>NZ_CM145717.1:0-3627500 GCF_055597465.1 Streptomyces yongxingensis
TCTGCGGACGGTTCCCACGTGTTGCCGCTTGGCCGACGACGCTACCAGGCCACGATGCTGGTGGCGCTTGCAGGCACCGTGCATCACTTGGCGTACGGGGCCATGGCACTAGCCGTTAGGCCGCTTGCCAGGTAGCCGGACAGAGTATGGAACTGGATGGCACCGATATGGGCATCGGCATGCTGGTCAACGGGAAAACGGTCACCGAGGCGACGTGGAAGAGCGACAAGATCGCCAGGATCGGCGATGTTTACCCAACGGGAGATGCCCGGTGGGCGGCTGCCGCGGCCAGCTATGGGCTTCGGCTCCAATGCGTCGAAAACCGCACCGGGGAGACCCAACGGTGAACCGAGTGTAAGTAGCAGGTCCACCCGTATGTCAGAATCAGTATGCAAGGCCTCATATGTGACGACAGAGCCCAGTGAATGCGCGATGACCACATGCGGCCTATGCTCGTTGAGCGCGTCGGCAACTACCGTGCGGACGTCCCGCCGGTCCTGAGGATGGGTGAGGTACGTGTGGACCTCTCGTGCGAAGGCCACGACCACCCGCCCCAGAAGTTCAGATGTTCCGCCGCGGCGGCTAGCGAGCCAATTCAAAGCCTGACGCAAAGGCACGGTCGGCACACCTTGGGCATCCGTTGAGATCGGCACCCCGGCTTCCCGCAGCAAGGCAGTCGCCACGGCCGCTTGCTCCTCTGACAAAGATTCCACCTGCGCGCTGTCAGCGAGTGCCTGCTCCTCGGCATCAGCCAAGAGATGCGCGTAGTACGCAACACGAAGCTTTGGAACAGGCTCGTGTGCCAGCCCAGCAGCGGCGTAGCCCGCAGTCAATCGCTCTTGCCATCGTCTGGCCAAATTGGCCGCCGCGTCAACTGGTGTGCGGCCCACCTGAAGATTGCCTATGCCGTGAACCGCTACCACTGGTTTCGGAGCCATCAGCGCCTTGCCCTAACTCGTGACTGCTAACTTTGGTTGACCATGCAAGGAAGGCAACCTCCCGCCCAAAACCGATTGCGATGCCTGACGCATACGCCTCGATCGTCTGCACCGCGTTGGGGAAAACCATCGGGACACTGACGCCGTGGCCGTCGTGCAGGTCCCAGACCTGCACCGTTCCATCGCTGGCACCCGTGACCGCGTGCGGTCGGCCGCCTAGCCAAGTGATCTTTACGGCCTGCACTGGTCCCGTGTGGCCGGGGAGGATATACCGTGGGGTTCCCTCAACAAGGTCCCATACCCGCACGGTGCCGTTGCCGGCTCCCGTGACAGCATGCGGGCGGCCCTCCACGTCGGCCACTGCCAAAGCCCGTACCCCATCCTGGTGCCCGCCTAGGATGTGGGAAGTGGTCTCCTCGGCAACATCCCACACTTGAACCGTCCAGTCACCGCCCCCGCTCACAACGTGCGGACGGCCGCCAATTTCTGCCATCGCCAACGCGTTAATAGAGCCTTGGTGACCGCGGAGGATTCGCCGTGGGGTCCCTTCAGCGAGGTCCCATACCCGCACGGTGCCGTCATAGTAGCCCGCGCCAGTAACCGCATACGGACGCCCTTCAACGCTGGCCAGCGTGAGCACCCGTATTGCGTCACCATGGCCCTCGAGAACGTGACGCGTGGAGCCATCTGTCAAATCCCATACTCTGACCACGCCATCGCCAGCACCGATGACTGCGTGCGGATGCCGGTTTATGCGAGTGATCGCCACCATGGGTGCTGGCGCACCGTGCCAGGCCATGACGTGTCGTGAAGATCCCTCAACGAGATCCCATACCCGCACGGTGCCGTTGCCGGCTCCCGTGACTGCATGCGGGCGCCCCTCCACGTCGGCCACTGCCAAGCTCGATACACCGCCCTGGTGCCCAGGAAGAATGTGGAGTGTGGTTCCCTCTGCCACATCCCAGACCCGGACCTCGCCGTCGTAGTGGCCAGCGCCGGTAACGGCGTGTGGGCGGCCGCCTATCTCTGCAGCGGCCACCGCCCGCACGACGTCACGATGGCCTGTAAGTTCATGACGTACTTTGGGCTTTGCCAGATCCCACGCACGCACTGTGCCGTCGCTCGCCCCCGCCACGGCGTGTGGGTGGCCCTCCACATTAACCACCGTCAGCGCCCGCACTACGTCACGATGTCCTGTAAGGAAGTGACGTGCAGAGCCATCCGTCAAGTCCCATGCACGCACTACGCCATCGTCGCCAGCGGTTACTGCGTGCGGCCGGTTGTCGATCTCTGTCACTGTCACTGCATGAATTGCACCTTCGTGGTCGGTAAGAACGTGTCGAGACAGCCCTGCAACGAGGTCCCACACGCGTACCGTGCCGTCGTCACCCGCGGCGAGGACGTGGGGCCGACCGCCGATATGGGCCGCCGCTACCGCCCGGACAGAAGCCTGATGAGGCGTAAAAAAGCTCGGCCTGATATAAATTGGCCCTGCCGGATTGAGCACCCAAATAGTGCCGTTGGCGCCTCCGATCATCGCGCGTGGCTCTCCGTCGACTACGGTCACACTCAGGGCCTGCACCGCGCTACGTACCTGCGCGTGAAAGAGAGCACGCCCCTCAATCAGGTCCCACACCCAGACCGCGCCAAAGTCGTCTCCCGTGATGGCACAGGGACGGCCATCCACCACTGTCACCGCTGCCGTCCGCACAGTCTGGCGGTGACCCGTCAGAACGTGCCGGGTAGAGCCATCGACTAGATCCCACAGCCGCACGGTTTCATCGCTACCGCCTGTGATGACGTGGGGAATGCCATCCATATCTGTTACAGCCAATGTACGAGCCCAGATCCCCGGGAAGACGTGCCGCGCGAAGCCTTCCACCAGATCCCACACGCGCAGCGTGCCGTACCCGTCGCTTGTGATGACGTGAGGGTGTCCGTTCACTTCTGCCACTGCCACGGCTCGCACGCCACCCTGGTGTCCCGAGACGTCCGGACGCTGAGATCCGTTGACCAAGTTCCAGACCTGCACGCTGTCGTCGTCGCCGGCAGTGAGGGCATGCGGAATGCCAACCAGCTGAGCCACGGCTACTGCTCGCACTTGGCCGCGGTGTTTGGCCAAGGTCTGCCGCAAGGTGGGATGAGTGAGCGAATTAGTGGACCAGCGCGGGGCTGCCACTGGATAGGGGCTACCGGTGTCGGTCGCTCGCAATGCTCGAGCAAGGGTGGGGTGCCTCCACCGGATGGCGTCGAGGGCGAGTAGCTGCCTGCGTGCTTCAGGGTCGTGGTGGCGTGGGTGGTGCGTTACTGACGTCCGGTAGACCGCGGAGTTGAGCTCTGCAGCCTCATGGCCAGCGAAGTGCAGATTGAGGGAAAGGGTGCCGGGGTCGGCGTGTACGAGGAAGGCAGGATCGATCAAGAGCTTGTCGACTGCTGCGCGACCCACGGTGACGGCGTGGTCTATTGCATGGCGCCTTAGGTAGGGAGATGCCTGGCGCCACGACGCCGCAACGGAGTCGACGCCGTACACGGAGGCCAGAAGACTTTCAAAGATGCGTTCGGTAAGACTTGACTTCTCGCAGTCCTCAAGCTCATCGGGACCGTAGGGGTGAGCTTGAAGGTATTCGGCGAGCGTGTGGTGATACAGCCGATAAAGCTGACGACCGTCCGTCTCCACTGCAGTGCGCAGGTAGAACTCAGCCTCTTCAAGGGCACGGCCAGTGTCATCTAGTGCGGCGGGGCGCCTCATTGCGTGGCTCTCGCCGAGAGCATGTGCTGTGGCGTGAATCAGGTCGAGCGGCATTCCCTCACCACGGGCATGGGCGATGGAGACCAAGACTGGTCGCAGCCACGCGTTTTGTTGGGAGAGCGTGTTTAGGTGGAGCTCAAGCATGCCGGGGAGGTCTCGGGGCAGATGTGCTAGAACTCCTGCTGTGTCCACGGGAGGACTTGGCAGTCTCGCAAGGTAGTCAGCGAACAGAGAGGCGAGGAGAAACGCGGCTCGGTGCTGTGAATGAATGAGTGCAGCAGCGAGGGCGGCGGCTATCTGCTGGCCCCGGTCAGGAGTGTTGGCGTATGCCGGCAAATCGGACAGCAGTTCCCTGAGGTACCCGCTAAGGTCTTCTGCAAGTTCCTGGGATGGCACGGTGTCCAAGTCGACGATTGCGTGGGAAGACTCCTCCGTGCTGTGCAGGGCGGGAAACCAGGGTCTGGTACCGATTAGGACTCGGCAAACTCCTGCTTGGCCCTTCTGACCGTTGTGGCAGGTGGCCTCGGCCAGCGGGAGCAGGACCTCAGTGAGGAGCTCTTCGGCTCGGAGGGCCTCGTCGAGGGCATCAACGACCAGCACCGACGGGTTCGGTGTGGTGGACAGGCGGCTTAGGACAGTCTCAAGGGTCCACTGGCCTCCTGAGGGCGAGGGGCCGAGTTGCAGCTGTGCGGCCAGGGACGACAGCACCTGTTCCGGGCCACGCTGGCGGGCGTGAACTGCGGCTAGTCGCGGATGGATTGTAGGGCGCTCATCGTACGGAATCGCAGTGCGGATGTGCCCAGCTACTGCGCGCAGTTGCTCATGAGCCAGGCAGACGGTTACGCCAAGTAGAGCGGACTTTCCTGCGCCCGGGCTCCCAGTCACCACGAGAAGCGCTGGTTCGGAACCGTTGCTGTCTTCAAGCCAAGCATTAATGCGCGCACGTTGCCTAGCCCGACCGGTGAAATAACAAGAGCTAAGCACATTACGGCCGGGCCGGGTGCCGGCAGCACGGTGGATGAAATGAACTGGGTCTAGACCGGGGTCTGCCTCCGCGGCAAACTCCCGCAGCGCAGCATCCAAACGCCCCATGAACCGGACGTTAGGGCTACTGTCGTAACTGGGGTTTTGAAAGAACGGCGGATGTCCCGCTGCGGCTCGTAGCTTGGGCGTCCGCACAACCGTCTGGGGAAGACTGCCCTCCCGACGCGTCAACTTTGCCAGTTCTCCGTCAATTTCTTCTGCAAGTGTTTCGACGGGAATATACTTCAGTGTTGGAGAAATGTCCAGCTGTCCCAGTCGCCCCAGTACCGCCGCCGTGGCACGAGTGAACCGAGCCCCGTATGCCTTCTCATCCTGGGTACATGCTGCAATAACCCAGGCCCTACCGTCTTCGCGCTCCTTCATATCTAGGGCCTGTTTGATCTGATAGACCGCCGCGCGCCCTGCCCCACACATGTCTAGGAAGAATAGTGTGGGGACGGCATCATCTGTGTCCTCAATCCGTTCCATCCATTCTTGGATTTTCACTGCAGTGTCGGGCAGCCGCGCTGGGTCACTGTTTCGAACAGGTAGGTAAAGAGCACTGGAACGGATGCTACGCCCGTGGCCGACAAGATGTACCACCATTGCCTGGGATCCCCGTATCTCACTAAACTCACGCCAAGCGCTTTTTACCTCCTCATAGTCCGGGTGGAGTAGTGGCTTATCGTTGTACAGGCTGACGCTTTGCAGGCGCCTTAGCGCCAGCGTCACCTGGTTGACCGCGGGTTCCACAGACGTCAACGTATTGAAGCCTGGCGGGCGCGCCTGGTTGGCGTCCCACTCTTCGTGTTCGACCAGCGGGAAAATCCCGGCACCTACTACCAATGCCCGGCACTCAGGCGACTCAGAAATAGCTCCCACGTATATATTCTGGTCCTGCTCCCTCCTCTTGTCGCGGCGAGCGCTGAGCGGGTAGTCAGGCGTGACTCAGCCTGCGAAAGGTCACGAGGCAGGCTGCCGGTACGGGGGCGGCCTCGCCGAAGGTCGCGGCTCTGACGACGCGCTGGGCCTCGATGGCCTGCTGGTCGCGCACGCAGCGCGACGAGGTGACCCGTCGCCGACCTCAACCGACGCGGTGGTGGTGACGCCAAGTTCAGTGATGGTGGAATAATTCGCCCGAATTGGCCCATATCACCCTTTACCACCTACCGATATTGGGAGCGCCACGCGGTCGTTGTCGTGGACCGGCATGCTGTGCGTCACCCTGCTGCTGCACCTGCGCAAGCGCATTGCGGACATCCCCGGCCACCACGGTGGTACACGTCGTCGCCACCGACCCGGCCGTCCCGCTCGACCTGCCGGCCTGGTGCCACCTCGTGGCACACCCACCTTGCCTCGTCCCTGATGACGTTGGCCGCGACGTGTACGCCCTGCGGCTGGCGGCGTACCCAATGCCGACCCGCCCGGGCGCCCCCTGGCACCCCGCCTCGGGATGACACGACGACTCCCTCCGGGCGTGCCCGACGTGGTGCGGCGGCATGCTGGACGTGACGGTGGGGAACGGCCAGAGCGAGGTGACTGTCATGATCGACCTGGCGTCGCGCTGTCCGGCCTGCCGGAATCTCGCGGAGACGCACCCTGGCCGGGCCACGAGTACGCAAAGGGCGCGTCTTCGGCCTGCCATTTGACTCCGGGCACGTCCTTGCGCTGCGGGTCTTCCTGTAGTGCTCCTTCGGCCCGTGCCGGACGGTGTGACATCCCCCCACGGAGAGTGGTCCACCCACGTCGACGGGCCGCGCCTGGACGCCTCCTGCCCCCACTACTACGGGCCGGCCTGCGAGCACACCGGATTCGCCCACATCCAGGTCACCTGGACCGGGCCCGCCTCGCTGCGGGTGACGATGAACTCGCCGTCCCTGGACTGGACTCTTACCGCACGCTCCACGCCAGTCCTCACAGTCATGAACGCCGCCAGTTCGGCGCTGCCTCTTGCGAACTGGCGCCCGAGAGTGCTGGTGCGAAGCCGGGAGCTTATGGGCCTGGCGCTCGGACTGGGCAGCGTGCCGATGGCCGGCGTGATGCCCAGCGGGCACACCGGCACCCTCATGCTGGCGCGGATGTACTACATCGCTGACGCCCGAGCCGTCCTCGACGGCACCGGCCTCGGGCACCCGGTCCGGCTGCATCGCAGCCCCCGAATCGGCGAGGTGCCGCTCCTGGCCCGCGGCATCCTGGCCATCGGCCAAGCGGCCTGGCAGATCGAGGACCCCCGCCGAGTACGGACGCACCCGGGCCGAGACCGCTCCTGGGTGAGGACGCCGGCCGGGGCGAAGGTGGCTGCGGGCTGCGCCTGAGGCAGCTGACCGGCCGTGCCCGCCGCCGGTGCCGGGGATGGACGCTCACCGGCGGCGGCCGGGGCGGCGGGTGGCTAGATCGGTGATGCCTCGTCGGGCGGCCACATCCTGCTCGAGGGCGCTGTTCGCCTCCTGCAGGACCTGCCTCTCGAGCTCGAGGATGTGGACGACGCGCGCGAGTTGCTGGGTCAGGACGCGGAGGTCGTCGCGTTCGGCGCGGACGCGGGCCAAGGCGTCCTCCTGCTTGCGGCGCCGGGCATGGTCGGCGGCGCCGAGCTGGTCGGGGACCGCCTGGAGGGTCTTGACCAGGGCGTTGAAGAGGTCTTTCAGTCCGGTGTGCTTGTGGGTGAGCTTGTTGCGCCGCAGTCCTGCCTCGGCGGCGAGCGCGACGATGGTCAGCTTCCCGTCGGAGCGCAGGGGCGCGCCGATCAGGAGCCGGATCATGGCGTCAGTGATGGCCTGGATCTCCGCGGCGTCGGCCGGGGTGCGGCTCTCGGCGGGACGGTCGGCCAAGGCCGCGCCGACGATCCGGGCGAGGTCGGCGGCCCGCTGCTCGGCGGGGCCGGGCTCAGCTACTTGGTCAGCTGTCGTGGTCATCGTCGGTTCCTGACGTCGTGCGGTCGGGGGCGCGTTGGTGACGGCGGACGATCTCGATCAACCGGGCCTTGCGCTGCTGCTCCCGCGCGACGATCGGGTACGGGTCCAGGCCCGCATCGGCGTCGGCGTCGATCCGGGTGATCTCGCGGCGAAGTGCGGTGATCTGGGTGTCGGTGCGGCTGATGTTTGGGCAGGCAGGGTGGCAGCGGGAGTGGTCGGGGGTCTGGCGGGCGGCGTCCGCGGCGCGGCCGCGGTCCAAGTTGCACAGCGCGGTGAAGGCGTCGTGGTTGCAGGTCAGGAACGCCTTCGGGTCCTCGTAGACCTGGAGGCGAGGGTTGGCGACCAGGGCCCGCAGCTCCCGCTTGCCGAGGTAGGTGCCGGCGTAGCAGTTGGAGAACTCAGCGGCCGCGGCTCGGTAGCGGTCCGCGGCGGGCCCGCTGACGGTCTCTCCGGCGGCGATCCGCTCGCCCGCCTCCGTGAGCGTGTCGGCCAGGGCCAGGCCCTTCTCCATCTCCAGCACGTCCAGCATGTCCGTCCGGGAGCGGCCGGCGTACGACTCGCTCATGGCAGTGGCTGCGTGGCCGTACTGCACGGCCAGGGCGATCCGACCGCCTGGCTGGCGGTAGATGAACCAGGCGATGGTGCGGCTTGTGTCCGCAAAGCCCGTGTGCGGATGTGCTCGTGTGGCGATTGGGCAGGCTGATCCCCCGACGCTCGGTTCGCAACGGGGGTCGTCGAGCGTGTTGCATTCCAGAGGAAGATATGTGGCGCGGATCACACCCTTGAGTGCTCTCGGATGAGCTCGCCGGCCTCGGACCCAGGCGATGGCCCTGGGGGCGATGTCAGCGGTGGCTGCGATGCTGCCGCCATGACTCCTTGGAACCTGCTTGTCCTGGACAAGGCCCTGCGAGCCAGCTGGGCCGCCGACACCTGCTCGCCCGACGATCAGGCCGAGTGGTGTCCCGACAACCCTGCCTGGGGCCACTGCGACATCACAGCTTTGATCGTCAATGACATCTTCGGCGGCGACCTCATGGTCGGTGAGGTGCACCTTGACGGGGATCAGCACGGCTTTCACTGGTGGAACCGCCTGCCCAGCGGCGTCGAGCTCGACTTGACCCACGAGCAGTTCCAACGCGGCCAGGCTGTAACCGCAGCCCGTGTCGTCGAACGCCCGCCCGGCCCTCTGCGCCGTTGGGACGAGTACCTGCTCTTGCGCGGGCGCGTAATCAAGCACCTCGGTCACCTGCCGGAGCCCGCCATCTGACCGGGAAGTCAGGGACCGTCCGCTTTCGTGTCGGTGCCTCAACTGCAACTCCCGATCACCGTGCTTCGCGGCGCGGGAAGGCGGCTCACTCGGCTGGCCCCGGCCAGGGACTCGCGAAGCCGGGCGATCTCCTCGTGCTGGGCGGCGAGCCGGGCCAGCGATTGGCCGCGGAAGTCGGTGAGCTCGTCGACCGTCTGCTCCGACTGGGCCAGCCGTTCCCGGAGCTTGGTGACCTCTGCCTTGAGCCGGGCGATCTGAGCCTCACGAGGGTCGGGGATCTCGCCGGCGTCTTGAAATGCCTGGACCCGTCGTTCGAACTCGGCGCGGAGGTGAGCGTAGGGGCGGGTGCCGTAGAACGCAGTGCGGTCGACTGCCGCTTCGTTGGCCAGGGTCTTGATGTCGCACTTTCCGCCGGGCGGGATCTCGCCTCGGAGGAGACGGTCCATGGCGGCTCGGATGCGGTTTTCGTTCTCGGTCCGTTGGGCTGCGGAGATTCTCATGCGGTTTCCTCGTCCGTGGTGCTGGCGGCGTCGATTTCGGCGACGACGCGGAGGGCCCGGTCGTAGTCATCTCGGAGCCGGTTGCGTTCGGTCTTGCGTGTGGTGCCGAGCTGGCCGAGGAAGATCTCGGTGCGTTCGGCGTGCTCGGCCCAGACGGGGCGGTGACAGGGGTGATGGGTGGCCTGCGGGCAGCGGGCGGAGTCACACATCCCGACCAGCGGACGGTCTGCTGTCGGGGTGCCGGCCAGCTTGAGGCAGAGCGCCCGGGACGGGTCGGTGAACCAGCAGTAGTTCGCCGGGCCAAGGTGGAGGACCTTGGCGCGTTTGGTCAGCAGGTTGAGCACGTCGCGGTCACTGCGCTGGGTCTTCGGCGCCTTCGCGGCCGTCGCGTCGAGTTTGGCGTCGATGTGCGCGAAGAACTCGGTAAGGCTGCGGGCGCCGGGACCCGCAGGGAGGATGCCTTGCTGGTAGTTGCGGAACTCGGCCAGCACCAGTTCCAGATTACGTTGCTGTTCGTGGTCGTTGACCTCGGCCAACAGCTCGGCTTGGGCTCCGCCGGGGCGCGAAGCGTAACCTTCCGTAGTTGCTGTACTCACATGGTGTAGGTAAATTTTGGTTGCCAGGAGGCCGCCTGGTCGGTATGCGATCTCGATCGCCAGCTTTCTGCGTAGCATCCTCAGCGTCAGACGTTCGTTGGGGATCGGGGCGAGCCCGAGTCGCTGCCCGTGTGGGCCGTTCACCCAATTACGGAACCACTGGTAGCGGGAGTTGAAGTGGAACCGGCCCAGTAGCGGGGCGCCGACCTCGGGGGCGTTGTGAAGTTGCTCAGCGAGAGCGGCTGCCTGGTAGGCATCGTGGATCACGACCCACTCGTCGTGCACTCCGCCGAGGGGTTGGCCTTTGATGAGCTTGCCGACCAGTCGGTAGCGGAGCAGGTCGGGCCCGTACTCTTCTGGCGGACGTCTGCAGCCGACCTGCAATTCCATGAGCTCACTCGCGCGCATCCCGGTGACCGCCGCCAGTGTGAGGATTGCCGCGGTCCGAACGATGCCGATCAGAGTGAGCGCTTCTTCCCGGTGCAGCGGAAGCGTCCAGGGAAGAGTGCCGTTGCTGTCGGCCTTCTCAACGTGGGTGGCTGCTCTGCCGAAGGGCCGTTCCGCGCCGACAGTTTTCAACGTCGCCTCGACCGGTCCTCGTAGGGTCGGTAGCCATGCGGCATGGAACTGCCGGAACCCAGCCTGGCGGGCCAGGACGCTGAAGGCGATCGGGGCCAGCGGGTCTTCGGCTGCCCAGCCTGCGTCGATCCGGTCCTGGATATGGTGCTGCCGCATCAACGGCAGAGGCTCACCGGCATGTTCGTAGTCGGCCAGCACTCGGCTGATCTCCGTGAGCGGGACCCGGGTTGCCGACTTGAGGTCATCGGTCTTGGTCGACCAGTCCCGGTCGGCGAGACGGACCTGGCTGGCGAGATCCACGACGTGCGGGCCGATCACGTGCACCAGGTGCAGGGCTGCGGCCAGCATCGGCTGGAGCACCTCGTCAGAGGCCGGCGGGGTCTTGTTCTGCGCGCCGCGGTTGTTGTTTTCGGCGATCGCCGAGGGTGTGGCTCCGCCCCAGAGCCGCAGGTCCGCCGGGACGCGGTCGGCGGTGAAGAGGTCCCGATAGTTGAGCAGGTCGGTCACGATCATCGCGGCGATCTGGCGAGTGCCCGTGCTTCGCTCGCCGACGACGACGTCATTCTCGTCCCGCTCATAGCGTCGATGGGCCAGGTAGGCGTCGCAATCGATGCTGTTCAGATCTTCGAGGCTGGCACACCGCGCGCGGTGAGCCACTTCATGAAGCGGATGAGTTCGGCGAGCCGGCCGTGACTGGTACTGACGTGCAACGGGGTCCTGTAGGCCCGTGCGAGCGAGGCCACCGCCTCGTGGTGCGGAGAGAGGAGGGCCATAACCAGCTCCTTCGCGACCAGCTGCCAACGGGGGTCACCGATGACGGCGAAGTTGAAACGCCGGTGCTGAAGTGCCAATGAGATCGGGAGGCCGACGACCTCAGCCAGATCCCACAGGTCGTCCTCGAAGACGGGCCGACGTACTGCGTCGGGCAGTGCGAGACCGGCTTCGTGGCAGATATCGGCGCCGGCGAACACCGAGACCGGGGCTGTGGTGAGGTTGGTGAACGCATGCAGGGTGGTCATCGTGTCGCCTCCTCGGGCCGCAACGGCAGCTCGTCGTCATGGTCGCCGACGGCCGTGGCAGCGTCCGCCAGCACGACCGGGTCGAATCGGTCCAGGACCTGGCCGATCCGCTGGGAGTACGGGCCGAACACGGCCATGAACTGGGCAGCGGGCATCTGCTGCCACTGCCGGGAGAAGAACGCCTTCATCCTCAGGAGGTTGGCGGCATGGCGAGGCGCGAACACCGCCAGTGGGCAGAGCAGACACACCCACGGCCGGGCCGGACACGGCTTGCCCTTGGGGCCGTGTAGCCCGGACAGCTGGTCAGCGCAGGCAGCGGTGAACACATCGTGCTCCCCGCCGACCAGTTCGGCGACCACGGTGTCGTCGAGCTGGAGGCCGTTGACCAGCTGCGGGTAGTCCCGAGCCAGGGCAGCGGCGTCTTCGTCTGTGATCACAGCCGGAGGATGGGCTCGTCGCAGCAGGTCGTGCTGAGCATCTTCGACGAGCGCCTCCACTGCCCGCTGCTGGGACGGCGTCGCGGCGGTCAGATAATGGTCGCCCTCCATCTGGGGACTGTGGTTCGGGTCGATGGTTGCCCGTCCCTGTCCGCTCCAGGCCCGACGGTCGCGCATCGCCAGATGTGTCGTACGGATTCTTCCCCGGTGGATCTTCAGCGTTTCGCCGTCATCGGCGGTCAGCCCGCGCTGAAGAGTCCAGGCTTTGACGGTGTTGCGGTGGATGGTGCCGCTGAAAATCCCTGCGGTTCCGGGCCGGGTGACGCCCAGCCACATCTGACGCGCTGTCTCGGGATCGGCATGACTTCGCACCAGCGATGAGTGGGCCAGCCACTGTTCCAGCAGCCGCACCGCCTTCTTCGGCAGGTTCGCGCTCTCGCTCGCGGTGCGGCCCTTGATGTAGGAGAGCAAGATCGTGGAGTCCCCGGCCCAGTCGATGTCCTCGATGCCCAAGTCGTCGATGCCGTCGGGCACGATGCCGGAGTAGATACCGAACAGCAGTCGGTAGGCGACCACCACAGTCAGGTGCGGGAACGCTGCAGCACTCGCAGCGGGGACCCCACCCCGTTTCTGCACCGCATTGAGGGAACACCCCAGATGCTCGGCGACGCCCGGCGTCCCCACGGGGCCCAGCCGGGCCAGCAACCAGACGAGATTGTCGCTGGTCCACTCCTCAACTGTGGGTGTCCTTCCCCTGGCCGCGGCCGCCAGCGCCTGCCGGTGGATAGCGTACGACTCGCTGACGATCGTCTTGCAGACCGTCGTGAGGCGGTCCCATTCGGTCTCCGAATACGGGGGGAGTGCCTGTCGAGACGGAGCCGGGGTGTAAGCGCGACCGGTCAGCAGCTCCCGCACTCCGGGATCGAGGCGGTCCGTAGCTGTGTCGAAGCCCCTCAGCATCCGTCGGATGAACGACTCCCAGCGGAACTTGCGGGTCGCCATCCAGTATTCGATCAGCACGCCGCGTCCCAGATCCGCAGCCCCGCCGCTGAACCCCTGCGCTGACAGCCCTTGGGCGAGGTTGCGAATCGGGGGAAGGCACAGGTCGACCGAGTTCGCCGAGTCGAGACTGCCGTGCGGGTGGATCAGTTCGACCAGCCCTGTCAGCAGATCACTGACCAACTGCGGACAGGGCAGCCCCTCCAGCCTGAATTCCGCCGTGGAGCCGTCGCTGAACATGCACCGGATGCCCGGAGGATCCGCAAGTACCGTCGCGGGCATCAGATCGCCTCCGCCATGTC
Source organism: Streptomyces yongxingensis (assembly GCF_055597465.1). NCBI lineage: Bacteria > Bacillati > Actinomycetota > Actinomycetes > Kitasatosporales > Streptomycetaceae > Streptomyces > Streptomyces yongxingensis. The sequence goes on from NZ_CM145717.1 coordinate 13,322, forward strand.
ATCGTCGAACTCGGCCGCGGCTTCTCGCTCGGCCGCATCCTCGGTCAGCCCGGCAGTGGCGCCGGCCCCCTCGTATGCCTCCCGGTAGATGCGTGTCGTATCCAGGCGGCGGAGGTACTTTTCCGTGGTCAGAACAGTGGAATGTCCTAGAAGATCACGAAGCACCAGCAGTGGGTCCGCCTTGCTCAAGTAGAAGACCAGAGCGGCGTCGGCATCGGTGTCCCGCACGAGCTTCGCGGCCTGCCGGTAATGTCCGGTGACCAGGTATTCCAAGGTCCTCATGGAGAAGGTGTGGCGACATCGGTGAGGCCAGACGTGCGGGAACCGGGGCTCGAAGCGGGCCCGGATCCGGTCGGATGTGCGCTCGAAGACCGTGGCCCAGGCCGTGAACGGGCCGCCGCCGTTCTTCACCGCCAGCAGGCAGGAACCGCCCTCCGGGGCGACCAGGCGGCGCCGCTCGGCCGCAGTCAGTGACTCCCAGGGGCGCCGGACCCCGTTGATCAGCCCTCCCCGGGCATCCGGCTCGGTGACCATCAGTGGTTCGCCCCACCGCCGTGGCGGCCGCCAAAGTGAGCCCTCCGTCGTGGCGGCCCGGTCGAGCTCGAGATAGTCGTGCAGTCCGGCCAGGGCCTCGTAGGAGGTCCACGTGGTGCGGCACTTCTTGCCCTTGGTGATCCCGGCAGGCACCGGGAACGGGATGGGGACCGCGGTCGGCTCCGGCGGCAGGGCGGGGATCTCCCAGGGCAACAGGTAGGTGAACTCCTGCAGCCGCATCCCGGTGGCCAGCGCGTGATCCCCGACCGCCCCGTTGCGGGACAGCTCCCGCCCGTGGAAGCCGGTGTCCGGCGAGCCGTCCGGGGCGAGCCCGCGCAGCCCCTTTCGGAACAGCTCAGTGAAGTCCGGCTCCAAGTACTTGATCGTCACGTGCGGCTTCGGCGTGCGGCGGACCGCCAGGTTCACCTTCACCTCCCGCCCGGTCCCGGCGAACAGGGCCCGCGCGGCCCGGTAGGTGAACGGCTCGGCCGTCGCGTACTCCTCGTTGATCGCCCACCGGTAGAACAGAGACAGGATGCTCATGTGCTGGCCCCACGTCGTCGCCACGAACCGGGCCTTCAACGGGCCCGCGGCCCGGTGCTCGGCGTACCGACTCAGCCCCGCCTTCAACCGCTCCCGCGAGTCAAACAGCCTCACCCCGTGCTCGGCCAAGAACTCCATCCACTCCTTGACCACCCGCGCGTAGTTCTCCCACGAGCTCGGTGCTGGGGCCCCGCTGGCCGGTAACTCACGCAGCCACCGATTCACCACCACCGTCGGACGCGGCGCGGCGGGTCCGTCCTCGAAGCACAGGTCGTCGTCGACGAGCACGGGCATCCCCTCGGGGATCAACGGCCGATGCTCGACGTCCCAGGACTCCCAGCCCCGGGACGAGAAGAAACTCAAGATCATGGGCGCTGACAGTAGAAACACCACACGGCTCAGCGCAAAGCCCAAACACCCAGGCCACCAGCTCTCTGGGAGCCAATCGCCACACGGAAACTAAGCAGAGACAATGCGGCGGAAGCGCCGCAGTGCGACGGCGCCGTCGGGGTCGGCAGGGATCATCTCGTGGGTGCGTCTGTGGGCGGCGGCGAGCTGGTTGGCCCAGGCGGTGAACGCGCGAATCCGCTCGACCGCGGCGTCGGCGCTCAGCTGGGTGCGGGCCTCGATCGTGGGGCGGGCGCCGCGGAACAGGGTCCGGGTGAACAGCAGGTCGCCGTCCTCGAGGTCTTCCACGGCGGCGATGGCCCGGGCGACCGGCTCCAGGACGATCCACGGGTCCGGGCGGATCTCGCCCTCGGGGATCGCGTTGCCGTCCTCGTCCAGGACGCCCTTGAAGTGATGGCCCCTCACCTCGTAGCGCACCGTGCCGTCAGGCCGCTCGGTGCGGGTGCAGCAGTCGCGTCGCAGGGCCAGGACCTCCTCCGGGCGTTGGCCGGACAGGTACGCGCAGCAGATCAGCGCGGCGGTGGACAGGTGCAGCACCAGGGTGTCGATCTCGTCGAAGCCGATCGGACCGCGCCACGGCCGCTCGCCGATCCGGCCCGTGACCGGGGTGTCGAGGACGGGGCCTGGGCCGAAGTGCGCCGGTCTCAGCTCGCCCGCCATCGAGGAGCGGGCCTTCGCGATCTGGCCCGGGGTCACGCCGAGGGTCGCGGCTAGGAAGGTGCTCGCCAGTGGTGGCAGCGTGGAGCGGTGCCGGGCGGTGACCGCGGTGGCTGCCGACCCGGTGCTGGCTGGCAGCAGCTGCCCGGCGGCGATCAGATCGCGCAGGTGGCCGCGGACGAGGTCCACTCCGCCCGGCGTCGCCCGGGCCGGGACGGCGGCAAGCAGACGGCGGTGCTCGCGGGCAGCGGCCACGATGTCGCCGGCAAAGTCCAGGACGACCCGCAACGCCCACACCAGCAGCGGGGACATCACGGCCGGGTGCACAATCGGGATGGCGTTCTCCCCGCCGGGGGCGTCGTCGTTGGTGCCGAGGAAGTCGGACATGGCCGCGGCCGGGTCCTCCCACGGCGGCATGACCAGCCGGTCGTCCTCGGGCAGGAACGGCGCGTACGCCCACAGCCGGGAGATCACCCGCAGCGTGCGCTGGTTGGTGCGCCAGTTGTGGTCCTGGGCCTGGAGATGCGCGGCATACGCTTCGAGGTCGTCGGGGGTGAGCTGGGCCAGCGTGGTGATGCCGCGCGGGGCGAGCCACCGGGCGAAGGCGATCCACCGCAGGAAGTACTGCCGCAGGCTGGTCGGCTGGGCCCGAGAGCGGGAGGCGCGCTGCTGCAGCAGCACTTCGGGCGTGGGGACGTGCAACTCGGCGAAGGCAGCGCGCATCAGGCCGGCCCGCAGCGCGGCCGGGCATCGGCGCCAGTCGACGAGTACCGAGCGGGGCATCTCCCGCGGACTCAGCAGCGACAGCCGCCACACCAGGTCGCCGAACCGGGGCAGTTGTGCGGGGTCGGCGCCCGGGCGCAGGCGCGCGAACGGCAGGACGAAGGTGTCCGGGCCGGGGTCGATCAGCCCGGGCCCGGTCGGGTCGGTGAAGGTGGTCACGAGTCGAGCCTTCGCTCCAGCATGCGGTCGATCAAGTCCCGGTCGCGCTCGCTCACAGCGGCGGCGAGCTCGGGCCTGCTGTCGGCAGGGGTGTGGATGGTCAGGAAGTCGCCGACGCGGGCGTGGTGGGCTGCCCAGTCGACCGTCCACACCGCGCCGGTCACCGCGGAGCGCAGCGACTCCAGGGCCTGGTGGAGGTAGGCGATCCGGGGCAGGTCCCGGCCAGTGGCGACCGCGTTGCGGCAGGCGAAGCACAGTAGGAATGAGACCGAGCAGGGGGCGCCGGCGGGCGCGTGGTCGGAGCGGGTGAAGTCCGCGCACGAGGCCACCGGCGTCCGCAGCTTGCCGGCCACGATCCGGCGGGCCACCTCGACGTCCACGCCGGTGGCCGCCGCGACCTGCTCGGCGTCCGGGTCGGCGCCGTCGGGGCTCCGGTCGACCAGGCGCATGGCCACCGTCTGCCGGGCCGATCGCACCGCTTGCTCCAGGCCGAGCTCCACCCCGTCGCGGGAGGAGTCCCTCACCTGCTCGTCCCGGAGCTGGTAGTCCCGGTCGTGGGTGTCGCGGGTGTTGTTCCGCGCCCGGCCGTGATGGGTCTGGGCGCTGTGCCGCAGCGCCTGGGCGTTCACCCGCTGCGGCAGCGGCACGCCGTCCTCGCGCGCCCGGTGCTGCCAGCGCCGGATCGCATCCGAGAGCAGGTTGCCGTTGGCGAAGTCCCGCAAAGCCTCGCCGCCGCCCAGTCCCCGGTGGGCGACCAGCAGCCTGTTGCTGGGGCGGCCGAGGAGGTCCAGCGTTGCGCGGGCCTGCGCGGTCAGCTCCAGGACGTGCCGCAGTGCCCGGCCGCTCGAGCCCTCACCGACGTCAACGAGGGTGTTGCTCGCGTACCGGCGCCAGCCGCGCCGGGCCTTGTCGGTGTCGACCTGGTGAATCGCCGGATCGTCGCGATCCGCGTTGGGCCACCAGGCGGGTACGTCCATCGCCTTGAGCACCGACAGATTCCACGCCTCGTGGCAGATCAGCAGGGCGGCTGCGGCGCCGGCCTCGTCCAGCGTCGGAAACAGACGGGTCAGCGACGCCGCGTTGCCCTCGAAGCCGAGCGTCCGCTCGACGTGCTTGGTCAGCGACCGGTCCTTGCTCTGCTCGTAGCGCGGCAGGTCCCCGGTGCGGGCCAGCACGTCCAGCAGCTCCCCGACCGCCCACTCGGGGTGGTCGCTCGCGATCAGGCCCTCCCGCCACCGTTCCAGCACCGCAGTGTTCTCGGCGATCCGCAGCCGGGCGCCGCGCACCGTGGCGGCGGCCGCGTCCCGGATCGTCCTCAGCTCCTCCTGGGTGTGCGCCTTCTTCCGGCGACGTCCGCGCCGCGCCGGCGGGCGGCGCCGCGGAGTCTGCAGGAACATCCGGGTGGACTCCGGCACGTCGGGCGCCCGCCGGACGACGGCCGCCAGGACCCTGCGGGTGTGCACGTCCCCGCTCCACTGCTTCCACCAGTCCACGCTGATCTGCGCGGCCGAGGTGATCGGCGGCTCGGCCGTGGCGGCGTCCTTGAGGAACAGCCGCAGCGTGCGGACCATCGTCCGCCAGGTGTCGGCACTGTCCCAGCCCGCGCCTTGCGCGGCCAGCGCGGCCACCAACTGCCGGCGGAAGTCCTCCGGGCCGGGACTGGCTCGGAAGTCCCACACGCCCAGCGCCACGCCAGCGCCGCTGATCGGCCGGGCCACCAGCCCGTCCGCCTCCAGGACCGGCGGCCTGCGGTAGCCGGCTGGCGGCAGCGCCGCCTTCCGGCCCCGGCCGCTCACGCCATGTCCAGGATCAGGCCGGTGCGCGCCGCCAGCTCCGCGATCTTCTCCGCGTTGACCGGGTTGTCGTCGTCATTCAGCAGCGACTCCAGCTGCAGTCCGCGGACCGGCTCCAGGTACACGTCCCGCGTCACCTGGTCGCTGCGGTGCCCGAGCATGTCCTTGACCATCAGCCAGACCTGCCCGTACACCTCCTCGTAGTGCAGCCGCTGAGCCGGCGTCAGCCCCAGTCGGCGGTCCAGCGCGTTGTGCAGCGCGATTAGCATCCGCAGGGCCATCGAGTGGCGCAGCATCTTCGGGGTGGCGAAGACGTCGAGCCCCAGGGCGGCGCAGCGGTCGCTGGCCCGCTCGAACACCTTCGTCCAGGTCTTGTACTCCAGCGGCAGGCCGGTCTCGGACAGCCAGAGCATCGCCGGCTCAAGGCCGTCCTCGCCGTCGACGAACAGCCGCATCCGCTCGACGGCCGTCAGCAGCCCGAGCGCCCGCTCGCCCGTGCGGCCGTCGCGGCCGGTCCACCGCACCCGACGGGAGCGGGTGACCTCGCGGACGATCCGCAGGTCGGGCAGTTGCTCGTAGGTGCCGCGCGCCCGGGCTCGGGCCACCGCCAGGGCGCGAGTGCTCGCCCAGTAACCGTGGATCCGCTGGAGCGCCGGGTGGCTGACGTAGAAGGTGTAGCCAGCGCGCTTTGCCACGGCCTGGCCCACCTTGCCCGCGTAGTAATTCCGCTGACCCAGCACCGGCAGTTCGAAGGTCAGCAGGGTGCCGCCCTCGCGCCGCCGCAGACCACTGGAGTAGAGCAGGTCGGCCAACGCGGTGTCCCGGCCGGCGCACCGGCCGCGCCACGCCTCGTCCTCCAGGCCGGTCGGCAGCATCCCGCCGAGCCCGACATTCCTCCAGAGCCGGAACGCGCGCGGGGATAGCCACTTCACGTCGGAGGACTTCACGTCGCCCGGCGTCGAGAGCGTCACCGGGTTGGATGGCACGAAGCCGCGCGCGGCCGCGATCTCGTAGAGCAGCTTCAGCGCGGCCAACTCCTTCGCCCAGGTGCCGCCTTCGATCCGCAGCGGGTTGTCCGCGCCGCGCCGACGCCAGTCCTCCCAATCCTCGACGTCGTCCGCCGTCGCCTCGTCCCAGTTCAGCCCCCGCTCCCACAGGAACGTGAAGAACAGGCGGTACACCGGGGCGTACGTCTCCTGCGTCCCCTGCGCCTTCGCCGAGAAGGCCGACCTCCGGAAGCACTCGCTCAGTCGAGGATCAACCCGGCCCACCGGCGAGACGAGGATCGGCTGCCGCTCGCGCAGCCCCAGCGTTCGCTCCCGCTCCGCCAAGTCCTGCCACCCGGCAACTGCCGGGCCATCGCCCCCTGGTGTGCCCCCGTCACCCACCCAGAAGAGCCGCCACTCACCCGCCACACACGACCTCTCAGCCTCAACACGACCTGAGGCAACACAGCGTATGTCCACAGAACATCGCTACGCGACCGTCATCGGCCCGCGTACCGACAAAGCGGCTACCTCCCCATCGCCCCGCTCGAGCCGCGCGGAGTCGCCGAGCGGCTCGGCGGCCGGGGACACACGGCGCCCCCTGAAGCGTGCGTTTGCTCAGTCGCGGCCGAGGTGGCGTAGGAGGCGGGCGCGTTCGGCGGAAACCCGCTCCTGGTCGGTAGGGGTGGTGGGCTTGCCGTGTGGTTCGCCGGTGTGGGCCGCGAGGGCGTCCTCGATCCGGCTGCTGGAGCGAAGCACTGCTTGCTCGGTCCATTCTTGCGGCCAGGCGGTGAGGAGGTACTGCTCGACAGGTTCGTCGTCAGTGCCGTCGGGGTTGTGGGAGCGGCCGCTGACGTGGACACGCAGGCGGTACCAGCCTGGTCCTCGGGCCGTGAGGTAGGGAAGTTCCTCGGTGACGTAGCCAGGGTCGACGAACATCGCGCCGTTGGGTGAGTAGACGCTGGCCTCGACGATCTCCTCCCACGAGCCGGCCTCGAGGGCAGGCGCGTGGTCGAGGGCCTGGGTGCGTACGGTGACGCGGCCGGTGTGGATACCGGTCAGAACCCAGGCTCCGTGGTCCATGGGTGCGATCAGCCCGTTCGACCAGCTTGTGGTGTCGACGTCGACGCTCTCGCCGTCCGAGACGCAGAAGAGCCCGTCATTTACGGATACCGCTAAGGCCATGTCCATGGGTGCGAGGTTAGCGGCCGGGACCGAGAGGGGGCGTGTGTGCGCCGGCAGAGCGCCGCCACGCACGCGCCCCTCTCGGGCCTCTAGCGGCCGATGAGCACGCGGAAGGGGTCACCTTCCAGGACGCGCTCGGCCCGGTAGAAGTTGGTGGTCTTCGCGCCCTGGTAGTTCTGGTCGTCCTCGGCGATGAAGCACGCACTCGCGCCCTTCGGGCCCGTGCGCGAGGGGACGCCCTGAACGGAACAGCCGGGGAAGGTGCGGCGTGCGCCGCCGGCCGACATGCCCTGCTGGGAGGTGGCCAGCGGGTACTCGTCGCACGTCTTGCCTTGCGGGCGCGTCTCCCCCCGCGGGCAGGCCAGGTCCCGGTTCTTCTTGCGCACCGACTCCGTCGTCGTGCGTGTCAGAGGCCTGTCGAACGTCGCACCAGGCAGCCCGGAGCGCTGCGCGCGAGTGATGTGCGAGGCCAGCTGCGGCGCGCGGGCCTTGCTGTAAATCATCGGCGACGCGTACCAGGGAACGACGCAGCCGACCTGGGGCCGGCCACCGGTGGCGTTGTCGCAGCGGAACTCGTTCAGGGTGAAGGTAGAGGCCGCAGATGGGTAGCCGCTGTTGGTGAAGGTGAGCGTCCACGTGGTGGCGCAGCGGCCGATCGCCCCGGCCCTGGTGGCGGTGGTGTCGAAGAACGACTCGCCGAGCTTCCAGGAATTCAAGGGGGCGAGCTTCTTCGCTGGGAACTTGGACTCGGTGACCTTGCACGCGCCTTTCTTGGTCGCCTTGCCGCTGATGGATGCCTTCATCGCGTCACCCCAACCCCGGTAGGCGGAGACTTCGATCTGGTAGCCCCAGGCGGGCAGGTCCGAGTCACCGTAGCTGTAGTTGATCACGTTCATCTCGGCCTTGCCGGTGACCTGGCGCTGGCCCTGCACCGTGCGGTAGGTCGTGTACTTCAGGCCGCGGATCCAGCAGACGGACTCGCGCAGACCGTGGATCTGGTCTCTGGCGTCCTCGCACCACTGCGGCGGGTTCACCCCCGCCTGCAGCCTCCGGCTCCCGGACCGGGTGTGAGAGTGGGTGGCGGGGATGGTCTTGACGCACGTCTGCCGGCTCTCGACCGGGGTCGTGCACATCTCGGCTGCGGTCCGGGCAGACATCTGCCCGGGCTTCGCGGCAGGTTCAGCCGTCGGCCCGGATGAGATGAGGGGAGACGGGCGAGGTGAGGGTGCTTCCGCGTCGGTGGCAGAAGCCGGGACCGAGGCGAGCGTAGCGAACATTCCTATGGTTGCTGTCACAGAGATCAGTAACTTCTTTAGCTGCAATCAGATCTCCTCCTTGAGTTCTGAGATGGCTACAAGCTGACGGTGCCGATGGTGATCCCCGTCGCCTAAGGACATTGGTTGCTCCGCCACGGCCTCGGCAGCCGCTGCGCGGGCTCAAGGCTCGCCACAAATCCCCATGCGGGAACTGGTATTCAGGCTGGCTAATCAATGCCGGGGAGTCGTTAGCGCAGCGTCCACAAGTTATTGGCGGTGCGTCTACTCGCCGGCGCCCTCGGCCAGCCAGCCCGGGGCCGCGCAGGCCAGCGTCTCCAGGGCCTCCCTCACGCGGGCGGCGATCGCGGCGACGGCCTCCGCATCGTCTAGATCAGCGGACCAGGCGGCCGCGACCAGGCCGACCTCCATCGTCAGGGCCTCGGTCCGGCGCCGGTAGCCGCACGCCTCACACAGCCCGACCGCCCGCTCCTGCCCACAGTCCTCGCACGGCAGCCGAACCGCGTCGGCAGCGGCCGAGGCCCTCTCGCAGCGGCATGAGCTGCGCACTGCTGCGTTCGGGGCAACCAGCCTCTGGTAAACGGGTGAAATCCAGTGGTGCGCCGCGTCGTCGCGCACCGGTACGCGATGGGATCTACGCATCAGGCTGATTGCAAAACACCCGGAGGCGTCATCGCAGGCAGATGCGCATCGTTCTCGGATGAGCTAATACTTGGCATACATCCGTGCATGAAAGGGGTTGTTCCCAATGTCCGATGAGACGGTGTCGCGCGACGTGGTTGCTTCGTCGGGTGGTGGCAGCGGGATCACGCTGCTCGTCATGGCTCCGGAAAAGGTCGATGCCATCATGAACAGTGCGCAGACCATGCTCGAATCGAACAATCGCCATGAGCTCGAGATGATCAAAGCCGGGGCCAAGCCCAAGCCGGACGGGGCGCCGCCGAACGGGAACTGCCATAACTGCATTCTCTGCTGAGTCGAGGCCCCGACACCCAGTCGGGGCCTCCAGAGCTGTTGCCGACCTTGAACATGAGGAATAAAGCCATGCTCGATCCCGCCCTGCCGTTCGGCGAAATCAAGGTGAGCACATCGCCGGTCGGAGTGAAGCGATCCAAGTACACCGTCGCCGTTGACAACGGCGACGGCGACCACCTGCTCTACAACACCCTGAGCGGGCGGTTCCTGAAACTCCCCTCGTCCGCCGCCGCCTTCCTGCTGGCTCCTGAATGGCAGGCCGAGGCCGATTCCCTCTCGCCGATGCAGAGATTTCTGTTCGAGGAGGGGTACCTCGTACCGTCGGACGCGAAAGAGTCGCGCCGCTCCCGCATGCTGTACGACTCGCACTACGGGAGCCGCCGGAGGCTCGAACTCATCCTGCTTCCGCACGAGAACTGCAACTTCAGATGCACGTACTGTTACGAATCTTTCGTACGCAACAAGATGGAGCCATGGGTAAGAGAGGCGGTGAAGAAGTTCGTCATCCAGCAGGCGGGAGATTTTCAGAGCCTAGCCGTGTCGTGGTTTGGTGGCGAGCCGCTCCTTGCTTACGACGTGATCCGCGAACTCTCCGCATGCTTTACTGACGTCTGCGCCCAGCATGGAGCGTCCTTTGCATCGCAGATGACCACCAATGCCTACCTGCTCGATGTGGAACGTGCCCGCACACTGCTCTTGGAGTGCGGAGTGAAAGACTTCCAGATCACGGTGGATGGCCCCTGCGATGAGCACAACAAGCGTCGGCGCTTGGTCAACGGAGGCGGGACGTACGACCGGATCTATCGGAACCTGCTGGGGCTCAGAGAGATCGACGGGAATTTCCGCGTGGTGCTCCGGGTCAATTACGACGACGGCAACGCCTCCGCCATGGAGCCGTTCATCGACCAACTGGCAGCGGACTTTGGCAACGATGGAAGATTCGTAGCCCACTTCTTCCCGATCTCGAACTGGGGAGGAGACACCGTGGGAGCCCTCCCACTGTGCAATGTCAACGCGGCCAGGAACCTGAAATACGGATACCTGGACAAGGCTGCGGATCTCGGGTTCTCCTCACTGATCCGCGAGGAAATGAAACCTATGGGGTCGAGCTGTTACGCCGCAGATCCGAACTCCTTCGTCATCGGCTCGGACGGTGCGATCTACAAGTGCACCGTGGCGTTCGAGGATCCCAGGAACAAGGTGGGTTTCCTGAGGGAGGACGGGAGCATGTCCATCGACCTGGACAAGTTCGGTCTATGGACAGTGAACGAGGGCGTGACCGACGGAGGTTGTCAGTCGTGCTTCTTCAATCCCTCATGCCAGGGCATGGCCTGTCCGCTCTACCGGATGCAAACTGAGAAACGGCCCTGCCCGCCGCTCAAGCAGGATTTTCCTCGCGCGTTGAAGATCCTGGCAAAAGAAATGACGCCCGCCCCGGTCCGGCCCGCTGCTCAGCGAGGGTAGGCGTGCTCACGACCCCGACGGAACCAGACGGCTTGGCAGCCACAACGGGCGGCCACTGCAAAGCGCCGAACCTACTTGTGGGCGCCTGTGGTTCGATCAGTGTTCTGAACCTCCACCAGTATCTGATTGTTCTGCGGTCCATCACGACGTCGATCAGTGTGGTGCTGACCAGGGCGGCCAGTTCGATGGTCGTTCCAAGTTCGTTGGAGGCGGTCACCGGAAGAAGCGTTTTCAGCGACGGCGTCACGAACGGCCTGCCAGTCCCGCACGTCAACCTCGCCGCTTGGGCGGACATCACTCTGGTACTCCCGGCGACCGCCGACATGATGGCCAAAGTTGCATACGGAATGGCGGACGACCTGCTCTCCACGACGCTGCTAGCCGCGAAATGGCCACTCGTCATCGTGCCCGGAATGAACTGCGCGATGTGGGAGAAGCGAAGCGTCCAGCGGAATGTGCGAAGGCTCCGCGATGACGGCCATACGGTCGTATGTTCCCGCGAGCCCAGGGAGCACTTCGAGGCGTCCACGGGAAGCACCGCCCAGACAGACCTGATGCCTCCTCCCGGAGAACTCTGCCACGAGTTGTGGGAGTTCCTGCGCCATGGACAGACCGCCAGCGCGGATTCGGGCGATGAGTGGGAGGACCCACTGCGCGGGGCAAGCCCCGGAGGTGAACCGGCATCCCTCGGGGCTACTCCGTCAGGCGGTGGTCCGCGGTGAAGGCGTCGCAGACCCGCGGCCGTCCTCACCAAGCTCCCACCAAGCACGCCCTCGCCCGGGAGGTCACCGCCCGCCCGACCGGCTGCGGCGGATGGCGCACCCCGGACGCGAGCACCGCCGAAGTCAAGCGCATTACGTGCAGCCCGATACCCGCGGCCAGTCACTCGGCTGGGAACTCCTGCTTCGCCTCGAGGCCGACGCCCGTCTCCGCGGATACACGCACATGTAACTGGAGACCGGCGCGGCCAACGTGGCAGCCCTCGCGCTCTACCGACAAAGCGGCTACCTCCTCATCACCCCGTACCGCCCAGGACGAGACCCCCGGATCAACCGGGCATTACGCAAGGCCCTGTAATCGTCGAGCGCCGGAGAACAGTGTGGACACTGCCTCTTGCTCATCGGGGATTTGCCTCAGGCGCAGGTGGCGAGCATGCCGTCCAGGGCCGAGCGTTCCGCTGGGTCACCATCATCGTCATGCCCACCAACGTGGCCTGGCCCGGCTACCGCGGGGCCTCACCTGAGGGGATTCACCCCTGCGGGTGGCTGCCTCCAGAACTCCTCAAGCCCGGTGTGCAGAGCAGGCACGCCACCGAGATGAAGAAGAACGTCGGCAGCGATCACGAAGGGGGCGTCGTGCGGCTGACGATCAACACCGAGACGGACACCTACGAGCAGGCGATAGCCGCCGTGCAGGCCGCCTACGGACTGCGCCCCGTCACCCCTGACGACTGGCCGGAACCCCCAGCCCTCGACCCACGCCCCGGCCCGCAGGACCTGGACGACGATGACATCGGGAACGGCTGGAGCGAGCAGGCACTCTTCCAGGTGATCGCCTCCCTGATACCCGGGGCCCGCGCGGTGCTGCGACGGATCACCGACCTGGGCGGCACCGCCTCGTTCGACGAAGTGCAGCAGTACTTCGCCAACCATCCGACCACCCCGATCACGAAGACGAAGATCGGCGGATCCCTCACCAGCATCCCTGCGGTACAGCGCCGCGTCGGCCCGGCCGGCTCGGCCCGGCTGCTCCAGCGGGACGAGCGGGCCCGGCTCTACCACATCGACCCGGCATTGGTGGAAGGACTCCGGCGGGCCTTCGCGATCGCCGATGCCCGCCCCGACCTGCTGCGCGCTGAACCCACGCCACGCGTCACCTGACGCGGCCGCGCCACGCCGCTCGGTTGTCGGGGGCGGTCAGTACAGCTGGACGCGGGTGAGGACGATGTACGGCGGGTCGGCGTCAGCAACGATGACGTACTCGGCGACGCCCAGTACCCCGTCCCGGCCGAGCGGCATGCGTCTTTGCTGGGGCCACTTCTCCGAGGCGGTGCTGCCCCGACACCAAGCCCCGCGTCTGGTTGATCTGAACGGTCGCCGCGATGATCGCCCCGAAAACCTCACCCGGCAGGGATAAGTCGGTCAGCAGCGCGTCGACCTCTTCGGACAGTTCACACGGCCAGCCTTCCGGCTCCTGGCCGTGCGACTCACTCAACGGACAGCCCGGCCGCCTGACGGCGCGCGATGGCCGCCGCGACGCTCTTCGTGGGCAGGGTGCCGTTCAGCGCGGCCTCGGTGAACCGGCCACCGGACGGGTCGGTGTCGAGCATCGCCTCGCACCACCAGCGGCGCAGGCCCCCCTCGGCGTCCTCCGGCGCGGCCGCCAGGAGCTCGCGGTAGAACTCCATCCGTCGCTCGCCCTCGAGCGCGGCCGCGATGCCCTCGGCGTTCCGGATGTCGTCCGGGTCGTCCAGTTCGGCGGACCAGGCGGCCGCGACCAGGCCGGCCTCCACGATCAAATCTTCGGTCCGGCGCCGGTAACCGCATGCGCTGGCGCAGCCGGTCCTCGAGGACCTGGCGGCGCTGGTCGACCTCGAGGCCGGGCAGCTCCCGGTCGATCTGCGCCGCGATCCGGGCGCGGCGGGCACGGCGGAGGTGGATCACGTTGCGGGTTCCGCAGTCGCCGCCGGTGTCCAGCCGGATCCGGTCGTCACATCGCGAGTCCGAACATGCTGGCCGCTGCATCCATGTTGCGGTGGCCTCGTTGACTGTGGTCGTTCAGTGATTCGGGTTCACAGCAGAGTGCCGTAGTGGCACTCAGGGCCGATAAGTACTCACCTGGGGTGAATTAGCCATTTCGCCTCCCTAAGGGATGTCCCGTAAATGATCTGCGGCGTGCTGGGTGACCTGGTCGTTTCTCCCTCACTCGGCCAGGGTGAGGTTGTGCAGGCGAGCGATGCCGAGCATGGCGTGGTGCACGCCGTCTCCTTTCAGACGGCAGTCGCGGAGGATCTTCCATGTCTTCATCCGGGCGAAGACGTGCTCGACGCGGGCGCGGACCTTACGGTGTGAGGCGTTGTGCTCCTCTTTCCAAGCCGGGAGCTCCACCTGTCCGCGCTCGCGGCGGTGTGGGATGACCAGGCCGGTGCCCCGGTAGCCGCCGTCTGCGATCACCGTGGTGTTGCCGACGGCGTCCTTGGCGCCGGACAGTTCCCACGCCTTGCAGTCGTTGCGGTTGCCTGTGACCGGCCGGCCGACTGCGACGACGAGCCGGGTGTCGGCGTCGATGACGACCTGGTGGTTGGTGGAGTACCGATAGTTCTTCGACTGCTCGGCGATGGCGTGGTCGCGGGTGGGGACCAGGGTGCCGTCCGCGAACAGCACCGTGTCCCTGCGGAACCGCTTGCGCTGCTGGAGCGCGAGTTGCGGCCCGAGGTGGTCGATGATGCGGTCCGCGGCCGACTTCGAGACGCCGAAGAGCGGGGCCAACTGTCGCAGCGTGAGGTTCGTCCGCCAATAGGCGGCGACCAGGAGTACGCGGTCTTCCAGCGGCAGGCTCCACGGTCGGCCCTTGCGCACCGGGTCCGCTCCCTCACGCCGGAGCGCGGTGATCAGCTTGCCGAACTGGCGCGGGCTCAGCCCGGTGAACGGGGCTATCCACGACGGCTCCGAAGCGGTGATCACTGCTGCCATTCCAAGATCATGCCAGCGGCCCGGAGTCTTGATCGTTGGGTTCAACGCAGCACGTTGGATCGGGGGGTGCCACGCTACCTTCGAAGGATGCAGCAGTCTCCGCGGCAGGTCCCCGCGCTCCTTGACGGGCCCGGCGTCAACGTCTCCGATGCCCGTGACCTCCTCATCGGTTACCTTGCGTGGTATCGCGAAGCCTTGATGCGGAAGCTCTCCGGGCTGTCCGACGCCCAGCTCCGGACGCCCGTGCAGCCGCTGGGCTGGTCACCGCTCGGCCTGGTCCAGCACCTGAGCTGGGTCGAACGCCGTTGGATGCGCTGGGGATTCGCAGCCGAAGACGTCCTCGCATACCCGCCTGGGGGCGATGAGGCCGAATGGATAATCCCTGTCGGGACACCTACCGCTGAGATCATGGCCACCTATCGCAGCGAAGTGACCACGTCGACCTCGCTGGCCGCGGCTGCCGACCTGCCCGACAAGGCGAGCCTCGGCGGTCGCTTCCGAACACCCGACCAGGCTCCCTCCCTCGGACGGATCCTCTTCCACCTGCTCCAGGAGTACGCCCGCCACGTCGGCCAGCTCGACGTCGCCCGAGAGCTCATCGATGGGGCAACAGGCGAGTAATACGCGCCAGGCCCGCTGCCCCGATTGCGGGACAACACTTAATAAGCCACTTGAACCGAAAGACAGTTCGATGACAGGGCGTGTCTTCCGTATTCTGCACCCCGGCACGGCCCACAGGGGTCGGCGCGGGACGTGGGAGGCGAGGGCATGAATGTATCCGTGGTCCTGAGCGAAAGGCGTACAGGATATGGCGACTCCACGACCAGCCCGGAGGCGACAGTCACCGCGCACGCCAAGAGGCTGAGGAGGAGACGATTGTGCCCATAGGACGGTTAGTGCGGGGAGGTGCAGGAGGACTGGCCGCGCTGACAGCGGCGTTCCTGCTCACCGTCGCGGGGGTGGCGTGGGCAGCGGCTACCGACAACATGTGGCCGACGCTCAACGCGGGCGGTATCTGCAGGGACGATTCCGACGGCGGTGACGGGCGGATCTCCTGCCAGACGGACAACGCTGAGGTCTACTACTACATGGACAGCAGCGGCAAGTACGAATTGGAATCCCCGGACCGGACGACTGTCAGCAACATGCTCCGGGACGAGTATGCGCCCACCGCGCTGGCGCGCCACTACGATTCGTCGCCGGTATTCAGCGGGGACGGCGAGACCGACATCATCTACCAAGAGGGTTCCACAAACATTCCCTCCAGTTCCGATGGTGTCACCTGGTGCAACGACGCCTATGACAATCAACGCTGCGATCAGCAGTACATCCGTATCCGTGGCAACGGCAGTTATACCCCCGGTCTGTCTTGCCACGAGACCGGCCACGCGGTCGGGCTGACCCACGGCCGGCAGGCCAGCCCGATGCTCTCCCAGACCGATTCCCGTCTCGGCTGCATGCAGACGCCCACCGCGTTCGGCACCGGCCTTGGCGCCAGCAACGGGGAGAACATCAATGCCACGTACTGACAAGACCTCCGGGAGCGGCCTCATGCGGCGCAGGACCCGCCTCGCTCTCCTCGGCGCGGCTGCGGCCGTCGCCCTGGGCACAGGTCTGACTGTCTACGACCGCAGCGGGGCGCCTTCGCGTGCCGAAGACGTCATTGTCGGCCATGGCGCCGACCACCTGCCGAACCGCACGGCGTCGGACTGGGTGACCTACGCCGACCATGTCCTGGTCGTCTCGGCCATCAGCGAGAAGGAGATCGTGCCCACTCAGCAGGAGGTGGAGCGTGGGGAGGGGACCGTCGGCCGTGTCGTTGCCCTGGCGGTCGACAAGGTGCTGTGGTCCCGGCCCGACGCGCCCAGCCCGGCGCCGGATACATGGGAGTACAGCGCCATCGGCTGGCAGTTCCAGGGCGGGGACACCGGTAAGCGCACCAAGATGGCGCTGATCGACCAGCCGCGGGTCGAGCCGGGGCACCGGTACGTCATGGCGATCAGGTGGGAGGCAGCCGCCTGTTCTCCCGGGGACGACCCGGAACCCGCCCAGTGGCGCGGACTCGGCGAGGGCTCGGAAGTGCCGTTCGACGCAGGGGTCATAGGCCAAGGCGAGCTGGAAGGACGCCCTCGCACGGCCGCACAGGCCCGCAGCGCAAAACTGGAGGCTGGGGCCGATGCCGGGCTGGAGGACCAGCTGGCCGGCCGCGGAGAGGACGCGCTGGTCCAGGAACTGAACGCGGCTCAGCCGCATGAGCCGGAAGTGTTCGGCGCCGCGCAACCACGTGACAACTGCGCCTGACTTATAGGCGACCGCCGTTCTGCCCCGCGCCCCAGGCGCGGGGCAGAACATTCCCGTAAAGGCCAGCTCGCTGGGAAAGCCGCTCATCGCCGCACGGCCGAACGTTTCCCGGTGCTCCTCCGTCCTAGGAAGGACAGGGAGGGAACCTATGACCGGACGCCGCCGCACGCTACACCGTACCGGGCGCCGCGCGGACACCGCTGCCCCCCGCGGGCCCGACAGACACGCACCCGACGCCCGTACACCCGACCGGACCGAAGTAGACGTCTCACGCGTGCGCGCGATCCTGGCCCTGGGCGGCGTGCCATGGGGAGACCTCGACGACGGGGTGCAGGAGGTACGGCTGAAACTGCTGGAACAACAGGCCGACCCGGACCGCGCAGCGGTCCGCGACACCTCCGCGTGGACCAGCGTCGTCGCCGCCCGTGTCGCCACGGACTGGCATCGGGCCGGTGCGCGCGACGACGGGCTGCGTGCCCGGCTCGCTGCCCGCTGGGCGCAGCGGCCCGTTCCGGAACACACCGAAGAGGACCGCACACTGGCCCTCGCGGTGGCCGACGGACTCGGCTCACTGCCCCGTCACCAGCGCCAGATACTGACGCTGCGCTACTACGCCGATCTTCCGGTGCGTGACATCGCCCGGCTGCTCGGCATCCCCGAGGGCACGGTCAAAAGCCGCCTGCACACGGCCGTGGCCGCGCTGCGCGCCCGGCTGCGCGAGACGGAGGTGATCCACGGTGACCGAACCGACCGAGACTGACCAGGCCCGGCTGCGACGGGCATTCGCACTGATCGGGGACGAGGCCGGGCGCCCGGACCCCGCGGCGTCGGTCCGCACCGTCCCGGCAGCGGCTCGCCTCCGCGGACAGCGGCGTGTCCGGGCGGCACTTGCCCTAGCGGCAGCCGCCTGCGTCGCCGCAATCGTCGTGACAGTGACGGTCACCGCCGGCGACGGCTCCGGAAAGGATGCCGACACCACAGGCCGAGGACAGACCTTCCCAGAAGCGCTCGCCTGCACGAACGCCGTAGTAGAAGGCGACCTGACCGCGGTACGCTCAGCCGGCCAGGGGCGGGTACAGGTGACCATGTCCGTGGACCAGTGGTTCAAGCCCAGCACAGGCCCTGCCACTGCACGATTCGACCTCGCCGACCCCGCCGTCGCGGACCCCGCCGAGGCATACGCCACCGGGGACCACCTCCTACTGCTCGTCCCCCGGCGCAAAGGCCAGATTCCCGACACCTTCCAAGGTCAGGAGCTACGACCGATGCGCGACCGGATCACCCGCACCCTCCCGGAAGCAGCTCACACCACCTGCCCCTCGGAGTTCCATTGAGGGACAGGCACAGTCCGGGTGACCGACCTCCGAGCCAAGCCAGCCCACTGTGATCAGTGCCTCCGGCTTCCCCCTGGTACCCCCTCTCGCTCAGACCGGGAGCTCGCACCCGGCCCTCCCCACTCTCGGGCCCGCTCGGCATCACCCGGATCGTGGCCGTCACTGTGCAACTCGAGTCCTGCAGGCCCGGCAGGCATGGGATCCTCCCGGGCCGTACCGGTGGATGGGCGTGGCGCATCCGGCGCAGGGGCCAATGCGCCATATCGGGCAGCCGTACAGTGCAGCCGCTGCCTCGCGTTCCTGGGGTGTGACGCTGAGGCGCTGTTCTCGCTGTTGGGGAACTTTGAAGAGGCTCTGGGGGATTTCGTCGAAGGTGTGGAGACCGGTGGCGTCGGCCTTGACACGCTGGGGGCGTCGGTCGTTGAAGATCATGGTTTCTTCGCCGTACCGGCATGTGGTGTCGAGTGGTTCTCCGGTGAAGGTGAGTTCACTGTCGGCTGGCGGGGCGGCTGTGGTTTCGTCCTCGGGGCCGACGATGTCGAGCCATTCGCCTCGGTCCTCGGCGGGAACCCACATGCGGGAGTAGCTGTGCGGATCACGTTGGCCTGGAATCCGCATCGGCACGTATTCGCCGTCAGCGCTGGCCGTGACGAGTTCGTCGATCTCGGTGTGGCGTTTTTGCGGGATACACAGGGCGGGGAGGTCCCACTGGACGTGGAGGCGGCCGCATGAGCTGAAGTCGCTGTCGGTCACGGGGCAGCGGCGTTCGCTGTAGCGGCTGCACTTCCAGCGCTGAAGGTGCCGCACACCAGCGCGCACGAGCACGACGTTGCGCGAGATGATCCGCTGCCAGGAGACATCGTCGACCAGGGCCCAGGGGGCTCGGTCGATCAGTGCCGCGTTGTCGCTGTTGGTGACCCATAAGGGGGTGATGCCGTGGTCTGCCGCGGCTTGGGAGCGGCGCCGGACGGTTGTTGCGGTGATCGGTGAGTACTGGGCTTCCCAGCCGATGCGGCCTGCCGGGCCGGTGACCAGCACGTCGCTACGGACTTTGCCGTGATGGGTGCGGGCTTCCAGTTCTGCGGAGAGGCCGTGCCGCTCGGCGGCTCTGGCGATGCGCTCTTTCATCGCCTTGTGTTTGTCGCTCTCCTCCTTGGTGGGGGTGTGCCGCACGGGCAGGTGAGCGGCTACCAGAGTGGTGCGCCCGTCCACCGTCCGTCGGCGGATTGCCATCCAGGGGGAGCGATCGTGTTCTTCTGCCTGGCACACTCCGTGTTGGTGATGCTCGAGGCATTGCAGAAGGTGGCGATCACGCTTGTTGATCGGCTGAGTGATCTCTTTCAGGAGGCCAGGGCGGCCGGGATTGCCGAGGTCTGCTTCAGTCAGCTTGACGATGATCTGGTACCCGGTATGGAAAACGCCGTTCGCCATGAGAAAAGCGTAGAAGGTAGCACCGACAATGACTCTGCCGCGAATTCAGGAATTCGTACCTGAGTGCGAAATCATGGTGCGGGAGTAATTACGGTGAATCATGTGGTGTGTGAGATCAGTGTTCTTGTAGGTTCTCAAACGGAATGGCCTCTTTCGGAGCGCTGGCCTGGGAGTGTTCGACCGTCTCATTCGGGGGCCACGGCACTTCTGTCTCATGACCTTGTCCCCGGCCTTGGCGCGCGGCTTGCCAGGTGATGACCTGCTATGGTCCCGGCAGCCGATCAATGGTTGCGATCATTGGCTCCGTCCTCGGTGGCGGTAGTCCTTCCGGAGGCGTCGATTGCCTGCGTTCCGGATATTCCTGGCCGTCTGCGGGCTGGGGCGGCACCCCCGATAACCGAGACATTCATGGTCCGTTCCAGCCGGTTCAGGAGCGTGGCCGAGAGTTCCCCACGGGCGGTATCGACGTCATCTAGCGCGCGTTTGAGGGCTTCGGCCTGTCTGGCCCTCAGCGGTGGAACGTTCTCTCTGAGCCCAGCAGTCCGGATCACGTCCAGGTGTACGAGTTCAGAGCGCATGAGTTCGGTCAGTCGGTTGAGCCAATTCATGACGCGGATTTCGCCATCGTCAGAGTCGCGAAAGGGAGTCCCGTAATTGGTCTGCTTGACCCAGATGCCATCGTGCAGGGCGTGGTCGAGGGCGGACTGTGCGGCGTTGCGGGCTGTGGTCACTGCTTCGTCGAAGGAGGCGCGGTCTACGGGCAGGCCCAGTTCGAGTGCGGCGATGGTCTGCGCCAGGTGATTGCGCCAGAGGCGGGTAGTCGTTCGCATGGCGATGATGCGTGTGATCTCGGCTTCTCTACGCGCCCGCGTTTCGGCTTCGTGGACATCCTTGCGGGTGGCTTGTGCCACTCTCCAGGGGCCCCAGTACGCTGCGGCCGCGGTGATGAGGGCCCCACCGAGTGCCCCCAGTAATCCGTAGATCGCCTCCGACACAGCCTCGCTCCCCCTTCAAGGTAGTGCTACGGCGCGGTACCTCATGTCTACCCACCAGACAAAGGCCGCACTGTCCCCGGTTCAACGTCCGCAGCCAGCACTGCCACGAGGCCACGCGAGCGAACGATCAGGCAGAGGTTGTCTCACCGCACTGTCCTTTGGGCCGGACAGAGGCCACCGTCGATGAGAAAGGGACGCGCGAAATGCGAGCCTACAGTTCTACGGATCATGTCTGCGCCATGTCGACGAAGCGCCCGTAATGGGCTTGGAAGGCGACCGTGATCGTTGCAGTCGGCCCGTAGCGGTGCTTGGCCACGATCAGGTCCGCCTCGCCGGCGCGGGGCGAGTCCTTCTCGTAGGCGTCCTCGCGGTGGATGAGGATCACGACGTCAGCGTTGTCCTCGAGCGCTCCTGAGTCGCGGAGGTCGCTGATCAGGGGTTTCTTGTCGGTGCGCTGTTCTGGTCCGCGGTTGAGCACGGAGACGGCGACGACGGGGACCTCGAGTTCCATGGCCAGGAGCTTGAGGCAT
The DNA here is from genome assembly GCF_055597465.1 of Streptomyces yongxingensis. NCBI lineage: Bacteria > Bacillati > Actinomycetota > Actinomycetes > Kitasatosporales > Streptomycetaceae > Streptomyces > Streptomyces yongxingensis. The sequence goes on from NZ_CM145717.1 coordinate 34,366, forward strand.
CGGGAGATCTCGGAGATCTCTTCGTAGCGGGAGGCGAAAGGCCGGGTGCCGTAGGTGAGCAGGTGCAGGGCGTCCACGACGATGAGCCGGAGGTCTCGCTGGCTGCACAGGCGCCGGCACTGGGCGCGGAGGTCGGTGAAGGTGGCGTAGGCGTCGTCTTGAATGTAGAAGGGGGCGGTGCTGACGTCCGGCATGCGCCGGGCAAGACGGGTCCAGTCTTCATCGCCCATCGTCCCGGCGCGCATGTGATGCAGTGCCACGCGTGCGGCTCACCTCCGCTCGCGCGGAGAGCACAACGGCAACATGCAATACCGCGTAGTGAATCTCGGCTCACCTCCGCTCGCGCGGAGAGCACCGCTGCTGAGCTTCCCCTCTCGCAGAGAGGGGCGGCTCGCCTCCGCTCGAGCGGAGGCGAGCCGGGCCGATGCCCATCCGCCGAAGTGGGTGGCAAGTCCTCTACGCGCATGCGGAGGTGAGCTGGCGGTCTGGAGGAATCAGGCGCACCAGCTAAGCCTCGGTGGTCATGCGGTCATCGTCCCGGCTGTGTCGCCGTCGAGGGGCCTGGGTGGCGAGCTCGGGCAGCCGGGCCGTCCACGGCGCGGGCGCGGCTGTCTCCGTTCGGGCTGCGGTCTGCTCGCGCAACTGCTCCAGCCGCGTCGCCAGGAGGTACTGGGCTGTGCGTTGCCGGGCGGTGTCGGCGGCCTTCGTCGCGGCGGCCACCGCGTCCGCGCCGTTCGGGTTCGCGCGGAACCAGCGGCGGTTCCGTGCTGGCGGAGGTGGTGATGGGAACGCAGTCGCGATCACGTGGAGCTGGGGCGGGGCGCGGGAGAAGAACGTCGGCAGCGATCAAGAAGGGGGCGCGGGCCGTGGGGCGGATCGTCCGCTGCCCTGGTGCCGTCACTCACCAGGGCAGCGGGGCTGTGGGCCTTCGTGGCGCGGCTGTGAGCTGGTCAGCCGATGGGGTTGACGAAGGTGCAGGGGTGGGTGGCGCTGCGCTGGTCGACGAGGGTGCCGGTCTCCCAGGGCCACTCGATCTTGAGGGCCTTGGTCTCGTTGGGCGGGGTGATCTCGACCCAGGCCGGCTGGTAGAAGCCCTCTTGCTCCTTGGTGAAGGCGAGGTTGAGGGTGAACTCGGTGCTCTGGCCGGCCGCCACCTCCACGGGGCTCCACTTCTGCGAGGAGCGGACCAGGGACCAGCGTTGTCCATAGGGTGTGGGCAAGGGCAGTCCTAGGGGGGATCCGTGGGTGGCAATGGGGGTGCGGTGCGGGCCGATGTGGTGGTCCTGACTGCGCTGGAGGTCGAGTACCGGGCGGTGCGGGCCCATCTGGAGGGTCCACGTTCGGTCCGGGCGGAGCGGGGTGCGCTGTTCGGGCTGGGGGTGTTCCGTGAGGGGTCCGGGGAGTGGACGGTCGCCATTCATATGACGGGGCCGGGGAATCCGGGTGCCGGGGTCTCGGTGGAGCGGGCGGCGGCGCTCTTCGCGCCCCGGGCGGTGTTGTTCGTGGGGGTGGCGGGCGGCCGTAAGGATGTCGCGCTGGGCGACGTGTGGGATCCATACCGTTTGGTGGATGCCTCGGGCTCGGTCGTGGAGCCGGCGAGCGAGTACTTCAAGGATCTGCTGGCGTCCGGGAAGTCGACAGCGACGATCCGTTCGTACGGCCATGATCTGTTGCGGTGGCGGCGTTTCCTGGCCGCGGTGGACGTGCCGTGGGACCGCGCCACGCGGACCGAGGCCCGGGACTTCGCCCGTTGGCTGCAGCTCGTACCCAAGCCGCGCCGCGTCGGAAGGCGCCGAGTGAAAACATCGGGCAACCCCATCACCGGGAAACCGGCGCCCGCGGCGAAGTACGAGGCATCGACTCGGGCTCACTGCGAGACGGTGCTACGCCGCTTCTACGACTTCCACCTGGAGTCGTTCACTGGCCCGTTGATCAACCCGTTTCCCCTGGCACGTGGGCACGGGGGCCGCAGCAATGCACACCACAACCCCATGGAGCCGTTCCGCAACGAACGCTCCGGCCGCTACCGGCCCACGGTTGCCGAGCGGATCCCCCGCAGCATCCCTTACGACCAGTTCAACGAGATCTTCGCGCCTGTTCCAGCAAGGCGGTGGCGGCTGCTTGCATCCACGAACACGCCTGCGTCCGCTGTTCCATGCTGAGGCCCGATCCGACCCAATGACCCCGACTCGTCGAGATCATCGACAACCTCAACGCACGCATCGCGGAAGCCGAACGCGAGGGCTGGCTCGGCGAAGTCGAAGGACTCCAGGTCAGCCTCGTCGGCGCGGAAGCCAAACTCGCCCAGATCGACCAGCGAACTACCGTCTCCCTCGGCATGCCCGACCTCAGCCGCATCACCGGACGCACCCTCACGAGCAATAGACGAGCAGATCCGTGATGTCAGAACTCACTCGAAGGCGATCACGGGTCCCAGAGGTCACACCAAGTATCGATCGCTCTTCTGGACGCATCAGCCCACGCGTCTGCTATTCCACGGGTATGCGGCAGCGCATCGACCCACCGTTCCCAAAGACCGCCCCGAACAACGAACCGCTCGGCATGGCCCGTGCCCAACTGGGAGTCCAGTCGCAGCAGAGCCCCCAGGGCGGGACCCTGGTCATACCGGCACTCCAAGCGAGGAAGATACCGCTCCAAGTAAGACACCAAGATCTCCGCGTCGGCCTGAACACCGAACCGGGCAAGCGCAAAGCAGTAGCCCTGACCTGCATACGTCAGCTCGCTGGCCAGCAGCAGTTCTCCGATGTGCTCCCGCCACTCAAGCCGTCGAGCCACCCCAACGAGCCATGCAGCGGTCAGCCGGGAACGCCATTCGTATCCGAGCAGAGCACCGATCTCCTCTGGACTCACGTGAAGAGCATCCGCTCGCAAGGCGGCAATGAACGCAGCCCGCTCCGCTTCTCCAAGGCGGAGAAAACCACCGCCCAGAAGTTTCAGATATCGCCGCTCATTGGAGACATAGCGGGCCACAACGTGTCCTTGGCCAACGTCTTGCGGATGCTGCACGCTCATCGCCGCATCATGGCTCATCCCTCGGAAGGCCGCCACAAGAGACGCCCCAGAGCCTCCGGCTTAGTACTGCAACGGTGTTTGCGGTGACTGCTGACCAGCTCAGGGGCTGTGTCCGCGTCGTTTGTAGTGACTGACATGGGCCTGGTGCTGGCGTCGGCGGCGCCATGTCGACCAGTGCAGGATGTGGTCGACCGGGGTGGGTCGGCGGTTTGTGAGTCGGGTGATCAGGCGTCGGATCTCGGCGAGGCTGAGGTGGATGAGCTGGGAGGATCCGTTTCTGCTTTCCCGGCATCCAGCTCGCGGGCGCGCAGGATGGTAAGGCAGGCGTGGGCGGCCATGGCCAGGGTCATGTGGCGGTGCCAGCCGGGGTAGCGGCGGACTTGATAGTCGTCCAGGCCGCATTCCTGCTTGGCGGTCTGGAAGCATTCCTCCACGGCCCATCGGCTGCCCGTGATGCGGATCAGCTCATCCAGGGTGGTCCCGGCCGGGCAGTAGGCGATGTAGTAGGAGATCTCCTCGGGCCTGCTGACGCTGCGGCGGGCGATGACCCAGTGCCGGCGGTCCTCGCGGTGCCAGGGCCGGACCTCGACCCGGGCCCAGTCATAGATCCGCCGGCCGTGAGCTCCTTCACCGCAGGAGCGGCGTTTCCACTTCTGCCGTGGGAGGCCGGGGAACAGGTCATGGACGGGGTGGTCGATGGCCCAGCGGGTGACGACGGTGTCGTGCCGGGTGGTGGCCATGACATGGAAGACATCGGCCCGCTCCAGCTCGGAACGCCAGCCCTTGCTGAAGCCGTAGGCGGCATCTGCCGTCACCCATCCGAACGGGATCTTGTCCCTGATCGCTCGTCTGATCATCTCCTTGGCCATGGCCACCTTGGTCTCGAAGGCGACGCTGTCGTCGATGCCGGCCCGCCGGCACCTTTCCCGGTCGTCTGTCCATGACGTGGGCAGATACAAGCGGCGGTCGATCAGCGTGCGTCCGCGGTCGGTGGCGTAGGCGAGGAACACACCGATCTGGCTGTTCTCGGTGCGTCCGGCAGTGCCGGAGTACTGCCTTTGCACGCCGGCCGAGCGGATGCCCTTCTTGAGGAAGCCGGTGTCATCGACGATCAGAACGGCATCCCGGTCTCCGAGGTGCTCGACGACGTAGTCACGCACGTCGCCCAGGACCTCATCGGCATCCCACTCGATCCGGTTCAGCAAACGGTGGATGCGGTCGGGCCCCGCGTGTCCGGCTTCTTCAGCGAGTGTCCAGCCGTTCTTCCGCTCCAGCGGAGCGATGAGTCCCCGCATATAGGCCAGCGCCGACTGACGCGGCTCCTCCCGGTTGAACCGGTGCACGAACCGCTCGTGCACCGCACTTAGTTCCCCGGCCCACAACCTGACATCAGCAAGGTCCCCACCCATAACCAGAGCAACGACCGACCTGGTCAGCAGTCACGGCAAACACCGTTGCAGTATTAGGACTTGTCCGGTCGATCACGGTCTCGACTGTTCCGGGACCTGAGTTACCCGGTCCAGAAATTGGCTGCTGACCAGGTGCTGGCAGGTCTTACGATCAGTCCGTGATTGATACTCCAGCGCATTGGACCGTGCGTCATTTCTCGCAGGCCAACCCGGCTGGCCCTGGCTGCGACAGCGTTCCGGCCCTCTTGCGACGGCTGGCAGACGCCATCGAGGCGTTGGGCCCGGCGGAGATCCAGCACGTGGTGATCGAGTCAGAGACGACCGAGCACGGCCCGTGGCGGTCGGGCACCGTCTACTTTCACCTGCCGGAAGACGAATGAGGACTGATCCTGACGCTCACGAGCGGAGCCAGATCACCAGTGCCGCGGCGGTGGCGGTGCCGAGGTAGACATAGCGTCGCTTGTCGTAGCGAGTGGCCACGGCCCGGTGCTGCTTCAGTCGATTGATGGCCCGTTCAACGGTGTTGCGCTTCTTGTACCGCTCTTCGTCGAAGCCCGGTGGCCGTCCGCCGCGTGAGCCTTTGCGTAGGCGGGCAGCCTGGCTGTCGGTCTTCTCCGGGATGGTGTGCCGGATTCCCCGTTGCCGCAGGTATTCACGGCAGGGTCGGTTGCTGTAGGCCTTGTCGGCGGCGAGGCTGTCGGGAGTTTTGCGGGGCCTGCCCGGCCCGGGTTTCGGGACTCGGATCTTCTCCAGAACCGGTTGGAACTGGGTGCAGTCCGCCCGCTGACCTGGTGTGACGATCAGGGACAGGGGGCGGCAGTGCCCGTCTGCACTCAGATGGAGCTTGGTGGTGAACCCGCCGCGCGAGCGGCCCAGGCCCTCACCTCCAGCACCACCTCCACCAGGCGGGCGACGAGGCTCTGCCACGGTGTTTCGCCCTGGTGTTCGTTCGGTTCGGCCCCTTTGGAGGCGGGGGCTGGTGGCGGATCCATGCGAGCGCCGGCTGCGTGCTGGTGCGCGCGAACGATGGTGGAATCGACCGCGACGTCCCAGTCGATCTCGCCCGAGGCATCCGCTGCAGCCTGGACCTGCTGGAGCAGCCGCTCCCACGTTCCATTGGCCGACCACAGCCTGTGGCGTTCGTAGACGGTCTTCCAGGGCCCGAACCGTTCGGGCAGGTCACGCCACTGCACGCCGGTCCGCACCCGGTACAGAATCCCGTCGATCACCTGCCGATGGTCCCGCCACCTGCCACAACGCCCGTTGCTGACCGGCAGGAACGGCCGCAGCCGTTCCCACTCGGCATCCGTCAGGCCTCCCCGCTCCATGTCCGCATCAACGAACAACCTGACAAGTAGTCACCTGATCCGCCGGACAGCTCCTAGTTCAGAGAAAGCGAGGCTCTGATCACGTGGGCGGCGATCACTGTGATGACCCGACGGCTCACCCGCAGGCGGAGCCGTCGCGCGAAGCCAGCCGTGACGGGAACCGCTGGTTCGGGCCCACCAGGTCCGCCCGGACCACCACCTCCCGCGGCTGATCTCCATGATCACTGCCGCAGACCAGCCTCAGCCGCCCGGCGGAAGACGTCCCCGCACGTGGGTGACAATATTGGCGCACGTTCGGCGAGGACGAGCAGCGCATGGCGCAGTTCCGTGCTCAGCTGGGTAAGTCGGCGGCTGTACTGCCCGCCCTTGTAGATGTGCAGGCGGAAGACATTGACGGCATGTCCATCACGGTCGTCGGCGAAGGTGTTCGGGAGCCCGGCGAGCAGTTCGTAATCGTGCTTGCCCGTCGCCGCCTCGGCCACAGCCTTGAGAGACAGATCATCCAGCTCTGTGGCGGATAATGAAGTGTCGATCGCGACAGCATGGGCCGCCAGGGCCGCGAAGGTCTCGATCAGCCGCTCTCCTGCTGCCGTGTCGATGCCCCAGCCTGCAGGTTCTCGTGGCGACGAGCCTGCCGCCATGGCTCCTGGTCCACCAGCGGCAGCAGGTTCACGGGGGCCTCGTCGGCTGGGTCCAGGCGCTGGAGCATACGGCCCCGCATGCGCCGTGCGTCACGCTCCCCGAGCTTTGAGTACGTCGGCGTCGGGAGACGTGGCGAAGGTCTGCAGGTGGTCGATGGCTGCCTGCAACGCGTCTTTCAGCGGAGTGATGTCCCGCGCGACCTGGGCGAGGAGCATGCCGCCCTGGAAGGCGGCAAGGAGCAGATTGGCCAGTTGCGTGGGATCTGCCTCAGCGCTGATGCGGCCGAGTTGCTGCATGCGCTCGATTCCCTCGCGGAAGATCCCTCTCCACTGATCGAACGCTCTGGCGAGCTCGTCGTGCACGTCGAGGTCCGTCTTGATGATCTCGCTCGCCAGGGAGCCGAGGGTGCAGCCTTCCTGGTAGGCGCGCTCGTAGCCGATGTAGAAATCCGCCCACGCCCGGAGCGCGTCGAGAGTTTCGAAGCCGGCGAATCGCTCGTCGCGGTGGAAGGTGAGGACGCGTTCGGCCTGCCAGGCGATCACGGCTAGGACGAGACTCTCCTTGCTCGGGAAGTAGTGGTTGAGCTGCGATCCGCTGACGTCGGCGGCACGACGGAGCTGCTCGTTGTTCGTCGCGTGGACTCCGTTTGTGTAGATCAGTTCCGCGGCGTGCTCCAGGATGCGGGCCCGCGTGGCCTGCCCCTTTGACGTGAGCTTGTGAGGCGCCGGAGCTGCCGTAGTGGTGGTCATGTCGAAATAGTAGCCCGGATTGGGCTTGGCGGCCCAGAACCGGGCGTATTGACTCTGAGAAGTGGGCCGGACAGCCCAGAAATGCCAAGGTTCGCAGTCCGAACAGGGCCTGGACTTCTGAAGCAGTAAGAACCGGCCTGGGCTCGACGCTGACTGTTCACACATTCACCCGGAGGTTGATTCGCAATGTCACGCCTGAGTGTTCCCTCGCCCGACGACGTCACCGACGGTGCGAAGGGCGTCCTCGACACCATCGGCGCGCAGTTCGGCTTCGTTCCGAACATGTTCGGCACTCTGGCGTCGAACCCGGCCGTCCTCGACATCGTCATGACGCTGCAGGGCAGCTTGAGCCAGGTTCTGGACGCGAAGACGCGGCGCACCACCGCGCTCGCCGTCTCGCAGGCCAACGGCTGCGACTACTGCCTGGCAATGCACACCATCCAAGCTCGGCGGCATGTCGAGCGACGACATCGACCTGGCCCGGGCCGGGAACTCGGTCGATCCCAAGCGCGCCGCGGTCGCTCGTTTCGCTCAGCAGGTGGTGGAGAGCCGCGGTCAGGTGAGCGACGCCGACCTCGCGGCTGTGCGAGGCGCCGGGTACAGCGACCCGCAGATCCTGGCGATCGTCACGGTGGCGGTGCAGGTCCTGCTGACCAACTTCATCAACAACGTCAACCAGACCGACGTCGACATCCCCGCCGTCAGCTCGGCCGGTACGCCCGGCTGATCGCCGGGACCCCGTCGAGGCCGCGCTCACGGCCGGCACACCCCTCACCGCACCACAACGATCATTCAGGAAGGTTCGCCATGCCGAGCTCCGAACTCTATGAGACGTTCATGGCACTGCACACCCGCGACGGCGGCCTCGTCATGCCGAACGCCTGGGACGGCCTCTCGGCGCTGCTGCTGGCCGATGCCGGTTTCGAGGCGATCGCTACGTCGTCGGCGGCACTCGCCGCCACACTCGGCCGGGCCGACGGGGGTCACGAAGTCATCCGTGCCGAGCACCTCGCGCATGCGCGGCTGCTCGGCCGGCTCACCGGGCTGCCCGTCAACGGAGACTTCGAGGACGGCTACGGCGACACCCCCGCAGACGTCGCGGCGACCGTGGAAGCCGCCGTCGAGGCCGGCCTGGCCGGTATCGGGATCGAAGACACCTCAGGCGATCCCGATCAACCGATTCGCGGCTTCGACGAGGCGGTCAACCGCATACGCGCCGCCGTCGAGGCGGCCAAGGGGCGCATCGTCGTCACCGGCCGCACCGACAACTTCCTCCAGGGCCGGCCCGATCTCGACGACACCATCCGGCGTCTTACGGCCTTCGCCGAGGCCGGCGCGGATGTGCTCTACGCCCCCTACCCACCCGACCTCGACGCACTCGTCGCGATCGTCACCGCCGTTGCGCCGACACCGGTCAACGTCCTCATCTCGCCGGCGGACAAGGTGCTGACCGTCGCTGAACTGCAGCAGGCCGGGGTCAAGCGCATCAGCTTGGGTCCAGCGCTCTACACGCACGCCATGGAGGCACTCCAGCAGGCCACCAAGGCGCTCGTCGCCGGCGACCTCACCACCGCGACGACAGGAATCAGCTTCGAGCGCATCAACGACCTGCTCGCCCGCGGCGCGAACTAGCCCGAACCCGAACCACCGCTTCTCACCCGCTCATCACAAGAAGAAGGCAGATCGACATGAACCTCGGCCAGCTCATGAACAAGCACCTCACCAGGTACTTCGACCCCAGCAAGACCATTCCGGAGGAAACCCTTCAGCAACTGCTGAAGTTCCTGCGCTCCACGCCGTCATCGGTGAACGTCCAGCCGAACCACTTCTACGTTCTCGCCACGCCCGAAGGCAAGGAGCGGCTCGCCAACAACCTGGGCGAACGATTCCGGGACAACGCCGAGAAGATCCTCAACGCGTCGCACACCATCATCCTCACCACCCGGGCCGATCTGCCCGACACCCACCTGGAGGCGGCGTTCGCCAGGAGAGGGCCGACGGCCGGTTCCCTGGCCCGGCCAAGCAGGAGCTGTGGGAATCCATGACCCGGGACTTCCTCAGCCTGCGCACGTACGGCTACAAGGACCTGAACCACTGGATGGAGAAGCAGACCTACATGGCGATGGGCCTGACCATGATGGCGGCCGCCGAGCTCGGCGTCGAGGCCACGCCGCTGGAGGGGTTCGACCCGACCAGTGTCGACAAGGCCTTCAAGATCCGCGAGAGCGGACACACCACGACGGTGCTGCCGGCCCTCGGCTACCCCGACCCGGAGAGGGTGTACACCACCCCGATCTCCCGTTTCGACACCGACCAGCTGTTCACCTTCGTCTAAAAAACCCACTCGGAAACCAAACCCCCCACTCATACGAGGAAGAGGCATTTCGATGAAAGCCATTGTGGTCACCGACCCGGCCGCGGGAATGGCCGGAATGACGCTGACGGAGCGGCCCGAGCCGCTCGCAGCGATCAACGACGTCATCGTTCAGATCCATGCATCGGGCTTCGTCCCCACAGAGACGGAGTGGCCGTCGACCTGGGCCGATCGCGCCGGCCGTGGCAAGACACCGTCGATCCCCGGCCACGAGCTGGCCGGGGTGGTCACCGCCCTCGGCTACGGCACGACGGGGCTCTCGGTCGGTCAGCGGGTGTTCGGCCTCGCCGACTGGCACCGCGATGGCACCCTCGCCCAGTACGTGGCGATCGAAGCCCGCAACCTCGCACCCCTGCCCGGCGACGTTGACTTCACCGTAGGCGCGTCCCTGCCCATCTCAGGCCTGACCGCGTGGCAGGGGCTGTTTCAGCACGGCCGCCTTCAGACCGGCCAGACCGTCCTCGCCCACGGCGCGGCCGGGGCAGTCGGGACGATGGTCACCCAGCTCGCACGGGAAGCCGGCGCCTACGTGATCGGCACCGGACGCGCCGCCGACCGCGAGAAGGCACTCGACTTCGGCGCGCACGAGTTCGTCGACCTCGAGAACGACAGGCTGAAAGACGTCGGGAGTGTCGATCTGGTCTTCGATGTCATCGGTGGCGACGTTCAAAAGCAGTCCGCCGCCCTGATCAAGGCCGGAGGAACACTCGTGTCCGTCGTCGGCCCGGTCGAGGCACGGCCCACTGACGGCCTGGCCATCGACTTCGTCGTCGAAACCGACCGCGCCCAACTGGGTGAGGTCGTCCAGCGGGTGCGCGACGGACGGCTGCGGACCAACATCGGTGACGTCGCCAGCCTCGACGACGCCATCGGCGCCCTCAACCCGACCACGCGACGCCGCGGCAAGACGATCATCCGCGTCCTGCCGTAGACGGCCGTGTCGGAGATCAGGACCATGCCCTGCCCGTCGGTCAGTGGCCGTCCAGCGCCGGCCACCGACCGGCGCCACGGACCCGAAACGACACACGCCAGGCACTCGAACCGACCCAGGAGTTGATCACCTTGGACGGACAGGAACTGCAGAAGATCGCGCGCGATCACACCGCGGAACTGCCCGGCACCGACCAGGAGCATCGTTTCGACACCGACTGGGAGCTCCACAAGGTGGGCGGCAAGGTCTTCATGCTCATGACCGACATGCCGGGACGCCCCGTCGTGATCCTCAAAGCCGACCCGGACGACGCCACAGCCCTGCGTCAGAAGTACGCAGACATCACGCCCGGCTACCACATGGACAAAAGACACTGGATCACAATGGAAGGCGGAGACACCATCGACGACAAGCTGGTGAAGGAGCTCGTGACCGGCTCCTACCGTCTCGTGGTCGGCGGGCTTCCCAAGTCCAAGCAACCCGTGGATCCACACACCCACAACCGCCACGCCTGACCCTCACCATGCCCGCCCTGCGACGCAGCGTCGCAGCCCTCATCTGGAGCCCCCATGCGCGTGTTCGTCACCGGCGCCAGCGGCAGCATCGGCTCAGTTGTCGTTCCCGAGCTCATCGCCGCTGGTCACGAGGTCCTCGGCCTCGTCCGCTCCGATGCCGCGGCGACGGCCGTCACCGCCGCCGGCGGGACGCCGCACCGCGGCGACCTCACCGACCTCGACAGCCTCCGCACCGGTGCCGTACAGGCCGACGGCGTCATCAACCTGGCCTTCAGCAACGACTGGAACAACCTGGAAGCGGGCATCGACGAGGAAGCGCGCGCCGTGCAGACCCTCGCCGACGCACTCGCAGGCAGCGGCAAGCCGTTCGTGCATGCCGGCCTCACGCCGATGATGCCAGGCCACACCTCCACAGAGGACGACCCCGACACCACCGACGGTCCGGTCGGCGGCCGCGGCCGCACTTCCCAGACGGTGCTGACCCTGGCCGACCAGGGCATCCGCTCCTCTGTCGTGCGGCTGCCGCGCTCCGTGCACCAGCGCGGGTCGCAATACGGCTTCTGCTCAGTGCTCATCGCCGCCGCACAGAAAACCGGCGTGTCAGCGTACGTCGGCGACGGCACACAGCGATGGCCAGCAGTCAACCGGCTCGATGGCGCCACGCTGTTCCGCACCGCACTCGAGGACGCCGCGCCGGGCACGGTCCTGCACGCAGTAGCCGACGACGGCGACACCATGAAGACCCTGGCCGAGACAATCGGCGGCGTTCTCGCGATGCCGGTCGAGTCGGTGCCGCCTGAGCGCTTCGGCGTCATCGGCCACGTGTTCGCCCTCGACATGCCATCGTCCAGTGCACTGACCCGGGAACGGTTCGGCTGGCAGCCCACCCACCCCAGCCTCATCGACGACCTCGCGGCCGGCCACTACCCCACCCTGGGCTGAAATCCCCGGAATGGGCACCAGGACCGGACAGGGTGAATGACCACCGACCTTCCGCCTACACCGGACCTCCCTTTCCTCCGTCCGGGCACTCGGCGAAGGCGTTGACCGGAGCTTCCCCTCGATCACGGACACCCGGAGACTGAGATCTTGAGGTCCAGAGGAAGTAGCACCAGGCGGGAAGCAAGGGCTCGGTGCTTGCGCGTCGGGTCGGCGCTTGATCAGTGGTATCTCGCCTGCCAGGCTCCCTGAGAGTGGTCGGAATAGGCCTGTTATTCATCCGGTTAACGTCGCCAATAGATTGGCGATCCCGGATGCAGACAGCGACCCCAGCCCGCTGGAAGCCCGTGACAGCGAGCCGTTGCCAGCCTGGCTGGCAGAGCGGGGACTGCTGGTCGGACGGCTGACGCTGCTCGTGCACGACGGCAGCAGGCCGGCATCCCTAGCCACTGTGGAGCAAGAAATGAGCGTTGCGATCGCCGCGAAGGCGAACAGAACCCTTCAAACATGGTGGCGGGCAGCACCGCGTCTGCTCTGGGTGGTCGCCCCGCTGCTCCTGGTCATCTGCATCCCGGTGGCCGACGCGTTCCTTCCGCCGCACATCCACCTCGCCCACCTGTTGGTCGTCGCCACCGCCGTGACCGCCATCGGCACCGGTCCGCGACCCACCGCGCAAGTGGGGGCTCTCTCCGTAGTCGCACTGATCGCCGCTGGGGCGGAGCGGCGGGTCCTGAGCACCGAGAGCGTGCTGGTGGAACTCGTCTCCCTCACCGCGCTCTGCATCCTTCTGGTCGCCTTCACTCAGCTGCGGGACCGACACCAGCTGGAACTCGTCCGGCGCGGACCGTCTCCGACACGACCCAGCGCGTCGTCCTGCGCCCACTCCCGGAGCAGGCCGGAGCGGTGTCGCTCGCGGCGGAGCACCACAGCGCCGAGGCCGACACCTACATCGGCGGCGACCTCTACGCCGCAGCCCGTACCTCCGACTCCACTCGACTGATCATCGGAGATGTGCGCGGCCACGGACTTGCTTCAATCAGCGACACGGCGATCGTGCTAGGCGCCTTCCATGCCGCGGCCCACCGTCGGATCCCGCTGGCTGAACTGGTCGCCTACGTCGAGGACGCGGTCTCCATCTCGCAGAATTCTCGGCATCTGACGCCGACGCCGCGGAGCGCTTCGTGACCGCCGCGGTGCTCGACATCCCAGACGACGAACCGGTGGTCCACATGATCAGCTGCAGACATCCACCGCCCCTGCTCCTGCGCCGGGCGGCCGAGACCGTCACCGCCCTCCACGTGACCCAACCCGCTCCGCCGCTCGGCCTCGGCTCCATCTCCGACACCCCATACACAGCGGCCACCTTCCCCTTCCAGGAAGGGGACAGGATCCTGCTGTACACCGACGGTGTCACCAAGACACGCAACAGCGAGGGCACCTTCTACCCGCTCCCCGAACGCGTACGAAGGTGGACGGAACACACCCCCAGGCTGCTCCTGCGGGAGATCACCGCCGACGTCCGGGCGTACGCGGGCGGCCTGCTCAACGACGACATGGCCATGATGGTCGTACAGCGCGAGGAGGCATCGACGCCCGCCTGAGCGGCAGAAGCTCCGCGAAGATCACTCACGGGGCAGGGCCTGCGAACGACGCTACCAGCACACCAACAAGGCCAACCCGTCCGAGCGGAAGCAGGCGCGCACCGCTGCGCATCTCGGGGAGGTCTCCGATCTGCGCAACCACGGCAGCCTGGCGGGGGTGGTCGGTCAGGTGCCCGGAGCGATTGCACAGGCCGAGACACAGACCCAGGTGCCATTGCGCTTCTGGTACGTGTCCGTGTACAGAGCTTCCTGATCCACTCCATTGGCGAGCAGGGTGTAAGTGGCACGGCCGTGGATCAGAGCAACGTCACTGCTGAGGATGCGGATATTGACGTCGTGCACAGCGAGATCCTTGAAGGGCCGCGGCTTAGCGATGAATTCGAGGAACTCGGCACGGTTGCGGGTGAAGCCGGGAGTCTGCGAGATGAAGTCTTCGGCGAGAAACTCGCTGAAGCGCTTGACATCGTTGAACTGGTCGGAGTGGACGTAGTCATTGTTGAGCTGCTCGAGGATCTTCAGATCTTCGGCGGACTGCTTGGTGTCGCTCATTTTCTTGTTCCTTCCCTGTGTGGTTCGGCGCACCTTCAGGTGGGTGCCCTTTCGGCGCTGTGAACACGGTGGCGGCGTGCAAGGCTGTGGTCTGCCAATCAGGTGATGATCGATGCGATCGACGCGGCAATCGAGGCCACCAGGGAGATCACCGCAAAGATGAACGCCGGACGGATTGGTTCAGGCAGAGCCACGGACGGCTATCGTCGTCGGGTACTACTGAGCGACTCCGCAGCTGTGATGAGGGAAGCGCCCAGCAGCACCACGTCCTTAATCAGGAATTGGCCGGCCGGCGAGAGCTTCGGCTCTGGGCCCCGCTGGTGCCACGCCTCCGGAGTGGTGACCAGGAAACTGAGCGTGACGGCGAAATCCCGGCCGCAAGGATGCTGCCGGCTGCCGAGATTCTCGGGGCCCACCGTCCGGTGGAGATCATCGCGGCAATCGCGATCTCGGTGAGCCCGCCCTGGCCAGTCTCGTCTCCCCGAGCCTTCTCAATGGCAGCCTCATCAGGGGGCTCGAGACGACCACAGGCCGGATGTTCTCCACCTCGTAATCCCCGAACTTGAGGCGTCCGATGCCGGCGAGGTTCAGCGCGAGTCCGAACCGGCTCGTCGTAATCCCTCCAGAGCGCAACCTGCCGGTAGCGGTGTGCGCGGCCATGGCACTCTCCTGTCTTCGCACGATGGGTGCCCCGGTGCCCAACGGTGGGTGGCGTCTGCGATTCCCGGCGCAACCGCAGGCCGAGGCGGACTCTGCCCGACTATCGTGTGTGAACCCGTCTTAACCCGTGTCCCTCCAACTCGACTGAGCGGGAGGGACATTTCCCCTTTGCACTCTTCCATCATGTCAAGGGTAGGCGCCGGTGGCATCTCAGAGTAGGGATCGCCGGCTCCGCTGCAGAGTGGGCCGCGGTCCCCGCGATGGGCAGGACGTCGGCCGCACCATCCCAGCGCTGGCTTCGCCCGAGGCGCTGGTCGCGCCGCGCTGTGGTATCCAAACAAGACACGGTGGCGCCCAACTGCGTCGGAGGGTAGAGGGTAGCTTCGTAGCACGGTGGAAAATTTCGACTCTGTTCGCGCGTCGGCAATTGCTTGATGACCGAAAGGAGTTCGCCGGACGCGTTCGACGGGAGCGCTTGCCTACAACGATTGACTTAACCTCGCGCGAGGCAGGGGGAGGCACTGCCCCTGAGCGTCGACTTGTCGGCAGGGCTAGCAGAGACCCTGAAGCGGGCTCCGCCTTGGGCGACTTCCGGCACCAGGGCGGAAGTCGCTCAGCGGAGAACCGCTGCCATTCCCCCGTCTCATCGACGCGGCGGCTGTTCACCCTTGGTGCCCGCACCTTGACCGGGCCGCGGCCGTCGTTACAGCCTTGAGCGAGGATGTATGGCGCGGGCCACCAGACGCCCCTGTTCATCCCGCTAAGTTGTCCAACTCGGCTGGGTACTGGTCGGCTTCAGCCGCCGACGCGCCGCGGTAATCCTTCGGGGTCCTTCCGCACGATCTCGCTGATCAACCATCGATCGATCCATCGGGAAGGTCGACTCGCCGCACCCGCGACCGGATAGATCACGAAGTCGCAGTGGAGTACTAGCCAATTCAGGTCCTATGATGGGGTTGGAGGAGACTGGATAGGGAGGCCGAGGCGGATCTCACCGGGCAATAAAAGATGGGTCTGCCTGAGGCCGAAGGTAAAAAATTGCTCCTCCCGGGCGTTTACCTACGAAGGGACCCGCAGAGGTTGTAACCCGTTGTGGTTGCAGTGGGTTGGCTAGCGGGAGCAAGGTCCGACGGTACTTTGCTATCCAGTACATTCCGGGTCTTCGCAAATGCAATGACCCAGTGGGTGGCTTCACTTCACCGTACTCGCGTCTCTTGTGCATAACGGATTCCGACTCCAGGTGGGAAAGCAATGGGTATCGGAATACGCAAGCACAACAGGCTCTCTGCGCTTATCGCGGCTTTGGTGACCCTGCTCGTGGTATCCGTGACTTTGAGCTCCGGGGCATGGGGTGAGAGTCGCGATCGTGGCTTCCTAGCGGCGCAGTCGCCGTCCCCCACGCCTTACCCGCAATCTGAGCCACCCGCTGGTTTTCAGTCCAAGTATGCGGAAGTAAACGGCTTTCGCTGCGTGTAAGCAAGTCGGCTGGGACCAGGCCCCCCTCCTTGAGGGCTTGGAGACCATTCAGCCCCTGGCGTGAACCGGTTCGAGGGGACCGTCCGGGGTCGGCTCACCGGGTCACTGGCAAAGGGCCGGTATACCCGGTGTCGAGAGACTCGAATTCATGGACGCGCCGAGTGGGTGCACGGCATCGTCCCGGCGGTGTCGTGCACTCCCGGACGATGTCATCCGCTCCTGGGAGCTTCGGCACGTCGCCGGTGTCAGCCGGTTTGTAGACCGTCGAGAAGAACGGTCAGCACCAAGTGGTGACCGTGTGCAGGGTCAGGCTCGAGTCCCAGCACGCATCCCTGTACCGCTGGGGCGCCGGTCAGCCGCAGCACTTCCTGCCAGGCCAGATCCCGGCGAAGACGTCCCTGGTCCTGAGCGCGTTCGATGACCCTCCGGGTGAGACCGAGGAGCTCGTGGCGCTGCTGGGCGACAGCGGGCCCGCCGTGCTGGTCCAGGGAGCCGGACAGTCCCGCGTTCTGAGCGGTGCGCAGGGCCAGGCTGGTGAACAGCAACGAGAAGCCCTCCCAGGCGTCATCGCAGTCCAGAGCCTGGTGTGCGGTGTCGATCAGTTCGGTGAGGATGTCGCTCAGCACCGCCGCCATGAGCTGGTCGCGTTCGGGGTAGCGCCGGTAGACGGTGCCCACGCCGACGCCGGCCTCCCGAGCGATCTCGTGGTAGCTCACGTCCAGCCCGGTAGAGGCGACGGCACGACGCGCGGCCGCGAGAACCCGCGCGGCATTGCGCTGGGCGTCGGCGCGCACGGGCATCGCCGTCCCCTGGGTCGCCGCAGGCCGCTCCGTGTTCATCACCCCATCTTATCCATAAGTGGACAACCTCTGTCCGCTTCCTCTACTCTCGCGGAAACGGACAAGATCGGTCCGTTTGTTTGGCTCGTGCGAGAGGTGCGAAGCATGGGGTCCCGCGTGTGGCTGGTCACCGGCGCGTCCGGCGGGTTGGGCCAGGCCCTGGTCAGTGAGGTTCTGAGTTCAGGTGAGCGAGTGATCGCGGTCACGCGCGGCGACGGGCCGCTGCAACCGCTGACCGCCGCCTTTCCCGGGCGTCTGCGCACCGTGAGCGTGGACATCACCGACGCCGGTACGCTGCGTCCGGTACTGGATGACGCGATCACCGGGTTCGGCCGCCTCGACGTCGTCGTCAACAATGCCGGCTACGCGCTGGCGGGCCCCTTCGAGGAACTGGACGACATGGAGCTGCGCGCCCAGTTCGAAGTGAACTTCTTCGCCGCCGCCAATGTCCTGCGCGCCGCTCTGCCCTACCTGCGCGCGGCGAAAGCGGGCCGTGTGCTGCAGATCAGCTCGCTGGCAGGGCAGATCGGTGCCCCGGGGATGAGCGCCTACACGGCCAGCAAGCACGCCCTCGAAGGTCTGAGCGTCTCACTGGCCGCCGAGCTCACCCCGCTGGGCATCCGGACGACGATCGTGGAGCCCGGAGCAGCCCGCACCGACTTCCGCGCCAACTGGGCGAGTCGGCTGCCCGGCAGCGCCGCCCTCCCCGATTACCTCCCCGTGCACGAAGCGCTGGCGCGCTCCGCCGAGGCTGCGGCAAGGCAGGTCGGCGACCCCGCCCGTATGGCCCAGGCCCTCGTCGTCCTCGCCGATATGCCGAGCCCCCCGCTGCGCCTTCCTCTCGGCAGTGACGCCCTCGCCGGCATCGGGAACGCCCGCAGCGACCAACTCGAAGAGCTACGCCGATTCGCGACGCTGAGTGCTTCCACCGACCACACAAAGGCAATCTGACATGTCCGAGCACCGCACCACCAGCCGTTTCGCCGTCGTCACAGGCGGCAGCGAGGGCCTGGGCCTGGCCATCGCCGGTGCCCTCGCCCGCGACGGAGCGGACCTTATTCTTGTCGCCCGCAATCGCGACAAGCTCGAGACCGCCGCGAAGGAACTTGGCCGGCACGGCACCGTCGTGCACACCGTGCCCGCGGATCTCTCCGCGCCCGATGCCCCCGCCCTGATCGCCGGGCACGTCGAAAACCTGACCGACCGGGTCGACACCCTCGTCAACAACGTCGGCACCGCACACTTCGCCTCCCTTGCCGACACCACGGTCGACGAGATGAACACCATGTGGCACCTCAACGTCCAGGTGCCGCTGCTGCTGAGCCAGCAACTCCTGCCCGCCCTCGTGAACGCTCGGGGAAGCATCATCAACATCAGCAGCTACTGGGCCCGCAAAATGGTCGCCGGCCGTCATTCGGCCGCCTACTCCGCCACCCGCGGAGCGCTCAACTCCATGACCCGGGCGCTGGCCAGTGAACTCGGCCCCCAAGGAGTCCGTGTCAACGCCATCGCTCCCGGCGCCGTCCACACTCCCAAGTACGAACGCTCCTATATCGCCCCCATGACCGCAGAGGAACGCACTGCACACGACGAGCAGATCGAGCACTCCTACCCCCTGGGACGTCTGGGCACTGCCGATGACGTCGCCACCGCGGCCGCCTATCTGGCCTCGGCCCAGTGGACCACCGGCACCATCCTCGCCGTCGACGGCGGCCTCACCATCCGCTGACTGCAAGGTTCCTGAGGCTGCGTCAATCTGACGGCTGGTCTTGTTTGTTGAGTGTTCAGTTGTTGCTCGGGGTCAGGCGCCCCGGAGGCGACCTGGAACGCGTTCAGTGGAGCCTTCCAGCGCATGGCCCACCACTTGACCCTTGCCACCTGCTTCAGACCGCTGCGGTCGACCGCGCGCGGTGACGTCGGGTTCTGCCCGAAGGTGTGCCGGGGATACGTGCTTCAGCCATGGTCCCGCACCGCCGCGAGGCACTGGTCGTAGAGGTCTGCCAGGTCGAGCCGTCCGTCATGTCCGGCCCAGAGTTCGGTTGCCGTGTCGATACAGGCGAAGACCGTCGCGACGATCGCCTTGGCCTGCGTGTCGGGAGCCGGATGGCCGGGGCCGTTGCCCAGCCGCGCCCGGATGACGGGGACGAGTTCGGCCTGCCAGCGCCGTCGCTTCTCGATGTAGCGGGAGTGCAGCGAGGGCGTGTCGAAGATGAGGCGGGACAGTTCCAGCGCACGCTCGGGGGGGTGGTTGGCAGTCAGAATGACCTCGAATCCGGCGCGCAGGGCATCCCAGGCGGACATCTCGGCCGGCTGCTGCTCGACGGTCCGTTTCAGCAGCTCGCCCAGCGCCTCCTGGTCGCCGCAGACCAGGTCCTCCTTGGTTCCGAAGTAGCGGAAAAGGGAGCGCTGCGAGATCCCCGCCTCCCGCGCGATCTGCGCGATCGTCGTCTGCTCGTAGCCCTGCTCGGCGAACAGGCGTACCGCCGTATCCAGGATCGCCTTGACGGCGACCTGCCGCGAACGCTCCCACAAGGTCGTCATGGACGTCAGGATACGCCTCTGGACAGCGAGCGCCTACTTGGCATTAACTGCCAGTAAGGCAGCGACTGAAAGAAGGATGACCATGCCGGCCGTCGACTACCACGGACACACCACCCTCATCACCGGGGCCAGCGCGGGCCTCGGCGCCGAGTTCGCCCGCCAGCTCGCCGCCCGCGGCTCCGACCTGGTGCTGGTCGCCCGCCGCAGGGAACGCCTGGAGAAGCTGGCCACCGAGCTGCGCGAACAGCATCGGATCCAGGTGCACGTGGTGGAGATGGACCTGGCCACGGACCACCCCGGGCAGGCGCTGGCCGCGCAGGTGGCCCAGCTCGGCCTGCACGTCACGAGCCTGATCAACAACGCCGGGTTCGCCACCTTCGGCCCCTTCCACCAGGCGGACCCGGACCGGCTGCGCCGGGAGATCGCGGTCGACGTGACCGCGGTCGCCGACATCAGCCGTGCCTTCATCGACCAACTGCGTACCGCGGGCCGCGGGGTACTGGTCAACGTGGCGAGCATGGCCGCCTACCAGCCCAACCCGCGCATGGCGCTCTACGGGGCGACCAAGGCGTTCGTGCTCAGCCTCACCGAGGCTCTGTGGGAGGAGTCACGCGGCACCGGTCTGCGGGTGCTGGCCCTGTCCCCCGGCGCGACCCGGACCGAGTTCTTCGACGTCGTGGGCACCCCACACGCCGCCGGAGGGACCAGGCTCGCCTCGCCCGTCGACGTCGTCCGCACCGCGCTGGCCGCCCTGGACCGCAGGAACCCGCCGCCCAGCGTCATCGCAGGCCGCATGAACCGGGTGATGGCCTTCCTCGCCCGACGCCTGGCCACCCGGCGCCAGGTCATCCGGGCCATCGGCCGGCTCACCGCCAAGGGGGCATGACGATGGGCGGAAAGGCCGTAGTGACTCCCGAACTCATGCTGGCCATGTCCGTCCCTGTGGCGTTGCCGTTCCGAGGGCGACACGCGCCGGTCGGGCGGGTGGACAAGACAGTGACGGGGCTTCCGGACCAGGCGCCTGTAAGGTCAGATACGCTCGTCCGGCCGCGTGCACGGCGGCCCTGCCGACGAGCCGACAAATCTCAGACAGGACTGTCGATGAAGTCAGTCAGTAAGTGAGTCAGGCTCACTAGCAGGACCACCAGCCACATTCTCACTGTCAGTAAGGGCGGCCAGATCAGTCTTCAGCTCTTTCGGCTGGGCACGGAAGTGCGTCATACGCTGACCATCCTCGACGCCCGCGAGTCGGTGCCGTCCCCAACGTCCAGAGACATCTTCGGCCAGGCGGACGAGGCTCACCTGCCGCTGTAAGCAAACCCGCTCCGAGTGCCGCCGAAAACACAGCCTGACGGATGATCTACTCCGCAGACAGCCGCCCCCGACCAGCGTGAGCACTCCGAGAACCGGTCACACCAGCCCTTTGAACTGCGGTTTCAAGTTGGCGTAGGCTCACTGGAACCAAATACAGTACGCCCACACACCGTGCACCGCAGGTGCGCGTGGTCACTGCATCGTCGTGTGCCGCGGCCGTCCAGACCCACTGTCCCACCCCTGTCGCGGAGCCCAGTACCAGGCGCGACTGGGCATCCGTTGGTGCCGTAGCGCTCGGCGCGTTCGTCGTCGTCATGACGGAGACGCTGCCTGTAGGGCTGCTGCCAAAGATCGCCGAGGGTCTGCATGTCTCGCTTGGTCTGGCGGGGCTGATGGTGCTTGTGCCGGGTCTCAGTGGACGGTTCGTGAGGTGATGTCCGTTTCGGGGTGAGGGTGTGTCAGGGATGCTGGTCGTGGCGGGTGGCTATTGCTTCCTGGCGAAGCTGCCCCTGTCGGCTTCGGTGAGGACGCCGAGTTTGACCAGGCGCTTGAGCTTGGCTCGGATGCCCTCGACGTTCTTGGGCAGGAGTTCGTGGCCGAGGGACTGGCAGACGTCCGTGGCCCGCAGTGGTCCGGTGGCCTCGTTGAAAACGGTGAGGATGCGGGCGTAGTCCGGATGCTCGGGCAGTTCCGGCGGGGAGGTGGGGATCCGGTCGGCGTGGTTGGTGACGGTCTTGCGGGTGATCGCGAGGTGCTCGAGGTGTGTCTCGGCCTCCCACAGCCGCGGGTCTGCAGGCCCTCGATCTGCTTGCGCAGGTCGTCGGCCTGGGCCCGGGCGGCTTCCTCCTGGATGTCCAGTGTCTGAAGGAGAGGCTGGATATCGTAGGTCTGCTCGGCCCTCCACCGCTTCGGCTGCGGGACGAACCCCTTGTGCTGCGGGTTGCGTTGGACGATTTCCACGTCGATGCCGAGGCCGGCCCCGTGTGTGACGACCTGGTCTTGAATCCCTGGTCCACCAGAGCCTTGCTGACAGTGCCGCCGGCGTTCTGGGCAACCTGGCTCAGCAGGGCGATGCCCGCGGCGTTGTCGTGGACGTTCGCGGCGAGGACGACGACCGCGATGACCAAGCCGAGGACGTCCACGGCCAGGCCACGCTTGCGGCCCGCCACCCGCTTGGCCGGATCGTGGCCGGTCGTGGCAGCGGGGACCCCGGCGGCCACGCGGACACTCTGGGTGTCCAGCACCACCAGGATCGGGTCCTCTCATCGCCGGGCACGTTCACGGACCTGACAGCGCAGGAGCTCGTGGATGACTTGGCCGGTCCCATCGTCCCGCCAAGCGGCGAAGTAGTAGCAGGTCGCGCTTTTGGGCGGCAGGCCGTGCGGGAGATAAGTCCACTGGCATCCGGTCCGCCCCTGATAGAGGATCGCATTCACGATCTCCCGCATGTCCTAGGCGCCCTGGTGGCCACTGACCGAGCGGTGCCAGTCCTTCCACGCGGTGATCACCGGCTCGATGAGGGCCCACTGCTCGTCCGATAAGTCACTCGGATACGGCTTCCGTCCACTCACCCGGCCAGCCCACCAGACCACAGACCCCCGACCAGAGGAACCCACCCCAGACCCACACCATCAGGCGATAACAAAAACACCCAAACACTCGCGAACCGCCCACCCAGAGGACGGTATGCGAGTTGGCGGGTGTTTTGTCGTCACCTGAGCGTGTGGGATTGCGACAGCCCAGCCGGGCGGCGGGCTCGGGTGTGCTGGGCTGAACACCGTGAGCGAGCGCAAGCCCTACAAGAGCGACCTGTCCGACGAGCAGTGGGCCCTCATCGAGCCGGTGATCACCGTGTGGACGGCCGCGCACCGTTCGGTCAGCGGCCACCAGGGTCGGTACGAGATGTGGGAGATCGTCAACGCGCTCCTGTACCAGGGCCGCACCGGCTGTCAGTGGGATCTGCCGATCGGGAATCACACCGCTGTCACGGCAGAAGGAGTCGGGGCGGTGTAGCCGGTTCGGTCTCGGCTCACAGACGCTGGGTGATAGCCCAGGTCCGTTGGCGATCTTCCGCGTCGAAGAGGTCGGTGTGGGTGATCATGACCTCGGTGGCCCCGGCGTCGAGATAGCGGCGCAGGCCGGCGGCGACGATGTCCTCGTCGCCGGCGATCAGTAGGTCCGCCGCGTTCGACAGTCCCTCGGTCGCGATGACCTTCCGGTAGGACGGGATGCTGTCGTAGAAGCCGAGGGCGGCCGATACGCGGTCGCGGGCGGCTGCGGCATCGTCGGTGACCACCGCGGGCACCCCGGCCACGATCTGCGGGGCCGGCCGCCCGGCCGCGGCGGCGGCTTCGGTGATGACCGGCACGATCTGTTCGGCGAGCGTGTGGGGCCCGGCGAGGAACGGAATCGTTCCCTCGGCCAACTCGCCCGCAACCGCGAGGGCCCGCGGACCCATCGCGGCCACCAGAACCGGGACCGCCGGGGAAGCCCCGGCCACGGCCGTCGAGCCGACCGGGCGCGACGCCAGCGTCTCCCCTTCGAAGGCGGTGTCGTCGCCGTCCAGCAGCGGGCGCAGCGCCGTGAGGTACTCGCGCAGGTGCTGGATCTGCGGCGGATACGCCAGGCCGAACTGCGGCTGGAGCACAGTGCGTGCGCCGAGCCCGACACCGAGCCGGAACCGCCCTGCGGCAGCTGCCTGCGCCGTCTTCGCCGCCGCCGCGAGCAGCAGAGGATGGCGAGGATACATCGGCACGACCGCGGTGCCTACGTAGACCCGGGGCTCCGCCCGGCTCACCAGCGCCGCGAGCTGGGGCGCGTCGTAATCCGCCGCCTGCCCGAACCACACGGTGCGCACACCGGCGTCGGCCACCTCGCGCGCGAACTCCACCGCCCGGTCCACAAGGTTGGTCATGCCGGGTTCCTGCGCGAACGTGCCGCCCAGGAATACACCGACCCGCGTTCCGGCAGCCTCCATCACCAGCTCCTTCATCTGATCCGGCCCATACGGCTCACGTCGCCTTCATCACCGCAGCCGCTGTCCCGCAGCACCACGGTGATTACAGGTTCTGAAATCACCGTACACCTTGATTGCAGTCTCTGTAATCACTACTCTGTGTGCCATGGGACGATGGCCGGCCGGCGCGCAGGAACGGCTGCAGGAAGCCGCGATCGAGTTGTTCACCGAGCGCGGCTACGAACGCACGACAGTCGCCGAGATCGCGAAGCGAGCCGGCCTGACCGAGCGCACCTTCTATAACCACTTCGCCGACAAGCGTGAGGTGCTCTTCCCTGATCAGGGCCGGTTCATCGCCGAGGTCCGCGAAGCGGTGGGCGCGGCACCCGCGGAGCAGTCCCCGCTCGACGCGATCACCGTGGCATTCACGGCCCGCAGTAACTGGTTCGACCAGCGCCGGGACGCAGCACAGCGCCGCAGGCACATCCTCGACGCACACACCGATCTGCGGGAACGCGAATGGGCGAAACTGGCAGCCCTCGGTGAGGCGATCGCCGGCGCACTGCGCACGCGGGGAATCTCCGAACCGGCGGCCACGCTGACCGCCACCGTCTCCGTCGCCGCGTACCGGCTCGCCTCAGCCCGGTGGCTGGCCGACCCGCAGCACGCCACCCTCGGACACCACCTGCACGCAAGCTTCGACGATCTGCACCGCACCGCACGCACCTGGTAGCGCTCCACCGATACCGGCTGCGGCCGTCAGGGCATCACAGAACCGAGAGGGCAGTACGTGGACTGATGTCCGTTTCGCTGTTTCGGGAGGCGCAAGCGCGCTGGCTACGGCGTCGCCGGGCGGCTACGGCCGCGGCTGGGTGAACAAGCCCTGCTCGACCTCACCGCATAACCCCACATACGCGGCCAGCCGCACCTGTCGGACCAGTCACCGGTCCAGAGGGCTTCACCCCCAGGCGCCAGTAGCAGCAGCCACGCTCCGCTGCCGAGCCACTCGCGCCCCAGAGCCGACCGGGCCCGTAAGCCCCCGTCCGGCGCGATGTCGCTCGTACGACTGGCGTGCAAGCCACCGGTGAACCGGCCTGGCGCCGACAACGTCACGCAAGGCATGGACCGTATCGACGAGGTGCACGCGAGCCATGCCTGGTCGTCCTGGACATCACAGCCCAGGACGAGGACACCGCGTTGGCAGTGATGTCCCGGCTGGATGAGCCGTGGGCGACATCCGGCATCGGACGGTGCGGCGCGTCGCAGGTGAGCCAGGGGTACGGGCCCGCTTGTATGCGGACACCCGGCGCTCCGGTTCTCCCGGGCCGGTGTAGCGGCGTCCGTTGATTCAGCGTGGTCGAATCCCATAACCCGTCAGCTATCCGAGCACTTCTTGTCGAGATACCTCGACAAGACACCCTCCCGTGAAGCGGGCATCGTTGGTCACCTCGGCCACGCACTGCGGAGGAGGAATAAAGATCTATGCCTCCTCATCGGTGGCGAACTCCGCCTCCCCGAGGAGCCTGCAGCGGACCGTCAAAGACGTCGTGTCAAAATCCACAGACCGTGGGATACCACGGGCCACTCACAACGGACAGATGGTGGCCACCGCAGAGCCTGTGACGTCTCCGTTTGCCTTGAGAGCACCGTGATTCGGGTGATCGGACTGCTGAATAGTCTGCACGCTCGCCCCAACCTGGGCAGGCGACGTCGCCATCGGCATCTGTGTCCACTACGGCTCTGGCTCCCACACCAAGCCATCAATACACTTGGCAGCGCCTTTACCGGAATGCGGTAGTAACGACGTTCCGCCCGCTGCGGCCCTCCTCCCGAGGTTGTCGTCATCATTGCCGTCAAACGCCCAGGAGCCCCCGCCGAGTAACAACTCGGCGGGGGCTCCGAATGTGCGCGTAAGCGAACTCAGAAATCCTCTGTGCTCCCAACTAAGCGCACTGGCGGAGGTTAGTGCTATGACAGGTTGTGCCAGGCATGACCACAGCCTCGGCACTCCGTTTCTCTTCGTCGCGTGTCAGCCACAGCAAACGTGGACAAGAGAACACGGAAGGACTTCACGTACTCGGCAGGGGGTAGGTTTATAATCTTCCCCATTTGTTCGAGAATTGGTTCTCGAACAATCAACACTGCCGGGGTCATGGTTGGCTTGACGCCTGATCGCAATAGCCCCTCACGCCCATCGTCCACCGTTGCATGCGCCTGCATGGAGTAGCGAACAACCTCGTGCAGTGCCGCTCTCTGCTCAACCTGCTCCAACGCAGAGAACCAGGTCACAGCCTCCTCCAAACTCCGGAGGCCTTGGGCGACCTCGTTGATGATTCGCTCTGACGCTCGCAACTGCTCACCTGCTCCGAGGTTCGAATACAATGTACGGCCTGTTCCTGTCTAGCTCAGCGTAATCTGGACGGCTGGGGTTGTAATTCTGCCAGCCTTCGACGGCGTTCCGCTCGACGAAGACGAGTACGTCATCAGCGCCGATGAGAAAACCTCCATCCAGGCCCGCTGCCGCTGCCACCCCACCCTCGCCCCCGGCCAGGCCCGCGCGATGCGTGTCAACCACACCTACGGCCGCGGCGGAGCCCTGGCCCACCTGGCCGCCTACGACGTCCAACGCGCGAAGGTATTCGGCCGCTGCGAACCACGCACCGGCATCGCCCCGTTCATGAACCTCGTCACCCAGGTCATGAGCCGCGAGCCGTACGCCAGCGCCAAACGCGTGTACTGGGTGGTCGACAACGGCTCTTCCCACCGCGGCAAGAAGGCAGCCAACCGACTCGCCACCGCGTTCCCGAACGCGGTGCTGGTCCACACTCCGGTGCACGCTTCCTGGCTGAACCAGGTCGAGGTCTACTTCTCCGTCGTACAGCGCAAGGTCGTCTCGCCCAACGACTTCACCGACCTGGCCCAGGTCGCGGAGCGGCTTCGAGCCTTCGAAGACCGCTACGACGCCACGGCACAGCCGTTCCAGTGGAAGTTCACCACCTCCGACCTGAACGATCTGCTGGCCAGGCTCGACCGGCACACCGCCGATCACCCAGATAAATCCTCTACCGCCCTGGCAGCATGACCAACCCACGAAGGACTTCCGGAGCCGACCACTAAGGAATCGATCGAGGCAACCGGCCGGCGCGCTACCCGTGTGGGAAGAGGCTTGATAGCTTGATCGCCATGACGGTGGCATTGATCGACTCGGGACTTGGTCTTCTTTCCACCGCCGGCTGGGTGCGGCATCTTGCCCCGGAACTCGATCTGCTGCTGCTCTTGGATCCCGAGGGCGCCCCCTGGGGACCGAAGAGCACGTCCTTCATCACGGACCGTCTGTTCACCGCTGCTTGTGCCGCAGTCGAGCGGGGTGCGGAGGCAATCGTGGTGCCCTGCAATACCGCCACCGTCACCGCGATCGACGCCCTGCGCCAGGAGTTCGAGCCTCATGTGCCGGTGATCGGCACTGTTCCCGCCGTGAAGCCAGCCGCAGTGACAGGCAGGAGCATCGCGGTATGGGCAACGGTTCGGACCACGGCGAGTGACTATCAGGCCCGCCTGATCACCGACTTCGCGAACGGCAAGCCAGTCATGCGGGTCGCCTGTCCCGGTCTGGCCGAAGCGATTGACCACGGGGACGTGGCTGCTGCATCTGAAGCGATCGCCTGCGCGGTCGAGCGGACTCCCCTCCACTGCGACGCCGTGGTGCTGGGGTGCACGCATTACCCCTTGGTAGCACCGGAGATTCTGCAGCAGCTGCCGACCGGCACCACCCTGTACGACAGCGCGGAGGCGGTCGCCCGGCAGACGTTGCGGCGCCTGGACCGGCCCACAGAGTCAGACAGCGCGATGGGCAGCGTCGATGTGGTGCTCAGCGGCAGCCGAGGAAACCTCCCGGCAAGCGCCCACGCCTACTCCGTGGGCCGGGCTCTTGCCACCGCGACGCGCGTGTCCCGCGAGGCCCTCATGCCCGAGGCAACCTGTCTTCCGATGGCTGCTCCGGCCGTCTGAGCACGGCCACCTCGTGATCGATTCCTTCTCCTGCCTCTGGTGGTGAGGGTGCTTGATCGGTGAAGACGGCCATGCCGAGGTCGACCAGTTGGGGACGTCCGTCGCCGGGGGTGTTCTTGAAGCTGTTGAGCTTGGCCATCGCGGCGTCGAAGCTGACCTGGAGACCCTCGACCTCGCCGAGCCATCCGTTGGCGCGGGCTTCATGGATGCGTTCGCGGAGGTTCTGGATGATCTCGATGAGGCGGGGCTTTTGGCGGAGGCCAACCGCGCCGGTCAGGCACGTCGCCCTCCCAGTTCCACCGCTTCGGATCGCCTGCCTGCGGTCCATACCGCGCGCGGCCGCCGGCCCCGTACTCGCCGATCTCGGGTCGGCTGCGCGGTCGCGGACGTCAGAACCGGTGGCCGAGCTGCACGTCGGCGGGGATGCGCAGGGTGAGCGATGCGTGGCGGCATATCGGTGGCTAAGACGGCTCCGGTTTGCCTGCGTACCACGCCACTACCGAAACCTGCCGCCCGAAACGTGCACGAATCGTCAACAACGATGCACGGAATGACAAAGCCGTGTGCTATCCGCCTGCATCATCCTGATAGCCGAACTCGCAAGCGATCCAAGACTGATCCTGCATGGTCAGTACACGTGCACCGTCCAATGGCATCGGACGAAGGGGGAACCTCATGCGAATCCGTTACGCCCTTCCGGCACTCGCACTCGGGGCAGCGACTTCCGTGGCCGGCCTGGCCGCACCCGCCCAAGCTCAGGCTGCCGACACCTGCAGAACCGTAAGCGCGTCCACGAACAACTCCCAAGGCCTGAGAGGCGGTACGGTCCAGGCGACCGTATGCAGGAGATCTGACGGAAGCGCATACTTCCACGACTCCTACTACAACTACGTGCAGGACCACCAGGCCGATGGCGTGGCCGCCCGCGCATGGGTTGCCACCCCCGGCGGCATCTACGGCCCGATCGGCGTTGATGACACATCCACCTCCGGCGGCACCACCATCTACTGGCACTCCGCCGACAACTTCAACAGCTACATTCAAGTGTGGGTTTGCCTCGGGACGCAATCACCGAGCACCAGCAGCCGCACTTGCTCGTACGCAACCGCCTGACTGGCACCGAGCAACACCCACCACACACAGCAGGAGCCGGAGCAAGGCTCCTTTCATCCAGGTGATGTGACGTCGAAGCGCCGTGTCCACGTAGGTGGCGGACGCGGCGCTCAGGGCGGTGTGCTGGTGCTCGGTATCCAGCAGGAAATGGTCAGTGTGCACGTCCATGACTACGCGCGCGTCCTGCTCTGAGCTTGGCTTTTAACGTGCGGTCCAGATCCAGCCCAGCGGAGTGAGGCCGAGAGTGTGGGCGACTGACTGGGATGCGTGGTTGTCTGCGGTGGTGCTGTAGAAGAGCACGGTCTTATTGGTGTGCTCGCGCCGGGACCAGGCGGCTACGACGGCCGGGGCAAGGCGCTTGCCGCGGAAGTCGGGGCG
Organism: Streptomyces yongxingensis; assembly: GCF_055597465.1. Classification (NCBI taxonomy): domain Bacteria; kingdom Bacillati; phylum Actinomycetota; class Actinomycetes; order Kitasatosporales; family Streptomycetaceae; genus Streptomyces; species Streptomyces yongxingensis. The sequence continues at coordinate 63,721 of NZ_CM145717.1, forward strand.
AGTCCAGATGCCAGTCTCCGCCGCGGTGGCGTTCGATGCGGGAGTGAAGCAGATCGACACCGGCTCCCGGTCGTGAACGGCCATGGCCCACTCACCCATGCGGCCGTTGATCAGTTCGTTCCACTCTCCGGGCTGCCAGTTGTCGGGTCGGATCAGGTGCTGAGCGGCACGCTGGCCGTCGGTGGTGGAGACGATGATGGGCAGCGGGGCTGAGTCGGGGATGGTGAGACGGTCTGGGAAGACGAAGCACGGGCCGCCCTCGACGGACACCGTCCTGCCGTCGAGGCTCGCGGCCAGGCAGCTCAGTGCGCCGGGTAGCTGGCCGGGGCTGTATTCCTGGTCCATGGCGTCGATGGTGCTGGGAAGGGCGAGTCCGGGGGCGAGCGCTAGGAGACGTGCTCGGGGAGACCATGCCCACACTGCCAGTACTGAAGGATCTTTCAGGACTGCTCGGGGGGTGTCCGGGGTCGGCGCGAGGCCGTAGTTCGCGTCGACTTCCAAGGCCAGCAGGTGTTCTTCGTCCCAGCTCATGCCCGAGAGGTTAGCTTCGCCGGATGGTCCGGGCAGAAGGCTTCTCCCAGGAGACAGCGGGGCGGCCTTGGTGTGATCATGTGCGCTGTCGAGACGCTGTTGATCATGTCAAGGCCGTGAGGGTGAGTCTGCTGCGCGACACTGCCCGCGTCGAGTCCCTGACCGTGTTGTCCCGGTTCCGGACCGATTTATGCGCCTGTCTTACCGCGCGCAAGGATGTGCTCTTCGAGCTGGCCGACGCGGCGTTGTGCGCCGACGGGCCGGTGAAGACCCTGGTCGGGCTGGCTCTGGCCCCGGAACACCGCCGAGGACACGGCGCCTTATACGGGTCTCCATCACGGACGGATGGACCTGACCCGGCTACGGCGGGCCCTGGTCTCCGTGCCGTTGCCCAAGGCGGCCGATGGGCGCCTGGTGCTGGCGGTGGACGTATCGCCATGGCTTCGCCCGGACGCGGACACCGCACCTGGCCGGTGCTTTTGCCACACCTACGGCTATGGCGAGAACAAGCATCTGATGATTCCCGGCTGGCCGTACTCGATCGTGGCGGCCCTGGAGACGGGGCGAACCTCTTGGACCGCGGTCCTGGACGCCATCCGACTGGTGCCCGGCGCCGATGTCGCTGCTGTCACCACCGCCCAGATCCGCGAGGTCATCGAGCGTCTGGTCACGGCTGGCCAGTGGGCGACAGGAGACCCGGACATCCTGATCGTGGTCGACGCCGGTTACGACGTCCCACGGCTGGCCCACCTGTTGGCAGATCTTCCCGTCGAGGTCCTGGGCCGGACTCGGTCAGATCGGGTGATGCGCCGGCCGGCCCCGCCACGGGTCCATGACCCCAAGGGCGGCCGACCGCCCAAACACGGCAGCGAGTTCGTCTTCGGGCAGCCCGACACCTGGGGTGAGGAGCACGTGGTGACCGTCACCGACACCCGCCTCCACGGCAAGGCGACCGCCCGCGCCTGGGACCGCCTCCATCCCGGCTTACCCGCCGGGCCGCCTGGATCGACCACACCGCTGAACTGCCCATCATCGAGGGCACGGCCATTCGCCTGGAGGTCTCGCACCTGCCCTCCGGTGCTGAGCCGAAGCCGCTGTGGCTGTGGTGGTCCAAGACCGGCGCCACCGCGGCCGACATCGACCGCTGCTGGCAGGCGTTCCTGCGAAGGTTCGATGTCGAGCACACATTCCGCATGATGAAGCAGACCCTGGGCTGGACCGCCCCGAAGCTTCGCAGTCCGGAGGCCGCTGACCGGTGGACCTGGCTCGTCATCGCCGCCCACACCCAGCTCCGGCTTGCCCGTCCGCTCGTCCAGGACCTGCGGCACCCCTGGGAGAAGCCCGCCTCGCCCGAACGGCTCACGCCAGCCCGGGTCCGGCGGGGGTTCAGAAACATCCGTCCGGCGACAACGTCCCCAGCCGGTGCACCCAAACCTTCCCAGCCCGGTCCCGGTCGGCCGCCGGGAACAAGGAACCGGCAACGGGCCACCCGTCATGATGTGGGCAGAGTTCTCGCGACCGGCCAGCCCTACCAGCGGCCTACACACCACAAGGTCGGCACCAAGCCTCGGCGAACCGGTTAAAAGCCAAGCTGACGCCCGACAGCACAGGTTGGCCGTCGGCCGCTCGCAGCACCGCTGCCTCCCCGTGCCACGGTGCGAAGTCAGCTGCGGAACGATCAGGTGTTGCCACCCCGTGCACACCGGCCGAGCGCTGCCGCGCCGGGAAGCCGCCATGCCCACCAAGCCGACCTCGTGCTTGCGCAGCCGTGCGCACTGTGCGGTACAGCTGCGCAGCTCGGTGAGGACCGACGCAGGAGAGGCATCGCGCAGCTGCAGGGATCAGTCACGGCCTCGGAGGCTCGCGCAGCTGATGCACGGAGGCGGCTGGCCGTCCGCTGGCCTGCCGTGGTCATCCTCGTGGTCACCGTTGACTGGTTGGTTGACCACGGCGTACGCCCGGACGCCTCACGTCGGTCGGTGCCGACTCCGCATCCCCTATATCGAACTAATATTCGCACCGTGAGTGGCGGGGCAGGCGCCCAGGCCGTCGGCAGTGGGCCGTGGGTGCGTGTGCGGTTGCCGGACGACCAGGTCGTCCGGGCTGCTCCGCGTGCCCGGATCCAGGAGCGGGACGGCTCCTGGTGGTACTCCCTGGAGCTGACGCTGTGGGGATGCCTGGAGACCCGGGACGGGCGCCTGGCGGGCGAGCCGGTCTCGGTCGACTTCCTGGTTCCGGCAGCGGACGTGCAGCCCATCGAGGACCAGCGCAGGGCGTACGCCGCGGTGCCCATCCGGAGGCATCCGGTGGCGGTCCGTCGCGCTGCGCAGAGCATCGTCCCGCCGCGGCCGCGGCGGGACGATGCTCTGGGACGCCGAGGGCGCGTAGCGGCTGCGCACCCTGCTCCGTGCGCGGTGCGCGCCCCAACTGGAGGAGTGCGCACGGGCGTTGGCCTCGCTGGTGCGCAGCCCGGCCGGAAACCGCCGCGTCAGCCGATCGGGCCGTGGGGAGAGATGGACGGGAGATATGGGCCGGCTGTGGCGTACGACGACGAGGGGGCTGTATGGCGTGGGGGGACGGCGAGAAGATCCTCAAAAAGCTGGACGAGGTACAGCGGGTGCTGAACGACCCCGCTGCCGGTCTGGCGGCGTTCCACCAGGATCAAGAAGAGCTGCGGCGCAAGGTGCTGGAGAACATCCAGCTCGGCACGACCGGGTTGCGTGAGGAGAACCGGGAGCTACGGCGCCGCCAGGAGAAGATGCTCGGCGATCTGTCGGACACACGCGCAGCGGTCGAGGCGCTGCGGCGTGAGATCGCTCAGGCCTGGGCGCACACGATCAGCGCGTCGAACGCAACAGCCGCGCCGGGCGTGGCGGCGGAGCCGGCGCAGTGCGAGCAGCAGGTTCTGGAGGCCGGTGCCGACGGCAACGGTGCCACGGGGTGGGAGGAAGCGGTGGACGAGGGCACGGAACCGGCCGACGAGCGTGGCGGCGGCACGCCGCGCGAGCAGCAGGACCAGGGCGGGGTTCCTCCTGTCCCGTCGACGGAGCAGGAGCCGCTCCCACCCGCCTCGGCTTCTGCACCCGCTGCACCGTTCGCCGAGGCCGAGGCTGCGGCCGCGGCGACGCCGGCGGGCGAACGGAAACCCGAAGAAGACTGGGAGAACAAGAAGGAAGACGACTACCGCCAGCACGTGGACAGCGTGCTTAAGGCAGCCGCCATCGCGTCGGCCCGGCTGGTGTGCCACCGGGACACCTGGACCTTCGTGATCGAGCAGACCTCCCAGCACCCGCATTTCCGCCATCCGGACCGCGTCAGCGAGCTCGAGGACGGACAGATCGAGACCTTCCTGTCCGGCCGGTCGCTGCTCGCGGTGCTGGTCACCACGCGGAAGATCCTGGACGACCGCGTCGGCGGCGACCCCGAGATGGCGACCTGGGCACTGGCCAGCGCGGTCTACCGACGCACGCAGATGGCGATCGCCGATACCACGCACACACGGCCTGACGGCGCCGAGGTCACCACCATCGTCCTGGACGACCGGCCGGTGCCTGCCAGCACATCCTGATCGCCAACAGTCACGGCGGGCGGTGTCCGGAAACCGCCCGACTCATCGGGCGTAGCTCCCCGTCGGCGGTTCCTCGGAGCTCTGCCGCAGAAGGTGCCGGTTTCCGCGGTACGGTTCCTGACGCACTTGTGGCCCGGCCAGATCTGGCCGGGCCACAACATGCTGTCCTCAGCTTCGCGTCCTTGTACGGAATGCATACTGAGAAGTTGGTGGGGGTTCCGCTGCAACGGAAGATCCCCGTTTGTCCCTGGTGCGTCCACAGCAATACGGATCGTCGCCCGGGCAGCGCGCCGAGGGGCGCGCTTCAACGGGAAGGAGTGTCGCCCGCCAAAGTGATCAATAGCAATCCCTGAGCGCCGGTGATTACACCGCACGAATAACTCATCCCTTTGACCTGCGGGAATGTGGGTCCGGCGCGAGCAACCATGGAGTTATTTGCCCGCTGTCGGAGGATTTCAAGATTTTTTCGCTCCGCCGTGATGACGGGTATGACCTGCGAAAACAGCGCCTACCCGCCTCCAGAAAACCCACCTTCTCGGCGAATCTGCCCAATCCGGCCGACTGTGCAGCGTGTCACGCGTGTCGCGGACCCGGGACGCGGTTGACCATGTGTGCCAGTGCCGCAACTGCCGCCGCACACACGCGCGTTGCTCTCAGTAGCGTGAGAAACAGTCCTGTCCCCCAGCTGCAACCGGGTCAGGACACGTCCACAGCAATCCCGCCCGAACACCTGGAGTTCGTTTGTCCGTGATCCTTCCTGAGAACCCCGGCACCTCCCAGCCTTCTCCCCAGCCCGCCCCCTCGGCTCCGCGCACCCGCCTGTCCTGGATCGGCGTGGTCCTCCTGGTCGTGGTGCTGGGCGCGCTGGTCGCCCTCCTCGCACTGGGGATCGATCTGCCGGAAGCTGTGACCGTGGTAGGCGTTGCCGGGCTCGTCAGCGCCGAAATGCGCCGCCGTTTCACCCAATCCTGACCCATCCTCCGGCCCCAGCGCCCCGGGCCGCGGGCTCACGGAAGGAGACACGGTGGCCCGCCCCATGAACCCCCTGCCCACCACTGACGGCGAGGACAGCCCCCTGGTGGAATTCGCCTCCACTCTGCGTGACCTGCGCTCCCGGGCGGGAGCACCGACGCTGGCCGAGATGGCGAAGCGCTCCGGCGTCTGCACCGCCTCGCTCTCCGACATACACAACGGTCGCGGGCTGTCCACCTGGCGCACCGTGTGCGGATACGTCCGGGCCTGCGGCGACGATCCGGCGCTCTGGCGCTCGCGGTGGGAAAGTACCCGGCTCGCCCAGCGCACCGGCCACGCCGAGGACCGCCACGCTGCCCTGATCAAAAAGTGGGCCCGCACGCGGCAGCTCACTCCGCCTCAGTGGGTGAAGAGCGAGGCAGAGCTGGCAGAACTCCTGGACCACGTGCGGCTTCATCCGCCGCGGGGGGGGGGATTTCTACTGCACCTCCTGCCGCGAGCGACCGTGGCTGCCTTGCGCCGACTGCGGCGAGACCAGGCCGGTGAAGGTCCGCTGGCCCGTCGGCCCGCTCTGCCCCACGTGCTACACGCGCCGAAGGCGCCAGCCTGCCCCTTGCGCTCAGTGCGGAGCCCTCCACGCGCTCGTTGGACGAACCGAGGGCGGACAGAACATCTGTGGTCCGTGCTCAGGCACCGGCATCGACTACACCTGCCCCCGCTGCGGCAAGCCTGGCGCCATCTACGCCGACGGCGCCTGCGCATACTGCGTTCGTCAAAGACCGGGTCCGTCAACTCCTCAGCAACGAGGACGGCACCGTCCACCCCCAGCTCCAGCCACTGGCGGAACAGCTCAGCGCCGCCAACCACCCCTGGTCCGTCCTCCTCTGGATACGTCGCAGCGACGCGGCCCGCATGCTGGCCGGTCTCGCCGCACGCCAACAAGAGATCACCCACGAACTCCTCGACGAGCTGCCGCAGGACTGGCGAACCCTCTACATCCGAGAACTGCTCGTCGCGGCGGGCGCCCTGCCCCAACGGGCGGAGCACTTCGCTCGCATCCAGCTCTGGCTCAGAGCCAGACTCGCAGCCCTTCCCTCTCATCACGCTCGCATCGTCCGCCCGTTCGCCGAATGGGGCGTCCTTCGCTCCGCCCGGCGCCGGGCGGACAAGGGCCGCTACAGCCTTGCTTCCGCCTCGAGCGACCGGCGAAGCATCCGGGCCGCAATCACGTTCATGACCTGGCTCGACGACAACTCGATCACGCTCGCCGACCTCAGCCAGGAAGACCTCGATCTCTGGCTGACCACCAACCCCACTTGGCGCCGAGACCTCAAGCCGTTCGTCCGCTGGGCCGTCGCCCGGCGCCTGATCAGCAAGGTCACCATCCCGACGAAGAAGTACGGCCTGCCCTCCCGGTTCCTCGACGCCGACGAACTCAACCAACAACTTCGCCGCTGTCTCAACGACGACACCTTGCCCTTGGAAGCCCGCATCATCGGCTCCCTGACCTGCCTCTATGCCCTCCCCACCACCCGGATCGTCGAGCTCGCGACCGACCGCTTCCACCGAGACGGCGACGACGCCTACCTGACGATCAGCAAGCACCCCGTCCTCCTCCCACCCCGGCTCGCGGTCCTCATCGAACGGCAGATCACGAGCCCCGCCTGCCGCACCTCCGTGCTCCAGCAGTCGCACACCGGGACACCGGGCTACCTCTTCCCGGGCCGGCCGCCAAGCCGCCCCCGCAGCCCTCAGGCCGTCAACCACTACATGAAGCTGCACGGCCTGCCGGGCGTCAGCGCCCGCAACACGGCCATGATGGAAGCGATCACCAACCTCCCTCCGATCGTGGTCAGCGACCTCTTCGGCATCCACCCCAACACCGCCTACGCCTGGGCTCAGTACGCCCAAAACAGCTGGGCTGAATACCTCGAAGCTGTTCAATCCACCGACTAGCCCCCCGCGACTTCGAGGACCGATCTTGGGCCTCGTTCTCGTCTCCGCAGGCACCCCTTGGACGACACCACCAGGAGGAACCAGTGTCATACCCGCAACTGCTCACTCCCGAGGAGAAGCTCGCCGACGCGAAGAAGCTGTTGAGCCTCCCGCGCATCGTCGTGATCTGCGGCTCCACCCGCTTCATGACCGAGATGAACGACGCCGATCTACGGGAGACCAAAGCCGGAAAGATTGTCGTCAAACCGGGCTTTGACATGGAGTCGCCGCACGAACTTTGGTCCGATCCTGTCGAGGCCGAGGCGCTGAAGGTTCGACTCGACGCTCTGCACCGGGCGAAGATCCGGCTCGCTGATGAGGTGCTCGTAGTCGGCGACTACATCGGAGACAGCACCCGAGCCGAAATCGCCTACGCCCGGTCGCTGGGCAAGCCCGTTCGGTTCACGCACCCCGAAGTCGACCCTGCCGCCTGACCGCCCGCTCCCACCTCGGCAACCAGGGCCAGCAGCCCGCCGCCTGGCCGTCTCGCGGTGGCTTCGGCGACCGCCCACCCCACACCCTCCGCAGGCATCCCTCGGAATTGATCATCTAGCTTCCGGGCCGCATAGCGCAGGGTTGGAACACCGACTCTTCCCCAGCCGCCGACGACCACGCCCACAACCTGGACGACAACCCCGGGACCGCGCCGACATCGACGCGCAGACGAGGGAGGCGCTCCACGGATGACCAGCAAGCCCGCCGCTGACGGGGCGTGCGGCTGGGACCAGGCCGCCTACCGCTGTGACCGATACGGCGCCGAACACGCCGGCACCACCGAGGACACCTACCAGAAGGCCGTCGGCGTGCACAGCCCCGCCCACACGGTGTCGTGCCGACTGAACCCTATCGAGCGTGACGATCCCGGCTCGACCCTGCGAATGATCACGTTCGCCCCGCCGGAACTCATTGCGGAGTTCCTGGCACTGACCGGCCACCGGGCCTGGCTCGCAACTCCCCACACCTCAAGCGACAACCCGCAAAAAGAGAAGCGACGCGTGAGCGTCATCGGACAGGAAGAAGGTATCGAGCACAGAAGCATGCGCGGCTTCCGCCAACACACCCGGCGGAAGGTCCCCGCAATCGAAGAGGGCGGCTGCCTGCAGGCCAAACGTGGTGAAGAATCGCGCGAACTCTACACGGCTCCCACGCAGTCCTACGCGGCGTCGCTTCCTCCGCCCAGCGGCACCCTGCGCCGCAGAACCCCGGCGCCGCGGGCTCCGGCGTCAGCCACCGCTGCCGCTGTCCGAACGGCTTTCGACCTCCTCCGACAGAAAGGCGGTCAGGCGCCGCACCCCCTCCTCGATCCGTTCGGGATCGAGATAGCTGCACGAGAGTCGAAGTTGCTGATCACCTGCTTGATCCAGGTAGAACTGCCGCATCGGAGTCCACAGCACACCGTATCCGGCCGCGGACACCTCCAGCAGAGCGGCATCCACAGGGACGGGCAGACGCACTCGGACGAAGAACCCACCGCAAGGGCGGTTCCAGCGGATTCCGGGATGCGATCCGTCTCCCAGGTGCCGATCCAATGCGTCGAGCAGGCTGGTCAGGTTCCGTTGGTAGATCTCGGACGTGCGACGGCTCAACTCGATCAGGGAGCCTCCGTGCTCCAGCAACATGCCGCCGATCACGGCCTGGCACAACGGGGATGTGTTCACGGTGACCATGCTCTTCACGGCGGCCAACTCGTCCGCGAGCACGGTGCCGCCGCGAGAGGAACTGACCGGCTGATCAGCGATCACATAGCCAACCCTTGCTCCCGGGAAGGCGACCTTGGCGAAGGTGCCGATATGAACCACACTCCGAGCGGTGTCGAGCGCTTTGAGTGGGGGCAGTTCGGCTCCGGCTGCCGCCGTGAACCCATAAGCGTTGTCCTCTATGACGAGGAAGCCCTCGCGCTCCGCGAGGTCGAGAAGTCTCCGACGGCAGTCAAGCGACATACGGGCCGCGCCCGGATTGGAGAAGTCGGGTGCGACGTACAGCGCACGAACCGGCCGGCCCTCTTCGCGAGCGGAACGACACGCCTGCTCCAAACCGTCGAGATCGATCCCCAGGTCCGTCTCGTCGACCGGCATCACATCGACATCCAGGAGCCGCGCCGCCCCGACGATGCCCACGAAGCACGGATTGGCGACCGCGAGCACGCCCTCACCCGAGCGGAACAGCGCACGCAGCACGAGCAGCATCGCTTCCTGGGCACCGACGGTCATGACGAGCGTGCTGGCGGGGGCGTCGATCCCGTGGTCCCGGCGCAAGGCATCGGCAACGATGCCATTGATGATGCCCCGGCTCGGCCCGTACTCGAGAAGCAGTCGGCGCGCCTGCTCCGGGCTCCGTCCCGTTTGGACGAGGTGATCGACGAATCTGCCGACGTACCATTCGGTGTCGATGTTCTCCAGCGTGTCCGGATGCGGCGCGCCGGGCGCGAACGATATCGCATCCGGATAGCGGCTCATCACCTCGTTCAGAAATCCGATCGAACCGAGGACCGGATCCCGCAACGAGCCGTGCAACGAGGAGGAATGCAGTCTCATCCGCCTGACCTCCTCCTGCACCCGAATTGGTCAACGCTGCCAGCCGTGCTTGCGCGGGGCGTGGGCCTCTGGTTTCCGCAGGTCGGTGCGGTGCTCACCGCTCGCTCCCCGGTGTCGTGCGCCGCCGTTCGCGTTCCTGCCAACGCCGTTCGACCTTGGCCAGAACGTCCGGGGCGTAGGCGCGTTCGGCCTGTACGACGGCGAACTCGGCGAGGTAGGCGCGGTAGAGATCGAGAGGTTCCTCGGCGACGGTGAGCATGTGGCGGTTGGCCGAGGCGGCGGGCGCGCGGAGCGCTTCGACGGCCCTGTCGACGGCGCCGTTCATGTCCTCGGCGTGCACCACGGCGTCGCACACATAGCGCGCCTCCGGTTCGGTCGCGGCGATCCGGCGTCCGCCGAGCACCACCTGACGGGCCAGCCGGGCTCCGGTGAGCCGGGTGAGCCGGAGGTTGCCGAGCCCGGGCACGATGCCCTCCTCGGCGGCGGGCAGGCTGAGGTAGGCGTTCTCCTCGGCGATGACGTGGTCGAGGACCAGCAGGAGTTGCATACCGCCCCCGATGGCGAAGGTGTCGACGGCGCCGATCCATGGCTTGCCGACACTCCGTTCGCGCCCGTCGCCGGGCGACGGGGCGGTGAGCAGACCGCGAAGCATCTTGTTGACGTAGCCGAGCTCGCGGCCGAGGAGGAACTCGACGAAGGAGATCCGCCCGTCGCGCAGGTCGGTCAGGTTGACTCCGGCGCTGAAGACACGGCGTCCCCGGTACTTGGGATGGTCGACGGTGCCGCCGCGCAGCACACCGACCTTGATCGCGTCGTCGAGCAGGACGAGGTCGACGGCGGTTTCCAAGTCGGCGATCAGCCGGTCGTCCTCCGCGTTCAGGCGGGCGGCGTTGCGGAACTCGATATGACCGGCGACGCCTCGGCGTTCGAGGTACACGGTGTCCAGCTCGATCCGGCCCTCGGTGCGGAAGCCGTCGAGGAGCGTGCGGGCGCGTGGGGTGGGCCCGAGCATCGTCTCGACGAGGTGCCGGCCGGCGATGGGCGAGCGCAGCACCGCGCCGCAGAAGATGCCCTGGTCGATCTCCCGGCCCTCCTTCTCCGCCTGGACGAAGCGGCGCTCGGCCGCCATCTGGGCACGGGTCGGCACCAGGCCCGGGAACCGGTCGGCGGCCTCGTACACGAGGTCCGCCAGGCGTACGGGACGGGTCAGCCCGTCGGTGAGCACCCCGTAGACGGTCTCGGTGTGCCGGGCGAGGAAGGCCCAGCGGGCCCGGCGGGCGCGCCCGTGGACCGCGACGGCGCGGTCCCGGTCGTGGGGGGCCCGGTCGGGAACGGGCGGCAGCGCCGCGAGCCGCCGCTCGGTGCCGCCGATGTACTCGGCCAGGCGGCGGGCGTCTGCCTCGATGCCGCCGGTCGGTTCGGGTACGGGATCGAGGGAGCCGCCGCCGGGCGCACCGGCGCTCATCCGGCCGCCTCGACGTGGCCCGCCGCCGTCCCGGCCGGGGTGCCGGGTCCGCTGTTCCGCAGGCGGCGCAGCTCGCGGTCGCAGGCGGCGAGATGCGCGCCGAGGGCGTCCTGGTACTCGGCGGACGCGGCCTCCGTCAGCAACCGGCGGCGGATCCCGGCCTCACGGCCGGAGAGCCGTCCGCGCAGCACGGCCGCGTGACGGACGGCTTCGGTCACATCGTTGCTGACCTCGTCGACGATGCCGAGTTCGACGGCGTCGGGGAGGGGGATGTCGGAGTCCCACAGCACCATGCGACGGGCACGGGCCGGACCGATGTGCTGGACGAGCCGGTAGAGGGCCATACCGGGCCAGAACTGCCCATCGTTGACCGGAAGCAGCAGCTTCAGGTCGGGGGTGCCGATCCGGTAGGCGGCGGCCAGCAGCACGTCGAGGACGGGGCCGCCACATGTGCCCTGGGCCACGGCGATGGTGATGTTGTCGAGGCGTTCCAGGCGGCGGATGGCCCGTTCCCAGCGGTTGACCTCATGGATGGAGACATCGCCGGGCCATTCGCGGGCCCCGGGCGGTGGCGGCGCGAACCGGAGGATGACGACCGTCCGTTCGCGCTGTTCCTCCGCCTCCTCACACACGGCGTTCACCGCCGCGGTCAGCTCGGGCAGCGGGCTGCCGCCGTCCAGCCGGGCCAGGAGGCCCAGGCCGTCGGGCAGCGGGGTCCGGTCGGGCTCGGTCTTCATGTCGGCAAAGCTTCCTTCCGTCACCAGCCCACCAGGGCCGTCTCGATGGTCGACCCGGGCCCCATCGTCATCAGCACCCCGAGGTCACCGGGTACCGCGACCCTCTCGTCACGCAGCCGCTTGTAGGAGAACAGGAACGAGCCGCTGGAGAGGTTGCCGTGGTCGCGCAGGACCCCGGTGGTGTGCCGCACGTCGTACCGGGACAGTCCGAGGTTCACACGGACCGAGTCGATGACCTTCTTGCCGCCGGAGTGCACCACCCAGTGGGCGATGTCGCCGATGCGCAGTCCGGTGCCCTCCAGGAGCCGTGCCACGGCGGTCTCCGCGTTGGCCCCGACGACGTAGGGGACCTCGGGGTCGAGGTAGAAGCTGAACTTGCCGTGCCCGTCGTCCCAGTCGTAGCGCATCGCGTCGACCGCCTCGGGGATGATGTGGCTGGTGAACCTCAGCAGAGCCGAGTCCGGCGGGGGTTCCTGTGGAGTGGCGCGGACCGCGACAGCCGCCGCGCCGTCGCCGAACAGGCTGTTGACCACGGAGGAGCGCATGGTGCCGTCGAAGACGTAGGCGGCGGAGCAGACCTCGACGCATACCATCAGGGCGAGCTCGCCGGGGTGGCCGGCGGCCCAGCCGACGACGGCGTTGAGGGCGTTCAGCCCGGCATTACAGCCCATGCCGACGACGTCCAGGCGCTGGCAGGACTGTTCGATGCCCAGGTCCTTGATGAGCAGCGCGGAGAATCCGGGGGTGAGCAATCCGGTGGAGGTGACGCAGCACAGGTATCGGACATCGCCGAGCGCGGCGCCCGCGTCCTTCAGACAGTGTCCGACGGCCTCCCGGCCCAGCTGTAGCCCACTCGCGGTGTGTTTGCTCAGCAGGTCGCCCTGGGACTCGACGGCGGGGAGCCCGTCGGGGCCGGTCGGGGGCAGGGTGAGGTTGCGGCGTTCGATGGCACCGCCGAGGAAGACGGAGCGGATCCGCCGGTCGGTGATGCCGAAGGTGTCGAGGACTTCCCTTTGTGTGTAGGAGGTCGACGGCACGGCGGTGCCGACGCCGGCGATACTCGGGGCGCCAGAGCCTGTCCGCTCCGGCGGGTCGTCTGGAGCTGGGGCCGCCGGTTGCTGCGTTGCGCGCACGTTTCTCCTCCGTATGACACGTGACCGGTGCGGCTGGACGGTCGCGGATGTCGGCCGCGTGGGCCGCCAGGCCGCCGGAATCCGTGCGCCCCGTGTTCCCGTGGACGAGAGCGTTGCGGAAGAAAAAGAAGGGCAGTTCCCGTTCGCAAATTGCTCAGAAGCACGCGACAGACCACCCGCTCTTCATTCGCCTCGACATGGACGCGATGCTCCAGGAAACTTCCGTGATCGGCACCAGTGCTAGCCGCAGTTACGGGACGTCGAATGTCCGTAACGCCACGGTCGTCTTCACCGCCCCACTTGACGGTCTCAGCCGCACCTACTGCACCCCTGGGCACAAAAGGAGCATTTCGCGGCAGCATGCGGGCATGATTCGGGCAGTGAAGGAGGCGGAAACGGGCTTGGGGCATGTGTTTAGTCATGCTTAGACTCCGACTGCGGCGTAATTGGTACAGGACGCCGAACTGACGGGGGCACAACTGCCACGCGGTCACGCGATACGTGACGTCGAGGTTCGGAACGCCGAAAGGATGCCCCGGTTTGTGCCCTACCCACGCGAATGAGCCAATCAGCGGCTTCCTGTCTCCCGGAATGGGGAGGGCGTACGCGCCGTGGGGATCGACCAGCCAAAAGCTCCGGCGTCCCGTGGCAGAAGGCACCAGAAGGTACAGACCTCCCTTTCACTGACCGCCGGCGCACCCTTTTCAATTCTGCACCCGTGGGCCGGAACCAATAAGACACCAGGTCACACCAGCCGCGACTCGCGGCGCTGGGCCGCACCCCAGAAATCAGTGACGCGGGGCGGCGTCGCAGGGCAAGGCAGCACTTATGGAAAGGTGTCAGGATTGTTCTCCAAATCCTCTACCACCACTATTTCCTGCGATATGTGCGGCAAGCACATCGAAAAGAGAAACCCGGAAAGCGCGACCCCGCTTCGCTCCCGATACTGCTCGAACGCCTGCCGACAGCGTTCCTATCGGCAACGGCAGAAAGCCGGCGGAATGGGCACAGCGGTTGACGGCGGGCCGCTGACCCAATTGAGCAGCTTCGTCGGCCGAACCGACGAGATGGTGGAGTTGAGCCGGTTGCTCCACGGCGTACGGCTGCTGACGCTGACCGGGCCCGCCGGTGTGGGCAAGACGCGCCTGGCGCTGGAGCTGGCCGGGCAAGAACAACGCAGCAGGCACTGCGAAGTCATCGTCGTGAAGTTGGCGACGCTCACCCACATCGACCAGATACGGCGGCAGATCCTGATCGCCCTCGGCGAGCCGGTCGAAGACGGTGTTCCGCACGCACCGCGGGCAGCACCGTACGCGAACGAGAGTGAACGCCTGCTGGTGCTGGACGACTGCGAGCACGTCCTGGACGAGTGCGGGTTGATGCTGAGCGAGCTGCTGCCAAGCCATCCGTATCTGCGGGTCATCGCCACCAGCCGGGAACCATTGCGTCTCCCGGGGGAGGCCATATTCTCACTGTCCGGTCTGGCGCTACCCAATGTGGACGGTGATTCGTCTCTCTCGGAGTGTCTGCGGTCGGACGCCGTGCTTCTGTTCCTGGACCGGGCGCGAACGGTGGTGCCTGATTTCCAGCTCACCCAGGAGAACGCCAGGCACGTGGGCGAGATCTGCATCCGGCTCGACGGCCTGCCGCTCCCCATCGAGATGGCTGCCCGGCTGATAAGAGTGTTTCCGCCGGCCGAGGTCAGGGCTCGCCTGGACGACCGCCTGTCCCTGCTGACAAACGGATGGCGGCTGGCGGACCAACGGCATCAGAGTCTGCGGGCCTCCCTCCAATGGGGCTACGACCTGCTGAATCCAGCCGAACGGTCGCTGCTGCGGGAGCTGTCCGTACTGCCGGGCGGCTTCGGGTTTGACACGGCTGCCGCGGTGGCCGCCGACGGCAGCGCCGCGGAACCGGGAACGTCCGAACTGCTGATCGCCCTTTCGGTCAAGTCCGTCATCACTCCGTACACCGATCAGGACGGTCCGGCACGGTTCCGGCTGCTGGAATCGATGCGAGGTTTCGGTCACGAACGGCTGGTTGCTGAAAGCGAGGACACCGAGACGTACGGGCGGCTGGTGACGTGGCTGACACAACTATCAGAACCGCTCCACAGGGAAACGTTCATCCAGCCCGCCGTGCTCCGACATCTGGCGGCGGAACACGGCAATCTCACCCATGCCCTCCACTGGCTGATCCCTGGCACCGACGAGCGGCAACTGCTCCTGGCCGGCGCGCTGGCCACGGTGGAGTTGTCACCGGGACCCGCGGACGACACGCTGACACTGCTCTCGCACATCCTGGACCGCGGCATCGAGCCATCGCCCTACCGGAGCGTCGCTCTTGAGTGTGCGGCCGCGCTGGCGGGGCGGCAGGGGGACTACGGCACGGCCATGCGCTATGCCGAGCAGGCCGTGGAGCTGGAACGCGGCTACGGCCGCGATCCGCTCCTCAGCCGTCTCCTGCTGTTACGCGGTGCGCTCCACGAAACACACGGCGACCAGGGCAGTGCCGTGGCGGACCTGCGGGAGTGCCTGAAGATCGGCCACCGTCTGCGTGACGAAACCCTGACGGCTCTCTGTCGGGTCGGTCTCGCCCGGTACCAGCTGCTCAACGGTGAACTGGGCCGGGCCGAGCAGGTGATCGAGGAGTTTCTGCCCCTCCTGCGCAGGAGGGTGCCGCCACGGTGGCTGCACGCGGTTCTCGTCACGGCGGGCGCGCTCGCTCTCGAGAAGGACGACCTGCCGACAGCGGAGGCGTACTTCACCGAGTCGTTGCGCGGTCCCGCGGAGCACACGCGCGGACCGGCCGACGCACTCCAAGGACTGGCCATCGTCGCCGCCCGCGCCCACCGGTTCGAGAGAGTGCTTCAGCTCATCGGGGCAGCCGAGCAGTTCGGTCCGCCTGCTTCGTGGGGTGACGCGTGGTGGCGGGAGCGGGTGAACGCGGCACGGTCCGCGGCGCTGAAGGTCCTGCCACCAAACCGGGCCCGCGCCTCACTCGAAGCCGGACGCGCGATGCGGCACGGTCATGTCCTCGCCTTCGGCCTCGGCTCCCAGGCGACCGGCGCGACCGCGGAGGACTCCGACAACCTGCTGAGCAAGCGGGAGCGGGACGTGACCGCTCTGGTGGTCGAAGGACTGACCAACCGGCAGATCGCCGCCCGGATGCATGTGTCGGTGCGCACCGTCGAGACGCATATCCGCCACATCAGGACCACCCTGGGCCTGCGCTCGCGTGCGCATATCGCGGCATGGGCCGCGGAGCAGCGAACCGCGGCCGTGCGCCCCGCCGTGTCTCCCCCGAGCCCGGGGCCGCTGGCTGAGGCCGCTCCACTGGTGTGGGTGTCCACGACGGGTGCGGACCGGTCTTCTCGATCGCGTGAGCTGCGAGGCGTACGAAGAATCGGATGACCAAACTGGGGTCTTCACTCGCACGGTGGGGGCTGCGCCCGTGTGGCTCACGCTCAGCCCCCACCGCACCAATGAAGGTGTACACCGACGGTCAGTCCTGGTCGGTCACCACGTCCACCAGCCGTACGGCGGCGTCCAGAGTCTCCAGGACCTCCTGGGCCGAGTCGCCGCCCGCGATCACGTAGCCGAGTCGGTCATAGGCGTCCCGCGGCGGCCGTACCGCACGGCCCGGGGAGCCGGTGGTCACCACCCGTTCGACGCCGGGCACACGCTCCGCCTCCGCTGTTCCCGTGATGGCCACCAGGCGTCCTGTCCGACGCGCGACCAGGAATCTGACGCCCGCGTGCCGGGCCCTGCCGGCGAGCAGCCGCACCGGGTACCCGGCCGCGGCCCGCACCTGCTGTTCCAAAAGGTCGATCCCCGTCGCCGCACGGACGAGTTCGGGGATCATGCCGCCGGCGAGCCTGGCGTTGATCTCGATGACCACGGGGCCCATGTCCGTCATCCTGATCTCGACGTGCGCGGGACCTCGGTCGAAGCCCACCGCCTTGAGCGCCTGGCGGGCCGACTCCGCGAGTTCGCCGGAGGTGGCCTCCGGCAGCTCGGCGGGAAAGACGTGGCCGGTCTCGACGAAGTAGGGCAGCGCGCACGCGGTGCGCTGGGTCACCCCTATGCAGGCGGCCTGCCCGTTGTCGCAGAACATCTCCACGCTGTATTCCGGCCCGCGGGCATACTCCTCGATCAGGACCTTGCCGGCGGTGGCCTGGCCGCGCACGTTCTCGGTCACGGCCAGGACGCGGGCGGCGTGCTCCGCGGCCGTGGCGGCGTCCTCGCACCACAGCACGTCCTGCGACCCCGATCCGCCCACGGGCTTGACCACGCACGGCAGGCCCACGGACGCGACAGCACCGGCGATGTCGGCGGAGTCGCCGATCACAGCGAACGCCGGCTGCGGCACCCCGGCGTCCCTCAGTGCCGTACGGGTCAGCGACTTGTCGCGGCAGGCCGTCATCGTCTCCGGGGCATGGCCCGGCAGGCCGAGCGCGGCGGCCAGCCGTGCGGTGTGTTCCAGATAGAAGTCACTGGTCGTCGTGAGCCCGGCGATGGTCCGCTTCCCGGTCGCCTCCCGAACCGCCCGGAGGACGTCCGCGTCGCTCTCGGTGTCGCAGGCGACCGCCAGGCAGCCGGTGCCATCGAGGCCGGCGTAGCGAGCGGGATCCTTGGCCAGCAGGACCGGCTCGAAGCCGAGCCGCACCGCGGTACGCAACGCGAGCATGCCCGTCCCTGTCGTATTCGACTCCAGAAAGACCAGGACGGGACGGTTCTCGCGCGGGATCGAGGCGAACGACCAGCCGGTGACCGTCGTACCGTAGGGGACCTCGACGGGCCGGGCGGCGATCGGGCCCGCGGACCGGTGGCAGTACACGCTGTCCACGTAGCGGTCGCCGCGGTCCGGCAGGATTCCCACCAGACGGGTGCCGGGCCCCGCCTCGGCGGCGAGGTGGGTCAGGATCCGGTACACCGACCCGGAGGTGTTCCCGGCGAAGATCTTCTGTTCCCGGGCGAGCCGCTGGGTGGCGTCGAACGCCTCGTCGTCCGAGAGCCAGTGCACCTCGTCGAAGAGGCGGTAGTCGATGTTGTCCGGGTACAGGCTGTTGCCCAGTCCGCTCTGTTTGCGGGCCGGTACGTCGGGCTGGCCGAAGAGCACGCTGCCGACGCAGTCGACACCGACCACCTTCAGGCCGGGCAGCCGCTCCAGCAGCGCCGCGGACGTACCGCACAAGGAGCCGCCGCTGCCGACGGAGCCGACCACGACGTCCACCGTTCCCAGGTCGCCGATCAGTTCGTCGGCCAGCGTGCGGTACGCGGCCGGGTTCTGCGGGTTGCTGTACTGCTGGGGCCAGTAGGCACCGGGCATGCCGCTCATCAGCTCCGCGAGCCGCTCCAGCCGGGCGCTCTGCCACCCCTGCCCGGTCATCGTCTCCACCACGTGGACCACGCACCCGAGTGCCTCCAGTTTGGTGAGGGTGATCGGGTCGATGCGGGGGTCCGTGACGATGTGCACGGGGTGCCCCAGGTAGGTGCCGACGAGGGCGATTCCCAGCGCCATCGTGCCGGACGAGCTCTCCACGATGGGCGCGCCTTCTTCGAGCGCACCGGACCGGCGGGCCTCGAGGATCAGCTGCCGGGCGACCCGGTCCTTCATCGCGTAGGGGTTCAGCAGTTCCAGCTTGGCGTAGACCTCGACCCCCTCGGCGGCGTCCACCCGCAGCCGTACGGCCGGGGTGTTGCCTATCGCGTCGACGATGGTGTCATGACGCATGCGCGCTCCCTGGTGATGTGAACGAACGAAAGACGGTGGTGGCGCCGGGCAGGCGCGAACATGCCGCGGCGGCGGCCGACAGCCTGTGCTGGTGGTCGGGGTCGCCGGCGTCGAGCAGGAGGCCGAGCATGGTGCCGCTGTGGGCGCAGACCACGCCCAGCGCGCCGATCTCGTCGCCGACCCGGATCATGGCGTCGAGGTTCCGTTTGGGAACGAGCCGCTGGTTGAGGACCGCGCTGCGGGTGGCGATCGCACCCACCCGGGCGAGGTCACCGTGGTCGACGGCGGTGGCGAGGTCCCGCATCAGGCGCTCGTACTCGCGTTTCTGGGCAGGCGTGCGGTGCCGGGGCCGCCGGTTGAAGGCCACCGTGTCGAGGTGACCGCCCTCGTCGACGGCCACCACCGTGGCCGGGGGCAGGGTGCCCAGCGACGCGCGCAACCGGACCGTCCGGTGCTCGAACACCACGATGCCCGGGTGCATCACCCCGTCAGTGGGCTCGATCGGGCGCAGCCAGCCTTCGACGGCCGCGGGCGAGGTGTCCAAGCCGAGCACCGCCCCCACGGCCCTGGCCGTGGCGACCAGGTCGGCGGAGGAACTGGCGAGCCCTTTCCCCACGGCCAAGCCGCTGTCGAGGACCAGGGAGCCGCCGCCGCCGACGCCTCGGGCTTGGAACATGGCCCGCGCCAGGCTCAGCGACTTGGTCTTGTGAGAGGGGAAGACGTGCAGTGGGCCGTCGCGGTCGTACCGGAACCACGCCCGGGTGCCGCGGGTGATCGGGAATGTGACGAGGAAGTCGACTCCGTCGGGCAGCACCCCTTGAAGCAGTTCGCCGAAGGTTCCGCAGGCGGTGCCCGCGCCCTCGCGCAGGTCCACGCCCGGCCGGCGGGCGACCAGCGCCGGCTCCCTCATGACCGCCGCTCGGCCGTGGTGAGCAGGTCGTCCCGTTGGCGGGCGGCATCGGCTGATCTGCGTTCGCGCAGTGACCACTCCTCGGTGAGCTTCGCGCATTCGCCGTCCTGGGCGGCGAGCATCGCCCGCACCTCGTCGGGGTGGGCCGAGCCGGCCGATCGCTTGGCCCGCAGCCCTTCGTCCACATCGAAGGCGGCGACGAGGAGGGCGTCGGTCCGCGCGGCCTCGTATCCCGCGTCGGCGCAGAGCGTGGCCAGCAGCGAGCCGTCCGGTTCGGCCGGCCGCAGCCCCTTCTCCAGGGCGCGCTTGATGTACCGCCCGGAGATCACCTGAGCCGTCCGCCAGGGGATGCCGCACTCCAGCGTCAACTGGTTCGCGAGGGTGAATCCGCCCAGGTACTCCCCCGCACACGCCTCGCGCATCCGGTCCGCCGAGAAGGCCGCTCCGGCGATGACCGCCCGCGTCAGCCGCAGCACCGAGCGCATGGCGCCGAATTGGGTGCGCAGGTGCCCGCCCGCCTCCTTCGACACCTCCACGGTGTTGGTGTACGCGGTGTTGCGCTGCCCGGCGGCGATGTCGGCCGCGCACCCGGCAACGTGGGCGCACCGCCCCCGGATGCGCTCCAGCACGGGAAAGTTGCGCTTCTGCGGCATGGCCGCCGAGATGCCCGACAGCTCGTCGGGAAGGTCCAGGAAGCCGAAACCGCTGCCGCCCCAGGCCATGAGGTCGGTGGCGAAGCGGCTCAGCGTCACCGCGTAGCGGGCCAGGTCGCCGGAGATCGCCATGGCCCAGCCGCGGGAGGCGACAGCCACCAGCGCATGCGGCTGGACACGGGAGAAGCCGAGCAGCTCGGCCATGCGAACGCGGTCCCAGGCGAGCTCCTGGCCGGCCATCGTTCCCGAGCCGAGCGGGCAGGCGTCGACCTCGTCGTAGGTGTGCAGCATCCCGCGCAAGGTGGCCGTGGTCTCGGCGGCGAGGGCCGTGAGGTGGAAGCCCGGGCTGATGATCTGCGCGGCCTGGGCATGGGTGTATCCCGGCATGGGCACGTCGGCGTACCGGGCGGCGAGCGAGATGGCCGCGCGGCCCAGCGACAGCAGGTCGGCGGCCACAGCGGTCAGGTGCTCGCGAGCGGACATCAACTGAGCGCAGACCTGGAGGTCGTTGCGGCTGCGGTCCACGTGCCACGCGGGGAACGGCGGGACCGGGCCGGACAGGACGTGCCGCTCGACGGCGAAGGAGATGTCCGACATGTTCTCCTCCGGGTCGGCTCGGACGACGCCCGGGGTCAGCGAGTCGAGCCGGGCCCCGATCCCGGCCGCCCCGGCGGCGTCCACCAGCCCCATCCGCACGTACTCCAGCAGCAGGACCTTCTCGATGGCGAGGTAGTGGCCGAGCAGGTGCTCCACTTCGTAGGCGAACTGCGGGGCGAGCACCTCCTCGTGCCAGATGTCGCTCGGTACGCCGTCGATTCGGCCCGTCACCGCCATGCCGTCCTCCTCGGGCGCTTGCGTTCGAGTTCGGTGGCAAGACCGGCCACCGTCGGATCGGCGAAGAACGCCTGGATGCTCAGCTCGGAGTCGTGCTCCGCCTCGAGGCGCGCCAGCATGCGCAGGGCCTGCACCGAGTGACCGCCCAGGTGGAAGAAGTCGTCGTGGACGTCGGTCACCGCGGTGCCGAGGACGGCGCTCCACGCGTCGGCGACCAGCTTCGCCGTCGCGGTGCGTGGCCTGCCGCCCGCGGCCGTCCGGGCGGGGCGCGTCGCCGGGGCGTCTCCCGGCCGGGCCACGACCGGGAGACGCGGCAGGGGCATATCCAAGTCGGAGACTCCCGCGACGAGCAGCGCGAGGTAGTCGGCGAGCAGCGCGTCGGCGGTGCTCTTCTCGACGAGTGCCACGTTGTACTCGACCCGGACCGTGTCGGCCGTGATCTCCAGCAACAGGTCGTCCTCACAGCCGGCGGAACCGGAGGAGGCAGCTCCCAGGCCGCCGTCCGCGGGCACATGGTTGAAGGCCAGTTGGTACAGGGGCGGCACCCCGGGCAGCCGTGGCACGGGCAGCAGTTCGACGAGGGTCTGGAAGGGGATGTCGTACCGGTCCTCGACATGGGCCGCCGACCGTACCCGGCTCACCAGTTCGGCGAAGGTCGGGGCGCCGCCGACATCGACCCGGACCACCAGCATGTTGACGAACGTGCCGATCATCGGCGCCACGTCGGCCTGGTGACGGCCGGTCACCGGCAGACCGACGACGATGTCCTCCTGTCCCGAGTGGCGGTGCAGCAGGGCCACGTAGGCGGCGAGGCAGAGCATGACGGGCTCGGTGCCGAGCCGCCGTGCCGCGCCCGGCAGCGACGCGGTGACCTCCGGGCAGAGGCCGGCCCGCACCTCGGCCCCCACGAACGTCCGGGCCGCGGGCCTCGGGTGGTCGAGCGGCAGGCGGTGGACGGGCGGGAGCCGGGCCAGCCGCGCACGCCAGTACGCGGCCAGCTCGGTTCGCCGGTGGGGCGACAGCCGGTCACGCTCGCGCCGTGCGTAGCCGGTGTAGCTCAGCCGAAGCTCCGGCAGCTTCGGCTCTCGCCCCTGTTCCACGGCCGCGCAGATCTCGGTGAGCTCGGCGTGGAGGTTGAACCGTGAGGCGGCGTCGTAGACGAGATGGTGGGCGGCGAAAACCACCGCCCATTCCGTCTCCCCGAGCGCGAGCAACTCCGCGCGCCACAGCGGGGCCCGCTCCAGGTCGAAGGGCCGGCGCGCCAGCTCTGCCTTGCGAGAGCGCCGGGCGTCCGCCTGCTGGGCGTCGTCCGCACCGGTCAGGTCGACGTGGCGGAGCGGCAGGTCGATCCGCGGGAGTACGTACTGCGTGAGCCGGCCGTCGACGATCCGCAGGGCGGTGCGCAGGGTCTCGTGGCGCCGCACCAGCAGGGCGAAGGCACGCCGCAGGTCGGCCTCGGTCACCTCGGCGTGCACGACCAGCTCATCCACGATGCGGTACGCCGACGCGTCGGGCGCCATCCGGCTGGCGAACCACACGCGCTCCTGTGCGGAGGACGCGGGGACGGCGCGCGGCGCACCACCGTGATCCGGCTGCGGCTCGACGCGCGCCGCGGGTCCTGGTCCTGCCGTCATGGCGTGGGGCGGGGCGGCCGGGGCAGCGGGCGGGTGCCGGTCACGCCTGCTCACCGCCGGTGCCCGCGTCGGTGCCCGGCCGGACGTGGCCGGGGTTCCGCACCGCGTCGCCCATGACCACCACGATCTCGCGCTGTCCCTCGAACGGTTCCCGGCTGTGGGCCATCCTGAGGTTGTCGACGACGAGGACGTCCCCGCGTCGCCACGGCTCGCCGACCGTGAACCGGTCGTACACGGCGTTGACGGCCTCCACGGTGTCGCCGTCGATGTCCGTGCCGTCGCCGACCATCGTGTGGAACGGCAGGCCGTGCGGCCCGTAGACGTCGGTGAGGTACTCGCGGACGGCCGGATCCATCGTCAGCCCGTTGAGGAAGGCGATCTGGTTGAACCATCCGGGAACGCCCGTCGTGGGATGGCGTACGACGGCGGCGCGCCGCTGACGGGTGCGCAGCCGGTCCCCGGGCAGCCACTCGTGGTCGATGCCCGCGGCGGCGCAGTACGCGTCCACTTCGGCGCGGTCGTCGGTCCCGAACGCTTCCGGCCACGCCATGCCCACCTCGTGGTACATGCGGGTCAGCAGCCAGCCGTGGCGCTCGAACGGGGCGACGAGATCGGGCGGCAGCGCCTTGAGGACCCGCTGGGAGTCCGCGACGTTGGTCCTGCCGCCCCGGTCGGGGGCCGTGAGACAGCCGAAGACCAGGATGCCGGGGACCGTGGCGGCGTAGCTCAGTTCATGGTGCATACACATCGGCTCGTCCGACGGCCAATGGCTGGACGAGTAGAGCCCCGGGGTGTGGGCGGTCCTCGGGGCGAAGCCTTCGCGTTCGGTCATCGCGGTGATCCCGAGTCCTTCCGCGACCGCGGCGACATCGGCGGCCGTGCGCACTCCGATGCCGCGCAGCAGCACGGCGCCGGACTCGGCGACGGCCGCGCGGACAGCGGTGCGGTGGTCGGCCGCCCAGGCGGCGGGCCCCTCGTCGGGCTGTGCGGCGAGCACGCGTGGTACGGGCCGCGACTCGGTGTCCGACGCCTCGGCGGCCTTGCGGTCGACCAGGGCGGCGATGTCCGTGACGGTGGGGGTGCCCCACAGTTCGGCGACGGTCACCTGGCGGTCCAGGGCGATCGACAGACGGATCACGGAGAGCGAGGTGCCGCCGAGTTCGGTGAAGCGGGAGTCGCGTCCGATCCGCTCCAGCGGGACCTTCAGCACCTGTGCCCACAGGTCCGCGATCTTCCGCTCGGTCTCCGTGGCGAACTCCGTGGCCCGCGCGTACCCGGTACCGTGGCGCTCCCGCTGGGCGAGATCGGTCAGGGAGATCCTGTCGATCTTCCCATTGCCGGACAGGGGCAGCTCAGGGGTGTGGTAAAGGCGCGGCGGGACCATGTACTCGGGCAGGGTCCGGGCGAGCGTCCTGGCGACCTGCCCCGCGTCCGGCGCGTCCGCGCCGGTGTAGTAACCGACGAGCTGTGGCTCGGTGGCGGATCCGGCGACGACCACGGCGCCGTCCCGGACACCGGGTACTTGCAGGAGCCGGTCCTCGACCTCGCCGATCTCGATCCTGAACCCGCTGATCTTGACCTGCGAGTCGCGGCGGCCGAGGTATTCGAGCTCGCCGGAGGGCAGCCAGCGGCCGAAGTCGCCCGAGCGGTAGAGGCGCTCGAGCGGCCGGTGGGGGTCGCGGCCGAAGACGGCCGCCGTGCGCTCCGGGTCGTTCACGTATCCGCGGCCCACGCATACTCCGGCGATCACGATTTCACCCGGGCAACCCACCGGGAGAAGCCGGAGCCTCTCGTCCATGACGTAGACCCGCGAGTTACGCACCGGGTCGCCGAGCGGCACGGAGCGGTGTGCGGGCAGGGCGTACATGACGCCGTGGTTGGAGTCGTCGCTGACCTCGGTGAGGCCGTAGCAGTTGACCAGCGGCACGGTGGGGAAGGTGTCGAACCAGCGGCGCACCAGCTCCTTCTTCAGCGCCTCGCCGGTGACGGCCATGACGCGCAGGCCGGGCAGCTTCCGGTGCTCCTCGGCCAGCGTGGCGAGGACGAGTTCGAGATAGGTGGGCACCAACTGCGCCACATGGACCCCGTTTTCGGCCAGGGCGTCGATGAACGTGTGAACGTCCATGATCACGTCCTGCTCGACGATGAGCGTCCGGCCGCCCATGAGGAGCCCGGAGACGAGCTGCCACAGCGAGATGTCGAAGCACTGCGGCGCGGTCTGCGCCACGACGTCCCCCTCCTGGACGCCGAGGTCTTCGATCTTGGCGTAGAGGTGGTTGAGGAAGCCGTCGTGCTCGCACATCGCGCCCTTGGGTTCGCCGGTGGAGCCCGAGGTGAAGTAGATGTACGCGAGCTGGTCCCCCGCGATGGCGAGGTCCAGGTCATGGCGCGGGCCGCCTGCTCCGAGAAGGTCCCGTACGTACAGGCGCCGCGCGCCCCCGCCGGCCAGCGCCTCCTCCAGCGGCGCGACGCCGTGGTCGGCGAGCACCCACCGGCACTCTCCCCTGGTGAGCGTGTTCGCCATTCGCTCGGTGGGGAAGTGCGGTTCGAGCGGCAGATAGCAGCCGCCCGCCTTGAAGACGGCGATGACGGCCGCGAGCCATTCCAGGGTGCGTTCCATCACCACCGCCACGACGTCCTCCGCGCGCACCCCTTCCCGGTGCAGGGTCCAGGCGATGGCGTTGGCGTTCTCGTTCACCTCGCGGTAGGTCCAGGTTCGGCCGCCCTGGACGGCGGCCACCGCATCGGGGTGGCGACGCACCCGGTCCTCGAACAGCTCGTGAAAGCGTCGTCCGGGGAGCGGCTTTTCGGGCCCTGAGCAAAAGTCGATGACCTTCTCGGTTTCGGCGTCGGACAGCAGCCCATGGCAGGTATGCGGCTCGTCGGGGCACTCGGTGAGAATGCGCAGAACGTGCTCCACGTAGCCGCCCAGTCGCTCGGCCGACACGTGGGGCTGCTCAACGGTGCTGCCCCAGGCTTCCTGCGCCTCCTCGCGTCCCTCATCGGTGGCTGCGCGCACGATCAGGTCGCGCCAGGTCGCGTCGGCAGGCAGGGCGGGCCCTCCCATGACCACCGAGGCGACCTTCCACCGCGCAGCGAGCCGGACCACTTCGGTATCGACGGCGCAGGACCGGGCCAGGGTGATGGCGGCCTCCGCCACCGCCGGTGCCGCCGAGAGTCGATCCCGTTCGTCGCCGACCTCGCGAGGAACTGCGTCTTCCATGAGGTTCCCTACCTTTCGTCCTGGGTTGGTCGCGGTCATTCGTAAGATCGGGACACCCAGGGGTGCCGGGTGCGGCTGTCATGTTGTTGCCGCGTTCATGGCTGAGGAGGATGGGCAGAACCACCGCGTGCGCACTCTCAACATCGCCAGGAGTGCCGGTCACCGCCCCGGCTTGACGTCATGATGGGGATCCTCCTACTGATCGATGAGGCCGTGCGGCAATGAGGATCTCCGGGACGGACGATGCCGGCCTCCATGCCGACTAGCCGCAGACGTCTGTGCCGTCCATCGTCTGTCACCCCTTTGCGGTAGCAGCGGCATCTCCATACGGCTCCTCGGCTCCGGACTCCGGTGTGCCGAACTGGGCTGCGTACATACGGGCGTAGGGTCCGTCGGTGCGCATCAGCGTCTCGTGGTCGCCCTGTTCCACGACCCGCCCGGACTCCATGACGAGGATGAGGTCGGCATCCCGGATCGTGGAGAGCCGGTGAGCGATCACGAAACTGGTCCGGCCGGCACGCAGGGTATACATCGCCTTCTGAATGTGCGCCTCGGTGCGCGTGTCGACCGCGCTGGTCGCCTCGTCCAGGACCAGGATCGCTGGGCGGGCGAGGAACGCCCGTGCCACGGTGATCAGCTGCTTCTCTCCCGCGCTGATGACGTCGTCGTCGCCCAGGACCGTGTGGTAGCCCTCCGGCAGGGCTCGCACGAAGGTGTCGACGTGAGCGGCGCGGGCCGCCTCCACGATCTCGTCGAAGGCGGCGTCAGGGTTCCCGTAGGCGATGTTGTCCGCGATGGTGCCGCCGAAGAGCCACACGTCCTGCAGGACCATGCCGATTCGGGCGCGCAGCTCCGCGCGGTTCATGCCGGCGATGTCGGCGCCGTCTAGGGTGATCCGGCCGCTGTCCGGTTCGTAGAAGCGCAGAAGGAGGTTGACGAGCGTGGTCTTGCCCGCACCGGTCGGTCCGACGACCGCCACGGTCTGCCCGGGGTGGACGGTGAGGGACAGGTTCTCCAAAACCGGAGTGTCGGGCCGGTATCGGAAGGAGACGTGTCGGAATTCCACGTGACCGCGGACGGTTTCCAGGCGGGTCGGGCGGGCTGGGTCGGCGGGCTGCTCCGGTTCGTCGAGCAGGTCGAACACTCTGCGCGAGGACGCGACACCGGCCTGCGTCCGTTGGATGATCTCGCCGATCTGGCCGATCGGCCTGTTGAACTGCGCCGAGTACTGCAGGAATGCCTGAACGCCGCCCAGAGAGATGCCTCCGGACGTGACGAGCAGGACTCCGATCACCGCGATGAGCACATAGTTCAGACTGGTGACGAACATGCTCAGGGGCCGGATCATGCCGCTGATCAGCACGGCGCCCACGCTGGACTCGTACAGCGCGTCGTTGTGCTCCACGAAGGAGGCGTCGTCCTCGTCCTGACGGCCAAAAAGCCAGGTCGTCCGGTGTCCGGTGTACTGCTCCTCCACATGGGCGAAGAGCAGGCCGGTACGAGTCATCCGCTCCGCGGCCTGTACCTGGGAGCGCCGGGCGAGACGACCGGACAACAGCAACAGGACCGGTACGGTCACGACGAGCACCAGCGTCAGCAACGGGGAGATGTAGAACATCATCAACAGCGAGCCGGCCACCGTCATGGCCGCGGTGACGGGCTGTGCCAGCTCCAGTCCGATGGCGATGGCGCCGATGTCGTTGGTGACGCGGCTTATCACCTCGCCGCGCGGCCGACCGTCGAAGTAGCGCAGAGGCAGGTGGGCAAGCTTGTCCTCCACCTGCTCACGCAGTTCGGTTACCACGCGCTGCGCCATCGTGGTGATCAGCCGTCCCTGGAGCAACAGGAGGACCGCGGCGACGGCGTAAAGCACCAG
The DNA here is from genome assembly GCF_055597465.1 of Streptomyces yongxingensis. Lineage (NCBI taxonomy): Bacteria > Bacillati > Actinomycetota > Actinomycetes > Kitasatosporales > Streptomycetaceae > Streptomyces > Streptomyces yongxingensis. The sequence goes on from NZ_CM145717.1 coordinate 91,522, forward strand.
TGCGATCACCAGGTAGTGCGTGACGCGGGAGAAGTCGATCCCCTGGCCGGGTACCACATCCACTCGGTTGACGATGGCGAGCATCGTGGTGTCGCCGTTTGCGCGCAATTCGTCGAGCATCTCGCGATGTGTGGTGCCTGGTGGGAACCGTCGGCTGAGGACCCCGGCAAACACCTGGTCGGTGGCCTTGCCCAGGAAGACCGGTCCGGCGACGGACAGAGCGACCCCGCAGACGCCGAGCAGAAGGACGCCCATCAGGTGATTGCGGCGTGGCCCCAGAAGTCGGCCGAATACCTCCACGACCGTGAGTTGGGCCGGCGCCTGCTCGGATCCCGTGTCGCGCCGGAGCCCCTGCGCCGAGGTGCGGGGCCTCTTCGCGTCGGTTCCACCAGCCATTCGCTCGCCGCTCACGCTCTCTCCGGAATCGTCGTCTGGGACTGCAGGATCTGCTGGTAGATCTCGTTCGATTCGGCAAGTTCGCTGTGCGTACCGCTGCCGACGATCCGTCCCCGATCGAGGACGACGACCTGGTCGGCATCTCGTACGGTGCTGACGCGTTGCGCTACGAGGAGGACCGTGCGGTGCGCTGCCTCCCGGGCCAGTGCCTGTCTGAGGGCGAGTTCGGTGGCACCGTCGAGGGCGGAGAAGGAGTCATCGAACAGATAGAGGGCGGGACGGCGCAGCAGCATCCGTGCGATCGCCAGCCGCTGGCGCTGGCCGCCGGAGAGATTGGCACTGGCCTGAGCGACAGGATGGTCGAGTCCTCCAGCCGTTCGTTCCACGAATTCCCGGGCCTGCGCGACCTCCAGAGCCTGCCACAACTGCTCGTCGGTGGCGTCCGGCGCACCGTATCGGAGGTTCGTGGCAACGGTGCCCGTGAAAAGGTGCGGCTTCTGCGGCACCAGACCGACCGCGGCCGAGAGCACAGCGGGGTCCAGCTCACGGACATCAACTCCGTCGATCCGAACCGTTCCCTCTGTGGCCTCCACCAGACGCGGGATCAAGTTCAGCAGGGTGCTCTTGCCGCTGCCGGTGCTGCCGATGAAAGCGACGGTCTGTCCCGGACGCACCTGAAGGTCGATGCCCTGCAACACCGGGCTCTCGGCTCCGGGGTACTGGAATCCAAGCCCGCGCAGTTCGAGGGTGCCGTGGACGGCGGAAGGGCGGACCGGGCGCCAGGGCGGGCGAAGACTCGGCTCGGCTCGCAGGACCTCGCCGACGCGGACGGCGGATACCTGGGCCCTGGGCACCGCCATGACCATACCGCCCAGCATGATCAGCGCCCCGAGGACTTCCGCCAGATATGCCAGAAAAGCGGCGAGGGCGCCCAGTCGCATGTCGTTCGTGTCAATCAGGTGGCCGCCGAACCACACGACGGCGACCCCGCTCACGTTCATCAGCAGCGTCATCAACGCGACGAGCACGGCCATGGTGCGGCCCACGCGGAGAGATGCCTCCTGCAACTCGGCATTGACGTGAGCGAAGCGGCGGCGCTCGTCTTCTTCCCGTACGAAAGCGCGAACGACACGAACACCGATGATCTGCTCGCGCAGCACTCGGTTCATGGTGTCGATGGTGTACTGCATGCGGTGGAAGGTCGGCCGCAGGCGATGGTTGAAGAGCCCGATGGTCAACGCCAGGAGGGGTATGGCCACAAGCAGCAGGGACGTCAGCGCGACGTTCTGGCGCAACGCCAGGACGATGCCACCGACGCATGCGACCGGTACCGACACCACCAGGGTGAGGGTGAGCAGCAGCAGGGCCTCGATCTGAGCGACATCATTGGTAATGCGCGCCATCAGTGAGGGCACACCGAACCGTTCCACGTCTGTCGGCGACAGCCGCCGCACCCGGCCGAAGAGTTCGGCACGAAGCTCCCGGGACACAGTCATCGTCGTACGGGCACCGTAGAAAGCCACCCCCAGCCCGGCCGCGCCCTGGACAAACGCCATCAGCAACATCAGTCCGCCCGCATGCAGAACCTGGCCGGTATCGCCTTTCACCAACCCCTCGTCGATGACTTGGGCGTTCAGGGTCGGCAGATACAGCAGGGCCACGGTCTGGACGGCTTGGAGCAGAACAGAGACGACGATCCCCCGGCGGTGAGGCGCGAGTCGGGGACCCAGCAATGCGGACAATGCGCCACCCCACACGCTCCGTCCCATGGCAGCTTTCCCCTCTGCGCGTAACGACCGAGGCTTTCGCTCTCGTATGAAAACCGGCGATGTCCATCTCGACGGCCGGGACCGTCCAGACACGCTTCACGAGTGTCCTTGTCGTGGACGATGTGCCAGCCGTCGGGAACATCGGCGAACTCGGGTTGGATTCATGGACGAGGCCGATGCGCCTGGACACCTGATCACCCATCGTCCCGCTCTGCGCCCCGACACACGTCGGCAAGTGCCGCCGTTACGGTGCGCGTGGTCTCGTCGTCGAAGCTCGCCGCTCACGGCAGGTGGCACAGCCCGGCGCAGCACACCGGCGCCGGGTGGCCGGCAGGGTCCATCGCCACCGCAGCGGTGGGAGGTACTCGAGAACAGGGGCGCACGGTCGGTGGTGACCACAGGTAAGGCACATACGCGACCAGGGGCTTCGGCCACGTCGTAACGGCGGCGATCCCCGATGCCGCCGGACTCCGCCGCGGCCGAAGGTGAACGGCAGCGACCTCTGTATGGGCGCTCTACCAAGGAGGACTGACATGACAGACCTGGACGTCAAGTACATCGGCGTCGCCACAGCCGACGACGGCCGCGACGGCCGTGTGGTCAGCGACGACGGCGTACTCGATCTGACTGTCACGCCTCCTCCCGGTGTGCTGTACAAGGTGGAGCAGATGCGGTCGGTGGCGCCGGAGGCGACCAACGAGCCGGGCACCAATCCCGAGCAGCTTCTCGCCGCGGGCTACTGCACGTCGTTCCATGGCGCTCTGGGCGCGATCGCGAAGCAGGCCGGTCTCGACGTGACGGACTCGAAAGTGACCGCGAAGGTGGCCGTCGGCAAACTCCCGGATCGCAACATGGGCTTCTACCTGGAGTTGTGCGTGTCCGTGCCGAAGGTGGACGACGAAACGGCACTGAAACTGGCCGAGTACGCGCAGCAGATCGACCCATATCTGATCGCGATGAAGGGGAACGCCGACATCCGGCTGACGACGGCCTGACGTCTCCTCGCCGACGTCGCACATGAGGCGGCCACACCCCCGGGTGGGTGTGGCCGCCTCACCCTGTCCGGTGGATGCTCACTGCTCCTCGGCTTACGTCATACGCGGGAGACACGGCTCATGTACTTGCCGACGAGAAGCCGCCTCACCTGTCGTCGTCGACCCCATCACTGATGACGAGCGAGTCGCGGTGCAGCCAATCCAGGAACGGCTTCGGAGCGAGCTCGCCGACCCGCTTCCGGTATGCGTCGAGATCATCCTCGGTCAGAAAATCCCGACTGCCACCCGACCGCCCGCTGCGGAAAAACTTCACCGGGTCCTTGAGTATTTCGGTGTCAGGCGCCAGCCGCTCCGCTTGACTCTTCATCTCGTCGAACGTCGCGGCCTTCACCAGATCGGGCCAGACCGACTCGTTCACCCTAATGCCCAGCCACTCGGCCAGCGCCGCCATCTGGCCGACGAGGTCGGCGCACAAGTCGACGTAATGCAGGAGCCGAACATTCGGCTGCGTCCGCCGGTTCCACGCGTCATGGAGGTGATGGACCGTCAGGTGCAGGCTGGTGGGAACTGCTATTCCCTGGTCGTCTGTCGGCTGAGGCAGGCACCAATACCGCAGCCACTCACGCACCGACGGGAGCGGTGCGGGATTAGGCCGGGACCGTGAATCTGAGCCGTCTTGGAAGGCGCGCATCCGCTTGACGTCAATGTTGGCGGATTGGTGGTAGAGGGACAGCGCTCGGTCGAGAGGATGCCTGGCGACCACGATATAGCTGACACGCGGATCGAGCGGTAGACCGTCGAGTGGGGTGTGCGTCTTGATGACACGGCGGTGCTTCTGTTCAGCGAAGCACGCGTAGACCTCCTCCTGCGGTGTGCGCAGTTGGTCCAGCCATGGTGACAGGACTTCCAGCGGCTGCGGGAGGTCAGGCGTTTGGAAGATGAGCAACGCACACATCATCTGCACCCACGTCGTACCCGACTTCGGCGGGGTGCTGACGACGATATCACCGTCCCGCAATGGAAAATCGTCCCAGCGGACGCTGTCGTGTTCCGACGACCGATATCGGCGCAGTGCTGCTGTCATCATCGCCCCCTGGCCGCACTGGGGACGCCACTCAGCGCTGATTCATAGCGATAGGATGGAATGTGAGCGCTATTCCACTTTGCTGAGCGGCCGACGATCGACCGGAGTACGGCACGAAGAACGAGCTTTGGGAGTGGTCCGGAATAATACTCTATCGGGGCAGGGCCCTGAACACGCATGGCAACATTCCTCGTAGGCGTACAGAACTAATGGATACGGCCCCAACCTGTCGTTCTCGTGGTGGAGAAACATCCGCGATCACCACAGTTACGGCCGGACCGGACGTGAGGCGTTCCCACCAGGGCGACGGCACCGGTGACAAAAGCACCGAAACCACCGCCCGCCGGATGGAGGCCGGCGTCAGCGCACCGTTTTCGGGCTCAGGGTCGGATGACGACCATCGGCGCAGTTCTGGGCGGTGACAGTCCGGTTCCCATTCGGGCGAGTCAGTCGGTTCCGGCCAAACCGAACTCCTTCGCGATTGCTTCCCATATCTTCCGTACGGACTCCCTGTCCGACAGCAAGTCGTAGTGGCTTGAGTCGAGCTTGTGCTCGCGGACGGTGCCGGTCACGTAGGGCTGCCACCATTCCGCCTTCTTCTCGGTCCCCGTAGTGACCAACAACGCGTCGCCTTCGAATTCGCGCTCCTTGTGGCCGCGGGCGATGTTCTCGTTGTTCCGTATGATCTCCAGATAGGCCTCGTGCTCTTCTCCCGTGAGTATCTGGACCATCCGCTCGTAGTCCTTGGCATGTTGCTCGTCCTCTTCTTGAGAGGGCAGCCGTGCCGCGGGGTGGGAGTCCAAAATGACCAGGGCAGCCACCTCCTCTCCCGCCTCCTGGAGTTGAACGGCCATCTCGTGGACGACATTGCCGCCGAAGGACCAGCCGAGCAGGTAGTACGGACCCGTGGCCTGGACGGCGCGCATCTCGGTTACATAGTCGGCGGCCATCTCCACCAGCGAACCGGGTACCGGGGTCTCGTCGCCGACGAGGCCGCGCGGTCGTATGGCGTAGAGCGGGTAGCGGGGGGGCACGTGGTTGGCCAGCCAGCCGTACTCCCATCCCAGGCCCAGCCCCGCGTGCACACAGAAGAAGGGCGGGTGGTCATCGCCCGAGCGCAAGGGAAGCAGTATGCCCCGGCTCCCGTGCGGCCCCGCCTGCTCCAGCCGCGCCGCCAGGCCGGCGACGGTCGGCGTCTCGAACACCGCCCGGACCGGCAGCTCCACACCCAGCACCGCGCGGATCCGGCTCACCAGCCGCATCGCCAGCAGCGAGTGCCCGCCCAGGGCGAAGAAGTCATCGTCCACCCCCACCCGCTCCACACCCAGCACCTGCGCGAACACCGCGCTCAGGACGTCCTCGCGCACGGTCGCCGGGCCACGGCCCCCATCCGTGTCGGAGGCGTAGTCCGGTGCCGGCAGGGCGGCGCGATCCACCTTGCCGTTCACTGTCAATGGCAGCCGCTCCAGCAGTACGACTGCCGACGGCACCATGTACTCCGGCAACCGAGCCGCCACCAGCATCCTGAGCTCCTCGGCCAGACGGGTTCCAGCGCCATCAGTCTCGTCGCCGTTACCGAGGGCATCTGCTGCCTCACGGGTCCCGTCCGTTCCCTCGGTCGCTTCCGGTACGACGTAGGCGACCAGGCGCTTGTCGGCAGCGCCCTCCCCGTGGGCGACGACGACAGCCTGCGCGACGTCTTCGTGGCCGGCCAACACCGCCTCGATCTCACCCGGCTCCACCCGGAAACCCCGGATCTTCACCTGATCGTCAGCACGCCCCACGAACTCCAACACCCCAGCCCGGTTCCAGCGCACCACATCCCCGGTCCGGTACATCCGCGCACCCGCCCCCTCGAACGGACACGCCACAAACCGGTCCGCGGTCAGTCCCGGACGATTCACATACCCCCGGGCCAGCCCCGCACCCGCCACATACAGCTCCCCCGCCACCCCCACCGGCACCGGAGCCAACCGCTCGTCCAGCACATACAGACGCGTATTGTCCAACGGGCGCCCGATCGGGAGGGTATCCGCTATTTGCTCAACGTCAGTGAGCGGAATCTGTGTGGCGATCAGGGTCGCCTCGGTCGGGCCGTAGGTGTTGCGAACTGTTGTCCCGGGCACAGCGCGCAGCACCCGACGGACAGCGTCCGCTGGCAGCACGTCGCCGCCTGTGCTCACCTCGGTGACGCCGTCGAAGGCGGTGGGGTCTTCCTCGGCGATCACGCGGAACAGTCCGGCAGTCAGGTGGACATGGGTCAGGCTGTGCTCGGTGATCAGTGACCGTAGCAGTGCGGCGTCGAAGCGGCCCGTCGGGGCGAGAACCACCTGCTCACCGCCCAGTAGCGTCACCCACAGCTCGTAGACGGACGCGTCGAAGGTGTGCGGAGACCGCATCAGGACCCGCTGGGGTTCGGGCGTTTTCCAGCCCTGGTCGGCGGCGAAGTCGACCACATCCCGGTGGGTGATGACGACGCCCTTGGGGGTGCCGGTGGATCCGGAGGTGTAGATGGCGTAGGCCGGGTGATCCGGCGTGAGAGGGCCGGCCAGCTCATCCGGTGCGAGGGGGCCGGCGTCCTGGCCGGACACCGCCTCCCGCACCGACGGCTCGTCCACCACGATCGGCTCCGGCGCGCACTCCCAGCCGCTCGCCCCGTCCTCGCCCAGTCTGTCACGCATCGCCGCCGCGGTCAGCACGGCCACCGGGGCGGCATCGGCCAGCGTGCCCGCGATACGGGCAGCCGGATACTCCGGGTCGACCGGCACATACGCACCACCGGCCTTCAACACCGCCAGCAGCGCCACAACCAACTCCACCGACCGGTCCATCACCACCGCGACCAACGACTCGGGACCCACACCCAGGCCGATCAGATACCGGGCCAACCGGTTGGACGCCACCTCCAATTCCCCGTAGGACACCTGCTGACCGTCCCAGACCACAGCAACGGCGCCCGGAGTGCGCCTGGCCCGCGCGCCGAACAGCTCCGGCACCGTGGCCACCGGCACCGCACGGTCCGTGTCGTTCCACTCCGCGACAATTCGCCACCGCTCGGCAGCATCCAGCAGATCGATACCGCGCACAGGCCGATCCGGATCGGCTACGACCACCTCCAGCAGCCGCACCAACCGGGCGCCCAAAGCTCGCACCGTCACCTCGTCGAAAAGATCCGACGCATACACGATCTCACCGACCAGCCCAGCCGGCCGCCCCTGCCCATCGAACCGCTCGACTACATCGACCTGCAGATCGAACTTGGCCACCGGCAGATCGCCCGGACCGGGCTCAGCCTCCACGCCCGGCAGATCCACCGTCGCCTCAGGCACGTTCTGCACTTCCAGCATCACCTGAAAGAGTGGATGCCGAGCCATCGAACGGAACGGAGCCAACTCCTCCACCAGCCGCTCGAACGGCACCTCCTGATGCTCGAACGCCCCCAGCGCAGCCCGCCGCACCCGCCCCAGCACCTCAGCAAACGACGGATCCCCCGACACGTCCGTCCGCACCACCAACGTATTCACAAAGAACCCGACCAGATCCTCCAGCGCATCGTCCGTCCGGCCCGCCACCGGACTACCGATCGGAATGTCCTGTCCCGCCCCCAACCGCGACAACAACACCGCCATCGCGGCATGCCACACCATGAACATCGTCACGCCCTGCTCACGCGCCAGCCCCGCCAACCGCTCATGCAACTCAGCAGACACATCCAGGGGAACCGTCCCACCCCGGTGACTGGGCACCCGAGGCCGGTGGCGGTCCACCGGTAGGACCAACTCCTCAGGCGCACCTTGTAGTTCGGCCTTCCAGTACGCCACCTGTCCGGCCATGACGCTGTCCGGATCCCCGGCATCACCCAGCAGTTCTCGCTGCCAGAGCGTGTAGTCCGCGTACTGCACCGGCAACGGTTCCCACTCCGGCGCACATCCCGCACACCGCGCCGCATACGCCACCGACAGATCCCGCCACAACGGTCCCATCGACCACCCGTCAACCGCGATGTGATGCATGACGAGGCAGAGAATCCACTCGTCGCCATCGGCGGTCTCGCCCTGCGCAGGCGACTGCGACACCGTGGCGAACAGTTCGGCTCGTATAGGCAGTTCGGCGGCGAGGTCGAAGGCGTGATGGACGAGCCCCTCGATCCGCATCGGCAGCTTATCGGCGGTGACGGTGGTGAGGGGCAGATCCACCACAACCTCGTCCGCGGGCGTGATCCGCTGGTACGGCTCCCCGTCCACCTGGGAGAAGCACGTCCGCAGACTCTCGTGCCGCGCGACCACATCCCCCAACGCCGCCCGCAACGCCGCCACGTCCAACCGCCCCGACAACCGCGACGAAAGGGAAATATTGTAGGTGGAGTTCGGGCCCTGCAAGCGGTCCAGGAACCACAACCGGCGCTGCGCGAACGACAACGGCACCATTTCGGGACGTGCACCCGCCACCACCGTCGCCCGCACGGCCGCACCACTCGGCTTACCCAGCCGTCGGGCCAACTCCCCCGCCGTCGGTGTCTCGAACACCGCCCGGACCGGCAGCTCCACACCCAGCACCGCGCGGATCCGGCTCACCAGCCGCATCGCCAGCAGCGAGTGCCCGCCCAGGGCGAAGAAGTCATCGTCCACCCCCACCCGCTCCACACCCAGCACCTGCGCGAAGACCCCACACAACAACTCCTCACGCAGATCGGAGGGGCCACGCCCCGTGCCCGCCACAGCCGCGAAGTCCGGCTCCGGCAGGGCAGCCCGGTCCACCTTGCCGTTCGCCGTCAGCGGCAGCCGCTCCAGCACCATCACCGTCGACGGCACCATGTGCTCCGGCAACCTGTCGGCCACATGGCCCTGCAACGCGCCCGCCAAGCTCTCATCCGCCACACCAGAAGCAGGGGCCACGTAGGCAGCCAGGCGCTTGTCGGCAGCGCCCTCCCCGTGGGCGACGACGACAGCCTGCGCGACGTCTTCGTGGCCGGCCAACACCGCCTCGACCTCACCCGGCTCCACCCGGAAACCCCGGATCTTCACCTGATCGTCAGCACGCCCCACGAACTCCAACACCCCAGCCCGGTTCCAGCGCACCACATCCCCGGTCCGGTACATCCGCGCACCCGCCCCCTCGAACGGACACGCCACAAACCGGTCCGCGGTCAGTCCCGGACGATTCACATACCCCCGGGCCAGCCCCGCACCCGCCACATACAGCTCCCCCGCCACCCCCACCGGCACCGGAGCCAACCGCTCGTCCAGGACGTACGCCCGGGTGTCGGCCAACGGGCGTCCGATGGGGACGTCGTCCGCGCCGCTGACATCGACCTCGGTGACCGGGTGGGTGTGGGTGTAGGTGGTGCTCTCCGTGGGGCCGTACCCGTTGATGAGCCGGGTGCCCGGCAGGGAATCGAGAACGGTCCGGCAGTGGGGTGCCGACAGTACGTCCCCGCCCGTGAGAAGGCTCCGAACGCCTTTCAGTGCCGCGACGTCGATGTCCACCACCTGGTGCAGCAGGCCCGTGGGCAGCACGGCGACGGTGACCTGATGGCTGGTCAGGAAATGCCGGAGGTCGGCCACGGACAGCGTCCCGGCCGGTCCGACCGCGAGTGTCGCCCCGTTGACCAGGGCGATCCACATCTCGAAGGTGGTGCAGTCGAACGACACCGAGGCGAGGTGCGCCACCACGTCACCGGGACGTACATCGGCGTACCCGGCCGGACGCACGAGGCGGTCGATCCCCCGGTGGGTGACCGTGACTCCCTTGGGGGTGCCGGTGGAACCCGAGGTGTAGATGACATAGGTGGCCTGGTCGGGACGCGGCGGTGCGGCACGGTCCAGCCGGGTGAGCGGGCCGTCGTCCTCGCCGGCCACCGCCGCCCGCACCGCCGGATCGTCCAGCGTGATCCGGTCCGGGCCTGACACCGGGTCGAGGGGGCCCGAGTCGGACTGGTCGAGTCGGCCGGCGAAGGACGCGGTGGTGACCAGGGCGACCGGCGCCGCGTCGGCCACCATGAGACCGATGCGACCGATGGGGTACGACGGGTCGATCGGCAGATAGGCGCCCCCGGCCTTCAGCACCGCCAGCAGCACGGCGACCCTCTGGGGCGAGCGGTCCATCACCACCGCGACCACGGACTCGGGGCGTACCCCGTGGCCGATCAGGTGCCGGGCGAGGCGGTTGGATTCCGCATCGAGCTGCGCGTACGTCATCCGCTCGTCGCCGCGGACCAGCGCGACGGCGTCGGGGGTCCGGGCGGCCTGCGCGCCGAACAGCTCGGGCACGGTGGCCGCGGGTTCCGGACGTGTCGTGTCGTTCCACTCGGTCAGGATTCGCCGCCGCTCGTCGGCGTCGAGCGGGTCGATTCCGTGAAGGGACCGGTGGGGGTCGGCCGCGGCCGTGCGGAGGATGTGGACCAGCCGGGTGGCGAGCGTCTCGGCCGTGGCCCGGTCGAAGAGATCGGAGGCGTAGGTGATCCCGCCGTTCAGACCGACCGGCCGGCCCTGGTCGTCGAAGCGCTCTTCGACGTGGAAGTCGAGATCGAACTTGGCCATGGAGACCTCGGAGGGCCGGGCCTCGACGTCCAGGCCCGGCAGGTCGATCGTCGCCTGGGGGACGTTCTGCACCGCCAGCATGACCTGGAACAGCGGGTGCCTGGACAGCGAGCGGGCCGGGGCCAGCTCCTCCACCAGCCGCTCGAACGGCACCTCCTGGTGCTCCAGCGCGCCCAGCGCCCTCTGCCGCACCCGCCCCAGCACCTCGGCGAAGCTCGGGTCACCGGACAGATCGGTGCGCACCACCAGCGTGTTCACGAAGAACCCGACCAGGTCCTCCACCGCCTGATCGTTCCGCCCGGCGACCGGGCTGCCGATCGGGATGTCCTCCCCCGCGCCCAGCTTGGACAGCAGCACCGCCAGGGCGGCCTGCCACACCATGAACATCGTCACACCCTGCCGGGCCGCCAGTTCCGCCAGCTGGGCGTGCAGGTCGGCCCGCAGGGTCAGCGGCACCCAGCCACCGCGGTGACTGGCCACCGCGGGCCGCCGCCGGTCCACCGGAAGCTCCAACTCCTCCGGGGCACCGCGCAGTTCGGCCCTCCAATAAGCCACCTGACCGGCCAGCACACTGTCCGGATCCGCCGGATCGCCGAGCATCCCCTGCTGCCACAGCGCGTAGTCCGCGTAACTCACCGGCAGCGGCTCCCAGCCCGGCGCACGCCCGGCGCGGCGGGCGGTGTAGGCGGCCGACAGGTCCCGCAGCAGCGACCCCATGGACCAGCCGTCGCCCGCGATGTGGTGGACGACCAGCACCAGTACCCAGTCGCCTGTGACCACCGACCCGGCATCGGGTGACGGCTGGTCAGTGCCGGAGGTGAACAGCGTGGCGCGCAGGGGCGGCTCGCCCGCGAGGTCGAAGACGTGCGAGCACGCCCGGTCGATCCGCGCCTCCAGCTCGTCGGCGGCGACCGCGACCACCGGCAGCTCCACACCCGCCTCGGCAACAGACACGATCTCCTGGTACGGCTCCCCCTCCACCTCCGGGAAACGCGTCCGCAGACTCTCGTGCCGGGCCACCACATCGCCCAACGCCGCCCGCAGCGCCGAAACGTCCAGCCGTCCCGACAGCCGCAACACCAGCGGAATGTTGTACAACGCGCTCGCGCCCTCGAGCCGGTCCACGAACCACAACCGCCGCTGCGCGTAGGAGAGCGGCAGCTCGCGCGGACGCGGCCCGGCCACCACCGCCGACCGCGCCGGCACACCACCGGCCCGCTCCAGCCGCGCCGCCAGACCGGCCACGGTCGGCGCCTCGAACACCGCCGGGACCGGGATCTCCAGACCCATGACCGCCCGGATCCGGCTGACCAACCGCACGGCCAGCAGCGAATGCCCGCCCAGCGCGAAGAAGTCGTCCTCCACAGTGACCCGGGGCACGTCGAGTACTTGGGCGAACACCGAGCACAAAATCTCCTCGTACACGGTGGCCGGTCGCCTGCCCGGCCCCGTGCCGGCGCCGGACGCGTGGTGCGGCGCGGGCAGCGCGGCACGGTCGACCTTGCCGTTCACCGTCAGCGGCAGCCGCTCCAGCACCACCACCGACGGCACCATGTACTGCGGCAGCCGACTCGCCGTGAAGTCCCGCGCCACCGCGCCGAATTCCGCGTCCGCCTCGCCGTGGGTGAGGACGACATAGGCGGCGAGGTACTTGTCACCGGGGGTGTCCTCGCGGGCGATGACGACCGCCTGAGCCACCTGCTCGTGCTGAGCCAGCACCGCCTCGACCTCACCCGGCTCGACGCGGAAGCCACGGATCTTCACCTGGTCGTCCGCCCGGCTCACGAACTCCAGCTGACCCTCACGGTTCCAGCGCACCACGTCACCCGTCCGGTACATGCGCCCACCGCCGCCTTCGAACAGGCAGGCCACGAACCGCTCACCGGTCAGCCCCGGACGGTTCAGATACCCCCGGGCCAGCCCGGCGCCGGCGATGTACAGCTCACCGGCCACCCCCGCCGGCACGGGGTTGAGGAATTCGTCGAGCACGTACATCCGCGTGTTGTCCAGCGGATACCCGACCGGCACCACATCCCCGATCGCCTTGGGATCCTGGATCGGGATCTGGGTACCGATGACGGTCACCTCGGTCGGACCGTAGGTGTTGCGGACCGTGATCGAGGGCACGGCCTCCAGCACCCGCCGTACCGCCGCGGTGGGGACCACGTCCGCGCCGGTGTACACCTCGTGCAGCCCGGCGAAGGCGGTGGGGTCCTCCTCGGCGATCACCCGGAACAGACCCGCGGTCAGCTGGACGTGGGTCAGCCCGTGGTCGCCGACCAGCGACCTGAGCAGCGCCGCGTCGATCCGGCCCCTGGGGGCGACGACCACCTGTCCGCCGGTCAACAGCCGTACCCACAGTTCGAGGGTGGAGCCGTCGAAGGTGTGCGGCGCGGCGAACAGGCCCCGGGCCTGCCCAGGGAAGTGCCAGCAGCGGTCACCGGCAAGTTCCACCACGTCCCGGTGGGTGGTCGCGATGCCCTTGGGCTCACCCGTCGATCCGGAGGTGAACATCACGTACGCCAACTGGTCGGGCATGACCCGCACCGGTACGGCCGCGTCCGGCGCAGCGGCCCACGCGGCCTCCGCCTCGTCCGCGTCGGCCACGACCACCGTGCCGGCGTGCTCCCGCACGGTCGGCGCGTACACCTGGTCGACCAGGCACACATCGACGCCGGCCTGGAGCAGCACCTGCCCGATGCGCTGGGCCGGCTGGCCGGGATCGACGGGCACATACACGCCGCCGGCCTTCATCACCGCCAGCAGAGCGGTCACGAGGTCGATCGACCGGTCCATGACCACCCCGACAAGGGACTCGGGGGCCACCCCACGGTCGGTCAGATGCCGGGCGAGACGATTGGACCGGGCCTCCAGTTCGCCGTACGAGACCCGTTCCTCGCCAGACGCCAAGGCGATCGCCTCAGGGGCACGGGTGGCGTGCGCGGTGAACAACGCCGGCACCGTGACGGCGGCCGGGCGGCGGTCGCCGTTCCATTCCGTCAGCAGTCGCCGCCGCTCGGCGGGGTCCAGCAGGTCCAGGCGGCTGATGGGACGGGCAGGGCCGGCGGTGACGGTCTTCAGGAGGCGGATCAGCCGGGTGACCAGCGTCTCAGCCGTGGCCTGGTCGAACAGGTCGGTGGCGTACGTGAGCCCGCCGAGCAGGCCGTCGGGCCGCCCCTGTCCGTCGAACCGCTCGACGACTTGGAAGTCGAGGTCGAGCTTGGCCATGGTGGCCTCGCCCGGGTGGGCTTCGACGTCCAGGCCCGGCAGGTCGATCGTCGCCTGGGGAACGTTCTGCACCGTCATGGTGACCTGGAACAGCGGGTGCCTGGACAGCGAGCGGGCCGGGGCCAACTCCTCCACCAGCCGCTCGAATGGCACCTCCTGGTGCTCCAGCGCGCCCAGCGCCCTCTGCCGCACCCGCCCCAGCACCTCGGCGAAGCTCGGGTCACCGGACAGGTCGGTGCGCACCACCAGCATGTTCATGAACAACCCGACCAGGTCCTCCACGGCCTGGTCGGTCCGTCCGGCGATCGCGGTGCCGATCGGGATGTCCTTACCCGCGCCCAGCTTGGACAGCAGCACCGCCAGGGCGGCCTGCCACACCATGAACATCGTCACGCCCTCGGCACGGGCCAGCTCCGCCAGGTCGGCATGGAGTTCCGGTGGAACGTCGAGCGCCGCCCAGCCGCCCCGGTGACTGGCCACCGCGGGCCGCCGCCGGTCCACCGGAAGCTCCAACTCCTCCGGCACGCCTTGCAGTTCGGTCTTCCAATAAGCCACCTGACCGGCCAGCACACTGTCCGGATCCGCCGGATCGCCGAGCATCCCCTGCTGCCACAGTGCGTAGTCCGCGTAACTCACCGGCAGCGGCTCCCAGCCCGGCGCACGCCCGGCACACCGCGCCGCGTACGCCTCCGACAGATCCCGCCACAGCAGCCCCATCGACCAGCCGTCGCCCGCGATGTGGTGCACGACCAGCACCAGCACGGACTCACCCGTCACCACCGCCCCGTCATCGGTCGGCGACGGGCCGGTGGCAGAGGTGAACAGCGTGGCGCGCAGGGGCAGCTCGCCCGCGAGGTCGAAGACGTGCGAGCACGCCCGGTCGATCCGCGCCTCCAGCTCGTCGGCGGCGACCGCGACCACCGGCAGCTCCACACCCGCCTCGGCAACAGACACGATCTCCTGGTACGGCTCCCCCTCCACCTCCGGGAAACGCGTCCGCAGACTCTCGTGCCGGGCCACCACATCGCCCAACGCCGCCCGCAACGCCGAGACGTCCAGCCGTCCCGACAGCCGCAACACCAGCGGAACGTTGTACAACGCGCTCGCGCCCTCGAGCCGGTCCACGAACCACAACCGCCGCTGCGCGTAGGAGAGCGGCAGCTCGCGCGGACGCGGCCCGGCCACCACCGCCGACCGCGCCGGCACACCACCGGCCCGCTCCAGCCGCGCCGCCAGACCGGCCACGGTCGGCGCCTCGAAAAGGGCGCGGATGGGCAGTTCGACCCCGAGCACGGTGCGGATCCGGCTGGCCAGCCGCACCGCTTGGAGCGAATGTCCGCCCAGTTCGAAGAAGCTGTCGTCGACCCCGACCCGCGGCACGCCCAGCACCTGGGCGAAGACCGCGCGCAGAAGGTCCTCGCGCACCGTGGCCGGCCGCCTTCCCGGTGCCGTGCCGGATCGGGACTCGGGGGCGGGCAGGGCGGCGGAGGCGGGTTCCGCCTGCTCTTCCGCCCGGCGCACGAGCTCCAGCTGACCGGCGCGGTTCCACCGCACCACGTCCCCGGTGCGGTACATCCGGGCACCAGGTTCCTCGAACGGGCAGGCCACGATCTGCTCGGCGACCGGACCCGGACGGTACCGTTCCGCACGGGCGAGCCCGGCACCCGCTACATACAGCTCACCGGCCACCCCCGGCGGCACCGGTTCGAGACAGGCGTCCAGGACGTAGACACGCGTGTCGGCCGACGCATCCGCGAACGGTACGCGCTCCCCACCGGGTACCGGCGTCGCCGCGTCATTCCACTCTGTCAGGATCTGCTTCCGCTCCGCGGCATCCAGCAGGTCGATTCCACGGATGGGCC
This sequence comes from Streptomyces yongxingensis, assembly GCF_055597465.1. Classification (NCBI taxonomy): domain Bacteria; kingdom Bacillati; phylum Actinomycetota; class Actinomycetes; order Kitasatosporales; family Streptomycetaceae; genus Streptomyces; species Streptomyces yongxingensis. Next base: position 107,395 of record NZ_CM145717.1, read on the forward strand.
GACGGGGGTCATCGACCACCGCCCGCAGGACCCGTATCAGCCGGGTGATGAGCATGTCCACCGTGGCCTGGTCGAACAGATCGGTGGCATACGTGATGCCGCCGTCCAGACCGGCCGGCAGACCCAGCGCGTCGAAACGCTCGATGACCTCGAGGTCCAGGTCGAACTTGGCGCCCTGTGCCCCGGACGGCATGACGCCAACCTCGACCCCGGGCAGGTCGAGCGCCACGTCCGGGACGTTGTGCAGCGTCAGTGCGACCTGGAACAGCGGGTGCCTGGCCATGGAACGGGCCGGGGCCAGCTCCTCCACCAGCCGCTCGAACGGCACCTCCTGGTGCTCCAGCGCGCCCAGAGCAGACCGCCGCACCCGCCCCAGCACCTCGGCGAAGGTCGGGTCACCGGACAGGTCGGTGCGTATCACCAACGTGTTCACGAAGAACCCGGCCAGATCCTCCAGGGCTTGATCATTGCGCCCGGCCACCGGGCTGCCGATGAGAATGTCCTCCCCCGCGCCCAGCCTGGAGAGCAGCACCGCCACCGCGGCCTGCCACACCATGAACATCGTCACGCCCTCGGCACGGGCCAGCTCCGCCAGCTCCGTATGCAGTTCGGCGGGCATCCGGAAGCTGGACAGCCCACCCTGGTGACCGGCCTCCACAGGTCGCGGCCGGTCCACCGGCAAAGCCAGTTCCTCCGGCGTCCCGGCCAGCGCCTTCCGCCAGTACGCCAGCTGGCCGGCCAGCACGCTGTCCGGATCGTCCGCCTCACCCAGCACCTTCCGCTGCCACAGCGTGTAGTCCGCGTACTGCGCCGGCAACGGCTCCCAGCCCGGCGCGCTCCCCGCACAGCGCGCCGCGTACGCCACCGACAGATCCCGCCGCAGCAGCCCCATCGACCAGCCGTCGGCCGCGATGTGGTGCACGACCAGCACCAGCACGGACTCACCCGTCACCACCAGGCCGTCCTCCGGCGGCGGCTGCTGGTCCCAGTCGAGCGCGAACAGGGTGGCCCGCACGGGCAGTTCGGCCGCCGCGTCGAAGACATGGGAGGACGCCTGGTCGATCCGCTCCGCCAGCTCGTCAGCGGCGGCGACCGGGATCAGTGGCAGGGCGACACTCGCCTCGGCGGCAGGCACGATCTCCTGGTACGGCTCCCCCTCCACCTCCGGAAAGCGCGTCCGCAGACTCTCGTGCCGCGCCACCACATCGGCCAGCGCCGCCCGCAGCGCGGGGACGTCCAGCCGCCCGGACAACCGCAGCACCAGCGGAACGTTGTACAGCGCGCTCGCGCCTTCGAGACGATCCAGGAACCACAACCGGCGCTGAGCGTACGACAGCGGCAACACCGGCGGACGTGGTCCGGCCACCACCGCGGGCCGCGCTTCATCGCCACCGGCCCGCTCCAGCCGTACGGTCAGGCCGGCCACGGTCGGCGTCTCGAACAGCGCCCGCACCGGCACCTCCGCACCGAAGACCGCGCGGACCCTGCTGACCAGCCGCACCGCGAGCAGTGAATGCCCGCCGAGGGAGAAGAAGTCGTCCTCGACCCCGACCCGGGCCAGGCCCAGCACCTGTGCGAAGAGCGAGCACAGGAGCTCCTCGCGCATGGTGACGGGCCTCCGTCCCGCGTCGGAGGCGTAGTCCGGCACCGGGAGGGCGGCCCGGTCGAGCTTGCCGTTCACCATCAGTGGCAGCCGCTCCAGCACCACGATCGCCGACGGCACCATGTACTCCGGCAGCCTGCCCGCGAGGTACCCGCGCACTGCCGACTCCAGCCCTTCGCCGGCGGCCGTGCCGGGGTCACCGGCGGGGACGAGGTAGGCCGTCAGACGCTTGTCACCGGGAGTGTCCTCACGGACGATGACCACAGCCTGCGCCACCCGCTCGTGCCCGGCCAGCACCGCCTCGACCTCACCCGGCTCGATCCGGAAACCGCGGATCTTCACCTGGTCGTCGGCACGGCCGATGTAAAGGAGCTGGCCGTCGGCGGTCCAGCGCACCTTGTCGCCGGTGCGGTACATGCGCCCTGCCTGCCCGCCATCGGGCTGCGAGTGGCTCCCGGCCGCCGGGCCGGAGGAGAGGGGCCCAGCCGCCCCGCGGAACGGATCGGCCACGAACCGCTCGGCGGTGAGCCCTGGGCGGTTCAGGTAACCCCGGGCGACACCTGCGCCGGAGACGTAGAGGTCGCCGACCACCCCCACCGGCACGGGTGCGAGGTGTTCATCGAGGACATAGACGCCGGTGTTGGGCAGCGGCCGGCCGATGCACGGCAGGTCACCGGGGCGCAGCGGGCCCGCGGAGGCCGCGATCACGGTGATCTCGGTCGGTCCGTACGCGTTGCCGAACCAGCGGTCGGCGCCCCACCGGTCGACGAGTTCGGAGCCCAGTGCCTCACCCGCGACCAGCAGCGTCCGCACGGACGCCAGTTCGGCCACGGTCTCGACCATGCCGAGGACCGTGGGCGGGAGCTGCATATGCGTGACGGCGTGCCGGGCCACCACACCGGCCAGCCCGGCTCCGGGCAGCAGGTGCTCGGCCGGCGCCACCACCAGGCATGCCCCCGCGGAGAACGCCATCATGATCTCCCAGGTCGCGACGTCGAAGCCGATCGACGCGAACTGCAACAGCCGACTGTCGGAGTCCAGGTCCGGCCAGCGGTCGGCCATGAGGTTCACGGCGTTCGCGTGCGGTACCACGACACCCTTGGGTGTCCCGGTGGAGCCGGAGGTGTAGATCACATAGGCGGCGTGGTCCGGGCGCAGGGGGGCGATCCGGTCGGCCTGGGAGAGTGCGCGCGCGTCCTGGCCGGCCACCGTCGCCCGGACCACCGGGTCGTCCAGCGTGATCCACTGCGGGCCGGTCTCCGGCCCGTGCCCGTCCGCGTCGGGCTCACGCAGTCGGCCGGCGATCGCCGTGGTGGTGAGCAAGGCGACCGGGGCGGCGTCGGCGCACATGAAGGCGACGCGCTCGGCGGGCTGGCCGGGGTCGACGGGAAGGTAGGCACCACCGGCCTTCACCACCGCCAGCAGCGCGGTGATCAGGTCGGGTGAGCGCTCCATCACCACCGCGACCAGGGACTCCGGCCCCACTCCGCGCGTGATCAGATACCGGGCGAGGCGGTTGGAACGCGCCTCCAGCTCGGCGTAGGACAGCCGCACGTCTTCGTAGGCCAGAGCGTCGGCGTCGGGGGTGCGGGTGGCCTGGGCGGTGAACATGTCCGCCAGCGTGGTGACGGGCACCGGGCGGGCGGTGTCGTTCCACTCCGTCAGGATCCGCTGCCGCTCGGCCGCGGGGAGGACGTCGATGTGCTCGAGTGGGGTGTCCGGATGCTGTTCCAGAGCGCTGATCAGGTTTTCGGTGGTGGTATGCAGCAGGCGGGTGATCAGCTCCGGGTCGATCGCCGCAGCCACCTGCACCCCGAAGGCGAAGTCGTAGCCGCTGTCGTCCACGGACACGACCAGGGGGTAGTTGGTCCGGTCCCAGGAGCCGAGGACCTCGGTCCCGTGTGGCCTCGGCGCCACCCAGTCGCCGCTGAAGAAGTGCCGGTAGTTCAGCAGGGCGGTGAACAGCGGAGCCGGGGCGCGGACGCCGCTGGCCCGCTGGGCGACGGCCAGTGAGGCGTGTTCGTGCACGATCAGGTCGGCCAGCTGAGTCTGCATCGAGCGCATCCCGTCCCGCACACCGATGCCGCTGCCGGTGCGCGCGCGCACCGGCAGCGTATTGATGAACAGCCCCGGGACACGGTCGGCACCCGCTCCGGCGTTCATCCGTCCGAACAGCACAGTGCCGAACACCACGTCGTCGCGGGCGGACACCGACGCCAGGACGCGGGCCCACACGGTATGGAACACCGTCGCGGGGCTCACTCCCAGCAGGCTGGCCTGCTGCCGCAACCGCACCGCCAACCGCCCGTCCACCGGCAGACGGGCTTCCCTGACAGCCGTACCGTCCCCATGCACGTCCACCAGCCCGAACGGAGCCGTGGGCTCGGTCACGTCTCCCAGCAACCCTGCGAAGTACCTCTCGTGCTCGGCCGGAGGTATTCCCATCCGTGCCTGTGCCACGAACGTGCGGAACGGCAAGGGCACCGGGAGCTCATCCCCTCGCCCGTCCAGGACCGCCTGCACCTCGTCCAGCACCACATCCAGGGCGGTGTGATCCTGCACGAGATGGTGGAACTGCAACACCCCACGCCAGCGTTCACCGTCCGGTTGGGCCGCGACACACATCCGCAGCAAAGGACGCCGCCCGATATCCATCGCCGAACCGCTCGCGGCCAGCAACTCCCGCACCGGGTCGGAGGCTCCGCCGTCCAGGGTGATTTCCTGAACGGGGAGCCGGGCTTCGCGGAGTACCACCTGGACCGGCTCCCGCAGGCCTTCCCACAGGAACACCGTCCGGAATGTGTCATGCCGGTCCACGACCGTCTGGAAAGCGTCCACGTACCGGTCCAGACGGGCCCGGGAATCAAACTCCAACACGATGGACACGACGTATGCGTCGTTGCCGCTGTCCCGCATGAGGTGGTGGAAGAAGATGCCTTCCTGCAACGGCGCCAGCGGATATATGTCCGCCACGTTCGCCGCCCCACCCGGGACCTGCTCGACGATCCGTGCAACCTCCTCGCCGGTCAGATCGACCAGCGGCAGCATGTCCGGCGTGATCGCCTCCGCCCCCACCGGAATCATGTTCGGCGGGACCGTGACCTCGGACTGACCGGCCACCACGGCCAGACTGGCCACCGTCGGTGCGGTGAACAACGACTGCACGTCAACTGTCAGCGCGCGCTGCCGCAACCGTTCGACCAACGACACCGCGAGCAGCGAGTGTCCGCCCAGTTCAAAGAAGTTGTCGTCGATGCCCACCTGCGGCAGTCCGAGGACCGCGGCGAACTCCTCGCACAGGATCTCCTCCCGCGGAGTACGCGGCCCGTGCGCCGACACGGACGTGTCAGGCGCCGGCAGCGCCTTCCGGTCCAGCTTCCCGTTCACCGTCAACGGCAGGCCGTCCAGCACCACCACCGCGGACGGCACCATGTACTCGGGCAGGCGTTCACTCGCGTACCTGCGCAATTCACCGGCCAGTGCGCTCATGGTCGCGGATTCGCCGCTCGCCGGAACCACGTACGCCACCAGACGCTTGTCATCGGGCTGATCCTCACGGACCACCACCGCGGTCTGCCCCACCCGTTCGTGGGCGAGCAGCACGGCTTCCACCTCACCCGGCTCGATCCGGAACCCGCGGACCTTGACCTGGTCATCCGCCCGTCCCACGAACTCCAGCCGCCCACCGCTGGTCCAGCGCACCACGTCCCCGGTCCGGTACATCCGGCTACCACCACCCTCGAACGGGCAGGCCGCGAACCGCTCGGCGGTCAGGCCCGGACGGTGCAGGTAACCCCGGGCCAGCCCGGCGCCGGCCACGTACAGCTCACCAGCCACGCCCACCGGCACCGGATTGAGGAAGTCGTCGAGGACGTACACCCGAGTGTTGTCCAGCGGGTGGCCGATGAGACTGCCCGGGTGTTCCTCGTCCGCCATGGCCGCGTCGAGCCGGAGGTGGCTGACATGCACGGTGGTCTCGGTGATGCCGTACATGTTCACCAGCGTCGGCGCCTCACCCCGGTGCCGGGCGTACCACTCCCGCAACCGGCGGAGATCGAGCGCCTCACCGCCGAACACCACCAACCGCAGCGCCAACTCGGTACCCACCTCGGCATGCCGCCCGTCGGCCTGCACGAGCTGGTAGAACGCCGAAGGAGTCTGGCTGAGCACCGTCACCCGCTCCCGCGCCAGCATGCGCAGGAACTCCCCGGGGGAGCGCGAGATGTCAAACGGAACCACCACCAGGCGCCCGCCGTGCAGCAACGCGCCCCACAGCTCCCAGACCGAGAAGTCAAACGCGAAGGAATGGAACCAGGTCCACACGTCCCCGCTGTCGAAGCCGAACCGCTCCCCCGCCCCCTGCAAAAGGGCCGCCACATTCGTATGAGCAACAGAAACACCCTTGGGAGCACCGGTCGATCCAGAGGTGTAGATCACATAGGCCGGGTGTTCGGGCCGGAGTGGGGCGACTCGGTCGCCCTGGACCAGGGCGTGTGCGTCCTGCTCCGCCACCTCGGCCCGCACCGCCGGATCATCCAGCACGATCCACCGCGCCACGGACGGTCCGGCATGTGGTCCTTCCCGGCCCAGCCGGCCGGCGACCTCGGCAGTCGTCAGCGAGGCGACCGGGGCCGCGTCCGCCACCATGGAGGTGATGCGCTCGGACGGGTATTCCGGGTCGACCGGCAGATACGCACCACCCGCCTTCATCACCGCCAGCAGCGCCGTGACCAGCTCGGGCGAGCGGTCCATCGCCACCGCCACCAGCGACTCCGGACCCACACCCCGCGCGATCAGGTACCGGGCCAACCGGTTTGACTCCGCCTCCAGTTCCGCGTACGAGACCCGTTCCTCGCCCGATACCACCGCCACGGCCTCGGGAGTGCGAGCGGCCTGCGCGCCGAACAGCTCCGGCACCGTCGCAGCCGCCACCGGGCGCGCGGTGTCATTCCACTCGACCAGCGTCCGCCGGCGTTCGTCGGCGTCCACCACCTCGACACGGTCCAGCCCGATGTCGGGATCGGCGACGACCTCGCACAGGACCCGGACGAGGCGGGTGACGAAGCCTTCGGCCGTGGCCTGGTCGAACAGGGCGGCGGCGTAGATGAGCACGGCCTCCATACCGGCCGGCCGGCCCTGGCTGTCGAATCGTTCCATCACCTGGAAGTCCAGGTCGAACTTGGCCAGGGGTATCTCGCCGGGGCGGACCTGGACCGTCAGGCCCGGCAGTTCCAGCGTCCCCGCGGGGGTGTTGTGGAGTGTGACGTTGACCTGGAACAGCGGATGCCGGCCCACCGAGCGGGCCGGGGCCAGCTCCTCCACCAGCCGCTCGAACGGCAGGTCCTGGTGCTCCAGTGCGCCCAGGGCCGCCTGCCGCACCCGTCCCAGTACCTCGGCGAAGGTCGGGGGACCGGACAGGTCGGTGCGCACCACCAGCGTGTTCACGAAGAACCCGACCAGATCCTCCAGGTCCTGCTCGGTCCGCCCGGCGACCGGGCTGCCGATCGGGATGTCCTCGCCCGCGCCCAGCTTGGACAGCAGCACCGCCACCGCGGCCTGCCACACCATGAACATCGTCACGTCCTGCCGAGCCGCCAGCTCCGCCAATTCGGCGTGCAGTTCGGCCGGCAGGTCGAGCCGCACCAGTCCGCCGTCGTGATCGGCTGTCGCGGGCCGCGGCCGGTCCACCGGCAGGGCCAGTTGCTCCGGCGCCCCGGCCAGGGCCTGCCGCCAGTACGCGAGCTGCCTGGCCCGCACACTGTCCGGGTCGTGTGCCTCACCCAGCAACTCCTGCTGCCACAGGCTGTAGTCGGCGTACTGCACCGGCAACGGCTCCCAGCCCGGCTCACGCCCGGTGCACCGCGCCGCATACGCCTCTGAGAGGTCCCGCCACAGCGGGGCCACCGACCACCCGTCGGCCGCGATGTGGTGCACCACCAGCACCAGCACACACTCACCGGTCACCGGCGCGTCGCGGTCCACCGTCGGTTGCCCGGACACCGGCGTGAGCAGTGTGGCCCGCAGGGGGATTTCGGCCGCCAGGTCGAACACGTCCAGGGACGCGCGGGCGATACCGGATTCCAGCTCGTCGGCAGCGGTGGGAACCAGGGTCAGCTCGACGCTCGCCTCGTCCGGGGGAAGGATCTCCTGGTACGGCTCCCCGCCCAGCTGCGGGAATCGCGTGCGCAGACTCTCGTGCCGGGCCAGGACATCGTCCAGCGCGGCCCGGAGCGCCACGACGTCCAGCCGTCCGGACATCCGCAGCACCAGCGGGATGTTGTAGAGCGCGGTCGGGCCTTCCAGCTGGTCCAGCAACCACATCTGACGCTGCGCATACGACGCGGGGATCACAAGAACTCCTTACGGGCGGGAGCATCCGACGAAGGAAGGAGAACGACTGTGACGGACTTCGGGCAGTCGCGATCCCGACGGTGGTCGGGGATCCAGGCGCCAACCAAACCGTGCATCCACTCCAACGGGGCGATGCTCCAGGGACACGCCTGTTCACGGCATCGGTAGGAGCCACAGTTACGGCTCGCCCCCGCGGTTTCCCTGTCGTCCCGTCAGCCGGGTCGGCCACGGGCGGCGCTTGTGCCGCCTCTCGCGGAGGGCACGCGGAAGAGCTCTCGGCAGGAAACCCGGGCCCGGCCGGAAAAGGTCCCGGCGATGCCCCGCCGGTGTCCGGCCGTGGGGTGGTGCGACCGTAACGGCGGTCGTCACCGATGTCGTTGGCCGCGGGTCACCGAATGATGACACATGGACCCGGCTCGCATGCGCGGGACGCCTTATGACGCCTTACTTCGAGAAGTACCCTCCTCGATTCGGGAGCGACGCATGAACAGGACCGACTCCAGGGAGACCGCCGCCGATCTGGCCGCCGACGCCGCTCTCCTTGAGATCGCCGAGAGCCTCGGCCTTTCCGCCCTCCTGGACCGGGCCTCGCCCTTCACTCTCCACGAGGTGACGGCCGCCGCCGATGTGCCGGAGTCCGGTGCCACGGCGTTTCTCGACGCACTGCTCTGCGCGGGACTGGTGGAGCGGGGCGAGGACCCCCACCATTTCCTGCCCTGCTCCGACATGGCCGACCGCCGGTACGCGGCCGGCTACCTATCCTGGGCGCTCAACGCGAACCGCCCGTACATCGACAACGCGACGTCGTTCCTCTGCGAGCCGACGGCGGCAGGCGCGCGGTATCAGCGGGACGGGCGTCGGGTGGCGGTCTCGTCCCGCTGGATCGGGTCGTACGGCTTCTATCCCGGCGTCATCTCGGAGATCACCAGCCGCAAACCGCGGCGGATCGTGGATCTCGGCGCGGGAGCCGGCGGGCTGCTGATCCACCTGCTGACCGCGCTGCCGGACAGCACCGGACTGGCCCTGGACCTGAGCGCGGCGGCCTGTGAGGAGGCCGAACGGGCCGCCCGGCGGGCCGAGGTGGGCGATCGTCTCGACGTGGTGAACCGTCCGATCGAATCGCTCGTGGAAGATCACTCGCCGGTCCGGGACGCGGACGTCGTGCATGCGGGATTCGTGATGCACGACGTGGTGAGCAGGCCCGATGTGCTCGACGGCGTTCTCCGCGCCTGCCGGGCGTCGATCGCGGACGGGGGGTGTCTCGTGGTGACCGACGCGGTGCCCTACGTCGCCGATCCGAGGGAGCGGAGCTTCAGCGCGCTCTTCACGTACCTGCACTCCAGCTCGATGGACGTACGGCTGCCGCCCGAGGAGGAATGGCACGCCGCGTTCCGTCGGGCCGGGTTCTCCGACGTGACCAGCACACCGCTGCGGATGCCCGGCAGCCGGATGTTCGTGGCCGCCGGATAGGACGGGAGCGCTGTGAGGATGTCGGCCGAAGACACCGTGGCAAGGGCGAGGGCCCTCTACGAGGCGCGCGCGAAGCGGGTACCCATCGCGCCGTTCACCGACGCGGACCCCGCTTTGGGCATGGACGATGGGTATGCCGTCCAGCGTGAACTCGTGCGCATGCTCGTCGCGGACGGCGACCGCGTCGTCGGGTACAAGGCGGGCCTCACGTCCGCTCCGATGCAGGACATGTTCGGCGTCGACACGCCGGACTACGGCCCCGTGCTGGCGTCCACCGTGCACGCCGACGGGGCGACCGTGTCGTGCGACTCGTTCATCGCGCCCAAGGTGGAGGCCGAAATCGTCTTCCGTCTCGGTGCGCCCCTCACGGGTCCCGGCGTCACGCCGGAGCAGGCCCGCGGAGCCGTCGCGGAGGTCATGGCGGGGCTGGAGATCGTCGACTCCCGGATCGAGAACTGGCGCATCGGGCTCGCCGACACCATCGCCGATCTGGCGTCGAACGGTGCCGTCGCTCTGGCCCGGCCCGTCGTCTCCGCCGCGGGCTGCGACCCCCGTCTGATCGGCATGGTGTTCTCCCGCAACGGCGAGATCGTGGCCACCGGCGCCGGCGCCGCGGCCCTGGGAGATCCGGTCGCCGTCGTGGCATGGCTGGCGAACGTGCTCGGCGAGCGCGGGGTGTCCCTGGACGCCGGGCAGTTGATCATGACGGGGGCGCTCCACGCCGCGGTCCCGATGAGTCCCGGGGACACGTTCGTCGCCGAGTTCGACCGCTTGGGCTCCATCACTCTGCACGTGGACGGCCCCTAGGCAACCGTCCTTCCGACCGGAACGCCGTACCCGGGCTCGTCAAGGCGGGTCTGCTCACAAGGAAGGGCGGTACAGCCATGAGCAGTACAGCCAGGGAGAGAAGCGGACGACTATCCGCGGCGGTGCTCGGCGCCGGCCTCATCGGAGTCGACCTGGCGGCCAAGATCATGCGTTCGCGTTCCCTCGACTGCCGGCTGGTCGTGGCACGCCACGACGACACACCAGGTCTGCGGCACGCGGCCGGGCTCGGGCTGCCGACCGCGACGGGCGGCGTCCAGTCCCTGGTCGACGCTCCGGACCCGTTCGACGTGGTCTTCGACGCCACCAACGCCGTGTCGCACGCCGAGCACGCGGAGCGGTTGAGGCCGCTCGGGGCGATGCTCGTCGATCTGACGCCGAGCAAGGTGGGGCGGATGGTGGTGCCGACCGTGAACGGGGCGGACGTCCTGGACCACGGCGACATCAACATGATCAGTTGTGGCGGTCAGGCGTCGATACCGATCCTGCACGCGATCGCGCGGCAGCATCGGGTCGACTACGTCGAGGTGGTGACCACCGCGGCCAGTCTGAGCGTGGGCCGGTCCACCCGGCTGAATCTCGACGAGTACATCGAGACCACCCAGGACGCGGTCCGTGACTTCACCGGGGTCAAGGACGTCAAGGGGATCCTCAACGTGAGCCCCGCCAGGCCGCCGGCGACCTTCCGGGTCGCCATGTCCGTGCTGGGGGAAGAGCTGACCGCGGAATCGGTGCGCGCGGCCGTGGCGACCGCGACGGAGCAGGTCCGGGCGTTCGCCGGTGGCTTCGAGGTCGCAGCGTGCGTCGTGGACGACGGGAAGGCCCTCATCGCCATCGAGGTCACCTCATCCGGCGACCGCATCCCGCGGTACGCGGGCAACCTCGACATCATCAACTCCGCCGCGCTGCACGTCGCCGAACTGTACGCGGCGTCCCACCTCCCGGCTGCCGGCGCGGTGATGTCGTGATCCGGACGGCAGACACGGAGAGCGGCGGGCGGAAGCCGGTTCTCGTCCATGATCCGACCCTGCGCGACGGACATCACGCGGTCCGCCACAACCTCGGCCCCGACCAACTGCGCGGGTACGCGGCCGCCGCGGACGCAGCGGGTGTTCCGGTGGTCGAGGTGGGGCACGGCAACGGCCTGGGCGCGTCCTCCCTCCAGGCCGGCCAGGCTCGGCTCGGCGACGACGAGATGCTGTCCGTCGTGCGGGAGGCCCTGCCGAACAGCAGGATGGGCGTCTTCATGATCCCCGGATGGGGCACCGTCCAGGACCTCAAGAAGGCCATCGCCCACGACGTCGACGTGGTGCGGATCGGCACGCACTGCACCGAGGGGGACCTCGCCGAGCGGCATCTGGGATTCCTCCGCGACGCCGGTGTCGAAGCGCACGGCGTTCTCCTGATGAGCCACATGGCCAGCCCCCGGCAACTGGCGGAGGAGTGCGCCCGGCTCGTGGAGTACGGGGCGAGCGGGGTGGGGATTCTCGACTCCTCCGGTCATTTCCTCCCGGCAGACGTGGCGGAGCGTATCGGCGCCATCCGCCACGCCGTCGACGTACCGGTGATGTTCCACGGTCACAACAACCTCGGCATGGCCGTGGCCAACTCGGTCGCCGCGGTCGAGGCGGGGGCGAGCATCGTGGACGCCTGCGCCCGGGGCTTCGGAGCGGGGGCCGGCAACACCCAGCTCGAGGTCCTGGTACCCGTGCTGGAGCGGATGGGATTCGCCACGGGCATCGATCTGTACGGTCTCCTGGACGCGGCGGACATCGCCGGACGCGAGCTGATGCCCGCCCCGCCGGCCATCGACTCCGTCGGTGTCGTCAGTGGCCTGTCCGGAGTGTTTTCCGGATTCAAGAACCGGGTCCTCGACATCTCCCGGCGCGAGGGGGTCGACCCGCGCGACGTCTTCTTCGAGCTGGGCGAGCGCCAAGCGGTGGCCGGCCAGGAAGACCTCATCGTGGACGTCGCACTCGCCTTACGGGAGGGGGCCAACAGCGGTCGGCCCGCCGGGGCGTCGCGGGCTTCCGGTCAGGTGTGACAGCGAAAGAGGAACAAGCCATGTACGAGGTACTCAAAGGCATCCTGGTGGGCGACCTCCAGATGAGGGAGGAAGAGGTCGTGCCGACGGCCGGCCGCGAGGAGGTGGGTCTCGACTCCCTCACGGCGGTGGAACTGGCGGCGCTGCTGCGCGGCCGGCTCGGCGTCGAGATCCACGACTACGAGCTGATGGACGCCGCCACGGTCGCGGACGTCGTACGTCTGCTGGAGGAGCGGCTGCCGCACGCCGGAGTCGAGGCCGCCGAGGGGCGCCCCTGAGTCCGTGTCCGCGACCGCCGGATCACCTGCCAGATACCGCCGGATCACCTGCCAGATCACGACGCAATGGCCTCGCGTGCTTGGGAGCCCCTTTGTCCTTGCCTCGACTCCGCACGGTCCTCGGCCGTCTCACCGCGTACCAGCCGACCGAAGGGGTGCATGCGGCAGCGGCGCGCACGCGCCCGCTGTCGGCGAACGAATCTCCCCACGGCCCGCTGCCGGGCATCGTGGAAGCGATCGCGGCGGCGGCTTCGACGGTGAACCGCTACCCCGACCCGGGGTGCGGCGAGCTGACGCGTGCGATCGCGCGAACGCACGGGGTCACGGAGGACAGGGTCGTGGTGGGCGCGGGGTCGGTCGCGCTCCTCCAGACGCTGCTGCAATCCGTCGGCGACCCCGGCACCGAGGTCGTCTACGCCTGGCGGTCGTTCGAGCTCTATCCCATTCTCGCCGACCTCGCCGGCCTGCGCTCCGTGCGGGTGCCCCTGGTCGAGGAGGCGCACGACCTCCCGGCCATGGCCGACCGGATCACCGAGGCCACCCGACTGGTCCTCATCTGCAATCCCAACAATCCGACGGGCACGGTGGTCGCCAGGGAGGAGCTGCGGAAGTTCCTGGCGCGCACCCCGCCGACCTGCCTGGTCGCCCTCGACGAGGCGTACTACGAGTACGCGCGCGAGCCGGCCGCCTCAAGTGGCCTGCACCTCGGCGAGGCGCACCCGAATCTCGTAGTGCTGCGCACGTTCTCGAAGGCGTATGGACTCGCCGGCCTCCGGGTCGGCTACCTCGTGGGCGATCCCCGCGTGGTCGAGCAGCTGCGCAAAGCCTGCCTCGTCTATGCGGTGAACGGGATCGCGCAGCGAGCGGCCGTGGCGGCCCTCGGGCTCGAGGACCAGTTGCTGCGCCGCGTCGACGCCACGGTCGCGGAACGCGGTCGCGTCCGGGACGCCCTGGTGGCCCATGGCCGGGACGTGCCGGCCAGCCAGGCCAACTTCCTCTGGCTCCGGCTGGGCGATGCCTCGGCCGAGTTCGGCAGGTGGTGCACGGACAGGGGCATCGCCGTGCGGACGTTTCCGGGCGAGGGCGTGCGCGTGTCGGTCGGCCGCGCCGAGGACAACGACGCCTTCCTCGCCGCATCGGCCGAATGGCTCAGGCAGCCCCTGGTGAGCCAACCCCGCGACATGGCTCACTCAGCCCGATCAGAAAGGCAGGGAACGGTGCATCGGAGCACTACGACGCGGCCCGACCGGGAGGTGGACGACAGTTCGCTGTCCCGCCACGTGGTCGTCGCCCCGGGCATGTGCAGTGGCGGATCACTCATCTTCGGCCAGATCGGGGACTGGACCTGGGAGGCGGTGGCTGCCGCCTGCCGCACCAATGTGCACGCGGCCCGCACCTCCGAGGGGCAGCCCGCCTACCTGTCCTTCTACTACTTCCACGTACGCGGCGGGGACGTCGTCCATCCACACGGCCTCAGCTTCGGCGACGAACTCCAGGTGACCTCCCGGGTGTTCCAGTTCGGCAGCCAGTCAGTGATCACGCTCCACCGGCTCGCGCCGGCGGGGCTGGGCCTGGCCGACGCACCGCTGGATCCCGCGGAGCTGTACGAGCGCCCCCATCCGGACTGTCTCTACGCCGAGAACTTCAACCGCTGGATCGCTCGTAGCCGCCCGAGCAGCAACCGGCGGTTGTCCCAGGTCGCGCCGTCGGACTTCTCCTACGGCGGCCTCCCCCGGCTGCCCAACTCCTACTCGCCGCGCACCCTCGTCGGACGCGCCCGCGAGGCGGGCAGCTTCTACTCGGCGGCGCCGCCCGGCCTCGTCGCGGCCGGGCCGGCCCACACGTCCGAGTACACACTGGACGTCGTGCGCGACCTCAACGGTGCCGGGCTGGTGTACTTCGCCTCGTACTTCTCGATCTTCGACACGGCGCTGCTGCGCGTGTGGCGGTCGCTCGGCCGCGGCGACGAGCAGTTCCTGCGGCGCAAGGTGGTCGACCAGAAGGTCGGGTACTTCGGCAACGCCGACCCAGGCGCGGTGTTCACCATCACGGTGCGCAGGTGGCGCAGCACGGCGCAGCCGCGGATCGAGATCGCCGACATGACCATGTATGACTCCGGCACGGGTCGTCTGCTCGCCGTCGCCGGCATCGAGATCGACCTCGACGCGTCCTCCGCGGACGCGTCGCCGTGATACTCGCACTCCGGGCCGGTATCAGCACCGCGCTCGACCGCTACCCGGCGACGAACCCGCGGAAGCCTTGCCGCTCGTACTCGAACTCTCCGAGTTGTCGCGCGTTCCCACCGGCGCGCCGCTCCAGGAAGCGCAGCATCGGCCCGGTCATGGCAGTGGTCACCAGAGCCATGAGAATCATCAGGGAGTAGAAAGAAGCGTCGATCACGCCCAGTTCGAGACCCGCGGTCAACAGCACGATCTCGGTGAGACCGCGGGTGTTCATCAATGCGGCCAGGGCCGTCGACTGGAGCATGGGAATCCCGCTCAGCCGCGCACCCGCGAAGGCACCGAGGAACTTTCCGGCGAGTGCCACGAGCAGGATGAGGACGAGTTCCCCGAGTCCGGCGAAGCCGATCCCGGAGAGGTCCACCCGCAGTCCCGACAGGACGAAGTACACGGGCAGTAGAAGAACACCGCTGATCGACTCGATGTGTCCGGTGAGCTCGGACTTGGCATCCGCCCGCTCAGTGCGGGGTGTCACCGTACCGAAGAGGAAGGCCCCGAAGATGAAGTGGATCCCCACCCACTCGGCGGCCCAGCAGGAGAGCATCAGCCCCGCCATGACGGCCACCAGTGGGCCGGTCGTGCCCCCGCTCCCCTCCACCGCGGTGAACGCCCGGCGCAGCAGCGGGCGTACCAACGTCACCATCGCGATCAGGCCGAGGGGCACCAGCAGCAACCGCGCCTGACCGGTGCCCCCGTTGACGGTCACGACGAGGCCGAGAAGCAGCCAGGCCAGAACGTCGCCGATCCCCGCGCCGGCCAGGGCGATGCCACCGAGACGGGTCCGGTCCAGTCCGTAGTCGGTCAAGATCCTCGCCAGCACCGGGAACGCCGTGACCGACATCGCCGCGCCCAGGAAGAGCACGAAACCGGTCTGGCTGTGCACGTGGTGATCGCGGACCAGGTACAGCGCGAGCAGCACACCGAGGACGAAGGGCACCGCCACGGAACAGAGCGAGATCCGAAGGGCGACCCGCGCCTTGTCACGCAATTCGTCGAAGGGCAGCTCATAACCGATGACGAACATGAACAGGGCGAGGCCGACGTTGGCAAACGCCGCCAACAGCGGGCGCGTGTCCGCGGGGAACAGGAAATCCGCGAGTGCACCCCCGAACAGCGATGGCCCGATGAGGATTCCGGCCAGGATCTCCCCGACCACCGCAGGCTGTCGCAGGAGACGGGCCCCGGCGCCGAACAGCCTGCCGAGAACGAGGACGGCGACGAGGCCGAGGAACAGCCACTGAACCTGGTGAGTGGTCAGCACATGGGGCCTCAGGAAGCGGGCTGTTCGGGGCGAGCCCAGTGCATGCCGTCGGGTGATTCGACCAGACCGCCCTCGTACAGGGGAGCGTCCCCCACGCTCTCCCCGAAGAGCGCCTGGACCTGAACCCGGGATCCCTGCCAGTGGATCTTCCGCGACCGCTCCAGCAGATCCGCCCTGCGTTCCTGGCTGAAGGAGGGCGCGGCACCGATCAGTGCCTCCTCATTGGACGCGCCGCCGCCCACCAGTTCCGCGAATGACGCCGCCGCCGGGGCAGAACTCCCGATGACGCTCTTCGCTTTACGGAAGTACGCGTGTTCATCATTCTGTAGGTCGTAGAAGGCGACCAGGAAGTCGTGGAATACGTCGTACTCGCTGCGGTAACGGGTTTCGTACTCGCGGAAGCAATGAGCCTCGTCGATGGCGCCGCGCAGTGTGGTGTTGATCGATCGGGCCGCCAACAGGGCACTGTACGTGGACAGATGAACGCCGGAGGAGAAGAGCGGGTCGATGAAGCAGGCGGCGTCGCCGACCAGTACCATGCCGGGTCGCCAGAAATTCTCTTGAATGTAGGAGTAATCCTTGCGGACGCGGACCTGCCCGTACGGCCCCTCCGTGACGCGCTCCGCCTCCGACAGGTAGTCGGCGATGAGCGGGCATTCGTCGATCAGGCCCTCCAACACCTTGTCCCGGGGACCGTCCTGGAGGCGTGCCAGCGCCTCACGCCTCAGCACCGCACCGACACTGGTGAGCTCATCGGAGAGGGGGATGTACCAGAACCAGCCGAGATCGAAGGACGCGCAGGTGATGTTGCCCGTCCAGGGGGCGGGCGCTCGCCTTCCGCCTGTGAAATAGCCGAAGAGGGCGATGTTCTGGAAGACGTCCGAGTACTTGCGCGCACCGCCGATCCGCTTGTGTATGCGGCTCTTGTTTCCCGAGGCATCCGCCACGAACCGGGCGCGGACCTCCCGCCGGACGCCTTCGGCGTCGTCGTACCGCACACCGCAGATCCGGCCCTCCTCCTCGAGAACGCCCACGACCTCGCTGCGTTCACGGACGTCCACACCCTTGCCGCGGGCATTGTCAAGGAGGATCTTGTCGAACTTCATGCGCTCGACCTGGTAGGCGTAGGAGGTCGGGCCCGAGAACTTTTCGGAAACGGAGAAATCAAAGGTCCAGGGCTCGGCGTTGAGCCCCCACCGGAAGGTGCCTCCGTGCTTCTTCATGAAGCCGGAATCCGCCAGCTCATCCGTGACTCCGAGGAGGCGGCAGATTCCGTGCACGGTGGAGGGAAGCAGCGACTCGCCGATCTGGTGCCGCGGGAACTCCTCCTTTTCCAGGAGCAACACCCGATGGCCCTGGAGGGCTACCAGTGTCGAAAGCGTGGATCCACCAGGACCGCCCCCGACGACCACTACGTCATAATCTGACTGAACAGCAGAATTCACGCCTTTCGCTGCCTCTCATATCGTTCGCCGGTGGGCAAGGGTTCTCCACGTCTCTGCCATCATCACCGCGCGGCAGTGAGCCCGGCATCGGCGAGAGCCACCGTTACACGACGTGTCTCAGCCCGCGTCGGTCGCGACCGACGCCGTCATGCCCGGTCTCGTGGCCGCAGCCGGGGCCTCGGTCGCTCGGGGGGAGCCGCGTACGTGGCGAGCAGGTGGTCGGCCAGAGCGGTCGGCGTGGCGTGGGCGAACACCGTCGCGGCGGTGAGCTGGATGCCCGTGGCCGCGCCGAGCCGGTTGCGCAGGCGCATGGCGGTCAGGGAGTCGAATCCCACCTCCGTGAAGCGGCGGCCGGGGACAATCGCGTCCACGCCGGTGTGCCCCAGCACGGCGGCGGCATGGGCGCGCACGAGTTCCAGCAGCTCCCGGCTCCGTTCGGTCTCGGGCAGGGATTGGAGCCGCCTGGCGAGCGCGGCCGGACCCTCGGCCCGCGCCACGCCGGTGTCGTCGGCCACGTCAGTCATGAGCTGCCGCACTTCCGGGATGCCGCTGAGCAACCGTTCCAGGGGGCGGGCCTCGAACGCACCGATGAAGCGAGGCCAGTCGGCATCGACGACGACGGAGGATTCGCCCTCCGCCAGTGACCGCTCCATCGCCATGAGTGCCGACCGCGGATCCATCGGGGCCAGACCGCTGCGCCGGACGTTGCGGCTGACCTCGCTGCTGCTGACAGCCATGCCTTCGTCGGCCCATGGCCCCCACGCCACCGAGGTGGCCGTCAGCCCCTCAGCCCGCCGCTGCTCGGCCAGCGCGTCCACAAGCGCGTTCGCCACCGCACAGTTCGCCTGTCCGGCAGAACCCACGACGCCCGCGAACGAGGAGAACAGCACGAACGCCGAGAGTCCCAAGTCCCGTGTCACCTCGTGCAGATGCCACGCCGCCTCGCTCTTCGACCGCAAGACCTCCTCGAACCGCTCCACGGTCAACCCTTCCAGCACCCCATGGTCCAGGACCCCGGCCGTGTGAACGACTCCTGTCAACGGCGCCTGCGCCGCCACGCCCGACACCAGCTCAGCCACGGCCATCCGGTCGCCCACATCGCAGGCCACCAACTCCACCCGCGCACCCAGCCCCTCCAGTTCCTTGCGCACGTCGTCCGCCCCGTCGGCACCGGGGCCGCGGCGGGACACGAGAACCAAGCGCTCGGCGCCGGCGCGTGCCAGCCACCGCGCCACGTGACGGCCCAACGCTCCCGTACCGCCGGTGACCAACACGGTCCCCGAGGGCCGCCACCCCGCACCGCGGTGTCCGCCCGCGGCGGCCCGCACCACACGGCGGCAGAACACACCCGCGCCCCGGACCGCCACCTCGCTCTCGCCCGAGCCGCCGGCGAGCACCCATGCCAGGCGATCCGTGACCCACCCGTCCAGCACGTCCGGCAGGTCCACCACCCCGCCCCAACGCTCCGGCGTCTCGAGACCGATCACACGTCCCAGACTCCACACCCCGGCCTGCTCCGGGCTCCGGACCCGTTCCGCGCCGTTCACCGACATGGCCCCGCGCGTGACGCACCACACCGGGGCCCGCACCCCCACCTCACCCGCCGCCTGCACCATGGCCAGCGTCAACGCCACCCCCAGCGGCACCGACCCATGCACCGCGTGCCGTCCCTCCGCGAGCGCCAGCAGCGACAGCACGCCGACGATTCCCGCGTCGCCGGCCCGTGCCAGCGCCGCGCGCAACGGTCCGGCCACCGCGTCGCCGTCCGTGGCGCCCGACGTCAGCTCCACGACCACGGGGGACGCCCCGCGCTCCTCCATCGACTTCACGACGTGCGACACCCACGCATCCCCGGTGTGCCCCTGGGGGACGACCACCAGCCACGCCCCCGTCAGCGTGCCCGTCCCACCGCCCACCGGCGACCACGCCACCCGGTAGCGCCAGGCGTCCACCGATTCCAGCTCCCGCCGACGCCGCCGCCACGCCGACAGCACCGGGAGCACCGCCGCCAGCGACTCACCTGCACCGTCCCCGTCCTCGACCGACAGCTCGCTCGCGAGCGCGCTCGCGTCACCGCGCTCCACCGCCTCCCAGAAACCGGCGTCCGCCAGGCCCCCGGGCATCGCGTCACCGGCCGTCGTCGCAGCGGTCCCGGCGGTCGAGCGCAGCCAGAAGTGCTCCCGTTGGAAGGCGTACGTGGGCAGGTCCACGCGCCGCGGCGACGAGCCGCCGGCAGCGATGACGGTCGCCCAGTCCACTGCCACGCCCCGCACGTACGCCTGGGCGAGCCCGTCGACGACGGAGGTGGTCTCGTCCACGTCCCTCCGCAGGACCGGCGCGAACACCGCGTCGGGCAGGCACTCGTGCCCCATTCCGGAAAGCACACCGTCGGGACCGAGTTCGACGAACGTCGTCACTCCCTGCCCGGCCAGGGCCGCCAGCCCATCGGCGAAGCGCACCGTCTCCCGCACATGCCGCACCCAGTAATCAGGCGCGCACAACTCGTCGGCCGAGGCCACCGCGCCCGTCACATTCGACACCACCGGAATGCGCGGCGCGCGGAAGGAGAGCCCGTCCACCACCTCGCGGAACGGGGCGAGCATCGGCTCCGTCAACGGCGAGTGGAAGGCGTGCGACACCCTCAGCCGCTTCGCCTCCACGCCCCGTTCCGCCAGCACCCCTACCACCTCGGCCACCGCCGCTTCCCTTCCCGAGAGCACGACGGCCCCGGGGCTGTTGACCGCCGCGACGCTCACCTCGTCCGCATACGCCGCCAGCAGAGGCAACACCTCCGCCTCCGCCGCCCGCACCGACACCATCACCCCGCCCCCAGGCAACTCCCCCATCAACCGGCCCCGAGCCGCCACCAACGCACAGGCGTCCTCCAACGACAACACCCCCGCCACATGTGCTGCCACCACCTCCCCCAACGAATGACCACCCACGAAATCCGGCCGCACACCCCACGACTCCACCAGCCGGAACAGAGCCACCTCAACCGCGAACAATCCACACTGCGTGAACTCCGTCCGGGCCAACGCGTCCACGTCCCCGAACACCACCTCCCGCAACGACCGGTCCAGCAGGGCGTCGAACCGCGCGCACGCGGCGTCGAAAGCCTCCGCGAACACCGGGAAGCTCTCGTACAGCTCCCGCCCCATGCCGATGCGCTGGCTGCCCTGCCCCGAGAACAACACCGCCGACGTCCCGGGAAGAACGGCGCCGCGCACCACACCAGCCGCCGGTTTCCCCGACGACAAAGCCGCCAGGCCCGCCAACAGCCCATCACGCCCTGCGGCCAACACCACACCACGGTGCTCGAACACCGACCGGGACGTCACGAGTGACGATGCCACCTCCACGGGCGACAGACCGTCATCAGCCCGCACGAACTCCGCCAAACGCTCCGCCTGGGCGCGCAACGCCACCTCCGACCGCGCGGAAACCACACACGCCACCACACCCGCGTCATCCGCTGACGCCTCTGACGCCTCTGACGCCTCTGACGCCTCTGACGCCTCCACACGCTCCTCCTGCGGAGCCTGCTCCACGATCACGTGCGCATTCGTCCCGCTGATCCCGAACGACGACACACCCGCACGCCTCGGCCCTCCCTGCGCGGGCCACTCCACCGCGTCCCGCAACAGCTCCACCCCACCGGCCGACCAATCCACGTGCGGCGTCGGCTCGTCGATGTGCAGCGAGGGCGGCAGCGCACCGTGTCGCAGCGCGAGCACCACCTTGATCACGCCGGCCACACCAGCCGCCGCCTGGGTGTGCCCGATATTCGACTTCAACGACCCCAACCACAACGGCCGGCCCCCGCCCGCCCGTTCGCGCCCATACGTCGCCAGCAACGCCTGCGCCTCAATCGGATCCCCCAGCCTCGTCCCCGTACCATGCGCCTCCACCGCGTCGACTTCCGCCGCCGACACCCCCGCGTCCGCCAGCGCCGCCCGAATCACCCGCTGCTGCGACGGACCATTCGGCGCCGTCAACCCATTCGACGCACCATCCTGATTCACCGCGGAACCACGCACCACCGCCAGCACCCGATGCCCCCGCCGCCGGGCATCGGACAACCGCTCCACGACCAACACCCCCACCCCCTCGGCGAGCGATGTCCCGTCCGCGCCCGACGCGAACGCCCTGCACCGCCCGTCGAGTGCCAGACCGCGCTGCCTGCTGAAAGCCATGAGCGGGCCGGGATTCGGCATGACGGCGACACCGCCGGCCAGCGCCAGGTCGCACTCGCCCTGACGCAGCGACCGCACCGCCAGATGCAAGGCCACCAGCGACGACGAACACGCCGTGTCCACCGTCACCGCGGGCCCTTCGAAGCCGAAGGCGTACGCCACACGCCCGGACAGGACGCTGGCCGCGCTCCCCGTCATCAGGTGGCCTTCGGAGCCCTCCACCGCCTCGTGCAGCCGCGGGCCGTACTCCTGGTAGTGGGAGCCGACGAAGACACCTGTCCTGCTGCCGCGCAGCGACGACGCGACCAGCCCGGCGCGTTCGAGCGCTTCCCACGAGGTCTCCAGCACCAGACGCTGCTGCGGGTCCATCGCCAACGCCTCACGCGGTGAGATCCCGAAGAACTCCGCGTCGAACTCGCCCGCGGCGTAGAGGAACCCGCCCTCACGCGCATACGTCTTGCCGGGCGCGTCGGGGTCCGGGTCGTAGATGCCGTCGAGATCCCATCCACGGTTGGTGGGCAGTCCGCCGATCGCGTCCCCACCGGAGACGACGAGCTGCCACAGTTCCTCCGGAGACATCACGCCACCCGGGTAGCGGCAGCTCATCCCGACGATCGCGATGAGGTCGTCGTCGGACGTGCCATCGCTTCCGCCGACCGGGGAGCGCGTCGCCGCCGCGACGTCGACGTCGGCCTGCCCCGCCAGTTCGGCCAGGATGTACGCGCTCAGTGCCTTGCTGTTCGGGTAGTCGAAGGCCAACGTGGCGGGCAGGCGCAGCCCGGTCGTCGCACTCAGCAGATTGCGCAGCTCGACGGCGGTCAGCGAGTCGAGACCGAGATCCTTGAACGCCCGGTCGGACTCGACCGCGTCAGGCGTGGCGTGCCCCAACACGGCCATCACCTTCGCGTGGATGAGCTCCAGCACGGTGTGGCCGCGGTCGGCGGGACTCATGCCGAGCAACCGCTGCCGCCATTCGGTGGCCTTGTCGGCCGGGCGGAGCGCATCGGCGTGGACGGGGGTGCGTCGTGCGGGGATCGACCGTCGTATGAGCCCCTTGAGCATGGCGGGTACCGCGGTGCCGGAAGCGGCCAGGGCACCGGTTTCCAGCCGGGCGGGTACCACCAGGCTCTCCGCGAGGGCGTGCGCCGCGTCGAAAAGCCTCAACCCCTCGTCGGACGAGAACGGCACCACACCGACCCGCGCCATCCGCGACAAATCCGCCTCGCCGAGGTGCTCCGTCATGCCTGAACGCTCGGCCCACATGCCCCACGCCAACGACACGCCGGCCAAACCCAGAGCACGACGATGCGCGGCAAGCCCATCCAGAAACGTATTCGCCGCCGCGTAATTCGCCTGCCCCGCCGAGCCCAATACACCGGCGGCCGACGAGAACAACGCGAACATCGCGACATCGTGGCGCCGCGACATCTCATGCAGATTCCACGCCCCGGCCACCTTCGCCCGCAGCACCGCGTCAACCCGCTCCGGCGTCAGCGACGCCACGGTCCCGTCGTCCAACACCCCCGCGGCATGCACCACGCCCGTCACACCACGCCCGCCGGGCAACCGCGCCAGCACCTCCGCCAGGGCGTCGCGATCCGCCACATCGCATGCGGCGACGGTCACCGACGCCCCCATGCCCGTCAGCTCCGCCTCGAGCTCCGGCATGCCCTCGCCCGCCGAGCCACGTCGGCTGACCAGCAGCAAGTGACGCACCCCACGCTCGGCCACCAGATGCCGAGCCACCAAACCGCCCAACACGCCCCCCGCCCCCGTCACCAGCACAACCCCCTCCGGATCCAAGGCGGCCGGAACGCTCAACACCAATTTCCCCACATGCCGCGCCTCGCGCATGAACCGATACGCCTCACCCGCCCGGCGCACATCCCACACCCGCGTCGGCAATCGCTTGAGCGCACCCTGTTCGAAAAGGCCGACGATCTCCGTGAGCATCTCCCCGATGCGCTCCGGCCCCGCCTCCATCAGGTCGAACGCCCGGTATGTCACACCGGGGTGCGCCGCCGCCACCTCGTCGGCGGACCGCACGTCCGCCTTCCCCATCTCAATGAAGCGCCCGCCCTCGCCGAGCAGCCGCAGCGAGGCGTCGACGTACTCACCCGTCAGGGAGTCCAGCACGACATCAACACCACGACCACCCGATACCGAGCGGATCCGCTGCTCGAACTCCAGCGACCGCGACGACGCCAGATGCGCGCCGTCAACTCCCAGACCGCGCAATACGTCCCACTTACCAGGGCCGGCAGTGGCGAAGACCCGAAGGCCGAACACCCGCGCCAGCTGCACCGCCGCCATCCCCACCCCACCGGCCGCGGAGTGCACCAGCAGCGACTCACCGGGCCGCACACCCGCCAGCTCGCGCAACGCGTACAACGCCGTCACGAACACCACCGGAACGGACGCGGCTTCGGCGAACGACCAGCCGTCCGGGATCCGGGTCAGGGTGCGGTGGTCGGCCACCGCCAGCGGCCCGAAACCGCCGGTCCACAGGCCCATCACGCGATCACCGACGGCGCAGGACTCGACCCCCGGGCCGGTGGCCACCACGACACCGGCTCCTTCACTTCCCATCAGCGCCCGGTGGTCCGGATACATGCCCAGCGAGATGAGCACATCGCGGAAGTTCAGTCCCGCCGCGCGCACGGCGACGCGGACCTCGAACTCACCCAGTTCACGAGCCGCGTCCTCAGCCGTCGCCAGGGTCAGCCCCTCCAGCGTCCGCTCCCTCGAAGGCTCCAGCCGCCATGGCCGCCCCTCCGCCACGGGCACCGACACTCCACTCGCCGCGCCTTGAGCCAGGCGCGGCACCAGTACCTCACCCCCGCGCACGGCCACCTGGGGTTCCCCGGTCAGCACCGCCTCGCGCAGGGCGTCCAGCGAAGCGCCGGCGTCGTCCACGTCCAGCAGGACCAGCCGCTCCGGGTGCTCGGCCTGCGCCGAGCGCACCAGTCCCCACACCGGGGCCGCGGCCAGATCACGTACATCCTCACCGGCCTCGACCGCCACCGCGCCCCGCGTGACCACGACCAACCGCGACCTGGCGAACCGCTCCTCCGCCAGCCATCCCTGTACCAGGCGCAGAACCCGGTCAACCGCCGCGCTCACCCCGGACACGACGCCCCGATCACCGACAGAACAAGCGCATACCGCCACAACATCGGGCACGCACTCGCCCACCTCATCGAAATCCGCGAACCCCTCCGCCCCCCACACCTCGGTCAGCCCGAAATCATCCTCCCCGACCACCGCACACCCCTGTACTCCAACCTCCGGCCCCGCGGCCGGCGGCGCGGGCACCCACTCCACGCGATACAACGACTCCGCCACGCGGGCAGCGGCCGCGAACTCCCGCTCCCCCACCGGACGCGTCACCAAGGCATCCGCCGACGCCACCGGCACCCCCGCACCGTCGGCCACCACTACCGACACCGCGCCATCGCCGGCCGGCGCCAGCCGCACCCGCACCACCGAAGCCCCGATCGCGTACAACGAGACACCACTCCACGCGAACGGCAACCGGGCTCCCCCGGTTTCCGTATCGGTTTCCGTATCGTGGTGGACCGACCAGACGTGGAGCGCCGCGTCCAGCAACGCGGGATGTACCCCGAACCGGCTCGCCTCGGTTCGTACGTCCTCCGGCAGCGCCACTTCGGCGAAGAGCTCATCGCCCCGGCGCCAGGCAGCCCGCAGTCCACGAAACGCCGGGCCGTACGCGAGCCCAGTGGCCGCCAGCCGCTCGTAGAGCCCCGCGGTCTCGACCGCCTGGGCGCCGGTCGGCGGCCAGACGCTCAGATCCGCGGAGGGCGCTGCCGAGCTCAGCGCGGTCAGTGTGCCTCGCGCGTAACGCGTCCATGACTCGCTCGGCGCGTCGTCGCGGCGCGCGTATACGCCGAATTCGCGGTGTCCCGCCTCCTGCGGCCCGCTCACGACCAGGTGCACCTGGCCCGCGCCCTCTTCGGGCAGCACCAACGGCGTCTCGAGCGTGAGCTCTTCCAGCCGATCACATCCGGCGGCGTCTCCCGCTCGCAACGCCAGTTCGACAAACGCCGTGCCGGGCAGGACGACACGGCCCAGCACCGTATGGTCGGCGAGCCAGGCATGGGTACGAAGCGACAGGCGGCCCGTCAACAGCAGACCATCGGAGTCGGGCAAGGGAACGACGGCCCCCAGCAAGGGGTGCCCGGCCGAGGCCAGCCCGGCCGACGACACGTCATCGGCCGCAGTGGTCTCGGACTCCAGCCAGTAGCGGCGACGCTGGAAGGCGTACGTGGGCAGGTCCACGCGGCGCGCACCGGTACCGGCGAACACCTCCCGCCAATCGACGTCGGCGCCACCCACGTACGCCTGGGCCACAGACCTCAAGAACCGCGCCGGCCCACCCTCGTCACGACGCAGTGACCCGACCACCGTCGCCCGCGTTCCGTGGTCATCGGCTGTCTGCTCGATCCCCATGGTCAGTACCGGATGGGCGCTTACCTCCACAAACACCTGGATACCCTCGCCCAGCACAGCCCGTACCGTCTCATCGAAGCGGACCGTCCGCCGCAGGTTCCGATACCAGTAGGCGGCATCCAACTCCGCCGTATCCAGCACCCCGCCCGTCACCGTCGAATAGAACGGCACCGCCGACGACCGCGGAGCGATCCCCGCGAGGTCGCGAAGCAACTCGTCCTCGATCGCCTCCACATGCGCGGAGTGCGAGGCGTAATCCACCGGAACCCGGCGTGCCCGTACTCCGTCACGTTCGCACCGCACCAGCAGTTCCTCGAGCGCGTCGGCGTCACCCGACACCACCACGGCCGAGGACCCGTTCACCGCCGCCACCGACAGCCGTTCGCACCACGCGGACAGCCGCTCCCGCACCTCGGCGACGGGAAGGGCGATGGACACCATGCCGCCCCGGCCCGACAGCGCCCGCAACGCCCGACTGCGCAGCGCGACCACGCGTGCCGCGTCCTTCAACGACAACCCGCCCGCGACACACGCGGCCGCGATCTCCCCCTGGGAGTGACCGATCACCGCCGCCGGCACCACGCCGTACGAACGCCACAGCTCGGCCAATGACACCATCACCGCCCACAGCACCGGCTGCACCACGTCCACCCGGCCCAACCAGCCGTCCCCGTCGGTGCTCCGCAGGACGTCCAGCGGCGACCAGTCCACATACGGCGCCAACGCGACGGCGCACTCGCCCATCCGCTCCGCGAACACCGGCGAGGAATCCAACAGCTCCGCCGCCATCCCGGCCCACTGCGATCCCTGTCCCGGAAAGACGAGCGCCACCGCGGTGCCGTGTCGTGCGATGCCCGCGACGAGCCCCGGAGTGTCGTGGTCCGCGACGTACTTCTCCAGCTCGCGTACGGCGCCCGCGTGGTCCGGCGCGAGGACCACCGCACGGTGGTCGAAGACGGTCCGGGTGGTCCCGAGGGCCAGGCCGGTGTGGACCGCGGCGACCTCCGGATGCCTTCGCGCATGGTCCAGCAGCCGGGCGGCCTGGCCGCGCAGAGCCGCCGCGGACCTGGCCGAGAACGCCCACGGGACGAGTGGGAGCGATGCCGAAGCCACCGCGGGCGGTACGGCGTCGTCATCCGATGCGCCGTCCGCCTCGCCCTCCAGCGGGTGGGGCGCCTGCTCGATGATGGCGTGCGCGTTGGTGCCGCTGATGCCGAACGAGGAGACACCTGCCCGGCGCGGTCGCTCACCCTGCTGCCAGGGGGTGGCCTCGGCGAGGAGCCGGACGTGGCCGGCCGACCAGTCGACGTGCGGCGACGGCTCATCGACGTGCAGGGTGGGCGGCAGCACGCCGTGCCGCATGGCCAGCACCGTCTTGATGACACCGGCCACGCCCGCGGCGGCTTGGGTGTGCCCGATGTTGGACTTCACCGAGCCCAGCCACAACGGCCGGTCTCCGTCCCGCTCCTGCCCGTACGTGGCCAGCAGCGCCTGCGCCTCGATCGGGTCGCCCAGCGTCGTACCCGTACCGTGCGCCTCCACGACATCGACCTCAGCCGCGGTCAGCCCCGCGTCCGCCAACGCCGCCCGGATCATCCGCTGCTGCGAGGGACCGTTCGGCGCGGACAGCGCGCTGCTGGCCCCATCCTGGTTGACCGCCGTGCCGCGTACCACGGCCAGCACCGGATGGCCGTCGCGGTGCGCGTCGGACAGCCGCTCCAGGAACAGCACGCCGGCGCCTTCGGCGAGCCCGAAGCCATCCGCGGCGGCCGAGAAGGGTTTGCACCGGCCGTCCGGGGCGAGCCCGCGCTGCCGGCTGAAGCCGATGAAGGTACCGGGCGTGGACATGACCGTGACGCCGCCGACCAGCGCGCCGGAGCACTCGCCTTGGCGCAGGGACCGTACGGCCAGGTGCAGGGCCACCAGCGAGGACGAGCAGGCCGTGTCCACGGTCACCGCGGGACCCTCCAGCCCGAGGGTGTAAGCGAGGCGTCCGGACACGACGCTGAGGGCAGTGCCGGTCATCAGGTGCCCCTCGGCACCGTCGGTGGCCCTGTGCAGGCGCGGACCGTAGTGCGGGGTGACGGTTCCGATGAAGACGCCGGTCTGACTTCCCTTGAGCGACGCGGGATCGAGGCCCGACCGTTCGATGGCTTCCCACGACGTTTCCAGCAGCAGCCGCTGCTGCGGGTCCATGGCCAGCGCCTCACGCGGCGAAATCCCGAAGAAGTCGGCGTCGAAGTCCCCCGCGTCGCTGACGAAACCGCCTTCGCGGGTGTAGGAGGTACCCGGCCGGTCCGGATCCGGGTCGTACACGGCGTCGACGTCCCAGCCACGGTCCTCGGGAAAGGCCGTGATCGCGTCCTGTGCACCGGCCAGCAGCTCCCAGAACTCCTCGGGAGTCCGCACACCCCCGGGGTAGCGGCAGCTCATCCCGACGATCGCGATCGGCTCGCGCGCCGCCGCCTCCACTTCCTGAAGGCGCTGTCGGGTCTCATGTAGATCGGCGGTCACCCGTCGGAGGTAGCCGAGGAGCTTTTCGTGGTCCGACATCAATACCTCACGGGATTGAGCTTCGGGAGCTTGGGTGTACGGCGTGCGGTTGGTGTACGGCGTGCGAGAGCCTGCGCTCAGGACGGTCCGAATTCCTGGTCGATGAAGCTGAAGAGGTCTTCGGCCGCCGCGGACTCCAAACGATCAGCGATGGTGACCGGGTCCTTCTGCGCCGAGCCGGCCTGTGTCGGGCCGTCCGATGCCGGGGCGTCGGGAGGTGCCAGTTCCTTTCCGAGGTGTTCGGCGAGCGCGGCCGGGCTCGGGTAGTCGAAGATCAGGGTCGTGGGCAGTCGCAACCCGGTGGCGGCGTTCAGCCGGTTACGCAAGTCCACCGCGGTGTGCGAGACGAAGCCGAGGTCGAGGAAGCCGCGATCAGGCGCCACGGCTCCCGCTTCCCCGAGGCCGAGGATGGCCGCGGCGTGTTCCCGGACCGTCCGGAGCAGTACCCGCTGTCGCTCCCCGTGGCCGAGGCCCGACAGACGCTGTACCAGTGGCGCCCCTTCCGAACGGGAGGCTTCGGCGTGGGCGGGGACCGGCCGACGGACGCGTCCCTTCGGCTGGGCCGGTCGCGGCGTGAACACCTCGCCGTTCCGTACGGCCACCTGTCCCTCTCCCGCCAGGACGGCCTGACGCAGGACATCGAGCGACGCCGCAGAATCGTCCACGTCCAGCAACGCGAACCGCCCCGGATTCTCCGGCTGCGCGGAGCGCAGCAACCCCCACACCGGGGCCGCCGCCAGATCGCGGACGTCCTCACCCGCCTCGACGGCCACCGCACCCCGCGTCACCACCACCAACCGCGACCGAGCGAACCTCTCCTCCGCCAACCACTCCCGCACCACATCCAGAATCCCGCCCTCGGCACCACTCACGGCCGACGCCACCTCGCCGACGGCGGAATCAACGCACACCACCGCCACATCCGGCACCGCGTGCTCGCTCAGCGCGGCGAGATCCTTGAAGAGCTCCGCCCCCAACGTCTCGGCCAACCCGAAGACGTCCTCGCCCACCACGGCGCACGATCCGCCCCCCGAAGCCACGCGCAACGCGGCCGGCGCCCACTCCACTCGGTACCGGCCCTCCCCCGCCCCCTCCGGGACCGCGAACTCCGCCTCCCGCACCGGTCGCATGACCAGCGCATCCACCGACACCACCGGCATCCCCGCCGCGTCGGCCACCGCCATCGACAGCCCGCCCTCGCCATCCGGCGCCAGCCGCACCCGCACCACCGAAGCCGCGGCCGCGGCCGCACGCACGGACACACCGCTCCACGCGAACGGCAACCGCACCCCGTCCCCGGCGGCGTCCACGCATGCCAACCACGCATACAACGCCGCGTCCAGCAGCACAGGATGCATCCCCAGGCGATCCGTACTCGCCCCCTCCGGCAACTCCGCCTCCGCGAAGACCTCCTCCCCCCGGCGCCACACCGACCGCAACCCGCGAAACGCCGCCCCATACGCGAGCCCCGCATCCTCCAACCGCTCATACGTCCCGGCGAAGTCGACCATTTCCGCTCCCACCGGCGGCCATGCGCTCACATCCCCCAAGCCGCTCACATCCCCCGAGCCGCTCGCCTCACCACCAACGCTCAGCAGACCCCGCGCATGGCGCGTCCACGAATCGCTGCCGCCATCACGGGCGTACACGCTCAACTCCCGCCGGTCTTCCTCCCGCGGCCCGCCGACGACGAGCTGGACCTGGACCGCGCCCTCGTCAGCCAGCGCCAACGGCGCCTCCAGCGTCAGCTCCTCCAGCCGGCGACACCCCACCTCCTCCCCCGCCCGCAAGGCCATCTCCACCAATGCCGACCCCGGCACGACCACCCGCCCCAGCATCATGTGCTCCGCAAGCCACGGCTGGGTGCGCAGGGACAAGCGCCCCGTCAGCAAGAACCCGTCCGACTCGGGCAGCGGCACCGCCGCCCCCAGCAACGGGTGCTCCGTCGGCTCCAACCCCACCGAGGCCGCAGCACCGGATTCCGCGGCACCGCGCGAGTCGAGCCAGTACCGCCGACGCTGGAACGCGTACGTCGGCAAGTCCACGCGCCGCGCTCCCGATCCCGCGAACACCGCCGGCCAATCCACCCCGGCGCCGCCCACGAACGCCTCGGCCACGGATGCCAACAGCCGCTCCGGACCGCCCTCGCCACGGCGCAACGTCCCCACCGCCGCGACGCCG
Organism: Streptomyces yongxingensis; assembly: GCF_055597465.1. Taxonomy (NCBI): domain Bacteria; kingdom Bacillati; phylum Actinomycetota; class Actinomycetes; order Kitasatosporales; family Streptomycetaceae; genus Streptomyces; species Streptomyces yongxingensis. The sequence goes on from NZ_CM145717.1 coordinate 138,312, forward strand.
ACTCCACAGTCGTCGGCCGTCTCCTCCACGCCCATCACCAGCGCCGGATGCCCACTGGCCTCCACGAACACACGGAAGCCCTCGCCCAGCACCACCCGCACCGTCTCGTCGAACCGCACCCTCCCGCGCAGGTTCCGATACCAGTACCGCGCGTCCAATTCCACCGTGTCCAGCACACCGCCCGTCACCGTCGAATAGAACGGGACCGACGACGACCGCGGAGCGATCCCGGCAAGACTCCGCTCGAGCTCGGCCTCGATCGCCTCGACATGCGCACAGTGCGAGGCGTAATCCACCGACACCCGACGCGCTCGCACCCCCTCCGCCCCACACACCGCCAGCCACTCCTCAACCGCTTCCACATCACCCGACACCACCACCGACGCCGGCGCGTTCACCGCCGCCACCGACAACCGCTCACCCCACGCCGCCAACCGCTCCTCCACCGCTCCCGCCGGCAGACTCACCGACGCCATCGCCCCACGGCCCGACAGCGCCCGCAACGCGCGACTGCGTACCGCCACCACCCGCGCGCCGTCCTCCAAGGACAAGCCGCCCGCCACCACCGCGGCCGCGATCTCCCCCTGCGAGTGCCCCACCACGGCCGACGGCACCACACCCAGCGAACGCCACGTCCCCGCCAGCGACACCATCACCGCCCACATCACCGGCTGCACCACGTCGACCCGGTCAATCCGCTCCGGCCCTTCGACACCCCGCACCACATCCAGCAACGACCAGTCGACCGACGGCGCCAGCGCCGCCGCGCATGTCCTCATCCACTCCGCGAACACCGGCGACGAATCCAGCAACTCGACCGCCATCCCCGCCCACTGCCAGCCCTGGCCGGGGAAGACGAACACCGCTCTGTGGTCGGAGCCGATGACGGCACCGTGCGCCACGCCCGGGGCCTCCCGTCCCTCCGCCAGGGCGGCCAGGCCGCGCGCCATATCGGCACGATCCGCGCCCAGGACCACCGCGCGACGGTCGAACACCGCGCGGGTGGCCGCCAGCGAGAAACCGACATCGTCCGTTGCCACCGCGTCCGGGCCGGCGCCCTCGTCGACAAGCGACAGCAACCGCGCTGCCTGGTCCCGGACCGCCGCCTCGGACTTCGCCGACAGCACCCAGGGGGTGATACCACCGGCAGCGACCGCCAAGGTGCTCGGCACGGGCTCGTCGTCCGCCTCGGCCTCCGCAGCCGCCTGTTCCGGTGAATGTTCCAGTGCCTGTGCCGGTGCCTGTTCCAGGATGATGTGGGCGTTCGTTCCGCTCACACCGAAGGAGGACACACCCGCCCGACGCGGTCGGCCGGTCTCGGGCCACTCGACGGGGTCGGCCAGCAGCCTCACCGCGCCCGCGGACCAGTCCACATGCGGCGACGGCTCATCCACGTGCAGGGTCCGGGGCACCAGCCCGTGCCGCATGGCCAGCACCGTCTTGATGACACCGGCCACGCCCGCGGCGGCTTGGGTGTGCCCGATATTGGACTTCACCGAGCCCAGCCACAACGGCCGGTCTCCGTCCCGGTCACGACCGTACGTGGCCAGCAGCGCCCGCGCCTCGATCGGGTCGCCCAGCGTCGTACCCGTACCGTGCGCCTCCACGACATCGACCTCGGCCGCGGTCAGCCCCGCGTCCGCCAACGCCGCCCGGATCACCCGCTGCTGCGACGGGCCGCTCGGCGCCGTCAGGCCGTTGGTGGCGCCGTCCTGGTTCACAGCCGAACCCCGTACCACCGCCAGCACCTGGTGCCCCTGGCGCCGGGCCTCCGACAGCCGCTCCACCACCAGTACGCCCACGCCCTCGGAGAATCCGGCACCGTCGGCCGTCGCCGCGAACGCCTTGCAGCGCCCGTCAGGAGCGAGCCCGCCCTGGCGGGTGAACTCGGTGAACAGGCCGGGCGTGGCCATGACGGTCACTCCGCTGACGAGGGCGAGCGTGCACTCGCCGCTGCGCAGCGACTGTACGGCCAGGTGCAGGGCCACCAGCGAGGACGAACATGCCGTGTCCACCGTCATCGCGGGACCCTCGAAGCCCAGCGCGTAGGACACCCGGCCGGAGAGCACACTGGCCGTGTTGCCGGTGATGACGTATCCCGCCGCCGCCTCGGGCACCTCGGGGCTCAGGGCGAGGTAGTCCTGGCCGTTCGTCCCGGCGAAGACGGCGGTGCCGGTGCCCCTGAGCGCCAAGGGGTCGATGCCCGCCCGCTCCAGCGCCTCCCAGGACGTCTCCAGCAGCAGCCGCTGCTGCGGGTCCGTCGCCAGCGCCTCACGCGGCGAAATCCCGAAGAAGTCGGCGTCGAAGTCGCCCGCGTCGTGGAGGAAACCGCCCTCCTCGGTACAGGACGTCCCAGCCCGGTCGGAGCCGGGGTCCGGGTCGTACAGGGCCGCCAAGTCCCAGCCGCGGTCGGCGGGGAACGGGGTGATTCCCTCCCCACCCGTATCGAGCATCCGCCACAGGTCCTCGGGGGACCGGACGTCACCGGGGAATCGGCAGCTCATCCCGACGATGACCACGGGGTCCTGGTCGGTCGCCGGTTCGGCGGCCACGGGCGAGGCAGCCGCCGCCTCCGGTTCGGGGAGCAGTTCCGCGCGCAGGTGGGCCGCGAGCGCGCGGGCGTTCGGGAAGTCGAAGGCCGAGGTGGGCGACAGGCGCAGGCCGGTCGCCGCGTTCAGGTGGTTGCACAGCTCGATGGCGGTCACCGAGTCGAGGCCGAGGTCTTTGAACGCGCGGGACGGATCAACCGCGTCGGCTCCCACGTGGCCCAGTACCGACGCCACGTGGTCACGTACCACGGCGAGCGTCGCCGTCTCCTGTTCGGCCCGGGTCGCCAGTCCGGCGAGCCTGCCGGCCAGGCCGTCGGGCGCGGCCGCCGCGTGTGTGCCGGGACCGGCCGCGTGGGCGAGCCCGCGTACGTCGGGCAGGTCGGCCAGGAAGGGGCTGGGGCGGGTGGCGGTGTAGGCCACATGGAACCTGTCCCATTCGACGTCCGCGATCACGACGTTGGGCTCACCTTCGGCCACCGCGCCCGCCAGTGCCGACACCGCCAGTTCGGGGGCCATCTCCGGCAGGCCGTGCCGGCGCGCCACCGTGCCGATACCGCCCTCGGCCATGCCTTCTTCGGCCCAAGCGCTCCAGGCCACCGAGGACGCGGGAAGGCCGAGGCCGTGCCGGTGCTCGGCGAGGGCGTCGAGGTAGGCGTTGCCGGGCGCGTAGTTGCCCTGTCCGGAGGCGCCCAGGGTGCCCGCCACGGAGGAGAACAGCACGAACGCGTCCAAGTCCATGCCGAGGGTCAGCTCGTGCAGGTACCAGGCACCGTCGGCCTTCACCCGCAGCACGCGGTCGATCTGCCCGGGGGTCAGCCGCTCCACGACCGCGTCGTCCAGGACCGCCGCGGTGTGGACCACCGCCGACAGCGGGCAGCCGTCGTCGGATACGTCATCGAGGAGCCGGGCGAGTGCCGTGCGGTCGCTCACGTCGCAGGCGGTGACGGTCACCCGCGCGCCGGTGGCCTCCAGTTCCTCGCGCAGCGCGGAGGCGCCGTGCGCGTCCGGTCCACGGCGGCCGGCCAGCACCACGTGCTCGGCACCCGACCTGGCCAGCCAGCGGGCCACCCGCGCCCCCAGACCACCGGTACCACCCGTCACCAGCACGGTGCCGCGCGGGCGCCACACCGCCCCCGGGCCGGGACGCGTGGCGCGGGCGAGGCGGCGGGCGAACATCCCGGAGGGACGGATCGCGGCCTGGTCCTCGCCCTCGGCACCGGCCAGTACCGCCGCCAGCAGGCGGCCCGCGCGCGTGTCCCACCGCTCCGGCAGGTCCACCAAACCGCCGAACCGCTCCGGGTGCTCCAGGGCCACGATCCGGCCCAGGCCCCACACCATCCGCTGGGCGGGGACGCCGACCTGTTCCCTGTCCGCGACGGCCACCGCACCGCGGGTCAGGCACCACAGGGGTGCGTCCACCCCCGCGTCGCCCAGCGCCTGGAACAGGGCGAGCGTCCCGGTCAGGCCCGCCCGGGAGACACCGGCTCCGGTGGGCGGCCCGTCAGCCAGGGACAGCAGCGACAACACACCGCGGTACTCGCCGCCCTCCGCCCGAACACCTCGCAGCATGTCGGCGATCCGGTCGCGGACGGCCCCGGCGGGCAGCTCGACCGTGACCGCGTCGCCTCCGTGGTCCCGCACCGCGGCCGCGGTCGGCCCCACGGCCTCCCCGGCGCGGCCCTCCGGGACGACCAGCAGCCAGGTGCCGGACAGCGTCGGCTGACGTGCCGTGCCCATGGGCACCCACCTGGTGCGGTAACGCCAGCCGTCCACCGTCGAGGTCACGAGCTGCCGCTGCCGCCAGGACTTCAACGCGGGCAGCACATGCGCGACCGACTCGTCGTCGACCTCCAGTGTGTGGGCCAGCGACTCCGCGTCGCCGTCCTCCACGGCCTGCCAGAACGCGGCGTCGGCCACGCTGCCCTCCGGCGCCGGTGCGGCGTCCGGCTCCCACCAGAACCTCTCGTGCTGGAACGCGTACGTGGGCAGATCCACGCGCCGCGCCCCCGACCCGGTGTACGCCCGCGTCCAGTCCACCGGCACACCGTGGACGAACGCCTCGCCCAGCGACGTGAGCATACGTCGCGCACCGCCGTCGTCGCGCCGCAGCGACCCGACCACCACGGCGTCCCTTCCCGCGGTCGCCAGCGTCTCCCGCACACTCGCGGTCAGCACCGGGTGCGCGCTGCACTCCACGAACGCCCCGAAACCCTCACCGGCCAGCGCCCGGATCGCCTCTTCGAAACGCACCGTCTGCCGCAGGTTGCGCACCCAGTACTCGGCGTCCGGGCCGCGCTCGCCGCCCAGCCACTCCCCGGTGACCGTGGAGAAGAAGGGCACCGCGAACGTCCGGGGCTCCATCGGCGCCAGATCGGCGAGGATCTGCTCGCGAACCTCATCGACCTGCGAGGAGTGCGAGGCATAGTTCACCGCGACACGCCTGGCCCTTGTTCCGTCGCGCTCACACCGCGCCAGCAGTACGTCCAGCGCCTCCGGCGTGCCCGACACCACCGTGGACGACGGCCCGTTGACCGCCGCCACCGCCACCGCCCCGCCCAACGCCTCGATACGCCGTCGCACTTCGTCGACCGGTGCCGCCACCGACACCATCCCGCCGCGCCCGGCCAGCCCGGTGCCGATCGCACGGCTGCGCAACGCCGCCACCCGGGCCCCGTCCCGCAGCGACAGGCCGCCCGCCACCACCGCGGCCGCGATCTCCCCCTGCGAGTGGCCCACCACGGCCGCCGGTTCGACACCGTACGAGCGCCACACCTCTGCCAGCGACACCATGACCGCCCACAGTGCCGGCTGGACCACCTCCACGCGCTCCAACGCATCGGCGTCGTCGAGCACATCCAGCAGCGACCACTCCACGAACGAGGACAGCGCCACCGCGCACTCGCTCATCCGCGAGGCGAACGCCGTCGAGGACGCCAGCAGCTCCCGAGCCATTCCCACCCACTGCGACCCCTGCCCCGGGAACACGAACACGGGGCGGGCGGTGATTCCGCCGTCTCGCGCCGCATCGCTCGTCGCGGTGGACTCGGCCACCGCCCTCACCCCTTTGAGGAGTTCCTCCCGCGAGCCGCCCGTCACGACCGCGCGCCGCTCGTGGAGCGACCGTGAGGTGACCAGTGACATCCCGACGTCAACGGGCGACACCTCAGGCCGCGCCTCCAGGAAGGACGCGAGCCGTCGCGCCTGCCCGCGCAGCGCCGCCTCGCTCTTCCCCGACAGGATCCAGGGCATGACAGCGGGGGCGCCATCTGGTTCTTTCGCCCGCGCTTCCGGCATGTCCGGGGCCTCTTCGGCCTCTTCCAGGATGACGTGTGCGTTGGTGCCGCTGATCCCGAACGAGGACACACCCGCCCGCCGCGGACGGCCACCCCCGGCCCACGGACGCGCCTCGGTCAGCAGCTCCACCCCACCCACCGACCAGTCCACCTGCGGCGTCGGCTCCTCCACGTGCAACGTCTTCGGCAACACCCCGTGCCGCATCGCCAACACCATCTTGATCACACCGGCCACACCCGCGGCCGCCTGCGTATGACCGATATTCGACTTCAACGACCCCAGCCACAACGGCCGATGCCCGCCCCGGTCCCGCCCATACGTGGCCAGCAACGCCTGCGCCTCGATCGGGTCCCCCAGCCTCGTCCCCGTACCATGCGCCTCGACGGCGTCGACCTCATCCGCACCGAGCCCCGCACTCGCCAGCGCCGACCGGATCACCCGCTGCTGCGACGGCCCGTTCGGCGCCGTCAACCCATTCGACGCACCATCCTGGTTCACCGCGGAACCACGCACCACGGCAAGAACCCGGTGCCCGTTCCGCCTGGCGTCCGACAACCGCTCCACCACCAGCACACCCACACCCTCACCCCACCCCGTACCATCCGCGCCCGCCGAAAACGCCTTGCACCGGCCATCCGCCGACAACCCGCGCTGCCGGCTGAATTCAATGAACATGTCCGGGGAGGCCATGACCGTGACGCCGCCGGCGAGGGCCAGGTCGCACTCGCCGGAACGCAGCGCCTGACCGGCCAGATGCAGCGCCACCAGCGACGACGAACACGCCGTGTCCACCGTCACGGCCGGACCTTCCAGTCCGAACGCGTAGGCGATGCGGCCGGACATCACGCTCGGCGTGTTACCGGTCAGCAGATAACCGGCGAAGCCGTCAGCGGCCTGGTGAGCACGTGGACCGTAGTAGTGGGTGGTGGCGCCTATGTAGGTGCCGGTCGCCGACTCGCGGCGCGATCGCGGATCGATTCCGGCTCGCTCCAGTGCCTCCCAGGACGTCTCCAGCAGCAGCCGCTGCTGCGGGTCCATCGCCAGCGCCTCACGCGGCGAAATCCCGAAGAACTCCGCGTCGAAGTCACCGGCTCCGGTGAGAAAGCCGCCGTTCCGTGTGTAGCTGGTGCCCCAGTGCCCGGGGTCCGGGTCGTAGAGGGCGTCCAGGTCCCAGCCCCGGTCGGTGGGGTACCCGGAGATGGCGTCCTCGCCGGTGACGACCAGCTGCCACAGCTGTTCGGGCGTGCTCACCCCGCCGGGGTAGCGGCACGCCATGCCCACGATGGCCAACGGCTCCGCCGTCGCCTTCGCGACGCGGGTGACAGCCGCCCGTCGCTTTCCGGTGATCTCTTCGTAGAGGTGGTGGGCGAGACCGCGCGGGGTCGGGTAGTCGAAGACCAGCCGGCCGGCGAGGGCCAGACCAGTGCGTGCGGCGAGACCATCGGCCAGCTCCTGCGCCATCAGCGAGTCGAAGCCGAGGTCTTTGAACGTCAGCGTGGCATCGACCCGGCCGGTGTACTCCATGACCGACGCCGCCTGGTCGCACACCGCGTCGAGGATGGCGTCACGTTGTTCGGACTCGGACAGCCCGGCCAGAACGGCGGCGAGGCGTCCGTCGACCCGCCCCGCGTCCAAGGCCGTCACCACCCCGGTCCCGTCGGTCTCCGGGACCTTACGAGTGGGTTCGGCGCCCGTCCGTTCCGGTGACGACTGGCTCTCGATCCAGTACCGCTCGCGCTGGAACGCGTAGGTGGGCAGGTCGACTTGTCGCGCCCCCACGAAGAACGGCTCCCAGTCGACCTCCTCGCCGCGCACCCATAGGTGAGCCATCGCAGTGGTCGCGGTATGCGTCTCGTCCCGATCCCTGCGGCAGAACGGGACAGCGACGACGTCGGGATGCGTCCGCTCGTCCTCGGTCCAGGCCCGGACCGACTCCTTGATCATGGGGGTGAGAACGGCGTCAGGGCCGATCTCCAGAAAGGTCGCCACCCCGTGCTCACGCATCGTGGCAACCGCATCGGCGAACAACACCGTCCCGCGCACCTGGCGCACCCAGTACTCCGGATCCTGCAACACCCCCGGAGCAGCCACCCGTCCCGTGACACTCGACACCACCGGCACAGACTGATCCCGATACCCCACCGAACCCACAACCCGTCCGAACGCCTCGAACATCGGCTCCATCAACACCGAATGCGTCGCATGCGACACCGCCAGACGCCGCGTCCTCACCCCCAGCCCCTCCAAACGCCCCGCCTCGGCCAACACCGGCGCCACCGTCCCCGAAAGCACCACCGACTCAGGACCGTTCACCGCCGCGACCTCCACACCGTCGCCCGAACGCACCGCATCCACCCCAGCTCCCACCGCCACCATCACGCCCTCACCGTTCGGCAACCCATGCATCAGCCACCCACGCGCCAGCACCACCCGAGCCGCGTCCCGCAACGACCACACACCCGCCACATGGGCCGCCACCAACTCGCCCAGAGAATGCCCCGCCACCACCGAGGGCCGCACATCCCACGAACCCAGCAAACGCCACAAAGCCACCTCGAACGCGAACAACGCCGGCTGCGCCCACCCCGTCCCGGTCAGCCCGTCAATACCTCCGGACATCACCTCCCGCAGCCGAGCTGAGAATTCCCCTCCTACCCCGAAAACCTCCTGAAGCTCCTCCGAGAGCTCTATGTCAGCGGCCACACCACCAGCGACCTCGTCAAAGACGCCCAACACCTCATCCAGCGCCGCGGCGAACGCGCCAAAACCCGACAAGCCCTCACCCATGCCGACTCGCTGCGCGCCCTGCCCCGAAAACACCACCCCCGTATCACCGTCCACCACCGAACCCGACACCACGCCCGAGCCACCGCCCCGTTCAGCCAGCCCCGACAACCCCTCGGCCAGCTCACCCCCGCTCGCACCCATCACCACCGCGCGATGCCCGAAACACGACCGCGACGACACCAGCGACCAACCCACATCGACCACGCCCATGTCGCCGGCGCCCTCGACGAATCCGGCCAGGCGGCGCGCCTGTCCGCGCAGCGCCTGCTCGGAGTAGCCGGAGACGATCCAGGGCACGACCGGCAGACCGGTTCGGGTACGCCCGCCGGTGTGCTCGTCCGCCGGTTCCGGCCGCCAGTCCGACAGCACGACATGGCAGTTGCTGCCGCCCATCCCGAAGGAGCTCACCCCCGCGACGAGTGGCTCGTCCGGCGCCGGGTCCCCGGGCCACGGACCGAGTTTCCGCTGCACCTGGAGGTTGAGTTCGTCCAGAGGAATCCGGGGGTTCGGTGTCTCGAAGTTCAAGCTGGCGGGCAGCAGTCGATGCTTGACGGCCAGGACGGTCTTGATGAACCCGGCGATACCGCCCGCGCCGCTCAGGTGGCCGATGTTGGTTTTGATCGACCCGACCGCGAGCGGCCGGCCGACCGGACGCCGACGGCCGATGGCCTCTCCCAGTGCGGCGGCCTCGACCGGGTCGCCCACCGGGGTTCCGGTTCCGTGCAGCTCGACGTAGCGGACGGCGGCCGGGGACAGGCCGGCATGCTCGTAGGCCCGGGTGAGGACGTCGGCCTGGGCGCCCACCGTCGGAGAGGTGAGCGTCTCACCCCTGCCGTCGTTGTTGGTCGCGCTGCCACGCACCAGGCACAGGATGCGGTCTCCATCGTCGAGCGCGGCGCTCAGACGCTTGAGCACGACGGCGCCTCCGCCCTCGCCCGGCACATATCCGTTGGCCTTGGCGTCGAACGTGTGGCAGCGGCCGTCCGGCGAGAGACCGCCCCAGCTCGCGGCGAGCAGCACGCTTTCCGGCATCAGGTGCAGATTGACGCCGCACGCGATGGCCAGTTCCGACTCCCCGGACCGCAGGCTCTCGCAGGCCAGGTGCAGGGCCACCAAGGAGGAGGACTGTGCGGAGTCAATCGTGAGGCTCGGGCCACTGGCGCCGAGGAAAGCGGAGAGCCGGTTGGCGATAATGCCGCGCTGAATGCCCGGCAAGGTGTGGTGGGCGCCGAGTGCTTCGGCGTGACGAGTCAGCAGCTTCGCGTAGTCGTCCGCGTTCACGCCGACGAATGTGCCCAGTCGGCTGCCACTGACCTCACTGGCGACCACGCGGGCGTCCTCAAGGGCTTCCCAGCCCAGTTCCAATACGAGTCGCTGTTGCGGGTCGACGAAAGGCGCCTCGCGGGGGGAAAGGCCGAAGAAGCCCGCGTCGAAGTCCGCCGGCCGGTCGAGAAAGGCGCCCCACCGAGGTGCTCCGTCGGAGCCCTGATCTGTCCAGCGGTCGGGTGGGACCTCCGTGACGGCGCTTTCGCCCGACGCCAACAGCTCCCACAGCCGCTGCGGGCTTTCCGCCCGCGGGAACCGGCAGGAGACGCCGATCACGGCTATCGCCGTGTCCGGGTCGACAGCGTCTCCGGCGAGGCCCTCTCCAGACAGGCCGACAGTGGTCATCGAGGGAAACCTCCAGCACCGGGCGTGCGGCCGAACGGAAACGAATTCAGAAGAAGCCCGGCGTGGAGTTCATGCTCTCGATATACCCGGCATCAACTGCCCTTAACTGTCCGACGCCACACCCGTCGGTGACATCGGCGATCACCGCCGTTACAGCACCGTCCTATGGGCATCGGCTTTCGCAGCCCATTGCCCACCGGGCCGTCGGATGGTAAATGTGACGGCAGCGCATGCCGAGTGTTCTGGTACCGGCTCGCCGATCCCGTCATCCGGTGAACCGCGGTCCGCCGAGCGGCTTCCCAGACCTGGTACATCACCCAGACTTTGCGCATCACACCCGAGCGGCCGTCGGCCTCGGCCAATAAATCCGCCGTATCATCATGGAGGGCACAAAGGTATGCCGAACTATGACGCCGTGGTTTCCGAGATTACAGAGATACGCTCGACCTATATCCGCGATCGTTTCGCTTTCGTCCCCGGCGCTCAGCTCACCAGGATCGTCAAGGGATTGGGCGCCACAGACGACGACCTCAAGAGTCTCACCACCGTCAGCGACGGGCTGAAGAGCGACCCGACCCTCCCGTTCCGAAAGACCAGGACCGGCCGCTTCGGTTTCGACCCGTGTGCCATGCGGGTGCGGCGGCTCGAATTCCAGCCGTTCATGCTGTCCATGGAGGACGACTTCGTACGGCACGATTCCGGCCAGGTGCGCAACTTCGACGAGATTCAGAACGACCTACAGCTCAACACCGCCCTGCAAGCGCTTCTCGTCTTCAAGTTCATGGTCTTCGAAGGCGTGACGGTCACCCACCGGCCGAAACTGGACTACGACAGCGACCAGTGGATCTGCACTCTGCTCAACGTGAGGACCATCACCGACGGTGACCTGATCGGTGAGCCGGCGCTCGAAGGGGTGCACAGCGACGGCGTCGACCACACCATGACGACCTACCTGGGCAGCGAGAACATGACGGGCGACAGCGCCGTCACGTTCCTGCACGACATGCGCGAGGTGAACGGCACCCGATGGCACGACACGGACGCCGACCTGGTTCGCGCCAAGGCGCAGCACCGTGACTTCCTCGACACGTGCCTGATCGTCGACCATGAGAGCAAGCACAGCGTCTCGACCTTGTACGCCGCCGACACGTCGAAGCCCGCCACACGAGACCTGCTGGCCTTCCTGACCCGCAAGCCGGTGGCCGAAGGACACCACTCGCACTCCTTCGATTCGCTCGAGCCGCACCGGGAGCTTCCCATGACGGTCGGCCTGCGCCTCCTCGACAGCACACCATCCAGGTAGCGGCCGCGCCGCGTCAGGCCGGACGAGTCACGAGGCGGCCCACAAGTCGCGGAGGGATCGCTCCAGCGGCACCCGCGGGGACCAGCCCAGCAGCCCGCGCGCGAGCCGGATGTCGGCCTGGGTCCACGCGCCGCCCTTGCTGTGTACCGGGGCCTGACCCTTCCGCACCAGGTGCGGGGGCACCCCCGACACGGAGACGAGAATTCCGGCGAGTTCCCGCATGCTGGTGGCGGTCCCTGAACCGATGTTGATCAGGCGCCCGGTCGCCCGTGTGCCCGCCGCCAGCACCACGGCCTCGGCGATGTCACGTACGTCGACGAAGTCGCGCTGGTCGTCGACGACGGTCAGGGTGAGCGGAGCGTCCTCGCTGGTGGTGCGCAGTTGGGCGGCGAGCCGGCCGAGGAAGCCGTGCAGCGGGGCGCCGGGTCCGCAGCCATTGGTGAGGCGGAGCACGCAGCCGTCCACGCGCCCCGCCTCCGTGGCCTCCAGGACGATTCGGCTGCCGGCCAGCTTGGTGCGCGCGTAGAGGCTGCCAGGGGCGGTCGGGTGGTCCTCCGCGATGGCCGTGCCCTCCGGGACGGGGCCGTACTCGTGCACGGTGCCGAGTTGCAGCAGCCTCGGCCGTCGGCGGAGCGTCGAGACCGCGCGCACCAGCTGGTCGACGAGCAGGACATGCCCGGCCGTCATCCGTTCCTCGTCGTCCGCCCCGATGTCGCCCGCCGCGTTGACGACGAGATCGGCGGAGCCCACGGCCTCGGCGATGTCCCCGACCGTCGCGGATGCCACGTCGAGCGGAAGGAAGCGGGCCCCGGGAGTCGGTTGAACGGGTTTTCTCGCCACGGCCAGGACGTCATATCCATGTGCGGCCAGCGCCGTGCAGATGTGCCGTCCCAGGAATCCGGTGCCGCCGATGACGACGGCGGAGCTCGCGTACGCATCGATCACGTCGTTCACCGTGCCCTGTCACCCCTGTCCACGTGCAGCGCCCGGCACGCCTCGTACGACGGCAGCACGCCGGCGCGGCGGGCCTCGGCCAGCGTCGGCGCGTCCCGGTCACGTGGGGAGACCAGGTACTCCATGCCGCCGGGCCAGGGCAGCCCGAGCGCCGGGTCGAAGGCGTCGACCTCGTGCTCGGCGGCCGGGTCGTACTCCACCGACGTCACATAGGCGGCCACCGTGTTGTCCCGCAGGGCGATGAACGCGTGCCCGAGTCCCTCCGCCAGGTACACCGCACGGCAGGAGTCGGGGTTCAGCCGGGTGCTGTCCCAGCGGCCGAACGTGGGGGAACCGACCCGCAGATCGACCACCACGTCGAGCAGCTCCCCGGCGGGGCAGGTCACCACTTTGGCCTGGCCGGGCGGTACGTCCTCATAGTGCACACCGCGGACGACCCCGCGCCGGGAGAAGCTGTGGTGGACCTGGCCCAGGCGCAGCGGATACCCCACGGCTTCCGAGAAGGCGGTTTCGGTGTAATGGGCGACGAACGCGCCGCGCTGGTCGCGGTGAACGTCGGGTACGAACTCGTAGGCGCCGGACACCGCCAGCTCTCGTACCTTCATCGGCGACGCTCCGCGGTGAGGTTTTCCAGTACGGGTACCAGATCGTGTGGGGTGGGCGCGTTCAGGTTCTCCTGGCGCAGGCGCTCCGCTCCGCTCTGGAAGGAGGGGTCCTTGACCAGCCGTTGCACGCTGTCGCGCAGGACGTCGGCCGTCAGCTCGGAGGCGTGAACGGCGAGTCCCGCACCGGCCTCGGACAGGCTTGTCGCTCTGTTCCACCAGTCGGCGTAGCGGATGGTGGGGATGAACTGGGGTACGGCGTTGGCGAGTGCCGTGCTCCAGGAGCCGAAGCCACCGTAGTGGACGACGGCCGAGGCAGTGGGAAGCAGGGCGTGCAGGGGGACGAATTCGACGATACGGGTGTTGCCGGGGACCTTGCCGAGCTTCTCGGCTTCGTCGGGCGGCAGCGTGGCCACCACGTCGACGTCCATGTCGCCCAGCGTGTCGATCATGTCGGGGATCGGGAGGAGGGTGCCGCCGACCACGGCACGCGCGGAGATGCCGGGAGTCAGGACGACGCGCGGGCGTTCGGGTGGCTCGTGCAGCCAGTCCGGGATCTCGGAGGGGCCGTTGTAGGGGAGGTAGCGGACCGGTATCCGCTCCACCGTCAACGGAAATTGGAGGCTGGTGGGTACCTGGTCGATGGTCCACTGGCCGACCACGACCTCTTCGTCGAACGAGCTGCCGTAGCGGCTGAGGTGCTTGCCGAGCCAGTCGGCCATCGGGTCTTCACGGCGCTCCCGCGGGCGTTCAGCCTGGCGCTGGAGGAAGACGCCGCGCATCGCGGAGTGGTTGTCGAAGCACCACAGCAGCCGGGCATGGGCGGCGCCGACGACGCGCGCCGCCACCGGCCCCGCGTAGCTGAGGGGTTCCCAGACGACCAGGTCGGGTCGCCAGCGGCGGGCATACGCGACCAGGTCGGGGATCATGGGGTCGTTGTAGACCTGGTGCGAGAACATGACGCTGACTCTGAGCTTCGCCAGCGCCTGCTCCCACGAGTGTGCCTCGAGGGTCGGGTTGGACCAGTCGGAAAGCGGGTTCTCCAGCGAGCCGCGGTTCCGCGCCAGCATCTCGTGGAAGTTGTGGTCCTCGCCGACGGAGACCGCGGTCAGGCCCATGCTCTTGATGGCGTCCACCAGCGCGGGGCTGCTGGCGACTCGGACATCGTGGCCCGCGCCGGCCAGGGACCACGCGAGCGGCACCATGGACAGCAGATGTGACCTGTCGGAGAGCGTCACGAAAAGTACACGCATCGTCGGGTTCTCCCTCAGCCGATGGTCTGTCCGCCGCGGGTCCGCGCCGCACTCAGGGTGTCCGTGATCGCCGCGGCCACCGCTGTCCCGTGCTCGGCGACATAGAAGTGGCCCCCGGGGAAAACCCGCAGGTCGAAGCCGCCCGCGGTGTGCTCCCGCCAGCCCGCCGCCTCCTCGACCGAGACGTGGTCGTCGGCTTCGCCGGTGAGTGCGACGATGTCGCACCGCAGTGCCGTGCCGGGCTCTGTCTGGTAGGTCTCGGACGCCTTGTAGTCGCTGCGGATCGACGGCAGGGCCAATTGCAGCAGTTCGCGTTCGTCGAGGATCCGCGCGTCGGTGCCACTGAGCCGTCGCAGCTCGGCGACGAGCCCGGCGTCGTCGAGACGGTGGATGTCCCGGCCGCGCTGGAGCGAAGGCGCGGGCCTGGCGGAGGCGAAGAGCGCCAGGGGTGTGGTCCCCAGCTCTCGTTCGAGCAGCATGGCCAGCTCGAATCCGACGGCGGCGCCCATGCTGTGGCCGAACAGCGCGACGGGACGCTCGGCGGCGAGCGGCTTCAGCACGTCGAAGACGGCCTGGGCCATCTCGGGGACGCTCTCGACGCACGGTTCACTCAGCCGGTCCTGTCGCCCCGGGTACTGGACGACCAGGGCCTCCACGGCCGAAGGCAGCAGCTCGGAGAGCGGGAAGTAGAAACTCGCGGTTCCCCCGGCGTGCGGCAGACACACCAGGCTGATATCGGCCTCCGGGTTCGGATGGAACCTGCGGAACCACCGGCTCTCACCGGTAGCGGGCAACGCCATGGCTCTTGTCATTCCCTTCTCTGGTGTTCCTGTCCGCTCGTGGACGAGAGGTTCCCTCAGCTTCGAGCGTTTCCTTCCGCGCGCCCACCCACTATCCGCTCGCCTTCAGTGACTCCCACCAATCGCGCCGCCCCGTATACCATTTCACGGTATTCGCCAGGCCCTCCTCGAGGGACACGGCGGGCTGGTAGCCGAGTTCGCCGGAAATCTTGGTGATGTCCAGCGAATAGCGACGGTCATGTCCCTTTCTGTCCGGCACCTTCCGTACCATCGACCAGTCGGCACCGAGCAATTCGAGTATTCTTTCCGTGAGCTCCCGGTTGGCCAGTTCCGTACCGCCGCCGATGTTGTACACCTCCCCCGCCAGGCCCCTTTCCGCGACCAGGGCGACGCCCCGGCAGTGGTCTTCAACATGCAACCAGTCCCGCACGTTCGCGCCGTCGCCGTACAGCGGCACCGGCTCACCATCCATGAGGTTGGTGATGAACCGCGGGATGGCCTTCTCCGGATGCTGGTAGGGACCGTAATTATTGGCGCACCGGGTCACGCACACGGGAAGCCCATGGGTGCGGTAAAAGGCCCGTGCCAGGAGATCGGACGATGCCTTGGACGCGGAATAGGGAGAGTTGGGATCGAGTGGTTCTTTCTCGGTCCAGGAACCCTGGTCGATAGAGCCGTACACCTCGTCCGTGGAGACGTGGACGAATTTCGCCACCTCGGCTGCGGCCGCCGCCTCGAGGAGAGTGTGTGTGCCCAGCACATTGGTCCTGACGAACTCCTCGGCGCCCGCTATGGAACGGTCGACATGCGATTCGGCGGCAAAGTGGACCACCTGGTCGGCCCCGCGCAACAGGTCGTGGATGAGCGCCGCGTCGCAGATGTCACCCCGCACGAAGCGCAGCCGGGGACTGGCGGCAACCTCCGCCAGGTTGGCCTCGTTACCTGCGTAGGTGAGCTTGTCGACCACCACCACCTCCGCGTCCACCAGGGCCTCGTACGCCCCTGTCAGTGCCTGGCGGACGAAGTGCGAGCCGATGAAGCCCGCGCCGCCAGTCACGACTATGCGCATGAGTTCTTCCCCTCAGCGGTTTTCGGCCGTGATGTCCATGAGATACTTTCCGTAGTCCGTGTGCCGCAGTTGTTCGCCGAGCTCGTGACAGGCCGTGGCGTCGATGAACCCCATGCGGAAGGCGATCTCTTCGAGACAGGCGATCCGCACTCCTTGGCGCTGTTCGAGGAGCTGGACGTACTGTCCGGCCTGGAGCAGCGAATCGTGCGTTCCGGTGTCGAGCCAGGCGAAGCCGCGGCCCAGGCTGATCAGCCTGGCTTTCCCGCGCTCCAGATAGACCCGGTTGACGTCGGTGATCTCCAGCTCACCGCGCTCGGACGGCCGGATATTCTTGGCGATGTCCACGACGTCGTTGTCATAGAGATAGAGTCCGGTGATCGCCAGATTCGACGTGGGCTCCACCGGCTTCTCCTCCAGGTGGATCAACCGACCCCGCTCGTCCATGGTGCCAACGCCATAGCGCTCCGGGTCCTTGACCGGGTAGCCGAAGAGCACGCAGCCGTCGATGCTGCCTGCCTCCCGGTGCAGCATCCTCGAAAAACCGGGACCATGGAAGATGTTGTCCCCGAGCACGAGTGCCACGGGCTCGTCCCCGATGAATTCCGCACCGATGACGAAGGCTTCGGCGATGCCGTTCGCCGCACGCTGCTCGGCGTACTCGATCGACATCCCCAGTTGGCTGCCGTCCCCCAGGAGCACACGGAACAGGTCCAGATGGCGCGGAGTCGATATGACGAGGATTTCCCTGATCCCGCCGAGCATGAGCACCGACAGCGGATAGTAGACCATCGGCTTGTTGTAGACGGGCAGGATCTGCTTCGACACCGCATGCGTCAAAGGATGCAGCCGGGTACCGCTCCCGCCCGCGAGGACTATCCCCTTCATGCCGTAACACGCGCCGAGGACGGCTCAGCCGCCCATCGCCTCGATCAGACTCTTGGGCCGCATATCCGTCCAGTTCTCCTCGATGTACGCCAGACACGCTGCACGGGTGTCCTTGCCGTGGGCGACATGCCAGCCGTCGGGCACGTCCGCGAAGGCGGGCCACAGCGAATGCTGCCCCTCGTCGTTGACCAGCACCAAGAACTCGGCGTCGGGGTCGTCGAAAGGATTCACGCCAGTCTCTGCCTCTCATGCCGTCCTGCGGTGGACAGGCCACCTGAACGCCACCATCCTCACGCGCCCCGGCGGGAGGGGCGTCCGCGAGAGCCACAGTTACAGGTCCCGTCACACCCTGAACCGGTGCCAGGCAAACCCTCCTGTGGCACTCTTGCTGCGCAACAGCCGCCGCACGATCCGCCCTTCGTACCCACAGTTGGGTGGCGGCGCGGTGCCGATGTCGTGCACCACGCGGCCCGCGGATCGCCGAGCGCTCGGCGGCTGTGTTTCCCGGAACGAGTAGAGGCGGAGTCGATGACCGCGACAGGTCTGATGTTGCCGTCCCGCACCGCGGAGCCCCGTAGCGTGTCGAGGCTTGCCGCTTCCGCCGCCGCGGTCGACGGCGGGGTGATGAGCAACCCGGAGGTGCTGGCGTGGCTCGACAGACGTCGTCGCGAGCACGCGCAGCGAGTGGAGCGGGTGCCGTTCGCCGCCTTGCGCGGCTGGGGCTTCGACGAACGGACGGGCGATCTGCGGCACGCGAGCGGGCGGTTCTTCTCGGTGCACGGGCTGCGGGTGCGATCGGACTTCGGTCCGGTGCCCGCATGGTCGCAGCCGATCATCCGACAGCCGGAGATCGGCCTTCTCGGCATCGCACTGCGGGACTTCGGCGGTGTGCCGCATCTGCTGATGCAGGCGAAGCCCGAGCCGGGGAACGTCAACGGCGTGCAGCTGTCGCCGACGGTGCAGGCGACCAAGAGCAACTACTCCCGGGTGCACGGTGGTTCCGCCGTCCCCTATCTGAAGCTCTTCAGCCGCGCGGCACCCGAATCCGTCGTCGCGGACGTTCTCCAGTCGGAACAGGGCTCGTGGTTCCTGCGCAAGCGCAACCGCAACATGGTCGTGGAGGTCGGCCCCGAGGCCGAGGCGGGTGAGGACTTCGCCTGGCTGACGCTGGGACAAGTCCACGCGCTGCTGCGGCAGGACAACCTGATCAACATGGACGCGCGGACCGTCCTGTCCTGCCTTCCGGACTGGCGGCAGGAGGACACCGGGCGGGCGCTCCACGCGGACCGGGAAATCCGAAGCTGGATCACGCGGCGGCGGGCCGAGCACGAGGTCGAGGTGGTGCCGATCGGCCTCGCGGAGACCGCGGGCTGGCACCGTACCGCGGACGAGGTGGCCCATGAGCGGGCGCTGTACTTCAAGGTGGTGGCGGTCGATGTCTCCTCGCGTCGGCGTGAGGTGCCCTCCTGGTCCCAGCCGCTGCTCGAACCGCACGGCACCGGAGTCGTGGCCCTGTTCGTCCGCCGTGTCGACGGTGTACCGCACGCGCTGCTGCGGGCGCGAGCGGAGCCGGGATTCCTCGACGTGGTCGAGCTCAGCCCCACGGTGCAGTGCGTGCCGGAGAACTACGCCCATCTGCCCGCGGCCGACCAGCCGCCCTATCTCGCCGAGGCACTGGCCCGCGCCGATGGCGCCGCCTACGACGTGGTCCTGTCGGAGGAAGGCGGCCGGTTCCGGAACGCCCAGAGCCGTTACCTGATCATCGAGGTGGAGAGCGACTTCCCCGCCGTACCGGACGATTTCCGTTGGGTGACACCATGCCAGTTGGACGAACTGCTCCGCTACAACCATCACGTGAACGTGCAGGCCAGGACCCTGGTGGCGGCGCTGCGGGCGTTGTGAGCACGGCCGGAGTCCGGCCGTTGCGGCTGGGGGCGCTCGCCACGTCGTCGATCGCCCGCAGGCGCGTGCTGCCCACCGCGGTGAGCACGCCGGAGGTCGATCTCGTGGCCGTCGCCGGCAGATCCGTGGACAAGGCGGGCCGTTTCGCCGAGCGGTTCGGCTGTGCAGCGGAGACGGACTACGCGGCGCTGCTGAACCGCCCGGACGTGGAGGCGGTGTACATCTCGACACCGACGGCGCTGCACCGCGCATGGGCGGACCGCGCGCTGCGCGCGGGCAAGCACGTCCTGCTCGAGAAGCCGATAGGGGTGAACGCCGACGAGGCACGCCAGCTGTGCTCCCTGGCACGAGAGCGCGGTCTGGTGTTGCGGGAGAACTTCATGTTCCCGCACCATCCGCAGCACGCGTTCGCCGCGGACCTGGTGCGGCGCGGACGGATCGGCACACCGACCACGTTCCAGGCGTCCTTCTGCGTTCCGCCGCTGCCCGCTGACGATATCCGGTACGCACCCGGCCTCGGGGGCGGGGCACTGCTCGACGTGGGCGTCTATCCGTTGCGCGCCGCAGCGCTGCTACTGGGGGCTGTGCCCCGGGTGGCAGGGGCGACGCTGCGCACCCGTGACTCGGACGGGCTCGACCTGTCCGGGCAGGCGTTGCTGATCTCGCCTTCTGGGGTACTGGTCCAGGTGACGTTCGGCTTCGAGCACGCGTACGCGTCGTCGTACACGCTGTGGGGAGACCGGGGCCGGCTGTCGGTGACGCGCGCGTTCACTCCGCCCGCGGCTCACCAGCCGGTGCTGGTGCTGGAGGAACAGGACCACGAGGAACGGTTCACAATGCCGGCGTCGGATCAGCTGCGTTTCTGCCTCCAGGACTTCGCGGGCGCGGTGCGCGGGGGCGAAGTCGGCGACGGGAGCGCGGAGGCCGACAGGCGGCGAGAGGCGATCGCCCTGATGGAATGCGTGGATGAAGTCCGTCGACAAGCCGTGCGGGTAGCGGTCGATGACGGCCCATGAGGGAGCTGTCTGCAGGTTGCCTGCTGGACGCCGGATGAGAGCGGGAGCCGGTACACGATCGCCGAGCGGTGAGGCGAGGAGGGTCCGGATCCTGGGGTGAACGCCTCACTGAAGTTCCCCCGTGATCCTGGACACTCTTCTTCTACGCTGCGAGTGTCTGGTCGTTGCGGAACAGCTGTCGCGTCTCCAGGGGTGTGAGGTACCCGAACACTGGATGCTTGCGCAGGCGGCGCCGGTTGCAGAACGTCTCGATGAACGCGAAGACATCAGCGCGCGCGGTGGCCCGGTCCGGCCATACCCGGGTGCCGAACTCTTCCTTGAGCACGGCCCAGAAGCTGTCGGCTGCGGCGTTGTCAAAGCAGGAGCCGGTCCGGCCCGTGCCCTGGCGAAGCCCAACCTGCCTGTCTCAGCACGGAATTGAGCCGAGGTGTATTCGCTTCCGCGGTCGCTGTGCGTGATGCAGCCGGGTTCCAGGCTGCCGCGGCCGTGAGCCATCCGCACAGCGTCGATCACCAACCCGGCGCGGTGGTGGTCGGCCATGGCGTAGCCGACGACCTCGCGGGTGGCCAGGTCCAGCCAGCAGGCCAGATACAGCCGGCCCTCACGCATGGGCAGGTAGGTGATGTCCCCGACCAGCCGGATGCCGGGACGGGTTGCGGTGAAGTCCCGGCCGATCAGGTCGGGCGCCGGCCTGGCCTGCCGATCGGGCCGGGTCAGCAAGCGGCGTCTTCGGCGTGTGACACCGGTGATCCGGCGTTCGCGCATGATCCGTTCCACCCGCTTGCGGTTGACCGGCCGACCCAGTCGCCGCAGCGCGGTGTGTACCCGCGGAACGCCGTAGGCGCCCTTCGAGGCCAGGTGAATCAGGGTGATCTCGTGGGCCAGGGCCTCATCGGCACGCTCACGTGCCCGCCGGTCCTGTTCGGCTTCCAGCCAGGCGTAGAAGGAGGAGCGGACCACGCCCAGGACACGGCACAGGAGGGTCACCGGGTAGACGGCCTTCTCCGCGGCGATGAACTGGTACATCTCGTTCACCAGTCGCTGTCCCTGGCGAAGAAGGCCGCCTTAGATTCAACCTAGGCTCTCCGGACTCACCCCCAGATCCCGCGCAACCTCCGTGATCGTCTTGCTGGAGGAGCGGGCCAACGCGATCGCGTCCCGCTTGAACTCCTCCGAATACCGCTTCGAGTACTGACTACCCACCTGGCACTACTACCTCTGGAACCTCGTCCCAGTCTCCAGGTGTCCACGATCAAGGGGAAGCTTCACATCAGGGACTCCACGAAACCGGGGTCAGCTCACCCAGCCCACCATCCGGAAGACGGCAGGGGCCCAAGCCCCGACAGGCAGGGGCAGCAAGACACCGAAAGCGAAGACGACAGCATCGACGATCTCGACGACCTCCCCGACGACGACACCCCCGCAGCGGCCACCGGATTCGGGCTCTACGACGCACACGAGGAAGCCGACAAGTGGTAAACCCGCGCCCACCCCAGCAAAGCCAGAGCATCACAAGGCACCCCCCCCCGGCAAGGCAGTTGACTCCTACTACCGGCCTACGACCAACATGATTTGCCGTCAACCCAGGCCACCACCCGATTTAACGAACTACCGGTAGAGACTCAGGTCGATTTCGTCCCAGCTGGCGCGGCGCTCACCGTCGGGGTCTTCGGCGACGGTGGTCTTGGTGTCGAACACCATGGTGGGGCGAGTGTCCGGGTTGTGAGTCGGCCAGACAGGGATGACACCGGTGGCGGAGGGGTCGCCAGTGGTGGCGAAGGAGATCCAGGAGCCGTGCATGGCTGTGAGCAGGTCCTGGGGCATCTCGTCGCCGATCAGCGTCTTGGTGATCGGCAGGGAGAAGTCGTCGAACACGAACGGGCCTTCGATGCCGTGGGATGCTCCTACACGTCCATTGAAGGCGGGGCTGCGCCATGCGAACTGGTAGACGCGGGTCGTTCCGCCTGCTCGGTGGTGGGCGTCGGCGATACGCAGCGAGGGGACGCGGAAGGCACGGTCGGTGTCCATCGAGACCTGCGGTGTGATCACAGACCCCGGTTCCTGGCTCCGTTCGTAGACGTCAAGGATGGCCTGCTGCACGGCCGGGTCGGCGTCCCAGCCGCCGGGAGACATGCCTGTTTCAGCAGCGCCCATTTCCTCCATCAGCGCGTACAGGGTGCACTCGTCACGGTTGGTCCCGATCACCAGGTTGACGTCTGTCCCGACGCCGTCGGTCAGGGCCTGATACGGGGACTGCGGAAGCAGGTCGCCGCCGGTGAGCGGGACGAACGGGATCATGCGTCCGCACTCTGGGTGTTCTCCGCGCTGCTTCTCGACCATGAACTCGGTCTGCGCCTGCAGGATCCGCGCCGAGTCGACGGTGTGCAGGTCACCGGCGGGCACGCCGAGTTTGTCGAACATCGCCTCGGCAATCGCTTCGGCGTAGTGGGCGGGGAAGCCGAACAGCGGAGCCGCTGCGGCGCTCTGGCAGACGGCCTGCTGGAACAGTCCCTGTGCAGAAGAACAGCCAAGGAGTTCACCGACGAACGTGCCGCCCGCCGAGGAGCCGAAGATGGTGATGTTGTCCGGGTCGCCGCCGAAGGCCGCGATGTTCTCGCGGGTCCATCGCAGGGCGGCGATCTGGTCAGCCACACCGTAGGCTCCCGATCCCTCGGCGTAGGCGTCGTCCAGGTGGCCGGCGTGCAGGAATCCGAAAGCGCCGAGCCGGTAGTTACAGCTGACGAGCACCACTCCGTCCCGGGCGAAGGTGTTCCCCTCCCAGCCGGAGCCGGCGTTCGAGCCCATGAGGAAGCCGCCACCGTGGATCCAGAACATCACCGGCATGCCGGTCGCACCCTCCGGCGCCCACACGTTGACCGACAGGAAGTCCTCGCCTGTGCTCAGGCCCCCGAAAATGGGTGAGGACGGCTGGGGACAGCCCGGCCCGTAGGCGGTGCAGTCACGTACGCCCTCCCAGGGAGCGCGCGGCACGGGCGGCTTGAACGCGTTGGCGCCGAACGGCGGCTCTGCATAGGGGATGCCTTTGAATGCGGCGATCCCGTCACGCAGCTCTCCTCTGACCGTCCCTGCTGTCGTCTCGGCGTCAATCGTGTCCATGCTGTTCGCTCCACTCGGTAGGGGGTGTCGGTGTATCGCGCGGCGATGCGTCGACAGGTACGGATGGTGAGCGGTCGTGCCGCTGCTGTGCTCAGGTGTCGGCGTCGGTCTCAGCCGAGCTCGCCTGCTGAGGCTCGACCTGAGCGAGCCGGCCCCGCAGCGCAGCGGTGACTCCCTGGTACGAGTCGCTACCCAGGACGAGCCTCATGGGGGCCGGCTTCTGCGCGGCGCTGTCTGGGTGTTCCGGAAGGCGCGCACCATCGCAGCCGGCGTCCCGTCGTAAGCGGCCAAGGGCTCACTCAGCTGGAGGCTGCTGCCGCTGAAGGCGGTCCGCGCTCCTCCGGGCTCTACGAGAGTCACCTCGATGCCGAAACGGTGCGACCTCCTGGGCAGCCCCGTGAAGCCCTCCGCACCCCACTCACTCGCGTGGTAGAGCGAGGCACCGGCGTGTGCGGCGAGCCCTGCGACCGAGGAGGTCTGGATCAACCGGCCGCCGCCCTGGGCACGCAGGTGCGGTAGCGCAGCCCGCGCCGTCTGGATCGAGCCGAGAAGGTTGGTGGTGATCTGATGGACGACCTGCTCGTCGGTGAACTCTTCGGCAGCTCCGAACAGGCCGTAACCCGCATTGATCACAACGACGTCGATACGACCGAGGTCCCCGAAGGCGGCGTCCACGACCTCGCGGACCCGCAGCAGGTCGGTGACGTCGAGGTGGCCGACCCAGAAACGGTCGCCGTACTGGCGCGAAGATCGTCGACCGAGCCCTCCCGCCGTACCGTCCCGGCTACCCGGTCGCCGCGAAAGGAGCTGCTCGGCCAGCTCACGCCCGAACCCGCTGTTGCCACCAGTGATGAACCACGTCTGCATTGTCATATCCATGAGCTTCACCGGCACGAAGTAGGACTGCCAGTTCCCCGGCGTTCCTGGTAGTGACAGGGACACCCAGAATCGATTGCGACCGCATAGCCTGCCATTGTGGATAACGCCCTCGGAGATTTCCTGCGTGCACGACGCGAACAGGTCACCCCTGACGATGCCCGCCTGTCACCCGGGCACGGGTTGCGCCGGGTGACTGGGTTGCGCCGCGAGGAGGTCGCCATGCTGGCCGGCATCAGCGCCGAGTACTACCTGCGCTTGGAGCAAGGCCGCGACCGCAACCCCTCGGCCCAGGTACTCGAGGCGCTCGCCCAGGTCCTCCAGCTGGATGCGGAGGGCACCGCCTACCTGCTGTCGCTCGTCGGCCCGAAACCGCGCCGCGGCCTCGACCTTCCCGACGAGCGCCTGCCGTCGGGGCTCGACATGCTCCTGCGGACCCTCAACGTGCCCGCGTTCGTCTTCAATCAATACAGCGATGTCCTGGCCGCCAACCGACTGGCTCGGGTGCTGTCACCGGAGCTGGCGCCCGGGACGAACCGGCTGCGCGCCCTCTTCACCGACGAGGCGCTCCAGGAGTACCACGCCGACTGGGAGCACTACACGGCCGTCGCCGTTGCCCACCTGCGCGCCACAGTCGGCACACAGACCGACGACGAGCGACTCCAAGCTCTGATCGGGGAGATGTCCCTCAAGAGCGACCGGTTCCGTCAGCTGTGGGCACGCCACGATGTGCGTTCCGCAGCCGAGGCCATGTTCCGGATACAGCATCCACAGGTCGGCTCCCTGGAACTCCTGGTCGAGAAGTTCCAGGTGGTGGGGGCCAGCAAGCTGGAGATGATGCTCCTGCACGCCGAGCCCGGCACCCGCTCGGCCGATGCTCTGGCCCTGCTGGCCTCCCTCGACGCGTCTTCGTGACATCAGTCTGAGCGGCGCCCTGGATACCCGCTTGGTCTTGGCGTTCAGTCCAGGTCGGCCATGTCGAGGGCGAACCGGTAGCGGACGTCGTTGCGACGCAGGCGCTCCAGATCCTCGTTCACCTGCGAGGACGGCAGCAGTTCGATGTCCGCCGTGATGCCGTGAGCGGCGCAGAAGTCCAGCATGGCGGCGGTCGCCGGCAGACCGCCGCTGCCGACGGAGCTGAGCTTTTTGCGCCCCACGAGGAGGTCCATGGTCTCCACCGTGACAGGCCCGAGGTACCCGACCTGGCTGAGGGTGCCGTCCATGGCGACGAGCCGGGGGTCTGGGTAGCGAACGGTGGAACTCGGTCGGTTTTCTTCAGCGTCGTCCGGCAGTGAGCTGGCCGTCGAAGGTGATGTCGAAGGCTTGGAGTGCGGCCTTCCAGCGCATGGTTCAGCGTTTGCGTCCGGTGCCGGTCGGGTCCAGGCTCATGACGGCCAGGTAGACGCATTTGAGCGCGGCCTGGTCAGTGGGGAAGTGTCCCCGGGCCCGGACTGCCTTGCGGATCCGTGCGCTGATGCTTTCGATCGCGTTGGTGGTGCAGACGATCTTGCGGATCTCCACGTCGAACCGGAGGAAGGGCACGAACTCCGCCCAGGCCGCATCCCAGAGCCAGACGATCGCCGGATACTTCCCGCCCCATGCGTCGGTGAACTCCACGAACCGCTCCAGCGCGGCCTCCTCGGTCGGAGCGGTGTAGATGGGCCTGAGTGAACCGTTCCGGGTTCGATAGGGACTCTGATGTGCCCCGACTTACGTGGAGTCGAGTTGCTGGAGTCTAAGATGCCGTTTCTAATGGCGTGATGGCTCGTTGAACCGTGCATGACGGATCTGGTGGAGCGGTTGGTGCCGGACGAGTTGTGGGTGCTGTTCCGGAGGGTGGTCCCGTCGCCGGAGGTCATACGCCCGCAAGGCGGCGGGAGACGGCGGGCCGGTGACCGTGAATGCCTGGCAGCGATCATCTTCGTGGCTACCTCGGGCTGCACCTGGCGACAGCTGCCGCCGGTGTTCGGTCCGGCCTGGCCGACGGTCTACCGGCGCTTCGCCCAGTGGAGCCGGGACCGGGTCTGGGCCAAGCTTCACCGCGTCATCCTCGACGAGCTCGGCGCTCGGGGCGAACTGGACTGGTCGCGGTGCGCGATCGACTCCGTCAGCATTCGGGCCGCAAAAGGGGGCCACTGACCGGACCGAATCCGACCGACCGCAGCAAGCCGGGATCGAAAATCCACCTGATCACCGACCGGAACGGGCTGCCCCTGTCCCTGGGTATCTCCGGCGCCAACACGCACGACAGCCTCGGTCTGGAACCGCTCGTGCGCGGGATCCCGCCCATCCGCTCTCAACGCGGCCCACGCCGCCGGCGCCCGTCCAAGCTCCATGCCGACAAGGGATACGACTATGACCACCTGCACCGATGGCTCCGCAGGCGCGGAATCCGTCACGCATCGCCCGCAAGGGCATCGAGTCCTCCACCCGGCTGGGCCGCCACCGCTGGGTCGTCGAAAGAACGGTCTCCTGGCTTGCCGGTTGCCGACGTCTGCACCGCCGCTACGAACGCAAAGCCGAACACTTCCTCGCCTTCGTCGGCGTAGCTGCAGCCCTCATCGGCTACCGCCGATTGACGACCCTGCTTACGGCCTGAGCCTGTCCTGCTGCACATCGAAACAGACCAGTCCCATGGACTCCGCCGTAGCTGCCGCGTAGGCCGACGCCTCCTCGGCCATGCTCCACCGCATGGGGAAGTAGATCAGCGGACCGCTGGCCTCGCCGATCAACGGACCGGTCGACCAGGGCGAGGTGCCCTCCTCGTCCTCGGTGATGTCGCACCACCGCTCAAGCAGTGCGGCCACGTAAGCCGCTATACGTTCCGACGGAGGCTCTTCCACCTCGCGGTCGATGTAGCGGTCGTACAGGTCGCTGAAGACCCGGCCGGCGGTCTTGTCATCTGCCGGCCTCTCACCTTCCCAGACAGCAAGGTCGTAGCTCATGCCCCGGAGGCTCTCACACCGCACTGACACCAACCTGGCCGGTCAACAACACGAACCTCAACCAAAAGAAACGACGTCTTAGGCTCTCACCAGTGGAGAGCGCCGTCCGTTGATGTCACTCTGGGCGAATCCCGTACTCCGTCAGCCACCTGAGCACCTCTGACCGAGATGCCTCGACAAGGCACCCTCCAGTGAAGCGAGCATCGTTGGTCACCTCCGCCACGCACTCCGGAGGAAGAACAAAGGACTCCGCCTCTTCATCAGTGGTGAATTCAGCCTCCGCTAGGACCAAGCCCTGCAGCGGGCCGTCAAAGACGTCGACGCCCAGGGGAGGCACACTGAAACGCGTCTTGGACAGCACCGCGGCCGGCAGCGAGGCGAGCAGGTCGTACTCGGCCGGCGACAAGTATGTATTCGTGATCATGCCCTGGATAGCGCCTGAACGAGAGATCGGCACCTTCTGAGTCAGTTTGAGTTCGCAGCCTCCGTCTGAGAACTCAGCACGTCGAAGCCTCAGACGTGTTCCCACCAGATACCGGTCGGTGATCACACGGGTGACCGTCACCGACGACGGTGCTGGAGTCTCACCTAGCAGGAACCGTCTCTCCCTCTCGACGCGCGCGTACTTTCCCGGGCAAACCGTCTGACCTTGAACTCCACCAGCCTTGGCCTTGTCCATCATGAAGGCAGCTTCTCAGCTACTTCTCCCGCTTGCTTCGAGCGCAGCGAGGCCAACAGACGATTCGAAAGCAATCGTCGTCCACGGAACGTAACCAACCACAGAAGTTGATCCAGAACCACTTCCGGTTCTGGTCCACTTCTTGTGGTCGCGTACGCAGCGTGACGGTTGGTCGTCGTTCGAGGGCGGGTGACATCGCCCAAAAATCGACCTGCCCGAGAATGAGGGCATCGACAGTTCTGCGCCGTGAACAACGTGCGGCCGCAGCTGGACGAGCTGCTGTTCGGGTCGGTGGAGAACATGTCGGTGGAGTCGGTCGACGTGGCAGACGCTGTCGTAAGAGTGGAGGCCCGGTCCACGGCCAAGCAGGCGGCCTGTCCGGGCTGCGGGTGCTGGTCGAGTCGAATACACGGCTCTTACCTGCGCTTTCCCCGCGATCTACCCACGTCGGGCAAGCTCGTCGTCATGTCGTTGCGGGTGCGCCGGTTCGTCTGCGCGGAGGGCTCCTGCCCGCGTCAGACGTTTGCCGAGCAGGTGCCCGGCCTCACCCGTCGATTCGCTCGCCGGACGGAACGGCTGCGATCGACGCTCGTCTCGGTCGGTCTCGCGCTCGCGGGACGGGCCGGCGCCCGAATGTCGGACGCCTTCGGGGTCCGAGTCAGCCGGAACACCCTGCTGAGGCTGATCACCTCGCTGCCGGATCCGCCCACCGCCACTCCCCGCGTGCTCGGCGTCGACGAATACGCCCAGCGCAAGGGCCGGATCTACGGAACCGTACTCGTCGACGTCGAGACACGCCGGCCCGTGGACCTCCTGCCGGACCGGGAAGCGGACACCCTCGCGGCCTGGCTGTCCGAGCGACCCGGGATCGAGATCATCTGCCGGGACCGCGCCCTCTTCTACGCGGAGGGCGCCACCCGTGGCGCCCCGCAAGCCCTCCAGGTCGCCGACCGATGGCACCTCTGGCACAACCTCGGCGAAGCCGCCGAGAAGTGCGTCTACCGGCACCGCGCTTGTCTGCGGCCCGCACCTGAGTCACCGCAGGAGCCAGACCAGGTGTCGGAATCGCCCGCATCCTCGCCGTGGCCAACGGGACACCGATCCGCCGAACGCACCCGCGCCAAGCACGCCACTGTCCACGCCCTGCTGGCCGCCGGCCACAGCAAGCGAGCCATCGCCCGGCAGCTCGGCATGGGCCTCAACACCGTTCTCCGCTTCTCCCGCGCCACCGAGCCGGAGCGGCTGTTCACCGGCCAGTGGCAAAGTCGCCCCACCAAGCTCGACGCCTACAAGCCCTACCTCGACCAGAGATGGCAGGAAGGCTGCACCAATGCCTGGAAACTGTGGGAGGAGATCAAGGCGCAGGGCTACCCGGACGGCTACGGAAACGTCCGCGCCTACGTCAGCCGGAACCTACGCGGCAAGCCCCAGCCGGTCAGCCCCCGGCCGCCAACCGCCCGCGCCGTCACCCGCTGGATCCTCACCCACCCCGACGCCTTGGCCCAGAGCGACCGGCTCCAGCTCAAGGCCGTGCTGGCCAACTGCCCCGAACTGGACGCACTCGCCGAGCATGTGCGCTCCTTCGCCCACATGCTGACCCAGCTGCAAGGCCACCAACTGCCGGCATGGATCGAAGCGGCAACCAACGCCGACTTGCCCAGCCTCCAGCGCTTCGCCCGGCACCTGGAACGCGACCTCGACGCCGTCACTGCCGGACTCTCGCAGCCGTGGAACTCCGGAGTCGTCGAAGGCCATGTCAACCGGATCAAGATGCTCAAGCGCCAGATGTTCGGCCGAGCCGGCTTCGAACTCCTCCGCAAGCGCGTCCTGCTCTACTCCTGAGCTTGTCGTTCAGCCTTCAGCGTCCGGCGAAAGTGGTTCGTTTTCGGCGGCGGGGGTGACCTGGGCGGTCCATGACCAGGGCTCCTGGGGCGGATCCCAGCTCACCTCCACGTCGGTGTCGTGGAAGTCGCGCGCGAGTTCCGTCACCATCACCGCTGCCGCAGCCCGCGCGTCTTGCGGGTCGGTGTTGATCGGCACGTCCAGCCGCCCACAGAGATTTCCGCTTTCGGTGAGGACGCTGGTGCGCCAGCCCTCCGGCGTCGCAAACAGGAAGATCCCCTTCGGAATGCCCCAGGCGGGCCGCTTCTTCTTCTCCTTCTTGCGTCTCACCATGCCGCTATCCAACATCGTCGAGTTCATGGTGATGAGTCTGGGTGGAGGGTCACCCGCCGCGGCACAGTTTGGTGCCGGCCTTGCGCGGCAAGCTGAGATCCTTCAGGACAGATCGTCGATGAGCCCGAAGCCCTCCGGGAACTCCTCCAGGAACTCACGGCGAGGGGGGTTAGTCTCGGCAGCTGCCATCTCCCCGAGCAGGGCGATCAGCTCCTGCTGCTGATCACTCGGCAGCGTGCTGACCACGTGGGCGACGCCCTCCATGACCTTGACCGCTTCGTCCTGATCCATCTGCTCGTCTTCACTGCCGTCGATGAACCACAGGACATCGACCAAAGCCTCGGCCAAGGCACGAGTCAGGGGCGAGTTCCAGCAGGACCCCGCAGTCGCCGAGCTGCGGATCGAGCCGGACTGCGTACTCCGGTTCAATCCGCCACCGCTGGGATCCGAACCCGTCCCGCTCCTTGATCCCTCGCTCGGTGTACTGGCCATTGCGGCAAAAGTCCCACTCACCGTGCGAGCCCGGCGGGCACGGCACCGGGTCGGGACGCCGCACGATGCCCACGACCAGGTCGCCCGGTGCGAAGCCGCTTCCCGCGGGGGCCTCCATCACCTCACCGAGTGACTCATGCCCGATCACCAGGCGATCTTGGCCCGGTGGCGGCGAACCGTAGCCGCCCTCCACGATGTCGACGTCGGTCCCGCAGATGCCACGCACAGCAGCTGCGCTGTTGTGCAGCGACGGGACGACGAGTGTGTCACCCTCGCGCAGGTAGTCGAGGGCCGTCCACAGTTCCTCGCGTTCGGCGTTCTTGCCGGACTTCTTGTCGGCGAAGATCCGGATGCACCCTGCTTCGGTGAGTGCGTGGATCTGCCGGTCGAGCAACTGCCCCTTGGTGGACACGCGTGCGTATCCCACGAGGCCGCCGGTCCGTACGGCCGGCACAGGGGCGAGGAGATCGGCGGTGTCGTCGTCTTGGGGTGGCTGCACCCGCCAGATCGGACAGAAAAGGGTGCTCCTCGAGTTCTTGAGGATACCGACTTTCCGACACCGTTTCATGGGCGTGATCCGGTATCGATTCGGCCGCGCGCCGCCACTTTCCGATCTTGCTCATCAATCGGTCGATAGATGAGCCCGGCTCATTGTTTGGATGCAGCTGGGAGCGCTGACGGCCTCGGCTCGGCTGCTCCGGCCTGCCGTCCGCAGGCGGTCGCGGCGGGGCACCGCGCTCCCCCGTTTCCTAGGGTCCGAATCCCGCAGTAGTCATTCATCGGCGGCGCTCGTAGCAGATGCCTGGAACGAAGCGTCGCCATTGAGGTAGCGCCCCGGGGAAGTGCCGACGGTTCGCCGGAACGCCGCGAGGAAGGCGCTCGGTGTCGCGTATCCCACGGTGTGTGCGACCCGGGAAACGGGCTGGCCCTCGGCGAGCAGGGGAAGCGCGGCACGCAACCGCACATGGGTGCGCCAGCGGTCGAAGTGCATGCCGGTGTCGTGGACGAACAGCCGGGTCAGGGTGCGTCGGCTCACCCCGATGGCCCGTGCGTGCGCCTCAAGGCTCCGTGAGTCTGCGGGGTCGGCGAGCAGCGCGTCGGCCACAGCGCGCACGCGGTCGTCGGTGGGGTGCGGGACATCGATGGGGGTGGCCGACAAGGGGCGCAGCAGATCCAGGACGACCGCCTCGGCCCGTAGCCGCGGGCCATCGTGGAGGGTTTCGCGGCTGAGGTAGGCGATGAGGTGGGCCAACAGACCGTCGACGCCGACCGGCGTGGGGTCCGCCCAGTCCAGGCAGCATCTGTCTGGTTCGAAGTAGAGGCTGCACAGCACCGCCTCGCGGGTCGCGCCGGTCCGGTGGACCACTCCCGCCGGCAGCCACAGCGCCCGTGTGGGTGGCAGGACCCAGTAGGCATCGTCGACGGCGACGCCGAGCACACCACTCCGCGCCCAGACCAACTGGTGCTGTGGATGGCTGTGCGGGATGAACCACTGCCCATACGCCAACGGAAAGTTCCCGACGACGATTGCACCCACCCCGGGCGGGACGGCTCCCACGACGGCCTTGGTCATGACCCCCAGCCTATGTCCTCAATGCGATACGACATGGCCTGGTAGCGCATCGCGGTCAGCGCAGCCAGTGCATAGCGTCATTCGCATGCCGATCAATCACTCACCGCGCCATGGGCGCTACCGCAGTTCACAGGGGCCGTTCACGAGGACAGGACGCTCGGCATGACGTCGGTACCAACCACAGCCACTGCCAACGCCCTTGCGCGCCGGGGACCGGCCCTGGTAGTGCTGTGCTTCGTACAGTTCATGCTCGTCCTGGACGACAACGTGGTGAGCGTGGCGCTCCCCAGCATGAGGGAGGATCTCGGCTTCAGCACCGCGGGCCTGGCCTGGGTCGTCAACGCTTACTTCCTCGCCTTCGGCGGGCTGTTGCTGCTGTTCGGCCGAATGGCCGACCTGCTGGGCCGTAGACGCGTCTTCCTGACTGGTGTGGCGCTGTTCGGTGCGGCGAGCCTGATCTGCGGGCTCGCGCAGGAGCCCTGGCAGCTCGTGACCGGACGGTTCGTCCAGGGCGCGGGCGCGGCCATGGCCAGCCCGGCCGCGCTGGCACTGATCACGCTGCTATTCCCCGGTACCGAGGAGCGCGCCAAGGCGTTTGGCATCTGGGGGGGCATCGCGGGTCTGGGCGGCACGATGGGTCTGGTGATCTCCGGCGCGCTGACCGGCCTGGCATCCTGGCGCTGGATCTTCCTGATCAACCTGCCGGTGGCCCTTGCAGCCGTTGTGCTGCTCCCGCGCCTGGTCCCCGAGAGCCGGGCCGGGCGCGCGGTACGCCTCGACGTACCCGGTGCGGTACTCGGCACCGGTGCCCTGGTGTCCCTGGTCTACGGACTGCTCCGGACCGGGGAGTCGGGCTGGAGCGACACGGCCGCTGTCGGGCCTCTGGTTCTGGCCATGTCCCTGGCCGTCGCCTTCGTCGCGGCCGAGACACGGACCGCCGAGCCGCTGGTGCCGTTGTCGTTCCTGTCCTTCCGCATCCGCGCCGTCGCCAATGGAACGACCCTGCTGTTCTCCGCCGCCATGTACGCGATGGCCTTCCTGTTGATGGTGCACCTGCAGACCGTGTTGGGCTACCGCCCACTCACGGCCGGCCTCGCCTACCTGCCCTACGGTGCCGGCATCCTTGCGGGCATGTGGCTTTCCTCCCGAGCGGTGGTCAGGCTCGGCGTGCGCCCGGCCCTCGTCATGTCCTTCCTGATCAGCGCGGCCGGACTGCTGCTGCTGTCCGGCGTGGCACCGAGCGACGGCTACGCCTCCGGCGTGCTGCCCGGCATGCTCGTCACGAGCCTCGGATGCGGACTGAGTCTGCCCGCCCTGACCGTCGCCGCGCTCACGGGCACCACCGAGGAGAACGCCGGACTCGGCTCGGCCGTCCTGAGCTCCGTTCAACAAGTCGGCGGCGCCGTGGGGGTGGCGGTGCTTGTCGCTCTGGCCTCGCGCCGCAGCGACGCCCTGGCGGCACAGGACGACCCCCTGCACGCCGCGACGGAAGGCTTCTCACTCGCGCTCACCGTCGCTGCCGCCCTCCTCACGCTCGGTGCTGTCCTCATAGGCACCTTGCTCGGGAAGAACCACCGCCCACAAGATGCGCTCGACGCCGCAGAAGCTCCAGCCAACCACGCAAACCGTACGTAGCCACCACTTCGGTCGACCCCTATCGGTACGTGCCTGCCTCACCGGCCAGCTGCCTGGCGTCCGCCGAGGTACGAGGCCCGGGAACAGTGGCCGCGGCGAGATGCAGACGGGCACCCATGTCGAGGTTCACCTCACCGTAGGGAGATCTACGGCACCTTCCGCCTCGACATGGACAAGCGGCTCGACTTGGGGCTATCGATCACAGTGCCCCTGCCGCGTTTCCCTGAGCCCACCGCGACGATGCCCAGCTGAGTGTTCGGCGCCGTCGAAGAGAGTGCCCCGAAGCCAGCTCCAACGGCTTCGGGCGCCTCTCGCCGTGGCCGGCATTCCAAGGCTCCGGTGATCCGGGCCTTACCGGGTCCGTGTGCCGCCGTTGGTGTCCGAGTGCATCTGTCCCAGGGTGGGTCTCAGATCCAGGTGGGCACGTGCCCCTCGGTGTAGCGGGCGCCGAAGCCGCCCTGAGGCAGGATCTCGTCGATGGCTTTGAGGTCGGTGTCGGTGAGGGTGAGGTCGGCGGCGCCGGCGTTTTCCTGGATGCGCTTCGGGCTGCGGGTGCCGGGGATGGGCACGATGTGCTCGCCACGGGTCAGGAGCCAGGCCAGGGCCAGCTGGGAGACGGTGGCACCCTTGGCCGCCGCGAGCTCGGCGAGCCGGTCGACGGCTTCGATGTTCTTCTCGAAGTTGCCCGGCTGCCAGCGCGGGTCGACGTTGCGCAGGTCGTTGCCTTCGTACTGGCCGGCGGGCTTGGCGGTGCCGGTGATGAACCCGCGGCCGAGGGGCGAGTAGGCGACGAAGCCGATGCCGAGTTCGTCCAGGGTGGGGAAGAGCTGCTCGACGTCCCGTTCGAACAGGGAGTACTCGGTCTGCAGGACGGAGACCGGCTGCACGGCGTGCGCCCTGCGGATCGTCTCGGGCCCGGCCTCGCTGAGGCCGAAGTACTTCACCTTGCCCGCGTCGATCAGTTCCTTGACGGTGCCCGCGACCTCCTCGATGGGCACCTCGGGGTCGACGCGGTGCTGATAGAAGACGTCGATGTGATCCACGCCGAGGTAGCGCAGGCTGTTGTCGGCGACCTTGCGGATGTTGTCGGGCCGGCTGTTGAGAGGTCCGCCGATCTGCTCGGGCGGTACCGACATGTCGACGCCGAACTTGGTGGCCAGGACCACGTCGTCGCGGAAGTCCCTGACCGCCTTGCCGACCAGGATCTCGTTGGATCCGGTGCCCCAGCCGTACATCTCGGCGGTATCGAAGAAGGTGACGCCCAGGTCGTGCGCGCGGCGGAGGGCGGCGACGCCGGCCTCCTCGTCGGTGGGTCCGTAGGCCATCGTCAGGCCCATCGCGCCGTAGCCGATCGCCGAGACCACAAGGCCCTGGCTTCCGAGTGTCCGATGCTGCATGACTCACTCCTCGGATAGAAACTGGAAGGCAATTTCTGGCGGACCGTTGTGTCAGTGCGCTGCGGCGGTCAGTCCGGCGCGGTGGATGCGGGTGTGTTCGGCGACGCGCCGGCCGAGGTGGCGGGCGGTGTTGAGGTCTGCGTCGTGGACGGCGGGGGTGTCGTTGAAGCTCTGTGCGCCGGCGCCGAGGTAGAAGCCCAGGCGGTTGTCGTCCTGGGGGCCGGATGTGGTGGTGTTCCAGCCCGGCAGGAGGTTCAGGCTCACCCAGAGCATTCCGTGCTGGGCCGCCAGGAGCGCCAGGTACTGCAGGGTGTGCAGTTTGTCGCCGCTCATGGAGCCGGAGTTGGTGAATCCCGCCGCGAGCTTGTCGCTCCAGGCGCGGGTCATCCACCGCTTACTGGTGGCCTCGGCGAAGGCGTGGAACGCCCCCGACGCGGTGCCCATGTAGGTGGGGGTACCGAAGATGATGGCGTCCGCGGCGTCCATCAGTTCCCAGTCGGCGTCGCTGAGGGAGGCGACGTCCACGCGGTGGACGTGCGTCCCGGCGATGGAGCGCGCGCCGTCGGCCACGGCCGTGGCGATCTGCGCGGTGTGGCCGTAGCCGGAATGCGACGCGATGACGATCGAGATATCGGACACGGGTGTTCCTCTCCTGCCGCGATGGCGGCGTGTTCGGTGGTATGCCGGCAGACGATGAGCTGCCCGCTGAGGCGGTCGGCCGCACTGCTCCACGAGTGGGGGACACGGCCCCGGCCGGGGTGCGGCGCCTGCCCAGGTGTCGCGGGCCGGCGCCGACCACCATCAGCGTGGATCATCGTTCCGCTTTAAACAGTATCACCGATAAGGCGGCGATACGCAAAATGAGATATCATTGTTCCATGAACGAGGGACGACGCGCCGCGCGACGCCAGGTACTGCAGGTGGCCGCCAAGCTTTTGGAGGAGGGCGGCAGCGAAGCGGTCTCCACACGCGCGGTCGCCGCAGCCGCGGGCATCACGGCCCCCGCGCTCTACCGGATGTTCGACGACAAGGACGGACTCCTGGCCGAGCTGGCCGCCTACGGATTCGAGACGTACCTGGCCGAGAAACGGGAGGCACTGGCGCTGACCCCGGACGACCCGGTGGCCGACCTCTACCGCGGCTGGGACCTGCACGTCGACTTCGGACTGCGGCACCCCGCGTTTTACGTGCTCATGTATGGCACTGCGCGGCCCGGGCGGCGGCCCCCGGCCGCGGACGAGGCGCACGCCCTGCTGGTGAGACTGCTGGGCCGGGCGGCCGAGGCCGGGCGCCTTCGGGTTCCGGTGGAGCAGGCGACCCGCGTCATCC
This sequence comes from Streptomyces yongxingensis, assembly GCF_055597465.1. NCBI lineage: Bacteria > Bacillati > Actinomycetota > Actinomycetes > Kitasatosporales > Streptomycetaceae > Streptomyces > Streptomyces yongxingensis. The sequence continues at coordinate 174,615 of NZ_CM145717.1, forward strand.
ATGCGGCGACGACGGGCGCCACTCTGGCGCTGATCGGCGAAGAGCCCTCGGATCGGGACCTGACCACTTCGACGCGGCTGCGGGACACCGTCATCGCCTCGGTCACCACGGACTCGCCCGCCTCATCCGGGTCCGACCTGGCCTCGCGCGCACTCGCCCTCGATGCCGCACTTGAAACCGCGCTCACCACCGAGCCCCCGGCTGCGGGCACCGGGGTACCTCTGCGAGACACGGAGACGGCTCTGCTGCGCGAATGGTTGCAGCAGCTGGCAGGCTGAACCGGCCGCTTGCTCGGCAGGCGGTGGGCGCAGTCGGTTACGCCGGCCGCGCAGAACTCGATGTGCGTGTCGGCAAACGACGTCTGTCGACACTCGCGCCCGTGATCACAAACCCGCAGGTGGGCAGTGTCGGCAACTCGCGTCGGGAATCAACGTCGATGAACGGCCCAGCTGTGCTGTCCGGGGACGTTGGTGACGGGCGACGCGCCGTGAGGGTGCTTGAACGGGGTGAGGGCCTCTGGTTTCGGTGTGGATTGCGAAGTCTGCACCGATGCCCAGGAGGCCCTCGTTGATCCACCGTAACGCCCCGCTGACCCCCACTGGCAGGCTGCGTCTGGCCCGGTGTGTCGTCGAGGACGGATGGCCGCTGCGGCGGGCGGCCGAACGCTTCCAGGTCAGCCACACCACCGCGGCCCGCTGGGCCAGGCGCTACCGCCACCACGGGACAGCGGGCCTGCAACGACCGCTCCAGCCGCCCCCACCACTCACCACGCCGGACACCCGCCACCGTGGAGGAACAGGTGCTGCGGATGCGCCGCGAACACCACATCGGCCCACTGCGGCCGGCCGCCCGCACCACCGTCGCCTCCTCCACCGCACACCGCATCCTCCAACGCCACGGCCAGCCACCTCTGGCCACGCTGGACCGGGCCACCGGCGAACCCATCCGCCGCTACGAACCCTCCCGGCCAGGCGAACTGGTCCACATCGACGTCAAGAAACTCGGCCGTATCCCCGACGGCGGCGGCCACAAGACCCTCGGCCGGGCAGCCGGCCGCAAGAACCGCACCGGCACCGGCTACGCCTACCCGCACACCGCCCTGGACGACCACTCCCGCCTGGAATACACCGAGAACTGCCCGACGAGACCGCCGCCACCTGCGCAGCCTTCCTGGCCCGGGCCACCACCTGGTTCACCGCCCAAGGCGTCACCATCGAGCGCGTGCTGACCGACAACGCCTGGGCCTACAGCAAGAACACCTGGCGCGACACCTGCGCCGACCTGGGCATCAGCCCACGCTGGACCCGCCCCTGGCGGCCGCAGACCAACGGCAAAGTCGAACGCTTCCACCGCACCCTGCTGGACGAGTGGGCCTACCAGCGGCCCTACACCTCAGAAGCCGAACGCCAGGCCGCGTTTCCCGGCTGGCTGGACTGGTACAACTACCACCGACCCCACACCGGAATCAGCGGCCACACCCCAGCCAGCCGCGTCACCAACCTGTCCGCACAGCAGACCTAGGCCGGGTGGTCGCGCAGCCGGTCGAGGCGCTCGGTGGCCGAGCGGACCAGAGGGTGGCCGGGGCCGTACGCCCGTCGGTAGCCGTCGAGGCAGGCTCGCAGCAGTCGAGCGGCTTCCTGTCGTTCCCCGGTGTCGGTAAGGACGTTGGCCAGGTTGTCACGGGCCCTGAGGGTGTCGGGGTGGGTCTCATCGTGCAGCCGTGCAGTGCGGGCCTCGACCTCGCGCAGCACGGCCGCGGCGTCCGAGTAGCGGCCCATGGCGTGCAGCACGGCAGCGAAGTTGTTGTGGACGGCGAGTGTGTCGTCGTGATCCGGGCCCTTGGCTCGCTCATGCTCGAGCAGAACCGCACGCAGCACCTCCTCGGCCTCCTGGAGGCGGCCCAGGCGGCACAGGGCCGCGCCGAGGTTGCCCCTGGCTTCGAGCAGGGTGTCGTCGTCGCGTTCCCCGCGCTGCTCCGACCTGCCGATCAGGTCTCTCAGTTCCCGTTCGGCCTCCTCGAACCGGCCCGCGTGGATCAGGGAGATCGCGTGGCCGTTGGCGGCGGACAGGGTGTCCGGGTGGTCCGGCCCGAGGGCGCGCCTGCGGCGTTCCCACACGTCTCTACGCAGGGCGGTGGCCTCCGGCACCCGCCGCAGGTCCTCCAGCACCTCGGCGAGCCTGATCGCGCTGCGCAGCGTATCGGGGTGGTCCTGGCCCAGTAGCTCGGCCCGGCTGTTCCACACGCTCCGCCACAGTTCCTCCGCCCTGCCGAGCTGTCCTGTCGTCCGGAGCAGTCCGGCGAGGTCATCGGCGGTCGTGAGGGTGTCCTCGTGCACATAGCCCAGCACCCGCGACTGCACCAGCAGCAGATCCGTCAGCCGTTCACGGGCCTCCTCGCGGCGCTCCTTCACGCGTGCGAGCACACGGGCGTAGTCACGGAAGGCGGCCAGTGTCTCGGGATGTTCCGGCCCGAGGCGCTCGAGCAGGGCGTTGGCCTTCATCCCGAAGTGCCGGTCCGCGGGGATCGGGACGCGGACGATCTCCTGTTCGGTCCCGTCCGGGCCCGTGAGCGTGGCGACCAACTCGGCCGCCGTCGGAAACTCGGACTCCGGACCTTGCCTGGGGCCGGACTCCGGACCGGGCTCGGGCTCGGTGTCGGGCTCGGGTCCCGGCTCGGGTTCGGCAGGGTCGCCGGGGGACCTCGAAGGGCCGCGCCACCATCGGGCCATGTCGCATCAGCTCCTTTCCCTTGCCGTTCCACCGGGGACCCGCATGCCGTCAGGGTCCGGAGTGCACATGGGCGGCCCACAGGCTGGGCGTGCGGGGGAATGCGGCGCGGCACTCGCGGACGGCGTGGTGCAGCGCGAGGGCGCTGCGGGCCGTGTCGAGGCCCGGTGCGTCGGCGGACCAGCCGTCGCGCAGGTGACGGTACAGATTCCTGGCCACCCGCACAGCCACCGCGTCGTGGACCGGCCAGAGGGTGCCGATCGCGTGGGGGTATCCGGCGACCTGGAACGCCGAGGTGATGTGGATGGACTCGTCCGCCAGCCGCTCGGCGCCCCGCGCGGTCTCGCAGGCCGACAGGACCGCGAGCCGCGCCCACGGCAGGTCCAGCCGGGAGATCCGGCGGACCGTCAACGGCTCCAGCTGGTGGTCGTGGACGAGCAGGCGGGCGTTCGACGGATCGTCCGGGTCACCGACCCCGTGACAGGCGAAGTGCGCGTAGGGGTGCTCCGGCAGCGCCCGCACCACCCGCGCGAGCGTCGCCTCGGGGCCCGTGAGCGCATCGAACGACAGGAGCTTGGCCAGCTCCGCGACCTCCCGCCGGGCACCCCTCAGCGGCCGGGCGCCGGGGGTGTCGGGCTGCGCCACGGCCAGCAGCCGGCCCGGTGGCACCGGCCCCGCCGCCCGGGCCCTGGCGTACGCGAGGGTGCGCACGGTCGGCGTGTAGGAGGAGATCACCCGGTCCAGGACCGAGCGGTGTCCGTCGTGGTGGCCGGCCGCGTGCAGCGGCAGCGCGGCGAGCGCCCCGCCCGGCGACCACCACAACCGGGGCCAGTCGTCACCGCACGGCGTGTCGAACAAACCGAGGCGCGCGAGGACCGGTTCGGCGATGTGGTCCCACGTCCAGCCCAGCACCGCGCGGAGAGTCCGCTGGGCCTGCTGTTCCCGGGCCGGGTCGGCCGCCGCCGCGAGGGCATCGTCCAGTCGGGCCACCTGCTGTGCCAGCGTGGCCGGAGTGACCTCGGGCAGCGGCACCACCAGCACCCCGTCCGGCCGCAGGATCAGCGCGTCACTGCGGTACCCGCTGCAGTAGGCGAGCACCACCGGCCCGCGATCGGCGCAGGCCAGTAGATCGGCCGACGTCGGTTCGGCGAGGAAGTCGGCGAACCCGGGCAGGCTGCGGATCCGGGTGACGAACCGTTCCCACTCGGCGGCCAGCCGGTGCCGCTCGTCGGGCAGCCCCTCCCCCTCCGCCTCCTCAGCGGCGAGCGCGTCGATGCGGTCGCGGAGGCGGAGGAAGGCGGCGGCCAGTTCCGGGTGCGCGTCGCGCAGCCGTTCCCGCTCACCGCGTGCCGAAATGGCCTGCCACAACAGCACGCCCCTGCCGTGCTCCAGCAGTTGGACGGCCAGTTCCGGCTTTCCGACGTTGACGGCGCAGGCCGCCGCCTCGGCGGCCAGCCCCTGAACCCGCGTGAGCCGGTGCTCCTGGTCCGTGCGTCCCAGCCGCCGCGTGACACTGAACGGCAGCAGCTCCACCGCCAGCCGGTATCCCCGCAGCGCCTCGTGCCAGCGGCCTCCGCGTGCCGCGACCGCGCCCCAGTCGCGGGCCCCTGCGATCCGGCTGTCGACCGGGAGAGCACCGACCGAGGCGACCTGCCGGTAGGCGTCCTCGGCCGCCCGTAGCACGCCCGGATCACCGGTGACCTCGTGCAGGGTGAACAGGGCGCTCGCGTACGTCATCCGATGGTTCGCCCGCACGTCCTCCCCGGCGGAAGGCGCCCACACCGATCGGCCGAGCGTGGTGACCGCCTCGTCCAGCACGGCCGGATCCCTGATGGCCCGCGCCTTGCGGAGCAGCGCCTTGCCGAGATTGTGCAGCAGCACGGGCAGTCGCGGGTCGCCGTACTCGGTGGCGTCGGCGGCCCGCGTCAGCAGCGAGATCGCCTCTTCCCGGTCGGCCGGGTCGCCGGCCGACCGGTGCAGCGCGTGCAGTGCGTTGGCGAGGTGGTTCGCCCGCGTGATCCACTGCGGGCTGTCTTCCGGTGTGCGGCCCAGCACCGCGCGGGCCGCGGCCACCGCCTCTGCCGCCGCAGAGCTGTCCCCGGTCCTGTCGTACCAGGTCTGGAGGATCACCCCCAGGACAGCCAGGTGGCTCGTGGAGTCCAGCGGGACGGTGGAGGACGCGACGGCCTGCCGGGCCAGGTCGGCGGCCTCGCGCAGAGCGGCCAGGTCGCCGGTCTGGTGGTAGCGCTCGCGCAGCGCGACGGCGAGGTTGGGCACGAGACTGTCGGTCCGCACGGGCTCGCTGCCGGCCACGGCTCCCCGCAGCACCTCCACGGCCTCGTCCAGCAGGCCCGCGTCACCGGTCCGTTCACCCAGCCGGTGCAAGGCGTTTCCCAGGCTGTTCAGCCTGAGCACCCGGCGGTCGTCGGCCGGGTCCGTGTGCCGGACCGCTGTGCGCAGCAAGTCCACCGACTCACGCAGCATGGCCGTACCGCCGCCGTGCTCGGCGGCCAGCCGGAGCGCCACGCCCCGGCCGGTCAGCGCGTCTAGCCGTTCCCGGTGGTCCGCCCGCTCAGGGGCCTCGGCCAGGGCCGTCCCCGTGACGCGGAGCATCTCGTCGACGGCGGACTCGTCGGGCGAGAGGCCCACCCAGGTCCGTAGCGCCGCGCCGAGACCGTCGAGCACGATGGCACGATGCGCAACGCCGGGCGGACTCTCCGCCAGCGCCTCGCGCCGCAGGTCGAGCCCCTCGCACAGCGACTGCGGGTCCCCCGTCAGGCCGAAGGAACGCTCCCTGACAGCCGCGAGAGCGTGCAGCACCGCCGGGCGCGCCGCGTGACCGGACGGCATGAGGCTCAGCGCCCGGCGGAAGGCGTGTTCGGCCCCCGCCAGGTCGCTCGAGGCACCCGTCTCCTCGAACCGCTCCATGAGCAACTGGCCGAGATGGTCCAGCGCCATCACCCTGTTGCGGCTCTCTTCCGTCGGCACGTCCGCCGCCCGCAGGAGCGCTTCGACGGCCCGGTCCCGGTCCTCCCGACGCCGTTCCTCTCCGAAACGTCTGCGCAGCGCGACCCCGAGGAACAGCAGGTCCTGCTCCCGGGCTTGCCCGGTCGCCGCGGCCTCACCGGCCAGCGTGATCAGCTCGTCCCGGTCGCGCCTGTCGCCGGACGCCTGCCACCGGACCCACAGGCCCGTAGCGAGGTTCGCCGAGCAGGAGCGCCGGGCGGGTCCCTCCGACGCCTCACGCAACGCGGCGCGGAACCACTCGACCGCCTGGTCCAGGTCCCTCCGGTCGCGCGTGTGGCGGAACCGTCGCAACTGCGCGCCAGCCAGCTCCGTCGGATCCGCCGGAGTGGCCGCACCCTCGTACGCCATGACTGTCCCCCGATTGCCCTGACAGTGCTCCACAGTATCCAACTGCCCGGGTGCGCAGGGTCGTTATGCTGACACACACCGGCGGAGGGAGGCATCGGTGAGTGAATCCGGACCGGGCCACGAGCGGCTCGGGGAACTGTGCCGCAGGCTGATGACGACACCGGTCGAGCTGACCGCCGACGAGACGATGCGGAGGCTCGTCGACCACATCCTCACCGAGGTGCGCGCCGGCCGGCCGCCGGAGGAATTGGAGGACTGCTTCGACGAGGTGGAGGAACTGCTGCTGGCCGCCGGACACAGCGCCGGCCTCGGCTCCTACCGCACCACCTCCGGCTCGTACCACCCCCTCCCACGTGCCGGAAACGGCCACCCGCCGCTGTATGCGCTCGCCTGCCCGCTCAGCCACTGCGCACGGGTCGAGGCGCCCGCCGTCGACGCCGACCGGCCGCCGCGCTGCCTCGTCTTCGGCCAGCCGCTGCGCGAGCTGCCCCTGCGGCCATGACCGCCTTCCTCACCACGCTCGGCGGCAGGCTCGCCGAACGCTGGATCGCGCTCCTGGCGATTCCCGGTCTGATCTATCTGGCGGCGCTGACCTGCGCCGTCACTCTCGGGCAACAGCACTGGAACGACGTCGAACGGCTGCGCGCCCGGCTCGACGCCCTGGCCACCGGACCCGGCGCGCACAGCCCGGGCGCCATCGCGGTGGTCGCGCTCGCCGTCCTGGCCGGCGCCGCGACCATCGGGGCCGCCGTTCAGGCGGCGGGCACATGGTGCGAGAAGGCATGGCTCGCCGACGCGCGCGGGCCGGCCACCCGCTGGCTGACGGCCCGGCGCCGACGGCGCTGGCAGGATGCCGACCGCGCCTACCAGGCAGCCCTGGTGGCCGCGGGACGGGCCACCCTCGCCGGCTCCGACGACGCCGGACCGCTCACCGAGTCCGCCGAGCGCCACCACGCCGCCCGTACCCGCATCGCCCACGCTCCGCCCCGCCACCCGTTCTGGGCAGGTGACCGCATCACCGCCCCCGAGTACCGGGTGTGGCGTGCCTACCGCCTCGACCTCACCGTCGCCTGGCCGCACCTCTGGCTGCTCGCACAGGACGGCACCCGCGCCGAGCTCACCGCCGCACGCACCGCCTTCACCTCGGCCGCCCGCCTGCACGCATGGGCCGCGGCCTACCTCCTGCTCGGCCTGTGCTGGTGGCCCGCAGCGGTCGTCGGGCTGCTGACCGCCGCGACCGCGGCCGGCCGGGGGCGCGAAGCCGCCTCGGCCTTTGCCGACCTCACCGAAGCTCTCACCGACCTGCACGGCAGGGAACTCGCGCTCGCCCTCGGCATTCCCTGCGACGGCGGACTCAGCCGCGAGGTGGGCGCGCGGATGACACGTGTCCTGAGCAAGGAAGTCCCCTAGATAGGCCACGACAGGCTACGGGCCACGGGCGGGTCAGCGGGCGAACGCTTCGGTCAGGCGCGTGCTGTAGCCGTCCTCTTCCATTTCAGTGCCTGCTGGACCACGTCTACGGCTATCCCCTCGAGATCGACGGCGTATTCGGGCCTGACACGCTCAAAGGCGTGGAGACCATGCAGAAATGCACGGGGATCAAGGTGGACGGGCAGGTGGGGCTCGACACCTGGAAGTACCTGGACCACCCCAAGTCCTGCGCACATTGATACCCACTCAGGTCATCCGCCGGCCTCGGTCGGTCCGGTTGGATTGGCTCTGACGTCATCATTCGGCCCCGCCCGGACGGCTAGAGCTGGCCCCGATTCGTGAAGATCCGTGACGGCTTCAAGTGGCTCCTCCTGGTGACCGCCGCTTGGTCAAGGCCAGGCCCGAATGGGGCCGTTTCAAGCCGTCACTTCACATTTTGGGGCCAGCTGGGACGTCTTGGTGGGGCCGCTGAACAACGTCGAAGCCACCCGAGCTCGCACCGTGAGGCGGCGCCCTGCGTTTCGAAGGCTTCGGCGCTGCCTCCGGCCCATGTCGCAGGGTTCTGACGCAGCTCCTGCTGACTTCGCAGTGCTCTCGCACGCGCCGCACGTCGAACAGGTGTCAGCAGTAGGCGCGCAGCGCCCAGACGAGGCTCCAGTTGATCTCGGTGGGACCGGAGTCGGCGGGCGCGACATGGTTCACGGAGCCGTAGTAGTCGAACATCTTGACTATGCCGCCTCCGGGAAGGCGGTTGTCCCAGTATCCGACGCCGCTCCAAGGCTCTAATGCGGACTCGCCGCAGTGCAGGGCGAGCTGGTCGCCGCTGCCGCTGGTGGCGCAGAACGCGTCGGGCACGGTGCACGGAGCCGCGGCCGCACGGCTGGTTGAGAAGCTGTCGGTGGCGGCGGCGCCGGTGGTCGTGCCTGTTAGCACAACGGCCGAGAGGGCGAGGACGGTGAGGGCGGTGCGTGTCGTGCGCATGTGTGCCTGCTTTCGTGTGGGTCCGGTTGCTGTGGTGGCAGCGTGCTGGAACGGGTGTGGGAGAACCTTGGGCGAATCTTGATTGTGCCGGTGGTCGGCGGTGCGTACCACAATCGGGCACGCTGGGCCTTGTGGCAGCGCTGCGCCTACGTACGCCTGGCGCTTGAGGCTTGCGGCCCACCGCGGCGCAGCTGGCCTTGACCAGGCGGCGGTCACCAGGAGGAGCCACTTGAAGCCGTCACGGATCTTCACGAATCGGGGCCAGCTCTAGCCGTCCGGGCGGGGCCGAATGACGACGTCAGAGCCAGGGTGTGGAGGTGCCGGCACCGGGATGAGACGTATGGGTGTCCTGGCCTTGGATCTCTGCGGCGGCCTGGTGCAACTCGGCGAGGATGGTTCGGACGGCCCGTCGTGCGATGCGTTCCGGTCGGTGGAGGACGTCGATGTGGCGTCGGGCGTGGACTGCGCCCAGCGGCCGCAGGACGACGTTCGGGTGCTCGCGGGCTGTCCAGCGTGGCATCAGCGCCAGGCCGCCGCCGACGGCTACGGCTTCGGCGACCACGGCGAATTCGTTGATGCGGTGGGTGATGTCGAGGCGTCGGTTGGCGACACTGGCGATGGCTTCGATGGTGGACATGAGCGGGAAGCCGTCGTGGACGGTGATCCAGGGCTGGTCGGCCACGTCATGCGGCAAGAGCAGTGTTTTGGAGGCCAGCGGGTGCCCGGCCGGCAGGGCGACATCGAGCGGCTCTCGCAGCAGGGTGCTGGCGGTGACGGTGCGCGGCCATGGCGGGCCGTGGTCGAGGCGGTGGGCGAGAACGAGGTCGTAGTCACGGGTGAGGACGGGGAAGCGGTCCTGGGCGACATCTTCGTCGGCGAGGGTCAGTCGTGGGTGACCCGGCCCGGCGAGGTTGCGCAGCAGCCGGGGGAAGAACGCGGAGGCCGCGCTGTGGAACGCTGCCAGCGAGACGTCGCCGTCGGGCTGCTCGGCGAAGTCGATGATGGTGTGTCGTGCCCGGGCCAGGGCCGTCTCCACCTCGATGGCCGCGCGGGCCAGGGCTTGCCCGGCTTCAGTGAGCACCACCCGGCGCCCAGCGCGCTCGGTGAGCGGGACGGGGATCGAGCGCTGCAATAGGCGCCCGCGCTCGCGTGCGGAGCCTTCGTCGCCTCCCGTCACCGGGCGCGCCGCTGGACCGGCGCGGAGGTCCGCGCCGGGTCGCTGCTGGGAGTCACACAGGCAGCCGTTCTGGCGCTGGAGACCTACGGGGTCGCGCACACCAGCGCCGCGAACGCCGGGTTGATCATCAGCCTGACCATTGTGCTGACGCCGCTGCTGGACCGGACCGCGAGAAACCGCAGACTGCCCTGGACGTTCTTCGAGGCCGCCAGCCTGTGCGTGCTGGCCGTCGGGCTGCTCACCTCCAGTACCGGGCTGCACGCGCCACGGCTCGGCGACGCCCTGATGCTCGCGGCCGCGGTCGTACGGGCCGGGCACGTCGCGCTCGTCGGACGGCTCACCGCCAGCCGGCCCATGGACCCGCTCCACTTGACGACCGCCCAGACCGTCGTCGGTTCGGCGTTGTTCCTGGCACCCGCCCTCACTCACCTGCCCGACCTGGCCCACAGCAGCGCCACCACGTGGTCGCAGCTGATCTATCTGGCCCTGTTCTGCAGCGTGTTCGCTTTCCTCGCCCAGACCTGGGCCGTGCAACGCACCTCCGCCAGCCGGGCCAGCCTGCTACTGGGCACCGAACCGATCTGGGCCGTCACGATCGGGATCACTTTCGGCGGCGAACGACTCACCGTGTGGGCCTCCCTCGGCGCCGTGCTCATGATCGCCGGAACGTACTGGGGCCAGGCCATCGAACGCGCCCACCGCACCACCACCGCCGCAACCATGGAAGAGGACAGAACGGGCCCCACCCCGACACCTGCCAGCGCCTGATCGCCATGCTCGGCACCACCCAGACCTCTGCCGGCTCATCGACCACGTACCAGACGGCACCACGGAATCGGTCAGTGCCCTGCGCGGCCACTCCGTGCTGGCCTGCATGCCGCAGAGGCCCGACGGTGAGGGTGTGAGTGATCTCCGCCATGGGGGGCCGGGTTCTCCGTAGCGACGTCGAGATCCTGGCTGAGCCGGTCGACGAGGCCGTGGGCAAGCACGGCGTATCCGCCGGTGATGCCAGCGGGTGGGGGTACCGATGGCCAGGACGTCGGAGAGGAGCCTGCGGTGCAGGTCGCTGAGGTTCACGCTGCGGCTGCCGGGCGGGCGGCGGCCAGCTCGGGGAACGCGGTTTCCCACACATCTCGGATGGCACGGCTGATCAGCGTCTCAGCTCACGGAGACGGTGAACGCAATGCGTGAGTCGGGAGAGCCCTATGTCTCCGGGCTGTGTGACGCACGCCACGGGAACCTGCCCCGCCGCTTGGACAAAGTTTGACGTGGACTACTCATTGCACACCCGGATACGGGCAGGCGACCCCGAGGCGTTCCGCCAGCTCTTCCGTGACCACGCCCGACTGGTCCACCGGCACGCGGTGCGTGTGACCGGAGACTGGACCCTCGCCGAGGACATCGTCTCGCTGACCTTCCTGGAGGCGTGGAGACTGCGCGCCAAGCTGCGGGACGAGGGCGACAGCCCGCGTCCCTGGCTGATGGGCATCGCCGTGAACGTACTGCGCAACACCACCCGCGCGGCGCGGCGGCACCAGCAGGCCCTGCAACGTCTGCCGGCCAGGGAAACAGTCCCGGACTTCGCGGAGGAACTCGTCGGCCGCATAGCCGATGCCGACGAGCTGGCCGCCGCCCAGCGGGCGCTGAAGAAGCTGCGCCGGAGTGAGCGCGAGGTCTTCACGCTGTGTGTGTGGTCCGGGCTCGGCTACGCGGAGGCGGCGGCCGTGCTCGGCGTCCCGGTCGGCACCGTGCGCTCGCGCCTGTCCCGCGCCCGCGGACGGCTGAGCAAGCTGGCCGAGGAAGAACTCAGGAGACGCAGGGAACCGCTGCCGCGCACCGGACAAGTACAGGGCGGCCGCACTTCTGCGGCCCGGTCACACGAGTCGTGCGAGGAGGGGTCCGAATGATCCGCAAGAAGTTGCGGCGTGAGGAGTCGCTGGACGACGCGGAGCTGGCCCGTGTGCTGCCGGCGCCCGGAGACCCGCACCTGTCGCTCGACCGTCAACTGCTTCTTGAGGAGCACCTGATGAACGAGATCCAGTCCACCGCGCCCGCCCCTGCGCCGTTCCGCCGCCCGGCACGCCGTGTCCTGCTGATCGGTGTCCCGGTCACCGCCGCCGCCCTGGCCGGCGCATTCGCCTTCACCTCGCTGACCAACTCCGGGGGCAGCGACCCGGTCGCGGCCACCCCGCCCCCGGTCGAAGCGCCGGTCGTCCGCATCGAGCCCGGCAGCACCGCCCAGCTCGCCTCCACCGTCGAGCACATCGCCGCCGCCGCCTCGGCCCGCAAGACGCCCGAACCCGGCCCGGGCCAGTACATCTACATCAAGAGCAAGGTCTCCGACCTCGCCGTCTCACACACCGACACAGACGACTCCAAGGTCTGGGTCCAGCCCCTGCACATCCGTGAGGCATGGAACTCCCCCGACGGCAAGCAGGGCTGGCTGGACGAGCCCGGCTACCAGCCCAAGGGCGGCATCACCCTCGACAGCAACGTCAAGCCCAGCTTGGGCGCCCCCTCCTACGACTACCTCAAGACGCTGCCCACAGACCCGGACGCCCTGCTGAAGAAGATCTACAAGGAGACCAAGGGCCAGGGGAACTCCCCGGACCAGGAGGCATTCACCACGGTCGGCGACCTGCTCAACGAGGAGCTCGCACCGGCGAAGCTGAACGCGGCGCTCTACCGTGCCGCGGCCAAGATCCCCGGGGTTGTCGTGGTGGAGCATGCCAAGGACGCCGCGGGACGCGAGGGCATCGCCCTGGCACACGTCGACCAGAAGAGCGGCGACCGCACCGAGTGGATCTTCGACCCCAAGACGTACGCCTATCTCGGCAGCCGCGCTGTCCAGGTCAAGCAGGCCTACGGCATCAAGCCCGGCACGGTCATCAACTGGACCGCCGTGCTGGAGCGGACCGTTGTGGACGCCGAGAAGCAGCGCCCCGGCGCGCAAGGCACCCGTGCGTGAGACGCGATCGCCCCGCTAGGCAGTGCATATGGGGCCACGCGATCACATCGAGCAGCACTCCCGTCGTCGCGGGTGTCGGTCTCGCGGTCGCGGCCGGCCGGCACTAACGCAGTGTCCATCGCGCGCAGACACCGCAGCACGGCCGGCGGGAGCTGACGGCAGGCAGCACAACGCACGAGTGAAGCAGGCCGCTCGCCGAGTTGTGTGCGGCCTGCTCGTACTCCGAACCGCTCAGTGAACGGCCACCACCGGCGCCCCGGGTAAGTAGAGTCGGGGACCGGTGCGGTGGCTGATGCATGCCAGGCCAGCGTCATCGACGCCTTCTTTGACTTCGCTGACGCCATCATCACCGTGCGTAGCCTCATCTGCCGCGCCTGGCCTACCCACCGCTGGCACGACCGCTCCGGCCGGCGGCCATGACCCCACGCCTATCTGTGCGAGCTCTTATTTCGGGATGTCCGCCCACACTGTCTTTCCTCGGCCGTCTACTCAGCGCTCCGGCTTGGTGGCCCACAGCTCCCAGGCGATACCGTCCGGGTCGGCCACGGAGATGAATTCCGCGTATCCGGCGTCCCGCACCGGCGAACGGAGCACTCCGAGATCGTCCAGGCGCCGGGCCCAACTGTCCGGGGCGGCCCGGTCGGAAACGGTGAGTGAGAAATGGTCGAGCCCGGTGCGGGACGGATCGAACATGTCGCCGCTGCGTCGCAGGGGCTCGTGGACGGCCAAGACGAGCCCGCTGTCGGCGTGCTGCATGATCTGCCGGGGATGCCCCGCCTCGACTGGCCCAGACCTGACTTCGCCGACGGGCTCGAATCCGAGCACGCGCCGGTACCAGTCGACACTGGCAGCCGTGTCGCGTATCACGATAGCGATGTGAGCGATCCCGGTGAACGTGCTCATGTTGCTGGCTGGCGTCCTCTCTTGTCGTCGGCCGCCGGTCACGGGGCGATCCGAACAGGCGGGTCTGTAAACGAGGTCGACCCGTCAGACACACCACAAGAGCAGGGCGTCCGGTCGCGCCCTCGTGGTCGTTGCTGGGTTGGCGTCTGCTGACCTCGGATGTCCGGAGACGGTCCGGCGGCCCCTTTCCCGCAGAGCAGCACAAGCGGCGAGCGGTGGCACGCGCGGGCGCTTGGGGCCGGGGTGGGGTGGTCAGTACCGGGCGCCGACAGGGGCGGGGATGGCGTTGAGGTCGGCGAGGTCGGCCGGGGACAGCTGGACGTTCGCGGCTCCCGCGTTGTCGGCGAGGTACTGCGGGGTCTTGGTGCCGGGGATGGGGACGACGTGCGGGCCCTGGGCGACGAGCCAGGCGAGGGCGACCTGCGCGGGGGTCGCGTCGATCCGGTCGGCGACGTCGCGGACCTTGGCCGCGATGTCGAGGTTGGCCCGCAGGTTGTCCTGCTGGAAGCGCGGCAGACGCCGCCGCTGGTCGTTGTGCGGCAGCTCGTCGAAGGAGGTGAAGCGGCCGGCGAGGAAGCCGCGGCCCAGAGGCGAGTACGGCAGGAGGCCGATGCCGTGCTGCGTGCAGTAGGGCAGGACCTCGGCCTGGACGTCGCGGGTCCACAGCGAGAACTCGGACTGCACGGTGGTGACCGGGTGCACGGCCTGGGTGCGCTGAATCTGCTCGACGGTGACCTCGGACAGGCCCAGGTGGCGGGCCTTGCCCGCGGCGACGGCCTCGGCCATGGCACCCCAGGTCTCCTCGATCGGGACCTGGGGATCGACGCGGTGGAGCTGGTAGAGCTCGACATGGTCGGTGCCCAGGCGGCGCAGGCTGGCGTCGATGGCGGCACGGACATGCTCCGGTCGGCCATTGGGCCTGACGAGCGGGGCGCCGCCGGGGCCGCCGGTGGGGTCGATGCACTCCAAGCCGACCTTGGTGGCGATCACCGCGCGGTCGCGCCGGTCTGCCAAGGCCCGGCCGACGAGTTCCTCGTTGGTGTAGGGGCCGTAGACGTCGGCGGTGTCGATCAAGGTCATGCCCAGGTCGAGGGCCTGGTGGATGACGGAGACGGAGGTGGCTTCGTCACGTGGAGTGGCCATGTCGTAGGCGAAGCTCATCCCCATGGCGCCCAGGCCGATGACGCCGACCTGCGGCCCGTACGCGCCCAGGGTGTTGTTACGCATGCTGTGTCCTGCCTCCGTGTCGGATCGGGGAACGCCGCGACCGGCGAAGTAATTGGACGACCGGTCAACTATTTCGATCGTAGGGGGCCGAGCAAAGGAGTCAAAGGCAACGAGGGCTTGAGCCGGGACCTGCTTCCTCGCACCTGAGAGACCCGGACTCCCAGCGCACGTCGGCGCGGCGGTGATCGCGATCGGCATGGTGCGCCCGGGTGTCAGCTGCGGCGAGGCGGCAGGCCTCGTGAGGCACATGCGCTGCCGGGGAGAGGGGCGGCGACGCCGCGCTATAGATGACCGGTCGCTCACACCATGGGACGCACCAGCGATACGAGGAAAAGATCCTCACCGCCGCGCAGTCGCTCATGGAGCTGCGCGGCTACTCCGCACTGGGCGTGGCCGAGATCTGCAAGGCCGCCGGTGTGCCCAAGGGGAGCTTCTACTACTTCTTCGAGTCCAAGGAGGCTCTCGCCCTTCCCGTACTCGACGAGCACTGGGAGGCCCAGCGCGGCGACTGGGCCCGGGTCCTGCGGGACGGCGCGGAGCCGCTGTCGCGGCTGCGCCTGCTGTTCGAGGAGACCGAGACCTGTCTGCGCGCGGGTCAGCAGAGCTGCGGGACCGTCTCCGGGTGCATGTTCGGCAACCTCACTCTGGAACAGAGCAACCAGACCGAGCTCATCCGCATGCGTCTGCAGCAGATCTTCGACGACCAGGTGGAGATGGTCGCGAAGGTCATCACCGAGGCCCGAGAGCGCGGGGAGGCGACCGTTCGCGACCCGCGGGAGGCCGCCCGGTCGGTCGTCGCCCAGCTCGAGGGCCAAGTGCTGTTCGCCAAGCTGTACAACAACACCCAGCATCTCGAAGCCCTGTGGGAGAACTGCCTGTCGCTGCTTTGCGCGCGCCGAATGGACACTACGGCCGTCGGCTCCTGAGTTGGTGAGAACTGCGGCCAGCGCGATCGCCTCATAGCGCAAGCTGCTCGTCGATCGTGTCGACCGCTTCAGGCGGGCGAGGTTGTCGGCGGCGCAGCGCACTGGCCAGTGCCCGGCTGCGGCGGCCGCCTCCGTTCACGGCGCTTGATCCACCGAAGAAGATCAAGGCGCCAGGCGCCACTTCCATGAAATTCGCAACAGCGCGACACCGCTCCGCTCGGCGCGTGCGAAGACGGCGTCCAGCTCACTCGTCATCGTCGAATCCACGAGATTGACGGGAGGGTTGTCGAACGTCACGCGCCAGTGAGCGGGCGAGTGCTCGGTCAGCGCGAACCGCGTCGATGAGTCCATGCGCCCGACGCTAATATCTGACGGCCCATCGGCAACCTGGCCGCGTCCGACCGAGCTGAGAGTCCCCGCGCCCAGGAACCGGCACCCCGCCCGCTTGACCGATGTGAACCCCAGGGCACCCGCGTCAGGCCGGAATACCGAAGACCGGTGTGAGCGTGGCTCGCGCCAGGGCGTGGGCCACGAGCCGGAAGCCGAGCCAGGCGGGCGTCGCGTCGGTGGAGACGTCGAGCGTGGGGACGTCCAGCGCGTGAACGACGAAGAGATAACGGTGCGGGGCTTCTCCCGGCTCCGGCGCGGCGCCGAGGTAGCCGTGCCGGCCCGCGTCGTTGGCCAGCGTCTTGGCGCCGGTGGGCAGGTGTTGGCCACCGGCGTCACCCGCGCCGGCGGGCAGCTCGGTCACCGAGGCGGGGATGTCGCAGACAGCCCAGTGCCAGAAGCCGCTGACCGTCAGCGCGTCCGGGTCGTAGCACGTGACCGCGAAGCTCCGCGTCCCGGCCGGATGGCCGTCCCAGGCCAGGTGTGGGGAGCGGTCCTGGCCCGGCCGGCCGAACAGGGTGCTGCGCTGGGCGACGGCCAGGGTCTCACCGTCGGCGATATCGGTGCTGCGGAGTGCGAACCCCGGCACTGGAGGAAGCGCGCGGTAGGGGTCGTAGCGCTCGGTCATTGTTCGATCCTTCGGGCTCGTGGACACCTGGGTGATCGTGAGGCGAGCCTGGTACGCCGTACTGGACACTCAAGGACGGCACCCGGTACGCGACCGGCTACTGGGCCGAAGAGTTCGCCGCCCCCTACAAAGCCCTCACCGAGGCGGGCCACGAGATGACCGTCGCCACCCCCGGCGGGGCCGTTCCGACGGTGGACATGATGAGCCTGCGACCCGATATGGCGGGCAGTGCGCAGATCGCGCTCGACCTGGAGGCGATCATCCGCTCCGCGGAGGTGATGCGGCGCCCGATCCACCTCGCGGACGCCCGACTGGACGACTACGACGCCGTCTACTTCCCCGGCGGCCACGGGCCCATGGAAGACCTGAGCGTCGACGCCGACGCCGGCCGCCTGCTGACGGCGGCCCTGTCCTCCGGCAAACCCCTCGCCATCGTCTGCCACGCCCCGGCGGCGATGCTGGCGACCCGGATCCACGGGAAATCGCCCTTCGCCGGCTACCGGGTCACCGGCTTCACCAACGAGGAAGAGGAGGCGGTCGGCCTCGCCAAGAGGGCCCGCTGGACGCTGGAGACCGAGCTCATCGAACTCGGCGTCGACTTCACCAAGGGCGAGAAGTGGAAGCCCTACGCGGTAGTCGACCGCAACCTGTACACCGGACAGAACCCCGCATCGGCAGCCCACCTGGCCGAACGCCTGCTCAAGGTCCTCTAAGAGGGCGTTTATGCAGGTCAGGACCCGTATGTGACGCTCGTCCCTGCCCTGCTCTGAAGGCTTTCATCCCATAGATGGTGAATGACCTTCTCCAGGGCCAGGTGCGGACGGCAGGACATGCAGGGTGCGCACGTTCGCGCCCGGCACCTTCGCGTTGGCGGTCGCGATCAGCTTCGGTGCGCTCCAGCGCAGCTTGGTGCCGTAGGCCGGGGCGTCGGGGACGACGTCCAGGCAGCCGGTGTCCGTACCGAACTTCACCGCCCGGGCGTGGCCAGTGAGTTCGGGCGCGACCTTGCGTGTATATATGGACGGCTCGGTGCCGCCCGACTGGGCAGGCGCCCGCACCCGCCCTTCAGGAGGACTGTCCCCGGCCGCTCACTCTCCCGGAAGTTCAACCAGAGACAGCAGACCGCCGAGGCACCGCAAAGAGGGCGAGGAGCGCGGCAGTGGCCGTGGCGCTGACGAAGTCGTCAGCCACGTGGTTACCGATGATCAACCATGCCGCGGCCCCGACCAGGACGAGCAGATGGTTGCCCCGCTCACCCAGCAGCCGCATCCCCACCCACAACAGAACCGGCATCGGCAGGAAGCTCGTGATCAACGCTAGAAGGCTTTCGAACCACCCGGCGCCCATCGCGTGCCCACTGGCCTCGGCTACGTCGTCCGCCCACTCCAGCAGGGAGGCCCACACCCAGTAGCAGACGATGGCCGCCGCGGCCGACACGAGCGTGCCCTTCACTCCGCGGGATGTTCTGCTCTTCGCCACCTCGTCACCGTTTCACGAAACAGTGACGGGGATCTGAGTACGGGTACTCAGCTTGTTCTTTAAGGTCTGACGTTGATGGGGGCCTGTTACTGATCGGCCCGAGGGACCCGGACGACCGCAGTCCCTGCCTCCAGGTCTACCTCTGTTCGGTTCGGTGGCGCCCCATCTTCCTCGTCATCCCTCATGAGAAGTGCTGACTGCCGCTCCTTGAGTTCGTTCTGCTTCCCGGGTGAAAAGCTCGCGTGGAGCTGCTCAAACCCGGTCGCCGATATCTGACCTTGCCGGACACTGTTCCGCCAGGGCAGCAGTCCGGCCCGTCCGGCACGGAGAAGCAGTTGATCTGCGAAGGCCACGACTGTCAGCAGGATGACCAGTCCGGGCAAGGTCATGAAGACGGCAAATTCCATGCCATCAGTATGCGGAGCGGGGGTGACGACGTTCAGCCCTTCAACCGTTGCAGAGCGATGAGTGTCTTCTCGCGGCGGACGGTTTTGCCTACGTCGTAGCAGGGTGCCCGTCGACCGCGCCTCCGCCTCGGCACACTGTCAGCACTTATACGACGCAGATCGCCGACCACCTGATGATGGCCTGTCGCACCATCCGGGCCGCGCTCCGGTGAGCCGGAGCACGGGGTCGCGCCTCTGGTCGAGCTGCTGGTCGCGGCTCACACCGCCAGTGACGGCGACGGGGGCCGGGAGCTCTCCGCCACCTTGTATGAGCGGATCGAGGAGAGCCTGGCCAGCCTCACCCGCAGCGGTGAGCCGGTCACCATCACCCTCGACGATCGTTCTGTGCCCACTTCGAACACGCTGGCCGCCGAGAGCGGCGTCGAGGTCAGCGATGAGCCGGAGACCACCGGGACCTCACCGGCCTCCACAGAGCAGGACACGGACCCGGCGAAGAGCCGGTCCCGCTGCCGCGTGAAAGGCTCCGGCTGGCACCCGACAACCAACACTGCGGCCTCGCGCCCGGTGCCAGCCATGGCGACAGCACTCGGACGAGAACCCTGGAGGTCCCAGTGCCAGCCTCTCCAGCGGCGCGCGTCCACACCCCACGGATCGGTACCGTCACCTTCAGACTTATGCGGTGACCGCACGGTCACGCAGTGTCGCGCCTTGGGCGGCGTCGACAACCGTGGCGAGGAGTGGCGCAAGAAGGCTTTCGCGGCCGCGCTTCCCGTCCTCCTGCAACGCGCAGCCGACCCGGCGCTGCGCCGGCGCGTCCTGGAACAGGCCGACGACAAGCAGGTCGCCGACCTCGCCGACCAGGGCGTGGTCACGGCCGCTGACCTGCCCGTGATCCTGCATACCCACCGCCCGACACCGGACCTGATCATCGGCCTGGCCCGGCATCCCGGCCAGGTCGACGACGCGATCAGCTTGCTTCCGCACCTGCACAGCACCGAACTCGAGCGGGTCGTCGACGACTGGAACCCCAACCGCTACCACGTCGACCCCGAGCCGTTCCCGCCCATGCCCCCGGCCCTCTTCGACGCGGTGCTGGATCACGCCGAACTGGAGGCACACCGCACCCGCATGACGGCCTCGGCCGGCGACTATCTCTCCCGCGGCACGCAGGACGCCCCTGCCGAACCGCCGGAACCTGCGCCGGCACTCGGCCCCGATCTGCTGCGGGCCTGTCTGCCCGCCCTGTGTCTGCCGGAGATGGCCGGCCCGCCCAAGCCGAGTGTGAGCGCCCGCCACCGGCTCCACCGCATGGCCGAACGGGTCCGCTGCAACCCCAGCGTCATGGACGTCGCGGCCGAGCAACTGCACGCGGCCGCCGACGAATGCGTGCGCCGCGGCCGCCTGCTCACCCCGCCCCGCACGCCGAGGAACGAACACCGCAACACCATCACCACCGTGGCCGAGGACCTGGCCCAGCTCAGCGCCAACCCCAACCACCTGGCCAAGGCATGCGCCCTGCTCACCACACTGGAACAGCCAACCGTCGTCTCCGCACCGCCCAGCCCCCGACTGTCCCGCATCACCGAAGGCACCGATCTACTCAGCCCGGTCCGCCTCCTGGAGCGCAACTCCCAGCACCGCCGGATCGCCGCGCTGCTCGACCTCGCCGGCAACCCGCACACCCCGCGCACCGCGGTCACCGAAACACTCCCCGCACTGCACCCGCTCGAACCCTCCTGGATCGGACACCAGAGCCACGCCCCCGACTGGCTGCACACAGCCGCGGCCGCCCTCGCCCCGGCCGACGACACCGAGACCGTGCTGCACCTCGATCAGGGCCCGGGTGCCCTCCGTATCGCCGTGAGCTTTGACGGCTGCCGCCCACCACGCGTCGTGGACCGGGGTGAACTTGCCTGCGGAGCGGGCCTGTTCCAGCGCGGTGGCGCCGGGGAAGGCGCCCGGCTTGCGGATCAGAGCTTCGAGGTAGTGGTCCAGCTCCAGGCGGCAGCCGCCCTTCGCGATAGCCGCTCGTGCCGGGCCACTTCCACGTTCCTGTCGTAAACCACCAGGTGAGATGCAGTGCAGTAGCACCCTGATCCGCTTGCCGATCAGCCGCACCGGCACCGAGTAGCGGTTGGTGCGGACCACGATCTGGCTGTAGCGGTCGACGCGCGGCGTGAACACCCGCCCGGTCTCGAACGGCTCCTCGGGCAGCGGCATCAGCAGCGGCCGCTCGACCTCGAAGTACTCGTCGATCGTCCGCGGTCTGGACCCGATCCGGCGCCGTCCGTCGTGCCGGTCCCACTGCTCGACCAGCTCGTTCAGCTCCGCCAGGGAGTCGACCTCCGGCACCGGGGTGAAGTGGTTGCGGCGAAAGTAACCGATCTGCCCCTCGACTCCGCCCTTCTCATGTGCGCCTTCGATGCCGGGCTGGCAGTAGAAGCTCTCAATGGCGAAGTGCGACCTGAAGGGCGATCCACCGGCCGCTCTCCACCCTCGCCCGGCTCAGCCCCAGCACCTGGGCGACAGCAGCCTTCAAGTTGTCGTAGCGGACCTTGCTCCGAGGGACGCCGCCCAACGTCCGCAGCGCGTGCACGTGCCCTTCGAAGAAGGCTTCCTGGCCGCAAGAGGCAAAAACGCGGTGCACGGCCTTGCCCGAGTACGACAACCGGAAGGAGAACAGGTAGCAGGTGACCAGTTCGCCGGCGAGCCGCACGCTCACGTCGCCGAAGTCGACCTCGGCCTCCATGCCGGGTGGGTGGGTCTGCGGGACGAACGCCTCAATGGGGGCCTTGCCCGACTCCACCAGGATCTGCGGCTTCCGGTCCGCGACGCAGCGGCGGACCATCGGGTACGACACAGCGGCGCCGTGCTCTTCGACCAGACGGTGGAAGAGTCTAGTGACCGTGTGCCGCTGCTTGCGCGGTGCGTCAAGGTCCGCCCGCAGGATCCCGTCGATCACCTCCTTGTACGGATCCAAGGCCGACGGCCTCGGCGGTAGCTTCTTCCTCGGCTCCGGCCAGACCGAGTCCACCGCCTTGCGGACTGTCCGCCACGACACGTTGTACTTGCGCTCGATCTCCCTCATCGCCATGCCGTCGCGGTGGTCGCGCCGGATCGCGGCGTACAGCTCGACCTTCGACATCTGCGGCATGACCAGGGCCTTTCACAAGGAGCACCTCGATGCTGCCGTGGCAAGAACCCCAGTGACGTCAAAACTCGTGAACATCACCCGACCGTGGAACCAGGCGACTCCCAAAACCCGTGTACAACCGCCGTCGCTACTCGTGAACAAAACCAGCCGCAGCAGCACCAGTCCCACTCCGACGAGGCGGCCGCTCTCGTCGAACCAGCCCAAGCTCTCCGCCTGCCAGTCCGGCTTCACCTTCCCCCACGAGGGAACCTGCAGATGGCTCACGGAGGCACCCGATCGGACGAAGGCCACATGCTCATCACGGCTGATCGCTTTCAGGCATAAGTTCATGCGCTGCGCTCCTCTCCTCGGAGCGCACAAGCCTACTGAGGTCTGTGGCACGTCCAGGGATCGTCGAACGCCGATCGCATTCCCGGCTTGGCCCAAGGGCGGCGGGGTTTTCGGGCATGCGCATGCCCGGTATGAGCCATTCCGTGCGGTACGGCCTGTGGACCGGGTGCGGGGCGCGGGATGCTCTCGCCGCCGCCCCGGACCGGGTGGCTTCCCCAGCGTTCGTCACGAGGAGTCCGTGCGATGCCTCTGCCTCATGGAATGATCCGCCGCCGGAGGGCGGCGTGGCGAAAGGTTCTGTCCACCGCGGCCGTTCTCGCCGCCGCCGGGAGTGTCCTGTCGGTCGCTCCCCAGCCCGCTTACGCCGCTCTTCCCCCGCGCCCCATCGCTGATCCCGTGCACTACTGGAACGACGTGTTGTTGCAGGTCATCAGACGCGAGGGCGGAGGCCCGGGTCCGATGGCGCGTTCGGCCGCGATGCTGAACGCCGCGATCTACGACGCGGAGAGCTCCTACCAGCTGAGATGGAAGGGAAAGATCACCTCTGAGGTCTATATCCACGCCGAGAAGTACGCGGGCATCCTTGAAGGACCCGACGAGGAAGAACGGGTGATCGGCCGCACCGCGTACAACATCCTGCTCAAGCTGTACGGCAAGAACCAGACCCAATTCCTCGACGCCAAGTTCCGGGAGCGGTTCGGCACCGAGCCCACCGAGTTCGACATCCTCGACGTCACCGTCGTCAACAAGATGGTGACGCAGATGATGGACGCCAGAAACGGTGACGGCTCGGACGACGACCGTGTCTACGCGGGCACGTTCGAGCCGGGAGCATGGCGGCCGACCAGTTACCCCGACATGCCGGACCCCTCCTGCGCACAGCACAGTCAGGCCGTGACACCGTACTGGGGCCTGGTCAAGCCGTTCGCGCTCACCTCCGGATCGCAGTTCCGTCCCGACACCCCCGGCCTCTACGGCACCTACGAGAAACTCCTGGCCAGCGATGCGTACAAGGCCCAAGTCGAGGCGGCGCGTTCGGCGGGAGCGGACAAGCCGACGGCGAGGACGCCCGTCGTCAACCGCACCGCGACCCAGGAGGCCGCAGCCTGGTTCTGGGCCAATGACCTGGACGGCACCTACAAGCCTCCGGGGCAGCTGCTGCAGGCGACCCGGGACATCGCGACGGTTCGCGGCCTGAACACCTACCAGAACGCACGGCTGTTCGCTCTGGTCTCGATCGCGTTGGCGGACGCGGGAATCGCCGTGCGTGATGTGAAATACCTGACGCCCATCGATCTGTGGCGCCCGGTGTCGGCGATCCGCGAGGGCGGACTGGACCCCGAGTGGAAGCCGCTGCTGAAGAACCAGAAGGGTGTGAACGTCACCCCATGCTTCCCGGCCTGGGCGTCGGGACATGCCACGTTCGGGGCGGCTTGGGCGGGCATCATGCGGCGGTACTTCGACAATGACACCATCGCGTTCGACATGACCACCGACGAGCCGCAGTCTCCGGTGAAGAAGCGACACTTCGAGAGTTTCAGCTCAGCGGCCCGCGAGGACGCCTACAGCCGGGTCTGGCTGGGGGTCCACTTCCCGTGGGATGCCGAGGACGGGACAAAGCTCGGCGACCAGGTCGCCGGCTATGTATTCACCACCAAGCTGCGTCGGCTCTGAAGAACACGCCGATGGCATGCCTCGAACCTCCGACGGCCTGCCACGGGGGCGGCCCGCCGACACCCCTGGCAGGCCGCCCCCGAGAACTCCTGACGGAATGGTCTGCGAGGTGCTCGGACGCAACCGCACCCACGGCCGCAGCTTCTCCGGGTTGCGGACCGCCCGGATCCGGGTGACGCGCCCGTCGGAGACGTCGAACGAGGCCACGGTCCCGGTCGCCGTCACCGGAGCGCGCGCGACGCTCACCCGCCGCCGGGCGGAGGCCGCCAGCTGCTTGCAGGCCGCGGGGATCCGGCCGAGAACGTCGGCGATCTCGGCGAACCGGTCACCGGAAGACGCCGTGCAGGACGAACGCCGTCCAGCTCGCCCTCCTCGCCCACGACGCTCGCCCACGGTCCTGCCCCGGGACGGCGGACCGTGGCCCCCACGATCACTCCCGTTGGGACACCGGCTGCGCGGGAGCACCCGATTCGAGCGAGGAGGCCGACGACCGCTAGTCTTGGTGCAGGCCTTCGACCAGGGCGGATGACAGCCGAGGGGCTGGGCCCCATGTCACCGGCAAGGCGTGTGCACCGACGAGGTTTTCGTCGAACTTGAACGGTACTTCGGCGATATCCACGGCGAGCCGCAGATCGGGCAGGCGGCGGAACAGGGTGGTGTAGGCGACGTCCAGTTCGATGCCGGCCAAGGCGTGCCCTGTGCAGTGGTGCATCCCCAGTCCGAGCGCGAGATGCCGTCGCGACGGGGTGCGGAGCAGGTCGAGGCGGCCGGGGTCGGGGAAGACGGTCTCGTCGCGGTTCGCGGAGTCGATCTGGATGAGGACGCCCTCTCCTCGGCGGATGAGTGTGCCGCCGATCTCGATGTCGTCCGTGGCGGCGCGCTGCCGCGCGTTGTGCGACACGGTGATGTAGCGCAGGAGTTCCTGGATCGCCGCCGTGTGCACGGGCTCGTCGTCGGTGCCGGTCAGCACCTCGATCTGCTCGGGGTGGCGCAGCAGTGCGACCACCCCCATCACGATCATGTACGCGGTCGGGCCGTGGCCCGTGAAGAACAGGCCCTGGAAGTCGGCCGCCGCGTCCTCCTCGGACAGTTCACCGGTCGCCACGTGGGCACGTACGATCCGGCCCATGAGCCCGTCGCCCGGATCGGCGACCAGGGCGCGGAAGTACGCGGTCATCTCGGACAGCGCCGAGGTGACCTGCTCGGCGGGCGCCGTGCGGGAGCCGAGGACGCGGCTGAGTTCGTGCAAGCGGTCGCGGCCGGCGAGCGGGACGCCGAGGAACTCGCAGATCACCTTGATGGCGAAGGGCAGTGCGAACCCCTCGACCAGGTCGGCCGGACGCGGTCCGGCGAGCAGGGCGTCGATCTCCCGGTCCGCCGTGCGCTGGAGATACGGTCGCAGCTCCGCCATCCGGTGCGGGGTGAACTCTTTGGCCATGATCGCCCGGGCTGCCGCGTACCGCTCTTCGGGGCGGGAGGGGAAGAAGACCGGTTCCTGGCTGCGTAACCGTGACGACGGCGACGTGTGAGGGAAGCCGGGCGAGGTGACGTCCATGGTGAACCGCCGGTCGACCAGCGCGTGGCGGGCGTCGTCGTAACGGGTGATCAGCCACGGCGTGCTGCCGTCCCACGCCCGTACGCGCGGGAGCGTCGCGGAGGCGCGCAGCTCGTGACACTCGGGCGGCGGGTCGAGTGGGTGCTCCGGATCCCTGGCCAGCGGGTAGGTGGGAAGCTCAGCCACGGAAGGTTCCTCCAGATGGTGGGACGAGCGCGCGCAGCGCGGACACGCGTGTCGCCGGCCGGGCGACGACCGCACGCAGGACGGCCTGGTAGGCCTTGAGCAGTGAATCGATCTGGCGCTCGTGGTAGCGGGCGGTGTCGTACTCCGCCCAGACCGTACAGGCACCGTCGGGGGTGTCATCGACGCGGACGGTCAGTGCGAACTTGGCCGTGTCGTGTACCGGGACCTCGGCGACCTCGCAGCCGTCCAGGTGGAGCGTGCCCGTGCTGCCCGGCGGGTGGTGTGCGAAGACCGCCTGCACCAAGGGCATGTGAGTGGGGTCGTCCCCGAGCGCGGCCGTCATCTCGTCGAGCGGCAGGTCGCGGTGCTGGTAGGTGGCCGCCGTCGCCTCGGCCACACGCGCCAGCAATGCACCGAATCCCGGGTCTTCGGTGAGGTCCACCGGCAGCACCGTGAGGGTGGCGAAGAAGCCGAGGACACCGGCCACTTCGGGGTGGTCGCGGCCCGCGACCGCGAGGCCCAGCAGCACGCGGTCCTGGCCGGTGCGCCGGGTCAGAGCGATCGCACACGCCGCCGCGAGCACCGTGAACGCGGTGTGGCCGTGTGCGGCGGCCAGGTCGCGGATCGCGCGCACCAGAACGGTGCCCAGCGCCACGGCCCGGCGTCTGCCCCGGCTCGGTTCACCGGTGGCACCGGCCCCCGCGTCCAGCGGCCTCCCGTAACCGTCGAGAGCGCCGCGCCACCAGCGCACCAGTTCGCTGGTGCGCTCCCGGCTCAGCTGCCTGGTCTGCCATGCCGCCCAGTCGACGTACTGGACGGCGAGCTCGGGCAGGGCGGCCGACTCGCCGCGCAGCGCGGCGCCGTAGCAGGCGGCGAGGTCGGTGAAGAACACCCCCAACGACCAGCCGTCGGCCGCCAGCAGATGCACTAAGAACGTGACCTCGTACCGGTTGGGGCCCATCGGGCGGACGTAAACACGTAACAGGGGCCCGCGGGCCAGGTCGAAGGCGCTCGGCCGCGGCGGTCCGGAGACGACCCGGACCGCCGTCGGCATGTCAGGACGGATCTGTTGTACGGGCCCGTCGAGGTAGACGGTTCGCAGCGGTTCGTGCCGTCGTACGAGCGCCTCGACCGCGGTGCGCAGCGCTGCCACGCCCAGGGGGCCGGTCACCACGAACGTGCGCAGGGTGCTCTGCCGGTGCCCGCTGGGGTCTTGTGTGTGCCGCATCCAGACCGCCCGTTGCGCGGCCGACAGCGGGAAGGAGGTGCTCACCGCGGGATCCTGGTGATCTTCTCGGCCTCGGCGGGCGACGACTCCAGCGCGGCGGCGAGCCCGGCCGCGGTCGGCTGGGCGAGCACCAGGCCGAGCCCGACCATGCGGCCGGTCGTGGCGGCGATGCGGGACGCGAGCCGCATCGCCTGCAACGAGTGCATGCCGAGCTCGAATACGTTGTCGTGCACGCCCGGCCGGACGCCCAGCACGTCGGTGGCCAGGTCCACGATCAGGGTCTCCAGCGCGGTCCGCGGGGCGGCCGGTTCGACCGACTGTGGCGGCGGCGTTCCCAGCGCGGACACGTCGACCTTCCCGCCGACGGCGACCGGGAACCGCTCATGCGGCACGATCACGCTCGGCACCAGGTGGCCGGGGACCTCTGCGGCGAGCGCGCGGCGGACGGCGGTGCCCGTCTCCTCGCTCACCACGTGCGCCACAATTCTGTCCGCGGGGAGGTCCGCCACGACCACCGCGTCACGTACGGTGGGCAGCGCGAGGAGTGCCGCGCGCACCTCGGCGGGCTCCACCCGGAATCCGCGAATCTTGACCTGGCCGTCGGCACGGCCGGTGAAGTCGAGCACCCCGCCGTCGAGCCAGCGGCCCCGGTCGCCGGTGCGGTAGAGCGTTCCCTTCCCGAAGGGGTTCGGCACGAACCCGGGCTCCGGCCGCGCATAGCCACGCGCCACCACCGGGCCGCCGACGCAGATCTCTCCCACCACTCCGGGGGGTACCAACCGCAGATGCTCGTCGAGGACATATACCGAGGTGTTCGGCAACGGGCGCCCGATCGGCACACCCGGCTGGTCGGACGGGCGCCACTCGTCCATCGGCATCCCGGTGACGATCACCGTGGTTTCCGTCGGTCCATACGCGTTGCAGACGGACGTGATCCCCCTGGCGCGTAATGCCCTGAGCGCCTCCGGCGAGATCACGTCACCGGCGACCACCAGGCTCCGCAGCCCGCGGACGGCCTCCGGCGCCTCGGCGGCCAGTTCGTGGAACACCGCCGTGGACAGTGCGGCATGGCTCACCGCGGGCTCGTCCAGCTCGCGCGCCACGTCGGCCACATGCCAGGGGGACGGCAGGAACCGCACGGTCGCGCCGGCCACGAGCGGGCCCCACACCTCCAGTACGGACACGTCGAACGCGGGGCTGGTGACCGCGAGGAGGGTGTCGCCGGGGGCGAGGCCGGTGACACCGTCGTCGTGCAGGCGTGCCGCGACCGAGCGGTGCTCGACCACGACGCCCTTGGGCCGGCCGGTACTGCCCGAGGTGTACATGACGTAGCAGGCGTCGGTGCCGGCGCCTGCGGGCAGGTCGCCACCGGTGTCGGAAACGTCCTCCAGCACCACGGCGATCGCGCCTTCGGGCACATCGGCGGCGAGCGCGGCGGTCGTCAGAACCGCCCTCGCCCCACAGTCGGCCATCAGAGCGCCCAGCCGGGCCGGCGGGTGCTCCGGATCGGAGGGCAGATACGCGGCGCCGGACTTCATCACGGCCAGTTGCGCCACGGCGACCTCCGGCGAGCGCCCCATGCGCACCGCCACCACATCGTCGGCGCCGAGCCCGCACGCTCGCAGATACCGGGCCACCCGATCGGACCCTGCCCCCAGTTCGGCAAAGGTCAGCGGACGAGGGCCCGCGACGGCGATCGCGTCCGGGGTGGTCCGCACCCAGCGGGCGACCAGATCCGGCACCCACCAGGAGGGCGGCTCGGCATACCTGCCCCGTCCCCATGCGAGCAGTTGCGCACGGGTCCGGTCGTCCACCAGCGAAAGCCGTGACACCGGGGTTCCGGGCGCGTCCGCGATCGACCGGAGCAGCGTTTCGAACGCTGTCAGCAGATGCGCGCAAAAGAAGTCGTCGAACAGGTCGGTGTCGAACTCCCAGGCCAGCGTGATGCCCTGCAGCGCGGAGCGCGAGCTGGGCATCACCGGTGTGGCCGATCGCGGGATCGCGATCAGGTCGCCGGCGTGCCGTGAGATATGACCGGCCTCGGCGTATCGCGGCACCGCGACGACGGAGATGTCGAACTTGGCCGAGCCGTTGCCCACACCCTCGACGATGGTGACGCCCAGCGGCGTCGGCCGCAGCGGTCCCAGAGGCGAGTCGTGGAAGTTGAACATCGCCTGCACCAGCGGGCGCGCCCCGTGGCCGTGTCCGGCCGGCGACTCCGCGAAGATCAGGTCGTAGGGCAGTTCCTGGTGTGTGTACACGGCCGACGACCGCTCGTGGATCCGCCGCAGGAACTCGGTGAACGTCGGATCCCCCTCGAACCTCCCCCGGAACACCACCGTGTTGACGAACATGCCGAGTACGTCCTCGGTCTGTTGCCATCGCCGGTTCGCCACCGCGGACCCGACCAGCAGGTCGTGGGATCCCGTGCTGTGGTGCAGCAATACGAAGAACGCGGCCAGCAGGGTCGTGAACAGGGAGACGTTTTCGCGTTCGGCGAGATCCTTGAGGCGATGGGTCAACTCGCCGTCGATCTCGAGTCGCGGGGCGCGGCCCCGGAAGCCGGTGGCGCGTGCCCCACTGCGGCGCGGCAGCCGCAGCACGGTCTCGGCACCCGTCAATTCCTCGCGCCAGAACGTCCGTTGTGCGGCAGCTTCCTCGGTCTCCAGCCACTCCCGTTGCCAGCGCGCGTAGTCGTAGTAGCCAATCGGCGGCGCCGGTCGGCTGATTCTGCCGTGTGCGAGGTGTTCGGAGTAACCGTCCAGCAGCTCGCGCACGAACACATGGAACGACCAGCCGTCGTGCACCAGGTGGTGTTCCACGCAGACGAAGACGTGCTCCTCGGCGCCGAGCCGCACCAGTGCCCAACGGTACGGCGGCTCGTGTGCCAGGGCGAACGGCGCGCCCAGCAGTTCGCGCACCACCGTGCCGAGGGCCTGGCCCTGGTCCTCGGAGCCGCTCAGGTCGCGGACCTCCAGCGCGACTGGTCCTGGTGCTTCGACCACGCAGGCGAGCTCGCCGTCGACTTCGAAGAACCGGCTGCGCAGCACGTCGTGCGCCCGGACGATCTCGGTGAGGCTCGCCTCCAGCGATTCCAGGGACAGCTCCCCGGCGAGCCGGAACACCGACTGTGAATGGTAGGCACGGGCGTCCGGGTTCAGCCCGTGCATCAGCCACACGCGTCGCTGCCCGGACGAGGGCTCGGGCGCCGCGCCCGGCCGGGGCCCGCGATCGGGGGCATCGCCGCCGATTCCGGCCGCGATCCCAGCCGCCGTGCCACAGGCCAGCACCGTGCGCAGCGGGACCTCGACCCCCAGGCGTGCCCGCAGCCGGGCCACGAGCTGCGTGGCGAAGAGCGAGTTGCCTCCGAGCTCGAACAGGTTGTCGTGCACCCCGACCCGTTCGGCGCCGAGCAGTTCCGCCGCGACGCGGACCACCTCGGCCTCGGTCCGGTCCCGCGGCGCGTCCGCCGCACGCGTCGCCCGACCCGGCTGGGGCAGGGCGGCCCGGTCCACCTTGCCGCTGATGGCGAGCGGCCAGTGGTCGACCACGACCACCTGGTCGGGCACCAGGTACGCGGGCAGCGTGCGCGCCAGCGACGCCCTCAGCTCGGTGGGCTCGACGTCGGTGTCGGCGATCACGTATCCGAGCAGCCGTGGCTCACCCCGCCGGTCGACCACTGCCAGCGCGTCGCGCACACCGGGTAACGCCGCGAGCGCGCCCTCCACCTGGCCGAGCTCGATCCGCGCCCCACGCACCTTCACCTGGTCGTCCACGCGTCCGAGGAACTCGATCGTCCCGTCGGCCAGCACACGTCCCAGATCGCCGCTGCGGTAGAGTCTGCCGCCCGCCGGGTCCGGGATGAACCGTTCGGCGGTCAGCCCCGGCTGCCCCAGATAGCCGCGGGCCACGCCGACTCCGCCGATGCAGATTTCGCCCACCGTGCCCGGCGGAGCCGGGTTTCCTTCCTCGTCCAGGATGACGACGTGGTAGCCCGCTATCGGGCGCCCGATCGGCACCCGGGTCTTCTCCGCACCGACCGAGGTGTGCAGTGTGGCGCAGATCGTGGTCTCGGTGGGGCCATAGCCATTCACGAAACGGTGGTGCGCACCCCACTGGCGGGCGGTCTCCGGCAGGCACACATCACCGATGCTCATCAGCACGTCCAGGTCGGGGTACCGGCCCGGCCGCAAGGTGCGCAGCACCGCCGCCGGCAGCACCGCGTGGGTGATGCGCCGACCGGTCAGCACGTCCGCGAGCGGATCGCCGGATAACTGTGCGCCGCCCAGCAGCTCCAGCCGCGCGCCGTTCGACAGCGCCATCAGGACGTCGAACAGGGCCGCGTCGAAAGCCGGGTGCGCGAACTGCAGCACGCGTGAGCGCGCCGGAATTCCGCCAAGGTACTCGCGCTGCGCCTGCACCAGGTTCACCAGGCTGCCGTGCTCGATCATGACCAGCTTCGGTGTGCCGGTCGACCCGGAGGTGGCGACGACATACGCCAGGTCCCCGGGCCTGGTCTGGTCCCCGGGCATGATCCGGGTCTCGACCGGTCCGGCGTCCTCGGACCCATCGTCCACATGCGGAAAGCCGGGGATCGGGGCGCCGACCACCAGCGCCACTCCTGCCTGTCGGGCAACGCTGGTGAGCCACTCCTCCGGATGTGACGGCGACAGCGGCAGATACGCGGCGCCGGCCCGCCACACGGCGAGCAGCGCCACCACGAACGCCGCACCTCGGTCGAAAACGAGTGCGACGATTTCGCCCCTCGTGATGCCGCGGCGCACGAGGGCGGCCGCGAGGGCGTTCACCCGCGCGCCGAGTTCTCCGTAACCGACCTCTGCCACACCGTCGGACAGCGCGGTCCGGGACGGATCGGCGGAACACCTCTCCGCGATCGCCGCGCCCACAGAACACCATGGCGCCCGAGCCGCTGGAATCTCATCGGCCCGCGGATCCCGGGTGGCGAGTGGGCGACCGGTGGCCCACGGTGAGAGCCTGCGCAAGCCGGCGAGGAGGGAGCCGTACTCGGTACCGGTGGACAGCCGGGAGAGTTCACATTCGGTCACGTGACCGAGTGTAGAGCTGAGGCGCCGGGTGGGTACGCCTGACGCTGAGCGCGACGAAGGGGCAGCTCGGAGGGGTTTCCCTGCATCCGGCGTGTTCGGTCTCGCTCTGTGCCACGGCCCGCAGAGAAGCGGATGTTCGGTCGATGTGCTGGGCCGGAAGACGGGACGCGGCGTCAGCGTCCCGCGCGACGAGCGCGTCCACCAGAGCCAGGTTTTTGAAGGGTTTTTCGAAGGCTCTGCGGGGGCGCCGGAAGCCTCACCCGGCGATCTTCAAAAAACGAGGTTTCTTGAAGATCGCCACGCGAGTGGGACTGTGCCGATCGGTGTGGTCGCCGCCGGGATTGGCGTCGTCCGGCAATGCGGGGACCGTCCGACCGTCCCCACCTCCCGCTGCAGGTGCAGGGGTTCGCGTCAGCGCTGCGAACCTGTGTAGTGGGGCGTGCTACTCGTCCGCCAGGTCGCGCCGCAGGCGGGCGACCAGCGCCCGCAGCCGCCGGCGCATGTCGCCCGGTTCGAGCGTCGGACTCATCGTGCCGTGGGTGGGAACGACCCGTGCGAAATTGAAGCCGTCGAGCCGCTGGAGTGAGTCGACCTGGGTGGGCCAGGAGTACCAGCACACAGACGGTTCTGCGTTGAGGTCATGACGGTAGGGGTCCCAGCCGAGCGAGTCGCCGGTGAACAGGGTGCCGTCGTCATTCAGGTACATGAGGTGTCCCTCGGTGTGCCCGGGTGTGGGGATCGCCAGCACGCCGGCGGCGACCTCGCAGGTCTCGGCACTCGTCAGAATCCGGTCTGCGAATGGGGCGGCGTCAGCGTCGGCGGCATGGATGGCCACTTCAGCGCCGAACGCATCGGCGTAGCGCTCGGCGTCGCCGACGTCGTCGCGGTGCGTCAGCAAGATCGCCGCGATCCCGCCGAGCGACTCCATCCAGGCGTGTAGCGACTGGGTGAAGCGCGGCGCGTCGACGAGGAGGTTGCCCGCGGCGCGCTGCACGAGGAAGGCGTTGCCGCCTGCGGTCTTGGGCGAGTTCGAGCCCGTCCGCCAAGTGGCGGGTGCGATCTCCAGGGGGTGGTGTCGCCGCCACGTCACGCCGGATTCGGTGCCGATCGACCGGGACGGGCACACCTCGGCGGCGAGCTGTGCCTGCAGGACCTCGTCTTCGGTGGTTGGCTGGCGGGTCATGACGAAGTGCTCACCGTCGGTTGCCAGCCCGAACAGCGTCGGCGCGAGCGAGACCGAACCCCCGCAGCCGATACAGCGGTCGTCGACGAACCAGTCTCCGGCCACGCTCTCAGGGTGGCGTCGGTCTCTGCGAGCCATCGTCGTACCTCCTCTGAGCAAAAGATCACCAGGGGAATAAACGTATCACCGGATGGAACATTGATGTTCCATTAATGATCAGCAATGTCCATCATCGGGGCCCGGTAGTACAGTGACCGGCATGAAGGAGCCTGGGCCCGAGGCCGCGGGAGCACGAACACGCAGTCGTACACGCCGCGCCATCCTCAGCGCGGCCGCCTCCGTGCTCGGCCGCGACTATCACGCGACTCTGGCGGATATCGCAGACGCCGCCGGTGTCGGCCGCACGACACTGCACCGCTACTTCTCCGACCGCACCGGGCTCATCAGCGCAGCCATCGAGGACTCCATCGCGGCGATCGACGAGTCGGTGGCCGGCGCGGCCATCGACCAGGGCTCCCCCATCGAGGCGATGCGCAGGCTGGTCACCGCGATGGTGGCGGTCGGCGACCGGCTGGTATTCCTGTTCGGCGATCCGCGCGTTCTGGAAAGCCGCGGCGCAGCAGACACACCGGAGCCTCTCGATGACCCGGTGATCACTCTCATCAAGCGCGGGCAAGCCGAAGGCGCCTTCGACCCGGACGTCACTCCCGCCTGGATCCAACGTGTGCTCTGGTCGCTGGTGTACACCGGGTACCAAGACGCCGATGCCTGCGGGCTGCCGAGGCACGGCATCGTCTCCGCTGTCATCCGCACGCTCGAAAACGGCATCCATACGCCCAACCCGGAAAACCGCCAGGCATGAGCCGCGAACTCAGCCAACCAACTGATCAGAACGATGGGTGCCCCACGTCCGAAGAGGCCGAGAGCGGTCCGCGCGGCGAGCCCAGGTGCAGTCCTCGTCAGCCTTCGTCGTCCGCGTCGTCCTCGAAGGCGTCCGGATCGCGGAAGGGGCGCAGGCCCTGACCGGGGCCGCTGGCCTTGATGTTGAACAGGTAGCGCCCCAGAAGGTTGATGTGCCCGTCCTTGAGCGGGGAGAGGCGGGCGACGTCTTCGTCCTTGAGGTTGCGGCCCCTTCAAGCTCTCGAAGGATCCGCAGTTCATCGAGAAGGTCCGCGATGTGTTCGGTCTGTATCTCGCCCCGCCCGAGCATGCGCTGGTGCTGTGTGTGGACGAGAAGACGCAGATCCAGGCGCTGGACCGGTCGGCTCCGGTGCTGCCGATGATGCCGGGCATCCCAGGGCGCCGTACGCACGACTACGTGCGCGGCGGCGTCACCACGCTGTTCGCCGCGCTGAACGCCGCCACCGGCGAGGTGATCGGCCAGATCCACCGCCGACACCGGGGCCGTGGAGTTCAAGAAGTTCCTCGTCCGCATCGGCAAGGAGGTACCCGCCGACCTGGACGTGCACCTGATCTGCGGCGACAACGCCTCCACGCACAAGACCCCGGCCATCCAGCGATGGCTGACCGCGCACCCCCGCTTCCATGTGCACTTCACGCATACCAGCTCCTCCTGGCTCAACCAGGTCGAGCTGTGGTTCGCACTGCTGACGGACAAACAGATACGGCGAGGCGTCCACAGGAACGTCTACTGACCTTTGCGGCGTGATGTCGTTGGGGGCTGACGATGTGTGATCGTCGCGGTATGCCGGTTGTATGAGGTATCCGCAGGGTGGTGGGCTGACGCCTGAACGGCAGGCGTTTCGCGAGCGGACCCGGCTGGAGGCCGCGGAACGATTCGCTGCCGGTGCCTCCAACGCCGAGGTCGCCAAGGACTTACGGGTGGGTGTGCGCTCGGTGCAGCGCTGGCGCCGGGCCTGGCACGACGCCGGCACCGAGGGGCTGCGGTCTGCCGGGCCCGTCTCACGGCCCAAGCTGAGTGAGGCCCTGTTCACCGTGCTCGAGCAGGAGCTCGCCAAGGGGCCGGTCGCGCACGGCTGGCCGGACCAGACATGGACACTGACACGCATCAAGACGCTCATCGGGCGCCGGTTCCACAAGAACATGACACTGTCGGCGATCGCGCAGATGCTGCACCGGCACGGCTTCAGCCACCAAGTCCCGACCCGGCGCGCTCTGGAGCGTGATGAGGAGGCCGTGGCCGGCTGGGTGAAGGAGACCTGGCCGCAGGTGGAAGGTCCGTGGCGGCGCTCGATGCCTGGCTGTGCTTCGAAGATGAGGCCGGCTTCTCGATGACGCCGCCCACCGCACGGACCTGGGCCCGGCGCGGACGCACACCCGTCATCCCGGTCCGGGGACGCTCCCAGCGCCGCTTCTCCGTCGCTGCCCTGGCCTGCTACAAGCCGGGTGAACGCTCACGGCTGATCTACCGGCCCAAGCGGCATGTCGATCACAAGCGGGGCGGCAGACGCAGTTCCACCTGGACCGACTACCGCGACCTGCTCATCGCCGCACACCAGCAACTCGGCGCACCCCTTGTGCTCGTGTGGGACAACCTCAACGTCCACAAAGATCGCCGACTGCGGGAGTTCATCGACACCCACGACTGGATCACCTGCTACTTCCTGCCGGCCTACGCACCCGACCTCAACCCCGTCGAGGGCATCTGGTCCCTGCTGCGACGCAGCAGCCAGACCAACACCGCATTCACCGATCCCGACCACCTCATCAGCACGCTCCGACACGGTCTCCGCCAGATCCAGTACCGCAGCAACCTCATCGACGGATGTCTCGCAGGAACCGGACTCACCATGACGACATCACGCCAACAAAGTCAGTAATTCCCGTTCCGATACTCCCCGAGGGCCTGATCCGACAGTGCCGCCGTGGGAACGGGGGTTGTGACGGTTCTTGTGAGCCCTCGCCGTATTTCAGAGGGACACCCGCGCTGTTCTGCCGGCGGCAGAACACCGGCCGGACCGGGCTTGACGATCACTACAGTCCAGTCTCATGACGACGATTTCGACGCGTACGGTGGAGTACCCGGCCGACGGTTTGACGATGATTGGGCACCTCGCGCTCCCGGCCGGCGTCGACCGCGGGCCCGCGGTGCTGCTCGGACCGGAGGGCCCGGGGCTCAGTGACGTCGAGCGCGGCCGGGCCGATGCGCTCGCCGAGCTGGGATACGTGGCGCTGGCCTTCGACCTTCACGGCGGGCGCTATTTGAGCGACCCCGAGGAGATGCTGGCCCGTTGCATGCCGCTGCTCGCCGACCACGACCGGATGCGGGGCATCGGCCACGCGGCGCTCGACGTGTTGCGCACCGAACCGCGGACCGACCCCGACCGGATCGCCGCCGTCGGCTACGGCACCGGGGGCGCCATCGGGCTGGAACTCGGGCGTGATGGCGCCAGCCTGCGCGCGATCGGGACAGTCAACGCACTGACCACGGGCCGACCGGGCGAGACGGCGCGCATCCGCTGCCCAGTGTGGGCCGGGGTCGGGTCGGAAGACCCGATCATGCCGCCCGCGCAACGGGACGCGTTCGCCGCCGAGATGCAGGCCGCAGGCGTCGACTGGCGCCTCGTGGTCTACGGCGGCGCCTTGCACGCCTTCCACCACCCGCCGGTCGACCACCCCGCAGTCCCCGGCGTCGGCTACCACCCACGGCACGCGCAGCGAGCCTGGCGCGACGTCGTCGACCTGCTCGCCGAGTGCCTGCCCCTAACGGAGTGATCTGGTCGGCAACCGCGATTCCGAGCCATGAACGGAATTCAGGAACAAGTACTCACCTCCGCTCGCGCGGAGAGCACGAATTCCCGGGGGTGGAGATTCGCGCGAATTCAGGCTCACCTCCTTCTCCGCGCGAGCGGAGGTGAGCCGGCCCGCAGGCCGCCCACGGTCAGCGCGAAGGGGTGCTCTGATGTGTGAGGACTCAGGAGAACTGCAACGTTCTGTCGTCGCCACATCCTTGACGTCCGCGCCAGCGAACTCTCCCCCAGCCAGGTTCGGACCGCATTGGCCTGCCTGCGCGACATCATCGCCGCCAACGGCTGGCCGCCGCTGATCTGGACAAGGGCCAGCGGCTACCAGCTCGGCGCCGACCGGGCCGCGCTGGAGGCATACGAGCGGGCCATCCTTGCCGAGAAGCTCACCGAGTTCCGGCGGTTCATCACCGGCACGGTCGCCCCGCATGCTGCGGCCCCTCCGCGCGACAAGTGGGTCAGCACATCGTCGCTCAGCTCAACTCCATCGAATCCACCTTCGACCTCATCGCCACAGCCTGAGCTCAAGGATGGCAGGGGAAGATGTAGAACAACTCGGCACCGCCCTGCGCAGGGTGGAGAACCAGACCGCCAGGGCGATGGGGAGGCAAGCGGCCTGGTAGAGGATCTTCACAACACCCTGCGGAGGGTGGAACTTCACGCCACGAGCGGATGGCTCAACACGCACGCGAGTGCCGAGGCGAGCTCTGTGACGCCCTGATGCGCCGTGTCGGCCCTGGAGTCCTAGCTCAGACACCAGCCGCAAACCAGCCGGGTGATCACGTGGCTGCCGTCGTGGCGGCCTGTTCGCCGTGTTCGCGGAGCATCCGCATGACGGTGGCGGGTGAGGGGCGCTGGCCCTTCTTCGCGCCCGTGGTGATGACGAGCCGTTTGGCGATATCGCGCAGGCTCATCTCCTGGTCGCGTAGGTGAAGGGCCATGGAGAGCATGGACTCGTTTGTGACGCCCGCGCCGCCGATGGTTTTGCCGCGCTTGCGGGCGGACTCGTGGCCTTCGAGGGTGCGGTCGCGGATGTACTCGCGCTCCGTGCCGGACAGCGGCGAGCACCGTGAACACGATCCCGGAGGGGTCGTGCGCGCCTTTGAGCTCCCCGGTGAGGAATTCAAGGCCGACGTCGCTTGCCTTTAGCTCCTCGGCGAGCATGGCGAGTTCGATGCCGCGGCCGAGTCGTTTGTGTTCGTGGACGACGAGGGTGACGGCAACGCCGGAGGAGCGGATCTCCCCGGCGAGCTTCACGGCGGCCTCCAACTCGGGGCGCCTGGTGGCGCGGGTGGAGATTTTCTCCGAGAAGATGCGCGTCACTCCGGCCTCGGTGAGGGAGTCGAGTTGTGCGTCGAGGGACTGCCGGGCGGTCGAGGCGCGTACCCGATCCGGATGGGCCTGGCGACTGGCGGCGCCGGGGCCTGCTCGACGGGCGGGCCTGGCTTCCACGACCGCCCCGGGCCGCGGTCCTCGGCACGAGGACTTCCAGCTCCTCGCGGAACGCGGGGACGAGGATGAAGCGGGCGGTGTGGTACTTCGTCGCGGTCTTCCCGCTCCGGGCGCGGCACGAGCTCCCGGCTCACATTTCGGATACTCGTTGTGCTCTGCCGCGTTTGCTGCTTCATCGGGCGTCAGGTTCACCTGGGAAGTGTGTCAGAACTGTCTCGCACAATGCCCGAGTTTTGAGAGGGCTTCTGCAAATGGCGACCTGGGGAAACGTGATCGGCTCCGGGGTTCTCGCAGAACTCTCGCAACTGGTCAATTATGAGAATCAGGTGGGAGCGGATTCTCCGCGAGCCATCGGCGAACTGTCCTCGCGTCAGCTTCGTTTCGGCGCCCTGCCTTCCACAGCAGGTGGTGAGGGCGGATAGCGAGTACGCGAGGCGGGCTCGTAGGCGGCCGGGTTATCCGCATCCTTCACCTTGCGGCGTAGCCCGGCGATGCTGGCTCGGAGGGCGACGGTGTCGGGGTGGTCGAGACCCAGCACCCGTTTCGTGCCGGCCAGCGACTGCACCAAAACAGCGGCAGCGCCCACCCGGTCCTCCACCTCCGCTAACCGGCAGAATTTGGTTTGGATGGTGAAGGTCAGGGGGGTGGTCCGGGCCAAGTACCCGTAACGTGTGTTCGTTCAATTCGGCATAGGCCGCAGCAGCACCCGCCGCATCCCCCGCCTCCCCACGATAGGTCGCGAGGTCTGCTTGCGCGCTGAGGGTGCTTGGGTGGTCGGGGCCGAGGACCCGCAGCTCGTCGGCCAGCAGCTGTTCGAAGGCTGTGACAGCACCGGCCATGTCCCCCGCCTTCCCACCGAGCAGCCTCCCAGTGAGGACGGAAATTCGGCTACACACATGGCCGCCACCCGGCCACCGAAGAAGGCCCAGCAGCACCGCCCCCTGATGGCACGGACACACCGCGACCGCTGGCGGCGGGACGTGCTCGCCGCCAGCAGTCGCGGTACGTCGCAAGCGCCGGTGTCAGCGCGGTTCACACCCGCCTGCGTGCACGGGCGGGTACCGGCGGCACATCAGGCGCGGCAGTGGATGCGCGGGAGCGCGGGAGAACCTACGTCGTGGCGCGGGGACGCTTGTGTGCCACGGCGGTCAGAAAGTCAGAACCAGCTTGCCGCGCAGACCGCCCGCTTCGAGGCGGCGGTGCGCCTCCGCGCCGTGTTCAATGGGCAGGACGTCGGCGATCCGGGTGGTGAGTTCTCCGGCCGCGACGCGGCGGATGAGGTCGGTCAGCTGGGTGGCGTTCGGCTTGGCGTGCACGCCGGTCACGGTGATGCCGCGCTCCGAAGCGGGGGCGACGGCCTCGACGGCCGAGACGAAACCGCCGCCGTCGCGCACGGCACCGAGCAGCGGCGCGCCGATGAGGGCGGCGTCGAACGCCCGGTCGACGCCGTTCGGTGCGATCTTGCGGACGGCGTCGACGAGTCGTTGCGGTTCGTCGCGGGGCAGCACGTGCTGGACGCCGAGGGCGGAGACGTACGCCTGATCGTCAGCCGACGCCACCGCCACGACCTTGGCACCATCGGCCGCGGCGAGTTGGGCGGCGAAGCTGCCCACGGCACCACTCGCGCCGGTGATCAGGACTGTCTCGCCGGGGGCACCGCCCAGCAGATCAAGCGACTGGCGGGCGGTCAGCGAGTTGAGCGGGACCGTGGCGGCCGCCGCCCAGTCCAGGGACGGAGGCAGCGGTGCCAGCCAGCGCGGGTCGGCATGGACGATCTCGGCGTTCGCTCCCTTTCCTGTGCCCTCGACGAGCCACGGGTAGAGCCCGATCACGCGTTGCCCGGCGGTGAACCCGTGGGTGTCGTCCAGCACGGTGCCCGCGATGTCGAAGCCGAGCGTGAACGGGAACGACAGGTTCGGGGTGCGGTGGGCCATGGTGCCCCGGCGTATCCAGGAGTCGACCGGGTTGACGACGGTGGCGTGCATACGGACCCGCACCGCGCCGGGGCGGGGCTCGGGGTCCGGACGGTCGAGCAGACGCAGTACGCCGGGGGTTCCGAAGGTGGTGACTTCCAGAGCACGCACAGTGAGGTTTTCCTTGCGGTTCGGCCCTCGTGGAGGGCGGGCGTGGGGCCGCGGACGGATGCCCGGCGGCCATGGTGGTCGGCGGAGAAGCAGCGGCCCTCCCGGCACCGGTGAGGGCCGCCGGTACCGTCGCGGGCGCAAGGCCGCGAGCGGACAGGCGCGCTCCCGGTACCGGCACCGCGCGACGTCTCGCGTCAGGGCGTCAGGACATCAGGACATCAGGACATCAGAGCATCAGGGCATCAGGGCATCAGGACGAGCTTGCCGGTGACCGTGCCCGAAGCGATGATCTCGTGTGCCTTGACGGCCTCGGCCAGTGGCAGCACCTGGTCGACATGGACGGTGAGCCGTCCGGCCGCCACGAGAGCCACCAGCTGAGCCAGGTCGGGCGCGGAGGGGCTGACGATGGTGAGGGCGTGCCGGATGCCGAGCTCTGCGATCAGTTCGGGAGTGACGCCGGTGTCCTGGGGATACGCGCTGACCAGCACCCCACCTGGAGTGACGATGCGAGCGGAACGTTCGCCGTACTCCCCTCCGAGCAGATCGAACACCACATCCACCGGGCCGACCTCGGTGAAGTCCTGGGAGCGGTAGTCGACCGGCTGGTCCACCCCCAGGCGGCGCAGCAGATCGTGCTTGGCCGCGCTCGCCGTACCGATCACGTGGGCGCCGCGGGCCTTGGCGATCTGCACGGCCAGGTGGCCCACCCCGCCCGCGGCCCGGTGCGCCAGCACACGCTGCCCCGGCTGGATCCGGGCGAGGCCGACCAGGCTCTGCCAGGCGGTGAGGCCGGCCATCGGCAGACCGGCCGCCTGCTCCATGGTGAGCCCGGCGGGCTTGTGGACGATCTCGTTGACCGAGGCGAGGACGTACTCGGCGTAGGTGCTGCCCGCCCCCGGAAGCGCGAGCATGCCCAGCACCTCGTCGCCGGGAGCAAAGGCCGACACACCGGGCCCGGCGGCCTCGACGGTCCCGGCGATGTCCCAGCCCACGGTGAACGGCGGCTCACCGAGCATCGGCAACTCCCCCGAGCGCACGTGCCCGTCAACCGGGTTGACCCCGATCGCGCGAGTCTTGATCAGCACCTGCCCGTAGCCCGGCTCCGGGCGGTCCACCTCGACCATCTCGAGTACCGACGGGCCGCCGACGGTGTGCTGGGTGATAACACGCATGACTGTCTCCTGGAAGGGACGAAAGAAGCAATCGGTCGGGGCGGGCCAGTGGTACGCGCGGGCACATCCGGCCTCCCGCCGTGGTTACGGGGCGAGTCAGCCCTGGTCGGCCGGTCGCCCCGGGGAGCCGGGTAGGCGCCACCGGTTTCAGCATTTGCGCCGCGCACAGAGGTAGCCAGGGGGCTGCCGACCCTAGGTTCACGAGCCCCTTGCTCCGGGGCAAGCGCGCCACACGGACGGCCCTCCACGCCAAATCGACGAGGTGGAGGCGGCCGTCGGCCCGCTCGATGTGGCCATCGCCAACGCCGGGTACGGCCTGGAGGGGATCTTCGAGGAGACACCGCTGTCGGCGGCCCGGGCACAGTTCGAGACCAATGTGTACGGGGCCGCCGCGACACTTCAAGCCGTCCTCCCCCATATGCGCGAGCGCCGCGCGGGCCACCTGATGGCGGTGACCTCCATGGGCGGTCTGATGGCGGTGCCCGGGATGTCGGCCTACTGCGGCAGCAAGTTCGCGCTGGAGGGCATGCTCGAGAGCATC
Source organism: Streptomyces yongxingensis (assembly GCF_055597465.1). NCBI lineage: Bacteria > Bacillati > Actinomycetota > Actinomycetes > Kitasatosporales > Streptomycetaceae > Streptomyces > Streptomyces yongxingensis. The sequence continues at coordinate 216,581 of NZ_CM145717.1, forward strand.
CGTAAGGAGGTCGCCGCGTTCGGCATCCATGTCACGGCCGTCGAGCCCGGCTCGTTCCGTACGGACTGGGCGGGCCGGTCGATGACCCGCGCGGAGCGGACCATCGCCGACTACGACGCGCTGTTCACACCGATCCACGAGGCACGGATGGCGGCCAGCGGCAACCAGCTCGGCGACCCGCGGAAGGCCGCCGAGGCGCTGCTGCTTCGGTGGCCAGCAGCTGCATGGAGATGTCGGTCCGTCGGGTTTCGCGGGTGAAGAGCGCGCCGGGGAGGTTGTGCTGGATGGTGGCGGAGCGCAGGAAGTCCAGGGCGAGCGTGGTTTTGCCCATCGCGGGGCGTGCGGCGATGACGACCAGCTGTCCTGGGTGCAGGCCGCCGGTCAGAGAGTCGAGGTCGGTGAAGCCGGTGGGTATGCCGGGGAGTGGGCCGTTGCGGCTGCCGATAGCCTCGATTTCGTCGAGGGTTTCCTCCATGACCTCGCCGAGGGAGTAGGAGGGCGGGAGGCCGTCGCGGTGGCGGGTGGTGGCCGCGAAGATCTCGGCCTGTGCGGCGACCGTGATGGGGTCGGCGGGCTCGCCGCGGGCGTAGAGGTCGAGGATGGTGTTGTAGATCAGCTCGTGTGCGGGGCGGTAGAAGTCGCGGCCGTGCAGGAGTTCCACGATGTCCGCGATCGCTTCGGCAGAGCGGAGCATCGCGCGCAGGACGCTTTCTCCGCATGTAAATCGCTGGGCTGTCGGACCGGTTCGGTCTCGTCCTCTCCCATGTGAACCTCCTCTCGCCGACGGAGCACGCGGCCCCGCGCATGCCAACCCGGCAAGCGTAGCGGGGTGGTGACTTACTGTTGTGCCGCGTTCGGATGCTTCACTCCGAGGGCTGGCGCTGCGCCCGGGCTCGCAGGAGAGCACGGGCGCGCGTCCGGTCCACGGGCAGCACCGGTCCGCTGCGGAGGCCGGGGAAGAGGTGTTCGGGCTCGCGAGTGGCCTGTCGGCTCTGTCTCTCGGCCGCCGCCAGCAGCGCCAGGTCTGGAGGCAGGGGTGCCCTTGGCGGGCGGCTGTACAGCCTCGTCTTGGAGCGGCGTGCCCACCGAGGCGTCGGCTGTGGCGCCGGAACGCAGGGGGCTGCCTTGGCCGACGGCTTCAGGCGGGGCAGCGGGAGAAGACGGATCGTTGTCAGTGTTTCGCCGCCGATTTCAATGTTTAGGCGTGGGATGAGCATGGGAGCCAGCAGGCGGGCCTGGGTCGCCCATGCAGCTGAGTCGGGGCGCATTACGAGCTCAAGATCGTTCATGTTGGGGGGTGTCAGCCAGTGCCACGGAAGCACAGAACATGCAGGTCAAAGCGTTTCGGCGACTGGCCGAGTGTCAAGGCGTGTCACCCGCTCCAGAGCCGTCCGGCCACCACGGCCGCCAGCAGGTTCAACGAGTCGTAGCCCAGATCCGTGAACACCTGGTCCAGGGCGTCCGCGTCGAACGTGCCACCGTCGGCCGCGCCGGCGCCCCGCCGAACCTCGACCGCGAACAGTGACTCACCGTGCGGCGTGCGGGAGTCGGCGGCCCTGATATCGCCGCAGTTCTCGGGATGAGCAAGTACACCTCGGCGCACGAGATCTACCTCGACAAACGCGGCGAGCTGCCACTCGATCGCCCGCAGAATCCTGAACTCGCCGAGGCTGCGTTCTGGGGACTGGCGCACGAGCCGACGATCGCCCGCGTGTTCTCCGAGCGGTCCGGCCTCACCGTTGTCACGGGTCCGGGCATGCTCGCGCACATCGAGCCGTTGGATGCTCGCCAACGTCGACCGGTACGTGCTCGACGAAGACGCGCAGCCGTCCAGCCTGTTGGAGATCAAGACCCGTAGCGCGTATCAGCTCGACGAGTGGTTGCTCGGCGTGCCAGACGGACCGGTGTTGCAGACGCATTGGTACCTCGCTGTCACCGGTTACCGGCACGCGCACGTCGCCGCCCTGCTCGGCGGTAACCGGCTGCTGATTCACCGAGCCGAGCGCGACGAGGGACTCGTCGAGCATCTCGTCGACCTCGTCGGCGAGTTCTGGCAGGGAGTGCTCGACGGCACCCCGCCCCCGGTCGACGGTTCCGAGGCCACCGAGGAACTGCTCGGCCACCTCTACAAGGGACGGTCACGCTGACCGTGGCCGACGACGGCGTGGGCTTCGACTCCCAGGGCGCCTTCCCCGGCCATCTGGGGCTGCTGTCGATGCGCGAACGGGCCCGGGAGGTGGGCGGCACCCTGCTCGTGGACAGCCGCCTGGGGCAGGGAAGCCGGATCCGGGCCACGGTCCCGGCCGAGCCCTGAGCCGAACCCGAGCGATATATGAGACATTACTGCCCCTCCTGTCGGACTCTGTGAAGGGAAACCCGGGGTGATCGTCGTCGGGAACCACACACGGGAACCGGATCTGCGGGCCGCGCTGGCGGCGGTCGAGGACAGCCTCGTGGAGGCCACCCGCAGCGATGTGCCGTTCATCGACGGTGGCGCGGAGAACGCCGCAGACGGCGTGGACCCGCCGGACCCAACTGCCGGTCCTCACCCGCCGCCTGGCGGAGGTCACGGAGCGCCGGCCCGCCCCTGCTCGTTGACCGCGCGTACCAGGGCCCGCGGTGTCGTGGCCTCGCCGATCACCGAGTCGTCCAGGGCGATCCCGTAGTCCTGCTCGATTTTGGCCACGGCCTCCAGCAGGTTCAACGAGTCGTAGCCCAGATCCGTGAACGCCTGGTCCAGGGCGTCCGCGTCGAACGTGCCACCGTCGGCCGCGCCGGCGGCGGAGCGCAGCACGCGCTCCAGGTCTTCAAGGGTGAACTGCTGCTCGGACATGGTGCTCCCCTCTCGGCATGTGTCGTGGTTCCGGCCTCATGGCCCGTCGGCGGCCCGGACCACCAGCGCCGCGTTGAACCCGCCGTGACCGCGGGCGACGACGAGCGCGGTCCGTACCGGCACGATACGCGGAACGTCGGTCACCAGGTCCAGTCCATGGGGCGGGGCCGGGGAGACGTTCATGGTCGGCGGGATGACGCCGTCCCGGATGGCCAGCAGCGCGGCGGCCACGTCCAGCGGGGCGCCCCCGGAGTTGAGCCGTCCGGTCATCGTCTTCGGCACGGTGACCGGCACTCCCCGCCTGCCGAACACGGCCCCGATGGCACGCGCCTCCTCGCGGTCGAGTTCGGGCACGGCCGCGCCGTCCGCGAAGACGACGTCGACGTCCTCGGCCCCCACGCCCGCGTCGGCGAGGGCCACCCGGACCGCCCGCTCCAGAACCGACGGGCGCCCGCTGCCGGGCGGCGGATCGAAAGTGGCGCCGTATCCGGCGATCAGGCCGTAGCGGCGGACACCTCGGGCGCGAGCGGCGGCCGCGTCCTCCAGGACGAGGATCGCGCCGCCCTCGCCCGGCACGTGGCCCCGGGCGGCCGGGTCGAACGGCAGGTACGCCCGGTCCGGCCGCGACGCGGTGCTCATGCGCCGGCTGGTGAGCTGTGCGATCCAGCCCCAGGGGCACAGCGCCGCGTCCACCGCGCCGGAGACGATGATCCGACTGCCCCGGCGGATGTGCCGCCGGGCCTGGGCCAGCGCGTCCAGACCGCCGGCCTGGTCGCCGACGACCACGCCGCTGGGCCCCTTCAGCCCGTGGCGGATCGAGATCTGGCCGGTGTTGACGGCGTAGAACCAGGCGAAAGACTGGTACGCGCTCACATACCGGCTGCCCTTGCTCCACAGCTTGCGCAGCTCGTTCTGGCCGAACTCGAACCCGCCGGAGGAACTCGCGGTCACCACGCCCGCCTCGTACGGCGGCACGGCGTCCGGCTCTATCTGGGCGTCGTCCAAAGCCCATTGGGCCGCCGCGAGGGCGACCTGGGTCATGCGGTCGGTCTGCACCAGCAGCCGGGCCGGGAGATGGTCCTCGGCCACGAACCCGGTGATCTCACCGGCCAGCCCGGCCGGGTAGCCGCTCGCGTCGAAGCGGGTGACGCGGCCGATGCCGCTCTTCCCGGCGCGGGACGCCGCCCAGAAATCGGCGGCGCCCAGCCCGTTGGGCGCCGCGACCCCGAGCCCGGTGACGGCGACGGGCGCCTTCATGCCCGCCTCCTGTCCGGCCGGGTCAGCACCATCGCGCTCTGGAAGCCGCCGAAGCCACTGCCGACGGTGAGCACGGTGTCGGTGCGCCAGTCGCGCGCGGTGAGCGGGACGTAGTCCAGGTCGCACTCCGGGTCGGGGGTGTGCAGGTTGGCGGTCGGCGGCACCACATGGTGCTCCATGGCCAGCACCGAAGCGGCGATCTCGATGGAGCCGATCGCACCGAGGGAGTGGCCGACCATCGACTTGATGGAGCTGACGGGGGTGCGGTACGCGTGCGCGCCGAGGCTGCGTTTGAAGGCGGCCGTCTCGTGCCGGTCGTTCTGCCGGGTGCCGGAGCCGTGCGCGTTGACGTAGTCGACGTCCTCGGGGTTCACCCGGGCCTGGTCCAGCGCGTTGGTAATCGCCTCGGCCATCTCGACGCCGTCCGGGCGCAGTCCGGTCATGTGGAAGGCGTTGCAGCGGGAGGCGAAGCCCGCGATCTCGGCGCGGATCCGGGCGCCTCGCCGCAGCGCGCCCTGCAGTTCCTCCAGGACGAAGAACGCCGCCCCCTCCCCCAGCACGAAGCCGTTGCGGGTGGCGTCGAAGGGCCGCGAAGCGTGCTCGGGGTCGTCCTCCCGGGGCGTGGTCGCCCTGATAGCGTCGAAGCAGGCCAGGGTGATGGGCGAGACCGGTGCGTCGGTGGCCCCCGCGATCATCCCGTCGACCGACCCCTCCCGGATCAGCTCCGCCGCGTACCCGACCGCGTCCAGGCCCGAGGTGCAGCCGGTGGACACAACCGTCGCAGGCCCCTCCGCGCCCGCCTGCCAGGCCACCTCGGCGGCGAAGGAACTCGGTACGAAGTGCTGGTAGAGGTGTGGCGACGCGTAGGTGTGGTCGGTCAGCTCCAGCCGGCCGCCGTCGCTGACCACCCGGTACTCCTGGTCGAGGCTCATGGTCGCGCCGACCGCGCTGCCGACGGTCACCCCCGTACGGCCCGGGTCGCCGTCCCCTCCCGGCAGCCCGCTATCGGCCAGCGCCTCCCGCGCGGCGACCACGGCGAACTGCGCGGCCCGGTCCATCCGCCGTATCTCCTGCGGACCGAGACCGTGCTCTTCGGGATCGAAGTCGATCTCCGCGGCCACGCGGGAACGGAATGGCGACGGGTCGAAGAAGGTGATCCGCCGGGTCGCCGTACGGCCTTCCGCGAGCAGGCTCCAGAACTCCTTCACGCCGGTGCCGCCGGGCGCCACCACACCGAGGCCGGTGATGACGACGCGGCGGTCGGCCGCGTCGGCGGGCATCATGCCTTCTCCGCGAGGAACACCGTGTGCTGCGCCTTCTGTCCGGTGTACATCCGAGTGCCGCTGAAGCCGCTCGCCGCCAGCATTCGCTCGTAGGCCTCGACGGAGTGCGTCTCGCCGTCGAGGGTCTGCGCCAGCATGCTGACCGAGAACAGGAAGGGCATCGGGTTGCGGGCCGGGTCCTCGCCCTCGCGGAAGGTGTGTCCGACCACCGCGATCCGCCCGCCCGGTTTGACGGCCCCGGACAGCCGGGTCAGCAGTCGTACGGCGGTCTCCTCGGCGAAGTGGTGCAGCACATTGGTGACCAGCACCAGGTCGTACGGCCCGGTGAGCGGCACCGTGAACATGTCGCCCGGGACGAGGTGCACCCGGTCGGCGAGCCCGAGGCGTTCGGCGTTGCGCCGGGTGTACGGCAGGACGTTGGGCCAGTCCAGGCACCAGATCCTCGCCCGGGGCTCGCGGCGGGCGAAGGTGAAGCCGTAACTGCCGTGACTGGCGGCGACGTCCAGGACGTCGACGGCGTCCCGCTCCCGCGCCCAGGGCACCAGCTGGTCGGCGAGGACCTCGGCGGCGCCGTTGTTGAACCAGGTCGTGTGCTCGGCGAAGTCCTCCCAGTAGTCGAGTTCCGGGGTCAGGTAGTGCTCGGTGAGGACCGTGCCGCCCTTGCGGACCGCGTCGGCCAGCCGCCCCTGCGCACTCCATTCCCAGTCGCTCGCGCCGAGGCGCACCGCGCCGCCGAAGTAGTGCTCCCCGGAGGGCAGCAGGTACTCGCGGCCGCCGGGCGGCAGCGTGTAGCGGCCGGCGTCCCGGCGCAGCAGGCCGATGGCTACCAGGGCGTCGAGGACGATGCGCAGGGCCCGCGGGTCCACCGAGCGCCCGGCGGCGAGCGCCTCGGCCTCGGTGCCGTCCTCGCCCACGCCGTCGAACAGGCGTAACTCCATGGCGGTGCGCAGCAGAGCGGTCTTGAGGTATCCGCGGGAGATCTCGTGCAGGACCTGCTTGGTCACCGCGCTGTCGGTCGTGGTCATGGTGATCCTCTCAGGGAGTACGGGGATGGTCCGTCCTGGTGCGGGCGGTGCGTTCGACGGCTCAGGCGTCCGGTACGAGCGCGGCGGCTCTGGTCCAGCCCGCTCCGGCGCCGACGATCTTCACGGGGAGGCAGAGCACGGTGAAGCCGGTGGGGGCGGGCAGCGCGTCGAGGTTGGCGAGCCGTTCGATCTGGCAGTACTCGCGCCGCCGGCCGGTGAAGTGGGCGGGCCAGAGCACGCTCTTGTCGCCGGTACGCCGATAGGTCTTGATCATGTGCCCGAAGGGCGCGTCCAGACTGAAGGCGTCCGTGCCGATGACCCGCACGCCGAGGTCGAGGAGCAGCTCGGTGGCGGGCCCGTCCAGGCCGGTGAAGTCGGTGAAGTACTCCGGCTTGCCGGCGTGCCGGTCGGCCCCGGTCCGCAGCAGGACGATCTCGCCCGGCCGGGGGCGGTGCCCGATCTCGGCGAAGGCGCGGTCGAGCCGGTCGACGCCGATCGTGCCGGCCGGCGCGTCGGAGACGTCCAACCGGACGCCGTCGCCGACGAACCAGTCCAGCGGCATCCGGTCGATGTGCTTCGGGATACCGTACGAGGCTTTGCTGCCGTAGTGCGAGGGCGCGTCGACATGGGTGCCGGTGTGGCTGGTGAGGGTGAGCGTGTCCAGCGACAGCAGTTCCCCGTCGGGCAGTTCGGCCGGGTCGAACTCGATGCCGAACGCGGAGGCCATGGCCGCGGCCATGTGCCTGCCGCCCTCAGCGGGGGACATGATCTCGTGCTTGACGGGATCCGGCTCCCAGCCGGAGGCGTCCACGGCGGTGGACAGGTCGATGATGCGCATGGGGGGGCACCCCTTTCGGTCGGCGTTCGGGACGCTGTGGTGGATGGGGCCGGTCAGGCCAGCAGGCTCAGGCCGCCGTCGACCGTGATCACTTGGCCGTGCAGCGCGCCCGCCTGCGGATGGCACAGCAGGCTCACCGCGTCGGCCAGTTCCGCCCGGGTGGTCAGGCGCCCCACGGGCGTCCGGGCGGCGACCCGCGCGCTGACGGCGTCGTCGGCGCCCCCGCCCTCGTCGAGCTTGCCTCCGGCCACCGCGTTGACGGCGATCCCGCGGGGGGCGAGCTCGACGGCGAGATGACGGACGAGGTGCTCCAGAGCCGCCTTGGCCATGCCGAGGCTGACGTATCCCGGGATCACGGATCTGCCTCCGGTACTGGAGACCACGATGATCCGGCCCCGGGTGGCCGCCAGCAGTCCGGCCAGCGGCGCGATGCCGTGGACGAACGGCCCGAGGGCGACCTCCATGTCCCGGGCACAGGCTGAGGCGTCCAGGGCGGACGCCGACATGGAGTGGAAGGCCACCGCGTTGTGCACGAAGAAGTCGAGCCGGCCGTGCTCGCGGCCGACCGCCTCGATCAGCGGGACCAGCTCGCCGGGCCGGGTGACGTCCGCGCGTACCGCCGTGACGCCGTCCGGGAGGGGCTCGGCCGGCCCGTCCCGGCGGTGGCAGACCACCACCCGGCAGCCCGCCTCCCGCAGCCGGAGCGCGATCGCCCGGCCCAGACCACGGGTACCGCCGGTGACCAGCGCGACCTTGCCGCTCAGGTGCTCGTCGCGGTCGTACGCCGTCATCGCGGTGCCTGCCCGGGCAGGACGCGGGAGCCGCCCGGTACGAGGTGGAACGCGGCCAGCCGGGCCGTCAACGTCCCGCTGCCGGCGAGCCGGCCCCGTGCGGCGAGATACCCGTCGGGCCGGATCAGCAGGTACTCGCCGACCATCGCTCCGAGCCCGGCACGCAGTGAACCGTCGGGGTCGGGGAGGGAGCCCGGACCGTCCGGTGTCACGGACCGGACCGAAAGGACGGTACGGAAGTCCTCCTGAACCCGGGTCAACGCCTCGCTCATCTCCGGCGATCCCGACGATCCCGCGCCGAACGCGAGCAACAGCCAGCGCGGGTCGGCCAGTTCCTCGCACAACGCCCGCCAGCCGGGCGAGGTGCGTGCAGCCCCGGCCGAACAGCCCACCCGGTCCCCGGGCCGCGGCAGGACGTCCCGCGCCCCGGCGGCAGGCGGCGTGCGGTCGGTGAGCGGGCTGTCGCGGTAGTGCAGGGCCAGTCCCGACATGCCCCGCAGGATCTTGCGCTCGATCCGGCGACGCAGCGGCGCCACCCGCCGTACGACGCCCAGTCCGAGCGGAAGCAGGACCGGTGCGGCGGCGTTGCGCAGGGCGATCAGCGCGGTCGCGGTCCGCGTCGAGTCCAGCAGCACCGCCCCGACGGGCACGCGCTCGGCCCCGTAACTGTCGAGGAGTTCCTCCCGCGCCTCGCCGCGCACCACCTGCGCCAGCTTCCAGCCCAGGTTGTAGGCGTCCTGGACACCCGTGTTGAGGCCCTGCCCGGAAGCGGGGCTGTGGACGTGGGCGGCGTCGCCGGCGACGAAGCAGCGTCCGGCGCGCATGGTCTCCACCATCCGCTGCTGGATGGTGAAGACCGACACCCAGCTCGGCGGCGAGACCTTGACAGTACGGCCCAGCGCCCGGCCGATCTTGGACGCGAACCGCTCGGCGACGGCCTGCGGGTCCTCGGTGCGGTCGACGTCGGCGGTGTCGAGGAGCCGCCACTTGCCCGACGCGGCGAACGGCACCAGCAGCACAGTGCCCTGCCCGGTGTGCAGCCAGTGCAGGCTGTCCTTGGGCAGGTCCACGTCCAGCACGGCGTCGGCGACGAGCCAGGTCTCGGTGGACTCGCCGAGCAGCGGAATGCCGAGCCGTGCGCGGACGAAGCTGTGGGCCCCGTCCGCACCGACGAGCCAGGGCACGGTGCTCTCCTCCACCCGTCCGTCCCCGTGCCGCAGTCGCACCTCGACCGCGTCGGCTCCCCGCGGCCGCTCCAGCCCGGTGACCTCGGCGTCCCACTCGACGTCCACGCCCAGCCCGGACAGCCTTTCGCGCAGCACCTCCTCGGTGAAGACCTGGTCCACCTGGAGGGTGAAGGGGAAGCGGGTCGGCAGCTCGGAGTAATCGGTGCCGAGTCGGGCGAGCATCCGGCCGCCCCGATGCATCGAGAAGTGGCCGACGCGCAGTCCCCGGGGCAGCAGGTCTCCCAGCGTCCCCATCTGGTCGTAGATCTCCAGGGTCCGGGCATGGGTCGCGGTGGCCCGGCTTGTGGTCGCGGGCCCGCCCGCCCTGTCCACGACGCGTATGCCGACGCCCCTGCGGCGCAGTTCGTACGCGACGGTGAGGCCGACGGGGCCCGCGCCGACGACAAGAACTTCCACGGTGTCCGTGTCCAACTGGATTCCTCCCGGCCGGTGTTTTCCACCAGCCTCGCCGTGGCCGCTGAACCCCCGGCCCAGCCCCGGTGAAGTCCCCGCCCCCCGATGTGGACCACCGTTCCAGCGCCAGGTCCGAGGGTGGTGACGCGGCAAACGACGGCTACCGGAAGGGACACACATGGCATCGGGTCGCCCGTACGACGCCGGGACCGCGGGAACTGCCGGGAACGCCCGGTCCACCGGAACCGCCGAGACGGCCGGAAGCGGATCCGGCACCGACGACCACGTCCTCAGCGGCCCGCCGCTCCAGGCCCTCGGCGGGCTGCTGGGCGGACCCCGCCTCGACGACCTGCTCACCCGGGCGGCACGCACGGCCCCCGACCGGTCGGCCCTGCGCTCCCCCGACGGCGAACTCACCTACAGCGCCCTCGACTCCCGGGTGACCGCGCTGGCCGCGGCGCTGCGGGCGTACACGGGCGGGCCCGGCGAGACGATCGCGCTGACCAACCGGCTCGACCTCGCCTTCCCCGTCGCGTACTACGCGGTGTCCCGCTCCGGAAGCGTCGGCGTGATCATCAACCCGCTGCTGCCGGACGACCGTCTGGTGCAGCAGCTGCGTACCTCCCGGGCACGCACCGCGGTGGTCGCGCCGCGGGTCCATCAGCGGCTGACGGCGTTGCGTCACCGCCTGCCCGATCTGCGCGCCCTGGTCCTCACCCACCGCGAGACGGGCCGGGAGGACGCACCCACCCTGGACGAGCTGGTGGAACACCACTCGTCGGGCGTCTCGCACGACCTGACGGACGGGCACGCCCTGGCCTGCCTGCAGTTCACCAGTGGCACCACCGGCCCCGCCAAAGCCGTACGGCTGAGTCACCGCAATCTGACCGTCAACGCCGCCCAGACGGCCCACGCGCACCGGCTGTCCGCCGACTCCGTGCTCTTCGACCACCTGCCCGTCTTCCACCCGATGCACCTGAACATCGCGGTCACCGCGGCCGCGACCCTGGTGCTGCACCCGGGCCAGGACCCGATCGAATCGCTCCGGGCCGCTGCCCGGTCGGGCGCGACCCACTACTACAGCCTGCCGGTCCGCCTGGCCCGGCTGGCCGCCGACCCACGGCTGCCCGGCGTGTCGGTGCCCACCCTGCGGGCGGTCCTCTCCGGCGGCTCGGCGCTCTCCGCCCGGGCCGCCGGCCTGCTCGCCGAACGGCTGGGGACACCGGTGGTACAGGGGTACGGGCTGGCCGAGGCCTCCCCCTCCACCCACCTCGGCGACCTGGACCGCCCCCGGCCCGGTTCGTGCGGGGTGCTCACGGCCGGCACCGACTGCCGGATCGTCGACCTCGACACCGGGGCCGCGCTGCCCCGCGGGGCCACGGGCGAGATCCAGGTGCGCGGCCCGCAGCTGATGCTGGGCTACCTGGGCCGGGAGCGCGGCGAGGACATCGGCCCCGACGGCTGGTTCGCCACCGGTGACGTCGGCCGCGTCGACGAGGACGGTTTCCTGTTCGTCGTCGACCGCATCAAGGACGTGTTCAAGCACGACAACTGGCTGGTCGCGCCCAGCGACATAGAGAACGTGCTGCACACGCATCCGGCCGTCGCCGACTGTGTGGTGCTGGACCGCCCCGACGAACTGCACGGTGCCGTCGCGCACGCCTTCGTGGTCATACGGACCCGGGTCGAGGAGACCGCGCTGACCGCGTACGTCAACGCACGGCTGCCCTACTACGAGCACCTGCACGGCGTGTCGTTCGTGCCGGAAATCCCCCGGTCGGTGACCGGGAAGGTCCCGCGCCACGAACTGCGCGCCCGTCTGACCGATCCCGGCCGTCCCTGACGGTCCCCACACCCATGGAAGGACGAGAATGTTCCATTTCATCAACCGGTTCACCGTGACCGGGGACACCGAGGAGTTCGAGCGCGTCCTGGGCGAGATCAACGCCTACATGTCGGCGCAGCCGGGCTTCCGCCGGCACCGGCTGTACCGCTCGGCCAAGGACCCGAACGTATATGTCGAGACGGCCGAGTGGGAGAGCGCCGAACTGCACCGCCACGCGCTGAGCGGCGAGGGCTTCCGCCGTGGCGTCGAGAAGATCAAGGCGCACGCCTCCGCGGAGCCGGCCCCCTTCACCGTCGTCCGGGAGAACGGCGTGGCGGGACTGTGACGGCCGCGCACGTGCCCCTTCCGACCCACCGCGAGAGGTGTTCGTCATGACGCTGACCAGTCAGAGCACAGTCCCCGCCGTGCCCGCGGCCGTACGGGAGTTGCGCGAGCTGTTCCTCGCCGCGGCCTGGCCCGCCGCGATCCGTGCCGCCGCCCGGCTGGGCGTCGCCGACGCGCTGGGCGACACGCCCGCCACCGCCGAGTGGCTCGCCCGGCGGACCGGGACGGACCCGCACGCGCTCCGGCGACTGCTGCGCGCCCTGTCCCAGCGGGGCGTCTTCGTCGCGGAAGCCGACGGACGCTTTTCGCACAGCGAGACCTCACGGTTGCTGCGTGACGGCACCGAGCGCAGCCTGCGGCACATGGCCTTGTGGGCGACCGAGCCGTGGACCTGGGAGGTGTGGCCCCGGCTGGAGGAGGCGGTCCGCTCCGGCGGCGACGTCTTCCACGCCCTGCACGGCAAGGACTTCTTCGCCTATCTGCACGAGGACGCGCCGGACTCCGCACGGGTGTTCGACCTGGCGATGACGCAGGCCAGCACGCTGTCGGCGCGTCAGCTGTCGGCGGTGCTCGACCTCACCGGGGTGGAGACGCTGGTCGACGTGGCGGGTGGACAGGGCCTGACGCTGGCCGCGCTGCTGGAGAAGGCTCCCGGCGTCCGGGGCGTACTGTTCGACCTGCCGTCGGTCGTCGCCGACCCGGATCCGCGGCTGACCGGCGACGGTCCGCTGGCCGGGCGCTGCGAGCTGGTGGCGGGCGACTGCCGCGCCGGCCTCCCGGTCGAGGCGGACCTCTATCTGCTCAAGAACGTCCTCGAATGGGACGACGACTCGACGGTGACCACCCTGCGCAACGTCGTCGAACACGCCCGTCCGGGCGCCCGGGTGGTGATCGTGGAGAACCTGGTCGACGCCGGCGCGGAGGCCGGCTTCACCTCGGCGATGGACCTGCTCCTGCTGCTCAACGTGGGCGGCAAGAAACACACCCGGGACGATCTGCTGGCGCTCGTCGAGCGGGCGGGCCTCGTGGTGGAGGAGATCCGCCCGGTGAACGCCTACCTGCACATGATCGTCGCCGGGACGGCCCGGTGACCGGCGCGGCGCGGACCGGGCGGGCCGTCGCCGAGGCGGCGGTCGCGGCACCGGCCCGCACGGTCTACGAGCTGCTGACCGGTCTGGAGACCTGGCCCCGGCTGTTCCCGTGGATCCTGCACACCGAGCCCCTCGATCGCGACGGGAATGACGATGTGGTGCGCTACTGGGGCATCACCGACCAGGAGACCATCCGCACCTGGGTGTCGCGTCGGCACCTGGATCCGGGCGCGCTGCGCATGGAGTTCGAGCAGCAGGGTGCCGTCGGCGAGGTGGCCCGGCTCGGCGGCTCGTGGTCGTTCGACGCCCGGCCGGACGGCGGAACCAGGGTCGAGGCCGTCCACGCGTTCGAGCTGGCCGAGGACGCGCGGGTGAGCCCCGAGGACATGGCGGCCGTGTTCCACGACCGGACCCGTGTCCAGCTGACCCGGCTCACCGAGTGCGCGGAGGGCCTCGCCGAGCTGGACCGCCGGACACTGTCGTTCTCCGGTGCCCTGTCGGTCGCCGCCGATCCGGCCGAGGTCTACCGGGTGCTGGCCGACCCGCAGTGCTGGCCCGGGCTCGTCCCCGGGGCCATACGGGCCCGCACGGAGGACAAGGCGCCCGGCGTGCACTTCCTCGAATACACCGAACGGGACGCGGCCGGGGAGTCGCACCCCGGCCGGACAGCGCGGCTGCTGCTGCCGCCCCACAAGGTCGTCTTCAAGTCCCTGGCCCTGCCGGACGGGCTCGCCCAGCACACCGGCCACTGGCTGGTCGCCCCGGCGCCACAGGGGTCCACGGTGACGACGACTGGGACCGTCGTCCTCGATCCCGGCCGGCCGGCCCCCTCGGCGGAGGTGTACCGGCAGCTGGTGGAGGGCCCGCTGACGATCCTGCGGGCGCTGAGCAGGCTGCCGTTGCCGACGGGGTGACGGCGGAGCATCCCGGGGGCGGACGCACGGCGTCCGCCCCTTGCCGTGGCCGGGCCCGGCCTTCGGTTCAGTTACGGGCCCGGCACGATCGCCGAGACATCCCCCTACGGCTCGACGACGGCCCGCAGACCGCCGATCAGCGCGCGGAGCCCGAACTCGAACGACGCCTCGGCGTCCTCGCCGGACTCGGCCGGTGCCTCCTCGTCCGGGCGCTGCTGCTCGTCGATCGCGCAGCCGAGGGTGTAACGGCTGACCGATAGCACCGCGTGCACCGCGTCCTGTTTGCTGAAACCGGCCGCCATCAGGGGCTTGATCAGCGGCAGCATCGAGGAGTCGTCGGTCGGCCGCGACCCCGCGTGCAACCGGGCGCCGTCCCGGTGAGACAGCAGGCCGCGGCGGATGACGCGGGCGCGGTCGGCGAGCCACTCGGACCAGTCCTCGTACTGCGCCTCGTCCAGGCGGGCCAGCTCGTCGTCGAGCATGGCCTCGGCCATCTGGTCGAGCAGGTCCTGCTTGCTGCGGAAGTGCGCGTAGAGCGCGGGCCCCTGCACGCCCAGCCGGCTGCCCAGCTTGCGCAGGGTCAGTCCGCTCAGCCCGACCTCGTCGAGCAGTTCCAGGGCCGCCCGGATGTAGCCCTCACGCCGCACCACCATGCGTACACCCTCATCTCTCCCGGCCGCGCTTGACAAGCGGCGCGCCGACCTCAATATTAGCGGCGTTAAGATCTTAACGGCGCTAATTTCTTGGCGACGTCAACTTCGCAGGTGCGCGATGTCGAGAGGGCTGGGCGAAACCGGATGGCGAAGACCGAACCGACACGGACGGACAGGGCGACGACGTCCGAGGACGAGCGGATCACCCCCGCGCTGTGGGGCCTGTCGGTGATCCTGACGCTGGGCGGCGTCATGTCGATGTTCACCTCGACGGTGGTCAACGTCGCCCTCGGCAGCGTCGGCGAAGAGCTGGGAGCCCCGCTGGCCACGACCCAGTGGATCGCCTCGGGCTACCTCATCGCGCAGGCCACGATGATCCCGGTGAGCGGCTGGGCGAGCAGGCGGTACGGGGCGGCCCGGCTGTGGCTCGTGTGCGTCGCCCTCTTCGGGGCGTTCTCGGCGCTGTGCGCGGCGGCGACCTCGATCGAGGCGCTGATCGCGTTCCGGGTGCTGCAAGGCCTGTCGGGCGGGCTGCTGGTGCCGGCCGGGCAGATCCTGTTCGCCGTCGCCGCCGGCCCCAAGCGGCTCGGCCGGATGATGAGCGTGCTGAGCATCCCGATCTACCTGGCCCCGGTGCTCGGCACCCTCTTCGGAAGCCTGCTCGCCGACGGTCTCGGGTGGCAGTGGATGTTCCTGGTGAACGTGCCAGTCGCGGTGATCAGCCTGGCCGCCGGCCTGCGCTGGCTGCCGCGGGAGGCCGAGCGGCAGGTGCTGCCGATGGACTGGCCGGGACTGGCGCTGATCACGACGGGCCTGCCCGCGCTGGTGTTCGGCGTCTCCGAGCTGGGCGAGGGCGGCGGCTCGACCGGCGCGCTCCCGGTGGTCCTGGTGATCGTCGGTGCCCTGCTGCTGACCGGCTTCGCCGTACACGCCCTGCGCACCCGCGCCCCGCTGCTCAATCTGCGGCTCTTCAAGGACGCCGCGTTCTCCTCGGCCGCAGTGGTGATCTTCTGCATGGGCGTGGCGCTGTTCGGCGCGATGATCGTGCTGCCGGAGTACTACCTCCGGGCCCGGCACGAGTCACTGGTGGACACCGGCCTGCTGACCGCGCCGCTGGCGCTGGGCACGGTGGCCGCACTGCCGCTGGCCGGCTGGTTCACCGACCGGATCGGCGGCGCCCGGGTGATCCTGACCGGACTGGTCGTCACCATCGTCGGAACGATCCCGCTG
Source organism: Streptomyces yongxingensis (assembly GCF_055597465.1). Taxonomy (NCBI): domain Bacteria; kingdom Bacillati; phylum Actinomycetota; class Actinomycetes; order Kitasatosporales; family Streptomycetaceae; genus Streptomyces; species Streptomyces yongxingensis. The sequence goes on from NZ_CM145717.1 coordinate 232,306, forward strand.
GCACTGATCGACGAGCACGACAGCTACTGGTGGCTCTCCGCCGTCCAGGTGGTACGGGGCTGCGGCATCGGCCTCACCACCACACCGGCGCTGGCCACGGGCCTGGTCATGGTGCCCAAGGACCAGATCCCGCACGCCATGCCGATCTTCAACATGCTCCAGCGGATCGGCGGCTCCTGCGGCACCTCGGTGTTGACGGCGCTGCTCGCGCACCGCATCGCCACGGCCCCGGACACCCCGGCCGACACCGCGTCCGCCGTCGGCCACACCCACTGGTGGATCGTCGCCATCACGGCCGCGGTCCTGGTCCCGTCGGTCATCCTGGTCCGCCTCGAGGCCCGTCGGCGCCGCGCAGAGGCGGGTGCGGCGCCGGCCTGAGCGGGGCCGCACCGCCCGGCGCCCGGACCTCAAGGCCCGTACGTCCACCGTCCCCGGTGGCGTACGGGCCCCGGCCGTGTCCCGGTAAGGCACTCAGCGGTCGAGGATCCGCCGCAGCACCCGCTCCACGTGCCGCCCGTGATCGGCCCCGGCCCCCGCACACCGCCAGGCGACCTGCCCGTCCGGCCGGACCAGCAGCGCGCCCTGCTCGGTGATGCCGGCGACGTCCTCCCAGCGGGCTCCGGCGACGGGCAGCCCAGGATCCGACCCGAGCGTCACGGCGGTGACCGGGACGCCGATCTCCTTCCCGGCCGCCCGCGCGGCCTGGGCCCATGGGCCGCCGTCCCGCCCCGCGAGCAGAGTGAAACCACCGGTCGCCAGCTCCACGGTGGACAGCCGGTGCCCGTCCCGCTCCAGCCACACGTGCGGCACCCGGGTGCCGGGCGAGCCGTCGAGGTTGGTCCGGGCGTCCACCAAGGACAGGGGCTCGGTGCGCGGGTCGACGATGGCGGCCGAGTCGTACAGGTCACACAGGTGGGCGATGGCGTGCTCCATGATCCCGGCCGTCGCCCGTTCGGCGGGCGTTCCGCCCCAGTGCAGCTCCGGGTGGCGCATCCGCAGCAGCACCTGGTCGAGCAAGAAGGCCGACCGCGGCCGGCGTTCGGCCTCGTAGCTGTCCAGCAGGCCGGTCCCCGCCGCCCCGCTCAGCACCGCCGCCAGCTTCCAGGCGAGGTTGTGGGCATCGCAGATGCCGGTGGTGAGACCGAAGACACCGACCGGCGGCAGCGTGCGGGCCGCGTCGCCGACCAGGAACACCCGTCGCTCGCGGAACCGGTCCGCGAGCCACGCCGTCGGCCGCCACGGCGCGATGCCGAGGATCTCCAGCTTCTGGTCCGGCACGCCGAGCCCGGTGCGGATCACCTCCCGGCAGCGCTCCTCGGCGTAGTCCTCCGGTACGGCGTCCCCGTCGGGCGGCACCATGATGTGGTAGCACCAGCGGTCGCCCTCGTCGAGCGCGATCAGCATGCCGCTCGCCTCTGGATGGGTGATGAACGCGGGCGAGAAGAAGCCGCGCCCGGCGATCAGTTCGCCCAAGTCCGCGCGGAACAGCACGTTGACGTGAAGGCCGCCGACGACACCCTGCCCGCTGCGGCCGATGCCGGCCTGTGCCCGGGCGGCGCTCTCGGACCCGTCGGCGGCCAGCACGTACTCCGCCTCGACGACCGACGTCCGTCCGGTCGCCGTGTCCTCGACGGTCACGGCGACACCGTGCGCGGTCTGACGCAGCGACACCATCCTGGTTCGCCAGCGCACTTCGCCCCCGGTCTCCTCGGCCGCTCGCAGCAAGATCGGGTCGATCCGGTGCTGGCCGCAGCCGCCGAGGTCGGCGACCGGGGTGAAGCCCTCGATCGCGTCCAGGAACTCCCGGGACACGTCCGCCCGCGGGCCGGCCGCGGTGGGGTCGTACTCGGCGATCGTCCGCGCCTTGATCGGCGGACGGCTCTCGCTGCGCCGCTCGGCGACCGCGAGGAACTCCTCGGTGCGGCCGGTACTCAGCAGCGCCTCCCAGGCGCGGGGACCGATCGACGTGGCCCGGGGGTGCCCGGACAGCCCGGCGCGCTGCTCCACGACGACCGGCCGGGCCCCCCGGCCGGCCAGAAAGGCGGCGGCGGCCAGCCCGACCGAGCCACCGCCGACGATCAGAACGGATATGCGTTCACGCCCCATCCAGGGCCTCCTTCGTGTCGAACACGACGTCTCCTGCGGCGACCGCGGTACGGCTCGGTCACGTCACCGGCAGGTCGTCCCGGGTGACGTACCGGCTGCGCACCCGCAGCCCGTCGGCCTCGCGCACGAGCACGTCCCGGCACACGCACACCCGGTGCAGCGTCGACGGGCCGCCCTTGGGCGAGGCGAAGACCAGCGCGTAGCAGCGGACGTCCAGCGCACCGTCCTCGCGGACGGCGACGTGGATCATTCCGTGCCAGTGCCGGTGCACCTCGCCGACCGCCTCGCGTTCGGCCGCGCCGTGCCGCACCGCGGCGGCCAGCGCGGCCCGGCCGCGCACCGGCTCCCCGAGTGTCGGCACCTCGAAGGTCCCGTCCTCGGTGAAGGTGGCCGCCCACCGCTCGGCCTCACCGTCGTCGAGGAGTTGCAGATGGGCCGCGTAGAACCGCTGGACCTCCACGTAGAGCTGGTCGGAGACCGCTTGGTCGAGCAACGGCGCACTGGACATGTGAGGTTCCTTCCGCCTGGCGGCACGGGCCCCGCACGGGGGCCACCCGGTTCGGTCGGCTCCCACGGTCCCGGCCGGCGCTGGAAGGCCGATCGAGTACGGCGGGCCGTGGCTTTCATCGCCGGTACACCGGCGTTCCAGCACCCGGCCCACACGATGGGCGTGGTGCCAGCGGCACCCGGCCGAACGTCGTCGCACACAGCCGAACACGGAGGAACGCATGGTGAGTCGTACCGTTCACCGGATCGAGGAGAGCACCCGCGTCGCGGCGGGCGTGGAGGTGGTCCGGGCCTTGATCCAGGACGTCGAGGGCTGGTCGCACCTGCACCCCACGGCGGTGCACGCCGAGTACGTCGAGCGGAAGGGCAACGAGAGTCTCGTCCGGCAGTGGGCGCTGGCGGGGGACCGGTCCGTTCGGCACTGGCTGATGCGCCGGTGGGACGAGGACGACACGATCGCCTTCACCCACGAGCCGCCCGCCCCGCCGTTCGCCGAGGTCCGGGGCGCCTGGACCTTCGAGGCCGCCGACGGGGGCGCCGCCGTGGACGTACGCATGGAGCACGAGTTCGTCCTCCTGGAGGAGGATTCCGCCCTGGCCGAGCGGCAGCGGGAGAAACTGCAGCAGGGCTCCCTCGCCTATCTGAGGACCCTCAAGCACGCGGCGCAGAACCGGGACGACATCCACCGTCGCACCCTCACCTTCGAGGATCCGCTGTTCATCGCGGGATCGGTGGAGGACGCGTACGCCTATCTGCTGGAGGCGGACAAGTGGCCCGACCGGATGCCGCACGTCGCCGCCCTCACCCTGGAGGAGCCGGAGCCCGGGGTGCAGTTCTTCGACATGGACACCTCCGACCCGGACGGGGCGCACCGGCATTCCACCCGTTCGGTGCGGATCTGCCTGCCCCACCGCAAGATCGTCTACAAGCAGACCAAGCTCCCGGTCCTGCTGACCGCCCACACGGGCCACTGGGCCTTCACCGAGACGCCGGAGGGCGTCATCGCCAGCACCCGGCACACGGCCACGGTCAAGGAGTCGGCGCTCGGCGTGCTGGGCGAGGGCACGACCGTCCAGGACGCCCGGAACTACCTGCGCCGAGTGCTCACCAACAACAGCATGAGCAACCTCCGGCTCGCCAAGGAGTACGCGGAGGGGCGTGCGGGACGGTGACGGAGGGTCAGGAGACCGGGCAGGGACCGAGCCAGGAGCGGGTGCTGGCGGGCGTGCACAGCTACAGCAGGCGGATGCTCGCCGTCTACGACCTGTGGATCCTGGGCGTGGTCTGCCCGGCGGTGTGGCACTGCTCGCGCCGGCGCATGGCCCGGCAGTACGACCGCAACGTAGGCGCGCGGCACCTCGACATCGGCCCCGGGACCGGGTACTTCCTGCGCCGCTGCACCTACCCCACGGACACCCCGCGACTCACCCTGGTCGACCTCAGCCCCGAGGTGCTGCGGACGGCGTCGGCCCGGTTGGCGAGGCACCGGCCGACCTGGTTCCGCAGGGACGTGCTGCAGCCGCTGGACCTGGGCGATCTGCGGTTCGACTCGGTTGGCATGAACCTGCTGCTGCACTGCCTGCCCGGCGGCATGGCGCACAAGGCGGTGGCCTTCGACCACGTACTGCCCTACGTGGAACCGGGCGGACGCGTCTTCGGAAGCACCGTACTGGCCCACGGTGTGCGCCACGGAATGCTGGCGCCGAGGGCCCTGCGAGAGCTGAACCGCGACAAGGACATGGACAACGCGGACGATTCCTTCGCCCAGCTCGACACCGAGCTGTCCAAACGATTCCCGCGTCACCGCATCACGGTCCAGGGCTCGATGGCCCTCTTCGAGGCGACGGTCGGCTGACCCGGTGGGGGACGGCACACCGGACACGGCCGTCCCCCACCTCCGGGACCCCGGCCCTCCCGGTCCCCGGCCCGCCGGGCCCGCTCCGACCGGCGGACCCTCCGCCCGGACGGGCACGATCCTCCGCCCGGACCGGTGACATCCAGCCATCCCGGGCCGAATCAGCACCTCCGAGGCGTGAATTTCCCGAACCCATGGCCCCGGCCATGCAACCGCCAATCCACCCCACGAGTTTCGCCATCGACCAAAACGCTCTTCGGCCAAATTGGCGCCGAATGGTTTATCCAAATGCCGGTCCAGCGAGCCGATACCATCGATGCCACCCCAACCCCCATACGCCTCTTTGTCCTCTGACTGCATTAGGCGGCCCTTGACTCACCGCACTCGATCAACGTATAACGAGAGCTGCTGGGTAGATTCTCAAGCACTGGGGGGAACGCTACGCGATGCAAATCGAGATACTGGGAAGCTTAACAGCGACAGCGAACGGAAATACCTTCATTCCGTCCGCGATGAAGCCGCGGCAATTGCTCGCGCTACTCATCGCCAATTCCAATCGGCACGTGCCCTCGTCCGCCATCGCCAAGGAGCTGTGGGGCACCACTCCGCCGCGCAGCGCCGCCAACACCGTGCAGACGTACGTCATGCAGATCAGGAAGCTGCTGGAGTCCGCCCTCGCCGGGAACGAGGGAGCGCACGCGACGGACATCCTGGTCACCGGGGCCAGCGGCTACCAGCTCTCGGTCGACCCCGCGGACATCGACCTCACCCGCTACCTCGACCTGACCGCCGAGGGCGAGAGCGCACTGCTCAACAGGGAATACGTGCGGGCCGCACACGCCTTCGCCGACGCACTCGCGGTGTGGCGCGACAACGCGCTGTGCAACATTCGCCCCGGGCCGATGCTGGACACCTTCGTACGCGAGCTGGAGGAGTCGCACACCATCACCCTGGAGCGCCGGATCGAGGCGGAACTGTGCCTCGGCCAGCACTACGGCGTGCTGCGGGAACTGACCGAACTCACCAGGAATCACCCACTGAACGAGAACCTGCACAGCCAGTTCATGCTGGCGCTCTACCGTGCGGGCCGGCGCGTACAGGCGCTGAAGGTGTACCAGAAACTGCGGAAACGGATGACCGACGAGTTGGGACTCGATCCTTCGCCGCGACTCCAGCAGCTTCAGACGGCGGTGCTCAACTGCGACCGCTCCCTGGAATTCAACTACAGCTCGTGCGCATTCTCTCCCGAGGTCGCGCCGACCTGCTGAATGCCCGTCGATTAACCAGCCTCGCACTTTCGCGCCTGACCATCGCAAATTCCGGAAGAACCCAGCGGCCATATGGCCTGCAATTCACTTTCAGCCCCGAGAGGCGAACATCCATGACGCCATCACGCACGACTCCCTCAATCGCCCAGGAGCCGCCCGCCGGCCTCGACCCGGCCGGGCTGCACCCCAGCGTCAGCGATCCGGTGATGGACTCGATGAGGCTGCTGAGCGAGACCGCGTTCCGCTACCCCGGGGCCGTCTCCTTCGCCTCGGGCCGACCCTACGAGGAGTACTTCGACTTCGCGGACCTGCACCGCTACCTGGACCGGTTCGTGGCCGAGTTACGCGACCGCGACGTCCCGGAGCAACGGGTCAAACGGGCGGTCTTCCAGTACGGCCCCACGGCCGGCGTCATCCGCGAGGATGTCGCCCGCATGCTCGCGACGGACGAATCCATCCATGTGGACCCCGGCTCCGTGCTGATCACGCACGGATGCCAGGAGGCGATCCTGGTCGCCCTGCGCGGCCTGTTCAGCTCACGGGACGACGTCCTGCTCACCGTCTCACCGTGCTACGTCGGCATCACCGGCGCCGCGAAAGTGCTGGACATCGCTGTCGAGCCGGTCCGGGAACGGGAGCATGGGCTGGATCCGGAGGACGTCGCCGCGGTCGCCCGCCGGGTCCGCGCAGCCGGGAAGCGTCCGGTGGCCTGCTACGTCACGCCCGACTTCGCCAACCCCTCCGGCCACTCCCTGCCGGAGCGCGCCCGCCGACGCCTGCTCGAAGTCGCCGAGGAGGAAGGTCTGTTGCTCCTGGAGGACAACCCCTACGGCCTCTTCGGACGCGCGGGCGAGGAACTCCCGACGCTGAAGGCGCTCGACCGCGACCGCTCGGTGATGTACCTCGGTTCCTTCGCGAAGACGGCGTTCCCCGGCGCCCGGGTCGGCTACCTGGTGGCCGATCAGCAGGTCGTCACCCCGGACGGCACCTCCCGGCCGTTCGCCGAGGAACTCGCCAAGGTCAAGAGCATGGTCACCGTCAACACCGCGGGCGTCTCCCAGGCCATGATCGGCGGTCTGCTCGCCGAGTGCGGCCACAGCATGCGGAAGGCCACCCGAAGGCTCGCGGACCTCTACGTCGGCCACCTCGACCTGACCCTGGAGTGCCTCGCCGCGCACTTCCCGCCCGCCTCGCACGCGGACCACGGCGTACGCTGGAACGTCCCCGCCGGAGGCTTCTTCCTCCTCCTCGAAGTCCCCTTCGAGGCGAACCTCGCCGCACTGGAGCGATCGGCCCGCGACCACGGCGTGGCCTGGGCGCCCATGAGCATGTTCTACGTCGGCGACGGCGGCACCCGCGTCATCCGCCTCGGCTTCAGCTCCCTGACCCGCGAGGAGATCCGCACCGGCATCGACCGCCTGGCGGACTTCATCCGGGCCTCGTCCACGTCCCGTCCTTCCTCTCCCCCAACCGGAGCGGCGGCATGAACGCATGCGCGAGGCTCGGGCTCCCGCCCCCCGAGGACCACGGCGCCGGACACGGAACGGCCCGCGGAACGCCGTACACCAGGTCGGCGAAGGCACTCCTGCAGGGCCTCCTGAACCTCTTCGCCGAGGTGGGCTTCGTCCACCTCACGCCCCCACCCGTCCCGCCCCCGCCGGCCTGCCGGACGACGACCACAGGCCACGAGGGGCGACACGTGAGGACCCGGCGGTGTGCGTGTGGGAGGACGTACGCCCCCTGACCGCGAACGGTCCATGTCGCCGTGCTCATGCGAGATTGACGTCACGTCCGAGTCGTCGAGCAGGGGCGCGGCCACGCTCGGGCCGTCGGGACCGTGAGCCACAACACAACAAAGAAACCGCAGGTCAGATAACTGACCTGCGGTTTCCCACGGAGCCGCCTAAGGGAATCGAACCCTTGACCTACGCATGACGAGTGCGCCGGTATCCGGTTCGACGTCGACTGCGGTGACGTGGCGGGCGACTTCTTCACCGACGATCGAAGGCCACACCGCGATCACGGCAGCGGCAGTAGTGGAAAGCCAGCCCATCTTCTGGGTGATCAGCTCGTCGAGAGCAGCACGCAGGATGATCGGCTCGGGGGCCGTCCACCCTCGGCGGGGTGTGGGCGGAGGAGAGGAGCGGGGTTGGGGGCGGCGGCGCCAGACGTCTTCCTTGGCCCGGCGGAGAGCGAGGCGTGCGATGTCGACCATGGCGCTGGGTTCGCTCTGGGAGGCGTCGTCGTCGGCAGCCACGCGTACGAGAACCCCCTACCCCAGTGGGCTGTAGTAGTCGAGGTCGGTGATCAGGACCTCGGGATCGACCAGCGGACGGACGCTGTAGCGGATCCAACCGTGGCCCAGATCCATGGCGCGGTCGTAGGGGTCCGCCACCGCGCGGCCTTGGCTGCATACGCCCAACACCTGCCGCATTTAACAGGATATTGACAATAGTGCGCCGCTTCGAGGCGAACGAGCGGGAGGTGATCTCATGAAGATCTTCATGAACCTTCTAGGGTGACACACGCACCACACAGACCGTCTGACGCCGCATCGGTGAGGGGTACGCGTATGACCACGGAGGCACCGCTGGATCTGGGAGCGCTCGGCGAGGACTTCGCGCGCGATCCGTACCCCCTCTACGAGACGTTGCGCGCGCAGGGCCCCGTGCACCGCGTGCGGCTGCGGGACGGCAGCACCGGCTGGCTGGTCGTCGGGCTGGAGGCGGCCCGGCAGGCGCTGGCCGACCGCCGGCTCGCCAAGACGACCCCGCGCGCCACCCAGCCGACGGCGGAGGGCGGTCCGCCGCCGGCGCTCTACCACAATCTGCTGGAGATGGACCCGCCCCGCCACACCCGGCTGCGGAAGCTGGTGGCACGCGAGTTCACCGCCCGCCGTACGGCCGCGATGGAGCCGCGCGTCCGGGAGATCGCCGGCGAACTGCTCGACGCGATGCTCGCGCGCCCGGAACGCCGCGCCGATCTCGTGGAGAGTTTCGCCGCGCCGCTGCCCCTCATCGTCATATGCGAGCTACTCGGTGTCCCGTTCATGGACCGCGAGCGGTTCCGCTCCTGGTGCGAGACGCTGAGCGGCGCGCAGGACCCCGAGCGCCAACTGGCGGCGCTGGAGGCGATGACCGGGTACCTGGGCGAGCTGATCGCCGCCAAACGGGCCCGGCCCGGTGACGACCTGCTGAGCGCGCTCGTCCGCACCAGCGACGAGGACGGTGACCGGCTCTCCACCGACGAACTGGTCGGCATGGGATATCTGCTGCTCGCCGCGGGCTACGAGACGACCGTGGGGCTGCTCAGCGGCGGCACCTGCGCGCTGCTCCGCCACCCGGACCAACTGAGCGCTCTGCGCGCCGACTTCGGGCTGATGGAGGGCGCCGTCGAGGAGATGCTGCGGTACGAGGCGCCGGTCGAGCACGCGACCTACCGCTACCCGATGGAGGACGTCGCCTTCCAGGACGGCACCGTCGTACCGGCGGGCGAGAGCGTCGTGGTCGTGCTCGCCTCCGCTGGCCGTGACCCGGAGCGCTTCGACCGTCCCGACACGTTCGACATCCGCCGCGACACCCAGGGGCACCTCGCCTTCGGGCACGGCCTGCACCACTGCCTGGGCGCGCCGCTGGCCCGGCTGGAGGGCCGGATCGCCCTGCGCGAGCTCCTGGAACGCGCTCCGGGTCTTGCTCTGGACACCACGCCCGACCGGCTCTCCTGGCGGAACGCCATGATCGTCCGGAGCCTTAAGACGCTGCCCGTCTGTTGGTGACACGCACCCCGACGGCATCCACAACCGCACCCCCCGACCGTGGCCCGGCCGGGCCGCACTCCCGGCTACCGTCCGGCCGGGCCGGTGGGTTCTTCCGCCCCGGCCGGGCGGGTGACCTGCCAGGCCGCCTCGATCATCCGGAAGATCTCGTCCACCGCGGCCCGGCGGCTCGGCCGCCTCGCGGGCCAGCGCATGGGCGTCGATCACGAACCTCGCGATCGTCCGGCAGGCCGTCGTCGTCTGCGACAGGCCGGGACCGGGTGCCACTTCGACGGAGGCGGGACCGGGTGCCACTTCGAGGGAGGATGGGGGAAGAGAGCGGGTCTGCGTGGTGAAGTGTGGGCCTTTGACAACTCCGACAGCAGGGAGCGTTTCTTCCGATGACCACACAGCCCGCACGCCCTGAGCGCAGCGGTCCCGAGACCGCCTCGGTCATGGATGTCTTGCCGTTCAAGCCTTCTCTCGTCAAGGCGGTGTTCAGGGACGTGACCTCGATGCACGTCTCCCGGTCGGCCGCGTGGGCCGCCGCGTCGGTGACACGGACAGTGCTGACGGAGATCATCGACGGCGCGAGGAGAGCGGCGCAGGAGGCCCGGAAGAAGCTGATTCCCGGGGACCTTCTCTCGGCGATCGACCGGAACGTCGAGCTCGAGGTGGGGAACAAGTGGTACGACCACAGCCCGACGTTTCAAGGCCTGACCGGTGTCCTGTACGACGCCGAGGGCGTCATCGTGCCTTCTCGTAAGCGCAGCAGGTCGCGCAAACCCAGTGCTGTGGCCGGCGCCCACAGGTTCGAGGCTGGGGTCAAGAAGCTGCTGCGGAGCCAGGGGGCGAGGGCCGTCCCAGCGATGGTCCGCGACCTGGACGGAATCGCGAGCGTGTTCCTGACGGACCTCGCCCAGGACGCGGCCATGGTCGTCCGCGAGGGCGGAGTCAAACGTTTCGGTACGGTCATCCCAGTGATGTCGGGCGAACCGGCCCCACCCCCGTTCCTCAAGGATTCCCTCCTGGCTCTGTCCACTCGCAGGGGGGACGGGCGGACCATCGGCAGGGATGACATCCTAGCCGCCACCACGATTCAGTTGTTCGGCGGCAACCTCAGGCAGCGAGCCCTCATCGAAGCACTCGAGGCGACACAGAACACTTCGGCCGGCTGAGCGAGTGCAACCAACCCCGCCAGCTGCACCCTCATCTGCTACCACAGACTCGCCACATGAGATGGCCTCTCAGAACTCCTAACGAAATGATCTTCGAGGTGGTTGGATCGCTCCGGGACGCATGATCCGGAGCTGTGGAGTGGCGCGGCCGAAACCGTGGGAAGTCGATGACGAGTTGTGAGTGGTGATCGAGCCGTTGTTGCCCAGGATCGAGCGCCGGGTCCGGCATCCCGGGCGCAAGCGGCATCCGGACCGGCTGGTGTTCCAGGGCATCCTGTTGTTCATCCTGCACACCGGGATCGCCTGGGAGCACCTGCCGCAGGAGCTCGGCTTCGGCTCGGGCATGACCTGCTGGCGCCGGCTGGCGGAGTGGACCGAGGCCGGCGTGTGGCCCCGGCTGCACGAGGTCCTGCTGGCCCGACTCCGCGGTGCCAAGGCCCTGGACTTCTCCCGCGCCGCAGTCGACGGCTCCCACATCCGGGCGTTAAAAGGGGGCCCAAGGCCGGACGAGGTCCCGCCGACCGGGGCAGGACGGGCAGCAAGCACCATCTGATCACCGACGCCACCGGTATCCCGCCAGCCGCGACCCTGACCGGCGGGAACCGCGACGACGTCACCCAGATCATCCCGCTGCTGCGGGACGTGCCGCCGGTGCGGGGCAAGCGCGGCCGGCCCCGGCGCCGCCCGGATGCGGTGCTGGCCGACCGCGGTTACGACCACGACAAGTACCGCCGCCTGGTCTGGAACTCGGCGTGAAACCACTGATCGCCCGCCGAGGCACCGAACACGGCTCCGGCCTGGGCACCCAGCGCTGGGTCGTCGACCGTGCCTTCGCCCACCTGCACTGGTTCCGCCGCCTGCGCATCCGCTGGGAGATACGCGAACGACATCCACGAAGCCTTCCTCACCCTCGGGTGCGCACTCATCTGCTGGCGACGCCTGAAGGCATCCCGGTAGGAGTTCTCAGGTGATGTCGTCGACAAGAGCCTCAAGGTGGCGCTCTCCGTCGCGGGTGTGCACGCCGGCGGCCAGTGCAGCCTTGGCAAGACGGGCTGCAGCGGGCTCACTGAAGAGTCCGCTGAGGAGCGCGTTGGCCTTCCGCAGGCCGTGAGTGGTCGACTCGGCCGCAGTGTCGACCGCTTCGGTCGCGGCGCGGGCGACGCCGGGCGGCAGAGCGGCGATGCGGGCGGCGAGGGTGTCGACGACGTGGTCAAGGTCGGTATCCGGCACGGCCCGGTTCACCCATCCGATCCGTTCCGCGGTCGCGGCATCGATCAGCTGCCCGCCAAGGATGATCTCCAGGGCGCGTGCGCGACCCACGAGACCGGGCAGGTATGCAGTGCCTCCCGCGCCCGGGAGGATTCCCAGCCGGCACTCCATCTGGGCCATTCCGGCGCGCTCGAGCGATGCGAACCGCATGTCCATCGCGGACAGCAGTTCCGCACCGCCGCCGCGTGCCAGTCCGCGCAGCTTGGCGATGGTGATCTGCGGCAGCGACCGGATGCGTTCGTGGAGCCGCATCATCGGGTTGAGGGACTGGTCTTGTTCGGGCGCAATGGGGAGCGCAATGAATGCCGCGGGATCGTCGGCGGTCGTCATGTCGCCGTGCGCGACGAAGAAGTCCGGGTCCGCGCTGTCAAAAACGATCACCCGGATGTCGTGGTCGCCGGACATGGCGTCCGCGAACCGGTCCAGGTCCGTCATCAGGGCGGCATCGAGCAGATTGATGGGAGGGTTGTCGATCACGACGTGCGCCACGCCGCTGGTGAGAGAGATCTTGAGGGTCGAGTATGCGTCAGTCATGATTCCCGTTTTCGACGTCAGGCTAGGTTTCTGATGTATATCTAGTAGTACGGATATACTTCAACGAAATCAGGTATCGCGAGGGAGACCGACGTGCCCGAAGTGAAGCTCAACGGCAACGGCCGGCAGTTGCTCGACCAACTCTTCGACAAGTGGTCCTTGCTGGTACTGGCCGCATTGTGCGACCGCCCCCGACGCTTCAACGAACTCCGGCAGCACATGCCCGCTGTCACCCCGAAGTCACTGACTACATGCCTGCGACGACTAGAGCGCAACGGCATGGTCGAGCGAGTGGTCGTGTCCACGGATCCGGTGGCGATCGAATACCGCATCACCCCCCTGGGCCGGACCCTTCGGCCCCCTGTGCACGCCGTACTGGAATGGGCCGTCGATCACCTCGACGCGGTCGAAGCCGCCCGCTGTCACTACGACGAGCGACGAGGGGACAAGTGACATCCGGGTGTGTCCAGCGCAGGACGGCGCCAGGACTCCCAACTGGTCATGCCGAGCCGTTCGCTGTGTGCGGCCGGAGTCAGACCCGTACCAACGATCGCCCAGCCGACCCGGGCCAGTGTCCAGGACGAAACCGCTCGCCCGGCCCTCGCCGCACCATCGGGGACGCCGCAGAGGGCTTCTACCGCCTGATCGACGCCGCCTACGAGCGACGCTCGATCACGGTCAGCAGCAACCTCCACCCCTCGGGCTTTGACGAGATCATGTCCAAAACCGTGGCCACCGCGACGGTCGACCGGCTCATGCATCACGCTCACATCGTCGTCACGCAGGGTGACAGCTACCGGCTCACCCAGGCCACCAGTGGACAGCGGGTGAAGCTCTTCAGCTGACCGAACCGACCCGGAGGCGGGGAGATATCTGGCGCCCACCGGGGAGAACCCCAAGACCGCCAGTGGGGCGCACCATTGGCCGTCGATGGGGAGTTCGAAGAGGCCGTTGACGGCCCCGGCGCCAGCTTTCCGCGTGGTGGTGCCTGGGCCATGAGGGTGTCCTCATGGCCCTGAAGGACGGCCACGGCTTTGCAGAAGTCGTCGGCTCTGCCGGGTATCAGTCGATGTTGCGGGTGGTGGGGTCGAGTCTGCTCAGAACGGCGCGCACCAGGTCTGCGAGCACGGAGTTTCGGTGATCACGGGGTTGTGACGCCACGTGATCAGATGTGAGTGTTCTCGTGGGCACCTCCTCACTCGGCGGCCACCGTCGCCTGCCACGCGCCCGGGCGTTTGCCTGTGGCCCTGTGGAAGAACACCGAGAAGCTGGATGCGTCGGGGAAGCCGAGTACGTCGGCACAGCGGGCGGCGGTGAGGCGGTCGTGTGCGAGGAGCCGTTTGGCTTCCAGGGTGATCCGTTCGACGATGTACGCCTTCGCGGTGCGGCCGGTGGCCTGCTGCACCGCTCGTGAGAGGGTGCGGGGCGCGTATCCCAGCGCACGGGCGTAGTAGCCGGCGTCGTGGTGTTGCCGGAAGTGCGCTTCGACGCTGGAGCGGAACAACCGGAACACCGGATGTGTGAGCCGTGCTTCGGCGTGCGGTGGGTGCAGCCGGGTGATGAGCGCGGAGAGCAGGATTTCGGGCAGCTCCGTCGAGGAGTCACTGGGTGGGACGGATGCTTCGAGGAGGAGATGGCTGCGCGCCGTGTCGACGAAGGGCCAGTCGGCGTCGGGGATGCTCCAGTGCGCGACCAGGTCCGGGGAGGCGACGAGTTCTCGGGTGGTGTGGGTGACCGGCGCGGTCGGCACGAACAGCACGAGGTGCCCTGCTACTTCGGCGATGTCGTCCCACCGGTGCACCGCGCCGGGTGGAATCCACACCGCGGACCGATCTTGGAGCGGGTGGAGGTGGAAATCGACCGTGACTGAGCCGGGTCCGGCGTCGATGACGGCAAGGACGTGGAAGTCGGCGCGCTGTGTGCCGCCGTCGTTCAGCTCGCGAAGGCGGCCGAACGTCATCGTCTCGACCGAGGCGGCGCGGCGTCCCGCGGGCTGGTAGGTCATCTGCCGGATCACGCTCACGTGTCCAGTTTTCACCATCGGGCGACCAGTCACGCCGATGCCCCGTCCGGGTGCAGAAGTTTCAATGAATACACAGGGCAATCGCCTAGAACATCGACCGGAAGAGCCATCATGAACACGACGCAGCAGACGCTTCTGCCCGCTTACGACCATCGGCCGGGGACCGGGCCGACTCTGGTGTTCCTGCACTACTGGGGTGGTTCTGCCCGCACCTGGGACCTCGTCGTCGACCGCCTGGCGGGCCGTGACGTGCTCACGGTCGACTTCCGCGGGTGGAGCCGGTCGAGCGCTCTGCCCGGTCCCTATACGCTCGGTCAGCTCGCCGACGACACGCTCGCCGTGCTCGCGGATGCGGGGGTCACCGACTACGTCCTGGTGGGGCATTCGATGGGGGGTAAGGTCGCACAGCTGGTCGCGGCCACCCGGCCCGCCGGCCTGCGCGGCATCGTTCTCGTCGGCTCCGGCCCGGCGAAGCCCGCCGCACAGGTCACTCCCGAGTACCAGGAAGCCCTGTCGCACGCCTACGACTCCGCCGAGTCCGTGGCCGGGGCACGGGATCACGTCCTCACCGCGACCGAGCTGCCCGCTCCGGTCAAGGCGCAGATCGTGACCGATTCGCGGACCGTCACCGACGCCGCCCGCACCGAGTGGCCGCTGCGCGGCATCGCGCAGGACATCACCGAGCACACGCGCATGGTCAGCGTGCCCGCTCTCGTCGTCGCCGGAGAACACGACCAGGTGGAGCCCGTCGGCGTGCTCCGCGACAACCTGGTGCCCTACCTCTCCCAAGCCGACTTCGTGGTGGTCCCCCACACCGGTCACCTGATCCCGCTGGAAGCCCCGGCCGACCTCGTCGACGCCATCACCGCATTCGCGCCGGCAGCCTGACCGTCCCCGCGGCCCGACGACGGGCTGTGCCCCTGATCACCCGCCCACGGGGCCGGGACAGATCCTGCCGCGTTGCACCGCACCCGACAGATCTGCTTGTACGCCGGCTACGACTCCGACACAGCCCGCACCCTGCTCGACGGCCGCGACTTGCGCGGCCGGATTGCACGCAAAAGAGAGAAAGGACCGATTCAGGAACGTCGACGGTGGCACGTGGAGCGCACCCACGCCTGACATAACGCCTTCCACCGCCTCACCCGATGCTACGAGCGTCGACTCACCGTGATTGAGACGAGGGCTTCCGCCGCGGCGCTGACGTGGACGCTGCCGCACAGCCGGACCATGTGCAGCGCGCTGATGAGCTCGCTGCTGACCTCCCACACCTGGCAGATCTGGCCCAGCAGAAGCTTGTGCGCGGCGCGTCCGGCCTCGCGCTTCAGGTAGGCGAACTGGTACGCGTAGTTGGACGAGCGAGTGGAGGCGTCCAGCAACCGGCGGTACGCCTCCGCGCGGTCTCCCCTACTGCCCAGCCGGGAACGCGCACAGGCCGGTACCGCCCGACCAGCGCACTGTCCACGCCCCCTGTCGCTTTGATACCGGCAGCCGCCACGCCCGGCGTGATGAAGGTCATGCCCGGTTCTGCCATCCGACGGGCCGGGCGCCGGCCGGGCCGCAGCAGCTGCGCGACCCGGGCCGTCCCGCAGGCGAGGTCTTCCCAGCGGGCATCCGGGAGGCGCACTGTGTGGTGGCCACGGGCGTTCCCCCGGCCAGCAGGGACCGTGGAACAGCTCGGATCACCCCGCGAGCCCAGTCCAGCCATTCATCCGTCACTGCCGCGGCCGCCGCAGGAAGAAGGCCCGACCCCCGGCGGCCGGGTCCCGGGCCCTGCCAAGGAACGCGTTCAGCCAGCGTTAGGGTCCTGGCCGACCAGCCGCGTGAGCAGTTCCACGATCTGGGCCTGGTTCCGGTCCATCTTCTGTCCGAGCTCCTCGATACGGCTCTCCAGCCGGTCCACCTTCTGATCGAGGTTCCCGACCTGGAGACGCACCGCCGTCAGGTCGCTCTTGATGATCCCGAACTCGCGGTCGGTCTTCTGCTCGACCTCTTCGAAACGCCGCGTCAGGGCGGCGAGTTCGCTGTGAGCTATGGGGTCCTCGGGCACGCGGGCGCTCCTGCCAGATCATGAAAACGAGCAGACATCAGGCCGTCCACGATATCGCGCTCACCGGGCGCCGGGCCCGGCCCCGGATGTGATCGATGCGGGCGCCACGAGGTCGCCGCGCCGATCGCGGCTGGCCCGGTCGGGGCCGCACGGGTGAGGGGCAGCCGCATGACGACGTCGTCAGGCCCGCGGCGGTCCACGCTTGATGTCCAAAACGCTCACTTTACTATCTCTTGACGTTACGGGAGCATGCAAAGCGACAGACCAAAAGGGGGAGGGTTTCCATGAACCACCGCTGGCCAGCTCGCTTATTCACCGTAGGTGCAGCAGGTCTTCTTGCGTTCGGCCTGTTGACGTCCCCCGCCTTGGCGGGAACGAACAGCAGCTATTCGAAGTCCGGATCCGACTACAGGCACTGCCCCATCGGCGCGCAAGGACGCTTCACGCACACCAACGACCACTTCAGCATCCGCAAGGTGTGCGGCCTGGACAACCGGCACGGCGTCCTGCTCGGCGACGTGCGAGGAGACTCCGCTCCGGAAGTTGTGGTGTGGTCCGACAAGCGATCTGGCTCTGCAAATGGACGGGATTACAACGTTCCCGAAGGGACCCTCGTCCACGTCAGGGCATGCATCGGCGACCGTGACGAAGGAACCTACTGGCGTTGCGGTCCCTGGAGGAGCGGCCGGGCGTAAGAGCTCACCTGTACGCGGGACCCGAGGCCGGTCTTGGGTCAGGGCGAACTCCCGCGCCAGCGGCCAGTACCGCGCTCACGCGTGCAGGGATAAGCCGACCAGCAGCGGGGCCGTTACACAGCAGCGCGACCGTAGGCACGCGGCGAGCGCGGGCCCCGTTGCCGGATCCCGGCACCACACGTACTGGCGCTCTGGTTCCATGGTTATGCCGAAGTCGTACAGGGTCGGCTGTCCCTCGGCCAGCCACCAGTCCCAGGCAGGCTCCAGTTCGTCGGCCAGGCGTCGCGGCCCGCCCTGACACGCGCGGGCCTGCCGATTGGGGAGTGTGGTGAGCGTGGCCCAGGAGGCGACGCCGTCGTGGACCCACACGTTCACGCCGTCGTCGTCCATGCCTGTGCTGATCTGCACGTCGGGGAGGTGGATGCGCAGGGCGAAGATCAGGTGCGCGTCGTCCTTCAGCGGGTGCGGGTCCCGTGCGAAGGGGCGTTCGTCGTCGGCGGGGCCGGTGCCGCGCACGTGCGGCCAGCTGCTCGCGGACGGTGTGCCGCGGGCGGGCATGAACGTGGCCAGCCCCTGCATCCACCCCACCGCCGGGCGGTGGTCGTCGGCGACGGTCAGCGCGACGTGCCCCAGCCGCCCCCACGGGGTGACGATCCTCCCGCCCGGCCGCGTCTGCTCCACCCACGCCCAGGGCACCTGATCGACGGCGTACGTGGAGATCACCCGGTCGTACGGCGTGCCGGGCGGCCAGCCTCCGGCGCCGTCGTCGACCACGACCGCCGCATCGACGCCGGCCGCGTCGAGGTGTTCCTTGGCCTGCCGGGCCAGTTCGTCGTCCACCTCGACACTGACCACGCGCCCGGGGCCTGCGCGCCAGGTGAGGAGGGCCGCGTTCCAGCCCGTCCCGGCGCCCAGCTCGAGGACGCGGTGGCCCGGTTCGAGCATCAGGGAGTCGAGCATGTCCACCACGATCGACGGACACGACAGGCTCGAGGAGGGCGCGCCGTCGGTGATCCGGGTGACGGCCGCGTCGTAGGGCCGGCCGTACACCTCGGCGGCCCTTCGGTCGGGGTCGCTGCCGCGGTCGAACGGCTGGTAGGTGTGGCCGTCCCAGCGCCACAGCCGGTGGGGCGTTGCGATGTGCCATGAACGCGCCTGTTCTCGTCGGTGCCAGGCGTCACGTCGTGGTCAGGCGGTTGCGGTGTCTCTCGCACAGATCCCAGATCGTGTTGCGAGTGGTTTCGTCCAGGACTGCTCTTGGCCACGGGGCCGGGGTGGCCTTGCTGTTGAAGTAGGTCCCGCTGGTGTCCCGAACCTCGGGACTGGATGCGAGGTACACGCTGGAGCGCGTGGCCTTGAGCAGCGCGCGATGCCCGTACATGACCGGCATCGTCAGGCGTAGGAGCGGCGCAATCGGGCGGGCCAGTGGCGGGTAGGTGCCGATGGTGAGGTGCTTGTTCATCGAGGTGTAGGCGTGCCCAGGGTAGGCGACGTTCAGCGTCACCGGCGTCGCCGTGAGTTCCTGGGCGAAGCGGTAGCTCATCGCCATCTGCGCCAGCTTGGTCTGGTTGTAGAACGACAGCCCGACGTATGACTTCTCGCCCTGCAGGTTGTCCAGGTCGATCCGCCCCCGCGGGATGCCGCCGGTGATGTTGATGACCCGAGCCGATCCCGAGGCCACCAGAGCCGGCATCAGCCAGTGAGTGAGGCAGAACGGCGCGAGCACGTTGACCGCGAAGGCGGTCTCGATGCCGTCCTCGGTCAGCTCGCGGTGAGAGCGGGTGGCCCCGGCGTTATTGATCAGCACGTCCACGCCACCGGTGCGGGTGCCGGCCTCCTGGGCGAGGTGATGGACATCGCGGAGCCGGGACATGTCGGCCGTGATCGCCGTGACGTTCTCGTTCCCGCTGGTGTGACGGATCTCGGCTACGGCGGCGTTGGCGCGGGTCTTGTCGCGGCCGACGAGGATGACGTCGGCGCCGAGCTCGGCCAGTCGCCGTGCGGTCTCCTTGCCGATGCCTCCGGTGCTACCGGTCACGAGCACGGTCTGGCCTTCCATTGCCACCACTCCATCCTCGACTGTCACCCAGTGACAGTATAGACATTGAGTGAAGCAAAGTAGTCTGGGTGCATGGAAGAGGGACTGCGCGAACGGACGCGCCGAGCGGTGCGGGCAGAGCTCGCCGAAGTGGCCATCGGCCTGTTCGCTCGCCGGGGGTTCGACAAGACGACCGTCGAGGACATCGCTCAAGCAGCCGGCATGACCAAGCGCAGCTTCTTCCGCTACTTCCCCACCAAGGAAGACGTCGTCTTCGACGGCGTCGACCTCACCGGGGAGAAGGTGGTCGCCGACATCGCGGCACGACCAGCGGACGAAGCTCCCTGGGACTCTCTGCATCACGTGCTGCGGGCGTGGCAGGAAGAGATCCATGCCAGTGAGCGGGTACTCGATACCCTGCGCCTCATCGAAGCCACACCCGCACTGGTCGGACGACTCCACCAACGCAGAGCGGAATGGCGTCGGCGAGTCAGCAGCGCGCTCCAGAACCGGCCAGGGGCCGACATCGACCCATACACCGCGGACCTGCTCACCAACGCCGCCACCGCCGTACTGGACGCCGTGTCCACTCAGTGGCTGCGATCAGAGGGGCACGCGAACCGCCCAGCTCTCCTGGACCGAGGGTTCACGCAGATCCACGTTGACCCCAGCACGCGACAGGCATGAACCCGCGGCGCCCGTCGACCGCCATCAACGTCCGGCCCCGCAACATCTAACCTCGCCGCCCCGCCACCCTGACCACCTGCTCGCTCCGCACCCCACCGGGTCGAGGGAGCCCGCTCGTGCTTGGAGGCACCTACCAGCAGCACGCCGACCACAGTTGCTCTTCGTGGCGGCGGCCAGCCGGGTAGACCGGGGCAAGAGTCCAGGATGTGCTCGGTGTACCGGAGTGGGCCGCCCTGCTCACCCCCGACGCCCGTCGCGGCCTCACTCCGCTCTTCTGGTCCCACGTCCGACCCTACGGCGAGGTGAACCTCGATATGGGCACCCGCCTCAACCTCGCCGGGGCCTCCATACCAGGCTCTCGGGCCCCGGCCGACCAGGCGGCGCGATCCACCGTGGAGAGCACATGAACCTGCGCAGCACTGCGAGCGGGGGGCGTACAGGCGTCTCGCGTGGCGAGACCCCGACGCGTGGCTGCCCCGGGCTCGTGGCGCGGTGATCTGGATCGCGATCTCCATGAACGCCTTCAACCGGGTCACCGGTCATGAGCACGCCCCGCCCACGCGAGCCCGGTGGATTTCGGGAAGTGATCCGGACACGGCCGGGGACGTCCGTTCAGAACACGCGGTCGCGCCGGATGTGGTGTGGGATCAGGTCGAGGAAGGCATGCAGCGCCCGCGTCGGCGGACGCGTCGCGGAGGCGACCACGCTGAGCGTCCAGGCCAGTCGGGCGTCCGCGAGGGGGACGGTACGAACGGCGTCCCCGGCCGCCGCGGCGAAGTCCGGGGGCAACAGCGCCACGCCCAGGCCGTGCGCCACGTAGTCCGCGATCGTGGTGATGTCCGAGACCTCGATGAGGACCCGCCGGGACAGCTCCTCCTTCGTGAACGCGTCGTCCGCGATCTGGCGTTGCCCGAAACCGGCGGGCATGTCGACGAAGGATTCCCCGGCGATGTCTCTGAGCCGCGCACTCTTCCGGCGGGCCAGTGGGTGATCGGCGGGGACCAGCAGCTGCACCTCGTACCTCTTGATGGCCCTCGAGCTGAGGTGTTCGTCCTTGATGTCGGCTCCTACGAAGGCCACGTCGACGTGGCTCTCCTTGATCCGCTCGATCAGCCCGGAGGTTCCCCGCTGGGAGGTCTCGGTACGCAACCGGACCTCGGGATGACGGCGGTGGAATTCACCGGCCAGCGCGGGTACGTCGATCACCGTCAGCCCGCTGAGGACGCCCACGGTGAGGCTGCCGCGCAGCCCCGTGGAGGGCGGCTCCACTGCCGCCCGGGCCCGGTCGAGTACCTCGATCGCGGTCCGTGCCTCGGGGAGGAACGCCGAGCCGGCCTCCGTCAGTCTGACCGACCGCGTGGAGCGGAGGAGCAGTTCGGTCCGGAGTTCGTGCTCCAGGGCCTTGATGCCGGCCGAGAGCGTGGACTGAGTGACGTGCAGCCGCTGGGCCGCCCGCGTGAAGTTCAGCTCCTCGGCGACGGTGATGAAGTACTCCAGCCGCTTCTGGTCCACACTCACCCCATTCATCGGTATGTCCGATCGAGTATTCGAAAACATTCGTTGGACACGATAGCCGGGCAGGGCGACTGTTGTCGTGCGGGCCAACGCCCGGACCAGGAAACGTCAGCGAAAGAGGATGACCATGCGCGTACTGCTCACCGGCGGCACCGGCTACATCGGAGCCGCGGTGCTCGATCGGCTCATCTCCGGCGGCCACCAGGTCACTGCCCTGGTCCGCTCAGCCGAGAAGGCCGAGCTGGTGCGGGCCAAGGGCGCCGAGCCTGCGGTTGCCGACCTGGCAGACGGCCACGCCCTGGAGGAACTCGCGACTGCGAGCGACGGCGTGATCCACCTGGCGTCGCCGGGCGACGAGACCAGCGCGACCGTCGACGAGGTCGCCGTCACCAGCTTCCTGCACGCGCTGCGGAACACGGACCGGCCGTTCGTGCACACCACCGGCGTCTGGCTGCACGGCAGCGGTTCGGCGATCACCGAGTCGTCCGGCATGAACGCCCCGCGACTGACCGCCTGGCGGGTGCCGCTCGACAAGCTCGTGCGCGACGCGCGGAGCGTCCGGACCTCGGTCATCGCACCGGCAGTGGTGTACGGCCACGGCGGCGGTCTGCTGAACCTCGTCGCCGCCGGTCCTCGAACCACCGGAAACACCCCGGCGCTCACCATGATCGGTCCCGGTGACCAGCACTGGAGCACCGTGCACGTGGACGACCTGGCCGAGCTTTACGTGCTCGCGCTGGAGAAGGCCCCGGCCGGTTCGTACTTCATCGGCGCCGGCGGTACGAACCCGACCGTACGGGAGATCACCGAAGCGGTGAGCCGCTCTGTCGGCCTGGCCGGACGCGTCGAGCCCGAACCCGTCGTGCAGACGCTCGACCGGCTCGGCCTGCTCGGCGAGGCCCTTCTCCTTGACCAGCAGGCTTCGGGCGACACGGCCCGGCGTGTCCTGGGCTGGGCCCCCACGGGACCGTCGGTCCTCGACGACATCGCGCGTACGGACTTCTGAGAGCGGCCCGCGCCCCGGGCCCCGCCGCAGGCGGGGCCCGACCGGCCATCGGCGGCCGGGCCGACCGGGACCTGCGCGGCCGCAACCCTTATTGAAGGAACTCCGACATGAGTACTCCCACCGCTCCAACCGGGTCAGGTCATCGCCGTCCTGCTGGGCCCGGTCCCCAGTCGGCGGGACAGTCCCGCCCATCCGTGCCTCGCGGCGGCTCGCCGGCCGTCGCGGCAGCCATCGCGGCCGGCATGGTGGTGCCGGTACAGGCCCGTCTGAACGGCGAGCTGAGTCATCGCCTCGACGACGGCATCGCCGCGGCGGCGATCAGTTTCTCGGGCGGACTGGTCCTGCTGTCCCTCCTCGCGCTCTTCTCCCCCGGGCTGCGCGGCGCGCTGCGCCGCCTGGCCGGCGCTTCACGGGATGGTCGGCTCCCCCGCCGGTACCTGCTGGCCGGTGTGCTCGGCGGCACGTTCGCCCTGGCCCAGTCCACCGCCGCGCTGGTCACTGGAATCGCCGTGTTCACAGTGTCGGCCATCGCCGGTCAGACCTTCGGCGGTCTGATCGTGGACAGCCGGGGTATCGGCGGCGGCCTGCGGCAGCGCCCGGGCGCTGCCCGGCTCACGGGAGCGGCCGTCATCCTGGTGGCCGCGATCATGTCCGCCCTGCCCCGTTTCGCCGACACCCTCGCGCCGGCCACGATCATCCTGCCGGCCCTCGCCGCCATCGCCGCCGGCTTCCTCCTCGGTGTGCAGCAGGCCCTCAACGGAGCGACGACGGCCGCGTCGGGCTCGCCGCTCGCAGCGACCTGGCTCAACTTCCTTGTCGGTGCGGTGTTCCTCGCCGCAGCCTGGGGGGTGAAAACACTCGTGCAGGGGACCGCGGGGAACCCGCTGCCCACCAGCTTGTGGGTCTACCTCGGTGGTCTGTGCGGCGTGGTGTTCATCGGCGCCTCGGCGTTCCTGGTGCGCCGGATCGGTGTCCTGCTGCTGAGCATGGCCTCTATCGCGGGGCAGCTCGCCAGTTCGATCGCCCTGGACTTCCTGGTCCCTTCGGGCGGTCGGTCCCCCTCCGTCCTCACCGTCCTCGGTGCGTTGCTCACGTTTGGCGCCGTCTGGATTGCCTCCCGGCGCCCTCGTGACACCACCGCGAAGTAATCCACGTCCGCGCCGGACCGGACGCGGACCCGACCCACCATCCCTCTCTCGATGGAGAAGCAACACAGTGCCGCCCATGGCACGAAAGGAACCACAGGTGTCCCAGAACCAGCCGCAGAACAACGAACGCATCCTGATCAAGGGCGCGTACCTGATGACGCAGGACGACAAGCTCGGCAACTTCGTGGGCGACATCCTCGTCGCCGACGGCAGGATCCTCGAGATCGGCCGGGACCTGTCCGATGACCGGGCCAGGGTCATCGACGGCACAGGGAACGCCGTGTTGCCCGGTTTCATTGATACCCACCGCCACAACTGGCAGGGAGCGCTGCGCAACCTCGGCCCCGCCTGGACCTACCAGGAGTACCGCAGCCAGGTGCAAATCGGCCTCGGACAGTACTTCGACCCGCGGGACGTACACATCGGCAACCTGGCGGCGGACCTGATGTCCCTCGACTCCGGGGTGACGACCGTGCGGGACGAGTCGCACATCAGCAACAGCCCCGAGCACTCGGACGCGGCGATCGCCGCGCACTGGGAGTCGGGCATCCGCGCCGTCTTCGACCACGGCTGGCCGTCGACGGAGGCCGAACAGTGGCAGTTCGGCAGCGACCGCACCCACCCCGACGACATTCGGCGCATCCGCGACGAGGTGCTCTCCGACGACTCGGCGCGGGTGACCCTCAACGCGATGCTCCGCGGACCGGAGCTGTCCACCCCCGATGTGTCCGAGCGTGACATCCGGCTCGCCCGTGAACTGGGCCTGCGCATCAGCATGCACGTGGGCCTCGGCGAGTGGGGGGCGGAGCAGCAGGCCGTACGGCAACTGGAGGAGGCCGGGCTGCTCGCCTCCGACATGACGTTCATCCATCTGTGCACGTCGACCGACGAGGAGCTGAGAATGCTGGCCGCACGCGGCGCCACCGCGTCCGTGGCCGGCGCCCTCGAGGTCTTCATGCCGGGCCTGGGCCAGCCGGCCACCAACCGGCTGCTGGCCGCCGGTGTCCGCCCGAGCCTCAGCGTGGACACCGAGACGATCGTAAGCGGTGACATGTTCGGCGTCATGCGGGCGACCCTCGCCTACCAGCAGCTGATCCTCGCCGGTGCGGCCGGGCCCATGGACCGTGTTCCCGGCCTGCCCACGTTCGACGCCGCCGACCTGCTGTCCTTCGCGACCATCGAGGGCGCACGGGCCGCGGGGATCGACGACCGCACCGGCAGCCTGACCCCGGGCAAGGAGGCCGACCTGATCATGATCCGCCTCGATCACGCCAACATGCTGCCCGCCACGGACGCCGCGGCCACGATCGTCGCGGGCGGCCACGCCGGCAATGTCGACCTGGTCGTGGTGGCCGGTGACGTCCTCAAGGAGAACGGTGTGCTGAAGGGAGGCGACGCCGTCTTCGACGAGGCCGCGGCCTCCCGTGACCGGCTCTTCCACGCCGCCGGTCTGCCGCTCCCGGTCTGAGCCGGACGCCGGGCAGGCGCGGGCCGACGCGAACGACGACCCGGCCGACAGATGCACGTCACCGTGGCGCACCGGAAACCGCTCCGACACGCAACCGGCGTCCCCGTAGCAGCAGAGCCGCGCACCGGTGCCACCGCCCTGATTCGTGGCCTGGGCCGCCGTCGCGGTAAATGCCGGATTTACTGGGGCAGAGCCCCTGCGGTGATCATCGCGACCTGCGGCGGGCCACTCCGGCCGCCGGGACGAGGTGTACGCATTTACCGCGGCAGGACCGGAAGGGCGGGGCGGGCATGGCGATCGAACCGGTGACCGAACCCGGGAGCGGGGGCGCGCTGCGCGTGCCGCATGCCCGGGTGGTGCCCCTGCCCGCCCCACCCGCGTCATGCACCGCGGCGGTCGAGCGGTACCTCACCGGCGCGGGCACCGCGAAGTCCTCCGCGCGGATCTACCGGATCTCGCTCACGACGCGGGGGGGGATGCTCACCGGCGAACCGGCGCCGACCGGACCCGCCCGCCGGGGCGCGGAGCCGCCCATCTTCCCCGTCGCCGCCATCGACGACCCGGCACTGCCGGAGATCCTGGCCGAACTGGCGGCAGCGCGGGCAGACGGAGATGGACGCCGACACCGTCAACCGCGAACTGTCCATCGCACGCAAGGCGATCGGCTGGTGGCAGCGTCAGGGCTGGATCGAGCACGATCCGACGATCGGCATCGAGCGGCGGCCGGCGCCGCCCGACCGCACCAAGGCCCTCGCCGAGAACCAGATCGCCGCCCTGTGGCGCCTGGACGCAGCCCTGCGGGAGAAGACGTTCCGGAGGATGCTCTACGAGTCCGCCGCACGGGCCGACGAGGTGCTGTGTCTGAACGTGGAAGACCTGTACCCGCAAGACAAGCGTGGGAAGATCACCGCGAGGGGCGGGGCGACGGAGTGGATTCACTGGCAGTCCAGCACCGCCCAGTTGCTGCCCCGCCTCATCGCCCGCCGCACCCGCGGCCCGTTGTTCTCAGAGGCCGCAAGGCTCCGGCCGGGACAGCGACGCTCGATATGTGCCCCGAGACCGGTCGGCTCGGCTCTCCTACCCGCGGTCTGAGGAGATCTTCGAGGAGAACACCCGGCTGCTGGCCAACCCCCTTGCCTCGCCCGAGGACATCGAGGACCTGGACGGCTTTACACTCCACCGGCTACGCCACAGTGCCCTGACGCACGACGCCGAGGGCGGTACGTCCACGCCGATGCTGCCGGCCCGCTCCCGCCACGCATCCGTCCGCTCTCTGGAGCGGTACGCCCGCCCCGGAGTCGACGCACTCGCCCGACACGTCACGGAACGCGACCCCGCTGCACGTCGCCGCACGTGACGCCCGCCGTTTGCGGCTGGTGACAGCGTTCTTACCGACACCCCGTCCTCAGGGATGTCCCGTAAATGATCTCCGAAGGGAGTGAGATGCATGGCGGAGCTGCCAGGGACGTGTTCAGGCTGGCGGCATTAGCTCAATCGCAGCGGACACTTCAGCGAGAAGCGACGCAACACCCGCTCCCCAACGCGAGCTCACCACCAGGTCCCGTGCCGGGTCGACCCATAGCAGGTGGCCGCCGCCATTTCCGCGGGCGCAGCGCCCGGTGGACGGGGCCTTGGACCATACCGTGCGGTGGTCGTTCAGCCACCAGGAGAGCCCGTAGTTGGGCTTGACCGGGCAGGGCCGCCACATCTCCTCGATCCACGCGGCGGACAGCAGCCGGCGCCCGCCCCATTGCCCGTTCCGCAGGCAGAGTTGCCCGATCCGGGCCAGGTCGAGAGCATTGATCCACAGTCCGCCGCCCCAGTGTGCGCCGCCGGACACTACGGCGATGCGGCGGCCGTCGATCTCGACCGCGGAGTCGGCGTAACCGTGCCAGGACCACCCGGACGAGGCCCCGATCGGCTCCATGATCCGCTCGCGCAGCGCCTCCGGAAGGGGCCGACGGAGCAGGACGGTGAGCGCGAGGGCCGTCAGGTTCACTCGGACATCGTTGTAGGCCCAGCCCGCTCCGGGCGGTCCGCCGGCTGACTCCGTTCCCTCACGAGTGCTCTGGGCGTCGGCCCAGGTCGGTTTGGACCACAGCTCGCCCTCCCACTGGCTGGACTGGTCCAGCAGATGCCGCCAGGTGATCTTCCGCGCGTGTGCGCCGCCGAACTGCGGCAGGTCGACCGAACGGCACACGGGTTCGTCCAGCCGGAGCAGTCCGTCGTCGAAGGCCAGCCCGGCCACCAGGGACAGCACGCTCTTGGTGGCGCTGAAGGCCATCTCCGTCCGCTCTGGGTCACCCCAGGAGGCGAGTACCACGCCGCGCCGCACGACGACACCGCTGGCCCCGTGCCCGTCGAGCAGGGGGCCCAGAACCTCCCGATGTGAGACATCACCAACCTGGGAGGCCAGGTAGGACCTCATGTCCTGGATGCCCGGTACCGTTCGCTCAGCCTGTTCCTTCGCGGCACGTGCCAGCCGGGCGGCATCCACCCCCGACCACGGGTCGTCGGCATCCCCGCCCCCGTCCAGACACCGCCCTACGTTTTCCATCAACCCCGCCCTCGTCTGCGTCTGCGGACCGTCCGGGTGCTCCTACCCCACGAGCCCCCGACTGTCACCGACGCACTGAACTGGCGGGTCGCCGTGGGATGATCTTGAGGTGGCTGGTGTTATCACGGCGTCGGAGCCCTCCTGGATAGCCCCGTTCACCGGGCTGAGCCCTCGCGCCTTCGGCAAGCTGGTGAGCGTGCTGCGGCGCGACGGCGCCGACTCGCCGCGGCGGGGGCGGCCCTGGGGCCTGTCGTTGGAGGGCCGGGTGCTGTTGGTGACGGCGTACTGGCGCACCAACTTGACCATTCGCCAACTGGCTCCATTGTTCAGGGCGTCGAAGTCAGCGGCGGACCGCATCATCGATCACCTCGGCCCGCTGCTGGCACTGAAGCCTCGCAAACGGTTCCGTAAGGACACTGTGCTCATCGTCGACGGCACCTTGGTTCCCACCCGCGATCACAGCGTCGCCGAGCAGTCGAAGAACTATCGGTATTCGACCAATCACCAGGTCGTCATCGACGCCGACACTCGCCTGATGGTCGTGATCGGCCAGCCGTTGCCCGGCAACCGCAACGACTGCCGGGCCTGGAGCGAGTCTGGCGCGAAGGAGGCCGTGGGAACCACCACGACGACCGATCGTGCTGGTCTGGGACAATGTCCGCATCCACTTGACGACCCCACTGCGGGAGTTCATCGCGGCGAACGCCGACTGGCTCACCGTCTTCCAACTGCCGCCCTACGCGCCGGACCTCAACCCGCAGGAGGGCGTCTGGTCGCTGGTCAAGCGCGAGATAGGCGACCTCGCGGCAGCCGACCTGAGCCAGATCACCAGGGCCGTCAAGCGCAGGCTCAACCAGATCCAGTACCGCCCCGATGTGGTCGACGGCTGCCTCGCCGGCACCCGCCTGGTCATGGACGGCTGACCTACGTCACGAATTCAAGATCAGTAGCCTCCCTGTTTCGCTGCGGGTGGCTGAGCTGGTCGGATCGCGGTGAAGCGGTGGTTTCGGTTGCTCGTGGCCGGGCGGGCATGGCCGGGGCCCGACGCGCTGGTCGGGTTCTCCAGAGTTCCTCGGGTCGTGGGTGGGCAGGGACAGTGCCGCGGTTCAGGTGGCCGGCCATGGCAGGACCGTGAGGCGGGTGAATGCGCTGGTCAGCTCGTTTCGCCAAGGCCAGGTCGCGGAGATCCGCAGGTGCAGGCGGCGACCGCCGCGGGTGATGCGGGCAGCTGCGTGCAGCAGCCGGTAGCGGAGCTTCTTCGGCTCCGCGGCGGCCAGTTCGCCTTCCAGCAACAGAGTGCGCATCCAGGCGAGCAGGTCGAGGGCGGTCAGGGACAACTCCAGCCAGGCGGCATTGATGGCGAAGTGCCGCGAGGGGAAGCGACCGAAACCTGTGGTCTTGCCGCAGCGGATGCGGTCCTCGACGCGGGCGTGCGCCCGGTGGCGGACTTCCAGGTGCTGCAATGAGCCTTCGCCATACGGGGTGTCCGTGAGAAAGACCTGGTGGCGTATGCCCTCGTCGAGGTCGAACAAGGAGAGTTGGGCGCCGGGATGCGGGTACTCACGCCGCACGATGATCCGCGTGCCCGCGGGGTAGCCGTCCAGTTCCACAAGGCCGGTCAGCTCGGCGACCTCCGCGCCGGTGCGCGGGGAGCCGTCCTGCTCCAGCGCGGGATGCCAGACGCGCTCGGGCAGGGCGCGGATCGCGCGGCGGACCGGTTCAGTGACGGGACAACCGACCGAGAAGAACGTGTGGATGCCGCGCGAGCGCAAGCGGCGCAGGTGGGTCAGGAATGCCTTCGCGCCTTCGGCGCTGTCGGTGCGGATGAGGATGGCGGTGCCGTGGCGGTGGGCGTCGGGGATCTGGGCCAGGGCCTGCTCGAGAACGGCGACGTGATCGGCGGCGGTGTTGGCCCCGGCGTTGCCCGGCCGCACCACTCCGGCCAGGGCTTCTCCGGTGTTGTCCAGGAAGCACAGCAGCGGATGGTAGCCGAAGCCGCGTTTATAGGTGGCCGCCGCCTGCTCCTTCTCGGAGTGGCAGGTGACGAGTGGGGCGTCGATGTCCAGGACCAGGCCCGCAAGGTCGCGTCCGCCCGCGGGGGCCGCGGGTGTCCCATGACCGGTGTCGGCGGCCTGCATCCAGGCGACTTCGCGGGCGGCGGCGCGGGCCGCCCGCAGTGCCGCAAGGGCGGCAGGATCGATGCCGGCCAGCAGCCGCCAGGCGGTCGCAGTGGAGGCCACCGGACCGAACACCTCGGCCTGATCGCGCGGTAGAGCCAGGTCCGTGATGGCCTCGCCGCCGTCGGCGAGCATCACCGCCAGATCCACCGCGATTCTTCCAGGGGTGTACCCGGTGCCGCGTGGCCTCATCGTCCCAGCTCAGAAGGCACTTTCGCGTTCCCGCTCAAGATGCGGGCACCGTGGCAAGTGACACGCGCAGGTTAGCTGGCCCTGGAGATACGGAGACGCAATGTCAAAGAGGTGTGCACGCGGTGTAAAAGACTTTCTTTTGCCGACAGGACAACCTGGCTACAGTCGCGAAGAGCGCCAGGGAGCTCCCTGAACCTGCACTGCACCCTCATTCGCCTTCGATCATTGGAGTGCAACGTGACACGACTGCGTCAAGTAGCCGCCACCTGTGCGTTATCGGCGGCGCTGTCCAGCGTCTTCATCGCCCCGGCCGTGGCTAGCTCGCGCATGGACAGTGCACAGCAGGCCGCGGTGCCGGGGGACAACCGGGGTACGAGCGCACCGGCCTCGGTCTTCGAGACCCTGTGCGGATATGCGGACGCGACAGTTCCCATGCGTGAAAAGCCATCGACCGATGCGCCTCTTATCAACCGCATCCTCCAAGGGACGAGGATGTGCGGCGACGTCGTGACTGGCAAGGAGTACACGGCGTGTGGCCACACATCGAAGCTCTGGCTGAAGTTCCCTCCGACCGTGAGTCGGCCACAGGTCGGCTATTCGGCTGCCTGGTGTTTCCACTGACACCTCGCTGTCCTCTCATCACTGCGGAGACGGGCAGCGACTCCAGCTGCTCACGGATGCCGGGATCGGTGCGGCGCAGCAGCTCGGGGATCACGGCTGTCGTGGCGTTGGAGTCGGCTATGGAGCGGGCCGGCTGTGCCCATGGCGGAGGCTTGGCGACTGAGCTGAAGACCAGATCCGGTTGAGCGGGCCATGGGTACAGGGCAGAACCATCCGCTATGCAGCGGTGTGGCCGGTATCCTTTGCTGCTCAGGAGTGACTGTCGGGCGGATGGTTTAGGAGTTTTGACAACAGGTCACCCCAGAGGAGCCCGTCCTTGCCGACGGGGCGGTCATAGACCAGGACCTGGTCGGCGCGTTCTGCAACCTCGATGTCGTTGTCGAGAGCGCTGGTGAAGCGGATATCTGGCTTTCCCAGGGTGGCGAAGATGAGATTGCGCGGTCGGCGGGCGATGCCACGCCCGGGCTGGATGAGATGGAACAGGGGGTAACCATCCGCTTCCCCCTCCCGGCGCAGCTGCGCTCCCAAGGGCTGCAGATGGTGATTGGCCAGTTCGACAAAGCGGTGCTGTGCCTGCTCGTCGGGAAGGACAGCAGAGGAGGCCAGTCCCTCAAGGAAGTATCCGAAGCGGGGATGCGTGCTTCGAACGCGCCGAGCCTCTCGAAGAGGTACTCGGTCGACCAGTCATCCGGGAACCTGATCACGTGGCGCTCGCTCTCGTCGCGCAGGCTGTTGGTAGGGGTACCCCACCCGCCGAGCAAGTCGTCGCCCAGATCCCACAGCCGACCGAGCAGAGCGAGGAAGCGGTCCGGATAGCTGAGGTGATCGGACAGGTCGAAGCCCTTGGCCAGCTCGCGCCTCGTACGACCGGGAATCTCCACGTAGTGGTGTCCGAGCCACAGGACGTCCTGCAGTTCAATGAGCCTCCGCCAACTTGAAGCCGCGGGTTAAAGGGCTGGCGTGACCGGCTCTCGGGGTGCTCACGCTGGTCGTGGGTGTCTGTCTGCGCACTAGGTCATCTGTCAGCGATCGGCTCCGAGGTTTGTCAGGACGAGCAGGGCGTCCCGGAGGCGGTCGACGGGCGAAGTGCCCGTGGCGCCGACAGGGCCCGGCTGGCGACAGCCGAGCGGCGTCGATCAGCCCAGCGATGCAGTTGCCGCACGCAGGTCTTCCAAGGCTGCCAGTGCGTGTGGCGCGAGCCCTTCGGTGCCATCACGATCGCTTTCGGACCACTGGGCGTATCCCCGTTTGAACGCGAGGACTCCCAGCTCGGCCGCGAGGTGCGCGGTCGGGTCGGGGACGCCGCGGGCGATGAGCGCGGCTGTCATGGCGGCCGCGAGGCCGACGCTCTTGAGGGCGTCGCGCTCTTGTAGTTCGGTGCTGGCTGCCACGGCTGCTTTGAGGCGGGGGCCGAGTTCGCGGTTCGCCGGTCCCATGGCACTCGACGCGCGCTCGAGACCGGCTGCTACCGCCTGGAGCGGGCTGGCGCTCGCAGGGGCCTCGGTGATGCCGTCGGCGAGCAGCCTGCTCAGCGTCTCCTGGCCGGCGACCAGCAGCTCGCGCTTGTCGGAGAAGTGCCGGAAGAAGGTGCTCTTGGTGACGCCGGCGCGCTCGGCGATCTGCGTCACCGTGGTGGCGTCGTAGCCCTGCTCGGTGAACAGGTCGACGGCCGCAGCGACGAGTCGCTCGGCCGCCCCTGGTTGCCATCTAGCCATGAGACCAGGATAGGTGATGGGACTCTTGTCCCGTCACGTGTAGAGTCAGTGATGGGACAAGAGTCCCATCACTTTCAGGGAGAGCTCATGCATGTCTTCGTCACCGGCGGTACCGGCACCATCGGCTCCGCCGTCGTCGCCGAACTGCTCGGCAACGGCCACACCGTTCTCGCGCTGGCTCGCTCGGACGGCTCCGCGCAGGTCCTTGAGCGCGCCGGCGCCAAGGTGCTGCGAGGAGACCTAGCCGACCTCGACGCCCTGCGGTCCGGCGCAGCGCAGTGCGACGGCGTGATCAGTCTGGCGTTCGGACGCGACTACAGCAGTCCGGACGCACTCGCCCAGGCCATCGCCGAGGAGAGCGCCGCTCTCACCGTGCTGGGGCAGGAACTCATCGGAAGCGACCGCCCGATCGTCACGGTCTCCGGCACGCCCTGGGTGCCGGGACGCGCCTCCACCGAGGCCGATCCGCTGCCGACCGACGGACCGGTGGGCGGTCGGGGCCGTTCGGTCAACGCGCTGCTGGACCTCGCCCCGCGCGGTGTGCGCAGCACGGCTGTCCGTATGCCGCGCACGGTCCACAACGAGGGCAAGGGGGGATTCGCCGGCCTGTTGACCGATCAGGCGCGCCGCACCGGGGTGGTCGGCTATCCGGGCGACGGCACCCAGCGCTGGCCGGCCGTGCACGCGCTCGACGCAGCGGTCCTGTTCCGCCTGGCCCTTGAGTCCGCGCCGGCCGGGACGGCCTGGCACGCCGTCGGCGACGAGGGCGACGCGGTGCGGGACATCGCCACAGTCATCGGCCGGCGACTGGGCCTGCCGGTCGAGGAGGTTCCGCAGGACAATTTCGGCCCGTTCGGCCCGATTTTCGCCATGGACCAGCCGGCGTCCAGCGCCCACACCCGCGATGCCCTCGGGTGGCAGCCGACCCACTCCAGCCTCCTCGAGGACCTGGAGAACATTCAGCCCTGACGCACTCCAGTTCGAGGGGACCGTCTGTGGTCGGCTCAATGAGTTACTGGCAAAGGGCTGGAATGCCCGGTGCCGGGATACTCGAAGTTGTCGTGGTGACTGTCTGCTGAGCAGATCCGTCAGCGATTGACTTCGAAGTCCGTCAGGACGAGCAAGGCGCGCAGGAGGCGGGTCGCATGGGCGGGGTCGGTGCGGAGCTTGGTGAGGATCCGCCAGTTCTTGAGGTGGGCGAAGCCGTGTTCGACCGGTGCCCGTCCGACGGCGAGGACCCGGTTGGCGGTCTTCTGGCCGGGGGTGAGCTTGTGGGTGCGGCTGGCATGGTAGCCGGTGACGATCACAGGATCGAGTACGTCGTTGTCCAGGCCGCGAAAGCCCAGGTCCGCCAAGGCCCCGAGGCCGGCGGCGCGCAGGTGGGCCAGGATGTGATCGTGGCGGGCGGCGGTGATGTCGTGAGTGCGGCCGGGCCGGGCGGCGGATATCCAGATCAGCCGGCCCCGCTCGTCGGTCAGAGCGAGGAAGTGCAGGCCGTGCCGGTGGTGTTTACCTGAGTAGTTGCGCCGGTCGGCTTTTCCGGTGCGGCGCTGGGTGGCGATGAGAGTGCCGTCGATCAGTACCACCTCCCCGCCCTGCCTGGCGACCTTCTTCAGGCTGCGGTCCAGGCGCGATGCCTGCGCGGCGAGGAGGGCGATCAACTCGTCGCGCCAGCGGCGGACGATGGACTCGGACACATTGTTGCCGCCGGCCATGTCGGCCAGGTGCTGGTCGTGGCGCAGCACGGCCAGGACGATCACCGCGATCTTGCCAGGCGGCAGGATCCGCCACCTGGACCGGATTACTTTCAGGTGACATCGCAGCAGATCGGCGAGGTGGTTGACGGTTCGCGTAGACAGCGGCAAGCGGCACTGGTAGACAAACGGGCAGGTGTCCTCGGCGTGCTTTTTGGTTTTCGTCACACAAATCCAACGGCCGCCGGGGGCACCGTGGTTACGCCCGCGCCGCGCGATCGCAGGCGGCAGGCCAAGTCACAAGCGGGTGGTGAAGCGGCCGTCGGGCAGTTTGCGCAGCCAGCCACGGTCGACGAGTCTGACCAGCTTCCCGCGCAGCGGCTCCAGCTTGGACCGCACGCTGACATCGATTCCCAGGGCATCGCCGACCTGCCGGGCCATGACCGGTCCGGCCGCCTGCCGCACGGCGGCGAGAATGCGCTGGTAGTCCGGCGGGAGCATAGTCTCCTCCATGTCCGGCGTTCGGTGCGGGATCAGCATCACCGTCCGTCCGCCCACCTGCCCGGGCGCCGGCGCGCCCGAGGCGCGTTCGTCGGCGAGTTGTTCGCACACCTGCTCAAGAACCCGCTCCGCGACGGCGAGCTCGTCCCGCTCGGCCCGCACCTCCGCCAACTCCTTGGCGAGCAGTTCCTCACGTTCGTCCAGCTCTGCACGCCGCGCGGTGATCCGTTCCAACAATTCGGGATCCATGCCTCGGATGCTAGAAGGCCGCCTGACCCCAGCGAGCAGGAATCAGCGAACCCTCCAGCTCTGGCAAACGATCTACTCCGCAGACTGCCGCCGACGACCAGCACAAGCACTCCGAGAGCCGGTCACGCCAGCCCTTTGACCTGTGATTTCAAGTTGGCGGAGGCTCAATGCGTTCGGCCGTCAGAAGCGGCTCACTCTCGATGATGGCCTCAGCAACAGCTGCTAGGCGGTTGTCCGGGCAGTCCCCCAGGCCGGCCGCCAAACGCTCGTGCTTTGAGGTGCCGTCCTTGGGAGGAGGCGGTGGGAGGCAGAGGCGCTCGCACAGCGTCGGCAAATCCTGATGCCCGTAGCGCTGGTACAGCGTGGCAAGCACGCCCTCGATCAGGCTCCGCAGCCGCGGCAGATCCATCTGCTCAGCCATCCCACGATGATGAGCCAGGCCAGGACGCGATGCCAGGCACTTGATGGCGCTTGACACGGCCAGTACGGTCCATGCCTCCCCCTGAGCGGCTGCGCGACGAAGGGCTGGAGCGATCTTTTTGCGCAGGAAAACTCGGAGTTGCTTCCGGCCAGCCCGGACGCAGCGCGCAGGTACAACGCCCCTACTTTGGGAGCCCAGTTGATGCCCCGGTTGGGGGAACCATCGGTGCCCAGGTCAGCAGTCCAGTGCGGGCAAGTGGGCCAAGCCGGTCTCGAGCAGAATGCGGTCGACGGTCTCGTGCAGGGCGCTGTCGGCGCCGATGACGGTCTCGAGCCCGTCGGGCAGCAGGTCGCGCGGCCGGTACCAGTCGCGCAGTTGCGTCTCGTTGACGTCATCGGCGATCGGCTTGGTGGCGTGCCGGGCGAGGGTTTCGTCGAACGGCACGTCCAGGTAGTAGCCGTGGGTCTGGCCGCGGTGGTCGGCGCGCAGTTGGGCGAGCATGTCGCCGTAGCGGTCGGCGTAGAGGATGCCTTCGACGACGACGTGATAGCCAGCGTCCAGGGCGTAGCGGGCCGTCAGGTCGATCAGGCCGATGTTCGCCGCTCCGGGCCTGTCCCGCTCGCGGAGCACGATGCGGCGGAGGTTGTCCTGGCCGACCAGGGCCAGGCCGCGGCCGAACCGCTCGCGGAGGCCGGACGCAACGGACGATTTCCCCGAGGCGCTGTTGCCGCGCAGGACGACCAGCCGGGTGTCTTCAGTGCCCACCATCACGGCCGTCACGCTACCGACGGCCGGTGACAGCGCCCGGGGCGTTCTGGAGCACCGCCGACATCGACGTCCGGACGGGTGACTTTTTCCCTCGCGTACGCGGGCGGGTATCCAGTGTATCGAAAGTACTTCTGGAAGCGGCTGTTGGGTCGCTTCGCTATGGTGCGGCCATGGCGAACTACGTGCTGGTTGCAGGTGCGCGGCTCGGATCGTGGGCGTGGGATGAGGTGGTGCCGCATCTGAAAGTGGCCGGCCACGGCGTCTACCCGCTGACGCTGTCCGGTCTCGCCGAGAAGCAAGGTGTGCCGGCCGGGCAGCAGACCCACGTTCAGGACATCGTTGACGAGGTCGAGCGTCAGGATCTGCGCGACGTCGTCCTGGTAGGTCACAGTTACTCGGGCATCCCAGTCGGTCAGGCCGCCGAGCGGGTCGGCGACCGGCTGGCAGGCGTGGTCTTCGTCGACTCCAGTGTTCCGGCCGATGGCGAACCGTTCGTCTCCTCCTGGCCGGACGGCGGGGTGATGGTGAGGGCATCGATCGCCGAGAACGGGGGATTTTGGCCGGTCGCGCCTGCGGCCCACTTCGAGGGCCACGGTCTCACCGATGAGCAGATCGCACGGATCGTTCGCGGCTCGACGCCGCACCCGGGCGCCACGCTGACCGAACCCGCCGTGCTGGAACGGCCGCTCAGTGGCCTCCCGGCGACGTACATCAAGTGCACGCTCGGTGACCCCGAGCCGAGCGACGACGTGACAAAGCTACTGGTCAGCGAGCACTGGCGGCTGATCGAGATGGACACCGGCCACTGGCCGATGTTCTCCCAGCCGCGCGAACTGGCGCAGATCCTCCTCGACACAGTCGGGGAGTGACCGCAGTTCCACGCTTGCGGACTCTTTGTTGGCGTGTATCACGAGCTCTGGTCACAGCCATTCGTTGATGGCCGCGACGAGGACGGTCGCCTCGTAGCGGACCGCCAACTTGTCGAATCGCGTGGCGACGGCTCGGTGCCTCTTAAGGCGGTTGATGCCGCACTCGACCGCGTGGCGCTCGCGGTAGTCAACCGGGTCGAAACGTGGCGGCCGACCGCCACGGGAGCCGAGCTTCCTGCGGTTACGAGCCTGGTCGACCTTGTCGGGGATGGTGCAGCGGATCCCCCGGCGGCGCAGGTAGGAGCGGTTCCTACGCGAGGCGTACGCCTTGTCAGCGCGCACTCGATTGGGACGGACGCGCGGCCGACCCGCCCCGATGCGGGGCACGCGGACCTTCTTGAGCACCGGTTCGAACTGCGGCGAGTCCCCACGCTGCCCAGCCGTCACCACGATCGACATGGGCTTCTGACCCTACCTGCTCGACGGCCAGGTGCAGCTTGGTGGTGAACCCACCGCGCGAGCGTCCCAGGCCGTGATCACAGGGCTCGGTGAAGACACCGCCCGGCGGTTCCTTCTGCAGGTCACCCTGCTTCCGGGCTCCGGCAGCATGCTGGTGGGCTCGGCACACAGTGGAATCGACGCTCAGGTCCCACGTGATGGCACCCCTCGCGTCGGCCAGGGGCTGGAGGCGGGTGAGGACCCTGTGCCAGGTGCCGTCCCGCTGCCATCGGCGGAACAGGTCGTAGATCCGGCCCCACGGCCCGTACTCGACAGGTACGTCCCTCCACGGAACCCCTGTCCGAACCCGGAACCGTATGCCGTCGATCAGTTGCCG
Organism: Streptomyces yongxingensis; assembly: GCF_055597465.1. Classification (NCBI taxonomy): domain Bacteria; kingdom Bacillati; phylum Actinomycetota; class Actinomycetes; order Kitasatosporales; family Streptomycetaceae; genus Streptomyces; species Streptomyces yongxingensis. The sequence goes on from NZ_CM145717.1 coordinate 270,006, forward strand.
TCGGGGCCAGACGGGCGGCCGCCCCACCTTCGTCCCCTTCGGCAACAACGGCTCCAACACCGCCCACTGTTCGTCCGTGAGATCCCCCCGTGCCATGAACCGTGATCATTCACAGCTCAAGATCCACTTTCGATTCACGGCCTAAGCGCATACCGACGACCCTCCCGCCGTTGCGCGGTCCCGGCGGCGGAAAGAAGCGCAGCCGCAACGGCGCCTCCCCCGGATTCAGCCCGTACCAGAGGCGTACACCCCGTGCCACGGACAGCACCGGAGGGCTGCCGGTTGTGCGGGCCCCTCGCAAACGGAAGCCGAGTGGCCCCTGCCAGAGCCTTCATGGACCGGGCCCGTCGACCCCGAGGACAGGAGCGTAACCGTCTTCGACGTCCTGTGACGTCGGCGGTCTGAGCGCGCAGCACAGCGATGACGCACGCTCGGGCCGCCACACTCTCCCGGGAACGATGGAGGAACAACCTGCTTCGGGGATGCGGTGGACGTAGCCGTGTACGGACGGGCTGCGGGGCCGGGCAGGGTGATACTGTCCGGCCCCGCTGTCGTCGGGTCAGCCGAAGTCGAGCATCTCCTGTGCGAAGTCGGCCGGGGCCGGACGGAGCAGGGCGGTGGCGGTGCACCGTCCTGGCGTGCGGCCAGTCCCAGCGGTCCGGGTCGCCGGGGCGCGGGTCGTACATGGTCCGGCCGCCAGCGCCGAACTGCCCCAGCTCGGTGGAGCGCGACGCCGGTGTCGACCTCGTCCTGTGTCCAGCCGGTGAGGTCGAGCAGCAGGCCGTTCAACGGCCCGCCGACCAGTTCAACGTAGCGCTGGTCCGGACTCGAACTCGGGCTCGGGTGGTCGTGGTCGGCGCCGTAGACCCGGCCGCGTAGAGCGGTCCTGGGCTTGCCCGCGCCGCCGGTCCAGGCTTGCCCGGGTCAGGTGCTCACCTCGGTGATGGTGTCCGCGATCAGCACGGGTAGATGGTTGATGGCGCGTTCCAGAAGCCGTTCGATCGGGACTGCGTGCTGGCTCTTGTCGACGCTGATGAGCGTGCCCCAGGCTGCGGGTTGGTAGCGGGCGAGCATGGACAGCGCGTACAGGACAGCCCACCAGGCCATCAGCCGGTGCAGCTCACGCTTCATGGGGACGAGCACGGGCAGGAAGTACCGGTTTCCGGCGTAGCCGCAGGTCAGGCTCCGATGGCCCTATCGGCGACCGGGCCGTCGAGTTGCTACGCGAAAAGCTGGTCGCAGAACTCGGCCTGGGACGGGCCGCCCTGTGCTGGATAGGCGTAGGCGGGCCACGCCCACGCCTCACGGAGGCCCACTCTTCCTACGAGGAAGCCCGCCGCGCTGCCGAGGTCGCCCGCACCACGGGCACCCTGGGTCAAGTGGTGGCTCATCACAAACGGCTGCATCGCGTTGAGCAGCTCACTGGACTGCGACTGGATGTCGGCGATAACCGACTGGCCGCGCATCTCGGCCTGAAGATGGCAGAGTTGCATGCCCGCTTGCCGACATCGATGAAAGCGCCGGACGTGGTGTTCTGAGCACGGGCAGCAGCTAGGCAACGTTGCTACGGTTGCCGCAGAACCTGCGGCGTTCGCCGTGCCGTCACCCCCGTGACGTGCACGAGCCTGCTCAGTGCCGCAACGAGATGGTCAAGGCGCTCGGGATCTGTGCATACTACGGCGCTGAAGACGGAGCCTGCGGGCCTGCGCCGGAAGCTCGCCTCGTGGATGTCGGCGTTGCGGCTGTGCAAAGTCGCCATGATGCGCGGCAACGTTGACCGGCTACCCGGCACCAGGTCGGCCGAGACGATGTAGGGTCCATGCAGGTGGGCTCCTTCAGCTGGGTGTGCTTTCTCGCCCGTCAGGCGGCTGATGCGCTGCCGGATGGCCGCGAGCGCGCTTGACCGGCCCCCGGCGGCCCGGACCGCGACAGGTTTGCACAGGTGGTCGACCGCCGGGTACGAGCCATCCTCTTCGACGGGGAACCCGGCTCAGCGGCCAGCGTCAGCCGAGGACTGTGCCCGTGGACGGGGCCGGCCGACGTCGGCGTGAGAACGCACCGAGGTCAATGGTTTGGCCGGTGTGTTCGCAGGTGTGCGTGAGCGCACTCCGGTCGTGGTCGTGCCCGCCTTCGACACCGTGGATCAGGGTGGTCATGAGGCGGCCTACCAGAGGGGCGTTCTTGAACTGATTGCCGCTGGTGCCTATGGCCACGTAGAAGCCGGCAAGTTCGGTTCGGTCGTATACGGGGGTCCAGTCGTCGGTCACGTCGTATACGCCTGCCACACCACGAGGCTTGTTGGGAACGCGCAGGCCGCGCAGTCGGCGGGCCGCCCGCGTCACCTGCGTCCTGAACTGCGACACGGTCGGAGTGGGACTCCCGTCGTCCGGATCGTCGAGCCATTCCAGCGGGTCGCACTCGGGTTCCGTGCCGCCGACGAGCAGGAACTCCCTGCCCTCGGGCCGTATATACGTGCCGAGGTCCATATCGACCAGCACCGGTGCGTGCCCGTCGCCGCCGGCGTCGTGGTAGCCGGCGGGCGCCGCTACGTGGTGCACCTCCTGGCGCAGCGGCCGCAGACCGACGGTGAAGTCGCCGCCGACTCCGGCGAGCCGGTTCAGTTGTCCCGACCATGGGCCGGCCGCGTTGACGACCACCCCGGCGGACAGTTCGGTTCCATCCTTGAGGCGCACCCCGCGCACGCGTCCCCCGCGCCGCATCACCGCGGTGACGGGAGTCTTCCACCGGAAGGCGACTCCGTGCCGCTGGGCCGCCGTAGCAAGGTTGCGCGCGGCGAGTTGCGGGTCGTCGATAAAGCCCCCGTCGGGTGTGTGGAGAGCACCGAGCCGAGCGGACGCGTCGGCGAAGAACTCGTCGTCATCCACGGGGCGGGGCGGGAAGTACCGGCCGGTGTCCAAAGCGGGCAACCGCTCGGACAGCTCCTGTGCATCCCATTTCTCGTACGCAACACCGACCTTGTCGAAGTGTCGCGTGAACAGGCTGCAGGGTGCGAAGTCCACGTCCAGCATGGTGACGCCGCAGCGGTTGAACGCTGCGAGGGGTTCGCCGGCGGGTGCTTGGAGATGGTCGCGCCATGCTTCCCAGCAGTGAAGGGACTCCCACGCAGCATTGACGCCCGCGATCGTGGGATAGGTGAAGCGGACCACGGCGCTCGAGGCGCTGGTGGAGCCGTTGCCTGCGCCGCCGAACTTGTCGACGACGACCACCCGCAGGCCGCTCCACGCCAGTTCGAAAGCGATGGAGGATCCGATGACCCCGGCCCCGACGACGACTACGTCTGTGCTCTCAGTCACGTTTCAACTCACTTTCTTATCGCCGGACCAGACGGTTCCCGCGGCGGCGCGGCGGGTCGCCGCTCCGCCGTTGTCCGCACCGTACGCGGGTAAGAGGCCATGTTCCGGCGACTGTTGTCGTCACTTTCCGTCGCCGTACCCCACCGTTGTCGCGCATGTGCGCCGATGCTCAGCTGTGGGGGCCGAAGGCCGCTCAACGTTCCGGACGTGATCGTGGAGCGGGTCGGCCCTCGCGCATGCGCAAGATCAAGGTGACCGCGTCCTCCGAGCGGGTTCCGGGAGTGAGGAGTTCCTGCAGGAGGAGGCCGCGAATCGCGGCAATGGTGACGGTGGCCACCTCCCGCGCGTCCTTCGCCTCGAGCCCTTCGCGTTCCGCGAGTGAGGACAGCATCACGGTCAGGTCGTCGATCGACTCCACGAACTCACGGAAGTCCTCGGGGGCGTACGCGGCCAGTCCGACGACGTAGAAGAAGCCGCGGACACGCGACAGCTGCTCCGGCCGGGTGTAAGCACGCCAGATCGCCACAACGAAATCGTCGAAGGTGCCCTGCTGGGCGGCCTCCAGAAGTGCCTCGTTGTCACGGGATCGCTGGGCCGTGAGCATGGCGGCCAAGACGCCCGGGAGCGACCCGAAGTGGTATCGCAACAGGGCGTGGCTGGTCTCGATTCGGGCGGCGATCTCACGGAGCGACATCTCCGGCGGGGGAAGGGTCTCACCGAAGGCGTCGAGAAGCCGTACCAGGAGTCGCTCGCGCGCGCTGCCGTTGCGTTGCGAGGTTGACAGGATCACTCCCGCAGTTTATCCATTGGAAAAGAGGATTCGCAACGGCGGAGGATCGACGATGAGACCTGCTCATGTGGCCGGCGCGACGGTCATCGACGGATCAGGGCGCGACCCCGGCAAGCTCGGCCTCACGATCGAGAACGGCCGCATCACCCGCCTCGGTGCCTCCAGCGCGCACGGCGAGCGTCTCGATGCCGAGGGACTGACGATGACGCCCGGCCTGATCGACGCTCACGTCCACCTGGGCCTGTCGAGCCCGATCCAGCCGCACTTCTCGTTTCAGATCAGCGCCGCCGAGATCGCGGCGGACATCTTCGCCACGGCCGGCGCGACGCTCGACGCCGGCTTCACCACCGTTCGCGACACCGGCGGGATCGACGGCGGTGTCGTCACCGCGATCGCGAAGGGCAAGGTCAGAGGGCCGCGCGTCCTGTCGTGCGGACCTGTTCAGTGCCAGATCGGCGGGCACGGCTACTACGGAGCCGAATGGGAACCCACCGAGCTGTGGAGCAGCCACCACATCCCGGGCCTGTGCGCCCTCTCCATGATGGCGGGCAACGCGGACGAGCTGCGGCACAACGTCCGCGAAGCCTTCCGTCGCGGAGCCTCCTTCCTGAAGCTCTGCGTGACCGGCGGAGTGGTGGGCGCACATGATCGACTGACCGACACCCAGTTCACCGTCGAAGAGATCGCTGTCGCAGTTCAGGAAGCTGCGGCGCGGAACACCTATGTGACCGTCCACGCCCACAACAACGAGGGCATACGAAATGCGGTCGAGGCCGGGGTGCGCTGTGTCGAGCACGGCACTAGCCTCGACGAATCCACAGCGACCCTGATGGCCGCTCGCGACGTTGCCCTCGTGCCCACGTTCGCCGTCGTCGAGCAACTGCTGCACGACACCGCCGGAGCCGGTCTCGCCGAATCGACCCGCGACCGGGCCAAGGGCGTACACGAGCAGATGACGAAGGCGCTCGCTGTCGCCAAGCACGCAGGAGTACGGATCGGGCTGGGTTCCGATCTCATCGGTCCGGCCCAGGACCGTCGCGGCAAAGAACTCAGCCTGCGCGCAGCCCTCGAGACGCCGATGGAAGCGCTCGTGGCGGCGACCCGGACCAACGCCGAGATCCTCGGCCTGTCCGGCCAGGTGGGTGTCATCACTCCCGGCGCGCAGGCAGACCTCGTTCTTTGGAACGGCAACCCGCTCGAAGACCCGGAACTGTTCTCCGACCCCACCAACGCCGTCCTCGTCATCCAGGCCGGCCAAATCGTGAAGGACCTCAGATGAGCGCCATGTGGCAGGGCTGCCTCGCCCACACCGACTACTTCGAGATACGCTCCAGCGGTGGGCACGACTACGGCGTCTGGGTCACCACGCCACCACACTACGACCCTGCCGCGGCGCCAGCGCCTGTCGTGTACGTGCTCGACGGCAACTGGGCCGTGGGCATGACCGCCCCACTCATCGTCACGCAACTGGACCCCATGCAGTCGATTCAGCCCTACATCCAAGTCAGCGTGGGTTACGCAGGCGAGGAAGCAGAGCACTGGGAGCGGTTGCGCAACCGCGACCTCGTGCCCCCCGGCGAACCCATCGCGAAGGAGTACATCGATGCGGTGGAGACGGGGGTCGAAAGGGGTGTGACGACTCGCGAGCAAGCCGACGCCTACCTCGCTGAATTGAGCGACAGCCGCGGGGATATGTTCCTGAACTTCCTTACCGACGACCTGCACCCGCGGATCGAACGCGACTACGGCACAGCCCCGAGCGGTCACGGCCTCTTCGGCTATTCCTACGGCGGGCTCTTCAGTCTCTACGCCTGGCTCACCAAGAGCACCTTCTTCGAGAGCATCGGCGCGGGCAGCCCCGGCATCGTCAATGCGGACAGTCAGGTCTTCGCTCGGCTTGAAGCCATGGGTGACACCCTGCCCGACACCAAGCTGCACGTGACCTTCAACGAGCAGGAGATCCTCGGAGACCTGGCGGTCTACCAGAATCTCGCGAAGAACGCGGCCACGTTCCTCCACCGCCTCACCTCACGCGGCGGATCTGTCACCAGCGCACTCATGCACGAGACGCATGTGACCGGGCTGCAGGCATCGTTCCTCAGCTACCTCAGGACCTGCCGCGCCCAGTGAGCCTGGATGCCGCAGCTCGCGTTCCGTCCCATGTGAGTCGACTTCTCTGGAGGTGTGCGGGTGGCCGAGCGTGACATCGTCAGCACGACGCCTCCTGCCGAGCGTATCGCCGAAGCACTCAGTAGCCAGGGCTTCGTTGACGAGCGCCCGCATTGGAAACGGGGGGATGGCCGAGCCCAGCACGTCCCGCTGCTGGACCGCATAGGCCAGTTCCAGGCGGATCGGCGGCGGCAGCTGTGGAAGGGAGAACTGGGCAGCGGTCAGCACCGGCGGCTGCCAGCGACGGCCCGGTGGTCTTCTGCTTCAGCTGCGCCGCCCCGCCCCCGGCCCAGAAACCGGCGAGCTGCCGGCTGCGTCGGAGGGCCGACCGTGACCATGAGCGAACCCGCCCCGCCGGGCGCCGTCGAATCACCGGACATGCCCGGCAAGCAGGTTGCGCGCGCCGCGAGCGACCCTCGCCGCTCTGCGGCGCGACCCACGCGATAGGTGGCCGGAGCACGCCCGCAAGCTGTTCGACTTCCTCGCCAGCATCTACGGCGAGGACAATCCACTCCCGACGCTCGCAGCCGGGTGGGTCGCTCACCAGCGCTCGGCGAACACGCAGAAGTCGTACGCCCGCGGCTTCCGCATCGTCGAGGAGTTCGCCCGGGACCACGGCACCCACCCGCTCCAGGTGAAGTTCGTGCTGGCCGACACCTTTCGGCTCTGCCTGGAGCAGACCCCGACCTGGGTGCGGGTCAAGGGCGGCCGCCGCGGCGAGCTGGCCCGGACCGGGAAGCCGTACTCGGACGCCTCACGGGCGAACGCCCTGTCGGCGGCCTCCTCCTTCTCCACCTACGTGGGCAAAGTCAACGACGAATCACTCAAGAACCCCTTCGACGCGGCGCAACGGCCGTACATCGATCCGGACTACTCACCCACCCCCGGCTACACCGAGGAAGAGTGGACCACCCTGCTGGTCACCGCCCGCGGCCACCACCGGGCCTCGACGTACCGCAAGCGGGCATACGCGCTGCTGCTCGTGCTCTACGCCTGCTGCCTGCGCATCGACTCCTGCTCAACGCCCGGGCGCGGAACCCAGGCGGCGGGCCCTATCACCCTCGCCACAGCCATACCGCGCACCGCCCTCCGCTCGGTGGCGCAGTAGGGCCTATCATGAATATTATGGTGTTTGTACCATATGCCGCTCTACAGTGTGCAGCCATTTCCCGGGCACTGGGAGATCGCGCAGGTGGCAGGTGAGCGATGAGTGGCGAGCGCCCTTACGGGGGGCGGCTCGACCTGCTCAGGGCCGTGGGCGACGAGACCGGTGGCCGCGAGGCGCTCCGCATCGCCCTCGACCAGGCGGTGGCGGGACTCGCCGGGCTGGGCGGCATGGTCCACCTGGGCGGTCCCGGAAGCGGACACCTCTACCTCGCGGCCCACAGCGGACTCTCCGAAGCGCAGGCCGAGGCGTGGCAGAGCATCCGCTGCGAGGAGCGGGTCGCCCCCGCCCTCGCGCTGCGCGGCGGCACGGCCGCCTGGAGCCCGCTGCCCGCCGACGCCGGAAGCGGGGGACGGCCCCGGACCTTCTCCGCCGGCACCGGGCTCACCGCCGCCCTCATCACCACACCGGGAGGGCCCCAGGGGGCGCTGTCCGTCCTCGTCACCACCCCGGACGGACCGGGGGCGCGGGAGCGGTCCCTGTTGCGGGCCGTGGCCCGATGGGCCTCGGACCGGCTGAGCAGACCGGCCGTTCCGGGCGGCGTGGCCGCCCCATGGCCCCGGCCCTCGCACTCCCGCCTCCAGGGGAGCCGGACCGGGACCGGCATCGGCGCCTGGACCTGGGATGTCGCCACCGGCACCATGACCTGGGACGACACCGCGCTGGCGATCCTCAGCGCCGCCCCGGGCCCGTACGACGGCCGCTTCGAGGCATGGATGAGCCGCGTCCACCCGGAGGATCTGCCGGGCGTACTCGCCGCCGGCGAACGGGCGATCCGTGCGGGGAGCCCCTTCGGCGTCGAGTACCGGGTCCGCCGGCCGGACGGACGCTTCCGGTGGGTCGAGGCCCGTGGCCGTCCGCTCCTCGGGGAGGACGGCGCCCCGTACCGCATGGTCGGCACCCTTCAGGACATCACGGGCCGCCATGCCTCCTCGCCCTCCGAACCTGTACCGCCTCCCACGGTGGAAGGGGTCCTCACCCTCGACCGCGCCTGGCGCGTCAGCTATCTCAGCCAGGAGGCCGAGCATCTGCTCGCCCCCTCGGCCCCGCCGCTCGGCGCGGTGCTGTGGGAGGCGGTGCCCGAGCTGCGCGCGCTGGGGCTGGAGGCGGCGTGCCGGCAGGCCGTCGCCGACGGCCTGCCCCTGGGGTTCGACACACAGTGGCCCACCGCCGCGGGCTCCCATCACATCCGGCTGGACCCGGTTCCCGATGGACTGAGCGTCCACATCAGCGACGCCACCCGCGAACGCGATGCCGAGCGGGCTCTCGGCCAGCGGGCCAACCGGCTGGAGGAGCTGGCCGGCGCCCTTGCCGCGGCGGCCACCGTGCAGGACGTCGTCGACGCGTTCGCCGACCGTGCGCTGCCGCTGTTCGGGGCCACCGGGTTGCTGGTCCAGCGCGTCAAGGGGGCGTACTTCGAGACGGTGGGCTCCCGGGGGTACACCCACGACTTCATCAAGCTGCTGGAGGCGCCCGGGCATCCGCGCATCAACCCGCTGACCGAGGCCCTCCGCTCCGCCGTTCCCCTCTTCATCGCCTCACCGGAGGAGTTCGTCGAGCGCTTTCCCGAACTCGGCCATCTGCCCGCGGCCTCCGAGAAGAACGCCTGGGCGTTCCTCCCGCTGATCGTCTCGGGTGAGCCGATCGGCTACTGCTCGGTCTCGTTCGGCCATCCCCGCGTCCTCACCGGCGAGGAGCGCACGCTGCTCACCGCCCTCAGCGGGCTCCTCGCCCAGGCCCTGGCGCGGGCCCGCCTCTACGACGCCGAGCACCGCCACGCCCAGGAACTCCAGCGCGAGCTGCTCCCCCGCAGCCTGCCCGCCCTGCCCACCGTCACCGCCTCGGCACGCTATCTACCGGTCAGCGAGAGCGCGGAGGTCGGCGGCGACTGGTACGACCTCATCCCGCTCTCGGGCGGCCGGGTCGCTCTCGTCATCGGGGACGTCATGGGGCACGGCCTGTCCGAGGCCGCCACCATGGGGCGGCTGCGCACCGCCGTCCGTACCCTGGCCGACCTCGAAATGTCCCCGGATGAGCTGCTGTCCCACCTCAACGACCTCGTCAGCGGGCTCGGCGACGACTTCTACGCCACCTGCCTGTACGCCGAGTACGACCCCACCAGCCAGATCTGTTCCCTCGCCCGCGCCGGACACCCGTCGCCCGCCGTGGTCCGCGCCGACGGCACCGTGGCCTTCCCCGAACTCCCCATCGCCCCGCCCCTGGGAGCCGCCACTCCCCCGTTCGACACGTGCGAACTCACCCTGGCCGGAGACTCCTTGCTCGTGCTCTACACCGACGGTCTCGTGGAGACACCCGGCCGCGACATCGAACACGGCATGGGTGATCTCGCCCGCAACATCGCTGCCGCGCTCGGCCACACCCCGCCGGGCGGCGTCGTACTGGAGCGGTTGTGCGACACCCTGCTCGCCGCCCTGCTGCCCGCGGGGCAGCGGACCAACGACGACGCGGCCCTGCTCATCGCCCGGCTGCGCCCCATGTCCGGGGATGACATCGCCTCCTGGGCGCTGCCCGACGACCCCCAGGCGGCGGGTCAGGCCCGGGACCTGGTGCGCGGCCAGCTCGGCGTATGGGGCATCGGCTCGCTCACCACGACCACCGAACTCCTGGTGAGCGAGCTCGTGGGCAATGTGGTCCGGCATGCCAAGGGCCCCGTCGGACTGCGGCTGCTCCACAGCCGCACCCTGATCTGCGAGGTGTCCGACGGCAGCCCCGCCACCCCCAGGATCCGGCGTGCGGCCGACACCGACGAGGGAGGTCGCGGACTCCAGTTGGTCGCGACCCTCGCCCATCGGTGGGGCGCGCGCTACACCCCTGAGGGCAAGTGCATCTGGACGGAGCAGCTCCTGCCGTGACGAGCGCCTGCCGCTGCTGGACACCGGCCGGTACCACCCGCCCACGGCCATCCGGACGAGGCGTTCTTCGACGAGCCGACCGGTGAGCTGACCGGCTGCTGGACCCCCGACTGCGGATTCGTGGACGATCCACAGCCGGCGGCCCACAACCTCATGACGGCCGCCGTACGCCACGGAGCCACCTTCCGGTTCCGTACCGAGGTCCCGGGCATCGTGGCCCGGGGCCGGGTCACCGGCATGGACCTGGTCTGCTGTCCCCGCACGACCCGGGAAGAAGGGCACGTCAGAAAGGCCCATGGCCGCATAGCGGATGCCGATGGGACCGCGCGCGGGATCTTGACACCACCGGCGGGCGCTCACGAAGGGCGTGCGTCAGCGGCCACCGGCAGCCCCATGGGACGCGGGGTGGCCGTCCCTCCCGACTCCGCCGGGAGGGCGCGTCGGAACGTAGCCGCAGCCGAAGGCCGGGGTCCACCGATGTCCACGTGTTGCGTACGAGCACCTGCCCCGGCCCGGGCCGGGCCACGGGGACCTCGACCACCTCGAAGTCGTCCGGGCTGACGCCGCCGGCCGGGTATGTCCTGACCCGGATCTCCCGCCCAGTGCGCATCATGCCGGTACCACTGCGACGGGCGTCGTGGCGTGCTCTCCGGAGTAGATCGGCACACCGGAAGCGAGGGGCCGTGCATCGGTAGCGAGAACCATATTGAACCAATGTCAGTTTGATTTGATCAGGCCCAACGGATAGCGCGTCTTCACCGCCGGGTGTCCGGATGAGGAGATCCACGGCCGCCACTCCTCTCCCGCATCCGGACTCCGGCAACCGGGCCTGGGGCAGCGGCGCGCCCCGACCGCATGGCACGCGTGATCCGGCACGTCAATCGCACTCGTGATCTGGTACCTCAGGGGATCTGGGCCTCGATGTGGGCGAGTTGGGAAGCCAGGATTTCCTCGAATGCGGCGCGGCGGTCTACTCCGAGGGGGCGGATGTCGCGGGCGAAGTGGGCCAGGGCGGGGAAGCGTTCGGGGTCGGCGCCGAGCACCGCGACGCGGAAATGCTCCATGCCCTGTTCGTACTCCTCGGGGGCGATGGTGCTGATACCGGCCTCGGAGGCGATCAGCGCGGCGAGGAGGATCACGATGCGGTGGTACCGCACCGGGACCTCCTCGTCGGGCAGGCCGGAGGCGCGCAGGGCCTGCAGCAGTTCCTCCATGACCCATCGGGATCCGGTGCCGCCGGACGCATAGCGTCCCCACACCGCGGCGAGTTGGGGTTGCTCGCCGAATACCTCGCGCAGGCGCAGGGCCAGGGCGGTGATGCGCTGCTTCCAGTCGCCCTCGGGGCGGTAGCCGTCCATGGCGGCCAGCAGGATCCGGTCGGCAACCGCGCGCAGCAGTTCGGTCTTGTTGCGGAAGTGACGGTAGAGGCTGGAGGAGTCGGTCCCGAGCGCTGCGGCGAGTTTGCGCACGCTGAACGACTCGGCGTCGCTCGTGCGCAGCAGCTCCGCCGCCGTGTCCAGGATCTCCTCGGTCGACCATCGCCTTCGGCCAGTCATCCCGCCCCTCTCGTCCGGACTCAGCCTAACCTATGCACTTGGCGTTGCACGCGCCGCGTGCATAATGAGGGCAACGCACTGTCCGGACACAACGACACACCCGGCATCCGGCCGGGAGGGGGGAAGGACACATGGGCGAGACCACTACCGCGACACGGCCGCCGGAGCCGGACTTCTCGGCGATCACGACCGAAGAACTGCGCGCCTACCGCGAGGCGGAGAACCGCTTCCGGGCCTCCAGCGCGGCGCGGACGATCCTCGGAGAGCCGGACGCCGGCGCCGTGATCGTCTGGCGGGAAATCGCACTGCCCGGCCGCGACCTACCGGTACGGGTCCACCGGCCGGCCCGGAGGGGAGACGACGAAGCCGCAGCCCGAACCGACCTGCCACTCGTGGTCCACGTCCACGGAGGCAGCTTCGTGGGCACGGCGGTGCAGTGCGACTGGACCAACAGCCACCTCGCCGCGGGGCTGCCCGCCCTCGTCGTCTCGGTCGAGCACCGCCTCCTCGCCCCCGGCAGCCCGCTCGCGAACGCCGCCGACGACGGCTGGGACGTGCTCCAGCACGTGATGCGGCACGCCGCGCAGTGGGGCGTCGACCCGGCACGCGCGGCCGTCTTCGGTGAGAGCTGCGGCGCGCTGATCAGTGCGCTGACGGCCATCCGGGCCAGGGAGGCCGGCCTGGAGCTCACGGCGCAGGTGCTGGTCAACCCCGCAGTCGACGTGACCGAGACGATGTTCGACTACCCCTCGATCGCCGAGTACGCATACAGCCCGACCCGGGCCCTGCCGCAACTGCGGCTCTTCCAGCGGCTCGCCGTCCCCCCGGGAGCCGACGCCAGCGCATTCTCGCCGCTGTACGCGGACGACCTGAGCGGGCTCGCCCCGGCGCTCGTGGTGGTGCCCACCCAGGACGCGGTCGCCGACCACGGCCGCCGCTACGCCGAGCAGTTGCGCGGGGCAGGGACCCCCGTGCGGCTTTCCGAATACCCGGGAGCACAGCACGCGTTCCTCGCCATGCCCGGCGTGGAACCACAGGCCGAGGCCGCCCGGGCGGAGATCCTCGCGTTCCTCCGCGCGGCCCTGGCGAAGTGACGGAGGAACGATGCACCACACCCTTGGACCCGACGGCCCACCGGTCTCCCGACCGGCCTGGCTGCATGAGCATGACCGGCACCTACGGCCCCACTGACCCGCACGAGGCCGCGCCCACCGCGCTGGTGGCCCCCGATTCGGGCGTCACCGGAGCCGTCCACGCCACCACGCGCGACGAACCCGGCGACTTCCGGTCACCCGCGACGTCATCCCCATCCCCGGCAGCTCCCGCCGCCCCCGCCCGCGGGCCAACCTGGCCGCCCTCGACCTGCACCTGACCGCCACCGACCTCGGCGACATCGACGCCACCGTCCCCGGCACCGGGGCCCAGGGGGCCCGATACAGCGACCACGGCAACGCCCTGATCGACCAATATCGACCAATGAGGAGAGAGGCACCCTGATGACGAAACCACCCCCTGCACGAGGGCCGCTCGGAGCGATGTACGCGGGCCTTGCGCTCACCGTCCTCGCGACGATCGCCACGTACGTCGACCGCGGCACCACCCATCTGCTGGCCGACCACATCCGGGCCGGCTATCCCAGCTACCCCCAGGCGCGGGTCGACTCCGCCGTCACCACCTACCTGGTCGTGTTGTCCGTCATCGGAGCGCTCGGCGTCCTTGCCTGGCTCACGACGGCCTGGGCTGTCAAGGCAGGCAAGCGGTGGGCCCGCCCCGCCGCGACCGTGATGTTCATGCTCGGCACCAGCGTCGGACTGGCCGGGCTGCTGACCAAGGACACCTCCGGCGCGACCGGACTGCCGCCGGAGCTGGGCTGGGCCGGGATGGTCCCCTGCGTGGCGGGTTTCGTCGCGGTGACATCGCTGTGGCGAAGGCGGAGACTGACGTGACGCCGGCTCCGTTCGACTCCGCACATGAGGAGCCGACGGCAACTCCGCACGTGAGGAGCCGACGGCAACCATCGCGACCGCGCAGATCCGCGTCAGCACAGGTCACGACCACCGCCACCAAGGAGGAAGGCACAGTGCAGCGCATCGGCATCATCGGAGTGGGCGAGATCGGCCGGGCCATCGTCGAGGGCCTGCGCAACGGGGGTGGTGCGTCGCCAGACGTCTTCCTGTCCCCCCGGGGGGCCCGCACCGCCGCCGAACTGTCCGAGCGCTTCGAGGGCGTCCATGTGTGCTCCGACAACCAGGGAGTGCTGGACCACTCCGAGGTTGTGATCATCGCCGTGCGCCGCCAGGACCACCACGAGGCACTCACCGGACTGAAGATGGACGACGACAAGACCGTGGTCAACCTGATGGCCGGCGTCGCCACCGACGACCTGCGCCGAACCCTCGCCACCGGCGCCCCGATCGTCCGCGCCATCCCGCTGCCCGCCGTGCGCGAGCGCCGCTCCGTCACCGTGACCTGCCCCTCGCACCCGGTGGTGAACTCTCTCTTCGAACAGCTGGGCGGAGCGCTCCCCGTCGCGGACGAGAGCGCCTTCAACGTCTTTTCCGCACTGACCGGGACGCTCACCGCCCACTACGCCTACCTCGCCACGCTCACCGCGTGGGCCACCGGCCATGGCATCGCCCCCGACGCCGCCGACCGGTATGTGCGCGGCCTCTTCCAGAACGTCGGTCGCTCCCTGCGCGACGAGACCCGCCCTCTGCACCAACTCGCCGGCGACCACGAGACACCTGAAGGGAACAACGAGCGCATCCGCACCACCTGGTTCGATCCGCCCAACGCCGCAGCCCTCAAGAAGGCCCTGGACGGCCTCCTCGCCGATTTGAAGTAAGAGCGTCCGGCTGGGACGTGGGCAGCCCGGGAACGACCACTCCACCGCACGCCTCTCGCAAACGCCCGTCAGGTGTTCCGGCTCCCCGCAGACGCGCCCGTCAGGTGACGACCTCGTTCGGCTGGGTCAGGGAGCGGTGTCAGGGTCGATGCCCTGCGCGCGGGCAAGGGCGATCACGACGCGCTCGATCGTGTCCAGACGCTCGGCTGTCGACCGGTCGCCCGGCGCGCCGACGGCGTTGGCGGGTGGCCCCGTTGCCGGACGCGCGGTCCCGTGTGCGCACCGCTGCCGCGACGTGCGCTGCGCACGCCCGGTTCATGCCCGAGCAACCGGCTCCTGCCCGAACGTGGCGTGCAAGCGCCGCGTGTGATCCACGTGGCGCTCGGCTCCGGTCAACGTGACCCTGGCCGTCAGGCGCGGATCCGCGCTGGAGGCGGCCAACCGCACCTCCAGCTGGCCCGGTTCGACGACGCGCCGACCGTCACGTCCGGTGAAGGAAGCGAGGTCGGCCGGGACCGTGACACGGACGCGGCGGGCCTCGCCCGGCTTCAGTTCGACGCGGGTGTAGCCGACGAGGCGCTGCACCGGCTGGACGACGGAGGCAACCGGGTCATGCAGATAGAGCTGGACGACCTCGGTTCCGGACCGTCCACCCGAGTTCCGGACGGTGAAGGTGAGGGTGAACTCGCCGTCCGTCGGAGCCTCCTGGACGTCCACGGTCAGGTCTGCCCAGTCGAACCGCGTATAGGACAGGCCGTGGCCGAAGGCGAACGCGGGGGTCGGGTCGATGTTGGACACCTCGCTGGCGTGCGCGAGCCGCGCCCCGAGGTACGTGGCCGGCTGGGACCCCGGGCCGCGCGGCACGCTGACCGGGAGACGTCCGGAGGGATTGGTACGGCCGCTGAGCACCCCGGCGATCGCGTGCGTGCCCTCCTCACCCGGGAAGAAGGACTGCACGATCGCAGCGGACTCCTCCACGGCGCGCCCGAGGGCATACGGCCGTCCCGCGAGCAGGACGGTGACCACGGGTGTCTCCAGGTCGAGCAGGGTGTCGAGCAGGTGCTGCTGCGCACCGGGCAGCACCAGCGCCTCGGCGTCGCATCCCTCGCCGCTGGTGCCCCGCCCGAAGAGCCCGGCGCGGTCGCCGAGCACCACCAGGGCGACGTCGGCCTCGCGTGCCACCTGGGCGGCCTCGCGGATGCCGGAGAGATCTCCGTCGTCGATTCCGGTGCCGCGGGCGACCGTGATCTCGGCGTCGGGGAACTCGGCGGCGAGAGTGTCGCGCAGCGTGGGCAGCTCGATGCCGAGTGGGGTCCCGGGGTGGCGGACGCCGATGTGCTGAGGGAAGGAGTAGCAGCCCAGTACGGCGGTGGGCTCGTCGGCGTTGGGACCGAGCAGGGCGATGCGGCGCGGCCTCGCGAGCGGCAGGGCGCCGTCATTGCTCAGCAGCACGACCGCTTCCTCGGCGACCATGCGGGCCAGCGCGCGGTTCTCCGGGCCGTCCAAGTCGATCCGGCCGCGCAGGGCGGCCGGGTCGTCCAGGTCGGCCCCGTCGAGCGCGGCCGGTACGGGGTTCCAGTCCGGGTCGAGCAGGCCGAGCATCGCCTTCTGCGTGAGCACCCGGCGCAGGGCGCGATCGACCAACGCCTCCGGTATGCGGCCGTCGGCGACGGCCTCGGCCAGGGGCGCGCCGTACGTCTTGACGTTGGGCAGTTCGACGTCGATGCCCGCGTGCAGCGCCGTGCCGGCGGCGCCGGCCCAGTCGGCTGCGATGCCGTGCAGGGTCTTCAGGAAGGCGATGGCGAAGTAGTCGGCGACGACAGTGCCGTCGAAGCCCCATGTGTCGCGCAGTAGCCCGGTGAGCAGATCCTCGTCGGCCGCGGAGGGGATGCCGTCGGTGTCGGTGTAGGCGTTCATCACCGACCGGGCGCCGCCTTCACGGATCGCCATCTCGAAGGGAGGCAGCAGAACGTCGGCGCGTTCACGCGGGCCCACGGAGGAGGGGGCGAGGTTACGACCGGCGCGGGAGGCCGAGTAGCCGACGAAGTGCTTGAGGGTGGCGACGATCCCGGCGGACTCAAGGCCCTGCACGTATGCCGTTCCGATGGTGCCGACGAGGTACGGGTCCTCGCCGATGGTCTCCTCGACCCGGCCCCAGCGGGCGTCGCGCACAACGTCCAGGACGGGCGCGAGTCCCTGGTGGACACCGACGGCACGCATGTCGCGGCCGATGGCGGCGCCCATGCGCCGCACCGTGTCCGGGTCGAAGGTGGCGCCCCAGGACAGCGGAACGGGGTAGGCCGTCGCTCCCCAGGCGGCGAAGCCGGCCAGACACTCGTCATGCGCGAGAGCGGGGATGCCGAACCGGTTCATGGCGGCGATACGCGTCTGGGTGCGGGCCAGGGAGAGCGCACCCAGGGCGGGGTCGACGGGGACCGTGCCGAAGGGCCGGGTCAGCTGGCCCAGTCCGGTGGGCAGGAGGGCGTCGAGATCGACGGCCTCCTCCATGTCGTGCTGATGGGGTGCCACTTCACCGCCCTGGTCGGAGGCGCCCACCCACACTCCGTACAGCTGGGCGGTCTTCTCCTGAAGGGTCATCGCGTCGATCAGGGCGTCGACTCTCGCGGTGACGGAAACGGTGGGGTCGTTCCAGAGGGAGAATTCGGGGGTGTTCTCGACGGCCACGTTGGCGTTCACTTTCCTCCCACGCCCATCAGACCCTTGACCAGGGCGCGGCGGGCGAACAGGTAGACGAGCAGTACATCCGGCCACCGGCCACAGCGTCGGCGTCGGCGTCGGCGTCGGCGTCGGCGTCGGCGTCGGCGTCGGCGTCGATCAACGGCTGAATCCGGCGGTCAGACCGCTCAGCAGCTGGCGGCGGCCGAACGCGTACAGGACCAGGACGGGCAGTGTGGTGAGGACGACGGCGGCGAGAACGGCAGGGACATTGACCCCGTACTGGCCCTGGAAGGTCCACAGTGCGAGCGGCAGGGTCCGACGGTCAGGGCTCTGAGTGAGGACCAGCGGCAGCAGGAATCCGTTCCAGATGGTCAGTGCGTTGAAAATGGTCACGGTGAGGATGGCCGGTCGGGTGAGCGGTGCCGCCAGCCGCCACAGTGCCGTCCATTCGGTGGCGCCGTCGACCCGCATCGAGTCGAACAGTTCTTTGGGCACATCGCGGATGAAGTTGGCGAGCACCAGCACCGACAGTGGGATGGCGAAGGCGATCGACGGGAGGATCAGCGCCAGCAGACTGTCGTACAGACGCAGTCTGATGATGATCAGGTAGACCGGGATCACCGTCGCCTGCAGCGGGATGGCCAGACCCGTGAGGAACAGCCCGTTCATCGCACGCAGGACCCGCATGCGCCAACCACGGACGATCGCGTAGGCGGCCATGAAGGAGAACACGACCGCCGGCACCACGGCGCCGACGGTAACCACGACGCTGTTCACGAAGTAGCGAAGGAAGTCGGACTCGATGACCAGCCGGTAGTTGTCCAGTGTGGGGTCGCCGGAAGGCACCAGCGGGTTGCTCGCGTAGTAGCGGCTCTGGGCCTTGAGACTGGTGATGAGGGTCCAGTACAGGGGTACGGCGACGACGATGAGCCAGAGCCATCCGGCCAGGCCGCCGGCCCAGTTGCGCCGGCGGGCCGTCTGACGGGAGTGGCGTTGCCGCTCACGGTGGGTGCCCTTCCGCGGTCGTCGCGGCCCGGTCGGCGTGGTGGACACGTCAGACCCCCTCGAGTTGGCTCGCACCGGCGTCCCGGCCCCCGAGCCGGCGCAGCAGCAGAGCGAGGGCCAGACCCACCAGGACCAGGATGACCGCGATGGCGCTGGCCGGTCCCATCAGGCTGGCCTGGAATCCCCGTTTGTACATGTCCAGTGCGAGGACCCGGGTGGCGTCTCCGGGGCCGCCCTCGGTCAGGACGAAGATGAGGTCGAAGAAGGTCAGCGACCCGACCACCATCAGCGTGGACGAGGTGATGATGGTGTATTTCAGCTGAGGCAGCGTGATGCTGAAGAACTGCCGGATCCGTCCGGCTCCGTCCAACTGCGCGGCCTCGTAGAGGGATGTCGGAATCTGCTGGACACCACCCTGGTAGATCAGTGAGTGGAACGGGACGAACTGCCAGGAGACGACGAAGATGACGACCCCGAACGCGAGCCCGGGCCGCCCCAGCCAGTCCTGGCTGAGCACCTGGAGCTTCAGCCCGGCACCGAGCCCGAAGTTGGGGTCCAGCAGGGCCTTGTACGCGATCGCGATCGCCGCGGAGCTGAGCGTCAGCGGGATGAAGTACACCACGCCCAGCACCGCACGGTAGCGCTGGCGGCCGGCCAGGAAGGTGCCGAGCAGAATACTCAGTGGAGTCTGAACGGCCCAGGACACGGCCATCACCAGGAACGTCACCCAGAGGGCGTGCGGCAGCCCGGGGTCGGTGAGCACCGCACGCCAGCTGGTCAGCCCCGACGGGTGGATGGCGCCGATCCCGTCCCACGTGGTGAAGCTCAGCGCGAAGACACCGACGAGCGGAATCACGGCGAAGCCGACGAAGACCACCAGCGCCGGCGTCGCCAGCCACGGCAGGATGCTGCGCGGCTCGCGACGCGGCGGATGGCCGGTGAGTGAGCTCATGTGCCGGTGACCTCATTGAGGTTGCGGGCGAACTGCTGTGGTGAGATGGACAGTTGGAACAACTTGACGATGTTGTCCAGCAGAGTCTCGGCGGCCGTCGGACTGAGCGCTTGGTCCCAGGACTGGCCGAACACCTTGGCCTTGCTGGCGATGTCGTAGGTGAACTGCAGGAAATCGGCGCTCTTGGAGGCGGCCAGCGCCTTTTCCGTGCCCAGCCGGATCGGAACCGACCCGTTGTCGACCCACTTCTTCACCTCGGCGTCCTGGAGGACGCCTGTGGCGAAGAAGTTTTTGGCGATCTCCTTCTGCTTGGCGCTCGCCTTCGAGGAGATGGACAGGTACTGGGCGGGATTGCCGACGGTGTCGCTCGGATCGCCCTTGCCGCCCTCAACGGGCGGGAAGGTCATGTAGCCCAGCGCGCCGCTGGAGACGAAGTCCCCACCGTCGGCCTGCTGGATGCCGTACGACCAGGAGCCGTGCAGCATCATCGCGGCCTTGCCGGTGTACAGCAGCGCCTGGTCGGCGTTGGAGTCCGCGGTGATCGAGGAGAAGCCCTTGATGAACCCGTGGGCTTTGACCAGCTCCTGCACCTTGGTCAGCGCGGTGATGGCGTGCGGGTTGGACCAGGCGTTCTTCTCGCCCTCGATGACGGCCTGGAACACCTCCGGACCGCCGATGCGGTCGAACAGGAACTCCAGCCACATCATGTTCGTCCATCGGGACTGGCCACCGAGGGAGAACGGTGCTATGCCCTTCGCGTTGAACTTGGGCACCAGCGCCATGATGTCATCCCAGGACTTCGGTGGTTTCACGCCGACCTGGTCGAAGACCTTCCTGTTGTAGTAGAGGATGATCGGCTGCACGGTCTCGCACGGCATCGCGTAGATCTTGCCGTCGACGGTTGCCGCGTCGAACGAGGACGGGAACAGCCGCTTCTTGACCTCGGAGTGCTCGTCGAACCACGAGGTGAGGTCCTCGACCTGGCCCGCTTTGACGTAGGTGCGCAGCGTCCCGCCTCCCCAACCCCAGATGATGGTGGGCGCCTGCCCGGCACCGATGGCGGTCTTGATCTTCGTCTTGTACGCGTCGTTCTGGAAGGTGGTGTCTTTGATCTGCTCCTTGGGGTGGGCCTTGTTGAACGCGTCCACCGCGCCGGCTCTGACGCCTTCCTGCGGCTGGCCGCTCAGGTACCAGTACGTGGCTCCACCACCGCTTTTGCTGGGGCCGGACGAGCCGCAGGCCGCCAGCGCAGCCGAGACCGGCACTCCGGCGGCCAGGCCGAGGAGGGTACGTCGAGAGAGGGGGATCGCCATGTCTTTTCTCCGTACTCGGAAGCCACCGACTTGTCACCAGCCATAGTGAAAACTTTTCGAAACACCCTTCTTCGAGCTCCGTTCGTGCAAATTAGGTTTCGAACTGACGCACTGTCAAGGCATGTGCAGACACATTGTCGGGCAGCATCCAGCTGCGTAGTATCGGGCGAGAAGGAACCCTCGAGAAACCCTGACAGGGATCGAAACTGTTTCGAAACAGGCTGGTTGAGTGCGGGGGGGGGGGGGACGATGCGATGGCTGCGACTGACGACTGTCGGTGCAGGTCATGCCGCGCCGGCAGGTCCCGGTGCCGCCCATGCCGGACCGGGTCGATGCCCTCCTGGCCGAGACGACGGTGGTGGGCAAGGTCTCGCAACTCGGCAGCCGCTGAGTCGGCAACTGCCTGGGGCGCGTGGCCGAAAGCGGCGACGGACAGGCCAAGAGTCTGCGAGTGGCGCCCTGGCAGGATGTGTTCGCGGAAACCCGGGAGCGTTCCGCCGGCAGACATCGCCCGGCATGGTCCCGGTCACCTCACCCGGGTGTACGCAAGCCGCCGGTGACCGCGGTGGAGAGCGCCGCGGTGCTTGCCGAGCCGCAGCACGCGGTCCCGAAGCCGATCGGACCGCGTTCACCGGACGCGATATCAGGCAGATCGTCGCACGCGTCGAGGGCGAGGGGCTCGTCGGCACCTCCCCGTACGAGCTCGTGCCGGGTTGCCGTACGGTTGACCGGTTCCACCCGCGTTGCCGACCGACCGGCGGCTCACCACACCGGTGGACGTACAGCTGGGAGGAACCGATGCGACCGAACACCAGGCGCACCACTTTGGCGGACATCGCCCAAGCGGCTGGGGTCTCCGTCGCGACCGTGTCCAAAGTGGTCAACGGTCGCGGTGACGTGGCGCCGCAGACCCGCGCCCGGGTGCAGGAACTGCTGCATCAGCACCACTACCTCGCGCCCGTGTTCCGCCACACCGAGGCCATCGAAAGCCCGACCATCGAGGTGCAGTTCAAGGGCGGCCTCAAGTCGTACGTGGCAAAGACCCTGGAAGGCATCATCGACTCCGCCGACGAATTGGGGGCCTCGGTGGTGATCAGTAAGGCGTCCCGCGCCCCACACTGGGCCCGGGACCTGGTCTCCGCCGGGCGCCGCGCCGTCATCGCGGTCACCAGCGTGTACACCACAGCGCATCTGAACGAACTGGCCCGGGCCGGGCTGCCGCTGGTCGTGCTGGACCCACTGCACCTGCCGGACAGCCGGGTCAACAGCGTCGGGGCGACCAACTTCGCCGGCGGCCTGGCCGCCACCCAGCACCTGCTCTCCCTGGGCCACCGCCGCGTCGCCTATCTCGGCGGACCGACCATGGCCGTATGCAATCAGGCACGCATGCACGGCTACCGCGCCGCCATGGAAGCGGAAGGAGCGCAGGTACCCAACGCCTACGTCCGGCCCGGAGAATTCACGTACGAGACCGGGTTGCTCGGCGCCGCGGCGCTCCTGGGCCTGCAAGAGCCACCGACGGCGATCTTCGCAGGCAACGACGAGATCGCCCTCGGTGTCATCGAGACCGCCCGCGCCCGAGGCCTGCGCATCCCCGAAGACCTGAGTGTGGTCGGCTTCGACGACACAAGCCTCGCCCAGATGGCCTCACCACCACTGACCACCGTGCGCCAGCCACTACGGGAGATGGGCAGTGCCGCCCTGCGCACCGCCCTCCGACTGGCCAACGGCGAAAAGGTCGAGTCCCACCACATCGAACTCGCCACCGAACTCATGGTGCGCGCCTCAACAGCGCCGCCCCGCGAAGAGACTTCGGCGATCGCCGGCTGACCTGGACCGGGCCGTCGGCGGCCCGCACGATCGCCAGGATCTCGCGGTAGTCGGCGGGCAGGGCGGACTCGTCAGGAGTCTCGCCGCGGTGCGGCTTGCCCGGCGTACCGGCCCGGTGAGGGGTCGTAGGAGCGATACCGCGGCAAGCGCAGCGGAACCCGAGGGCGGCCCCGAACGACGTGCCAGACGCGCTTCGCCGTGGACTCCGGCCGACGACCAGCGCGAGTAGTTCTCCTGACCCTCACGTCGGTCGCCGGTTCAAGGGCCTTCCCCAAAAGACTCACCAGGTGAACCAGGTCGTCCGTGTCCAGTCGGGCGAAGGGGCTCAGGGCCAGGGTCGCCTCGATCACCCAGAGTGCCTGAGCGGTGGCGTGCGTCAGACCCTGTTCGGCCAGCGGCCGTTCCTCCGCACCGACGTCGATCGACGCCTCGAAGCGTGAGGAACGACCGCCTGGCTGTCTCAGGGAGGACTCGAAACCATCAGGTCAGGCCAACTGCCGAGCTCGCGCAACAGACTCAGAGGCCGAAGAACTGCACGGCTGCCGCGGCCATGCCACCCATCGGCAGTTGGTGCCCGGCCCCCGAGACGCTGATGGCTTCCAGCCGCACGGCGCCGTCGGTCCCGGCGAAGCGCTGCCGCGTCCAGCTCGGCTGCGGCTGGTCCGTCGAGGTCGGCGTCTGGCTCAGCCCGAAGACGTCCGTCCACTGCTTGGTCTCTTCCTGCATGAGCTGGAAAGGCACGAGTGTGTCGTTGGTACCGTGCCACAGCTGCACGCGAGGACGGGTGCCGGAGTAGCCCGGGTACGCCTGCCGGACCAGGTTGCCCCATTCCTGTGCCGTCTTGTGCATGTTCCCACCCACGCACTTGCTCGTCCACGGCGGGAAGTCGGCCTCGTTCGCGAAGCAACCAAAGGGGACGCCCATGAACGCCGAGCCGGCCTTGAAGACGTCCGGGTAGTCGGCCAGCAGCGCGGTGGTCTCCATGCCGCCGGACGAGCTGCCGGTGACGAAGACCCGCTGCGGGTCGCCGTTGTAGCGCTGTTCCACATAGGACACCATCGAGATGACCGAGGCCGGGTCGCTGCCGCCGTTGTGACGTTTGGAGGCATCGGACCACACGTCGAAGCAGTTGCTCATCGCCGTCTGCTTCGTGGCGGTCGGGTAGATGACGACGAAGCCACGCTGGTCGGCCAGCGACGCGAACTCGCTGCTCTGGTAGAAGCCCGGTCCCGAGCCGCCACAGCCGTGCATGGCGACCACGATCGCCGGCTTGGCCGGGCGGGAGTCCGGCACGTACACGTGCATGCGCAGATTGCCCGGATTGCTGCCGAAGCTGGTCACCTCCACGAGCGAAGCCGCCGTTGCCTGCGGCGCGAAGACGAGACCAGAGACGAGAAGTGCCAAGGCGCCGGCGACAGCCGCCAGCACGGTTCTGATTGCGGTCATGGTGCAACCACCTCCTGGTGATCACGAGATTCACCCCTGAGGTTAGGCATGACCATGACAGCCGACAATATTGTGCCCACGGTTGGCTCAAGGCGCTCCCAGGCACTCCGAGACGGGCGCACTTCCCGCTCGGCGTCCGAAATCCGCCCCTGCCCGCCCATCGCGATTCCCCACGCCACGATGACCGGCGGTCTTGCCGCAGGCGCCCGCCCGCTACCGAACGCGCTGGCCATCAGGGGCGCCGAATACCTTTTGAAAACTTTCGGAACTTTTCTAGATCCTTTTCGCTGGTCACCACTCCCTCAGCGCATTGACACCGCACGTCCAACACGATCCAACAGCCCTCAGGTCAGCGATGTGATGCGGAATCAGCCATCCACACAGGAACGAACAACAGCCGAGAATTTCCGGAAGCATCCGATGACGTCGGGCATGGGCGCGCTCGATGGGCCCGTCGCTCCGGGGCGCCTACGGCTCGCCGAATCGAGCTGGTGCGCCGGGGGTGGCGACGGCACCGGCGCCTTCCCTGCGGCGAAACCGATGTCGCTGGTGGGCGGCATGGCCGCGGGCGCCGACAGCATCGACGACATGGACCGGCTGCGGCACGGTGCGATGGGCCGCCTGTTCTCCGGAGTGCGGGCCCCGTCCACGCTGGGGTCGTTCCTGCGCTCCCTCACCCACGGGCATGTGAAGCAACCGCACGCCGTGGCCCGCCGGTTCCTGCCCGAACTGGCCCGTCGCACCCCGCTGCTGCCCGGCGCGGACCAGGCCGCAAACGTGGACATCGACGACACCATCCGCCGCACCCACGGCTATGCCAAACAGGGCGCTGGCTACGGATACAGCAAGGTCAAGGGCCTGAATGCACTGCTCGGCGTCGTCTCCACACCCCTGTCCGCCCACGTGATCGCCACCACCAGGCTGCGCAAGGGACCCTCGAACTCCACGCGCGGGGCGGCAGCGTTCGTCGCTGAGACCATCCGCACCGCACGCGCCTGCGGCACCAGCGGCCTGCTGGTGCCGCGGGCGGACTCCGCGTTCTACGGCGCCGACATCATCAACGCCTGCCGGGTCCCGGGTGCCCGCTTCTCCGTCACCATGCGGATGAACGCCTCCGTCAAGGCCACCATCGCCCGCATCGACGAGGACGCCTGGACACCGATCGAATACCCCCAAGCGGTCTGGGACGAGAAGGGCCAGTGCTGGATCTCCGACGCCGAGATAGCCGAGGGTGATCATCGCCAGGCACACTGTCGTCGAGCAGGTGATCGCCGATGTCAAGAACAGCGGCTTCGCCCACGCGCCGTCCGGTCATTTCCAGGCCAATGCCGCGTGGCTCGCCCTGGCGGCCCTGGCACACAACCTGACCCGCGCCACCGGCACCCTGGCCTCCGCGTTCCATGCCAAGGCGACCACCGCCACCATCCGTGACCGCCTGATCAACGTGCCCGCCCGCCTGGCCCGCTCCGCCCGCCGTCTCACCCTGCACCTGCCCGAAAGGGCCCGAGACCTGTGGACAAAGTGGAAGAGCTGGGCAGACCAGCGGCCACCCCATGCCCGAATCCGCAACTCTGCCCATACACGGCCTGCACGACCCCGAAACGATCAACGGGGAATCAAGCCGGTGGATCCGGGGTGAGTCAGCGCACCAGGCAAGGGGGGCTCTCGCAGTACCTGTATCACCAGGGTCTCCCAGACGTCCAAAACGCCTGCCAACCTGGTTGAGTCGAAAGCGCCGACAACACTCCATGGACACGCACTGCAGCTTTACCCCCATCAGTTCAATTCAGCTGCCCCGAATGCGCGACCGTGTCGGCGCATTCTTCCACGACAGAAGGGACGGAGACCAATGGCGGACAACCAATTCACCACTCACACAGAACTTTTCGATCTGAGTGGGAAGTACGCCCTTGTCACTGGCGGCACCAAGGGCATTGGAATGATGATAGCGCGCGGCCTTCTCCAGGCGGGTGCCCGCGTCGTCATCAGCTCACGCAAGGCAGACACGTGCGCGGAGGCACAGCGTCTACTGTCCGAATTCGGCGACGTTCGAGCAATCCCCGCCGACCTGTCCAGGCACGACGAGTGTCAGCGCCTCGCTGATCTTGTCAAGGCCGACTCGGAACGCCTGGACATCCTTGTCAACAACGCGGGAGCGATGTGGCGCGAGCCGCTGGAGACGTTCCCGGACGAGGCATGGGACTCAGTGATCGACCTCAACCTCAAGTCGCCGTTCTGGCTGGTGCAGGCGCTGCTCCCCGCCCTTCGCAGGGCGGGCACCGTCGGTGATCCCGCGCGGATCATTAACATCGGCAGTATCGCCGCCATCCACGTCGCCCAGTCGCCCAACTACTCGTACGCCAGCAGCAAAGCGGCACTCCATCAACTCACCAGAGTGCTTGCCAGAGAGCTGGGCCCACAGCACGTCACGGTGAACGCGGTAGCACCGGGAGTGTTCCCGTCGCAGATGATGGCGTCCACGCTCGATGCCATCGGCGACACGATCGCGGCGGCGACCCCTCTGCGCCGGCTCGGCCGCGACGACGACATGGCGGGTATCGCCGTGTTTCTCGCTAGCCGGGCTGGGTCCTACCTCACGGGCACCATCATTCCGGTAGACGGCGGCATCGCGACGACCGCATCAGGCACCCCTTAGACTGCGGGACGGGCTTACGGTAAGGGGATGGCCACGATGGATCTACGCACCGAGATCCGGGAGTTTCTCGGCTCGCGTCGCGCCCGCATCGCACCCGAGCAGGCGGGCCTGCCCGCTTACGGCGGCAACCGTCGGGTCAAAGGTCTGCGCCGCGAGGAGGTGGCGCTACTGGCGGGGGTATCGGTCGACTACTACGTGCGCATGGAGCGCGGCAGCCTCGCCGGTGCCTCCGATGGCGTGCTCGACGCGTTGGCCTCTGCCTTGCAACTCGACGAGGCCGAGCGCGACCACCTGTTCCACCTCGCGCGCCAATCCAGGGCGCCCAGCGGCCCACGCCGGCGTAGGCATGCCGTGACGGTGCGCTCGACGCTGCACCAGGTGCTCGACGCGATCTCCGATGCGCCGGCCTGGATCGGTAACGGCCGTTATGACGTGCTCGCCATGAATCAACTCGCTCGCGCGCTGTATTCACCGGTGCTGGCCGACCCGCGACGGCCCGCGAACACAGCGCGGTTCGTCTATCTGAACCCCGAGGCGGCCAGAGATTTCTTTGTCGACTACGACCAAATTGCCGGTGCCGTGGCCGCGAAGCTACGCATGGAAGCCGGCCGCAATCCGCACGACGAGGAGCTGATCGCCCTAGTCGGCGAACTGTCAACGTGCAGTGAGCTATTTCGGCAGCGGTGGGCATCTCAGGACGTGCGGCTGCACCGGTCCGGCCGCAAGCGTGTGCGCCATCCGATCGTGGGCCAGCTCGACTTGGACGTCGAGTCCCTGGAACTGCCCGCCGAACCCGGCCTGCACTTCAACGTCTACACCGCACCCGCGGGCACACCGACCGCTGACAATTTGGCGCTCCTGGCGTCGTGGGCGGCCACCCAACAGACGCTGGCGACCGACCTCGAAGCACACGACGGATAGTCCAACCCCTTCAGCCGTACTAAAGGGTGTTGCACAAGGCTGCTCTCGGGCAGGTCAGAGCCCGTGAGCGGGGCTGTCTGCTCATGAGGCCAGGGCGAGGTTGTGCATGTGGGCGACGGCCTGGACCGCGTGATGGAGGCTGTCGCCGCGCTGGCGGCAGTCGCGGAGGATCTTGTGGTTCTTCATCCGGCCGATGAGGTGTTCCACGCGGGCACGGACCCTGCGGTGCTCGGCTTTGCCGCCCTCCTCGCCCTTCAGCAGAGGTCGCCCGGGACGTTTGCGGTGCGGCACCGCCATCCCGCAGTTGAGCTAGGCGCCGTCACCGAGCACGGTCACACCCTGGCAGTGCTCGCTCAGCCCGGATGCTCGCCAGGCATGCGCGTCCGCCGTGGTCCCCGGCATCGGACGCGCGGCCGCGATCACCAGCCGGGTGTCCGCATCCACGATGACCTGGACGTTCGCGGAGAACCGGTAGTCGCGACTGGAGGCGGCAACCTTCCGGTCGCGGACCGGGATGAGGGTGCCGTCCACGATCCACATCCGCTCGGGGGCATCGGCCGGGCGGGAGACGGGCTCCAGCGCGGGCAACGGCCCCAGCGCTGGATAACCCGGCACACCGTGGAGGACGAGACGCCGAAGAGTCTCAGCCCGCCCTGTTGTCGCCGCTGCTGTCGTTGGCTATCAGTGCGTGATCAGTTGACTTTCCGTCTACGCCGCCCTGCGGGCTTGTTGTCGGTAGCTGCTGGGGGAGAGTAAATAGGCGGCGCGGAAGGCTCGGGTGAAGCTGACGTAGTTCTGAAAACCCCAGCGCGCGGCTATGTCGTGAAGCGGGGTTGCGTACCAGGCAGGGTCGGCAAGGTCACGACGGACACGGTCCAGGCGCTCTCGGCGTATGAAGGCAGCGACCGTGTCGTCCTGGCCCTGGAAGAGTCTGTGAAGGTGGCTGACCGAGATGTTGTGCGCGGCGGCGATGGTGCCCGGCGTCAGGTCGGGGTCATGCAGGCGATGCCCGATGAACGCCCGGATACGCAGCACGAGGGTCCGTCTGTGGCTCTCGGGCGGCAGCGACTCGGCGGAGTCGACTTCACGGGCGAGCAGCGCGGACAGCAGGTCGACCAGGACGGTCTCCAGATGAGGGCCATCGGCGGCTGTGTAGGAGCTGGTGTCCTTGACCAGGTTGGTGAGGAATCCCGCCAGCAGGGCACCGAACCCGTGGCGTCCCGTGAGCCGTCGGCCGATCACCTGGTGGGCCTGGCGCGCGGGCAAGTGCAATCGGGCTTTGGGCACTTCGACGCCCACGCAGGTGACTTGGTCCTGGCGCTCGTCCATGTGGATCTCGAACGGCCGCGACGTATCGTTGGTACGCAGATCGTACGGGTGGTACACGGCATCCCGGCCGCTCATCGCGAACCCCACCGACCCATGAGTGATCAGCGAGAGGTGGTACATCTCGGGGTCCGACTGCCGGATGAGCTTCGGTGTCCGTCGAAGGTCTATCGGCTGCATGCCAGTCGGCCACACGACCACGCTTCCGAGTTCGAAAACGCGCTGGTGTGCATGGTAATCCGCAGTCTCGCGGCGGGTGACTTCCACTGGCGCATGCGTCCTGGCCAGTTGCTCACGCCACGCCTCGAACCGGTCGGCTGCGGGCACATCCTCGGTCCGGAACACCGTCTCGATCATCGCTTCCCCCGTTGAGCAATGCAGACCCGTTTGAACGCGGTCCGGCCGGCGGCTACCAGGCTCGGAACCAGCATGCACGAAGGCAAAGCGGTGGCAAAGGCCGGTGTCGACGGTTTGCGCCAGATCCGCCATCAAAGTCGATGCCGGTGGCGGCTATGCGGAGGGTCCGTCCCGGAAGTCGGGCACGGACCCTCCGTGCGTCCCGCTGCATCAGGTACCGGTTCTTGGGGCCTGGCCGGATCAATCGAGCTCTACCTCGGGGCGCTGTCCCTACCCGTTGGGAGCCTCCACCCTGTCCAATGGCGCAGCTACTACCCCACGTCTCGGGGAGGAGGCCGCCGCTAGACGGCCCACATGGTCATCGCCTCCAGGAGCTTTCTACGCTCCGACCATGAACTGGACAAACGCGCACCGCTGAGGAACGCGCCCAGATGGCGCTGTTCCCCACCAACATCCGCGACCGCGACGGCCATCGGCCGCTGAGCTACAAGTGGTTCCACAAGGGCTTCAAGCTCTGGATCGACGATCTCGACATCGGCCGCTGGGTTTCCTCGGGCGTCGAAGAGCGCGAGAAGAACGGGGTTGTCGACGTCGCTTTCGTTGACGAGGAACCTATGCGCCTTCTACGCGTTGGCTCGGATGACATCGTCGATGAGCCATTTCAGGAGTCGGTCCGGCTCGGGATACGCGCGGAGAGCACGCGCCTTGTCGGACTGATACCAGGCTCGCGCTGCGTCCTGGACGATCGGAACGGAGATCTTGCGGTCCCGGGCCTGCATTGCGGCTTTCGCTGCGATGCAGATCGCATCACGAGGAACGCCCTCGGAGGCCCGAACGAGTTCGCCGAAGGCGGGCTCGGACGAAACCCCGGAGCCGGCCTGGCAGGGTCAGGTGCCGGCGCTCAACGCGGGCTGCGCCGGCTCCGGTAGGCCGCGACGCTGGCCCGGTGTGCGCAGGTTCGGGTGCAGTACTGCTTCGAGCCGTTGCGCGAGAGGTCCACGAAAGTGGCCCGGCAGGTCGGCCCGGCACATACGCCGAGACGAGCGGGACCGAGCGTGGCGATCACGGAGGCCAGTGCGCTGAGCGTAGTCGCGGCAAGGTGCGCCGAGCAGCGGTCGGTGTCGGAGGTCACCTCGGTCCACCAGCGGTCATCCTCGTGGCGCAGTACCGGGGTGGCGCGGCTGCGACGCAGACCGTCGTTGATCAGAGCCGCGGCTTCGACCGCGTCCACGTTCGCCCGTTCGAGCACCTCACGCACCGTCTCGCGCAGCGCGCGGACTTCCGCCAGGTCGGCGCGGGTGAGATGCCGCGGACCGGTCCCTTGGTTCGCGGCCGAACTCGGAGGCTCAGCCGCGGGATGGTCGTCAAGGAAGTCCCGGAGCTGCTCCACGGTCTCGAGCGCGTCCTCTCCCTTGATCGGCCTCAAGGTGTTGGCCAGGTCGACGGCGGTCTGGACCACCGATGGGCTGTAATACGCATCCTGCATTTGACGTATCTCCTCACTGCCTCGTAATGTTACACCCAAAGGAGCTTTAGCATGTCACAACATACCCGGCAGGGGACGACGCCGCAGACGATCCCGTCTGGAGGGGCCCCGGCACCGGAGCGAGCCGACGCCCCGGACGGGCGTCGGCTGGGGCTGACTTTGGGGATGCTGGTGCTGCCGATGTACGTGGCACTGGGAGCGCCGTCGGTGGCCCTGCCGGCCATCGGCCGCGCACTCGCGGTGCCGTTCGGGGCCACCGCATGGATTCTCGCCGCGTGGTCGCTGACCTCCGCGCTCGCGATGCCGGTCGCGGGTCGGCTGCTGGTCCGCTGGAGCCCCTTCCAGGTCCTCGTCGCCGGGGTCGTGGCGCTCGCCGCGGGCTCCGCGCTCGCCGGAGCCGGGCCGACACTGTCCGTCGTGATCGTCGGCCGGCTGATCGGCGGCGCCGGGGCGGGCGCGACCGTGATCGCCGTCTTTGCCGCGGCCACCGCCCTTCCCGGGCGGCAACGGATCCGCGCCCTGGGAATCATCGCGGCCGCCAGCGCGACGGCGTCGGGGTGCGGGACA
Source organism: Streptomyces yongxingensis (assembly GCF_055597465.1). Lineage (NCBI taxonomy): Bacteria > Bacillati > Actinomycetota > Actinomycetes > Kitasatosporales > Streptomycetaceae > Streptomyces > Streptomyces yongxingensis. Next base: position 301,256 of record NZ_CM145717.1, read on the forward strand.
CTGTTGGGCGGGGCGGTGACCGCATGGCTCGGGTGGCGTGCCGTGCTCGCGATCCCGGTCCTCGCGCTGCCCCTCCTGCTGGCCGCATTGCCGAGTAGGCGCGCGCTGACGCGGAGCGGTAGCGGCGAGCGAAACGGCTCGACCGGGCGACTCGATATCGTCGGCGCGGCCGTGCTGTCGGTATTCGCCGGCTCCTTGATCACGTTGCTGCAGGCACACTCGGTCGGCCTGCCCGCTCCGGTCACGCTCGTCGTGGCTAGCGCCGGGGCGCTCGCCGCCGTGGGACTGTGGTGGCGCGTGCGAAGCACGCCCGACGGGTTCGTGCCTCGGCGGGTGATCGCATCCCGCGGCTTCCTGGCGGCCGGGCTCATCGGCGGGACCGTCTTCGCCGGCTACTACGGGGTGCTGTTCCGCGCCCCGTCCCTGATCGAGCAGGCCACGGGCGGTGGCCCCCTGGAAGCCGGCGTGCTCTTGGTCCCGGCCGCCGCCTGCTCGGTGCTGGCCGGGCGGCTGGTCGGCACCTTGACCGACCGGTTCGCCGGCTGGCAGGTGTCGGCCGGGCTTGCGGCACTCACCGTCGTCGGCGTGCTCGTGGTCGCGATCTCCACCGGGCCGATCCCGATTGTCGTCGGCACGGCGTTGACCGTGTGCGGGTTCGCCGGCGCCCAAGCCGTACTGGTGAGCCTCGCGCCGGACCTGGTCGCCGCGGACGACCGCGACACCGCACAGGGCCTGCTCAACTTCATGAACGCCCTGGGTGGCGGGATCGGTCCGGCCGCTGTCGCGGGTCTGTCCGGCATCGTGCCGGTGCCGGTGGCCCTCGCCGTGCTCGCGGCACTCCCCCTGGCCGGACTCGTCCTCAGCCTGACCCGGCGCCCTACCGCCGACCGCCGCCCCGAACCCGACGCCACCCGTGGGAGCCCGCGATGACGGTCCACCTGCATCTGATCCGATAGCGCCTTGACCAGTAAGGAGCCTTGCCATGTCCGCCGAGCCATTCGAGGTCAGCATCACCGAAGCCGAGATCGCGGACCTGCGTGAACGATTGCGACGGACACGGTGGCCCGAGCGCGAGCCGGTGGACGACTGGTCACAGGGTTTGCCGCTGGCGTATGCGCAGGAGCTTTGCCGCAGCTGGGCCGAGGACTACGACTTCGGGTTCGCCGAGCGGCTGAACGTGTTCCCGCAGTACCGCGACACGATCGACGGACTGGGCATCCACTTCCTGCACGTCCGCTCGCCGGAGCCGGACGCGTTCCCGCTCGTGCTCACGCACGGGTGGCCGGGTTCGGTGCTCGAGTTCCTGGAGGTCCTCGGCCCGCTGACCGACCCGCGCGCGCACGGCGGTGACCCGGCGGACGCGTTCCACGTGGTCGCGCCGTCGTTGCCCGGGTACGGCTGGAGTGACAAGCCGTCGACGACCGGGTGGGGCATCACTCGCACCGCGCGCGCCTGGGACACGTTGATGGTCTCGCTGGGTTACGAACGGTACGGCGCGCAGGGCGGTGACTGGGGTTCGGCGGTGTCCGCGGTGCTGGGCGAGGTGGCGCCCGAGCGGGTCGCCGGCGTGCACCTGAACCTGGGATCCGTGGCGGCGGGCACGTTCGACGACCCGACGCCCGCGGAGCTGGCGAATCTCGAGGCCGAGAAGGAGATGCAGCGCACCGGCCGGGGATACTCGGCGATCCAGGCGACCCGGCCGCAGACGCTCGGCTACGGCCTCACCGACTCCCCGGCGGGACAGGCCGCCTGGATCGCCGAGAAGTTCTGGGCGTGGACGGACAACGACGGCCATCCCGAGGACGCGTTGTCGCGGCAGACGATCCTCGACGAGATCTCGGTCTATTGGTTCACCGCGTCGGCCACGTCGTCGGCGCGCCTGTACTGGGAGAGCTTCGCCAACTTCCGGGACAAGGTGACCGCGCCATCCGGGCTGTCGGTCTACCCGCGCGACATATCCCGCCCGTCGAGGCGGGAGGCCGAGCTGCGGTTCACCGACCTGCGCTGGTTCGAGGAGCTGCCGCATGGTGGCCACTTCGCCGCGCTGGAGCAGCCGGAGTCGCTGGTCAAGCAGGTGCGCGGGTTCTTCCGCCTGTTCCGCTGACTGTCCGTGCCACCCCCTGGGAAGCCCGCGCCAGGGGATGGTCCTGTCCGTCCCCCGGGTTACCGGCACATCACGTTGTGGGGCGGTGCGATGGGCGAGCGTTGTCCGGCTCGGCGGCGGCTGCGCGGAGCTGCTGGTTTTCGACCTCCAAGACGTGGACGACGCGGGCGAACTGTTCGTTGCTCGCCCTGAAGTCGTCACGTTCCTGGGTGATCTTCGCCAACTTCTCCCGCAGCGCTTGCCACAGAAAAGTGAACAGCAGCCGATGGTCCAGCGCGTACGACTCCTGGGTACCCAGCGAGCGTTGCGCGAACTTCGAACGACGGAAGAACTCGCTGAGCCGGGGTCCGCCCGGTACTCGGGCCAGACCGTGATCGGCTGTCGATCTCGCAACCCGAGCCGCTTTCCCCGCTCCTCCAGGTCAGCCCAAGCTCCACCCTGGCTGGTCCAGAACAACATCCACTCGTCCGACATACGCCTCGTCAGCTCCGCGTCATGATCTCGAGCAACACGGGGAACGTACACGGAATACTGGAGAGGCCCAGACTGCCCATGTGATCCTGCCTCAGCAACCGCCCCACGGCCCGTCCACCGCTCCGGTGGACGGGCCGTCGCTTGAGACCACCCAGACGAGCTACAACAACGACCCCACCCGACCGTGACGGACATGTACTCTATGAATAACCGCAGGTCAGAGCCGCAACACGAGCTCCCACGGTCGGTAAATTCGGCTGGCAGTCCATCACCGAACGCGGCATCCGCCTCGACTACCGCACCTACAACCACGAAGTCCTCGACCCCCACCGCGGCCAGCGCTCCGGTATCGCCAGCAAAGACGGCAAGTGGGAGGTCCACCACAACCCCCACGACGACCGCCAAATCTGGGTCCGCCTCACCGACGGACAGCTCCACGAGATCGGCTGGATCCACCGCGACCACGTCCACCAGCCCTTCAACGACGCCCTCCGGCGCTACATCCAGACCGAGGTCGGACAACGCGGGGACCGCGAGACGCACGAAGCCGACCTCGCCGACGCCCTCGACCAGCTCCTGCGCCGCACCCGCCACCCCGCCGGCCGCAGCACAACACCCGCCGCCGGAGAACCCCCGCTCCGGAAGTACGGCAGCACAGCTGCCCGATCTGCCGGGCCAGCGGCGCGCCCTCGACACGGAGACCGCACCGGCCCCGGCTCCGGACTGGAGCGAGAGCCTTGACGACCTCATCGACATCGACGCGACGGCCAAGACTGACACGAGCGAGCCGGAGGGCGCGGGCGTGCGGCCGGCCGAGGCAGGCGGGTACGGGCTGTGGGACGCCGAAGCAGAGGCCGAGCAATGGTGAAAACCCACCGGGCACAGGCGGGGTGCCCACCACCAGTTCCCCATCGGCTGCGGACCGGCCTCCCGGTACCTCGGCGAGCACCGCCGGAGACGCCACTGAGGCGCGGCAGCAGTCGGTGACCACCTGGGACGGTTCCCAAGCCTTCGCCGCCACGCCGGTGGCAGTTCCTCCCCCTCGCGGGACAGAGCCGCGCAACCTCGCCGAACGCCTGGCCTATCACTCGCGGTTCGTCACGGTGCGCACCCCGGCCATCGACGCGCTCGCCAGGAACGTGCGCACCCTGATGACCCTCGGCCGCCACCGCACGTCCGTCCCTGATCGTCACCGACCCCGCCGGTACCGGGAAAACCACCGCGCTGCTCCAGGTCGGACGCGCCTGCCACCTCGCCGTCCTGGCCCGCACCCCACTCCCCCACCTAACCCGCGCCCTGCCCCGCCTCGCCCCCAAGGACAACGCCCACAGCACCGAGGCCGCCGCGCACTGGCCGGCTCGAGCCGGGCAGCCGCCCGTCCGCGCCTGCACGCTGTGCACCCGCAACCGCAGCCACGGCGCCACTGGCTCTGTTCACCAGATTCGGTTCTGGCTCGCTTTCCGTGATGACCCTTCTCGGCGAAGTCAGTCTCCGTCTCATCCAATCCAGCCGGGATAGAGGTCTGAGGGGCATCCGCGCCCGGCCGTCACGCGGGTCGCTACTTGACCGGCCAGTCCCCGGTGCGGGCGAACAGCTCGATGTCGGCCTCGTACGGCGCGGGGTCGAGGCCCTGCGCACGCACCCACTCCGTATTGAGGTGGGTGTTCCGGTACGGATCAGCGACGTCGCCGATGATGGTGACGACGCTGCCCCGCATCCCCGCTTGGTGCATCCGTGCCACGAGGTGGCACGTTCCCCAGAAGTTGGTACCGGTCGCCGGTCCGGCTTCGATCCCGGCAGCAGTGCGAAGCCACCGCATGGCCGCAATGGACGCCGCGTCCGGTACCGGGATCATCAAGTCGATCACCGCCGGCAGGAAGCCGGGCTCGGTGCGTGGGCGACCGATGCCAGGTATCCGCGAGGGCATCCCCGTGGTGTAGTCGCCACACCCGCTCGCCCACGCGGGGAAGTAGGCGGAGTTCTCCGGGTCCACCACGGCCAGCCGCGTCGGATGACCGTGTCGCCGCAGGTGGCGTCCGATCGCTGCCGAAGTCGCCCCGGTTCCGGCACCGGTGACGATCCACTCCGGGATGGGGTGCGGTTCCCCGCTCATCTGATCGAAGATCTCGTCGGCGATCGTCGGCTCACCACACCCGGCCACCGCCCGCTCCGCGTCGCTGAAGTGGTCCAGGAAGTGGCCGCCGAGCTGCTCGGCCAACGCCCTCGCCTCCTCCTGCACCGCCGCAGGCGGCTGCTCGCCCACCTGCCACCGTCCGCCCTCCCCTTCGATCCTGGCCAGGACGTCCGCAGAGGTCTTCGCCGGTACGACGGCGGTGAACACCAGGCCCAGCAGCCTCGCGAAGTGGGCTCCGGCGACAGCGACCGCTCCGCTCGACCATGATGGCCGCAGCCAGTGGGTCGTGCAGGACACAGCCGACGGTGCCGTGAGCGTCACTGTAGAGGGCAACGTAGGTCTCGAGCACCGATGACGCGAAGCGGGCAGCCGGGGCGGCCGCATCCGCGATCCGCTTCAGCCAGGATGCGTCAGCCCATGCGTGTTCGGTCATGTCCAGCGGCACCACGATCAGGTCGAACCCCGCGCGCAGCACCTCCTCCGCTGCCTCCGGATCATGAGCGGAGTTCGCCTCGGCCCAGGCAGTGACATTGCCCGGCACGTGGAACGCACCTCCCATGAACACCACACGGCGCAGGAGTCGAGGGAGGTTCGGCTCCATCCGCAGGGCGAGGACGATGTTGGTCAGCGGCGCCAGGGCGAGCAACGTCAGTTCTCCCGGCCGTTGCCTGGCCAGGCGCACCAGCTGCTCCGCTGCTGATTCCGCGCTGACCCGTCGCGGTGACGGAGGCCCCGCCTTGCCACCCAGGCCATCCGCGCCGTGGACGAACTCTGCTGTCTGCAAAGGCTGCTGAAGAGGAGCCGGATGGCCCACGGCAACCGGTACCTGATCCAGGCCGACGACGTCGAGCACACGTAAGGCGTTGGCGGCCGCCACGGCAGTGGGCACGTTGCCGTGCGCGGCTCCAACGGCGACGATCTCGACGTCCGGCTGGGCGGCCAGGAACAAGATCGCCCAGGTGTCGTCCACCCCGGGGTCCGTATCGATGACAACGGACAGACGGGTGGAAGCAGCAGGTGGCATGCAAGTCTCCTCTTGTTCCCTTTGTCCTGTGGAACTGGCGGTTACTGAGTCTTCGCTCCCGCTACTGTTTCGGCATTCGGTCAACAGCGGAACACTTTTCCCGGTCAACGGGCTGCCGAACTATGGGGCAGACTTACCGGTAGTGGGCCCTGCGCGGGGACGCCGCCTGCGGCGTGCCGGGTAGTCGGATCGTGACGAGGAGGCCGCCGGTGGGGCGGGGCGTGAGGTCGAGGGTGCCGTCGTGTGCTCGGACGATGCTGTGCACGATGGCCAGCCCGAGGCCGACGCCGGCATGCTCGTCGGTGCGTAGGCGTTCTGTTCCGCGTTGGAAGGGTTCGGTGAGGGCCGGTACTCGTTCCGATGGGAGCGGATGGCCCGTGTTCTCGACCCGCAGCACGCTCGTGTCGTGCCGAGCTTCGGTGTGGACCGTTACGGTGCCGCCCGCGGGGAGGTTGTGGACGATGGCGTTCTGTACGAGGTTCGTCACCATCCGCAGGATGAGCGCGGCGGAGCCGATGGTCTGTGCCGTCTCGCCGGTGACGTCGAGCGTGATCTGGCGCCTTTCGGCGAGGGGAAGCAGCCCTTCGGCGGCTTCTTCGGCTATGAGGGAGAGGTCGACGGGCTCGCGGGTGAAGCTCCCGCGGTCGGCGCGGCTGAGCAGCAGGAGGGCCTCGGTGAGGTTGATCGCCCGCGTGTTGACGGTGTGGAGGCGTTCGATGAGTTCGCCCTGATCCCGCGTGGGGTCGTTGCGGGCGGCGTCGAGGAGCGCTTGGGAGATTGCCAGCGGGGTGCGCAGTTCGTGGGAGGCGTTCGCGGCGAACCTCTGCTGCTCGGCGACGTGGGACTCGAGTTGTTCGAGCATGGTGTCGAACACGTCGGCGAGTTCGCGGAATTCGTCCTGGCGGCCCTTCATGCGGATCCGGTGGGACAGTGACCCGTTCGCGGCCATCCGTGCCGCGTAGGCGATCCGCGTGAGTGGTGCGAGCATCCGGCCGGCGAGGATCCATCCTCCCAGGAGGCCGAACGCCAGGAGGAAGGCCAGCGCGGTGGCCGCGGCGGGGGCGAAGCCGCGCAGGAGGTCGGAGCGGTTGGGCCCGGTGATGATCACCGCGCCGAACGTCCTCTGGATGGATCTGGGGTCGCCGGTCGGTAGCCAGCGCAGCACGAATACCCAGACCACGGCCAGCAGGAGAGCACCGGCGAGGAGGAGGAATCCGGCGTAGCTGATGGTGAGTCTCAGCCGGGCACTGAGCCCTGGGCGTCTATGCATGAGTGCCGCCGGGGTGGGTGGTGTCCATGCCGGTGTCGATGCGGTAGCCGACTCCGGGCACCGTGACGATGAGCGATGGTTCGCCGAGTCGTTTGCGCAGGGCGGAGACGGTGATGCGGACGGCGTTGGTGAAGGGGTCGGCGTTGTTGTCCCAGGCCCGCTCCAGTAGCTCTTCGGCGCTGACGACACCGCCTTCGGCGGTGACGAGGACCTCGAGCACGGCGAACTGCTTGCGGGTGAGCGCGACATAGCGTCCGTCGCGGAAGACCTCCCGGCGGAAGGGGTCCAGCCGCAGGTCCGCGATCTCGCGGACCGGGGGCCGGGCGTGCGCGCGTCTGCGGTCGAGCGCCCGCAGCCGCAGGACGAGCTCCCGCAGCTCGAACGGCTTGGTGAGGTAGTCGTCGGCGCCGAGCTCGAACCCGGAAGCCTTGTCGTCGATCCGGTCGGCGGCGGTGAGCATCAGGATCGGGATGCCGCTGCCGGAAGCGACGATGCGCCGGGCGATCTCGTCGCCGGAGGGGCCGGGAATGTCGCGGTCGAGGACCGCGAGGTCGTAGGAGTGGATGCTGAGCAGTTCCAGGGCCAAGTGGCCGTCGCCGGCGATGTCGGCGGCGATCGCCTCCAGCCGCAGACCGTCACGGACGGCTTCGGCCAGGTAGGGCTCGTCCTCCACGATCAGCACGCGCATGTCTGAAGCCTAGGCAGCACAACGTATCGCCGACGTATGCAAATTATCGCCGGCGTATGCGACGACGTGTGCACACCGGACACGCGACTCAGCCCGCCGGTACCGGCGCGGGGCCGGGCTGATCGGACGGCGCTTCCGCCGTGGTGCGCCACCAGCGGCGCGACGCCAGCGCGGCCAGCACGGCGCCGACGGTGTTGACCAGGACGTCGTCCACGGAGGACACCCGGTCCAGCCGCAGGGCGTACTGTGCGGTTTCGACCAGGGCCGAGCAGCCCGCCCCGAGCGCCAGGATCCGCGGCACCGACGCCAGCGCCGCGAACCGCATCGGGGCGAAGAACCCCAGCGCCGCGAAGACCAGCAGGTTGCCGACGATCCCGAGCGGTCCCATCGTGACCAGGTCCCGCAGCGGCACCAGGCTCACCCGCGGCGGGACGGTGCCGACCTCGGCACCCGGCATCAGGGTCAGCCACAGGAACGGCACCGTCCCGTGCACCATGCCCACCTCGGCCAGCGACATCCGCCACGCCGATGTGACGCCGACGGCACGCCGACGCCGCGCCAGAGCCCACACCACCAGCGCGGCGGGCGGCAGCGCGACCAACGTCATGAGCACCACACCATTGAACGTATCGAAGCAGCCGTGCCACCGCCCGGCCATGCACCTCGGAGCGGACATCATGAGCGGCCGCCGCACGACGAACACAGCGCCCGCCATGCCGAGGATCACCAGGCCGAGAAGCACGCTCCTGCGCGTGCGGCGGGGCGGTACTGACGGTGCTGACAGGGATGCGTTGTGGTTCATACCCCTATTGGGGACGGAGGGCCGTTGCGGTGGCGTATGCGATTTCCCATACGCCCGCGATACACGGAATCCACGACATCAAGGAACCGGCGCAAAGCGACGGTGAGATGGGCCCGCCGCTGGTGGGCCACCGCGAACGGCCGCACCACAGCCTCTCCCGCCCAATTCACCACGCTCCGCCCCGAGGAGCGGCAGATCTGCCACCTCGGGGCCACCGCATCCTGCCCAGCAGCGAGCTCGTCGACCTGGCCGCTCCGGCATCAAGGCCAGGACAGCTTCGGTCTTTCGTCGGCAGGCATTCGGTCGAAAGGGCGTGTGCTTCCGCGAAGCAGCTCCGGATCCCAGCGCAGCCGTCCACGCCATGGCAGAGTCATGCGCATGCGGACCTTAACGCCAGGGGCGTGCAGACACTTCGTTGCGACCGCCCTCTTCCTGGGTGCTGTCGTGTCTCTGACCGCCTGCGGTGAACAGCGCGGCACGGACGTGGCGGCCGGCTCCTCGACCACATCCCCGAGTTCCAGTCCCAGTTCCCCGGGCGCTTCCCCCTACGTGGAGCCCGGGACCGTCGACGGTGCCCCGCACCACGGCGACAACAATGCCTACCGTCGCTCCGGCGAGATGTCCGCTGCCAGTGCCAGGGACGCGCGGAAGGAAGCCGACCGCATCGAGCCCGTGCTCAAGCGACTCTGGGAACAGAAGAGGTGGGACCCCAAGAGCGTGCGCGCGGCACTACTTGAACTGGGGTACGAAGCGGAGCGGACCGGGCCGAAGGGAGAGCGCCTCGGCGGAACGCTCACCGTACGGGAGATGTATCCACGCTACGAGGTCGACCACAACGTCACGCCCGAAGGAGCCCTGATAGGCATTCGCGTCCACGACGACGCCTGCGTCACGGCGTTCGTGCAGAAGACGAACTTCGAGGTCAAGACCAACGGGCCAGTCATGGAGACCGGCTGTTTCGAGCCGCCCTACGGCCACTGAGAGACGGCGCGGAGTCCTGCGCCGCCAGCCCGCCGGCGCCGGCTCCCTCCTCCCGGTCCTCATCCATCCCGACACCGTGGCCGCCGCCCTCACCGGCACCCTGCTCCGCGCCAGGAGCCGGATCCTCGGCTCCTGCGAGAACGGGCGAGCGTACGGGCGGTCTTGCACCCGGTCGTAGATCCTGCGCAGCCACGGTTCCCGGACAGCGGGGATCCGTGCCGGCGTGTGGAGGAATACGCCCCAGTCGGGCCGAAGTGGCTCCCACGGATGCCGCGGCAGCGGATCGTCGCGTTGAACACCATCAGGCAGTCCACCTGTCACCGGGAGCAGGCGTGGTTCGCCACGACAGGCCAGTTGCTTCCATGCATCAGCGGGCATGGGTACGGTCTTGGCGGTAGTGGACGCGAGCCATCTCTTCCCCGTCTGTGGGTGCTGCGGCACCAGCGAAATGCGGCGCGCCGATTCCCGGGCCGGAAGGCCCGGCCCGGCCGGCGCCACGGTCTTGGCCGGCGTGGCAGCGGGGAGCAGCGTATCGAGTGCGTGGCCGAACGTATCCGTGATCGGGCCGTTGGGAAGAGCCATGGGTGTGCCTTCCGAGGCTGCCAGCAGGTGTGCCGGTGCGGCCCCCACGGCCGCGGCCCATCGTGGGTCCGAGCTGCCATCCGGGGCGGCCGGCGGGTACGGCCTGCCACTTCCGCCATTCCCAATCGGTGGTCCAGCCGGTGGGCTGATTGTCCGGCAGGGCACGTACGGCGTCCGGGGCGAACCGCATCGACTGCCACAGCGAACAGTCGTCTGTACGGGCGGCCACCGGCTGACCGCATTGCGCGCAGGCGAGGTTCGGGCCGTCGCGCCCGTACAGCCCGCAGAAGTGGCCGCCCAGCCGTGCTGCTGGAGACGCTGGCCGACGGCCACGTCACGGAGGCCGTGGCGAAGGTGATCGCCGCGCTCCCTTCGCCATCGATCGAGCGGCTGTTGACGCTAATCGCCGGTCTCCGTCTGTGACGGGCACGATCACCTACCCGCCACCGGACCATGACCAGATCGTCCCGGGCCTGGTGCCGTGGACGAAGGCCGGGATCATCGATGGCTGCGGCTGACGCGGTCGGGCGAGGCCATCACCGGCTACGAGTCCGCCGACGGCGAGCGACAGTGTCGTTCTCAAGGGCACCCCTCCGCCGAGGGCTGGAGCGCGGCGCGCCGGTCACCCGCCGGGGCTCGCGACGAAGCCGGTCGTCGTCGGTACGGCCGCCGTGCTCGCCCTCGCCGCCGTGCTCGCCCTCGCGCTCGGCGCCCTGCTCCGGCGCACCTGGCTCGATCCTCGTCGTCGTCCTGGCGATCGCGGTCCAGTACGTTGTGGCCTCCTTCCCGCCGCTGTCCGACGGCCTGTCACAGTGGCTGCCGCGGGTCACTCCGGCCGCCGGTTTCGCCGCCCAGCAGACCCTCATCGAATATCCGCAGGTCGTCGCCCACTGCGCGCCCCGCGCCGGATACTTCCCGCTTCCGTGGTGGGCCGGGATCGCCGTGCTGTTCGCGTACGCGGTGTCTGGGGCTTGCCCTCAGCCGCCCGCCGCAAAGCGATGAGCGGGCCGAGCGATCAGTCCGCCGCCGTAGGCGATCACCGACATCGCGTACCAGCGGGCACAGGTCTCCCGCACGGCGTCCTCAACCTCGGCCGGCGAACCGAGCAGCCGGTAGGCGAGATTGATCAGCCGGCGCCGCTCGTCGCCCTCTCGAACAACGGCCACCAGTTCTCCGGCATACACAAGTTTCAGGGCGATTCCATCTTTCGAGTGAATAAAGAGGAATACCCACCGTATGAGCAAGCGGTCGGCCGAATAGTGAGCAAGGCAGCCGGATACGAACTTCCGGCCGCGACCAAACACGGCGGATGTTCCTGTCTTCCGCCCAACCGCCCTGAACAGCCCACGGATCGAAGAAGGGTGACAACATTCATGCGCACGGAGGCCACCCAGCGGGTCGCACACGTCTTCTCCCTCTTCGACGCCAACGGCAACGGCGTCCTCGAAGCCGGTGACTTCGACCTCATGGCGAACAACGTCATCGAGGCCGCGCCCGACGCGGACGAGGCAGCGAAGGACGCGATGCGCGCGGCATTCCGCCGGTACTGGACGACCCTCGCCACGGAACTGGACGCGAATGACGACGGCAAGATCAGTTACGAAGAGTATGTGGCCTGCGTGCTCTCACCCGAGCGCTTCGACTCGACGATCGGTGTGTTCGCCGAGGCGCTCGCCGCGCTCGGCGACCCGGACGGCGACGGACTCATCGAACGCCCCGCGTTCGTCGCGTTGATGAGGGCGATCGGCTTCAAGCGCCCGAACATCGACGCACTCTTCGACGCCTTCGGCCCCTCGGACCTGGACCAGATCCAGGTGGCCGTCTGGGTCGCCGGTATCAAGGACTACTACGCCCCGGACAAGGCGGGCATCCCGGGCGACCTCCTGGTCCCGGCCACGGCGGGCTGACCACGGGAACCGACGCAAAGTTCGTGCGCGCCGCCCGGACAACGTCGGCGTGGCCCGGCTCTACACGCCGATGACGGTCAAACAGCCTGCCCCCGGGATCCAGAGCCCGGAGGACTCGATCCATCTGGCTCCGACACGGACCGGCCCATCACGGCAGGTTTTCCTGTGGATCGGCCGGGACCGTGACAGCCGGCCGGAGATGAAGCTGGGCCCGTCGGCCGACACCATGTGGCCGCGCCTGCGCCATACCGTCGATCCGAAGACCGGCGAGCACAGCTCTACTCCTGACACCGCTCCACCGCTCCACCGCCCTGGACGGACTCCGCCAGTGGCGCCGCCCGCCGCGAAGAGCGCGAGGCCCGCGTTGACTTTACGGACAGCGGATCAGACGAGTGCGGCCACCCTCTCGGAGGGCTTGTTGCGCCGCCAGCCCACAGCGAGGTAGGCGAGCATCCCGACGAGCGGGATGGCGCAGACGGTCCAGCTGATGGCCAGGGGCGGGCCCGGCTGGTCGAGCACCGTGACGTTCCGCAGGGTGCCGCGGCCGTGGCCGGCCCGGCCGTCGATGTCGAAGGTGAAGCTCCATGTGCCGGGCTCCGGCAGGGCCTGGACGTCCAGGCCCCAAACATCCCGTTTGCGGGGGTGCCTGCTCAACGGGGTCTCCCGGTCCTCGGCGTCGAGGCCGGGCCCGTCGATGGTGAGCCTGCCCGACTTTCCCGCGATGCCATCGGCCGGAACGAACGTGAAGTCGAGTGACTGCATGGCCCGCAGGGGCCACTCGGAGAACCCGACGGTGACCGTGTAGGGCCCTGCCTGTACCCGCTCGGTATGGACCACGCCGACCGGTGCGTACGCCGCAGCCGGCGCGGTCGACACCGCCACCAGCGCGAGTGCGGCGGCCGCGGCCAGCGCCAGTCGGCGTGCGTGGTCTCCCACCCACCCGGATGCGAAGGCCACGGCGAGGAGGAGCGGTGAACGTGAGGAACGCATGGGTCATCGGCCCTTCGTGACTGATGCGGTGGAGTGCTCGCGCAGCAGGACGGCGAGTCGAGCGGCGAGGTAGCCCGCGAGGACGCCCGTCACCAGACCGGCGGCCGTCATCTTCAGCAGTTCGGCCGATGTCGGGCCGGAATCGCCGAGCAGGGCGCTCTGGATGGGGAGGGAGAGTCCGATCACGGCTCCGCCTCCGGCGCCCATGATCTGCGGCGCGATCCGGCCCGACCAGCCCCGCTTCTTGCTCAGCCACAGCAGTGCTGTGATGGCCGCTGCCGCGAAGAGCATGAATACCGGAATCCCGGAGGGCAGCTCGGGCGGATCGTCGCCGAGGTTGTCACGCAGCGGCAGACCGGTCGCATCGGCGTAGACGCGGGCTGCCCAGGGGGAGAACCACCACAGGATGAACTGCAGGACGCCGAGGGCCGCGGCGATCGTCAGTGCGGTGATCCGCCGGCCGATGGTGAGCGTCCCCAGGATCAGCAGGAGGGTGGAGAACAAGATGGTCCCGACGAGATCGGGGTCCACTGGCAGGGGCAGTGCGCCGAATGCCTTCGTGGTGATGGGGCTGAAGACGATGAGCACGGGGACACTGAGGATCACACCTGCTCGGCCCCACCGGGTGTCGCGCTCCGCGGCGAAGACGATGACGCTCCCCACCATGGAGAAGGAGATCGAGAGGAACAGCCCGATGTGGGGCGGAGAGTCCAGCACGGCGTCGAAGCCGTACAGCGAGTGCCACCACAGGTCCAGAAGCCCGAAGAGAAGGAACAGGGCGGCCCCCGTGCCGGTGATCAGATAGCCCAGCGGGGCCCGGAAGACCCCGCCGAGGACGCGTACGGGTGTGCCGCCGGGGAACCGGTCCACGGACTGGCCGGCACGCTGGGCGGCCGTCGCGATCAAAACCATGGCCAGGCTGGCGATGCCTGCGACGGCGCTGCCGGAGTACAGCATGAGGTGGGAGAGCGTGAAGAACGTGTCCGGGCCGACATCGACATGCCACTGGATGTCCCAGCTGATACCGAACAGGGACATCATGGTCCCGGCCAGGACGGTGTTGGCGGCTATGGGGCCGGTCCTGCCGTCGCGGGAGACTTTGACGGCGAGGGATGACTGGGATGCCCTGCCACCGGTGACGGGTAGTGCTGTGCTCACGGGAATGCCTTTCTCATGACCGTGCGAGCGGTTACTGGCGTTTGCGTGGTCGGTTGTTCAGCCGGAGATCGCCAGAGGAAAGTCGAACTGGTCGCTCCGTGTGCCGTAGTCGACGCTGACGTGGAAGGTCCAGCGCCCCGGCATCATCATGTGGACGGCGGTGGAGTAGCTGCCCGGGCTTTGAACCCGCGCGTGTGCCGCGGGCGTCGCGTGTCCGTGAGTGGGCATGACGGCCTGCAGGGTGATGGTGGGCGGACGTCCGCTTCGCTTTCCTCGGCGGGGAGTCAGGCGGATATCGACGTCCGTGGCGCCGGTGCGGGGCCGGGCCACGGTCAGTGTCACTTCGTCGGTGGCGCTGCCCGCGGTCAGCGAGACCGCGTCGTCCGTCCAGGACGGAAGGAAACCGACGGCCACCAGGGCGAGGGACACCGTCAGCAGCGCGGCGGCGACTCCATACAGAAACCGGACCATGGGGGTACGGGAGGCGGTGCGGGCGCTCACTTCGCTCCTCCCGCCGGGGACACGTGCAGGAGGTAGGGGATGGTCAGGATGGCACTGTCGCGCTCGGCCTGTATCCACACGCGGTAGTAGCCGGGGCGGGAGAAGGTGTACACGAAGGAGGCGTCCGGCCCGTAGGCGGCCACGGTCTCGTCCGCAGGACTGTCGCCGTTGAGGGGCATCAGCCCGCTCATCGAACTCGTCTTCGCCGCTCCCCCGTTGGCGTGCGTCCCGTGCCGCATGGCCGCCTTGTCGTGGGCCGGGCCGCCTCCCACGTCGGGTGCGGAGTGGCCGCTCATATCGCCGCCCATGGAGTGCGCATGGGCCCAGACGGGTGCGTCCTGGGCGGCCCGTCCCATACGTGTGGGGCTGGTTGCGTCCGCCCTGTCGATCGGCCCGACCACGATCATGTGGCCCACCATGCCGAGCCAGGGCTGGAGCGTCGGTGTGTCGCCGACGCGCGCGGTCAGGGTGCTCGCTTCTCCCGCTGTGGGCGTGGGCGCCGACAGGCGCACCGATACACCGTCGATCGTCCGCGTTCCCGGCCCCCGCGGGGCGAGCTCGGCGCGCGGGGCCGGGGCGTCGTCGCGGGCGGAGCCGTCGGCGACGGTCAGGCCGGTTGCCGAGCGCACCTGCTGGACTCCGCCACCGCGGCGGGCGAACTCCGCAGAGACGGCGTAGTGGCCGGCAGCGGGCAGCCGCAGCTGGACCTCGTAGCTGCCGGGCGCGGTGCGTACGGGGTGCAGGTGCCAGAGCTCACCGGTCGGTCCGATGACCAGCAGATGCATCAGGGCACCGTCGTGGACGACGAGATCGTCCGCGGGCAGGCCGGTGGCACCGTCGGTCACGCTCAACCGGAGCGTCCCCCGTTCCGCCGCCCTGGCCGGGTACGAACCCATCTCGAGCGAGGCGGGCGGCCGGGAGTAGTCGTTCGTCACCGGCCGGACGACCGAATAGGGATCGCTGACGTTGTCGTTCGTGGCATCCACCTGCCCGCCCGGCTCGGGCGGCAGAGGCAAGGAGGTGGACAGCAGCGCGGCGGTCACGGCTACCGCGAGCGCGGCCACGACACCTCCTGCCGGTAGCAGTACCCAGACTCCACGCCGGGCCCGTACAGCGACGAACAGGGTCACCAGCATGAGCACACCGGCGGTCACGAAACCGCCGAACACGGCGAGTTCCGGCGGAGACGTGACCTGGCCCGGCACCATGAAGGGAATCCGCGCCGTGCGGGATCCGTCGTCGACGACGAGCTCCCAGGGGCCGGCTCGATCGATGTCCAGGGCGGCGCTGTGGGACCCCGGCGTACTGTCGAGCTTGACCGAGGCGCTGCTGGTGGTGGTTCCCGCCGAGGCACCTTCCGCCCGATCCGCCGACGCACCCGTGGGAACGGTGCCCAGGCGCAGGGTCCCCGCGGCAGTGCCCTGATGGGTGAGCACATCCACATGCAGCGGGCCCGGCAGCCCGGTGACGCGCCGCAGGATGAAGGTCAGGTCGCGGTCGCCGAGCGTCTGCGCAACCTGCAGGTCGCCGCCGGCCGTGGAATCCGCCCATGCGGGGGATTCCACGGTGACGGACAGGCCCAGGACACAGAGCACGGCGGCCGCCACTCGTGCGAACACTCGCGCCGCGCATGACATGCCAAGGCCATTCCGACCGGCGCATCTGCCGCGAACGGATACGGGGGGTGCGTTGTCGTTCACGCGGCAGACACTAAAAACCGCCGCCCCGCGGTGTCATCACGCACCCGAGGCACGTCAGGTCCCCCGCGCGGGGGACAGCGCCTCCCCCGGGCGCAGGAAGGCTTTTCTGTGGCGCTCGTGCACCATAAGTGCATGCCTGGTTCGACCGGCCCCGTACAAGGTGGCATTCCGACCGCACACTCCGCCTTCCGGCATGCCCGCGGTGCGGGCATGCGGACATCCTGAGAGAGGGGCCTTGTCCGTTTCGAATCGGGACCCGAGTGGGTCCCTGACCCGGCAGTCCCTCATGGTGGCGGGCTTCTGCCTGCTCGCGGATACGCTCAGCTTCTCCTTCGAGGGTTCGCATGTGTATCCCCCCGTGTCCTACTGGTGCCTGCTGACAGGGATCGCCCTGGTGGATGCGGCACTCGCGAGTTCAGCCCGTCTTTCGGGAGTTGTCGCTCTCGCCCAGGCGGCACTGGCCGTGGCCGGTGCCCTGGTACTGCCCAGCGGCAGCCCACCGCCGGACATGAACGACGCCGGACTGCTCATCGCGGCCTATCGGGCCGGAGCCTGGCTGAACGGCCGACCGGCCGTCCTGGCTCTCCTCTACCTGGCCGCGGGATCCATCGGGGCCAGGACACTCGGCGGCGCAACCGATCTCACCGAATGGCGCTCCATCCTGCTGAGCGCGGTGAAAGAGACCCTCCTCGCCTGGTTGGTCGGCCGCTACACCACCGCCCGCGGCGCTCATATCGCCGAACTGGAACAACGGGCCGTCCGGGAGCGGGAGATGGCACGGCAAGATCTTGCGAACGCCATCGCCGAGGACCGCAGTGCCATCGCCCGGGACCTCCACGACGTCATCGCCCATCATGTGAGCGCCATCGGTGTGCATGCCGGAGCCGCCCGTCTGGGACTCTCCGTCAAGGAGGCGTCACCGGTGTCGACGGCGCTCACGGCGGTGGAGACCTCCAGCCGAGCGGCCCTCCTGGACCTGCGCCGTCTGCTGGATTTCCTGCACGACAGCCCAGCTGAAGGCGCACGGCAACCGGGTTTGCGCGACCTCGACCAACTCATTGAGGCCGTGTCAGCCGCCGGCCTCGAGACGAACGTCAGCGTCCAGGGCGCCCGGCAGGAACTGGAAGGGTCCTTGGACATCGCCGTCTATCGTGTGGTGCAGGAGATGCTGACCAACGCCCTGCGCCACGGCGACGGCCACGTGGACATCAGCCTGCGCTACGGCACTTCGCGCATCACGGTCACCGCGGTCAACCCGATCGCCGCCGCGGGGCGACTCGTGGAGGATTCCCCACACCGGGGCCTCGAGGGCATCAGCAGCCGGGTCGGCATGTTCAACGGCTTCGTCTCGTACGGACCGGTACACGGCGGAGCCGACTGGAAGATATCCGCCACCTTCTCCATGGACGGCACATGAGTCTGCGTATTCTCCTGGCCGACGATCACGCCATGTTCCGCTCGGGACTCAAAGCGGTCCTGAGCACCCAGGACGACCTGTGCTGTGTCGCGGAAGTGGCCGACGGCCAGGCGGCGGTCGAAGAGACCATCAGGTTGACACCCGACGTCGCCATCCTGGACATCCGCATGCCGCGACTGGACGGACTGCGCGCGGCGGAACGCATCCTCGGCAGGCCGGGCAACACCACGAAAGTCATCGTGCTCACCACCTACGACGATGACGGCTACGTCTACAGCGCCCTCCACATGGGAGTCAGCGGATTCCTCCTGAAGAGCGTCCCTCCCGAGGAGACGATAGCGGCCATCCGCATCGCCGCCAGAGGTGATGCCCTCATCGATCCCTCGGTCACGCGCCGTCTCATCTCCCGCTTCGCCGGCAGCATCGCGCCGCCCGCGTCCTCCACCGAGCTTGAAAGACTGACGGCCCGCGAGCACGAGGTCCTGATGCTCGTGGCCCAGGCACACAGCAACACGGAGATCGCACGCGCCCTGGGTATCGGCGACGAGACGGTCAAGACACACGTCTCCCGGATCCTGGCGAAGCTGGGTCTGCGGGACCGCACTCAAGCCGTCATATACGTGGCTTCCCACCAACTCGTGGCACCGCTTCCGCCTCCGCCACCCGGTACGGAGAAGACGGGCCGCCACGAGGGAAGAACCCGTCGTCGCCGGGCTCCCGGACTGTGATGGCCCACCGGTCGTAATCGACGTTCCGGAGGACTTGGTCGTAGGGGCGAGGCCGGCGTAGGAGGCCAGATGGGCAGCGGTGGGGAAGCCGGAGCCGTCGCCGACGGTGACCAGCAAGGTGGCGGCGGTCCTGACCGCGCCCCCGGAATCGAGGGCCGAGCGTGCCGGTCCCGGGGACGACGACGGTCTGCTCGTCGAGCGCGTCGAAGACCTCGTCGATGAGCCGCTGGGCCATGCGCGGGGCCCTGGGCCGGATCACCTCGACCAGCCCGCGTCGCCCGGCCTTTCGCAGTGCAGTCGGAGACCCGTGGCGTTCCAGCAGCCAGGTCGCTGCGGGGTGGTCCAGGCGCGGCCCCAGGACGCGCTCCAGGCTGGGGTGGAACTGGGCGAGCAGGCCGCGTATCCGGTTGGCGGTGCGGGTGGCCTCGGCCGCGAGGTCCTGGTCGAAGCCGACCAGCACGGTCAGTTCGTGGGATAGTTCGGGCATGGGGGATGACCTTGTTGTGTTCGTGCCGGGGCTCTTCGGCAGCGTGCTTGTGGATACCTCCGGGCGTGCTGTCCGGGCCATAAACCATCGCACGGTTCCCAACACGTCGGCTGGACGGGTGGCGCGCTGGATGAACACGCCGGAAGGGCTGCGAGATCGTGCCCCCTCACCATTCCTGGCAGCACCGGCGTCAACTCGTCAAGGAGCGGCAGAGCATGGATGATCCCGTCTTCGTCATTCATGGGGTGGCCAACCGCGACCAGGAGGGCTTCGCAGCAACGGTCGCCGACTTGCAGACCGCCTCCGGCCTCGACATGGTGCCGGTCTACTGGGGCGATCTCGGAGCCGACGACCGCTTCGTCACAGCGGCGCTCCCGACCCGCCCTGTGACGCTGCCGGGCGCCCGGAAGAGCGGCGGACTGCGGGATGTGAACGAACAACCGAGCGCCGTCGTACCAGAGCCGGCGCTCGCCTCGGCGCCGGCCTCGGACCCCCAGGCACCCGACCAGTGGACACGGGTGGAAACCGCCGTGCGTGAGCGACTCGCGAGCGCGGAGCAGCAGGCCGGTTCGGGCCTGCGGGATGGTCCACACCACGGCGACGCGGACGAGATCCTGGAATACCTGGCCGAGGAATGGCGCACGACCGAGTGGCTACGGCGTACTGACGACCCCATCCTGCTCTTCGAAACAGGCCGGTCCCTGGCCGAGGCCCTCATCGAGGCCGCCGGCCTCTGGGCTGACGGAGCCGGTTCGTACGATGGACTGCGCGCGGGCGGCGAAGGCGAGGGGCGGCTGCGGAGGATGGTGCGCAATCGGCTGCGCGACCTGGACCGGGTCGCCGGGGCCGCGATCCAGGCGGCCGCAGGACGCCTGAACAACGCGCTGCGCACCAAGTTCGGGCCCGGCACCACACGGTTTCTTGGGGACGTTCTGGTCTACCAGCGCCACCGGGAGGCGATCCACGCCCGGGTGCGACAGTCCATCGACAGCGTGGACCCCGCCCTCGGGCGCACATCCGACCGTCCGGTGCGAGTGGCCGCCCACAGCCTTGGCGGAGTCATCGCGGTCGACATGGCCACCGCAGCCACCCCCTTGTGGACGTCCTCACTGGTGACCTTCGGCTCCCAGGCGGCGTTCCTCCACGCATGCGACCCCCGAGGCGGTCAGATCCTGCCCTACTCGGGCAATCGGCCGGTCGTCCTGCCTCCTTCGCTGGCCCGCTGGACGAACCTTTGGGAACCACTCGACATGCTGGCCTTCGTCGCCGCCGGGGTGTTCCAGCTCCACGACGGCAGCGCTCCCGTGGATATCTGTGTGCCGCACCCGGCAAGCACTGGCGTGTGGACGCACTCCTCCTACTGGGACCTGCCGTCGGTGGCATCGGAGATCAGCACAGCGATGGCCGATCAATAGGAACAGCCCGAAGATGACCGTCATCGGCCGACGCCGATTCCGCGGTGACGGTCAGCGGCCGGCCGGAAACACCTCACCAACAGGAAAGGGGCCGAAGCCGTGGCACGCAGCGTAAAGGTGATGGTCGTTGACGACCATCCCATGTGGCGTGATGCCATCACCCGTGATCTGGTCGAGTCCGGTTTTGACGTGGTCGCCACAGCGAGCGACGGCGAACAGGCGGTGCGCCGTGCTCAGGACGTCACCCCTGACGTCGTCGTACTCGACCTGAACCTGCCCGCCAAGTCGGGCGTCCACGTCTGCCGGGAGCTGGTCGGGGCCCATCCCAGACTGCGGATCCTCGTTCTGTCGGCCGGCGGGGAGCACGCGGACGTGCTGGAGGCGGTGATGGCTGGTGCCATCGGGTGCCTTGCGAAGTCGGCATCGCGAGCGAAGCTGGTCGGCGCCGTGCGCCGCACGGCCGTCGGGGACCCGGTCGTCACGCCCGGCCTTGCCGGCCTCGTCCTTGGCGAGTACCGCCGTCTCGCTTCCGAGCCCACCGTCTCGGTTGCCTTGGAGCCGACGGCTCCGCGCCTGACTGATCGCGAGACCGAGATACTACGCCTGCTCGCTAAAGGGCTGACGTACGAGCAGATCGGCGAGCGTCTGGTCATCGCGCATCGTACGGTGCGGAACCACGTCCAGAACGCGATCGGCAGGCTCCAGCTGCACCAGCGAGCGGAGCTTGTGCGGTACAGCATGGAACGCCATGTCCGCGACGCGGCGGTAGCCGGTACCACGAGGGATGACCGGTATGAGTGGGCGCATTCATCAGAGGTCCCTCCCGACACGCACAGGGCGGAACCGCCCGCCGTTTCCTCCGGCGGGGCCGGCAGCGGCACTTGGCCCAGCGGCTCCCTGGGCAGCTACGGTCCCGTTCTTCCTGACGGCCAAGGTGTCATGCCGGAGACCGAACCTGGTGAACCGCACAGGTTGACGGCTGAACTCGCCGAGCAGGCACCACCGGGCCGGGAGGTGCCCTTGCAGGTCCAGGTGACCCGGGGCGCTGGGGGTGCCGGTGCGGCATTGCGCGAGTTCCATGTTCCAGCTGAGGGGGCACGGCTGGTCATCGCCGTGCACGCGCCGGGGCTGTTGGCGCTGGGGGATCTGCAGCAGGAGGTGACCGTGATGCCAGGCCGAGACTCGGATGTGGTGCGCTTCGGTCTGCGGACCACGGCGCCGGGGCTGCACACCGTGACCGTGCGGGCCTTTCGTGGCGGTACCTTCCTGGGCGAATTGCGAGCCCAGATCTCCGTACAGGCCGACACGCCCGCCCGCGACGGCCCGACCCGTAGCGCACCGCTGACCACACTGGCCTTCGACCCGGGTGAGGTGACCCTGCAGGTCCTCAAGGGATCCGATGGGGCCCACAGCTTCCAGCTGCTCAGCGAGACCACCTACGCGCCCGAGTCCTTCCGCCTCGTGGCCGGGAATGCCCATGGTGCCCGTGAGCTGATCTACGACGAGCTGCGTCGCACTGCTGCGGCGGCCGGACCCGGCGGGGCTACAGACCAGGCCCATGCGCATCGGCGACTGCGCAACCTCGGCGTGCAGCTGTGGGCGAGCGCCGTACCGGACGCCGTACGACGCCAGTTCTGGGAGGAGGCCGACCGGATCACCTCACTGACCGTGCTCGGTGAGCACGATGCGGTGCCGTGGGAATTGCTGTATCCGCGCGACCGCGATCAGGAAGGGGATGGCTTCCTCGCCGAATGGCTGCCCGTGGTGCGGCGGGTCTTCGGTCAGGAGCGAGTACGTGAACTGCCGCTGCACCGGGCCGCGTTCGTCGTCCCCCCGGGCTCACCGCCGGAGGCGGAACGTGAAGTGGCTGCCCTGCGCGACAGATTGGGGAAGGCCGTCGCCGACTTCGGCACGTTGACTCAACGCAGCGTGGTGAGCGACCTCATCGATCAGGGGGCGGCCGGGTTGCTGCACTTCGCCTGCCACAACACCTTCACCAGTTCCGGCTCCCGCGTCACCATGGCCGATGGCCCCTTCGACCCGCTTGATCTCGCTTACGCAGCCCAGTCCGGTGCCTTGCGGACCACGCACCCGCTGATCTTTTTCAACGCGTGCCGCAGCGCCGGCGAGATCGATTGGTTCGCGACGAGCTTGGGGTGGGCACCTCAGTTCTTGCATGCCGGAGCCGGGGCGTTCATCGGCACGCTGTGGCCGGTGCGCTCGGATTCGGCGCTCACGTTCGCTGACACCTTCTACAACCGACTGGTGACGCGGGGTCGGACACTGGGGCAGGCATCCTTGCAAGCACGGCAGGCCATCCGCGACCAGGGAGGGGACCCGACCTGGCTGGCGTATGTGGTCTACGGCAGTCCCGCCGCACGTGCCGTCGTCCCCGAAGCCGGCGTCAGCACACCTGATTAGGCGACGAGGGAACGCAGCCTCGCCACCGCTTCATCGGCCCACTCGTCGCCGCCGGCGCTGTCTGCCAGCTCGGGCTCATCGGCACCCTCAACGTCGGCATGGTGGCGATGCCTCTCACGGCCCTCGTGAGCGTCGTCGCCCGTCGAGGGGCAGCCGCGGAGCTTTTTCCTCGTTGTTCATACCAGCGTGGCCAGAACCTGGCGGATGCACCCGACCATGGCTGTGACGGGCCCCGCCCGCTCCGACCTGCGCGAGTCACACTTTCCGTGTGGATCCGGCGTTGGTGGGAGCGGTCATGACCGTTCTCGCCAGCTTGGTCAGCGGTGTGGTGAAGCTCGCTCACCGATGGCTGGAGCAGCAGGTGGAGTTGGCGCGTATCGCCGAGGCGGGGCTGACCGAGCGCGTCCGTTCGGCTGCCTCCCGAGGGGCGATACAGGAGTCCGCACAGGGGCACCAGGTGTGGGCTGTCGCGTCGTCTGCTGAACCGCTGGAGACGGTTGCGGTTTCTCTGCCCGGTCGGGAACTCGCGGAAGGGCTCCACCAGGACCAGTTCCCGGCCCTGGTGCGCTTCCTGCTGCTGCAGGGTGCCTCGTAGGCGGAGGCGCAGGATGCCGCTCAGGCCGCCTTCACTCAGATATGTGCTCCCGGCCTGTCGATCGCCTACCCGAAGGCGTGGCTACGCACAGTGGCGACGCGCTCGTGGCTGCGTCAGCAGGTCAAGCCTGAGGATGTGGGTGCGGATCCGCCGGAGCGGTGACGAAGCTCCGCAACGCCCTGGAAGTCGCGCAGGGCGAGAACCTCGACGTCCGCCAGCTCCTGGCCCGCCATGAAACCGGCTGAGCAGATGGCGGCACCACGCGAGGGTCAGCTCACGGACGCACTCCAGCCGGCTCCGGCCGCGACGAGCAAGGCCCCCTGGCACAGGTCAAGGCTGCAGGCACCAGTGGGCGCCCCCACCTGGACGAGCGAGCCGGGGCCCTGGAAGGCATCGGTGCGAAGGTGGAAGGTATCGGGATCGGCACAGCCGAGGGTACGCAGTCGCCAGGGCCCTGAAGAGTTCTCGTCGATGCGGGGCGGCAGGGCGAGCTGGAGCTGCGCGGCGGCCGGACGCTCTGTCTGGTAGTCGGTGTGCGCTGCCGTCCAGGCGGCCATGACGAGACCTGCCTGCGGGGGCATACCGAACACGGGCGAGCCGCCGGCGAGGGAGGGAGGTCTTCGTTCGGGAGTCCGGGGTGTCTCGATGATCTCCGGGCGGCCTGAGTGTTCCCTGAGAACAGCGGCGAACCAGCGGGTGAGGTCCGGGCCGCCTCGGCCGGCCCAGGCTCGGACCACGTCGCGGAAGGCCGCCTCACGGCGGCGGGCGCCGCGCTGCGCCCCGGCGGCCAGGATCGCTTCACCCGCTCCTGAGAAGGCTCGGCACAGCTTGAGCACAGGAACGTGATCGGCGCGGGCGGCGTAACGCACCGAGCGGAGTTCCCACATGGCGTGGCGTAGAAGTACGGCGGCAGCGTGCGCGTCGGAGCCCAGGTCTCCGCCTGGCGGCCGACGCGGACGGCCCGACCGGCTGGTGCGGGGAGGAGTGACCGCGTCCGCGCGTCGACCGGCGGCCGACAGGTGCCATGAGCGGTCGTCCAGGCGATACTCGCCACCGGCGGCGCGGAGCCGACCGCCCGGACCCAGGAAAATCCCGATCTCCGGCACTCCTGCTTCCAGGATCACTCCCAGCGTGTCGGAAAGGTCGAAGGAGATGTCTGTGACGCCATCCAGCCACACGTTCAGCAGGGCAGGCGGCGCGGGCTCATCGACGGCGAACGTGCGATCAGCGACAAACTGGAGAAAAGCGGTCAGGCGAGTACCGGCACGCTCTACCTGGAGGTGGCGGACGGACGCCGTCGCCAGATCGTAGTCGGCGACCAGCGCATCCACGTTCTGGCGCGTAAGCCGGTATTGCGGTGTCATGACGTGTCCGCGGTAGTCGCGGCCTGGGGTGTGCGGCTTGGTCGGTGGCAAGAGCGACTCGATCGCGTACCCGGCGATCGCGGCCTGCTCGGTCATCCACGTGCGCCGCCGCTCGCCGAGACCGGCCATCCACTCCAGTACGGTCATCGCCCGTCGCTCGCGTTCACCGGCGCTGGATGTGCTTACGGCCCAGAACAGTGGAAACAGGTTGTTGTCCCACACATCCGATGCCGCGCGAATAGCTTCCCGGTCGAACAGGCGGACGTCTGTCGCGGCCTCCACCATCTGTTCCACTGAGCGGTCCAGCAGCGCGGCCAGCACGGACATGGCCGACGCGGGACGCATGGGCGAGCGCGGCGCATCGGACGGTGGAGGGGTAGGTGTGGCCACCTCGTGATCGTCGCACACCCCTGGACGTGTCCATGAGAAAACGTCAGCGGCATGCCGCTGACGCCATGAGCTGTTTGAGGTCGAACTCATAGCGTTACAAGTACGGATATCATGTGATCAATTCCAGGCTGCGGGCGCTCAATCCGCCATTTCGGCCGGTCGCCAGGCGAAGCACTCAGCCACAATTACGTGACTGAGCGCTCGACCTGGCCGTGAGTGCTTCAGGTTGCCCGACTGAGCGTGATAGTTGGCCCGGCCCGCCGGTCGGCCATGCGTTGGGGTGTGAAGAGTTGGCCAAGTGATGCAAGGCTCATGAACCACGGTGCGGCGGATGGGCCTGGTTCACGCTGTAGGCCCGGCCGGGGGGCAACGTCCGCCGTCGCGGGTCAGGTCGTGCGCGCAGCGGTGATCAGCTTGGGCAGGCCGGTCTCGAGACGCCGTTACGAGGTGGCGCCGCGGGTGCGCAGTTCTTCGTTGATGCGCTGGGCTTCTTCGAGTTGGTCTTCGAGGATGATGATGCGGCAGGCGGCTTCGACAGGGGTGCCGGCGTCGACGAGTTCGCGGGCGCGGGCGGCGATGCGCAGCTGGTAGCGGGAGTAGCGGCGGTGGCCGCCTTCGGAGCGCAGTGGGGTGATCAGGCGGTGCTCGCCCAGGGCGCGGAGGAAGGCGGGGGTGGTGCCGAGCATGTCGGCGGCCCGGCCCATGGTGTAGGCGGGGTAGTCGTCGTCGTCGAGCTTGTCGACGGGGCGGGTACTGCGAGGGGGCATAGACCTCTTCTTCCATAGGGACGCGTCGAGGGGCCCGAGTGCCGTACTGGCACCCGGGCCCCGAGCTTTCAACACCATCTGCCAGCTGACCGCGCCGGCCTTCTTGTTCCGCTGGTCCGCCTGGGAGGGCGGAGGCGCGGGGATCGCGGCTGCGTGACCGGGGACCACCTTCCAATCCGGGGTCTGCGGTACCCGAGCGGTGTTCTGCCTCGCCCGGGCGATCCTGATGGCGTCTGCTCCTTACCTCATTCGGTTACACGGTTGTACTGCTGGATATCACGGGCACTGCATGCGGCCCCTGGGGCCGCTCGGCCCGGCAGCCAGTGAAGGAACCCCCTTGTCCGGCCCCGCCACTCCACTGCCGTTCCGCGTCCTGCTCGACCTGCTCGCACGGCAGTTCATCTCTGCCGTGCCCTCTTCGACTTCTTGGGTACGAGAAAACACTAACCCCTGCACACATCCATGTCTACTCTCGCCATGACAGATTTTCTCAACAGCCAGCGATGGGACTTCTACCTCGTACGCACCCGGAAGAGTGCCATCCGGGGTTGCAGAATGGCCCAGCGGGCACAAGCTCAGCCCGGCGGCACAACCGACCCAGGCGGGGTGTGAGCGCGTGAATGACACGACGACAACCAGCACGACAGCCCCCAGGCCCCCTGTCGTCGTTGAAGACGACAGCCCCGCCGGCATCCCTCGCGCCCGCGACGTCGCCCGTGCATTCACCGACAGCCCCGGCCCGGCCCCGGCCCCCGAGACCGCGGAAACCCTGGCCCTGGTGGTCTCCGAACTCGCGGCCAACGCCCTGCGCCACGGCGGCGGCCACTACACCCCCACCTCAGCGCCACCGCCGACGCGGTGAACATCGCCGTCAGCGACCTCAACCCGGGGCGCCCCGACGCGTGACCAACCTGCGGAGGGCCAGGCCACCTCTCACACTCAGCCGGGCCACCTGAAGCACTCACGGGCCAGGCCGAGCGCTCAGGCCCAATGACTGCCACTCCGGGCGCCGGTTCACCGCCCACAAGAATCGAACGGGCGTATGGTTCCGGCTATGGCCAGAGCCTACGACCTCCCCCCGGACCTGCTCGCCGCGCAGGACGAACTCCACCAGGTCGCCGCCGCCCTCACCGCGCTCCTCGAGGGCCTTCCGTGGTCCGTTGAGCCGCACCCGGGATTCAGTGACCCCGACATCTGGCGCCCGCGGCAGCGCCCCGCGACCGATGGCTGGTCCGAGGAGGACCAGAAGGAGGTACATCGGCTGCGGCACCGGCAGCAGGAGCCGACCATCACCGTCGTCACCCACGCCTTCTGGGCAAACTTCGAGGGCCCGGACCTCGTCACCGCGCGGATGCGGCTCAAGCACACCCACGCCGCCACCCCCGCCGCGTAGCCGTGGACGCCTCCAGCCCCGACACCCCGGACCCGGACGCCCCGGGCCTCCGGCGTGGGGTCGAGCTGGCTGACGGTCAGAGTGCCACAGCCCAGGCCATCGGCCGCCTCGACCGCCGCGGCGCCAGGGGCGGCTGAGGGTGGACAAGGTGGTGACGGTTACGTTGAGGCGGCTGGAGGGCGCCGAAGCGGCAGCTGCCGCTTCGGGCTGCGACAGGAGGTCGGTGGCGATGAAGGTGCGCCGGGTCGGCGCTGTACGCGACTCCGGCTCGGCGGGTATGGCAGCGGATTCGTGCGGGACGGGATCGGTGGGCATGTGGGGAGACCTTCGTGTCGTGGAGAGGGTCAACAGCACAGCGGTGGCGCCCGTGCGGGAGAGGGCATGGCCGGATGCCTTTGGAGGCCAGGAGGCTGATACGGACTTCAGGGGCCGTATGAGCGTGAAGCGGGTTCTTGGCGACACCCGGTGTGTAGACGGTTGAGGTGACGGACCGGCCCAGGTGGTGCTTACTGGGCGGTGTAGCCGCCGACGATCGCGCCGTTGCCCTGCTCCCGCATGTGGCGCGATCCGTGCTTCCCGCTTGACCCGATGCCGCGCCGGTCGATGCCTTGGGCGCGGCGGCGGATGGTGCTCGACCGATGGGGCCTGGTGCCGTCTGCGAGCTGCCACGGAGCTGTGTCCGAGCCTCCGGACCCCGTCAGAGGGCCACCGGACACGCTCGGGATGGCGGTTGCTTCCAAGGGGCACTTCACGGGGCATCCGCAGTCGGCGAACAGGAAGTGCCTGTCCGACGGCGGACAGCCCCCACGCACATCCCGCTGCCTCCGCTTCGACACGAGCCCCAACTTCCGCTGCGGCCACGTCTCTACGCTATGACGGCAGACTCGCATCAGTGGACGGTGAAGCCGCCATCGACGGGGAGAGCTGTTCCGACGACGAAGCTGGCACCGGGGCTGCACAGCCACAGGACGGCTGCCGCGACCTCGTCCGCTCGCCCCAGTCGGCCGATGGGCTGTTCCTTGATGATCCCTGCCATGGCCTCGGCCTGGTTCTCGACCATGTCGGCGACCATCGGGGTGTCGATGACGCCGGGACATACAGCGTTGATGCGCACGCCCCGGGGCGCGTACTCGACCGCCGCACTGCCGGTCAGGCCGATGACGCCGTGCTTGGAGGCGTGGTAGGCCGCTCGCTCGGGCAGTCCGACGAGCCCGCCCAGGGACGAGCAGTTGACGATGGCGCCGCCGCCCTGCTCTCGCATCTGTCGGAGTTCGTGCTTCATCGCCGCCCAGACGCCGCGCAGGTTGACGGCGTTGACCCGGTCGAAGGAGTCGGCCGTCTCGTCGGCCGCGTCGGTCGGCGGCACCTGGATGCCGGCGTTGTTGAACGCCATGTCCAGGCGGCCGTACTCCGTCACCGCGTGCCGCACCGCCGCTTCCACTTGCTGTTCGTCGGTGACGTCGCAGACGACACCGATCGCCCGTCCGCCGCTGCCGGTGATCTCTTCGGCCGCTTTGCGGACGGCATCGGGGTCGCGGTCGGCCAGGACCACGGCGGCGCCGGAGTCGGCGAAGGCGCGGGCGGCGGCCAGGCCCATGCCCGAGGCGGCGCCGGTGACCAGGGCCACCTGCCCGGAGAAGTCGTAGGTGGGGTTCATGATGTTCTCCTGTCGAATCAAAGAGGGGGTTCCGCAACCTGCCCAGGCGCTTGGAGGTCCCGGGCGAGGACGGCTGGAACCGGTGAATGAGGGGTCAGGGCTTCAGCAGAGTCTTGATGGCACGGCGCTCGTCCATCGCCTTGAACCCCTCTGCGGCCTGATCGAGCGGGAGGGTGAGGTCGAAGACCTTGCCCGGGTCGATCGTGCGGTCCCAGATGAGCTGGATCAGCTCGGGCAGGAACCGGCGCACGGGAGCGGGGCCGCCGTGCAGATGCACTTCGGCGAAGAACAGTTCCTCGCCCGGCAGCTCAACCCCGTGGGCCACGCCCACGTATCCCACGTGTCCACCGGCGCGGGTGGAGCGGATGGCCTGCATCATCGATTCCTGGGTGCCGACGGCCTCGATCACGCTGTGGGCGCCGTACCCGCCGGTGAGCTCCTTGATCCTAGCCACGCCCTCGTCGCCGCGCTCCGCGACGATGTCGGTCGCGCCGAACTCGCGGGCGAGGTTCTGCCGCGACGCGTGCCGCGACATGGCGATGATTCGCTCGGCACCCAGCTGCTTCGCGGCCAGGACAGCGAGCAGACCCACGGCTCCGTCACCGACCACGGCCACGGTCTTGCCCGGCCCGGCCTCAGCGGCCACGGCGCCGAACCAGCCCGTTCCCAGCACATCGGAGGCGGCCAGCAGCGAGGGGATCAGGTCGTCGTCCGGTATGCCGGGGGTGGCAACGAGGGTGCCGTCGGCCAGCGGCACCCGCAGGTACTCCGACTGCGCCCCGCCGGCGCCGACGAACTCGGCATGCGCGCACCGTGACTGGTAGCCGGCCTGGCAGATCTCACAGGTGTTGTCCGACGCGAAGAACGATCCGACGACGAAGTCACCGACCGCGACGCTCTTCACTTCGTCGCCGATCTCGGTGACCACGCCGACGTACTCGTGACCCGTCGGGGTCGGCTGTGTCACTTCGTTGATGCCGCGGTAGTCCCACAGATCCGACCCGCAGACGCACGTCGCCGACACGCGGATGATCGCATCCGTCGGCGCGACGATCGCGGGGTTCTCGCGCTCTTCCACCCGGACATCGCCCGGGGCATACATGACAGCTCCACGCACTTGGCAGACATTCCTTTTCGCACAGATCTTCTGGGTTGCCCAGTCACCGTGCCTCGCCTCGCGGATGCCTGCCAGGCACTCTCAGGGACCCCCACAACGGAAACAGGCGTCCTAGCCTTGAAGGCATGGAGTTTCAGCAGGAGATCCGGGGCTTCCTCATGAGCCGCAGGGCGCGGATCACACCCGAGCAGGCCGGGCTGCCCCATGTCGGAGGCAACCGCCGCGTCCAAGGACTGCGGCGCGAGGAAGTCGCGATGCTCGCCGGCCTCAGCGTCGAGTACTACACCCGCATGGAGCGCGGCCAGCTCGGTGGCGCGTCCGAGAGCGTCCTCGACGCGATCGCCCGAGCGCTGCAACTCGACGACGACGAGCGTGCCCACCTGTACGACCTGGCCCGCAACGTAGCGCCCGGCTCACGCCGCAAGCGCCCCAAGCGCACCTCACCGATCACCGCGTCGGTGCAGCAGGTCCTCGACTCCATGAGTGTGCCCGCCGTCGTCCAGAACGGCCGTCTCGACCTCCTCGCGGCCAATGACCTGGGCCACGCTCTGTACGCCGACCTCTTCACCATGGGCCAGCAGCCACCGAACTTCGCCAGGTACGTGTTCCTCGACCCGCGTGCCGAGGATTTCTACGCCGACATCGACGAGGCGAAGAATCTGCTGGTCGCGGTACTCCGCGCGACCGCCGGGCGTGACCCGCTGGACAAGCAGGTGACCGGCCTCATCGGCGAGCTCTCCGCCCGCAGCACCGATTTCAGCACCCGCTGGGCCAGACACAACGTGCGCCGCCACTCACGCGGACGCAAGACCGTCCACCACCCGGCCGTCGGAACGATGGACCTCGCGTACGACGACTTCGCGCTGCCCGGCGACCCGCACGTCACCATCACCACCTACACCGCAGACCCCGGCACGGCCAGCGCTGACGGTCTCACCCTGCTGGCGACCTGGGCCGAAACGCAGAAGCAGCCGCAGACCATCAGCGACGACGTACGCCGTACTCGCCCCCGTCACCGTTAGGTGTTCGATCTGCTCAGCCAGTCACCTCCCGCCCGCCGTGGTCTGCCGAGACGGCACGGCCACGTTTCGCGGCTCGCCTGCGAGGGGTACCGACAGGGACCCCCACCGGCCGCTTGGTCTTCCTACGCTGGGAACCATGGACGATCAGGCCGAAGTCAGCGCATTCCTCAAGTCCCGCCGCGCCAAGATCACACCCCAGCAGGCGGGCCTGCCGGTGTACGGGCAGCGGCGGGTGCCCGGGCTGCGGCGGGGCGAGGTCGCGATGCTGGCCGGGATGAGCGTCGAGTACTACACACGCCTGGAGCGCGGCAACCTCGCCGGGGCCTCCGACAGCGTCCTGGACGCCCTCGCCCAGGCTCTGCGCCTGGACGACACCGAGCGGGACCACCTGTACGCACTGGCACGGGTGGCAGGCACCGGCTCTGCCCGTGGACGGCGCCGGCCGAAGAAGGCGACCGTGCGGCCCGGTGTGCTGCGCATCGTCGAGGAGAAGGCGGCCGGGGCTTCTTCGACAACCCCGTGCTCAGCGACATCGCCCGCGCATACGACAAGTCCGTCGCCCAGATCGCCCTGCGCTGGCTCGTCCAGCTCGGCATCGTCGTCATCCCGAAGTCGGTACGGCCCGAACACATGGCAGAGAACATCGGCGTCTTCGAATTCCAGCTCACCGACGACGAGATGACACGCATCGCCGGCCTGGACACCGGCCGCAGCCACATCTTCGACCACCACGACCCCGAAAAGGTCGCGTGGCTCGGCGGGGTGCGGTTCGACGCCTGATGCCACGTCTCACCTCCCCAGTCGCCCGCCGCAGCCTCTTCCCCGCCACCAGGTGGTCGGCCGGGGCGCCGCCCGGACGCCCCCTCCGCAGGAGCCGTTCGGCCCCGAGGTGGCTCCGGCCGGAGCCGACTGGCTGACCGTCAACGTATGGACACCGGATCCGGGTCCGGCCGCGCGACGCCCGGTCATGGTGTGGACATCGCCGAGACTCTCGTCGGCGGGATCGGACCGCGCCCGACGGTGGCCGCCTTGTCCGACGTGGATCCGCGCAAGCTGGCCGAGGCCGGGGCGGCATTCGTCCCCCGGACGCGCGAGTATGCCCACCGCTGGGGCCCCACGGCGTTACTCGACTCGTTCCTCGCCGCCGAGGCCGCCGGTGCCCCCGTCGGCGTGCGCCTACAACCGCGGGCGCCATGTTGCGGTGTCCTACCCCTTGACGTACGACCGACGACAGTTGTGCAATCGATTCCGTCATCGATTGCACAAGGAGTGTGTCATGAGTCCCATGGATCTGCGGGGCCTCGTCCCCGCCCCCGTCACCGCGTTCACAGCCGACGGCGAGGTGGACCACGCGGCCAACGCCGATCTCGCGCGCTGGCTGGTCTCCGTGCGGGGCGTGAAGGGGCTGGTGTGTCTGGGGCATGCCGGCGAGGGGACGTACCTGACGCCGGAGGAGCAGGTCACGCTCATCCGCACGCTCGTCGACGCGGTCGAGGGTCGGGTGCCGATCATCGCGGGGATTACCACCGAGGGCACGAAGACCGCGGCTCTGGAGGCGAAGCGGGCGGCGGACGCCGGGGCGGTCGGCGCGCTGGTATACCCCTCGCACGGCTGGCTGCGTTTCGGGTTCCAGAAGGGTGCGCCACAGGAGCGCTACCGAGCCATCCACGAGGAGTCCGGCCTGCAGAACATCCTCTTCCAGTACCCGGACGCCACCAAGGCCAGTTACGACCTGGAGACCCAACTGGAGATCGCCGCCCAGCCCGGCACCGTCGCCACCAAGAACGGCGTGCGCAATATGCGCCGCTGGGACACGGAGATCCCGGTCCTGCGTGAGCAGTTCCCCGATCTGCAGATCCTCACCTGCCACGACGAATACCTGCTGCACACCATGTTCGACGTCGACGGCGCCCTGGTCGGCTACGGTGGCCTCGCCCCCGAGCCGCTGGTCGAGCTCATCGCCGCGGGCAAGGCCAAGGACTATGCCAAGGCCCGGGAGATCCACGACCGGCTGCTGCCGGTGACCAAGGCCGTCTACCACCGCGGATCCCACATGGAGGGCACCGTCGCGCTCAAGATCGGCCTCAAGGCCCGCGGGGTCCTGAGGGACGCCACCGTGCGCCAGCCGCTCCAGCCGCTCGGCGAGCGGGCCGCCGCCGAAATCGAGTTCGCCCTGAAGCAGGCCCAGCTCATCTGACCGGCGCTCCGCCCCCCCTGCCTGGCCGAGTCCGCTCCCCATCGCTCGGTCGCAGGGGCCCATGGTCCCCGCCCGGCCGGAGCCTCTCCGTCGGGCCTGGCAGGATCGGCAGCAGGAGCTGCCGATCCTGTGTCCCCATCCGCCGGCCCGCACCGCTCCCCGCGGCCGGCATCCCCTCACCGGCGAGGAACGACAGACATGACAACCTTTGTCGCCGACGGAGGAGCAGCGAAGGCCGCGAACGCCGCGCTGGTAGCCCGCCTCGAACGACTTCCCGTCACACGCCGCCTGACCCTGATCCGAGTCATCGTCGGCAGCGCCACCTTCTTCGACGCCTATACCGTCCTTGCCATCGCGTTCGCCATGCCGCAACTGGTGGATGAGTGGAACCTCAGTTCCTCCCAGGTCGGCTTCATCCTCTCGGCCGGATACCTCGGCCAGCTCGTCGGCGCACTCGTCTTCGGAGCACTGGCGGAGAAGATCGGCCGCCTGCACACCCTGCTCATCACCATCGTGCTGTTCGTCTCGATGGACATCGCGTGCCTCTTCGCCTGGAGCGGCGCGTCCATGATGATCTTCCGATTCGTGCAGGGCGTCGGCACCGGAGGCGAGGTACCGGTGGCCAGCGCCTATATCAACGAGTTCATCGGGGCCCGCAAGCGCGGCCGCTTCTTCCTCATGTACGAGGTCATCTTCCCCGCCGGCCTGATGTTCGCCGGGATCGCCGCCTACTTCCTGGCCCCGGTGTTCGGCTGGCGGGCCCTGTTCGTCGTCGGTCTCATCCCCTCCGCCCTGGCCATCCCGCTGCGCTGGCTGATGCCCGAGTCCCCCCGCTGGCTCGCTGCCAAGGGCCGCCACGAGGAAGCCGAGACCGTCGTACGGAAACTGGAGGCCGACGCCACCAAACAGGGCCTGCCGCTCCCCGAGCCGGTCGTCCGCCCGGTGGACACGTTGTCCGCGGCCCGGTCGGACTGGCGCGAGCTCTTCAAAGGCATCTACCTCAAGCGGACCCTCATGATCTGGGTCCTGTGGGTGTGTGTCTACATGATCAACAACGGCCTGGTGACCTGGCTGCCCACCCTCTACAAGCAGGCATTTCATCTCCCTCTGGAGACCAGCCTCGCCTATGGCTGGATCACCTCGGGCGTGGGCGTCATCGCCTCCGTCATCTGCGCGCTGCTGATCGACAAGGTCGGCCGCAAGCGGTGGTACGCCATCGCCTTCTTCGTCACCACCGTGCCGCTCCTCGTCCTCACGGCGCTGGGCGCCACCACCGCGACCCAGGTCGTCGTCTTCGCCCCCATCGCCTACGCGATCTTGCAGACCATCGCCTTCTCCCTGTACCTCTACTCCGCCGAGCTGTACCCCACCCGGCTACGTGCGATCGGCACCGGCTTCGGCAGTGCGTGGCTGCGGGCGGGGTCGTCCATCGGTCCGCTGATGGTGGGCTGGATCGTCGCGGACCTCGGCATCCGCTATGTGTTCACCGCCTTCGCCGCCGTGGCACTCATCGGCGGCCTGGTCACAACGGTCTTCGCCATCGAAACCAAGGGCAGAGTCCTGGAGGAACTGTCACCCTGAGCGATCGCCACACCGCCCTGTGCCGCCCACGGGCGGCACACGAGCACCCGTCGAGAGTCGCGCACACCCTTTCGTGCAATCGTTTCCTCTCCGGGTTGCACAGTAGATAGGCTTGTCGCGTCGAGGAGCCGACGGAGGGGACACCAGGACGATGGACAGGCCCGAGACCGGGGACTCCGCGCCTGCGGCCAACGGGGGCAAACCGCCGACCATCGCCGACGTGGCACGGACCGCAGGCGTCAGCCCCTCCACGGTGTCACGCGCCCTCAACCGCGAGCACCGCTTCTACCGCAGCCCGTCCGCCGCACGGATCCGTGAGGTCGCCGACACCATCGGCTACGCGCCCAACCCGGTGGCGTCCAACCTCCGCCGTCAACAGACCAATACCATCGGCGTGCTGGTACCCCGGCTCACCGACACCGTGATGGCCATGCTCTACGAGGAGATCGCCACCGCCGGCCTCAAACGCGGCTATCACACCCTCGTCGCCACCACACACGATGACCCTACCCGCGAACACGAGAGCGGCGACGTCCTGCTCCAGCGCCGCGTCGACGGCCTGATCCTCACCACCGCCCGTACCGACGGCGGCTTCTGCCAGGAACTGGCGGACAAGGGCGTGGCGCACGTCCTGGCACTGCGGGCCCACGGCGGCAGCCCGGCCGCGGTGGGCGACGACCGCCTGGGCGGCTATCTCGCCACCCGCCACCTCATCGACCTCGGTCACCGGCACATCGCCCTGGTCGCGGGCCCTGTCTATGCCTCGAGCGCACTGGGCCGCCGCGCCGGCTACGAGGACGCACTACGGGAAGCCGGCATCCCTGTCGACGAACGATTGATCCTGCCCTCCAGTTTCAGCATGGAAAGCGGCGAGAACTCGGGCCGCCACCTGCTCGACCTCGCACCGAGACCGACAGCGGTCTTCGCGGTCAACGACAACACAGCCATCGGTGTCCTCTCGGCTGTCCAGCGCGCGGGCCTGCGCGTCCCCGACGACCTCTCGGTGGTGGGCTACAACGACATTCCCTTGGCAGCCCGTCTGCCCGTACCGCTGACGACGGTCCGCGTCCCTTTCGATGCCATCGCCACGGCAGCCGTCGACCAACTCATCGGCCTCATCACCGGAGCACCCGCCGAAACCCGAACCTTCGCCCCCACCCTCATCCCCCGCCGTACCACCCGGCGCGCAACCTGACCGCTCGCAACGGCCGAATGGGCATCTCCCCCG
Source organism: Streptomyces yongxingensis (assembly GCF_055597465.1). Classification (NCBI taxonomy): domain Bacteria; kingdom Bacillati; phylum Actinomycetota; class Actinomycetes; order Kitasatosporales; family Streptomycetaceae; genus Streptomyces; species Streptomyces yongxingensis. The sequence goes on from NZ_CM145717.1 coordinate 337,350, forward strand.
CCGCGCCCCGCTGAACACCGGATCATGGTCCCGCGCCACGGCCGGTGGGCGGGGAAGAGGTGATCGACGACACCCCGAGCCTGGCTGGAGGACTACCAGGAGGTGGCCACACCACGCAGTCCCACCGGGCGGCCGGTATCACTCAGCACGAGCGGCCTGAATTGCTCGTCGGCGCGAGCGGTGGACACGCGCCGGCAAGGGCACCCTGCAGCAGACCGATCGCCTGTCCCTGCCGCCACAGACCCCGGCGCCATCCGGCTGGGCCCGCGGACGGTCGCCGTCGAGGGCACCAGTCTGTGCCCGCCCGACAGCGGCTGCCCCCACAGTGGGCTGACGGAGTTCCCGTGCCGGTCCGGGGCCCGGCACATCCCGCTGCGCATGAGACGGCTCCCGAACGGTTCGGCCGGCGGCCGTTCCTCCGCACGACGTCGATCGACGCCTGGACGCGTGAGGAACGGTCGCCCCGCTGTCTCAGGAAGGACTCCACATCATCAGGTCAGGCCAACTGCCGAGCTCGCGCAACAGGCTCAGAGGCCGACGACCGGTCAGCCCACCACCCGTCCCGGAAAGCGAAAAGGTCCGCCGACTCCGTCGACGGACCCTTACGAAAGATCGAGGCTAGTGGCCTCGCGGCCAATCCTCATGTATTCGCGGGCAGTTCTCCTCTTTTGGGCTGGTCAGCAGCTATGCCAAGGGAAGAGGATCACCCATGGGTCCGTACAGTGGCCGTACCAGTTCACCGACAAGCTGAAGATCAGGGCCGGGGCGAAGGAGACTGATGACCGAGATACCCAGCTCGCCTCCGCCGGCGCGGCGCTTCCTCATGGTGCACGGCGTGCAGCACCGTCGCCCGCGGCACCACTGGCTGTGGTGGTTGACCGAGGCCCTGCGCCAGCGGGGCGAGCAGGTGCTCTATCCGCAGTTCCCCACGCCGGAGCAGCCGTCGATGAGTGAATGGATCGATCTCCTGCACGCCGAGCTGGCCCAACTCGGCGACCAGGAACGCGTCGTGGTGTGTCACTCCCTCGGCTGCGCCCTGTGGCTGCGCGCAGCCCAGACCCTGCCTGAGGACCTACGCGTCACCCGGGTGCTGCTGGTGTCCCCGCTCGGTGACCAAGCGTTCACCGTGGCCAACGGCAATGAAGAGTTCAAGCTCGAGCGCATCGACCGTGAGCTCCTCGCCGCCGCTTCGGCCAAGCCGCCGCATGTGGTCGTCTCGGCGACCGATCCATACGCGCCCGCTGACGCACGCGCGTGGAGCGCCGCGATCGACCTGGAGTGCGACGTCCTGCCCGCCGCCGGCCACATCACCCCCGCAGACGGATACGGGCCATGGCCGGCCGCGCTCGACTGGTGCCTGCGCGAACAGACCCCCGTGTCAGCCGTCACCGGACCGTGAGCGCAGAGGAGTCCGTGTCCGGTGATCGTGTGCGGCTCGAACACAGACCTAGCGATGACGACGACCGCCAAGAAGGCTCCGGCGAAGAAGCGGCCCGCGTCCTGGCCCCGTCCTGCGTCACTCGCCGAAGCGTGGGCATACGAGGGTGGACATAAGGGGGGCACTCCCGAAGGAGCACCGCCGTGATCAAGAAGCTGCACGACATCGGCCTGCGTTCGGAGCACGCCTACACCGCCGCCGTCGCCTCCATTGGCCTGTCGGTCTTCACCTGGGCCGCCTCCCTCCGTGCCGAACCCGGTACCGGTCTCGACCGTGCCGACCGGTGGGGCATCTTCGTGGGTGAGTGGGCGCCCACGTTCTTCTGCCTCGGCCTCGCCCTGTCCCACTACGAGCAGGAAGAAGGCTCGCTGATGGGCAAGGCACACACCGATGGGGAACGGCAGCGGAAAATGGCGAGCGCCCCGTAGCCCGACGCTCACGCTCCGCGATTGTCTGGGTGCCGACCGTGGTCGACAGCGTGCGCGGCGCGGGCACACCGCCCGGTACGCCGGGCCGGCGGCGCGCCCCGTCTCGCGGGACGGGTGACGGAGTCGCCGGAGCGCCTGCCGGGACGCGGCCGACGCGCACGTCTTGGAGGTGACGGAGAGGGGCAGGGTGAGGCGCTGATGCTCACGGGTATCGGGTCCGTGGGCGTCAGCGCGTGGCGTCGGTCAGCTCTCCGTCCGGGCCCAGAACAGGCCGCGGCCGGTGATGAAGGAGCTGAAGGTGTCGTCAGGACGCTGATCGAGCGGAGCGTACGTCTGGTAGGTCCACTGGTCCGTGCTTCCCTCGCCGACGTGTTTGAAGTGCTCGCCGACGACGGGCAGCCCGAACTCGGGGTCGTAGAGGCCCGGCGGCACACACAGCCCGAGCCGCCGACGGCCGACGGGCTGTTCTTGTCCTCCGTGACGCGCGGGTGGAACAGGGCCGGGATCTGCGCCTGCTAACGAGCGTGCATGCATCGCGTTCGGCTCACAGCGCACCAGCCTGCTCAGCCACTCCTGAAAGTGGGGTGTACGGCTCTGGGGCGCCTCGATGGACACCTCGGCGTTCAGCGATCCCGAGGCGACACCGAGGCGCGCCTCGGTGTAGAGGACGAGGTTCAGGTAGCCCTTGGTCGGATCGGTCAGGTTCAGGTCGACTGGCTCGAACGGGCAGGTGGTCGCATGTGACCGTGCAGTGTCCGCGCGGGCTGTTGCCGCTACCGGCGAAGGTGGTCCAGCGCCTGCTCGCTGTCCCGATCAGCGGGCGCCGTGGCATGGGTGGGGTGTTCACCCGCTGACTGGCCGACCTCAACGCGCGCGCTGACGAGTTCACCCGGCCGACGTCCCCACCCTCGCGTCGGTCACCCTGGATCTCCTGGCGTCCGCACTCGCCCGCTGCCTGGAGGCTGAGGAGGCTCTAACGCCGGAGGCCCGCAGGAGTGCCCTGCGGGCCCAGTTCCACGCGTTCGTCGAGCACCATCTCGCCGATCCGGACATGACTCCCCAGGCGATCGCGGACGCCCACCACATCTCCCTGCGCCACCTCCAGCAGCTGCTCGCCGAGGACGACACGTCGCCGGCGGCCTGGATACGCCACCGCCGGCTGGAACGCTGCCGACTCGACCTGGCCAGCCCCCACCTGAACGCCCACCCGATCCACGCCATCGCCGAACGCTGGGGCTTCACCCCCGACCCACTTCAGCCGCCTGTTCCGGGCCACCTACGGGATACCGCCACGGGACTACAGGAACCTGCCGCCCGCAGCGTGCACGAATCGGCAATAACTCTGCGCGGAATGACAAGGCGGCGCGCCATCGCGCCCGGCATTCTGAGAGCTGAGCAGTCAAACAGTCCTCAGCCACGACGTACTGGCCTAAGCGCCGAGTTGTTGGCGCGGGACACGGAAGTCGTCTCTGCCCAGCAGTACGTGGACCGATATCGGAGGCCATGCGTCTACACCACGCCGTGGCATGGACATTGGCCGCCGAGCACTCCGGGCGCACCAGCGGTAGGCCGGCCCTTGACGGGTCGTCGAATACCGCAGTGGCTGCCCAGGAACCGGAATCAAAACCACCACCGACAAGGTTCCGCCAAGCCCGGCGATGCACGGTTGTTCCATCACAGAAGTGGCCAATAGGACGGCTCGGTTCCCGTTTACCGTTCGGCCCACATCACCTTTCAAGAGAAGACAAGGGGAGTCACATGAGCAACAAGATTGCCGCGCTGGCCGTGGCCGGGGGCGCCGCCCTGGCACTCACAGCCCCCCTGGCCACCACCGCTCAGGCGGCCCCGGCCAGCAGCATCACCCGCACGAGCGCCTGCGCCAAGTTCACCGGCAACTACACCTACTGGAGCGACGGCACCGCCGGCTGGTACGGCTACAGCCTGACCGGCAGCATCACGCGAACCTGCTCGGGCAGCGGATGGCACACGCTCGAGGTAACCGGCGATGCCAAGGTCGGCGGCTCCTTCGAGAGATCGCAGAGTGCCCTCCTGGTCCGAGGCGAGTCGGTGCAAGTCTCAGGGTTCGGCGCCAACAGTGGCGTCAAGAACGTACGCATCGCACTCTATGACTACTGACAGCGCCTCTGCGCGGCTGGTGGCGTCTCCTCTCCTTCGTCGTCACGGCTGAAGGCGAGCAGCACCTTGCGGCCGGCCGGGTCGGCCACGGTCCGGCGGGTGGCTTCGACGATGTGGGCGACGCAGCCGGTGGTGCCGTCTTCTCGCGCGCCTTCTGGGGGCTGACGAGCGCGGTTTTCGGGTCGTAGGGCTGCACCCGGGTTTTCAGCGCCGACAGGCTGGTGGCGAGGTCGTCGGCGACGCTGAGCAGGCCCACCAGATTGACGTCGCCGCGCTGGCGCGGCGGGGGCAATCGTCCGGGTAGCTGTCGAGCGGCCTCAAGAGCTGGTGCAAGTCGGTCAACGCGGTCCCTCCCGGATCGGGTGCCAACGCTCCCCCGATTCTCGACCCGCGCCGATACCAGGACGGAGTGAAGGCGCAGATCGGCCACACGCTGGCCGGTCTGCATCCATCAGCGGTCACGGGCCGCTCCCCTGCCCTGGTCGGGCCGGGGCGTGTGCGGGTGTCGGTGTAGACGCCCAGCGCCTCGGCCTGCCGGCCGCCGCGGTAGAGCGCCAGCATCAACATGATGCGCAGCCGCTCCCGCAGCGGGTGCTTCGCCGTGAGTGTCCGCGCCCCGCGCGGCCGGCAGCGCCCTCGACGACTGGCTGGGGGCGCCGCCCGGCAGGGGCAGCGTCGCTTCGGGGCCGCGCCCGGTTAGGGGCCCGGCCCCTCGCTGCGGTTGCCCCGCGGGTCTGTGCCCGTCAGCGCGCCTTGTACGCGGCGGTGACCTCGACCTCCACCAGCCAGCCCTTGACGGCCAGCGACGCCACCTCCATCGTGGCACGCGCGGGCCGGGCCTTGTTGGCGACCAGCGGTGCCTTGAGGGCGGAGGTGCCCATCGGGACCGGGACGACCTCCTTCGAGGTGAGGTCGATGTTGGCGAAGTACTGGCGGTACGCGCGGTTCCATCCCGCGTAGTCGGCGGTCTCGACGCCGGGCGGTTTCATCAGGTAACACTTCATGGTGATGACGTCGGCCAGGGTCAGGCCCACCGCTTCGAGGTTGGTCTTGATGTTGCGCAGGACGACCAGTGCCTGGGCCTCGGTGACCGTGACCCCCGTGGCGCCCTGAGTGAGGGCCGGGTCGGTGTAGACCTCGGGTGAGCCGGCCGGAGCGGACGGGTTGAGCGCGGTCGGGCCGAGGCCGCTGCTCTGGTAGATCGCCACCTCACCGCCGGTCGCCACTCCGGTGGCGATGGCCGGGTTGGACTGGCCCTCGGGCAGCATGGCGCGGACCTCTTTGGGACCGGGCCACCAGCCTCTGCCCTCGGCGAGCGCGGTGCCGCCGGTGAGAAGCGAGGCAGTCAGGGCCGTACCGACCACAACTTTCGTGCGTCGCTTCATGCGGCCATCACCCTTTCGTGGATGTCGGTCACGACCTTGCGGGCCGAGGTGAACGCGCCGTGCTGCCAGGCGATGACATGGCTGAGCCAGTCGCCGGCGAAGTAGACGTGCCCGGCGGGCCGGTTGAGCAGCTTGTACTCGGAACCGGTCTGCGAGGGCCAGTCCACCCAGCCGGCCTCGATATGAGGCGTGCGGTGCCAGGCCACGCTGAAGGAGTGATCGAGTTCGGTGCGGTACTTGTCGCCGTGTATCTTCACGCCCCGGCTCACCGCCCGCGCAAGGCGCTGGGCGTGCGGCAGATCGCTGTACGCGACGGCGTCGGCACCGAAGTGGTAGTAGCCGATGAGTGTGCCGCGGCGGCCCTGGTGGCCGTAGGAGGGGTACCAGATGGTGGCCAGGTCGGTGTCGGTCGGCGTGATGCCACCGTAGATGTGCTCGTCCGTCTCCCACCATCGGCTGCGGTACTCGAGCCCGATCTTGCCGACGGGGGTCGGGACGGCGTACTTCAGCGCCGCGGTGATGTCGGTCCCCAGGTTGTGCTTGAGGCGGGCCATGACCATCGGCGGCATGGCCGCGACAACGAAGTCGGCGCGCCTGGTGCGGATACGGCCGCCGACGTCCTTGTACGTGACCTCGGCACCGTCCGGCAGGTCCTTGACCTCCAGCGCCTTGGCGCCATAGGTGATGCGGTTCTGGCCGATCGCCTTGGCCAGGGCGTACGGGATCGCGTCCATGCCGCCCACCGGCTGGAACATCAGCATGGCCTGGTCGTAGCCGAGTTCGAAGGCGAAGCGCTGCCCCACGCCGCTGGCGATGACGTCCGACAGCGTCGGCACCGGGCCGAGGACCGTGCCGTCATCGAAGGCCGCGCCGGGCTCGACGGAGTAGCCTCGCCGGTCGGTGCCGGTGTAGGCGTAGCCGTCGGCTTTGCCCTTGATGGCGCCGAAGCTCTGCAGAAACGCGATCAGTCGTTCCTTGTCCTGCGCGGTGAGCCGTGCGTCCAGGGCGCCCTGGTCGGTGGCCTTGGCGAGCAGCTCGGAGATGTAGCCGTAGACGTCGGCCTTCGCCGTGCGCCAGCGCATGGGCTTGCCCGCGAGGGCGGCACTGCTCTCGTGGTAGATGTACGCGTTGGCGTTCTGGTTGGTGAACACCTGCAGTTCGACGCCGAGTTCGCGGCAGTACTCGAGTGTGACGTGGGACTGCGGCAGCCGGGCCGGGCCCGCGTTCATGTACTGGCCCTTGGAGAACGACGCCGTCTGCGTACGCCCGTCGAGGTCGGTCAGCGTCGTGCCGCCCCGGACCGTCCAGTTGCGGCCCCCGGGGCGGTCCTTCGCCTCCAGGATCTGGCAGTCGTAACCGGCTTTGCCCAGCTCGTACGCCGTCGCCAGGCCGGCTATGCCGCCGCCGAGCACGAGCACCTTCTTGCCGCCACGCCCGGTGAGCGCGAAGTCGCTTCGCTGGGGCGCCCGATACTCATCCGCCCGCACGTCTGGCACCGGGGCGAGCCCGAGTGCGCCCATCGCCGAGTACAGCACTCCGGCGCCCCCCGCGACGCCGACGGATCTCAGGAAGGTACGGCGGGATCCTGGGGACTGCTCTGCAGCCATCAATTCCTCCTCATCCGCACCCCGGGGCGCGCGCCGGCCGGGGAGCGGTCGTTCGATCAACCCGGTCACGTGGGGGGTGCGAGTTACTGAGGAGACCGGAGGTGCGCCATGAGCCTCCGCCGAGACTGTTACAACGCGATACCACTGACGTAACCGGTTTTGAGCCGTGCGCTGCGAACCAGGAGGAAGGAGCGGGCGCGATCGCGTCTTGGGTCGGAGGCCAGGGTGTTTCGCGTAGTTGATTCGTCCGGTTGGTCAGGTGATCCCGAGGGTTGTCAGGGGCCGTTGTGGGTCGCGGGCGGTGCAACTGAAGGTGGTGACGCGGACGTGGTGGAGCTGGTACGTAGGCCCGCGTCCGCCGGCGAAGATCAGCCCGGCTCCGCAGCTCGGAGGCAACCGATCGGTGGACGTGGCTGGTCGTCGCGGCCCATGCCCAGCTCCGGCCGGCCCGCCCACTGACCGCCGATCTGCGGCGGCCCTGGGAGAAGCCGGCCCCACCGAACAGGCTGACGCCTGCCCGAGTCCGGCGGGGGTTCAGAAACCTCCACACGAAGACCGGCTCTCCAGCCCGTGCACCGAAATCGTCCCAGGCCGGGCCCGGCCGACCGCCGGGCTCGAAGAACCGCCGCCCGGCCCTCCGTCATGACGTGGGCCGGATCCTTGCGACCGGCGAGACATACGGCCGCCCTGCTCACCACAAGGTCGGCACCAAACCTCGACGTGTCACCCCGGACCGCGAGCTGAAGGGAGGAGGCCGTCCCTGTCCGATGGCAGAGCCGTCAAGCAGGATGGCACCGTGGATGCGAACGGACACCAACCCCTTGAAGACCTCGTGCACTGGAACGGTGAGCTCTCCGAACTCATCGAAGCCGCCCGGCACGGTGACCCGGCAGCGACCGTCACCCTCTGTCGCGATCACATCGCCGCTGTCGTGGAGAAGGTCACCACTGGACTCGCCAGTCCCAGCGAGCTCATCGGCTGGGCCCAAGCAGTGCACTTCGAGGACCGAGTGGACATCGACGAAGGACACCAGGACCTGCTGACCCAGTTCCTCGTCGAAGTCTCGACCCCCGAGCTGTTCGAACCCGTCACCCTTGCCGTCTGTCAGCGTTGGTTGCGCGCCCTGCGAGCAACGCCGGAATCCCGCACCAAAGTGGCCGGACGTTAAACGTCACTTGTGACCCCTCATAGTCGATCCAGGCTGCCCGTCGGGTCAGCCGTGGGTGCAGCCGATCCTGCGCCTGCGCAGTGGCCTTGCCGTAGACACGGGTGTCGGTGACCGTCTCGGCCTGCTCATCACCCCAGGTGGCCGGGTCGCCGAAGACGAACTCGCTGCCGTGCGTGGGCGGTCGGCCACCCTTGGGGTCGTAGACGCGCGGTGGCGTCGGCCGGCGCATCACCCGGTCCGAGCGCAGCCGACCGAGAATCTCCACGGGCAGCCCGGCCAGCCGGTGCGCGATGCGCGGGGCGTCGTACCCGGAGTCGAGCACCACCAGGATGTCCGGGTCTGCGTCGTGCCACTGCCCGGCGGAGATGAGCCGCTCGACGACCTCGCGCAGCTGGGCGGTGGTGACGGCGGCGAGGTCGGCGCCGGGCTGAAGGCGGATCGCATCCAGTACCGCGGTCCAGGAGGTGCGGCCGGTCTCCAGCGCGGCCACGACCGAGTACGGCCAGCTCGGGAGGCCGAGGCCACCCGCGCGTGCGGCGAATGCCCAGGTAGTTCTGAAGACGTGGCCCGGGGTGCCGCCCGGCGACAGGGCCGTGGCCTGAGCACCACGCAAGTGGCGGAGAAGGTGGCAGAAGCGGCCCGGCGTGAGCGGGAGACCCATCAGCAACTGGACGCTCCCGCCGAGACTCAGATCGGGCCGTTCGCGACCAACCCCGAACACCTGGCGCGGCTGTGGGCGGCCAAACACACCGAATGGTGCCGGATCGCCGCCCTGCTGAAAGACGTCTAGCGGGCGATCCCTCCGCCTCCCATATAGAGGTCCAGCTTCCCGGTGCGCTCGAAACTGTCGCTGTACAGCCGGGTGACGCCGCCGGTCGACAGCCCCTGGTCCGTGCCGGGCAGCAGCCATGCGGAGCTGCGAATCTTGTTATCCCCCGGCGCGGCCACCGTCAGGTCGGCCCGGTGGTCGCCGTCCATGTCGACGAGGCGCACCGACATACCGAACGTGGCCCGCGCGTTCTTCTTGCCGCCGATGTCGCCCGCATCGATGGCTCGGGCTCCCTCGCCGGTCAGGCCGTTTGGACCGCCCAGCAGGAGCAGCACCTGTTCCGGACCCGTCTTCGCGTACTCCTTGCTCCGGGGTGAGCCGGCCACCGCGTCCGCGTAGCCGTCACCGTTGACGTCACCGGTGTCCAGGGAGGTGAAGGCGGCGTCCTCGTCCTGGGGTTCCTCGCCGGGTACGCCCGGGGTGTCGCGGTCGATGGTCGTCGGCCGTTTTCCCTTCCCCGGCCCGGCCTTGGAGCCGTACACGACGGTCACCGAGCTATGGCTCACCTTGCCGCGCCGGGGACTGAGCACGAGGTCCGCGACGCCGTCGCCGTCCACGTCGCCGGCCGCCCCTGCCGCCGCGTCGGGAAGGTCGATGCCATCTGGCTGGGCAAGTCCGCCGCGTCGGGCGTGGAAGTAACTGACCGGCCAGCGTTCCTCGAACCGGGCTGTGCCGAGGGGCTTGTCGTGGTGGAAGGCCATCAGCTCGTCGGCACCGTCACCGTCCAGGTCCCCGGCGACGAGGCCGCGGTAGTTCGCGGTGTCGATGTCTTTTGCGGGCTGGCGCGGTGCGGACACCGGGCCCGTGCCCGCCGGGGTGCCGTCGCGTTTGAAAGGACCCTTGAGCAGGCCCTTGCTGGAGCCGAGCCCGAAGACCAGATCAGCATGCCCGTCCCCGTCGAAGTCACCGGCGACAAGCTGCTCCTCCAGGATCGGGTCCAGCGCCCAGGAGACGTGGCTGCCGTCCGTCCGCGGCACCCGTGCGGCACCCTTGAGCCCATCCGGGGAACCCCACATGATGATCACGCTCGGTTTCCAGTCGAAGACGGCGGTGGCGAGGTCGGTGTACCCGTCCCCGTCGAAGTCGCGGGCCACCACATCGGTCCCGAAGAACGCCTCGTCGCGGGCTTCCCCCGGTATCCCGGCGTCGTTCTGCGTGAGGTACTGGCAGCGGGCGAGACCGGTCCCCTCGCCCGATCCGTACGCCACCGCGATGCTGCCGCCGGCGCTGCCGTTCTCCACGTCGCCCAGTGCTCCCATGGCCAGGTCGGGGTGGCCGTCACTGTCGAAGTCAGCGGCGGGCGCGGTACCGGCCGGTGCCTGGGTGCCTTTCGCCGGGGCGCCGGAGGGCGCGGTGCCGTGAGCCGCGGTGTGGCAGGAGCGGGGTGCGGCGACGCCCTGGGGCCCGGACTGAGCCAGAACCACTCCGACCACGACGACGACCGCGACGACAGCCGCACCGCCCGCGATCACCCGCCGGCGTTTGCCGCCACGTTTCCGCACAGTCCCCTGCTCATCATCTTCAACGTCTATGTGATCAAGCACGTCTCGACAGTACCCAGCGCCGGACGCCCGGTTGCGGATGGATCACCGACTTCAGCACCGTAGCCCGCCCACGCACGTCGTCGCGGACCGCGTCGGCATCCCATGTGGCGGGGTTCAGGAGGTGGTGCTGCATGCCATCGAGGGTGAACCGGCCCGCCATACGACTCCTTGAAAGGGGCGGCCGGGCAAGACCGCCCCTGACCCGCCGGCACCGCACTACACTCACCACGACGCCTCCGACCAGGCCAGATAGCGAAACGCTGTACGACCCCGAGCAGGACACCCAGGGCGTGGCCTGGGCGCAGGAGCGTGCAGCAAGGCGGCAGGACGCTCTGGATCGGTACGCCGCATGGGTGCGGGAGCGCCGGGACGCGAAAGACGAACTGCATGCGCAGGTCCGGCTGCCCGCGGACACCAGCCGCTGCCTGCGCGCCATCGCAGCGCGCGTCGGCATCACTCCGGAGCAGGTCCTCGCCCAACTCGCCGACCACGTCCAGGTGAACGACGACGGCACCGTGGTCGTCGCCCCGTCCACCCCAGGCATCTGGGAGGGGCATGACCGGGATCACGACCGTCGTGGCTGTCGTGGCTGTCGTGGCATACCTGACCGGCTATGGGGCAGGTCGGCTGCGTCCATGGCGACGGCTCGGTGACTGGGCACAGGACCAGGTGCCTTTCAGCGGGCCATGGGTACGGGGCGGGACCATCCGCCAGGCCGTCCTCGTCCTGGCCCACTTCGCCACGGCGCTGCGCGCCGGCTGGCAGCTTGCCCATCGACCGGCCCCCGAGCCGGTCAAGAGGCCCGGGCGCGATCCGCCCTGTACCACCACCGTTCCGGCAGGCGCGTTGCGCACCAGGGCTATCAAGGTGGTTCTCCGCTGCCATTCCGCCACCAGCGCTGAAGCCCCCGCAAGGACGACAACGAGACAGATCGCCAACCAGGCCCTGAGCTGCGCAACGAGCATCCATAGCCCGCCTGTCCAGCGCCTCAGAAGAGTGTTCACAGAGCCGAAGCCTTCACACGCTTGTGGCCGGACGACCAGCGGACCTCAGCGACCTCGTCCTCCAGCCAGCGCAGCACGGTCGCAATGGCTCGCTCGTGCGCGCGCTCGATGACCCGCCGGGTGTGGTCGTCGCCCAGGACCCACAGCACGATCAGGGACGCCTGCGGCCGGAACACGAGGTCCAGGGCGAGCAGCGGGATCTGCTTCTGCTTCTCGATCTCTTCGATCGGCTTCCCCAGGACGGTGGCCAGGCGTGCCGTCTCCGGGTCGGCGCCGTCGTCCAGGCGCTCACCCTCGATGCGGTCGGCATCCCGGTGCCGGCCCTCGCCAAACAGCAGCTCCTCCTGCCGCTCGGTCACCACCGCGCCCGCCATCAGCCCGAGGGCGGACAGACCGCGGCCCATCCACACCCCGGGCGGAAGACCGACTTCCTTCTGAGCGGCTTACGGGCCGGACGGCGACCATCCCCGACTGCCACACCCTGCAGGTAATACCGCCACGCGTTCCCCGACTGCACCTTCGCAACACTGATCGCCCCCACAGGGGACACCGGCCCTGACCTGCCCGAAAGACCCGATCCCGTGGGGCGGGCGTGACGTCGCAGCCCATCCCGCCCAGCGGGCTCCGGCCGCGACACCGCGCCCGCCCAGCGGGATCGGGTCTTCGCTCTCGGCGCCGCTACAGGGCGCCCTGCACATGCTGCGCCACAGCCAGCCACCCACGCCACACACCAACAACCGACAGCGGACGACTCCGCCGGCAACCACCGCCCATCCACGTACGAGGCCCTGCCCCGCTTTCGCTGCCGAAGTGGCACGCCATCTGCCTGGCCATCGGTCCGATGTTTCACCCGTCGCGGTGTGCGGTGCAGGCGGCTTGATGCCTTGCGTTCCGGAGCGGCAGCACGGGCGAGCGCCGGATTACCGATGGGGCCGCTGCCTTCGGCAGGATGGGCGCCATGACCGAGATCCGCACACCCCGCCTGCTCCTCCGTCGCTGGCATGACGACGACCTCGCGCCGATGGCGGACATCAACGCGGACCCGCGAGTCATGCGCTGGATTGACGACGGCTCGGTGCGCGACCTGGACCACACGGCAGAGGCCATCGAGCAGTGGGAGGAGGAGTGGGACGAGGAGGGCTTCGGACTCTTCGCCATCGAGCTGCTGGCCTCGGGTGAACTCGCAGGATTCACAGGTCTGTCCGTGCCCGAGTTCCTGCCGGAGGTACTGCCCGCCGTGACAATCAGCTGGCGGCTCGGCTCACAGTTTTGGGGCCAGGGATACGCGTCCGAAGCCGCCCACGCCACTCTGGAGTTCGCGCTCCAGGACCGCGGCCTCGACCGCATCATCAGCATCAACCGGGTGGGTGACAACGCCTCCGAGAACATCATCCGAAAGCTCGGCATGGTGCCCGAGCAAGAGACGGCGCACCCGGTGTATGCCTATCCGCTGCGCGTTCACACCATCGATCTCACCGAGTTCCAGGCGTGAACCGGCCGCGCCATCGATCATCGCAAGACAGCCCACCACTGTCGATACGTCCCCGCCTGATCGCCACGGAGCGGACACCCCGGCGAAGGATGTTGCATCTCCGTCGCTGACCTGCGATTTAGGCCCACCTACGCACCCGGCCTCAACCCCGTAGAGGGAATCTGTTCTCTGCTGCGGCACGGCCCGCTGGCCAGCACCGCCTTCACCGACACGCCGCCCACCTCACCCGCACCCTCCGCCGCGGCCTCCGACAGATCCAGTACCGGCCCGATCTCCTCGACGGCTGCCTCGCCGAAACCAGCCTCAGGCTCAGCCAGCACCAACCGACACCGAGCAGAAACCTCAGTAGGCCGGGCCGTAGGTGACGAAGGCGACCACCGGGTCGCCGCTGACCGGATGCGCGATGACCCCGGCGTTGACCACCCTGGCCCTGGCCGAGCCGTCGACGCGGGTCGTCGCCACGACCGCCAGATGGTGGTCGGCCGCGGCGATGCGGTCCACTTCCCGCAGATCCGTCTTCGGATTCTCTTCTCGGCGGTCGGTGTGGCCGGGAGCGTACGCGGGGCCCGCCCCGCCCGTACCGGTCGTACGCGGCCGGGCCGGGCAACACAGCGGACCGGTCCCTCCACGATGGCTCCCCCGGTCCGGGGCCACACCCCGGGGTCGCCCGCTCCAGTGGCGACGCGCACGGCACGGCAGGGTGCGCGACGCTGACCCGGTGCACCGCGATGAGCAGTTCCCGTACCGTCAGGTTCGGTTCGCCGGCCGGTAGGCCGACCAGGTCATGGCCGCCAAGGAAGGCCATGACCCGGGCTTCCCGCGTGGGTGTGGTGGTGCGGTCGGAGGTGTTCATGAGGGCTCCGTTGGTCTGGGCCCCCATTGAGCCGGATCGTCCGGGTCAGCCGGCGTCGGCCAGAGGCCAGTACGAAGGGGGTGGGGTGAACAGGCGCCGCAGTTCGGCCGGTCCGCAGGAGGTGTTCTCCCAGTGCTCGGCGATCCGGCCGTCGACGAACCGCCACAGACCGCAGAACGGCACGGAGATCTCGCGGGGGCGCTCGGCTCGCAGCACCCCGAGGACGGTGCCGAAGTGGTCGTTGGCCGTGATCTGCTCCACGTCCATGACCAGGGTGTATTCGGTCATGCGGAGGAGGGCCTGCTCATGGGCGTGGACGGCCTTGATGCCACGGCGTACCCTGGGGTCTTCAGCAGTCCGGTCCGCCCGGTGCAGCACAATGTCATCCGCGGCGAAGTCGGCGAGTCTGGTCAGATCCCGGTAGATGGTGCGCAGGATCTCGGCGTGCGGATGCTCGGCCCCTTGGGGGGCGCGGGTCATCGCGCCCCTCCCCGGTGCTCCCGCACCGGCTTGGGCCGCCACGGGGTGACCGTGGCGCAGAGTGCTTCGATCTCCTCCCACTGGCTGTCGGTGAGCCGGACCTCGTCGGCCCGGAGGTTCTCCTCCAGGTGGGTCACCGATGTGGTACCGGGGATAAGCAGGGTGTTGGACGCGTGGCGCAGCAGCCAGGCCAGCCCCAACTGGGCTCCCGTGACCCCGTACCGTTCGGCGGCCTTGGTGAGGACGCCACCGGGGCCGACCAGGTCGCCGTGGCCGAGCGGGAACCACGGGATGAAGACCATGCCGCGCTGTTCGGCGTAGCGGAGGATCGGCTCGCCGGACCGGTCGGCGATGTTGTAGAGGTTCTCCACTGCCACGATGTCCACGATCTCGGCGGCCTGCTCGAGCTGGTCGACGGTGACCTCGGGCTGGCCGGACAGGCCGATATGGCGGATCTTGCCCTGCTCGCGCAGCTCGGCGAGCATGCCGAGCTGGTCCTCCAGCGGTACCAGGGGGTCGATGCGGTGCAGCTGATAGAGATCGATGCGCTCCAGGCCGAGGCGGTGCAGGCTGACCTCGACCTGCTGGCGCAGATACTCGGGTCTGCCCAGTGCGACGATGTAGGGGTTGCGGCCCTCGGCCCGCACCCAGTCGTCGGGGCCGGTGCGCAGCATGCCGCCCTTGGTGGCGATCACCAGATGGTCCGGGTAGGGGTGCAGGGCCTTCCGGATGAGTTCCTCGTTGTAGCCGGGGCCGTAGGAGTCGGCGGTGTCGATGAAGTCGACGCCGAGGTCGTCCACGGCGCGGCGGAGTAGGCGTACGGCCTGGCCCGGGTCCTGGGGCGGGCCCCAGACGCCGGGCCCGGTCAGGTGCATGGCACCGTAGCCGAGCCGGTTGACCGTCAGGTCACCGCCCAGGGACAGGGTGGCCCCGGTCCTGGGCGCATGCGGAACGGACGCGGTCACGCGGATCCTCGATTCTTGGGCTTGTGCGGGGATGGGGTTTCACTGTGCAGGTCGGGCTCGGGAGGGACGGGAAGCTGCACCGGCAAGGCGTCGACGTTGCCCGTTCGGCGGCCGGACCGTACCCGGTCGGAGTGCACCCAGGTGCCGAGGGACGATTCGGCGGTGATCCCGGGCCCGAACCCGGCGAGGAGGCCGCGGGCCCCCGGGGGCAGCCCCTCGGCGAACTGGCGGCGCAGTGCCTCGAAGACGACGGCCGAGGCGATGTTGCCGTACTCGGTGAGCGTGGCGCGGCTGTGCCTGAAGGCGTGCGGCGGCACCTTCAGATAGCTGCACAGATCGTCCAGGATGCGCGGCCCGCCGGCGTGGATGATGTAGAAGTCCAGGTCCGTGGCGTCCCATCCATGTGCTCCGGCGAGCGTGTCCAGTGCGGGCGCGATTACGTTCATGGTGCCCGGGACCCGTTTGTCCAGCCGGAAGTGGAATCCGGTGGCCTTCACCTCGTACGCGATCCAGTCCTCGGTACCCGGCACCAGATGCGAGGCGTTGCCCACCAGCTCCATCCCCTCCCCGCCGCTGCCGCGCATGACCGCCGCGGCGATCGCGTCCCCAAACAGCCCATCGGACAGCAGCGAGCCGACGTCGAGGTCGTCCGGCTGGTAGCACAGCGAGCAGAACTCGCACGCCACGATCAGTACGTTGGATCCCGGGTACGCGCGGCAGAAGTCATGCGCCCGGTTGACGGCCGCCCCGCCGGCCGCGCAGCCCAGCTGCGCGATGGGGATCTGCCGGGTGTTGGAGCGGAAACCCAGTTCGTTGATCATCCAGGAGGTCAGGGGCGGCATCGTGAAGCCGGTGCACGAGACGAACACGATCGTGTCGATGTCCCGCGCCGTCACCTCCGCCGAGGACAGCGCCTCCTTGACCACGTCCGGGACACGGGCACGGGCCTCGCGCACGTAGAAGCGGTTACGGGCCTCGAATCCCGGATGCGTCAGGGTGACGGCCAGCGGCTGGACCAGATGCCGCTTCGCCACCCCGGTGTTCCTGATCATCCGCAGGACCAGCGGAAGCCTCTCGTGTCCGGCGTGCAGCCGGCGCGCCAGCGCCAGCGTCTCCTCGATCGAGATGGTGTTCTCCGGTACCCACACCGCCGGGCGGCACAGCACAGCCATGGCACACTCCCTTGCTCACGAAAGGCAACGACGAGGCGGAACCGACCGTGGACTTCGGGGTGGGCAAGACCGTGCCGCACACGGTGGTGGTTCACTCACATATCACTTCGCTCCACTTGCGCCTCGATGCAGCCGGGGCGGGGCAGGAGGCTCCCTGACCAGTCATGTTGACCAGATACGACGCCTCCCGCAACGGCGCGCACACCTCGATCTGGAGCTACGCCGGACATACGAAGTGCGATCGTGCCTTGGGATGTGCGCTGCGAGAGCACACTATTTCCTCCCCCGCCCTTCACCCGGTTGTGCTCACACCGCGCGCTCCCCTCGAAAACCGCGGGCCACAGCGCACAACAACCGCATGCCACAACCGCATGCGCCCCCCTGACGCCCCGGTAGGCCACGGACGCCTCAGATGCTCTGGCGCGCCCTTGCCGATGAGTGCTCAAATTGCCCCAGATGAGGGCCATCGGACCGCCCAGCTGCTGGTGAGCGCAGGGGATCAGGTCCCGGTAATCGGTCCAGGCGAAGCTCGTCCGTTCGTGTTCGCGCTTTTGCTGGACACGGGGCCGTAGAACAGCCGGGACCGTTCGCCGGGCCGGTAGCAGGCCATGGCTGCAACCGGGATGCGCCGGTAGGACCTGCCTTTGACCCGGACCCGGGCACTGCCAGGACCAGCCGTCTCGGTGCAGCAGGCGCCACACCCCTGCCACCGACACGGTCAGATGGCAGCGTCTGCCGATCAGCGTTCTGACCCGGGCCACCAGGATCCGTCTCCGGTCAGCCCAGCCATGCACGGCAGGGCCCTGGGCCAGTAACTCCTCCAGTACGGCGACCTGTTCACCGGTCAGCTTCGGCCGGTGTGCCGGGCCCCGGAGGCAAGCGCCCGCAACCCACCCTCACGCCAGGCACGACGCCACCGCTCCACCGACCGCACACTCACCCGTAAATCCTCCGCGATCAACGCGGTCTTCTCACCCCGCACAGACCGCTCGCCGGCCTCCAGCCGTATCCCCTCACGAAAGACCCGGCCTTCAGCGATCAGGCCCCCTCCCCGCGCGTACCGCATACAACCGGCGTACCGCAGGGATCACCAGCCATCACTACCCGACGCCAAGCCGAAAACCTCACATTGTCAAGAGTTGTGGATCGGTTGAGGTGGCGCCGCTGGCCATCTCCTTTTGTCGGCGTCAGCTCATGGACGGATGATGGCCTGCTCGAGAAGGTCCTGGAGGACCCGCTGTTGCTGGGGGGTGAGGCCGGCCAGCGGTGAGTCCTGGGCGAGGAGTTCGAGGAGCCGTTCGCGGAGGGCAGTGCCCTCAGCGTTGAGGACGAGGTGCTTGGCGCGGCGGTCGGTGGGATGCGCCCGGCGCTCGACCAGGCCCTGTTTCTCGAGCTTATCGACGACGAAGGTGGCGTTGGACGGCTCACAGCTCATGCGCTCGGCGAGCTCTCGCATGGTCATCGGCCCGGTCATCTCCCGCAGCGCGGTCGCCTGGGCCGCCGTCAGGCCGAGGGTGAGGGCGCGTTCGCGTACGTGATCGGCGATCTGCTGGGCCAGTCCGTTCACCAGACCGCACAGCTCTCGCTCGGCGATGGCCTGCGGTTCCGGGGGCGTCGTCATGCATCCCACCCTAGCAAGTCCATCAAGCCAAAATAATTAAAGCTTGAATGTTTATAGCTTGATGCTTATGGTGGCGTGATCGCCGCCCGGAGACGCGGCGACGAGCTGACACCGAATAGGGAGAGGGACCATGCTGATGAACTCCGCGGTTGACCAGAGCGAGCGGCTGCGGCGGCCGGCGGGAATCCGCTCGGTATGGCTGGGTGACACGCGGGTTTCCTTCGTGCCGGACGGGGACGTGCGGCTCCCGCCACACGGTTGGCTCCCGGACACCACCGACGAGGTGTGGGCCGAACACCCGGACTACTTGGATGCCTCCGGCCACCTCGTGGCGAGCATCGGCGCCCTGCTGGTGGAGAACGGCGATCGCGCGCTGCTGATCGACGCGGGGTTCGGGCCGCAGACGCTGCCGCCCGACCCGGGCACCCCCCGTGGCGTCATCCACGGAGGTGCGCTCTTGGGCAATCTGGCCGAACTCGGCCGCAGCCCGGAAGAGGTCGAGGCAGTGGCGTTCACTCACCTGCACCCCGATCACCTCGGTTGGGCCTGGCACTCCGTCCCCGGCGGTGACCGCCCCGTGTTCGCCCACGCCGACTACCTGGTGTCCGAGCCGGAATGGGCCCAGCGAGACCTCCTGGTGGCGCACGGCATGGCCGAGGAGGTCACCAGCCTGGCACCGTATGTGCGAACGGTGACGGGCGGTCAGGAGATCTTCCCCGGCGTGCGAGTGAGGATCACCGCCGGTCACACGGCCGGGCATGCCGAGTACGTCATCACGTCGGGCAGGCGGCGGTTGATCGCCTTCGGTGACGCGCTGCACTCACCGATCCAGGTCGACCACCCCGAATGGTCTGCGGCCGTCGACCACGACCCCGTTCGGTCCGCCGACCACCGCCGCGGTCTCGTCGCCGAGCTGGAAGAGCCCGACACAATCGGCTTCGGCATCCACTTCGCCGACGTCGTGTTCGGGCAGGTCCGGCGGGACGGCAACGGTCCCGCCTGGCGCCCCCTGGACGCCTGACCCGCCGGGGACAACCAGTCATGACGACGATTCTGCGCGCCCCATGAAGTCGCGCGCCAGGTACTGGCCGGGTCGCGGCCGAGCCGGCCACAACGGCCACGGGGCGCCGCCCTCATCGCCGCCCACCGCCGCATGCGCCAGAGCTACAGCCATGACCGCCGGACCTGGTGGCTCAGGCGGCGCTGAGCTCGGGTCGCTCGATGAGCTGACGACGTTCGAAGCGGGCTCCGGCTCTGACGAGGGCGACGAGGTGGGGTGCGTTCACTGCCCACCAGCGGGCCTGGGCGGACTCGACGAGCTTGAAAACCACGGCAAGGGCGACGGCCGCACTGCCGGCGCCCCGGGTGTTGACGGCCTCGGGGAACACCTCGGCCACGGCCTTCCGGAAACCCAAGGCGCCGTCGCCGACCGCGAGGACGGGAGCACGCATGCCCCGACGTGCGCAGTCCCGCAACAAGCCGGCCCAGGAGTCGGCGGATTCGCGGTAGTCGTCGGCCATGGCGATCAGCTCTTTGGTGCCGTCTGTGCGCACCTCCATCAGCACCAGGACGCACGACTTCGCCTCCGCAGGCATATGCGCAGGTGGATGCCGTCGGCCCAGATGTAGACGTAGTCGCTGCCCGACAGATGCGCCGGATCACCGACCTGGGCGCCACCTCGTCCTTCGACGAAGTCCAGCAGCACTTCGCCAACCATCCAACCATCCCGATCGCCACCCTCAGCCTGCCGTCGTGCGGATGCCACAGCAGCAAAGGACGGCCCTGCGGTCACTAGGGAGGAAGGGCGCATTTCCTGGCATTGGCGCGGCGCGGCGCGTATGGGGTTGCACCTTCCGTAGCGGCATGTGGTCCGGTGGACTTACGTCCCGATGCCTTGAGGAAAGGTCCCTGCTCATGCATTCGTCTTTCATGCCACCCCGTCAGGTCAAGATCGGTGACGCGGCGGCCTTCGTCGGCAGCACGCCACGGGCGATTCGCCATTACCACGAGATCGGCCTGCTCCCCGAGCCTGAGCGGGGCGGCGATGACCGCCGCCGCTACGGGTACGAGGACATGATCCGCTTGCTGTGGATTCGCAAGATGGCCGACGCCGGGATCGCCCTGGACGACATCCGTGACGCCTTTAACACCGGCACGGCTTCCGCCGGTGCGGACAGCGGAGAAGCTATCGCGGGCATCCTGGAGCGGTTGGAGGAAACCCTCGCCGAGCAGGAGGCGGAATTGCGGCGGCAACGGACCGCAGTACAGCGGATGCGCACCGAAGGCAGCCGGATGGGCCTGCTCTCCGACCTCGTCACCGAACGCCTCAAGAGCCTGCCCGAGGGCTCCCTGCGTCAGGCGGACCTGGACAGCCTGCTGGTCACTGAGCGGATCTTCGGCCCGCTCGGCGCGGCCGTCCAGGCCACCCGCTTCGTCGTCCTGGCCACGCATCCCACTCTGCGGGAGGATTCCGACCGCATCGATGCCGCCGAGGCGGCACTCGATGACAGTGTCGCCGTCGATGATCCACGGGTGGCTCAAGTGGCCGTCGAGCGGCACGCCTTCGAAAGCGCCCTGCAGGCCGCCATCGAGGAGTCCGGCCTGGGTGAGGACGACGATGCCCTCTTCGACGCCTGGGACACTTTGCACCCTGCCACCCCCGATGACGGCGAGGGCGAGGCCGACCTCGGCTCTGGCAGGCGGGAGGCTGACTCCATGAGCGTGTTCGAAGCCACCGGCAAGATGCCGTACGACTTCTCCCCAGCCCGCCTGCGCTGTATGGAACTGGCGGAAGAACTGTCCGCCCAAGACTCACCCGCTACCTAAAACATGGCCTAGGCGGTGCCCGCCGGGCGGGCGCGACGTTGCCGCCGGCGCCGCCTGGCCGGATCGGCCGTGAAGGGCCGGTGAACCGGTCGCCCGGGAACTGCCCGGAGGGTTGTGGGTGGCCGCCGAGCGCGCGGCCGACGGCGACGGGGTCGAGCTTGTCTGACGACCCCGTCCCGGCCGAGTCCGCACTGGCGGTCGGCGAGCACTGGGCACCGGCGTCCCCGTTCATCGGGGCGCTGTGGCGGCAGACCAAGCGCGGGCCATGATCGCTCGTCTATGCGGGCGGAGCCGCCGCGGATCACGTTGTGCGTGTCGGTCCAGCCTGGTGGGTTCCGGTGAGCAGAGCTTCGGCGTGTTTGCGGAAAGCGGTGACCAGGCGGCTGCGGTCGCCGGTGCGGGTGGCGAGCACGACCTGGCTGGGTTCGACCCCGCGCAACGGGATGGTGGTGAGGCTGGGATGCAGGCCGGTCGCGTAGTCGAGGGGCGGCCCGATGGCCACGGCCTGCCCGGCGGCGATGAGTTCGTGTTTGTCCTCGAGGGCTTCGACCAGGGGGCCGTCGGGCGCGGGCCGCCCGTCGGGCCGGGGATCGAGCCGCCAGTAGGCGTTCAGCAGCGGGTCGGACTGGCGTACGTGAGGGATCGGCTCGTCGGCGATGTCGTCGAGGGTGACCGACTCCTTGCCGACCAGACGATGGTCCCGCGGCACGACCAGCACGCGCGGCTCGTCGTAGAGGACGGTGACGCGCAGCCGGTCGGTGGGGAACGGCAGGCGCGTCACCACCGCGTCCACGCGGTGCTCAAGCAACGCGCCGCGCGAGTCGTTCCAGGCGAGCAGGCGGGTGTGGACCTCGGCATCGGGATTGCGGTCGCGCAGGGCGCGCACGGCCGGAGTGATGATCAGCCCCTTGGTGTAGCCGATGGTGACGCTGCTGGGCCGGGCCGCGGCCCGGGCGCGGGCCATCGCCTCGACCGCGGCCCGCAGCAGCCCTTTGGCCTGGGGCAGGAAAATCTCGCCGGCCTCGCTGAGCCGGGTGCCGTGCGTGGTGCGGTCAAGCAGGCGGACGCCCACTTGCTGTTCGAGGCGGCGGATCTGCCGGCTCAGCGACGGCTGGGTGGTGTGCAGCGCCTCGGCAGCACGGCCGAAATGCTGGTGCTCGGCGACCACCATGAAGCACTGCACCAGCCGCAGGTCGAGGTCCACGGGTGTGGGGAAGGGATCGGACACCAAACGATCCTAGCTGGTGTTATGCAAGCTTCGTATTACGTGTGACGGAACATTCATTGGACCGCGAACCCATGGTGGCCGCACCGTGGTGATCGTGACATCGAACAGCGTGACACCATTTCGCGTCGACATTCCGGACAGTGCCCTGAAGGATCTGAAGGACCGACTCCACCGGGTACGCCTCGCCGGCCGGGAGACAGCGCCGGACAGCAGCCAGGGAGTGCAACGGGAGCGACTCGAGGAGCTGCTGGACCACTGGGCCACCGGCTACGACTGGCGCAAGCTCGAGCGGCAGCTCAACGAGCTGGGCCAGTTCCGTACCACCATCGACGGTCTTGGCATCCATTTCATGCACGTGCGCTCGCCACGCCCCGACGCCTCTCCCCTGTTGCTGCTGCACGGGTGGCCGGGCTCCTTCCTGGAGTTCCTCAAGACCGTCGGCCCGCTCACTGACCACGGCTTCCACGTCATCATCCCCTCGATGCCCGGCTACGGCTTCTCCGACCAGCCCACCTCCACCGGCTGGGACCCGGACCGGATCGCCCGCGCGTACGGCGTACTCATGCAGCGCCTCGGCTATGACTCCTACCTGGCCCAGGGCGGCGACTGGGGCGGTGTCGTCGCGACCCGCATGGGGGCGCAGCGCCCGGCAGGACTGCGCGCGATCCACGTCAACTTCCCCGAGTTCCTCGCCGCACCACCGGTCGGCGACGACCCGACCCCCGAGGAGAAGGCCGCACTCGAACAGGGCAGACGCTTCTTGGCCGTCCATTCCGGATACCACGTCATGCAGCGCACCCGGCCGCAGACCATCGGCTACGCCCTGACCGACTCCCCGGCCGGGCAGGCCGCGTGGATCTACGAGAAGTTCCTCGACTGGGCCCGGCCCGACGCCCTCACCCCCGACGAGATCCTCGACCACGTCTCCCTCTACTGGTTCACCGGCACCGCTGCTTCCTCCGCCCGCCTGTACTGGGAGTACGCCCAGCAGCCGTTCGCTCTGACCGAGCTGGACCTTCCCGTCGGTGTCAGCGTCTTCCCGGACGAACTCACGCGTACCCCGCGCATCTGGGCCGAGCGCGCCTACCACGACCTGCGCTACTTCAACGACGACATCCCCGCGGGCGGCCACTTCGCCGCCCTGGAGCAGCCTGAGCTGTTCGTCGAGGAGATCGTCAAGTTCGCGCGGACGGTGGCCGCGTGAAGACGGTCATGATCACCGGGGGCACGGACGGCATCGGGCGCGGCCTCGCCCGTATCCACCTCGAGCGTGGGGACCGGGTCGTGGTCGTCGGGACCGACAAGGCCAAGGCCGAGCCCGGCGCCTGGTTCATCCGGGCCGACCTGGAGCTCATCGACGAGAACAGGCGGCTGATCGACCGGCTCTCCGCCGAGCTCGACACGATCGACGTCCTCGTCCTGGGTGCCCGGTTCCAGCGCTCCAGGCGTACGGAGACCGCCGACGGCCTGGAGTCCAACTTCGCGCTGACCTACCTCAGCCGTTTCCTGCTCAGCCACGGCCTGGCCGGCCTGCTCGGCCGCGCCGCCGATCCGGTCGTGCTCAACTTCGGCGGCGCCGGGCGTTTCGGGCCCCCACGTTGGGACGACCTTCAGCAGCGGACGCGGTACCACGGCCTCACCGCGATGATCCAGGCCGGGATCCTCAACGCCGCGCTCGCGGTCGACTTCGTCGGCCGTCACCCTTCCATCCGGTACGTGAACAACTTCCCCGGCACCGTCGCCACGAGCTTCGCCGGCGACTACGACGAGGCCGAGGCCGCGGAGATCGGCCGTCTTCGCGCGACCGGTAAATCCGTGGAGACCGCCGTCAAGGAGATCCTGCCGTTCCTGGATTCCGGCACCCCGGACCACCCCGTCGCCGTGAGCGAGGGGGTCGCCATCCCCCTGGACCCTCAGGCATCCTCCCCCGCCGACGCACGACGACTCTACGACTACACCCGGGAGGTGCTTGCCCGATGAGGTGGGTCAGCTACCGCTCCGCCGACGGCTCCGCACGCTGCGGCGTGGTGCACGACAACAAGATCCACGCCCTGGGTACGGGCCTGCTGGAGTTGCTGCGCGCCGAAGGCGGGCTGGCGGCCGCCGCAACCAGGGAACCGACCGAGATCGTCGATCTGGCTACGGCCGACCTGCTGGCGCCGATACCGGTGCCCCCGGCGGTCCGGGACTTCGCCGCGTTCGAACGTCACATCAGCAACGCGGGTAAGGCAGCCGTTGGCGACGGCACAGTCAGCCCGGTCTGGTACGAGTATCCGCTCTTCTACTTCTCCAACCCGGCGGCGATCAAGGGACCGCACGACGAGGTCCCCATCGCCCCGGGCGCGCAGTTGTGGGACTACGAGGTCGAGGTCGCCGCGGTGGTCGCCGGGGACTGTTCGAACCTCGACGCCGCCACGGCGGAGAAGCACATCGCCGGCTATCTGGTCTACTGCGACTGGAGCGCACGCGATATCTCCGCGAGCGAGATGGGGTTCGTGTACGGCCCGTCCAAGAGCAAGGACGCCTCGACCAGCCTCGGCCCGTTCCTCGTCACCCCCGACGAGCTGGAGCCCTACCGCTCAGCCAAGGGCTATGCGTTGCGGATGGACGGGTACGTCAACGACGAGCATTACGGCGGCGGCAGCTGGGACGAGATCCACTGGTCGTTCGGCGAGATGCTGGCGCACGCGTCGCGCGGCACCACGCTGCGAGCCGGCGACATCATCGCCAGCGGCCCCGTGGGCACCGGCTGCATCCAGGAGTTGTCCGGCCACCGCCCCTATCTGGCACCGGGAGACACGGTCCGGATCGAAGTGCGGGAACTCGGCGCAATCTCCGCACGGATCACCGCTCCAGAGCCGTCCTGGCATACCGGATAGGTCAAAGACAATCTTGCACTTCGCCGCTTGAGATTGAGTGCGGTCACCCTTGCGCCGCTCCCTCACTCGACGTTGATCCTTCGACTTGCCAGGAGACAACCTGCAATGCATCTCGCCAGCACCTTTGGTCGTGCCAACATGGACATGAATGCCGTTCGTGAGGTCAGCCTCACCATCAACGCGACCCACCTGTTCATCTACTTCATCCCCGAGGCACCAGAAGAGGCCGCCAAGCTCGGCGTGACCGAGTACGGGCCGGCGTACTTCGCGTTCCGGTCGGCCCCGATGGGCGCAGTCCCGTGGCAGGTCACGCTCGCGGCCTTCTACAACTTCAGCCCGCGGTCGGTGCAGGCCATGGCAGGTGTGTGGGATACCGCGACGCCAGAGCAGTGGCAGGCCGCTCGCTTCGCGGCCGTCGATCGTGCGTTGCAACGCGTCGACGTAAACCTCACCGCCGACCAGATCGCGGAGGCACGATCGCTGATCGACCCGGTCGTCGCGAGTGCCGACTACGCCGGGAAGACGATGGCTGCCGCCAACGCCTCGGTCCCCCTCCCAGCCGATCCGCTCGTCGCGCTATGGCAGCAGATCACGGTGTTGCGCGAGTGGCGCGGCGACGCGCATTTCACCGTGCTCGCCGCCAACGACCTCGGGCCATGTGACTGCAACGTTCTGCAAACCGCGACAGGTCACTTCCCGGAAGCGATCGCGCGTGCCACCCGGCTGTGGAACGACGAGGAGGTGGCTGCGGCAACGACACGCCTCGTCGCACGCGGCTGGCTCAACGCCGACGGCACCGCGACCGATGCCGGCATCGCGGCGCGCGAGCAGATCGAGGTCGAGACCGACGAGCACTGCGCCGCGCTGTGGACGCCGATCGGCGACGCGAACGTCCGTCGCCTCGCCTCGCTCATCATGCCGATCCACGACGCGTTCACCGCAGCCGGGACATACCCCTTCCGCGTGGAGATGGGAGACACGCAGTCCGCCGATCTGGAGACCGCCAGGTAGTCCGATCGCGGTGGCGGGACATCCCGCCGGGTGTCGGCCACGGCAGGCAAACAGCCAAGCCCGCCGCAAGCATGGACGCGCCGCCGGTCAGGACGAGTGCCCGGCCGGCGACGTGGCGCCCAGGTGCGCCGCGGGCCGAACCGGGTTGTTCAGGAAAACCAGAACAACCAGCGGCTGTATACGCCGCTCGGGCCGTGGGCGACGCTTGGCGGAGCCGACGGAATCCGCTGACTTGCTGAAACGCAGGCCACGCCGTGCGAACGTCCCGCGTTGCCGAGATCCCCAGTGGAGAAGCAGACCGATGAGTTTTTGTTCCACCGGCCGTCTGCCTATGTGACCGCATGGCGCGACCGAGGAGAAGAACCCGTGATCGACCTGAAGCCGGCCTGCCGCCAGATGATCGATGTGCTGGCAGGCGTGGGCGATGAGCACCTCACCAGTCCTACTCCCTGTGCCGAATACACCGTCGGTGACCTCATCGCCCACGTTGACAGCACCTCTCAGGGATTCACCAGCATGGCCCGCAAGGACGTCGGCGAAGGCACTGACACAGCCGCCGCTGAGCCGACTGCCTCGAACCTCGGCGACGAGTGGCGGGGAAGCGTCGCCAAGCACGTGCGGGCGCTCGGCGACGCCTGGGACGATCCGGCGGCCTGGCAGGACAGGACCGACGCCGCGGGCGTCGACCTGCCGAACGAAACGTGGGGGAAGATCGCACTCACCGAGATGGTGGTGCACGGCTGGGACATCGCCAGGGCCACCGGCCAGCCCTTCGACCTCCCCGACGACACGCTGCAAGCCTGCTTCGACCACGTGGCCGGGTTCGTCCCGAACGCTCCCATCGAAAGCCTGTGGGGCCCGGCCGTCACGGTCCCCACGGACGCTTCGCTCCTCAACCGGATCGTGGCCATCACCGGCCGGCATCCGTAGCGCCCCACGCCAGCACTGCAAGGCGCCGAGGGCACGCCGTCCGCCTGGATCCGCTCCGTGCGGGCGGCGATGTCATCTGGCGTGATGGCAGCTGTGGCACCAAGTACAAGGCGACTCAAGCCAGCAACTACGCGCAAACCACGAAGGTTGGCGGTGGCTCGTGCAAGGGTGATGCCTGGGTCAGGGTCAGGTGGGTCGGCGGCTGGAGCGCATGGCAGCAACACTCACGGAGCGTGGAGATCCGGCTGACGGGTGTTTCCCAGTCCCAGCACGAGGGATGCAGCAGCTGCACCATCTACACCCTGCCCATCTGACCGCTTGAAGGAGCCTACGGCCGCGTCAACGATGGCCTTCTCACCATCGGCGGCGCGGTCTCGGCTCGTGCGTTGCCGCTTGACTCCTCCCTCGCCGCGGCGAGGAAGCCGGGCAGGGCGCGCCACCTCCGCCTGCCGCCTCGGTGCGAGCATGTCCCGGCCCCGGGCAGTCGTGCGCCGGGGAACGAGTGGGCGACCGCAGCTCGGTCTCACGCTACTCAACGTGAGACCGAGCTCTCGGCGACAGGGAATACGCGACACCGCAACATGCGAGCCCACCAGTCCCGGGGCCGTAGCCACCCGGTTCGCTACGCGTTGCCGCCCGGCTGGCCCTGCTGGTGGATATGGCCGTGACTACGATGCGAGACGCCCCGACCCCGGCAGTTGCAATGCCGGGGTCGCGGCGTTGTCACCAGGTGGCTATCCGAGCCAGACGATGTCCAGCATGGCGGGGGCTGCGGGGCTCAAAGGCTCCATCCGATGCGCGTGAAGACATAGCACGCTCTGCCAGCTCGCTTCGGGAGTCGGTCTGCTCTCGCGCCCACACCAGTGAGAGGACCAGGTCCTCTTCGGGGTCGGCCGTCGGGTAGTCGGCCCAGACGTCTCCCTCGTCGTCCAGCCACACGCAGCCGTACTGCGCGGACCTGTCCACCTGCGGCATTCCGAAGGTGGAGACCAGTTCGGTGCGGCAGACAGCGATCCGGGACAGGACATACCCGCGTGCTCCCAACTCGCCTCGGGAGACGGGACAGTCCTCAGCCCACACCAGGGGCAGCACGTGGTCGTCCGACGGCACGGTGGGATAGTCGGCCCACACCCCGCCGTCTTCCTCCAGCCACACGGCGGCATGGGCGTCGGTGGGAGCGGTCTCCGGTGCCGTGACGCAGGCTCGTACGCGATCAGGAAGGCGGGCCTCCTGACGCTGGCAGGGCTCGCGGACAGCGTCGACGGCCGTGAGCCGAAACACGGTAGTTGTCACCATCGGCATCCGCTGACCTGCGGCTTCGATCGGGCGAAGCACGGTGGGTGTCACCAGGTCGGCGCGCTACCTGTCACCAACAGCGTGCGAAGCATGGTGGGTGTCACCGACTCCCGGCCACCTGAGCTGCGCAGCGGCCCCAAGGTCAGAACCCCTGTGTGAACCCTGCTCACGGGGCTGCTGAGGCTAGCTACGGGAGGCCCGTCAGACGGTGGGGCTGCGGCATGTCACGTTTTGCCGACCTGTTCGGTCAGTGACTGCAAAGGCGAGGGCAGATGCGATCCATGGACTACGTCGCCTCGCCAACGCTGGGTCATCGACAGGTAAGGGCAGGAGATTCATGCATATCAAGGGCATGCTCAAGGCCAGTGGCGTCATGGCGGCGGCAGTTGCCGTCTCCTTAACCATGGCGACGGGGGCACATGCCGCCAGCCACGAAATGAAGACCGACGACGGCGGCGACCGGGGCGGCAAGCTCACGTTCAACAGCGACGGGGACAAGACAAAGGTCTGTGACGAGCAGGCGGACGGCTGGAGCGCGGTCGCCTATGTCATCAGCCCGGACGGAAGCACTCGCTACTCGCTCAGGGCCCGCGGGAACGGCAACTGCATCTCTCGAAGCGCCGACGACGGCGGCCGGTACAACCTCAACGACGGTGCAGATTACACCTTCCGTGTCTGTCTCGATCACGACGGCTCAGGCACCGGTGACGACCGTTTCTGTGACTCGGCGCGGTGGCAGGCGTAAGAGCCCGAACCAGGTGCGGACTTCCCGCGGCCGAAGCCGCGGGAAGCCCCGAACGGTGGGACAAGCTCAGATGTAGACCACAATCTTCCCCCGCGTGTGTCCGCGCTCGGCATATGCGTGCGCTTCCGCGATCCGTTCGAGCGGGTACGTCCGCTCGATGCGCGGTGTGTAGCGGCCTTGCCGGCCGAGTTCGCCCGCTTCGGCGAGGAGCGTGGAGTCGTTCTCCGCGTTGGCCAGATGCACACCCAGGCGCTGCGCGTTGGCGTGGTCGGCGATCGTCGACACGCGGGCAGGGTCGCCCACGATCGCGATGAGATGAGCCAGGGACCCGGACGCCGCAGTGTCGAGCGCGATGTCGACACCGTCCGGAGCCAGAGTGGCGAGGCGTTCCGCGAGGCCGGTGCCGTAGGTGGTGGGAACGGCTCCGAGAGAGGTGAGGAACTCGTGGTTGCGCTCGCTGGCCGTCCCGATCACGGTGGCGCCCTGAGCCACCGCGATCTCGACCGCGGCACTGCCCACGCCTCCGGCGGCGCCCTCGACGAGCAGGGTGCGCCCCCGCAGGGGACCGAGCGCCTTCAGCCCGCCCATCGCGGTCACGGATGCCAGACCGGCACCGGCGGCCTCCTCGTCGGTCCACGTGGTAGGCGCGTGGGCCCAGGCCGAGAGCACGGCCAGCTCCGCTGTCGCGCCGGTTACGCCGCCCAGCCCGAAGACACGGTCGCCGATGCTCACCCCCTGCACGCCCTCACCGGTCTCGTCGACCACGCCGACGGCATCACGCCCAGGAATCGCGGGCAGGTCCACGGGGAGCACCTCGTGCACCGCACCGGAACGCACCTTCCAGTCGACGGGATTGACGCCGGCCGCCGCGACGCGGATGCGGATCTCGCCGGGCCCGGGATGCGGGTCCGGTGCCTGCTCGACCACGAGGGTCTCCACACCGCCGTACTCGTGATAGCGGACTGCGCGCATGGCGTTCTGCCTTTCCACGCGGCCTGGGGTGGCCGTTCGTGAGATCAGTGGGGTGCATGTTCGGCGAGTGCCGACGCCCACTACGCTAGAACCTGACGTTGACGTCAGGTGCAAGTCGGGCGGGCCGTCCGGGCAGAGGAGCACCGGTGCGCATCGGGGAGGCCGCCGAGCGGGCGGGAGTGAGCGTCCGGGCGCTGCGCTATTACGAGGAACAGGGTCTGCTCCAGACGGGCCGCAGCCCCGGCGGCCAGCGGCATTACCCTGACACCGCCGTCGGCCGGTTCCGGCTGATCCAACAGCTGTATGCCGCGGGCCTCCCGAGCAGAGTGGTCCGCGAGGTGCTGCCGTGCGTGGACTCGGGTGAAGAAAAAGCGCCCCGAGCACTCCTGGATCAGATGGCGGCCGAGCGTGTCCGCATCGACCAGCGGATCACCGATCTGCTCGCTGTGCGTGACCGGCTCGACGACGTGATCGCCATCGCGCGCAGCGGATGCGCAGGCGGCGGAACCAGTGGAGGTGGGCGAACGCGCGCTCGACGACCAGGCGTTGGGTGCCGAGCCCGGAGCCGTGCTCGGTGCCGCGGCGGGCGATCAGCGGCTTCACGCCGAGGTCCCAGACCAGGCGGCGGTACTGGTCGTGGTCGTAGCCGCGGTCGCCCAGCACCACGTCCGGGCGGCGTCGGGGGCCGACCGCGCTTGCCCCGCACCGTCGGCACGGCTTGAAGGAGTGGGATCAGCTGGGTGACGTCGTTGCGGTCGCCGCCGGTCAGGGTGGCGGCGAGCGGGATGCCGGTGGCGTCGGTGATCAGATGGCGCAAACACCTGCATCGATGCTTCGGCGAGATCGTCGGCACTCAGACACGCGGCATCCAACTGCCGCAGCAGCGCGAGCGTCTGCCGCCCCATCGCCTCCTCGACGAGGGCAGATGACGCATCTGCGGCATGCGGAGCTCACTCACCAAGCAACCAATTCCGGGATGAAACACTGGGAGAGAACGACCTCTCAGTCCCTGAACGACGCCTAGTACTCCAGTGTGCCCTCGGGGGTCGGTGCCCCGCGAAGTAGGGCCCTAGGAGTCCTGTCGCCGCCACTCCTGCGGAGACTGGCGAGCCAAGTCCTCGTCGTCTCCCACGAAGTCCGCCAGGTCCATCCGCCCGGTGTTGTGGAACGCCATGATCTTTCCGTCCCGCACGACCTTTGTCTGGATCGCATGCCACTCTCCCGCTCGCGGTCCTTCGGGAACCCGCAGGGTCGAGACGGTGTGTACGAGCAGGACGCCGTCCGCGAGCTGGCGGCTGTCAAGGCACCGGATCGCGAGCCGGCTGCCCCGGTAGACGGTGTCGAAGATTTTCTGATGCTCCGTGGCGATCACGTCCCGGCCGCGCTGGACGCGACCCACCACGTCGACGAAGTCCGCATCCTCCGCGAAGTGCGCGGCCCAGGCGGCCCCGTCACCCGTGTTCCAGGCGTGCGTCATCCCGGCGAGCATCTCGTCGACAGACATGGAAATAGTCATGACGTCTTCGCTCCTGCTAACTTAGATCTTCGATCTACTATTTAGAACAACGTTCTAGCTGGAGCATACATGCCACCCGACCTGCCCGGCATCGTCCGGTTGCGCGACAGGCGTGAGGCGCTGACACTCCGCACGATCCTTGACGCGGCACGCGGTCTGTTCGCCGAGCGCGGTTACGCCCGTACGCCGATCCGTCTCATCGCCCAAGAGGCCGGCGTCGCGCCGCAGACCATCTACGCCCACTTCGGTTCAAAGGCCGGTGTGCTCACCGGACTCGTCGACTTGCTGGACGACGAAGCCGGCATCCCCGATCTGATGACAGCCTCGGAGGGAATGACGGACCCGGGCGAACTGCTCGGCATGCTGGCCAAGGCCAGCCGTCACGTCAGGGAACGCTGCGGTGACATCATCACCATCCTCGGTTCAGGCGCCGCGGTCGACCCCGACATCGCGGCCACGCAGTACGAAGCCGGGCGACGCCACCGGCTCGGCGTCGAAATGATCATCGACCGCATCCGCACCTCGGGCCGCGTCATCGACCCGCGTGCCGCCGACATCGCGGTCGCCCTGCTGAGCGCCGGCATCCATGACAGCCTTGTCGCGGACGCCGGCTGGTCCTACGACGACTATGAGGCATGGCTCAAGCACACGCTCGCGACCGCCGTGCTGGGCGAGGGGCCCGGTGTGGCTTCGTGATTCACATGTTGAGTGCCTCGGTGAGGCGGCGTTGGCCACGGAGGGCAGCAACCGGCGACGACTTTGCTGGCGGCGAAGTTCGGGGCGATCCAAGCGGATCGTCGATCTGCATCCCCGGCTTCGGCCCGCGCTGCTCGCCCTGGTCGAGCCGGACGTCCGCGGGATCCCATGTCGCCGCTGCGTTGGACCACCAGATCAACCCGCAAGCGCGCAGCGGAGCTGACCCGCCAGGGCCACAAGATTTCCGCGGACACGGTGGGCGACCTCCTGCGCGAGGAGGGCTTCAGCCTACAGAGCAACGCCAAGACATCTACGACGTCACCGCGAACACCGGCTGGGTCAATGTGGGCACCGACCACGACACCGCCGCGTTCGCCGTCGAATCGATCCGACGCTGGTGGAACGGCGCCGGACGGACTACTTATCCGACGGCCGACCGGCTTGGTGGCGAAGCCGCGTTCGTCGGGGACCTTCGCCGCCCGGCAGCGCTCGCGGTCGTCCGTCCCCGACCTGGGCAAGTACAGCTCCCGGTCCACCAACGCGCGGCCGGTGCTGGTGGCGTGGGCGGCGAAGACACCTATCCGGCAGTTCTCGGTGCGGCCGGCGGTGCCGGAGTATTGGCGCTGCACTCCGGCCGAGGTGGTGCCCTTCTTGATGAAGCCGGTGTCATCAATGACGAGCACCCCGCCGTCATCGCCGAGGTGCTTGACGACGTATGACTGCAGGTCGTCGCGGACTCGTCGGCGTCCCAGGTCGCTCCGTTCAGCAACCGCCGGAGGCCATCAGGGGTGCGATGCCCGGCTGCGACTCGATGCCGTAGGCGGTCATGGACGCCTCATCCAAGGTCAAGTCATCGGTCCGGAGGTCCCGATTCCACGAATCTGGACCGAACAGGAGCTGGGCGGCCCGAGCCTGCCGTCCGATGCCGCCGACTTGGTGGCTCTGAGCGCCTGGGAGTTCGACGAGGACCTGGACGCCTTTGCTCCGGTACCAGGTTCCGTAGTGATTCTTGAGGCGTCGTTGCCTGTCAGCAGCGTGCCGGGGCTGAGACGCCAGGCTACTGGGTGGTGCGCATCCTGCCAGGGGTTGCCCCGTCTCCTGCGACGCCCGTTCGACCGCTACTGGTCCACTTTTCGAAGTCCGCCGACATTCGCCGACGCCTCCCCGAACGGCACCACGTACGTGGTCATGTACGTCGCCGAAAACCCGGTCACCATCCAACCCTCGGACAGGCCACCTCGCGAAAGCGCGAGGTCAACGTCAGGTCAGAGCGGTTACGACGCGTGAGGGGCTGGGCCTGCTGAGTCGCTCGGCCATCCAGCGGCTGGTGGCTGCGAGGGCCTGTAGGTCGACGCCGGTGTCGATACCGAGTCCGTTGAGCATCCACAGCAGGTCCTCGGTGGCGAGGTTGCCGGTCGCGCTGCGTGCGTAGGGGCAGCCGCCGATGCCACCGGCGGAGCCAGGGATGACCTCCGCCGTCCACGGCCCTTCCACCGGGGGTACCCTCAGGCTCCGTGGTCGGGCTCATGACAGCAGTCGGCCGGGCCATGTTCGCAGGAACTGAAAGACAGATCTTTACAAGCTCGACGTGTGCGGTGAAGACACGCTTTTCGTCCCGTTGGTTAGCCGACCTCGCAGTGAAGGCTCCACACCGGATATCAGGTAGCCACTCAGTGGCATGGGCCCGGTGCGGCCGGCTCGGCAGCGCCCGGACCGGAAGGTGTCGAGGTGGCGCTGGGTGAGTGCGTTGAGCGGCACGCCGGCTTCCTGAGCCAGGGCGACGATCGTCAGTGCGCCGTTGGAGTGCTGCGCGGTTCCCTGCAGGACGCGGTCCATGGCCGCGTGGATACGGTCTCATTCGTCGAGGGCGGGGCTCACGCGGTGCCGTCCTGGAGGGTGGTGCGGGTGCGGTGGTGGGCGTCGGCGAGGTCGCGCAGCCGGGTGGCGTTGTCGCGCAGGCGCTCGCCCAGCGGGCCAGGCCGGCGGCGTGCTGATCGGTGCGGGCGGTGTTCGCGCAGGCGGGGACGCACTGGTCGAGGCTGGGGGTGTGCTTGAGGCAGCGGTGGCACAGGGCCTTGTCGCGCTTGCACATCAGCAGCGTGTGGGGGTCCGCACGCTTGCCGAAGACATCATGCGCGCGGGCCGCTTCCGGCCCCGCGGCAAGACCGGCCCACTCCCCCACCGTGAGATCACGCCGCACCGCGCGCAGGAACGTCGACAGCGACGGCACCGGGTCCAGCAACGGCACCGCAGCCGGCGGCCGCCGGGACGGCCCCGGCCGACCGGACGCCCCCGGAAAGGAGGATGGAAAGAGCCGGCGTGCGTGCGGCAGAATCCGGAGCCCATGAGCCCACGGCAGTCCCGGCCCACACACCTCGCGAACCTCGACCTCAACCTCCTGGTGACGCTCCGAGCGCTGCTGCGCGAGCGGAACGTCACCCGGGCCGCCCGGAACCTCGGCGTCACCCAGCCCGCCGTCAGCGCCGCGCTGTCCCGGCTGCGCCGGCAATTCGGGGACGAGCTGCTCGCCCGGGTACACGGCTCCTACGTCCTGACACCGCTCGCCGCGCAGCTGGCCGGACAGGTCGAGACGGTGTGCGCGGCCGCCGAAAGGCTCTTCGCGACCGGCAGGGCGTTCGACCCCGCGACCACCGAGCGGGAGTTCACCCTGCTGATGGCCGACTACCCGGCGACGGTCCTGGGCCCCCCGCTGTCCCGGCTGTTCGACCACGAGGCGCCCCATGCGGCGCTCCACCTCCAGCTCATCAGGGAGACCCTGGGCAGTGGCGCGGGCGACGCGATCCGGCTCGTCGATGCCATGGTCTCCCCACCGCTCGGCCACTTCCGCACCCCGGGGGTCGAGTCGGCTCCGCTCTTCCACGACCGGTGGGTCTGCGTGGTGTCCGCCGGCAATGCGCTGTGCGAGGCCGAGTCGTTCGGCATCGAGGATCTGGCACGGCTGCCGTGGGTGGTGCCCTACCACCGGGACGAGGGCTACCCGTCGGCCGCTCCGGCGACCCGGCAGCTGACCGCCCTGGGCATCCGGCCACGCATCGCCGTACGCGTGGAGAGCTACCGGGCCGTACCCGACTTCATCACCGGAACGCGG
Source organism: Streptomyces yongxingensis (assembly GCF_055597465.1). NCBI lineage: Bacteria > Bacillati > Actinomycetota > Actinomycetes > Kitasatosporales > Streptomycetaceae > Streptomyces > Streptomyces yongxingensis. The sequence goes on from NZ_CM145717.1 coordinate 372,680, forward strand.
CGGGTGGCGCTCGTTCCGGAGCGGCTCGCCGCGCCCATCGCGTCCGCGTACGGGCTGCGCATGCTCACCTGCCCGGTACCGCTCGATCCGCTGGAAGAGCATCTCTGGTGGGACGCGAGCCACGACGAGGACCCGGCACACAGCTGGCTGCGCGACCTGATGGTCCGGGCCGCGGCCTGCCTCGAAGCATAAACGCCGTTGATGCCGCCCAGTCGAACGCTCTATTGACCTGGGCATTCCCTCCGGTGCAGCGGGCTGCCTACGGTGCGGGGCACGCGATGAGAGCCGCGTTCGCGGCACAGCCCCCTTCCCCAGGAGCCCTCATGTCCCATGCCCTGACAGAGCTGCGGTCGTCACCCGCGTCCCCATCGTGGCCGACTTCAACGGCGAGGAGACGGCCATGAGCGCCACCCGACCTGTCGTGGAAGTGGCGCCGATCGTCGAGCGCCAGCGTGCGAGCCGCTACTGGCTGCTGATGTACGCCGTCTGCTGTCTGATCACCTTCCTCGACGGCTTCGACTTCCAGATCCTGTCGTTCGCCGCCACCTACATCCGAAAGGATTTCGGGTTCACCGGGACCCAGCTCGGCACCCTGGCCACGGTCGGTCTCTTCGGCACCATGATCGGCGCGCTGATCATGGGTTATCTGGCGGACCGGATCGGACGCCGTCCCACCATCGTCGCCTCGGTCGCCGGTTTCGGCCTCTTCATGCTCGGTTTCGCCTATGCGGACACCTACGCCCACCTGTTCGCCCTGCGGTTCGTGTCCGGGCTCTTCCTCGGCGGGGTGCTCCCGCTGACCTGGGCCCTGGCGGCCGAGTACGCGCCGAAGCGGGTCCGGGTGACGGCCGTCTCCATCATCATGGTCGGCTACACGCTCGGTGGCGCCGCCGGTGGTCCCGTCTCCAACTGGCTGATTCCCGAGTACGGCTGGCGATCGGTGTTCGTCGTCGGCGGCGTCTGCTCCCTGCTCACCGTCCTCGCCGTGCTGCCGCTGGTGCCCGAGTCGGTGAAGTTCCTGGTGCTGAAGGCCCGCCCCGGCAGCGATGAGCGCGTTTCCCGCATCCTGCGCCGCCTCCAGCCGGGCCTGTCCATCGAGCCCGGGACCCGCTTCACCACCGAGGCCCAGGAGCAGGCGCACTCGGGGAAGCGGTTCACCCCCACCCAGCTCTTCCGCGGCCACCTCGCCGCCATCACACCCCTGCTGTGGCTGGTCTACCTCCTCTCCTCGGCACTGATCTACTTCCTGGTCTTCTGGACCCCGATGATCAACGAGCAAATGGGGTTCAGCGTGAGCGCGGCCGCCACCATCGCCGCCCTGGCGAGCGTCGCGGGCGCCGTGGCGCAGCTGTTCATCAGCCGGTTCGTGGACCGCAAGGGGGCGGGCATCATCCTGTGGATGCCGCTCGCGGCCGTCATCTGCATGCTGACGCTGGGCACCGGAATCCTCGGCCCGGCCGTCTACGTCGCCTTCGTCATCGGCGCCAAGATGTTCGTCAACGGCGGTCATGGCGGTATCACCAGCATCGCCGGCACCTTCTACCCGACGGGCATCCGCGCCAACGGCGCTGCCTGGGCCTCCTCGGTGGCCAAGGTCGGCGCCATGGTCGGCCCCTGGCTCGGCGGTGTCATCCTCGACGCCGGTCTCGGGGCACACGGCGCGTTCACCGTGTTCGCGGCCTGCCCGGCCGTGATGGTGCTGGTGCTGTTCGTGCTCGGCCGGGTCCAGCGCCGGCTGCCGGCCGAAGCGGAGGGGGCGCTGTCCGTGGAGGCACCCACGACCGGTGTGGCGTCGGTGAGGACAGCGGCCCCCCTCCTGACAAACGCCTCCACCCGAGAAGCGACCACGAAGAACGAGGAAGGAGTGTAGGGATGTCCACCGAACCGCGCAGCAACCATCCGGTCGGGTCGTCTCGCTGGGCGACGACGCGTACGCAGTGGAAGGCGCTGGGCTACGACGACGAGGAGATCCGTCGGCCCAAGATCGCCATCGTCAACTCCTCTTCCGGACTCGCGCCGTGCTTCGCCCATCTCGACAAGGTCGCGGAGGCCGTCCGCCGGTCGGTGTACGACGCCGGCGGGCTGGGCTTCGAGATCCGCACCGTCGCGCCGACCGACTTCGTCATGGCCGCCGGCCGGGGTGGCGGCTATGTGCTCTCGGGCCGCGACCTGGTGTCCTACGACATCGAGGCGGTTGTCGAGGGCGCGCGGCTCGACGGGATGATCTGCCTCGCGTCGTGCGACAAGACGACGCCCGGCCAGCTGATGGCGGCCGCGCGGACCGACGTCCCCACCGTGATCGTCGCCTGCGGCTATCAGAGCTGCGGTGTCCTCGACAACGGCCGCCGCGTCGACATCGAGGAGGTCTTCGCCGGTGCCGGCAAGCTCGCCGCGGGCGCCATCAGCTTCGACGGCCTCTGCCGGATGTCCGACCGCGCCATCACCGGCCCCGGTGTCTGCCAGGGGATGGGCACCGCCAACACCATGCACATCGTCGCCGAGGCGCTCGGCATGGCGCTGCCCGGCTCGGCCCCCACTCAGGCCAACAGCGAGACGATGTGGGCGGCCGCGCGCGCCGCGGGCCCGCTCGTCATGGCGGCCGTTGAGGCGGACCGGCGCCCCAGTACGGTGATGACGCCCGCGGCGTTCCGCAACGCGGTGACGGCGGTCATCGCGGTCAGCGGCTCGATCAACGCGGTCAAGCATCTGGAGGCGATCGCCGCGGAGTCGCCGTACGACATCGACGTCCACCGGCTCTTCGAGGAGATCGGGCGGGAGGTCGGGCCGATAGCCGCGGTCCAGCCCAACGGGCCCACGACCATCGACGAGTTCGACGCCGCGGGCGGGGCCCGGGGCGTGCTCCGGCAACTCGGCGACAGGATCGACGGCTCGGCCATGACGGTCTCGGGCACCTCGATGGCCGAGGCCGTCGCCGGCGCCCCCGTCGACGCGGAGGTGATCCGCGCCGAGCCGATGCGCCCCGAGTCCACCATCGCCGTGATGCGCGGCAATCTCTGCCCCGACACCGGAATCGTGAAGCTGTCGGTCACAGAGCACCGGGCCCGCGCCTTCCGCGGTACGGCGCGCGTCTTCGAGTCCGCGCCGGAGGCCACCGAGGCGATCGAGCGCGGCGAGGTGCTGCCGGGCGAGGTCCTTGTGCTGCGGGGTCTTGGCGTCACCGGCACACCGGGGATGGGCATGGCCTCCAACGTGGTCTTCGCGCTGGCCGGCGCCGGCCTGAGCGAGCGGGTGGCGTTCGTGACCGACGGACAGCTCTCTGGCCTCGTCAACAAGGGCATCGTCGTCGGCGAGATCTCCCCGGAGGGAGGCGTGCCGGGCCCGCTGGGGACCGTCCGCACCGGTGACGAGATCGCGATCGACGTCCCGAACCGGACCGTCGACCTCCTGGTCGACGACGAAGAGCTGAACCGCCGGATCGAGGCGTACGCCGAAACACGCGCGCCGCGGACCTGGCCGGCGCGGCCCGGCTCCTGGCTCGGTGTGTACGCCGGGGCCGTGGAGCCGCTCGACCGGGGCGCCACGCTGCGCCGGGCCGCCGCCAACTGACCGACCATCCTCTGGGAGAGGACCACACCATGCCCCACCCCCTGTCCGATCTCGTCGTCCACACGGTCACCAAGCCGGGCGACGCTCCAGCCGAACGGCTCGACGCCGACATCCTCGTCGTCGGCGCCGGCATCGCCGGGCTCTCGGCGGCCATCCAGGCGCGCCGTCTCGGCCGCGATGTCGTCCTCGTCGACGCGCTCCCGGTCCTCGGTGGCCAGTGCGTCAATTCGATGATCGGGCTCTTCTGCGGGATCTACGGCAACGCGCCCGACTACCGCCAGCTCACCTACGGGATCTTCGGCGAGCTCTTCGAGGCGCTGGAGAAGACCGACGACCTCCACTACAACCGCGCCCACACCCAGACGGTGACCTACGACGAGGTCGCCCTTGGCCGCTGGTTCGAGAACATCGTCGAGGAGCTCGGCATCCGGGTGGTCCTCGGCGCCTCCGTCAGCAGCGTCGGGACCGAGGGCGGCGTCATCGAGCGGGTCGACTTCGCCACGCGCTTCGGCCCGGTGAGCGTCACCGCCCGCGGTGTCGTCGACGCGACCGGCGACGCGGCCCTCGCCTGGGAGGCGGGCCTGCCCTGCCAGGTCCCGGACCGTACCGTCTGGGGCTCCCAGCAGATCCGGCTGGAGGGACTCGACACGTCCGGCAAGCCGGAGCCCGCCGAGCTGGTGGCCCGGGTCGATGAAAAGGCCGCCGAGTACGGCCTGGTCCGTCGTGACGGGCTCGCGTTCTTCTTCCCGGGCCGCGACACGGCGGTGATGAACATGACCCACGTCGAGGCCCCCTTGGGCGCGGTCGAGGCCGCCGAGGCGCAGTTGCGGGGCCGCGCCCAGGCGGACCGGGTCGTGGAGTTCCTCCGGCGGGAGTTCCCGGCGGCGTTCCGGAACGCCCGGGTCCGGGCCTATGGATTCCCGGGGCGCCGGCAGACCCGCTGGCTCGCCGCCGCCCACCAGCTGACCCTCGACGAGGTGCGGCGAGAGACGAGGTTCGAGGACGCCGTCGCCCGGACGGCCTGGCCGGTCGAGCTGCACGACCGGGCCGAGGGCTACGTCTGGGAGACCTTCGGCCCCGACCACGTCCACTACGTCCCGCTGCGCAGCATGCTCTCGCCGCGGGCGCGCAACCTCGTGGCCGCCGGACGCTGTGTCGACGGGGACGCCGCCGCGCTCTCGAGCGTCCGGGTGATGGGTCCCTGCTCGGCGATGGGCCTCGCCGCCGCGCACACCCTCGATCTGACCCTGGGCGAGGACGTCCACCAGGTCGATCTGACGGCGCTGCGCGACCGCGTCCGCGAGAACGTCGAGGGCTGAGGAGGAGTCGATGGTCACTCTGACGGACGAGGAGAAGGCCATGCGCGACGGTCGTGACGGCGATGCCGTCGCGGCGGCGATGGACCTGCTCATCAGATACGCCGACGCACTCGGTGCCGCGCACCTGTGCGAGACCCGCAACGTGGCGGGGACCAACACCCAGCCCTCACCCGCCAAGACGAAGCTGTTCGAGGAGGGCGGCTGGTCGAAGGCGTTCGCGGTGATCAGCCTCGACTGCGACGACGACATCGAGGTGCCGCGGATGAAGGTGCCGACCTGCCAGCTCCAGCACGGCTTCGGCGACGACGCGCTGGGGATCATGCCGTACTCCGAGCGCAACATCGAGCTCCAGGCCGACGCCGAGTCGTTCTACAGTTCCAAGGGCGTCAACGTCCTGGCCACATGCACCCCGTACCAGGTGGGCAATCTGCCGACCTACGGCGAGCACATCGCCTGGATGGAGTCCTCGGCGGTGGTCTACGCCAACTCGGTCCTCGGCGCTCGCACCAACTGCGAAGGGGGCGCCTCGACCGGGTCGGCGAGCATCACGGGCCGGATCCCCTGCTGGGGCAACCACCTGGTGGAAAACCGCTACGGAACCCATCTGATCGAGTCCGGGCTGCGGATGACCGGCTTTCAGGACTGGGGCATGTTCGGCTACTTCGTCGGCGACGCGGTTCAGGAAGCGCGCCCGGTCATGGTCGGCGACCTCGGCCAACCCGACCTGGCGGACCTGAAGCACTTCGGGGCGGCCGCCGCCTCCTCGGGCGGCGTCGAGATGTACCACATCCCGGGACGCACCCCCGATGCGCCGACGCTGGAGGCGGCCTTCGGCGGCGCCGCCCCGCCCGAGCCGCTGCATTACGGCGAGGCGGAGCGCCGCGCGATCTACGACTCGCTCAACTCCATCGGGAACAGCGAAGATGTCGACTTCGTGCTGATTGGCTGCCCGCACGCCTCGCTCGAGCAGATCGGCCGGGTCGCGCGGGCGCTCGAAGGCCGCACGCTGTCGGCCGGGACCGAACTGTGGGTCATGACGCCGCGCGCGCTGCGTGCCGTCTCGGACCGCAACGGGTGGACGGCCACCATCGAGCGCGCCGGGGGCCGGGTCCTGACCGACTCCTGCCCGGCCATGTCGCGGACCGCGCCCACGGGCACCAAGGTGTTCGCCACGGACTCGGCCAAGCAGGCGCACTACCTTCCGGCGATCCTCGGCATCGAAGCCTGGTTCGGCACCACCGGGGAGTGCGTCGATGCCGCCGTGACCGGTCGCTGGCGCGGCTCGCTGGCCCCCGCGGCGGTGGTCCGATGACCAGCGCCGCGGGGGCCCGGCTCGTGTTCCGCGGTCGCGGCATCGTCCCGGGACGCGTGGCGGGCCGGGCCCTGGTCTCCCACGAGACCATCTCCGGCTGGGGCGGGATCGAGCCGGCCACCGGCACCATCATCGAGCGCAGACACGAGCTCTACGGTGTCTGCTTCACCGGCAAGGTGCTGGTCTTCCCGGGAGCGAAGGGTTCCTCGGGCTGGTCCGGCTTCTTCCAGTCGACCCGCCTGATGGGCACCGCTCCGCTGGCGATGGTCTTCACCAACCTGACCACGAAGGCCGCCCTCGGCGCGATCGTGACCCGCGTCCCCACGGTGACCGAGTTCGACGACGACCCGGTCGCCAAGATCGCGACCGGCGACCGGGTCGAGGTCGACGCCGACAACGGACTGGTGGTCGTGTACGGACCGCGGCCAGGTCATCCGCGATGACGAGCCCGCGCTCCACGGCCGTCATCGAAGCGGCCCGCTCCGGCCGGTACGGCTTCCGTTCTGGTAGGACTCCGCGACCAGCGGGCCAAGGGTGACCGCTGTCTGCGGGGACTGATGCTGGACGGTCGCCGTAAGTCGATCCAGGCCATGGCTTCGCGGTTGCCGGACGGCAATGAGCAGAACCTGCAGCAGTTCGTGAACCAGTCCACGTGGGATCCGGTGCCGGTGCGCCGGCGGATCGCCGAGCGGATGGTGCCGCGGATCGGCCCGGACACCTGGGCGGTGGATGACGTGTCGTTCCCCAAGGACGGAAAGACGTCGGCCGGTGTTGCTCCCCAGTACTGCGGTGCGCTGGGGAAGCAGGCGAACTGCCAGGTCGCCGTCAGCGTGCACGCGGTCTCCGGCACGGCCTCGTGCCCGCTGGACTGGCGGCTGTTCCTGCCCCGGGAGTGGCCGGATGACGCCGTCCGGCGCCGGCGGACCGGCGTGCCCAAGGACGTCGGGCACCGGGAGAAGTGGCGGCCGGCACTGGACGCCCTGGACGAACTGGCCACATGGCACCTTGCGCCGCCGGTCGTGGTGGCGGATGCCGGCTACGGACAGAACGCCGACTTCCGCGCCGCGCCTGGCCGAGCGGGAGATCCGTACGAGCACGCCCGGCGGCACCGACCCCACTGCCTGCAGGACGGGGCCCTCGCGGATGCCCTGAGACAGCGGTGCCGGCAGGGAGGGGGCGTTCTCGGTGGTGATGACGGTTCTGGTCATGGTGTTCCTGGAAGGGGGTGCGCAGGTGAAGCACAGGTGCGGGGTCAGCTCCATGCCTGGCGTTCCTGGCTGCGGGGGTCGTCGGTCTGGGTCCACTCGGTGTCGATGCGCATGGTGGCCCTGCGGCCGGTGTCGTAGGGGTCCCAGCCGGGGTCGCCGGTCCTGGCGAACAGGATCCACGTCTCGTGCACGCGGGTGGCGAGGTCCGCGGGCGGCTTGTCCGGGCCGAGCAGGGCGTTGGGGCCGTTGAGTTCGGGCCGGTCCACGAGGTCGAAGACGAAGGGCAGCTCGACCGCGTGGGTGGCGCCGAGCTCGCCGTCCAGGGCCTGGGAGCGCCAGGCGAACTCGTAGGCGTAGGTGGCCGACCCCGGGTGGGCGGCGTGCGCGTCGGCGAGGGCCCGGCTGCCCGCACCGAACAACGCGTCGGCCATGATGGCGGAGCGCAGTTCCGCAAAGGACGCCTCGGGGCGGGACGTGCGGTAGGTCTCGACGAGCCGCGCCGGGTCTGAGTGCGAGCGCGCCGCTGCCTCGTCCACGTCGGCAGCGGTCGAAGTGGCGTACTTGCCCACCGGGACCAGATAAAGGTTTCCCTCCTCGGTGTTGGTGCCGACCAGCAGGTCGACGTCGGCGCTCAGGCCGGCGGCGACGGCTTCGGCGGGCTGGGTGTCGAGTACCAGGCTGAAGGGGCTGAGTCCGATCAGCGGATCACCGTGGGTTGCGGTCTGCAGGTCGATGCCCGCGAGCTGGGAGGCGGCCTCGACCAGGCGCTCGTCGGAGATGTCCGCGAAGGCGTCGACGTGAGGCTCGATGCCCAGGGCCCCGGCCGCCGCCTTGGTGACGCGGGCGGCCTGCTCGGTGGTGAACGCGCCCAGGCCACTGCCGCTCTGTACGATCGCCCGGCGGACCAGGCCCACGGCCTCAGGGGTGGCGAGGACGCCGCCGACGACAGTCGCCCCGGCCGACTGGCCGAAAAGGGTGACGTTGTCCGGGTCTCCGCCGAACGCGGCGATGTTCTCCCGCACCCAGCGCAGCGCGGCGACCACGTCGAGCAGGCCGCGGTTGGCGGACGCCCCGGGGATGTCGAGGAACCCGGCGATGCCGAGCCGATAGTTGAGGGTGACCAGGACGACGCCGTCGCGGGCAAACGCGGAGCCGTCGTACATCGTGGACCGCGTCGATCCGGCGACGAACCCGCCACCGTGGACGAACACCATGACCGGCAGTGCGTCGCCGCCGACGGCGGGCGTGAAGACGTTGACGGTGAGGTAGTCCTCGCCGCGGCTCCAACCAGCCCCGAAGTAAGGGGCCATGTCGATGCTGCCCAGCTTGCGCTCGGACTGCGGGGCGTTGGGTCCGGGCACGGTGCCGTCCCGTACGCCGTCCCACGGCTCGTGCGGCTGCGGCGGCGCGAACCGGCCGGCGCCGCGGGGCGGGGCGGCGTAGGGGATGTTCAGGAAGGTCAGGGTGTCGCCTTGGCGCAGACCGCGGACGGTTCCCTGAGCGGTGGTGACGACGGGTTCGGGGTGGTGGCTCATGGCGCGTTCCTTACTGCAGGGCCTCAAGCCCGCTCGGTGTACGGGGCGAAGGGCGCCCAGCTTTTGATGGCGAACTTGTCTCCCTCACGGACGACTTCGGCGGCGCCGTGGCCGCCGAGGTGCGCCGGGATCACCAGGGCGTTGTTGTCGACGGCCCAGCCCAGGAGCTTGCGGCGGGTGGCGCGGGCTTCGGCGGGGTCCTCGCAGAAGCAGCTGTTGGCGTCGGGCTCGTGGATCTGCACCGGGCTGTGCAGCAGGTCGCCGACGAAGAGGGCCCGGTCCGATCCGGACTCCAGCGTCAGTACCGACGAGCCCGGCGTGTGGCCGGGGGCGAGGTCGAGGCGCAAGTTGCCGTCGATGCGGTGGCTGTCCTCCCAGAGCTGGGTCTGGCCGGCCTCGTGCACGGGGGTGACGCTGTCCTCGAAGACGTTCTGGTTGCCGCGGCCGAGCAGCGGTTTGTGCTCGTTGGCAGGGTTCCAGAAGTCGAAGTCCGCCTTGGGCATGAGGTAAGTGGCGTTGGGGAACGTCGGCACCCAGCTCCGGCCGTCGAGGAACGTGTTCCAGCCGACGTGGTCGATGTGCAGGTGCGTGTTGATCACGACGTCGACGTCCTCGGGGCGGACCCCGGCGCGGGCGAGGTTGCCCAGGAAATCGGTGTTCAGCCGGTTCCACACGGGCGCGTACGGGCGGTCCTTGTGGTTGCCGACGCCCGTGTCGACCAGAATGGTCTTGCCCTCGCTGCGCAGTACCCAGGTCTGGATGGCCGAGTTGACGATCCGGGTCTCGGCGTCCAAGAAGTCCGGAACCAGCCAGGAACGGTTGTTCTCCCACGCCTCCGCCGGGCTTTCCGGGAAGAACGCCTCGGGCGTCATGTCAACAGGTCCGAAGTACTCCCGGACACGTGTCAGCGTGACATCACCCAGGGTGATGGTGTCCACGGTTCTCTCCGTTCGATCAGTTCTGTGTTCTCGGGCGGCGGGCGCGGCGAGACGCGGATGAGCGGATGCTCATGACGGATACGGGGGTGCCGCGCCCCGCAGGGCGCGGCACCGGCGGCGCTGTGGCCGTGTCCGCTGCGTCTTCGGCGTCGGGCGGTCCCGTCGCCGAGGTCCGGCACGGGCAGCGGACCGTGGGGTCCTCGACGGTGGAAACAGAGCCGCCCGGTATCCGTCCATTCCGTGGACGGCCCTGCTCATCCATGGTGCGTCGCGCGGGGCGTGCGGCGGTATGAGTCAGGTGACTGCACCTGGACGCCAACGGTCCTCGCCGCTGGTCCGGAGGCAACGCGAACACTGGAGGGGCGGGCCCCACCGTGACGGAGGCCGGCTCTTGGTCCTTGCGTGGAAACGGCCTCTGGTTCATCACCACCGGCCGGCGCCGGCGCGCTCAGCAGGCGACTGATCGTCCCGGGCCGTTCGCGGTGTCCGCGACGCCTACCGCGTGATCGGCCGGGCAGGTCCTGGCCGACGAGTCCGAGGCTCGTACGAGCGAGATCAGGGCCATGTCGAGACGGTCGATGTGGAGCAGCAGGCGCCGCTGGGACGATGGTCGGCCGCGACGCATACGCGGTTCGTCGGAGAGCAGGGACAGTGCTCTGGTGACCTCGGGGCGTGCCGAGGGGGAGGCGGCGCCAGGCCGACGACTCGCGAGGCGGATCAGGTGCGTCACCCTTTCCTGCGCGCGGTCGGCCGCGGCCTCGACACGGGTGGCGCACTCGTCGTCGCTCTGCGGGAGGCGCCCGGCCACGGCGGCCAGACTCCGTGCGTGGTAGGCCCCTGCCTCCAGCAGTTCCAGCAGATGACGGGCGCGATCACGACGGCTGCGCTGAGGGTTGAGCGGGTGGGTGAGCGGCAGACAGGCTCTGCGGAAGGACAGGGTGAATCGCCGCAGAGGGCCGAAGTGCGCCTCGACTCGTTCTTCTTTGCGTTCTCACCCGACACCTCCGGAAGCGGCCGATGCGCTGTGGAACGTCGACCGGTGCACCGAGCAGGCCCGTGGCTCGTTGCACATCTTCCGGCCTGACGTCACGCAGGTCACACAGGGCCTCGCAGTCGGCGAGGCGACCTGGCGCTGCGCGCCCGTCAGTGCGGGAATCAGCTTGCGTCGGACCAGCCGGCAGCCGACCTCTGAGGTCAGCCGGCGAGCAGGGTGTCGAGCCAGTCGAAGGTGCGCTGGTGGAACAGGAACATCGCACCCTCGTGGCAGTGCTCGCCCGCGCCTTCGTCCTCGCGGAAGGTGATCAGCTCCTTCTCACAGGTGAGCTCCGCGAACAGACGCTGCGGCTGCCCCTTGAAGAACTGGTCGTTCTCGGCGTCGAGCACGAGCGTCGGGCAGGTGATGCGGTCGGCGATACCCGCCATGGTGTACGCCTCGGTCGCCTCGACCATCTCGTCGAGACCGGACACGCCGAGGGTCCAGCGACCGTTGCGCACGATCCACCGCACCTGGGTGTTGTGCGCCATCAACGCCTCGATACCGCCGGGCATCGAAGCGGCACGGCCGGCGAGTGCGGCGATGACTTCGTGGAAGTCCCAGGTGCCGTCGTGCAGCACGCACGCGGCGATACGGTGCTCGAAGGCTGCCGCCCTCGCGGCGAGGTAGCCGCCCAGGCTCGTGCCGACCAGCGCGAGCCGCTCGGGGTCCACCTCGGGCAGGGTGAGGGCGAAGTCGACGACGGGGGTGACCACGGCCTCCCAGTCCGGCCTGAAGTGCAGGCCCTGTTCGCGAACGGTGCTGCCCTGGCCGGGGCCGTCGAAAGCGATGACGTTGTAGCCGCGGCGCAGCGCGCCTGCGGCCAGCGCCAGGTAGTTCTCTTCCAGCGTGGAGTCGTATCCCCCGTGGTAGAGCACGGTCGGGCGCGGGGTGCCTGACTCGTCGACGAGGAACAGGTACGCGGGCAGCGTGGTGTCCTCGTAAGGGATGCGCAGGGCGCGGGCCGGGGTGTCGAGCAGGGCGGCGGCGTCGGCGAAGGTCTGCTGGGAGGCTTTGGCGAGCCGCGCCGACTCCGCGTCGGCGGCGGGATTCTCGCGGCGGTAGAAGTCGGCGGTCCGGTAGTAGTTGGACGCGCGCAGCAGTGCCTCCCGGGCGCTGACCCGGTGACCGGCGGCCAGTGCGTCCCGGCCGATGCGCTCGATGCGCGCCGCCGTCGCGGCCCACTGGGCCGACCATGCCTCCTCGTCCCCCTCCGGGATCTGCCGGCAGGTGACCAGAACCTCGCCGAGGTCGGCGCCGGCATAGGCGGCGTAACCCGCGGCACGCAGCGCCTCGAAGGAGAAGGACTCGTCGTCGTAGAGGAACTTCATCGTCGGCTCCTTTTCGAGATTGGAACGGAACGGATGCGTTCCGTTCCACTTAAAGCTAGCACATATGGAACGCCACCGTTCCGTTCGCTATGCTGAGGAGCATGACAGCGGAGCAGAAGAAGGGCCGGCCGGCGACCGGCGGGGCGGCCCTGCGGCAGCGGGTGACCGAGGCGGTCACCGAGGCGGCCTTCGTCGAACTCGCCGAGGCCGGGTATGCGCGGATGTCGATGGAGGCGGTGGCCCGGCGCGCCGGTGTGGGCAAGGCCGCGCTCTACCGGCGCTGGCCCTCGAAGCAGGCGATGGTCACCGAGTTGATCCGCGGCAAGGTCACCGACGCGCTCCCGCCCACGCCGGCCACCGGTGCCCTGCACACCGACCTGCGCGAGCTGCTCGCCACCTTCCGCGACCAACTGGCTACTCCGCTGCTTGCCCGGATCGCGGCCGGGCTGCTCGCCGAGGCCAGTCACGACGACGCTCTGGCGGAGGGGCTCTACACCGGAGTGACCGCACCGCGGCGAGCGGCGGCGCGCACGATACTGCAGGGCGCGATTGACCGCGGCGAACTCCCCGCCGGGCTGGATCTGGATCTCGGCACCGACCTACTGATCGCACCGCTCGCATTCCGCGTACTGGTCATACAGGGCCGCAGCGACGACGGGTATCTGGAGACGCTGACCAACGCGATCGAGGCAGCACTGAAGGCAGCCATCCGCTAGCCTCGATCTTGTATGGTGGTCCGCCGACGGGGTCGGTGGGCTGTTCTCATGTTCTGGGCTGGTGGCGGGGGCTGCCCTGGGCGATCAGTCGCCGGCCACCGGTCGCCGCTCTGGTCCGCCACCAGCGCGGATACCTGCTGCTGGAGTGGATCCAGCAGGCCGATGCAGGCCCGACAGGGCCCGCCCAGTCGGAGAGCCATCTTCGCCCGGCTCCATGACCACCCAGCCGGCCTCCGCACCCGACACGTTTACATCGCCGCCGGCGTCCAGCTCGTCGAGTGTCGCGAACACCGCCTCATAGGCAACGGCTCGGACCAGGCGAACAAGGTCCTCCCGGTCCGCACCGGCGGCAAGAAGGCGTTGCGCGGCTGGCAGTTGATCGAGCGAGCCCGGCTCGGTCCAGCCGTCAATCGCACTGTGCCACAGGCTCCGCAGCAGCACGAATCGCGCGAGCTGCGGAAGGTCTTCCATGACCTCCGACTTGATCAAGTCGAACGCTGCGGATGGTGAGCGTCGGCTCCCGCTCGCGCGCATGACAGGGTGGGATATCAGCCCGTTCGAACCGGACGGGCTGCGCGTCGCGCCGCCGCGCGCTCCGGTTCTGCCCGAGCCTCCGCGACACGGCGAGGACCCGTCGAACTGCCAGGCGTGCCCGAAGGGGGGAGGCGGCAGTCCCGCTGCCACCGGCTCACCCACCCGGAAGGCCCTCGACCTCAGCGGCGATCCGCAGGCTGCGGCGCCGTTGGCGTTCGACGGCGACCGACTCCGCGCCCGCCTGGCAGGCGCTTCTCGCCTGGCCGGTGAGCGCGTACGACCGGTGGCGAGGCTGGCCCGCCACCGGTCCTTTCGCGCGGCGCGTCCTACACGGCGCCGGGGCCGACGTCCGTCGCGCTGAGCGGGGCCCGCGTGGCCGTGGACGACGACCGCTCGTCGGCGCCTGCGTCGACGCCGCCGACGCGAGCCTGGCCGTCCATGTCGTCGGTCACTAAGGCGTGGTCGCCGGTGCCGGTGTCGATCGCCGGGCTGCCCGCACCGATCCGGTACAGCGATCCGTCGGAGACGAGCAGCGGGTCGACCGCCCTGACGGAGTCGGAGGGCACGGACACGCCGACGGTCGCCGATCCGGTCGGCCACGCGATGTTCCCGGCGTAGGTCATGCCCTCGGGCTTCTTGACCTCGTTGATCAGCTTGCCCCGGCTGCCCGTGACGACGTTGTCGGCGATGACCGAGTCGACCGGGGCGAGCTTGTAGTTGGCGCCGATCTCGATGTTCGACACGTTGTTCACGAAGGTGTTGTTCACCACGGTCGCCCGGTAGACACGCCAGTGTGCGCTGAGCGCGCCCGAGGTGTCCACGTCGCCGCCGTCGATCTGCAGCGCGGCGTCGTAACCGGTGCCCGTCAGGCCCTCGAAGTAGTTGTTGTAGACCTTGTGGTCCTGGCCGTAGATGCGGATCCCGCCGGTTCCCGCCTTGCCCTGGCCGAGGAAGAAGTTGCCGTAGAACTCGCCGCGGTTCCCGTGCCGCTGGGACAGGACGCCCTGCGAGCCGCGGAACGTGTTGTAGCGGACGATGTTGTCGTTGCTCTTCACGGAGACGATCTCCGGGTCACCATCGCAGTTCTCGAAGAGGTTCGACTCGACGACGGTGAATCCGCTCGACTGGGAGATTCCGCTCCAGCCGACCCGGATGGCCTCCATCTCGTTGTCCGCGCGCGGGCCGATGTCACGGAAGTAGTTGTGGTCGATGCGATCGTGACGTGACTGCTCGGTCTCGGATCCGTCGACGGTGATGAAGTTCCCGAGTTGGTGCTTCTCATCGAACAGGTTGTGATCGATCCGGTTGTGGTGGCTGTTCGCACCTTGGATGATCACCCACTTCAGCGAGGACTCCTCGGTCAGCCGGAAGTGGTTGCGGGCCAGCCGCACGTTGTTCGAGCTGGTGATCTTCAGTGTGTCGCTGTTCGTGAACTTCAGCCCTTCGAAGGTGACGTAGGAGGAGTCCGCCACCGCCAGCTGCCCCTCGTCGATCAACGCCTTGCCGCGGTTCTCCGCGACGACGGTGATGGGCTCGGCGGCCGTTCCCTTCTTGCCGGTCATCTTGCCGATCGCGTACGTGCCGTCCGCGAGCACGATGCGGTCCCCGGCCCGCGCGTCCCCGAACGCGCTCTTCAACTCGTCCGAGTCCGCGACACGGACCGTGCGGACGGGGCTCTGCTCCCCGTCGTCGCCGTCTCCGCCGTCATCTCCGCCGCCGCTGCCGTCGGCTCCGTAGATGTCGGTCTCGGTGATACTGGTCCAGTCGTTGGACGTGTTGCCATGACCGACGATCCGCACGTAGCGGGCCGAGGCATCGGCGAAGTCGTACTTCTGCTGCTCACGTGTGCCGCCGCTACTGGTCTTTCGTTCCAGGACGGTCTTCCACGACGATCCGTCGTCGGACAGCTGGACGTCGAAGGTGTTCTTCCTGCTGTCCCCCTGGTGCCAGGCGACCGACACCGACCCGACGGCCTGCGCCGAGCCCAGGTCGTAGCGGATCCACGCCCCGTCGCCTTTCGCCGACCAGCGGGTGCTCAGGTTGTTGTCCAGGGTGTTGGCGGGAACGTTGCCGTCATCCGCGCTCGCCGAGACGTTCGCGACCTGGACCGGGGAATCCCCGCCGGGATCGGTGGGGTCGGTGGGATCGGTGGGATCCTCGCCCGCAGGCTCGATGTCGTAGGTCCGGACCCAGTCGACCTCAAGCACGGCCGGGCGCAGACCGCTGTCACCGGTGAAGTTGTCGAGCTGGAGGTTCAGATGCCCCGACGGCATCGTCTGGATGTCCCCCCGGTCGGCGTCCGCGCCGCCCGACTTCCGGAACCACTCGACGCCGTCGACGTAGCCCACCAGCGCGTCCGGCGTCCACTCGAAGGCGAAGTTGTGCCACTGCGTCATGTCCACGGAGCAGACTTCGCGGCGCTCCTTCTTGTCCGAAGGGCTCTTCGGGTAGTGCAGGAAAGCGGTGAGGCACTGCGATTCGGGGTCGGAATTCTCGACCCAGTCGTACTCCCCGTTTTCGAGCCGGTTGCCTGCGGTGGGCCAGATCAGGTGCAACACATGGTAGAGCCCGCCGTCCGAGCCGGTGTTCCGTGAGCGCGAGCGGATTTCCCACCGGCCGTACTGGGCGTCACGCTGCTGCCTGAGCCATCCCGTGTCGCCGTTCGCCTCGCCGCGCATGGTGAGCATGCCGTCGGCGACGGTGCTGTTCTTGGCGCACCGGCGGCCGTTCTCGTCATGCCCTTCCCAGCATCCCCGCGTGCCGCCAACCTCGCCCGTCGGTACCGCCCATTTGTCAGGGTCGACCGCGCCGGTGTAGTCGAACTCGTCGGAAATCGGCAGCGGTGTGCCCCAGCCGTACCGCTTGGCGGCCTCGGTCGAGTCCCCGTCGCCCCCGCTGCCCCCGTCGTTGCCGCCTTCGTCGCCCCCGTCGTCGCCGTGCGTGACGTTCAGCCCGTAGATCTTCACCTGGCCGTAGTTGTCGTCGCTGCACGGCTCCGAGTTGTCACAGTTGGCCTGCGTGTACACGCCCGCCTTGAAGTAGGCACCGGAGAATTCCTTCGACAGCGTGGTCTGCAACGCGCCGTTGTAGTAAGCCTTGATCTTGCCGTCGCCGACCACGAACTTCGCCTGGAACCTCGTGCCCAGCACGTAGTCGTCCGTCACCAGCTTGTGCTTCTCGTCGCCGTCGGTGATGTAGAGCTTGCTGCCTTCCAGACGGAAGACGCTCACGTCGTCGGAGGCGTCGTGGATCTGCCCGGCGACGACGTTAGGGGTCTCCTCGGGGAGGTCCGTGATCGCCTGGTCGATCACCATCGTATGGGTGCCGGACGTGGACGACCAACTCGCCTTGGTCTCCCCCGAGTCGGCCATCTCCCGCAGCTCCGAGCGGGGGTACTTGGAGCCGCTGGTGGTGACCCCGTTGACCGGGGCCCGGAACCGGACGGCCGCGCAGTCGTCGGCGGTGGTGAACCACGGGTCGTTCGCGTACCTGGCGAGTTCTGGCTGGTAGACGTTGGTGGGAGACTCCTCCTCGCCCGCCGGCAGTCCGATGTACCAGTCCGTCAGGTCCAGCACGTCGGCCGGGTACGCGCAGGAGCCGCCACCGCCGTCGTCTCCCCCGCCGTCGGCCCCGTTGATGTCGGTCTCGGTGATGCTGGTCCAGTCGTTGGACGTGTTGCCATGGCCGACGATCCGCACATAGCGGGCCGAGGCGTCGGCGAAGTCGTGGTTCTGCTGCTCAAGTGTCGTACCGCTGCCTGCTTTCCGGTTCAGGACCGTGGTCCACGACGATCCGTCGGCGGACAGCTGGACGTCGAAGGTGCTCTTCCTGCTGTCCCCCTGGTGCCAGGCGACCGACACCGACCCGACGGTCTGCGCCGAGCCCAGGTCGTAGCGGATCCACGCCCCGTCGCCTTTCGCCGACCAGCGGGTGCTCAGGTTGTTGTCCAGGGTGTTGGCGGGAACGTTGCCGTCATCGGCACTCGCCGTGACGCTCTTGACCTCCAGCGGAGAGGTGTCGGCGGCCGACGCGACCGGGTGGAAAACACCCGAGACTCCGACGGCGACCGCACCCACTAACAGCGCATGAATCATGCGTCTCATAGGGCCTCGCTTCGATTGACAGCCCCGGGCCACCGAGACGGCTGGTCGGGGCCGGAGGATTGTGGTCAAAAACCGGAGGTACTGTGTCAGCCCTGTGACGGGACGGGTCCCGCACACCTCCATACCGCCCGGCCCACTCCCGACGGCGCCCTGACTCGGAGGACGGGACAGGTCCCCTTCCGCCGGTGGTCGGATCCGCTGACATCAGACGATGTACAACCTGGCCACGGGCAAGGCCGTCACCACACGCGCATGCTCGGTGCATAGAGGCTTTCGCGGGCCTCAAGCGCGGCGTACTCGGGGGCGGCGAGCTCATTGTTCGCGCCGCCCGCGGTGATCCGGCAGCGCAGCTACCGCAGCGTGCGGACGTTGACGGCGCCTCCGAGGGCACAGGGGGCGAGAACATCGCACTCGGCGACCGCCGCGGTCGCGGGGTCGATGACGCGCGCTCCAACGGTTTGGGCGGCATCGGCTCGTCGAGCGTCGGTGTCGGACACCAGCAGCTCCGTCGGACTCCGCCGCCAGAAGACGAGCGAGCGCGGCACCCACGTTGCCCGCGCCTTGTACGCACACCCGCACGCCCCGCAGGCCCCACAGGCCCCCGTCCGCCACCGGTGGCGCGCAGACACGCCCGTATCCCCAGCTATCCGCCGGGGGTCACGAGTCCCGATTCGTACGCAACCACTACCGCTTGTGCCCGGCTGTCCAGATCCAGCTTGGTCATCGTGCGGTTGAGGTGTGTCTTGACGGTTGCCTCGCTGATGTAGAGGCGGTCCGCGATCTCCAGGTTGGACAGGCCGCGTGCGATCAGTTCGAGGACCTCGAGCTCACGGGAGGTCAACGCGTCCAGGTCCGCGGACTGTTCGCTGGGGTGGTGCCGGGCGTACGCCTCCACGAGGCGGCGGGTGACGCTGGGCGCGAAGAGCGCGTCACCACCGCCGACCGCGGCCACCGCGGCGAGCAGCCGTTCCGGGCCGGAGTCCTTGAGCAGAAACCCGGAGGCTCCGGCGCGCAGCGCCCCGTACACGTACTCATCGAGGTCGAAGGTGGTCAGCACCAGGATCCGAGGCGGGGGATCGGCAGCCTGGGCGAGGATGCGTTCGGTAGCCTCTATGCCGTTCATGCCGGGCATCCGGATGTCCATCAGGATCACGTCGGGAACGGTCTCGGCGGCCATCACCACGGCCTCCGCTCCATCGCTCGCCTCGCCGGCCACCTCCATGCCGGGTGCGGCGCGCAGCAGTCCCACCAGCCCCGCCCGGATGAGGAACTGGTCGTCGACGACGAGCACTGTGGTCATGGGGTGGCGTCGTCCTCCTGGACGGCGGTTCGCGCGGAGGTCGGCAGGGTCAGCCGCACGGCGAAGCCGCCTTGGTCCTGTGGGCCGATGCTGATCT
The DNA here is from genome assembly GCF_055597465.1 of Streptomyces yongxingensis. Taxonomy (NCBI): domain Bacteria; kingdom Bacillati; phylum Actinomycetota; class Actinomycetes; order Kitasatosporales; family Streptomycetaceae; genus Streptomyces; species Streptomyces yongxingensis. Next base: position 391,673 of record NZ_CM145717.1, read on the forward strand.
GCCCGCCGTAGAGCTTGGCCCGCTCGCGCATGCCGAGCAAGCCATGCCCGCCGTCCGTCCGTATTCTGTCCGGAATCACCCCCTCTCCGTCGTCCGTAACCGAAACCGTCATCTGGTGCGGTTGGTACCTCAGCCGAATCTCCGCGCTTGCGCCGGGCGCATGTTTGAGAACGTTGGTGAGCGCCTCCTGCACGATCCGGTAGGCACACAATTCGACCCCGGGGGCGAGCGGGCGCGGTGTGCCCTCGACGGTCAGGGTGACCGGGATCCCGCCGGCGCGGACGCGTTCGGCCATCTCCCCCAGGCGGGCCAGCCCCGGCATCGGCCGGGCCAACGCATCCTCGTCGGCGGCGCGCAGCACCATGAGCATGCGCCGCAGCTCCTCGAGGGCCTCCTTTCCGGTGGCATCGATGGTGTCGAGCGCGGTACGCGCGGTCTGGCGGTCGGTGTCGAAGACAAACCGAGCGAGACCGGTCTGCACGGAGATCACGGACATGTGATGGGCGACCACGTCGTGCAGTTCGCGGGCGATCCGGCCGCGTTCCTCGGCCACCTCGCGCCGGGCGCGCTCGGCCTGTTCCCGGCGCAGCTTTCGGGTCAGTTCCGCCGAGCGGCGGGCGAGAACGCCGAATCGCCACAACACCGCGGGATAGACCACGGCCTGCCCGATGACAGACGGCCAGCCGTCGGTGTGGCTCACCGCACCCGCATAAACCCAGACCCCACCCATCAGAGTCGCGCACGGCACGGAGGTCCGCACAGAGCGCAGGGAAGCGACCGTGTAGACGGCGAGCATGGGACCGAAGCTGCACACCACGGCCCAGTAGCCGGCGGTGATGTACACCAGCCAGGTCGTGTGCACGAGGCAGCAGACCACGGCGGGGGCCCAGCTGCGGAGCACGAGCGGCAGGTGGACCAGGACCACCAGCGCATAGGCGGTCGTATCGAGCGGGTTCTGCCCCTGGCGCGCTGCTTCCGGTCCCAGCAGCACGGCCACACCAGTCAACGCCGCAGCGAGCAGCGCGTCGACTGCGAGGGGGCGGATCCGCATCGCAGCAGCGTAGAGCCGGTGCCGACGGATGGGCATCAAACCTCCGCGGTACTACGGAAGTTGCAGGAACCGGGAGGCTACTACCGCGCCGGTCTGCACGGGAGTTCAACCGTGCATGGGACGCGCACCACATGCGGCAGACCGTACGTTCGGGGATCACTTGGGTGCCGTACCGCCACCGGCACTGTGCCGGAAGACCCCATCACGTCGGGAAAGGATCTGGCACCGATCACCAGTTGCGACGCTCAGCGCGGACAGCACCGTGCGGGGTGTCTGCACCCCAGACCGGAGGAGACCAATGAGGATCGCACGCTTCACCACCACCATGGCTGCCATCGCCCTCGTCCTGGCTGGCACAACGGCAACCGTCACTCAGGCCGCGGCCAGCTCGTCAGCCAAGGACTTCAGTGCGCAGGCCCGCGCCGCCAAGTTGACCGCCCAGGAGATCCGCGCCTTACAAGCCCGCGTCGACGACGAGCTGGCCAGCGAAGGGGGCGTGCAGACTGCCGCCAACGAGATCACACGCCCAAACGGCACCGAGTTGCTGCTCGTGCTGCCCGGCGAGACCTATGCCCGCGACCTGGACGCACCCGCCACGCAGAACGTCGGCGCCCTGGCGGCGCCTTCGTCATGCGGTTCCTACACCTTCTGCGCCTATAAGGGCACGAACTTCACCGGCGATGTCCTGAGGCAGAAGCGGTGTAACGACGCGGACATCATTTACATCAACTGGTTCGGCAACGGTTCCTGGAGCAACAACCAGTCCTCGGGGACCGTAGCCCGCATGTACGGCAGCGCCAACAACGTCATCTACAAGACGCCCGGCGCCTATTCCGAAGACCGCGTCGGCGACTGGAGCCGGGTCTTCCACGTCGACGCCTGCTGACACTTGCGCCTGTGGGCCGCCTCGACGATGCGTCGAGGCGGCCCACAGGCGCAGTGCAGCCCGATGGAGGACGGCCCGACGCGCCGGCACCCGCCGTGAGGTGTGGCGCTGGTGTGGTCCGGCTACCCGACCACTGACCTCTCGCGACGAAGGCTGAGCGTTCTCACCGAAGATGGATGCGCCGGGGGCGATCGTTCGTGGGTCAGCGGGAGGCGTCGAACGCGTCTCGGATTTCCTTGGGGACGCGACCGCGGTCGTTCACCTCATAGCCGTTCTCCCGAGCCCACGCACGAACCTCTTCCGCACTCGGACCGTCCGCAGCGCCCCTACGCACCCGACCCGCCTCCTTCATCCGGCCCATCTTCCGGCCTTTCTCGATGAACGGCCGGAGCGCCGCATCCAGTTTGTCGTAGCTCTCCGGGGTAAGGTCGATTTCGTAGTGCACGCCGTTCAGAGAAAACCTGTGCGTGCTGACCTCGTCCGATTCAGCACCGGTGAGGTCGTCCGAGTAGACGGTCACAATCTTCTGAGCCATGGCCGGATGCTACCCAGTCGCTCCGGGAATAGTAGGCAGAGGATCCGGCCTGGTGGTCGCGATGGATCATGAGGCGGCGCCGGTCCCGGGCAGGCTGGCGCATCCGGGTCCTCTCCGCGCGGGTGGAGGTGGGCGCAAGGGCCGCATCAAGGAGCGCGCCCTGGACCCGGACCTCTCCGCGCGGGTGGAGGTCAGCCGGCGGAGAACACGGAGACCGACATCCCGCCCGTCACTCAGCCTTAAGCGATCCTGGTCGTGAACCGGTCCATCCAGAGTTTCTTTCCGCCCGGACACCACCTTCCGTCCTAACTACCCGCCACCCAACCCCATGGGGATGGCTGAATGAACGGGCTCACCGCTTCCGGTCGCTCACGGCCGCAGCGATCGTCACCGCAGTGCCGGCGAGGAGCGGCAGGGGCATCGCCGCGAGGAGCCATGCGGGCACGTTCGGGTCCGGCGTGGAACTCCAGAGCATTCCGCAGCCCGCGAGGAAGGAAATACCGATGCAGGTGTTGAGCAGCAACAAGGCGCGTGCGATCCGGCGTGCCGAGACCCGGCTGCCGGGCCTGTTGAGCAGGGATGATGTCGCCCGTGCGGCAGCGAACGGTGCGGCGTTGGCGTTCGATAACTCATCGCGCGGTGTCAGCCGCAGCGTCAGCTCCGCACAGCCGGCCATCAACACCGTCACTCCCGCATACACGAAGACCAGCACGAACGCGCTGCCGATCGACCTGTCCGTCCAGGCGTCCACTCCATCGACCCCTATGTGCTTCGGTATCCGCCCCGGTAGGTGTGGGTAGCGGAGCGCGCCCCAAGTCGACAGCACGACGAGCAGGAAAGCATTGGGGAGCAGCCAAAGCCGGACAGAGGAAGAAAAGAGCACCATAAGACCGATCATCTGACGAGAGCTTGCGGTTGGAAAGGGCTCACTGCACGGTGACGGCCTGCCGCCCGGAGAGCGGCAGGCCGTCGAGCAAGAGCCTGGAGAGGTCAGCCGACCTTGGCCGGTTCCTCGGCTCGGGCTCGTGTGCTGGCGAGGCGGTAGGAGTCGGTTCCGGTTTCGATGATGGTGCCGTTGCCCGCCTCACGGAGCTCGGCGGTGATCCCGGCCGTTCGATCTCCCGCAGCTTCATGCCGCCCCGGTGGTCACGCCGGATCGCGGCGTACAGCTCAACCTTCGACATCTGCGGCATGGCCAGGGCCTTTAACCGGGAGCACCCTGATGTTGCCCTGGCAAGCACCCCGGTGCTGCCAAAGCTCGTGAATCGCGAGCTTCTTGTAGCAGGTCAGGGTGGCGGCCATGGCCTGGCCTCGGCTCTGCCAGTCGTTGCGGACCACGTACGGGATCTTGAGACCACGAGCAGCCCATGGCAGGCTCATGCCGCATGATCGATGAATTCGCGAAAGACAACCTGCACGGGAGACTGCGGCGGGACCGCAAGGCGCTGCTCTGGAAACTCGACGGCTTGTCCGAATACGACGCCCGCCGACCTTTGACAGCGACCGGGACCAACCTGCTCGGCCTGGTCAAACACGTGGCCACCGTCGAGGCCAGGTACTTCGGCGAGGTCTTCGACCGCCCTTCCCCGGAACCGCTGCCCCGGTGGCAGGACTACAACGGCAGCGATCTGTGGGCGACCGAGGACGAGACCCGCGATCAGATCATCGGGTTCTACCGGCGCACGTGGGAACACTCGGACGCGACGATCAACGAGCTTCCCCTCGACGCCCCCGGCCACGTGCCGTGGTGGCCGGAGCCTTGTCCCAACACGAACCTGTTCGCCATCATGGTCCATGTCCTCGGCGAGTCCATCCGGCATGCCGGGCACGCCGATATCCTGCGCGAGGGCCTCGACGGCCGGACCGGGGTGCGCGCCGAAAACGAGAAGCCGATCGACGAGGAAGCCCGTGCAGCCTACTGCGCGAAGATCGAGCAGGCCGCCAGGTCGGCCGCACCAATCAAGGCTTAGAGGTTGTCTCACGTGACGTGATGTTCGTGCGGCATGATGCCGGTCGTGGGTGCTGATCTATCGAAGCGTCTGGTTCCTGATGAACTCTGGGAGCTGACCGCCCCATTGCTGCCGTCGTTCGCTGCTCGTCCGCAAGGTGGTGGGACCGCTCCGTGTGACGGGGAACGAACCCGGTCTGCGCCGGATTGCGCTCCTCGACCTCGACCTCGATGCCCACCTTCTCCAGCAGCGTGATGCCGACGGCGTTCTCGTGCACCGTCGCGGCCGCGACGACCATCGAGATCACCAGCCCAGGACGTCAACGGCCAGGCCGCGCTTGCGGCCCGGTACCTTTTTGCCGCATCGCGCCTCGTCGTCTGCGCGGGCACCCCGGCCGCGGCGTGCACGCTCTTGGTATCGAGCACCACCGGCGGGTTCCGCTCAGGCAGACGGCGAAGTCCGCTTTGCCGGACACATCTCAGTCGCTCGCGCCGAGAGTCTGCGCAAGTGCGTCGAGGGTCACGTCGACGATGGCGCGCAGCTGCTCCGTGCTCGTTCCGGCTCTGCTCATGACGGCGAGGGACTGGTTCACGGCCGCAAGATGGGTCGCGAAGGACTCGGCCGCCTCGTCGTGCAGTCGGCCGGCCTTCAGCGCGGCGCGTAGCCGGGTGTGCTGGAAGCCGATCGCCTCCCGTGCACGCTCCGCGACGCTCGCGCTCAGCACTGGGGTCGCCATGACAGTTTGGGCCACCAGGCATCCGTCGGGCAGACCGGGGTCCGCGATGCGTTCCAGGGTGATGTCGAAGAACGCCCGCGCGGCTGCCAGGGGCCGGTCGGCGGCGCAGGACAACGCGGCGTCGTACTTGTCTCCGTAACGCGTGGTGTAGCGCTCCAGACAGCGCATGAAGAGCGTGTCCTTGTCACCGAGGGAGGAGTAGATGGAGCTGCGGTTGAGTCCGGTCGCCCGGGACAGGTCGTCCACCGACGTGTTCGCGTAGCCGGCCCGCCAGAACTGGATCATCGCGGCGTCGAGCGCCGTGGCGATGTCGAACTGCTTCTTGCCTGCCATGCCGCACCTCCCTCCTGCTCTGCCTTCTTAGTGGTGACCATCATCTCATCATGAACTAATCAGTTCAAGATGGGTTAGGGTGAAGGCATGATCATGGCCGGATACCCCGCAGACCTCACAGCGCAGCGACACGCGCACCGCGTGCTCGCGGTCGGCGCCATCGTGTTCGTCTACACCGTTGTCATGGCGGGCGGAACGCTGACGATCCCGCTGTACGTGCTGTGGGCCTCGCAATTCGGCTTCGGACCGCTCACCACCGTTGTCGTGTTCATCGCCTACGTCGTCGGAGTCGTCGGCACCCTACTCGTGGCCGGTTCCCTGTCCGACGCCATTGGCCGCCGTCCCGTTCTCGCGCTGTCGCTCGCCCTCACGGCGCTGAGCACTCTGGGATTTGCGCTGGCAGACGGCCTCACGGTCCTGCTGATCTCGCGTGTGCTGAGCGGCGTGGCGACCGGGCTCATCACCGCGACGGCAACGTCGGCGATCGCGGAACTCGTGCGTGGGCGCAGAACGGCGGCCGTGCTGAGCACCGCGGCCAACGTCGGCGGCCTGAGTCTCGGCGTCGTCGCCGCGGGCGTCCTGGCACAATGCGTCACGGCACCGACTCACACCGTGTTCTGGTGCTACCTGGCGACGTGCGCCGTCGCCGGCGTCTTCTGGCTGGTCATCCCCGAGACCGCAGAGGAGACCGCAGACCGAACGGCGTGCCGGCAGCCTCGTATCCGCCGCCCGGTCTTTCCCGACGGAGCGAGCCGGGTGCGGTCGTTCGTCGCCAGCGGCGTGCTCGTCGCGGCCGCCTCGGGCGTCAACGGGTTCTTCTCCTCGCTGGCTCCTGCGTTCCTGCGCGACGACCTGGGCGTGTCGAACTTCGCCGTCATCGGCGTGGGCGTCGGCACGCTGTTCATCAGCGCGCTGCTGGCGCAGATCGTCACGCCTGCGGCCCTTTTGCGACGCGACATCGGGACGGCCCTCCTGGCGGTGGGAATGATCGTCATTGAGGCCGCACTGTGGACCCACTCCGCGCCGCTTTTCATCGTCGGCACTGTCTTCGCCGGCGCGGCAGTCGGAACGCTGTTCCGACACGGTCTGAGCGTTACCGACGCACTGTGCGATCCCGGCAATCGAGCCGAACTCAATGCAACCTACTTCTTGTTCCTCTACTCCGGGCTCGTCGTCCCGGTCCTACTGCTCGGTATCGCCGATCAGGCCGTCGGGACACGGGCCTCCAGCACCATGCTCGCCGCTCTCGTCGTGTCCACCGCGCTCGTGGGCCTCGCCCTCGGCCGACGCACCGAATCAACCAACACCTGACACCTTCAGCAAACCGTCAACACACCTCACACCAGTGGAGGAGAACCATGAATGACCCCGCAAGCACCCCCCGCGACTCCGGCAACCCGGTCCGCGACCTGCCGCTGCCCGACCTGGCCGGTTTCACCCACCGTTGGGTCGACGCGGGCGGCGTCCGGCTTCACGCGGTTGAAGGCGGTCAGCCGGACGGTCCAGCCGTCGTGCTGCTCGCCGGGTTCCCGCAGACCTGGTGGGCATGGCGCAAGGTGATGCCGAACCTGGCCGACCGATTCCACGTCATCGCGATTGACCTGCCGGGCCAGGGCCACTCCGAACGCCCGGACATCAGCTACGACACGCACACGGTCGCTGCGCACGTCCACGCCGCGGTCAAGGCGCTCGGAGTCTCGACATACTGGCTGGTCGCCCACGACATTGGCGCGTGGGTCGCCTTTTCCCTCGCCTTGAAGTACCAGAGCCAGTTGCGTGGGTTGGCACTGCTCGACGCCGGCATCCCGGGCATCACACTCCCTGACGCCATTCCGACCAACCCCGAGCAGGCGTGGAAGACCTGGCACTTCGCCTTCCACCTCGTGCCCGACCTGCCCGAGACACTGCTCGCCGGCCGCGAACGGGAGTACGTCGGCTGGTTCCTGAAGGTCAAGACCCTCTCCTCCGGCACCTTCGACGACGCCGAAATTGAGCAATACGCCGCGTCCGTGGCCGCCGACGGCGGCCTCCGCGCATCCCTGGCCTACTACCGGGACGCCGCCGAGTCGGCGCAGAAGAACCACGAAGCGCTGGAACAACAGCGCCTGAGGGTCCCGGTTCTCGGGATCTCCAGCAGCCACGGCTCCATCCCCGACATGGCAGCTTCCATCAGGCCGTGGGCCGACCACGCCACCGGGATCGTCGTGCCGGACGCCGGACACTTCATCCCCGATGAGCAGCCCGATGCCGTCGCTGCCGCGCTGACCGACTTCATCACCGAAGACGATTGAGACTGAGCGGAAGCAAGTGTGAGGACCGGCACCCGCACCCCTAACCGACTCAGCTGTCCGGCATCGCAGTACTGCGACTCCGCCTGGTCCGCTCTGCGGGTGAGAAGCGTCGCCGAACTCGTCGCGCAAGGCGCTCCAACCCCAGGGCCCCGGTGTTTGCCCGGCTCGTCCCAGCTTGTTGGTTGACGTCGGTGGTGGGCCCTGGGAGCAGGCGAACACGGCCCCTGTAGATCATGGAGTTCTCCACCCTTCAAGATCCGCGAAGGTGGCCGTTTTCGTTCCGCTCCCCATCCCCCATCGCTGCTCCGGTTCACCCGCGCCCACGGCGGGGTGTCGGCCGTAGCGAACACCGCCATGATCTGCTGAACTCGTCCAGCAGCGCGGTCAGCTCCGCGATGCGCTCTCGGGCCGCCCCGGCATGGCGGCCACCGTCCTGTCCAACAGCGCGACATTTGCCGCATCCCGCCCGCTGGTGACCGCGGGCACCCCGGCGGCGGCGTGCCGGCTCTGCGTGTCGAGCACCACCAGGCTGGCGTCGGCCGTCCGCCCCCTGGATGTCGTAGGTGCCCTGGTGGCCGCTGACGGAGCGATGCCGGGCCTTCCAGGCGATGATCACGGGCTCGATCAGGGCCCAGCGCTCGTCGGATAAGTCGCTCTTGTAGGGCTGGCGCTCACTCACGGAGACACTCCAGCACGGCCAGGCTCCTGGCCCAGCCCTGTACCGGAAGTCGCGTACCGGGTGGATCAGCCACCGCACGGCGAGGCTGGCAGGCGTTAACCCGGACCGGCCCCGTGGGCCGCAGCCGATGGCACTCTCATTCGGGCCGTGCCGCAGCGCCGACCGTGTGCATGTGCCGCAGCCCTTGCCGGTACGAGTCGAGCAGCCCGGTCTCGGCGTACAACAGCCCGAGGCTGCGGCAGTGTTCTTGGACCAGAGGCTGTACGAGCCTGAGGTGGGGCCTGGGCATGTTCGGGAAGAGGTGGTGCTCGATCTGGTAGTTCAGCCCGCCGAGGAGCCAGTCCGTGACCGGCCCGCCCCGGACGTTCCGCGAGGTCAGGACCTGCCGGCGCAGATGGCCCCAGCGCTCGCCCGCCGGGTCCGGCATGTCCATGCCCTTGTGGTTGGGTGCGAAGGCCATTCCCAGGTGGAGCCCGAAGAGCGCCTGATGGAGAGTTGCGAACGCGACGGCCTTGCCCACCGGCAGGCACGTGAGCAGCAGGGCACCGTACCCGGCCGCGTGCAGCGCCAGCAGCGCGCCCTCGATGGCCCGCTCGCGCGCTGGCTGCCGCCGCAGGTCCTGGACACTGCTCACCTTCAGGGCGATGCCTTCGAGCAGCAGCATCGGGAAGAACAGCCATGCCTGGTGGCGGGTGACCCAGCGGGCGAACCCGCGGCGGACAGCGGCCTGCTCCGCGGTCCACACCAGTGCGCCGGCGCCGACGTCCGGGTCCTTCTCGATGTGGTTGGGGTTGGCGTGGTGCCGGTTGTGCTTGTCGTTCCACCACGCGTAACTCATGCCCAGGAGCAGATTGCCGTGGAGGAGTCCGATGGCGCGGTTCGCCCGGCGGCCGACGGCGATCTGGGCGTGCCCGGCGTCGTGGCCGACGTAGGCGGTGCGGGCCGACAGGATGGCGAGCGGCACGGCGAGCAGCAGCGTCCACCAGGTGTCCCCGGCCAGGACGAACCCGGTCACCACGGCAGCCAGGGCGAGGAGGTTCACGGTGATCATCCGCGCGTACCAGCCCCTGCGACGCTCCAGCAGCCCCCGTCCCCTGACCTTCCGCAGCAAGGGAGGAACTCACTCCCCCGCTGCGCGGTGGCGCCGATGGGCGCGGTGGACACAGACAGCGCGGTGGTCTGAGACATAAAAGACTCCGGTCCTGAAAGCGGTCAGCAACGCTCTGACCTGCTTAAACGTACGGACCGGGGGTCATGCGGCGCCATGGCGTCAACACCCCGGCCGTACGGGGGCCAGCCCCAGGACGCCCAAGGGGGTCAGCGACACCTCCGCCCCGGCCTCCAGATGACCACCACACCGGAGCACCCGAGACGCGCATGACCGAGACGCTCAAGCTGAACATCCGGGACGGGCGGCCGGACGGGCGACTTCGGCAAGCTGCACGTCCGGCATCGCAACGGCAGTCGCGGGCGGGGGCTGAAGGGCCGACTGGTGCCGACCATCGGCACAGACCGTTGCGGCACTAACGTTTTCCAGCGCGGTCGTCGTACTCCTCGCGGGCGGCGAGGACTTCCTCGATGTGCCGCACCGACCACTCCGTGAGCGCCTTCAGGGGGCCTCGCAGCGTCTGGCCGAGCGGCGTCAACTCGTACTCCACGCGGATCGGCACCTCCGGGTACACCGTCCGCAGGAGCAACCCGTCGCGTTCGAGCGTGCGCAGCGTCTGGGTGAGCATCTTCTCGCTTACCCCCGCGAGCCGCTGCCGCAGCTGGGTGAACCGGCACGCCCCGTTCCTGCCGAGCTCGCCCAGCACGAGCACCGCCCACTTGCTGCCGATCTGGTCGAGCACGTCACGCGAAGGGCAGCCACGCGAGTACGGGTCCCATGAGGGTGTGGGCTCGGTCACTTCCTCGGCGGTCGCCACAAACGTCACCTCGATACTTTCGTCGGGGTGGCCACCTTACCTGGAAGTGGCCCCTTACCAAAAGAGAGTGACCAGGTCATTGTGGGGTTCGCGCCGCGGGAGGTCCGCGGCAGGAAGGGGCGACCCCATGTCGATCGTTGTCACCGCAGCCTCCGGACACCTGGGCAGGCTCACCGTCGAAGCGCTGCTGGCCCGCGGAGTGCCGGCCTCCGACATCGTCGCGACCAGCCGTGACGTCACCAGGATCGAGGACTTCGCCGACCGCGGTGTCGTGGTGCGCCGGGCCGACTTCGCGGAGCCGGACAGCCTCCCCGCAGCCTTCGAGGGCGCGGACAAGCTCCTGCTGATATCCACTACGACCGTGGACGAGCGCGTCGCCAACCACCGCCGCGCCATCGACGCAGCGGTGGTGGCGGGCGCGTCGCTGGTCGCGTACACGAGCATGCTGCACGCGGACACGTCCGCCACGGCGCTCTCCCTCACCCACCGCGCCACGGAGGAGTACCTGCGGGAGCGCGTCCCCAGCGTGATGCTGCGCAACGGCTGGTACCTGGAGAACTACACCGCCCAGCTCCCGCAGGTGCTGCGAGGCGGAGCCATCGTCGGGGCGGCCGGCCAGGGAAGGATCAGCGCCGCGACCCGCGCCGACTACGCCGACGCCGCCGCGGTCGTGCTGACCACCGGCGGTCACGCCGGCAAGGTGTACGAACTGGGTGGAGACGAGGCGTTCACCCTGACCGAGCTGGCCGCGGCGATCTCGGCCGCCACCGGGAAGCAGATCGAGTACACCGACCTCCCGGCCGACGGGTTCGCCCGGGTGCTGGCCGACGCCGACGTGCCCGCCGAACTGGCGCACGTCCTCGTCGACGCAGACCTCGGCATGGGCCGCGGCGAGCTGTTCACCGACTCCGGCGACCTGCGGCGCCTGATCGGACGGCCGACCGCGACCCCTGCCGAAGCGATCGCCGCCGCACTCGGCTGACCGACCGAGGCCCCGCCTTCCCGACCCGTCCAACCCCCATCCCTCCCGGTCACGTCGCCCGGGGAAAGGTCCGTCACGATGTCCACCCGCACCACCGCGCATGCCACTTGGCGGCGCGTCCTCGTCACCCTCACCGCGACGTCCGCCACGCTGGCGTCCCTCGCGCTTCCGGCCACCGCCGCACCGGCCCACGGCCGCAAGGGCGGCGCCTACGCGATCATGGTCGACGGCAGCCGCGCCTTCCCCGAGAGCGTCACGGCCGACCGCCACCACGTCTACACCGCCAGCATCGCCGACGGCACCGTCTATCGCGGGCACCCCGGGTCGAGGACCCTCGAACCCTTCCTGCCGGGCGGCCGGGACGGCCGCACCCAGGCCACCGGGGTCAAAACCACCGGCAACCGCCTGCTGGTCGCCGGCGCCTCCACGGGACGCTTCTTCGTCTACACGAACGCCGGGAGGCTCGTGTCCTCCTACGCCGTCCCCGACACCGGCGAGCCGACACTCGTCAACGACGCGACCGTCACCCCCGGCGGGGACGTCTACGTCACCGACTCCCTCCGCGCCGTCGTCTACCGGATTCCGGCCGCCGAGGTGAACTCCCCCGCCACCGGAACCCACAGGACCCTCCAGGTGGCCTACCACCTGCCGGACTACGTGACCGGCCAGTCCAACGGCAACGGCATCGTCACCACCCCCGACGGCAAGTCGCTGATCATCAGCTACTGGTACAGCGGCGCGCTGTACCGGCTCACCCTCGCCACCGGCGAGATCCGCAAGATCGCCGCACCGGCCCTGCCCAGCGCCGACGGGATCACGCGGCAAGGGAACACCCTGTACATCGCCCGTTCCGTGAACAACGAGGTCGACACCGTGCGGCTGTCCGGCGACGCCACCCGGGCCACCGTCGTCTCCACCCGCGCCTACCCCGGGGCCGACACCACCACCGGCGTCGCCGTGAGCCGGGACCGGCTGCTGGTGACCAACTCCCAGATGGACACCTACCTTTACGGCGATCCGCAGACCAGCCCGGTCTTCACCCTCGAAAGCCTGTCGCTACGCTGACCCCGCACGCCTCGTCGGTGACCACGAGCTCCTTTGACTCGGCGCGCCGGCGGTAGCCGGCCCCTGACCCTTGACACACAACATGAGGAAGCAGGCCCTTGCCCATCGAGCCCATCGAGCCCTGGCCACCGGCTGTCTCATCGGCTCCTGCGGACTGCTCCATGTTCCCAGGCCCAGGCCGCTACCTCGACCCGGTTGCGGGCGTTGAGCTTGGCCTGGATGCGTCCCAGGTACGTTTTCACCGTCGACAGCGACAGGTACAACTCATCGCCGATCTCCTGGTTCGTGCGCCCTACGGCCACCAGCCGGACGATGTCCCGCTCCCGTTCGCTGAGTCCGGCGTCATCGGACGCCGCGGGCGCCTGTGCCATCCCGCGTTCCGTCGCCTCCAGCCTCCGCAGGAGCCGCACGGTGACCGCTGGGGAGACGAGGGCGTCTCCCCGTGCCGCTGCCTGGACCGCCTCCACCAGAAGGGCGGGAGAGGCGTCCTTGAGCAGGAAACCGCATGCGCCGTTGCGCAGTGCGGTTCGCACATAGTCGTCCTGGTCGAATGTGGTGATCACGACGACGTTCATCGGATCGGCCACGCCGGGACCGGCCAGCTGTCGCACAACCTCCAGCCCGTCCAGCCGTGGCATACGAATGTCGGCCAGCACGACCCGGGGACGCAGACGACGCGCGAGTTCGATGCACTCCACACCGTCTGCCGCCTCACCGACCACCGTGATCCCTGGCTGCACACCAAGGATCAGGCTGAATCCCATCCGCACAAGTTCCTGGTCGTCGGCGATGACGACGTCAATCTGAGGTTCGGGCACTGACCGTTCCTGTCATCACGGGGCTGGGCTGCGTCGAGATGGCCCAGGCCGCTTCCTCGGGGCCCGGTTCGGGTAAGGCACGGCCCGGGGCCATGACTGTGCGAGCGGGAGGGCTGCGGAGACTTCCCAGCCGCCGCCGGGCAGCGGCCCGGCGCGCAGAGTGCCGTCGAGGGCCTCGATGCGCTCTTGGAGCCCGAGCAGGCCGAAGCCGCCCCGGCCCCCGGCCGGCGTGAGCGCCCTGCGGTGCGGTGGAGTGTTGGTGACGGTCACGCGCAGTCGCTCGGTGTCGGCGTCCAGCCGGACGATGGTGTGCGCGTCCGGTGCGTGGCGGCGTACGTTGGTCAGGGCTTCCTGGACCAGGCGCTGGGCGGAGGTCTCCACTTCGGGGCGCAGTCGGGCCACCCGCGCTGCCGCCGTGGCTTCGAGGCGTGCCGTATCGGCTTCGGTGGGCCCGGAGCCGGGCGACGCGGCGGCGCAGTGGGCGGACACGAGTTCACCGAGATCGGTGAGCAAGTCGCCGGGCCGCAATGGCGTGTTGCTTTCCTCGCGCAGGACGCGGACCAGACGGCGCATGGATTCCAGGGTCTCGGCACCGGCCTGGGCGATGTTGCGCAGGATGGGCTCGATCTTGTCCGGTGCGGCGGCCTGGATGGACAAGGCGGCGTTGGCCTGCACGATGATGCCGGTCATGTGATGGGCGATGAGATCGTGCAGATCGCGGGCCAGGGCGAGGCGCTCCCCGTAGCGGACCTCGCGGGCTGTGCGCTCTCTCCGCGCTTCCAGGGCTCGGATGGTGTAGCCGAGCGTGATGAAGATGGCGAGAGCGACGGTCAGCACATAGCCGCCGCCGGTGAACGCCTGCCACGACCCGGCCCGCAGGGGCAGCAGAAGTACGGTCACGCTGATCAGGACGGTTTCCGCCACCGCGGCAGCCGGCCGGCCGGGTTGGGCTGAGGTGCGCAGGGCCATGCACAGCAGGCCCAATGTCTCCAGTGCTCCCCACCACGCCATGGTGCTCTGCGCGATCAGGCTCCAAGCGGTCAGCGCCAAGGACAGTGACACAGCGGCGGTGACGCACTTGCCCAGCGACGGCGACCAGCGGGTCTCGGCGACAGCCAGGGCGATCAGGGGGCCGGTGGCCACAACGGGCAGCCAGGCGGTTCCGAACGTCATGGAAACGCTCCTGACCACGACCATGTCCGCCAGCCAGGTAAGAGCAAACGCGAACAGGCCGCTGACGGTGATCAGTCGTCTGACGTGCGGAGTACGCGGAAGATGTCGATCCACGATGCTCAGCGTAGGAGGGCGGGTGGGCGCGCGGCTGTCGGCCGAACGACCGACAGCCGCGCGCCCACCCGGTACGTACGGCTGACGTGACGCCCCGTGCCCCGGGCCGACGATGGTGATCGCGGGCGGTCGACGACATTCACCAAGGGTCGGCCTCCGACCAGCGCGCCGTCCCAGGAGGCGGCGTGTACAGCACTTCCCTGTCCCAACCTCCCGTCCCAACATCGCAAAAATAGAAAGTTTCCGCATCCTCATGGCCACCTTCTTGCACCGGATCGGTCGGACCGCTTTCAAGCGGCGCTGGCTGGTGCTTCTCTTCTGGGGCATCGTCGTTGCCGCTGTGGGCGCCGCCGCCGCGCAGACCACCAGCGGTTCGACGTCCGCCATCACCCTGCCCGGCACCGAGTCACAGCGCGCCAACGACCTGCTGGGCGACAAATTCCCCGCGGCCAACGCGAGCGGCGCCACCGCCCGCGTGGTGCTGCGGGCCCCGCACGGGGAAAAGATCACGAGTAAGGGCAACCATGCCTCGGTGGCCACGACCCTGAAGAACCTGGCGGCCTCCTCTTCCCGGATCGCTACCGTCAGTGACCCCTTCAAGAGCGGAACGGTCAGCAAGGACGGCGCGACCGCCTACACCACGGTCACCTACCGGATCACGCCCGCGGAGCTCACCGATCGTGACCACGAGCGATTCGACGACGCTCTGAGCGAGGGCAGGAAGACCGGGCTGACGGTCGAAGCCTCCGGCAACGCGGTCGCCACGGAGGAGGCAGGCACCTCCGCCGAGGCCATCGGCTTCGCCCTGGCGGCGGTCATCCTCCTCATCACCCTCGGCTCATTGATCGCCGCAGGTCTTCCGCTGCTGACGGCCGTGGTCGGAGTGGCCGTCAGCCTCTCCGCGATCACAGCGCTGAGCCCGGTCTTCGATCTGAACAGCAGCACCTCGGCACTCGCCTCGATGCTGGGCATCGCGGTCGGGATCGACTACGCGCTGTTCATCGTCTCCCGCTACCGCTCCGAACGTGCCGCGGGCCACGACGCCCGCGAGGCAGCGGGCCGGGCGAACGGCACCGCGGGTTCGGCCGTCGTCTTCGCCGGCCTCACCGTCATGATCGCCCTCGTCGGCCTGGCCGTGGTCAACCTCCCGGTGCTGACCGCCATGGGCATCACCGCCGCCGGAGCCGTCGCCGTCGCCGTCCTCGTCGCCATCACGCTGATCCCGGCCATGCTCGCCTTCGCCCCCGAACGCGTCCGCGGACGTTCCCGCGACCGCGCGGGGGGCGGCGACAGCCGTGAGGCCAAGGCGCGGTTCGGCCGACGGTGGGTCACGGCGGTGGTGCGCCGACCGGTGCGGGTTCTCGTCCCCGCTGTGGCAGCACTGATCGTGGTGGCGCTCCCGGTCACCGGACTGGAACTCGGACTGCCCGACGACGGTTCCAAGCCGCCGTCCACCACCCAGCGCAAGGCATACGACATGCTCGCGCAGTCCTTCGGAAAGGGCTTCAACGGCCCCCTGACCGTGGTCGTCACCGACCAAGCCGCGGCCACCGCCAAAAAAGCCGCCGCCACCATGGACTCGAAGATCCGCGAACTGGACGACGTGGCCGTGGCGACCCCCGCCGTGTTCAACACCTCCGGTGACACGGCCATCATCACCGTCATCCCCGACAGCGCGCCGTCCGACGACGCGACCAAGGACCTCGTCACCAACATCCGCTCCCTGGCGACAACGACGGAGCGCTCCGTCGGCGCCCAGAGCATGGTCACCGGCACCACCGCGCTGAACATCGACGTCTCCGACAAGTTCAGCGCCGCCCTGATGCCCTACCTCCTGGTCGTCGTCGGACTGGCCTTCCTGGTCCTGATCCTCGTCTTCCGCTCCCTGCTCGTGCCCTTGAAGGCGGCACTGGGCTTCCTGCTGTCCGTCCTGGCCTCGCTCGGCGCCGTGGTGGCCGTCTTCCAGTGGGGATGGCTGAAGGACCTGTTCGGGGTCGAACAGCCCGGACCGATCATGAGCCTGATGCCCATCCTCACCGTCGGCATCGTCTTCGGCCTGGCCATGGACTACCAGGTCTTCCTGGTCACCCGTATCCGCGAGACATACGTCCACGGCGCCGATCCGCGTCAGGCCGTCGTCACGGGTTTCGAGCACAGCGCCAAGGTCGTCACAGCCGCGGCCCTCATCATGATCTGCGTGTTCGCGGGCTTCATGAGCTCCACCGACTCCGTCATCGCGGCCCTCGGACTCGGTCTCGCGGTCGCTGTCGCCCTCGACGCCTTCATCGTCCGCATGACGATCGTGCCGGCGGTCCTGACCCTCCTCGGCCGCCGGGCGTGGTCCCTGCCCGCCTGGATCGACCGCGTTCTGCCCAACGTCGACATAGAGGGCGAGCGGTTGGCCAAGTCCCCAGCGGCCGGCGCACGGTCAGAACCCGCGACCGAACTCAGCACCCGGCACTGATTGCCGATCACTTCCGCGTGCTCGCAGCGCCGCTCGGCCCACCCGGTGGGTAGTGCCACCGGGTGGGCCGCAGAAGGGGCGCACACCACCGTGGTCACCCGCCGCGAAGAGGTGCCGATCGCGCGGGCCGGAGGACTCGGCATCGTGGTGTGCCTCGAATGCTTCCACCGTTGCCCGTGTTGGGCCGCCCAGTGCCGTGTCGGAGTGCCGGCCATCCGGACCACGGCCCGGCAATACCGCCCGCAAGGACGGCCTCCGAACTCTAGAATTTAGAAATATCCCTACCACTACCCTCCATCCTCTGCGCCCGCGCCGAACTCGCGGAGGCTCCCTGGAAGCCGCCATTCGCTGGGAATTTCTCATTAGCAAAGCGACTGGATGCCAGGCCCGGACGGGTCGCTTCCGGATAGGGGTTCGTAGGGGTTATAGGGGGTGGGGGATCCGTCCCTGGTCTGCGTAGGCTTCCAAGTGACTCTCGGGGCGAACCGAAACAACTCACAAGAAGAGGTCGAGTTGATGGAGTTTTCTGCGAGCGAATCCGCGAGCACCGTGGTCGAGGACGGATCTGCTGCGCATTCCCAGGATGGCCGATATGAAATCCTCGATGGCCGAATGGCGACGGCGGACGTGCTCGACACCGTGCTCTCGGTGCTGCGTGGAGAGGGAATACCAGTCGATGAACTCCACGAGACCGGTAAACCAGGCAATGGTGAATACCGGATCGTTCTGGACAGCACTCCCGTGCGGATTCGCAGCCGGACGGTCGCGGACGCCGCCCCTGGCACTCTCGAGGCCGTCGACCCGCCGACCGCCCGTACCCAGGTGTTGTTCGCCGCCGCCGGAGCGCTCTCCGAGAAGGCCGAGGTCGTTTTTGACCGGCTGGTGCGGGCCGTGCGCCTGCGCGGGCAGTGCTACACCAGCGCGGAGATCGACACAATCGTCCGGGGCATGCCGCTGGTCGACCGGTACGCGACCCCGGAACCAGCCTTGCGGGACTGGGCGTTGATCTTCCGGGACCACTACGTGGAAAACAGCGTCGGTTTTCTGCTCGGCATCGAGCGCGCCGGAATCGACCCGAAGTGGATCTTCGCGCTCTCCAAGGGCGACCGGACCCTGCACCGGGACCGGGTGCACGCCTGGTTCCTGCACCGCGGATACCGCAGCGACATCCTCGACAACTCGGTCATCAACGGCTCGGCGGACACGGCCGAGCGCGCCTACGCCCTCGCCGTCAACGAACAGGTGGACCAGTTCATCCAGGAGGCACACGCCTCGGGGCGCAAGGTTCTGGTCATCGACGACGGCGGACTGCTCGCCCAGGGCTATGGCGCCGACGGCGTGCTGGACGAGCGCATCGACGGCGCACTGGAGTTGACGGTCAGCGGTCTGAAGCGCATCGTCAACGCACCGGGCGAGCTGACCGTACCCGTTCTGAACATGGCACGTTCCCGGCTGAAGACCATGCTCGGCTATCACGAGATCGCCGACTCCTGCGTCCGCAGACTGCGGGCGATCCTGCCCGGCGAGAAGTTCCTCGGCCGACACGTGCTGCTGATCGGCTTCGGCACGCTCGGCGCGCGCGTGGCTCACTACCTGCGCTCCCAGGGCGTCCGGGTCGCGGTGGTGGACACCGACATGCTCGCGCTGATCGCGGCCGCCGAGCACGGCTACGAGACCTACACCAGCGCGGCGGAGGCGCTGCGTGCCCACTCACCCTTCCTTGTCATCGGGAACACCGGTGAACTCGCCCTCACCGAGGAGGAGTTGCCGCTCCTGCCGGACGGGGTCTACTTGGCGGGATTCGCCACCAAGGACTTCAGTCTGCTCAGCGAGGGGTTCGAGGGACTGCGCTCCACGGAGATCCCGCACGTGGGAGTGCGCTACACCCTGCCCACCGGCACCACGGCCACCCTCCTCGGCGACGGTCGTTCGCTCAACCTGTTCGAATACGAGGGCATCGCCAACCGGGGCTACGACGCCTACCGGGCGGGCACCCTGATCGCCGCGAGGCTACTGTGCCGCGAGGCGGGCAGGCTCGGTCCCGGGCTCCATCTGGAGCCCGTCGACCACGCGATCGACGAGGCCGGGCTGTTCGCCGCGTACTACGAGCAGTACCTGGCCCCGGGCAGCCGCCGCCCGGCCGCCCCGGCGCAGGACGGCACGGCCCCGGAGACCCGATGACGGCGCCCGAGACCCCCGGCCGTCCAGGCGCCCCGCACGCTTCGGGAGCGCATGTCTGCGTCGTCGGTCACGGCGCCGCCGGCCGCCTGCACCTGCGTCTGCTCGGCGACCTCGGCTTCGCCCTGAGCGTGGTCGACCCGGCCACCGTCACCCCGCCCCCAGGGGTCCGGGCCTTCGACCGGATCGACGCCGCCGCGCGACACCGCCACGTGGACGTCTGGTCGGTGTGCTCGCCGACCGCCACTCATGTGGACACCGTGGCGGCGGTCCTGGAAGCAGACCCCGCGGCCCGACTGCTGGTGGAGAAACCGCTGTGCCGCCCCTGGGAGATCCCCCGGCTCACCGCGCTGCGCGCGGCCCACCCCGAGGCCCGTCTGGTGGTCATGGACCAGTACGGGCACGCCACGTCGACGGTTCTGCTGCGGTCGCTGCTACGGGAGCTGGCCCCCGGGCACCCGCTGCTGGCGGTGCGCGTCGGGTTCGGCAAGGACCGGCGGGCGGACATCGCCGCGGGCCGGTTCGTCGACCGGGACTACGGCGTTTTCGGCTACGAGTGGCTGCACATGCTGGCCCTGCTTCGCGGGGTCCTGCCGCCGGAGTATTACCGTGCCTATCTGAGCGCCGCCCCCGAGCCGGGCCGGCTGCGCGTGGCCGCCGACCCCGAGCTGGTCAGCGCCGCCGCACACGAAGTGACGGTGGTCCGCGGGGTCGAGATCGAGCTGTACTCCACGGTGGTGGGTTCCGAAGCCCGCGGCCAGGTGCCGGTGCCCGGCTGGTTCGACCTGCCCGACGCGGCCGGCGAGAGCCGACAGCGCTACGTCGAAGTCGAGGCCGGACCGGTCCGGTTCGGCCTGGCCCTGGACCCGGTGACCCTGCCACGAGGTACCCGGTTGCCGCGCAACACCCACCGGCTGACCGCGACCGGACCCGATCTGCGGCACGAGTGGTTCGTCCATGACTCCCCGCTGGACAACGCCCTGCGCTGGTCGATCGCCGCCCTGCTGTCCCCGTCCGACCCGCCCGACCTCGACCTGCGCGGTGTGTCGCGGATAGCTCTCCTGGCCGAGGCGGCTCGTTCTTCCTGCGCACCGCCGGCCCCCCGCCGGCTTCCGGCCGACACGCCCTCCGTCCTCCTGTGAGGTCCACACTCCCATGCGTATTTGCCTGGTCATTCCCACCAATCGATTCGACCGGTACTTCATCCAGGTCCCGCTGGACGTCCTGACCGCGGCCGGTCGACTGCGTGCCGACGGGCACACAGTCACCGTCTGGGATCAGCGTCTGCAGGACGCGCCCCCGGACGGCGAGGCGCCCGACCTGCTGGTGGTCTCCACCGCCATCGCCGACCGCGCCCAGTGCTACCCGCTGGACCTCGACCCGGTCCGCGCCGCCGTCGACCGGGCCCGGCAGCACTTCCCCACCGCCCGCACCATGGCGGTCGGCCCGCACGGGACCCAACTGCCCGGGGCGACCCTGATCGAGCTGGCAGTGGAGCACGTGGCCGTCGGCGAGGCCGACTCCGCCACCGTGCACGGCGTCCGCGGGCTGGAGGCCGGGATCACCGCCCCGGTGCTGTACGCGGACCTGCCGACCGCCGGTACGGCCCTCACCGTCGTGGGCAACAGCCCCCGCCCCTACCCCAACCTCGACCCGGACGAATGGGCGATGCCCGCCTATGACCTGGTCCCCCTGGAGCGGTACACGGCCGAGGTCATCGTCGACGGCATTCCGCAGCCGGGCCCCTGCGGCATGGTTCTGGCCGCCCGCGGCTGCACTTACGGGTGCACCTTCTGCCATCTGCCCTTCGGTGCCCGTATGCGGCCGCAGTCGGTCGACCGTGTGCTGGCCGAGGTGGACGCGCAACAGCGCGGCGGACTGGAGTTCCTGTTCTTCCTCGACTACGTCTTCGGCATCACCAAGGGCTTCTACGGCGAGATCTGCGACCGGCTCAAGGGCCGGGGCATCGGCTGGATGGGCCAGACCCGGGCGGAGATCGTCCTCAAGTCCGATGTCCGGCAGTGGGCCGAGGCGGGCTGCCAGGGCATGTGGCTGGGAGCCGAGTCCCCCTCGGTGGCCGGTACCGGGGTGCACAAGCGGGTCACCGAGCGGCAGATCCGCGACGCTGTGCTCAAACTGAAGGACGCGGGTATCGCTCCCTTCGCGTTCGTCCTCCTCGGCCTGCCCGACGACGACGCCTGCATGTCGGACTGGCTGGTCGACTGGGCGGCCGACATCCCTGCCTGGTTCGGCATCAACCAGCTGTTCCTGCGCCCCGGCACCCCGCTCTACGACCAGCTGGCCGCAGGTCTCAACGGCGGCACGCCGCCCGCCAGTTGGGAGGAGGTCCGCGAGGTGACCCGCCGCTACCGCGAGCGGTATCCGGCAGACCTCGACGACCAGGAGCGCCGCCTCACCGCCCTGCCCAACTTTTTGGCCAACGCCTTGGCCGTGGCCGGGTGAGGTGACCGTGCTGACCTTCGGCATCGTGGGATGCGGGTCGATCGGCCGCTTCCTCGCACGGCTCCTCGTCCGCGACGACGCCTTGCTGGCGGGCCGGGCCCGCCTCGCCGCGATCGCCGGCCGGGACGCGTCCCGGGCCCGGGACGCGGCGGCGGAGGTGGGGTGCGCCGCGCTGGACGTGCCGGGTCTGCTGGCCCGGCCGGACGTGGACGCCGTCCTCGTGTGCACCCCGAGCGGCACCCATGCCGAACTGGCCCAGGCCGCGCTGCGCGCGGGCAAGCACGTGCTGGTGGAGAAGCCCGTCGATGTCACGCCCGAGGCCGCCGACCGGCTGATCACCGCGGCCCGTGCGGAGGATCGGGTGCTCGGCGTGGTGTCACAGCACCGCTTCGACCCGGCCGCCCGACTCGCCCACGAGGCGGTGCGGGCGGGCCGCCTCGGGCGCATCACCTCCGTGTCGGCCGAGCTCGCCTGGTGGCGGGCCCCCGCCTACTACGCTTCCGGGACCTGGCGAGGCACCCGCGACCTGGACGGCGGCGGCGCCCTGATGAACCAGGCGATCCACGCGGTGGACCTGGTGCAGTGGCTGGCCGGCCCGGTGGTGGAGGTCCACGCGCACACCGCGTGCCTGGCCCACCCCGGTATCGAGGTGGAGGACGTGGCCACCGCATCCCTTCGCTTCGCGAGCGGCGCTCTGGGCACGCTCCTCGCCACCACCGGCGCCTACCCGGGCCGTACCGCCCGCGTGGCGGTGCACGGCGATCGGGGTTCGGTCGTCATCGACGACGACGAACTCGCCTACCTGCACCTTGCGGCGGAGGGCGAGCAAGCACCCGTGTACGGGGCGTTCGGCGCCACCGACCAGTCCGCCGGGCACAGGGCGGCGCTGGGCCGTGACACCGCCCGCGACGCCTGCGGCCTGCTGTACCAGCCGCACCGCGACCAGCTCGTGGATTTCTGCGACGCGGTGCGCGAGGGCCGGCCGCCGCTGGTCGACGGGGCGGCCGGACGGCGGGCGGTGGCCGTGGTGAGCGCGGTCTACGCGTCCGCCGCGACCGGTCGGCCCCAGCAGGTGGAGGCGCGGGCACCGGCGCACGCCTCTTCGGGGGAGCTCCCGTGAGCAGCGCGCCCCCCGACGCGGACGGCATCGACGCGGCCGGGAAAAGGGGCCCTGCTCGAACCCGGGCACCGCGTACCGGTCGTGGCGGGTCGGCACCGGACCGGGCGAACGACGCACCTCATTCACTCACCGTCCTCATCCCATCCTCACGAAAGGCGGTCACCACATGAGCACGGATACGGACACGCGCGGACGGCGGTCCCCGCACGAGATCATCTCCGTCGCCACCGCGTTCTGGACCTCGAAGGCGCTGCTGAGCGCGGTGGAACTGGGCGTCTTCGCGGAGTTGGTGAAGGGACCGCTCACCTGTGAGGAGTTATGCGCGCGGCTGGGCCTGAAGGGGCGGGGCGTGCCGGACTTCCTGGACGTCCTTGTCTCCACCGGGCTGCTGGAGCGCTCGGACGACGGGGTGTACCGCAACGCGGAGGTGGCGGACACCTACCTGGACCCGGGCAAGCCCGCCCAGGACATCTCCGGCTATCTGGAGTACCTCAACTCCGCCTTTCCGGCCTGGTCCCAGATGTCGGCGGTACTGCGCAGCGGTGACCGGCTCGACTTCTCCGAGGCCCTTCGGGCGGCGGCGCACGGCGGAGCCGAGACGGCCTCGGGTGCCGTGCTCGCGGAGGCGGACTCCGAGGCCGACACCTTCGGCGATGCCTTCGCCGTCCCCGATCGGGTGACCAGTTTCGTCCGCTCGATGACCGGATTCAGCCTGGGCGCCCACCAGGCGCTGACGTCCGCCTTCGACTGGTCACAGGTGCGTGAGGTGGTCGACATCGGCTGCTCCGAGGGCGCGTTCCTCGGCCATGTGCTGGCCGCCCACCCGCACTTGACCGGTACCGGATTCGACCTTCCGCAGGTCGCCGACCGCTTCCGGACCTATCTGGAGGGCGTGGGCATCACCGACCGGGCCCGGTTCGCGGCCGGCGACTTCTTCACGGACCCGTTGCCGTCCGGGGACGTCCTGGTGATGGGTCACGTCCTGCACGACTGGAACCTGGACATCAAGCACATGCTGATCCGCAAGGCGTACCAGGCGCTGCGGCCGGGCGGTTCCCTTCTGGTCTACGAAATGCTGATCGACGACGAGCGGCGTAGCAACACCACGGGGATGCTGACCAGCCTCAATGTCTCCCTGGTGTCGGCCGGCGGGCTCGGGTACACCGGTGCCCAGTGCCGGGCGTGGCTGACCGGGGCGGGCTTCCGCGAGGTGTCCGTCAGCCATCTCGACGGGCCCGAATACATGGTCCTCGGCACGAAGTGAGGGAGCGGCCCCACCAGATCTTCCGAACCGACGAAAGGGAGAGGAATGCGAACTCGGGCATCCGGCGTCCGACACATAGGCACTGCGACCTGGACTTGATCACGACGCACGGGAGACCCCGTATGCCCTGCACATCGAAGCTGATCGGTTCAAGGAGCAATGCGGATGGGACGGTGCGATGGCTGTCCAGGTGATTCAAGGCGGCCCTCGAACGGGCAAAACCCACACCCTAGCAGGAATCAGACAGCGGGCCTCGGAGTCCGGGGCGTTATGTCTGACCGCGAGCGGATTCCACGACGAACGATTAATCCGCTTCGCCACGCTTTCCCAGTTCACGCATGCACCAGGAGTTCCAGAGGGTCTGCAATCCTCTCTGTTACGCCTCATGGACCAGGCAGCGTGCGCCGAGCCCTCGGACCACATACCCGTACGGCTGCTGCGGGAAGTCGTGGCCGAAATGGCCGCGTGTGCCGCCCGGCAACCCCTTTTCCTCGTCGTCGATGATGCCCATCAGGCGGACCCGGCCTCGCAGTCCTGTCTCCTGCATATCATCCGGCGCGTCGAATCCCATGACATCACCGTGGTGCTGGCCTTTCCCCGCGCCTTCCACGGCGACATCCTCGATCCGCTGACGCTTGTCGGCCTCGGCGCCCGTCTGATCGAGACCGCCACGATGCCGGAGGCCGAGGTGAGGCGACTGCTGGAGGAGCGGACCGACGTTGGCAGCGCCATCCGGCTGGCACACCGCGTCCATGCGATCACCGGCGGAAACCCTTCCCTGGTCACGGCACTCGCCCACGACCTGGTCCAGGCCGGTGGTCCCCCGCACCCCGGGGACCCCGTCCCGGTCGGCGAGGGCTTCCGGACCGCCTACCTCGGCGGGCTGGTCCGCCATCCACACCTCGCCGCATGCGTCGAGGCGCTGGCCGTACTCGGTGACAACGCCGACCCGGGCCGGACGGCCAGGTTGCTGAACCAGTCCCCCGAGGTGACGCGGACGCACCTCGAAGAGCTGGAGGGGGCAGGTCTGCTCGACGGGGGCGCGTTCCGGCACCCGGCCGTCCCGGGTTTCGTGCTGGGCTCGATGGACGGCACCCGGCTGCGACGCCTGCACCTGCGGGCCGGCGAGATCCTCCTTTACGACGGCGCGCCGGCGACCGTCGTCGCCCGGTACCTCGTCATCGCCGACGACACACCAAGCGTCTCGCAGGTGCGTGTGCTGTGGCACGCCTCGCGCCAGCTGCTGGTCACGGGGCACGTCGAGGAAGCCGTCGCCTGTCTGCGCCTGGCCGACCGGGCGGACATCGACGGCTGGTGCCGCAACGAAGTGGCCATCGCGTTGATCGGCACCCTGCAGTGGGTCAACCCCGTGGCGGCGGAGCCGGAAGTACGGCGCCTGCTGGCCGCGGCGCGCAAAGGCCAGGTCCGCTGCTGCGCGCTGCGCCTGCTCCTGGCCTGGTTCCTCTGGTACGACTGCAATTGGCGCGATCCCGCGCAGGAGCTCCTGGCCCGGATAGCCGAGCTGTGCGGGCCCGGTCACGACCACAGCGACATGGAACGGAACTTCCAGGTGCTGGTCGGCTTTATGCGGCCGGAATTGCTCGGCGACCCCGCCCTGTTCGCCGCGTCCTCCGGCGCACAGTCCGGCGGACACCGCCCCCATCAGCGGGAGTCCCCGGCATCCAGTCCCGCCGATCCCACCCTGCAGCACGGAGAACCCACCGACTACTCCCGGTCCTTGGAACGCGGCCTCGTGGCCATCCTCAGACTGGTGTGGGAAGGGGAGATGAAGCTCGCCGACCGCGCCTGCGCCGAATTGCCGGACCGTGTGCCCCTCAGCGGTCTCCCGGCCGGCCACGCCTTTCTGGCCGGTCTGCACGCCCACGTCCGCTGGAGTCTCGGTGACCTGCGCACCGCCCTGGCGAACGCCACATCCGCGCTGAACCTCCTGCCCGACCACAGTTGGGGCATCGCCATCGGTCTCCCCCTGTCGGTCCTGATAAACGTCCACACCATGCTGGGCGAGGTGGACCGTGCCGCCGACTACCTGGACCGCCCGCTCCCCGCGGGGATGCAAGGGTCGTTCTTCGGCGCGCTGTACCACATGGCCCACGGTCGCTGGCTCCTGAGCACGGGTCAGGCGAGCGCCGCGCTGGAAGCCTTCCTCTCCTGCCCTCCGGCGTGCAAGCCGCCCCATACCCGGGGGTTCGACCTGCTCGGCTGGCGTGCCAGTGCCGCGGAGGCGTACCTGGCGCTCGGCGAGTTGGAGGAGGCTCGGGACATGGCGCGAGCGGAGATCACCGCGCTGGGTACCGAACCTGCGGACACTCGGGGCCGCGCCCTGACGGTCTTGGCCCAGGTCGACGCCCAGGAACGGCGCAGAGCCCACCTGGAGGAGGCGGAGCGAGCCCTCAGGCCCACCGGCAGCCGACTGTCACTGGCCGGTGTACTCACCCGGTTGAGCAGGCTCGACCTTGCCGAGGGCAACACGGCCGAGGCCCGCGCGCGCCGGAACGAGGCGCTGGACCTGGCCCACCAGTGCGGTGTGCCGGAAGAGTCACTCGACCTCTGGCCGGTGACGTCGCCCCTGCCGACCGGTCTGCGCCCCTTACGGTCCGTGACGCTGGACGAGATCGTCTTCCAGCAGAGCGGCGGCCCGGCCTCGTCGAATCTGTCCGAAGCGGAATGGCGGGTCGCCTCGCTGGCCGCCGAGGGCAAGTCCAACCGGCAGATCGCCAAGAAGCTGTACGTCACGGTAAGCACGGTCGAGCAGCACCTGACCCGTGTGTACCGCAAACTCAATGTCCGTCGCCGCTCGGATCTCTCCGATCTCCTGCTGTCGTCGCGCTGAGCTCGGCCCGTCTTCAGCAGCCCACACGAAACCGCCACCCTCATGCCGAAAATAGGAGGTGATAGGGGGTATAGGGGTCCTGAAATCCCCAAGAGGCCCTGCGTAACGTGAAGTCGTCCGGGGGAATACGGGTGTACCTCGGCCGTCTGGCCGCGCTGTCCGTTCGCCATCTTGGCACCGCGAAAACTGGAGGTCTTTATGCCGGTTGGCATCCTTGAATTCGGCGCTCATGTTCCGGACCGGGTCATCGGCAATGGTCACATCAGCCAGTGGGCCGAAGTGCCGGAAGAATGGGTGACGGAACGCACCGGAATCAAGGAAAGGCGGTACGCGTCACCGGACACGGCGACGTCCGACCTGGCCTATGAGGCGGTTTCGGAGCTGCTGTCCAAGAGGCCCGGCATCGAAGCGGAGATCGGGTGGCTCGTGGTGGCCACCGCCACCCCGGACCAGCCGCAGCCCGCGACGGCCGCGGTCCTGCAGGGCCGGCTCGGCCTCGACGGAGCGGCGGCCTTCGATCTGAACGCCGTCTGTTCCGGCTTCGTCTACGCGGTGGCGACCGGCGCGGGACTGCTGGCGGCGAATCCCGCCCAACGGCCGTACGCTCTGGTCGTAGGCGCCGACAAGTTCTCCTCGCTCATGGACCGGAGCGATCGGCGGACGGTCAGTCTCTTCGGCGACGGTGCCGGCGCGGTTCTCCTCGGCCCAGTGCCCGACGGGTACGGGATCCGCGCGTCGCGCCTGGTGTCCCACGGCAGCCTGTGGCCCCTGATCGGGGTGTGGGCGGGTGGCACGCGGAAACCGTTGACGCCCCGCGCGCGCCGGGCCGGGGAGCACACACTGCGGATGGACGGCAAAGCCATCTCCCGCTACATGTTCAGCACCCTGCCCGAGGTCATCGACGACACGCTGAAGGAAAGTTCACTGACCCTTGGCGAGATCGACCGTTTCATTTTCCATCAGGCCAACACGCGGCTGCTGGAAAAAGTGGTGGCTGAACTGGGAATCGATCCGATCCGGGTTCCGATGACCGCGCCAGAATTCGGCAACACGGGCGCCGCCTCCATTCCGCTGACGCTGCGCGCGGCCCATGAAAGGCGTCCCATCCGGCGTGGTGAGCGCATCCTGGTGGCGAGTGTAGGGGGCGGGATGAACGCGGCGGCAGCCGTCTTCATCTGGCACTGAGCGCGGCCCGCGGCATCGTGGCGGAGCCGGTCTGCCGCTCCTGGGAGCTCCCCGAACCGACCTCGACCAGTACCTCGTGCCGGTTTCCCTCGCCATCCCGCGGCCGCCGCCCACCTGCTCGGCCGCGACCTACCCGGGCCGCACCGCGACCGAACGGCTTGCCGTGAGCCGGGCGTGATGGCCGGCCCTCGCTGTGGACGACACGAAGGGACGGCGGGCGGCGCTGAGCACCGTCCCCGGCCCGGCCCGGACGGGATGCCTGCGGCGGCTGGAGATCGACACGTTCGCACATGACCGCGACGAGGAGAAGACACGATGAGCGACACGGTCCGCCCCGCCACGACAGAGCGGGCTCGGCCAGAAGAAATCGGTGACCGCAAGCGGGCACTGGCCCAGCTCTTCGACCGCAGCGCGCCGACGTACGAACGCGTCGGCGTGGAGCACTTCGCGGACCTGGGACGGCGCCTGGTCACCTACGCCGAACTCACCGGCGGGCAGCGCGTTCTGGATGTGGGATGCGGCACGGGAGCCGTGCTCGTGCCCGCCGCTCGCGCGGTCGGGGAGCGAGGGGAGGCCATCGGGGTCGACATCTCGGCGGGCATGGTCGCCCGCGCCCGGGAGGAACTCACCCGGAACGGACTGCACCACGCCCGAGCGCTGGTCGGCGACGCGGAGACCGTCGCCCTGGAAGACGCTCCGGTCGGCCCCGGCTCGTTCGACGCGGTTCTGGCGGGCATCAGCCTGTTCTTCTTCCCCCGCCCGCGGGCCGCCGTGGCCCGGTACCACCGGCTGCTCAAACCGGGGGGACGGATCGCCGTGTCCTGGTGGGGACGGCCGGACCCCCGTTGGGACCGGGTGTTCGCGGCCAGCGCCCCGTACGGCCGGGGACCGTCCTCGCACGCGTTGCCCGACGACAGCCCGTTCCGCTCGATCGAGACTTTCCACGCCGTGCTCTCCACCGCCGGGTTCACCGACGTGGAGACGGCCGAGGAGGACTGTGTCACCCGCTTCGCGAACCGCGAGCAGTGGTGGCGCTGGGTGTGGTCGACCGCGGGCCGCCAGTTCTGGGAGACAGTGCCCGAGGAGTCGCGCGCTGCCGCCGAGGCCGCCGTGAACGCCGAGCTCGCCGCGCTGGAGTCCCCGGACGGAAGCCTGTACAGCACCTCCAAGGTACGGTTCACCCTCGCCCGGAGGGGACTATGAGGGCGGCTCCGGCCACCGCGGCCGTCGGGACGCGCCACGCGCTGTTCTCCCCCGAGTGGTTCACCTGCGCCGCCGCCCTGTTCGACCGGCTGCCATTCGACGAGGACACGGCGGTAAGCGTCGCGCTGCACGTGACCGACGCGCCCCGGGGTGCGGCCGACACCCTGGTGTTGCTCGCCGATCTGACCACCGGGGCGCTCCGGTTCCGGGTGGGCCCGCCACCGGAACGCCCGACCCTCGCCTTCACCCTCCCGTACCGGGACGCCACCACGCTGCTCTTCGGCCGCCAGGACCAGCGCACCCGCCTGTTCGAACCCGGCGGGCTGCGGCTGGAGGGCGCGTTCCTGTTCGTGTTCTTCCTCGACCGGCTGTTGGCGCAGGACGTGTCCGGGGCCCTGGCCGACCTGCGGGCCAGGACCGCGGACCTGCCCGCCGCACCGGACGCGTCCGTGCCGTTTCCGGCATCGGCCCCCTGCGACCCGCCGGAGGGGGAGGCGAGTGCGGTACGGGACGCGCGGGAGGCGCTGCCGCGCACCATGGAGGCGCTGTGTGCCGAACTCGGCCGGACCACCCCGGGGGCCCAGCTCTACGTGTCCTGCCCGCCATCCGGTGTCACCCTCTCCGTGGCCGTCGGGGAGAGCCGGCCTGGCGTGCCCTTCACCCGCGGCTCCTGGCCCATCTGGTACTGCTGCTCCAAGGCGGTCGGGGCGGTGGCCGTCGGCCGTCTGTGGGAGAGGGGTCTGGTGGACCCCTGGCAAGCGGTCGCCGCGTATGTGCCGTGGTTCGACGGCGACGGACGCGAGCGGATCACCCTCCACGAACTGCTGACGCACACCACACCGGTGCCCATGGCTCTGGACCCGCTGCACGGCAGCTTCGCCGCACCGCCGGCGGTACGCCGCGAGCTGTTGCGGACCATGACGATCCCGCCGCTCGCCCGGGCGGGCGAGCGGATCAACTACTCGCCGTGGTGGGCGTGGTTCCTGCTCGCCGAGATGGTCCGGGCAGTCGATGGCCGCTCCTACGAGCGGTACCTGGCCGAGGAGGTGCTCGCGCCCTGCGGCATGACGGATACCCGCGTGGTGCTCGATACGAGGGAATACCGAGAGGTGGCCGACCGGCTCCCGCTGATCCACATCGCCGGAGGCGGCTTCCCGGCCCAGCCCACCCACTGGTACGCCACCGAAGCGTCGTGCACCCGGCCCATCCCCGGACTGAACATCCGCGGGCCCATGCGCGACCTCGGGCGCTTCTTCGGCACACTGCTCGCCGGCGGGCAGGGGCCCGGCGGACGGGTCCTGCGGCCCCAGACCGTCGTGGCCATGACGTCCCGCCACCGAGTGGGTCTCACCGATGCGTTCGGCAACGCGGACTGGGGGCTGGGATTCCGTGTGGAGTCCCGCCATCTGGGCGAGGAGTACACGGCCTTCAGCCGGTATGCGTCGCTGCGGACCTTCGGTCACTACGGGCTGTGGACGTCCGTCGCCTTCGCCGACCCGGAGGCGCGGCTGGTGCTCGCCCTGCATCTCAATGGCAAGACGCTCCAGAGCGAGCACCAGCGGCGGACGCTCGCCGTCTGTGACGCCGTCTACGAGGATCTCGGCCTCTCCGGCTAGGCCGTCACCCCCGCCGAGCGGCTCCCGACCACTCACCTCCGGCCCTCAGGGCCACGCCGCCTCACCCGGAGCTCCGATGACCACACGCCCGCGGAACGACCTGTCGCCACATAAAATCATCGCCCTCGCCACCGCGTTCTGGAGTTCGAAGGTGTTGCTCAGCGCCCTCGAACTCGGTGTCTTCCGCGCGCTGGCCGAACGGCCCCGCACCGGGGAGGAACTACGCGCTGAACTGGGCATCGAGGGGCTCGGGACGGCGGACCTCTTCGACTCGCTGGTCTCCCTCGAGCTGCTGGACCGTAGCGACAGCGGCGTGTACCGAAACGCGCCGCACGCCGACGCATACCTCAATCCGCTCAGGCCGGAGGGCGATATCTCCGGCTATCTCGCGTTCCTCAACGCCGGCTTCGCGGGGTGGTCCCGGCTCACCGACGACGTGCTCAGCGGTGACCGGCTGGACTTCGCCGATGCCCTGTCCTCCTGCGGCGGCGCGAACGGTGGTGGCGGTGCTCCGGTAGCGGCCGATACGGAGACCGGCGCCTTCGGTGCCGCGTTCCCCACCCCCGACCAGATCACCGGATTCGTACGCGCCATCACCGGCTACAGCCCGGCCGCCTACCGGGCGTTGGCCACCAAGTTCGACTGGACGCCGGTCCGCGCCGTGGTCGATGTCGGCTGCTCCGAAGGCGCCCTCCTGGCCCATCTGCTGGGCGCCCACCCCCATCTGCACGGCATCGGCTTCGACCTGCCGGAGGTGAGGGACCGTTTCACCGGCTACCTCGACGACTCAGGGATGGCCGACCGGGCCCGGTTCGTCGCCGGTGACTGCCTCACCGACCCACTGCCGTCCGGCGACGTGCTCGTCCTCGGCCATGTCCTGCGCGACGGGAGCCCAGACATCGAACAGCTGCTGATCCGCAAGGCGTACGACGCGCTGGGGCCCGGCGGATCACTGCTGATCCACGGGTCGCTCCTCGACGACGATCGCCACGTCACCGCCACGGGCCCGCCGGCCGGCCTCAACGATTCCTCGGGCGCGGCCGATGGACTCGGCCGCACCGGTGCCGAGTGCCGGGAATGGATGGCCGAGGCAGGTTTCCGGAACATCACATCCAACCATCTGGACGGCCCCGAGCACATGGTCGTCGGCATCAAGTAGGGAAGCGTCCCCACGATGGAACACGCAGTCGTCGTACAACGAGGGCCCTTGCCCTCCTACCTCACTCTGCCGAACCCCCCACCTGAGCTGATGCGGATCCTCGCACCCACCGGCGACCGCCTCTGGCTGGTGACCAGCCGGAGACTCGGGCGCCAGGTACTCGCCGAGGACCGGTTCAGCCGCGCCCTGGCCGTCGCGCCGCAGGCGCCCGCCAACCACCCGCTACGGCCGGAACCGACGGCACTGACCAGCCTCGATCCGCCCGACCACGGAAGGCTGCGGGGCCTGGTCAGCCATGCCTTCACCCCACCGGCCGTAGCGGCCCTGGAGAGCACACTGCGGCAGACCGCCCGTGAGCTGCTCGCGGGCAAACGGGCCGCGGACCTCGTCCCCGGCTACCTCATGGTGCTGGCCGCGACCGCCATCTGCCGGGTGCTGGGCATCCCGTGGGCCGAGCAGGACCGGTTCTCGGCCCTGGCCGACCGGGCCCACGGCATCACCCCGTGCTCACCCGAGGAGTCCGCCGCGTCGCGCGAGGAACTCCGGGCCTACGTGGCCGGGTTGGTGGCCGACGGCCACCACGAAGCGGACACGAGCCTGCTCGGAACCTTGCGCCTGGCCCGGCAGCGGGACGCGGCGCTGACCATTCGCGAACTGGCCAGCCTGGTCGAACTGTTGCTCGACGCCGGATACGAGACCACGATCGGGCAGACATCGCTGGCGGTCCTGGCCCTCCTCGAACACCCCGAACAGTGGCGTTTCCTGGTGAACCGGCCGGAGCAGGTGCCCGGTGCGGTGGAGGAACTTCTGCGCTACGCACCGGTCGTCCCCATCAGCTTCACGCGCGTGGCGCGCCACGACACCGAGCTGGCCGGCGAGCGCATTCGTGCCGGCGAGGGTGTCCTGGTCTCTCTGTTGCACGCCAATTTCGACCCCGGGGAACATCCGGATCCCGAGGTCCTGCGGGTCGACCGGCGCACCGCACGGCACCTGACGTTCGGGCACGGCCCCCATGTCTGTCTCGGCGCCCGGCTGGCCAGGCTCCAGATGCGCATCGCTCTGGAGGAACTGATCAGGGTCGCTCCTCATCTCTCTCTGGATGCCGACCCCGCGGATCTCGGCTACCGCCCGCCCGAGGCGGTGGTGCGCGGACCGACCTCCCTCCCGGTCTCCTGGTGAGTGGACCAGCGGTGCGTCGTCCCGACAGCGCCCAGGCGACGCGCGGTCCGGGCCGCGTCGTGCGGGAGGTCGGAGCTGTCGGTGACGGCACGTGAATCACGGTCATGGTCGTGCCCGGCGACCATGACGGGGTCGACGTGCGAGCGGTCCATCTGGAAGCGCTAGCGTTGTTCGACAGGACACTGACTGTCCCGGTCAATCCATGTCCATCTGCCAACGGCGTGCAGCGCGGCGACCGGCGTAGCGCACCTTGCGGTTGGCAGCCCTCACCCACCCCTGCCATTCCTTATACGCCGAGCGCTCCTGGGTGCGCGCACAGCATGTCCAAGGGGAGGCCATCCCGGTGACCGTGGCCCATCGGCAGCGGGTACCAGTGTCCTCCCGGGGCGGGAGTGGCGGAAGGTCGCAGAGGCCATGCCGGTGGTCATGCAGCGGCAGGCCACCATGCTCGCGGTGGCGCACCCACGACGGTTTCGTCTTGTCCGTACGGGACATCTCGTTCCTCCGGAACCAGCCACCCGGGCTCCCGGACTCTCCGGGCGGGCGGCTGACGCAACCGCGTCACCACAATCACCTGCTCTCTGCCTGTGCCGAGCGACGTAGCGTCGGCCCGCTTCTTCCACACTACGGTTCGTCCTCGCACATTCCCAGGTCGCATTCCGGTCGAGCGCCGGGATCGACGTCGCCGCCGCGTACGGCCGCCCAGCCCATGATCTTGCGAAGGGCGCCGCCGAACAGTGCGGTCTTGTTCCGCTTCGGAGAGCTCGTCGCGGTCGAGCAGGTAGTGCAGCCCCTGGGCATACGAGTGGTAGCCGGGATACCTCGGCACTGGGTCGAAGCCGCCGTGGGAGATGCGGATGCGCGTCGATGATTTCCATGTGGACACTCCTCCTCGGGAGGTGTGATCGACACGAGGTACGCAATCGTGCCGCGTTGTTCAGGTGAGGCCGGCCGGCGCCGGGGCGACCAGGGTGAGCTGGTGGATGCCGGGCGCGAACTCGGTGCCGACTGGAAGCAGCAGCGTCACGTGGTCGGCACCGGCGGCCAGGTGCGCGCGCACCTTCATGGCGATCACGTCCGGCCCGCCGTGGGCGACGAGCGCGTCCACCGCCCGATCGCTCGCCTGGATGCTCTCCTCGGCCGGATAGCCGAGTTCGGCCAAGCTGCCCGGAAGGTGGCGCTGCTCGACCAGCTGGTCACCACCTGCCGGGCGGTCACCCGTGCCCGGTCGCGGTCAGCGTGCACGCGGTCTCCGACGCCTCGTGCCC
The DNA here is from genome assembly GCF_055597465.1 of Streptomyces yongxingensis. Taxonomy (NCBI): domain Bacteria; kingdom Bacillati; phylum Actinomycetota; class Actinomycetes; order Kitasatosporales; family Streptomycetaceae; genus Streptomyces; species Streptomyces yongxingensis. The sequence goes on from NZ_CM145717.1 coordinate 426,160, forward strand.
GCTGAACTGGCGGCTGTTCCTGCCCCGGGAGTGGGCGGATTCGGAACTCCCGCCGCTTGGCGGCCCGGCCGCCAGCACGTACCGCACGGCGGAACACCGTGAAGCCAAGGCATCTCAGGGCTCCATGGCCTCATCTCCTGGCGACCCTCAAGAAGACCCACTCATAATCGTTTCACGAGCTTTCAGAGACGCGTCGCCGCCTGGACGAGCCCGGCGACGGCTCGGGAGCGGCTGTGGGGCGGCCATGCGATCACGGTCGTGACCGTCGGTGCGTCCAGCACCGGCACGGCGGCGAGATCGTCGCGCAGTTGGGCTCGGCACGACTCCGGCGCGATCCAGCAAGCGCGGCCGAGCGCGATCAGCTGGTTGAGCTGCGCATGGTCCCGAACCTGCGGACCGGGGCCGTCCGGATACGTACCGTCGCGGCCGGGCCAGCGCGGCATCGGCAGGCCAGGCAGCTCGGTGACGTCGGCCAACCGCACGTGGGTCCGGACGGTGAGGGGATGCCCGACCGGCAGAACCACGACCTGCCCCTCCGTGCGGAGCTCCTCGGTGTCGAAGCCGGCCGTCGAGTCGAACGGCAGGTGCAGCAGAGCCACGTCGGCCCGGCCGTCGCGCAGCATTCGTTCCTGCTCGCCGATCCCGCACAGGAGCAGATCGACGGTGACCGCATCGGGTTCGGCGGCGTAGGCGTCGAGCAGTTTTGCCAGCAGTTCGCTGGACGCGCCGGCCTTCGTGGCGAGGACCACGCCGGCGTGGCCGGTCGCGGCGAGCGCAGCGCGGCGGGTACGACGCTCCGCGGCCTCGACCGCATCCAGCGCCGCCCGGGCCTCCCGCAGGAGCACCGCCCCGGCCTCCGTCAGGGTGACCGTGCGGCTCGTGCGTTCCAGCAGCGCCGCCCCGAGGCGCCGTTCGAGCTGGTGGATCGCCCGCGACAGCGGGGGCTGCGCGATCCCGAGCCGCTGTGCGGCCCGCCCGAAGTGCAGCTCCTCGGCGACGGCCACGAAGTACCGCAATTCCCGCGTCTCCACGCTGTCATGGTACCGGCCCCAACCGGCATCGATACCCGCGCGGTATCGCTGCCCACCCAATCGGTGTTGGCCGGCTCCTGCCGGGCCCAGACAGGATCAGCCGTATGAGCGAACAGACAATCGCGCTGGTGACCGGCGCGAACAAGGGCATCGGGTATGAAATCGCGGCCGGTCTGGGCACCCTCGGATGGAGGGTCGGGGTCGGCGCCCGGAACGAGGAGCGTCGCGAGATCGCCGTGGCGAAGCTGCGGGCGGCAGGCGTCGACGCGTTCGGCGTACCACTCGACGTGACCGACGACGCGAGCGTGGCCGCCGCCGCCGAGCAGATTGAGGACCGCGCCGGACGCCTCGACGTGCTCGTCAACAACGCCGGGATAACCGGCAGCGCGCCGCAGATGCCTACCGCGGTCGACATCGCGACGGTGCGGGCGGCCGTGGAGACCAACGTGATCGGCGTCATCCGCGTCACCAACGCGATGCTGCCGTTGCTGCGCCGCTCGGCGTCGCCGCGGATCGTGAACATGTCCAGCAGCGTCGGCTCACTCACCCTGCAGACCACCCCGGGCGCCGAAACGGGCCCGATCGCCGTCGCTTACGCGCCGTCGAAGACGTTCCTCAACGCCGTCACGGTCCAGTACGCCAAGGAGCTGCGCGACACGAACATCCTGATCAACGCCGGCTGCCCCGGCTTCTGCGCAACCGACCTCAACGGTTTTCGCGGCGTGCGGACCCCGGAACAGGGCGCGGCGATCGCGATCCGACTCGCGGCCCTGCCCGACGACGGACCGACCGGCGGCTTCTTCGACGACGCAGGACAGGTGCCCTGGTGACCCGCATCTCAGTGAATGACACCGCCGCACCATCAACCACAGGGGGCTCCCCATGCGCATCTTCGTGACCGGTGCATCCGGCTGGATCGGCTCCGCCGTCGTCCCCGAGCTGCTCGAGGCGGGCCACAAGGTGGTCGGGCTCGCCCGCTCCGACGCCTCGGCCCGCGCCCTGGAGGCCACCGGCACCGAGGTCCACCGCGGCTCGCTCGACGACCTCGACGCCCTGCGCAGCGCCGCTGCCGCGTCCGACGGCGTCATCCATCTCGCCTTCAAACACGAGGAGGCGTTCTCCGGCGACTTCGCGACCGCGGTGGACGCGGACCGTCGCGCGATCGAGGTGTTCGGGGAGGTCCTGGCGGGCTCTGACCGACCGCTGGTCATCGCCTCCGGACTGGCCGGGCTCCCGCCCGGCCAGCTCGCGACGGAGGACGACGTGCCGGACGCCGCCTTGCCCGGCGGCGGCCGTACCCTCTCGGCGCAGGTGGCGCTCGCCCTCGCGGAACGGGGGGTGCGCTCCTCCTGCGTGCGCCTCCCGCCGACGGTGCACGGTGTGGGCGACCACGGCTTCGTCGCGAGCCTGGTCGGCCTGGCCCGCGAACACGGCGCCTCCGGCTACATCGGCGACGGCACCAACCACTGGCCGGCCGTACACCGGCTCGACGCCGCGCGTCTGTTCCGGCTCGCGGTGGAGGACGCCCCAGCGGGGTCGGTGCTGCACGGCGTCGCGGAGGAGGGCGTGCCGACCCGGGCCATCTCCGAGGCGATCGGCCGGGGCCTCGGCCTGCCGGCCGTGTCCGTCGCCCCCGACACGGCCGAGGAGCACTTCGGAGGGCTCGCCCTCCTCTTCGGTCTGGACGTGCAGGCGTCCAGCACCCGCACACAGGAGCAGCTCGGGTGGCAGCCGACACACCAGGCCCTTGTCGAGGACCTGAACGAGGGCCACTACTTCAGCAGAAGCTGATCGACTCGGTGGCCGACTTGTTCCAAGCACCATCTGATCGTAGACCGCCACGGCACGCCCGTGGCCGTGTCGCTCACCAGCGGTAACAGACATGCCGGCACGCAGTTGATCCCCTTGTTGGACGCCATTCCCCACATTCGAGGGTTGCCAGGACGTCCAGTGTGGTCGGCCGGAACGGCTCTTTGCCGACCGCGGATACGACTACGACAAGTACCGCCGTCCGCCGTGGAAACGTGGCATCAAACCGCTGATCGCCCGCCGTGGAGCCGCACACGGCTCTGGCCTCGGACGCACCCGATGGGTGGTGGAGCGAACCTTCGCCCTGCTCCACCAGTCCAAGCGCCTGCGGATCCGCTCATCCACCGCCGCCTCCGAGCCCGCGTCGAACACACCCTGACCCGCATGAAGAACGGGAAGGTCCTGCACGACTACCGTCGCGCAGCCCACACCCTGCGCGACGCGGCCTCCGGCATCGCGCATCTCCACAGCCTCGCCCTCACCGGCTGATCCAGAACAACCGAACCGGCCAGCCAGGAGATCGGTCACGGACACCCGCTCAGTCCAGCACCCGCCCGAGGAAGCCGCGCAGGTAACCCGCGACGACGTCCAGGTGGCTCTCCAGCAGGAAGTGACCGCCGTTGATCAGGTGCACCTCGGCGTCCTTGGCGTCGCGGGTGAAGGCCCGCGCGCCGGCCGGGCCGAAGATTTCGTCGTTGCGGCCCCACACGGCGAGCACCGGGACCTCGCTGGTGCGCAGGAATTCGTGCAGCAGCGGGTAGAGCGGGCGGTTGTTCTGGTAGTCGCGGAACAGCGCCAGCTGGATCTCGTCGTTGCCCTCGCGGGAGACGAGGGCGAAGTCGTGCTCCCAGGTGTCCGGGCTGACCAGGCTCGGATCGGGCACGCCGTGCAGGTACTGCCAGCGGATGGCGTCGATGCCCAGCGCGGCGCGGACGGCGGGTTCGGTGGCGGGGCCGGGGTCCGCCCCGTAGGCCCAGACGTCGGTCCAGAACGACTCGACGAAACCGTCCTCGTAGCCGTTGCCGTTCTGGGTGACGAGGGCGGAGATCCGTTCGGGGTGCTGGAGCGCGAGGCGCCATCCGATGGGGGCGCCGTAGTCCTGGACGTAGAGGGCGTAGCGGTCCAGGCCCAGTTGGTCGAGCAGTCCGGAGGTGATGTCGGCGAGGGCGTCGAAGGTGTAGGTGAACTCCGCTGCGAGGGGGGCGGCGGAGTGGCCGAAGCCGAGGTGGTCCGGCGCGATGACGTGGTAGTCGTCGGCCAGCAGCGGGATGAGTTCGCGGAACATGAACGAGCTGGTCGGGTAGCCGTGCAGCAGGACGATCGCGGGGGCGTCGGCGGGGCCGGCTTCGCGGTAGAAGATCTCGTGGCCGTCGACGGTGGCGGTCCGGTGGTGCACCGAGCTCATTGTAACCCCTTTAAAGGCTTGATCTGGTTAGTTCCTCGCCATGCAAGCACGAGGTGAGCTAACCTGTCAAAGGATTCAATCTGGTTAGATGAGGTGTCATCCGATGGACGCGCTGCTGGACCTGCTCAACAGCAGGCCACTGGTCAACGGCGAGGAACAGGACGCGCTCGGCGACCCGGCCGGAGGCAGGCGCTGGGCACGGGAGCACGGCGGCGAAGGCAGCCTCGCGGAACTGGCGCTGCTGCGCGAGGCACGGGACGCCCTGCAGGACGTAGTGCGCGGAGAAAGCTCGCCCGCCGCGTTGAGCCCGCTGCTCGAAGGGGTCCACCAGATCCCGGAGATCACTTCGGACGGTCTTCAGTGGACAGTCAAGACTCCCCCACACGCCCGGCTGGCCGTCGAGGTGGTCCTCGCCTGGGCCGCCACCGAGAAGCGACTACCCGGCCGGCTACGCCCCTGCGCCAACGACGAGTGCCAATTGTTCCTGCTCGACCGCAGCCGCGCCAACCGCGCCCGCTGGTGCTCAATGGCTGTCTGCGGCAACCGCGAAAAAGCACGCCGCCACTACGAACGCAACCGCTGACCCGGCCCCCACGCGCCGGCACACGTCCCCCACCAGCCGAAGGCCCAGCAGTGTGACGTTTGGCCTCAGCGTGAGGCTCGACGAGCGGGGCGGGCTGGTCCTCGGGGTCGCCGTCCGCGGCCTCCCGAGCGCTGTCGACCGGCCCCCGGAACTCCGTCTCGTCCATCATCACGGGACCAGGATCGGCCCTCCCGCGCACCCCCGCACGCGGAGCGGGCCGGATGCGGCCGCCTCCAGATACTGGACAGTGGATGTCGGGTTTTCCTGCGAGGGTCGACCTCTGGGCGGCCCGGGGGCGACCAGGCCACCCACACGGCATGGCATCCACACCGAGAGGACGTATCGAAACGTGAGCACACAGGGCGCACTGACGGGCAGGGTCGCGCTCGTCGCGGGGGCGACCCGCGGCGCGGGCCGGGCGATGGCCGTCGAGCTGGGGGCGGCAGGGGCCACCGTCTACGCGACGGGGCGCACCACCCGGGAACGCGTCAGCGAGGTCGGGCGGGCCACCGAGACCATCGAGGAGACGGCCGAGCTGATCACGGCCGCCGGCGGCACGGGCATCGCGGTCCCGACCGACCACCTCGAGCCCGAGCAGGTCCGGGCGCTGGTGGAGCGGATCGACCGGGAGCAGGGCCGGCTGGATGTCCTGGTCAACGACGTATGGGGCGGTGAGGCCCTGATCGAGTTCGGCAAGAAGAGCTGGGAGACGAATCTGGCGGGCGGGCTGCGGATGCTCCGGCTCGGCGTCGAGACCCACCTCATCACCAGCTACCACGCGCTGCCGCTGCTGATCCGGCACCCGGGCGGACTGGTGGTCGAGGTCACCGACGGCAACGCGGAGTTCAACAAGACCTACCGCGAGAACATCTTCTACGACCTCGCCAAGAACGCCCCGATCCGCACCGCCTTCGGGCTCGCGGAGGAGCTGAAGGAGTTCGACGGCACGGCGGTCAGCGTCTCGCCGGGCTTTCTGCGCTCCGAGCAGATGCTGGACCACTTCGGGGTGACGGAGGAGAACTGGCGGGAGGCGGTGGAGAAGGAGCCGCACTTCGCCATCGCCGAGTCGCCGCACTTCGTCGGGCGGGCGGTCGCCGCGCTCGCCGCCGACCCGGACCGGGCGCGGTGGAACGGCAAGTCCGTCTTCAGCGGGGAGCTGGCCAAGGTCTACGGCTTCACCGATCTGGACGGCTCACGGCCGGATGCCTTCGGCTACTTCCGGGACGTCGTCTTCGGTGGCAAGGAGGGCACGGCCGCCGACTACCGGTAAGGCACCGCGATCACCGGTAACGTTCCTGGCTATCGGTGAACCCGCGTAATTCAGCTGTCACCAGTCTCCTGGGGAGCCCACCCGGCTGATTCGGCACAGGTGACCTGACCACAGCGCTCCCGAGCGAACCGTCTTACGGAGAGCTCAAAGAGACTGTCGCCGCGAACGCCGAACCGCCGGGAAAGTAATACCCCAAACTCCGCCTACGCCACAGCCGAGCACCAGACCGATCCCCATGTTGTCGAAGGCGGACAGCCCGAGCACGATCCCGGCGGGGACGCCCACCAGCATGCCTACAACAAACCCAGTGGCAGTAGGTGGCGTCCCGCCTTCGTCATTGTTTGTCACACACTCATTGTGCCGAGCACCGGTCATTGAAGGCTAGGTGTTGCGGGACATGAGGTTGTTGGCGCCTGAGCAGGTCTTCAACTCGTCGCAGCGAGTGCCGGAAGATTGCGGTGCGGCTGGACGTTGGCCGCAGGTATGAAGATCAGCGAGGCTTCCAGAGTCAGCGGTGTGAGTGCGCGGTCGTTGCGGCACTACGAGGACGAGGGCTTGATCGTCCCTGGGCGTTTTAGCAATGGGTTCCGTGACTACTGCCAGTCCACGATCGATCGGGTGCTCCTCATCCGGTCGCTGCTGGAGTCCGGGTTGCCCGTGAGGTTGATCAGGGAAGCCCTGCCCAGCCTCACTGACGGATCCGATGCCGGCACCGAGGTGGTGTGTGCGGAGTTCCTGCACGAGGTGCAGGGCTATCGCGATCGGCTCGCTGCTCGCATTGCCGTTCTCAGCGATCAGCAGGCGGCACTCGACACCTACCTGAGAGAGGCCCGCCGTACTGATCTCTGACGGCCGCTTGACCTTGACGTAAGTGTGAGGTTCCTACGTTCAGTTCATGGAGATCAACGAGCAGCAGAACGCCGCCGAGCAGACCGTTCGAGCACTGGTCCAGCGGTCGCACCGTGGGCCGAAGGACCTGACTCTCGCGACGGATCACCGCCGCCCTGCCCCGGGGCCCGGCGAGTACCTGATCCGCGTCGGCGCCGCCGGGGTCAACTTCGCCGATGTCATGCAGACCCATGGCACCTACGGAGGAGGCCCGCAGGCACCCTACGTGGCGGGCTTTGAGGCGGCCGGTGAGATCGTGGGGGTCGGCGCGGACGTCGAGAAGCCGCTGCCGCTCGGCACCCATGTCGTCGGAGCCGGCCCGGGCGCCTTCGCGCAATACATGACGATGCCGGCCGCAGGGGTACTTCCCGTGCCTTCCGGCTGGAACGATGCCCAGGCTCTCGGTCTGGTGCTGAATTGGGCCACCGCGTTGGCGGCACTGAAGCCGTTGGGCGAGATCAAGATGGGTGAGGCGGTGCTCGTTCATGCCGCGGCCGGCGGCGTCGGGCAGGCTGCCGTTCGCCTCGCCCGCCACTACGGTGCGCGGGTGATTGCGACGGCCTCGCCCGAGAAGCGCGACACCGTCAAAGCCCTCGGCGCCGACGAGGTGCTGGACAGTCGACGTCCCGATCTGGCTGAGGAGATCACCCGCCTGACCGGCGGGGTCGACCTGGTCCTGGAATCGGTGGGCCGGGCCACGTTCGAGGCCAGCCTGTCGGTTAGCAAGCCCTTTACCGGACGCATCGTCGTGTTCGGAGCCGCTTCCGGTGACGCCACTCTGACCACGCACGACCTGGTCTTCACCCGCCAGGTTCAGATCAAGGGCCTGCACATCGGCGCGCTGGCGGTCGCGGCACCATCCCTCTACCAGTCGTTGCTCGTCGAGATCGAGGCTCTCATCGCCCATGGCGTCTACCCGCCCGGCACCCCCCACGTGCATCCCCTGGCCGAAGGACCGGCAGTGCTCCAGCAACTCGAAGCGGGCCAGACCCAGGGCAAGCTGGCGCTCGATCCCTGGCGCTAGGAACGCCTGTGCTTCACCGCAATGCTCCGCTGTCCCTCGAGGGGCGTCTTCGGCTCGTGCAGCGTTGTCAGCACCGCCCTATCGCCCACGTGACAGCCGAGATGGGGATCTCCCGCGCCTGCGCGTCGAAATGGGTCAACCGCTACCGTCAGCACGGTGAAATCGGGCTGCTGGACCGCTCCTCCACACCTCGGCGCCAGCCAACGGCGACGAGCTCTGACGTCGTCGCCAGGATCGAGGCACTCCGCCGTGCCGAGAAGTGGTCCGCCTCCCGGATCGCATTCGAGCTCCAGGCCGAAGGGAGCTCGCTCAGTCGCCGCACCGTGTCGCGGCATCTGCTCGCCCTCGGCCTGAACCGGCGCCGGTTCATCGATCCCAGCGGCGACCTCAACCGGGAACCGCGGAAGATCACCGCTCGCCGTCCTGGACACATGGTTCACATCGACGTGAAGAAGGTCGGCCGGATCCCGGATCCCGGATGGCGGTGGCTGGCGGGTCCATGGGCGCGGAAGCCGCCAGGCCAAGACTGTCGAGCGGCGCAGGAACAAGGGCGCACGCGGCGGCTACGTCTACTCGCATTCCGCCGTCGACGGATTCAGTCGGCTTGCCTACACCGAAGCGCTGCCCGACGAGAAGGCCGTCACCGCCATCACGTTTCTGCACCGGGCCAGGGCCTGGTTCGCAGCCCACGGCAGGAGCGCTACAACCGAATCATCGCCGAAGAGTTCCTCTACGCCCGTCGCTGGGCCTCGGAGGAGCAGCGCCGAGATGCCCTTGACGTCTGGAACATCCACTACAACTACCACCGGCCCCACGGTGCAGCTGGAGGCCAACCGCCAGCCCGGCGACTACGCGCAGGCGTAACCAACGTCCTGGCCTCATACAGCTAGGTGCCGATGCGGGCCTCGATCCCGTCGAGCACGGTCTCCAGGCCGAGTTGGAACGAGCCGTCGAAGTCATCGTTGCCGAGGTCGGCGTGCCGGGCCAGCGTGGGGTGGAGTTCTTCTCGGCGGGCGAGGTACTGCTGAGCCTGGCTGCGCAGTTCCGTCTCCGCGGCGGGGTCGCGATGGCTGCTGCGCCATAGGTTCTCCGTGGCGGTGTACCCCTGGACGTAATAGGTCAGGGACGCAACGGCGGCAGTGAGCCGGGCCCCTTCGAGTCCGGCCCTGTTGAGCACGGAATAGACCAGCTCAGACCGTGCGAGGGCATGAGGGCCGAACAGCGGGCGGGTGGCCATCAGAGCGGGCAGCCAGGGGTGACGCCGCATGACGTGTCTGCTGCGGGTCAGCTGGCGGGTGAGGGCTTCTCGCCAGGGCACACCGTCGACGCCGTCCACTTCGATCTCGCCGATGGCCTCGTCCACGGCGAGGTCGAGCAGGTTCTCCTTGTTGCCGACGTATTCGTACAGCGACATGGTGCCGGCCTCCAGGCGGGCCGCGAGACGCCGCATGGACAGGCCCTCCAATCCCTCGGCGTCCAGCAACGCCACCGCGGCGCGGGTGATCCGCTGTCTGGAGAGGCGGGGCTTGCGGTCGGGCTCGTCGGTGAACCAGATCGCCGGGGGACGTGGCTGAGGCACTCTTCGCGCTCCTTCCGTACGCCGTACGGAGGATCGTACAGCTAGCTTCGTGGCGGAACTCGGCTTCGGGGACAGGGAGGAAACAATGTCGGTAACGTCACGGAAGTGGCTGCGCGATTATGCGCTGTTGGCGCTGCGCGTCAACCGGCAGATGGCTGGGAGCGCCACGGGGACGGTGCTCATCTACCGCGGGCCGCAGAAATGGCGTGCACAGGCGGAGAGCGAAGATCCGCCCTCGGCCGGGCGGCTGGCCGACGACGCTGACGCGCTGCTGGAGCAGGTGCCGTTCCCGCCCCATCGCGCCGAGTATCTGGCCGCCCATGTCCGGGCTCTGCGGGCGGTCGCCCGGCGGCTGTCCGGCCAGAAGCTGCCGCTGCCGGAGTACGCCCACGAATGCTTGGGTATCTCAGCGCGATGGCTGCCGGAAAAGCTGTTCGAGGAGGCTCATGCCCGGCTGCACGCCGCGCTGCCACGGGGCGCCGGCTCGCTGGCGGACCGGCTGCACGCCTGGCGGGCGGCCCACACGCTGCCACTGGAGCGGCTGGACCGGCTGCCCGCTCTCGTCGCCGGAGCCGTCGCCGAGACACGACAGCGCACCAGCGCCATCGTGCCTTTGCCGCCGGACGAGGTGGTGCGATGCCGACTGGTATCCGGTGTGCATTTCCGTGCGGCCGGGGAGTACGAGGGCGGGTTGCGGTCAACCCTGCACATCAACAGCGATGTGCCATTCAACCTCGCCGATCTTCTGTACATCGTGGCGCACGAGGGTCACCCCGGGCACATCGCCGAGTCCCTGCTCAAGGAACGTCTGCTCGTCGAGGAACAGGGCCGCCTCGATCAACAGATCCGGTTCATGCTCGGCCCCAGCTTCGTGATCAGTGAAGGGCTCGGCCTGCATGCCCAGGACATCGTCTTCCCCGGCGACGAGGCCCAGGCGTGGCTGACCGACAACGTACTCGCCGCATACGGCGTGCCCCCCGACGGCAGCGACTTCGCCGCCATCCACCACGTGCAGAACATCCTGTTCGGCGTCTGGGCCAACACCGCGCTCCTGGCAGCCGAAGGCCGTCCGGACACCGAACTGGCCGCCTATCTGTCCCGCTGGGCTCTGCTCTCCGACGCCGAGACCGGCGCAGCGCTTGCCTCACTACGGGCCACGGGTATGGCCCTGTACGTCCTCAGCTACTTTCACGGCTGGCAGCTCCTGGACTCCTGGCTCAGCGCTCCCGACCGCCAGGCCAGGGTCCGCCGCCTGCTCACCGAGCAACTCCTCCCGGCCGACCTGCAACCCGCGAACTGACTCCGTCCGGGAGCGGCCGGGCGCCAACGACCTGTGTGCCTTGCGCCGACACCACTCCCCTACCCGGTGCTGTACCGACCTCCGCATCGGCCTCCATGCTTGATCGCGGCCAGAGACAGGAAGGACCCCGAATGGAAGCGACCACACACAGCGGACGTGACCTGCCACCCGTCGGGCTGAAGCCGGTGCTCACCACACCACGCCTCCGTCTGCGCCCGCTCTCCGAAGCCGACACCGACTGGTGGGTGCGTCTCCACATCGATGACCAGGTGAACCAGTTCGTCGGCGCCTACACCCACGAGCAGGCCGCAGCGCGTCTCCGCGACATCCGTCAACAGTGGGTTCAGCGCGGCCACGGCCTGTGTGCCGTCGAACTGACCAGCACCGGCGAGGCGATCGGGCGCTCCGGCCTCAACTGGTGGGAGACGCTCGGCGAGACCGAGATCGGGTGGACCTTCGCCCGAGCGCACTGGGGCAACGGCTACGCCACGGAAGCAGCACGTGCCGTCCTCGCATGGGGCTTCGGCGCGCTCGGGCTCGGGCAGATCACGGCCATGATCCACCACGGCAATACCGCCTCCGCTACCGTGGCCCGCCGCCTGGGATTCACACCTCTGCGTGAAGACAGCGTCCTGGGCCGCCCCTGCACCGTTTACGCACTGAGCAGCGACCACTTCGCCGCACAGTGAAGGCGCTGATTGGCGCCGGAGTTGGGCTGTCAGGTGAAGACGGCGGCCCCGTGGTGTCCCGCAATCCCAAGTACCTTCTGAACCCCGTATCGGCAGGTCAAAAGGCTGAGCGGTGAAGACAGGGCGGCATCGTGAATGGCCTCGGGGCTCGAGGTCGTTCCATGTTGGTGCAACGTGGAAAGTGAACGCTCAAACAGTTGCGGGCTGACAGAGGATGCCCGTACCGCACCAGTTCTGCTGGTTGAGATGGTCGAGCATGGCCGTCTCTGCCGAACCCGGATTGCGCCGCACGCCGACGAGGACGGGCTCGGTCAGGGAGGGCAGTAGCGGGCAGGCCAGTTCTTCGAAGCCTTCGGGGATGGCCGAGGCCGGGACCACAGTGACGCCCAAGCCCTGCGCCACGAGCCGCACCGCAGTGGAGATCTGTGACGCTCGGGCCACCGTGTGCGGGCTGAGGCCCGCGTTGGCGAGCAGGTGGGCGAGGTAATCGTCGAGCAGGCTGGCGCGCCGGAACCGGATCCACCCCTCTGACGCCAGGTCTTCCAGACGCGGGGCGGCGCCGTCCGAGAGAAGCGGGTGCCCCTTCGGCAAGACGGCGACGTAGGCTTCCTCGCCCAGAGGGTGAATGTCGAAGGTGCACCCGGCGGGGATGCGGTGCACGAGGACCAGGTCGAGGGTTCCCTGACGGACCAGTCGTTCCATGTCCGCGGGATCGGGCTCCTCGTGGAGAGTCACCTGCAGCTTCGGGTGGCGATTACGCAGCTGCCCCAATGCCTGGGGCAACTGGCGTGCTCCCAGGCCCATGTGGACAGCGATGATGAGTTCGCCTGCCAGTTCCCCGTCGGCGGCGCGGGCGGCCGTGATGGCACGCCGGGATGCGGTCGTCGCGATCTTCGCCTCTGCGAGGAAAGCCCGCCCTGCCACCGTCACCGTCACCCCGCTCGGGGTGCGGGTGAACAGCTGCACCCCGAGGTGCTTCTCCAAGGTGCCGATCTGCTGCGACAGAGAGGGCTGAGTGACCCGCAGACGTTCTGCTGCCGCTGTCATGGAGCCCTCGTCGGCGACGGCCAGGGCGTATTCGTATTGGCGCAGGTTCATTCGCATCCACCTTCGATATGACATAGGAGATGTCAATGCAGACTATACGTTGCCACTATTTGCCTCTATGTCGGGCCGGTCCTACCGTGGTGCACGCCCAGCGCAGCCACCAGGGCCGGAAAGCTGCGGGACGGCAGCCGCGCCCTGCAGGCACGCAAGTCCTGCGACGCCAGCTGTCAAAAGCAGGATGAGGCAAAGCAATGTGTTCGGTGCTCACAGTCTCGACTCAAGGAGAAAGCATGCGTCTCGCGAATAAGGTAGCCCTCGTCACTGGCGGGAGCGCGGGCCTTGGTCTGGCGATTGCCCAGAGATTCGGAAGTGAAGGCGCCCACGTCTACATCACGGGGCGGCGGAAGGAGGCGCTCGAAGCCGCGAAGGCTTCCATTGAGGGACATGTCACGGCAGTCACCGCGGACGCTACAGTGTCGGGTGATCTCGACAATGTGGTCGAGGCTATCCGTCAGGAGAGCGGACACCTCGATGTGATCGTCGCGAACGCCGGAAGCATTGAGCGGATGAACTTCGGGGACGTGACCGAGGAACACTTCGACCGCACATTCGACCTCAATGCCCGCGGCACACTGTTCACCGTCCAGAAGGCGCTGCCGATTCTACGAACGGGCGGCTCGATCGTTTTGCTGGGCTCGATCACGGCATTCAAGGGGGATCCCGGGGCAGGGGCTTACAGCGCGGCGAAGGCCGCCGTGCGCTCCTACGCGCGCACGTGGGCGGCAGAGTTCGGCGACCGGGGTCTTCGGGTCAACGTGCTGAGTCCGGGGCCGATCGACACCCTCATCATCGATGGACAGTCCGAGTACTTCGGTCAAGATCCAGTAGCTCTCCGAGCCCACATGAGTACCCTTGTCCCGATGGGCCGCCTCGGGCTTCCCGAGGAGATCGCCAATGGTGCGCTGTTTCTCGCCTCGGACGAGAGCAGTTTCATGACAGGTGCAGAACTCTGCATCGACGGCGGTATGGCTCAGGTATAGCCCGCTTCGGCCGGAGCAGAACTGGGCATGAGCTTGTCCTACGGTTTTGGCGCGGGATTACTCCGCTCATTCGTGGGATCGGTGAGTTCGAGAACTCCGGGTAGGGCAGTTAGCTTGTCGCCGTTCGATGGCTGCCAGGTGCGGGGGCACTTCCCGAAAGTCCTTGCGCACGATGATGCCATCGGCTTCGAGCTCCTTGAGCGCACCGATGAGGACCTTCTCGGTCACGCCGTTGACGAGGCGTCGCAATTGCCCGAACCTGCGAGGCCCTTCCGAGGCGAGCTGCCACACGACCAGGTAATTCTACTGGCCGTCAACCACCGATAGTGCTGCGTCGAGCCCACAGTAGTACTGGCGATCGGTTCTCATCGTGGCTCCTGTTTTACGAAAACACCCACGCTGGAGGCACTTACAAAAAAGTAGGTACTTGCCGATGGGAAGGAACGGCATGTTTCCTCGGTTCTGGCGTAGGCAACCGGCCTAGCCGTCAAGCCCCGTCCCGGGTTCGGGCGCACGAGCCTCGGCGTCGGGGAGGCAGACCAAACCAACCGAATGCACGAAAGACACATCGATCATGCCCGACACGTCCAGCACCACCGACATCGCCGCCGCCTCCGAGAGCCGGCCCTCCGCGGAACGTCGTCCTACCTTCGAGGAGCATTCACGTGCCTGCCAGCAGCGCTGCCGCCGACCACGCGGCTCAGACCCTGTCCCGCCCGTTCACCGTGCGCGGGCTCACCGTCCCGAACCGGATCGTCATGGCGCCGATGACGCGCGACTTCTCGCCGGGCGGCGTCCCCGGTGCCGATGTGGCGCGGTACTACGCGCGCCGGGCGGCCGGCGGGGTCGGGCTGATCGTCACCGAGGGAACGTACATCCGTCACGACTCGGCGGGGGACAGCGTCCGGGCGCCGCTGTTTCACGGCGAGGACGCCCTGACGGGCTGGAAGAACGTGGTGGCGGAGGTGCACCGCGCGGGCGGCCGGATCTTGGCGCAGATCTGCCACGTCGGGGTGCAGCGCCCCGAGGGCTCGGGCCCGGTCCCCGACGCCCCGACGGTCAGCCCGTCGGGTCTCGGGCTGGACGGCGCCCCGGCCGGTAAGGCCATGACCCAGGACGACCTGGACGCGGTGATCGCCGCCTTCGCCGAGGCCGCCGCCGCGGCCGAGCGCACCGGCTTCGACGGCGTCGAAGTGCACGGTGCCCATGGCCTTCTGATCGACCAGTTCCTGTGGGAGCGCACCAACCGCCGCACCGACGGCTACGGCGGTGACCCGGTCGCCCGTACCCGGTTCGCCGCCGAGATCGTGGCCGCCTGCCGGAAGGCCGTCTCCGCCGACTTCCCGATCGTCTTCCGCACCTCGCAGTGGAAGGTGAGGCACTATGACGCGCGGCTGGCCACCACCCCGCAGGAGCTGGAGGCGGTCCTCACCCCGATCGCGGAGGCCGGGGTGGACGCCTTCCACTCCTCCACCCGCCGGTACTGGGTGCCGGAGTTCGAGGGCTCGGACCTGAATCTCGCGGGCTGGACCAAGAAGCTCACCGGCAAGGCCACCATCAGCGTCGGCTCCGTCGGCCTGGACAAGGAGTTCGAACCGGGGTTCCAGAACGGGAGCCGGACCGGGGTGGCGGGCATCGAGAACCTGCTGGACCGGCTGGAGCGGGACGAGTTCGACCTCATCGCGATCGGCCGGGCCCTGATCGCCGACCCGGAGTGGGCTCGCAAGGTCCTCACGGGGGATACGGAGGCGCTGATCCCGTTCTCCGCCGACCAGGTCGCCACCCTGCGCTGACGTCGGGTCCCGGCATCCGCCCTGCACCGATTCAGCTCAGGCACGAGTCCGTGCACCGAAGCGGATTTATGTACGGATGAGTCCTCGACTGCGGTCCGGTGGCTCACTCTGATGATCGGCCAACAACAAGTCCCCTCCCGCCGGCAAGTACCTACTTTGGGGTAAGTGCCTCCAGGTGGTGGCGGACGGAAGGGTATGTCCAGATGACTGAGCGTGGGTTCTACTGCGGATTGGACGCCGCACTGTCCGTCGTCGGGGGCAGGTGGAAGTTTCTGGTGCTGTGGCAGCTCGCCGTGCACGGTCCCCAGCGGTTCGGCCAGCTGCGCCGCCTTGTCGACGGCGTTACCGAGAAAGTGCTGATCGGCGCGCTCAAAGACCTTGAGGCAGACTGCATTGTCGTCCGCAAGGACTTCCAGGAGCTTCCCCCTCACGTCGAATACTCCCTGACACCGTTCGGCTCGAGTCTGGCTGAAGCGCTGCGCCCGCTGTGCGAATGGGGATACGCCCACATGGATCGGATAGGGGCGTTGGCGAGCCAACCCGTCCGATCCTGATGAGATCGGGTGGTGGCAGCGTGCGGGCGTTCTGAGCAGCGTGCCGTCATCTCGGCGTCCGGCGCATGACCAAGCGGGCGAAGCAGTTCGAGACGCGGTTCGAGGGACGAGGGAGCGGCTCAGTCGGGCAGCGCGACGGTGAGGTCCACCTCGACCAGCTGCCCTGGGAAGCCCAACTGTGCGACCCCTAGGAGCGTGCTGGCGGATGCGAACGCCGGCCCGAGGGCGGAGGCGGTGAGCCGACGCCACGCGAGGCCCAGGACATCTCTGTCGTCGCTTCGCACGTAGATCACCGAACGCACCACGTGACGGGGCTGGGCATTCACCGCCGCGAGAGCGGTGATCGCGTTCATGACGACCTGATCGATCTGCATCTCAACGGAGTCCGGGCCGACAAGTGAACCGTTCCGATCGAGCGGGCACTGCCCTGCCAGGTAGGCCGTTCGGCCGGCCTCCACCACAGTGATGTGGTGGTAGCCGGGTGTTTCATGCAACTGCTCGGGGTTGATGCATGTGATCTTCGCTGTCATGCCCGTGAGTCTGCCCAGAAGGCCGCTCACGTGCATCAGAATTGGCCTCCTCGCGCGACCGTCCGTCACGGCGCGAGGTTAAAGAACTAGGTGAGAGCACCCTGACAGCAGCGCTGTGGCACGGGTGCGGGTGGGGGCTGGAAACGGCCGCCCCGGGCTCACCCTGACGGCGGCCACCAGAGATGCCCCAAGTATGGCCAGTTGCGTCGGTGACGTTCGGTGACCGTCTCCACGTCTTGGCGGTGACTGACGAGTGGCCTGGGAGGGACGCTGCCGGTGCGCCGCCCGGTAGTCGATTCCGGCCAGCGTCATCCGGGGCGGTCGAGTGCGTCTTCAGCCTGCGCGGCCAGGGTGGCTACCAGGTCGGCCGCGGATGGCAGGTCGATGATCAGATCGATGGCCTCGCCGGCCCATGTCATGGTCGAGGTAGCGATGGCCAAGGGTGCGAGCGGTGTACTTCGACGGCCACCGGGAGCCTCCAGTGCGGTGCGAAGCATGGCGACCGCGCACCTATCGGACGGGAGGCGGAAATGACCCCAGCCGTCCACGGGGGAGATCCGGCAGACCCTCCTTCCCGCCGCCCTGGCCGTGCGCGCACGGCGCCCCGCACACGCATGGGCGTGTGACGCCCGGGCCCGAACACCTCGCACCAGGCTTCCCCGGCCGCTGCCACTCGACGCAACAGGGGATTCGGCGGTCAGCTGTTGCAGCGGCGGCGACCTTTGGTGTGGCCGCCGACCTGCCCGCAGCCGGTCACCACCGTGGCCGTTCGCTCAGCGGGATGCCAAAAGTCCGTACAGCAGAGGGATCCCCGGCTCCGGCAGCCGCCACCAGCCCGATGAGCCAGGAACCATATGGGGCCAGCGCGGCCAGGGCAGTTCAGGACTCTCGCGCAGCCGTCGGATCTCCAGGCCGGCCCCGATCAGGGCATTGACCACCTCGCCCAGCCCGTGCATCCACTCGTAGCTGTCGGTGGCGCCCTCGACGGCCGGGCCGTCGGTGTAGGTGTGCCTCGCGTCGCGGTGCACGGGGCCGCCGCCACCCAAGTAGTCATGCCGCAGCAGGAGTTCGGGTCCCTCTCCGGGGGCGGGCTTGGGGCCCAGCGAGTTGAGGAGCGGGTGGAACTCCACGACGTACAAGCGGCCGCCGGGACGCAGCAGTTCGGCGACGACACCAGCCCAGCGGTCCAGGTCGGGGAGGTAGCACAGGGCGCCCTTGCCGGTGTAGACGACGTCGAACCGCTGCCCGCCGAGGGCCTCCACCGCGTCGTACACATTGGCCTGTACGTACCTCACGTCGAAGCCGGCACGCGCCGCGATGCCGGTCGCCGCCGTCACAGATGCCGCGGAGAAGTCCAGGCCGACGGTCCGCGCCCCGCGCTGCGCGAAGGCAATCGTCTCCGTGCCCAGGTGGCACTGCAGGTGCAGCACATCGCGGCCGGCCAGCTCGCCGAGGTCGTCCCACTCCCAGGGGGCGAACCAGCGGGACGGGTCGGGCTCCCCGTCGATCCCGTAGAACCGGCTGGCGAGGTGCACGGGGGTTCTGGCGTCCCAGTTCGACTGGTTGGCCCGCATCATCCGCTCGTACGCGTCGGTCATGGGCTCACTATGGCAGGCGTCCGCAGGGTGCGGGGAAACCCAAAGAAGGCCGAGGGCGAGATCTCACAGACCGTGGAACCGCGGTGATGCATGCCCGCGTGCGGACCGCCGCACCGACCGAATTGCCAGTTCGGCAAAGCCACTTGCCGCTCATGAACATATGCGCGCAGGCTGCATTCAGAAAGTACTGGCTCGCGACCCAGTACGGGTACCTCTCGGACTCGGTCGTGTTCCCTCATTCGCCGGGACCTCTCCGGCTCGAGCGGTACGCCAGAAGTCGCAATTACCTTACAAGAACAGAGGAGACGGCAGATGGAAAATCGCCACGTCGTGATCATTCCGATTGAGATCGACGAGGAGAAGGAAAGCTCTTACCTCGACGCCTGGCAGGACGCCGCGGAGGTCATGGCAGCTCAGCCCGGTTTCATTCGGACGTATATGTTCCGCACGATCGTTCCGGGGAGTAAGTTCTCTCTCGTCAACGTGGCGGAATGGGAGTCCACCGCTCACTGGGAAGAGGCGATGAACGTCTGCCCGATGATGGGACAGCAGATTGCCGTCGCCCACGCCTCGAACTACGAGGCGATCCGGACGGTCCTGCCCGGCACGAAGCAGAGCCTGGGCTCCGGCGACGGTCACACGCCCGCTGACCTGTCTCCTGCCGAGGCGCGTCGCCGCGTCGTGGACGGGAACCTCACGCTGGTCGATGTCCGTGAAGACGATGAATGGGCGGCGCGTCACCCGGCCGGCGCCGTCCACGCCGCGCTCAGCACACTGCCGGCCTCGCTGTCAGATCTGCCTGACGGCCCACTGGCCTTCGTATGCCGCACGGGCGCACGCAGCGTGCAGGCCGGCGCGCGGGCGATCCGCGCGGGCCGCTCCTCCGTCTACAGCGTGGCAGGCGGCCTTGAGGCTTGGGAAGCGGCAGGGCTGCCGGTCACCTTCCCCGACCGCGGGACGCGGTGAACAACGGCGACCGTGCCAAAGCTGCGATACGCGAGGACTGACGAAAGCAGAACCGGCGGATAACCCGAAAGCAAAACCGGCGGATGACCGTCGTATACGTCCGCCGACATGAGGCCGGCCGGGCACGCCATCCGCCTCGCGCCCTTCGAGAAATCCCCTGCCGCCATGTCAGGCGGTGATCGCTTGTCACATGGCGGCGGTTTCCCGGGACGGGAATTTCCCGGGTACGCCATCCCAGAAAAGAGCCACACCATGTATTTTGTCGACACCCTGGAGTTCGAGGGGCTGGGCAACCGCAGTTACCTGGCCGGCGGTCCGAGAGCAGCGGTCGTGGTCGACCCGCCGCGGGACATCGACCAGGTGATCGCCACCGCCGCCCGGCGAGGGGTGCGCATCGCCTACGTGGCGGAGACGCACGTGCACAACGACTACGTCACCGGCGGGCTGGAACTGGCCCGCCTCACCGGCGCCCGCTACCTGGTCCCGGCCGACGCCAGCGTCTCCTTCCCCCGCACTCCCGTCACCGACGGCGACACGTCCGAGGTGGACGAGCACCTGGTGCTGCGCGCGATAGCCACCCCGGGCCACACCCCGCACCACACCTCCTACGCACTGGAGGAGGACGGCCGCGCGGTGGCGGTCTTCACCGGCGGCTCACTACTGATCGGCACCGTGGGGCGTCCGGACCTGGTGGACCCGCGGCTGACCGAGCACCTGGCCCGCGCGCAGCACGCCTCCGCCCACCGGCTGGCGGCAACGCTCGACGACGAGGTACCCGTGCTGCCCACACACGGCTTCGGCAGCTTCTGCTCCTCCTCCCAGACCGAGGGCGACGCGACCACGATCGGCGACGAACGCGCCAGCAACGACGCTTTCACCCTGGATGTGGACACCTTCGTGAAGCGGCTCCTGGCCGGACTGGAAGACGTGCCCGCCTACTACACGCACATGGGCCCGGTCAACGCCGCCGGCCCCGCGCCCGTCGACCTGACCCCGCCCGAGCCCGCCGACGCCGCGCAGATCGCCGAACGGCTGGCGGCGGGTGAGTGGGTGGTGGACCTGCGCAGCCGGGTCGCCTTCGCCGACGGCCATGTGGCCGGATCGTTCAACTTCGAGGGCAGCGGCAAGCCCGCCACCTATCTGGCCTGGCTGATCCCGTGGGGCAAGCCGGTCACCCTGCTCGGCGACACCGCGGCGCAGATCGCCGACGCGCAGCGGGAGCTGACCCGGGTCGGCATCGACCGTCCGGCCGCCGCCGCCACCGGAGATCCAGCCGCCTGGGTCCGTGACGGAGAACAGCTCGCCTCCTTCCGCCGCGCCCGCTTCGCCGACCTCGCGGACGCACACGAGCGTGGCGAGGACGTGGTGGTACTGGATGTGCGCCGGGATTCCGAACGCGCGCACGGCTTCATCGAGGGCTCCGTGCACATTCCGCTCCACGAGCTGCACGGCCGGGTCGGCGAGGTGCCTGACGGCACGGTGTGGGTGCACTGCGCCGGCGGGATGCGCGCGGCGATCGCCGCTTCCCTCCTGGACGCGACCGGACGAAAGGTCGTCGCCATCGATGACGGCTTCGAGGCCGCCGCCGACACGGGCCTGAGCGTCCCCCGGCTCTGAATCCCTTGCTCCACCCGCACAGAAGGCACGCGATGTTCCTCTCCCGCCAGGGTCCTGGCCGCCTCGGCCCCGAACAGGCCCACCCCCGCGTCACCGGGACCGGGCTGCCGGTGGCCGACGACAGCCGACACAGTGGACGAAGAGCGTGACCGCCCTGATCCTGGCCCTGATCGCAGGAGCCGTCGTCGGCCTGACGCTCGGCGCCCTCGGGGGCGGCGGCAGCGTCCTGGCGGTGCCCGCGCTGATCTACCTGCTCGGCTTCACCCCGGCCGCGGCCACCACCGCCGGCCTGATCATCGTCACCGCGACATCCCTGACCGCCCTGTACGCGCACGCCCAAGCCGGGCAGGTGCGGTGGAAGGCCGGAGCGGCGTTCGCAGCCGCCGGGATTCTTCCGGCGGCTGCCGCTGGAGCCGCCGCCACCCACCTGCCCCAGGCCGTCCTCACCATCGCCTTCGCCGCTACAGCCATCCTCTCCGCCATCAAAATGCTCCGGCCCGCTGCCACCGCCCGGCCCGGGAGCGGTGACGTACGGCCCGGCCAGGCAGCCGGGGCCGGTGCCGGCCTGGGCACGCTGACCGGACTACTCGGTGTGGGCGGCGGCTTTCTCGCCGTCCCCGCTCTGGTCACCGTCCTGGCCTTCGAGATGGAGGCCGCGGTCGGCACCAGCCTGCTGGTCATCACGGCCAACTCACTGGCTTCCCTGGCCACTCGCTCCGGCGCCGCCGCCTCGCTCGACTGGGCGCTGATCGGCCCGTTCATCGGAACCGCGATCCTGGGCGCCTGGGACGGCAAGCGCATGGCCGCGAAGGTCTCCGGGCCCCGCCTGCAGCGTATTTTCGCGGCGGTCCTGCTGGCCGTGGCCGCCTTCATGCTTGCCGACGCCGTGACATGACGGCAGCTCAGGCCGGCGACAGGTGGTCCCGGCCGTCACGGGAGACGGCCGGGACCACCGCTGTGGCGCGGCACGGCACCGCCGCTCGCTCTCGGGGTTGATCACAGTGCCCTAGGGCACGTTTCAGCCCTCGTCCGCCGCCGATCCGGCTGCTCCGGGGATGGTCTCGCCGATGATGCCGGCAAGGCGGTGCAACTGGGTGGCGAGCTCGTGCCGCTCCTGCGGCGCGAATTGCGACAGGGCAGCGTACTGGCGTGCGCGCAGCTCGGCCTGCATGGCGGCGAGGCGTTCCGCGCCTTCCTCGGTGAGCCGGATGAGGACCTGGCGCTCGTCGTGCGGCGCACGGCGTCGGGTGACCACGTTCTTGCCCTCCAGCTGCTGCAGCATGCGGGTGGCGGTGGGGACGCTGATCTCGGCGTTGGCGGCCAATCGTCCGACCGGCAGGCCCTCGCCCTCGGTATCCTCGGTCAGCGCCGCGAGCAGGGCCAGCTGTGACATGGACAGACCAGCTCCGGATTGGCCGGCCGTGGCGGACCGTGAGCGCCGCATGGTGTAGAAGAGCCGATCGGCAGCCTGGGCCAGGTGCTCGATATCGCGCTCCACGGGCACGTCGGAGGCGCCGCGGATCTCGGATTCGCCCGTCTCTCTCATGACTGTTAGCTTACTAAAGAAACATTGTTAGCAAGCTAAGTATCAGGAGGCTGATCAACGTGGTCTTCCCCGCTCGCATCGACGTCCACCAGCACATCGTTCCGCCGGTCTGGGCCCAGACCCTCGCCGCGCAGGGCCTGGACTCCGGCGGCTGGGCCATCCCCGCCTGGAGCCCCGAGAGCGCCATCGCCATGATGGACCAGCAGGGCATCGCCACCGGCGTCCTGTCCGTCACCTCCCCCGGCGTCCACCTCGGCGACGACACCCAGGCCAGGGGCCTGGCCCGCGCCGTGAACGAGTACGGCGCCGAGGTGGTCAAGGACAACCCCGGCCGCTTCGGCCACTTCGCCAGCATCCCGCTGCCCGACGTCGACGCCGCCGTGGCCGAGGCCGTGCACGCGCTGGACACCCTGCACGCCGACGGTGTCGTGCTGATGTCCAACGCCCGCGGGCGCTACCTCGGTGACCCCGGCTTCGAGCCGCTGTGGGCCGAACTCGACCGCCGCGCGGCGAACGTCTTCGTCCACCCCGCCCAGCCCCCGATGCCCCTGCTCCCCGGCACCCCCGCCCCGCTGGCCGACTACGTCTTCGACACCACCCGAAGCGCCCTCAACCTGGTACTGAACGGCGTGATGAGCCGCTACCCGAACGTGCGGGTGATCCTCTCCCACGGCGGCGGCTTCCTCCCCTACGCCGCCTACCGCTTCTCCGGACTGACCTCCACCGTCGTCGACCCCGACCGCGACGCCGAGGACATCCTGCGCGACCTGAAGCGCTTCTACTTCGACACCGCCCTGTCCGCCAGCCCCAGCGCCCTGCCCGCCCTCCTCGCCTTCGCCGAACCCGGCCACGTCCTCTACGGCAGCGACTGGCCCTTCGCCCCGCAGGAAGCCGGCACCTACTACAACCACTTCCTGGAGACCTACCGCGACTTCACGCCCGGCCAGGCGGAAGACATCAACCGCAAGAACGCCGAAATCCTCTTCCCCCGGCTCGCCCGCTGACCACAGCCCGCTGCCCTCGCCGAGAACCCCCGCCCGACCCGCCCGAGCCGGGGGACGTCCCGGCGCCCAAGCACTGACACCGTGAGGGCCATGGCTGTACTCGTCCTGTCCCTCCTCCTCGTCGCCGTCATCGTCGGCTGCGTTTGCGTCTGGTGGGCTTCACGGGGCGGACCCGCTGGGTGCGTGCGCTGGCCGTCTGGATCGGGGGGAGCGAAATACTGACCGGTAGGGAATACGAGAGAAGCCCGCGTTCTGCCGCTGGATGGCAGCCGCGATCCTCGGGTCGAGCACTGACCCCGGGTACCTGGCCCCGGGTACCTGGCCCCGGGAACCTGGCCCCGGGAACCCGCCGCCGAAGAAATCTCGTGCCGTCAACCGCGGTAAGGCCAAGTGCGCCGCGGTAGCGCAGCGGGCACACGTGGCGGCACGGTTCATTCGAGTGCCAGCGCCACCAGCACCGTGGCGGCCAGCGCGGCACGTGTGACCATGCCCGACACCGAGGTGTTCTCCGAGCGGGCGTGTGCGCCCGAGCCCACCGCGCCGATACCGTCCAGGACCGGCGTGCCCTGGGCCACGACGAAGTTGCCGTCGCTGGCTCCGCCGACCGACGCCTCGGGCAGGTCGTGTCCGAGCAGCGCGGCGCACCGGCGTGCCAGGTCGGCGAGCGCGGCGACGCCTTCCGTCCGTTCGAACACCGGGCGGTTCCAGCCCCCGGTGACCTCCACGCGGGTCCGCGGGTCGACGGGACGCAGAACGGCGAGGGCCTCTCCGACGCGCTGCTGTTCGGCGGCGGTGGCGACGCGGACGTCGATGTGGCCGACGGCGTGTCCCGCCGTGACGTTGCCGCGGGTGCCTCCCGCCACCACGCCCACGTTCAGCGACGTACCCGCGTCCAGGGAGCGCAGATCTGCCAGGCGCAGGATCTGGTGGGCGAGTTCGTCCACGGCGCTGGCTCCGGCGGTCGGGTCCAGTCCGGCGTGGGCCTCGCTGCCGGTGACCGTGACGGTGAACAGTCCGACGCCTTTGCGGGCGGTCTTGATCGCGCCGTCGGCGGCGGCCTCGAAGACCATGGCGAGCCTGCTGTCGCGGGCCTCCTCCACGATGGCGTCGCGGGAGGCGAGGCTACCGGTCTCCTCGTCGCCGTTCAGCATCACGGTGCAGGCCGGGCGGGGTAGGTCGAGGGCGTCGAGGGCGCGGAGTGCCCAGACCGCCTGGACGAGGCCGGCCTTCATGTCGAAGACGCCGGGTCCACTGATGCGGTCGCCGTCTCGCTGGAAGGACCACGTGTCGAGGGTGCCGGTCGGCCATACGGTGTCGTAGTGCCCGAGGAGAAGTACCGGGCGGTCGTCCTGGGTGGTGGTGTCCCGGGCGGAGTAGCGGCGGACGAGGATGTCTCCGGTCTCCTCGCGCGCGAGGGTTTCCTCGGCTTCCGGTTCGCCGAGGCGTCGGTCGAGCCAGCCGCGCAGCCAGCCGAGGCAGGTGTCCAGGGCGTCCAGGTCGTCGCTGGCGCTGCCCTGGGAGGTGTAGGCGGCGAGGTCGGCGACCATGTCCTCGCGGCGGGCGTCGAGCCATTGCCGGACCGCTTCGGCCTGTGCGGAGTTGAGGGGAAGCGAGGGCGCGGGGGCCTTTGCCAGGCGGTCCAGTTCGTCCAGCCGTGACTCCGACATGTGGTGCGCGGCGCCCTCCAGTTGGCGAAGGCCGTTCACGACCGTGCGCAACAGGGTCGTGGGCAGACCTTCGCGTGCCGCGTGGTGGAAGACGTCGGTGTAGTGGGTGGGGGCCTCGACGGGCCGGTGGCGTACGGCGAGGTCGCGCCAGATACCGCTGCGGTCCTTCGTCTGGGTGCGCAGCCATGCGGTGAGGCGGTCGAAGGCGGCGTTCCGGGCAGCGGGGTCCGCTCCTGGCCGGAAGGCGTGCGGTTCGAAGGCGTCGAACGCTTCCAGGGTGACGCCGAGGCGGTCGGACACGGCGAAGATCTCGCCCGTCAGGGCGGCCATGGCGGGGCGGTGCCGGTCGATGAGCTCGGCCATGGGGGCGTCCGCGAGGGCGGTGGCGGCGAGCATGGCGCCGAACCCGGCTTTGGCCCACAGGTATCCCTCGACGTTGTCACTGGCCACAGCCGGGCCCCAGCTACGCAGGTCGGCCACCAGGTCCCGGACCCTCGGGCTGACCGGCGCGCCGTCGGGCTCGCCGATGACGAGGGCTCCGGCGCCGCCGTCCTGGATGACGCCCGGTTCGGTGACGTCGGCGAAGATGTTCACGAAGGCCGCGACGGTGCGGGCGGCACCGACACGCTGGGCGATCAAAGACTCGTTGAAGCCGTTCTGCAGGGAGACGACGTAGCCGTCCGGGGCCAGGCGGGGCGCGATCCAGTCGAGCGCGGTATCGGTGGCCTGTGCCTTCACGGCGAGCAGTACGCGTCCGAGGGAGCCTGCGAACCCGTCCGGGGTCGTGGCGGTGACCGGCACGCTCTCGCGGGTGCCGCCGCGGGCGACGACGAGTCCGTGGCGGCGGATGGCCTCCACGTGGGTGTGGTCGGCGTCGACGACGGTGACCGGGTGACCGGCGCGGGCCAGGGCGAAGGCGAGGGTGCCGCCGATCGCTCCCGCGCCGACGATGGTGTATCCGGGTTTCTTCGGATGGGTGTCGTTCATCGGGTGTGTCCTTCCGCGGTCGCGGTCGCGGCCGCCGGCAGGGGGCCGGACAAGGTGGCGCGGGTGTCGTCGGGCTGCCAGATCCGGGGCAGGTGAAGGGCGCCCGTGCTGGATCCGCCGTCCACTCGCAGGACCTCGCCGGTGATCCAGGAGGCGTCGGGGCCGGCGAGCCAGCGCACCGCCCGCGCGATGTCCTGCGGCGTTCCTGGGCGGCCCAGCGGGTTGGTGCCGATGGCCGCCGCGTACTCCGCGGAGACGGGGTTGCAGTCGCTGGCCACCAGGACGAAGCCGGGGCTGACCGCGTTGACGCGGATGCCGTGCGCGCCGAGTTCCAGGGCGGCGGCGCGGGTGGCCATCTCCAGGGCGGCTTTCGAGCTGGCGTAGGGGCCTCCGCCGGGGCGGGCGCGCTGCGCGGAGCCCGAGGAGATGTTGACGACCGAACCGGGCCGTCCATGCCCCGTGGCGAGCCGGGCGAAAGCGGCGGTCGCCAGGACCGGAGCGCGCAGGTTGACGGCGAACAGCCGGTCCCAGGCCGGCGCGTCCACGTCGGTCATGTCGAGGGAGGGGTAGACGCCCGCCGCGTTGACCAGGACGTCCACGGGACCGTGCTCCGTCCAGGCCGCCTCGACGACGGCGGTGGGCGCGTCGGGGTCGGTCAGGTCCGCGGCCCGTGTCGCGGTAGGGGTTCCCAGACGTGCCCCGGTGCGCTGGAGCGCGGCGGGGTCGCGGTCGACGAGCGTGAGGGACGCGCCCTGGGCGGCGAACTCCTCGGCGATCGCCCCGCCGATGCCACCCGCGGCGCCGGTGACGAGGATGTGGGTCATCAGCTGAACTCCTTGTCCTTGGTCTCCGGCATCGTGAGGTAGACCACGAGGGAGATCAGTGAGGCTGCCGATACGTAGACCCACAGCAGGTCGCTGTGGCCGCTCTCGTGCAGCCAGGTCGTCAGGTAGGGCGCCGTGCCGCCGAAGATCGCGACTGCCAGGGCGTACGGCAGGGCGATGCCGGTGGCGCGTACCTCCGGCGGGAACTGCTCGGCCATGATGACGGCGCAGTTGGCGGAGTAGCCGAGGATCAGCAGCATGCCGATGAGCTGGACCAGGAACAGGCTGAGGAAGCTGTTGCCGAGCAGGTGCAGCAGGGGCCAGGCCAGGACGACGAAACCGCCGGCGAACGCCGCCATGGTCGGCTTGCGTCCCACGCGGTCCGAGACCACGCCCATGAGGGGCAACGCGATGACGAAGACGACCAGGCAGAGGGCCTGTGACAGCAGCGCGGTCTTCAGCGGGATGCCGGTGGTCAGATTCGCGTACGTGGGCAGGTAGTTGACCCAGATGTAGTAGGTGAGGGTGCCCGCCACGGTGATGCCGGCGACGCGCAGGGCGGCCGCGGGGTGCTCCACGAACATGGCCTTGACGGGATTGGTGCGGGTGCGGCCGGCGCCCTGGATGTGGGCGAAGGAGTCGGTGTCCGCCACGGAGATCCGCAGCCACAGGCCGACCAGTCCGAGCAGGCCGCCGAGGATGAACGCGGCGCGCCAGCCCCAGGAGTGCAGGGCGTCGTCGCTCAGTGTCGAGGTGGCGAGTGTGCCCAGGAGGGAGGCGACGAGCACACCGCCGGCGACCGACACCTGCTGCCAGGACCCGGCGAACGCGCGCCTGCCGCGAGCCGCCGACTCGACGAGGAACGCGGAGGAGGAGCCGAATTCGCCGCCGGCGGAGAACCCCTGCACGAGCCGGGAGACCAGCAGGATCAGCGGCGAGACGATGCCGATGCTGTCGTAGGACGGAGTGATCGCGATGACGAGGCCCGCGCCCGCCATCAGGCCGACCGTGAGGGTCATGCCCTTCTTGCGTCCGTGGCGGTCGGCGTAGGCGCCGAGCACGGCGGCACCGACCGGACGCATCACGAACCCGACGGCGAAGACGGCGAGCGTGGACAGCAGGGCCACCGCGCCGTCGCTCTTGGGGAAGAACTCATCTGCGATGATCTTGGCGAAGATGGAGTACAGCGCCCAGTCGACCCATTCGACGGTGTTGCCTATGGTGCCCGCGACGACGGCCTTGCGCTGGGCGCGGCTCAGCCGGAGTGTGGCGGGGGCGGCGCCGTCCTCGCGCAGGGGGCCGGTGGGCGTGGCGGATCCGGTGTTCATGGTGTGTGCTCCGGGGTGTCGGCGGCGGAACCGGCTGCGGCCCGGCCGTCCAGCACGCTGCGGGCCATGTCGGCGAGCTGGGCGTGGGTCGCGTACCAGACGCCGGGGTGAGCGGCGATGTGGTCGAGGAGTTCCCGCAGCGCTACCAGGCGCGAGCGGTGACCGATGACGTGCGGGTGCAGGGTGAGCTGGAAGACGCCGCCGTCCCGGTACGCGGCGTCGAACTCGTCGGTCCAGATCTCCCGTACGTCGCGCGGGCGGCTGTGCGGGCGGACTGACCCGTAGCGGTCCATCGTGAAGTACGGGGCGTCGTCCCGGATCCAGTCGACGGGGATCTCCACCAGGCCGGTGGGCCGGTCCTCAGTGACGATCTCGTAGGGCTCGTCGTCGGCCATGAGCGAGGAGTCGTAGGCAAAGCCCAGCTCGAGCATGATGTCGAGGGTGGAGTCCGAGAAGTCCCAGGACGGGGTGCGGATGCCGACGGGGCGCCGGCCGGTCAGCGTGGTGAGGGTGTCGAGGGCGCGCGCCGTGAGTTCCTTCTCGTCCTCGCGGCCCAGCAGCATGTTGCGCTCGTGGATCCATCCGTGGACGGCCAGTTCGTGCCCGTCACGGGTGTAGGCGCGGGCCTCCTCGGGGTGGACGAGTGCGGAGACGGCCGGCATGAAGAAGGTCGCCGGGACGCCGTAGCGGGCCAGGAGGTCCAGGATCCGTGGAGCGCCGGCGCGGGCGCCGTACTCGCCCTGGGCGAGTCGGCCGGGGCTGGTCTCGCCGTCACGCAGCGGGATCGTCTCGTGGTCGGAGTCGAAGGAGAGGGCGACCGCGACCCGGGCACCGCCGGGCCAGCGGTCGGGGACCAGCCGCCGTCCGGCACGGACCGCGTCGATATGGCCGCGCCAGGTGTGCTCGGGCCAGCGCCAGCTCTCCGTGGGCAGGCCGAAGTCGTCTGTGGGCATGGTGGTCTCCACAAGGATCGGGGGACGGGAGGAGGGCGGTCGGAAGAGGGTGGTTGAAGGTACGGCGGGGCCACCACCTGGCGGTGTGCCCGACAACCGGCCGGGGGCTCAGACGGCGCGGACCATCCGGTGCCAGGAGTACTTCAGGGTGGCCAAGTGCAACGTCACGTCGGAGGCGATCAGCCCGGGCAGTGCCCCGATGATGTCGCTGGTGTAGCGCAACAGATCGGTGCGGCGGGGCAGAACCATGTGCCCGACGAGGTTGAAGCGCCCGGTCGCCGCGCCCAGGAACTTGGTTCCTGGATGCCGCGCGAGCTGCCGCCCCGCGGCATCGAGCCGGTCGGGCTCAATCGACAGCCACACCATGAACTCCGCGTCGTACCCGAGCAGGGTCGGTTCGACGAGAGTCCGGAACTGCAGGATGCCGCGGGAGATGAGCCGGTCCATGGCCCGTGCGACACCGGACTCGGTGTGTCCCAGGCTCCGGGCCAGGGTGCTGACCTGGGCGCGGCCGTCCTCCTTGAGGGCCGCGGCGACCTCCTGCTCCAGACCGGTCAGCGCTTTTGGCGCCCCGTCCCAGTCGGCGCGGTCGCACGACGACGCGAGGGAGGCGGGCCGCAGGTCCGCCGCCGCCTCAACGGGCAGCAGCCCGGTGTCCCACATCGACGCGGAGGTGAAGGCCCGGATGACGGCGACCGCCTCGGTGCTGGTGATCAGGTCGGCCCCGGGCAGGTCGGTGAAGAGCATCCGCATCATCTCCTCGTTGTCGCGGGCAACGAAATCGACGATGAGATCGGCGGCACCGGTGACGACGGCGAGGAAGCGCACGTCCGGGCTGACGGCGAGCTGGTCCGCGAGGTCCAGCCCGCGGCCGGGTCTGGCCTGCACCCGGACCAGCATGGAAGAGCCCTCCCGCGTGCGGTCCAGCTCCAGACTGCCGACGACCCGCAGCACTCCCCGCTCGCGCAGGGCCTTGTAGCGCCGCTGGGCGGTCGTCTCGCTCGTGCCCACCCAACGAGCCACCGCGCTCCACGGGGCGCGACCGTTGAGCTGGAGCGCCGCGATGACACGGCGGTCCAGGTCGTCGATGGTGTCCACGGGGGCTCGGTGGGTCATGGGGCGGACGCTAATCAGCGCTTTTCCGCTCGTCAATGACGGAATCCTGCATCATTCCAGGTCACAGCCAGGTGATCCAGCACCGTCCGGGGTTACGAAGGTGTAACGCCCGCAGTTCCGGTACGCATGAACGGATGACGTCAAGCGTGACGGATTACGTCACACGAGAATCCGAAAAAGTTCACCCCTCACGGTTCCGGCCCAACGCGTTGGCGTGCTCCAACGGTGTCCAGGACGTCGCCGACGTCGGTGTGCCGAGATGTGCGCATCCCTCGCCCCGGAGTCAGCCGGCGGTGGCGGCGATCGCGCGCTCGAAGGCGGCCGGGTCGCCGGCGAAGACACCGTCGGCGCGCGGGTACGCGACGACCGCGTCGGTGACCCCGAGGTCGCCGCACCGGGCGAGCAGCTCGCGGAGCCGGCCGGCGGACGTGTAGGGGTCGGGCACGATCCGGCTCAGGTTGACCAGGGTTCGCAGGCTCGCACGGTCCCGGCCGACCTCGGCGCAGGCCGCGTCGAGCCGGGCGAGCTGGTCGGCCAGCGCGCGGAACGCCTCGTCGACGGTGGCCACGCCGGGTGCGCCGATCGTCACCCAGAACTGTCCGTACTCGGCGGCGAGCCGCATGCCCCGCCGGCCGGTGGCGGCGATGGCGAACGGTACGCGCGGCGCGCGCACACAGCCAGGAACCAGGCGTACGCCGTCGGCCGCGTAGTAGCGCCCGGTGGTGGTGACGGTCTGGCCTCGCAGCGTGGCGTCGGCGAGCGCGACGAACTCGGCGAACCGGTCGGCCCGCTGCCGCGGGGTGAGCCGTGGCCCGCCGAGCAGCGTGGCGTCCGGGCCGTCGGCGCCACTGCCCATGCCGAGGACGAACCGGCCGCCACTGAGCTGGTCGAGCGTCATCGCCTGCGCCGCCGTGTTCACCGGGTGCCGGATATGGGGCGAGGCGACGAGCGTGCCCAGCTCGATCCGGTCGGTGACGGCGGCGGCCGCGGCGAGCGTGGTCATCGCGTCGAACCACGGATGGTCCGGCAGCGAGCCCCAGCGCAGGTGGTCATACGTCCAGGCGTGGCGTACGCCGAGGTCCTCCACGTGCCGCCAGACCCGCACGCCGTCCGGCCCGGGACGCTCCGGCAGCACCAGCACGCCGAGCCGCACGGTCACGACCGGACACCCAACCCGTACGCGCGCAGCCACCGGTCCACCTCGACCAGCGGTACGAGAAAGTGGGCGCCGCTGACGTGCGTCATCGTGTCGTCGGTGCCCTCGGCGAGGGCGCGTACCCGGTCGGCGTCGAGCAGTCCGGCGAGCGGCGAGGTGTCGTCGGCGGCGACGGCGCGGGCGGCGCGGCGTACCTCGGCGTCGTGGGCCGGGTCGTGCAGGGCCGGGTAGCCGGACTTGGCCCGCCACCGGATCTCCGGCGGCACCAGGTCCTCGGTCGCCATCCGCAGCAGGCTCTTCTCCCGACCGTCGGCCACCTTCATCGACCACGGCACGTTCCACAGGTACTCGACGAGCTGCCGGTCGACCGCCTCGGTGAGCAGCCGGCGTACGGTGCGGACGGTCCCCGTCAGGTCGTCGGTGTGCTCCCAGCTCACCAGGCGCCAGTACGGGTACTCGTGGCGGCCGGCGCGGTCGACCCGGATCACATGGCCGGGCTTCACCTCGTACAGGTCGCGCAGTGGCGTCTCGCCGGGCAGCGTCAGCCGCGCGTTGAACAGGATCGGCAGCGCGTGCTCGGGCACCTCCGGGCGGAACAACGGGTTCGCCAGCAGCCCTTTCGGCTCCGAGGCGAACAGCACGCCCGCCGGCAGCGGATGGTAGTAGAGCGGCTTCACGCCGAGCCGGTCGCGCGCCAGCACCAGCTCCTCGCGTACGCCGTCCCAGACGGCGAAGGCGAACATGCCGTCCAGGCGTTCGACGCACCCCACGCCCCACTCCAGGTATGCCCGGAGTACCACCTCGGTGTCGCAGGCGGTGTCGAACCGGTGGCCGCGCCCGGCCAGTTCCCGGCGCAGCTCGCGGAAGTTGTAGACCTCGCCGGTGTGTACCAGCGCCACCGGCAGGTCGTGCGGCCCCACGGCCGCGGCCATCGGCTGGTCACCGCCCTCGATGTCGATGACCGCGAGCCGGCGCTGCCCAATCGCCACGTGCGGCCCGAACCAGGTGCCCGCGCCGTCCGGCCCGCGGTCGCGCATCGTGTCCACCATCGCGTCGACCACGTCACGTTCCCGGCGCATGTCCCGGGTGAAGTCGAGCCAGCCGATCACACCGCACATGTCACAGCCCCTTCGCGTCCGCCCGCGCCCCGCCGTTCACACGCCCTGGCCCTCGCGGCGTCCGCCGTCCGGCCACGCCGCGGACCGGTCCCGGCGGCCGGGCGCGCCCGTGGTCCGATCACAGCTCGGCCAGCAGGCAGGTCTCGACGGCGCCGTTGGCGCACAGCACGATGCCGGGCCGCTCGGCCCAGTCGAACCGCGCGGTGCAGCCGGCACCGACCCCGCCGAGCACGAACGGGCTGACCACCGCGTTCGCCGCGACCCGGGTGATCTCGCCGGTTTCGGCGAGCAGGTCCACCGGGTACGGCGCGGACCGCACGACCTGCTGCGCGATCGGATAGCCGGTGCGTACCCCCTCGTCGACCAGGCGGGCCCAGTCGTTCGGCTCGGTCCACGAGCCGAACGTCACCTCCCGTGCCGAGCACCCGGTCGCTCCCTTGAGGACGAACGACTCGCGGTGCTCGATCAGCAGCCGGGGCAGCTCGTACCGCCGGCCCCGCCAGGTGACGGGGCGGTCGCCGACGACACGGCTCCACGGGACGTACCGCGCGACGAGGTCGCGGTCGGCGGCGCCCATCCACGGCGCGCCCTCGGACAGGCGGGCGAGCACCTTCTTCGTGTGCAACAGCCGGGACGTCTGCGACGGGATCATGCGGAACCCGGCGTCCAGCGCCCGCCGCGCCGGCCTGATGTCGTGCCCGACCGTACGCATGTCGTCCAGGTCGAAACCGCGCAGTCCCACCGGGTACCGGAGCGCGCCGGGGTGGCCGAGCGTGTCGAGCAGGTCGGCGACCTGGACGTGTTTCGCCTCGATCCCGTGGGTCCGCAGTCCGTCCAGCCACATCCGCACGCTGCGGCCGGTGGCGAGCACGGTGCCGTCCCCGACGTCGTCCACGACCACGATTCCGGGCGGTACGCCGAACTCGGCGCAGGTGCGTTCGACCAGCGCCGCGAGGCGTGCCCACGGGTCCACCCCGAGGTACGCGGGGCGGCCGGCCAGCGCGGTGATCCGGCGCCACGCCTGCTGATGCGCGTGGCAGTCCGGCATGCCGCCGAACGCGCCGGAGACGTTGAACTCCACGAACCTCGGTCCGTCCGGCCCGATGACCACGTCCGCCCGGCCCATGTCGGCGCAGTGCCGCAGCTCGAAGTCCTCGTCCGCGGTGAACAGCGGCGTGTCCGCCGGGTCGATGCCGAGCGCGGCGATCCGCCCGGCCCGGTCCGGTGCCGCGTGCAGCACCGCCCGCCGGATCAGCGCGAGCAGGTCGGTCGCCGCGCGCAGCAGCTCGCGGAACTCCGCCACCGGCAGCAGCAGCGGCTGCAACGCCACCGGGTACGCCGGAAGCGGACGCAGCCCGCGCGTCTCCTCGACCACGATCTCGGCGATCCGGCCCGGCGCGACGCCGGTCTCCGGTGGCTCCCGGTACCGGTCGAACCATCGTGCCGTGCGCGTCGCGGTCATCGGCCAACCTCCGGGGTGCGCGGTGGGATCTCGTGTCGTGGCGGCGGTCAGCGCGCGAAGAACTCGTCCAGGGCGAGCGACCGGATCTCGTCGATGCCCTCGTGCGTACGGGCCAGGTCGAGCCGGGGCGGACGCGTCTCGTCGTGGAAGTACACGGCGCGCAGACGGTCCCGACCGGCGATCTCCACGACCGGGTTCGCGACGAGGAAGTCCCGCACCGCGGGGGTGTCGCGGCGTGCGTGCCACCACAGCCGGTGCGCGCCCAGGTGGGTCGGCCCGAGTACGGCGCGCGACGCGAGCTTTCGTTTCCGCTGGAAGATGCCCTGGCTGAGGAACGGCTCGATACCGCCGAAGTCGACGGTCCGCGCGCCGAAGCCGTGCGCCCACTCCAGCAGCAGGAAGTCCAGCACCCGCGACGCCCCGTCCCGGTAGTGCTCGTCGCTGCCGTCCAGCACGCCGAACAGGCGCAGCGTCAGCCGGCCGCGACGGGCGTCCCACCGGTCCAGCGAGCCGGCGACACGTTCGCCGTCGCGGGTCAGGAACGCCAGGACGCCGTGCCCGAACAGCGCCTCCCGGGCCAGGTCCACCGGCTCGCAACGGGCCCGGTCACCGTGCCGCCCGCGCATCGTCGGCAGGTACATCCGGTGGTAGAAGTGCTCGAACGAGGCGCTGTCGGCGGCGATCTCCAGCCCCCAGCGCGCCCGCCGCCGCGCCGACCTCACCCAGCGGCGTTCCGATTCGGAGACGGTACCCAGCCACTGGTCCAGGCCGCCGCCGAGGTACGCGAGCAGGTGCAGACGGAACGGCAACACCAGCGCGGACCGTGCGGGCAGCGCCGCCGCCTGCGCCGCGGAGCAGCCGACCGCGACGAGGTCGGCGGGGCGGGGCAGCCGGCCGCGCAGCACGGCGGCCCGGTCGACGCGTTCGGTAATCCGGTCGATGGTGCCGCCGCCGAGCGCCTCCCGCCGCTGCTCCAGCAGTTGGTGGATCTTCACGACACCGTCCGGCACGCCCGCGTACGCGATGGTCGGGGTGCCGGGCCTCGCTGTCGACGTGACGGCCACCCAGGGATGTACGTGGGCGGCGAGCCACGAGTGCGCGGCGACGACCCGGCGGTCCGTGCCGGACGCCCACTGGTACCGCAGCCGCCGCCGCGCCGCGTTCAGCACACCGTCACCGTCCTCACGAGACCGTCACGCGCGGCTCGGCCCGCCCCGGCGTACGCAGTGCCCACCGGCCGACCGCCGGTGTCGGCGATCCGGCGGCCAGGAACACGAACCCCAGCGCGAACCACCCGGCCACGCCCCAGTCGACCAGCAGGAGGCCGAGCAGCGCCGGCGCGAGCATCACCGCCGCCGCGGACGCCGCCGTGAACACCGACTGGTACTCGGCGTGCGCGTCCCGCGGCGTCAGGCCGGTTGAGACGCCCCAGCCGCCTGCGGTGAACAGCAGTTCGCCGACCACCTGCACGACGCACGCGACGAGCAGCAGGACCACCACGGGTACGCCGGAGCCGCCTCGGGTCGCCGCGAACAGCACGCAGGACGCCGCGAGCGCCGCAGCGCTCACCGCGATGAGCCGGGTGGACCGGGCGACGCTGGTGGCGGCCCGTGCCACCCGCCTCTGGCACAGCAGGATCGCCGCGGCGTTGACGGCCACGAGCGCGCCGAGCACGGTGGGCGGGGCGGCGGTGTGCGTCGTGACCCACAGCGGTACGCCGACGTCTGCGACCCCCCACACCAGCGCGAGCACCCCGCACAACGCGGCGATGGCGAGGAACCGCCGGTCCCGCAGCACCAGGCTGCGCCGCCGCACGCCGAGGTCGGTGAGCGACGTGAGGTGCGGGACCCGCAGCGTGGCCAGCCCGGAGGCCACGCAGCCCGCGGCGTACAGACCGAGGACGGTGAGGTAGGCGGCACGGCTGTGCGCGGCGAGCGCGATCGCCCCCAGCCCGGATCCGGCGAGGAACCCGGCATGCGCGACGACCTGGCCGGACGAGATCGCGTCGAGCGGCTTCCCCTTGTCCGCCAGCGCGGTCAGCACCGCGATCCGTACCCCCGGGGCGGACCGCTGCGCCAGCGCCACCACGCAGGTGACGAGCAGGAAGCTCCACCAGTCGCGCACCAGCGCGTACCCGAGTACGGCGACGCCCTGCGCCAGGTCGAGACAGACCAGCGTCTCCCGGACGCCGAACCGGGCGGCCCAGTGCCCCACCGGAATGCCGAGCAGCACGCTGCCCAGTCCGCCGACCGTCACCCCGAACGCGAACACCGTCGGCGACAGCCCGACCGACCGGGTGAAGTACACCGCCCAACAGGTCATCCAGCCGCCGGATCCGACCGCGAGCACGAGCGTGCCGAGGTTCATCCATCCCAGTGGTCCACGTAAGGCGGGCAGGTCGGCCCTCACTCACCGCACCGCCTCGCGTTCCAGCGCCGCGTACGCGATCGTGGCCAGGTCGTCGACGTCGGCGGCGGTGTGCACGTGCTCGGCCGGGATCGGGGTGAAGTCGGCGACGCCGTAACTGCCGGAACCGTGCACCAGGACGTCCGGTTCACGGACCAGGTCACGGTCGATCGCGTTGAGGATCCCGGTCAGCGCCATCACCAGCGACCACTCCCGCAGGTCGGCCGGTTCGGCGGGGAGCAGGTATCCGGTCGGCGCCAGCATCTCGCGCAGCGCCGGGTAGCGGTGGAGGCACTCGTACCGCGAGACGACGATGCCGTCGCCGCCCTGTTTGCCGATCAGCGCGTTCATCTCCGGCGAGGTGGCCGGGTTCCGCGTGTAGAACGTCGGGTCCAGGTTCTCCGTGACCGAGGCGGTCACGGACGGGAAGCGCGGGTCGTCGTCCTGGTGGTAGTGGCCGGTCGCCGCGTCGAACCGGTACGTCGGCATCGCCTCCCGCGCGGTCGACCCGAATCGCAGGCTCAGCACCATGTCCGCGGTGTCCAGATGCTGTACCAGCAGGTACCGGGGAGGTGTCGGGGTGTGGCCGGCGGCGGCCAGTCGGCGCACCCCGAGGTCGTGGCCGAGCAGGCCGAACGCGCTGGACACCGCGTGCACGTGCAGCCGCGCCTCGGCCGCCGGCAGGTGGTCGTGCTCGACCAGCGCGCGCACCGTGTCCGCGACCCGGTAGTTGGCCAGGTCCAGCGTGTACCAGAGCCGTACGCCGTGCTTCTCGCGCAGGTCCGCGGCGTACCGGTCGACCATCGAACGGGCCAGCACCTTGACCCGGTCGGTGTCGGCGCCCGGGTACACCGCGACCGGGTTGGCGCGCCGGGCCGCGTCGTCCTCGTCCAGCGGCGACGCCCACATCTTGCCCCAGGACGCCGCGGGCACCACCACCATGACCGACAGCTCGTCGGGCGTGGCCAGACCGGTGCGGTGCGCGGTCAGCACCGCGTCACGCAGCGCCGTCGCCTTGTTGCCGGACGACGGCGTCACGATCATGACACGCTCCCCGGTGCGCCGGACGTGCTCGGCCGCGCGGGCGACGATCAGCAGCGACGGGAACGTCTTCGTGGTTCGGGTGCGCGCGTTGCGCATCAGGTCCAACAGGCGCAGCCGCCGGCCGTGGTACTCGCCGAGGTCGGCGACGGCGATGTCGGACGCCGCGAGGTACGCGGTGAGCGCGGGGCCGGGTGCGGGCAGATACCGGCCGACGTCGTTTCCGCCGACCGCGCTGGAATTGCGCTGCATTTCGGCGAAAGCGCCGCGCACCTGGTCGTTGTAACGGGCGAGTGCATTTTCCACGACGAGCGGGTCTGTGTTCGCGGAGCGCACGTCTCCCCCTTCTTCCCGCGGCACGTGGCCGCGGTGCCCGAACCACACTGGCGATTTCGCCCCATCGTCCGCAAGGTCGGTTCGGGACGCTAGGCCGATCGGTAAAACAGTGTCAAGTCTTTGCAACAGTGTGGCCGGTTCTTTGTGTTGGCCGTCGAAGAGCGTGCTAATACTGGGATCCGGCGCCCCCGTAAGCGTTCTCGTTGCATCGTGGACAGGCCGCCGACAAATGTGACTGCGAACCATGATCCGCGCTTTCGGCGGGAGTCGGCACCACTGTCTCGACGACGTGCATGACTGACGGATGACCTGGGAGAACGCGCCCTTTGGTCGCCGCGCCAACGCGTTTTTTGATCGCGTTCGTAACGGTGAGTGCGGCACGGTGGGTCGACGGGATCTCGATATCGGGAGATGGTCATGAGGGTGCCGGAGTCAGCTCGGATCGGACGTTTCTGCTGGAATCCGACGTACGCGTGCCCGCTGCGGTGTATCCACTGCTACACCGAGTCCGGGCGGCGTGCGGCTCAAATGCTGCGCGAGCCGGAAATGCGTCGCGTGGTGCAGGCGATCATCGATGCCCGGCCGAAGCGCGTGTCGGTCGGCGGTGGGGAGCCGCTGCTGGTGCCGTGGTGGGAGAAAATGTTCGGGCTGTTCAAATCGGCCGGCATTCCGCTGACCGTGTTCACCAGCGGCTGGCTGTTCGACGACGAGGCGGCCGAGAAGCTGGCGTCGCTGGTCGCCACCACGACGGTCAGCGTCGACGGGCCGAACGCCGCGGTGCACGACTTGGTGCGCGGCCGGGCCGGCTCGTTCGACCGGGCGATGGCCGCGCTGGAGCGGCTGACCCGGGTCCGGCGGGAACGCACCGCGCGCGGCGAGGAGTCCTGCACCGTCGCCCTCGACTACACGGTGACCCGCAGCGGCCTGCCCGGCATCGACGACTTCGTGGCCGAGGCGTCGGCCCGGCTGCCCGGACTGGACTCCATCACGTTCGGCGCGGCGATGCCGATCGGTGTCGCCCAGGAGTCGGGGTTCGTCGAACACGAGCTGCTGTCCGACGACGAGCTCGTCGGTCTGGTCGAGGCCGAGTCCCGGCTCGCCGCCCGCGCCGTCAACGGTGTCCGCGTCACCGTCACCGACGCCCGCTTCTTCCTGCCCAACTCCCCGCTGTACGACCGGGGCGCCGAGATCGCCACGATCGAGCCGGACGGCTCGCTGCGCGCGCACGGCGCGTACGAGGCGAAGGTCGGCAGCCTGCTCGACGAGCCGGTCGACGTGCTGTGGAGCCGGGCGCTGGAGTGGCGCAACGACCCGTACGTGCGGGAGCGGACACACTCGATCCACAGCCTCGCCGACTGGGCACGCGCGTCGAGCGAACTCGACCGGCGGTACGGTTCGGACGCCGACAAGAAGCGGATAGCCCGCCGCGACGGCGCGAAGCGGGTCATGCTGCCCGACCCGACGGTACGACGGACCGGCTGAGTGCGGCCGGTCGGCTCAGCCGGTGGCCGGATCCGCGGGCCGGGTGGGACCGCCGGGTGCGAGGTCCGTCCAGGTGCGCTCGATGTGGTCCAGGCACACGTCCCGGGGTGCGGCCGGGTGCGCCTCGTGCCATCCGTCGGGCACCGGGGCGAAGGTGGGCCACAGGGCGTGCTGGTTCTGGTCGTTGACCACGACGAGGAAGGTGCCGTCCGGGTCGTCGAAGGGGTTCACGTCTTCCTGCCGATCTCTGCGGGGTCGGGGCGGAGAAGCCGGTCCGGCGGCCGTGGGGCTTGGCCTGGACGGCTCAGCGTGGCGGGGTCGTCTCCGGCGCGCCGGTGTCGGCACAGGTGGCGGCGGGGGTCCTGTCCTTGGCGAGGAAGATGGTCTGCGCCATCATCCGGTAGCCCGACATCCCCTCCCGCAGGGTCTCGATGGACTCCTCCGGGTGCACCGAGTCGATGACCGCGTTCGGGCCGACCGCGTTGAACTGGTGTGAGACTCCGCGTGGTATCTGCATGTCCACCCAGGAGTTGGGCGGCACGATCACGTTGTGCCGCTCGCGCCGCACCCCGTCGGGGGTGCCGGGCAGGTCGTCGGCGAAGCATGACAGCGGTGCGAAGCGTCCCGTCGGGGGGCGGACGGTGATCGGCGACAGGCTGGACACGCGGATCGTGGTGTCCGGGCCGGTCATCATCCGCACGAACCGCAGCCCGGTGTGCAGGTGCATGCGCGAACAGATGTCGCGTGCGGCGGTGTCGTAGAAGTCCATGAGGTAGCGGTCGGCGAAGAAGCCCGGGAAGGGCGGCTCCAGCATGAAGACGTCGCCCTCCTCGAAGACCTGCGCCCGCTTCAGCTCGCCCGTCGGTGCGGGTCGCTCCCCCTCCTCCCGGTGGGCCGCCCGGACCAGGCCGGACAGAGCGTCGACAACGGTCAGGGCGGTCTCCGGGGGCAGTTGCACCACCGGGGTGAGCCGGTTGCGGTCGGGGTCCCGGTGGCCTCGGACGTCGAGGATCTCGTCCTCGTGGTCGGGCGACCGCTTCATCCGGCCGATGGTCTCGGCGGGCTGCGTCATCCTGTCGCTCCCAGGTGCTCGTTCGGTCCGGAACCGGGGTGGCGCGCCCAGAGCACGCCGCCCACGTCGTGTCGCCCGGCGCGGAGCACCGAGCAGCCGGTCAGGGATGTGCCACCGTCCCGCTGCCGGGACAGCCACTCCCAGCGGTCCGTTCCCCCGCTGCCGGGGACGTCGAGGAAGGACAGCAGCGGGCCCAGCGGCCGGGCGGGG
Source organism: Streptomyces yongxingensis (assembly GCF_055597465.1). Taxonomy (NCBI): domain Bacteria; kingdom Bacillati; phylum Actinomycetota; class Actinomycetes; order Kitasatosporales; family Streptomycetaceae; genus Streptomyces; species Streptomyces yongxingensis. The sequence goes on from NZ_CM145717.1 coordinate 466,591, forward strand.
CCGCCCGGTGCGGGCCCGTGCGGGAGGAGGACGAGTGCGCCGCCGTCGAGGCGGGTCTCGACACCCCACGGCACCGGCCCCTCCTCGACGCCGTGCCGGGCGGCCAGCTCCGCGGCCAGCTCCCCGTGCACCGAGAGCGGCCACGCGGCGAGCAGCTTCGCACGCCACCGCGCCTTGGCGCGGGCGAGTTCCGCGTCGCCGGGGGCGTGCCAGTGCTCGCGCAGGAAGTCGTAGGCGGCCAGGACGGTGTCGTCCCCGATCCCGGTGTGCCGGGCGGCGGTGTGTTCGGCGAGGGACCGCAGGGCCGGATCGTCCGCCCCGGAGTCCAGGAGGTGGCGTGCGGTGGCCGCGGCGTGGCGCAGCAGTCGGTCGTACCGTGCGGGCGCCAAGCGGCGGGCGGCCAGCGGCCGGCTCATCGCCCGGCGTTGCGGCTTTCCGGTGGCGGTCGCCCGGTATCCGCCGAACTGGACGACCACGGGCCGCAGCGGCGATCGCTCGTACAGGGTGCGGACCTCGGGCACCGGCTGTTCCGTCGCGACGAGGGCGACGTCGTCGCCGAGCGTGGGCTCGTCCACCGCGACCGCCGCGAACCGGCCGGTGAGGCCCGCCCGGCGCCAGCCGTGCTCGATGTCGAGGGGGTGGTGCTTCTCCCCGCCTCGGTTGATGCGCTCGCCCGCGCGGCCCCGCAGGACGAGGAGTCCGTCCCGGAGCTCGCCCAGGTCGCCGGTGCGCAGCCAGCCATCGTCGGTGACGGTGGCGGCGGTGTTGCGCGGGTCCTGCCAGTAGCCAGTCATCAGGTCAGGCGTTCTGATCCAGACCTCGCCGGATTCCAGGTGGAGTTCGGTACCGGGCAGTGGTACGCCCACCGGGGGCGTCCGCTCCAGGTAGTGGGTGCGGAAGTCGGTGTCGTCGAGCAGCGGCATGGTGAAGCTGAAGTTGACCGCCTCCGTCAGGCCGTAGCCCTGACGCAGCCTCGGGCCGTAGCGGGAGTGGAAGCGGCGGGCCAGGTCGGCGGTGAGCGGGGCCGCGGCGGTGATCAGGTAGTCCAGCCCGTCGGGCCACGCGGGAGCGGCCTCGACCAGGTCCGCGAGGAGGGCCGGGACGATGGAGGCCGTCCGGGCGCCGGAGGCGTCCAGCGCGGCGAAGTAGCCGGCCGGGTCGAAGGCGGGGTGCAGCGTGAGCGGCGTACCGGTGAGGTGGGTGCCGAGCAGTGACATGACCAGTGCGTTGCAGTGGTACAGCGGCAGGCAGGTGCCGTGCGGGCGGTCCGGTGTGATGCCGTGCAGGTCCGCTGTGCGGCGTGCGTTGCCGATGACCGCCCGGCGGCTGAGCACGACCCCTTTCTGCGGACCGGTGGAGCCGGAGGTGAACATGATGAGCGCCGGGGCTTCGGGCGTCTGGTGCGCGTCGGGCAGTCCGGTTCCGGTGCGCCGGACTCCGTGGACGTCCACGACGGCCGCGGCGGCGACCCGGGCGGCGCCGGCGGCGAGGTCCGCGTCCGCGGCCCGCGGGTGCAGCGGGACGGCGACGAGTCCCCGGTCGAAGCAGCCGAGCAGGAGGTCCGCGAGTCGGCGGCCGCCCGGAAGCCTGATCACCACCCGTGCTCCTGCGGGCAGTTCGTCGAGTGCGGCGCTGTCCGCCTCGTACGTCGCGTCCTCGGTGGCGGTCAACGGGCCCTCCCGAGGGCTTCGGTGAGCTGGACGCCGACGGCGTCCACGTGCTGGGGCCGCATCACTTCGTGGTGCCCTGCGTCGACGTGTCCGACGGTCAGCTCGCCGCCGGCGTACGGCCGCCACAGTTCGGGCGTGGGCGCCGCACGCCGAGGCTCGCCGGCGGCCTCGATGTAGGTGGTGTCGCCCGCGTAGCGCGGGGGGCGGTAGGCGCGCAGCAGAGCGTCGTTGTGCCGGGAGACGGCGATGACGCGGGCGATGTCGTCCTCGGTGAGGCGGGCGAAGAGGCTGCCCTCGCGGCGCAGCAGTGCCGACACGGTGGTGAAGTCGAGGGTCTCCTGGGCGAGGCGGTCGTCGTCGAACCCGGCGGCCGTCAGCAGCACCCGGTGCACGTGGTGCTCGTCGATGGGCTCGGCGGGCCCGGCCCCGGTGGCGGCGACGGCGTCGACCAGGAACAGCGTCCCTTCGGGCTCGCCGAGTTCCCGCAGCCGGACGGCCATGGCGTGCGCCACCAGTCCGCCGAAGGACCAACCGACCAGGTGGTACGGGCCGGACGGGCGGACCGTGCGCAGCAGTCGCAGGTAGCGCTCGGCCATCTCCTCGATCGTGCCGGGCAGGTCCGCCACTCCCCCGGGGCCCTCGGCCTGGATGCCGTGGACCGGGTGGTGGCGGCCGACGTGCCGCAGCAGGCCGGCGTAACTCCAGCTCATACCGCTCAGCGGGTGGACACAGAACACCGGAGCGGCCGCTCCGGTGGCCCGGAAGGGCACGAGGTGTGCGGGGGCGGACGCGGTCGGCGGCCCGTCGAGCAATCGGCTCAGGGCCGCCGGGGTGGGGGCCTCGAAGACGTTCCGGAGGGCGGGTGCGAGGCCGAGGACGGCGCGTACCCGCTCGGTCAGCCGGGCGGCGAGCAGCGAATGGCCGCCCATTTCGAAGAAGTTGTCCTCGGGGCCGACCCTCGGTACGTCGAGCACCTCGGCGAACTGGCGGCACATCAGGTCCTCACGGAGGTCGCGCGGCGGCTCGGCGTCGGTGGCGGCCGCCCAGTCGGGCTCGGGCAGCCGGTCGCGCAGCAGCTTTCCGTTGACGCCGAGGGGCAGCCGGTCCAGGGCGAGCAGCCGGGCGGGCACCATGTAGTCCGGCAGGTGCCGGGTCAGGTGCGCCCTGACCGCACCCAGGTCCGCGCCTTTCGGGGTGACGTAGCCGACGAGCCGACGGTCGTCGGCGCTGCGGTCGTGCACGGCGGCTGCGGCGGCCGTGACCTCCGGGTGCCCACCCAGCACGGCTTCGACCTCGCCGAGTTCGACGCGGTGACCGCGGATCTTCACCTGGTCGTCGGTCCGGCCGTGGAAGCGGAGCACCCCGTCTCGGCTCCACGACGCGAGGTCGCCGGTGCGGTACATCCGCCGGCCGGCCGGTCCGAAGGGGTCCGGCAGGAAGCGGGCGGCCGTCAGTTCGGGGCGGCCGAGGTAGCCGGTCGCCAGGCCCGTGCCGGCCAGGTACAGCTCGCCTCTCGTGCCCGGGGGGACGGGGCGCAGCCGGTCGTCGAGGACGTAAGCGCGGGTGTTGCGCAGCGGCCGGCCGAGCGGCACGGTGCCGTCGGTCCGCGCGCCGACCGGGTGGGTGGCGGACCAGACGGTGGTCTCGGTCGGGCCGTAGCAGGCGAGCAGCGACGTGGTGGCGGCGGCCAGTTCCCCGGCGAGTTCCGCGGGGACCGCCTCGCCGCCGACGACGGCGCGTATGTGGCGCAGTTGTCGCGGTCGTCGTGCCACGAGCGTCCGCCAGAGCGACGGGGTCGCCTGCATCACGGTGACGCGGTGCCGGTCGAGCAGCGCGCAGAGCTGGTCGGGGTCGCGCAGCGCGTTCTGGTCGGCGAGGACCATGGCGCCGCCGGTGATCAGCGGCAGGTACAGCTCGGGCTTGCACATGTCGAAGCCGACGGGTGCGGAGGCCAGCATCCGGTCGTCGGGGCCGACCGCGAGCTGCTCGCGCAGCGCGAGCAGCAGGTTCACCAGCGCGGCCCGTGGCACGACGACGCCCTTGGGCCGCCCGGTGGAGCCCGAGGTGTACGTGACGTACGCGGTGTCCGGTGGCACCGGCAGCGGCTCGGCCGCCCCGGTCGTGACCACGGGTTCGGCGGCGGGTCCGGTGGCGTCGCGCACCACGAGGAGGGGTCGGGCGTCGGCCAGGAGCGCCGTGACGCGCTCGGCCGGCAGGGTGGGGTCGACGGGCAGGTAGGCGGCGCCGGTCGCCTGGACGGCGAGGAGGGTGGCGGGCAGGTCGGGGCCTCGGCGCAGCACCACGGCGACCAGGGCGCCGGGGCCCGCGCCGTGCGCGCGGAGTTCCCCGGCGAGGTGTTCCGCCCGCTCGGACAGGTCCCGGTGGCTGAGCACGGTGTCGCCGTACAGGACGGCGGGTGCCTCCGGGGTGCGGTGTGCCTGGGCCGCCACGAGCGCCGCCACGGTGGTGTCGGGCGTCTCGCGGTCGGTGCCGCTCCCCCGTCCGGTCAGCCGCTCGTGCTCGCCGGCGACGAGCACCGGCAAGTCGGCGACGGGGAGTTGAGGATCGGCCACGGCCGCGCGGAGCAGCCTCTCCAGGCGGGCGAGCATCAGGCGGGCGGACGCGGGCGTGAACAGTTCGGTGTCGTACTCCAGAAGACCCTCGATCCCGGCCTCAGCACCGTGGTCCGTGTAGTGCTGCCGCATGCTCCACAGCAGGTCCATCCGGGAGGCGCCGCCGTGCACGGCGACCGGTTCCGTCCGCAGGCCCGGCAGGTCGAACTCGGCCGCCGGGGTGTCCTGGAACGCCAGCATCACCTGGAAGAGGGGGTGGGCGGCGAGGGAGCGCGGCGGGTTGACGGCCTCGACCACCCGCTCGAAGGGGACCTCCTGGTGCGCGAAGGCGTCGAGGTCGGTGGCGCGTACCCGCTGGAGGAGTTCGGCGAACGTCGGCGCGCCGCTCAGGTCGGTGCGCAGCACCACGGTGTTGACGAAGCAGCCCACGGCGTCGTGCAGCGCGGCGTCGTGCCGTCCTGCGACGGGTGTGCCGACGGGGATGTCATCACCCGCCCCGAGCCGGTGCAGCAGTGCGGCGACCGCGGTGTGCACCACCATGAACAGGCTGGTCCGGGTGGTCGCGGCGAGCCGGTTCAGGCGGGCGTGCAGCGCGGCGTCGAGGGTGAAGGGGACGGTCTCCCCGCGGTGTGCGGAGACCGGCGGCCGGGGATGGTCCAGCGGCAGCCGCAGCACTTCGGGGGCGCCGTGCAGGGTCCGCGTCCAGTGGTCGACGCCGGTGTCCGGGTCGCGGTCGAGCAGGCGGAGCGTGTAGTCCGCGTAACTCACGGGTGTGCTCGTCCACTGCGGGGCGTCGCCGGCGGCACGGGCCCGGTAGGCGGTGGACAGGTCACGGGCCAGCGGACCGAGCGACCAGCCGTCGGCGGCGATGTGGTGCAGCAGGAGCAGGAGTACGTGGTGCTCGGGTGCGGTCTCGTGGAGCACGGCGCGGACCGGGAGTTCTGTCTCCAGGTCGAAGACGTGCGCGGACGCGGCGGCGAGCAGTCCGGGCAGCTCCGCCTCCGAGGTGACCACCGTCTCGAACGGCAGGCCGTCGGCGTCGTGGATCCGCTGGTACGGCTCGCCGTGGTGTTCCACCACGGTGGTGCGCAGGCTCTCGTGCCTGTGCAGCAGGTCGCCGAGGGCGGCCCGCAGGGGTTCCACCCGCAGCGGCCCGGTGAACCGGACGGCGAAGGACATGTTGTACACGGAGTTGGGGCCGGCGAACCGGTCGAAGAACCACAGCCGCCGCTGCGCGGGCGAGAGCGGTACGCGCTCCGGTCGCGGGGCGGCGGCCGCCGGGGCGGGAGCCACGGCAGCGCCCTCCGGGAGGTGGCGTGCCAGGTCGGCGACGACCGGGGCGTCGAACAGGGTGCGGATGCTCAGCTCGCGGCCGGTCTCCGCGCGCAGCCGGTTGATCAGACGGGTGGCGAGCAGCGAGTGTCCGCCGAGGTCGAAGAAGTTGTCCTCGGCGCCGACCTCGGCCAGTCCCAGGGTCTCGGCGAACAGGTCGCACAGCAGCCGTTCTCGCGGGTTCTCCGGCCCGCGGCTCACCAGCAGCGCGGTCTCCGGACGCGGCAGGGCGGCGCGGTCCAGCTTGCCGTTCCCGGTCAGCGGGATCTCGTCCACAGGGACGACGAAGGCGGGCACCATGTGCGCGGGCAGCACCGTGCGGGCGTGGGCGCGCAGTTCCGCGGCCGACAGCGCCTCGGCCGGGCCGGTCCCGGCCGGGCGCGTGGCCGGGACGGCGTAGCAGAGCAGGCGGCCGCCGTCGGCGCCGGTGTCGGCGAGCACCACGGCCCGGTCCACGGCCGGGTGCTGTTCGATGACGCGCTCGATCTCGCCGGGCTCGATCCGGTAACCGCGGATCTTCACCTGCTGGTCGATCCGTCCGAGGTACTCCAGCGTGCCGTCCGGCCGCTGCCGCGCGAGGTCCCCGGAGCGGTACATCCGGGTGCCGGGCGCGCCGAACGGGTCGGGGACGAACCGGCTCGCGGTGAGCGCCGGCCGGTCCAGATAGCCGCGGGTCACGCCGGGGCCGGACACGTGGATCTCGCCGGGGCAGCCCGGCGGCACCGGTCGTAGCGCGTGGTCCAGCAGCCGCAGGCGGAGGTCGGGCAGCGCGGTGCCGACGACGCTCGCGGTCTCATCGGGGTCGGTCAGCTCGGTGTACGTCGCGTGGACGGTGGTCTCGGTGATCCCGTACATGTTGACCAGGGCGGGCCGGCCGGGGCCGTGCCAGGAACGGACGCGGGACGGTTCCAGCGCCTCCCCCGCGCATACGATCACCCGCAGGTCGGGCAGCGCCTCCGCGCCGGCCTCCTCCTCGGCCCGGAGGAGCTGGTAGAACGCCGAGGGAGTCTGGTTCAGGGCGGTGACCCGCTCCCGGCGCAGCAGCGCCAGGAGATCCCTGGGCGAGCGGGCCACGTCGTCCGGCACCACCACCAGCCGCCCGCCGCGGCCGAGAGCGGTCCACATCTCCCAGACGGAGACGTCGAAGGCGTAGGAGTGGAACAGGGCGTGTACGTCGGCGTCGAACCGGAACCACTCGTCGGTCGCGGCCAGCAGCCGTACGACGTTGTGGTGGGTGACCAGGACGCCCTTGGGCCGGCCGGTGGAACCGGAGGTGTAGATGACGTAGGCGACCGCCTCGGGGTCCACGGTCACGGCGGGCGGGTGCGCCGGGTGGGTGGCGGCCGTGTCGGGGCCGTCGAGGAGGATCTGCGGGTGCGGGACCGGCAGCGGGGCGCCGGTCACGACGAGCACGGGGCCGGCTTCGGCGAGCACCCCCCGGATGCGCTCCTCGGGGTACGCCGGGTCCAGGGGCAGATAGCCCGCGCCCGACTTCAGCACCGCCAGGATCGCGACGACGAGGTCCGCCGAACGCTCCAGCACCAGGCCGACCAGGCGCTCCGGTCCCGCGCCGCGCTCGATCAGGAGGTGGGCGAGACGGTTGGCGCGCGCGTCGACTTCCGCGTAGGACAGGGTGGTGTCGCCGTGGGTGAGGGCCGGGGCTGCCGGCCGGCGGCGCACCTGCGCGGCGAACAGGGCGGTCAGCGTGGCCGGCCCGGTGTCCCGGTCCGGGGCGGGGGCGGGGGCTTCGAGGTCGGCGCGCTCGTCGGGCAGCAGCAGGCCGACGCGTCCCAGCGGTGCCGCCGGGTCGTCGGTCATCCGGTCGAGGACGGCGCGCAGGCGGTCGAGCAGACGGCCGGCCGCGTCGCCGTCGAAGAGGTCGGTGCTGTAGTCGAGTTGGAGCCGCAGCCGGTCGCCGGGCACGGCGATCAGGGTCAGCGGGTAGTGGGTGCCGTCGCGGCCCTGGACCTCCCGCAGCTCCAGGTCGGGTACCAGGGTGGCCAGTTCCTCGTCGTCGACCGGATAGTTCTCGAAGACGACGACGGTGTCGAAGAGTTCGGCGTGCCCGGTGACCGTTTGCAGGGTCGTCAGGTCGGCGTGCTGGTGGTCGAGCATGGACAGTTGCTGGGCCCGCAGGTCCGCCAGGCAGTCGGCGACCGGCCGGCGTGGGTCGAGGCGGACCCGGACCGGCACGGTGTTGATCAGCAGGCCGACGATCCGCTCCGCGCCGGGCAGTTCGGCCGGCCGGCCGGAGACCGTGGCGCCGAACACCACGTCGTCCCGGCCGGTCAGGGCGCCGAGCAGGACCGCCCAGGCCAGTCGCACGACGACGCTGGTCGTCAGGCCGCCTTCCCGCGCCAGGGCCTCGACGCGGGCGGTGGACTCGGGGTCCAGCTCGGCGGTCGTGCGGCGACGTGCCCCGGTCGCGCCGCGCCGCCCGGGGCCGCCGACCAGGGTCGGGCCGTCCACGGACGCCAGCAGCGCGCGCCAGGCCGACTCGTCCGCGCGGGCGTCCCTCGTGGCCAGCCAGTCGAGGAAGTCGCGGTACGGCGTGGCGGGCGGCAGCGGGTGACCGGCGTAGAGCGAGAACAGTTCGCGGACGAGGATGGGCATGGACCAGCCGTCGACCAGGAGGTGGTGCGTGGTCAGGACGAAGGTGTGCCGGTCGGCGGAGCCGCGCAGCAGCGCGGCGCGCATCAGTGGGGGGTCGGCGAGGTCGAAGCGGCGCCGGCGGTCGGCGGCGAGGAAGTCCTCCAGGTCCTCCGGTGCGGGCGTCTCGCGCCACTCCACGGCGGCGCCCGGTACCACCACCTGGACGGGCCGGCCCGACGCACCGGGCCGGACACCGGCGGAGAGCTGCGGGTGGCGGCGCAGCAGGCGGTGCAGCGCGTCCCGCAACGCGTCGCCGTCCAGTGTCCCGCCGAGGTCGAAGACGAACTGGACGAGGTAGGGGTCCACCCCGTCGTGGTCGTAGAGCGAGTGGAAGAGCAGGCCCTGGGCCAGCGGCGGCAGCGGCAGTTCACCGGTGGCGCGGGACCGGGCCCGGTCGACCAGCGCGCCCAGGACGTCGAACCACCGCTCGGCCAGGCCGGCGACGCGCGTCCCGTCGAGCAGGCCGCCGGGCCAGGACCAGTGGGCGACCAGTTCGGGGCCGTCCGGGCGGTCGGTGATCAGCGTGTCCAGCTCGACGGCGTGGCTCATGGCCGGCCCGGCCGCGGTGGTCGGGCCGTCATCCGAGGGGGTCCCGGCAGCGGTCACGTCGGCCAGCACCGACCAGGGGCCGTCGCCGCCGACGCCGAAGCGGCCCAGGTAGTTGAAGGCGAACTGCGGCGTGGGGCGGGCGGCGAGGACGGGAGCGCTCTGCGGGTTGAGATGGCGCAGCAGACCGTGGGTCAGTCCCGCGCGGCCGGAGTCACGGATGCGGGAGCGCACCTGGGCGACCGCGCCGTCCAGGGCGATCGGGTCGGTCCGCGCCTCGGCCCAGGAGCAGCCGGGGTCGAGTACCACGGGATACAGGGTGGTGAACCAGCCGACCGTACGGGACAGGTCGAGGTTGTCCGCGAACTCCTCACGTCCGTGGCCCTCCAGGTCCACGAGAAGCGCGTCCGGGCCGCCCCGCCAATCGGCGGCGGCCAGGGCGAACGCGGTGAGCAGCAGATCCTGCACCGAGCAGTCGAAAGCCGCGGTCGCGTCGCTCAGCAGGCGCGCGGTGAGCGCGCCGGGCAGGGTGGCGGTGTGGCGGCGCCGGGTGTCCTCGGTGTCCGACGCGGGATCCAGGGGGCGCGCGGCGACCGGTGGTTCCACGGCCTCCGGCCGCTCGTGGGAGAACGCGTGCAGCACGGCCGGGTGATGGGCGTACCCCACCAGCGCCTTCGCCCACTGCGCGAAGGACGTCCCGGTCGGTTGCAGCGTCGGGGTCCGGCCGCGGCGTACCGCGTCCCAGGCGGTGTCGAGGTCGTCCCGGAGGATGCGCCAGGAGACGCCGTCGACCCCGAGGTGGTGCACTGTGAGGGTCAGCGCGCCCGCCGTCCCGGGTCCGGGGTCCGACCAGCGTGCGTGCACCATCCGGCCGCGCTCCGGGTCGGTCGGCGGGCCCGGCCGGTTCAGCTCGACCGGCACGGTGGGCAGCACCTCCAGCGACCAGATGGGGCCCGTGACGGTCAGGGAGAGCCGCAGCATGGGGTGGTGGTCGACGAGGGCCTGCACCACCGCGCGGACCTGCTCCTCGGTGATGCCCACCGGGGTGCGTACGGTCAGGGACTGGACGAACCCGTGGAGTGTGCCGCCGCGTTCGCGCAGCCAGTGCATGACGGGCGTCAGCGGCAACGCGGAGTCGTCCGCGTCGTCCAGCGCGATCCGGTGCGCGGGGGGCCTGTCGTCCGCGAGTGCGGCGGCGAGTCCGGCGACGGTGGGGGTGCGGAAGACGTCCGGGGTGGTGATCGCCAGACCGGCGCGCTGTGCCGCCGCCGCGAGCTGGATCGCCTGGATGCTGTCCCCGCCGAGCCGGAAGAAGTCCTGGTCGAGGGGGACGTCGGGCACACCGAGCAGCTCGCCCACCAGCTCGGCGAGCAGCTTCTCGGCGGGTGTGCGCGGGGCCGCGCCCCTTCCGGCGCCGCGCGCGGCGACCGCGGACTCCGGCGCGGGCAGCGCGGCCCGGTCCAGCTTGCCGTTGCGGGTCAGGGGCAGCCGGTCCACGGCCACCACTGCGGTCGGCAGCATGTAAGCGGGCAGCCGGTCCCGCGCCCGGTCGAGCAGCGCCGCCGTGTCGAGGCCGTCCGCCGCACCGCCGGCCGCGGTCACGTAGGAGACGAGCCGCCGCCCTTCCGGGCGCTCCTGTGTGACGGTCGCGGCCTGCCGGACCCGCGGGTCGGCGCGTAGCACGGCGTCGATCTCGCCCGTCTCGATCCGGTGACCGCGCAGCTTGACCTGTCCGTCGGCACGACCGGCGAACTCCAGCCGACCGTCCGCACTCCACCGGGCCAGGTCGCCCGTGCGGTAGACGCGCGCCCCCGGCGGCCCCGACGGGTCGGGGACGAAGCGCTCCGCGGTCGCGCCCGGGCGCCCGACGTAACCGCGGGCCACTCCCGCTCCCCCGAGATACAGCTCCCCCACCGACCCCGGCGGCACGGGCCGCAACGCGTCGTCGAGAAGCAGCACCCGCTTGCCGTCCAGCGGGCCGCCGATGGGGACGGACGCGGCGTCCGCCGTCAGTTCCGGGACCGCGTACCGGGTCGCGAAGACCGTGGTCTCGGTGGGCCCGTAGCCGTTGACGACGGTGAGTCCCGGCAGCGCCTGCCGCACCGCGCGGACGGCGTCCGGGGACACCACATCCCCTCCGGTCCACACCTGGCGAACACCGGCCAGGCAGGCCGGGTCCTCGGCGGCGATGGCGTGGAAGAGGCCCGCGGTCAGCCACAGCCCGGTCACCCCGGTCTCCGCCACGGTCCGGGCCAGTTCGGCCGGGCCGAGATGTCCCGGTGCGGCGACGACCACCTCACCGCCGGTCAGGAGCGGCACCCAAAGCTCCAGGTTGAACGCGTCGAAGGCGTGCGGCGAGTGCAGCAGGACCCTGTCCGCGCCGCCCTCGGACCACCAGCGGTCGGCGGCGAGCCCGGCCAGGGCGCCCTGGGTGATGCCGACCCCTTTGGGCCGGCCCGTGGAACCGGACGTGAACATCACGCAGGCGAGAGCGTCCGGTGACGCCCCGGCCCCGGCGGGCGGATCACCGGCGGCCGCGTCGGAGTCGGCTCGCACGTCCAGCAGGCGCAGACCGCGGTCGCGGGCGTACGTCACGATGGCGTCGCCCCCGGTGTGCCGGTCGGTGACCAGCAGCCGCGCGTCCGCGTCGGACAGGACGGTCTCCTGCCGGGGCGACGCGTCGTCCCGGTGCAGGGGTACGTACGCCGCGCCCGCCCGCACCACGGCGAGAGCGGCGACGACCAGATCCACCGAGCGTTCCAGAAGCAGGGCGACAGTGCGCTCCGGCCCCGCACCGGCGGCGACGAGCGCACCCGCCAACCCGGCGGCACGCCCGTCGAGTTCGCGGTAGGTCAGCCGCTCACCCGTTCCGGCACAGCGCACCGCGAAGGCGTCCGGGGTACGGCGTACCCGGTCCGCGAACCGGTCGACGGCGGTGTCGGCGGGTGCGGCCGAGGTGGGCGCGCCCGTGCCCAGGGCGACGAGACGGCGGCGCTCCCCCGTGGTGGTGGTCGCGACTCGCGCCAGGGGCGTGTCGCGTTCGGCCCGCGCCACCTGCCGCAGCACGTGCGGGAAGCGGTCGGCGACGCCTCGCAGGAGGTCCTCGCCGTGGTTGGCGGGGTTGGCGTCGAAGGCCAGGCGCAGTTCGCCGTCACCGCGGTCGTGCGCGAAGAATGAGAGGTCCTCGGCCGGCGGCGCCTGGAGGTTGCGGACGATCGCGGTGACCGAACCGAAGCGCAGCGGCCGGTCGAACCGCTGGATGTTGAGGACCGGCCCGAAGAACCGGCGGCCGTCGTCGGGACAGTCCACCTCCCGGCGCAGGCGCTCGCCCCGGTAGCGCTGGTGCCGGCGTACCGCCCGCAGTTCTTCGGCCACTTCGTCGAGCAAGCAGCCGATGGACGCGGCCGGGTCGACGCGGAGCCGCAGCGGCAGGACGTTGGCCGTCATCGCCGGGACGCGGCGGACGAGTTCGGCGGACCGGCCGGCGACCGGCAGGCTCAGGACGACGTCCCGGTCACCGGTCATCGCGTGCGACTGGATCGCGGTGGCCGCGGTGAACAACCGGGTCCAGCGGTGCCCGAGCCGCCGCGCGCCGTCCCTCAACTCGATGAACTCCGCCGCCGGCACGCCCCTGCTCGCGCGCAGCGACCGGTCCGACGCCGCCGCCGGGCCCGCTCCGAGCGTCGGGAAGTGCGACCGGCCCGCCAACCGCTCCCTCCATCGGGCGCCGTCCGCGTCGTGCTCGGCGGAACCGCGGTATGCCGTCTCGGCGTCGACCAGCGCCCGAAGCCCGCTCCAGCCGCTCTCCGGCACCGGGCTGCCCTCGTACAGATGGCTGTAGACCTCAGCGGCCCGTTCGGCGAACAGGGCCATGCCCGCCCCGTCGAGGGCGATGTGATGGACCCGGTGGAACAGCAGAGTGCGGTCGTCGCCCACGCGCAGCACCGCGCCGGAGAACAACGGCCCCGCGTCGCAGCCTCCCGCCTCGGCCATGGCCGCCCGCATCCACTTCAGCGCCGCGGCATCCGGGTCGGGTGTCTCTCGCAGGTCGACCGTCTCGACGACGTGCTCGACATCGGCGACGAGCCACTGCACGGGGGTCGCCGATCCGGCCGTTCCGATACGGACGTTCACCGCCTCGCAGTCGGCGGCCGTCCTGGCGATCGCGGTCGCCAGGAGATCGACGGCGACCGGGCCGTCCAGCTCGAGGTACTCCGCCCACTGGTACGCGCCCGGCTCGCCGAACCCGCCGCGTTCGGCGAGCCATACTCCCAGCTGCGCGTCGGTGAGCGGCAGTTCAGCACGGTTGTCAGGCATATGAGCGAGCGTCCCCATCCGTCCCGTCGGCGGTATGCCGACGACTGCCGTCCGATGTGTCCGTGTCGGTCGAGAAACGATGCACACCATCGAAACACGGAAGGCAATGGATGAGTAAAGCGATGGCAATGTGAGAGATCTCACGATTAATCAGAGAATGGCAAAGACGCAGGTGAAGGGAGCCTTCGAAGACAGAAGGAGGAATTTCAGCCGCGCCCGGGGCCGCTTTACCTTCCTCGCTGGGAACTCGGCCAAAAAGTCCTTCCGGTGGCCGATTACTCTCTCTCGCCGACAAGGAACGCTTTCCGACCTCAGTTCGAGCAGGCCAGTTGGGCGGTGAGGGCGGCTTGGACAAAGGTGGTGATGCGGGTGCGTTTTCGGCAACAGGTCCTCGCTCAACTCGCCGACCACGCCCAGGTGAGCGACGACCGCACCGTGGTGGCCGCCCACGTTCACCCCACGCTGCCCTGCCGGAAGGGCCGGCCCAGACGTTGTTGCCTCAGTTGATGGAGGGCGAGGGACAACCTCCCGGGTGTTCGCCATCAACATGTTCCGCACCAAGACGCTGATGCCGATCGGATACGGTCTGTCCGGCTGGCCGGCCCAGTACTTCTCGGCTTCGACGTCATCGTCATCGGCCGGCTCACCGCGGCCGTCCTCATGGCCTCTCTGCTCGGCTCCCGCTCCATCCGAAGTGTGCACTGAACCAAGCGGGTACGGGCGCCGGGCCCATCCGCCTCCCACGACCGTTCGAAGGGATCGAACCAGTGAAGATCTCGTTGCTGGGGACAGGCGCCGTGTGTCATGTCCTCGCTCCCGCGTTCCTGGCCCTGGGCCACGAGGTGACCGTGGGAACCCGTAACCCTCGCTCAACACTGTCCACCAATCACGCCTACGGACGGCTGGCGGACCGCCACCCCTCATTGGAGTTGCGCACGTTCGAGGACTCGGTCCCGGGAGCCGAGCTGGTGGTGAACGCGATCGACGGGCCTTCCTGTGTCGCGGCGCTCACCCCGTTGGCCCCGCTCCTGGCCGGGCGCGTCGTCATGGACGTCTCCAGCCCCTATGACTGGTCCTACCCGGACGCCGTCCTGGACCCCGTCAACACGGACAGCCTCGGCGAGCGTCTCCAGCGAGCGCTGCCGGATGCCAAGGTGGTCAAAACCCTTAACACCCTGGCGGCCGAGGCCATGACGGCGGCGGCATCGATCGGTGACGGCGACCACACCGTGTTCGTCAGCGGGGACGACATCGCTGCCAAGGCCGTGGTGAGTGACCTGTTGCGGGCCCTGGGCTGGCGGGACGTCCTCGACCTCGGCGGCATCCGCACCGCCCGGGCGACGGAGATGATGCTGCGCATGTGGATCGATACCTCCGCCGCCGTACGCACACACATGTTCGGTTTCAAGATCGTCCGCTGAGGAAGCGGGTCCGCCTCAGCTCGCCGGCGCGTTGCCCGAACCCATCGTCTGACTTGGGCAGGCGATCCGGTCCAGGGACGTAGCGGCGGGTCGGAGCCGCGGGCGATGTTGTCGCTGCCCAGGTGCCGGGCGTAGCCGCCTGGGCGGGCCTCCTCGTCCCTCTTATCTGGGGCGGCGTCATGCTGCCGCAGTCCCTCATGGGCCCCCTGTTGGTGGATCACGGCTGGCATCTCGATCAATTGGGGCTGCTGACCTCCGTGTTGGGTGGCGGTTGCGGAATCGCCGGCGCGTCGGCTGCCGGACGGCTGGTCGGCAGGCTCGGACGTGGCCGAGTGCTGCTGGGTGCGTGTGCGGTGCGACTGGCCGCAACGGCGGCACTGATGGCGGCTGCGGCCGGGACCCCCGGTCCCACCGCCGTGGCAGTGGTCGCGGCTCTCGGCCTGGCACGCGGTGCGGTCAACACCGTCATCTTCACCGCGTTCATGGATTTCTGCCGACCGGAGACCGCGGGCAGTGACTTCACTCTGCTCTCGGTCTGGGGGTACGCGGTGGCCGCCGTCGTTCAGGCCGCGGGGCCGGCACTCGCGGGGGCCACCGGATATCCGACGGCCATCGCGGTGGCCGCGGTGATGACCGGCGTCGCACTGGTGTACCTGCGGATACCCGGTGCCTATGGCGCGATGACCGCGGTTCAAGCGGCGCCTGTGTCGAAATCCTCAGGAGGCGTGCGCCCCGAGCAGCCCCTCCAGGACGCGCGGTAGCGCCCAGGCGAAGTCATCCCGGAACGTCTCGGCCGCCTTCGCGGGGCCCGTCCCCCCATCCTCAGCGGCGATGTCGTGGACGGGATGGGCGTGGCCCACCGGATGCGCGTTGAGCAGATGGCCGAGCAGCAGATGCCACAGAACGCGGTAGGTGCGGGTTATCCCGGCCTGATCCGGGCCGCCCTCGCCCGAGTCGGCCCGAGCGAGGGCGGCCAACGCGTCGACTGCGCTCCGGGTGAAAGCCGCGGCGCTGTCCGCCACATGCTCGCCCTCGGCGATGATTCGGGCCGCCCAGAGATGTTGGGACAGATAGTCGTAGGCGTTCAGCCACTGGCCGATGACCCGTTCCCGGGGATCCGGGCCGTCCTTCGGGGGCGGGAGGTGGACGGCGACGTCGTCCGCCAGAAGCGTCAGCAGTTCATCGCGGTCGGCGATGTGGCGGTAGAGGGAAGCCTGCCCGGTGCCCAGTTCCTGCGCGACGCGACGCACGGTCAGCGCCTCCAGGCCCTCATCGTCGGCGATACGCCTCGCCGACGCGACGATGCGTGCGCGAGAAAGGACACGCGGTCTGCCAGGTGCACGTGCGTTCACGCGGCAACTCTACCCGGACGGCCGCGGCCAGGACTTGTGTTCGATCAGCGCAGGGTCCTATGCTCAATTAGCGACCATCGTTCGCAAACTAAGAGCCCCATCAGACTCCGAGGAGACTGTTGACTGCGCCCGCCTCTCGATCAGGTGCGAAACCTCTGGTCGCCCTGATCCTGGCCGTTCTGTCGTACTCTCTGGTGCAGACCATGCTGGTACCCACCCTCGGGAGCCTGCAGCGGGAACTCCGCACCACCCCCGCGGCCGCCTCTTGGGCGGTACTCAGCGCCACTCTGCTGACCAGCGCGATCCTCACCCCGCTCATCAGCCGTCTCGGTGACAGCCACGGCAAGCGCCGCGTGCTGGTGATCACCCTCCTGGTCCATCTGCTCGGCATCCTCGGCGCCGCCCTCGCCTGGAACATCGCCTCACTCATCGCGTTCCGGGCCGTTCAGGGAGTCAGCCTCGCGCTACTGCCGCTCGCCCTCGGGCTGATCCGCGAGGCGCTGCCCCCAGAGCGCGTAGCATTCGGGCTCGGGCTCACCTCGGGCCTGGTGGCCGGCGCCGCCGGTGCCGGGCTGCTGTGCGGCGGCCTGATCATCGACCATGCCTCATGGCGCTGGCTGTTCGCTGCCAGCGCCATCTTGGTCTCGGTAGCGCTGGCAGCGGTGTTGCGGTACGTGCCCGAAAGCCGGAAGGCCGCCCCGGCGCCGCTGGACGCCACCGGGGCCGTACTGCTCGGCCTCGGCCTGCTCTGTGTCCTGCTGGCCCTGACCGAGGGGCCTGCCTGGGGCTGGTCGTCCGGGCGGGTACTCGGCCTGTTCGTCGGCGGCGCGGTGGCCTCCGGGGTGTTTCTCTGGTGGGAGCGCCGTGTGCCATACCCGCTGATCGACCCCGACCTGCTATTGGGGCGCACGATCGCCCACATCCATCTGGGCGCCTTCCTGCTGGGCGCGACCCAGTTCGTCTTCTACGTCCTCATTCCCAAGCTCGCCGAGCTGCCAGTCGGGCTGCCACCGCGCTCGGCCCGCCTGGTGGATTACGGTTTCGGCGCCTCGGTCACCGTTGCCGGGCTCATCCTGCTGCCGGGCACACTGCTCGGCCTCCCGGCCAGCTCCACCATCGGGCGCGTCGAGACCCGACTGGGGCCGCGTGCGCCCCTCGCGCTCGGACTCGGAGTCAGCGCGGTCGGCGGGGCGCTGCTGGCACTCTTCCATGCGCACGAATGGCAGGCCGTGGTGTGTTATGCCGTCATAGGAACCGGATTCGGTTTCGCCATGGCAGCCCTGCCGAAACTCATTCACGATGTGACACCACCGACGGCGACAGCCACGGCAAACGGCATCAATACCGTGGCCCGTACCGTCGGTGGCGCCGTCGGCAGCCAGCTCGCCACCGCCATCCTGGCTTCTCGCACCATTTCCGGCACAAAACTTCCACAGCCCTCGGGGTTCACATCCGCCTTTTGGTCCGCCACAGCCATAGCGATGATCGGTACGCTCATCACGCTCATCGACAAAAATCATTCCGGCAGCAGTGCGAGCAAGGGCAGAAAGTTGCCCCTCGAACGGAAGTCCCAGTATTCGCCGAAGTCACATACCGGTGATCTGCCCTCCAGCATGGAGGAGACGCCTCTGGATTGCCCGGAAGCTCGATCTGGAACCACACGAGCTAGCCGACGTCGATGACCTCGTGGGCCTCGGCATGGATTCCGTCACCACGACGACGATGGTTGGGAGCCGGCGCCGGCGGGCGCGTCGGTCACTTGCCGCGACCTCGCCGTCAACCCGACCTTATCCGGCTGGTGGGCAGCATTGTCCACCCACACCGGGCCGTCGGAGCCGCAAGCCGAGACGGCAACGCTCATCGACCCAGAAGCCCCGTTCCCTCTGACCGGCTACTCGACATCCGCGCCTGCGAGGTCTTCGACGTTGCTCTTCGTACCGGTGGACTCCATCCCGCGCACCGTGACCGGGGAAACGGATATCAATTCCCTTCCCGCGTTGCCCGGGTAAGTACTCACTCTTCGAAACGCAGCGCAGTGGGTGCTACACTCGCGGCCACCATGCACGGTAAGGTAACCCTTACTCGACGTCGGCGACGCCGCCCCAGAATCAATTCCAAAACCGTTTTCATAGCGGCGTGCATGGCTTGGCGAGGTCGCCGCATCTGCCATCGGAAGAGGAATTCGTGAGCGCCACGGATACCACCGCGAGCCGCCAGGCCCGTATCGTATTGATAATCACTGTCGTTGCATCGGCCTTATTGGTCATCGACATCACCATCGTTTCCGTCGCCTTACCTTCCATCCAGTCGGATCTCGGCGGATCGCTGTCCGCACTCCAATGGATCATCATCGGCTACACCGTCACCTTCGGGGCCTTCCAGCAGGCGGCGGGGTCGCTGTCGGACCGGCTGGGCCGCAAGGTGATGTTCATGGGTGGCATCGCGCTGTTCACCCTGTCCTCACTGGCCTGCGGCATGGCCCCGAACGCCCTGGCGCTCGATATCGCCCGATGTGTGCAGGGCGTGGGCGCGGCCTTCGTACTCGCCAACGCGATGCCCCTGATCGCCCAGACCCACGAAGGCCAGAGCCGCAACATGGCCATCGCCGTCTGGGGCACCACGCTGGGCGCCTGCGGTGCCGTCGCCCCGGTCATCGGTGGTCTGCTGGTCGACCTCACCCAGTGGCGCTACCTCTTCCTCATCAATGTGCCCATCGGCGCGATCGCGCTCTTCCTCTGCCGGACGCGACTGCCCGCCGACCCCCCGCGCGGTTCTCTGGCAGGCATCGACTGGACCGGCGCCGCCCTGCTCGTCCTCACCCTCGGTCTGGTCAACTTCGCCCTCACCCGCGGCGAGGACCAGGGCTGGGCCAGCGCCGCCACCGTGATCCAGCTTGGCCTCTCAGCCGTACTGCTCATCGGATTCCTGCTGCTGGAGAAGCGGCTCGCGACCCCCACCCTCGAACTGTCGCTGTTCAAGGTGCCCACCTTCGTGGCGGCGACCCTGATCGCCTTCTTCTCCCGCTTCGCCACAGTCGGCGGTTCGGTCTACTACATCCTGTACTTCCAGAGCGCCCGTGGCCTGAGCCCCCTGCAGACCGGACTGATGATGATGGCCATCTTCGCTCCGCAGCTCGGAATGGGACTGGTCGCCGGCAAGCTCCAGGCCAAGTACTCGCCGTCCCACATCATCGGAGCCGGATTCGGCGTCCTGGCGCTCGGCGGGCTCGCCATGTCCTGGGCGTTCACCTCGGACACCAGCGTCTGGGCGACGCTGCCGGGCCTCCTGCTGTGGGGTGTGGGCGGCGGCCTGGCCGGCAGCCCCTCCATGTCCCTGGCGGTGAACGTGGTCCCCAAGGAGAAGGCGGGTATGGCGTCGGGGGCGATCAACAGCCTCTTCATGTTCGGGGCCGGTATCGGTGCGGCGATCTTCGGGGTTCTGTTCCGGACCCGGATCTCCGAGAAGGCCGACAGCGATCTGCGACTGGACACGGCCGACCACGAGTCCGTCGTCTCCGCCGCCGCCCAGGGGGACATCACCCACGCTCTGGAGAATGTGTCCGACGACGTCGCCGACCAGGTGCGCCGCACCCTGGAATCCGCCATCGCGGAAGGAGCGGGCCACGTCATGATGTGGGCCGCGGTCATCTGCGTGCTCACGGCGGCCATCGCCCTGACGCTGGTCCGCAAGGAGGACCTCCTGACCGGCGCCCCCGAACCGCAGAAGGACCCGGGGCACGCGGAGGCGGAGCCGGCCTGACTGAGGACCGGCCGGGGCGCACGGCTCCGCGGGCGGACCACCAAGCCGGCCACCGGGTGCGCAGCACCGATCGTCCTCCGACGCGCGCGGCACGTCCGTCGCACCACCACACCGGCAGGAGCCCGCATGCCCTCGTCCGTCCGGAAAGCCCGCCCGCGCTTCCTGGTACTGGGCGGCACCGGCTTCGTATCCGGTGCGGTGGCCGCGGAAGCCGTCGCCCGAGGCCACCACGTCACTTGTGTGACCCGCGGCAGCGGAGGGAGCCCACCGGAGGGGGCCCGCCTCTTCCGTGCCGGCCGCAACGCCCCCGACGCGCTCGCCGGTCTGGCCGACACCCGCTTCGACGCGGTGGTCGAAACGGCGACCCTGTACGGCGCGCTCTCCCGCGATGTCACCCCCTCCGTCGACGCGGGTCTGCGGAGCCGCCCCATCGGCGAGACGGCCGAGGCGGTGCTCCGGGGCCGGCTCACCCGGGGTGCCGGGAAACGACCCGTGGCGGGGCTGACTCCGGTCGAGGAGGCGGCCGTGCTGCGGTCCACGGGGCACTGATCCCGGTCCGGAGGGCGTGGACAGTACGGCGCCCGGCCTCTGTCACGCGGGCCGGCGGCAGTCTCTTGAACGGGTGCGTGCGCGACTGGAGTTGGACCAGGAGTGCCATCCTCGGATGGCATACATCCGTCACCGGCGTTGATACGTTCTGCACGTTTTGACGTTCTCATCGTCAGGAGACGCCGTGGCTCCGGCAACCCCACCGCTTCCCGCGCCCGTGAGACTGTCCTCGTTGACCGGCCTTCGATTCGTTGCCGCGTTCGCGGTGTTCGCCTCGCACACCTACCTGGCCCTCTGGTTCGACGGGGACTGGGAGAACGACACGAGCACGTCGTCGTTCCGCCTGCACCCCGCGATGCTCGGGGTGTTCTGCTTGAACCCGGTCCAGGCCAGGTGTACGTGGGCGTCGGTCGAGGCGCCGTGGCGGCTCGCCGTGAAGGGTCAGTCGTCCATGGACGCCGCCAGGGACCGGGGGCGCATATCGGTCCAGTGGGCCTCGATGAAGTCCAGGCATGCCGCTCGGGTGTTCTCGTCGAAGACGGTCCTCCACCCCCCGGGCACCTCGGCGAAGGACGGCCAGAGCGAGTACTGGCCCTCGTCGTTCACCAGGACCAGGAAACGGCCCTCGTCGTCGTCGAACGGGTTGGTGCTCATGCTCAGTGTCTCCTCGGGTCCGACGGGCCGGTGACAGCCGGATAGAGCTTAGGTTAGCCTCGCCTAATCAAATCTGAGCTTAGTCTTTCCCCTTCCCTCTCACAAGGAGACGTCCATGCGCCCTCTCCAGCCGGCCATGACCGATCCCGTCTCCCACCTCACGGCCGATGCGGAGAACCCCTTCGTCGTGTTCGGGCTGCCCGGCGAGCCCGGCACCGACGAGTTCTGGGC
Source organism: Streptomyces yongxingensis (assembly GCF_055597465.1). Classification (NCBI taxonomy): domain Bacteria; kingdom Bacillati; phylum Actinomycetota; class Actinomycetes; order Kitasatosporales; family Streptomycetaceae; genus Streptomyces; species Streptomyces yongxingensis. The sequence continues at coordinate 487,647 of NZ_CM145717.1, forward strand.
GACGGCGGGGACACCGGCGTCGTTACCTGCCGACGGCGGCGGTTGGGTGACCTTGTTCCTGTGGCGCGGGTCTGAGGCGAGCATCGGCTTCGAGAGCTGGTCGGAGCCGGTGCCCCTGCGCCGCTGGGGCGACACGGACTGCTGGTACGCCGAAGTGCGCATGCCCGCGCGGCTGCGGGTGACCTATCAGTTCCTCGCGGGCGACGCGGCGTACGCCGACCCGTTCAACCCGGTCGGCGCGGGAGGTGAGCGGTCCATCGCCGCGACCCCGGACGCCCCGGCCCAGCCGCACTGGCCCGTCATCGGCGCCGACGCCGTACTGCCCGTCCCGCGCGCCCGGATCCGCTGGACCAGCGAACGGCTCGGCGGGCGGCGCACCGTGCGGGTCCACCCGGCGGGCGGCGGCGGACCTGTGGTCCTGCTGCTCGACGCGGACGACTGGCTGTACCTGCACCCGGCCACGGCCGCGTTCGACTCGGCCGTCGCCAGTGGCGAGATGCCCGCCGTCACACTCGTCTTCCTTCCGGCCAAGGACCGGGAGGCAGAGTTCGCGTGCAGGCCCGAGCTGTGGGAGGCGGTCCGGGACGAACTGCTGCCTCTGGTGGCGGAATCCGGCGTACCCGCCGACCCGGACCGGCTGGTGGTCGCCGGGCAGAGCCTCGGCGGGCTGAGCGCGATGTACGCGGCGCTGGAGTTCCCGGACCTGGTGTCCCGTGTGGCCTGCCAGTCGGGGTCGTTCTGGTGGACACCCGGCGCCATGGACCTGGCGGACCCCTTGGGCGGTCCGGTCGGCGGCGCCGTCGCCGCGCGTCTGCGGGAGCGCCCCGACCTGTCCGGTCTGCGGGTCGCGTTCGACGTGGGGGAACACGAAACGCGGATGCTGCCCCACTGCGAGCTGGCCGAGACCCTGGCCGAACAGGCCGGCGCGACCGTGCGGGTTTCCCGGTCGGCGTCGGGTCACGACCGGGCCGGCTGGCGGCACTCCCTGCTCAGGGACGTCGCCTGGGCGCTCGGACAGCCGGTCACCGGGCCACGGCCAGGCAGTAGTCCTCGTCGGTGGCGAGGAGGTTCCGATGGGTGTCCTCGGCGGTGACGACGCCGTCGTCCAGGACGAGGACACGGTCGGCGGCGTCCAGGAGGGCCGGGCTGCTGGTGATGACGAGGGTGGTGCGGCCCCGGCGCAGCTTGGCGACGTTGCGCGCGATGAGCTGTTCGGTGACCGCGTCGACGGCTGTTGTCGGGTCGTGCAGGACGAGGACGTCGGTGTCGGCGGCGAGGGCGCGGGCCAGGGACAGCCGTTGGCGCTGCCCCCCGGAAAGGTTCGCGCCGCGGTCGCGGACGCCGTAGTCGAGTCCTTCGCGGTGGAGGGCGACGACGTCGGTCAGCATGGACGCCTCGACGGCCTCATGAACCATCCGGCTGGTGCCCGACGGGTCGATGTTCGCGCGGAGGGTGCCCGCGAAGATCTCCCCGTCGTACGGGTTCACCAGCATGTGCCCTCGGACGGCCTCGATCGACAGGTCCGCGAGTTCCTGCCCGCTGACCCGTACCACTCCCTCATACGCCTCGGGCGGGACGTTCACGGCCAGGACCGACGCGAGGTCGGCCGCCGCGCGCGGCTGGTAGGCGGCGATCGCCACGAACTCACCGGCGGCCACCTGGAACTTCAGCTTGCGCAGGGATCCGTGTCGGACGCAGTCGATCTCAAGGTCTCCACCGGTGACCGGGCGCCCTGGCCCCGGGGTCGTCACCGGCGGCGCGGCCAGCACCAGCGCCATCCGCTCGGCCGACGCGCGCGCCATCATCACGTACTTCGGCATCTCCGAGAACAGCTTGAGCGGTTCGATGATGAACTGCGCCAGCCCCACGGCCATGACGAGCTCGCCGATGGTGATCTGGCCGTCGAACGCGAGCCAGCCCGCCGTCAGGGTCACAGCGGCGGCGAGGATCGCGTTGAGGGCCAGCGCGGTACCCTCGTACGCGCCGTTCACCTTGGCGACGGTGATCGCCTGGTGCTTCGCCTCCGTGCTGACCTTCCGATAGGACCGGAACGCCTGGTGGTTGCCGCCGAAGCCGTGCAGCGGGCGCAGGCCCGTGATCAGGTCGGCGACCTTGGCGCCCGCCCGTGCCACCCGGGCCTGCTGTTCGCGGGTACTGGTGCCGATCCGCTGGGACAGCACGCTCAGGATCGACAGGATCGCGACGGTGCCCACGATCACCAACAGGCCGAGCCGGACGCTGGCCAGGCCCAGCGCGACCGCGGCGACCAGCACCGCGACCAGCGAGCTGATCAGCAGCGGCACCACCTCGATGATGTCCGCGGTCTGGTCGGCGTCCTCGGTGGCGATGGTCAGCACCTCGCCGGACTTGAGGTCGACGTCCCTGGCCACCGGCTGGAGTCCGCAGGCCGCGACCTTCACCCGCCAGCGGTGCGCCTCGGTCGTGTTGGCCTTCTGCAGGATGCGCATCCCGAACCGCCACGATAGCGACACGGTCGTGATGATCACGGCCAACGCGGCGATCGACAGGGCGAGCGCGCCGAGGCCACGGTCCCGCATCGTGTGTTCGACGATCAGGCCGAGCGCGATGGGGAAGGCGGTCTCCCCCGCCTGGTACAGGCCCATGAGGACGGTGCCCCGGACCATGGCACCGACGTTGCGCCGCAGCGCGGTTCGCAGGATGCCGGCCCCCGGGCGGGGCCGCTGCGTGTCAGGAGTTGTCGGAGTCGTCATCGAGATGGCGGGCAATCGCTTCCGGGGTCCGCAGGGTGAACAGGTCACGGACGGTGATCACAGGGCCGTACTCCCGGCGGAGCAGCCCGATCAGCCGTACCGCCAGCATGGAGTGGCCTCCGAGGGACACGAAGTCGCTCACCGCGCTCACCTCGTCATCGTCCAGGTCCAGTGCCTCGGCGAAGAACTCGCACACCACGGTCTCGGTCCCGGTCGCGGGTCCCCGCTCCCCCGCCGTGGTCAGCGCGCCCAGCGGTCTGGCCTCCGGCAGTGCCTTGGTGTCGGCCTTCCCGTTCACCGTCAGCGGGATGCTGTCGACCCGGGCGTAGTGGGTGGGGCGCAGGAAGTCCGGCAGGCCGGCGCCCACTTCGGCGGCGACCGCCGCCAGGTCGGAGCCGTCCAGCACGAGGTAGGCGGCCAGCCGGTACGCGCCGTCGACCTGCGGGTCGGGCTGGGCGACCGCGGCGACGAACCGCACCGCCGGGTGCGCGGCGAACGCGGCCTCGACCTCGCCCGGCTCGACCCGGTGCCCCCGGATCTTGACCTGCTGGTCGGTGCGGCCCAGGTACATCAGGTTCCCGTCGGGCCGCCGGACCACCAGGTCCCCGGTGCGGTACATGCGCTCACCGGGTTGGCCGAACGGGCAGGCCACGAAGCGGTGTGCGGTCTGGGCCGGCTGCCCGAGATAGCCCCGTGCGATGCCGATGCCCGCCACATACAGCTCACCGGGGACCCCGTCCGGCAGCGGCCGCAGCCACGGGTCCAGCACGTACACATCGGTGTTGTCGATCGCCACGCCCACCACCGGGTCCTGGCATTCGAAGGTGCCGACGCCGAGGGTGTTGATGGTGTACTCGGTGGGTCCGTACAGGTTGTAGCCGACCGTCCCCCCGGTCCCGGCGAGCAGCTGCCACAACGCCGGTGTGACGGCCTCGCCGCCCAGCAGCACCAGCGCCGGTCGCCGGGCCGGGTTGTCGAGCAGGCCCTCGGCCACCAGTTGCCGCGCGTAGGTCGGGGTCACGTTGATGACGTCGATCCCGTGCTCACGGCAGTACTCGACGAGACGGGGCGCGTCACGGCGCAGCTCCTCGTCGCAGATGTGCACCTCGTGGCCGTCGGCGAGCCACAGCAGTTCCTCCCATGACATGTCGAACGCGAACGACACGGTGTGCGCGATCCGGAAAACCCGGTGGCCGTGCTCCGCCAGCACCGGCTGGAAGATCCGGCGCTGGTGGTTGATCAGCATGTTGGTGAGACCGGCGTACTCGGTCACCACTCCCTTCGGCTTCCCGGTCGATCCCGAGGTGTAGATCGTGTACGCGGGGTGCCGCAGCCGGTTCGGGTCGTCGGGCGCGAACGTCCCGTACGGCTCGGCCCCGGGCAGGGGGCGGTCCAGCTCGATCAGGTCGCCGGTCAGCGGGGCCAGCCGGGGCGACACGGCGCTCACCGTGAGGATCACATCGGGGCGGGCGTCCGCGACGATCGCGGCGATCCGCTCGTCCGGGTGGTCCAGCTCCAGCGGCACGTACGCGGCGCCGACGCGCAGCACGGCGAACAGCGCCACGATCGAGTCCAGGGAGCGTGGGATCGCGAGGCCCACGGCCCGCTCGGGGCCGATGCCGCGCCGGGCGAGCACACCGGCCACGGCGCGGCTGCGGTCCCGGAGCTGGGCGAACGTCATGGTCGAGCCGTGGGCGACGAGCGCGACCCGCCGCGGGTCGCGGTCCGCCGCCTGGTCGAACCGGTCGACCACGGTGTCCGTGCCGATGTCCGTACGCGCCCCCCGCGAGGGCCGCGGTGCCAACCCGCGCAGCGCACCGACCGGTCCGGTGGAGCGGGCCAGGTCTTCGAGCACGCGCAGGTAGTCGTCGAGGAGACGGCGGGCGTTGTCGGTGTCCTTGTCGCGGTATTCCAGCTTGACCGTGAGCCGGTCGCCGGGCGTGATGACCCAGGTGAACGGGTAGTGGGTGGAGTCGTCGGCCTGCACCGAGGTGATGCCGTGCCTGGCGTTCATCTCGGCGAACGCGTCCATGTCCAGGAAGTTCTGCAGCACGAACAGGTTGTCGAACAGGGTGTCGTGCCCACTGGCCCGCTGGATCTCGCCGAGCCCCAGGTGCTCGTGCTCCATCGCCTCGACCCTGGCCGCCTGGACGGCCGACAGATACGCGCCGACCGTGTCGTCCGGCCGGGCCCGCGTCCACATGGGCACGGTGTTGAGCAGCACGCCGACGATGCCGTCCAGGCCCTCGCCCTCCCGCCCGGAGACGGTCACGCCGAACACGGCGTCGCCGCGGCCCGTATGGGCGCCAAGCAGGAGACCGAACGCGCCGGTCAGGACCGAGTGCAGGGTGACGCCGTGCCTCCTGGCCGCTTCCCGCGGCAGGTCCGACTGTTCGGCGGAGAGCGTGTGCACGAGCGTGTCCGGCAGGTCGTCGGAAAGGGACGGGGCCGGTCCGGCGAGCAGCGTCGGGCCGGGGAGGCCGGTCAGATGCTCCGCCCAGAAGCGCTCCGATACGGCGGAGTCCCTGGCGGCGAGCGCCCGCGCGTGGTCCTCGAAGCTCGGTGTGGCGGGGACGGCGTCCAGTGGCTCGCCCCCGAGAACGGCCCGGTAGGCGTCGAACAGCTCCCGCAGCACGATCTCGCGGGACCAGCCGTCCCACAGCAGCAGGTGGTAGCTGAGCAGCAGCCCGTCGCGGTCGTCGGGCAGACGCACCACGGTCAGCCGGATCAGCGGCGGCTCCCCCGGGTCGAAGCCCGTGTCGCGGTCCCGGGCGCGCAGGGCGTCGACGTCCGCGTCCGTGGCGAGCGCGATCGTGCGGACATCGACGCGCCGGCCCGCCCTCAGGACCTGGACCGGGTTGCCGTCGTCGTCGGTGGCGAAACCGGCGGCCACGACCGGGTACCGCGCGATCACGTACGCCATCGCCTCGGCCAGCGCGTCGGTGTCCAGGCGCCGGTCGAAGGTGAACCAGCTCTGCGCGACGTAGTGTCCGGCCGAGCCCGCCATCTGCGCCTGGAAGAACAGGCCCCGCTGGAGCGGGGTGACCGGCGCCGTGCGCTCGGCCGTCGCGGAGGCGTCCGCGACGCGTTCCAGTGCGCTGCGCCAGTGCTCGGTGATCTCGTCCGGGACGCCCTCGGCGAGGGTGAAGGCCGCGTGCAGGCTTCCGGTGGCCGCGTCGGTCCACGCGTTGACCTCGACGGCGTACGGGCTGCCCTGATCGCCGCCGGTGAGGCGCGGCGCCTGGGACTCGCCGCCCCGGCCGAGGTAGTTGAACAGCACCTGGGGACGGCGGGTGAGCAGCGGGGCCGTCTGCGGGTTGAGGTATCTGAGCTGCCCGTACGCGAGGTGTCCGCGCTCGTCCGGCTGGCGCTCGGCGACCTCGTGCGCCGCCGCCACCGGGTCGGTGTGCGCGCTGAGCCGTACGGGCGCGATGGAGGTGAACCAGCCCACCGTGCGGGTGTAGTCGTGGTGTTCCAGCGCCGGGACCCGGCCGTGCCGCTCCAGGTCGATCGCGAGGTCGGTGGGCGACGGCTGGACGCGGGTCAGCGCGGTGCGCAGCGCGCCGCACAGCAGCTCGGTGAGGCCGACGCCGAGCGCGGCCGGCGCGCTGCGCGTCACGCGGTCGCTCAGCGACGGCGCGAGCACGACCGTGCACTCACGCAACTCCCCGACTGCCGACAGCGGTTCGGGCGCCTCGAGCGTGCTCACCCAGTGCCCGAGGCCGTCGATCGCGTGGGCGGACCGGGACGCCAGTGCTTCGGCGTACTCGGCGTACGACGTGGTCGGCGGCGCCAGGGGATCGCCGCGCAGGGCGGTGGTCAGGTCGTCCAGCAGCACCAGCCAGGACACCGAGTCGACGGCGAGGTGATGCACGGTGACCACGAGGGTCCGGCTCGGCTCCAGCCACGCGAACGCGGCCACGTTCCCTGACTCGGGATCGAGCCGTCCGGCGGCCTCGTCCGCCACGGCCGTCGCGTCGGTGGTGTCCCTCGCCACGACGGTGACCTCGCGGGCGGGCTCGGTGCGCAGGGCCCATACCCCGTGCTCGACGCGCAGCCGCAGCCGGAGGGCCGGGTGCGCGGCCACGACGGCGTTCGCGGCGCGCTCGACGTCGGCGAACCCGGCGCCCTCGGGGGCCACCACCGTTCGGGCCTGGGCGAACCGGGTGAGCGATCCGCCCAGTTCCCGCTGGCGCAGGATGATCGGCGTCGGCGTCAGCGGGCCGTCCTCGCGGCGGACGGGCGCGGGCGCCGGGGCGGCCTGCGGTGTACGCGTTCCCAGGTGCTCGGCGAGCGCGCGCGGTGTCCTGAACAGGAACACGTCCCGTGGCGCGATCGGCAGGCCGAGCGCCCTGGCCCGGTTGATCACGGTGATGGCGACGATGCTGTCGCCCCCGGCCCTGAAGAAGTCGGTGTCGGCGTCCACGGCGGAGCCGGGCAGCGCCTCGGCGAAGACGCCGACCAGTGCGGCGAGCGCGGAATCACCGAGCGGGTCGGAGGTGTCGTCCTGGGCGGCGCGCTCGATCAGGGCTGCGCGGTCCAGCTTGCCGTTGACCGTCAGCGGCAGGGCGTCGACCGGCAGCACCCGGCCCGGCACCATGTGCACGGGCAGCTTCGCGGACAGCAGGGCGGTGAGGTCGCCGGGCACCCGGCCCACGACGTGCGCGACCAGGTGGTCGCCGCCGTCCGCCACGGTGACGGCCACATCGACCACACCGTCCAGTTCCCTGATCGCGGCCTCCACCTCACCCAACTCGATCCGGAACCCCTTGAGTTGGACCTGATCGTCGGCGCGGCCGGTGAACTCCAGGTCACCGTCGAGGGTGCGGAGGGCGAGGTCGCCCGTGTGGTACATGCGGGAGCCGTCGCCCGTGAACGGGTTCGCCACGAACCGGCCTGCGGTGAGCCCGGGCCTGCCCAGGTAGCCGAGTGACACCTGATCGCCCGCGACATAGATGGAGCCCACCCGGCCCGGCGGCACCGGCCGGAGCCGGTCGTCGAGCAGATAGGTGACCAGGCCGGGTATCGGGCCGCCGATCGGGCTGACGTGGTCGCCGACCGGGAAGTCCTCGTCGGTCAGCACCCGGTGGGTGACATGGACGGTGGTCTCGGTGATGCCGTACATGTTGACCAGCTCGGGCGATCCGGTGCCGTGCCGCTCGACCCAGCCGCGCAGCCGCCCGAGGTCCAGCGCCTCGCCGCCGAAGATGATCCGGCGCAGTGCGGGCAAGGGCACATCGGCATGCCGGTCGGCCTCGATGAACTGGTAGAACGCCGACGGGGTCTGGTTGAGCACGGTCACTCCGCGCTCGCGCACCAGCCGGTGGAAGTCGACCGGGGAGCGGGTCAGCCCGTACTCCGGCACCAGCAGCTCACCACCGTGCGCCAGCGCGCCCCACAGCTCCCAGACCGCGAAGTCGAAGGAGAAGGAGTGGAACTGGACCCATACGTCGTGCGGGCCGAAGGCCATGGCGGGCCGGGTGTTCGCGAGCAGCGACACCACGCTGGAGTGCGGGACGACGACACCCTTGGGCCGGCCGGTCGATCCGGAGGTGTAGATCACGTACGCGGGGTCGTGCCAGTTTGCCTCCGGACCGGGCTCGGTGGTGGCCCGCGGCAGCTCGTCCCCCTGTACGAGCACGCGGGCCGGTACGCCGGCCCGGGCCAGCAGCCGGGTGAAGCGGTCCCGCTGCTCGCGGTGCACGAGAACGACCTGCGGAGCGGCGTCGGCGAGGATGTACTCCAGCCGTTCGTCCGGGTACGCCAGGTCCAGCGGTACGTACGCGCCGCCCGCGCCGACGATCGCGACCAGGGCGACGACCTGCTCGACGGAGCGCGGGACGGCCACGGCGACCCGTTGGCCCGGACCGGTCCCGGCCGCGCGCAGGGCCGAGGCCAGCTCGTCCTTCGCGTCCGCCAGTTCGCCGTAGCTCAGTGAGCGGGTGCCGCCGTCGAGATGGCACTGGGTGACGGCGGTGGCGGCCGGGTCGCGGCGGGCGGCGGCGTCGAACAGCGCGCCCAGTGTGGTCGGGGTGATCGGCGGCGCGGGACGCCGGGCATCCTCCGCCGCCAGGGCGTCGACCGGGGCGTCCGGCCGGGTGAGCAGGCCGGTGAGGGCCTGGGTGAACGTGTGCAGGATCGCCCGGGCGGTCGCCTCCCGCAGCAGTGCGCCGTCGTAGATCAGGTTGAAGCGTGGGCGCCCGTCGAGCGCGCGCTCGACCACCAGCGTCAACGGGTAGTGCGGGGCGCCCTCGTTGACGATGTCGGTGATGACGAGCGTGTCGCCGGGCCGCCGCAAAGCGTCCACATCGGTCGCCACGTCGAACACCACCAGGGTGTCGAACAGCGTGCCCGCCCCGGCCTGGCGGCCGATCCTCGCCAGCGAGACATGCTGGTGCGGCAGCACCGCGCTCTGGTGTTCCCGCACCGAGGCGAGCAGGTCGCGCGCCGTGGTGGTGGCGGCCCACCGGGCGCGCACGGGGATGGTGTTGATGAACAGGCCCACCATGTCCTCGATACCGGGCACCTCCGCGTCACGCCCGGACACCGTGGAGCCGAACACGACGTCCCTGCCGTGCAGGATGCCGCCCAGCGTCACCGCCCAGGCGCTGTGCACGGCCACGCTCAGCGGCACGCCGGCCGACCGGACGGCCGTGTCGATGTCGTCCTCCGGTTCCACGGCGGTGTCGGCGAACCGGTCGGACGGAGTGTGCCCCTCGGCGACCAGCGAGGGACCGGGCAGATCGGCGAGCTGACAGCGCCATACCCGGTCGCTCTCGTCGTCGTCGCGTCTCGCGAGCCGGCGCACATAGTCGGCGAAGCCGGCGAGTGGGTACAGGGTTCCCGGCGCGTGGTACTCGGCCAGCAGCGCACGGAGCATCGGTGGCACCGACCAGCCGTCGGCGACGATGTGGTGCACGGTCTGCACCAGGACGTTCCGGCCGGAGCCCGCGCGGATGAGCGTGTACCGCATCAGCGGACCGGTGGCCAGGTCGAACCCGGCGCGGCGGTCCCGCTCTGCCAGGTCGCGGATCTCGGCGTCGGTGATGCCGGGCCGGTCCAGCGTGGTGAAGGGCGCCTCCACCCCGCTCTCCAGCACGGAGACCACGCGGCCGTCGGCGAGGGCCACGAACCGGGCGGCCAGGTTCGGGTACAGCGTGAGCAGCCGGGTGGCCGCCGTCGCGAGCCGGTCGGCGTCCACCTCGCCGGCCAGCGTCAGCAGTTGCTGCTCGACGTAGGCGCCCGCCGAGTCGTCGTCGAAGACCGAGTGGAAGTACAGGCCCTCCTGCAACGGGGTCAGCGGCAGGATGTCGTGCAGCGCCGGCCCGTCCAGGACGTCGACATCGGCCTGCGTGAGCGGCACCAGGCCGAAGTCACTGGGAGAGTGGCCACCCTGGCCGAGCGCGGCCAGCCCGGCCAAGGCTCCCCGGAAGTACCCGCCGATGGTCGCGATGTCCTCGTCGGTGAACATCCCGTCGGGCCAGGAGATGGTGGTGACCAGCTCGTACGCGCCGGCCTGGGCGGGTTCGGCGATCGCGTTGAACTCCAGGGCACGCGGCAGGCGCATCCTCGGGTCGCGTTTCTCGCCCAGCTGCCCCGTGGCGCCCGCGAGCTGCCAGTCCCCGGACGCGCTCGCGTCGAAGCGGCCCACGTAGTTGAACAACACCTGTGGTGCGGGGGTGTCGAACTCGATGCCGGTCAGGTACCGCAGGGCACCGTAGGAAACGCCGTTGCCCGGCACCCGGGCGAGGTCTTCCTTGACCGCCTTGAGCGCGGCGGCCAGGTACTCGGGTGTGGTGAGGTCGGCCGCCGCGCCTGGGTCCACGATCACCGGGAACAGGGTGGTGAACCAGCCCACGGTCCGCGACAGCTCCGGCTCGAAGCCGGCCGTGTCGGCCACGAACCGTCCTTCGCGGCCGTGGCCCTCGAGTTCGATGTGCGCGAACGTCTGATCCTGCCCGAGATCACGGCGCCATCGGGCGAGGGTGACGGCGAGCGCGGTCAGCAGCACGTCGCCCACGCCCGCGTGGAACTTCGCGGGAATCTCGCCCAGCAGCGCGGCCGTGACCTCGGGGCCGACCGAGACGGTCCGCACCCGCTCCCGCGCGACGGTGTCGGCTTCGGACAGCGCGCGCCTGCCCACCGGCCCGTCCGCTCCTGGCAGGGGGCGCTGGAAGTAGGCGCGGTCCGCGTCGAACGTCGCGCGCTCCAGCAGCTGCGTCCAGCGCCGGAACGACGTGCCCACCGGGGGCAGCTCGATCGGCGCGCCCGAGGCGAACTGCCGCCACGCCGTGGCCAGGTCGTCCATCAGGACACGCCACGACACGCCGTCGATCACCACATGATGGACGACCACGGCCAGTTGCCGTGCCCGGCGTCGCCAGACGGCACGCAGCATCACACCGCTGTCGGGGTCCAGCCCTTCGGTGGCGAGCGCCACGCACTCGTCGAGCGGCCGGTCGCTCTCCTGCCACCCCACGACGGCCTGGTCCGCCTCCGGGACGTGGAAACTCCAGCGGTCGCCGCGCACCAGCGTGGCGCGCAGCATGTCGTGCCGGCGCACCACAGCGGTGAGGATCTGGTCGAGGGCGTCGGCGGTCAGGTCCGCCGGGGTGTTCAGCACCACCGACTGCACGAAGCCGGAAATCGCGTCCGTGGTCTCACCGAGCCACCGCACGATGGGTGATCCCCCTACGGAACCGGTCGCGACATCGCCGTCGTCCGCGGTGGAGACGTCTTCGCGGCTCGCCACCGCCGCCAGCGCCCCCACGGTGCTGTTGGTGAAGACCTGCCGTGCCGTGAGGTGGAGACCCGCGTCGCGCAGCGCGCCCAGCAGCGAGATCGCCAGCAGGCTGTCTCCACCGAGTTGGAAGAAGTCCTGGTCGGCACCGACCTCGTCCAGCCGCAGCACCTTCGCGACCGCCGCGCACACCACGCGCTCGTTCTCGGTGGCGGGCGGGATGAGCGAGTCCGTCCCGATCGCGGGTTCCGGCAGCGCGCGGCGGTCGAGCTTGCCGTTCGCGGTGAGCGGGAACTCCTTCATCACGACGATGTGGGCGGGCACCATGTATTCCACCATGTGCTCGGCGGCCCACGCCTTGACCTCGTCCGCGCGCAGGTCCTCGCTCCCGGCGACCGGGATCACGTACCCCACCAGGTAGGTGCCGCCTGCCGCGTTCTTCTTCGCGACGACGCAGGCGTGCCGTACCTCGAGGTGCTCCGCAAGACCGACCTCGACATCCTCGATCTCCAGCCGCATACCGCGGATCTTGATCTGGTTGTCGGCCCGGCCGAGGAAGTCCAGCGACCCGTCCGGGGCGAACCGGGCCAGGTCACCGGTCCGGTACAGCCGGGACCCGTCCCCCGCGAAGGGGTTCGCCACGAACCGGGACGCCGTCAGGCCGGGCGCGCCTATGTACCCGCGCCCCAGGAGCAACCCTCCCGCGTACAGTTCGCCGCCGACCCCGACCGGGACCGGGCGCAGTTCGTCGTCCAGCACGTACAACTGGGTGTTGGGGTTGGCCCTGCCGATCGATGTCGACAGGCGTTCCGCCGCGCCACGGTAGATGACGTGCGAGACACCGATCGTGGTCTCGGCCGGGCCGTAGCCGTGGTACAGCGGGATGCCGAGCCGGGTGCGGAACCGCTCGTACAGGTCCGGGGTCAGCACCTCGCCGCCGCACCACACATGCCGCAGGCTGTCCAGCCGGCCGGAGTCGCCCACGATCTCCAGCAGCACGTCCAGCATGGACGACACCAGGTACGTGAAGGTGACGCGCTGTTCGGCGATCACGCTCAGCAGGTGGTGCGGGTCGTGTTCGCCGCCGGGCCGCAGGACCACCAGCCTGCCGCCGTACACCAGCGGCAGGAAGATCTCGTTGATGGAGATGTCGAAGGACAACGGCGCCTTGAACAGCGAGGCGTCGTCGTGGCCGAAGCCGAGGATCTCGGTTCCCTGCCACAGCAGGCGCTCGCTGATCGCTTCGTGCCGGATCATCGCGCCCTTGGGCCGCCCGGTCGAACCGGACGTGAAGATCACATACGCCAGGGCGTCGCCGGGAACGGTGACCCCGGTGCCCTGAGCTGGGTGGGAACCGAACCGCCAGTCGCCGAGGTCGACGGCCACGGCTTCCGGTTCACCCGGGTCGTGCTCGCCCGAGTCGTTGAGCTGCACCACGACCTGGGCGTCGTCGATGACGACGGCTCGGCGCGCGGCGGGCCACTGCGGATCGAGCGGCACGAACGCGCATCCCGCCTGGACCACGCCGAGCAGCCCGATCACCATCTCGGCGGAGCGGCCCAGTGAGATGCCGACGACCTGTTCCGGGCCCAGCCTGCGGGCGATCAGATGGTGGGCCAGCTGACTGGAGCGCTCGGCTGCCTCACGGTAGGTCAGCGATCGGTGCTCGTCGACGATGGCGACGGCGTCCGGCCTGGTCCGCGCCTGCTCGCGGAACATCTCCACGATGGTCGGGCGCACCCGGTCGGCCTTGGTGTCGTTCCACTCGGCCAGGGCCTCGAGCCTCGCCGCCACGCTGGACGGGCCGATCGTGCCGATGGGCCGGTCCGGGAAATCGGCCAGGTCGTCCAGCGCGAGTCGCGCGTCGGCCACCACGACGCCTTCGGGGACGGCGATGCTCCGGCCGTCCGCGCCGACCTCCCAACCGACGGGCGCCTTCCCGCCGTTGTCGGCCCACCCGAGGACATCGGCGAACGGAGTGCCGGGGATGAGGTCGATGCCGTCGGGGCTCCGACCCGTCGCCCAGTACGACAGCCCGATGGCGCACGCTTCGGCGATGGTCCTGTCGGAGAAGTCACCGGTTCGCCGGCGCACGTCGGCCAGGCGCGTGGGCGAGAGAGGTACCAGACGAGCGCTCGGTTCCATCATCGAAGACTCAGGGTCCCTTCATGTCATGAAAGTGAGCCTAACCTAAATTAGGTTTACCTAACCAGGGTTACCGACTGCCCTCTCGCCAAGCCCGCCACAGTCGCGCGTACCGGCCGCCCAGAGCCACCAACTCCTCGTGTGCTCCTTGCTCCACCACGCGTCCCGCGTCCAGCACGGCGATCCGATCCGCCGCCATCGCCTGGGTCAGCCGGTGCGCCACGAACAACGTGGTCCGGCCGGAGCACGCAGCCAGCACGGCCCGCTCCAGCTCGGCGGCGCCCTCGCTGCCCGCCTCCGCGGTCGACTCGTCGAGCACCACCACCGGCGACCGGCCCAGCACCAGCCGGGCCAGGGCGATCTGGGCGACCTTGGTGACGTCCAGGCGCTCGCCGCCCTCGCCGACCATGGTGTTCAGCCCATCGGGCAGCGCGTCGACCCATCCATCGGCGCCGACCGTGGCCAACGCGTCCATCAGCTCGGCGTCGGTCGCCTCCGGCGCGGCCAACCGCAGGTCGTCGGCGAGCGGACCGGAGAACACATGCGTCTCCTGCGTCAGGATGCTCACCAAGGCCCGCGCCCCGGCCTCGTCCAGACCGGCGAGGTCGGTCGACCCGATGCGCACCGACCCGGCCTGCGGGGTTCCGATGCCCGCGATCAGCGCGGCCAGGGTCGTCTTGCCCGCGCCCGTCGCCCCCACCAGCGCGAGCGAACCGCCCGCCGGAATCGTCAGGTTGACATCCCTCAGGACCGGTTCGTCGGTGCCGGGATAGCGATATGTCAGCCCCTCCACCGTCACCGGGTACGGCCCGGCGTCCGCCGGCGCGATGGCCGCGTCGCCCACCAGACGGCCCTCCGCGGCCTCCTCCACCACGCCGGCCAGCCGGGTCAGGCTCGCGCCCGACTTCTGCGCCTCGTCGAAGGTGAACATGATGGAACCCAGCGGGGTGAACAACCGGTGGAACATCAGCGGGGCCGCCGACACCTCGCCCAGGCTGGCGGCATCGGCCTCCAGCAAGGCGTACCCCACCACGATGATCAGGACCAGCCCGATGAACTCGGCGCGGTTCTCCCTGCCGACGAAACGGCCGAAGAACCGGAACACCTCGATACCGAGATCGCGCACCTGCCGCGACTCGCTGGTGACCTTCTCACGGAAGGCACCCTCAAGGCGGTACGCCCGGACCGTGTCGATTCCGTTCAGGCCACTGATCAACGCCTGCGCACGGTCGGCCTGGGCCGCCCGCTGCTTCTGGTAGAGCGGGGCGGACCGGGGGAGATACCAGCGCAGGGCCAGCGCGTAGGCGGGCAGCGCGCCGGCGCCCGCCAGGCCGAGCCGCCAGTCCAGTCCGAACATGCCGACCGTGGCGATGACGACCAGCACTCCCGCCGAGAACACCGTGGGGACGGCCCTCCGGATGCCCTTGGACAGCACGGCCACATCGTCACCGACCCTGGACAGCACGTCTCCGCGGCCGACCTGCTCGATCCGTGCGCTGGGCATCCCCAGCACCGCACGGACGGCGCCTTCCCGCAGCCGCGCGAGCAGATCCGCGCCCAGCCGCCCGATCAGATAGGTCGACAGCGCGGTGGCCGCCGCGCCGAGCAGTGCGGCGGCCCCCATCACCACCCCGACCCTGACCAGGATCGAGCGCGGTTCGCCCTCGACCACCCCGTCGACCACCTGGCCGAGCAGGAGCACCGGGAGCACCTGGAGGGCCGCCCCGGCCACCGTGCTGAGCACGGTGGCGGCCGTCAGCCACGGCACCTCACGGCAGTGCGCCGCGACCCATCGGGTGGCCTCGCGTCCGGTCGCCGTGCGCAGAGTCGCCGGGGCGACGTGCGTGTCGGTGGTGCTCACACCTGGCCGACCGACGTGACGAGCTCGTCGATCGCGTACGGCAGGGACAGCAAGGTGCTCTGGGACATGGCCGCGCCGATCGCCGGGCCCTCACTGTCCAGCAGGTACGACACCTTCCCCTGCTTGACCGCGGAGAGGTTGGCGAACAGCTTGAACCGCTTCAGCGCCTTCTGGTCCGCCTCGTCGTTGATGACGAAGACGCGGTCGACGTCGACCAAGTCGATGCGCTCGGGGGAAAGCACGGTGTAGAACTTGTCGCCCGCGATCTTGTCGATCTCCTCCACGCCCTTGAAGCCGATGCCCGTCACCAGCCGTCCGCGCACATCGGTGGTGGTGAACGGCGCGACCGAATCCTTGTACCAGGACAGTGCGACGGCGGTCTGGTCCGCGAACTTCGGGTGCGCCTTCCTGGCCGCGTCGAGCTTGTCCTGGATGCCCTGCACCAGCTCGGCGCCCTCGTCCTCCTTGCCGAGCGCCTTGGCGATGTGGACCGCGTTGTCCTGCCACGGCGCGCTGAACGGCTTCTTCTCCGCCTTGGTGCGGCCCACCGTGGGGGCGATCTTGGAGAGCTTGTCGTAAGCGGCCTGGTCGATCTCGGAGTAGACCGCGATGATCAGGTCCGGCCGCAGGGCGGCGATCTTCTCGTAGTTCGGGCCGGAGTCCCCGTTGGCCATGACGACCTCCGGGCGGCTGTCCCCCCACTTGTCCTTCACCCAGGGCCACTGGGTGTTGATGTCGGGGCTCTTGCCCGCCGGGTTCGGGTACTGGTCGACCATGCCGACCGGCTTGACGCCGAGCGCCAGAATGGCCTGGTCGTCCGTGTAGCCGACGGAGACGACCCGCTGGGGAGCCTTGGTGATCTTCGTGGATCCGAACGCATGCTCCACCGTGACCGGGAACGCACCGGCGGCAGCGGCCGGGGAGTTGTCACCCGCCTTGTCCGCCGAGTCGGAACCGCATCCCGTGAGGAGGCCGACACCGAGGGCCCCGGCGGATAACACCGCCGCCAATCGCCGCCAGGGCTTCATAAGCGTCACCCGCTGGAGGAACATCCGAAATCCCTTACTCCCGAGCCGTCCACTGCAAGTCCCATATAAGGGCAGGCAAACCTTACCTGGTTCGGGTTTGGTTAGCCTAGCCTAACTCCCCCGCGTTGAGGGGAACCTAGCCGATCCGGACGTGGGTACGGCCGATCGGCACGATGAGCGGCCGGTCGCCCACCGGGTCGTCGATCACCTCGGCCCGCAGCCCGAACGCCTCGTGCAGCAACTCGGCGGTGATCACGTCACGCGGGTGTCCCTGCGCCAGGATCGCCCCCTCCCGCATCACGATGAGGTTGTCGCTGTAGCGCGCGGCCAGGTTGAGGTCGTGCAGCACCATGACCACGGTGCGGCCCGACTCGTGCAGGTCGTCCACCAGGTCGAGCACGTCGATCGCATGGGCCAGGTCCAGGTAGGTGGTCGGCTCGTCCAGCAGCAGCAGGTCGGTGCCCTGGGCCAGGGCCATCGAGATCCAGACGCGCTGACGCTGTCCGCCGGACAGCGTGTCGACCGGACGGTCGGCGAGATCGGACACCCCGGTCATGGCCAGCGCGCGCTCCACGACGGCGGCGTCGTCGGATGACCACTGCCGCAGCCAGCTCTGGTGCGGATGGCGCCCCCTGGCGACCAGGTCGGAGACCGTCAGCCCGTCCGGCGCGACCGGCGCCTGCGGCAGCAGGCCGAGCTTCTTCGCCACCTCCTTGGTCTTGAGCTTGACGATGTCCTCGCCGTCCAGCACGACCGCCCCCTTGGCCGGCTTGAGCAGCCGCGACAGGGTCCGCAGCAGGGTCGACTTCCCGCACCCGTTGGGGCCGATGACCGTAGTGATCACCTCCGGCGGGATCCCCACGTCGAGATCGTCGATGACCGTCCGGCCGCCGTACCCGACCGTGACGCCCCTGGCTGCCAGCCGTGGGACGTCATCGACCCCGGGCTCCATCTCGGTGATGTACCGCGCGGCCACAAGGCCCCCTTCATTGAGGTTTCGCTGACTTCGTACCAGCTACCTGAGGTTCTCCCGCACCAGCAGATAGACGAGGAAGGGGCCGCCGATCGCGGCGGTGACCACGCCGACCGGGAGAGTGATCGGCAGTGCCGTGCGCGCGGCCAGGTCCGCGCCGTTCAGCAGCAGCGCTCCCACCATGCCGGAGGCCACCATCGGTGGCGTCGGGCACCTCGCGAGACGCATCGCCACCTGCGGCGCCACCAGCGCGACGAACGGGACCGGACCCGCCGCGCTCACCGCCACGGCGGCCAGCAGTACCGCGCACAGCAGCAGAACGGCCCGCACCATCGAGTACCGGACGCCCAGGCCCGCGGCGACCTCGTCGCCGAAGTGCATCGGTTTGAACTGGAACGCGACACATGACACGACGACCAGGAGGACGAGCGTGCACCACAGCGCCACCCGGACCTCGCCCCACGACCGGTTGTCCAGCGACCCGACCAACCACGCCTGGGCCCGGGCCACATCCCTGATGTCGGCCGTGACCAGCAGCCATGTCGTGATGGCCTCCATCACGGCGCTCACCGAGATGCCGATGAGGATGAGCCGGAAGCCGTCGATCCCGCGCCGCCAGGCCAGGAAGTACACCAACAGGCCCGTGCCGAGACCGCCCGCGAGCGCCGCCGCGGACAGCCCCACGGCGCTGACGATCGCCGCGGCGGTCCCGCCCGACACCGTCACCAGGAACACCGAGACCGCGCTGGCGCCCCCGGTGATTCCCAGAATGTCCGGGCTGGCCAACGGATTGCGCGCGATGGACTGCGTGATCGCCCCGGACACCCCCAGCGCGATCCCCACGATGAGCCCGGCCAGGGCACGCGGCATCCGCAGGTCCATGATCACGAACTGGTCGACCCGCTCACCCCCGCCGAGGACCGTGGCGATCACCTGGGGCAGGCCGATGGGGAAGTCCCCGACGCCGATGGACAGGCAGAACAGCAGGAAGGCCGCCGCCACCAGCAGCAGCGTGACGCCCAGGATCCAGGGCCGCCACACGAACGACACCTGGCCGAGCCGCACGCCCGGCGCCACCGATCGCTTCACGTCCGTTGCGTTCATGCGTTCTTGAACTTTCCGCGCCACACCAGCACCGCGAAGAACGGGGCGCCGAGGAGAGCCACGACGACACCCGCGTCCAACTCGCCCGGCCGGGCCACCAAGCGCCCCACGATGTCACAGACCAGGAGGACGACGGCTCCGAGCAGACCGGCGTACGGCACCAGCCAGCGATAGTCCGGCCCGGTCAGATACCGGGCCACATGGGCCACCATGAGCCCGAGGAACGCGATGGGGCCGCACGCCGCCGTCGCCGCGCCCGCGAGCAGGGTGATGGCGACGATGCCGACGGTCCGGCTCAGCGCGATGTTCACCCCCAGCCCCCGCGCCACGTCATCACCCAGGTTGAGCAGGTTGATGGCGGGCAGCGTGGTCAGTGCCAGCACCAGGCCGACGGCGATGAAGGCGGCCACCGGCCAGATGACGTCGAACCCGACACCGGCCACGGAGCCCGCGTTCCAGAACCGCAGCGCGTTCAGCGACGCCTGGTCCGACAGCGCGACCGCCGTGGTCATCGCCGCGAGGAAGACCGCGATCCCTTGCCCGGCCAGTGCGAGCGTCAACGGATTGCCGGCCCCCCGGCCGATGCTCGCCAGCCCGAAAACGACGACACCGGCGACCGCCGCCCCCAGGAAGGCGAACCACACATACTGGAATGGGCCGGCGAATCCGAACAGGGCGATCACCGACACCACGGCGAACGAGGCGCCGGCGTTCACCCCCAGCAAGCCCGTGTCGGCGATCGGGTTCCGTGTGTACCCCTGGATCAACGCCCCGCCGACCCCCAGGGCGATACCCGCCACGATCGCAAGCACCGTCCGGGGTACCCGCACGGTCCGCACGATGAGCCTGATCTCGGTGAGCCGCTGGTCGGAGTCGGGCGCCGCGAACAACCCGTGCCACACCTCGGCGGGGTTCAGCGCGCGCGCACCGACGCCCAACGACACCGCCGCCGCGGCCACGAGGACCACCACGAGCGTGCCCAACCCCACAACCCGCCGCCGACGGGCCTCCGTGCCCCTGGGTACGGGGCGCTCAACTACGACCGTGGGCATGTCCGAGTACGTCATCCCTTTGAACACGCCAACTAGCGGGCGGTGCTGCTGATTCCGTCGGCGACCGGCCGGCCCTCACCGGAAGCGGACATGACGCCCCGGTCGAGGAGCGAGTCCAGGATCTCGCCGACCCTGATCGCGGTGTTGGACAGCAGGGACGACGTGATGCCGTGCGTATGCTCCGTACCGCCCTGCAGGTAGATACCGCAGCGCAGGCCGGGGTCCGTCGCGACGCGGTAGTCACGCTCGACGCGGACACGGCCCTCGTCGTCGCGCAGGCAGCGGTCGGCGACTTCGCCGAGGATGCCGAGGGGGTCGGCGGGGCTGTAGCCGGTGGCGAACACCACGACGTCCGCGTCCAGGAGGGTCTCCTCGCCGGTGACGAGGGACTTCACGGTGGCACGGACCTTGGCCGGCGTCTCCTTGACGTCATCGAGCCGGGACACGTTGAGGAAGCGCAGCCGCTCGGTGCCGAGGACCTTCTCCTGGTACATCTGCCGGTACAGATCATCGATCAGGTCTATATCCACCACGGAGTAGTTGGTGTTGCCGTGGTAGTCCATCAGCTTGCGCTTGACGTCGCCGGGCGCGGCGAAGTACTCGTCGACCGCCGCGGGGTCGAAGATCCGGTTGGCGAAACCGCTGTCGTCGGCGGGGCTGTAGCCGTAGCGGGAGAAGACCGCGCAGACCTCTGCGCGGGGGAAGCGGCGGTGCAGATAGGCGACATTCTCGGCGGCGCTCTGCCCGGCGCCCACAACGATGAACCGAGAGGGCGAGGTGCCCTCTAATGCCTCCTCCAATGCGTCGACCTTCGCCAGCAGTTCGGAGTTGTGCCAGACGCGGTCACCGCGCTCCACGTCCGCCGGCATGAGGGGACGCAGACCGGTACCGATGACGAGGTTGCGGGCCCGGTGGACCTCGAGACCCTCCCCCGACCGGACCGTCACGTCCAGGTACTCCACGACTCCGTCACGGAGGACAGGCGCGACGCCGACGACCTCGTGGCCGTAGGAGACCATGTCCTCGACCTTGTCCGCGGCCCACTCGAAGTAGCGGTGGAACTCCACCCGCAGCGGGAAGAGGTTCTTGTGGTTGATGAAGTCGATCAGCCGCCCCTCGCTCTTCAGATAGCAGAGGAAGCTGAACTCACTGGCCGGGTTGCGCAGCGTCACCAGGTCCTTCAGGAAGGACACCTGCATGGTCGCGTCGTCGATCAGCATGCCCCGGTGCCACCCGAAGCTCGGCTGCTGTTCGAAGAAGCGAGCGGTGATCGCCTCCTGCTTGCCGACGCGTGCGTTGTGCTCGCTGAGTGCGATCGCCATCGCCACATTGGACGGTCCGAAGCCGATGCCAATGAGGTCGTGGACCGGTGGTGCGTCACCAGGAAGAACCTGTGACATGTCACTCCCATCGTGCGGCGCAATCGCCTGTCAGGCGTGGGGAAGGTGCGAAAGGTGGGCACGCCGACGAAGCGACACGCCAACAACTTAGGTGAGCCTAAGCTAAACCCGTCCGACTGTCGATAGGACGGAACAAGCCACAGGATGCCCACGCTCATCAACTGGACCACCAGTCAGGGCCGTTGCGCACTAAGGTAAGCCTTGCTTTACTTTGCTCCCGGCCATCCCCTGCCTTGAGGAGGAACCCCATGCGGGTCGTCATGTTCGGTTACCAGACCTGGGGGCACCGCACCCTGCAAGCCCTCCTGGACTCCGAACACGACGTGGTACTCGTCGTGACGCATCCCAAGAGCGACCAGGTGTACGAGAAGATCTGGAGCGACTCCGTCGCCGACCTCGCCGAAGAGCACGACGTCCCGGTGCTGATCCGCAACCGCCCGGACGACGACGAGTTGTTCGGGCGCCTCAAGGAGGCCGACCCGGACATCATCGTGGCGAACAACTGGCGGACATGGATCCCTCCGCGCATCTTCGACCTGCCGCGCCACGGCACGTTGAACGTCCACGACTCGCTGCTGCCGAAGTACGCCGGCTTCTCCCCGCTCATCTGGGCCCTGATCAACGGCGAGCCCGAAGTCGGCGTCACCGCGCACATGATGAACGACGAACTCGACGCCGGTGACATCGTCCGGCAGCAGTCGGTTCCGGTCGGACCGGCTGACACGGCCACCGACCTCTTCCACAAGACCGTCGACCTCATCGCCCCGGTCACGATCGGCGCACTCGAGCTCATCGCCTCCGGGCAGACGGAGTTCACCAAGCAGGACCGGTCCCAGGCGACCTTCTTCCACAAGAGGTCCATCGAAGACAGCCGCATCGACTGGGCCTGGCCGGCCGAGGACCTTCAGCGCCTGGTCCGCGCCCAGTCCGAGCCGTACCCCAGCACCTACACCTTCCACAAGGGCAAGCGCCTCGAAATCCTGGCGGCGGTCGTGTCCCAGGGCCGGTACGGCGGCACTCCCGGCCGCATCTTCTACCGCGAGGGCGACGGCGTGGTGATCGTCGCCGGAGCCGATGCCCGCACCGGCCGCAATCACGGCCTGACCATCACGCGCGTACGGACCGAGGACGGCCACGAGATGCCCGCCACGGAGTACTTCACCTCCATGGGCGGCTACCTCACCAGCCACCCCTGACGCACCAACCCCACCGCGGCCCCGGGGCCCCCCGTCGAGAAACTCATCGCCGAGGCCCAGATCGGTGCGCGGCGGGCGCAGCGCCGCGCCAAGCTGTGGCACGCGAACTATCTCAGCCTGGGTTTCCCTGCGGCGGTCCTCGCCGGCATCTCGGGCGCGGCGGGTCTGGCCTCCGCCGGAGCGCGGGTGCCTGCGGCGATCCTGGCCCTCCTGGCCGCCGGGTTCTCGGCCGGGTCGACCTTCCTGCGGGCGGACGCCCGCCACATGACGAACCTCCGCAGACGCTACGCCTGGCAGAATCTCTAGACGCGCGCCCGGCTCATCCTGGCCTACGACGCCTATGAGGGCGCCGAGCGTCTGCACACCGCCCTCCTGGGCCTGCATGAACTGCGCGTCGCCGTCCCATCCAGCGCCCTGGTCCTGGCCGAGCAGCAGACGCCGACGATCCCGGCGCCAGCGCTTCCGCTGTCCGTAGTCCAGCCGCCGGCGGTCACGGCACCGGCGGTTCAGCAGCAAGTCATCCCGGCCCCGACGGCGCAGCCGCCCGCGATCCCCCCGCCCTCGCCCGACCCGTCGCCGGAGCCGACCGATCCGGTCGGCTGATTGCGCACCCGCCCGGCCCCGAAACCCATGCCGATCCGGCCGGGCCCTCTCTCCCTCACCGCATCCGTGCCGCCCAAGCCCACAGGTTCGGCGAGGAATCCGCTGGCCCCGGGCCCCGGGCGGCGGGCCGGTAGGCTGGTGGTCTGCGGCAGCCTGTGTGGCTGCCGCGCGGCGGTGGGGCTCGCCGTACTCGAACCGCGGCATCGGTGCCGCCAACAGTCCCTACTTGTGGCCAGACGCGCCCGCGTGCCCGGGCGCCGCACGAGTAGGAGACGCAACCGGCGATGAGAACCCCACGCGACCAGGCCATCGAGCCCACGGATCCCGACATCCACCTGTCGCTGCCTGCCCAGCGCCGCGAGCTGACCCGAGGGCGGACACCCGTGGCTGACCCGAGGGCGGACACCCGTGATCGCGGCGGTAGCGATCGGCGGCGCGCTCGGGGCCGCTGCCCGCTACGGGGCATCCCTGCCGTGGTCTGCTCCAGCCGGTGCTTTCCCCCGGACCACGCTGCTGGTCAACGTGGTCGGGTACGCGGCGATCGGCGTGTTCATGGTGATCATCACCGACGTGTGGGCCGTGCACCGGCTGGTGCGGCCCTTCTTCGGCACCGGCGTGCTGGGCGGCTTCACCACCTTCTCCGCCTACACCGTCGACATCCAGCGCCTGGTGCAGGCCGGGCATGCCCGCACTGGCCTGGCTTGCCTGGCCGCCGCCCTGTTCGTCGCGCTCGCGGCCGTGTGGGTGGTGGCGGCGGCCACCCGCCGCCTGATCTCCTGGAGGACGACATGACACGGCTGCACCGCTCCGCGCTACGGATGACGATCTTCATCGGAGTGTCCGGTGCGGTCACCTACGGCGCCGCCTCCCATTCCCTGAAGCCGCTGCTCGGCACCGGCTCGTGCGGAGCGCTGACCACCCACTCGGCGTTCTCCTACGAGGCGCTGCGCCTGGCCGAGGACGGGGCGCGCCTCTTCGCCGCGGCCAACGTGATCGCCGTCGTGGGCGCCGGGCCCGGTGCCGCGTTCACCGGCGCGGCCTTCGCGCAGGCGGTGGGGGCATGAAGCCGGTCACCGGAGCCGGGGCAGAGGCGGAGAGACCGGTGGGGATGCGGCCGTGGCGGTTCGTGGTGTGGTTCGGCACGGTCAGCCTGCTGGCCGACTTCGTCTACGAAGGCGCCCGCTCCGTCACCGGCCCCCTGCTCGCCTCACTGGGGGCTTCCTCCCTGGTCGTCGGTGTGGTCACGGGTGCGGGTGAGGCGGCGGCGCTGGGGCTGCGGCTGGTCTCCGGGCCGCTCGCGGATCGCACCCGCCGCTTCTGGGGCCTGGCCATTGCCGGATATGCGCTGACGGTGGTCTCGGTGCCGCTTCTGGGTGTGGCCGGGGTTCTGTGGGCGGCCTGCGTACTGGTGATCGCCGAGCGGGTCGGCAAGGCGGTGCGCTCTCCGGCCAAGGACACCCTGCTCTCGCATGCCACCGCGGCCACCGGCCGTGGAAGGGGTTTCGCCGTCCACGAGGCCATGGACCAGATCGGCGCCCTGGTGGGCCCGCTGGTGGTGGCCGGGGTGCTCGCGCTCACCGGCGACGACTACGCCCCCGCTCTGGGCGTCCTGGCCGTGCCCGGTGTGGCGGCACTGGGGCTGCTGGTCTGGCTGCGGGTCCGCGTCCCCGACCCCGAGGCGTACGAGCGTGAGGCGGGTCCGAAGACGCCGCAGGCCGCACCGGGGGGCCGCCTTCCGGCGGCGTTTTGGACGTATGCGGCATTCACCGCGGCCACCACTGCTGGGTTCGCCACCTTCGGCGTGCTCTCCTACCACCTCGTCCAACGCCACCTGCTGACCACCGCCTGGGTGCCCGTGCTCTACGCCGGCGCCATGGCCGTGGATGCCGTCGCCGCGCTCGCGACCGGCTGGCTGTACGACCGGCACGGCCCCCGGGTCCTGGCCGTCCTGCCGATCCTGACCGCCACGGTCGCCGTCCTGGCTTTCACCAACACCGTCGCGCCGGCCGCGGCCGGTTCGCTGGTGTGGGGCGCGGCCATGGGCATCCAGGAATCCACCCTGCGCGCCATGGTGGCCGACCTGGTGCCCTCCGGGCGCCGGGCGACCGCGTACGGCATCTTCGCCGGCGCCGTCGGCGCCGCCAGCCTCGCGGGTGGTGCGCTGACCGGCGGCCTGTACGGCTACTCCATCCCCGTGCTGATCACCGTGGTCGTGGTCATTCAGGTCCTCGCCCTGGCTCTCCTGGCCGTCACCGCAGCCCACCGCGCCAGGGCCGGGACAGATCTGTAACGTTGGGCGGTTTATCAGCGGCTGGAAGTTGCGATGAGGCGTTGCGTGGGCGGGTGGGCCCCAGGTGGGCTTGCCGCCGGGGCGGCCCGCGAACGCCGGCGTCTCCGACGAGGATGCAGGCGAGGGCGCGCAGCGCCGACCAGCCGCGGGCGCGACGCAGGGTCGCGGCGTCCGGGGTCGGCTGGTGGGCCCCGTAGAAGCGGTCGGCGGCGCCGTCCGGCAGCAGTACCCAAGCGGCGGCGAGGTCGCAGGCTGCCCAGTCGGGCGCGGCGGCGGCGTCTTCCCAGGCCGCGCGGACGGGGTCCGGGGCGGAGATCAGCCCCAGCTCGGTGGCCGAGGCGAGCTGCTTGGCGAACCCCTCGGCATGGTCGGCCAGCGGTCCCGCGCGGTCACAACCGGCCGGCGCCCCGGTGGGAGCGGGACGATGCAGAGCCGTCAGGAAGGCGGCCAAGGTGTCGGCCGCCTCCGCGGCGCGCGTGGCGGGGGCACGATCGGCGGGCTCGCCCGCCACTCAGGTGGTGACGATCCAGGGCCGCGGAAACCGCTCGGAGGGCTCACCGAGGCGCTGCGGGTCAGGGACGGCGGCGTCGGTCCGCCTCACCTCTACACAACCACTTTCCCTGACGATCGAGGACGAGAAGGCCAACTCACGCGGCGCTGAGCTAGTGCCGCGTCAGGCAACGTCCGTCTCGTTGTTGGAGGCGCAGTCGGGTGTCCTCGGTTCGCCGGTGTCGGCCAGAATCGGCGCATGCTGAGAGTTGGTTCCGTTGTACTGGGTGTCTCGGATGTGCCGCGTGCGGCCGCGTTCTGGACGGAGGCCCTGGGATACGTCCCGCGCGAGGAGATGGAAAACGACTGGGTCGTGCTGGTGCCGGCGGAAGGGGGCGGGGTGCAGCTGGCGCTCGGTCTCAGCGAGACGCCGGTCCAGGAGCATCCGCGGATTCATCTGGATTTGTATGCCGGGGATGCGGCCGACCAGGCCGCCGAAGTCGAGCGGCTGGTGTCCCTGGGAGCCCAGCGCGTCGACTGGGACCTTTATCCGGACGACGCCGACTTCGTCGTGCTCGCCGATCCCGAGGGCAACCGCTTCTGTGTCATCGATACCGGTCACCACTGACGGAGATCGAAGGCAGCTTGCGTGGCGGAACGGGTGCGGGTGCGGGTGCGGGAGATCGACCGCGACGAGGGGCAGCGGCTGCCGCAGATCGTCCGTCGAGGACCCCGGCGGTGGCGGCCGTTCCGGGGGCTGCGGCGAGCGCCGCGTCGAAGGTGCGACCGACCTCGCGCGGCCAGGCGGGGCGGCGGTAGTCGATGACATCTGCCGCGCCCAGGCGGCGCAGCCGGTCAAAGGAACGGGGGGACGCCGTCGCCGTCACACGGACTCCGGCCGCGACCGCGAGTTGCAGGACGAGGGCTCCGGTCACTCCCGCTCCGTTCGTCACCAGCAGGCGCATGCCGCTGGACAGGTCCAGCCAGTCCAAGGGCCGCCTCGGATGACGACCCGCGCGAGAGCGAAGTCGAGATAGTCGACGAACGCGGCACGCTGCTGGACAGTCCGCGCCACTTCCGCCTCACCATCGAGATGAAGTGCGCGGGCCTGGACGCCGAACAGATGGCCCGACGCTCCGTACCCCCGTCCACGATGTCCCTGCTCGGGCTGGTGCGGCACATGGCTGAGGACGAACGGCACTTCCGCCGGATGGCCGGCGAGCACTTGCCCAGGATCTACCGCACCGCTGAAGACCGTGACGGCGACTGGAACGGCGCGATCGCCGCCCCGGCAGTCGAGTCCTGCCCACCCGCCCGGGCCCGACCGAAAACGAAACCGTGGAAAGGCTGGGCGGGTGCGGGATGCTGAGCCACGTGGCGGAGATGGAATCGCGCTGGCCTGCTGGCACGAGCAGCCACGAACCGGTTGTCAAGGAGGGGCCCTGAGCGGTGCGCCGACGGGCGGTGCCGACGGGGACGTGGACGATGAGCTCCTGGCGGACGCCGATCCAGAGCCGATCCAAGAACGCACATTCCGACAACGCGAGGGAAATTCCCGGTGGCGTACCGCTGAACGCGAAATGGGAATTCGAAAAGATCGGTGAAGAGGGCATGGGAGTGGCACAACCCCGCGCGGATCTTCCACGTCGAAACGGGTGATCGGAAATCAGATCCACTCCCCACGGAGGTCTTTCGTGTCCACTCTTGGCCCGCGTTCCCGCCGCGTCCGCCCGGTCGGCGTCACCGCCTTACTGGCCGTCGCGGCCAGCACCGGACTCTTCGCCTGGAACGCCCAGGCCGCCACCTCGCCCGCGTCGTCGGCGCCGGTGTCCTCGGCCGCGTCGCCGGCCACCGTGACCGTCACCGACGGAGTGATGGCCTACACGGCGGCCGACGGCCAGACCAACAAGCTCACCATCAAGCGGGTCAGCGAGACCGACACCACGCTGACCTTCGGCGTGGACGACATTGTCGAGATCACCGCCGGCACCGACTGCACCCACCCCACAGCCACCGACCTGACGTATGTGACCTGCACCGTGCCCGCCCCCGACCCGGACCACCCGGGCGACCAGGGCAATGTCGAACTCGGCGGCGGCAATGACAGCGCCAAGGTCTCCGGCGGCGATGTGAACGTCCACGGCGGGGCCGGGGACGACACCATCATCGGCGCCTCCGTCGCGGTGGGCGGCGACGGCGACGACACCATCAGCCACGCCACGAACGCGAACGGCAACGCCGGTAACGACACCATCACCGACTCGTTCGCGGTGTGGGCCGGGGACGGCGACGACATCGTCATCGGCGATGACGTGGCCAACGAGATCTACGGCGGCCCCGGCGACGACCACCTCGACGGCGCCGGCAACGACGACTCGATCTACGGTGAAGAGGGCGACGACACCATCAAGGGCGGACCGGGCAACGACTACCTCTTCGGCGGGCCGGGCCAGGACGACATCGACGGCGGCCCCGGCGACAACGTCATCGACCAGGACGGATCCGTCCCCGAGGGGTTCTGAGGGAACCTGAAGAGGTCTCAAGGGACCTCAAGAGACCGTAAGGGGATCTCAGGGACCTCA
This sequence comes from Streptomyces yongxingensis, assembly GCF_055597465.1. Lineage (NCBI taxonomy): Bacteria > Bacillati > Actinomycetota > Actinomycetes > Kitasatosporales > Streptomycetaceae > Streptomyces > Streptomyces yongxingensis. The sequence continues at coordinate 515,842 of NZ_CM145717.1, forward strand.
AACAACAAGACGGTCCGGGTCGACGACCCGGGCCGTTCCGCCACCGAGCGGGCAACGGAGTTCGTCCCCACCCCTGACCAGGCCATCCGCCAGCCGGTGGCCTCGCGTGCTCGGCGACACCGGCCAGCGCGGCTTTTGCCTATGCCGGGCACACCACCGTCTGCCGCGATCCGACCGGACCATCGGCCATGTGCGCCAGGGGGAACCGTCCGACCGGCGCAATCGTCGGTTACGGATGTGACTGAAGTGACGCCCACGCTGCCTGCCGACCACTGCGAACTGATCTCCGACCTGTCCGGGATTGTCAGCGACTACCCCTATGCGGATCCCGAATCGACCCTCGCCGTCCTCGCCGACGACGCGGCGGAGGCGCTCGGCCGCGTGGCCACCCCGGAGGGCCGCCGGGAGCGGACCGGGTACGTGATCCTCCTGCATGCCACCTGCTGGTACGTCTCCGCACGCATCTTCAGCAAGTCCCTGTTCGCATCGTACATACGGGCCTTGGACGGGTTCCGTGCGCACTTGGACCGGGCCTCCTGCACCTGCCCGCCCGGCGCCCACCCCGTAGAGCTGGACTCGGAGTACGAGGTCGAGGCTGGGGTGAGCATGCTGACCGAGGCCGGCCGGGTCGCATTCGCCGAAGACTACGGTCTCGACAATGAGGAGTCGGCGGCGTTCGACTGCGAGGGGTTTCTCGCGGACCTCGCCGATGAGGCCCTGGGCCGCTTGCACGAGGCACACGAGGAGCTCTTCGGCGGCATCGACGTCTCCCATCTGGACGCGCAGTTCGTCCGGGACGACGGCCGCCTCGACATCGTCGCCATGCAGGAGGCGATCAGCCGTAGCTGGGAGGACAACACTGGCCCGGTCGCCCTGTGGTCCGCCCGCCGTTGGCTCACCGGGCAGGTGCGGGACGAGGAGCGGATCGGCGTATTCCTGTGCCTGTGGATGGGCATCGCCCAGTCCTACGGGGGTCTGCCGCCCTCGTACGCACGCGACCTTGCCGCCGCGCTCGCCACCATCGACCTGGACGTCTCCTGCGATCATCCGCAGCACCCCTGGTCCACCGCCGATTCCAGCGTCCAGTCCCGGTACCGCGCGGTGGTCCACCTGTACGCGCCGGACGACCACCCCGACACCCCAGTGCCCGCCGAGTTCTCGGCGCGCGAGCTGTGGGAGTGCCCGGTGCAGTACGCCCAGTTGGCACGGGAGGCGTTGGATGACCTTGCGGGATGGCGCACCATGCGCGGCGGCGACGACGAGGACTGGGAGGACTGGGAGGACTGAGCGTACGGGGCCGCGGCGTTGGCGGATCGCGGCGGCGTCACCGATCGCGTACGCCTCGGGGTGGGACAGCGACCTCAGCACCCATCACCGATGAGGACACGCCCGCCGGGCGCCAAGAAGCCGCGGGCCGCGGCGAGGGTGGGAAGCAGGCCGCCGAAGGCATGCGCGGCCCCGAAGCTGAGGACCACGTCGAACGGCTCATCGGACACGAACTCCTCGGCCTTCCGGCGATGCAGGACGAGGCGGTCCTGGACGCCGAGGTCACGTGCCGCGGCGGCCGCCTGGGCCAGGGCGTCCTCGGAGATGTCCACACCCTCGGCGCGCACACCCGGCCGCGTGGCCAGGGCGCGCAGGAGCCATTCCCCTCCGCCGCAGCCGAGATCGAGCACCCGCTCCTCGCCAGGCCCCGCTACTGGTTCTCCACCGCCAGCCAGCCGGCCAGTCCCAGCATCGCCGCCCCGGTCAGCGCGTCCAGCAGCCTTCGGATCCGCTGAGTGAGCCCCATCGACCTCAGCCGCCCCCCGAGGGCCGCGTACCCGCATGCGCAGCAGAATTCCACGCCGATATACGCGGCGCCGAGGAAAAGAATCGGAATCGTGACATCCTCGGCGCCGTCGGCCAGGAACTGCGGAAGGAACACGGTGAACAGAATAACCGCTTTGGGGTTCGAGGCCGCCACGATGAATTCCTGACGGGCCAGTCGCCACGAAGCCAGATCGGCCCTACGCTCTTGAGTACCCTCTGCAGGCGCACACTGAGTTCCTGGTGTCTTCTGTCCCTGGACAGGGTCTTTTCGCGCCGCCGCCAGTATCGTCCGTCCCCCGAGCCAGAGCAGATAGGCCACACCACACCACTTGATGGCGTTGAAGGCCACCTCAGAAGCGGTCAGTACAGCACCCAGCCCAGCCGCCACCGCCACCACCATCAACGCGAACGCGGCAAAGCGCCCGATGGAAGCGCTGATCGCCGGACGCGGACCGTGGCGCAACCCGTTACGCAGGATCAACAGCTGATTAGCTCCCGGGGTAGCAGCAAGCAAGACTGCCGACGGGAAGAACGCCGCCCACTCGATATCGGAAACCATGAACGCACATGTATCCCCAGTCGCCTGATACCCAACAGGCAGGCTGACAAGTTGAGCCAGACTCTCCCCTGGCATCGACAAGTCACGGGGCGCCTGCCACCCTCTACATCCCCTATAACGGCGCGAAGTGGCGCACTCTGCCCTCGGACTAGCCCCGCCGGACCGCCCCGAGCTGGGCCCGGTGCAGGTCCGGGGCGGTGAATCGCTGCGCCACCGTGCGCAGGACGCGGGCCATCGCCTGGGCGGGTGGGGTGGCGGGGCGTGCCGCGGCGCGGGCGAGGAGGATGCGGCGGGTGGGGGCCGGGACGTCGGAGGCGAACGGCAGGAGGCGTACGTCGCTGCGTCGGCTGGTGAGGGCCAGGCGGGGTGCGAGCGCGATGCCGAGACCGGCGGCGACCATGGCCTGCGCCTCCTGGTAGTCGTGCGATGAGTAGGCGATGCGCGGCTCGAATCCCGCCTGGCGACAGCTTCGGCGCAGGACGTCGGCGACGGGGTGGTTGTCGGCGCGGATGATCCACTCCTGGTCGGCGAGGTCGCCAAGGCGCACGGAGGGATGTGTGCGCAGGGGTGAGTCGGCAGGGACGACCAGCACCGTGGGGTCGTCCAGCAGGTGGGTGAGGGAGAGTGCCGGATCGTCGAGGCGGTTCCATTCGTAGTCCCAGAGCAGCCCCTGCTCCACCTCGCCGGTGTGCAGCATCTCCCTGAGTTCCGCGAGGACTCCGGCGCGTACCTCGATGCGAATGCCGGCGTGGCGACGTCGGAAACGCGTGAGCGCCAGCGGCAGCAGGGACGCGCTCGCCGTGGGAAAGGAACCGAGCCGCAAGGTGCCCTGGTCGAGGGCGGTGAAGGAGTCCAGGTCGGCCTGGGCGGCACGGAGCTCCCGGCGGATGGCCTGACCGCGTTCGGCCAGCGCGGCGCCCGGCGGGGTGGGGCGGATACCGCGTGGCAGCCGTTCGACAAGGGGCTGCCCTGCCTCCTGCTCCAGCAGGGACATCTGCTGGGAGGCGGCGGAGGTGGTCATGCCGAGGGCTTCCGCCGCGGCGGTGAGTGAACCGCGTTCGGTGGCCTCGGTGAGCAGCAGCAGACGGCGCACGTTGAGCATGCCGTCGACTTTAGCTGAGCTAAACCCAGGTGAAGCGAACTGCGATTGTTTCGAAGTCATGCCTCTGCGAAGGTCTCCGCAATCGCCGAGCGGTTCACCGGCCCGCGATGCGCCCGTAACCGCTGCCTCGGCCCTCTCCCTACCTCCGTTGACCCAGGAAGAGCCTCAGACGTGCACATTCCCGCGACCCTGGTGCGTGGCGGCACAAGCAAGTGCTGGCTGTTCAACCAGGTCGAAGTCCCTACCGACCGTGGCGACCTCGAAAGGCTGCTGGTCGCCGCGTACGGCGCCACCGATCCCGTGGAGCTGGACGGGGTGGGCGGGGCGACCCCCACCACCTCAAAAGCGGCCGTCGTCAGCGCCTCGTCCCAGCCTGGCATCGACGTCGACTACCTGTTCGCTCAAGTCGGCATCGGGACGGGCTCGGTGGAGTGGACGAGCAACTGCGGCAACTGCGCCACCGGCGTCGCCCTGTACGTGGTGACGAAAGGAATGGTTCCGGTCACCGGCGACCGGACGCGCGTGGTGATGCGCAACACCAATACCGGCGCGGTCCTCGAAGGGATCGTCGACACCCCCGGAGGCGTGGTGCGCCACTTCGGCCGCCAGACGGTACCCGGCACCCGTGCCGGCGGGGTCGCGGTCGGCCTCACCTTCCGCGACCCGGCCGGTGGCACCACCGGCTCGCTGCTCCCCACCGGCCAGGCCGCCCAGGACCTGCGGGTCGGCGCCGCCGAGCCGGTACGCGTGAGCATGGTGACCGCGGGAGCTCCGGTCGTCCTTGTCGACGCCGCCAGTGCCGGGCGTACCGGTGCCGAGTCACTGGAGCGGATGAGCGCAGACGTCCCCTGGCTGCGCACCGTCCGTCACACCGCCGCACCCCTGATGGGGCTGGCCCAGCCGGGCGGGGAACCGGGCGACGCGGTGCCCAAGGTGGGCCTGGTCGGACCGCCGGTGCCGTACACCACCACCCTCGGTGAACCGATCGGTGCCGAGGACTACGACGTGTCGGTGCGCATGCTCACGATGAACGCCCCGCACCCCGCGATCGGCCTGACCTCTGCCGTCGCCGTCGCGGCGGCCGGGCTGCTGCAGGGGTCCGTGGTCTCCCGGACCACGGGCGGCCCGACCGACGAGTGGTTGCGCCTCGGCACGCCCGCCGGCGTCGTCGCGGTCCGCTGCACCGATGTAAGGGACGGCCTGCCGCACCGGGTCACCGTGCAGCGCGCGGCCCGTCTGCTCGCCGATGCCCGAATCTACGTACCGGAAGCAGGCAGCCCGCAAGCCGCCTGAGCCGCGACGAACATCACCTCGGTCAGGCCGGCTCCCAGCCGTCCGCACCGGGATACCCTCGCGCCCTCGGGGCGCGCCACCCCGTCCCCACCGCACCAAGGACAAAGATGTCTGCTGAAGTGATCTCCATAGGCGCCCTGCTGGTGATGTTCGTGGTCGGCACCGTGCTGCCGATCAACCTGGGCATCCTCGCCTTCGTCGCCACCTTCGCCGTCGGCACCGCCTCGCTCGGCCTCACCGAGGACGAGATCTTCGAAGGGTTCCCGGCCGAGCTCTTCGTCACCATCGTCGGAGTCACCTACCTGTTCTCCGTCGCCCGCCGCAACGGCACGATCGACTGGCTCGTCGCGGCCGGGGTGCGGCTGGTACGGGGCAAGGTCGGACTCATCCCCTGGGTGCTGTTCCTGGTGGCCGCCCTGCTGACGGCGTTCGGTACGTTCACCCCGGCCGCGGTCGCGATCCTCGCGCCGATCGGCATGAACTTCGCCTACCGCTACAAGCTCAACCCGCTGGTCGTCGGCATGATGGTGATCAGCGGCGGGCACGCGGGCGCGTTCTCCCCGCTGGCCGTCTCCGGTGCGCTGGTGCTCGGCCTCGTCGACAAGACCGATCTGCAGGTCTCCGCCGTGGCGCTGTTCAGTGCCAGCTTCCTGATCAACCTGGTGCTCTCGATCCTCACCTACGCCCTGCTCGCCAAGCGTCCCGCCCCGCTGGTCGAGGGCGCCGCGGAGGCGGCCGACGACGAGGACCTCGCCGTCTCCGGCAGGCCCGATTGGCGGCAGTGGCTCACCCTCGCCTGTCTGGCGGCCCTCGTCGTCGGCGCGCTCGGCTTCCACCTGGAGATCGGCTTCCTCGCGCTGGCCGCCGGCGCCCTGCTGGCCCTGGTGGACATGGAGCGGCAGGAGAAGGCCGTGGACGGTGTGAGCTGGTCCACCCTGCTTCTGGTCGCGGGCATGATGACGTACATCGCGATGCTGGAAAAGGCCGGCATCATCGAGGAGATCTCCGAACACGCGGCGGGCCTCGGAGCCCCAGTCGTCGTCGCCCTGCTGCTGTGCTTCACCGTGGCCATCACCTCCGCCTTCGCCTCCTCCACCGCGATTCTCACAGCGATCATCCCCATCGCCGTACCGCTGCTGCTCTCCAGCCACCTCAGCGCCGCCGGACTGATCGCCGCGCTCGCCGTCTCCACGACGATCGTCGACACCTCCCCCTTCTCGACCAACGGAGCACTCGTCCTCAGCAACGCCCGTGGGGTGGACACCCGCCGCTTCTACCGCCAGGTCATCGGCTACACCGGCGGAATCGTCGCCCTCGGCCCCATCGTCGCCTGGGGCGCCCTGGTCCTGCCCTGGTGACAGCGCGAAGACCGACGACGGATGGCGGAGGGCGCCGAGCACGACCACGGGTGTGCGTGGCGTCGCTGGTGACGACGACTCTTACGTACGGCATCGACCAGTGCATCTACGACGTCCCGGGGCCGGCGGTCCGAAGCGTGCGGTCGTCTACTCGTCGGTGGCGGCGGCCGGTGACGCCTTGGCCTGAGCGCGGAAGATCCGCGCCACGCCGCCGCTGTGCTTGATGGCCTCGTGGACCCATGTGGGGACGGCAATCACGGCACGCACCTCGCCCTCTTCCCGGTCACCGTCGACGTGATGCCAGGTCTGGCCGGGGATGTTGTTCTTGTTGCCGTGGTCGAACCGATTCGCCTGTTCGATGTCGGACTTACGGAGGTCCTTGTTGGTCGTGCCGGGCGTGGGATTGGGCAGGTTCACCGCTTTGGGGCCGGATGCGTCGGTCAGTATCTGGTTGGTGAAGTCGGGGACGCCGACGAGCTTGATGTAAACCGGCTGTTCCTCGGCATCCTGGGCGGTTCCCTTCTGCGCCCACACGATCTGTCCCGAGTAGTCACTGTTGCTGAGCGTGTTTCCTTTCGCGTGGAAGGTGTCGGCGCCCCAGGCGCGCAGCGCCGCGAGCTTCTCGTGCAGGTCCGGTGTCGGCAGCGAGGTGCTGTCGGTACCGGTGAGGTGGTGCTGGTAGTCCTGCCGCATCGCCTCGAACGCCTCTCGCAGGGGTCCTTCGGGAAGGGTGCCGGGATCGGTGTTCAGGACCTCGTCGACCTGCTCCGCCGTCAGTGAGTTCTTGATGTCGACCTGCCCGCCGATTGTGGAGTTGACGTCATTCGGTGTGCGCAGATGTTTCTTGGGGTCGTCCTCCCCGGTGTTCGGATGTGTCTTGTACGGGTCGCCCTCCGGCAGGTAGAAGAAGCGGTAGTACGGGTCGTCCCGGGTGTCCCACCAGGGGCTGGGAGACTGCTCGGGGGCATCGTGGGAATCCGGCGGGTCGGACGGGGGCTCGGGCGGTACACGGTCCTGGTCCCCGGCCTTGGACGGCGCGTCCGCGGGCCCGGACGGACGAGGTTCGCTGTCCGGCACGGCGGTCGCCTCGGCGGCGGCCTTCGGTTCCGGCCCGGGCGTGGCCTTCGGCCCGATGGCTTCCGCGGTCGTCCCCGGTGTGTCCTGTGCGCGGGCACCTTCGTGGTGGGATGGGCGCGACGCGGCCGGCCCGGCGAGGATGAAGTCCTCGATCGAGGAGCCCGGCCAGTCGTGCCGCTCGGTGAATCCGATCGCGAATTCCATGGCGTCGGCCCAGGATTCGCCCGTGCCGATCGCGTACTCCGTGGCGTCGGCCCAGGACTCACCCGTGCCGATCGCCTCTCCGAGGGCCCTGCCGACCTGCGAGGCCAGATCCGGCTCCATCGGTCGGGCCGGCTTCACGGTGTCGCCGGCCTCCGTCTGCCGCGTGGTCTCCGGCCGGTCGGCCCCGCCGGTTGATTCGGCGGGCTCGGATGACCTGGCCGGTGCGGAGGGGAATTCCCCTGAGGCGTGGACCTTCTCGTACGGTTCGTACGGCGAGGGCGTGTCGGAGCCGCCGAGGTCAGCGCTCATCGCGGACCTGCTTTCCGGATGCGGTGGCCGGGTTCCGGCCCGTGTCCTGACCCGTGGCCTCGTCCGTGCCCCGGGCGGCGTCCCATTCGCTGGGGTAGAGGCGGTGCAGCGGCCAGGCGCTGCTGAAGGTGAGGAAGCGTGTCGCCTCCATGAAGCGCCGGATCGGGGGGCCGGGCCGGGACAGTGCCGCGGCCAGCCGTTGGTGGGCGGGGGGCTCGCCGGTGCCGTCGACCGCGGTGCGGTCGGTGATACGGGAGCCGGGCAGCCGCTGGAGGTTCAGCAGTTGCTCTCGGGCGGGCACCGCCTCCAGGTCCAGTCCGCGGGCCTGCCACTGTCCGGTGAGGGGGTGCGGGCGATCGGGGTCGTAGTCCTGGGCGGCGAAGGCGGCGAAGACGTCCCGCCAGCGGAACGGGCCGGCCTGCCAGTGGACTTCGGTGCCGTCGCAGCCGTCGCCGGGCTGCCCGGCCAGATGGGCCCGGACCCGTGAGATGACGTGCCGGGCGAGGTCCTCGGGCTGGTAGTGCTCGATGAGCGCCCGGTAGCGGCGGTCCACCGCGTCCTGGGCGAGCTGTCCGGCGGCGCAGTCCAGCAGCCGCCGGCCGGGGGACGCGGCGCGGCGCGCCAGCCAGGACCGCTCGGGCAGGGGTTCCGGCTGCCCCAGGACGTGCGCGGCGGTCGTCAGTTCGATCCATAGGGCGAGTTCAGGATCCTGCTCGACATGGGCGGCGGCCCGGGTGATCTGCCGCAGGGTGCACGGCTCGGCGGCGCACTGTGGGGGGCAGGTCGCTCGGGCGGGTCCGGTGGCGGCGACCCGGCCGGCGGGTGCCGCGTCGGCCTCCTGGTGCTCTCCGAGGGGGATCCGTACCCGTAGCGGACGGTCCATGCCGTCGGCGAACACCGCGGCGCGCCCAGGCTCCAGGGACACCACGTGCTGGGACTGCGCCTCGTCCAGGTTCATGGTGGAGCCGACCACCGCCCGGTCGTCGGCCGCCGGCAGCCGGTGAACAATCTTCAGGGCGGTGTTCTTGATCACGTCAGGCACGATCTTCGCGGGGATCTGCTCGGCGACGACGATGCCCTCGCCGTAGGCACGGATCTCCGCGAGCAGCGTGGTGAACAGCTCGATCGCCAGCGCCGCCGGGGTGGCCGGGTCGACGTGGCGCAGCAGCCGGTGTGCCTCCTCCAGCACGGTGACGTGCCGCAACCCGCCGCCCCGGGCGTCGCGGTGCACCCGCAGGTGCTCGTGCAGGCGGATGAGGATCGCGCCGATCAGGAAGGCGGTGTCCTGATCGTTGCCGATGTCCTCGATCTCCAGCACCACATTGCGCCGCAGCAGGTCGGCCAGGTCCAGTGGGTGGCCACCGGCGAAGAACCGGCCCGGGGTGCCCAGACGCAGTGAGCCGAGCCGGATGTCCACGAAGCCGCGCACGTTGTTCGTGACCTCCTTGCCGTAGCCGACGCCCTCGACCACCTCCAGCGCTGTGCGGTGCAGGTCGGCCAGGGTGGGGTAGCGGGGTACCGCGTGCGGGAACCGGGAGGTGCTGAGCACCCGGTCCCAGCCCAGTTCGGCGTAGCAGCGGGCCAGCGCGCCGGCCAGCACCTGGGGGAAGGGGTCGGTAGCGGTGAATGCGGCCGTGAACAGTGCCCGGACCAGTTCGATGTGCGTGGACAGCGGGAAACCGGGCTCGGGTTGCAGCGGGTTGAGGCTCAGCGGCACCACGTCCGGCGCCCCGGGCCGTATCACCGCGACATGCTCGGCGCCGATACGGCCGGCCATCCGCGCGTACTCGGCCTTGGCCGGCTCGATGACCAGCCACGGGATTCCGGCCCGGTGGAGGCCCGTCAGCAGATGGCGTACGGTCTGGGACTTGCCCGCGCCGGTCGCGCCGGCCACGAAGGCGTGCCGGTTGAGGGTGGCGGTGCGGACCGAGAACGCGCCCGAGGGCCGGTCGGCGTCGTCCAGGACCACGCCGAGCGGGACCTCGCCCCCGCTCTCCGGCGTCACGTCGAATCGGGCCCGCTCCACCACGCGCAGGCCCGGCAACTCCCGCTCGGGCGGCCGGGTCAGCGCGGCCAGCAGGTCGGCGGTGGCGTGCAGCGCGGCGCCCGCGGGGGCCGACTCCCGGGCCGGTCCGCCCGGGGTGGACAGGCCGCCGAAGGGCACCGGGCCGGGCCCCGGAGCCGGCGGGTACGGCAGGTCGGCCCCGGGAACCAGCAGGTACGGCAGATCGGCCAGCTCGACCGCCGCACACAGCAGGGCCGCGGTTCGCCGGGCCGATGCCGGGTCGGGACCGCCCGCCGCGACCCTCACCCGCCAGGTGCCGGCCGCCTCGGCGCGGCTGAGCTCGCGGTATCTGGCCTGGGCCCGGTCCAGGGCGACGCGGTCCAGGGCTGAGTTCTCCCGCTGCCGCAGCACCGGGATGTGGCGGGACAGTTCCGCCAGTTCGGCGGTGACCGACTGCCGGGTGGCGGGTTCTGCCAGGACCAGCCAGACGAAGGGTCCGGTCAGATGGGCCACGCTGTCGGCGAAGGCGCCGCGGCGTACCGTCCCGCCCGCGGGCGTCTCCGCCGCCCACAAGGGGTCCGCCCGGCCGGTGCAGGCGACCCATGCCGGGACCGCCTGCCAGCCATCGGCCAGCGGGCCGGTGTCAACCGACGGCCCTCTGCTGCCCGGCGGATACAGCACCGGTCCCGCTGTACCGGCCGGCCGCGGGTCCGGGCCGGCCGGCGGGAAGTACGGCCGTCCGCCGACCAGTAGTTCGACCGGGGCGCCGGGCGCGGTCCGCTGCCAGGCGACGGCCAGGCCCGCGCCCGGGTTTCCGGACAGCTCGGCGTGGGCCGCGGTGAGCGCGGCCGTCAGGGCGGCCTCGGTCCGGTCGTCGTCCTCGCCGGCGGGAACCTCGGTCAGCCGGTGGAAACGGAATCCGGTGAACGGACCGGCGCCGCCGCCCCCTTCGCGGCCGTGCCCGGTCTCCTCCCGTACGGCCGCGCTCCCCGCCCCCGCGGCCGACAGGCCCGCCGCCGCGCCCATCATGATTCCCGCGGCGCGCTCGCCACCCGGTCCAGCAGGGCGATCCCCGGGTTGCAGTCGCCCAGCGCCACCCGGCGTCCCCTGGGGCCGACCTCCACCAGCACGAACGCCGTCGCGGGCAGCGACTGTACGGTGGTCGGCTCCACGGTGAACTCGTAGACCCGGCTGACCGTACGGCCCTCGGTCGCCGACTCGGCCACCGACTGGTTGACCGTGTTCTGCCAGGTCTCCGAGCGTGAGGTGCTGACCGCCCGCGCGTAGGACGCGGCGGCGAAGGGCACGGACACCTTGCCGAACTGGCCGTTGCTCAAGGAGAGCGAGCGGTTGTCGGTCTCGCTGAAGGAGTAGCCATGGCTGTCCGCGACCCCCTCGGTGAACGTCGCACCCACCGACTCGGTGAGCTGGCTGAGGACGAAGGAGTGGCCCCGCCCAACGAACTCCGCCGCCATGGTGGCCTCACGGGCGTTGCCCAGCCGCATCAGCAGGGTCACGCTGTCCCGGCCGCCCAGCAGGTCGTGCAACTCGCCGCGCAGCCGCTCGAACATCAGCATCAGACGGACACCGCTGCGTTCCGCCAGCCGGGTCAGCTCCTCCAGCGGCTCGCGGCCCAGGTGATCGGCACCGGCGACCACCACCATCCGGCCGGCGGCGCCGCGCGGAGCGCCGGCCAGCGCCCGCAGGACCCGGTGGAAGACCAGCCGGTCCAGTACGTCCTTGCGCCGCGGGTGGCTACCCGCGGTCCGCAGGACCGCCAGCCCCCGTGCGGCGAGAACATCGGGCTCGCCGCCATCCGTACCGCGCGTACCCGGCTCCTCGTCCTGGTCCTCGCCCGCGGCCAGCAGGTCCAGCACATTGGTCAGGAACTGCAGTTCCTGGTCCACCCGGGCGGCGTTCCCGACGGTGTCCACCGCGGCGGTCAGCCGCTCCACCTCCCGCTCGGCCAGGACACCGGGCCCCGCCGGGTCGTGCAGCCGGCGAAGGACGCGCAGCCCGGCGGCGATGCGCCGGTGGGTCCAGGGCCGGTCCAGCCGGGCGGTCACCGCCGCGAGCAGCTCGGTGTCCAGCGCCCGGTCGTCGGCGGTCCCCGCGGCGCCGGCCGACGCCCGCAGGCTGCGCACCACATCGGCCAGGAGCTCGGCCGGCCCGTCCTGGTCCAGCCCGTCCAGCGGGTGCCAGGACCGCCTGCCGCCGGGCAGCGTCACCTGCCGTACGGGGTGGCCCTGCTGCTCGGCGAACGCGGCCAGGTCGTCACCGATGTGCTGTTCGGTGAAGTCCAGCAGAAGGACGTCGGCCCCGCCCGCCAGCAGCGAACACCCCACCGTCGTCAGCAGGCTGGCCCAGCCGTCGCTGGTGCCGCCGAACACGTCCAGCCGGTCCGGCCCCGAGGCCGGGGTCAGCGGGTACCAGCACTGCTCCGTGGCGACACGCCGCCGTTCCGCCTCGTCGTGCCGGGCCACCCGCTCGCGCCACCGCGCCTGTTCCGCCTGGTACGCGGCGAAGGCGGCGTCACGGTCCTGCCGGTATCGTGCCCGCCGGACCCCGGTGCGGACTCTTCTGCCCGCCAACAGTGCCAGCAGGACCACGACGCCCAGGATGATCGGGACCTGGCCGTACACGGACGTCACCCCGGAAAGGACGGACAACCCGATGACGGCGTAGCACCCGATCGGACCCCTGGCCCTCCTGCGTGCCGCCGCCCCCGAGGCGTACGGCACCGGCGGCGGCACGGGCTTCGGCTTCGGTGCCGTCGGGTCGGGAGGCTCAACCCACTCCGGCGGCCGGTCGGCCTCTGGGCTCGGCACCGGCGGAGCGGGCCGCACGTACTCCCATCCCACGCGCTGGCCCGGGACGAACAGCCGGTCGGCCAGTCCGGCGCCCTTGCGAGCAGGCGGCCCTCCCGGGCCCGACAGTGATGTGCTCACCGGGACGTTCACGGTCATCGCGGCTCCCCCATTCATGCGGCTCCATACGGCCGGTCCTGTGAACCCCAATGTCCGGGGCCTGCCTGCCGGTCGGTAGGGCCGTGGACCACAAGCGGACCACCTTCGAACCATCGTCGGACCACCGTCGGACCGCCGTTGGACCACCGTCGGACCGCCCTTGGACCGCCTTGGACCGCCGGGTGACCGAAATCCACCGGGACAGCCGCGAGTATCGCTCGATATCGTGACTTCATGGGGGACGAGGGAACCAACGGCCAGGGGACCAACGGCCAGGGGACCAATGAGTACGCCCGGCGCCTGGGCGCCGAGATACGCGGCCGCCGACTGGCACGCGGCATGTCCTTGCGGGAGCTGGCCCGCCTGATCCACCTCAGCGGCCACGGGACACTGGTGGACTACGAACTCGGCCGGCGGATCGCCCCGCTGAACATCGTCGAGGGCTGCGAGCGCGTTCTCGGCATCTCCGACGGAGCGCTGCGCAACCTGCGGGAGAAGGCGCTTGCCGAACGGGCCGGCCAGCAGTCCGACCGGTTGTTACGGACCCCGGTCCCGGACGTGGCGGCGGCCGAGTCCGGGAAGGGCGACCCTGCCACCCCCATCACCCCGCCCGCGCCTCCCGGCGGGCCCCACGACGAGGACGCCGCCACGGAGGCGGGTCGCAGGCCCCGGTTCAGGCGCGGCCCGCTGCTCATCGCGACCGCCGTCCTCCTGGTGGCCGCCGTCACCGGGCTTGGCGTGAGGCTCGCCCGTCCGCACCACCACTCGCCACCCGGCACGGCGTCCGGTGCCTCCTCCGGTACCGCGCCAGCCCGTGCCTCCTCGGGGTCCGCCTCCGTCCGTATCGACTTCGGGCGCGGCACGGACCGGTGGGGCGTGTTCTGGGGCAATCAGGTCGCGCAGGCCCAGATCACCACCGTCACCGCCTACCACGGCACGCACTCCCTCCAGTTCACGGTCACCGGAGCCACCAACACCCGTGGCGCCGCGGCCGTGGGCACCACGCACGAACTCACCGGCCTGGCCCCGGGCATGAAGGTCACCTTCTGGCTGCGGGTCCCGGGCCCCGAACCGGGCAGCGGCGTACGCTTCTGGGCCTACGACTCGCACTCCCATCCCGCATTCGCGCCCGAAACCGCCCAGCCGGGCACCGAGCGGCCGCTACCGAACGGGACGGGCTGGCAGCCATACGTATGGACCGTCCCGAAGGTCGATACCGTCCACGCCATCGGCATGCAGCTCTACTCGGCCTCCGAGCAGCCCGTCATCGTCTGGCTTGGCGCCGTCACCTGGTAATCGCGTCACATAGTGCTGCCGCCCGTTGCACCGACACTGCCTGCCGCGCCGCGGCCGCGGCCGACGCCGGTCAGTTCCGCCGGAGCCAGTCCGCGCAGCGGCTCGACGCGGTGCAGGCGGTGCCGTCGTAGGTCTGGGCGTCGACCAGAACCATGGTCATGGCGCCCGGCCGGCACTCGAGGAATGGACCGTAGTGAAGTCCCGCTGGGGACTGTCGGCAGACCCTGGCAAAGTGACCACGCTCACCGACCTCGCTAACAAGTGCCGCGACACCCGCATCACCTACACACCTGCCCACTGAAGTCAGTAGCCACGTAGCCATCGTGCCGAGGTACCATCCAGCACCAACATGTAACGGCGCCCAGACGAGGGAGCTTGTGATGGACACTTCTGCCGACAACACCAGCCTGAAAACCCAGTACACGGCACAGATCACCGCCGACCTCGAACGCAACGCGGCCGAACACGAACGCCTCAGCGCCGACATCGCGACGTTGCAACAACAACTGTCGGCGTTGGAGAACAACCGGGCGCTCCTGCTCAGCATGCGGCAGACTCTCGACAACGAAGCCACCGGTGACGCACCGGAGAACACCGACGTCAGCGGCGTGGAGAATGGCTCGTCCGCCACACGGAAGTCCGTGTCGCTGCCAGCGGCACGCACGTCGAAGAAGAAAGCCGACATGACGAGCGGCAAGCGGAAGCGTGCGGAGTCAGGCAGGGGCCGCCCCAAGCGGGTACGAAACGCGGGTGTGCCCACGCTCGGGGACCTCATCCGCGATGACCTGACCCGGCACGGTGAACCGCGCTCCGCAGCCGAAGTCACCGCCGCCCTCACCCAGACCCTCCCGGACCGCGAGATCAAGGCCACGGTCGTGCGCAGCACGCTCGAGTCACTCGTCGCCAAGGGGCAAGCACACCGCACCAAGCAGCAGAGGGCCGTCTTCTATTCGGCCACCGCCCCGGACGCGGCCGCTGGTACGGCCGAGCCCGGCGAAGCAACCTCCTCCTGAGAAGCCTCGACACGATCCGGCGTTGCTGCACTCCGTCCCAGACACCCGCGCACGTCACTGCCAGGAGAACGCCCGTACTTCGCCCCTCCCCCGGCTGGGAAAGGATTGGACGGGGTGATGCTCGGGCTGTAGCTTGCGGTGGACCGTGACACCGCCCGAGGAGGTGAGACCCATGAACGCAGTATCGACGTGGGTGCTCCCCCTTCCCGTCACGGCCGGCGATTGACGTAGGTGTCGCCGGGAGCGCCTCCACAACAAGGCACTCCCGAAAGGCAACACCTATGCACTCTCACTCTCCGCAGTGCACCACCGAGCCGTCGTCGAACGACACGGTCGAACGCGACTTCACCGTGGGCGACGTCCCCGGACTCCGGTCGTCGGCCTCCGGCGCCGATCGCGCGCCCCTCATGTTCGACGTGATCATTGCCGGGTGTGGGCCGACCGGCGCGATGCTGGCCGCCGAACTGCGGCTGCACGATGTGCGGGTACTCGTTCTGGAGAAGGAAACCGAGCCCGTGTCGTTCGTCCGCATCGTCGGTCTGCACATTCGCAGTATCGAGCTGATGGCAATGCGCGGACTGCTGGATCGCATTCTCGAACACGGAAGACAGCGCCCGGCCGGCGGATTCTTCGCCGCCATCAACAAACCCGCGCCCAAGGGCCTGGATTCCGCGCACGCCTATCTGCTGGGCATCCCGCAGCCGGTCATCGTTCGCCTGCTCGAAGAACGTGCGATCCAACTGGGCGCGCAGGTCCGGCGCGGTCGTGCGGTGGCCGATTTCGAGCAGGACGACGAGGGTGTGACCGTCGAGCTGGCCGACGGCGAACAGCTGCGTTCGCGCTATCTCGTCGGCTGTGACGGCGGGCGCAGTACCGTGCGCAAACTGCTCGGCGTCGGCTTCCCCGGCGAGCCCTCGCGGACCGAGACGCTGATGGGCGAGATGCAAGTGGGTGTGCCGCAGGCGGAGATCGCCGCCAAGGTGGCCGAAATCGGCGAGACCAATAAGCGGTTCTGGCTCAGGCCATTCGGCGAAGGGGCATATAGCGTCGTAGTCCCCGCCGCGGGAGTCAGCGATCGCGCGGAACCACCCACCCTCGAGGATTTCAAACAACAGCTGCGCACCATCGCCGGCACCGATTTCGGCGTGCACTCCCCGCGCTGGTTGTCCCGCTTCGGGGATGCCACCCGGCTGGCCGAACGCTATCGGGTCGGGCGAGTGCTGCTGGCCGGCGATGCGGCACACATCCATCCACCCACCGGCGGACAGGGCCTCAACCTGGGCGTTCAGGACGCATTCAACCTCGGCTGGAAACTGGCCGCGCAGATCCGCGGCTGGGCGCCGGAAGCGCTGCTGGACACCTACCACGCCGAACGCCATCCGGTCGCCGAGGACGTGCTGGACAACACCCGCGCCCAGATGGAACTGCACTCCCCCGAACCGGGCCCGCGGGCCGTGCGCAGGCTGCTCACCGAACTGATGGACTTCGACGAGGTGAACCGCTATCTGATCGAGAAGATCACCGCGATCGGCATCCGCTACGACTTCGGCGAAGGCCCCGACCTGCTCGGCCGCCGCCTGCCCGACATCGACGTGAAACACGGCCACCTCTACGGTCTACTGCATCACGGCCGCGGCCTACTGCTGGACCGCACCGAACGCCTGACCGTCGGCGGCTGGTCGGACCGGGTCGATTACCTCGCGGATCCCACTGCGGCACTGGATGTTCCGTGCGTCCTGCTACGCCCCGACGGCCACGTCGCCTGGATCGGCGACGATCAGCAGGACCTGGACGACCACCTCTCCCGCTGGTTCGGCAAGCCCGCCAACTGATTTCGCCTGCGCGACCGAAAAGGCCCGTGAGGAGGATCGAAGGGCCAGCAGCGACTGACCATCGGGAGGCTGGAGGCAGCATCAGCCGTGGTGCTCTGGCGCCAGGGCCGGCCTGCGAGGAGGGTTAGCCTCCAAGTGACGACCGGAGGACGGGGGAAGAGCACCGCGGAGTGGATCGGCGCAGGCGGCCGTGCGTTCGTCTAACGGCCGTCTGTCGAACATGAAGTTTCGCGGGTGAGGCGTCGGCTTATGAGGTCGATCATCGCAACGTGGATGATGGCTTCGGAGCGGTGGGCGTGGGTTTCGTAGCTTGTGGCGGAGACCTGGGTCGAGGGCGGCAGCGGGCAGCGAGGCTGCGGGCAGGTCACATCTCAACCAGGCCGAGTTGACGCCGCATGCCGAGTTCGTCGCTGCTGCCCCAGCGCTCGACGAGCTTGCCGTCGCTGTCGAAGCGGCTGATCTGCATGCCCCGGTAGCTCACCTTCTTGCCGGTCGGTGGCTGCCCCATGAGCGGTCCCAGATGCGTCCCGGTGACCACATAGGCGAAGGCCAACTCGTCATCGGTAGCAACCAGGTGCTCCACCTCAACGTGCAAGTCGGGAAAAGCCGCTCGCAACTCGCTGAACATGGTCTTGTACCCTTCGGGCCCCTGCACTTGCCCCGGGGCGGGATCATGGTCGACCGAATTGGGTGCGACGATCTCGTCCAGAGCGTCCAGGTTGCCGGTGACGACGGCGTCTCCGAAAGCAGTCTGTGCGGCGATGTTCGCTTGCTGAGCCATGGGCACTCCCGGGTGTGTCTGGGGCACCGGCCTGTTCGTCGGCTGAGAAGTCCGTACCTACGCCGTATACCGACCGTACATCCGCCGCTCGTCCTCAGCATGTCTACGCGGCAAGCCTCCGACGGCGCTGGGCCTGCAGGCGGACCTAGCCTCGCGCTTCGCCGGTATGACGGCGCTCGACCGACTGGGCGGGCCCGACGATGTCGCCGACGTGGTCGCCTTCCTCGCCTCCGACGCCGCCCGCTGGATCACGGGTCAGATCGTCGACGCGAGCGGTGGCCTGTTCCTCGGCCCACGCGTCTGACCAACGAGGTCGACGCGACGGCCAGTGTGGATGCTGCCCCTGCCCCACGCCCCGCCGTTCCGCCCCCGGCCTCAAGAGGATCTGAGGGCTCGGGACCGGAGCAGCCTGTCTGTTCTGCCTGAGGCTCATCCAGCCTTCGCCGGAGGCGTTCCGGTCCAACGCCTTCCCCTACTACGGGCCGCGGTTCGTCACCGCGCGAAATGACCCGCCGCTGGAGAAGTTCCGGGCCCAGG
Organism: Streptomyces yongxingensis; assembly: GCF_055597465.1. Classification (NCBI taxonomy): domain Bacteria; kingdom Bacillati; phylum Actinomycetota; class Actinomycetes; order Kitasatosporales; family Streptomycetaceae; genus Streptomyces; species Streptomyces yongxingensis. Next base: position 533,986 of record NZ_CM145717.1, read on the forward strand.
TGCAAGCCGCATGCTCGATGCCACCGCCCTGATCCGTCTTCGCGTCCGTCTCGGACGGGCGGGGTGCGAATGCCGTCGGGCACCGCGCGGCCACGGTCTCGCGCCGCCACTCAGCCCGGCGTCGTTTCGGGCCGCCCCGCGCCCTCGAGCAGCATCCGGATATCGTCGGTGAATCCCGCTGTATCGGTCAGATCGAAAGCCACACGTTGGAGCAGGAACCCGTGCAGCAGGCCCATCACCAGCCGTGCGCCATGCTCAGGTTCCACGGCGGGCGGAACGGCGCCTGCCGCCTGGCCGCGGCGCAGCGCATCGGCGATGCTGCGGCGTACGGACTCGAAGCCTTCGACGGCGCGAGCGCGCACGGCATCGTTCCGCAGCAGCTCCGACCACGTCTGTACGGCGCAGCGCAGCAGTTCCTCGACCGGAACCGCGCGTCCTGCGGCATCTGTGACGGTCTCGACGCTCAGTGCCTCAAGTGATGCCGCCACCAGGTCGGCGACAGAGGCGGCGTCGGCGACGGCGGCCAGCCGCTCGACCGGTTCGAAGATCAGCCGGAACGCGTCTCCGGCGATGGCAAGGATGATCTCCTCCTTGCTCGCGAAGTAGCGGTAGGGCGCCCCGGCCGAGACGCCGGCCTCGGCGGCGATGTCGGGCATCGAGGTCTGGTGGAAACCGTCCCGTGAGAAGCAGCGGCGTGCCGCCGCCACGATCTCCGCGCGCTTGGCTTCGCGACGCTCCGGCGTGATGCGCGGCATGACCGACCTTCCTTCAACGTAAATGAACATTCACCTTGACCTGCGGATCCTACGAGCTTAGCGTAAAAGTGAAAGGTCATTCACGGAAGAAGGGATCGACGATGAGCGCGAAACTGAGTGTCGCCGCCTACACCTACGAACACACCGAGGCACTGTTCGACGGCCGCGTCACGATCGACGGAGTGGATGCCACCCTCGAGTCGGCGCCGCTGGTCTCGGACATCTTCCGCAGCATGCTCGAGGGCCGCTACGACGTGGCGGAGTTCGGCCTGACCTACTTCCTGCGCTCCTTCGACCTGGAGGACGCGCCGTTCACAGCGCTGCCGATCTTCCCGAACCGCAACTTCCGGCACTCGGCCATCTTCGTGAACACGGCAGCGGGGATCGAGAAGCCGCAGGACCTCGCGGGCAAGACGATCGGCGAGTTCGCGCTGTTCGGTCATGACGCAGGGGTGTGGCTCAAGGGCATCTTCTCCGACGAGTACGGCGTGACCCCCGATCAGTGCCGCTGGGTCATCGGGGGCACCGACCACCCCATCCCCGCGTTCGACTGGGTCCCGCAGCCGGTGCCGGAAGGGGTGGACGTGCGACACGCGGCGGACGGCGAGACCCTGGCCACGATGCTCGAGTCCGGTGAGATCGACGCGCTCATCTCCGTCGACGTCCCCCAGCCCCTGCTGAACGGCTCGACGAAGATCGCCCGGCTCTTCCCCGGCTACGAGAACGTGGAGCGCGACTACTACCGGCGTACCGGGATCTTCCCGCAAATGCACATCGTCGCGGTCCGTAGGGAACTGGTCGAACAAACCGACGTTCTGAAGTCGGTCTACCGCGCCTTCTGCGAGGCCAAGGAACTCACCCAGCAGAGGTACCGCCGAGGCGCCCAGAAGCAGCACATGGGCGTCATCACCCCCTGGTTCAGCAAGCACTTCGACGAGAACAGGACGCTGCTCGGCGAGGACTGGTGGCCCTACGGCCTCGGCGCGAACCGCAAGGCCGTCGACACCTTCCTGCGCTACCACCACGAACAGGGCCTCTCGAAGCGCCTGCTGACCAGCGAGGACATCTTCGTCCCCGCGTTCCTTGACACCTGAGCGGCACGAGCGCCAGGTTCGGCGGAAGGAACTCCTCGACTGGCTGGATGAAGCGTCTGCCGGCCGGCACGGTGTCGATGGCTGGGCCGACGGCCGCCATGGAACTGGGCATCGTCGGTCTCGCCTGACGGCAGCGGTAACCCTGCCAGACCGCCGCGGCGAGACGTGCCTGCCGGGCCGACCCCTCACACAGCCAGCGGCTGTCTGCGGACACGTCCGAAACGTTCAAGCCGGACACCTGCGACGGTGCCAGGGTAAGGGCATGAACGTAGATCTCTCCGCGGCCGCCTCGTTCATGGCCACGCATGCCCGAGTGCTCGATCGTCGACGGTTCGAGCTGCTCTTCGGCGAAACCGACACCAGCCCCGTGCTCGCCGCCCTCGACGGCTACCGCAATCCGGACGGCGGATACGGCTGGGGACTCGAGCCGGACCTGCGTGCGCCCGAGAGCCAGCCCGTGGGCGCGTTGCACGCCTTCGAGGTATTCGAAGACATCGCTCCTGCCACCACACCCCACGCCGCGCGCCTGTGCGACTGGTTGGCGTCGGTCTCCCTGCCCGACGGCGGCCTGCCCTTTGCACTGCCCGTCACGGACACCAGCGGCTGCGCACCGTTTTGGGCGCAGGCCGACCCGAAGGTCTCCACCCTGCACAGCACCGCGTTCGCAGTCGGCGGCGCACTGCGCGTGGCCGCATACGACCCCGCCGTCGCCGCCCATCCCTGGCTCGACCGGGCGACACAGTACTGCCTGACCGCCATCGAAGCGATCGGCGACAGACCCCACGCGATCGCGTTGTCCTTCGCGATCCGGTTCCTCGACGCCGCGTCCGAGACCCGCCCGGAAGCGGACGCCCTGCTCGGCCACCTCCGGCGGTTCATCCCCGACAATGGCCTGCTACCCGTCGAAGGTGGCGCCGCGGACGAGGTGATCCGCCCACTGGACGTCGCCCCCGCTCCCGGCCGTCCCGCACGCAGGCTGTACGACCCGGGCGTCATCGACACCGAGTTGCGCCGATTGGCTGCCGGGCATCAGGACGACGGCGGCTGGCTGGTCGATTTCACGAGCTACTCGCCGGTCGCCGCCCTTGAGTGGCGCGGGTACCGGACCGTGTCCGCCGTGTCCATCCTGAGGCAGAACTCCGTACATTTGGAGGCGCGTCAGTTGATCAGGAGCCCCGGCTGAGACCGAGTTCACGAGCGATGGCACGCATACTGTCGCCTCGTTCGATGCGTTCGTGAATCTGCTGCGACAAGCGATCTGTCCATCACCGTCCACAGTGCGGGACCCGGCACACCGGCCACCGACGCCCTGCAGCTCCTGGCCGGCTGGGCCGCCCCCAGAGCCAGGAGTCGGCTGCGTCGCTGCCGGGGAGCATTGCTTTCCCGAGTCGAAAGTTCGGTTTAGCATCCGCGGCATGACCCGCTCCCTACGCGCCGCCGTGACCCTGACCAGCGAGGAACGGAGCACGCTGCGGAACTGGGCGCACAGCCGGGTGTCGTCGCAGGCGGTCGCTCTGCGTGCCAGGATCGTGCTGGCCTGTGAGGAGGAGCCGACCGACAGGGCGGTGGCCGAGCGGCTCGGTGTCTCGCCTCAGCTGGTCGGCAGGTGGCGTTCGCGGTTCCAGTCCGAGCGGCTCGCCGGACTCGGCGACCGGCCGCGATCAGGCAGACCTCGCGCCGCGACCGGCGCCCAGCGGGACCGGGTCGTGCTGCGGCTGCTCGACGATCCGCCCACAAGGGCGGGCCGCTGGTCCTCGCGCTCGCTCGCCGCGGCGACCGGGGTGAGCCAGACCAGCGTGAGCCGGATTCTCCGCTCGCTCGATCCCGGAACCGTGCCCTCGGACTGGTTTCCAGGGCGGGAGCGCACGATCGGCGGCGTGCTGCTCACTCCCCGCGTGCGTGCCCTCGCCGTGGTGCTGGGCGAGGATGGGCGGTTCGAGCGGGGCGATCCCCGCACCGGCCACCGGTCCGATGCGGCGCTGGTCCTCGCCGCGGCGGACGCGTTCTCCGGCGCATTCGGTGGGGACGCGTTCTCCGGCGCATCCGGTGCGGACGCGTTCTCCGGCGAACGACGGCCACCCTCGCCGAGGGGCGACGTGAGCCACTTCCTGACCTTCCTCGGCAATCTGCACCAAGCGGTCCCACCGACGGCCGAGACGCACGTCCTCGTGGACAGCGCCGCCGTGCTCAGCGATCCGAGGGTCGCACGCCGGCTGCGCGGGCACTCCCGCTGCCACGTGCGTGCGGTGGCGGCGGGGCGCCCGTGGGCGGCGGATGCGGCGGCGCTGCTCGGCAACCGGACGCTCGACCCGGACGTCCGCGGCAGCGTGCGCTCGTGGTTGGCCGACCGTTCCGCGCCGCTGATCTGGGTTCCGGGACCGGCTGCCGGAAATGACGGTACTTCCGGCTCACTGACCGGGAGCGCCCACCTGGCCGCCATCGCGGGCGCGGAACCGGCGGAGACGCCGGGCCAGGGCTCCCCGCGGCTGGTGGACCGGGTCGCCCACGCGCTGCGCGAAGAGATCGCGGGAGGTCACTTCCCTCCCGGTGAGCGGATCAAGGAGGCGCCGCTGGCCGCGCGACTCGGTCTTTCCCGGGGACCGGTCAGGGAGGCTTTGCGGTTGCTCGCCGAGGACGGCCTCGTCGAGATGATGCCCAACCGCGGTACGACCATCCCGATGGTCACGGCGGATCGTGTCATGGAGGTCTATGCGGTGCGTGCCGCGCTCGGCGTCGTGCTCCTGCGACGGCTGGCCTCGTTGGAACTGGAGTCGCTACGTCCGGTGAGCGAAGCGCTCGCCGACATCCGCCGCGTCGCGCGGCGACGGGACCACTTCGATATCGGCGATGCCGACCTGCGGTTCCAGGACGCGATCGCCCGCGCGGCCGGGTTGCGCCATACGTCGCGGTTCTTCCTGCGGTTGACGATGCAGCTGCGGATGTTCATCTCGATCCTCAAGCTTGACTACGCCAGCATTCCGGACCGGATCGAGCGCCGGGACAGCGCGATCTTCCGCGCGCTGTGCCATCAGGACGGGCACAAGGCCGTCCAGGCGTGGCGGGCCAAGACGGAGGTGGCCGTGCGGTACATGGTGGCCCAACTACCCGCGGGGAACTTCGATCCGGACCTGTGGCTGACGATCTCCGGCGTCACCGACCGCTGATACCGGCTCACGGCCGTCGGCGGTGGGTGCGGAAGAGCGAGGCCGTGCACGGCCCGCCCAGCCTTTCGCCGGCGCATCGTCGAACGGCGTCGGCGCGAGCACGTGAATCAAAGGTCCAGTGATGCCGAGTACCTGAGCGCGGGTGACCACGGTCCCGGGCACGCAACACCAACGCCACTGCTTGGGGGCGGTTCCCGCTCGATTGCCACCGCTGCTGCGCGCTTCCCGCTCCGCCGGGGACGGCGAGACAGCTTATGACTCGAATGCCGGGTCCCCGCTGCTGGTCGATCAGCTTCGTTGTCGCTCTACGCGGGTCAGCGGCGTACGCAGCGGCGAGCGCGGAGTGTACGGCTTCGCTTCCGCTACCAGAACCAGCCCGCCGGGCTTGGCCCGCCGGAATTCCGGGACAACACCCACTGCTGCCTGCCCCGCGGGATCGACGGCAAAACGATCCGGTCGGTGTCGACTCGGGGCGCGATTCCAGGTAGGTGATGGCACGCCGCCAGTCCTCGATCTGCTTCCAGGGGTCGATGTCCTGGCGCGGTGCGCCGTCGCTGGCACCGAAGGTGCGGTGGTCGTGGACCAGGGCGGCGAAGCCGGCCTCGGCGAACGCGGCGGCGAGGCGGAGAAGCGCCATTTCCTTCACCGCGCCGTACCCGTGGGCCATGGTGATCGCCGGGTGCCGACCGGGCCGGCCGGGAAGGTACAGCGCTCCGCGCAAGGTCACGTCGTGGGGCGTCGCGAACTCGATGTCGAGCTGAGGGGACTGGCTCATAACTGCTTCCTCCGGGGTTGTGCGACCGGTGTCGTCGGATGTGTTGTGCACACCTCGCACGTTGCGCCGGGCAGTACGCACCCGCGGCGCCGGTTGGGTCGGCGGCCGGTGCAGTACTCATGATCAGTCCGTCCTCTGGATCTCGTTACGGAAGGTCGTTGTGTACGTGGTGGGCTGCCCTGCCCCTCGTCGAGGCGGCGAGTGCTGCCACGGCCGCGACGGCGAGCAGGGCGGCGGCGATGGCGTAGGCGTGTGCGGCGGTGCGCAGCCCGTAGTGCTGGGTGGCGGCGCCCGCGGCGACGGCGGGCAGGCTCATGGAGAGGTAGCTGAGGACGTAGTAGGCGGCCAGGGTCGCGGCACGGTCCCGCGCGTCGAGCCAGGCGAGTGTCATGCGCAGCGCCCCGTGAGAGACGGCGCCGAAGGCGATTCCGGCCAGGGCCGCGCCGCCGTAGACGGCGGGCAGGCCGGCCCCGTGCAGACCGCTCAGCGTCAAGGCCGCGGCGGGGACGATGGTCAGGCTTCCGCCGGTGGCGGCGGCGTGCGGCGTTGTGCGCCGCAGTGTCCACACGGTGAGCGCGGCCGCGGCGGTGAGCGTGAAGAAGACCATTCCACCGGCCGCCTGCGGGGCATCGGGGGCCACGAGGCGCACGAGCGCCGGCCCGAGGGAGGAGTAGAAGCCGCCCAGGGCCCAGATGGCGATGACACCGGTGCCGGCCGCCAGCAGGGCGCGCCGTGCCGACGGTGGCACGGCGAGCTGGGGGCGCAGGGAGCGCAGGGCTCCGGCGTGCGTGCGGGCGGTCTCCGCGGTGAACGTGACCGCGACCGCCTGGGCTGCGAAGAGGACCGCCAGGACGACGTACACGGTGGCCGTGGGGGCTGGTGCGAAACGGATGAGGAGGGTGGAGACCAGGACGCCGGCGGCCATGCCCGCCACCGGGGCGATGCTGTTGGTCAGGGCGGATCGGCCCGGACGACGGGGGTCCTCCAGGTCGAGGAGCGCCGCGCCCGCGGCGCTGGTGGCCGCGCCGGTGGCCGCGCCCTGCAGGACGCGGGCGGCGATCAGCGTACCGGCGCCGTCCGCCGAGGCCAGCAGCACCATGGAGGCGGCCTCCACCAGCAGGGCGCCCACCAGGACGGGGCGTCGTCCCAGGTGGTCGGAGAGTGCTCCGGTGGTGAGCAGGGCCAGTAGCAGGGTCAGGGAGTAGGCGCTGAAGACCACGGTGATGGTGAGCGCGGACAGGTGCCAGGCGTCCTGGTAGTGGGGGTAGAGCGGTGTGGGTGCACTGGATGCCGCGAGGAGGGCGGCCAGGATCGAGGCGCTGAGGACGAAGGGGGCCGCACGGGTGGTCGTGCGGGTGTGGACGGCTTGGTAGGGGCCGCATTGCGCGGGTGCTCCGGGTGTGACGGTGGACATGGGACTCCTCGCACACTAAACGCTAAACGTTTGCTTTAAGTCACCGTAGGCCCCACAGCGGAGCAAACGCAAATATTTAGCTTTTGGCTGGGGGGTGGCTACACCGCTTCGGCCCGCGCCGTTCACGCACTTCATCCCGTGCGGAGTGCGGGAAGCCGTCTACATCATCGAGGGCCCGCTCAAGAACCCCTCCGAGGTGAAGCCGAATACCGTGCACGCCGATACGCGGGGCCGGAGCGTCCTCGACCGGGACCTGATCGCTCACGCCCTGCCTCACCCGCCGTCAGCCAGCTCCGACACAGCAACAAGCCCAAACCACGTACCACTCAGCCTCGAAAGAAGGAAAACCACGGCACGTGATCACCACTGAGCTCATGGTCTTGTCGAGGTGGCCGTACACCGTCGAACGGGGCACGCCGAACAGAGTTCCCGCGCTCGCCGCGCGGGCGCGGTCTGACCGGGTCCGCACGCGCGAGGAGGAATCGCTTCCGCACGAGAGCGAAGCCGACACGGCCGAACATCTGGTACTTGTTTACAGTCCCATCAAACCTGACTGTGGCGTTGCATGAGTTTGATGGCTGTGCGCACTTCCGCGGTGAAGAGATGGGGTTTCTCCCATGCGGCGAAGTGGCCGCCGTCGGCGACGGTGTTGAAGTGGGCGAGGTTGGTGTAGCGGCTTTCGGCCCAGCGTTTGGCAGTGCGGACATGTTCCTTCGGCGAGAGGCTGAAGGCGGCGGGCACGGCGATGGGCCGGTCGGGGCGAGCCGGCGATGTCCAGCGGGATCGAGCGATTTCCCAGTACAGGCGAGCGGAGGTAGGGCCCGCGTTGGGCAGCCAGTAGAGCATGATGTCGTCGATGATCTCGCTGAGCGGCAGGGAGGCTTCCGCGTCTCCGGGAGTGCCGGTGTTGTCCTGGAACAGGGTGTAGATCCAGGAGGCGAGTCCCACGGGAGAGTCGGCCAGTGCGTAGCCGATGGTCTGGGGCCTGGACGATTGCTGCTGGGCGTAGGCGGACTGGGTGCGCCAGAAGGCGTCGGCCTGCTCCAGCATGGCTGTTTCCTCGGCTGTGGCGTCCGCGCGTTCCTGCGGGGTGGGCGTGAATGTCGCGAAGTTGAGGTGTATGCCCTTGAGGCCGGCGGGCCGAAGGGCGGCGATCTCTTCGGTGACGCCTGCGCCGAGGTCGCCGCCCTGCGCGTACCAGCGGTCGTAGCCGAGTCGGTCCATGAGTGTGACCCAGGCGCGGGCCGTACGTTTGAAGTCCCATCCCGGATCCGTGGGTGCCTGGGAGAAGCCGAAGCCGGGCAGGCTCGGGATGACCAGATGGAAGGCGTCGTCGGCGTGTCCGCCGTGCTCCTCAGGGGCGGTGAGCGGGGCGATCACGTGCCGGAATTCCAGAACGGATCCGGGCCAGCCGTGGGTCATGAGCAGAGGCGTGGCGTCCACGTGGGCCGAGCGGACGTGCAGGAAAGCGATGTCCAGGCCGTCGATGTGGGTGGTGGAGTGGTGGTAGGTGTTGAGGAGCCGCTCGGTCTGGCGCCAGTCGTAGCGGGTGCGCCAGAACTCCACCAGGCTTTGAAGCTTGGCGAGTTGGGGGCCCTGGCTGGTGTCCCGGACCGTCTCGGGGGCGGGCCAGCGGGTGTTCTCCAGTCGGTGACGCAGATCTTGCAGGTCTGCTTCGGGAACAGCGATCGGGAGGGGGTGATGGGGCGGACCATGGCGTGCTCCGTAAGGTGAGGGCCGCGGCGCGGGTCAGACATTGTGTCCGCCGTCCACGGTGATCGTGGTGCCGGAGATGTGCCGGCCTCCTTCGCCGACGAGGTGGGCGATGGTCGCCGCGATGTCCGAGGGGGCCGCGTAGCGGCCGAGCGGCGTGGCGTCGCGCAGGGCCTTGGCCATGGGGCCGTCTGCCGGGTTGGCCTCGGTGTCGGTCGGGCCGGGCTGCACCAACACCGCGGTGATGCCCTGGGGCCCGACCTCACGGGCCAGCCCTCGCGTCAGGCCGCCCAGCGCGGCCTTGCTCGCCGCGTACACAGCCGCGCCGGGGAAGGGGACACGGTCGGCGAGGTTGCTGCCGATCGTGACGATCCGTCCGCCTGGGGGCAGGTGGCGCAGCGCCGCCTGGATTCCGACGAGCACCGCGCGCACGTTCACGGTCAGGGCGCGGTCCATGTCCGAGACGGTGAGATCGCGGACCGGGCCGGCCACGACAACGCCGGCGTTGTTCACCAGGATGTCCAACCGCCCGAATTCCGCGGCCGCGGCATCCACTGCGCCGGACAGGGCATCGGGGTCGGCGCTGTCGGCCCGCAGAGCGATCGCGGAACGCCCCCACCCCTGGAGTTCCTCCACCAGAGCCGTCGCCTGTTCATGAGAGCTGGTGTAGGTGAAAGCGACATCGGCGCCCTCCTGGGCCAGTCGGCGGACGATCGCGGCGCCAATGCCACGGCTTCCGCCGGTCACCAGAGCGGCCTTGTCGGACAGATCGGTCATTGCGGTCCCCTCTTCCACCACGCCAATTTCCTTGCCTAGGCAAGCATTACAGCTGTTTCCTTGCTTGGGCAAGTGAACTCGGGCATGATGACCACGTGGCCGAGAACACCCCGCTGAGCCCTCAGGAAGAACAGCTCGTGCGCCAGTTGGGGCGCCTTGTCCACGGCCTGCCGCGCTTCCTGGAAGAAGACATGACCCGCACGGCCGGGATCGCCATGACCGACTTCGCGGTGCTGATCGTTCTGGCGGAGACGCCTGGCCAGTGCCTGCGCATGGCTGACCTGGCCGAGTGCGTGGGGCTCACTCCCAGCCGTATCACCCGCGTCGTCGACGGACTGCGCCCCAAGGGCCTCGTCACGAAAGACCGTGACCCGGACGACGCGCGGAGCAACGTGACCACCCTCACCGCCGCCGGGCGCGCCGCGGCCGACCAGGCGCTCCCCCATTATGTGGCGAGCGTGCGCACGCGCATCCTGGCCCATATCCCGCCCGAGTCCATGCCCGCGACGCTTGAGGCCGTCAGCCGCGCCGCCGACGCGCTGTTGTCCAACTACGGTCCGCGAAAGCACCCCGGGTGATCCTGCGCATGGAGCCCGCGGTGAGCTTCGGCATTCCAACGGCACGCGAGCAGCACACCATCGGCAGCGAGAGCGGCCAGCCGCGTACGTCACCGGTCTGCCGGCCCCCGGGGCCCGACGGCACATGACTCATCGTGGCCTCCGCGCTGGGTCCACCCCCGTACCGGCGTCGAGGACGGCATGCGGCGCCTTACGGACCTGTAGCCCTTCACGGCGGTCGGCGGTGCACGTCACGGTCGCCTTACTGGCGGTGAAAACGCTTGTTTCGCCGGAATGAATGCTCAAACAGACATCACCTTTCACATGATGCGATCGGTGACCTGTGATTTCATGAGCCCGCACACCACGGGACAGGGGATGACACATGGGGGCACCGCAGGCCAGGTGGAGCGCGTTGCTGGAGATGCTGACGCGCGATGGACGGCTCGAGGTCGAGGCCGCCGCCGAGGTACTGCGGGTCTCCGCCGCCACGATCCGGCGTGATCTGGACGAGCTGGCCCGCCAGCAGATGGTCACCCGCACTCACGGCGGCGCCGTGATCAATGCGATCGCGTACGACCTGCCGCTCCGCTACAAAGCCGCGCGCAACGCCCCGGAGAAGGAGCGGATCGCCGACGCGGCGGCGGGCCTGGTGAAGGCGGGCGCCGTGGTGGGCCTGAACGGCGGCACCACCACCACAGCGGTCGCCCGCGCGCTGGCCACCCGGCCGGAGCTGGGCACGGAGGGTGCGGGGCCCACTCTGACGGTGGTCACCAACGCGCTGAACATCGCCAATGAACTGGTCGTACGCCGCCATGTGAAGCTCGTCGTCACCGGGGGCGTGGCCCGCCCCGCCTCGTACGAGCTCACCGGGCCGCTCGCCACCGAGGTACTCGCGCAGATCACCATCGACCATGTCTTCATCGGCGTCGACGCGATCGACGCCAGGCACGGCGCGACGGCCCACGACGAGGGCGAGGCCGGCATCAACCGGGCGCTGGCCTTGCGTGCCGAGCAGGTGGTCGTCGTCGCGGACTCCTCCAAGCTGGGCCGGCGGGCCTTCGCCCGGATCTGCCCGGTGGAGGACGTCCATGTGTTGGTGACCGACAAGGCGGCGGGCCCCGAGCTGACCGAACCGTTCGCCGCGGCGGGCGTGGAGATCGTCCGGGCCTGAGCGTCGGCGAACGACGACCGGCACGATCAGGCGGGTACCACGTCACTGCCAAGCGGGTGATTGTTCCTGATCGATGACGGGCCGAATCAAGCATTTTCATCCTTGATCCAACCCGGCATCACCTCGGAGGTCCTGGACCGCTCGGACGTTCCAGGACCGGGGCCAGGGCTGGGGCCGGGGCCAGGCATAAGCGATTGCCCGGAGGCGTGCCTGACGACGCGTGAGGCCGCGGGCGTGGCATCACCCGGCCCCAACCCTCGCGTCAGACCCACACATTAGGGACAGAAACGGACTGAATCGGGCGTGGTTCACACAGATTTTACCGCCGCCTTCCCCGGGTCCGTGGGCTCGGGAACCAGGGCGCGGACCGGGGAAGTTCACCGTCGCCGGGGACGACGGGCATGGCGGGCGGGTCAAGAAATCATGGAAAACGAGTGTTGACATCCGACGTATATGGCCAGAACATCAACACAAATAAGCATGATCTTGCAGTGCTGCTCAACGACGCCGGCCCGCCCCGCAGGAGGACGTGAGTGCGCACCCACCCCCGCAGACCACGCAAACCCGGTAGATTCGCCACGCTCCTGGCCGCCGCGCTGGCCCTGACACTCACACCGTCGGTCGCCGACCCCCTCGCCACGGCGGCCCGGGCGGACACCGCCGCCCGGCCGAAGGTAGCGCACAGCGCGGATGCCCTCACCGTGTCCGTGCCGGCCACCGATAGGGCCCCCGGCTACACCGTCGACATCGCCACCGACGCACTCGCCGTCACCACCGAGCGCGCCGGAGAGACCGTGCTCAACACCGCGAGCGGCGACACGGGGGGCCTGCGATTCCGCTCCGGCGGCCAGTGGCAGCACGCCACCGAGGTCACCGACTGGGCGTGGAAGGACGGCGTCCTCGCCCTCACCGCCGACACCACGCTCGACGGCGCCACCGTCAAGGCGCGGCTGACTCCCGCGTCCGACCGCTACCAACTGGACTGGGACGTCGAGGGCGGCAGCCCCGACCAACTCGGCCTCGTCTACGACCTGTCATCGGCCGGCCACTGGTACGGCCATGGCGAGGCGGAGACCCCGCAGGGCGGCCCCGGTGTCAATCAGCCCTGGCCGCTCGACACGGGAGAGGTCGAACACACAACCTTCGGCCCCGCCTCGTACAACATGATCGACCCGTTCTGGTACACCTCCAGCTCGACCGGTCTCCACGTCGACACCGGAAGTGTCATGGACGTGACACTCAACAGGGCCGGGGACGGCCTGGGCCGCTTCACCGTCGAGTCGTCCGACACCTACAAGGCCACCGTGTTCGTCGAGTCGACCCCACTGGAGGTCTACCGCGACTACATCGGCATCGTCGGCAAGCCGGCCAAGAGCGACGCGACCTACGAGCAGTACGCCAAGCCGCTGTGGAATTCGTGGGCACAGTTCTACACCAAGGTCGACCAGGAGAAACTGCTCGACTATGCCACCGACCTCCACGACAACGGTCTCGACGGGCACACCATCCAGCTCGACGACAAGTGGGAGTCGGACTACGGCAATCTGACCTGGGACCCCAAGACCTTCCCCGATCCCAAGGGCATGTCCACGAAGATCCATGACATGGGGTTCGACTTCGGCCTCTGGGTCACCCTGTGGATCAACCTGGACTCGGACAACTACCAGTACGCCGTCGACAACGGCTATCTCCTCAGGGACGCCAAGGACACCAGTAAGCCCTGCGAAGTGACCTGGTGGAACGGCCAGGCCGGAATCATCGACCTGGCGAACCCCGACGCCAGGGCCTGGTACGTGGGCAACCTCAAGAAGCTCATGGACACCTACGACATCGACGGGCTGAAGTTCGACACCCGCTTCTTCGACGAGAAGTGCGCGCCGCGCGAAGGCCACCAGGCCACCGACTACCAGAAGCTCGGCACACAACTCGCCGATGAGTTCGACCTCCAGGGCGCGGGCATCCGGGTGCACTGGAACAAGACGGCGCACGAGGCAGGCTTCGTCACCCGCCAGGTCGACAAGGGCACCGGCTGGGACTCCCTGCGCGCCTCCGTCACCCAGAATCTGGCGATCTCCACCATCGGCTACCCGTTCGTCGAATCCGACATGGTCGGCGGCTCCGGCGGTCAGCCCGCCCCGTCCAAGGACGTCCTGGTGCGCTGGGCGCAGTCCGCCTCGCTGATGCCGCTGATGTACTCCTCGACGTCACCCGTGGACACCTATGACACCACCACCGGGCAGAAGGTGGACTACGACCAGGAGACGGTCGACCTCTACCGGCAGGCGATCGAGACGCACAAGAAGCTCGCCCCGTACATCTGGGATCAGGTCCAGTCCACCACCCTGAAGACCGGCGACCCGATCATGCGGCCCCTGTTCTTCGACTTCCCCAAGGACAAGGAGAGTTACACCGTCACCGACGAGTGGATGCTCGGCCCGGCCGTGCTGGCCGCGCCCAAGCTGGGCACCGGCGCCACCCGGACCGTCCACCTGCCGCCCGGCACCTGGTACGACGTCAACCAGGGCACCGTGATCCGCGGCCCCAGGACCCTCAAGGGATACGCGGCACCCCTCGGCGTCACCCCGGCGTTCGTCAACCTCAAGGCAAAGGGCGCCGCCAAGGCCATCAAGGCGCTGAAGCGCGACGACGCCCCGGCCGCTTCGGTCCTGATCAGTCCGGACGCCCCGGCCGCCGACGCGAGGTGGGGCGGTCACGACCTCGCCGCGACGGTGACGTACGGCCGTATCCAGAAGGTCTCCGACGCGGTGCGGGCGGAGATCAAGCCTGCCCCGGGCGGTGTGACGGCCCCGTATCTGACGACCGCCACCGCCGATGACGCCCGATACGCCCGGAGGGGGGACCAGTTCGCCCTCTGGGCCGGCGGCCAGGACCCGTCCGGGTGGAGGGACGAGAAGGGCGTCATCTACCTCGACGACGCGGCCGGTGAGAAGGCCACCGTGCGGACCGAGCTGGTCTCCCAGGACAGCGCCTCGCCCTTCGGCAAGGCGGGGATCGCCCTGGCCGACGATCTGACCGCACCCGGCAAGGACGGCGAGACCTGGTCGCGGGTGGGCACCGCCGAGGTGCCGTCGGCCGCCGGCACCGGTGACGCCGGAATGGCCGCCAGCGCGGCCAACGCCAGCTACCCCGGCGAAAACATCGAGGCGGTCTTCAGCGGATTCTCCGTCACCTCCTGACGCCACCGGCGCCGAGCCGCCGCTTCCCGGCAGGCCCCCGCCGCACCGCGCCGCGGCTGTCGAGGACCACACCCGTGCACGTCCCTGAGAGAGGGAACACAGACCCATGGCACGTACCTCCTCGCTCCTCGCCGGCTTCGTCGCGGGTGTCGTGGTGGCCGCGAGCACCGCCGCGATCGCCGTCACCGGTGCGACCACCGATACCGACCCCGGCTCCAAGGCCACCACCACCTGGCTGACCGTCAAGGTCGCCGACGCCATGGGCACCAAGGACACCGTCACCTGGGTGCCCACGGGGTCCTTCGCCAGCTCCGCGGAGGAACGGGTGCCGCGCTATCCGATGACCCCCGTCCAGGGCAAGGAGACCAAGGAGCTGGCGCTCTCCGCCGTGCGCGACGAGCAGGTCTCGGCGCAGTTGGCGATCGCGTCCGGCCAGGATCTCGACAACGTCAAGGCCGTGGTCGGCGATCTCACCGGGCCCGGCGGGGCGAAGCTGTCCGGGGACGACACCCAGATCCGGTTCGTGAAGTACGTCCCCGTACAGCGTTCGAAGAGCGAGGTCGACTGGTCCGCCACCATCGACCAGGTCAGCTCCGGCAAGGAGGTCTCCGGCGACCGCAACCCCGATGTGGTCGGCGACCCCCTCGAAGAGCGGTCCTCCGTGGACGTGCCCGCGTACGCGGCGCAGCCGCTCTGGTTCACCTTCCATGTCCCCAAGAAGGCCAGACCCGGTACCTACCGGGGCACCGTGAGGGTCGACGCCGACGGCCGTACCCAGGCCAGTTACCCGCTGACCATCGAGGTCGCGGACGCGAGCGCGCCGGACTCCGACAACTACCGCTTCTTCCTCGACGTATGGGCCCAGCCGGAGACCATCGCGCAGGCACACGGCGTGAAGCTCTGGTCCGACAGGCACTGGAAGCTGATCGAGGCGTACAGCCGCGACCTGGCGTCCCGGGGGCAGAAGGTCATCAACACCACCATCGTCGACAACCCCTGGCACCATCAGTGGTCGCTGGGCACCCGGGAGTCGCAGACGGCCACGCCGTACTCCAGCATGGTCGGCTGGGCCTGGGACGGGAGGAGGTTCTCCTTCGACTTCTCCCGCTGGGACACATATGTCCAGACCGCCAGGCGCGCGGGGCTCGGGCCCGACATCGGTGCCTTCTCCATGCTGGCGTTCCAGGACAAGGAGCACCTCACCTACACGGACACCCGTACCGGCAAGACCGTCTATGAGAACGTCGATCTGGGCGGGGACCGCTGGCGGGAGGCGTGGGGGGCGTTTCTGCCCGCCTTCGAGAAGCATCTGAAGGCGAAGGGCTGGCTGGAGGACACCTGGCTGTCCTTCGACGAGCGCCCGATCAGCACCATGACGGTCGTCAAGGACTTCGTCCACGAGGTCGCGCCGGTCTTCGACGACCGTATCTCCGTCGCCGGGTCGGTCAGCACGGAGGGCGTGGCGTCGAACCTGTCCGTCGACTGGGGCGGCATCGAGGCGATGACCAAGGAGAAGGTGGCGGAGCGGCACGCGGCCGGGAAGATCACCACCTTCTACGTCTACGGCTCACCGGCTCATCCGAACACCCTGTCGTACTCCCCCGCCGTGGAGGCACGCATGCTGCCGTGGATCTCCGCCCAGCGGAATCTCGATGGTTTTCTGCGCTGGTCGTACAACAGCTGGACCCGCGATCCCTTCCGTCAGCCGGTGCACATCTTCACCCAGGGCGACGAATACCTGGTCTACCCCGGCAAGGACGGGCCGATGTCCAGCATTCGCTGGGAGCAGTTGAAGGAGGGCATCGAGGACTACGAGCTCATCGCCCAGCTGAGGGAGAAGGAGGCCGACGCCGCCGACAGCGACGCCCTGGCCGAGGCCCTGGCCATAGCGACCCGGAACCTCGACGGCCGTACGAAGGACGTCACCGACATCGAGACCGCGCGGGCCGCTGTGGTGAAGGGGCTGACGTCATGAGAGGGCGCTGGAGCGCTCTGCTGCTCGCCGCGCTGCTGGCCGTCATTCCCCTGACGGGTCCGGGCGCCGCGACACCCGCCCAGGCGGGGCCGCGGGCGCGGGAGCACACGGTCACCTACGACCAGTACTCCGTGAAGGTCGACGGAAAGCCCCTGTACATCTGGGGCGCCGAGTTCCACTACTTCCGGCTGCCCAGCCCCGACGCGTGGCGGGACGTCCTTCAGAAGATCAAGGCGGGCGGATTCAACGCGGTCTCGCTGTACTTCGACTGGGGTTACCACTCGGCCAAGCCGGGCGGTTACGACTTCACCGGCATTCGTGATGTGGAAAGGCTGCTGGACGAGGCCGAGCGCGCCGGTCTGTATGTGATCGCCCGCCCCGGCCCGTACATCAACGCCGAGGTCTCCGGTGGCGGCTTCCCGGCGTGGCGGAAGACGCGAAAGGGCGTGAACCGCACCTCCGAGGCCGCCTACCTCGACGACGCGCGCGAGTGGATGAGCCGGATCAACCAGATCATCGCCCGCCACCAGCTCACCCGTGGCACCGGCTCGGTGATCCTCTACCAGGTCGAGAACGAGTACCAGGGCGGCCGCCACGACGCCGACTACATGCAGACGCTCATCGACTGGGCGAAGGACGACGGCATCGACGTGCCCACCTTCGTCAACGACGGCGGCGCCAACAAGAACTGGGTGAGCGGCAAGGGCGCCCCCGACATCTACGGCTTCGACGCCTATCCGCAGGGCTTCGACTGCTCGCGACCCGACGCCTGGAAGAACCTGCCGGACTATTCGTACGCGGGCGAGTGGAAGCCCGAGTCCCCGCTGATCATCCCGGAGACACAGGGCGGCGCCTTCGACCCCTGGGGCGGCACCGGATACCAGGACTGCGCGCGGCTCACCGGCACCGACTTCACCCGGGTGTTCAGCAAGATGAACATCGCCGCCGGGGTGACCGGCCAGTCCTTCTACATGACGTACGGAGGTACGAACTGGGGCTGGCTCGCCGATCCCAACGCGGTGTACACGTCGTACGACTACGGGGCCGCCATCGATGAGTCCGGCCGACTGACCGACAAGTACCAGGAGTTCAAGCGCCTGGGGTACCTCGTCAACTCGGTCCGCTCGTTGGCGCGGACCGACAAGGCCGAAGCGCCCACCCCGTCCGATGAGGCACTGCGCGTCGACCGGCGCGTGAACCCCGACGACGGCACCCAGTTCTTCACCGTCCGGCACGCCGACACCCGGGTGAAGGACGAGGATGAGACCACTTTGTCCCTGTCCGGCGCCGACGGCGACTATCCGCGCGTGCCGCAGCGGGGCGCGATCACCGTTGCCGGCCGGGACGCCAAACTCCTGGTCGCGGGCTACGACCTGGGCGACCAGCGGCTGGTCTACTCCACGTCGGAGATCATGACGCACGCCCGCATCGGTGGCCGTGACGTGGCGCTGCTGTACGGACGCAAGGGCGAGACCGGTGAGACCGTTCTGCGGTATGCGAAGCGGCCCGAGGTCACTGTCCTCGACGGCGAGGTCACCCCGACCTGGGATGCCGAGCGTGGCGATCTGCGGCTGAACTACACCCACGGCGGGCTGGCCCGAGTGCTGGTGAACGGCCTGGAACTGCTGATCGCCGACACCGCCGAAACCGCCCACTGGTGGCGGCAGGACACCGCCGCGGGTCCGGTCCTCGTGCGTGGCCCCTCCCTCGTCCGTACCGCCGGACTGGACGACGGCACCTTGAAGTTGACCGGCGACTCCACCGATGCCGCGAAGCTCGAGGTCATCGCGGACGCCACCAAGGTGACGTGGAACGGCCGCCGGGCCGCCGTCACCCGGGCGCCGCGCCCCATCGAGCTGCCCGAGCTGAGGACGTGGAAGTACAAGGAGGAAGCGCCGGAGTCCGCCCCGGGCTTCGACGACTCCACCTGGACCACCGCCGCCAAGGTCAGCGCCAACAACGCCGAGCTGGACGGATCGCTGCCCGTCCTCGCGATGGACGAGTACGGCTACCACCACGGCGACGTCTGGTACCGCGGCCGGTTCAAGGCCACGGGTAAGGCGACCGCGATCGCGCTGAGGGCCAACACCGGTCCGACCGGCCAGTACGCGGTCTGGCTGAACGGCAGCTACCTCGGCAGCTCCGGCGACGGCCCGCACACCTTCGACATCCCGGCGGGCACGCTCAGGGCGAAAGGCGACAACGTCCTCTCCGCGCTCGTCGAGAACGCGGGCCACAACGAGGAATGGGGCCACGACTTCTCCAAGGAACCGCGCGGCCTGCTCGGCGCCGAGGTGATCGGCGGGGCCACCACCCTCACCTGGAAGATCCAGGGCAACCGGGGCGGCGAGAGTCCGGTCGACACCGCACGGGGCCCGTACAACAACGGCGGGCTGTACGGGGAGCGGGCCGGCTGGTCGCTGCCGGGCTACCCCGACGACGGCTGGAGCCGCACCACCCTGTCCGGGCAGACCGGGAAGACCGGACCCGGCGTGCGCTGGTACCGCACCAGCGCCCGGCTCGACCTGCCACGGGGCCAGGACAACGCGATCGCACTGGATCTCGCCGAACCCAAGGGCGGAAACACCGACTACCGCGCCCAGATCTTCGTCAACGGCTGGCTGATCGGCCGCTATCTGGCCGACACCGGGCCCCAGACGCGCTTCGTCATCCCCCCGGGCATCCTGCGCGAGCAGGGCACCAACACCATCGCGCTGGCCGTCTGGTCCACCGGCAAGGCTTCGGGCCCCGGTTCGGCGAGCCTCGTCGGCCTCGGCGCGTCGGCGGGCGGGATCAAGGTCCGTACGGTGGACGCGCCCTCGTACGATGCCGAGAACTACGCCATGCCGACCTCGGGCGCCCAGGTCACCGTGGGCGCCGAGCCGTTCCTGAGCACCGGCACGGCCACCGACGTCCCCGTCACGCTCACCGTGCCGAAGGACGCGCCGACCGCGCGGAACGTCAAGCTGGCGCTGACCGTGCCGGACGGCTGGACCGCGACCACCGAGGACACCACCCGTTTCGACCGGGTCCGGCCCGGCGACACGGTGACGGCGGCCTATACCGTCACCCCGCCCGGCGACCCGGTCCACTACGCCGTCCTGTCCGCGACCGCGGAGCTGACGCAGACCGGCCGTCCAGGCACCGTCACCGGTGAGCGGGCCGTGCAGGTGCCCCCGCCGGGGCTGTCCGCCGACGCCTACGTCAGCGATCTGACCTGGGTCAAGGCGGTCAACGGCTGGGGGCCGGTCGAGAAGGACACCTCCAACGGCGAGTCCGCGGCGGGCGACGGGCGGCCGCTCGCGATCGGCGGCACCACGTACGCCAAGGGCCTCGGCGTGCACGCGGACAGCCAGATCCGGGTCTACCTCGGCGGCGGCTGCACCCGGTTCACCGCCACCACCGGGGTGGACGACGAGGTCGGCGACGGCGGCAGCGTCTCCTTCCAGGTGATCGCCGACGGCCGCTCACGCTTCACCAGCCCGGTGCTGTACGGCTCCGGTGGCGGCGCCGCCGTCGACGTGGACGTGACCGGCGCTCGCTGGCTGGACCTGCTGGTCGACGGCGGCGGCGATGTCTCCGCCGACCACGCCGACTGGGCCGACGCCAAGCTGACCTGCGCGGGAGGCACCTCATGAACCTCGCCCGTTCCCCGTTTTCCGCCCCGCTCGTCTCCGGCCCCGGTCGCAGGCTGCGCTCCGCGCTGGCCGGAGCGCTGGCCGCCGTGCTGCTCGCGGTCCTGTCCGCGGCGGTGCCCGCCCACGCCACGGGCACGGCCGCCGAAGCCACCAAGGCCACGCCCCATACGGTCAGTTACGACAAGTACTCCGTCAAAGTCGACGGCCGGCGGCTTTTCGTATGGTCCGGAGAGTTCCACTACTGGCGGCTCCCCAGCCCCGACCTGTGGCGTGACGTCCTTCAGAAGATCAAGGCAAGCGGCATGAACGCCGTCTCGATCTACTTCGACTGGGCCTACCACTCCCCCGCGAAGGGCCGCTATGACTTCACCGGCGTCCGTGACGTCGACAAGCTCCTCGACATGGCCGAGGAGGCCGGGCTGTATGTCATCGCCCGCCCCGGGCCGTACATCAACGCGGAGACGGACGGCGGAGGCTTCCCCGGCTGGCTGATGACCCAGAAGGGACAGGCCCGCTCCACCGATCCCGAATACCTCACCGCCGCCCGCGAATGGCTCCGGGAGATCGACCGGATCCTCGCCCGCCGCCAGGTCACCGACGGCACCGGACCGGTGCTGCTCTACCAGGTCGAGAACGAGCTGTACGACCCGGACGGCCGGGACTACATCGTCGAGCTGAGCAAACAGGTGCGGGCCGACGGCATCACCGTTCCCCTCGTCGGCAACGAACCGATGCCGCGGTACGCGGGCGGCGAGGGTCTGGACTTCGTCGGCGAGCTGGACCAGTACAACTCCTTCTGCAAGGGCGAGTGGTGGCTGCCCACCCTCGAACGGCAGCAGGACGACGCACCGCTGGCGATCTTCGAGGCGGGCACCGGATGGTTCCAGACCTGGGGCGACACGGGCTATGAGAAGTGCCGGGAGAAGATGGGCCCCGCGTACCAGAAGATCGTGAACAAGCACGAGGTCATGCAGGGCACCACGATCGAGAACCTCTATATGACCTACGGCGGAACCAACTGGGGCTGGCTCGCCGACCCGCGCCAGGTCTACACCTCCTACGACTACGGCGCACCGATCAGCGAGCCGCGCCAGACCGGCGCCGACTACGACGAGATGAAGCGGCAGGGCCTCTTCTACACCACCACAGGTCCACTCACCGCGACCGATCCGGCCGACGCGCCCGCCTCGTCCAACGACGCCGTGCACATCGAAGCCCGCGCCAACCCGGACACCGGCACCCAATTCCTCTACCTCCGCCACGGCGACCCGATGTCCGGCGCCGACGCCACCACCACCTTCGACTGGAAGACCCCGGACGGCACCTATCCGGTCACCGCGCGGCTGAACGGCAAGACCGGCAAGATCCTCGTCGCCGGCCACGACCTCGGCGGCCGGCAGCGGCTCGTCTACTCCACCAGCGAGCTGCTGACCAGCACCCGGACCGGTGACCGCACCCAAGCCGTGCTGTACGGCGGTGACGGCGACCCCGGGCAGACCGTGCTCCGTTACCCCGCCAAGCCCAAGGTCACCGTGGTCGACGGCAAGGCCGACACCACCTGGGACGGGAAGCGCGGCGACCTGAAGCTGGACTACACCCACACCGGCCTCACCCGGGTCCTCGTCCAGGGCGGCGGCCGCCCCGATCTGCTGCTGCTCATCGGCACCGACGACCAGGCCGCCGGTTTCTGGCGGCAGGACACACCGGCCGGTCCGGTCCTGGAACGCGGCACCGAGCTGGTCCGTACGGCATCCGTCACCGGCCGGACGCTCGCGCTCACCGGGGACGCGCGGAAGGCGGGGCCGCTGGAGGTCTTCGCACCACCCAACGTACGGAGCGTCACCTGGAACGGCGCGTCCCTGAAGGTCAGGCCGACCTCGTCCGGCAGCCTGCTCGGCACGGTGCCCGGCCCGAAGGATGTCACCCTGCCCGAGCTGACCGGCTGGAGGACATCCGCCGAAAACCCGGAGGTGGACCCGGACTTCGACGACTCCTCATGGACGTACGCCGACAAGCTGACCACCGACAACCCCATCGGGCCCGGGACTTGGCCGGTGCTCTACCAGGACGAGTACCGCTACCACTACGGCTACGCGTGGTACCGCGGCCACTTCAAAGCCACCGGCGCCGAGAAGTCCCTGTCCCTCGCCGCGAACGCCACCAACCCCGACACCTCGTCGGCGACGGTGGGCGCGTACTCGGTGTGGATCAACGGACAGTTCGCCGGGACCAGCGAGACCGGCCGCCGGTCCTTCCCCATCACCGACGGCCTGCTGCGCGAGGGCAAGGACAACGTGATCTCCGTACTGGTCGGCACCATGGGCCACAACGAGGACTTCACCTGGAACAGCGACGACCACAAGCAGCCGCGCGGGCTGACCGCGGCGTATCTCAGCGGTTCCGACGCACAGATCACCTGGCGGATCCAGGGTGCCCGGGGCGGCGAGAAGCCCGTTGACACCGTGCGGGGGCACATGAACAACGGCGGTCTGTACGGCGAGCGGGCGGGCTGGACGCTGCCCGGCTACCCCGACCGCTCCTGGGACGCCACCACACTGCCGGCCACCGGCAACGCCCCTGGCATCGCCTGGTACCGCACCACCTTCACCCCCCGGCTGCCGGGGGGCCAGGACGTCTCCATCGGCGTCACCATCACCGACTCCCCCGACCGCGACTACCGTGCCCTCATCTATGTCAACGGCTGGCTGATGGGCCAGTACGTGAACGACACCGGCCCCCAGCACACCTTCCCCCTCCCAGGCGGAATCCTGCGCGCCGACGGCAAGAACACCCTCGCCATCGCCTCGTGGAGCGAGGACGCGGAGAGCGGCGGCCTCGGAAAGGTGGGTCTCACCACCCTCGGCAATGTCACCTCCTCGCTGCGGATCGCCGATGTGGCCGCTCCGGCGTACGACGCCACCACCTACGCCGACCCGTCCACCCCGGCGCGGGTGGCCGTCGACGCCCCCGACGCCGTCGAGCCGGGCAACACCTACCAGGTCACGGCGACGGCCTCCGTACCGCACAACGGCAAGACGCTCAGCGACCTCACCCTGCGCCCGAAGCTGCCGGAGGGCTGGACCGGGGCCCCGGGTGATCCGGTGAAACTCGGCACCCTCAAACCCGGTGCCTCGGCAAAAGCGCGGTGGACCGTCACCGTGCCCGCCGACCAGAAGACCGGCACCGTCGCGATCCTCGGCACCACCGCCGACTTCACCCGGGACGGCAAGCCCGTTTCGGTGACCGGGGAAGAGGTGGTCGCGGCGCAGCCACCGCCCCTCACGGCCGGCGAACACTACGTCAGCGATCTGCCGTTCCAGGCCAGCAGCAACGGCTGGGGCCCGGTCGAACGCGACCAGTCCGTCGGCGAGAACGCCGAAGGCGACGGCCGGCCACTCACCCTGCACGACACCGTCTACGACAAGGGCCTCGGCACGCACGCCACCAGCAGCGTCCAGGTGTGGCTCGGCGGCACCTGCGCCACCTTCCACGCGGCCCTCGGCCTCGACCAGGAGACCTACGGCCGGTCCGACGGCCCGGCCACCGTCGCCTACACCGTCCTCGCCGACGGAGACCCGGTCTACGAGAGCGGCACCGTCGACCGGGACACCGCGACGAAGGAGATCGACGTCGATGTGGCAGGCGCGCGCCGGCTCGAGCTCGTCGTCTCGGACGCCGGGGACGGCAACGCCCTCGACCACGCCGACTGGGCCGACGCCAAGCTGACCTGCGGCGGCGGTGCCTGATGTCCGGCGTGTGCCGAACCCTCCGCCGCTGCTCGGCGGCGCTGGCCCTGGCCGCCCCGCTGCTCGGCGCGAGCGCCGGGCACTGGTACGGGCACGGCGAGAACAGCGACCAGACGGTCCAGCCGTGGCCGCTGGACTCCGGGCATCTGGTGGACACCGGGTTCAGCCCGGCGTCGTACCAGGTGGTGGCCCCCTTCTGGTACACCGCGAGCGCCACCGGGCTGCGGGTGGACACCGGTGAGCCGATGGACGTGCGCATCAACTCCGGCGGCAACGGGCTCGGAGAGTTCACCGTGACCGGAGAGCGGCCCGCGGCCTCCACCGTGTTCGTCGAGGACACCCCGGCCGAGGTGTATCGCGACCACATCGAGCTGGTCGGCAAACCCGAGCGCTCCGACCCTCCCTACGAGCAATACGCGACCCCGCTGTGGAACTCCTGGGCCCAGCTCTACACGGAGCAGAACCAGGACAACGTCATCGACTGGGCCCGTTCGCTGGCCGACGCGGGGCTCGACGGGCACGCGGTACAGGTCGAGGAGAGCGTGATCGCGGCCGGCTTCGGCGAACGCTTCCCCGGTCTGTCCGCCCTGTCCGAGGAACTCGGCCGCCTCGGATTCGACCTCGGCATGTGGACCGGTCTGTACATGCCCGAGACCGCCGCCGACTTCTCCTACGCCGTCGACCACGGGTATCTGCTGAAGGATAGCTCCGACCCGTCCAAGCCATGCCTGTTCACCTGGTGGAACGGCCGCCGGACCGGGCTGATCGACCTGGCGAATCCGGCCGCGCGGCAGTGGTACACCGAGGGTCTGAAGGCGCAGACGCGCGAATCCGGAGTGGCCGGATTCACGTTCGACACCGCCTTCTTCGACGACCGGTGCGCGCCCTACCCGGGAGCGACCCGTGCCGACTATGTGGCCTACGGCACCGAACTGGCCGACGAGTTCGACCAACAGGGTGCGGGGTTACGGGTCGCGTGGAACGCCGCGCAGGCCAAGGGCTTCGCCACCCGCACAGCCGACAAGCCGGCCACCTTCGGGGGGCTGCGCGCCTCCGTCTCGGCCAACCTGGCCGTGTCCACGGTCGGTTACCCGTTCGTCGAGACCGACATGATCGGCGGCTCGCTCCTGTATCCGCCGCCCACCAAGGCGGTCTTGGTCCGCTGGGCGCAGGCGGCTTCCCTGATGCCCCTCATGTACGCGTCGACCTCGCCCACCGGCGTACGGGACGCGACGACCGGCGAGTGGGTCGGCTATGACCGGGAGACGGTCGAGCGCTACCGCGCGGCCATCGCCACGCACGAGCGGCTGGCCCCGTACATCTGGGACCAGGTGCGGAAGACGCTGAAGACCGGTGATCCGATCATGCGGCCGCTGTTCTTCGACTTCCCGGCGGACCAGGCGAGTTACACCGTCTCCGATGAGTGGATGCTCGGCCCGGCCGTGCTGGCCGCGCCCCAGCTCGACGAGGGTGCCACCCGGGACATCTTCATGCCGTCCGGAGTGTGGCGCGACGTCGGCCGCGGCACGGTCGTCCACGGCCCCGTGACGCTCAAGGACTACGCGGCGCCTCTCGGGATCACCCCGGCGTTCGTGAAGCTCAAGGCCAAGGGGGCCGCCAAGGCGCTCAAGGCGTTCCACCGCGCCGACGCGGCGCGGTAGCGACCATTCCCGAGGAGGACCCGTGCTCGGAGTGTTCAGAGGGCTCGGACACCGCGGATTCGCGGCCTTGGCCGCGGGCTTGGCGGCCACCCTGGCGGCGCTGCTCATGGCAGCGCCGGCCGAGGCCGGGCAGCCGGCCTGGACGGGTACGTGGGCCACCGCGCAGCACGCCTCGTACGACCCCGGCACCTCGGAGGTGACCGTTCGCATACCGGTGCGCGTCAGCGCCGGCGGGTCGAGCGCGCGGATCCGGCTGACCAACGGGTTCACCGACCAACTGGTGACGATCGGTCACGCCACCGTGGGGCTGCGCGGCAGCGGTTCCGCCGTGCCGCACCCGTACGACCTGCGGTTCGGCGGGAAGCGGGAGGTGACGATCGCGGCGGGCGAGCAGGCGGTCAGTGACCCGCTCCGGCTCGCCGTGCCCGCCCGTACCGACCTGGTGGTCAGCCTGTACTTCCCGGGCCGGCTCACTCATGTCAGCCAGCACTGGATGGGCCTCCAGACCGTCTACTGGACGCCCGACGGCGGTGGCGACCACGCCTCGGACGCCGACGGGGACGCCTTCACCCGGACCGACTCCACCTTCCCGTTCCTGACCGGGGTCGACGTTGCGGGCGGTGACGCGAAGGGCGCCGTGGTGGCGCTCGGCGACTCCATCACCGACGGGGCGTCGTCCACGGCGAACGCCAACCGGCGCTGGCCCGACTACCTGGCAGCCCGGCTGTCGGCCTGCTCGTCGACCGCCGGGGTGCTCAACGAGGGCATCAGCGGGAACCGGATCACCGCCGGGACGGACGGCAACCCGTCGGCGCTTGACCGGCTGGAGCGCGACGTGCTGTCCCAGCCCAACGCCCGGACGGTGATCCTGTTCGAGGGCGTGAACGACCTCAGCTGGGGTGGCGCCACCGGCGACCAGGTGATCGACGGTATGCGGCAGGTCGCGCGGCGGGCCCACGCCCGCGGGCTGCGGGTGATCGGCGCCACCGTGGTCCCGTACCGGGGGTGGGGCGACTGGTGGACCGAGGACAAGGAGGCCGACCGGCAGCGGGTCAACGCGTTCGTCCGCGACTCCAGCGGCGTCTTCGACGGGTACGCCGACTTCGACAAGGCGGTCCGGAACCCGGACGATCCCACCCGGTACGCCGCCGCGTTCGACTCGGGCGACCATCTGCATCCGAACGACACCGGGATGAAAGCATTCGCCGACGCGGTCGACCTGGCCGCCCTCGGCGTGGCCCGCGACTGCCCCTCGGCCCGCGTCCGGCTGACCCCTTACCAGCCGAGCCTGCGAGCCGGTCAGGCCACGGAGGTGACCACGACCGTCACCAACACCGGCCCCACCGCGGTCACCCGCGTCGGCACCCGTCTGGAACTGCCGCGCGGGTGGTCCGCCGAACCGGCCGGCAGCGCGCGGATCCGCACCCTCGCCCCGGGCGACAGTGCCGCCGTCACCTGGACCGTCACTCCCGCGGCCGACGCGGCGTGGGGCACCCACCCGGTCGAAGTGCGCGCCTCCTGGCGCCAGGGCGGCCGGCCACGGCACGACTCCGACAGCGTGGACGCCACCGTCGTCCCCGTCCCCTCCGGGGTGCGGGCGCCGTACCTGACGACCGCCACGGCCGACGACGCCCAGTACGCCCAGAACAGCGGTCCGAACAGTGGCCAGTTCGCCATCTGGGCGGGCGGCCGGGACCTGTCCGGTGGGCAGGACGAGAAGGCGGCCGTCTACCTGCCCGGCGCCGCGCCGCGCTCGGGCAGCGTCACCGCCCGGGTGGTCGGCCAGACGGGCGGCGGGCCGTCCGCCAAGGCCGGGATCGCCGTCGCGGACGACCTGACCGCACCGGGGAAGGGCGGCTACGCCGTACTGACCATGTCGGCACAGTACGGCCTGGAGTTCATGACCGACAGCGACGGCGACGGCCGCCTGGACACCTGGGCCGGCGGCGGCGCCTCGTACCACCCCGCCTGGCTGCGGCAGGTCCGCGACGGCACGACGTACACCGCGTACACCAGTGCCGACGGCACCGCCTGGCAGCAGGTCGGCACCGCGACCGTGCCCTCGGCGAGCGGCAGCGGCGACGCGGGCCTGGTCGCCAGCGCCGTCAACCTCACCTATCCGGGCCAGACCACCGCAGCTGTCTTCGACTCCTTCTCCGTCGCCGAGTGAGAGGCACCTTCATGGCAATCAGCCGCAGAAATCTCCTGACCACCGCCACCGCCCTCGGCGGGGCCGTACTGCTCGGCCCATCGGGGATCGCCCAAGCCCTCGGCGGCGGGGCGCGCCCCGACTACGAGCCCACCAAGGACTCGCTGGACACCCACCCCGCCCCCCGCTGGTACAAGGACGCCAAGTTCGGCATCTTCATCCACTGGGGCGTCTACTCGGTGCCCGGAGGCACCGGACGACACAACGCGGGCGAGTGGTACCTGTGGTACCAGAGCTTCAAGGACAGCGCCGAGTGGAAATACCACCGCGACACCTACGGCCAGGACTTCGTCTACGACGACTTCATCCCGCAGTTCAAGGCCGAGAACTTCGACCCGGACTCCTGGGTGAAGCTCTTCGAGCAGGCGGGCGCCCAGTACTTCGCGCTGACCAGCAAGCACCACGACGGCTTCGCCCTCTACCCCAGCGAGGTCACCGACCGGCACTCGGTGAAGTACGGCCCCAAGCGTGACCTGGTCGGTGAGCTGATGACCGCCGCCCGCAAGCGCGGCACCGTACGGCCGGGCCTGTACTACTCGCTCGGTGAGTTCTTCAACCCGGCCATCGGCCGCCCGATGAAGAACTTCTACACCGACGAGGAGATCCCGATGGTCGGCTACAAGCCGGTCGAGGACTACGTCGGCGACTACGAGCTGAAGCAGCTCTACGAGATCATCGACAGGTACGACCCGGAGCTGCTGTGGGCGGACGGGCAGTGGTTCCGGCCCACCGGGGAGCCGCCGTGGCGCAGCGAAGAGCCCATGGCCTACTACTACAACAAGGCCAAGAACGGGTCCCGGCCCAAGGGCGTCGTGGTCAATGACCGCTTCGACACCCACTCCGACTTCGCCACCTACGAGCAGCGCACCAACCCCACCATGGACCCGCAGAAGTGGGAGTGCTGCATCACCATGGGTTACTCCTGGGGCTACAACAAGCACGAGCTGGAGGAGGACTACAAGACCTCCGAGTTCCTGATCCATCTGCTCGCCGACGTGGTCAGCAAGAACGGCAACCTGCTGCTGAACATCGGCCCCAAGCCCGACGGCACCATCCCCGCCATTATGCGGGAGCGGCTGCGCGACATCGGCGCCTGGCTGGACGTCAACGGCCCGGCGATCTACGGCTCGACGCCGTGGGTGCGGGCCGAGGAGGAGGGCAGCCCACTCGGCATCCGGTACACCGTCACCCCCGGCAGGTTCAACATCATCGTGCTGGGCGCACCCGGCGGCACCCTGTCCGTGCCCGCCGACATCCCGATCGGCTCCACCTCGACGATCCGGCTGCTCGGCCACGACGGCCCGCTGCGGTGGACCCGCAAGGACGGCAAGATCCACATCACGGTCCCCTCCGCTCTCCCCAGCGACATCGCGAATACCTTCACCGTGGACTGGGACCGGGGATGACCTTGATGACCGGACGCGACGAAACGCGATTCGACACCCTCGGGCCCACCCTCACCGTGACCACGGTTCCCGCGGACCCCGCCGACGGCGACACGGTGACGGCCACCGCGCACCTCACCAACGACTGCCCCTTCCCGCTCCGCGACGCCGTGCTCTACCTGATCGACCCGGGTGCGACGACGGCCGCCAGGACCATCCCCCTCGGCGACCTGCGGGGCGGCGCGAAGGTCACTCACGGCTGGCAGACCGCGATGCCGGCCGACGTGGCGGGTGACGTCTCGTTCACCGCGCACCTCGTCTTCGACGTCGACGGCCACAGCTCCGACTGCGCCCGCTCCGCCAGGACCGTCAGCATCCCTTACGAGCCCAACGGAGTGCGGGAGCCGTACGCCACCTTCGCCACCACCGACGACGCCAAGTTCGGCCAGTACGCCCCCGGCCAGTTGGTCATCTGGGCCGGCGGCCGGGACCTGTCCGGCGGCGCCGACGAGAAAGGGGTCATCTACCTCCCCGGCGCCGCCGCCGAGTCCTGCGTGGTACAGGTCAGGACGGCCGGCCTGACCGGCAGCGAGAACCCCAGCGCCAAGTCGGGCATCGCGGTCGCCAACGACCTGACCGCACCCGGAAAGGGCGGCTACGCGGTACTGACCATGTCCGCCCGCTACGGCCTCGAATTCATGACGGACAGCGACGGCGACGGACACCTGGACACCTGGGCCGGTGGCGGCGGCTCCTACCACCCCGCCTGGCTGCGCCTGGTGCGCTCGGGCACCACCTACACGGCGTACGCCACCGGCAACGGACTGGCGTGGGAGCGGGTCGGCACCGCCACCGTGCCGTCGGCGAGCGGCGCCGGCGACGCGGGAGTCATCGCCAGCGCCGTCAATGCCAACTACCCGGGCACCACCGTCCGGGCGGTCTTCGATCACTTCTCGGTGGAGGCGCCATGAGCAGCCGCGCATACCGTCCCGAAGAGGACTTCCTCACCCCGCCCATCTCACTGACCGTGTCGCCCGCGAGTCCGGAGGCGGGCTCGGCGGTGACGCTGACCTCCACCGTCACCAACACCGCCCCGATCGCGCTGCGTGACACGGTGCTCTACCTGGCCGTCGACGGGACCGGGCGGCCGTCCCGTCTGGGCAGCCTGGCGCCCGGTGCCACGGCCACCCGCAGCTGGCGGACCCGGCTCGCCGACGACGCCGAGGGCGTGGTCTCGTTCACCGCCCACGCGCTCTTCGACGTCCACCGCGACGGCTCCGACTGCGCCCGCGCCACCTCGTCGGTGCGGCTGCCGAACCGCTCGCTCTCCGGTGCCTTCGACAACGCGGGCATCGCCTCCGACGACGCCCTCACGGTCGCCGACATCGACGGCTCGCGGTCCAGCCTGTCCGCGCAGGCGCTGTCCTCGGTCGGGCTGACACCGGGGGCGGTGGTGACCTACGACGGCACAGCCTTCACCTGGCCGGACACCCGGCCGGGGAACAAGGACAACGTCGTCGCCTCCGGGCAGACGGTGCTGCAGTCCGGCTCGGGCTCCCGGCTGGCCTTCCTCGGCACCAGTACCTGGGGCGAAGGCAAGGGCGAGGGAGCCGTCCTCTACGCCGACGGCACGCGGCAGGCGTTCTCCGTCGCCGTCCCGGACTGGTACGGGGCGAATGGTTCTGCCGCGGTGGTGGTGCCGTACCGCCACATCTCCACCGGCCGGGACGACACGCCGGTCAGCCTCTATGTGTTCAGCGTCGAGCTGCAGGACAAGGAGGTGCGCGCCGTCGTGCTGCCGAAGGTCAGCGACGGCCTGCAGTCGGGCGTCCCCGCCCTGCACATCTTCGCGATGACGATCGCGTGAAAGGGACATTCATGAACAGCAATGACGGCGTCAGCCGCAGACGAGTGCTGACCGGAGCGGCCGCCGTGGGCGGCGCGCTGCTGCTGGCGCGGCCGCAGGCCGCCCGGGCGGCCGCCGCGGACGGGAGCGCCCGTCCGTTCGACACGGCACCGGCCACCGCCGCGCTGCGGCGGCTGGTGCCCGCCCACCACCAGCAGGTCACGCTGCGCGCGGTGGCGACCGGCGGCGGCGACCACTTCAGGGTCACCGGCCGGGCCGGGAGCGTGACGGTGGAGGGCACCAGTCCCGCCGTACTGCTCACCGGGTTCAACCGGTACCTCACCCGGGCCGCGAAGGCCGACATCTCCTGGAACGGCGAGCAGCTGAACCTGCCGCGGCTGCTGCCCGCGCCCGGCAAGGAGATCACGGGAGCGGCGAACGTCGCCCACCGGTTCGCGTACAACGACACCAACGAGGGCTACACCGGCGCCTACCGGGACTGGAAGGCGTGGGAGCGCGAGATCGACGTGCTCGCGCTGCACGGCATCAACGAGGTGCTGGTGTACATCGGTGCCGACGCCGTCTACTACGACACCTTCCAGGACTTCGGCTATTCGGACGCCGAGCTGCGGGCGTGGATCCCCGCCCCTTCCCACCAGCCCTGGTGGCTGCTGCAGAACATGTCGGGGTTCGGCGGTCCGGTGTCCAAGCAGCTCATCGACCAGCGGGCCGCCCTGGCCGAGAAGATCATCAACCGGGTGCGGGAACTCGGTATGACCCCCGTGCTGCCCGGCTACTTCGGCACCGTGCCGGACGACTTCCTGGCCAAGAACCCCGGCGCGTCGCTGGTCGCCCAGGGCACCTGGGGCGCCTTCAAGCGCCCCGACTGGCTCGATCCGCGCACGGACCTCTTCGCCGAGGTCGCCGCCGCCTTCTACCGGCACCAGCGGGAACGCTTCGGCGACAGCCCGATGTACAAGATGGACCTGCTGCACGAGGGCGGGAAGGCCGGTGACGTGCCGGTCCACGAGGCGGCCAAGGCCGTCGAGGCGGCGCTCCAGAAGGCACACCCCGGGGCGATCTGGGCGATCCTGGGCTGGCAGACCAATCCCAGCGGGGAGATCCTCGGTGCGGTCGACAAGAACACGATGCTCGTCGTGGACGGCCTGTCCGACCGCTACACCACGGTCACCGACCGGGAGAGCGACTGGGACGGCACCCCGTACGCCTTCGGCAGCATCTGGAACTTCGGCGGTCACACTCCGATCGGTGCCAACGCGCCCGACTGGGTGGAGTGGTACCCGAAGTGGCGGGACAAGGCGGGCAGCGCGCTCGCCGGGATCGCGATGATGCCGGAGGGCGCCGACAACAACCCCGCCGCGATGGCCCTGTTCACCGAGCTGGCCTGGACCCCCGGCACCATCGGCCTCGACGACTGGTTCGCCTCGTACGCCACCTCTCGGTACGGCGGTGAGGACCCGCACGCCGTCGCCGCCTGGAAGGCGATCCGTGACACCGCGTACAACATGACCCGCGCGGATGCGTGGAGCGAGGCGCCCGACGGGCTGTTCGGCGCCCGGCCGAGCCTGGACGCCGACAAGGCCGCCGCATGGGGCCCCGAGGCCGACCGCTACGACACCACGGCCTTCGACGCGGCGCTCACCGAACTGCTCCAGGTCGCGCCGCGGCTGCGCGACAGCTCGGCTTACCGGTACGACCTGGCCGATGTGACCCGCCAGGTGCTGTCCAACCGCAGCCGGGTGCTGCTGCCCCAGATCAAGGCGGCGTACGAGGCCGGGGACCGCGGCCGCTTCGACCGGCTCACCAAGACCTGGCTCGGCTGGATGAGGCTGATGGACAAAGTGCTGGCCACCAGCGGCCAGCACCTGCTCGGACGGTGGCTGGTCGACGCCCGTTCCTGGGGCGCCAGCACGGCGGAGAAGGACCAGCTGGAGTACGACGCACGGTCGATCATCACCACCTGGGGCGACCGGGCGAGCAGTGAGGAGGGGCTGCACGACTACGCCAACCGGGAGTGGTCCGGACTGCTCAGCGGCCTCTACCACCTCCGCTGGAAGACATACTTCGACGAGCTGTCCGCGGCGCTCGCGGCCGCCCGGCAGCCGGTCGAGATCGACTGGTTCGCGCTGGAGGACCGCTGGGCGCACCAGCACGACAGCTACCCGGTGCGGACATCGGGCGACATCCACAAGCTGGCCCGGCAGGTGCGGGACACCCTGACCGCGGACCCCCACCAGGCGGCGCTGACCACGTCCGCCGACCGGGGAGCGGTGGCCGGGGGCCGCCCGGCCACGGTCACGGTGACGTTCACCAACCGCAATGGGTTCGGCCCCGCGACGGAGGTGAGCCTGTCGGTCGACGCGCCGAAGGGGATGGCGGCCGAGCCGGTCGGGGCCACCACCGCGGCGTCCGTCGCCCCGGGCGAGACCTTCTCGGCGAGCTTCCGGGTCACCCTCACCGCGGCCCCCGGTGCGCTGGTCTCCCGGGTACCGGTGGGCGCGTCCTACCGGACCGGCGGCTCACGGGGCTCGGCCTCGGCAGCCGTCCGCCTGATGGCGGGGACCGGTGTTCAAGCGCCTTACCGAACCGCTTCCTTCAACGACGCCGTCTTCGGCCAGTCGGGGGACGAACTCGCCATCGAGGGCGCAGGCGCCGATCTATGGGGTGGCACCAACGAGTTCGGCACGATCCATCGGGTCGCCGCATTCGGTCCCGCCTCGGTCGCCACGGTCAAGGTCACCTCACAGGACAGCACGGGCGGCTGGGCCCGCGCCGGGCTGATGGTCCGTAACGATCTCTCCCCGAACGGCGACGGCTCGGCCGGGTATGTCAATCTGGCGGTCACTCCTTCCAACGGATGCGCGCTGTCCTGGGACTCAGACGGCAACGGAAAGGTGGACTCGATCGAACTGGCCGGATCCCTCACCGCCCCGGTGCACCTGCGCCTGACGCGATCCGGCGACGGCGACGCCTACATCGGCGAGTGCAGCGGTGACGGCGTCTCATGGACCACGGTGGGCACGGCCACCCCCGGCGGCGTCGCCGACGCCCAGGACATCGGAGTGTTCATGACGGCCGCCAACGGCTGGACGGGCACCCGCGGGATCGCTGCTTTCCAGGGCTTCTCCGTCACCTGAGCGGGGCCGGGACCATGCTCTGCCCGACCCGGCCTTCGACACCCCGGGCGACTCCCCGCACGAGGGCGGTCCGACGGTGAGGAAGACCGCGCTCCCCGGCGCCGACCCCACCGACCTCGGCCCCATCGACGTGGTCATGCTCTCCCACGACGAACACGCCGACACCCTCGACAACTCCGGCCGTGCTCTGCCGGCCGACATCCCGCTCACCGCCCGCACGGCGGAGCCTGTGTCGTCCTCGACAATACCCAGGCCGCCGAGCCGCCCAGATCCTCCGTCCACGCCGGATCGTTCACTACGACCACTACGACCACTGGGACGAAGCCAGGGCTTGTCGACGGCGAGCCGACCACCACATCACACTGGCTGTCGTTGATCTGTCCAGCACGGCGGCGCCCGGCCATGGCCTCTCAAGGCTGGCGACCGGTGCGCCGCGACGGACGTCCGCGAGCACGTTGCACATCCCCGGCTGACCAGCGCAGTGTTGACGTCCCGAGCGGTATATGAAGGGTGGATGAGTGTGGACAGGTCTCTTTACCGGGACGCGACCGAGCTGGCCGAGCTGATCGGAACACGGCAGGTGTCGGCGGTCGAGGTGGTGCGGGCACATCTGGACCGGATCGACGAAGTCAACCCACGGCTCAACGCGATGGTGACGGTGCTCGCCGAGCAGGCACTCGCCGCGGCACGAGCCGCTGATGAATCGGTCATGGCCGGTGCCCCGCTCGGGCCCCTCCACGGTGTGCCCTTCACGGTCAAGGACGCGCTGGACGTCGAGGGCGTCGTGACCACGCGTGGCTCCGCGCTGTTCCGCGATCATGTCGCGGCGGCGGACGCGACCGCGGTGGCGCGGCTTCGGGCAGCCGGTGCGATTCCGCTGGCCAAGACGAACCTGCCCGAGTTCTCCTACTGGACCGAAACCGACAACCTGCTCGTCGGCCGGTGCCGCAACCCCTGGGACGTCGAACGCACACCCGGAGGCTCCAGCGGCGGCGAGTCGGCCGCGATCGCGGCCGGGATGTCGCCACTCGGGCTGGGCAGTGACGTCGCCATCTCGGTGCGCGGCCCCGCGCATGACACGGGGATCGTCGCCCTGAAGGCAACCCGGGGGAGAATTCCGATCACCGGACACTGGCCGGACGTTCCCCGTCGTTACTGGCACGTCGGCCCGATGGCGCGCAGTGTGCGGGACATCGCGACGGTGTTGCGCGTTCTGTCCGGGCCCGACGGCGCGGATGGTGAGGTGCGGCACTCACCGCCCCACACCGACCCTTCGAAGGAGGTGGCCGGGCTGCGCGTCGGATGGATGACGGAACCCGGATTCGGTCCGGTGGACCGTGAGGTGGCGGCCACGGTGTCGGCCGCGGCCGATGCGCTGCGCGAAGCCGGCTGCACCGTCGAACCCGCTCCCCTGGAAACGCTGGAGACGATCGACGGGACCGCGCTGAGCGCCATCCTGTTCACCGCCGAGACGGTGCCGTACTTTCGGCGGGTGGCCGCCGGCCGCGAGTCCGAACTGCACACCGTCATGCGACGCACGATCACCGCTCCGGAGGTGGCGCTGGACGACTACATCGCCGCGCAACAGCAAGTCGAGGCCCTCAGTGGGCTGTTCGCCGGATACTTCGACCGCTACGACGCGCTGCTGTGCCCGGTGTGTCCCGTACCGGCCCCGCCTCATGCGCAGCCGACGTTCCGGGTCGGGGACCGAACGGTACCGGCGTCCGGCATCATGCGCGCCACCGTGCCGTTCAACCTCACCGGCTTGCCCGCGCTGTCGTTGCCGTTCGGGGTCGGCCACGGCAACCTGCCGATCGGTGTCCAGCTCGTCTCCCGCTGGTTCGACGAGACGACCGTCCTGCGTCTGGGCGCGGCACTCGAGTCGGTCAGTCCCGTCCGCCACCGCTCCCCCGACCTCGCGCGGCACTGATCCGTCGCATGCGCGCGGGCGTCGGCCCCGTCAGGCGGCGTCGTCGCCGGTTGCCTCGCCGGTTGCCTCGCCGGTCACTCGATGTTCTGCTGCTGCGCGGGCGCCGCCGGACCTGCTCGTCAGGCGCTGGCGCGGGTGACCAGGCGGGTGGGCAGGATCAGCGGGGTGGGGTCCTGTCCGCTGATGAGTGCGACGAGCATGCGCGCCATCTCCCGGCCGAAAGCCGCTATGGGCTGATGGACGGTGGTGAGGGGCGGATCGGCGATCTGGGCGACGGCCAGGTCGTCGAAGCCGACCACCGCGACGTCGGCGGGGACCAGTCGGCCGGCCTCGCGCAACGCACGCAGCGCTCCCGCGCCCATGTTGTCGCTGGCGGCGAACACCCCGTCCACGTCGGGGTGGTTCGCCAGCAGTGCGGCCATGGCGGCGGCCCCGCTGGGCTCGGTGAAGTCCCCCTCCTGCGGCGGGAACGGAGCAAGGCCGGCTGCCAGCATGGCGTCCCGGTAGCCGCGGTACCGGGCGCGTCCGGCCTCGGTGTCCAGCCGCCCGCAGATCGCGGCTACGCGAGTCCGGCCGCGCGAGATGAGGTACTCGGTCGCCTCGCGCGCTCCACCGACGTTGTCGACGTCCACGTACCAGCGAGGAACCGTACCGACCGGGCGTCCGCCGAACACGACGGGCATCTCCGCCTCCTCGGCCGCACGGGCCAGCGGATCGTCCTCACGCAGCGCCATCAGCATGACGCCGTCGGCGCCCTTGGACCGAAGGAGCTCCTCCACCCGCTTGCGGCTCCGGCCGGAAGCCGCCAGGCACAGCATCAGATGCAGGTCGGCCTCCTCCAGAGCGGCCGACGCTCCCACGATCACCTGGGCGAAGAACGGATCCGCGAAGATCGACGGATCCTCTCCCGAGACGACCAGGGCGGCCGCTCCTGTCTGGCGGGTGGCCAGAGCGCGGGCGGTCGGATTGGGTACGTAACCGAGTTGCCGGACGGCCCGCTCGACCGCCTCGCGTTTGGCGCGGCTGACGTGCGGTGCGTTGTTGATCGCGCGGGAGGCCACGGAGCGGGAGACGCCGGCGAGTTCGGTCACCTCGTCGAGCGTCGGCTGCCGACGCGGCGCGTCTTCTGCCATGGGTCATGAGCCCTTCCCTCTCGATCGGAACGGGAAGCGT
Source organism: Streptomyces yongxingensis (assembly GCF_055597465.1). Lineage (NCBI taxonomy): Bacteria > Bacillati > Actinomycetota > Actinomycetes > Kitasatosporales > Streptomycetaceae > Streptomyces > Streptomyces yongxingensis. The sequence goes on from NZ_CM145717.1 coordinate 571,327, forward strand.
CCAACCTGCGGCTCATGCCGCTGCCACCCGTCCGGTGGGCGGCGGAGGACGGGTACGGAGCCGTCAGGGACCGGATAGCTGGGAGCGCTTCCAACGGTGGGACTGTAGAGCCTTGTCCTCGCCCTGTGAAGGGCGAGTTGTACGTCGACCCTTGACAGCTTGACCAGCCCGCAACACGATACGGACCACACCCCAGGTGCTCTCAGCGCTTTTGGGAGCGCTTCCAGTGGGAGCGCTCCCAACGCTCGCTGCCGACCTTCGACCCTGTCGTCCCTGCGGGAGAGTCACCGACACAAGGGGGCGTCGTACCACCGCACTTCCTCAGCGCGTCGCTCGCTCGTGACCGAGAGCGTGCGACACACCCCTGTCAGGAAACCGAGGTACAGCCATGCGCCACGGACTCCGCGCCCTGATGGCAGCGCTCTTCGCTCTGCCGCTGGCGCTCGCCATCGCACCGTCCGCCCACGCGGCCGACCCGACCACCATGACCAACGGGTTCTATGTGGACCCCGACTCCAGCGCGAAGAGGTGGGTCGCCGCCAACCCCGGCGACGGCCGGGCGTCCGCGATCAACGCCTCCATCGCCAATACCCCGATGGCCCGCTGGTTCGGCTCCTGGAGCGGCACCATCGGCACCGCTACCGGCGCGTACGCGGGCGCTGCGGACCAAGGGGATAAACTGCCCATCCTCGTCGCCTACAACATATACAACCGCGACTACTGCGGCGGGCACTCCGCGGGCGGGGCCGCTTCGCCGTCCGCCTACGCGACCTGGATCGCCCAGTTCGCCGGCGGGATCGCCAACCGCCCGGCTGTCGTCATCCTCGAACCGGACTCTCTCGGGGACTACGGTTGCATGACCCAGGCTCAGATCGACGAACGCGAGGGCATGCTCACCGGCGCCCTCGCCCAGTTCAGCCGCCAGGCCCCCAACACCTGGGTCTACCTCGACGCCGGCAACCCGGGCTGGGCGGACGCGGCGACCATGGCCCGGCGCCTCCACGAAGCCGGCCTCCGACAGGCCCACGGCTTCTCCCTCAACGTCTCCAATTACTTCACCACGAGCGAGAACACCGCCTACGGCAACGCCGTCAACCGTGAACTCAACGCCCGCTACGGCTACACCAAGCCGTTCGTCGTGGACACCAGCCGCAACGGCAACGGCTCCAATGGCCAGTGGTGCAACCCCTCAGGCCGCCGTATCGGCACCCCCACCCAGCTGGGCGGAGGAGCCGAGATGCTCTTGTGGATCAAGACCCCGGGCGAGTCCGACGGCAACTGCGGCGTCGGAGCCGGCTCCTCGGCCGGACAGTTCCTCCCCGAGGCCGCCTACAAGATGATCTACGGCTACTGATCCAGGACTCCCGTGGCCTGGTTCACCCCTGCCCCGCGACCGGGCCACGGGCACCGTCCGCCACACCCCGGCCACGGACTTCTCCGCGGACCCTGTCCCCCTCGGAAATACGATTCCGGGGTCTGGCCTACAGCTTCTCCGCGCAGGGCGGCGGCCTGCACGGCGCCTGGGGTGAGCTGCCGATGCCACTTTCCATTCATCACCGCGCCGCCGGGATACGGGCGTTCCCGGCGGACGGTGATCCGTGTGCCGTCCGGATGGGCACCTGCGGCGCTGTCCGTGCGGATGAGGAGATCGGTGCGTTCGATCGGCTTGACCTGCGACGTTGCATCCAGAAAGCCCTGCGAGAATTTTCGGCGTCGCCCGCGAATCTTGCGAGAGGTATTGACGCCACTCACCGGTCCCCTACCATCCAGGTTGCTCGATACTTCGACCCTTGTTCGATATCGCGGACACGCCAGAGCTGCTCCACTCGCACAGCAGGACGCCTCCGGGCCACGCCCACCGAAACGGCCGAGCCGCAAGGAGTACGTAGACCATGGACAGCAACCGGCACCGGCCACGAGCTCGTGAGCGCGGCCCGTTCCGGGCAGCCGCATCTGGCTGCGCACGAGCGCGGACATCCTCCCCGGCGCGGCACGCCGGGAGTTTCTCCCGCAGCACCGACGGAGCCTCCACTCTGGGCGCCCAAGCGGCCCGGACAGGACGGCGAACACGGTCAGCCGGTGCGGTTCGCAGCGGCCCGAAGGCACCGGGCGAACGCACGCACCACATCGACAGTCCGGACAGCCTCTGACGGGGCCAACCGGAACCGCTTGCTCAAGAATCAAGAGGTCCTCATGCGCAGAGGAAGTTTCAACCGCAAACGCCTGTCTGTGATGCTCGGCGCCTCGGCTGCGGCCTTGGCCTCGTTGGCGGCGACGCTCGTCGCCAACCCGGCTCAGGCGGCCACCAGCGCGTGTTCTCTTCCGTCGACGTACCGGTGGACGTCGACGGGTGTGTTGGCGCAGCCGGCCAACGGGTGGGTCTCGCTCAAGGACTTCACCAACGTGGTGTACAACGGCAAGCACCTGGTCTACGCGTCGAACGTGTCGGGCTCGTCTTACGGCTCGATGAGGTTCAGTCCCTTCACGAACTGGTCGGACATGGCGTCGGCCGGCCAGACCGGGATGAGCCAGTCCGCGGTGGCGCCCACGCTGTTCTACTTCGCGCCCAAGAACATCTGGGTGCTGGCGTACCAGTGGGGTGCGTGGCCCTTCATCTACCGCACGTCGAGCGACCCCACCAACCCCAACGGCTGGTCCTCGCCGCAGCCGCTGTTCACCGGTAGCATCTCCGGCTCCGGCACCGGCCCGATCGACCAGACCCTGATCGGTGACGGCCAGAACATGTACCTGTTCTTCGCCGGTGACAACGGCAAGATCTACCGAGCGAGCATGCCGATCGGGAACTTCCCGGGCAACTTCGGCTCGTCGTACACGACGGTCATGAGCGACTCGACGAACAACCTGTTCGAGGGGGTGCAGGTCTACAAGGTTCAGGACCAGAACCAGTACCTCATGATCGTTGAGGCGATCGGTGCGAATGGTCGCTACTTCCGCTCGTTCACGGCCTCCAGCCTGAGCGGTTCGTGGACCCCGCAGGCCAGCAGCGAAAGCAACCCCTTCGCGGGCAAGGCCAACAGCGGTGCCACCTGGACCAACGACATCAGCCACGGTGACCTGGTCCGCAACAACCCCGACCAGACCATGACCATCGACCCCTGTAACCTGCAGTTCCTCTACCAGGGCAAGTCGCCCTCCGCCGGCGGCCCCTACGACCAACTGCCCTGGCGGCCGGGTGTCCTTACCCTGAAGCGCTGACCTCGCGCTTTCGTCGGGCGGGCTGTCCGAGGCTTGATCACAAACGCGAGAAGTGCTTCTGACCTGCAACGACAGGGCTTGTCGAGAGTCCTGTTGGTTGCGAGGAAAGAAGCACTTCTCAGGTGACCGGGTGTGTCCGAAGCGCGTCGTAGATGGCCGTGACGTAGGTGCCGCTTCGGTCGGAACCGATGATGCCGGGGGCCATCCTGTTCATCACGTAGGAGATCGTCATGCGCCGATCGAGGTCCATGATGATCACTGACCCGCCCCAGCCTCCCCAGAAGCAGATCTTTCCGTCAGGGATCCAGGCGATGGTGTCCTTCTTGGGCAACGCATAGCCGACGCCCCAGCGCAGCGGGATGCCAAGGACCACGTCCACACCGTTGGCCTGTTCGTTGAAGATGAGATCGATCGTGTCCGGGCCGAGCAGGCGGATGCCGTCGACCTCACCGCCGCGGGCGATCGCGGACAGCACACGTGCGACGGAGCGAGCGTTGCCGTGCCCGTTCACCGCGCCCATGTCCGCGCGGCGCCAGCGCGGTGTGTTGGCATCGTTCGCCTCGATGAAGGGTCCGCTCGCGGCCTTGACGCCCGGGTTGTCCGCTCCCAGGGCGTCGGCGTCGAACCGCATGGGGGGTGGCGGAATCACGTTCGCGATCCGGCCCCAGTCCTCCTCGGCGGCACCGATCTGGAAGTCGGCACCCAGCGGGCCGGCGAGTTCCTCGGTGACGAACCGCTTCAGGGGCTTTCCGCTCACGCGCCGGATGACCTCGCCGAGCAAGTGACCGAAGTTCGTCATGTGGTAGCCCGAGGCCGTCCCCGGCTCCCACCACGGGGCCTGAGCGGCCATCCGCGCGGTGGACTTCTCCCAGTCGTAGAGGTCCTCGAGCACGGCCGGCTGATCGAGACCGGCGACCCCGGAGGTGTGCGAAAGAAGGTGGCGGATTTCGACGCCCTGTTTGCCGTTGGCGGCGAACTCGGGCCAGTACTCGGCCACCGGTGCGTGGATGTCGAGTTCGCCACGGTCGACGAGCATGAGCGCTGCCAGGCTGGTGACGGCCTTCGTCGTCGACCACACATTGGTGATGGTGTGCTCGTCCCACGCCACGGTGTGAGCCGGGTCGCGGAAGCCGCCCCACAGGTCGATGACCACGTCGCCGTCTATGTCGAGGACCAGGGACGCGCCCAGTTCCTCGCCGGAGGCCACGTTCTGTTCGAACTTGGCGCGGACGGTGTCGAATCGGGCGTCGTGCCTTCCCTCTATGCTGCTCATAGCGGCTCACGCTAACACCTGACGCAGCCTCAGCGGACAGTAGCGGGCGGCATGCGGATGAGCCTCGTGCCGGGTCTCGACACCGACCTCAACCCGCGCTCGACGAGGCGGCCGTCGCCGGGCGCGGGTTTCGGCGTACCGTCACGGTGGGCTGACCAGCGCAAAAGAAACATGGGATGGATCGGGCTCCGATTGACGGAGACATGCCTATTGACAGTGTGAAGAACCGGTGGAATCACTATGGGACATGGGATGTCTGAGGGTTCTCTGTGGATGCTCTCGGGCGCTCTTGCCCTCAAGGGAGAGTCGCCCCATGTCCTCATCCGGATCGCACCTTCGCCCGCGCCCTCCACCGTCGACCGCACCCTGACGGGAGGGGCCGACGGCTACGCGCAGCCGGCCTTCCTGTGAGCCGAATGGAAGGGCAAGTCGAACGCGCTGGCGGCAACGCCAACAGGAACGCCCGGGGTCCGCGGCCATGCCGGTGGCAGCGGCCTTGAGCGTGTCCCCTCGGACAGACACGGCACTGTTTGTCCCCTTCCCCGCATATTCAAGGAGCAGAATGCAGCTTTCATCTGTTTCGCTCCGGAGCCCCGCGGCTCGTGGACCACGCTTACCGGCGGCCGCCGCCGTATGCGTGATGGCACTGCTGACCATGTTGCTGGCGACCGCGCCGACATGGTCGGCATCGGCGCCGACGGTGACGGCCCCCCTGGTGAGCTCGGCGTCGGGGCGGTGTCTGGACGTCAAGGGCAACGCCGACACGCTGGGAACGGCGTTGGACATCTGGGACTGCAACGACCAGGTGAATCAGGTGTTCGAGTTCACGTCGGCGGGTGAGCTGAGGACGATGAGCGGCACCCGGTGCGTGGACGCCCGCGACAGCCAGACGGCTCCGGGAACTCCGGTGATCATTTGGTCGTGCGACGGGCGGTCGACCCAGATGTGGCGGCAGAACTCCGACGGGTCCATCACCGGTGTCCAGTCCGGCTTGTGCCTGGACGTCAACGGGGCGGGCACCAGCAATGGCACCGCGGTCATCCTGTGGACCTGCAATGGTCAAAGCAACCAGAAGTGGAGCACACCACCTCCGCCCGGGTCCGGCGGGTCCGGCCCGTGCGACATCTACTCCGAGGGCGGTACGCCGTGCGTGGCCGCGCACAGCACGGTGCGGGCGCTCTACGGTTCGTACAGCGGCACTCTCTACCAGGTCAGGCGCTCCTCGGACAACGCGACCAGGGACATCGGCGTGCTGGCGCCCGGCGGCTTCGTCAACGCGGCGGCGCAGGACTCGTTCTGCGCGGGTACCTCGTGCGTGATCACGGCGGTCTACGACCAGTCCGGACACGGCAACGACCTGTGGTACCAGGGATCGGCCCAGGTCCCGGGCTCGAGTCAGAGCAGCCCCGCGAAGGCGACTTCCGAGTCGCTGACCGCCGGGGGCACCAAGGCGTACTCGCTGTACATCAATCCGGGGAACAGCTATTGGCGGGACGGTCACCTGACGGGCGTGCCGACCGGTGCCGCACCCGAAGGGGCGTACATGGTGACCAGCGGCACCCACGTCAACGGCGGCTGCTGCTTCGACTACGGCAACAGTGAGACGGACAGGAAGGCCGACGCCGCCGGGGCGATGGACGCGATCAATTTCGGCACCGAGTGCTGGTTCGGCGGCTGCTCGGGAGGCGGTCCCTGGGTGCAGGCCGATCTCGAATGGGGCCTGTACTCCGGAGGCAGCCAGTCCTGGAACACCAACCAGCGGGCTTTCCCCGGCAAGTTCGTCACCGCGATGCTCAAGAACAACGGGACGTCGAGGTTCGCCCTCAAGGGCGGCAACGCGCAATCCGGCGGCCTGACCACCTTGTGGAACGGCGGGCTTCCCAGCGGATACAGCCCCATGAAGAAGCAAGGAGCCATCGTCCTGGGAAGCGGTGGCGACTGCTGCAAGCCCGGCGGCGGGGCCAACCTGAGCGCCGGCACCTTCTACGAAGGAGCCATCGTCACCGGCTACCCCTCGGACGCGACCGACAACGCGGTACAGGCCAATGTCACGGCGGCCGGCTACCGCTGAGCCCCATTCGCGTCCGCGTGAGGTGGCGGTCCCCCAGCACGTCAAAGAACGGCCACCGCCTCCGGCACGATCAGCGCCTCGGTGCCGGCCCGCGGCACGGTGATGTACCGGGTCGCGGGCGGCACCAGTGGCGGCGGGCACGAGCATGACCGGCGAGCCGCACGCGGTGGGTGCGGGCAGGTGCCTGGACGTGACGGGCGCCTCCACCGCCAACGGCACCCGTAGAACTGTGGGCCTGCAACGGCCAGTCCAACCAGCGACGGTCGCCGGGCTGACCCGGTGAGCGACCCTCGCTCGACTCCGGGGCGGCATCCGACCGCCGCCCCGGCACGTCGCCGCGCCGCACCCGGCACGCACGGGTGGCGGCCCCGTCCAGCACGCGCGCCGCAACTCAGCGGCGCCCCACCGCAGGAGGATCGGATGAGGACGAGAGCGAGACTCGGCCGTCTGGCACTGGTGGCCGGCATCGTCCTGGCACTCGCGCTGCCGCTGCCGGCGACGGCCACGAGCCAGGCCGCCTCGGCCACGTCGCTGAGCGTGAACCTGGCGTCGACCCGCGGGCCGTCGACCGGCGTGGGAGAGGGCTTCCTCTACGGCTTCAGCGAAGACGGCAGCCGTCCGGCGGACCAGTTCATCCAGCCGCTGGGGATCAACGCCTTCCGCGGCGGCGGATGGTTCTCCGGCGGCTGGATCAGGGACGGCTACCAGTACGGCTCGGCCACCCGGGCCGACATCGACTCGATCACCGCGCAGGCGAAGCGGCTCACCCGGCCGCCCTACCACGCGCAGTACCAGGTGCTCGTCAGCGACATCTACGGCGCGAACGGCGGCCAGCCGTCGAACACGAGGTATCCGTGCGACAACGGCGACTGCTCCAACTGGGTCCGCTTCATCGACTCCACCGTGGGAGCGCTGCAGGCTTCGGGGCTCACGTTCTCCTACGACATCTGGAACGAGCCCGACATCTCCGCCTTCTGGACCCGGGGTGTCAACAGCGCCCAGTACTTCCAGATGTGGGACACCGCCTACCGGGAGATCCGGCGCATCGCCCCCGGGGCGCAGATCGTCGGGCCGTCATTCGCGTTCACCCCGGAGCGCAACCCGGGCCAATGGCGGACCTGGCTCGCGCATGTGAAGGCGGCCGGGACGGTGCCGGACATGATCGCCAACCACAACGAGGGCGATGTCGACGACCCGGTCACCGTCGCGCGGGCCCTGAACGGCGCCCTGACCGCGGCGGGCATCGGCCCGCTGCCGCTGTCCTCGAACGAGTACCAGCCGGCCGACCGGCAGACCGCCGGGGTGACGGCCTGGTACCTCGCGCGGTTCGCGCAGTCCGGGTACACCAACGCGATGCGCGGCAACTGGGTGTGCTGCGTCATCCCGAACCTGACCGGAGTCCTGACCCAGAGCGGGGGCAGCTGGCAGCCGACCGGCAACTGGTGGGCGCTTCGGGACTACGCCGACATGACGGGCACCCTCGTGGACACGTCCGGCCAGGTCGGTTCGACGGCGATCTCGGCCTCCGTGGATTCCTCCGCCAAGCGAGCGGTGGCGGTCATCGGCGACTCGAACGGGTACACCGGCGCCGCGTCCGTGACCTTCAACGGGCTGGCGTCCCTGCCCTGGCTCGCGAACGACGGCGGCGTGCACGTCACCGTGCACCGCATCCCCGACCAGGCACCGCTCGGTGCCCCGCAGATCGTGTACGACCAGAACGTGAGCGCCTCGGGCGGCTCGATCACCGTGCCGTTCACGTTCCAGGGTTCGCACGACGCGTTCGCCGTCTATCTGACACCCGCCTCGTCCAGCGGCGGCGGCTGCCCGTACGGCAGTCCGACGGCTCCTACGAATTCCAGAACAAGAACAGCGGTCTGTGCCTGGACGTCTACGGCGCAGGCGACAACCCCGGTCAGCAACTGGACCAGTGGCAGTGCGAGAACACGCCCGGCACGAACCAGGACTTCATCCTCCGCTGACCGCGGCTGAACGGGACCCTCCGACCCGCGAAAGGAACCCACCAGTGTCAGCATTCAGACGGCTGTTCCGGCGTCTGCGCACCTCGACGGCCGTGCTCACGGGCCTCGTCCTGGCCGCCGGCGGCCTCGTCGGCACGGCTGCCGTGCCGGCCCAGGCCGCCACCTCCATCACGATCAACGGCACGTCCGGCGGCCGGACCTTCGACGGCGTCGGCGCGATCAGCGGCGGGGGCGGCAACAGCAGACTCCTGATCGACTATCCCGAGCCCGAGCGCGGCCAGATCCTCGACTACCTGTTCCGGCCCGGCTACGGTGCCTCCCTGCAGATCCTCAAAGCGGAGATCGGCGGCGACACCAACTCCACCTCGGGGGCCGAGCCGAGTCACCAGCACACCCGGTCCGACCTGAACTGCGACCGGGGCTACGAATGGTGGCTGATGGAACAGGCCAAGGCGCGCAACCCGGACATCAAGCTGTACGGGCTCGCCTGGGGCGCGCCCGGCTGGATCGGCGGCGGGAACTTCTGGTCCACCGACATGACCAATTATCTGCTCTCCTGGCTGGGCTGCGCCAAGCAGCACGGACTGAGCATCGACTACCTCGGCGGGTGGAACGAGCGAGGCTACAACGTCTCCTGGTACGAGCAGCTGCGCAGCGCGCTCAACAGCAACGGATACGGCAACGTCAAGATCGTCGCGGCTGACTCGGACTGGAACGTGGCGAACGACGTCAACTCCAACCCGGCGTTCGCCGCCTCGGTGAGCGCCATCGGCACGCACTATCCCTGCGGCTACCGGTCGTCGCAGTCCAACTGCTCGGTGCCGTCGGCCGCCACATCCTCCGGCAAGCCGCTGTGGGCGAGCGAGAACGGCTCGGACGACTACAACGGGGGAGCGCAGGCCGTGGCCCGCGGCATCAACCGCGGATACATCGACGGCCGGATGACGGCGTACCTCAACTGGCCGGTCGTCGCCGCGCTCACACCCAACCTGCCGTACCCCACCATGGGTCTCGCCCTGGCCTCGCAGCCGTGGTCCGGCTCCTACTCGATCGGCAAGAACGCCTGGGTGATGGCACACACCAGCCAGTTCACCACCCCCGGGTGGCGGTACCTCGACTCCTCCAGCGGCTACATCGGCGGCAACCGGAACAACGGCAGCTACGTCTCACTCAAGTCCACGAACAACTCCGACTACTCCACGGTCATCGAGACGATGGACGCCGGCAGCGCCCAGACACTGAACTTCAACGTCACCGGGGGGCTGTCCACCGGGACCGTCCACGTATGGTCCACCGACGTCAGGTCCGGCAACACGGCCGACTACTTCGTGCATGCCCCGGACATCACCCCGTCCGGCAGCAATTTCAGCCTGACCGTACAACCCGGCCACATGTACACCCTGACCACCACGACCGGACAGGGCAAGGGCACCGCCACCGGTCCTGCCAAGAGCTCGATGAAGCTGCCGTACAGCGACTCCTTCGACGGCAACGCCACCGGCACCGAGGCGAAGTACCTCATGGACTGGCAGGGCGCTTTCGAGGCGGTGGGCTGCGGGGGCGGCCGTAGCGGCAAGTGCGTGCGCCAGATGAGCCCGCAGAAGCCGATCACCTGGGACAAGCTGACCGATCCGCACGCCCTGCTCGGTGACATAAGCTGGGGCAACTACACGGCCTCGTCGGACGTGATGCTCGAACAGCCCGGATACGTCGAACTGATCGGCCGTGCGGGCGGGCACGACTACGACCGTACCGGAGGGCAGAACGCCTACCGCCTGCGGGTGAGCGACACCGGGGCCTGGTCGATCCTGAACACGAACACCGGCGGCAACGTCTCCACCCTGGCCCGCGGCACGACCGCGGCGCTGGGCACCAACCGGTGGCATACCCTGGGCCTCACCTTCTCCGGCACCACGATCACCGCGGTCATCGACGGTGCCACGGTCGGTTCCGTGAACGACAGCACCTGGGCGACCGGACAGATCGGCTACGGGACCAGCCAGGGTGAGACGGCACAGTTCGACAACCTGTCCATCACCCCCGGCAGCGGCGGAAACGACGGCGGCACGACCGGCACGATCGTCGGGGCCGCCTCCGGCCGGTGCGTGGACGTGCCGAACCAGTCGCAGACGGCCGGCACCCAGGTGGAGCTGTGGGACTGCAATGGCGGCAGCAACCAGCAGTGGACGGACACCTCGGCCGGTGAGCTGCGGGTCTACGGCAGCTACTGCCTGGACGCCGCGGGCCAGGGCACCAGCCCCGGCACCAAGGTGGACATCTGGGACTGCACCGGCGGCAGCAACCAGAAGTGGACGATCCACGCCGACGGCACGATCACCGGTGTCCAGTCCGGCCTGTGCCTGGACGCCACCGGCGCGGGAACGGCCAACGGCACCCTGCTGCAGCTGTGGACCTGCAACGGCGACAGCAACCAGAAGTGGACGCGCGACTGATCCGCTGACGGGCTGAACGACCACCGAGTCCCGCACCACCTCCGTCATCCCCCGAGAGGCACCCATCCATGTCTTCATCCTCCCTGCCGCTCAGCCGACGCAGACTGCTGGCGGCGGCCGGCGCGGCCACGGCCTTCGGCCTGCTGCGGTTCGCCCCCGAGGCCGCCGCGACCGACGGTCCCGGAAGCTACACCCCGAACTGGTCCTCCGTGGACCAGCATCCTCCCGCCCCGGCGTGGTTCCAGGACGCCAAGTTCGGCATCTACTACCACTGGGGCGTCTTCAGCGTCCCCGCGTTCGGGAACGAGTGGTATCCGCGCAACATGTACATCGGCGGCTCGGCCGAGAACCGGCACCACATCGCCACTTACGGCGACCCCTCGGTCTGGCCGTACAACAACTTCATCGACGGCGCCCGCGACAAGGCCGGCAACTACGTGCAGTTCGCCCCCAAACCAGTCTCCCAGGGCGGCAAGTGGGATCCGGACGCCTGGGCGCAGCTGTTCAAGGCCGCGGGCGCCAGGTTCGCCGGGCCGGTCGCCGAGCACCACGACGGCTTCTCCATGTGGAACAGCCGCTCCAACCCGTGGAATTCGGTCCAGCACGGTCCCAGACTCGACCTGGTGGGTCTGCAGGCGCAGGCCATCCGCGGGCAGGGGCTGAAGTTCATGGCTTCGCTGCACCACGCCTACCACTTCAACGGCTACTACGACCACGTGCCGTCCCAGTCGGACCCGACACTCCGCGTCCTCTATGCCCAGCAGGGCTCGGCCGCGGAGAACAAGCTCTGGTACGACAAGCTGGTCGAGATCATCGACGGCTACCAGCCGGATCTGGTCTGGCAGGACTTCGACCTGAACCTGGTGCAGGAGTCCTACCGGCTCGAGTTCCTCGCGCACTACTACAACCAGGCGGTCGCGTGGAACAAGGACGTGGTCGCGACCTACAAGGACGGCCTCAACAACAAGGGTGAGGTCTTCGACTTCGAGCGCGGCGGCCCGGCAGGGCTGCTCACCCCCTACTGGCTGACCGACGACAGCATCTCCTCCTCCAGCTGGTGCTACACGGAGGGCATCGGCTACTACTCGACGCAGGCACTGCTGCACTCGCTGATCGACCGGGTCAGCAAGGGCGGCAGCATGCTGCTGAACATCGCCCCGATGGCCGACGGCACCATCCCCTCCGGGCAGCGGTCCATCCTGCTCGCCATGGGCGACTGGCTCGGCCGCTTCGGAGAGGCGGTCTACGGCACCCGGTCCTGGGCCAGTTACGGCGAGGGCCCCACCAAGATGGGCGGAGGCTCGTTCAGCGGACCGGTGGCCGGCAAACCGCAGGACGTCCGGTTCACCCGCAGCCGGGACAACAAGGTCCTCTACGCCACCGCGCTGGGCTGGCAGGGCGGCACCATGACCATCACGACACTGAACTCGAACCAGATCAACCTCAGCAGCCTGACGGGCGCCAAACTGCTGAACAACACCGCCGGCGCCTACATCGACCTGCCCGCACCGGTCCAGGACGCCTCCGGCCTGCACCTCACCATGCCCTCGTCCAACCCGCCGTTCAGCGCCCTGGCGTACACGGTCAAGCTCACCTTCTCCGGTGAGATCCCCGTCCTGGGCCCGCCGGGCGGCTCGACGACCTGGGTGAAGATCGCCAACGTGACCAGCGGACTGGTGCTCGACAGCGGGGGCAACGTCGCCTCCGGATCCAACCTCAAGCAGTGGAACTACGACGGGAGCACCAATCTGCAGTGGCAGCTGATCGACCTCAGCAACGGCTACTACCGCATCATGAACCGCACCAACGGCATGGCCGCCGACAGCTGGGGCGACTCCGCCAACGGCGCTCCCGCCCGCCAGGAGGTCTGGAACGGCGGCAACAACCAGCAGTGGTCGCTCACCAGCCTCGGCGGCAACCGCTACCAGATCATCAACCGGGGCACGGGTACCGCCCTTGACGGCAGTGGCAGCACCACGGCCGGCTCGACCACGGTGATGTGGACTCCGAACTCCAGCACCAACAACGAATGGACCATCACCGGCGTCTGAACCGTCCCACAGGCAGTGCGGCCCGCGCCGCACTGCCGCCGTGAAGGCGGGCACCTCGCGTAACCGGGCGGCAGTTCCGCCTCGCCGGGGTGTCCGAGGCGTAGCTGGTGCCGTCGAAGTTCGGCAGTTCCCCGGAGCGGAAGGTGATCGTGTTCTGCCCGTTCTTGAGGTGGACCGGGACGGTCAGCTCCCAGAAGTTGTCCTGGTGGAAGCTGTGGGGGAAGCTGACGCGCCGCATCGCGTCGCCGCCCACGGTGATGTCGGCGTGGCGTGCGAGCGGGTCCGGGTTGTAGTGGGTGGCTTCGCCCGTGAGCCTCGCGTCCCGCGCCTCGTACGTGCGCGCCTTGTCCGGGGGAATCGCCTACCTGACCGCTCCACTCGATCTCCCGCACCCAGGCGTGCACACGGTCCCCGAAGACCTTCCTCGGGACGCCCGCGAAGGCGATGTGGCCCTCGCCGGTGGACCCGCCGAAGAGCAGCCGGGCCTGCCGCTTGTTCTCAGGCCGTCTCCGGTGAGAGGGTCCGAGACGGCGGACGTCGAACCGGTTCGATCACGAGCCACACATCGAACTGGTTCGGCGAAGCTAGCACCGGCGCACCCCACCAGCAATCCCTCCAGCACGAGGATTTCCCGGCCCGCTGCCGGTTCGCTGCCGGTTCGCAGCAGCGTGGCCAAGGGTGTTGACAGGCGTTGAGATGATTCCTACGTTCACTTGACGCGAACCGGTTCGACGACCGGCCGTCGCGCCTTGTTCCCTCACCCAACCTCACGACCGGCGGGCGTTCCTTCCTTCGAGATGCCGAACCGGTTCGAGCTAGGAGTCGCCGTGAACATCGGTGAGATCGCCCGGCGGGCCGGTGTCTCGCGGAGCACTGTGTCCTACGCGCTGAGCGGCAAGCGCCCGGTCTCGGACGACACCCGCCGGAAGATCCAGCAGGTTGTCGATGAGCTGGGCTACCGGCCCAGCGCCAGCGCCCGCGCCCTGGCCAACGGGCGGACCAGGACTTTCGGCCTGGTCTTCCCGCCGGCCGGGAACCACTACACGGGGATGCAACTGGACTTCATCGGCAGCGTGGTGGAGGCCGCCGCGGCTCACGACTACGACGTCCTGCTGTCGCCCAGTGGCGTGGACAGCGACCGTTCTTTCCAGCGCTTGCTGGGGGAACGGCGGGTCGACGGCGCGATCCTGATGGAGATCAGGCTGGAGGACGACCGGGTGGACCATCTGGCCGCCCTCGGCTTCCCCTCCGTCGCCATCGGCCGTACCGCTCGTCCCGAAGGCGGGTGGTGGGTGGGACTGGATCACACCGCGCTGGCGACGGCGTGCGTCCAGCATCTGGCGGATCTCGGTCACCACCGGGTCGCCTTCGTCAACCGCCCCGAGCAGCTGTTGCGGGCCGGCTACGAGTCGGCGCACCGTGGCCTCGAGGGTTTCACGAAGGCCGCTGCCGAACGCGGGCTGACGGTGCGGACGTACACGTGCGGGGATGACGCCGCCGCGGGTCAGACCTGTGTGGAACGGATCCTGCACGACGACCCGGCCACCACGGCCCTGGTGACGCTGAACGAGGCCGCGCTGGGCGGCCTCTACCGGGGATTGGCCCAGGCCGGCCGTCATGTGCCGCGCGATTTCTCCGTCACCGGGGTCGTGGCCGGCCGCTGGGCGGAGACGGTGACCCCACAGCTCACCGCAGCGGACGTGCCGGCGGCCGAGATGGGCCGTCTCGCCGTCGACCTGCTGGTGGAGCGGCTCGACCATCCCGACGCGGCACCCCGGCACCATCTCCTCGCACCGCCGATTTCGCTGCGGGCCAGCACCGGGCCCGCGGGAACCCCGCCAGGGGCCACGCCCACCGCGGACGCCGTGCCCCGTACCGCGTCCTGACCACACCCACGGGACACCCCTGTCCTCCTTCCCCGCCCGGCCGAACTCCCGAACCGCGCATCAGCGCCGTCCGGCGCGCCCGCCCCGGCCACCCAATGCCCTCGGCACCCGCATGCCAGAAACAAAGGAGCCCGCGATGAACAGCTTCTCCGGACAGCGCCGTCTGACCGTCGCAGTCCTGACCGCTCTGGCTCTCGCCACCAGTGCCACCGCCTGCGGCTCCGGCCTGGGCGGCACCGGGACAAAGGCGGCGGACAGCGGCACCTACACCATCTGGGACCCGTACCCCCAATTCACCGGGGACTCGGCGTGGGCGAAGCTGCTGGACGGCTGCGGCGGCAAGGCCGGTGTGAAGATCAAGCGGACCGCTTTCGACACCAGCGACCTGTCGAACAAGGTGCTCCTGGCGGCCCAGCAGGACAACTCTCCGGACGTGCTCATCGTGGACAATCCTGTGGTGCCGACCTTGGCGGAGGCCGGCGTTCTCACTACCACCGACGACAACAAGTTGGACACTTCCAAGGTCGACCCCAATCTGCTCGGGGCCGGCCAGTCGGGCGGAAAGACCTACGGAACACCGGTCGGGGTCAACACCCTCGCCCTCTACTACAACAAGGACGTCCTCAAGATCGCGGGCGTGGACATCGCCTCGGTCAAGGACTGGACGTCGCTGACGGCGGCACTTGTGAAGGTGAGGAAGGCCGGGAAGAAGGGCATCACCTTCTCCGCGATCGGCACCGAGGAGGGAAGCTTCCAGTTCCTGCCCTGGTTCTGGGGTTCGGGCGCGAAGCTGACCCGACTCGACTCTTCCCAGGGCGTGTCGGCGCTGTCCCTGTGGACCGACTGGCTGAAGAAGGGCCACGCCCCCAACTCGGTGATCAACAACACCCAGACCACCAGCTGGCAAGAGTTCGCGAGCGGCGACTACGCGTTCGCCGAGAACGGCACCTGGCAGCAGGCCAACGCCGAGAAGACCGGCTTCGACTACGGGGTCCTGCCCGTCCCCGGCGCCGATGGTGGCACCGCCGCGGCGCCGACCGGCGGCGAATTCGTCACCATCCCCGTCCAGAGCGACACCGGCCGCTACACCACAACGCGGAAGCTGGTCTCCTGCCTGACCGGCGCTGAAAACCTCTACACCACCGACACCACCCTGTCCTACATGGCACCCACCAGCGAGGTGCGGGACAAGCAGGTGGCGGCCGACGCCAAGTTCAAGCCCTGGGCGGAGGCGGTCAAGGCGGCCGAGGGCCGCACCAGTGGCGATCTCGGCACCAAGTACCCCAAGATCTCCGAGCAGATGTGGAAGGCGATCCAGTCCGCCCTCAGTGGAGCCAAGTCCCCGAAGGACGCGCTCGTCGCCGCGCAGAACTCGGTCGGCCAACCGTGATCCAGGGGCCGTTGATGAGCCGTACACACCTGCGGGACCGTCGGGCCGTGCCCGACCGGGACGAGGCGGCCACCACCGCGCCGAACCGTACGACACCACGGCGCCGCACCCCCTCGCGGCACTGGACCGCCTGGGCCTTCCTCGCCCCGGTGACCCTCTACCTCCTCCTCTTCTACGCCTATCCCCTCTACCGCAACCTCGACCTGAGCCTGCGCCACTACACCGTCCGATCCTTCGTCCAGGGCGACGCGCCCTTCTCGGGCCTCGCCAACTACCAGACCGTGTTCGACGACCCGACGTTCACACCGGCGCTCGCCCACACCGCGGTGTTCGCCGCTGTCTGCCTGCTCTTCCAGTACGCCATCGGCCTGGCCCTCGCGGTCTTCTTCAACCAGCACTTCCCGCTCTCCGCGACCCTGCGCGCCCTGTTCCTCGTGCCGTGGCTGCTGCCGCTGATCGTGTCGGCCTCCACCTGGTCGTGGATGTTCAACAGCGACTCGGGCATTGTCAACGCCGTCCTGAACGCCGTCGGCATCGACTCGGTGAACTGGCTGACCTCTCCGTCCTGGTCGCTCACCTCGGTGATCATCGCGAACATCTGGATCGGCGTCCCGTTCAACCTCGTCGTGCTCTACAGCGGGCTGCAGTCGATCCCCTCCAGCCTGTACGAGGCCGCCGCCCTCGACGGCGCAGGCGCCTGGCGACGCTTCTGGAGCATCACCCTCCCGCTACTGCGCCCGGTGTCCGCCATCACCCTCCTGCTGGGCCTGATCTACACCCTCAAGGTCTTCGACATTATCTGGATCATGACCAAGGGTGGCCCGGCGGACTCCTCCACCACCTTCGCCACCTGGTCCTACCGGCTCGGCTTCGGCAACCTGCTGCCCGCCTTCGGTCCCGGCGCGGCCGTCGGCAACCTGCTCGTCGTCGCCGCTCTCGTGTTCGGCCTGGTGCACCTGAGGGTCCAGCGAAAGCAGTACGCCTCATGAAAACCACCACGACCCCACCCCGCCCGCGCCGGACACGCACCACTTGGTGGAAGACGGCCACGGGCCTCCTGCTCACCGGCGTCATGCTCTTCCCGGTCTACTGGATGCTGAATGTGTCCTTCACCCGGGACCAGGACATGCGCAAAGGGCCTCCGGACCTGTTCCCCGCGCACGGCACGCTGAGGGGCTACCGCGCCGTCCTGGAGCAGCAACTGCCCTACCTCGGCACCAGCCTGGTCATCGGCCTCGGCACCGTCGTCCTCACCGTGGCCCTGGCCGCACCCGCGGGCTACGCGCTCGCCAAACTACGCCCGCGCGGCGGCAGTGTGCTCAGCTTCCTCTTCCTGGTCGCCCAGATGATCCCCGGCATCGTCATGGCGATGGGCTTCTACGCCATCTACCTCAGCCTCGGCCTGCTCCAGTCGGTGCCCGGCCTGATCGTCGCGGACTCCACCCTGGCCGTCCCGTTCGCGGTACTGATCCTCACCGCGTTCATGTCCGGCATTCCCGAGGAACTGCTGCAGGCCGCGAAGACCGACGGAGCCGGCCCGCTGCGCACCTTCCGGTCGATCGTACTGCCCATGAGCCGCAACGCGGTCGTCACCGTGTCGCTGTTCGCCTTCCTGTGGTCCTGGTCCGACTTCGTCTTCGCCAGCACCCTCGCAGGTGGCGGCGCCCACGAGCCGATCACCCTCGGCATCTACCACTACATCGGCAACAACAACCAGGAGTGGAACGCCATCATGGCCACCGCCGTCGTGGCTTCGCTGCCGGCGACGGTCATCCTCGTCCTCGCCCAGCGTTACGTCGCCGCCGGCGTGACCGCCGGCGCGGTGAAGGACTGATCTCGCGCCGATCGCCGACGATCCCTGCTGAAGAAACGAGTAACCCCCTCATGACCGCCGCCCGATCCGGCCCGGCCTTCTCCATCCACGACATTCCGTTCAGCACCCGCGGCTCCTGGTTCGGCATCTCATACGTACTCGGGGAGAACGAGCGTGCCGAAGACCTCCACCTCGTGTCCCACCAGAACGGCATGCGGGCCGTCCTGCGACTCCTCCCCTTCGACCCGGCGACGGGCAGCCGGGCCGTCACCCGGGTCGAGGCGACGCCCGGCCTGCTCCGCTGGACCCGACGCCAGGGCACGATCGACTGCTCCTACGAAACACCGGACACCATCCGTCTGCGCGGCCGAGGACTCGGCCTGCGCATCACCGCGGCCGCAGCGGCCCTGACCCCCTTCACGGGCGCCTATTTCTACCGCGACCCGGTGGACGGAGCGTACGTGTTCACGTCGTACGAGACCGGCCGCCGGTACCGGATCACCGCACTGTCCGGCGCCGGCGCCGAGGTCTTCGGCAGCCAGGCTCTGGGCAACGGCGACCGCGGCCTCGCGATCAGCGCGCAGGCCGACGGAGTCTGGGAGGCCGCTGTCGAAGAAATCGACAGCGCACGCCGCCCTTACGCCTCCTCGGCGACGTTTCCGCAGGTCGTGGCCACCGCGGAGCACGCCTTCGCCGCCTTCACCAACACGGTTGCCCCCTGGCGCTCGTCCCGCACCCCGGCCGCCGAGCTCGCCGCATACGTCCTGTGGTCGGCGACGGTCGCCCCGGCGGGCCTCGTCACCCGGCCCGCCGTGCTGATGTCCAAGCACTGGATGGACAAGGTCTGGAGCTGGGACCACTGCTTCAACGCCCTCGCCCTGGCGCCCGGAGCGCCCGAACTGGCCTGGGACCAGTTCCTGCTGCCGTTCGACCACCAGGACGAGAGCGGGGCGCTGCCCGACTCGGTGACCCACTCGGAGGTCCTCTACAACTTCGTCAAACCACCCGTACACGGCTGGACCCTGGCCCGGCTGCGCCGGCGGCTGCCCGAACCGCCGGGCCGCGCGGAACTCACCGAGGTCTACCGCCGGCTGGAACGCTGGACAAACTTCTGGCTCACCGCACGCCGCGCACCACACGCCGCTCTGCCCCACTACCAGCACGGCAACGACAGCGGCTGGGACAACGCCACGACCTTCGATCCCGAGCGCGTGGTCGTCACAGCGGACCTGGCCGCGTTCCTCACTCTCCAGCTCCGCGAACTCGCCGCGACAGCTGGCGAGTTGGGTCTTCCCGACGAGGCCCGCCGCTGGAGCCGAACCGCCGGCGCGACCCAGGCCGCGATGCTCGACGAGCTGTGGACGAAGGAACGGTTCGTGACCCGTGGTGTCGACAGCTCGAAAACCTGGAACACCTCCAGCCTGCTCGGCCTCATGCCCATAGCACTGGGCGAGCACCTCCCCGGACACGTCGGTAAGACCCTGACCACCCGGATCGAGGCCCACCTGACTCCGTACGGACTCGCCACCGAACTGCCCAGCTCGCCGCACTACCGCCCGGACGGCTACTGGCGCGGTCCGATCTGGGCGCCCGCCACCGTCCTCATCGAGGACGGACTGCGCCGCGCCGGACACGGCCGCCTCGCCGACGAGATCAGCGCCCGTTTCCGGCGGCTCTGCGAAACCCACGGCTTCGCAGAGAACTTCGACGCCCTCACCGGAATGGGCCTGCGCGACCGCGCCTACACCTGGACCGCCAGCAGCTACCTCCTTCTCGCCGAGGCCCACGAACTCCGCCATCTCGCGACCACGTCACGGACCGGAGCGTAAGACCCTCCGCACCGCGCGCCTCGCCTCGTCGCGGCGGATGGGGCAGGTGGAGGGTCGGAGGCACCGGCCGAGGGCGCGTGGCACATGTGGGCCCCTCGTACCCAGTCCGTGCGCATGCGTCACGGACTGGGTACGGAGCAGTCCAACGAGTCCAATTCGGTCTGTCAGGGGCGGGGGCTTCCCTGTCGTCAGCTGTCCGCGGGGCGCTCGAGCGCCACCTTGGGCAGGCGTCGGGCAAGGGGGGCGGGCAGCCACCAGGCCCACTTGCCGAACAGCTGCATGGCTGCCGGGACGATCAGGCAGCGGATGACCAACGCGTCCACCAGGATCGCCACGGCGAGGCCCAGCCCGAACTGCTGGAGCATCCGGTCGGTGCTCAGCATGAAGGCCCCGAACACCACGATCATGATGGCCCCGGCCGCCGTGATCACCTTGCCGGTGGCGGCCAGTCCTTCCCGGACGGCGAGGGAGTGGTCCTTGGTACGTTCCCACTCCTCATGGATCCGTGAGATCAGGAACACTTCGTAGTCCATGGACAGCCCGAACACGATCGCGAAGATCAGCACGGGCAGGAAGGCTTCGATCGGCCCTGGCTGCACCCCGAACAAACCCTCCTGGAACACCAGGGTCATCGCGCCGAGCGCCGCGGAGATCGAGAGCAGGTTCAACAGGGCTGCCTTGATGGGGATCAGCACCGACCGGAAGACCAGCATCAGCAGCAGCGACGACATCCCGACGACGACGGCGACGAACAGCGGCAGCCGCCGCGCGACCGTGTCCGCGAAGTCCTGGGAGGCGGCGGTGGCTCCGCCGACCAGGATCTTGGCGCCGGTGTCGCGCTCCAGCTCCGGGGCCACATCATCGCGCAGGTGGTGCACGAGGTCGGCGGTGCCCTCGTCCTGCGGTGCCGCCCTGGGGTAGACGATCACGGTGGACAGGGCGCCGTCCTCGGTGGGCATCGCGGGGTCGGCCGCCGCCACGCCCTCGGCCTTGGCCAGCCCGGACCGCACGGCCCGGCCGGCGGCCTCGTCGCCTTGCGCGGGTGAAGACGTGCGAGACGATGACGATCAGGCCGAGGGCGCCACCGACCGCGAAGAGGGCGGTGATCAGCGGCACGGCGGCCGCCACCACGGAGCCGAAGAGCAGCCCGAGGATGACCAGCACGGCCTCGGCCTTGCCGTCGAGCGTCACGGTGGCGTAGCCGATCGTCCCGTCCTTGGACACGGCGGAGGCATCGGCGTACGGGCTGCGTACATCGGCCACGCTCGGCAGCCCCTTCACCTCGGCCAGCATCCTCTCCACGGCGGCCTCGCGGCCCCCGATGCCCCGGCCGTCCTTCAGCACGATCTCGACGGAGTCCCCGGCCTGGGCGGAACCGTGCTCGGTGAACAGGTCGGTGGCGGCCTGGGAATCGGTCCCCGGCAGGGAGAAGTCGTTCTTGTACGCCGAGCCCGCGGCTTGCGAACCCAGCGTGACGGCGGCCAGGGCGGCCACCCAGAGCAGCAGAGCGGCCCAACGGTGACGCTGCGCCCAGCCGGCCAGGGCGCCGAACCGGCCGCCGCGCGGCTTTTCCGGCCGGCCCGGAGCGGGCGGGGCAATGGACGCGGCCGAGCCGCGAGTGGGAGACATGGGTGACTACCTCGACTTCGAGCGGGAGTTGCCTGGCGTGAAAAACACGCCCACCACGGCGCCGCACATCGTGGGCACGCCGATCACCAGGGCGGTCAGCACGCCGCCGATCTCCATGGGCAGCGCCCCGGCGGCCGTGGCCAGCAACAACCCGGCAGCAGCCCCGACAAGCGCACCGACCGACGCGGCAGTGACCAGTGTGGGAAAGGTGGGCGGATTCATGCCTCTGATCGTGGCGCGCGACGGGGCTGGGATCGTCGGTCCCCGGATGACACTCGGCCTACCCCAGCGGATGTACGCCGCGGCCACGCCGTACCCCAGGGGTCGCGTCGAGCCCCGCGGCCACCAGCTCGCCGGAGGGTCCGTCGGCCCCGCCGCCGGCCTATTGCGCCAGCCAGCCCGGGCTGCCCATTCCGGACTCGTACGCCACCACCACGACCTGCGACCTGTCCCGCGCCCCCAGCTTCATCATGACCCCTCGGCGAGCGCGACCAACACGAACACCGCGCCGGCCAGCGCGGCGTCAGCGCGGGCGCCACGAGGCAGCCGGAAACGGGCCCGGTCGAAAGACAGCACGCGCCCATTCTGCCCGCGATGCCGATCAAAGAAGGAGGACCTCGACCTGACGTGCCACCTCGCGATGGGTAGCGCCAGTGACACGGGCTCCTGCCGGCGGTGGCCCACGGTACCGCAGTACCAGTCGCCGCTCGAAGAGTCGCCCGCGGGCTCCGTCACCGTCAACGGTCGCGCCTACGCGAAGCACCCGGCGCCGCTGCACGAAATCGGTGCTCTGCTGGACGCCAGGTCCGTCCGCCCCGGGCGCAGCGCGCGTAAACGGCCCTGATCGCCGACCATTTGGTCATCGTCGGCCGCGGACGGCTGCTCGCGGACACCACGGTGGATGACTTCATTCGGCTGGCAGGCGGGGGTGGCGTGAAGGTCGTCACCGACCAGGTGGCGCGGCTGCGTCGGCCTCCGCGACGAGGGTGCGCAAGGTGACGCCCGGTGGGTTACCGCGCTCGCCGTTGTCGGAGATCTCCGAGGGATGCTGGGAGTTGTCTTTACATGTCACGCCCACAGCGGAAGCGAGGCGGGGATGGTGTGCGTGATCCACCATCCGAGGTCATGTGAAGTCAGAACCTAGTCGACACAGACGTTGGGCACGGCGGCGCGGCGGAGCACTTGTCGAAAGCAACGCGTTCCGGAAGGGTAGTGGGCGAGCATGGCCCGGAACTCCGGGTCGGAGAGGGCGTCCTGCAGGGCACCCACGGCCTCCCAGACAGCCAGGTTGACCAGAACGTTGCTGCTCTCGATGCCCCGGTAGAGCTGGGCCTGGATGAACCCGCTGCGGCCCTTCAGGTACACACCGGTCTTCTGGTACGCGTGGATGGCCTGGTCGACCGCGCCATCCGGAACGACGAAGATGTCCAGCAGCGTGAAGGCACCCTTGGTGGCCCGGAGCTGCTCGGCGAGCGGTACGTCAGGACACAGGTCGACGTACTCGATCGCGGATTCGCCGACAGCGGGCGACTCCCGCACCGCCGAGGCGGGCTCCCGGTCCCACGGTGCGCCCAGGCAGACACCGGGCACCTCCACCGGCCGCACCAGGTGCGGGTACGCCGCCGATCCGTCCGGGTAGGCCGGTAGCAGGGCCTGGAACTCGGGGCTCATGAAGGCGTTCCGCAACGCCTTCGCAGACTCCCAGTTGGCGACGTTGATGACGACGCGACCGGCCGCTCCGCGGTACAGCTGCTGGGAGATGTTCCCCACCTTCATCTTCATGACCTCCGAGTCCAGGCGCCATACCTCGATGGCGTCTTCCTCCAGGCCGGGAGGGGTGACGAAGGTGTTCACAAGGGTGACGGGCTCGTCTCCGGAATAGTTCAACTGAGCCATGAACGGCGCTCGGACGTCGAGGTCGTTCAGTACGATCATCAGCGGTCTTCCTCATCGTGTGGCGATCGAAACGGGTCGACCGGCGAACCGTCATGTGTGGTGTGCGCGGATGCGCGCCGCGGTCAGGCTCTCCTCCGGGCCGCCACCAGGCCGCGGCACTGCTCACCGCGGCGCCCCGACATCCTGAGGGACCCCGTGCTCGAGGACCGCGATCTCGGTGCCGTCCGGCGCCAGGTCGCGCAGCAGACCGCGATGCATCTTCTGGGCGTCACCAGGGTGCAGCAGGCTGCCGTCGATGATGTACCCGTTGTTCGGAACGGTCGGGAGCGCGGCGTGGATACTCGCGTGGTCACCGCCGACGAGGCGCTCGCCGTCCACGTGGTCCGCGTGCGCGTGTGTGATGAAGACCGCGTCGATGTCGACCTCATGTTCGAAGTCCCGCGCATAGCCACCGGGGTCGAACAGGAAGCGAATGATGTCGTCACCGGTCGAGAGCTCCACCAGCACGCACGCGTGCCCGTAATGCGTCAGCTCCATTGTGAGATTCCTCGCCAGCGGTCCACTACGGGTGGACGATCGTCATCCACATGGCCTTCGTGCGCTGCTGCATCTCCTGGATCGCCATGGCGGTCCCGGCGAGCGGGAAGTGGTGCGTGATCAGGTCGTCGACGTTGACGGCACCGATCTCGAGCAGCTTCAGCACGTCCACGACGTCGTTGCGCGTGTCGCCTCTGGTGCCGACGAATCGCCAGCAGTTGCCCATGATCGCGATCGGTGGGATCGGCACCGGGACGGTGTTGCCGCCCATGTGCGCCAAAACGCCGCCTGTGGCCAAGGACGCCATGGCGTGAGCGGTGATCGGGCCGGCCGGCACATAGTCGAGGACGGCGTCGACGCCCCGCGGAACCAGACGCCGGATCGCGCCGGTGAGGCCGCTGTCGGCCTCCCAGCCCTCGGGCAGATTCTCGGTCGCGATCGAGTCGACGGGGATGCCGTCGGCCGCCGCCAGCTTCTCGACGTCCTTAAGGCGCTCGTCACTGCGGCCCACCAAGATGAGCCGGCCAATGCCGAACTGCTTGGCGAGCTTGATGCTCGCGGTGCCCATCGTGCCGGTCGCCGCGGTGATGACCACGGTCGCAGCCCGTGGCAGGTGGCACTCCTTCAGTATGCGGACGGCGTTACCCAGGTCGTGGACCTTCGCGCCGACGTCGAAGCTGACATTGTCGGGCAACCTGTCGAGCAGCCAGAACGGGACGCGAACGTACTCGGCCAGCCCTCCGTCGTGGTAGCGCTCGTACAGCGGCAACGGACCGTCGCTGAACGCCGCGTGGCCGATCACGGCGTACTGAGCACACATGTTCTCGCGGTCGGAGCTGCAGTGGACACAGCGGCCACAAGTGAGCTGGGGGTGGACTCGGACGCGCTCGCCGCCGGTGAAGCCCGGTACGTCGGGTCCAACCTCCGAAACGGTGCCTGACATCTCGTGCCCGAGGATCGTTGGCAGCTGCTTGAAGGCCCCCATCCTGAGCAGCGACATCATCCCGGGAGCGAGACCGGCGGACTCGACCTTGACGATCACTTCACCGGAAGCCGGCTGGGGAACCGGCACTTCCTCGACGACAAGGGCACTCTCGGCACCGTGGGCCCGCACTGCGCGCATAGTGCTCATGCCTGGCTCCTTTCGACGGCTGCGGCCAGCCGCTCGGGTGAGTAGGGATCCGCGGTGCGCGTGGTATCGATGACCTGCGGAAGTTCGAGGTGCGACAAGAGCGAGACGTGGGTCGACCGCTCGTGCGGGATGCTGGCGTGGGCCAGGCCGAGCGGAATCCGCACGAAGTCGCCCGGACGCAGCTCGACGATGCCCCGCTGGGTCGCGAGGGTGCGGGTTCCAGAGACCTGGTACTGGATCTCGTCGGCGTCGAGCGTCCGCCGGTAGCGCCGACTCCCGTCACCGGCCGTCGTGTTGACGTATCCGAGTCGAACCGTCGGTGTGGCGTAGATCCACCTGGTGCCGACACCGTCACCGATCGAATGCACCCGCATCCGCTCGGGCTCGGCGTGCACGCGCTCAAGGAGCAACGTCTCGTCCGCAGGGAACACCGCGATGTCGTGGCCGACCGCCCCCATGCACTGGGTGACGGCCTCGTTGACCTCGCCCGGCTCCCAACCGGGGAACGGCGGCATCACCGGCTGCGACGTCCGGATCGGCTCGACCAGCTCGTCGACCGGCGCGGTCAGGTAGAAGAGGAGGTGGCTCTCCTCGCGACCGTAGTTGTCGTGGCCGACCCCGCGCGGGATCCGGGAGAACTCGCCCGGCCGGTGCTCGATGACCCCGAGTTCGGTCATCAGCGTCCGTTCACCATCGATCTGGTACGAGATCTCATCGACGTCGCAGTTGCGGTGGTAGAACGGCTGACGACCGTTCATGACCTGCCACTCGACCCGGAGCCGGGCGTTCTCGTACACCCCGCGCGGGGGCGCGAACTCCTGCTCGACGTACCTCTGCGGGAAGTGAACCACGGGCAGGAGCTCGTGATCATTCCATAGCTTGATCGGTAGCTTGCTCGGGTAGGGAGACGCGAGTAGCAGATGCTCGTCGCGATCGATGCTGCGCAGTGGCCGATCGGATCTGGCGATCATCACGTCTTCGACGCCTCTCATGGCGGCCTCCTCGTCTCGGAAATATGGGTGGTTCCACGGCGGCATCCCGTGGCGCCGGACAACGCTCGCTCCGATGTGGCAGATCCGCGATTCGGTACCGGTGCGCGCGTCGCGCCTCCAGGACCCCGCCTGACCCCACCCACGACGTCTGCCACCGGGGCGCGACGGTGTGCCGCGAGGACCACGCGACATTATTATCAACTTGGTTGATGTATGTCTACTTGGTTGATGCTCATCGTCTCGCGTAGCCCGCCGGAAGGGGCGCGGCTGACGCCCGGAGCGGTGGATCAGAGGTCGTCGGCGGCGACGCGTCCGCCATCCGCCCCGAAACCTTCTCCCCCATTACGTCTTCGCTGTTCCGCTGGCGCGCCGGAGGCGCGATCACCCTGGCTGCGACACGCGGCGGGCGAGCCACCGTGGTGTGTCTCGGCTACGGTGCCCGCGGTGAGTCCGCCAAGGCCAGTTCCGGCCCGACGTGCTACTGGCCGCGCTGATGCCTTCGTGTGCCACTACCCGCACGTGACTGCCCGGCCGGCATAAGGTCGGCCACGCCGGACCGGTCACGGACGCGCCACCGAGGTCGGGGGATCCGCGTCGCGGTGCTCGGGGTTCGGCGAGGTCGGCACTGAGTTCGTCACCGTTGACCTCGGCACCACCGCCGGCACGCGGCAGGTGCGATCAGTCGGTGCCGTGCGGACCGCCCGAAAGCTGCACGCAGGCACCGCTTCCCCTCACACCTGATGTGCCCCGCTCTTCAAGGCGGATCACCTCACCCATGGCGCCACGACATGACATCGCACACCTGGCGCACGTGCGGCTACTGACCCCGAAGCTCGACGACAGCGTCAGGTTCTTCACCGACTTCCTCGGCCTGCGTGTCGTCGGCGAGGAAGGGGAGCTGGTCTACCTGCACGCGTGGGACGACTACCAGCACCACACCCTGACGCTTCGAGGCCACCGGCACGCCGGCATCGCGCGCACCCACCTGCGCGCAGCGAGCCCCGAGTCACTGACGCGGCGCGTCGCGGCGATCGAGGCGGCCGGCCACGGCCGCGGCTGGGTCGACGGCGAGCTGGGCTTCGGCCCTACGTACGTGTTCACCGACCCCGACGGCCACGAGTTCGGGCTCTACGACGAGGCCGAGTGGTTCGAGAGCGGCGACGCCTTCCGTCCCGCACTGAAGAACCAGGCAGCCGCCTACCCCCATACCGGCGTGCCCGCTCGCCCGACTTGTGCTCGCGCCCAACTGGATGCGAGTGGACTGGAACGACAGCGCGACCGCGCCCGCCGCGTTTCAGCGTGACCGAGCCGTCGACACCCCGCCCCCGACGTTGCGCGCGTCGATCGCGTGGAGCAGCTTCTTGAGCTCATGCCGCTCGCCGGACGCGAGGTGGATCACCAGACGCTCGTCGGCGACGCGCACCGCTGCTTCGGCCCGCTTGAACAGGGCCTTGCCCTTGGGCGTCAGCCGGGCGGGCAGGCTCCTGCCCGACGACACCGCGGTCGGCCGCTCGATCGCGCCCATCTCCTGGAGATCCCGCACGACCTTGTTCATCGCCTGCGGCGACACGCCGGCATGGCGGGCCAGCTCAGCGTTGGACTGAGAGGGGAACATGGACAAGTTGCGCATGCACACGAACTCCGGCAAACCGATGCCGAGCGGCTGGAGCTCCGCGGCCACAAGCGGACGCAGTGCAGCCATCACCTGGTAGAGCAGGAAGCCCAACGGTTGATCTTCATACTCACGCATATCAAGAAGTTTGACACACCTTGGCCTACTGGTCTCGCGGTGGGGCCATCGCCACCCGCCCGGCTCGCCCCGGCCCGTATCCCGCGCTCCCAGGCGAGCGCCATCCTCGCCGCGGAATCAAAACTCACTGCTCCACGCCCTGCGCGAGGCGGAGATGAGCTCGCCCGGTTGCCCGTCTCGTGCGTGCGCTCGGCGGAACCACCGTCGTGCGGGGTACACCGGTCGGCCGCGGATCCCGCCCGCGGATGACGCGTTCGCGTTCGTCCCGGCAAGGCCGCGCTGGTGCCGTGACCGGACCACTCCCCGGCGACGGGCCGCCGCGTGGTGTTGTGCTCCGCGATCAGGTCCAGCGCCGTGATACCGCCTTCGGCGATGGCAACGACCAGCCCCGCGTGCAGTTCATGGCGCTGCCGGATGCACTCGGGCAAGGGCTGCTCCTCGCTTCCCGAAGCTGCGGGACGTCCTGGACATGGTGGTGGACATCGTCCGGCGGGCGGGGGAGCTGCCGGAAGGCACGCTGCCGCTGTACCGGTGGCACTGCATATCCGGTTCTGAGGGGCCGGGACGCGGCAATGCGTTCTGCCCTGGTCGACCACCGTGGAGTGCCGACTCAGGGCCGCGGGGTCATTCCCCGGGGGAGGGGCGAGCCGGCGGCCTCTCCATGGACACGCTCCAGCACGATGACTGGGATCTGTCTGCCCGCGGCCGCCTCGAACTCGGCGAACTTCGGGACGAGCGCTATCTCTTTCGCCCAGATCCGCTCGCGCTCCGCGCCCTCCGCGAGCCGGGCTACGACTGGCACTTTTTCCGTGCCCACCTCGACCGTGACCCGCGGATTCGCCATGAGATTGTGGTACCAGACCGGATGATGCGGACTGCCGCCGTGGGTTCCAAAGACGGCCCAGCCATCGCCGACCGGCTGGTAGAACAACGGGTTGATCCGCTCGCGCCCGGTCTTGGCCCCGATGTTGTGCACCAAGACGAGCGGCATGCCTCGCTCGTCGAAGCCGGGAAACCGGGGCGGGATGGGGCGCCCCGCGGCGAATTCCTCTTCGCTGCTCCAGGACGCGTACCCGCCGTTCGCTCGGACCTCGGCGATGATCTGGTCGTTCCATCTGTTGATGGCAGGGGCCTCGGCCTCGTCTGCGGTGGTTGTGGACGGGTCGGACATGGCATCCCCTTCGCTATGCGGAGCGCTTGCTCCACAAGGTAACACGGAGCGGAGCACGTGCTCCGCATAAGGGGATGATGCGCAGTCATATGACAGCGGCTGAACCGGAAAGCACCACCAGGCGCCGCGCGCCACGCGTGGTCCAACGGCGTTGTTCCGCTGGCGTCACACCCCTGACCAGTGGCGATGGCGAGCCGTAACGGGAGTACTAGCCGCCTCCGGCTCGCGCTGCTATAACGAACACACGCGTCTTGAATCGTTTTATCCTCCTGCCGGTGGCACTTGGGCGATACCCCTTGCGAAAGGTCTTCGACGTGTGCGGACGCAGCGGACTCGCAGCTGACCGAGGTGTGCTGGCGTCCCTTGGTGCCGCTGCGCTCCTGGCCACGGCGCTGGTCACCGGTACCCCGGCTGCCGCTGCGGACAGCGGACTCCACGTCAGTGGCGCCACCGTCGATGGTCGGGCCGATCCGCTCGGAGTCGACCCCGCTCGCCCTCTGCTGGGGTGGAAGCTGAACACCGAGTCGCGCAACGCCATGCAGTCGGCCTACCAGATCCTGGTCTCCACCTCCGCCGAGCGGTTGGCGCACAACCAGGGCACCGTCTGGAACAGCGGTAAACAACGCTCCGACGAGTCCGTGGGGGTGCCCTACGGCGGTCAGCGGCTCAGCCCACGCACGCGCTACCACTGGAAGGTTCGCGTCTGGGACGAGCACGGCAGAGCGTCGGCGTGGAGCGCCCCCTCCTCCTGGGAGACGGCACTGCGCGCGCCCGAGGACTGGGAAGGTGCGCGGTGGATCGGCCCATCAGATCCACAGGCCGGGGCTCCCCTGCTGCGCAAGGAGTTCACCCTGGACAAGGAGGTGGCCGGCGCGCGGGCGTATGTGGCCGGTCTCGGCTTCCACGAGCTGCGCCTCAACGGCGCGAAGGTCGGCGACCGCGTCCTGGCACCCGCGAACACGCCCTACGACCGGCGGGTGCTGTACGACACGTACGACGTGACGAAGGCGCTACGCAAGGGTGGCAACGCCGTGGGACTGTGGCTGGGCCATGGCTACGGGGAGAACTTCAGCCGGTACGGCTTCCGTTGGAATGGCCGGCGGCAGGCGATCGCGCTGCTGGACGTCACCTACACCGACGGTACCCGGCGTCGCCTCACCACCGACCCGTCCTGGAAGTGGTCCATCGGGCCGATCACCGCGGACGATCTGTACGACGGTGAGTCCTACGACGCCCGGAGGGAACAGGACGGCTGGGACGAGCCCGGCTTCGACGACCGTTCCTGGGAAAGCGTGTCGATGGTCGACGCGCCGCAGGGCGCTCTGCGGTCCAACACCATGCCGCCGATCCGGGTGACGGACACCCTGAGGCCGAGGAAGGTGACCGAACTCCGACCGGGCACCTACGTCTACGACTTCGGCCAGAACATCGCCGGCTGGGCGCGCTTGAGTGCCAAGGGTGAGGCCGGCACGCGCATCACCCTGCGTACGGCCGAGGAGCTCAATGCCGACGGCACGCTGGACGCCGCCACCAATCGGGATGCCTCGGCGACCGACACCTTCACCCTGGCGGGGACGGGCCGTCGCGAGAGCTATGAACCGCGCTTCACCTACCACGGCTTCCGCTACCTGGAGGTCACCGGCTTCCCCGGGACGGCAGACCTCGGGGACGTGCGCGCACGCGTCGTCCACGCGGATGTGCCGTCGACCGGCACCTTCAGCTCCTCCAGCGAGGTTCTCAACGACATCTGGCACAACAACCGCTGGAGCGTCCTCAACAACTCCATGAGCACGCCCACCGATACCCCGGTGCGCGACGAGCGCACCCCTCCGGCCATGGACGTCCAGGCATACCGGGACGCCGCGACGCGCGAATTCGGTATGGGGAGCTTCTACGCGAAGTATCTGCGGGACCTGCCGCCGGGCACGGCGCTGCCCTCCGACGACGTCAAGGCACAGTACCCCGACATGGCCGGCGGTCAGGTCACCTTGGTCTGGACTCTGTACGAGCAGTACCGCGATCGGAACGCACTGGAGACGGCCTACCCGGACATGAAGCGGTTCGTGGACCGCAACGCCGCCGAGGTACCAGGGCTCATCTGGCCCGCGGACAAGGGTTTCGGCGACTGGTGCCCGCCCGATCATGGGCCACAGGCCAACGACGGCATGGGCAGCCCCACCGCCGGGGACTGCTTCAGCGAGGTCTCCCTGGTCAACACCGCCCTCTCCTACCAGCAGGCCCGGGCCACGGCGAAGGCCGCGGGAGTCCTCGGGCACCGGCAGGACGCGCGCCACTTCGAGTCCCTGGCAGGCCGCATCAAAGACGCGTTCAACGCGCACTTCCTCAACGAAGCCGGTGATACGTACGGCAGCGGACGCCAGGTGACCAGCATCCTCCCGCTGGCGTTCGGGCTGGTGCCCGCCGGCAAGGCCGACGACGTCGGCGACCAACTCGCCCGGACCGTCGTCGAGCACGACGGCGGCCACCTGGACACCGGCATCTTCGGCACCCGCTACCTGGTCGACGCGCTGGCCCGCACCGGGAGGATCGACTTGGCGATGACCATGCTCCACCAACGCACGTATCCCGGCTTCGGCTTCCAGCTCGCCAACGGGGCCACTACCACCTGGGAGCAGTGGCTCTACCGCTCCTCGATGGAAACCCACGACCACGCGATGTTCGCCGGCATCAACACCTCGTTCTACACCGTTCTCGCGGGGATCAGGCCCACTGAGCCCGGCTACCGCGACATCGCGGTCGAGCCGCGGATCCCCGGCTCCCTCGACCAGGTGTCCGCCTCGCAGGAGACGGTGCGTGGCCGCGTCGCCAGCAGTTGGAAGAAGACACGGGGCACCTTGCGGCTGACCGTCACCATCCCGGCCAACAGCCGCGCGGTGGTACGGGTGCCTCTGACCGACGAGGACCACCGCGTCCAAGCCCCCACCGAAGCGAGGAAGACACAGGTCACCGACCAGGCGGTCTCGTACCGAGTCGGCTCCGGGACCTGGGTGTTCACCGTCCGGTCCCATTGACGTCCCGCACGCGGTTCCAGTCGGCGACCTTCCGGGGTGCCGCCAGGTTCAACTCGGCGGTCTTCGAACGGTTGTACGGCCTCGGCCCGTTGGAGTGCGCCGGGGATGTGGTCTTGTCCTGGGCAGTGTTCAGCGCACTGGCGCGCGAGCCGGTCAGCAGCAGCACGGGGTCGGCTTGGACGACGTCCGGTTGAGGAGCTGGGGGGGCTGACGCGCTCCCCGTCTGCTCCCCCGCCGCGCTCCCCGTCTACTCCCCCCCCCCGGCAGTGCGCTCAGCGAGGGCCCCATCCCACACTGATCCACTCCACCATCCGTAACGCGGTTCACAGCCGCCACATCTCGACCTCGCCGCCCGGCACGACGTCCAGGCCGTGCGGTGCGCAGTGTGCGGGAACTTCTTGGTGGCCGGGTGCTCCTCGACCGCGACGATCCTCACGCCCGCCGCCCGCCGTCCACCGACATCGCGATCCCGGTGACGTAAGCCGCGGCGTCCGAGCAGAGCCAGACCGCGGCCGCCGCGGCCTCCTCCGGTGTGGCCATCCGGCCGAGCGGGGTGATCGACTCTTGCATCGCGATCATGTCGGTGCCGGCCGCCACCCGCTCGAACCCGGGTGTGCGGGTCGGGCCGGGGCAGACGGCGTTGACACGGATGCCGCGCGGCGCGTAGTCCACGGCGGCGACCTTGGTGAGCCCGACGACGCCGTGCTTGGCGGCGACGTAGGCGGGGGCACCCGGGATCGCGTACAGGCCGCCGTTGGAGGCGACGTTGACGATCGCGCCGCCGCCGCGGGCCTGCAGTGCGGGTATTTCGTGCTTCATGCACAGGAAGGTCCCGCCCAGGTTGACGTGGGTCACCCGCTCGAACTCCTCCAGCGTCATCTGGTCGAGCTGCCGGTGATGCGAGGCCAGGCCGGCGTTGTTCACGGCGAAGTCGAGGCCGCCGTACGTCTCGACCGTGCGCTGGACGGCGGTCCGGACCGCGTCCTCGTCGGCGATGTCGACGCGGACCGCCAGTGCCTCCCCGCCGTCCTTCCTGATCATTTCGGTGGTCTCGACTGCTGTGGCCTCGTCGATGTCGGTGACGGTGACGGTGGCGCCCTGCCGGGCCAGCTCGATCGCCGTCGCGCGGCCGATTCCGCTGCCGGCGCCCGTCACGAGTCCGATCTTTCCAGAGAAGTTGTTCACGGTGACCTTCCGATGGAGTTACTCACGCCAGGCGATTCCTGATTCGCCCAGGCGGCCTTGTACGGGTATCGCGACGGCCGGTGATCGATGGCCTCGTGCATGCCGGGCGCGGTGGATTCCTTCGCCGTGCGTCGGTTCCGGCCGCGGCCGTCTGCGCGACCGCGGTCACGGTCGTCGGCGGGAATCTGCTCGCGCCCCGTGGACACCGGGGTTGTCGCGTCGGCCGACGGTCAGCCGAGGGGCACGACGATGCCGTTGCCGTGCTGGCCCGTCTCCGCCTCGTCCAGCAGCAGCGCGGCCAGCGTGGTGCGGGAGATCCTGGGCGGCAGCAGCGGGCGCCGCAGCTCCGCCAGCGGCACGATGCGGCGGGTGGGGCTGAGGGGGCCGTCCGTGACGTCCGGGGCGTGGAACACCGTGGCGCCGGCATTCAGGGCGATCTCGTCGGACTCGGCCTTCTCGGCCAGTTCCGAGCCGACGAACATCCGCATCACCCCCGCGTAGATCAGCCCGCCGGACCGGCTCGACACGCCCGAGCCCAGCGCTCCGAGCCATACCGTGCGGACGTTCGCCGCGGCGAGCCTCCTGGCCCCGGCGACCAGCGCTCCCGGGCCGTCGCCCTTGCCGATGCCGATGGCCGAGACGGCCACGTCGACGTCGGTCAGGTCGGGAAAGTTCTGCGGGGCGGTGACGTCGGCCTGCCGGATCTCGACCTGCCGCGGTGCGGGCACGGTGACCTTGGCCGGCGCGCGGACCAGGGCCACGACCTCGTGTCCGCGCTCCAGCGCCTGGTCGACGAGCGTGCCGCCGGTCCGGCCCGAGGCTCCGAGTACTGCGATGCGCATGATCACCCACTCCTTAACTGAACAACCGTTGGTGACTTAAGTAAACAGCTGTTGGTTACCGGTGTCAAAGTGAGGACGACCGGTAAGGTGAACATCTGTCGCTGAACCATGCACACTGGCCGGAAGGGGCGAAGGTGTCGTCTCAGGAGCGCTCCGCTCCCCGTCGCCGCAATCCGCGCGGGCAGGGACAGGTGCTCAAAGCCCAGCTCGTGGACGCCGCGGCCAAGCTGCTGGCCACCCTCGATCAACCGGAGACGCTGACGCTCCGGCAGGTCGCGCGTGAGGTCGGGGTGGCGCCGGCCAGCATCTATAGCCACTTCCCCGACCTGAGCGCACTGATCCAGCACGTGCTGCGGCTGCGCTATGAGGAACTGGCCCGGCTGATGGACGAGGCCGCGCAGCCCGCCGCGAGCCCGCTGGCCGACCTCGTCGCCCGGTGCGCGGCCTATGTCCACTGGGGAGTCGACCAGCCCGGCCACTACCGCACCCTCTTCGGCGGCCGGATGCCTGCCGACCTCGTCCCTGGGACGGCCCACGGTGCCGGGGCCGAGCTGCTCGGCGCCGTCGTCGCCTCCCTGGCGGCCGCGGCCACCGGGGAACGGAAGCGGTCCGCGGCGGATCAGCAGTGGCAGGCCGGACTCATGCTCTGGACCGCCCTGCACGGTCTGGTCAGCCTCTACAACGACCACGGCGCCATCCCCTGGCCGCCCTTGGACGGTCTGATCACCGACCTGATCAGCTTGCACACCGGCCGGCCGGCGGCCGAGATCGAGACCCTCCTGCCCCAGGTCGAGGGGTCATCCGGGCCTGCCGGTCCCCGAGGCGCGTAAGGGCCGCGGCATCGGCGTGCGCGACCTGCTTCTGCCTCTTGAGAACGGACATGGCGCCGCGCGTCGACGTCGGCGACGCGGTTGCCCGTGCTGGTTGCCTCGAGCACTGCACGGTTTCGTGCTGGTCAGATGCCCAGCACGCGCCGGGCGTTCAGATGGGCGATCTTCTCCTTCGTCTCGGGCGAAAGGTCGCACTTCTCGATCGCGGCCACCGCTTCGGCGGTGGACTCGTACGGGTAGTCGATCGCGAACATGACCGCTTCGGCCCCGATGCTCAGCACGGCGGCCTGCACGGCCTCCGGGGCCAGTACCCCGCTCGTGGTGATCAGGATGTTGCTCCCGAAGTACTGCGACGGCATCCGCTCAAGCGGTGCGTCGACCTGGAGCGAGCGGTAGCGCGAGTCGAAGCGGGAGCGCTGGAACGGCAGGAACTCGCCGAGGTGCCCGAGGATCAGGGTCGCATCGGGGTGCCGGTCGAACACTCCGGCATAGATCAGCCGCATGGCGTGGCCGCCGGTTTCGGCCTGCCAACTCCAGCTGGCCCCGTACATCTCCGGCCGTCCGCGCATCACGTGCCAGTCGTCGCGGGGCAGTGAGCCGGGGTGGAGGTACAGCGGCACACGGAGTTCCTCCAGTGCGCTCCACAGTTCCCCGTACGCGGGATGGTCCAGGTACCGGCCCTGCGTGTGGTCGTTGACCAGCGCTCCCCTGAAGCCGAGCTGCTCGACGCAGCGTTCGAGTTCGATCACGGCGGCGGCAGGGTCCTGCAGGGGCAGGGCGGCGAACCCCTTGAAGCGGGTCGGGTGGCGGGCGATGGTCCGGGCCAGATGATCGTTGGCGAACCGGGCGTTGTCGACGGCGGCGCCGGCGTCGGTGTCGGCCTGGATGCCGGGGACGCTCAGCGACAGGACCTGGATGTCGATGCCGTGCGCGTCCATCTCGGGAAGACGGTGCTCCTCGAAGTCGGCCAGGCGGCGTCGGCAGTCCTTGGCGTACTGGTCGCTGACCTGGATCTTCTGGGGCGTCGAGGGCTGGCGCGCGAACAGCTCCGGGATGATGAAGGCTTCTTCCAGCGCGATATAGGTCATGGCGGGACTCCTTCGTCACGTGTCCTTGTGGTGATGTGCCGGTGGCGGGCGGCGGAAAGATCGCGAAGACCGGCTGCCTGCCGGGCGGGGGCGAGACGTGTCCGCCCGCCCGGCAGATTCCGCACCCCCGGCCCTGCTGCCGGGGCGGCGGTCGACGCCGCGCGGTCAGCCGTTCGGTGGCCGGGACGCGACGGAGCCGGCAGCGGTGCCGTTGCGCGTGCGGTGAGCGGCGCCGATGTGGGCGTACCAGTCGATGAGTTCGGGTCTGTCGATGCTGCCGGGGTCGGCCACGGTGCGCTGGGCGTCTCCGCGCAACAGACGTTTCACGGGGACTTCGAGTTTCTTGCCGGTGCGGGTGTGCGGTATGCCGGGGGCCTGGATGATCTCGTCGGGGACGTGGCGGGGGGAGGCGCCGTGGCGTATGGCGTCGCGGATCTTCTCGCGCAGCACGTCATCGACGGCGGCGCCGTCAGTGGTGGTGACGAACAGCGGCATCCAGTAGCCGCCACCGTCCTGCTCGACCCCGACGACGAGGGCTTCCGCGATCTCCTCGAGCTGCTCCACCGGGCCGTAGATGTCGCTGCTTCCCATGCGTATGCCGTGGCGGTTCAGCGTCGCGTCGGACCGGCCGTGCATGATCACCGAGCCGTGGTCGGTGATGGTGATCCAGTCGCCGTGCCGCCATACCCCCGGGTAGACGTCGAAGTAGGCGCCGCGGTAGCGCGAGCCGTCCGGGTCGTCCCAGAAGTACAGCGGCATCGACGGCATCGGCCGGAGCACCACCAGCTCCCCCACCTCGCCCCGCACCGGCTCGCCGTCCGGGCCGAAGGCTTCCACGGCCACGCCCAGGCAGGGGGCGGACAGCTCACCGGCCCAGACCGGCGTGGTGGGTGCGGCGCCGAGGAACGCGGTGACCACGTCGGTGCCGCCGCTGGTGCACACCACCTGCGTCCGGGGCCCGAGCTCGCCGGCGACCCAGTGCTGCAGGTCGGCGGGGAACGCCGAGCCGGTGACCCCCAGGCGCTCGAGCGAGGCCGGATGGTGGTCGGCGAGCCGCACACCGGCCTTACGGCACGCCGCCAGGTAGCCGGGGCTGGTGCCCAGGACGTTCACCTCCAGTCGGGCCACGAGCTGCCAGAGCGCATCGGTGCCGGGATACGTCGGGCTGCCGTCGTAACAGATGGCTGTGGCACCCAGGAGCAGGCCGGCCACCAGGACGTTCCACATCATCCAGCTCGGTGTGGTGTGCCAGAGCAAACGGTCCCCGGAGCGCAGGCCCAGGTGCAGGCCCAGGTTCTTGAGCTGCTCGAGCACGACCCCGCCGTGCCCGTGCACGATGCCCTTCGGCCGTCCCGTCGTGCCCGAGGAGAACACGACCCACAGCGGGTGGTCGAACGGGACTGGTACGGGGGCCAGTTCGGCGTCGCGCGCGGTGAGCGCGGACCACCGGAGGGCACCTGGCACCGCCCCTGTCGCGTCCCCCACGGCGATGGTCGCCGTGAGGGTCGGCAGCGCGTCGCGCAGGGCTTGTACATCGGCGCGGCGGTCGATGTGCTTTCCGCCGTGGAGACAGCCGGGCGCGGCGATCAGCACGGTCGGCCGAAGCTGCGCGAACCGCGCTTCGGCCGCGGCGGCGGTGTAGTCCTGGCCGCACACCGCCCAGGTCGCGCCCAGGCCGGCGGT
Organism: Streptomyces yongxingensis; assembly: GCF_055597465.1. Classification (NCBI taxonomy): domain Bacteria; kingdom Bacillati; phylum Actinomycetota; class Actinomycetes; order Kitasatosporales; family Streptomycetaceae; genus Streptomyces; species Streptomyces yongxingensis. Next base: position 609,055 of record NZ_CM145717.1, read on the forward strand.
GGCGAGGAAGGCCACGATGGCCTGCACGCCGTTGGGGAGGTACCCCACCACCCGGTCACCCATGCGCACGCCGAGTTCGGTGAGCGCCTGCGCGAGTGAGGCGACCTGACGGCGCAGTTCGTGCCAGGTGATGGCCACGGGGCCGGTGTCCTCGGTCACCGTGATGACGGCGGTGTCGGTGCCGATCCGGTCGCGGAAGACTTCGGCCGTGTAGTTCAGCGTGCTGCCGGGAAACCACACGCCTCCCGGCAGCGCCTCGGTCGCCAGCGCGGGTCCCGCCGGGCGCTCGGGCAGACGGAAGTAGTCCCACACCGCGGCCCAGAAGCCGTTCACGTCGTCGACCGACCACGCCCACAGCGCGTGGTAGTCACCGCTCAGGTCACGGCCGGCGCGCCGCGCGGCGAACCGCGCGAAGTCGGTGATCCGGGCGTGTTCGACGGCCTGTGGCGTCGGGGCCCAGTCCGGTTGCCTCGTGCTCATCCGGCGTCCCCCGCCTTCGTGGTCTCGAGCAGTGCGACCGTCGTGTGCACCGCCTTCGCGGCCATGGCCTCGCCCAGCGGGAGGCCCTGGGTGTCGGCGAGGGTGACGAAAAGCCGGCTCCCGCCGTCGCCGCAGCACGCGATCGGCAGCAGCGTCCCGGTGTCCACTGAGGTGACCAGCTCGTTCTCCCGGACCAGGGCGACGGTGTGTCCGGTCGTGGTGGCCACCCAGACGCCGTCCTGTGTCGACCAGATACCGTCCGGCCGGGCGTGGGGGCCGACCAGATGGGCGAGGTCGGCGTAGGTGCGCCGGTCCGTGAGCGCCCCGTCGTCCGCGACGGTGAAGGCGGTCAGCCGTTGCCGGGTGGTCTCGGCGACGAGCAGGGTGCGACCTTCGTCGACGAAGGCCAGGCCGTTGGGGAACTCGACGTCTTCGGTGGCCACGCGTACCGACCCCTCCGCGGCGACGCGCACCAGCCGGCCCGGCCGTGGCGGCTCACCGGCGTGCGCGGCGAAGCCGACATCGTCCACATAGAGGTTGCCGTGCGGGTCACCGACCATGTCGCCGAGCGGACCGGTGGCCACCGCGCTCAGGTCCGCGTAGGTGGCGAACCGCTCACCGGTCCACACTCCGATGCGCCGCTCATGCATCATGGCGCCGGCCAGCCGCCCGTCCGGCAGGAACCACAGGCCGTTGGGTACCGCGTCCAGCGGGATGCCCCGCCAGGGACCGTCGTGGTCGGTCCACAGCTTCCCGCCCTGTGTGTCGGACAGCCACAGCGCACCGCGCTGCCAGCGGGGGCCCTCCCCCCACCTCATCCCGGCCGCGTACTTCTTCACGCCCACGCCTCCTGTATCGATGCCGTCCGCGCCAGGTCGCGGGTGGCCTGCTCCAGTTCCGCCGTGTCGGTGGCCAGCGCGAAGGTGTAGCGGTCCGGACGGATGATCGCCGCAGCCGCCGAGTGGGCGGCCAGCCAGCGGTCGACGGCCGGCCCGGTCTCCGGGACGACCACGGCGTCCAACCGGCGCCACATCTGCCGCACGTCCGCGGACACGGCGGAGGTCACCCCCGGGCTCCCGACAACGGTGAAGCCGTATCCGCTCGCATCGTCCAGCTTCTCCCCCCTCGCGCCGCGCGGCTGCGGGCTCAGCTGCCCGATGGCGCCGCCGGGCCGGGTGACCAGGCCCGGTCCCAGCAGCGGCCGGAACCTCTCGATCGTCTGCGTTCCGTTCGGCTCGGGAACCGCGCCCGTACCGAGCGCTTCGATCAGGTTGGACTGCCGGGCGGATTCCTCGATGTAGGGGCGCACGTGCGGGGCGCGCTCACTTTCGTAGGTATCGAGCAGCGCTGAGGGGCTCTCGCCCTTCACGACGGCGGCCAGCTTCCATGCCAGGTTCGCGGCATCGCGCAGCCCGGAGCACATGCCCTGGCCGAGCATGGGAGGCATCTGGTGTGCGGCGTCGCCGGCGAGCAGCAGGCGGTTGGAACGCCAGCCGCGCACGAGCCGGGCGTGCCACTCGTAGGTGTCGGTGCGCATGATCCGGTAGCTGCCCGGTTCCAGCCAGCGGCTCAGCAGGTCGTACACCGACTGCGGCCGTTCGAGCTCCGCGGCGTCGTCCTCGTCGAGCAGCATGAACTCGAAGCGGAGCATCGGCGGGAAGATCGGCAGGTAGGTCACGGGCCGCTTCCCCTGGCACAGGATGAATCCGCTGTCCGCTGGGAGCTGTGCGGGGTGTTCGAAAGGGTGGATGTCGATGATGAGGGAGCGCTGAGTGCCGTGGAGGTCCTCGACCTCGGCGTTCATCGCCTGCCGGACGAAGGAGTTGGCGCCGTCCGAGCCGACGGCGTAGCCGGCCGTGAGCGTGGTTTCGGCTCCGGTCGACCGGTCGAGCAGCGTCAGCCGCACCGCTTCGTCGTCCTGCTCGATCGCGCTGACCGTCCAGCCGAACCAGAGGTCCACGCTCGTGTCGGCCGCGAGCAATCCCCGCAGCCGCGACTCGAAGTCGGGCTGGTGGAACTGGTAGTCGGTGCGCCAGCCCTGGTCCGACTCCACCTCGGGCAGCTTCTGTTGAAGGAATGCCTGCCCGTCCTCCCGGTGCAGTGTCCAGGCGGTCTGGCGCAGGAACCGGTGTTCCATGTCCTGCGCGCCGAGGGTCTGCAGAAGGCGCATGGTCTCGTCGTCGAGATGGGTGGCGCGCGGATGATGGCAGACGAGCCGGTTGGGGTCGATGGCGGCGACCCGCAGTCCCTTCATCGCCAGCAGCCGTGCGAGGGTCAGCCCCACCGGGCCGCAGCCGACGACGGCGACGTCGTAGGTGTCCATGATGTGCTCTCTCATTGCGTTTGTCCGGCCGTCGGCTCCTTGGCGCGCGGCGAGGGAGCGGGACGGCCCTGATTCTGCGGTGCTCGTCCGCCGGCAGCCAGGGTGAGGGCTGCACCGAGGACGGCGGGGACGGCGAAGAGGATGAAGTTCCACCGGGGTTGAAGGTCGGCCGCGAGAAGCCAGCCGCCGAGCGCGGGGCCGGCGATGGCGCCGATGCGGCCCACTCCGAGCGCGACGCCCACCGCGCTGGCCCTCGCGGTCACCGGGTAGGAACGCGAGATGTACACGTTGATCAGCCCCTGGACCCCGACCGCGCCGCAGCCGCCGACGATCACGATGGCGTAGAGCACCGGCAGCGGAAGCTGGGTGCTCATGGCGACGATCGCCGCGGCTCCGAGGACGAAACAGGCCGTGATCGGCCCCCGTGATCCGGCGCGGTCGGCCAGGAGCGCCATCGTGAGCCCGCCAACGGTGGCGCCGAGGTTCAGCAGTATGAGGAAGGTCTGTGAGTCCTGCAACGGATAGTCCGCCGTCTGCATCAGCCGCGGCAACCAGGTGTTCACGCCGAAGATGAGCAGGAACGACAGGGCCGCCATGGCGCAGAACATCACTGTGGTGCCGAGGTAGGGCGGCTTGAGCACGAGCCCCACACCGTGGCTGTCAGGGACCGGGGCCGACGCGCTGACCGCCCGGCGATACTCCGTGGACTCGGGCAGCCAGGCGAAGGCCACGGGCAGCAGAAGCAGACCGGCGATGCCGCCGACCAGGTACTCCAGATGAAAGCTGTGCCCAGTCAGCAGGGTGTTGGCGACAAGGGCCGCGAAGGAACCGCCGACGGCGGTCCCGCACTGCACGATCCCTGAGAACAGGTTCTTCCGTCTGGCCGGGGCGAGTTCGAAGATCAGTGGGCCCATCGCCGGATAAATCGCACCGACACCGAGCCCGACGACCAATCGGCCCGCGCCGAACAGCGACGGAACGGGGGCCACGGCGCAGGCGAACATCCCGGCGCTGACGATCCCGATACTGATCAGCGTCGTGCGGCGCCGGCCGAACCGATCGGTGAACTGGCCGACCAGCAGGGAGCCGACGAGCATGCCGATGGGGGTGAGGCTGCCGAGCAGGCCGACGAAGGCAACGGAGAGGTGCCAGGGGCGGTAGTCCAGAAGCAGCGGTGTCGTCGCGCCGAAGGCGACAAGGTCGAAACCCTCCAGTGTCATCACCGCCAGGCCGACGGCGAGTGCGGTGCCCGCCGGCGATGAAGGCCCCGGGGACGATCGGCCGCCCCGACGGGCGAACGCTGGTGTGCTCAATGTTCCGACTCCGATCTCGGCGCTCTCACCCATGGCGACCACTGACCGCGGCGCTGCGGGAAAGGGCGGAGGTACTTCTGTGCGGTGCGCCGACGGCGGGTCGGCTGAGGGAGGGGCGGTTCGGGGCTCATCCGTGTGAAGCGGGCAGGGCGTGCGGCGGGGCCGCGTGCCTCGCCGCGCTTCACGGCGTGGGGGACGCTCAGCCGTTGGCCGTGTGGGCGCCGGTCATCAGCGCGGCCAGGTCCTCGGGGGCGAGGAACGACGGCGGAGGCGGAGGTCCCCAGGCGTAGAGCGCCTGCATGCCCTCGAAGGAGCGTGGCGTCCACAGTTGGTCGTCGACGATGCAATCCATGTCGGCGTAGTACTCGCTGAAGTTGCCGGCCGGGTCCTTGAGGTACCAGAAGAAGTTCGACCCGATGTGGTGGCGGCCGAGCCCCCACACATGGCGTTCCGGGTGCTCGGTGAGCATGCGCGTGGCGCCCCGGCCCACCTCGTCGACATCCGTCACCTGCCACGAGGTGTGGTGCAGGAAGTTCAGTGGCGCCTGCTGCACCAGGACGTTGTGGTGGTCGGTGGAGCAGCGCATGAACGCGGCCGTGCCGGGGACGACATCGCTGACCTTGAAACCGAGCCCTTCGGTGAAGAACCGCTGGGTCGACTCCTGCTCCACCGAACCGATGACGACGTGGCCCAGGGCCAGGGGCCGGACCGGGTCGGTGCGGGAGAGCACGGGCGCCCGGGTGCCGGCGCGGTCCAGGCGTCCGGGGCCGTTGTACGGGGTAGCCGGAACGGTGACCCGGGTCAGCCGGGGTGCGACACGGACCTCGACCGAGATACCGGCGATGGGTTCCCTGGTGCGCAGGGAGCCGGTGTCGCGTTCGCACGGCAGCTGGAGCCGGTCCAGGTTCGCGGCGATCCGGTCCAGGTCGTCGCCGTCGTCGGCGGCGACCGCCATCCCCAGCAGCCGCCGGACGGGAGAGTACTCGAGGAAGAACTGCTCACCGCCCTCGACGGTGGCGAACCGTCCGGGTGCCACCTGCTCGAGTCCGAAGTCGACGTAGTAGTCGGCCGCCTCGGCCACATCCGGCACTCCGACGGTGAGCGACTGAAGCCTGTGCAAAGCCATGGGGTGTCCTTCTCTCAGGCGGCGACGCAGGTCTGCCGGAGCTGTCCGATGCCCTCGATACGGGTGACGACCTCGTCTCCCGGCCGCAGGTAGCGCTGGGGGGTGCGGGCGTGTCCCACTCCTGAGGGGGTGCCGGTGAAGATCAGGTCGCCCGGCAGCAGCGGGCACACCGCGGACAGCCGTGCGATCAGTTCCGGGACCGGGAAGATCATCGAAGAGGTCCGTGACTTCTGGACGCTCTCCCCGTTGACGAGGCACTCGATCGCCAGGTCGTCCGGATCGGCGAACTCGTCGGCCGTGACCAGCACCGGGCCGGTCGGCGCGAATCCGGGGAAGGACTTGCCGAGGGAAAACTGTGGCACGGGGCCCACGGACTGCACACCGCGCTCGGAGTAGTCCTGCCCCACGGTCAGCCCGGCCACGTAGGACCAGGCGTCCCCGGCGGCAACGCGCTCCGCCCGGCGCCCCATCACCACCACCAGCTCGGCCTCCCAGTCAACGCGGCCGCTGGGAAGCCGCAGCCGCGTGTCGGGGCCGGTCAGGGACGTGGCGAACTTGGTGAAGACCGACGGGGACTCAGGCGCCACCAGGCCGGCCTCCTCGGCGTGGTCGCGGTAGTTCAGCCCGATCGCGAACACCTGCCGCGGCGTCGGCGAGACGCCACCGTCCGGCCCCGCCGGCGCCTGGACACCCACCGCCTCCAGCTCGGCGGCCCAGGACCGGAACGCGTCCCACTCCTCGAACACTGCCAGCGGATCAGCCGGGAACCGGCCCGCACTGGCCTGCTCGACATCGATCACCGCCTCTCCGGTCACCAGGCACATCCGTCCTGCTCTGGTCGTCGTCCGCATAGCGCACTGCCTCCGGTCGTCCTGCTTCTGGATGACTGGAGTCAACGCCCTTCCCTGTCGAGACGTCAATAAAATCTCGAGATTTTTTTGAAATATCTAGGTGCGCTAGAATCTGCGACATGGCGACCACCAGCTCCATGACTCGTGCCGAGGAGATCTACCAGCGGCTGCGCGCGGACATCCTCAACGGACGACACGAACCCGGTTCGCGTCTGCGCGTGGAGGCGCTGAAGGAGAAGTACGGCGCCAGCAGTGGGGTGCTGCGGGAGGCACTGCCCCGGCTGGTCGGTCAAGGTCTGGCGACCTTCGCGCCGCAGCAGGGGTTCCGGGTCGTCACCGTCTCACCCGAGCGCCTGGAGGAGCTGACCGAGGCCCGTGTGTTCATCGAGACCCACCTTGTCCGGGAGTCCGTCACCGCCGGCACCATCGAGTGGGAGTCCGATCTGCTCGCCGCACACCACCATCTCGCCCGCGTGCCCTTCTTCGACGACGCCGGCGAAATCAACGAAGGCTGGCTGAACGCCCACGCCCGCTTCCACCGCGTCCTGCTCGAGGGATGCTCCAACCGGCAACTGCGGGACATCGCCACACAGCTGCGCGAGGCAGCGGAGGTCTACCGCTGCTGGGCCCGCACACCGACCGAGCACAGCAACCGCGATATCGCGGCAGAGCACAAGACCATCTGCGATCGCGCCATCGAACGAGACGTACCGGGCGTCGTCGAGGCGCTCAGCCAGCACATCAACATCACCACGGACCTGCTGCTCAACGACTACGGACGGCGCGAGGAGGAAAGCGAGCAGGGCCGCGGCCCCTCCTCCACGTGAGGGCCGGGCTGGGAGTGCGGCCGAGGCGGCCAGGACACAGCCGCGACCATGAGCGGCCTGTCACCGGTCGCGATGACCGGTGGGGACGGTGAGCCGCATGACCCATCACCGTTTGGCGAATCTTGCGCCGGCGGACGAAGCCGAAGCCCGCGTACAGCCCTTCTGGCCCCGTGTGGAACTAGGCCCCGCGCTGCGCAGTCCGCCCCTGGGACTCCTCGTACGGCTTCGGGGTGGAAGCCCACGCACCAGCGACCGCCCCACACACCGTGGCTCCCCTGGCCGTCGCCCTGCGCGTACGCCGTCGGACGCCTCCGCGCTTGTGCGGGCCGGGCAGCTCGTACAAGCTGCCCGGCTGATTCCACCATCACCTTCACGACGGTGGAGGCTTCGGCAGCCCGTATCACCGCGCGTGTCACCCTCGAGGTCAGCCGCCGACGGGGTACCGGCTGGTGATCGCGACGCGGTTGAAGGCGTTCATCACGGTTGCCAGCCAGGCGATTGCCGAGACCTGGTCTGCGGTGAGCACGGCCGCGGCGGCGTTGAAGTCCTCGTCGCTGACGTGTCCGTCCGGCACGTGTGTGATCGCCTCGGTCAGGCGGAGGGCGGCGCGGTCGGTCTCGGAGAAGTAGCCGGTCTCCTCCCATCCGGGCAGCACGGCGATCCGGTCGGGGTTTTCGCCCTTCTTGAGGGCGTCGCGGGTGTGCATGCGCAGGCAAAACGCGCAGCCGTTGATCTGGGAGGTGCGGATTCTCAACAGCTCGACCAGGAGCGGGTCGAGGCCCGCTGCGGCGGCGGCCTCTTCCACCTCCGACGACAGGGCGATGAGGGCCTTGTAGGCGGCCGGGTGCTGCTTGCCGATGTTGACGCGCTGGGGGTCGGTCATGGTTCCTTTGATCCGTTCGTGTGGTCTGCGCCGCGCCCTTCGGGCGCGTCTTGGTGGCGGGTGGTGTGTGTTTTGGAAGGGACAGAGTTCGTGCAGAGTGTTGCCGCCCGCTGCGTGCTCCGGGCTATGACTTCGGGTCGTCGACCTTGAGCTTGGCTCCGGTGGTGGAGACGAAGACGACCAGGAGCTTGGCCGGCTTGGTCCGGTTGGTGTTCTCGGTGAGGACGTGGTGGGTGCCCGGCCGCTCGACCCAGTTCTCGCCCTGGTGGTAGGTGGTCGCGGGCTTGTCGTCGAGCTTGCTGCGCACGGTGCCTTCGAGGACGTAGGCGTAGACGAACGCCTGGCCGTGCCGGTGCGGCAGCGCGCGTGCGTTGGGCGGGAAGTCGACGACCATCGAGGTGAACGTCTTGCCCTTCACATTCGGGAGGGCCTGCTGGAGCAGGGGCTTGAGGGTTTCGGTGGGGTGCTTCGATGTCACGGCCGCGGTGGGCGTCTTGGCGTGGGCGGGCTGGTCCGAGGCGGTGCAGGCCGTGGCCGCGGTCAGCGTGGCGAGGGCCAGCAGGCCAGCGGCGATCCGCGTTCCGGTCACGATGGGTCTCCTGTTCAGTCTTCCGCGACGCGGATGATCGTCTTGCCCGGGGTGCGGGTGGCGGGGGCGAACGCGGCGGGTGCTTCGGTGAGTGGCCGTACGGCGCCGACGGGCTTGAGCCGGCCGTCCCTCACTCGCGTGGCGAGGTCGGTGAGCCGGGCGCGGTCGGGTTCGACGACGAAGAAGATGGCCCGCCCGTCCTTGGGCTGGACCTTGGGCGGCATGACGATGGTGACCAACGTGCCACCGGCCCGGACCAGGGACGCCGCCCGCGGCACCATGGATCAGGAAGGGGCGACCACCGGGCGGCGACCCAGGTGGTCGCTCAGCGATCCGACCGACGGCAAGGCGCCGAGCAGACCCACGACATACACCGCGAAGATCACCGTCAGCATCATGACCGACAGGGCCCAACGCTCCCGGTACAGCGGGTAGATCGGTGACGGTGGGCTTGCAGCGGCCATCATCACCACTTTGGCGCAGACCTGTCCTGTATGGCGTCCTGATCAGCTCGGCCAGGGAGCGCCGATGATGCGCTCGACCGTGGTGGTGCGGCGGAAGCCGGGAACGAAGTGCTCCAGCACATCCGCATTCACAGTTCCGTTCGTGGTCTCCGGGCGGTACTTCAGTCCGTCGACATAGGCCCGCAAAAACTCGTTCTTGAAGTCGCCCCGCGGATGGACGGCGATGATCTCGTCCACCTGGCCGCGATCCAGCTCGTCCAGACCCAAGCCGAGCACGTCGGTCAGAACCCCGAAATTCGTGATGGCGATCTCCGGGCCCATCCGTCCGGGAATTCCCGGGGTCGTGTGCAGCGCGATCGCCGTCCACACCACGTCGGCGGCCGTGGCCGGGAAACCGCGGTCGAGCATGAACTTACGTGCGTGGTCGGCTCCATCGACCTCGAAGCGCTGCTCTGCGTCGGAAAACGGCGTCAAGAGGCCGGTGTCATGAAACATGGCGGACAGGTAGAGAAGCTCCGGGTCGGGCTCCAAACCGATCCTGCGAGCATGAATGACACCGAAGACGAAAACGCGCCGGGAGTGATGGTAGATGAGGGGGCTGGTCATCATCTGCATGAGACGGGTGGCTTCGGCGACCGCCGCCGTTTCAGGAATCTCTACCCCCGCGATGATCTCGCTCATGACCTCTGCGCCTTCCGATATCAGTGTGCTACGAATGGACGGTGCGTCCGTCTTCCACACTGCCAACCACCCGGCGTCCGGCGCCCCCTCGGTCCGGCCATGAGTCACCCGAATCCGGACAGGCGGGCAGCGGGGGTGTGGGCTCCGCCGTGCACCGGGTCGCGGTCCTCGTCTATGACGGGGTCAAACTCCTGGACGTCGCGGGCCCCGCAGAGGTATTTGCCGAAGCGAACCGGCTCGGCACCGACTACAAGATCGTGCTGGTGTCACCGACCGGTGCCGATGTCACCTCGTCCATCGGGATCCGGATCGCGGTCGACGCCGCCGCCACCACGGAGCCCGCTCCCGACACGTTCCTGGTGGCCGGCGCGGACCTCTACCCGCGCACCCCTGTCCCCCGTGATCTGATCGAGGCCGCGCGCACGCTGGCGATCCGGGCCGACCGGGTCGCGTCCATCTGCACCGGAGCATTCATCCTCGGCGCCGCCGGACTCCTGGACGGCAAGCGTGCGACAACGCACTGGAAGGTCGCCCACGAGCTCGCCGCCCGCTGCCCGGCCAGCCGCGTCGAACCCGACGCGATCTACGTCCGTGACGGCACCACCTACACCTCGGCGGGCGTAACCGCCGGCATCGACCTGGCACTGGCACTCGTCGAGGAGGATCACGACCCCGATCTAACCCGCGACGTCGCCCGCGCCCTAGTGGTCTATTTGCAGCGTTCGGGCGGCCAGTCACAGTTCTCCGCCCCACTGCAAGGACCGCCGCCTCGGTCTCCGGCGCTCCGCAGAATCACCGACTTGATCACGGCGAATCCCGGGGGAAACCATTCACTCGGCGAACTCGCCAAGCATCTCAACGTGAGCCCTCGGCATCTCACCCGACTCTTTCACGACGAGCTGTCCACCACGCCGGCCCGGTACGTGGAGATGATCCGGTTCGACATGGCAAAAGCTCTACTCGACCAGGGGCATACCGCAACGCAGACGGCATCCCTTGCCGGATTCCCGAATTACGAGAGCATGCGGAGAGTTTTCGTGACGAAATTGTCGATCAGCCCCGGCGCCTATCAGCGCCGCTTCAGCACAGCGCGCCGAGCCAACGCGGAGGAGCAGTAAGGCGAGGTCATCACTGCGGGGACACCGATGCGTTCCAGTACAGGCGGTTGCGCTGCCCGGGCGATTTTGCGCCACACGACGGGTCCGGTCCACCGCATCCGCGACACCTCGCGGGACAGCACGGCCTTCCCGGGCGAGCTCAGCGAGTACGTCCACCGCCTGGCCTGCTCACGAGAGCCCGCCCCGCGGGCCGACCTCGACCAGCCCGGCCTCCCCGGCCATCAACCTCCGCACCAGCGGAGCGACGGCACCCGACCGCATCGCCACGACGGAGCTGATCGTCATCCACCGCGACAACCTCATGCGCACCCGCATCGCGGACGCGGCCGGTTGGCCAGTTCGGAGGAGCCCGACGCCGTCCAGCCGGTGAGAACGACGCTCGATGGGGGGGGCGGCGGCGCGGGGATCATGGGCGTCGTGCCGTCGCCGCCGTTTCAGTTGACGCGGTCGGCGAAGCCCTCGGGCAGGTCCTCGGGGCCGACCGCGATGACGCTCTCGTCGTTCTCGCCAACGTGCTCGAACAGGGTGATGCGGGCGAACTCCGGCACGACGTAGATCGGGTAGGTGGGGCCGGCGTCCCGGTAGGCGCGCATCTCGTCCAGGTGCTCGTTCTGGAAGAGCACCGTCCTGGAACCGTCCCGCTCGATCCACTGCGGGAAGAAGATGGTGCCGTGCAGGACGCGCCGGCCGGGCAGCACGTTGACGACGACCGAGGTGCCGGTCGGCTCGTTCCAGGAGATCTTGTAGACCTCGTCGGCGAGTCGCACCAAGTCGACCTCCTGGTCCTTCACCCAGCGTCCGCCGACCATGCCCGAGTGGATGCGGTAGTCGATGGTCGTGGCGTTCTTCACGTACATCTCGTACTGCCAGCCGTTGGCGTAGGTGTAGATGAACCGGTGCCCGGTGATCCCTGACAGGTCCTGCGGCGGAACCGGATTCTCGACGGTGGTCGGGGTGTCGTACCCAGTGGTCATGGCGTTGCTCCTTGCTGTGCTTCGAGCAGCGGCCCCCCGACGTGCGGTTCAGGCCGGTCCGGTTCCGCTGCCTTGAAAACCATTTTGTCACAAAATTGATTTGGAACAAAATTCAGCAGCGGGACTCCATAATGGGGGCATGGGTAACGCGGGTGGAGCGCACAAAACAGACAAAGCGGTGGACGGAAAGGGTGACTGCGGTCCGCCCGAAACGCCGGAAGCAGCCCGGGTCGCTGCCGGACTGAGCGGGCTGCTGGGGCCGCTGCGTCGCGCCGTACTGCGTGCCACCCGCAACGCCGAAGGTCTGCCTGACCTGCCGGAGGCGCAGATCGAGCTGCTGAGGGCGCTGTCCTCGTCGTCCGAGGGCCTCAGCCCCGGCGCGGCGGCCACGCGAGTGAGGGTGGCGTCGTCCACCGTGAGCAACCTGGTCCGGACGATGTCCGCCGCACGGCTGGTGGAACGGGTCCGACCCGAGCACGACCAGCGGACGGTGGTGCTCACCGCGTCGGGGGAAGCCCTGAACCTGCTGGAGCGCTACGACCGGGCCAGCACCGCGGCCCTTACCCGTGTGGTCGAGGAGTTGTCCGAGGCCGACCGGGTGGCGCTGGATAAGGCACTGCCCGCCCTGGACCGGCTGGTCACCGCCCTGGAGACCGCGGAGGGCGCCGGGGGCGACGCGCCCTGAGGTCGCGCCGCCACTCTTCCCGTGTCCTGGCAAGCGCTCTGAGGCTGCCGGCCCCGCGGAGTTGTCCGAGGGCGGTGGCCGTGCGACGGGGGCAGCCAGAGACTTGCGTGGGGCAGCACGGCACGCCGCGTACGCCGCCGGCCAAGCCGGGGCGGTCGCCCGCGTTGCCGCGCACGAGCTCGGCGCGGCCGCCTACGCGATCAAGGCTGCACGTGCAGCGGCGCCGGAAGGTCGCAGCGAGGCCGCAGGGCGGCTCGAGTGCCAGGGGCAGCGTGATCAGCTCCCGGAGGCAATCCGCGAGCTCGTACTTGATGACCAGAGGTTGCGCAACGACATCTGCTGGTCGGTCTTCGACTGACTCCACCGCCGCATCGCCTGCGGCTTTCCGGAGGGCACGATGGTCCTCTCGGTGGACGAGAAGTCCCAGATCCAGGCACTGGACGACCGGCCAGCTCAACTCCCGCGCCCGCCCTGGATCTGGGGAATCTCCGGCGCAGGACACTAGGTGAGGGCCGCTTGCCAGGAGGTGCCGTTGCTGGTGGCGTCGCCTTGCAGGCGGTCGCGGGCGGCGGTGTCGCCGTACAGGCTCCAGCGGAACCAGTCCAGGAAGGTGTTCTTGGTCTGGGCGTAATACCGGTAGTCCGGGGTCAGGTACTGGCCGTGGTCCGCCCCGACGTGAGTGAGGAACGCCTTGGGCGAGGGGAGCTCCGCGTATGCGGCGCGCGCCGAGTTGTAGTCGCAGGTCGGGTCGTGGTCACCGTGGATGAACAGCACCTTGGCGTGGAGGCCGGCGGGGTTGCCCATGTCCACGCAGGCGACCGGGACGGCGGCGACGATGCGGTTGTCCGGCCAGGCGGTGAGCAGGCCGTGGGTGGTCATCCCGCCCATCGAGTGACCGGACACACCGACACCGGCGCGGGTGTCGATGTGTCCGGCGAACGGGTCGCCCGCGGTGTTGTTGAGCGCCAGGGTCCGGGTGAGGACCTCGGAGACGTCCTTCGACCAGTTGCCGTTGTAGACGCTGCCGATGTTGGTGTTGTCGGAGAACGAGGGGGCGGGGCAGATGAAGCCCGCGGAAGCCAGATCGTGGGTCTGGGAGGAGTAGCAGTCGGAGTTGCACCCCATGCCGTGGCTCCATTCGGCGATGGGGAAGGTGCCGTTGGCGATGGGCGCGTTCGGGATGGGGTTGCCGCCGGCGTTGCCGGCGGCCGGATAGAAGATCTTCGTGGTCAGTTGGCGGTTGCCGCGCGACCAGTTGAACTGGCGCACGCCGATGGCGAACTGCGCGGTGGGGGCCTGCCGCGGTGAGGCCATCCGGGGTGACAGGGTGCCGGCGGCCGCGCTGCCGCCGAGCAGGGACGTGCCCACGCCCGTGGCCGCGGCCACGCCGAGGCCCAGTAAGGTACGCCGTCGCATCGACATCGATGACTCCTTGTTGTTGTAGGGGTGAGCGGGCCACACAGGCGCGGTGCACCAGCGTGAGGGAATCCCGCGGAGGTTGCTCAGGGGGCCGGGCGCTCTGTTCCGTCCCTGACCCCATGAGGCCGGGGCCGGGGCCGGGGCCGGGGCGCTCAGCAGCTGTTGTTGGTCTGGGCGAGCAGGCCGAGGCGGCAGGGGAGCTGGGAGCAGTCGCCGCCGGACTTGGGGTCCCTGCCCTGGTAGAGGAACTGCGGGCCGACTGCGGCGGTGGGCGCTGCGGGGCCGGCCGGAGGTCCGCCACCGAATGTCGCCTGTGTCCTCGGTAACCAGCACGGCGGCAACGCATGGGGCCTTACCGGTACGGATGGTGCGAGTACTGTCGTGGGCGATCTGGAGGAACGGCATCGTGAGCGGGTCCAGTTCACCAGGGGTTCGAAATATCGAGCAACGATCGACAAGCCGAACAGGAAGCAACGGCAAATGCCCCCAACGGGCGTCAGTCCGGCGGTGGAACGGCCGCCACCGTCGGAGGCGCGACCCCAGCGACAGGACGAAGCGGTCGCCGTCCAGGGTGGTGATGGTCGCGGTGCGGCCGGCCCGGCATGGTCGCGCCCGAGACGGTATGGAAGACGCGCCTGTTGATCGTCATGACATGACCTTCCGGCGGCATGTGCGGAGGCGGGGAGCGCGGGCGCGGGACGGGCAGCAGGGCGCGCCGATACATCCCATGTCTCTCTAGGGGTCCCATGGGATCTTGGGGGCTGTCAAGAGGCTTGACGTCGAACGACGCGAGGGGCTGCTGCCGAACTCGGGACGGCAGTCCTGCGGCATGGATGGCAGGGGAGGCCAAACATCACATGTCGCCGACGATTCCTCCCGCAGGAACACCTCCGGACTGCGGTTTTCATCGCGGTCTCCACGCCGGTCCGGTGTGCGGTATTGACAGCCTCCAGGGCTCCCCTATCATCCATCCCTGTCCGATGCTTCGACAGCAGTCCGAGATATCGAACCACCGATTCCCGCACCCCACGCCATCCAGCGGGCGGGTCGCGCCGCGCGGTATGTCATGTTCATGATCATCACCAGGAGGAGCCGGTGCAGTCTTCGTTGGTTTCCGTGCCGGGCGGGGCGTCCCGCGGACGCCGTTCACCCACCGCCTTGGCCACGGGCTCGGCGCTGATGTTGATTGCGGTACTGGTGGCGGTGTTCGGCCGACCGGGACCGGCGTCCGCCGCCGGCACCGGCCCCTGTGACATCTACGCGTCGGGCGGCACGCCTTGTGTGGCCGCGCACAGCACGGTGCGGGCGCTCTACGGCTCGTACGCCGGCAAGCTGTACCAGGTCAGGCGCTCGTCCGACAACGCGACCCGGGACATCGGCGCCCTGACGGCAGGCGGCGTCGCCAACTCCGCCGCCCAGGACTCGTTCTGCGCGGGTACCTCATGCGTCATCACCTGGGTCTACGACCAGTCCAGGCACGGCAACAACCTGGGCTACCAGGGGCCGGGCGGAGTCGGTGGCTCCGACACCGCCGCGAACGCGACGAGTGAATCGCTGACGGTCGGGGGCAACAGGGCCTACTCGCTGTACATCAATCCCAGGAACAGCTACTGGCGTGACGGCCACACGACGGGCGTCCCCACCGGCAGCGCGCCTGAGGGCATGTACATGGTGACGAGTGGCACGCACGTCAACGGCGGCTGCTGCTTCGACTACGGCAACAGCGAGACCACCCGCAAGGCCGACGGCCCCGGGGCCATGGACGCGATCAACTTCAGCACGCAGTGCTGGTTCGGCGGATGCTCCGGGAACGGCCCATGGGTCCAGGCAGACCTCGAATGGGGTCTGTACTCCGGGGGCAGCCAGTCCTGGAACCCGAACCAGAGGGCCTTCACCAGCAAGTTCGTCACCGCGACACTGAAGAACAACGGGACGAGCCGGTTCGCGATCAAGGGCAGCAACGCGCAGTCCGGGAGCCTGACCACGCTGTACGCCGGCTCCCTCCCCAGTGGCTACAACCCCATGAAGAAGCAGGGGGCCATCATTCTGGGCAGCGGCGGTGACTGCTGCAACGGCAACACCAACCTCAGCGCCGGAACGTTCTACGAGGGAGCCATGGTCTCCGGCTACCCCTCCGACCAGACGGAGAACGCCGTGCAGGCCAATATCACCGCGGCCGGCTACCGCTGAACGGGGCGCTTCCCGTTCCCGATGACCGCTGCCCCCCATCCGAGAAGGAGTCATCTCGTGTGGAAACCATGCGGACGACTACTCCGCTTCCTCACGGCCGCCGCGCTGATCGGCACCGTCTTCACCACGGCCTCGGTCCACTCGAGTGCCCAGGCGGCCCCGGGCAGTCCGGCGCTCACCCCGCCGCTGGGCTGGAACAGCTGGAACAGCTTCGGGTGCGGGGTCACCGAGGCACAGGTCCGTCAGGCGGCCGACGCGATGGTCTCCTCGGGCATGCGGGACGCCGGTTACCGATACGTGGTGGTCGACGACTGCTGGTTCGACCCGCAACGCGACACCGCGGGCAACTTGCGGGCCAACCCGACAAAATTCCCGAGCGGGATGAAGGCGCTCGGGGACTACATCCACGGGAAGGGCCTGAAGTTCGGCATCTACCAGGTGCCCAACGAGCGCACGTGCGCGCAGGGCGGGGGCAGTTACCCGGGGTCCACCGGCAGCAAGGGTCATGAGACCCAGGACGCTCGCACGTTCGCCTCGTGGGGTGTGGACTACCTCAAGTACGACTGGTGCTCCTCCGCCGGCACCCGGGACGAGCAGGTCGCGCGGTTCACGCTCATGCGCGACGCACTGCGCGCGACCGGGCGCCCGATCGTCTACAGCATCAACCCGAACAGCTACCACGCCATCACCGGCGACACATACAACTGGGGCGAGGTCGCCGACCTGTGGCGGACGACCGAGGACCTGCTCGACATCTGGCAGAACGGCAACACCAACAGCTATCCGATGGGCGTGGGCAACGTCGTGGACGTCACCGCGCCGCTGGCCGCGCAGTCGGGTCCGGGCCACTGGAACGACCCCGACATGCTCGTCGTCGGCCGCCCCGGGCTGTCGCTGACCGAGTCCCGCTCCCACTTCGCCCTGTGGGCGCTGATGGCCGCGCCGCTCATGGCGGGCAACGACATCCGCACCATGTCAGCCGATGTGAGCGCGGTCCTGCGCAACCCGCGCCTGCTGGCGGTGAACCAGGACCCGCTGGGCGCGGGCGGGCGCAGGGTGCGCGACGACGGCGACACCGAGGTGTTCGCCAAGCCCCTGTCCGACGGCTCGGTCGCCGTGGGCCTGTTCAACCGGGGGAACAGCACGGCGACCGTCACCGCCACGGCGGCCCAGATCGGTCGGTCCGGCGGGTCGTTCACCCTCACCGACCTGTGGACCGGCGGCACATCGAGCACTTCCGGGCAGGTCTCGGCGAGTGTGCCCGCACACGGCGTCGCCGCGTTCCGGGTGACCGGCGGCACTCCGCTGGCCGCCACCACGTCCCGGCTGCGCGGTGACGGTTCCGGCCGTTGTCTGGACGTGGAGAACGCCTCGACCGCGGCCGGGGCGAGGGTGCTGATCCGGGACTGCCACACGGCCGCCGGCCAGCTGTGGACCACCTGGGCCGGCGGCGAGATACGCGTCTTCGGCGACAAGTGCCTGGACGCTTACGACCAGGGCACCGCCAACGGCACACGCATCATCACCTGGCCCTGCAACGGACAGGACAACCAGAAATGGACACTCGACGCGAACGGTTCGATCCGCAACGTCCACGCCGGCCTGTGCCTGGACGTGGACCAAGCCGGGACCGCCAACGGAACCCCGCTGATCCTGTGGACCTGCAACGGTCAGGGCAACCAGAGGTGGACCCGCGCATGAGGAGGCGACCACGACCCACTCGTACGAGACTCACGCGAGCGGTCGCCTGGGCGGCGAGTCTCCTGCTGGCCTTCGTCCTCGTGCCCGCCGCGGTGCATCCCACGGAGGCCAGGGCGGACAACCCGATCGTGCAGCACATCTACACCGCCGACCCCGCGCCCTTGGTCCATGACGGCCGTGTCTACCTCTACACCGGGCACGACGAGGACAACTCGACCAACTACACCATGAAAGAGTGGCGGGTGTGGTCCTCCGCCGACATGGTCAACTGGACCGACCACGGCTCCCCGCTCAGTGTGGCCTCCTTCAGCTGGGCGTCCGCCAACGCCTGGGCGGGCCAAGTGGTCAATCGCAACGGAAAGTTCTACTGGTACGTGCCGACAACGGAGCGCGCGACCGGCCGCATGGCCATCGGCGTGGCGGTGTCGGACAGCCCGACCGGACCGTTCCGCGACGCCCTCGGCCACCCGCTGGTGGGAAACGGCGAGATCGACCCGACCGTCTTCATCGACGACGACGGACAGGCGTATCTGTACTGGGGCAACCCGAACCTCTGGTACGTCAAACTGAACGCCGACATGATTTCCTACTCCGGCAGCCCGGCCAAGATCCCGCTCACCACGGCGGGCTTCGGCACTCGCACCGGTGATCCCAACCGGCCCACGCTGTTCGAGGAAGGGCCCTGGGTCTACAAGCGAGGCGGTCTGTACTACATCGTGTACGCCGCCAAGTGCTGCTCGGAGTTCATCGCCTACTCCACCGCCCCCGGCCCGACCGGACCGTGGACCTACCGCGGAACGATCATGCCCACACAGGGCGCCAGCTTCACCAACCACCCGGGCATCGTCGACTTCAAAGGCAATTCATATTTCTTCTACCACAACGGCGCGCTTCCGGGCGGGAGCGGCTACACCCGCTCGGTCGGCGTGGAGAAGTTCTCCTACCAGCCCGACGGCACCATCCCGACGATCAACATGACCAGTACGGGGGCACCCCAGGTCGGCACACTCGATCCGTACATCCGTCAGGAGGCCGAAACGATCGCCTGGGAATCCGGGATCGAGACCGAGCCGTCCAGTGAGGGAGGCATGAACGTCGGATACACCGAGAACGGCGACTACATCAAGGTCAAGGGTGTCGCTTTCGGCGCGGGTCCGTCCTCCTTCACCGCACGCGTGGCCTCGGCGACCGGCGGCAGCGCCATCGAACTGCGTCTGGGCGGCCCCAACGGAACGGTCGTGGGCCGGTGCGGCGTGCCGAACACCGGCGGCTGGCAGACCTGGACGACGGTGTCCTGCCCGGTCAGCGGCGCCACGGGCACGCAGGACCTGTATCTGCGGTTCGCGGGCGGCAGCGGCTACCTGGTCAACGCGGACTGGTGGCGGTTCACCGCCGGCGCCACCGCTGCCATGCCGGGGCAGCCAGGCGGGTGATGGCCGACGGGCTGGTGGGGCCCGCCGCGCGACTGCCCCGTCGTGGTGGCGGTGAGCGTGCGGGCCCCGCCCCGCCTGGCCGCGTGCCGCCGGGGGGCGGCACCGGTTCCGCGGATCAGCCGAAAACTCTGCGCTGGATCTCGCGGCGGTAGTCATCGAGCGTGTTGTCCAGGTGGACCATGGCGGCCTCGGCCGCCGCCTCCGGGTCGCCTTCCCGGATGGCCCGGTACATGGCGGCGTGCTCCTCCACCGCTTCCGCCGCGTGACCGCCGACTGTGCCGTGCAGTCCGATGGTGCTGGACTGGCGCTGCAGCCGGCGTGCCTCACGCACCGCCGCGACGAGGAACGGGTTGTGCGCGGCGGTGGCGATGCTGATGTGGAAGTCCTCGTCGCCGCGGTCGAACAGCTCGCGCCGACCTGTCAGGTGGCCCTCGCGGCACGTCTCGGCGGCGGCCTCGATGGCGCGCAGCTCGGCCGGAGTCGCCCGGGTGGCGGCCAGCCGGCTCGCCGCGGCCTCCTGTACCCGCCGGAACTCGAAGAGCTGGTAGACGTGCTCCAGGTCGGTCGGCAGGAAGAAGCCTGCCCAGCGTGAGGGCCCCAGCAAGCCCTCGTCGTCCGTCACATAGAGCCCGCGCCCCTTCTGCGCGCGCACCCGGCCGATGGCTGACAGGATCTTCACGGCCTCCCGCACCACGGTGCGACTGGTGCCCAGGCGCGACGCCAAGTCCTGCTCGGTCGGCATCCGCTCGCCCGGCTCCAGGCGCAACTCGGCGATGAGCTCCAGGATCTGCTCGGCAACCAGCTCATATCCGGGACGGTAGGGACCCGTCGGCCCGGCGTCGTGCCGCTCCTGGGGCGGCTTGCCGTCTGCCGCCGCTACAGGCTTCTCGTCCAACGGCTTGCCTCCTACCTCGACACGGGGGCACATCACTCCGTCCGTGGCTGGTCCCCTGGTGCAGGGAGCGTACACCTGCACTCTTCTCCCAGATAATGAGTCATACTCATTCGCGATAAAGAGTTACCCAATCTGGAACATAAACCAGCAAAATGCGTCGCTCGTACGGCACTCAGGGCAATAGATCTTGTAAATAAGCATGCCTATCCCGTTGACTCACCTCCGTCGACCGGCTCTTATGTGTGACCAAGGCCAGCCACGATGAGCGGAGTCGTTCATGGCAGTGAAGGTCCGCGCGGTCGGCGCGAAGAGATCGGGAAAGCGACGCGGACGGCTCGGGGGCATGGCCGCAGGCGGCGTGCTCGCCCTGATGGCCGTTGCCGCCTGCGGCAGCGGACCCGCCGGCCCGCGGGACGGCTTCCATCCGGTGAAGCAGACGGACGGCACGTTGACGGTGTGGGTCGACTCCTCGCGCCTGGCGGCTGCCAAGCTGTACAAGGCCCGGCATCCCTCGGTGAAGATGCACATCGTCACGTACGACGGGGATGCCAATGGCTCCAACTACCTGCGCACCAAGGTGAGCCTGTTCAACCGCACCCGCCACGGCTGGCCGGACGTGGTCTTCAGCTCCCAGAACAACGAGACGTCCTGGGCCGTGGAGGCAGGCTTCACCGCCCCTCTGGACAAGGGGCTGATCCCCAAGTCCACACTTGCGGGCTGGGCCAAGGGGGCGAACGACCCGTGCACCGTCGACGGAACTCTCTACTGCCTGCGCAACGACCTGGCGCAGACCGTTCTCTGGTACAACGCCGACCTCATGACGAAGTGGGGATACCAGGTCCCCAGCACCTGGGAGGAGTACCAGGCCCTGGGCGAGAAGGTCGCCGCCGAGCATCCCGGCTACCTGATCGGCTCGGCGGGTGACGCGTTCACGCCCGAGATCTACCTGTGGGCGGGCAAGTGCGGAGCCAACCACATCACCGGGCCGAAGGCGGTAACGGTCGATACCGGCGGCGCGAACTGCAGGCGCATGGCCGGCCTCCTGGACACTTTGATCAAGAACAAGACGCTCTCCTCGAGCAGCGTGTTCAGTTCGGACTTCGACAAGAACGCCGCTGACAAACTCCTCATGATGCCAGGCCCGTCGTGGTACGGCGGCTCGCTGTTCCAGGGATCGTTCAAAACTCCGGCCCATCGGATCGCGGTCGCACCGATGCCTCAGTGGTCCGGGGAGTCCCGTCCGTCCGTCGGCAACGTCGGGGGTGGCACCTGGCTGCTGTCCGCGCACAGTGCGCACCTCAAGGCGGCGACCGCCTTCCTCACCTGGGTGACCACTTCGGACGACTATCAGGGCAAGAAGGCCCCCGGCTATCCCGCGTACGCGCCCGCGGCCGGCACCTGGCTGGCCCAGCAGGCGTCCTCCGGGTACTACGCGAACGACATCACCCGTCCTCTGCGGACCGCGGCCGACCAGGTGTGGCCCGGCTGGGGGTACGGCCAGTTCAGCCAGGAGGCCATCTGGGCCGCGACCGTCACGCCGGAGCTGACCGCGGGGAAGAGCCTCGTCTCGACCCTGCCGGCCTGGGAGCGAGCGATCGTGAACTACGCGCGCAGCGACGGGTACGAGGTGAGCCGGTGAGCGCGCCGTCCGCGGAAGCCGGCCGGGCTCGCCGGCCGATCGCCCGCCACGGCAGGTCGCCGGTCCGTTCCGGCCACGGGTTCGTCGCGGCGTACGTGGTGCTCCTGGCCGCGTTCGGCGTGGTCCCGACCGTCTATGCGGTCTGCTTCGCCTTCACCGACGCGGATGGCACCTTCGTGGGCCTGTCGAACTTCGCCACGGCCGCCCGGGACTTCCGGTTCGTCGCCGCCGTCGAGCACGTGGGGCTCTACCTGGTGTGCTGGCTCGCCAGCCTGGTGGTCTTCTCCGTCGGTCTGGCCCTGCTGCTGCACCGACTGGCCGCACAGGGCATGAGCAAGCTGCTGCGCTTCCTCTACTACCTCCCCGGCGCACTGGCAGGCGCGGCGAGCGTGATGGTCTGGCTGTTCGTGCTCGACCCGGCGGTCAGCCCGGTCGGCTTCCTGCTGCGCGGGCTCGGCTTCCCCACCTTCGCCCAGGTCATCGCCCCGTCGCAGTTGCCCGTCCTGTTCACCCTGATCGCCTTCTGGACCGGCGCCGGTGGCTGGATCATCGTGATGTACGGGGCGCTGAACAACATCTCGCCGGACGTCATGGAAGCGGCGCGGATCGATGGCGCGGGGCCCTGGCAGACCGCATGGCGGATCCAGATCCCGCTGCTGCGCAAGTGGATCGTCTACATGGTGATCCTCGCCTTCGCGGGCGGCACCCAGCTCTTCGTCGAGCCCCAGCTCCTGTCGCAGGCCAGCGTCGGCGTCGCCGGACGCGACTACTCGCTCAATCAGCTGTCGTACGACTTCGCCTTCCAGAACAACGACGTGAACACCGCGGCGGCCGTCTCGGTGGAGCTGCTGGTGGTCTCCCTCGTCGTCGCCGGAGTCTTCGTCGCCCGATCGGGGTTCTTCGATGCGGACTGACACCCGGACCACCGCTCCCCCGCTGCCGCCTCCCGCAGCGGCACCGCGGCCCCGGAAGAAGCCGCGCCGCGCTACCCGCCGCCTTGGCGTCCAGCCGCTGCCCGCTCTGGTGCTCGCGCTGTTCCTGGTCTTCTTCGTGCTCCCCGCGCTGTGGCTGGTGCTGGCCGCCACCAAGACCGACAGCCAGCTCGTGCACAGCAACCCGCTGTCCTTCGGATCCTGGCACGCGCTGCGGGCGAATTGGCACGCGCTGACGGACTACCAGGGCAACGCCGTCTTCCTGTGGCTGCGCAACTCGGCGCTGTACGCGTTCCTCGCCCTGGTCATCACCCTGTGCGTGGCGATCCCCGCGGGCTACGGACTGGCGATGACCGAGTTCCGGGGGCGGCGCACGCTGTTGATCGCGACCCTCGTGGTGATGCTCATGCCGAACGCCACGCTGGTGGTTCCGCTGTTCCTGGAAGTCAACGCGGTGCATTTGATCGGCTCGATGTGGTCGATCATCCTGCCGTACGCCTTCTATCCCTTCGGCGTGTACCTGGCCTACATCTACTTCAGTACAGCACTGCCGCGGGAGCTGCTGGACGCCGCGAGGCTCGACGGCTGCACCGAGGTCGGTGTGTTCCGCCGCGTCGCCCTCCCCCTGGCCGCTCCGGTCGTCGCCCTCGTCGGCTTCTTCAGCTTCGTGGCGAACTGGACGAACTACTTCCTCCCCTACGTCATGCTGCCCGACAGTCGCCAGTTCCCGGTGCAGGTGGGACTGGGGACTCTGCTGAACGACGTCCCCCAGTTCAACCCCACGGCCGGCTCACTCGCCGTCCAGCGTCCCGAACTGGCATTGGCCACACTGCTGGCCATCACTCCCGTACTGGTCGTCTTCCTCTTCTCCCAACGCTTCCTGGTGGCCGGCATGCTCGCCGGCGCCACGAAGAACTGAGCCCCCCCCGGCGCACGCCGCGTCCGGGTGCCGCCTGGCCCGAATGGAGATCCGATGCGCCCCGTCATCACAGCCTCGGTGCCGTTGCTGGAGCCACCGGGCTGGGCCACCGCACAGCGGGCGCTCTTCGACCTGCTCGACGATGCCTGGCGCCGGTTCGCAACGGACTTCACGGAAGACGACGGGCGGCTGAAGTACCGCGGCCGGCTGAGTTCCCGCGACGGCGCGGACGACTTCTACGAGGTCTTCTTCAACTGGCCGCAGCTCTACCTGCTCGGCGGGCACAGCGATCTGCTCGCGGCGTCCGAACGGCACTGGGAAGGAGTCACCCGGCAGCTGACCGAGCTGGGCATGCTGAGGGACGAGTTCGAACGGGGCTACGACTGGTTCCACCAGGGCGAGAGCATGCTGCTGTTCTACTTCCTGTGCATGGCCGCTCCCGAACGCTTCTCCGGGCGGGCGCGCCGCTTCGCGGAGCTGTACGTGGACCCGAAGTACGGCAACTACGACCCCGCCCACCGCATCATCAGCCGACCGCACAACGGCAGCGACCCGCGGCGCGAGGGGCTGTTCGACGGCGACGCGTATCCCTGGCTTCCCCAGGAAGCCCGGACATACGGCTTCCCCCTGGAGTGGACGCTGGGGGCGGCGTCCGACACACCGCCGCCGGCCCGTGACCCGCGGCTGGGCGAGGAGATGCGCCGCAGGATGGGCGAGGGAGACACCGCGGTCAACCTGGCCGTAACCGGACTGGTCCTCAACGCCCTGATTCTCACCGGGGAGGACCGCTACCGCGACTGGATCGCCGAGTACGTGGGCGCCTGGCGGGAGCGTGCGGCTGCCCGTGGCGGCGTCCTGCCGGACAACGTCGCCCCGGACGGCACGGTGGGCGGGCTGCTGGAGGGCCGCTGGTACGGCGGTCACTACGGCTGGTCCTGGCCACACGGGTGGTACAGCGTCGGGCATGCCGCGATCACCGCCGCCCTGGCCGGGGCAGCAGCCACGGGCGACGACTCCTGCCTGGACCTCGTGCGTCCCGCCCTGGACGAGATCATCGCCCAGGGCAAGGTCATGGCCTTCACGGACTCGGACTCGAGCCTACGGTCCAAATGGGTCGTCCAACTGGGCGAGGACGTGGTCACACCCACGCTGCATGTGCCGTTCCGGCACGCGGACCGGGGCTGGTTCGACTACAACCCGATGCTGATGGCTGTCCCGATGGCTCTGTGGCACCACTCCGCCTCGGCAGCGGACAGGGAACGCCTCGAACGGCTCCGTTCCGCCAGTGGCTACGACTGGCGCACGGTGCGCCCCTTCCGCAGCAAGGAGGAGGCCGGGCACGAGGAGCCCTGGTTCGCCTTCCTCAGCGGCGACGACCCCTCCTACCCGGAGCGGATCCTGGCCGCCGCGCAGGCCCAGGTCCGCCACCGGCTGACCCGCATGGAGCGCTTCCGCGGCACCGACGTGGCCGAAGCCGACATCCACCTGTGGCAGCAGTCGAACCCGGTCGTCACCGAGGCCCTGGTACAGCTGACCTGGGGCGCGCCACAAGTCGTCTACAACGGCGGCCTGCAGCAGGCACGAGTGCGGTACTACGACGCCACCGCCGCACGCCCGGGCCTGCCCCCGTCGGTGGCGGCCCTGGTCTCGCGCATCGACCCGGAGGCCACCGTCGTCGACCTGGTGAACCTCGATCCCCACGCCTCACGATCGGTGATCGTGCAGGCCGGAGCCTTCGCCGAACACACCATCCGAGCTGTCCAGCACACCATCTGCGAGGACCCCGCCTGGGTCGGCGACCTGTACGACTACGGCCACGGCCGGCCCGCCGTCACGTCCGCCACCACCCAGGCCGACGCCCCCTGGCTACAGGTGGACCTGCCCCGTTCCACCCGGATCCGCCTGACACTCCAGCTCGACCTGCGCACCCGGCCGCCGTCCTACCGGACGCCGTTCGGCGGACACGACCCCGGGGCGACGTCATGAAAGCGCCTGATCCACTCGCCCCGGCACACGGTACGGACCGGCTGTCGCTGACCGACTCCACCCCTTCGACCCCGGGACCAGCCATGCACCGATATCCCAGAATCGCCCTCGCGGCCCTCGCCGCGGCCGCCACCGCCCTCACCGGCCTCGCAGCGGCTCCCGCGAACGCCTCGGCCGCCCGCGTCGCCACGATCGTCGTCGCCCCCGGGGGCAGCGACCGCGACCAGGGCACGGCAGACCACCCCGTGGCCACCCTCGACCGGGCCCAGCGCCTCGCGCGTGACCTGTCGGACGCGTCCGACGTGGTCGTGGAGCTGTCCGGCGGCACCTACCACCTGACAAAACCCTGGAAGCTCAGCGGCGCCGACTCGGGCCGCAACGGCCACACCGTCACCTGGCGGGCGCGGCCCGGCGAGACACCCGTCGTGTCCGGCGGCCGGCGGGTGACCGGCTGGCGACTCGAGAACGCGGCGTCGAACGTCTATGTCGCACAGGTGCCGAAGGGCCAGGACGCACGGCAGCTCTATGTGGACGGCGCCCTCGCACCCCGTGCCTCGATCACCATTTCGCGCAACGACGTCAAGGTGACGCAGACCGGGCTGACCATCGTCAACCCCGCCCTGAGCTACCTCGCCTCGCTGCCCCGGCAGAACCGCATCGAGGTGGAGAGCCAGAACTCCTTCACCGACCGGTACGCGCCCGTGCGGAGCATCAGCGGCACGACCATCACCATGCAGCAGCCGGCCTGGAACAACAGCAACTGGGGCTACGACACCATCGCCAAACCCTTCGCCGGTGGCACCCTCCTGCTGGAGAACTCCTACTCCTTCCTCAAGACCGCGGGTCAGTGGTACCTCGACCCGGAGGCGGGCCTCCTCTACTACAAGGCACCCGCCGGTCAGGATCCGGGCGACAGCGACATCGAACTGCCGCAGCTCACCTCGCTGCTGCAGATCGGCGGCACCTACGACAACCCGGCCCGGGACATCACCATCCAGGGTGTCCGCTTCGAGTACTCCACGTGGCTCCAGCCGGGCACCTCGACCGGCTACGCCAACCAGCAGAACGGCACCTTCATCCCGTCCGCGTACCCCCAGCCCGCCGACTTCCTCACCTCCTGCCAGTCCGGCTGCCCGCTGTTCGAGGGGGCCCGCAACGGCTGGCACCAGATACCGGCGGCCGTGCAGGTCTCGGCGGCAAGCGACATCACCTTCACCGGGAACACCTTCACCCACCTGGGCCAGGTGGCCCTCGGCATCGGCAACGACGCGAACGCCCACGCCTCCGGTGTCGGCCTCGGCACATCCGGCATCACCGTCCACGGCAACACCTTCACCGAAGACTCCGGCGCGGGCATCGTGGCCGGCGGTGTGCAGCCCGACGCCCACCACCCCTCGAACCCCGCGATGGCCAACAAGGACATCACCATCACGGACAACCTGGTGACACAGGTCGCCCAGGACTACAAGGACATGTCCGGCATCCTGTCCACCTACGTCACCCACGCGGTGATCGAGCACAACGAGGTCTCCGACCTCGCCTACGACGGCATCGACGTCGGCTGGGGCTGGGGTGCCAACGACCCCGGCGGCAGCACGGACTACAAGAACCGCGGCCTGTACAACTACCAACCGGTCTACACCACGCCGACGACGCTGTCGGACAACGTCGTCCGCCACAACCTCATCCACGGCACCAAAAAGGTCTTCCACGACGGCGGCAGCCTGTACAACCTGTCGGCGAGCCCCGGGACCGTCATGGAGGGCAACTACATCTACGACAACCGCAACACCGTCGGCCTCTACCTGGACGAGGGCTCCCGCCACGTCACACTCCGGCACAACGTGATCCGGGACGCCGGCGTGTGGGCCTTCACCAACGCCAGCGGAACCAACAACACCAATGACAGCACGTTCTCGGAGAACTGGTACAACACGGGTGCCACCCAGGTGGCGACCGGGGCACCGCACAACAACATCCTGAGCGGTAACGTCAAGGTGAGCGACGGAAACTGGCCGGCGGCAGCACGCCAGGTCATGGAACAGGCCGGCATCGAACCCGGACTGCGCGCCGACGCCGGGCATTCCACATCGGCGCCGAACGGCGCCGCCAAGAAGCACCGGACCTCCTGAATCCCGTACGGCTGGATGCGCAGCGCCATCGACGAGCCAGGTGCTGCGCATCTTTGAACAGCCGGCCGGCGGACCCGCCCCCGAACCGGCCCGGTTGGCGCCCCGGATCGTGACAGTCCGGTCCCGGTCGGCCTGCGGTCTCGTCAGTGGTCCAGGTGCTGACGCAGCCACTGCTCCGTCGTGCTCACATGCATCAGCGCCGCGGCCTCGGCCAGTGCGGAGTCCCTGCGCAGCAGTGCGGCGTAGATCGCCTCGTGCTCGGCGATGGTCCGGTCGCCGGCGTGGTCGTCGACCATGCCGCGCCAGACCCGGCCGCGCACAGTGCGGCTGGAGATCCCCTCCAGCAGCGTAGCCAGCGTGCTGTTCCCGGCGGCTGCGATCACCGCCCCGTGGAAGGCGGCGTCGTGCTCGTTGAGCAGCTCGACATCGTCGCGGGCGGCCTTCATCGCGTCAAGGTGGTGCCTGACCACGACGAGGTCGTCGTCGGAGATCCGGGTGGCGGCAAGGCTCGTGGCAATGGGCTCGAAGAGCCTGCGCACTTCGGTCAGTTCCAGGAGGGTGTCCCCGTGGAGCAACTCCACCGCCGCGCCCAGCCCCTCGAGCAGCAGCGCGGGCTCCAGACTCGTCACATAGGTCCCGTCGCCCCGCCTGACATCCAGGACCCGCGCGACAACAAGCGCTCTGACCGCCTCACGCATCAGGTTCCTGGACAGACCGAGCTCCGTGGCCAGCTGCTGCTCGGGCGGCAGCTTGGCGCCCGGCGGCAGTTCGCCGGACTGGATCAGCTCCCTGATGCGGGCGATTGCCTTGTCGGTCAATGACATAGGCGGACTCCACACTCCCTGCTCGCGCACGTCACGCTAACAGGACCTCCCATGTTCCGAAAAGGGACGCGAAGTTCTTCATGGGCACCAGGCTCGCCGATGGCCACACTCTTCGGCCGTCACCTGCGGAAGTGCGTTCCCCCGCCCGATCCATAGCTGGTGATCCGACTGCGCCCGAATGAACACATCCCATGTCACGGCCCGATGCGTCAGGCCCGCCCCTGGCCGCCGAGAGGGTCAGGCGATGAGGGATCCTGCGGAGGCTCTTGATAGTTGCTCGGGAGTCCCGAAGTCGGATGCCTACACCTCGCCGGTGGCGAACAGATCGAGGTGCCCGCACTCGGGGCAGCGGAATGCCACTATCTGCCGCCGGGGACGACCCGTCCGCTTGGCACCCCCGAAAAATCCCCGCTCCATCGCGCCCTCGATCCAGCGCGCGTACCCGCGCGAGTGCTCGCCGGCGTCCTCGATGAAACCTTCCGCCAGACCGACGGTGCCGCAGTGGGTGCACGTGTAGTTGTTCATCCCGTGAGTGTACGGAACGGTGAGGCCAGGTCGGACCCGTAGCCGTCGGCTCCTGCCCGGCTGGCACCGTCAGTCCGGTGCCACAGACCTCGGGGTGGGAGCTGAGCCATGGGGATGAGCGCTTCCGGACAGGTGGGCCACCGCCTCGGGCACGGATGTGTTGCTGCGCGTCAGCAGGTGCCGACGGGCGAGGGTGGCGTGGTTGAGGGCGCGGCTGTCGAGGACGGTCATGGCGTTCTCAGGCTGCGGCTCGCTCGTGGGGTGGGCGTCGGCGCAGGTCCGTGCGGTTGAGCGAGGGGGGTGTGTAGGAGACGTCCAGAGGGCTGATGTCGGTGCCGGGCGGGACGATTGCATCGATCTTGTCGAGGAGGTCGTCGCCGAGGGTGAGGGTGGCGCCGGCCAGCAGGTCGTCGAGGTGGTCCATGGTGCGCGGGCCGATGATGGCGGAGGTGACATTGGGGTGGCTGGTGGCGAAGGCCATGGCCAGGTGCGTGAGGGAGTGGCCGGCTTCTTCGGCGAGAGTGAGCAACTGCTCGACCGCATCGAGCTTGCGTTCGTCGGTGAGGTGCTCGGGGACCCATTGCATGCGGGCGTTGTCGGGCCGCTGGGCATTCTTGCGGTAGCGACCGGTGAGCAGGCCCATGGCCAGCGGGCTCCACACCAGGACGCCCAGGCCGTAGCGGCGGCAGGCGGGCAGGACCTCACGCTCGATGCCCCGGTTGAGGATGGAGTAGGTGGGCTGCTCGGTACGCAAGCGGTGCAGTCCACGCTGTTGCGACACCCACTGGGCTTCGACGATTTCCGAGGCCGGCAGGTTGGAGGAGCCGATCGCTCGGACCTTCCCGGCACGCACGAGGTCGGTGAGAGCGGAGAGGGTCTCCTCGATGTCCGTGTGCGGGTCGGGGTGGTGGATCTGGTAAAGGTCGATGTACTCCGTCTGCAGCCGCTTCAGCGAGCCCTCGACCGCCTGGATGATCCAGCGCCGGGAGCTGCCGCTGCGGTTGGGGCCTTCGCCCATCGGGCCGTTGAACTTGGTCGCCAGCACGACCTCGTCACGGCGTCCTTTGAGGGCCTTGCCGACGATCTCCTCGGTCTCGCTGTAGCCGTAGACGTCAGCGGTGTCGACGAAATTGACGCCCGCCCCGAGCGCTCGGTGGATCATGCGCACGCAGTCGTCGTGATCCGGGTTGCCCATCTTGCCGAACACCATGGTGCCCAGGCAGTAGGCGCTGACTTCGATGCCGGTCTGTCCCAGCTTCCGCATCCGCACGGTGACCCGCTTCCTTCCGCTCTTCTACGTGCTCGGTGCCTGCGCCGTCCAGACCGCCAGGGTGGCTGCGGCGGCCCGGACGGCGCAGGCATGCCAGGTCGGCTGGATCAGCCGTTGTACTGGGCAGCGACGTCCAGGACCCAGGTGACGCCGAACCGGTCGGTGAGCATGCCGTACAGCGGCGCCCACTGCGCAGGCTCCAGCGGACGCACGATGGCCGAGCCCTCGACGAGCTTGCCCCACAAGGCGCTGATCTCCTCGGCATCGTCACCGCGCACGGAGACGAAGAACGGGTTCTCGCCCTGGTTCCAGGGCAGTTGCGAGGGCACGTCGTAGGCCATGACGTGGAAGCCGTTGTCGCCGACCACCTCGCCCCACATCACCCAGTCCGCCTCGCTCTCGTTCTGCACGGCGCCCGCATCCTTGTAGGTGACCGCGACAGTACGTCCACCGAAGACGGACCGGTAAAAGTCCAGTGCCTCACGTGCAGTGCCCCGGAAATTCAGGTGAGTGGTGGTCGTGACGGACATGACCTGCTCCTCGCTTCGATGTGACGAACGGCTGCCGTGACCGGGGGCTATGCCTCCCGAACGGCTCGTATGCCACTGTGGCGAAGGTATAGGACAGGTTGTGACCTTTACTGCGGGGAGGCAGGTGTCATGGATAGACCTTCCTCCCGGCTGCTCGTGCTGCTCTCGCTGCTGCAAACACGAACGTGTCCGGCGAGGTCGGCAGTGGCCGGCTCTCCCGAGTCCCAGCCACCGGCCCGTCTGGGCCGAGCACGCCTCCTGACACGGACCGGCGCCCGCCAGTTCGTCGAACGGCTGCTTCTGGAGTGACGTCCCGGGACACCACTCCCCGAACCGGGAGGGCGCCTGGCGTTCCGGCCGGTCGGCGACACCGAGGAAATCCTCGCCCTGATGACTCGGGTCCTGGACGGAACGCTGGACGCGCACAGCAGGGACGACCTGACCCGGATGTCCCCCCGCGAAGCGGCGGCCAGACACTATGAGGAGGAGCTCGCGCACTACCGGAGCCCGCGGGACTGGTGGCGGATCGCGACACTGCCGGACGGCGAGCCGGTGGGGTTCGTCACCCCGGCGCGCAACGACTACAACCCCGTCATCGGCTACCTCGCCGTACTCCCCGAACACCGGGGCAACGGCTACATCGACGAGATCCTTGCCGAAGGCACCCGGATCCTCAGCGCGCAGGATGTCCCCCGCATCCGGGCAGCCACGGATCTCGGCAACACCCCCATGGCGAACGCTTTCCAACGCATCGGATACGTCAACTTCGCACGCCGGATCTGCATGATCTGGAGCTGACCGAGGGCGCGCCATACGGCACCCGACGCTGGTGCTCGATGAGTGGCTGCGGCAACCGGGCCAAGGCCCAGCGCCACCACGCCCGCCACCACCAGGGCTGAGCCCAGCCGTCGGCGCACCGCTGGAGCGCCTGCGGGTACTCGCCCAGTGGCGCTGCCGTCGGGTGTGAATCGGGGTCGGAGGAGCACGCGTCTGGGGTTTGATGGGACCACAGGCAACAACCGCCCGCTCGCCAGCGGGAACTGGCGTGGCGGCAGGCTGCGGCGGTTCGCCTCAGTCGACGAGCCCAGCCCTGGAGTAAACGATGAAGGCATTCCGGCACTGGCAAGGGCGTCCCGCTGCAGAGTGCCGAACCGCCGGACCCCGTAGCGGACCCGGGCTGGGTCGTGGTGGACGTCGAGGCCCAGGCCGAACCGGGTGATGTCATCGCCCTCATCAGCCTGGGCGGCCTCGGCCTCAACGAGGGCCTGGACCGACTACGCCACGGCACGGTCCGCGGCCGGCTGATCACCCGCCCCAGAGCCTGACCCCGACCAGACACCAAGAATTCGCGCGGTGGGCAGCGGCCGATCTCCAGACGCCACCCGGCGAAGCAGAGCCCAAAGGCAACGCGAGCGTCCCGCGGGCGCCACTCCCCGAACTCATTTCCCCCACTCGGATCGGGGAAACGGCGGCCTACCGGGCCGCAGTCTCAGTCCACCGACCGGGTGAAAAGCGGTGTGAGGGCCAGAATCGCCATGTCGTCATGCCGTCGGCCACCGGTCCAATCGGTGACGTCCGCCACGAGCGCGTCCACCACCTCCGACGCCGTGCGGAAATCTCGGTGGGCCAGCCTCGTACGGGGTTCGTAGTAGGCCCCGTGCCGGTCGCGCGCCTCGGTGACACCATCGGTCACCAGCAACAGGTAATCCCCCTGGTGGAAGGGGAAGGTGTCACTGCCGGATACGCCGACGCCCTCCGGCATCCCCAGCCCCAGGGGAAGCCCCGGAACCGATGGCTCCAGCGACGTCACCCGGCCCCCGCGGATCAGATACGGCGGCGGATGACCGCGGTGGTGCAACCGCACCCGCCCCTCCTCTTCGCTGACCTCGACCAGTACGGCGGTGGCGAACCGCTCCAGTGCGTCCGGCTGGTCACCGACGTCCGCCGCGAACCGGGTCAGGGCCCGCTCCATGTACTCGGCGAGCTCCCGCAACGTCGCCGCCTGCTCCGCCGCCTCACGGAAGGCGCTGGTCGCCACGGCCATGGTGGACACGGCAGGCAGCCCCTTGCCCCGTACGTCCCCGATCAGCGCCCGCACCCCGAACGGCGAATTGCGCACCGCATAGAAGTCCCCGCCGATCAGCGCTTCCGCGTGCGCGCACTCGTAGCGGGTGGCCACCGACACCGCCCCCACCCGCGCGGGTGGCAGTGGCAGGACCGCCCGCTGCGCCACCTCGGCCACGGCGCGCACCGCCGCGAAGCGCTGCCCCTGACGCTGGACCACCCACTTCAGCCACAGCGCGATCGCGCTGATCACCGCCACGTCCAGCAGGTTCACCACGAGCGCCGTCAGCGGGCGGTTCACCAGCACATCCACACACACCGCCAGCACACACGCAGCGGCCGCGGTGATCGCCGCGCCCCGGAACGTCAGCACCATGCAGGCCGCGAGCGGGCCGGCGGACAGCAGGGGCAACCCGGCGTACGGCACCGGCCCGAAGACGTCCAACACCACACCGCCGATCAGCAGCAGCACCGGGACCGTGCCGAGCAGCCCCGCCCAGCCACCGCGCGCCCCCTCCCCCGCCCCGCCCACCACGCCCCGGCGCGCACCGGCTCCTCGGCCACCGGCCCTCACCTCGTCCGCCATCCGCGCTCTCCCACTCCGTGTCCGGCCTACGGCGGTGAGAGAGTGTTCTCCCGCCCCTACCGCCATACCCGAGGGCACGGACGGAGTGCGCGGGCCCACGCCGCATCACCCCCGATCGGTGGCGGGCGGAGGCGATACAGACCGTCCCCGGGCGGTGGGCGCGGCGCCCTGCCGCAGAGGTGGCCCTGGTCACCGAGCAGTCGAGAGAAACCTGCGACTGAGGGCGCTGCGGGCGGTCAGTAGCGGGCTATGTC
Organism: Streptomyces yongxingensis; assembly: GCF_055597465.1. Lineage (NCBI taxonomy): Bacteria > Bacillati > Actinomycetota > Actinomycetes > Kitasatosporales > Streptomycetaceae > Streptomyces > Streptomyces yongxingensis. The sequence continues at coordinate 642,668 of NZ_CM145717.1, forward strand.
CACTCCCCGCACCGTGAGTGCGGTGTGCATGGGACCGGGCCGCCCGTCGTACGCCTCCCACGTCGCCACGCGCGGGCAATCGATGAGCGTCCGTTTCCGCAGGTCGGGGCAGTCCTCCAGGGCAGGCAGCGAGCCCAGGTTCGGCACCTGGGAGAAGGTCACGTCGTCCACCGGGGCACCGGCCAGGCCACCGGGGTCCACGAGCACCGCGCAGTCCTCGACGCTGAGTTCACGCAGGGCGGGCAGCTCACCGAGGCGGCCGGGGCGCGCAGGCTGCGGCAGTGGGAGACCCACAGGTCGTCCAACTGGTCCTGGCGTTCGAGACCCTCCAGGGTGACCAGGTTGTCGCAGTGCCCTCGACGAGGAGCGGCCGGGACCCCTGGCCGGGAGTCTGCGCCCGCCGAGGCGAGGCCGACCCGGGTGGCGATGGCGAGTATGGCCAGTAGGCGTTTCCCGGCCCGTGGTCAGGCGTGGGGCGCTCAGCCGGTGATGATCTGGGTGAGGGCCGCGTGGTTGTGGTAATCGCGGGACTCGACGATCTTGCCGTCGCGAACGCGCATCACGATCACGTTGGCCGTGGTGAGCTGCTTGTCGGTGCCGGGCACGCGCATCTCGTAGTCCCATTCGGCCACGATGACCTCGGGGTCGGCCGTCTCGTGGATGACCACGTTCTTCGCGGTCATCTCGAACCACTCCCGCAGTCCGTCCAGCAGCCGCCGCAGGCCCTCCTGACCGCGGGTCACAGTCGGCTCCGGCACCGCGAACGGGTGTTCCAACACGATGTCCGGCGCGTAGAGCTGCCAGAGATTGTCGAAGTCGCGGTCGACCATGCCGGCCAGCAGCTTCTCGAACACCGCGCGCGGGGTGTCACTCAATGGTTCAACTCCTTGAAAACCAATCGGAGACTTCCTCCGCTTCACTTATACGGAACGGCGTTCCGATTGTCAATGAGGGCGTTGCACCCAGGCCCGCCCGGCCTCGGGGCGGCTGTGGCCCGGAGTGCCTAGGCTGTCACCGCTACGGAAGGGTGGCGCCATGGACGCTGACTCCCGGACCAGGGCCGCGATCGAGGAGCATTGGCGGGCCTCGGAACGCGGGAACACCGAAGCCGAGCACGCCATCTACGCCACGGACGCGATCCTGGACTACCCGCAGTCAGGTGAGCGGTTCCGGGGCCGAGCGATGATCTCGGCGCAACGCGGCGGGCACCCGGCCGACCGACACTTCACCGTCCGGCGGATCACCGGCCATGCGAATCTGTGGGTGAGCGAATGCCTCATCACCTACGACGGTGTGCCTTCGTACTCGGTGAGCATCATGGAATTCGCCGACCAGCACGTGGCGCACGAGACGCAGTACTTCGCCGCCCCCTTCGGCGCGCCGGCCTGGCGGGCCGCGCTCGCGGAGCCGATGCCGGGCCGGACCATCGCCGGAGCCTGATTCTTGGCCTCGCTCGGGTCATCCGGGTGCCACACCCTCGGGTGTCTGATTGCCCCTGAATTCGAACAAGTGATCTCATGCGAGGCATGAACCAGCACGACTTCCCCCTCGACCTCGTGGAGGCGCAGACCGCCTGGTACCGCACGTACTGGCAGCTCGCCGAATCCGGCCCGACGGCCAGTACCACCACGGACCGTCGACGCCTGCAGCAGCTGTCGAAACAGATCGCCGGGCACCCCTACTGGTGTGGACCGTCGGGCACACCCGCCGCGCGCATGGAACTCAAGGAGCTCGCCCGGCGTGAGGCCGGGCGATGAGAGCGGCCTATACCACCGCTGCCGCCTGACGGCGCTCAGCGCGTTCGGCCCGCCGCAGCAGCAGGTCCGCGAACTGGATGATCTCGGCCGCCTCGACCGGATCATCGAAGTCCCATCACCAGGCATCGGACAGACGTTCCACGAGGCTGTCCGTGTCCGGCTCATCCCGGAACGCCTGCCACGCCGACCCCATCGTCCCTGCGTGTTGCGGATAGCCCGGGGTTACCGGCAAGGCGCTTCAGCGGAAGGAACGCGATAACCCGGGTCGGCATCCAATGCCGGGTCTCACCCACTCGCACCGCGGAGGACGGTGTCGACGGTGCGGTGGGCGAAGGCCGTCAGTTCTTCCGGGTCCTGCTGTCCGAAAGTGGAGGCCCAAAGAGCGAAGCGGCCGAAGAGGGCCGACCAGAGGGTGGTGGCTGCGTGTTCGACGCCATCGGGCCAGCGCCGGCCTTCGTTCTCGCAGGCATGGAGGGCGTCGAGCCACTGCTGCCACAGAGCGCGAGCGGGATGGGCATCGCGCGGTATCCCGAAGGCGGTGGCGTCGTAGCCGAACATGAGGCGGTAAACGCCACGTTGGGTGCGGGCGAAGGTGTAGTAGGCGTCGGCTTGAGCGCACAGCCGCTCGCGGGCATCGGCCCCGCAGTCGACCGCTTCGGCGTCGGCGTCGCGCATGGCAGCGACGAGACGCTCGTAGCCGTCCTCGGTGACCGCACGGGCCAGCTCGTCCTTGTCGGCGAAGTGCAGATACATGCTCTGGGCGGCGATGCCGACTTCGCGCGCGACCTCGCGGAGGGAGACGGGAAGGGCGTCGTTCGCCACCTTCTCGTCGAGCAGGCGGCCGACGGCCGCGAGGATGTCCTGGCGCAGCCGCTCGCCCTGGCCTCGGGCGTTGCGCCTGCGTACGGTGGTGGATGGCTGGTCGTTCACCTTTCTCATTGTGGTCCATCAGCCGCTTCGGGGAGGCCGGCCCGGCCGGGCCGGCCTCCCCGAAGCGGCTACGCCTGCCCGAGGGCACGCGTGGCCGTGGCCATCGCCTGGCCGGCTGCTGGGTATCCAATGTACGGGACGGTGTGGAGCACGGCTTCCAGGATCTCCTCCGCGCTGAGTCCGTTGGCACGGCCTTGATGTTCGTGGTCGGGAAGGCCGCGCCCAGCATCTCCTCCACGACCTGCTCCCCCGCCGCCCGGCGCGCACTCGCCGTGCGCTGTGCGTCGGCGGCCTCGACGTCTTCGGCCCCTACTCATGGCTGTTCTCCGTTTTGGGGTGCGGTCAGGCGGGACAACATGCCCAGGCCGGTCGCGGTGTGGTCCCTGCGTCCACGGGGAGCACCGTGCCGGTGATCCAGCGTGACTCCGGGCATCGATACGCGTGCGGGTGTGCGTGGCGCGCTCCTCACCGACGTCGAGAATCCCGACTGTGGCGCCCTGTGCGGCGAGCAGTAGTGCGGTCGCGGCTCCCGTGCCGAGGAATTCTCCGCTGCTGCCGGCACCGGTGATCAGCGCCGCCGTTCCCTCCATACGACTGCCGCGGCCGTCGAGGTAGCCTCCGACGGTGAACGCGCCGGCGCTCACCAGGTCACGGGCAGGGACTTCAGGCCGTACACGGCGGTCTCGCTCTTGAAGTCCAGCTCGTCCTCGGTGACGGCCAGCCGCAGCCCGGGGATCCGTTCGAAGAGGCGGGGCCAGGCCACCTCCATTTCGACGCGGGCAAGGTTCTGGCCCAGGCACTGGTGGGTGCCGAAGCCGAAGGCGACGTGGTTGCGGGGATTGCGGCCGATGTCGAGCCGGTCGGCGGGGCACTCGTCCGTGTCGAAGACGCGCGGGTCATGGTTGCCGGCGACCAGCGAGACGATGACGCCCTCACCCTCGCGGACCAGCTGTCCGCCGATCTCCACGTCTTCGAGGGCGACCCGGCGCGGGTTGACGGCGACGATGCTCCAGTAGCGCAGCATCTCCTCCACGGTGCTGGCCGCCAACTCGGGGTGAGCGATCAGCCGTTCACGCTGGTCGGGGTTGACGAGAAGTGCGGTCAAGCCCAGACCCAGCATGTTCGCGGTGGTCTCGTGCCCTGCTCCGGTCAGGAGCGCGACCAGACCGGGCATGGTCTCGGGCGGGAATCCGTCCGGGCCGGAGTGGTCCGCGAGGAGACGGCTGATCATGTCGTCGCCGGGCTCGCGGCGCTTGCGCTCGATGAGATCCGTGTAGTACGCGATCGCCTCCAGCTGTCCCTGGACGCGCTCCTCGTGCGTGGCGGTCAGGTCGGCGCCGAGGTCCGCGTGGATCTGGAAGACGTCCCGGTCCTCGTAGGGGACGCCCAGGACGAGGCAGATGGCCCGGGACGGCAGGGCGAGCGCGAACTCCTGGACGAAGTCGACGGGACCGCCCTTGGCGAGCATGGCGTCGATCAGCTCGTCCGTGATCCGCAGGAGCTCGTCGCGCATGGCCCGGGTGCGCTTGACGCTGAACTCCCGGGTGAGCATCTGCCGCAGCCGGGCGTGCTCGGGGTCGTCGAGGCGCAGGAAGAGGCCGCCCTGCTCCTCGCGCTGAGTGGACCAGTCGAGCGGGTACTCGGGGTGGCGCACGTCGGCGCTGAAGCACCGGCTGCCCAGGACGGCGCGGATGTCCTCGTGCCGGGTGGCGAGCCAGTGCCGCGAGCCGTCCCAGATGGTGACCTTGTGCAGGCCGCCGGCCTCACGGAACTCGGCGTGCTGCGGCGGCGCGCTGAAGGGACAGGTGCGCGGGGTCGGGAAGAAGGGCGCCTCGCTGTCGGGTGCCGGGGTGGGGGGTGCGGAGGAGGTCATGTCGCCTTGCCTTCTTTCCGACGTCTCTGTTCTCCGGGTGAGTTGCGCATACGTGGCCCGTCGGCGCCTATGCGGCGGACGGAGCAACCGCGGGCCATGCGGCCCGGTCGAGGACAGCCTGCCGCCAGGTGCGTAGGGAGCGGGCCATGCCGTTGCCGAGCACGCCGACCACGACGAGCCGCCGCGGTTCCGGGGCGGCCGTCACGTCAGCCCCTCTCGATCAGGATCGCGGCAGCCGGACACACCTGCGCGGCCTCTCGCGCGGCGGCTTCCTGCGCCGTCCCGGGCTCCGGGTCGAGCAGCACCACGATGCCGTCCTCGTCCCGCTGATCGAACACCTCCGGGGCCACAAGCACGCACTGCCCGGCAGCGCAGCACTTCTCTTCATCGACCGTGATCTTCACCCAACTGCCTTTCCCGTGAGCACAGTTCAGGCCCATCCGCCCCCCAACCCGCATGACCTGACACGCATCACCTTATGGCTGTCAGGTTAGAGTGACAAGAGATCGTGAAGCGGCATGCGGAACGGATGCCACCGCGTCGACCCGCACGGCCCGGCGGACCAGCGGTTCGGACGGCCAGCCGGGCGATCCGCTCCAGGGAAGCATCGGCCCCCTGCTCGGCGACCTCCCTTTCGGCCACGTCGAGGATGTGTGCGCAGTCGCGTCGTGCGTCCGCGGATCGGCGTGTTCCCAGCGCTTCAGACCTGGGGAGATGTATCGATGCAGGCCGACGCCTACACTTCGCCTGTGGTCCGGACCGCCGCGGACGCAATCTCCGTCAGCAGACCGGCGACAGCCTCAGGATCGCTGATCATGAGATCGTGTCCACTGTCAATCTCCCAGAATCGGCCTTCAGCGCGCGCCTTGGCTATCAGATCCTGGTTATGGATACCAAGACCCAGACTTGTGGTGGAGACAATCCGGTACTGCGGTATCGCCTCCAGTGTTGGCTCGTTGTTCAGGACGAGCGGCTGCTCCAGAGTTTTCCATGGGTGAGGGGTGAGGCGTGGCAGCGTCCACTCGATGTCCTTGGGGTCCGTAATCCCAAAAAACCTCACCAGGTCCTCGCTGGGAAGGAGTACCAGCTCGACACCGTCGATGACCTGGCCATTTTCCCTCTCCTTGAGGAGGGCCGGGAATGCCTCGATCTGCGACCGGCCATCGGGGGCATCGAGAAACACGAGCTTCCCGACCCGGTCGCTGACGCGATCAGCGGCTCCCTTCATCACTGTGCCGCCGTAGCTGTGGCCAACGAGCACCACGTCTCTCAGGTCCTCGTAGAAAAGGAGGTTGGCCACTTCGGTGATGTGCATGTTCAGATCGACATCCGGGCTCACCAGGTGTGACCGATCGCCCAACCCCGTCAGGGTCGGGGAATACACGGTGTGGCCCTCGGCCTCCAGTAGACGAGCGACCTTCCGATAGCACCAGCCGCCATGTCCAGCACCGTGGATCAGTACGTAGGTGGCCATGTTCTCTCCTGTCTGTTTTCGGGCATGCGGCAGAACATGCCGATGCATGTCGTGGGACGCGTGGGGTCTTCCCGCGGGACATCGCCCCGCGGGAGGGGCAACTCGCCCGCTGTTTTCCTGGACTGCCTTGGTGCGGCGGCAGTGCCCGGTGCGTTGTGGGGGTCAGCCCTTGTCGGCACGGGGCCGCTTGTGTGCCGCGCCGGAGGAGAGGCCAGGTCGCGTGGTGGCCTCGCTGGTGGCCTGGGCGAGCAGAGCAAGCGCGGCCCGCGAGGGCGAGCCCGCTTCTGTGGTGGCGACCACCACGTTGGGCCCCGGCCCGCTGCTCAAGGTCTGCAGGATGACGGTCAGGGATCCCACCAGCGGATGGCGCATCTCATAGGCGGCGACGGTGCAGGGTTTGACACGGTGTTCGGCCCACATCGAGGCGAACTCGGCACTCTTCGCGGACAGTTCGCCCAGGAGCGCGTGCAGCGCCACGTCCTCCGGATGCTGGGCCGCCACCAGGCGCAGATTCGCGACCACCGCCCTGGCCCTGCTCGGCCAGTCCGCGTACAGATCACGGACATGGGAGTCGAGGAACAGCAGCCTGGCCATGTTGGGACGCCGCGCCGGCAGGTCAGGGGCGCCGGGGTCCAGATGCCCGGCGAACAGCGCATGGCCCAGGTGGTTCCACGCCAGTGCGTCGCTGCGCCGGCCGAGCACGATCGCGGGAACGTCGCCCAGTGCGTCCAGCAACTGGCGCATCGCCTCCGTCACCCGTTCCGGCGCCGGCCGCCGGCTCCGGGTGCGCTGCCTGTCCACCCGGCCCAGGTCGTGCAGGTATCGCCGCCCGGACTCGTCCAGCCGCAGAGCCCCGGCGATCGCGTCCAGAACCTCAGGTGACGCGCTCAGTGACTGCCCCTGCTCGAGCCGGGTGTAGTAAGAGGTGCTCACACCCGCCAGCATCGCCAGCTCCTCGCGCCGAAGCCCCGGCACACGCCGGCGCTCCCCGTAGGTGGGTACCCCGACATCCTCCGGGCGCAGCTGGGAGCGCCGCACCCGCAGAAAGCTCCCGAGCTGCGTTTTTCCATCCATGGCTTCGAGTATGGACGGCCTCGCGACACCTAGCCTGACCCAGCTGTGGATAGCCAACGGCGGGTCTGGCTCCTGGCCCGCACCGTCGATGAAGGGGAGGCAGCCCTGGGCCGGGGCACCTGGATCGCTCGATCCATAATTTGACGTTCACGCATCACCGGAACAGGATTACGGCATGAACGATCCACAATTCGTCGCGAGTGGTGCGGCTCGCCCTCGCACAGCGCCCGCCGACGGGCCCGGTACCGGCCCTCCGACCCTGAGCCGGGCAACGGTGCTGCTGCTGGCCGTGGTGTGTGGCGCGGCGGTGGCGAACATCTACTACGCCCAGCCGTTGCTGCCCGTGATATCGCAGGCGCTCAGGGTGTCCCAGGGAGCCGGTGGCCTGGTGATCACCGTCTCGCAGGTCGGCTATGCGCTGTCGCTGGCGCTGCTGGTGCCCCTGGGGGACGTACTGGAACGGCGCCGCCTGGTGACCGTGCTGCTGGGCCTGAGCGCCCTCGCGCTCCTCGGTGCGGCGGCGTCGCCGTCGCTGGGGCTGCTGCTCGCCGCGATCGGGGTGGTCGGAGCGACCTCCGCGGTGGCGCAGATCGTGGTGCCCATGGCCGCGTCGCTGGCGCCGGACCACCAGCGCGGGTCGGCGGTGGGCACGGTGATGAGCGGGCTGCTGATCGGGATCATGATCGCGCGTACCGTCGCCGGAGTGCTCGCCCAGATCGGTGACTGGCAGCTGGTGTTCCTCTTCGCCGCGGTCCTGATGGCGGCCCTGGCGGTCACCCTGCGCCTGGTCCTGCGCCCCGTCCCGCGGTCGGAGAGCAGCACCTATCCCCAGCTGCTGCGCTCGGTGCCGGCGCTGGTACGCGGCGAATCGCTGCTGCGCAGGCGCATGGCCCTGGCGGCGGTCGGCATGGGCTGCTTCACCGTCCTGTGGACCGCGTCGTCGTTCCTGCTGGCGGGCCCGCCGTACGGGTTCGGCCCCGCCGTCATCGGCCTGTTCGGCCTGGCCGGGGTCGTCGGAGCCGCCGCGGCGGCGAAGGCCGGGCGGCTCGCCGACCGCGGACACGGCCGTCGGGTGACCACGGGCGGACTGGTCCTGCTGGCGGTCAGCTGGCCCGTGCTCGCCGTCGCCGGCGTGGGCGGGCCGAGCGGCCTGATCGCGCTGACCGTCGGCATCATCGCGCTCAACCTCGCCCAGCAGTCCCTGTTGATCAGCCACCAGAGTGCGATCTACCGCCGGGTCCCGCACGCCCGGAGCCGGGTGACGACGGCCCTCATGGTGTCCGCGTTCGCCGGGGCCACCGTCGCCTCGGCGCTGACCGCGGCGCTGTACCCGCTCGCGGGGTGGCCGGGCGTGTGCGGGCTCGGCCTTGTCATCGCGCTGGCCGGGGCCGGGATCTGGATTCTGGAGCTGGTCCACCCCAGCCCCGCCGAACCGCTTGCCGCCCCGTCGGAGCCCGTGAGGCACCCGGTAGGCGCGGGCCGTGTGAACTCGTGCCGTGAGGAGGTCGGCTGTGCCTGAGATTCACCGAGTGGCGGTCCTCGACGACTACCAGGGAGTCGCGAACCAATACGCCGATTGGAGCGCCCTGCCGGACGGCGCGCACCTCACGGTCTTCACCGAGCCCCTGGGTGGTCCCGAGAACGTGATCGCCGCGCTGGAGCCGTTCGACGTCGTCGTGGCCATGCGCGAGCGCACCGCGTTCCCGGCCGCGGTCATCGACAGGCTGCCGAACCTGCGCCTACTGGTGACGACGGGCCCGGCCAACGCGGCCATCGACGTGGCCGCGGCCCGGCAGCGCGCGATCGTGGTGTCCGGCACGCGAGGGGCGGGGCTGACATCGACGGCCGAACTCACCTGGAGCCTGATCCACGCCCTGGCCCGCTCCGTCCCCGCCGAGGACCGCGGCGTACGCGAGGGCGCCTGGCAGCGGACCGTCGGGCGTGATCTGCACGGCGCCCGCCTCGGCGTCATCGGGCTCGGTGGCGTGGGCACCCGCGTCGCCCGCGTGGGGCTCGCCTTCGGCATGGACGTCGTCGCCTGGAGCTCCCACCTCGACGCCGAGCGCGCCCGCGCCGTCGGGGTCACTCCGGTCGACAAGCGGGAGCTGCTGGCCACGTCCGACGTGGTGACGATCCACCTCAAGCTCTCCGCCCGCACCACCGGACTTCTGGGCCGCGACGACCTCGCGCTCATGCGACCGGACGCGCTGCTGATCAACACCTCGCGCGCGCCCGTCGTGGACGAGGAGGCGCTGCTCGCTGCCCTGTACGCCGGAACCATCGGCGGGGCCGGCCTGGATGTCCACTCCACCGAGCCCCTCCCGGCCGACTCGCCGTGGCGCACGGCCCCGCGCACGGTGCTCACCCCGCATCTCGGCTACGTCACCGCGGGCACCTACGACGTCTTCTACTCCGACGCGCTCGAGGACATCCTCGCGTACGCCGCGGGTCACCCGATCCGCGTGGTCGCCCCGTGAGCAGACCACCCACCACCACGTACGGCACACACGGACACGAAAGGCACGACCCCGTGGCAACGCATGAGCAGTACACCACGACGAAAAACGTCGAGGACGGCAACGGCTCGGGAATCCGGCTCCCTGTGATCTGGACACGCACCCTGGGCGAACTCACCTTGAGCTACGTACCCGACGCGGGCGTCGACATGATCCCGACCCGGGTCTACCCGGCCTCCGTCGGGGAGGACTGGCACGCGCACCGCACGCACATGACCGAGGCGGGCCATCTGCCCATGGGATGCGGAGCGCTGCTCGTCGAGCGGGGCGGCACCCGCCTGCTCATCGACGCCGGCCATGGCCGCATATCCGGCGAGGACGTGGAGCACTTCCAGCACGCCTTCGGCCATGTGCGGGACCTGCCCGAGTCGCTGGCGGCCCTCGGCGTGGACCCGGCCGAGCTGGAGACGGTGGCGTTCACCCACTTCCACGGCGACCACACCGGGTGGGCCCGGCCCGACGCGGTCGAGGATCCGCGGAGCCTGTTCACGAAAGCGCGATGGGTGGTCGGGAAGGGCGAGCTGGAGAGCGTCCCGCCCGGGACCGGCCCGGTCCTGGCCGGCCAGGACGAACGCACCGTGGTCGTGACCGACGGGACCGAGATCGCGGGCGGCGTCCGCGCGTGGTCCCTTCCCGGGCACACCCCCGGGCACACCGCCTGGATCCTCGACACCGGCGACGGCCGGGAGGTCGTGGCCTTCGGCGACGCCATGCACTCACCGGTCCAGGTCCAGCACCCGGACTGGGAAGTGGTCCTCGACACCGACCGGGAAGAGGCCGAACGGTCACGGCGCCGGCTCGTGGACTACCTGGCCCGGGACGGGGTCTACGGCTTCGGTGTCCACTTCGCCGACCAGCAGTTGGGAACCGTCGACGGCTCCGGCCGCTGGCGCCCCTGGAACGACGAGACCGCCGGCTGAACGCGCGAACCGTCGGGACCGCGCTGTCCGATGCCGAGTTCGACGCCCTGTCCCCGGCCGTCCAGCGCACGGTACAGGCGGACGGCGCACCCACGGGCGGGACCGGGGCACGTCGCCGCGGCGCTCCCGGCCGCGGGGCCGCCGCCGCGCTCCGCGGCAGACCGGTGAGCACCCGGTATGCGGCGCGGTGGTCATGCCCACTAAACTAGACCGATCATTCCGATTTTCAGGAGGTGTCCCGTGTCCCCCGCCGGCCGTCCCCGCGCCTTCGACATGGAGAGGGTCCTGGAAGCCGCGATGCGGTTGTTCTGGGCACAGGGCTACGAAGCGACATCGATGGCCCAGCTCCGGGAGGCCACCGGTCTGTCCTCGGCAAGCCTCTACGGCGCGTTCGACTCGAAGCAGGGTTTGTTCGAACGGGCGGTGGAGCACTACGTCGCCGGGCCGGGCCGCGTCACCGACGTCATCGGCGATGAGACCCTGAGCCCGCGGGAAGCCGTCGCCCGGATGCTGCACGGATCCATCGACATGCAGACCGACGCCTCCCACCCGCGCGGCTGCCTCGTCGCCCTGTCGGGTACCGTCCGGGCACCCGGGGACGAGGACGCCACCGTGCGCCGGACGGTGGCGGCACGACGTGCGGCAGACCGGGCGCGCATCAGGGAGTGCGTCCTCCGCGGCGTCGCCACCGGCGAGCTCGCCCAGGAAACCGACGTGGACGGCGTCACGTCCCTGATCCACGGCTTCCTGCTCGGCATCTCCACACAGGTGTGCGACGGCACGCCCGCCCGGGACCTGCACGCCGCGGCGGACGCCGTCCTTGCCACCTGGCGCGCGCAGGAGTGCTAGACCACGTCGGTGGTGGCGTCCGGAAGCAGCCGGGGTTGGTTCCAAAACGGCCGGTGGCTGACGTGCCTTGTCTCAGGCCGTACGCCCCCGTCGAGGGATGCGGTCAGCCGACGGCGGCCCGTCAGACGTTGCGGCGGTACTGGCCACCGACCTCGAAGAAGGCGTCGGTGATCTGCTGCAGCGAGCAGACCCGGGCGGCGTCCATGAGGACGGCGAAGACATTGCGGTCACTCACCGCCGCGTCCTTGAGTGCGGCCAGTGCGGCGTGGGCCGTCTCGTGGTGGCGGGCCTGGAAATCCCGTACGCGCGCGAGTTGGGACTCCTTCTCCTCCTCGGTGGCGCGCGCCAGTTCGATGGCATCGGGCTCGGCTGTGTCCGCATGCGGGTCACGGAAGGTGTTGACGCCGATGATCGGCAGGGTGCCGTCGTGCTTGCGCTGCTCGTACAGCATCGACTCGTCCTGGATACGGCCGCGCTGGTAGCCGGTCTCCATGGCGCCGAGCACACCGCCGCGCTCGCTGATCCGCTCGAACTCCGCGAGTACGGCCTCCTCCACCAGGTCGGTGAGCTCATCGATGATGAACGACCCCTGCAGGGGGTTCTCGTTCATCGCCAGGCCCCACTCCCGGTTGATGATCAGCTGGATGGCCAGGGCCCGGCGGACCGAATCCTCGGTGGGAGTGGTGACCGCCTCGTCGTAGGCGTTGGTGTGCAGGCTGTTGCAGTTGTCGTAGATCGCGATGAGCGCCTGCAGGGTGGTGCGGATGTCGTTGAAGTCCATCTCCTGGGCGTGCAGCGAGCGGCCGGAGGTCTGGACGTGGTACTTCAGCTTCTGACTGCGCTCGTTCGCGCCGTACTTCTCCTTCATCGCCACGGCCCAGATGCGGCGGGCGACCCGGCCGAGGACGGAGTACTCGGGGTCCATGCCATTGGAGAAGAAGAACGACAGGTTCGGGGAGAAGTCGTCGATGTGCATGCCCCGCGCGAGGTACGCCTCGACGTAGGTGAAGCCATTGGCCAGGGTGAAGGCCAGCTGGCTGATGGGGTTCGCGCCGGCCTCGGCGATGTGATAGCCGGAGATGGACACCGAGTAGAAATTGCGGACCTTGTTCGCGATGAACCACTCCTGGATGTCGGCCATCATCCGCAGGCTGAACTCGGTGGAGAACAGGCAGGTGTTCTGCCCCTGGTCCTCCTTGAGGATGTCGGCCTGCACCGTGCCGCGCACGTGTCCCAGGGCGTGCGCACGGAGTTCGGCCGTCTCCTCAGGCGACGGTTCGCGGCCCTCGGTCTCCCGGAACCGGTCGATCTGCTGGTCGACGGCGGTGTTGAGGAAGAAGGCCAGGATGGTCGGCGCCGGTCCGTTGATCGTCATGGAGACCGAGGTGGTGGGCGCGACGAGGTCAAAGCCGTCGTAGAGCGCCTTCATGTCCTCCAGCGTGGCCACCGAGACGCCGGATGTGCCGACCTTGCCGTAGTTGTCGGGGCGTTCGTCGGGGTCGCGGCCGTAGAGGGTGACGGAGTCGAAGGCGGTGGACAGGCGGGTGGCCGGCTGGCCCTCGGAGAGCAGCTTGAAGCGCCGGTTGGTGCGGAACGGGTCGCCCTCGCCGGCGAACATCCGCGCCGGGTCCTCGCTGTCGCGCTTGAAGGGGAACACCCCGGCGGTGAAGGGGAAGTGGCCGGGCAGGTTCTCTCCGCGCCAGAACCGCACCAGTTCCCCGTGGTCGGTGAAGCGGGGCAGGGCGACCCGGGGGATCTTGTTGCCCGACAGGGACTCGCGGGTCAGCTTGGTACGGATCTCCTTGTCCCGGATCGTCACGACCTGCTCATCGCCGGAGTAGGAGGCGATGACGGCGGGCCAGTTCTCGATCTGCTCGGTGATGTCGTACGGGAGCTGCCTGCGGGCGTCCTCGAGCAGCGACCGCACGTTCCCGGCGTCGGAGCCCGCCGCCACGAGCTCGGCCGTGACCGCCTCCAGACGCTGCACGCGCCGTGCCGCTTCGGCCAGTTGACCGGTTTCGGCGTGGTACCCACGGACCGTCTCGCTGATCTCGGCGAGGTAGCGCACCCTCTCCGCGGGAACCACCTGCCGGATGCCGGAGGAGTGACGCACGTCGACCGGCGCCAGGCTGCCCTCGGACAGCGGCAGACCCTTCTCGGCCAGGACCGTCTTCAGGTGCTGGTAGAGCGCGGTGACGCCGTCGTCGTTGAACGTGGCCGCCGAGGAGCCGTACACCGGCATGTCCTCGGGCCGCATGCCGAACGCCTCTCGGTTGCGGATCAGTTGACGGGCCACGTCGCGGAGGGCGTCCTTGGCGCCGCGGCGCTCGAACTTGTTGATCGCCACGACGTCGGCGAAGTCGAGCATGTCGATCTTCTCCAGCTGCGAGGCGGCGCCGAACTCGGGAGTCATCACGTACATCGAGGTGTCGACGAACGGCACGATCGCCGCGTCGCCCTGGCCGATGCCCGGCGTCTCCACGACCACCAGGTCGAATCCGGCCGCCTTCACCACATCGATCACGTCGGACAGGTGCTCGGGCAGCTCACGGCCGCCGCGGGTGGCCAGGCTCCGGAAGAACACCCGGTTGCCGTCGAGGGAGTTCATGCGGATGCGGTCGCCGAGCAGCGCCCCTCCCCCGCGGCGGCGGGTCGGGTCGACGGCGATCACCGCGATCCGCAGTTTGTCCTGCTGATCTACGCGGAAGCGGCGCACCAGCTCGTCGGTGAGCGACGACTTGCCCGAACCGCCGGTGCCGGTGATGCCGAGCACCGGGGTGACCCGCGCCCCGGCCACACCGCGCAACTGCTCCAGGAAGTCCGGTGGCAGCTTGCCGAGTTCGGCGCCGGTGATGGCGCGGGCGATCGCGAACCGGTCGCCCGCCAGCACGGCGGCGGCATCGGCCGGTCGACCATCCCAGAGGTCGAAGTCGCAGTCCTGCACCACCGAGTTGACCATGCCCGCCAGGCCCATCCGCTGCCCGTCCTCGGGAGAGAAGATGGTCACTCCGCTGTCGCGCAGCCGGTCGATCTCCTCGGGCACGATCACACCGCCCCCACCGCCCACGACACGGACGTGTTCCGCGCCCTGCGCGCGCAGCGACTCCACGAGGTACTCGAAGTACTCGACATGGCCGCCCTGGTAGGACGAGACCGCGACACCGTGCGCGTCCTCCTCCAGCGCCGCGTCCACGACCTCCCGCACCGACCGGTTGTGACCGAGGTGGATCACCTCCGCCCCTTGGGACTGGAAGATCCGTCGCATGATGTTGATCGACGCGTCGTGCCCGTCGAACAGCGCCGAAGCGGTAACCAGGCGGACGGGGTGTACGGGACGGTGCAGATCGCTCATGAGGGCCTTCCAGACAGGTCAGAGGCGCCGACTGAAGAGATAGTAGGACGTCCTATTAAATTACTGGAGGCGAGGAGAGTGTGAAGAGGAGCACAGGACGCCAACCGCCCCGGTCGGGCGAGGAAGTCGATCACGCCGCGAGGACGCGGGCCTCTCCGCTGATCAGCTCGGCGCGCCCAGCGATCCCGGCCCGCTTCGCCATGCGATGTCATGGACCGGCAGCACCAGTGCGCGCAAGGGCCGGCCGCGCTTGCGCACAGCCCTCACCTACCTGGCAGGGCGCCAGGGCCCTGCCGCCGTCACCCCATACGGGCGTAATGTGTGCATATGGGTGATGTTCGGTGCCAATGGTGCGATGCGTTGCTACCGGATCAGGCCGGCCACAATCGGCGGTATTGCAGCCCAGCTCACCGACAGGCGGCCTGGCGGGCGCGGCATCGATGGCCGGCGGCGGCCCGGACGCGGCAGACGATGGTGCTCGCGGGCGCGGACCTGCTGGCCCGAGTTCAGGCGGTAGTGCGGCAGACGGGTGATCTGTCCCCGGGGCGGGAGGCCGCGGTGGGCTGTCACTGTGCCGCGGTGGCCGAGGTTCCCGGGCTGGCCGAGCGGTTGGTGCGGTATGCGGTGCTTGCCGATCGGCAGGCTGGAGCCAGCTGGGCGCGGATCGGCGCCGCCTTGGGGACCAGCGGCGAGGCGGCCAGGCGCCGCTTCGGGCGTGCGCACGACCTCCCGCGCGTGCACGACCTCCCGGCGGAGGGGCAGGGGCCGCGGGACGACACCACGCCCGCTGTCGGCTCCGGTATGGAACTGCTGGACGCGCTCCTGTGCGAGGCGGTGCGGGAAACAGGCGCGTCCGCGGGACTGGTGTACCTGCTGCCGCCGGGCGGGCAGGTACTGCGGCTGGCCATGACGACCGGGGTGCCGCCAAAGATCACCGCGCTCTGGGAACGGTTGCTGCTTCCGGCCCCGGGCCCCGTGGCGGACGCGGTCCGTGAGCGGCGCCTGGTGTGGCTCGCCAGCCAGGCAGAACTGGCGCGCCGCTACCCGAGGGCAGCGCTGGTATGGCCCTACCCCGTAGCACTGGCCGCCGCACCGCTCACCTCCGGTCCCACTGCTCGGGGCGCACTGGTGCTGCTGTGGCCCGGACCGCGCCCATCGCACCTGAGCGCGCATGAGCGCGCCGTGATCCGCTCCACCTGCGACCGTGCGGGCGCGCTCCTGCAGCACGCCGCCGCGGACGGGCACCTGATATCACCCCGAGAGCCGCACGTGGCGGCCCCACCGCGAGCCCGGACCGCCACGCGGGCCGCGGCGGACTTCGCCGACCGTCTCACGGAGGGCTGTGACCGCCCTACGGAGGGCTGTTGCGTACTGGATGCGCAAGGCCGGATCACCTTCATCTGCACCACCGCCGCCGACCTGGTCGGTGGCAACGTCCCGGATCTGCTGGGCGCACCGCTGTGGGAGGCACTGCCATGGCTGGACGACCCGGTCTTCGAAGACCGCTACCGGGCTGCGGTCCTCGGCCGCCGGCCCACGTCCTTCACCTCCCTGCGCCCGCCGGACCGGTGGCTGTCCTTCCAGTTCTGTCCAGACGCCTTCGGCGTCAGCGTGCGCATCTCCCCCACCGACCACACCGCCCCCATGGACCACCCCGAGCCGGGGCGCGGAGCGAACATCGCCACACCGACACGGGCCGGCACGCTGTACGACCTGATGCACCTGGCCGGCGCGCTCACCAAGGCCGTCAGCGTGCGGGACGTAGTCGAGCTGACCGCCGACCTGGTCCTGCCGGCCTTCGGCGCCCAGGGCTTCGTCCTGTCCGTCGCCGAGGGCGACCGGCTGCGTGTCGTCGGCCACCGCGGCTACCCGCCCCAGGTCATCAGCCGCCTGGACATCCCTCCCTTCCGGGACGAGTCAGCCCCTACCGTGCGCGCTGTGACCACGGGAGTACCCCTCTTCTTCGCCTCCCCCCGCGAAATGGCACAGCTCTCCCCCGACATCCCACGGCTGACCGAGAGGGCAGCCTGGGCCTTCCTGCCGCTGCTGGCCTCGAGCCGCCCGGTCGGCTGCTGCGTGGTCTCCTACGACCAGCCCCACGACTTCACCCCCGAGGAACGCGCCGTCCTGACCTCACTCGCCGGACTGATCGCCCAGGCTCTCGATCGCGCCCGCCTCTACGACGCCGACCACCAGCTCGCCCACAGTCTGCAGAGCGGCCTGCTCCCCGCCGCCCTCCCCACCGTGCCCGGACTGGAGGCAGCAGCCCGCTATCTGCCCACCGCTCGCGGCATGGACATCGGCGGCGACTTCTACGACCTCATCCGCTGCGGCGCCACCACCGTCGCCGCAGCCATCGGCGACGTCCAAGGCCACAACGTGAACGCCGCCGTCCTCATGGGACAGGTCCGCACCGCCGTCCACGCCACCGCGGGCGCACCTCCCGGCGAAGTCCTGGCCCGCACCAACCGCCTCCTCACCGACCTCGACCCCGGCCTGTTCACCAGCTGCCTCTACGCCCACATCGACCTGGCACACCACCGTGCCCAGCTGGCCACCGCCGGCCACCCGCCCCCACTCCTGCGCCACCCCGACGGCCACACCGAGGTCCTCCACCTGCCACCCGGCCTCCTGCTGGGCATCGACCCCGACACCGACTACCCGGCCACCGAGATCCCCCTGCCGCCCGGCGCCGTGCTGGCCCTCTACACAGACGGCCTCGTCGAAAGCCCCGACATCGACCTCGACGACGCGACCACCAACCTCGCCGACCAGCTCGCACAAGCACCGGACCAGCCCATGACCACCCTCGCCGACACTCTCATCCGCCACGACCCGCACACCGATCCCCGCAGCGATGACATCGCCCTCCTCCTGCTCCACCTACGACCGGACGACGGATGAAGATGGTCGCCGCGCGGAGATGGAGAGGTAGCCGCACAACTTCGGTCGGGTCGAGCATCCGTCGCCGGTCTCGTCGCCTCCTGAGACGGGGTGCGCGCGATGAGTTTCCTGTCCGGCGCCGGTCTACAGGTACGGCGGCGAGCGCGGGCTCGGCCCTTCGCGCTTTCAGCGGGAACAGCGGCGGTGAAAGGAACCGGGATCGGTATGTCCGACGACTCTGAGCAGATCCGTGCCCTGATCGAGGGATGGGCGGCAGCGGTGCACCGAGGCGCCCTGAGCGAGGTCACGGCCGACCACGCCGACGACATCGTGATGTTCGACGTGCCACCGCCGTACAAGGGCGTGCGGGGCCTCGCCGCGTATCAGGAGGTCTGGCCGCCGTTCTTCGCCTGGCAGGCACAGGGCGCCTGCTTCGAGATCGAGGAGCTCGAGATCACGTCGGGCGAGGACGTCGCGTTCGCCTTCGCGCTGCTGCGCTGCGGCACCGAGGAGGAACGCGCCGAGCGGCCCGAGGTCCGGATGCGGCTCACACTGGGTCTGCGCAAGGAGGAGGGACGCTGGGTGGTGGCGCACGAGCACCACTCCTTCCCCGACCTCCACGGGCCGGACGGCCAAGCGCGGGCCGAGCAACGGCGAGATGGGCGAGGGGACAACCGCCTTGGTCCCGGGGCACCCGGGTATTCCAGCGGCGCGGCGGCGAGTGGCAGATGATCCACCAGCACGTCTCCTACCCCTACGACCCGGAAACCGGCGGGGCGAAGACCGATTTGCGCCCCTGACGCACCAAGCGCCCGCCGACTACCCGAATAAGCGATGAGTCTCGTGTTCGGCGCCGGTCCTACGGAGGCGAGCGCGAGCCCGGCACCTCGGGCTCCGGCGTGACAGCGGCAGGAAGGAACCATGTAGGTATGCCTGACAGGAAAGCCCGGTATGCCGATATAGCTCCATAGAGCGTAGAGATCAGAGTAATCTGCTGGCATGTCCGATGGGGCGCCGTATCGCCGGGAGGCCATCCCGTCGGGTGTGGCCGAAAGACGCGGGCGTGGCATCTCGGCCGGAACCGGAGCCCGCGCGAGACGGTCAACAAGGCGACAAGGGGGCGAAAGCCTCGGGGGATCCCTGACGCGAATGGGGTGGAGTATGTCGCGTTGGAAGGAACTGCCGAGTGGCCTGGACCAGAGGGTTCGGCAACTCATCGTGCACTTACGGAGGTTGAAGGATTACAGCGGGCTGAGCCTCGCCTCACTTGAGGCCAAGACGGGATACAGCCGCGGATCGTGGGAGCGGTACCTCAATGGGAAGGCGCTGCCGCCGCGGCAGGCGGTGGCGGAGTTGGCACGGGCTGCCGGGGCGGAGCCAACCCGGCTGCTGGCGCTGCACGAGGTGGCCGAGGAAGCCTGGCAGCAGCGAGTCGCGCCGTCCTCAACGACCGGTACCCGAAACGGCCGCGGGCGGGGAGCACCGCACGGAACAACGACCGAGGAGCCTTCGGCCGCAGGGGAGCCGCCTGCCGCGGCGGGGGGCACGCGGCCGCCGGGGGTACGCAGGCCCGTCGTCCTCGCCGCCGTCGTGGCCGCCGCGCTCGTGGGGGTGGGCGCCGGAATGCTGATCGCGGCGCCCTGGGGCGATGACGATGGGGGAGGTGACAGGACGAAGACGGCAACAGGGACGCCCAGTCCACAGCCGAGCGGCAGCGTCACCACCGCCACCGAGGGGCCGGGCCGGTACGTCTTCAAGCTGGGCAAGTCCTACCCCTGCAAAGTCCGCAGAACCGGTGTGGAGGGCGGAGGACTGGGGGCGGGATACAGCACGACACGCACCGCGGTCCTGGCCGGGCCCGGCTGGGACGTGGTGGAGGCCCAGTGCCTGCTGCGCCATCACCAGATGGATCCGGGCATCGTGGACGGGGTCTACGGACAGCAGACGATCGCGGCCGTGGCGCGCCTGCAGAAGAAGGCCGGGCTGCCGGCGGACGGCATCGTGGGCCCGCACACCTGGCGGGTGCTGCGCGGATGACCGGCCCCGCACCGGAGTGCGTGGCGCTGGCCGAGGGGCTCCGCGAGATGAGGGCCCGCACCGGCCTGAGCCTGGCGGCACTGGCCGAGCGCACCGCGTACAGCAAGTCGTCATGGGAGCGCTATGTCAACGGGAAGAAGCCGGCGCCCCGGCAGGCCGTCGAGGCACTGTGCGCGATAGCGGGCGAACCCGCCGGGCGGCTACTGGCGTTATGGGAACTGGCGGACGCCGAGTGGAGCGGACGTGCCCGGCACACCCTCCCCCACCCGCCCCCACCCGCTCCGGCTCCGGCTCCGGCTGGTGCAGTGGACAACCCGGAGGTCCACGGGCGGGCCCGGCGTTGGCATCTGTTCACCATCGGTGCGGGTGCGCCCGTGATGGCCACCGCCGCGGCGGTGGCCATCACCACGGTGATAACACTGCTGTCCATAGTCGGCCCCAGCTCTCGACAGCCGACGAACCCGGCATCTCCCGTGCTGGATCCCGTCCCCGGATGCCAGGGGAAATCGTGTGACGGGAAGGATCCCGACCACATGTCCTGCGGCCTGCCCGGCCGGGTGGACTCACTCGGGCCGCCGCAGCGCACCAGGACCGGGGCGGGAGTGGAAATCCGGTACAGCAAGGTGTGCTCCGCCGCATGGGGCCGAATCTGGCATGCGAAGGTCGGGGACGCGATCGAGATCTCAGCTCCCGGCACCCCGCCACGTCGAGCCACCGTCAGGAACACGGCCGATACGGGCGTCTACCGCTTCACACCGATGGTCGGCGGCCCGGCCCGGACCGGTCTACAGCTATGTTTCATACCTGCGGGCAGCACGTCCCGGCAGTGCTTCCACTCCTGATGGTTCCTCTCCCGGACATCGCGACCTCCCCGCCCCGGCGTCAGCGGGACGCCCTTCCTTTCGACCACGCCCCCGCGGAAGCGGGCGTCCTAGCAATACCGCGTCCCGCCGGACGTCCCAGCAGGTCAGTGCGTGAGGCGTCCCACGACGTCCCAACGGAGCCGATTTCGCTGGCCCTCAGCCGGATGGGCCAGCAATCTCTGTAGTGCAAACCGGACGGCGCGGTCCACCCCGCGCCGTCCTCACCACGATCGTCCGTAAAAAACCACACCAGGGGGAATGAACAGTGCGTCTACGAAGCGCAGTGCTGACCGCGGTGACGGCGGCGGCCGTCGCCGTCCCGGCCCTGCCGGCAGCAGCCGGGGAAATGGCTCCGGACCAGCCGAAACTGCAGATCACATGCCACACCAACTGGAAGAACAGCACCTCCGCCAACGTATGGTGCGACGGTCACGGCCCGGCCCGGTACGGGACGAGCATCCAGTGCAAGAAGGGCTCCGCCGTCCGTCAGCTCAACTACGGCCCGGGACCCTGGCTGGGTGACCGGCGAGGCATCAGCATGTACTGCCCCGGTGGCGGATACAAGCGAGTGAAGCAATGGGGCTGGCCTGCCTGACCGGCACCGGCGAGCCGAGCGGGCCGGCACACCTCGACGGTGGGCCGGCCCGTTTTGTGTGCCGCAAGGTTCAAAGCCGGATCCGCACGGCCCGGAAGAGGAGTGTTCAGCCGACGGACGTGTGGTGCGGGGCGGGAATGGAGGTGGCCATGTGCACTGACCGGGATGTGGCCCGTCTCCCGGCCCTGGCGGGCCCGGCCTCGGCCGGGCCGGTGCGCTCCGGAACTGACCAGCCCGGCGAGGCGGTCAGCTCTCGTAACCGTAGAAGAGCCGCTCCACCACCGCCCGTGCCCGGCGGGTGGTGCGGCGGTAGTCCTCCAGCATCTCGCCGACGTGGCCGGGGCCGTAGCCCAGGTAGCGGGCCACGGCGGCCAGTTCGCGGACGTCGGTGGGAAAGGTGTCGCCGGGGCGGCCGCGGACGAGCATCACGGCGTTGCGGACGCGGCTGGCGAGGATCCACGCCTCGTCGAGGGTCTGGGCGTCCTCGGTGGAGATCAGCCCGGCGGCGTGGGCGGCGGCCAGGGCCTCGCGGGTGCGGGTGGTGCGCAGTCCGGGTTCGGCCCAGCCGTGGCGCATCTGGAGCAGCTGGACGGTCCACTCCACATCGCTGAGACCGCCGCGGCCCAGCTTGGCGTGGGTGGTGGGGTCGGCGCCGCGCGGCAGCCGCTCGGACTCCATCCGGGCCTTCAGCCGCCGGATCTCGCGGATCGCGTCCTCGCCCAGCCCCTCGGCCGGATACCGCAGCGGATCGATCAGTTCGATGAACCGCTCGCCCAACCCGGGGTCGCCTGCCACCGGTTCGGCGCGCAGCAGCGCCTGGCTCTCCCAGACCAGCGACCAGCGGCGGTAGTAGGCGGCGTACGAGGCGAGGGAGCGCACCAGCGGTCCGGACTTGCCCTCGGGGCGCAGGTCGGCGTCGATGAGCAGGGGCGGGTCGACGGTGGGGAGCTGGAGCAGCCGCCGCATCTCGTTGGCCACGGCGAAGGCGGCGCGGGATGCCTCCTGGTCGTCGGCCCCCTCGCGCGGCTCGTGGACGAAGAGCACATCGGCGTCCGAGCCGTAGCTGAGCTCATGGCCGCCGAAGCGGCCGAGACCGATGACGGCGAAACGGGTGGGCAGCTCATCGCCCCAGGTGTCGCGGACGGCGGCGCGCAGCGCGCCCGCGAGGGTCGCGGCGTTCAGATCGGAGAGCGCGTCGCCGACCATGTCGATCAGCGCCCCCGGGCTCGCGGGCTCCTCGGGCTGCGCCGTACGGTCCGAGGGGCGGGCCGGGACGTGGGGCTCGCAGTCGCGCAGCGCGCTGGGCACCTCGGCCGTGCGCCGCGCGCCACGCGGAACACGCGCCGTCGGCAAGGTGGCCAAGGCGCCGTCACCGCCCGGCGGCGGCCAGCTCACGGTCGGCTGGGCCACCTCGTTCACCAGCCGCGCGCCCACGATCACATCCGCCGCCGCCGTACGGAACATCTCGCGCCGCCGCACCCCGCGCGCCGCCGCGACCGCCTGCTCGGCGCCGTCGGCGCGGCCGACCGCGGCCAGCACCTCCTGCTCCAGATGGGCGCGGCCGCGCGGCCTCAGCCCCTCCGGGTCACCCAGCACGGCCACCGCCTCGGGAACACGCAGCAGCAGATCCGGGGCGAGCCGCCCGGCCGACAGCACCCGCGCCAGATTCTCCGCGGCGGCGCCCTCGTCGCGCAGCAGCCGCAGATACCAGGGCGTCTTGCCCAGCGCGTCCGACACCTTCCGCAAGCCCAGCAGCCCGGCGTCCGGGTCCGCGGAGTCGGCGAACCAGCCCAGCAGCACGGGCAGCAACGTCCGCTGGATCGCCGCCTTACGGGTCACCCCGGACACCAACGCCTCCACATGGCGCAGAGCGGCGGCCGGGTCCGCGTACCCCAGCGCCTCCAGCCGCTGCCCCGCCGCCTGCCGGCTCAACCGGGCCCGACCGGACTCCCGTCGCGCCACCGCGTCCAACACCGGCCGAAGGAACAGCTTCACATGCGGCCGCCGCACCTCACGCGCGTATCGTCGGCACGCCACATCCAGCTCGCTCACCGGATCGGCATGACGATCCCAGCCGTAGACGGCGCCGAGCGACCGCGCCAGCCGCCGCAGACCCGCCTCGTTCTCCGGTAAAAGATGGCTACGGCGCAGCAGGTACAGCTCGGTACGGTGTTCCACCGAACGCAGGAAGCGACAGGCTTCGCCCAGCGCGGCCGCGTCCGAACGGCCCACGTAGCCACCCGCCGCCAGCGCCGCGAGCACCTCCAGCGTGGTACCCCCGCGCAGCGACTCATCCGACCGGCCGTGCACCAACTGCAGCAGCCGCACGGTGAACTCGACGTCCCGCAGGCCCCCGGTGCCCGGCATCAGCTCGCGATCCAGCCCGGTGGCGGGGATGTCCCCCACCACGCGGCGGCACACCTGCCGCACATACGACACCAAGTCCCCGCGCCCCACCGCCTGCCACACCAACGGCGCCACCGCGTCCATATACGCCCTCCCGAGCGCGCTGTCCCCCGCCACCGGCCGGGCCTTCAGCAGCGCCTGGAACTCCCCGATCCCGGCCCGCCGCTGGTAGTACGCCAGATGGCTGGAGAGCGTCCGCACCAGCGGGCCGTCGCGCCCCTCCGGCCGGAGGTCGGCGTGGACCGGCCAGATGGTGCCCTCGACCGTGACGTCCGAGCAGATCCGCATCAGCCGGGAGGCCAGCCGGGTGGCCGCCCGCACCGCCTTGGCCTCCTCCGTCCCGTCCACGGCCTCGGCGACGAAGATGACGTTCACGTCCGAGGCGTAGTTCAGTTCGCGCCCGCCGCACTCGCCCGTACCGATCACCGCCAGCCGACAGGCCGCGGCGTCCTCGGGCCGCTCCTCCGCCGCGATCTCCAGCGCGGCGCGCAGCGTCGCCGTCGCCAAGTCCGCCAGCTCGGCGGCGGCCTGGGTGACGTCGATGGTGCCGCACACGTCGCGCGCGGCGATGGCCAGCAGCGCATGACGGTACGCCACCCGCAGCGCGTCCGGCCGCGGCAGCCCCGCCCCCGGCGCGCCCCAGACGCCCTCGGCCAGCGCCCGCTCGAAGTCGCGGGTGGTCGGGGGTGGGCCCGCCGCGTTGTAGGTCAGCAGCGCCTGCCAGTGCCGCGGATGCCGGGCCAGATGATCAGCCAGCGCCTCGGACGCCCCCAGCACCCCCAGCAGTCCGTCACGCAGCGACTTGACGGTGACCAGCGCGTCCAGCAACGCCTGCCGCGAGCAAACGAACTCCTTGTCGTCCCCGTCCCCCGAAACCTCCGGGACCTCCGGAAGCGCCTCCACCAGCCGCACCAGTCCACGCAACGCCAGATCAGGATCGGCGGTCGCCCCAAGCCCCTCCAGCAACAGCGAACCGCTGCTCACCCCGGCCAGCTCAGGCGCGTCCAGCAACCGCCGCGCGACCGAGACGTCAGAGAAACCACACCGCAACAGCCGGGTGACATTGCTGCTTCTGCGTCCCTGCGGTACGGCCACGCGCGCCGCCTCCGTCCCTGTCCGACATTCCCGCCCTGCCATGATCAAGGCCCGCTGACGAGCCCAAATGAACGCCATTGCGATGCCGATCCGGATCATTTCCAAGAACAATGACTACTTGCTGACGCTCTCGCCGCACCGACCAGGTCGTGGTGAGCCATCACGGAATCCCCTTATCCAAAATGCGTCTCACATCAGTTGGGCCGGATGTCGCGTTTTCACGGGCCATCCGGCCCCTTGCGCCCGGCGGCTCGACGGTTGCCATGCCCCGCCTTTGCCTGGTTGGCAAAAGTGAGGCCGCCGATGGCCTGACAACTTTCTCCATCGTGTCAACCTGTTGATTTTTCAGCAGACGTTTTCCCCTCCCCGCATCAGGCGGAACGCCCGAATCCGGCGGCAAAAACGTAGGAGGCGCGGTCGATGCAGGTCAAGGCTCGAGCAATAAAACGTTGAGTCATACATTGATGTGCGAATTGGGACAAAGTGGATTCACTTGGCGCCACATCCGCGAGGTTTTGGACAGCACTTTTCCCGTGGACTCCCCCGCCTTCCCGGCGGCTCTTTTAATCAACATTCACCAAGCGTTTATCTGCGTTTTAATTTATGGTGGAGGTAGCGGCCGATTTCGATCCGGCCGCCCGCATTAGTTCCCCATGAGCGGTAAAGGGATCCCCATCGCGGTAAAGGCACCCCCATCGGCGTGGCCGTGCTGGTCCGGACTCGACAGGACCTGAACCAATGAGCTGGCCGGAAAGCGAGGTGCGAGACATGGCGCAATGTGAACGCGCCACCCAATTGACCACGGAAACCTTCGCTTCCGACTGCCCGGCCCGGTGTTGTGGGAGATGTCGGTGTCAGCCGTGCGAGAGGGTCGAGCGGAAGGTCCAGCGGCCCGACCCGACGTGGTAGACCGCCTCGGTGCCGGTGGTGTGCGCAGGGGCCGCTCCCGATGGGGCCTCGGTGGGGCCGCCGGAGGTGGGGACGTGGACTTCTGCCGTGCTGCCGACGGGGACGTCCACCCTCAGCCGGAAGCGGTCGGCATCCCTCTGCCAGGCGGTGCGCGCGACGCCGTACGGCGTCCGGTAGGAGGCGGACGCCGAGGTCATGTCCCCCTCGACGGCCGGATCGATGAGCAGCTCGGCGTAGCCGACGGAGCCGGGGGTCTGGGCGATGCCCGCGACGCGGCTGGTGAACCAGGAGTCGATGGCGCCGAGCATGAAGTGGTTCTGCGACTGGCCGGGGCCGCCGTCCCAGGACTCGCCGAGGGTGGTGTTGCCGGCGCGCACTTGGTAGCCGTAGCTGGGGCTGGTCGTCTGTGTGGCGATCGCGTGGATGACGTCGTCGCGGTCCGCGGCGCTCAGGACCCGGAAGGCCGCGGGCAGGGAGATCTCTCCCAGCAGCAGGTGGTGGCCGGCGGCCTGGACCGAGGTGACGAAGTGGGCGAGCAGGCGGTCCCGCTCACCGGCCGGGTAGGCACCCATGTCGAGGGCGAGCGCCTCGGCGCCCTGACCGCCGCCGCCGAAGGTTCCCGTGGCGGTGTCGTAGTACGTCGCGGCCAGTGCCCGGGCGCTCGCGTCGGCCTCGGCCCGGTAGGCGCCGGCGGCCTGGTCGTCGCCCAGTACGGCTGCGATGCGGCCCAGGGTGTCCACGACCCGCCAGTAGCCATAGGTGCCGGCGACGGCGCGCGGGAAGGTCCGGTCGGGGGTGAACCAGTCGCCCAGGCCGTAGTCGAGGATGCCGCCGGTGACCTGCGTCCGCAGGAAGGCGGCGTACCGCCGCATGCGCGGGTAGTACGTCGTGAGGATGTCCTTGTCGCCGTAGGTGCGGTAGAGCTGCCAGGGGACGAGGACGAAGGCGCCGCCCCAAATTGGCGTCGTTGCGGTAGGCGCCCGGAAGGCTGGTGTACTCCGGGACGGTGCTGGGGATCAGCCCGTCCGTGGTCTGTGCGTCGGCCATGTCGCGGACGATCTTGCGGAGCTGGGCCTGCATGTCGTAGTTGCCGGCCAGGGCGGGGAACACCAACTGGTGGTGAAGTCGCCGGCCGAGGTGTTGTCGGTGCGCAGGACTTCGCCACGGACGGTGACGGTGGCCCCGTCGGGCACACCCTTGAGTTCGAGGTAGCGGAAGCCGTGGTAGCCGAAGCGCGGGCGCCAGGTCTCGCTGCCGCCGCCGCGGGAGGTGTAGCTGTCCCATCAGCACCGTCGACCGCTACCGCAAGCTCTACGGCAATCGGAGCGACCCCAAGCTGATCGCCCGACTGGAGGTCACACTGGCCGACGGCCGGGTGCGCACCATCACCAGCGGCGACGACTGGCGCACCGTCCTGGGCCCCACCACCTCGTCGAACTGGTACGGCGGCGAGGACTACGACGCACGCCGGGAAATCGCCCACTGGAACGAACCCGGCGGTGACCGCCGCGACTGGCGGCACGCGGTCACGGTGGAAGCCCCCGGGACCGCCGGGCACCCGGCCGCGCTCAGCGCCCGGGAGACCGAACCCATCCGGGTCGTGGAGACCCTTACGGGCAAGGAGATCCAGGGGGCCGAAAGCAGCCGCGTCTTCGACCTCGGACGCAACATCGCCGGACGGCCCGAGATCACCGTGAACGCACCGGCGGGATGGCGTACTGGACACGTTCGCCGTAGTCGGTGTTGGCCGGTTCCAGGACCGCGTCGCCCACGGGTTCGCCGTTGACGGTGGCGTCGTAGATGCCCAGTCCGGCGATGTAGAGGCGGGCCCGACGCACCGGCCGCGCGAGGGTGAAGTCATCGGCCAGCAGGGGTAGTCCGTCCGGAAGGTAGGGGGTGGGCGGCCGTTGCCCGGTCACCCGGGTCAGTGTGGTGAACGGTCCGCCCGGGCTGTCGGCGCTGGAGACGGCGTGGTCGACGGGAAAGCCGGGCACGCGTCCGTCGTCGGTGAGGACGTCGGCGCGCGGGTAGAGCGCCAGTTCGTCGAAGGTCTTCGCCGTCTTCAGGTCGAGGGTGAGGGTGATGGGCCTGCCGGAGACGTCGGCGCCGGGGTGCGCCCCGCTGGAGTAACCGGCGGCGGTCTGCAGGGCGCTGTTGGTCAGGCCGTCCACGGCCAGGGCGGGTTCCCAGGTCTTGCGGACCGTGTTGCTCTCGGAGGCGGTGACCGTGGCGCCGCGGGCGAGGCCGGTGGTGGAGGTGGCGGAGTCGCGCACGTCGATCTCGCCGAGCTGGAGCCGCCAGGTGCGGCGGGGGAAGTCCTCGGCCAGGGGCAGGCCGAGCCGGGTGACGTCCAGCCGTACGTAACGGGCAGTGGTCCGGGGCAGCTTGACGACGGCCGGGGCCACCGATCGCCTGCTCAACCGCCAGGCGGGATGGGTGATCCAGTCCGCGCCCCAGTCCGACCGTCTGGTCAGACCGGTCTCGAACACGGCCGCCTCGCTCCACCCGGAGGGCCGATGCCCGCGCGCGGACCAGAGCATGACGCGCCAGTGGACCCGGGCGCGGGAACCGAGCCGTCTGCCCGCGTACCTGGTTTCGGGCGTGGCCGAGTCGACTTTGCCGCAGTCCCACAGGTCGGGGCGGGACGCGCGCAGCCGCTGAAGGGAGCTGGCGGCCTGTACGCGGTAGGCGGACTGGAGGGAATGGGGGGTGTCGGCCCTGAGCTGCCAGCTCAGTGCGGGGGTCGTGTCGTCAATGCCCAGGGCCCGCGTCACGTGCTCGGTCCGCAGACGGGTCGCGGTGATGGTGCCCGTGGCCACGGCGTCGGCGGTGACGGCGCCGGCGAGCACGGTCACGAAGGCGGTGGCGGCGGCCAGGACGGCGGACAGTCGCTGTCCGCCACGGTGGCGCGGTCTGCGCATGGTGGCTCCCTGCCGGTGCGGGTCGGGTGTGCGGGATCGCGTGGGCGAGATGGTCAGACGCGGTGGAGTTCGGCGGTGACGCGGCGCCGGAACCGGAGGGTGACCGGGCCGAGCAGCCCGGAGGGAAGCGGTTTGTCGCGCTCGTTGGACAGGGTGTTGGCGACACGGACCCGGACCGCGTTGTGCCCCGGGCGGAGCAGGTCCGTGACATCGGCGGAGAACGGCGCCCACAGCACGGGAGGCAGCGCGCCGCCGTTGACGGTGACCTCGGCGATGTCGCGCACCTCCCCGAGGTCGAGCAGGACCCGGCGCCCGTCGAGGTGGGCGGGCTCCATGTCGAGGCCGATGGCATAGGTGCCGCTGCCGGAGAACAGCGGGTCGTGGTTGGTCCAACTGCCGAGCGGTCCGGTGACGGGGGTGGCGCCGTCGCGTTCGAAGGTGAACGTCCAGTCGCCGGTCACCGGGACCGGTTCGAGCGGGTCGCCGATCGTGACGGTGCCGCGGTAGCGGTGTCCCGCGTCGGTGCCGGTGAGGGTGTGGGTCCCGGGGGCGGACGCCTCGACGGTCGCCCGCAGGGCGATGCCGTGCCGTTCGACGTCGAGGACGGGCAGCGGCGAGTCGGTCAGATGCGGTGTCGGCGGGACGCCCGGGCGCACCACGACGACGAGGCTCTGGTAGGGCTCCAGCCGCAGCGGCAGCCGTACGCCCTTCTTGGTGCTCTGGTGCAGCGCGGCCGGACCACCGGTGCCGGTCGCCGGGTCCCACACTTCGGCCGCGCCGACGACGGGAAGGGCCGCAACGGTCCGCACCGGCCGGCCGCTTTCGTTGTTGAACAGCCAGACGGTGTCCGGGCCGCGCCGGACGCGCAGCACCCGGACGGCGTCCTGGGCGGGGTCGAGGACGGCGGCGGCCACGCCGGCCGCGTGCGTGGCGGCGGACAGACCGGTGGTTCCGGCCACGCGTACGGCCTGTCCACGCCCCAGGGCACGGGTGCCCGGCACCCGGTCGCCGAAGAGGCCGGCGAGGTCATGGGCGAGGGAACGGTCCTGGCCGTCGGCCTCGTCGCCGTCGAGGGCGCCCACCGCGATCACGGTGCCGCCCGCGCGCACGAACTCCCGCAGCACCCGCACCCCGGACACCTCCAGCGTGGGCGTGTGCGCCACCACGACCAGGTCGTACGCGGCATCGCCGACGACGAGCCGGCCGCCACGGACGTCGGCGTGGGCGCGCAGGGCGGGGTCGCCGGTGAGGGCTCCCTCGTGCAGGAGGTCGAAGTCGACCTGGGCTCGCTCGAGTGCGTGGGCCGCCTCCGTGAACGGCCGGTCGACGTCCCGGTACCGGGCGGTGCCGGCCCATTGTTCGGCGGCGCGCTGAGGTTGCAGCAAGGCGGTGCGCGCGGCGGAGGTGCCGCGGGCGGCCTCCATGACCCGGCCGATCCACTCGGCGAGCGGCCGCATCCCCCACCACCAGGGGGCGCGCGGCCCGAACGGTGGCGGGAAGTACACCCGCGTCTCATCGGTCCACAGTGCGTGCAGCACCGTCAGGTTGATGCCGCGGGCGGCTTGCGCTCCCACCGTCGCGTGCACGAAGGCGGGGGTGACCTGCCAGCCCATGTTCCCGAACATCTCCAGCAGGACCCGCTCGCGGCCCTGCTGGTGGGCGGCGGAGGCCGGATTGCGGGGAATCAGGGTGGACCCGCCGGCCGCGTACTCGGCCGTGATGATGTCGCCGCCGGGCACCTGGGCCCACTGGTTGACCTTGTGCAGGTCGCCCGTGGAGGGGATGCGTTTGGCCGGGGCCGTTTCGTCGTAGAGCGGGTTGGTGATCAGGGCGACGCCGCGCCGCTCGCACCAGCGGGCCTGTTTCCGGATGTAGGCGGCGAAGCGGTTGGAGACGGCCTGCCAGTAGCGTCCCCGGGCCGTTCGTCCCGCGCGGCCGAGGTCGTCGAAGGCGGCGGCGTAGGCCAGTCCGGGAGTGACGCCGACGGCCCGCAGGGCCGTGTCGAGGGCGGGCGACCACGGCAGGCGTGTGAAGTGGGCCTCGGCGGAGGCGAAGAAGGGCTCGTCGTCCCAGAACCCGGGGACGACGGTGCGGAAGTAGCGGGCGAAGCGCCGGTGGCACTCCCCCGGGACGATGTCGAGGAACAGCTCCACCGGTTCGTCGTCGAGCAGATCGACGTAGCTGCGGGCGTAGCCTTGCGAGTCGTCGACGAGTGCGACGCCGCCGAAGAGATCGATCTGCCACTCCCCCGCAGGCGCCTGCCAGGTGTGGCCGGCGGTCAGCCGGTCGGTCAGGTCGACGGCGTCGGCCGCGTCGGTGGAACCGACGGGCCGTGCCGCCGCGGCGGCGACGGTGATGCCGTCGTCGGGGATCGCGCGGTCCGGGAAGTCGCCCGCGGCGGCGGGTGCGTCGAACGTGGCGTCGTACAGGGCGCTGCCGTCGGCCGCCTCGACGGTGAGCGCGTCCCACAGGGCTCGCTGGTCCCCGACGGCCCGTACGCCGACCCCGCCCGAGGCGCGGGCGCTGTCGGCGACGCTGCCTTTGTCGATGCCGTCGAGCGTGATGGAGAGGGAGGTACCGCGGACGGTGACGCGGACCGTGTGGAATGTGGTCTTGTTGAAGCCGTTGGTGCGTGCGCTGCGCAGCAGTTCCGCCGGTTCGGCGCCGGCGGTCAGGCGGTGGACGGTGACGACGCCGGTCTGGTCGAAGGCGACGCCGTATCCGGCCAGGCCGTCGGCCGAGGCCCGCACGACGAGCCCGGCCGCGGTGTGTTCGGCCTTGGCGCTGCCGGTGACGGTGTAGTCGCTCCAGCCCTCGCTGTCGCGCAGGACGGCGGCCCCGGCGAGTACGGCGGCGTCGGCGACCAGTCGCCCCGCCTCCACACCCACCCCGGTGCTGCGCAGCACGTCCACGGTGGACGCTCCGCGCACCACGGTGGTCGACCGCCACAGCGCTTTGAGGCGCAGGTCGGGCCGCGGCTGGTAGGTACGGGTGCCGATCCGTCCGCCCTTGACGATGAACTCGCCGGCCCGGCCGCTGGGAAAGTGATCGTCGTTGAAGAGCCACACCCGCATGCCGGTGCGCTCCGCGATGCCCAGGACGTGGCCGACGATGGCGAACCACTCCTCGGTGAAGAACACCGGTCGCATCTCGGCGTTGTCGAACGGGAAGAGGACGACCTCGTACATGCCCTTGGACCGTAGGTCCGCGAGCTGGCGGTCCACCA
Organism: Streptomyces yongxingensis; assembly: GCF_055597465.1. Lineage (NCBI taxonomy): Bacteria > Bacillati > Actinomycetota > Actinomycetes > Kitasatosporales > Streptomycetaceae > Streptomyces > Streptomyces yongxingensis. Next base: position 674,348 of record NZ_CM145717.1, read on the forward strand.
GGTCGGGGGTGACGGGGCCGTTCCAGTACCAGTAGACGGTGGGACGGCTGTCTCGCGCGGGATCTCGGAAGTCCCGCGCCCGCCAGGCGGTTCCATCGGGTGCGAGGTCCGGGCCCGCGGCGTGTGCGGATGCCGGCGGCCCCAGCAGGGTGCCGGTGGCACCGGCCGCGGCCACGAACCGGCGTCTGGACAGGCTGTTGTCGGGCATGGCTGGACTCCTGGGGAGAGCGCGGAAGCGCGGCGACGGGCGTGGTCCGCGGGCGGTTCGGCGGTCGTCCGCGGGTGGTTCAGCTTTCGGCGAGGCGCACCACCTCGACGGCGGTCAGGGCCCGGTTGCGGAGCCGGAAGTCGCGGACGGCGCCGTGCAGGCGGAGGTGGGTGCTGTTCTGCGAGCGGCCCAGGTAGTTACGGCTGGTCCGGCCGAGCAGGAGCGGGCCGGCCACCATGGCCGTGTTCCGCCCGGTTTCCCTCCCGTCGACATAGAGCACCCCGGTGCCGTGCGCGAGGGTGAGTGCCACATGCGTCCACCGGCCCGCCGGGAGGGGACCGGTGGCGTCGATGACGTCCTCCGCCGCCATGCCGGCGATTTTCAGGGCGGCACGGGCGTGTCCGGCGCCCGTGGTGGCCGCGAGGAAGAGGTAGGTGCCCTTGTGGTACCCGAGGTCGAAGACACGCGCGGAAGGAGCGAGGGTGTCCACGCGGACGCGCACGGAGACGGTCAGCTCCTCCAGTCCGCTCGGCAGGCCCGCCGGGAGCGCCACATGGCCGTCGTGTCCGTCGAGCGTCACGGACGTCACGCCGTCCTGAGCGCTCCACGCGGCGCCGCCCACGAGCGAGGCGTCGGGAGAGGTCCCGGTGCGGTCCGCGGCCGACGTTCCGCTGCCCTCGTCGAACGGGTAGCGGGCGAGGTCCCGTTCTCTCCCGCGTCGCGGGCTCACCGCCCAGTAGACGTTGTAGTGCTGGTGCTGGATCTCGTGGAAGGGTCGCAGGGACACCCGCCGGTGACCGACGAGCGCGCTGAACGCCGTCGGGCCGCCGGACTCGGGGCGAAGGGTGCCGGGCCGGATCGTCGGCAGGATGTCCGGCGCGGTGCCGCCGTACTCGCCCGCCAGGACGAGCGGCCCGTACGACAGCGACCTCACCTGCGGGTTGTCGGGCGCCGGACTCCAGACGGGCTCGCGGGGCATGATGAGCTCGACGCTGTCCCCGGGCCTCCAGTACCGCTCCAGGGTGGCGTACGTGCCCGGCTCGACGGGGGTCGTGGCAGGACGGCCGTTGACCTTCAGCATGGCCGTCCGGCCGGTCTTGGACAGCCAGCCGGGGATCCGGATCCTCAAGCGGAAGCGCGCCCGGCCGTGGGTGACGGTGAGACGGGTGCGGTCGTCCAGGGGGTGGCCGGTCTCCTGGCGCAGGGTCACACCTGTCTGGGCCCAGCGCAGTTCGGAGGAAATGAACAGGTTGACGTAGAGCGTGGGCCGGCCGGTGGCGGCGCCGTGGAAGTAGATGGTGTCGGCGAACTTGGTGTGCGTCTCGAGGCCCGTTCCGTGGTCGCAGGAGAAGTTGTCGTAATCGCTGCTGTAGCTGCCCGGAGCGGCACCGAGTCCGCCCTTGGGCTGCCGCTGCGAACCGGCCCACAGTCCCGTGTAATAGGTGACGAACCCGTGCCGGGAGTCGGGGTCCTGCTCGCCGAGCATCTGGTTGTACAGGGTCCATTCGTAGTGGTCCATGTACTCCGCGCGCGACGGCTGGTGGAGAAACAGGTCCCTGCCGAGTTTGAGCATGTTGTAGCTGTTGCAGTTCTCGCAGGTGACGTCCGAGAGCCTGCTGACGATCTCGTTCGGCGGGCCGAAGAGTTCCTGGTCGGAGTTGCCGCCGATGGCGTACGAATGGTGCCGCACGACGGTCGTCCAGAAGGTGTCGGCGATGTCCAGGTACCGTCGGTCGCCGGTGGCCTCGTAACCGGGCACGGCGCCGACCACCTTGGCGATCTCGGTGTTGGCGTGGCGTCCGGCGAGTTCGTCGCGCCCCGCGGCCAGCGGTGCGTACAGCTCGTCGTGGTCGAAACGCCGTGCGGTGCGCAGGTGCGCCGGGTCCCCGGTCGTCAGGTACAGCCGGGTCAGCACGTCGTTCATGCCGCCGAACTCGACTCCGAGCACCGTCTGCATCCGCTCGTACGACAGCGGCGCGGTGCGCGCGTCCGCCCAGGACGCCATCTCCAGCAGGACATCCAGTGCCTGCCGGTTGCCGCTGAGCCGGTACTGGTCCAGCAGTCCGGCCATGATCTTGTGCAGGGTGTAGTACGGGGCCCAGGGCTTGCCGCCCGCCTCCAACTGGTCGAAGACCGACTCGGGGAACGCGGAGAGGTACCCGCGGTGGAAACCGGCCGCCGGCGCGGCCTGCTGGCACTCGGCCAGCGCCGACACCAGCAGGCGCGCCTTGTCCGCGTAAACGTCGTCTCCGGTGTTGGCGTGCGCCTGTGCCAGGGCGCTGAGCAGGTGTCCGGTGGTGTGGCCGCGGAGTTGCACGCCGGGGGCCTCCCAGCCGCCGCACGGCTCCGCCGAGGACGGCAGTCCCACGGTCAGCCGGAAGGTGTGCAGCAACCGGTCGATGTCCACGAACATCAGGTAGGCGCAGGTGCGGCGCATGTTGGCCAGGAACGGGCTGTCGAGCAGCCGGACCTCGGACAGCGCGAAGGCGGCCAGGGGGCCTACTGGGCCGGGCGGGCCCGGCGGCCGGTCCGCGGCCGCGGCGGCCGTGGCGCCGAGTCGTACCGGCGCCGTGGTCGCGGCCGCGGCGGCGGACGCGGTGAACAGGATCTGTCTGCGGGACGGGGCGGGGATGTCATGCGGTGCGGACAACGTGCGCAGCTCCCTTCGGACCGGCGGCAGTGGCTCCGGACCTCGCGCACGGCTCACGCGGGTCCGGTGGAGCGCTGGCGGGGCGGCGAGGACGCCACATGCCAGGGGGCACAGGGAAGTCAACGGGCGCACCGGGGGCGGGCCGGGCGGTGCGCCCCGCGCGGATCAGTCCACGGCGGCCTGCGCGTACGGCACCAGCCGGACGGGGCCGATGAGCCCGCAGGGCTGCCGGGCGACAGCGCCGAAGACCGCGGGCTGGGCCACCCTGAGACGGTTGATGAGCGGGGTCGCCACCTCGATCTCGATGACGTTCTCACCCCGCCGGAGCCAGGGTCCGACGTCGACGACGGGGTTGAGCCGGTCGACGGGGACCGGGCGCGTGCCGTTGACGGACACCCGGGACGTGTCGCTCACCTGCCCCAGTTCCAGGTACGCGCCGTGGGCCGGGGTCCAGTCGGCCGGGAGGGTGACCGCGGTGCGGTAGCGGGCCACCCCCGCGCTGTACGCCAGTTCGGGTATCCGCGACCAGGGCAGCAGGGCGTCGAGCGTCAGCGTGCGTCGCACGATCTCGGTCCGTGTCGGGCTGGATCCGGGGTACCAGTCCTCGACCTCGACCTGCCACGCACCGGGCGTGATCGTTTCGGGCACGGACGCGATGGTGGTGATCACCGTGCGTCCCTGGGACAGCCGCGTCGTGTACGTGCCCGCCGCGCCGGCGCGGACGGCCAGGCCACGCGCGGTGAACACCGCCTCGTCGGCGTCTGTCGCGAGGGCGTGCGGGCGGCTGCCGTAGCGGTCCCCGAACAGCCCGGGCCGTCCGAGCGCGACGATCATCGCCTGGCCGGGCTGGAGCGTGACGCGCAACGTGACATCGTTTCCCTCCGCGGTGTACCGGGCGAGCCGTACGGCCTCGCCCGTCCAGGGATCGAGCGCGTACGGCACCGTCTCCCCCTCCCCGGTGCGACGCAGCGTGACGTCGTGGTCGATCGCCGCCACGGGGGGCTTGACGGTCTCGGAGTGCTTGCCGTCGCACAGGTAGTAGAAGTCCGCCTGCGCGGTGACCCGATGCGCGTTGAGGAGGGTGGACGGGATGGCATGGCGCACGTCCGGGGTGACGCCGAGCCCGGTGAGGGCGTCGCCCACCTGAGCCTTGTCGGCGACCTGGGCCACGTTGGGCAGGGCGAGCAGACGGGCGACGATCCGGCGCAGCCGTCGCGTCTCGTCCTGCGCGGGCACTCCCGGGGTCAGCGCCCGGTCGAAGGCGCCGAGCAGGACCACGGGCAGTCCCTTCTCGGCGAACTCGAGCAGCTTGCGGGCGTCGGGCAGGGCGAGGGTCGGGGTGGAGCCGTAGAAGAAGTCGCCCTCGACGAACAACGCCTTGTAGGCCGGTCCCCGGGGAGCGAGGCGGCCGCCCGACACGGTGGCGCCCGGCAGGTCGAGCAGTGGGCCGCTGATGAACTGGTGGGTCCAGCCGAGCGGGACGCCGGTGGCGGTGAGCCAGGAGGCGCCGATGCCGGTGGCGGTGTAGCCGGTCTGCCGGAAGACCGCGACGTCCGCCCGGGCGGTGCCGGTCTGCAGCACGTGGCGTACGCGGCCGAGGTAACCGGAGATGTCCTCCATGTGGCGCCAGGTGGGCTGTCGCGGTCCCCACGACTCGCCGTAGCCGGGTCCGCCGTCGTAGGGGCTGAAGGCGGCGAAGCCCGGCCAGCTCACCCGCGGTGCGGAGGCGTAGGAGAAGCCGTGCACGACCGTCTGGTTGACGCCGGCCGCGTAGGCGCCGCCCATGGTGCGCAGGAAGCGGTCCCACGTCGTGCTGTACGCGGACCCGTTGTAGGCGCCCGCCTCGCAGGACAGCAGCGTGCGCCCGGCCATGTCCCGGCCGCCGGCCAGGCAGCGGAAGTCGTCCAGGTTCTTGAAGCCGAGGGATTCGCCCTCCGGGATGTCGAGAATCGCCGCGGAGGCGATGGCGTCCGTCTGCGGGCCGTACGGCTGCGACCGCAGGGCCATCCCCAGCGAGTGCGCCCAGTCACGCAGGGCGCCCAGGTGGTGGCGGTTGAACAGCTCGGACAGGGTCTGCCGGAAGTCGTGTCTGATCTGCCGGGTCATCTGGGCCTCGAAGGCGAAGACCTGATGGCCGCGGTCCAGGACCAAGGCGGGCAGGAAGGGCAGCAGGGGCCGGCCGGTGCGTTCCTCGAAGGCGTCGGGCAGATGCCGGGTCCAGATCAGTCCATCGGTCTCCAACTCGATGGAGTCCTCGAAGAACGCTCCGCCCGCGGCCTTCAGCAGGCGGCGCATGGAGTGGGTGAGGATCTGTCTTTCCCAGTAGCCGGTGACGGCAGCGGTGCCGGCGGAGCCGAAGTGGTCGACGACGTGAGCGGTGGGTGAGGAATGGGGGCCGGACTCGGGCCGCTGTCCCGAGCCGCGCTGCCAGTAGGAGAGCAGGACCCAGTCTCCGCCGTCGGGAGCCGTCCACGTCACCATGCCGTCCGTGACGCCGGTGGTGAGGTCGCGAACGCTGGAGAGGTCCAACCCGGTCTCCTTGCCCGTGGAGTTCGCGGGGTCCAGCCGGACCGCCTGCACGGCGAGGAGCTCTTGGCCGGTGACGCCGGGGGCCGCCTCGTGCACAGGTGGCGGGACCGGGCCCCGGTACGCGGCTCCCTGGGCCAATGAGACACGGCCGTATGCCAGTTCCTTGGCGGCCGCCGGTTCGTCGGGGGTGACGCCGGGCACCGCGAGGGGCCAACTGGGGCCGAGCGTGATGTCGATGGTGAGGCCGCGTCCGGCCGCTCGGCGCAGGGCCGCCTCGACGCCATCGCGCCAGGGTCCACTGCCCCAGCCGTGGTGCGCGGTGTCCAGGAGCGACTTGTCCTGGACGCTGTGGTGCACCGCGGCGATCTCGGCCCCGCCGAAGCCCGCGTCGGCCATCTCGTCGACCTCGCGCGCGATTTCGTCCGGGTCCACCAGGCCATCCGGCCACCACCAGCGGAACTTGGGGCGCGCGGACGGCGGCGCGTCGGCGAACCAGTTCCCGGTGGTCCCGCCGCCGTCGGCCATGGGCGCGGCGGCCGCGCCCGGCGACACGGCGCCGAAGGCCGCCGCGGATGCCACGGCCAGTCCTGTGGCCAGGGCGGTACGTCGGGACATCCCGCCACGCTGCGAGACGAGATGACGCATAAGCACCGTCCCAACGGTATTGGATCGTTTCAATGACCCTCGACGCCGGGACGCTAAACCGCGCCCTCGGGGGAGGTCAAGACGGGACCGGCAAGTAACTTCGTCATGTGGGGATGGGGCGGGGGAGGCGGACTGTTCACCGGGTGGGATTCGGCCTTCGACGCCATCGACGCCGCTCTCGTCAGCCGCCCGCTCGCCATCCAGCACGAGACGGACGTCTTCGACGCGCCGGCACCGCCCAACCAAGTCCCGCTCCGGGGGCCGCGCTACGACCAGCAGAACTCCGGTCCCATGCATGCTTACGCCATCTGGCGGCTGTACACCACGTTCGGCGACCGCTCGGTGCTGGAGCAGGACGCCACCCGCTTCGCCGCGCGGCACGAGACGAGCCGGCGGCTGCTCAACGACCGGCTGTGGCACCCCGGCAAGGGCCTGTACCTGAGCCGCTACCTCGACGGAACCTGGAACGAGGTCGTCACGCCGACCGTCTTCTACCCATTGTTCGCCGATCTCGCCACACCGGACCGGGCCCGGACCCTGGTGGAGGAACACCTGCTCGACCCCGAGGAGTTCTGGGGCCCGTACGTCATTCCGAGCGTCGCCACCGCGATGCACCTCGACGTCTGGGACAAGGAGAACTGGTTCCCCGAGTCCTTCGACCCCATCCCCGGCCCGTCCGTCATGGGCTCCGCCGTGGACACCGCCTGGCGCACCTACTCCTGGTCCAACGCGATGGCGGTACAGGGCCCGCACGACCTCATCTCCGACAACCCCTGGGACGGCGACCCCTCGGCCCTCATGTTCGGCAGCCTCGGACTGCCCGGCACCCATACGGTCGCCAACGTACAAACTGCGGGGACACGGGGACACACCTACACCGTCACCGCCGGACCGGACAGGACCGCGCTCGTCCGGGACGGCCGGACCGTGTTCCGAGCGACCGGTGCCCGCGTCGCGGTCCGCGACTTCGTGCTCCGCGCCTCCGGCGCCTCCTTCGACGTCAACGCCGACGGACCCGTCCGCGTCGAGGTGCTCGTGCGGGGCGGCCGCTCCCGCGGACGGAACGTGCCCGCCGGCGGCAGCCCCGTCGAGCTTTGAAGCACCGGCCGAAGCACGAACCACGAGGCTGTACGCGCCTTCGGTGCGACGAGCACCATCCCCCGCACGGTGGGCCACCGATCCGGGGACGAAGCACGGTCCGCTCCGCGTGCGAGCCGTGTATGCCCCAAGGCCCATAGCCTGCCGGTCAGTCGACACCCGCACTCCTCTCATCGGGGTGCTTCGGTGTCATACGGCGGGTTGTCGCCCACAGGAGCAGGGCGGCGAGGCTGAATGACGCGCCGAGGGCTGTCACGGCCGGCCAGCCCGCCGTCGCGTAGGCGAGGGAGGAGCCGAGGGCGCCGAGGCTGCTGCCCGCCGAGTAGAAGACCATGTAGCCGCCGATGATCCTGCTGCCCGCGTCGGGCCGGACGGCGTGGATCAGGGTCTGGTTGGTGACGTGGACGGCCTGCACGGCGAAGTCCAGCAGGACGGCGCCGATCGCCAGCGCCCACAGCGATTGCCGGGTCAGGGCGATCGGGAGCCAGGAAAGCGCCAGCAGCGCGAGGCCGACACCGGTCGTGCGCTGGGCGAGCCCCCGGTCGTTCCAGCGCCCGGCCACTCCGGCGGCGATGGCCCCGGCCGCCCCGGCGAGCCCGAACGCCCCGATCGCGGTGTGCGACAGCGACCACGGCGGGCCGCTCAGGGGCTGCGCCACGCCGCTCCACAGCGTGCTGAAGGCCGCGAACACCAGCAGGGCGAGCGCGCCCCGGATCCGCAGCAGCGGATGACGGACGAACAGGGTGACTGTCGAGGCGACCAGTCGTCCGTACGACACCTCGCGCACCCCGGTAGACGGCGCGCCCGGGGGCAGAACACGACGCAGCAGCAAGGCGAGGACGGCGGTGACGCCCGCGGACGCCAGGTAGACCGCCCGCCAGCCGGCGAGGTCGGCGAGGACGCCGGCGGCGGCGCGGGCCAGCAGAATTCCGGTGACGATACCGCCGGTGACCGTCCCGACGGCACGGCCGCGCCGGGCGGGCGGGGTCAGAGCGGCAGCCGCCGCGACCATCGTCTGGGCGACGACGGCGAGCAGCCCGACCACGGCGAGCGCGCCGAGCAGCGCCGCCACGCCCGGCGCCAGCCCGGCGACCAGCAGTGCCAGCGCCAGCAGCCCGAGCTGACCGGTGACCAGCCGCCGACGGTCGAGCAGGTCGCCGAGCGGCACCAGCGTCAACAGGCCCACGGCATAACCGAGTTGCGTCACGGTGACGATTACACCGAGCAGCCCTGAGCCGAGCGCGAACCGCTCACCGAGGGTCACCAGCAGGGGCTGGGCGAAGTAGACGGTGGCGACGGAGCTGCCGCAGGCGAGGGCGAGCAGAGGCACGAGCTGGGCGGGCGGCGACGCGTCCGATGGCGACGCCGACGCCGCGGTATGCGCCTCGTGCCCGCCGGTCCCGCCGCACCCCCCGCACCCGCCGACCGCATCGGAGCACTCGATCGCCATACCGACACACCTTCCATTCGGTTGCATCTTGCTACCGGCGTGACAGTAACCGTGCGAGGTAGCATGTTGCAACCAACCCTGGAGGGGGGCTGGTGAGCTGGAGGAGAGGAGCCGCGGATGGTCGCCCGCACCCGTTTCGACGCCGACCCCTGCCCCGTCGCGCGGACGGTGAACGCCATCGGCGACTGGTGGTCGCTGCTGATCGTGCGGGACGCCTTCGACGGCAGCCGCCGCTTCGGCGAATTCCATCGCAGCCTCGGCATCGCCAAGAACATCCTGGCGGCGCGGCTGCGCGCACTGGAGAAGGCCGGGGTGCTGCGCGGCGAGCCCGCGCCGGACGGCGGGTCCCACCGCGAGTACCTCCTCACGGACAAGGGCCGCGCCTTGTTCCCGGTGATCGTCGCTCTGCGCCAGTGGGGCGAGGAGCAGTGCTTCACCCCGGGCGAGGACCACTCCCGCCTGCTGGACCGCCGGACCAGCCGCCCGTTGCGCCGCTTGCGGATCCAGGCGGCGGACGGACGGCTGGTAGAGCCGGAGGACACCGTCGTGGAGAAGGTGCGAGAGACGGAGAGCGTTGAGAAGGAGACCTCGACGGAGGCGAGAACGGCCCGCTGAGCGGGGTCGCCGGGCAGGAGGACGGACAGCGAGGGGTGATCTCCGGCAGGTGGCGTCCCGTGGGCCTCGCGGACCTTCCCGTCGTGTTCCTCGGCGACGAGGTCGACGTCTGGGCCCATGCGCGCGACCTACGAGAGCTGCTCCGGCACGTGGCCCTCGATGACTCCGGAGTCCCAGGGCTGTGAGACACCGGCGACGAGGGCATCGAGGTCGGCCTGGCCCGGCCAGATGCCGCACATCGCGTACAGGGTCAGAAGCCCACGTCCGCGGGGCGGTATGTCGGCGCTCTGCGGACCCGGCCGGCCTGCTCGTAGGCGTAGGCCAGGCGGAGCAGGGTCGGCTCGCTCCATGCCGTGCCCATGAACGTCAGGCCGACCGGCAAGCCGAAGGCGAAGCCTGCCGGGACGCTGATCGCGGGGTACCCGGCGAGTGCGGCGGGCGTGGACGCGCCGCCGCCGTAGCTGTCCCCGCGGACCAAGTCGATCTTGGCCGGCGGTCCGGTGGTCGGCATCACCAACGCATCGAGGCGGAAGCGCCGTAGCACCGCGTCGATGCCTTCGGCACGTGACAGCCGGTGGTTGGTGGCCAGCGCCTCGCGGTACTCGCTCTCGATGAAGTCCAGCCGGTGCACCGCCTCCAGACCGTCCTGCCGCACATAGCGGAGCTCGCGGTCGGCGTGTGCGCGGTTGAACGCGATCAGCTCCGCCAGGCCGCGCGGGTGGTCGCCGGGGGCGCCGGCCAGATAGGCGTTCAGCGCCCGCTTGATCTCGTACACCTGCACGATCTTCGAGCTGGGGAGGTCCTCGAGCCGCGCGGCCGTCGGGATGTCGGCCGGGTCGACCACGGTCGCGCCGGCGGCGCGCAGCGTGGCGATCGCCCGCTCCGCGATCTCGTCGGCGTGGTCGCTGTAACCGAAGTACACGGTTCGCGGTATGCCGATCCGCGCACCACGCAGTCCGTCGGCATCCAGGAAACGGGTGTAGTCACGATGGAAGTGACCACGGCTCGCCTCGGTCGCCGGATCACGGTCGTCGATGCCGACGAGGACGCCGAGCAGGATCGCGGCGTCGCGGACCGTGCGCGCGATCGGGCCGACACTGTCCTGGCTGGGCACGCCGGGGATCACTCCGCCGCGCCCGACCAGTCCAACGGTCGGCTTCACTCCGACGACGCAGTTCGCCGAGGCGGGGTCGATGATCGAACCGTTGGTCTCGGTACCGATCCCGGCGACACACAGGTTGGCCGCGACGGCGACTGCCGTACCGGAGCTGGACTCGTTCGGCGACCGATCCAGCTTGTAGGGGTTCCGGGTCTGCCCACCGCGGGCGCTCCAGCCGGCGTGGTGGGTGAGCGACATCCCGCCGGCCCACTCGCTCAGGTTGGTCTTGCCGAGGATGACGGCACCGGCCGCGCGCAACCTGGCCGCGACCGTGGCGTCCCTTGCCGGCCGGAGGCCCTCCAGGGCGAGTGATCCGGCGGTTGTGTGCATGCGGTCCGCGGTTTCCACCATGTCCTTGAGCAGAACGGGCATGCCGTGGAGGGGCCCACGGGGATGTTGCCCGGCATCCAGACGCCGGGCCTCTCGCAGCGCGTCGGGATTGACCTCGATCACCGCGTGCAGGAGCGGATCGATACGGTCGATCCGGTCCAGGTAATAGCGGGTCAGCCGTTCGGCGTCGAGCCGCCCTTCGTCCATCCGCCCGCGAAGCTCGGTCATGCCCAGTTCGTCCAGGCTTCCGGTGGCAGGGCGGGCTTGGGCGGGGGCCGCACCAAACCAGGGCGTGGCTGCCGCGGCGGTGCCGAGCGCGAGCATGCTCCGGCGCGTGGCGTTGATCCGGTCCATTCGGTTCGGCGTACTCATAGGTCGGCACGCTAGAGGTGTCTCCGATGTACCGCGCTCCGACTGTCCCCCGGCTCTTCACTGGTGATGTCCCCCTGCTGCACCGGGGGAACGCCGGAGCCCGGGAGGTGCCGGCGCGGGCCCGGGCACCTCTCGAGATGGTGGTCCGCAGCACCGCTCCGCCGACGTAGGCAACGACGCCGACCCGGCCGATCGCGCGACCCGGCAGGTCATCGAACTGCGTACCCTACAATTTCCGGCCACTGGCGAAAACGTGTGATTGACACGGATGGGCGAGGAGGAGCCTCGATGGCAACGGGGGGATGGGGTCTGCCGAACGGCCCCGGGCAGGGAGGCAATCGTTGGGGGCCGCCGCCGGCACCCGGCCCGTACGGGCCCCCGCCGACACCGGATCCGTACGGGCCCCCGCCCCCTCCCCCGCCGCCCGGGCCGTACCGGCCGGCGCCCAGGGGCCGTCGCTGGTACCGGCGGGTGCCTTTCCTCGTCTGGATGGTCCCCCTGCTCCGCTCGGTGCACCGGGCCGCGCGGAGACTGTTCGACCAGGACGGTGGCGGGCGTGTCCACGATCCCGTGGTCGACCGTGTCCAGATCACCCGCACGGTACTCGGCGTCCTCGCGACGCTCGCGCTCTACTACACGTACGGGTCGGACGACGACTTGGAGGGCCAGGCGAGCGAGAGCCTCGCCCAACTCATCGTGACGCCGGTCCTGCTCATCATCGCCGGACCGGTGGTGATCACCGCCTTCATCCGCTACGCCCCCGCGGAGCGGCGACGGTTGCTGCGCTCCCGGCTCCGCGTCCCGGCCAAGACCGTCGGCTGGTACATCCTGGTCGTGGCCGTCCTCGGCGCCTCGGTGTACCTGATCTCGGGCACCACGCTGCTGCACGGGCTGCACGGGGTGTGGCTGTTCGTGGCCGCCGTCCCCGCGCTCGCGTTCGTGCTGTGGGGGCTGCCGTTCTTCTTCCTGGCCTCGGCCTACGTCGCCCGCTCCGCCTTCAACACCGCCTATGTGCACGCCGCGTTGCCGGCCGTGCTGACTGTGGTGATGGTCTGGATCATCGCCGTCTTCAACCTGACCGGGAGTGGCATGCCCAACGGGCCGCTGTGGGCCCAGTTCTGCTCCCTGTTCGGCGGCCCGCTATCGGTGACCGCGCTCTCCCTGTGGGAGCTGCACCGACTGCGCACGCGCCACGGCGTGACCATACGCGGCTGAGGCATCCCCCTGTTCGGGCACCGCGGCGGGCGGACGTCGTACCGTGGGGTCGGTTGGAAAGCGCGGAAGCCCGCGGGGAGTCCAGTGGTCATCGAGGCCGCGTCGCCCGAGCCCGGGTAACCGCCGGTCACCTCTCCCCCGCCGCTTTGCTGCCGCGCTGCCTAGGTTGCGTGCCGTGATGACGATGGTGGAGCCCGACCTGACCGTGCGGCACCACGGGCCGGGCGATGAGTTCCGCGGATGCCGGAAGCCCACACACGTGGGTTGCGGCCATTCGGCCGGCCCTTGCCGGGGGCTACGTCCCCGGGGACGCGAGAGAATCGGTCACGGCCAACTGGCGCGGCGCTCCGGGCAGGTTCTGCCGCCTCGCCGCCGCAGCTGAAACCCGGGCGCGCCCCACCGATCGCGGCCACCGCCGCGCCGACGTGCGCTGGGAGGCCATGGCTACCAGGAGCGAGGAAGCAAGTCCCGGCTCAAGCCCCCCTTGTACTTTGATTCCCCTGCCCAGCCGCCTAGGGTCACATAGTCGACCGGTCGCCCAATTTACAGTTCCGGTCACGGACCCCCCGATTCGACACGAAGGCAGAAACCGGCATGCGTACCACCGCCCTGGGTGCCCACGGACCAAAGGTCGGCATGATCGGCCTGGGCGTCCAGGCCGAGGTCCTGCCCTACTGCACGCAGCACGGCACCGGCCTCCTGCCGTACTCGCCTCTGGGCCGCGGCTTCCTCGCCGGCCGCTTCACCTCCTTCGACGAGCTGCCGCACAACGACCAGCGGCGGCGTCTGCCGCGCTTCCAGCAGGACAACCTGCGGGCCAACCTCGACATCGAGGCCAAGGTCCGCGACGTCGCCGACCTCAACGCCATCCCCGCCCCTGTCGGCGCCAGGTACTGACCGTCCCGCCCCGGCGCCGGCCGAGAGAGGAAATGACCATGAACGAGTTCCTGGTCGAGCTCACCACGACGGTGCCCGAGGGCACCGACCCCGCCGAGGTCGGCCGGCGCCGCGCCGACGAGGCCGTCCGGGCGAAGGAGCTCGCCTCCGCGGGCCATTTGGTCCGGCTGTGGCGCCCGGTGGGCGAGCTCCGCAGCATCGGAGTGTGGCGCGCCGACGACGAGGCGGATCTACGTGAGAAGGTCCTCTGCACCCTGCCCCTGTGGCCCTGGATGACCGCGGTGGTCACCGCCGTACAGCCCCACCCCAACGACCCGGGCCCGACCGGCTGCGCCGCCTGATCCGGTCCCCGTGCCACATGCTCCCCGCGGCGGCCGTGGCCGCCGCAGGGAGCAACGTTCGATCCGCCACCCGCGCGATACCGCGTCCAGGCAGCGGACATGTTCGGCGAGCAAGGCAAAGCCCGCCGCCCGGGTGCCCCCCGGCGGCTGAGAGGAGAACCCTGATGAACAGCACAGCAGCGCAGGAAGCGATCCTGCGGGGCGTCATGGACCGATGGAAGTCCGCGGTCGATGCACACGAACCGCGGCGAGTCGCCTCATATTTCACCGAGGACGTCATCTTCCAGGGGCTTCATCCCTACTCGGTCGGCCGTCAGGGGGTCGCCGAGTACTACGATTCCCAGCCTCTCGGCTTGACGGCGGACTACCAGGTGCTGGAGACACGGCAGTTGGCCGAGGACGTCCTGCTCGGCTACCTGGGCGTCGACTTCTCGTTCACCGACCGGCCGCCCCTCGGCGTCACCCTCAGCGTGGTCCTCAGGCGCGTCGCCGGCCAGTGGCACATCGCCCACTATCAGGTGTCGAAACTGAATTGATCGAGCATTCTCACCCGGTTCACGTGACCTCCAGCGCCCCCGGACCTCGGCGGGAGGGGCGAGCCCAGCGGCGACTGCCGGCCCGGGCCGACGGAGGCGGCACCGGGCGAAGGCACCTCGGCTCGGTGAGCGGTGCCCGGACGGTTGAGCTCAGCGCGCGGCCGCTCAGGCGGTCTCGGCCCGGGTGCGACGCGCCTTGTGGAGGAGTTCACCCCACCACAGCAACTCGTCGAGCATCGCCTTCGCTGCGCCGTTCGGGCCCTGCGGGTCCCGTAGCTCGCCCTCCGGGCCGAAGAGCTCGTAGTAGCGGGGGAACGTCACGACGTTGCGCACCGTGTGGGCCTGGAGTTCGGCGAAGACCTGGCGGAGCTGCTCGATGGCGAGCAGGCCGCCGCTGGCTCCGCTGTAGCCGACGAAGCCGATCGGCTTGGCCTCCCACTCCGTGTAGTGCCAGTCGATCGCGGCCTTCAGGGAGGCGGGGAAGCTGCGGTTGTAGTCGGGCGTCACCACGACCACCGCGTCGGCCTCCTCGAGCCGCCGGGTCAGGTCCGCCATCCCGGCAGGGCGGGCCATACGGGGTTCGAGGGCCGGCGGCACCGCCGGGAGGGCCAGTGGCAGGGTCGTGTCGGCGAGATCGACGAGGTTCACCGTGAAGCGGCCGTACTCCTCGGCCCGTTCCGCGAACCACTTCGCGACCACCGGGCCGAAGCGGCCCTCCCGGACACTGCCGATGATCACAACGAGGTTGAGGGGGCTACCGTTCTGGGGCTCAGTGGGCATGGCTATGCAGCACCTTTCCTTGTGCTGGGGTCCGTTGGATCGCCTTCGAATCTGCCGGGGCCACCGGGTGCCAGGAAGGCCGGGCCGAGACTGGTAGCGGCAGGGCCACGATCCGGACCGGCGCGGCTGTTACGTTCACCACGTGAGCGACAAGGAGCTGGGTCTCTTCCTCCGCAGCCGCCGCGAGGCCGTAGCCCCCGCCGACGTGGGGCTGCCCACCGGGCCGCGCCGCCGGACGCCGGGGCTGCGCCGGGCCGAGCTGGCCACGCTCGCGGGGGTCAGCGTGGAATACGTGACCCGGCTGGAGCAGGGGCGCGACCGCAGACCGTCCGCGCCCGTGCTCTCGGCGCTCGCCGACGCGCTGCGGCTGACCGCGAGCGAGCGGGTCCATCTGCACCGGCTCTCCAAGGGGGCCGAGGGCGGGTTCACCTGCCGGGGCGAGGCGGTGCCCGGCCGTACGGTGCGGCCCACTGTGCGGGCGCTGCTGAACCGTCTCGAACCCGCCCCGGCCGTTCTGCGCAACGGGCTGGGCGAGCTCCTGGCCTGGACGGAGGCGTACGAGCGGCTCACCCGGCCGCTGGGGCTCCTCGATGCCCACGGAGCGGACGGCGGCCCGCCCAGCCTCGTCCGTTACGTCTTCACCGACGCGCGGGCACGCACCGCCTACCCCGACTGGGACCGGGTCGCCGATGACCAGGTGGCCGCACTCAAGCAGGGGCCGTTCCGCGCGGACCCCCACATCGCGGCGGTCGCCGACGAGCTGACCGTGACCGCCGGTCCGGACTTCGCCGAGCGGGTGACGACCCTGCCCGGTCTGCCGAGGGCGAACGGCGTCCTGCGTCTGGTTCACCCCGAGGAGGGGGAGCTCCGCCTGGCGTACGAGACGCTGGAGCTGCCCGCCGACGACGATCAGCGCCTGGTGGTGCACATCCCCGCCGACGACGCCTCCGCCGCCGCGCTGGACCGGCTGACGGGCCGCCGGTCCGGGGCGCTGCGCGCGGTGTCCGGCTGAGACCGCCGGGGAGTGGCGACGCGGTGGGCTGTCGGTAGTCGATCGCGAGCGAGGCGCGGTGGGTGCGGGGGTTTCAGGAGCGCGCCGCGAGATGGCGCTCAACGAGCTGCTCGAACGCGCGCGCCGCTGCGGAGAGGGTGCGTTCCGTCGGGGTGGCGAGTGAGATGGGCCAGTCCAGGTCGGCACCGGCGATACCGAGGGTGGTGAGTTCGTCGTCGGGGGTGACGGCACCGCGAGGCAGCAGCGCCAGGCCGAGGCGGTTGCGGACGAAGTCCACACCAGCGGCGATGTCGGTGATCTCGATGGTCACGTGCCGTCGAAGTCCGGCGGTGGTGAAGGCGCGGTCGGTCACGGCCCGGTTCCCGTACCCGGATGGGAAGTCGATGAAGGGCTCGTCGGCCAGGTCCGAGAGCGTCACTGAGCCGCAGCCGGCCAGGGGGTGTTCTCGTGGAACCACGAGATCGAGCGGTATCGAGGTCAGGTGGCGCAGTCGTACGGTGGCCGGGGACTGCCCGGGGATCGAGACGAAGGCCAGGTCGAGCCGGCCTTCGGCCAGCGCCGTGATGAGTTCCGGCGATCCCCCGCAGGACGCCGCCGTCGCCAAGCGCAAGGACACCTCGGGGTGATCGCGGTGGAAACGGCCCAGCAGGGCGGCCAGATCGATCAGCCCGAGTGAGCTCATGGTTCCGATGCGCAGGGTGCCGCGCAGTCCGCCCTGGACGGCGTGGACGGCGTCGCGCGCGTCCCGGACCGCGTCGAGCGCCGCTCGGGCCTTGGGAAGAAGTTCGAGCCCGGCGTCGGTAAGGCCGACCCGCCGGGTCGTGCGCACCAGCAGCGGGGAGGCCAGTTCCTTCTCCAGAGCGGCGATCGTGGCCGACACGGTGGACTGCACGATGTGCAACCGGGCTGCGGCGCGGGTGAAGCTGCGTTCCTCCGCGACCGCGACGAAGCACTCCAGCTGACGTAGTTCCACTCCCGCATTTATACCAGGGGCCGATGGATGTGATCGGCAATCTTCGTTGGACTCGATGGTGAAGTCGCCGCAGGCTGGTGGCCGGCACCGTTCGCGGGCCGCATCCCAGCCATCACCAGGAGTGGAACACATGACCCTTTTGATCACCGGGGCCCGCGGCGGCATCGGCGCCGGCCTGCTCCGCCGTCTGCACGAATCCGGGCACAGGGTCCGGGCGGCCAGCCGCGCCCCGGAAAAACTCGACCTGCCCGCCGGCGTACCCGCCGTCCCCCTCGATCTCGCGGACCCGACGACTTTCGCCCCCGCGCTGGCCGGAGTCACCGACATCTTCCTCTACGCCGAACCGGCCGGAATCGACGCACTCCTGAGTGCCGCGATCCCGGCCGGCGTACAGCGGGTGGTACTGCTCTCATCGGACTCGGCGGCCCTCCCCGACGCGGAGCACAACGCGCTGGCCCGCCACCACCTGCGGGTGGAACGGGCGCTACGGGCCACACCGCTGACAGCGACCGTGCTGCGCCCGGGCGGGTTCGCCACCATGGCGCGGCACTGGGCGGACGCCGTCCGCGCCGGCCGACCGGTCGCGCAGGCCCATCCGGACGCCCAGCTCGACGTCATCCATCCCGAGGACATCGCCGACGTCGCCGAACTGGCCCTCACCAGCGACCGACTGGACGGTGAGACCATCAGCCTCGGCGGCCCGGAAGTCCTCAGCTTCCGCGACCAGGCCCGGACACTGGGAGAGCTGCTCAACCGCCTGATCGAACTGTACGAACCCACCCGTCACCAGGCAGCCGCACACTTGCGCGGCCACGTGCCCGCACCGCTGGTCGACTCCGTCCTGGACTACTGGGCCGCGCTGCCCACCGAGCACCACGAAGCGACACGCTCCACCGAGCGGCTGACCGGCCGCCCCGGCCGCCCGTTCCGCGACTGGGCCACCGACAACCTGGACCTGTTCCGATGAGCAGTCGCCTCCGCGCGGCAGCGCCACAGCGCACGCCGGGCATCGGAAGCGTCCCCGTTCACCGCACCAGCTCTGTCCGCGTCAGCACAAGGCACTGGCTGCCCGCACATCACTGAGGGCTCGGCGGGCGATGTCGCCGAAGTCGTCGGCGTTGGTCGTGTCGCTCCAGCGCTCATAGGCGATTGTCAACGCGAGCGCGCCCAGTTCCGCGGCCACGCACGAGGTCAGTTCGGGAATGCCGCGCCGCTTGAGCGCGTCGGTCATCGATGCGGTGAGAGCGAGGCCCTTCAGCGCCTCGCGTTCCCGCAGTTCCGGGTTGGCGGCGATCACTGCCCGCCTGCGGGCGCTCCATTCGCGGCGAGCGGGGTGGAAAGCTTCCCTCCCGACCGCGTCCAGAGCATGACCCACCGCCTCGAACGGCGTGGCGGTCGCCGGAGCCTCGGCGATCCCTTCGGCGAGCAGTCCGGTCATCGTGCCCCCTCCGAAGAGCACTTCCCGCTTGTCCTGGAAGTGCCGGAAGAAGGTGCTCTTCGTCAGTCCCGCGCGCTCCGCGATCTCGATCACTGTCGTGTCCTCATAGCCCCGCTCCTCGAACAGTTCGAGGGCGGCGACAGCGAGTCGCTCTGGTGCGTTGGGTTGCCAGCGGGCCATGACGGCAGTGTACGGCACTTGGTCCCGTCACTCATGTACAGTGATGGGACCAAGTCCTATCACTCGTTCGTCTGCCCCGCTGGAGGTCCACCCATGAGTCGAGCCGTCGTCTATGAGACGTTCGGAGGCCCCGAGGTCCTGGAACTGCGAGACGCTCCGGAGCCGCACGCCGGCCCGGGCGAGGTGCGTGTCCGCGTAACAGCCGCCGGCCTGAATCCGATGGACTGGATCATCTCCTCGAACCCCGAGACAGCGGCGATGTTCGGCGTCACCGTGCCGTCGGGCTTCGGGTTCGACTTCGCCGGTGTCATCGACGAGGCCGGAGCCGGCGTCGACGGCTTCGCCGTGGGTGATCGCGTCTACGGAGGCGCGATGGCGAAGGCCGCCGCCGACTTCCTGGTCATGAAGACTCCGGCTCAGGCAGCCGACAAGACTCCGGCTCAGGCACCCGACGCGCTGTTTCACACACCGGACGGCATCAGCGACGAGGTGGCGGCCACGCTCCCGGTGGCCGGCCTGACCGCCGTCGCCGCCCTGGAGGCGATCGGACTGCGGTCCGGTGACACCGTCCTGGTCGGCGGTGCCGCCGGCGGTGTGGGCGTGTTCGCCGTACAGCTCGCGAAACTCGCCGGCGCCAGAGTGATCGGGACCGCCTCGCAGAGCACGTTCGAGTTCCTGCGGCAGTTGGGCGCCGAGCCCGTGGCGTACGGTCCGGGACTCGCGGACCGGGTGCGGACGCTGGCTCCCGACGGCGTGACCGCCGCGACGGATCTGTTCGGCACCGAGACGGCCGAGACCGCGCTCGCGCTCGGCATACCGCCTGAGCGGATCTCCACGATCGCCGCGGGTCCGAACCCTCCCGGCGGCGTACGCGCGACTGGAGGCAGCAACGCCGGACCGGGCGGCCTGAAGCGGATCACCGATGCGATCCTCGCCGGCCGGATCACCGTGCCCATCGCCGCGACCTTCCCGCTGAAGCGGATCCGTGACGCCGTGGCACTGCAAGCCGGACGCCACGTCCACGGCAAGATCGTGATCACGCCGTGACCACGTCTCCACCGAGCGCCTGCTGAGCACCTCCTGAGCACCTGCGCCATGCCCTGTCCAGGGCACCGATTCGCCCACTGACCCGCTCCAGCATCGGATCCCGACTCGGGACGCTGCGCCATACCGTCGACCCGAAGACCGACGAGCGTTTCCCCCGTCTCGATTGTCAGTGGTGGGTGAGAAGGTAGGAGCATCGACAGGGAAAAAGGGGGAGCGGTCATGTCCGGAAACCAGA
The DNA here is from genome assembly GCF_055597465.1 of Streptomyces yongxingensis. NCBI lineage: Bacteria > Bacillati > Actinomycetota > Actinomycetes > Kitasatosporales > Streptomycetaceae > Streptomyces > Streptomyces yongxingensis. The sequence continues at coordinate 694,058 of NZ_CM145717.1, forward strand.
ACTACATCAATCACGTTGCTCTCGTGCTGGATGCCAGTTCGTCCATGTCACACTTGAGCGGCAAGGTCATCGAAGTCGCCGACCAGCAGATCGCTTATCTGGCCCGCCGGTCGAAGGAACTGGACCAGGAAACCCGCGTCACGGTGTACGTATTCGCCGACAAGGTGGAGTGCGTCATCTATGACAAGGACGTGCTGCGGATGCCGTCCCTGAAGCAGCTTTACCGGGTCGGTGGAATGACGGCTCTGCTGGCGGCCACACTGAAGTCGCAGCGGGAGCTTGCGCAGACTGCTCAACTGTACGGCGACCACAGTTTCCTGACGTTCGTCCTGACGGACGGCCAGGAGAACGCGAGTCATCGCTGCCCGGATGCCCCTACCAAGAACCCGCGTGAACTGGTGCAGGCCGTGGCCAAGATGATGGAGACGCAGGAGGACAACTGGACACTGGCCGTCCTCGTGCCGGACCAGATGGGCAAGCGCGAGGCCATGCAGTGCGGTTTCCCGAGGGACAACATCGCCATCTGGGATGCCACGAGCACACAGGGTCTGGAGGAGGCAGCGCAGGTCATCCAGCAGGCCACCGAGAACTTTATGGTGGGCCGAGCCCAGGGCATCCGGGGATCGCGCGCGGTGTTTTCCACGGGTGCGGAAGCGGTCAACAAGGACACCATCAAGGCAGCCGGCCTCACCCCGGTGGACCCGTCGGAATACCAGCTGATTCCGGTGGCTCGCGAAGCGGCGATCCGGGAATGGGTCATCGAATGCGGGCACACCTTCCGTACCGGTTGTGCGTTCTATCAGCTGAGTAAGTCGGAGAAAATCCAGGCGCGGAAACAGATCGCGGTGCTGGAGAAGAAGACGGACCGGGTGTACACGGGGCCGGAGGCGCGATCCCTGCTCGGGCTGCCGGACACGGAAGTTCGCGTCAATCCGGACCGCAACGACGACTTCACGATATTCGTGCAGAGCACCAGCGTGAACCGGAAGCTGGTACCGCACACGCGGCTGCTGCTCATGATCTGAGCCCTGGGAGGCCCCGCCGGCCGGACTGGCGGGGCCTCCAAGGGCTCGTCTCATCCAGCTACCTGGGCGGCTTGCCGTGCCCGTCGTGTCACCGTGGCCGGCTGCCTTGGCACAGGGCAGCCTGGTCCTGGTCACGTCGTACGGGCTCCGGGCCGGTCTCATACCGGCAAGCTGGTGCCTCTTGAGAGGATGCCGCGGGCCGGACACCGGCGCGGGTGGCACCGACGCTGGCCACGACCACGAGAACCAGGCCAAGTGTCGCAGCGGCCCCGGGGCGCTGGCCGAGAACGAGCAGACCGACCATGAGGGCGATGGCGGGCTCGAGGCTCATCAGCGTGCCGAACGCGGACGTGGTCAGGTGACGCAGGGCGAGAAACTCGAGAGCGAACGGGATGACGGGGCTGAGCACCGCCAGAACCAGCATGGTCCACAGCGGTGACCAGGTGAGGCGTTCGGCGAGGTCCGGGGCGGCGACGGCCAGCCCCACCACCGCGGCGACCGGCATGGAGACAGCCAGTCCTCTCAGGCCGGTGACACGATCACCGACCCGTTGGGTCAGCAGAATGTACGCGGCCCAGCACCCCGCGGCGAGCAGCGCACTCCCCACCCCCACGAGGTCGGCGCCGCCATGCCAGGGCTCGGTCAGCAGCACGACGCCCGTCGCCGCCGCGGCCGCCCAGACGAGGCGTCCTTTCCTCGGCCCGAAGAGGGAGACGGTGAGCGGTCCCAAGAATTCCAGCGCGCTTGCGGTCCCCAGCGGGAGACGGGCGATCGCCAGCATGAAGAAGACCATCATTCCGGCGGTCACGAGACCGAGAACCATGCAGGCAAAGAGGTCCCGGGAGGTGAAATCACGAGGCCGGGGGCGGATGGCGACCAGCAGAATCAGCCCGGCCCAGCCCAGGCGCAGCCCTGCCGTCCCCAGCGCGCCGAGCTGTCCGAACAACGGAACCGTCAGAGCCGATCCGAGTTGCACGGTACACATCGAGGTGGCGGCCATGAGCAAACCGGCCCCGGCGCCGACATGGCGCGAGGGATGGGAAGGAAAAGCCTCAGGCGGTTCGGGAGCGTTCATGGACTCCAGTAGAGATCCTCGACACTGTTCACGTCCACGTGTCGATCCCGAATGATTCGTTCGGGATTCATGGACAATGAGGGGATGGAAACACGTCGCCTGCAGATGCTGGCCGAGTTGGCCCGGCGAGGCTCGATGCGCGCGGTGGCCGAGGCCACCGGCACCACCACCTCGACGGTTTCTCAACAGATCGCCGCTTTGGCCCAGGACATGGGCACAACGCTGATCGAGCCGTACGGGCGCAGGGTCAGGCTCACGTCGGCGGGCCGCCGTCTGGCGGAACACGCCGTGACGATCCTCGCGGCAGTCGAGGCCGCACAGCGGGACCTGAGTCCCGACGCCCCGCCGACCGGCACGGTGCGCGTGGCAGGCTTCGCCACGGCCATCCGAGCCCAACTGCTGCCCATCATCAGCAATTTGTCCGCAAGCCATCCTCAGCTCAGCATCCTGGTCCGCGAGCACGAACCCGCCGAAGCCCTCCATCTGCTGGCGAACGACGAGGCTGACCTCGCGCTCACCTACGACTACAACCTGGCACCGGCCGAGCCCGACCCGGCGGTCGTCATCACCCCACTGTGGACCGCTCCCTGGGGTCTGGGCATTCCTGACCACGTCGCCCGTCCCTCAGCACCGGACGCCCCTGAGGTCTTCCGCTGGTTCCGCACGGCGGACTGGATCGGCAACTCGCGCAACACCGGTGACGAGACCGTCATTCGGACACTCGCCTCCATGGCCGGCTTCACCCCCCACCTCACTCACCAGGCGGACAACCTCGACCTCGTACAGGGCATGATCGCGGCAGGAATGGGCGTAGGGCTGCTGCCGATGCGCACCTCCACGTTGCCCGGTGTCCATCTGGTGCCGCTTACCGCGCCGGACGTTGTCCTGCGCGCCTTCGCCGTCGCCCGCCGGGGTCGCGACAGCTGGCCTCCGCTGGCCCTGCTGACCGACCTGATCATTCGGCAATCAGCGCAGAGTGCATAGTCTCGATCGCCGCGTCGGTGTGCCGCTCCGGACAGGGCCTGTGAGTATCGGTGTCCCCGGCAACGGGTGCACCTGCGTGCGGCTGATTCGGACCGGCGCAGACGGCGCACTGGGGGCGCGGAACGTCATGGCAATGCCCCGTCCGGACTCTGCGCGCCCTGCCCATGGGCACGGGACGCGGCAATGATGAGCGGACCGCACGTGATCCACACGACTCCGCATACCTGCCCCCGGGCACGTGGCATGCGGTGGAAGGAATCCACGTTGTTGCTTCTCATCTCCCCGGACAGCGTCGAGGAGGCCCTCGCCTGCGCGAAGGCGGCGGAACACCTCGACATCGTCGATGTCAAGAAACCCGACGAGGGCTCGCTCGGCGCGAACTTTCCCTGGGTGATCCGGCAGATCCGCGACGCGGTCCCGGCGGACAAGCCGGTCTCCGCCACCGTGGGAGACGTCCCCTACAAGCCCGGCACAGTGGCCCAGGCGGCACTGGGCGCGGCGGTCTCCGGAGCCACCTACATCAAGGTCGGCCTCTACGGATGCACGACGCCCGAACAGGCCATCGATGTCATGCGCGGGGTGGTCCGGGCAGTGAAGGACTATCAGCCGGACGCGTTCGTCGTCGCCTCCGGCTACGCCGACGCCCACCGGATCGGCTGCGTCAACCCGCTCGCGCTGCCCGACATCGCCCGCCGCTCCGGCTGTGATGCGGCCATGCTCGACACCGCGGTCAAGGACGGGACACGGCTGTTCGACCATGTTCCGCCCGACGTCTGCGCGGAGTTCGTCCGGCAGGCCCACGGGGCCGGTCTGCTCGCCGCCCTCGCGGGCAGCGTCAAAGCCGCGGACCTCGGCGCGCTCACCCGCATCGGCACCGACATCGTGGGGGTGCGCGGCGCGGTCTGCGAGGGAGGCGACCGCGACGCCGGAAGGATCCAGCCGCAACTGGTGGCCGCCTTCCGGGCGGAGATGGACCGGCACGCCCGGGACCACGCAGCCTCCGTCGCCACCGCGGGCTGACCGCCGGTATGCCGACCAGCCCGCCCCCTCGCACGCCCGGGGCCCGTGGCGGGTGCTTCGCCGTCCTCGATCCGGCCACCGGCGATGCCTTCGACGAGGCCGCCGACCAGCAGCCGGACGAGCTGGACGCCGTCGTCGGCCGGGCACACCAGGCATGGCGCGGCTGGCGCGCCGACCCCGCCGCCCGTACCACCGCGCTGCTCGCGGCAGCCGACGCCGTGGAAGCGGCCGGGGCCGACCTCGCCCCACTGCTCACCCGTGAACAGGGCAAACCCCTGGCCGAGTCGTACGCGGAGGTCGCCCGCGCGGCGGCCCGCCTGCGCTACTTCGCCGAGCTGGACCCCGGAACCCAGCCGATCACAGACGGCCGGCCGGTACGCGGTGAGCGGGGTGTCCTGACCATCGTCACCGGCCGCGAACCCCTCGGCGCCCGCCTCGCCTCCCATCCGGGGGTCCGCCACGTGACCGTCACCGGCTCGATCCCCACCGGACGGGCCGTCGCGCGGGCCGCGACGGCCTCGCTCGCCCGGCTGTATGAGAACCTCAGCCCGTTCGTCGTGCACCGTCCGGTTGAGGGGTGACGGATGAGGTTCGCCGCGGCGGTACTGCGCTCCTACGAGAGCCGGTTCACCCTCGAGGAGGTGATGCTGCACGCGGGGCCGCGCGACGACGAGATCCTGGTGAAGATCGCGGGCTGCGGGATGTGCCGGACCGATCTCGCGGTCCGGCACTCGGCCGGCCGCTCACCGCTGCCGGCGGTGCTGGGCCACGAGGGGGCCGGGATCGTGGTGGAGACAGGCGGCCCCGACACCGGCCTGAGCGCCGGCGACCACGTCGTTCTGAGCTTCGACTCCTGCGGACACTGCCGGAGCTGCATGGGCGCGGCCCCCGCCTACTGCGACTCCTTCCCCACGCTCAACCTCTTCGGAGGACGCGAGGAACACGCGGCGCGGTTCACCGACGCGACCGGAAGCGCATTGGCCCCCCGCTGGTTCGGCCAGTCCTCCTTCGCCGAATACGCGATGGTCCCGGCCCGCAACGCCGTCCGGGTCGATCCCACACTGCCCATCGAACTCCTCGGACCGCTCGGCTGCGGCTTCCTCACCGGCGCCGGAGCAATCTTCCACTCCTTCGGTATCGGCCCCGGCGACACCATCGCGGTCTACGGCGCCGGAGCGGTGGGCCTGGCCGCGGTGATGGCCGCCACCGCCGCCGGAGCGGTGACCGTGGCCGTCGACCGGCACCCCGAGCGGCTGGCCCTCGCCGAGCGGCTCCACGCGATCCCGCTGCACGCCACATCGGCCGACCTGCTCGGCCTGCCCGACCGCATCCAGCAACTGACGGACGGCGGCACAGACTACGCGCTGGACACCACAGGCTCCGCCGAGCTGATCAACAACGCCCTCAGGGCCTTGCGTCCGACCGGCCACCTCGGTCTGGTGGCACGGCTCCACACCGCCCTGCCACTCGAACCTGGAACCCTGGACCGGGGCCGGAGGATCTCCCACATCTGCGAGGGGGACGCGGTGCCGGGGCTGCTGATCCCGCGGCTGACCAGGCTCTGGCAGGCCGGGCGGTTTCCCTTCGACCAGCTGATCCGCACCTACCCCCTCACTGACATCAACCAAGCCGAACGCGACTGCGACGCGGGCCGCGTGGTCAAACCCGTCCTGATCCCTGCGGGGAACGACCGGTGAGCCAGGCTTGCGCATTCGTTGCTGTTCGTGGTCTCTACTCGCGCCAAGGGAGGACACATGGCCGACACAGCGCGGTACAACACTGGTGTGGAAGGTGTGGAAGGGGGAATCGGTGTGACCGCTCTCATGGTCGCCGCAGCCCGGGCGATCGAGACCCACCGCCACGACAGCCTGGCACAAGACATCTACGCAGAACACTTCGTCCACGCCGCACCGGCCTCCGCGGAATGGCCGGTGCGCATACACCAGGTCGCGGACGGAGACGCGAACCCCCTGTGGGGACGCTTCGCCCGCTACTTCGGCCTGCGGACCAGGGTCCTCGACGACTTCCTCCTCCAGTCGGTGCGCGCGCGAGGAGTCCGCCAAGTGGTCCTGCTCGGGGCGGGGTTGGATTCGCGGGCGTTCCGACTCGACTGGCCTCCCGGCTGTGTGGTCTTCGAGATCGACAGGGAAGGCGTGCTGGCGTTCAAGCACAAGGTGCTCGGCGGACTGCCGACCACCCCGAAGGCAGCCCGCGTACCGATCCCGGTCGACCTGCGCGCCGACTGGGCCGCAGCGCTGACCGAGGCCGGCTTCGACACCGCCGCGCCAAGCGCCTGGCTGGCCGAAGGGCTGCTGTTCTACCTGCCCAACACCTCCGAAACGAACCTCATCCACACGGTGGACCGGCTGAGCGCGGGAGGAAGCACGCTGGCGTTCGAGGTCAAACTCGACAAAGACTTGCTCGAATACCGCGACAGCCCTCTCTACACCGCGACGAAACAGCAGATCGGCATCGACCTGCTCAACCTGTTCAACCGAGAACCACGACCCGACTCCGCAGGCAATCTCGCGGGCAAGGGCTGGACCACAACCGTCCACACCCCCTTCGACTACACCCGCCAACACGGACGCGGCCCACACCCCGAACACAACGACGCACTAGCGGGCAACCGATGGGTATTCGCCCACAAACCCCGCGCCTGACGCCACCACCCAGGGCCCCCGGCCGCACCCGGCCCAAACAGCGGCCCTGGCCTCCCCATCCTGTGCCCTTGCACCGGCGACCCCGGGCCGGGCTTCTGGACAGCCGCGATAGCACGGCACGAACGGGGTACCGGTGGGCCCATGCCTGCCACGTTGAATCCGACGAGAACCCGCGCCGCGCTGCGCCTATCAGCGCGAATCTCCCTTGAGCTGCTTGTCGTCCTCGCCATGGCGGCGGTGGTCCTGTGGACCCTGGGCCGGATGTGGCCGGTTCTCTGGCCACTTGTCCTCAGCCTGCTCCTCACGACCCTGACCTGGCCCCCGGCCCGCTTTTTGCGCGGGCGCGGGTGGCCTCCCGCGCTGGCCGCCTCGGTCGTGACCGTGCTGTTCCTCCTGGTCGCAACAGGCATCGTGGCGCTGATCGCCGTACCGGTGGCCTCCCAGTCCGGCGAACTGACCGACGGTGTCACCCAAGGCATCCACCAGGTACGTCAATGGGCCGCCGGTCCACCGCTGAACATCGGCGACGCCCAGATCGCAAGGGCCTCGGACAGCGCGGCCGCCCGGCTCCAGAGCAGCACCGGCAGCATCGTCACCACCGTCGTCACCGGGGTGAGCACCGTAGTCGACGGCCTGATCACCACCGTCCTGGCGCTGTTGCTGATGTTCTTCTTCCTCAAGGACGGCCCACGGTTCCTGCCCTGGCTCACCCGCCAGCTGCCCGGCCGGCTCGCCACCGATATCCCCGCCGTGGCCGCACGCGGCTGGGACACCCTCGGCGCCTTCGTGCGCTCCCAGGCGCTGGTCGGCCTGCTCGACGCCATCCTCATCGGACTCGGGCTGTGGGCCTTGGGAGTACCACTGGTACTGCCCCTGGCGGTCCTGACCTTCATCTCCGCGTTCGTCCCCATCGTGGGAGCCCTGTTCGCAGGCGCGGTCGCGGTGCTCATCGCGCTGGTGTCCAACGGCCTGACCGACGCTCTGATCGCGCTGGCCATCATCGTCGTGGTGCAGCAGTTGGAGGGCAATGTGTTCCAGCCCATGATCCAAAGCCGTGGCCTCGGCCTCCACGCCACGGTCATCCTGCTGGCGGTCACGCTGGGCAGCAGCCTGGCCGGAATCGTGGGCAGTCTGCTGGCCGTACCGGTCGCCGCACTGATCTCCGTGATCTGGGCCTACCTACGCGAACAACTCAGCCACCCATCGCGAGAACCAGAAAACAACGATCAGCACTCCGGTGGCACGGTCACGTCGTAACCCCCTCGGCCTCGGCGCGGCCACGCACACCAGGTGCGGCCGGACCGAGCGCTGCGGCATGCTGCCGGACCCGCGGGGTACCCGGCAGGCACACCTCACACTAGGAGCACTTCGCCATGATCTTCGGCATTCTTGGCATCTGTGCCGTTCTGGCCGTGCTGGCCTTTCTGGTCCCACGCCTGTCCCGGCACCCTGAACGCGGCACCCAACGCACCCTGGGCGCCGGATCACGCGCCGGCGGCAAAGCCCCCGGCCTCCTGGGACGGATCCTCAGCAAACCCTTCCGCAGCAGTTCCAAGGCAGTCGGCCGCAGCGGCTCCGCCGGGCGGCGAGCCCGAGGCCACATGCCGTTCTAGACCACCCTCGGCAAACGCCATCCCCAGCGTGCCCTGGTGCAGACCGAGCTCACGGAGGCGAACGAGGATCGCCGACCCTAATCGTGGACCAGGAAAGTGGCTCCGGGGCGCGCCGTGACTGACCTGCTGTTGGAGCGGATCGGCCTGCCGCGGCTTCGCCGACGCTGTCAGCCCGGTCGATGCGGCGAGGAGGACTGCGGCCAGACTGGTCTGGACAAGTGGGCCGCGCCGACGCGTTCCTGACACGTTCATGGCTTTCCCAGCGGAGAGAGGCGGGCGTCGGACGCAACAGCGTGTGCATGAACATCCGCCCCTCCCCCACGCGGAAACACCTGCCAGACCCCGCATCGGCACAGCAGCGCGATGCGGGGCCCGCCTTGCCATGTCCTTCACGTGCTCGGCGAACCGCCCCTCAGGTTCCGGGAGTTATGCGGTTGCTGGACCCGGCCGCAGCCATCGATGATGCCGTCGTGCACGTTGCAGACGCGGAAGCGGACATCGCGCTGGCACCGCTGATCGGCCCCCGCGCCGCGTTCGCGGTGGAGGGGAGCGCGCAAAGTCCCATCACCGCGGCGGCGGTCCAGCGCGACGGCTGAATGACCGCGGCGCCTGGCGGAGGCGCGGACCGATGCTTGCGCGCGATCCAGGTAGTGATGCCATCACGGAGTGCGGAAGCCGCGAAAGGTCACGTGCTTCCGGCTCGCGAAGCCGAGCCGTTCGTAGAGCGCCATCGCGCCGGTGTTCGTCTCGGCCACGTGGAGGAAGGGGCGTTCGTTCCGAGCCAGGATGCGGGCGACGAGAGCACTGACCAGGCGGGCGGCGTGGCCTCGCCCGCGTGCCTCGGGGGCCGTGCAGACGGCGCTGACCTCGGTCCATCCCGGGGGCCGGAGCCGTTCGCCCGCCATGGCCACCAGTCTGCCGCCGTCGCGGATGCCGAGGTAGGTGCCGAGTTCGCGGGTGCGCGGCCAGAACGGTCCCGGTCGGGTCTGTGCGACCAGGTCGAGCATCTGGGGCACATCGGCCGCGCCCAGTTCGACCACGTCGGTGCCGGTCGCGGCATGAGCCTGGCCGGGGCGGCTGCTGCCGGGCCAGATCATCTGCCGGCCTTCGAGGACGAAGACCTGCTTCCAGTCCGGAGGAGGGGGCGCCTGGCAACTGAACATGTCGGCGAACGCGTCTCGACCGAGGAGCCGCGCGAGGCCGGCCCAGTCCGCCGCGTCCGCGTCGGCGGGTACCGCCGAGAAGGTCGCGACTCCCGGCAGGTAGGTGGCGGCCCGGCCGAGTCGGCGCCCGAGACCTGCGTGGCGGCCGCGCAGCGACTCGCCCACCGGGTCCTCGAGTGCCGCGGTGTCACCGCTGTCACCGATGTCACCGCTCGTCATCGTGATGTGCCTTTCCCACTTCCGCGGTCGACCAAGCGGCGCGATACCGCCCGAGCGCATTCCCCGGTCTGGATTCCTGCCGGCGCGTCCGGTAGTGGCGCCGGGGTGATGGAACCATAACCGCCCCCCGGTCCCGTCGCCTCGCGAGGGGGGCGGGCGCCCTCCTGGCCTCTCTACGGCCCGGATCGCCCGGCCACCGGCGGACTGGTCGTCATCCACCACCCGGCCGCTCGGAAATCCTGTAGCCCGTCACGGTCGGTAGGTGCCAGACTGGCCGCGTCAAAGGGGCGTAGCTCAGCCCGGCCAGAGCAGCGGACTCCAAACCCGCGCGCCGCAGGTTCGAATCCTGCCGCCCCTGCCATGCAGTGCGCTGGTGTGTACGTGAGTCGCCCGCAACCACCACGCCGCTCCTCGCCGCCCGTCGTCCTCTCCGCGCCCGTGGGAGCGAGCTGGAGGGCCCATGCCCGACGACCGCGGCGCACATTTTATCGGGTCGCCCCGGACAGATGAGTGCTGGCAGGCTGCCCCTATGGATCACGCGGAAGTACTGCTCATCGGAGGGCGGGCCGGAGTCGGCAAGACGACGGTGGGGTGGGAGGTATCGGCCGTACTGCGGGCCGCAGCCGTCTCGCACGCGGTCATCGATGGCGACTTCATGGGGCAGGTCCATCCGGCCCCGGAGGGAGATCCCCACCGCTCGGAAATCACCGAAAGCAACCTGACGGCCGTGTGGGCGAACTTCGCCCGCCGCGGCTACCGCCGGCTGATCTACACCAACACCGTGAGTGTGCTGCCCGAGTCCACGGGAATGTTCGAGCGCGCTATGGGAACGGGGACACGGATCATACGGGTTCTGCTCACCGCCTCCGATGCCACCGTCCGAGAGCGGCTGGTGCGCCGGGAACTCGGCTCGGAGCTGGAGCAGGAACTGGAAGGCAGTGCTCGCAAGGCACGGCTGCTGAACCAGCGGGCCGCCGCGGATACCGTACGGGTGGTGACGGATGGGCGTGCCGTCACAGATATCGCGCGCGAGGTGGTGACCGCCACCGGCTGGGCCGAGCACCACTCCGCGAGCAGCCCCTGACAGTTCCTCGCCGCGAGACGTCACACTCACGACGGCAGCGGGCGCTGCCTGCGGAAAACCTTTCGCCCGACGGTGACGTGGCACTTAGCCTGAGCGTATGCCTCCCGCGAAGACCTCGTACGTGTGTCTGCCATGCCGGGCCTCGTACAAGCAGCCCTACCACGGTGACCACGACCGGCTGTGTCCGCGCTGCGCAAAGCCGATGATCCACGTCGGGTCCGCCTTCGCTGCCCCTCGCCGGCGGGACAAGGCGGGGTGGAGGGTACTTTCCGTGCTGCTCCACGCAGGCGTGCGTTTCCACAAGAGTTGCTGCGGAGGTCCCGGATACCGCCCACGCACACTCCACGCGGTACGCGAACGGCTGGCATACGCCCGAACCACCGGGGAGCCGTTCAGCCAGGCGCTGGTCCGCCGTGAGCTTCCCTAGACCACCGCGACGGCCACTCTCCGCGCTGGGCTCCGCCACGGCATGGTCCGCGGCCGCCTGATCACCCACCCCAGGGCTGACCGCGGCCGGGAACGGCAGCAGACCCATTGCCTTATGGAAGCCTCTGCGTTAGGGCACCGCTCCCGGTCACCTCGAACGGGAGAGCTGTTCGCGTACCCATGCGGGGTCGGGGTTGGTGTGGGACTGACCTGCCACGACGACGGTCGGTACGGTCTCGTTGCCGTCGTTGGCCGCCCTCACCGCCGCCGCTCCAGCCGGGTCACGCCAGATGTTGACCCAGTGCGCCTGGCCGGCGCTGCGGCCCAGCCGGACGCGCATGCGGAGGCAGTACGCGCAGCCCGGCCGCCAGAAGACGACTGGCCGGCCGTCTGCCGCGCTGCGTCGTTGTGCCTCCGGTGCGCTGATCGACCTCGGGAAGATCAGGGGCGAGTTCACGCCTGCGAGCAGTACGAACACCAGCAGGAGCGCTACGGCTGCGCCGGGGTTTCCGCTGGAGATCAGCCCGGTGGCGAGGGCTGAGCCGCAGAGCACGAGGAGTATCGGCAGGATCCAAGCGCGCGTCATAGCGGCCAAGGCTATCGGTGTGTCGGACTCCGGCTTCGCGGGCTACACGCTCAGTCGAAGGCGACCGCGCCGAGGCGCGTGCACCCGGTCACCCCGTGGGCCCCATGGCGACCCGGATCACATCCGCCGACGCTCCGCCCGGCGCCCCCATCACCACCGACCCCGTGGTGGGCATGGTCCGCGATGGCGACCGTCGGATCAAGTCCCTGATGGCGACCGTCGGATCCCATCCCTGATGGCAACCGCCGGATCCTCCCGTCCCAGACAGCGACGGTCGGACCCCGCTCAGATGGCGGCGCGAATGGCCCGTTCGAAGCCCTCGACGTGACTGTGGGCGAGCTGTGCCGCCTTGTCGGGGTCTCCGGCGACGACCGCCTCGATCAACGGCCCGTGCTCTCCGACGTGGCCGGCCATGTCGGACAGACGGTCGATGAACAGGCACCAGATGCGGGTCGCCAGGTTGTCGTGGCGGACGAGCGTGTCCTCCAGGTACGGGTTGTGCGTGGCCGCGTAGATGGCGCGGTGGACCTGGAGGTCCAGGCGCATCAGCTCGGCGGCGTCGCGCCGAGGTGAATCCGCGCCGTCCAGCTCCCGTAGGGCGGCCGTCAGGGTCGCACGGTCCGCTGCCGTGGCGCGCCGGGCGGCCAGGGCGGCGGCCAGGGGCTCCAACTCCTGGCGCACCTCGGAGATATGGGCCAGGTCGGTGATGTTGACGTCGGTGGCGAAGGTGCCGCGCCGGGGGTAGGTCGCGATCAGGCGCTCGTACTGGAGCCGCTTGAGCGCCTCGCGCACCGGTGTGCGTCCGACGCCGAGGGACTGCGCCAGCTGATCCTCGTTGATCGGCGCGCCCGGGCGGATCTCGAGCATGACGAGCCGGTCGCGGATGGCGCGGTAGGCGCGCTCGGCGAGGGAGAGCTCCTCGCCCGCAGGTTCGGTCGCCACCTGCTGCATGAATACCCCCTTGACCTGTCTCGCGAGCTCTCATACCTTACCGCAGAGGCTGATATATCAGTTGCCCATTAGTTGGCTCCCAGGATGGTGCACAGATGGCAATCAACCCGTCGACCAGCACATTCGCCTCCCCGCTCGCCCTTCCGCTCAGCGAACTCGACCCGGACGTCGCCGCCGCGGTGGAGGCCGAGCTGCACCGCCAGCAGTCCACGCTCGAGATGATCGCCTCGGAGAACTTCGCCCCGGCGGCGGTCATGGAAGCCCAGGGCTCGGTCCTGACCAACAAGTACGCCGAGGGCTACCCCGGCCGCCGCTACTACGGCGGCTGTGAGTACGTCGACGTGGTCGAGCAGATCGCCATCGACCGGGTGAAGGAGCTCTTCGGCGCCGAGGCCGCCAACGTCCAGCCGCACTCCGGCGCCCAGGCCAACGCCGCCGCGATGTTCGCCCTGCTCTCCCCCGGCGACACCATCCTCGGCCTCGACCTCGCGCACGGCGGCCATCTGACCCACGGCATGAAGATCAACTTCTCCGGCAGGCTGTACAACGTCGTGCCGTACCACGTGCGCGAGTCCGATCTGCGCATCGACATGGACGAGGTCGAGCGGCTCGCGCTCGCACACCGCCCCAAGATGATCGTCGCGGGCTGGTCGGCCTACCCCCGCCGGCTGGACTTCGCCGCGTTCCGGCGGATCGCGGACGAGGCCGGCGCGTATCTGATGGTGGACATGGCGCACTTCGCCGGGCTGGTGGCCGCGGGCCTCCACCCGAACCCGGTGCCGTACGCCGACGTCGTGACGACCACCACGCACAAGACCCTCGGCGGCCCGCGCGGCGGGGTGATCCTCAGCCGTGCCGACCTGGCCAAGAAGATCAACTCCGCGGTCTTCCCGGGCCAGCAGGGCGGCCCGCTGGAGCATGTCATCGCGGCGAAGGCCGTGGCCTTCAAGGTGGCGGCGGGCGAGGAGTTCACGGAGCGCCAGCGGCGCACCCTGGACGGCGCCCGCATCCTCGCCGGACGGCTGCTGGCCGACGATGTGGCCGAGGCCGGGATCACGGTGCTCACCGGCGGCACCGAAGTCCACCTGGTCCTCGTCGACCTGCGGAATTCCACGCTCGACGGGCAGCAGGCCGAGGACCGGTTGCACCGCGTCGGCATCACCGTCAACCGCAACGCGGTGCCCTTCGACCCCCGCCCGCCGATGGTCTCCTCGGGCCTGCGGATCGGCACTCCGGCCCTGGCCACCCGCGGCTTCGGCGAGACGGAGTTCCGGGAGGTCGCCGACATCATCGCCCAGGCCCTGAAGGACGAGCGGCTCGACGACGAGCGCGCGGGCCTGCTGCGCGACCGGGTCGAGAAGCTCGCGTCCGCCTTCCCCCTCTACCCCCGCCCGAACGGAGACGCGGCATGACCGCCCAGCCGCTGCCGGAGCACCCGGACTTCCTCTGGCGCAACCCCGAGCCGCGCTCCTCGTACGACGTCGTCATCGTCGGCGCGGGCGGCCACGGCCTGGCCACCGCCTACTACCTCGCCCAGAACCACGGCATCACCAACGTGGCCGTCCTGGAGAAGGGCTGGCTGGCCGGCGGCAACATGGCGCGCAACACCACCATCATCCGCTCCAACTACCTGTGGGACGAGAGCGCGGCGATCTACGAACACGCGCTCAAGCTGTGGGAGGGGCTGCCGGAGGAGCTGGAGTACGACTTCCTGTTCAGCCAGCGCGGCGTCCTCAACCTCGCGCACACCCCGCAGGACGTCCGCGAGGGCGTGCGCCGGGTGGGCGCCAACCGCCTGGGCGGCGTGGACGCCCAGTGGCTGGCGCCGGACGAGGTCGCCGAGGTCTGCCCCATCCTCAATGTCTCGCCCCGCACCCGGTATCCGGTCCTCGGCGCCACCTTCCAGCCGCGGGCCGGTATCGCCAAGCACGACCACGTCGCGTGGGCGCTGGCGCGCCGGGCCGACGCCATGGGTGTGGACCTGATCCAGGGGTGCGAGGTCACCGGCTTCCTCAAGGACGGCGACCGGGTGGTGGGCGTCGAGACCAGCCGTGGCCGCATCCGCGCCGGCCGGGTCGGCCTCGCGGCCGCCGGGCACAGCAGTGTGCTGGCCGAACTGGCCGGTTTCCGGCTGCCGGTGCAGTCCCATCCGCTCCAGGCGCTGGTCTCCGAACTGCACGAGCCGGTCCACCCGACCGTGGTGATGTCCAACCATGTGCACGTCTACGTCTCCCAGGCGCACAAGGGCGAGCTGGTGTTGGGCGCGGGCGTCGACGCGTACAACGGCTACGGGCAGCGCGGCTCCTTCCACGTCATCGAGCAGCAGATGGCCGCCGCCGTCGAGCTGTTCCCCGTCTTCGCCCGCGCGCATGTGCTGCGGACCTGGGGCGGCATCGTCGACGTCACCCCGGACGCCTCCCCCGTCATCGGCACCACCCCCGTCGAGAACCTCTACGTCAACTGCGGCTGGGGTACGGGCGGGTTCAAGGCCACCCCGGCCGCCGGCTGGACCTTCGCGCACACCATCGCCACGGGCGAGCCGCATCCGCTGAACGCCCCCTTCGCCCTCGAACGCTTCGCGACGGGCGCGTTGATCGACGAACACGGCGCCGCGGCCGTGGCCCACTGAGAACCGGCCGAGCGGCCACTGAGAGCCCGCCGAGAGCCCGCTGAGAGAAGGACACCGTGCTGCTGATCACCTGCCCATGGTGCGGTCCTCGCGACGAGGCCGAGTACCACTACGGGGGACAGGCCCATGTCCCCTACCCCGAGCGCCCCGCCGACCTCGACGACGAGCAGTGGGCCGCGTACCTCTTCTACCGGGACAACCCCAAGGGCCCCTTCGCCGAGCGGTGGATGCACAGCACCGGCTGCCGCCGCTGGTTCAACGTCCTGCGCGACACCGTCAGCTACGAGGTGCTGACCTCCTATCGGCTCGACGCGCCCCGCCCCGAACTGCCCCAGGCCGGAGGAAACCGATGACCGACCAGCCCCGCCGGCCCGACCAGCACTGTCGGCTCCGGCAAGGAGGCCGTATCGATCGCGGCACCCTGCTGCGGTTCACCGTCGACGGGCGGGAGCTGACCGGGCACCCCGGGGACACCGTGGCGTCGGCGATGCTGGCGAACGGGGTCGTCGAGGTCGCCCCGTCCATCTACCGCGGACGCCCGCGCGGCATCGTCGCGGCGGGTGTCGAGGAGCCCAACGCCTTGGTGCAGCTCGACGGTTCGTGCTCGGAGGGCATGCTTCCGGCGACGACCGTGGAGCTCTACGACGGGCTGTCCGCCACCACGCTGTCCGGGATGGGGTGGCTCGACCCGACCCCCGACCCCGCCGTCTACGACAAGAAGTACGTCCACACCGATGTCCTGGTCATCGGCGCCGGACCGGCCGGGCTCGCGGCCGCCGCCGCTGCCGCGGGCTCCGGCGCCCGCGTGATCCTCCTCGACGACCAGCCCGAGCCCGGCGGCTCGCTGCTCTCCGGGCGCGCCGAGAGGGTCGGCGGGCAGACCGCCCTCGGGTGGGTCGCCGAGGTCCGCGCGGCGCTCGACGCCGCCCCGGAGGCCGTCGTCCTGCACCGCACCACGGCGTTCGGCGCTTACGACGACAACTATGTGCTGGCCGTGCAGCGGCGCACCGATCACCTCGGAGCCGACGCGCCCACCCCCTCCGAGGGCGTCTCACGCCAGCGGCTGTGGCACATCCGGGCCCGCCAGGTGGTCCTGGCGACCGGCGCCCACGAGCGTCCGCTGGTCTTCGCCGGGAACGACCGGCCCGGGGTGATGCTCGCGGCGGCCGTGCGCTCGTACCTCAACCGGTACGCCGTGGCTCCGGGCTCGCGGGCGGTGGTGAGCACGACCAACGACAGCGCCTATGACACGGTCGCCGATCTCCACGCCGCCGGGATCGACATCGCCGCCGTCGTGGACGCGCGCGCCGGGCTGTCCCGCCGGGCCGCCGAGGTCGCGACGGCGACCGGGGTGCGGGTGCTGACGGGCAGCGCGGTGGTCGGCACCGCGGGCGGCGACCGGCTCACCGGCGTCACCGTCCAGGCCCTCGACGAGGGCGGTCGACTCACCGGCCCGCCGGAGTCGTTCGGCTGCGACCTGCTCGCCGTCTCGGGCGGCTGGAGCCCGGTGGTGCACCTGCACAGCCAGCGCCAGGGCACGCTGCGCTGGGACGAGGACCTGGTCGCCTTCGTCCCCGACGGCACCGTGCGGGACCAGCGGGTCGTCGGCGCGGCCCGTGGGACGTACGACCTCGACGGCTGTCTGGCCGAAGGGGCGCGGGCCGGTGCACGGGCGGCGACGGACGCCGGGTTCCCGGTCCCCCTGCCGTCGCCGGACGAGGCGCGGGCCGGGGGCGGCCCGATGCGCGCGCTGTGGCTGGTGCCCGCCCCCCAAGGCGAGCCCGGCGGCTGGGACACCCACTTCGTCGACCTCCAGCGCGATGTCACCGTCGCCGACGTCCGGCGGTCCACCGGCTCGGGCTTGCGCGGTGTCGAGCACGTCAAGCGCTACACCTCGCTCGGCACGGCGAACGACCAGGGCAAGACCTCCGGCGTCAACGCGATCGGTGTCATCGCCGAGGTCCTCGGCGCGGGCGCGTCACCCGGGGAGATCGGCACCACGGCCTACCGGGCGCCGTACGCGCCGGTGGCCTTCGCCGCCCTGGCCGGGCGGGAGCGCGGTGAGCTGTTCGACCCGGAGCGCATGACCTCCATCCATAGCTGGCATGTCGCTCACGGGGCGGTGTTCGAGGACGTCGGGCAGTGGAAGCGCCCCTGGTACTACCCCCGGCCGGGTGAGGACATGGACTCGGCCGTGGCCCGTGAGTGCCGCGCCGCCCGTGAGGGGGTGGCCTTCTTGGACGCCTCCACCCTCGGCAAGATCGAGATCTGGGGCAGGGACGCCGGGGAGTTCCTGGGGCGCGTCTACACTAACGGCTTCAAGAAGCTGAGGCCCGGCATGGCCCGCTACGGCGTGATGTGCAAGCCCGACGGCATGATCTTCGACGACGGCGTGACGCTGCGCCTCGAGGAGAACCGCTACTTCATGACCACCACGACCGGCGGCGCCGCCGGAGTCCTGGACTGGCTGGAGGAGTGGCTGCAGACCGAGTGGCCCGAGCTCGACGTCCACTGCACCTCGGTGACCGAGCAGTGGGCGACGATCGCCGTCGTCGGGCCGCACTCGCGCGAGGTCGTCGCCCATCTCGCCCCCGAAGTCGACGTGTCGAACGAGGCGTTCCCCTTCATGGCCTTCCGCGAGACCACCCTGGCCTCCGGAATCCCGGCCCGCATCTGCCGGATCTCCTTCTCCGGCGAACTGGCCTACGAGATCAACGTCTCGGCGTGGTACGGCCTGGCGGTCTGGGAGGAGGTGTACGCGGTGGGCCGGCCGTACGACATCACCCCGTACGGCACCGAGACCATGCACGTCCTGCGGGCCGAGAAGGGCTACATCATCGTCGGCCAGGACACCGACGGCACCGTCACCCCACACGACGCCGGCATGTCCTGGGTGGTCTCGAAGCAGAAGGACTTCATCGGCAAGCGCTCGTACTCCCGCCCCGACACCTCCCGCACCGACCGCAAGCAGCTGGTCGGCCTGCTTCCGAGCGATCGCAGCACCCGGCTGCCCGAGGGCACCCAGCTCATCGCGCCCAACGTGCCCGTCACCCCCGAGGCCGGGCCGGTGCCGATGCTCGGCCATGTCACCTCCAGCTACCACAGCCAGGCGCTGGGCCGTCCGTTCGCCCTCGCCCTGGTCGCCGCCGGGCGGGACCGCGTCGGGGACACGCTGCTCGCCCCCGTCGGCGACGACCTCGTCCCCGTCCAGGTCACCGAACCCGTGCTCTACGACCCCGAAGGGACCAAGCGAGATGGCTGAGCTGATCGACGCGAGCCCGGTGGGCCCGCGCACCAGCCCCCTGGCACATCTGGCGGACCGGTTGCGCGCGGCCACCGTCACCGGCGCCCGCGGCGTCACGCTGACCGAGCGGCCGTTCCTCACCATGGTGAACCTGCGCCTCGACCCCGCTTCGGAAGCGGCCGACCGCGTGGAGAAGACCCTGGGGGCGCCACTCCCGCGAGAGTGCGGCCACACCACCGCGTCCGCCCGCCACACGGTCGCCTGGCTCGGCCCCGACGAGTGGCTCGTGCTGTCCGAAGCGCCCGTCGACACCGCCGAGTTGCGGCAGGCGCTCGCGGGAGACCCGGGCTCGGTCGTGGACGTCTCGGCGAACCGCACCACGCTGGAGCTGAGCGGCCCGGCCGCCCGCCAGGTACTGGAAAAGGGCTGCCGGCTGGACCTGCACCCCCGGGCCTTCGGCCCCGGCCGGGCGGTGTCGACCACGGTGGGCCCCGTCCCGGTGCTGCTCTGGCAGCTCGACGACGCGCCGACGTACCGCCTCCTCCCGCGGTCCTCGTTCGCCGACTATCTGGCGCGCTGGCTCATCGACGCGATGAGCGAGTACCGCGGGCCGGAGGTGCCCTGACAAGGCTCAGCGCGGATGCCGCCCGGCCCCGCTGTCCATCGACGGGCCAGTGGGCCGCCCTTCGGCGACGGTGCGGCGACCGGCAGAGCGGCGCGAATCAGCGATCGCGGGCCATCCGGTCATCACGATCGGTGTCGCTGGGGCCCAGCCGCACACAGCATTCCCCGGGCTCGGGAGCCAGCACGGCCCGGACCCCGTTGACCTCGAGGCCATTGAGGTAACCGGCGAGGAAGGCATGGTTCATGCCGCACACCAGGTCGGGGGCCTTCGCCGTCAGCGGGTGGAACGGGCAGTTGCGCAGCCGGAGCTCGGTGGGGGCTTCCCGGACGGGTTCGTAGCCGTACTCATCCAGTAGGCGCTCACAGACGGTCAGCCCGCGCTCGGGGCCCAGGCGGCCCGGACGGGTCTCGTCCCGCGCGGTCTCGCCCATCCACCGGCCGCGCTGCTCGGCGGCCCGCACCGCCGCCTGCGCGGCGTTTTCGCCGGCCCCCTCGGTGAGGACGGCGTCCAGGAGAAGGTCCGCCAAGAGTTCATGGCGCCGCTCGGGGATGCTGACCGTGATCTGTGCGTCGGTGGGTTCGTACACCTTCGGCCGTCTGCCGACCTTCCGCATCCCGCCGGGCGTTTCATAGCGGGCGTGCAGCAGGCCGGCATCGACGAGCTTGTCGAGGTGGAAGGCGGCCAGCTTGCGGGAGATGCCGACGCTCGCGGCGGCCTCGTCACGGGTGACGGCACGGCCGGCACGCCGGATGAAGACGAACATGCGCCGCCGCGAGTCCTCGCTCAGGACGCTGACGGAGTCGATGGCGGTATTGACCGCGTCGACAGGCGGAGTCGAGTCAGAAGCCACCAGAGCACGATAACTCCCACTCACATAGGCACAAGCACTCTTAGGGCTCCCTGCACTGCGCGGCTTGACGCGCCACCTCAATAAGACCAAGATTCATTGGCGAAACTCGTTTGGGAGCCAGGGGCGTCCGGCTGCCTTCGACATGCTCATCTCGGGAGTTCCCATGGACAACGTCCTCGTCCTGCTCACGGCTCTGGACATCGGTGGCAGCTGACATGACCGAACTCGTGCCCCACGCCACCGCCCGGATACGCCCGCACGCCCAGGAGGAGCCGGCACCCGCGGGCCCCGCCCTCCGGGTGGTCCACGAGTCCGGCGACATCGACCTGGCCGCCGCGGAAGCCGCGGCCGGCCAGTTCCTCAACGCCCTGGGCATCTCCACCTCATCGGAGAGTCTGCGCGGCACACCGGGCCGGATGGCCCGCGCGTACGCGGAACTGTTCAGCCCGCGCCCCTTCGACCTGACCACCTTCCCCAACGACGAGGGCTACGACGAACTCGTCCTGGCCCGCCGCATCCCCGTCCGGTCGGTGTGCGAACACCATCTGCTGCCGTTCGTCGGCACCGCGCACGTCGGCTATCTGCCCGGCGGCCGCATCCTGGGCCTGTCGAAGCTGGCCCGTGTCGTCGAGCACTTCGCCTGCCGACCGCAGGTCCAGGAACGCCTGACCAAGCAGGTCGCCGACTGGCTTCAGACCCATCTGGAGCCCAAGGGCGTCGGTGTGGTGATCGAGGCCGAGCACTCCTGTATGACCCTGCGCGGCGTCCAGGCCACCGGATCGAGCACCATGACCTCCACCCTGCTCGGGCTGCTGCGTTCCGACGCCCGCTCGCGCAGCGAATTCCTCGCCCTGACCGGCGCGGCCTCGTGACCGACAGCGCGTTTCCCATGGCCTCGGAGGTCATCGCACAGGCCGGTCCGCCAGGGCTTGTCGATGAAGGCGGGCCGGGGTTCACAGGGGCTGGAGGACCATGAGGATCTCGTCACGGTCGTCCCCGGGGGCGAGGCGGAGGGCGTCGGGCCAGCGGCCGATCTCCTTCCAGCCGAGCCGTCCGTAGAACCTTTCCAGCCCCACTCCGCCACGTGCGGCCAGGTGCAGGTGTTCCAGGCGCATCTCGTCCCGGGCGACCTGGCGGGCCCGTTCCATCAGCGCGATGCCGATACCGCGTGCGCGGACGCGGGGGTGGGTCTGGACGTGGTGCAGCGTTCCCCAGTGCGCGATGAGGGCGAAGGTGTCACGGCGCATGTTCAGCCAGCCCGCCAACTCCCCGTCCTCCATGGCCAGGATCAGGCGGCAGGTGTCCGGGGCCAGGTTGGCGATGATGGCGTCAAGGGCGGGGGCCGCCTGCTGGGCGTCGATGGGCGGAAAGGGAAAACCGGCCGCCCCGCCGGCGTTGGTGACGTCGACCCAACAGTTGAGCAGGGCCTGCCGGAGCCGGGGATCGACATCGTCGGGGCAGGTGGCCTGGTGAAGTTCGAGTGAATCGGCGCTCATCCACGGAGTGTGGCAGAGGCCACCGACAACCCCCGTCGTAGCCGTAGCGCCGCAGCGCGCGGGTACGGCGCCGCGAGCGCCGCGGGCAGCTCTCAGAGCGGTGCGGATATCTCGTCCACGTCCCCGGCCGACTCGGCCGACGCGTCGCTCAGCCCCAGCCGCAGGTGTTCAACGTGGTAGAGGGCCTGGTCCAGCAGTTCGGCGACATGGTTGTCGTACAGCGAGTACACCACCGAGCGGCCATCGCGGGTGCCCACGACCAGGCCGAGGTTGCGTAGCAGCCTCAGCTGGTGGGAGCACGCGGACTGCTCCATCCCGACCGCGGCGGCCAGTTCGGTGGCCGGCAAGGGCCCCTCCCGCAGCCGGGCCAGGATCAGCAGGCGGGATGGCGTCGCCAGCGCCTGCAGTGTGGCGGCGACTCTCGGGGCGCTGCCGGCGTCCAGGCGGGCGCGCGGCACGGCGTTGTCAGCGGCGGGTGCGGCTCCATGACCCATGTGTCCAGCCTACCGGCCCGTTCAGGAACACATGAAGATCTGTTCATCTAGTCCTGTACTGTGGAGGAGCCGAGCCCATTGCCGCCTCCCCCGAAGGACGCCGACTGCCATGTCATCGACCCTCACCCGCACGGTTACGCCGCCCGGGGCGGTCCGTGATCCGGTGGCGCCCAGGCGCCGGACGCGGATCTTCGCCCTGCCCGAGGCCCGCTGGGCGGCGGCCGCTCTGGTGCTGTTCCTGATCGCGCTGCCGCTCCAGCTGCTCGGCGCACCGGCATGGGCGTGGGGGCCCCTCTACGCCCTCACCTACATCACCGGCGGCTGGGAGCCGGGATGGGCCGGATTGCAGGCCCTCAAGGTCAGGACCCTGGACGTCGACCTGCTGATGGTGGTCGCCGCGCTCGGCGCGGCCGCGCTCGGGCAGGTGCTGGACGGGGCGCTGCTGATCGTCATCTTCGCCACCTCAGGGGCGCTGGAGGCCATCGCCACCGCGCGGACCGCGGACTCGGTGCGCGGTCTGCTCGACCTCGCCCCGGCCACCGCCACCCGGCTGTGCGAGGACGGGGCCGAGGAGACCGTGCCCACCGAGCGGCTGGCGGTGGGCGATGTGGTCCTCGTACGTCCCGGGGAGCGGGTCGGCGCGGACGGCCGGGTACAGGGGGGCGCGAGCGAGGTCGACCAGGCCACGATCACCGGGGAACCGCTGCCGGTGGCCAAGGCGGCCGGTGACGAAGTGTTCGCCGGCACGCTCAACGGCACCGGCGCGCTGACCGTACGGGTCGAGCGCGACCCGTCGGACTCGGTGATCGCCCGGATCGTGCGGATGGTGGAGGAAGCCTCGGAGACGAAGGCCCCCACCCAGCTGTTCATCGAGAAGGTGGAACAGCGCTATTCGCTGGGCATGGTGGCCGCCACCCTGGCACTGTTCGCGGTGCCGCTGCTCCTCGGCGCGGCGCTGCAGCCGACCCTGCTGCGGGCGATGACCTTCATGATCGTCGCCTCTCCGTGCGCCGTGGTGCTGGCTACCATGCCACCCCTGCTGTCCGCCATCGCCAACGCCGGGCGCCACGGTGTGCTCATCAAGTCCGCCGTGGTCATGGAGCGGCTCGGCCAGGTCGACGCCGTGGCCCTCGACAAGACGGGCACTCTGACCGAGGGGACCCCTCGAGTCACCGACGTGTGCCCGCTCAGCCACTCGGGCCTGACCGAGGAGGCCCTGCTGGCCCTGGCGGCGGCGGCCGAGCACCCCAGCGAGCACCCGCTGGCCCGGGCCGTCGCCGATGCCGCCCGGAAGCGTGGTCTGGAGCTTCCGGCGGCCTGGGACTTCGCCTCGACCCCGGGGACGGGCGTGACCGCGACGGTCGACGGACGCACCGTCGCGGTGGGCAGCCCCGGCCGCCTGCGGGAACCGCGCCCCGACCACCCCGCCACCGCGTTGGCGACGCGGCTGGAAGAGGCCGGCCGCACCGCGGTCCTGGTGGAGGTCGACGGCTCGGCGGTCGGGGTGCTCGGCATCGCCGACCGCCTGCGCGAGGACGCCACCACCACCGTCGCCGCGCTCACCACGCTGGCGGGCACCGCCCCGGTGCTGCTCACCGGGGACAACCCGCGCGCCGCCCGCCTTCTGGCGGCCGAGGTCGGCATCACCGATGTCCGCGCCGGACTGCTGCCCCAGGACAAGGTCACGGCGGTCAAGGAGCTGGAGGGCGCGGGCCGCAAGGTGCTGGTCGTCGGCGACGGCGTGAATGACGCGCCCGCCCTGGCCGCCGCCCATACGGCCGTCGCCATGGGACGAGCGGGCTCCGACCTCGCCCTGGAGACCGCCGACGCCGTCGTCGTCCGGGACGAGTTGGCCACCATCCCCACCGCCATCTCCCTCTCCCGTCGCGCCCGCCGCCTGGTCGTGCAGAACCTGGTGATCGCCGGGGTGTTCATCACCGGCTTGGTCATCTGGGACCTGGTGGGCACCCTGCCGCTTCCGCTTGGTGTCGCCGGTCACGAGGGCTCCACCGTCGTCGTCGGCCTCAACGGCCTGCGCCTGCTGCGCGACGCGGCCTGGCGGAGCGCCCGGGACCACGCGTAGGGCCGTCAGCCTCCCGGGGCGGCGAGGTGCGCGGTGTCGGGGAGGAAGGCTGCGGGGGGCCGGACAGGGGACCACGGACACCGGCCCGCTGAGGTCCGTGAGTCGCCGCCCGGGCCGGGCGGTGGGTCCGGATCGCGCGAGCCCACCGTCCGGCCCGGCGCCGTCAGCCCGGTACCGGCACGGGGGCCGGGCCCGGGGCGAGGCGACCGGAGCGGTGCAGGCCCGCCACCGCGGCCGCGCACCCCAGACCGGTGGCTGCCATGGCCGCCCACGGCAGCCATGGCACACCGGTGTCGAAGAGGGCGCCGACGGCGAGGTTGCCCAGCGAGATGGCGATACCGGAGGCCGTGTTGTAGGCGCCGTAGTAGGTGGCGACCAGCCGGTCGCCCGCGAGGCGGACGATGGTGTCCATCTCGAACGGGTAGAGCAGCGCCCCGCCCCAGGCCAGCAGTGCCGCGCACACGGTGAGGCCGGCGACCCCCGCGACCAGTCCGGTCCTGCCGCCGTCGGGTACGAACAGCGGCGGTACGAAGGCGGATCCCATCAGGGCCAGTCCATAGACAATGGCTCGTGGTCCGGGAAGGTTCCGCTGGGCCCAGGCGGTGAGCTTCAGTTGCCCGGAGAGCGCCGCGAGGGCCGAGACGGCGAAGACCGCGCCGGTGACCGACCCCGTATGGGTGCCGAAGAGTTCCCGGGCTCTGAGCGGGAGGGCGAGGTAGACCTGGAAGGCCAGCACATACGAGCCGGTCATCGCGGCGGCGAACAGCAGGAAGGGCCGGTTGGCCGCGATGGCGCGCCAGTCGTCGGCCACCGCCCGCCACGCCGGTTCCGTACCGCGACCGGCCAGTGGACGGGCGGGCAGGGCACGGGCCTGAAGCAGGGCGAGGAGGCCGAAGATGGCCGCGGACGCCGCGCACACCGCGCGGAAGTCCCAGCTCAGCAGGGCCAGCCCGGCCAAGGGGCCGACCAGGATGCCCGCCTGGTAGAAGACATTGAAGGCAGCGAACGCCTCGACCCGCCGTTCCTCGCCCGCCTCGGCGGCCAGATAGGCGCGCACCGCCGGGTTGAACAGGGCTCCGGCCAGGCCGGTGGCGGCGGAGGCCACGATCAGCGCGGGCAGCGTGTCGACCAGTCCGAGCAGGGCGAACGCCACCGTGCGCAGGGCGCATCCGGCCAGGATCATCGGTTTGCAGCCGTAAGCGTCGGCCAGGGTGCCGAGGCCACCTGGACCCGCAGCCCCTTCATCGCGCACCCGCCCCGGCCCGGTCGTCGAGGGGAGCACGGTCCCGGCCGAGCGGGTCCCGGACCCGGGTGCAGCGGGTCCAGCGGGTGACCACACGCTCATCCGGCTCGGTGATCTCGTCCGGTTCGGTGGGCGGCGCGTGGTCCAGCAGGTCGTGCTCGCGGCACCAGGCGTCGTTGTACACGGTCTCCAGATAGCGGTGCGGTCCGTCGGGGAAGATGGCCACGATCCGGGCACCGGCGGGCACCATGCGCGCCGCCCAGCCCGCGACCAGTGCCACCGCGCCCACGCTCCAGCCTCCGGAGACGCGGTGACGGCGGGCCAGTCGGCGGCAGGCCCACACCGCTTCGGCCGGGCCCACCCAGTGGACCTCGGCGAAGGCCGTGTAGTCGACGTTGGTCGGGTAGATGCTGGAGCCGAGCCCCCGCATCAGCCGCGCCCCCGCGGGCTGGCCGAAGATGGTCGACCCGACCGCGTCCACCCCGATCACCGTCAGGCCGGGGAAGAACTCGCGCAGCACGGCGGCGGTACCGGCGGAGTGTCCGCCGGTACCCACGGCGGCCACCAGGACGTCGATACGGTCCAGTTGGGCGATCAGCTCGGTGGCCAGCGGGCGGTAGGCGGCGACGTTGTCGGGGTTGTGGTACTGGTCCGGGCAGTAGGCGCCCGGGGCCCGGTCCAGCAGTTCGCCGACCTTCTCTCGGCGGGCCTGCTGCCAGCCGCCTTCGGGGTGCGGGGCGGCCACCTGTTCGACCCGGGCGCCGAGGGAGGTGAGCAGCCGCACCACGGGCGGTTCCATACCGGGGTCCGAGACGACGGTGACCGGGTGACCGTAGGTCAGCCCGGCCAGCGCCAGGCCGAGGCCGAGGGTGCCGCTGGAGGATTCGACGACGGGGGCACCGGGCGCGAGCTCGCCACGGCGCCGGGCCTCGCGCACCATGTACAGACCGGGCCGGTCCTTGATGCCGCCGGGGTTGGCGCCCTCCAGCTTGGCGAAGAAGCCGCGCCCGGGCGGGGCGAACGGCTCGTCGATCCACAGCACCGGGGTGTTGCCCACGAGCTGGGCCGGGCGTCCGGCGATCGCCGGGGCGGTGGTGTGCACCCCGGGGAAGAAGAGTTCGAGCAGGGGGAGATCCATGGTCGTACAGCTCCTACGCGCCCCGCGTCGGGGCGGGGCACGGCGCAGTCGGGTCGAGGGGCATGCGGGCACGCCTCACCACGGACCGCCGCCTGTGAGACGTATCGAAGGCGCGGCCCGGTCAGGACGTGCGGGCAGCGCCTACACCCGCCAGACGCAGTGGAGCGCGAGAGTGGACCGCCCATGTGGGGCGGCGGCCCCCGCGGAGCGGCTCGCCGGGTACGCCGCGGGCCTCGCCAACAGGGTGGGGAACAGCTCCAGCCCGTCATCGGCGGGGCCGGTGCCCAGATCGTCAGGGTGCGTGGACCCCCGGGGCCGGTCGACGGCATGATCGATGTGCCCGTGTGCCTCGTGCTCGTGCTGATGCCCGCCGGCGGGCGCGGTGTGTCGCGCGGTGTGGGAGGTCTCGACGGCGGCGAGGCGGACATGCGGCCCCTCGAAGGCGGCACCGTGCACCGCGCCCGCGAGATGGACCGCCATCAGCACAACAAGGCCGAGCAGCAGGGCAGCACGGCCGGGACACCCGGTGAACGCGGGACGGACCCGCAATGCGATCACATACTCACGGTATCCATAGCAGCACTCTGTGCAACGTCATGGGCGCGGCCATCGGGGTCCCTTTCCCGTCACGTCTCGGTCTCGGGCCGAGTTGGAGGAAGAGCCCGCGGACCGGGCCGCGGTGAACAGGGCCTGGAAGCGAGCGGCGTCCTGTGGACCGCGCCCGGAGGCGTTCAGGGCGATGGGCTGCCCTTCGGCTGGCGATGGGCTGCCCTTCGGCTGTGGACATAGGCGGTGAGTCCGGTGCCCGGCAGGCGGTGGGGGGTCCAGGTGCGGGCGTAGTGGGGAGGGCCGGAGCGGGTCCTGGCGAGGACGACGGCGGGTTCGCGGGCGGCGCGGTGCAGCAGGGCGTGTGCGGTGGAGTCGCGGTTGTTGCCGCCGACGTTGGCCGAGGCGCAGCCGGCGTCGTAGCCGATGGGCGGGGCGTGTTTGCCGCTGACGAGGCAGGGCGGGGTGAGCCCGAGGCGGCGCAGGTCGTGGGCGGCGGTGCGGTAGCGGTCGGCGGTGGCGCGGGCGTCGGCCGTGTTGTGGTCGAGGACCTCGTACTGCGCGGACAGGTGCAGGGCGAGCAGCGCGGCCGCCAGCCCGGCGGCCAGGGCGCGGGCCCGGGGCGGGCGGATGGCCTGCGCCGAGTGTGCGGCCAGGGCGGCGAGCGGAAGGGAGAGCAGGGCGTAGACGGGCAGCAGGAAGCGCGGCGCGGAGTAGTCGATGAGCAGCAGGTAGGGGATGCTCAGCGTGGCGGCGCAGGCGATGGGGAGCAAGACGACCGCGTCGCGCCGGGCGCGCCAGGCCAGGGCGCAGGCGGTGAGGGTGAGGACGGGCAGGGCCAGCCACCACAGGGTGAGCTCGGGATGGGTGAGCGGGACGTGGCAGGGGCGACAGAGCAGGGGGCCATTGAGGCTGCGCCATGCCATGCCGCCCGCCCAGCGCACGCCCATGCCGCCCTCGGTGGTGCTGGAGAGGTGCAGCCGGGCGCCGACCCCGCCCCAGCGCGCGTACGCCTCCGCGACCCACTCGGCGCCGCCCACGGCGAACCCGCCGACCACGGCGAGCGCGGGCGCCGGGCGCCGCCAAGCCGGGACGATCGCGCACGCCGCGAGCAGGGGCAGGGCGAGCCAGATGCCGTCGGAGAAGCGGAAGCAGGTGGCGGCCGCCACCATGGCGCCCAGGCCGAGCAGGGTCCGCCGCCCCGCAGCGGGGTGTGCGGCGCGCAGGAACCAGCCGACGGCCGCCACCGCGGACAGCGCCACCCACAGGTTGGGCATGGCCTGCGGCCCGTAGAGCACGGTGGTCCACAGACCGGCGAACAGCAGCGCGGCCAGGGCGGTCCGCCCGGGGCCGAGCAGCGGCTGCCAGACGCGGTACGCCGCGTACAGGGCGGCGGCGGACAGCAGCGCCAGGACGCCCCGGAGCACGGTGGTGGAGTCGGTGACGGCGAGCACGGGGGCGGCCAGAAGGCTGATGCCACGCGAGCGAGGGGCGCTGAAGTACGCCGCCGGCCGGTGCGGGTCGACCTGGGAGAGGTACACCGTTTCGTCCCAGCCCAGCCCCAGATGCGGTACCACCAGGGCGAGTTGGGCCGCCGCGTAGGCGAGGGCGACCAGCGCCGGCCACGGTACCCGGCGTGGCGGGCGGATGACCGTACGCACAGCGATCATGCGGTGAGCACCCCGGTACCCAGCAGGCCGAACAGCAGCAGGCCGATAGCGACGCGGTAGACGACGAAGGCGTTGAAGGAGTGCTTGGCGACGAACTTCAGCAGCCAGGCGATCGAGGCGTAGGCGACCACGAACGAGACAGCGGTGCCCACCACGAGGGGGGCGGCGCCGACCCCGGCGCCGACGGCGTCCTTCAGCTCGTACAGGCCCGCGCCGGTCAGCGCCGGGATGCCGAGGAAGAAGGACAGGCGGGTGGCGGCCACCCGGTCCAGGTCGAGGATGAGCGCGGTGGACATGGTGGCGCCGGAGCGTGAGAAGCCGGGGAAGAGCAGCGCGAGGATCTGCGAGCAGCCGACCAGCATGGCGTCCTTGAAGCCCGTGTCGTCCTCGCCGCGCTTGTGGCGGCCCATCTGGTCGGCCACCCACATCACGCCGGACCCGACGACGAGGGAGCCGGCGACCACCCACAGGGATGCGAGCGATCCCTCGATGAGCGGTTTCGCGGCCAGGCCCACGATCACGATCGGGATGGTGGCGTAGATGACCCACCAGGCGAACTTGTAGTCGTGGTGGTACCGCTGTTCGCGGTGGGCGAGTCCGCGGCCCCAGGCGGAGACGATCCGCACGATGTCCTTGAAGAAGTACACCAGCACCGCGGCGATCGCGCCGACCTGGATGACGGCGGTGAAGCCGACCACGGAGGTGTCGTCGACCGGGATGCCCATCAGCCCTTCGGTGATCTTCAGGTGGCCGGTGGAGGAGACGGGGAGGAACTCCGTGATGCCTTCGACGATGCCGAGGATGGCCGCCTGGCCGATGCTGATGGCACTCATCTGGATCCGTTTCTGTGGTGGATAGAGGGGCCGTGCCCGCTGGGAAAAGGGCGCGGTGCGGCCGCGGTCAGCGAGACGGGGGTCAGCGGCGCAGACGGCGCAGGGCCCGGCCCGCACGATTGCGCCAGCGGGCCTTGCGGCGCTGCCAGGCGCGGGCGGAACGGGTGGCGGCGAGGTCGCCGAACAGTTCCTCGTAGGCGTGGGCCACATGGGCCGGGTCGAAGCGGCGGGCCGCGGCGCGGGCGGCCTCGCCCATGCGGTGGCGGCCGGGCTCGTCGGTGATCAGGTCGCTCAGCGCGGCGGCCAGCGCCTGCCGGTCGCCCATGGGGACCAGGCGGCCGTCGACGCCGTCGTTGATGATCTCGGCGGGGCCGAGCGGACAGTCGGTGGCGACCACCGGTATGCCACAGCGCATCGCCTCGACCAGCGTCATGCCGAAGGACTCCGCGTCGGAGGCGGAGGCGACGATCGACGCCTTCGCGAACTCGGCCTCGATCGGGGACACCGCGCCCATCAGCGCCGCCCGGCCGCTCAGGCCCTGCTCCTCGATCAGCCGCTGGAGCCGTTCCTTGTCGGTGCCCGCGCCATAAACGCGCAGCGACCAGTCGGGGTGCTTGGCGGCGACCTCGGTGAATGCCTCGATGAGCAGGTCGAAGCGCTTGGCGCGCACCAGGCGTCCGGCCGCTGCGATGACGGGGGCGCCGCCGCCGGTGGGCGGCAGGCCAGGGTCGGGCACGCCGTTGGGGATGGCCAGGATCCGCACCCCCGGCAGCCGCATCTTCGCCCGGTAGACGGCCGCGTCGGCGTCGGTCGTGGTGACCACGGCGTCCAGGTCGCGGTAGTCCCGGGCGAGCTGGGCGCGCAACTTCTTGGTGTGCGTGTCGTGGGTGAGGTGTTCCTGGGCGATGCGCAGCGCCCGGGGCGGGGCGAAGCGGGCCAGGTACACGTTGATGCCCGGCCGGGTGCCGATGATCACGTCCGCGTCGCAGTCGGGCAGGTACTCCCGCGCCCGCTGGTCGGTGAGGCGGCTGTACTGCTTGTACCGCTTCTCGGCGGTGGGGAAGACCTCGGCCGGCCGGTGCAGCAGCGGGTCGCCCTCGTCCGCGCTGTTCTCCCGTAGGTCGACCAGGGGTACCACCGTCACCCGTGGATCGATGACGAACCGCGGGTGGGCGCGGTGGCGGAGCATCGATACGATCGTCACCTCGTGCCGGTCGGCGAGCGCGGCGGCGAGATTGAGCGTGGTGCGGATCGTGCCGCCGATCGCGTACACGTTGTGGATCAGGAAGGTTATCTTCACGTGGCGCTCCCCACGGTCGGCTCCGCGGCGGTGCGGGCCCGGCGGGACCTGAGCGCTTCCGGGGCCGACCGACCACGGGTACGGACCAGCAAGGCCCGCCCGGCGCGGCGGCCGATCAGGGCGAAGCCGGTCAGGGCGAAGCCGGTCAGCGGCCCGGTCTCGGCGAACAGCACCAGGAAGACACCCACCGCGCCGAACGCTGTCAGCGGTTCGGCGGCATCCAGCGGATCGAGGGCCAAAGGCACCGCGGGTCCTTTCCGGCCGTGCGCCGCCCAGGCCAGAGCTCTGGCGGGTACGAGCGCATGGCACACTTGGGAGACAGCGACTATTACACCGGTGTAGGAGTCCTACACGAGTGTAGGAGATGAGGGAAGGGACGCCAAATCCATGGGCATCCGCACGCCAGGACACGGCCCGAAGCGGCCCAACGGTGCACGCGAGGCCGAGATCCTCGAACTGCTCCAGCGGGCCGACGGCGCGCTGACCCCCCGCGAGGTCACCGAACGTCTCGGCAGCGGGCTGGCCTACAACAGCGTGTTGACGATCCTCACCCGCATGCACACCAAGCAACTGCTCACCCGCACGCCGCGCGGCCGGGCCCACGCCTACGCCCCCGTGACCGACGACCCCGGCTTCGCCGCCCGCCGCATGCGCTCTGTCCTCGAGGAGCGGGCCGACCGCCAGGACGTCCTCGCCCGCTTCGCCGACGAGCTGTCCACCGACGACGCGGACCTGCTGCGCCAACTGCTCGACCCCGACCAGTAGGACTCGACCCCGACCAGTAGGAAGAGGCCGCCGAGATGCGCATCGCCGTCTACATCCCCCTGCTGCTCTCGCTGCTCGCCCCCCTCGGAGCACGCCCCCTGGCGGAGCGATGCGAACCCCGCCTGGCGACCTGGCTGCTCACCGCCTCGGCCCTCGTGCTGGGCACGGCGACCACCATCTCACTGGGTCTGCTGGCCATCACCGGGCTGATCCGCTTCCCTCAGCTGGCCGGCCTCGGCCACTGGTCGGCCCACGCCGCGCAGCGCGACGACCCCGACGAACTGTCCGTCGCCCTGATCGCCGGCCTGCTGCTCGGGGCCGCCGTCCTCATGGCCGCCCGCATGCTCTGGCGGCGCGCCCACACCCTGGCCACCGCCGCCCTGGAAGCGGCCTGCATGCCCGCCGAAGACGGCCTGGTCGTCATCGATGACGAGGCCCCCAACGCCTTCGCGATCCCCGGCCTGCCCGGCCGCGTCGTCGTCTCCACCGGCATGCTGCACACCCTGGACGAGACCGAGCGCCGCATCCTGCTCGCCCACGAACGCGCCCACCTGACGGCGCATCATTACGCCTTCGTCGCCCTGACCCAGCTCGGCGCCGCCGCCAACCCCCTGCTACGCCCCCTCGCCACGGCCGTGACATACACCATCGAACGGTGGGCCGACGAGAACGCGGCCAGAGCCACCGGCGACCGCGAGCGGGTCGCCCGCACCGTCGGCAAGGCGGCCCTCGCCGCCCACCGCGTCCCGGCCCGCACCCCGGGTGCCGCCCTGGCCATCCTCGGCCGCCGCACCCCACTCGCCGCCGCCGGGCCCGTGCCCCGCCGCGTCGCCGCCCTCCTCGCTCCCCCCTTCGGCCGCCACCCCCTCCTCGCCGCCGCGACAGCCACGGTCCTCGCCACCGCTGCCCTGTCCACCGCCGAAGCCGCCCACGACCTCCATCTCCTGCTGGAAGCCGTCGGCGCCTGACAGACCGGACAGCCGCCGGGGCGTGCCGTACGCGCGAGAGCCCCACCGACGCGCGGCGCCGAATTCTCCTCCCGGTGCGGTCGCCCAGGCGTCAGGAGCCGCTGGATTCCGCCTCGTGGAGGGTGATCGCCCCGGAGGGGCAGACACCGGCGGCCGTCTGTGCGGCCGCGCGATGGGCGGTGGGCGGCTCGGCGTGCAGCAGGAGCACGCGGCCGTCGTCGGGATCCTGGTCGAAGACCTCGGGGGCGGTCAGAGCACACATCCCGGCGCCGATGCAGCGCTCACGGTCGACGCGCAGGAACATCGTGCTCATGCCCCCTCCTCGTCCCAGGTGACCGGGAGGCTCTTGACCCCGTAGATGTCCGCGGTCTCCGGGCGCAGGCCGACCTCCTCAGCCGGTACGGCCAGACGCAGCGTGGGGAAGCGCTCAATCAGCGCGGGGAGCGCGACCCGCAGCTCGACGCGGGCCAATTGCTGGCCCAGGCACTGGTGGATGCCGTGGCCGAAGGCCAGGTGCCCGACGCTCTGCCTGCGGATGTCGAGCGTGTGGGGATCGGCGAAGCGCTCGGGGTCGTGGTTGGCGGTGTGGTACGACAGGACGACCGTCGTGCCGGCCTCGATGGTCTGGCCACCCAGCTCGACGTCCTCCAGCGCCGTCCTCATGAACGACTTGGCGACGCTCAGATACCGCAGCAGCTCCTCCACGGCCCCGTCGGTGAGCGCGGGATCGGCGCGCAGGGCGGCCAGTTGCGTCGGGTTCCGCAGCAGCGCGAAGGTGCCGAGGGACAGCATGTTCGCGGTGGTGTCGAGCCCGGCCGCCAGCAGAATGAGGCCGATCCCCTTCAGCTCCTCATCGGTCAGATCGCTGTCGGTGAGTTCGCTGAGCACGTCGTCGGTGGGATTCGCGCGCTTGGCGGCCACGAGCTGCGCGAGGTAGTCCTGGGTCGCGGTGTAGGCCGCCATCAGCTCCTCGTCGCTCGTCTCCCCGTTCATGAACTTGTCGATCTGCTCCTGGAAGGAGCCATGGTCCTCGTACGGCACCCCCAGCAGCTCACAGATGATGATGGCGGGAATGGGCTTGGCGAACGAGGTCACCAGATCCGCCGGCGGCCCGGCCTTCTCCATGGCATCCAGGCAGTCGGCGGTGATCTGCTCGACGCGCTCGGTGAGCAGTCGCATCCGCCGCACGGTGAACTTGCCCACCAGCGGTTTTCGGTAGCGGCTGTGCTGCGGCTCGTCCATGAGCAGGAACTCACCGGGCGGCGCCGGAGGAATCTCGAAATCGACCACGTTCATCAGCTCCTTGCGCGAGCTGAACCGCGAGTCGGCCAGGACCGACCTGACCAGGTCGTACCCGGTGATCAGCCAGCCGGGTTTTCCGCCGGGGTGGGTGAAGCGGCTGATGGGACCGTGCCGACGGGCGTCGATCAGCTCTGCCGGCGGGTCGAAGGGGCAGCCGGGCCGACGCGTCGTCGGCAGCGTCGTGACGGTGTGGACGGATTCACCCATGGCCATTCCTCATTTCGCGATAGTACGTGTTTGGCGCGACACGAAAGCTACGTTGCGTTCAGAAATGCGTCAATCGACCAAAAGGCGTTTCCACAGGTAGATGACGGCAAATTGATGCAATGACGCTGGGCTCGAATGCAATGCCGCGTTGCGATGAATGGCGACGAAAGCAATACTGGCGGCATGCCAGGAGGACGGTTGACCCAGCAGGACCGCCAGCGCATCGCGACCGGACTCGCCGACGGACTCTCCTACGCCGAGATCGCCAGGCGGCTCGAGAGGCCGACCTCGACGATCAGCCGGGAGGTCTCACGCAACGGCGGCCCCGGCGGCTACCGGCCCCAGCAGGCGCACCAGGCGACGGTCCAGCGGGCACGGCGTGACACGCCGGCACCCCCGCGCGCGGCCGGGCCGCCGGGCGGCGCGGCGGAGGAGGAGATCATCGAACTGGCGGTCAGGTCGGGAATGCCGAGGATGACGGCGCGCGTACACGTCGACCTGTTGCTGTCCGAGGACGGCAGGCGCACCGCGGCCGAGCTGACCCGCAGGCTGAAGGTCAGCCCGGCCTCCGTCTCCGTGGCCGTGAACTTCTTGGTCCAGGCGGGTTATGCCCGGCGCGAGCGCGATCCGCGGCGGCGTCGCGACATCTACGTGGTCGACGACGGG
Organism: Streptomyces yongxingensis; assembly: GCF_055597465.1. Taxonomy (NCBI): domain Bacteria; kingdom Bacillati; phylum Actinomycetota; class Actinomycetes; order Kitasatosporales; family Streptomycetaceae; genus Streptomyces; species Streptomyces yongxingensis. The sequence goes on from NZ_CM145717.1 coordinate 728,926, forward strand.
GCCTGGTACCACTCGGTCATGATCAGCGCGCGGCAGACGCTCGAGGCGGCGCGGGCCGCGACGGCTGGGGCGGAGACGCTTGGGCCCGACAGGCCCGAGGGGCAGCGGCTGGCCAGGGCGGGTGCGTTCCTGGAGCGGGTCACCCTGGACACGATGGAGTCGGCCGACCGCTGGCGAGCCCTCCTGGCGTGATGGGTCTCGTGCCCCCCTGGAGCTGACGCACGATCTCCGCGAAGACCGGCGAGAACGCCATCGCGGCGCCCGCGATCATCCGGTTGTGCACGCCCAGGGTTTTCCGGGAGAACCGGCTCGCGTCCGCGGCGACCCGGAGGTCACCGCGGACGAGGGCGAGGTCGCCGCTTCGATCGCCGCGCCCGCGCCCGTTCCCATGGCCAGGGCCAGGTCTGCGGTGGCGAGGGCGGCCGCGTCGTTGACACCGTCGCCCACCATCGCGACCGTACGGCCTTCGCCCTGCAGGCGCTCGGACACCACCGCCACGGACCAACCGAGCCAGAGTTCCCATTTTCACCTTCCCGAACGTCCGAGCGCGGCGGCCCGCGCGGTCGTACACCGACTCTCCGTACAGCGCGCTCATTGGCGCGCCGTGGGCCGCTAACTGCTATAGCGCTGAGTACGTTTCGGTGGGCAACGGTGTTCACGGGAAGGGAGCGCTTCAGGGCCACAACGACGAGCTGCCGATGCGCCGCTGATGCGCCGCCGATCACCTGCCTCGCATGGACCCCAGGGACGGACCCGCCCTCTCGCGGAACCGTCCCCGGGGTAAGGCGCGTGCGATCAGGATGTGTAGGCCACCAGGGCCATCATCCCCGCCTCGCCGTGATAGGCGTTGTGGCAGTGCAGCAGCCATTGGCCGGGGTTGTCCGCGTCGAAGACGACGGAGACCTTCTTCTTGGGCAGCACGATGGTGGTGTCCTTGCGCGGCCCCGTGCTGCCGAGCTGGTAGGTGTGGCCATGGAGATGCATGGGATGCCACATGTCGGTGGTGTTGACGAAGTCCAGCCGCACCCGCTGGCCTTCCTCGACACGCAGCGGACTCGCATCCGGGTTGTTCATGTCGAACTTCTCGCCGTTGATGGCCCAGTTGTACGTGTCCATACCGCCGGTCAGCTCGATGCGGTGGACCCGGTCCGCCCTCTTCGCCGCCAGCCGCACCTCATCGGCGGCACGCAGCTCGGACGCGCTCGTGATCATGCCGTCCAGCTCCTCGGGGCGGACGGTCGGGGACGGCTTGCCGCCCGAGCCGGTGCGGATCAGCGCCATGCCGCTCGCCTTCTTCCCCTCGGCCAGCGCGACCAGGGGGAAGACACCGTCATCGAGGGTGACCAGGACGTCGTAACGCTCCCCCATGCCGATCAGCAGCGCGTCGGTCCGGCGGTGCTCGACGGGGTAGCCGTCGGTGTGGGTGATGGTCAGCTTGTGGCCGCCCAGGGCCACCCGGTACGCGGTGTCCGAGCCCGCGTTGATGATCCGCAGCCGCACCCGCTTGCCCGGTTTACCGGTGTAGACGTCCGGGTCCTGCGGGACCCTGCCGTTGACCAGGTGGTACGGGTACTTCACATCCCCCGCGTCGCCACCGAGGAGCTCGCTGTCGGCACCCATGAGCATGAAGCTCGTGTCCATGCCGCCCATATCGTGGCCGCCCGAACTTTCGGGGCTGGGGCTGCTGCCGCCCATACCGCTCATACCACTCATACCGCTGTGGTCCATCCCGCCCATGCCCTGCTTGAGCTCCGCGAATGCCTCATCCGGGGTGCCGGTGACGCCATCGAGCCAGTCGTCGAGGACGACGACCCACTCATCGTCATAGGACAACGGTTCCTTCGGGTCCTCGACGATCAGCGGGGCGTGCAGACCGCGGTCGAGCTGGACGCCGACGTGGGGATGGAAGAAGTACGTGCCGGGTGCGTCGGCGATGAAGCGGTAGGTGAAGGCCGCTCCGGCGCGGACGGCCCGTTGGGTGGCCGGGGGCACGCCGTCCATGTCGTTGCGCAGGGCGAGGCCGTGCCAGTGGATGGACGTGGTGGTCTTGTCCGGCAGCTGGTTGGTCAGCTCGGCGGCCAAGGTGTCCCCGGCCGTGAGGCGGATCTCCTTACCCGGGGTCCGTCCGTCGAAGGCCCAGGTCCTGGCCATGATGCCACCGCCCAGGTCGAGCCTGACAGATGTGGCGGTCAGGCTTCGCTTCATCACCTTGCCGGTGGACGAGCGCTTCTTCTCCACGCGAGTGACCGCGGAGCCGGAGGGACTGACCAGACCGGGGGCGCCGCCGGAGCCGGAGGCGCTGTTGCAGGCGGCGAGCGCACCGGCGCCGGCCACTCCCAGGCCGGCCAGCAGGACGGATCGGCGATTGATGCTGTTCACAGAGGTGGTGTCCTTGTCTCGATATGCCATTCAGGTCACATGCGGACATGGCTCCTCGCCCCGTCGTCGGGGGCAGGGATGCCATGGGGCGCGGCCTAAATGCGCAAACGAGAAAGGACGGAGAGCAGGTCGGGCGGTGCGCGCTCCGCCGTGCCGGAGGCACCACGCTGGGAAACGGCTGCGTGCGGGGCCGTGTCGCGTTCGGTGTACGACATCGCGGGCGGCGCCGCGAGCTTCAGCGTGTCGACGCTGAAGGCGGAACAGTGCTCCACGCCCACACCGCCGCAGGCCATCTTCCCGCCCCCGTACACGACCGGATCGGCCTGGAGCACCGGCCGCGGAGCCGCCGAGCCCGCCGCCGGATCGTCGAGGGTGGCTGACGCGGCGCCCTCATGGGCGTCGTGCTCGGTCGTGTCCATGGGCATGGCCATGGCGGCCATCGCGCGTGAAGCATGCGGAGAAGTAGAGGTCATCACCGTGATCGCCTGGTGGTGTACCAGGACGGCGATCACCGTGAGCAGAGCGACGGCGGCGGCACGAAGCCAGCGGGCCACACCACCATGGGTGCCGGCCAGCCGGACCTTCCGCACCGTCATCGCTCCCACCTACGCTCTCTGCCAGCGGATCGTCAATATACCCGTGGGGGGTAGGTAACCGCACACCCCCCTCGGGATCGGCACGGAAGCACCGCCCGCCACGGAAGAGGCCCCCGCAGCCGGTCCCTCGCCACGGAGGCGGCACCTCCCGAAGCTCATCCCCATCGGGCGCCCCGCGGCTCCCTGACCGGCGCGGTGCCGTCGCGGCGGTGGGGCTCGTGTCCCACCGCCGCCGCTGACCACCCTGTTCCGTCCCCATGGTGTCCAGGACCTTGGCGGCGTTACCGAGTGAGCCTGGGCTTCGGTAGCGTCGAGGGAGGCGCAGGGGACCGCCTTCCCGCGTCCGCCCTGCCGAATGCCACCGTCGCCCCGCGCGGCCCCGCGCCGCTGACCCCATCGATCCCGTTGGCCCCGTTGGCCCCCATCCGAAAGGCACCCCATGAGCCAGTCTTCTGCCGGTCCGATCGTCGAGCGGGTGGATGCCCGCCATCGGTACGAAATCCTGGTCGACGGCGAGCGCGCCGGTCTGACCGCGTACCGCGACCGCGGTGAGCAACGCGTCTTCCATCACACGGAGGTCGGCGACGCGTTCGCCGGGCAGGGCCTGGCCGCGCTGTTGGTCCAGCGGGCACTCGCCGACGTTAGCGACTCCGGGAAGCGGATCGTGCCCGTCTGCTCGTACGTGGCCAAGTTCCTCGAGAAGCATGATGAGTTCGGGGACATCGCCGACCCCGTGACCCCCGATGTCCTGCGGTGGCTGGAGGCGGAGCTGGACTGACCGCTGAGGACGGCGCGATCCGGGGGCGTCCCGGCCGAGGGTGACCGACGACGACCGGCGCATGAACCGCCTGGACGCATCCGGACCCCTCTCGGGCGCGGCCGGACCCGTTTCCGGGTCCGGCACCCGAACACCCGGCGACCCCCGTACGGCTCCGTGGCCTGACGGCTCGCCCTGCCCGGCAGCCTGCCGTTTGTCAGCTGCCGGTGGACCGGACGGTGCTCATGATCTTCTTCATCTGGGCGTCCGTCAGCGCCTTCGGAACTCCTTGGTCCGCGTAGATCACCCAGCCGTGCATCGTCCCGTCGGGGAGCTTCTGCGCGATGCTGTGCACGACGGCCTTCGGCGGAACGCATGCGCTGGGGCGGTTGGTGACGGTGACCTGGGCGGTCGCGGTGTAGCCGTCAATGCCCCCCTGCTTCCACGGCTTGGCCTCGCTGACCTCGATCTTGGGCTTGTGGTCCGCACCGCCGTACGCGGCGAAGCCCCAGTTGCCCGCCCAGTTGCGGGCGTTCTCCTGGAGCGTGCCGTCCTTGCCGCCACCCGTGGTGCCGACGGTGGCGAGCTGTCCCTTGCCCGCCTCACCGAACGCCTTGGGGTTGGGGCTCGACGTACAGCCGCCCTCACGATAGTTGCCGGCCGCGGTCATGACGACGATCGGCTGGCCGTTCTTGTCCGTGTAGGAGAGGGCCGTCTCCTCGTCGAGAACCTTCCACTTCTCGGCCTTGGCGGGCACGTCGTAACGGAAGTGGTGCTTCTGCGAGGTCTGCGTCTGCCACCCCGTGAACAGCGGCTGATCGCCCGAGGGGCTCGCCGGGGCAGCGGACGGGGACGACCCCGCGGAAGGCGCCTTCGACTCCGCTGCGCCGGTGTCCTTGTCCGTGGCGCTGCCGGTGTCCTCGTTGCATCCGCTCAACGCGACGGCCATGCCGATGCCGACGGCCGCGATCAGGGTCTTCTTCGTTCGCCGGGACGGCGTCCGGGTGGTCTGAGGGTGCTGAGCAAGGTTCTCAAAGATCTTTGACTGAGACATGATCGGCACTCTAAGCGAGCCGCGTCGCCACACATCCCCAGGTGGGCGCCCCACTGCCAGACGGATACCGACTCGTGACACATCACATCAAGCTGATACGCGCGGCTATGGCCGCCACTCATGGACCGCTCACGATGACCCTCACCGATCTCGCGATCCCCCCGTCGGGGCGTTGAGGGGCGGGGCCTCGTAGGGAACGCCGACCTTGGCGGCCAGGCCGGAGATCATCAGCTCCAGGCCGTACTGGAACTCCGCGTCGTGATCGCTGTCAGCCAGATAGGGCGCGGTCGCGGTCAGAATCGGGTCGCCGGATGCCGCGATGGCTTCGGTGCGCTGCTGGATCTGGTCGCTGTCCATGGCGCCCAGATAGATGGCGTACCCCAGTTCGCGCATGATCGAGCCGACCATGAAGGCGGTGTAGCCGCGCAGGACGTGGACCATCTCCTCGGGGGCGAGGCGGAGTTCGTCGAGGCAGGACAGCGTGGAGCGCATGGCCTCCAGGGCGGCGGGCGACTGCGTGGGCCGGGTCAGCACCAGGGGGAACGCCTTCGGGTGCTGCTTGGCGGCGGCGCGGAAGGCGGCGGCGTGCGCCCGGATCCGCTTCTGCCATGTTCCGCCCTCCTCCTCGGGAAAGACGATGCCTGCCAGCAACGCTTCGGCGACGCCGTCGAGAAGGGCCTCCTTGTTCGGTACGTGGTTGTAGAGCGACATGTTCTCGATGTCGAGCTCCGTGGCCAGTTTGCGCAGGGAGAAGGCATCGGGGCCATCGCGGTCGATCATCGTCACCGCTGCCGCGATCACCTTTTCGCGGGTCAGGCCGAGCCGCCTGCCACGGCCGGTTCCTCGCGCCGTCATGCGTCACCTTCCCTTGACATCACTTGCGGCGCAAGTCTAGCGTTCCGGCCCACCAGACTTGCGGCGCAAGTGTCACGGTGCGCGATCGCACTGGGCTCACGAGCTGACCAGGGAAGAAGGACTCGATCGATGAAACTCGCCTGGCAGGACACCGATGTCCTCGACATGCCCACGCTCGGCACCCCGATCACCACCCTCGACGGACTCGCGGACATACCCGGCGGCTACGGCGCACAGCTCGGGTGGGCCCGTACGCGGGCGAAGGCGCTGCGTACCGAGTTCGCGGCGACCGGTACCCCGGACAGCGTCACCACCTGCGATCTGGTGACCCTGCCCTATCCGACGAGGTTCGGCCTCTTCCGTGCCTCCCGGGCCATCGCCCCGTTCCTCGCCATCACCAACCGCATGCTCGTCATCCGCTGGACCGAGAGCGACGGGCGGCGGCGGGTGCTCCTGTTCGAGCCAAGCGATGTCCACCTCGGCCGCAACACCCCGTACTTCGCCGCGCTGGCCCGCCGTACGCCCGGCCCGGTGCGGTCCCTGATGGTCACCGAACACGGCACCGTCCTCGGGCATCTGGCCGGGCTCGGCATCGCGCCCGAGGACGTCGACTACCTCCTCTTCGACCATCTGCACACCCAGGACCTGCGCCGGTGGATCGGCACCAGCACACCCCAGCCGGACCTCGGCGACGGTCCGGTCGAGCCCGTGTTCCCCAACGCCAAGGTGATCGTGCAGCGGCATGAACTGCTGGCCATGTCCGAGCTCCACCCGCTTCAGCGGCCCTGGTACCAGCCCGACGCCTATCGGGATGTGCGGCCCGAAGCGTTTCTCGCCGTCGACGGCTCGTTGCTCCTCGGCCCGGGTGTCGCGGTCATCTCGACCCCCGGCCACGTGCTGGGCAACCAGACCCTCCTGCTGAACACCTCCAGCGGCATCTGGGCGTCCAGCGAGAACGCCATCGCCGCCGAGTGCCTGACCCCCGAGCACTCCCGCATGCCCGGCATCGCCCGCTGGGCGCGCGCGTGGCAGCAGGAGGTCGTGCTGAACGCCAACACCATCGAGACGACCGCCGAGCAGTACAACTCGCTCATCATCGAAAAGGCGCTCGTCGACCGCGCCCAGGCCGACCCCCGCTTCCCGCAGTTCTTCCCCTCCAGCGAGCTGACCGCCGCCTGGACCAACCCCGGCACCAGGCCCACCTTCACCCACAAGGCAGTGACCCACCCATGACCACCGTGATCAACGACGAGATCCTCGCGTCCCGCCAGAAGCTGGTCCTGGACCACTTCCACGACGAGGTCCGCCAGGAGTGGGACGACGTTCTGGCCACGTTCCCGCATCCGCGCTACGAACTGATCCCCACCATGACGGTCCACGACGGCGACACGGCCGTACGCGGCTACTACCGCGACAGCCGCCGCGCCTTCCCCGACCAGGACCACGAGATCATCGCCCTGCGCCACAGCGGCGACGCCGTGATCGTGGAATTCTGGCTGCTGGGCACGCACCTCGGTCCGCTGGGCGCGATCCCGCCCACCGGCAACCGCTTCCGCGTGCGCATGACCGCGTACTTCATCTTCGACGACGACGGAAACGGCGGCGAAAACCTCGTCTGCGAGCGGATCTACTTCGACAGCCTCACGCTGCTGAAACAGCTGATCGGCGGCCTGAACCTGCGCAACCCGCGCAACTGGCCGCTGGCCGTCCGCTGCCTGCGCGGACTCCTCAAGGAAGCCGGCGGCGCCCCACACCCCGCCCTCGTCAACACACCGAAAGCGGACCTGTCGTGAAGGTCCACCACCTCAATTGCGGCACCATGCACCTGCGCGGCGGACCGCGGCTGGTCTGCCATGTCCTCCTCCTCGAGACGGACGCACAGGGGCTCGTGCTGATCGACTCCGGCTTCGGCCTCATGGACATCGCCACCCATGGCCGCCGCGTGGGTCCGGCCCGCCACTACATCAAACCGGTCCTGGACCCCGAAGAAACCGCCGCCCGCCAGGTCGAACGGCTCGGCTTCCACCGCGACGACGTCCGCCACATCGTCCTCACCCACTTCGACGCCGACCACATCGGCGGCCTCGCCGACTTTCCGCACGCCACCGTCCACGTCACCGCGGCCGAGGCACGGGGCGCGATCCACGCCCCCTCCTGGCGCGAACGCCTCCGCTTCCGCCCCGCCCAGTGGGCCCACGGCCCGAGCCTCGTCGAACACAGCCCGGACGGCGAGGCGTGGCGCGGGTTCGCGGCCGCCAAGGAGCTCGACTCCGTCGCGCCCGGCATCGTCCTGGTCTCCCTCCCCGGCCACACCCGCGGCCACGCCTGCGTCGCGGTCGACACCGGCACCCGCTGGATCCTGCACGCCGGCGACGCCTTCTACCACCCCGGCACCCTCGACGGCCGCACCCCCGTGCCCGCGGCACTCCGCGCCATGGAAGCGGCTGTCGCGTACGACCTGAAACAGGTCCGCGCCAACCATGCCCGCCTCGGCGAGCTGCACCGGCGCGCGGACCCCGACCTGACGATCATCTGCGCCCACGACCCGGCCCTGTACGAAGGGGCGCGAGCCGGCTGAGGGAAACCGACGGCCCGATCGTTCTTCGCCCTGTGACGTCCTTGAGTCAGCGCGGCCCGTGGAGCACCGCGGCGGCGTGGGCTGCCGCGGGGGTGCTCAGCGCGGTGTTGAGTTGGTCGAACAGTTCGCCGGCGGCCACGCCGTTCCACTCCGGCGGCAGCAGTTCCAGGGGCAGTCCCGGGTCGCGGTAGGGCATGCGCCGCCACGCGGTCAGCATCGGCACGTAGGTCCGGAACGCCTCCAGCGGCTGTGGCTCGCGCCGTGTCACCGCCTCCAGGACGGGGCGGTACCGGTCCAGGAAATCCGCGTACATGGCGGTGAGTTCGTCCAGGTCCCACCACGACCGGACCTTCGCACCCAGATCCCCGGAGGCGAAGTGGTCACCGGTGAAGAGGTCGACATACCCGGACAAGCCCCGGCGCTCCAGGGTCCGCCGCGCCTCGTCCGCCAGGTGTCCGGGGGCCACCCAGACGCCCGACGCGACGGTGCCGAGGCCGAGCCGGGTCAGGGCGGTCCGCAGTTCGTGCCGCTTCTCGCGCTCGGACTCGGGCACGGAGAACACGACGAGGACCCAGCCATCCTCGCGGGACGCCCTGGCCCGGTGGAAGATGCGTACGTCCCCCTCGGCGAGCGTCTGCAGGGTCGAGTCGGCGAGCGAGTACCCGGCGACGCCCTCGCGGCGCTCGCCGCGCAGCACATCGCGGCGTTTCATCCGGGAGACCGAGGACCGCACGGCCCGGCTCTCCACACCGAGGTCCCCCATCAGGCCGATCAGCGAGGCGACCGAGAGCCAGTTGTGCTCGCCCCGGGCGTAGAGGCCGAAGAGCGTGAGGATGAGCGGGGCGTGGCGGGACTCCCGCTCGCCTGTCGCCGTGGTGGCCGATGCCGTCTGCGCCGTCATGTCCCGCCACCCTAACGCCTGGCGCCTCGTAGATGATCACCTGCTCCCGCCGAGGCCGCGTGAGACGGGTCCGCCTCACCCTGTTGCGCGGTTCGCCGAGCCCGCCGACCCGGGTGACGACCAGGTCCCCGTCGTCCAGGAAGATCTGCGGATGTCGCGCTCGAAGCGGTGCAGCGATGCCTTTCCTACGGGCGCGGCACCACGAGTCGTTCCTCGGGTATCACGGCCACACCGAGGATCTCGATCATGGCTTCGGGCTGCCACAGCGCCGTGCAGCCGATGCCCGCCATGGCCGGGTAGACGGGCCCGGCGAGTTCGCGCCAGACCTTGCCGATCTCCTTGCCGTGGGCCTGGTAGTCGGGGATGTCGGTGAGGTAGAGGGTGACACTCACCAGGTCTTCGGGCCGGCCACCGGCCTCGCGCAGCGTGGTGAGCAGATTGCCGAACGCCTGCCGGAACTGCGCGACGATGCCCCCCGGAACGATCTTCATGTCGGCGTCGAGGGCGGTCTGCCCTCCCAGGTGGAGCGTGTTTCCGGCGAGTGTTCCGTGCGAGTAGCCGCTGGGCTTCGGCAGAGCGGGCGGGTTCACGGGGGCGGGGGTCATGGGGCCTCCGGCTCGGTTGCGTTCCGTCCTGTCCCAAGGCCGGGCAGGTGTATTGACTTTAGATGACGACCGTGAAAAATACGAGACATCAGTTCTGGTCCTGTCGGCGCCACGATGGCTCGCCGGCGGCAATCTCCCCGTGGCGGGCCTCGCGATCAGCGGACTTGCCAGGCGGCACCTCTTCTCATCCGACTGAACGGAGCCGACCCCATGGAGCCCGATCTGAGCAAGTACCGCCTCGAGGGCGACAATTCGATGTACCGGCTGCCCAGCGGCATCGTCGCCCCCGTGGTGACGCGCGGCGGCCTCGAGAGCGCCGACACCGCCGACTCGGGCGGTGCCGTCCGTGTCTCGGGCGTGAGCATCCAGCACACCCCGGCCACCCGCCTGTGGTTCGGCAAGGTCAGCAACGAACCCGGCTACCGCTCGGTGACCCATCACCACGGCGAGGCCGAGACCGGCGGCTACGTCCTGTCCGGCCGGGCCCGCATCTACTTCGGCGAGGAGCTCCGGGACTACGTCGACATGGAGGAGGGCGACTGGGTCTTCGTGCCACCGTTCATGCCCCACGTGGAGTGCAATCTCTCCCGCACCAAGCCGCTGACCTGGATGACCACCCGGACGCCGGAGAACATCGTGGTCAACCTGCCCGACATCGCCGACACCGAACTGCGCGACTGGCTGGACCGCCGATGACCCCGACGCCCCCCACCTCCGCCGTCTTCACCGCCGCCATCACCCTCAAGCCCACCCAGCCCGAACACTTCGACCTCGCCTTCACCGCCACCACCCAGCCCTGCCCCTGGCCCAAGGCGTACGGCGGCGATCTGGTGGCCCAGGCCGCGGCGGCGGCCATGCGGTCGGTGACCGACGGCAAGTCGCCGCACTCGATGCACAGCTACTTCCTGCGCCCCGCCGACATCGGCGCCGAGGTGCGCTACGAGGTGGAGGTGGTGCGCGACGGCCGCGGCTACAGCACCCGGCAGGTGCGCGGCTACCAGAACGGCAAGCCGCTGTACGTCTGCCTGGCCGGATTCGCGGCGGGCGAGGCCGGTGCGGCCTTCCACACCGACTTCGGCGAGGACGTGCCCGACCCGGAGGACCTGCCCAGCTCCGCGGAGTACCTCGCCGAGCGCGGTGGCGGCTCCATGACCGAGGAGTCCAAGGCGTACTGGTCCGGCGGCCGGAGCTTCGACATGCGGCACGTCCCCGGCCCGGTCTACCTCACCGTCGAGGGAGCACGCCTTCCGCACCAGGCGGTCTGGCTCAAGCCCTTCGACACCCTCCGCCCGGTCGACGGACTGACCGACGCCCAGCGGGACCTGGCCGCCCTGGCGTATGTCTGCGACTACACGATCCTCGAACCCGTACTGCGGGTGCTCGACCTGCCCTGGGCCAGGCCCGGACTGGTCACCGCGAGCCTCGACCACGCCATGTGGTTCCACCGGCCCGGGCCGGTGGACGGCTGGCTGCTCTACGTCCAGGAAGCCGTCGCCGCCGACGCGGGCCGGGGCCTGGGCACGGGGCGCTTCTTCACACGCGATCGCCGCCACCTGGCCACCGTGGTCCAGGAGGGCCTGATCCGCCCCACCTGACCCGCTGCACTTCCCAGCGGGCTCCCGGAAGGACACTTCCGTGACTCTTCCCCTCTCCCCCTCGGCACACCTCGACACCTTCACCCGCGACCAGCTGCCCCCCGCACACCTGTGGCCGACCCTCGAGTTCACCACACCGGAACTGCGCTACCCCGACCGGCTCAACGCGGCCGCCGAGCTCATCGACACCCCCACCGCGCTGTTCGGCCCCGACCGCCCCGCCCTGCGCACCCCGGCCGGCGAGGTGTGGACCTACGGCGGACTCCGCACCCGCGCCCATCAGGTCGCCCAGGTGCTCACCGAGGACCTGGGCCTGGTACCCGGGCAGCGCGTCCTGCTGCGCTCACCCAACACCCCGTGGACAGTGGCCTGTTGGCTCGGCGTCCTCAAGGCCGGCGGTGTCGTGGTCACCACCATGGCCGCCCTGCGCGCCCGCGAGCTCACCCCGATCGCCGAACGCACCCGGCCGTCGATCGCCCTCGTCGACCACCGGTGCACCGACGACGTGTACGCCCTGCGGGACTCCGTTCTGCCGTCACTGGCCGTCGTGGAGTACGGCGGCACCGGCACCCAGGATCTCGTGATCCGAGCAGCCGCGAAATCGGGTGAGTTCACCACCGTCGAAACCGCCGCCGACGATGTGGCGCTCCTCGGCCCCACCTCCGGATCCACCGGCACCCCCAAGATCACCATGCACTTCCACCGGGACATCCTGTCCATCGACAACACCTTCGGCCGCCACACCCTGGGCCTGGTCCCGGACGACCTGGTGGCCTGCACCGCGCCCCTGGCCTTCACCTTCGGTCTCGGCATGCTGGTCGTCTTCCCGCTGCGGGCCGGCGCCTGCGCCCTGCTGACCGAGGCGGCCACCCCGCTCCAGCTCGCGGAGATCGTGCGGAGCCAGGGCGTCACCGTCCTGGCGACGGCACCCACGGCCTACCGGGCGATCCTGCGCGAGGGCGCCGAGCGCCAGCTGGCCGGGCTGCGGATCGGCGTGTCCGCGGGCGAGCACATACCCCGCTCCACATGGGAGCAGTTCCACGAACGCCTCGGCCTCAGGATCATCGACGGCATCGGCGCCACCGAGTTGCTGCACATCTTCATCTCCGCCGCCGGAGACGACATCCGCCCCGGCTCCACCGGCCGTCCGGTCCCCGGCTACCGCGCCACCATCCTGGGCATCGACGGAGAGGAACTCGGCCCCGGCGAGCCGGGCAGACTCGGCGTCATCGGCCCGGTCGGCTGCCGCTACCTCGACGACACACGCCAGCGGGACTACGTCCTGGGCGGCTGGAACATCACCGGTGACATCTTCCACCGGGACGAGGACGGCTACTTCCACTACCACGCCCGCAGCGACAACATGATCGTCTCCTCCGGGTACAACATCGGCGGCCCCGAGGTCGAGGCCGCCATCGACACCCACCCGGACGTCGCCGAATCCGCCGTCGTGGCCCGCCCCGACCCCGAGCGCGGCTCGATCGTGTGCGCCTTCGTGGTGCTGCGCGACGGCGTGCCCGGCGACGCGGCCAAGGCCAAGGAGATCCAGGACCACGTCAAGCAGATACTGGCACCCTACAAATACCCGCGCGAGGTGCGCTTCCACAGCGCCCTGCCGCGCAACACCAGTGGAAAACTCCAGCGCTTCGCGCTCCGCAGGATCATCGAGGCCGAGCAGGCCACCGCCGAGGCCCTCGCCGAGAGTTGAGAGGAACCCCCTTGAACATCGCCATTGTCGGCGGCGGTCCCGGCGGGCTGTACTTCGCGGCCCTGATGAAACAGCTCGACCCCGCCCACGAGATCACCGTCTGGGAACGCAACGCCCCCGACGACACCTTCGGCTTCGGCGTCGTCTTCTCCGACGAGACCCTCGGCGGCATCGAGAACGCCGACACCACCATCGCCCAGGCCATGGCCCGGCGCTTCGCCCGCTGGACCGACATCGACATCCACTACCGGGGCGAGAGCCACACCGTCGGCGGCCAGGGCTTCGCCGCCATGAGCCGCGAGGAACTGCTCCGCCTGCTCCAGGAGCGCTGCCACGACCTCGGCGTCACCGTCCACTTCTCCACCCTCGCCCCGGACACCGGGCAACTGCGTGCCTCGTACGACCTCGTGGTGGGTGCCGACGGAATCAACTCCCCCATACGGACGGCTCATTCGGACGTCTTCCGCCCCTCCCTGGACCGTCGGCACAGCAAGTACATGTGGCTCGGCACGGACCGGGTCTTCGAGGCGTTCCAGTTCTTCGTCAAGCAGACGGAATGGGGCGTCGTGCAGGTGCACGGCTACCCCTACTCCGCCACCGGCTCCACCTTCATCGTCGAGATGCACGAGGACGTCTGGCGGCGGGCGGGTTTCGACGCCACCGAGGGAGCCGATTTCGCACCGGGCGCCTCCGACGAGCACGCCGTCACCCGCGTCCGCGAGCTGTTCGCCGAGGAACTCGACGGCCACCAGGTGTTCGCCAACAACTCCAAGTGGCTGAACTTCACGACCGTACGCAACGAGCGCTGGCACCACGGCAACCTCGTGCTCATCGGAGACGCCGCCCACACCGCGCACTTCTCGATCGGCTCGGGCACCAAGCTGGCCATGGAGGACGCGCTCGCCCTCGCCGCCTGCCTCCACGAACGCCCCGACACCGAGGGCGCGTTGACCGCCTACGAGACCGAGCGGCGCCCGGTCGTGGAATCCACCCAGCGGGCCGCGCAGGCATCGCTGGAGTGGTTCGAGAACATCGGCATGTACGTCGACCAGGAGCCGACCCAGTTCTGCTTCAACCTCCTCACCCGCTCGCGCCGCATCACCTACGACAACCTCCGCACCCGCGACCCGGAGTTCGCCGACCGCGTGGATGCCGCCTTCGCCACGGCACAAGGGCTGGGCGATACCGCACCGGCGATGTTCCAGCCGTATCGGCTGGGCGAGTTGGAGCTGAAGAACCGGGTGATCGTGTCCCCGATGGACATGTACTCCGCCATCGACGGCGTGCCCGGCGACTTCCACCTCGTCCACCTCGGCTCCAAGGCCATGGGCGGCGCCGGACTGGTGATGACCGAGATGGTGTGCGTCTCCCCCGAGGGCCGCATCACCCCCGGCTGCACCGGCCTGTGGAACGACGAGCAGGGCGATGCGTGGCGACGGATCGTCTCCTTCGTCCACGAGCGGAGCACCGCCCGTATCGGCCTCCAGCTCGGCCACTCGGGCCGCAAGGGCTCCACCCGGCTGATGTGGGAGGGCATGGACGACCCGCTGCCGGAGGGCAACTGGGAGGTCGTCGGCCCGTCCCCGCTGCCGTACGGCCCCGGCTCGGCCGTGCCGCGCGAGCTCACCCGCGCCGACATGGACCGGATCGCCGCGGACTTCGTGGCCGCCGCCCGCCGGGGCGCCGAGGCCGGGTTCGACCTGCTCGAACTGCACTGCGCCCACGGCTACTTGCTGTCCTCCTTCCTCTCCCCGATCGCCAACCGCCGCACCGACGCGTACGGCGGCCCGCTGGAGAACCGGCTGCGCTTCCCGCTGGAGGTCTTCGACGCCGTACAGGAGGCATGGCCCGCGGAGCGGCCGGTGATCGTGCGCATCTCCGCCACCGACTGGGTGCCGGACGGCACCACCGAACACGACGCCGTCGAGATCGCCCGCGCGTTCACCGCCCACGGCGCGGACGCCATCGACGTCTCCTCCGGCCAGGTCACCAAGGACGAGCGCCCCGCCTTCGGCCGCTCCTACCAGACCCCGTTCGCCGACCGCATCCGCCATGAGGTCGCCGCCGCCACCGGGGCCGCGGTCATCGCGGTGGGCGCGATCGCCTCGTACGACGACGTCAACTCCCTCCTGCTGGCAGGCCGCGCCGACCTGTGCGCCGTGGGCCGCACCCATCTGTACGACCCGCACTGGACCCTGCACGCGGCGGCCGAGCAGGAGTACCGGGGCCCGGGCGCCGCATGGCCGGTGCAGTTCCGCGCGGGCAGCCGCAAGCCCCCGGCCGCGCGCACCGACGCCATACGCCCGCGCCTGTCGCTGCTCCGCTCTGCCGACGCCGATCAGCCCGTCCACCTGCGCTGGATCCCGTCCCGTGAACCGGC
Source organism: Streptomyces yongxingensis (assembly GCF_055597465.1). NCBI lineage: Bacteria > Bacillati > Actinomycetota > Actinomycetes > Kitasatosporales > Streptomycetaceae > Streptomyces > Streptomyces yongxingensis. The sequence continues at coordinate 744,334 of NZ_CM145717.1, forward strand.
CCGTGTCTCCTGAGGGAGCCCGCACGGTTCACCGGGCCCGGGTGAGGTGGTCGTCGACGTGCGGACGTGCGGGGTCTGCCACACATCCCCACGGGCGGCCGCCCGGGCGCGGCCGCGCCCGGGCCGACGGCTGCTACCAGGGCACCGGCTGGTCCTGGTAGTTGAGGAACTTCAGGCCCGGTTCGCCGCTGTGGCGGTCGATCGTGTCCACCACGCCCGGGATGGACTCGTCGATGGTCAGCGGTGCGTCCGGTCCGCCGAGCTCGGTGCGAACGTGGCCGGGGCACATGAGAAGCAGCGTGTGCGCGGCTTCGGCGTACCGGGCGGCGTAGCTGCGCATCAGCTGGTTCAGGGCGGACTTGCTGGCGCGGTAGACGTCCTGACCACCCTTGGTGTTCAGGGCGAGGCTGCCCTGGCGCGAGGACATGACGCCGATGGTCCCGGTCGGGGCGACCAGCGAGCGGAGGGACTCGACCACGCGCATCGGGCTGAGTGCGTTCGTGACCATGACCTCGGTGAACATCGCCGTCGGTACGTCGCCGATCGGAACGTTGCCCCTGGTGATGGCGGCGTTGACGAACAGCAGGTCGAGCGTGCGCTCCGCCAGGCGCTCGCGCAGCGCCGCGACCTCGTCCGGCTCCGTCATGTCCACCGACTCGACCGTGACCCGGCCCCCGGACGCCTCGGCCAGGTCGTGGAGGCCGGTGCGTCGCTCGCCCCGGACGGTACCGATGACGTTCCAGCCGCGCTGCGCGTACTCGGTGGCGAGGCCGAGTCCGAGGGTGCGGGACGCGCCGATGATGAGAGCGGTCTTGGGGGCGCTCATGCCTGGACCGCCGGCTTGAGGACCTCTTCGCACCACTGGCGGAAGGTCGTCGGACTGGCGGTCTCGGGAGTGCGCCGCACGCCCACGTCGATGCCGTCGTCCTTGGAACGCATCATGTCGACGTAGCCCTGCACGAGCGCGTTTCCCATGCCGCGCCCGGTGAGTGCGGCGCGGAGGTCCTCCAGCGACTGCCGCTGGTAGCGGATCGGGCGGCCGAGTACCTCGGACATGATGCGCGCCATGTCGTTCGCCGAAAGGTCCTCGGGGCCCAGCACCGGGACCTCGCCAGTCCCCGTCCACGAGCGGTCGAGCAGCAGACCGGCGGCGGCCGCGGCGATGTCTCCGGTGGCGGCCGTCGGTGCCGCGCGGTCGGCGGCGGCGGTGTCGGTGAACACGCCGTCGTCGCGGATCGAGGCCACCTGCCGCAGCAGGTTGTCCATGAAGCTCGGGCAGGCGAGCGCCCGGTAGGCCACGCCCGTGCCCGCGATGAGGTCGTCCATGGCCAGCGACGCCGTCACATGCCCGGCGCGGCCGGCGGCGGGAGTGCCGCGGCCGAGCGCCGAGACGCCGACGACGTGTCCGACCCCGTGGACCGTGAACGCCTTCGCGGCGGCGCGTGTGAACCCGGAGTAGGCGGCGTCCAGACTCGGCGCCTGGGGGTGCGGCGGGGCCAGCCAGAAGACGGCGTCCGCGCCGGTGAAGGCCCGGTCGACGACCTCGGCGTCGCCGTGCGAGCCGGTGACGACGTCGACGCGGGCGCGGAGGGCGTCGGGGAGCTTCCCCGGGTCGCGCACGATGACACGCAGCTCTTCGCCCCGCTTGGGGGCCTCGTTGAGCAGGATTCCCAGGACCTGGCTGCCGATCTGGCCGGTGGGAGCGGTAATAACGATCATGTTGTGAGTCTCGGGGCGGGTGACCTGTAGCGTCCAATACCTTTCCCGGCAATTGATACCTTGAGGGCATGGATCTCGATCTGCGCAAGCTCCGCTATTTCGCCGCGGTGGCCGAGCACCGGCACTTCGGCCGGGCCGCGGAACAGCTCTTCATCGCCCAGCCGGTCCTCAGCCGCCAAATCAAGGCGTTCGAACAGGAGCTGGAGTGCGCCCTGCTCGTACGGACCACCCGCAGCGTGGAGCTGACCGCCGCCGGGAGACAGCTCTACGAGGAGGCGCAGCGGATCCTCGGGGCGGTCGCCGCGGCGGTGCGGCGCGTACACGACGCCGAACGGGGCGCCCAGCGCCTCGTTGTCGCCTTCTCCCCCGGGCTGCGTGTGTCGGATGCGATCCGGGCCTTCACAGCGCGCCATCCGGACGTCGAGACCGACGTGGTCCCGGCCCGCTGGTGGCAACCGGACGCGCCGCTCCGGGACGGCCGGGCCCAGGTCGGATACCTACGGCAGCCTTTCGACGACTCTGGGTTGCGCACCATCCCCATCGGCCACGAGCCCCGGGTCGCCTGCATGCCCGCGACGCACCCGCTGGCGCGCCGCGAGAAGCTCACCTCCGCCGACCTCCACGGCGAGAAGATGCTCGACGCGGCGACACGGCCGATGTCTTCCATCGAGGAGAAGTTCGAGCTCATCGCCGCCGGGCACGGTATCGCGCTCATCTCTCTGAGCGCCGCGCGCTCCTACTCCCGCCCCGACCTCGTCCACCTCCCCGTCACGGACGCCCCAGGGGCCGAGACCTGCCTGGCCGTCGCCGCGGACCGGCACGAGAAGCAGCTGCTGCGCGACTTCCTGGAGATCGCCACCGCGACGCTGCGGCGCACCTGAGCGGGGCACGCAGAGCTTGCGACAGGACGCGCTTCGAAGGCTGCGCCGGGCGGACGCGATAACCGCCGACATCGGATCGTGGCAGGTCACGGAGGCGCCGGGATCGCGCTTCGCGGATCTCGGGGATGCCGGCTTGCAGCTGCAGCGCGGTTTCCGCAGCAGGCGCCATCCCTTGAGGGCGGCCATCGCCTGTTCCAGCCCCGCCACGTCCACCAGCCAGCCCTCGAGCCTCACCCACCGCCAGGACGGAGGGCTCAGTCCGCGCCCTAACCGAGCCGCGCGCCGAGTTCGGTGGCGGCGGCGACGACAGCGCCGCTGAGGAGGGCGAGTTTGGCTTCCGCCCGCCTCGCCGGGCCGGATACAGACAGCGCACCGCAGGCCACGCCTTGCCGGTTCCGTACCGGGGCGGCCACCGCGCAGAGGTCCCATTCGCTTTCCTCCATGTTGGTGGCGTAGCCGGTCTCCCTTACCTTCTCGAGCTCGGCCTCGAGCGCCCGGCGGGTGCTCACCGCGCGCTCGGTTCCGCCTCGCAGCCGCGCGCCCGGATAGCGGCGCCGCAACTCTTCGCGGGAAAGCTCGGCGAGCAGCACTTTCCCTGCGGCAGACGCGTGCGCCGGGCCTCGCTGCCCGATACGCATCCCGGCACGGATTACCTGCTGGCTCTCCACACCTTCGACGAAGACGGTCTCCGCGCCTTCCAGTACGAGCAGATGCGCGGTTTCGGAGGTGTCTTCGACGAGCTTTTCCAGCAGGGGACGCGCTTCGTCGCGGAGGGCGACTGCCCCCATCACGGCGATGCCGAGCCTGGCCAGGGCGGGCCCGGGTCCGTAGCCCTTGGTCTGGGCGTCCTGGCGGAGCAGGTCGCGGGCCTGCAGGGTGGTCAGCATCCGATGAGCGGTCGACCTGGCCACTCCGAGCTCGGCGGACACGTCGGCAACTCGCAACGACGGGTTGTCCACCAGCATCAGCAGGATCCGCGCGGCGTTGTCGATCGATTCCACCGGGTAGGCGGCCGGCACTGCCACAACCCCTCCATCTCGCCGTCGTCACTGCGGCGCGGCTGTTCTGGTGCTCGGAATTGCATTTCGCCTACCAGAATAACCGCAGTCCCCCATCGACGTCTCGGCGGATCTCGCGAATCAGTCCGCAGCCGTGTTGGTGGTGCGTCACGGCGCCGGCGCCTCCGGCGCGCTGTGTTCTGCTGGGCAGAGCACCTGCCGTTCAGAAGAACATCACTGTTGACCAGTTACTGAGGCGGAGCTACTCTCCAGAACATGATCTGCCTTGCAGAACGCTGTCTCAGAGGAGCGCCGTGACGACTCCAACGCCGTCCGTCGCGGAACTCGGCCATGTCGGCCTGCGCTGTCACGACGTGAGCAGGCAACTCGCGTTCTACGCCGAAGTCCTCGGACTGACGGTCACCGACCACGACGAGCGGCTGGGCATCTGGTTCCTGTCCGCCCGGCCGGACACCGAACATCACGAACTGCTCCTGGCCGAGGGGCGGGACGCGCCGGTCGGCGTCAAACTCATCCAGCAGGTGTCGTTCCGGTGCGCACGCTTCGAGGACGTCCTCGGCTTCCATCGGCGCTTCCGGGAGCACGACGTCCGGCTCGACATGATCGTCTCGCACGGCAACGCCGTCGGCGTCTACTTCTACGATCCGGAGGGCAACCGGTGTGAGGTCTACTGGCGGACCGGGCTCGTGGCACGACAGCCCTTCGTCGAGCACATCGACATCGAGACGGATCCCGAGGAGCTTCTGGACGCCATCCGGGCTTCGGTCGAGCGCCACGGCGCGACGGGCTTCACCGAGGAGAGTTACCGCGCCTGGACGCGCGAACAAGCGGTGGCAGCCGATGCCGCCGCGGCCAAGGAGGTAAGGCAGTGAAGTTCGTTCGTTACGCGGACGGCACGTCCTCACGCGTCGGCGTGGTGGACGGTGACCTGGTCCGGATTGTCGACGGTCCGGCAGACCTGCTGCCTCTCATCGAGGCCGGCGAGGCCGAGTTGCTCGCTGCCGGACGGACCGCGCTGCGACGCGGTGCTACCGTGCCCCTGCCGGACATCGTTCCCCTGTCGCCGATCGCGACGCCTCCGACCGTCCGCGACTTCTACGCCTTCGAACAGCATGTCCGGGCAGGGCGCGCCTGGCGGGGCCTCGAGATGGAACCGGACTGGTATGAGCTGCCCGTCTTCTACTTCTCCAGCCCCTACGCCGTGATGGGCTGCGGGCCGGTGCCGATGACGCCGGGTGCGGAGCGTTTCGACTTCGAACTGGAGGTCGCCGCGGTGGTGGGGCACGGCGGCCGCGACCTGACCGCCCAGGACGTCGAACACGCCATCGCCGGTTACTGCGTGCTCAACGACTGGAGCGGCCGGGACGTTCAGCAGCGCGAGATGAAGCTGTCGATGGGACCGGTGAAAGGCAAGGACACCGCGACGAGCCTCGGCCCGTACTTCGTGACCCCGGACGAGATCGCCGACTTCCGCGAGGGCAACGGATACCGTCTCGAAATGACCTGCACGGTCAACGGCGCCCCCTACTCCCGCGCCCTGTGGTCAGACATCCACTGGTCGTTCGGCGAAATGATCGCCTACGCCTCCCGCGGCGCCGAAGTGAGGCCCGGCGATGTGATCGGCTCCGGCACCTGCGGCACCGGCTGCGTCCTGGAGCTCTCCCGCACTCACGACTCGGCGACCTACCCCTGGTTGCAGCCGGGCGACGAGGTCGTCGCGGCGATCGAAGGTCTCGGCGAGTTGCGCAATACCGTCACCGAGGCGGCGCCGGTCATTCCGTTGCGAACCCGGGGCGCGGCAGGGCAGGAGGACGGAACACGACCGCGATTCACCGACGGAGCGGCGCGCTGATGGACGCTCCCGTCTCGGCTGAGGACCTGGCCAAGCTTCGGGCCGCGTTGCTGCGTGCCATGCCGATGTCCCGAATGCTCGATTACGGCATGGACCACGGGGACGCCGTCCACCTGGCCAATGCGACTGTCTCGGAACCGTGGCATGAAGTCGCGACTCGCCTGGCCGAGGCGCAGTTGACCCGCGCGGAGGCGGCCGCCGACCGCGGTGATGTCGAGACCGCGGTCGCGTGCTATCGCCGGGCAACGGCCTCCCTGATCTTCGCGCAGATGGCCTTCAACACCGACCACCCGGCCAAACGCGCGCTCTACGTCCGGCTCACCCGGGCCTACCAGGCCGCGGCCGAGCTCGACACCGAGTTGCGCGTGGAACGGCTGTCGATCCCGTTCCGGCAGAGCCACTGCACCGCCTGGTTCGTGAGTCGCTCCGGCGCTCGCCCTGGCCCCACGGTGGTCATTGTCGGCGGGCAGAGCGGTTGGGGCCCGGCCTTTCATCAGCAGGCCGAAGCCCTGGCCCGGCGGGGACTGTCCGCTGTCCTGCTCGAGGCACCGGGCCAGGGCGATACGCGCATGGCCGGCGGACTCCACCTCGACGGGAACGTCGACCGAGCCTTCAGCGCTGCCCTCGACGCCGTGCGTGCCCGTACCGGCTACGACGGCCGGTACGGGGTGTGGGGAAACAGCTTCGGTGGACTGCTCGCCGCCCGTGCCGCGGTGCACGACAGCCGCTTCGGCGCGTGCTGCGTCAACGGGGCCACCGCGAAGCCGGAGCCACTGCCGTTCCGGACCGCACGCGAACAATCGCGGGCGCTCCTGGGCGTCGACACCGACGACGAAGCCGCGGCCGTCTTCCGCACCCTGTGGCTCGACCCGGCGGTCGACCACACGAGCGCCGCGATGCTCGTGCTGCACGGCGGCAACGACCCACTGGTCAGCCTCGACCAGCAGAAGGTGTTCCTCGGCCTGTCGGCGCATCACACCCTGCGGGTCTGGGACGACGGCGACCACACCATGTACAACCACTCGGCCGAGCGCACGGAGTTTGTCTGTGACTGGTTCCGTGCCCAGCTCGGCCGCGCGTGACCCAGGCGACCACACATCCGATTCCCACAGCTGACAAGATCATTGAGGTGACCGTGAAAGCAATTGCACTCCCGCGTTACGGCGGCGCGGACGACCTGGAGCTCATGGACCTGCCGACACCGGCGGTCGCGCCCGGGGAGTTCCTTGTCCGGGTCAAGGCGGCCGGAGTGAACCCGGGCGACGAAAAGATCGCCGTCGGCACTCTCGACGGCATCATGGTGACCCACTTCCCCCTCATCCCGGGCTTCGAGATGTCCGGCGTCGTTGAGGCTCGCGGTTTCGGCGCCACCGAGTTCGAGATCGGCGACGAGGTGATCGGCTTCGTCGTCAAGGACTGGGCGCAGAACGGTACCTACGCCGAACTGGTTTCAGCCCCGGCCCGCACACTGGCACGCAAGCCGGCGTCCTGGGACTGGCTGCAGTCGGCGTGTCTGCCGCTGAACGGGCTGACGGCTTATCAGGCCATCAAACGCATCAACATCGGCGAGAGCGACACCGTCCTGATCCACGGGGCCGCCGGTGGGGTCGGTACGCTCGCCGTGCAGATCGCCGCCACCCGGGGCGCACACGTCATCGGCACCGCCGGCGAGCGCAACCACGACTACCTGCGTGAACTCGGCGCCACACCGATCACCTACGGAGAAGGACTGGCCGAGCGGGTGCGCGAGCTCGCGCCAGAGGGCGTCGACGCGGCGCTCGACTTCTACGGCGGGGACGCGGTGGCCGTCTCGCGAAAGGTCTTGAAGGATCCCGCGCGGGTCGCCTCCGTGGCCGACATCACCGCTCCCGAACAGGGTGGCCAATTGGTGTGGGCACGCGCGAACGCCGACGAGCTGACGGAGGTGGCCGCGCTCGCCGAGTCAGGGAAGTTGTCCGTCCCCGTGAGTCGCTCCTTCCCGCTGGAGCAGGCCGCCGACGCCTGGCGGATGCTCCACGCGGACAGCCGCGCCCGCGGCCGGATCGTTCTGGACATCGACGCCACCTGAGGTGGTCTTCCGGCACGCACACGCTCCGGTGTAAGCGAAGGGTTGGGACACATGAAGCTTGCCGATGAACCCCGCACATCCACGATCACGCCGGATGCCGTGGATGCGGATGTCCTCATCATCGGGTACGGCCCGGTCGGTCAGACCCTGGCTGCTCTACTGGGGGCGTCGGGGCACCGCGTACTGGTGTGCGAACGGCGAGTCGGGCGCTACGAGACGCCACGAGCCGGACACTTCGATCACGAAATCATGCGCGTCTTTCAGTCTTTGGGCATTGCCGACGATGTACGGCGCATTGCCGAACCAGCTCGTGTGTATGAATTCCTCGATCCCGACGGAGGCGTGATTTCTCGTCTGCCAAGGGAATGGAGCGCTCCCTCCGGCTGGGACGCGTCGTACCACTTCTACCAGCCGGAACTCGAGGATGCCCTGGACGCGGCAGTCCGCGGAGCATCCACTGTGGACGTTCGTTTCGGTGCGGAGCTGGTCGATCTGTGCCAGAGGGCCGACCACGTGGTGGTGACGTTGGCGGACGGCGGCGTCGTCACCGCCCGCTATGTGGTCGGGGCAGACGGCGCCAACAGCGCGGTACGCACGCTCTGTGGCATTCCGACGAAAGATCTCGGTTTCCGGGGCGACTGGCTGGTCGTCGACGTCCGGCCTCAGCCTGGCGCCCCGACCCTGGACATCCCGGACACCGGCCAGGTACTCGACCCCGCGAGGCCGAACCACATGGGCCGAGTGGCTCAGCGGTACTTCCGCTGGGAGTTCATGCTCGTCGAGGGCGACGATCCCACCGAGATGGTGAAGCCGGAACGCGTCTGGGAGTTGCTCAGGCCCTGGATCGGCCCACAGAAGGGGGAGGTGATCCGGCAGACCGTCTACCAGTTCCGATCCATCGTGGCCGATACGTTCCGCCACCGGTCGGTTCTGCTTGCCGGTGACGCTGCTCACGTCATGCCGCCATTCCTCGGACAGGGCATGAGCTCTGGCATCCGAGACGCCGCAACCCTCGGCTGGATGCTCGACCTCGTGCTGACCGGCGCCGCGGACCCGAAGCTGCTGGACCTGTACACGCTCTCGAGAAGGCCACAGGTCATCGACTACATCGAAGAGTCGGTGCGGGTAGGGACCGTCGTCTGCGAGACCGACCCCGTTCGTGCGGCGCGACGTCGTGAGGAGATGCGGTCGGCGACCGAGCTTCCACCACCGTTCGAGCCGCCCGTCGGCGCAGGCTTCCGAGACGGACAACCGCTGGCCGGTCACTTGGCTGTACAGCCCTTTCTGCGTACGAGCGGCGGGAAGACCGAGCGGTCCGACGACGTGCTTGGCCGCGGGTTCACCCTGTTCAGCTTGGTCGAACCGGACGCGGCGACGACTGCGGCCGTATCGGAACTCGAGCGCGCGATTGGGCTGCGGTCCGTGGTGCTTGGCGCCGAGGGGGTCCGGGAAGAGGGCGAGGCACTGAGTGACTGGCTCAAGGAGTCCGGTGTCGTGTCCGTGCTGGTTCGCCCGGACTTCTACGTCTTCGGCACTGCTACCGAGCTCTCCGAGGTGGCGGGTCTACTCGCCTCACTTCGCGCAAGCCTGTCGCTGGTGTAGCGGCGTGACACCCGCTCGCGCGGCGACCGACGACAGCCCGGATCACGTGACACACGGAGGGATCTCATGCCGAAGACGAACAACGGTATCCACTACGAGGAGCGGGGAAACGGACCGGACTCGATCGTTCTGCTGCCCGGACTCGGGTGCTCACTCACGTGCTGGTCCGAGGTGGCACCCCTACTCGACGGCTATCGCCTCGTTCTCATGGACCTGCCGGGCCACGCGGGCTCCCTCCATGCGCCTGCCGACGGATCGAGCCTCGCCCGGATCGCCGAAACGGTGATCGACGCTTGTGATGAGCTCGGCCTCGAACGCTTCGCCCTCGTCGGTCTCTCCTTCGGTGGCGCGCTCAGCGTGCGGATCGCTCTCAACCGGCCCGGCCAGGTGTTCGCGGTCATGGCGCTCATGCCGTGGAACGCGGGCGGTACCGAGGCGGGCGATCCAGTCATCGAAGGGTTCCACACGTCCTTCCGTGACGTCGAAGCCATCACGGAGGCCATCGGGGCCATCTCGCTGGACCCGAGCAAGACGACCGACGTCGTGCGCACGATGACGAGTGCTGTCACAGAGCAGTTCTGGCACAGCTGGCTCGGAACCGGTGGCGGTGCTTACACGAGCATGTTCGAGGAGCTGTCCGGGATCGACGTGCCGGCGTGCTACGTCATCGGCGGCAGAGACACCATCGCCCCGCAGGACAAGTTGATCGCCGACGTCCGTGCGATGCCCGGGGGCCGGCTGGTCTTCCTGTCGGACGCAGGGCATCTCGCCCCATACGAGTCTCCCGAGCTCGTCGCCCGGGAGATCCGCGAGTTCATCAGCCGCTACGCGAACACGCCGTCGCCGGGCGCGGGTCCGCGCCCGTATCCGCGCCCAGCGCACGGCCGAGCAGATAGAGACGCCTTTCACCAGCGACGCCGCCGTCCTGGCCGCCTGCGAGGCGTCCGGGGCGGCGGATATGCTGCCCAGCCCGCGGTCAGGACTCGACACCCTCCTGACATCGGAGTGGTACGGAGGCCGGTAACTGTCCGGGGGGCAGTGGCAGCGTGTGGTGCTGACGAGGGCGTTCCACCGGAAGGCGGCTCTGCTCGTGATGGATGAGCCCACGGCCGCGCTGGACGCTCGCGCGGAGCACCACATCTTCACCGGACTACGGGATCTGGCCAAGAAGCCGGCGATCCTGCTGATCACCCACCGGCTCGCCATCGTCGCGGTGGCGGACAGGATCGTCGTCCTCGACCAAGGACGGGTTGTACAGCTACTGCCGTTGACCCGTCGCCTTTCGGAAGGACGTGCACCTCGTGTTCACCACACAGGACGAATGGAACACCGGCTACGCCGATGGCCGCCGCTATCGCCGACTCAGCGACCGCGAGCGGTCACTGCTTGCCACGCACCTTCCCGCCCCTGTCGACGGCAAGGCCCTCGACGTCGGGTGCGGGGTCGGAGAACTCGCAGCCCATCTGTCCTCGCTCGGATACCACGTCGACGCCGTCGACTGGTCCGACAACGCCCTCGCCGAGGCAACCGCCCAGCACGGAAACGCCGCCCGGTGGCTGCGCCTGGACATCGAGCTCGACGACTGGGCACCACTGCACGCCGACGGCTACGACATGATCACCCTCCGGTTCGTGTATCCCTTCCTGAAGCACCGCGACCGAACCATGCGGGCCCTCGCCCGCCGCCTGCGACCTGGCGCCGCCATCGTGGTCATCACGCCCCTCGCCGCCGACACCCCGGCCGAGCGGCGCGGCATCGCTCTCGACGAGGATGAACTCGCCCAGTTGCGGGCCGGCTGGTCCACCGCCGAACGCCACGATGCCGAAGGACTGGCCTTCGTGGTCCTGCGCGGCCCTCACCCGGCCGAGGCCACGTCACCGTCCTCGCCATCCGCCAACCGCACGCCCCGCGCGCTCGCCGATAGCCACGATGCGACGCCCACCTCGCGGCAGCACCACTTCACCCTGCGGGAGCGCTACTACGCCCAGGTGGAATCCGGACGCAAAACGATCGAGGTACGCGTCGGGACCCCCAAGAAGGCGGCCGTCGAAGCCGGGGACACGATCGTCTTCCGCGAGCCGGACAGCGGGCGGGAACTCGACATCGTCGCGAAGCGAATCACCCCGTACAGCTCATTCGACAAGCTCCTTGACGCGGAGGATCCAGCACGCATCGATCCCGACTCCACGCGCGAGGAGCAACTCGCCAACCTCCGCCACATCTACCCGCCGGACAAGGAAGCCCTCGGCGCCCTCGCCTTCGAGTTCGGCCACCGTCCGGGACGCCCCGGCCACACCATGCCCATGACTCCCGCGGAGTACGTTCAGACGGTCCCCCATCACACGGTGTACGGCTGCCTGTACATCCGCGACGAGCACGATCGCCCGGTACAGCTGCGCTCCGTGTACGGCGACCGACTGTGGCAATTCCCCGGAGGCAACACCGACGCCGGGGAAGACCCCTTGGAGACCGCACGCCGGGAAACGGCCGAGGAGACCGGGCTCGACCTCGGCCAGGGCCGACCACGCCTGCTGCTGACGCACTACCTCCCCCCGGGCCCCCGCTGGCCACTGGGCAAGATCGGCTTCATCTTCGACGGCGGCCAACTCAGCTCCGAGCAGCTGCGCCGCATCCGACTCGACCCGGCCGAACACGACCTGTGGGCCGTCCATGATCTCGCCGAGTGGCGACAGCTCATGGGCGAGCTGCCCTTCGCCCGTCTCGATTCCATCGAACGCGCACGCCAGGGCCGAGGCCCGAACTATCTCGTCACGGGCCTTGATGGCCAATCCGGATAAGGAAGCCGCGCAGATACCGTCATTTAGGCTGGCGCAGGATTTCATGGGCGAGCCGGGCGCCGGCGGTGATCGCGTGGCGGATCAGTCCGGGTGAGGAGGCATCGCCGACGACGTGCCAGCGCGTGTCGGGGCACGCCGCGCGCCATGCCGGGAGTTGCTCGTCGTCCGGCGCGCGGTATCCGCACACGACCAGCGGAACGTCCCGGCCGAGTTCAGTTGTGTCCCGCGTGATCACGTTGCGCGAAAACAGTGTCCCGTCGTCCGCCCGCACCAGTTCGGTGTGGGGCGACACGCGCACGGGCGAGCGGAGCAGTTGCTTGGTGAGCCGGACCTGGTTCGGCCCCTCCACGCGGCCGGCCGCGGCGGGCAGTGGGGTGACCAGGGTGACCCGGCGGGCGATGTCCCCGGCGAGCCGCAACGCGATGACCGTGCCCGCGCTGTAGCCCTCCGGGTCGTACACGACCACATTCTCACCCGGACCCGGTGTCCACGCTCCGGTGAGACAGTCGACGTCGGAGTGCGCCTCGTACTGTGCGGAGTCCAGCCATGCCGGCAGCACGGGCTTGGCGCCGCCCGCGTGGACGACGTGGTCCGGCGAGAGCCCGGCCAGCACGGACGGTGTGGCCGGCGTGCTGAGCCGGACGTCGACGTCGTGCTCTGCCAGGGCCCGCTCGGCCCACCGCCGGTATCGGTGGATCTGGTCCGGGTCGGCGAGCAGTGCGCAGTCGATGCGGCCCCCGACGCGCTCGTCCCGCTCCAGCAGTACGACGCGCCACCCGCCCTGCGCCATGAGGCGGGCCGCTTCGAGGCCCGCCGGCCCCGCGCCCACGACGACCGCCGTGCCGGTCCTCGCCGACGAGGGCACCGTGGCCAGCTCGGGATGCGCGACTTCGGGGTTGACCGAGCACGCGAGCGTGAGCGACGCGCCCACCCGGCGGCATCCCTCGTTGATCGAGATGCACGGGCGCACCAGACCGGACTCACCGGCGGCTGTCTTGTCGGCCAGCCGCGGGTCGGCGATCATCGCGCGGGTCATGCCGACGAGGTCGGCTTCCCCGGTTTCGACCACGTCCTCGGCCTGCCGGGCGTCCAGGATCCGTCCCGCCACCAGTACGGGCGCGCGCAGGTGCGCTTTCGCCCGCGCGGCCAGTTCCCGGTACACCCCGCGGGGATAGTCCGCGGTCGGCACCGTCCCGACCGCGCCGTCGGCGGTCACGGCGCTGCTGCCGACGATGTCGAACAGGTCGATGACACCGAGCGCGTCGTAGTGGGTGGCGATGTCGAGCAGGTCCTCGCGGCTCAGTCCCAGCCGCTTCGTCCTGGTGTCCAGGGACATGCGCAGCGCCACCACGAAATCGCCGGGCACCGCGTCCCGCACGGCCCGCAGCACCTCGGTGCCGAACCGCAGCCGCCTCTCGGGCGTGCCGCCGTAGGCGTCGTCGCGCTGGTTGAGGACGGGACTCCAGAACTGTTCGAGCAGATGGGTGCCGTACGACGTCACCTCGATGCCGTCCCAGCCGCAGCGGTACAGTCGCGCGGCGACGTCCGCGTAGTCGCGGACCAGGCCCCTGATGTCCTCTTCGGACAGTACTCGCGGCGTGCCCTTCGGGAGGAACCCGGCTCCGGGCGAGGGCGCGACATGTGCCAGATCCGGGTCCGCCATCTCCTCCCGGGCGCCCCGGTGTGTCGCCTGGGCGATGAGAGCGGTTCCGGCCGCGTGCGCGCCGTCTGCCATTCGGCGCAGCGCGGGCTCGTTCTCCGGGTTCCAGAGGGCCGGGTTGAACCTGTTCGCCGCCATCGGGCTCACCGAGGCGGAGCCGAAGGCGATGATCAGCCCGGCCCCGCCCCGGGCCCGGCGGAGGTGGTAGCCCTCCAGGTGGGGAGTGATCAGCCCGTTCACGGCGAGCTGTTCGGAATGGGCGGTGGACACGATGCGATTGCCCAGCGTCAGGTGTGCCAGGCGGAAGGGGGTCATGAGCTTCATGTGCGCTGCTCCTTGAGCCGTTCGACGAGAAAGGCCGAGGTCACCGTGTCGTCGAGATCGACTCCGATCCCCGGGCGGTCGGGCACCGCCAGGAGACCGGCTTCGATGCGGGATTCGAGGGGGTCGGTGAGGATCTCCCGGTATCCGGGAACCGCCGACAGATAGGGAAAGGTCTCGACCGAGTGGAGGTTCGGGACGGCGGCCGCGGCCTGCACCGTGTGTGCCGTTCCGATGCCGGATGAGCAGTTGTGCGGGGAGACGCGGATCGAGTGACCGCGGGCCAGTGCCGCCACGGACTGGAAGACGCCGTATCCGCCCGCCAGACACACGTCCGGCTGGAGAATGCTCACCGCCCCGGTGCGCAGCACCCGCTCGAACGCGGCGAGCCCGGTCAGCCGTTCCCCGGTGGCCAGCGGCCCCGGCGCCGGGGCCGACAGCCAGTGCGAACTGGACTCGTCCGCCGGGTCGAACGGCTCCTCCGCGAACTCGACGCCGAGGTCGCGCAGCGCGCCGAGCAGCTCCGGTGCGTGGTCCCGCGGCACGCAACCGCTGAGGTCCACCATCTGGCGCACCTCGTCCGCCACGCGTTCGCGCAGCCGCCGCACATGGTCGATGGCCGAGCGGAGCAGCGCGGAATCCCACCGCGCCGGGCTGGGATGGTGCAGCCGCTGCTCCTCGTCCTGCCGGACGAGGGGGTAGGTCTTCAGCGCCCGGTGCCCGTCGGCGACCACGCGCCGCGCGGCGGTCAACCGGTCTTCCTCCGAGTGCTGCCCGAAGTACCAGCCGTTGGCGTAGACGGGCAGCCGCGCGTGCACCCGGCCACCGAGCAGCTCGTGCAGCGGGGGCATCGCCTCGGCGCCCGCACCGTAGGAGACGCCCGTGTCGCCCAGTCCCACGGTCCCTTCGTCCGTCCGGAGGCGGAGGCGGAGGACGGTGGGGCGGAGCGACGGATTGGGTATCCGGTACACCTCCGCCGAGCCGATCCGTTCGCTCAGTCCCATGTCAGGACCCGCTTCCCGTCGTCGCCCGGGGCTCCGGCGCAGGACGGCCACGCCGCGGCCGTGTGCTGCTCTGGCCGAGGGACAGCGTCTTCGTCTCCGGCGCGAGCAGCAGGGTGACCAGCAGGCCGACGGCGGTGATCCCGGCGCCGAGGAGCAGGGTGCCCGCGGTGCCCAGCGCGGCGGTGGTGAGGGGCAGGACGAAGGTGCTGGCCATCGACCCGAGCCGGCTCATCGCGGTGGCGAAGCCCACGCCGGTGGCGCGCAGATCGGTGGGGAACAGCTCGCTCGGATACACGAACTGCAGTCCGCTGCCCGCGGCTTCGGAGAAGTTGTAGAGCACGAACAACACGACGACCAGGAGCGCGACACTGTGCGGCACGACTCCGAGCACGACCAATGCGGCAATGGCACCGACGAAGCTGGCGATCAGCAATGGCCGCCGACCCATCCGGTTGACCAGCACCATGCCCATCGTGATGCCGACCACCGCGATGGCCATGATGAGGGCCGAGCTGGCATAGGCGTTGCCAACGCCCAGCGACTCGAGCAACTGCGGCTGGAAGGTGCGGATCGAGTAGGCCGGGGCGACCTGGCAGAACCAGAACACCGAGCAGAACAGCAACGGCACGCCATACCCGCGGCGGAAGATCTCCACCAGGTTGCCCAATCCGGTACCGCGCTCGTTGTGCCGGTTCCCCTTCTCCCGGCTGAGTTCCTCGGGGGTGGCTTCCTGGCCGAAACACATCAGCAGGATCTTCTGGGCCTCCGCCAGCCGCCCCCGGGAGGCCAGCCACAGCGGTGACTCGGGAATGCCCGATCGCAACACCAGGAAGAGCGCGGCGGGCACCGCGGCGCTGGCCAGCATCCACCGCCACGCCTCCGGGCCGATGCCCCGCATGGCCCAGCCCGCCCAGAAGCTCACCCCGTAGCCGAGCCACCACGCCAGCACCAGCCCGCTCAGCGCGGGCCCGCGGAGTTTCCGCGGCACCAGCTCCGCGGTCAGCGCCGACGCGATCGGATAGTCGGCGCCGATGGCGATGCCGGTGATCAGCCGGAGCGCGACCAGCTGCCAGGTCTCGGCGATCCAGAACTGCAGCACCGAGCACACCACGAAAACGACCAGGTTGAGCACATACATCAGTCGGCGGCCCACGCGGTCGGTGACCGGCCCGAAGATCAGGCCGCCGAGGAAGACGCCCAACAGCGCCGAAGCCGCCACCAACCCGGAACCGATCGCGTCGAGCCCGAGCCGTGGGGTCAGCTGGGGCAGGGCCACGGCGATGATGCCGAGCAGGTAGCCGTCGCAGAACGGCCCGCCCATCGCGACCATGACGGTGCGCTTGTGAAACGAATTGACTGGTGCCTCGTCGAGCACCGGCTTCTCCACTGTCATCCTGAACAACACCTCGCGGTGGTCGTGGCCAGTGGCCAGGAAGTATGCGAAGCGCCTGGGTTGTCAACAACGTTTCTGTCCCGCCAGCAGCGCTGTTGGTGAAAACCGAGTCGAAAGTTCTGTTGGCTTCCGGCGGTGGCCACCCCGGAGCCGACCGACCGGGCGGTGGCGCGACGGCTGGGCGTCTCGGCCCAGATGGTCGGCCGGTGGCACTCGCGCTTCCTGGCCGGGGGCCTCGACGGGCTCGCCGACCGGCCGCGCACGGGCCGGCCGCGCACGGTCACCGAGGCACACCGCGACCGTCTCGCGAAGCAGTTGCTGAGCGAGCCGCCGGTGGCCTCCGCCGCCTGGTCCACCCGCTCCCTCTCCACGCCGACCGCCCTGAGCCAGACCGCGGTCAGCCGGATACTGCGCTCGCTCGGGCCCGGCGCCGCCACCGGCGACTGGTTCCCGCGCCTGGCCCAGTGAGCTCACCGGGCTCCTGCTCGCCCCTCGCATGTCGTCGTGGCGGGCGCGGTGGCGCACACCGATACTCGCCTCGTCCGCTGGTTGCGCGACCGCCCCCGATTCCACGGTGCGCGATCTTCGGAACCAGCTCCGGACCTGGGTGGCGAGTCCGTCCGGGCCACTGGTGTGGGTTCCCCACCTTACTTCCGACTCGAAGAGCGAGAACCTCTCAATTCCCATGGTGACAGCGGAGCGGGTGCTCGACGTCCACGCCGTGCGAGGCGCACTCGGCGGCGTGCTCCTGCGGCGGCTCGCCACCCTAAAACCGGAGTCGCTGCAGCCCGTGGAGCGACCGAGCACCGGGACCATCCGAAACGGCCCCGCTGAGCGAGCCAGAGCCAGCGCGCCCCGGGTTCCCCCACCCGCGGAACACCCTTCCGGCGCGCGACAAGCTCAGATCGTTCGGCAGCGGCGGCCCGCGTCCAGCATCGAGGCATGGACATCCCTGCCGACCAACGCGTCCCCCATGCGGAAAAGCCGGACTGAACCGACTTCATCGCGGACCACCGGCCGTTGCCCCAAACGCCCCACAGTACGTTCTTCACATCGTGGACAGTGGTCGGCCGTCCCGACTCCGAACTTGCTGCCTGCCTGGCCCGCTGGGCGCCGTACGACGAGGTCGTACGACGAGGGAGAGGTCGCCGCGGCCGGTAAACCGAGACCGCGTAGTGCCGTGACCGACGTCGGGGACGAGCGGACCCAGCACATGGCCAGGGGCCGTCCGCCCAGTGGCGCTCGGGCCGGCGATCAGCCGTGAACGGCGTTGAGGATGGCGGCGAGCTTTCCGGGTGCGCTGATCATGGCCATGTGACCGGTATCGAGCTCGATGACCTCCGGCCGGAGCAGGGCGATGGATCGCTGCTGGAGTTCCTCGACATAGCACTGGTCCCGGGTGAGGCGCACGTACGTCCGGGGGATTTCCCACCGGTAGCCGCTCAGGTCCACGGTCTCGCTCAGCAGGGCGGCCGAGTCGTCGGCCAGTCGGTCCAACGTGGACGCGGCGGTCGCCTCGTCCATGTCGTTGCACAGCATCGCGGCGGCGCCTTCGCGGGTCTGGTGGTAGACCCCGCCGGCGATGGACCGCTCGACCAGATCCCGCACGCCGGGGTCGATCTGGTCGAGCACCCGGGACCCGTCGGGAGGCACGACGGCCGACACAAGGACGACGTGCCGGATCCGTTCAGGGAGGAGGTCCAGTACGCGTGGCACCGTGACTCCCGCGAAGGAATGGCCGACCAGTACCACGTCCCGCAGATCCTTCGCCTCGACGTCCTCCCGGACGGCATCGGCGCAGTCGGCGAGAGTGACGGTGGACAGTCCGACGTCGGCCCTCGTCCCGCGGCCCGGAAGGTCGACCGCCACAACTTCCGCGCTCAGGTGGGGGATCAGCTCGTCCCAGCAGTCCGCGCCGAAGCCGGCACCGTGGATGAGGACGAACGACATGGGTGACCTCCTTGCCGTCGATGCGAAACAAGCCGAGCTTAACTGAATTCAGCTCGGTCACCTAGAGTGCGGTTCGAGGCGGCGAACGAGCAACGGACGACAGAGTGGAGACGCCGATAAACCCACCAACTCGGGCCGCGAGCCCGGCGCTCTCGCCACCGGTGCGCGGAAGCGCCCTTGAGCGGCCTGGAGGCGTCAGGACGACTACGTCAACCCCAGGCCGTGTAACGGGGCCTGCGGACGAGGACCCCCGCGGACCAGCGCCGTCATCGCGGCCCTGGCCTTCGGCGGGATCGTGTTCTCGCTGATGCGGACCCTAATGAACGCAGGTCACCCCAAGGTGTGACACGGCCTGTCGGTCCTCTGGTCTAACGTCGCCCTCATGGCTGAGCCCTCGTTTCTGACCGCTGTGCGCGAGTCGTACGACACGGTCGCCGCTGATTACGTCGAACGCGTCCCGCCTCCAGCCGCGATGGACCCGCTGTCACGAGCGATGCTGGCGGGGTTTGCCGAGCTCGTGCGGACGGCTGGTCTGGGGCCGGTCGCGGACCTGGGATGCGGCCCCGGCCGCGTGACGGCGCACCTGGCCGGGCTGGGAGTGTCCGCCTTCGGTGTCGATCTGTCACCGAAGATGATCGCGCTGGCCCGGCACGCCTATCCGAACCTTCGGTTCACCGAGGGCTCGATGACCGCGTTGGAGATGAAGGGCGACGAGCTCGGCGGCATCCTGGCCTGGTACTCCACCCACCACACGCCCCCGCAGTGGCTGCCGGCCGTGTTCGCCGAGTTTCACCGCACGCTCGCGCCCGGCGGCTACCTGCTCTGGGGAGACTATGTCGGCAATGAACGGCTGCAGCCGACCCAGGGCTATGGCCGTCCGGTGTCCTACGAGTCGTACCTCCTGCCACTGGAGTGCATGGTCGGCCTGCTGGAGCAGGCCGGACTCGTCGTCACCGCGAGGCTGGAGCAGGAGCCCGGCGGACGGGTGAAGAGACCGCACGCCTGCCTGCTGGCCCGCAAGCCCGAAAGGACCTGACGGGGCTTGTTCCTGCGGCGAAGCCGCTCGTGTCAGATCACCGACGGTCAGGGCGCGGCGCTCAGGCCGCTGGGTCGAGAGGGCGGCCCCAGCGGTTCCCGACCACTCTGACGGCCACGGTGACACCGCCGACCGCGGACATCCGCGTGCGGTTCCTCGTCGGCGGCGTGCCCATGGGGACGGCGACCACCGATGGGACCGGCCGCGGCTGGCGCACCAGCATCTGGGTCGCCGCCGCCGTGGCCGGCGGCGGCCTTGCCCTGGGGGCTCGCTCTGGCTCCGCGCCCCGGCGACCGCCGTAGGTGGAGTCGGCCGGGGCAGGCGACCCGCTTCTCGCCGCGGTCGCCGCCGACTGCCACGATGCGACGGCGTCACTTCCAGCCGGTCGTCGAGACCTCAACCGCCACGTGGAAGCACTCCACGAAGGCTCATGCGTCATCTTTCCCCCTGCGGAATCACTCCTTTGAGCGACCACCTCATCGCGAAACAGGCGATACGGTCTTGTCCGACGATCCGGGCCATTTATAGATGGCTCGTCGGTCGCCGTTCTCCTCGTCGTCACATGGGCGCCACCGCTGCCCGACACCACGTCAGGGGGCCTAGTTGCAGGCGCCACAAAGTGCTTCGAACGGCACCGCCTCCGGCTGGCACGATACGGCCGACGCGCACATGGAGGGTGAGACGGCCAGGCTGGCCTTCCTCCAAAGGGCGATCCGCGATATCGGCACCACCTTGAACCTCAGCCACGCGGCCCGCCTACTGGCCGCCTCAGCCGTCCCAGGGTTCGCCGACTTCGCTTCGGTCCATCTCCACGATCACGTAACCGCGTCAGAAGACGACTCCACCTCACGGAATCCGCACGCCTCCTCGGTGATGCACCGCGTGGCCGCGGTCCACCTTGACGACCTGGGGCACAGGGAGGGACTCCAGGCGGGCCAGACCTTCGTCTACCCATCCGGCACGGCGATGGCCAGGTTTCTCGCACTCATCGAGCCTGTCCTCATCCCCCGGGCCGACGAGGACATCTTGCGGAAGCTGCCGGCCGAACTCGACAGCCCATCCGCCCGGTCGGTGCTCACAGGCTCTTCCGTCATGCTGGTACCGCTGACCGTGCGCGACTCGGCCCTCGGTTTCCTGGTCTTCGGACGCAAACCTGAGCGCCCCCCATTCGTCCCGGCGGACCTGGCCGCCTGCCGGGAGATGGCCGGGCGGGCGGCCCTGTCCCTGCACCACGCCCGCCTCTACCGCCGCCAGGCCAGCACCTCAGCCGTGCTGCGGCGCAGCCTCCAGCCCGTACTGCCATCCCACCTGCAAGGGGCGGAAATCGCTTACCGATACCACCCGTACAGCCGCGCAACTCAGGTGGGCGGCGACTGGCTGGACGCCATCCCGCTGCCCGGCCACCGGGTCGGTCTGGTCATCGGCGATGTGGCGGGCCACGGACTGCATGCGGCCGTGGCCATGGGCCAACTGCGTACTGCGGTGAGAACGCTTGCCATCTTGGATCTTCCCCCCGACCAGTTGCTGCTCCGCCTTGATCAATTCGCCCAGGGTCTCGACCACACCATCCTGGCCACCTGTCTGTATGGCATCTACGATCCCCTCGTTCGCCGGGCCAGCTTCGCCAGTGCCGGGCACCTTCCGCCCATCCTGGTGAGTCCTGGCGGCGAGGACGCACTGCTCGAGGTGCCCGTCAGCGCACCGATCGGGGTGGGAAGCGCCGCTTTCGACACACTGGAGTTGTCCATCGACTCCGGCAGCCTTCTCGTCATGTGCACCGACGGCCTGGTGGAGACCCGCGAGCAGGACATCGAAGAGGGACTCATCGCCGTGCGCCGCAGCCTCACCACACCCCATCTTTCGCTGGAGGAGGCGTGCGATGCCCTCCTACGGCGACAGCACCACGACGACGCCACCGTCCTCATGGCCCGCCTCCACGGCATTCCCCACGACAGAAGCGCCACCTGGCGCTTCCCCCCGCAGCCCGAGCAGGTACGCATCGCCCGCAGGCTCGTTCGCGACACGCTCACGGCATGGGGGCTGCGCGACATCTGTGACACCACCCAACTCCTGGCCGGTGAGCTCCTCACCGACGCGGCCCGCCACACCTCGAATCCGATCGGGCTGCGTCTGGTGCACACCGACACACTTCTGTGCGAGGTCACCGACGACCGCCAGGTGGCACCCCCGCTCCTGCAACCCGCGGGTACGGACACATCCGAGCAAGGCGTCGCTCTTATCCACAAGCTCGCGACGCGATGGGGCTGCACCACCACACCTGCGGGAAAGACCGTCTGGTTCGAACACCGTCTGCCCACGCACGGTGCCCCAGGGAATGCCATGTGGAGCCAGCTCGGACCGAACCGTGCCTGACAGTCATTCGTGTGCGGACGGCGTAGCCCCCGACGTCCGGGCCGTGGGCCGTGGTGACCGTTACCTTCACCCACGACGGCGGCCCGGCGGGCGCGCTGACGGTGATCTGGGTAACGGCAGTCAGATGATGGTGAAGGGTTGAGCGTTGGAGGTGCCGCCGCAGGTGTGGACCGTGATGGTCCCGACACCGGCGGCGAGTCCGCCGGGCACGGTGGCGACGAGCTGGGTGTCGCTCGCGAGTGCGAAGACCGCGGTGACGGTGGCGGCGACGCTGTCGGTGAAGGTGACGGTGTCGACGTTGACGAAGCCGGTTCCGGTGATGGTGACGGTGTCGCCCGCCGTGCCGGTCGCGGGGGCCACCGTGGTGATGGTCGGGGCGAGATAGTAGTCGACCACGGTGGTGCCCGAGGGGCTGGTCCCACCGGCGGTGGTGATGGTCACCGGCTGGCTCTCCACATTGGCGACCTGGCCAGGGTTTGCCGGCGCGGTGAAGGTGACCTGGCTGGTTTGGGTGGGGGTGACCGGGACATTGCCGACAGTGCCGACCTCGACCTGAGTTCCTGACAGGAAGTTGGTGCCGAACAGCGTGGCCGTACCACCCGTGGCTGCCGGCAGGCACGAGACGCTCAGCGCCGTGGTCGTAGGCGGGGCGATGACGATGAACGGCAGGGTGTTGCTGGTGGCGCCGGTGGTGCTGGTGACGCTGACGGAGACCTGTCCGGAGCACGGCGCCGAACTGGGCACGACGAAGGTGACCTGGGTGGCCGTGACGGAGGTCGGGGTGACCGCGGCTGCACCGAAGTTCACCCGGAGAGTGGTGGACAGAGCGGTGCCGTTGATCTGCACTGTATCCCCGGGTTTGCCTTGGTTGGTGCTGCTGGTGGTATCCACCAGCGAGGTGATGGTTGCCATGATCCTTCTCCTTCTGTCGCATTGCCCTGGGGCGGGGCGGAGAGTGACCGGACGGATGAACGCGGCCCGCGACCGCAGGCATCCCGGTGAGGGCGGGGAGGGTACATGCGAAGAGCCGCTGCCTCGGGGTTGGCACCTGGGGACGATCCGTCCGGGTGAAGCGACTCGGCACCGCAGCACGGGGCGCCGTCAATCTCGCTCTACCGAGTTAAGCGATCGAGCGAGGGAGGCGACAGGTGGAGTTGAAGCTCAGGGAAGTTATGCGCCAATAGGGATTAGAGCCATCTCGCCAGTCCTATCCGCTGTTGTGCGCCCTCTGACGTCGTCCGTCATGATCGGAGCGTGGCTGAAAACGGCGCGGCCGTGGCGTACGTGCGGCCTCTTCCGGTCTTCCGGCACGGTACCTCCTGCCCCTGCCGCGGCCCCCAACTACGGATACCGCAGGGATGAGGTTGACCGTTGCAGGTCAGGCGTGCTTCCCAGGCTCTGACAAAGCCTCGGGCATGCCACATCGTGAATGCGCGAGGCTAGAGCTGTTCACGGCAGGTCGGTCGAAGGCCCGCCAGGATGCCGCGGCCCGGCTGGTCGTTCGGCAGGCAATGCGCGCTTGGCCGCCTCGATGACACCATCGGGCAGGGCAGCGATATTGCGGGCGATACGGTCGACGTACTCGTCGAGTTGGCCGGCCGGCAGAGCCCGGTTGATCCAGCCGTAGGACGCTGCGGTCTCGGCATCGAACAGGTCTGCGGTGAGCACCACCTCCAGCGCACGGTTGCGGCCCACGCGGTCACGGAGGTACTGCGTTCCGCCTCCTCCGGGGACGATGCCCATGAGCGCTTCGATCTGGCCGATTCCGGCGGTCTCGGCAGCGGCGAACGCCATGTCCGCCGCGGCTACGAATTCCGCCCCGCCTCCACGGGTCTTCCCGGCGAGCTTCACGATGGTCACCTGGGGCTGATGGCGGAGGAGCTCGCCTACGGCCTGGAACACATTGACGTCCGCCGGCGCCGACGCAGCGAGCTGCTCCAGGACATCCATCCTCTCCCCGATCCGCATGTCCACATGAGCGATGAAGAACTCCGGGTCGGCGCTGGAGAAGGCGATCACCCGGACCGATGAATCGCCCCTCAAGGCGTCCAGCGCCGTGCGGAGCTCGCGCATCATCGCCGCGTCGAGCACGTTCGGTTCTCCATCAGTTACCGATAGGTGTGTAGGTTTGCAATGCATACTCACCGTCGGCGACGCCGCTGGGACCATCAAGAACGCACTCTGGGAGAACCAAGGATCATGAGGGATACCGACCCGCACGGCGTTGGCGCGGGAACACACATTGTTTTCCGGGCGGACTGCCCCAGCCGGCCGATCCTCGACCAGATAGCAGACAAGTGGTCGATGATGGTCATGGCGCTTCTGGAGCGGCCCATGCGGTTCAATGAGCTGAAGCGCCGATTGGAAGGTGTGACGCAGCGTGTCCTCACTCAGACACTGCGCCGTCTTGAGCGGAACGGCATGATTCAGCGGAAAGTACTGCCGACCTCACCGGTCGGCGTCGAGTACTCGCTCACGGCGCTGGGCGAGTCCCTGCGCGAGCCTTTCGGGCATCTTTACAGCTGGGCTGTCGAGCACAGCGAGGAAATCCAGAACTGCCAGCGGGCGTACGACAGCAGGAGCTGACACATAGCCGCCTGCTCAATCACCTGTTGACGGCCCAATCACCGCCCACAGTTCGTCGTCGACTTCCCACGCCTTCGGCCGCGCCACCCCGCACTCCCGATCACCCGCCCGGAGTGATCCAACCACCTCGAAGATCGTTTCGTCCCCACAGTTGAGCACCTCTGGCAGACCAACCCCAGCCGGCCCCGGGCGCGGCCCCGAGAAACATCTTCAGCGTGCCGGGTCGTCTGCCCGCCGTGCCGGCTGCGACGACGCTGTGCGTCATCGAGGGCCCTCTTTGCGCGATGAGCACGCCGCCCGGTGGCGCGGGCGGACCCCATGCCACCGGGCGGCGCGTGGTGAGTTGTTGAGCGGCCGCATAACGTCACGCGCGGTCGGCCAATGCGGCGATCGAAACGCACGTCCCTACGGCAACCGGCGCTGCTCGCGCCGCCACCCGGGCCACCCCGGTCCACCATCGCATCACGATCAGCGGCCACAACCCCCAGCTTGCCAGGACGCCCGCATCCGGGCCCGACAGCAACGGGAAACCCAGCCCAAAGAGTGCACCGCCCCAGGTGGGCGCTTCGCGGACAGTGGCACGGGACCGCAGTGCCGCGCGGGCGGCGGGATCGATGCCGACCAACAAGCGCCACGCGGTTGGCGTGGAGGTGACTGGCCCGAAAACCTCGGCCTGATCGCGAGACAGGACCACGTCGTGATGGAATCGCCCCCGTCGGCAAGCATCACTGCCAGGTCAATCACGCCCCGCCCCGGATCATGTCCAGTGCCACGGTTGCCGGACCGAAGCCCGGTGAAGACAGCGCCTGGTATGTGCACAAAATGCGATACGGTGGTTTGCCTGCCGATACGAACCCGCCGACATCGCACAGAACATGAAGGCCGGTCAACGGATCCCCGGAGCCCTGGCCGGTAATCCGCGCCTGCTTGTCCTCGACGAGCCGGCGTCGGCGCTCGGCCCCTCCGTACAGGCGGGGTGCTCAACCCCTCGCCGGCCCTGAGGAACAGCTCGGCATGTCCTACCTGTTCATCTGCCACGACATGGCCATCGTGCGGCACCTCGCCGACCGCGTCGCCGTGATGCGCGAAGGCCGGATCACGAGGAAGCGCCCGCACCCGTCTCGTACGACCTGATGAAGTCATCGACCTGATGAAGTCATCGACGTGATGAAGTCATCGACGTGATGAAGTCATCTGCACATGGAATCCAAGCCCATGTTCAGTATGAGCCAAAAGCCGCGACATCGGCGTAACGGTCCATCGTGAGGGGCACAGCTCCTCCCAGGACGCCAATCAAGTCGCCGCGAACAGGGGGGAGGCGGCCTCGGGATGAGCGGCGCCTTGTACCTGGAGCCGCGCGTATCGCCGAGGGTGAGTTCCCTGCTGGGCTCCTCCGGCCTTCTGCATGCCCTCGCTGACGCGCTGGGGTCACCGCTGGGTCTGGTGCTGCCCGACCAGATCGGCGAGAACGTGGAGCGATTCCGGTCGGTGTATTCCAAGCACCACCTTTCGGGCCGGACTTTCCTGGCGCACAAGGCAAATCGTTCCAGCGCCTTGCTGCGGCGGCTGGTCACGACGGGGGCGGGGGTGGACGTGGCCTCGCTCGGCGAGCTGCAGCACGCCCTGGGCTGCGGATTCGCTCCGGCCCTGATCATGGCCACCGGGCCGAAGGACCCGGAGTTCCTGTGGCTGGCCGCCCGGACCGGAGTCACCGTGAGCCTCGACTCGTCAGTCGAGCTCGACCAGCTCGCGGCGCTGGTGCGCGCGCAGGGGCTGCCGCGGGTAAAGGTGCTGCTGCGCCTGTCGGGTTTCGAGTCGGCTGGGGTCAAGATGCTGACCCGCCCCAGCCGTTTCGGGGCGCCCATACGGGAGCTGGACGCCGTCCTGAAGGCCGTCGAGCGGTACGGCGACGCCGTGGAACTGACCGGAGTCGCCTATCACCTCGACACCACGTCCCCGGCGGAGAAGGCGGTCGCGCTCGAAGGCTGCCTGGTGGCTCTGGAGGAGTGCCGCACCCGGGGGCTGGCCCCGCGGGCCGTGGACATCGGCGGCGGATTCGGCGTCAATTACCTCGCCCATGCCACGCAATGGGAGCAGTACACGACCGAGCTCGCGAACGCCGTGCTGGGCGGCCGCCCGCCGCTGACGTGGGGCGGGCACGGCTACGGCCTGCGCGAGGACGGCGGGACACTGCGCGGCACGCTCGGCCTGTACCCCGCCTACCGTCCGGTCGCCGGTGAGCGGTATCTCGATGACCTGCTGTCCCGCCCCGCCTTGGCCTTCAGCGGCCGGAAGCTGGCCACGCTGCTTCTGGAGCACCTCTACGACCTCTACGCCGAGCCCGGCCGAGCGCTGCTCGACCAGTGCGGGCTCACCCTGGCGAAGGTGGTCGAGACCCGGGACACCGGCGCCGGGCCGCTGTGGGTGCGCCTGGCGGCCACAGCAGACGACATCGGGCTGGAGGAGCACGGCGTTCTCATGGATCCCGTGCTCCTGCCACGCGCGCCCGGTGTGGCCGACCATGACACGGGGCCCGTAGCGGCTCATCTCTTCGGAAGCCTGTGTCTGGAGTCCGACCTGATCACACGGCGGATCGTGTTCTTGCCCAACCGCCCCGCGCCCGGTGACCTGATGGCGTTCGTTAACACCGCGGCGTATTGCATGGACTTCCACGCCACCCATGCGCAATGGCAGCCCGTCGCCCGCAAGGTCGCCGCCTGGCAGGTCGGCGACAGTGAGTGGCGCTGGTGTCTGGACGAGCAGTACTGGCCGATCACACCTCCTGGGGGACAGCAGTGAGGTACGACAGCATCACCGAGGCCATCGGGAACACCCCGCTGGTGCGCCTGGACCCGGCCGTGCACGGGCTGCGCCACATTGACCTGTTCGCCAAGCTGGAGCTGCTCAATCCGTTCGGCTCGGTCAAGGACCGGGCCGCGTGGAACATGGCACGGCCGCATCTGGCCACCGCCGTCGAGGCCGGCAGCCAGGTGGTGGAGCTCTCCAGCGGCAACACCGCCAAGGCCCTGGCTGTCATCGCAGGGCTACACGGGCTGTCCTTCAAGAGCGTCACCAACCGGATGCGGATTCCGGAGATCAAGGATCTGCTCCTCCTGCTGGGCGCGGAGATCGAGGAGTTGCCGGGACAGAGCGAATGCCTGGACCCGACCGCGACCGACGACCCGCTCACCCTCTTCCACCGCACGCTCGCCGAATCCGGCGACGCTTATCTGCACACCGACCAGTACTTCAACGCCCGCAACACCGAGGCACACGTCACCGGCACCGGCCCCGAGATCGTGAAGGATCTGGACGGCAACGCCCCGGACTGGTTCATCGCCTGCGTGGGCACCGCGGGGTCCTCCAGCGGCGTCGCCCGGGTGCTGCGCGAGCATGACCCACGAGTGAGGGTCGTCGGACTCGTCGCGGCCAAATCCGACTTCATCCCCGGCATCCGCACTCTGGACGAAGTGCATGAGGTCGGCCTGTTCGACCCCGGTACCTACGACACCATCGCCTCCGTCCGCGCGGATGAGGCCATCGACGGAATGCTCGTCCTCAACCGCCGTTGCGGCATCATGGCGGGGCCCACCGGCGGCGCGGCGTACACGGGTGCCGTGCGCCACCTGCGCGCGTACGATGACGAGCCGACCGGAGAGAACGGTCGCAGGACCGCCGTGTTCATCGTCTGTGACCGGGTGGAGAGCTATCTGAGCTACGTCCGGCAGCGGCGTCCCGAGCTGCTGGGCCGGCCGCGCCGAACGCACTCCCTCGCCGAGCTGTCCGACACCGAGGTGCGCGCCGCCCCGGCCATCGCGGTCCCCGAGGCCCGCGCCTGGATCGAACGGGAGCAGCCGCTGGTGGTCGACCTGCGCAGCCCGTACGCGTACGCCGCGCTGCACATCGACGGCTCGGTGAACATCGTGGACGAGCTGTTCGAGGAGCTGGTGCACGGTGGGCTGCCCTTCAGCCGCAGCCGGCCGGTGCTGCTGGCGTGTCCGGTGGGCGAGCAGTCCGCGCGATACGCGGCGCTGCTGGCCCGTATGGGCCATCCCGACGTCCGCAGCCTCGCCGGCGGCATCATCGCCTGGCGCGACGCCGGCGCACCGCTGGTGCGGGACTGACGTGACGGCCGTGCCGGAGGAGCTGGAAGAGCTGCGGGAGTGGCAGAGCCGGCTACGGGCCCAGTTCCCGATCATCACCGGCCACCCCGAGCTGGTCTACCTGGACAGCGCGGCCACCACGCAGAAGCCGCAGCCCGTGCTCGACGCCGCCTGGACCTACCTCACCACCACCAATGCCAACGCCGGGCGCGGCACCTACCCGTGGGCCAACCGGACCACGGCGCTGGTCGAGCGCGCCCGGGACCGGGTCAAGGAATTCCTGCACGACCCGGCCCCCGGGCTGTCGTCGACGCACTTCACCAGCGGAGCCACCGAAGGTCTGAGCACCATCGCCCACGACTGGATCCCTGCGTACCTCGCCGACGGGGACGAGATCGTCATACCCGAAGCGGACCACCAGGCGAACATCGTCCCCTGGCTCGAGGCACAGCGACTGCTGGCCCGCCAAGGCGTGGACGTGCGCGTCGTCCCGATGCCGTACCAGGCGGGTTCCGGCGACTACGACCACCGCGCCGTGGCCGCGCTCGCCGGGGCCCGGACCCGGTTCGTCGCCGTCACCCACGTCCACCATGTCTATGGCGGGGACATGAACGTCCACCGCATCCGCCAGGCGGTGGGCCCGGAGGCGGTGATCTGTCTGGACGCCGCCCAGAGCGTCGGCCACATGCCGGTGTCCGTCGCCGACCTGGACGTGGACTTCGTTGTCTTCTCCGGGCACAAGGCGCTGGCGCTGCCGGGCACGGGTGCGGTATGGGCACGTCAGGCGCGCGGTCCGGCGTTCCGGCCCGGGGGATGGAACGGCACTCCGAACACCGTCGGCATAGCCTCGCTGACGGCCGCGCTCGACTGGCTGGACGCGGCGGGCCTCGGCCGGATCGAGCGTTGGACGGTCGCTCTGGCTGCCCGGCTCACCGATGGGCTGCGGCATCTGGACGCCTATGAGGTGCTGGGCTGCCAGACCAGCCTCGCCGCGGATTCGGCCGTGCAGCGGCGCCGGGGCATCGTCGCCTTCCGGCACCGCGAGATCGCCTCCGGCGACCTGGGGTTCATCCTGTTCAGCCACGGTTTCATGGTCCGCTCCGACAGCCACTGCCAGGGCAGCGCGGGAGAGAAGACCGGGTCCGTGCGGGTGAGCTTGCACCTCCACAACACTCCTGAGGAGATCGACCGGTTGCTCGCCGTGCTGCGCACCCTTCAGTGAAAAGGGTGAAATCTCCAGCCAGATGTGAATGGAAACCGTTTCCAGATGTAGGTTCGGGCGTATCCCCGGCAGACGATGCGGAAACGGCAGAGGTGGTACGACCCGATGGGGCTGAGCATGGCCGCGGCGGAGCGATGGGTACGGCGCTGGGACCGCCAGCAGCAGCGCTATGCCATCGACCGCGAGGAGCGGTTCACCGTGATCGCCGACGTCGTGCAGCAGGTCACGAACGGCCGGCGGCGGCCCCTGATCATCGAGCTCGGCTGCGGCCCCGGCTCACTCACCGCACGGCTGGCCGGACGGCTGCCCGAGGCGGAGGTCATCGCGGTGGACATGGACCCACTGCTGCTGGAGCTCGCCCGCACCCGCCACGCCGACGCGGCCCGCTACGTCGAGACGGTCATCGGCGAGGCCGGATGGATCGACGCACTGGGCTTGGACCGTCCGCCGGACGCCGTCGTCTCCACGACGGCGCTGCACTGCCTCGCCGAGGACTCCTTGCGGCGTACGTACCTCCAGCTCGCGGACTTGCTGCGCTCGGGTGGCGTCCTGGTCAACGCCGACCACTTTCCCTCCGACGACACGCAGCCGACGCAGATCGCCGCCCATGTGGGAAACCGGCGGGCCGAGCGGCTGCGCGCCTTCGCCCACGAGGACTGGGAGTCCTGGTGGGCGGCCACCGCGAGGGATCCGGAGCTGGCCGGGCTGCTCGCCGAGCGCCGCAGAAAGCAACCGCCCGCACCTCACGGAGGCGGCGGCCACAACGGTCTGTCCCTGTCCCGGCACGTGCAGCTGCTGCATCAGGCGGGATTCGCCCAGGTCGGCCCGGTCTGGCAGTTCGGGAGCAGCCACGTTCTCGTCGCTATCCGGTAGCGCGGCGAGCCGGGCCGACCAGGTCTCGGTGATCGGAGAATGGCGTCGACAGTGGTCCGGATGCAGAATGCCAGAGGAAGACGAGGAAGGGGGGAGAAAGAAGGGCCCTCATGACCGCCTCCACGCACACACCCCACACCGACCACGCCCACGAGCACGGCAGTGAGTGCGGCCACGTCGCGGTACCGCATCAGGACCACACCGACTACGTCCACGACGGCCACCTGCACCGCACGCACGACGACCACGTCGACGAGTGCGAAACCGCTGGTCACACCGTCCACGAGGGCCACGACCACCAGCACCGGGACGGCTGCGGCCATGTCGCCGTCCCGCATGGCGACCACGTCGACTACGTCCACGACGGACACCGCCACGCCCAGCACCAGGACCACTGGGACGACCACTGACCACTTCCGCCCCGTGCCGGTCAGGGCCGTGGCCGCCCCGGTACGTTGCCCCGTACCGCCCGCGATGTCACCGTGCGACCCTGTCGGGGCCGTGAAGAGCGTCGCGAGCCGATCGGGTACGGCGAGTAATAAGCGGCGATTCAGCCTCACCGGCCGGTAACCCGGATTCGGCCAGAACATCTCCCACTCGCACCGCCACACCAAGCGCCGGTTCGACCCCAACGTCCAGCGCAAGCGCTACTGGCTGCCGAGCGAGCGCCGTCACATCCGGCTCACCCTCAACGCCAAGGCCATCAAGACCGTCGACACCATCGGCATCGAAGCCGCCGTGGCGCGGATCCGCGCCCGGGGAGGGAAGGTCTGATGGCCAAGAAGAGCAAGATCGCCAAGAACGAGAAGCGCCGGGTGATCGTGGCCCGCCACGCCGAGCGCCGCGCCGAACTGAAGGCGATCATCGCCGATCCCAGGACTCCGGCGGAGGAACGGCTCGACGCCCAGCGGGAACTGCGCCGCCAGCCCCGCGACGCCAGCGCCACCCGCGTACGCAACCGCGACTCCATCGACGGCCGCCCCCGCGGCCATCTACGCGCCTTCGGCCTCTCGCGGATCCGGCTGCGCGAAATGGCACACGCGGGCGAACTCCCCGGCGTGACCAAGAGCAGCTGGTAACTCTCACCGGGCCACCGGACGCGGTGCGGACGCCACATGCCGCACTCCGGCCCGCAGCGTCCGCACCGCGACCCCCGCAAAGCGCCCGCGTTCGCACTCGCGCCGACAGCCTCCCTGGCAGCCAATTCGACAATGATTATCGTGTGCTACGGTCAAGGGCAGGTAAATTCCCAGCTCGCCGCCCTCAGGAAGACTCCTGTGAACCTGCCCAAGGCTCTGCCCAACGCCGCGATATCCGTGGCTTCCTCGCTTCTGCTCACCGGCTGCTTCGCCTCCGGCGCGCCATCGGCTACCGAGGGCAAGCGCATCCGCGTCGCGATGATGCAGCCGCCGCGCTCCGGTCTGTCCCCGCTCAGCGACGATGCGTTCAAGCTGTCGCGCTGGAGCACCGCCGAGACCCTGGTCACCCTCGACAAGGACGGCGACGCGCAACCCGCTCTCGCCACAAAGTGGCGGCAGACCGGAGAGAGGACCTGGACCTTCACCCTCCGTCAGGGCGTGGAATTCCACGACGGGACGGCACTCACCGCCCAGGCCGTCGCGCGGTCCTTGAACACCGCCGCCAAGGCCGCGCCCAAGCCGCGCATCCTGGACGGGGTCGATATGACGGTGAAGGCGAGCGGTGGCAGCTCCGTCACTGTCACCACCGCTGACGCGGACCCACTCGTCCCGCAGCGGCTGTCCTCTCCGCAGCTGTCAATCCTCGCTGCCAAGGCGTACCGGGGGAAGACGGTCAACCCGGTCGGCGCCGGCACCGGCGCCTTCGTCCTGAAGAGGGTGAACGGCACTACTTCGGCCACTCTCGATCAGAACCCGGACTACTGGGGCGGCAAGGCCAAGGCCGCTGGTATCGACGTCACCTTCGTGCCCGACGGCGCCGCCCGGGCCGCCGCCCTGCGCAGCGGCGAGGCCGACATCGTCGAAGCCGTACCCGTCTCCCAGGCGGCACTGCTGGACCAGGACCAGATCAGCGAAGTTCCCATGCCGCGTACCAACACCCTGTATCTCAACACTGAGCGGGGCCCGTTCCGCGACCCGGCGCTGCGCGCCGCCGCCCGCCGGGCCGTTGACGCCAAGGCGCTGGTGAAGGGCGTCTACGAAGGCCGCGCCGATGTCGCACGGGGGCTGCTGGGGCCGGCGTTGCCCTGGGCGGCCGAGGGGCGGGAGGGCCGTACGAAGACCGTCAAGGCCGGTGACCCGGGCGGCCGGTCCCTCACCATCGGGACCTTCACCGATCGCGCTGAACTGCCCGAGGTCGCCACCGTGCTGCAGCAGCAGCTCAAGGACGCGGGCTTCAAGGTGAAGCTGGAGGTGCGCGAGTACGCCAACATCGAATCCGATGCCCTGGCGGGGAGGTTCGACGCCTTCGTCCTCTCCCGTGCGACGGTGCTGGACTCCGGTGACCCGGCCGCGTATCTGCACAGCGACTTCGCCGGCGACGGCTCCTTCAATATCGCCCAGCTCAGCGACGAAACGGTCGACGGGGCGGTGCGGAAGGCCGAGGCCACCGCGTCCGGCGACGCCCGGCGGGCGGCGATCCTCAAAGCCGAGACCGCGATCCTCAACACCGACGCCGCGATCCCCATGCTGCACGAGCGGGTCATCCAGGGGGATGCGGTGGACGTCGTGGGCTCCGCCAAGGATCCACGCGAGCGTGAGCTGGTCACCGCCGATACCTACGTCAAGTGAACGCCGCTCTACGGGCCGGGCTGACCCGGGTGGCGGTGCTGGCCGCCGTCACCGCCGGCGTCGGGCTGCTGCCGTGGCTCTCCGGCCGGGACCCGGCGCTCACCGTGCTGCGCGCCCGGTCCGCCGAGCAGGAGCCGACACGCGAGGCGTTGGCGGATGTGCGGCGGGATCTCGGGCTGGACGCCGGGGCGCCGGCTCTGCTCGCCGACTGGGCGGGCGGGGTGGTGCGCGGCGACCTCGGACAGTCCTGGGTGTCCGGCACCGATGTACTGTCGTCGGTGCTCTCCGGGCTCGGCGTCTCCCTTACCCTGATGGGCGCGTCACTGCTGGTGGCGCTGCTGGTCGCCACCGCCCTGTGTGCTCCGGCGCTGGTACGGGGTGCGCGGGGCACCGCACGCGGGGGTGGTGGCGCGGTGGCCGCGATGCTGGCGGCCGTGCCCGAATTCCTCCTGGCGACCGTGCTGTTGATCGGTCTCGGAGTGTGGTGCGGCTGGCTGCCGACCTCCGGGTGGCAGGGACCCGCGCACATGGTGCTGCCCGCTCTCGCCATGGGTGTCCCGGCGGGTGGCATCGTCGGACGGCTCGTCGACGACGCGCTGCCCGCCGCCTTTGGTGAGCGGTGGGCAGGGTTGTGGCGGGCCTCGGGTGTCACGGGGGGACGCATCGCCTGCGCGGCACTGCGACGGGCCATGCCCGCACTGGTGCCGCAGCTCGGTCTGGTGGCGGTCGGCCTGACGGGTGGCGCCGTCGCCGTCGAGACCGTCTTCGCCGTACCGGGCCTGGGGCGCACCGCCCTCGGCGCCGCCAAATCCCAGGATCTGCCGCTGCTCCAGGGCGCCGTGCTCTCCCTGCTCGCGCTCGGGCTGGCGGCGGGCGCGCTGGCCCATCTCGTCCGCGGTCGACTGCTCGGGCCAGCTCTGAAGGACGCGGCACTGTCCCTCCCCGCCCCCGTCGCACCGCAGCCGACACGGCTGCGCCGGGCGGTGCCGGTGCTGTTCGCGGCCGTCCTGACCGCCGCCATCGGCTGGGGACTGCTCGGCGATCCGTACCGTCTGGACACGGACGGGCGCCTGACCGTGCCGTCGTTCGCCCATCCGCTCGGCACGGACGCACTGGGCCGCGACGTCCTGGCCCGGCTGGGGCACGGCGCCGCCGCGACGGTCGGCGTGGCCATCGCCGTGTGCGTGGTCTCCTATCTCTTCGCCCTGGCCTTCGGCTTCCTGCCGAACGTCTCGACCGGCGCCGCCGATATCGCCAATGCCCTGCCCCCAGTCGTCGTCGGCATCCTCGTCGCCGCCGTCCTCGGCCCCGGCACGGCGGGGGCGTCGATCGCCGTCGCCCTCGTCTCCTGGCCGCCACTCGCCGCGCACGCGGCGGCGCTGGTGGTGGAGACGCGTGCCGCGGCCTATCTGACCGCCCAACGGGCCATCGGCGCACGGCCTTTGTGGATCCTCACCCGGCACATCCTCCCCACGGTCGCCGGGCCGGTCGCCCGCCACGCGGTGCTGCGGCTGCCCGGCATCGCGCTCGCGCTGGCCTCGCTCGGCTTCCTGGGGCTCGGCGCCCAGCCGCCCGCCCCCGAATGGGGCCTCATGCTCGACGAGTCACGGCTGTACGTGGAGCGAGCCCCCTGGGCCGCCCTCGCCCCCGCGCTGGCCCTCGCCCTGCTGGCCGGTCTGGCGGTCTCCCTCTCGACCGCCGGCCTGCGACCGCGCCGTAACACCGGCCCGTGAGGTCGCTGCCCGCCCGGTACGCATCCGATCCGCACCCTCCGCATCGAAGGTGACATCCCATGCCCGAACCACTCCTTTCCGTACGCGACCTTCGTGTGACCTTGAGGGACAGGGGCCACGTCATACCCGCCGTGCGCGGGTTGTCGTTCGAGGTGGACGAGGGCGAAGTCCTCGCGCTCGTCGGGGAGTCGGGAGCCGGAAAGTCCCTGACAGCGCGGGCGGTCCTCGGGATGCCACCACCCGGGGCCCGCGTCACCGGCAGCGTGCGGCTGCGCGGGCGCGAACTCCTCGGAAAACCCCGCGCGGACGTGTGGGGCCGCCGGATGGCGTTCGTGCCGCAGGACGCGCTGACCGTGCTCAGCCCGGTGCACACGATCGGCGAGCAGATCGCCGCAGCCGTGCGGTCCGTCGCCAAGACCTCCCGCGAGGAGGCCCGGGCCCGCGCCGTAGCGGCCCTGGACCGGGTGGGCATCGCGGACGCCGCGCGGCGCGCGCGGGCGTATCCGCACGAGTTCTCGGGCGGAATGCGACAGCGCGCGGTGATCGCGATGGCGATGGTGAACGAGCCGGAGGTGGTCATCGCCGATGAACCGACGACCGCGCTGGACCCGGCGATCGAGGCCCAGGTTCTGGACGTGCTGGCGACAGCGTGCGAGGCCACCGGCGCGGCGCTGGTGCTGATCACCCATGACCTGCGGATCGTCGCGCGGAACGCGGACCGGGTCCTGGTGATGTACGCCGGCCGGGCCGTGGAATCGGGCCCGGTGGAGCCGGTGTTCCGCGCACCCCGGGCCCCCTACACCGCCGGCCTGATCGCCTCCCTGCCACCCGCCGAGGTGGACCCGGCGGACCGGCGGCTGCCGTCGATCGACGGGACACCGCCATCGCCGACCGACCTTCCGCGCGGCTGCGCCTTCGCACCGCGCTGCCCGCTGGCCGGGCAGGAGTGCGACGGCCATGAGCCCGCGCTGGCCGAGTCCGGGGAGCCTGGGCAACTGGCCGCGTGCCACCGCTCGATGGATCTCCCCGTACCGGCGACCGCACTCTTCTCGCGGAAGGCGGCGGCATGACCGACCCGCTGCTGAAGGTGACCGACCTCGTCGTCCGCTACGGCCGGCACACTGCCGTCGACAAGGTCTCCTTCGAGATCCACGCGGGCGAGACACTCGCCCTGGTCGGTGCCTCCGGCTGCGGCAAATCCTCCACCGCTCTGGCCACGCTGGCGCTACGCCGCCCGGATGGTGGGAGCGTACGTTTCGAGGGACGGGAGCTCACCGGCCTGCGGGAGCGGGAGCTACGTCCGCTGCGGCCACGGTTCCAGCCGGTCTTCCAGGACCCCTACGGCTCGCTCAGCCCGCGCCTGAGGGTCCGCGACGCGATCGCCGAGCCCCTGCGCGTCCGGGGAAGGGCACCGGCACCCGGCCGGATCGAGGAGCTGATGAAGACGGTCGGCCTCGACGTCTCGCTGGGCGGCCGACTGCCGCACGAACTGTCCGGCGGACAGTGCCAGCGCGTCGGAATCGCGCGGGCGCTGACGGGAAAGCCACGCCTGCTGGTCCTGGACGAGCCGGTCTCGGCACTCGACCCGTCGGTGCGCGCCGGGGTGCTGAATCTGCTCACCGCCCTTCAAGAGGACTGCGGGCTCGCGTATCTGTTCATCTGCCACGACCTGGCACTCGTACGCCACTTCGCACACCGCGTCGCGATCATGCGCCAAGGCCGGATCGTCGAGACCCGCCCCGCCCGCGAGCTGGACCTCACCGCGCTCGGTGGCCCTCCTGCATAGGCATCACGCCCGGTGGGGACCACCTCGTCAGTGGGGGCATCCGGCCATGAGCCGGACGCACTCCACCTACGGTTCAGCCCCCGGGTCCCGGGTCGCGGTGCCGAGCAGCGGATCGGGCAGGCCGGCCCAGCGGTCGGCGCCGAGTGCCAGCTCACGGTCGTCAAGTACGGCGGCGTCCAGCGCGGCCCGCAGCCGGTCCTCGTCCAGTTCCGCTCCGATGAACACGATCTCGTTGCGACGCTCGCCGTAGTGGTGATCCCAGTGCCACGCGGCCAGGGTTCGACGCTCGGGCGACGCGGCACGCCACGCGCCCGCATCCCCGTCCTCCAGCCAGCTCCCCGCCTGCCGCAGTTCGAGATGACGGCCGGCCGAGCGCCAGGAGATGACCGCGTCCGGCTGGGTGGCCACCCACAGGTACCCGCGGCCGCGCACCACCGCGGGCATGACCTGGGGCAGGGTCTCCGCCAGCCGCTGGGGGTGCAACGGGCGCCGGGACCGCCACAGCACCGAGGCCACGCCGCGGTCGGTGCCACGGCGGCGTACGGCGGGGGCGATGACGTCGAGCCGGTCGGCCGGCCCGGCCGCGGCCCACCCGGAACCGGGCCGTATCAAAGGCGCCAGCGAGGCGCTGTCGCGTTCTTCCCCATCGAGGAGGACCAGCGCGGATGGGTTGAGATGGGCGAGCAGCGCACGGGAGCCGTCAAGGCGGCCGTCGTCCTCCGCTCCGCCATCCCCCAGGACCATCACCTGGGCAGCCTCCACTTGCCGGGCCGCGGCCTCGGCGAGCGTAAGGGGGACAGCCCGCGGATGGTCACCGAAGAGGTGAGCGGCGCGGTGCACACAGCGCAGGTCGCTCAGCAGCCGGCCGGGGTCGACGCCGACGGCGAGGGGCGCGAGATCGTAGTAATCCGACAGCGGAGTCCTTCCCAGCGGGCTCCGCCACAGCTCGGCCAGGAACGGCAGGGCGTCAATGTTGTCAGGGAGCGCCAGCACGACATGCGGGCACGGGGCGGCCCCGGCAATGGCACCCAGATCCTGGCGAACGATCACCGCCGGGTCACCCGTGGCCACTTGAGACAACGAGGCCCGCTGCCGTTCATCACCACCCACGGCAAAGCGCTGCACGAAGGGGTACCGCCCCGCCGCGTCCGCGTGGACCGAGACAGAGAGCACCAGCGCGTCGGGCGAGGCACGCCGCAGCAGGTCCAGAACGCGGCCTCGCGCTTCAGGGGTGTTGCCGGACACCACGCCCAGCAGGTCGCGCCCCCTCCCCCCGGCCCTCACCCCTGCCCCCGTCCGATGGCAGTGACGAGCGCATAAGCAGTCCTGCGTACCCGCAACATCACCAACGGCGGCACTTCTCCTCCTCAGCGACGACCTCACAGCAGCCAGCACACTACATGGAAACGGTACTCATTTTCATGTACGGTCGCGGGAACAACACCGACCAGGAAAGGACCCGTACGACATGGCCGTGCCCAAGCGGAAGATGTCCCGGAGCAACACCCGCCACCGCCGCGCGCAGTGGAAGGCGAGCACGCCGGAGCTGGTGACCATCACCATCGACGGCCGCGAACACCAGGTGCCGCGACGGCTCGTCCCCGCCTACCGGCGCGGTCTGCTGCACCCCGAGGACTGACCGCGCCATGGCCGATCAACTGCCGGTGACGGTCCTGTCGGGATTCCTGGGATCCGGCAAGACCACCCTCCTCAACCACCTCCTCAACAACCGCGACGGGCTACGGGTCGCCGTCATCGTCAATGACATGAGCGAGGTGAACATCGACGCCGCACTCGTCCGCGACGGCGACGCGGCCCTCTCCCGTACCGAAGAGCGCCTGGTCGAGATGACGAACGGCTGCATCTGCTGCACCCTGCGCGACGACCTGCTCGAGGAGGTGGACCGGCTCGCGCGGGAGGGGCGGTTCGACTATCTCCTCATCGAGTCCAGCGGCATCTCCGAGCCCATGCCCGTCGCCGCGACCTTCGCCTTCCCCCGCGACGACGGCGCCACTCTGGGCGAGGTCGCGCGCCTCGACACCATGGTCACCGTCGTCGACGCCGCGAACTTCCTGCCGGAGCTGACCGGGGGTGACGAGCTCGTCGAGCGGGGTCTGGATCAGTACGAGGACGACGAGCGCACCGTCAGCGACCTCCTCATGGACCAGGTCGAGTTCGCCGACGTCATCGTCCTCAACAAGCTCGACCTGGTCACCCCCGAGACCGCCGAACGGCTGGCGGCGGCACTGTCCCGGCTCAACCCGGCCGCCCGCCTCGTACCCGCCACCCACGGCCGGGTGGAACCGGCGGACGTGCTCGGCACCGGCCGCTTCGACCTCGAACGCGCCCAGCAGGCCCCCGGCTGGGTGAGGGAGCTCAACGGCGACCACATACCGGAGACCGAGGAGTACGGCATCTCCAGCACCGTCTTCCGTGCCACCCGGCCCTTCCACCCCGCCCGACTGTGGGACTTCGTCACCACGGACCTGGACACCGGGGCCTACGGCAGCGTCCTGCGCTCCAAGGGCTTCTTCTGGCTGGCCACCCGCCCGCGGGTGACCGGTCTGTGGTCGCAGGCCGGCGCCGTCGCCCGGTTCGAACCCTCCGGAGCACGCGAGGGCCACGGCGAGGCCGAAGAAGCCGCCGCGCACGGCCAGGAACTCGTCTTCATCGGCACCGGACTGCGCCCCGCCGCCCTGCACCAAGCACTGTCCGCATGCCTGCTCACCGACGAGGAACACGCGCTGGGCGCTCGGGACTGGTCGGCCTGGCACGACCCCTTCCCCGCCTGGGAGACCTACGGCCTCGACGAGACGTGCGACCACGAGCACGGTCCACACGAGGCCGAACCCGTACCGGTGCCCTGAAACTCAGCACACCCGGCAGGCCCCGAGCGGCGCCACGTGCGGGGTGGGCCGGGTCCGGTCCACCCCGCACATTGATCCACCACCGCTTTCCGCCGAGGAGCCATGATGAACGACCCTTACGAACGGTCGGCCGAGTACATCGACATCATGATCGCCGATGCCTGGAATGCCTTCGGCCCCGCACTGGCCGACGAGTTGAGAGGTGTCGAAGCCATCGAGGGAACGATCGTCGATCTGGGCGCCGGTTCAGGGAGGGGCGTCCGCGCCGTGTGCGCCGCTCTCCCGGATGACTCCCCGGTCCTGGCCGTCGAACCGTCCCCGTCACTACGGGCGGTCCTGCTCGCCCGGATCCACGAGGACACGCGGCTGCGCCGACGCGTCACCGTGGACGCGGGCGACGCCCTGAACAGCCCACTCCCCGACCGCATCCGCGCCTTGCTGGCCATGAACATGATTGGCCACCTTCCGCCCGACCAGCGGCAGGAGTTGTGGGCAAGGATTGCCCCACGCCTGGCCCCCGGGAGCCGCATCCTCCTCAACCTCGCCCCGCCGACCGCCCCCGCCCACGTCCCACCGTCCCTGATGGCGAACCTCACCGTGGGAGACCTCACCTACGAAGGCTGGGCGAGCGCCGAACCCAGCGGCGACCGCCAGATCACCTGGCACATGACCTACCGCACCCTGCGGCGGGGACGACCGCTGTCCGAAGTGACGGTGGATTACGCCTGGTGGGTGCTGGACGAACCGGGACTGACCCGGGAACTCGCCGAGCACGGGCTGTCCCTGCGCCCGGCCGGCCAAGCCGATCTCGGCCTGTATGCCGCTTCCTTGGCGTCGTAAGACCCGGGATTCAGAGTTGATACGATAATCATTTTCATTTAGCTTCTCTAGTGTCCCCTCCGCTCCTCTGCGGGAACAGGGGGACTCCCCCTTCTCTAGCGACAACGGAGACCGGATGAGCCAGCCTGCATGTACCGACTCCGCACTCGAGCACGTCACCGACTGCATCGCCGAGGTCCTCGGCACTCAACCGGCCCACATCGCTCCGGAGACCCCGCTGACGACCCTGGGGCTGGAGTCGTTCACCGCCGTGCGGCTGCGCCGCAGACTTCGCGAACGTACCGGTCACGACCTGCCGTTGACCGCTTTCCTGGGGAACGCGGCAGCGAAGGACCTCGCGGCGCGGCTGTCGGAGCGGGCCGAGGGCCGAGCTCCTGACGGCGATCCGGCTGCGGCACCGACTTCGGCGCCGCAGCCGACGGCCGAGCCCTTCCCTCTGACTCCCATTCAGGAGTCCTACCTGGTCGGCCGGGAGGAAGGATTCGCGCTCGGCGGAGTCGCCACCTTCTATTACTACGAGTACGACCGCCTTCCCCCGGCGGGTGATCCGGTCGTGGACGTGGCGGGGCTCGAAACAGCCTGGAACCGCCTGGTCGAGCACC
The DNA here is from genome assembly GCF_055597465.1 of Streptomyces yongxingensis. Lineage (NCBI taxonomy): Bacteria > Bacillati > Actinomycetota > Actinomycetes > Kitasatosporales > Streptomycetaceae > Streptomyces > Streptomyces yongxingensis. The sequence goes on from NZ_CM145717.1 coordinate 785,390, forward strand.
ACCCGATGCTGCGCATGGTCGTGGACGACCGCGGCCGGCAGCGCACTCTGCCCTCTCCCGGTCCGTACCGCATCGGCGTCACCGACCTGCGCGACGCGTCCCCGGCCCAGGTAGCCGAGGCTCTCGCCGCCCTGCGGCACGAGCGCTCCCACCAGGTGCGCCCCGCCGGGCAGTGGCCGCTGTTCGACCTCCACGCGGCGTTCCTGCCCGACGGCCGCACCCGCCTCCATGTGGGCATGGACGTGCTGGTCACGGACATGGCGGGCTGGATGCTGCTCATACGTCAGTGGGGGCGGCTCGTCGCCGACCCCGCTCAGCAACTCGCGGAGCCGCCCACCGACTTCGCCGCTCTGCTCCGCGGCCGGGCCGCCTCCCCGGAATGGGCCGCCCGACGTGAACGGGACCGGGCCTACTGGGCGGCGCGCGCCGCGGACCTGCCGCCCGCGCCGCGCCTGCCGGTGGTCCGCGACCCCGCCGCCACCGAACCTCCCCGGTTCACCCGGCACGCCGACGGGCTCGACGCGGCCGAGTGGCAGGAGTTGCGCGCCCGGTGCTCCGAGCACGGCGTCACCCCGACCGCGGCGCTGCTGGCCGCCTTCGCCGTCATCCTCGGCCGGTGGGGCGCCGGGGAGCGGGTCTGTCTCAACACCACGCTGTTCGACCGCCCTGACGAGCCCGAGGGCATCGAGCGGATCGTAGGCGACTTCACCACCACGGCACTGGTCGCCACACCGCATTTCGACCCTGCCTCATGGTCCGGGTTCGCCGCGTACGCCGCTGACCTCAACCACCGTTTCTGGGAGGACCTGGACCACCGCTCGGTCTCGGGCGTGGAGGTCCTGCGGGACCTCGGTCACGCGCGGGAGACGCCGCCCTACCCCATCGTCTTCACCAGCGGCGTGGGCCTGTCCGGCGAAGCCGAGCCGGCGGCGGCGTGGATCGGTGAGGAGGTCTTCGGCGTCTCTCAGACCCCGCAGGTGCTGCTCGACCACATCGTCCGGGACGAAGGCGGAGCCCTGCGGATCGCCTGGGACGCCGTCGACGACGCGTTCCCCCCGGACTACGTCCGCTCCATGCTGGCCTCCTTCGTACGGCTTCTGCGCCGCCTGACGGACGCGACCGGATGGAAGGATCCGGGCCTGGCCTGGGACCCGTTCGTGCTCCCGCCGGAACCGCTCGACGTCACCCCGTTCCCCGACGCGGGACCGCTGCTGCACGACCCGGCCGCGGCCGCCGCCCGCCGTGCCCCCGAGCGACCGGCCCTGATCAGCGGCAGCGGTACGACGACACACGGCCGTCTCGCCCAGAACGCCGCCGCTACCGCCGCCCTGCTCATCGCACGGGGCGTCGGGCCCGGCGACCTGGTCGCGGTCGCCTGCGAGAAGGGCCCCGCCCAGATCGCCGCCGTGCTGGCCGTCAACTCCTGCGGCGCGGGCTATCTGCCCATCGAGCCGTCCTGGCCCGAGGCCCGCGTCGCCGCGGTCTGCGCACGGGCCGGGATACGGCATGCCCTCGTCGGCCGGGGCGTGCGTGCCCGCTGGCCCGAGGGGGTCACCGTACACGGCCTCACCGCGGCGGGCCGGCCTCGGGCCCAGCGGGAAGCGGAGGAGGCCGACCGACCGGACGAAACCGCGCGCCCGGCCCCGGACTGCACGGCCTACACCATCTTCACCTCGGGTTCCAGCGGCACTCCCAAGGGCGTGGAGATCCAGCACCGGGCCGCCCGCACCACCATCGACGACGTGGTCGACCGTTTCGGCATCGACGCCGAGGACCGTGTCCTGGCGCTCTCCGCGCTCAGCTTCGACCTGTCCGTCTTCGACATCTACGCGGTTCTCGGGGCGGGTGGTTCGCTGGTCCTGCCCGACCCCGCCCGGCAGCGCGACCCGCAGCACTGGCTCGAACTCGCCGACCGCCATCACGTCACCGTCTGGAACACCGCGCCCGCGCTCCTGGAAATGCTCGTCGAGTACGCCGAGATCGAACCGGAGGCGGCCACGACGGCCCTGGCCGACCTGCGGTTGGTCATGCTCTCGGGCGACTGGATCCCCCTCACCCTTCCCGACCGGCTGCGCCGACTCGCGCCCCAGGCCCGGATCATGAGCCTGGGCGGGGCCACCGAGGCGTCCATCTGGTCCATCACGTACCCCATCGGCGAAGTCGACCCCCAGTGGCGCAGCATCCCCTACGGCCGGGCCCTGCGCGCCCAGTCCTTTCACATCCTCGACGAGCGGGGCGGACCCTGCCCGGTCGGGGAGCCGGGCGAGCTGTTCATCGGCGGCGACGGCTTGGCCCACGGCTACATCGGAGACCCTGAGCAGACCGCCGCCCGTTTCGCCCCCCATCCCGTCCTGGGGACACGTCTGTACCGCACCGGGGACCTCGGGCAGTGGCGCACCGACGGCACGATCGAGTTCCTGGGACGCGCCGACCGCCAGGTGAAGGTCCGCGGCCACCGCATCGAACTGGGCGAGATCGAGGCCGTCTTGAGCCGCCACCCGGCCATCCGGCAGTGCGTGGTGTCCTCGGTCCCCGGCCCGGACGACCGCCCGCGCCTGGTGGCGTATCTGGCGCCGAGGAGGTCGCACACCGCGCCTCCGGACGGCGAACTCGCCCGGGCGCTGAGCGAACGGCTGCCCGACTACATGGTCCCGAGCCGGTTCGTCGTCCTCGACGCGCTGCCCGTCACGGCCAACGGCAAGATCGACCATACGGCGCTCACCAATCCCTACCGGACCGGCGAGGAGCCCGCGAACGACGGTGCGTCGGCCCCCGTCTCTCCCCCGCGGACGCTACCCGGCACCGCCGCCCCCGCGTCCGCGTCCGCCACGGCCTCCGGAGCCGCGGCGCCTGCCGCACCCGCCGCGCCGACGACCGAAACCGGCCCCGCGCCCGTCGCGACATGGGCCGAGGTGGCGGTCGCGGAAGCGGCGGCGCTCGGGCTGGAGACCGGGCTCGTCGTACGGCCCGGACGGCTCGCCCCGGCCGAGGCGCTGGCCGCGTCGGCACGGTGGCTGGAGCGGATGCGGGAGCTGGTGGGCGATGGCACCCCGGCATGGGAGGAACGTTTCTCCTCAGACGGCCTGGTACAGATCGCCCTCCCGGCTCGGCCCGCGAACCCGAACGGCACCAGCACGCCGCCCCGTACTACGACAGCCGGTCGATCCCCCTCCATGAGCGGCCGGACCTCACCGGCACGCGACGCCGACCCCGCCGTGACCGACGCCATCACGGCCATCCTGGCCGACCTGACCGGCGGTCCGGTCGGGGCGGACAGCACCTTCACCGCGTTGGGTGCGACGTCGCTCACGCTCGTCCTCACGCACCGCAGGCTGCGCGAGAGCGTCGCTCCACGACTCGCCCTGGCCGACATGTTCGAACACGCCACGGTGGCATCCCTCGCCGCCCACATCACCGGCCTGCGGATCCCGGACGGAACAGCCCGCGCGGAAACGCCCGCCGCCCTCGTATCCACGCGCCGTTCCTCACGGGTCGCCGCCCGCGCCCATGCCCAGGAGGCCGGCCGATGACCGAAGCGTCCGGCTCCGGCGAGCCGCTCATAGCCGTCACCGCGCTCGACTGCCGGTTCCCCGGCGCCCCCGACACCGAGGCGTTCTGGGAACTGCTGGTCTCCGCACGCCACGGCCTCACCCGGCACACCGAACACGAACTCGCCGACCGGGGTGTGCCGCGCCGGCTGCGCACGCATCCCGCCTATGTGCCGGTCGGCGGGGTCATCCACGGCCAGGACCAATTCGACCCCGCCCCCTTCGGGATCGGCGACTCCGAGGCCGCTCTCATGGACCCGCAGCAACGGCTGTTCCTGGAAGCGTGCTGGCGCGCCCTGGAACGGGCCGGCCACGGCGGCGGCACCGGCGCGGGAGCCGTCGGCGTGTTCGCCGGCTCGGCCCACAGCGACTATCTGATGCGCAACCTCGCCCACCGCTACAACGCCGCGGCCACGGACCCGGTCGGAAGCCTCCAGACGGCGATGGCCACGGTGCCCGACTACCTGCCCCTGCACGTGGCACACCGCCTGAACCTGACCGGGCCGGCGGTCGCGGTCGGCAGCACCTGCTCCACCTCGCTGGTCGCCGTGCACCTGGCCGTGCAGTCACTGCTGTCCGGCGAGTGCGACACCGCGCTCGCCGGGGGTGTCTCCCTGATCGTCCCCCAGGGGCTGGGGTATCTGCATGTGCCCGACGGCATCTTCTCCGCCGACGGACGGGTGCGTACGTTCTCCGCCGACGGCACCGGAATCGTCCACACGCAGGGCGTGGGCGTCGCCGTACTGCGCCGGCTGGACGACGCCCTCGCCGACGGCGATCCGGTGCTGGCGGTGGTGTGCGGCTCCGCCGTCAACAACGACGGCGCCGACAAGACGGGTTTCACCGCACCCTCGCCACGCGGCCAGGCCCGGGTCGTCTCCGAAGCACTCCACGTGGCCGGCCTGGAACCGCGCCAGGTGAGCTATGTCGAGGCGCACGGTACGGCGACCCGGCTCGGTGATCTCGTAGAACTCACCGCCCTGCGCCGGGTGTTCGGACAGAAGGGTCCCGCCTGGTGCGCCCTCGGCTCGGTGAAGAGCAACATCGGCCACGCGAACTCGGCGGCCGGGATCGCCGGATTCGCCAAGACCGTGCTCGCCCTCCACCACGGCGTCCTCCCCGCCTCCCTCGACGCCACACCGCTCAACCCCGACCTCGAACTGGACGATTCGCCGTTCTCGGTCGTCGACCGAACGACGGAATGGCCCGGGTCGCGTTACGCCGGCGTCAGCTCCTTCGGCATAGGCGGCACCAACTGCCATGTGGTGCTCGGCAGCGCACCCCCGCGCCCGGCGACCGAACCCGATCCGCGACCGCAGCTGATGCTGCTGTCCGCGCACGGCGACGACGCCCTGGCACGCACCGTGGCCCAGACCGCGGACGCCCTGCACACGGCGGGCGACCTGCCGGTGGCGGACGCCTCGTTCACCCTGCACACCGGTCGTACGCCACTGCCGCACCGTGCCGCGGCGGTCGTCACGGGCAACCCCTCCGACGACGGCCGCGCGCTGCGGACCGCACAACACCATGCGGCGGCGGCCCCGGTCCCCAGGATCGTGCTGGCCTTCCCCGGCGGCGGCGCTCCGTACCCGGGGATGGGGCGCGAACTTCTCGGGGACGAGCCGGTGTTCGCCCAGACCGTCGAGGAGTGCGCCGCCCTGTTCGACGGCGACGGCGCTCCCCCGTTGGCCGATCTGCTCCTGGCCGACCGCGACGACGAGGAGGCCGTACGGCTCGTCCGCGATCCCGCGTACGGTTTCCCGGCGCTGTTCACCGTCTCCCTCGCCACCGCGCGTGTGCTGCACGCGTGGGGGCTGCGGCCGGACGCGGTGGTCGGGCACAGCGTCGGCGAGTACGCCGCCGCGGTGGTGGCCGGGGCACTGAGCACGGCCGACGCGGCCGCGTTGGTGAAGGTCCGCTCCCGGGGCATGTCCCGTACCGCCGGGGGCGGTGCGATGCTCACCGTGCCGCTCACGGAGAAGGAGGTCACCGCCCTGCTGGCGGCCCACCCCGAGTTGGACCTGGCCGCCGTGAACGCCCCGGAGTCCTGTGTGGTCTCCGGCCCCGAAGCCGCGGTGGCCGCGGTGGAGGCTCAGCTGTCCGCCGGGGGAGTGCGCGTCGCGCGGGTGCGTCTGACCGCCGCCGCCCACTCCCGGCTCGTCGATCCCGTCCTGCCCGAGCTGCGGGCCGCCGCATCGGGAGTGGACGCGCGGGCGCCCCGTGTTCCCCTGATCTCCACGCTCACCGGACGGCACCTCGACGGCCCGCCCGGCGCGGACCACTGGGTGTCCCACCTGCGGTCCCCGATCCGCTTCTCCGACGCGCTCACGGCCCTGCTGACGGACGGTCCCACCGTCCTCGTGCAGACCGGGCCCGGGAGCGGACTGCTGCAATTCGCCCGCGGTCATCGGTCGCCGAACCTCGTCGCCACCCTCGCCACGTTCCCGGGTCAGGAGGACACCGGCGGTGAACGGGCGGCGCTGCTGGCCGCGGCGGGCGAGCTGTGGACCCGTGGTGCCCCGCTCGACGCCGAGGCCCTGCACCGGCCCGGCCGGCGGCGCGTCATCCTGCCGGGCCACCCGTTCGCACGCCGCAGACTGTGGGTGGATCCGCCCGCGCCACAAGCCGTGCCGGACCCGGCGGAGGCGGGCGGACCGGACGAGGACGAGCCGTTCCACGTACCGTCCTGGCGCCGCGCGCCGGCGCTGGACGACACGCCCTCGCTCCAGGGCCGTTGGCTGCTCGACGGTCCCACGGACCACCCGGTCGGCGATGCGGTACGCACGGCACTGGCCGAGGCGGGGGCGACGCCGGTCAGCGCCGCCGATGTGGCCGCCGATCCCACGGTCCCCTGCGCGGGCGTGATCGTGCTCGACCTGTCCGGCACCGGCGGCGCCCCCGCCGACCGGGCGGCCGACGGTGTGCTGCGCCACGCCGAAGTGGCCCGGCTCACCGCCGGATGGGCCGACCAGGCGTGCCTGCTGCACGTCAGCCGGGCGGCCCAGCAGGTCGAGAGCGCCGACCGCCCCGACCCCGGCGGAGCGGCGGCCACGGCCGTCCCGCGCGTACTGGCCCAGGAGTTCCCCGGACTGCGGTGGCGTGCCCTCGACCTCCCGGCCGAGGAGGAGCCCGCGACATGCGGCCGGGCCGTCATCGAGGAAGTGGCGGACCTGTCGTACGGGGGACGGAACGGGCTGGAGACCGCACTGCGCGGCAAGCACCGCTGGATACGCTCCCTGACCCCGTGGCAGCCCCGGCTCCCCAAGGGACGCGACGGTGCGGCACCGGGCACCGCCGTACTGATCGGCGGGCTGGGGGATGTCGGCCTGGCCATGGCCGGACACCTGGCGGAGGCCGGATGGCGTGTGGTGGTCACCGGGCGCACCGGGCTGACGCCCGACCCCGCGCCGGGCAGCCGGGAGGCGGAAAAGTGCGCCACGGTGGCACGGCTGAGGGACCGCGGGCTGCCGGTCGAGGTACAGGCGGTGGACGCCGGGGACCGGGCGGCCACCGCGGCACTGCTGCGGGAGGTGGCCGAGCGGCACGGCGGTGTCGATCTCGTCGTGCACGGCGCGGGCGTGGTGGCGTCGGCGGAGGTGGCGCCGCTGCGATCCGTCGGCCCCGAGGTGGTGCGCGCGCACGCGCGGGCCAAGGTCGCGGGCGCCGAGGCGCTGCGCGCGGCGCTGGAGGATCTGCCCGAGGGGCGGCGTCCCACCACGGTCCTGCTGATGTCGTCGGCGACGACCGTCGTCGGCGGCCTGGGCATCGCGCCGTACGCCGCCGCGAACCGCTATCTGGACGCGCTGGCCGAGCGGCTGGCGCGGGAGGACGGTCACACCCGCTGGATCAGTGTCGCCTGGGATGCCTGGCGGGTCGGGCCGGACGGGGGCGAACGGACCGTGGCCGCACGGCACTCGATCGGCCTGCGGGACGGCATGCGCTCGGTGGACCGGCTCCTCGCCCTGGCCGCCGGCGGCCGGGCCCCCGCCTGGGTGGCCGTCTCCCCCGCCGACCTGAACGCGCGCACCTCCGGTGCCCCGGCCCGGGAACAGCGGCCAGGGAGGGATGGAGCGTCACGGGAGGAGGCCGACAGCGGCAGCGCTCCTCGGGGCGGTGCGGAAGAGACGATGGCCGGGCTGTGGTCGGAGCTGCTGGGGTTCCCGGTCCGCGACCGGGACGCGGACTTCTTCGCTCTCGGCGGCCATTCCCTGCTGGCCACCCGGATGCTGGCCCGGCTCCGCGACGAGCACGGCGTCGAACTGCGGCTCCAGGACCTGCTGTCGCGGCCGACCGTCGCCGCGCTGGCGGAGCTGGTGCCGGACGAAGGGACCCCGGTACCGCTCCCGCGACCCGTCGCGACCGGACCCGATACCGCACGCGGTGCCGAGCACGGCGCCGACGGGCCGCGGGAGTTCCCGCTCACTCGGGTGCAGCACGCCTACTGGGTCGGCGGATCGGGCGGCTACCGGCTGGGCGATGTCCCCTGCTCGTTCCATCTGGAACACGACTGCCCCGGCCTGGACATGGCCCGTTACGAGGACGCCTGGAACCGCGTGATCGCCCGCCACCCGATGCTGCGCGCGATCGTCACCCCCGAGGGCCGGAACCGGATTCTCGACCGGGTACCCCGCTACCGCATCCGCGTCCGGGACCTCTCCGGACTCGACGAAGAGGCACGCGCCGACAAGCTCGCCCGCATCCGGGAAGCCATGGTCAACCGCGAGCCCCGGCCCGGCCGGTGGCCCCTGGTGGACATCCGCGCCGCGCGACTGCCCGGCGGGGTCATACGGCTCTTCCTCAATGTGGACGTGCTCGTCTGCGACACCGCCAGCTTCCTGGTCTGGGACCGCGAGTTGCGCACCCTGTACGAGGACCCCGGCGCGCGGCTCCCGGCCATCGGGACGACGTTCGCCGACTGCGTCGCCGCCCTGGAGGAACGCGGGCGGGGCCCGGCGTGGGAGCGGGCCGCCGCCTACTGGCGGGCCAGGCTCGACACCCTGCCTGGCGCACCGGACCTCCCCGTACGCCGCCCGGAACCGGAGACACCGGCCGCGCCCACGACTCGGCCCCGCTTCACCCGGCGCGCCGCCCGGCTGGAGCCCGACCAGTGGCAGGCGCTCAAGACCGAGGCGGCGCGGCGCGGCCTCACCCCCACCGCGGTCCTGCTCGCGGCCTACGCGGACGCGCTGGCGGCGTGGTCGGGGCAGGGGCGGTTCGCCATCACGCTGACGCTGTTCGACCGGCCGGAGGTGCACCGGGATGTCGACCTGGTGGTCGGGGACTTCACCTCCCTGATGCTCCACGAGGTGGACCGCACCCGGCCCGGCAGCTTCGCCGACGACGCCGCCCAGGCCCAGCGCACGCTCTTCCGCGACCTGGACCACCGCGAGTTCTCCGCCCTGGACCTGCTGGCGGAGAAGTCCGCCGGCGAGGGACGCACCGCGTCCGTGCCCGTGGTCTTCACCAGCGCCCTGGGGCTCGATGGCCCACTGGCCGGCGGACACGACCTGGACTGGGCGGGCACCCCCGTGTACGGGGCGAGCAGCACCCCGCAGACCTGGCTGGACCACCAGGTGATCGAGCAGCACGGCGCACTGCTGCTGCAGTGGGACGTCCTGGAGAGTGTGCTGCCCGCCGAGGAGGCGGACCGGGCGTTCGCCGGATACGTCGCCGCGGTGCGGCGGCTGGCCACCGATTCCCCGGCATGGGACATGGCTCGCGATCCACGCCCGGTTGTCACGCCACGGCTTCCGGCCGCGGCCGTGGTCCGGGAGGACCCGGGCGAGACAGCGCTGTTGCTGCGCGACGGCGACGGCGGCCGCCCGCTGTTCCTCATGCATCCGTCCGGCGGCGACGTGCTCTGCTACGGCGACATCGCCCGGCTGCTGGAGGACGGCCGGCCGCTGGTGGCCCTCACCGACCCCGCGCTGACCGGTGGCACCGGCCCGGCGGACATCCCGGCGATGGCCGACCGCTACCTGTCGGCCGTGCGCGCCTACCAGCCGCACGGGCCGTACCTGCTCGGTGGCTGGTCCATGGGCGGCACCGTGGCCCATGAGATGGCCTGCGCGCTGGAGCGGCGTGGGGAGCGCACCGACCTCCTCGTGATGATCGACTCCAATACGCCGGACCGGATCAGGCCGCTGGGCGGAGCCGACCCCCGCCAGGACACCGCCATCGCCGCGCTCCGCTATCTGCACTCGCTGGAGGCGTTCCTCGAGATGGATCTCGTCCCGGAGCTCGGACCGGACGGCGGGACCGACCTGCTCGGGCTCTCCCACGACGAAATCCGCGCCACGGTCACCGAGCGGATGCGCCGGGCCGGGCTGGTCGGCCCGAGGGACACCGCCGACACACGGCTGGCCGTCTTCGAACGGCATCTGCGCGCGCTGGGTGACCACCGCGCCGGGCACCTGTCCGACCCGGATACCCGGCTGTTGCTCGTACGGGCCTCCCAGCCGTCCCCCCGCAACGCGGCGGTGGGCATGGGCGTCGACGACGCCTGCGACCTGCCCGCCCTCGGCTGGCGGCCCCATGCGGCGGGCCCCGTCGAGGAGGCCGTCGTCGAGGGTCACCACTACTCGCTGCTCACCGGCGACGCCGTGAAAACGATCGTCTCCTTGCTGGACCGGGCACTCGCGGTCCTCCCCTCCCGCTGACTCATCCGCCTCTTCGATCGGACGGACCATGCACAACTCCCCCCTGTCCAGACGCGGGCCACGGACCGCCTTCCTCGCCCTCGCCTCGGCCGCGTCCCTGCTACTTGCCGGATGCGGCTCCGACGCCGGGCCCGGCACACCCGACGACGCCTCCGCGCGGCCCGTCGACGGCGGAACCCTGCGCTACGTGGTCGCGGGCTCCCCCGCCACCGCGAGCGACGACCCCCACGGCGGGCTCGGCAATGAATCCGACGTCATGCGCTTCGCCCTCACCTACGACGTGCTCACGGTCCCGGGCGGGAACGGCGAGCCGCGGCCACGACTCGCCGTGTCCTGGAAGCCGAACAAGGCCCTCGACCGGTGGACGTTCCGGCTGCGCGAGAACGCCGAGTTCACCGATGGACGGCCGGTACGCGCCAAGGACGTGCTGTACTCGCTGACCCGGATCGCCGAGAAGGCCGCCGAGAACTACGGGCGACTGGCCGACTTCGACCTGAAGTCCTCCACCGCCCCCGACGACCACACGGTGGTGCTCGCCACCCGCGCCCCGATGGCCGAGGCGCCCAAGGCGCTGGAATCCATCAGCTTCGTGGTGCCCGACGGCTCCACGGACTTCTCCAAACCCGTGCCCGGCTCGGGCCCCTACCGGGTGGTCGGGACCAATGCCCAGACCGCCGTCCTCACCCGGAACAAGGACTGGTGGGGCACGCGGCCGCACCTGGACCGCATCGAGATCCGCGCGGTCGCCGACCCACAGGCCCGCGCCTCGGCCGTGACGTCCGGCCAGGCGGATGTCGCGGGCAGTGTGAGCCCGGCGGCCGCGAAGAGCGCCAAGTCCTCCTCCTCGGTGCGGATCGTCACCCGTCAGGGCGTCACCGAGTACCCGTTCATCATGCGGCTGGATGCCAAGCCGTTCGACAACCCCAAGGTCCGTGAGGCGTTCCGGCTCGCCGCCGACCGCAAGGCGCTGGTCGACACCGTCTTCCTCGGCTACGGCCGGATCGCCAACGACCTGCCCACCCCCTACGACCCGTCGTACCCCAAGGGCCTCAAGCAGCGCACCAGGGACGTGTCCCGCGCGAAACGGCTGCTGAAGGAGGCCGGCCACGCCCACGGGCTGAAGCTCACGCTGCACACCACGACCTCCTACCCGGGCATGGACACCGCGGCCACCCTGTACGCCAAGCAACTCGCGGACATCGGCGTCGATGCCGAGGTCAAGGTGGAGCCCGCGGACACCTACTGGACCAGGATCTATGCCAAGAAGGACTTCTACACCGGCTACTACGGCGGGATCTCCTTCGCCGACCTGGTGCGCGTCGGTCTGCTCAGCGACTCCCCCACCAACGAGACCGCGTGGCGCAGCCGGACGTTCGACACCGGTTTCACCCAGGCCATGGGGACGCTGGACGCCAGGGCGCGCAACGCCGCCCTGGCGCGTATCCAAAAGGAGCTGTGGCGGAACGGCGGATACGTGGTGTGGGGCACCGGAGACGGCCTGGACCTGGCCGCGCCCGGGGTCCACGGCCTGCCCGACGGGCCCGGCTTCCAGCGGATGTTCATCGACCGCGCCTGGAAGGCGAAATGATCCCGCGCGCTCTCCTCCGCACCGGGCTGCTGGCCGTGGCGGCCACGGCCGTGGTCTTCGCCGCCACCGAAATCCTGCCGGGCGACGTGGGGGACGTGCGGGGCGCGGGGCGGGCGTCGGCGGAGGACGTGGCACGTGAGCGGGAGCGGCTCGGACTGGACGTGCCCGCGCCCGTCCGGTATCTGCGGTGGCTGGGCCACCTGGTCCGGGGCGATCTGGGCCGGTCGTTGGCGAGCGGCAGACCGGTGGCGGATCTGCTCGCGGAGCGGCTGCCCGCGACGGCCGCGCTCGTCGTCGGCACGCTGACCGTCACGGTGGCGCTCACCGCGCTCGCTCTGGCTGTGGGGTTTCTCCGCGGGGGCCGGGGCGGGGCGCTCGCGCCCGGACTGGCCGCCGTACCGCAGGCCGTGTACGCGGCCGTGCTGGGCGCGGTGTTGTCCGGGGTGCTGGGCTGGCTGCCCGCCGTGTCGCTGCTCGCGCCCGGGAGTTCACCCTGGGCACAGCCGCGGGCGCTGGTTCTGCCCGCCCTGACCCTGGCGCTGCCGTCGGCGGCCTTCGCCACCGTCCTGTTGCGCGGTGCGCTCACCGACGTGCTGCGTCTGCCGCACGTCGCCGACGCGCGGACGCGGGGGCTGCCGGCGCGGCTGATCCTGCGCCGGCACGTGGCGCCGTTCCTGCTGGTGCCCTCGGTGCAGGTGCTGGCGCTGATGACCGGATGGCTGACGGCCGGGACCGCCCTGGTGGAGACGGTGTACGGCTATCCGGGCATCGGCGGTCTCCTGGTCTCATCGGTGGCCGTGCGCGACGTCTCCGTCGTCCAGGCCGTGGCGGTGATACCCGCGGTGATCGTGCTGCTCGGCATGCTGGTGGCCGATCTGCTGGACACGGCGGGCCCTCATCGGCCGGGCCGTTCTCGCTCGGTCCCGGTCGCGACGGCGGGTGGCGCGGCATGATCCGCATGCGGCTGGACCGGGGGCCGGCCGTGCCCGGCGCGGTGGTGGCATTCGTCGCTCTGGTGCTGCTGGGGCGCCATCTCGCACCGTACGATCCGGAGCGGCCCGTGGCCGTTCCGTGGTCGCCGCCGTCCGGGAGGCTGCCGCTCGGCGCCGACGCGCTGGGGCGTGACGTACTCTCCCGGGTCGTCTCCGGCGGCGCGCGGCTGCTCACCGTCTCGCTCGCCGCGTCCGCCGCGGCACTGCTGTGCGGCGTGGCCCTCGGGCTGGTCGCGGGGTGGGGCTCGGCGTCGGTGGGCCGGGCCGTGCGCTGGGTCTGCGATCTGCTGCTGGCCGTTCCCGCCCTGATCCTCGCCCTGGTGCTGGCCGTGGCGCTGTCCGGCGCCACGGCGGTCGTGGTCGCCTCCGTGCTGAGCGGTGCGCCGCTGACCGCGCGGGTGGTGGGGGCCCGGTGTGCGGAGGTGCGGGACAGCGGCTATGTACGGTCCGCCATCGAACGCGGCGAGCGGACGCCGACGGTCCTGGTGCGTGAACTCCTTCCGGCGATGAGTGGCCTGATCGCGGCCGACGCGGGACTGCGGCTGGTCACGGCGCTCCAGTTGGCCACCGCCCTCGCGGTTCTCGGCCTCGGTCCGCAGCCGCCCGCGCCGGACTGGGCCTTGATGCTGAGCGAGAACCTGCCGGGCGCGTCGCTCAATCCCGCGGCGCTGCTCGCGCCTGCCGTGCCACTGGCCCTGGCCGCCTGGCTGCTGGCCTCGGCGGCCCGCGCCGCGGGGCGCCGTATGGGGGGTGTGGCATGACCGCGGAGCGCACGGCCCTGCTGGAGGCCAGCGGCCTGACGGTGTGCCGTGCTGAGGACGGCTCGCTGCTGTTGGACGGCGTGGATCTGCGGGTGGGCCCCGGAGAGGTGTTCGCCATCACCGGGGCATCCGGGGCGGGCAAGAGCACACTGCTGCACGCGCTGCTGGACACCCTTCCGGCCGGGCTGCGCCGCTCGGCGGGAACGGTGCGCTGGCGCGGCGGTGTGGTTCCGCCCGGCGCCGGTAGCCGCCGCTGGAGGCGAGCCCGCTGCGGCTACGTCGGCCAGGATCCGGCCCTGGCGCTCCATCCGCGGTGGCGAGTCGAACGGATCGTGGGCGAGGAGCTGACCGGGCCCCGTACGGAACGGGCGCGAGGGGTTCGCGAGTCCCTGCAACTCCTCGGCCTGGGTGAGGAGTTCGCGCGTCGGCGGGCGCGCGAGCTGTCCGGCGGCCAGGCGCAGCGGGTCGTGCTGGCCCGTGCGCTGGCCGCCGGGCCGGACATCCTGCTGCTGGACGAGCCCACCTCGGCCATGGACCGGGGCACGGCGCGGCGGGTGATCGAGGCGGTACGCGCCCGGCGCGGCGTACCGGAGCTGTGCACCGTGCTGGTGACCCACGACCCCACGCTGGTCCGTGAACTCGCCGATCAGGTGCTGCGGCTGTCCTCACCGTCCGCCACACCTCCATCGCTCCCGAGGGCACTTGGGCCCCGGGTCGGGGAGCGGCGACCCGGTGCCTTGGGCGCGGTGCTGGCCACCCGGGGGTTGCGGGTGGCCCGGCCCGACGGCGCCGTGCTGCTCGAAGGCGCCGATCTCGACCTGGTGCCGGGCGAGTTGACCACGGTGCTGGGCCCATCCGGCAGCGGCAAGACCAGCCTGCTGCACGCCCTGGCCGGGCGCCGCCCCGCCACCGGTGGCCAGGTGCTGCTGCGCGGACGTGCGCTCGCACCACAGGCCCACCACCGACGCCGTGACGAACTGCGGGCCGTCCAGCTCGTGGGCCAGCATCCCGCCGGAGAACTCAATCCGGCACACCGCGTGGGCCGTGCGGTAGCCCGCCCGCTGCGGGTGTTGCACGGGCTCGACGCACGCGGCTCGGCCGTCGCCGCGACGGAACTCCTGGCCGCCGTCGGGCTCACCGCGGACCTGGCGGGCCACCGCCCGCACCGGCTGTCCGGGGGCCAGCGGCAGCGGGTCGCGCTGGCGCGGGCGCTGGCCGCCCGCCCGGACCTCCTGCTGCTGGACGAGCCCACCTCGGCACTCGACGCGGCGTCCTCGCGGGTCGTGCTGGAGCTGCTCGACCGGCTCCGGGCGGAGGGCATGGCCGTGCTGGCGGTCACGCACGATCCCGCCGTGGCACGGCACGCGGACCAGGTGCTGCACCTGCGCGGCGGCCGGCTCGTGCCCCACGGTCCGGTTGATCCGCTTCCCAGCATCGCTGAAGGAACGTCATGACCGAACAAAACGAAGGGAGACTCATGTCCACTGAGGCGACCGTCGATCCGGTAGTTGCCCTCGTCGCCGGCCACCCGTGGGTGGCCGAGGCGCGCGCCGCACCGGACGGCCGGATCCTGGTCCGGCCACGTCCGTCCGCCACGGCGGCGCGCCCCGTCCCCGGGCCGCTGCTGCACGAGTGCCTCGACCACTGGGCCGAGGTCTACGACTGGGTGTATCAGGACGCCCAGGGCCGACACACCGACGACCTGGACCTCTCGGGCTGGCGGGCGTCGGACACCGGACTGCCCCTCCCCACCGAGCACATGCGGGACTGGCTGGACCGCACCGTCGACCTCGTGCTGTCCCAGCGGCCGCGCCGCGTCCTGGAGCTGGGCTGCGGCACCGGGCTGCTGGCCCACCGCCTCCATGCGCGGCTGGACGGATACGTGGGCACCGACGTGGCACCGGCCGCGGTGGACCGGCTGAGCCGAGCCGGTCTGCCCGGCACCGCGTTCGTCCGCGCCGCCGCCCACGAGGCGGGGACCGCGGACGTGCGGCGGGCGATGGACGCCGTCTTCGGCGCGGGGGTCCGCCCCGACTGCGTCCTGCTGAACTCGGTCACCCAGTGCTTCCCCAGTCTCGACTACCTCGCGGCCGTCCTACACGAGGCGCTGGACGCGGTCACGGACCCGGGCACGGTGATCGTCGGCGACATCCGACACTCCGGGCTGCTCACCGACCACTTCACCTGGCTGGAGCGGACCCGGTCCCCCGAGTCCGACCCGGACACCCTCGACGCGCGGGTGAAGGCCGCCATAGCCGCCGACGAGGAACTGTCCTTCGCCCCCGAAGCCGTGGCCGCGGCGGCGGCGGCGACGCACAGCAGGCCCGTACGGATGAGCGTGCGCGCCCGCACCATGGAACTGAACACCGAACTGACCCGCTACCGGTACGACCTCGTCCTGCATGTCGGCGTACGACCGCAGACCGTGCCCGGCGCCGACGGCGTACGGCGGGTCCGGTGGTCCGGCCACCAGAGCAAGGGTCTGCCGGTGGCACTGCGCGCCGCGCTGAGCCAGCGGCCGGTCATTGTCTCGGCCATCCCCAACGCCCTGCTCAGCGATGCTCCGGAGGCCGTCACGCCCTTTGCCCTGCGCCGGGCCCTGCACGGTCTGGACGCCGCCGTCCTCCTCGACGCCGACGACCCGCGCATGCTGGCCATCGCCGCACCCGCCGACTGCGCGTACGCCGCGTCGGCGGCCACCACGCCCGTCGCACAGGGGCCGGTGGCCCATGAACCGCTGACCGCGTTCGTGCGCCGCAGACTGCCGGAGGTGTTGCGGGACCACATCCGCCGGGTGGCGCCGGACACCACGCCGCCCCGGATCGCCGTCGTGGACGAGACCGGGGAGGCGACGCCGTGAACGCGCCGCTGTCCGCCGCGCTGACAACACTGCCCGATGTCGCGGCCTGGCAGTGGGTCCCCGGCACACCGGGCGGCACCCTGCTGGTCGCCGGGCGGCAGCGGGACACCCGCCGCGCGGCGCCGGGCACCGGCCCGGTGGACGAGGTCATCGCCATGGGCGACGCTTCCGTGGCCGGGCGGGACCTGACGCCTCTGCCCCGGCTCACCCGGCTGCTGGACGAGGTGGCGCTGTTGGCCATGGCCCGGACGCTGGACCGGGCGAGGCTCTTCCGCCAGGGCCGGGAACACGACGCCGCACACGCGGTGGAGGCGCTGGGCACCGCCCCGCGGCACGCCTGGATCGTCCGCCGGTGGCTCGCCACGCTGACCGCCGAGAAGCGGCTCGGGCACGATACGGCGACCGGCCGGTACCGGGACCTGGTGGCACCGGACCGGGCGGCGTACGCGCGGGCCCGCCGCACCCTTCGAGAGGCGTGCCGGGGCCTGGGATATCCACCGTCGATGACGCGTTTCTTCCTCGCCGCGGCCGACCGCCTTCCGGCACTGCTCAGGGACGAGACCGGGCTGCAGGATGTGCTCTTCCCCGGCGGAGAGACGGACACCGCCGAGGGCAACTACCGCGACAACATCCCGAGCCGGTGGGCGAACCACGCCGCCGCGGCGCTCATCGCCGCCGAGGCGCGGGCCCGCGGCGGGCCGGGGCCGCTGCGCATCCTGGAAGTGGGTGCCGGGGTGGGCGGCACCACCCTTCCCGTCCTCGGCGCCCTCGCGCACACCGAGCTCGACTATCTGTTCACCGACGTGTCCCGGTTCTTCCTCGGCCCCGCCCAATCCGCCTTCACCGACCACCCGGGACTGCGGTTCGCCCTGTTCGACATCAATGCCGCCCCCGCCGGCCAAGGGCTGGCCGTCGGCTCCCGGGACGTGATCCTGGCCGCCAACGTCCTGCACAACGCCCGCCACATCGGCACCGCCCTGGCCGGCCTGCGCGAACTCCTCGAACCAGGCGGCCTGCTGGTGCTCATCGAGTCCTGCCGCGAGCACTACCAGGCGCTCACCTCGATGTATCTGCTCATGTCCCCCGCCGCCGACGAGGACCGCTGGTTCACCGATCTGCGCGCCGGACAGGACCGGGTCTTCCTCACCGCCGAGGAGTGGAGCGACCAGCTGGACGCGGCCGGGTTCGACCCGCTGCCCGCACTGCCGGGCGACGAGCACCCGCTGGCCGCCGCCGGGCAACGGGTGCTCGCGGGCCGGGTCCGGCCCGGCACCCACCGCCCGGACCCGGCCGGTATCCCGGCCGCGCTCGCCGGCCGACTGCCCGCGGCCCACCGCCCCGCACGGGTCCACGCCGTGGACCGCCTCATCCCCTCGTCCGCCACCACCACCGAGATCGGAGCGTTCCGTTGACCACGACTCCCGCCACCGCCGAGGCCACCGCACCCGCCGACCTCGTCGACACCGTACGCGCGGTGTGGGCCGATGTGCTGGAGACCGATGTGGCCTCCGTACCGGCCGAGGCCGCCTTCCTCAGCCTCGGTGGCGACTCCGTACTGACCGTGCGCATGGCAGCCCTCATCCGCAAGCGGCTGGGGGTGGCCCTGGCGCTCTCGGACGTCCGGGTCGAACACACCGCCGCCCACCTGGCCGTCGTCATCCAGGAGCGGAGCGCCGGAACCAGGTCGCTGCGCCCGCTGCCGCTGGAACTGACCCGGCGCGAGGATCCCGAGGCACCCTTCCCCCTTCTCCCGCTCCAGCAGGGGTACTTCGTCGGTCAGCAGGGCGGATGGGAGCTGTCCTACCGCTCGGCCCACCACTACGTGGACATCGGTCTGCTGGACATCGACTCCGAAGAGATCGGCGAGGCGCTCCAGGACGCGCTGGAGCGCCTCGCGGAACACCAGTCGGTTCTCCGTGCGCGGGTGCTGCCCGACGGACAGCAGAAGATCCTGCCCCTGGACGACCCGGAGGCCATGCCGCGGCTGCGGGTGACGGATCTGAGAGCGGCGGGCGAGGACGAGATCGCCTCACGGCTCGACGCGATCCGGAAGGAGATGAGCACCGAAGGCCCGGATCCGGCGCACGGCTGCGGCCTCGACATGCGGCTGACCCTGCTGCCCGGCAGAAAGGCACGGCTGCACTCCTCGACCAGTCTGCTGATCATCGACGGCTGGTCCTCGGGAGTGTTCTACCGCGATCTGTTCGCCCTCGCCTCCGACTACAACGCCGTCCTCGCCCCCCTGGAGGTCGACTTCGGGGACTACGCGACCACACTGGAAGGACTGCCGGAGACCGAACAGTGGCGGGCCGACCGCGACTGGTGGTGGGAACGCCTCGACGACTTCCCCCTTCCGCCCGCGCTGCCGCTGACCGCCGATCCGGCCGAGGTGCGACCCACGCTGATGGGAACGCGGCAAGCCGTACTGGACGCGAAGCGCTGGACCGCGCTGCGGGAACAGTGCGCCCGGCATGGCGTGACCCCCTCCGCCGCGATGTTCGCGGCCTTCTCCACCGCGGTGGCCCGCGCCTGCGGACACCGGCGGTTCCTGCTCAACACCCTCCAGTTGAACCGCCTCCCGCTCCACCCGGATGTGCCGCGGCTGGTGGGCGCCTTCTCCTCCACCGTCCTGATGCCGGTGGCACTGCCGGACTCCCCGGTGTTCGCGGATCTCGCGGCCGACGCCCAGCGCAACCTCGGAGAGGCCCTGGCGCACAACCTGGTGACCGGTGTGGAAGTCTCCCGGGAACTGGGCCGCAGGCGGGGCACCCGGCGGCCGGTGGCGCCCGTGGTCTTCCAGAGCACGCTGGGGGTGGACGCCGCACTCGGCAGCGAGGTCCCGCGCAGCGCTGGACCGCTGGGCACCATCGACCTGCGAAGCCACCACCAGCAGCTGCGCACCCCTCAGGTGGCACTGGAGGTACGGCTGTTCGAGCTCCGGGACGAGTTGGTGGTGGTCTTCTCCCTGGTCGAGGAGATCTTCGCGGCACCGGACGTGGACCGGATGTTCCACGACGTGATGGGCATCGTTACGTCCCTTGTGGACAAGGACGGCTGGTCCGCGCGGGTCATGCTGCCCGAGGCCCTGGACGCTCCGGAGGAGGAGACCGGAGGCGGGCGGCTGTCCGTTCCGGCCGTGCCCGCTCCGGCCACCGCCGACGAGGCGGGTGCGCCACGCGACGGGACGGAACGGGAGATCGCCCGGCGCTGGGCCGCGCTGCTCGGCTGCTCCGTGGAGGACCGGGCCGCGGATTTCTTCGGCCTCGGCGGGGATTCGCTGCTGGCGGTGCGGATGCTCGGCGCGCTCGCCCGCGACGGCGTGGCGCAGGTGACGCCCCGGCGTTTCCTGGAACGTCCGACGGTGGCGGGGCTCGCCGCCGCCATCCGCGAGGGGACAGGCGACCGGCCGTGACCGTGCTGTGGCGGGGGCCGACCGGCCCCCGCCACGGGTGTCCTCAGCCTCCGAGCCCGGCGTCCTCGCGGAAGAGTTCCTGGTCGATCCAGACTGCCGCGCGCGCACCGTCGGCAGCCCCGGCGATCACGAAGGTCACCGCGTCGGGCAGCGCCTCCATCCGGGCGGTGTCCCCGGCGGCGTACACACCGGCGACAGAGGTCCGCTGGAACTCGTCCACCCGTACACAGCCGTCGGGCAGCAGCGTGCAACCGAGTTGCTCGGCGAGAGCGGAGTGCTGGCGGGTGGGCGCCCGGTGGTAGACGGCCTGGCGTTCCACCACCTCGCCGTCGGCGAAGACCAGCCGCAGGGCGTCCTCCTCCCCCTCGATCCGGGACAAGGCCGTCTCGCGGACCTCGATACCGGCGGCGGCGAGCTTATCCGCGGCCTGCTCGGGAACAGGGTGGCCGTCCGTGCAGACCACCACGTCGTCGCTGAATCGGTCCCTGACGTACAAGGCCAGCATGACCTGCGGCAGTTCCCGGCCGAGAACGGCGAGCGTCTTGCCGCGGGTCTCCCAGCCGTGGCAGAACGGGCAGTGGAAGACACCGCGTCCGAAGCGCTCGGCGAGCCCTTCGACCCCGTCGGTGAGGTCGACCTGACCGGTCGCCAGGACCACCTTGCGGGCGCGGTGCGTCGCTCCCCCGGAGAGCGTCGCCTCGAAGCCGCCGTCGGTCGGCACGAGCGAAGTGACCGCGTCCTCCAGCAGTTCCACACCGGGATAGGCCGACAGCTCTTCACGCCCGAGCTTGCGCAGTTCCGCGGGCGAGAAGCCGTCACGGCTGAGGAACATGTGCATCTCGGCGGCGGGGGCGTTACGCGGCTTCCCGCTGTCCACCAGCAGCACCCGCCGACGCTGGCGACCCGACACCAGGGCCGCGTTGAGCCCGGCCGGGCCCCCGCCCACCACAAGTACGTCGTACATCTCGTCCTCCTCGCTGATTCCCGGCATCTTCACCGGTTCCGGAGATGACAATAGTTATCATTTTCATACGCATCCAGTGACAGTGACCGGCGAAGGAAACCCACGATGGACAGCACCACGACAATCGGCGTGCTCGGCGGCTACGGAGCCGTCGGGAGCGCCGCGGTACGCCGCCTGCGCCAGGCAGGCACGGGCCCGCTGCTGATCGCGGGGCGCGACCCCGCACGGGCCGCCGCCTTCGCCCGCTCCCTCAGCCCCGCGGGCCCCCCGGTCGAGGCGCTTGCCGTCGATCTGGACGATCCCGCTTCCCTCGACCGCTTCGCCGCCCGCTGCCGACTGGTCGTCAACTGCGCCGGCCCCTCCTACCGCGTCCTGGACACGGTCGCCCGCGCCGCACTGCACCGCGGCGCCGGCTACGTGGACGCCGCGGGCGACGACCCGGCCGCCATCCGTCTCCGCGCCCGGTGCGATCGGCGCGACTGGCTCACGGCCGGGCGAACAGCCGTCCTGTCCGCCGGGGCGCTGCCGGGCCTCTCCGGACTCCTGCCGCGCGCCCTGGCCCTGGGCACCGACCGCCCCGTACGCCTCGACGCCTACCTGGGCGGAGTCGCGGCCCTCAGCCCGGCGGCCGCGGGTGACGTCCTGCTCAGCCACGGCCCTGAACACGGCACCCCCGGGGCCGCCTGGCGCGAGGGCGGCGTGCGCCCGCGGACGCTCGAACCCCGCCGCGGCCTCTCCCTGACCGCCTTCCCCCAGCCGGTGAACGCCTTCCCCTTCCTGTCCACCGAGGCGGGGCGACTGGCCCGTGCTCTGAACATCGGCGAGATCCGCTGGTACACCGTCTTCGGGGGCGACCGGCTACCCGAGGAACTGGCCATGGCCTGGGCCCTGGGTGACACCGACCCAGCGGCCCTCGTGACCGCCGCCGCCGAGGACGTACGACGCCACGGCTCCTGGTACGGACAGGAATTCCACCTGTGGACCGGCAGCACCGACGGCCCACCCGCGCGCACGCTGACCCTGCGCGCCGACGACTCCTACGAGCTCAGCGGCCTCATGACAGCCGCCACGACGCGAGCGCTCCTCACAGGCCGCATCCCACCCGGCATCCACTTCGCGGCCGACGTCCTTGACCCGCGGGAGACGACGGCAGCGCTCTCGGCCGATCCGGCGGCCCACATCGAGGTCAGCTGAGCCCCTCACGGCCACCTGGACATCGCTGCGCCACGCGAAACCCTCTACGTAGAGACTTCTGGATGACTTCAGAAGATCGCTTCACGCGGCACCATACGGAAGGATCAGTCATCTGCCGGGCCTTCCTCGCCCGCACCGTCAACTCGTCGGCGAGGCGGAGAAGTCGCATGCCCGGCCTCCGCAGACGATGCCTCGATCGGCAGATGATCGGTCCTTGTCGAGCGCACCATGGCCACCAGCTTTGCCGTTCTGATCAGCCAGCAGCGGGTCCGTCACGTTCAACGCCACGGCCGAAGGCCCTGAACAGGGCATACTCCCTGGTCAGAGCCCTGGCGGCGGACGAGGCGGCCGGTACGCCGGGTTCAGCTGCCGGGCGTGAGCTCGAGCGTGTCGAGCACTCCGTACACCCCGAGGAAGGTGATCGCCACGCTGCTGAGGACGAGGGCGGCGGTCAGCCAGGGGTTGGCGCGGAAGCGGGGCGGGACGCCGGTGTAGCGCAGGCGCCAGACCGCGACGACGACGGCGAGCAGGAAGATGCCACCGCCGATGCCGCCGATCTGCACCATCAGGACCGGGGACTGCACCCACAGGAAGATGCACATCCACACCGGAGGCAGACAGCAGGTGAGGATGCGGATGGTGCGTGTGCGGGCGCGCATGTCGTGCCAGTCGACCACTCCGAGCAGCCCGAGGGTGTTGGTCCACAGGCGGGGAACGCTGGCCGAGGAGGCGACGGTGACCGAGAAGAGGACGGCGATCGCGCCCGCCAGGAACAGGTACTCCGCCCATGGGCCGAGCGTGTCGGTGTAGATGTGCGACAGCGTGGTGATCATGTCGTTGCCCTCGGGCACCAGGCCCTGCGGGTGGAGCACCGAGGCGCCGATCACGTAGAAGGACAGGGTGCAGATCGTGCACACGACCCAGGAGACGCCCACGTCGAGCCGCATGACCTTGAGCCAGCCCTCGGCCCGCCGGGCGCGCTGCTCGCTGCCGTCGTCGGGGCCGGTCCAGCGGGCGTAGCCCTTCTCCAGGCACCAGTAGGTGTACGTCGTCATCTCGTCGGCGCCGACACCGGTGATGCCGAACATGGCGAGCGCGATGCCGACCGTGCCCGCGGGGATCTCGAAGCTCAGTCCGCCGGCGAGCTGCTCGGTGCCGTACCCGAAGGCGGTGAACGGCAGGGCGAGGGCCAGGCCGAACGTGATGATCGTCTTGAGGGTGATGCCCACGATCTCGACCCGCTCGACGACGGGGTACTTGCCCGTCTGCAGGATGAGGATGGCGGCGCCGGTCACGATGAGGGCCCAGATCGTCAGCGAGGACGTGCTCAGCGACGCGCCGTGGATCGGCAGCAGGATCGAGCAGGCGGCCGCCGTGCCGCCGATGATGCCGCCGCGCTGGAACATCTTGGCGAAGTCCATGCCGATCCAGAGCCAGTTGATCCAGCTCAGCCGGCCGATCCGGGGGCCGACATCGCGGAAGCCGTCGAGCGCGGGCCGGCCGTTGAGGATGGTCCAGCGGGCCAGCTCCATCTGCACCCACACCTTGACCGCGGTCGAGACGATCACCAGCCACAGCAGGGCGAATCCGGCCTTCGCACCGAGCGAGGTGGTGGTGATCAGCTCGCCGGAGCCGACGACGGCGGCGGACAGCACGAGCCCGGGACCGAGGTGGCGCAGTCGGCCGCGGAAGGTCTCGGGGGCCGGGCGGGCGTCTTCGGCGCGCAGCGCGTACGGGTCGGTCTGCGCGGGTGGCGGCGCCGCCGTGGCGCCGTCGGTCGTGGTGGACATATCGGTCCTTAGAGGATCTTCCGGCGTCGTCGCCGGTATCCGGAATGGGGACTGGGGTCGCGTGGGGGGCGTGTCGTGGTGCCGTGTGCCGTGGTGCTCAGCGCGCTGGGTGGTGCGGCTCCTCACCCGCCAGTACGCGGACGATGTCCTCGGCCACCATCGCGCCCATGACCTGGTTGGCCTCGGGCGTGCAGGCGGCCATGTGGGAGGTGAGGACGGTGCGCGGGGCCACGCGCAGCGGGTGGCCGGCGGGCAGCGGTTCGGTGCCGAACGCGTCGAGGGCCGCGGCCCCGAGGTGCCCGGAGCCGAGCAGGTCGGCGAGCGCGCGTTCATCGACGAGGCCGCCGCGCGCGGCGTTGACCAGGATCGCGCCCGGTTTCATCGCCGCCAGGCGGGAGCGGTCGAGCAGCGGGGTGCCGGACGGGTCGGGCGGGGTGTGCAGGCTGACGGCGTCGGCGCGCTCCAGCAGGGCGTCGAGCGCGGCCGGTTCGGCGCCGTGCGCGCGGATGTCGGCCTCGGAGACGTACGGGTCGTGAGCGAGCAGGTCCATCCCGAAGGCGCGGGCGTAGCCGGCGAGCAGGCGGCCGATGCGGCCGAAGCCGACGATGCCCAGCGTCTTGCCGTGCAGTTCGGGGCCGAACAGCTTCGGCCAGTCGCCCGCCGCCACGGCGGTGTGCGAGGCGGTCAGGGAGCGGCTCGCGGACAGCAGCAGGCCGAAGGTGTACTCCGCCACCGCACGCGAGTTGCTGCCCGGCGCGCACACCACGGGTATCGCGCGCGCGTGGGCGGCGGCCACGTCGATGGTGTCGACGCCGACACCGTGCTTGGCGATCACCTTGAGGCGGGGCGCGGCATCCATCACCTCGGCGGTGATCGGGTCCATGCCGACGATCAGCGCATCCGCTTCGGCCGCGTACTGAAGGAGTTCGGCGGTGGGCAGCGCCGCGTCCTCGCGGGGGCGCAGCGGGCCCGCTCCGGCCTCCTCCAGGATTCGCCAGGGCCGCGCCGAATGCCGGGCGAAGGTGGGTGTCGTGATGAGCGTGGTCGGCATCAGCGGGCCTCGCCGCGCGCCGCCCGGAGGTGGGACGTCGCGATCTGCTGCAGGTGCACGACGTCGGCCGCGACCGTCGCGAACGTGAATCCCTCGGCGAGGCGACGGGCGGCGCTCTCGCCGTCGGCGTTGTGAATGCCGGCCGCGATGCCCACCGCCTCGGCCGCCTTGCGGACGCGGGCGAGGGCTTGCTCGAACTCGTCCTGTACGGAAGGGTCGGTGGACGTCGCGCCGCCGATGGCCAGGCGCAGATCGGACGGGCCGACATAGACACCGTCCAGGCCGGGGGTCGCGCAGATCTCCTCGAGGTTGGCCAGGCCGTCGGCCGTCTCAATCATCGCGAGGACGGCGGTCTGATCGTGCGTGTCGGCCGGGTTCGGGCCGATGCGGAGCTGGGCGCGCATCGGGCCGTACGAGCGGCGGCCCAGCGGCGGGTAGCGGACGGCGGCCACGGCGTCGGCGGCGTCCTGGGCGTTGTCGATCATCGGGACGATCACGGCGCTCGCCCCCGCGTCGAGCGCCTTGCCGATGTAGGTGAGGTCATTGGCCTCGACGCGCACCATCCCGACGGCGGTGCTGCCCTTGGTGTCGGTGGCGAGGAGGTTGTTCAGCATGCCCTGGTAGCCGAAGAGCCCGTGCTGGGCGTCGAAGGCCAGGTAGTCGTACCCGACGCGGGCGAGGCGCTCGGCGGCGATCGGCGAGTCGAGCAGCGACCAGTAGCCGATGAGCTGCTCGCGATCGCGCAGTGCGGCGATGAACTGGGCGGAGGTGCGGCCGGTGGCCATGTGTGTGTCTCCCTTGCGACGTTGCGGGGTGGGCGGCGGGGTCAGCGGTTGTAGGCGGGCATCGGGCCGCGCAGCCGGGCGCCGACCTCGTCGCAGGCGGCCAGGACGTCCGCGGGCAGCGGGCCCGCGGACGCGGCGGCGATGTTGGCCTTCAGGTGCTCGACCTTGGAGCCGCCGAGCAGCAGCGCGTCGGTGGAGGGCCGGGACAGCAGCCAGCGCAGGGCCAGGTCGGTCAGCGGCAGGCCCGCGTCGGAGGCGATGCGGCCGAGGTCGGTGACGGCCTGGAACACCTCCTCGTTCCAGTACCGCTCGCGGTACATCGCGGCCAGCTTGGAGTCGCCGAAGCGCCCGCCCGCCGGGACCCGCTCGAAGCGGTGGCGGCCGGTGAGCAGACCGCCGCCGAGCGGGTTGTAGACCACCGTGCGCAGTCCGCTGCTGGAGGCGAATTCGACGTACTCCTCCTCGATGCGGCGCGCGAGCAGGTTGTGGAGCTGCTGGGCGACGACGGGGCGGGGGCCGCCGACCTCGTCGGCCACGCGGTTCAGCTCGGCGATCTGCCAGGCGGCGAAGTTGGAGACGCCGAGGGCGAGGACCTTGCCGGCCTGGACGAACTCGGCGATGGTCGCCAGGGTCGCGCTGAGCGGTGTCCCGCGGTCCGGCTGGTGCAGGTAGAAGAGGTCGACATGGTCGGTGCCCAGGCGCCTGAGGCTCCCGTCGAGCGCGGCGCGCAGGCCCTCGGGTGAGAGCGGCGCGTGCTCGCCCTGGTCGGGGTGCGGGATGCCGGCCTTGGTGGCGAGGACCACCCGGTCGCGGCGGCCGGGCAGCAGCTCGGCGAGGATGCGCTCGCTCTCGCCGCCCGCGTAGCCGTTGGCGGTGTCCACGCCGGTGATGCCCGCGTCGAGCGCGGCGTCCACCATCGCGGCGGCCGTCGCGCGGTCGGCGGTGTCGCCGAAGGTCATCGTCCCGAGGACGAGAGGGGACAGCGGGACAGGCACATGCGGGAGTGCGAGACCGACGGTCACGGGCGGGTTCCTTCCGAGGCGGGTGGTGCGTGGTGCGGGTAGTGCGTGGTGTCGGGTGGTGCGTGGTGCGGGTGGTGCGGGTGGTGCAGGTGAGGCGGGGTGGTGCGGTCGTTCTCGTAGGCGATCACATGCGCGATGTGCGCATCGCACGTGGCGCCGTGCGGCCACGCGGCCTCGACCGGTCGCCGCGGTGGTTCCCGGCGACGCGCCGCGCGGCGGCCGAGTGCGGTGCGATGCGTTGCGATCTGCTGGGTAAGCCGGTCCGCGTCGCGCCCACGACGGCGACGCGGCCCACGGGTGACGGCCATCGGCGCCATGGGAACGCTCGCACGGTTGCGTAAATCACGCAAGATGTCTCGCGCAGTTCACGCAGCTTATGTCATGATCCTCACTGGGCCTGACCGTGTTGTCCATCGACGGTGCCGGGGATCCGCCGCCGCGCATCGCTGTCGCGCCGCGGCCCCGTCCGGCTGCCTCCACGGCAGCCACCCGAACCTCACCGTCCGTCTCCTGCCGTCCGCCCCCGCCTCCCGCCTAGGAGTTGTTCACATGCCCACCCCCCTCCCCCTCATCGCCGTCACCATGGGCGACGGTGCCGGCATCGGCCCCGAGGTCGTCGTCGCGGCCCTGCTCGACGACGCCGTCCTGACCCGCTGCCGCCCCGTCGTCATCGGTGACGCGCGGCGGCTGCGCGAGGCCGCCCGCGTCCTCGGTCTGGACTGCGAGATCGCGGCCGTCGACCACCCGCGCGCCGCCGAGTTCGCACCCGGCCGCGTGAACGTCGTCGACCTCGGACTGCTCCCCGCCGACCTGCCCTGGGGCAAGCTGTCGCCGGTCGCGGGGGGCGCCGCGTACGCGTACATCGAGCGCGCCGCCGAACTCGCCGTGGCGGGCGAGGTGCACGCCATCTGCACCGCACCGCTCAACAAGGAGGCGCTGCACGCCGCGGGCCACCTCTACCCCGGCCACACCGAACTCCTCGCCCACCTGACCGGGACCGAGGAGGTCTCGATGATGCTCTCCACCGAGAAGGTGAAGGTCATCCACGTCACCACGCACATCGGCCTGATCGACGCCGTCCACCGCATCGAGCCCGGCCTCGTCGAGCGCACCGTGCGCCGCGGCCACGAGGCGATGGTCCGCGCCGGCACCCCCGACCCCGTCATCGGTGTCTGCGGCATCAATCCGCACGCGGGCGAGAACGGCCTGTTCGGCTACGGCGAGGAGGACGAGAAGATCGTCCCGGCCCTGGAGAAGCTGCGTGCCTCCGGCGTCGACGCCCGGGGTCCGCTCCCCGCCGACACCGCCTTCTTCCTCGCGTCACGCGGCGACTACGACCTGATCGTGGCGATGTACCACGATCAGGGCCACGGCCCGGTCAAGGTCCTGGGCATCGAGGCGGGTGTCAACCTCACCGTGGGCCTGCCCGTCATCCGTACCTCCGTCGACCACGGCACCGCCTTCGACATCGCCGGAACGGGCACGGCGGAGGCGGGCAGCATGGTGGAGGCGCTGCGCCAGGCGGCCGAAATGGCCACGGTGCCGGTCACCCCAGCGCCCTGAACCGCCGCCTCCGGCAGGGGGCTCGGGTCAGCGGGCGACCGGTGACCGGAGCCGGTCGGTGTGCCGCTCGGACACTGAACTCCACGTAGTGGTCGAGGTTTCTCGCGAAGGCGGCTTGAGCCGACCGAACCGGTCGACCGCCACGTCCGTCAACCGCTCGAGGTCCTCGCGGCGCGTCACGTCGATGACCGCGACGGCCGCGACGCCTTCCGGGGCGGGTGCAACTCGATGGTGAGTGAGGCGGCGGTGAAGACGGAGGAGTAGGTGCCGACCGCCAGGCCGATGAGGAGGGCGAGGGCGAAGTCGGCGAGGGTGTCGCCCGCGAGGACGGCGAGGGCGGTGAGGATGAATGCCGCGCCCATGCCGGTGTTGACGGTACGGGGCAGGGTCTGCAGGATCGCCTGGTTCGTCAGGCGGGGAAGCGGTGTGGTGCGGTCGCGGCCGAGCAGTTCGCGGACGCGGTCGAAGAGGACGACGGAGTCGTTGACCGAGTAGCCGATGACGGTCAGCAGGGCGGCCAGGAAGACCCCGTCGATGGGCTTGCCGAGCCAGGCGAAGGCGCCGATGAGGATCGCCACGTCGTGGGCGAGCGCGACGACGGCCGCCGTGCCGAAGAACCAGCGGAAGCGGACCGCGAGATACAGCAGTTGGGCGCCCAGTGCGAGGGAGAGGGCGATGAGGGCGTTGCGGCGCAGTTCGTCGCCCATGCTGGGGCCGATCAGTTCGTCGCGGACCTTCTTCGTCCCGCCGCCGAGGGCGCTGATGGATTCGGTGACGGTGGCCTCGTCGGTGTTGGTCAGGTGCTCCGCGCGCACCGTGAGCCCGGTGTCGCCGGAGGACTGCACGACCGCGCGGGGGAACCCGGCGTCGGTGAGGGCGGTGCGGGCCCGGTCGGGGTCGACGGGGGTGCTGGTGGCGTACTCGATCAGCCGGCCGCCGGTGAACTCGATGCCGAAGTCCAGGCCGCGGACGAGGATGCCCGATGCGGCCACGACGGCGAGTGCGGCGGAAGCGGCCAGCCAGCGGCGGGGACGGCGCAGCAGGAACGGGTCGCGGCGCAGCAGCCGGTCGCGGACCCATCCGGTGCTCGCGATGCCGGTGACGCGGGGCCGACGGCGGACCGCGGGGCGGCCCACCGCGTACTCGGCGAGCACCCGGCTGATCACCAGGGCGCTGACCATCGAGGCGAGGACGCCGATGGCCAGGGTGATGCCGAAGCCGCGTACCGGGCCGGAGGCGAAGGCGAACAGGAGGGCCGCGGCGATCAGTGTCGTGATGTTGGAGTCGGCGATCGCGCTGAGGGCACCGCGGAACCCGGCCGTCACCGCCGAGCGGGGGCTGGGGCGGCTGCGGGCCGCGCACTCTTCGCGGGCGCGTTCGAAGACCAGGACGTTGGCGTCCACGGCCATGCCGATCGCCAGGACGAACCCGGCGAGGCCCGGCAGGGTCAACGTGGCGCCGAGCGCGGCCAGGGCGGCGTAGGAGATGAGGCCGTAGCAGGCCAGGGCCGCGGTCGCGAGCAGGCCCAGGAGCCGGTAGACGACGATGATGAACAGTGCGGTCAGCGCGGTGCCGATGACGGCGGCCCAGGCCGCTGCCTCGATCGCCGCATCGCCGAGCGTGGCGCCGATGGTGCGCTGTTCGACGGTCTCGACCGGTACGGGCAGGGCGCCGCCGGAAATGAGCAGGGCCAGTTCGCGGGCTTCGGTGTCGTCGAAGGAGCCGGTGATCTGGGTGGTGCCGCCCGGGATGCCGGTCCCGCACGGTACGGAGGGGTCGACCTGCGGCGAGGAGATGATCTTGTTGTCGAGGACGATGGCGACCCGGCGCTGCGGGTCGCCGGCCGGGTGACAGGCGGCCCGCGCGGTGACCTGCCGCCATCGGTCCTGGCCGGCTTTGGAGAAGTCGACCGTGACGTGCCAGCCCGCACCGCCCTGCTGGTCGAAGCGTGCGTCGGCGCCTTCGACGTCCCGCCCGGTCAGATCGGCGGCCCGCAGTCGCAGGGGCTGTCCGGACTCGTCCGGCAGCACGCGCTCCTTGGCCGGATCGGCCGGTGAGGAGGTGGCGCCGTCGGCGGTCCGGGCCGTGCCGAGGACCGCGTGGACGGTGAGCTGCGCGGTGCGGCCCAGCACGTCGGCGGCCTTCTTCGGGTCAGACACGCCGGGCAGTTCGACGAGGATGCGGTGGTCGCCGGAGCGGACGAGGGTCGGTTCGGCGACGCCGAGCGCGTCGACGCGGCCGCGCAGCACCTCCATGGTGCGGTCGGTGGCCGCGGCGTCGGCTTCGGTGGTGGGGGTGGAGCGGGTTTCCAGCATGATCTGGGTGCCGCCGCGCAGGTCGAGGCCGAGGCGGACCGGCGTGGTGAGGGCGATGGCCAGCGATCCGGCGATCACGGCGAGGGCGAGTAGCGCACGCGCGCGCAGGGACTTGTCACGCTGGTTCTTGTTACTCCTTTTGTTCCAGTTACTCCGTTTGTTCCAGCTCTTTCGGCTGTTCCGGCGTTTCAACACGAGCCTCCGGCAGGCACGTCGCGGCAGCGGCACGCGCGGCCGCGACGGAGGAAAGGGTGATCGGTCGCGTCAGGTGCCCGCGGGCGCCGGAGGGGCCCGGCCGCGGTCATGGACCGATCGGCCGGGAGAGACGGGTACGCACGCGAAAGGCGCTGAGGCACGGGCACCGACAGCCGGGGCGGCGTCCGTATCACGGGGGCCGGCGGCGTGATGATCCGGTGGGCACGGGCGCTCACGCTCACCGAGGTGGTCGTGCCGGACCCTGGCCTGGGCCGGGCAGCCCGCGGCACACGGGTCATCCGCGCGGGGACCGGTGTCCGGGCGCTCGGCGCCCGTGGCCGCCGAGGCCGGATGGGGCACCGGACCGGAAGCGGCGCGCGCGGTGTCGGCGGGAACCAACGCCAGCAGGACGGCGAGGAACGCGATGAGCGTTCCCGCGAGCCGGTGCCGGGCGGTCGGGACGGTGCGGGGTGCTGGACGCATGCACCGTCCCCTTCCTGCTGGTGCTCGACTTCCGGCTGGGTGCTCGACGCGGGGTACCGGTCCGGGGCTCCGGCCGAGGAGTGGACGACCGGGGCCCCGGTCGCTGGTGAGGGGCGGGGCGGGCGTCAGGGCTCGATGAGACCGGCGCGGATCGCGTACCGGGTCAGCTCCAGCCGGTCGTGCAGACCGAGTTTGTGCAGGAGGTTGGCCCGGTGTCGGTGCACGGTCTTGACGCTGATGAAGAGGATCTCGGCGATCTCCTTGGAGGAGTGCCCTTCGGCGACGAGTTTGAGGACCTCCTCCTCGCGGGGGGTGAGGAGCTGGTCGGGGTCTTCCTCGCCGTGGCGGACGCGGTCCAGGTAGTTGCGGATGAGGGCGGTGACCGCGCCGGGGTAGAGGAACGGCTCGTTGCGCATCGCGGCCCGGCAGGCAGCGACCAGATCGCGGTCGGCGACCGACTTCAGCACATAGCCACAGGCCCCGGCCTTGAGTGCCTGGAACAGGTATTGCTCGTTGTCGTGCATCGTCAGCATCAGGATGCGCAGGCCCGGCTTGAGCGCCACCAGCTCGCGGGTGGCCTGGAGGCCGGTGAGGCGCGGCATGGCGATGTCGAGCACGGCCAGGTCGATCTCCTGGCTCCGGGCCGCCTCGATGGCCTCGGCGCCGTCCCCGGCCTCGGCGACGACCTCCAGGTCGGGTTCCCTGTCGAGGATCAGGCGCACCCCGCGGCGTACGAGAGCGTGGTCGTCGGCGAGCAGGATGCGGATCGGCGTCGCGGTCGTGGGAGACGGTGCCGAGGCCGTGGTGGGTCCGGGCGGGGTCGGATCGGGCATGGTCAGAGCTGCTTCCTGGGGGCGGGTGTGGTGAGGCGGATCCGGGTACCGGTGCCGGGCGTCGAGGTGATGTCCAGGGTGGCTCCGGCGAGCAGGGCCCGTTCGCGCATGCCGCGGATCCCGGCGCCTTCGCAGGCGGCCTCGATGCCGCGGCCGTCGTCGGCGATCTCCAGCACCACCGCCTCGCCGACGCGGTGCAGGCTCACCTCGACCTGCCGCGCGTCCGCATGGCGGGCCGCGTTGGTCAGGCTCTCCTGAGCCACCCGGTACAGCACGAGCTCGCTCTCCTGGTCGAGGGTGGGCAGGTCGGCATCGAGGCGGCGCACGACGCGCAGCCCGGTATGGGTGGCGAAGTCCTGCGTGAGCGAGGTCAGCGCGCTGACCAGGCCCAGGTCGTCCAGGACACCGGGCCGCAGGCGGCGCACCAGGCGGCGGACCTCGTCCAGGCTCTCCCGGGTGATCTCCTGGGCCTGCTGGAGGTCCTCGCGCAGCGGCTCGGGGGCGTCGTCCGCGGCACGCCCCAGCACCAGCAGGATCGCGGTCATGCTCTGCCCGACCTCGTCGTGCAGTTCCTGGGCGATGCGGCGGCGTTCCGCCTCCTGGGCGAGCAGGACCCGGGCGCTGGACGTGGCGCGTTCGTGCTCCAGCCGGTCGAGCATGGCGTTGAAGGTGCGGATCAGCTCGGACACCTCGCTGCCGCCGCCGGCGCCGGGCACGGGCAGCCGCTGGCCCGGGCGCAGCAGGTCGACGGTGGTCATCAGCCTGGTCAGCCGGTCCAGCGGGGCCAGGCCCCAGCGCAGCAGGGTGCCGTTGGCCACCAGCATGACGGCGAGACCGCCGACCAGGATGATCGCCTCGGTCAGCAGCACCGGCACGGAGACGGTCACCGGCGCCCACAGCAGCAGCGCCGTGGCGGTGCCCAGCACCAGGGCGTTGAGCCCGAAGATCCGCCAGAACAGCGACACCGGGAAAACTCCTCCTTCTGCGCTCCGAGTGTGATCAGCTCTACTCTCGCTCATCGCACCCCGGGCGGAGCCGCCGGCTGATCACGACCGAGCCTGACACAGCCTGCCTCCCGCACCGCGCGCGGTCGATGGGGTCCGTTCCCCATATCCGAGGTCATCGGGTACCCATGCGCCGTCCCCCGCCATCGCCCTGTGGTCACCGCCGTCCCGGGCAAATGGGGTCCGCGCCCGATGGGCTTTCGACGGCGAGTCGAGCAGAGTCGAAGGTGATCGAGCCGTCCGGTACGGCCGGTGCCCGCGGTCGTGGAGACCGCGGCCGGCGGAACCGGGCGGCCGCTGCCGCGCGTAACGCGCTTTTCGGGAAAGGACCTCATCGTGCCGCTCGACACCACCCGGACCGGCCCCCGACCCGGGCGGCTGACCTCTCATGAGGCCCGCCAGCGCCTCGAACACGCCCGCAACAGCCGTCTGGCCCAGCTGCGGGCCCTCGACGAGAGCGCCCAGAGCACGGACGCCCATCTGGTGTCCGCGCAGACGGAGGCGATCCGGCGAGTCCTCACCGAGATCGACGAGGCGTTCGCCCGCGTCGACGACGGCGCCTACGGCACCTGCCAGGGCTGCGCCAAGCCCGTCCCCGCCGAACGCCTGGAGATCCTCCCCTACACCCGGTACTGCGTCGCCTGCCAGGGCCGCGCCACCGCCTGACCTGCCCCATCCGACCCGTCTTCGTCTCCGCCCTGCTCAAAGGGGTGAATGGTGAACCACCAGACCATCGGCGACCCCGCCACGCACCTGTCGTCCGAGGACCTTGCCGCGCTGCGGGAGAACCTGCGCGAACAGCGCCTCTTCCGCCAGGAACAGCTTCGGCAGATCGCCGCGCCGCCCCGCGCCGAGGACCTGCTCCGGCGCCGCTCCGCGGCCCAGGCCGAAGTGCACGTCAAAGTCGCCGCCTCCGCGCGCATGGTCCTCGCCGACGTGGAGGCGGCGCTGCGACGCATCGCCGAGGGCCGCTACGGCACGTGCCACCTGTGCCGTCGCCCCGTCGAACGCGAACGCCTGATGATCGTTCCACAGGCCCGCTACTGCGCACGGTGCCAGCAGGTGCGGGAGGCCGGGCGATGACCGTCCTCCGCCGCTTCCGGACCGCCTGCCCCGCCGGGCACCGGCACCGGCCCTGGCCGTCGTGCCGGCACTGCTGCGGCCTCGCCCTCGACCTGGGCAGCGCCCGCACCCGCGCCTGGATCGCCGGCCGCGGCATGGTCCTCGACGTACCCACCATCACCTTCCCCGGTGCCGGGGCGGTGTACCCGATCCAGCGCGGCGCCATCGTCGACGTTCCGGGAACGGCCCGGATGCTCGACCGGCTGCTCAGCCACCGCCTGCCCCGCCTCACCCGACCGCTGGTGGTGGTCACCGCGCCCGTGCTGGGCGGCCCCGCCTACCGGGAACGCGCCCGCGCCGCCGTGGAGGTGCTGCGCCCGCGCGCGGTCCTGACCGTCCCCACCGCACGCGCCATCGCCCTGGCCGCGGACGCCGACCTCTCCCTGCCACTGCTCGTGGTGGACATCGGCGCCCACCTCACCGAAGTGGTCCTCCTCCTCGACGGCCTGGTCTTCGACGCCCGCCGCACCGCCGTGGGCACCACCGACCTCGCGGGCGCCGGCGCCACGGCGGAGATCAGCGAAGCCATCAGCACCATGATCACTTCAATGCTCCGGCAGGACCGCACGTCCCTCACCGCCGAGGCCCTGACCCGGGGAGCCCTGCTGGCCGGCGGCGGCGCCCTGCGCCCCGACCTCACTCACCGGCTCATCGGCGGCACGCACGCGCCTCTGCGGGCCGTTCCGGCACCGCACACCGCGGCGATCCGCGGCGCCGCCAAGATCCTGCGGGCCGCGCACGGCCATCCGTCGGCCAGTGGCACGTCCCCACCCGGGCCCGGCCCGCTTTCCCGCTGACCCCGCCGTCCCACCGGCCGGGGTCTCCTGTACGCCATCCCCCTACGCCAGTTGGCGTCCCGCGACCGCGCCGCCCGCACCCGGTCGCGGTCAGTCCCCTGCCCTGGAAGGAGAACCACCGTGTCCGGCGTGATACCTCCCGCGCAGCCACCCCCCGGCCCACCGCACCACGGGCTCGTGCATCCCCTGTCGCTGTGGCGCTGGCGGCACAATCCGCTGTGCCGGTGCACGGACCGCCTTCAGGGCCGGATCGCTCTGGCGCTGTTGCTGCTCGTGCCGATCCTGGGGCTCGGTGCCATGTTCGCCGTCGGCGACGCCGCCCACCGCCACTACCGCGCGGCCGCCGAGCACCAGCGACAGACCCTGCGCCTCACCACCGCCGTCCTCACCCACGACGCCCCGGATCACCCGGAGCCCGGATCGGCGGAAGCGAGGGAGAACCGCTACCCGGCCACGGTCCGCTTCACCGACCCGAACGGGCAGACCCGCACCGCCGAGACCGATGTCCTGCCCGGGCTGAACGCGGGCAGCTCCGTCGAGGTGTGGGTCGACACGGACGGAGCGATCGCCGAGCCGCCCATGACCACCGAGCAGATCCGCAGCCGCACCATGGGCTGGGCGCTGGTGGCCTTCCTGACCGTGACCCTCGCCGGTGCCGCCGCCTACCGGGTCGCCGCCGTGGTCCTGCGCCGGCGCAATCTCGCCGAGTGGGACACCGAGTGGGCCGAGACCGCGCCACGCTGGACCACGTCCCCCTGAGCCACGGCCCACAGCGGCCGCGCCCCCGGCTCAAGAAGCCTTGACCATGGGCCAGGAGCGCGGTTCCGACGCTGGTGACACGTCAGCCGCGGAGGGGACCCTCGCAGGTGTAGTCCGATGTGCCCGCGCGCTGGTTGGACCAGATGTCCACCTCGCCGAACCAGCAGTTCATGTCGGTCAGGTTGTTGTCGCCGCCCGCGGCCCGGTCGAGGATGAAGTAGTCGACCGTCTCGGACATGTCCTCGAAGACCGCGTCCGGGTCGCCGGCATTGGTCAGGTTCGCGGTGATCCGGCCGGTGCAGACGAACCGGGGACGCTCCGGCGCGCCGGTGGCACGGCAGTTCGGGTCGGACGCGGTCATCGCGGTGAAGGAGGAGCGAATCTGGTCGGCCGAGGTGTCACGGAGCTCACCCGGGGGCGTGTAGGTGGTGTGCGGCACGTACAAGTCGCCGACGTGGGCGATCTGTTGGTCGAGGAAGTGGTCGTACGCGCTCTGCAGCCCCGCGTCCCCGCCGAGTCGGTCGCGCCAGGCATCGTAGGCCGCCGGGTCGTCGGAGCGCAGGTCGCGGTACATCTCCCGCAGGAGGGAGGGGTGTTCGGCCCACAGAAACTCGAAGAACGTGCCCGCGTAGTCGTAGAAGCGGAAGCCGTCGCCGTCGTACGTCGCGTGCAGGAGCTGGTGCACGGTCATGCGCGGCCCGCCGCCGGCCGTGTCGTCGATGATCCCCTGAACCAGGGACTTGCGGACCCGGATGCCGTCGTCGCGGGTGGCGCCGTCGAAGAACTCGGCAGTGCCCTCGTCCATCGCGGTGGTCCGGTCGCCCTCGTACCAGGGGCCCTCGCCGAAGAGTCCGGGCACCGCCCAGCGTCCGTTGAGGTAGTGGGTGTACTCGTGGCGGAACAACTCCTCCAGGGTCAGTGTGGAGTCCTGCGGGACGCGACGCTGGTACGTGTAGAAGGTCGCCCCCCTCTCGATGTAGACGCCGCCGTTGTTGGTGTCCATGCCGGTGAGCAGCGGATGGAAGTTCTCGTAGTCGGCGCGGGAACCGTACAGGACGACGTGCAGCGTGGGGTTGGCGTCGCCCGCGAGGGGCGTCTCCGTGCCGAGCACACGGTGGAACTGCGCCTTGACCCGCTTGCTCGCGTAAGTGAGCTGGTCGACGGTGTCCCGGTTGAGGGCGGTGCGGACCTGGATGCCGTCGGTGTCGTCGGTGCCGTAGGTGTACGTGTACGGGAAGAGACGCTTCTCGACGTCGTCCTTGCACACGTGGTACGGGGCGCAGGCTTCGAACACCCCCAGCCAGGTGGCGACCTTCGCCCAGGGTGCGCTGCTGTCCCCGAAGTTGCGGGCAGTGGTGTCCAGGAGGTTGCCGAGGCCCGAGACGATCTCGTCGCGGAGCCCTTCGATCTGGCCGAAGCGGCCGTACTCGCTCAGTGCGTCGCGTATCACCCAGGCGTTGGGCCCGTCCGTGAGGTGGGTGTGGTCGGCGAAGGAGCTGAAGGTCGCCCGGTACGAGGGGTCGGCCGTCACCGCGGCGTGGAAGGCGGCGTCCTTGTTGCCGGGATACACGCCGAGGTAGTTCACGGTGAGCGCGGCGAGGGCGGCACCGCCCCAGGAGGTGTCCTGGGCGGTATCGGGGTGCTGGGCGTCCATGGTGGCCAGAACCCGCTTGATCAGGGACAGTTGGTGCTGACGCAGGCCGGGGGCGGAGGCCGCGTCGAGGGCTTCGCGCAGGGTCTCGGCGTTGGGCCGGGTGGCGTCGAAGGTACGGGCGGCCGAGCCGAAGGCGTCGACGGCCTCGCGCATGGCGTTGACGGTGGGCGCGTCGGTGATGTCGATCTCGTCGTGCGAGAAGTCCTGGTACGCCACCGCGTGCAGGTAGGTGAACATCTCCAGCAGATGGCTGCCGTCCTTGCCGTCGTGGGAGGCGGCGAGTTGGGTGATGCGGCGGGAGACGGCCTGGACGTGCTCGTCCGACATGACGGGGACGAGTCGCCGGTCCCAGGTCCACAGGATCGAGCGCAGACAGCCGTCGGCGGTGACGGCGGGGTCGGCCAGGAAGTCGGCGAACCGCTCCGGGGACAAACCGGTGACGCCGTCGAGCGTGCAGGGCACGGATGCCGTGCCGAGTGTGGCGCGCGGGGTGACGGCGCGGCCCTGGCTCTTCGGCCCGGGCGTTCGGGTTCCGGGGACGCCGCCATCGGTGAGGCCGCCGGGGGCCGGGACCTTCCGTACCCGGTCCGGGGCCTTGGCCAGGCGGTCGACCCTGTCGAAGGGGTCGGGCGAGGCGGCCGGCCGTAACACCGAAGGCCGCGCGGGGGCGGGGACGGCCGCGTGAGCGGACGGGGTCGCCGTCACGCAGAGCGTCATCGCCGCCAGGGCGGTGAGCAGACTTCCGCGCGTGGATCCGCGCGGGTTTCTCGAGTGGAACACCGTTGGCTCCTGTGGGGAGGTGGCAAGGACTACGGGGCAGCGGTGCTTCTCAGGGCCTGAACTGCCCTGTGCAGGGCTGCGTTCGCGAGCGCAGAACGTGGTGCCATGTGATGCGTAACGTAATAATGTGAAATTGCACAGGGTGCAAGGCCCTCGACGCGAAGGACCGCGGAGAGCTTGTCAAAGGACGGATCACGACGGACCAAGGAGGACCAATGCACGATCCCCTGACCGGCGCACCGCAGACGGCCGGCCATGACCTGCCCGTCTCACCGGAGTTCGAGGTCTTCATGGCGGGTGGCTGGGCGCCGACGCCGCTGCCCGCGGACATCCGACTGGCCGCCGCCGACTTCACCCCCGCTCGCCGCGCCCGGCTGTCCGCCCGCTTCCCGGGCGAGCGGCTGGTCGTCCCCGCGGGAGAGCTGAAGGTCCGCTCGAACGACTGTGACCACCGCTTCCGGCCGCACAGCGCGTACGCCTGGCTCACCGGTCTGACCGGCGAAGAGCAGGCCGGACACGTCCTGGTGCTGGAGCCGGACGGGCCCCACCGGCATGAGGCGGTCCTGTATGTGCGGCCCCGCTCGCCGCGCACCGATGGCGGCTTCTACCGGGACCGGCGCTACGGCGAGTTCTGGGTCGGGCGGCGCCCCGACCTCGACGAGACCGCGCGCATGACCGGCATCCGCTGTGCCGCCATCGGCGACCAGGCGGAGCTGCCGCCGGGCCGCGACGCCACGGCCGACGCCGAACTGTCCGCGGCCTTGAGCGAGTTGAGGCTGGTCAAGGATGCCTGGGAAGCGGGACAGCTACAGCTCGCCGTGGACCATACGGTCGCCGGTTTCGAAGACGTGGTACGCGCCCTGCCGCACGCCCTCGCCCACCCACGCGGCGAGCGCTGGATCGAGGGCGTCTTCGGCCTGCGCGCCCGCGCGGAGGGTAACGGCACCGGCTACGAGACCATCGTGGCGTCCGGTGCCCACGCCTGCGTTCTGCACTGGATACGGAACGACGGGCCCCTGGACGCGCGGAGGTTGCTGCTTCTGGACGCGGGCGTGGAGACGGACAGCCTCTACACCGCCGACATCACGCGCACCCTCCCGCTCTCCGGGCGGTTCTCGCCCGTACAACGGCAGGTGTACGACCTCGTGCTCGCCGCCCAGGACGCGGGCATCGCAGCGCTCAGGCCGGGCGCGAGCTTCCGTGACTTCCACCGGGCCGCGATGCGCGTGATCGCGGAGGGGCTCACCGAATGGGGTGTGCTCAAGAGTCCCGAGGGCGACCTCCACCGTCGCTACACCCTCTGCAGCAGTGGGCACATGCTCGGGCTCGACGTCCACGACTGCGCGCGGGCACGGGCGGAAACCTATCTGGACGGGACGTTGGCGGAGGGTCAGGTGCTGACGGTCGAGCCCGGCCTCTACCTCCAGGCCGACGACGAGACGCTCCCGGACGAACTGCGGGGCATCGGGGTACGCATCGAGGACGACCTGGTCATCACCGCCGAGGGAGCACGGCTGATGTCAGGCGCCCTGCCGCGCACCCCGGACGCGATCGAGGCGTGGATGGGAGAGCTGATCGAGAGTCGCTGAACGAAGGCTTCCAGCCACGGCCCGCGCGAACACGAACATCACGCCTGGGCGTTCCACATTGGTAGCCGTAACCGCGCCTGCACACGGGCACCCGCAAGAACAACACCCGCCAGAACAACATGACATTGTACTCTGGTGATCCTCTCGGCCGTGAGGGCACGGGGCACGAAGGGAACACCAACCGTCATGGGCCACCTCAAGCAGCGCAACCTCATCACCACCAGGGAGCGACTGCGCGACCAGGTGGCCCACGCCCTGCGCGCTGCGCTGATCTCCGGTGAGCTGCGCCCCGGCGAGGTCTACTCGGCACCCGGCCTGGCCGAGGACTTCGGCATCTCCGCGACGCCGGTGCGCGAGGCGATGCTCGACCTGGCTCGCGAGGGCCTCGTCGAACCGGTGCGCAACAAGGGCTTCCGCGTCACCGAGGTCAACGAACGCGACCTCGACCAGTACACCGAGATCCGCGCCCTGATCGAAGTCCCCATGATCGGCCGGATCACCCACAGCGCCGCCCGCGAGGACCTGGAAGCGCTGCGCCCGGTGGCGGAGGACATCGTGCGCGCCGCGCGCGAGCACGACCTCATCGGCTATCTGGAGGCCGACCGTCAGTTCCATCTGTCCCTGCTCGCGCTCGCCGGGAACGACCGGCTCGTCGAAACCGTCGGCGACCTGCGCAAACGCTCACGCCTGTACGGACTGACCACACTGGACGAGCGCGACCAGCTGATCCCGTCCGCCGAAGAGCACATCGAGCTCCTCGATCTGATGGTCGCGGGTGACGCGCTGGGCGCCGAGCAGTGCATGGCCCGCCACCTTGGCCACGTGCGCTCGCTGTGGGCCAAGCCGGGTCATCCCGAGCCGCAGGGCGGATGACCGAGTCGGTGGCGGTGTGCATGGCGTTGACGAAGCCGGTGGCGAACGCCGACAGCAGGGCGCCCAGCACGGCCGTGCCGAGGACACGGCCGATCTGCCGGGTGGTGCTGGAGACGCCGGATCGCGGCGGCGAACTCGGATCCCCAGTTGATCAGCCCCTCGGGTTGGACTGAGTATGGCAACGTGACCGAGACCAGTCGGCCGCTGCGGCGGGCCTGGATCGCGCGGCTTGGCCCGCAGAGTGAGGTCGACCTCGACCGGGCGGCAAGCCCGCGCGCGATCGTCGAGGACGCCGTCGCGCGCATCGGCGCGGGCCCCGTGCGCTGGGCGATCGAACTCAACTCCGTGGTCTTGCGGCGGATCGTCGGCGAGGTGCCGGTCCTCGGCGACAGCCCGGCCGCGGTCGAGATGCTCCGCCGAGGCAATGAAGCGACCACCCTGCGGGCGCTGTTCACTCTGGCGGAAGGCCCGGCGGCCGCCCCGCCCACCGATGAGGCGATCCTGGAGGGCATCCGCGAGTTCGTTCACCGGGCCGTACCGCTCGAGCGGGTGTTGCACGGCGTCCGGGTCGGGCACGCGGCGACGACCGAGGCGTTCCTGCGGGCCTGTGCCGAACTGGTCCACCCGGAGGAGGCGGTCGATGAGGTCACGGCGATCTCCCGCGAGCTGTTCTCCTACGTCGATGAGCTTTCCGACACCATGATCCGCACCTACCTCGTGGAGCACGAGGTGTGGAGCACCAGCGCAGCGGCGGCACGGGCCGACCTCGTGCGCTCCCTGCTGAGTGATGGATCGGCGAGGGACGTGGACGAGGCGTCGCGTGTCCTCGGCTACGACCTGCGGCGGACCCACGAGGCGGTGGTGGTGTGGTCGGACTCGCCGAACGACGGCTCCACGCTACAGGCGGCGGCGATCGAGGTGCTCCGAGCCCGTGGCGCCACCACCACGCTGGTCGTCCCCGTGGCCTCGGGGCGGCTGTGGGCGTGGGGCACCGTACCTCCGGAGGGGACGCAGCCAACCGGTTCATGGGAGCCCCTCACGGAGGCACTGTCCCGGCAGCGGATGCAGGCGGCCTTCGGGGCCCCGGGTTACGGCGTCGCGGGCTTCCGCCGCTCTCACCGCGAGGCCCAGCGCGGGGAGAGGGTCGAGCGGCTGCGGCGCGAGGCCGGACGGGTTCCGAGGTACGCGACCGCGTACGCCGACGTCGCCGCCATCGCGCTGCTGGCCACCGATCTCGACGCGGCCGGCGACTTCGTGCGACGTGAACTCGGCGGGCTCGCCGCCCGCGGCGCGGCGATGGAGGCACTGCGGACCACCCTGTACCACTACATCGGCGCCGAGCGCAGCCTCGTGGACGTCGCCCGGCGCCTGCACGTGGCCAGGGGGACCGTGACCTACCGCGTGAAGCGGGCCCAGGAGGTGCTGGGACACGACCTCGATGACCGCCGCTTCGCCCTCCACACCGCCCTGGCGCTCGCCGAGGAACTGGGGGACGCGGTGCTCCTGCCTCGCGACGTCGAGCGGTGAGCCCGATGGACCGGTCTCGGCTCGGCCCGGCAGACCAACGGGAGAGCGGAATCCTGAGCCGGCAGACCAAGCGGCCGCCCCGGGAGCCGGGGTCTACTTCCTGATGTCGGACGCGGTGACGCACGAGGCCGCGCATCCCGACGGACGGATTCCAGCCCAACGGGAGGCTTGCGATGATCGACCGAGAGACCTTTGTCGAGC
Source organism: Streptomyces yongxingensis (assembly GCF_055597465.1). Taxonomy (NCBI): domain Bacteria; kingdom Bacillati; phylum Actinomycetota; class Actinomycetes; order Kitasatosporales; family Streptomycetaceae; genus Streptomyces; species Streptomyces yongxingensis. The sequence goes on from NZ_CM145717.1 coordinate 827,711, forward strand.
TGATGAGCGGGGTGTGCTCCCCGGTCACCGTGGTGACGGCGACGACCGCCGACGGGCGACCGCACGGCAGCACCGTGTCGAGCTTCGCCTCGCTCTCGCTCGACCCTCCGCTGGCGAGCTTCGCCCTTGACCGCGCCTCGGGGCTGCTGGCCCACCTCCAGCCGGGTGACCGGGTGGGGGTGAACATCCTCGGCGCCCACCAGCAGGAGCTGGCGTCGGCGTTCGCCCGTCGACGCCGGGGACCGGGCTCGAAGTTCGACGGCGTCACCTGGACCGTCCGTGCCGGACTGCCCTACCTGCCCGAGTCCGCCGGCTGGACGGCGGGACGCGTCGAACGCCACGTGGACGGCGGTGACCACGTCCTGCTCGTCGTGTGCCCCGAGGAGGCCGAGTCGACTTCCACGGCCCCGCTGATCTACGCGCGCCGGATCTTCGGCACACACGCCCCGCTCGCTGTCGCGAGCTGACTCGTACCCCGCATGACCCCTGACACCGAAGTGACGACGATGAACATCACCATGGACGTTCCCCGCACCACCGACGCCGCGCGCAAGCTACGGGCCGACCTCGTCGAGCGCGCCGCCACACTGCGACCGCTGCTCTCCGGCAACGCCGATCTGACCGACCGCGAGCGCGGAGTGCCCGCCGAGAACATCGGCGCCCTGGCCGAGGCCGGTCTGCTCTCGCTGATGCGGCCCGCCCGTTACGGCGGTCTGCAAGCCGACCACCGCACCCTGCTGGAGGTCAGCCGCGAGGTCGGGCGCGCCTGTGGCTCCACCGCCTGGGTGACCTCACTGCTCAACGCCAATGCGTGGTTCGTCGGGCTCTTCCCCGCCCAGGCCCAGGACGACGTCTGGGCTCACACCCCCGACGCCCGAGTCGCCGGCGTCGTGACCCCCTCGGGCACCGCGCGCGCGGTCGAGGGCGGGTACCGGGTGAGCGGGCGCTGGGCCCCCGCATCCGGATGCGCCCACGCCGACTGGGCGGTCCTCGGGGTCACCCGGCCGGACGCCGAGGACACGTCGGACGCCGTCGGCATCGTGCTCGCGCCGATGTCGGAGCTGACCGTCGAGGACACCTGGTTCGTGGCGGGCATGCGCGGGACCGCGTCGAACACGCTCGTCGGCGAGGACCTCTTCGTACCCGCACACCGCTTCCACTCCGTCCCCGACGCCATCGAGGGCCGCTACGCCACGCCCTTCACCGACGAGACGCTCTACCGGGGACCGTTCGTGCCGACCGCCGCGCTCGTGTTGACCGGGCCGCAGCTCGGGCTGGCCACGGCCGCCGTCGATCTCCTGGTGGAGAGGGCCCCGGGGCGGGCGTTGACCCTGACGAGCTACACCTCCCAGGCCGAGGCACCCACCATCCAACTCGCCGCCGCGAAGGCGGCGTCGCTCGCCGACTCCGCCCAACTGCACGCCTACCGCGCGGCCGCTGACATCGACGAGGCCGCACGGTCCGGGGTGTTCCCCGATTACGACGCCCGGGCACGGATGCGGATGGACGCGGGGATGGCGGCGGTCCACGCGCGTGAGGCGGTCCGCATCGTGTGCTCGGCCCAGGGGGCTTCGAGCTTCGGCGAGTCCAACCCGTTGCAGCGCATCTGGCGCGACATCGAGACCGGGAGCCGTCACGCCGTCCTCAACCCCGAGGTGGCCGCGGAGATTTACGGGAAGTCGCTGTTCGGCATCCGGGGCACGGTGTCCGTGATGGTGTAGGACGAAGTTCACCGACGGCCGCCGACGGCACGTCCGTAGTCGTCGCCGTCGGGGCGCCCGCACGAGCGCGTCGGACGACGCTCACCCTCCTTCGAGTTCTCGGCGCACGGTGGCGGCGATGCGGGTGAGTGCGGCGCCCAGGTGGCGGCGTTGAGCGGCGCTGAGGGGGTCGAAGACGAGTCTCTTCACCTGCGCGACATGTTCCGGCGCGCTCGCGACGACCTTCTGCCGGCCGGCGTCGGTCAGTGTGGCGAGGGTGTATCGGCCGTCGGTGGGATCGGGCCGGCGGACGACCCAGTCGCGGGCCTCGAAGCGGTCCATCACCTTCGACAGGCGAGGCTGGGTACTGTCACATTCCCGGGCCAGGTCGCTGAGTCGCATCGTGGCCTCGTCGGTCATGGACAACCGGGCCAGAACGCCGTACTCGAAGTTGGAGATGCCGGCATCTCGTTGCAGCTGACGGTCGAGGCATCACGCTCGGCCCCGCCCCTTCCTGATGCGCCGGACGACGACGGCGCCCCTGAACCCCCTTGCCCCTTTGCATTGATACACGCATACACGCATACACACTGGAGGAAAGTGCCATGAAGGCAGTGCGTTACCACAGCTTCGGCAGCAGCGAGGTCCTGCGCTACGAGGACATCGAGCGTCCGGTCCCCGGCACCGGGCAGGTGCTGGTGCGGGTGGCGGCCACATCGTTCAACCCGGTCGACGATCACATCCGCGCCGGTGTCCTGACCGAGATGATCCCGATCACCCTCCCGCACGTGCCCGGGATTGATCTGGCAGGCACCGTCGCCGAACTCGGCGCGGAGGTGACGGGCCTGGAGGTCGGTGACCGGGTCGTGGCGATGCTGCCCCTCAACGCCGCCGGCGCGTCCGCCGAATACGTGCTCGCCCCGGCCGAGGCCCTGGTCGCGGCGCCCCGGACGGTCGAGCTGGTCGACGCCGCGGCGCTGCCCCTGGTCGGCCTGTCGGCCTGGCAGACGTTGTTCGAACTCGCCGAGCTGAAGCCCGGGCAGACCGTCCTGGTCAACGGGGCAGGGGGTGCGGTGGGTGGCCTCGCGGTCCAGCTCGCCGTCGAGGCGGGAGCGCACGTGACCGCTGCGGCCGGTCCGCGCCACGCCGAGCGCCTGCGGCGCTACGGCGCGGCCCGGGTCGTCGGCCACCTCGATGTCGCCGAGGGCCCGGCCGTCGTGGGTGGTCCGTTCCATGTCCTGCTGAACCTGGTGCGCGTCACACCGGACGAGGCCGCGCAACTGTCGCGCTACGTCGCCGACGGCGGGGTCGCCGCCAGCACAGCCACCCCGGTTCCCGAGGAACCCGCCCGGTCGGTGCGCGCCGCGGGCCTGTTCGTCCGCAGCGACGCCGCCCAGCTGACCGAGCTGGTCGCCAGGGTCGATGACGGTCGGCTCCGGCTCCACATCGCCGCCCGCCGGCCGTTGATCGAGTCGAGTGCGGTGCATGAGGATGCCGGCACCGGGCGGCTGCCCGGCAAGACCGTCCTGATCGCTCCCTGATCGCCCGGCCGAGAAGCAGCGGTTCCGCGCCCGGACGCGAGGCGGTGTGTACGGGTGATTGCGGGAACTTGACCGCCGGCAACGGCACATGACGCACCGCTACGTGTGCGTGTCGTGTTGATGTCAGCCCTTGCCGCCCGCACACGGCCCGGCGAATCCTCGACAAGCCGGAAGCGTGACCACGCGCTTCCGGCTGAACCGCGCAAGGCCCACAACTCGCAGAGCGCGCACGCACCACAGCGCGCCACCGACCGAGGAGGACTCCCTCGCGATGGCAGTGATGCGTACCACCAAGCGGCGGATCGCCGCGGGAATCGCCGCCGCGGCGGCCATCGGAGCAGCCACGGTGCTCCCCGCCCACGCCGCCCCGGCCGAAGGCACGGTCCTGAACGCCGGAGCCGCGGAAGCGGTCCCGGGCAGCTACATCGTCACCCTGAAGAAGACGGCCGACTTCACGGCGTCCTCCGCCCGGGGCAAGGACCTCATAACCGGATACGGCGGCGAGGTGAAGCGGACCTTCACCGCCGCGCTGAACGGCTACGCGGCGAAACTCGGGCCCACCGAGGCCAGGAGACTCGCCGCCGATCCGGCGGTCGCCTCCGTCGAGCAGGACCACAAGGTCCACGCCGACGCGACCCAGACCAACGCACCCTGGGGCCTGGACCGGGCCGACCAGTCCAACCTGCCCCTGAGCGGCACCTACACCTACCCCGACAGTGCCGGCAGCGGCGTGACCGTCTACGTCCTCGACACCGGTGTGCGGATCACCCACACGCAGATCAGTGGCCGGGCGTCGTACGGCTACGACTTCGTGGACAACGACACCACCGCACAGGACGGCTACGGACACGGCACGCACGTGGCCACGACCGTCGCCGGCACCACCTATGGCGTGGCCAAGAAGGCGAACATCGTGGCGGTCCGGGTGCTCGGCAATGACGGATCCGGCACCACGGCCGGTGTCATCGCGGGCGTGGACTGGATCACCGCCAACCACTCCGGCCCGTCCGTCGCCAACGTGTCGCTCGGCGGCGGCGCCAGCACCTCCCTCGACAACGCGGTGACCAAGTCGATCGCGTCCGGCGTGACCTACTCCATCGCGGCCGGCAATTCCAACGCCAACGCCGCGAACTACTCCCCCGCCCGGGTGCCGACCGCCCTCACCGTCGGCGCCACCACCAACACCGACGCACGGGCAAGCTACTCCAACTACGGCTCGACCGTGGACCTCTTCGCCCCGGGCTCGAACATCACGGCCGGCTGGAACACCTCCGACACCGCCACCTACACGGGCTCCGGGACCTCCTTCGCCGCCCCGCACGTCTCGGGCGCCGCGGCGATCTACCTCTCGGGCCACACCACCGCGTCCCCGTCCGAGGTGGGGAGCGCGCTGGTGAACGGGGCCACCTCGGGGGCGCTCTCCGGCATCGGTTCGGGCTCACCCAACAAGCTGCTCAAGATCGTCCAGTGACACCCTGACCGGCGCACCGGACCTCCGCTGACCACACCCGCCGCCCGCCGGGTCCCACCCGGCGGGCGGCACTTCGCCGTCCGGCGGTGCGAGGCTTTCCACGCGGGAGGTGATGAAACGGACCAGACTGTCAGCCGACCGATGCCTTCCACTTCACGGCCCGCACAGGGCCTCACTCAGGCGGAACCATGACTCTTCACGCATCCCTGCTCGACGCTGTCGGCAACACCCCGCTGGTCAGACTCACGAGGATCGCCTCGGGGGTGCCCGCCCCCGTCTACGCCAAGGTGGAGTTCTGCAACCCCGCCGGCAGCGTCAAGGACCGGGCGGCGCTGGGCATGGTGCTGGCGGCGGAGAAGTCCGGGGCACTGGTGCCCGGCGGCGTCATCGTCGAGGGGACCTCCGGCAACACCGGAATGGCACTGGCCATGATCGCCGCTCAGCGGGGCTACGGGTCGATCGTCGTCGTCCCGGACCGTACGAGCCCCGAGAAGATCAAGACGCTCAAGGCGTACGGCGCCGAGGTGGTCGTCACCACGGGGGCGCTCCCGCGCGAACATCCGGAACACGTCCGCAACGTCGCCGCGCGCCTGGCGGCGCGGACACCTGGCGCCTGGTACGCCAACCAGTACGACAACCCGGCCAATCCGGAGGCCCACCGGACCACGACCGGCCCGGAGATCTGGGCCGAGACCGGCGGCCGGGTCACCCACTTCGTCGTCGGCGTCGGCACGGGCGGAACGGTCACCGGGACCGGCGGCTTCCTCAAGGAGGCCAGCGGCGGCCTGGTCCGGGTGATCGGCGCCGATCCGCTGACATCCACGTACTCGGGCGGCGACGGAAGTCCGTACTACGTGGAGAGCATCGGCCATTACCTCCACCCGGAGACCGCGGAGGACGAGTATCCGGAGTCGTACGACCCGTCCGTGGTGGACCGGTTCGAGCGGATCGGAGACCGTGAGTCGATCACGACGGTGCGCCGACTTGCCCGCGAGGAGGGCATCCTCGCGGGCGGCTCGGCGGGCACGGCGGTGGCCGCGGCGCTGCGGGTGGCCGCCACCCTTACCCCGGACGACCTGGTGGTGGTCCTGCTCCCGGACTCGGGCCGGGGATATCTGTCGAAGTACTTCGACGACGGCTGGCTGCGGCGCTTCGGCTTCCTGGAGGACGTCTCGGAGACGCCGACGGTCGCCGACGTCCTGGGCGACCGCCCGGCCCCCCTCACCGCCCTTCCGTCCACGGCCACGGTGGCCGACGCGCTCACCGCCGCCGGAGCGCTCGTCCCGGTGCGTCTCCCCCGCTCCGGCGACAACGCGACGACCGACGTGTCCGAGGTCATCGGCGCCGTCCGGCCCGATGCGCTCCGCGCCCTGGTGGCCAGGGATCCCTCAGCGTCCGCCGCCCCGCTCCGCGACCATCTCCACCCCTCTCCCCCGGCCGTGGGCATCGGCGAACCCGTGGACGAGGCCGCTGCCCGGCTCGCCCCGGGCAGCGGCACCGCCTGGGTGCTCATCGACGGCCGGGTGTCCGGCACCATCGCCCACGACGCCCTGCGGCAAACCAGCGGCCACATCCCCCTGCCCGCGACGCGGGACCGGCGAGCCGGGCGACCTGAGAACACGTGATCAGGCGCTTCGGACGCGGCGGATGAGCAGGTACATCTCGCAACCGAGGCAGTAGCCGAAAGCCGCGTTGAGGAAGGCCGCGGCGAGGGCGAGCGCGGCCGCCGCCGGGCGCGGCCAGTGGACGCCGGTGAGGTAGCCGACGGTGCCGACCGGGCTGAAGCCGACGCCGACGCCCCGGGCGAAGCGGGGCGGCCGGGCGTCCTCCAGTCCACTGGGCGGCGGGGGCCCGGACCGAACGGCGACTCGGTACAGCCAGCCGTACGGGGAGCACGGCGGCGGCCGACGTCGTCGTACGGAGTAAGGGGAGAGTGTCCCGGACAGTCCGGGACACGTCCCGGACGGCGGGACGCTGGAGGGACCGGTCCGGGCCTCCCTAGGATCCCGAGACGTCGCGAGCCGAACACAGCAGAAACAAACGGCTGTTCGCCGCTCCCGTGGAGCGGCTCGCGCGACGTACTCCCGACGCACCCATCCCAGGAGGAGGAGAACCATGTCCAAGGTGCTGGAAACCATGGGCGGCAGGCTGCTCGGCCTGTTCGTGCCCAAGGTGGAGGCCGCCGCTTCCGCCCAGGCGTGTCAGTGCTTCAACGAATGCTGGCAGTGCGCGCGCAGCGCGTGCTGCGTCAACACCTACTGCGGCTCCATCAACTGCTGGCGCAGCTGTCCGGGTTGCTGATCCGGTGACGTGACAGGGAACCGGCCGGGGGCACCGGCGTGCGACAGCGGGCGGACCGCCGTGCCGTCGTCCACTGGTGTCCCCGGCTCCCGGTTCCCGGTTCGTTCCCGGTTCCCGCTCCGCAGGAGGTCCCCGTGCAGTACCTGGAATTCGGCATCCGCTGCCTGATCGGCACGGTGTTCCTGGCCGCCGCCGTCGGCAAGGCGGCGAGCGGGCGTTCGTTCGCCGCGTTCACCTCGTCCCTGGGAGACCTGGGGCTGGTGCCGCTCCGGGCCGTCCGCCCGGTGGCGGTGGCCGTCGTCGCGGGCGAGGGGCTGGTCTGCCTGCTGCTCGCCGCGCCGTGGGCGCGTCTCCCGGCGCTCGGTCTGGCCGGGGCGGCGGCCCTGCTTCTGGCCTTCGCGGTGGCCATCGCCTGTGCCGTGGCCCGGGGCACCCACGCGGTGTGCCGGTGCTTCGGAGGGGCGTCCACCAGCCCGCTCGGCGTGCGCCACATCGTACGCAACGTCCTGCTCGCCGGGCTTGCCCTGGCCGCGGCCGGAACCATGCTGCGCCCGGACATCGGCCCCGCGCGGCCGGCCGGGCTGCTCGTGGCGGCGCTCGGCGGGCTGCTCGTCGGCGGCTGCGTCGCCGCGCTCGACACCATCGCGGGCCTCTTCCGGCCCATGAGCCCCGTACGTACCGCCCGGTCCCGGCACCCCGTCCGCCCGGGACGGTGAGCCGGGTCCCGCGCCATCCCCTGCCCTCCGCACAGGAAACGGAGACCCACCGTGCCCATCGTCATCGCCACTCTCGTCCTCGTCGGGCTGCTGTGCCTCCTCGATCTGGTGCTCACCGTCGGCGTCATCAAGCGGCTGCGGGAACACACCGAGCTGCTCGCCACCCGGGGCGGCGGCCGGCTCTCCCTCGGCACCGGGGACGAGGTCGGGGAGTTCTCCGGAGCCACCGTGGACGGGGAGCGGGTGCACGACGGCATGATTCACAGTGAGACCGTCGTCGCCTTCTTCTCCCCGACCTGCGGCCCGTGCAAGGAGAAGCTCCCGAAGTTCACCGAGTACGCCAGGAGCGTGCCGCGCGGACGCGAACAGGTCCTCGCCGCGGTGATCGCCGACAGCCCGGAGGAGGCGGAAGCGGCGGCCCCGATGCTGACCGCGCTGCGCCCGGTGGCGCGCGTACTGACCGGCCGGGACGCCGACGCCGTCGCCGGGGCGTGCAAGGTGCAGGGCTTTCCCGTCGTCCTCAAGGTCAACCGGAGCACGGACGGCCGTCTCCTGGTCATGGCCGACCAGGTCGACGTGGACCGTCCCGCCGTCGCCGCCCGCTGACCGGCGTCGCCGTCCACCGCGCCATGACGCGCAAACGCCCCGCCGTGACGCACCCACGACCCGCCTCCCGGGCCACCGCCCCCGAGTACCCCGACGACGAACGCGCGCCCCGCCTCCGGCCGTCCCATGTCCTGGACGCGGTACGGATGGTGGCGCGGGCGGCACCCGGCATCCTCGCGCTGTACACGGGGCCCGCACTGGCCATGGGGTTCTTCCCGGTGGCGGCCGCCTGGTCGCTGAAACTCGTCATCGACCGCCTCGCCGCCGGTGCCACCGTGGGCGCCCTCCTGCTCCCCGTGGCCGTGTTGACCGCGACCGGGGTGGCGACCGCGGCGCTGCCGCATCTGGCCCACTATCTGCGCACCGAGATGGACCGCCGGGTCGGGCTGTACGCCCAGGACCGGCTGTTCCTGGCCGTCGACCGGTTCCCCGGGCTCGCCCGCTTCGAGAACCCGGTCTTCCTGGACCGGCTGCGCCTCGCCCAGCAGACGGTGGTGGCCAAACCGGTCGCCGGCCAGGCCGTCGAAGGAGCCCTGGGCGTCGTCCGGTCCGCCCTCACCGTCGTCGGCTTCCTCGGCTCCCTGTTCGTGATCAGCCCGCCGACGATGGCGCTCGTCCTGCTCGCCGCGCTGCCCGTGCTGGCGGCCGAACTCCTGCTGTCGCGCAGGCGCGCCGCCACCGTCTGGGAGATCGGGCCCGACGAGCGGCGCCAGTTCTTCTACATGGGCCTGCTCGCCAACGTCGAGGCGGCCAAGGAGATCCGCCTCTTCGGCACCGGTGCCTTTCTGCGCGGCCGGATGCTCGCCGGCCGGCGGAGCGCGGACGCCGCCCGCCGGACGGTCGACCGGCAGGAGGTCCGGATGCGCGCCGGACTGGGCCTGCTGTCCGCGTCGGTGGCGGGCGCGGGGCTGCTGTGGACGGTCGGCAGCGCCCGGGGAGGCGGGCTCACCCCCGGCGATGTGGCGGTCTTCCTGGCCGCCGTGGCCGGGGTCCAGACGGCCCTGACGGCGCTCGCGGGCGATGCCGCGACCACCCACCACGCCCTGCTGCTGTTCGGGCACTACCTGGCTGTGGTGCGCGCCGGGCCCGAACTCTCCGCGCCCGCCGACCCCCGCCCGCTGCCGGAGCTGCGGCGCGGCATCGAGCTGCGCGATGTGTGGTTCCGCTACGCTCCCGACCATCCCTGGGTGCTGCGCGGTATCGACCTGTGGATCCCCGCAGGATCGTCGCTCGCCCTCGTCGGCCTCAATGGCTCGGGCAAGTCCACGCTGGTCAAGCTGTTGTGCCGGTTCTACGACCCGGTCCGCGGGAGCATTCTGTGGGACGGTGTCGACCTGCGCGACGCCGACATCGCCGATCTGCGCCGACGCATCAGCGCTGTGTTCCAGGACTACATGGACTACGACATGACGGCTGCCGAGAGCATCGCGCAGGGCGACCTCGACGCCCTCGGCGAACCGGAGCGCCTGCGAAGGGCGGCGCGGCGGGCCGGGATCCACGAGGTGGTGGCGGCGCTGCCGCACGGCTACGACACCCTGCTCTCCCGGATGTTCTTCGCCGAGGCGGACAAGCGGAACCCGGCCACCGGAGTCATGCTCTCCGGAGGGCAGAGCCAACGGCTCGCCCTGGCCCGGGCGTTCGTACGCGACCGCCGCGATCTGATGATCCTCGACGAGCCGTCCGCCGGGCTCGACGCGGCGGCCGAGCACGAGATCCACACCTCGCTCCGGACCCACCGGCAGGGGCTCACCAGCGTCCTCATCTCGCACCGCCTGGGCGCCGTACGGGAGGCCGACATCATCGTCGTGCTCGACGGGGGACGGGTCGCCGAGCACGGCAGCCACGGCCAACTCCTCTGCGCGGAAGGGCGGTACGCGCGGCTGTACGCCCTCCAGGCCGCCGGTTACCGCCAGGAGGCGGCCCCGGACCCGGCCACCGCCCCTGACGCCTCGCCGCATATCGCCTGAGCGGATCCCTGAGCGGATTCCTGAGCGGTCCTTGTCCCAACGCACCCCGCAGAGGAGAACACCACGATGAGTCCCGGCAGCGGCCCCTACATCTCAGAGGCCGAGGCATCCTGGGCGGAGACCGCCCCCGACCGGGCCCGTGTCCGCGCCCGGCGCGCACGCCGCACCCGGACCGCTCTGCTCACGCTGGACGTGGCCCTCTGGGCGGGCACCGCCGCGCTCCTGTGGCCCGTGCGCAGCCCCGGCTGGGGAGCCGGGTGCGGGGCGGCCGCCCTCCTGCTCACCGCCGGGCTCGCCCTCGCCCGGGCCGCGGAACGGCGGCTGGTGGCGGTCGGCGTCTCGGGCCGGAGCATGGAACCGGCCTACCACGACGGGGACAGCGTGCTGGTCCGCCGCGGCCGTACCCCCGGGCGCGGGGCGGCCGTGGTGGTGGAGCGTCCGCCGTACCAGGCGCCGTGGCCGGACCCGCCCGTCCCGCGGACCGCGCCCGCGCACCGGATCTACGCACGGCAGTGGTTCATCAAACGGGTCGCGGCCGTACCGGGCGATCCCGTGCCCCGGTCCGGGCTGCCCGCGCTCGGGGGCACCCCGGACCGGACCGTCCCCGAGGGCATGCTGATTCTGCTCGGGGACAACAGCGAGCAGAGTTATGACTCGCGCCACGTCGGCTACTTCCCGGCGGAACGCGTCCTGGGCGAGGTGGCGGGCTCGGATCAGCCCGCGCGCCGGATGAGGAACACCTGACGGCCCTTGCCCTCGCAGCGCTGCATCACCGCCTCCGCACCGTGGACGGAGCTGGAGCCGACGATGCCCACACAGCCGCGTCCCTCGACCCGGAGCACATATCTGCCCCGCCTCAGCTCGCCCGACGGCTCGATGGTGAACAGGCTGCCGTCCGCGCAGACGTCCATCGGCTCCAGCAGCCCCGCGCCGTCTCCGTCGGCGAGCGCTTTCAGACAGCCCCTGCCGTAGTCGGGGTGGTACCACACGATGTGGTACCTCCCGTCGCCGGCCGGCTCCAGCAGGGTGCTCTGCGGCGCCGCCTCGGCACAGGGGCGCTGCACCGCGACGAGCGGTGTGTACCGCCAGTCGCGGACCCGGCCGTCGGTCAGACACAGCTCCGGGTCCTCCGCGATCCTGATGGTCACCCAGCCGCCGGGCGGTGTCGGCCGACCCCCGGCCGGTGCGCCGGACGGTGCGCCGGACGGCGGGTCCGCGGCGCGGGATTGCCGCCACGGCACCTGATCCTGGCGGAAGGCCACGACGGCCCCGAGGGCGACCGTCAGCACAGCGGCGGCGGCGACCGTCAGACCCCGCCGGTGCCGGCGGAGGCGCGCCCGCCGACCGCCCGTCCCCGGTCCGGGACCCGGCTCCGGCCCGGGAGGCGCGGCGACACCGCTCCCGCTGTCCGGCGCGCCCTGATCCACCGGCAGCCGAATACCGGCGCCCACCGCGCTGGACGACGGCACCGACGCCTCCGCCGATACCCACGACGCCTCCTCCGCCGGCGCGGGGAGTCGTGCGACCCGGTCCCTGGCCGCGCACCACCGCGCGGCCCGCTCGCCGTCCCCGCACGCCCGCACGAAGGCCGCCAGCAGCTCCGGCCGGGGCGGTTGGTCACGGCTCAGCATGGTGGAGACGCTGCTGCGCGGCAGTACGTCCCCCACGGCGGCGGCCCGTTCCTCGAGCCGCCGGTACGACAGCCCGGAGCGGGCCTTGAGTTCCCGCAGCAACGTCATGAAGTGGCCTACATCCTGGACATCCTCAAGATCACCAGCCTTGTCACGTTCCATGGGCGGAATCGTCATGGCGGCCCCTGATCGCCCACAACGGCCATGTCCGCCATTTATCGACTTCTGCACAAGGGGGGCGTTGGCGCGGCCGAAAGCGCTTGCTCACTTGATGAGCCGTCAATTGGAACTGGACGACTGGCGCGACCGACTTATTGGGCAAGTCAGCGCTGCTCCGTAAGGACGATGAGGGTCGGACGTGACGCATGTGAGGCGCCCCAGCGCGCCGTCCGTCGCTGTCGGCCGACGCCGACTTGACAGGAGATCGAGCGAGCGATCAGGAGATGGGCCGATGGAGCGCAGGAACCTGCTCAAACCGTCGGTCGCGACTGCCGGTCTCGGTTCGGTCGGGACCTTCGCAGCGCCCGCGGCGTCCGCGGACGCTTTACCAGCCAAGGAGACAAAGCCGATGCCTCTACGTGTTCAGATCCTCATGTACGACGGGGTGGAGGAGCAGGACGCCATCGGACCGCGTGACGTTCTCGGGCACGCTGTTCAGGCGGGCGGCCAGGTTCAGACGACACTGGTACGGCCATCGGCTCCTGGCGAGGTGACATGCTTCTTCGGCACCAAGGTCACGGTGCCGGCCGCATGGGAGCCCACCGATACCGATCTTCTGATCGTGCCGGGCGGCGGCGATCGGCTGATCCACGATCCAGATGTCCTACGGAACCTCGTACGGGCACAGCAGGCCGGAGTCATCGTCGCCGGTGTCTGCACAGGAGTCATGGTGCTGTCCGCAGCAGGCTTGACCAAAGGCCGTCCGTGTACGACACACCACCTGGCCAAGGCCGATCTGGCCGCTCAGGGAGGCAGGGTGATCGACGCGCGAGTCGTTGACGACGGGAATCTGGTGACCGCGGGCGGTGTCACCAGCGGAATCGATCTGGCGCTCTGGATGATCACTCGTGAGTGTGGAGCGTCCGTCGCCATCGGCGTCGAGTCCATCATGGAGTACGAGCAGCGCGGCGTCGTCTGGCGAAGCTCCTGATCACCGGAATTCGTCGGTGGCCCGCACCCACCTGTCGGGTGGGCGCGGGCCACCGACGTGCACAAAGGTTCGTCGGTCGGTCCAACCGGGGTTCAAGACCGACCGGCGAATGATCGGTCCGCTCGTCCAGCGGCATCATCTGCCCGCCCGTAGCCGGAAATTTCCTGGAACTCGAGACCACTCCAGCCCGACTACGTGAAAGACAACCTTCAGCCAGTGAATGTCTTTCGCGCACAGGGAGCCCGGATGCCGATGAACCGGCCAGTCACCACCGCTCTGGCCGCAACCCTCTGTCTGCTCACAGCGGCATGCGGCGGTTCCTACGACGACGGCCAGACGAGCACGAAGGCGACCGAGGCTGCGGACTCGAAGGCCGGCTACCCGGTGACCCTGGACAACTGCGGTCAGAGCGAGACCTTCAAGAAGGTCCCCAGCCGGGTCGTCGTCATGAACGGCGCCTCGGTCGCCGAGGTCTCCACCCTCCTCGCCCTCGGCCTCCAGGACAAGATCGTCGCCAACCAGCAGACCTACGGCATGTCCGAGGCCGCCGGCCGGGCCGCCGCCATCAAGGCCCTGCCCACCGGCGACATCAAGCTCAACGAGGCGTACGACATCCCCCGCGAGGCCATGCTCGGACTGCGCCCCGACCTCGTCCTGTCCGTCACCACGTACGGCTTCGACCAGAGATACGGCTTCGCCACCCGCGAGCAGCTGAAGCAGGTAGGAGCCAACAGCTACGTCTCCCCGCAGGGCTGCGACGACGACCCCTCCAAGATGACCGTCGCCGAGAGCTACACGCTGCTGCGCGACATGGGAAAGATCTTCAACGTCAGTGACAAGGCCGAGAAACTGATCGCCGAGTCCGAGAAGAACATCGCGGCGGTCTCCGAAAAGGTCAAGGGAGAGAAGCGCCCGAAGGTCATGGTGCTCTTCTCCAACATGGCCATGGGCGGCAACGACTTCAGCTCGGTCTTCAGCAAGGGCATTGTCAACGACATCCTCGCCAAGGCCGGCGGCGCCAACGCATTCGAGAACGCCTCCAAGACCACCTTCGCCGACCTGAGCAAGGAGAAGGTGGCCGCCACCGACGTCGACGCCCTCGTCGTCATCAGCTACAACGACCCCAACCCGGCGGCATACGCCAAGAAGCTGCTCAAGGAGTTCCCCCAGTGGTCGGCCGCCAAGAACAACACATACCTGACGCTGTCGGACTCGATGTACCTCGGCCCGAGCAACGACGTGGCCGTGGAGAAGATCGCCAAGCTGCTGCACCCCGAAGCCTTCTGACCCGGCTCAGGACTCCGCTGGCGTTCACGCTCCTGCCCGTCGCGCTGATCGTCACGATGATCGTGGGGATCAGCATCGGCGCGGTCAACGTCCCGCTCAGTGACGTGTGGGGGATCGTCCTGCACCATGTCACCGGCGCGGGAGCGCCGTCCGACCCGGCGCTGGACCAGATCGTCTGGAACTTCCGTACCCCGCGGGTCGTCCTGGCCGCTCTGGTCGGCGCGGGCCTGGCCGTGTCCGGCGCCGTGCTGCAGACCGTCGTGTCCAACCCGCTGGCCGACCCCATCGTGCTGGGTTTCTCCTACGGTGCCACGCTCGGCGCGGTGCTGGTCATCACCCTGGGCGGCGGCGCGGCGCTGGCCGGGCTCGGGGTGTCGGCGGCTGCCTTCCTCGGCGCGGTCGCCGCCGGCGCGCTGGTCTTCGCCCTCGGACAACGGCGGGGGCGCCTGGCCCCGACCCGGCTGGTACTGGCCGGCGTCGCCGTCGGCTACGTCTTCCTCTCGGCCACGAGCTACCTGCAGCTCCAGGCGACACCGACCGAGTTGCGGACGGTCATGTTCTGGATGCTGGGCAGCGTCGCCGGCGCCCAGTGGGACCAACTCCCCACAGTCACCGTGGTGGTGCTCGTCACCACCACGCTCCTCACTCTCTTCGGCCGACGGCTCAATGCACTGCTGGCCGGCGACGAGTCCGCCACCGCGCTCGGCGTCGACGTCAACCGGCTGCGCGCCGTACTCCTGGTGCTCACCGCCCTGCTGACGGGAACCGTCATCGCCGTCGCCGGCAGCATCGGCTTCGTCGGCCTGATGATCCCGCATCTGGTGCGCCTGACCACCGGCGCCGACCACCGCCGGCTGCTCCCCCTGACCGCCCTGCTGGGAGCCGTCTACCTGCTCCTCGTCGACCTGCTCTCCCGCACCCTCAACCGCCCCGACGAAATCCCCCTGGGCATCCTCACCGCCCTGCTCGGAGCTCCCTTCTTCCTGTGGCTGCTGCGCCGCAACAAGAGCCTGGACTAGAAGCATGAAACTCACCGTCGATCGGCTCCACGTCACGCTCGACCGCAACCCGATCCTCCGCGATGTCAGCCTTCGGGCGCGCAAGGGCGACATCGTCGGTCTCGTCGGTCCCAACGGCAGCGGCAAGTCCACCCTGCTACGCACCGTCTACCGCTCACTGCGCCCGGCGGACGGTGTGGTCAGGGTCGGCGAGGACGACGTATGGGCCCTGTCCCCCCGCACCGCGGCCCGTCGCACCGCCGCCGTCCTCCAGGACGGCGGCGGCAACACCACCGGACTGACCGTAACCGAGATCGTCGCTCTCGGCCGCGCCCCCCACCACGGTCTGCTGGGGCGCGACGGAGCCGAGGACCACCGGGCAGTGGCCGACGCCGTCGACCGCTGCGGCCTACGACCGTTCGCGGACCGGGACTACGCCTCGCTGTCCGGCGGAGAACGCCAACGCGTTCTGCTGGCCCGCGCATTGGCCCAGAGCCCCCAGCTCCTCGTGCTGGACGAACTCACCAACCACCTCGACATCCGCGCCCGCTTCGAGCTGCTGGACCTCATCCGCGCCACCGGCATCACCACGCTGGCGGTCCTGCACGACCTCGACCTGGCCGCCCGGCTCTGCGACCACCTGGTCGTCCTGCACGAGGGAACCGTGGTGGCAGCGGGACCGGTCCTGGACGTACTGGTCCCGCGGATACTCAGCGACGTTTTCGGCGTCCGCGCACGCACGGAACGGCACGCCGACGGTGTCATCCGCATCACGTACGCCGCCCATGCCCTCGCCGACGGAGAGAAATCCACGCGCCGGGCTACAACACCGGCAGCCCCGACCTCCCGCACAGGCACTCAACCAGGGACGCCACGAGGGCGAAACGCCGATCCCGCGCGACGCCGGCGCCCGCCACGCCCCTGACCCCCTCTGCTCAGCGGCGTCGCCACTCCTCGGCGAGCAGTTCGTAGGAGCGCACCCGGTCGGCGTGGCCGTGGGTGATGGTGGTGATGAGCAGCTCGTCCGCGCCGGTGGCTTCCTGGAGTTGTTCGAGCTGGTCGGCGACGCGCGCGGGCGAGCCCACGAACTGGGTGTCCACGCGGTCGGCGACCAGCTCCCGGTCCGCGTCGGTCCAGACGTGGGCGCGGGCCTGTTCGGGGCTGGGGAAGGGAATGGCGCCCTCGGCCGTGCGGATGCTGCGGACCCATGGACCGTAGCCCGCGGCGCGGTCGCGGGCCGTCGCGTCGTCCTCGGCCACCACGACATCGGCGGAGACGCTGACGTACGGCTTGTCGAGTGTCTCGGACGGCTGGAACGCGGCGCGGTATGCCTCGGTGGCCTCCAGGACGGTGGCCGGGCTGACGTGGTAGTTGGCGGCGAAGCGCAGGCCGCCCCGGCCCGCGACCTGGGCGCTCCGCCCGCCGCTGCTGCCGAGGATCCACACCTGCACCTCGGCGCCTTCGCCGGGTATCGCGTGTGCCTCGACGCCCTCGGCGGAGCGGTAGTCGCCGCGCAGGAGCGCGAGGATGTCGTCGATCTGTTCGCCGTAGTCCTGCGCTTCCGCGCCCGGCTGCTGGAGGAGTCGCCGCTGGAGGGCGATGCGGGGCGATCCGAGCAGTCGGTGGAAGGAGAACTTGGGCGGGATGCGCAGGCCGTTCGGGGTGCGTCCGTCGACGACGGGGGTGGTGGTGGGCGGTGCGTCGCCGGTGCGCTCGGTGGGACGTCCGCCGGAGCGGCCGAGCCCGAGGTCCAGCCGTCCGGGGTGCAGGGCGTCGATCAGGCCGAACTCCTCGACGGTGGACAGGGCGGTGCGGTGGCCGAGCTGTACGGCCCCGGAGCCGAGGCGGATCGTGGAGGTGGCGGAGGCGGTCAGGGCCAGGACGACGGCGGGCGAGGTCCCGGCCACGCCCGGGTTGAGGTGGTGTTCGGCGAACCAGTAGCGCGCATAGCCGAACCGCTCCGTCTGCTGGGCGAGGTCGATGCTGTTGCGCAGTGCCTCGGCCGCGGTGGA
Source organism: Streptomyces yongxingensis (assembly GCF_055597465.1). NCBI lineage: Bacteria > Bacillati > Actinomycetota > Actinomycetes > Kitasatosporales > Streptomycetaceae > Streptomyces > Streptomyces yongxingensis. The sequence continues at coordinate 845,091 of NZ_CM145717.1, forward strand.
GCCGGAGGAGATGGGCACGAGGTCGAGGACTGCGAGGGGGATGCCGGACACGGTCGGGGTCTCCTCAGCGGTCGGCGGGCGGGGAGGCGGGTTCGGGCGTGCCGAGCACCGGGGCCCAGTCGAATGGCGGATCCGGGATGTCGCGTCGCAGTACCGGCGCGATGTCGGACTGGAAGAGTTCGAGCGAGGCGCGGTGCTGGGCGTCGGTGAGTCCGTCCGCGTCCGCGTGCAGGTGCAGCACGGTGTGTCCGAACTCCTCGTGGTAGCGGTGCACCTTCTCGATGACCTGCTGAGGGCTGCCGATCAGCGCCGAGCTGCGCTCGACGAAGTCCTCCAGGGTCGGGAACACCGGTTCGAGGCCGAGCTGCTTCTGGAAGGCCAGCCAGCCTTCGAACACCGGGCGGTAGGCGGCGATGGCCTCCTGCGAGGTGCGGGCCGCGTAGTAACCCGCTGTCCCGGCGCCGACCACGGCGCGGGCGGGGTCGTGGCCGTACGCCTCCCAGCGCTCCCGGTAGTGGCGGACCAGTTCGGCGTACGGCTCGATGGGGTGGGTGACATTGGCCGAGAACAGCGGGTCACCGTAGCGGGCGGCGAGGTCGACCGACTCCCGGCTGGTGGCGCTGCCGTGCCAGACCCGGATGGGCCGCTGGAGGGGTCTCGGCCACACCTCGGCGTCGGTCAGGGCGGGTCGGAAGCGCGGTGCGGCGGTCACCTTGTCCTGCCGCCAGATGCGGCGGAACAGCTCGTAGCCTTCCGCGTTGCGGTCCCACTGGTCCTCGGGGGTGACCTGGAACAGCTCGCGCTGGGCGGTGCCGTTGCCCTTGCCGATGATCAGCTCGAGGCGACCGGCGGAGAGGTGGTCCAGGGTGGCGTAGTCCTCGTAGGCGCGCACCGGATCGAGCAGGCTGAGCGTGGTCACCGCGGTGAACAGCCGGATCCGGGAGGTGAGTGCGGCGAGGTGGCTGAGCACGACCGGTGGTGAGGAGGAGATGAACGGCCGTTCGTGGCGTTCGCCGACGCCGAAGCCGTCGAAGCCGAGTTCCTCCGCCAGCAGCGCGTTGCCGATCACCTCGCGGAAGCGCTCACCGGTCGTCTTCGCTATCCCGGTCACCGGGTCCGGGGCGTGCACGATGAGGGTGATGGCCAGGAACTTCACGACGCGGCCCGTTCCCGGTGCGCCTCGGTGCCCGGGTGGGCCAGACCGAGGTGGTCGCGCAGGGTCGTGCCCTCGTACTCGGTGCGGAACACCCCGCGCTCCTGCAGCAGCGGGACGACGGTGTCCGCGAAGACGTCCAGCCCGCCGGGGGTGATGTGCGGTACGAGGATGAAGCCGTCGCTGGCATCGGCCTGGACGAAGGAGTTGATGGTCTCGGCGACCGTGGCCGGGGAGCCGATGAACGACTGGCGGTTGCCGGTCTCGATGACCAGGTCACGGATGGACCACTTGTTCGCCGCCGCCAGCTCCCGCCACTCCCGGGCGACGGCCAGCGGATCGCGGTACATCCGCACCTGGGCGCGGCCGCGGGCGATGGTGTGCTCGCCGGGGTCCGGGTCGATGTCGGGGAGCGGGCCGTCCGGGTCGTACGCGGACAGGTCGCGGTTCCAGACGAACTCCAGGTGTTTGATCGCGGTGGCGCCGCTGACCTGTTGGCGGCGCACCTCGTGGGCCAGCTCCTGCGCCTCGGCGTCGGTGTCGCCGAGGACGAAGGTGGCCGCGGGCAGGATCAGCAACTGGTCGTGGGTGCGGCCGTGGCGGGCGAGGCGGCCCTTGACGTCCGTGTAGAACGCCTGCCCCTCCTTGAAGGTGCTGTACCGGCTGAAGATGGCGTCGGCGGCGGCCGCTGCGAACTCCCTGCCTTCCTCGGAGTCACCGGCCTGGAAGATCACCGGACGGCCCTGCGGGCTGCGCGGGACGTTGAACTGCCCGGCGATGTCGAAGTGCTGTCCCCGGTGGGCGAAGGCCCCGGCCCGCGCGTCGCCCAGGAAGGTGCCGGATGCCTGGTCGGCGACGATCTCGTCGCCCCGCCAGGAGTCGAACAGCTCGGTGGCGGTGGCCAGGAACTCCTTGGCCCGGGAATACCGTTCGTCCTGCGGGAGGAAGCCACCGCGGCGGAAGTTCTCCCCGGTGAAGGCGTCCCACGAGGTGACGACGTTCCACGCGGCGCGCCCGCCCGACAGGTGGTCGAGGCTGGCGAACTGGCGAGCCACCTCGTAGGGCTCGTTGAAGGTGGAGTTGATGGTGCCGGTCAGGCCGAGGCGGTCGGTGACGGCGGCGAGCGCGGACAGGACGGTGAAGGTGTCCGGCCGCCCCACCACGTCCAAGTCGTAGATCTTCCCGCCCTGTTCGCGCAGCCGCAGCCCTTCGGCGAGGAACAGGAAGTCGAACTTGGCGCGCTCGGCGGTGCGCGCGAAGTGGGCGAACGAGCTGAACTCGATATGGCTGCCCGCCTCCGGATCGCTCCACACCGTGGTGTTGTTGACGCCGGGGAAGTGCGCCGCCAGGTGGATCTGCTTGAGCGGTGTGCTCATGGTCGGTGGTCCCTCCGGCTCAGGCGGTGGCGTAGCGGTTGGCGGGGCGGGCGAGGCCCAGCAGCCCGCGCAGGGTGCCGGCCTCGTAGGACCGGCGGAAGGCGCCGCGGCGCTGGAGTTCGGGCACCAGGCCGCGGGTGATCGCCTCGAGGTCGTGGCCGATCACACCGGGGCGCAGCCGGAAGCCCGACAGTCCGGTCCGCTGCCAGGTCAGAAGCAGATCCGCGAGCTGTGCGGGGGTACCGGTGAACACCTTGGCGTCGCTGGTGTACGGGTGGCCCGCGAGGGCGTCCAGGCGCTCCCGTCGGGCGGCCGCGGCACCGGGTTCTTCGTCGAGGAACACCACCAGGTCGCCGAAGAGGTGCAAGGGCTCCTCCGCGCGGCCCGCCGCGGCCTGGGCGGCGCGGACCTCGGCGATGGTGGCGCGGGCCTGGTCCGTGTCGTGCGGGGTGATGTAGCCGATGTCGGTGGAGCCGGCCACCAGTTGGTAGGGCACGCTCTGATGGGCCAGGGCGCTGATGACCGGCTGTCCCTGGGGCGGCCTGGGGGTGATCGAGGGGCCCTTGACGCTGAAGTGCCTGCCCTCGAAGTCGATGTAGTGGAGCTTGTCGCGGTCGATGAAGCGTCCGGTGGCGACGTCCCGGATCTCGGCATCGTCCTCCCAACTGTCCCAGAGGCGGCGTACCACCTCGATGTAGTCGGCGGCCTCCTCGAAGAGCTCGGCGGTCAGCTCCCGGACCACCGGGGTGTCCAGATCCTCGGGGCCGAAGCGCGGGATGGTGCGGCGGCCGAAGTGTTCCGCCTCGTGGCGCCGCCTGGACACCCGGATCCGCAACCCCGCACGGCCGGTGCTGACGTAGTCCAGGGTGGCGATCGCCTTGGAGATGTGGAACGGCTCGGTGTGGGTGGCGACGACGGTCGGCACCAGCCCGATGTGCCGGGTCAGCGGTGCGACCCGGGAGGCGATGAGCACCGCGTCCAGCCGCCCGCGCACCTGGTCGATGCGGCCGTCGGGCTCGGTGCGGTGCGAGGACTGGAGCGAGAGCCCGTCCTCGAAGGTCACGAAGTCGAGCAGCCCGCGCTCGGCCTCGGTGACGAGATCGGTCCAGTACGCCGGGTCGAACAGCTCCCGGGGCCGGGCCTGCGGCTCGCGCCATGCGGCCGGATGCCAGCCCGCCCCGTCGAGAGCGACGGCGAGGTGCAAGGGTGTGGATGAGAACTCGGACACGGAGGGCGCCTCCCTGGTCGGCCATGGGTGATCACCGCCCCTCATCGGGAGGGCGCGGTGTCCTCGAGGTGATCAGGTCAGCGGCGACAGAGCGCGCCGGCCACGCGCAGCAGGTCGATGTGGTGCCGGGAGTACAGGCGGACGCCCTTGCCCAGGACCGGAGCCGGCGGGCAGGTAACGGTCATCGGTCGCGCCACCATCGCCTCCCGTTCCCGACGGGCCTTCGGGCCCTGGCTGATATCTCGGAACGCTACGTGAGGCCGGTGACCTCACGCAATCGTCAACTCGGACGGGGCTCCGGCGTATTCCTCGACGCCCATGCGTATCCGACGAAAGTGTGGGCGACCTCGCCGACCTCACTGACGCGCGTCCTGACAACGGCGCGGGCCGACCGCGGCGGGGCGGGCGTCAGTCGAACTCCTCCCAGGTCGCCCCGGTGGCCGCGGCGGACACCAAGGCCGCGAGTTCCCGGACCGGCGCCGGCTCCTCGGGCAGCCGGCTGATGGCGATCCGCACATGGGCCGGGGCCGGGGCGCCGCTGTGGCAGGGGCTGCCCGGGGCCACCGTCACGCCGTACGAGGCCAGGTGCAGTCGGGTGCGCCGAGTTTTGACCAGATTGTGCGGGTGCTGGAGCTGATCGCACACGAGGTGGTGCCGTCCCTGCGGGAACGGCTAAGCCACACCCCCGTTCCCGTCTGAAAGGAGGCACCGACATGCCAACCGCCGCGACGGCGGCGAGACGCCGGGGGTCACGCATGGCTCTCCCGCTCCGCACCGCCGGTGGCGGGCAGCCGTTTGGCGAAGCAGACACTGTACGGATCGCGGGAGTAGGGCGGATAGGGCGGTATGCGGTACCAGCCCTCGCGTGCGTAGAGGGCGGCGGCCTCCGGCTGCCGGACACCCGTCTGCAACATCAGTTCCGCGACGCCCCGTTCGGCCGCGGACGCCTCGACGGCCGCCAGCGCCGCCGCGGCCAGCCCGCGGCCACGGTGGTCGGCACGGACGAAGACGCGCTTGATCTCCCACCGGTCGCCGGGCAGCGCGCGCAGTGAGGCGGTGGCGACGGGTTCGCCGGAGCCGGTGAAGGCGATCCAGGTGACGGCTATCTCGTCGGCGGTGGGCGGGGGCGGCAGATGCGGACGCGGCCCGAAGGCGGCATAGCGGGGCTTGATCTCCGCGTCCATCAGGGCTCGCAGCTCGGCGGCGGCCGGGTCGTCCCAGCCGAGTGCCGTCCAGCGGACGGGCCCGCCCGGGGCGAGCGCGGGGGCGGGTGCGGCGGTGGGGGTGGGCGTATGGCTCATCGGGTCGCCCCCGGGTGCGGTGCCCGGGCGTCGGCCGCTCCGGAGCGGTCGTCGAGGTACGGCAGGGCGTCCGCTCCGGCGAGCAGTGGTGCGGAGGTCTCGGCGAGGGCTTGGCGTAGCTCCCGCGGGAACGTGTCGGTCACGGTGGTTTCCTCATGAGGTGCGGTGGCGCTGCCACGCCGACGCGAACAAGTTGACGCGCCGTCATGCCCCACGGCGCACGGAAGTGCGGCCCCGTACGGGCAGACGGATCACAGGCGAGAAACAGAAAGGAGAAGGCGCCCGGCGGGCAGCCGTCAATGCCTCAACAACACTGCGCGCTCACCACTCGACCGAGGTCGACGTGGTGGCGGTGCACCAGAAGCGTGGAGGCCATGGGCGCCACCCAACACCGGCGTTCGTGTACTGGTCAAGCGACGACCAGCATGCGGAACGGTGGACGGCCGCCGGGCACACCGCGCATCTCACCATGCGGTCCGCTGTTGACCTCGGCAGACAGCGGCGTGAGCATCCCACCCCATCCCATGTCGCGGACTCTTCTCCGCACGCGCCGCCGCACGGTCGATCACACGATGATCACCAGTGCCGCCTGTTTCTCTCACTGACCTCACTCCCGCTCGGGGCCGGCCCGCCACGCGGCCGGTGCTCCATGAAGTCGGCCTGAACATCGCGCAGGGACGGTCTTCCAGTCGGCCAACGATCTGGCCATCCTGCTGATCACCCACGAGACGGAAGGGCGTGTATCGACGGGATCTCCGCCGCCGAGCACAGACCCAGCGAATGCGCGCGGAACGCCTCGGAGCACTGCGGACCGCCACTGATATTGGCCCACTTGACCTTGAAGGGCAGCTTGCCGATCTGCCCCGAGAGCCGGCAATGACGACTTCGTACGGCTGCCATGTTCGCGTTACATGACGCTGGACGGAGTCTCCGCGGTGTCCATCGCGCGGAAGCCGAGCAGGGCTCGTACCGCCTCGACGGTGGCCCCGGCCAGGGAGGGGTCGCAGCCGCCGCGGGCTCGGGCGCTGAGGCCGACCGGGGGAACGGCGGGGAGGTCGTGGCGTGGCGTGAGGCCATCGGGGTACGGACCGCCGGGTACGGCGAGCAGGGCCGCGCCGAGTCCGGCGCGGGCCGCGTCCAGCACCCCCGCGAGGTATCCGGCCTCGGCGACCACGGTGGCGGCCGTGTGGTGGGAGGCGAGGGCGGTCAGGGCGCGGCGGCGGATCACGCAGGGATCGCTGATGGCCACCAGGGGCAAGGGGGCGGGTGCGGCGGGTGGTTCCCAGCCGGGAGCGGCGTACCAGCGCAGGGGGAGTTCGCCCACCGGGGTCCCCGGGGCGGACGCCGCCTCGGTGACGTAGACGGCGAGGTCGAGTTCACCACGTGCGACGGCATCCGTCAGCCGCGCCGAGCGGTCGATGCGCACCCGGACCTCGGCGCCGGGCCGGGTGTCGCGTACGGCCGCGGTCAGGACGGGCAGGATCTGGTCGGCGCCGTGTTCGGTGGCGCCGATGATGACGGGGGCCGCGCCGGCCGGGTCCTCCCCCATGAGCCGACGGAGGGCCGCGTCATGTGCGCCGACGATCTGCTGGGCCTCTTCCAGCAGCCGGGTGCCGTGGGGGGTGAACCGGGTCTTCCTGCCGTCACGTTCGACGATGGGGCGGCCGAGGGACTTCTCCAGCCGCCGGATGTGCTGACTGACGGTGGACTGGCTGAGGGCGAGTGCGCCGGCGGCGCGGTGGAAGCCTCCGTAGTCGGCGACGGCAATGAGACTGCGCAACGCCACGATGTCCAATACCGGTCGCATGTGTGCAGGCTAGCAACCGATCGATCGGAAATCACGATCAGTTTTGATGGCAAATCATCGTTGGACGGCCGACTCCGACCTCGTGCATCCTGAGGTCATGCCGCGTACAGCGTTCGTGGCGGCCCGCGGGCCGCGCACCCACCGCACCGGATCCGGGCCATCGGCCGCCGGACCGGCGGTGTGCCGTGCCATGGGCGCCCGGCTGACCCGGCGGCGCGTGGTCGACTTCGGCCGCACCGGCGCCATGCGCTGTCGCTGACTCAACGCTTTCCCGGCGCGCTCGCCGCCGTCGCCCGCTCGCCGCCGCCCGTTGATCCCTCCGCGCTTGCGCGTCGGCAGGCGTTTCCCGCCTGCGCTTCTTCGTTTCCCCTCCGCACCTCCGCACCCGCACGGCCGCTCCATCTCCTCGTGCGTGCGGGCGGGCGCCGCTGTCGATGAATCGAGTTCTCATGTCCTCTGCTCAGCCTGTCCACTCCTGGGACGAACCAGCGGGAATCGCCCCGCGCGGCACGCTCGTGCTCCTCCCCGGACGGGGTGAACACGGCGGTGTGTACGAGCGGTTCGGCCGCCGGATCTCCGCCGACGGCTATCGCGTGCGCGCCCTGGGAGACGCCTCCTCCGACCCGGAGGCCGTCGCCGAGGCGGCCACCAAGCTGGTGCGCGACGAAACGCTCCCGGGCCCCCGCGTACTGGTCGGCTCCGACACCGGGGCCTCCCACGCGGCGCGGCTCGCCGCCCTCGACGCCTCCGGGCTGGACGCGCTGATTCTCGCCGGGCTGCCGACCGGGCCGCACCCCGCCGAAACGGCCGCCCGGGGCTGGGAGGATGAGTTGGAGCTGCGCACCGCCTGCCCGACGCATCGGGGCAGGCTGACCGCCGACTCCGCGTTCCGGCGCGGCGCCCTGGCGGGCCCGCCGACGCTGGAGTCGCCCACGCTGGACACGCTGGCGGGGATCTCCGTTCCCGTACTCGGGCTGCACGGTGCCGAGGACACCGTCAGCCCGCTCGCTGAGGTCCGCCGCGTGTTCCGCGGGCTGCCCGGCGCGGAGCTGGTGAGTCTGGCCGGTACCCGGCACGACGTCCTCAACGACGTGACCCACCGCACCGCCGCCGCCACGGTGGTCCTCTTCCTGGAGCGGCTGCGGCTGGATCCCGGCCTGGCGCCCATCGCCGTGCCGGAGGCCCTCGCGTGACCGCCCCCGTCCTCACCACTCCGGCCGAGCTCTACTCCCGGCTGTTCCACGGTGGTCCGGCGCCCGTCGTCCTGGACGTACGGTGGCGGCTCGGCGATCCGCACGGCCATGAGCACTACCGCGCCGGGCACATCCCGGGCGCGGCTTACGTCGACCTGGACACCGAACTGGCCGCTCCGCCGACTCCGGCCGGCGGCCGCCATCCGCTGCCGGATCCCGCCACCTTGCAGCGGTCCGCGCGCCGCTGGGGACTCACCACCGACCGGCCGGTGGTGGTGTACGACGACAACGGCAACACCGCCGCCGCTCGAGCCTGGTGGCTGCTGCGCTGGGCCGGGGTCGAACGAGTCTCGCTGCTGGACGGGGCGCTGGCCGCGTGGCGCGCGGCCGGACTGCCCGTGGAAACGGGCGAGCCCGCCCCGCCGGCGGAGGGGGACGTCCTGCTCAGCGCGGGGCGGCTGCCGGTCCTGGACGCCGACGCGGCGGCCGAGGTGGCGCGTACCGGCGTCCTGCTGGACGCGCGGGCGGCCGAGCGATACCGGGGCGAGACCGAACCGGTCGATCCTCGTGCGGGGCACATTCCCGGCGCCCGGTCCGCCCCGACGGGCGACCACCTGGCGCCGGACGGCACGTTTCACGAGGTGGGGGAACTCGCGCGGCGCTTCGCCGCGCTGGGCGCCGACGGCACGACGGAGGTCGGTGTCTACTGCGGCTCCGGCGTCACGGCCGCCCACACGGTCGCGGCCCTGGCCCGCGTCGGCATCACGGCCGCGCTCTACCCCGGCTCCTGGTCCGCCTGGTCCGCCGACACCGACCGCCCGGCGGCGGTGGGAGCGCAGCCGGGCTGATCCGCCACCCTTCCACCCTCCCGAACACTTCCCGACCGAGAGGCCGCACCATGCCCTCCTCGCACTCCCCCGTGTCCGGGGCCTCACCGCCCCCGCACGCCTCCGCGCCACCCTCCCCCGGTGCGCCGAAGGACCCCACGCCGCCCGCCGAGTCCACCGCGGTGCGGGCGTCCCGCCCCACCGCCCCGCGCACCCGGCCCCGCCTCCGGGTCCCGCGCGGGGTGCGACGGGCCTCCGGGCCGGCCGGTCTGCTGCTGCTCTGGTTCCTGGCCGCCGCCACGGGGGTGCTCCCCGAGTCCGTGCTGGCCTCCCCCGTCGACGTCGTGCGGCGCGGTGCGGACCTCATCGGCACCGGCGAGCTGCCGCAGGCCATCGCCGCCTCCGGCCGACGCGCGGCCCTCGGCTTCCTCATCGGCGCGGCCGTGGCGCTCACCCTGTCGCTCACCGCCGGTCTGTTCCGGCTGGGCGAGGACGTCATCGACGCGTCCATGGGCATGTTCCGGGCGATTCCCTGGGTGGGCCTGATCCCGCTGTTCATCGTCTGGTTCGGCATCGACGAGACACCGAAGATCGCGCTGGTGGCGCTCGGTGTCACCTACCCGCTGTACTTCAACATCTACGGCGGCATCCGGTCCGCCGACGCACAGCTGATCGAGGCCGGGCGGATGGTGGGCCTGGGCCGCATCGGGCTGATCCGGTACGTGATCCTGCCGTCCGCGCTGCCCGGGGCGCTGGTGGGGCTGCGGTACGCGCTGTCCACCGCGTGGCTGGCCCTGGTCTTCGCCGAGCAGGTCAACGCGGACGCCGGTATCGGCTATCTGATGAGCAACGCCCAGCAGTACTTCCAGACGGACGTCATCGTCCTGTGCCTGGCCGTGTACGCGGTGCTGGGGCTGCTGTGCGACTTCGCGGTGCGGCTGCTGTCCCGGCGGCTGCTGGACTGGCGGGCCTCGTTCGACGGGGAGGGAGCGTGACACCGGTGAACGGCACGAACAGTGTGGAGGTCCGCGGACTGACCCGCGCCTTCGGCGACAAGACGGTGCTCGACGGGCTCGACATCACCATCCGTGAGGGTGAGTTCGTGGCCCTGCTCGGCCAGAGCGGCTGCGGAAAGTCGACGTTGCTGAGGATCCTCGCCGGGCTGGACAGCGAGACCGAGGGCGAGGTGGACGTCCCCGAGCGGCGCTCGGTGGCCTTCCAGTCGCCGCGGCTGATGCCGTGGCTGCGGGTGTGGCACAACGTGGTGCTCGGTCTGCCGGCCGGAGACCGCGCGCTCGCCGGGCGCTACCTGGCCGAGGTCGGCATCGAGGAGTACGCGGGTGCCTGGCCCCGGACGCTCTCCGGCGGTCAGGCCCAACGCGTCTCCCTGGCCCGTGCGCTGGTGCGCGAACCCGAACTGCTGCTGCTGGACGAGCCGTTCGGCGCGCTCGACGCGCTCACCCGAGGCAGGGCGCAGCGGCTGGTGGCCGATCTGTGGCGGCGGCACGGCTGCTCGATCCTCCTGGTCACCCACGACGTCGAGGAAGCGCTGCTGCTGGCCGACCGAGTGCTGGTGATGGACGGCGGGCGGATCGCCTACGAGGCGGAGGTGGGCCTCGCACGCCCGCGTGACCTCGGATCCCCCGACTTCGTGGCGCTGCGCGGCGAACTCCTGCGACGGCTGGGCGTCGACGACGCCTCGGCGCATTCGCGCCATCGAGAAGAGGTGACCGCATGAACCACACGCACCGCATGAACCGCCCGCACACCGGAAACCGCAGGGCCACGGCCACGGCGCGCGCGCTCGGCGCCGCGCTGTCGCTGACCGCCCTCCTCGCCACCAGTGCGTGCGCGGGGGACAGCCAGGCAGCGTCCGAGACCGATCCGTCGAAGGTGACACTGACCCTCGGTGACCAGGCCAAGAACCTGAAGACGCTGTTCGACGCCTCGGGTGCCCTCGAGGGAACGCCGTACAAGGTGAAGTGGGCCGAGTTCGAGGGCGCCGCACCGCTGTTCCAAGCCGTGCAGGCCGGGGCCGCCGACACCTCGTACGCCGCCGATCTGCCCACGCTCCAGGCACTCTCCGGCGGAGTGCGGGTGAAGGCCGTCGGGGCGCTGCACAACGACGGCACCCACACCGGGATCGTGGTCCGGAAAGGCTCACCGGTGCGCGATGTCAAGGACCTCAAGGGGAAGAAGGTCGTGGTCTCCTCGGCCAAGGGGTCCATCGCCGAGTATCTGCTGGCGCACGCGCTGGAGCAGGCGGGGCTGAGCTACTCCGACGTCCATGTCCAGTATCTGCTGCCCACCGACGCCCAGGCCGCCTTCACCTCCGGCAAGGTCGAGGTCTGGGCCACGTTCGGCGTGTACAAGACCGTGGCCGAGCAGCACGGGGGCCGTCTCCTGGTCAACGGGGCGAACGGGCGGGTGAGCGGCTACGGCTTCATCGGAGCCTCCGAGAAGGCCCTTGAGGTCCCGGCGAAGAAGAAGGCCATCACCGACTATCTGCGCCGCCTGGACAAGGCGCTGGCCTGGTCCCGTCGGCACCCCGCGGAGTACGCCGAGGCCATCCAGCGCACAGGCGGAGCCTCGGCCACGGTCGCCAAGGCCCTGGTCGACCAGGCCAACAGCGAGCTGCTGCCGGTGAACGAGCCGGTGATCCGGTCCGTGCAGAAGGTCGGCGACACCATGCACGACATCGGTGTCCTCACCCCCAGGCCGATCCTCGCCGACCACGCCGACACCAGCCTCGTCAAGGAGTGACCGCAGCCATGCCCGTCGAGTTCATCAGCGCCGTCCACCCCAACCCCGCCACCGAGGGCGACCCCACCGCGGGTTCCGGAATCGATGTGGACTACGCCCGCCGCTACGCCCGAGCCCTGGACGACGGCGGCTTCGACTACACCCTCGTCACCTACCACTCGGCCTCCCCGGACGCACTGCAACTGGCCCAGTTCGTCGCGCATCACACCGAGCGCATCAAGCCGGTCCTCGCCCACCGCCCCGGGGTGGTCTTCCCCACCCACGCGGCCCGCGCACTGGCCACGTTGGACCGGATCAGCGCCGGACGGCTGGTGGTGCACATCATCTCCGGCGGCAACGACGAGGAGCAGCGCCGCGAGGGCGACTACCTGAGCAAGAGCGAGCGGTACGCCCGCTCGGACGAGTACATCCGCATCCTGCGCGGAGTGTGGGAGGCCGACGGCCCGATCTCCCACGAGGGCTCGTACTACCGCTTCGAGGGCTTCCGCTCCGACGTCACCCCGTACCACGGCACCATCCCCATCTCGGTGGGCGGTTCCTCCGAGGACGCCTACCGGGTGGGTGGGCAGCAGGGCGACATCTTCGGGCTGTGGGGCGAACCGCTGAAGGAGACCGCCGAGCAGATCGCCTCGGTGAACGCGTACGCCGACGCCGCGGGCCGGCCCCGGCCCCGCATCTGGGTGTCCTTCCGGCCGATCATCGCCCCCACCGACGAGCTGGCCTGGGAGAAGGCCCACCGCACCCTGGGCGCCGTCAAGGCCAACCACGCCGAGCGGGCCGAGCGCCGGCACTACCCGGCGGTCGGCCGGGGCACCCCGGCCAACGTCGGATCACAGCGGCTGCTGGCCGTCGCCGAGCGCGGCGAGGTGCACGACCGCTGCCTGTGGACCGCGCCCGCCGCGGCCACCAATGCCGCCGGTGCCTCCACGGCGCTGGTCGGCTCTCCGGAGACGGTCGCCAAGGCGCTGCTCGACTACGTCGACATCGGCTGCGAGCTGCTGTCCATCCGCGGCTACGACCCGCTCAACGACGCCATCGACTACGGGCGTCATGTCCTGCCGCTGGTCCGTCAGGAGCTGGCGCACCGCGCCGCCACCTCGGCCGCCTGACGCCCCGCCGCCGTCTCCTCCTCGTTCCCCTCGTGAAAGGCATTCCTCCCATGTCCAGGCCACCGGCCCGCTCCCGTTTCCGGCGCGCCCGCGCCCGTACCGCTCTCGCCGCCGTCGTGGCGCTGGCCGCCGGTGCACTGAGCGCCTGTGGGGGCTCCGCGGGAGCGGACGGGGGCGGGAAAGGCTCCTCGGTCACTCTGCGGGTCGGTGCGACCGGCTGGAAGAAGGAGGAGGCGCTGCTGAAGTTCGCGCACCTGGACGACACTCCGTATCAGGTGAAGTGGAGCCTGTTCCAGGGCGGCGACAGGCAACTGGAGGCGGTGCGCGCCGGTGCGCTGGACGTGGCGAGCTCCAGCGAGATCCCGCCGGTCTTCGCGGCGGCCGACGGCAAGCCGAACTTCAAGGTCGTCGCCGTGGAGCGCGGCAACACCCTCAACCAGGAGGTGGTGGCCCCCAAGGGGTCCGCCGTCAGCTCGATGTCGCAACTGCGGGGCAAGAAGGTCGGCTACGTCAAGAACACCACCGCCCACTACTTCCTCTACGAGCTGCTGAAGCGAGCCGGGCTCGACTGGGACGACATCGAGGCCGCCCCGCTGGATCCCGACAAGGGGATCGCCGCGCTGAACGGCGGTTCCATCGATGCTTTCGCCGGATACGGCAACGCGGTCATCACCGCCCACCAGCGGGGCGCCCGCACCATCGGTTCCGGCAAGGACATCCTCTCCGGCAACTTCCTGTGGACCGCCTCCGAGAACACCCTCGGCAGCGCGGCCGAGCGCAGGGCACTGGCGGATCTGCTGGCCCGTATCGACAAGGCGTACGCCTATGTGCGCGACGGACGCCAGAAGGAGTACGCGAAGGTCATCGCCGCCGCCACCCACCAGCCGGTGGATCAGGCACTGGAGGAGTTCACGGCAGGAGAGGCCCAGCGCAGGACCGGGATCCGGCCGGTGAGCGCCCGGGCCGCCGCCTCCGAGCAGAAGGTCGCCGACGCCTTCGGCGTGCTCGGGGCGGTGAAGCGGAAGCTGACGGTGACCGATTTCTGGAGCGACCGGCTGAGCCCGCGGCTTCGGAAGGCGCTCGCCTCATGACCGCTGAGCTCGCGCTGCCCGTCCCGGATCTCTGCTCACTGGCCTCCGTGACGCGGCGGCTCGCCACGACCGCCGCCCGTTACGACCGCGAGGGTACGTTTCCGGCCGAGGGGATCCGCACCGCGCACCAGGCCGGGCTGCTCACCGCCACCGTCGGCGAGCGGTACGGGGGCCCCGCACTCCAGGTGGCGGCCACGGCGCGCATCCTGCACGCGCTCGGGGAGGGTGATCCGTCGGTGGCGCTGATCACCGCGATGAGCCTTTCGATCCACCGGCGCCAGGCCGTGCGTCCGCACTGGCCGGAGGAGCTGTACGGACAGGTGGTGGCCGAGGCCGCTTCGCGGCCGGTGCTGCTCAACCACGTCCGGGTCGAGCCCGGACTCGGCTCGCCCGCGCGGGGCGGGCTGCCCGCGACGGTGGCCCGGCGCACGGCGCACGGCTGGGCACTCAGCGGCCACAAGCGCTTCGCGACCGGTATGGAGGGACTGGACTGGCTGCTGGTGTGGGCCACCACGGACGAGCCCACGCCACGGGTCGGGACGTTCGTGGTGCCCGGCACCGCGCCCGGGATCGAGATCACCCACCGCTGGAACCACCTGGGGCTGCGTGCCAGCGGCAGCCATGACATCGCGCTGCGCGACGTCGAGATCCCCGCGGGGAACGTCATCGACCTGACCGAGCACGGCGCCGCGGCAGAGCAGGACAACCGCGCGGGCGCGGCCCTCCATCTCCCGCTGGCCGCCCTGTACTTGGGTGTGGCGCGGGCCGCCCAGGGTTACGTCCACCGCTTCGCCCACGAACGGGTCCCCGGCAACCTCGGCCACCCGGTGGCCCGTACGGAGCGCTTCCGGCGCGTGGCCGGTGAGATCGCGCTGCGGCTGGACTCGGCCGAGCAGCTGGTGTTCGGGGGCGCGGAGCGAGTGGACGCGGCCGACGGCTCGTACACCCCCGAACATGCCCTGGGAGCCCGCGTCCTGGCGGACCGGCATGCCACCGAGGCGGTCGCCCTGGGGCTGCGGCTGCTGGGCAATCCGGGGCTGTCCCGCGACAACCCGCTGGAGCGCCACTTCAGGGACGTCCAGTGCGCCCCGGTGCACGCCCCGCAGGAGGACACGGCACTGCTCGCCATCGGCGCGGCGGCGCTCGGCACACACAGCGAGGGGAAGGCATGACCATCCCGTTGTCCCGCTCCGGTACGACCGGGCACAGGGGTACCGATGTCACGGGCGGCGGTGGCACGGACGCCGGTGACGCGGGTGCCACCGCGCTACTGGCGGCGCTGCGCCGCGAACTGCCCGACGGCACACTGGGCACCGGCCCCGAGGCCACCGGCCCCTATGCCACCGACCGCTCCGGAAGCCGCCCGGCGGGCCTCCCGCTCGCGGTGGTGCACGCCACGCGCACCGAGCACCTCAGGACCGCGCTGCGGCACGCGCACGCCCTGCGGGTGCCGGTCGTGCCGCGCGGGGCGGGGACGGGGCTGTCCGGCGGCGCGAGCGCGGGGGCGGGCAGTGTCGTCCTCGACCTCTCCGGCATGAACCGGATCCTGGAGCTGAGCCCCGAGGAGCAGATCGCCGTCGTCGAGCCCGGGGTGATCACCGCCGACCTGGACCGTGCGGCGGGAGAGTTCGGGCTGCGCTACGCGCCCGACCCGGCGAGCGCGGCGATCTCGACCATCGGCGGGAACATCGCGACCAACGCCGGCGGTCTGCGCTGCGCCAAGTACGGGGTGACCAGGGACGCCGTCCTGGGCCTGGACGTGCTGCTGGCGGACGGGACGCCGATACGGACCGGCCGGCGCACCGTCAAGGGCGTCACCGGCTACGACCTGACGGGCCTGCTCACCGGCTCCGAGGGCACCCTGGGCGTGATCACCGCCGCGACCGTGCGGCTGCGCCCGGTACCGGAGGAGACCGTCACGGTCGCCGCGTACTTCGCCGGCTTCGCCGAAGGAGCCGAGGCCGTCTCCGCGCTCACCGCCGCCCGGATCGAGCCCGCCATGGCCGAATTGCTCGACGGCCCCGTGCTGGGCGCGGTGGACGACGCTCAGGGCACGGATCTGCGGTCGCGCGGCGGCGCCCTGCTGCTCTTGCAATGCGACGGGCGCGGCGCGGCCGCCGAGGCCGACGCGGCGGTACGGCAACTGCGCGGACGGGCCGACTCGGTCGAGGTCACCAAGGATCCGGCCGAGGCGGAACGGCTGCTCGCGGCGCGTCGGCTCGCCCTGCCCTCGCTGGAGCGGCTGGGCCGTCCGCTGATCGAGGACATCGCCGTCCCCAGGAACCAACTGGCAGCCGCCGTACGGGAGATCGACGCCGCGGCGGACCGGCACGGGGTGCGGATCTTCACCTTCGCCCATGCCGCCGACGGCAACCTCCACCCCATTCTCGTCCTCGACCCGGCCCTCCCCGCCGTCCCGGACGCCGCCTGGCGGGCGGCGGGCGACATCTTCACGGCCGCGCTCCGCCTCGGTGGCACGCTCACCGGCGAACACGGCGTGGGCACGCTCAAGCGGCGCTGGCTCGGCGACGAGCTCGGCCCGGACCAGTACGCGCTCCAGAGGCGCCTCAAGGCGGCCTTCGATCCGCACGGCATCCTCAACCCGGGCAAGGCGCTATGAGATCAACCGTGGCCGGGGCCGTGGTGTCGACGACCGGCACCGGTCCTTGTATCCCCCTCCCCTCTCCTCCCCTTCGTTTCCGCTCCTTCCGCACTGACGTTTTCGAGGTGACCCCCGCCATGCCCACCGTCCTCTCCATCTCCGGCAGCCCCTCCCCCACCTCCCGCACCGCCCGGCTCCTGCGCGGCCTGGACTCCCGGCTCACCGCCCAGGGACACCAGGTGATCCCACTGGACGTCCGCACGCTTCCGGCCGAGGCCCTGCTGCACGCGGACTTCGGGCATCCGGAGATCGTTCGCGCCAGGGATCTCGTCGCCCGGGCCGATGGTGTGGTCATCGGCACCCCGGTCTACAAGGCCGCCTACTCGGGGCTGCTGAAGTCGTTGCTCGACCTCCTGCCCCAGTTCGCGCTGGAGGGCAAGACCGTGCTGCCGCTGGCGACCGGCGGCAGCACCGCGCATGTGCTGGCCATCGACTACGGGCTGCGCCCGGTGCTCGCCTCCATGGGCCCCGCGCACATCACACCGGGCTGGTTCGTGCTGGACAAGCACATCGAGGTGGGGAAGGACGGGGGCGTGGTGGTGGACCCCACCACGCGGGAAGCGCTCGAACGGCTCGTCGACCAGTTCTCAGCGGCGCTGGGCGGCCGGTACTCCGCGGGCGCGGTCGCCGCGTGACCGCGGGCCGGGGTTCCTCCACCGACGCGCGGCCGAGCCCACGTGTGGGGCCCGGCCGCGCCCGGTCAGTCGGCGGCCAGTCGGGTCCGCCAGCTCGGTATCGAGGGCTTCCAGTCGAGCGCCTGCCGGATGCGGTCGTTGGACGCGCCGCGCATGGCGGTCAGCTGGTGGCCGGTGAGCCAGCCCAGCAGCCGCTCGGCCAGTGGCGCCGGCACCGTACGGGGCGGGGGCGCTCCGAGCAGCCGGGCGAATTCGGGCAGCCAGACCGCGGCCTCCGCGGGGTCGTCATCGGCCACGTTGAACACGCCGTCGGTATCCGCCTCGACGGCACGGACCGCGGCCCGTGCGGCGTCCTCGACATGGAGGAACGAGGTGACGCCGGTGGCGGGCTCGGGCAGTGGCAGCCTGCCCCGGGCCACCGCGCCGCGGATCGCACCACCGCGGTGGTAGAGGGTGCCCGGCCCGTACAGGGTGCCGTAGCGCAGGACGGTCCCGGAGAGGTTGGCGGCGCCCAGCACCCGGCGCTCCAGTTCGGTGATCGCGCGGGCGGTGAGCGCCCAGCCCGGATCCGGTGCGTCGACATGGAGCGGTGCGTCCTCGGTGAGCACCGGCCCGCCGCGGGGAGCCGTGGCGAACGCGATGCTCTGGGCCACCATCCGTCGCGCTCCGGCCGCCTCGGCCGCCGCGATCAGATGCGCGGTGCCTTCGGTGCGCAGCCGGGCGGTGCGCTCGAGGCCCTCCGCGGTGGGCCCGCGCAGCGCGGTCAGCTGATGCACCACCACCTCGGGCCGGGCCGAGAGCACCGCCGCGCGCACCGCCGCGGCGTCCAGCGCGTCGGCCACCACAACGCCGTCCAGGCTCAGCCCGGCCGCCCCGGACGGCTCCCGTACCAGCGCGGTCACCTGGTGGCCGCGGGCGCTGAGCAGCGGGACCAGCGCCCGGCCGATCACTCCGGTGGCCCCGGCGACGAGGACCCGCGCCGTCATGCAGCGCCTCCCCGGGCCCGCATCAGCAGGCGGCAGGCGGGATCGCCGTCCCGCAGACAGGCGGTGGCGCAGTTGCGGGTGAGTTCGACCCCGAGCCCCTCCGACCAGCCGGCGTGGATGTCGGTGCACGGGCACTCGTAGCCGTCGAGCGAACCGGCCATCCGGACCATGGTCACGGCGAAGTTCTGCCGCATGGTCAGCTCGATATCGCCGTCCGGGAGCACCGCGGTCCCGCCGTCGCGCAGTTCGCCCGGGAACATCCACTCGGAGCAGGCGTCGTACCGGCGGCGGAGTTCCTCGAGGTCGGCGGCCGGGTTTCCGCCGAACTGGCGGCGGATCCGCTTGCCCACCTGGACGGCCACATATCGCAGCGCCTCGGCGTTGATCTCATTCGCCACGTCGTGTCCGAACCTCTTCGCCACGCCCTGGTACCAGCGCGCGTCGTGCAGCCACCACTGCCGGTACACGTCCAAGGTCCTCGGACGGGGACCCGTGCCGGGGCTCGGGCCCATATCGGGGCTCGTGCGGTCGAGCGCGGTCATCGCACCTTCCCGTCCAGCTCGCCGTCGGCCACCCGGGCCCGGAACCGCTCGCGCATCTCCCGCTTGAGCACCTTGCCGGTGGCTCCCTTCACCACCTCGCTCGCGTCCATCCGGAGCGCTCCGGTCAGTTGCGGGAAGCCTTCGGCGGCCAGCACCCGGTTGACGTCGGCCGTCCATCGGGCGTCGTCCCTGTCCGTCTCCGCCGTGTCCGCCGCATCCGTCGCGTCCGCGCGCAATTGCAGCAGGGCGTAGGCGTCGGCGGTCCCGTCGCCGTCCCAGTCCGCGCGTACGCCCTCGGGCGCGACCGCCACCACCGTGCAGTCCTCGAGCTCGGGGAGCTCGCGCAGCAGCAACTCCTCGGTGCGGGTGCTGAACACGATGCCCGTGGGGGTGCGGATCGCGTCCGGCACCCGGTCCAGGTGGTAGAAGTTTCCTTCCTCGTCCCGATAGGACAGATCGCCGGTGAGCCAGTAGCCACCGAGCCGCAGCCGGTGGAAGGTCAGCGAGTCGTTCCAGTACCCGGGGGTGAGCGTGGGTGAGCGCACACCGAGGCGGCCGATCTCGCCGGGCGGCAGCGGTGTGCCGTCCTCGGAGAGCACCGCCGCCTCGGCGAAGCTCATCGGTTTGCCGACGCAGCGGGAGAACGACGACTTGCCGGGCCGGTGTCCGTTGTGGAAGAGGGAGTAGCCGGTCTCGGAGGAGCCGAGTCCGTCGGTGAAGACGGATCCGGCGACCCGGCGCCGCTTCAGGTCCTGGCCGACCGTCTCGTGGCTGCCCTGCGCGATCAGCGCCTTGATATGGGTCTCGTGCGCCGCGTCCCCGGTGTTGTACCACGCCTCCACGCTGGCCAGATCGCGGACGGAGAGGTCCTGGGCCGCCATCTCCCCGTAGGTTCCGGCGAACGCGAACACCGTGGTGGGGCGGAACGACTCCATGGCGTCCAGCACGTCGACCCCCCGCTGGCTGGACAGCATGAGGACGGGCGAGCGCAGCAGGAAGCCGAACAGCATGACCGAGACGGCGGCGTTGTGCGAGCCGGGCAGCGCGACCAGCAGCCTGCCCATCGCGGAGCCGACCGACAGCTTCAGCCGGTGCAACTGCGCGTACAGCAGGGTTTCGTGGGTGTGCGGTACGGCCTTGGGCATGCCGGTGGTGCCCGAGGAGTGGGAGATGATGATCGGGTCGGTGGCGTGGTGGGCGTACGGGTAGGCCGCGGGGAGGGGTGCGCGGTGCTCCGCGCGGATGTCGGCCGCCGTGGCGCAGAAGCCGAGGCCCAGTTCGGCCCGGTCGCGGCCGAGGACCGCGTGGTGGGCACGGTCGGTGATGGCGCCGACCGCGCCCTGGCGCCGCACGTACTCGCGGGCGATCTCCGGGCGGAGGTTGCCGTTGACGAACGAGGGGATCGCGCCCAGGGAGGTGAGGGCGAGGAAGTTGACGGCGAACTCGGTGCTGGACCAGGTCTGGATCGCCACCGGGTCGCGGGGCCCGACACCCTGTGCGTGGTACCAGCTCGCGTAGATCTCCACGGCCCCATGCAGCTCTCCCAGGGTCAGTACCCTGGGGTGGCCGCCGTCCGGGGCCTGCCAGGTGGCGTCGGTCCACAGGACCTGCTCGTCGAGCGATCTGCCGTACGCCTTCAGCCGGTGGATCACATTCCCGGCCCCCAGGGCGGCGTCCTCGCTGATCCGCGCGCGTTCCTGCTTGGTGATCATGGTGTGGTCCCTTGGATTCGGGCGGCCAGCTCGACCAGGCCGCGAAGGGTGCCGTACTCCCCCGAGGGGGCGGGCGGGATGTCGGACGGCGGGCGCGGGACCGGATCCTCCCGGTCCAGCACGATGGCCACGGCCAGGTCCGCGGAGGGCGGGCAGGTACGAAGCCGGCGGTACGCCGCCGTGGTGCGCTCGGTGCCGGTCAGCTCGACCCCGATGAGCACGACGCGGTCCAGCTCCTCGTCCTCCAGCAGCAGTTCCGCGGCGGCCAGCAGCTCACCGGCCGGGTCCGCCACGGTGGACAGACAGAGCAGCGGCCCGGTGATGGCGAACTCCCGGCTGAGCTGCCCCAGGACCGCGTTCGCGGTGGACTGCATGAACAGCAGCGGATTGTGCACCTGCCCGGCCACGAGCAGACGGCTGCCGAGGTCGAGGGTGGCGGCGTCCCCCATCGTGCTGGCCAGGACCAGGGCGGTCCGGGCGCCGTCGCCCGGCCGGGCGGTCAGGCATCGCTCGACGGCCTCGTACACCATCGGGTTGAAGGCGGACTCCACGAAACCGGCGACCGGCGGCGCGGAGGGACCGGACATCGCGGCGATCATGCTCGCTCCAGTACCAGCGCGGTGTTGGCGCCGCCGAACGCGGCGTTGACGGTGAGGGCGCACCGGAGCTCGGCCTTGTGGGGGCGGTTGGGCACGTAGTCGAGGTCGCAGTGCGGATCCGGTTCGGTGAACCCGGCGGTGGGCGGCAGCACCCCGTCCCGCAGCGCGAGCAGGGTGATCACGAGTTCCACGACTCCGGACGCCTCCAGCAGATGTCCCGTGGTGCTCTTCGTCGAGCTCACCGGCGTCCGGGCGGCCGCCTCGCCCAAGAGCGTGTGCAGCCCGCGTGTCTCGGCGGGGTCGTTGTACCGGGTGGCGGTGCCATGCGCGTTCACGTAGTCGATCCGCGGGCCGCCCGCACGCCGCAGGGCCCGGCCGGCGGCCATGACCAGCCCGGCACCCTCCGGATGGGGCCGGGCGACGTGGTGGGCGTCGCCGGCGGCGCCCCAGCCGGTCAGCGCGCCGAGCGCACGCGCTCCCCGGCGCCGGGCGCTCTCGGCGGATTCGAGCACCACGGCGGCGGCCCCGTCCCCGAGCAGCAGCCCGCTGCGGTCGGCGCAGAACGGACGCACCATCCCGTCCCGGGAAAGGGCGAATCCCGAGTCGAACTTGGCCAGGTTCTCCTCCTCCACCAGATACGCCCCGGCGCAGATCGCGGTGTCGGCCCGGCCGGAGGCGATGAGCCGGCAGGCGTGCGTGATCGCGGTGGCCGAGGCGACGCACGCACTGGTGAACGCCAGCCGGGGGCCGCGCAGGCCGAGGGTGTCCGCGAGGGTCTCGGCCTGCCACGCGGGCACGGTCTCCGCGGCGCCGCCGGAGTCCTCCACGCCGGGAGAGCCGGGAAAGCCGGGTGCGCCGGAAGAGCCGGGTTCGCCGGGAGAGCCAGGTGCGCCGGGTGCGTCCGCGGCACGCCAGAAGCGGGTCAGGCCGGTGAAGTCGCCCGCGGTCCCCACCAGGACGGCGGCCTCGGCACCCGTCGGCAGCCCGGCCATGGCGACCGCCGCACCGGCGACTTCGGCCAGCACCTCCCGCAGCGGGGCGGCCGGGCCGCCGGTGGCGGCCAGGCCCGTTCGGTAGGCGCCGGTGTCGAAGCGGGTGATCGGCGCGAACGCGGGTCGCCCGTCGAACACGCCCTCCCGCACGGCGTCCGCACCGGCGCCGAAGGCCGTGCGCACCCCGAATCCGGTCAGCAGCACCTCACGGCCCATGGACGCCCACCAGGTAGTCGGTGATCCGGCGTATCGAGGTGAATTCGGCGAGGAACGCATCGGCCGGCTCGATCTCCAGGCCGTACCGCAGCTCCAGTTGGTGCAGGAACCACACCAGCCCCAGCGAGTCCAGGGCGAGTTCGGCGTCGTCGTCCAGGCCGGGCGGCAGATCGGCGAAGATCTTGGGATCGGACAGCAGTTCCCGGACGGCGTCGGTGGTGATCCTCGGCCGGGCTTCGGATTCCGCGGTCATGCCGTGGCGCCCCGCTTCACGACATCGTTGATCAGGTCGCCCAGGTTCATCGCGCCGGCCTGTTCGATGTCGCTGTCGGGGAACTTCACGTCGAACCGGCGCTCCAGGCGGAGGAGCAGCTCGATCAGGCCCAGTGAGTCGATGTCGATTCCACCGGTGCCCATGGGGCTGTCATCGCTGATCTCGTCCGCGGCGAGCGGATGGTTCATCTCCTCGCTGATCGTGCTGAGCACGAACTCGCGGATCTCCTTCTGCAAGGCCGTCTGCGTCTCCATGGTGCGCAACCTTTCTGTGCCACAGGGGTCGATGGGGGTGGTCGCCAAGGGGCGGTCAGCCGGGTCAGCGGTCGGGAGCGCGGGCGAGCAGCGCATCGCGGCGCCTGATCAGCTTGCCGTTGGAGGTGCGGGGCAGGTCCGCCAGGACGTGGACGACGCGGGGCACCTTGTAGTCGGCCAGCCGGTCCCGGCACCAGCGCAGCAACTCGCCCGCCGAGGGGCCGTCCGACGCGACCGAGACATAGGCTTCGGTGGCGCCGGCGTGCACGACCACGGCCCCGCTGACCCCGGGGTGCCGGCGCAGCACGGCCTCCACCTCGGTCAGATCGACCTTGAGGCCGCCGATGACCACCAGGGAGTCGCCACGGCCCAGCAGCCGCACGGCGCCGGAGGGATCCAGCTCGGCCCGGTCGTGGGTGCGCAGCCAGCCGTCGGCGTACCGGTCGCCGCCGGAGGCGTGCAGATACGGTGAGCCGTCCGGCAGCCGGACGTCCAGCTCGCCCTCGCGGATCCTCACGAGCACACCGGGCGCCGCCCGGCCGACCGAGGGCCGCGAGGCGCCGCTCACCTCCATCGCGATGACGCCCGTTTCGGTGGTCCCGTACGACTCGCCGACCCCGGTGCCGAACCGTTCGGCGAATCGCGCGGCGGTCTGCGGCGGCATGATCTCCCCGCCGGAGACCGCGGCGCGCAGGGCGGGCAGGGCGGGCAGGTCCCGGGCGGTGCTCAGCAGTTCGTAGTGGAACGGGGTGCCGAAGATGACGTGGACGTCGTGGCGCCCGGCGGCGCCGAGGATGTCCTTGGCCGACACCCGTGGCGCGAAGACCGCGGTGACGCCCGCGGCGAGGGAGTGCAGCACCCCGGCGATCAGGCCGAAACTGTGCGCGGTCGAGCTCAGCAGCAGTACCCGCTCGCCCAGGACCGGCATCCCCTCGATCCGGGTGAACCGCTCGATCTCGGCCGACAGGGAGGCCGCGGTCCGCCCGATCACCTTGGGCAGCCCGGTGGAACCCGAGCTGAACTGCACCAGCCGGTGCTCGGTCGTCGCCGGGCGACCGTCCGGGTAGCGGGAGGTGACCACCTCGTACCTGGGCTGGAACGTGAGCGGTGAGCGGCCCGCCGTGCCCGCGCCGACCAGGAAGTGCGGGTGGCACAGCGAGCGCAGGGCATCCACTTCGGACGGTTTGAGCCGGTGGTCGACCAGCATCACCTGGGCGCCCAGCCGCCACAGCGCGAGCAGCACCTCTATCTGGGTGCAGCTCGGCGGGATCTGGAGCATCACCGTATGCCCCTCGCCGATGCCGTGCCCGGCGAAGACCGCCGCCTCCATGGCCACGGCGGCCCGGACCTCTCCACGGCTCACCGGGTGGTCGCCGTGGATGAGGTAGGGCAGTTCGTCGGGATGGGCGTCGAACAGCGTGTCGATGAGCTCCCGCATCGGTGCGCTCATCAGTGTTCCTTGCAGAACTCGCCGATGGGGAAGCCCACATGGCGCTGGTCCGTGGCCAGGTAGCCGAGCAGCTCGTCGCCGCGCCGCAGCTCGGTGACGTTGTGGACCTTGCCGCCGGGCCCGAGCACCCGCACATGCCAGTCGTCCTGGACGGTCAGGCTCACCACGGTGTCGTCGGCCGACCGCGCGGTGATGGTCAGCAGCGGACGGGACTCCAGCTTGGCCCGGCCGACCGTGACCGGACGGGTCCGGCCCTCGGAGTTGACGGCCAGGGTCGTGCTGCCCGAGCCCAGCTCGCTCAGGTAGTTGGTCCGGTTCTCCGGGCCGAGCACATAGGAGTGCAGGGCGCCGGCGTTGACCCGGAACGGACGGGTCGGCATGTACGGCAGCGGGTGGGTCTCGCTGCAGCACAGGATGAAGCCGGTCGAGTACGAGCCGACCAGGATGCCCTCGTCCTCGGCGAAGTGCGTGCAGGTGTCCACGCACACCCGGTCGCCGAGCCCGTGGTGCTCGATGCCGTCCACGGTCAGTGTGGTCAGCTCCAGCGGAGAGGTTCCGGCCTCCAGCAGCCGGGCCAGCGCGAACACCTCGCCGGCGTCGGAGGGAGCCAACAGGACTCCGTCCGAACCGCGTTCGAGCACCTCCAGCACGGTGGCGGCCTCGTCCAGGTCCGCGCACACGGTGATCAGCTTTCCGGCGGAACGGTCCGCCGCGGCGAGCACGATCTCCAGGGGGATCTTGGTCGGATCGGCGAAGCGGACCACGGTGTGGGGCAGAGCGACCGCGGCGGCGCACGCCAGCCGCAGCGACGGTTCGTCGTGCACGTCGACCCAGGCGGCGGTGTCGGCCTCGAGGTCGTACAGCTCCTTCTCCTCGGTCACCGCCGCGGTGGTGACGGCGGTGACCGTGGGGGGCAGCGCCTTGAGGACGGATTCGTCATCGCAGAGCACGCCCTGCATCCGGGTGTGGATGGCGGCGTCCACGATGGACTCGAGCCGGGCCTGCGGAACGGTTCGGAGGTCGATCCATGCGAACTTCATGCGGCTCCTGTCGCGATCGTCGAGGGGTGGGGGGTCGTTCCGGCTTCGGCGGCGTGCACAACGGCGGCGAGCCGTGCCACCAGCGAGGAGGGTGAGGGCGAGGAGAAGATCCGGCGGCCCACGGCAAGGCCCCGGCAGCCCGCGAGCATCAACGAGGTCCCGTGGCTGACCAGGTCCGAGCCGTCGGGCGGGCCGCCCGCGGCGAGGATGGGCAGCGGACAGCTGTTCACCACCTCGGCCATCCGGTCCATCGGCAGGGCGACCGAGGTCTTCACGAGGTCGGCGCCGAGATCCGCGGCGATGTTGACGGCGTGGGCGAGCAGCGCCGGGTCGTGCGGATCGGCGATCCGCGGCCCCCTCGGGTAGATCATCGCGAGCAGCGGCATGTTCCAGAGGTCGCACGAGGCCGCGACGGTCCCGAGATCCTTGAGTTGCCGGTGCTCGGTGTCAGAGCCGAGATTCACATGCACGCTCACCGCGTCCGCGCCCAGCCGTACGGCCTCTTCGACATCGCCGACGAGCACCTTGGCGTCGGTGTCGGCCGCGTGCACGGTTCCCGCGCTCAAGTGAACCACCAGGGCGCAGTGGCGCAGGATGTCCGGTGCGATCGCCCGCGCCCGGCCCTTGTGGACGACGACCGCGTCCGCGCCGCCGTCCACAAGGGCCCTGAGCAGTCCGTTCCAGCGGGCCTGGGACACCACCGGCCCATCGGACACACTGTGGTCGAGCGGGACGAAAAGATATCTTCCGTCCCCCGCGACCGAGAGCCTCCGCATCCGGAATGATTTACCAATATCGGTCATGTGCCAGGCACACCTCTCCCAAGGGGCGAACCGCGCAGAGGATTGCGGAGACAGAATGGCACGGCGATGCAAAAGCGAGCGGATATCGAATCTCCATAACTTCGCGGTTATGCGACTCTGAGGAATTTCTGAGATTGCTCTGACAGGCTGTCCGACGGCTATTCCGCCGGAGCCGAAACGCGTTTTCCAGGAGGCTGGTTTGACCGCCTTGACCGACCCGGTACGCATCTCCATCGCCTGTCACGGCGGACGTGGTCACACCGCCAGGCTGGGTGAGGCCGTACGAGCCGGGGCGAGCCGGGTTCCGCACACCGAGGTCACCTCTGTCCGGGTCGACCGGATCACCGATCAGGAATGGCATCGGCTCGACGACGCCGACGCGATCATCTTCGGTGCCCCGACCTATATGGGCACGGCCTCGTCGGCCTTCCACACCTTCGCGGAGGCGAGCGCCAGACGCTGGCTCACCCGCCGCTGGCAGGACAAGCTGGCGGCGGGATTCACCAACTCCGGCTCGATGGCGGGGGACAAGGCCGGCACCCTGGGCTATTTCGCCACCTTCGCCGCACAGCACGGCATGCTCTGGGTCAGCCTCGGACTGGCCCCCGGCTGGAACTCCTCCTCCGGCAGCGAGTTCGACCTGAACCGGCTCGGTTTCCACCAGGGCGCCGCCGCGCAGTCCCCCGTGGACGACAGGTCGGGGACGGTGCACAAGTCCGACCTCGCCACCGCGGAACATCTCGGGCACCGGGTCGCGGAGCTCACCCGGACCGTCGTCGCGGGCAGACGAGCGCTGGAGCCGTGAGTCACCGGCCCGCCG
Organism: Streptomyces yongxingensis; assembly: GCF_055597465.1. Taxonomy (NCBI): domain Bacteria; kingdom Bacillati; phylum Actinomycetota; class Actinomycetes; order Kitasatosporales; family Streptomycetaceae; genus Streptomyces; species Streptomyces yongxingensis. Next base: position 871,924 of record NZ_CM145717.1, read on the forward strand.
CGTCGGCCGCGGCCGGGGACGAGGGCCGTGCCGTGGCGGCCCCCGCCCGGCAGTGGTGGACCGTGGCCGTGGCGGTCCTGGCGCAGACGCTGGTCCTGCTGGACAACACGGTCCTCAACGTGGCGATGGAAACCCTCGCCGATCCGGTCCACGGGCTCGGGGCGAGCGCGGCCGACCTGGCGTGGGCCAACGCCTCGTACTCGCTGGTCTTCGCCGCGGGCAGCTTCGCCGGTGGCGCGCTCGCCGACCGCTACGGGCCGCGCCGCACCCTGGTCGCCGGGCTGGTGCTGCTGGCCTGTGCCTCCGCGCTGGCCGCGTTCTCGGACGGGGCCACGGAGCTGATCGTCACCCGTGGTGTCATGGGCGCGGGCGGGGCACTGATCACACCGGCGACGCTGGCGATCGTCACCCGCGGTACCGCGCCGGCCGACCGGACCCGGGCGATCGCGGTCTGGGCCTCCGCGGGCGGCGCCGCCGTCGCGCTCGGACCGGTGGTGGGCGGTGCGCTGCTGACCCGGTTCTGGTGGGGCTCGGTGTTCCTGGTCAACCTCCCGGTGGTGGCGGTGTGCCTGGCCGGCGCGGGTCTCCTGGTGCCCGCGCTGCGCTACGCCGAGCGCAGGGTGCTCGACCCACTGGGCCTGGCGCTCTCCGTCCTGGGGCTGGGCCTTGTGGTGTACGGCGTCATCCGGGGCGGCCGCCCGTCGGGCTGGACGAGCCCGGCCGCGCTGCTGCCCATGGCGCTCGGCCTCGTCCTGCTGGCGGCGTTCGTGGTGTCGCAGAGCCGCCGGGCCGCGCCGGGCTTCGATGTGCGCCTGTTCACCGAGGCGCGCTTCGCGGGCGGCAGCGTGACCCTGCTGCTGCTCTTCTTCGGCCTGGCGGGGCAGCTCTTCTACTGCGCCTTCTATCTCCAGGGGGTGCACGGACTGTCGACGCTGGCCGCCGGGGCCGTGATGTCGGCCGCCGCGGGCGGCATCGTCCTCGGCAACCAGGTCTCCCCCGCGCTGTCCCGGCTGCTGACCGTCCGCTGGTGCGCGGTCGCCGGGATCCTCCTGTCGAGCGCCACCTTCGGCGGCTATCTGCTCTTCGACGCGGACACCCCGGTGGCCTGGATCGCCGGAACGCTGTTCGCGCAAGGCGCGGGTATCGGGCTGGTGGTCGCGCCCATGACGGCGGAGATGATGGCCGCCCTGCCACCGCGGTACACCGGTGCCGGCGCGGCGATCAACGCCGCGGCCCGGCCGGTGGGCAGCACGCTCGGGGTCGCGGTGCTCGGCTCGGTCCTCGCCACCGGCTATCGCGGGGCCGTCCGGCCCGCGCTCCCCGGGCTGCCTCCCGGGCCACGGGAGAAGGCCCTGGACTCCGCGGAGGCCACCCGGGCGGTGGCGAGGTCGCTGAACCGGCCCGAGCTCCTCGCCGCCGCGAACCGGGCCTATCTGCACGCCATGTACGTCACCGCCTCGTGGACGGCGCTGCTGTCCCTGGCCGGTGCCGTCCTCGTCATCGGATATTTCCGGCCGCGACCATCAACGACGGAGGCAGGAAGTGGATATGGGGCTGCGCCATCTTCGAATCGTGCTCACCGTGGCTGAATCGGGCAGCATCAGCCATGCGGCCGCCACCTTGAAGATCGCCCAATCCGGCCTGTCCACACAGCTCAGACGCATCGAGCAGGAATTCGGCGGGCCGCTGTTCCGCCGCCGCCCGAACGGCGTGGTGCCGACCGAGCTCGGCGTCCATGTGCTGGGGAGGGCCAGGCAGTTGCTCGACGAGTTCGGCGATCTGCTCTCCACGGCGCGGACACTGGCCCAGCCGGCCGAACCACCGCGGGCCGTCGGACTGGGCGGAGTGGACAACCCCTGGGTGCCGCTGATCGCCGCGCTCGTCCGGGAGCGGCTGCCGCACCACGAACAGCTGACCTATCTGGAGCCCTCGTCCCAGGCCGTGCTGGAGCTGCTGCGCACCGAGAAGATCGCGCTCGCGGTCATCAGCGAGTTCCCGGACGTCGTGCCGCCCGCGGTCCGCGAGTTCGCCGTCCGCGACCTCGACACCGAACCGGTGCTGATCGGTCTGTCCCCCGGCCACCGGCTGGCCCACCGGCAGCTCATCACCCTCGAGGAACTGGCCGAGGACACCTGGGTCGCGCCCGGCGACCGCTCCGACGGTCTCGGCCTGAGCCTGAGGATCGCCTGCGAGCGTGCGGGGTTCACCCCCCGGTTCCGGTACTTCGGCGCCGACCAGACGACCGCGGCGGCCATCGTGAGCGCCGGGAACGCGATCGGGGCCTTCTTCGCACCGGGCGACCACTGCCCGGGGGTCTCGTTGAAACGGCTGGCGAACGGCCGGCTGTGGCGCCGCACACGACTGGTGTGGGACACCGAGTCGCCGCTGGCCGGGCTCGCCGAGGACCTCGACAGCGGCGCACTCGACTGGCGCCGGCCGTACGCCTCGTGAGCCCGGCCGCGGACCCGACCGGCTCAGCCCCCGGGAACGTCGGGCCGTCTGCCCCCGACGGAGAGACACGACCCGATCGTCCGCTCCCGCGGAACCGCCTCGCCTGCCCGCGCCGCCGGCAGCTCCACGGTGAACAGCGCACCGTGCCCCGGCCGCCCGTCGGCGGTGATCCGCCCCCCGTGGCTTTCGACCACCTCGCGGGCCAGCGCCAGTCCGAGCCCGAACCGTCTGCCGCGGCCGGCGGAACCCCTCGCGAACCGCTCGAAGAGGCGCGCGGTCTCCTCCGGTGCGAACCCCACGCCGGTGTCGCGTACGGACAGCGACACGATGCCGGGAAGCGGGGCGTCCACGGACACCACCACCTCCCCGCCGGGCGGGGTGTGCCCCATCGCGTTGTCGACCAGCGCGGCGATCACCCGGCGCAGGGCGGGCGCGGTGCCCACCACCACGTGCCGCCCCGGCCCGGGCCGCAGCCGCACGGTCAGCCCCATCTCCTCGGCCCGGGCGTCCTCGGCGGACACCGCCTCCTCGGCGAGTGCCACCAGGTCCACCGGATCGCGGGATCCCGGCGACTGGGGCAGCCGCGCGGACAACAGCAGATCGTCGATGACGTCACCGAGCTGCCGGGTGCCGGTCACCAGGCGCTGGAGGTCGGTGGCCAGCTCCTGGGGGGTCTCCGAGCCGGAGCGCCGGGCCAGCAGCTGGGCACGGGTGTGCAGCTGGGTGAGCGGGGTGCGCAGTTCATGGCTGGCGTCCGCGACGAACCGCCGCTGCCGGTCCAGTGCCTCGGAGAGCGGCTCCATCGACCGTCGCGCGAGCATGCCGCTGGCGGCCGCGACGAGCAGCAGACCGACCGCCTCGGCCGCCGCGAAGGCGAGCAGCAGATGGTTGCGGTCGGCGCGCTGGAACCGTTCCCCGTAGGCCGCCTGGACGAGCTCCGCACCGCGCCGGGCGGTGCGCACCGTGTACCGCTCACCGCCTCGCTCCACCCGTTCCAGCACCGCGGGAGCGCCCGCGCGGACCGCGGCCAGGCTGGATCTCACGGGCAGTCCGGCGGGGGTGCCGGGGGTGCTGCTGACCGCTCCGTCCCGCTCCACGGTCATCCACACACAGACCGGCGGGCTGTCGACGGTGTTGTGGTCGATGCCCCACTGGGTTTCGCGCTCCGCGTCGGCGCGCTGGGCGAACAGCACGACGGTGTAGACGATGGCCCCGACGATCAGCATGATCACCGACATCACCAGCGAGATCCGCCAGGTGATCGTCCACTGGGCGGAGGCGAGCCCGCGCTGCTCGGGGCTCCGCGCCGTGCGGCGCGGGAAGCGGATCGGCATCGCGTTCACAGCGCCCCCAACTGGTAGCCGCGCCCCCGCACGGTGCGGACGACGTCGCGGCCCAGTTTCCGCCGCAGGTAGTAGACATAGGTGTCGACGATGGACTCCGCCGAGGTGTCGGGGAAGACACGCGCGCGGAGGTGTGCGCGCTCGTGCACGGTCCTGGGGCCTTCGGCGAGGGCGTGGAGCAGTCCGAATTCCCGCAAGGAGAGTTCGACGCCCGTGCCGTCGGCCAGGCGCACCTCGCGGCGCCGGAGGTCCAGCTGTCCGTCCCCCAGCGGAAGGACTTCGGCGTAGACGAGGTCGCGCCGGTGCAGCGCCCGTACCCTCGCCAGCAGTTCGTCCACTTCGAAGGGCTTGACCAGATAGTCGTCCGCGCCGGAGTCGAGGCCGGTGACACGCTCGTCGAGTGCGCCCAGCGCGGTCAGCACCAGCACCCGGGTGGTGACACCGACCCTCCGTAATCGTTTCACCAGGTCCAGGCCCTCGATGCCCGGAAGCATCCGGTCGATGACCATCACCTGATGTCGTCGTCCCAGAGCGAGATGAAGCCCCCGTTGGCCGTCGAATGCGACATCGACGTCGTAACCCTCTGAGCTGAACAACTCGGCCAGCATGTCTGCGGTTTCCCGGTCGTCCTCGACCAGTAACAGCCGTGTCTGATCCGCAGTCGACCGGTCTATATCGGCTGGGTAGATCATTCGCTCATCTTGGCCCAACCGGCGTCGGTACGACGTCAGGGGTGCGGAACAGGGTCGTGAAGGCGCCAGAAATGGTTCTCGGGGAAGATGCGCGTCGTGGGTCCGGTCCGGGCGCCGACGCGGCTCAGGATGCCGTCGAGAACGGCCTGAAGACCGGAGAGAAGGCCGTTGCGGCACCCAGGACGCCCAGGGCGCGGAAGGCGGCGTCGGGGACCGGGCCCGCCGGAGGGCCGAGATGGGCGTACTGGGAGCGCGGACCGGTGCCCACCGCGTCCGTGAATCCATAGAGCACCCGAAGTGAGTCCACCGAGTGTTCAAAGGACGCGCTGTCGTCCCGATGGCGCGGACCGTGTCAGCTCCTCACGACGCCGCGCAGGAGCAGGTCGATGAGCCGGGTGGCCAGGTCTCGCTGGTCCTCGCCTACGGCCATGAGGCTGATCCCGCCGAGGGCCATCAGCACGTCCTGGGCGTCGACCTCCGGCCGCGCCGCCGACCGGCCCTGCCCGGACGGCAGCAGGTGGTCGATCGCCTCGGCGAGCAGAGCCCGGGTCTGCAGTCGCTCGCTGTCGTCGGTCAGCACCACTCTCAGCGCGTCGGCCATCCCGCTCTTGGCGGCCATGAAGTCGATGAAGCGCTCCATCCAGGTCCGCAGCGCGTCCACCGGTGGCAGCGTGGCGGCGAGGTGCGGCGCCGCCTCGCACAGACGCCGCACCTCCTGCCGGTAGACCGCCTCGACCAGGAGTTCCTTGGAGGGGAACCGGCGGTAGAGCGTGCCGACGCCGACACCGGCCTCGCGGGCGATGTCCTTGACCGAGGCGCCCGCCCCCTCGCGGGCGAAGACGGCCGCCGCCGTCTCCAGCAGCCGGTCCTCGTTGCGTTGCGCGTCGGCGCGCAGCGGCCTGCGGTGCCGCGCCGCGTTCCCCTCGATGCCGGTCAATCCGGGTCCCTTCTCGCCACCACTTGCATCCGGAACCGGTTCCGCTTACGGTCGGGAAGCGAACCGGAACCCGTTCCGGATACGAGCCTACGACGGCCCACCGCCACCGCGCCACCGGCCGCGCGCTCGCCCCCATGCCACCATCTCCCTGGAGCGCGTCATGACCGACCACCTCATCACCACCCCCTTCGGGGCCCGGACGACCGCCGCCGAGGTACTGGACGGTGTCGACCTCACCGGCAAGCGCGCCCTCGTCACCGGAGGGGCCTCCGGCATCGGACGCGAAACCGCACGTGTCCTGGCCGCCGCCGGCGCGGAGGTCACCATCGGCGTCCGCGACCTGGCCGCGGGTGCGCGGGCCGCCGAGGAGATCGCCCCGGCGAGCGGCCCGGGGACGGTGCACGCCACCATGCTCGACCTCGCCGACCAGAGCTCGGTGCGCGCCTTCGTGGATGCTTGGCGCGGGCCGCTGCACATCCTGGTCCTCAACGCCGGTGTGATGGCCTCGCCACTTGAGCGGACGAAGGAGGGCTGGGAGATGCAGTTCGCCACCAATCACCTCGGCCATTTCGCCCTCGCCACCGGTCTGCACGGCGCCCTGGCGGCAGCCCGTGGCGCACGGGTGGTCGCGGTCAGCTCGGTCGGCCACGTCAATGGCGGTGTGCTCTTCGACGACATCAACGTCGAGCGGCACCCCTACGACCCGTGGGCGGCCTACAGCCAGTCCAAGACCGCCAATGTCCTGTTCACCGTCGAGGCGAGCCGCCGCTGGGCATCGGACCTGATCGCCGTCAACGCCCTCAACCCCGGCCGCATCACGAGCACCCGGCTCGGCCGCCACATCGGGGACATCTCCCACGGCCCCGCCTCGTTCGACCCCACCAGCACCGACGTGTCCTGGAAGAACATCGAGCAGGGGGCCGCGACTTCCGTACTGCTCGCCGCCTCCCCGCTGACCGAGGGCGTGACCGGCCGGTACTTCGAGGACTGCAACGAGGCCGGACCCCATCAGCCCGGCGTCCGGCGCGGAGTGGCCGCCCACGCACTGGACACTGGGCACGCGGCCCGCCTGTGGCGGATCTCGCTCGACATGCTCGCGGCCTCGGCAACCACCGCCTGACCACGCCATGCCCCACGGGGGCCGACGAAGCGATCTACCGCTTGTATGGATCCCCGTCGGGAAGCCATGCGTCCGGCGCGTGGATGCCGAAGTCGCCGACACCTTCCGTCAGGGCGTCTACGGTGCTCAGTACGGCCGGGCGGAGTTCTTCCCGGCGCCAGACGAGGGACCAGGTCCAATAGACCTTCGGCTCGACCACGGGACGCGCGACCAGATCGGGCGGCAGTGGAGTGGTCTGCCCCTTGGGCGAGTTGAGGACGGGCCGCCCGCGCCGGCGTACGTGGTCGAAGAACACCGGACCGGTGACACCACCGTCCGTGATGCGCGCCGCGGTGGCGCCGGTGTCGGCGGCCAACCGCTCCGCGTAGTCGTTCCAGGACACCCATGTGGTGGCGTCGTCGTCCAGCAGCACGACGGTGTCCTGGGCACGGACCTCGCCGGTGTCCTGCCCGGCCGAGACGGCGTAGAGCCGGTCCGCGCCGATCAGCCGGGCGCTGAGTCCGCGCTTCTCCAGATCGTCCGTACGAATCCAGCACACCGCGAGGTCGAGGCCGCCGTCCGCGACGCGGGCGGCCTGGGCGTGGGAGGGCGCCACCCATGCGTCGATGTGCAGGCGCGCCACGGACGAGGCACGGGCGGTCAGATCCGCGGGCAGCCAATTCACGTATCCGAGCCGGACCGGTTCGGAGCCCGCGATCCTCGCGGCGCGGTTGCGGAGATCGTCGGCGCGGTCGAGCAGGTCCCGGGCGTGCGGGAGCAGGGCCGCTCCGGCCGGAGTGAGGGCCACCGAACGGCGGTCGCGGTCGAAGAGCCGGACACCGAGGTCCCGTTCCAGCGCCTTGATCTGCTGGGACAGGGAGGGACCGGCGATCAGGAGCCGCTCGGCTGCCCGGCCGAAGTTCAGCTCCTCGGCTACAGCGACGAAATACCGCAACTGGCGCAGCTCCACGATCGCCATGCTACCTGCGATGGGGGGGGCGACACCCATGAGCCGATCGGCGGCTGTCGCCTCAGGCGCCGACCGGTGCCTGCGGTGCGCGAGCTCCCAGCAGCGCCAGGCAGTTCGGCCACACCGCGCCGAGCCGGGAAGCGTTGTTGTAGAGCTTGGCGAACAGGACCTGGCCCTCGAGCTGCGCGACCACGGACCGGGCGGCTTCGCGGGTGTCGGCGACGGTGACCTCGTCACGCTCGACGGCATCGGCGATGACCGAGTCGACCATCTCGACCTGGGTCTCGAAGATCTCCTGCAGCCGCTTGCGGACGGCTTCGGTCTGGTTGCTCATCTCCAGGGTGAGGTTCCCGAACATGCAGCCCGAAACGGTCCCGCAGCTCCGCTGGCCGGCGCGCTGGGCGGCCTCCGTCTCCTCGAACAGCTGCCGTAGCCGTTGCAGCGGCCGCGCGTCGCTGTTCAGGACGCGGGTCCAGTCGTGCCGCTGGGCGGTCCAGTGCTCGTCGATGACGGCCAGCGCGAGGGCCTCCTTGGACTCGAAGAAGTAGTAGAAACTGCCCTTGGGCACCCCGGCCGCCTTACAGATCTCGGCCACCCCCAGAGCCGAGTAGCCGCGCAGCTCGATGAGCGCCCGCGCAGCGCTGAGGATCTTTTCCCTGGCATCACTCGTCCGTCCCATGCCGTCAGTATACGACCGATCGACTACCTCTTAAATGGACCGGTCGTCTAGAAGCAGGGCCATCTCGGGGACGTCCACGGCTACCGGATCGGTGCCCTCGGCGTCACCGGCCGACTCAGTGGCCGGCGTTCTGGCCGCCGTCCACGTGCACGATCTCGCCGGTGACGAACGGGGCGTTCTCGAGGTAGACGATCGCGTTGACCACATCGTCGATCTCCCCCATCCGGCCGAGCGGGTGCATCGCCGCGAGGGCCTCGTGCGTCTCGGGCGGATGCATGGGAGTGCGGATGATGCCCAGTGCGACGGTGTTGACCCGGATACCACGGGCCGCGTACTCGATCGCCAGCGCCCTGGTGACCGCGTTCAGACCGCCTTTGGTCAGCGAGGCGAGCGCCGAGGGCGTCTGCGAGTTGGCGTGGTCGACCAGGCTGGTGGAGAGGTTCACCACGTGGCCGCCGCCGTCCCGGGAGAGCATCGCGGCGACGGCGCTGCGGGAGGTTTCGAAGAAGCCACGCAGGTTGACCCCGGTCACGAAGTCATAATCCTCGTCGGTGAAGTCGGTGAACGGCTTGGAGACGAAGACCCCGGCGTTGTTGACGAGCGTGTCGATCCGTCCGAACCGGGCCAGGGTCGCGTCGACGATATGGGCGCCGACGCCCGGCTCGGCCACGTCACCGCTGATGGTCAGCACGTTGGGATCGCTCGACTCGTCCAGGGAGCGGGCGGTCGCGGTAACCGCGTAGCCGAGCTCCCGGTAGGCGGAGACCAGGGCGGCGCCGATTCCTCGGGAAGCCCCGGTGACGATGGCGACCTTCTGTACGGTGTTCATTCGACCGCCGCTCTCTCCGGTTCAGGCGGTAGTTGCGATCCGGGCCGCGGATTCGGATCCCGGGGGCAGTTGCTCCGGTTGTCTCCATCATGCGCCCGGCAGAGGCGCACCCGCACGCCGGGACCGAGGAAGGCCACCCGAGGGCAAGGGCGTGCCCGGGCGCCCCGTACCGGCGCCCGGGCACGCGATCCGGGGTCAGTGGCCGGCGCTCTGGCCGCCGTCGACGTGGAGGATCTCGCCGGTGACGAACGGGGCGTTCTCCAGGTAGACGACGGCGTCGACGATGTCGCCGATCTCGCCCATCCGGCCGACCGGGTGGAGGGCGGCGAGCGTGTCGTGGTACTCCGCCGGGTGCATCGGCGTCTTGATGATGCCGAGGGATACGGCGTTGCTGCGTATGCCGCGGGTGGCGTATTCGATGGCCAGGGCCTTGGTGGCCGACTGCAGTCCGCCCTTGGTGAGGGAGGCCAGTACGGAGGTGACCGCAGAGTGGGCGTGGTCGACCAGGCTGGTGGTGATCTGGACAAGGTGTCCGCCGCCCTGGCGGAGCATCTGCTCGGTGGCGAGCTGGGTGATGCGGAAGAAGCCGCTGAGGTTGACACCGGTGACCGCGTCGTAGTCCGCCCGCGTGTACTCGGTGAAGGGCTTGGCGACGAAGATGCCGGCGTTGTTGACCAGGGTGTCGATGCGGCCGAAGCGCTCGATGGCGGCACCGGCCACGCGCTCGGCGGTGGCGGGGTCGGCGATGTCGCCCTGGACGGTGAGGATCTCGGGATCGGAAGAGGGGGTGATCCCGCGCGAGGTGGCGACGACGGCATAGCCGAGCTCGCGGTACGCCTCGACCAGGCCCGCGCCGATGCCCTGGGACGCGCCGGTGATGACGGCGACCTTCTGGCCGGAAGTGCTCATGGTGACTGTCTCCAGTGGGGTGGGTTGTCCGGACCGGCGCTGATCACCGGCCCTTCATGAACATAGACGACCGGTCGACAAACATCCAGGAAGGGCGAGCGCACCCCGCCTCCCCCGCACGGCCGTGACCTGCGGTGGGATGCGGCGCCTACCGGATGGGAGGAAGCCGGTCATAGGGATGCCCTGGTCAGACCGGTTCCATCCGAGGCGTCGAGGCAGCGGAGAGGAGGTCCGCGCCCCAGCGTGCGCGGTGCCCGTAAGAGGCCGGGCCTACCAGGAGGGAGGAAGCCGATCGTGGCATTCGCCCTGGTGGCGGGCGCAGTCTGAGGCCATGGGATCGCAACGCCACCCAGGCTTCCGTACCGCGAAACCGTCAAGGACCACCTCGTGACCGCGGCGCCTCCGGGCCCCCGCGCCACCGGCTCCCAGGGCGTCCGCCACTCACCCTGGACCCATGTCGCGCGGGCCGCCGCCGCGCTGGGGGCGGGCATGGGTGTCGGCCGGTTCGTCTACACCCCGATTCTTCCCCTGATGCACGCTCAGGCCGGGCTGTCCGCCGCGACGGGCGCGAATCTCGCCACCGCCAACTACGTCGGCTATTTGATCGGCGCGCTCGCCGGGACCTTCCTGCCGCGTCTGACGCGCTCCCCCGCCGTACTGCGGAGTTGCCTGGTGATGCTGGCGGTGTCGCTGGCCGCGATGCCACTGACCCACGCCACCGGTGTATGGCTGCTGCTCCGGCTGTGCGCCGGCGTGGTCAGTGCGGTGATCTTCGTCATCGCCGTCAGCTCCCTGCTCAGCCATCTGCGCGACCATCCCGCCCACGTGCCCGGGTGGGGCTTCGGAGGAGTGGGGGCCGGTATCGCCCTGTCCGGGCTGCTCGTCCTCGCCCTGCGCACGGTCGCGGACTGGCAGGCCGCGTGGTGGGCCTCCGCCGGGCTGAGCGCGCTGCTCGCCCTTCCCGCGTGGTTCCTGCGGCCGGAACCCGCACCCCCGTCGGCGTCCGCCACTCCCCGACCCGGAGCGGAGCGGCGGGCCACCGGCCCGCGCACCCATCGCTGGTTCACCGCGCTCCTCGCCTCGTACACGCTGGAGGGCGTCGGCTACATCATCGCGGGCACCTTCCTGGTGGCCGCGATCGAGCAGAGTTCTCCCGGCTGGATCGGGGGCGGTGCCTGGGTGCTGGTGGGCCTCGCGGCCATTCCGTCCTCCGCGCTGTGGGCGGGGCTGGGGCGGCGCTGGTCCCGCCCCGGCCTCCTGCTGGCCGCGCTGGGCGTCCAGGCCGTCGGCATCGCCCTGCCCGCGCTGATCGGTGGCGTCGCCGCGGCGCTCAGCTCCGCGGTGCTCTTCGGCGCCACGTTCATCGGCGTCAGCACCCTCGCACTCGCGACCGGCGCGCATCTGCGCTTCCCCCGCGCGGTAGCGCTGCTGACGGCCGGATACTCGGTGGGCCAGATCCTCGGCCCACTGGTCGCCACCCCGCTGCTGCGCCACGGGTACCACCAGGCCCTGATCCTCGCGGCCGTCGTCGTGCTGGCGTCCGCCGTCGCGGCCGCCCTCCTCCGGATCGGGTTCCCCCACCACATGCCCGCGCTCGGCCACCCGGTCGTCCGCGCGGAACCCGCACCCGACCGGCGGTCCACGGGCCTCGGCACCGCCGAGGCCCGGGCGGACTGACCTCCGCTTCAGTCGACGAGGTCCAGCGCGGCGGTGACGATGCTGTCCGTGTCGATGCCGTGGTGGCGGTAGACGTCCTCGATCGCACCGCTCTGGCCGAACCGCGTCACGCCGAGGGTGGTGACGGGCGTGTTCCGGATCGTGCTCAGGAAGGCCAGCGTGTGCGGGTGGCCGTCCAGCACGGTGACGAGCGGTGTGGCCCGGTCGGCGGGGAAGACCTGGTCGAGGACCCAGCTCGGGTCCTGCGACAGGCCACGGCGGGCCTGAAGCGCGCGGAAGAGCAGATCCGGGCTGGTCACGCAGACCACGTCAGCGCCGTGGCCCAGGGCGGCGAGCCGGTCGGCCGCGGCCAGGGCCTCCGGGACCAGGGCACCCATCGCGGCGAGGGTCACCACCGGCTTCTCGTGCCGGCGCAGCCGGTAGGCCCCGGCTGTCACCTGTCGGCGGCGGCGCTCGCGGGCGGCCGGGTCGCCGGGCACATCGGCGGCGGACTGGTCGACGGGCCGGGTGGACAGCCGCAGGTAGGCCGAACTCCCGTCCTCCCGGCCGAGGTTGCCGAGCGCGGCCAGCAGACACCACTCGGTGTCGATCGCGAACGCGGGTTCGTAGGTGACGCAGCCGGGCTGTTCGACGCCCAGCGAGGGTGTGGTGATCGACTGGTGGGCGCCGCCCTCCGGGGCGAGCGTGACGCCGGACGGCGTGCCGACCAGGATCGACTGGCCGCCGGCGTAGATGCCGAACGACCACGGCTCCAAGGCCCGGTTGACGAAGGGGTCGTAGACGACACCGATCGGCAGCAGCGGCTGGCCCCAGCGGCTCCAGGTGGCGCCCAGCTCGCCGAGCAGGCCGACCAGGTTGGTCTCCGCGATGCCCAGCTCCACATGCTGGCCCGTGGGCCGCTCCCGCCAGTGCAGGATCGTCTCCGCGTCGTCGGCGAACCAGTTGGGGCGCTCGGTCGGGGACCACACACCGACCTTGTTGAGCCAGCCGCCCAGGTTGGTGGTGGAGCTGACGTCCGGGCTGACGGTGACGATCCGGGCGGCCGCCTCCGGCGCCCGCCGGGTGAGGTCCAGCAGGACGCGTCCGAGGGCCTGCTGGGTGTTGCCGGAGCCGGTCGGTGCCGGACGGGCGAGGTCGGCGGGGACCGCGGGGGCCTGCCGGGACACGTGTCCGGGGCGGCGCAGCCGGCTGGCGGCCGCCGCGCACCGGGCCGCTTCCGGCGATCCGTCGGCGAAGGCGGCCCACGGGCGGTCGGGGTCCGTTCCCAGGCGGTCGGCCAGGGTCCTCATCTGGTCGGCGGTCAGCAGGGAGGAGTGGTTCTGCGGGTGGCCCTCGGTGGGCAGCCCGTAGCCCTTCACCGTGTACGCGAAGATGACGGTCGGCCGGGTGTCGTCGACGCTGTCGAACGCGTCCATCAGCGCGCCGATGTCGTGCCCTCCCAGGTTGCGCAGCGCCGCCCGCAGCGAGGCGTCGTCCAGGGGGGCGATCAGGTCCGCTATCGGCCCGGCGGTGGAGCCGGTGCCGGGCAGGCGCTCGCGCAACTCGTCGGCGGAGCAGCGCAGCAGTCGCTGGTATTCGGGGTTGTCCATGGCGTCGATACGGGCGTGCAGGGCCTCGCCGCCCGGCCGTGCGAACAACTCCCTCAGCGCGTGCCCGTACTTGAGGGTGACGACCTGCCAGCCGGCCGCGGCGAACATGCCCCGCAGCCGGTCCGCGGCGATACCGGGGACGACCCGGTCTAGGGACTGACGGTTCAGGTCGACGACCCACACCGCCTCGCCCAGGCCGGGCACCATCGGGTCATGGATCGCCTCCCAGATCGCGCCCTCGTCCAGCTCCGCGTCGCCCAGCAGGGAGTACTGCCGTCCCTTCCCGGCCCCGCCGAAGTGGCCCTCCACGTAGCGCCGTGCGAGGGCGCCCCACAGGGGGGCGGTGGCGCCGATGCCGACCGAGCCCGTGGAGTAGTCGACCGGGTCGGGGTCCTTGGCCCGGCTGGGGTAGCTCTGCAGACCGCCGAAGGCGCGCAGGGTGGTCAGGTAGGACTCGTCCAGCTCGCCCAGCAGGTAGTTGATGGCGTGCAACACGGGTGAGGCGTGGGGTTTGACCGACACCCGGTCCTCAGGGTTAAGCGCGTGGAACCACAGCGCCGTCATGATCGACGTCATCGAGGCGCTGGACGCCTGGTGACCGCCGACCTTCAGACCCGAGGGGTTCGGCCGCACCCGGTTGGCATGGTCGATGATCGCGGTGGACAGCCACAGCACCCGCTGCCCGACCGCCTCCAGCACGGCGAGTTCCTCCTCCCGGGCACGGCCCGAGCCGTTGCCGCCGACCGCTCTCAGCTCCGGGTCCAGGACCATCACCGACCGCCTCCGCTATCCGCACCACACCGTGGAAAACTGATTTTGTGCTCCGTCAGTAGACAGATGGCTCTTCAACTGCACAAGATGCTTCTCTTTCGTTGAGCATTCTGCTCATGCTCCGGGTCGAATGAGGGACGTCGATTGAGCACTATGAACAGTGAGCGAGGCGTGGACGCCACCGACGCGCGGATCCTGCTCGCCCTCGCCGCCCAGCCACGGGCCACCGTCGTCGCCCTGGCCGAGCAGCTCGGGTTGTCCCGCAACACCGTCCAGGCGCGGGTGGCCAGAATGGAGCAGGGCGGGGCGCTGGGCTCCTTCGAACGCCGGATCGCCCCGAACGCGCTGGGCCACCCGCTCACCGCGTTCGTCACCGCGCGGGTGGACCAGCGCCGGCTGGCCGAGGTGTCCGAGGCGCTGGCGGGCATCGCCGAAGTCGTGGAGGTCTTCGGCCTCAGCGGCGAGACGGATCTGCTCGTACGGGTGGTCGCCGCGGACGCGGAGGATCTGTACCGGATCGCGGGGCAGATCCTCGCCGTTCCCGGCATCGAGCGCACGGCGACGGCCCTGGCCATGCGCGAGCTGGTGCCGCACCGCCTCACCCCGCTGCTGCGCCGTGCCGCGGCGGAGTGAGCGTTCAGTGCGCCCCGTCCACGAGGCGACCCCGTTCGAGCGCCAGCCGGGTCAGTTCGACGCGCGTGTTGATGCCGAGCTTATCCGTTCGTGGTCGCGCAGGGCTCCCGAGGCCGACGCCGGCTCACCCGCGACGGCCGCCGCGAGAAGGCGCGTCAGCGCCGGCCCGTCGGCAGCGGGCTCGACGTTGCCGGGCATCCCGGCGAACGATACCCAGGCGACAGGTCCAAGCAGCTCCTGGGCGGCCTGGACCGCGGCGGTCGTCTTGCCCGACCCCGCCGAGGCCGCCACGACGAGCACCGGGTACTGGTCCAGCAGCCGATGGATCCTGCGGACCAGCCTCGGCCGGGGGATGACATGGCCGGGCAACCGAGGCAGGGCACCACCCCTCTCGCCCGGATCGCCGCCGCTCATGGATGACCGCCTCTCGATGGTGTGCGGCCGGTCGGGATCAGTCCGCGGCGCGGGGTTCGAGGACGAAGGTGTGCCGCAGCACGGTGTACGGCTCGTCGGTCAGCTCGCGGCACGGCCCGGCGCCGGCCTCGTAGGTGTCATAGGACGTGATCAGCGACTCCTTGACCCCGAACACCGGGTCCGTGTCCAGGTACGCATCGTCCGACGGGAACAGCATGGTGGTCACGCGCTGGAATCCCTCTGCCTCGATCAGCAGGTGCACATGGGCGGGACGCGTGAGCGACCTGCCGGTCGCGCCCAGGAGTTCGCCGACGGGGCCGTCACCGGGGATCGGGTAGCTGGACGGGCGGATGGAACGGAAGCCGAAGTGTCCCGTCTCGTCGGTGCGGAACAGCGCGCGCATGGCCGGGTCGACCTGGCCGGGCACATCCACGTCGTAGTGGCCGTCCCCGTCACTGTGCCAGACGTCCACCGCCGCGCCGGCCACCGGCGCCCCCGCACGGTTCACGACCCGTCCCTCGAAGAACAGCGGGGTGCCGGGAAGACCTCCGGAGATGTCGGCGGCATCGGCGTGCCGCGGCCTGTCCTCCCTGAAGAAGGGGCCCAGGACGCTGTTCTGGGTGGTTTCCGTGGGTCGTCGGTTGCTCAGGGAGTCGACCAGCATGGTGATGCCCAGCACGTCGGACAGCAGGATGAACTCCTGGCGCGTCGATGTGCACATCTGCCCGGTGCGCGTCAGGAAGTCCACTCCCCGCGCCCACTCCTCCTCCGTCAGCTCGACATCACGGACGAAGGCGTGGAGGTGCCGCACCAGCGATTCCAGGATCTCCGCGACGCGGGCGTCCTTGGTGTCCCGCATGGTGGAGATCACGGCATCGGTGATGGTGTCGCTGGTCAGATCACGCATGGCGCGCTCCCGTGGTGGTTGGGTGTCGATGGCGGACTCGGTCCGGGGATGTTCGTCGCCCGATGACGTTCACGGTGTCTCGCCGGCCCAGGCACGGGTCAAGAGGGCGCGCACCGCGGTCCGTTCCACCGGCCGCGGATTCCAGTAGCCGTCCCGCACGATGAGTTCGGCCGCCTGCTCGATGCCCGATTCCGGCATGCCGAGGTCCCGCAGAGCCCTTGGGGCGCCGAGCCTCCCGGCGAAGTCGAAGAGACCGCTCGCGGCGTCGTCCCGGGCCAGCGCCCATGCGATGCGTGCCATGGCCTCGGGTGCCGCCGACCCGTTGCAGGCGACGACATGCGGCAGGACGACCGTGTGCACCCGACGGCATCCGAGCGCATCGGGCCCCCGATGCACGAATGTCTTCATCAGAATGTCCTCGGTCCCGCCGCCGCTCTGTTGGTGGAAGGAAGCTTCGACACTCGGATGATCTCCGTCAACGGAATCGGCGCGCGATGACGCGCCCGAGGGCGTGGAGGTGATCCTGGAGTCGGAGAACGGCATCTGGCACCGGCCCCTACCCCCCCCCGAGGACCAGGTCGATCCCGGCCGGACGGCCGCGTCAGCCGCGGCAGGTCAATCAGTGGGCCGTGGGTGGCGCAGAGGGGCCCGCTTCTCCAGCTCCTCCTCGTCGACCAGCGTGAGCATCGGCTGGCCCGGCGCGCACAGCATGAACACCACGAACTTGCTCGGGGCGTCCGGCAGCGCGTTGCCGTTCTGGTAGTGGATCACGTCACCACCCGGCTCGAACAGCGTCTCACCTGCCTTGATCACGCGCTCGGGCTCGCCTTCGAGCTCGAACCGGATCGCGCCCTCGGTCACATAGCCGTAGCACGGCCCCGAGTGGCGGTGCGGAGGAGTCCCGGGGTCGCCGGGAGGCCACTCGACGAGGACGGTCATCCCCGAAGCACCCTCGGGGATGAAGGGCGGCTTGACGTCCGCCAGCATCTTGGGTCCGGTCCCATCCACTGAGTCCATCTCGTGCACTGTGCTACACCTCCGTGGGCTTGCCCGGAACGGACGGACGATCCGCGTCGGCGATTCCGGGCTCGAACAACTCGAATCACAGGGAAGAAAAGGCACGGCCCGCATCTGTGACACGCCGTGCGCCTCGCCGTCTCGGCAGAGAGCCGGATGACCGTTGTCGCGGCACCAAGCGTGGTGGAGGTTGGTGAGCCTCCGCGCATCAAGGGTAGTCCGCACTCGCCGGTGGCGGCGGCCATCAGGGAAGACGCGGTGGGCTCAGCCGAACTGGCCGACCTGGTAGCCGCCGGTCGGCTGCTGGTTGATGATGTTGATGCGGTTGTAGCTGTTGATGACGGCGATGAGGGAGATCAGCGCGACGAGCTGGTCCTCATCGAAGTGCTTGGCAGCGTTCGCCCAGACCTCGTCCGTGCCCCCGCCAGCCGCGTCCGCGACCCGGGTCACGCGTGTGGATGGGGACCGGTCCCGACGCGCGTCCTTACGGTGACGGGCATGGTTCGAATGACGCGCCGCGGGGCGCTGATCGGGGTGGTGGCCGCGGTGCTCGCGGTGGCCGGGCTCGGCGCGTATCTGCTGTGGCCCGCCCCCACGCTGGACGCCGCGGACCTGGACGCGGCGCTGCCGACCAAGCGGGACCTGCCCGGATTCGTCCCGCACGACGGGCTCACCGGTGCGCTGTCCGTGCCGGCCGGCAACAAGGAGGGGCGATCCGTGCTGGCCGGCACCGACCTGGACAAGCAGTGCCGGAAATGGCGCAAGGAGGGCGACGGCTGGGCGTGCCGCCACCTGCACGGGGCGGGGATGGTCGTGCTCGAACGGTCGGAGAACGTGTTCTTCCGGGTCATGTCCGATGTCCTCGCCTACGACGACGAGGACGCCGCGGAGGCGGCCTGGGACGGACTGGTGGCCGACAACCGCGAAGAGATCCACAAGATCCGGGGCGCCAAGGAGCACTCGTCCGATCTGGGGGACGCGGCTCTGTCCCTCAAGGCGCCGGGCGTCACGGTCCTGGCGATCCGGATCGAGACGGTGGTCGTGGAGGCCATCGTCTGGGACGGGAGCGACCAGGTGAGCAAGGCGGACGAGGACGCGATGGCGGCGAAGTGGCCCGCGCTCCAGCTGACGAAGATCGAGAAGCAGCTCGGCTGACCAGGGGTGGTGTATGCCGCGGCCGCGGCATACACCACCGGCCGCCGACACGATGAGGGGCCTTGACGGGGAGAGTGGCGATATGGACGAGCGGACGGCCCACCCGACGGGCGAGAGTGTCCCGTCCGGGGGTGGCGAGGACGAGGGCGGGCGGCTACGAGCCGAGTGTGAACGCCTCCGGGAGGAGGTCGGGCGGCTCAGGTCCCAGGTGGAGGGGCGACGGGCCACCCGCGTCTCGACCGATGTGCCCGGCCCGGCGTGTGACGGGGCGGTCGGGGGCGCGGGGGAGCGAGCGGATGGCGTACCCGTAGCCCGCGCACTCCAGAAGCCGCCGCCCGCGCCCGCTCCGCACGCCCCTCCGGGTGCGGACGCCTCCCCCGCGCATCCGCGCGTTCCGGGGGTCTCCCGCCGGGGCCTGCTCGTCGCCGGTGGCGCCGTCGTGGTCGCCGGGGGCGGGGCCGCCGCCGCTGTCCTCGCCCGGGACGACGACTGGTCCTCCTCCCCTCGCCCCCGGCCGCCGCGTCCGCGCCCCGTGACGAGCATTCCCGCACACCCCACGATCCGCCGCCTCGCCACCCTCAAGGGCCACACCGGCACCCTCGGCGGGGTGTGGTTCGGCCCGGACGGGCGGACGCTGGTCTCCACCGAGGCCGATGTGGGAAACCTGCGGCTGTGGGACGTCCCGGAGCGCCGGCGGATCGGCGCGCCGCTGACCTCGGCTGTCGTCGTCTTCCAGTCCGTGGCGATCAGCTCGGACGGCACCACGCTCGCCACCGGTGGCGCGGACAGGGCGCAGTTCTGGCAGATCCCTTCGCTTCGCCGCAGTGGCAGGCCGCTGAGTCTGCCGGACCACACACAGCGGCCGTTCGAGGTGGTCGCCTTCAGCCCGGACGGCCGGACGCTGGCCTCGGGCGGGACGAACGACCCGGGCGGCGACGTCGTGCGGCTGTGGGACGTGGCGTCCCGCAGGCAGCGGGGCGAACCGCTGACCGGACACGAGGGCGGTGTCGAGGGCCTGTTGTTCAGTCCGGACGGCAAGACGCTGGCCGTGAGCAGCCATGTCGGCGACGGGGTCGTGCGGCTGTGGGACGTGGCGTCCCACAGCCGGCGGGGCGAGCCACTGACCGGACACGAGGGCGGTGTGGGCGCCATGGCGTTCAGCCCGGACAGCAGGACCCTGGCGGTGAGCGCGAGTGTGGGGGGCGATGGCCTCGTACGGCTGTGGGACACGGCCACCGCCACCCGGCGCGGCAAGCCGCTGCGCGCCCGCACCGTCGGCGTCAGCGCGCTGGCCTACAGCGGGGACGGGAAGACCATCGTCACGCTCGGCTTCTACAGCGGGCTCGTGTTGCGTTTCTGGGACGCGGCCACGCACAAGGAACGTGCGAAGCCCCTGGAGCTCGCGTCCCTGTCCCAGCCCACGGCCTTCACGGCGGACGGGCTGACGCTGGCGACCGGCAGTTACGACGACAACGCCATACGGCTCTGGCGGATCGAGTAGCCGCCGGGGTGGCCGGTCTGGCGGTCGGTGCATCACACGGAGTGGAACAGGGGAAGGGTGGAAGCGGGGCATGGACGAGCGAGGACCCTCGCCGGAGGGCGTACGCGGCGCCTCATCCGGTGCGGGGCGCACCGGGCCGGACGACGGGAAGACGACGACGGAAGCGGACGCCGGGGCCGAGGAGCTCGGCCGACTCCGGGCCGAGCGCGACCGGTTGCTGGCCGAACGCGAACGTCTCCGCTACGAGTTGAGCGGACCGCCCTCGCACCCACCGCGGATACCCCCGAAGCCCCTGCCGCCGATACCCGCCAAGCCCCTGCCGCCCTCGCGGCGCCGTCTGCTCATCGGCGCGGGCGCTGCCATCGCGGTCGCCGCCGTGGCCGTGCCCACCGGCATCGCCCTCTTCGGCGGCGACACGGATGGCGGGACGGACACCTCCCGCGGCAAGCCCGGCAAGGACGCCTCCGGCACCCCCTCCGCCACTCCCCTGCGTACGCCCCCGCCCGTCGCCATTCCCGCCCATCCCAGGCTGCGCCCGCTGGCGACCCTCGAGGGACACAGGGGCGAGATCGGCACGCTGCGCTTCAGTCCGGACGGGAAGACCCTGGCGTCCAGCGAAGCCCAGGACGGAGTGTTGCGGCTGTGGGACGTGGCCACCCGCAAACAGCGGGCGAAAGCCCTGCTCTCCTCGCTCGTCGTCTTCGAGGGAGTGGCCTTCAGCCCGGACGGCCGGACGGTGGCGACCGGCCACGAGAGCAGAGCCCAGTTCTGGGACGCGGCCACCCTGCGCCCGCGCGGCAAGGAGATCGCCCAGCACGACGATCCCCTTCTGTCCTTCGAGACGATCGCCTTCAGCCCGGACGGCAGGCTCTTTGCCACCAGCGGCTTCATCGACCAGGAGATCCGGTTCTATGACGTGGCCACCCATCAGCGGAAGGGCGAGCCTCTGGAGTCCGCAGGCGCCCACCAACTGGTGTTCAGCCCGGACGGAAAGACCCTGGCCAGCGTGGACGAGTCCGGTATGGACGGCGTACGGCTGTGGGACGTGGCCTCCCGGAAGCAACGGCCTCGACCGTCGAACGACTTCTTCGGCGGTGCCGGCCACATGGTGTTCAGCCTGGACAGCGGAACCCTGGCCGTCGCCAACGACTCCACGGAAGTCCTCTTCTTCGACGCGATCACGGGCAAGGAGCGCGGCAAGCCACTCGCCGGTCACAGTGGCTCCGTCACCGGCCTGGCCTACAGCACGGACGGCGAGACCATCCTCACCACCGACTACAGCGGCCTGCACCTGTGGGATGCCGCCACCCACGAACGCCGCGCCGCCATCACCAACCCCGGCCGCTCCATCGCCCAACTCGCCTTCAGCCCCGACGGCCGCACCCTGGCCACCCTCGGCTTCCAGGACAGGACGATCCACCTGTGGCGCCTGGAGTAGGTTCATGTGCTGCCGAACGCATGTCGGATCCAGGAGATGCTCATGACGCGACTGGGACAGTGCTGGTTCTGCGCGGGCGAAACCAACGCCACACGGCACGATCGCGTCGTCGGGTTGCACAGGGATGTCCAGTCCGGCCCCACCTGGTACCTGGGCGTGCGCACCAAGTGGCAGAGCATCAGCGTCCGTGTGCCACGGTGCGAGCGGTGCCACGTCGGCCATACAATCGCGCAGTCCATGCTGGCGGTTTCCATCGCCGCGCCCATCGCCTACGCCGCCAGCGGTGAGTTGGACACGCTCCTCGGGATCCTGCCGAGCACATCGGCCGGCAAGGTCCACTCGGTCATATGGGCCGTGGTGGCCTGCCTTCCCGCACTGGTGTGGATCGCCACCCGCCAGGCGTGGCTGCCCTGGCACCGCCTCGCGCCCCGCCCGCTGCGCCACGCCCGTCGCCACCCTGCCGTTCAGCAACTGAGGGAGGACGGCTGGCGCTACCGGCCGGGGCCCTTTCCGTACTGGCAGAACACCAAGGACCCGGACCTCGACCACCTCTCCGGGCCGTCTGCCCGCCCCCGGCGGATCCTCGGCCGCATCACCGGCCTGCTCGGGCTCGCCTCCTTCGTCGTGACCGTCGTCCTGTACCTGCGGGACAGTGAGTTGGCGGCGTTGTTCCTGGTGATCGCCTTCGGTCTGGTCTTCCTCTCCTCGAAGATCGACCCCGAAGGGTGAACGCGGCCGGGGCCGGGCCTATGCGTCGGGGCGGCTGTCGGAGAGCTGTTCGCGGATCGCGTCCATGTCGATCAGCGACCAGATCTCCGCGATCCTGCCGTCCTGGTAACGGTAGAAGACATGCTCGACGAACGAGATCGACCGGCCGGTGGGCGGTATGCTACGGAAGCTCGTCGCGGGGGTGCAGTCGAACCGGATGCGGCACGCCACCTCCTCGCCCTGGACCACGAGCCGCTCGATCGCGTAGCGCAGGTCGGGGATCTCCGTTGCGTCGCGGCGCAGCAGGTCCTGGAACTCGGCGATGGTGAGCGTCCGGTCGTTGTGCACCACGGGGTCGTGCACGAACTCCGGAAGGTCGTGGAAGCGCCGCTCGTTCAGGCAGGTGAGGTACCCGCGATAGCGGCCCTCAAGAGCGAGTTCAGCCATGGGAGTTGCTCTCTCGGTTTCGTGGCGCGGTGCGGTACGGCACCGCCGGTCGAGCCGTCAGGCCGGGTGGTCGAGTGCGCCGGCGATGAGTGTTTCGAGTTGTTGCGCTTGGCCACGACCGTACTCCCCTGTGGCGACAACGCTCGTCACAACCTAGCGCCCTTCAGCGGCAGAGCGCGTTCCCGGCCTGTGCGGCGCGTGATGGCGAAGGCCACAAAGCCCAACATCACCCACAACGCGCCGTCGCCGAAAAAATCTGTCCCCCGTGCGAGCTACGCGAGGTGCCCTCCATGGGGTGACGATCTCGGGCCGCCACATCCCTAGCGTTCGGAGCAGCCGCGGCGTCCGCCCGCGGATCTGACGAAGGACTGAGGATGCGACGTTCCTACGTGGCAGAGTTAGCCACTCCTGGTCATAAGGTGCCGGTGCGAGCCTGCGTCGACGAGTCGAATCCACCGATATGGCTGTTCCCTTCGGTCGGTGAGTACCCGGTCTACGACGACTTCGTGTACGACATGATGATCAAGGATGAGCGTCGAACGGGCCGGTACGCCGAAGCCGTCCGGCGCTACGCCCCCGGCCGGACCGTGCTCGACATCGGCACGGGAAAGGACGCGGTGTGGGCGCTGGCCGCCGCTCGCGCCGGAGCGCGGCATGTGTGGGCCGTGGAGGTCATCCCCAAGTCCGTGCGGATCGCCCGGAAGACCATCGAGGAGGCGGGTTTCGCCGACCGGATCACGGTGATCGAGGGGTTGTCCACCGAGATCGAGCTCCCCGAGCCCGTCGATATGTGCGTCTCCGAGATCATCGGCACGCTCGGCGGCTCCGAGGGCGCGGGCTCGGTGCTGTGGGACGCGCGGAAGCGGCTGGTGAAGCCCGGCGGGATGTTCATCCCGCACCGCAGCGCCACCACGGCCGTGGCCCTGGACCTGTGCGGTGCGGCGGGGGGCGAACTGCCCGGTTTCCCGTCCGCCGCCTTCGGCTTCGTGGAAGAGATATTCGCCGCGGTGGGCCGCCCCTTCGACCTTCGGGTCTGTCTCGCGGGGCTGCAGGACGTGCCGGGGGTGCGGGAGCGGTCTTATCTGTCCGGCCCCGTCGAGGTGGAGCCGCTGGAGTTCAACGGCGCATTGCGGCCGGAGGGCGTCGACCGCGCCGAGCTGACGTTCACCCGGCCTGGCCGCTTCTCCGGGCTCGCACTGGGCATGCGTCTATGGGTGGCCGAGGGGGGCGAGCCAATCGACTCGCTGTTTGAGTGGAGCAGCTGGACCCCCGTCTATGCGGCGCTGTCGGAGGAGGGCCTGCCGGTGGGACCGGGCGACCGTTTCGCCTTCGAGTTCACCACGACGATCAGCGACGACGGCGTACACCCCGACTACGCGCTCGTCGGCGAGTTGCACCGGGACAGCGGTCCGGCGGTGCCGTTGCGCTGGAGCTCGACGCACCATGGGGACGGTTTCCGCGAGACGTTCTTCCATCGCCGCCTCTTCCCCGAAGCCTGATCCACGAGCCCCACCATGCTCCCGAAGCGCACCGCCGGGGAGACCCATCGGAGCCCTCCCAAGGGCCGGCGCCGGACCGGCCCTCGGGGCTTGTCTCCGGTGCGCCATCCGGCCCGACACCACCGCTACACTCGCCCGGTGATCAGTGTTCGGCGGGTTTCGGAGATGTGGCAGCGGTTCGATGTCACGGTCCGGGATCTCCCGCTCGGGCTGCTGATGCTCGCCGGGTCGCTCATCCCGGCGTTCCACAACCACGGGACACAGCTTGGCGGACTGCCCGCCCGCCCCTTCGACACACTGGCCATCGTGGCAGTCGCCCTCCAGTGCCTGCCGCTCGCCGTGCGGCGACGGTGGCCGGTGGTCTGTCTCGCCCTGGTGTCGCTCGGCTTCGCCGTCGATCAGCTCCGTGGCTACCACTCGTTCGCGGGCACCGCGGTGCCCATCGCGCTGCTGAGCGTGGCATCCCATCTGGAGCGGCACCGGCGCGCCACCGCGCTCGTGTTCTCCGTGGCGTACGTGCCACTGGCGGTCGCGCTCCACCGGCTCGGTTCGGGCGCCGAGGCGCCGAGCGAGTTCGTGATGTACTACCTGGCGCTGGCCCTCCCCTGGGGCATGGGGTCGTGGCTGCGCTCCACCCGGGTCGCGGAGGCGGAGCGCCGCCACCGCGTCGCCGAGGACACCCGCGCCGCAGAACGCGCCCGCATCGCCCGTGAGCTCCACGACGTGGTGACCCACCATGTGACGGCGATGGTCGTACAGGCCGAGGCGGCACGCTATCTGACCGCCGCGCCCGAGCGCCTCGACCAGGCCCTCACCGCGGTCACCGAGACCGGCAGACGTGCCACCGCCGATCTGCGCCATCTGCTCGACCTGATCAACCCCGACCACGGCACCGAGGCCACGACACCGACTGTCGGCAGACTTCTCACGCTCGTGGAGCAGACCCGCCGGTCCGGGCAGCCGGTGGAGTTCACCGAGGAGGGCACACCGGCGGAGTCGACCGGCAGCGCCGACCTGGTGGCCTACCGGGTCGTGCAGGAGGCCCTGACCAACGCCCTCAAGTACGCCCACGGCAGCCGCACCTCGGTCCAAGTCCACCACGGCGAAAGGGAGATCACCGTGGAGGTCAGCACGGACGGTTCCGGTTCCCGGGCCCCCGCCTCGCCCGGTGGGAGCGGGCGGGGGCTGGCCGGTCTGCGCGAACGGGTCGACGTCCTGGGCGGTGACTTCAGCGCGGGCGCCCGGACCGGCGGTGGCTTCGTGGTCCGGGCGCGGATACCCACGGGGAGCCCGTCGTGAGCGAGTCGATCCGGGTCCTGGTCTGCGACGACCAGGTGCTGGTCCGCACCGGGCTGGTGACGATCATCGACGCCCAGCCCGACCTCGAGGTGGTGGGTGAGTGCGAAGACGGCCAGACCGCGGTCGACCTCGCCGGCCGGCTGCACCCGGACGTCGTGGTGATGGACGTCCGCATGCCGGTGCTCGACGGCATCGAGGCCACCCGCCTGCTGGCCGGTGCGGAGGTGCGGCGTCCCGTCAAGGTGCTCGTGGTGACCACGTTCAACCTGGACACCTATGTCTACGAGGCGCTGCGCGCGGGGGCGAGCGGGTTCCTGCTCAAGGACGCACCGCCGTCCCAGCTGCTGCACGGGATCCGGACCGTGGCCACGGGCGCGGCCCTGCTGGACCCCGAGGTGACGCGCCAGCTCGTGGGCAGGTACGCCGCCCGGATCCGGCCCCCCGAGGGCGCGCCGCACGACATCCCGCTGACCCCCCGTGAACTGGAGGTGCTCCGCCTCATCGCGAACGGCCTGTCCAACAGCGAGATCGCCGCGACGCTGGTGATCAGCCAGGAGACCGTCAAGACCTTCGTGTCACGCATCCTCACCAAACTCGGACTCCGCGACCGTGTGCAAGCGGTCGTCTACGCCTACCGCCAGGGCCTGGTGACCTGACGCGCCACACGGCTGACCACCGGGGCTCATGCCTTAATCAGTTCCTCGCTCATCTCCCAGAGCCGCCGGGCGGACTGCGGGTCGATGGCGTACGGCACGACGTCGGCGGGAGGGTCCTGGTCGGCGCCGAAGGCGATGGGGGCCGGGCTCTTGATCCCGCGGTCGGGGTCGACGACGGGCCGGCCGGACTCGTCGAGCAGTCCCATGGCCCTCTGCCGCTCCTCGCCGACCGAGCCTGGCCACCGGATGACACGTTGACGACCCGGGCACCGCGAGCGGCGCGCAGCGCGGGCAGCAGGCCCAGGGGGAGCTGGAAGTGGCCCAGGTGGTTGGTGGCGAACCGCGGCTCGTAGCCGCGTGCGTCGCGCACCAGGTGTTCGGGGAGCGGCATACCGGCGTTGTTGACCAGGATGTGGAGCGGGCGGCCGGAATCGAGGTACCGGACCGCGAAGGCGTCGATCGGCGTCGGGCCCGGACCGTGGCGGGCATGCCGCCGCTCACCTACCTCAACCGCTGGCGGATGCTGCTGGCGGATGCTGCTGGCGCAGCGCGCCCTGCGCGACGGCGACGATCCCATCGGGTCGCTGGCATCCACCCTCGGTTACACATCCGTGAGCGCCTTCAGCTCCGCGTTCAAACGGGAAGTGGGAGAGTCACCGCTGCGCTACCGGCACCGGCTGCGTGACGAGAGGCTCGACCGTTGACGCCGCGTTGAGGCTGTGTCGAAGCCGTTGAGGGCCGTGGTGGCCGGTCACCAGCCGCTGACGCGGTCC
Organism: Streptomyces yongxingensis; assembly: GCF_055597465.1. Classification (NCBI taxonomy): domain Bacteria; kingdom Bacillati; phylum Actinomycetota; class Actinomycetes; order Kitasatosporales; family Streptomycetaceae; genus Streptomyces; species Streptomyces yongxingensis. The sequence continues at coordinate 898,317 of NZ_CM145717.1, forward strand.
CAGACGGCTTGGACGGCGGGTGCGTCCGCCGCTGTCCGGCCGCTGTCGATGACGTGGTAGCCACGGTGCTGTGCCGCGGTGGCGCAGGCGTGGTTGGGCAGGACGCGCAGACGGGTGCCGATGGGCAGGTCGGGCAGGGTGGCGCCGTCGCGGGCGGTGATGGTGCCGTGCTCCTGGCTCGCCGCGCTCATGACCAGGCCGGGGATCAGGTGCCCCGCCAGGTCGGTGACCAGGCCGTACCCCTGGTCCTGGGGCTGGGCCGCCGTACCGCGGTCGCGGGACATCGCCATCCAGCCGCCGTCGGTGACGATCCAGCCGTACTCGGGGCGGTGTCCGATGACGGTGACGACGACCGACAGCGCGAGGTCGTCGATCCGGCACACCCCGAGACCGGCCATCACCAGGTCGAAGAACACGTAATTGCCGGCGCGCAGTTCGGTGACGCCGGTGAGGTCCTCGACGGCGTGCGCGGTGGGCGTCGAGCCGACGCTGACGGTCGCGACGGGCAGGCCGGCGGCGCGCAGCCGCTCGGCGGCGGCGACGGCGGTGTCGCGTTCGTTCTCCGCCGCCAGCCGCCGCTCCTCCGCCGAGTAGGCGAAGTAGGACTCGCCCGCGTGGGTCAGCACACCGTCCAGGCATCCGGCGTCGTGCAGGGTGCGACCGATGTCGAGGAGTGCGGGGTCGTCGGTCTTGAGGCCGCCGCGGTGGCCGTCGCAGTCGATCTCGATCTGCGCGGGAACGCTGATACCCGCCCGGCGGGAGGCTTCCGCCACGAAGGTGGCCTGCTCGGGGCTGTCCAGCAGGACGCGGAGGGTGACACCACGGCCCAACAGGGCGAGCACACGCGGGAGTTTGTGGGGGTCGATGCCGACGGCGTAGGTGATGTCGGTGTAGCCGCCGTCGGCGAACGCCTCGGCTTCGGCGAGCGTCGAGACGGTGATGGGGTTCGGGGCGGCGCCGTGCATGAGGGCGGCGACGTCGAGGCTCTTGGCCGTCTTGACGTGCGGCCGCAGAGCGACGCCGAGATGGTCGGCCTTGGCGGCGAGTCGGTCGATGTTCCGCAGCGCCTTGTGTGCGTCGACCACCGCGAACGGGGTGTCGGGATCGGCCAGCGTTCCGGCAGTGGTGGAGGGCGTGGTGGTCATGGGGTGACGTCCATCTTCTCGAGTAGGGCCGGGCCGCGTCCCGCGCCCATATCAATCGACCGAAATTCTACTTCTAGACAATACCGCTAGGCCCGCGTGGACTGCCACACCCACGGGGTCACCTGTCAATGCGGTGATGTCATGCCCTCTGCAAGGGGATATCGGGAGGTTGACAGGCCAGCTCAGTGACATCATTCTGATTCCGTCACCGTATAAGCCGGTGACGATCGCCGATCTCACCTCGCCTCCCCCATCGATGAGGACCCCACCTTGCGAGACCAGAACGAATACCTGTACTTCTTGCGCCGCGCCTTCGACGGGATGCTCGCAGCGCTGGAAGACCTGGGTGATGACCTGGGAAACGTCCGCCCGCCGCTGCCGGGCGCCAACTCCGTCCACGCGATCGCGCACCACTGCGTCGGGGTCGCCGACTACTGGATCGGGCACATCATCGCCGGACGGGAGGTCGACCGTGACCGCGCCGCGGAGTTCACCGCCACGGGAAGCGCACACGAGCTGCGGCGGAAGGTCGACGCACTGTTCGAGCGGCTGGCGACCGACCTCGAATCGGTGACGCCGACGGCGCTCCCGCGCACCACACCACCCGCCGAGTTCGAGGGGCCGGACCGCCCGCTGAGCGTGGGGGGCGTCCAACTCCACGTACTCGAAGAACTCGCCCAGCACCACGGCCACATACAGATCACCCGTGATCTGCTCATGCGGGGAGTTCGCTCATGAGCGTCACCCCGCCCGAGCCGGTGCCCGGCTTCGATGACCTCGGCCTCGACTGGCTGCGCGCCCGCCGCAGCGTCAAATGGCACCGTCCGGGACCGCGGGTTCTCCCCGCATGGGTGGCGGACATGGACTTCCCCACCCCTCCGGTGGTAGTCGCCGCACTGCGGGAGGCCGTCGACCGCCGCGATCTCGGCTATCCGGACTGGCCGGAGGGCAGTCCGCTCCGGCGCGCCTTCGCACGGCGGATGATGGACCGCTACGCATGGGCGGCGCCCGCGGACCGCGTGCGTGAGCAGACCGATCTGATCCAGTGCCTGCAACTCGTCCTGCACCTCGCGACGAGCGCGGGTGACGCGGTGGCCGTACAGACGCCCAACTACCCTCCGTTCCTCGCCACGTTGGCGACGATGAACCGACGAGCCGTGCCCATCCCGATGCGAGACTCCGCCGACGGCTGGTGCATGGATCCGGCCGCGCTCGACACCGCGGTGGCAGAGTCGGGCTGCAAGGCGCTGGTGCTGGTCAACCCGCACAACCCGACGGGCCGCGTGCTGACCCGTGCGGAGCTGGAGGAGATCGCCGCCATCGCCCGTCGGCACGATCTGCTGATCATCAGCGACGAGATCCACGCCGAGCTGGCCCATGAGCCGCATCGTCACATACCGTTCGCGAGCCTGTCCCCGGACGCCGCCCGCCGCACCGTCACGCTCACCTCCGCCACCAAGGCGTTCAACCTCGCGGCCATTCGCTGCGCGGTCACCCACTACGGCCCGGACCGGCTGCTCGCACTGCGCGACGCGCAACCGCCCGACCTGTACGGCGCCGTATCGCCGCTCGGCGTCATCGCCACCGAGGCCGCGTGGCGAGAGGGCGACGCCTGGCAGCGCGACCTGCTCACCGTGCTGGACCGCAACCGCCGACGGGTCCATCAGGTGGTGGGCGCCGAACTCCCGCGGCTGCGTCATCACCTGCCGGAGGCCACCTATCTGGCCTGGTTCGACGCACGGCCGCTGGGGCTCGGCGAGCCACCCGTGGAGAGGGTGCTGAGGGAGGGCGATGTCCTGCTCGACGGTGGTAGTCCCTTCGGCCCGGACGCCGACGGCTTTCTGCGGCTGAACTTCGCCACGTCCCATGCCGTCCTCGAGGACATCCTGGCGGGACTCGTCCGGGCGCTGCGGCCTGAGCGGAGCCGATGAGCTGACGCTGGGAACGGGGGCGGAGCCACTGAGCTGACGCTGGGAGGGTGAAATTCCCTGGCGTGGCGGCCGGAAGGGACGGAGACTCGCCTCATGGCTGATCTGGGGGCGTTCCGGGAGGCGGTCACCGCGTGGGCGGCCGGTGGCCCCGGCGGCCCCGCGCGCGAGCTGGCCGCGCGGCTGCCCGTCCGTGCGGTCGTCCTGCTCGAAGGGCCGAGCGACGCCGCGGCGGTCGGCGCGCTGGCCGCGCGCCGCGGCCGGGACCTGGCGGCCGAAGGAGTCTGCGTCCTGCCGATGGGCGGTGCCATGAGCGTCGCACGCTTCGCCCACCTCCTCGGGCCACCCGGCCTGGGCCTCCGCCTCACCGGACTGTGCGACGAGGCGGAGCGTCGCTTCTACACCCGCGGTCTGGAGCGGGCCGGCGCGGCGCGGCAGGAGTTCTTCGTCTGCGCGGCGGATCTGGAGGACGAGCTCATCCGCGCGCTGGGCGTGACACGGGTGGTGGAGCTCGTCCGGGCGGAGGGTGACCTGCGCGCCCTGCAGACCTTCCTGCGCCAGCCCGTACAGCAGGGCCGCACCTCACAGCAGCAGTTGCGGCGCTTCCTCGGCACGAAGAAGGGGCGCAAGATCCACTACGGCCGCGTCCTCGTCGAGGCCCTCGACAACGACCGCGTACCCGCGCCACTCGACGCCCTGTTCACCAGCCTCTGCCCCCCGAAGGCCCGGTGAGCGATGGTGAACTCGAGCCATGCCGTTCTGCCCGGACCTTCGCGCGGCGGCCGACCGGACATCACGACGTGACGTCCACCAGGACCTTGCCGACCGCGCCGCTCTCCACCGCTCGGTGCGCGTCGGCGGTGCGATCGAGCGGAAAGCGGACCAGCGGCAGGCCGTGCTCCTCGCCGACCGGCAGCGCGCCGCCGCGCACCGCGGCGGCGACGTCCTCGACGGCCGCGGCGAGCGCCTCTGAACCGACCGTGTAGAGCACCACGAACTGGAAGCGTGTGTTCAGCATCATGTTCCGCCTCACGTCCAGTTCGACCGGCTTGCCACCGTCGTTGCCGTAGGTCGAGATCGTGCCGCGCGTCCTCAGCACGGCCATGTCCAGTGCGAGGTTCGCGCCCAGCGCCACCTCGGCGACGATGTCGACGCCGTCCGGGGCGATCTCGCGGATTTCGGCGGCCGGGTCGCCCTCGCGATAGTTGATCACGTGGTGGGCCCCGGCGGCGGTGGCCAGCCGGGCCTTCTCCGGGCGGCTGATCGTGCTGATCACGGTGGCGCCGGCCCATCGGGCGAGCTGGATCACCGCATGCCCGACCGCCCCGGCCCCGCCCGCGGCGAGCACCACCTTGCCGTCGAGCGCCCCGGGCCGCAGCCGGCGCGGTCCGTCCTCGGCGACGGTGAGCGCGCGGTGCGCGGTGAGCGCGGGGACGCCGAGTGAGGCCCCGGCGTCGAAACCGGCCTCGTCGGGCAGCGGCACCGCCCGCTCGGCGGGCACGACGGTGAACTCGGCGGCGGTACCGGTGGGCCGCCCGGCGGCGGCCAGGAACAGCCAGACCCGCTGACCGACCCGGCTCCGGTCGACCCCCTCACCGACGGCGTCGATCGTGCCGGCGCCATCGTGGTGCGGGGTGACCTCGGGGAAGTGCTTGGGGCCGGTCGCGCCGGAGCGGGCCTTCCAGTCGGTCGGGTTGATCCCGGACACGACGATCCGGACGCGCACCTCGCCGGGGCCGGGCGCGGGCAGGTCACGGTCGACGAACTGAAGAACGTCGGCGTCGCCGGTGTCGCGGTAGATGATGGCTTTCATGATCCGTCCTCAGAGCCTGGTGGAGCGGGGTTTCCCGGCCCGGCCTGGCGTTCCGTCAGGCCGTCCGGCGGTGGTCGCGACCCTGGTCGCGTTGGTTCCGGTCAGCCGATGGGGACCTCGTTGGAGCGGGACTCGACGGCGTCGAGGGTGACGCTGCTCAGGCCGATCGCGCCGACCTTGCCCTCGTCGCGCAGCGCGGTCATCATCACGAGCTGGTCGTCGAGGTCGACGACCTGGTCGCCCTCGGGGAGGTCAAGGCGCTGTCTCCCCGGTCGGTGATCGCAAGGCGCTGTACAGCAGTTCGGCCTGATAGAGCGCCATCACCCGGTGGGCGATCGGGGCGGCGCGGCCCCGGGCCCCGGCCGGCTCGTGATGCTCGACCTTGACCAGCCACGCCGTGACGCAGTCGTGCAGCATCGCCCGCATCCGGTCCGTCATGTCGAGGACGATGTCGCGGATGGCCGGGTCGGTGGTCGCCTCACCCCAGGTCTGCACGCCGACCCGGGCCTCGGCGGCGTCGATCGCGGCGACCAGGCGGGCGAGCAGTTCGTCGGGGCCGGGCGGAGTGTCGCTCGCGGCGTACTCGCCGAGGACCTCGGCACGCTTGGCGAGCACCTCGCGGGCGGCCGCCTGGACCAGGTCGGCCTTGTTGCGGTAGTGCGCATAGATCGAGCCGGCCGAGAGGCCGGACTCGGCCGTGATGTCGGCGATCGAGGTCCGCTCCAGGCCGTTGCGGCCGAAGCAGCGCACGGCGGCCTCGGCGATCTGGGCACGCCGGAGTTCCTTGCGCGCGTCGGTGAGCCGCGGCACCGCACACCCCCACAAAAAGAATAGTGGTTCTGCTTGTGAAGCACACTAACAGAATCGCTGCTCCTTTTGTGGTTCGGAAACAGACGGTCTCAGGGCGGCAGGCTTCAGGTTCAGGCTTCCATGACGGCCTGCTGCTTCTTCCGCTTCCGGTAGCTGGCGGCCTTGTGCTTGTTTCCGCACTCCGCCATCCCGCACCACCGCCGGGCTCCGGAGCGCGACACATCCACGAAGAGACGCGTGCAGTCGGGGTTCGCGCACTCCTTGGTCTTGGCGAGCTGGGCCGAGCTCAGCAGGTCCACGGCGTCGCGGGCCACCGCACCGAGGACCTCGTCCACGCCGCCCGTCCGCGTCAGCCGCCCCGACACGTCGAGCTGATGCCTGGGGAGCGGCAGCCGGGCCGCGTCGTTCACCTCGGCGAGGGCGTCCCTGGACTCGGCATCCGAGGGGTCCCCAGGAGGCCAGGAACGCACCAGTGCGTAGACCGCCTCCCGCAGACGGCGGACCCGCTCCAGCCCGCGAGTGTCCATGGGGCCGGGGTCGTCCAGCAGCTCCGCCTCGCGGATCCAGCGGCTCACGTCGCTCGGGGAGGTCAGCAGCTCCGTGCGGAGGCTGCGTCGCCACAGCTTCGTGCCCGCCAGGTCGAGGCAGAGGCGACCGCTCACAAAGACGAACTCATCCACGTGACCATATTGCCGGGTGACGTCCCGGTTGTCGACGCCCGATCCTGGCGGAAGGCTCTCCTTGCCTCACCAGGGAGAACGGGAATCGCCTTGATCGAGTCCAGCCTGCCGCCCCCGCCGTCGTTACCCGCTTGACAGGTAACACAGTGATCACGGGCCGATGCGGCCCTTGCTGCCGGGTGCGCTCCAGCGCTTCGACGGCCTCGGCCTCCGTGGTGAGGATGCGCTCGGCGTGCAGGGCCGGCGAGCGCGGCTGCGCACTCGTCCAGTCCCTATAGGGGTCCTAAAAGATCAAGAGCATGGACCGTTGGTAGACGTCAACGTTTGCTGTGCTGCACGATGACGCGGAGATAGCTGATCGGCATCGCTCTGTCCTGACAGCCCTGCCGCCCCTGGGCATGGCCCTCCTCGCCCGGTGAAGTGGCTTCTGGAAGGGAGTGGTCTGTTGTCCTCCTCCGCCTTCCGCACCGTTCCCGCCTCCACCGACGTTGTGATCATCGGTGGTGGAGTGATGGGTGCGAGCACCGCGTTTCACCTCGCCGAGGCCGGGGTGACGAACATCGTCGTCGTCGAGCGCGGCGACCTCGGCTGCGGCAGTTCGGGCAAGCCGATCGGCGGCGTACGCGCCCAGTTCTCCGATCCGCTCAACATCGAGCTGGGCAGCCGCAGCCTGCGCGCCTACCAGGAGTTCCGCCACCGGCCCGGCGCCGACATCCGGCTCGACACCGTCGGCTACCTCTTCCTGCTCGACAGCGCACAGCAGGCGAGTGACTTCGAGGCCGGGGTGCAGCTCCAGAACAGCCTCGGCGTGCCAAGCCGCATGATCAGCCCCGACGAGGCCCAGCGCCTGTGTCCCTACCTCAGCACCGACGGCCTCGTGGCCGCCGCGTACTCCCCGGCCGACGGACACGCCCGCCCCGGACTGGTCGTCCAGGGGTACGCCCGGGCCGCGGCGCGGGCCGGCGTCACCATCGCCACCCACACCGCGGTGTCCGGCCTCGACACGGCCGGGGACCGGGTCGTCGGTGTGCGCACCAGCCACGGCCACATCGCATGCTCCACCGTGATCTGCGCGGCGGGGGCCTGGTCGGCACGGATCGGGGAGATGGCCGGTGTCAACCTCCCGGTCCGGCCGGTGAAGCGGCAACTGGCGTTCACCGCGCCGACCGCGCCGACCGCCCCGCGCATTCCGTTCACCATCGACTTCTCCTCGACCGCCTACTTCCACAACAGCGACGACGGTCTGCTGCTCGGGCTGGCCGACCCCGACCAGGAGGACGGCTTCGACACCACCTGGACACCGGAGTGGCTGGAGCTGTTCCGCACCGTCGCCCGCCACCGCGCCCCGGCACTGGCCGGCCTGGAGACCGTCGGCGGATGGGCCGGTCTGTACGAGGTCACACCGGACCACAACGCGCTGATCGGCCGCTCCGGCGAGCTGCCCAACTTCCTGTACGCGGCCGGGTTTTCCGGCCACGGCTTCCTTCAGGCGCCCGCGGTCGGCGAGGTCGTGCGCGATCTGTACCTGGAGCGGGAGCCGTTCACCGACATCTCCCCGCTCAGCGCCGACCGGTTCCGCCGCGGCGCCGGGGCCCGCCCCGAAGCACACGTGGTGTGAACCGTGAACCCCGATCGAAAGGCCGAACCATGTCAACGCTCAGTCAGTGGCAGCTGAGGGCCGCGTTCGCGGCGCGGCTGTCGGAGATGTACGGGCAGGAGGTTCCCGCCTACACCACGCTCGTGGACGTCTCGCGCGAGGTCAACGAGGACGTCCTGCGCGCGCGGGGAGCCGATGCGACACGCCTCGGGTCCATCAGCCGGGTGACCGCCGAGCGGCACGGGGCCATCCGTGTCGGCACGCCCCGGGAGCTGGGTCAAGTGGCGCGGATCTTCGGCGCCCTGGGCATGCACCCGGTGGGCTTCTACGACCTGCGGGAGGCCGCGGCCAGCGCCGTCCCCGTCGTCTCCACCGCCTTCCGGCCGGTGGACGGCGAGGAACTGGCGCGCAATCCCTTCCGGGTGTTCACCTCCCTGCTCACCCCGGCCGACCCCCGCTTCTTCGACGCCGAGCTGCGCTCGCGGCTGGAAGCCTTCCTCGCGGACCGCGAGCTCTTTCCCCCCGAGCTGCTCGCGCTGGCCGACCGTGCCACGGCCGAGCGGGAGCTGCCGCGGGAGGAGGCCGAGCGGTTCCTGCACCTGGCCGTGCGGGCATTCGAGCTGTCCGCCGAGCCGGTCGACAAGAGCTGGTACGAGACCCTGGAGCGGATCTCCGCCGTGGCCGCGGACATCGGCGGTGTGCGCAGCACCCACATCAACCACCTCACCCCGCGCGTCCTCGACATCGACGAGCTGTACCGGCGCATGACCGACCGCGGTATCGAGATGATCGACACCATCCAGGGCCCGCCCGGCTGGAAGGGCCCCGACGTGCTGCTGCGGCAGACCTCCTTCCGGGCCCTGGCCGAACCCCGCGCGATGCGGACCCCGGACGGCAGTGTCATCAGCGGCGCCCTGCGGGTCCGCTTCGGTGAGGTCGAGGCCCGCGGCATCGCCCTCACCCGCGAGGGCCGCGCCCTCTACGACGAACTCCTCGGCCACGTGGACGAGCAGGCGTCCCAGAACCCCTCGGCGTCCCGGGGTGAGATCGCGCGCGCCGTGTGGGAGCGGCACCTGCCCGGCACCGAACAGGAGCTCGCCGCCAAGGGGCTGGCCTACTTCACCTACCACCTCCACCCCGACCGGCCCCACGGCGGCAGCGGGCCGCCCACGGGCGTCGGCGAGCTGCTGCGGCAGGGCTGGGTGCGCGCCGAGCCCATCGTCTACGAGGACTTCCTGCCCCGCTCCGCCGCCGGCATCTTCCAGTCCAACCTCAGCGGCGAGGGCACCCGCCACAGCGACCAGCAGGGCACCGCCTACGACGCGGACTGGCTCTCCGGCGCCATCGGCCGCGACGTCCTGGACCCCTTCGCCCTGTACGCGCAGCAGCAGAGCGACTCCCTCGCACACGTCGCCCGTGAACTGGGCCTCACCGGCACCCTCGGCTGACCCCTCACCCCCGGAGGACCACCATGACCGGCACCGCACTGCCCACCACGGACCACCTGCGCGCCCGCGCCCGTGCCGCCCTCGACAAGGTCGGCGCCGACGTGGCCGAGGGCGGCGACTTCTCCGCCCGCACACCGCTCACGGGCGAGAACCTCTTCGGGCTGACGGCCGCCACCGACGCCGACACCGAAGACACCATCGCGGCGTCCCGTACGGCCTTCCTGACCTGGCGCACCACGCCGGCGCCGCGCCGCGGTGAACTCGTCCGCCGCCTCGGCGAGTTGCTGCGCGAGCACAAGAGCGACCTGGCCGACCTGGTCACCATCGAGGCGGGCAAGATCCGCTCCGAGGCGCTCGGCGAGATCCAGGAGATGATCGACATCTGCGACTTCGCGGTCGGCCTGTCCCGGCAGTTGTACGGCCGCACGATCGCCTCCGAACGCCCCGGCCACCGCCTGGCCGAGACCTGGCACCCGCTCGGCGTGGTCGGCGTCATCTCCGCCTTCAACTTCCCCGCCGCCGTGTGGTCGTGGAACACCGCCGTCGCCCTCGTCTGCGGCGACACCGTCATCTGGAAGCCCTCGGAGCTCACCCCGCTGATCTCCCTGGCCTGCGACCACCTGCTCGCCCGGGCCGCCGAGGAGGCCGGCGCGCCCCGCGACGTACACCGTCTCCTGCTCGGCGACCGCGCGGTCGGTGAGAAGCTCGTCGACGATCCGCGCGTCGCCCTCGTCAGCGCCACCGGCTCCACCCGCATGGGCCGCGAGGTCGGCCCCCGCGTCGCCGCCCGCTTCGGCCGCAGCCTGCTGGAACTCGGCGGCAACAACGCGGCGATCGTGGCCCCGTCCGCCGACCTCGACCTCGCCATCCAGGGCATCGTGTTCGCCGCGGCCGGCACCGCGGGCCAGCGCTGTACGACGCTGCGCCGCCTCATCGTCCACCGCGACATCGCCGACACCCTCGTCGAGCGGCTGACCGCCGCCTACGGCAAGCTCCCCATCGGCAATCCGTTCGAGGACACCACGCTGGTCGGCCCGCTCATCTCCCCCGCGGCCCTCGACACCATGAACAGCGCCCTCACCCGCGTCCAGGCCCAGGGCGGCAAGATCCTGGCCGGCGGCAACCGGCGCCTGGCCGAGGCCGCCCCCGCGGCCGCCTATGTCGAGCCGGTCCTCGTGCGCGTCGACGCACAGACGGATGTCGTACGGGAGGAGACCTTCGCGCCGATCCTGTACGTCCTCACGTACGACACCCTGGAGGAGGCGATCGCCCTGCACAACGACGTCCCCCAGGGCCTGTCGTCCAGCATCTTCACCCGCGACCTGCGGGAAGCCGAGATCTTCCTGTCCGCCGCCGGCTCCGACTGCGGCATCGCCAACGTCAACATCGGCACCTCGGGAGCGGAGATCGGCGGTGCCTTCGGCGGCGAGAAGGACACCGGCGGCGGCCGGGAGTCCGGCTCCGACGCCTGGAAGGCGTATATGCGCCCGGCCACCAACACCATCAACTACTCCAGCGAGCTCTCCCTCGCCCAGGGCGTCAGCTTCCTCTGATCAGGCACCTCTCTCACTCATGCGCGGACGGCGGTCCGTCCTTCCCCCCGTGAAGGACGGACCGCCGTCGTGGTGGGGTGTGGCGGGTGGTGGGGCGGCGCGGGGTGGACCGCGCCGCCCGCCGTGCGGTACCGAGACTGCCGCCCCACCCCGGCTACTCGCCAGGGCCCGCGGCACATTGCGGAGTTCGGGGGACGTCCCACGCGCTGACCTGCGCGGATGCCGTCCGCGAGAACGCACCGCTGGGACGCGCTGAGCCGGGCTCCGGGGCGCACGCCGACCGAAGGGCGTGCGGTGGGGCAGGGCAGGGAGAACCAAGAGGGCTTAAAGCACCGGCCCAGAGCTCACGGGAGGTGGATAATCCGGGCTCGCGGGACTCAATGCGTATGGGGTGGAACATGTCGCGTTGGAGGCCATTACCGGATTCGCTCGATGACCGGGTCCGGCAACTGGTTGTGCAGTTGCGCCGGTTGAAGGACCGTAGCGGGCTGGGACTGCCGTCGCTGGAGTCCAAGACCGGCTACAGCCGCTCCTCCTGGGAGCGCTACCTCAATGGGAAGGCGCTGCCGCCGCGGCAGGCGGTGGAGGACCTGGCCCGGGTGGGCGGCGTCGAGCCGACACGCCTGCTGGTGCTCCACGAGGTGGCCGAGGCCGCGTGGCGGGAGAAGGCAGCGGGGTCGGACGTACCGGCGTCGGGGGACCAGCCGGCGTCGGCGGACACGCCGGGGCCAAGGGGCGTACGCCGCGGAGTGCTGATCGGCGTCTGCGCGGCCGTGGCGCTCGGCACCCTGCTCGTCGGACTGCTGATCGCGGCGCCCTGGAACGACGGAGGGGGCAGCGGGAAGGACGCGGCCGAAACGAAGCCCAGCGCGGCGGCCGGGCCCTCTCATGGGACCTTCGCCTACAGGCCGGGCAAGACCTACCCCTGCGCCGTCAAGCGGGAGCACGGACGGAGCTACGCGGGCTACAGCACCACCCGCACCGCCGTCCTCTCCCAGCCGGGTTGGGACGTCGTGGAAGCCCAGTGCCTCCTGCGCCACCTGGGCTTCGACCCCGGTGGCGCCGACGGCGTCTACGGGGAGCACACCACACGGGCCGTCAAACGACTCCAGAAGAAATCCGGGCTGCCGCCCGATGGCATCGTCGGCCCGCACACCTGGCAGGTGCTCCGAGGATGAAGGACACCACACCGCCCGCCACCGCATCCGCCTGCGCCCGCCTGGCCGCCGGGCTGCGCGAGCTCAGGGCGCGTACGGGCCTGAGCATGGCGGCGCTGGCCGAGCGCACCACGTACAGCAAGTCCTCCTGGGAGCGCTATCTCAACGGCAAGCAACTCGCCCCGCGCCAAGCGGTCGAAGCCCTGTGCACGATGGCGAGAGAGCCGCCCGGGCGCCTGTTGGCGCTGTGGGAGCTGGCGGACGGCGAGTGGAGCGGCCGGGCGGGCAGCACGCCACGCCCCGCGACCGCACACGCTACGGCGCGACCGGAGCCCGATGTCATGGGCGGCCATGGCCGGTCGCCGCATCCGGCCGAGCCGGACCAACGACACGGCAGGCGCATCGGGTTGCGCGGATGGGCCGCTGTCGGCGTCGCCGCGTGTGTGGCCGGGGCCGCCGTGGCAGCGGTGTGGGTGGCAGTCCTGGCGAACACGGGATCGAGCGACTCCGCGGCGCACGAACCCGCGTCCACCGCGCCACCGGCCCCCGGTTGCCGTGCTCAGGGCTGTGTCGGCAAGGACCCGGGCCTGATGGGCTGCGGCACGCCCTCAGGGGTCCGCGCGCTCGGCTCGCCGCTCCGCACCTCCACCGGCGCCCGGCTGGAGTTCAGATACAGCGCGGCGTGCTCCGCCGCATGGGCGCGGATCTGGCACTCGCACATCGGAAACGTCATCGAGGTGTCGGCCGATGGCGGCAGGCCGCAGCGGGCCGAGGTCACCGACACCTACGACGCACAGGACTACGTCTTCACACCCATGGTCGACGGCACGGACCTCACCGAGCTGCGGGTCTGTTTCGAACCGAGACTCCACAGCACCCGGGAGTGCTTCACCCGCTGACCGGACGGGGCCCATGCGCGCGGGTCCCGGCCAGGGCCGAAGCCATGGATGCCGTTTGAGCCCAAAAGAATACCGGGGTACAGTACGACGGCTCCGCTCCCCCACCGCGTTCGACATCCACACCCCATAGGTGGTTTGACATGCGCGCGTCGCACTTAGGTGAATGTTGTCCTGGTAGAGAATCCGGCACTCGATGAATTTCTCGAGGTGGCCGTCGGTGAGTACCAGCGCATCACCTCCGAAACACCGCTGCCGTGCTTCGCTCTCCTCGTGGGTTCGGCGGACCAGGCGACCTTGACCGTCGAACGCGTCGCGTTCGGCCGCAATGCCCGTACCACCGACCCGGCCGCGCGCCGTGAGTTCACCGAGTCGATCGTGCCGCTCTTCGGCCCGGCGTACGAGAACGAGACGCGCGGCTGGTGGATCGACTCCCACGACCTGCTCAGAGCCTCGCGCGAGGCCGAAGCCGACGGTCTGGAGATCCTGGGGTCCGTGCATATGCACCCCGACTGGCATCGCATCGGCCCGCCGGAGGAGCGGCAGCTCATCCTCAGTGAGCGCCCGACCCCGATGGATCAGCACGTCTTCGGCAACACCGGCTGGCCCGTCAACCTCATCTGCTACCTGGAACGTCGCGGCGACGTCATGTACCACGCCCTCGCCGCCTGGGCGCCGCCCCCGCCCGAGAGCCCTCACCTTCCGTGCGCCGAACTCCCCCTGCGGATACGGACCAGGGCCGTGGTCGGGGTGTGAGGCCGATGACCGCGACTGACGACGAGCGGGTCCAAGGGCTGTGAGCTCTTCCGCGCGGGAGCCGATGACGCCTGGGCGCCGGTGACGCTTGAGCGCCGATGGCGACCGGGCGCCTGACGGATCACCGCATTCCACACCATGATTCCCACCCCGACCGGCCACCCCGCCGGTTTACGACCACTGGAGGAATTGCCCATGTCTGACGCGTCCACCCCGGACAGGCCCAAACTGCGGCACCTGGCCATTGTCGCCCGTGACCCCGAGAAGCTGGCCGAGTTCTACAGCGGAATCTTCGACATGGAGCTCTTCCACCGGGACCCCGATGGCAGCTGTTTCCTCTCCGACGGGTATCTCACCCTCGCTCTCATCAAGCATCAACTCGACGGCGACACCCCGCCCGGCATGAACCACTTCGGTTTCCACGTCGCCGACACCTCCGAGATATCCGCCGCTTTGGTCGCCTCGGGCGCCGATGAACCCGCCGAGCGCTTCACCAACCGCCCGTTCGCCGAGTACCGGGCCATCGACCCGGAGGGCAACTGGTTCGACCTCTCCGCCCACGGCTTCGGCGGCCCCCGCCCGGCCGCCGAAACCGACGACGCGTAACGGGGCCCGGGGCGCCGGCCGTACGGGGCGGCGCCCCGCACACGTCAGTCGACCCGCCGCGCCAACACCTGCCCCGGCCACGCCCCGGACAGGAAGCGCTCGGTGGGCGTGAAACCGTTGCGCTCGTAGAACGCGACCAGTTCGCCCCCGCCACCCGCCCAGCAATCGACCCGCAGCAGTTCCACCCCGGCGCGCCGGGTCTCCTCCGCGGCATGGGCCAGCAGCGCCGCCCCGATGCCCCGGCCGGCGTGCCGTCGGTCGGAGACCAGCAGCCGCACGTATCGTTCGGGTTCGTCGGCCGGGGAGATCGGCATCTGCGGGCTGGGCCCGGAGTCCAGCACCAGGGCTCCGACGGGTGCCCCGTCCAGCTCCGCGATGTACGGAGCGTTCTCGGTCAGATACCGCTCGACCCGCGCCACCCCGCCGGGCCGCCGCGAGTACGGCATCGTGCCCCACTGCTCCGTGTTGCCGCGATCGTTCATCCAGACCACCGCGGCGTCGAGCATGTCCAGCACCGCCGGTGCGTCGGCCGGATTGCCCGGTCTGATCCGTATGGTGTAAGTGGTGTCGTTCACGGCGGAAGTCTAGGCAGAAAAATGCACGGAACCACCGGTCGATCGAAGAGGCGTTCAAGCGGATTGCGTAATTCCCCGGGCGGCGGGAGTTTCGCGTCAGACTTTCGCTTGGTTGTGTGCTGCGCGTGGTACAGCCTGGGGCTACGGTGTTTTCGAGCGTCTGGCAGAACGAAATCGGCGGCACCGGGACGTGGCGGCATTGGGGCACACCGTATTCGGGCGACTGTGCGAAGAGCGTCAGTGGAGTCACCCCGCGGTGTTTCTCGCGGTCTACGCCAATGTCGCCGCCCGTCTGGGAGAGCCGGAGCAGGTGACGGCCCGGCAATTCCACCGATGGCGTGAGCCTGATCCGCCATATCCGGGGCTGTCCAGCCAACGCGTGCTGGAGGACATGTTCGGCGCGACGCTGGAACGCCTCGGTTTCCCCCTCCCCCAGCAGCACCGCGGTCCCTCGGCATCCGGTGGCGCGGGCTCAGACTTGCGGTTCGCCGTACTGGGGCCCGTTCGCATCCGGCGTGGCGAGCAGGCGCTTCCGGCCCTCAGGCCGCTGGAGCGCGCCGTGCTGTGTGTGCTCCTGCTGCGGGGACGCACCGCCACCGCGAGCGAGCTGGTCGACGGAGTGTGGGGAGACACCCCGCCACCTCAGGCGATCGCCAGCTTACGCACCCACGCCTTCCGTATTCGCCGAGCGCTGGGGCCCGGCGTACTGGTGTCGGAGGCGGGAGGGTACGTACTGCGGATACGGCCCGGGGCACTGGACCTCGAGCTGTGCGAGGACTACGAGGCACGAGCGAAGCGTGCCAGGGCGGAAGGGGAGTTGACCGGCGCGCGGAAGCTGCTGCACATGGCGGTGGAGCTGTGGGAGGGGCAACCGCTGGCCGGAGTGCCCGGCCCGTACGCCGAGGCCCAGCGCGCCCGTCTGGAGCAGTGGCGCCTGTCCCTGCTGGAGGCGCGCCTCGAACTCGACCTGGAACTGGGCCCGCACACCGATGCGGTGTCGGAGCTGACCGCGCTGACCGCGGAGCACCCGCTGCGGGAGCGGCTGCGCACGCTGCTGATGACGGCGCTCTACCGCGGCGGCCGACAGGCGGAGGCGCTGGGTGTGTACACCGACACCCGCCGCCTCCTGGCCGAGGAACTGGGCGTGGCGCCCAGCACGGAACTCGCCCGGCTCCATCAGCGCATCCTGCGCGCCGACCCCACGCTCGCCGGGCCACGAAGGCTCCCGGCCGAGGCCAAAGCCGTGCCCACGGCCACACCCGCGCCACGTCCGGCGCAACTCCCGGCGAAGCTCGCGGACTTCACCGGACGCGCCGCCGTCATGGACACCTTGCGGAAGCGCCTGCTGCTCGCCCAGGGGACGGTGATGGCGATCTCCGTGGTGCAGGGACTCGGCGGAGTGGGCAAGACGGCCCTGGCCGTGTGCGTCGCGCAGGCGGTCCGGGAGCGTTTCCCCGACGGGCAGTTGTTCGTCGATCTCATCGGCCACCACGCCCAGCCCGCCGACCCCGCGGCCGTACTGGGCACATTCCTCCGTGCGCTGGGCACCCCGCCCGCGGAGATCCCGGAGGGGCTGCCCGAGCGAGCGGCGCTGTACCGCTCGGTCCTGGCCGACCGCCGGGTGCTGGTCCTGCTGGACAACGCCCACGACACGGCACAGGTCCGCCCGCTGCTGCCCGGCTCTCCGAGCTGCGCCGCGCTGATCACCAGCCGCACCCCCATGACCGGGCTCGACGGCGCCCGTGTGGTCGACCTCAGCACCATGGACCAGCCCGAGGCGCTGGCCCTGTTCACCCGCATCATCGGCCACGAGCGGGCCGCGGCCGAGCCCCACGCCTGCCGCAGGGCCGTCGCCGCCTGTGGCTATCTGCCCCTGGCCATCAGGATCGCCGCCGCCCGGCTGACGACCCGCCCGGCCTGGACCGTGCGCAACCTGACCGACCGCCTGGCCGACGCCCACCGCCGCCTGCACGAGCTGCGAGCCGGGGATCTGGCCGTCAAGACGAGCTTCGAGTTCGGATACGCGCAGTTGGGACCCTCGCAGGCACGGGCCTTCCGGCTGCTCGCGCTCACCTATGGGCCGGACATCTCCCTGGCCGCGGCCACGGCCGTCCTCGGCGTCACCACGCAGGAGGCCGAGCGATTACTCGAGTCACTCGTCGATACCAGCCTGCTGCATTCGCCCGAGCCCGGCCGCTACCGCTACCACGACCTCGTTCGCATCTACGCGCGCGACCGCGCCGAGCGGGATGAGCCGCCGGCAGGCCGAGCGGCCGCGATGTCGCGCATGCGGGACTTCTACGTGGCCTCGGCCGCACGCGTGTACGCCATGGGGCGACCGGGAGACCGGCTCGTCGGCCACCTGATGTCCACCGACCACCCCGGGCAGGACTTCGGGGGCGCCCGCACCGCGCTGGACTGGCTCCTCAGCGAAGCGGACTGCCTCCTCACCTGCGCCCAGCAAGGCGCCAAGTCCCTGGAGAGAGGCGCCGTACGCCGCGCGGCGGACCTCCTCCTGGTCACCCGGGACCTGGTCGAGTCCGGTACGCACTACCTCCAGTACGAGGCGGCGGCCCGTTCGGTGGGCAACGCCGCCCACATCGCCGGGGACACGGCCGCGGAGGGCCGGGCCCGCCTGGCGCTGGCGGGGATGTTCCCCGTCGCCAGGGGCCAGCAGCAGGCCGACGAC
Source organism: Streptomyces yongxingensis (assembly GCF_055597465.1). Classification (NCBI taxonomy): domain Bacteria; kingdom Bacillati; phylum Actinomycetota; class Actinomycetes; order Kitasatosporales; family Streptomycetaceae; genus Streptomyces; species Streptomyces yongxingensis. Next base: position 915,970 of record NZ_CM145717.1, read on the forward strand.
GAAGCCCGCCGCGCGGGCCTGCTCGCGACTGCCGCGGGAGATCCGACCACCGCCTGCCACGCTCTGAACGTACGTGGCGTCGTAGCGATCTACCAGCAGCGCTACGACGACGCGGAAACACACCTCCGCGAGGCGCTGCGCGGCTTCCGGGCCGACGACAACCTCGCCTGCGTGGCCAGTGTGTTGTCCAATCTCTCCCGTGTACACGCCGCCACGGGCCGGGCCGACAGCGCCGTCGACCTCGCCACGCGGGGAGTCGACCTCCGGCGGAGCCTGGGCAGCACCTGGCGCATCGCCAATGGCCAACTCGCCCTGGGAATCGCTCTGCACCGGGCAGGACGGCATGCCGCGGCACTGAGCGAACTGCTGGAGGCGCTCAGCACCTTCCGCGACAACCGGCAACCGCTCTGGGAGGGTTCCACCCACGCCCGGCTCGCCGAGGTGTACCTCGCAGCGAACCACCCGGCCGAGGCGGCCACCCATGCCGAGCAGGCACTGGCGCTCGGCTCCATCGGCAACAAGTGGCGCCGCGGGTCGATCCTGAGTGTGCTGGGCCAGGCATTGGAGCAACTGGGGCAGCCGGACAGAGCCCGCGCGTGCCGGCGCAAGGCCGAGATGTCCTGGGTCTGGTGGAGCCCCTGATCGTGCGGCGAGCGGTCCGACTGAGGCGGTGCTGGATCGATGGCCGGGAGCGCACCGCCCCCGAGCGGCTGAGCTCTGCTTTTCGTACCGGCCGGGGCATTCAGCGGTAGGCCGGCATCCTTTCGGGTTGCGGGCCCGTGCGCGGAAGTCGTTTTGCGGCCGTGCCGGCCATACACCGGTTGACTTGGCGCGGGCGGAGGCGATCGGGTCTCCGGAGCGCGTCTTGTGAGGGCAGCCACCTTGATCAACAGACGGAACGTACTGCGGGCAGGCACGGTCGGTGTTCTGGGCACGGAGGTGATGGCTTCGCAGTCACCGCCCGCCGCTGCCACGCCACCGCCCGACGTGGCGGAGCGGGTCAGCCGGCGGGACTGGGAGCTGCTGGCCCAGGCGCTGTCGCCGCGCTCCACCCTCTACCGGCCGGGGGATTCCGGCTACCCGCCGCTGGCGCTTCCGTTCAACCACCGGTACGCCGGGATCCGGTCGGCGGGAATCGTGGCGTGCGGCACCACCAGGGACGTCCGTACGGCGGTCCGCTGGGCCCGGACGGTGGGGCTGCCCGCCGTGCCCCGCTCCGGGCTGGGCCACAACTACGCCGGGTACTCCGCCACCACCGGTCTGCTGCTCAACATGGCCCGTATGAAGCGCATCGAGTCCACCCCGGTGCCGGGTCCCCGCTCCCGGACCCGGACATACGGGCGGATCAAGGTCGTCCACGATGCGGGGACCGTCACCGTCGGGGCCGGGGTCACCAACGCCGATCTGCACCCGATACTGGAGGACCGAGGCATGTTCGTGCCGACCGGCCGCTGCCCCACGGTCGGGGTGGCCGGGCTCGTACTCGGCGGCGGGATCGGCTTCAGCGACAAGATGTTCGGCCTCACCTGCGACCGGCTGGTCTCGACGACCGTGGTGCTGGCCGACGGCGACGTGGTGGAGGCCAGTCAGAACGCGCACTCCGACCTGTACTGGGGCTGCCGCGGCGGCGCGGGAAACAACTTCGGTGTCAACACCTCCTTTACGTTCCAGTACGAGCAGTTCCAGGGCAACGTGGGCTTCTACCGGCTGGGCTGGAGCCTGGACTCGGCACTGCCGGTGATGGCCGCCGCGCAACGGATCGCCGTGGACACCCTGGACAACAAGCGGTTCCATCTCCGCGCCGGCATGGGGACTCATGGGCTCACCAGGGACGAGATCCGCGCCAACGCGGGCGTCAATGCCATCGGCCAGTACTACGGCGACCTGGAGGAGTTGCGCGACATCCTGGCTCCGCTGCTCGCCATCGGCACGGCCGAGGAGCGGGCCGGCAACAACGCGTCGGTCCGCGAGGTCACTCCGGGTGAGGCGAGCGTGCTGCTGAGCGCCACCACGCCGGTGCAACAGTTCGCCGCCAAGTCGGCGGTGCTGACCTCCCGGACGCTCCTGACCGATGAGCAGGTCGCCGCTGCCGCCGAGCAGCTGCTGGAATGGCCCGGCAGCGACAATGAGGACGGAGCCGGGTTCGCCATGTTCGCTCTCGGTGGCGAGATCAACCAAGTGCCGCCGGACGCGACAGCGTTCGTCCACCGCAACGCCGTGTTCATCCTCGCCGCCGAGACCTCATGGGCGGACTACGACCCGCCTCGCGTCGCCACGGCGAATCTTCAGTGGCTCCCCGAGTTCTACCACGCCATTTTCGGCGATACGCCTCCTCCACACTCCTACCAGAACTTCCCGGATCCGACCCTGAAGGACTGGCGGCGGGCGTACTACGGCGCGAACTACGACCGGCTGGTCCGGGTGAACCGTACGTACGACCCGACCAACTTCTTCAGCTACCCGCAGGCGATCGGCACCTAGAACCGCGGCATCCCCGAGGGCGGTTCCGGGATGGCCCGCCTCGCCATCACCGCCTCGATGAACTCCTGTGGCGGGAGGTAGCCGTGGGCGGCCACGTAGTGGAGGACGAGGTTGGGGGCGATGAGCCAACGGCCGTCGCGGGACAGGAGTCTGATCTCGGCGCTGCCGAGGGTGACCTCGGTGCCGTCGACGTTCACCACGACGGGGTAGGGCGGCTTCCCGTCCGGGTGCGGGAGGGTGCAGCTCTGCCAGCCCCGCATGCGGTTGGTGGGGTTGTCCCGGCAGAGGACCGCGAGCGCGTGGACGAATTCCGTCGGCACCGCGCACACCGAGCGGGTCAGCGGGCCAGCCGTCCCAGCAGCGAGGAGGCCGCAGCGATACCGGCCGCCGCGGCCAGCACCAGGACGGCGTAGTCGAGTGCGAGGTGGTGCGGGGTGCCCAGCAGCAGTCCGCGCAACGCGTCGACCTGGTAGCTCAGTGGATTGGCCTTGCTGACGGCCTGCAGCCAGCCGGGCATGAGGGCCACCGGATACAGCGCGTTGGAGCCGAAGAACAGCGGCATGGTGATGGCCTGCCCGATGCCCATCAGCCGGTCGCGGGTCAGCACGATCCCCGCGATGGTCATGGACAGGCAGGAGAAGAAGGCCGAGCCCAGGATCACCGCGACGGCCACCCCGAGGAGCCGCAGCGGGTTCCAGGTCAGCGCCACCCCGAGCACCGCCGCGATGGCGATCACCACGACCGCTTGGATCAGCGCCTTCACCCCGGAAGCGAATGCCTTGCCGGTGATCAGGGCGGCTCGTGGGGTCGGGGTGACCAGCAGTTTGGTGAGGATTCCGGCGTCCCGCTCCCAGATGATCTGGATCCCGTAGAAGATGGCGATGAACATCGCGGACTGGGCGATGATGCCGGGCGCGAGATAGTCGATGTACGGGGTGCCACCGGTCGGTATGGCCTTGAGCCGGGTGAAGGTCTCGCCGAAGATCAGCAGCCACAGGGCGGGCTGGACGGCCCGGGCGTACAGCTCGGTGCGGTCGTGCCGCAGCTTCTGCAGTTCGACCACGCACATCGCGACGACCCGCGCGGGCAGCATCCGCCAGCCGGTGCGGGCACGCGGCGGGGTCAGCAGCGGATCGGGGCGGCCGTTCCGTGCGAGCCCGGCGGCGTCAGCCGACCCGGAACGCGGTGCGACGGGTGCTTCGGACATCACGGAAATCTCCTCCCTGCTCGTCGAGGCCGCTGCCGGCGACATCGCGGAAGACGTCCTCCAGGGTCGGCTTCGGATCGGCCTCGCCCTCCGCCCGGCGGCGGTCGGCCAGCTCGGAGCGGAGTTCATGGGGCGTTCCGAGGGCGTGGATCCGGCCGCGGTGCATCAGCGCGACCCGGTCGCAGTACTGGTCGGCCTCGTCCATGTAGTGCGTGGTGACCAGCACGGTCATCCCGGTGGCCGCCCGCACCGCGTTGATGTGCTCCCACACGCTGGTCCGGGCGATCGGGTCCAGGCCGATCGTCGGCTCGTCCAGCATCAGCAGCCGGGGCGCGCTGACCAGCGCCTGGGCCAGTTCGAGACGGCGGATCATGCCGCCGGAGTACGTCTTGGCGAGCCGGTCGGCCGCCGCGGTGAGGTCGACCGCCTCCAGCACCCGCGCCACGCGGTCGGCCCGCTCCCGCCGGGTGACGTCGAAGACGCGGGCGAACAGCTCCACGTTCTCCCGGCCGGTGAGCCCGGCGTCGGCGGACAGCTGCTGCGGTACGTAGCCCAGCAGCCGGCGGACCGCCATCCGCTCCTTCGCCGCGTCGTGCCCGAACACCCGCACCATGCCGACGGGGACCGGCAGCAGTGTGGTGATGCAGCGGATCGCGGTGGTCTTGCCCGCTCCGTTGGGGCCGAGCAGGCCGAAGACCTCGCCCGCCCGGACCGTCAGCTCCAGGTCGTCGACCGCCTTGGTCTCCCCGAACGCGTATCGCAGGCCGTCACAGGCGAGCGCGACGGGAGCGGTGCTCTCCGGGACGGAGGACATATCCCTTCCACCTCCTCATGAAGGTTCTCGGCCAGCTTGCGCAGCGCCGGAACGGCGGCGGCCAGCGCCGCCCGGTCACTCTCGGACAGCTTCGTCACCTGCTCGCGGACCAGCGCGCCGCGCCGTGCCTGCCACTCCCGCAGCCGGGCCTCGGCGGCGGGGGTGGCCGTCAGCCGGGCGGAGCGCCGGTCCTCGGGATCGGTCTCGCGGTGCAGGTAGCCCGCCTTCACCAGCTGGTTGACCAGGGTGGAGACCGAGTTGCCCGCGAGGTAGAGCTCCCTGGCCGCGGCCGACACCCGGATCCCGGGATGGGCCATGACCAACCGCAACAGCTCCACCTGGGCGCCGCGCAGCCGCGGCTCCGTCATCCCGGCCCGCAGCCGCCGCCGGATCAGCCGCTGGACGCCGCCCAGTACGTCGGCGAACGAGTCGGGGAACTCCTCTGTGGCCATGTCTCCACTTTACCTCTCAGTAAGAGGTAATTACCCAGCGGTAAGGGGCACGGCAGGGGTGTGTGCGACGACGTTCGGCTGCCCGGTCATCGGTGCGAGCCGCGCCCTCCACCGAAAGACGTCAGTGGTGTCCCGTCCGGTGCGGCATCACGTCATATCCATCCAACGTATTGACATATCAATTGAGGGAGATCACTCTCTTGGCATGGCCGAACGTGACCTCCCGCTGTACGAGCAGATCCGCCGGGAGCTGGAGGGCAACATCCGGGACGGCCGGTGGCAGCCCGGGACCCGGGTGCCCACCGAGGCCGAGCTCGGAGAACGGTTCGGTGTCTCGCGGATCACCGTGCAGCGCGCGCTGCGCGAGCTCGTGGACGCCGGGCTGGTCGTCCGGTACCGCAGGCATGGCACGTTCGTCGCACAGACCACCGATGAGGAGAATCTGCTCCGCTCCGCGGGCGTGCTGACCAGTGGGCCCGAGACCCACGGCGACCACCGGGTGATCAGCGCCGAGGTCCTGCCCGCGGGCGGCGCGGCGCTGCGGCTGCCCGGCCTGGACGACAACGACGCCGTCGTGCAGCTCGATCGCCACAAGCTGAGCCCCGACGGCAGCCGCGTGACCAGCACGGAGCTCGCCGTGCTGCCCTTCCGATTCGCCCCCGACCTGCTCGACCAGGATCTGGTCACCATCACGAGCCATATGTACCTCCGCGACCGCGGCGTGCCACTGCGACGCTCGCGGCTTTATGTGGAGCCGTACGCCCTGGACGAGGAGCACGCCGGGCTCTTCGGCCTGAAGCCGGGTACCGCGGTCTTCCGCTGGCTGCGCGTCACCTGGGCGGAGAACGACGAGGTGGTCGAACACCTCGAAATCATCCTGCCGACCGACACCTCCCGCTTCTACGTGGAGACCTCGCTCCAAGGCCCGCTCCGCTGACCCCTGTTCGCCTCCCCGCCGAACCGTTTCCCCGCTTCCTCTCCGCCGGTCATCCCTCGTTCCCCCCTTCCCTCCCGCCTCCTCCGGTCGCGGGAACGGCACTTCCATCTCTCCTCGCAGGAGGTAGCCATGCCATCCCCCCGATCAGCCCTGCCCACCCTGGGTGCCGTGACCAGTGCCCTCGCGCTCACCGTCGCCGTCACCGGCTGCGGCGCCCCCAAGCCCTCCGCCGGTGGCGGCAAGGGAGGCGCCCTGGTGGTGGCCGGCTACGGCGGCTCGTTCGAGACGGCGTTCCGCGACTCGGTCCTGCCCGCGTTCGAGAAGAGCTGCGGCTGCAAGGTCACCTACATCCCCGGCTCCTCCACCGACACCGTCGCCAAGCTCAAGGCCCAGCGCGCCAACCCGCAGATCGACGTGGCGCTGGTGGACGACGGTCCCCAGGCGCAGGCGCTGGAGGCCGGGCTGCTCGCGTCGATCGACACCAAGGTGGTGCCGGTGGACAACGTGGTGAAGATCGCCAGGATGGAGAACGACTCGGGGGTGGGATTCGGGCTGACGGCCACGGGCATCGCCTACAACCCCGAGTGGTTCGAGGATCATGGCATCCCCAAGCCCACCACCTGGGAGGATCTGGCCAACCCCAAGCTGAAGGACAAGGTGGTCCTGCCCTCGATCACCAACACCTATGGAGTGGGGCTGCTGGTCGGGGCGTCCAAGGCGAACGGCGGCTCGGAGAAGGACGTCGGCCCCGGTCTCACGGCGGTCAAGAGGATCGCCAGGAACGCGGCGACGTTCGACACCACCGCCGATGTGTCCAACTACTTCCTCCAGGGCCAGGCCGCCGCCTCGGTGTGGGGGGTGTCGCGGACCTCGACGCTGGCGGAGAAGGACTTCCCGATCGAGTTCGTCTACCCGAAGGACGGTGCGATCGGCCTGGTGACCACGGCGAACGTGGTCAGGAAGGCACCGCATGAGGAGCTGGCCCAGAAGTTCGTCGCGCATCTGCTGGAGCCGTCCGTCCAGCGGGCGCTGGCCAAGGCCACCTATGACGGCTCGGTGGTCCAGGGCGTCAAGGAGGACCCCGCCCTGAAGAACAAGGTCGTCAGCACCGACAAGGTGGACTCCCTGCTGAAGCTCGACTGGAAGACCATCAACGAGAACCGCTCCGCCTGGACCGACAAGTGGAACAAGCAGGTGGAGAGCAAGTGACCGCGGGGACGGACACCGTCGGCAAGGAGAGCGCGCCGACCGGGACGGGCACCGCCACACGAGCGGGGAGCACCCGCGGGCGGCTGGTCCTCAAGGGGATCCACAAGGCCCTCGGCGGCAAGGAGGTCGTCCGTGGCATCGACCTGACGATGGAGCCCGGGGAGTTCCTCACCCTGCTCGGTCCGTCGGGATGCGGCAAGAGCACCACGCTGAACATGGTGGCGGGCCATCTGCTGCCCGACTCCGGCGTGGTGGAGGTGGACGGCCGCGACATCACCCGGCTCCCGGCGAACCGGCGGGCCATGGGCATGGTGTTCCAGTCGTACGCCCTCTTCCCCCATATGACGGTGGCGGAGAACATCGCGTTCGGCCTGCGGATGCGCAAGGTCGGGGCGGCCCAGCGCAGGCGCAGGGCGGCCGAGGCCCTGGAGCTGGTGGGACTCGACGGCATGGGCGAGCGCTATCCACGCCAGCTCTCCGGCGGACAGCGTCAGCGCACGGCCCTGGCCAGGGCGCTGATCGTGGAGCCCGATCTGCTGCTGCTCGACGAGCCGTTCTCCAACCTCGACGCCCAGCTCAGGGTGCGTCTGCGCGAGGAGGTAGCCGCCCTCCAGCGCCGGGTGGGCACCACCACCGTCCTGGTCACCCACGATCAGGACGAGGCGCTCGCGGTGTCGGACCGGATCGCGGTGATGACCGAGGGGACGATCCATCAGCTGGACGCCCCCGAGACGGTGTATCTGCGTCCGGCCACGGACTTCGTGGCGCAGTTCGTCGGGGAGGTCAATGTGCTCGACGGGATCGCGGCGGGGGCGGCCGTCGAGGGGCACCGCTGCCGGATCGGTGACACCCACCTCGTCACGGCGACACCGGTGGGCGCCGCGCCGGGCGACGGCGAGGCGGTACGGCTCTATGTGCGGCCGGAGGCCGTCCGGGTGCTGGCCGTGCCCGAAGCCGTGCCCGGGAAGGGCCGTTCGGCGGCGAGCGCACCTGCCCGTACGGCGGCGGAGCCGGGGCTTCCCGGCACCGTCGAGGCCACCCGCTTCCTCGGCACCCGTGTCCGCTGCGTCGTGGCCACGGCCGCGGGACGTGTCGAGGCCACGCTGCCGTTCGGTTCCGGGGTGCCCGGTCTTGGCGAGGAGGTGATCTGCGCATGGCAGCCACAGCACGCGTCGCTGACGGCCCGGCCCTGACGCCCGACGGCTCCGCGCCGGCGCCGGGGGTTTCCCGGCCGGTCAAGAAGCGCGGCCCGTGGCGCACCGGTCTGCTGCTGGCCTCCCCCGCCATCGCGGTGCTCGCCCTGCTCTTCATCGCACCGCTGTTCATGCTGGTGTACAACAGCTTCCGCACCCAGGCGGGCGATCCCACACTGCACAACTACACGCGATTCCTGGGGGATTCCTTCTACCGGGATGTCCTGTGGCACACCTTGTGGATCGGCGCGCTGACCACCCTCGGCTGCCTCGTGGTGGGCTACCCGTTCGCCGTCTATCTGCGCGGACGCTCCCCCAGGGCGCGCAACTACCTCTCCCTCGTGCTGCTGTCGCCGCTGCTCATCTCGATGGTGACCAGGGCGTACGGGTGGCTGGTGCTGCTCGGGCCCAAGGGGCCGATCGCGGACGGGTTCCACGCCGTGGGCCTGGACGCGCCGAAGATGCTGTACAACGACACCGCGGTCGTGATCGGCATGGTGCATGTGATGCTCGCCTACATGGTGCTGCCGCTGATGGGCAGTCTGGACCGGATCGACCCGGCCCTCACACCCGCGGCAAAGGGGCTGGGGGCGAGTGGCTGGACGTGTTTCTGGCGGATCACCGTGCCGCTGTCCTTGCCGGGGATGCTCGCCGGTTCGCTGATCGTGTTCAGCCTGACCGTCTCCAGCTTCGTCACCCCGGCGATCCTGGGCGGGCCCACGGTGAAGCTGATGCCGTACTTCGTCTACACCGAGGCGACGTCCAATCTGAACTGGCCGTACGCGGCGGCGATCGGCTTCGTCCTGATCGTGGTGACGACGATTCTGACGGCCGTGTACGCCCGGCTGCTGCGCGGGCGTGGCGGCAAGGAGGTGTTCGCGTGACCACGGCGACCGAAGCGGAGACTGAAGCGTCAACGGCAACGAGCGAGGCTGCGGACAAGCCGATCGCCGGAGGCGCGGGCGGGCGCGCGAGGCGCCTGCTCGGCGCCGTGTTCGCCGCGCTCGTCGGCCTGTTCCTGCTGGCGCCCGTGCTGGTGACCATCGCCTCCTCGCTCACCACGACCAGCTACGTCACCTTCCCGCCCAAGGGGCTGACCCTGCACTGGTACGCGGAACTGCTGAACCGCCCCGAGTTCCTGGACTCGTTCCTGCTCAGCATCGGCGTGGCGGCGGGCGCGGCCGTGGTGTCCACGGCGCTCGGACTCGCCGCGGGGCTGGCCATCCACCGCTATCCGTTCCCGGGGAAGTCGATGCTGGACCGGCTGTTCTCGAGCGCGTTCGCCGTGCCGACGATCGTGCTCGGCATCGGGCTGCTCCAGTGGTACGCCCAGCTCGGCATGGCGTCCAGCCCGCTCACCCTGCTGCTGGCGCATCTGGTGCTGACCGTGCCGTACACCGTGCGCCTGGTGCTGGCCGGGCTCGCCGGGCTCGACCGGTCGGCGGAGCTGGCCGCCGCCGGGCTGGGCGCGAAGGCTCCGCAGGTGTTCTGGCACGTGACGCTGCCCGCCGTGCGCGGGCCGCTGATCGCGGGGGCGTTCTTCGCCCTGATCACGTCCTTCGACGACCTGACGATCGCGCTGTTCGTGGTGACCACGGACATGCAGACCCTGCCGGTGCGGATCTTCAACTACCTCCAGTACAACTACGACCCGACCGTGACCGCCGTCGGCACCGTGATGGTGCTCTTCGCCGCGGTGGCCGTCGTCATCATCGAGCGCGTCGTCGGCGTCGCGCATCTGTTCGGGGCCGACCCCGAGCAGTGACCTTCGTGCCAAGGAGGATTCCCGTGCGAGTTGTGGTCATCGGAGCCGGAGTGGTGGGCGCGGCCGTGGCGGCGGAGCTGGCCGCGCGTGGCGCCCGGGTCACCGTGCTGGAGGCGGCTCACCCCGGAGCGGGCACCACCGCGAACTCATTCGCCTGGATCAACAGCGCGAACAAGGAGCCGGAGCCGTACTTCGCGCTCAACCACGCCGGTATCCGCGCACACTACGAGTTGGCCGGGGACGGCGCGCCGTGGTTCTTCCCCGCCGGAAACCTGGAGTGGGCGGTGACGGACCGGCACAAGGAGGTGCTGACCGGACGGGTGGCACGGTTGCGGGCCAGGGACTACCCGGTGGAGTGGATCACCGCGGAACAGGCCCGGGAGCTGGAGCCGGACCTCGCGCCGGCACCGTCCCACGCCATGTTCGCCTTCTTCCCCGAGGAGGCGTACACCCTGCCCGTGCTGCTGCTGTCCCGGCTGCTGGGAGCGGCCAGGGACCGTGGCGCCACGGTGGTCGCCGGCGCCAGGGTGACGGCGATCGAACGCGGCCCGGCCGGAACCACGGTGATCTGCGCCGACGGCGGCCGCCACCCGGCGGACACGGTGGTGAGCTGCGCGGGCCGGTGGACACAGGAAGTGGCCCGACTGGCGGGTGCGCACGTCCCCATGGCGGACCCGGATCTCGCGGGTTCGGCCACGGTCGGCTTCCTCGCCACCACCGCGCCGGCGGCCGCGCGGCTGTCCCGCGTGCTGACCGGTCCACGGCTGAACGTCCGCCCGGACGGCGGCGGTCGGCTGCTGCTCCAGGCCCTGGACCTGGACGCGACGGCGGACCCCGCCAAGTCGTACGCGCCCGACGGCGAGATCGCCACCGCCATGCTGGCCCGCCTGCCCGAGGTGCTGAACGGCGCCGAGGGCACCGTGGTGGAGAAGGTTCGGGTCGGCCGGCGCGCCATGCCGGGCGACGGCTTCACGGTGGCGGGCTTCCCCACCAGCGACGTTCCGTTCTATGTGGTGGCGACCCACAGCGGCATCACCCTGGCGCCACTGCTCGGCCGCCTGGTCGCGGACGAACTCCACGGCAATGAGTCCCCCCTGCTGAAGGACTTCCGGCCCAGCCGCTTCACCTCGGGCGCGGTCCTGCCCCCGCCGCCACCGGCACGCCGCCCCGGCGAGCAGTGAGACATGGGTCGCCGACGAGTGCCGAGGTTCTCGTGGTGCCACGGATCCCGGACCGGCCTTGCCGGTGAAGCCGAGCGTCGACCAGTCGGCGGTCACCGAGGCCGGCCTGTCGGCGAGTCCCGTACACCTGGTCAGGATGGGCCAGGACGAGACGTAACACCGCCACTGCCGCGGTAGGCGGCGGTGGCGATTTCCACGAACGAACGGATCAGGGGATTCGTGTCGTCCTCCCTCCACGCCACCACCACGCGGCTCGGCTCCATGTCGATCAGCGGCACCACGGTGAGCCCCTCCGGCGGCTCGTGGTCCACGAGCGTCATGCCGACCGTGCCGTTCCACAGCACGACTTGCCGGCATTCCTGGACTCCGCGCACCACCGGGCCCTCGCGCGGTTCCCCGCCGTTCCAGTACGCCTGCCAGACGGGGTCGGTGCCCTCCGGGAACAGGAACCAGCGGCGGTCCGCCAGGTCCGCCAGTTTCAGGCTGTCGCGGCGGGCCAGCGGATCGTCGGCCCGCAGCAGTGCGCCCACCGGGTCGGTGCGCAGCTCGTGCACGGTCAGGCCGGTTTCGTCGAACGGCCTGCGGGTCAGGGCGATGTCCACCAGCCCGGCGTGCAGCCCGCAGGTGGGATCGGTCAGGTCGGTCTCGCGGACGTGGACCTCGACGCCCGGGTGCCGCCGGTAGTAGGCGCCGGCCAGCCGAGTGGCGCCCGGGTCGGTGCTGTCGCCCAGGATGCCCACGGTGAGGCTCGCGGTGCCGACCGCCGCGGCCACCCGTACGCGTACCCGGTCGGCGTGGTCGAGCAGGGCGCGCGCCTCGTCGAGCAGCACGGCCCCCACCGGGGTGAGCGTGACACCGGCGGACGACCTGCGGAACAGCGCGGCGCCCAGCTCGGTCTCCAGCTGCTTGATCGCCCGGCTCAGCGGCGGCTGGCTCATGTGCAGCCGGACGGCGGCCCGGCCGAAGTGGAGTTCCTCGGCGACCGCCACGAAATAGCGCAGCGTGCGTAGCTCCATGGTGCGACGATACCCATCCGGCATCGACACCACAGAAGAAGTCTTGGACGGTCGCGGCGCCCCGGCGGTGGAATCTTGGTGTGACTGAGGAACCGAAAACCAGTGTCCAGGTGATGAGCCACTATGCCACCGAGCCCGCCACCGGCGTCGCCCGGAAGGCCGGACGGGAATCGTGAACGTGGCGTATTGGGTCGTCGCCGGTCTGCTCGCCCTCTTCTACCTCTACGGGGGCGGGGTGAAGGTGGTCCGGAGCCGTGAGCGGCTCCGGCCGATGATGGCCTGGGTGGACAGCACGCCGATGGCGGCCGTCAGGGCCATCGGCGTGATCGAAGTGCTCGGCGCGATCGGGCTGATCCTCCCGCCGCTGACCGGCATCGCGCCGTGGCTGGCCCTGGCCGCGGCCATCGGGTTCGTGATCCTGCAGATCGGCGCCACAAGGGTTCACCTGCGCCGTGGAGACCGCCAGGTGGCGCTCAACATCACGCTCTTCCTCGCCGCGGCCGTGACCATCTGGCCGGCGACGACATGGCTGTGACATCGGGCAGGGCCACTCATCGGCCCACTCGGCCAAAAGGTGACAAAATGATCCCAGGAGGTTGATCCACGCCGGGCAGGAGGGCTGGTGGACCTGGACGCCGTCGCCGATGAGCTGTACGCCCTGCCACCGGCGGACTTCACCGCCGCCCGTGACGACCGCGCCAAAGACGCCCGCACCGCGGGAGACCGGAAGCTGGCCGAGCGGATCCGCCGCTTGCGCCGTCCCACCAAGGCGGCGTGGGCGAGCAATCTGCTGGTACGGCGGCAGCCGGACGAAGCCGAGCAGGTCCTTCGGCTCGGAGAAGCCCTGCGGCAAGCACACCAGGATCTGGACGGCGGGCGACTGCGGAAGCTGTCCACACAGCAGCGCCAGGTCATCGCGGCGCTCGCCCGCCAGGCGAGGGATCTGACCGCCCGGGCCGGGCAACCGATCGGCGAGGGCGCCCAGCGCGAGGTGGAGGAGACCTTGCGCGCCGTGCTGGCCGACCCGGACGCGGGTCAGGAATGGGTGCGGGGGCGACTGGCCAAGCCGCTCACGGCGCCCACCGGATTCGCGCTCGTCGCCGGCGCCGCCCGGTCCGCGCCACCCACCTCGCGCCGCGGCGAGCGGGTCTCCGGCAGCCGGGTGGCCGACCTGGACGCCGCTCGTTCGCGGCGCCGCGAACGACAGGAGCAGGAGCGGCGCCGTAAGCAACAGGAGCAGGAGCGGCGCCGTGAACGACAGCAGAAGGAGCAGCGCCGCGCGGAACAGGAGAAGCGCCGCGAACAGCGAGCGCGGCAGGCCCGTGCGCATCAGGAGGCCGAGGACGCCGTGCGTCACCTGCGCGCCCGCGAGGCGGAGCTCACCGCGGCCGAGTGCGAGCAAGGCCGTGCTGACCAGCGCAAACACCAGGCACAGCAGCGTCTGGCGGACCTGAGAAAACAACTGAACGAAGCCGAGGACGAGCGGCGGGAGGCCGATGAAGCCGTCCGGGAGGCCCGCACGCGGGTGCGGAAGGCGGACCGGGCGGTCCGTGAGGCGAGGCGGCGGGCCGCGGACGCGGCAGCACAAGCGGAGCAACTCGCCGATCAAGCAGAACCGCCGACGGTGTGAGGAAAAGGCGAGACAGGAAACCCGACCACATGAGTTCGCGCTGGACGGCCCAGGCAGGCCGAAAGCCGAGAAGAAGCACCATGCGAGGGAGGAAGCGATGATGAGCGACGAGAGGGCGGACGACGTCTATCAGCCGACCGGCACCAACGAGGAGCAGGAGGACGCGGCCCCCCTGGACGCCCAGGACTCCCTGGACGAGCGCGACTACGACGAGATGCTCGACGAGGGCTACTCGCCGCCGGAGAAGCCACTGGGTGTCACCAAGCACGGCACGACGGCGGCCGAACAGCACGAGCGCGAGACGCTCGACGAGCGGCTGGCCGAAGAGACCCCCGATGTCGAAGCCCCAGCGGGCGACGAGGTGGGAGATGTACAGGAGGGCGAGGGCGAACCGGTCGACCCCGAGGCGGGAACGGACCGCACGGGCCGCCTCGTCGCCCCCGACGAGGGAGCGCACACCGACACCACCAAGGAGGTCATCGCCAGGGACGAAGGCATTGACGCGGGCGCTGCCGGCGCCGAGGAAGCCGCCGTGCACACCGTCCCGGAGGAACAGCTCGAAGAGGAAGGCGACACGGAACCGGATCGCTGATCCTGCTCGCGGCATCGCTGATCCTGCTCGCGGCACGAATCCCCGGGCTGTGGGCGTGACCGGCCGCCGGTCCGGCGCCGGGCAGTCAGGCGGCGAGCGTCGGCGTCAGCCGCCCGTGGCCGCGTTGATGGCGTCCCGTGTCCGGTCGACCAGGGACGCGAAGGGGCCCACGGTCCACTGCGCCGCCGGTGAACCCGCCGCCGAGGGGTGAGGATGGGTGGGGGCGATCTTCTCGGCCGCCCGCAGCCGCGTTCCCATGCTCCTGAGCTGCTCTTCGGTCCGCCCGGCACGCACACCGGGGAATTCCTCGCGCTCCTCGTGTTCGGCGTGGTCGCTCACGGAGCGTTCGAACTCCATCAACTGTGCGTCGAAATCGGGGCTGGTGACATCCATCTTCTCCAGCCGGGCCAGCACCTTGTTGGCCTCTTCCTCCTCGTGGTTGCGGGCCTCGGCCTCCTGCTTGCCGACGGTGTCCTGCGCGACCGGCCGGATGATCATCTCCTCCGCCGTCTCGTGCACCGCCAGCAGGGCCCGCAGCTCATCGAACGCCTGCTGCTTGTGCTCGCCCTCGGCGCTCTTCACATCCTCGAAGAGGTCCCGGATGCGGGCGTGCTGCTCCAGCAGGATCGCCACCACATCGCCCTCCGGCAGCCGCGCTGCCTCCCTGCGTTCCGCGTCCGCCGCGCTCATCGCCACGTCCTTTCCTTCGCTGGATCCTCAGGGGTCTATGGGTCACCTCGATATCGCGGCGGAAACCAGGCATCACTGATATGTCCGACGGCGGGAATGGCCATTCCGCGCGAGGCCGATCCATGCGGCGATGCCGTGGCAGCTTCCTGACAGGACGTTTCCCGGGCGTCGGCACGCCCTGCCGCCGGGCCGTAGCGTGGCCGGAGGGGTGAGCGGTCTCGCGGTGTGAAGGCGATCGCTCACGCGATGACGGACGTCTTTCCGCGGGGGGGGCCACCGCGATGCTGATCCTGCCATGCGACGGCTCGGCGGACACGGTCGGTGCGCTGTCGCGCGCGCTGGCCGTGGCGGTCGAGGGCGACGGGGAAGCCGTGCTGCCCGTGGCGGCCGGTGGGGGCTCGCCGGGGTTCGACACCCGCGGGCCCGTGCCCTCCCGAACGGCGGTGGTGGTCGGTACCTCCGGCTCCACCAGCGAGCCCAAGGGGGTGCTGCTCTCCGCCCGGGCACTGCGCGCGTCGGCCGAGGCCACGCACACCAGGCTCGGGGGCCCCGGGCGCTGGTTGCTGGCGCTGCCCGCACACCATGTGGCGGGTGTGCAGGTCCTGATCCGCTCGCTGCTGGCCGGGGCGGAGGCAGTGGTCCACGATCTGCGGCAGGGCTTCCGGCCCGAGCGGTTCCGCTCCGCCGGTTGCCGCTACACCGCGCTGGTGCCCACGCAGATCCGCCGTCTGCTGGATGCGGGTGGCCCCGGCCTGGCGGCGTTACGGGAGTTCGACGCCGTACTGCTGGGCGGCGCCGGCACACCCGAGCCGCTGCTGACGCGGGCGCGTGAGGCGGGCGTGAGGGTGGTGACCACCTACGGCATGACCGAGACCGCCGGCGGCTGCGTCTACGACGGGGTGCCGCTTGAGGGGGTACGGGTGCGGATCGGTCCGCCACCGGACGTGACGGCCGGGCCCGCCGCGGGCGGTCCGATCGCTCTCGGCGGGCCGACCCTGGCATCCGGCTATCTCAACCGTCCTGAGCTGACGGCCCGTTCCTTCCACGACGGCTGGTTCCAGACGGACGACCTCGGGCGCCGGCGGGAGGACGGCCGTCTTCAGGTGCTGGGCCGGGCCGATGACGTGATCGTCACCGGCGGTGTGAAGGTGTCCCCGTCCGTGGTGGAGCAGGTCCTGCGGGAGCAACCCGGGGTCGGGGACGCGTGCGTGGTGGGGGTGGACGACCCGGAGTGGGGGCAGATCGTGGTGGCCGCCGTCACCCCGCGTGAACCGGGGACGGTGGGGCAGGGGTCCGTGGGCGCGCTGAAGGGCGCGGTCCGGGAGCGGCTCGGGCGCGCCGCCGCGCCCAAGGACATCCGGGTCGTCGAGGCCCTGCCCCTGCGTGGCGTGGGGAAGCCGGACCGGTCGGCCGTGCGCCGCCTGTTCACCGCGGAGTGAGGTCGGGGGCGTACGGCCCCGGGTGTTTTCCACGGCCCGGCCGTTGTGTACCGCCCGGTCCCCCGGCCTCAGGCCGTCAGCTCGATGTGGCGCCGGGTGTGGGCCTTGAGGAAGTCCTCCTTCACCTCGTACGGCACGGCTGTGGCCGGAACCTCGATCAGGCCGTCCACCGCCCGCGTTTCCGGTGTGACGATGTCCTCGCCGAAGTACTTGTCGGAGCCGGAGTTGTCGCCGGGCAGTGTGAAACCGGGCAGCGCCGAGAGCGTCACGTTGGCGGCTCTGCTGATGCCGAAGTCGTGCATGCCACCGCACCACACCGGCACCCCGGCCGCGACGCAGGCGTCATGAACCCGGACGGCCTCCAGGAGGCCACCCAGGCGAGCGGGCTTGATGTTGACCACGCGGCAGCTGCCCAGCGCCAGCGCCTCCCGCGCCCGTCCGGCCGAGGTAAGGCTCTCGTCGAGGCAGAGCGGTGTGGCCAGCTCCTTCTGCAGGGTGGCGTGGTCCAGCAGATCGTCCCAGGCCAGCGGCTGCTCGATCATCATCAGGCCGAACGCGTCCAGATCACGCAGCCGCGGAAGGTCCTTCAGGGTGTAGGCGCAGTTGGCGTCGGCCATCAGCGGCAGCTCCGGGAACCGGTTCCTGATCGCCTCCAGCACCTTCACATCGGCTCCTGGGCCGATCTTGACCTTCACCCTTTGGTACCCCTGACCGACGTAGCCCGCGATGGTGTCGCACAGCCGGTCGTGGTCGCTGTCCATGCCCACACTCACGCCGGAGGGGACATGGGTGCGCGCCGCGCCACCGAGCAGGGTGGCCAGCGGCCGGCCGGTGGTGGCGGCCAGCAGGTTCCACGCGGCCATCTCCAGGCCGCACCGGGCGAAGTTGTTGCCCTTGACCCGGCCGTAGAGGGCCGTGAACTCCTCGATGGTGTCCCAGGAGCGGCCCACCACCGCCGGGGCGAGGAAGTCGCGGGTCACGGACCACACCGTGCCGGTCGTCTCGCCCAGGTAGTACGGGTCCACCGGCACCGGTGCCTCGCCCCACCCCGTGAGGCCGTCGGCGGTGGTGGCGCGGACGACCATGTGCAGCAGGGTCTTGGCGCTGTGGGTACTGGCGGTGAAGCCGTGGGTGAGCCGCAGCTCCACCACGGAGAGGTCGAGCCGGTCGATGCGCGGCACGGAGGTTCCCCTTCCCGTCGTCGGGAGATGGCGTCGTCGAGAGATGAAGTGGTGGTGTCTAGGGCCTGAGGGTGGAGCCGCCGTCCACCGTCACGGTGGTGATCGTCATGTGGGCCGCCTGGTCAGACACCAGGAAGCCGATGACGGAGGCGATGTCCTCGGGCTCGGCCAGCGTGCCGCGGGGAATGCCCACCCGGTGGCGTTCGGGGTCTCCGCGCAGCAGCGCCTGTCTCCGGCCGGGCAGATGTGCGTTGGCGCGGGACATCGGGGATTCGGTGGTCCCCGGCGCCACGACGACGGATCGCACGCCGTGCCCGGCGAGTTCCAGTCCGGCGCAGTTGGTGAGGTACTGGGCGGCCGCCTTCGAGGCCCCGTAGAGCCCTTGGTCGTACTTGACGATTCCGGCGCTGTTCGATGCCACGGTGATGACGCAGCCGCGTCCGCGCCGCGCCATCCGTCGGCCCACCGCACGGACGCAGTTGAAGGTCCCCCGGACGTTGACGCCGAACACCCGCTCCCACTCGGCGTCCTCCTGCTCGGTCAGCGGGGCGGTACGGCCGAGTACTCCGGCGGCGTTGACCAGGATGCCGATCGGGCCGAGCCGGTCCTCCACGTCCTGGACGGCCCGTTCCACCTCGCCGGAGTCGGTGACGTCGAGGCGTACGGGGTGTGCCGTGGCGCCCAGTTGCCGGGCCACGGTGCGTGCCCCGTCCTCGTCGATGTCCGCCACGGCCACGATCGCTCCCTCGGCGGCCAGTTGATGTGCGGTGGCGGCTCCGATGGCCCCTGCCGCGCCGGTGACCAGGGCCGTGACCTCGGCTATGCCGGTCAGCCTCATGCTCCTCGCCCCGTTTCCCGCTCTGTCCCTCGCCCCGTTCCCGGCTGCGTTTCCGGCTCGGGGCCGGGGAGGGACTCCGCGGCCAGCAGCTCGGCGTCGATCCGCTCCAGCACCCCGGAGAAGCGCTGGAGCTGGCGCTTGAGCAGCGCCGTCGTGCTCGGGTCGTTGGCGGAGATCTCGGCGGCACACGCGGTGGCCTCCGCACCCGCCCGGCCCGGAGGTACGAGCCGCTGCAACAGCCCCAGTTGGTAGGACTCGTGTGCCGTCACCCAGCGGGAGGTCAGGAGCAGATCCTTGGCGGCGCCCAGGCCGACCAGCCCGATGAGCTTCGCCGCCCCGATGGGGACCCCCAGGCGGGAGCCCGGGAAGCGGTACACCGAATCCTCGGCGCCCACCCTGATGTCGCACGCGGCGGCCAGCTCCGCACCGGCGGCGACACAACGTCCCTCGATCGCGGCCACGGTCGCCTTGGGCGCCGCTGCCACCGTCCGCTGCAACCGCGCGAAGACCCGAAGCCGGCCCACACGGCCCTCGTTCCCCAACTCCTCGTCCCGGTCGGCCCCGACGCAGAAGTCCGGTCCGCTGCCGCTGAGGACGAGCACCCGTACGGCGTCATCGGCCAGCGCGTCCTCCACGGCCTGAAGCAACAGCGCGGCCGCCTCGGTGGTCAGCGCGTTGCGTGCCCGGGGTCGGTCGATGCGGAGCTGTGCCACTCCGGCGGCGAGGTCCCGCTCGACGCCGATCACCGGAGCGTCCACAGCTCTTCGAGGGCGCGGGCCACGGTCCGGTGCGTCTGGTCGTGCACCGCGACATTGGCCGCGCGGTCGGTGCGCAGATGAATCATCGACACGCCCGGGGAGCCCACCCGTTCCATCAGTGCGGACCGCAACTCCCCCTCGTCGGCGGCGCGGACGACACCGACTCCATAGGCGGCGGCCACCGCGCACACATCGGCGGCCTGCGGGGTGCCGAAGAGCAGCTCGAAGGTGTCCTCCGGGAGGCGTGACGCCTGTGGCAGGAACGAGAAGATCCCACCCCCGTGGTTGTCCACCACGACGAGTGTGCAGCTCAGATCCGGGGCCTCGGCCGCGCCCAGCAGCGCGCCCGCGTCATGGAGGAAGGTCAGATCGCCCAGCAGTACGGCCACCGGACTCCGGGCCGCGGCCACGCCGAGCGCGGTGGCGATCGTGCCGTCGATCCCGTTGACACCGCGGTTGGCCAGCACGGCGGGGGGACGGTGGCGGGGCGCGGCGAACCACTCGAGGTCCCGTACGGGCATCGAGGACCCGACCACCAGCGTCGCCTCGGTGGGCAGGGCGTCGAAAAGCGTACGAGCCACTCGCGGTTCGGTGAGTTCGGCTCGGCCGTCCAAGGCATCGGCCATGGCCGCCTGCGCGGTGGCTTCCGCCGATGTCCACGCGGTGCGCCAGTCCGGTCCGGCCAGGGGCTCCGGCACCGCCTCGGCCACCGCGCGGCACAGGGCCGTGGGCTCGGTGCGCAGCACGGTGGCGGCCAGCCGGTCCGGGTCCCGCCACCGCCAGTCCGGATCGACGAGCACATGCCGGGTGCCGGGCCGCCGCAGCCAGTCGGCCACTGCCCGGGAGGCCCAGCGCTCCCCGAGGTGCACGACCACCTCGGGGCGCAGCCGGTCCCGGGCGTGCGGGCCGCGCAGGATGGCGTCGGCCGCCGCCACGGTGCCGGCGCCCGGCGTACGGGCGCCGGAGCGCGGATCGGCCAGCACCGGCCAGCCCAGTGCCGCGGCGGCCTCGTGCACGGCGGCCGGATCGCCCGCACCCGCGCCCACGAGCAGGACACCCCGCTCGTGCCCGTCCGCGACAGCGGCCACGTCCGCCCGGGTGGCGGTCAGGACCGGGCGGCTGACGTGGTGCCAGGGCCGCCCGTCCGGCCGGCCGGGGGGCAGGAAGCCGGGCCGTGCGACCAAAGGGTCACGGAAGGCCAGGTTGAGGTGGACGGGGCCGGGGCCGCACGGTCCGGCCTCGGCCTCCGCCACGGCGCGTGCGGCGAGGGAGCGCCACATCCCGTCCTGGCTCCGCTCGGGAACCGCCACGGCCACGGCCCAGCGCACCGCCGATCCGTACAGGCCCGTCTGGACCATGGTCTGCGGGGCGCCCACTCCCTGTAACTCCGGTGGGCGGTCGGCCGTGCACACCACCATCGGCACCCCCGCCAGATCGGCCTCGGCGACCGCCGGATGGAGCTCGGCCGACGCCGTACCGCTGGTGGTGACCACGACGGTGGCGCGCCCGGTGGCACGGCTCAGCCCCAGGGCGAGGAAGCCCGCCGCGCGCTCGTCGAGGCGTATGCGCAGCCGGATCCGGCCGTCCTGGGCGAGGGCGAGCGCGAGCGGGGTGGAGCGGGAGCCGGGCGCGATGACGGCGTCGCTCAGCCCCGCGCGGACCCATTCGTCGACGAGGGTGGCGGCGAAGGCCGCCTGAGCGCCGCCCTCGGTGTCGGGGGCCGCCTGAGCGCCGCCCTCGGTGTCGGGGGCCGCCTGAGCGCCGCCCTCGGTGTCCCGGGCCGCCTGAGCGCCGCCCCGGGTGTCAGCGGCGGTGATGCGTCCGTCCACGGATTCACGGCCCGCCATCAGCGTGTCCAATCCTTCACCGCACCGAGCCGGGTCAGCGCCGCGCCGAGCTGGCCCAGCAGTCCGGAGCCGACGCCGGAGAGCATCCGGTAGCCGCTGCGCTGGAGCTCCTCCCCGCCCTTGTTCGACGGGGAGGAGCCGTCGAGCCAGCCGTCCGGTGTCAGCCGGTCGCACAACATCTCCCATGCCTCCTGCGCCACCACGCCCTCGCGATCGGCGGCGAAGCGGCCGCGCTCCACGCCCAGCGCCAGGGCCGCGGCGATACCGGCGGATCCGCAGGTCTCCGCCCCGGTGGCGGGCTCCGCCAGGTAGCAGTCCCAGATGCCCGCGGCGTTGCGGCGGGACAGTACGAGCCGGGCGGCCCTCGCGGCCTCGTCCCACAGGTCGTCGGTGTCCGGCTGGTCGCCGAGTTCGGTCAGGGTGCGCACCAGGCCGAGCAGGTACCAGGCGTACGCACGGGCCCAGTTGCGGTAGACGCGGCTGCCGTCGGGCAGCAGCCTGAGGTAGAGGTCGTCGTCCCACGTCAGCCGCCTGCGGCGAACGCGGAGCTGACGGACGGCCGCCTCGCGCAGCCGGGTGTCCCCGGTGGCCTTCGCGAGGACGGCCATGGGGTAGGCGACGGTGTAGCACCCCTCGGCGGTGGTCGGGTCGTCCTTGACGCATCCATGGGGATCGGTCCGGACGTTCCAGGACTCGACGGCCAGCCGGAGCGTGGGGTGCCGCGGATCCCGCTTCGCGACCACGGCGAAGGGGAGCGTGGCCTCGATCCCGTACACACGGTCGTTCGCGGGGCGGCTGCGCGGATCCTCGTAGCGCAGCCGGGTGCCGTGGACATAGACGGCAAGGTGGTCGCGCAGCGCCGTCTCGGCGCGGGTGTCGCCGGGAAAGGTGGTGCGCAGGTCGTACAGCGCGTCCAGCACGCATCCCTCCATCCACCCGAACGGCTGCACACTGGCCAGGCTGGTGAGGTGGCGGTGGAGTGCCGCGCCCGGAGCCGGTGGGTCCCCGGCCTCCAGCAGCAGCGCGGGCCGCCGCTCGACGGGGGCCTCCGGGCCGGAGAAGATCCACAGCGGCTCGGTGGCCGGTTCGGGGGTGAGCGTGAGCCGTACGCCCTCGTCCAGCACGGCCCGTACCGCCTCGGTGTCCAGCGGCAGATCGTAGGGCTGGTGGCAGTCGGCGTACCGGATGTCGAACGAGCCGAGCGGCCGACCGGTGCCCACCGAGACGGCCTCGACGCGACGGACGTCCCGCACGTCACAGGCGACGAACAGGCGCAGCCGCCCCGGGGAGACGGGCGCCGTGGAGCGCCATGCCAGCACGGTGGGCGCATGGCTCCCGGCGCCGGTGATGGCCGCGGTCGACCATGTCAGCGGGGTGCGCCGGTCCGAGGGGAAGGGAACGCTCGGCGCGTCCACAGTGCTCGCGGGAACATGATGTGCGCTTGCCATTGATGATCCCTCGCCTTCAGGGCGCTATGAGCGCGGGCAGAATGGCGCCCAGCTTCGCGCGGGTCTCGGCCAGTTCCTCTTTCGGATCGGAATCGGCGACAATGCCGTTCCCGACGTACATGGTGGCGTTTCTGCCGTGTATCTCGGCGCAGCGAATGGTCACGCAGAGACAGCCGTTTCCCTCCGCGTCCACCCAGCCCAGCGCCCCTCCGTAAAGTCCTCTGTCCCAGCCCTCCAGGCGCTCGATCACTTCGTACGCCTTGTCACGGGGCCACCCGCACACGGCGGGGGTCGGATGAAGCATGGCCGCCAGTCGGAGAAATGGCGGGTGGTCGGCTTTGAGCTCGGCCCGGACCCGGGTCATCAGATGCTGGACGTTCGCCAGTTTCAGCGTCTCGGGCCGCTCGTTGGCTGTGATCCATGTGGTGCTGGGCGTCAGGGCGTCCAGCACCGCCTCCCGCAGGACCCGGTGCTCCTCCTGGTTCTTACGGGACTCCTGGAGCCAGGTCGCGAGCCGGCGGTCGGACTCGGCGTCGCCGCCACGGCGGATGGTGCCGGCCAGGGCACGCGACTCCACCATCCGCCCGCGCTTGGCGAGCAACAGCTCCGGACTGGCTCCCACCAGGCCGAAGGCGGAGAACAGATAGGCGGAGGGGAAGGTGTGGGCGAGCCGCCGCAGCACCACGGGCGACTGGATGTCCGCGTCGCACTCCATCTGGATGCGGCGGGCGAGCACCGCCTTGCGCAGCTCTCCGCGGCGCACGGCACGCGCCGCGTCGGCGACGCTGCCGCACCACTGCTCCGGCGGTTCGCTGGACCGCAGCGCGTATGCGCCGGGTTCAGCGCTCTTGACGGAGGGGGTCGGGACCGAGGCGAGGAGACGACGGTGGCCGGGCGTCGCCTCCAGGCTCAGTGTCCGGGCGGGAACCGCGAGCCGGATGGGCTCTTGGCGCTGAAACGGAAAGGCCACGAAGCCGATTCCTCCGCCGGCCGCCAGCGCTTGCGCTACGTCCTCCTCGGAATCGACCAGATGGTGTGCGATGGGTTCAATTCCGAGGAGTGTGCGGTCCGGCCCGGAAAAGAATAATCGGCGATTATCCAGAAGGTCGATCGCGTCATCGACGACTTCTTGCGAACGTGCCACCAACGGAACGCCCCCGTCCGTTCTGGTTGGGTTATGATCTTTTACGCAAAGCGTTCCAACAGCCTTGCATTGACCGGTAAATGCGTCAAGATCCGGCCAATGCGATAGTTCACTTGATGGACACGTACGCATCCTCGGGACGGCCCGATGCCGTTCGGTCAGGAGGCCATGAAGTCCCGCACCGGCAGCGCTCGGTCCACGACGCGGACATCGCCGATCCAGCCGTACATGATCTGGTCGATCTTCCCGCCGTACTCATAGCCGCCCAGCAGCCAGGGCAGCCCGAGGGTGGAGCGACACCGGCCTGGGGTGGGCCGGTGTCCAGGGGCGGTGTGAAGTGTCCGCGACCACCGCGCCGGTATCCGCGACCACCGCGCCGGTGTCCGCAGCCGCCCCGCCGCTGGACGCGGCTCAGTGGTGCAGATCCTCGGCGGTGAGGGTGTCACGGGTCTCCGGCGCCCAGGCCAGGCTGACGACCGTTCCGAGCAACAGCACCAGCGCCATCCATCCCATCGACCAGCCCGCGCCGAAGTGGCTCAGGCTGACCGGCAGCACGAAGGTACCGATGGCGGACGCCACCCTGCTGGTGCCGTTGACCTGCGGCCCAGGCGCTGCACTGGCCACAGCCCGATCACACCGCCCAGCAGCAGGGCCAGGTTGAGCACCAGGTTCTGGGTGTCGGCCCCGGAGATGTTCAGGGTGGCCAGGATCTGCGGCATGAAGGTGTAGATGGCGAAGTAGGGCAGCACCTGGGCGCTGTAGAAGGTGACACCGAACCAGGTCTTGGTCGCCTGGCCACGGGCGAAGAGCTCGCGGTAGCGGGCCACGGGTGGCTGCGCGGCCAGTACGTAGCCGACGGTCCACAGCACGGTGAGCGAGCCCAGGAGGACACCGCGCAGCCGACTGGGGACGAACTCGGAGAGCAGGGTCGGGCCGACGGCGTAGTCCGCGCCCAGGCCGAAGGGGTCCGCCTGGAGACCCGTGCCACCGCGGAACGGTTTCCCCGCTCCTGACCCGGATCGCCCCATCCGGCCAGGTCAGTTGCCCGGCACGAGCAGTCCTCGGAGGCCGGGTGAGAGGGCTTCGACACCCGGTTCTACGATCGGACACGACCAAGGTACGTGCACCGGCCAGCGGTTGCCCGGCTGCCTGCCGCGTGCCACGAGGAAGGGCGGCCGCCTGTGGCGACGGGGGACCACAAGGATGTGAGACGTGCGTGAACGCCGGACGGCAGCGTCCTCGCGGTTCTGGTTGGCTGACGGCGGCGGTGGCCGGCCACGCTCCCCACGTCCACGGAACGGACGGCGCACAGTGAGGGGCCGTCACAGACGCCGTTGCCACGTGGCGGAAAGATGAAGGGCCACTGATCGAGGCGTTCACGGGACGGGCTTGTCGGATCCGAGAAACCCCGACCACATGGCTGGCTCCCGGCGTATGCGCCACGTGTCATGGGCAGGGAACACCCCTGATCGTCCACGCACCACGGCCTCCCACGGGCCGGCACTCCCCCACGCAGATGCACACCCCCACACAGATGCTTTCCCCCCACACAGATGAAGGATCCAGCACCGACCATGACCGCGAACCCTCCCGACGCAACCAGGCCCGTCCCGCCCCAGGAGACCGACGCCACCCTGCACTTCACGGGCCCAGCCACCTTCGGCCGCGTCCCTCGCCTGGACCAGATCGGCACCGCGGACATCGCCGTGGTCGGGGTGCCGTTCGACGCCGGTGTCTCCTACCGGCCCGGGGCCCGCTTCGGGGCGAACGCCGTCCGGGAGGCGTCGCGCCAACTGCGCCCCTACAACCCGGCCCTGGACGTGTATCCGTTTCACTACGCCCAGGTCGCCGACGCCGGTGACATCACCGCCAATCCGCACAACATCGACGAGGCCGTCGAGACCATCGAGGCGGGCGCGGACACTCTGCTGTCCACGGGCGCGCAGCTGATGACACTGGGCGGCGACCACACCATCGCGCTCCCGCTCCTGCGCTCGGTGGCCCGCCGCCACGGCCCGGTGGCACTGCTGCACTTCGACGCGCACCTGGATACCTGGGACTCCCACTTCGGCGCCCACTACACCCATGGGACTCCATTCCGCCGTGCGGTCGAGGAAGGTCTCCTCGACACCTCCGCGCTCTCCCACGTCGGCACCCGCGGCTCGCTGTACAGCAAGGAAGACCTGGACGAGGACACCAAGCTGGGCTTCGGGATCGTCACCGCGGCCGATGTGATGCGACGCGGGGTGGACGAGGTGGTGCAGCAGCTCAAGGAGCGCATCGGCAAACGGCCGCTGTACATCTCCGTGGACATCGATGTCCTGGATCCCGCACACGCCCCCGGCACCGGCACCCCCGAGGCGGGCGGCCTCACCTCGCGGGAACTGCTGGAGATCGTGCGCGGGCTCGCCGATTGCTATGTGGTCTCCGCCGACCTGGTCGAGGTCGCCCCGGCGTACGACCACGCCGAGATCACCTCCGTGGCCGCCTCGCACACCGCGTATGAGCTGATCACCCTCATGTCCCGGCAGATCGCCTTCTTCCGCTGGGTGGAGGAGAACAAGCCGTAGCAGGGCCTCGGCGCGCGTCCCAGCAGGAACAGATCGACCTCGGTGGCCGGCCGACGACATGCGCCTCCACCGGAGCGTCCAGGCGCGTTTCACGTCGCAATCTGTGGGATACAGGGCGCTATCGTCATGGCGGCGGTCCGGCCGCCGCGCGAGGCTGTGGCCTACAGGGGCGTACTGCTACGGACGCGGAGAGCGGATACATGACGACTGACCTTGATATCGCGGCGGGTGTGAAGGTGCCGGCGACGACGCTGGCGCGCGAGGCGACGGAGCTGATCCGTGACACGACGAGCGAGCTCATCTATCACCACTCACGCCGGGTGTACTTCTTCGGAAGTCTGCAGGGCCGCAGGCGCGATCTGAGCTTCGACCCGGAGCTGCTGTACCTGGGGGCCATGTTCCACGACGTGGGCCTGAACGAGGCGTTCCATGCCAGCGGCCGCCGTTTCGAGGTGGACAGCGCGAACGAGGCGAAGCGGTTTCTGCAGACTCACGGCGTCCCCGAGGACAGCGTCCGCCGGGTCTGGACGGCGATCGCCCTGCACACCACTCCCGGAATCCCCGAGTTCATGGAACCGGAGGTGGCCCTGGTGACGGCCGGTGTCGAGTACGACGTGCTCGGCATCGGCTATGGGGACCTCTCCGCCGAGGACCGGGAGGCGGTCGTGGCGCTGCATCCGCGCCCCGACTTCAGGAACAGGATTCTGCGGGCGTTCACCGACGGCATCCGTTCCAAGCCGGAGACGACGTTCGGCAACGTCAAGGCGGACGTCCTGGAGCACTTCGTACCCGGCTTCGAACGAGGGGACTTCGTCCGGACGATCCTGGATTCCCAGTGGACGGAATAGCCCGACGGGGGTCGGGACCATCGCGGATATCAGGGGCACCAGGGGCACCAGGGGCATCCGGTGGCGGACGCACCGTCGTGATCGTCGCGTTCGACGGGGTGCAACTGCTGGATGTCACCGGCCCGGTGGAGGTCTTCACCACGGCCAATCACTACGGTGCCGACTACGACGTACGGGTCGTGTCCCTCGCCGGTGACGCCGTCACCACCTCGTCCGGGCTGGTGATCAGTGCTGATGGCGCGCCGTGCACACTGCCGCGACGCCTGGGCACCCTGCTGGTGCCCGGCAGAAGGGACTGGCGCTCGGCAGTGGCCGACACCGGCCTGGTCGGGCTGGTGACCGACCTGTCGACGCGGGCGAAGCGCGTGGCGTCGGTATGCGCGGGGGCCTTCGTCCTGGCCGAGGCCGGCATCCTGGACGGCCGCCGTGCCGCCACGCACTGGGAATTGGCCTCCCAGATGGCCGCCGCCTACCCGCAGGTGCGGGTGGACGGCCATCCCGTCTTCGTCCGGGACGGCCATGTGGCCACATCGGCCGGCATCACCGCGGGGATCGATCTTTCGCTGTCTCTGGTCGAGGAGGACTGGGGAGCGGAGGTGGCACGTGACGTGGCCAGGCAGCTGGTGGTCTTCATGGCCCGCCCGGGCGGGCAGGCGCAGTTCAGCGCGCGGCTGGCCCCGCGGGAACCACGGCATCCTGCGGTGCGCCGGGTGATGGACCGCGTCACCGCGGACCCCGCGGGGTGCCATACGCTCGCCACGCTGGCCGGCTCGGGCGGTGTGAGCGTCCGTCACCTGGAGCGGCTGTTTCGCGCCGAGGTCGGCATGACACCCGGCCGTTACGTCGAATCCGTCCGCGTCGAGGCCGCCCAGACCCTGCTCGCCGATGGCACCGGCTCGGTCGAGGAGGTGGCGCGGCAGGCCGGGTTCGGCTCCTCGGAGTCGCTGCGCCGGGTCTTTCAGCACACCCTCGGCGTCTCACCGACGGTCTACCGGGCCCGCTTCCGCAGCACCCTCGGCGACCGGACGCGCTGAGGGACGTCGGCCGACGGGGGCCGACAGCAAACGGCCCTCACCGACGGGGGAACGGCGAGGGCCTTACGTTCAGTGTGGCACGAATCAGCGCGGAAGAATCCGTTCCGAGCGACAAACATTGCATATATCTGCCGTCTGGCTCCCCACCGGTGCGGTCAGCGCCCCTCCGACACCGGCCGGACGTGGTCCGGTGACGACTGCGCCACCACGGTGCCCGGGCTCTACGCGGCGGGCGACGCCGCCACCCGCGAGCTGATCTGCTGCCGCTGTGGGCCGTGCACACCAACGACTACGACTACGCCGCGCCGCCGAGGAACGGTGCCCGCCCGGTGTGCGCGATCCGCACACCGGGCGGGCCCGGCGTGTGCCGCTACGCCCCTTCGCGGGCCGTTCGCGCCGCGCGGGCCAGGTCCAGGTCGGTGGTCTCCGGCGCCAGGAACTGTGACACGACGGCGCCGACCACCAGCACTCCGGCGCCGACCAGGAGCACGAACTCCGCTCCGAAGTGGTCGAGCCCCATCGGCAGCAGGAACGTACCGATCGCGGCGCCCACCCGGCTCATGGCCGTGGCGAAGCCGACGCCCGTGGTGCGCAGGGACGTGGGGAACACCTCCAGTGGATAGACCGCGGTCAGCGCGGAGGAGGCGGCGTTGAGGAAGATGAAGAACAGGAAGCCGACGACGATGACGGGGGTGGAGGACGGCCACACCGCCACCAGGGCCAGACACGCGGCCGTGATCCAGAACGGCGGGATCAGCAGCTTGCGGCGGCCGATCCGCTCCACGACCAGGCACCCCGCGGTGACACCGGCCACGGCGGTGAAGGAGTAGACGAGCAGCGCCGCCACCGCGTTGTCCCCCATGTGCAGAGCCTCGAAGACGTCCGTCCAGAAGGTACCGATGGCGAAGTACGGCAGCACGAGGGCGGCCCAGAAGACGCTGGCGAACACCGTGGAGCGGACATGCTGCCGGCTGAAGAGCGCACGGAACCCGTCCTGCCGCACTTCGTCGCGCTCGTCGAGTTCCGCGGCGACATCCACCTCGATGCCGTACTTCTCGATCAGCGCCTCCGCCTCGTCCCGGCGCCCCTGGCTCAGCAGCCAGCGCGCGGACTCCGGGATGCCACCGCGCAGGGCCACGCACACCAGCGCGATCACCGCACTGCTCGCCAAGGACCAGCGCCAGCCGCCGTCGACGGAGGTGAACAGCGCCCCCACGACCGTGGCCAGCGCGTACCCCAGGTACCAGCTGATCTCCAGGCTCGCCAGCAGCCGCCCGCGGCCACGTCGGCCCGCGTACTCCGACAGCAGCGGCGCGCCGATCGCGTACTCGCCGCCGATCGCCACACCCATCACCAGCCGGATGAGGAAGAGCTGTGGGCCGTCCACGACGAAGAACTGGAGCACCGAGCCGACCAGGAAGATCAACATGTCGATGAGGAACACCGGCCGGCGTCCGAACCGGTCGGCCAGCCGGCCGAAGAGCGGCCCTCCGACGAAGATGCCGATCAGCGGCGCGGCCCCGACCAGCCCCTGTTCCATGGAGGTCAGATGGAGGTCGTCGGTGATCGCCCCCATCGCCAGGCCGATGCCGCCGATGATGTAGCCGTCGATTCCCTGGCCGATCTGGGTGGCCAGCTTCAGCTTGGTGTGCAGCCGCTTCCGTTCGCGTTCGGTGGCGGGCGCGCCCGGCGGTGTGCTGGGCTCGTTGTGCTCGGTCACAGGCGTCGTTGCCATGCGCGGGTCCTTACTGGGAGGGGGAAACGCCGCCCCGGGAAGAGCTGCCCCGGGAGGAGTGGGGCCGGGACGAGCGGGGCCCGGGGAAAGTGGCGGGGAGAGGCGGAATCAGCCGGTCGGCCAGTCGAGGGCGATGTACTGCGTTTCCAGGAACGCCTCGATGCCCTCGCGGCCGCCCTCCCTGCCCAGACCCGACTGCTTGACGCCGCCGAAGGGCGCTGCCGGGTCGGAGAGCAGGCCACGGTTGAGGCCGACCATGCCGCTCTCCAGGCGTTCGGCGATGCGCAGGGCCCGGGCCACGTCGCGCGAGTAGATGTACGAGGCGAGTCCGTGCACCGTCGCGTTGGCGCGGGCCACCAGCTGGTCCTCGTCGGTGAACGTGGCCAGGGGCGCGACCGGCCCGAAGACCTCCTCGTTCATGATCCGGGCGCCCTCGGGGACGTCCACCAGGACGGTCGCCGGGTGGTAGTAGCCGGGACCCTCGGGCACGCTGCCCCGCGCGGCGACCCTCGCGCCACGCCCGACCGCGTCGTCGACCAGGGACCGGATGGACTCCACGGCGGTCCGGTTGATCATCGGGCCGAGGGTGACGCCCTCCTCCAGCCCCGCTCCGGCGCGTACCGCGGTCATCGCCGCCGCGAACTTCTCGGTGAACTCGGCGGCCACGGACTGATGGACGTAGAACCGGTTGGCGGCGACGCAGACCTCGCCACCGCCCCGCATCTTGGCGTCCATCGCACCGCGCACCGCGGCGTCGACGTCGGCGTCCTCGCAGACGATGAAGGGCGCGTTGCCGCCCAGTTCCATGGTCACGTTGACGACGTTCGCCGCCGCCTGCTCCAGGAGTTTCCGGCCGGTGGCGGTGGAGCCGGTGAAGGAGAACTTGCGGACCCGCTCGTCGCGCAGCCAGACGGAGACCACCTCGGGTGCGCGGTCGGTGGGCAGCACGTTCAGCAGCCCGTCGGGCAGGCCCGCCTCACTCATCAGGGCGGCGATCGCGAGGGCGGTGAGCGGGGTGTCCGGCGCCGGTTTGAGGAGCACCGGGCAGCCGGCGGCGAGCGCCGGAGCGATCTTCCGGGTGGCCATCGCGGCCGGGAAGTTCCAGGGGGTGACGAAGGCGGTGACGCCCACCGGGTGCCTGCGTACGACGTGGCGGAAGCCACCACCGGGTGCGTCGCCGAACGAGGAGCCGATCCGTACCGCCTCCTCGGCGAACCAGCGGAAGAACTCCGCCGCGTAACCGACCTCGGCCACCGCGTCCCGGAACGCCTTGCCGTTTTCCAGGACGATCAGGCGGGCGAGCGTGTCGGTGTGTTCCCGCATCAGCGCGAAGGCGGTGTGCAGCACCTCCGAGCGACGGCGAGGTGGCGTGGCCCGCCATCCGGCGGCGGCCTCTCGGGCCGCGTCGACCGCCGCCACGGCGTCGCCCGGGCCCGCCGCGGACACCTCGCGGATCAGCTCCGCGGTAGCCGGGTCGTGCACGGGAAACGTCCGTCCGTCCTCGGCCGCACACCAGCGGCCGGCGATGAACACATCGCCTTCGGCGAACGGTGCCTTGACGAGGGTTTCCATCCCGGGGAGGTTCATGAGCTGCTCTTTTCTCCGTTCCGAACGAGGGCTGGTCCGGTTCGCGGTGAATTTACGAGCGCGTCACACGGCCGACAAGGCCGCTTCTCGGATCGCAATGGTGGTTGCTGTCAGGGCAACTCACCGCATACGACAGGGAGGGGACGGGCGGGGAAACCCGGTCCGGACGCCCTCAGATGAGCCGCGCCCGGGGGAACGGGGTGTGCCGCGGCTCCCAGCCCAGCAGCGCGGAGACGCGTGCCGCCGCCTTGGCGGTGGTGCGGCCCGCCTGGTCCAGGCGGTCGCCGAGCCGGGACGTGGGCGCCGAGATGTTGATCGCCGCCACGACCCGTCCCCGGAAGTCGCGCACGGGCGCCGAGACGCCGACCAGACCCGCCTCGAACTCCTCGCTAACCCTCGCGTATCCCTGGCGCGACGCCTCCTGGATCAGCGCCCACAGCTCGGGAAGCGGCGGGGTGGAGGTGGTGCCGAAGCGGACGTACAGCTCGTCGGGCGTGGCATCGGCGAGCAGTACACGCCCGGCCGAGGTCTGCCACGCGGGGACTCCGCGCCCCTCCCAGCCGTGGACGCGGAAGGAGTGTCCGGAGACCGAGAGCAGGGTGAGCACCTCGCGGTCGCTCAGGACACACAGATGGCTGGTCTCCTCCACGTCCGCCGACAGCGCGTGCATCACCGGCTCCGCCATGCGCACCAGCCGGTTCTGCGACGTTCGCGCGACGAGCGAGAAGAGCCGCCAGCCCAGCCGGTACTCCAGGGTGTCGGGGTCCCGTTCCACGATTCCCGCGGCGGCCAGGGCCTTGAGGGCCCGCGAGACCTGGGTCTTCTCCCGGCCCACCAGTTGCGCCAGGCGTACGACACCGAGCCCGCCGGCGTTCTGGGCCTCGTCGGAGGCGAGCGCCTCCAGCAGGTCGATGTCACGGCGCAGCCCGTGGCCGCGCGGGGCGATGGTGTCTCCGGGGCCGGAAGAGCCGGCTCGGGGGCCCGCGCCGTGGGCGTCGGCGGGGTCCTCGGGGCCGTCGGCGCCGCGCGGGAGGAGGTTCGTCACGCGCGCCATCCTAAAGGCGGGTCCCTGGGAACCCCCAGGTCAGCCGCCGGGTTGTCGTGAGAGCAACCGGCATTTCGATTCCAGCGGGTGCCTTGCGAGGGGGTGGCGGCGGTTCTAGATTCGCCGCATCGGACCGGATGAACTGCGGTGAATGCGAGGTTCATCCCCTCGGTCCGCCGATTCCCCGCTCCCGGAGATCCAGGAGATCCCATGCCATCGCCTTTTGCCCCGACCGCCCTCATCGGCGAGTCCTTCGCCGGGGAGGGTGCCAACGCCGCGCACACGAACGTCGTGATCGGACGCAAGGGCGGACCCGTCGAGACGGCCTGGGCCACGGCGCTTGCCACGCCCAGCGCCGGACACGTCCCCTTCCTGACGATCGTGCGGCCCTCGGTCCCGGTGAAGCCGCTGACGCTGTTCGTGACGAAGGCCGCCGCCGAAGGTGAGCTGCACCAGCGCGCCACGTGGGGTTCCGCCCAGGCCGGTCTGGCGCAGGGCGTCACGGACGCGGTCCGGGACGGTCTGCTGCCCGCCGAGGAGGCCGACGACCTGCTGATCATCGCCGCGATCTGGGTGAACCCGGCGGTCGACGACCTGGACGTGTCCTTCCGCAACCAGCGCTCCGCCGCGTACGACGCGGTGCGGGCCGCGGTGAACGCCACCCCGACCGTGGCCGATGTCCTAGCGGCCGCCGGGGAAGGCCCGGCCAACCCGTTCTACGCCCCCGCCTCCGAGGCGCTCGCCCGATGAAGATCACGGACATCACCCTGGACCGGCTGCGGCTGGAGCTGGACCCGCCGTTCCGGGCCGCCTGGGACCCCGAGCCGCGGCGCCACTTCGACGCGACGATCGTCCGCGTCCACACCGACGAGGGGATCACCGGTATCGGCTCCGGTGACCTCATGGACGGCTTCGACACCTACAAGCACCTGTTCGTCGGCGAGGACCCGCTCGACATCACCCGGCACGTCAAAGCCATCGAGACCGCGAACTTCCACGGCGCCCACTACTGGCCGCTGGAGGCGGCGCTGTGGGACATCATCGGCACGGTCCACGGCCGCCCGGTGGCGGAGCTGTTCGGCAACGCGGCCAGGAAGCTGCCCGCCTACGCCTCCTGCGGTGAACTCAAATCGCCCGAGGAGCGCGTGGCCACCGCGCTGAAGGTCCGCGAAGCCGGCTTCCGCGCGATGAAGATCCGCATCGACCGCAACCGGGTGGACGAGGGGATCGCCGCGGTCCGGGCCGTGCGCGAGGAACTGGGCGCGGACTTCGAGATCATGGTGGATCTGAACCAGTCGTGGCGCATGGCGGGCGACACCGCGGGCGCCACCGACCTCGCCCGGACCCGCAAGACCATCGCCCGGCTGGCCGAACTCGATGTGTTCTGGGTCGAGGAGCCGCTGCCCTACTGCGACGTGGCGGGCTTCAAGCGCCTGCGGGCCGAGAACCCCGGGGTGCGGATCGCCGCGGGCGAGATGCACCACTCCCCCACCGAGCTGCTGCGCTACCTCGAAGAGGACGCCCTCGACATCTACCAGATGGACGTGGTGCTCGCGATCGGCATGCACCGCGCCCGGACCCTGGCGGAAGTGGCACGGCTCAAGCACCGCCACTTCACCCCGCACAGCTGGACCAACGGCATCGGTGTACTCGCCAATCTGCACGTGGCGGCGGGAGTCGGCGGCGGCCCGTACTTCGAGTTCCCCTACGACCCGCCCGGGTGGACCCCGGAGCGCCGGGACTTCATGCTCGCCGACCCGGTGCGGGTGGGCGGCGACGGCGACCTCGAGGTGCCCGCGAGGCCGGGCCTCGGCATCGAACTGGACGAAGACGCGATCGACCGGTGGAGGATCACATGACGCACGGCATCGACGCCCTGCTCTCCCGCAACCACGACCAGTGGCTGACCGCGGCCGGCCAACTCACATTCGAGACACGGCCGTTCATCGACGGCCACTTCACCGACGCGCTCTCCGGCGAAACCTTCACCAGCCTGTCGCCGCGCGACGGCGCGGTGCTCGCCAAGGTGCAGGCGGCCGGCGCCGAGGACGTGGACCGTGCCGTACGCGGCGCGCGCGGCGCCTTCGAGGACGGACGCTGGCGTGACCTCCCGCCCAAGGAGCGCAAGCGCGTGCTGCTGCGCTGGGCCGACCTGATCCGGGGACACGCGGAGGAGCTGGCCCTCCTCGACACCCTGGAGATGGGCAAGCCCATCACCGAGTCCGTGCGGATCGACGTGGACAAGGCCGCCGAGACCATCGCCTGGTACGCCGAGGCCATCGACAAGACCTACGACGAGGTGGCGCCGACCCCCGGGGACGCGCTCGCCCTGATCACCCGGGAGCCCCTGGGCGTCATCGGCGCGGTCATCCCGTGGAACTACGCGCTGCTCATCGCCAGTTGGAAGCTGGGCCCGGCCCTGGCCACCGGCAACAGCGTCGTGCTCAAGCCCGCCGAGCAGACGTCCCTGGCCGCCCTGCGCCTGGCCGCCCTCGCCACCGAGGCGGGTCTGCCGGACGGGGTGCTCAACGTCATCCCCGGGCGTGGCGAGGTCGCCGGGCAAGCGCTGGGCCGCCACCCCGAGGTCGACAAGATCGCCTTCACGGGCTCGGTGGAGGTGGCCCGGCTCTTCCAGGTGTACGCGGGCGAGTCCAACGGCAAGCAGGTGGCGGTCGAGGCGGGTGGCAAGTCGCCCCAGCTCGTGCTGGAGGACGCCGACATCGAGGCCGCCGCGTCGGCCGTGGCATGGGGCATCTTCTACAACGCCGGGCAGACCTGCAACGCCGGTTCCCGCGTCGTGGTCCACGCCTCCGTCAAGGACCGGCTCCTGGACGCCGTGCGCCGGATCACCGACGACACCTTCCGGGTGGGCGATCCGCTCGACCCGGCCACCGTCATGGGCCCCCTGGTCGACGAGAACCAGCTGGCCACGGTCCTCGGCCACATCGAGCGTGGCGTGGAGGACGGGGCGACCGTGGTGTTGGGCGGTGGCCGCACCCTCACCGAGTCGGGCGGCAGCTATGTCGAACCGACCGTCCTGGACGGGGTGGTGAACACCTCCGCCGTCGCCCAGCGGGAGATCTTCGGCCCGGTCCTGGCCGTCGTGTCCTACGACGGCGACGCCGACGAGGGGATCCGGCTGGCCAACGAGAGCGACTACGGGCTCGTCGCCTCCGTCTGGACCCGTGACGTGGCCGTCGCCCACCGCGCCGCCAAGCGGCTGCGGGCCGGGACGGTCTGGATCAACACCTTCGACGCCAGTGATGTCATCACCCCGTTCGGCGGCTTCAAGGCCACCGGCGCGGGCCGTGACAAGTCCCTGCACGCTTGGGACGCGTACACCGCGCTGAAGACCACCTGGGTCAACCTGGCCTGAACCGGACACGGTTCACGGCCACCTCCACAACGCCCCTCCCCCTTTACTTTCTCTTCTCACCACAGCGAGGACAACGATGAGGATCGGTTTCATCGGCCTGGGCAACATGGGTCGCCACATGGCCCGCCACCTGATCCAGGCGGGACACCAGGTCACCGTGCACGACATCCGACCCGAGGCCGCCGCGGAGCATCTCGCGCTCGGCGCCGGATGGGCCGACACCCCCGCCGCGTGCGCGGACGGCGTGGAACTCCTGGTCACCAGCCTGCCGACCCCGCGTGTCGTCGAGGACGTACTGCTGCGGGGCGGCGCCGCCGCGGCCCTGGCGCCGGGAGCGCTGTGGGTCGACATGTCGACCTCGACCCCGGCGGCCGCCGAGCGGATCGCCGCCGAGGTGCTGGACGCCCAGAAGGTGCGCCGCCTCGACGCGCCCGTCTGCGGGATGTCGCACGGCGCCGACTCCGGCACCCTGCAGATCTTCGTCGGCGGTGCCGAGGACGACTTCCGGGCCGCGCTGCCCGCGCTGGAGGCGATGGGCGACCCGAAGCGCATCCTGCACGTCGGCCCGCTCGGCGCCGGCTACACGGTCAAGCTGCTGCTCAACCTGCTGTGGTTCAGCAAGCTCGTGGCCACCTCCGAGGTGTTCGCGATGGGCGCCAAGGCGGGTGTCGACCTCGGCCTGCTGCGTGATTCCCTGCTCAAGAGCTCCGCCGCGTCCTACTTCCTGGAGCACGACTTCATCCGCATCCTCACCGAAGGCGACTACGACGACTCCTTCGCCATGGTCCTCGCCTGCAAGGACCTCGGCCTCGCCATCGACCTCGGCCGCGACCTGGGCGTGCCCACCGAGCTGTCGGCAGTGGTCGAGCAGATCTTCCGCCGCTCCAGGACCGAGCACGGCGATCTCGCGGGCGAGATGAGCCCCGTCCGCCTCTACGAGGCCCTCGCCGGGCAGGAGTTCCGGCTGGCCCTCCCGGCCACCGCCCCGCTGGGCGCGACCGTCGCGGTCTGACAACGAGCGAACGCCACCCCGCACCACGACGTCAGGAGCCGCACCCATGACCTCTTCCGGGCCCGGCGGTCCCGCACCGCTGAGCATCGACCCCACCTGCCGCATCGAGTTCGGCCCCGGCCGCATCGACCGGCTTCCCGCCCTGATCGCGGCGACCGGCCACGATCGCGCCTTCGTCGTCACCGACCACGGCCTGCGTGCCGCGGGTGTCCTCGAGCCGGTCCTCAAGGCCCTCGAAGCCGCCGGGCTGGAGTACGCCGTCTACGACGAGGTGGCGCCCAACCCGTCCACCGCCAACGTCGACGCGGGTGCCGCACGGGCCCGTACGTTCGGCACCGCCGCGGTCGTCGCCCTCGGCGGTGGCTCCGTACTCGACGCGGCGAAGGGCATCGCGCTGCTGGCCGGCAACGCGAGCGCCACGGCCGCGGACGCCGACGACCTCTGGGAGGCGGCCGACGGGCTGCCGCTCGTCGCGATCCCCACCACCTCCGGCACCGGCGCCGAGACCAACGGCTTCGGGGTCATCGAGGACACCGCCGTCTGCCGCAAGGTGTACATCGGCCACCCGTCGGTGAAGCCGCGCGTCGCGCTGCTCGACCCGGAGCTCACCCTGGGCCTGCCCGCGCCCGCCACCGCCGCCACCGGGATCGACGCCCTGGTGCATGGCATCGAGTCGCTCGCCTCGCGCGGCGCGAACCCGATCTCCACCGCCTACGCCACCCAGGCCGTGGCCATGGTCAGCCGCGCCCTGCCCGCCGCGTACCGGAACGGCTCGGACCTCGACGCCCGCGCCGAACTGATGCTGGGAGCCCATCTCGCGGGCCAGGCACTCACCCTCTCCGGGCTCGGGCTCGTCCACGGCATCGGCCACGCCCTGACCGCGCACACCGGCACGCCCCACGGCGTCGCCCTCGCCGCCGTCCTCGAGGAGGTGATGGAGTTCAACGCTCCCGCCGCACAGGGCGCCTACGAACAGGTGGCACGGGCCATGCGCCTCGCACCGCCCGCCGACGGGGACTGGACGAGGGCGGCCATCGAGGGGGTACGCGAGATCGCGGGCACCGTCGAGGTGAAACGCCCCCTGAGGACGCTCGGCGCCGACCGCGCCATGCTGCCCTCCATCGCCGCCGGGGCGGTGGCGGACGCGGTGACGAAGAACAATCCGCTGTCGCCCGATCAGGCGCAGGTCCTGAACATGCTGACCACCATTTACTGATCAGCACGTGAGCGCTCTGCCGCTCCGGCGCCGCGTGTGTTCCGGGCGGCGGGATCCGCCCGGAACACACGCGCCCTTGGCCGGGCTCGACGGTGGAGAGCCGTACGGGCAGGCGGGACCGGCCGGTGGTCAGCCTCTGAATGCTGGGGAACCGTTTGGTCGGCACTGTCACCGCCGCATCCCTCCCGGCCCGGCCGAGCACCTGATCCAAGGCAGGGGGATCTAGTGGTGCCAGGCGTGACCGCCCGTGTTGTGGATGAAGCGCTGCAACACCTTGAGGGTCGTCAGGTACTCCTCGTCGGAGATGCCCGCGTGCCGTTCCGCCCACAGCTCGTCCTGGAGCGCCGCGGCCTTGTCGTAAAAGGCCCGGCCCTCCTCCGTGAGGCGCAGGCGCCCCTCGGCGTCCTCGGTGATCCAGCCCAGGGCGATGGTCCGGTCGATCTCCGCCTCCATGACCTCCGGACCTGCGTCGAGATAGTTGCGGAGGAGGCCGGACACCTCGCCGCGGGTCTTGACGGTGTCGGCGCGCGCGACCTGCGCGATGACCCACCACTGTGGCTGGGTGGTGCCGACCCCGGCGAGAGCCGCCTGGATGCGGCTGACCACGGCCTTGTAGGCCGCCCAACTCCAGTATCCGATGGGCTGGTTGAGCAGTTCGGCGTCGCTGTGGGAGTACTCCATGGCCGGCCCCTCCGTCGTTGCGTGAACTCGATTGACGATGGGATCGACCGTAGAAGTTCAACCTAAGTTGAAGTCAAGGCTGACCACCTGGCGGCGGCGGTCGGTCAGCGGTCCGCCGTCAGCAGGCGGACGCGGCCCGTGCCGGGGAGGGCCGGGTCGAAGGCCGGGGGGACGGGGCGGGCGTGGCGCTCCGCCAGGTCGGTGAGGAGTTCTTCCGCGGCGCTCCAGCCGTGGTCCGCGAGCCAGTTCGCGGGGGGCCGCGTCATCTCGTTCTTCCACAGGGAGGACAGCATGCCCATGATGCCCTCCGGTGAGGCGGACGCCGCCTCCTGGGCCTGGTCGGTGTTCACCATCGACCGGGTGACATGTTCCACCCCGAGGTGGCTGCCCGGCGCGGACAGCGCGGTGATCCGGTCGAGCAGATGGTCGGCGTCGCGCTCGGTCAGGTAGACGAGTATCCCCTCGACCAGCCAGGCCGTCGGCACGTCCTCGCGGAAGCCCTGCTTCGCCAGCAACGACGGCCAGTCCTCGCGCAGGTCGGCCGCGATCACCTCGCGCTCGCAGCGCGGCTCCTCGCCCCGGAGGACGTGTTCCTTGAAGTCGAGCACCTCGGGCTGGTCCAGTTCGAAGAGGCGTGTCCCGTCCGGCCAGTGCAGACGGAAGGCACGGGTGTCCAGGCCCGCCGCGAGCAGGACGGCCTGGCGGCAGCCCGCCGCGCACGCCTGTATGAAGTAGTCGTCGAAGTACCGGGTGCGCAGGGCGAAGTAGTCGCCCATGGCCTCGGTGAACAGCTTTCCCTGCCCCTCGGTCCAGACCGCCTGCTGCTCGGCGCCCGCGGCGTCGACGAAACGCGTGGCCAGGGTGTCCTCGAACAGCCGGTCCGGGCGCCGGCTCTCGTCCGCGCGAGTGATGCCCACGAACAGCGCGGTGCTGCTGACTCCCGCCAGGCGCTCGTGTCCGTCGGTCACGTGGTCCTCCGCTTCGTGTGGTGGTCTCTCATGTCTTCTCTCCCGTTCATGAGCGCGTCGTTCCCGCTCATGAGCGTGTCGCTCCAGCTCATGAGGCGGTGCGCTCGCGGTACGCCGCACGGTCGAAGCGGACGCCGCCCCGCCAGATCGCCTCGATCGACCGGGTGCGCGTGATGTCCTGCGTGGGGTCGCCCTCGACCAGGACGAGGTCCGCGCGCCGCCCCGGCGCGATCACCCCGCGGTCGGACAGACCGAAGTGCGCGGCGGGGGCCGAGGTCGCCGCCGTGAGCGCCTCCGCCGGAGTCAGTCCGGCCTCGACGAGGAGGGCCAGCTCGGTGTGGAGACTGGCGCCGTGGACGACCGGGCAGGCGCGGTCCGGCCGGTAGTTGGTGTCGGTTCCCGCCAGCACGGGGACTCCTGCCCGGTGCAGACGGGCCACGCTCGCCAGGGCGTGGGTGAAGTGGTGCTCGGGGGACGCCTTCTCCACGCAGAGGCCCTCGTGGCCTTCCGCGATCGCGGTACGGGCGTGGTCCGGGAGGTAGGCGACGATCCGCGGATCGTCCGCCAGCGCTCGTCCCGTACCGGACCGGGAGGAGGTCTCCGGGGCGGACGCCTCCAGCATGGCCAGGGTGGGGATGGCGACCCGCTTCTCGTCCGCGGTCCGGCTGACGAACGCGTCGTCCAGAGGGGCTTCCAGCGGAAGGTGCGTCAGCATGTCCACACCGCTGTCCAGGGCGAGTCGCGCGGACCACCCGGCGGACACATGGGCCACGGTGGGCAGGCCCCGGCGCCGCGCGGCGTCGGCGAGCGCCGTCACGGTCGCCCCGTCCAGGGCGGGCAGCGACATCCCGTGGTTCGCGCCATCGTCCACGATGATCTTGATGAAGTGCGCGCCCTCCGCCTGTCGCGCGGCCACGAACGTGTCGGCCTCATCGGGCCCGGCCACCGTCGGCAGCAGCGGCATGGCGTGGCCGGGATGCCCTCCGGGCGCGCTTGCCACCAGCCCCGAGCTGCGCATATCGGCGAGGTCGGCACGCTGACCGGCCGCCGTGCACAGGGCCCGGGTGAGCTCCGGCGGGCCCATGAACATGTCCAGCTCGGTCGTCACACCGAAGGCCAGCGCCAGTTCGAGATTGCTCTCGGCGCCGAACACATGCGTATGCGCGTCGATCAGCCCGGGCAGCAGCGTCAAACCCGTTCCGTCGATCACATCGGCCGACGCCGATGCCTCCGAGGCCACGGCGGGCTCCGTCAGGACGCGGGTGATGACCCCGTCGGCGAATTCCACCGAGCCGGGGCCCAGCAGCGCTGTCCCGTCGAAGATCCGCACCTTGTCGATGATCACCGGCCGCACCTCTCTCACCGTCCGATCGCGATCGCTGTGGAACCGTAGAAGCACAGCAGGTTGAAGAAGAGCACAAAGCCCATCGCCGGGAGCATCAGCCCGGATGGCTGTCTGCGCACCAGGAAGCGCCAGGCGCCGAGGGCGGGGAAGACGATGCTCAGCGCCGGCAGCAGGCCCCGCGTCCCGAAGAGCAGGAGCCCGAGTGCCACCGCGCCCACGGCGAGAGCGAGGCACACGGCCGCGCTGCCGCGCGGGCCGAAAACCTCCGAGTACAGCCGTGCCTCCGGGTCCCGCCGCCACTCGGTCTTCCGCGCGAACTCGAACTGGAGGAAGGCGCAGGCGAACATGGCCATCAGCGGGACGGCCCGCCCGTCACCGTCGATCGCGTCGCTGGTCAGCAGCGAGACATAGAGGTAGACGGAGAGCAGCAGCTGCACCGGGTAGCTGACGAGGAGATTGGCGATGAGGGCCTCGCCGATCCGCGGCGACCAGCGTTCCAGCGCGACCAGGAACAGCGTGTATCCGAGGGCGAGCAGGATCAGCAGCACGGAGAGGGCCGAGACGAGTGCGTTCAGCACGACGACGAGTACCGTGATGAGCGCCATGGCGCCGCGCAGCTCCGCCACCGTGATGGCGCCCGTCACCAGCGGCCGGTCCGGGTTGTGCCGGCGGTCGTACTCCAGGTCCTTCTGCTCATCGACCATGCGGGCGAACAGCAGGGCCAGCACCACGCTCACCGCGCGCACCACGGTCGCCCCGGAGGGCGTCCAGTGCGAGGAGGGCCCCGAGAGTGCCTCGGCCGAGCCTTCCAGGGTCAGGGTCCACAGCACGCCGTAGGTGACGTAGATCTGCGGGCGGAACATCCGCAGGACGAAACGGCCCAGCCGGGCCGGCACGCGGGCAGCGGTCAGGACATCGCTCAACGCCGCCACCGTCTCCCGGACAGGGGACGGTCGAGCGTGCCGGGGGCGGCGGTCATATCGGCCGCGCTTCCGCCGGGGCCGGTGTCAGACGCAGTTCGCCCTCGGCGATGGTGTGTCCGGCCTGCTTCATGGCACAGCGCAGAACGGCGCTCGTCCCGTCGCCCTCCACCCGGACGCTCTCACAGGTGATCGGCAGATCCAGCTCGCCGAAGCCCGTGAACCGCGCCCTCAGCCCCGTGAGGACGGCCGACGCCGACGGCAGCGCCCCGGTTTCCACGGCGGTGGCGATGCTCAGCTGCCGGAACGCCTCAAGGGTCAGCATGCCGGGGACATGGTCCAGGGGGTGGTCGAACAGCACGGGGTGGCTGGTGTCGACGAGAAGCCGCGCGGCCCCCATCTCTTCGCCGTCCGGTGGGAGTTGGAGCTGGAATGGGGAGATGACCACGTTCGCGGCGTCCCTGCGGTCGACCAGGGCCTCCCCGATCCGCGGCCCCGGCTCACAGGCCGTGAACGTGGCCTGGACGGGCAGCCCCAGTGTGGCACGCACTTCCTCGCGCGCCGCTTGCCACTGGGCGGGCGTCAGCCAGGACATGGAGCCCTCCAGCACCGCCACAACGCGGTCACCGATCAGCGCGGTGTAGGACAGCCGCGCCCCCTTCAGGCCCTCGCGGCCACGGAAGCGGCGCACGATGCGGCAGCGCAGCACCACCTCGGTGGGTACGTCGCCTACCGCGAGTGCGGTGATGTCCGCGTCGCGCAGGGCGATGTCCCGGAGGATGAACTTCGTACCGAACGGGTTCTCGAACAGATCGTGGCCCAGCATGAGGAGCGACTGCCGGACGGCCTCCACCAGGACCATCGGGTCGTAGACGTGGCGGCAGCCCGCCGTGTCCCGGTAGAAGGCGTGTGAGCGGGGTATCTGCACCCCGATGTCGAGGGTGTCCTCGTCCCGGGCGAGCACGCCGGTCAGAAACACCTCGGCCAGGCTCAGCCGATGGACGAGCTCCCGCGGCACCGTCTGGCTGAATTCCACCGTGTCCATGCTTCCCCCTCTGTGTTACCGAACCGCCGACCGCGCCAGGTGGTGCTGCCAGTCGGACACGCTGACTCCACCGAGCACGGGCGCCAGCCCCTTGCGCTTCATCGGCAGGACGTGGGAGCCGACGATCACCGTGTCCCAGGCGTCGAGCGTCAGCCCCGCCCGCCAGACGGCTTCGATCAGCCGCCGGTAGCCCTCCTGGTCCCGGGCGGCGAGCCGGGCCGCGCGCAGCTCGTCCCGGGCGGCGCCGGGGGCCAGGGATTCCTCCGCCTCCGCCACGGCCCGCTTGAGCCGTTCCGCGGCCGGTTCGAAGGAGAGATCCCGCTCGGGCACCTCGGCGTGCAACCGCTCGCCGAGCTCACGCGCTCGGGCCGACTGGTCCTCGCCCGCCAGCGCGGAGGCGTAGACCCGCTGCCGGAGCGCCGCGCCGAAGTAGATACCCAACTCCCGGGCCACATCGGCGGGTTCGTCGGGGGTGTGGACGAGGTTGAGCAGATAGCTGTAGCGGCCGGTCGCGTGGCGGAGCTGACCGGGAATCCGGGCCCGCGGGTCGGTGGGGCCCTTCCGCTCGGTCAGGACGACCGCCGCGGGTACGCTCGGCAGAGCCTCGGCCCCGTCGGCGTCCTGGCGCACCACGAGCACCACCGCGTCGCAGGTGTCGGTGAACAGATCGGCGAGACGGCGGCGCTCCGGTGTGGCCAGGTTCCACTGGAAGTACCACAGCGCCCGCACGGTGTTGGGGGTGAGCCGGGTGCGTTCCGCGGCCACGATCCGGAAGCCCTCCCGGGCCAGCCAGTCGACGGTCGTCGGTAACTGCCTGCTGACCACGGCGTCGGGCTTGAGCAGCAGCGCGGCGTGCCGGTGGAGGAAACCGTCGGCATCGGCGGTGAGGGTGGCGAGCTGTTCGACGCTCTCCAGGAAGTAGGTGTCCGAGCCGAAGAGGACGCGCTTGCGCGGATCGCAGCTCAGGGCCGGGGATATGTCGTCGCCGAAGGGC
Source organism: Streptomyces yongxingensis (assembly GCF_055597465.1). Taxonomy (NCBI): domain Bacteria; kingdom Bacillati; phylum Actinomycetota; class Actinomycetes; order Kitasatosporales; family Streptomycetaceae; genus Streptomyces; species Streptomyces yongxingensis. The sequence continues at coordinate 960,168 of NZ_CM145717.1, forward strand.
CGGCCGTTCGTCGTGTCGTCGGTCATCGGCCGGCTCCGTTCACATCGCTCGCGGTCGGGCTGGTCCCGTTCGCCGCCGGGGTCGCGTCCGGGGCCGATATGTTCAGCCGGGCGAGCACCTCCGTGGCGTCGGCGGGCGGTGCGCCCAGGTAGCCCGTCTCCAGGCAGTGGTCGATCAGTGCGCGCAGGAAGTCCTGCCCGTCCGCCGGTGGCCTGCGGGCGGCGAGGCCCGCCGTGTGGGAGTCGTCGAAACGCGTCCGGCGCCGGAAGTAGCTCTCGTAGAGCGTCATGACACGCTCGTAGTACGCCCGCTCCCGGCGGGGCAGCCGCTGGGCGTCGAAGCTCGTCGGCGGGACGAACCGCGGCACGTGGAACGGCGGGTACTCGGCCATCACATCGGAGAAGTCCCGCAGCGTCAGCGGTGCGCCCACCGCGTGGAAGGTCCGGCCCGCCGCCTCCTGGAACCGGTGGGTGACCTCGGTGATGATGTCCGCCACATAGTCCACGGGCACCAGGTCGAGACGCGCCTCGTACTGGCCGGGGATGGAGCGGACCTTGCCCTCGGTGGCCAGTTTGAGCACGACGTAGATGTTCTTGTAGTCGCGCACCACGCCGGTTCGCTCATCGCCCACGACGATGCTGGGGCGGACGATCGCGGCTCGCACCCCGTCGGCCCGGGCCTTGTGCACCAGGGTCTCGGCCCGGAACTTGCTGTCCTCGTAGGCGTTGGCGAGGCGCTGGCCCTCGTCCAGCTCCGTCTCGCGGATCAGCCCGTCGCGCTCACCGCACACATAGGCGGTTCCCACGTGCACGAGAGGCACGCCGCCGGCCCGGGCCAACTCCAGGACGTGGGCGGTGCCGTCGACGTTGACCGCCTGGTAGACCTCGTCGGGGAGGCCGAAGTCGGTGATGGCGGCGCAGTGCACGATCCGGTCGAGGCCGTCCGCGACCAGCGCCTGGTACGCGGCCCCGGGCAGGCCCAGCCGGGGCCTGGTCACATCGCCCGGCAGGCAGGTGACGGCGTCCGGCTCCAGCGGGGTGCCGTCGTTGCGTATGACCACCGGCTGGTTGTGGACCAGGGCGGTGACCTGGTGCCCGGCCGCCACCAGCCGGGCGGTGACCTCCGCGCCGACCAGCCCGGCCGCGCCGGTCACCAGGATCCTCAAGCGCTCCGTCATCGGCCCGCCTCCGCTTGCCGCGCTTCGGTCTCTCGCCGCGCCTCGGTCTCTTGCCGTACGTCCGTCACCAGGCGGACGATGTCGCCGAGCGTGGTGACCGTGGCGGTCCGCTCCTGAGCGAGCTCCCCGAGCCCGAATGCCTCCTCCAGCGCCAGTGTCAGCCCGATGAGCCGGAGCGAGTCATAGGCCAGATCCGCGACGAGCGCGGTGTCGTCGGCCAGGGTGGCGCCCCCCGCGGGCGCCATCGCGCCGACGATCGCGTACACCTTGCTCCGCGTCTCGTCCTCGTTCAGCGATGGTGTGCTGGTGCTTGACGTCAACGTTCCTCCCTCAGCGTCAGGTGGTGGCGAGATGGGGCTGCGCACCACCGCTGGACAGCAGATCGCTCGCCTCGTCGATGGGCAGGTCCGCGTCGAGGTGGGCGCCGAGGCGCAGCCAGTCGTAGCCGATCTCCAGCGTCTGCCGCCATCCGTCCGAGGAGTCGAAGGAGGACGGGAAGCCGTGCGCGCCGATCGTGTGCCGGACCAGGGCGACGAAGTCGTCCAGTGCGGTGAGCGCCGCGCCGCCCTGGGCCTCGGACGCGATCGTCAGCGTGGCGAGGTGCCGGGCCTTCGCCCGGATCTCGTCGGTGTCCGCCCCCGCGGGAAGGAGGGACAGCCTGCGGACGACCTCGGAGTCCGGTGGCAGCGGGTTGACGCCGTAGGCGCTGAGCACGCCGCGCAGCGCGGCCCGCAGTATCCTCCGGGCGCTCAGTTCGGCGACGCTCCACTGCTCGCGGTCCAGGGCGCCGGTGAGGTCCTCGCGGGCGTTCTCGACCAGCACGTTGGACCACACCAGGGTCATCGCGGCGGCGCTGAACCGGCGGGCGGGCATGGGCACGAGGTCGATGCCCTCCTCACCGCCGACCGCGGCCCCGCCCACGGTGACGAGGGGCCGCGCGATACTCGGTGGCGGAGTGACGGGGCCGGACGGGGCGGCCAGCGGCATGGCGGGGACGATCGGGCCGTCGCCCTGCCACGCCACCTTCACCAGGCCGAAGCGGAGGAACTGGGCGATCAGCGGGCCCGCCTGCGGTGCCCCCGACGCGTCCGCCACGGCCACGACGCTGCCCAGGGGCCGGCCGAAGACGACCGAACGCCAGGCCCGCGCCGCCCGGTTACCGAGGACGAACACGTCCTGCTTGTCGCGTACGACATGCACACGGTCGCCGGTCTGCCAGGTGGTCACCCCGGTGGCCCTGGCCACGGTGATCCGCTCGGAGTCGGGTTCGGCGCCCGCCACCCCCAGATCGGCCGTGAGCCGGACGCCCGCGGTGATGTACTCGGCGGTGTCGAGGCCCGATGCCTCCGGCGAGGCGAGCGTCCGGTACCGGTCACACAGCGGTTGGTCACCGATGCGGTCGAGCTGCATGGGCAGCCACTTCGGCTCCAGATAGGTCTCTCCCTGCCCCGCCGCCCAGGACTTCACCGCCTGGAGCAGTCCGGCTTCGGTCCATGCCGCGGCTTCCCCGTCCTGGCCGAGTTCCCGAAGGGCGAGCGCGTAGCGGATCGACTGGCGCGCGTGGTGTGCCCACCACTCCCGCATCGTGTCCTGGAAGTCCTCGAAGGACATCAGCCCCTTGACCTTCGCCACCAGGTCCGGATTGCGCAGCGGGAAGCTGCGCAGCAGACGCTGACAGCGGTTCAGCAGATCCTCCGGGACGGCGCCCACGTGGCCGTGCGTGTCGGCGGTGATCGCGGAGAACTGCTCGGCGAGCTGCCGCACGGAACGGGTCCTGACCTCGACCCGCCGCCCGTCCAGGAACAGGAGCGAGGGCATGGTGGGCAGGTCGGCGTCGCTGTCGGCGATGAGCAGGAAGTCGATGTCGGACGAGGAATTGCCGAAGCCCTCGGCGATCGAACCCTCGAGGACCACGGCGCAGTTGGCGACGGAGTGGATCCGCGGAATGGTCTTGTCGAGCAGGTTCTGCAGATAGTCCTCGCTGAGGATCACACGGGCCTCCCGGTGGTGACATGGGCCGTCTCGAGGACGCGCGCGTCTTTGAGACGGCCCGCTCGCAGCTCTTCCCACATGTGGCGGCGTCTCGGCTTGCCGCTGGACGTCTTTCTGATCAGCCCGCTGCGGCCGGTGACGACGGTGATGGCGACCTCGTCGCCGAGTGCGCCGCGCAGGACCAGCGTGGCGTCCTCCACCCACGCGCCCTCGGCCTTCTCCGCGAACAGCGTCACCGAGGTGCCGCCGGTGCCCTCGACGCCGACGACCGCGCACTTCTCCCGGGCGATCCCGGTCGCGGAGACCACCTTCGCCTCCAGGTCCTCCATGTAGACGCTGCGTCCGCGCGCCTTGAGGCTGTCGCCCATCCGGCCGAGCACGAACAGCTCGCCGCGGTGGAAGAACCCGGCGTCCCCGGTCCTGATGCCGCCGTCGACGAACCGTGTGGAGCCGGTGCGCCCGGCGTGGTAGCCACTCGTCACCGAGGGGCCCGTCACCTCGATCTCGCCGAGGTGCCCGTCCGGCAGGGGCCGTCCCTCGTCGTCGACCACCGTGGCGCCCATCCCGTCGCCGGGGCCACCGCAGCCGATCAGCCAGCCGTCTTCGCCGTCGTCCGGGGGCGCGTTCACGGAGCTCGCGAATTCGCCCTCCTCGTCGATGGTGACGGGGCTCCCGAAGCGCAGCGTGCCGGTGTCCACGCGCACGGTCGGCGCGGGAGCCTCGGAGGTACGGACGGTCACCGCGAGCGTGGCCTCGGCGAGCCCGTACGACGGGAGGTAGACGGAGGGGGAGAACCCGGCGGGTGCGGCGAGCCGGGCGAAGTGCTCCAGGGTACGGGGGTTGATGGGTTCGGCGCCGACGATGGCGTTGCGCCACGCGGACAGGTCCAGGTCAGCGAGCCGGTCGCCGAGCCGCCGGGCCGCGTACTCGAACGCGAAGGGCGGGGCGGCGGTGTGCGCGGCGACGGCGAAGCACCGCAGCCAGCGGGCCGGATCGCGGATGAACTGCTCGGGGCGCATGAGCCACAGATCGTCCCTCACGCTCACGGGGGTGAGCAGACAGCCGATGAGGCCCATGTCGTGGTGGAGCGGCAGCCAGGAGGCCCCGGCGTCGCCCGCGCGCCAGCCGAGTGCGCTCCGGATCAGCGCGAGGTTGGCCTCCAGGTTCGCCCAGGTGACCCGGACCCCGCGGGGCCGGCTGCTGGAGCCCGAGGTGAACTGGAGGAGGGCGAGTTCGCCGGGTTCGCGGGGCTGGATCTCATCGCCGTCATCGCGCCAGATCCACGGCTCGCGGTCGGAGCCCGCGGCGGCCAGTACCCGGGCGGCCAGGGGGGCGAGGCCCTCGGCGGTGATGGTGACGGCGGCCTCGGTCTGCCGCAGGATCCCGGCCGCGTGCTCCACGTACTCGGCCTCGGCGGCGAACGCCGGCGGGGGGATGAGGCAGACCGTGGCGCCCGCGGCCCAGACGCCGAAGAGCGACGACAGACACGGGAAACCGGTGGGCAGGAGGACACACACCACGTGGCCGGGGCGTACGCCCTGTGCCGCCAGCGATCCGGCCACCCGTCGTGCGGAGGCGGCGAGTTCGGGGTATCCGTGGAACTCCCAGCCGCCTCGGTCGTCGGCGAGGTGGATGCCTCGGCCGTGGAGGTCTCCGGCCGTCCGAGGAGGGTCCGTCAGCCAGGGCAGCAGTGCGTCACTCACTCTTCGCGTCCTTCGCCTTCCCGGCCTCGGCCCGGCTGTCCGTTCCGGCCCCGCTGTCCGTTCCGGCCCCGGTGCCGGTTTCGGCCGGGGTGTCGTCGTCCAGGAACGTGATCGCCCCCGTGCCTCCGTCCACCCTCAGCCGCATACCGGTCTCCATCTCCGTGACCGCGCCCTTGACCTGGACGACCGTCGGAATGCCGAGCTCACGGGCGACGATCGCCACATGCGTCAGCGGGCTGCCCCGCTCGATGATGAGTGCCGAGGCGGACGGCAGCGCGGCGACCCAGCCCGGATCCGTGCGGTAGGTCACCAGGACACCGCCGTCCACATCCACCGGAGTGTCCGTGACGACGGCGCGGGCCTCCACCACACCGGGGCAGGACGGGGTGCCGCGCAACTCCCGGACACCGGTGCGCGCCACGCCGCCCTTCACAAAGCCGGCCCGCTCCAGATTGCCCCGCCAGTAGGCGGCCCCACGGGTGGTGAACCGGGACGGCGCGGACAGTTGCTCGTCCTCGGCCCGCTGACGCTTGCGCAGCTCCACGAGGCCGCGCAGATCGGTGTGCGCCGTCGTGCCCTCGTAGGCGCCCCGCAGCTCCTCCAGGCGAAGGAAGAAGACATCGTTCCAGTGGTCGATCGCCCGCATCCTGGCGAGATCGCGGCCCATGGCGCGCAGCATCCGCTTCGCCGAGCCGAAGGCGCGGGTGCGGCAGAATCTCAGCCGCTCCCGGTTGTAGAGGGAGGTCTGTGCCTTGCGGCGGACGACGTTGTAGAGCATCCGGCGCGGTCCGCGCAGGTGCTCGTCCAGATAGGCGTCGGCCTTCTCGCCGGAATGGGCGTCCACCTCGGGCAGCGCGGCACGCACCATGGCGAACAGGCTCGACGGGTCCTCGCGCAGATCGGGCACTTCGAGCTTGAGCTCGTCGACACTGCGGTATCCGTACGCGGCGACGTACTCGTCCACCGAGGCGAGGAACGCGGTGTGGCCGCCGTCGCGCAGCGCCTGATAGGTGTCCGCGGCCGGGGTTTCCTGGATGAGGCGGCTCAGTTCGGCGTCGGCACGGACGGTGGCGGCGAGCGCCGACAGCGCGCGGGCGGGTTCGATGGACTCCACCCGGGAGCCGGGGCTGGCGGCGCTCCAGGTGAGCCACTCGGGGGCGTCGGGCAGCCAGCGTCTGTTCAGCAGGGCGAGTGCGCCGATGGACCAGAGAATCGCCGCGTCCAGGGTCTGCATCGGACCCCACTTCTCCAGCAGGTCCTTCTCCAGGGCGCGGAATCGCCGGTAGACGTCCTGGCCCTCCATCGCGTCGTAGTCGACGTTGTCGAACTCCTCGTACGCCTTGTAGAAGTAGGCCATGAAACGTTCGACAGAGCGGTTCATGGTGAGGAAGCGGCGTACGAAAGCGGCCACCGTCCTCGCGCGGGACAGCCGGCCGCGCGGAGAAGAAGAGAAGGTGTACGGGTAGAGGGTCTCGGCCATTTCGTCGTCGAGTGGCTCCTCGACGCCGATCGCGACCTCCAGTACTTTCCTGTTGAGTTTGTACAGTGGCGCGATGCGTACCATCCGGTACCAGTGGAGCAGGTTGTAGTACACCCGGCCATGAAAATAGCCGAGCATATGGGGAGCCCATTCCTCAATCTCGCGCAGTGCGGCGGGCGGGACCCGGAGCCCTCGGGCGTAGTATTCGTAGACCCTGCCGTAGACATTGGCCGCGAAGCTGTAGGTCAGCGGTGAAACGATTCCGGAGAAGCTCTCGATGATGTTGGCGTTGTCCCAGATCCGGAGTTCACCTTCACTCGGCCCTGACTCATCCTCCGATGGCCGGATCACATCCGGCAGCGCGGTGATGTTGCGGGCCTGTAAAATCCACAGCGCGTCGTCCGCGAGCGCCCACTCGACGTCCTGTGGCGTGTCGAAGACCGTCGCGATGCGTGCCCCGGCCTCGTGCAGCCGCGCTATGTCCTTCGGCTCCAGCGACAGCTTCTCCCGGTCGGCCCGATCCACTTCGGCGATCAGATATCCGGAACCAGTCGGATCCAGGTGGTATCGCTCCTGCTTGTCGCCGAGCACGGTGTCGTCCACCGCGCCCGTGGCGCCGTCGAGGACGACGGTGTCGGCGTCCACCGCGCCCGAGACCAGGCCCTCGCCCAGTCCGTACACCGAACTGATCACATACTGCCGCCGGTTGCCGGTCACCGGGTTGGCGGTGAACATGACGCCGCTGCGCTCGGCATCCACCATGTCCTGCACTACGACGGCGATGCCCGCGTCGCGCAGCGGCAGCCCGTGGCGCAGCCGGTAGTGCAGCGATCGCTCGGAGAATGCCGAGGCCCAGCACTTCTTGACGTGTGCCGTCACTTCGGGGAGCCCGGACACATTGAGGAAGGTGGCGAACTGTCCGGCGAAGGAGAGCTCCGCGCCGTCCTCCTCGGCGCCGGAAGAGCGCACCGCGACCCGGGGGCGCCCCACATGCGCGTACGCTTCTTCGACGACCGACGCGGCATCGTCGCTCAACTTCCCCGACTCGATGATTTCGGCCAACTGCCGGGAGATTCGGTTCACATTGTCCTGGGTGACCTCGGCGAGCAGATTCTCGATGCGTCCCGCCTCGTCGAGTGCGGCGATGAATTCCTGGAACACATCGAGTCCGACGACTGCCCACCGGGGGACGGCGAGCCCGTTCCTGGAGAGCTCATGGAGATTCTTCCCCTTCCCGCCCGCCAGCTTCGCAGCCTCACCTGGGAGGCTGTCGTCGACTATGGCTCGCATCGGTTTCCTTGACCTCCGGGCACGCGCGTCGTGAAACACACCCCGCTTGATCACGAGGAAGTTTCACCGTACCCCACGGGTCTGGGGATTGCGATCGTTCCCCGCTCTTTTGCACGGCCACTTCATGACGCCCTGACACTTTGGCTGATTGCTACGCATTCCCCTAGTGGTTGCCGACCCCTGGCGCTCGGCGTTCGCCGGGGGTAGTAGTGAGCTGGTAACGCTAGGATCCTTGCCATTGCTTCCGCCCCGTTTCCTGCCCCCACGCCCTTTGTTCTCCCCGGCCAGTGGCGAATCCCTGGTGGGCCGCACAGTGGCCACTAGTTGCCACTACCTCGTGGACGCCGGAGAACTGAGCGGACGCTGGAGAACTGGAGAAAACCGATGTCCCTCCTTCCTCCCGGCTCCCGGCAGCCCGCCCTTCTGCAGACCGTGCGCATGCGCGACCCGGTCCACTACTTCGCGTCACTTCGGCGGCGCTACGGTCCGGTGTTCCGCATGAAGCTGATCGGCTTCCCGCCCCAAGTGGTGGTGTCCACCGCGGAACTCGCCGCGGAGATCTACAGCACGGACGGCGACGGCAACCGGGCCGGGGCGCTGCGCGCCGGATACGTGCCCTGGCTCGGCGACTATTCGCTGTTCACGAACGACGGCGAGCCGTGGTGGCGGCACCGCAAGCTGCTCAGCCCGGCCCTGCACGGCCGGTCCATCGCGAGCTATCCGGAGCTCATCGCCGAGATCGCCGCGGAGGACATCCGGACGTGGCCGCTCGGCAGGCCGTTCGCGCTCCAGGAGCACATGCAGGCCATCACGCTGGAGATCACCCTGCGGCTGGTCTTCGGGATCCGCGACGTCACACAGCTGGCCCGGCTGCGGGCGTTACTCCTCACCCTGTCCAAGGCCAGTGGCGCCCCGCTCCTGTTCCTGATGCCCGCGCGACTGCGGGCATGGGCGGAGAAGTCGCCGCTGGCGATGCGCATACCGGTCCTGCCGACGACCCGCACCATGAAGGCCAGCGCGGCGGTGGACGAGATCCTCTTCGCCGAGATCGCCCGGCGCAGGGACGAGGAGGACAGCGGCGCCACCGATGTGCTGGGGCGGTTGCTGCAGGCGCGGGACGACCAGGGCCGCTCGATGAGCGACCAGGAGATCCGCGATGAGCTGCTCACCCTGCTGGAGGCCGGACTCGAGACCACGGCGACCGGCCTCTCCTGGGCCTTCGAACGGTTGATGCGTTCCCCGGACGTACTGCGGCGGCTGCGGGAGGAGTTGGAGCGGGGCGAGGACGACAGCTACCTCGAAGCGGTCGTCAAGGAGGTGCTGCGGCTGCGCCCGGTGATCACCGGCTCGGGGCGTCTGCTGGACAAGCCGCTGCGGCTGGGCGGATACGAGATCCCGGCCGGATGGGTGGCCATCCCGATGTTCTCGCTCATCCACCAGGACAGCGAGGCGTATCCGGACTCCGAGGAGTTCCGGCCGGAGCGGTTCCTCGGTGAGGGCGCCCAGGCGGCACAGAAGTCGTTCCTGCCGTTCGGCGGCGGCCGCCGCTACTGCGTCGGTGCGCAACTCGCCATGATGGAGATGAAGGTGATCATTCGCGAGGTGCTGGGGAGGGTGGAGCTGACCGCCGCCGACCCCGCGCCGGAGGCCCAGCGCATGTGGCACGTGACCCTCGTCCCGGGAAAGCGCGCCGTCGCCGTGGCCCGCGAACAGCCCCTGAACCGCGCGCCGTCGAGCGCAGAGCCGAGGTGCCCCGTGCACCCGGCCCCGTCCGAATAGGCCCTCACTCGCGCGGTCGGTCCGTGGCGGCGAGTCGGTCGCCGAGGGGACTTCGCCGGTACAGCACCTGCCGTCCGTGGCGCGCCCGGGTGACCAGCCCCGTGGCGTGCAGGACGCGCAGGTGCTGGGACACGGCGCTCGGAGTCACCCTCAGGCGGCGGGCGAGTTCAACGGTGGGCAGGGGCTCCTCGAGGAGGCCGAGGAGCCTCGCCCGGGGCGCCCCGATGAGCGACACCAGAGCGGCCGCGTCGTGGGCGGGCGCCGAGGCCCACAGCGTCGCGACGCCACGGCTGGGGTAGACCAGCGACGGAGGTTCCTCCGGGCTCACCGGGGGCGCGGGCTTGTGTGCGAAGACGGAGGGCAGGAGAAGCAGCCCTCGGCCGGATGCCACGACACGGTGCCGACTGATCATCTTGGCGATGTGCAGCACCCCGTTGCGCCAGCGCACATGGGGATGCATATCGGCGAAGAGCAGGCGGGCGCCTCCCATGGCCAGTCGGCGCGCGCGGTAGGTCATGTCCGCCTCCACGACGAGTCGCATCCGCGGCCACATCGGCTTGACGGCGATCTCCCAGTACTGCCGCAGGAGGGCGCAGATGGTGTCACGGAGTCCGGCGACGGACGCGTCGTCGGCTGCGGTGGCGTCGCGCAGCGCCGGGGGCAGCGGGTCCGGCGCGTGCGTGGCCAGCAGATCGCGGCGGACCAGGCCGGGAGGGGTCTGACGGGCGACGGCGAGCTCGTCCTCGAAGGCCGGGGCGAAGGTGGCGGGCCGTGGAGTCAGAAAGTCCGGAAGGGTGCGTCGCCGCGCCACCAGGGACATCAGCAGGTCGGTGTCCAGGTCGCCGAGCCCGCCCAGCACGGATCTGCGCCACGGGAGATGCACCGCGGACAGGCTCGGATCGCGCAGCACCCGCAGGCTGAACACCGTCTCGTTCAAGGGCGATACGGCGAACCGCGTGTCCGCCAGGTCCTCGACATCGAGCACAAAGCTGATCATTAAGCCATACGCTACATCGATTGGCAGTGGAGCTCCGGTGTCATGGACTTCGGCCCATGACACATCCCACGACACATTCCGTGAGACACCCCCCGCGTGTGCGGACCCCACGTGTGCGGACCACGGCCGGATGAGCCGCCGCATGGTCCTGCTCCTCGCCATCACCTGCGCGGTGGCGGTGGGCAACATCTACTTCCCGCAGGCCATCGGCCCGCTGGTGGCCGACGGGCTGCAGGTGTCCGCCGACTCGGCCGCCGTGGTGGTGACCGCCACCCAGGTCGGCTACACGGCCGGAATCGTCCTGCTGGTGCCGCTCGGCGACCGTATTCCGCAGCGTACGTTCCTCGTCGTCCTGCTCGGCCTCACCGGCCTGGCGCTGCTCGCCGCGGGGTGCGCACCGGCCCTGCCGCCCCTCGTCGCCGCGAGCGCTCTCGTCGGCCTGACCACGGTGGCGGCGCAGATCGTCGGCCCGCTGGCGGCCGGTCTCGTGGCCGCCGACCGCCGGGGAGCGGTGATCGGCACCCTGTTGAGTGGATCGACCGGCGGCATGCTGCTGGCCCGTACCTTCAGCGGCACCCTCGGCGAGTGGCTGGGCTGGCGGGCCCCGTATCTCGTGGCCGCGGTCCTGGCACTGCTGCTCGCCACCGTCCTGGCGTTCGCGATCCCCGCCACGACCCCGGCCTCCCGGCAGTCCTACCCCGCGCTCCTGGCCGAACCGCTGCGCCTGCTGCGCACCGAGCCGGAGCTGCGCCGCTCCTGCTGGTACCAGGCGACCGTCTTCGCCGGATTCTCGGCCGTCTGGACCTGCCTGGCGCTCCTCCTCACCAGTCCCGCCTACGGGCTCGGTGCCCAGGCCGTCGGCATGCTCGCCCTGGTCGGCGTGGCGACCATGCTGGGTACCCCGCTCGCCGGGCGCCTGGTGGACCGCCGAGGGCCCGATCCGGTGAACCTCATCTGCCTGCTCGGGGTGCTCCTCTCCGCCGCGATCCTCGCCGCGGGTGCCCTGGGCGGAACGCCGGGCCTGGCCGCCCTGACGGTCGGCACGCTGCTGCTGGACGTGGCAATGCAGTCCGGCATGGTGGCCAACCAGGCCCGCGTCTACGCTCTGCGCCCGGATGTCCGCAGCAGGCTCAACACCGCCTATATGACCTGCGCCTATCTGGGCGGCAGCGCGGGTTCCTGGCTCGGCGTACGCGCCTGGGGCCGGGCCGGCTGGTGGGGTGTCTGCGCACTCGTCGCACTCCTCACCACGCTCGCCCTGGTCCGCCACCTGCCGACCCTGCGCCGGCCCCCGGGGAGCCCGCCAGTTCCGACCCGGGCGCCACGTCGTAGCGCGGCCCCTGCGCCCCCTGACCCTCCTCTCGCAGCGCGGTGACTCCCAGCGGCGGTGCGGGACGAAGACCACCCGCGCCCCGGCCTGCCGGGCGGAGCCGGCGACGGCGCGCTCCGGGACGCCCCCGGCGCCCCCTATAGTAGGTAGACCTACCTACCTAATCTGTCAGGATGCATGCGATGAGTGAGACCGGTGTGAGGACGACGGAGCCCGGGAGGCGGCGGCCGGCGCGGGAGCGTCTGCTGGCGGCCGCCGCACGCCGCTTCTACGCCGACGGCGTGACGGCGACCGGAATCGACACGATCACGGCCGAAGCGGGCGTGGCGAAGATGAGCCTCTACAACAACTTCTCCTCCAAGGCCGATCTCGTCAGGGCCTATCTCGACGCCCGCCACGAGGAGTGGCTCGCGCTGTACCGGGCACGGCTGGAGCGGGCCGGGAGCCCCCGCGACGGCGTCCTCGCGGTCTTCGACGCCTACGCCGATCACGCGGCGTTCGCCTACGAGCGCGGCTTTCGCGGCTGCGGCCTGCTCAACGCGGCCGCCGAGCTGCCCGCCGGGGACGAGGGGCGGACCGTCGTACGCCGCCACAAGGAGGAGGTCGAGCGGCTGATCGCCGGCCACCTCGAAGAGCTGCTGCCCGGGCGCCCCGACGACGCTCGGACGATGGCGGAGCACCTGGCGTTCCTGCTGGAGGGCGCGATGGCACGCGCCGGTCTGGAAGGCGACGACAGCCGCCTGCGGCACGCCCGCGCGATGGCGGCGGCCCTGCTGGACCGGCCGTGACGGCCCCCGGACACGGCGCCCGTTCGGCGGGCGCCGGATCGTTGTGCGTGCTCGCCGCGTCCGTGTTGTGGGGCACCACCGGCACGGCGGCCACCTTCGCCCCGGCCGTCGGCCCCCTCGCCATCGGCGCCGTCGCCATGGGCCTCGGCGGGCTGCTCCAGGCCCTGGTCGCCGCTCCCCGCATCGCCCGCCAGGCCCCGCGGCTGCGCGCGCGGCGCGGCACCGTAACTCTCGGCTCGGTCGCGGTGGCGGCCTACCCCTTGGCGTTCTACAGCTCGATGCACCTGGCCGGAGTGGCGGTGGGCACCGTGGTGTCCATCGGCTTGGCACCGCTGGCCTCGGCCGTGATCGAACGCGTCATGGACCGGCGCCGGCTGACGCGCCGCTGGAAACTCGGCGCCGCCCTGGGCCTGTTGGGCACCCTCATGCTCTGCGCGGGCCAAGCCGCCGGGGCCCCCGGCGGCGCGGAGCAGGTGTCCACGGCCGCCACGGTGTTCGGCGTGGGGCTGGGCCTCGTCGCGGCCACCACCTACGCCCTCTACTCCTGGGCGGCCCACCGGCTGATCACCCAGGGGATCACCTCACGCGCGGCGATGGGCGCGGTCTTCGGCGTGGGCGGACTGCTTCTGGTGCCCGTCCTCATGGTCACCGGGGCCCCGCTCCTCGACTCCGGGCCCAACATGGCCGTCGGGGCGTACATGGCGCTGGTGCCCATGTTCGCGGGCTACGTCCTGTTCGGCTGGGGACTGGCGCATGTGCCCGCCAGCACGGCGACCACGCTGTCCCTGCTGGAACCGGCCGTCGCGGCCGTCCTCGCCGTGCTGGTCATCGGCGAACGCCTCCCCGCCGTCGGCTGGGGCGGTATCGCACTCGTCCTCGCCTGCCTGGCCGTCCTCACCGCCCCGGCGGGTGTCTCCGGGCGGCGCCGACGGCGGCGAGACGGCGTGACGCTGCCGCGGCGCACAGCGGTGGAGCGCACCGTTGCTCAGTCAGACCCGGCGCGGTAGCGGAGTCCGGCGACACGCCCCGCCCAATGCGTCCTCCTTGCCACGGAGTGCGGATCGTCCCCGCCCGAACCGAGAGCGTTCCGCCCGCCGGTTCAGGTCGCGGTCGCGGACGCCGCCGCGCGGCCCGCGGTGCGGCCCGAGAAGAGGCAACCGCCGAGGAAGGTGCCCTCCAGGGAGCGGTAGCCGTGCACTCCTCCCCCGCCGAAGCCCGCGACCTCACCGGCCGCGTACAGGCCGCTGATCGGGTGGCCGGAGGCGTCCAGGACGCGGCCGGAGAGGTCGGTCTGGAGGCCGCCGAGGGTCTTGCGGGTGAGGATGTTGAGGCGCACGGCGATCAGCGGTCCGGCACCCGGGTCCAGGATCCGGTGCGCGGAGGCGGTGCGGCTGAGGGTGGCCCCGGGGTAGGCGAGCGCGTTGCGGATGCCCATGACCTGGACGTCCTTGGTGTACGGGTTCTCGATCTCGCGGTCGCGGGCCTCGATCTGCCGGGTGAGGTCCGCCAGGTCGATCAGGTTGTCGCCGGTCAACTTGTTCATTCCCGCGACGAGTTGGGGCAGGTTGTCGGCGACGACGAAGTCCTCGCCCTTGTCCCGGAACCGCTGGATCGGCCCGGGAGTCTGCCAGATGCGGGAGAGGAGTTGCGGGATGTCCTTGTTGGTCAGGTCCGGGTTCTGCTCCGAGCCCGAGAGCGCGAACTCCGCCTGCCCTTCGCGTCGAACCACATCGACGACGGGCCCGGCAGAATGCGGATGCCATGGCCCGGCCAGATCGGGTCGTAGTTCCTGAGGCCCTCGGTGTAGTGCCACATGCGGTCGGGGTTGACGATCCGTCCGCCCACCTTCTCGGTGATCGCCAGCATGCGGCCGTCCACATACGCGGGGACGCCGGTGACCATGAACTTCGGCGGTGAGCCGAGCCGGTCGGGGCCAGTCCTGCCAGGCCAGTTCGGGGGAGTCCTTGATCCCCATCAGCCGCTGTTCCTCGGAGTCGACGAAGAACAGGCCGCCGAAGGACCAGAACGCCTGGCCGCCGAGGTTGCTCTCGGGCTCCTGGTCGAGGAGGAGCACCGTGCGCCCCGCGGCCGCCAGTTCCGCCGTGGCCACCAGCCCGGCGAGCCCGTGGCCGACCACGATGGCGTCCGCGTCCGAGGACGCCCCGGAAGCGGCGAGGGCCGGAACCGCCGCCTGGGCGAGCGCGGCGCCGGCGAGCACACCGCCCGCCGCCGTCAGGGCGCGGCGGACTTCGGGCGCTCAGCGACCGCCCGGCGACGGCTCGGTCGAGGCGCTGCCCCGCGGCGAGAAGGCGTACAGATCGAGGATGTCGGGCAGTGGCGCCACCCCGGGGCCGCCCGCCCGGACCCAGGCCACGATGTCCTCCGTCGCGTCCGGGTCGTTGACCAGGCCGAGCCACACCGGCCTGCCCCCGGCGGCCCGTCCGGCGGCCGACGGCTGCACCACGATCACATTGGCCTGGTCGCAGACGTCCAGACACTCCGAGACGCGTACGGGCGCCTCCTCGCCGAGCCGCGCGATCTGCGCAGCATGGTCGATGCCGGTCACCTTGGGACTGCCGCAGCAGCAGTCCCGGCACACGGTCACCCGGCACGGCAGCGGATCGGCCGGCCTCACGGGCATGCCGCATCACCCCTCCTCCGGGGAAGTCCGCCCCGGTGTCGCTCGAGGAGGCGACCGCGTGAGTCTCCTGGCTCGCCTTTGTCGCCCGGCATCATCGCATCCCGGGCACCCCGCTCACTCCCTCGGGGCTCCGCAGCGCGCACAGCGAGTGAAGTGGGCGGTGTCCTGGATCGCGCCGCAGTCGGCGCACACCATCTCCAGCCAGCAGGCGGGGTCCCCGCCCTCGGGTTCGGCGGGCGCCGGGTCCGCCGTCTCCCGGTCCGGGTCGCCGGGCCGATCCGTGCCGCTCATCGTGTGCGCCTCCTCTTCCGGACCGTACGCGGGTCCGTTCGCCGACCCTTTACCCCGGCTCCATCCCGGGAAGCAACCCAGTCATAGATCCGATCTCTCACCCGTCAACAACCCTTGGCTGGGCGTAATACCGCTCAACCCCTCCCCAGTTATCGGATGACTCGGTAACGTATCCGCCTCGGGAGGCAACGATGCCGAGATCTTACCGACGCTCCGCAGTGGCATTCGTGCTCTGCGGCGTCCTGGCCATGACGCTCTTTACCACCGGGCCCGCACAGGCGAGGGACTCCGCCTGGACCGTGCGCGGCCCCTCGCCCCACTCCGGTCCCCTCGCCCAACTGCGGCTTGACGGCGCCTCGGGAGCGCTGACGCTCCAGGTGTCCCGGGGCGGACGTACGGTGGTCGAGCCCTCGCCCGTGGGCATCGTCACCGAGCGGGCGGATCTGTCGCACGGGCTGCGCTATCTGGGGCGCCACGACCGCACCGTCGTGGAGCGCTACCGGTCGACGGTCGGCAAGCAGCGCTCGCGCACCGCGCGGATGACCGAGACCCGCTTCCGGTTCCGGGGCGGCGGGAACGCCCGGCTGGACCTCGTGGTGCGGGTCTCGGACGACGGGGTCGCCTATCGCTACGACCTGCCCTCCGGCAGTGGCGATGTCCTCGGCGAGACCTCGGCCTTCACGCTGCCCCCGGACGCGGCCGCGTGGCTGGGCGACTACCGCAAGGACAACGAGAACCTGTTCAAGGAGTACACTGCGGCGACCGCGCCCACCGGTGAGTTCATGGCGCAGGCGCTCTTCGAGACGGGCGGCGGCTACGCCCTGATCGCGGAGTCGGATCTCACCGGCCGCTACTCCGCCGCCCGGCTGATCCACCAGCAGGGGGTGCCCACGTACCGCATCGGCCTGTGGGACGAGCGGGTCGAGTCCGACGGGCCGCTCAGCACACCCTGGCGCGCCCTGATCGTGGGCGATCTGTCGACCGTCACCCAGTCCACCTTCACCGACGATCTGGCACCGGCGTCACGGGTCGCCGACACCTCGTGGATCCGGCCCGGCCCCGCCCTGTGGACCTGGCTCGCGGGCGGCAAACCGGCCGGGCAGAGCCTGTCGATGCAGAAGGGGTACGTGGACTACGCGGCCCAGCGCGGATGGCCGTATGTGGTGGTCGACGCGGGCTGGTACTTCGACCCCGACCAGTGGGACGTCACCGATCCCGACTGGCAACGGACGAGCTGGATCCCGCAGCTCGTGGACTACGCCCGCGAGCGGCGAGTGGGCATCCAGGTCTGGATCCACCACCGTGACCTCGACACCGCCGAGGAGCGCGAGCAGTGGCTGCCCACCCTGGAGCGGTGGGGGGTGAAGGGCGTGAAGATCGACTTCATGGACTCCGAGTCCCAGGAGACGCTGCGCTGGTACGACGAGATCCTCAAGGGCACCGCGGCCCACCATCTGCTCGTCAACTTCCACGGCTCGACGATCCCCAAGGGCATTCAGCGCACCTGGCCGCAGGTGATGTCGATGGAGGGCGTGAACGGCGAGGAGAAGCGGACCAACACCCCGCAGCACCTGGCGACGCTGCCCTTCACCCGCAATGTCATCGGCTCCATGGACTTCACCCCTGGGGCCTTCCACCGGCCCCAGCGCCCCAACGCGGCGTCGGACGCGGGCGAAGTCGGCCTGTCGGTGCTCTACGAGTCCGGGATCCAGAACCTGGCGGGCACCCCGGAGTCCTACGACGCCCGTCCGCTCGCCCGCCGGTTCCTGGAACAGATCCCCGCGAGTTGGGACCGCACCCGGCTGCTGGCGGGGCGGCCGGGTGAGAGCGCGGTGCTCGCCCGCGCCGACGGCTCGCGGTGGTTCATCGGCGGTACGTTCACCGGCCCCGCGCACACCGCCGAGGTGCCGCTGCGGCTGGAGCCGGGCCGCTGGCTGGTCGATCTGATCCTGGACGGCCCGGACGGTCTGGTCCGCACGCCCAGGGTGGTGCGCGGCGGGCAGACCCTGTCCGTGCCGGTCGCGGCGGACGGCGGGTTCGCCGCCATCGCCTGCCGCTGGCGGCCCGGCCTGTCGACCTGCGACCGCCCCTGACCGTCCCCGACCGCCCCTCAGGCGGACACCCCGTCCAGGACGCCCGTCCAGATGCCGATCGCCGGAAGGCAGGCGCCGGCCGCGAAGACCCATGCGGCGGCGACGGCACGGGCGCAGGGGGCGGGGTGGCCGCCGGTCCACCACATGGCGCGGACAGCGCTGCCTCATCCGCAGGTCCGCGGGGGCCTGCGCGTGCGGGTCCAGTCCACCAACTGCCGGGCCGTCCAGGTGGTGATGACCCGCTCCGTCGGCACCCCGCATTCCACGGCCCGAGCGCACCCGCCCGGCTGCCAGTCGAGCTGGCCGGGCGCGTGGGCGTCGGTGTCGATGGAGAAGAACGTCCCCGCCCGCACGGCCTCCCGCAGCAGCCTGCGCGGCGGATCCAGCCGCTCCGGGCGACAGTTGATCTCCACGGCGGTGCCCGCGGCCGCGCAAGCGCCGAAGACCTCCTCATGGTCGAAGGCCGACTCGGGGCGCTTGCCGCCGAGCAGCCGTCCGGTGCAGTGGCCCAGCACATCGACCAGCGGATCGCTGACGGCGGTGACCATCCGGCGGGTCATGGGGCGGGCGTCCATCCGCAGCTTGGAGTGAACCGACGCCACCACCACGTCCAACTGGTCCAGCAGCTCCGGCTCCTGGTCCAGGGAGCCGTCGGGGAGGATGTCGACCTCGATCCCGGTGAGCAGCTGGAACGGGGCGAGCTTCGCGCGCAGCTCCGCCACCACGTCCAGCTGGGCGCGCAGCCGGTCCGCCGAGAGGCCGCGGGCCACCGTCAGCCGCGGGGAATGGTCGGTGAGCACCGCCCATCTGTGCCCCAGCCGCGCCGCCGTACGGGCCATCAGCTCGATCGGGGAACCGCCGTCGGACCAGTCCGAGTGCATATGGCAGTCCCCGCGCAGCGCGGCGCACAGCTTCGCCGCGTCCTCGTCGGACTCGCGCCCGGCCTCGGCGGCCTCGGCCTCCAGCTTCGCCAGATACCCGGGCACCTGGTCCTTCAGCGCCTCCTGGACCACCTGCGAGGTCTTGGGGCCGAGCCCCTTGAGCGACCGGAGGGTGCCGTTCGCGGCACGCCGCCCCACCTCCTGGGGGTCCAGGTCGGCGAGCACCGACTGGGCCGTGCGGAAGGCACGCACCCGGTAGGTCGGCGCCTGGGCGCGCTCCAGGAGAAACGCGATCCGGTCCAGGGCCTCCAGCGGGTCCATCGGGCGCTCCTCGCTGTGGGTGGCGTGGCGTGCGGGGTGTCGTGACGTAGGGCGTCCGTGCCTCAGGCGCGGCGGTTCGGGCGGCGGCCGGGGGGCTGACGGGGTTCGGGACGTGCCGTCAGCTCGTCGATGTCGCAGGTCTGGGGGGTCTTCTCGGAGACGGTGATGGGCCGGCCGTAGTGCCGGACCTCCAGGGGGGCGCCCTCGGCCAGGGAGTAGGTGACGGAGCGGTTGGTGATCTCCACGCGCAGCCTCCGGCCCAGCACCTGCATGGTGAAGGCGAGCCGGGCCAGCTTCTCGGGCAGCTTGGGCGAGAACTCCAGCCTGCCGTCGCGGTGCCGCATCCCGCCGAACCCGGCGACCAGGGCGATCCAGGTGCCGGCGAGCGAGGCGATGTGCAGACCGTCGCGGGTGTTGTGCTCCAGGTCCTTGAGGTCCATCAGGGCCGCCTCGCCCAGGTAGTCGTAGGCGAGCCGCAGATGGCCGACCTCGGCGGCCATGACGGCCTGGGCGCACGCGGAAAGCGAGGAGTCCCGGACCGTCAACCGCTCGTAGTAGTCGAAGTTGCGGGCCTTCTGCTCCTCGGTGAAGCACTCGCCGCGCAGATACATCGCCAGCACCAGATCGGCCTGTTTGACCACCTGTTTGCGGTACATGTCGAAGTACGGGAAGTGGAGCATCAGCGGGTACTCGTCGGCGTGGGTGCCCTGGAAGTCCCACTCCTGGTGGCCGGTGAAGTCCGCGGACTGCTCGTGGACGCCCAGGGTCTTGTTGTACGGGACCGTCATGGACTCGGCGGCGTCCCGCCAGGCGGCGGCCTCCTCGTCGTCGACGCCCAGTTCGGCGCCCTTGTCCGGATGGCGTTCGACGATGTCCGCGGCGGCCCGCAGGTTCGACTGGGCCATGAGGTTGGTGTACACGTTGTCGTCCGCGACGGCGCTGTACTCGTCGGGGCCGGTCACCCCGTCGATGTGGAAGCGGCCGTGGTGGTCGTGGTGGCCGAGGGAGCGCCACAGCCGGGCGGTCTCCACCAGCAGTTCCACGGCGGTCTCGCGCTCGAACTCGTCGTCCCCGGTGGCGGCCACATAGCGCACCACCGCGTCCGCCACATCGGCGTTGACGTGGAAGGCCGCGGTGCCGGCCGGCCAGTAGGCGGAGCATTCGGAGCCGTCGATGGTGCGCCAGGGGAAGGCGGCGCCCTCGTGGCCCAGTTGCCGGGCCCGGTCCCGGGCGGCGGGCAGGATGGACTGGCGCCAGCGCAGCGCCTCGGCCACGGACTCGGGGAAGGTGTAGGTGAGCAGGGGCAGGACGAAGGTGTCGGTGTCCCAGAACGAGTGGCCGTCGTAGCCGGAGCCGGTGAGGCCCTTGGCGGGGATGGCCCGTTCCTCGGCACGGGCGCCGGCCTGCAGGACGTGGAAGAGGGCGAAGCGCACGGCCTGCTGGATCTCGGCATCGCCCTCGACCTCGACGTCGGAGCGGGACCAGAAGTCCTCCAGCCAGGCGCGCTGCTGGTCCACCAGGCCGCGCCAGCCGGTGCTGGCGGCCCCGGCCAGCGCGGCCTCGACCTGGTCCCGTACGGCGGGCAGCGAACGGGCGCCGGACCAGCCGTAGGCCACCAGCTTCTCCAGCCGCAGCACCTGGCCCGGCTCCAGCACCGAGGTGACGGTCAGCCGGGCCACGTCGTCGGCGCTCTCGCTGGCGTAGCGGGTGGGCGGCGGCCCGGTGATCAGGTGGTCGGCGGCGGCCGCGACCCGCAGGCAGCTGGCCTCGGTGCAGTGGATCAGCCGCAGCCGCTTGTCGTCGGCGGCGTTCTCCTCGGGCTTCAGCGGGGACTCCAGGGCCTCGGCCACCCGGGGGTCGCCGCCGCGCTCGGGGAGCTGCTCGTTGGCGACCAGTTCGGACTGGACGACGACGCGGATCTGGGCGTCGATGGCCTCCACCTCGTAGGCGACGGCGGCGATGGCCCGCTGGGTGAGGGAGACCAGCCGGGTGGAGCGGACCCGCACACTGATGCCGGAGGGGGAGGTCCATTCGCAGGTGCGGTGGAGCAGTCCGCCGCGCAGGTCGAGCACCCGCTCGTGGGAGCGCAGCCGTCCGTAGCGCAGATCGAAGGGCTCGTCGTCCACCAGCAGCCGGATGATCTTGCCGTTGGTGACGTTGATCATGGTCTGACCGGCCTCGGGGTAGCCGTATCCGGCCTCGGCGTAGGGCAGGGGACGGCGTTCGTACACCCCGTTGAGGTAGGAGCCGGGGAGGCCGTGGGGCTCCCCCTCGTCGAGGTTGGCGCGCCAGCCCACATGGCCGTTGGAGAGCGCGAAGACCGATTCGCTCTGGGGCAGCAGATCGAGCCGGAGATCGGTCTCCCGCAGCAGCCAGGGGTCGACGGCGTACGAGGAATCGGTGATCACGAGTCGTCCTCCAGCAGCTCGGCGAGATCCTCGACCACGATGTCGGCGCCGTGTGCGCGCAGCGCGTCGGCCTGGCCCACTCGGTCCACGCCGACGACACAGCCGAAGTGCCCGGAGTGCCCGGCCTCCATGCCCGCCAGGGCGTCCTCGAAGACGGCGGCCGCCTCGGGCCCGGTGGCCAGCTCCCGTCCGGCCTCCAGGAAGGTGTCGGGGTGTGGTTTGCCGGGCAGCTTGCGCTCGGCGGCGACCACACCGTCGATCCGCACCTCGAAGAGGTGCTCGATACCGGCGGCGATCAGCACATCGCGGCAGTTGGCGCTGGAGGAGACGACCGCGGTCCGCAGGCCCTCGGCGCGCACGGCCGCCACGAAGCGCACCGAGCCCGGGTACGCCTCCACCCCCTCCTTCCGGATCTTCTCCAGGACGAGGATGTTCTTGCGGTTGCCCAGGCCGTGCACGGTGTCCTTGTCGGGCGGGTCGTCCGGCTCGCCGTCGGGGAGTTCGATGCCCCGGGAGGCGAGGAAGGTGCGTACGCCGTCGGCGCGCGGACGGCCGTCCACGTACTCGTCGTAGTCGCGGCCCGAGTCGAAGGGGCGGAAGGAGGGGCCGTCGCGCCGCCGCAGATACTCGTCGAACATCTGTTTCCACGCCGCCGCGTGCACCACCGCGGTCCGGGTCAGCACCCCGTCGAGGTCGAACAGGCAGGCTCGGATGCCATCGGGCAGGCAGAGCTTGGTCATGGCCCCCGGTTCCCCCGGGAACGCCGGAATATGCGGGGACGGGGGAAGCCTTCCCCCACTCGGCGGAGCACGGCGGGCACTCGGCGGAGCGCGGCGCGCACTCAGGGCGGGACGGGCGCGCTCAGCGCGGGGCGGCGCTCGCCCAGCAGGGGACAGCGCTCGTCCAGGGGACAGCACTCGTCCAGGGGACGGCGCTCGCTCAGCGCGGCACGACGGTGCGCCCCTCGCGGCCGGAGCGGTCGGCGGCCTCCAGCACGGCGACGACCTCCCGGCCGAACCGCACGTCGCAGGGGTCGGCCGCGCCGCCGTCGCGGGCGGCGCTCAGCAGCCGGTCGACGGCCGTGGCGAAGGCGTCCACCGCGGTGGTCCCCGCCTCGGGCACCTCGGCGATCCCCCGCTCGCCGTAGAAGTCGCAGGAGAAGCCCTGGGCGGCGGGCCGGGCGTCCAGGGTGAGCGCGAGGGTGCCGATGGCGCCGGAGTGGTGGCGCAGCAGCACATGCGCGGCACCGCGCGGCCCCTCCAGGGCGGTGACCTCGGCCACCGGGCCGAGCACCGGCAGCAGGACGGACAGCGAGTGCGGGCCGACGTCCCACAGCCCGCCGCGCTCCCGCCGCCAGTGGGAGCCGCCGTAGTGGCCGCCGGGCTGGAAGATCGAGGCGAAGGCGGTGGCACGGCCGCCGTCCCAGCCGCCGTCCGCCGCGGCCCGCTGGAGGAAGGTCTCGACGGGCGCCGCGAAACGGTTGGTGAAGAACACGACCGAGGCCAGCGCGCGTTCGTCCACGGCGCGCACGATCCGGTCGGCCTCCTCGGTGCTGAAGGCCAGTGGCTTGTCCAGCAGCAGATGGCACCCGGCCAGCGCGGCCCGCTCGGCGAGCCCGCTCTGGATGTCCGGCGGGAGGGCGATGGCCACGGCGTCCACGTCGGCGATCAGGGCGTCGGCGTCCGGGTAGGCGCGGGTGCCCCAGCGGTCCGCCAGCGCCTTCGCCTTCGCCGGATCGCGCCCCCAGATCCCGGCCAGTTCGGCCACGGGGTGCGCGGCAAGCGCCGCCGCGTGGGTCTCGGCCGCCCAGTGTCCGGTGCCCAGCACTCCGAACCGCACTGTCCGTCCCCCTCCGCGCGAAGCCCCCGGGGCCTCCCCCGGGTGTCGGCCGCGATCCTACGCCCGGGCGGCCCGGCCGCTTCGGCCGAGGGCGGTACGCCCCTCGCCCGCTTGGCCGCGGACGGATGCCGGTGGGCGGGGGCGGTGCCAGGGTGAGGCCATGGCCGGCCACGGTACGGGGGACGGCCGAAGCCCACGCTCACCGCTGGAGGAACCCGTGGCCCGTGGCTCGTCGCGCTCCCCCTCCCGCACACACCGGCGGCCTGCCACGGTCCGGGCCGCGGCGGCCCTGCTGCTGTGCGGGGCCGCGGTTCCGGCCTGCGCCTCCTCCAGCGAGCACCGGCCGGACCGGGCGGCATCGGCGTCGGCGCGGCAGAGCGCGCTCCAGGCGTCGGCCGCGGCGAAGAAGAAGGCGGAGAAGAAGGCCGAACCGGCCCGGCTGCTGCCGGGGATGCCGCCCCCGCTGGACCCGCATGACCTCTACGCGGCCGACCGGCCGGGGAAGCTGTCCCGGACGGTGAAGGACTATCCGTCGCGGGTGTACGTACCCAACACGCTCTCGGACACGGTGAGCGTCATCGACCCGAAGAAGTTCAAGGTCATCCGCACCGTCCAGGTGGGCCACCAGCCGCAGCACGTGGTGCCCTCGTGGGATCTGAAGACGCTGTGGGTCAACAACGACCTGGGGAACACCCTCACTCCCATCAATCCCGCCAACGGCCGGGTGGGCCGCCCGGTGGACGTCCACGACCCGTACAACCTCTACTTCACCCCGGACGGGAAGTACGCCGTGGTGATGGCCTCCATGGACCGGGCGCTGGTCTTCCGGGACGCGCACACCATGAAGGTGGTCAAGTCGGTTCCGGTGGACTGCTACGGCGTCAACCACGCGGATTTCTCACCCGACGGGCGCTACTTCATCGTCTCGTGCGAGTTCTCCGGTGAGCTGCTGAAGGTGGACACGGCGAAGAAGAAGGTGATCGCCAAGCAGCGGCTGCCGATGGCCGGGGCCATGCCGCAGGACGTCAAGGTCTCGCCCAACGGCAAGACGTGGTACATCGCCGACATGGTGGCGAACGGACTGTGGGTGCTCAACGGCGACACCTTCGGCAAGCCGCGGCTGCTGCCCACCGGAAAGGGCACGCACGGCCTCTACGTCAGCCGCGACTCCCGCTCCATGTACATCTCCAACCGCGGCGAGGGCACCATCTCGGTGCTGTCCTTCAAGACCGGCAAGCTGCTGCGGCGGTGGCGGCTCCCCGGCGGCGGCAGCCCCGACATGGGCGGAGTGTCCACCGACGGCAAGGTGCTGTGGCTCTCGGGCCGCTACAACGCCGAGGTCTACGCGATCGACACCCGCACCGGCCGGCTGCGTGCCCGGATCCCGGTCGGCGGCGGGCCGCACGGGCTCGCGGTCTACCCCCAGCCCGGCCGCTACTCCCTCGGGCACACCGGAATCTTCCGCTGAGGCGGTATTCCCCGGAGGTGCCCGGCGGGGCCTGTGACCATCTGCATAGCCTGCCTATATAGAGGCATGATATAAAACTAGATGTGGAATACACACAGCAGTCCGGTGCCCGGGAATCCGACGCCCCCGCCACCCGTGAGGAGGTCGCGGAGGCGCTGGAGCGGCTGGCGTTCCTCGCGGTGCGCCATCTGACCAACCGGGACATCAGCTTCACCGCGGCCTCGACCCTCGGCCGGCTCAGCCGGGAGGGCCCGTCCCGCCTCACGGCCCTGGCCGCCGACGAGGGCGTCACCCAGCCCTCGATGACCCAGCTCATCCAGCGGCTGGAACGGCAGGGTCTGGTGACCCGGGTCGACGATCCGCACGACGGGCGGGTGGTCCTGGTGGCGATCACCGACGCCGGGCGGGAGCTGCTCGCCGAGCGGCGCCGCGGCCGTACGAACCGGCTCGCCGAACTGCTGGCCACCCTCTCCCCCGAGGACGAGCAGGCACTCGCCACCGCCGTCCGCGCCGCCACCCCCGCCTTCCAGCGGCTGGTCGAGAACGCGGCACGGGCGCGGAGGTCCCCGGGAAACCCCGCTTCCTGATCAACCGGCACCCTGCCGCGCCACGGCTCGCCATGTCGTCACGGCTCGGGCCCTGAACGACGGAGCATCGATTTGTCCGCTCATCCCAGCGCCCCCAACCCCTTCAAGCAGCCGAAGGCCGTATGGGCGGTCGCCTTCGCCTGTGTGATCTCCTTCATGGGCATCGGCCTCGTGGATCCGATCCTGCCCTCCCTCTCCGCCAAGCTGCATGCCACGCCGAGCCAGGTGTCGCTGCTGTTCACCAGCTATCTGGTGGTCACCGCCGTCGCCATGCTGGTCACCGGGTTCGTCTCCAGCCGTATCGGCGCCAAGCGCACCCTGGTGGCCGGTCTGGTGCTCATCGTGCTCTTCAGCGCGGCGGCCGGGGCGTCCGGCAGCATCGACGGGATCGTCGGCTTCCGCGCCGGATGGGGGCTGGGCAACGCCCTCTTCATCGCCACCTCGCTGGCCGTCATCGTGGGCTCGGCCAGCGGTGGCTTCGCCGGCGCGATCATCCTCTACGAGACCGCGCTGGGCATCGGCATCGCGATCGGGCCGCTGCTGGGCGGCGAGCTCGGCGGGATCAGCTGGCGCGGGCCGTTCTTCGGCGTGGCGGTCCTGATGGCCATCGCGCTGATCGCGACGATCGTGCTGGTCCAGCCCACCCCGACGCCGGCGCGCCGGGCCTCGATCGCCGACCCGATCAAGGCGCTGCGCCACCGCGGACTGCTCACCATGGGGCTGACCGCGCTCTGCTACAACTGGGGCTTCTTCACGGTGCTGGGCTACGCCCCGTTCCCGATGGACCTGGGCACCCATCAGCTCGGCTACGTCTTCACCGGCTGGGGTGTGCTCGTCGCCGTCTTCTCGGTCTTCGGCGCCCCCTGGCTGCAGGCGAGGCTCGGCATAGCCCGCTCGCTGTATCTGAATCTGGCGCTCTTCGCCCTCGACATCCTCGTCATCGGCCTGTTCACCGACTCCAAGACGACGCTGATCGTGGCGGTGATCGTGGCCGGCGCCTTCATCGGGATCAACAACACCATCACCACCCAGGCGGTAATGACCGTCGCCCCCGTCGAGCGGCCCGTCGCCTCCGCCTCCTACGGTTTCGTCCGCTTCATCGGCGGCGGTCTCGCACCGTACGCGGCGGGCAAGATCGCCGAGCACAGCGGTGTGCATCTGCCCTTCTACATCGGGGCCGCGGCGGTCGCGCTGGGCATCGGCGTCCTGGCCACCGGGCACTCGCTGCTCGCCGAGGCCGAGCGCGTCCAGGCGGCGGAGGCGGCCGGACACACCCCGGCCGAGGAGCGGCGCGAGACGCTGGAAAAGCAGGCGCTGGCCGAGGAGCTCGGCTCGGCGGGCTGACGCGGGACGGGGCCCCGGCGGGCCCCGTCCATGAGGGCCCCGTACCGTCCCCCTTCAGATCCGTCAGGAGCCTCAGATCCGCCAGGAGCGGATGTGGCTGGCCGCGTCGAAGACATCGGACTTGCCCGAGAGGATGTCGCGGACCAGGTCGATCAGCGCCCCGTACGGCGGGTCGATGCCCTCGCCGGAGGCGTGCATATAGGCGACCGCGGTCGCGGCGGCGAACCGCGCGTTGCTCGCCGGAAGCGGCCTGAGCAGCGCGATGGTGTGCAGCAGGGCCGCGGCCCGCCACGCGGGGTCGGGATCGACGCCCAGGCGCGGCGGGTCGACGCGGTGGCGGGCGACGGCCGCGACCAGACCCGAGAAGTCCGAGATGGCCGGCTGTTCCGGCATGACCTCCTCATGGCGCTGCAGCAGCCAGGGGACGTCGATATGCAGCAGCGGGGCCATGGTCAGGCGGCCTGCCCGGGCTGGCGGTGCTCATCGTCGGGGAACGCGTCCGCGAAGGCGTCGGCGTTGTCCGCGAAGAACCGCCGGAAGACCTCGGCACCCTCCTGCAGAGCGCGGTGACGCGCGATGTCGGCCACGGTCGCCTCGCGGACGAGGGCTTTCATCGTGGTACCGCGCTCCTTGGCGATCTGACGGAGGTCCTCCAGTTCTCGATCGCTGAATTCCACGTTGAGTGCTGACATGAGGACACCCTACTCACCAGGTACCCCGTCAGCAATCGCCGCAGCTCAGATCATGTTTTTGTAGGTACTTGACAAACCTTTCCAGCCATTAGGGACGGCTGCGGCCGGGGACGGGACCGCCGTCGGGCCCGACCCGGACGAACGGCTCGCGCACCTCACGGTCCGTCAGGCTCCGGTACGCGGCGGGGCGGCGGAAGGCGTCTCCCCATGCCTCCCGGCGCCGGTTGTCGCGCAGCGCGTCGAGGTCGAAGACGGCCGGATAGACCCCCTCGGCCTCGCCCGCCTCGACCACCAGGGTGTCGCGCGACCGCCCGTCCACGAAGGCGACGCCGTCGTGGGCGACGGAGTGGCCCCAGCCGGGACCGGCGTAGTTGGCCATGGCCATGCCGGTCATGTTCTCCACGGCGCGGGAGCGGAACTGGGAGAGCCGGTTGACCTCCAACTCGCAGGCGTTCGGGGTGAGGACGATCTCCGCCCCGGCGAGCATCAGGGCGCGGGCGCTCTCCGGGAACTCGCGGTCGTAACAGATCATCGCCCCGGTCATCACCTCGCCCACCGCCGTGTCCAGGGCGCACACCTCGAACCCCTCCCCCGGGGTCAGGCCGGCCTCGGGCAGGTCGAAGACGCAGGTGTGCACCTTGGCGTAGGTCAGCACCAGGCGGCCGTGCCGGTCGATGAGGGAGAGGGTGTTGCGCGGCGGCCCTTCCCAGCGCTCCAGATAGGTGAGCGCGATGGCCATCTCGAGCTCGGCGGCCAGCTCGCGGAAGCGGGTGACGAACGGCGAGTCGCGGGCGATCGGCTCGCCGAGCCAGACCGGCTCGGGCCATGGCGCGGCCGGGGTGCGGGCGCCGTCCCAGAGCGACGGATGGCGGTAGACGTCGCCGTCGGCGGAGCCTTCGGGGACGGCGCAGCTGTAGCCGTTGCTCCACATCTCGGGGAAGAGCGCGATATCGGCGCCGAGCGCCCGGGCCCGGCGGCAGGCCGCCTCGCCGAGGGCGAGGTTCACGGACAGGTCGGGCCCGGGCGGGGCGAGTTGGAGCAGGGCGACGGTGAGGGTGGTCATGACGGATGCCTCCTTCGATACCTGATGGCGTGCGGGCGATGCGAAGGAGGTGTCCCGGTGGGCCTCGGGGGTGCGCGCGTCAAAGCATGCCGCCACGCTACCGGTGTGCGAGGTGAGTTCGCGAGGGGCCGTCACCTCCGGATCCCGGCGGCGGGAAGCGGGTAGGTGCCGCTGCCGCACGACGGCCACCACCGGATGACACCGATCCGGGCGGCCCGGCTCGGGAAGGCGCTGGAGCCGTACGACCTGTTCTGGCTGGAGGACGCCACGCCCGGTGAGGACCAGGCCGCGCTGCGGCTCATCCGGCAGCACACCACCACCCCGCTGGCCATCGGCGAGGTCTTCAACCACGTCCACGACTACACCACCCTGCTGAGCGAGCGGCTGATCGACTACGTGCGCTCGGCGGTGACCCCACACCGGCGGGGTCACCGCCATGCGCAAACTGCTGGACCTGGCCGCGGTCTACGGGATCAAGTCCGGTATGCACGGTCCGACCGACATCTCCCCCGTGGGCATGGCCGCGGCGCTCCACCTGGATCTGGCCGTCCACAACTTCGGCATACAGGAGTACATGCCGCACAGCGCCGACACGCTGGAGGTCTTCCGCACCTCCTTCCGCTACCAGCCCGCGTATCTGCCGGTGAACCGGCTGGCGGACGGCACGGTGCACGACTGGTGAACGCCAGCTACGGTGAGCCGCGTCGCCGTAAGTGAGAAGAGGGAGCATGGAGCAGCGTGAATTCGGCCGGCTCGGCCGGAAGGTCTCGGTGGTGGGCCTGGGCACCTGGCAGCTGGGCGCGGACTGGGGCGAGGTGGACGAGAGCGACGCCCTGACCGTGCTGGACGCGGCCGTCGAAGCGGGCGTGACGTTCTTCGACACCGCCGATGTGTACGGGGACGGGCGCAGCGAGCAGCTCATCGGGCGGTTCCTGCGGGAGCGCCCGGACGCCGGGATCTTCGTGGCGACCAAGATGGGGCGGCGGCTGCCGCAGCTCGCGGAGAACTACACCCTGGACAACTTCCGCGCGTGGACCGACCGTTCGCGGGCCAATCTGGGCGTGGACACCCTGGATCTGGTGCAGTTGCACTGCCCGCCGTCCTCGGTGCACTCCTCGGCCGCGGTCTTCGACGCGCTGGACACGCTGGTGGCCGAGGGGCGGGTGGCGGCGTACGGGGTGAGCGTCGAGACGTGTGCGGAGGCGATGGCGGCGATCGCGCGTCCGGGCACGGCGAGTGTGCAGATCATCCTCAACCCGTTCCGGCTGAAGCCGCTGGAGGAGGTGGTGCCGGCGGCGCTGGAGGCCGGTGTGGGAATCATCGCGCGGGTGCCGCTGGCGTCCGGTCTGCTGTCGGGGACGTACACCAAGGACACCGTCTTCGCCGAGAACGACCACCGCACCTTCAACCGGCACGGCGAGATGTTCGACCAGGGCGAGACGTTCTCGGGGGTGGGCTTCGAGGAGGGTGTCGAAGCGGCGGTGGACTTCGCCGAGCTGGCCCCGCGGGGAGCCACCCCCGCGCAGACGGCGCTGCGGTGGATCATCCAGCAGCCGGGCGTGACCTCGGTCATCCCGGGGGCGCGTTCGCCCGAGCAGGCTCGGGCGAACGCGGCCGCGGCGGGGCTGCCCCCACTGCCGGGCGCCACGCTGGAGGCCGTCGGCGACCTGTACGACCGGCGGATCCGGGCCCGGGTGCACCATCGCTG
Organism: Streptomyces yongxingensis; assembly: GCF_055597465.1. Lineage (NCBI taxonomy): Bacteria > Bacillati > Actinomycetota > Actinomycetes > Kitasatosporales > Streptomycetaceae > Streptomyces > Streptomyces yongxingensis. Next base: position 990,040 of record NZ_CM145717.1, read on the forward strand.
GTGACGGTGGCACGCGGCGCTCAGAAGCCGGCGTCCGCCGCCCATCGCGCGAGTTCGCGCTGGGCGGCGGCGCGCTGCTCCGCCGAGGGGGCCGCGGTGCCGTCGGCGACCAGCGCGTAGTGCACGGTGCCGGTGGACTCGTCGGCCGGGGCGGAGAGCACCAGCCGGTTCCCGTCGCCGTCGCCGGGCTCCGCCGCGGTGGCGACGGGGTGGTCGGCGGTGTGGCCGTGCGCGGTGTACGCGGGCGGGCCGGTGACGGTGCCGAGATCGGAGACGACGGTGGTCCGGGCGGGGTCGAAGTCGCGGGGCAGCCGGAGTTCGGTGGGGGCGCCGGTGGCGCCGTCGGAGCGCCACACCAGCATGCCGTAGCGGCCGGAGCCGGTGACCTTGGCGACGTTGGGCAGGCTGCCGGGGACGCGGTCCCAGCTGAGCGTGGTGGAGCCGTCGCGTGAGCGGTCCTCGAAGGTGAAGGCGAGGGTGCGGCCCTGGACGGCGCGCGGATAGATCCGGTCGAGCAGCCGGGCGTCCTGGCGCAGGGCGGCGGTGCCGGAGTCGTCGAGGCGGACGGCCGAGAGGTCCTCGTCGTTCCAGGCGTCGCCCTCGGTGAGGATCTTCCCGGTGTTGCCGTTCATGGCCTCGTGGTGGCGGTCGTTGTAGATGTCCCACTGCCACTGGGTGGAGGAGAGCACGGCGCCGGAGGCGGCCGGCCGGGTCCACCAGGAGGCGCCGGGGAGGCGCGAGTCCAGGGCCTGGTACATGCCCTTGACGACAGTGGGGGCCTTGTCGGAGGTGAAGCCGGCCAGCGGATGGCCGAATTCGCTCATGACGGCGGGCAGGTCCAGGGCGGTGGAGCGGTCGCGCAGGGCGCCGAAGTCGCCTGCGTACTGGCCGTCGGCCGCCTTGCCGGGCATGAAGACCCCGGAGATGGCCTTCTGGTCGTAGTAGTGGGTGTTGAAGACGTAGTCGGGGCCGGGCTTTCCGGCGTCGAGGAGTCCGCCCTCCTGGCGCTGGAAGTCCAGGTTGGAGTTCCAGAACATATTGGGCTCCACGAAGGCGGGCTTGTCCTGCCAGCCCGCGGCGTCCATGCGGGCGCGGAACTTCTCGTAGAAGGGCCAGAGCACGCTCTTCTCCCAGGTGCGGCTGTTCTGGCCGTCGTCGTACGCGCCCGCGTACGGCTCGTTGAGCGGGTCGAAGCCGACGACGCGGGTGAACTGGTCGTCGGTGAGATGGCGGGCGAGGTAGGTCATGGTCTTCTCGGCGGTGGCCAGGAAGGCGTCCTGGACGCGGACGGTGCCCGCGCCGGTGGTCAGGGCCCGGTTGCGCCAGAAGTCGCGGGTGGCGCCTGTGACCGCCTGGTTCTGGGTGATGTTCTGGCCCCAGTGGAAGCAGATGCCGCAGGACTCCTTGGGGTAGCCGCCCGCGTCGATGACCCACTTCGGGGCGCCGTCGCCGCTGTACCAGCTGTCCTTGTCGAAGAGGTGGCGGGAGTAGAGGTCCTGGTGGAAGTCGGGGAAGACCCGGATTCCGGCGTCGAGGAACGCCTTCATCTGCGCGGTGGCCTTCTCCAGATAGCCGGTGTCCACCTGGCCGGGCTCGGGCTCGGCATGGGCCCAGGACAGCAGGAACCGCACCGCGTTGGCGCCGGTCAGGTGGCGCATGGCGGCGGCGGACTTCCTGGCGTCGGCGGTGGTGGCGAACGGGAGCCCGCCGTTCTCCTCCAGTTTGGTCTCGCCGGACACGTTGAAGCCGCGCAGCACGACCTCGCGGCCGTGGCCGTCGGCGAACCGGGTGCCGTCCACGGTCACCTGGTCCGCCGCCCGGCCGTCGAACCAGGGCGCCTCGGCCGCGGCCGCCGGAGTGCCCGGGGCCGCGGCCGCCGCCAACAGCAGGACGGCCACCCCGAGCAGCCGGGTGCGACCCGGTCGGGGGCGGCCTATCCGTATCCCTCGTGTCTCATGAGTCGGCATGGACCTACCGTCCAGTAAACCTGAGGGATCGTCAACTGTTCACGCCTGACCAGCGGTTCGGTGCGGAGGCGATGTGGTTACCGCTGGAAACCGTGCCCCAGGGCCGCACCGGCCTCCGGCGCACCGAGGGAGTCCGGCCCGAACGAGACGACGCCGTCCGTGGTCAGACCGCTCGCCTGGCCGCGCAGCACCCAGGCCGCGCCGCTGGTGGACTGGGCGCCGTCCTCGTCGGGCGCGCCCACGGCCAGGTCGTCCTTGCCGTCGCCGTCGGTGTCGGCGAGCCCGGTCGCCATGGCGAAGTGGTCGCCCGCCTCCGCGACACCGGGGACACCGGCGGTGTCCTGGGTGAACGCCTGGGCTCCGGTGCCGGACAGCCCGCCCCGGCCGCCGTAGAGCTGGACGACGCTGCCCGCCTCCTTGACCGAGTCCAGGCCCTCGTACGGGATGCCGACGGCGATGTCCGCGTAGCCGTCGCCGTTGACGTCGCCGGAGCTGAGCGAGTAGCCGAACTGGTCGCCGTCCTCGTTGACGCCGGGGACGCCCGCGGTGTTCTGGTCGATGGTCGTGGTGCGGGTGGTGCTCGGCCCCGACGCGGTGCCGTAGAGGACCTTGAGCGTGCCGTGGTCGTACGGCAGGTTCTCGATGACGTCACCGGGGACGGTGCGCAGGACCAGATCGCCGTGGCCGTCCTTGTCGACGTCGGCGATGGTCGCGGAGGCGGCGTCGGTGAGGTCGGCGGCCTTCTGCGACAGGCCCTTGTCGTCGCCCTTGAAGAACAGGCTGGACTGGGACATCTCCTCGAAGGCGTGGGTGGAGACGAGGTCGTCCTTGCCGTCGCCGGTGATGTCGCCCGCGGTCAGGCTGGTCGGCCCGTCGAACCGGCCGGTGTCGGAGAAGGAGCTGCCCGCGTCCTTGCCGTCCCGGGTGAATGGGCCGAGACGGACGCGCACTCCGGTCTTCTCCTCCTCCGAGCCCTCGTCGGTGGTGACCACGTCGACCAGGTCGGCGTGGCCGTCACCGTTGAAGTCGCCACCCGCGATGGCGCTGTCGCCCCAGTGGTCGCCGTTGCCCGCGGGCAGCGGGGTGCCACCGGTCAGCCCGTTCGGAGAGCCCCACAGGACCGTGAGGGCCGGGGACTGGCCGGGCTGGATCGCCAGATCGGTGTAGCCGTCGCCGTCCAGGTCGCGGGCGACGGTATGGGCCCCGAAGTACGCCGACGCGGCGGGGTCGCCGGGGACGCCCTCGGTCGCCTGGCTGACGACCTGGCGGTGGGCGGTGTCCGCGCCGGAGGCGGAGCCGTAGACGACGGCGACATAGCCCGCCTTGGCCTTGCCGCCCACCGTGGCGGTGGGGGCGGAGACGGCGAGGTCGGCGCGTCCGTCCTTGTTGAAGTCGACCTTCGGGGCGGCGGCCGCGGCGGGGCGCGCCTCGGCGGCGCCCGCGGAGGGTACGGCGAGTAAGGCGGGGGTGGTCACAAGTGCGGCCACCGTCGCGCAGCGCACGACGGTGGTGAGGGAACGGGGGCGCACACTTCCTCCTGCTCGTTGATGAGCGTTTACCTCATGTACACCCAGCAGGACACCTGACGCCGCCTCACGGTTGCACGGCCGCTTCCATGGATTTCCCTAGTCCGTCTCGTCCACATAGCGGAGCACGCCCATCATGTGGGTCTCGTCGATCTCTTCCTCGGGCGTCGCCACGCACTCGGCCAGGCGTTTGGTGAGGGTGTCGGCGTCGATCCCGGTGCCGATCATCACCAGCTGGGTGGTGCGGGGCTCGCCGCGCTCCCAGGGCGAGAGCTGGAAGCGGAGGTACGAGCCGACCGCGTGCAGCCCGAACTTCCGCTCCCGGCCCGCGCCGGCGAAGTGGAGGAACCCCTTGGCCCGGTAGAGGCCCGCCGGGCGGCGGTCGAGGAATTCCATCAGCCGTTGCGGATGGAGCGGCTCGGCCGCGGAGAACTCCACGCTCTCGTAGGCGGCGTGGAGGTGGTGGCTGTGGTCATGGCCGTGGCCGCAGATGTCGTCCCCGCACCCGTCGGCGCCACCCGCCTCGTCGGCCCATACGTCGGCGAACGAGAGCTGCCGGAAGCCTTCCTCCGCGGTCTCGCGGGGCCGGCGGTCGAAGAGGAGAGCGGGGTCCACGCGCCCGTGCGCGGCGGTCACGACCGGCGCACCGGGGGCGATCTCCTGGAGGGTCTCCAGCAGACCCCGCCGCTCGTCCTCGGCGACGCGGTCGGTCTTGTTGAGCACGACGAGGTCCGCGGCGCGGACATGACGGTCGAGCTCGGGGTGGCGGACGCGGGTGTCCGGGAACTCCGCGGCGTCCACGACCTCCACCAGGCCGCCGTAGACGATCCGCTCATTGGTGCTGGACAGCAGCGTACGGATCATGCTCTGCGGCTCGGCGAGGCCGCTGGCCTCGATCACCACGACATCGATGCGCAGCTCGGGATCGGTGAGCCGCTCGAGCATCTCGTCCATCTCGGAGGCGTCCGCCGCACAGCACAGACAGCCGTTCTCGATCGGGATCATCGAATCGACCTGCCCGGCGACGGCCAGGGCGTCGATGTTGATCGATCCGAAGTCGTTGACGATGACGCCGATCCGGGTGTCCACGCTGTCCCGCATCAGATGGTTGAGCATCGTCGTCTTGCCGGAGCCCAGAAAACCCGTGACGAGAATGACCGGAATCCGTTGTGTGGCCAAGGCTGTGTCTCCGTGCGGCGGTCCGTGGTGATCTCGGGCGGACCGCTCATGCTATCCGGCCGCCGATGACCGTGTCGCGCGCGTGACCGGGGCCCGCCACGCCGGCGCGGCGGGCCCCGGGTCCTTCGTGCTCCCGGGTCCGGGCCCGTCAGGGGATCTCGATCCCCGCCTCGGCCGAGAGGCGGTCGATCTCGGCCAGCTCGGCGTCGCTGAAGCCGGGCGAGTCCAGCACCGAGACGTTCTGCTCGAGCTGGGCGACGCTGCTCGCGCCGATCAGCACCGAGACGACCCGGGGGTCCCGCAGCACCCAGGCGAGCGCCAGCTGGGCGAGGGTCTGGCCGCGCCCCTCCGCGAGCTTGTTGAGGGCGTGCAGCAGGGCCAGCCGCTCCTCGGTGAGGGTCTCGCGCTTGAGGAAGTGGCCGAGCGCCATGCGCGAATCGGCGGGCACCCCGTGCAGATAGCGGTCGGTGAGCTGCCCCTGCGCCAGCGGCGAGAAGGCGATGACCCCGACGCCCGCCTCGGCGGACGCCTGGAGCACCCCGCCCTCGACGCCGCGCTGGAGGATCGAGTACGGGTACTGGTTGATCAGGTACGGGGTGCGCAGCTCCTTCAGGATCGCGGCGGCCTCGGCGATCGCCTCCGGCGGGTAGTTGGACACGCCCGCGTACAGCGCCTTGCCCTGGCGCACCGCGCTGTCGAGGGCGACCATCGTCTCCTCGATCGGGGTGTCCGGGTCGAAGCGGTGGGAGTAGAAGACGTCGACGTAGTCCAGTCCCATCCGGGACAGCGACTGGTCGAGACTGGCGAGGACGTACTTGCGCGAACCCCACTCGCCGTACGGCCCCGGCCACATGAGGTGCCCCGCCTTGGTGGCGATGAAGAGCTCATCGCGGTAGGGGCGGAAGTCCTGGGCGAAGATCGAGCCGAAGTTGCTCTCGGCGCTGCCGGGCGGCGGACCGTAGTTGTTGGCCAGATCGATATGGGTGACCCCGAGGTCGAAGGCGCGGCGCAGCACCGCGCGCTGGGTCTCCAGGGGGTGGGTGTCGCCGAAGTTGTGCCACAGGCCGAGCGAGACCTTCGGAAGCAGCACACCGCTGCGGCCGCAGCGCTGGTACTGCATGGAGTCGTATCGTTTCTCGGCGGCGAGGTGGACCATGCGCGTCGTCCTTGTCCGTACGGTGCGGTGGGGAGCGGACGGACCGTGGGGACGGCCCGCCCGCCTGAGCTTGTCAGCTTTGGGCCAAAGTGGCGACCTCATTGGCGCTGAGTGTCCTGCCGTACACACGGACGTCGTCGAACGCGGCCTTGAGGTACGGGTCCGGGTACTGCGACTTGCCGAGATAGCCGGCGCGGATGTGGTTGCCGAAGTGGACGGGCTCGACGGTGATGGCGGTGTTGCGCCCCACCTCGCGCCCGCCGGCGTAGAGGACGGCGGTGCCGCTGCCGTAGGCGACGGCCACATGGACCCACTGGCCGGTGGGCAGCGGTGCGGCCTCGATGCGCTGCTCGGCTCCGCCGCCGCCCGCGGTGATGGCGAAGCGCAGCTTTCCGGAGTCGGCCACGGGGGTGAGGAACATATTGGCGGTGACACCGGTGCCGATGTCGAAGATCCGGGTCCAGGTGGCGGGGGTGCCGTCCAGCCGGACCCAGGTGGCCAGGGTGTAGGCACGGGCGCCGGCCAGGAGGTCGTCGGCGAGGACGACATGGGCGTCCGTGCCGTTCAGGGCGACCGCGCCACCGGTCCTGCCCGCCGTCCAGGAGGCGCCGCCGACGAGCCGGGCGGTTTTCCCCCGGCCGGTGGCGTCGGCCGCGGTGGTGCCGGAGGTCTCGTCGAAGCGGTGCCAGGCGGCGAAGGCGGGCGGCGGGGTGGGCGGCTGCCCGGTCAGCCAGTACACGTTGTAGTGCTGGTGGTGGACGCGGGCGACCGGCAGCAGGGTCACGCTCTCCCCACTGGCCGTGGCGCTGAACCGCAGGGGGCTGGTGGCCGTCTGGGACACGGATCCGGTGTCCAGGCGCGGCATGGTCATCCCGGTGCGTCCGCCGTACGCCCCGGCGAGCACCACGGGCCCGTAGAGCACGGCCTGGACGTCGGGGTCATCGGGGGTGGGGTCGAACGTCAGCTTCATCGGCAGGGTCACCTCGACCCGGTCGCCGGTCTTCCACTGGCGGTCGATGATCAGCCAGCTCCCGGGGGGCGGCCGGTCGGCGAGGGTGGTGCCGTTGAGCGTGGCGCGGGCCCCGGCCGCCCAGGAGGGGACGCGGACGCGCAGTTCGAGGGAGGCCGCGCCGGAGGTGACGGTGAGGGTGGTGGTCTGCTGGTCGGGGAAGCCGGTGGTCTGGCGCCAGGTGATGCCCTTGTCCTGCCAGCGCAGCTCGGAGGGGATGAAGAGGTTCACCAGCAGGCTGCGGTCGGCGTGGGTGTAGATGGTGTCGGCGAACTTGGCCTGGGTCTCCATGCCGCTGCCGTGGTCGCAGGAGAAGTTGTCGTAGTCGGTGGAGTACTGATTGGGGTCGGGGCCCATGAAGGACGGCTGCTGTTTGAAGGAGCCGGGGGCGAGACCCGTGTAGTAGATGTTGAAGCCGTGGGCCGAGTCCGGGTCCTGTTCGCCGAGCATCTGGTTGAACAGGGTGCGCTCGTAGTAGTCGAGCAGGTCCACGCGCTCCGGCGCGTGGAAGTGGATCAGCCGGGTGAGCTTGAGCATGTTGTAGCTGTTGCAGTTCTCGCAGCAGTTGTCGCTGAGTTGCGCGGCGATGGCGTCGGGTTCGTGGAAGGACTCGCCGTTGCTGTTCCCGCCGATCACATAGGTGTGGTGGTCGGTGACGATCTTCCAGAAGTTCTCGCCGATGGTGCGGTAGCGGCTGTCGAGCCCCTCCTCCCACAGCCGCATGGCGCCGACCATCTTGGGGATCTGGGTGTTGGCGTGCAGCCCGGCGAGCCGGTCCTCATTGCGGGCCAGCGGGTCGAAGACCCGGGCGTGGGTGAAGCGCTCGGCGACCTTCAGCCAGCGGCTGTCGCCGGTGATGGCGTGCAGATCGGCGAGGACGTCGTTCATGCCGCCGAACTCGGTCTGCAGCACCCGCTGCATCTGGTCGTAGCTGAGCTTGCCGGTGCGGGTGTCGACCCATGCGGCCTGGCGCAGCACGGTCTCCAGGGCCTCGGCGTTGCCCGCGAGCCGGTACTGGTCGACGAGCCCGGCCATGATCTTGTGGATGGTGTAGTACGGCGCCCACACCCCGGTACCGGCCTCCAGCCGGTCGAAGAAGCTCTCGGGGAACGCCGAGAGATAGCCCTGCCCGTAGCCGGCGGCCGGGGACTTGGCCTGGCAGGCGGCGAGTGCCGAGACCAGCTTGCGGCCCTTGTCGAGCAGGGCGGTGTCGCCGGTGCCCGCGTAGCTGAGGGCCAGCCCGGACAGGAGGTGGCCGGTGCTGTGGCCGCGCAGTTCCGTGCTGGGGCTCTCCCAGCCGCCGCAGGGCTGGGCGCTGCTGGGGAGGCCCACGTTGAGGCGGAAGGTGTGCAGCAGCCGGTCGATGTCGACGAAGCGCAGATAGGCGGTGTTACGGGACTGGTTGTCCTTGAAGGCGCCGGGGAGCAGGGTCACGGCGGTGAGCGGAAAGGGCTGAGCACTGGTCAGCGCCTTGGGTTTGCGGTGGGTCGCGGCCGGGGTGGCGCCGGGGGGCGCCGCGGCGGCGGTGCCTCCGGCGCCGACGGTGAGCGCCACGGCCGCGGCTCCGGAGGCCGTGGTGGCGATGAAGTGCCGTCTGTCGACTGGTTCGCTCATGACTCGCGCCGCCACTGCTGGTTGGCGCCGCCGGTGCAGCTCCACTGGAGGAGCGCGGCCTTGTCGGCCGTGGACTCGTCCGCCACGTCCAGGCACTTGCCGCTGGAGCGGGCGGTGAACCGGACGTAGCCGTCACCGGTGTCGGTGGCCCGCCACTGCTGGTTCGTCGCCGTGCCACAGGCCGACTGGACCACGGCGGCGCCGTCGGCGGTGGAGCCGCCGGCCACGGTCAGACACTGGGAGCTGTGCCGGGCGACCAGCTGGACCTGGCCACCGCCCACGTCCTTGGACCAGAACAGCTGGTTGCCACCACCGTTGCAGGTGTACTGCACGGCCGCGGTGCCATCGGTCTGCGAGCCGGAGACGATGTCGGCGCACTTGCCGCTGTGCCGCGCCTTGAGCGTGGTGTACGGACCGCCGGAGCCGGTCACCGTGCCCGCCGCCGTGTCGATGGTGAGCTGCGGATACCAGTCCATGGTCAGGGTGGTGGCGGTGGGGAAGGCCAGGGGCAGCCAGACGTAGCGCGAGTCGTTGACGGTGCCGCCGAAGGAGTTCCCCCAGCGGTCGCCCAGGTAGAGGTACGAGGTGGTGCCGCTGCCCTGCACCGGCAGGACGTACGCGGTCTGCGAACCGTAGGCGGTGGCGTCGCCCACGTCGCGCATCGCGCTCCAGGGGCCCGCCAGGCTGGTGGCGGTGGCGTACTGCTGCTGGTTGGGGTTCCAGCCGGTGGCGCCGGAGGTCAGCATGAAGTACACGTTCCCGCGCTTGAAGAGCGCCGGTGCCTCACGGTGGCCGCCGGGCCAGGGGTTGGCCACCAGGCTCGCCACCCCGGTGTAGTCGTCGGTCAGCCGGTAGATGTGCAGGTCGTAGTTGTCCCGGGCGGCCGAGACCATGTATCCGGCGCCGTCACTGTCCTGGAAGAGGGTGATGTCCCGGGACATGTGCCGGCCCAGCGGGCGGAAGCTGCCCCGCCAGGTGTAGTCACCGTCGATGGTGGCGGAGGTGGCGACGGCCGCGCGCGCCTCGCTGTAGTCGCTGCCGTTCTCCTTGTGCATCCACATCACGTAACTCCTGGTCCGCTCGTTGTAGAGCACCTTGGGCCGCTCGATGTTGGCGGAGGCCAGCTCGGGGTCGGTGGCCTGGGTGAGGACGTGGCGGCGGAACTCCCAGGTCTTCAGGTCCGTGGAGCGATAGGCGGAGACATAACGGAAGGTGTTGTCGGCGTTGCGGTTCTCGCCGAACCAGTAGTAGTAGCCGCCGGACTTGATGACTCCCCCGCCGTGGGCGTGCACCGCCTCGCCCGACGTGGTGGTGAACTGTGTGCCGTTGGCGACGGTCACGGGGGCGGCCTGCGCCGCGCCGGCCCCCGCTAACGGGGCGAGCAGCCCGAGGACGGCGGCCAGGACGAGGGTCCACAGACGGGCCCTGGGACGTCCGCGCATCACACGGTCTCCTTCCACACGGTGAAGTGGCGGGCGAATCCGGTGAGCCCGGGCAGCTCCCGGATCGGGGTCCAGGTCCGGAAGCCGTCGAGGCTGTCGCTGTAGTAGTACTTCTGCTCGGTGTAGCCGTCGAAGTAGATCCGCCAGCCGCCGTTGTCCAGACGCACCAGCGCGGGCCCCTCGCGCCAGTTGCCCCAGCCCGCCCAGTCGCCGGTGCCGCGGAAGGTGTACGGCCCGCCGAGGCTGGTGGCCGTGGCGTGCTCGATGTACTTGGTCGTCTCCTGCTTGGTGAAGGCGTGGTACTGCCCCGCGTGGCGGACCACGAAGGTGTCGATGTAGTTGGCGGTGTCCAGGCCCTTCAGCGGTGTGGGCGTGGTCCAGGACGACAGCGAGGCGTTGGTGGCGGTGAGCAGATGCGGCCGGAAGATGTAGTCGGGTGTGGCGGTGGTGTCCAGCGAGACGATGATGTGGACGCCGCCGCCGTCGTCCACGAAGAACTCGGGCGCCCAGGTGCGCTCGAGACCGGCCACCGGGAGGGTGTGGTTGCGGACGAAGGTCCAGTTGACGCGGTCGCGGCTGCGCGCGAAGCCGATGGTGTTCCCGGTCCAGTCGGTCGTGTAGACGATGTAGTAGTAGCCGTCGGTGTGCTTGATGACGCTGGGGTCGCGGATCAGCCCGGACGGCGGGGTGTAGGCGGGTCCCTTGAGCAGGGTGTACGTGGTCGCGTCGGACGACTGGTAGACGTACATGTTCGACTCGCTGCTGTTGGTGAACGCCGTCATGGTGAAGCGGGTGGCGGCCGTGGTGTCCCGCGCGGGCGCGTCGGCCACGGGCACACCGAAGTCCGGGGTGCCGTCGGCCTTCCAGCCGAGCGCCTGGACGCGGGTGTGCCGGTTGGGGTCGTTCAGCGGGTCGCCGGTGATGTCCTTGTACTGGCGGGCGTGGTAGACGAGGAGGTCGGTGTGGCCGTCCTCGGCGACGGTGAAGGAGTTGTGGCCGGGCCCGTACTGCTTGGTGGTGTCATTGCTGGTGAAGACCGGCTGCGGGCTCTTCTTCCAGGACGCGGGGGCGAGCAGGTCGCTGCCGGCGGAGGCGGTCAGCAGCCCCATGCAGTAGTTGGCGTCGGTGGCGCTGGCGGAGTAGGTGAGGAAGACCCGGCCGTTCCGCTGGAGGACCGAGGGGCCCTCGTTGACCTTGAAGCCCCGGGTCTCCCAGTCGTACGTGGGCCGGGAGATCTCCACCTGGGGCCCGGTGATGGTCCACGGATTGGCCATCCGGGCGAGGTAGATGCTCGAGTTGTTGCCGACGTCCGGGTTGCTCTGGGCCCAGACGAGATAGCGGGTGCCCTGGTGCGTGAAGGTGGAGGCGTCGAGGGAGAAGGAGTCGACGGGCGTGACGATGCGGCCCTTCTCGGTCCAGGTCCCGGCCAGGGGGTTGGCGCTCGCGTTCTCCAGCACCCACATCCGGATCTTCCAGACGTCGTTGGCGGGCGCCGAGGCGAAGTAGACGTACCACTTGCCGTCGATGAAGTGGATTTCCGGGGCCCATATGTGGGCGCCCATGTCGCCGCTGGTGTGCTTCTTCCAGATCACCGACTCGGCGGCGGTGGCCAGGCCGCCGATGGTCCTGGAGCGCCGCAGGACGATGCGGTCGTACTCGGGGGCGGTGGCCGTGAAGTAGTAGTAGCCATCCGTGTGCTTGAGGATGTGCGGATCGGCGCGCCGGCGCACCAGCGGATTGGCGTACGCGGGGGCCTTGGCGGCCGCTCGCGGCGCCGCGGGGGTGGCGGCACGCGCGATGCCGGGTGTTCCGGCGGCCGCCCCCAGGACGAGGGCGCCCATCACCACGCGTCTGCGGCTGGGCTGGTGCTCTTCGCTGCGGCTCATACGGTTCTCTCCTGCTCTGGCGGCTGCTGCGCCTGACATCGGACGGGCGTGACGCCGGTCTATCGGACGGGCTCGATGCCGGCCTGCGTCGGGCGGACCTTCTGGATGGTGCCGTCGGGGTCGAACCGCATCCGGTCGATGGCGACTTCGCGATGGGTGCCGTCGCCGCCGGGGCGGGCGAAGCGGTGGTAGACGATGTACCACTCGTCGCGGCCCGGGACCTGGATGACGGAGTTGTGGCCGGTGCCGAGGATCTGATCGCCGGGGTCCTTGGCCAGGACCGGGTTGCCCGCCGCCTTGGTGAAGGGGCCGAGCGGTGAGTCGGAGACCCCGTAGGCCACCCGGTAGTCGGGGCTGCGGGTGTCGTCCTCCGACCACATCGCGTAGTAGCGGCCCGCGCGCTTGAAGACGGTCGGGGCCTCGTTGTAGCCGGGCGGAGTGATCTTCACCGGCTGGGTGGCGAAGGAGACCATGTCGTCGTTCAGCCGGGCCGTCTCGAAGGCGCCCTGTCCGAAGTAGAGGTAGGGGGTGCCGTCGTCGTCGACGAAGGCGTCCGGGTCGATCGTCTGGTGGCCGAACTGCCCCTTGGCGACCAGCGGTTTGCCGAGGGCGTCGGTGAACGGTCCCTGGGGGCTGGAGGACTTGGCGACGCCGATGGACTGGCAGGCGCTGAAGTACATCCAGTAGGTGTCGCCCTTCCTGACCACCGAGGGGGCCCAGGCGTTCTCGTGGCACCAGGAGACATCGGCGAGGTCGAGGGCGGGGCCGTGGTCGGTCCAGTGGACGAGGTCGGGTGAGGAGAAGCCGTTGAAACGGGTGCCGCTCCAGCCGGGGTGACCGTCCTCGGTGGGGTAGATCCAGTACCGCCCCTCGGCGTACATCACATCGGGGTCGGCGTGGTAGCCGGGCAGCGCGGGGTTGGAGTCTCCGGGCCGCACGGTGGCGGTCTCCCGGATGACCGTGCCGTGGCGCACCACCCCCGACAGGCCGGGCAGCTCCCGTTTGGGCGTCCAGTGCTCCAGGTCGGGGCTGTCGCTGTAGTAGTACTTCTTGACGGTGTAGCCGTCCATGAACATGCGATAGCCCCCGCCGGGCAGGGCGACGACGGTCTGGCCCTCCAGCAGGCTGCCCCATCCCGCCCAGTCGCCCTTGCCGGTGAAGCGGTACGGACCGGTGACGCGGTCGGCGACGGCGTGCTCGATGAGTTCGCCCGTGGCGTTCTTGGTGAACGCGTGGTATGTGGCGCCCTTACGGACCACGAAGGTGTCGATGTAGCCGTTGTAGTCGCTCTCGCTCGGCGAGATGCCCTCGAGCGGCTGGGGCTTGCTCCACTTGGTGAGGGTGTCGTCGAGGGCGGTGAGGACATGGGGCTGGAAGTGCCGGTAGGCGGTGGGTCCGGTGGACAGCGAGACGACGATGCGGACCTTGCCGTCGGGCGCGTCGGTGAAGAACTCCGGTGCCCAGGTGTTGTTGGCGGCCACGCCGTGGTCGATGTCGGCGAGATGGGTCCAGGTGCGGCGGTCGTCGCTCACGGCGAGGCCGAAGGTGGTGCCGGTCCATCCGGTGGTGTAGGCCACGTAGTAGCGGCCGCCGCGGTGGATGACGCTGGGGTCGCGGACGAGACCGGAGGGCGGGGCGTACGCCTTGTCCTGGATCGACCAGAAGTTCTGGGCGTCGTCGGACCCGTAGACGTACATATTGCTCTCGCTGCTGTTCGTGAAGGCGGTGAACAGATAGCGGGAGACCGTGGTGGGCTGCTGCGCGGCGCGTCCGCTCCCGTCGCTCCGGTGGTGCTCCGCGGCGTGCACACGGCTCGCGGTGAGGGGGACCACGAGAGCGAGGGCGGCCAGCAGCGCGAGCAGCACTGCCGGCGTTCTCCAGGGTCGGGTGGCATGCGGGGGCATCAGAGGGCTCCTGCGATCCGAAGTGATCGAATTTGTTCGGAGATTAAGGGTTCTGATGACTTCCGACAGCCCCTGGAGAGGGTGCGAAAGTTTCGAAAACCGTGGAGCCCTGGAGGACGCGAGGGAATGGTGGGGTGGATCAGACGAAGGTCTGGCGCTGCAGCCAGAGGTCCCTGGCGGTTCCGCTGCCCTGGATGAAGACGTAGAGCAGGTTCTCCTCGTTGAGGATGGGGACACCGACGCCGGCGGAGCCGACGACCCCGCCCAGGGACTGGAAGCCGCTGTAGGCCGTGCCGTTCTCCGTGTTCTGCACGGCGACCCACAGGGCGTTGTCGGTGGCCTTGATGAACACGTTGACCCGGCCGTCCTGGGCCAGGGCGCAGACGGGCCGCCAGACGATCTGCGCGCCGAGGCTCACGGGGGCGCCGAACGTGTCGTAGTCGTCGCTCTGTCCGACCCGCCGGACGGACCCGTCGGAACCGCGGTAGAAGATCTGCACCCGGCCGGCCGCGTCCAGGCACACCGACGGACGGCTGGTCACGTTGGCGGCATTGAGCGAGAACGCCTCCCAGACAGTGGAGTTCTCGGTCTGCTGCTGGATGGTGTACAAGGTCTCGCCGGAGCCCTTGACCGCCACCACGAGCCGCCCTCCCCCGTCGAGGATGGGCGAGGGCGTGGCGAAGATGGCACCGCCCAGCGAGCTCGCGGAGGTGTAGGTCTCGTACTGCAGATCCTGATTGCGGATGTACCACAGGGCGTTGTCGGTGCCGGGGAAGAACACGTAGATGCGGCCGTCGGCGCCGAGCGCCGCGGCCGGGTCGTCCCCGATGCCGGTGACCAGGGTCTGGGGCGGCCCGTAGCCGGAGTTGATGGAGGTCTGGGTGATGACCTCCAGATTGTTGCTCGGGGTGCGGTAGAAGACCCGGATCTTTCCGTCCTTGCCCCGGATCGGCGCCGGGATGCCGTCGACGGACAGGCCCGGGTATTGCTGCCACGGCCCCCACGTGCCGTCGCGGGCCTCCACCCTGCTCCACAGGATGTTCGACCCGCCCCGGATGAAGACCTGCACCCGGTCGTCGGCGAACGCGACCGGGGCGGGCTCGGAGTGGATGCCGCCCTGAAGATTGATCCAGGTGCCCCAGACGGTGCCGGGAGTGGTGGAAACGACCATGAGAGGACCTCCCTCTTCTCGTGATGCCTCGTGAGGCCACGAGAGTGCGCGGATACACCGTCAATTCCCGGGGCAAGCATGGCGGATACCCGAAGAAGACAAGATGTGTGGATATGACCGACTCATTGCCATGAGGGGTGGATATCGGATTGGACGCGCTCGCTTACTTAGGAAATCGTCATACGAGAAGAGCGATACTGATCGCGACCCCGGCCAACGCCCTTCGCCCCTACACCGCTTCTCCCGCTGGTCCCGCTGCTCCCATTGACCTTCCCCAAGGGGGAAGCCCGAGCATCGTGGTCGCCGGGCGAGGTGCCCGGCGACGAGGAGGGCGAGCATGGGGCTGCTGACCATCGGTGCGTTCGCGAGGGCGTCGCGGCTGTCCCCCAAGGCGCTCCGCCTGTACGACGAGCTCGGGCTGCTGCCGCCCGCCCGCGTCGATCCGTACTCCGGCTACCGCCTCTACGATCCGGCCCAGCTGGAGCGGGCCCGTCTGGTGGCGTGGCTGAGGCGGCTCGGCATGCCGCTGGCCGACATCCGGGCGGTGTGCGAGCTGGAGCCGGAGGCAGCGGCGCGGGAGGTGCGCGCGTACTGGGCGCGGGTCGAGGCCGACACCGCCGCCCGGCGGGACCTGGCCGCCTTCCTCGTCGACCATCTGTCCGGGAAGGACACCACGATGTCTTCTGACCACACCACCCTGGGGATCCGCTACGCCGTGCTCTCCGACACCGGCTCGGTCCGGGAGAGCAATGACGACGCCGGTTACGCCGGTCCGCGCCTGCTCGCCGTGGCCGACGGAGTCGGGGGCGGACGGCGCGCGGGCGAGGCGGCGATCGAGGCGCTCAAACCGCTGGACGCGGGCGTCCCGGGCGGAGAGCTGCTCAGCGCCCTGGAGGAGGCGGCGCACCGGGCCCATGAGTCGGTCTCCGCGCTGGCCGCGTCCGACCCCGCGCTGCGGGATGTCGGCACGACGCTCACCGCGATGGTGTGGTCGGGCTCCCGTCTTGGGCTGGTCCACATCGGCGACTCGCGCGCCTATCTGCTGCGCGACGACGAGCTCTTCCAGATCACCCATGACCACACGGTGGTCCAGTCGCTGATCGACGAGGGGCGGATCACCCTCGAGGAGGCCGCCTCGCACCCCCAGCGGGCGCTGCTGCTGCGCGCCGTGGGCGCCGGTTCGGCGTTCGAGCCGGACTTCGCCCTGCGGGACGCCCGCGCCGAGGACCGCTATCTGCTGTGCTCGGACGGGCTGACGGGGGTCGTGCCCACCGAGGAGATCCAGCGCGTGCTCGCCTCGGAGGACGACCCGGGCAGGGCGGTGCGGGAGCTGGTCGCCCTCGCCAACCGCGCGGGCGGGCCCGACAACGTCACCTGTGTGGTGGCCCATGTGGCCGAACAGGGGGCGCTGACCTCGGCGTAAGCCGCCGCTCCGGCCGCCTCGCCCGCCCGCCGACTCCGGTTGTCGAACGTCGATGAATGGTGTGTGCAAGGTCTTGTCGGCCGGAAGAACGCGTCCATATGCTCGCGGCGGAAACCGGTTTCCACTCCTGCGTGACCGGGAGACGGGCGTGGCCGGCGGCGCGGCGTAAGGGGTGGACGGATGTCCGCAGGTCCGATCCGGCTCTCCCGGGAAGCGCGCACCGCGCTCCGCCCGGCCACCTCGGCGCGGATCACCGGCGGCTTCTGGGCCGCCAGACGCCGCGTCAACGCCGAGGTGAGCGTTCCCCAGGGGCCGGACCGGCTGGAGCGGGCGGGCAACCTCGCCAACCTCCGGGCCGCCGCGGGAGCGGCGCCGGAGGAGTCCGGCTTCCGGGGCGACTTCCCGTTCCAGGACTCCGATGTGCACAAGTGGCTGGAGGCGGCGTCCTGGCAGCTCGCGGACGGCGGCGAGGGACCGGCCGAGGAGGAGCTGTCCCGGCAGGTGGAGCGGCTGGCCGGGCTGGTCGCGGCCGCCCAGGACGAGGACGGCTATCTCCAGACGTACTACCAGCTCGGCCCGGACGCCCGGCGGTGGACGGACCCGCGCTGGGGGCACGAGCTGTACTGCGCGGGCCATCTCCTCCAGGCCGCGATAGCCCATCACCGGGCCACCGGCCGGGACGGACTGCTCGATGTGGCGGTGCGGTACGCCGATCTGATCGACGCCACCTTCGGGCCCGGCAAGGACGAGACGGTGTGCGGCCATCCGGAGATCGAGACCGCCCTGGTCGAGCTGTACCGGGAGACCGGTGAGCGGCGCTATCTCGATCTGGCCGGGTACTTCGTGGACCGGCGCGGGCGGGGCAGCCTCGGCGACGGCCCGCCGGACGGCTCACCCGGCCCCCGTCCCGGGGCGCCCTACTGGCAGGACCACGTCCCGGTGCGGGAGGCGACGGCGGTCGCCGGTCATGCGGTGCGCCAGCTGTACCTCCTGGCCGGGGCCGCCGATGTGGCGGCGGAGACCGGCGACGAGGGGCTGCGGGACGCCCTGGTGCGGCTGTGGGAGGACATGGCCGCGACCAAGACCCATCTGACCGGCGGGGTGGGCTCCCGGCACGAGCTGGAGTCCTTCGGCGACGCGTACGAGCTGCCGCAGGACCGGGCGTACGCCGAGACCTGCGCGGCCATCGCCGCCATCCACTTCGGCTGGCGGATGGCGCTGCTGACCGGGGAGGCCCGCTACAGCGATCTGGTGGAGCGGACCCTGTTCAACGGCTTCGCGTCGGGGGTGTCGATCGACGGTGAGCGCTGGCTCTATGTGAATCCGCTGCGGGTCCGCCAGGACGATGAGCACCGTAAGGCCGCCACCGGTGACCAGAGCGCCCACCGGACGCCGTGGTTCCGGTGTGCCTGCTGCCCGCCCAACGTGATGCGGCTGCTGGCCTCGCTGCCGCACTACATGGCGAGCGGTGACGCCGAGGGGCTCCAGCTGCACCAGTACGCGTCCGGCTCGTACGAGGCGGGCGGCGGCGCGGTGCGGGTGGGGACCGGCTACCCCTGGGAGGGGCGGATCGCGGTGGTCGTGGACGCGGCCCCGCCGGACGAGGACTGGACGCTGTCGCTGCGCATCCCGCACTGGGCGCGGACGTACGAGGCGACGGTCGGCGGGGAGCCGGTGGCCGAGCGGGCCGAGAACGGCTGGTTGCGGCTGCGGCGGCGCTGGCGGCCCGGTGAGACGGTCGTGCTGGGCCTGCCCCTGGCCCCCCGGCTCACCCGGCCCGATCCGCGGATCGACGGGGTGCGCGGCTGTGCCGCGATCGAGCGCGGCCCGCTGGTGTACTGCCTGGAGCAGCCCGATCAGCCCGCCGGGCTGCGGTTGGACGACATCGACCTCGACCCGGATGCCGCGCCGGCCCCGGAGCACCGGCCGGAGCTGCTGGGCGGGATGACCGTGATCACCGCCCTGGCCCTGCCCCACACCGTCGCGCGCGACGGCTGGTGGCCGTACCGGAGCGACGGTACGGGCTCCGGCGGGGCCTCGGGTGGCGCGAAGGCCCCCGAGCCGGTCCCGGTGACCGCGATCCCGTACTACGCGTGGGCGAACCGCGAGCCCGGCGCGATGCGGGTGTGGATCCCGGTCCGGACCCCGCCCGGCTGACGTCCGGACCCGCCCTGCTGATCCTCGCCGACCACGGCATGGGTCGCCCCGCGTCCGCCGGAACTCGGCGGACACCCCACGCGTTCCCCGCTCGAGGAACACGCTCCTGTGCCCGAGCGGCACCGGCCGACGGGAGGTGCCCGTGAGCACCGGATCCACACCCCGAGGGGACGACGCCGACGACTGGGACGACGTCGTCCTCGACGCGGACTTCATACGTGACGCCGAGGTCACCGAGCCCGCCGCGCGCACCCGGATGCTGACCGCGCGCTGGCGGCGCGGCGCGCCCGAGCCCCAGCCCTGGCGGGCGGACGAGCCGCCGGCCGGCTGGTTCTGGAGCAAGCGCCGCAGGCGGCGCCGGCGGCGCTGACCTCGCCTCTCCGTTACCCGGTCGCAATTGCACGCGTAAAGACACCGCGCCACTTCCGGTGGGAGGATGCGGCCCGACTCACTGATCATGAGATCCGTGGTCGTTCGCCGACCCTGCCCCCGGAGGTGCCGTGTTCGCTCGCTCCGCCCTGCCGCCCGTCATAGCCGTCGCCGCCGTATCCGCCCTGCTGGCCGGGTGCACCAGCACCAAGTCGTCGGGGTCCGGCGGCAAGGACATCAGCCTGGTGAACTCCGGGAAGCTCACGACCTGTACCCATCTGCCCTATCCGCCCTTCCAGTCCAAGCAGGGCAAGAAGATCGTCGGCTTCGATGTGGACATCGTCGATCTCGTGGCCTCGGCGCTCCATGTGAAACAGGAGATCGTGGACACGCCCTTCGAGGGCATCCAGTCCGGGGAGGACCTCAACACCAACCAGTGCGACGTGGCCGCCGCCGGGATGACCATCACCGACGTACGCGAGAAGAACCTGGACTTCTCCGCCCCCTATTTCGAGGCCACGCAGGCGCTGCTCACCGCCAAGGGCAAGCCGTTCACCTCCCTCGCCGACCTCAAGGGCAAGAAGCTCGCGGTCCAGCAGGGCACCACCGGTGAGGCTTACGCCCAGAAGCACGCCAAGGGCGCGAAGCTGGTCCAGTTCGAGGACCTCGCGCTGCTGCTGACCGCCGTCAAGACCGGGCAGACCGACGCGGGCATCAACGACAACGGTGTGCTCTACGACTACGTCAAGGACAACCCCGACACCGCGGTGACGGCCGAGTTCGACACCGGCGAGAGTTACGGCATCGCCGTGCGGACCGGCAACGACGCACTGCGCAAGAAGATCAACGCGGTGCTGAAGGCCGCCCGGGCGGACGGCTCCTACGACCGCGTCTACAAGAAGTGGTTCGGCACCGCGCCCAAGAAGTGACGCCCGCCGACGGCCATCGGAGCTGAGGAGTCCGCACACTTATGGCAATGACCCGCCGGCAGCGGGCGCGGGCGATACGAACGGTGCAGTACGCCGTGCTGATCGCCCTGCTGCTCGCCATCGTCCTGGCCGCGGACTGGGGTGAACTGCGGCGCGCGTTCTTCGACGCCGAGGTCGCCCGGTCCCTGTTTCCCGACATCATCACCACCGCCCTGGTCAACACCGTCGTCTACACCCTGCTCGGCTTCGGCTTCGGCCTGGTCCTCGGGGTGGTGCTGGCGCTGATGCGGCTCTCCCAGGTGCCGCCGTACCGCTGGCTGGCGGTGGCCTACATCGAGTTCTTCCGCGGGGTGCCCGCGCTGCTGGTGTTCATCGCGCTCGGATTCGGGGTGCCGCTCGCCTTCCAGGTGGCGCTGGACCGGTATGTCACGGTCATGCTGGCGCTGGGGCTCGTCGGCGCCGCCTACATCGCGGAGACGATGCGGGCGGGCATCCAGGCGGTGCCCAAGGGGCAGATGGAGGCGGCGCGTTCGCTGGGCATGTCCCACAGCCGGGCGATGGCCTCGATCATCATCCCGCAGGCGTTCCGGATCGTCCTGCCGCCGCTCACCAATGAACTGGTGCTGCTGACCAAGGACTCCTCCCTGGTCTATCTGCTGGGGCTCTCCCTGGACCAGTACGAGCTGTCCAAGTTCGGCCGGGACGCGCTGAATCAGCACCGCAGCCTCACCCCGATCCTGGTCGCCGGGGTGTGCTACCTGATCATCACCGTTCCGCTCGGCCACCTGGTGCGCCGGCTCGAGGCCCGCGCGGCGAAGGCGAGGTGACCGGTGTGAAGGAGACGACGGAGGTGAAGGGAACCGGCGAGGCGGACGGCATCGCCATCCGGGTGGCGGGTCTGCACAAGTCCTTCGGTGAGCTGGAGGTGCTCAAGGGCATCGATCTCACCGTCCGGCGGGGCGAGGTGGTCTGTGTCATCGGCCCCTCGGGATCCGGCAAGTCGACGCTGCTGCGCTGTGTGAACCTCCTGGAGGAGCCGACCTCGGGCTCGGTCACCGTGGCGGGGACCGAGGTGACCGACCCGGATGTGGACATCGACCGGGTGCGGCGGCGGATCGGCATGGTGTTCCAGGCGTTCAATCTCTTTCCGCATCTGACGGCGCTGGAGAACCTCACCATCGCCCAGCGGCGGGTGCTGCGCCGAGACAAGGCCGAGGCGGCGCGCATCGCACGGGAGACTCTGCGACGGGTCGGCCTGGGCGACAAGGAGTCGGCCTATCCGGCGCAGCTCTCGGGCGGCCAGCAGCAGCGGGTGGCCATCGCCCGGGCGCTGTCGATGGACCCGGAGCTGATGCTGTTCGACGAGCCGACGTCGGCGCTCGATCCGGAGCTGGTCGGCGATGTGCTCGCGGTGATGCGCGCCCTGGCCGACGAGGGGATGACGATGCTGGTCGTCACCCATGAGATGAGCTTCGCGCGGGAGGTCGCCGACCGGGTCGTGTTCATGGACGACGGGGTGATCGTGGAGGAGGGCGGACCGGAGCAGGTCGTGTCCGATCCGGCCCACCCCCGCACCCGGGCCTTTCTCACCCGGGTACTCGACCCGGCCGCGGCGCGGGTCGGGGAGGTGCCGGACACGGGCCCGCACGGAGCGCGGATCGACCGCTGAGCTCCGTGCGGGCGCGGGTCCGGGTGCTGGTCGGCGGGCGGGACGCGGGTCGGCGACGCCACGGCGCGTAACGGGCAACCTTGTCGCGGGCGGCGGCGACAAGGAGTCGCGGACCTCCCACCTCGACGACCGGGGTCTTCCCGGCGACTTGAGGCGGCCTTAGGGTTGGTAACCGATTGCTGCCCGGTCAGGGGTTCCACGTGGGCGGTTAGGGAAGGGAGTCTCAATGGCTCGTTCCTCGGGATCGACGGGCCCCACACTGGCGGTCGTCGCCCGTGAGGCGGGTGTGTCGGTGCCGACCGCGTCGAAGGTGGTCAACGGCCGGGAGGACGTGGCCCCCGAGACCCGCCGCCGGGTCACCGAGGTCCTGGACCGCCTGGGGTACATCCGCAGGCGGCGCTGCGAGGCGCCCAAGCCGACCGCGATCGTCGACCTGGTGGTGCACTCGCTCGACAGCGCCTGGTCGGGGGCGGTGCTGCACGGCGCGGCCGAGGCCGCGCACGAGGCGGGACTCGAGGTGGTGGTCTCGGCCGCGGCCACCCGGAGCCGGGACGGCCGGCTCGAGTACGGCTGGCCGGAGAAGCTGTACGCCCGGGGCAGCTCGGGTGTGCTGTTCCATCTCATGGAGCTCGCCCCCGCCCAGTACTCCTGGCTCGACGAGCGGCGGATCCCGTTCGTGCTGATCGACCCCGCGAGCGACCCGCCGCCCGGGGTGCCGTCCGTGGCGGCCGCCAACTGGCAGGGCGGGATGGCCGCGACCGAGCACCTCATCGGGCTGGGCCACCGCCGGATCGCGGTGATCGGCGGCCTGGGACGGGCGGCGCGGGACGGCGGCCGGGTCGCCGGGTACCGTTCGGCGATGGCGGCGGCCGGGTTACCGGTGCCGTCCGCGTATGTGCGCTACGGCGAGATCAGCGAGGCCGGGGCGCGCCACCGGATGGGTGAGCTGCTGGGTCTGCCCGAGCCGCCCACGGCCGTCTTCGTCTGCTCCGATCAGATGGTGCCGGGTGTGTACCAGGCGGTCAGGGGACGGGGGCTGAGGGTGCCGCGGGACATCAGCGTCGTGGGCTTCGACGATCTGCCGCAGGCCCGCTGGATCACGCCCGCGCTGACGACGGTCCGTCAGCCCCTGTCGGAGATGGCGGGCGCGGCGCTGCGCACGCTGCTGCGGCTGATGACCGGCGAGGTGCCGGAGGCCGTCCGGACCGAGCTGTCCACCCGGCTCATGGTCAGGTCCAGTACCGCTCCGCCGCTCCGCGCTCCTTCATGACCGAGGAGTCGAACACTGCTCGGATGTCCGGACGAGTCCGTGTCCCCCGTCCCTTCCATCGCCCCCGTACCCTCCATCGCCCCTGAACCGACTCCTCAATCGGCTCCTGACCGCACATCCCTTCACGGCACCGATCACTACGGAGGTCCGCCCACCGTGTTCATCGACCTGCCCCTGGAGCAGCTGCGCACCTACCAGCCCCCGCTGCCCGAACCGGACGGCTTCGACGCCTTCTGGAAGCGGACCCTCGCCGAGGCCCGCACGAGCGAGCTGAACGCGGTGTTCACCGAGGAGGACACCGGACTGACCCGGGTGCACACCTACGACGTGGCGTTCTCCGGCTTCGGCGGGCACCGGATACGCGGCTGGCTGCTGGCCCCGCGGGACGTGGCGGGCCCGCTGCCGTGCGTGGTGCAGTACCTCGGCTACAGCGGCGGCCGGGGGCTGCCGCACAACTGGCTGCTGTGGCCGTCGGCGGGCTACGCGGTCTTCGTGATGGACAGCCGGGGTCAGGGGTGGGTCCAGCACTCCCCCGGCGTCACCCCCGATCCGGTCGGCGGCACCGGGCCCGAGACGCCGGGCAAGATGACCCACGGCGTCCTCTCCCCGGACGACTACTACTACCGCCGGCTGTACACGGACGCGGTGCGGGCGGTGGAGGCGGCCCGTGAGCATCCGCTGGTGGATCCCGCGCGGATCGTGGTCAGCGGGGGCAGTCAGGGCGGTGCGCTGGCCCTGGCGGCGGCCGGGCTGGTGCCTGATCTGACGGCGGCGCTGGTGGATGTGCCGTTCATGACCCACATCCGGCGCGCGGTCGAGATCACCGACGCCGATCCCTACGGTGAACTGGCCCGGTTCTGCGCCGGACAGCGCGAGCTGGCCGAGCGGGTGTTCGCCACGCTCGACCACTTCGACGGGCTCAACTTCGCGGCCCGCGCCAACGCGCCGGCGCTGTTCTCGACCGCCCTGCGCGATGAGATCACCCCGACCTCCTGCGGCTTCGCCGCCTATCACCACTACGCGGGTGAGAAGGACCTCAAGGTGTGGTCCTTCAACGGCCACGAGGGCGGCGGCACCCATCAGCAGGCCGAGCAGATCGCCTTCCTGCGGAGGCTGCTGGGCTGATCCGGACGTGCCGGGCGGCGTTCGATCGCCGCCCGGCACGGGGTAGACAGGGGCTACCCGCACCGAAGGAGCCGCCCGTGCCCGCGCAACCGCTGGAAGGCATCACCGTCGTCGCCCTGGAGCAGGCCGTCGCCGCCCCGTTCGCCACCCGTCAGCTCGCCGATCTGGGGGCCAGGGTCATCAAGGTGGAGCGACCGGGGCGCGGGGACTTCGCCCGCGAGTACGACCGCGAGGTCAAGGGCGCGTCGGCCTACTTCGTCTGGGTCAACCGGGGCAAGGAGAGCGTCGTCCTCGACGTCAAGGACGCCACCGACCGTGCGCTGCTCGATGCGATGCTCGCCCGCGCCGATGTCTTCGTGCACAATCTGGCGCCCGGCGCCGTGGACCGGCTGGGCCTGGGGGCGGATACGCTGCGGGCCGCCCACCCCCGCCTGATCACCTGCGCGATCTCCGGATACGGGGACAGCGGCCCGTACCGCGAGAAGAAGGCGTACGACCTGCTCATCCAGTGCGAGGCGGGGCTGCTGTCGATCACCGGCAGCCCCGAGGCCCCGGCCCGCCCCGGGATCTCGATCGCCGATATCGCGGGCGGGATGTACGCCTACACCGGCATCCTCACCGCGCTGTACGAGCGGGAGCGCACCGGTGCGGGGACCGATCTGAGCGTGAGCCTGCTCGACGCACTGGGCGAGTGGATGGGCCACCCCTATTTCGCCCAGGCGTACGGCGGTGCCGGTGTCGTCCGCAGCGGCGCCCGCCATCCGTCCATCTCGCCGTACGGCGCCTACCGCTGCGGGGACGGCGGTCAGGTGTTCCTGAGCGTGCAGAGCGACCGGGAATGGGTGGCCCTGTGCGAGCGGGTGCTCCGCCGCCCGGAGCTGATCCGCGATCCGCGCTTCGCGGACAACCCACTGCGCCGCGCCCATGACGAGGAGCTGACGGCCGAGCTGGAGGCGTGCTTCGCGGGCCACACCGCCGAGGGGCTGATCGCGCTGCTGGACGGGGCCGGTATCGCCAACGCCCGGCTGCGCGACCTCGCGGAGTTCGCCGCCCACCCCCAGTTCGACGCCCGCGGCCGCTGGGGCGAGTTCGGCTCCCCGGTCGGGCCGCTGCGCGGTCTGCTGCCGCCGGTGGAGGTGGCGGGCCGCAGGGCGCCGATGCGGCCGGTGCCGGAGCTGGGCGAGCACACGGAGGCGGTGCGCGCCGAGTTCTCCGAGCCGGTCGCCCGGCCGGGGAATCCGGGACCCGCCTGATGGGTGGCCCGGACTCCTGTGCTACGACGCCGACCATGGAGATCGAGCCGATCACCCTGTCCACGCCACGGCCCGTGCGACGGCCGACACTGGTCCAGCGCTGGGATGAACTCACCTTCCTGCACTGGCCGGTGGAGCCGGAGCGCGTGGCCCCGCTGCTGCCCGCCGGTACGCGCCCGGACACCCTCGACGGTGTCACCTATGTCGGGCTGGTCCCGTTCCTGATGCGCGGTGTGGGCTTCGGGCCGGGGCCCGGCCTGCCGTATCTGGGCACGTTCTGCGAGACGAACGTGCGGCTGTACTCGGTGGACGGGCAGGGCCGGCGCGGTGTGGTGTTCCGGTCCCTGGACGCGGCCCGGCTGCTCCCCGTGCTGGTGGGCCGGCTCACCGTCCGGCTGCCCTATCGGTGGTCCACGATGCGGCTGCGCCGTGAGGAGGATGTGATCACCTATAGCTGCGGCCTGCGACGGCGCCCGGCGGCCCGGGGTCGCACGAGCCGGGCCGTGGTGAGGACAGGCGGGGCCATCACGGAGCCCACACGGCTGGAACGGTTCCTGACCGCCCGGTGGGGGCTGCATGTGTCGTGGCACGGCCGCACGGTGCACCTGCCGAACGACCACGCACCGTGGCCGCTGCACCGGGCCGAGCTGCTCGATCTCGACGACGGCCTGATCGCCACCGCGGGCCTGCCGCCCATGACGGGCCCGCCGGTGAGTGTGCTCTACTCCCCCGGGGTCGCCGTGCGCTTCGGGACCCCGCAACGCGCATGAGCCCGGGAAGTGGGCTGCGGCACCGGCTCATGTGTCTGTGTGCGTCACCTCCCGGGACGAGTCGGCGGGCGATGCGGCGGCCACCGTCGAGGGGGTGCGGGCGATGGGCGCGCTCGCCTTGGTGCCTCGCCCGCTGAGCTGGGCGATCGTCATGACCAGCAGGGGGGTGAGGATGGCGATGTACGCGTTGTCGATGCCGAAGGGGTCACCCGCCGCGTACCAGCCGACGACTGCGGGGAGGGACAGGCAGATGGCGGCCAGGGCGCCCTGTCGGGAGCCGTACGACGGCCGGCGGAACATCAGGACGACGAAGACGGCCAGGGAGGCCCGGAGTGCCTTGGCGAGGAACGTCATGCCGAGTACGTCCGATGCGAACAGGGCCGCCACCACCGGGATCAGCCCGCAGCCAAGGGTGGAGAGCCGGGCGAATCGCACGGCCTTCTTCTCGTTGTCCGACGGGTTGAAATACGGCTGGTAGAAGTCCTTCAGCAGCAGAGTGGAAGCGCCGATCGTCAGGGCGGATATGAGGCCGAACACCGAAGCGATCAGTCCGGTTACCGCGATGCCCTGAAGAAATGGGCTGAGCCGGACGACCATGGACGGAAGTGCCTGGATGCTAGGGATGTCGGGGTGCACCACGGCCGCGCAGACCCCGATGAATGCCGCGAGGATGCCATAGGGGATCAAGACAAGGCTGGTGTAGAAGCCCGCGTTCCGCGCTTTGGCCTCGTCGTCGACCGCGGTCATCGCCTGCACTACGTACTGCGTCGCGAACATGGCCCCGCCGCCGGCGATGAGCCAAGCGCCTATCTGATTCCAGCCGACTCCGTCCCAGTCGAGCATCTTCGACGGCGATGAGTCGCTGATGCCTTCGTAACCCCCCGCGGCGAAGTACGCGGACACCGCGACGACAACGATTCCTACCACTTTGACGAAGACGTTGATCAGATTGGTGTAGATGACCGAGCGCATACCGCCGATCACTACGTAGACACTCGACAGGACACCAACGATCACGACGGCCCAGTCGGCATCGATCCTGAGCAGAGCCGAGATCATCGCTCCGCCGCTCACATAGGCCGCGGTGGCCACCAGGAGGAGCGATACGATCATGGTCACGGAAGCCGCTCGCCGTACGCCCGCTCCGTATCCCCGTTCCAGGGCGCCGGAGATGGTCACCTCGTCCAGTTGCTTGAATCGCTTCGCGAACAGCACGGCGAAGACGATGAACCCGATTCCCAGGGCGCCGAGGTTCCAGGCAGCGGAGATTCCGTAAGTGAAGGCACCCTGGGCCGTCCCGATACTGGCCGTGGTGCCCACGACTTCGGACGCCATGAACAGACCGATCACGGCTGCGGGGAAGACCCGGCCGCCGCGGACGAATCCTTCCGACGTCACGCCCGCCTTACGGGCGATGACGCTCACCGCCGCGATGAGGACGATGTAGGCCACCACCATAAGAACAACTATCTGGAAAGACGACACCGCTTCTCCTTGCGTTGACGATTCCGGCGCTCGGCCGACTCGGAAGAGTGACGCAAGGCTGCCGTCGAACCGCGTCAGCGGGACCCGGAAATGCGGTCTTTGACATAAACCCCCCACAGAACGCTGTTCACCATTCCGGTTCCATAGGCAGTGGCAAGCATTTCCGCGCCATTGTGGAAGGCAGCGATTCCGGTATTGGCGCCACCGCGGGCCTGCCGCCCATGACGGGCCCGCCGGTGAGTGTGTTCCACTCCCCCGGGGTCACCCCGCAACGCGCATGAGCCCGGGAAGTGGGCTTACGGTGGAAGGGTCATCGCGCGGATGTCCGTCACAGGTCGATGAGCGGATCGAACGGATCGAAGCAATGGCCAGAGCGACCAGTACAGCCCCTCCCACCAGGGCATCCTCCCGGACACCGGCTCCGGCGGGGAAGAGGCGACCCCACGGTGCCCGCGCCGCGGCCGAGGACGTGTGCGCGCGCCATTCGGTGACCGTCCAGTGCGATGGGCGGCGGGTGGAGCTGCCGTCGCGGGAGCAGCTCTGCTTCCTCGCCGGGCTCGGCGTCATCGCCGCCGTCGGGATCATCGATTGGCCGGTGGCGGCGGCCATAGCGGTCGGACACGGGCTGGCCCACAGCCAGCACGGCAAGGCGCTGCGCGAGTTCGGAGAGGCCCTGGAAGAGGCATGACGGAGTACACACCGGACTACCCCGCGATGATCGTTCCGATCGGGCATGTGGAGCCCGTGCCGCGCCGCATCCGTGGCTTCGTGGCCGGCCGTCCCGTCTTCGACACGGTGCGGGCGCGCTATGTGTGGCTCTGGCCGGGCTATCCGCAGTACTGCGTGCCCCGCGACGACATAGTCCAGGGGGCGCTCGTCGACGAGGGCCGGAGCATGGCGCTGAAGGTCGGCGGGGCGCGCCGCCAGACCCTCCAGGTGGGCTCGCTCACCCGCCCGGGCGCGGCCTGGGAGTGGGGCGAGGACGCGCCCTCCGGCATCGTCGGCCAGTTCACCTTCCGCTGGGAGGCCATCGACGCCTGGTTCGAGGAGGACGAGCAGGTCTTCGTCCACCCCAGGAGCCCGTACACCCGCGTCGACGCGCTCCGGTCGGGCCGCGCCGTGCGCGTCGAGCTGGACGGCGCCGTGCTCGCCGACGCCCCGAGCTCGGTGATGGTGCTGGAGACGGGGCTCCCGACCCGCTACTACCTGGACCGGGTGTATCTGGACTGGACGCGCATGGAGCCCACCGAGACCGTCACCAGCTGTCCGTACAAGGGCATGACGAGCGGCTACTGGTCCGTCCGGACCGACACCGCCACCCACCCGGACCTCGCCTGGACCTATGACTTCCCGACCCGCCAGGTGTCCCCCATCGCGGGGCTGGTCGCCTTCTACAACGAGAAGGTCGACCTCTACCTGGACGGCCGGCCGCTTCCCCGGCCGGCCCCGGTCAGCAGGGCGAACTGGGAGAAGGAACACCGACAGGCGTAAAACACCTCCTCGCCCCGGAAGGGCCCTGGGCCTCTGCCCAGGGCCTACGCGCGTGTCCACGACTAGACTTGACGCTCCGTCATTTTCGCTCGCCGAACGCGCACACCCGAGGCCCACGAGAGGAGAACCGCCATGAAAGCGCGCCGCGCCACCAGATGGCTCCCGCTGCCCACCGCACTCCTGCTCGCCCTGCTCCCCACCAGCGCCTCCGCGTACCCCAACCCCGGCCGGGTGACGGGCGACACCGTCGTCCACGATCCGTCGATGATCCGCGCCGCCGACGGCACCTATCTGCTCTACTCCACCCACGGCGGTCTGGAGGCCCGCACCTCCACCGACCGGATCGCCTTCAGCCGCTCGGGCAGCGCCTTCACCACCCCGCCCTCCTGGTGGCGGACGTACTCCGCCGACAACGACCCCTGGGCGCCGGACATCTCGCACCAGGGCGGCACCTACCTGATGTACTACGCCGTCTCGTCCTTCGGCTCCAGCAACTCCGCCATCGGCCTCGCCACCTCCCCCAGCGGCAGGGCCGGGACCTGGACCGACCGGGGCATCGTGCACGCCACCACCGGCGGCAGCGACTACAACGCCATCGACCCCAACCTCTTCGTGGACAGCGACGGAAAGTGGTGGCTGTCGTTCGGCTCGTGGTGGTCGGGGCTGAAGATGATCCGCCTGGACCCCGCCACCGGCAAGCAGTACGCGGGCGACAGGACGGTCTACGCCATCGCCTCCCGGCCCACCGGCACCAAGGCGGTCGAGGGCCCGTCGGTCGTCAAGCGCAACGGCTACTACTACCTGTTCGCGTCGTACGACACCTGCTGCGCGGGTGCCGGCTCCACGTACAAGATCAAGGTCGGCCGCGCCACCAGCCCCACCGGTCCGTACTACGACAAGAGCGGGGTGAACATGATGAACAACGGCGGCACCCCGGTCCTGGAGTCCCACGGCCGCTACATCGGCCCCGGCGGGCAGTCGGTGATGAGCGACGTCGACGGCGATCTGCTCGTCTACCACTACTACGACGGCCAGGACAACGGCACCCCGAAGCTGGGCGTCAACCTGCTGAACTGGTCCGGCGGCTGGCCGACCGCGTACTGATCGGCCCGCGGGACGGCTGAGCCCCGAGTGCCTGATGGTTGCCGTCCCCACGGCTGCGGGGACGGCAACCCCAGGTGCTCGGGAAGCGTCATTTGACGCCGATGGACGCTCCGGGGCCGAGCGGCAGGTCCAGGCCGTAGAAGATGCCGAGGATCGCCAGCCACACCACCAGGAACGGCACCACGAAGATGGCGAGCCGGGAGATGAGGGTCCCCAGGCGGGCCTCCGGTTCGTATTCGCGGACCATCGCCAGGACCAGGAGGAGATACGGGTTCATCGGGGTGATGGCGCCGGTCGCCGAGTCGCCGATGCGGAAGGCCGCCTGGCTGAGGGCCGGGCTCATGTCCATGAGCATGAAGGCCGGGATGAAGACGGGGCCGACCAGGGACCACAGGGCGGATCCGGAGAGGATCACCAGATTGAGGCAGGAGGCCAGCAGGACGAACGCGATGATCGCCCAGAAGCCCGTCACGCCGATGGAGTTGAACAGCGCGGCCGCCTTTACCGCCAGCAGCACCCCGAGGTTGGACCAGGTGAAGACCGCGATGACCTGGGCGGCGAAGAACATCATCACGATGTAGCCGGACATGTTCTTCACCGAGTCGGTCATGGCGGTGACCACGTCCTCGGTGCCGGTGAGCTGCTTGACCGTGAAGCCGTAGGTGAGCCCGGCGAGCAGGAAGGCGCCGAAGAGCACCGGGACGACACCGGTCAGCACCGGCGAGGGGACGAAGGCCCCGCCCTCCCCACGCAGCGGGGCGCCGGGCGGCAGCCACAGCGCGAGGACCGCCGCCAGATACACACCGACGACGGCGCAGGTGACCGCGAGCCCCTTGCGCTGCACCGGGGTGAGCGACAGGTCCTCCCCCGTGGTCTCGCCGTCGGCCGCCTGGTAGGTACCCAGGCGCGGTTCGAGGACACGGCTGATGAGGAATCCGCCGAGCAGCCCCAGGACGACGCTGCTGGCGGCGGTGAAGAAGTAGTTGATGAGCACATGGATATGGAGGCCCTCGGCGGCCGGGAGCACCGAGGCCGCCTGCTGGGTGATGCCCACGTACAGGGCGTCCAGCGAGCCGATGGTGAACCCGGCCGCGTAGCCCGCGGTGACACAGGCGAAGCCGCCGATGAGGCCCGCGACGGGATGGCGTCCGGCGCTCTTGAACACCAGGGCCGCCAGTGGTGGCAGCACGATGGCGCCGACGTCGCTCATCATGTGTGCCTGGCTGGCGATGATCGCCACCGCGTACGGCAGCGCGGCACGCGGCACCCGGGCCAGCGTGGCCCGCATCGCGGTCTCCAGCAGACCGGTCTTCTCCGCGAGTCCGACCACCATCATCAGCACCAGCACGGCGCCGATCGGCGGGAACGTGGCGAAGTTGGGGATCAGGTTCTCCAGCAGCCAGCGCAGCCCCTCACCGGTGAGCAGCCCGCCGATGGACTTGGTGTCGTCGGTGCCGGGGACGGTGACGGAGACACCGGCGAGGGCGAGGACGGTGGAGACGACGGCCAGCAGCGCGAAGAGCCCGGCGAACAGGACGATGGGGTTGGGCAGGGCGTTGCCGGCGCGTTCGATGAAGGAGAGCACACGGTCGAGCCCGCCACGCCGCTCCTTGTCCGGTGAGGTGCCCCCCGGGGCCGGGAGCCCGGTCACGGCCGGCATCAGGGCCGCTCTCCGGCTGGCGTGGCCGAGGGCAGGAGGCCCTTGGTGTCCTTGGGCAGGAGGCCCTTGGTGTCCTTGCGGACATGTCCGTCCTGCACGACGCACACCACGTTGGCGGGATCGCCGAGCACACTGATGTCCGCGAGCGGATCGCCCTCGCAGACGACGAGGTCGGCGACGCGGCCGGGGGCCAGCGTGCCGAGCCGGTCGGCGACGCCGAGGAGTTCGGCGGCGGTCCGGGTACCGGCCACGATGGCGTCCATGGGGTCCATGCCCAGGTCCACGAGGTAGGAGAGCTCCATCAGGTTCTGTCCGTGCGGACAGACGGCGGCGTCGGTGCCGAGCGCGATCCTGGCCCCCTGCTCGATGGCGCGGGAGATGTTCTCCTTGGTGATGCCGGACCAGCGCACCTTCTTCTCGTAGTGATAGGGCTCCATCGTGGCCTTGTTGATGCCCGCGAAGACGGTGGAGAGGGTCGGGACGACGAAGACGCCACGTTCCCCCGCCATCTCCAGGGCCCGGTCGTCCAGGCCGTAGCCGTGCTCGATGCTGGTGACCCCGCCGCGGATGGCGTTGAGGATGCCCGCGTTGCCCTGGGCGTGGGCGGCCACCGGCTTGCCGCCGTGGCGCCGGCACTCATCGACCACGGCGCGGATCTCCTCCTCCAGGAGGCCCTCGTCGTCCGGCTGGTCATAGGGGCTGCCCATGCCACCGGTGGCGCAGATCTTGACCAAGTCGGCCCCCGCGCGCAGCACCTTGCGCACGGCCAGCCGCGCCTCGTCCTCGGTGTCGGCGAGCTCGGACATCTCCCCGCCACTGAGGTCGGTGCCGTCGGGCAGGCGCACATCGGCGTGGCCACCGGTGTGGCTGATGATCCGTACGGCGGTGTGCAGCCGGGGGCCCTCGATCCGCCCGGTCTCGACGGCGGTGCGGTACCCGGTGGACAGGCCGCCCAGGTCCCGGGCGGTGGTGATGCCCGCGTCGAGGGTCTGCCGCATGCGGGTGGCGGTGTCGAAGGTGACCAGGACCGGGTCGAGTTCACCACGGCGGCCGGGCGGTGTGGCATGGGCGTAGGCGAGGTGGGTGTGACAGTCGAAGAAACCCGGCAGCACGGTGCGGCCGCCCGCGTCGATGACACGGCCGGTGAAGGCGTCGCCGGAGGCCGGGGGCGCGGTGGCCGCCGGGCCCGCGTAGGTGATGGTTCCTTCGGCGTCGGCGATGACGACGGCGTCCGCGATCGGGGCCGCCCCGGTACCGTCGACCAACGTGGCGTTCTCCACGCGCAGAGCGGTCCTGGTGGTCTCGGACGTGGTGGGTTCCGTCATGAGCTCGATCTCACTCCTCGTTGAGGGAACTGGTGGGGAGGAGTGTCGATCCATCGTGTGTTTCGGGTGTTATCATGCAGCATTCCATCGAGATTCACATGCGATACGCAGAAAAGCGCCGCCCATGCACACGCAGGATTTCGCCGCGCATGACCTGGACGAGCTGGATCGCGGCCTCATACACGCACTGCAGATCCACCCCAGGGCCCCATGGACTCTCGTCGGTGATGTTCTCGGGGTGAACCCGGTGACGGCCGCGCGACGCTGGCACCGGCTCCAGGAGGCGGGGCTGGCCTGGGTGACCGCCTACCCCCGGCTGTCCGACTCGCGGATCGTGGTGACCGGCATCGTCGAGGTCGACGCCGAGCCCGGGGTCGGCGAGGACGTGGCCGAGGCCCTGGCGGCCGAGCCCTCGGTGGCGAACGTCAAGCTCACGGCGGGAAGCCGGGATCTGGTGATCGCGCTCCAGGCTTCCGACCTGGGTGAGCTCTCCCAGCTCACCACCGTCCTCTTCCGTGGTGCGCCGGGAGTGCGGGCGACGCGTACCCATGTGACGACGGCCCTGCCCTTCGAGGGCAGCCGGTGGCGGCTCCGCGCGCTGGACACCGCGCAGTGCGACCGGCTCCAGGCGGCGCTCCCGCCGACCGAACCGCTCCCGTCGGGGACGACCGCCTGGGACCCCCTGGACGTGCGGCTCCTGGAGCTGCTGAGCGTCGACGGCCGCATGGCGATCAGCGATCTGGCGGAGCGCGCCGACGCGCCGCTGACCACGGTCCGCCGAAGGCTGCGGACGCTGCTCTGCTCACGGGTGAGCCTGCGCTGCGACCTCGCCCGGCCGCTGTCGGGGTGGCCGCTGTCCGCGGTGTACTTCGCGTCCGTACCGGCCGAGCGGCTGGAGGAGACCAGCCGGGCGCTGGCCGGGGTGCGGGAGGTGCGGTCGTGTGCGATCACGGCGGGCCCGCACAACCTCGTCATCGACGTCTGGCTGCGCGCGTCCGGCGATGTGCACGCCTTCGAGGCGCATCTGTCGAGGCGGCTGCCGCGGCTGACCATCGAGGACCGCTCGGTGGTGCTGCGCACCGTCAAGCACATGGGCCGGCTGCTGGACCGCGACGGCCACAGCGTGGGCATCGTCCCCCTGCGCCCCTTCGCCGCCCCCGCTGCCGGGAGTGCCACCGCCACCTGAGGCACGGGCACACGGTCCGCGTCGGGCGGTCACCTCGTCGGAACCGGCCGACGGGGCACACCGGACGTGAAGGTGCTGTCCGGCGTTCGTGTGGGTGCCATCTGCAGGTACCCGCGGCCGGACACTCTGGGGCGCCATGGCACCTGTGCGCGCGACAGTCCAAGCCGTTCCGCTGGTGGCTACGGCCATCGGCCACTTCGGCGTTCGCCCAGGTGACCGATGAGGTGCCGACCGGCTTCTGCCGCACCGGTGTCGCGGGCCGGTGACGCGCTCGGGGTCCGGGGCCGGGCGTGGAAGGCGGCCGTGGATCTGGCCGTGGACCATCCGCTCGGGGTCGGTCTTGGGCGGGCCGGTGACGCCGTCTCCGCCGCTGTACCCGGCGGCAGGACGTTCGTGCACGCGCACAACATGTGGCTGAACTGGCTGGCCGAGGCGGGCGTGGCCGGTCTGCTCGGCATCCTGCTGGTGACCGTGATCGCCGTGGCCACCCGGGGTCCGGACAGCGGACCGTACTCCTGGCCACGCCCGCTCGGTGGCGACGACAGTGGGCGAGCGGTTCACGTCAAACGGAAGGCGGGGCACAGCGATGGCGGACACGGTGCGGCGGGGCTATGCGCCCAGCCAATTTGGGCAGTTGCACTATGCGGAGTGCGGGTCCGGCGAGGCGGTGCTGCTGCTGCATCAGACGCCGCGGTCCTGGACCGAGTACGCCGATGTGCTGCCCCTGGTGGGCCGGGCACACCGGGCGATCGCCATGGACACCCTGGGGTTCGGCGCCTCGGCCAAGCCCGAGGGGCCGCACTCGATCGAGAGGTTCGCCGACGGGGTGGAGGCGCTGGCCGACGCGCTCGGGCTGGACGCCTTCCACCTGGTGGGCCATCACACGGGCGGGGTGGTGGCCGTGGAGGTGGCCGCCCGGCTGGGCGACCGCGTCAGCAGTCTGCTGCTCTCGGCCACGGCCTTCGTGGACGAGGCCAAGCGTGCGGCGGCTCCGGCGCGCCCGCCGGTCGACCACGTCGATCCGAAGCCGGACGGCTCGCATCTGGTGGAGGTGTGGAACCGGCGCCGCGGCTTCTACCGGGCGGGCGAGGAGGCCGCGCTGCACCGCTATGTGATCGACGCGCTGACCGTACTGGACCGGGTGGAGGAAGGGCACGAGGCGGTGTACCGGTACCGGATGGAGGAGCGGCTGGCGCACATCACCGCCCCCGTACTCGCCGTGTGCGCGCCGGAGGACCACTACTCGCTGCCCGCGCTGGAGAAGTTCGAGGCGGCCCTCGGCTGCGAGACCGCGGTCCTGTCCGGCGGCCACGTACCGGCGCCCGAGCAGCTGCCCGGGGAGTTCGCCGATGTCGTCATCGCGTGGGTGGACCGGCATCGGCGGCGGCCCGGTCCCACGTCGTCTCGGTAACGCCCCGCCTCCGCAGCGCCGCCTTGCGCACCTTGCCGGTCTCGGTGAGCGGCAGTTCGCGCAGGATGTCCACATAGCGGGGGACGGCGAACGGGGGCAGTTCGCGCTCGCAGTGGCGGATCACGTCGGCCAGGTCCAGCGTGCCGCCCTCGCGGGGCACCACGGCGACCATGACCTCGTCCTCCGCCAGCTCGGACGGGACGGGGAAGACCGCCGCGTCGGCCACCTCGGGATGGCCGCGGACGACCGTCTCGACCTCGCACGAGGAGATGTTCTCCCCCCGGCGCCGGATCACGTCCTTGATGCGGTCCACGAAGCGGAACCAGCCGTCGGGTTCGCGGACCACCCGGTCCCCCGTGTGCCGCCACCCGTCCCCCGGCTCCGCCAACTCGCCCAGGTAGCCGGTGGCGAAGGCGTACGGCCGGTGGCTGCGGACGACCAGCTCACCCGGGGTGCCGTCGGGGACGGGCGCGAGCAGTTCGTCCACGACGCGGGCGTCGAAGCCCTCGCGCAGGGTGCCCATGTAGCCGGGCCGCTGCTCCTCGGCGGTCGTGCCGATGACGAGGTTGGTCTCGGTGGAGCCGAATCCGTCGACCAGGGTGACGCCGAACCGCTCGCGGAACGGCCCCCAGGCGTGGGCCGGTGTCGCCGGGGAGAGTCCGCGCACGGCCCGGTGCGCACGGTCGTGCGGGCCCGGGGGCTGGGCCAGCAGCATCGGCACCATGGCGCCGAGCAGATAGACCACGGTCGCCCCGGCTTCGGCTGCCTCTCTCCAGTACCGGGAGGCCGAGAAGCGTGGCACGAGGGTGATCGAGGCCCCCACGGTCATCGCCTGCGCCAGCGCGTTCAGCGCGTTGGTGTGGAACAGCGGGAGGCAGGTGTGGAGGACGTCGTCCGCGGTGAGGCGCAGCGCGTCGGAGACGTTGCGCCCCCACCAGACGAACTGCGCGTGGGGGCAGCGCACCCCGCGGGAGGTGCCGGTGGTCCCGGAGGTGAACAGGACACACGCGGTGTCCTCCGGGCGGACGGGGGCCGCCGGGAAGGCCGGGCCGCCGCCCGGCCGGGGCGTGCCGTCCGCACCCGCGCGCCACAGCGTCCCCCGGTACCCGGCCGCCCGCACGCGCTCGGCCGTCTCCTCCTCCGCGAGCAGATGGGCGGGGCGGGCCTGGTCCAGGGCGTGCCGCAGCCCGCCGCCGCGCAGCCCGGTGTTCAGGGGCACCAGTTCGGCGCCGAGCCAGGCGGCGCCGAGGAACAGGTCCACGAGTTCGATCCGGTTGCCCGTCATCGCCGCGACGCGCTCGCCCGGGCGGCAGCCCTGGACCGCGAGGGCCCCCGCCATGGTGGCGGCGGCCTCCCGTGTCTCGCGGTAGGTGCGGACCGTGGTCCCGATCCGCAGGAAGGGGCGGTCCCCGTGGTTCCGGGCCGCGGCCTGGAGCAGCCCGGGAATCGTCAGCGAGGTCACCGCAGCACCTCGCGCTCGCGCAGTGCGCGGATCCGCTCCGGTGACAGGCCCGCGACCTCGCGCAGCACATCGTCGGTGTCGGCGCCGAGCACGGGTGCCGCCTTGACGATGCCACCGGGTGTGCGGATGAGCCGGATGGGCGGGCCCTCGTGCAGGAAGGCCCCCGCCACCGGGTGTTCCGCGCGGACGTAGAAGCCCCTGGCCCGTAGCTGCGGATCGTGCTCCACGAGGTCGCGGCCGTCCCGCACCGGGCCCGCGGGTATGCCGTGCTCCTGGAGGAGTTCGGCGGCGGCGTCGGCCGGCAGGGTCCTGGCCCAGGTGGCGAGGGCGTCGTCGACCAGCCCGGTGTGGTGTGCGCGCCTCTCCGCCGTGCGGGTGCGGTCGTCGGTGGCGAGATCGGGGCGTCCGATCACCCCGCACAGCCCGGCCCATTCGGTGTCGTCGCGGACGCTGACGGCCAGCCAGCTGTCGGCGCCCAGGCAGCGGTACACGCCCTGCGGGCTCCACCGCGGATCGGTGTTCCCGGCGGGCTCGGTGGGGTGGAGCAGGCTGGTGCCCATATGGGAGGCGATCGCCTCGAGCTGGGACAGGTCGATGTGCTGTCCGCGCCCGGTCTCCTCCCGGTGCTCCAGGGCGGCGACGGTGGCGAGCGCGGCCTGCAGCCCCGCGACGATGTCGCCGTGGCCGTAGATCACCCCGACCACGTCGTCCGGGCCCCATCCGGTCAGGCCGGTGAGCCCCGAGCTGGCGGACACCGTGTCCGCGTACGACACCCAGCCGCTGCGCGGGCCGGTGTGCCCCATGCCGGACATGCTGATGTACACCAGGCGGGGGTTGATCGCGCGGAGGGTGTCGTAGCCCAGGCCGAGTTTGGTCATGACGGTGGCGCTGAAGTTCTCCACCAGCACATCGCAGGAGGCGATGAGGTCGCGCAGCACGGCGATGCCGTCCTCGGTGCGGGTGTCGAGGGCCAGGCTGCGCTTGTTGCGGTTGACCTCGTTGAAGTAGCCGTTGGTGTTCGGATCGGTGTGCGGGCCGCGCGAGAGGTGCATGAAGGGCGCGAACCGGGTGGGGTCGGGACGGCCCAGGGACTCGACCTTGATCACATCGGCGCCGTGGTCGGCGAGCACCTTGGTGCAGTACGGCCCGGCGAGCACCCAGGTCAGATCCAGGACACGGACGCCGTGCAGGGCGGGCCGCGCGTCTTCCGCGGAGGCCGCGGGCACCTTCGGGGCCGGGCGGTGCTCGTGCAGCAGCCGCTGGTCCGCGCCCCGTTCCGGGACGTCCAGCTCCTTGATCCGGTGGCCTTCGGGGAAGGCGAAGGGGAAGCCCAGGTCGGTGCGGTCCCCGGCGAGGAGGAAGAAGTCACGGGCGGCGAGCTGCGGGTTGCCGGGTAGCTCGTGCGGCAGATCGACCGCCGCCCACGGCAGCTTCCTGGACTGGGCGCGCTCGGCGAACTCGGCCTTCGGCCACCGGCCCGCGAACTCCTGCACCACCGCGAAGACATGCTCCTGGTGCTTCTTGCGCTCCACCGGGTCCTGCCAGCGCGGCTCGGCGAGGTCGGCCTCGGCGCCCTCCTCGCGCAGCCAGGCCAGCAGCGCGTCCCACATGCGGGGGCTGCCGCCGAGGCCGCCGCCGAGATGGCCGTCGGCGGCCCGGAACAGCCCGTGCGGCACCAGGGGATGCACCCGGCCGGGGCGCGCGGGCAC
The DNA here is from genome assembly GCF_055597465.1 of Streptomyces yongxingensis. Taxonomy (NCBI): domain Bacteria; kingdom Bacillati; phylum Actinomycetota; class Actinomycetes; order Kitasatosporales; family Streptomycetaceae; genus Streptomyces; species Streptomyces yongxingensis. Next base: position 1,028,692 of record NZ_CM145717.1, read on the forward strand.
CCGGTCCTCGTGCAGATAGGCGAGGGCGCCCGCCTCCAGGGCGGCCGCCGCGCACGCCTGGGCGGATACGTCGGCGAGCTGGCCCGGCCCCGTGCGCCGGGCCCGCAGTCCGAGCAGCGCGGCGATGGCGGCGTGCACCCCGGCGAGCTGCTCCGCCTGGTTCTCCGGCAGGCGCAGGGGCGGCCCGTCCGGGTCGCCGACCTGCGCGAGCATGCCGCCGAGCGCGGCGACCACCAGGTCGGTGCCCTGCCAGTGGCTGCGGGGGCCCACGGTCCCGAAGGGGGTGACGCGGACGTGGACGAGGTGGTCGAGTCCCGCGACGGCCTCCGGCGCGCCGTCCGGCGTCCCGTCGAGGAGGACGTCGGCTCCCGCCACCAGGCGCCGCAGCTCCTCCGGCGACGCGGGGGTGACGGACCGCTTGCCGGCGTGCCAGTGGACGAAGGCGTCGCCGTTCAGTTCGCGTCGTGTCGGATCGCCCTCCTCGGGCTCGACCAGGACGACCTCGTGTCCGAGGCCGACCAGGAGCCGGCCCGCGAACCGGGTGAAGGGGCTGGGCAGTTCGACGACGCGTACGGCCGGGGTGCTCACATCTCCTCCGCGGGATGCTCAGTCGTGCTGCTGGTTCAGGAAGCCGGTGACCGCGGTGTAGTAGGCGTGCGGCCGCTCCTCCTGGGGGTGGTGGGAGGCGTGGTGCATGATGTGCAGATTGCCCTTGGGGACCATGCGGGCGAGCATCAGCGGATAGTCCGGGGTGAGGAACGCGTCGTACATGCCCCAGAGGAAGAGGGTGGGCGCCTGGATGGCACCGAGCTCCGCGGTGAGGTCCTGCCAGTCGCCGCGCGGGTTGTCGGAGGCGCCGGCGAGAGCGGTCTCCTCCGGATCCAGGCTCTGCTCGTGGCGCAGGGTGACGGTGGCGTCGGGGATGGCGTCGGGGTCGTACCACTCCAGGCGGGCGATCAGCTCCCGCATCTTCTCCCAGGAGGGGCCGGTGCCGCCGTAGTACACGTCGCGGGCGTTGCGGCCTCGCCTGCCGCCCTCCGGCAGCGGGGCCAGCGGGCCGTGGAACACGGGCATGCTGCCGGTGATGGTCAGCGACCGGGCCCGCTCGGGGTACTTCGCGGCCAGGTTCAGCGCGATGGTTCCACCCCATGAGTTGCACACGAAGTCGGCGCGCTCGATGCCCAGGGTGTCGAGCAGGGCCACCGTCTTGGCGGCGTGGTAGTCCCACATCGGGCCTTCGATGACGGGCTTGGCGGACTTGCCGTACTGGAGGATGTCCACGAGGTAGCAGTGGCGGTCCTCGGCGAACAGCGGTGCCACCTGCCCGAAGTCGGACCACCCCGTGCACCCGGGGCCGCCGCCGTGCAGGAAGACCGTCGGCCTGCCCGTCGTGCCCAGTTCGATGTAGTGGTACGTGACGCCGTCCGCTTCCGCGTGGGCGCCCTCCGGCGGCTTCTGGATGGTCATGAGGTCCATGTCCCGATGGTGTGCGGCCGGTGATCTCCGCCCAAGCGGACCGGTCCGCTGAGCGGGCCGGTCCCGTGGTGAGGGCATCCGGGCGGTGGCTAGCCTCCCGGCTCATCGAGTCCGCGATGATGCGCGTCCGCAGAAAGGCAGCACATGTCCACGTGGGAAGTGGCCGAGGAACGGGCCAGGGCGGTGATCGGCCGGCCGGTCCACCGGGACCTGGGGGTCGTACGGGCCGAGGACGCGGCGGAGTTCGCGCGCGCGGCCGGGGAGACCAGCCCCCGGCTGGTCGACCCCGGCGACCCCGGATTCACCGTCCATCCCCTGTACGTGGTGAGTCTGCTGCGGGGCGCGGGCGGTGCCGGCCAGGACGAGTTCCGGCCGGACGGGATGTACCGCGACGAGGTCCCGGGCACCGACGGCCTGGACGTACGGCTCATGGCGGGCGGCCAGGAGGTCCGGTTCACCGGCGAGGTGCGGGCGGGCGACCGGATCGCGGTCCGCCGTGTCCTCACGGACGTCGAGCGCAAGGGCAGCGGTGCCCCGTTCCTGCTGCTGACCGTCGAGAAGACGTACACGGCGGAGCGGAGCACGCTCGCCCGGGTGCGGGAGAGGTTCATCGTCCGATGAGGGTGCGCACGGGACAGCCCGTACCGCCGGTGGAGTTCACCCCGGATGCCGTCACGCTGCTCCGGTTCGGGGCGGTCACCCGCAATGCCCATCGCATTCACTACGACACCGGGTTCGCACGGTCCGAGGGGCTGGACGGACCGGTCGTCATGGCGCAGTTGCACGGCTGTCTGCTGCACCGTGCCGCGATGTCGTTCGCGGGCCCGGGCGGGCGGGTCCTGGAGGTCGGATGGCAGAACCGGGCACCGGCCCTGGCCGGGGAGCGGCTCGTGGTGAGCGGCACGGTCGGCGCTGTCGATCCGGTGACCGGGCAGGTCACCCTGGACCTGGTCGAGCACGGTGGGCGGGGCGATGTGGTGTGCTGCCGGGGCACGGCCGTGGTGCTGATGGGGTGACCGCGCCCCGCGTCGGCGTGCGAGCGCTCAGCCGAAGTCGAGAACCACCTTGCCGACCGCCTCCCCGGACCGCAGGCGTGCCACGGCCTCCGGCAGGCCGTCGATGCGATGGCGCTCGATGGGCAGGGTCAGGTCGCCGGACGTGAGGTCGCCGAGCAGCCGCCGGGTGTCGGCCGCCACTTCCTTCCCCCGGGACATCAGGTTCACGGGCAGCAGCGACACATCGGCGAGGAGGAAGTCGGCCAGGTCCACGGTGAACTCACGGCCCGCGGTGTAGCCGACGAGGGCGACCCGGCCACGGGGGCGCACCAGCGGCAGGGAGTCGCGCAGGACCGGCCCGCCCACGGTGTCGATGACGACGTCCACCGGGCCGCCGATCGCGTCGGCGGACAGGTCGGCGGCCAGCAGCGCCTTGGCGGGGGCCGGGACATGCGGCAGTTTGGCGGGGCGGCCCACCACGCCGATCACCTCGGCTCCGGCCCGGGCCGCGACCTGTACGGTGAGCGCCCCCACCGCACCGGCCGCCCCGGTCACCAGGACCCGCTCCCCGGGCCGGACGCCCGCCACGGTGTGCACCGAGGCCCACGCCGTGCCCGCCGGGGAGAAGTAGCTGCAGGCCAGAGCGGGGTCCGTGCCCTCGGGCACGGCCTCCACCGCAGCGTCCGGGACCAGTGCGTGGCCGCCCCAGGTGCCGTCGCGGCGCAGTCCGAGGGCCTTGCCGCTGAGGCGGACGAGGCTTCCCTCGGGGTGGGCGTCGGAGGCGACGACGATTCCGCTGCCCGCGGTTCCGGGCACCGCCGGCAGGTCCGGGAGGATGCCGAACTTGCCGTCGACGACGTTCAGGTCGAGGTGGCTGACGGCGGCCGCCTTCATCCGCACCAGGGTGTGGCCGGGGCGTGGCTCGGGCACCGGCCGCTCGACGAGCCGCGGCAGGGTGCCGAACTCCTCCAGCACCAGGGTCTGTGACGTCGGGTGGCTCACGTTTTCGCTCCGTATCCACGGGCTCACGGCCCTGTTCGGTGAGGGGGCGGACCCGGCGCACGCTAGACCGCGCCGCCCGGTCCGCGCACCGGGCGGGGTCCGCTCAGCGGGACGCGCCGCCGCGGCCGCCGCCCGGTTGTCGCGCCATCCGGTCGCCCGCCGTCGGTCGCCGCGCCGTCCGGTCGCCCGCCGGGGAGCGCGCGGTCTGCTCAGCGGAACGGATCCCTTGGGCGGATCCGCGCCGGGCCGGATGCTCGGGTGCACCGAACACCGGCAGCAGGAGGACACGCACGATGACGGTCGAGGACTCTCCCGACACGGCCACCCCCGTCCGGAGCCGCCGCGGAAAACCGGCCGAACCCGGCCGCCAGGACTGGTCGTCCTGGCCCCACTACGACGGCGCGGCCGCGGGTTTCCGCGGCTACTGGTATCCGGTCACCTGGTCCAGCCAGATCACGGGCAAGCCGCTGCCCTTCACCATTTGCGGTGAGCGGATCGCGCTGATCCGCGACAACGGCACCGCGTACGCCCTGCACAACCGGTGTCCGCACCGCGGTGTGCCGCTGTCGGAGGGCGATCAGCAGTTTCCGGGCACGGTCAGCTGCCCGTACCACGGCTGGACCTTCGACCTGCCCACCGGGCGGCTGTCCGCGGTCATCACCGACGGCCCCGGGTGCCGGCTGACCGGGAAGCTGGGCGTGCGCACCTATCCGGTCGAAGAGCGCCTCGGGATGGTGTGGGTGTACATCCCGATCGCCGACGAGGAGCCGCATCCGATCGACTCCCAGCTTCCGGAGGAGCTGGTCGGCAACGCGTTCGTGATGGGCGGACGGATCGAGCCGCGCGGTGGCAACTGGCGGTTCGCCTGCGAGAACGGCTTCGACGAGGGCCACGCCAAGTATCTGCACCGCACGGCCCTGTGGCGGCTGTTCAAGCCCATGCCGACCTGGAACATCACCCGGATCGTGCCGCGTGGCCGGTGGATCTTCCGGGTCCAGGACGAGGTCCACTGGGAGGCCGAGTACCCCGGCGTGGGCCGCTGGACCAACAAGCGCTGGTGGAAGATGCAGCCGCCGAAGGAGACCTTCAACATCGGCAACACCGGCAAGGCCGACAGTATCGACCCGACGATCGAGGCCCAGGAGTTCCCCGGCTTCGCCTCCCTGTCGATGCCGGGTGTGCTGCGCATCGCCTACCCCAAGTTCATCCACTACGAGTTCTACGTCCCGGTGGACGAGGGCAACCACCGCTATGTCGGGGTGATGGTCAACTTCACCGAAGGGTGGGACACCCTGCGCTTCTACGCCAAGTACCTGGGGGCGATCCGCTGGCTGTTCCACGGTCAGTTCTCCGGCCAGGACGCGTGGATGGTCGATGTCACCGACGCGCCGCCGGAGAAGCTCTACCGGCCCGACGTCTCGCTCACCGCCTGGCGGAACCTCAGCGAGGAGGAGTACGGCAAGAAGCTGGCCGCTGCGGGCACCGACTCACCTGCACAGAAGGAGGTCTGAGCATGCGTCGCACGCTGCTCGCCATGCTGGCTGGAGCCGCGATCGCCGTAGTGCTCCCTGTCGCCAGGAAGCACTACGCACGCACCACAATGACCCAAGTCCACAGGATCAACCATTGAATCCTCCCCCTCCTGGTGGGAGGGGGATTCCTGGCTCACGCCGCCCACCCAGGCGGCACCTGGACGGGTCTTCCGCGATCAACACCAGCCGGGTTGAAACCAGCCCGGTTGACATGAAGTCAAGGAGGATGTGCGTGCTTGGTTCTCGCGACGCACAAAACACAGCATACCCGACCGGACTTGAGTCCCTGGACGTCCGGCGGCGCACCTGGATCGAGGATGCCTGGCGGCACGTCAGCGGGGAGCGCCTACGCGACCTGATCACCGGGCTTGTCGACATACCGAGTCCGACCGGCGACGAGGGTCCGCTCGCCACGCACATCGCGGACACGCTCAGGGCCACCGGCTGCCACGCGGCCGTCCAGCCCCTCGACGACCGGCAGGCCAACGCCTGGGCGCGGCTGACCGGTGACGGCACCGGCCCCGACCTCATGCTCTACGCCCCCATCGACACCCTGACCGTGGGCGAGGAGAGCGAGGACGTGCCGTGGATCGGCCCGGAGCTGCGCGAGGACATGCGGCCCGCCGCCACCGTCCACGGCGACCTGGTCACCGGGCTCGGCGCCTCCAACCCCAAGGGGCACGCGGCGTGCGTGATGATGGCCGTCGAGGCGATCTCCCGGGCCGGTGTCCCGCTCACCGGTGACCTGGTGGCGGCCTTCGGCGCGGGCGGCATGCCCACCAACGCCCGGCCCGTGGGGACGCGCCACAACACCGGCCAGGGCGCCGGGTGTTCGTTCCTGCTGGAGCAGGGCGTGTGGACCGACTACGCGGTCATCGCCAAGCCCGGCTGGACCGTCTCGTGGGACGAGGTCGGACTGGTCTGGTTCGAGGTGACGGTCGGCGGCACCCACACCTACGCGGGCTCCCGCCACCGGCTCCCGTACGACAACGCCATCGCCCGAGCCGGGGAGGTGGCCGCGTATCTGGAGAAGTGGTTCGAGGAGTACGCCGAGCGGCACACCTCGGGCACGGTGGCGCCCCAGGGCATCGTCTCCTCGATCCGCGGCGGCTGGCCGCGGATGGCGGCGGTCACCCCCGCCGTGTGCACCTTGATGGTGGACCTGCGGATCAGCCCGGACATCACACCGATGCGGGCCAAGCGGGAGTTCATGGGCGCGCTGGCCGCCCTGCGGGCCGCCTCGCCCGGCCTCGACGTCCGGGCGGAGATGGTGCTGGCGATCCCCGGCACCCGCACACCGCGCGGGTCGTGGATCCACCGCAGCGCCACGGCCGCCTGGGAGGCCCTGGAGGGGCGCGAGCACGAGGTGATCGCCGGGAACAGCGGTGCCACCGACGCCAACATCCTGCGCGGCCGCGGTATCCCCACGGTGCGGATCGGCATGCCCAAGGTGGCGGAGGCGCCCTTCGAGATCGACTTCGCCCGCGGCATGAACACCGTGTCGCTCCGGGCCATGGAGAGGCTCACGCGCCATCTGATCCGCACGGCCGTGGACACCGTCACCCGGTCCCGCGCCGAGGTGGCCGACGCGGAGGAAGGTGCTGTGGCATGACGGAGATCGTGCTGGGGGTCGGGGCGTCGCACAGCACGCTGATGAACACCCACTGGGAGGAGACGTACCACAAGGACCGCGCCGAGCGGTTCCGGGACGCGCTCGGCGAGGCGCGCGACGCGCTGGCCGCGGCCCGCCCCGACACGGTGGTCCTGATCGGCTCCAACCACTTCCGGGGGTTCTGGCTCGACCTGATCCCGAGCTTCACCCTCGGGGTGGACGAGTGTCTCGCCAGCGGCGAGTCCGGCACCCCGAAGGGCCCGCAGCCGGTGGACCGGGAGCTGGCCCTGTACCTGGCCGGCGCGCTGGTGGAGCGGTCCGGGTTCGATGTGGCGTTCTCCGCCCGGCTCCAGATCGACCACGGTCAGTCACACGCCGTCCAGTACCTGCTCGACGGGCTCGACGTCGACCTCGTACCGCTGGTGGTGAACGTCTTCGCGCCTCCGCTGCCCACGCTCGACCGCTGCGAGCGGCTGGGCCGGGCGATCCGCGAGGCGGTCCTGGCGTTCCCCGGCGACCGCCGGGTGGCGGTCATCGGCTCCGGCGGGCTGTCGCACCGGCTGCCCTGGCCGGACTGGCGCGACCCGCGCGGCGAGGACGAGGAGTTCATGGTCGGCGCCTGGCTCAACGGCAGGGAGAACTGGCAGGACTACGACGTCCGGCGGCGCGAGATCATCCGGGCCGCCGAGGCGGCGATCAACCCCGGGTTCGACGAGGAGTTCCTGTCCTGGCTGGAACGCGGGCAGGCCCACCGCCTCACCGAGTACACCACCGCGGAACTGGAGAAGGTGGCCGGCAACGGCGCACAGGAGCTGCGCACCTGGCTGCTGATGGCCGCGCTGCTCGACCACGCCCCGGGCCGGCGTCTGGCCTACGAGCCGATGCCCGAGTGGCTCACCGGCATGGGGGTCGCCGTGCTCGACCCCGCGCAGACACAGAACAGCGAAAGGCAGTCATGAGCATCTGGACCGAACTGTCGGGCATCGACTACCGGCACGCCTATGTGAAGACCGGCGACATCACGACCCGCGCCCTGCAGGCCGGCCCGGAGGACGGCGAGCACGTGGTGTTCCTGCACGGCACCACCGGCCACCTGGAGGCGTTCGTACGGAACATCCCGGCACACGCCAAGCGCTACCGCTGCCACTCCATCGACATGCTGGGCCACGGCTACACGGGCAAGCCCGACCGCCCGGGCGAGATCCCGGCCTACGTCGAGCACCTGATGGCCTATCTGGACGCGGTCGGCGCCGAGCGCGCCCATCTGGTCGGCGAGTCGCTGGGCGGCTGGGTGGCGTCGTGGGCCGCGAGCGAGCACCCGGACCGGGTCGCCTCCCTCCAGTTGCTGTGCATGGGCGGCACCAAGGTCAATCCGGCGGTGATGGAGCGGCTGAAGAAGTCCACGCGCAGCGCCTCCCTGGAGGACGACATCTCCTTCACCCGGGACCGGCTGCGGCTGCTGTGGGCCGACTGGGACGAGGAGCTGGGCGAGGAGCTGACGCGGATCCGCTACGAGATCTACCACCACCCCGACTTCCAGCGGAACCTGCACAATCTTCTGGCGCTCCAGGAGACGGACACCCGCGAGCGCAATCTGCTGCGGCCCGACCGCATGGCCCGGATCAAGGCGCCGACGCTGGTGGTCTGGGGCAACAAGAACCCGTTCGGGGACGTCCCCGAGGCCGAGGCCATCGCCACCGCGATCCCCGGCGCCCGTCTGGAGATCTTCAACGAGTGCGGTCACTGGCCGCAGCACGAGAAGGCGGATCTGTACAACCCGCTCAGCCTGGAGTTCCTCGCCGCGTCCTCCACCACCTGATCGTGAGGTGCCTGCCATGACCGTCGTCCCCATCGACCACGCCACCAGAGCCTGTCCCGACTCCATGAACTCCGTCCTCGGCAAGGTCCGGTCCATCCTGGAGGCGTTCACGCCCGACGACGACTCGCTGTCGCTCGCCGATGTGGTGCGCCGTTCGGGCGTGGCGAAGGCGACCGTCCACCGGCTGTCCCAGGAGCTGGTCGCATGGGGGCTGCTGGAGCGGGCGGGCTGCAACTACCGGCTGGGGCTGCGGCTGTTCGAGATCGGGCAGCGGGTGCACCGGCAGCGGATCCTGCGGGAGGTGGCGCAGCCGTACATGGAGGATCTGCTGCTGGCCACGCGGGAGACCATCCACTTCGCCATCCACGACGGGCTGGACGTGGTGTACCTGGAGAAGATCCTGCCCCACCGGGGGCTGAGCGAGGAGTCGCGGGTGGCGGGGCGGCTTCCGCTGTACTGCACGGCGACCGGCAAGGCGATTCTCGCCCACTCCCCCGGCACCCTGTTCGGCGAGGTGGTCAGGAACGGCCTCAAGCCGTTCACCCGCCACACCATCACCTCGCCGGGCCGGCTGCGCGGCCAGCTGGACCGCGTCCGGGAGCAGGGCATCGCCACGGAGGCGGAGGAGGTGCGGCTCGGCTACATGAGCATGGCGGTACCGGTTTTCGGGCGGCAGAACACCCTCGCCGGTGCCCTGTCGATCACGGCGCCGACCTACCGTGTGGACGCGATCGCCCACGCCGGCGCACTGCGTACGGCGGGTCTCGGCATCAGCCGCTCGCTGAGGTCGGCGCTGTGACGGCGCCCGTGGTGTCCTCCCCCGCTCTGGAGGAGGTGCTGGCACGGGCGCGGGAGCTGATCGGCCAGTGGCGGGACGAGGACTGCGGCACCCCGACGGTCAAGGACTTCTGCCGTTACGCGGCCGCCCTCAACGACGGCGGGTACATCCGCCGGGCCCGCGCCCTGGAGGCGGACGGCCGGCCCGTCGAGGCGCCCGCCCTGTTCCTCGCGGCCACCATGAGCTGGGAGGACGGCCCCCCGGAGGACGAGCTGCGGCCGGATGGCCTGGCGCGGCGGGAGTCGCCGTGCACCGAGGGCCTCCCGGTGCGCCAGGTGCACGGCGGCCAGTCGGTGCACCTGGCCCGGTCCCCGGTGGCCGGGACGCGGATCACGGCGGCCCGTGCGGTCGTCTCCGCGCGGCACAAGCGCGGGCGGTCGGGTGAGTTCGTCCTCCTGGGCGTCCGCACCCGGTTTCTGTGCCCCGACGGGAGCGAGCTGGCGGCCGTGGACGAGACGATCGTGGTGCTCGACGCCACCGGAGGTGACCGATGACGGCGCCCGCTGTCGGGGCGGAGTGCCCGCCGCGCCATTACGCGCACACCAGTGTGCAGCTGTTCCGCTTCAGCGCCGTGTCGTGGAACGCCCACCGGATCCATTACGACGCCGCGTACGCGGCCACGGAGGGGTTTCCCGACGCGGTCGTGCAGTCCACGCTGCACGGCGAGATGCTCAGCCGGCACGCCCTGGAGTGGGCCGGGCCGGGCGCCCGGCTGGAGTCGGTGGCATGGCGCAACGTCGCCACGGCGGTGGCCGGTGAGCGGCTGACCTGGGCCGCGACGGTGTCGTCGGTGGAGGGCGCCCGGGTCCGGCTCGACGCGCGCATCCTCAAGGCCGACGGCTCGGAGTGCGTCACGGGGACGGTGGAGGTGACGCGCGCCGGATGACGGCCCGGGGCGTCCGGGCGCGGGAGCGGTGGCACTCAGGGCCGCGGGGGCCTTGGGTGCCGCCGCTTCGGCGTGTCCGGGGCCGCTTCCGCGTGTCCGAGGCCGCTTCGGCGTCTCCGGGGTGCGGCGCCCGAACGGGTTCTGCGGCGCTGTCCCGGCAGGCGGACCGATTCCATTGGACCGTGATCGCGGCCTGCCTACGCTCCTCGACCATGAGCGTTCTCAACGATGAGCCGGTCGCCGCGGAGGACGCGGCGGTGGTCGAGACGGACATCCTGATCATCGGCGCCGGCCCGTCGGGCCTGTACGGCGCGTACTGCGCGGGCTTCCGGGGCTTGCGCGTGGCCGTGATGGATGTGCTGCCCCAGCGGGGCGGCCAGATCAGCGCGATGTATCCGGAGAAGCCCATCTTCGACATCGCCGGATTCGCCTCGGTGCGCGGTCGCGACCTGGTGGACAACCTGGTGGCGCAGGCCGGGGCACACGGCGCCCGCTACCTCCTCGGCCACCGCGCGGTGGCGCTGGACTACGACGGCGACGGCCTGCCCGTGGTCCGCAGCGACCGGGGGACGGCGGTACGGGCCGGGGCCGTCGTGATCACCGGAGGCGTGGGGACCTTCACCCCCCGCCCGCTCCCCGCCGGGGAGGACTTCCTCGGCCGCGGGCAGGTGTACTTCGTGCCCGACCCCGCCGCCCACGCCGGTCATGACGTGGTGGTCGTCGGCGGTGGCGACAGCGCCTTCGACTGGGCGGCCCTGCTGGCCCCCGTGGCGCGCTCGGTCCGCCTGGTGCACCGCACCGCCCGGTTCCGCGCCCACCGCGCGTCGGTGGAGAAGGTCCAGGCGCTCGGCATCGACCTGCTCACCGACTCCGAGGTCAGCGGCCTGTACGGCGCCGCACACCTGGAGGAGGTCGAGATCCGCCACCGGACCACCAAGGACACCACGCGCCTCCCGGCACAGACCGTGGTGGCGGCCCTCGGCTTCATCGCGGACCTCGGCCCGCTGCGGGAGTGGGGCCTGACCCTGCAAGCGCGCCGGATCGCCGTGGACACCCGTATGGCCACCAACCTCCCCCGTGTCTTCGCGGCCGGCGACATCACCGACTACCCGGGCAAGGTGCGCCTGATCTCCGTCGGCTTCGGCGAGGCCGCCACGGCCGTCAACAACGCCGCCACGGTCATCGACCCGGAGGCGGCACTGTTCCCCGGGCATTCCACCGAGAAGGAGAACTGACATGGCCTACGTCATCGGCGCGTCCTGCGTGGACATCATGGACCGGTCCTGCATGGAGGAGTGCCCGGTCGACTGCATCTACGAGGGCGAACGCAAGCTGTACATCAACCCGGTGGAGTGCATCGACTGCGGCGCCTGCGAGATCGCCTGCCCGGAGCAGGCGATCACCGTGGACCGTAAGGCCGACCCCGAGCACCGCGCGGACAACCGGCGGTTCTTCGAGGAGGTCCTGCCCGGCCGGGACGCCCCGCTGGGCGCTCCCGGTGGCGCCGGGTCGGTCGGCCCGTTGGGGGTCGACACCGCCCTGGTGGGGGGCCGATGAGCGGATCACCGGCCGCGAGATCGGGTTGACCCCCGCCGAATTCCGACCCCTCCCACCATTCCTACCAGGCAAAAAGATATCTATATTGGCCATCCTCAGCACACATGGCGGCCTTGATCGAGGCACACCGGCAGGCGAGGAGGGCATGTCGTGACGACTGCGGCGGTACCTCGTGGCAACGGCGAGGAAGCCGAGCCGGACGGGCGGTCCCCCAAGTCCGTCCTCGGCAAGGTCGGACTGATCCTGTCGGCCTTCGGCGACGGGGACCTCTCCCTCAGCCTCACGGAGCTGACGGCGCGCACCGGGGTGGCCAAGGCCACGGTGCACCGGCTGTGCCAGGACCTCGTCGCCAGCGAGTTGCTGGAGCGGGACGGCTCCCACTACCGGCTCGGCCTCCTGCTGTACGCGATCGGCCTGCGCGCGCCCCGGCAGCGCACCCTGCGCCACGCCGCGCGGCCGGTGATGGAGAACCTCGCGCAGGCCCTCGACAGCCCCGTGAGCCTGTCCGTGCCGAACGGCACCGACCTGCTGTGCATCGACAACGCCGGCCGCCACCGCAACCGGGCCGGTGCCTCGGTCGGCGGACGGCTGCTCCAACTGCACAGCACGGCCCCGGGGAAGCTCACCCTGGCCCTGCTGCCCGACCAGTACCCGCTGGCGCGGCTGGTCCCCCGCATGCGCCGGATGACCGCCCGCACCCTCACCGCCGACCGGCTCCCGGGCGAACTCGCCCGCATCAAGGAGCAGGGCTACGCCACCGACTCCGAGGAGCACCGGCTCGGCTATTCCGCCGTGGCCGTGCCCGTACGCGGGCCACGGGACGGCGCCTATCTGGGCGCGCTGTCGGTCGTCGCCGCCACGGCACGCCACAACGTCCCCCGCACTCTGGCGGCGCTGCGGAACGCCGCGGAGGCCGTCACCACCCGTCTCGCGGTGATCGAGGCGTACCGCGCCGAGCCGTAGCCCTCAGTCGACGAGCAGCCGGGCCACCCCGCGTTCGCTGAAGACGTCCCCGGTGGCGAGGGCCACCGCCCCGTGCACGGCCGAGGCGGCGCCGAGCCGTGTCGCGGTGATGGTCAGGTTCCGCGTGGCCAGCGGCAGGGCGCGCTGGTACACCACGGCGCGCACCCCGGAGAGCAGGTCGTCGCGCAGATCGCTGAGCGGACCGCCGAGGACGAGGGTGCGGGGGTTGTACATGTAGACGAGCATGGCGGCGAGTTCGCCGATCTCGGTGGCCGCCTGCCGCAGGGCCCGGACGGCGGGCGGGTCGTTGTTGGCGACGCGCTCCGCGAGCTCGTGAACCCCGTGCAGCGGGTCGTCCTCGGTGGACTCGGGGATGCCCAGGTTCAGCAGTACGGCTCGGTGGGAGGCCATGGCCCGCACACAGCCGACATTGCCGCAGGTGCACAGGGCGGTGCCGCCGCCGAAGGACCGGATGTGGCCGACATCGCCGGCCGCGCCGTCCGCACCGCGGTAGATCCGGCCCTCCGCGGTGACGAGCCCCGCTCCGATCCCGGTGGCGATCTTGAGACAGAGCACCGGGGTTTCGGCCCGGGCCTGAACGGCCTCGCCGAGGGCCATGAGGTTGGCGTCATTGTCCACCTGGGCGGGGGCGCGGAACCGTGCGCGCAGCCGTTCGGCGACCGGGAAGCCGTCCCATCCGGGCATGCCGTTGGGCCTGAGCGGGCAACCGCGCTCCGGGTCCACGGGAGCGGGCAGCCCCATCACCACCTGACGGACCCGGTCCGGATCGCGCCCCGACCGCTCCAGCAGGGTGTGCAGCCGGTCGCACACCACCTCCAGGACCGTCTCCGGCCCCGCGTCGATGCGCACGGTCACCGTGTCCTGGGCGATGAGACGGCCACCGAGGTCGGCGATCGCGATCCTGGTGTCCAGGGCGTCCACGTCGGCGACGGCGATGGTCCCCGCGCGCGGGCTGAGGGTCAGCAGCCGCGGCGGCCGCCCGCGCACCGACTCGCCGGACTCCAGCTCCTCCAGGATGTCGCGGCCGAGGAGTTGGTCCACCTGCTGGCCGACGGTGGAGCGGGCCAGACCACTGCGCCGCGCGATCTCGGCCCGGTTGGTCGCCTCACCGGCCAACACGAGGTCCAGCACCCTGCGCAGTCCGACGGGGACCGCGGGCAGCAGCGCCTGATCGGCGGAATAACCGTCACCTTCACGCATTTGCCCAACCTAGCCGTCGTGGATCACCCCGGAACAGCCTTCCTTTAAGACGTTATTAGTTTGCAAGGAAAATTAACAACCGCCTCTTGTTCGGGGTAACCGAACTAAACGAAGGTGTTAGGCGACGCGAACACGCCTTACTCAACCGCCGGAAGAGGGCAGCCCACTGGTGCCCCCGTTCCCGAAGTCAAGGGCGGTGGACCGCTCGACGCGACACCGCGGGGCCGGCAAGGCACCGCCACACCGCACCCGTTCGCCGATCACTCGCCAACCCGACCATCCCCCGCACCACTCCTGGGAGAGGAACCCACGGCCATGACCGAACAGACCCATCGCATCGGCATCCTGGGCAGCGGCAACATCTTCGGCCGGTATGTCACCGGCCTCGCCCGCTACCCGGAGCTGCAGATCGTGCGCGTGGGCGACATCGATGTGGCACGGGCGAAGGAGGCGGCCGCCGGCCATTCCATCCCGGCCTGGGGTGACGACCGCGACCTGTACGCCGACGACTCGGTGGACATCGTGGTCAACCTGACGCCGCCGGTCCACCACGCCCGTACGATCACCACGGCGCTGGAAGCGGGCAAACACGTCTACGTCGAGAAGCCGCTGGCCACCACGGTCAGCGACGGCGAAGCGGTTCTCGCGGCGGCCTCCCGCACCGGGCGTGTCCTCGGATCGGCGCCGGACACCTTCCTCGGCAGCGCCGCTCAGACCGCGCGCAAGGCGATCGACTCGGGCCTGATCGGAACGCCCATCGGCGCCTCCGCCTTCATCGGGCACAGCAAGGCCGAGACCTGGCACCCGAACCCGGCCTTCCTGTTCCAGCCGGGAGGCGGCCCGGTGATGGACATGGGTCCGTACTACCTGGCCGTCCTCGTCAACTGCCTCGGCCCCGTCTCCACCGTCTCGGCGGCCGCCCGCATAGGCGTGCCCGAGCGTACCGTCACCGCGCCCGAACGGACCGTGGACACCATCGAGGTCACCATCCCCACCCACACCGGTGCGGTGCTCACCTTCGCCTCCGGTGTCATCGCCACCACCCAGATGAGTTTCGACGTCTGGGACAGCGACCTGCCGTACCTGGAGATCTACGGCAGCGAGGGAACCCTCTCGCTGGCCAACCCGAACCACTTCGACGGCGATGTGCGGCTCCGGCGGCACGGAGCCGGCGACTGGACGGTCCTGGAACCGGCCCTCGAACTCTTCGGCGCCGTCGGCACCCGCGAGCAGGCCCGCCGCGGGCTCGGCGTCCGCGACCTCGCGAACGCCGTCGAGGGCGGCCCGCACCGCGCCAACGCCGCCTTCGCCTTCCACGTGCTCGAAGCGCTCTGCGCGTTGGAGGGCTCGGCCCAACAGGGCCGGTCCGTGGCATTGAGCAGTTCCTGCGAGCGCCCCCAGCCCCGTTTCACCCTCTGACACCCGCCCGTCCCACCGCCCCGCCCTCAGGGAGAGGACCCTCATGACCATTCGCCACGACCGGATCGCGATCAACCCCCTGCAGTGGATCGCCACCGACGACGGCTGGATCGACCCCGCTCTGGCGCCGCCCCTGCCCGAGCGCCTCAAGGTCATCCACGAGGCCGGCATCGCCGCCGTGCACGCGGACGTGCCCGCCGGGATGACGGCCGCCGCATACGGCCGGCTGCTCGACGAGCACGGTCTGGCGCCCGCCCCGGGCTATATCTCGGGCCCCCTCCCGGAGGACGAGAGCGGCCTGCGCGAACTGCTCGACAAGACCGACCGCGTCAGCACCCAGATGGCCGAACTGGGCCTGCCCACGGTCTTCGTGGCCACCGGCATGAACAAGCAGGCCCCCCGTGTGCACCGCCCGGCCGTGGGCGCGGAGGCGACTGCGGAACGGCTGGAGCGGGTGCGCGAGGTGTTCGCCCGCATGGGTGAGACCACCAAGGCGAACGGCGTCACCGCCGCGTTCCACCCCCACATCGGCACCTGGGCGGAGACCGAGGAGGAGACCCGCTTCATCCTCGACGGCGTGGCCGCGGACGTCCTCTCCTTCGGCCCGGACATCGGCCACCTCGGCTGGGCCGGTGCCGATGTCATCGGCCTCGTCCGTGACTACGCCGACCGGGTCGCCGCCCTGCACATCAAGGACTTCCACGCCGACGTCGCCGAGCGGGGCCGCGCCGAGGGATGGACCTACCAGCAGACCGTGATGGCCGGGCTGTGGGCCGAGCCGGGCCACGCGTCGGTCGACATTCCCGCCACCCTCGCCGCCCTGCCCGAGACCTTCGACGGCTGGCTGGTGATCGAGGTCGACCGCGGCGCCCGGGCCACCCCCGAGGAAAGCGTCCGGCTCTGCGGCGAGTGGGCCCGGCGGCAGCGCTGAGCACGGCACCTGAGAGCAGAAGGGTTCACCGACGGCACCGCGCTCGACGCGACGGCCGTGCGGAAGAGCCTGCTGCACACCAAAGAAGGCACCAACGAGGCCGCCGGCAAACTGCGTGCCATCGACGCGGTCGAGGTCGTGAACCCCGGGACCGTGGCCCTCCGCCTGTCGGCACCCGACCCCCAGCTCGTGGTGAACCTCGGCGACCAAGAACATCAGCGATCCCACCGCTCGCCTGAACGCCCTGCTCAGCGGGCAGGTCGACTGGGCCCGCATCACCCCGCAGACCGCCCAGTACGCCAAGGGCCGCGGCCTTGAGGTGCGGGCACACGCCGACAGCGTCGAGGGCCTCTACATCTGGGACCGAACCGGCAGGACCGTGCCCGCCCTGGGCAAGGTGAAGGTGCGCCAGGCCCTGAACCACGCCTTCGACCGGGAGACGATCGTCGAGAAGCTCAACCTCGGCTACGCCACCGCCACCTCGCAGATGGCCACCGCGGGCAGCACCTGGTACGAGAAGTCCCTCGAGAGCGACTATGCCTACGACCCGGCCAAGGCCAGGAAGCTGCTCGCCGTACCAGCGCGCCCTCCCCCTGGCCACCCGCAAGCTGACCATCACCGCGACACAGCTCAAGGGCCGCTCCGGGCTCCACGGTGGCATCGCCCTCGCCACCCAGGGCGTCTTCGGACCGACGGGCATCGCACGGCTGCTGGCCGACACGTCCGGAAACGGCGAGTAGCCGGACCGCTTCCGGACGCTTTCCGGACACGTCCGGGAGCGGGTGACGCGCACGGCGCGACGGCAGCCCCACGGGCCGGACCCCGCCCCCGCCGGGGAACGGTGACGGGGCGTGAGGTCCGGGCCGTAGTCTCCGGGGGTCAGACCACCGGGGCCGGGTAGGTCGGGTACTCCACCCCGGAGACGTACTGGACGACGCGGATGACCTGGCAGGAGTAGCCGAACTCGTTGTCGTACCAGAGGTAGAGGATCGCGTTGTCGCCCTCGACCTTGGTGGCGCCCGCGTCGACGATCGAGGCGTGGCGCGAGCCGATGAAGTCGTTGGAGACCGCGTCGGGGGCGCTGATGAAGTCGATCTGGCGCTTGAGCGGCGAGGTCAGGGACACATCGCGCAGGTAGTCCAGGACCTCCTCGCGGGTGGTCTCGCGCGCGAGCTGCAGGTTGAGGATCGCGATCGAGACGTCCGGCACCGGGACGCGGATCGAGCTGCCGGTGATCTTCGCCTTGAGGTCGGGCAGGGCCTTCGCGACGGCGGAGGCGGCACCGGTCTCGGTGATGACCATGTTGAGCGGCGCCGAGCGGCCACGGCGGTCGGACTTGTGGTAGTTGTCCAGCAGGTTCTGGTCGTTGGTGAACGAGTGGACGGTCTCCACATGGCCGCGCAGCACCCCGTATTCGTCCGCCATCGCCTTCAGCGGCGGGACGATCGCGTTGGTGGTGCACGAGGCGCAGGACAGGATCTGCTCGTCCGGCTTGATCGTGTCGTGGTTGACGCCATGGACGACGTTGGGGACATCGCCCTTGCCCGGCGCGGTCAGCACCACCTTCTCGATACCGGGGCGCAGATGCCTGGACAGCCCTTCGCGGTCGCGCCACTTGCCGGTGTTGTCGATGAGGATGGCGTCCTTGATGCCGTACGCCGTGTAGTCCACCGAGGCCGGGTCGTCGGCGTAGATCACCTTGATCTCGTTGCCATTGGCGATGATCTTGCTATTCGCCTCGTCCACGGTGATCGTGCCCTGGAACTGGCCGTGGATGGAGTCGCGGCGCAGCAGCGAGGCCCGCTTGACGAGATCCTCACCGGCCCGCCCGCCGCCCCCGCGGACGACGATGGCGCGCAGCCGCAGCCCGTTGCCGGACCCGGCCTTCTCGATGAGCAGACGGGCGACCAGCCGCCCGATCCGCCCGAACCCGTAGAGGACGACATCGCGTCCCTCACGGCACTCGATCTTGTTGGCCCCGGTGGCCCCGGCGACGGCCTCGGCGGTGAACTCCTCCACGGAGAGGCCGCGGTCATCGGCCCGGTACGTCTCGGCGAGCATGCCGATGTCGATCTGGGAGGGGCCGAGATCCAGCGCGGTGAGCGCCCGCAGGAACGGCAGCGTGTCGGTGACCGAGAGCTCCGCACCGGCGATCTGACGGGCGAATCGGTGGGTCTTGAGGATGCTGACGACCGACTTGTTCACCAAGGAGCGGCTGTGCAGCAGGACCGTGACGTCCCGCTCCCGATGCAGCTTCCCGATGAGGGGGATCATCGACTCCGCGATCTCCTCGCGGTGCTTCCAGTTGGTGAACGAGTCCTCGTTGAGAGTCACAAGTTTATCTTTCGAGCTAGGTGGCGCTCATATGCTAGCTCCCCAGGTCATGGCGCCGGCCGGCACCCCCGGCGATCCGCACCGCGCAGGCCCTCGGCACGGTCCCCACCTGCCTGCTGAACGACGCGCGAGGCCGCGGGCCCCCGCCGCCACCCATGCGCCGCGACCATCACGGAGAGCCGGGGCCGCCACGGAGCCGCCCGTTCTCTTTCGTATACGGCAAGTCTTTCCTTGATGAATTACGACGCGGATATCAGCCGTAAAATGGCGACTTAGTGGGCGTCGTTTTTCGGACACCACTCATCGTGAAACTTACCATTAACAGGAATTTACCAGTGAGAAATGCCACTCCCCCAGAGATCAGCGCCCGGTAGCGATCCCCCTCCGGAGAGGTAGATGGTTTTCACAGGCAACCATCTCCCGCTGAGTGAAAGGGATGATCACTGTGTGCGGCATCACCGGCTGGGTCTCCTACCGCCGCGATCTGACCTCCCACCGCCAGGTCCTCGACACCATGACGGAGACGATGGCCTGCCGGGGCCCGGACGCGGCCGGAGCGTGGGTGACCGGCAGGGCGGCGCTCGGGCACCGCAGGCTGGCCGTCATCGACCTGCCCGGCGGGGCGCAGCCCATGGCCGTCGACACGGCCGACGGCCCCGTGAGCATGGTCTACTCCGGTGAGGCGTACAACTTCACCGAGCTGCGTGACGAACTGCGCCGCAGGGGCCACAGCTTCGCCACCGACTCCGACACCGAGGTCGTCCTGCGCGGCTATGTCGAGTGGGGCGAATCCCTCACCGAGAAACTGAACGGCATGTACGCCTTCGCCATCTGGGACTCCCGCACCGAGAAGCTGGTGATGATCCGGGACCGGATGGGCATCAAGCCGTTCTACTACTACGAGACCGACGACGGCGTCCTCTTCGGATCCGAGCCCAAGGCCATCCTCGCCAATCCGCTCGCCGCCCCCGAGGTCGGCCTGGACGGGCTGCGGGAGATCTTCTCCTTCGCCAAGACCCCCGGCCACGCGATCTGGAAGGGCATGAAGGAGCTGCGTCCCGGGCACATCGCTGTCGTCGACCGCAATGGACTTCGCGAGCAGGCGTACTGGCGTCTGGAGGTCTCCGAGCACACCGATGACCAGGAGGCGACCGTCGCCCATGTGCGGGAGCTCCTGGAGGACATCATCGCCCGTCAGCTCGTCGCCGACGTGCCCCGCTGCACCTTGCTCTCCGGGGGGCTCGACTCCTCGGCGATGACCTCGCTCGCCGCCCGCAAGCTCGGCGAACACGGCGAGACCGTCCGCAGCTTCGCCGTGGACTTCCCCGGGCAGGCGGAGAACTTCCGCGCGATCGACGTGGCGCCCAGCGTCGACACGCCGTATGTGCACGCCGTGGCCGAGCATGTGAAATGCGACCACCGGGACATCGTGCTCGACGGCTCCGCCCTGTCCGACCCCGCCGTCAGGCAGGCGGCCATCGCGGCGAGGGATCTGCCCATCGGTCTCGGCGACCGGGACAACTCGCTCTATCTGCTGTTCAAGGCCGTTCGCGAACAGTCGACCGTGGCCCTGTCGGGCGAGTCGGCCGATGAGGTCTTCGGTGGCTACCCGTGGTTCCACGACGAGCGGCGCGAGGCCGACACCTTCCCGTGGCTCGCCGGAGGACTGACACTCGGCGACACCAAGAGCCTGCTGTCGCGAGACCTCACCGAGAAGCTGGATCTGGACGCCTACCTGCGCGACCACTACCTCAGCGCTCTGGACGAAGTCCCGCTCAAGGACGGTGAGACCGGTCTGGAGAAGCGCATGCGGCAGGTCTGCTATCTGCACCTCACCCGCATGGTCAACACCCTGCTCGACCGCAAGGACCGGATGAGCATGGCCGTCGGCCTGGAGGTGAGGGTGCCGTTCTGCGACCACCGCCTCGTCTCCTACGTCTTCAACACCCCCTGGTCGCTGAAGACGTTCGACGGGCGGGAGAAGAGCATCCTGCGCGAGGCCACCCGCGATGTGCTGCCCGAGTCCGTGGCCAACCGCAAGAAGAGCGGCTACCCCGGCAGCTTCGACCCCGCCTATCTCGCCGCCATCAAGCGGCAGGCGGGCGACCTCATCACCTCCGGGCACCAGGCCCTCGAGCTGTGCCGCACCGAGACGCTGAGGGAGGCGCTCGACGCACCGGCGGAGGCCATCACCACTCAGCAGCGCGCCACCATCGAACGCGCCCTCGACCTGGCGACGTGGTTCGATCTGCGCAAGCCAATCATCACGATCGACTGACGCCCACGGCCCGACCGCGGCACGCGGCATCACACATCACGCATCACACATCACGAGGGACGGGCACCTGGGCCGCCGGGTGCCCGTTCCGCGTTCCGTGGCCGTTCACCCCCGTCGGCCCCGCCCGGCGCGGCGGTGAGATAGCGGGTGATCATCGCGACGAGTTCGTTCTCCAGCCGCTCGGTGTCGATGGAGTCGGGCGCCGCGACGAGCTGGTGGACGACGAGCTCGACCGTGGACACCACGAGCCGGGCGGCGACGTAGGTGTCCTCGACCCGGACCTCGGGATGGCGTTCGAGCAACTCCTGGGTGTAGGCGACCCGTTCCCGCTCATGCCGGGCGATCTTCTCGAGCAACTCGGGTGACCGTGGCCCGTGTTCCATCATGACGCGCAGCAACTGCGGGTCATCGAGATGGTTGGCGATCACGGGGCGCGCGAAACCGCGGATGATCTCTTCCAGGGAGTCGGGTTCGTCTTCGTCCTGGCGGCTCCTGATGGCGTCGCCCCCGGCGTCGAGGTGACGGGTCAGCAGCTCGACCAGGATCGCGTCCTTGTTCGGATAGTACTGGTACAGCGAGCCGATCGAGATGCGGGCGCGCTCGGCGATGCGGTTGGTGGTCCCGGCGGCATAGCCGTACTCGGCGAAAACGTGAGCAGCGGCGGTGAGGATGCGCTGCCGGGTGAGCTCGGCCCGGGCCTGGCGCGGCTGTTTACGTGGCTGAAGTCCGCGACGGCCGGTCGTCATGACACCTCCTGCTCGGCGCCCTTGAAAGCGAGTGGCGCGGGACCTGAGTAATTGCTCACAATAGTGCCATGAACTGCGACGGAGCGGTGAGCCACCGTCGTCGGCAGGGAGGCGGGAGGCGACCGGTACGGGCCCCGCGCCCTCCGCTCCGCCCCTCCCGGAAGGAGTCCTCATGACGCAGACCAGCACGCGCCCCCGGCGGTTGTCGCCGGCCGAGGTCCACACCCTGCTCGGTGAGCCCGAAGCCATGGTCAAGGCCAAGGTCCAGGACCATATCGACGAGTACTTCCGCCTCTTCATCGCGCACTCCCCCTTCCTGTCCATGGCCACGGCGGACGCGGAGGGGCGCGCCGACTGCTCCCCCCGTGGCGACTACCCGGGGTTCGTGAAGGTCCTCGACGCCCATACGCTCGCGATTCCCGACCGCCCCGGCAACAAGATCGCCGACTCCTTCCGCAACCTCGCCGAGAACGACGGGATCGGGCTGCTCTTCCTCATCCCCGGCCTGCGGGAGACGCTGCGGGTCAACGGCCGCGCCTACCCCACCGACGAGCCCGATGTGCTCGCCCGGATGCGGACCGAGGCCAAGGATCCGGTGCTGGCGATCGTCGTCGAAGTGGCGGAGGCGTACTTCCACTGTGGTCGAGCGCTCATCCGCTCCCGGCTGTGGGATCCCGCGAGCCAGGCCCTCGCCGACGAGATCCCGTCGGTCGGCGAGATCGCCACCGCCCAATTCGGCATGGACATCGACCCGATGGCGCTCACACACGCTCTCGAAGAGGGCTACCGCAAACTCTACTGACCACGGCACAAGGTGAATCAACGATGCAACAGACCGTCGTCGACCACATCGAGCGGGTCGCCGAAGACGTCGTCTCCCTCGTCCTGCGGGGCGCCACCGGCCCGCTGGCGCCCTGGGAGCCGGGCGCCCATATCGACCTGGCCCTGCCCAACTGGCTGACCCGGCAGTACTCGCTGTGCGGAGACCCGGCGGACCGGGAGTCCTATCGCGTCGCGGTACGGCACGACCGCCTCAGCCGGGGTGGTTCGGAGTACATCCACCGGTTCCTGCGCCAGGGCCGCGCCCTCGATGTGTCGCTGCCGCGGAACCACTTCCCGCTGCTCCCCGCGCCGGAGTATCTCTTCCTCGCCGGCGGGATCGGCATCACCCCGATCCTGCCGATGCTGCGGGCGGCGGCCGCGTCGGGCGTCCCGGCGTCGCTCGTGTACCTGGGGCAGTCGGTGGCGTCCATGCCCTTCGTCGACGACCTGCGCTCCTCCTACGGCGATCGAGTGCGGATCGTCGCCACGCGGCAGCAGGGCAGGCCGGACTTCGCGGCTCTGGCATCCGCGCTGAGCCCCGGTGCCGTGGTCTACGCCTGCGGCCCCGGACCGATGCTCGCCGCGGCGGAGGACGCGTTCCCCTCGGGGCGGCTGTACGCGGAGCGGTTCCGCCCGGCGCCCAGGTCGTTCGCGCCCAACACGGCGTTCGAGGCGGTGTGTGCCCGGTCGGGGCGGACCGTTCAGGTGCCCGCCGACGAGTCGCTGCTGGACGCCCTGACCCACGCCGGATTCCCCGTGGCGTCCGGATGCCGGGAAGGCGTCTGCGGCAGCTGCGAAGTGGCCGTGCTCGAGGGTGAACCCGAGCACCGGGACGACATCGGCGCCCCCGCGGGCCGCATGTACGCCTGTGTGTCCCGCGCCCTGTCCCCGCGGCTCGTCGTGGACCTGTGACCGGACGGCGAGCGGTCCCCAACCCAACGCGAGGAACGACATGTTGCCCAAGATCCGCACGCCCGCATCACGACAAATGATCACGCTGGAGGTGCGCCGGAACACTCGGCTGACACCCGCCTTCTCGACCGTCACGCTCGGTGGCCCCGGACTGGAGCATCTGAAGCCCATGGGCTTCGACCAGACCGTACGGCTGTTCTTCCCCCGCGAAGGGCAGGGCGGCCTGAGGATGCCGAAGCTCTCCAGCGAGGCGTGGATGGCGGAATTACTCCTCCTGCCGAAGTCGCGCCGACCATGGGTGCGCAACTTCACCATCCGGCGCGCCCGGCCCGAACTCGGCGAGGTGGACATCGAGTTCGCCCTGCACGGCGACACCCCCGCCTCCACCTGGGCCCGGCGCGCCCGGCCCGGAGACCCGGCGGGCATCTTCGACATGGGCATGAGCTATCTGCCACCGGCCCATGCCGAATGGCAACTGCTCGCCGGGGACGAGAGCGCCGTGCCGGCGATCCTCGCCATCCTCGAGGACGCTCCGGCGTCGCTGGTGGCGGAGGTCTTCCTGGAGGTGCCCGGGACCGCCGACATCCGCACGGACATCACCGCTCCCGAGGGCGTACGGGTGCGGTGGCTGGCCCGGGACGGCGCGGACGCCCTGCCCGGCGAGCTGGCCCTCGACGCGGTCCGGACGTCGTCGCTGCGACCGGGACGGTTCTACACCTGGGTCGCCGGGGAAGCCGGACTGGCCACCGGGCTGCGCCGCCATCTGGTGCGCGACCGCGGCGTGCCGAAGCCGGACATCGCGTTCTTCGGCTACTGGCGGCACGGCCGCTCCAGCCCCGGCTGAGCTCACACCGGTGGCCGCGGGTCGTACTGGATGCCACGCCGCACCTGACGTGCGCGCTCCGGCGAGGCCAGCCTGGCGACCAGGTGAAGGGCCATGTCGATACCGGCCGAGACCCCCGCGGAGGTGATCAGGTCACCGTCGTCGACGAACCGCTCGTCGGGCCGTACGTCGATCGTCGGGTCGAGTTCGGCGAGCCGGTCCAACGACGCCCAGTGCGTGGTCGCGGGGCGCCCGGCCAGCAGCCCGGCCGCCGCGTAGACCAGCGAGCCCGTGCACACGCTCGTCATCAGGGGAACGGATCGCCGCTGGGCCCGGACCCACTCCAGGTGCTGCTCGTCCTCGAGCTGGGGCCGGGTCCCCTGGCCGCCGGGGTGCAGCAGCACATCCAGCGCAGGCAGGTCGGCCATCGTGTGATGGGCCTCGACGGTGAGCCCCTTCGCGCAGGTCACGGGGTTTCCATCGGCGGAGAAGCAGAACACCTGCCACCCGTCCGCCGCGAAGTTGCGCGTCCAGTAGGACAGCACCTCCCATGGACCGATGGCGTCGAGCTCCTCCACGTCCGGGAACAGCAGGATCCCGATCTTCCGCGTGTCTTCCTGGGCCATGCCGCGATCCAATCAGACCCACCCACGCTCGGCCACGGATTTCCCGGGGGCGAGGCCGCCGATCGATGCCGGAAGCCTCGCGCCACCGCGATGTGGTCGCGGTCGGGGTCGCGGTCAGTACGCCACCGGGCGGTTCTCCCGCGCCCACAGCCGTTCGGCTTCGCTGCGCGAGGGAGGGGGCCACATCCCGTCGATCATCCAGAGGTCCCGGGGCGTCTCGTCGACGTGGAACTCGCAGTGCAGCCCGCGGTCCCGGGTGTGAGGAGCCAGCAGGCGGTTGAGCCCCTCGGTGCCCTTCTTCCTCACCTCGGGGTCCGTCAAGTGGCGGGCGATGTGCTCGATCACGACCCGGACGGTGTTGTCCGACGGCTCCCCGCCGACCAGGAACGAGGACTCGGGGACCTCGTGGAAGAGGGTGACGACGTAGAACTTCGGCAGACCGACCCGGGTGTAGTACTCCGTGACGTCCGCGGCGAATTCCCGCTTCTGCTCCGCGGAGTAGGCGTCGACCGGATGGTAGACGTGCCACAGGGGCATTGCTCTCTCCTTCAGGGCGAGTGAAGCCGAACGGTGGCGGCGAGCGGCTGTCCGCGGCGAGTCGGTCAGCTTCCGAGGAGAACGGTGAGGCCCTCCACCGGCCCGGCGAGCGCCGCCTTCATCTGCCGGGTCACGGCGTCGACGAGCACCTCGTTGCCACCGCTCTCGACGCCGTCCAGGACCGCCTCCGCGACCTCGGCCGGGGAGATCTTCTGACTCGGTATCCCGGCGACCATGTCGGTGTCGGCGAGCCCCAGGTGCACCCCGACCACCTGGGTCCCCTGGTCCGCCAGTTCGATGCGGAGAGAGTTCGTGATCGACCACAGGGCGGCCTTCGAGGCGCCGTAGGCGGCCGCCCCCGCGCCCCAGGACAGCACGGAGTGCATATCGACCAGCGCGCCGCCACCCCGCGCGGCCAGGACCGGGGCGAACGCGCGGGCCACCCGGAGGGGCCCGAAGACGTTCGTTTCGAACGTGGCCACCACATCGGCCATGTCCGCCGTCAGCAGCGGCGAGGGCAGGAGCACTCCCGCGTTGTTGATGACGATGTTCACATCCGTGGCCCGGTCGGCGAGAGCGGCGACCGCGTCCGCGTCGTTGACATCGAGGGAAACGGCCTCCACCCGCGGGTCCTCGCTGGGGGTGGGCTTCCGCGCCGTCGCGTAGACCTTCGCCGCTCCGCGCCGGAGCAGTGCCTCCACATACGCCTTGCCGATGCCACGTTGGCCTCCGGTCACCAGCACCACGGAACCATCGATCGCAACCATGTCGGACCTCCTTGTGATCGAACGTGTCGAACATGTCGAATCGCGCGCTCGAACCGGCGGGGACGTGCGGCCCATGAGGCCGCGGCCCAGCGGCGCGCCTGGAATAGATTATTAGCATCATCTAAAATGGGACGCAAATATCATCGACCCGGTACCGGCAACCGGTACCCCAGTCCGGCACCACACGCAGAAGGAAGTACCGACCATGCCCCGAGCATCCCGAGCCGAGGCCGAGCGCCACCGCGAGCAGGTGATCGCGGCCACCGCGAAGCTGGTGCGCACCCACGGCGCCGACAAGGTGAGCGTGCCGCAGGCGATGGCGGCGGCGGGTCTGACCCACGGCGGCTTCTACCGCCACTTCGCCTCGAAGGACGACCTGGTCGCCCAGGCGTGCTCGGCCGCGTTCGCCGAACGCCTCGCCGCCATGGAGGAACTCCCCGATGGCGAGGACACGAGCGGCGCCCGGGCAGCTTTCCTGGCCGCCTATCTGTCCGCCCGGCACCGCGACAACCCCGGGCTGGGGTGCGCCGCCGCGGCACTGGCGGTGGACGCCGCACGGGCGGAGCCCGGTGACCCGCTCAAGGGGGCGTACACCGAAGGCGTGCGCAATCTGATCGGCGGGATGGCGCGCACCGCGAGGACGTCCGGCGACGCGGCGGCCGACGAGGAGTCCGTTCTCGTCGAACTCTCCACCATGATCGGGGCGTTGGTGCTGTCACGGGCCTGCGCGGGCGACGATCTGTCGGACCGCATCCTGACCGCGGTACGCGACCACGTCCTCGGCGCGCATGAGCACACCCCTGACGGGGAGGACGCGTCCGGCGCCGCCGAGTGAAGCGTGTTCGCGTCAGGGGTTCGGACTCACCCGGTGCCCGCCCGGGTGACGGCGGGCCCGGGCGCGGGCTACCGTCCGAGCGCCGAGGACAGCCGCGCCGCGAGCGGCTCGCCGTCGAGGAAGTCCAGCAGCTCGCCGACGGTCGGCCCGGTGGCGGGGCCGTGGCGGGTGACCGCGAAGGCGGCCGCGGCGTTGGCACCCCGTACGGCGCTGCTCAGGTCCAGCCCGTGGCCGAGGAGGGCCAGGAACGCTCCCGTATGGGCGTCGCCCGCGCCGTTGCTGTCGACCGCGGTCACCCGGCGGCCGGGGAGGTGCGCGGGCTCTCCGCCGGGCGGGACCAGCCAGCAGCCGTCCGCGTCGGCCCGCAGCAGCACCCCGGTGCGCGGGCCCAGCCGGGCGGCGAGTGCCGCCGCGGCCTCCCGGGCGTCGTCCCGGCCGGTCAGCAGCCGCCCCTCGCGCTGGTTGCAGCTGACCCAGTCGCAGCGCGCCAGAACGGGCTCCAGCACCTCCTCCGGGATCTGGTCGGCCAGCGGGCCCGGGTCGAGGAAGACCCGGGTGTGCTCCGGCAGCCGCGCCACGAGCGAGGCCAGGACCGGGCCGTTCACCGGGTAGGCGAGCCCGTATCCGGAGATCTGCACCAGGTCGCCGGGGCGCAGCGCGGCGAGCACGGCCGTCGCGTGGGCCTCGGTCAGCCGGGCCTCCGCGCCGAGGCTGGTGGCGAAGGTGCGTTCCCCACCGCCGTCGACGAAGGCCACGCAGAATCCGGTGTCCTCCTCCGTGACCGGATCCAGCGGCACCTCGATGCCTTCCCGGGCGAGGTCCGCCCGGACCCGGTCGCCGAACGGCCCGGTGCCGTGGGCGCCCGCGTACACGGCCGGCAGCCCCAGGCGGCGGGCGGCGGTGAGGACGTTGAATCCGCCGCCCGTGGTGAGGGTGGTGTCCCGGGAGATGATGTCGCCGCCGCGTTCGGGCAGTGCGGGCACCCGCATCACCAGGTCGACGATGGCGTTGCCGAGCAGGACCAGCCGACCGCCCGTGGCCTCGCCGGAGCCGCCGGGGACGGCGTCGTGGCCGCTCATGAGACCTCCCGCGCGGCCGGGGCGGGCAGCACCTGCGCTTGCGGCGGTTGCGCGGACGCCTCCTCGCGGACGGTGCCGTCGAACCGGCGCAGCAGGGCGTAGACGGCGGCCGCGAGCACCAGGGTCACCACCCATCCCAGCCCGTTGGACCCGATCCAGCTGTGGGCGAGCGGCCCGGAGAACCACACATCGGTGGCGCTGGTGCTGGCCTCGGTGAACAGCAGGCCCACCACGATGGCCGCCGCCCAGGCGATCATCGCGGCCCAGGCGACCCCGCCCCGGAACCAGTAGCGGCTGGAGCGACCGACGTCCATCAGGGCCGCGCCGTCGTAGGACCGGCGGAGTATCAGGTCGACCGCGAAGACGCCCACCCAGGCGTTGATGGGGACGGCGAGGAGGGTGAGGAAGGTGATGAACGGGCCGTAGAAGTCCTTGGCGATCAGGATGAAGTAGATCCCGCCCGCGAAGGTGACGACCACGTCCAGGCCGACGGCGAGGGTGCGCCGGACCCGTATGCCCAGGGTGATCATGGTGAGCCCGGCCGAGTAGACGGACAGGTGGTTGGAGAGCAGCAGTCCGCCGAACGCGGCGATCAGATACGGGATGGACATCCACGAGGGCAGCATCGTGTTGATCGCCGAGACGGGGTCGGAGGCGGAGGCCAGATCGGGTTCACCCGCCGCGAGGAGCGAACCCAGCGAGATCAGCACCACCAGCGGGATTCCGGCGCCGAAGGCGGAAGCGGCCACCAGCCTGCCGCCGGGAATCCGCCGGGGCAGGTAACGGGCGTAGTCGGCGCCGGTGTTGGCCCAGCCGATCCCGGTACCGGCGGCGATCATGCCGACGCCCACGACCATCGAACTCACCGGGCCGACCGGGGCGTGGAAGACCTTGCCCCAGTCCACGGTGGTGGCGAGAAAGCCGATCACGACCAGGTTGAGCAGACCGAAGACATAGCTGGCCCACCTGTTGATCCACATGATGGTGGCGTGGCCCAGGCCGCTGATCAGCAGGGTGCAGCCGATGAAGACCAGCAGGCACACCACTGTGAGGACGGTGTTCCGCCGGATGCCGAAGGCGGCGTCGAGCAGCGCCAGCAGGGCGAAGGCGGCCGTGGTGGTGTTGATGGTCTCCCAGCCGAGCCGGCTCATCCAGGTGACGAGTGTGGGCCCCGCGTTGCCACGGACCCCGAACACCGCGCGGGAGAGGGTGAGGGCGGGCGCTCCGCCCCGCTTCCCGGCGATGCTGAGGGCGCCCACCAGGGCGAAGGAGCCGAAGGACCCGAGGATGGCCACGACGGCCGCCTGCCAGATGTTCAGGCCGCGGAAGCTGACCAGCGCCGCGCCGAGCGGCAGGCCGAGGATGCTGATGTTCGCGGCGAACCAGGTCCAGAACATCTGGCTCGCGTGGCCGTGGCGCTCGGCGTCGGGAACCGGCTCGATGCCTCTGGTCTCCACGGAGCCGACGCGGTCGTTCTCTGAAGCCGCCATGGTGGTACCTGTCTTTCTGTCCGGGGGCGCTCCGGTGCGGATGTGGGGGCGGGGGGGGTGTGTCATGCGGCCATGTCGGCGCGCAGCGCGAGCAGGGCCTTGGCCAGCGGTTCCAGGTCGAGGTCGTTGACCGAGCGCACGGTGGCGAGGGCGTCGTCGGGCAGGGCGGACGCCCCGCTGACGGCACCGGCGATGGCGCCGGCGATGGCGCCGATGGTGTCGCAGTCGCCGCCGAGGTTGGCCGCCAGCAGGCAGGCCCGCCATGGCTCGCCCTCGGCGAGGGCCAGCACGGCGAAGGCGGCGGGGACCGACTCCTGGCTGGCGACGCTGGTGCCGACCAGGTCGCAGACGCGGTCCAGGGCCTGCCGCTCGGGAGTCGCGCGGACCAGGTCCACGGCCCAGCCGATGCGGGCGGCGATATCGGCTCCGGCGACCCAGTGGCCGCGCTCGGCGCCTGCCGCGGCCGCCGTGATCGCCGCGCCGATGGCGTCCTCCAGGTCGCCGCCGTCGATGCCGCGGCTCACCGCGGCCGCCACGGCGGCGGCGGAGGCGATGCCGATGGAGGTGTCATGGGTGACCTGGCACGCCTCCGCGACCCGGTCGAGGAAGGGCTCCAGGGGTGTGTCGGGGAAGGCGACGCCGACGGGGGTGATCCGCATGGCCGCGCCGTTGGTGGCACCGGACTTGCCCGCCTCCTCCGGCGGTACGCCACGGGAGACGGCCTCCAGAGCGGCCTTGGTGGAGGGGCCGAGCAGGTCGAAGGAGCCCTTGGCCTTCATGGCGCGCTCCCACTCCAGGAGCTCGTGCGCGAGCCGCAGCGGGTCGATCCGGCCGCCGGACCCGGTCAGCAGCCGGCCGACGATGACGGCCTGATCGGTGTCGTCCGTGACCGAACCGGCGGGCATTCCGGCGCTCACCGGGTTGTCCTCCGGGCCGGGTTCGAAATCGGTGACGGTGCCGAACCGGGCGACGATGGACCGCCGGGACATGATCTGGGTGGGCATACCGAGGGCGTCGCCCATCGCCAGGCCGTAGAGGGCGCCGAGCGCGCGGTCGTGCTGGTGGTTCATTCGGACTTCCTGTCAGTGCGCGGAGGCGGTACGTCGGGCGGGGGCGGGCGCGGTGCGCGGTCTCATCGGGGCTGCTTCCTCGCGGATGGGTCATTGCCGCTGCCCAGGGCGGCCTCGTCGGGGCTCTCCCCGAAGCCGAGGTGCAGCTGGAAGCGGGCGGGGTCCAGGAGGCTGGTCACCTGCTCGACGATCCGGCCGTCGGCCCCGCGGCTGACCCGGCGGGTGTTGAGCCAGACCTCTCCCACCTGGCGGCGGAGCAGGGTCGCCTCGTCGGCGGCCAATTGGCGCACGGACGCCCACTCGTCCCCGTGCGTGGCCCGGATGCCGACCGCGGCGAGGGTCTTGGTCAGCGAGCCGTCGAGGAGCCCGCCGAGCGGAATGTCGGCCAGGGCCGGGACCATCGGGACCCGGCTGCGCTCCAGCGCGACCGGGGTGCCCTCCGGCAGCACCCGCAATCGGTCGAGCGCCATGAACTCGACGCCCTCGAGGCCGAGTTCACCGGCCAGCCGGGCATCGCGCACCGCTTCCAGACGGAGCACCTCGGTGGTGACCTGGGCGCCCTGGTCGGCCAGCGCCCTGGTCCACCCCAGCCGGTTGTCCAGCAGGCCACCGTCGAAGGTGACGAACGAGCCGACGCCCGCGTGGGTGGAGATCAGCCCCTGCTTGCTGAGCTCGTCCAGCGCCTGGCGGACGGTGGCCCTGCTGACCGCGAAGCGCCGGGTGAGCGCGTGTTCGCCGGGCAGCCTGCTGCCCGGCTCCAGGGCGCCGCTGTGGATCTCGCGGGCCAGGACGCGGGCGATGCGCTGATGCTTGAGGACCTGTTTAGGCATGTCCGGACGTTAGCCATACATGTTCAGTCCTGTCTAGAGTCGCAAGCACTCGAATCGGAAACCGATCACTCTTGGTCCGGGAAGGCTGATGGCAGGGCCGGCCATGAAGGGGGGCGTGCCCTCCGCGCGGACCAGTTCGGCGTTGCGCGACCGCTCCTCCGGCGGGGTGAACTCCGGGTGGGACATCCCGTCCGGCAGCGGTCCGCTGTCGATGAACACCAGGCGGCTTTCACCGCCCAGGCCCGCCCCATGGCCATCCCGGAGACGAGCGTGCTGCTGATGCTCGCGGAGGCCGCGCGGGACCGCCGGCCCGTCGCCATCGGCTGCACCGCCTGGAAGGGGCGGCGCAGCGAACGCACCGTGCATCCGTTCCGCCACCGGCTTCCGCCCGGGCTCGCCACCGTGCGGGAAGTCCCGGCCGACCCGTCGCCGGACGCCGCCGCCTCCGGGGAGGGAGCGGAGTCCCGCGCGGAGTGACACCGGGTCGTTCCAGCACACCGGGGCCGAGCCGGTGCGACGCTCAGCCGCGGGGCCACCGCACGGCGGTGTCGGCCACGGCGGAACGCGCCCGCTCCAGGGTCTCGCTGTGCCCGAACAGGCCCGGCAGTCCGCCCGTGTGCACGAAGACCGTGCGCTGTCCGGGGCGCACCTGGCCGTCGTGGACGGCCGCGATGAGACCGGCCAGGGCACGGCCGGTGTACACGGGGTCGAGGACGATGCCTTCGGTGCGGGCCGCCGTGGTGATGGCGTCCATGACCGGTTCGGTGAGCGCGGAGTAGCCGGGCCCGACCTGGTCCAGGCGCAGCCGCAGGGAGGTGGCCGCGGGCTGTCCGGCCAGCCCCTCGACCAGGTGGCGGACGGTGTGCTCGGGATCGGCGACGGCTCCGCAGTGCACCCCCAGCACCCGCTCGGCCCCGAGGGCGTGGACGAGCCCGGCCATGGTGCCGCCCGATCCGACCGCCACCACCGCCGTGGCCAGGTCCGGGTCCTGCACCAGGAGTTCCGTCCCCGCCGCGGCATAACCCCGGGCGCCCAGCACACTGGAGCCGCCGAAGGGGATCACCGCGGGCCGGGCGCCCCGCTCGCGCAGGTCGCGGGCCACGTCCTCGACGGCCGCCGCGAGTTCCACCTCGCTCGCCTCGCCCACCCATACGACGTGGGCGCCGAAGAGACCGTCGAGCGCGATGTTGCCGGTCATGCCCTCGCTCGGCGCACCGGCGAGGACGAGGACCACGTCCATGCCCAGCCGGGCCCCGGCCGCGGCCGTCAGACGGGCGTGGTTGCTCTGGGCGGCCCCGCTGGTCACCAGCGTGGTGGCGCCCTCGGCGCGGGCGGCCCCGGCCGTCCACTCCAGCTTGCGGACCTTGTTGCCCCCGCCGCCCAGCCCGATCAGATCGTCGCGCTTGACCCACAGGTCGTCGGGCTCCAGCCCGATGGCACGGGCCAGGCGTGGCGCGGCCTCCAGCGGTGTGGGCCGGCTCATCAACTCGGCCCGCGTGATGTCCTGGCCCGGCGTGATGTCCTGACCCTGGGTGATGCCCTGATCCTGCGTGGTGTGCTGACGCTCTTCCGACACGATGGCCGCCTTCGCTGCGCTGAGGGATGTCCGGGTGGGAGCAACGGTGCGTCTCTACTCGGACGCGGGAGAGCTGGGCGCGGGTCGCCGCCGCTCGAGTTCGGCATAGCGGGCGCGCATCGCCTCGCTCGCGGCCGGACCCGCGGTGAACACGTACATCTCGCTGTCGTCGAGGCTTCGGCCGGTGCGCGCGTCCACCACGACGGGCTCGGCCTCCTCGCCGGTCCGGGCGTCGACCAGGATCATGGCGCGCTCCTCCGGCGCGAGGTGCTGATTGCCCCAGGCGGCCAGCGCGACGACCACCGGCCGCAGCGAACGAGCCTGATCCGGCTTGCCATTGCGGCACCCTCCCGAGTTACTGCTACGCGATCGCGGCCCGGCTGCGGACGGCCGGTGCGACCGTACTGGCCACCGCCCGCTCCCAACCAGAGGACGTCCCCGACGACGACTTCGTGGGCGCCGACCTGACCACACCGGAAGGCGCCGAACACATCGCGCGGGAGGCGCGGCGACGGCTGGGTGGCACGGACATCCTGGTCCATACGCTCGGCGGCTCGGCCGCGCCCGCCGGTGGCTTCGAGACGATGTCCGAGGGTCTGGCCAACCAGGTGGCACCGCTCGGTGTGCGGGTGAACACGGTGTCCCCCGGGTTCATCCGGACCAGCGCGGCCGACGCGCTCATCGACCGCATCGCCGAGCGGACCGGTGACCGGGAATCCGCCCTGGCATCGCTCATGGACTCCCTCGGCGGCATCCCCCTCGGGCGTCCCAACCGGCCCGAAGAGGTCGCCGAACTCGTCGCCTTCCTCGTCTCCGACCGGGCCTCCGCCATCGTCGGCGCCGAGCACGTCATCGACGGCGGCACCGTACCCACCCTCTGAGGACCGTCCCCTCCGAGAACCGGCCGGGACTCCCACCATCGCCCCCTGAGCCGCGTCAGACGCTCTCCACCGCGGGGCCGCCGGGCACTGCGCTCACCCGGCCGGCGCGCACCACATTGCTGAGCGGGCTCCCCGCTTCCAGGCGGTTGATGTTGGCCGCGATCTCCGTGGCCCGGGCGGCGAACGTCTCCTCCGTGTGGCCCGAGTTGTGCGGTGTCATCACCACATTGGGCAGCGCGTGGAACGGCAGACGGCTCGGCGCGTGGGGCGGCCCGGCCCACCACACATCGAGGGCGGCCCCGGCGATGGTGCCCGCCGACAGCGCCTCGTACAGCGCCTCCTCCTGCACGACCGGGCCACGGGCGACATTGACCAGGAGGGACCGCGGGCCCATCGCGGCGAGTTCGGCCGGGCCGATCAGCCCGCGGGTCGCGGGGCTCAGCGGCACGGTCACCACGACGATGTCGGAGTCCGCCAGCAGTTCCGGGAGCCGGTCCGTGCCGCCCACCCAGTCGGGGCGCAGATCGTCCGGCAGCGGTACGGACGGGTCGCGGCGCACGGCCCGTACGCCCAGGCCGACCGCCTGGCACAGCCGCCCGACCTCCCGCCCCGTCTCACCGAAGCCGATGACGCCGACACGGCGGCCCCGCAGGGTGTCCCCGAAGGGCAGCGTGTCATCGACGGCCACGTTCCGCCAGCGTCCGGCCCGCAGCTCCCGGTCGGCGGCGAGCACCCGCCGGGACAGCATCAGCACGCACATCAGGACGTGTTCGGCGATCGACGCGCCGTGGTGGAAGGTGTTCGCCACGGTCACATCCGGCCCCAACGCCTCCAGGGGGATGCCGTCGTAGCCCGCGCCGACCACGTGGACGAGGCGGAGCCGCCGGGCCCGGCGCGCATGGTCCTCGGTGAGCCGTGAGCCCACGTACACATCGACGGAGGCGATGGCGTCGGCGATCCGCGCCGCGTCCCAGTCGCAGACGTCCAGCCACTCGTGCCGGTCCTCGGTCCGCTCCCTCAGCCGCTCGCCGAACCTGCTCAGAATCCGGTGGTTGAGCATGATGCGCATCCCTCGGTCACCACCGGGGGCAGCCGTCCTGGCCATGACTACCGTCCTCATATATAGGCGCTGTCTTCATTCGTGCACGTGCCCCATGAGGCTGTCAATGATCGGGAAGCCCCGGCCAAGGGGCGTCTCACCTGCGGCTGTTGTCAGATCCCTTGACGCCCCGGCACCTCCAGTTTAGCTTCAGCGTCCACAAATGCAGACCGGGTACGTAAGTGTAGACAGCCATGTCGACTGTCGTTCTCGGGCGGCAACCCGCCAGCACCCTCGGAGATACGCCGACGATGAA
Source organism: Streptomyces yongxingensis (assembly GCF_055597465.1). Lineage (NCBI taxonomy): Bacteria > Bacillati > Actinomycetota > Actinomycetes > Kitasatosporales > Streptomycetaceae > Streptomyces > Streptomyces yongxingensis. The sequence continues at coordinate 1,063,904 of NZ_CM145717.1, forward strand.
GTCCTCCGTACCCTCCAGCCCGCGCCGGGAACGGGGCCGGGCCCCTACAGTTCTCGCCCTTCTCACGACCGGCACGATGCTGCTGACCAGCGCGTGCGCCGTGGCGAACAGTGACGCGGCGGGTGACGCCGGCAGCGCGGACGGCCACACCCTGCGAGTCGTCCTCACCCAGGAGCCCCCGACGCTGGAGCCCTGCGAGTCATCGCTGACCGCGACCGGTGTCGTCGTCCGCTCCAACATCACCGAGCCGCTGGTGGAACGGGACCCCACCTCGGGGAAGCTGGATCCGCTGCTGGCGACCGGCTGGCGGCAGACCAAGCCCACGACATGGGCCTTCGACATCCGCCCCGGTGTGACCTTCCAGAACGGGCAGCCGTTCACGGCGAAGGACGCCGCCTTCTCCATCGACCGCGCCGTCAACTCCGATCTCGCCTGCAACGTGGACGGCTACGTCTTCGGCGACGAGAAGCTCGACGTGCGCGCGGTCAGCCCCACCCGGCTGACCGTCACCACCGAGAAGACCGACCCCATCCTCCCGTTGCGCCTCAGTTTCGTCGAGATCGTGCCGCGCACCACCAGCACCAAGGCCAAGGTGCGGATACCGATCGGGACCGGCCCCTACGCCGTCACGTCATGGCAGACCGGTGTCTCCATCTCCCTCGCCCGCAACGAGAAGTACTGGGGGGAGGCGCCCGCCTACCCCCGGGCCCGGTACGTCTGGCGCAGCGACGCCAGCGTCCGTGCCGCGATGATCGACAAGGGCGAGGCCGACATCGCGACGGCGCTGGACCACACCAGCGCCGACAAGGGCAACACCGTGGCCTACCCCAACAACGAGACCACCGCTCTGCGTCTGGACGGCCGCGAGGCGCCGCTCAACGACATCCGGGTACGCAAGGCGATCGGCATGGCCGTCGACCGCAAGGGCATCATCGACGCGCTTCTCGGCGGACTGGCCAAGCCCGCCGCACAACTCGTCCCGCCCGGCGTGGTGGGCCACAACGACGACCTCGCCCCCGCTCCGTACAAGGTCGCCGCCGCCCGCGCGCTGGTGAAACAGGCGGCCGACGACGGCGTCCCCGTGCACCGGCGGATCACCCTCGTGGCGCGCAACGGCATGTTCGCCGGGATCTCGGAAGTGGCCGAAGCCCTGCAGTACGAGATGGCACGGGTGGGGCTGAACGTGAGGATTCGCATGGCGGACACCGCCACCCACCTTCAGTACCAACTGCGTCCGCTGCCCCGTGACGTCGGGCCGGTCGCGCTGCTGATCATGCACGGCAACCAGGCCGGGGACGCGGCGTTCACCACGAGTCAATACCTGGTGAGCGACGGCCCGCAGTCCACCTTCGGCACCAAGGAGCTCGACCGGCGCATCGCCGCGGCGGACGCGCTGTCCGGCAAGGCCCGGCAGAAGGCGTTCGCCGAGGTGCTCGGCTACCAGAACGAGACGGTCGCGCAGTACGCCTATGTGGCCCATATGCGCGGGCTGCTGGGGCTGTCGCCGAAGGTGCGGTACCGGCCGGACTCCGCCACCGGAGACGAGATGCGGCTGGCCGAGGTCGGCCCGGCGAAGGCGGGGAGGCACTGAGATGACGTCCTTCCTGCGCAAGCGCGTCATCTCCAGCGCGATCCCCCTGGTGTTCGTGGTGCTGGGCGTGTTCTGCCTGGCCCGTCTCACCGGCAACCCCGTCGATCTCTACCTCCCGCTGAGCGCCACCCCGCAGCAACGCGCGGAGTTCTCCGCCGCGCACGGCTTCGACGACTCCATTCCGGTGCAGCTGTGGGACTACCTCACCAACGCCGCGCGACTCGACTTCGGCACCTCGCTGCGCACCGGGGAGTCGGCCGGGTCGATGGTGCTCAAGGCATTCCCCGTCACGCTCCAACTCGCCGGGATGACCATGCTCCTGGCGATCCTCGGGGCGCTGCTGGTCGGAAGCCTCGCCGCCTACCGGCCCAACTCGCTCATCGACCGGATCGCCGGTCTGCTGTCGATGACGGCGGCCAGCATCCCCGACTTCTGGTTCGCGATCGTGGGGGTGCTGGTCTTCGGAGTGGGGCTGGACTGGCTGCCGACCTCCGGCACCCTGGGCGGCCCGGAGATCTGGGTGCTGCCCATCGCCACCCTGCTGATCCGCCCGTTCGGGGTGCTGGTGCAGGTGGTCCGCGGCAGCATGGTCGGCGCGCTCTCCGCGCCGTATGTGAAGGTCGCGCGCAGCAAGGGAGCCGACCCCAAGCGCGTGGTGTTCGGGCACGCCCTGCGCAACTCCATCACGCCGGTGCTGACCGTGGCCGGGGATCTCACCGTCGGTCTGGTCAACGGTGCGGTGGTGGTGGAGACGATCTTCGGCTGGCCCGGGATCGGCAAGCTCATGATCGACTCGATTCTGCAGCGCGACTTCGCGGTGTTGCAGGCCGCTGTCCTGCTCACGGCGGTGACGATCTTCGCGCTGAACATCCTCGTCGACGTCTGCCACGCCCTGATCGACCCCCGAGTGCGCCAGGCGGTGCCGGCGTGAGCGAAGGAGCCACCATGACCGACCCCGCCGAGCCCACCGCCCCCGCCGACCGGCCCTCCGGCGCGGCAGCCGTCCCGTCGCGCCCACGCCCGCCCCGCTGGTGGCTGCTGCTCGGCCGGGACCGGGCCGCGGCCGTCGCGGCCGTCATCCTCACCGGGGTGTTCCTCGTCGCGCTGTTCGGCCGGCTGTTCATCGGGGACCGAGCCGTACGGCAGGATCTGCGCGCCTCGCTGCGCCCGCCCTCCCTCGACCACGGCTTCTACGGGCTGCTCGGCACGGATGTGCTGGGGCGCAGCGTGGTGGCCCGGCTGGTGGACGCCGCCGGGACGACGCTGTCCGTCGCGGTGCCCGCGGTGCTGTGCTCGCTGCTGATCGGCTCGGCGCTGGGGTTGTGGGCCGGATACCACGGGGGCATGCGCGAGAACGTCGCGATGCGGGTCGCCGATGTCATCCTCAGCTTCCCGTCGCTGCTGATCGCGGTGGTCGTGCTGTATGTCTTCGCGCCCAGCGCGATGAACATCGTGCTGATCCTCGCCATCGCGCGCGTCCCGGTCTATCTGCGCACCGCCCGCGCGGAGGCGGCCGAGCTGAGGAGCCGTCTGTTCGTGGACGCGGCACGGACCTTCGGCACACCGAGCCGGAACATCATCTACCGGCACATTCTGCCGATCGCGCTGCCGACGCTGCTGACCGTGGCCACGCTCGACTTCTGTTTCGTCATGCTGACCGAGTCGTCCTTGAGCTTCCTCGGCATCGGCATCCAGCCGCCCGATGTGAGCTGGGGGCTGATGGTGGCGCAAGGGCGCCAGTACCTCCAGACGGCCTGGTGGATCGCCGTGCTGCCGGGTGTGGCGATCGTGCTCACCACGGTGTCGGCCACGGTGCTCGCCGCCTGGGTCCGCCTGGCCACCGACCCGGCCCAGCGCTGGCGTCTGACGTTGCCCAGGAAGCGGCGCGGCAACCGGGCCGCTGTTCCCTCGGAGATGATCGCGTGAAGTCCTCCACCCCGCCCGCGCCCGCCGGGACCGGCAGCCCCGCGCTCGAAGTCGAGGGGCTCTGTGTCGACTTGCGCACTCCCTCCGGGACCGTCCGGGCGGTGAACGGCGTCGGCTTCCAGGTGCGCAAGGGGCGCACGCTGGCGCTGCTGGGCGAGTCCGGCTGTGGGAAGTCGATGACCGCGCTGTCCGTCGTCGGTCTGCTCGACCCGACGGCCGAGGTGACGGGCGGATCCGTGAAGGTGTCCGGCACCGATGTGCTGCGGCTGGGCCAGGCGGGGCGCAGAAAGCTCGCCGGTCCCGTGCTGTCGATCGTCTTCCAGGACGCGCTGACCGCGCTCAACCCCGTACAGCCGGTCGGCAGGCAGCTCGCCGAGCCGTTCCGCATCCATCGCGGGATGTCGCGCCGCGATGCCCGGGAGAAGGCGGTCGAGCTGATGACCCGCGTCGGAATCCCCGAGCCCCGGCTGCGGGCCCGCGCGTATCCGCATCAGTTCTCCGGCGGTATGCGCCAGCGGCTGCTGATCGCGATGGCCGTCGCGCTGGACCCCGATGTGCTCATCGCCGACGAGCCCACGACCGCGCTGGATGTCACCGTGCAGGCGCAGATCATGCGGCTGCTGCGGGACCTGCAGACCGAGCGGGACATGGCGCTGGTGCTGATCACCCACGATCTGGCGGTGGTGGCCCAGCGCGCCGACGATGTCGTGGTGATGTACGCGGGCAATGTGGTGGAGACCGGACCGGTGGCGGAGGTGTTCTCCCGCCCCCGCCACCCCTACACCAAGGGGTTGCTCGACTCGGTCCCCGAACACGCCGTCAGGGGCCGTCCGTTGCCCGCCGTACCGGGGAGCCCGCCCGAGCTCAGCGCGGTCCCGTCCGGCTGTGTCTTCCAGGCCAGATGTCCGCTGGCCCAGGAGCGCTGCGCCCAGGAGCGCCCCCGTCTGATGTCCGTCGGGGCCTCGCGTTCGGCCGCCTGCCACTTCTCCGAGGAGCTCGACCGTGCCTGAGACGCCCCTCACCGACGCCACCGCCGCCGACCCGCGGGCCGATGGCTCGGCCACTCCCCCGCCGCTGCTCGAGGTCCGCGGCGTGACCAAGTCGTTCGGCCATGGCCGCCTGCGCCTGACCGCGCTCGACGGCGTCGATGTGCGGGTCGAGCGGGGGCAGACGCTCGGGCTGGTGGGCGAGTCCGGATGTGGCAAGTCGACGCTGGCCAGGGTGGTGCTCGGGCTGGAGCGGCCGGACTCGGGCACCGTGCGCTTCGACGGCACCGATCCGTTCACCCTCAAGGGCAAGGAACTGCTGGCCTGGCGACGCCGGGTGCAGATGGTGTTCCAGGACCCCTTCGCCTCGCTCAACGCCCGGATGTCCGCGGCCGACCTCATCGGCGAGCCGTGGCGCACCCACCGCGACATCGTGCCCACGGCACCGGCGCGGGAGCGACGGGTCCGTGAGCTGCTGTCCCTCGTCGGGCTGCGGGAGAGCGACGCCGACCGCTACCCGAACGAGTTCTCCGGCGGGCAGCGGCAGCGCATCGGCATCGCCCGCGCGCTGGCGCTCGACCCCGACCTCATCGTGTGCGACGAGCCCGTGTCCGCGCTGGACCTGTCGGTGCAGGCCCAAGTGCTCAACGTGCTCTCCGAGTTGCGGGAACGGCTCGGTGTCTCCTACGTCTTCATCTCCCATGACCTCTCCGTGGTCAGGCATGTCTCCGACCGGGTGACGGTGATGTACCTGGGCAAGGTCATCGAGCACGGCCCCACCGAGGACGTCTTCGACCGACCCGTGCACCCCTACACCGCCGCCCTGATGTCCGCCGCGCCCACGCTCGACGTCTCCGGGCGGGCCCAGGACGACGAGATCCAGCTGCGCGGGGAGATCCCGTCCCCGTACGACATCCCGTCGGGCTGCCGGTTCCGCACCCGCTGCTGGAAGAGCGAGGCCCGGTGCGCCGAGCTCGCCCCTCCTGTCGTGGTCCGCGACGGCACGGCGGACAGCGGGCGGGAGCCGCATGAGGGGCTGTGTCACTTCCCGCTGGGCACCGGGCCGACGGAAGCATGAGCCCGCCGGAGTTCACCCCGCTCTTCATCACGGTGGCGGTCGGGGCGCTGCTCCAGGTCTGATGTCGGGGCTGATGGGCACGGCGACCGCCATCGGGGGGCCGCCGATGGCCATGGTCTGGCAGCGCCTGAGCGGACCGCGGCGGCGCGCCGCGATGAGCGGGTTCTTCCTGGCCGGTTCGGTGATGAGTCTGGCCACCCTGGCGGCGACGGGGGCGGTGCACACGACCGTGCTGGTGGTCCGGCAATTCGTCTGAACCGGGCGGCACTTTTCCGTTGAAAGTTGGCACTGCCGCTTCTTCCTGCGCCCGAACAGCCCGTCTAGCCTCGATTTCGCTCATCTCCCGGACGCCACATACGCGTTCGCCAGCGAAAGGTATTTCCCCCATGCCCGAGGCTCCGCCGGAAAATGTCGGCAGCGACGGAATTCCGAAACCCGAGAATCGCCTTGGCGGTTTGGCGCATACGAATCGGCGCCGTGTTCTGTCCCTCCTGGCCGGGGCCTCCGCCACGGCCGCCCTGTCGACGAGCGGGGCGCTGACCACCGCCGCGGCGACGCCGCGCGAAGCGGGCCGGACCCGTGTCGTCCTGCTCGGCACCGCCGGCGGTCCGTCCATGTTCGATCCCGGTCGCGCGGGTGTGTCCACGGCCGTGGTCCACGAGGATCGGGTCTATGTCGTGGACCTCGGCGTGGGGTCGTATCGGCGGCTGGGGCAGGCCGGTCTCGACCCGGCCGGGCAGGGCAATCTGCTGGCCAATGTGCGCGGGATCTTCTTCACCCATCTGCACAGCGACCACATGGTCGACTGGCCTTCGCTGTACGCCACGGCCGCCTTCAATTCCATCGGGCGTACGCAACCGCCGATTCGCGTGTTCGGCCCGGGCCGACGTGCCGAATTGCCGCGGGTTTTCCCGCCCGGGTCCGCCGAGCCCCCGATCGTGAATCCCGATGACCCCATGCCCGGCATCTCGGCCATGACGTCGTATCTGCGCCAGGCGTTCGCGGCGGATCTGAACGACCGGGCGCGCGACAGCGCCACCCCCGATCCCTCGGGCGTGTTCGACCTGCGGGACATCGACCTGACCGGGGTATGGGAGGTCGACGCCGCCGGAAAGCCACCCCGTCTGAGTGGACCGATTCCGGTGTGGGAGGACGGCGAGGTCCGCGTCACCGCGACCCTGGTCGACCACCACCCCACGGCCCCGGCCTTCGCCTACCGGTTCGACACCCCCGACGGGTCCGTGGTGGTCTCCGGCGACACCACGGTCACCCCGAACCTCATCGACCTCGCACACGGGACCGACTACCTCGTGCACGAAGTGATCGATAAGCGATATGTCGACCAGACCGTCTCGCGATTGCCGCCCGAACAGGCGAACGCGCTGCGCGAACACCTCCTCGCCTCGCACACCACCATCGAGCAGGTGGGCCGGGACGTGGCCGAGGCGGCCGGCGCCCGCAATCTCGTGCTCACCCATCTCGTCCCCGCCAACAACGAGGTCGGCCGCTGGCGGCTGGCCCAGAAGGGCTACTCGGGCCGCTTGATCGTGGGTGCCGATCTCATGAGCCTCGCGGTGCGCCGCTGACCGGGGGAACGCGCAAGGGAACCGGGCCATCGGCCCGGTTCCCTCACAGGCGTGTTCGGTCAGCCCTCCGCTGCCACGGGGACGGCGCGGCGCTGTCCGGTGACCTTGGAGGAGGGCAGCCGCCCGGCCTTGGAGGTGCCGGTCATCGTCTCGCCCTCGACGGTCATCGTGAACGCGAGGTTCAGACGCATCGGCCTGGTGATGGCCTGACGCCAGGTGAGCTGGTCACCGTCGAGCGCCACATCGGCCAGCGGGACCTCCTCTCCCGCGCCGTGGGCCGTACCGGTGAGGCGGCCGCCCTCATTACGGAGTTCGATCACGGCCTTGATCCGGCCGATGGGTGTGGAGATGGACAGATCCCAGGTGCCTTCGACGGACATGGTGATGTGCTTCCTTACGGTGGGTCGGGGCTTACGGCGGGAGGGGCGAATCGCGCTGGGGCGGTGAGGTCACACGGCGACGGGCGACGGCCCGTGGTGGCGCCAGGGGGTGCCACGGCGCTCGTAGGCGAACAGTTCCTCGACGGCATGGGCGATCTGCGGCCCCACCTCGCGCTCCAGCAGGTACAGGCCCAGATCGAGCCCGGAGGTGACACCGGCGCCGGTGACGAGGTCGCCGTCGTCGACGACGCGGGCCCTGACCGCGTTGACGCCGGTGGCGTCCAGCATGTCCAGGCCCATGTGGTGGGTGGTGGCGTAGCGGCCTTCCAGCAGACCGGCCATGGCCAGCACGAGCGAGCCGCCGCACACCGTGGCGACGGTCACCTCCGGTCGGTCCATGGCGGCCTTCAGCAGCCCCGGCAGGTCGGTGTTCAGGGTGCGGCCCAGCAGGACGGGGATGAGCTCGTCCTCCCGCCGCTCGCCCGCGTCCGCGTCCGCGTCGTGGTCGGGGACCTCGCCGGGCTCTCCGACACGGCCGGCGGCACCGGGGACCACCACCAGGTCCGCCCTCGAGGGGTCCAGCGCGCCCGTGGCGCGCAGCGGTACGCCGCCGACCCCGCTCACCACCTCACGCGGCCCCTCGGCGGACACCAGCTCCGCGCGCAGCGCTCCTCCGGAAGCCATGCCACCGGCGTGCAGCACTTCGTAGGGGGCGAGCACATCGAGGAGGTCGAAGCCGTCGAACAGGACGATTTGGGCGAGCATGAAGATGTTCCCTCACGTGCGGTGATGGCCAGCCTGTCTGGCCCTGTTCCGACGCTATGCGAGGGCGGAAACGGCTCCCAGTGGCACGAGTGACATGGTGCAACGGGATCTCGCCAAGCGGACCTGAGGGTGCCGACGGGTGCCCTGAGGGTGCCGACGGGTGCCCGGAAGGTGCCGCGATCAGGCGTCTCAGGCCGCGTCGGGCGGCATGTTGTACGGCGTGACGACCTGGATGGGCGAGGGCAGGGAGGGGCCGTCGTCGGGAAGGGCTCCGTGGGCCCGCATGATGATCTGGCAGGCGCGGCGCATGTCCTGGCGCAGGTCGTGGTGGAGCACCGCGGACAGCCGGCGCTCGCGCAGCAGCCGGGTGTTGTCGTGGTCGAGGTCGTGGGCGATGAACACCTCGTAGCCGCGGCCGAGTTCCTCGAAGGCTTGGATCGTCGCGGTGTTGCCGCCGCCGATCGAGTAGACCGCCCGGATGTCCGGGTCGCGTCGCAGCGCCCGCAGGACCAGGTCGCGCTGGGTGGCGTCCAGGCCGTCGCTGTCGGTGACCTCGACGAGCGTGCGCCCGGGGTGGGCGTTGCGCAGGGCGCTGCGGAAGCCCATCTCGCGTTCCTCCTCGCCGCGGAAGAACCCCCGGCTGATGGTGGTGAGCACATTGCCGGGGCGGTCGCCGAGCCACTGGCCCAGGAGGTACGCGGCGGTGGCTCCGGCGGCGCGGTTGTCGATGCCGACGTAGGACCGGCGGGCGCTGCTGGGCAGGTCGGTCACCAGGGTCACGACCGGTAGCCCGAAGGCGGCCAGCCGGCCGACGGCCGCGGTGACCTCGGGGACGTCGGGCGCCTTCAGGACGATCCCCTGGCAGCCGCCGCGTCGGGCGATGCGGTCCAGCGTGGCGATCAGCTCCTCCACCGGACCGGTCTCGCGGAAGTGGAAACGCGACCGCATCACCGCCGGGCGCAGCGAGGGCAGCTCCGCCTCCAGGGCGGCGCGGACGGCCGAGGAGAAGCGCTCCGGCGCCTGCATCACGATGTCGATCATGAAGGTGCGGCCGCCGATGCGGACCTGGGTGCGCTGCCGGTCCAGGTCCTCGATCGCCTGGTGGACCTCCCGGGTGGTGCTCTCGCGCACCCCGCCCCGGTTGTTCAGCACCCGGTCCACGGTGGCCTCGCTCAGGCCCGCCTGCCGGGCGATCTCCCGGATGGGATACGGATGGGCCATCGGCGCGCCTCCCTGAGGGGTTTTTGATGGGCTGCTGAGGATTGCTCGATGCTCGGCCGATCACAACACTGACAGAAAGCCGCAGCCCACGGGAAGGACCGGTAAGCAATGCCCCTCATCGCTCCGAGGTCTCATGGCCGGCTCAGTGAGGCCGACTGCTCCCTCGACGCCTTCCGCTCTCTGGTCGAGCGGACCACCGACCCCGGCGACCACCCCGGTGCCGACGCCGTGGAGCGACACGTCCCCCTCTACGACGGCGACCGCCTGCGCGCCCGGGCCGCCACGGCCCCCGGCCGCCGGGAGGTACAGGCGGAACTGGTCCACACCCTGCTGGACGGCCCCGGCATCGTGGTGTTCAAGGGGGCCTTCCCCGACACGTCGGTCCTGGACCGGGCCACCGAGGCGTTCACGGCGCTGATCGAGCGGGAACGGGCGGCGGGCGCCGCCCGGGGTGACCACTTCGCCGAACCCGGCGCCAACGACCGGGTGTGGAACGCGCTGGAGAAGCTGGCCCTGAGCGCACCGGAGGTCTTCGCCGACTACTACGCCAACGACCTCATCGCCCTCGTGGCCACCGCCTGGCTCGGCCCCGGCTACCAGGTCACCTCACAGATCAACCAGGTCAACCCGGGTGGCGCGGCCCAGAGCGTGCACCGCGACTACCACCTCGGCTTCCTCTCCGAGGCGCGGGCCGCGGCCTATCCGGCCCATGTCCACCGGCTCTCCCCCGTGCTGACCCTGCAGGGCGCCGTGGCCCACTGCGCCATGCCCGTGGAGTCCGGCCCGACGCTCTACCTGCCGTACTCGCAAGCGTACGAGCCCGGCTATCTGGCCTGGCGCCGCCCGGAGTTCATGGCCTACTTCGCCGAGCACCACGTCCAACTGCCGCTGGAGGCGGGTGACGCGGTCTTCTTCAACCCCGCGCTCTTCCACGCCGCCGGACACAATCGCTCGGCGGACATCCGGCGGATGGCGAACCTGCTGCAGATCTCCTCCGCCTTCGGCCGCGCCATGGAGACCGTCGACCGCGAGGCGGTGGTCAACGCCGTCTTCCCCGTACTGCGACGGCGCAAGGCCGAAGGCGCCACCGAGGACTGGCTGCACAACGTGGTCGCGGCCTGCGCCGAGGGCTACCCCTTCCCCACCAACCTCGACCTCGACCCGCCGGTCGACGGCCTCGCCCCGGACTCCCAGGCCGACACCCTCCGGCGCGCCCTGGAACGGGACTGGACCCCGGACACCCTGCGTACGGAACTGCGGGCCGGCGCCGAGCGCCGCCAGAGCTGAAGGAGACGGACCGCTGATGGGACTGGTGCAGGACAAGATCGTCCTGGTCAACGGGGGCAGCCAGGGAATCGGCGCGGGCATCGTCCGCGCCGCCGCCCGCGAAGGAGCCACGGTGGCGTTCACCGGACGCCGCCCCGACGCCGGTGAGTCGCTGGCCGGGAAGCTCGCCGCGCAGGGGGCCACGGCCTCCTTCCTCCGCGCCGACCTGGCCGATCCCGCGCAGGCACGCGGCAGCGTGGAACGGGTGGTGGCGGCCCACGGCAGGATCGACTGCCTGGTCAACTCCGCCGGGCTCACCTCGCGCGGGACGCTGCTGGACACCACGCCCGAGCTCTTCGACGCACATGTCGCGATCAATCTGCGCGCCCCGTTCTTCGCGATGCAGGCCGCCGTCGCCGACATGGTGGCCCGGAAGGCCCCGGGCACCATCGTCAACATCATCTCCAACTGCGCACACGGCGGGTATCCGTTCCTGGCGCCGTACTCCGCCGCGAAGGCCGGGCTCGCGGGCCTGACCCGCAACGCCGCCCACGCCCACCGCTGGGACCGCGTCCGCGTCAACGGCCTCAACCTGGGCTGGACCGACACCGAGGGCGAGGACGCCATCCAGCGCGCCTTCCACGGCGCGGGCGACGACTGGCGGGAGGAGGCGGCCCGCGCACAGCCGATGGGCAAGCTCGGCCAGGTGGACGAGATCGCCGATTTCGTCGTCCTCCTCCTCTCCGACCGCAGCGGGGTCGTCACCGGATCGGTCATCGACTGGGACCAGAACGTCCTCGGCGGACTCGGCTGACCGCCGCGCCGCACGGTCAGAACCGGCACCGTCCAGAAGCCACACCGTCCAGCAGCCACACCACCAGCACCCGCACCGTCAGAAAGGGACACAACTCCCCATGCGTATCGGCATCATGGGCCTGGGCCGGATCGGCGCCTTCCACGCCGAGACCCTGTCCACGCTCGACGCGGTGGACTCCCTCGTGGTCACCGACCCGGTCGCCGCGGCCGCCACCGCCGCCGCCGAGCGGTTCGGCGCCCACGCGGTCGACTCGCCGGAGGCCGTACTCGCCGCCGGTGTGGACGGCGTCGTGATCGCCGCGGCCACCGACGCCCACCCCGAGCTCATCGTCGCCGCCGTGCGGGCGGGCGCACCGGTCTTCTGCGAGAAGCCCGTGGCGCGCACGATCGAGGAGAGCCTCGACGTCCTCCGCGTGGTGGAGGGCAGTGGTGTGGAGGTCCAGATCGGCTACAACCGGCGCTTCGACCCCGGGTACGTGGCCGCGCGGGAGGCGGTGGTCAGCGGTGAGCTCGGGCCGCTGCACACCGTGCGGTCCACGACCTTGGACCCCGAGCCGCCCCCGGCCGCCTATGTGGCCGTCTCCGGCGGCATCTTCCGCGACTGCGCCGTGCACGACTTCGACACCGTCCGCTGGATCACCGGCCGCGAGGTCACCGAGGTCTACGCGACCGGCGCCAACCGCGGCGCCGAGTACATCGCGGCCGCCGGAGACGTGGACACCGCCTCCGCCCTCCTCACCCTGGACGACGGCACTCTCGCCGTGGTCTCCAACACCCGCCACAACCCCCGCGGTTACGACGCCCGCCTGGAGCTCCACGGCATGACGGACAGCGTCGCCGCGGGCCTGGAGGACAGGCTGCCGCTGCGCTCCGTCGAACCGGGCGCCACCTTCCCCGGCGGCACACCGCACCACTTCTTCATGGACCGCTTCGCCGCCGCCTACCGGGCCGAGCTCACCGCCTTCACCGAGGTCGCGGCGGGTCTGCGGCCCTCCCCCTGCACCGTCGCCGACGCCGTCGAGGCCGGCTGGATCGCCGAGGCATGCACGCTTTCGTTGCGCGAACACCGCCCCGTGACCATGGAAGAGGTACGCAAGGCATGACGACAGCCGAGCCGCTGCGCATAGGGGTCCTGGGCGCCGCCCGGATCTCCGAGCTCTCCCTCGTCGGCCCCGCCCGTGCGGGCGGCCACCGTCTCGTCGCGGTGGCCGCCCGCTCCCGTGGCCGGGCCGACGCCTTCGCCGCCGAGCACGGCGTCGAGCGCGTCCTGGACTCCTACGCCGATGTGATCGCCGACCCCGATGTGGAGGTGGTCTACAACCCGCTGGCCAACAGCCTGCACGGCCCGTGGAACCTCGCCGCCCTCGCCGCGGGCAAGCACGTACTGACCGAGAAGCCCTCGGCGAGCAACGCCGAGGAGGCCGCCGAGGTGCGCGACGCCGCCGCGAAGGCGGGCACCGTCTTCATGGAGGGCTTCCACTACCTCTTCCACCCCGTCACCCGCCGCCTCCACGAGCTGCTCGGCTCCGGGGAGCTCGGGGAGCTGCGGCATGTCGAGACGATGATGGCCATGCCCGCCCCGCCCGGGTCCGATCCCCGCTGGTCCCTGCCCCTGGCCGGGGGTGCCCTGATGGACCTGGGCTGCTACAGCCTGCACGCGCAAGCCACGCTCGCCCCCTGGGCCGGTGGCCCCCCGCGCCTGGTCGCCGCCCGGGGCGGCGCACGGCACGGCGCACCGGAGGTGGACGAGTGGCTGGACGCGGACCTGGCCTTCCCCGGCGGCGCCACCGGATCCGCCCGCTGCCATATGGCACACGAGGAGTGGCGGATGAGCTTCAGGGTCATCGGCTCGCGCGGCGAGGCGACGGCCATGAACTTCGTCCAGCCCCATCTGGACGACCGGGTCGTGGTGCGTACGTCCGCGGGTGAGCGGACCGAGGAGCTGGGCAAGCGCTCCTCGTACACCTACCAGCTGGAGGCGTACGCCGCGCACCTGCGGCACGGCACACCGCTTCCGCTGGACGCGGAGGACGCGCTGACCACCATGTCGCTGATCGACGCGTGCTACCGCGCCGCCGGGTTCCCACCCCGGCCCCGCACCGCGCTTCCGGTCCCGGGCTGATCCGCGAGACAACCCGCGCTACGGAGTGCCACCGCCCGTGGGCGGACGGTGGCCTCCGGCCGGGCTCAGCCCGCCGGGTCGGCTGCCGTCCCCGGCCCGGCCGCTCCGGGCGCGCCCGCGCGCAGCCCGTCCATGACCAGGTCCAGCAGCCGTCGGGCGCGTGCCTGCCCGTTCTCGTCGGGGCCGATCTGCCACAGGCCGGCGATGGCGAGCAGGAAGTCGTCGGTGGTGACGCCCGGACGGATGGTGCCGACCTCCTCGTTGGCCCGCAGCAGGAGCGCCACGGCCTCGGTCATCTGGCCGTGCCCCGGTTTCTCCTGGCCGCAGGATGCGCTGATGGCCTTGTGCAGCGCGTCGGCGAGTCCGGCCTTGGCCATGGCGAACCGGGCGAGGTGCCCCATCCACTCCCGCAGCGCCTGATCCGGCGCCCGGGTACGCAACAGCTCGGCCGCGGTGTCGGCCACCTGTCGCATCTCGTGGCGGTAGATCTCCAGAACGAGGGCCTCGCGACTGGGGAAGTTGCGGTACAGCGTGCCCTGCCCGACGCCCGCCTTCTTCGCGATGGCGCTCAGCGGGACGTCCGCCGAGCGCGTCAGCTCCGCCAGCGCCACTTCCAGGATGCGCTCGCGGTTCGCGGCCGCGTCCGAGCGCAGACGCGCGTCCTTCTCTGCCCGCACTCGTCCTCCTTCCGGACCTCGCCGTAGCGCCGACCTTGCTCACCGGACAGCTGTCCGCTAAGTTTCATGCACAGCGGACAGTTGTCCGTTTAGGTCCACCTTACCGGCTGAAACGGCCAGTGTGGATGGCCGAAACCGAGCGCCGACCGGCATTGTCCCGCATCCGATGTGCCCGGGACTCCCTCCGTAGGCCCCGGGCCCCTCCATCGGACGACTTCAACGCGCACCACACCCGCGAAAGAAGGCTGATCATGGCCCCATCGACGTCCAGCGTCATCACGCTGACCATCAACGGCGAGAAACACACGCTGCCCGTCGACCACCGCACCACCCTGCTCGACGCGCTGCGGGAGCAGCTCGACCTCACCGGCACCAAGAAGGGCTGCGACCAGGGCCAGTGCGGTGCCTGCACGGTGCTGATCGACGGCCGCCGGGCCGTCTCCTGCCTCCAGCTCGCGGTGGCGGCCGAGGGCCGTGAGGTCACCACGATCGAGGGCGTGGCCGAGGGCGACGAGCTGCACCCGGTGCAGCAGGCGTTCCTCGACCTCGACGGCTACCAGTGCGGTTACTGCACCCCGGGGCAGATCTGTTCCGCCCTCGCCGTGCTCGAGGAGCACGCGGCGGGCTGGCCGAGCGCCGCCACCGCCGACGTCCGCCCCGAAGCGGGACCCCCGCCCCTCAGCCCGGAGGAGATCCGGGAGCGGATGAGCGGCAACCTGTGCCGGTGCGGCGCCTACGTGTCCATCGTGCAGGCGGTCGCGCGGGCGGCCGAGGCGCGCACGGCCGGGACCGAGGAGGCCCTCGCATGAAGGAGTTCGGCTACCAGCGGGTCCTCGAGGTCTCCGAGGCGATCTCCGTGCTCGGCGCCGACCCCGACGCGCGTTTCCTGGGCGGCGGCACCAATCTGGTCGATCTGATGAAGACCGGCGTCGAGCGGCCGGGACGCCTGGTCGACGTGCGCGAACTGCCCCTGGACCACGTCGAGGTGACGACGGACGGGGCCTTGCGCGTCGGGGCCACCGTCACCAACAGCGATCTCGCCGCCCACCCCGAGGTGCGGCGCCGCTACCCGGCCCTCGCCCAGGCCGTCCTGGCCGGTGCGTCCGGGCAGCTGCGCAACATGGCCACCGTCGGCGGCAACCTCCTGCAGCGCACCCGCTGCGGCTACTTCACCGATGTGGCCGGGCCCTGCAACAAGCGCCTCCCCGGCAGCGGCTGCCCGGCCATCGAGGGTGAGCACCACAACCACGCGATCCTCGGCGCCTCCGAGCACTGCGTGGCCACCCACCCCTCGGACATGGGGGTCGCGCTCGCCGCCTTCGACGCCGTCGTACGGTACGAAACCGCCGACGGGCCGGGCGAGTTGCCGCTCGCGGACTTCTATCTGCCCGTGGGCGACACCCCGCGCCTGGAGACCGCGCTGCCGTCCGGCGCGCTGATCACCGGCGTCACCCTGCCCCCGGCCCCGGTGGCCGCCCACTCCCGCTACCGCAAGGTCCGCGAGCGCGCGTCCTACGCCTTCGCGATCGGCTCGATCGCCGCCGCCCTCGACGTCCGGGACGGGGTCGTCCACGAGGTCCGCCTCGCCTTCGGGGCGGTCGCCTCCCGGCCGTGGCGGGCCCTGGCGGCCGAGCGGGCGCTGACCGGGGGCCCGGCGACCGCCGAGGCGTTCGCCGCCGCCGCGGACGCGGAACTGGCCGCCGCCGAGGCGCTGCCCCACAACGGATACAAGGTGCCGCTGATGCGCAACCTCGTCGTGGCCCTGCTGACCGAACTCACCGAGGAGGCCGCCCGATGACCACGACGACCGGAACCACCACGACGACGGGCGCCTTCGGCACCGCGCGCACCCGCGTGGAGGGCCGGGAGAAGGTCACCGGAGCGGCCCGCTACGCGGGCGACATCCCCCTGCCCGACCTCGCCCACGGCTGGATGGTGCTGTCCACCGTGGCCCGCGGCCGCATCAGCTCGGTCGAGACCGAGCCGGTCCTCGCCATGCCCGGTGTCCTCGCCGTCATCCACCACGAGAACGCCCCGCGCGTCAACCTGGACTACATGGGCATGATCGGGAAGCCCGACCCGATCATCGGGGTCTTCCAGAACGACCGTGTCCCCTTCATGGGCTGGCCGGTGGCGCTGGTCCTCGCCGAGCGGCCCGAGCAGGCCAGGGAGGCGGCGGAAGCGCTGGTCGTCCGGTACGACCAGGAGCCGCACGACATCGGGTTCACCTCCGGACACCCGGATGCGTACACCCCTCCGGATTCGCCCTTCGGGCCGGCGGTGGCGACGAAGGGGGACGTCGAGGCCGAACTCGCCGCGTCCACGTTCGTCGTGGACTCCGAGTACACCACCCCGGAAGAGCACCACAACCCCATGGAGCCGCACGCGGCGACGGCCCACTGGGACGGCGGCCGGCTCGAGGTCTTCGACTCCAACCAGGGCAGCACGATGGTGGCCGCCGAGCTCGCGCAGGTCTTCTCGCTCGACGCGGAGTCGGTGCGGGTGCGGTCCGAGCACGTCGGTGGCGGCTTCGGCTCCAAGACGGTCCGCCCGCACCAGGTGGCCGCCGCCATGGCCGCGACCATCCTCCAGCGCCCGGTGCGCGTCGTCATGACCCGCCGCCAGATGTTCTCCACCATCGGCTACCGCAGCCCCACCGCGCAGCGGGTCAGGCTCGGCGCCGACGAGTCGGGGCGGCTGCGGGCGCTCGACCACCGGTCCGAGTGCGTCACGTCGACGGTCCACGAGTTCATCGAGCGGAGCGCCACGGTGGGCCGCGTGATGTACGACGCCGACGCGCACTACACCAGCGACCGCGTCGTGCGGCTCGATGTGCCGACCCCCACCTTCATGCGCGCGCCGGGCGAGGCACCGGGCTCGTTCGCGCTGGAGTGCGCGCTGGACGAGCTCGCCGAGAAGTCCGGCATCGACCCGATCGAGCTGCGCGTACGCAACGAACCCGACCGGGGTCCCGTCTCGGGCCTGCCGTTCAGCAGCCGCAATCTGGTCGCCTGCTACGAGGAGGGCTCCCGCAGGTTCGGCTGGGCGGGCCGGGATCCCCGTCCGGGGGTGCGCCGCGAGGGGCGCTGGCTGCTCGGGACCGGTATGGCGGCGGCCAGCTTCCACTCCGGGGCCGGGCCGTCCACGGCGGCCGTGACGGCGGAGGCGGACGGCACCTTCACCGTGCGCATCAACGCGGCGGACATCGGCACCGGTGCCCGGACCGCCATCAACCTGGTCGCCGCGGACGGGCTGGCGGTGGATCCGGAGCGGGTCCGGGTGGTCATGGCGGACAGCGACCTCGGCCCGGCGATGCTCGCCGGTGGCTCGATGGGCACGCGCTCCTGGGCCTGGGCGGTGGCGATCGCGGTGAGCGAGCTGCGCGAGCGGCTGGCCCTGGGCGGCGACATCCCGCCCGAGGGGATCACCGCGCGCTCCGACACCACCGAAGCCATCGGCGCCCTGGCCAATAAGGAACGGCACTCCTTCGGCGCGCAGTTCGCCGAGGTGGCCGTGGACGTCACCAGTGGAGAGGTCCGGGTGCGGCGGATGCTCGGCATCTTCGCGGCGGGCCGGATCGTCAACCCGCTGACCGCGCGCAACCAGCTCGTCGGCGGGATGATCTGGGGCATTTCCATGGCCCTGCACGAGGAGGCGGTCAGGGACCGGGCCTCGGGCGGCCTCGTCGCTCCCGACCTCGCGGGCTATCACTTCGCCGCGAACGCCGATGTGCCGATCGTCGAGGCGGACTGGGTGGACGACCCGGACCCGGACGACCCGGTCGGCATCAAGGGCGTCGGTGAGGTCGGCATCGTGGGAGCCGCGGCGGCGATCGCCAACGCGGTGTGGCACGCCACGGGCGTCCGCCACCGCAACCTGCCGATCCGCCCGGACCGGGTCCTGTCGGCGGGGCTGAACGTGCCGGAGCCCGGCCACGCGGGCTGACACGTTCACCGTCGAGTGCTCGGCGCCGGCCAGGTCCCCCACCTGGCCGGCGCCGAGTTCGTAGGGGCGCGGTCCGGCCGCGCCGAGCTCGTCGGTGCGCTGTCCGGCCGCCGCGATGTGGCCTTGTGGGGCGAGTCCGCTCGACCATACGGGCGGGATGGGAGGTCCGGTCCGATTATGTGATCGGGCGGCACGGTACCGACAACGGCATGGCCACTCCCCCCGATCCCCCGCAGAACGCGGAGACCGCGAGCCCCGCCCCCCTGGTGGACCGCAAGGGCTACAACGAGCGCTTCCTGGGCCCCTCCCTGCCGCTGCCCCGGCCGACGGGCCCCGATACCGAGACGACGGTCCTGCCCTACACCAACTTCAGCGTCGTCTTCCGCCCGGACCGCCGGCTGGCCGCGGCGACGGCCGTCACGATCGACGGTGCGCACCTCGTCGACGTGCCGCGCGAGGACGACTGGCGCTTCGACCCCCGCCTGCCCGAGGCCCAGCAGGCCGGTGACCCCGTCTACCAGGACAACCCGCTGGACAAGGGACATCTGGTCCGCCGTCTCGATCCCGTATGGGGTCCGGACGCGTCCATGGCGAACGACGACACCTTCCACTACACCAACGCCGCTCCCCAGATGAACGTCTTCAACCAGGGCAAGAAGCTCTGGCAGGGGCTGGAGAACTTCCTGCTGGGCCACGCCGAGGAGTTCGACAGGAAGCTGACGGTGTTCACCGGGCCCGTGCTCGAGGACTCCGATCCGCCCTACCGGGGCATCAAGGTGCCGCTCCGGTTCTGGAAGGTGGCCGCCTTCCTGCAGGACGGGGAGCTGGCGTCCACCGCCTATGTGCTCGACCAGAGCCCCGACCTCAGCCGGGACGCCGCCGCCCGGGTCATGGCGGAGGCCGCGCGAGCGGGCGACCCTCCCCCGCTCGGGGCGTTCCGCACCTTCCAGGTGCCGGTCTCCGACATCGCCCGCCTCACCGGCCTGGACCTGGGCCCGCTCCCGGCGGCCGACCGGCTGACCGCCGGACGGCGCGCGGCACCCCGCTGGACCCTCCTGGAGTCCTACGACGACATCACCGTGCACGCCGCATGAACCCCTCCGCCGACCAGATCTGACGCCGCGTGACGCCGCACCGGCGCCGCATACCGCCGATCGGCTGGCGCTGTGCGGCGATCCAGTCATCTTCCCGCTCCGCCCGCTCCGCTCCGGGCCCCGGCGGGGAACACTCGCCCAAGCCGAGGAGAGCAGAGAGGGCACCGATGAGCGACGACTTCGTGCTGGACGTGACCAGGATCCGCGACGAGGCCCGCCGGAAGATGGCGGCGGGCCCGGTGACGGACGCCTACGGTCTGGACAAGGACCGGGTCATCGGCATCCTCAATGACGTCATCGCGACCGAGGTGGTGTGCTGGCTGCGCTACACCCGCCATGCCATCTCGGCCCGCGGGATCGACCGCGCCCAGGTGTCCGCGGAGTTCACCGAGCACGCGAAGGAGGAGATGCAGCACGCGCTGCGCGCCGCCGAACGCGTCTCCCAGCTCGGCGGCGACCCCGACTTCGACCCCGCCTCGCTGACCCAGCGCTCCCACACCGACTACACCACCCCGGCCGACAACGACCTGAAGGCGATGCTGGAGCACAATCTGCTCGCCGAGCGCATCGTGATCGCCAGCTATCAGGAGATCATCCGCTGGCTGGGCGAACACGACCCGACCACCCGCCGGCTGATGGAGTCGATCCTGGAGCAAGAGGAGGAGCATGCCGACGATCTGGTGGATCTGATCGGCGTCTGACATCCGTGATGGGTCGGCCCATGACCACGCGGTGGCCCCGCTCGCTCTCCTGCCTCATCGTGACCGCCCTGTCCTCGGCCCTGCTCGCCGGGTGCGGGGAGGGCGACGACCACGGCCGGAGCTGTACCGGCCGTACGGGCAAGGACCTCTCCAGCCGCACCGTGGCCGGTGGCGACCTGTGGCAGAAGAAACTGCGGTGCGTCAATCTCGAACGGTCCACCCTGACCGGGCTGGTGTCCGAGGCCAATCTGCGGCGCGGCAATCTCTACGCGGCACGGCTGGCCGCGGTGTCGCTGGAGAACGTCGATCTGCGGGGCGCCGACCTCCGGCGGGCGGACCTCACCTCCGCCACCCTCTCGCAAGTCGATCTGCGCGGCGCCGATCTGAGCGGCGCCAGGCTCGGCAGGGGTCTGCTCACCGATGTCAGTTTCGAGGGCGCACGGCTGGACGGCGTGTATCTGCGAGCGGCGTCCCTCACCCATGTCGGTCTCAACGGAGCGGATCTGAGCGGCGCCGATCTGGCCGGAGCCACGGTGTCCGACTCCGATCTCCGCGGCGCGCGGCTGCGGGATGCGGATATCTCGACGACGAGCTGGGAGAACGTCCTCTGCCCGGACGGCTCCCGGTCGAGCGCACGGGTCTCCTGCGCCGACCATCCGGCCCGGGCGGCGAACCGGGCCTCGGGTCAGCTTCCCCCGCCGTCGGCCGCCTTGCCGGTCTCCCCCTGAGAGGTCTTCTTCGCGGCGCGATGCGCCTGTTCGAGACCCTTCATATAGGCGTCCAGATAGTCGGCGTCCGACAGCCGGGCGCAGGGCGCGGGGACGGGGTGGGAGCGGACCGCTCCGCCCTTGTTGGCGGCGGCCCGGTCGGCGATGGCATCCACACAGGCCCGGGTGACCTCGGCCTTCTCGGCGGCGGCCGGGGTGCCGCTCGGGGTGCTCTTGTCGCGCACGTCACCGCCGGTGGAACAGCCGGTCAGGAGCAGGGTGATGGCGATGACTGCCGCGGCTTCGACGGTGCGGGTGCCCATGTGTCTCCCCGGTGCGTGGATGGTGGGGTGCATCATGCGGCGCGGGCGCGGCGAAGTGGGAGAGCCGTGTATGCGTTGTGATGAAACGGTGACCGAACGGACGTACAGACGAACCCACGCCGGAACCCGGGCAAAGCGACGGCCGGGGCGGCCCGTGGCGAACTGCCGTACCCGACCGGACCGGGCACAGGATGTCGGGTCCGGCGGGGTGCCGACTTCCTAACGTGATCAGCGTCAAGGAAGGAGACCGAGGTGCTGGAGCGGCTGAACGAGGCCCTGGACCACATCGAGTCGCGCCTGGATCAGCGGATCGAGGTGGCCGAGCCGGCGCGGATCGCGATGACGTCGGAGTACCACTTCCGGCGGCTGTTCTCCGCGCTGGCGGGGATGTCGCTGTCGGAGTACATCCGGCGCAGACGGCTCACCCTCGCGGGGGCCGAGGTGCTCGCCGGGGAGCGGACGCTCCTGGAGATCGCGGTGCGCTACGGCTACGGCTCGGGGGAGGCGTTCGCGCGGGCGTTCCGGGCCATGCACGGTGTGGGTCCGGGTGAGGCCCGGCGGACGGGTGCCTCGCTGAGCTCCCAGCCGCGGATGTCCTTCCGCCTCATCGTCGAAGGGAGCAGCAGTATGCGATACCGGGTCGTGGAGAAGGAGCGGTTCCAGGTGGTCGGCAAGAAGGTCCGGGTTCCGCTCGTCCATGAGGGGGTCAATCCGGGGATCGCGGAGTTCATCCGGGGGATCGGCCAGGAGACGATACGGCGGATCGCCGCTCTGTCCGATCAGGAGCCGGAGGGGATCGTGGGGGTGAGCGACAACCTCGACCCGAGCCGGGCGGAGGGAACCGAACTCGACTACTACCACGGGGTGGTGACCGGGGTCGCCGCGCCGGAGGGCCTGGACACGCTCGCCGTCCCGGCGGGGACATGGGCCGTCTTCGAGAACTCCGGGCCGTTCCCGCAGGCGCTCCAGTACCTGTGGCGGGACGTCTTCACGCAGTGGTTCCCGTCCAATCCGTACCAGAGCAGGCCGGGGCCGGAGATCCTGCGCACCCGGCTGTCGCAGGACGGGGGGCGGGCGGACGCGGAGCTGTGGATCCCCGTGGAGCGGACGGCGGTCTGACGCTCCGTAGACGTGGTCCGGTTCGGCCGCCCGTACCTTGTCCGGGCGGCCGGCCGGGCGGTTCTCACACACGCTCCCGCGCGCCGCGGTCCCCTCGGGCCAGGCCCGCGATGAGGGCGAGGAAGGGGATGACGCCGAGGACGGCGCTCGCCCCCACACCGACGCCGGTGACGAGGGTGAAGTTGGAGAACACCAGCCACAGCGCGGTCAGCAGTCCGGCCACGGCCAGCACCGGCGCGATCCGGGTCTGCCAGGCCCTGCCCGAGGCGAGCCGGGCGTTGCGCGCGAAGAAGGCGACCACGGCGACGGACGTGATCAGCATGAGCAGGAGCATGCCGACCGTCGCCACCCCCGCCATGGAGCCGAAGACGCCCACCAGCGGATCCAGTCCGGCGACGGCGCAGCAGACGACCAGGACCAGCGCGGTGACGGTCTGGACGACCGAGGAGACGGACGGCGAGTGGTGGCGCGGATGGACCACACCCAGCCGTGCGGGGAGGAGGTCCTTACGGGCGAGGGTGAAGGTGTAGCGGGCGATGACGTTGTGGAAGGAGAGCACACAGGCGAAGAGGCTGCTGAGCAGCAGCACCTGCATCACGTCCCGCAGCGCGGTGCCGACGTACGCCTGGGCGGTGTCCATGAGCATGTTGCCCTGGCCGTCCAGGGTCTTCCGGGCCACGGCCGGGGCGTCATCGGTGCCCGCCGCCAGGACCAGCGCCCAGCAGGACAGCGTGTAGAACCCACCGATGATCAGGACGGCGAGATAGGTGGCCCGGGGGATGGTCCGCTCCGGGTCGCGGGCCTCGTCCCGGAAGACGGCGGTGGCCTCGAAGCCGATGAATCCGGTGATGGCGAAGAGCACGGCCACGCCCAGCGGTCCGGAGAACGCCGCATGCGGGGTGAACGACTCGGCGTTGACACCGTGGGCGCCGCCCCGGGCGAAGATCCCGGCGTCCAGGACGAGCACCACCGCGATCTCCAGGACGAGTGCCACACCGAGGACCTTGGAGCTGAGGTCGATATGGCGGTAGCCGAGGAAGGCCACGATGCCGAGCGCCGCCAGCGCCCACACCCACCAGGGCAGGGACGGCCCGCCGAAGGTGTGGAGGACATCGTTCACGGCCCATCCCAGATAGCCGTAGACGCCGACCTGGATCGCCGTGTACGCGACGAGCGCGACGGCGGCCGTGCCCACTCCGACCCGGTCCCCCAGGCCGCGGGTGGCGTAGGCGTAGAAGGCTCCGGCCTGCGGGACGTGGGGCGTCATGGTGACGAAACCGACCGCGAACACCAGCAGGACCAGCGAGGCGAGGGCGAAGCCGACGGGGGCTCCGGCGCCGGGGCCCCCGGCGATGGCGAGCGGGACGTTGCCACCGACCACCGTGAGGGGCGCGGCGGCGGCGATCACCATGAAGACGATGGCACCGGTGCCGAGCCGACCCGAGAGGTTCGTCGTGGTCTGTCGCGGGGTGGATGCGTGCACATCGGGGTCGGTCAGCATGACGGGTCCTTGGTGGCGCGGGCGGACGGGGTGAAGAGGTCCGGCCGGAGGTCGGCCAGATACGGGTTGGCCTTGCGCGCTTCCCGGACCGTGTGCGGTTCCACGGTGGCGAAGAGCAGCCGGTTGCCGTGTTCGACGCTGTCCAGCACGGTCGCCGACGGGCTCACGACGGAGCTGCGGCCGACGTAGCGCAGTGAACCCTCGTCGCCGTCATGGTTGACGTAGGCGATGTAGATCTGGTTTTCCCAGGCGCGCACCCTCAGCAGGTGCTCGGCGATGAACTCGTACGGTTGCATCTGGGCGGTCGGGACCGCGACGAGGTCCGCGCCGGCGAGGGCGGCGGCCCGTACGTTCTCGGGGAACTCCACGTCGTAGCAGATCAGCATCGCGATCCGGACGCCCGCGTAATCGATGACGGGAGCGGTCCGGTCACCCGGTGTGAAGTACCTGCGGTCGAGCTCGCCGAAGAGATGGGTCTTGCGGTGGCGGCCGAGGATCGCTCCGGCCGGGTCGATGAAGAAGGCGCTGTTGTAGTAGGCGCCGTCGTCGTACTCGGGGGTTCCGAGGACGAGCGCGATGCCGTGGGCGGCGGCGATCTCCTGGGCCGGGGAGAGCAGATCGGTGCGGGCCAGGTCCCGGACGGCGTCGCCGATGTCGTAGCCGGTGACGAACAGCTCGGTGGTGATCAGGAGTTCGGCACCTTCGGCACGGGCCCGGCGGCACGCCGCGTCCAGTTCGCGGAGGTTGGCGTCGACGTCGCCGGGCGTTCCCGCCGTCTGCAGTCCGGAGATCTTCATCAGTGCCTTCGACAGTCGGCGTCCAGGGGGTGAATGCGAGCCATGAAAACATGCTCACTTTGATCAGGTAAACCCCCGGAGGTCACGGTTCCGCAAAGCGGCGGACCCCGTACGACAACCGTGGGGAGGCCGCGGGGCGCGGTGCCTACGCTGAGGGAATGGCGACCCAGGAACCGTCCCGCGCACCGAGCGCCCTGACCAGCAGCGCCCTCGCCGCGATCCGCCGCACCAGCGCCGTCGACACCGTACGGGCCCGGATCTCGCTGGCGGTGGACCTGGGCCTGCTGGCGCCCGGCGAGCGGCTGCCCAATGTCCGGGCCACGGCGGCGGCGCTCGGGGTCGGCGAGATCACCGTCCGCCGGGCCCTCGGCACCCTGGAGCGCGAGGGTGTCGTCCAGCGGCGCCCGGGGCGTACCGGCGGCACCTTCATCGCGGAGCGGCCGCGCCGCCGCACCGTGGCGCAGGTGGCCGCGTACCGCGAGGACAGCGAACGGGTGCACCGGCTGATCGACGAACGCATCGTGCTGGAGGCCGGTTTCGCGCAGCTGGCCGCCGAGCGGCTCGACCAGCCGGGGCTCGACCGGCTCGACGAGTGCGTCCGGGAGATGGACGCGGCCGAGAGCTGGGCCGAGTTCCACGCCGGCGACAAGCGGTTCCACCTGGCCCTCGCCGAGGGCGCCGGGCTGCCCTCCGCCCTGGGGATGTACGAGCGGGTCACCGGAGAGCTGTACGCGTACTTCCTGCCGTATCCGCTGGACTACCTCCGCGGCAGCAACGAGCAGCACAAGGCCATCAGGGCCGCGCTCGCCGCGCGGGACGCCGCCTCGGCGGCCGCCCTCCTCCGGGACCATGTGGCGGAGCTGCACCACTCGATGTACGTCGGCCTCGCGGACACCGCCGAGCGGGGCGAGGACGGCTGACGCGAGGCCATGCGCGTCTGTGGCTGACTCCACAGATCGCATGGTGAGATCGGGGTCCAATTCTTGAAAACCGGACCATATCCTGGAGCGCATGTCCGCACCCGCCCGTCTGCTCTGTCTCGCGCTGTTCGCGAGCTCGGCGTGGTGCGTCGACGACGGCCTCTGTCGCCGCTGAGCCCGAACCAGCCGGTTTCCCCCACCGCGCGCCGCCGCCTCGGCGCCGCGCCGTCCGGCCGGGCCCTCCCGCCCAGCGTCATCCACCTCTCGCCCATCTCCGGAGTCCGCACGTGACCACCGCCCCGCCCGCCGAGGCGCCGAAGACCGCCGCACTGCTGTCCCCGTCCCCCACCTCCGTGCCGCGGCCGGAGGCGCCCGCCGCGCCACCGGTGCGGCCGGTGCCGCTCGCCGTGTCCGGGCTGCTCGCCGCCGCGCTGACCGCGTACGTATGGTCCGCCCACGGGGCCAAGCCCGGCGTCCTGCTACTGCTCGGCCTCGCCCTGGGCGTCGCCCTCTTCCACTCCCGGTTCGGCTTCACCTCCGCCTGGCGGCAGTTGGTGGCCGTCGGCAACGGCACCGGGCTGCGCGCCCACACCCTGCTGCTCGGCACCACGGCCACGCTGTTCGCCCTGCTCATCGGCACGAAGACCGGGCTGTTCGGGTCCGTGCCCGCGCCCTCGGCCGGGCCGCTGGGGCTCGGGCTGCTGATCGGCTCGTTCCTGTTCGCCGTCGGCATGCAGCTCGGTGGCGCCTGCGCCTCCGGCACCCTCTTCGCGGTCGGCTCGGGGCAGACGTCCATCGTGCTCACGCTCGGCGGCTTCATCGGCGGCGCCACCCTGGCCGCCTGGCAGTTCGACCTGTGGAAGGACCTGCCCTCGCTGAAGCCGGTCGTCATGGCGGACCACATCGGCTGGTTCGGCTCCTGGGCGGTGACGATCCTCGTGCTCGCCGCCATCGTCCTGGTCAGCCGGCGCGTCCAGGCCCGCCGCACCCCGCCGCCGATCGGTCCGGTGCCCTCCGCGCGCGGTGCCGCCGCCCGTGTGCTGCGCGGCTCCTGGCCGCTGGCGGTCGGCGCGCTGGCGCTGGCCGTGCTGGGCGCCGGTGTGCTGCTCGTCTCCGGTGGCGCGTGGGGTGTCACCAGCGCCTTCAGCCTGTGGGGCTCGGAGCTGGTGCGCGCGCTCGGCGGCCACCCGGAGAGCTGGAGCTGGTGGCAGCAGCCCGGGAACAAGGAGATGCTCGCGGGCCCCGTGCTCGCCGACAAGACCAGCCTCACCGACATCGGCATCATGATCGGCGCGGCGGTCGCCGCGGCGCTCGGCGGCACCTGGACCCTGCACCGCGGGGTGCCGTGGCGTACGGCGACCGCAGCGGTGCTCGGCGGGGTGTTGATGGGCATCGGTGCCCGGCTGGCGGGCGGCTGCAACATCGGCGCCTATCTCGCGGGCATCGCCTCCGGCAGCCTGCACGGCTGGGTCTGGGGCGCCTTCGCCCTCCTCGGCACCTGGGCCGGGCTGAAGCTGCGGCCGCTCTTCGGGCTCGGGAACCCGAAGCCGGGCGACGGCGTCTGCTGACGGGGGCGCGGCCGACCCGTACGGGGACGGCACCGAGGCCAAGGACCTGGGGCATGAGGCGTGGAAGAAGTCCCGGTCGGTCGGCTTCCCCCTGAGCCCTGGTCCGATGGGTCCGGCGGGGCCCTGGCACGGTCCCTGACCGCTGGTCAGCAGCCGATACGGGAGGTGCCGACGGCCACGTCGTCGTACCAGAGGGTGTCGTCGCCCTCGCCGTAGCTCTCCCAGCCCAGCCGCAGATCGGCCGGGGCGGGCCGCCACCCGCCCCGGTTCAGCCACTGCTGGTCGACGTCCTGGGTCGGGGTGCCGTCGACCACCAGGCCGGTGACGAGCCCGCCGTTCACCCAGGTGTCCAGGCGGCCCGCGGTGCGGTCGAGGCGGAACTCCAGACACGTCCAGGTGTTGACGGGCAGGGGGGTGCTGAGCGCGACGCCCGCCGGGCTCTGGGCGGGGAGGGTGGCGTCGTCCGACTCGCGGTTCCACTGGAGCGCCTTGTTCTGGCCGCCCATGCGCAGGTCCTTGCCGTTGTCGTTGGCGTCGCGCAGGGCGGCGAACGTGACGTGCTGGGCGGGCAGCGCGGTGGTGTGGCGGACCCAGAAGCGGGCGTAGAGGTCGCCGCCGGACGGCAGGCCGGACAGCGAGGTGCCGGCGAAGGCGTGGTTGCAGTACCCCGCCTTGCCGGTGATCCGCACCGACTTGGCGCCGCCGTGCGCCATCGTGGTGTCCACGGTGGCGGTGCCGGTGCCCGAGCAGTTGGCGACGGCCGTGGTCCAGCGGCCCGCGGGGGTGGTCCCGGTCTGGGACTCGAAGTCCTCGCAGAAGCCGTTGGCGGCACAGGCCGCCGGTTGCGCCGAGGCCCGTGGCGCGGCCGGGGCGGTCAGCGCCACCGCCGCGGCCACCGCGGCGACGGCCAGGGCGCGGTGTGGTGTGGGGGTCATGGGAGATCCTTCGGCTGGTCAGAGGACCGGGAGCGCCCGGAAGCCTGGGAGCGCTCCCATGCATTGCCCGCACTGTAGCCCGTACATGACAAGTCTGGAAGGCGGACGTCCGCGCCAACGGCCCACCGGTCGCTTCACCCAGTCGGTTACGAAAAGGTTCCCCGGTCACCGAAAAGTGCGTTCTTCCATGTCAGAGGGCACTCTCTTATGGTTTCCGAGTAACCACCAGAGAGCGCGGGCTCTTGGATTCCATGACAGCGAGCCCGTGGGCTCCCATGACGAGAAGGCAGGCAGTATGGCCATCACCCTGGTAAACCCCAGCGGATTGCCGGAGATCGACGCGTACCGACAGGTGTCGATCGCGACCGGGTCGAGGCTGATCCACATCGCCGGGCAGGTGGCCTGGGACGCCGACGGGGTCACGGTCGGCGAAGGCGATCTCGCCGCTCAGGTCGAGCGGTGCTACCTCAACGTCGCCACCGCTCTGGCCGAGGTCGGTGGCTCCTTCGACGACGTGGCGAAGCTGACCGCCTACGTCGTCGACTGGACCCCCGACAAGATGCCCCAGTTCCTGGAGGGGGTCGCGCGGGCGGCCGCGAAGCTGGGGGCCACCCCGGTCCCGCCGGCCACGCTGCTGGGCGTCGCGGCACTCGACGTGCCCGAGCATCTGGTCGAGATCGAAGCCACCGCGGTCCTCGACTGAGCCTGGCCGCGCGGTGGCCCCATCTCCACGGGGCCAACCGCGCGACCCAAGGCGAGTCACTCTCCTATAGTTCCCGAGTCACCGCAAGAGATCACGGATACGGGGAGCCGACTCGGTTCATGTGAGCCGGTCGTTCAGGAACGCCAGCAGTACATCGGCCACCTCGTCCGGCACCTCCTCGGCGAGGTCGTGTCCGGCCTCGAAGACATGGCCGGTGACGTCATGGGCGAGGAGCCGCATCTGGGCCTCGTTCCGGTCGCCGATGAACGCGTCGCCACCGAGCGCCAGCACCGGGATGTCCAGCTTCGTCCGCGCCGCCTCCCGGTTCTGTTCGGCGTCGACGAGCATCGCCCGGTAGATCGCCAGCATCGAGCGGATACCGCCGGGCATGGAGTAGCAGCGCACATACTCCTCGATCGCGTCCGCGGTGGCGGTGTCGGGGTAGCTGCGCTCGTCCTTCAGCATGTACGTGATGAGCTCGCGCTCATGCCCGGCGATCAGCATCTCGGGTACGTCCGGCTGGAAGTAGAAGCCCAGATGCCACAGGAACATCCCGCCCGAGACGTTCTCGTGGGTCAGGGCGGTGTGGTCCTCGAAGCCGAACCCGGGCAGCAATGCCTCGGCGAACACCAGGGCCTCGACGTGATCGCGGTGCCGGGCGGCGAGCTGGTAGCCGACCACCGCTCCCCAGTCCTCCCCCATCACGGTGTAGGTCTCGTGTCCGAGGTGGGCCATCAGCGCGGCGATGTCATCGCTCATCGTCGCGCAGTCGAATCCCTCCGCGGGACGGGCGGAGTCGCCCAGACCACGGAGGTCCGGCACGACGACGGTGTGCCGTGCCGAAAGCTTCGGGACCAGGTGCCGCCAGTGATAGCCGGTCTTGGGCACGCCGTGCAGCAGTACCACCACCGGGCCGGAACCGGCCGTGCGGTAATGCAGCTTCGTTCCGTTGACGGCGGCGCGGCCGGTGCGGACAGGCGCTCCACGATGGTCGGAAATCATTGCTTCTCCATGATCGATCTCAGGGTTTCGAGACTGAGTAGTCTCGAATGAACGCAGGCATGAGCCGCTGGCGACCACAGCGCGCTCGCGCGGCCGCGGATCGCCGCCGTCAGTCGGCGGCGGCCGCCGGTGGGGTCAGCATCGCCATGACGGCGTCGACGGAGGTGGTGATGCGGTCGCGCTGGTCCGCGCCCGCGCACGACAGCACCTTCAGACCACTGTTGAGCGAGGCCAGCATGGTGGCCGCCGATCGCGGATCGACGCCGGGAGCCAGCTCGCCCTCCGCGCGGGCCCTCAGCAGCGCGCCGTAGAGCGCGGTCTCGAGGCGGCTTCGGTTGCCCTCGAGGCGCCGTGCGATCTCGGGGTCGGAATCGCCGTGCTCCACCGTGGCGTTGACCGCGAAACAGCCCTGGGGTGTGCCCGGTTTCGGGGCCGCCGCGCTGGTCTCCAGAAGATCCCGGACGGCATCCAGGGCCGAGGTGCGCGACGCCAGGATGTCGGCCGGACTCGGCCCCGCGGCACCGGAGAGGAAGCGGTCGAGCGCGGCCAGGTACAGCCCGCGCTTGGACCCGAAGGTCCCGTACAGACTCGCCCGCGCGATGCCCAGCTCGTCCACCAGGTCGCTGGTGGACGTCCCCTCGTAGCCATTGCGCCAGAACAGCCGCATCGCGGCGTCCAGCGCGGCCTCCGGATCGAATTCCTTCCTCCGTGCCATACCGGCACGCTAACTCTTTTGAGATCGATCAGTCAATTACACAGGGGGCGCTGCCCGGGGGCAGCGCCCCCATCACCGCCTCGCCCGGCGGGCACTCCTCTGACGGACGCGCGGACGCATCGCCTTGCGGGCGTCGATGGCCACCACCTCGAAGGTGTCCACGGTGCGGTTCACCCGGCCGAAGAGGTTGTCCGGACCCGCGATGCAGACCTTGGTGATGCCGTGCTCCCGCATCGTGTCCACCATGTCCGGCCAGCGGATCGGGTGGTCGAAGGTGTCGAGCAGCATGGTGCGCACACCGTCCGCGTCGGTCAGCAGCGCGCCGTTCTGGTCGGCGACGACCGGGAGCTTGGGGTCGGCCACCTCGAAGGTGCCGAGGACCTCCTCCTCCGCCTTGCGGCGCAGGGCGGCGAACGCCGGGGCGTGCACGGGCGGCCACATCGTGTACATGTTGTATCCGCCGAGCTCGCCGATCCGCTTCTTGAACCGGTCGAGCATGGGCTCGCGCAGGGACACGAGGTAGAAGCCCTGGTCGATGTAGCCGGAGACGTCGTGCCACTCCCCCTCGGCGTCCAGTTCGGCCAGCGCCTCCCGGAGCCGCTCCTCGGGGGTGTGGATCACGCAGTGGGTGACCGCCTCACGGTGCTCCTGCCGGAAGTACTCCTCCTCGCAGCGCGCCAGTTCGGCGGTGAGCCGCACGGTCTCCTCGAACGGCAGGGAGCCCGCGTAGGTCACCGCGGCCCGCTGGCCGAAGCTCGGTCCGGCGCACAGCTCGGGCCGCTCTCCCAGCGTCTCCTCCGCCCAGTCGGCGAGGGAGAGACAGACGGTCAGGAAGGCGATCTGAGTGTGCTCGGCGTACTGCGCCTCCTCATCGGCGTCCGACTGGCGGTACCGGTCGAACACGGAGTACCCCACCACCTCGTCGGCGATCGCGAGCCGGCGCCGGGCATGGGGGTTGGTCAGCAGGAACTCGCCCACGTCGGTGAAGCGGAAGGGCCCCATCCCGGGGAAGACCATCGCCGTACGGCTGGTCTCCGGATCGGATGTCCGCGGCTCCGTGGCCTGTGGCTCGGTGGTCTGTGGGTCAGTCATGCCTTCGCTCCCGGCGCCAGGTCGAGAGCCAGCTGCTCGAGCTGTCGTTTGTCGGGCTTGCCGTTGCGGTTCAGGGGGAATCGCTCCAGGACGTGAATGCGGTTGGGGTGCTCGAAGTCGGGCAGCAGGGAGGTGATCGGCTCCCGCCAGTGCCGCGGCTCCCGCTGCTGCTCGTCCTCCACGAAGAAGAAGAGCTGGCAGCCGCGCTGTTCGTCGGGGACGGGGACCACCTTGACGAGGCAGCCGCCCGCGGCCAGCTTGTGCTCGATGATCTCGGGGTAGAGCGTGTGGCCGTTGCGGTGCACCGCGGACTTCCTGCCGAGGACGAAGAGGTTGTCCCCGCCGTCCAGATAGCCGAAGTCGCCGGTGGGGTACCAGTCGGTCTTGGCCGGGTCGACGGGGGCCACCGTGCCGTCCTCCGCCAGATAGCCCTCCATCAGGTCGGGCGAGTGGACCTGGATCTCCCCGACCTCGCCGGAGGGGAGCACGGCGCCCTCGTCGTCGACGATCCGCAGCTTCAGGCCCTCGACGGCCCGCCCGCAGGCGACCACGTTGTCCTCGGTCGCGAAGGCCACGTTCCCGGCCTCGGTGCTGCCGTAGCTGTCCAGCAGGGGCAGTCCGAACCGCTTGACGTAGTCGGCGACCAGGCCGGGGTCCAGCGGGGCGGCCCCGCTGCAGAACATCCGGACGCCGGACAGCTCGTCCGCCAGGGCGGGCTTGCGGCCGATCATGTTGAGCATGCTGCGGTAGCTGGCCGGGGTGGCGTCGACCACCGTGGCCCCGCACGCGCCCGCCATGGTCATCGCCCGGTCCAGCCGCCGGTAGGGCGCGATGACCAGCGAGCACTTGACCAGCCAGGCGATGAGCACCATGGACAGCCCGTACTGGTGGGAGAACGGCAGCAACGGCAGCAGGACGTCATCGGGGCGGTGGCCCACCTGCTCGGCGTTGCGCTCCAGGTTCTTCAGGAACTTCGCCCCGGTCTTGACGACGCCCTTGGGCTCCCCGGTGGACCCGGAGGACCACATGATCAGGCCGTCGGGCAGCGCGCACCAGGTGTCGAGGGACAGCCGCCGCTCGGCGGGGGTCTGCTCCATGGACGCCACGAGCAGCTCGTAGATGGTGACCCGGGTCGGGCCGCTCTCGGGCATCGGGGTGTCGTCGTCGACCACGCAGATCTTGACGCCGGCCCGGTCGCAGATGCGCTGTGTCGCCTCCGCCCGCTCCTGGTGGTCGACCATGACGATCGACGCGCCGGTGTGCATCAGGGCGAGGAGGGCCCCGACGTAGCCGGCGGAATTGCCCGCCTTCAGCATGACCCGGGTGCCGTCGCTGACGCCGCGCTCGCGGAGCGCTTCGGCGATGGCCAGGGCCCGCTGTTCGAACTCGGGAAGCGAATGCACCGCTTCCGTCGCAAAGACCTTCGCGGTCATCGGGTTTCACTGAGCCTTTCTTCTTCTTGAAGCCTCTTGGGGTGAGAGCCACCCGCGACGCCGGCGCTCTTCTGTCCGTGGCCCTGGACCGCGAGTCCCCCCGGAGGTCTCCGGGGGGACTCGCACTTCGTCAGGAGTCGAGATCCTCGAGCATCATGTCGATCAGGTCGTCGTCGTCCATCGCGTCGATGGAGTCCGTCTCCTTCTCCTCGGTGTCCGCCTCGGCCTGGTCCTTGCCGCTCGCCAGCTCGGTCAGCGTGTCCAGCAGGCCGGCGCGGCGCAGCCGCTCCAGCGGAATCGACGTCAGAAGGGCACGGATCCTGGCCTCTTCCGGATCGACGTCCGGCTCGGCCGGACTGTCCGTCGCCACCCGGCCGCGCAGATACTCGGCGAGGGCCGCGGGCGTGGGATTGTCGAAGATCAGCGTGGAGGGGAGGCGGAGCCCGGTGGCCGAGTTCAGCCGGTTACGGAACTCCACACCCGCCAGTGAGTCGAAGCCGAGGTTCTGGAAGGACCGGTCGGGCTCGATGGAGTGGGCGCCGCTGTGCCCCAGCACCACCGCCGCGCTGCCGCGCACCAGATCGAGCAGCGCACGGTCGAGTTCGGCGCCGGACAGCCCGGCCAGCTGCACCTTGGCCGATTCGGGAGCGGCCGCCTTCCCGTCGGCCGCCGCCTTGCTGCGTACCCGGACCACACCCCGCAGCAGAGTGGGGATGTCGGTCTGGCCGCTGAGCGCCGAGGTCTCCAGCCGCATCGGCACGAGCAGGGCGTCCTCGCTCGTGCCGCCGGCGTCCAGCAGACGCATACCGCCCGCCATGGACAGGGCCGCCATGCCCTCGCGCGCCATGCGCACCATGTCCGCCTGGCTGAGGGTGCCGGTCATGCCGCCGGCCTGCTCCCACGGCCCCCAGGCCAGCGATACGGCGGGGAGGCCGAGGGCGCGCCGGTGGGCGGCGAGCGCGTCCAGGAAGGAGTTGGCCGCGGCGTAGTTGCCCTGTCCCGGGCTGCCGAACACACCGGCGACGGACGAGAACATCACGAACTCCGCCAGGTCCAGCTCCCGGGTCAGCTCATGGAGGTTCCACGCCGCGTTGACCTTGGGCTCGAAGACCGCGTCGATCCGCTTCGGCGACAGGGTGTCGATGACACCGTCGTCGAGTACGCCCGCCGCGTGCACGACCGCGGTCAGCGGGTGGTCGGCGGGTACGCCGGCCAGCACCCGCTCCAGCGAGGCGCGGTCGGCCACGTCGCAGGCCGCCAGCGTCACCGACGCGCCCGCCTCGGTCAGTTCGGCCTTGAGGTCGGCGGCGCCCTCCGCGTCCGGCCCGCGCCGGGAGACCAGGACCAGGTTGCGCACTCCGCGCTGGGCCACCAGGTGGCGCGCCACCTCGCTGCCCAGGCCGCCGGTGCCACCGGTGACCAGCACCGAACCCTCGGGGTTCAGGGCGTGGGGCATGGTGAACACGTTCTTGCCGATGTGCCGGGCCTGGCTGATGTACCGCACCGCGTCCGGGGCCCGGCGCACGTCCCACGCGGTCACCGGGAGGGGGTGCAGCGCGCCGCGGTCGAAGAGCTCGACCAGCTCGACCAGCATCCGCTGGACCCAGTCGTAGTCGGCCACGACCAGGTCGTACGCGGTGTACTTCACCCCGGGGTGGTCCTGGGCGACGACCTCGGGGTCGCGCACGTCGATCTTGCCCATCTCCAGGAACCGCCCGCCCCTGGGCATCAGCCGCAGGGAGGCGTCGACGAACTCGCGGGCGAGCGAGTCCAGCACCATGTCCACGCCCCGGCCTTCGGTGGCCTCCAGGAAGCGCCGCTCGAACTCCAGGTCCCGGGAGGAGGCGATGTGCTTCTCGTCGAATCCCATCGCCCGCAGGGTGTCCCACTTGCCGGGGCTGGCCGTGGCGTACACCTCGGCGCCGAGGTGGCGTGCGAGCTGCACGGCCGCCATGCCCACACCGCCGGTGGCGGTGTGCACCAGGATGGACTCGCCCGCCTGGAGCTTGCCGAGTTCCACCAGGCCGATGTAGGCGGTCAGGAAGACCACCGGCACCGACGCGCCCTGCGCGAACGTCCAGCCGCGCGGCATGCGGACGATCTGCCGCCGGTCGGCGACCGCGATGGGCCCGAACGATGCGTTGATCATGCCCATGACCCGGTCACCGGGGGCCAGATCGGTCACGCCCGGGCCGACCTCCAGGACCACACCGGCGCCCTCGCCGCCCATGGTGGCGTGGTCGTCGGGGTACATGCCGATGGCGATCAGCGCGTCACGGAAGTTCAGACCCGCGGCGCGCACCGCGATCCGCACGTACCCGGGGGCCAGCGGCGCCTCCGCCGCCGGGTCGGGCAGCAGCGAGAGGTTGTCCAGGGTGCCGCCGCCGGTGGTGCCGAGCTTCCACGCCGAGGTGCCGGCGGGGGCCTCGAGGACCCGCCCGGCGGCGTTCCTGGCGAGCCGGGGGACCAGCCCCTGGCCCGCGCGGATCGCCACCTCGCGCTCGCCCGCCGCGATCGCGGCCGTCACCACACCGGCGGCCGCGGTGGCCGACTCGGCGTGGCGGTCGATGTCCACCAGCTGGATCCGGCCCGGGTTCTCCGTGGCCGCCGAGCGCAGCAGTCCCCAGACGGCGGCGTTGGACAGCCCGGCGACGCCCTCGCCCGGGCCCGTCGCGACCGCGTCGCTGGTGACCACTACCAGCCGGGCCCCGTCGAACCGGTCCTCCGCGAGCCAGGACTGCACCAGGGCCAGCGCCCGGTGGGTCGCCTCGCGGGCGGCGTCGGCGAGATTGTCGACGTCCGGTCCGGCGCCGCACCAGGCCCAGACCACGTCCGGCACCGCGGCACCCTCGTCGACGGCGGCGACGAGCGCCTCCACCCCGGCGTACTCGGTGTGCTCGACGGCGGAGGCGGTGAGCAGCTCGGCCACCCGCGTCCGGTCGGCGCCGATCACCGCCGTGGACGCGCCGTCCACGGTGTGGTTGCCACCGCGCGCGGCGGCGAACACGTCCCAGTTGGCCCGGAACAGCGTTCCGTCGCCACCGGTGCCGCGCGGCCCCGAGGCGAACCGCTCGGCCGCCACCTCGCGCACCACCAGCGACTCCACCGAGGCGACGGGAGCGCCCGTGGCGTCGGTCACCAGCAGCGCGACCGTGTCCTTGCCCTGCGGGCGCAGCCGCACCCGCACCCGTCCGGCGCCCACCGCGTGCAGGGTCACTCCGGTGAAGGAGAACGGCAGCGTCACGCGCCCGCTCTCGCCGCCGAAGTCGCCCATCTCCATGGCATGCAGAGCGGCGTCGAGCAGGGCGGGGTGCAGACCGAACCGTCCGGCCTCCTGGGCGGCCGAGTCCGGCAGCGCCACCTCGGCGTAGACGTCGCCGTCCAGCCGCCAGACCGACTCCAGCCCCTGGAAGACCGGACCATATCCGTAACCGACCTCAGCGAGGCCCTCGTAGAAGCCCTCCATCGGCACCTGCTCGGCGCCCGGGACGGGCCACTGCAGCAGGCTGTCGGTGACCGCGGCGCCGCTGTCGGCCTCGAGGACGCCCTGGGCGTGCCGCACCCACTCCTCTCCCGGCTCGTCGCTGTCGGAGCGCGAGTACACGCCCAGCGGCCGTACGCCGGACTCGTCGGCGGGGCCGACCACGAGCTGGATGCGGACGCCGCCCTGCTCCGGCAGGAGGAGCGGGGTCTCGAGGGTGAGTTCGCCGAGCCGTCCCGCCCCGGTCTCGGTGCCGGCGAGCAGGCCCAGCTCCACGAATCCGGTGCCGGGGAAGAGCACTCCGCCGGCCACGGCGTGGTCGGCGAGCCACGGGTGGGTCTGCAGTGACAGGCGCCCGGTCAGCACCGTGCGGTCGCCCTCGGCCAGTTCGGTGAGGCCGCCGAGCAGTGGGTGGTCCACCCTGCCGAGGCCGACGCTGCGGGCGTCGCCGGTCATGGCGCCGCCCGACTCCAGCCAGTACCGCTTGTGCTGGAAGGCGTAGGTCGGCAGGGCGACGCGGCGTGCGCCGCGCCCGGAGTACACCGCGTCCCAGTCCACGCCGACGCCGTTGGCGTACAGGGTGGCGACCGCCTCCGCCAGCGTCTGGGCTTCGGCGCGCGCGGCGCGGGCCAGGGGGACGAACGCCGCGTCGGCGCCGACGGCGTCCAGGCAGTCCTGGCCCATCGCGGTCAGCACGGCGTCGGGGCCGAGCTCCACGCACGTCGTCACGCCCTGGTCGGCGAGGCGGCGCATGCCGTCGTCGAAGCGGACCGCCTCGCGCACATGGCGGACCCAGTACTCCGGGGTGGCCAGTTCGGCGCCCGCGACATCGCCGGTGACGTTGGAGATGACCGGGATCGCCGGGGCCGAGTAGTCCAGGCAGGCGGCGATCTGGCCGAACTCCTCCAGCATGGCGTCCATCCGGGGGGAGTGGAACGCGTGGCTGACCCGCAGCCGCTTGGTCTTGCGGCCCTGGGCCTCCCAGTGGCCGGCGAGTTCGAGCACCGCGTCCTCGTCGCCGGAGAGCACCACCGAGGTGGGGCCGTTGAGCGCCGCCAGCGACACCTGGTCCTCGCGGCCCTTCAGGCTCTCGGCCACCTCCTCCTCCGACGCCTGGACGGCCACCATGGCGCCGCCCTCGGGCAGTTCCTGCATCAGCCGCCCGCGGGCCGCCACCAGGGCGCAGGCGTCCTCCAGGGACAGCACCCCGGCGACGTGTGCCGCCGCGATCTCGCCCACCGAGTGGCCCATCAGGAAGTCGGGGCGCACGCCCCAGGACTCCACCAGGCGGAACAGGGCCACCTCGAAGGCGAACAGCCCGGCCTGGGTGAACATCGTCTGGTTCAGCTCGTCACCGGCCGCGGCCGCGTCGCCGTCCTCGGGGCCGAAGACGACGTCGAGCACGGAGGTTCCGAGGCGCACCTCGAGGTAGTCGCACGCCTCGTCGAACACGTCGGCGAACAGCGGGTAGGTCTCGTAGAGCTCCCGGCCCATGCCCAGCCGCTGGGCGCCCTGGCCGGTGAACAGGAACGCCACCCGCTGGGCCGTGGACCTGCCCAGCACCAGGCCCGGCGCGTCGGTCTCCTCGGCGAGCGCCGCGAGGCCGCGCAGCAGCCCCTCACGGTCGGACGCCACCACCACGCCCCGGTGTTCGAGTGCGGCACGTGTCACGGCGGACGACCATCCGATGTCGACCGGCCGCGCGTCGGGGTGGCGCACCACATGCTCGCGCAGCCGGGCGGCCTGCGCCCGCAGCGCCTCCTCGCTCCTGGCGGACACCAGCCACGAAACCGGCTGGGAGGCCGTCTCCTCGATGTCGGCGTCGTCCGCCGCGGGGGCGTGCTCCTCCGGCGGTGCCTGCTCGATGATGGCGTGCGCGTTGGTGCCGCTCATGCCGAACGAGGAGATACCGGCGCGGCGTGGCCGCCCGGTCTCCGGCCAGGGGCGCTGCTCGGCGAGCAGCGCCACGCCGCCCGACGACCAGTCCACATGCGGGGTCGGCACCTCGACGTGCAGCGTCTTGGGCAGGATGCCGTGGCGCATGGCCATCACCATCTTGATGACGGCACCCACACCGGCCGCCGCCTGGGTGTGGCCGATGTTCGACTTGAGGGACCCCAGCCATACCGGCTGCCCCTCCGGGCGGCTCTCGCCGTAGGTGGCGATCAGCGCCTGCGCCTCGATGGGGTCGCCGAGCGAGGTTCCGGTGCCGTGCGCCTCGATCACGTCGATCTGGTCCGCGGTCAGCTCGGCGTTGGCCAGCGCCTGCCGGATGACGCGCTGCTGGGAGCGCCCGTTGGGGGCGGTCAGACCGTTGCTGGCGCCGTCCTGGTTGACGGCGGAGCCGCGCACGATCGCCAGCACCTCGTGGCCGTTGCGCCGGGCGTCCGAGAGCCGCTCCACCAGCAGGACGCCGACGCCCTCGGCCCACGAGGTGCCGTCGGCCTCGGCTCCGAACGCCTTGCAGCGCCCGTTGGAGGAGAGTCCGCGCTGGCGGCTGAAGAGG
This sequence comes from Streptomyces yongxingensis, assembly GCF_055597465.1. NCBI lineage: Bacteria > Bacillati > Actinomycetota > Actinomycetes > Kitasatosporales > Streptomycetaceae > Streptomyces > Streptomyces yongxingensis. Next base: position 1,102,860 of record NZ_CM145717.1, read on the forward strand.
ATGAAGTCACCCGGGGTGGGCATCGTGGCGACACCGGTGGCCAGCGCGAGGTCGCATTCGCCCTGGCGCAGCGAATGCGCCGCCTGGTGCAGGGAGACCAGCGACGAGGAGCACGCGGTGTCCACGGTCCACGCCGGGCCTTCGAAGCCGAAGGTGTAGGAGATGCGCCCGGAGGCGACGCTGCCCGCGATGCCGGTCAGCGCATAGCCTTCGAGGCCGCTCTTGGTGCTCTGCAGATGGGGCCCGTAGTCGTGGTGCTCGGCGCCGGTGAAGACGGCGGTCCTGCTCCCCCTCAGCTTGGTCACATCGATGCCGGCCCGCTCGAAGACCTCCCAGCTGGTCTCCAGCAGCAGCCGCTGCTGCGGGTCCATGGCCAGCGCCTCACGCGGCGATATGCCGAAGAACTCCGCGTCGAACTCGGGGGCGTCGTGGATGAATCCGCCCTCGGTCGCGTAGCTGGTGCCGGGCCGGTCCGGGTCGGGGCTGTAGAGCGCCTCCAGGTCCCAGCCCCGGTCGGTGGGGAACGGGGTGATGGCGTCCACGCCCTCGACGACGACCTTCCACAGGTCCTCGGGGCTGTTGACGCCGCCGGGGAAGCGGCAGCTCATCCCGACGATCGCGATGGGGTCGTCCGAGCCCATGACGGCACGCGCGGGAGCGGTGTCGTCCGTGGTCACGGGGAAGATCTGCCGGTGGAGGTGGTCCACGAGCTGGCTGGGCGTCGGATACTCGTAGGCGAGTGACACTTCGAGAGTGAGGCCGGTGGCGGCGACCAGCCCTCGGTGCAGGTTGACCGCCGCGAGTGAGTCAAGTCCCAGGTCGAGAAAGGAGCTCTCCGCGTCGAGCGTGCGCGGTGACTCCGATCGCAGCGCCGCGGCGACGTGCGCGCGCACCAGGTCGAACAGGACCCTGCGCTGCTCGTGATCCGGCAGTTCTTGGAAGTCCGGTGCGAGTGAAGGAAGTTCGCCTGGGCTCTCGCCGCAATCCGGCCCAGCCTGGATTCCGGACTCGCCTGAGTCGCTGGACCCGCGCAACATGCTGCTCACCTAACTCCTGCTTCGTGGAAGATCTTGCGTCAAAGCTGTGTGCCGCGCTGAGTGCGGCTTCGGGGTGGGCGCCCGCCCGCCATTCATCGGTGTCGGGCGGGCGCCTGGCCGTTAAAGGTTGGCCACCCAGTTCTCGACGGCCTGGGCGGTGGTCTCCGCGTGCTTCTCCATCATGGTGAAGTGATCTCCGGGCACGTCGATGGCGGAGTCGGCGGGCCAGTCCGCCTGCCAGCTCTGCGCCTCCGCGTCCGGAGCCGCCGCCAGCCCCGGCTCCGTCGCACGAATCTGGAGGCTGGGAACCGAGATCTGCGGCGGCTTCCACTCCTCGAGCAGATGCACGTACCAGCCCATGGCGGACATCCTGACGCCCTCCATGGAGACGAGTTCCTCCCGCTCGTACATCTCGTTCGTCCAGGCGTCCTCGAACTGGCCGAGCTTCGTGGTGTACGGAAGGTAGGTGTCCATCAGGACGACTCCCGCGGCCGGTGTGCCCTGGCCCTCCATGGCGGCGGCCACCGAGTGGGCGAACATTCCCCCGGCCGAGGAGCCGCACAGGACGACCGGGTCGCCTTGGGCGTACTCGGCAACGACCCGCGCCTGCAAGCGGAACAGCGCGTCCAGGGTGGCCGGAAGGCTCTCACCCGGGACGGACCCCACGGTGCCGAGGGCCGCCACGTCCCGGTTGCCGCGGAACGGCGCGGCGAACCGCGCGTACTGGTGGACGCCGCCCAGGGCGACGTGGGAGGAGAGACACACCAGCCGGGGACGCCCAGGGCCCCGGGAGAGCCGCGCGGGCCTGATGTTCCCCTCGAAGTCGGCGGGGTCCTCGAAGGTCGGACGGAGCCTTGCCGCGTTCACCAGCAGATCCATACCGATCTTGGCCTTGCCCTGCTGCACCGCCTGCCGGTAGAGAGAGCCGAGGGTGTCGGGCGCGTCCGCCTGCGGCGCCGCGGGAGCGGGCTCGGTCACGGGCGCGGGTGCGGCGACCGGAGCGGCCGGGGCGGTCCGCTCCTGGACCTGGCGGCCGACGGGACCGGACGCGACCTCGGCCGCGAGCCGGGGCCTGAGATGGGCCACCATCTCGCCCGGGCTCGGGTAGTCGAAGACGACCGTGGTGTTCAGCCGGAGGCCGGTAAGGGCAGCGAGCTGGTTACGGAATTCGACCGCGGTTAGGGAGTTGAAGCCCATCTCCATGAACTCGTGGCTGGTGTCGATGTCATTGGGTGATGCGAACCCGAGCACCGCGGCGGCGACGGTACGCACCAGTTCGAGAAGCACCTCGTCCGTCTCGGCCTCCGACAGCCCGGCCAGCCGCTGCCGCAGCTGGGTGGGCTGGCCCGCCTCGGACTCCGCCGCCCGAGCCGCACGGCGGACGGGGGCATCCGGGACGACGGAACGGAACACGGCGGGCATCGCGGCGCCCTGGGCGCGCAGCACACCGATGTCCAGCCGGGCGGGAACCACCACGGCCGTGTCGGAGACGACGCCCGCGTCGAAGAGCTCCAGGCCCTCCTCGGAGGAGAGCGGCACCAGACCGGTGCGCGCCGCATCGTTCCATGCCGTGTCCAGCCGCTGGACCTCGTAGAGATCGCTCAGGAACCGGCTGGGCCGGACCGCGGTGAACGAAGGCGCGAACCGCTCCCAGTCCACGTCCACGACCGTCACCACACCGTCGCCGCCCGCTACCGCGCGTTCCATACCGGCGATCGCCGGCTCCGGCGCCATCCGGGGCAACCCACGTCGCGCCAGCTGCTCCCCGGAGACGTTCCCTGCCGCCATGCCGCTCTCGGCCCAGGGGCCCCAGACCACGGACGTGCCGGCGAGACCCCGTCCACGACGCTCCTCCACCAGCGCGTCCAGATAGGCGTTGGCCGCGCCGTAGGCGGCCTGGCCGCCGCTGCCCCACAGACCGGAGACCGACGAGAAGACCACGAACGCGTCAAGCTCCCGGTCGCCCAGCAGCTCGTCCAGGTTCTTGGCGCCCGCCACCTTGCCCGATACCAGGGCGGCGGCATCGGCCAACCCGGTCTCCACCAGTGGCACCACCCCGGTGGCCCCCGCCACGTGCACGACCGCAGTCAGTGGATGCTCCTGCTCCACCGCGTCCAGCACCGCGGCCAGCTGCTCACGGTCGGCCACATCGCAGGCCGCCACCGTCACCCGGGCCCCCAGCGCCTCCAGCTCATCGCGCAGTTCGGACGCGCCCGGCGCGTCAGGACCACGACGGCTGGTCAGCAGCAGATGTTCGGCACCGCTACGCGCCAGCCAGCGGGCCGTATGAGCACCCAGCCCGCCCGTGCCACCGGTCACCAGCACGGTGCCCCGCGCCCGCCACGTCGCCTTACCGGTGGTCGCGGCCGACCGCACCAGACGGCGTACGAAGACACCGGAACCACGCACCGCGACCTGGTCCTCGCCGCCCTCGACGGACAGCACACCGGCCAGCCGCGCCGCACCGCGCTCATCCAGCGACTCGGGCAGATCGACCACACCGCCCCACAGCGGCGGCAGCTCCAGCGCGGCCACCCGGCCCAACGCCGACACCATCGCCTGCACCGGGTTGGTGAGCCGCTCCGAACCGCCCACCGAGACGGCCCCTCGCGTACCGCTCCACAGCCGAGCCGGAATCTTCGCCTCGACCATGGCCCGCACCAGCGCCAGGCTCAGCGCGTAGCCGCCCGGCAAGGCCGGGTGCCCCGGGCAGGGCTCCTCGTCCAGGGCCAGCAGCGACAGGACACCGCCCAGTTCGGGCGCCTGCTCGGCGACCTCGCGCAGCCGCTCCGCCAGCACGTTCGCGTCCAGGTCCCGCTCGTCCACCACGACCGAGACCACATCCGCACCATGCCGCTCGAGCCCGGCGACAACGCCCGAGACCAGCTCGTCCCCCGCCCGGGACGCCGGAACCACCACCGGCCAGGTCCCTGACAGCGAGCCCCCGGCCACGTCCGGGACCGGCTTCCACGACACCTGGTAACGCCAGTTGTCGATCTCCTCCTGCTGTGTCACGCCGCTGTCCTGGGCCCACCGGCCCCACGCCAGCGAGACACCCGGCAGTCCTCGAGCGCGACGCCATGACGCGAGGCCGTCCAGGAACACATTCGCCGCGGCGTAGTTGCTCTGCCCGGCCGCGCCGAGCAGACCCGCGGTCGATGAGAACAGCACGAACGCCGACAGGTCCATGCCCTCGGTCAGCTCATGCAGGTTCCAGGCCGCGTCCACCTTCGCCCGCAGCACCGCGCTCGCCCGCTCGTGTGTCAGCGATGCGAACAGCCCGTCGTCGAGCACCTCGTCCGCATGCACTACGGCGCTCAACGCGAACTCCTCGGGCAGCCCTGCCAATACCGCGGCAAGCGCTTCACGGTCCGCGGCGTCACAAGCCGTGACCACCACCTCGGCGTCCGCGGCCTCCAAATCGGCCCGCAACTCGACCGCGCCGTCCGTCTCCGCACCACGGCGGGACAGCAGCACCAGCTTCCTGACACCGTGCCGGGCCACCAGATGCCGGGCCACCAAACCGCCCAGAGCTCCCGTGCCCTCCGTCACCAGCACGGCGCCGGAACCGAACACCTCCAGCTCGGGAGCGTTGCCCGCGGGCAGCGAGCGGGCCAGACGTGGCACGCGGACCTCGCCCGAACGCACCACCACCTGCTCCTCACGAGCGGTTACCACGCCCGCGAGCAGTTTCACCGCACGCTCGACATCATCCGTGTCGACCAGCACCACCCGTCCCGGGTGCTCCGACTGCGCCGACCGCACCAAACCCCATGCGGCCGCGGCCGCCAGGTCCCGCACACCGTCGCCAGTGTCGACGGCACCCTGTGTCAGCACCACCAGCGGGGTGCCCGCGAACCGGTCGTCCGCCACCCATGACTGAACGGTCTCCAGCACCTCACCGACCCGTGTGTGGACCTCGTCCACCACAGCGGGGCCGTTCGAAGCCACCGGCAGTACCACCATTCCGGGCATGCTCGTGCCCGCCGCCACGGTGTCACTCAGCGCCGCGGGGTCCGGGTACACATCGGCGGGGTAGGTGCCCGCCGCCTCCAGAGCGGCGCCCACGCCAAGGCAGTCGTCGACCAGCACCGCCCACCAGCCGGGTGCCACGCCCTCGGCGGGCTTCGCCGCGCCCGCGGTCCACTCCATGCGCAACAACGCGTCACCGGCCGTCCGGCCCACGTTCTGCAACGTGGCGGCCTGCATGGGCCGGAAGAGGAGGGAATCGACGGAAGCCACCGGGCGGCCGGAGGTGTCGGCCATGGCCAGCGACACGGCCTGCCGTCCGTCCGGGATGATCCGGACGCGAAGCGCTTGGGCACCGACTGCTTCCAGGGAGAATCCCCGCCACGAGAACGGCATCAGCCTGCCCGCGCTCGGCGCGTCGTCGCCGCCGCGCAACGCGTTGTTCGCGCCGATCGCCTGGACGGCCGCGTCGAACAGGGCCGGGTGCAGACCGAAGTACTTCGCGATGCCGCGCTCACCCTCAGGCAGCTCGACATCGGCGAACACCGCGTCGCCGCGCTTCCAGGCGCGCTGCAACCCCCGGTACGCGGGGCCGTAGTGCAGCCCGTGCTCCTCGGCGTGCTCGTAGCCGCCCGAGATATCGACAGGCTTGGCCCCGGAGGGCGGCCACTTCGCGAAGTCGAAGGAGGCCGCGGGACCGGGCGGCGTGAGCACGCCGTGAGCGTGCCGCACCCACGGCTCCTCGAGGTCGGCCTTGTCGTCGGCCGGCTCCATCCGTGAGTACACGCTCACCTCGCGATGGCCCGAGGCGTCGGCCTCCCCCACCTCGACCTGGATTTGCAGCCCTCCGCGCTCAGGCACCGCCAAGGGTGCCAGCAGCACCAGCTCATCGACCCGGCCGCAGCCGACCTGGTCCCCCGCTTGCGCGGCCATCTCCGCGAAGGCCGTCCCGGGCACGAGCGGCACCCCTTGCACCGCATGGTCGGCGAGCCAGGCGTGCGTGGCCATCGACAGCCGCCCGCTGAGCAACACTCCGCCGCCGCCCGCAAGCGAGACCGCGGCGCCCAGCAGGGGATGAAACACCGGCCCGAGGCCCACCGATCCCACGTCGCCGACGGCCGCCACCGAGTTCAGCCAGTAGCGCTGACGCTGGAAGGCGTAGGTCGGCAAGTCGACCCGGCGGGCACCACGGCCCTCGTACACCGTCCGCCAGTCGACGCCGACGCCACTGACGTGCAGTTCGGCGGCGGAGGTCAGGAACCGCTCCACGCCGCCCTCGTCCCGCCGCAGCGTGCCCACGACCACCGCCCGCTTCTCAGCGGCCTCCACCGTCTGCTGAACGGGAAGCGTGAGGACGGGGTGCGGGCTCACCTCGGCGAAGACCGTGTGACCGTCATCCAGCAACGTGCGCGTCGTGGTCTCCAGCTCGACGGTCTGCCGCAGGTTCCGGTACCAGTACTCCGCGCCCAGGCCGGCGGTGTCGACCTGCTCACCGGAGACCGTGGAGTAGAACGGCACCTCCGACGCGCGCGGCTCGATACCCGCCAGGACCTCCAGCAGTTCCTCGCGGATCGCCTCCACGTGCGCGGAGTGCGAGGCGTAGTCCACCGGAACCCGGCGAACACGGACCTCCTCGCCCTCCAGCTGGGCCACCATCTCATCCAGCGCCCCCGGGTCGCCGGACACCACGACCGAACCGGGGCTGTTGACCGCCGCGACCGAGATCGCACCGTCCCACGCGGCGATACGCTCCTTGACCTGCTCGACCGGCAGCCCGACCGACACCATGCCACCACGGCCCGCAAGACTCGCCGCAATCGCCTGCGACCGCAGGGTCACCACCTTCGCCGCGTCCTCCAGCGAGAGCGCACCGGCCACACAGGCCGCGGCGATCTCACCCTGGCTGTGCCCCATCACCGCGTCCGGCACCACACCCACCGAACGCCACAGCCTCGCCAGCGACACCATCACCGCGAACAACACCGGCTGAACGACATCCACCCGGTCGAAACCAGGAGCACCCTCGGCACCGCGCAGTACCTCGCTCAGCGACCAGTCCACGTACGCCGACAGAGCCGTCTCACACTCGGCCATCGCCTCGGCGAACACCGGCGAGCTCTCGAGCAGGCCCACCGCCATCCCCGCCCACTGCGCCCCCTGCCCCGGGAACACGAAGACGGTCCTGGGTCGCTTCACCGTCTGTCCCTTGACCACGCCCGGAGCGATCTCGCCCTGAGCCACGGCCTGGAGACCGCGCAGGAGGCTGTCGCGGTCCTCGCCGATCACCACAGCACGGTGTTCGAGCGCCGACCGGGACACTGCCAGGGAGTAGCCGACGTCCGCCACCGACGCGAGCGCGAGATCGTCGTCCTGGGATGCGTCCTGGGCCGTCAGACTCGCGTGCAGCCGCTCGGCCTGTGCCCGCAGCGCGGCCTCGCCCTTGCCGGAGACCAGCCATGGCACAGCGGAGGAGGCGACCGGGGCGGGGGTTTCACCCCCGGGGCCGGCCTGCGAATCGGCCGGCCCCGGCTCCTCGGCTTCGGGGGCCTGCTCGATGATGGTGTGCGCGTTGGTTCCACCGATCCCGAAGGCCGAGATCCCCGCCCGGCGGGGCCGGCCTGTCTCCGGCCAGGGCCGAGCCTCGGTGAGCAGCTTCACGCCCCCCGCCGACCAGTCCACATGGGGTGTCGGCTCGTCCACGTGGAGTGTCTTCGGCAGGATGCCGTGCCGCATGGCCATCACCATCTTGATGACCCCGGCCACACCCGCCGTCCACTGCGTATGGCCGATGTTGGACTTGAGGGCGCCCAGCCACAGCGGCTGGTCCTCCGGCCGCTCCTGGCCGTAGGACGCGATCAGCGCCTGCGCCTCGATCGGGTCACCCAGTGACGTGCCCGTGCCGTGCGCCTCGACCGCGTCTACCTGGTCCGGGGTGAGTCCCGCGCTATCGAGCGCCTGGCGGATCACCCTGCGCTGCGAGGGGCCGTTGGGAGCCGTCAGACCATTGCTGGTGCCGTCCTGGTTGATCGCCGAACCTCGGACCACGGCCAGCACCGGGTGGCCGTTGCGACGGGCGTCCGACAGCCGCTCCACGAACAGCACGCCGACGCCCTCGGACCAGTTGGTGCCGTCGGCGGCCGCCGCGAAGGGTTTGCAGCGGCCGTCGGTCGCGAGTCCTCGTTGGCGGCTGAACTCGGTGAACCCTCCCGGGAGGGCCATCACGGCGACGCCCCCGGCCAGGGCGAAGTCACACTCGCCCTGGCGCAGCGCCTGCACGGCCATGTGCAGGGCGACCAGAGACGATGAACACGCTGTGTCCACCGTCACCGCGGGGCCTTCGAGGCCGAGCACGTAGGAGATCCGGCCGGAGGTGACGGCAGGGTGTTGCCCTGTGAGCAGATGGCCTTCGACCTCTTCGGCCTCCATCGCCCCGGCCGCGCCGTACCCCGTGTTGGCACCGCCTATGAACACGCCGCCCGCAGCGCCCTTGACAGACAGCGGATCGATGCCCGCCCGCTCCACGACCTCCCAGGACGTCTCCAGCAGCAGCCGCTGCTGGGGGTCCATGGCCAGCGCCTCACGCGGGGAGATCCCGAAGAACACGGGGTCGAAGAGCGCGGCGTCGTACAGGAACCCGCCCTCGTTCACATAGCTGGTCCCCTGGCTGTCCGGGTCGGGATTGAACAGCTCCTCGGGCCAGCCTCGGTCCTTCGGGAACGGTGAGAGCACGTCGGCCCCGTCGGCGACGATGCGCCACAGCTCCTCCGGCGAGGTGACCCCACCAGGAAAACGGCAGCTCATCGCCACGATCGCGATCGGCTCCCGCTGCTTCGCCTCCACATCCCGAAGGCGCTGACGGGTGCGGTGCAGATCAGTCGTCACCCTGTTGAGGTAGTCGCGGAGCTTTGCATCACTCATTGTTTGGCGCCACTTTCTTCGCAGTCAAAGTTCACGAGGTCTTGGGCAGGGTTCAGGAAAGGCCGAGTTCCTGGTCGATGAAGTCGAACAGCTCGTCGTTGGAGGACGATCCGATCCGTTCGGCCATATCCCCGGTGGCGTCGACGCTCTCGGGGGCGTCATCCAGCTTGTTCAGGAACTCCCTCAGCCGTCCGGCCACCTTCGCCCGTACCTCACCCTCGGAGCCGAGCGCCGACAGGGTGGATTCCAGCCGGTCGAGTTCTCCGAAGACGGGCTCGGTCACGGGCCCGTCGGCGGGGGTGACCTCCTCGAGCAGGATCCGTGCGAGCGCCTCCGGGGTCGGGTAGTCGAACACCAGGGTCGCCGGCAGCCGCAGCCCGGTCTCCGCGTTGAGACGGTTCCGCAGTTCCACCGTGGTCAGGGAGTCGAATCCCATGTCCTTGAACGCGTGTTCCGGCTCGATCGCCTCTCCCGACGCGTAGCCGAGGACAACGGCCGCCTGGTCGCACACCAGGTCCATGAGGACGCGCTCGCGCTCCGCTTCGGACTTCCCGGCCAGGTGCTGCTTGAGCGCGGCAGCCGGATCGGCGGCCGACTCCACGGCCCTCCGCGCGCGGGCGCGCACCAGTCCGCGCAGCAGTGCGTGTACCGGCTCGCCCATCGAGGCCATGTCCATGGTGATGGGCACCAGGACGGCGTCGTCGAGATCGCGGGTCGCGTCGAACAGCGCGAGTCCCGCCTCGGGGGTGAGGGCGACCATGCCGTTCCTGGTCATCCGGGTGATATCGCTGTCGGCCAGTTCGGTGGTCATGCCACTGTCCTGTGTCCACGGCCCCCATGCGAGCGAGGTGGCCGGGAGCCCCGCGGCCCTGCGGTGCTGGGCCAGGGCGTCCATGAACGCGTTGGCCGCCGCGTAGTTGGCCTGGCCGGCGCTGCCGAACGTACCGGAGGCGGAGGAGAACAGGATGAAGGCGGACAGGTCCAGGTCGCGCGTCAGCTCGTGCAGGTGCAGCGCCGCGTCCACCTTCGGACGCAGCACCTTGTCCACCCGCTCCGGCGTCAGCGACTCCACCACACCGTCATCCAGCACACCCGCCGCATGCACCACGGCCGACAGCGGATGCTCCGACCCGATCCCCGCCAGCAGCTTCTCCACCGCGGCCCGGTCGGCGACATCACACGCCACCACCTGTGCCTCGGCGCCCAGCCCGGCCAGCTCCGCCACCAACTCCGCCGCACCCGGCGCCTCCACGCCACGACGACTCGTCAGCACCAGACGCTCAACCCCGTACTCCACCACCAGATGACGGGCCAGCAACGCGCCCAGACCACCCGTACCACCCGTGATCAGCACCGTCCCCGGACCATCCAGCGCCCGCGGGGCGCCGCCGCCCGAGGAGACCCGCGCCATGCGCAGACCGAGCACCGTTCCCTCACGGACCGCGACCTGCGGCTCCTCGGAGGCGAGCGCCGACCGTAGCGCCGAGGACACGTCCCCGTGCTCCTCCGGGTCGAGGTCGACCAGGAGGAACTTCCCGGGATACTCGCTCTGCGCGGAGCGCAGCAGACCCCATACGGCTGCCTCGGCCGGGGTGCGCACGTGGTCGGAGTGTCGGACACCCATCGCGCCGCGGGTCACGAACACCAGGTAGGAGTCGGCGAGCCGCTCATCGGTGACCCACGACCGCACCAGGTCCAACGCCCGATAGGCGACGTCACGCACCCGCCCCGCCAGGTCGTCGTCGTCATCGATGCCGACCGCCTCCGCGGTGCCCGTGACCATGACGACGTCCGGTACGGCGGCGCCGGACTCGATCGCCTCGCGCATCGCGGTCAGATCCGCGTATGCCTCCACGTCGGCACCCGCCGTCTCCAAGCCGGAGCGCACCCCCAGACCGTCCGTGCCCAGCACGGCCCACGTCCCTTCGGACGCGGGAGCCGGCGCGGCGACGGGAACGGGGGTCCACTCCAGACGGAAGAGCGAGTCATGCCCGGCCGCCGTGGCACCGGGCGCCTGGATCTGCCCCTCCGCGACCAGTCGCAGCGCCAGGGAGTCGACGGAGGCCACGGGGAGGCCGGTTCCGTCGGCGACCTGGAGGCCGATCGAGTCAGGCCCGAGCGCACTGAGGCGCACCCTCAACTCCGAGGCGCCCACGGCCCGCAGCGAGACCCCGGTCCAGGAGAAGGGAAGCCTGGCGGGCATCGGCTCCTCCCGCGGTACGAACAGGACGGCGTGAAGCGCGGCATCCAGCAGAGCCGGGTGCAGCCCGAACTCCTCGGCGTCCGCGGCGTTCTCCTTGGGCAGACGGACTTCGGCGAAGACCTCGTCGCCACGGCGCCACACGGACCGCAGCCCCTGGAAGATCGGACCGTAACCGAAGCCGCCCTCGATCATCGTGTCGTAGATGCCCTCGGTGTCGATCGGCTCCGCGCCCTCCGGGGGCCATACGGTGAGATCGAGCTGCCCGGCCTCTCGCCGTGCGCCGCCTGCCGCCAGCAGACCGGAGGCGTTCTGTGTCCACGGCTGTGTCACGGTGCCGTCTTCCAGCCGCGAGTAGACGTTCAGCGCACGCGTGCCGCTCTCGTCCGGCCCGCTCACCGCGAGTTGGAGGTGCACCGCGCCCTGTTCGGGCAGCGCGAGAGGCGCCGTGAGGGTCAGCTCCTCGACCCGGTCACAGCCCACCTTCTCGGCAGCGTGCAACGCCAGTTCGAGGAAGGCGGTGCCGGGCAGGAGAATCGTGCCCTGAACCATGTGGTCAACGAGCCACGGATGGGTCTGCGGCGAGAGACGGCCGGTGAACAGGAAGCCGTCCGTGCCGGGCAGCTCGACGGCAGCGCCCAGCAACGGGTGCACCGGCGGGGTGAGCCCCACGGCGGTGACATCGCCGACGAACGTCGTCGGGCCCTCCAGCCAGTAGCGCTCCCGCTGGAAGGCGTACGTCGGCAGGTCAATCCGGCGGGCGCCGTATCCGGCGAACACCTTCGGCCAGTCGACGTCGGCCCCGTTGACATGAACCTCGGCGGCGGAGGTCAGGAACCGCTCCATACCGCCCTCGTCGCGGCGCAGCGTGCCGACGACCACGGCCCGGGCCCCGGCGGCCTCCACGGTCTGCTCAACGGGAAGGGTGAGCACCGGATGCGGGCTCACTTCGATGAACACGCCGTGGCCACTGCCGAGCAGGGTGCGGGTGGTGGCCTCCAGCTCGACGGTCTGCCGCAGGTTGCGGTACCAGTACTCCGCGTCCAGCCCGGCGGTGTCCACCAGCTCACCGGACACCGTGGAGTAGAACGGCACCCCCGAGGAACGCGGCTGAAGGTCCGCCAGGACCTCCAGCAGCTCCTCGCGGATCGCCTCCACGTGTGCGGAGTGCGAGGCGTAGTCCACCGGGATCCGGCGAACCCGGATCTCCTCGCCCTCCAGCCGCTCGACCATCTCGTCCAGCGCCCCCGGGTCACCGGAGACGACGACCGAGCCGGGGCCGTTGACCGCGGCGACCGAGATCGCGCCGTCCCAGGCGGCGATACGGTCCTTGACCTGGTCGACCGGCAACCCGACCGACACCATGCCACCGCGACCCGCCAGGCCCACCGCGATGGCCTGCGACCGCAAGGTCACCACCTTCGCGGCGTCTTCGAGTGAGAGCGCGCCCGCGACACACGCCGCGGCGATCTCGCCCTGACTGTGACCCATCACGGCATACGGCTCAATGCCGACCGAACGCCACAGCTTGGCCAGCGACACCATCACCGCGAACAACACCGGCTGCACCACATCCACCCGGTCGAAACCGGGAGCGCCCTCGGCACCGCGCAGCACCTCGGCCAGCGACCAGTCCACGTACGCCGACAGGGCGGTCTCACACTCGGCCATCGCCTCGGCGAACACCGGCGAGGACTCCAGCAGCCCCACCGCCATGCCCATCCACTGCGCCCCCTGGCCGGGGAAGACGAACACCGTCTTACCGGCCCTCCCCGCCACACCGCGCACCACACTCGGCGCGGTCCCGCCCCGCATGACGGCCTCGAGGCCGCGCAGCAGCTCCTCACGGTCCTCACCGACCAACACGGCCCGGTGGTCGAAGAGCGATCGGGTCGCCGCCAGGGAGTAGCCGACATCCGCAACGACCGCGGAATCGTCGACAGCCGAGGCCAGCTGACCGAGCAGCCGTTCGGCCTGGCCCCGAAGAGCCGCCTCGGTCTTACCGGACAGGACCCAAGGGACCGGGCCCGCGGTGGAGCCCGCGACATCCCCCGCCTGCTCCGTACCGGACCCGTCAGCGGTCGGCGCCTGCTCGATGATCACATGCGCGTTGGTGCCACTCACCCCGAACGCGGACACTGCCGCCCTGCGCACACGACCCGTCTCCGGCCAGGGCGTCGCCTCGGTCAGCAGCTCGACATCACCCGCCGACCAATCCACATGCGGCGACGCCTCATCCAGGTGCAACGTCTTGGGAAGCGTGCCCTCCCGCATCGCCATGACCATCTTGATCACACCAGCCACACCGGAGGCGGCCTGGGTGTGCCCGAGGTTCGACTTCAACGCGCCCAGCAGCAGCGGCTGCCCCTCCGGCCGCTCCTTGCCGTAGGTGGCCAGCAGCGCCTGAGCCTCGATCGGGTCACCCAGCGAGGTGCCCGTACCGTGCGCCTCCACCGCGTCCACCTCGGCGGCCGAGAGGCGAGCGTTGGCCAGCGCCTGGCGGATCACCCGCTGCTGCGACGGACCGTTCGGCGCGGTCAGACCATTCGACGCACCGTCCTGGTTCACCGCCGAGCCCCGCACGACCGCGAGCACCTGGTGGCCGTTGCGCTCCGCGTCCGAGAGCCGCTCCACGAGCAGCACATCGACACCCTCGCTCCAGCCCGTACCGTCCGCCGCGGCCGAGAACGGCTTGCACCGTCCGTCCGGGGCGAGCCCGCCCTGCCGGCTGAACTCGACGAACGCCATCGGAGTCGCCATCACGGCCACCCCACCGACCAGCGCCATGGAGCACTCGCCCTGACGCAGCGACTGGCAAGCCAGATGCAGGGCCACCAGCGAGGAGGAGCAGGCCGTGTCCACCGTGACGGCGGGGCCCTCCAGACCGTAGGTGTAGGAGAGACGGCCGGAGACGACACTGCCGGAGTTGCCGGTCAGCAGATGGCCCTCGACGTCCTCGGGCACCGCCTCCAGGTTGGCGCCGTAACCGGAGCCCGAGGAGCCGACGAACACACCGACCTGGCTGCCCTTCAGCGACGCGGGGTTGATGCCCGCCCGCTCGAACACCTCCCAGGAGGTCTCCAGCAGCAGCCGCTGCTGCGGGTCGGTCGCCAGCGCCTCACGGGGCGAGATCCCGAAGAACCCGGGGTCGAACTCGCCCGCGTCGTACAGGAATCCGCCTTCACGGACGTAGGACCTGCCCGACTGCTCCGGGTCCGGGTCGTACATGCCCGACAGATCCCAGCCGCGGTCAGCGGGGAACTCGGAGATGGCGTCACCGCCGCTCTCCACCAGCTGCCACAGGTCCTCCGGACTGCGCACCCCGCCGGGGAAGCGGCAGCTCATGGAGACGATCGCGATGGGTTCGTCGTCCGCGCCGGAACCGGCGGGCGCCCCGGCCCCGGCGGCGATCGCCGGGGACGACGCCCCCAGCGCCTCGGTCCGCAGATACGCCGCGAGCACCGTGGCGCTGGGGTAGTCGAAGACCAGCGTGGCGGGAAGGCTGAGACCGGTCTCCGCGGCCAGCCGGTCGCGGAACTCCAGCGCTGTGAGCGAGTCGAAACCCAGGTCCTTGAAGGCCCTCCCGGGCTCAACCGCCTCCGTGCCGGTGAATCCCAACACCGTGGCGGCGTGGTCCCGGACCAGATCGAGCAGGACCCGGTCGGTCTCGGCCCCGGTCAGCCCCGCCAGCCGCTCCCGCAACGCCGCACCCGCACCGAGCCCGTCGTTCTCGGTCTCCCCGGCCTCCGCCAGCACCCGCTCGACCTCGGGCAGATCACCGATCAGCGGACTCGGCCGCCCCATGGTGAACGAGGGGGCGAACCGTTCCCAGTCCACATCGGCGACCGTCACCACAGCGTCATCGCCCGCGACCGCCCCCTGCAGGGCGGCGATCGCCAGATCAGGCGCCATCGCGGGCAGACCACGCCGCGCCAACTGCTCGCCACCGTCGCCCTCCGCCATACCGCCCTCGGCCCAGGGGCCCCAGGCCACGGAGGTGCCGGCGAGACCCCGCGCACGGCGGTCCTCCACCAGCGCGTCCAGATAGGCGTTGGCCGCGCTGTACCCGGCCTGACCGCCACTGCCCCACACACCCGCGATCGACGAGAAGACCACGAACGCGTCGAGCTCCCGGTCGCCCAGCAGCTCGTCCAGGTTGACGGCACCCGCCACCTTGCCGGAGACCACGTCGGCGACGTCGGCCAACCCGGTCTCCATCAGCGGCGCCACCCCGTTGGCACCCGCCGCGTGCACGACCGCCGTCAGCGGAAACTCCGCAGGGACGGCGTCCAGCACCGCGGCCAGCTGGTCACGGTCGGCCACGTCACAGGCCGCCACGGTCACCCGGGCACCCAGCGCCTCCAGCTCATCGCGCAACTCGGACGCGCCCGGCGCCTCGAGGCCGCGACGGCTGGTCAGCACCAGATGCTCGGCACCACTACGCGCCAGCCAGCGCGCCACATGACCACCCAGCGCACCCGTGCCACCGGTCACCAGCACCGTGCCACGCGCCCGCCACGAGACCCCCTCGCCGACAGCCGCGGCCGACCGCACCAGACGGCGCACGAAGACACCGGAACCACGCACCGCGACCTGGTCCTCACCGCCCCCGGCGGACAGCACACCCACCAGCCGCGCCACCGCACGCTCATCCAGAGTCTCGGGCAGATCGACCACACCGCCCCACAGCGGCGGCAGCTCCAGCGCGGCCACCCGGCCCAACGCCGCCACCATCGCCTGCACCGGATGGCTGAG
Source organism: Streptomyces yongxingensis (assembly GCF_055597465.1). Classification (NCBI taxonomy): domain Bacteria; kingdom Bacillati; phylum Actinomycetota; class Actinomycetes; order Kitasatosporales; family Streptomycetaceae; genus Streptomyces; species Streptomyces yongxingensis. Next base: position 1,118,739 of record NZ_CM145717.1, read on the forward strand.
CTGCTCGGAACGGCCCACCGATACGGCACCACGCGTTGCGGACCACACCAAAGCCTCGACACGCGCCTCGACCATGGCCCGCACCAGGGACAGCGTCAGGGCGAGGCCGTTCGACAGGGCCGGGTGCTCCGGGCAGGGCTCCTCGTCCAAGGCGAGCAGCGACAGCACACCACCCAGCCCGGACACCTCCGCGACCGCCTCGCGCAGCCGCTCCGCCAACGCGTCCGTGTCCAGGTGCCGTTCGTCCACCACGACCGACGCCACACCCGCGCCATGCCGCTCAAGCCCGGCGACGACCCCCGAGACCAGCTCGTCCTCCGCGCGGGACGCCGGAACCACCACCAGCCACGTCCCCGACAGCGAGCCGTCAGCGGCCTGGGGGACCGGCTTCCACGACACCCGATAGCGCCAGCCATCGACAATGGACCGGTCACGGCTGTTGCGGTGGTACGCCGACAGGGCCGGCAGCACCGCGCTCAGCGGCGTCTCGGCATCGACGTCGAGCGTCTCGGTGAGCGTCTCGAGATCCTCACGCTCGACCGCCTCCCAGAACCGCGTATCCACCGACGGGGCGAACCCCGCGGCGGCGAAGTCGCCGGGGAACGTCAGGCTCTCCAGCCAGTAGCGCTCCCGCTGGAAGGCGTAGGTGGGCAGCTCGACCCTCCGTGCGCCACGTCCCGCGAAGGCCCGCTCCCAGTCCACTCCGACGCCGTTCACGTGGAGCTCGGCCAGCACCGTCGTCAGCGCCCGCGTCTCGGGACGGTTCTTGCGCAGTGCCGGGACCACGACGGGGGCCGATCCCTCCTCGGCCGTCAGGCACTCGCGCGCCATCGCGGTGAGCACACCGTCGGGACCGACCTCCACGAACCGGGACACGCCCTGTGCTTCGAGCGCCCGCACGCCGTCCGCGAACCGCACCGCCTCCCGCACATGGCGGACCCAGTACTCCGCGGAGCACACCTCGTCCGCGCCGGCCGTCTGCCCCGTCACATTGGAGATCAGGGTGATGGCCGGCGGGGCGAACGACAGCTCTTCGACGACCTTGCGGAAGTCGCCGAGCATCGCGTCCATGCGGGGCGAGTGGAAGGCGTGGCTGACCCGCAGCCGACGGATCTTGCGGCCCTGCCGCTCCCACTCGGCGGCGATCTCCAGCACCGGCGCCTCGTCGCCCGCGATGACCACGGACGTCGGTCCGTTGACGGCGGCCATGCTCACCTCGGCCTCACGACCGGCGAGTGCCGGAGCGATCTCGTCCTCGGACGCCTGCACCGCCACCATGGCGCCGCCCTCGGGGAGGGCCTGCATCAGACGGCCACGGGCGGCCACCAGGGCGCAGGCGTCCTCCAAGGAGAACACCCCCGCCACGTGTGCGGCCGCGATCTCACCGATGGAGTGACCGATCACCACATCCGGGGTGACACCCCAGTGCTCCAGCAGCCGGAACAACGCCACCTCGACCGCGAACAGCGCCGGCTGCGTGAACGCCGTCTGATCCAGCAGTTCGGCATCCGCGCTGCCCTCCGCCGCGAACACCACATCGCGCAGCGGGCGGTCCAGCAGACCATCCAGATGCGCGCACACCTCGTCCCACGCGTCGGCGAACACCGGGAAGGCGTCGTACAGCTCCCGGCCCATGCCGAGGCGCTGCGCACCCTGGCCCGAGAACAGGAACGCCGTCTTGCCGGCCGCGCCCGCCACGCCGCGTACGACGCCGGGCGCGGTCTCGCCCTTCGCGAGGGCCTCGAGGCCACGCAGCATCTCCGCGCGATCCTCGCCGACCAGGGCGGCCCGGTGGTCGAAGAGAGACCGGCTCGTCACCAGGGAATAGCCGACGTCCACGGTGGGCATGAACTCTTCGGTGGCCGTGGCCAGTTGACCACGAAGCCGCTCGGCCTGGCCCCGAAGGGCGGCGTCGGTCTTACCGGACAGGATCCACGGCACCGGGACCGCTGTGGAGTCCGGTGTCTCTTCGGCCCGCGGTGCCTCCGGCTCGTCGGAGGCCGGTGCCTGCTCGATGATCGTGTGCGCGTTGGTGCCGCTCACGCCGAAGGCGGACACCGCCGCTCTGCGCGGGTGGTCCCGCTCCGGCCAGGGCACCGCCTCGGTCAGCAGCTCCACGTCGCCCGCCGACCAGTCCACATGCGGCGACGCCTCGTCCACGTGCAGCGTCTTGGGAAGGATGCCCTCCCGCATGGCCATCACCATCTTGATGACGCCCGCGACACCGGCGGCGGCCTGCGTATGACCGATGTTCGACTTGATGGCGCCCAGCAGCAGCGGCCGGCCCTCGGGGCGGCCCTGGCCGTAGGTGGCCAGCAGTGCCTGTGCCTCGATCGGGTCACCGAGGGGAGTGCCGGTGCCATGGGCCTCGACCACGTCCACATCGGCGGAGACCAGCCGGGCGCTGGCCAGCGTCTGCTCGATCAGCCGCTGCTGCGACGGGCCGTTCGGAGCCGTCAGGCCATTCGACGCACCGTCCTGGTTGATGGCGGAACTCCGGATGACGGCCAGCACCTTGTGGCCGTTGCGCTGCGCGTCCGACAGCCGCTCCACGAGCAGCATGCCCACGCCCTCGGACCAGCCGGTGCCGTCGGCCGATGCGGCGAACGCCTTGCACCGCCCGTCGAAGGACAGCACGCGCTGGGCGCTGAACTCGACGAACGTGCCGGGCGTGGCCATGATCGTCACACCGCCGGCCAGCGCCACGGAGGACTCGCCCTGCCGCAGCGACTGGCAGGCCAGGTGCAGGGCGACCAGCGACGACGAACACGCGGTGTCCACCGTCACGGCCGGCCCCTCGAAGCCGAAGGTGTAGGAGATGCGGCCGGAGGAGACGCTGGGGGCGCTGCCGAGTCCGAGATACCCCTCCACTTCTTCGGCATCGCGCACGATGCGCGAACCGTAGTCGTGGTAGTTGGAGCCGACGAAGACTCCGGTCCGGCTTCCGCGCAGCGCCACGGGGTCGATGCCGGCGCGCTCGAACGCCTCCCAGGAGGTCTCCAGCAGCAGCCGCTGCTGGGGGTCGATCGCCAGCGCCTCACGGGGCGAGATCCCGAAGAACGTCGGGTCGAAGTGGCCCACCTCGTCGAGGAAGCCGCCCGCCTGGACGTAGCTGGTACCGGACTTCCCGGGGTCCGGGTCGTAGAGACCGTCGATGTCCCAGCCACGGTCCTCGGGGAACCCGGAGATCACGTCTCCCTCGGCCATCAGCAGATCCCACAGTTCCTCGGGGCTGCGCACCCCGCCGGGGAACCGGCAGCTCATGCCGATGATGGCGATCGGTTCATCGGTGGCCGTGGGGTTCTCGGCCCCCTCCGGCCGCTGAGGTGCGGCGGTGGCCCCCGCGGTGACCGGCTGATCACCGAACATCTCGGTGTACAGGTACCGGGCCAGAACCGTGGCGTTCGGGTAGTCGAAGACACAGGTGACCGGCAGCCGGAGGCCGGTGACCACGCCGAGGCGGTTGCGCAGCTCGACGGCGGTCAGCGAGTCGAAGCCGAGGTCGCGGAAGGCACGGTCGGCCTCCACGGCGTCCGCGCTGTCGTAGCCGAGGACGTCGGCGGCCTGGTTGCGCACCAGCTCCAGGAGGAGCTGGGGCTGCTCGGCGGGGGACAGCTTCGCCATCTCCCGGCGCAGCACGGACATGGCGTCGTCGCCGTCGCCGGTGTCCGGGCCAGTGGCGGCAGCGGGGCGGTTCAGCTCGGGCAGCTCACGGAACAGCGCGCTCGGACGTGAACCGACGAACTCCGGCCGGAAGCGATCCCAGTCGATCTCGGCGATGACGACGAAGGTCTCGTCCAGTTCAAGGGCCTGCTGCATGCCGGAGATCGCCAGCTCGGGCACCATTCCGACCATGCCGGAACGGTCCATCCGCTCGCCGACCTCGCCGGATCCGAGGCCGCCTCCGGCCCAGGCGCCCCAGGCGATGGACGTGGCCGGTAGTCCGTCCGCGCGCCGCTGCAGCGCCAGCGCGTCGAGGTAGGCGTTACCCGCCGCGTAGCTGCCCTGGCCCGGACCGCCCAATGTGCCCGCCCCGGAGGAGAACAGCACGAAGGCGGACAGGTCCATCCCGGCGGTCAGCTCATGGAGGTTCCGCGTGGCGTCCACCTTCGGGCGCAGCACCCCGGCCGCCCGCCCCACCGTGAGGGCGTCCACCACACCGTCGTCCAGCACACCGGCCGTATGCACCACGGCGGTCAGCGGGAACTCCCGCGGAATCGCGTCCAGCACCGCGGCCAGCGCCTCACGGTCCGCCGCGTCGCACGCCGCCACCGTCACCCGGGCACCGAGCTCCTCCAGCTCCGCCTTCAGCTCGGCGGCACCCTCGGCCTCCATCCCACGACGGCTGGTCAGCACCAGATGCTCGGCACCGGTACGCGCCAGCCACCGGGCGACATGGCCGCCCAGCGCACCCGTACCACCGGTCACCAGCACCGAACCCCGGCTCTGCCAGGACCCGCGGCCCTCCGCGTCCTCAGCCGCCGTGGCCCGCACCATGCGCTTGGCGAACACACCGGAGCCGCGCACCGCGACCTGGTCCTCGCCCTCCTCGCCCGCCAGCACTCCGGCCAGACGGGCCACCGCACGGCCGTCCATGGTCTCGGGCAGATCGACGGCACCACCCCAGCGCTGGGGATACTCCGCGCCCACGATCCGCCCCAGGCCCCACACCATGGACTGCACGGGGCTCACCAGCCGGTCGGAACGCCCCACCGACACCGCGCCCCGGGTGCCGCACCACAGCGGTGCCACCACCCCCGTGTCACCCAGCGCCTGGACCAGCCCGACCATGGCCGCCAGCCCGGCGGGCACCACACCGAACGTCGTATGCCCCGACTCATCCAGCCCGAGCAGCGAGAACACGCCCGTCACAGCCGAGGGCTCCACACCGGCCTCGCCGAGCGCCGCCTGCACCCGTTCCGCCACGGTGCCGCGGTCGTCGCCCGATCCGTCCAGCATCACCCGGACGATGTCGGCACCGCTCGTCGCCAGCCCGTTCACCGTGGCGGACACGAGCGCGTCATCGGCGTGCGACGCGGGAAGGACGACGAGCCAGGTGCCCGAGAGGACCGCGTCGGTGGCGGACGGCAGGGGCTTCCAGACCACTTTGTAACGCCAGCTGTCGACCGTGTTCCGCTCACGCCGCTGACGGCGCCAGGACGACAGCGCCGGAAGCAGCGCCGTCAGCGACGACTGCTGCTCCTCGTCCTCCACCTCCAGCGTGCGGACCAGCGCCTCCAGGTCCTCGCGCTCGACCGCCTCCCAGAAGCGGGCGTCCACCGCGTCCGCGCCCAGAGCGTCGACGGTGGCCGACATCTCCGCGGCCGACACATCCAGCCAGTACCGCTGACGCCGGAAGGCGTAGGTCGGCAGCTCCACCCGGCGGGCGCCACGGCCCTCCAGCAGGGCGGCCCAATCCACTGCGACGCCCCGCACGAACACCTCGGCGGCGGAGGTCAGGAACCGCTCCAGGCCGCCCTCATCCCGCCGCAGCGTGCCCACGACCACCGCCTGGGCCTCAGCGGCCTCGACGGTCTGCTGCACAGGCAGGGTGAGCACCGGGTGCGGGCTGGCCTCGATGAACACGGTGTGGCCGTCATCCAGCAGCTTTCGGGTGGTGGCCTCCAGCTCGACGGTCTGCCGCAGATTCCGGTACCAGTACTCCGCGCCCAGACCGGCGGTGTCCACCAGCTCACCGGAGACCGTCGAGTAGAACGGCACATCCGAGGAACGCGGCTCCAGATCCGCCAGAACCTCCAGCAGCTCCTCGTGAATCGCCTCCACGTGCGCGGAGTGCGAGGCGTAGTCCACCGGAACCCGGCGAACACGGATCTCCTCACCCTCCAGCTGGGCCACCATCTCATCCAGCGCCCCCGGATCACCGGACACCACGACCGAACCGGGGCTGTTGACCGCCGCGACCGAAATCGCACCGTCCCACGCGGCGATACGCTCCTTGACCTGCTCGACCGGCAGCCCGACCGACACCATGCCACCACGGCCCGCAAGACCCGCCGCGATCGCCTGCGAGCGCAAGGTCACCACCTTCGCCGCGTCCTCCAGCGAGAGCGCACCCGCCACACAGGCCGCGGCGATCTCACCCTGGCTGTGCCCCATCACCGCGTCCGGCACCACACCCACCGAACGCCACAGCCTCGCCAGCGACACCATCACCGCGAACAACACCGGCTGAACGACATCCACCCGGTCGAAACCAGGAGCACCCTCGGCACCGCGCAGTACCTCGCTCAGCGACCAGTCCACGTACGCCGACAGAGCCGTCTCACACTCGGCCATCGCCTCGGCGAACACCGGCGAGCCCTCGAGCAGGCCCACCGCCATCCCCACCCACTGCGCCCCCTGACCGGGGAACACGAACACCGAGCGGCCGGCGTCTCCGGTCCTCCCCCGCACCACTCCGTTCGACGTGGTGGCGTCCTCGGCGACCGCCTCCAGCCGCTGGAGGAGTTCCTCACGGTCGGCCCCGGTCACCACGGCCCGGTGCTCGAAGGCGGACCTGGTCGTGGCCAGCGAGAGCGCCACGTCCGCCACGCTCAACTCCGGGCGCTCCGTGAGGAACTCCCGCAGCCGTCCGGCCTGTGCCCGCAGCGCCTCGGCGCCGCGGCCCGACACGACCCACGCCACCGGACCGTCAGTGACCTCGGCCTCGGCGGCCTCGGCCGCCTCGGACTCCGGGGCCTGCTCGAGGATGGTGTGCGCGTTGGTGCCGCTCATGCCGAACGAGGACACGGCGGCGCGACGCGGGTGGTCCCGGTCCGGCCATGGGGTCGACTCGTGCAGCAGGGACACGGCGCCGCCGGTCCAGTCGATGTGCGGCGAGGGCTCCTCCGCGTGGAGCGTCTTGGGCAGCACACCCTCGCGCATGGCCATCACCATCTTGATGACCCCGGCGACACCGGCGGCGGCCTGGGTGTGCCCGATGTTCGACTTGATGCCGCCCAGCCACAGCGGCTGATCCGCGGGCCGGTCCTGCCCGTAAGTGGCCATCAGCGCCTGCGCCTCGATCGGGTCACCCAATGTGGTGCCCGTCCCGTGCGCCTCCACCGCGTCCACCTCGGCGGCCGACAGCCGGGCGCTGGTCAGTGCCTGCCGGATGACCCGCTGCTGCGAGATGCCGTTGGGAGCCGTCAGACCGTTGGACGCGCCGTCCTGGTTGATCGCCGAACCCCGGACGATGGCCAGCACCTCGTGGCCGTTGCGCTGGGCGTCGGACAGCCGCTCCACGAGCAGCATGCCGACGCCCTCGCCCCAGCCGGTGCCGTCGGCCGCGGCCCCGAACGGCTTGCACCGGCCGTCGGCCGCCAGGCCGCGCTGCCTGCTGAACTGCACGAACGCCGACGGAGTGGACATCACCGTGACGCCACCGGCCAGCGCGAGTGTGCATTCGCGCTGACGCAGTGCCTGAACGGCCAGATGCAGGGCCACCAGGGAGGACGAGCACGCGGTGTCCACGGAAAGCGCGGGTCCCTCAAGACCCATGGTGTAGGAGATACGGCCGGATACGATGCTCGCCGCGTTACCGGTGCCCGAGTGGCCCTCGACGTCGTCGAGACTCTCGGAGGCACCGAGCATGAGCATGGAGTAGTCCTGGCCATTGGTCCCGACGAAGACGCCGGTCCTGCTGCCACGCAGGGACATCGGGTCGATACCCGCCCGCTCGACCGCCTCCCACGACGTCTCCAACAGCAATCGCTGCTGCGGGTCCATCGACAGCGCCTCACGCGGCGAGATTCCGAAGAACGCCGGATCGAACTGGTCGGCCTTCTCCAGGAATCCGCCTGCGGTCGTGTAGCTGGTGCCGGGGCGGTCCGGGTCCTCGTGGTAGAGGGCATCGATATCCCAGCCCCGGTCCGTGGGGAACTCCGAGATCGCGTCGGTACCGTCCGCCACCATGCGCCACAGATCTTCGGGGGAGCTCACGCCTCCAGGGAACCGGCAGCTCATGGCGACGATCGCGATCGGTTCCTGGTCGGCTGACTCGGCCTCGAGAAGGCGCTGGCGAGTCTGCTGGAGGTCCGCGGTCACCCGCTTGAGATAGTCGAGAAGCTTTTCTTCGTTCATTGTGAATATCACCCAGTAAGTAGTAAGGAGCGACCCCTCGGGATTGACCGAGGCTCCGTCAGGAAACTCAGCTCAGGAAATCCCAAGCTCCTTGTCAATGAAGTCGAAGATCTCATCGGATGTCGCCGACTGAATCGTGTTCGCGACCGTCTTCTTGCCAGCGTTGCCCGAATCCTGTTCCGCTTCTCCCCACTTCAGAAGCAGCGTCTGCAAGCGCGTCGTGATCCTCGGCCGGTCCACGTCGTCGGCGGAGATCGTGGCCATCGCCGCTTCGATCCGGTCCAGCTCGCCGAGGATCGGTGCGGCCGCCGAGACCCCGTCCCGCACGACGTCGGTACGCAGTCGGCGGGCCAGCGCCACGGGCGTCGGGTGGTCGAAGACGATCGTCGCGGGCAGGCGCAGGCCCGTCGCCGCATCAAGCCGGTTGCGCAGTTCGACGGCGGTCAGCGAGTCGAAGCCGAGTTCGCGGAAGGCCCGCTGGGACTCGACCGACTCCACCGACGGGAAGCCCAGCACCATCGCCACCTGGGTGGTGACCAACTCGAGCAGCGCTCGTTCCTGCTCCGCCTCGGACATTCCGGCGAGCCGCTCGCGCAGCTCCGAACCACCGGTCTCGAACTGCGCGGCGGTCCCGCCGCCGGGCGCGGCCTCCAGGATCCGCCGCGCCTCGGGCACCTCGTCCAGCAGCCGGGTGGCCCGTACGGCGGTGTAGGAGGGGGCGAATCGCTCCCAGTCGAGGTCGGCGACGGCCAGGTGGGTCTCCTGGAGGTCGAGGGCCTGCTGGAGGGCCTTGACCGCCAGCTCCGGGGTCATCGCGGCCATACCGCCGCGCCGCAGCCGGTCCTCCAGCGCCCCGTCGACCGCCATGCCGCCCTCGGCCCACGGGCCCCAGGCCACCGAGGTGGCCGCCAGGCCCTGGGCCCGGCGCTGCTGTGCCAGGGCGTCGAGGTAGGCGTTGGCCGCCGCGTAACTGCCCTGCCCGGCGCCGCCGATGGCTCCGGCGAGCGAGGAGAACAGCACGAACGCGGAGAGGTCGAGGCCCTCGGTGAGCTCGTGCAGGTTGCGGGCCCCGTCCACCTTGGGACGCAGCACGCCCGCGACCCGCTCGACCGACATCGCGTCCAGCACACCGTCGTCCAGGACGCCCGCGGCGTGCACGACGGCGCTCAGCGGATACCGGTCCGGGATGGCGGCCAGTACGGCGGCCAGGGCCTCCCGGTCGGCGGCGTCACATGCCGCGATGGTCACGTCCGCGCCCAACGCGGTGAGCTCGTCGCGCAGTTCGGCCACCCCGTCGGCTTCCGGGCCACGGCGGCTGGTCAGCACCAGGTGCTCGGCGCCGGCGTGCGCCAGCCACCGGGCCACCTGCCTGCCCACTCCCCCGGTGCCGCCGGTGACCAGCACCGAGCCCCGCGCGGTCCACGGCCGGGCCGTGGTCTGCGGCGCGGTGGCCCGCACCAGGCGCCGGGTGAACACGCCGGACGTGCGCACCGCCACCTGGTCCTCGAACTCGCCCGCGCCGCCGCCCAGCACACCGGACAGCCGGGCCGCGGCCCGCTCGTCGAGCGTCTCCGGAAGGTCGACCAGACCGCCCCAGAGCCGGGGGTGTTCCAGACCGGCGACCCGGCCGAGGCCCCACATCTGCGCCTGGGCGGCGCTGCGCAGGGTGTCGGATCCGGTCACCGACACGGCACCTCGCGTCGCCACCCACAGCGGGGCCTCGACACCGGCGTCCACCAGTGCCTGCAGCGCGACGAGGTTCAGCGCGAGCCCTCGCGGCACCACCGTGTGCCCGGCGCAGGGGTCCTCGTCCAGGGCCAGCAAGGAGAGCACCCCGCCGACGGCCCCGTCCGGCGCGCCCTCGGCCGCCGTGCGCAGCATCTCGGCGACCGCCGCGCGGTCGATGTCAGCCGCGCCGTCGAGCACGATCCGCGCCGCCTCAGCGCCCTGCCGCTCCAGCATGGTCACCGCGGAGGTGACCAGCTCGTGGTCGGCGTACGACTGGGGAACCATGACCATCCAGGTCCCGGTCAGCGCCCGCTCCGCGAGCTCGGACACCGGGGTCCACGCGATCTGGTAGCGCCAGCCGTCCACCGTCGAGCGCTCACGGTGGCCCTTGCGGTAGGACGACAGGGCGGGGAGCACCTCGGTGAGTGAGGCGTTCCCGTCCACCTGCAGCGCGGTGGTCAGCGCCTCGAGGTCCTCACGCTCGACCGCGTCCCAGAACCGGGCGTCACCTTCGTCCGCGGCTGCGGGGGCGGCGGAGGCGTCGCCCTCGGGGGCGTCCAGCCAGTAGCGCTGCCGCTGGAACGCGTACGTCGGCAGCTCGACCCGCCGGACGTCCTCACCGGCGAACAGGGCCTCCCAGTCCACGGTGACGCCGTGGACATGGAGTTCAGCCAGGGCCGTCGTCAACGCCTGGGCCTCCGGGCGGTCCTTGCGCAGCGCGGGCACCACGACAGAAGCCGAAGCCTCCTCCGCCGTCAGGCACTCCCGCGCCATCGCCGAGAGCACACCGTCCGGGCCCACCTCGAAGAACCTGGTCACCCCCGCGTTCTCCAGGGAGCGCATCCCGTCCGCGAAGCGCACCGCCTCCCGTACGTGGCGCACCCAGTACTCCGGCGAGCACACCTCATCCGCACCCGCCGACTTGCCCGTCACATTGGACACCAGCGCGATCGAGGGCGGCGCGAACGACAGACCCTCGACGACCTTGCGGAAGTCGTCCAGCATCGCGTCCATGCGCGGCGAGTGGAAGGCGTGGCTGACCCGCAGCCGACGCGTCTTACGCCCTTGCTCCGCCCACTGACCGGCGATCTCCAGCACCGCCGCCTCGTCACCGGCGATAACCACGGAGGCGGGGCTGTTGACGGCGGCGATGCTCACCTCGGCCTCACGACCGGCCAGCGACGCGGCGATCTCCTCCTCCGACGCCTGCACCGCCACCATCGCGCCGCCCTCGGGCAGCCCCTGCATCAGACGGCCACGGGCCGCCACCAGCGCGCACGCGTCCTCCAGCGAGAACACCCCCGCCACATGCGCGGCCGCGATCTCACCGATGGAGTGACCGATCAGCACATCCGGCGCCACGCCCCACGCGGACAGCAGCCGGAACAGCGCCACCTCCACCGCGAACAGCGCGGGCTGGGTGAACGCCGTCTGGTCGAGCAACTCGGCGTCGGCGCTGTCCTCGGCCGCGAACATCACGTCCTTCAGCGGACGGTCCAGCAGCACATCGAGGTGCGCGCACACCTCGTCCAGCGCCTTGGCGAACACCGGGAAGGTGTCGTACAGCTCCTGGCCCATGCCCAGGCGCTGCGCACCCTGGCCCGAGAACAGGAAGGCGGTGATTCCCGTCGGAGTGGCGACCGAGCGCACAACTCCGGGAGCCTCCTCGCCGCTGGCGACGGCCTCGAGCCCGCGCAGCAGCTCCGCACGGTCCGCGCCCGTCAGCACGGCACGGTGTTCGAACACCGACCGGGTGGCCACCAGGGAGTAGCCCACGTCCTTCAGGCCCAGCTCGGGCCGTGCGGTCAGATGGGCCCGCAGCCGCCGTGCCTGGGCGCGCAGCCCGTCCGCGCTCCGGGCGGAGAGCGTCCAGGGAGCCGCGCCACGCTCGTCGGGAGCCGTCACCTCGGCCGGTCGCGCCTCTTCGGTGTCCGAGGGTGCCTGCTCGATGATGGTGTGCGCATTGGTGCCGCTGACACCGAACGCGGAGACACCGGCCCGGCGCGGCCGGCCCGCCTCCGGCCACGCGGTGGTCTCGGTCAGCAGCCGCACCTCGCCCGCCGTCCAGTCCACCTGCGGCGACGGCTCGTCCACGTGCAGCGTCTTCGGCAGTACGCCGTGCCGCATCGCCATGACCATCTTGATGACACCGGCGAGTCCGGACGCGGCCTGGGTGTGGCCGATGTTCGACTTCAGCGCGCCCAGCAGCAGCGGCTGCCCCTCCGGCCGCTCCTTGCCGTAGGTGGCCAGCAGCGCCTGCGCCTCGATCGGGTCACCCAGCGACGTACCCGTACCGTGCGCCTCGACCGCGTCCACCTCGGCGGCGGACACCCCGGCGCTGGCCAGCGCCTGACGGATCACCCGCTGCTGCGAGGGGCCGTTCGGCGCCGTCAGACCGTTGGACGCACCGTCCTGGTTCACGGCGGAGCCCCGCACGATGCCCAGCACCTGGTGGCCATTGCGCCGAGCGTCCGACAGCCGCTCCACGAGCAGCACATCGGCGCCCTCGCTCCAGCCCGTACCGTCCGCCGCGGCCGAGAACGGCTTGCACCGTCCGTCCGGGGCGAGCCCGCCCTGCCGGCTGAACTCGACGAACGCCATCGGAGTGGCCATCACCGCCACGCCGCCCACCAGCGCCATGGAGCACTCGCCCTGACGCAGCGACTGGCAAGCCAGATGCAGGGCCACCAGCGACGACGAGCAGGCCGTGTCCACCGTGACGGCCGGACCCTCCAGGCCGTAGGTGTAGGCGAGACGGCCGGAGACGACACTGCCCGCGTTGCCGGTCAGCAGATGGCCCTCGACGTCCTCGGGCACCGTCTCCAGATTGGCGCCGTAACCGGAGCCCGAAAAGCCGACGAACACACCGACCTGGCTGCCCCGCACCGACGCGGGGTTGATGCCCGCCCGCTCGAACGCCTCCCACGAGGTCTCCAGCAGCAGCCGCTGCTGCGGGTCGGTCGCCAGCGCCTCACGGGGCGAGATCCCGAAGAAGCCGGGGTCGAACTCGGCCGCGTCGTAGAGGAATCCGCCTTCACGGGCGTAGAACGTGCCCGGCCGGTCCGGGTCCGGGTCATACATGCCCGACAGATCCCAGCCGCGGTCGGACGGGAAGGAGGAGATGGCGTCACCGCCGCTCTCGACCAGCTGCCACAGGTCCTCCGGGCTGCGCACCCCGCCGGGGAAGCGGCAGCTCATGGAGACGATGGCGATGGGTTCGTCGTCCGCGCCGGAACCGGCGGGCGCCCCGGACCCGGCGGCGATCGCCGGGGACGAGGTGCCCAGCACCTCGGTCCGCAGATACGCCGCGAGCGTACTGGCGCTGGGGTAGTCGAAGACCAGCGTGGCGGGCAGGCCGAGACCGGTCTCCGCGGCCAGCCGGTTGCGCAGGTCGACCGCGGTCAGCGAGTCGAAGCCCAGATCGCGGAAGGCCCGGTTCGGCTCGACAGTCTCCGCGGAGGCGTAGCCGAGCACGGCGGCGGCGTGCTTGCGCACCAGATCGAGCAGCGCCCGGTCCCGCTCGCCCTCGGTCAGCGGCTGCAGCCGCTCGCGCAGCTGCGCCCCGGCGGCCTCGGCGCTCTCGCCACCGTCGCCCTTCGTCTCCAGTGCCCGGACCTCGTCGAGGTCGCTCAGCAACGGACTGGGCCGGACCGCGGTGAACGAGGGCGCGAACCGCTCCCAGTCCACGTCCACGACCGTCACCAGACCGTCGTCACCGGCCACCGCGCGCTCCAGAGCGGCGATCGCCAGCTCGGGTGCCATCGCGGGCAGGCCACGCCGCGCCAGCTGCTCCCCCGCGTCGTCCCGGGTCGCCATGCCACCCTCGGCCCACGGGCCCCAGGAGACGGCGGTGCCGGCGAGACCCCGCGCCCGGCGCTGCTCCACCAGCGCGTCCAGGAAGGCGTTTCCGGAGCCGTAGACGCCCTGGCTGCCGCCGCCCCACACACCGGAGATGGACGAGAAGACCACGAACGCGTCGAGTTCACGGTCGCCGAGCAGCTCGTCCAGGTTGACGGCGCCGGCCACCTTGCCCGACACCACCCTGGCCGCGTCCGCGAGCTCCGTCTCCAGCAGGGAAGCCGCGATCGTGACACCTGCCGCGTGCACCACCCCGGTGAGCGGCCGGTGCTCCGGTACGGCGTCCAGGACGGCGGCCAGCGCGTCACGGTCCGCCGCGTCACACGCGGCCACCGTCACCTCGGCACCCATGCCCTCCAGCTCCGCCTTCAACTCGGCGGCGCCCTCGGCCTCGAGACCGCGGCGGCTGGTCAGCACCAGATGCTCGGCACCGCTGCGGACCAGCCAGCGGGCCACCTGGCCACCGAGCCCACCCGTGCCACCGGTCACCAGCACCGTGCCACGCGCCCGCCACGACGTCTCTTCACCGGAGACAGGCGCCGACCGCACCAGACGGCGTACGAAAACACCCGAGCCACGCACCGCGACCTGGTCCTCGCCACCCTCGACGGACAGCACACCGGCCAGCCGCTCCGCGCCGCGCTCATCCAGCGTCTCGGGCAGATCGACCACACCACCCCACAGCGGCGCCAGCTCCAGCCCGGCCACCCGGCCCAGCGCCCAGACCATCGCCTGCACCGGGCTGGTGAGCCGGTCCGAACGGCCCACCGACACGGCGCCTCGCGTACCGCACCACAACCGGGCCGGAATCTCGGCCTGAACCATGGCCCGCACCAGCATCAGGCTCAGCGCGTAGCCGCCCGACAGCGCCGGATACCCCGGGCAGGGCTCCTCGTCCAGGGCGAGCAGCGACAGCACACCACCCAGGTCGGGCACCTCGGCGGCCGCCTCGCGCAGCCGTTCCGCCAGCACGTCGGCGTCGAGGTCCGCCTCGTCCGCCGCGACCTGGACCACATCCGCGCCATGCCGCTCGAGCCCGGCGACAACCCCCGACACCAGCTCGTCCTCGGCACGGGACGCCGGCACCACCACCAGCCACGTCCCCGACAGCGAGCCGTCGGGGGCGTCGGAGAGCGGCTTCCAGGACACCTTGTAGCGCCAGCCGTCGATCGTGGACTGGTCGCGGGTATTGCGGTGGTACGCGGACAGGGCGGGCAGCACCGCGCTCAGCGGCGCCTCGCTGTCGACCGCCAGCGCGTCCGCGAGCGACTCCAGATCCTGGCGCTCCACCACCTCCCAGAACCGCGCATCGACGGAACCGGCGCCATCGGCCGCGCTTCCGCCGGGCGGCAGGCCGAATCCATCGAGCCAGTAGCGCTCGCGCTGGAAGGCGTAGGTCGGCAGCTCCACCTGGCGGCCGCCACGGCCCTCCAGCGTGGTGAGCCAATCGACCTTGGTGCCACGCGCGAACACCTCGGCGGCCGAGGTCAGGAACCGCTCCAGGCCGCCCTCGTCGCGCCGCAGCGTGCCCACGACCACGGCCTGGGCCTCAGCGGCCTCCACGGTCTGCTGCACGGGAAGGGTGAGCACCGGGTGCGGGCTCACCTCGACGAATGTGGCGTGTCCCGTGCCGAGGAGGGCGCGGGTGGTGGCCTCCAGCTCGACGGTCCGGCGCAGGTTGCGGTACCAGTACTCGGCGTCCAGACCGGCGGTGTCCACCAGCTCGCCGGTCACCGTGGAGTAGAACGGCACCTCCGACGCGCGCGGCTCGATGTCCGCCAGGACCTCCAGCAGCTCCTCGCGGATGGCCTCCACGTGCGCGGAGTGGGACGCGTAGTCCACCGGGACCCGGCGGACGCGGATCTCCTCACCCTCAAGCTGGGCGACCATCTCGTCCAGCGCCGTCGGGTCGCCGGAGACCACGACCGAGCCCGGGCCGTTGACCGCGGCAACCGAGATCGCGCCGTCCCAGGCGGCGATACGCTCCTTGGCCTGGTCCGCCGGCAGGCCGACGGACACCATGCCACCACGGCCCGCGAGGCCCGCGGCGATCGCCTGCGAGCGCAAGGTGACGACCTTGGCGGCGTCCCGCAGCGAGAGCGCGCCCGCGACACAGGCCGCGGCGATCTCGCCCTGGCTGTGGCCCATCACGGCATCGGGCTCCACCCCCACCGAACGCCACAGCTTCGCCAGCGACACCATAACGGCGAACAGCACCGGCTGGACCACATCCACCCGATCGAAGCCGGGAGCGCCCTCGGCGCCACGCAGCACCTCGGTGAGCGACCAGTCCACGTACGCCGACAGCGCCGTCTCGCACTCGGCCATCGCCTCGGCGAACACCGGCGAGGACTCCAGCAAGTCCACCGCCATGCCCATCCACTGCGCCCCCTGACCGGGGAACACGAACACCGAGCGGCCACGAACATCCGCCACGCCGCGCGTCACACCCGAGGCAATCTCGTCCCCGGCCAACGCGCCCAGCCGCTCCAGGAGCTCCTCACGATCGGCCCCCGTCACCACCCCACGGTGCTCGAACACCGATCGCGACGCCACCAGCGAGAACGCCACATCGGCGGCGCTCAGCTCCGGCCGTTCGGCCACGAACTCCCGCAGCCTGCCCGCTTGCGCCCGCAGACCGGCCGCGCTGCGGCCGGACACCACCCACGCCACCGGACCGTCGGCCACCTCGGCCACAGGCTCCTCGACCGCTTCGGCCTCCGGAGCCTGCTCCAGGATCGCGTGCGCGTTCGTCCCGCTGATGCCGAACGAAGACACACCGGCCCGCCGGGGCTGCTCGGTCTCGGGCCACGGGGTCGATTCGTTGAGCAGCCGGATATCGCCTTCCGACCAGTCCACCTGGGTGGACGGCTCATCCGCGTGGAGCGTCTTGGGCAGCACGCCGTTCCGCATGGCCATCACCATCTTGATGACCCCACCGACACCGGCGGCGGCCTGGGAGTGGCCGATGTTGGACTTCAGCGAGCCCAGCCACAGCGGCTTGTCCTCCGGCCGCTCCTTGCCGTAGGTGGCCAGCAGCGCCTGCGCCTCGATCGGGTCGCCCAGCGACGTACCCGTGCCGTGTGCCTCCACCGCGTCCACATCGGCGGGGGTCAGGCCCGCGTTCTTGAGCGCCTGGCGGATCACCCGCCGCTGCGAGGGGCCATTGGGCGCCGTCAGACCGTTGGACGCGCCGTCCTGGTTGATCGCCGAGCCCCGGACGACGGCCAGCACCGGGTGGCCGTTGCGCCGGGCGTCGGAGAGCCGCTCCAGGAGGAGCAGGCCCACGCCCTCCGCCCAGCCGGTGCCGTCGGCGCCCGCGCCGAACGCCTTGCACCGTCCGTCGGGGGCGAGCCCGCCCTGCCGGCTGAACTCGACGAACATGCTCGGGGTGAACATGACGGCGACGCCACCCGCCAGGGCCAGCGAGCACTCCTCCTGACGGAGCGCCTGGCAGGCCCAGTGCAGGGCGACCAGCGACGACGAGCACGCGGTGTCCACCGTCACGGCGGGTCCTTCCAGACCCAGGGTGTAGGCCACCCGCCCGGAGACCACGGAGGTGGCGTTGCCCGCGAGCAGCAGCCCCTCCACGCCTTCGGGCATCTCGCTCACCCCGGCGCCGTAGCCGGAGGGCGAGGCGCCGACGAACACACCGGCCTGACTGCCCCGCACCGACGCCGGGTCGATTCCGGCGCGCTCGAACGCCTCCCAGGCGGTCTCCAGCAGCAGCCGCTGCTGGGGGTCGGTGGCGAGCGCCTCCCGCGGGCTCATGGAGAAGAAGCCGGGGTCGAAGTCGCCGGGCGCGTCCAGGAATCCGCCCTCACGGACGGAGAACGTGCCGGATCGGTCCGAGTCCGGGTCGAAGAAGCCATCCACGTCCCAGCCCCGGTCGGGCGGGAACTCGGTGATGGCGTCACCGCCCTCGGCGACGAGCCGCCACAGCTCCTCCGGAGTCTTCACACCTCCCGGGTACCGGCAGCTCATCGCCACGATGGCGATGGGCTCCCGGTCCCGCTCCTCCACCTGTCGAAGTCGCCGACGAGCCTGACGCAGGTCTGCCGTCACCTTCTTGAGGTAGTCAAGGAGTTTTTCGTCTTCCGCCACTATCCCCAGCCCCTTGAAACACTCTGTGAGTTCCAGCTCGCCACGTCAGGACATTCCGAATTCGTCGTCGATGAGTTTGAAGATCTCGTCGGCGGTCGCCGATTCGATCTCGCTGTCGTCGTCCGTGTCGTCGTCCGGCTCCAGCGCGCCGCCGGACATCTGCCCGGTGCCGCCGGCGGACCACTTCGCCACCAGGCCCTGGAGCCGCGCCATGACCTGGCGTTGCGTCTCGCTGTCGGAGTCGAGCGCCGACAGGGTGGATTCCAGCCGGTCGAGTTCTCCGAAGACGGGCTCGGTCGCGGGCCCGTCCGCGGGGGTGACCTCTTCCCGCAGGAATCGTCCGAGCGACGCCGGGGTCGGGTAGTCGAACACCAGCGTCGCCGGCAGCCGCGTTCCGGTGATCGCGTTGAGCCGGTTGCGCAGCTCGACGGCCGACAGGGAGTCGAAGCCCAGGTCCTTGAACGCGTGTCCAGGCTCGATCGCCCGCCCCGACGCGTAGCCCAGGACGACGGCCACCTGATCGCACACCAGGTCCACGAGGATCCGCTCGCGCTCCGTCTCGGACTTCCCGGCCAGGTGCTGCTTGAGCTCGGCGGCCGGGTCGGCCGTGGTGCTCGCGGCGCCCGCCTCCGCGGTCCGGCGCGCGGGTGCCCGCACCAGTCCCCGCAGCAGCGCGGGTACGTGCTCGCCCACCGACGCCATGTCCATCGTCATGGGCACCAGGACGGCACCGTCGAGATCGCGGGTCGCGTCGAACAGCGCGAGTCCCGCCTCGGGGGTGAGGGCGACCATGCCGGTCCGGGTCATCCGGCTGACGTCGGCGTCGGCCAGCTCGGTGGTCATGCCGCCGTCCTGCGTCCACGGCCCCCAGACGAGCGAGGCCGCGGGAAGCCCCTCGGCCCTGCGGTGCTGGGCCAGGGCGTCCATGAACGCGTTGCCCGCCGCGTAGTTGGCCTGGCCGGCGCCGCCGAAGGTACCGGAGACGGAGGAGAACAGGATGAAGGCGGACAGGTCCAGGTCGCGCGTCAGCTCGTGCAGATGCAGCGCCGCGTCCACCTTCGGACGCAGCACCTTGTCCACCCGCTCCGGCGTCAGCGACTCCACCACACCGTCATCCAGCACACCCGCCGCATGCACCACGGCCGACAGCGGATGCTCCGACCCGATCCCCGCCAGCAGCTTCTCCACCGCGGCCCGGTCGGCGACATCACACGCCACCACCCGCGCCTCGGCACCCAACCCGGCCAGCTCCGCCACCAACTCCGCCGCACCCGGCGCCTCCACGCCACGACGACTCGTCAGCACCAGATGCTCAACCTTGTGCTCCACCACCAGATGACGGGCCAGCAACGCGCCCAGACCACCCGTACCACCCGTGATCAGCACCGTCCCCGGACCATCCAGCGTCCTCGGGATGGTCAGCGCCACCTTGCCGGTGTGCCGGGCCTGGCTGATGAAGCGGAAGGCGTCGGGTGCCCTGCGGACATCCCAGGTGCGCACCGGCAGCGGCCGCAGTGCCCCGCTCTCGAACAGGGAGATCAGGTCGCTCCACATCTCATGGATGCGGTCGGGTCCCGCCTCCATGAGGTCGAACGCCCGGTAGGAGACTCCGGAGTATTCGGCGGCCACCTCGTCCGGGATCCGGATGTCGGTCTTGCCCATCTCCAGGAACCGTCCGCCGCGCGGCAGCAGACGCAGGCCCGCGTCCACGAACTCCCGCGCCAGCGAGTCGAGCACCACGTCCATACCGCGCCCGCCGGTGACATCGAGGAAGCGCTTTTCGAAGTCCAGCGTCCGCGACGACGCGATGTGCTCGTCGTCCAGACCCAGCGACCGCAGGGTGTCCCACTTGCCCTCGCTCGCCGTGCCGAAGACCTCGGCCCCGAGGTGCCGCGCCAGCTGGAGCGTGGCCATGCCCACACCACCGGCCGCCGAGTGCACCAGCACCGACTGGCCGGCCTGGAGGGCTCCCAGGTCCACCATGGCGTAGTAGGCCGTCAGGAACACGATGGGAGTGGAGGCGGCCTGCTCGAACGTCCAGTCCTCCGGGACCCGGGCGACGACGCGCCGGTCGGTGATGGCGACCGGGCCGAACGACCCGCTGAAGATGCCCATCACCCGGTCGCCGGGCGCCAGGTCCGTCACTCCGGGGCCGACCTCGGTCACGGTACCGGCGCCCTCGCCACCGAGCGGCCCGGCCTCTCCGGGGTACATCCCCAGGGCGTTGAGCACGTCGCGGAAGTTCATACCCGCCGCGCGCATCTCGACCCTGATCTCGTTCTCGCGTAGGGCTTCGGTGGCATCGGGGCAGGGCAGCAGCGCCAGGTTCTCCAGGGTTCCCTTGGCATGCATGTCCAGGCGCCATTCCCGTATTCCGGCGGGCGGCAGCAGCGCGGTGCCCGAGGAGACCCGGGCCATGCGCTGGCCGAGCACCGTGCCCTCGCGGACCACGGCCTGCGGCTCGTCGCCGGCGAGCACGGCGGGCAGTGCCGCCTTGGACGCCTCGTCCTCGTCGAGGTCCACCAGGACGAAGCAGCTCGGGTTCTCCGACTGCGCGGACCGCACCATGCCCCACAGGGGTGCGTGGATCAGGTCCGGGGTCTCATCGCGGTCCTCGGGGGCCATGGCGCCCGAGGTCACGAAGACCAGTCGGGAGGAGTCGAACCGGCGGTCGCCGAGCCAGCCCTGGATCAGGCCGAGCGTGTGGTGCGTCACCGCGTGGATGGCGCCCGCGGGCTCCAGGCCCCGCTTGGCCTTGCTCTTGCCCTTGCCCTTGGCCCTGCCCTTCGCCTTGCTCTTGGGCTTGCCCTGGGCCGCCTCGTCGTCGAGGCCCGGTGCGTAGGACACCAGCACGGCCTCCGGGGCGGCGGCGCCCGCGTCGATCGCGGCGCCCAGCGCGTCGAGATCGGCGTAGGCGGTCACCTCGGCTCCGGCGACCGCGCCGGCGGCCAGTCCGTAGTGGTCGGTGCCCACCACGGCCCACCGCGCCGTTGCCGCCTCGGCCGGTGCGATGGCCGGTACGGGGGTCCAGTCCAGCGTGAACAGCGAGTCGCGGAACGCCGACGTCCTGGCCGAGTCGATGTGTTCCACCGACACCGGGCGCAACACGAGGGATTCGATCGACGCCACCGGGCGGCCGGTTCCGTCGGCCACCGCGAGGGAGATGGAGTCCGGACCGAGCTGGGTGAGCCGCACCCGCAGGGTGGACGCGCCACCGGCGTGGAGCGACACCCCGCTCCAGGAGAACGGGAGCCGGGAGAGCCCGACGTCCTCCAGGGCGACGAAGGTCACCGCCTGGACGGCGGCGTCCAGCAGGGCGGGGTGGAGGCCGAAGTCGGCCGCGTCCGACGCGTGCTCCTCATCGAGACCGACCTCGACGTAGACGTCGTCGCCGGAGCGCCAGGCGGCCCGCAGGCCCTGGAACACCGGGCCATAGGCGAAGCCGGTGGCGGCGAAGCGCTCGTAGAAGTCGCTGATGTCCAGGGCTTCCGCATCCGCCGGGGGCCATGCGCTCAGGTCGAACGACGGCTCGGGGCCGGCCGGGGCGAGCGCACCGGCCGCGTGCTGCGTCCACGGCTCGTCCGAGGGCGCGTCGGCCGGGCGGGAGTACAGGCTGAGCGAGCGGTAGCCCGTCTCGTCCGTGTCACCCACCCAGAGCTGCACCTGGACCGGTTCGTGTCCGGGCAGGACCATCGGGGTGGCCAGGGTGACCTCCTCGACCCGGCCGCAGCCGACCTGGTCGGCGGCGCGGATGGCCAGTTCGAGGAATCCGGTCCCGGGGAACAGGGCCGCGCCCGCGATCGCGTGGTCGGCCAGCCACGGCTGGCTCTGTACCGACAGCCTGCTGGTGAACAGGAATCCGTCGCGGCCCGCGAGCTCGACTCCGGCACCCAGCAGTGGGTGGTTGGGAGAGCTGAGCCCGACGGAGGAGATGTCCCCGGTCATGGGGCCGGCCTTCGGCCAGTAGCGCTGCCGCTGGAAGGCGTAGGTGGGCAGTTCCACCCGCCGCACGTCGCGTCCGGCGAACGCCGTCGACCAGTTCACGGTGGTGCCGTGAACGTGGAGTTCGGCCAGCGCCGTCGTCAGCGACTGCGTCTCGGGGCGGTTCTTGCGCAGCGCGGGGACGAGGGTGAGAGTGCCTCCGGCCTCGTCGGCCGGCAGGCAGTCCTGGGCCATCGCGGTGAGCACACCATCGGGGCCCACCTCCAGGAACGAGGTCACCCCGAGCTTCTCCAGGGCCCGTATCCCGTCCGCGAAGCGCACCGCCTCCCGCACATGCCGCACCCAGTAATCCGGCGAGCACACCTCGGCCGCTCCCGCCGACGCACCCGTGAGGTTGGAGACCAGCGAGATCGACGGTGCCTCGAAGGACAGACCGGAGACGACGTCACGGAAGTCGTCCAGCATCGCGTCCATGCGGGGCGAGTGGAAGGCGTGGCTGACCCGCAGGCGGCGGGTCTTGCGGCCCTGCTCGGCCCAGTCCTCGGCGATCTCCAGCGCAGCGGCCTCATCGCCCGCGATCACCACGGCCGTCGGACCGTTGACCGCGGCGATGCTCACCTCGGCCTCACGACCGGCCAGCGACAGGGCGATTTCCTCCTCCGACGCCTGCACCGCCACCATCGCGCCACCTTCCGGCAGCGCCTGCATCAGGCGGCCACGCGCCGCGATGAGCGCGCACGCGTCCTCCAGCGAGAGCACCCCGGCCACATGGGCCGCGGCGACCTCTCCCACCGAGTGGCCGATGAGCACGTCCGGGGTGACGCCCCAGCGCTCCAGCAGCCGGAACAGCGCCACCTCGATGGCGAACAGCGCGGGCTGGGTGAACGCCGTCTGATCCAGCAGCTCGGCGTCCGCGCTGCCCTCGGCTGCGAACATCACCTCCTGCAGCGGCCGGTCGAGCAGCACATCGAGGTACGCGCACACCTCGTCCAGAGCGCGGGCGAACACCGGGAAGCGGTCGTACAGCTCCCGTCCCATGCCCGGACGCTGCGCGCCCTGCCCCGAGAACAGGAACGCCGTCTTACCGGCCGTGCCCACGGATCCCTGGACGACTCCGGGGGCCGTGGCACCGGAGGCGATGGCGTCGAGACCGCTCAGCAGCCCGTCCCGGTCACCGCTCAGGAGCACGGCGCGGTGGTCGAAGACGGACCGGGTGGCCGCCAGCGAATAGCCCACGTCGTCGAGGTCGAGTTCGGGGTGGGCCGCCACGTAGTCGCGCAGGTTCCTGGCCTGGGCCCGCAGCGCCTCGGCGCCCTTGCCGGTGACCGTCCAGGGAAGTGCTTCCGAGCCGGTCGAGGGGGCGTCGTCCGTACGGACCCGCTCGACCGCCTTCGGCTCCTCCGGCTCCGGGGCCTGCTCGATGATGGTGTGGGCGTTGGTGCCGCTGATGCCGAACGAGGAGATGCCCGCCCGGCGCGGCTCGCCGTTGTCCGGCCATGCGGTCGGCTCGGTCAGCAGCCGGACCTCGCCCGCCGTCCAGTCCACATGCGGCGTCGGCTCGTCGACGTGGAGCGTCTTCGGCAGCACGCCCTCGCGCATGGCCATGACCATCTTGATGATTCCTGCGACGCCCGCGGCCGCCTGGGTGTGCCCGATGTTCGACTTGATGGAGCCCAGCCACAGCGGCTGGTCCTCCGGCCGTCCCTGACCGTAGGTGGCCAGCAGCGCCTGAGCCTCGATCGGGTCACCGAGCCTGGTGCCGGTGCCGTGCGCCTCGACCGCCTGTACCTGGTGGGCGGCGAGGTCGGCGCTGGCCAGCGCCTGGCGGATCACCCGCTGCTGCGACGGGCCGTTGGGCGCCGTGATGCCGTTGGACGCGCCGTCCTGGTTGATCGCGGAGCCGCGCACGATCGCCATCACCGGGTGGCCGTTGCGCCGCGCGTCCGACAGCCGCTCGAGCAGCAGCACGCCGACGCCCTCGGCCCAGCCCGTGCCGTCGGCCGATGCCGCGAACGCCTTGCACCGCCCGTCCGTCGACAGCCCCTTCTGCCGGCTGAAGTCCACGAACGAGCCCGGGCTGGACATGATCGTGACACCGCCGGCCAGCGCCAGGGAACACTCGCCCTGGCGCAGCGACTGCACGGCCATGTGCAGTGCCACCAGCGACGAGGAGCACGCCGTGTCCACCGTGACCGCCGGTCCTTCGAGACCGAAGGTGTACGAGATACGGCCCGACACGACGCTGCCCGCGTTGCCGGTTCCGAGGTAGCCGTCGGGGCCGCCCGGGGCGGTCAGCAGCAGGCCGATGTAGTCCTGGCCGTTGCTTCCCGCGAAGACACCCGTCCGGCTCCCCTTGAGCGACGCGGGGTCGATGCCCGCCCGCTCGAACACCTCCCAGGAGGTCTCCAGCAGCAGCCGCTGCTGCGGGTCGATGGTCAGCGCCTCGCGCGGGGCGATCCCGAAGAACGCCGGGTCGAACTCATCGGCGTCGTAGACGAAGCCGCCGCCGCTCGCATAGCTGGTGCCCTGGTTCTCCGGGTCCGGGTCGTAGAGGTAATCCAGATCCCAGCCACGGTTGGTCGGGTAGGCGCTGATCACGTCGCTGCCCTCGGAGACCAGCCGCCACAGGTCCTCCGGAGTGCGCACCCCGCCGGGGAAGCGGCAGCTCATCGACACGATCGCGATCGGGTCGTCGTCCACGACCGTGCCCGTCACCACCGGCAGGTCATCGGCCGGCGCGGGCGCGGTGCCCACCACCTCACCGACGATGAACCGGGCGAGCACCGTGGGCGTCGGGTAGTCGAAGGCCACCGTGACCGGCAGATTCACACCGGCCACCGAGCTCAGGCCGTTTCGCAGCTCCACGGCGGTCAGCGAGTCGAACCCGATGTCCCTGAAGGCCCGGTCCGGCTCCACCGCGTCGGCGCTCGGGTATCCGATCACCTCGGCGGCGTGGGACCTGACGAGGTCGAGCACCTCCGCCTCGCGTTCGGCGGCCGACAGCCCTTCGAGGCGCTCGGCCAGCCCGGAGAGGGCCGCACCGAGCTCGGCCTCCGCCGCCTCCAGTGCCTCCCGCACCTCCGGCAGCTCGTTCAGCAGGGGACGCGGCCGGGCCGAGGCGAACCCGGGGGCGTAGCGCTCCCAGTCCACGTCGGCGACGGTGATGTCGACCTCGTCGTGGTCGAGCGCCTGCTGCAGGGCGTCGACGGCGAGTTCGGGCACCAGCGCCGGCATACCGCGCCGCTTCAGCTGGGCCGCGATGGCGTCGTCGACCAGACCACCGCCGCCCCAGGCGCCCCACGCCACCGAGGTGGCCGCCAGCCCCTGGGCCCGGCGCTGCTGCGCCAGGGCGTCGAGGAAGGCGTTCGCGGCGGCGTAGCTGCCCTGACCGGCACCACCGACGGTTCCGGCGTAGGAAGAGAAGAGGATGAAGGCGGACAGGTCCAGGTCCCGGGTCAGCTCGTGGAGGTTCACCACGGCGTCCACCTTGGGCCGGAAGACGCCCTGCGCCCTGGGGACCGTGAGGGTGTCGATGAGGCCGTCGTCCAGCACACCGGCCGCGTGCACCACCGCGGTCAGCGGGTACTCCGCGGGCAGCCCGTCGAGGAGCTCCCGCAGCGCGCCACGGTCGGCGGCGTCACAGGCGACGACGGTGACCCGCGCACCCAGAGCGGTCAACTCGTCCCTCAGCTCGGCCGCGCCGGGAGCGTCCAGACCGCGGCGGCTGGTCAGCACCAGGTGCTCGGCACCGCCACGGACGAGCCAGCGGGCGAGGCGGCCACCGAGGGCACCGGTACCACCGGTGATCAGGACGCTGCCGCGAGGCTGCCAGGCGCGGGCCGGCCGGGCGTCCCCCAGCGGCGCGCGGACGAGCCTTCGGCCGAAGACCCCGGAGGCGCGCACCGCGACCTGGTCCTCGTCACCGGAGCGCCCGATCAGGCCGACCAGGCGGTTGAGCGCCCGCTCGTCGATCGCGTCCGGCGACTCGGGAAGGTCCACGAGACCGCCCCAGCGCTGTGCGTACTCCAGGCCGACCACCCGGCCCAGACCCCACACCAGGGACTGCTTGACGCTGCCGACCCGGTCGGAGCGGCCCACGGACACGGCTCCGGTGGTGGCGAGCCACAGCGGCACGTCGATGTCGATGTCGCTGAGCGCCTGGACCAGGGCCACGGTGCCGGCGAAGCCACGCGGAATGCCCGGATGCTCGGCGAGCGCCTCCTCGTCCAGTGCGAGCAGGGAGAGCACTCCGTCGATCGCGAGCGTCCCCTCCTGCTCGGATCCGTCCGTGGCGGGCGTATGGGGGGCTGCGGCCCGCAGGAGTTCGGTCAGCGACGACCGCTCCGGCTCCGCCTCGTCCAGGTCGACCCGCACCATGCGGGCACCGTGGCGCTCCACGTCCCGCGCGATGCGCTCCGCCAGTTCACGGGCGGTGTCGACCGGCGGGACGACGACCATCCACGTACCGGTGATCGGGGCGCCCTGCTCCTGGTCCGAGCCGGACATCGACTGGTCGATGAGGGGCTTCCAGTTGATCCGGTAGCGCCAGTTGTCGACCGTCGAACGGTCACGCCTGCCTCGCCGGTACGACGACAGGGCGGGCAGCACCGCGCTCAGCGGCGCCTCGCCGTCGAGATCCAGGGTCTGTGCCAGCCCTTCGAGGTCCTCACGCTCGACGGCCTCCCAGAACCGGGCATCCACCGAGTCGGCCTCGGACACGGGGCCGTTGCCGAGCCCACCGTCCTCGGCCGGCTGCGGCCAGTACCGCTGCCGCTGGAAGGCGTAGGTCGGCAGATCGACCTGACGGCCGCCCTGCCCGGCGAACACCTTCCGCCAGTCGACGTCGGCCCCGTTGACATGAAGCTCGGCGATCGAGGTCAGGAACCGCTCCAGACCGCCTTCATCGCGGCGCAGCGTGCCGACGACCACCGCCTGGGCCTCAGCGGCCTCGACGGTCTGCTGAACGGGCAGGGTGAGCACGGGGTGCGGGCTCACCTCGATGAACACGCCGTGGCCACTGTCGAGCAGGGTGCGGGTGGTGGCCTCCAGCTCGACGGTCTGCCGCAGGTTCCGGTACCAGTACTCCGCGCCCAGACCGGCGGTGTCCACCAGCTCGCCGGTCACCGTGGAGTAGAACGGCACCTCCGACGCGCGCGGCTCGATACCCGCCAGGACCTCCAGCAGCTCCTCGTGGATCGCCTCCACATGTGCGGAGTGCGAGGCGTAGTCCACCGGAACCCGGCGGACTCGGACCTCCTCGCCCTCCAGCCGCTCGACCATCTCATCCAGCGCCCCCGGGTCGCCGGAGACCACGACCGAGCCGGGGCCGTTGACCGCGGCGACGGATATTCCACCGTCCCAGGCGGCGATACGGTCCCTGACCTGGTCAACCGGCAGTCCGACCGACACCATGCCACCACGGCCCGCAAGACCCGCCGCGATCGCCTGCGACCGCAGGGTCACCACCTTCGCCGCATCCTGCAACGAGAGCGCACCGGCCACACAAGCCGCGGCGATCTCACCCTGGCTGTGCCCCATCACCGCGTCCGGCACCACACCCACCGAACGCCACAGCCTCGCCAGCGACACCATCACCGCGAACAACACCGGCTGAACGACATCCACCCGATCGAAACCAGGAGCACCCTCGGCACCGCGCAGCACCTCGCTCAGCGACCAGTCCACGTACGCCGACAGAGCCGTCTCACACTCGGCCATCGCCTCGGCGAACACCGGCGAGCTCTCGAGCAGGCCCACCGCCATCCCCACCCACTGCGCCCCCTGACCGGGGAAGACGAACACCGAACGGCCCGGTGCCTCGACGGCGCTCGCGCGGACCACGCCCGGTGCCTTGGCACCCTCGGCCACCGCCTCCAGGCGCTGCAGGAGTTCTTCTCGGCCGGTCCCGGTGACCGCGGCCCGGTACTGGAACGCGGACCTGGTCGTCGCCAGCGAGAGCGCCACATCGGCGGCACGCAACTCCGGGCGCTCGGCCACGAACTCCCGCAGCTGCTCGGCCTGGGCCAGCACCGCGTCGTTGCTCTTGCCCGACACGACCCACGCCACCGGACCGTCCACGATCTCGGTCTCAGCGGCCTCGGCGGTCTCGACCTCCGGAGCCTGCTCCAGGATGGTGTGCACATTGGTGCCGCTCATCCCGAACGCCGACACACCCGCACGCCGCGGATGCCCGGTCTCGGGCCACGGCCTGGCCTCGGCCAGCAGCTCGACGTCACCCTCCGTCCAGTCCACGTGCGGTGAAGGCTCGTCGAGGTGCAGGGTCTTCGGCAGCACGCCGTGACGCATCGCCATCACCATCTTGATGACGCCGCCCACGCCCGCCGCCGCCTGCGAGTGACCGATGTTCGACTTGATGGCACCCAGCCACAGCGGCTGGCCCTCGGGGCGGTCCTGGCCGTAGGTGGCCAGCAGCGCCTGCGCCTCGATCGGGTCACCCAGGGTGGTACCCGTGCCGTGCGCCTCCACCGCGTCGACCTCGGCGCCCGACAGGCGGGCGTTCGCCAGCGCCTGCCGGATGACCCGCTGCTGCGAGGGGCCGTTGGGCGCCGTCAGGCCGTTGGACGCGCCGTCCTGGTTCACCGCGCTGCCCCGCACCACGGCGAGGACGGGGTGGCCGTTGCGGCGGGCGTCCGACAGCCGCTCGAGGACGAGCATGCCGACGCCCTCGGCCCAGCTCGCGCCGTCCGCCGCGGCCGAGAACGGCTTGCTGCGGCCGTCGGAGGCGAGCGCGCGCTGCCGGCTGAACTCGACCATCGACATCGGGGTGGACATCACGGTCACACCACCGGCCAGCGCCAGCGAGCACTCGCCCTGGCGCAGCGCCTGCCACGCGAGGTGCAGGGCGACCAGCGACGACGAGCAGGCGGTGTCCACCGTCATGGCGGGCCCTTCGAGGCCCAGGGTGTAGGAGATGCGGCCCGAGAGCACGCTCGGCGAGACACCGGTGCCGACGAGGCCCTCGACGCTCTCCTGGGATCCGGCGAGGACACCGCCGTAGTCCTGGTAGGTCACACCGGCGAAGACGCCGGTCTGGCTGCCCTTCGTGGAGACCGGGTCGATACCGGCCCGCTCCAGCGCCTCCCATGAGGTCTCCAGCAGCAGTCGGTGCTGCGGGTCCATCGATATCGCCTCACGCGGCGAGATCCCGAAGAACCCCGGGTCGAACTGGCTGGCGTTGTGCAGGAAGCCACCTTCCTGCGTGTAGCACTTGCCCGGCGCGTCCGGGTCCGGGTCGTAGAGGTTCTCCACGTCCCAGCCGCGGTCCGTCGGGAAGGGGGAGATGCCGTCCCGGCCTTCGGCGACCAGGTTCCACAGGTCCTCCGGAGTGGCCACCCCTCCGGGGTAGCGGCAGCTCATCCCCACGATCACGATCGGATCGTCGTTGGCCGCCACCGCGACCGGTACCGGCTCCAGCGCTCCGGTCCGCGTGCCGAGCACCTCGGCACGGGCGAACTTCGCCAGTTCGGCGGGGGTCGGGTAGTCGAACACGGCCGTCGCCGGGAGACGCAGGCCCGTGGCCTTGCTCACCCGGTTACGGAACTCGACGGCGGTCAGCGAGCTGAATCCGAGGTCCTTGAACGCCTGCGATCCCTGGACCGCGTCGGCCGAGGAATGTCCCAGCACCGCCGCGACATGCGTGCGGATCACATCGAGCAGTACCCGGTCCTGCTCCGGCTGGGAGAGTCCGGCCAGCCGCTCCCGCAGTGCGGCGAGCGGCCCGGAGTCCGAGCCGGCACCCCGCTTGGCGGTGCGCCGTGCGGTCTTGCGCCGACGGGCGGGCTTGGCGGGGGTCTCCTCGACGGGGGTGCCGGTGGCCACCTCGGCCGAGGTGGCGGTCTCGGCCGCGTCCGGCGCCGGGATCTCCGGCTGCTCCGTGGCGACCTGACGTAGCGTCAGCGCGTCGGCGGAGAGCACGGCTTCGCCGGCTCCGTCGACCGCGT
Organism: Streptomyces yongxingensis; assembly: GCF_055597465.1. NCBI lineage: Bacteria > Bacillati > Actinomycetota > Actinomycetes > Kitasatosporales > Streptomycetaceae > Streptomyces > Streptomyces yongxingensis. The sequence continues at coordinate 1,148,414 of NZ_CM145717.1, forward strand.
CCAGGGAGAGGGTCTCCGGACCGGTACGGACGAGCCGGACGCGCAGCGCGGAGGCACCGGAGGCGTACAGCGACACCCCGGCCACGCTGAACAGGATGCGGCCGCGCCCCACGCCGTCCAGCACTCCGAGGCCGAGCGGCTGCAGCGCCGCGTCCAGAAGGGCGGGGTGCAGCCCGAACCGCTCGGCGTCCACAACGGACTCCTCAGCCAGGCTGACCTCGGCGAACACCTCGTCATCGCGCTGCCAGACGGCTCGGAGGCCACGGAACGAAGGCCCGTAGACAAGGCCGTCGTCGGCGAGCGACTCGTACAGGCCGTCCACATCGACGCGCTCGGCGCCGGGCGGGGGCCAGGCGGCGGAGTCGAAGCGTGCCGCTCCTTCGGCGGTCCCGGTGTCGTCCGGCTCGGGGGCGAGCACACCGCTGGCGTGGCAGATCCACTCGTCCTCGCCCTCCGGCTCGGCCGCTCGGGAGTACACCTCCAGCGAACGGGTGCCGGACTCGTCCTCCTCGCCGAGGGCGAGCTGGATCTGGACGCCGCCCCCTCGGGAAAGGACCAGCGGCGCCTGGATGACGAGCTCTTCCACCAGGCCGAGGCCGACCTCGTCGCCGGCGCGAATGGCCAGTTCGACGAGGGCAGCGCTGGCCAGGACCGCCTCGCCGCGCAGGACGTGGTCCGCCAGCCAGGGCTGGGTGTGCAGCGAGAGGGTTCCGGTGAACACCAGGCCGTCGACGCCCGCGAGGGGGACGGCTCCGCCCAGCAGCGGGTGATCGGCGGGGTCGAGGCCGAAGGCGGCGGCGTCTCCCGCCGGGGCACCGGACTCCAGCCAGTAGCGCTGGTGCTGGAACGCGTAGGTCGGCAGGTCCACGCGGCGGGCGCCGCGCCCGGCGAAGAAGGCCCGCCAGTTGACGGTTTCGCCGTGGACGTGCGCCTCGGCGAGGGCCGCCACGAGCGCCTGCGTCTCGGGGCGGTCCTTGCGCAGCACCGGAACCAGCAGGGGGGCCGGTGCCTCCTCGGCCACGATGTCGTCGACCGGTTCGGTCAGGCACTCCTGGGCCATCGCGGAGAGTACGCCGTCGGGGCCCACCTCGATGTACGCGGTGACGCCCTGCGCTTCGAGGGTCCGTACTCCGCTGAAGAAGCGGACGGTCTGCCGTACGTGCCGCACCCAGTACTCCGGCGAGCACACCGCTTCGGCTCCGGCCTGCTCACCGGTGACATTGGAGATGAGCGCGATGGACGGGCTGTGGTAGACGAGCGTTCCCGCGACCGCGCGGAAGTCCTCCAGCATCGCGTCCATGTGAGGGGAGTGGAAGGCGTGGCTGACGCGCAGACGGCGCGTCTTGCGGCCCCGCTCCGCCCACTGCCCGGCGATCTCCAGCGCCACCGCCTCATCGCCCGCGATAACGACCGCGGTCGGACCGTTGACGGCGGCGATGCTCACCTCGGCCTCACGACCGGCCAGCGACGGAGCGATCTCCTCCTCCGACGCCTCGACGGCCACCATCGCGCCGCCCTCGGGCAGCGCCTGCATCAACCGGCCACGAGCCGCCACCAGCGCGCACGCGTCATCCAGCGAGAACACACCCGCCACATGCGCGGCCGCGATCTCACCGATGGAGTGACCGATCACCACATCCGGGGTCACACCCCAGTGCTCCAGCAACCGGAACAACGCCACCTCGACCGCGAACAGCGCCGGCTGCGTGAACGCCGTCTGATCCAGCGACTCCGCATCCGCACTGCCCTCCGCCGCGAACAGCACGTCCCGCAGCGGACGGTCCAGCAGAAGGTCAAGCCGCGCGAACACCTCGTCCAGCGCCCGCGCGAACACCGGGAACGCCTCGTACAGCTCCCGGCCCATGCCCAGGCGCTGCGCACCCTGACCGGTGAACATGAACGCGGTCTTTCCGCCCTTGGCCGCCTGCCCCCGGACGATGCCGGGGGCGTCGTCGCCCGCGGCGACGGCCTCCAGGCCGCGCAGCAACGTCTCGCGTTCGGTGCCCAGCAGCACCGCGCGGTGCTCGAACACCGATCGCGTGGCGACCAGCGATTCGGCGATGTCCAGAACGCCGGACCCGGCCCCTTCGGACAGGTGCGCGCGCAGCCGCTCGGCCTGGTCGCGCAGGGCTTCCGGGCTCCGGGCGGAGAGCACCCAGGGGGCCATACCGTGATCGTCGGCGGGGATCGCCGGGGCGGGCTCCGCCTCGTCGTACACCGGGGCCTGTTCGATGATGGTGTGCGCGTTGGTGCCGCTCACGCCGAAGGCGGAGATGCCGGCCCGGCGCGGCTGCCCGGTCTCGGGCCATGCGGCGGTCTCGGTCAGCAGCCGCACCTCGCCCGCCGACCAGTCCACCTCGCGCGACGGCTCGTCCACGTGCAGGGTCTGGGGCAGCACCCCGTGCCGCATGGCCATCACCATCTTGATGACGCCCGCGACACCGGCGGCGGCCTGCGTGTGGCCGATGTTCGACTTGATCGATCCCAGCCACAGCGGAAGGTTCTCCGGGCGCTCCTGGCCGTAGGTGGCCAGCAGGGCCTGAGCCTCGATCGGGTCGCCCAGCGTCGTTCCGGTGCCGTGTGCCTCGATCGCCTGGACGTCGGCGGCGGACAGCCGGGCGTTGGCGAGGGCCTGGCGGATGACCCGCTGCTGCGAGGGGCCGTTGGGGGCCGTCAGACCGTTGGAGGCACCGTCCTGGTTCACCGCCGAGCCGCGCACGATCGCCAGCACCTGGTGGCCGTTGCGGCGGGCGTCGGACAGCCGCTCCACGAGCAGCATGCCCACACCCTCGGACCAGCCCGTGCCATCGGCCGCGTCCGCGAACGGCTTGCACCGGCCGTCGGGGGCGAGCCCGCGCTGACGGCTGAACTCCACGAAGGCGGCCGGGCTGGTCATCACGGTGACGCCACCGGCGAGCGCCATGTCGCACTCGCCCTGACGCAGCGCCTGCGCGGCCTGGTGCAGGGCGACCAGCGACGACGAGCACGCCGTGTCCACCGTCAGCGCGGGCCCCTCAAGACCCAGCGTGTAGGAGATGCGGCCCGAGACGACGGAGGTGGCGCTGCCGGTCAGCAGCTGCCCCTCCAGCCCCTCGGGAATCTCCTGCAGCCCCGCTCCATAGCCGGAGGTCGCGGCTCCGACGTAGACGCCGATCTGGCTGCCGCGCACCGACGCCGGGTCGATACCGGCCCGCTCGAACGCCTCCCACGAGGTCTCCAGCAGCAACCGCTGCTGCGGATCCATCGCGAGCGCCTCACGCGGCGAGATCCCGAAGAACGCCGCGTCGAACTCGCTCGCCCCGTCCAGGAACCCACCCTCGCGGGCGTAGAACGTGCCCGAGCGGTCCGGGTCGGGGTCGTACATCCCCTCGACATCCCATCCACGGTCGGAGGGGAAGTCCGTGATGGCGTCCGTACCGGCCGCCACGAGGTTCCACAGCTCCTCCGGGCTGCGCACACCGCCCGGGAAGCGGCAGCTCATCCCGACGATGGCGATCGGGTCGTCATCGACCGGGTCCGCCGCCGCCGACGGCGCGGCCACCGCGCCCCGCGTCCCCAGCACCTCGGCACGCAGATGGTCGGCCAGCACCGTGGCACTCGGGTAGTCGAAGACCAGCGTGGCCGGAAGCACCAGCCCGGTCTCCGCGTTCAGCCGGTTACGGAACTCCACGGCCGTGAGCGAGTCGAAACCCAGCTCCTTGAACGCACGGCCGGGCTCGACCGCCTCCGCACCCGCGAAGCCGAGGACCGCGGCGGCGTGGGCGCGCACCAGGTCGAGCAGGGTTCGGTCGATCTCGGCCTCGGTCAGCCCCGTCAACCGCTCCCGCAGGGCCGAGCCGGCCGAGGTGCCTTCGGCGCTTCCGGCGTTCGCCAGCGCCCGCTGGACCTCGGGCAGTTCGCCGAGGAGCGGGCTGGGCCGCCCGATGGTGAACGCGGGGGCGAATCGCTCCCAGTCCACATCGGCGACCGTCACCACACCGTCGTCACCCGCGACCGCTCCCTGCAGCGCGGCGATCGCCAGACCCGGCGCCATCGTGAGCAGACCGCGGCGAGCGAGCTGCTCGCCCTCGTCTCCGCCCACCATGCCACCCTCGGCCCAGGGACCCCAGGCCACCGCGGTACCGGCAAGACCCCGGGCACGCCGGTCCTCCACCAACGCGTCCAGATAGGCATTGGCCGCACCGTACGCGGCCTGGCCACCACTGCCCCACACACCCGCGATCGAGGAGAACACCACGAACGCGTCGAGTTCGCGGTCGCCCAGCAAGGCGTCCAGATGGCCGGCACCGGCGGCCTTCCCCGACACCACCGAGGCGGCGTCCGCCAAGCTCATCCCCGCCAGCTCGGCGGCCTGCTCCACACCCGCCGCATGGAAGACCGCCGTCAGCGGAAGCTCCTCCGGCACCGCGTCCAGCACGGCGGCCAGTTGCTCACGGTCGGCCACATCGCAGGCCGCCACGGTCACCCGCGCGCCCAGGGCTTCGAGCTCCTCGCACAGCTCGGACGCGCCCGGCGCGTCAAGCCCACGACGGCTGGTCAGCACCAGGTGCTCGGCACCGTTGCGCACCAGCCAGCGGGCCACCCGGCCACCCAGCGCACCCGTGCCACCGGTCACCAGCACCGTGCCGCGCGCCCGCCACGTCGTTCCGTCGGCCGCGGGCGCGGCCGAACGGGTCAGGCGGCGTGCGAACACCCCGGAACCGCGCACCGCCACCTGGTCTTCGGCGACCTCGGTGGTCTCGGTGGACAGCACACCGACCAACCGGCCCACCGCACGCTCGTCCAGGGAATCGGGCAGGTCGACCAGACCGCCCCACAGCGCCGGCAACTCCAGCGCGGCCACCCTGCCCAATGCCCACACCATCGCCTGCGTCGGGTGGCTGAGCCTTTCGGAGCGGCCCACCGACACGGCGCCCCGCGTACCGCACCACAGCGAAGCCTCGATGCCCGCGTCCGCCATGGCCCGTACCAGGGTCAGCGTCAGGGCCAGACCGCTGGGGAGCGCGGGGTGTCCCGGGCAGGGCGCCTCGTCCAGGGCGAGCAGCGACAACACACCACCCACTGCGGGCGCGTCGGCGATCGCCCCACGCAGCCGCTCCCCCAGCGCCTCGGCGTCCAGGTCCCGCTCATCGGCCACCAGCGGCACCACATCGGCGCCGTGCCGTTCGAGCCCGGAGACGACGTCCGCCACCAGCTCGTCCTCGGCACGGGACGCCGGGACCACCACCAGCCACGTCCCCGACAGCGACCCGCCGGCCGCGTCCGGGACCGGCTTCCACGCCACACGGTAGCGCCAGTTGTCGATCGTGGACTGGTCACGCCGGTTGCGGTGGTACGTGGACAGCGCTGGCAGCACCGCGCTCAGCGGCGTCTCGCCGTCGACGTCGAGCGTCTCGGCGAGCGCCTCGAGATCCTCGCGCTCGACCGCCTCCCAGAACCGGGCGTCCACCGAGTCCGCGGCGGCCGACGTGTCCCACCCGTTCAGGGAGAGGGACACCTCGGGCCAGTACCGCTCGCGCTGGAAGGCGTACGTCGGCAGCTCCACCATGCGCGCACCGCGCCCGGCGACGACGGACTCCCACTCCACCGAGGCTCCGTGGACGTGGAGTTCGGCCAGCGCCATCGTCAGCGCCTGGGCCTCGGGACGGTCCTTGCGCAGCACCGGCACCACGGCCGAGGCCGCGGCCTGGTCCTCCGTCAGGCAGTCGCGCGCCATCGCGGACAGCACACCGTCGGGGCCGACCTCCAGGAACCTGGTGACGCCCTGGGCGGTGAGTGCCCGCATGCCGTCGGCGAAGCGCACGGCCTCGCGCACATGGCGCACCCAGTACTCGGGCGAGCACACCTGGTCCGCGTCCGCCGCCTCGCCCGTGACGTTCGAGATCAGGGCGATGGACGGTGTCTGGAAGGACAGGCCGGAGACAACGTCACGGAAGTCGTCCAGCATGGCGTCCATGCGCGGGGAGTGGAAGGCGTGGCTGACGCGCAGCCGGCGGGTCTTACGGCCCTGCTCCGCCCACTGTTCGGCGATCTCCAGCGCCACGGCCTCATCGCCCGCGATGACGACCGCGGTCGGGCCGTTGACGGCGGCGATGCTCACCTCGGCCTCACGACCGGCGAGCGAGCCGGAGATCTCCTCCTCGGAAGCCTCGACGGCGACCATGGCGCCGCCCTCGGGCAGCGCCTGCATCAGACGGCCACGAGCGGCCACCAACGTGCAGGCGTCCTCCAGCGAGAACACCCCGGCCACATGGGCGGCGGCGATCTCACCGATGGAGTGGCCGATCAGCACGTCCGGGATGACGCCCCAGTGCTCCAGGAGCCGGTACAGCGCCACCTCGACCGCGAACAGCGCGGGCTGGGTGAACGCCGTCTGATCCAGCAGCTCGGCGTCCGCGCTCCCCTCCGCCGCGAACACCACCTCCCGCAGTGGACGGTCCAGCACCACATCGAGGTGCGCGCACACCTCGTCCAGCGCACGGGCGAACACCGGGAACGCGTCGTACAGCTCCCGTCCCATGCCCAGGCGCTGCGCACCCTGGCCCGAGAACAGGAACGCCGACTTGCCACCCGTCACGGCCTGTCCCTGGACGGCTCCCGAGGCGATTCCGCCCTCCGCGACGGCCCGCAGGCCGCGCAGCAGGGTCTCCCGGTCCTCACCCACCAGCACGGCACGGTGCTCGAACACCGTCCTGGCCGCCAGCGTGTGTCCGACCTCCAGTACGCCGATGTCTTCGCGCGCCGCCACATCCGCGTACAGCCGCTCGGCCTGCGCCCGCAGCGCCTCCCGGCTCTGCCCGGAAACCAGCCACGGCACCACGGCCGCCGACACCGTCTCAGGCCCGGTCGTCTCCGGGGCCACGGCTTCTGCCAGGTCGGGAGCCTGCTCAATGATGGTGTGCGCGTTGGTTCCGCTCAGCCCGAACGAGGAGATACCCGCCCGGCGCGGCTGTCCCGTCTCGGGCCATGTGGTGGCCTCGGTCAGCAGGCGCACCTCACCCGCCGACCAGTCCACCTGCCGCGACGGCTCGTTCACATGCAGCGTCTTCGGCAGCACGCCCGCGCGCATGGCCATCACCATCTTGATGACCCCGGCCACGCCCGCGGCGGCCTGCGTATGACCGATGTTGGACTTGATGGCGCCCAGCCACAGCGGGCGGCCCTCCGGGCGGTCCTGGCCGTAGGTCGCGAGCAGCGCCTGCGCCTCGATGGGGTCACCCAGCGTCGTCCCCGTACCGTGCGCCTCGACCGCGTCCACCTCGGACGCGGACAACCCCGCGCTCTCCAGCGCCTGCCGGATGACCCGCTGCTGGGACGGGCCGTTGGGCGCCGTCAGACCGTTGGACGCACCGTCCTGGTTCACGGCGGAGCCCCGCACGATCGCCAGCACCTGGTGGCCGTTGCGCCGGGCGTCCGACAGCCGCTCCACCAGCAGCATGCCGACACCTTCGGACCAGCCCGTGCCGTCCGCACCCTCGGCGAACGGCTTGCAGCGGCCATCGGGCGCCAGACCGCGCTGGCGGCTGAACTCCACGAAGGCACCCGGTGTCGACATCACCGACACACCGCCGGCCAGGGCCAGATCGCACTCGCCCTGGCGCAGCGCCTGCACCGCGAGGTGCAGCGCCACCAGCGACGACGAACACGCCGTGTCCACCGTCATCGCCGGCCCCTCGAGGCCGAACGTGTACGAAATGCGCCCGGACACCACACTGGCCGCGCTGCCCGTGCCCACATGGCCACCGAAGTCCTCGGGGGCGTCGAGCATGAGCGTGGAGTAGTCCTGGCCGTTGGTGCCGACGAACACTCCGGTCCTGGTGCCACGGAGCGAGGCCGGTTTGACGCCCGCGTATTCGAACGCCTCCCACGACGTCTCCAGCAGCAGCCGCTGCTGCGGGTCCATGGCCACCGCCTCGCGCGGCGAGATCCCGAAGAACCCGGGGTCGAACTGGGGCGCCCCGTAGAGGAAACCGCCCTCGCGGGCGTAGAACGTGCCCGGGTGCTCGGGGTCCGGGTGGTACATGCCCTCGACGTCCCAGCCACGGTCGCCGGGGAACCCGGCGATGGCGTCGCCGCCCTCGGCCAGGAGCCGCCACAGGTCCTGCGGGGTCTCGACGCCTCCGGGGAAGCGGCAGCTCATCGCCACGATCGCGATGGGGTCGTCGTCATCGGGCCGCGCACGGTGCGCCACAGCCGAGGTGACCGCCGCGGCGTGGACCCCGCCCAGCTCCCGCCGCAGATGGTCGGCGAGCACCTCCGCGGTCGGGTAGTCGAAGACGAGGGTCGCGGGCAGGCTCAGACCGGTGGCCAGGTCGAGCCGGTTGCGCAGCTCGATGGCGGTGAGGGAGTCGAATCCGAGGTCCCGGAAGGCGCGGCCCGGCTCGACGGACTCCGCCGAGAAGTGGCCGAGTGTCGAGGCCGCGTGGGTGCGGATGAGGTCCAGCAGGAGGAGGCGCTGCTCCTCGTCCGACCGTCCGGCCAGCTGGTCCCGCAGGTCGTGGCCCGGTGCTGCCCGGCCGGTGGTCCCGGCCGCGGCGGTCAGGAGCTCGCGCGCCTCGGGGATGTCGCCGACGAGGGCGCTGGGGCCCGCGCTCAGCATGGAGGCCATGGCGGCCCAGTCGATGTCGGCCACGACCAGCGCGGGCTCGTCCTGGCCCGCGGCCCAGCGCAGCGCGTCCACGGCCAGCGAGGGGGCCATGGGGGGCAGCGGTCCTCCGCGGAGCCGCTCCCCGGCGCGGCCGCTCGCGGCCATGCCGCCGTCGGCCCACGGGCCCCAGGCGACCGCGGTGGCGGAAAGGCCCTGCGCCCGGCGCTGCTGCGCCAGCGCGTCCAGGTAGGCGTTGGCCGCCGCGTAGGCGGCCTGGCCCGCGCTGCCGACGACGCCGGCGAACGAGGAGAACAGCACGAACGCGTCGAGCGACAACTCCGCGGTCAGCTCGTGCAGGTGCCGCGCGCCCTCGACCTTCGCGGCCAGCGTCCCGGCGAGCCGGTCGACGGTCAGGCCGTCCAGCACACCGTCGTCCAGAATGCCCGCCGCGTGCACGACGGCGCTCAGCGGATACCGCTCGGGGACGGCGGCCAGCACGGCGGCGAGGGCATCGCGGTCGGCGGCGTCGCAGGCCGCCACGGTCACCTCGGCGCCGAGCCCTTCGAGCTCCGCCGTGAGTTCGGGAACCCCCTCGGCCGACGGGCCGCGACGGCTCGTCAGCACCACGTGTTCGGCGCCCTCGCGCACGGCCCAGCGCGCCACCTGCGCGCCCAGGGCGCCGGTGCCACCGGTGATGAGCACCGTGCCCCGGGGCCGCCACGCGCGCTCCGCCGACTCGTTGCCCACCGTGACGCGGGACAGGCGCCGGGCGTACGCTCCGGAGCCGCGCAGCGCCACCTGGTCCTCGCCGCCTTCGGCGGACAGCGCCCAGGCCAGTCGCGCGGCGGCGCGCTCGTCCAGCGTCCCGGGCAGATCGACGAGGCCGCCCCAGATGCGGGGGTGCTCCAGCGCGGCCACCCGGCCAAGGCCCCAGATTTCCGCCTGCACGGCGCTGATGAGCTGGTCGGAGCGGCCCACCGACACGGCACCCCGGGTGCCGCACCACAGCCGGGTGCGGATGTCGGCCTCGGCCAGGGCCCGCACCAGCATCAGTGTCAGGGCGAGGCCACGGGAGACCTCCGGGTGCCCGGTGCAGGGCCGCTCGTCCACGCCCACCAGGGACAGCACACCGCCGATCCCGGACGGATCGGTGGCGATCTCACGCAGCCGTGCGGCCAGCACGCCGGGGGCGAGGTCGGCCTCGTCGGCCACCACACGAACGACCTCGGCACCGTGCCGCTGGAGCGCGGCGGACGCCGACTCCACGAACGCGTCGTCGTCGCCGCAGCCGGGGACGACCAGGAGCCATGTCCCCGAGAGCGTGGCCGCGGGGGACTCCGAGACCGGCTTCCACGAAATCCGGTACCGCCAGCCGTCGACCGTGGCCCGGTCGCGCTGCTGACGACGGTACGAGGACAGCGCGGGCAGCAGCTCGCCCAGCGAACCGCTTCCCTCGACGTGCAGCGCCTCCGCCAGCGCCTCCAGGTCCTCGCGCTCCACCGCGTCCCAGAAGCGGGCGTCCACGCTGTCAGCGGCGGAACCGCCGGACACCGCGCTCGTGCCCTCGAGCCAGTAGCGCTGCCGCTGGAAGGGGTACGTCGGCAGCTCGACCGTGCGGGCACCCCGCCCGGCGAAGACCTGCTCCCAGTCCACCGTCACACCGTGGACGTGGGCCTCGGTCAGCGCGGCCATCAGGGCCTGGGCGTCAGGGCGCCCCTTGCGCAGGACCGGCACCACGGCCGAGGCCGAAGCCGCCTCTCCCGCAAGGCAGTCCCGCGCCATCGCCGAGAGCACACCATCGGGGCCCACCTCGATGTACGCGGTGACGCCCTGGGCCGCGAGGGAGCGAACGCCGTCGGCGAAGCGCACGGCCTCGCGCACATGCCGCACCCAGTACTCCGGCGAGCACACCTCGTCGGCCCCGACCGGCTCACCCGTGACGTTGGAGACCAGCGCCAGGGTGGGGGGCTGGAAGGACAGCCCCCGCACCACACGGCGGAAGTCGTCCAGCATCGCGTCCATGCGCGGCGAGTGGAAGGCGTGGCTGACCCGCAGCCGGCTCGTCTTGCGCCCTTGCTCCGACCACTGTCCGGCGATCTCCAGTACAGCGGCCTCGTCACCGGCGATGACCACGGCGGTCGGGCCGTTGACCGCGGCGATGCTCACCTCGGCCTCACGTCCGGCGAGCGAGCCCGCGATCTCCTCCTCCGACGCCTGCACCGCGACCATGGCGCCGCCCTCGGGCAGCGCCTGCATCAGCCGGCCACGCGCCGCGACCAGGGTGCACGCGTCCTCCAGGGAGAGCACACCGGCCACATGGGCGGCGGCGATCTCGCCGATGGAGTGGCCGATCAGCACGTCCGGGGTGACGCCCCAGTGCTCCACCAGCCGGTACAGCGCCACCTCGACCGCGAACAGCGCGGGCTGGGTGAAGGCCGTCTGATCCAGGAGCTCGGCGTCCGCGCTCCCCTCCGCCGCGAACACCACCTCCCGCAGCGGACGGTCCAGCACCACATCCAGATGCGCACACACCTCGTCCAGCGCCTGGGCGAACACCGGGAACGCGTCGTACAGCTCCCGGCCCATCCCGAGGCGCTGCGCACCCTGGCCGGAGAAGAGGAACGCGGTCTTGACCGCCGACCCGGCCACGCCCTGGAGCACATGGGGAGCGGCCTCGCCCGCGGCGACGGCCTCGAGCCCGGCGAGGAGTTCCGCACGGTTCGCACCGGACACCACGGCACGGTGCTCGAACATCGACCGCGTCGCCACCAGCGAATGGCCGATGTCCAGCGGGCTCAATTCGGCCCGCTCCAGCAGGAACGCCCTGAGCCGGGCCGCTTGGGCCCGCAGCGCGTCCGCGTCACGACCCGACAGCAGCCAGGTGGCCACACCGATGTCGGCGTCGGACGCCGGGCTCGTCTCGGCCTCGTCTTCGTTCTCGTCAACCGGCGGAGCCTGCTCGATGATGGTGTGCGCGTTGGTGCCGCTGACACCGAACGCGGAGATGCCCGCCCGGCGCGGCTGATCGGTCTCGGGCCACGCGGTGGCCTCGGTCAGCAGCCGCACCTCGCCCGCCGACCAGTCCACCTGCCGCGAGGGCTCGTCCACATGCAGCGTCTGCGGCAACATCCCGTGCCGCATCGCCATCACCATCTTGATGACACCCGCGACACCGGCGGCGGCCTGTGTGTGACCGATGTTGGACTTGAGCGCGCCCAGCCAGAGCGGGCGGCCCTCCGGGCGGTCCTGGCCGTACGTGGCCAGCAGGGCCTGCGCCTCGATCGGGTCGCCCAGGGACGTACCGGTCCCGTGTCCTTCCACCACGTCCACATCGGACGGGGCCAGTCGGGCGCTCGCCAGCGCATCGCGGATGACCCGCTGCTGCGAGGGGCCGTTCGGCGCCGTGAGACCGTTGGACGCACCGTCCTGGTTGACCGCCGAACCACGCACGATCGCCAGCACCTGGTGGCCGTTGCGCCGGGCGTCCGACAGCCGCTCCACGAGCAGCATGCCCACACCCTCGGACCACCCCGTGCCGTCCGCCGCGTCCGCGTACGGCTTGCACCGGCCATCGGGGGCCAGACCGCGCTGCCGGCTGAACTCCACAAAGGCACCCGGTGTCGACATCACCGTCGCACCACCGGCAAGCGCCAGGTCGCACTCGCCCTGCCGCAGCGCCTGGACCGCCAGATGCAGCGCGACCAGCGACGATGAACACGCCGTGTCCACCGTGACCGCGGGTCCTTCAAGACCGAAGGTGTACGAGATACGACCTGATACGACGGAGGTCGACGTGCCCGTCAGCAAGTGGCCTTCGACATCCTCCGGGAACTCGTCGACGTCCGACCCGTAGCCCGAGGTCGAGGCCCCCACGAAGACACCGCCCCGACGGCCCTTCACCGACCCCGGAGCGATGCCCGCCCGTTCGAAGACCTCCCACGAGGTTTCCAGCAGCAGTCGCTGCTGCGGATCCATGGCAAGGGCCTCGCGCGGCGAGATCCCGAAGAAGCCCGCGTCGAACTCGGCCGCGTCGTGGAGAAAACCACCCTCACGGGAGTAGAACGTGCCCGAACTCTCGGGATCGGGGTCGTACATCCCGTCCACGTCCCACCCACGGTTGGACGGGAAGTCAGAGATGGCATCGCCACCGCCGGCCACCAGCCGCCACAAATCCTCGGGGCTCCCCACACCGCCAGGGAAACGGCAACTCATCGCCACGATGGCAATGGGTTCCTGCTCTCCTGCCTCCAGCTCGCGCAGGCGTTGGCGCGCTTGGTGCAGATCTGCCGTTACCCGCTTGAGGTAGTCCCGAAGCCTATCTTCGTTCACCATGGAAACCTTGCCTGTTACGAGTCAAAGAAGACTGAAGAATGAAAGGAGGCCAGAGAGCTGCACCTCGGCGTTCACATTTAGCTGAGCTCATTTTCGATGAAATCGAAGAGATCGTCGTCCGACGCGTCGTCAAGCCGCTGCGTAATGCTCTCAGCGTCTGTCGCCCCGCCCTCGCCGCCATTCAGTTTGGCAAGGAGCACCTGGAGTCGGGATGCGATGGCCATTCGCTCGGCGTTGTCCGGCTCAGCCGTGGAGAGTGATGCCTCGAGTTTTTCCAGATCCGCGATCAGCGGAGTGGCGGATGTCCCTTCATCGGGGAGGACGCCCGCTCGTATGTGTTCCGCGAGAGCCCTTGCGTTGGGATAGTCGAAGACCAGGGTGGTGGGCAGCCGCAGACCCGTGTCCGCGTTCAACCGGTTTCGGAATTCTACCGCCGTGAGCGAGTCGAATCCCAATTCCTTGAAGGCGCGGTCGGGTTCCACGCCCTCCGTACCGGAGAATCCGAGAACCGCGGCCACATGACCGCGTACCAGGTCGAGCACGGCGCGCTCCCGCTCGCCCGGAGCCAGCGCGAGAAGCCGTTCCCTCAGCCCTGATCCGCCCTCCGCGTGGCCCTCCTCGGCGGCACGGGCCTGCTCCAGGGCCGATACGACCTCGGGCAGTTCGCCGAGGAGCGGGCTGGGCCGCCCGATGGTGAACGCGGGGGCGAATCGCTCCCAGTCCACATCGGCGACCGTCACCACACCGTCGTCACCCGCGACCGCTCCCTGCAGCGCGGCGATCGCCAGACCCGGCGCCATCGTGAGCAGACCGCGGCGAGCGAGCTGCTCGCCCTCGTCTCCGCCCACCATGCCACCCTCGGCCCAGGGACCCCAGGCCACCGCGGTACCGGCAAGACCCCGGGCACGCCGGTCCTCCACCAACGCGTCCAGATAGGCATTGGCCGCACCGTACGCGGCCTGGCCACCACTGCCCCACACACCCGCGATCGAGGAGAACACCACGAACGCGTCCAGCTCACGATCGCCCAGCAAGGCGTCCAGATGGCCGGCACCGGCGGCCTTCCCCGACACCACCGAGGCGGCGTCCGCCAAGCTCATCCCCGCCAGCTCGGCGGCCTGCTCCACACCCGCCGCATGGAAGACCGCCCTCAGCGGGAACTCTTCCGGGACGGCGTCCAGCACCGCGGCCAGTTGCTCACGGTCGGCCACATCGCAGGCCGCCACGGTCACCCGCGCGCCCAGGGCTTCGAGCTCCTCGCACAGCTCGGACGCGCCCGGCGCGTCAAGCCCACGACGGCTGGTCAGCACCACGTGCTCGGCACCCTGACCCACCACCCACCGCGCGATCCGAGCACCCAGCGCACCGGTACCACCGGTCACCAGCACCGAACCGCCGACCCGCCACGACCGCTCCGTACCCTCACCAACCCCAGCTTCAGCCCGCACCAGACGCCGGACGAACACCCCCGAACCGCGCACGGCGACCTGGTCCTCATCGCCCTCGGCGGACAGCACACCGACCAACCGGCCCACCGCACGCTCGTCCAGCACCTCGGGCAGATCCACCAGACCACCCCACACCGCCGAGTGCTCCAGCCCCACGACCCGGCCCAGACCCCACACCTGCGACTGCGCCACACCAGTGAGTCGATCCGAACGCCCCACCGACACGGCGCCCCGCGAACCACACCACAGCGGCACCTCGGCACCCACCTCCACCAACGCCTGTGCCAACGTCAACGTGGAAGCGAAGCCGCCGGACAGCGCGGGGTACTCCGGGCAGGGCTCCTCGTCCAGAGCGAGCAGCGACAACACACCACCGAGCGCGGGCGCATCGGCGACCACCTCACGCAGCCGCTCCCCCAACACCCCGGCGTCCAGGTGCCGCTCATCCACCACCAGCGACACCACACCCGCGCCGTGCCGCTCAAGCCCGGAGGCGACCTTGGCCACCAGCTCGTCCCCGGCACGGGAGGCCGGAACCACCACCAGCCACGTCCCCGACAACGACCCGCCGGTCACGTCCGGAACCGGCTTCCAGGACACCCGATAACGCCAGCCGTCAATCGTGGACTGCTCGCGGTTGCTCCGGTGATACGCGGACAGCGCGGGCAGCACCGCGCTCAGCGGTGCGTTGCCATCGACGTCGAGGGCCTCGGCAAGCGCTTCGAGATCCTCGCGCTCGACCGCTTCCCAGAACCGCGCGTCCACCGAATCCGCGGCGGTCGAACCGGCATCCCGGCCGCCACCGGCCATGGAAACCTCCGGCCAGAACCGCTCGCGCTGGAACGCGTAGGTGGGCAACTCCACCTTGCCGGCCCCGCGCCCGGAGAATACCGATTCCCAGTTCACCGCGGCACCGTGCGCATGCAATTCGGCCAGCGCCGTCATCAACGCCCCTGCTTCGGGGCGCTGCTTGCGCAGCGCGGGGACCAGCATTGCCGCTGAAGTGTCTTCAGCGCTTTCCGCGAGGCAGTCCTGAGCCATCGCGGTGAGCACACCGTCGGGACCCACTTCCAGGAACCTGGTCACACCCAACGCCTTAAGCGAACGTACCCCATCCGCGAACCGCACCGCCTCACGCACATGCCGAACCCAATAATCCGGAGAACAGGTCTCCGCCTCCGATACCAGCCCACCGGTGACATTGGACACCAGCGCCATGGTCGGCGGTTCAAAAGAGACCTCACGGACCACGTGGCCGAACGCGTCCAACATACTGTCCATGAGGCAAGAGTGAAACGCATGCGAGACCCGCAAACGCCTAGTCTTTGTCCCCTTCGCCGTCCATGTGTCCGCCACCTCCTGGACCGCCTGCGTATGGCCCGCGATCACCACGGCCGACGGACCGTTGACCGCCGCGATGCTCATCTCGTGCTCGCGACCGGCGAGTGAGGCGGCGACCTCCTCCTCGGATGCCTGGATGGCCACCATGGCGCCGCCCTCGGGCAGCGCCTGCATCAGACGGCCACGCGCCGCGATCAGCGTGCACGCGTCCTCCAGCGAGAACACGCCCGCCACGTGGGCCGCGGCGATCTCGCCCACCGAGTGGCCGATGAGCACGTCCGGGGTGACACCCCAGTGCTCCAGCAACCGGAACAGCGCCACCTCGACCGCGAACAGGGCCGGCTGGGTGAACGCCGTCTGATCCAGCAACTCGGCGTCCGCACTGCCCTCGACCGCGAACATCACATCCTTCAGCGGCCGGTCGAGCAGCACGTCCAGGTACGCGCACACCTCGTCCAGAGCGCGGGCGAACACCGGGAACGCCTCGTACAGCTCCCGGCCCATGCCCAGGCGCTGCGCACCCTGCCCCGAGAACAGGTACGCCGTCTTACCGCCCGGCACCGCCTGCCCCTGGACGACGCCGGAGGCGATCCCGCGCCCGGCCACGGACTCAAGACCACGCAGAAGGGTCTCCCGGTCCTCGCCGACCACCACGGCGCGGTGCTCGAACACCGACCGGGACGCCAGCGAATACCCCACGTCCAGCACGCCGAGGTCGCCCCGGGCCGCCACATGCGCGGCAAGCCGCTCGGCCTGTGCCCGCAGTGCCTCCTGGCTCTTGGCCGAGACCAGCCACGGCACCACGGCCATCGACTCGACCGCCTCGGGGGCGGGGGCCACGGCCTCCGAAGCAGCGGGCTCCTCGGCTGCCGGAGCCTGCTCGATGATGGTGTGGGCGTTGGTCCCGCTCAGCCCGAACGAGGAGATGCCCGCCCGGCGCGGGCGCCCCGTCTCCGGCCACGCGGTGGCCTCCGTCAGCGGACGCACCGCACCCGCCGACCAGTCCACCTCCCGCGAGGGCTCGTCCAGGTGAAGGATCTCCGGCAACACGCCCTCACGCATCGCCATCACCATCTTGATGACCCCGGCGACACCGGCGGCGGCCTGGGTGTGTCCGATGTTCGACTTGATGGCACCCAGCCACAGCGGCTGCCCCTCGGGCCGCCCCTGGCCGTAGGTGGCCAGCAGGGCCTGCGCCTCGATCGGGTCACCCAGGGTCGTGCCCGTACCGTGCGCCTCCACGACGTCCACGTCGGCCGCCGACAGACGGGCACTCGCCAGCGCCTGCCGGATCACCCGCTGCTGCGACGGGCCGTTGGGCGCCGTGAGACCGTTGGACGCACCGTCCTGGTTGATCGCCGAGCCCCGGACAATGGCCAGTACAGGGTGGCCGTTCTTCCGCGCGTCCGAGAGCCGCTCCACGAGGAGCATGCCCACGCCCTCGGACCAGCCGGTGCCGTCCGCCGCTTCGGCGAAGGGCTTGCACCGGCCGTCGGGGGCAAGCCCACGCTGACGGCTGAACTCCACGAACGCACCCGGCGTCGACATCACCGACACACCGCCGGCGAGGGCGAGGTCACACTCGCCCTGGCGCAGTGCCTGCATGGCCATGTGCAGCGCCACCAGCGACGACGAACACGCGGTGTCCACCGTCACCGCGGGTCCCTCGAGACCGAAGGTGTAGGAGACGCGGCCCGATACCACGCTGGCCGCGCTCCCCGTACCCAAGTGGCCTTCGAGGTCGCCCTGCGCGTCCACCCACAGCCCGGTGTAGTCCTGGCCGTTCGTCCCGACGAACACCCCCGCTCGGGTGCCCTTCAGCGACTCCGGAGCGATACCGGCCCGTTCGAACGCCTCCCACGACGTCTCCAGCAGCAGCCGCTGCTGCGGGTCCATGGCGAGCGCCTCACGCGGCGAGATCCCGAAGAACCTGGCGTCGAACTCCGGGGCTCCGTAGAGGAAGCCGCCTTCCCGCGCGTAGGACGTGCCGAGTCGCTCGGGGTCGGGGTCGTACAGCCCGTCGAGGTCCCAGCCGCGGTCGGCGGGGAACTCGGAGATGGCGTCGCCGCCCTCGGCAACCAGCCGCCACAGGTCCTCGGGCGTGTGGACGTCCCCGGGGAAGTGGCAGCTCATCGCCACGATCGCGATGGGGTCGTGGTCCACGGCCACCGCGCTCGGCGCGATGGCGTCGAGGGCCGGCTGGGCGGTGCCGAACGCCTCGGCGTCCAGGTGGTCGGCCAGTTCGGCGGCAGTCGGGTAGTCGAAGACCAGCGTCGCCGGGAGGCGGAGGCCGGTCGCGAGGTCCAGCCGGTTGCGCAGTTCGACCGCCGTGAGGGAGTCGAACCCGAGGTCGCGGAAGGCCCGGCCGGGCTCGACCGCCTCCACCGAGGTGTGGCCGAGTACGGCGGCCGCGTGGCCTCGTACCAGGTCCAGCACGGCCTGGTTCCGCTCGGCCGCCGAGAGTCCGACGAGCGTCTCGGCGAATGTGGCCGCCTCCGTTGTGGCACCGCCGTTGACCGTGGTCAGGTGCTTG
Source organism: Streptomyces yongxingensis (assembly GCF_055597465.1). Taxonomy (NCBI): domain Bacteria; kingdom Bacillati; phylum Actinomycetota; class Actinomycetes; order Kitasatosporales; family Streptomycetaceae; genus Streptomyces; species Streptomyces yongxingensis. The sequence goes on from NZ_CM145717.1 coordinate 1,166,655, forward strand.
CGCACCTCGGGGATGTCACCGAGCAGAGCACCGCCGCCGGCCCCGGCCAGTCCCGGAGCCAGACGCTCCCAGTCGACGTCCGCGACGACGAGTGATGCGTCATCATGGCCGACGGCCCACCGCAGGGCCGCCACAGCCAGGGAGGGGGCCATCGGGGACACCATGCCGCCCCGCAGCCGTTCCTCGGCACGGCCCTCCGCGGCCATACCGGCCTCAGCCCATGGCCCCCAGGCGACCGCCGTACCAGCCAGCCCGACCCCACGACGCAGGGCCGCGAGCGCGTCCAAGTAGGCGTTCGCCGCCGCGTAAGCCCCTTGGCCGGCGCCACCCACGACGCCGGCGAACGACGAGAACAGCACAAACGCGTCGAGATCCAGGTCTGCCGTCAGCTCGTGCAGATGCCAGGCGCCCTGCACCTTCACACCGAGCACCCCGGCGACCCGGTCGACGGGCAGACCGTCCAGTACACCGTCGTCCAGCACACCGGCCGCGTGCACCACCCCGCGCAGGGGGAACCGCTCGGGGATGCCCGCCAGCACCTCGGTGAGCGCTTCGCGGTCCGCGACATCACACGCGACCACCGTCACCAGCGCACCCATGGCCTCGAGTTCCGCCTTCAGCTGGGGCGCACCGTCGGCCGCCAGGCCGCGACGGCTGGTGAGGACGACGTGCTCCGCGCCCTCGGCCACCACCCAGCGGGCCACATGCGCGCCCAACGCCCCCGTACCGCCGGTCACCAGAACCGAGCCGCTCGGCCGCCAGGCTCCACCGCCCGACGACGCGACACGCACCAACCGCGGAACGAACACTCCGGAGCCCCGCACCGCCGCCTGGTCCTCGGCGCCCCCGGCGGACAGCACACCGGCCAGCCGCCCCACGGCGCGCTCGTCGAGTACCTCGGGCAGATCGACCAGTCCACCCCACATTCGGGGATGCTCCAGGGCCGCGACCCGGCCGAGGCCCCACACCTCCGCCTGCACCGGGCTGGTGAGCCGGTCCGAACGCCCCACCGAGACCGCGCCCCGCGAGGCGCACCACAGCCGAACCTCGATGTCCAGCCCCGCCAGGGCCTGCACCAATCGCAGGGTCAGCGCGAGTCCCGCCGTGACCAGCGGCTCCTCGATGAGGGGCTCCTCGTCCAAGCCGAGCAACGACAACACGCCGGCCTCGGACTCACCGTCGAGTGCGCCGAGCAGGGCCCGGGCCAGCCCGTCGGTGTCCGTGTCGGCCGCAACCGCCACCGGCACCACCCGGGCGCCGTGCTTCTCGAATCCATGGCGGATCGACGTGGTGACGTCGCTGTCCGCCAGTCCGGCCGGCACCACCAGCAGCCAGGTCCCCGACGGGGACCCGGTGGTCATGTCCGGGGCCGGCTTCCAGGAGACGCGGTAGCGCCAGCCGTCGACCGTGGCCCGGTCACGCTGCTGCCGGCGGTACGACGACAGCGCGGGCAGCAGCTCGCTCAGCGAGCCCTCCCCGTCGACGTCCAGCGCCTCGGCCAGAGCCTCCAGGTCCTCGCGCTCGACCGCTTCCCAGAACCGGGCGTCCACGCTGTCGGCGGCGGAGCCGCCCGACGCACCGCCCTCGTCCTCCAGCCAGTAGCGCTGTCGCTGGAAGGCATAGGTGGGCAGCTCGACCTTCCGCGCACCGCGTCCGGCGAAGAGCTGTTTCCAGTCGACGGTGCCGCCGTGGACGTGCAGTTCCGCCAGAGCCGTCGTCAACGCCTGTGGCTCGGGGCGGTCCTTGCGCAGCGCGGGCACCACGACAGAAGCCGAAGCGTCCTCCGCCGTCAGGCACTCCCGCGCCATCGCCGAGAGCACACCGTCCGGGCCCACCTCCAGGAAGGTGGTCACGCCCTGCGCCTCGAGTGCTCGTACTCCGTCCGCGAACCGCACGGCCTCCCGCACATGCCGCACCCAGTAATCCGGCGAGCACACCTCATCCGCACCCGCCGACTTACCCGACACGTTGGACACCAGCGCGATCGAGGGCGGGGCGAACGACAGACCCTCGACGACCTTGCGGAAGTCCTCCAGCATCGCGTCCATGCGCGGCGAGTGGAAGGCGTGGCTCACCCGCAGCCGGCGCGTCTTACGCCCCTGCTCCGCCCACTGCCCGGCGATCTCCAACGCCACGGCCTCATCACCGGCGATGACCACGGCGGTCGGACCGTTGACCGCGGCGATGCTCACCTCGGCCTCACGACCGGCCAGCGAGCCGGAGATCTCCTCCTCGGAAGCCTCGACGGCGACCATCGCCCCGCCCTCGGGCAGCCCCTGCATCAGACGGCCACGAGCGGCCACCAGGGCGCACGCGTCCTCCAGCGAGAACACGCCCGCCACATGCGCGGCCGCGATCTCACCGATGGAGTGACCGATCACCACATCCGGCGCCACCCCCCACGCCGACAGCAGCCGGAACAACGCCACCTCAACGGCGAACAGCGCCGGCTGGGTGAACGCCGTCCGGTCCAACAACTCGGCGTCCGTGCTCCCCTCCGCCGCGAACACCACATCCTTCAGCGGACGGTCCAGCACCACGTCCAGCTGCGCGCACACCTCGTCCAGCGCACGGGCGAACACCGGGAACGCCTCGTACAACTCCCGGCCCATGCCCAGACGCTGCGCGCCCTGACCCGAGAACAGGAACGCCGTCGAACCCGACGTACGCGCGACGGACCGAACCACTCCCGGGACGGTGTCACCGGCTGCGACTGCCTCGAGCCCCCGCAGCAGTTCCGCCCGATCCGCGCCCGTGACCACCGCACGGTGTTCGAGAACCGAGCGCGTCGCCACCAACGAGTAACCCACATCCAGCGCGCCCAGTTCGGTGCGCTCCATCAGATGCGACCTCAGCCGTTCGGCCTGGGCGCCCAGGGCTTCCGGGCTCCGGCCGGAGAGGACCCAGGGAAGGACGCCGTGGTTCGCGGCGGGAGCCTCGTCCCGCACGCCCTCGTCGTACACCGGGCCCTGCTCGATGATGGTGTGCGCGTTGGTGCCGCTCACACCGAACGCCGACACACCGGCCCGGCGCGGCTGCCCCGTCTCCGGCCACGCGGTGGCCTCCGTCAGCAGCCGCGCCTCTCCCGCCGACCAGTCCACCTGCCGCGACGGCTCGTCCACATGCAGCGTCCGCGGCAACACACCGTGCCGCATGGCCATCACCATCTTGATGATCCCGGCGACACCGGCGGCGGCCTGCGTATGGCCGATGTTCGACTTCAGCGCGCCCAGCAACAGCGGGCGGCCCTCCGGCCGCTCCTGGCCGTAGGTGGCGAGCAGCGCCTGCGCCTCGATCGGGTCACCGAGCCTGGTGCCGGTGCCGTGGGCCTCGACCACGTCCACCTCGGCGGCCGACAGGCGAGCGTTCGCCAGTGCCTGCCGGATGACCCGCTGCTGCGACGGACCGTTCGGCGCCGTCAGACCGTTGCTCGCACCGTCCTGGTTCACCGCCGAGCCGCGCACGATCGCCAGCACCTGGTGGCCGTTGCGCTCGGCGTCGGACAGTCGTTCCACGAGCAGCATGCCCACACCCTCGGACCAGCCCGTGCCGTCCGCCGCGTCCGCGAACGGCTTGCACCGGCCGTCGGGGGCGAGCCCACGCTGACGGCTGAACTCCACGAAGGCCGCCGGCGTGGCCAGCACGGTCACACCACCGGCGAGCGCCATGTCGCACTCGCCCTGACGCAGCGCCTGCGCGGCCTGGTGCAGGGCGACCAGCGACGAGGAACACGCCGAATCCACCGTCATCGCGGGTCCCTCAAGACCCAAGGTGTAGGAGATCCGACCGGACACGACCGATGTCGCGTTTCCGGTCAGCAGTTGTCCTTCCAGCTCCTCGGCCAGCTCGCTGCGACCGACCCCGTAACCCGAGGTGGCGGCCCCCACGAACACGCCGATCTGGTTGCCGCGCACGGACGTGGGAGCGATACCGGCACGCTCGAACGCCTCCCACGAGGTCTCCAGCAGCAACCGCTGCTGCGGATCCATCGCGAGCGCCTCACGCGGCGAGATCCCGAAGAACGCGGCGTCGAACTCGCCCGCCTCGTGCAGGAAACCGCCCTCGCGCGAGTAGAACGTGCCCGAGCGCTCGGGGTCCGGGTCGTACATCCCCTCCACGTCCCACCCGCGGTTGGACGGGAAGTCGGAGATCGCGTCGCCCCCGCCGGCCACGAGGTTCCACAGGTCCTCCGGGCTGTGTACCCCGCCGGGGAAGCGGCAGCTCATCCCGACGATCGCGATCGGGTCGTCGTCGACCGGGGCCGCCACCGCAGACGGCGCGGCCACCGCGCCCCGCGTCCCCAGCACCTCGGCACGCAGATGGTCGGCCAGCACCGTGGCGCTCGGGTAGTCGAAGACCAGCGTCGCCGGAAGCACCAGCCCCGTCTCCGCGTTCAGCCGGTTGCGGAACTCCACCGCCGTCAGCGAGTCGAAACCCAGCTCCTTGAACGCACGATCGGCCTCGACCACCTCGCCACCGGAGAACCCGAGGACCGCGGCCACATGACCACGCACCAGGTCGAGCAGGGCCCGGTCGATCTCCGCCTCGGTCAGCCCCGACAACCGCTCCCGCAGGCCCGCCGAAGCATTTGCCCCGCCGGACGCACTCACGGCCTCGAGGATCTTCGCGACCTCGGGGAGGTCACCGATCAACGGGCTCGGTCGCCCCAGGGTGAACGAGGGGGCGAACCGCTCCCAGTCCATGTCCGCGACCGTCACCACGCCGTCGTCACCCGCGATCGCGCCCCGCAAGGCGGCAAGGGCCAAGGCCGGATCCATGGCGAGCAGGCCACGACGGGCGAGTTCCCTTTCCACCCCCTCGGCGGCCGCCATACCGCCCTCGGCCCAGGGGCCCCAGGCCACGGCGGTACCGGCGAGACCCCGGGCACGGCGGTCCTCCACCAGCGCGTCCAGATACGCGTTGGCGGCGCTGTACGCGGCCTGGCCACCGCTGCCCCACACACCGGCGATCGACGAGAAGACCACGAACGCGTCCAGCTCACGGTCGCCCAGCAGCTCATCCAGGCACGCGGCCCCCGCGGCCTTCCCGGACACCACCGCCGCCGCGTCCGCCAGACTCATTCCCCGAAGCTCGGCCGTCTGCTCAACGCCCGCCGCATGGAACACCGCACTGAGCGGAAGCTCCTCCGGAACGGCAGCCAGGACAGCGGCCAGCGCGTCCCGGTCCGTCACATCACACGCCACCACGGTCACCCGCGCGCCCAGCGCCTCGAGCTCCTCGCGCAGTTCGGTAGCGCCCGGCGCGTCAAGGCCGCGACGGCTGGTCAGCACCAGGTGCTCGGCACCGCTACGCGCCAGCCAACCGGCCACCCGGCCGCCCAGCGCGCCGGTGCCGCCGGTCACCAGCACCGTGCCACGCGCCCGCCACGGCCGCTCCGCGCCCTCACCCGCGTCAGCCCTCTCCAGGCGCCTGGCGAACACCCCCGAGCCACGCACCGCGACCTGGTCCTCGCCGTCCCCGGCGGACAGCACACCGGCCAGCCGCGCCGCACCGCGCTCATCCAGCGACTCGGGCAGATCCACCAGACCACCCCACACCGCGGAGTGCTCCAGCGCCACGACCCGCCCCAGACCCCACACCTGCGACTGCACCGCCCCGGTGAGCCGATCCCAGCGCCCCACCGACACCGCGCCCCGCGTACCGCACCACAACCGAGCCGGAACATCCGCCTCAACCATCGCCTGCGCCAGCACCAAGCTCAGCGCATAGCCGCTCGACAGCGCCGGATACCCCGAGCTCGGCTCCTCGTCCAGCGCGAGCAGCGACAGGACACCGGCCAGCTCGGGCGCCTGCCCGGCCACCTCACGCAGCCGCCCCGCCAGCGCGTCTCCGTCCAGGTCCCGCTCGTCCAGGGCGAGCGACACCACACCCGCACCATGCCGCTCGAGCCCTGCGACAACCCCCGAGACCAGCTCGCCCCCGGCACGGGACGCCGGAACCGCCACCAGCCACGTCCCCGACAGCGACCCCTCGGCCACGTCCGGAACCGGCTTCCACGCCACCCGGTAACGCCAGCCGTCGATCGTCGACTGGTCGCGGCTGCTGCGCCAGTACGCCGACAGCGCGGGCAGCACCGCGCCCAGTGACGCCTGGTCGTCGAAGTCCAGCGTCCTCGCGAGCGATTCGAGGTCCTCCCGCTCCACGGCCTGCCAGAACCGCGCATCCACCTCGTGCCGGATGCCCGCATCGGCACCGGCCGCGTCGGTGGACTTCTCGATCCAGTAGCGGCGGCGCTGGAAGGCGTAGGTCGGCAGGTCGACCCTGCGGGCCCCGAGGCCGTCGAAGGCCGACGTCCAGTCGACAGCGGACCCGTGGACATGTAGCCGGGCCAGCGCCGTGGTCAGGGCCGCGACCTCGGAGCGGTCCTTGCGCAGCACCGGCACGATCACGGGCGCCGAGGCGGGCTCGGCTTGTTGTGTCAGGCAGTCCTGCGCCATCGCCGAGAGCACGCCGTCGGGACCCACCTCCAGGAAGGTGGTCACGCCCTGGCCCTCGAGTGCCCGCACTCCGTCCAGGAAGCGCACGGCCTCCCGCACGTGCCGCACCCAGTACTCCGGCGAACACACCTCGGAGTCCGAGGCCACCCCGCCGGTCACATTGGAGACCAGATCGATGGAGGGCGGGGCGAACGAGAGCCCTTCGACCACCTTGCAGAAGTCGTCCAGCATGGCGTCCATGCGGGGCGAGTGGAACGCGTGGCTGACCCGCAGACGGCGCGTCTTGCGGCCCCGCTCCGCCCACTGCCCGGCGATCTCCAACACCGCCGCCTCATCGCCCGCGATGACCACGGCGGTCGGACCGTTGACCGCGGCGATGCTCACCTCGGCCTCACGACCGGCCAGCGACGGAGCGATCTCCTCCTCCGACGCCTCGACGGCCACCATCGCGCCGCCCTCGGGCAGCGCCTGCATCAACCGGCCACGAGCCGCCACCAGCGCGCACGCGTCATCCAGCGAGAACACACCCGCCACATGCGCGGCCGCGATCTCACCGATGGAGTGACCGATCACCACATCCGGGGTCACACCCCAGTGCTCCAGCAACCGGAACAACGCCACCTCGACCGCGAACAGCGCCGGCTGCGTGAACGCCGTCTGATCCAGCAACTCCGCATCCGCGCTCCCCTCCGCCGCGAACACCACCTCCCGCAACGGACGGTCCAGCAGACCATCCAGATGCGCGCACACCTCGTCCCACGCGTCAGCGAACACCGGGAACGTCTCGTACAGCTCCCGCCCCATGCCAAGACGCTGCGCACCCTGACCCGAGAACAGGAACGCGAGCGTGTCCTCGCTCCGTACTACGCCCTGAACGACCTGAGCGGAACTCTCGCCGTTGGTCAGGGCCTCCAGGGCGCGGAGGAATTCGTCTCGGTCCCCGGCGACCAGGGCCGCGCGATGCTGGAAAGCCGAACGGGTCGTGGCCAGGGAGAAGCCGACATCCGCCACGTCCAGCTCTGAGTGAGCGCTCAGGTGGGCGTGGAGCTGACCCGCCTGGGCGGCGAGCGCCTCCGGGCTCTTGCCGGACACCAGCCATGGCAGGACAGCGGGCCGCTTGCCCTCGCCCGCCTTGGGGTCCACCGCCTCAGGCTGTCCATCACGGTCGGCTTCCGGGGCGTGCTCGATGATGGTGTGCGCGTTGGTGCCGCTCACACCGAACGACGACACACCGGCCCGGCGCGGATGCCCCGTCTCCGGCCACGCGGTGGCCTCCGTCAGCAGCCGCACCTCACCCGCCGACCAGTCCACCTGCCGCGACGGCTCGTCCACATGCAGCACCTTCGGCAGGACGCCGTGCCGCATCGCCATCACCATCTTGATCACACCAGCCACACCCGCCGCGGCCTGCGTATGACCAATATTCGACTTGATGGCCCCCAGCAACAGCGGCCGGCCCTCGGGCCTCTCCTGGCCGTATGTCGCGAGCAGCGCCTGCGCCTCGATCGGGTCACCCAACTTCGTACCCGTGCCGTGCGCCTCCACCGCGTCCACCTCGGCGGCCGACAGCCCCGCACTGGCCAGCGCCTGCCGGATCACCCGCTGCTGCGCGGGGCCATTGGGCGCGGTCATGCCGTTCGACGCACCGTCCTGGTTCACCGCCGAGCCCCGGACGACGGCCAGCACCTTGTGGCCGTTGCGCCGCGCGTCCGACAGCCGCTCCACCAGCAGCATGCCCACACCCTCGCCCCAGCCCGTGCCGTCCGCCCCGTCCGCGAACGGCTTGCACCGGCCATCCGGCGCCAGCCCACGCTGCCGGCTGAACTCCACGAAGGTGCCCGGCGACGACATCACCGACACACCACCGGCCAGCGCCAGTTCACACTCACCCTGGCGCAGCGCCTGCACCGCCAGATGCAACGCCACCAGCGACGACGAACACGCCGTGTCCACCGTCACCGCGGGCCCCTCGAGACCGAGGGTGTACGAGATGCGGCCCGACACCACACTGGCCGAACTATTCGTCAGGTAGCCGTCGAGCTCACCCCCTACCTCATAGACATGACTCGCGTAGTCCTGGCCGTTCGTGCCCACGAAAACCCCGACCGGCCTGCCGTGCAGAGACAGCGGGTCGATCCCGGTTCGCTCGATCACCTCCCACGACGCTTCCAGGACCAATCGCTGCTGCGGGTCGGTCGCCGCAGCCTCACGGGGAGACATACCGAAGAACTGCGGGTCGAACTGGTCGGCCTCGTAGATGAAGCCGCCTTCTCGGGTGTAACTCGTCCCCGGGTTGTCCGGGTCCGGGTGGTACAGCGCCTCGGTGTCCCAGCCCCTGTCCGCCGGGAACCCGGAGATGGCGTCGACGGCATCCGCGACCAGCCGCCACAGTTGCTCCGGGGTGCGCACACCTCCGGGGAAGCGGCAACTCATGCCGACAATGGCGATGGGCTCTTTCGATGCCGCGACCAGGCGCTGGTTCTGCAGCTTAAGGCGGTCGTTCTCCCGCAAAGAAGCACGCAGCGCCTCGACGACTCTTTCGGAGGACGTAGCCATCAGTATCTCCACACTTCCAAAAACATCAAAGGTCCGCGCCGCCCAGTGCCCTCTGGACGAGATCATCGACATCCATCGCGTCGAGCGCGCTATTCGTTCCTTCTTGCGGCGCCGACTCAGAGACGTTCTCTGAGGTGTGGGCGAGTTCCAGCAGGACATCCACTAGTCCGGCTTCACGGAGACGCGCGAGCGGAACGGAGGCCAACGCCTCGCGTATCCGGTCCTCTTCTGGGTCGCTCTGCTCGACCGCGCCGCCCTGCGGAAACATGCTCGTCTCCAGATGCGCGGCCAGTGCGGTGAGGTTCGGGTAGTCGAATACCAACGTAGTCGGTAGGTCCAGGCCAGTGATCGCGCCCAACGCGTTACGGAGCTGAACGGCCGTCAGCGAGTCGAACCCGAGCTCCCTGAACGACCGGTCACTCTCGATACCGTCAGGCGTCGTGTGCTCCAGGACCGCGGCGACGTGCTGCCGGACCAGCTTGCGGAGGGAACGCTGACGCTTCGCCGAGGAGAGCCCCTCCAGACTCGTACGCAGCTCCGCCGCGGCCGACTCGGTCGATGCCGGGTCCGAGGGCACCAGCGACGCGTTGGAACGCGCCGTCGTGAGCAGTTCACTCAGCAACGGTGCCGGCCGAGCCCCCTTCAGCTCTTCCGCCAGGCGCTCCCATGCGGCATCGAAGACAAGGGCGAAGGTGTCGTCCACGTCAAGAGCGCGCTGCAGTGCGCAGATGGCCAACTCCGGGTTCATCGGGACCATGCCGCCCCGCCTCATGTGCTCTTCGAGGTCCCCGTCGATCGCCATGCCGCTTCCGGCCCAGGCGCCCCAGGCGATGGAGGTGGCCGGAAGACCATCCGCACGCCGCTGCAGCGCGAGCGCGTCCAAGAAGGCGTTACCCGCCGCGTAACTTCCCTGGCCGGGGCCGCCCAACGTGCTTGCCACCGAGGAGAACAGCACGAACGCCGACAGGTCCATCCCGGCGGTCAGCTCATGCAGATTCCGCGCCGCGTCCACCTTCGGACGCAGCACCCCGGCCGCACGTCCCACCGTCAGCGCGTCGATCACACCGTCGTCCAGCACACCCGCCGTATGCACCACCGCGTTCAGCGGGAACTCCGCCGGAATCCCGTCCAGCACCGCGGCCAGCGCCTCACGGTCCGCCGCGTCACACGCGGCCACCGTCACCCGGGCACCCAGAGCCTCGAGTTCCGCCTTCAACCCGGCGGCACCCTCGGCCTCCATACCACGACGACTCGTCAGCACCAGATGCTCAGCACCACGCCCCGCCAGCCACCGCGCCACATGACCACCCAGCGCACCCGTGCCACCGGTCACCAGCACCGAACCACGCGGACGCCAGGACGCCCGGCCATCCGCTTCCTCGGGCACGGACGCACGCGTCAGCCGCTTCACGAACACCCCGGAGCCACGCACCGCGACCTGATCCTCACCGTCCGCACCGGCCAACACCCCGGCCAGACGCGCCACCGCCCGAGAGTCCACGGTCTCGGGAAGGTCGACGACGCCACCCCAGCGCTGCGGATATTCCGCCGCGACAATCTGCCCCAGCCCCCACACCGTGGCCTGTGCAGGACTCACCAGCCGGTCGGAACGCCCCACCGACACCGCACCCCGCGTCCCACACCACAGCGGTGCCACCACACCGGCGTCGCCCAGCCCCTGAACCAGCCCCACCATCGCCGCCAGCCCGGCCGGCACCACCCCGAACGCGCCATGCCCCGACTCGTCCAACCCCAGCAGCGAGAGCACACCCACCGCCTCGGACGGCTCCAGCCCCGCCCCGTCAAGCCCCGCGCGCAGCCGCTCCGCGACCATGCCACGATCGTCGTCGGACCCGCCCAACACCACCGGCACGACATCGGCGCCGCTCGCCTCCAGCCCCTTCACCGTGGCGGACACGAGAGCGTCATCGGCATGCGACGCGGGAAGGACGACGAGCCAGGCACCCGAGAGCGACGCCTCAGCGGCGGACGCCATGGACTGCCAGACCACCTTGTAACGCCAGCCGTCCACCGTGGCCTGCTCACGCTGCTGACGCCGCCACGACGACAGCGCCGGAAGCAACGCCATCAACGACGACTGCTGCGCCTCGTCCTCCACCGCCAGCGTCCGCGCCAGCCCCTCCAGGTCCTCGCGCTCAACGGCTTCCCAGAACCGGGAGTCCACGCTGTCGGCAGCGGTGGGGCCGTCTGCCACCTCTGCCTTGTCCTCCAGCCAGTAGCGCTGTCGCTGGAAGGCGTAGGTGGGCAGCTCCACCCGCTGGGCGCCACGTCCGGCGAACAGCCGCTCCCAGTCGATGGTGACCCCATTGACGTGCAGCTCGGCCAGCGCTGTCGTCAACGCCTGTGTCTCGGGACGGTCCTTGCGCAGCACCGGCACCACGACGGGAGCCGACGCCTCCACCGCCGTCAGGCAGTCCTGCGCCATCGCGGTGAGCACGCCGTCGGGCCCCACCTCCAGGAAGGTGGTCACACCCTGCGCCTCGAGCGCTCGCACCCCGTCCGCGAACCGCACCGCTTCCCGTACGTGCCGCACCCAGTACTCCGGGGAGCACATCTCGTCACCCTTGGCCGCCTCACCCGTGAGGTTGGAGACCAGGGCGATCGACGGTGCCTGGAAGGACAACCCCTCGACGACCTTGCGGAAGTCGTCCAGCATCGCGTCCATGCGGGGCGAGTGGAACGCGTGGCTGACGCGCAGACGGCGCGTCTTGCGGCCCCGCTCCGCCCACTGCCCGGCGATCTCCAGCGCCACCGTCTCATCGCCCGCGATGACCACGGCGGTCGGACCGTTGACCGCGGCGATGCTCACCTCGGCCTCACGACCGGCCAGCGACGCGGCGATCTCCTCCTCCGACGCCTGCACCGCCACCATCGCGCCGCCCTCGGGCAGCGCCTGCATCAACCGGCCACGAGCCGCCACCAGCGCGCACGCGTCATCCAGCGAGAACACACCCGCCACATGCGCGGCCGCGATCTCACCGATGGAGTGACCGATCACCACATCCGGGGTCACACCCCAGTGCTCCAGCAACCGGAACAACGCCACCTCGACCGCGAACAGCGCCGGCTGCGTGAACGCCGTCTGATCCAGCAACTCCGCATCCGCACTGCCCTCCGCCGCGAACACCACCTCCCGCAACGGACGGTCCAGCAGACCATCCAGATGCGCGCACACCTCGTCCCACGCGTCGGCGAACACCGGGAAGGCGTCGTACAACTCCCGCCCCATGCCAAGACGCTGCGCACCCTGGCCCGAGAACAAGAACGCCCTCAGTCCCGAAGCGTTCGCAACACCACGAACCACTGCCGGGGCGACCTCACCAGCGGCGACAGCCTCCAGGCCGCGCAGCAGCTCCGCACGGCCCGCGCCCGTCAACACGGCACGGTGCTCGAACACCGACCGCGTCGCCACCAGTGAATAACCCAGATCCAGCGTGCTCAGTTCCGGCCGGGCATTCAGATGTGCCAGCAGTCGCCGTGCCTGAGCCCGCAACCCGTCCGAGCTCCGGGCGGAAAGCGCCCACGGCGCCGTGCCACGGTCGTCGGGCGCCGCCGCGTCGGCCGGTCGCTCCTGTTCGATGTCGGAAGGGGCCTGCTCGATGATGGTGTGGGCGTTGGTACCGCTCACCCCGAACGCCGACACCGCGGCCCGGCGCGGCCGCCCGGTCTCCGGCCACACGGTGGCCTCCGTCAGCAGCCGCACCTCGCCCGCCGACCAGTCCACCTGCCGCGACGGCTCATCCACATGCAGCGTCTTCGGCAGCACACCGTGCCGCATCGCCATCACCATCTTGATGACCCCGGCGACGCCGGCGGCGGACTGGGTGTGGCCGATGTTCGACTTCAACGCGCCCAGCAGCAACGGCCGGCCCTCGGGGCGCTCCTGACCGTAGGTGGCCAGCAGCGCCTGCGCCTCGATCGGGTCACCCAGCGACGTACCCGTGCCGTGCGCCTCCACCGCGTCCACCTCGGCGGCCGACAGCCCCGCACTGGCCAGCGCCTGCCGGATCACCCGCTGCTGCGACGGACCGTTCGGCGCCGTCAGACCATTCGACGCACCGTCCTGGTTGATCGCCGAACCCCGGACCACGGCCAGCACCCGGTGACCCTTGCGCCGGGCGTCCGACAGCCGCTCCACCAGCAGCAGACCGACACCCTCGGACCAGCCCGTGCCATCCGCGGCGTCCGCGAACGGCTTGCACCGGCCATCCGGCGCCAACCCACGCTGACGGCTGAACTCCACAAAGGCGCCCGGCGTGATCATCACGGTCACACCACCGGCCAGCGCCATCTCGCACTCACCCTGACGCAACGCCTGCGCGGCCTGGTGCAGCGCGACCAACGACGACGAACACGCCGTGTCCACCGTCACCGCGGGCCCCTCAAGACCCAACGTGTAGGAGATACGGCCCGACACGACCGATGTCGCGCTGCCGGTCAGCAACTGTCCCTCAAGGCTCTCGGGGATCTCCTGCAGCCCGGTTCCATAGCCGGAGGTCGTGGTTCCGACGTAGACACCGATCTGGCTGCCGCGCACGGATGCCGGATCGATACCGGCCCGCTCGAACGCCTCCCACGAGGTCTCCAGCAGCAGCCGCTGCTGCGGATCCATGGTGAGCGCCTCACGGGGCGAGATCCCGAAGAAGCCGGGGTCGAACTCCCCCGCGTCATAGAGGAACCCACCCTCACGGGCGTAGAACGTCCCCGAACGGTCCGGGTCCGGGTCATACATCCCCTCGACGTCCCAGCCGCGGTCGGACGGGAACGAGGAGATGGCGTCACCGCCGCTCTCGACCAGCTGCCACAGGTCCTCCGGGCTGCGCACCCCGCCGGGGAAGCGGCAGCTCATGGAGACGATGGCGATGGGTTCGTCGTCCGCGCCGGAACCGGCGGGCGCCCCGGACCCGGCGGCGATCGCCGGGGACGACGCCCCCAGCACCTCGGTCCGCAGATACGCCGCGAGCGTGCCGGCGCTGGGGTAGTCGAAGACCAGCGTGGCGGGCAGGCCGAGACCGGTCTCCGCGGCCAGCCGGTTGCGCAGGTCGACCGCGGTCAGCGAGTCGAAGCCCAGATCGCGGAAGGCCCGGCCCGGCTCGACCATCTCCGCGGAGGCGTAGCCGAGCACGGCGGCGGCGTGCTTGCGCACCAGATCGAGCAGCGCCCGGTCCCGCTCGCCCTCGGTCAGCGGCTGCAGCCGCTCGCGCAGCTGCGCCCCGGCGGCCTCGGCCCTCTCGCCGTCGTTCCCCTTCGTCTCCAGCCGCTGGACCTCCTCCAGCTCGCTCAGGAACCGGCTGTGCCGGACCGCGGTGAACGCCGGAGCGAACCGCTCCCACTCCACGTCCACGACCGTCACCAGACCGTCGTCACCGGCCACCGCGCGCTCCAGAGCGGCGATCGCCAACTCGGGTGCCATCGCGGGCAGGCCACGCCGCGCCAGCTGCTCCCCAGCGTCGCCCTGGGTCACCATGCCTTCCTCGGCCCACGGGCCCCAGGCGACAGAGGTGCCCGCCAGACCCCGCGCACGCCGCCGCTCCACCAGCGCGTCCAGGAAGGCGTTTCCTGAGCCGTAGACGCCCTGCTCAGCACCACTCCACACGGCGGAGATGGAGGAGAAGACCACGAACGCGTCGAGTTCACGGTCGCCGAGCAGCTCGTCCAGGTTGACGGCGCCGGCCACCTTGCCCGACACCGCCCTGGCCGCGTCCACGAGCTCCGTCTCCAGCAGGGAAGCCGTCATCGTGACACCTGCCGCGTGCACCACCCCGGTGAGCGGCCGGTGCTCCGGTACGGCGTCCAGAACGGCGGCCAGCGCGTCACGGTCCGCCGCGTCACACGCGGCCACCGTCACCTCGGCACCCATGCCCTCCAGCTCCGCCTTCAACTCGGCGGCGCCCTCGGCCTCGAGACCGCGGCGGCTGGTCAGCACCAGATGCTCGGCACCGCTGCGGACCAGCCAGCGAGCCACCTGGCCACCGAGCCCACCCGTGCCACCGGTCACCAGCACCGTGCCACGCGCCCGCCACGACGTCTCTTCACCGGAGACAGGCGCCGACCGCACCAGACGACGCGCGAACACACCCGAACCGCGCACTGCCACCTGGTCCTCGCCACCCCCGGCGGACAGCACACCCACCAGCCGCGCCACCGCACGCTCATCCAGCGACTCCGGCAGATCGACCACACCACCCCACAGCGACGGCAACTCCAACCCAGCCGCCCGGCCCAGCGCCGACACCATCGCCTGCACCGGGCTGGTGAGCCGGTCCGAACGCCCCACCGACACCGCGCCCCGTGTACCACACCACAGCGAGGCTTCGATGCCCGCCCGGACCACGGCCCGCACCAGCACCAACGTCAGGGCGTAGCCGCCCGACAGCGCCGGATATCCGGGGCAGGGTTCCTCGTCCAGGGCGAGCAGCGACAGCACACCACCCAGCTCAGGCACCTCTGCGACCGTTTCCCTCAGCCGCTCCCCCAGCACGTCGGCGTCAAGGTCGCGCTCGTCCACCACGAGCGACACCACACCCGCGCCATGGCGCTCGAGCCCGGACACAACCCCCGACACCAGCTCGTCCCCGGCGCGGGAGGCCGGAACCACCACCAGCCACGTCCCCGACAACGACCCATCGGCCAGGTCGGAGGCCGGCTTCCACGCCACCCGGTAACGCCAGCCGTCGATCGTGGACTGGTCACGGGTATTGCGGTGGTACGCGGACAGGGCGGGCAGCACCGCACTCAGCGGCGCCTCGCTGTCGACCGCCAGCGCGTCCGCGAGCGACTCCAGATCCTGGCGCTCCACCACCTCCCAGAACCGCGCATCGACGGAACCGGCGCCATCGGCCGCGCTTCCGCCGGGCGGCAGGCCGAATCCATCGAGCCAGTAGCGCTCGCGCTGGAAGGCGTAGGTCGGCAGCTCCACCCGCCGTGCACCACGGCCCTCGTACACCTTCCGCCAGTCAACGCCGACCCCGCTGACGTGCAGTTCGGCGGCGGAGGTCAGGAACCGCTCCAGGCCGCCCTCATCCCGCCGCAGCGTGCCCACGACCACCGCCCGCGCCTCAGCCGCCTCCACCGTCTGCTGCACCGGCAGGGTCAACACCGGATGCGGGCTCACCTCGACGAACACGCCATGCCCGCTGCCGAGCAGAGCCCGCGTCGTGGACTCCAGCTCAACGGTCTGCCGCAGATTTCGGTACCAGTACTCCGCGTCCAGACGCACCGTGTCCACCAGCTCACCGGAGACCGTCGAGTAGAACGGCACCTCCGAGGTACGCGGTGCGATGTCCGCCAGGACCTTCAGCAGCTCCTCGCGGATCGCCTCCACGTGCGCGGAGTGCGAGGCGTAGTCCACCGGAACCCGGCGGACCCGCACCTGCTCGCCCTCCAGCCGGGCCACCATCTCATCCAGCGCCCCCGGATCACCGGAGACCACCACGGAACCGGGGCCGTTCACCGCCGCCACCGAGATCGCGCCGTCCCAGGCGGCGATACGCTCCCGCACCTGGTCGACCGGCAGCCCGACCGACACCATGCCACCACGACCGGCAAGACTCGCCGCGATCGCCTGCGACCGCAGCGCCACCACCTTCGCGGCATCCTCCAGCGACAACGCACCCGCCACACACGCCGCAGCGATCTCACCCTGACTGTGACCCATCACCGCGTCCGGCACCACACCCACCGAACGCCACAGCCTCGCCAGCGACACCATCACCGCGAACAACACCGGCTGGACCACATCCACCCGATCGAAGCCGGGAGCGCCCTCGGCGCCACGCAGCACCTCGGTCAGCGACCAGTCGACATAAGCCGACAGGGCCTTCTCACACTCGCCGATCGCCTCGGCGAACACCGGCGAGGACTCCAGCAGCCCCACCGCCATCCCCACCCACTGCGCCCCCTGACCGGGGAACACGAACACCGAGCGGCCACGAACATCCGCCACACCACGCGTCACACCGGAGACCACCTCGTCCCCGGCCAACGCGCCCAACCGCTCCAGGAGTTCGTCACGGTCCCCACCCGTCACCACACCGCGATGCTCGAACACCGACCGCGACGCCACCAGCGAGTAACCCACGTCCAGCGTGCTCAGTTCGGTGCGGTCGAGCAGGTACGACCGCAGCCGCTCCGCCTGGGCGCGCAGGGCTTCCGGGCTCCGGCCGGAGAGGACCCAGGGGGCGATGCCGTGGTCGTCGGTGGGAGCCTCGTCCCGCTCCGCCTCGGGAGGTACCGGGGCCTGCTCGATGATGGTGTGCGCGTTCGTCCCGCTCACGCCGAACGACGACACAGCAGCCCGACGCGGATGCCCCGTCTCCGGCCACTCCGTGGCCTCCGTCAGCAGCCGCACCTCGCCCGCCGACCAGTCCACCTGCCGCGACGGCTCATCCACATGCAGCGTCTTCGGCAGCACACCGTGCCGCATCGCCATCACCATCTTGATGACGCCGCCGACGCCCGCCGCGGCCTGGGTGTGACCGATGTTCGACTTCAACGCACCCAGCAGCAGCGGCCGGCCCTCGGGGCGCTCCTGACCGTAGGTGGCCAGCAGCGCCTGCGCCTCGATCGGGTCACCCAGCGGGGTACCGGTCCCGTGTGCCTCCACGGCGTCCACGTCAGCCGGCGACAGACGAGCGTTCGCCAGCGCCTGCCGGATCACGCGTTGCTGCGACGGGCCGTTCGGAGCCGTCAGGCCGTTGCTCGCGCCGTCCTGGTTGATCGCCGTACCCCGGACCACGGCCAGCACCGGGTGGCCGTTCCGCCTGGCGTCCGAGAGCCGCTCCAGGAGGAGCATGCCCACGCCCTCGGACCAGCCCGTGCCGTCCGCCGCGTCCGAGAACGCCTTGCACCGGCCGTCGGCGGAAAGTCCTCGCTGACGGCTGAACTCCACAAAGGTGTTCGGCGACGACATCACCGTCACGCCACCGGCGAGTGCCAGCTCGCACTCACCCTGACGCAGTGCCTGAGCCGCCAGATGCAACGCCACCAGCGACGATGAACACGCCGTATCCACCGTCACCGCAGGTCCCTCGAGACCGAACGTGTACGAGATGCGACCGGACGCCACGCTGCCCGCGCTGCCGGTGCCGAGGGAGCCCTCGAAGCCTTCCGGAGCGTTCCCCTGGAGACGAGTGGCGTAGTCGTTGTACATGACACCGACGAATACGCCGGATCGGCTGCCCTGGTTGGCGACCGGATCGATCCCGGCCCGCTCGAACGCCTCCCAAGAGGTCTCCAGCAGCAATCGCTGCTGCGGGTCCATCGCCTGGGCCTCACGCGGCGAGATCCCGAAGAACACCGGGTCGAACTGGTCGGCGTCGTGCAGGAATCCGCTGTTCCGGACGTAGTACGTGCCCTCCCGGTCGGGGTCCGGGTCGTACATCCCCTCGAGGTCCCAGCCGCGATTGGACGGAAACTCGGACACCGCGTCCGTACCCGCCATCACCAGCTGCCACAGTTCCTCGGGCGTCCGCACCCCGCCCGGGAAACGGCAGCTCATACTCACGATCACGATGGGGTCGTCGTCCACCGGTGCGCCAGGCCCGGCCACCTCCCCCAGGCCCGCCGACGAGATGACGCCGTCCCCGCCCAGAAGTTCGTCGCGCAGGTGGCCGACGAGTGCCATCGGGGTCGGATAGTCGAAAATCAGCGTGGCGGGCAGTCGCAGGCCGGTCTCCGCGGTGAGCCGATTCCTCAGATCGACGGCCATCAGTGAGTCGAAGCCGAGTTCCTTGAAGGGCTGGCGCGTGTTCACCGTCTCGGGGGTGGCGTGCCCAAGGGCCGCCGCGATCTGAACGCGGACCAGCTCCAGCAGCATCTCGTCCTGCGCCGTCTGCGGCAGACCCACGAGGCGCCGGCGCAATTCGTCGGGAAGACTCGCGCTCTGCTCCGATCGCGCGGTACGGCGCGTCATCACGTGAGGCACGATGTTGCGGAAGAGAGTGGGGAGTTCGGCGCCCTGCGCACGCAGCGCAGGGATGTCCAGCCGCAGCGGGACCGGCACGCTTTCGTCCGACACCAGCGCGGCGTCGAACAATTCGAGCCCTTCCTCGGAGGAGAGCGGCACCAGACCCGAGCGCGACACCCTGCGCAGGTCCTCCTCGCCGAGGTGGCCGGTCATACCGCTGGCCTCGGCCCACAGGCCCCACGCCATCGACACACCCGGCAGCCCCCGCGTCCGGCGCCACGACGCCAGGCCGTCCAGGAACACGTTCGCCGCCGCGTAGTTGCTCTGCCCAGCGCCGCCCAGCACACCGGTGGCCGAGGAGAACAGCACGAACGCCGACAGGTCCATCCCCTCGGTCAGCTCATGCAGATTCCACGCCGCGTCCACCTTCGCCCGCAACACCGGCTCAACCCGCTCCCGGGTCAGCGACGTCAGCAGCCCGTCATCGAGCACGCCCGCCGCATGCACCACACCACTCAGACCAAAACCCTCCGGCAATCCCGACAACACCCCGGCCAGAGCCTCCCGGTCCGCGGCATCACACGCCGCGATCACCACCTCGGCACCGGCGGCCTCCAACTCCGCCCGCAACTCCGCCGCACCCTCGGCCTCCGCACCACGACGAGACAGCAGCACCAGCTTCCTGACGTCATGCCCGGTCACCAGATGCCGGGCCACCAAGCCGCCCAGCACACCCGTGCCCCCCGTCACCAGCACCGCACCCGAACCAAACCCACCCGACTCCACTGTGCCCGGTGCGGGCACCCGCCCCAGGCGCGGCACCCGCACCACACCCGACCGCACCACCACCTGCTCCTCACCCAAGGCCAGCACCCCGGGAAGGAGATCGGCCACCCCCTCCACATCATCGGTATCCACCAGCACCAGGCGGCCGGGGTTCTCCGCCTGCGC
Organism: Streptomyces yongxingensis; assembly: GCF_055597465.1. Lineage (NCBI taxonomy): Bacteria > Bacillati > Actinomycetota > Actinomycetes > Kitasatosporales > Streptomycetaceae > Streptomyces > Streptomyces yongxingensis. The sequence continues at coordinate 1,186,548 of NZ_CM145717.1, forward strand.
CGACCGCACCAGGCCCCACACCGCGGCCCCCGCCAAATCCCTCACGCCAACGCCATCGCCCACGTCCACCGCGCCCCGCGTCACCAACACCAACCGCGCGTCCGAGGACTCCTGATCGGTCACCCACGACCTCACCCGCTCAAAAGCCTCAAGCACCTCCCCATGAACCTCACCCACCACGTCCGCACCGCTGGAGGCCACCCGCACAACCTCCGCGTCCGGCACGGGCACCGCCCGATCCGCCGCGGGCGCGTTCACCCATTCCAGCCGGAACAACGCGTCCCGGGCCGCCCCACCCGCAACCCTCAGTTGACCAGCCTCGACCGGCCGCAACGCCAAAGACTCCACCGATGCCACCGCACGCCCGGACTCGTCCCCCACCACCACCGACACCGCACCCGAACTGCCCTCCGTCGCCGGAGCCAGCCTCACCCGCAGCGAGGAGGCACCGACCGCGCCGAGCGAGAATCCACGCCACGAGAACGGCAGCAGACTGCCCGAACCACCCGCCAGAGCCTCACTCACGCCCATCGCGTGCAACGCCGCGTCGAACAACGCGGGATGCAAACCGAACTCACCCGCACGCTCCCGCTCCCCCTCCGGAAGCGACACCTCCGCGAACACCTCGTCGCCACGCCGCCACGCACGCTTCAGCCCCTGGAAAACCGGCCCATACCGCAACCCGTTCTCCGCGGCCCGCACATACTGCCCCGACACATCCGCGACCTCGGCCCCCGCCGGAGGCCACACCCCGAAATCAAAGAGGGCCCCATCAGCGCCTTCGGCCGGCGCGAGCGCCCCACGGGCATGACACACCCAGGCCGCGCCCTCTCCCTCCGCCTCGTCCCGCGAGAACACACTCACCTCGCGGTAGCCGGAAGCATCCGCCTGGCCCACCTCGGCCTGAAGGTGCACCCCACCCTTCTCGGGCACGATCAGCGGCGCTTCCAGGATCAGTTCCTCAACCCGGCCACAACCGACCTGGTCGCCCGCCTGCAGCGCCAACTCCACGAACGCCGTTCCCGGCAGCAACACGACGCCGTGCACGGCGTGATCCGCCAGCCACCCATGCGTGGCCAAAGACAACCGCCCACTCAGCACCACGCCGCCACCACTCGCCAGCGACACCACCGCACCCAGCAACGGATGCCCCAGCGAGCCCAACCCCACCGAACCCACATCGCCCGCACCCGCGGGCGCATCGAGCCAGTAACGCTCCCGCTGGAAGGCATACGTCGGCAACCCGACCCGCCGACCGCCACGCTCCTCCAACGCGGCGGCCCAATCCACCTGGACGCCATGGGTGAACAGCTCAGCGGCGCTGATCAAGAACCGCTCAAGTCCACCGTCGTCACGCCGCAGCGTGCCGAGAACCACGGCATCTGTCTGGGCGGCCTCGATGGTCTGCTGCACCGGCAGCCTCAGCACCGGATGGGGACTCACCTCGACGAACACCGAGTGCCCGTCGGCAAACAGCCTGCGGGTGGTGGCCTCCAGCTCGACGGTCTGCCGCAGATTCCGGTACCAGTACTCCGCGTCCAGCCCAGCCGTGTCCATCGGTTCACCGGTGACCGTCGAGTAGAACGGCACCTCCGACGAGCGCGGCTCGATGTCCGCCAGGACCTTCAGCAGCTCCTCATGGACCTCCTCCACCAAGACGGAGTGCGACGCATAGTCGATGGCAACCCGACGGACCCGGATCCCCTCGCCTTCCAACTCCGTGAACAGCTCATCCAGCGCCGTCCCAGCACCCGCCACCACTACCGAACCGGGACCGTTGACCGCGGCCACGGACACGGCGCCGTTCCAAGCGGCGATACGCTCCCGCGCCTGGTCGATCGGCAGTCCGACCGACACCAGCCCACCACGGCCGGCCAGCCTCGCCGCGATCACCCGCGACCGCAACGCCACCACCTTGGCCGCGTCCTCCAGCGAGAGGGCACCCGCGACGCACGCCGCGGCGATCTCGCCCTGGCTGTGGCCCATCACCGCGTCCGGCTCCACACCCACCGAACGCCAGAGCCGCGCCAGCGACACCATCACCGCGAACAGCACCGGCTGAACGACGTCCTCCCGGTCATACCCGGGAGCACCGTCGACACCACGCAGCACCCCGGTCAGCGACCAGTCCACGTAAGGCGCCAACGCGGCCTCACACTCGGCCATCGCCTCCGCGAACACCGGCGAGGACTCCAGCAGTCCGACCGCCATGCCCACCCACTGTGCCCCCTGGCCCGGGAACACGAAAACGGAACGGCCGGGAGGCGCGCTCTCGCCCACCACCACGCCGGGATGAGCCGACTTCTCCGCTACCGCGGCCAAGCCCGCCATCAATGCGTCCCGGTCCCGGCCAACCACCACCGCTCGGTGCTCCAGCACCGACCGGGTCGTCACCAACGACAGCGCCACATCGGCCACACCGTACTCCGGGCGCTCCGCCACGAAATCCCGCAGCCGCCCGGCCTGGGCCCGCAATCCCTCCGCACCACGTCCGGACACCACCCAGGCCACCGGACCATCGACGCCCCCGGCCTCGGCGGCATCGACCGCCTCGGCCTCCGGAGCCTGCTCCAAGAGCACATGTGCGTTGGTCCCGCTCACCCCGAACGAGGACACACCGGCCCTGCGCGGTGCCCCCGTCTCCGGCCACGGGGTCGGCTCGGTCAGCAGCGACACCGCCCCCGCCGACCAGTCCACGTGCTCCGACGGCTCTTCCACGTGCAGGGTCTTCGGCAGCACACCGTGCCGCATCGCCATCACCATCTTGATGACGCCACCCACGCCGGCGGCCGCCTGGGTGTGCCCCATGTTCGACTTCAACGACCCCAGCCACAACGGCCGGTCCGCCCCGGGGCGCTCCTTGCCGTAGGTGGCCAGCAGGGCCTGCGCCTCGATCGGGTCACCCAGCGTCGTACCCGTGCCGTGTGCCTCCACCGCGTCCACATCGGCCGCCGACAGGCCCGCGTTCCGCAGCGCGTCGCGGATCACCCGCTGCTGCGAGGGACCGTTCGGCGCGGTCAACCGGCTGCTCGCCCCGTCCTGGTTGACGGCGGCGCCCCGTACCACGGCCAGTACCTCGTGCCCGTGGCGCCGCGCGTCGGACAGCCGCTCCAGCAGCAGCACACCGGCGCCTTCGGACCATGAGGTGCCGTCGGCCGCGTTCGAGAACGACTTGCAGCGCCCGTCGACGGCGAGTCCGCGCTGCCGGCTGAACTCGATGAACACCCCTGGTGTCGCCATCATGGCCACGCCTCCGGCGAGCGCCAGCGAGCAGTCGCCCTTGCGGAGGGCCTGCACGGCCAGGTGCAGCGCCACGAGCGACGAGGAGCACGCCGTGTCCACGGTCACCGCGGGACCTTCGAAGCCGAAGGTGTAGGAGATGCGGCCGGACGCGATACTCGCGGCGCTGCCGTTGCCCAGGTGGCCTTCGAGCCCCTCGGGTATCGACTGGATGCGGGAACCGTAGTCGTTGTACATCACACCGACGAACACGCCGGTGCGGCTGCCGCGCACGGACGCCGGGTCGATTCCCGCCCGCTCCAGCGCCTCCCATGAGGTCTCCAGCAGCAGCCGCTGCTGCGGATCGGTCGCCAGCGCCTCCCGCGGGCTCATGCCGAAGAACGCGGCGTCGAAGCCGTTCGCGTCGTGCAGGAACCCGCCCTCACGCGTGTAGCTCTTGCCCGGCTTCTCCGGGTCCGGGTCGTACAGGTCCTCGTCCCATCCCCGGTCCACGGGGAAGGTGGAGATGGCGTCAGTGCCCGAGGCGACCAGCTCCCACAGGTCTTCCGGCGATTCCACGCCACCCGGATACCTGCATCCCATGCCGACGATCGCGATGGGTTCCGTGTCCCTGTCCTTGAGTTCCCGCAGCTCTTGACGAGTCTCGTGCAGACTGGCCGTCGCGCGCTTGAGGTAATCGCGCAGTTTGGTGTCGCTCACTGCCTCTTGTCACTCCTCTGAGAACCCCGGGACAGGGGGTTGATGGCCTTCGGCCGGTAACTTCCAGGGACGGGGTGCGTTCCGCTCACGACGTTCCGAGCTCCTCGTCGAGGAAATCGAAGATCTCGTCGTCGGTCGCCGACTCGAACTTGTCGGCGGCAGCGACCTCACCGTTCGTCGTCTGGGTCTGCTGCCCTGCGGTCAGCTTCGCCAGCACCTGCTGCAAGCGTGATGTGAGGCGTGTCCTGGCGGCTTCGTCCGCCACCACCTCGGCGAAGGAGTTCTCCAGCTTCTCCAGCTCCGACAGGACCGGCAGCACCACCGACGCGTCCGGCTCTTCCGCGACGAGTTCCTCCGCCAGATACCCGGCCAGCGCCCTGGACGTCGTGTAGTCGAACAGCAGGGTGGCGGGCAGCCGAAGGCCGGTCACCGTGCCCAGCTGGTTGCGCAGTCCGACCGCGGTCAGCGAGTCGAAGCCGAGCTCGAGGAATCCACGGTCCGGGACGATGGCGCGAGTGTTGTCGTGGCCCAGCGCCCTGGCCGCGTGCTCGGTCACCAGTTCCAGGAGCGCCTGCTGCCGGGCGGCGGGCTTCATCGAGCCGATACGGCGACGCAGGTCGGCGGGGTCGGCGCCGGAACCGGCCGTGGATGTCCTCGCGGGGCCGCGCCGAGCCGTGGTCCGGATGATGCCCCGTAGCAGGGCCGGGATCGGCCCGTCCTGGGCTCGCCACGCCGAGGCGTTGAGCCGTGCCGGAACCAGGGTGGCCGCGTCGATGCCGCAAGCGGCGTCGAACAGGGCCAGCGCCTCCTCGGAGGCCATCGGCGTCACGCCTTCACGGGCGAGGCGCCGCATATGGGCCTCGTCCAGCTTGCCGGTCATGCCGCTGCGCTCCTCCCACAGGCCCCAGGCGAGCGACTGGGCGGGAAGGCCCTCGGCCCGGCGCCGCCGCGCGAACGCGTCCAGGAAGGCGTTGGCGGCCGCGTAGTTGGCCTGGCCGGTGCCGCCGAGGGTCCCGGAGAGCGAGGAGAAGAGCACGAACGCGGACAGGTCGAGCCCGGCGGTCAGCTCGTGCAGGTTGAGCACCGCGTCGACCTTGGGTCGCAGCACGCGGTCGATGCGCTCGGGTGTGAGGGCCTCGACGACGCCGTCGTCCAGCACGCCCGCGGTGTGAACCACGGCGGTGAGCGGGTGCTCGTCCGGCAGGGAGGCCAGAAGCGCGGCGAGGGAGTCGCGGTCGGCGGTGTCGCAGGCGGCGACCGTGGCGTGGGCGCCGAGGTCCGCCAGCTCCGTGCGCAGTTCGGCCGCGCCGTCCGCGGCGAGACCGCGGCGGCTGACCAGCACCAGGTGGCGGACGCCGTGCTCGCCGACGAGGTGCCGGGCGACCAGGCCGCCGAGGCCGGACGCCGCTCCGGTGACCAGGACGGTGCCCTGCGGGTCCCAGGTGATGCCGGTCGTGGCTGTGTCCTGCTCGGGCGCGTTGCCACGAGCCGGGACGCGGGCCAGCCGGCCGGCCAGGACCTCGCCGTCGCGGACCACGATCTGTGGCTCGTCGGCGGTGAGCGCCACCGGGAGGATCCGGCGTGAGCCGTCCTGGTCGTCCAGGTCGGCCAGGACGAACCGGTCGGGGTTCTCGGACTGGGCCGAGCGCACCAGGCCCCAGACGGCCGCGGCGGCGGGGTCGGCCACATCGGTGTCGTCGCCCGCCGCGATGGCCCCCTGGGTGAGGAACGCCAGCCGGGAGGCGCCGAAGCGCTCGTCGGCCAGCCAGCTCTTGAGCAGGTCGAGGGCGCGGTGACCGGCTTCCCGAACCGCGTCCGCCAGCTCCTGCGTCCGGCGGGTACGGGACATGTGCGCGGCCAGGACGACCTCGGGCGCGGTGGCGCCCGCGTCGATGGCCCCGGCCAGGGCCGCGAGGTCCGGGTAGGTGTCCACGGTGACACCGGCCGACCCGAGGACGCCCGCCACCTCGACCTGGTCGGGGCCGACAAGGGCCCAGCGCCCGGCCCCGCTCGCCTCCGGGGCGCGGGAGGTGTCCGGGGCGGTGGGCACCCACTCGACCTGGTACAGCGACTCGTACGGCTGGGCGGAGTTCACCTGCTCCGGGGCCACGGGCCGCAGCACGAGAGAGTCGACCGAGGCGACGAGCGCGCCGGAGGTGTCGGTGGCGTGCAGGGAGACCGTGTCCTCGCCGACGGTCCCGAGCCGTACGCGCAGTGCGGACGTGCCAGCGGTGTGGAGGGTCACCCCGTTCCAGGAGAACGGAAGGGTGCTGCCGTCGGTGCCGGACGGCTTGAACGCGACGGTGTGCAGCGAGGCGTCGAGCAGCGCCGGGTGCAGACCGTACCGGGCGGCGTCGGCTTCCTGTGTCTCGGGCAGGTCGACCTCGGCGAAGATCTCGTCACCACGGCGCCAGGCGGCTCGCAGCCCCTGGAAGGCCGGGCCGTAGGCGAAGCCGACGTCGATGAACCGGTCGTAGAGGTCTGCCACGTCGATCGGCTTCGCGTCCTCGGGCGGCCACACGGCGAAGTCGGCGGCCACGGACTCCGGTGCCGTGGTGGACGGGTCCCTGGTGAGCAGGCCGGTCGTGTGGCGTGTCCAGGGGGCGTCCGGCTGGGCGTCCTCGGGCCTGGAGTACAGGTTGAGCGAACGGGCTCCGGAGTCGTCCGGCTCGCCCACGGTGAGCTGGATCTGGACCGCGCCCCGTGCGGGCAGGACCAGCGGCATCTCAATGGTCAGCTCGTCCAGCCGCTCGTAGCCCACCTGCTCCGCCGCGCGCAGGGCCAGCTCCACGAAGGCCGTGCCGGGGAAGAGGACGGTGTCCGCGAAGGCGTGGTCGGCCAGCCACGGCTGGGTGGAGACGGACAGACGGCCGGTGAACAGGTAGGAGTCGGTGTCGGCGAGGGCGACGGCGGCGCCGAGGAGCGGGTGGTCGGGTGAGTCCAGCCCCGCCGACGTCACGTCTCCGCCGGCGGCCGGCGCCGATTCGAGCCAGTAGCGCTGCCGCTGGAAGGCGTAGGTGGGCAGCTCCACCCGCCGGGCGCCACGCCCGGCGAACACCGCGTCCCACTTCACCATGGTGCCGTGGACGTGCAGTTCGGCCAGCGCCATGGTCAGCGACTGGATCTCGGGCCGGTCCTTGCGCAGCACGGGTACGAGGGAAGCAGCGGGCCCGCCATCGGACTCCCCAGCCGTCAGGCAGTCCTGGGCCATCGCGGTGAGCACACCGTCCGGGCCCACCTCCACGAACGACGTCACGCCCAGGTTCTCCAGGGCCCGTACCCCGTCCGCGAACCGCACCGCCTCCCGCACATGCCGCACCCAGTAATCCGGCGAGCACACCTCATCCGCGTCCACCGACGTGCCGGTGACGTTGGAGACCAGGGAGATGGCCGGTGAAGCGAACGACAGCCCCTCGACGACCTTCCGGAAGTCACCGAGCACTCCGTCCATGCGCGGGGAGTGGAAGGCGTGGCTGACGCGCAGGCGGCGCGTCTTGCGGCCCTCCCGCTCCCACTGTCCGGCGATCTCCAGCACGGCGGGCTCATCGCCCGCGATGACCACGGAGGTCGGGCCGTTGATCGCGGCGATGCTCACCTCGGCCTCGCGCCCGGCCAGCGACGCGGCGATCTCCTCCTCGGGCGCCTGGACGGCGACCATCGCGCCGCCCTCGGGCAGCGCCTGCATCAGCCGGCCACGCGCCGCCACCAGCGCGCACGCGTCCTCCAGCGAGAAGACGCCCGCCACATGCGCGGCGGCGACCTCACCGATGGAGTGGCCGATCAGCACATCCGGAGTGACACCCCAGTGCTCCAGCAGCCGGAACAGCGCCACCTCGACGGCGAAGAGCGCGGGCTGGGTGAACGCCGTCTGATCCAGCAGCTCGGCATCCGCACTGCCCTCGGCCGCGAAGATCACCTCGGTCAGCGGACGGTCGAGCAGCACATCGAGATGTGCGCACACCTCGTCCAGCGCCTGGGCGAACACCGGGAAGGCGTCGTACAGCTCCCGGCCCATGCCCAGCCGCTGCGCGCCCTGGCCCGAGAACAGGAACGCCGTCTTGTGCTCGGCCCGCGCCACGCCCTGGACCAGAGTGGCCGCGTTCCTGCCCTCCGCCAGCGCGTCGAGTCCGGACCGGAACTGCGCCGGCTCCTCGGCGACCACGACGGCGCGGTAGGGCAGGGCGGAACGGGTCGTCGCCAGCGAATAGCCGATGTCGGCGACGTCACCGGCGTGCGCGGTACGCACGCTGTCGAACTCGCGCAGTCGCCCGGCCTGAGCGCTCAGCGCATCAGGGCTGCCCCCGGAGAGCAGCCACGGAACCACCGTGATGTCGGCCGGCGAACCGGTGACCTCGCCGCCCGTCTCCGGCGACGGCGACTCGACGGCGTCAGCCGCCTCGATGATGGTGTGCGCGTTGGTGCCGCTGATCCCGAAGGACGACACGGCCGCCCGGCGCGGATGGTCCGTCTCCGGCCACGGGGTCGGCTCGTGCAGCAGGGACACGGCGCCGCTGGTCCAGTCGATGTGCGGCGAGGGCTCGTCCGCGTGCAGCGTCTTCGGCAGCACGCCCGCGCGCATCGCCATCACCATCTTGATGACACCGGCCACACCGGCGGCGGCCTGCGTGTGTCCGATGTTCGACTTGATGGAGCCCAGCCACAGCGGCCGGTCCTCCGGCCGTCCCTGGCCGTAGGTGGCCAGCAGCGCCTGCGCCTCGATCGGGTCACCCAGCGAGGTGCCCGTGCCGTGGGCTTCCACCGCGTCCACATCGGCGGCCGACAGGCCGGCGTTCTCCAGAGCCTTGCCGATCACCCGCTGCTGCGACGGGCCGTTCGGCGCCGTCAGGCCGTTGGACGCGCCGTCCTGGTTGATCGCCGAGCCACGGACGACGGCCAGCACCTTGTGGCCCTTGCGCCGGGCGTCCGACAGCCGCTCCACCAGGAGCAGGCCCACACCCTCGGACCAGCCCGTGCCATCGGCCTCGGCGGAGAACGCCTTGCAGCGTCCGTCCGGCGAGAGCACGCGCTGGGCGCTGAACTCGACGAACGTGCCCGGCGTGGCCATGACGGTCACACCGCCGGCCAGCGCCATGTCGCACTCGCCCTGGCGCAGCGACTGGCAGGCCAGGTGCAGGGCGACCAGCGACGACGAGCACGCGGTGTCCACCGTCACGGCCGGGCCCTCGAAACCGAAGGTGTAGGAGAGGCGGCCGGAGGCGACGCTCGACGCGCTGCCGAGTCCGAGATAGCCCTGCACACCGTCCGGTGCGCTGATGGCCCGCCCGCTGTAGTCCTGGTAGTTCGAGCCGATGAAGACACCCGCCTGGCTGCCGCGCAGCGCCGCCGGGTCGATACCGGCACGCTCGAACGCCTCCCAGGACGTCTCCAGCAACAGCCGCTGCTGGGGGTCCATGGCCAGGGCCTCACGCCGCGAGATGCCGAAGAAGTCCGGGTCGAAGTCGGAGACGTTGTCCAGGAAACCGCCGGTGCGGGCGTAGGTCTTGCCCGGCTTGTCGGGGTCGGGGTCGTACAGCCCCTCGAGGTCCCAGCCACGGTCGTCGGGGAAGCCGGAGATCGTGTCGACTCCGGCGTTCACCACGTCCCACAGCTGCTCGGGAGTCCGCACACCGCCCGGGAACCGGCAGCTCATCGCCACGATCGCGATGGGCTCGTCGAACGAGTCCGACCGGGTCGGCGTGGTCTCGGCGACGCCGCCTTCCTCGGTGCCGAACATCTCGCCGTGCAGGAACCGCGCCAGCACCGTGGGCGTGGGGTAGTCGAAGACCAGGCTGACCGGCAGCCGCAGCCCGGTCGCCGCACCGATCCGATTGCGCAGTTCAACTGCGGTCAGCGAGTCGAAGCCGAGGTCGCGGAAGGCACGGTCCGAGGCGACCGCGTCCGCGCTGTCGTGCGCGAGGACATCGGCGGCCTGGGCACGCACCAGGTCCCGCAGCGCCGCTTCGCGCTTCTCCCGGGGCATGGCTTCCAGCCGGTCGTGCAGTTCCACCCGTCCGGGGTCGGCGCTGCCCGCCGTGGACTGCTTCTCCGTGGTGGCGCTCCGCGCGTTCCGCAGCTCGCGGAAGAGGGGGGTGTCGACGGCGTCCGCCTCGAAGCGCGTCCAGTCGATGTCCGCGACGGCGAGGAACGTCTCGTCGAGGTCCAACGCCTGCTGCAGCGCGGAAATCGCCAGCTCAGGGGACATGGCCAGCATCCCCGATCGGGTCATCTGCTCGCCGACCGCGCCCGTCACCAGGCCGCCTCCGGCCCAGGCGCCCCAGGCGACGGAGGTGGCCGGAAGGCCATCGGCGCGGCGCTGCGACGCCAGCGCGTCGAGGTAGGCGTTGCCCGCCGCGTAGCTGCCCTGCCCCGGGCCGCCCAACGTCCCGGCGGCCGAGGAGAACAGCACGAACGCCGACAGATCCATCCCGGCGGTCAGCTCGTGCAGATTGCGGGCCGCGTCCACCTTCGGGCGCAACACACCGGCCGCCCGACTCACCGTCAGCGCGTCCAGGACGCCGTCATCGAGCACACCGGCGGTGTGCACCACGGCGGTCAGCGGGAACTCCTGCGGGATTCCCCTCAGTACTGCGGCCAGCGCCTCACGGTCGGCCGCGTCACAGGCCGCCACGGTCACCCGGGCACCGAGCTCCTCCAGCTCCGCCTTCAACTCGGCGGCGCCCTCGGCCTCCATGCCACGACGGCTGGTCAGCACCAGATGCTCGGCACCCGTACGCGCCAGCCACCGGGCCACATGACCACCCAGCGCACCCGTACCACCGGTCACCAGCACCGAACCACGCGCACGCCAGCCATCGGCGGTCGTGGCCTCCGGCGCGGAGGCCCGCACCAGCCGCTTGGCGAACACACCCGAGCCACGCACCGCGACCTGATCCTCGGTCTCCGCACCGGCCAGCACTCCGGCCAGGCGGGCCACCGCGCGGCTGTCCATGGTCTCGGGCAGGTCCACGACGCCGCCCCAGCGCTGGGGGTACTCCGCCCCCACGATGCGGCCCAGGCCCCACACCATCGCCTGCACCGGGCTCACCAGCCGGTCGGAGCGACCCACCGACACCGCACCCCGGGTGCCGCACCACAGCGGAGCCACCACCCCCGCGTCGCCCAGCCCCTGGACCAGGCCCACCGTCGCCGCCAGTCCAGCCGGGACGACCTCGAACGACTCATGCGCCGACTCGTCAAGACCCAGCAGCGAGAACGCACCCGCCACGCCCGACGGCTCCACCGCCGCGCCGTCCAGCGCCACACGCAGCCGCTCCGTGATCGCCTCACGGCCATCCGTCGCCCCGACGACCACGCGAACCAGGCGCGCACCGCGCCCGGCCAGGCCATCCAGCACGGCGGCAACCAGAGCATCGTCATCACGGGCTTCCGGAACGGCCACGAGCCAGGTGCCCGAGAGCGTCGTCTCGGACGCGGACGCCACGGGCTTCCAGACCGCCTTGTAGCGCCAGCCGTCCACCGTGTTCTGCTCACGCCGCTGGCGACGCCAGGACGAGAGGGCGGGAAGCAACGCCGTCAGCGACGACTGCTGCTGCTCGTCCTCCACCTCCAACGTCCGCGCCAGCGCCTCCAGGTCCTCGCGCTCGACGGCCTCCCAGAAGCGCGCGTCCACGGCGTCCGCGCTCAAGCCGTCACCGGCGGCCGTCACCTCGGCGGCCGAGAGGGCGTCCAGCCAGTACCGCTGGCGCTGGAACGCGTACGTCGGCAGGTCCACCCGGCGGGCCCCGTGTCCGGCGAACACCTTCCGCCAGTCGACGCCGCCCCCGCTGACGTGAAGCTCGGCGGCGGAGCTCAGGAACCGCTCCAGGCCGCCCTCGTCGCGTCGCAGCGTGCCGACGACCACGGCCTGGGCCTCAGCGGCCTCCACCGTCTGCTGCACCGGCAGGGTGAGGACCGGGTGCGGGCTCACCTCGATGAACACGCCGTGGCCACTGTCGAGCAGGGTACGGGTGGTGGCCTCCAGCTCAACGGTCTGCCGCAGGTTGCGGTACCAGTACTCGGCGTCCAGACCGATGGTGTCCACCAGCTCACCGGACACCGTCGAGTAGAACGGCACCTCCGACACACGCGGCTCAAGGTCCGCCAGGACCTCCAGCAGCTCCTCGCGGATCGCCTCCACATGTGCCGAGTGCGAGGCGTAGTCCACCGGAACCCGACGGACCCGGATCTCCTCACCCTCCAGCAGCGCCACCATCTCATCCAGCGCCCCCGGGTCACCGGACACCACGACCGAACCCGGGCCGTTGACCGCCGCGACGGAGATCGCGCCATCCCAGGCGGCGATACGCTCCTTGACCTGCTCGACCGACAGGCCGACGGACACCATGCCGCCACGGCCGGCCAGACCGGCCGCGATGGCCTGCGAGCGCAAGGTGACGACCTTGGCGGCGTCCTGGAGCGACAGCGCACCGGCCACACAGGCCGCGGCGATCTCGCCCTGGCTGTGCCCCATCACCGCGTCCGGCTCCACACCCACCGAACGCCACAGCTTCGCCAGCGACACCATCACCGCGAACAGAACCGGCTGAACGACATCCACCCGGTCGAAACCAGGAGCACCCTCCGCGCCACGCAGCACCTCGGTCAGCGACCAGTCCACATAAGCCGACAGGGCCTTCTCACACTCGCCGATCGCCTCGGCGAACACCGGCGAGGACTCCAGCAGCCCCACGCCCATACCGACCCACTGCGCCCCCTGACCGGGGAACACGAACACCGACCGGCCCCGCACGTCCGCCACACCACGTGTCACACCCGAGGCGACCTCGTCCCCGGCCAACGCGCCCAGCCGCTCCAGGAGCTCCTCACGATCGGCCCCCGTCACCACCCCACGGTGCTCGAACACCGACCGCGACGCCACCAGCGAGAACGCCACATCCGCGGCACTCAGCTCCGGCCGCTCCACCACGAACTCCCGCAGCCGCCCGGCCTGCGCCCGCAGCCCCTCCGCGGTACGGCCGGACACCAGCCACGCCACCGGACCGTCGGCGACCTCGGCCTCAGCGACCTCGGCCGTCTCGGCGGCCGGAGCCTGCTCCAGGACCGCGTGCGCGTTCGTCCCGCTCACGCCGAAGGACGACACGCCGGCGCGGCGCGGGTGCCCCGTCTCCGGCCAGGCCGTGGCCTCGGTGAGCAGCTCGATGTCGCCCGCCGTCCAGTCCACGTGCTGTGACGGCTCATCGATGTGGAGCGTCTGCGGCAGCACACCGTGACGCATCGCCATCACCATCTTGATGACACCGGCCACACCGGCGGCGGCCTGCGAGTGGCCGATGTTGGACTTGATGGAGCCCAGCCACAGCGGCTGGTCCTCCGGCCGCCCCTGGCCGTAGGTGGCCAGCAGCGCCTGCGCCTCGATCGGGTCACCCAGCGAGGTGCCGGTGCCGTGCGCCTCCACCGCGTCGACCTCGGCGCCCGACAGGCGGGCGGTCTCGAGCGCCGCGCGGATCACCCGCTGCTGCGACGGGCCGTTCGGGGCGGTCAGGCCGTTGGACGCGCCGTCCTGATTGACCGCCGAACCCCGGACGAGGGCCAGCACCTCGTGGCCCTTGCGCCGGGCGTCCGACAGCCGTTCCACGAGCAGCAGCCCGACGCCCTCGGCGAATCCGAATCCGTCGGCGCGATTGCTGAACGCCTTGCACTTGCCGTCCGCGGACAGCGCCCGCTGTCGGCTGAAGTCCACCAGCCCGGCCTGTGTCGACATCACCGTCGCGCCACCGGCCAGCGCCATGTCGCACTCGCCCTGGCGCAGCGCCTGGACCGCCAGGTGCAGCGCGACCAGCGACGACGAGCACGCGGTGTCCACCGTCACGGCCGGACCCTCGAGGCCCAGGGTGTAGGAGATCCGACCGGAGGCCACGCTGGCCGCGCTGCCGGTGCCGAGGTAGCCCTCGAAGCCCTCGGGAGCGTTCCCTTGCAGCCGGGTGCCGTAGTCGTTGTACACGACGCCGACGAAGACGCCGGTCCGGCTTCCCTTCGCCGTCTCGGGGGCGATACCGGCCCGCTCGAACGCCTCCCACGACGTCTCCAGCAGCAGCCGCTGCTGCGGGTCCATCGACAGCGCCTCGCGCGGCGAGATCCCGAAGAACGCGGGGTCGAACTGGTCCGCCTCATAGAGGAAGCCACCGTTGCGGGCGTAGTAGGTGCCCTCGCGCGCGGGGTCCGGGTCGTACGTCGACTCGAGGTCCCAGCCACGGTTGGACGGGAGCGACGACGTGGCATCGGTGCCCGCCATCACCAGCTGCCACAACTCCTCGGGCGTCCGCACCCCGCCGGGGAAGCGGCAGCTCATGGCGACGATCGCGATCGGGTCGTCGTCCGTGCCTGCCGGGACGTTGGAGGATCCGCCCGCCGCCGGTGCCGCGATGGCCGTGTCGTGCGCCCCGAGGATCTCCGAGCGCAGATAGCCCGCCAGGACGGTCGGGTTCGGGTAGTCGAAGACGAGCGTGGCCGGGAGGCGCAGACCCGTTTCCGCGCTCAGACGGTTCCGCAGTTCCACGGCGGTGAGCGAGTCGAAGCCCAGCTCCTTGAAGGGCCGTCCCACCTCCACGGTGTCCGACTTGGCGTGCCCCAAGGCGGCGGCCACCTGGATGCGGATCAGCTCCTCGAGCAGGAACTGCTCCTGGTCCGCCTCGGACATGCTGAGCAGTCGCCGCCGCAGGCGGGCGGCGATGTCGTCCCCGCCCGCGTCCCCGGCGCCCGCGACACGCCGGACCGTCATCCCCGGTACGACGTTGCGGAAGAGAACGGGAAGTTCGGCGCCCTGCGCACGCAGCGCCGGGATGTCCAGCCGGAAGAGAACGGGGACCGCGGTGTCCGAGACCAGAGCGGCGTCGAACAGCTCAAGCCCCTCGTCCGTGGCCAGTGGTACCAGACCCGAGCGGGATATCCGCTGGACGTCGTCCTCGCCGAGGTGGCCGGTCATACCGCTGGCCTCGGCCCACAGGCCCCACGCCATCGACACACCCGGCAGCCCCCGCGTCCGGCGCCACGACGCCAGGCCGTCCAGGAACACGTTCGCCGCCGCGTAGTTGCTCTGCCCGGCGCCGCCCAGCACACCGGTGGCCGAGGAGAACAGCACGAACGCCGACAGGTCCATCCCCTCGGTCAGCTCATGCAGATTCCACGCCGCGTCCACCTTCGCCCGCAACACCGGCTCAACCCGCTCCCGGGTCAGCGACGTCAGCAGCCCGTCATCGAGCACGCCCGCCGCATGCACCACACCACTCAGACCAAAACCCTCCGGCAA
Source organism: Streptomyces yongxingensis (assembly GCF_055597465.1). Taxonomy (NCBI): domain Bacteria; kingdom Bacillati; phylum Actinomycetota; class Actinomycetes; order Kitasatosporales; family Streptomycetaceae; genus Streptomyces; species Streptomyces yongxingensis. The sequence continues at coordinate 1,201,753 of NZ_CM145717.1, forward strand.
CCCCGACAACACCCCGGCCAGAGCCTCCCGGTCCGCGGCGTCACACGCCGCGATCACCACCTCGGCACCGGCGGCCTCCAACTCCGCCCGCAACTCCGCCGCACCCTCGGCCTCCGCACCACGGCGAGACAGCAGCACCAGCTTCCTGACGTCATGCCGGGTCACCAGATGCCGGGCCACCAAGCCGCCCAGCACACCCGTGCCCCCCGTCACCAGCACCGCACCGGCGCCGAACACCCCCGGCTCCGGGGCGTCACCCGAAGGCAGCGACCGGCCCAGGCGCGGCACCCGCACCGCACCCGACCGCACCACCACCTGCTCCTCACCCAAAGCCAGCACCCCGGGAAGCAGACCGTCGACTCCCTCCGGGTCATCGGTGTCCACCAGCACCAGACGCCCGGGGTTCTCCGACTGCGCGGACCGCACCAGACCCCACACCGCGGCTCCCGCCATATCCGCCACGCCCTCGCCCGCGTCGACAGCGCCCCGGGTCACCACCACCAACCGCTCACCCGCACGGTCCTCGTCCGCCAGCCACTCCTGCACCCGCTCCAAGACCCCAAGAACCCACCCATACACCTCACCCACCACATCCACACCACCGGACACCACCCGCATAACCTCAGTCCCCGGCGGCACCTCGCCCGCCACCACAGCCCCGGGCACGCCCAGCCACTCGACCCGGAACAGCGCATCCCGCGCCGCCCCGCTCACGGCATTGAGCTGATCCGCGTCAACCGGCCGCAGCACCAGCGACTCGACCGACGCCACTCCACGTCCTGACTCATCCCCCACCAGCACCGACACCGCATCCGACCCAGCACCCACCGATGCCAATCGCACCCGCAGCGATGTGGCACCCACCGCCTCCAGCGCGAACCCACGCCAGGAGAACGGCAGCGAACTCCCCGAACCACCCGCCAGCCCCTCACTCACACCCATCGCATGCAAGGCCGCGTCGAACAACGCCGGATGCAGACCGAACTGGCCCGCCCGCTCCCGCTCCCCCTCCGGGAGCTCAACCTCCGCGAACACCTCACCATCACGCCGCCATGCGCGCTTCAACCCCTGGAAGACGGGCCCGTACTCCAGCCCGTTCTCCGCGGCCCGCACATACTCATCCGACACATCAACCGGCTCGGCCCCCGCCGGAGGCCACACACCGAAGTCGAACTGCGCCCCGGAGACGGGCGCGGCCGAACCCAGCACACCATGGGCATGCCGCACCCACGCCGCGCCCTCGCCCTCCGCTTCCTCCCGGGAGTACACACTCACCTCACGGAAGCCCGAAGCGTCCGCCTCCCCCACCTCGACCTGAAGGTGTACGCCGCCCTTCTCGGGCACGATCAGCGGCGCTTCCAGGATCAGTTCCTCAACCCGGCCACAGCCGACCTGATCGCCCGCCCGTACCACCAGCTCCACGAACGCCGTTCCCGGCAGCAGCATCACGCCGTGTACGGCGTGATCCGCCAGCCACCCGTGCGTGGCCAGCGACAGCCGCCCGCTGAGCAACACCCCGCCACCGCTCGCCAACGCCACCACCGCACCCAACAGCGGATGCCCCAGCGAGCCCAACCCCACCGAACCCACATCACCCACACCCGCGAGACCATCGAGCCAGAAACGCTCCCGCTGGAAGGCATACGTCGGCAATTCAACGCGGCGGGCGCCGTGGCCCGCGAACACCTTCCGCCAGTCGACACTGGCCCCGCTGACGTGAAGCTCGGCGGCGGAGGTCAGGAACCGCTCGGCCCCGCCCTCGTCCCGCCGCAGGGTCCCCACGACCACCGCCCGCGCCTCAGCGGCCTCCACCGTCTGCTGCACCGGCAGGGTCAACACCGGATGCGGGCTCACCTCGATGAACACGGTGTGACCCTCATCGAGCAGGGTGCGGGTGGTGGCCTCCAGCTCGACCGTCTGCCGAAGGTTGCGGTACCAGTACTCGGCGTCCAGACCAGCCGTGTCCACCAGCTCACCGGACACCGTCGAATAGAACGGCACCTCCGACGCACGCGGCTGAAGGCCCGCCAGGACCTTCAGCAGCTCCTCACGGATCGCCTCCACATGCGCCGAATGCGACGCATAGTCCACCGGGACCCGGCGAACCCGCACCTCCTCACCCTCGAGCTCCGCGACCATCTCATCCAGCGCCCCCGGATCACCCGACACCACGACCGAACCGGGACCGTTGACCGCCGCGACGGAAATGGCCCCATCCCAGGCGGCGATACGCTCCTTGACCTGGTCCGCCGACAGTCCGACCGAGACCATGCCACCACGGCCCGCGAGACCGGCCGCGATCGCCTGCGACCGCAACGCCACCACCTTCGCGGCGTCCTGCAACGACAGCGCACCCGCCACACACGCCGCCGCGATCTCACCCTGACTATGACCCATCACCGCGTCCGGCTCCACACCCACCGAACGCCACAACTTCGCCAACGACACCATCACCGCGAACAACACCGGCTGAACGACATCCACCCGGTCCAAGCCCGGAGCACCCTCCGCGCCACGCAGCACATCCGTCAACGACCAGTCCACATACGCCGACAGGGCCGTCTCACACTCGGCCATCGCCTCCGCGAACACCGGCGAGGACTCCAACAACCCCACACCCATACCGAGCCACTGCGCCCCCTGCCCCGGGAACACGAACACCGAACGGCCAGGCGTTTCGGCGTCCTTTCCCCAGACCACACCGGGGCGCTTCGCCCCCTCGGCCACCGCCTCCAGGCGCTCGAGGAGTTCCTCACGGCTGGTCCCGGTCACGACGGCGCGCTGCGCGAACGCGAACCTGGTCGTCGCCAGCGAGAGAGCCACATCGGCGGCGCCCAGCTCCGGTCGCTCCGCCACGAACTCCCGCAGCCGCCCGGCCTGCGCCCGCAACGCGGTATCGCCGTTACCCGACACCACCCACGCCACCGGACCCGCGATACCACCGTCAGCAGGCTCCTCGGTGGTGTCAGCCTTGGTCTCGACCTCCGGAGCCTGCTCCAGGATCACATGCGCGTTCGTCCCGCTCACGCCGAACGAGGACACGCCGGCCCTGCGCGGCTCGCCCGTCTCCGGCCACGCCCGCGCCTCGGTCAACAGCTCGACCTGGCCCTCGGACCAGTCCACGTGACTCGACGGAGCGTCGACATGCAGCGTCTTCGGCAGCACGCCGTGCCGCATCGCCATCACCATCTTGATGACGCCGGCCACACCGGCAGCGGCCTGCGTATGGCCGAAGTTGGACTTCAGCGAGCCCAGCCACAGCGGCCGCCCGTCCGGCCGGTCCTGCCCGTACGTCGCCAGCAGCGCCTGTGCCTCGATCGGGTCACCCAGCGTCGTACCCGTACCGTGCGCCTCCACCGCGTCGATCTGGCCGGGGGTCAGCTCACAGTTCTCCAGGGCCTGCCGGATCACCCGGCGCTGCGAGGGGCCGTTGGGGGCCGTCAGACCGTTGCTCGCGCCGTCCTGGTTCACGGCGGAGCCGCGCACCACCGCCAGTATCTGGTGCCCTTTGCGCCGGGCGTCGGACAGCCGCTCCACCAGCAGCACACCGATGCCCTCGGACCATGTGGTGCCGTCGGCTCCGTCGGCGAACGCCTTGCACCGGCCGTCGGCGGCCAGTCCGCGCTGGCGGCTGAAGGTGACGAAGCCCTTGGGGCTCACCATGACCGTCGCACCGCCGACCAGCGCCATGGAGCACTCGCCCTGACGCAGCGCCTGCGTGGCCAGATGCAGGGCGACCAGCGCCGATGAGCAGGCGGTGTCCACGGTCAGCGCGGGACCTTCGAAGCCGAAGGTGTAGGAGACACGGCCCGAGGCGATGCTGGTGGTGGCGCCGTTGTGGAGGTACGGCTCGATCTCGTCCGGGATCTGCGCGGCCTCTGATGCGTAAGTGGTGTGCATGGCGCCGGTGAAGACGCCCGTCTGGCTGCCACGCAGCGACGCGGGGTCGATGCCCGCCCGCTCGAGCACCTCCCACGACGTCTCAAGCAGCAGCCGCTGCTGCGGGTCCATGGCCAGGGCCTCGCGGGGCGAGATGCCGAAGAACGCGGAGTCGAATTGGTCCGCGTCGTGGAGGAAGCCCCCTTCGCGAACGTAACTGGTACCCGGATGCTCCGGGTCCGGATTGTAGATCCCCTCCACGTCCCAGCCGCGGTTTGTCGGGAAGGGCGAGATGGCGTCCGTTCCATCGGCGACCAGCCGCCACAGCGCTTCCGGGGAGTTCACTCCACCCGGAAATCGGCAGGCCATACCGATGATGGCAATGGGCTCGGTGGCCGCACTGGTCAGCTGGCGGTTCTGACGCCGGAGCCGCTCGATTTCCTTGAACGACTTGCGCAGCGCTTCAACGGCTTTGTTCTGGTTGGATGCAGCAGGCATCAGAAACTCCACACTTAACGCGTCGTTCGCTGGGAGAGCGCAACGGCCCTGAAAGTAATGAAAACACGCATTGCCAGACGGACACCGGCCACACTAGCTCCGGCCCCGTAAGGGAAACCCTAGAAACCCACTCAGGCGTGGTTGACCCCCGGGCGTGTTCCCGGGATTTGGTTTCAATGGCGTTTCACCAGCCGTGCGCACCTTGCCACTGTGCGTTCTCCGCCGCTATTCGCGCCCCCGAAAATTCACGCGCTGTTTTCACGCGCCAAGGTCTTCTTCGAGGCGGATCGCACCGGTCGGGCAGCGGGATACGACCTCTCGCAGAACGTCCAGCCGTCCGGTGTCGGGCTGCGCGTCGAGCACAACGACGGAGCCGTCCTCGTCGCTCTGGTCGAACAGGTCAGGCGCGATCAGCGCGCACTGGCCCGCCGCACAGCACACCTCACGGTCGGCGGTGATCCTCATCGGGTCTCAGTCCTACCTTGTTGTTCGTGGTACGTCTTGTGTGGGCACTCCTGCGTGACGGACGGTGCGAGAACTCCACACCGCCCGTCGGACCTACCGCTCGACTTCTCGATCAGTCGTCCCAGGTGACGGGGAGCGACCTGGGGCCGTAGTGCACGAAGTCGTCGCGCATCTGGATCTCATCGCTCGGCACGGCCAGTCGCAGCGTGGGGAACCTGTCGAACAGGGCCTCGTAGCCGATGCGCAGGATCGTGCGGGCGAGGTGCTGGCCGAGACACTGGTGGACGCCGTGGCCGAGTGCCAGGTGCCCGTGGTCCGTACGGCCGACGTCCAGCTGATCGGGGTTGTCGTAGCGCTCGGGATCGCGGTTGACCGCGGGGAGGGCGATGGTGACCACCTCACCCTTCTTGATGGTCTGGCCGGCGAACTCGACATCTTCGAGCGCCCACCGGCTGGCCCCGAGGTGGGAGATGGTGAGGAAACGGAGGAGCTCCTCGACGGCGGTCCCCATGAGCTCCGGGTCGTCGCGGAGCTTGGCGAGTTGATCGGGGTGCTCGAGCAGGGTGAAGACGCCCATGGCGAGCATGTTGCCCGTGGTGTCGAAGGCCCCGGTGATCAACGTGGCGGTCATGCCCATGAGTTCTTGCTCAGTGAGCTGTCCGCCCCGGATCAAATCTCCGAGGAGGTCGTCTCGGGGGTCCTCCATCCTGACGGGGACGAACCGCGACAGGAATCCACTCATCCCGGACACCGCGGCAAGCGCCTCGGGAACGGTACAGGAGAGCCGTCCGAGCGTCTCCACGTGCCGCTGCAGGGTCTTCCGCTCCGATTCGGGGACGCCGATCATCTCGCACATCACCCGGGAGGGAACGGATTCGGTGAAGACCTCCACCAGATCGGCGCCCGGCCCGGCCTTTTCCAGGTCGTCGAGTTGTTCGTGCACGATTCGCTCGATCATGGGGGCGAACTGACGCGTGCGCCGAACCGTGAAAAAGCCGGTGACCAGCTTGCGATACCGGCTGTGGATCGGGTCATCCGTCTTCGCAAAGGCGCCCGGATCGGCCGGACCAGCGTATCCCAGCTCCGTGGGGACAGGAGAGATTATCCCCTCCTGGCGCGCGCTGAAGCTCTTATGGGTGAGCAGTTCCTTCGCTTCCGCGTGACGCGTGATGAGCCACCCGGGCGTCCCGCCGTGATAACTCATGCGCGTTATCCGCTCCCGCTCGCGCAGGGGGGTGTAGCCATCCGGAGGGTTGAAGGGGCGGCTCCGCTTAGTGGGCAGTGACACAGGGGGGTGCGGGGCGTCGACCAAGACTCCTCCATCGATTTTATAACCCATGTATCGAGGTCGTCGGCGGCTACACCGGCTGGCTCGATGTCGATGCTAGCCTCGCCGTCGGCTCGAAAGCGCACCCAAAGGTCCCCGCAGACAACATCTGCAAATTTCCTTAGACAAAGGCGGGAGCTGTTGACCCCGTGCGCGCGGGTGAACTCACCGCGCCGTCCGCGACGTCCGAGCGTCGCGCCCCCATCGCTCGCCTCCCTCCTTCCCTGGGTTCGGCTTCTCCAACCCCACCTGTTGGCCATGCCGGTCGAATGTCAGCCACCCCGTCTAAGTCGATTGTCTTAATAAGACGACCGCCTTACCGTGATCACAGGTCCCCGACACCGGAGGAGTCCCCCCATGACGCAAGCCATCCCCAACTACCCGTTCGAGCAGCCGAATGCGCTGGAGCCCCCGCGGGAGTGGGCGGAAACGCGGGCCACGTGCCCCGTGGCGCACGTACGGATGCCCAGTGGGGACGTGGTCGGTCTGCTGACCGGGTACGAGGAGATCCGTGGGCTGCTGACCGACCCGCGGTTCAGCCGCAACCTCGCCCGGGAGGGCGCCGCGCGCATGTCGACCACCGAGGACGGAGGGATGTTCAGCCGGCCCGCCCAGGGCGACGCGGACATCAAGGAGGGCCCGGGGCACCGGAGGTGGCGACGGCTGCTCAGCCGCGCGTTCACGGTCAAGAAGATGGAGGCGTGGCGCCCGCGTATCCAGGAGATGACCGACGAGTTGCTGGATGCCATGGTGACCAAGGGATCGCCCGCGGATCTCCGCGCGGCGCTGGCCCTCCCCCTTCCCGTGCGGGTCATCTGCGCGCTGCTGGGCGCGCCGAGCGAGGACCAGGACAAGTTCGCGCGCTGGTCGGAAACCCTGCTGACGTTGACCCGTTACACCCAGGCCGAAGTGGACGACGCGCAGGCGGAGTTCCGCGCCTACGCCTCCGATCTCGTGGAGCGCAAGCGGGCGCGGCCCGGTGATGACCTGCTCAGTGAGCTGACCCAGATCTCCGACAGCCAGGACGGCCGGCTCAGCCACGACGAGCTGATCGCCACCGTGGTCGGTCTTCTGCTCGCGGGGCACGAGACCACCTCGAACATGATCCTCAAGATGACGGCGATGCTGCTGTCGGAGCGGGAGCGCTACGAAACCGTGGTCGCCGAGCCCGGCCTGGTGCCGGGAGTGGTGGAGGAAGCCCTGCGGATGGACGCGCTCGGCGGGGTGGGCATCCCCCGGTTCATCACCGAGGACACGGAGGTCAACGGAGTGCCGGTCGCCGCCGGGAGCACATTGTTCGTCAACCTGCACGCCGCCAACCGGGACGAGCGCAAGTTCCCCGATCCCGACCGGTTCGATCCGCGCCGGGAGAACAGCGCCCAGCACGTCGCCTTCGGTGCCGGACCGCATTTCTGCGTGGGACAGACGCTGGCCCGGGTGGAGCTCCAGGTGTGCCTGGCCACCTTCGTCAGCCGCCTGCCCGAGCTGCGGCTGCGGGACGCCCCGGAAGACCTCCGCGTCCGCGAGGGGATCTCGGCGGGCGGGTTCGAGGACCTGTGGGTCACCTGGTGACGCTCCACGGCGGCGCGGTGAGCGAGCGGAGCGGTCCGTGCGGCGGCCGGAACATGGCCGACCGGTGCCATTAGCCTGACGGAATGACTCCTCCCGGCCCGGCCGACCCGCCGTCTCCACGCTCAGCGCTCGCGCGGGAGAAACTGATACGCACCGCCGAACGGCTCTACGCCGAGCGCGGCTTCGCGAACGTCTCGGTCAGGCAGATCAGCGAGGCGGCCGGCCAGCGCAACAACTCAGCGGTGCAGTACCACTTCGAGAGCCGTGACGGGCTCATCAGGACGATTCTGTCGAACCACACCCGTCTGGTCGAGAAACACCGCATCACGATGGTGGAGGCGCTGCGCGAGCAGGAGACGGTGTCCCTGGAGGAGCACCACAGCTGCCTGATCCTGCCGACCGTCGAGAAGCACATCGAAGCGGGCACGCCGACATGGCGTGCCCGCTTCTTCGCGCAGGCCCTCGTCGAACCCGCACTGCGCGACTACGTCCTGCAGGAACATCTGGACACTCCGTCGCTCCGGCTCCTGGACGAGATCGGCGCCATCCGCCGGGACGGCATCCGCCCCGAACTCCTCGCCCGGCACGGCACCATGGTGCGCCAGCTCTCCGTACACGCCTTCGCCGAGCTGGAATACGACCTGGCGAACGGCCGCATCGACCGCGCCGCGGCGGAGGACTCCTGGCGGGCACTGGGCCAGGACCTGATCACGGCGCTGTGCGGACTCACCACCGCCCTGCTCGGCCCTCTGTGACCGCGGGGCTTCCCCACGCTCATGGAGACGCCGGGACGACACAGGGGTGACGGCCTCGTCACGCCCGTGCTGCCACCCTCGTCGGGAAGTGTCAGCGGGACGCCACGTTCCTGTCGGCACCGACATGCGTGGGAGGGGCCCGTCCGATGCCACCGTCGAAGACTCTCGCGCTGCGGCCCGGAGTGTCGACGACGGTACCCGCGCCCACACAGGACCGGACAGAAGTACGCGGCCCCGCACGGCCCCAGATTCCCCTGTCCAATGCGGCGGTGACGGCCGCTTTGTCCGGCGGACGCGGTCCGGCGGCGCTGCCACGCTCCTCCGCCCGGTTGCCGCCTACCGGGCAGGACACGGTCGGCAATGGCGCGGTGGCGGCGGCTCGCCTTACCGAGTCCGGCCCCCGGCAGCCGTCCATGGCCGAACCGGCGCCGATGGACACGGCGGAGACCGCGCCCGCGCCCGCGGACTCGGGTGCCGCGCCGGAGAGCAAGGCACGGCCCGGCCCGGATGGAGATCCGAAGTTCGCCGCGCTGAAGAAGGACGTACGGCGCAAGAAGCGCTCGGTCGCGAGCTCGCACCCGCCCCCGAAGGCGGAGGCCGGGGCCGCGCAGGACGCCGCCCGGCCGCCCAAGGACGACGAAGAGGCGCAGGGCAAGACCGCCAACGCCGAGAAGATGAACGAGGCCGAGCCGAAGGACTTCGACAAGGACGCGTTCATCAGGGCGGTCGAGAAGGCGATCGCCGAGAAGGCGCCGAAGAACCTCGACGAGGCGGACAAGTTCGCCGACTCCGGCAAGGCCGATGAGGTGCGGCAGGAGGTGCGGGGCAAGGTCGGCGAGGGCAAGGCGGACTCGGCCGGGCAGATCGCCACGACGACCGCCGCCCCGCCGGACACCTCGGCGGCCGTCCCCAAGAAGGTCGTACCGCTGACCCCGGACCGGCCGCCCGGGACCCCGGGCACGCCGAATCCGGCGAACGCCGTACCGGACAAACTGCCGCCGTCGGCCACCGACCTGTCCGCCGGTCCCGCACGGGTCGACCGGCAGATGGCGGACGCCCAGGTCACCGAGACGCAGTTGAAGACGTCCAACGAGCCGACGTTCAAGGACGCCCTGGGCGAGAAGAAGGCCGCCGAACGGCACTCCGAGGTGGCCCCCGGCCGGATGCGCGGGCACGAGAAGAAGGAGCTGCGCGCCGCCACCGCACGGGCCCAGCGGCTCGGCGCCGCCGCCATGGGCGCGATCGGCGCCCAGCGGGTGCGGACCGGGCAGCAGGTCGGCGCGGGCAAGACCGGTGCCAAGGGCCGGGACGAGGAGAAGCGAGCCCAGGTCACGGCCATCCTGCAGGGCCTCTTCGACACGATGAAGAAGGAAGTCGAGGCGATTCTCGACGGCCTCGACAAGCTCGTCGACGAGCAGTTCGGCAGAGAAGAGAAGGCGGCGCGGGACGCGTTCACCGCCGAGCACAAACGGAAGATGGAGGAGTACAAGGACCGGCGGTACTCGGGCTGGGCAGGCAAGGCGCGGTGGGTCCGGGACCTGTTCGCCGGGCTGCCCGCCGAAGCGGACAAGATCTTCGAGGAGGCCCGCGACAACTACGTCCGCCGGATGCGGCAGGTCATCTCCGACGTCGCCGGCACCATCGGCGGCGAGCTGAACCGGGCGAAGCGCCGCATCGCCCAAGGCCGGACCGACATGCGGACCGCGGTGCGCAAGCTCCCGGCCGATCTGCGGTCCATCGGGCAGCAGGCGGCCGCCGAGTTCACCGACAAGTTCGACGAACTCACCCAGTCCGTGGACGACAAGGGCACCCAGCTCGTCGACACGCTGGCCACCAAGTACACCGACGCGCTCAAGTCCGTCGACGACGAGATCGCCGCGGAGAAGGAAAAGAACAAGGGCCTCGTGGCCAAGGCCGTGGACGCGGTCAAGTCCGTCATCAACACCATCCTGGAGCTGAAGCGGCTGCTGCTGTCGGTTCTGGCCAAGGCCGCGTCGGCGGTCATGCTGATCCTCAAGGACCCGATCGGCTTCCTGCGCAACCTGGTCTCGGCGGTCGGCGCCGGCCTGCGGCAGTTCCTGGCGAACATCGGCCGCCACCTGCAACAGGGCATCATGTCCTGGCTGCTGGGCAAGACGGCCGAGGCGGGCCTCGAGTTGCCGGCGAAGTTCGACGCGCCGGGCGTGTTGAAGATGCTCGCCTCCCTGCTCGGACTGACCTGGGCCAACATCCGCTCCCGCATCGTCCGCAAGGTGCCGAAGATGGAACCGGCGGTGGCGGCGGCCGAGACCGCGGTCCCGCTGGTGGCGGAGGTCCGCAAGCGGGGCGTCGCGGGGATGTGGGAGGACCTCAAGACGCGCGTGGGCGACCTGAAGAAGGATCTGCTCGACAAGGTCATCGCGTATGTGACGCCCACGATCGTCCAGGCCGGGATCATGTGGGTGCTCTCGCTGCTCAACCCCGCGTCCGCGTTCGTACGCGCGGTGAAGCTGATCATCGACATCGTGCGCTTCATCGTCACCCAGGCGCGCCAGATCTTCGAGTTCGTCAACGCCGTCCTGGACGCGGTCATCGCGATCGCGAGAGGCGGCAGCGGCGGCGTCCCGGGCCTCATCGAACGCGCTCTGGCCCGTTCCATCCCGGTCCTGCTGGGCGTCCTGGCCGCGATCCTGGGCGTGGGCGGCATCGCCGCGAAGGTCAAGCAGATCGTCCAGGCCCTGTCCAAGCCGGTGAACCGGGCGGTGGACTGGGTGATCGACAAGATCGTGGGGCTGGTCAAGAAGGTCTGGGCCAGGATCAAGTCCCGGTTCGACAAGAAGAAGCCGAAGCGCCGCCCGGACCGGAAGCGGCCGGGCGGACCGCGCCGGCGCAGGCGTCCGGACCAGCGGCGCCGCCCCGACCGGCGCAGGCCGAAGCGGAGGGGCGACCGGAAGAAGAAGCGCCCCGACAAGCGGTCCGAGGCGGCCAGGAGGCGCGCCCTCGACGCCGCCGTCCGCGAGGCGACGCGTCTGCTCGACGCGGAAGGGGCCACCGAGGAGTCGGTACGGGAGGGGCTCCCGGCCATCAAGCGGCGCCACCGCCTGACCCGGATCGAGCTGAAGAAGAAGGGGTCCGACAGCTACTCCGTGATGGTGACCATCAACCCCTCGAAGAGCACCTCGTACAAGGAGCTCTTCCCGTACCGGATCGACCGGGCCCAGGGGAAGTTCACCATCAAGCGCCACCCGCACGCGGTCGTGCAACTACAGCCGATCGACCAGCCCATGGAGAGGAACGACCGCTGGATCGGCTTCGTCGTCAACATGGCCGCCGTCCCCGGCGAGATCATGAAGAACCCCAACGTCGCCACCCGCTACCTCGACGCGGCGTGGCGGGGCACGGGCGCCCTGCACGCCCAGGACATGGCGGCGGCACGGACCGCCGTCATCATCGGCATCAACTCCTTCGAGCGGCTCAATCCGCAGGAGGGGGACGCCATCCGCGGCGCCATCGACAGGGTCGGCCGTAAGCCCGAGCTCCTGATGGCGGTCTTCGGCTTCGTCTGGACCCCCAGGTGGGTCAAGGGGAAGCGTAAGCGCAAGGTCGACATCGAGGAGGTACGCGCGGCCTACCAGCAGCTCGAAGGCTCCAACAAGCGGCGGGCCGAGGCCAACGAGAAGGGGCTGCGCGACAAGGGGGCGCTGCCCTACGGAGTCTTCCGGGACGAGGTGATCCGCTCCGATTACACCAAGTCAGCGGTGAACATCCTCAAGGATGTGAACCAACAGGTGCATATCGTGAGCCAGGACGCCGACACCGGCGTCGCGGCCATCAGCGGGGTGGGCGTCCTCAGAGCGTACGAGAAGGTGCTTACCGAGATGGGGGCCCATCCACTGCTCACGATCGGCGGCTACCACTTCAACGACTTCGACTGGGGCAGGAAGGCCGACCGCCGTGCGAAGCAGCTGACGCGGCTGGCCAACGAGCTGGACCGGGCCATCCGGGTCGGCATCGCCAGGAAGTATCCGCAGATGCTCTACCCGACCGAGCCGAACATGCTCATCAAGGCGTGGGACCGGCAGCAGGGCCGCGTCGGCGGGATCTTCCAGGACGCCCGGGGCCTGGCCCTGCTGGAGGTCCAGGGCCTGCTGTTCGGGGTGCGCGGCGCTGAGGGCCGTGCGATGCGCATCGAGCTCATGAAGGCGTTCGGCACCGACTTCTCCGTGGCGTACGCGCCGGACGCGAGCACCGGCACCAGCCCACTCCCCGACGACGAGGCCCGGGGCCTCACCGTCACTCCGCTCGCCGTCCGCCGGGCCGCCCAGGGCAGAATGCGCGTACGCGGCCGCGAGGAGGTACTGCGCACCGCCCACCGGATGTACGCGCTCATCATCCAGTCGCAGTCGAACGCCAGCGCCCGCACCCTCGCCAGGGAGTTCACCCACGCCACCCCGGGGCTGGACGAGACCGCCCAGCGCCTCCTGCAGAACAAAATCTTCTCCCATGTCGAGGACGCCGCCATGCTGATGGCCGACAATCCGAAGCTGACCGGCAGGAGCCCGGCGGTCAGGGCACTGAGGGACCGGCTCGACGCCGAAATCCAGGCCCTGAACAGGCTCCAGGCGGTGGCACAGGACCCCGTACTCCAGCAAGCCGTCGACACGGCGCACAAGACGACCCAGGAGATCATCTCGGCGATGACCGCCCCCCAACTCGCCAAGCTCTGGAAGAACATCAACCTGGCCTTGGACGCCGTCACGAAGAAGCCATCCGAAACAAGAGGCCGACGAGGAGACCGGCGATGACCCCGGACGCCCTCGACCGGCTGCGCGCCGAAGCGGTACGCGACGACTACGCGTCGATGGCCCGGCTGGCGCGAGCGCTGTACGGCACCGGGCTGCGCCCGCACGAGGTGCTGTACGAGGCTTACGGCGTCGCGTTCCCCGAAGAGGTCTTCGTCATCGCGGAAGGGGGGCTGTGGCGGCTGCGCCTGCTGGCGCTCTTCACCAACCAGCCCTGGCAACTGGCCGTACCGCCCGACCGGGGCGGCCCGGCGGCCGAGCCGGACGGTCTGATCGACACCGAACTGCGGCTCCTGGCCGGGGACCCCGACCTGATGCCGCTCGTCCGCATTCCCGCCGCCGATCCCGGCAGGGAGGACCGGATCGTCTGCTACCGGCTCAGCGAGCTGCGCGCGGGCCGCTCGACGGTCTTCCGCCTCTTCGAGTCCTCCGCCGCCGCGGACGCCCTGGGCTGCGGTGGCTCCCTGCTGGAAGTCCTGCATACCGAGCACACCACGTCCGTCCGCCGGTTGGAGAAGGAACTGCGCTCACCCTCGAACTGGGGCGCCGGTTCGGTGGACGACGAGGTGGACCGGGCGTACGCGTCCCTGGAGCGGGTCGAGGAGTTGCAGCGGCAGGTCGCCGAGCGCGTCGCCGAGGGTCAGGGGGACGCGGGAGCCTGAGCGGGCTTCGGCTTCAGCACCACCACCGTGGCCGTCGGCGGGTGCGCGACGGGACTCGTCCGGGCCGCCGCGCCCGCCACCGCCGCGTTGCCCACCTGGTCCTGCCCCGCCACGAGGAGACGTTCGACGGGGGTGGGCGGCTTCGCGGGGGCCGGGGCCGCACTCTGTCGGACCGCCGTCGCGACCTCCTGCGGCCGGGCCGGCGGGACCGGGGCCAGGAGGCGGTGGAGGGAGAGCGGGGGTTCGGTGGGCAGCATCGGCTTCACCCCTGGGACGCGTCGTCGAGCAGATGGGCGTGCGGGCCCAGTTCGGTCGGGCGGAGCAGGCGGGCCTCGCGTTGGAACTGGCGTGCCACACCACGTACGACATGGCGCATGGCAATCGTATCGCCGCCCCCGTCCGCCGCCGCCAGTGCCGCCGCGCGGGCCGCCGCGGCGATGGCGGCGCCGGTCATGTCCAGGCGGGCCAGGGTGTCCAGGTCCACGTCGGGGGCGAGGGGGGCCTCCTGGGGGAAGGCGAGGCGCCACAGCCGGCGGCGTTCGGCGGCGGCCGGGCGGGGGAAGTGGACGACGAAGTGGAAGCGCCGGGTGAAGGCCGGGTCGATGTTGTCCTTGAGATTGCTGGTCAGGATGACCAGGCCGTCGCTGGCCTCCAGGCGCTGCAGCAGATAGCCGACTTCCAGGTTGGCGTAGCGGTCGGTGCCGTGCTTCACCTCGCCGCGCTTGCCGAACAGCGCGTCGGCCTCGTCGAAGAGCAGCACCGCGTGGCTCTCCTCGGCCTGCCGGAACGCGATCTCCATGTTCTTCTCCGTCTCCCCCACCCACTTGGAGACGACCTGGGCGAGGTCCACCTTGAGCAGTTCCAGGCCGAGCATGCCGGTGACGATCTCGGCGGACATGGTCTTGCCGGTTCCGGGCTCCCCGGTGAAGAGCGCCTTGACCCCGCCGTGCCCGGAGCGGCGGGCGAAGCCCCAGCTCTCGGCGATCCGGGGCCAGGCGCGGAAGGCAGCGGCGATCTCCAGGATCTGGCGGAACTGGACGTCGGGCAGGACCAGGTCATCGACGGTGCGGCGGGGCGTGATCGAGTGGACGGCGCCGCCGCCGCGGCCGCGGGTGACGGTCGCGATCGCGGGTTCGACGTGTTCGGCGACCGGCTCCGGGTGTCCGTTTCCGGCCAGGCGCGCCCCGGCGTCCGCGACCGAGGCGACGGCACGCAGTTCGCCGCCGCTCATCCGGTAGCGGACGGCGAGGTCTTCGAGGAGGGTTCCGTTCAGCTCCGGTAAGGCGGCCGACCACATGGCGCGGCGGTCGGTGAATCCGGGTACCGGCACGGTGAGTTCCGCGTAGGCGCGGGCGGCGAGCAGGCCCGCCGGGCGCCAGGGCTTGAGGCCGGTCAGGCACACCGGCACGCGCGAGCGGAGCAGCGCGGCGGACACCGCGTCGGCCGTGGTCCGCCGCGGCTCGCCGTGCAGGTCGTCGGCGGGGATCCACAGCACCGCGCCCAGCACGGCGGCCGTCCGCAGATCGGCCTCGGGGTCGTCGGTCAGGGTGCGCAGCGGTGCCCCGGCGGCCCGGGCCAGCGCCTGTACGGCGTCGAGCTGGCCGTCGGGCGGGCAGCCCCACAGCCCGGCCAGGTCGATATCGCCGGAGCCCAGCGCCCGGCCCAGCCGGGTGAGCCGCTCGGAGGAGAGGTACGGGGACAGCACGCGCGGCTCCGGCGGGGCGACCTCGCCGGGGTCGTGGCCGAGCAGTCCGACGTCGCCGCCCCAGCCCAGCAGGAAGTCCAGCACCCCGGGGCCGGGGAGGAGTTCCTGGGCGAGTTCGACCGCGGCCTCGCCGTGCGCGCGCAGCAGTCCGTACCGGCGCAGCGGCGCGGCCGGGCCGAGGGAGCGGCGCAGGGCGAGGCGCGCGGCCGCGCTGTCCGCGCCCACGGCCACCAGCAGCTCCACGCTGGGCAGCCGCCGGTTGAGGTTGTCCACGATGTAGGCGTAGATCCGCTCGTAGCCGCGGTCCAGTTCGGGCGCGGCGGCCAGCAGCAGGGCGTCCTGCTCCGCGCGGGTCAGGCCGAAGCGGGTGGCGAGCGCGTCCAGGGGCAGGGCCATTCCCTCGGCGGACGCCCGCCGTCTCAGGTCGCGTTCGGCTTCCGGCTCCGGCGGCCGGGGTGCGTAGGGCTCGGCCATGGTGTCGGTGAAGGCGCGCACCTCGCCGAGCAGCACATCGACCTGCTCGTCGGTCACGCAGTACGGGGTGAGGTCGGGCCTGGTGAGCCGCGCGGCGAGCCGGGCCTGGCGCTCGACGGCGGCCCTGAGCGCCCCGTGCAGGCCCGCCAGCCGGATCCGCAGGTGCTCCACCGCGATGACGCCCATGGGTCTCACCCGGCCGAGAAGGTCAGGGTCCGGCCGCCCAGCCAGACCACGTCGGGCACATCGGCGAGCAGGCCACCGCCCAGGAGGTCCGCGTGACGCCGTCCCATCGGGACGCGCACCCGGACGGCCGTGGCCTCGAACCGCACGGTGGCCTCCAGGTCGGCGAAGCGATGCAGGGCCGGCACCGGATCCGGTGTCTCGCGGTCGCGCCAGAGCGTCCAGGCGATCGTGGACAGGCCGAGGGCGGCGGCCAGGGTGACGGTGCGCTCCAGACCGCCGTCCCGGGCGAGCGGCACCGCTCGGCGCTCGGTGACCAGGGCGTTGACCAGGTCCGCGCACCGCCGGGCGTGGGCGGGCAGTTCGGCGGCGAGGCGCAGGTCCGGTGCCGCGCCCTCGGCCGCCCAGAGCGGGGTGCGCCAGGGCAGCCGCGCCACCGGGTCGCCGCGCAGCGGCCGTACGCCGGTGAGGAACGGCACGCCCGCCGAGGCCAGGTCGCGCAGGGTACCGGGCGGCAGGGGGCCGTCGCAGAGCAGCACGGGCGGCCGCCCGCACGACTGCCAGTGCGGCAGCAGTCCGGCGGCCTCCGCGGTCCAGGCGATGGGGAACATGCCGTGGGCGTCGATCAGGAGCAGCCCGTCGTCGGCCCCCGTGAGCAGCAGCGGGTCGGCGGGGTCGTGGCCCCGGCACACCGACAGCGCCAGGACCCCGTCGAGGACGGGAAGCGCGGGGCCCACCTGGCGGGCGAAGTCGGTCAGCCGCTCCTCGGCGAGGGATGGCGGGAGGCCCGCGAAGGCGGCGGCGGCCTCGGTGTCGCGCTCGGCGCGGCGCCAGCCCCGCGTGGTCTCGCCCAGCACTTTGTACGCCAGGGCGGCGGCGAACAGCGGTGCCTCGTCGGCGAGTTCGATACCGGCCAGGGCGGGCCCGATCGCGTCGAGGTACCCGATGCGCGCCAGGGGCCCGGCGAGCAGGAAGGGCAGGGCGGACCACACCCGTACCTCGCCACTGGTCCGCGCACCGGCGGTCGTGCTCGTTCCTGAAGTGGTACCCGCGGCGGTGGAGTCCGCCGTGCCGGGTGGCTCCTCGGCGCCCGGGCCGTACGGCCCGGCCAGGGACCGGACCAGCCGTACGGCCTCCTCGCGGTCGGCCGACGCCAGGAAGTCGGCGAGCAGCCGGGGCAGATCCGCCGCGCCGGCGACGGCGGCGCGCAGACGCTCGGGCAGCGCCTCGGCGGGCCCGGGGCGGGCGGCCTCGCCGAGTGGCGGGCGAGCGGGCGGCGGGTCCACCGCGAGGGCACGCCCGACGAGTTCGGCGAGCAGCCGTGCGCCCGCCGTGTCGTCGATGCCGAGCAGGGCGAGGAAGTACGCTCGCACCGACTCCTCGGGCAACAGCGCGAGCAGCGCGTCCAGTTCGCCGCGCTCGGCGAGTTCGGCGAAGAGCGCGGCGGCGCCCGGGGCGGTCCACGGGGCCGGGGCGGCCGCGAACGACTCCTCGAAGGACCGCGCGAACGACTCGGTGCCGGTGCCGGGTTCGCCGACGGGGTGTTCCACGACCGGCACCGGCGCGAAGTGGACCTCGACCGGCGGACCGCCGGCCATCGAGCGGCCGGAGCGGCCCGGCCGCACGGTGACGGTCAGCGGCTCGGTGATCTCCACATCCGGCCCCCCGGCCGCCAGCCGCTCGGCGAAGTGGTCCGCCAGCAACTCCGGCAGGTCCTCCACCACACGGCGGATCAGCCCGCGTGGCTCGGGGCCCCAGCTCCACCCACCGCGCCGGACCACCGTGACGGTGCACCGGCGCACGGTGATCTCGCCGGACTCGGCGCCATCGCCGGTCCCACCGGTCCCGTCGGTGGGCGGCGCGGTGGGCGCGTTCACGTCACCCCCAGCCGCTCCAGGCGGCCCGCCCAGCCGACCGCGAGCACCAGCACTCCGTGCGCGCTGCCCGCCACGAGGGTCACCGGCAGTTTCACCTGGGTCTGCTGGGCGGGGATCTCCCCGGTGAGCACATGGGTGTCCTGCTCGTCGGAGACCAGGGCGACCACGGGGGTGGCGCGGGCCGAGGCGACCTTCACGGTGACCGTGACCCCGTCCGTGGCCAGCGCGATGCCGTCGGTCCACGACGCGAGGCGCACCAGCCCCGGTTTGGGCTTGCCCTCGGGCGTCATCTCGACCCCGTGGGCCAACGGCTCGGCGAGGGCGCCCGGTTCGTCGTCCACGGCCGCCACGGCGAGGTCCCTGGCGTTCAGCGGAAGGGTCGCGATGCGGCCCTCGCCCAGGGAGACGCGCAGCGGCAGCGCGCGTCCGACGAGCGACGCCACATCGGCCGGGGCAGCGGCGCCGGTCAGGGCGAGCGCGCCCACGACATGCCCGGTGTCGGCGGCGTACACCACGGAAAGAGCCATCGTCAGCCACCGCCATTCGTTGCCGCGACCGTCGCCAGGACGAGGAAGTCGACCGCCCCGGGCTGTTCGACCGGCTGCTTCCAGTTCACCGAGGGGTTGTACACCCGCACCCGGCAGCGGACCCGCCGGTCGGCGTCCACCGTGGCCTCCACCGGGCTGAACAGCGCCGTCTCCGCCAGGGGCGGTATGCGCGGGGTCAGATGGACATGGATCACGACCCGGCCGTCGGCGACCTGTTCCGCGGTGACGCCGGACGGCAGCGGCAGCAGCATCCCGTCGGTGGCGGTCCCGGAGGCCACCAGCGTGCTGCCGGCCGACATCCGGCCGCCGAAGCTGCCCTCGATCGTGAGGTTGCCGTTGGCCGCCACGGTCATCAGCGGAGCGACCGCGCCACCGCCCTGGTACAGGCCGAAGACCAGGTTCGGCGTCTCGCCGCCGGTCAGGACCAGCGCCGGCTCGCCCTCCTGGATGTCCGTGCCCGTCCGCAGGGTCAGCGCGCCCGACCGGGCCGAGACGGTGTCCGCACGCACTCCGGCGAACCGGGCCGCGACGCCGCGCGCCGCGGTCTCGACGCCGCTGAAGTGGCCGTCCGCCCAGTGGACATAGCCCAGCAGGACCAGCCAGCGGGTGGGCGGATCGGCCGGAGGGGCGCCGATCGCGGGCGGCTGCTGCTCCGCGGCCAGCCGCTCGTCGCCGCGGCGCCCGAAGAGGATCTGGTACGACTCCTCCACCCGGGTCTTCGTGGCGCTCCCGGAGCAGGAGACCGGCCCGGCGGGCTGGGCCGGTTCCCGGTCGGCCGCGGTGAGGAAGACCGGGTAGGGCTCGTCCGTCCGCTGGTCCGCGCCGTTGACCTCCTCGAAGTCGCTCTCGCGCAGCACGACCGGCTCGGTGACGACCACCTCGCGGCCGGTGCCGTCCACGGCGATCCCCGCCGAGACGCTCACCTCGACGTGGCGGACGCCCGTCAGCGGGTCGGTACGGGGCTGGGTGACGAGGCCGAGCCCTTCGACGATGCCCCACTCGTGCAGGTGCCGCGCATGCCGGGCGGCCCCGCCGCGCGCGTACTCCACCGTGGCCGACAGATCCGCGGCGGCCAGCACCTGGCCCTCGTGGAAGGCGGGGCGCAGCGGGCCCGTCATGGCGTCTCACCGGGCTTCCGGGTGCGGGACGGCCGGGTGCGCTTGGCCGGGGGCTTGGCGGGCGCGGCCGCCTGCTCGGCGCCCTGCTCGGGCGGCTGGTCCGGGGTCTGATCCGGCTCCGGCGCGGACTCGCCGGATGGGTCCGGCGCCCGGCTCGACATCCGCTCCTCCAGGTGGCCCACCTGCGTCTGCGCGCTGCCCAGTTGGGCGCGCAGCCCCTCCACGGCGGCGGTGAGATCGGCGACCCGCGTCCTGAGCCGGGCGAGCTCCTGCATGCTGTCGGTGACTTCGCTGGGGGTCGTATAGACCTGTTCGTGCAGTGCCTTGGGCGGTGTCTCGCCGGGTGCGGGGGTCAGCAGCAGGGACAGCATCTCCTCCAGGTCACCGGTGCGCGGCCAGTCGCCGAGCAGTCCGTCCGCGTACGGGCGCGCCACCGGGCCCTCGGACGGGAGTGTGGGCTTCTGGTACCGCGGCGCGGGCCGGCAGCACACCCGCTCGGCGAGTTCGCGCAGCCGGTAGAGCTTGGGCAGCCACTCGCCGTACGCCGATCCGCCCGGCAGCACCTGCTCCCGGGTGGCCGAGCAGACCCGTACGACATCGCAGCCGTCCAGCTCCAGATGGGCGAGCAGGACGTCGGTGTCGGTGCCGTCGCCGCAGGGCGGGTTGAGCGTGGCGCACGCCGCGTCGGTCAGGAACCGGCGCACCGCGGTGCCCAGTGCGGCGGCCGCCTCCGCGATCTGCTGCACCTCGGCGATGGCCGCCTTCTCGGTGCTGTCCGGCGCCGGGGACGGCAGCAGCGGCGGTACGTCGACGGCGGCGATGTCCTGGCGCAGCGCGCAGTCGGCGAGGTCGGTGGCCTGGTCCAGCCGGCACAGCAGCCACTCCCGGACCAGAGCGAGGTCCGCGCGGAACTCCACCCGCAGCGCGTGACCGAGCGGGGTGCCCTGGGCGAGCATGCGCACTTCCAAAGGCGCGTCCGGGTCGCCCCGCTCCGGTACGACGCGGGCCGCGGTCTCGGTGACGACGGCACGGGCGATCCCGGCGCGCAGCGGGTCCGGCCACGCCGCTTCCAGGTCGGCGCCGCCGAGCCGCCGGCACGCCGTGCCGAGGGTGCTCCGGGCCTCCCGCACGGTGGCGAGGTCCGGGTAGTCCCGTGCGAGCTGGGCCTGCCCGGCCGCGTCGTAGGTGTCGTACCGGGCGACGGCGGCGGCCAGCGCCCGGACGTGTTCGGTCATCTCACGGGCCGTCGGCGGGGCGGGCGGGCCTTCCCCGCCCGCGTTGTCGCGCAGCCACGCGAAGGCGGTCGCGTACCGCTGGGCGTCGGCGGCGTCGAAGCGGAAGACCCGGCCGGTGCCGAGCGACGCGACGGTCAGGGCGTCGGTGTAGAACCCGAGCCGCCGGTCGCGGGTGCGGGCCTGGTCGGCGTGTGCGAGGTCGCCGAGGGTCATCAGGAGACGGGTGCCGGGGTTGTGGCGATGGTCCTCGAAGTCGTCGCACTTGACGACGAATTGGTACCCCTCCTGGATCCTGGAGGGCACGCATCCCGGTGAGGGGCAGGGCTCCTCGGTGGCGTACGGCGCCACCGGCTCGACGGAGAGCTCGCGGTAGCGCGCATAGAGCCCGTAGCGGCGCCCGCCGTCGTCGTCGCAGTCCTCCCCACAGTCCACGCCGAGGGCGCTGATGCGGCGCTCGCGCACCAGCGCGGTGACGTCGACCCGCTCGGTGCAGGGCACCACGATGTCGTTCCCGGCGCAGTCCAGCGCGTGTCCGGGGTGGACCGCCACGGTGCCGCCGCCGCACGGGTCGCAGGTGACGCCGAGGCCACAGATGACGCCCGGCCCGTACAGGGACCGGTTGTGCAGTCTGGCCTTCGCCGTCGTGTACTCGACCAGCAGGCTGAGGTCGTCCTCGGTCAGCAGTTGCCCTGCGAAGAAGCGAGGACGTACGAAGGCGGACGTCCGGGTGGCGTCGCCACCGCAGCCGCATCCGCAGTCTGTTCGCATGATCAGCGCTCCTTCACGAAGAACCAGCTCTCGAAGACGTCCCCGCCCGCGCCGGTGCCGGACGTCCAGGGCCCGATGCCCGAGGGCGGGAGGTCGCAGGCGTCGCCGCCGTGCTCGGCCGACAGCGTCGAGCCGGTGCGGATGAGCGGGACGCGCCCGCCGACATGGGTGCCGTCGACCGGGCGGCAGCAGCGGTCGAGGAGGAACGCGGCCCGGACGGTGATCAGTACGCGGTCGCCGTCCTGCAGCGTCTCGCGCGTGGTCTGGCGGTAGCGGAACTCCTGGGTGAACTCGTCGCACTCGTCGGACTCGTCGGACTCCAGGTCCGGTTCGGCGAAGGTGCCGCCCATGTACCAGGTGGAGGCGTTGCGGCCGCTGCCGCCCTCGATCACCTGGAGCTCCACCACACCGGGCCGCAGCGTGTCGGACCGTACGTCGGCGGAGAACCGCACCACGAGCCCGCCGCCCTCGTCCAGGGTGCCGAGGAGGTCCTTGGCCTCGTCGATGGTGTAGGTGTGGCCGTGGATCCAGTTGATGCCGGTGATCACCGTGGGCAGATGGCGGCCGAACGGGCGGCGTACGTTCATGTGGATGTCGTCGCGGCGCACCGGCTCGTACCAGTCCACGCAAGTGATCCTGGCCAGCCACAGCACCGTGTGCTCGCACGGCTCGCAGCAGGTGTCACAGCGCTCGTCCACCGGCGGCTCGCAGCCGGTGACCCGCACCGTGTAGCACTCCTCGGTCCAGCCGAACTCGCAGTCGCCAGTGTCCGCGCAGGCGTCGTTGTAGACGGCGCGGGTGGGCTCGACGGGCCGCTCGGCGTACTCGACGCCGATCCAGACGGTGTCGGTGTCCCGTTCGTGCGGGGGCAGCGCCTTCCACAGGTCGATCTCGCAGCCGCCGCGCACCACGACCTCGTTGCCCTCGCAGTCCACGGCGAGACCGGGAGTGATCCTCACCTTGGCCCTGCGCCGGGTGCGCTCCGGCTCGCTGCCGCCCTCCTCGCCGCCCTCCTCCGCGCTCTGCTCGGGCCGCGCGGACTCTTCGGCGGGGTCCTCCGGCGGGCAGTCGTCCTCGTCCCGTGGCACCGGTTCCACGTGGAGGCCGCACACCACACCGTAGCCGAGCAGACAGCGCATGCGCAGTCTCAACTTCTCGCGGTAGTACTCCTGTTCGCGCTGGAAGTCCCGCGCGCCCAGCATCTGGCCGTGGAAGTACCGCAGCCGGCGCGGTGGTGGCGCGTGGAACTCCTCGGTCCTCGATGGTCCTGTCTCGGTCATCGCCCCGTCCTCTCACGACACTCGCGTATGCAGGCCGACGGCGGAGACGACTCCCACGCCCACCCCTCGGCGCAACCCTCTCGGTCCCGGCCTCAGCACCCCGTCGCGGCCCAGCCGCACGGGGTTGGCTCCGCCCAGTACGGGCGCCGGCAGCGGCACGAACGCGGTGTCCACGCCGACCGTGGACCGCGAACCGACCACGAAGCCCGCGCCGCCGGTGCGTACCGACCCCACCGTGTGCGCGGGCGCCTGCCGCTCCACCAGCCGCCGCAGCGCCGTCGCGTCCGCCGATCCGGCGGGCAGCAGCAGCCGGAACCGGTGCGCGTGCGCGGTGTACGGGTCGCTGTCCGGCGCGCCGAAGGCGCGCAGCGGCGCCGAGCCGAGCGCCGTGCCGCCGACGCGGAAGCGGCTCGCCGAGCGGCCGAACAGCCGCATGGCGCCGAGTCCTTGGGTCCTCCCCGGGCCCTGGTCCTGTGCCGCGCGCAGGTGGGCCCAGCGGCGGTCCGCCGCCAGCTCGTCCACGACCGGGGTCGCCCCGAACACGATGCGCACCGCCTCGCGCAGCGCCCACGGCGTGCCCCGGCGCCGGTAGAGCTCCGGGGCGGCGGCCAGCAGCGCGCGCCGGGTGCGGGCGTCCCAGCCCGCCTCGAACGACAGGCCCAGCAGCCCGGCCAGCCACGGCAGTGCCCGGTCCGGGACGCCTGCCGGGTCCAGGAGCGACGGATACCGCTCGATCACCCGGTCGAGCTGGGCGAGGGTGGCGTCGAACAGCGACAGGAAGCGCTCGGTGAAGTCGTCGGCCGCGGGGTCCTCACGGAAGGCGGGCGGCAGCAGGTCGGCGCTGGTGACGCGGGGGAAGTCCAGCCGGATCCGGCGCAGCACCGGAGTCGAGCCGCCGTCGCCGGACAGCCGCAGCCGCAGCCGCAGAAAGCGGCCGGGCGGCTGGTCGACGAGGAAGTCCGTGACGCCCGGGGCCGACGCCTGCCAGTCGCTCTCGTCGTACCGGCCGTCCTCGCTCACCACGATCTCGACGGCGGCCGCCGTCCCGGCGGGCACATCGGCGTCCAGGCGCACCCGGTGCCAGCGGCACCGCGAGATACCGCTGTCGATGAGGGTGGTGAGGTACGACCCGCTGGTGACATACGCGTCGGTGGCGGGCGGCGCGGGGTCCCGGGGCCGGCCCTGCCAGGTGAAGCAGAGGGCCGCGGGGCCTTCCGGGCACTTCTCGGTCAGGCAGAACCCGTCCTCGTCGGCCGAGGTGAGCGTGGACGGCGGCAGGCCCGCGGCCAGTTCGTCGACGGTGACGGGGCGGAAGGGGCGGCGGTGACCGCCCCGGTGGATGCCGAGCCGTCCGCCGTCGTCGGTGAGCAGCCACACGGTCCGCTCCGGCCCGGTGCGCAAGGCCCTGATCTCCCCGCGCACACCGGTGCGCAGCACCCCGCGGAAGCCGCCGGTCGAGTCGAACCGCCGCAGGTCCGTGCTGCCCTGACACGCCACCAGGACGTCGTCGCCCGGCCCCAGGGCGGCCCACCGGGGCCGCTTGACCCGGATCACACCGGCGAGTTGGTCGCCCTCACGCCGCCACACCAGGACCCGGTCGGACTCCACCACGGCCAGCCGGTGTCCGCGTGCGGCGACCGAGAGCGGTTCGCGCAGCGGGTCGGGGTCGCAGCCGGACGGCCAGACGGGGGTGAAGGCGCCGCCGCACCCGTCACGGCGCAGCAGCCGCCGATCGCCCGGAACGAGCAGGTACCAGCCGCACCGCCCACACCCGGGCGCGAGGCGGGGGTCGGGGAACCACGGCAGCAGCCGGTCCCTGGTGGGGCCTTCGGGCGCGGCGCCGCGATGGGCGAGCCGGACTCCGGCCGGGTCCTCGAAGCCGACGATGCCGTCAGCCTCCTGCTGGTCCCAGCCGACGTAGGCGTCGAGGAGGCGGAAGGTCGCGGGGTGCGGGGTGCACGTCATGGCTGGTCTCCTACCGGGATCAGCAGCGGTCGCTCCGGCCAGACGAGGGTGTGGGGCGGGAGTGCGTGGTCGGTGCAGGGCGGTCGGCGCACCCCGTCGACGGTGAGCGAGAGCCGGGTGACGGCCAGCACGCCCTCGACCGCCAGGAGCCGCCGGACCAGCGCCGTGTGGCGCAGCGCGGCGCCGAAGGGCCAGCCCGCGCCGTCCTCCCCGCCGCGCAGCGGATCGAGGTAGGTGCGCACCGCGTCCCCGGCCCGGGCCAGGACGGCGGCCCGGTCGAGGTCCGGGTCGAGGGCCACCCAGGACTCCACCGCGACGCGGCGGTACGACGCGGGGGCGGCGACCACCGTGACCCCGGCGGGCGCGGCTTCCCTCGACAGGAAGTCGGCGACGGCCTTCAGGGTCGCGGCGGTGGCGACCGGCGGTTCGTCCGGGTCGCCGCCCGGAGTTACGGGCGGTACGACGAGGACGCCCACCACGCCCGGGATCGGCACCCCCGCGAAGTCGGGGTGCAGACCGGGCACGCCCCGGGCGCGGGCCACCGAGGCGCCGGGCGCGCGGGTGGCGAGCTGCCCGTAGTCGGCCGGGGCCACGGCCCGGCCACGGGCGCGCAGTTCACCGGCGCCGCGGCGCATGGCGTCGGCGTCGGGCTCGGCGTCCGTTCCGCCGGAGGCCGGGAAGGGGTTGCTCACGCCGGTGACGAACGGCAGCGCGGTCACCACCCCGTTGACCGCGCCCGCCGCTACGGCCCCGGCGCTGCCGCCGCCCACGCGGTAGCGCACGGCACGGACGTTGCGGAAGCCGGGCGGGACGGCGGCGCCGCTGACGCCGTCCCCGAAGGTCACCTCGCCGCTCTCGTGGTCCACGGTGAACACCCGGTCGTCGGCGCCGTACCCGGCCAGGCTCTCCACCTCACGCCACCGGGACGAGGTGCCGGCCGTGGTACCGGCAGTGGTGCCGGCCGTGGTGCCGAACACGTCGCCGCCCGTGTCGTCGTCCACCTCGATGACCACCGATCCGGCGAGGATGGGCACCTGGCTGAGCTTCATGCGCCGCAGCCCGGTGGCCGCCGGATCCTGGACGGGCTGCAGCGGCTCGTCCCGGATGGTGCGGGCGGCGGTGGCGGCGACCACGTTCAGCCGCAGCCCGGACAGTACGGGCGCGGGCCCGGCGAACGCGCCGTGCGCGATCCGCAGGCGCAGCCAGCGCAGCCGGGGCCGGGTGCCGGACGGACTGCCCGGCTCCCATGACCGCGGGACCCGCAGCTCGACGGTCCCGCTGGCGCCGAATCCGGCCGTGGAGTCCCGCATCAGCTCGGCGGGGAGGAGCCGGGCGCCGTCCAGCACGTCCCAGCGCAGCAGCGGCGCGGGCGGCAGCGGCAGGGGCGCGGTGCCGCCGGAAGCCGCGGGGGCGGGCGGAGCGGCGACGACCACGAAGCCCAGCGACAGCCGCGGGTAGGGGGCGGCCGGTCCGGCGAGTCCGATCCACAGCGCGTTGCCGGGCTGCGGATCGCGGCCGAAGGGCTCGAAGGGACGGCTGGGCCCGGCCGGTCCCAGCGGCAGGGCCTGGATCGTTCCGGCCTCCTGGACGGCGAGGTCGGCGAGGGTGGCCGGGGTGGCGTACAGGTCCTGGTCCGTCTCGTAGACGACCTGGCCCGCCGGGGCCTGGGCGGCGCTCTGGAACCCGGCGGGGACGAGCACCGAGGCGCCGTCCGGCGGGTTGACGGTGAACTCCAGCAGCGTCGCCGCCGCGCCGGCCGGGCGCCGCCGCACGCCCGCCGTCGCCAGGTGTTCGGCCAGCACCTTCTCCGGCAGCCGGTTGACGCGGCCGAGCACGGGTTCGGTCTGGGTGCCGAAGAGGCGGACGAGGGCGACACCAGCGTCCTGCCGGTCGGGGTCGGTCCAGTCCGGGGTGTAGCCCGCGATCCGGCCGCGGACGTCGGCGCGGACTGCCTCGCGGGTGGCGTCGACCAGTTCGGGCCGGCCGCCGGTCGGTCCGGGGCCGGGCACGATCCGCCCGTCCTCCCGCTCCCGTTCCCGCGCGTCCCTCTCCCACCACACCTCGCCGGTCATACCAGCCCCTCCCCCGGTTCGACGGCGGGCACGATCCGGGTGTGGACCGTCCGCAGGACGGGAAGCTCCCCCTCGCCGAGCGGCACCTCGTCGCACTCCTCGATCGCGTCGGCCCCGTCGAGGCCGATCGCCACGGCGGCGACGTCCGCGAGGTCGCCCAGCGCCCGCTGTGCGGCCCGCAGCAGGCCCGAGGGCCGCAGCGGCCGTCCGAACGGCCAGCCGTCCTGGCCCTCACCGCCCACGAGCGGGTCGAGGAAGCGGCGCAGCGCGGCGGTGAGCGCGGTGGACACGCGGGTGGCGTCCGCCGGGTCGCCCGACAGGGTCACGCGCAGTGTCACCACGCGGTAGCGGGGCGCACGGACGAAGACCTCGGAGGTGAGCAGCCGCGCTTGTTCGAGGTGGGCGGTGGCCGCGCGCAGCATGCCGGGGTCGGGGAGCGGCGCGGCCACGAAATCCTCGCGGGTGAGGTCGTCCCGGGGCGCGGCCGGGACGATATGGACGGTCACCGCGCCGGGCACCGTGGCGCACGGGAAGCCCGGGTGCGCGCCGACGGCCGGGTAGGCGCGGGCGATGGCGACGCCGGGTGTCGTACGGGCCAGGGTGACGTAGTCCTCGGCGGTGACCGCGCGGGTCGCCTCCCCCAGGGAGGAGGCGGCGCGGCGGCGCGCCTCGGTGATGGTCTCGGGGTCCGTGCCGCCTTCGGCCCGTACGAGGTTGGCGGCCGAGACCGCTCCCGGAAGGTCCTGGGCCGGCAGCCAGTTGGCGGTCATGCCCCCGTTGCCGATCCGGCCGCCGCCGGTCACGTAGTCGATGTGCGCGTCCGGGTCCGGGTGGGGGATGCGCCCGGTGAGTCCGTCGCCGAACACCAGCGCGCCCTCGGCCCGGTCGAGCACGAAGATCCGGTCGGCCGCGGCGCCGAAGGTGAAGTCCGGGGCCGGCCGCCACTCCTGGCCCGCCAGGCGCAGCGTCGCCTCCAGGAGGCGGTCGGCGGCGTCCGGCAGGACGAGATGCTGGCCGGGCAGCCGGAGCCAGGCGCCGATCTGGTCCTGGAGGTCGGCGCCACTCACGGAGCGGTGCCGGCGGTGGTGTGCGGCGGAGGCGTTGACGGCGAGTTGGAGCAGACGCGGCGGGGCCGCGTAGGTGGCGGCCGGGGTGGACACCAGGAGCCCGGTGTCCCGCGTGGACCATTCGGCCGGGGGGTGGAGCCGGACGACACCGGACCGTCTGAGCCCGCCCGTGCCGTCCTCGACCTTCTGATAGGCACCGGAGATGTCCGTGCCCGGCCGGAACCAGGACCAGGTCAGCTCGGCGGGAGGCGGTACGTCGGCGACCGCGCCGGGCAGCCACGACGGCGCGGACGCGGCGGGCGCGTCCAGCTCCACGAGCAGCCCGATCGGGCCGGGCGCGGGGTGGTCCCCGGTGAACGGCAGGGTGAACCGGACCTGCGCCGGGGCGCCGTCGCTCGCCAGCAGCGCGATGCCACGCCGGGCCCGCAGATCCGCCGTGCGATCGCGGTCGGTCCACACGGTGACCTCACCCGCCTCGGCGAGCGGCAGGACGGCCACGTCGTCGTCGAGGGTGAAGACGACCTGCCCGGTGGGGTCCCGGGTCAGCGCCGTCCCGGCGGGGACGAGCGGGACCGCGGTGCCCTCCTGCCGGGCGGCGAGGCGCAGCACGGTGGCGGCGGGGCGGGCGGGGCGCGGCGGTTCGAGGCCGAGCAGCCGCAGTATGGCGACCACGAGCGCGTCCGGCACCTGGTCGAGCCAGTACAGCCGCTGTTCGAGGAGGTAGGCGAAGAGTTCGAGGAGGGTGACGCCGGGGTCGACGGGCGCGTGCAGCGTCCAGGTGCCGTCGGACTCGGCGGGGATCCGGCGGCGGATGGCCGCCATCATGTCGGCCCAGGTGAGGTCGTCCAGCTTCGGCGGGGGCAGGGTCATGGTGTGCCCCCGGTGAGGCCCGTGAGTCCGGTGAGCCCGGTGTAGAAGGGGAACACCAGGTTCGCCTTGGTGTTGCTGCGCCGGATGCGGTACACGATCGAGACGGTGATCCGCGACTCGTCGGCCGGGTCGGCCTCCGCGCGCACCTCCTCCAGTTCCACCCGCGGCTCATGGTCGCGGACGGCGACGGCGATCGACTGCTCCAGGTCGCGCAGGTTCTGCACACTGCCGGGCGCGAACACCAACTCATGGGCGCGGGTGCCCAGTTCGGGCCGCATCACCCGCTCGCCCGCGCCGGTGAGGAGCAGCGCCCGCAGACAGTGCTCGATGCTCTCCTCGCCGACGGCGTATCCGAGCCGCCCGGACGCGTCGGGCAGGATCGGGAACCGCCACCCGGTTCCGAGGAACTCCTCGCTCATGCCGTCCTCGCCTTCTTGGCCAGGACGGCGGGGGTGAGCGGCGGGGTCGGTGGGCCGGTGGGCCCGGCGGCGGAGGGGTGGGTGTGGGTGTTGAACGCCTGGAGCAGCGCGTTGCCGAGCACGAGCGGTTCGGTGGCGCCGCCGCCGAGGTCGATGGAGGGGGAATCGACCGTCAGCTTCGGCGCCTTGAGGGTGATCTCGCCCTGCGCGGTCACGGTGACGCTGCCGCCCTCGGCCGCGGTGATGCGGATGGCCTTGCCCTGGTCGTCCAGTTCCACCACGTGTCCGGCGGCGGAGGTGATCCGTACGGCGGCCTTGGACTGGGTGTCGTCCAGGAGCACCTCATGGCCGTGCCGGGTCCGGATGATCTTCTGGTCGCGGCCGCCCGAGCGGGCGGTCGGCGGCTTGTCCTCGCCGTTGTAGAGGCCGCCGAGCACGATCGGGTACCGCATGTCCCCGTGGACGAAGGCGACGAGCACCTCGTCGCCCTTCTCGGGGACGAACACCGAGCCGTAGCCGCCTCCCGCGTAGAGCTGGCTGACCCGGACCCAGTCGGTGACCGTGGTGTCGTCGAACCACGGGAACTTCAGCTTGACCTGGCCCTCGTCGTGGCCCTCGTTCTCCACGACGAGCGCTTCGACCACGCCGTAGTAGCGCTTGTCGGTGGAGCGGGCGCGTGGCGTGCCCCTCATGGTCACTGGTCCCCCTGGTGGATCCGCCGTGCGGTGAACTGGGTGAAGAAACCACTGGTGTTGAGGGTGTGCTCGACCCGCTTGACGAAGTAGGTGCCCGAGAAGCGGTGGCCGAGGCCGTAGATCTCCAGGTTGTCGCCGGGCCGCAGCTCGGGCAGGCCCGCCACCTTGCCGGTCGCGGTGATGAACTCGTAGGCGCGCTCGCGCAGCAGGCTGATCGCCAGTTCGCGGGCCTCCTGGTCGCTGCCGACCGGGGCGTCGACCACGACCTCCTGGCGGCCCTGGAGGGTGGACTCGGCGACCTGCGGCCCGCTCTGCCCGTCGGCCGTGTTCTGCCCGGCCGGGAGGTTCTCGGCGGTCGCGGTGAACGCGATCGGCTGTTTGGCGCGGGGGTCCCAGCCGCGCACGGTGACCTTGCTGACCTGCTGGGAGACGGTCAGCGTCGGGGTGAACTCCATCAGGTTGGGGACCAGCCCCTCGGGCTGGCCGGTGGGGCCGGTGCTCAGCCCGGGTGCGTACGCCAGCCGGTACAGCCGGATCGGGCGGCCGTCACGGCCGTCGGTCGGCTTGGTGAAGTACAGCGTGTCCTCACCGGTCTTGGCGTCCGGCAGGATGTAGCAGTCGAAGTCCAGCCGCTTGGCCCGCTCCAGCAGGAACGTCGCGTCGTCCTGGTTCTTCTGCACCACCACGTCGTGGGTGGGGCCCTCCCGGGTGACCTCGATGCGCAGGTGGTTGCGCTGGGCGATCTGCTCGGCGATGCGCCAGTCCGGCAGATTGCGGTAGATCTTGGTCTCGTTCTCGGTGGGCTTGCGGTCCTTGAGCCGCAGCAGCCCGTCCACGCCGCTGACCTGGACGGTGGGCGACGCGCCGTCGGTGAACTTCGGGCTGAGCGTGGCGATGGTCCCGGTGGCGACGGTGAGCAGCTTGTCGGCGTAGCCGAGCCGGACCGAGACCCGGCCGCCGAGCCGGAAGCGCGGCGAATCGCTGTGCTTGAACCGCAGATTGGCGTCGTCCCAGTTGTTCAGGGTGAGATCGAAGCCGGACAGCTCGTCGATGTCCCGGTTCACCTTGATGTCGATGATGTCGTTCTTGGTGGACGGGTCCATCTCCAGGCCCTCGATGCGCACATCGAACTCGGGCGCGTACCGGTCGGGCGAGGCGACCTCGGGTGTGGGGGTGCTCATCGCGCGCTCCTCACGCCAGCCGGGGCACGGTCAGCACCCGGCCCGGCCGCAGGTCCCGTGGGTCGCTGATGCCATTGGCGCGCGCCAGCTCCCGCCAGGCGTCGGGCCGCCGGTACAGCGCGGCGGAGATGGAGCTGAGCGTGTCGCCGCGCCGCACCACATAGCTCTTCTCCACCGTGGGCGACGAGCGGGGCGTCTCGGCGACCTGCGCGGCGGCCGTGCGGAACTCCTTGAGCGAGAGGTCCAGCACGGCCCGCAGCGGCACGCCGTCCGGCCGGAACAGCTGGTAGTTGACGTCCAGCTTCTCCACGACGCCGGTGAAGACCTCCTCGTCCCAGACGAACCGCACGACCGGCGGGGCGTGTTCGCGGCTGTCGGGCCGCAGCAGGTTGCGCACCGCGTTGACGTAGGTCTTCCGTACGTTCTCCAGGGTGTCGGAGGTGTCCACCAGCGCCTGCACGGTGAGGGTCTCCGTGCCGCCGCGGACGTACTGCAAGGGCGGTGTCTCCAGGCCGGGGATGGTGATCTCGGCGAAGGTGTTGCTCTTGCTCAGCTTGTAGTCGGTGGGGTTGAACCGCAGCGGGATCCGCCGCTGCCGCTCGTCGGCGATCACCGGCCGGACGATCTCCAGCCGGGCCCGGGCGGCCCCCTGCCGGGCGAAGGACACGGGCGTCACACTCATGGACGGCCTTCCCCGTCGCCGAAGCGCCGTTCGGCCTCGGTGTGCTTGGCGCGTGCGCACTGGTCCTCGTACAACTTCGCCCACGCCTGGATGTGCTGGTTGAACAGACGGGTGAACACGGCGCCGTCGTCGCCGTCCACCTGGAACCGGACCTCGAGGTGGTGAATGGTCACCTTCGGCACCTCGGTCACCTCCCTTGGATCTGGCGCGGCAAGGCGCTCGCCGCGGCGTCCTGCAGGACCTTCGTCAGTCCCTCGTGCGCGATCTCCAGCGACTCGATGGCGATCGCGTTCTGCTCCGCGTGCAGGTCGGGGCCGGTCCACTTGGCGGCGAGCCCGCCGTGGAAGGCCCACGCCGCACCGGGCACCCCGTCCGGGCCGAGCACGATCACCGCGCCGTCGCGGCGGGCGCCCAGCGAGTCGGCGAGCCCGGCCTGGTACCAGGACCACAGCCCCGGGTCGCGCACCACGCCGCGCTTGAGCGTGATCCGGTTCCATGAGTGGCGCAGCGGCAGTTGGTGGACCGAGTCGTTGCGCCCGCCCTCGGGGTAGCTCGTCACCTCGAGCTGTGCGCCGAGCCCGGTGACCTCCTGGAACGCGCCGGAGGCGGCCAGCGGCAGCAGCAGTGCCTGCGCGGCGGGCAGATACGCGTCGCCGGGGTCGAGGGTGACCAGGAAACGGTATTTGGGCAGCGGATCCAGGCTCACGCCTCGATCACCTCCAGACCTCGGTCCTGGCCGAGTACGAGACGCAGCCGGATGAACTCCATGGGGACGGCCGGGGCCACCTCGATCTCGCAGACCAGTTGCCCCGGGTCCTGCTCGGGCGGATTGTTGGTGTCGTCGCACACCACCCGGAACGCCTGCTCGGGCCGGGCCCCGGCGAGCGCCCCGGCCCGGAAGGCCGACAGGAGCACGGAGGTCAGCGCCCGTACCAACGTCAGCCGCAGTTCGGCCGAGTTGACGTCGAACACCAGCGGGCTCGCCGCCCGCCGGATCGCGCGCACCAGCAGATGCACCAGCCGGCGGTGGGCGATGTAGCGGGTGCCCGGGTCGGTGGACAGGGTGCGCCCGCCCCACACCATCAGCCCCCGCCCGCGGGTGCACCGGATCAGGTCGATCCCCGCGTCGAACAGCCGGACCTGCTGCGGCTCGGGGTATTCGGTGGCGAGGTCGACCGCCTCCAGGAGCACGGCGTTCGCGGGCGTGTGGTGCGCCCCGCGCTCGCCGTCGAGGCGGGCGATGACGCCCAGGACGTGCCCGGACGCCGGGACGGTGCGCAGGTCCTGCCCGTCGGGGGTGCGCAGCGGCGGGTGGTAGACGGCGGCGCAGCCGAGCAACTGGCTGTCGCCGGTGGCCGCCAGGGAGCCCACCCAGTCCACCACCTGGTCCACGGAGGGCAGCGCGGGCGGCACGTCCAGAACGGCGAGGCGGTCGTGCGACGACTCCACGCTCCGCAGCAGTTCGAGCACCACGTCGGTGTGCGCGGCGCCGGACAGGTCCGTTCCCAGGTCCGGCAGCGCCACCAGCGCCGGTTCGGGCAGTTCGGCCTGTACGGTCACGGCGTCCGAGTACGCCTCGCGGGTGGGCGCGGCGTCGGCGCCGCCCTCGAGCGTCAGGTCCCAGGACATCGAGATCGGGCCGGGCCGCCCCGGTGGCGGTGGCGGCCCGTCCGGGACCAGCCGGATGTAGCGGGATCCGGCGAGCCGGTCGGCCATGCCGGCGAGCGGCAGCCCGGGAAAGGTCTCGGGTGGCTCGCCGGGCATCATCACCCGGACGCCCACGGTGGGCGGTCCGGCGACGGTGCTGGCCTGGTAACGGATGGCGACGCGCCCGCCGTCGGCCCAGGCTCCCGGGCTGGTGGCCACCACTTGGTAGCTCGTGGCGTCCCATCCGCTCAGCGGCCCGACCGTCCACGCCGTCCGGGCCGTGGTGGCCGGCCCGGACAGGCGGAGCACCCAGGCGGTGCGGCCGCCGTTCTCGAAGAAGCCGCGCAGTGCGTACGGGGTGGCGAAGGCGCCCTCCGGCGGCCCGAAGGTGCCCACGACGTCGTTCCAGCTCTCCACGCGCACGGGAGTGCCGACCGGGCCGCGTTGGAGCCGGCCCAGGAACGCCGCCACGTCGGTGCGCAGCGGCTCCGTGTCGGAGCCGCGTGGCGGACACGCGAGGGATACTCCGGGGAGCGCATCGCCTGCCATGTCAGGTTTCGATCTCCAGCTTCTCGACCGCCAGGACGAGCGTCTCCATGGCGATCTCGTTCTTGGTGGCGCTCAGCGTCGGTCCGGTGTACTTGGTGGGCCAGCCGCGGTCGAAGTTCCAGCGCATCACGTGGTTGCGGTTCTCGTCGCACAGCACGATCGAGCCGTGGGTGCGCTTCACCGTGCCGTTGAGCGCGTCGGCCACCCACTTCCAGAAGGCGGCGTGGCCGGTGATGCCGCGCTTGAAGGTGAGGTTGGTGAACTTCTTCAGCCCCGGGATCTTGCGGACGGTGATGTCCTCACTCCCGTTGCGGTACTCGATCGGCGGGATCTCCAGCTCCAGCCCGCTCGCCTCGGTGAAGGACCCGCTCACCGCGAGCCCGTCGTTGCTGACGTTGAACACGAAGATCTCGAAGTTATAGGACGCGTATGGATCGTCCCTGATCACGGGCGGCATGGTGGACTCCCTCGGGCAGTCAGGCGAGTTGGGTCTCGCGGGTCTTCTGCTGGATCCGGAAGATCACGAACTCCGCCGGGAAGACCGGCGCGATGCCGATGACGCAGATGAGCCGGCCATTGGCGAGGTCGTCCTCGGTCATCGTGGTGCGGTCACAGGCGACGAAGAACGCCTCGTCGGCGGTGGTACCGGCGAGCGCGCCGCCGCGCCAGACCGTGGTGAGGAAGTTCGTGACCGTCTGGCGGACCAGGGACCACAGCGCCTCGTCGTTCGGCTCGAACACCACCCACTGGGTGCCCTCTTCGATCGACTCCTCCAGATAGAGGAACAGCCGCCGGACGTTGACGTACTTCCACGAGCTGTCCGAGGAGAGCGTGCGCGCACCCCAGACCCGGTGGCCGAGTCCGGGGAAGAACCGCAGCGCGTTGATGCCCTTGGGGTTGAGCACGTCCTGATGGCGCTTGGTGATGTCCTGGGCGATGCCGTCGGTCAGCCGGATGCCCCGGATGACCGCGTTGGCCGGTGCCTTGTGCACCCCTCGCTCCACATCCACGCGCGCGTAGATCCCGGCCATGTGGCCCGAGGGCGGCACCTCGACGTCGCGGCCCGCCGACAGGTCGCGGGTGACCAGCCACGGGTGGTAGAGCGCGGCGTACTTGGTGTCGAACCGCTGGCGGAACGCCTGGACGCCCTCGATGTCCAGGCCGTCCTGCGGATCGAGGATCGCGAACCGGTCCTTGAGCAGCTCGCAGTGGGTGACCAGGGCCGATTCGACCGTCCCGGACCACATGCCCGGCACGGCGCAGACGGCCACCTCGTCGATGTCCTCCAGCGCGGCGATCCCGGTGCGCTTGCCACTGCCGCCGTCCTCGCCGACGAAGTCGGCCACGCTCAGGCTCCGGTAGGCGTCGTCCCCGTCTCCCAGCGTCAGCCAGGATCCGACGGCGGGCAGGGGGAACTTCGTCGGGTCGGTGGACAGGGCGCCCAGCGCCGTCGCCCGCACCAGCCGGGAGCGGCCGGCCAGGGTGGTCACCAGGTTGGCCGGTGTGTCGCCGGTGAACCGGAGGTTGCGGTGGGTCTCGGTCTCCACGGCCCCGGACGGGTCGGTGAAGCGGGCGTCGACCTGCGCCTCGATCAGATGCATCCGATCGGTCTCGAACAGCGTCCCGGGCACGTTTCCGTCGAGGGTCACGACGTCCGCGGCGACCGCTTCGACGGTGCGGACGGTCAGATGGGTGCCGTCGTCGAGCTGGACGACGGCGCCTTCGTAGAGCCGACTCGCCCCGCCGACCCGCAGCGTCGTCCCCGCCGAGGTGTTGCCCCGGCGCACCCGGCGCACCAGCAGTCCACCGCGCCATGCCTCATGGGCCGCGCCGGACGGCAGGGTCAGCGTGACCTTCCCGTCCGCCGGCCGGCTCACCTGGACCTTGAAGCGGCCGGAGCCGATCTGCACCCACACGTCGGACGGCAGCTCGTCGGGGTCGAGCCCGGTCACCGCGGCGACCTCGACCGTCTCGCTGTCGGCGGCGGCGTCCGCGGCCAGCCGTGTGACGAACAGCCCGCCCTCCTGCGGATCCGGCAGCACCGGCAACGCGGCCGAGGTCATCGGCTGGATCCGCACCTGCACCGCGTCGCCCCACGAGCCGGGGCTGACGGCGGCGAACTCCAGTGTCTGCTCCGCGCTGCGCGGGCCGATCTGCACATAGTCGCCGCGGCCCGCCCTGACCTCCGCGGGCAGCTGGGCGTCCAGCTCGATCCGGTGGGTGGTGGCGTCATAGGCGGCGACACCGGCGGTGTGGATCGACTGCTGGTCGTCGCCGCGGAAGATCTGGATCTGCTGCCCGACGCCGGAGAACCCGATCAGATGGCCGAGTTCGAGGCGGGTGGCGCCCTTGGCGGCGTCGCCGGTGACGGGGCTCACCAGACCGTGGCCCAGCACGCCCGAGGAGGGGCCGGCCTGCTTGCTGGCGACCCGCTTGATGTACAGCCGCTGACCGCCGTTGTCGAAGAAGCCCTTGACGGCCAGCGGGAACAGCCACCAGCGGCCGCCTTCCGCCGGGTCGTTCGCCCAGGTGTCCCGGATCAGCGGGTCGGGCTCGCGGAGGAATCCGCCGAAGGTGTTCTGGAACTCCAGGAAGTTGGTGACCAGTTTGGGCTTGCCGGTGTACGGACCGCGCACGGTGACCCCGGCCATTCCGGCCGTACTGGTGCTCACCCCCGCGATCGGCCGTGGGCCCGCGTCGATCTCCTCGACGTAGACCCCGGGGCTCAGATACTCCGCCATGGACGGCTCCTTAACTATCGCGGATCTCTATGACGTGCCGGCGCTCGGTGTCCTGGGGCAGCCGCACGACCAGCGATCCGGACCGGCCCGGCCGCTCGGTGGCCTGGAGGCGGAATGTCTCCTCGACGGCGTGCTCGTCGGCCTTCTCGCCCTCCCACCGCAGGGCCAGCCGGAAGGCGCCCGCGGCGTCGGACAGGGTGCGCTCGTGCCATGGCGTCAGGTCCCGGCTGGTCTGCCCCCTGGCCTCCACCAGCGCATTGGCGATCGGCGCCTTCGTGGCCGCGTCGATCACGGCGCCGTGCACCGTGCGCAGTCCCGGCGGATAGCGGAAGGAGACGCTCGGCAGCAGCCTGACCAGCCGGGGCTCGGTCACCACCGGCGGCGGGTGGCCGTCGTCATGCGGGTGCACCAGGAACTCGACGCCCACCAGGGCGGCCGAGAACGGCTGTCCGTCGGCCGGGTACAGCGGCTGGTAGCCGGGGGCCGTGAAACGGGCCCGGTGGCGCCGCGGCCGGGCCGCCCACGGCTCGGCGCACCGGCCGAGACCCGGATAGACGAAGGCCGCGCTGGGGGTGCGCACCGCCGTGTCGTCCAGCGGCAGCCAGCCGCCGTCGTCGTAGCGGTCCAGTTGGACGGTGACCCCGGCGGCGCGCACCCGCCGGGCGTAGTCGTCGAAGGGTATGAACCAGGCCGGGCTGTAGAGCGTCGACCGCTCCAGCGGCAGGAAGCGGCTCATGGCAGCCCCGCCCCGCTGATGACCCGGCTGTGCACCGGGCGGACCGGCGTCTCGACGGCGGAGTCCAGGTTGACCACGCGGACCTCGTAGTTGAGCGACAGCCGGTACGGCTTCTGAATCGCGTACCAGACCCAGGACTTCTGGTCCAAGGTGAGCGGGGTCAGGCTGAGGTGCAGCGCGTCGGTGCTCGCCGCCAGGCTGCCGGACAGCTGTGCGCCGTCCAGGATCGCGTCGTCGTAGAACGTCTGGAGGGCCCGTCCGAGCATCCGGTGCTGGGTGGCCTGGTCACCGCCCCAGGGGGTGACCAGGTACCGCAGCAGCAGGGCCATCGGCGGCTTGCGGGTGGTCGGGGGGTCGGGGGGCTGGGAGCGCACCGGCGGCCGGTTGCGCGAGGTGGGGTCCTCGGCGATCTCGTAGAGGAACACCGTGAGTTTGGGCGGTGGTGTCTGGACCGTCTCGGAGAGGTCGTTGAGTTCCGCGATCGGCGGTTCCACCTGGCTGAGCCCGCGCAGGGCCTGGGTCAGGCTGTCCACGATGACCGTGGAGACGTCGGCGATGACGCCGAAGTCGCCCATGCGAATGCTCCCCCTCTCCGCGCTCGAAAGCGTGCTCCGAGAGGATGCCGGGCCCGGCGTGGCCGGACCGCGATACGCACATCACTCGAACGTCACCGGTCCGTTTTCGTGGCCGACGATGACGAGCCCGGACACACGTCGACAACGCCGAGGTGACACGAGCGGGCATATTGTCCCTTCATGGAAATCCCCTCAGAACGGACCGGTGTCCTGATCCTCCGGGTCTGGGTGGAAGGCGGCAGGCCGGATGGATTCCGTGCGCGCATCGTGCCGACCGGGGGCGGGCATCAGACGGCCCCCAGCGCGGTGAGCGCGGTCGACGATGTGCTCACGGCCGTGCGTGCCTGGCTCGACCAGTTACTCGAGCCGGAGAGGTGACGTCGCCGCGACGTTCCGGTGATGGCCTGCCATATAGCGTCCTTTGGCGAGAAGACGGACACACGATCATGATCTGCTCGTAACATGGCTTTAGGGCATCCCGACGGGACGCACGGGATGGGTCGCTGGAGCCAATATCGCCCCGGGGGGCCGATGAGCGCAGAAGGCCACGTCATGACGTTGAGACTGCTCAAGAGTTTCGCGTTGTCGGTCGATCAGAACCGCGTTCCCATATCCTCCAGCGCCCAGCGCCTCCTCGCCTTCCTCGCCCTGCAGAACATGCCACGGAGCCGGACCTACGTGGCCGGAATGCTGTGGCCGGACGTCACGGCCTCCCGCGCCAACGCCAACCTCCGATCGTCGTTATGGCGCGCCACCCGAACGGGGCATCAGGTCATCGACGCGTCCACGCAGGAACTGGCCATCTGCAAGCACATCGACGTGGATATCCACGTGGCGGCGACGCGCGCGCACCGGCTGCTGGATATGACGCGGCCGTGCGATGACATCCTCACCGCGCAGACACGGGAGGATCTCTCGGCCGATCTCTTACCGGAGTGGTCGGAGAACGAGTGGGTGCTGGTCGAGCAGGAGCAATACCATGAACTCCGGCTGTATGCCCTGGAGGCGATGACCGAACGGCTGACGGCGGCGGGCCGCCATGGCGAGGCCGTCGCCGCCGGACTCGCCGCCGTACGCGCGGAACCCCTGCGGGAGAGCGCTCATCGTGTGCTCATGAACGCGCATCTCGCCGCCGGCAACAGGGGCGCGGCGCTGCGGCAGTACGAGCAGTGCCGCCGTGTGCTGCTCGAGGAGCTGGGTCTGGAGCCGGGCCAGACGCTGAGGAACCTGGTGCCGGCTCACTCCGGGGGCGGGGGCATGCCCGCTCACTCCGGGGGTGGGGGCGCCGCTCCGGAGCTCCCGACACGTCGGATCGTCTGCCACCCGGCGAGCGAGGTCCCGGCGCAGTGCACGGACACCTCGGCCCCGGCCGGCACCGTGCCCGCGTGACCGTGGGGGTTGCGGTGCCGCGTCTTTCAGGAGGTTCTGCGGAGGGCTTTGGGCACTAGACGGCGGGGACCACCGGCGACAGATGGGCGTCGCGCCGCACCAGTGCGGCGTAGCGTCCGTCCTTGGCCAGCAGCTCCTCATGGGTCCCCCGCTCGGCGATGCGGCCGCCGTCGAGGACGACGATCTGGTCGGCGTCGCGCACGGTGGAGAGCCGGTGGGCGATGGTGATCGTGGTGCGGCCGGCCGACAGGGCGTCGATGGCCTCCTGGACGGCCTGCTCGGTGCGGGTGTCCAGGGCGCTGGTGGCTTCGTCCAGGATGAGGACGGGCGGGTCGCGCAGAATCGTGCGGGCTATGGCCAGCCGCTGCTTCTCCCCACCGGAGAAGCGATAGCCGCGCTCTCCCACGAGGGTGTCATAGCCGTCCGGGAGGGAGGCGATGTGGTCGTGGATCTGGGCGGCCTCGGCCGCGGCCACGAGCTCCTCATCGGTCGCGTCGGGCTTGGCGAAGCGCAGATTCTCGGCGACGGAGGCGTGGAAGAGATAGGTCTCCTGGGAGACGACGCCGACGGCCCGGGCGAGGGAGTCGAAGTCGAGGTCGCGCACATCCACGCCGTCGATCAGCACTCGGCCGCCGGTCACGTCGTAGAGCCGGGGCACCAGATAGCTGAGGGTCGTCTTGCCCGAGCCGGTCGATCCGACGACCGCCAGGCTGCCGCCCGCGGGGACGGTCAGATCGATGCCGCGCAGGGTGCCCTTCGACGGCGTGCTCTTCGACGGGCCCTTCGACGCGCCCTTCGACGGGCCGGGCGGCGTGCCGTCGTAGTCGAAGTCGACGCCGTCGAAGCGGACTTCACCGCGCACCTTCTCCAGGCGCACCGGGTCGGCGGGCTCGGTGATGTCGATCGGCAGGTCGAGGTATTCGAAGATGCGGGCGAAGAGGGCGAGGGAGGTCTGCACCTGCACACCGGTGGACAGCAGGCTCACCGTGGGCCGGAGCAGCCCCTGCTGGAGCGAGACGAAGGCGACGAGCGTGCCGATGGAGACGGCGGGGCCACCGGCCTGGAGGGCGATGCCCGCGGCCCAGTAGATCAGCGCGGGCATGGCGGCCATGACGATACCGATGGTGGACATCCGCCAGCGGCCTGCCATGTTGGAGCGCACTTCCAGGCCCACCAGGCGCTCGGACTCCTGGGCGAACTGCTGGGTGAGCGACTCGGACCGGCCCATGCTGCGGCCGAGCAGGATTCCGCTCACCGACAGGGACTCGGTGACCATCGCGGACATGGCCGCCATCTGCTTCTGGCGCTGCGAGGTGATCTTCTTGCGCTCGGCGCCGACGCGACGGCTGATCCAGACGAACACCGGCAGCAGGAGCAGGGAGACGACGGTCAGCCGCCAGTCGAGCGCGAGCATCGCGACCACGGTGGCGACCACGCTGGTGAGGTTGGAGACCAGCGAGGTCGCGGTCGAGGTGACGGTGGCCTGCATACCGCCGATGTCATTGGCGATACGGGACTGCACCTCGCCGGTGCGGGTGCGGGTGAAGAAGGCGAGCGGCATGCGCTGCAGCCGGTCGTAGACGGCGGTGCGCAGATCGTGCATCACACGCTGGCCGACGGTGGTGGAGATCAGGGTCTGCAGAACGCCGAAGACGCTGTTGACGACGGCCGCGGAGATCATGCCGAGGGCGAGCAGGGTGAGCAGTCCGGTGCGGCCGTCGGGGAT
Organism: Streptomyces yongxingensis; assembly: GCF_055597465.1. Lineage (NCBI taxonomy): Bacteria > Bacillati > Actinomycetota > Actinomycetes > Kitasatosporales > Streptomycetaceae > Streptomyces > Streptomyces yongxingensis. The sequence goes on from NZ_CM145717.1 coordinate 1,243,194, forward strand.
GGCGGTGTCGAGGATCTCCCGGAGCAGGAACGGCGTGGCGACCGAGACCAGCGCGGAGGCGGCGACCAGCAGGCCGACCACGGCGAGGCGGCCTCGGTAGGGACGGAAGAGCCGGAGGATGCGGCGCACCTGGGCGGGCCGCTCGGGCTCCTGTGCGGACGGTGTCCATGACGGAGGTGTGTCGGGGTGCATGGGCTCCTTCTGGAGACAGGGAGGCCGCCGCGGGTGTCGGCTTGGTCGAGCCGCGGCCGCGTCGGCGCGGACTTTGAGAGCATAGCTCATTGTTACCTATGCTCACAATGAACCCGGTCCTGATAAACTGCGATCATGCCCACGCCCGAGACATCCGGCCTCCTCGCGGAGCAGCTGCTGCGCCTGACCCGCAGACTGCACCGCGCCCAGAAGCGCTATATGGAGCCACTGGGCATCACCCCCGCCCAGTCCCGCCTGCTGCGCACCGTGGCCCATGACGACCAGCCGCCGCGGATGGCGGACCTGGCCCAGCGCCTCGAGGTGGTCCCGCGCGCCGTGACGACGCTGGTGGACGCCCTGGAGGCGCATGGCTCGGTGCGCCGCGTACCGGATCCGACCAGCCGCCGGGTGGTGCGCGTCGAGCTCACCGACACCGGGCGCTCCACGCTGCGATCGCTGCGCGAGGCCCGCCGGGCCGCCGCGGAGGACATCCTGGCACCGCTCGACGATCAGCAGCGCGAGGTGCTGGGCGAGCTGCTGGACACCCTGTCCGGCGCCCCGGACCACCGCTGCTGAGATCTGGGCGGCTGCCCCGCCGAGATCCGTGTGACCTCGCCACCTCGATCCGTTGGACCGCCGGGAAGTCCCCGGCGCCGCGCTCAGGCGGCCAGGTGCGCCTTGTCCCCCATGACCACCACCGGGTGCAGCTTGGGGTCGAGGTTCTTCAGCAGATACTCCATACCGGACTTGGGGAGGCTGACACAGGCCGAAGTGCCGCTGCCGTGGTCCATGTGCAGCCAGATGCTGCCGCCCTTGCGCTGCCCTTCGGGCCGGGTCTGGTCCAGCGGCGAGGTGCCCTTGACGCGGTTGTAGTCAATGGCGATGACGTAGTTGAAGTCCGTCCAGTGGGACTTGGGCCAGTAGTGCGGCGCGGCGAAGGAGCCGGACGAGGTGTACGGCAGCCGGGCGCCGGGGTCGGGCAGCACACCGCCCGCGTCGCTGAGCGTGTAGACCCCGACCGGGCTGCGCTTGTCGCCCTCGTGATGGTTCGTCGTCCAGCCGCGCTTGCCATTGTGCGCGGTCCAACTGCGCGTCCGCTCCCATGCCTTGCCCTGCTTGGTGTAGAGGACCACGGTCGAGTCCCCGGAGTTCACCCCTTTGCCGTAGACCGCAACGACCTGACGGGACTGGTCCGGGATCCTGGACTGGAGCTTGTCCCCCACATCCGGGATACGCGTGGGATCCGGCCTGGGCGCCCCGCTGCGCAGCGCTTGTTCGCCCTGGTCCGCACCCTTGTCGCCGCCGCTGTCACCGCCGCCGTCACCGCAGGCCGTGAGGAGGACGAGGGCCGCGGCGGCCGCGGCCGCCGCACGCATGGACATCGTGCCGGAAATTCGCATGTCCCCATGGTCCCACCCCCATAGGACAGTGGGGCATGCGGGATTGGCGTGTTCCGGCCGGTCCCGGGAAAACCAGTTGAATTCCGCACCGTGAGAACGTCAGCCTTGCACGTCTCCTGCCTCCCCTCCTCCGCCGCCCGCCCGACCTTGGGACGTCATGCACATTCGCGATCTTCCGTACCCCGATCCCGGCCGACCCGACGTGCGGTCAGGTCCGAGGTTTCTCTTCTGGCTGGGCAGGAATCAGCTGGGCGGGCAGGTCAAGGCGGCCCTCTGGGGTCTGGTGCACATGGCCGCGCTGGTGTCCTTCCCGCTCGCCATCGGCTTCGGTGTGCAGGCGGTGGTGGACCGCTCCGGCTCCCGGCTGGCGATGGCCGGGGCGCTGATGGTGGGGCTCACCGTGGTCACCGCGCTGGGGGACGCCATGCTGCACCGTGCGGCGGTCACCAACTGGATCACGGCGGCGGCACGGATGCAGCAGCTGCTGTCCCGCAAGGCGGTGGAGCTGGGGGCCGCGCTCACCCGGAAGGTGGCGGCCGGCGAGGTCGTCGCCGTCTCCACGGGCGACGTCGAGAAGATCGGCTGGTTTGTGGAGGCCCTGTCCCGCTTCACCGCGGCCGCGATCACCACCGTCGCGCTCTGTGTGGCGCTGGTGCTCTACCAGCCGGCGCTGGGAGTGGTGGTGGCGGTGGGTGTGCCCGCGCTGGCGCTGGCCGTGCTGCCGCTGCTGCCGCGCGCGGCGCGCCGGGCCGACGACCAGCGGGAGAAGGCGGGCCGGGCCACCGAGCTGGCCTCGGACACCGTGGCCGGGCTGCGGGTGCTGCGCGGCATCGGCGGCGAGGAGCTGTTCCTGGGCCGCTACCGGAACGCCTCGCAGGAGGTGCGGGCGGCGGCGGTGCGCAGCGCGCGGATGTGGGCGCTGATCGCGGCCGTACAGGTGGCGCTGCCGGGGCTGCTGCTGATCGGTGTGGTCTGGTACGGGGCGTCGCTGGCCCGCGAGGGGCGGATCGAGGTGGGCGAACTGGTCACCGTCTACAGCGCGGTCACCTTTCTGCTCTTCCCGCTGCGGCACTTCGAGGAGATCGCCATGGCGTACTCCTTCTCCCGGCCCTCCGCGCAGCGCGCGGCCCGGGTGCTGGCGCTGCGGCGCTCCTCCGGGGGCGGCGAGGGCACGGCCACCGTGGCCACCGCGGCGTCCGCGGACGGTGGCGAGCGCGCGGAAGCGCGGGAGGCCACCACACCGCTCGGCGGGGATCTGTACGACCCGGTGAGCGGGATGCTGGCGCCGAGCGGGGTGCTGACCGCGGTGGTGTGCGGCGACCCGGACGCGGCCGGGCGGCTGGCGGACCGGCTCGGCGGACATCCCGCGCACGGCGGCCCGGGCGACGGGGACCACGGCGCGGCGCCGTCGGCGCTGCTGGGCGGGGTCGCCCTGGACGAGGTGGCACTGGCCTCGGCGCGCACGGCGGTGCTGGTGCAGGACAAGGACCCGGTGCTGCTGTCAGGGACGCTCGCCGAGCTGCTGGATGTGCCGAGGTCCGGGGAGGTCTCGGCGGAGAAGGCCCTCGAGGCGGCCCAGTGCGGCGATGTGCTGGAGGCCCTGGCGCAGGCGTCGGCGGCCGACGAGGGTGACGCCGACCCCATGCGCACCCGGATCACCGAGCGCGGCCGCTCGCTGTCGGGTGGCCAGCGGCAGCGGCTGGCGCTGGCCCGCTCGCTGGTGACCGATCCTGAGGTGCTGGTCCTGGACGAGCCGACCTCCGCGGTGGACTCGCACACCGAGGCGCGGATCGCCGACGGGGTGCGGCGGCTGCGGACGGGCCGGACCACCATCGTGTTCACCTCCAGCCCGCTGGTGCTGGACCGGGCCGACCGGGTGGTGTTCGTGGCCGACGGCGAGGCGGCGGGGGTGGGCACCCACCGTGAGCTGCTGGGCACCGATTCCGCGTATCGCGCGGTCGTCACCCGCGAGACGGACGGCGAGGCCGCCGTGCGGAGTGCCGGGCGGCCCGCCGGGCCGGCCGACCACGGCCCGGAGGACCTCGCGCGAGAGGACGTCGCGCGCGAAGACATCGGGCGGATCGAGGAACAGATCGAGGAGTCGGCATGATCGGCGTGGCACCGCCCGCCTATGACCCGGCCGCACCGGAGTCGGCGACAACGCTGCCGGTCGGCACACCCACCACCGTGCGGGCCTATGTGCGTGAGCTGCTGCGGCGGCACCGGGCCGCCTTCACCGTGCTGATGGTCGTGAACGCGACCGCGGTGCTCGCCTCCATGGTCGGCCCGCAGTTGCTGGGTGGCGTGGTCGAGGACCTCTCCGAGGGCGAGAAGGACCTCCACATCGGGCGCACCGTGGCGCTGTTCGCGGTGGCGCTGGTGGTGCAGACCGTGTTCGTCCGGCTGGTGCGGCTGCGCGGGGCGGTACTCGGCGAGCAAATGCTGGCGGATCTGCGGGAGGACTTCCTCGTACGGTCGGTGGGTCTGCCCCCGGGGGTGCTGGAGCGGGCCGGCACCGGGGATCTGCTGTCCCGGATCACCACCGATATCGACCGGCTGGCGAACGCGATGCGGGAGGCCGTGCCCCAGCTCGCCATCGGTGTGCTGTGGACCGGCCTGCTGCTCGGCGCGCTGACCCTGACCGCTCCCCCACTGGGTCTCGCGGTGCTGGTGGCGCTCCCGGTGCTGGTGATCGGCTGTCGGTGGTACTTCCGCCGCGCGCCGAGCGCCTACCGCTCGGAGGCGGCAGGATACGCGGCGGTGTCCGCCTCCCTCACCGAGAGCGTGGACGCCGGGCGGACCATCGAGGCCCACCGGCTGGGCGACCGGCGGATCGCCCAGTCCGAGCTGCGCATCCGGCAGTGGACGGCATGGGAGCGCTACACCCTCTGGCTGCGCTCGGTGCTCTTCCCGGTGATCAATGTGAGCTACACGCTGATCACCGGTTCGGTGCTGATGATCGGCGGTCTGTGTGTGATGCGGGGCTGGATGTCGATCGGCGAGCTGACCACCGGGGCGCTGCTGTCGCAGATGCTGGTCGAGCCGATCGGGCTGATCCTGCGCTGGTACGACGAGCTGCAGGTCGCGCAGGTGTCGCTGGCCCGGCTGGTGGGGGTGCGGGAGATCGAGGAGGGCCCCGCCGACGAGGGGGTGGTCCCCGGTGGCCGGGAGGTGCGGGCGGACGAGGTGCGGTTCGGCTACCACGAGGGCAGCGATGTGCTGCACGAGGTGTCCATGAAGGTGCCTCCGGGGACGCGGCTGGCGCTGGTGGGCCCGTCCGGGGCGGGGAAGTCCACCCTGGGGCGGCTGCTGGCCGGGATCTACTCCCCGCGCACCGGCCGGGTGACCCTGGGCGGGGCGGAGCTGGCGCGAATGCCGGCCGAGCGGGTCCGGGAGCATGTGGCCCTGGTCAACCAGGAGCACCATGTCTTCGTGGGCTCGCTGCGGGACAATCTGCTGCTGGCCCGCGCCTACGCCGAGGACGCCGAGCTGTGGGCGGCGCTGGGCGCGGTGGACGCAGACGGCTGGGCCCGCGCGCTGGACGAGGGCCTGGACACCGAGGTCGGGTCGGGCGGCCTCGCGCTCACCCCCGCACAGGCGCAGCAGATCGCGCTGGCCCGGCTGGTGCTCGCCGATCCGCATACGCTGGTGCTGGACGAAGCCACCTCGCTGCTGGACCCGCGGGCGGCGCGCCATCTGGAGCGGTCGCTGGGCCGGGTGCTGGAGGGCAGGACCGTGGTGGCGATCGCCCACCGGCTGCACACGGCGCATGACGCGGACGTGATCGCCGTGGTGGAGAGCGGCCGGATCACCGAACTGGGCAGCCATGACGAACTCGTCGCGGCGGACGGGGCGTACGCCGCGCTGTGGCGCTCCTGGCATCAGTAGCAGCAGGGGTGGCCGCGCACCGGCGTGGCCACCCCGGTGCCGTCCGGGACCCCCCTGGTCCAGTCCGGGGCCGCCCCGGCCCGGTCCGGGGTTCAGATCACGCCGAGGGCGGCCAGTCCGCCCATGCCACCGAGCAGCATGAAGACCGGCATCAGCACCTTCAATTCGACCCAGCTGCCGGCCCGGAACCGCATTCCCTTCGGCGGACCGATCGGGTACCAGCGCTTGCGGCCGATCGGAATGGGCCACAGGATCGGGCAGCCGGAGACCGTGAGCGCGTCCCCGATGTCGTGGACCAGGGCGCCGAGCACGATCGGCAGGCCCAGCCAGAGGTACTCCTGGCCCGGTGCGCTGAACAGCCAGTCCGAGCCATTGCCGGGCTTGTGCAGCACATCGGCGAGGATCCAGGCGCTGGCCGCTCCGAGCAGCCACACCAGGACATCGCTGGAGACCCGCGCGGCCCGCCACAGCAGGCCCTCGACGGCCAGCACCATGTGCACGAAGAGGATGCCCAGCACCGCCCAGCGCCCGCCGACCATCGCGAGCGCCGAGGCTCCGGCGCCGATCAGCACCGCCCATACCCAGGTGTGGGTGAGGGTGCGGTGGCCGCCGGAGCGGCGCGGGTCGCCCGCCTTCCTGGTCGACTTGTAGACGGAGTACGAGAGCTTGTCGATCACCTCGCACAGAGCCCGCGAGATGGGCCCGAAGGCGCGGGATATGGTCGCCGCCTTGTGGTCGAGGTCGGGGGCGAGCGCCGCTCCCGCGCAGATCAGCGCGCCGGCGACCAGTACCGGCCAGGGCATCGCGTGGCCGGCCGCCGCGGCCGCCGCCCCCACCCCCAGCCAGGCCGCCGCCCCGGACAGCGAATGCGCCGGTCCCATCATGGTCGTACCCCGCCCCTGTTCTTTCCCGCTTCCGAGCGGGAGTTGACTGCTTCGGCCCGGCACAGCCTAGCTGCGGACGATCTTCGCACGTACAGCCGGTTGCCGCCCCGGCGGGGAAACCAGGCAGTATAGGTGCGTGACTCTTATCGATCAGCTGCCGAGCGACGCCGACCCCGACGCACTTTTCGAGGCGTTCTCCACCTGGGTCGAGGAGCGGGGCATCTCGCTGTACCCCGCCCAGGAGGAAGCGCTGATCGAGGTGGTCTCCGGGGCGAATGTGATCCTCTCGACCCCCACCGGCTCGGGCAAGAGCCTGGTGGCGGCGGGGGCCCACTTCGCCGCGCTCGCCCGGGACGAGGTCACCTTCTACACCGCGCCGATCAAGGCCCTGGTCTCGGAGAAGTTCTTCGAGCTGTGCAAGCTCTTCGGCACCGAGAACGTCGGGATGCTCACCGGCGACGCGTCGGTCAACGCGGACGCGCCGGTCATCTGCTGTACCGCCGAGGTGCTGGCGTCCATCGCCCTGCGGGACGGCAAGGACGCCGATATCGGCCAGGTGGTGATGGACGAGTTCCACTTCTATGCGGAGCCGGACCGGGGCTGGGCGTGGCAGATCCCGCTGCTGGAGCTGCCGAGGGCGCAGTTCATCCTGATGTCGGCGACGCTCGGTGATGTGAGCCGGTTCGAGGAGGATCTGACCCGGCGCACCGGGCGGCCCACCGCGGTCGTGCGGTCCGCGACCCGGCCGGTGCCGCTGAGCTACGAGTACCGGACGACGCCGCTGACCGAGACGCTGACCGAGCTGCTGGAGACCCAGCAGGCGCCCGTCTACATCGTGCACTTCACCCAGGCGGCGGCGGTCGAGCGGGCCCAGGCGCTGATGAGCATCAATATGTGCTCGCGCGCCGAGAAGGACGAGATCGCCTCGCTGATCGGCAATTTCCGGTTCACCACCAAGTTCGGCCGCAACCTGTCCCGTTACGTCCGGCACGGGATCGGTGTGCACCACGCGGGCATGCTGCCCAAATACCGGCGGCTGGTGGAGAAGCTGGCGCAGGCCGGGCTGCTCAAGGTCATCTGCGGTACGGACACCCTGGGCGTGGGCGTCAATGTGCCCATCCGCACCGTCCTGTTCACCGCGCTGACCAAGTACGACGGCCAGCGGGTGCGGACGCTGCGGGCCCGGGAGTTCCACCAGATCGCGGGCCGGGCCGGACGGGCCGGCTTCGACACCGCGGGCTTTGTGGTGGCCCAGGCGCCCGAGCACGTCATCGAGAACGAGAAGGCGCTCGCGAAGGCCGGGGACGATCCGAAGAAGCGCCGCAAGGTGGTCCGCAAGAAGGCGCCGGAGGGCTTCGTCAACTGGGGCCAGAACACCTTCGAGAAGCTCATCGCCTCCGAACCCGAGCCGCTCACCTCCCGGTTCCGGGTCACCCACGCGATGCTGCTGTCGGTCATCGCCCGTCCCGGCAACGCCTTCGAGGGGATGCGCCACCTGCTGGAGGACAACCACGAGCCGCGCAAGAACCAGCTGCGGCACATCCGCCGGGCGATCGCGATCTACCGCTCGCTGCTGGACGGCGGGGTGGTCGAGCAGGTGAAGCCCAGGGACGCCGACGGGGAGGACGGAGGCGCCCCGATCGTCCGGCTGACGGTGGATCTGCAGCAGGACTTCGCGCTCAACCAGCCGCTGTCCACCTTCGCGCTGGCCGCCTTCGAGCTGCTGGACCCCGAATCGCCCTCCTACGCCCTGGACATGGTCTCGGTCGTGGAGTCGACGCTGGACGACCCCCGGCAGATCCTGGCGGCGCAGCAGAACAAGGCGCGCGGTGAGGCGGTGGCCGCGATGAAGGCGGACGGCGTCGAGTACGAGGAGCGCATGGAGCGGCTCCAGGACATCTCCTACCCCAAGCCGCTGGAGGACCTGCTCTTCCACGCGTACGGGCTCTACCGCAAGAGCCATCCATGGGTCGGCGACCATCCGCTCTCGCCCAAGTCGGTGATCCGCGACATGTACGAGCGGGCGATGACCTTCACCGAGTTCACCTCGTTCTACGACCTGGCGCGGACCGAGGGCATTGTGCTGCGCTACCTGGCCAGCGCCTTCAAGGCCCTGGACCACACCGTGCCGGACGATCTGAAGTCCGATGACTTCCAGGACATCATCGCCTGGCTCGGTGAGATGGTGCGGCAGGTCGACTCCAGCCTCCTCGACGAGTGGGAGCAGCTGGCCAACCCGGAGGAGGAGTCGGCGGAGGAGGCCCAGGAGCGCGCCGACCAGGTCAGGCCGGTCACCGCCAACGCCCGCGCCTTCCGCGTGCTGGTGCGCAACGCCATGTTCCGCCGGGTGGAGCTGGCCGCGCTGGACAAGGTCGCCGAGCTCGGGGAGATGGACGCCGACTCCGGCTGGGACGAGGACGCCTGGGCGGAGGCGCTGGACGGGTACTGGGAGGAGTACGAGGAGCTCGGTACCGGAGCGCAGGCCCGCGGGCCGAAGCTGCTGCGGATCGAGGAGGACCCCGAGCACGGTCTGTGGCGGGTGCGGCAGACCTTCGACGACCCGAACGGCGATCACGACTGGGGCATCTCGGCGGAGGTCGATCTCGCCGCCTCCGACGAGGAGGGCCGGGCGGTGGTCCGGGTCACCGACGTGGGCCAACTGTAGCCTCCTGGAGGCGGTCCACGCCGGGGACCGGCCCGGCCCCCTCAGTGAAGGAGCACCACCGATGACCAATCCCGCCGAGCGCCTGGTCGATCTGCTCGACCTGGAACGGATCGAGCTGGACATCTTCCGCGGCCGCAGCCCCGATGAGTCGCTGCAGCGGGTGTTCGGCGGGCAGGTGGCGGGCCAGGCTCTGGTGGCCGCCGGGCGGACCACCGACGGGCGGCGGCCGGTGCACTCGCTGCACGCGTACTTCCTGCGGCCGGGGCGGCCCGGTGTGCCCATCGTGTACCAGGTGGAGCGGGTCCGGGACGGGCGCTCCTTCACCACCCGCCGGGTCGTCGCCATCCAGCAGGGTCGCACGATCTTCAATCTGACGGCTTCCTTTCATTCTCCTGAGCCGGGTATCGAGCAGCAGCTGCCGATGCCGGATGTGCCCGGGCCGGAGGGTCTGCCGACCCTCGCCGACGAGGTCCGCGCCCATCTGGGCACGCTCCCCGAGGCGTTCGCCCGCATGGAGCGCCGGCAGCCCTTCGACATCCGCTATGTGGAGCGGTTGCGCTGGACGGACGAGGAGCTCAAGGGCGCGGAACCGCGCAGTGCCGTATGGATGCGCGCGGTGGGGCCGCTCGGGGACGACCCGCTGGTGCACACCTGTGCGCTCACCTATGCGAGCGACATGATGCTGCTGGACGCGGTGCGGGTGCCGGTCGAGCCGCTGTGGGGCCCACGGGGCTTCGACATGGCCTCGCTCGATCACGCCATGTGGTTCCACCGGCCGTTCCGCACCGATGAGTGGTTTCTCTACGAGCAGGAGTCGCCCGTGGCCACGGGCGGCCGGGGACTGGCGCGCGGCCGGATCTACGACCGCGCGGGTCGGCTCCTGGTATCCGTGGTGCAAGAGGGACTGTTTCGTCCGCTACGGCCCGCCGAAGGTGCCGCCGACGGCGGCTGAGCCCATCGTGGTGTGCTCCACCGGGACGTGCCGCGCCATGGCTCATCGCCTGCCGATCAGCTTCTGCCACAGGCTTCGCGGGCGGCCCGGGGCCGGGATGCGGTCATCGAGCGTCGGCTCCGGCCCGGCGTCCGGGCGCGGCGCGGGCCGGGTCCGGCGGGCGTCGTCCAACGATGCGGCGAGGGCGGCCCGATAGCGCCGGATCTCCCGTGGGTCGTCCGCCGTGACCACCCTGTCGACGACATCCCGGACCGTGCCGGCCTCGGGACGCATCCGGACGAGCGCGGGGCGAAGCTCCCGCAGATGGGCCCGCTCATACGGATCGGCCACGGCCGAGGCCAGCTCGACGGAGCCCAGCACCGAGGCCGGCACCGCGGCCCGCTCCCAGGGGTCCTCGGTCTGGGCGAGCAGCTGGCCGATCCTGCGGCTGCGCCATTTGGCGGCCCGCCAGTCCTCCCCGGCGGCCAATGCGGCGCTCAGCCCCGGCGGGGTGCGGCCGCTCAGCAACTCCGGCTGCCTGACGGCGAACTCGGTCAGATCCGACGCCAGATAGAGCCATACGACGGCCCGATAGCGATTGACATAGAACCGGACGGGGGCGAAGAAACCCCCGCGCGCGAGGCGGGTCAACCGCCCCTGGGTAATGCCGAGCAGCTCCGCGCCCTCCGCGGTGCCGACCACGCGGAGACGGGCGATGAGCGCCTCCGGGAATCCCTCGGCGGCGGTCACCCGCCTCAACTCCTCGCACGCCACCCGCCGGCCCAGACCGGTGGTGACGGTGCGCACCTCCCCCAGCTGAACGGCCAGCTCGAACTCCCGCGTGCTGAGCCCCAGCGCCCGGGCCGCCGCGCCGAACGCGACGCTCTCGCCCGATCCGCCCGGCCCCGCCGGCCCGCCAGGGTCTCCCGGCCCGCTCGCCCGTCCCGGCACGCTCGGCTCGCCGAGCCACTCCGGGCTCCACGGCCCCTGGCTCTCCCGCAGCTCCTGATCCACCCGCACTGCCATGCGACGTCCTCCCCCGCACTGCCTCAATCACTGACAGTGACGACGATAGCCGCGAAGCAAGACGGCCGGTCATGCCTGTGGATAACTTCCGCGCGGCATCAACTGGGTGCGCCGCTCTCCTGCCTGGCCTCGACTCCCAGGTGCTCCCCCACCCGGTTGACCAGCAGCGCCATCTCGTAGGCGACCTGCCCCACATCCGCGTCCGGCCCGGTGAGCACGCACAGACAGCTGCCGTCCCCCGCCGCCGTGACGAAGAGGACGCCCTCGTCGAATTCGACCATCGTCTGCCGCACCCGGCCCGTGCGGAAGTGGTGCCCGGATCCCTTGGCGAGGCTGTGCAGCCCGGACGCCACCGCCGCCAGGTGCTCGGCGTCCTGGCGCACCAGCGTGGAACTCGCCCCCGTCACCAGCCCGTCGTTGGACAACACCAGCGCGTGCCGTATCTCCGCGATCCGCTCGGTCAGGTCGTCCAGTAACCAGTCGAGCCCCTTGTTCACTGCCATATCCGATTCCTCCCCGATTCCCCTTCAGCTGCGTGCCAGCCTTTCTCACTGCCGCCGTCTGGGCAACCCACCCCGCCCGGCACCCCACGCTTGTGCGCTGATTGACGCAGGATGGGGACATGGCACAGAACATGACCAAGGATCAGTGGCAGAAGTTCGTCACGGAGGGCACCCGCACCGCGAAGCTGGCGACCGTGCGGGCCGACGGAAGTCCGCACCTCGCCCCCGTGTGGTTCCTGCTCGACGGTGACGACCTCGTCTTCAACACAGGTCAGGAGACGGTCAAGGGGCGGAACTTGGCCCGGGACGACCGGCTCACCATCTGTGTGGACGACGACAGGCCGCCGTTCGCCTTCGTCACCCTGCGGGGGCGCGCCGAACTCATCGACGATCTGGGGCAGGTCCGCGACTGGGCCACCCGGATCGCCGCCCGTTACATGGGCGAGGACCGGGCCGAGGAGTACGGCGCCCGCAATGGCGTGCCGGGCGAGCTGCTGGTCAGGGTGCGCGTCGACAAGGTGCTCGCGCTCTCCGGGGTCGCCGAGTAGCGAGATTCGACCGAAATCCATCCCTTCATGACGCACCCGCGCCCATCCGACGTTTACGGGCGCATGAGGATCTTTATCGCACCGTCCTCCTTGTGCTGGAACATCTCATAGGCGCGGGGTGCCTCCTCAAGCGGCACGCGGTGGGTGGCGAACCCGTCGACGCCCAGCGGGTCGTCGTCCGTCAGCAGCGGGAAGATGTCGTCGGCCCAGCGCCGCACGTTCGCCTGGCCCATCCGCAGCTGGATCTGCTTGTCGAACATGGTCATCAGCGGCAGCGGATCGGCCATCCCGCCGTAGACCCCGCTGAGGGAGATCGTTCCGCCGCGCCGCACCAGCGCGATGGCCAGCCGCAGCGCCGCCAGCCGGTCGACCCCGGCCTTCTCCGTGAGCTTGGCGGCCCATTCCCGCGGCAGGAGACCCGTGGCCCGCTGGGCGGTCCGGCCCAGCGGGCTGCCGTGGGCCTCCGTTCCCACCGCGTCGATGACCGCGTCCGGTCCGCGGCCGCCGGTGGTCGAGAGGACGGCCTCGACCAGGTCCTCCTGGCGGGAGAAGTCATTGAGGTCATGGACCTCGACGCCATCGGCGCGCGCCCGGCGCAGCCGCTCGGGGACGAGGTCCACGCCGATGATCCGGTCGGCCAGACCCCGGGCCTTCGCCACCCGGCAGGCCATGATCCCGATGGGGCCCAGCCCCAGGACCGCGAGCGTGCCGCCGCGCGGCACCTCCGCGTACTCGACCGCCTGCCATGCCGTGGGCAGTACGTCGGACAGATAGACGTAGCGGTCGTCGTGGACTCCTTCGGGCACCTTGATCGGGCCGTACTGGGCCTGCGGCACCCGCAGATACTCCGCCTGGCCGCCGGCCACCGCACCGTAGAGCTTGGTGTAGCCGAAGAGCTCCGCCCCCATGCCGTGCTCGGTGACCTGGGTGGTCTCGCACTGCGTCGGCAGACCGGAGCGGCACGTCCAGCAGTGACCGCAGGCGATCTGGAACGGGACCACCACGCGGTCGCCGGGCTTGATGTGCGTCACCTCCGGGCCGGTTTCCTCCACGATGCCCATCGGTTCGTGGCCGAGGATGTCGCCGGGGGTCATGAAGGGCGTGAGCACCTCGTACAGATGCAGATCGGACCCGCACAGCCCCGTGGTGGTGATCCGGACGATCGCGTCCGTCGGCTCCTTGATGATGGGGTCGGGCACCGTCTCGACCCGCACATCATGTCGGCCCTGCCAGGTCACCGCTCGCATCGCCGCATCCCTTCGCCGTGGTCGTCGGAGTGATCTTCCGGGGGCCATTCCGGGTACCCCGGCGCATCCGGCCGAACCGTCGGCGGGACCATGGGCCGCGCCGCCGGTCCACCAGGTCCACGAGCCGGGTCGTCTCCTCGGCGATCACGCCCGGCTCGGCGCCCGCGGTGCCCAGCACGGCCAGGCACGCGCCGTCGGCCAGCGCCACGACGAAGAGGGTGCCCGCCGCCGTCTCGATCATCGTCCGCCGGGACGGCCCGCCACGCCCCCGGCGCCCGGCGCTCGCGGCGATGCCGTGGAATCCGGAGGCGACGGCGGCCAGGTGCTCGGCCTCATGGCGGGAGAGCCCACCGGACGCGCTGACGGTCGCCCCGTCCCGGGAGAGCACCACGGCATGGCGTACGCCTGCGGCTCCGGCCACCAGACCGTCCAGAATCCGGTCGAGATCGGCCACGGAGCGTGCGGCGGTGCTGCGCGGCTTGGTCATGGGCGGTCTCCCTCGGTCGGGATGCGCCGCGCCGTGCGGCGCTCCAGGTGTTCCCCTGGGCCAGGGACGCTAGACCCGGCGGGGGCACACATTGAGGGCGCATTACGGAACCTGTTGAAAATTGACAGAGTCAGATGCCAGAGCGATCGATGAGCGTCCGAATCTGCCCTCGATGCGGGCGTAGGCTGCTTGCTCAGCGCAGCGTCTCACCGTCGTGTCCCAGGTGCCCCGAGGAGTTCCCGTGCCACATGAGCCCTCCCATGGAAACAGCGCGGCCGACGTGCGGGACTTCTTCACTCCCCGGGCGGCCGACTGGGACCGCCGCTTCCCGGACGACGGCCCCGCCTACGCCGCCGCCGTCGCCGACCTCGGGCTCCGCCCCGGGGACGCGGTGCTCGACGCGGGGTGCGGAACGGGGCGTGCGCTGCCCGCGCTGCGCGCCGCGGTCGGCCCCGAGGGGACGGTCCTCGGAGTGGACCTCACGCCCGCCATGCTGGACGCCGCCCTGCGCGAGGGCCGGGACGGCTGCGCGGGCCTCGCCCTCGCCGATGTGGCGCGGCTGCCGCTGCACGACGGCCGCCTCGACGCGGTGTTCGCCGCCGGGCTGATCTCCCATCTCTCCGACCCCCGTGAGAACCTGCGCGAACTGGCCCGGGTGGTGCGCCCCGGCGGGCGGCTCGCGCTGTTCCACCCGGTGGGGCGGGCCGCTCTCGCCGCCCGCCACGGCCGCGCCCTCACCCCCGACGATCTGCGGGCGGAGCCCCGGCTACGGACGTTGCTGGCGGGCGCGGGCTGGCGGCTGGAGTCCTACACCGACGAGGACACACGCTTTCTGGCGCTCTCCGTCCGCGAAGTCGGCTGAGGATCGGAACGGCCGGCCCGAGCAGACCGCTCACGGCTGACCCGCGACCGCCGCCGCGAAGCCGGGGGCGTTGTCGAACATCACGTTGTGCCCCGCCCCGGGCACGGTACGGACCGTCACCCCGGCCGCCGTCAGCTCCTCGCGCCCGCTGAGCTCCTCACCGTGCCCACCGACGAGGAAGGTGCGGGGAATCTCCAGGCCGAGGAGCATCTCCCGCATGGTCGGCCGGGTACCGCGGACCAGTGCGCACGCGCTGCGGTGCACGGCGGTCGGGTCGGCGAGCCGCATCGTCGCCCGCCACACCGGCCCGATCCGCTCCAGGGTCTCCTCGAATCCGCCGCCGTGCACGAACGCGTCCTCCGGGTACGCCGCGATCCGGCTGCTGCCCGCCGTCAGGGGCGGGTCGGGATCCAGATTGGCCTCGGTGAGCACCAGACGGGACACCAGCTCCGGGCGGCGCACCGCCAGCACGATGGCGACCGATCCGCCCATGCTGTGCCCGATGAGCTCGGCACCCCGCACCACGGCCGCGTCGAGGGCCGAGGCCAGTGCGTCGGCATGGTCCTCCAGCGTGTAGCCGAAGTCGGCGGGGCGGTCGCTGATCCCGTGGCCGGGCAGGTCCACGAAGAGCGACCGCCGGCCCGCGAGGGCCGGGACGGCGGCTATATGGGCGTGATAGACGGCCGATGTCGCGCCGAGCCCATGGACGTACACCCGCGGCGGGCCGCCGTCCCCGTCCCCGGCCGTGCCGGTCCATCTGATGTGGGCCCCCTCCGGGCCGAATGAGGCGTGCTCCATGACCTTCCTCCCGCCGTTCCCGCCTTGAGGATCGCGTCGGACACCGACAATACATCGCTATCGATGTATTACGTCTGCGAGGTACAGCGGTCATGCGACACAATGCGACCATGCTCGAACTCGCCATCCTGGGCTTCCTCCACGACGCGCCGCTGCACGGCTACGAGTTGCGCAAGCGCATCGCCGCGCTGACCGGACATGTGAAACCCGTGGCCGAGTCCACCCTCTACCCGGCGATCAAGCGGCTGGAGAAGGCCGGTCTGCTGGCCCGCCGGACCCAGCCGGGCGCGGGGGCCGCGCCCCGGCACGTGCTCACGCTGACCGCCGAGGGGCAGGCGGAGCTGCGCCGCCGCCTCGCGCACCCGGCGGACGTCGACATCACCGACGAGAACCGCTGGTTCACCGTGCTGGCGTTCCTGCGCCACCTCGACGACCCGTCGGCCCAGGCGGAGGTGCTGGAGCGCCGGATGGCCTTTCTGCGGCAGCCGTCGAGCTTCTTCTACGAGGGCGACCGTCCGCTGCGGGCCGAAGAGGTCGAGGATCCCTTCCGGCGCGGCATTCTCACCATCGCCCGCGCCACCAGCCAGGCCGAACTGTCCTGGCTGCGGCGCACACTGGACACGCTCCGGGCGGCGAGCGACGACTGAGGGCCGACCGCGGCCCGATGTCTCGACTCCGTGGCTACTGGGTGGTTAAGGTGCGCGACGACGGATCGCTCATCGGATCCGCGTGCGCAAGAGGAGGCTGTCGTGCCCGCCACGGAGGAGTCACGCGACGAGGCGCTGTATGTGCTGACCGCGGTGCTGCTGACACCCGCTCAATTCCCGAGCGTGCTCGGCGACGACTATCCCGAGGCATGTGCCGCGCTCGGGCTGGAGCCGTACGAGACCGGCTACGGACTGGTGCTGGGGCAGGACGGCGGCGGCGCCCGCTGGACGGTGGTCACCGACGATGTGTCGCTCGTGGCCATCGCCATCGCGACCTGGGACTGCGGTATGGAGTACGCCCTGGCCATCGAAGACCGTACGGTGGTCGCCTCGCTTCCCGGCTGGCCGCTCGCGGTGGCCGTGGCCGCCCCGGGCGTACCGGCTCCTCATGATCCCGCGCCCGACCCCGAGCTGGGGGAAAGCGCCTCCCGGGCGCCGCTGTCGCCGCCGGACTCCGAGCAGTGGGGCCCGGCCCAGCGGCGGCTCGGCGCCGATGAGATCGCGCTCCAGTGGGCGATCTGGCGTGAGCAGGTCGACAGCGATGTGACGTTCGTGTCCCCGGGCGAGAAACCGCACGGGGGCGTGCGACGGGTGCTCGAAGAGGCGCGCGGCTATCTGGACTCACCCCCGCCGCCGGGGCGTATCCGTTCGGCGTTCGCCTCCGGTGACGCGCGGACGCTCCGGGCCGACGGGCCGGGCTGGAGCATGGTCGCGCGGACCGACGACATCGCGTTCGTGCTGTTGGACGACGCACCGGGCGAGGTGCTGCCGGTCGGTCGCGGCCCCGAGCTGCCGGGGCTGCTGACGGCTCTGGACAAGCTGGCCGTGCGCCCGCACTGAGACCTGACGCCTTGCCCTCTCCCGTACGGGCCGGTCGAGGACGCCGTCTGGAACCGGTCGAGGACGCCGTCCGGGCCGGTCGGGCACGCCGACCTACGTGACCTCGCGCCCTTACGGTTCACGCGGCCCTCTCCGTCCGGGCCTCCGGCCCAGGCGGGGGCGTGATCGCTCCCAGCCGGCCGGACCAGGAACGGGGTCGCGGGCGGTCCGCGGTCGGTACTGCACGGTCACTCCCGGGTGCGCTCCGCCCGTGGCCCCTGGCCCAGCCGGGCCGCCGAGCGCGGCCGCGCTCGGCGGCCCGGCCGCTTCAGCGGCCCAGCTGCTTACGGGTGACCCTGTTCAGCCTGCGGCGCTGGGAGGAGTCCAGCAGCAGATAGGCCGCCGCCGGCACTCCCACCATCACCAGCAGCGCCGCCCAGAAGGGCAACACCCAGAGCAGGATCACACCCGCCACCACACCACCGGTGGCGACCTTCGCGCGTGTGGACATCTCACCCGCCTCCTTCGCGGCCCATAGCCGCACTCACTTCACACAACGGACACCGGCGGCCCCCGGTTCCTCCCCGCGCCGTGATCCTGTACCCTCGGGCGGCCCGGGCTCGACTAGTCAAATTTGAGGAACGCTCAGCGCTGTGACACCACCCTCCGCGGCAACACCCTCCGACATCGCCGAACTCTCCCGCTGCACCGCGGTCTTCCTTCCCGGTGACCCGGCACGCACCGGCCGGGTCGCCTTCTGGCGGCCGGACGGCGCGCCTCCTTCCGGCCCCGCCACCGGCTCCACCGAGGAGCTGACCGTCGTCGTCCCGGTGGACGGCACCGATGACGGTCCCCATGACGGCCCCACCGGCCCCGCCCCCACCGGCCTCGACGTCCAGACGCGTACCGTAAGAGCGCTCGTACTGCCCCTGGGCGAGGCACTGCCGGTGCTCACCCGGGCCCGGGCGCGGGCCGCCCAGGCCGGTCCGGGGCAGTGCGACCCCGCCACGGCCTTCTGGGGCGCCGCCGCCGTACTCGCCCTCCAACTCGCGGCCCGCGGAAGGCTGCTGCCCGGGCTCAGCGCCACCGACCACGACGCCTGGCGCGTCGGCCCGCTCACCCCCGACGATCTGACGCGGGTGCGCGAGCTGGCCGCCGCCATGCCGCCCACGGCGCACGCGACGCCGCTGCCCGTCTCCGGCCCGGTGCTGCTGCCCGAGCCCGAGCGGCATCTGCGGGCGTTCCTGGACGCGGTGGCGGACGGCCTGCCGCGCTCGCCCGCGGCGGCGCTGGCCGCGGGCGGCCCCGCCTTCGCCGCCCCGGCGCCACGGCGGCTGCCCGAACAGCGTGCCTGGGCCGCCGACGTGGCCGCCGGGCACGACGCGGGGGTGCGGCTCTCGATCCGTATCGAGCTGCTGCACGGCGTCGGTGGGAACGGTAAGGCGGACGGGCCGCGCTTCCGTGCCGTCCTCCAGTTGCACAGCCTCACCGATCCGGCACTGGTCGCGGACGCCGCCGATGTCTGGGCGGGCACCTCGCCCATCACCCCGGCCCTCGGTCCGCGCGCCCGTATGGACGCCCTGCTGACCCTGCGGCGCGCGGCGCGCGCCTGGGCGCCGCTCACCCCGCTGCTGTCGGCCGCCGTGCCCGACGCCCTCGACCTCGCCGACGAGGAGGTCACCGAGCTGCTCGGTCCGGCGGCCGGAGCGCTGGACGCCGCCGGGGTCCAGGTGCACTGGCCCAGGGAGCTGGCCCGCGGGCTCACCGCCCGCGCCGTCATCGGCCCGGACGGGGACGACGAGGCTCAGGACGACGCCGGGCCCCGGTTCCCCGCCTTCCTCTCCGCCGACGCACTGCTGCGCTTCAGCTGGCGGTTCGCCGTGGGCGACCAGGAGCTCACCCGCGCCGAACTCGACAAGCTCGCCGAGGCCAGCCGGCCGGTGGTACGGCTGCGCGACCAATGGGTCCTCCTCGACCCCGAGGCGGCGCGCCGGGTCCAGGACCGGCAGGACCGCAAGCTCACCCCCGCCGACGCCCTCGGCGCCGTCCTTACCGGCCGCACGGAGGCCGACGGAACCGATGTGGAGGTGCGCGCCACCGGCTGGCTGGAGGCCCTGCGGGACCACCTCGCCGACCCCGAGGGGACCGCCGGTGCCCAGCGGGCGCCCGTGTCCCAGCCCGCCGCCCTGGCCGCCACACTGCGCGACTATCAGCTGCGCGGCCTGGACTGGCTGGTCCGGATGACCTCGATCGGCCTCGGCGGCTGTCTCGCCGACGACATGGGCCTCGGCAAGACCATCACCCTCATCGCGCTCCACCTGCACCGCATGGGCGTCCCCGAAGCCTCCGGACCCACTCTGGTGGTCTGTCCCACCTCGCTGATGGGCAACTGGCGGCGGGAGATCGAGCGGTTCGCGCCGGGCACCCCGGTGCGCCGCTACCACGGCTCCGCGCGCAGCCTGGACGGCCTTGACGACGGCGAGTTCGTCCTCACCACCTACGGCACGATGCGGCTCGACGCGCAGCGGCTGGCCGAGGCCGGGCCGTGGGGCATGGTGGTCGCGGACGAGGCGCAGCATGTGAAGAACCCGTTCTCGGCGACGGCGCGGCAGCTGCGCACCATCGGCGCGAAGGCCCGCGTGGCGCTCTCCGGAACGCCCATCGAGAACAACCTCTCCGAGCTGTGGGCGATCCTCGACTGGACCACGCCGGGAGTGCTGGGTACTCATGGCGCGTTCCGCAGGCGCTACGCCCAGGCCGTGGAGAGCGGCAGCGACCCCGAGGCCGCCGCGCGGCTGGCGAAACTGGTCCGCCCCTTCCTGCTCAGGCGCCGCAAGTCCGACCCCGGTATCGCCCCCGAGCTGCCGCCGAAGACCGAGACGGACCGGGCCGTCGCGCTCACCAAGGAGCAGGCCGGGCTCTACGAGGCGGTGGTGCGCGAGATCCTCGCCGAGATCTCCGGCACCGGCGGTCTCGTCCGGCGCGGGCTGATCGTCAAACTCCTCACCGGTCTGAAGCAGATCTGCAATCACCCGGCGCAGTACCTGAAGGAGGACCGGCCGGTGATCCCCGGGCGCTCCGGCAAGCTGGAGCTGCTCGACGAGCTGCTGGACACCATCCTGGCCGAGGGCGCGAGCGTCCTGGTCTTCACCCAGTACGTCCAGATGGCGCGCATCCTCGAGAGCCACCTGGCCGCGCGCGGGGTGCCGACCCAGCTGCTGCACGGCGGTACGCCGGTGGCGCGGCGCGAGGAGATGGTGCGGCGCTTCCAGGACGGCGAGGTCCCGGTGTTCCTGCTGTCGCTGAAGGCCGCGGGCACGGGGCTCAACCTCACCCGGGCCGGGCATGTCGTGCACTACGACCGCTGGTGGAACCCGGCCGTCGAGGCACAGGCCACCGACCGCGCGTACCGCATCGGCCAGACCCAGCCGGTGCAGGTCCACCGCATCATCGCGGAGGGAACCGTGGAGGACCGCATCGCCGCGATGCTGACGCGCAAGCGGGAGCTGGCGGACGCCGTGCTCGGCTCCGGCGAGGGCGCGCTGACCGAACTGACCGACTCCGAGCTGGCGGAGCTCGTGGAGCTGAGGGGGACCGAACGATGAGCCGTACCGAGTCCGAGCGCACCTTCGCCGCACTGCCGCCCGCCCGTGGCCGCGGCTTCGCCCGCACCTGGTGGGGCCAGGCGTGGCTGAAGGCCCTGGAGGACACGGCGCTGGACGGCGAACAGCTGAAGCGCGGCCGCAAGCAGGCGCGCGAGGGAGCGGTGGGCGCGGTGTGTGTACGCCCCGGCCGGATCACCGCCGTGGTGCGGGACCGCGACCGCACGCCTTACCGGTCCGATGTACTGCTGCGGGAGTTCACCGACGCGGAATGGGACCGGCTGCTGGGGGTGGTCGCGGACCGCTCCGGCCATATCGCCGCCCTGCTGGACCGCGACATGCCCCCGCAGCTGGCCGAGGACGCGGCGGCCGTGGGCGTCGAACTGCTGCCGGGGATAGGCGATCTGGAGCCGGAGTGCGGCTGCGAGGCGTGGGACCACTGCCCGCACACCGCCGCGCTGTGCTACCAGCTCGCCCGGCTGCTGGACGAGGATCCGTATGTGCTGCTCCTGATGCGCGGACGCGGGGAGCGGGAGCTGCTGGACGAGCTCCAGGTGCGCAGTGCGGCGCGGGCCGCCCGGCACCTTCCGCGGGCGGCGGAGGACGCCGCTCCCCCGGCTCCGGAGGGGGTACCGGCCCGGGAGGCGTTCGCCGCGCCCGGCCCGCCGCCGCTGCCCGGACCTCCGCCCACGGTCGCCGCGCCCGGCCGTCCGCCGGCGCTGGCGGGCGGCACGGACCCGGCCGAGGGGCTGGACGTGGCCGCGCTGGAGTTCCTGGCGGCGGACGCCGCCGTACGCGCCCAGCGGCTGCTGGCCGAGGCGCTCGCACCCGGCCACGCCACTTCCCCCGTCCCGGCGACGCTGACGGTGTGGGAGGACACGGTGCGGCTGACCGCCGCCGGTCCCCCGGCCCCGATCGCCGCGCGGCTCGCGGCCGGCTGCGGGCGCGACCGCACCGATCTGGCGCGGGCCGTCCGCGCCTGGGAGCACGGCGGGGCCGCCGCGCTCACCGTGCTGGAGGAGGAGTGGACGCCGGACGCGGAAGCCCTCGCGCGGGCCCGCGCCCAGCTCGCGGCCGCCTGGGAGGGGGACGAGCGGGCGCCCCGGATGCGTGCCACGGCGAACCGCTGGACGGTGGTGGGCGCCGATCTCCAGGTGCGCTACGGCCACGACGGCCGCTGGTGGCCGTACCGCAGGGAACGCGGCCGCTGGTGGCCCGCGGGCCCGGCCGGACACGACCCGGCGGCGGCGCTGGCGATGCCGGTCTCCGACGGCTGACGGGGCGACACGGCCGGTGGCGGTATCCCTCCGCCACCGGTACCGGGCCTCGGGCCTCGGGCTTCGGGCCTCGGGCCTCGGGCCTCGGGCCTCGGGCAGGAGGTTCGCCCGATCCCGATGACGCTGCCGGTAAGGAAGGCGCGAGGCCCGGCCTCAGGGAAGTAGCGGGACCGGCCGCCCGTACGGAAGGGGTGAGGCCCGGGCCATCGCCCCGGCTCGCGGGGCGGGCCGAAGTACGCCTCGCGGGCTAACCCTCCCGGCCGCCCGTACTACGGGTGCGGCCGGTGACCGTGGACGAGACAGGCCGAAGATCCAGCCGGACCGAAGAGCCGGCCACGCCGAAGGCAGCCGGGCGGCAACCTTTGGGTGGGCCGTGGAGACCGTAAGGCGTCAACCCCCTCGGCACGCCTCCACGGGACGGAGTCACCGACCATGACCCTCAGTCCACGGCGCCCCCGGCGCCGCCGCCCCGCTCCGCTCATCGGCTCCCTGGCCCTGGCCACCGGTGTCGGGCTCGCCGTCGCCCCGGCCCACGCCGCCACGCCCACGGCCGCCGCGGCCGCCACCATCGTGGTGGCCAAGGACGGCAGCGGCACCTACACCACCGTGCAGGCGGCCGTCGACGCGGTGCCGGCGAACAACCCGTCCGCCGTCACCATCTCCGTCAAGCCCGGTACGTACCGCGAGACGGTGAAGGTCCCCGCCAACAAGCCGCACATCCGGCTGGTGGGGACCACGAGCAGCAAGAACGACGTGACGATCGTCTACAACAACGCCTCCGGCACCCCCAAGCCCGGCGGAGGCACCTACGGCACCAGCGGCAGCGCGACCGTCGCCGTCGAGGCCGATGACTTCCAGGCCCGCAATCTTCAGTTCGTGAACGACTTCAACGAGGGCGACACCAGCATCACCGACAAGCAGGCGGTCGCCCTGCGCACCGCGGGCGACCGGATCGTCCTGGACAACATCGGCGCGGTCGGGGACCAGGACACCCTGCTGCTGGACTCGGCGAGCAAGGACAAGGCCGGCCGGGTGTATGTCAACGACGCCTGGATCCAGGGGAACGTCGACTTCATCTTCGGCCGGGCCTCCGCCGTGATCAACAAGTCGGCGATCCGGCTCGTCAAGCGCTACGACGGCAGTTCCGGCGGCTATGTCGCGGCACCCTCGACGGCGGCCGGGAAGAAGGGCTTCCTGTTCATCAACAGCAACGTCACCGGGGATGTCAGCAGCCGGTCGTTCTATCTCGGCCGTCCCTGGCACGCGGGCGGCGACGCCAGTCTCGATCCGCAGGCGATCGTCCGCAATACGGATCTGTCAGCGGCGATCAAGACCACACCGTGGACGGATATGAGCGGCTTCTCCTGGAAGGACGACCGCTTCGGGGAGTACAAGAACACCGGCGCCGGTTCCGGTGCGGCGAGCACCGACCGACCGCAGCTGACCGACGCCCAGGCCGCGGACTACGAGATCGCCGACTGGCTCGGCGGCTGGCAGCCGTCGTCCTGAGCGGCCGCCGGCCGGAGTCCTGAGCCGGTGAGAGCCCCGGCCGCCGGTCCCGTCGGGGGGCGGGACCGGCGGCCGGACACGGTCAGCCGGGCCCGGTCAGCCGCGCGCGGCCAGCAGATGGTCCATGGCCAGCTGGTCGAGGCGCTCGAAGGCCATGCCGCGCTCGGCGGCCGCCTCGACGTCGAAGTCCTCGAAGGCGGTGCGGTCCGCGAGCAGCGCCGCCGGGGTCTCGCCCTCGTCGAGGGTCGGGCGGCCCAGCTGGTCCAGGCGCGAGGCGCGCAGCGCCTCCTGGACCTCGGGGTCGGCGCGGAAGGCGGCCGCGCGCTCCTTGAGGATGAGGTAGTTGCGCATGCAGCCCGCCGCCGAGGCCCAGACGCCCGAGACGTCCTCGGTGCGCGGGGGCTTGAAGTCGAAGTGGCGGGGGCCCTCGTAGCCACCGGTCTCCAGCAGGTCGACCAGCCAGAAGGCGGCCCGCAGATCGCCCGCGCCGAACCGCAGGTCCTGGTCGTACTTGATGCCGTTCTGGCCGTTGAGGTCGATGTGGAAGAGCTTGCCCGCCCACAGCGCCTGCGCGATGCCGTGCGGGAAGTTCAGCCCGGCCATCTGCTCGTGGCCGACCTCCGGGTTGACCCCGTACAGCTCGGGCCGTTCCAGCCGCTCGATGAAGGCCAGGGCGTGGCCGACGGTGGGCAGCAGGATGTCGCCGCGCGGCTCGTTGGGCTTGGGCTCGATGGCGAAGCGCAGATCGTAGCCCTGCTCGGTGACATACGCGCCGAGCAGGTCGAACGCCTCCTTCATCCGGTCGAGCGCGGCGCGCACGTCCTTGGCCCCGCCGGACTCGGCGCCCTCGCGGCCGCCCCAGGCCACATAGGTCTTCGCGCCCAGCTCGGCGGCGAGGTCGATGTTGCGCATGGTCTTGCGCAGCGCGTAGCGGCGCACATCGCGGTCGTTGGCGGTGAAGGCGCCGTCCTTGAAGACCGGATGGGTGAAGAGGTTGGTGGTCGCCATGGGCACGGTCATCCCGGTGGCGTCCAGGGCCTGCCGGAAGCGCTTGATGTGCGATTCGCGCTCGGTCTCCGAGGCCCCGAAGGGGATGAGGTCGTCGTCGTGGAAGGTGACGCCGTACGCGCCGAGTTCGGCGAGCCGGGTCACGGACTCCACGGGGTCGAGCGCCGGGCGGGTGGCGTCCCCGAACGGGTCCCGGCCCTGCCAGCCGACCGTCCACAGTCCGAAGGTGAACCTGTCCTCGGGGGTGGGGTTGTAGCTCATCGCGGCTCCCTCGCCTATTTCGTCATGGCGCTTTACAAATTAGTATGCGCGAGCATTCCGGGGAAGCCCCGTACAGCCCGCACACCGCACGACCCATGGACGCAAGGGAGAGCGCGAGATGGCAGCAGCAGCCGTGCCCGTGCCGCAAGGACCGCTCGTCGTCGGCGTGGACAGCTCCACGCAGTCGACCAAGGCGCTCGTCGTCGACTCCGCGACCGGTGCGGTCGTCGCCCGAGGACAGGCCCCGCACACCGTCGGCGGCGGCAGCGACGGCACCGGTAAGGAGTCCGTCCCCGAGCAGTGGTGGGAGGCGCTCACCGAGGCGCTGCGCCAGTGCGGCACCCCGGCCCGGGAGGCGGCCGCGGTCTCCGTGGGCGGCCAGCAGCACGGCCTGGTCACGCTGGACGCCTCCGGCCGCTCGGTGCGGCCCGCCCTGCTGTGGAACGATGTGCGCTCCGCGCCCCAGCGCGACCGGCTCATCGAGGAGCTGGGCGGCCCGAAGACCTGGGCGGAGCGGGTCGGCAGCGTGCCTCCGACGTCGTTCACCGTCACCAAGTGGGCCTGGCTCATGGAGCACGAGCCGGAGGCGGCCCGCGCCACCGCGGCCGTCCGGCTCCCTCACGACTATCTCACCGAACGACTCACCGGCTACGGCACCACCGACCGCGGCGAAGCCTCGGGCACCGGCTGGTGGGCCTCGGGCACCGAGTCCTACGACGAGGAGATCCTGGACCGGGTCGGGCTCTCCGCCGAGCTGCTGCCGCGCGTGCTGCGCCACGGCGAGGCCGCCGGGACCGTGCGGGAGCTGCCCGATCTGCCGCTGCCCACCGGCGCCCTGGTGGCCACCGGCACGGGCGACAACATGGCGGCCGCCCTGGGGCTCGGCCTGCGCCCGGGGCAGCCGGTGCTGAGCCTGGGCACCTCCGGCACCGTCTACGCGGTCTCGGTACACCGGCCCGCCGACCCCACCGGGGTGGTCGCCGGCTTCGCCGACACGCGTGACGCCTGGCTGCCACTGGCGTGCACCCTCAACTGCACGCTCGCGGTGGACCGGATCGCGGCACTGCTGGGCCGCGACCGGGAGGCGGTGGAGCCGGGCGGCTCGACCGTGCTGCTGCCGTTCCTCGACGGTGAGCGCACCCCCAACCTGCCGCACGCCTCCGGGCTGCTGCACGGTCTGCGCCATGACACCACCCCGGGCCAGGTACTCCAGGCCGCCTACGACGGGGCCGTCTTCGCCCTGCTCACCGCGCTGGACCAGGTGCTGGACGAGGACGCGGCGCCCGACGCCCCGCTGCTGCTCATCGGCGGCGGCGCCAAGGGCACCGCGTGGCGGGAGACGGTCCGGCGGCTGAGCGGACGCCCGGTCCAGGTGCCCCGGGCCGAGGAACTGGTCGCCCTCGGGGCCGCCGCGCAGGCCGCGGGGCTGGTGTTGGGCGAGGACCCGGCGGCGGTGGCCCGGCGCTGGTCCACCGCCGAGGGGCCGTCCTACGGTCCGGTGCCCCGCGACGAGGCGGCGCTGGAGCGGCTCTCCCGGGTGCTGGCCAACGCGGACGGCCTGCTGCGCCACGCGTGAGCGCGCCGCGCCACGCATGAACGCCGTACGGCGGCGGCCGGGCGGGCCCGGTGTCGTACCGGCCCGGCACAATGAGCGGATCGGCCGAGAGGAGACGGATTCAGGTGGCAGCGCCACTGCCCAACACCCAGCAGGCGATGCGCCGGCGCAATCTCTCCCTCGTGCTGCACGCCGTGGCCGCCCACGGCCCGCTGTCGCGTGCCGCGGTGGCGGCCCGGGTGGGGCTCACCCGGGCCGCCGTCTCCACGCTCGTCGACGAGCTGATCCGGGACGGGCTGCTGGTCGAGCTGGGCCCCTCCCGGCCCGGCACGGTCGGCCGCCCCGGCAGCGCCCTGCAGCTCAACGAGCGCGGTCCGGCCGGGCTGGGCGCCGAGATCGGGGTGGACCACCTCGCGGTGTGCGCGGTGGACCTCGCCGGGCGGGTACGGGCCCGTACGGAGCTCGCGTCGGCGAACCGCGACCGCTCACCGGCCCCGGTGCTCACCCAGCTCGCCGGTCTGGTCCGGCAGGTCGCGGCGGAGGCGGAGCTGGGCGGGCTGCGGCCGGTGGGGCTCGCGGTAGCGGTGCCCGGCCTGGTGGCGCGGGACTCGTCGCTGGTCGTCCGCGCCCCCAATCTGGGCTGGGAGGGGGTGGACATCGGCCCCGAGCTGCGCGCGGCGCTGCCCGGTCTGCCGGTGACCGTGGACAACGAGGCGAATCTGGGCGCGCTCGCCGAGCTGTGGCGGGGCGGCCACGACCCGGCGCCCCGGGACTTCGTCCATGTCTCGGCCGAGATCGGCATCGGCGCCGCGGTCGTGCTCGACGGGCAACTGCTGCGCGGCACCCATGGATTCGCGGGCGAGCTGGGCCATGTGCCGGTGCGTCCCGAGGGGCCGGAGTGCGCCTGCGGCGGCCGCGGCTGTCTGGAGCAGTACGCGGGCGAGGAGGCGGTACTGCGGGCGAGCGGCCTGTCCCCGGAGGAGGCCGCGGCCCAGCACCCGGGCCCCGGCGGCCGTATCGCCGTACTGGCCGTGCGGGCGGCGAGCGGCGACCAGCGGGCGCGGCGTGCGCTGCGCGGTGCGGGCTCGGCGCTCGGGATCGCCCTCGCGGGCGCGGTGAACCTCCTGGACCCGGAGAAGGTGGTGCTCGGAGGCGCGCTGACGCCGCTGGCGCCCTGGCTGCTGCCCGCCCTGGAGCGGGAGTTGGGCCGGCGGCTCACCGACCCGGCCCGTCCGGGCAGCGGGGCGGTGACCGTCTCCCGGCTCGGCCCGGACGGTCCGCTGCTGGGCGCGGCCAGCTCGGTGGTGCAGGCGGTCCTCGACGATCCGGCGGGGTTCAGGGACCCCGCCGGGGCCGGTGAGCCGGCCGGGATCAGAGGAAGCGATGCATGATGTGCAGCCCCACATAGCCGTTCGTGGGGTGGGCGAACGCCTTGGGGACGGTGCCGATGACCTCGAAGCCGAGTGAGCGCCACAGCGCCACCGCCCGGGTGTTGCTCTCCACCACGGCGTTGAACTGCATGGCCTTGTAGCCCTCGGCGCGCGCCCAGTCCAGGACATGCTCGCCCAGGGCCCGGCCCACACCGCGCCCGCCGTGCTCGGGGGCCACCATGAAGCTGGCCCCCGCGATATGCGCGGCGGGCCCCATGTGGTTGGGGTTCATCTTGGCCGAGCCGAGGACCGTGCCATCGGGGTCGGTGGCGACGACGGTACGGCTCGGGGGCTCCAGCATCCAGATCTCGCGGGCCCGGTCCTCGTCCAGGTCCCGGGGGTAGGTGTAGGTCTCCCCCGCGGCGACGATGCGGCGCAGGAAGGCCCAGATGGCGGGCCAGTCCTCGGCGGTGGCGGTCCTGATGAGCATGAGGGTCAGCATGGCCGTGCGGGCGGCGGCACGCGAGTGGTTTTCTCCCCGGCCGCCGCCCCACGGGGCCTCAGCGGGCCGCGCGCAGGAACGCCTCCAGGCCCGCCAGGTCGTCGGTGTTGAGGTAGTCCACGTCGGCGGCCAGGAGCTCACCCCACAGGGCGTCGCGCTCCGGCCCTGCCACGTCCGGGGTGGCCCAGAAGCGCACGGTCTGCCGGGCGTCGTGCGCGGAGGCGACGAGGCGGCGCAGGGTCTCGCGCTCCGCCGCCGGTATCGGACCGGCTCCCGTCCAGGTGAAGGTCTTGGTCCAATCGGCGCTGATGAGCGGGATGAAGGAGGCGGGCACGCCCGAGCCGAGGTCCTCCAGCCGTCCGTCGTAGAAGGCGTGGCGCACCTTCTCGGCCTCCATGGGGGCCCGTGCGCCGCGGTCGCCGGAGATGACGGCGGTCACCGCGCCGCGGCGCACCCGGCCGCCGACCCCGCCGTAGGCGGCGCTGAACAGGTGGCCGTAGCGGCGCAGCCGCTTGGCCAGCTCCAGGTAGGTGGGCTCCCCGGCGGTCTTGAGGTCGATCAGCAGCTGCAGCGACAGGTCGTAACCGCGGTAGACCCGGCCGCCGTTGGCCTTGACCCGCCGGGCCAGCGGGTCGAGGTAGAGCGACTCCAGGGTGCGGGTGGGGTCGAGGTCCGTGGCGTCGTGCGCGACCAGCAGCTGGCCGTCGACCAGCCAGATGTCGGCCTCGACGCTGCCGAAGCCGTGGGAGAGCGCGTCGAGGAGCGGACGCGGGTGCTCGTAGTCGTTGTGGGCGTGGGCTCTGGCCAGCGGCCGCTTGCCCTTGGAGCGGTCCCTCGAGCCGTCTTCGGAGTTGTCCTTCGCGACGGCGGTGTCGCCCAACGAGGCGGATGTGCCCGCGAACGCGGGCGCGGCCGCGCCGCCCGCCAGAGCGGCTCCGAGGGTGACGACAAAGGCACGGCGTGTACGGCGGTCCATGGGGCCTCCCGGCTCTCGTCCCGGCGCGGTGCGGGATACGCAGGCTCGACGCCAGTGAGTATCGGGCGGCCGTACACCCAAAGGGCAGTACTGAGCGAAGAGTTCCACGGGTGGTCCCCGGCCATTTCCTCGCCGTTCCCAAGGTGCCGGGGCGGTGGCGGCGGTGCTCGTGGGGGCGCCGGGCGGATGCGCGCGCCGGGTGAACGGGCGCGGCGCGGCGGCCGTCGGCCCACGGCGCATTCGGAGTGTTTACCCGTCGGCGACCGCCGCCATAACCCTCACCCGGGCACTCTTTTGAGTGAATGCAGCCGCCCAAAGTCCGCTGATAGCTTGGCAGTTGCTCGAGCGGATTTTCTCTTCAAGGTCTGTACAGGGATGGGTGAGCATTCACGATGACGACGTCCGTTGAACCGGGTTCCGGTACCGACATTTCGCAGCCGCGGTTGAGCCTCGGCACGGCGGCCGCGCGGAATCTGGCGACGACGACCAAATCCGTTCCGCAAATGCAGGGCGTCACCTCGCGGTGGCTGCTGCGCATGCTGCCGTGGGTGCAGGTTCCGGGTGGTTCCTACCGGGTGAACCGCCGGGCGTCCCATACGCTCGGGGACGGCCGGGTGGAGTTCACCACCACCGGATCACAGGTGCGGGTCATCCCGGTCGAGCTGCGCGAGCTGCCGCTGCTGCGGCGATTCGAGGAAACCGCGGTGCTCGAGGCCCTGGCGGACCGCTTCACCCAGCGGGAATTCGCGCCCGGCGATGTGCTGGTGGAGGCCGGGCGCCCGGCCGATGAGCTCCTCCTCATCGCCCACGGCAAGGTCGAGAAATTGACCGAGGGCGCGTTCGACGAGCCCTCGGTGGTCGGCTCGGCCGCCGGTGGCGACCACATCGGGGAGCCGGAGCTGACCGCCGCCGAGGCGGGCACCTGGGGCATCACCGTGAAGGCCGTGACGTCCTGCACCGTGCTGGCCCTGCCCCGGCAGGAGTTCGAGGAGCAGCTGGACCGCTCATCTGAGCTGCGCGCGCATGTGGAGGCGGTGCGCTCGGCGCCGGAGACGGAGCGGAACGAGCACGGGGAGGCGGCCATCGCGCTGGCCTCAGGCCACTCGGGCGAGCCGGTCCTGCCGGGCACCTTCGCGGAGTACGAGCTGGCGCCGCGGGAGTACGAGCTGAGCGTGGCCCAGACCGTACTGCGCGTCCACACCCGCGTCGCCGACCTCTACAACGAGCCCATGAACCAGGTCGAGCAGCAGCTCCGCCTCACCATCGAGGCCCTGCGCGAACGCCAGGAGCACGAGCTCATCAACAACCCCGAGATCGGCCTGCTGCACAACGCCGACCTCTCCCAGCGCATCCACACCCGCAGCGGACCGCCCACCCCCGACGACCTCGACGAGCTGCTGGCCACCGTCTGGAAGGACCCGGGGCTGATCCTGGCCCATCCGCGCGCCATCGCGGCGATCGGCCGGCAGTTCAACAGCCGTGGCATCTCCCCGCAGCCCACTGAGGTGAACGGGCACGCGCTGCCGGCCTGGCGGGGGGTGCCCATCCTCCCGTGCAACAAGATTCCGGTCTCCCGGAGCGGGGTGAGCTCGATTCTCGTTCTGCGCACCGGGGAGGAGAATCAGGGGGTCATCGGACTGCATCGCACCGGAATTCCCGACGAATACCAGCCGAGCCTCTCGGTGCGGTTCATGGGGATCAGCGAGCAGGCCATCATCTCTTATCTCGTCAGCGCCTACTATTCCGCGGCCGTGCTCGTCCCGGACGCGCTCGGAATTCTGGAGAACGTGGAAGTCGGACTCTGAATCCACCCGACGGACTCTGACGTCCACCCCACCGGGCCTGTGGCCTTCGCATACCTTCCCGAAGATCTACCGAAATGGGTGATGAGCACTTATGACCACCTCCGTGGAGTCCGGTGAGCAGCCGCTGAGTCTGGGCACGGCCGCCGCACGGAACCTGGCGACCACCACCAAGTCCGTTCCACAGATGCAGGCCATCTCCTCCCGGTGGCTGCTGCGCGTCCTCCCCTGGGTCCAGGTGTCGGCCGGTACGTACCGGGTGAACCGCCGGCTGACCTACACGGTCGGGGACGGGCGGGTGGAGTTCATCACCACCGGATCACAGGTGCGGGTCATCCCACCGGAGCTGGGCGAGCTGCCGACGCTGCGCGGCTTCGCGGACACCCCCGTGCTGGAGTCGCTGGCCGACGGCTGTGTGCAGCGCGAGTACGCGCCGGGGGATGTGCTGGTGGAGGCGGGCCGCCCGGCCGACCAGGTGTTCCTGATCGCTCATGGCAAGGTCCGCCAGATCGCCCCCGGCGCGTATGACGAGGGCAGCACGCTGGCGGTGCTGGCCGACGGGGAGTACTTCGGCGACGCGGTCCTGACCGGTCCGGAGCGCACCTGGGAGTTCACCGCCCGGGCCGTCACCCGGACCACGGTGCTCACCCTCCCCCGCCGCGTCGTCCAGGAGGCCGCCGACCGCTCCGCGTCGCTGCGCGACCATCTCCAGGGGCTCGCCGAGCGGACCGCGCCCGCGCAGAACCGGCGCGGCGAGGCCGATATCGCCATCGCGTCCGGCCACTCGGGTGAGCCGGCGCTGCCGGGCACGTTCGTGGACTACGAACTGGAGCCGCGGGAGTACGAGCTGAGCGTGGCCCAGACCGTACTGCGCGTCCACACCCGCGTCGCCGACCTCTACAACGAGCCCATGAACCAGGTCGAGCAGCAGCTCCGCCTCACCATCGAGGCCCTGCGCGAACGCCAGGAGCACGAGCTCGTCAACAACCGCGAATTCGGCCTGCTGCACAACGCCGACCTCTCCCAGCGCATCCACACCCGCAGCGGACCGCCCACCCCCGACGACCTCGACGAGCTGCTGGCACGGCGCCGCAAGACCCAGTATCTGTTGGCGCATCCGCGCACCATCGCCGCCTTCGGACGGGAGTGCAGCAGCCGTGGTCTGTATCCACAGGGCGTCGAGGTGGCCGGGGTCGCGGTGCGGGCGTGGCGCGGGGTTCCGCTGCTGCCCTGCAACAAGATCCCGATCAGCGAGTCCGGCACGAGCTCGATCCTGGCGATGCGCACCGGCGAGGAGAGCCAGGGGGTCATCGGTCTGCATCAGACCGGTATCCCGGATGAGTACGAGCCCAGTCTGAACGTCCGGTTCATGGGCATCAGCGAGCAGGCCGTGACGTCCTACCTGGTCTCCGCCTACTACTCGGCGGCGATTCTGGTGCCCGATGCGCTCGGTGTGCTGGAGGACGTCGAGATCGGCCGCTGAGCCCGGCCGTCAGAGACCGGTCGCCGCGGGCGTGGATCAGGGACGGACGCTGCTGACCACGTCCGCGGTGGCTGCCAGCCCCTCGGAGATGGTGGGCGCCACGCTGCTGCTCGCCAGGTAGAAGCCCAGCGTCACACAGACCAGCGCATGCGAGATGCGCAGTCCGCCGCTGCGGAGGAACACCACTGTGAGGATCAGAAGCAGCAGCACCACGGAGATGGAAATGGCCATGGGGAGCCTCCTCGGCCACTACGGAGCATCGGAATCCGGCCGTCAGTGTGGCCCAGAATCGCCCCTGTACCGCCGCCACCTGGTGCTCCATACGGGTGCCGATCTGCTGTTCGGTTACTCCCAGGCGGTTGCCCCTCCGTGATGGGCGGGTGCGGGGAGCCCGCTCAGGCGTCGGCGCGGATCAGCTCGGCGGCCATCTCGCCGATCATGACGCAGGCCGCGTTGGTGTTGGCCGAGACGATCGACGGCATGATCGATCCATCGGCGATCCGCAGCCCCTCGACGCCGCGGACGCGCAGCCGGGGGTCCACCACCGATTGCTCGTCCCCGCCCATCCGGCAGGTGCCGACGTGGTGGAAGTAGGTGCCGGTGTTCTCGCGGACGAAGTCGGCCAGTCCGTCCCGGCCGCTCACCCCGGGGCCGGGCAGCAGTTCGCGCGGCTGCCACGCCCCGAACGCGTCGGTGGCGGCCAGCGACCGGGCCAGTTCGACCCCCTGGACCAGGGTGGCGAGGTCCCTTCCGTCGCCGAGATAGCCGGGGTCGATCAGCGGCCGGTCCTCGGGGTCCGCGCCCGAGAGCCGGACCGTGCCCCGGCTGTGGGGCTGCATCGCGGCGGCCGTCAGAGTGAAGCTGTTCGGCGGGAACGGCAGCAGTCTGGGGTGGAACGGAATGTGAAAGAGGAACACCTCGAGGTCGGGGCGGGGCAGCTCGGGGTCGGTCCGGGTGAACAGGGCCGCCTCGGCGGTGGTCAGCGGGGGCGGCGGCAGCGGGGTGCCCGCCTCGTGGACCAGCCCGACCAGGGGGTGGTCCTGGAGATTGGCCCCCACCTCGGGGGCGTCCACCAGCACCGGGACGCCCACTTCGCGCAGATGGCCGGCCGGGCCGATTCCGGAGAGCATCAGCAGCTTGGGCGAGTCCACCGAGCCCGCGCACACGATCACCTCCCGCGCCGCGCGCACCCGCCGTGCCACACCACCGGAGCCCGCGTATTCGACGCCGACGCAGCGGGTGCCCTCGAAGAGCAGCCGGTGTGCCCGGGCCTCGGTGCGGACGGTGAGGTTGGGGCGGTCCATCGCCGGATCGAGGTAGGCGACCGCCGTGCTCTGGCGGCGCCCCTCGTGGATGGTCCACTCATGGCGCCCGGCGCCGTCGCTCTCCGCGCCGTTGAAGTCGTCGTTGCAGGGATGGCCGAGTTCCTTGGCAGCCTCGAGGAAGGCGCTGCTCAGCGGGTTGGGCGTCTCGGCCCGGCTGAGCCGCAGCGGGCCGCCGGTGCCCCGGAAGCGCGGGTCACGGCCCTCGGTGTGCTCGAGGGCGCGGAAGGTCTCCAGCACCGAGGCGGCGTCCCAGCCGGTGCAGCCGTCGGCGGCCCAGGCGTCGAAGGTGCCGAGGTGGCCGCGGACGTAGGTCATCACATTGATGCTGCTGGAGCCGCCGAGCACCTTGCCGCGCGCGGCGGCCTGCGGATGCCCGGCCAGGCCCGGCTGCGGGACGGTGGTGTATCCCCAGTCGTGCTCACCGCCGATGAGGGTGAACCACGCGGTGGGGTCGTGGATCTGCTCGGCCGCGTCGTCCTTTCCGGCCTCCAGCAGCAGCACCCGTACGTCCGGGGCTTCCGTCAGCCGGGCCGCCACCACGGCGCCCGCCGAGCCCGCCCCCACCACGATGTAGTCGAAGTCGCTCATCATGTGCCCCCGTTCCGGCCTCGCCCGACGTGCCGCACAGCCGTTCGGCACTCTAGTGGCGTGATCGCGGAGCGGGGGCGGGTTCGCCGGATCCGGCCGGTCAGCCGGTGGGGGCCGGCAGATCCACCAGCCCGGCGAGCGCCTGCCGGTGGCGGCCGGGGGTGCCCAGCGCGATCTCGTCGCTCTTGGCCCGCTTGAGGTACAGATGCGCCGGGTGCTCCCAGGTCATGCCGATGCCGCCGTGCATCTGGACGCACTCCTCGGCCGCGTGCACCGCCACCTCGGCGCAGTGCGCCTGGGCCACGGCCACCGCGACCGGTGTGTCCGGGCTGTCCGTGGCCAGTGCGTCGGCGGCGTACCGGGCGGTGGCGCGCGCCGAGACCAGCTCCAGCCACAGCGCGGCCATGCGGTGTTTGAGTGCCTGGAACGAGCCGATGGGGCGCCCGAACTGATGGCGCTCCTTGGTGTGGCGGACCGTCTCGGTCAGACACCATTCGGCCACGCCCAGCTGCTCGGAGGCGAGCAGCCCGGCCCCGGTCAGCAGCGCCCGCCCGATGGCCGCCTCGGCCCGGTCGGGCCCGGCCAGCCGGCGGGCCGGGGCGCCGGTGAGGGTCACCGCGGCGAGCGGGCGGGTGAGGTCGAGGGAGGTGAGGGGCTCGACGGTGACGCTGGTCTCGGCGGTCTCCACGGCGTAGAGACCGTAGCCGTCCGCGCCGGTGGCGGGGACGAGCAGCACATCGGCGCCCGCCGCGCCCGCGACACCGGAGACCTGGCCGCTGAGCGTGGTGTCGCCGTCGGCCCGTACGGTCGCGGCAGGCGCGCCGGATCCACCGCCGGGCGCTACGGCCACGGTGGACAGCGGCACCGCGAGGGCGCCGACCGTGCGGCCCTCGGCGAGCGCGCCGAGCAGCCGGGCCACGGCCTCCTGGTCGGTGTCGCAGCGGAGCAGGGCAGCGGCGGCGAGGACGGCGCTGGTGAGGTAGGGCACGGGGGCGACGGCGCGGCCGAGCTCCTCCATCACCACCGCCGCCTCACGCGCGGTGGCGCCCTGGCCGCCGAGCTTGTCCGGCACCAGCAGCCCCGCGGTGCCCATCTCGGCACCCAGCGCGCGCCACAGCGCCACGTCGTACGCCCGGCCGCTCTCGGCCTCGGAGATCACCGTGGCGGGCGGGCAGCGGTCGGTGAGCAGCGACCGTACGGCCGCGCGCAGATCGTCCTCCGCCTCGGAGTAGAGCAGGTCGGCGGTGCTCATCGGGGCAGGTCCTTCCACGGGACGTCCTTGTCGGTCCGCGGCTCGGGCGGCAGGCCCAGGACGCGTTCGGCGATGATGTTGAGCAGCACCTCCGAGGTGCCGCCCTCGATGGAGTTGCCCTTGGCGCGCAGATAGCGGTAGCCGGCCTCGCGGCCGGTGAAGTCCACGAGTTCGGGACGGCGCAGCGTCCAGTCGTCGTAGAGCAGCCCCTCCTCCCCCAGCAGCTCGACCTCGAGCGCGCTGATGTGCTGGTTGAGGCGGGCGAAGGCGAGCTTCATAGCCGAGCCCTCGGGGCCGGGCTGGCCGACCGCGAGCTGCTGGCGCAGCCGCTCGCCCGCGAGCCGGGCCGCCTCGGACTCCACCCACAGCCGCAGCAGCCGCTGGTGGAGGTCGTGGGTGCGCAGTTCGGGCCGCTCGCGCCAGGTGTCGGCGACCAGGCCGATCATGCCGCCCTCGCGGGGGACGCGGCCGCCTCCGATGGCGACCCGCTCGTTCATCAGGGTGGTCTGGGCGACGCGCCAGCCCTCGCCGATCTCGCCGAGCCGCCGGCTGTCGGGGATCCGCACCCCGGTGAGGAAGACCTCGTTGAACTCCGCCTCGCCGGTGATCTGGCGCAGTGGCCGGACCTCGACCCCGGGGTCGGTCATATCGCAGATGAAGTAGCTGATGCCGCGGTGTTTGGGCTGGCCGGGGTCGGTGCGGGCGATGAGGATGGCCCAGCGGGCGAGATGGGCGCTGGAGGTCCAGACCTTCTGTCCGTCGACCACCCAGTCGTCGCCGTCGCGCACCGCCCGGGTGGCCAGCGCCGCGAGGTCGGATCCGGCGCCGGGCTCGCTGAAGAGCTGGCACCACACCTCCTCGCCGGTCCACAGCGGGCGCAGCAGCCGCTGCCGCTGCTCGTCGGTGCCGAAGCCGAGGATGGTGGGGGCGGCCATGCCGAGGCCGATGCCGATGCGGCGGGGGTCGTTGTCAGGTGCCCCCGCGGTCTCCAGCTCGGCGTCGACGACGGCCTGCAGGGAGCGCGGGGCGTCCAGGCCGCCGAGCCCGGCCGGGTAGTGCACCCAGGCGAGCCCGGCGTCGAAGCGGGCGCGCAGGAAGTCCAGGCGGTCGGTGGTGGCGGGCGGATGGGCGTCCAGGAGTTCGCGGACGCGGCGGCGCAGCTCGTCGGCGTCCACGGCGGGGCGGTGCCGGGTGGTGCTCATCGGGCCCCTCCGGCGGCCTGCCCGGGAACGACGACCACGCGGCCGGTGGTCACGCCGTCGGCGACGCGCTGGACGGCGTCGGCCGCGTCCTTCAGCGGTACGCGCTCGCTGACCAGCGGTTTGACGGTGCCCTGTGCGGCGAGCTCGGTCAGCTCCTCGTGGCAGGCGCGGATCGCGGCCGGGTCGTGGGTGTTGTACAGGCCCCAGTGGAGGCCGAGGATGGCGTAGTTCTTGACCAGGGCGTGGTTGAGGGCGGCCTGGGGGACGACGCCGCTGGCGAAGCCGACGACCACGATGCGGCCCTCGAAGGCGACGCATTTGACGGACTTGACGAAGGCGTCGCCGCCGACCGGGTCGTAGACGACGTCCGCGCCCCGTCCGCCGGTGGCCTCCTTGACGGCCGCCACGATGTCGTCGGCGCGCCGGTCGAGGACGAGGTCGCAGCCGAGCTCCCGGGCGACCTGGGCCTTGTCGTCGCCGCCGACGACCCCGATCACGGTGGCCCCGGCCGCCTTGCCGAGCTGGACGGCGGCGCTGCCGACCCCGCCCGCGGCGGCGTGCACCAGGAGCGTCTCGCCGGACTGGAGGCGGGCCCTGCGGTGCAGGCCGAACCAGCCGGTCTGGTAGCCGATGTGCAGCGCCGCGGCCTCGGCGTCGTCCAGGGTGTCGGGCGCGGGCAGCGCGGCCGCCGCCTCCACGGGCACCAGCTCGGCGAAGCCGCCCGCGGGGAGCGTGGGCGTGGCCAGGACGCGGGAGCCGACCACGGCCTCGGCGCCCTCGCCGACGGCGACGACCTCGCCGCACACCTCGACGCCGGGGGTGAACGGCAGGGGCGGCCGCACCTGGTACTGGCCGCGGCACAGCAGGGCGTCGGGGAAGTTGACGTTGACGGCCCGGACCCGCAGCAGCAGCTGTCCCGGTCCCGCCTGGGGGTCCGGCACCTCGTCGAGGCGCATGACCTCACCGGGCTCGCCATTGTCGTGCACTCGCCATGCCTGCATCCGGTGGCCTCCACAAACGGATCGTCGGAACGCGGTACCGCGCCGGATCGAACATACTAACCAGTCGGTACGAGGAGCGGAACCGCCACCACCGTCAGCCATCCTGACCTGCCCGCCCGGCGGCGGATGAACTCTTGTGCAACTCTGGAGGCACCCTTGAGCCCGGCGCGTCGGCAGTTGAGAGTGGACGGCGACATATCGGTTCGTTTCCCGGCGAGCCACTGCCGGAACGGGACGGGAGATGACGACTGTGCCCGACGACAAGGCGATCAGCGAGGCCGAGATGGAGGCCAGGCTGCACGGCATCTGTTTCAAGACCGGGCCGCCGCGCCGCATCGGAGTCGAACTCGAATGGCTCATGTACGACCCGCACGACCCGGCACGACCCATCGAGGCGGCCCGGCTCGAAGCCGCGGTCACCGCCCTGCGCGGACTGCCGCTGCGGTCCGCCGTCACCTTCGAACCCGGCGGTCAGGTGGAGCTCAGCTCCCTCCCGGCCGACTCCCTCACCGCGTGTGTGGAGTCCGCGGCCGCCGATCTGGTCCTCGTACGTTCGGTACTCACCGGCCTCGGCCTCGGTCTCGCCGGCCACGGGCATGACCCCTGGCGCCCGCCGAGACGCTTCCTCGCCACGCCCCGGTACGAGTGCATGGAGACCTACTTCGACCGCCGGGGGCCGGCCGGGCGCTCCATGATGTGCAACACCGCCTCCGTGCAGGTCTGCGTGGACGCCGGGCACGAGGAGCCCGGACCGCTCGGCATGGCACGGCGCTGGCGGCTCGCCCATCTGCTGGGGGCGGTACTCACCGCCGCGTTCGCCAACTCGCCCCTGCGCCAGGGCCGCCCCACGGGCTACCGCTCCACCCGGCAGGCGCTGTGGACGGCGATGGACCCCGGACGCACCCACGCCCCGGCCGACGGCCAGGATCCCCGCACGGCCTGGGCCCACTACGTGCTGGACGCGCCCGTGATGGCCATCCGGGACGAGAAGGCGCCCTGGACGGTGCCGTCCGGGGTGACCTTCCGCCAGTGGGCCCGGACGGGGCTGCCCCGGCCACCCACCCACGGCGACCTCGACTTCCACATCTCCACCCTCTTTCCCCCCGTCCGCCCGCGCGGCCATCTGGAACTGCGCATGATCGACGCGCAGAGCGGTGAGGACGGATGGATCGTCCCCCTCGCCGTCACGGTCGCGCTCTTCGACGATCCCGAGGCTGCTGAAACGGTTTACCGGGTGGTGAAACCCCTCGCCGAGACGGCGGGCGCCCGCCCCGCACCGGACAATCCGCTGTGGCGGGCCGCGGCCCGCCACGGTCTGGCCGACCCCGAGCTGCGCACCGCCGCCGTCAGCTGCTTCACCACGGCGCTGGACGCACTGCCGCGTATCGGCGCCTCCCCCGCCGTCACCGCCGCCGTCGCCGCCTTCACCGACCGCTACGTGGTCCGCGGCCGATGTCCCGCCGACGATCTGCTCGCTCCCCTCACCGGTAAGGAGGGACGGTCATGACCGCCCCCGATTCCGATCTCACCATCGATCCCGAGGCGCTGCGCCGGCGCGCCGAGAAGGCGCTGCGCACCGCGCGCGACCGCACCCACACCCTGACCACCTGCGTGGACGAGCCCGACCTCACCGCCCAGCACTCCCCTTTGATGTCCCCGCTGGTGTGGGATCTGGCGCACATAGGCAACCAGGAGGAGCAGTGGCTGCTGCGCGCGGTCGGCGGACGTGACGCCCTGCGCCCCGAGATCGACTCGATCTACGACGCCTTCGAGCATCCGCGCGCCGAGCGGCCCACCCTGCCGCTGCTGGCGCCCGCCGAGGCCCGCGGTTATGTGCACGAGGTGCGCGGCCGGGTGCTGGACATCCTGGAGCGGATCGAGCTGCGCGGCGCCCCGCTGGTGGACGCGGGCTTCGCCTTCGGCATGATCGCGCAGCATGAGCAGCAGCACGACGAGACGATGCTCATCACCCACCAGCTGCGCCGCGGACCCGCCGCGCTCACCGCCCCGCCGCCGCCCGGCACGGCGGACGGCGCTGCGCTGCCCGAGGAGGTGCTGGTCCCGGCCGGCCCGTTCACCATGGGTACCTCGGCCGAGCCCTGGGCCCTGGACAACGAGCGGCCCGCACACCACCGGCTGGTCCCGGCCTTCCACATCGACACCACCCCGGTGACCAACGGCGCGTACCAGCGGTTCATCGCGGACGGCGGCTACACCGAGCGGCGCTGGTGGACGGCCGACGGCTGGGCGTACATCCAGGAGCACGGCCTCGCCGCCCCGCTGTTCTGGCGGCGCGAGGGCGGGCAGTGGCTGCGCCGGCGGTTCGGGGTGACGGAGCCGGTGCCGCCGGAGGAGCCGGTGGTGCATGTGAGCTGGTACGAGGCGGACGCCTACGCCCGCTGGGCGGGACGGCGGCTGCCGACCGAGGAGGAGTGGGAGAAGGCCGCCCGCCACGACCCGGAGAGCGGCCGGTCCCGGCGTTACCCGTGGGGCGACGAGGACCCCACGCCCGTCCACGCCAACCTGGGCCAGCGCCATCTGCGGCCCGCGGCGGCGGGCAGCTATCCGCTGGGCGCCTCCCCGCTGGGGGTGCGGCAGCTGATCGGCGATGTCTGGGAGTGGACCTCGAGCGACTTCCTGCCCTATCCGGGGTTCCGCGCCTTCCCGTACCGCGAGTACTCGGAAGTGTTCTTCGGCCCGTCGCACAAGGTGCTGCGCGGCGGTTCCTTCGCGGTGGACGAGGTCGCCTGCCGGGGCACGTTCCGCAACTGGGACCTGCCGGTCCGCCGCCAGATCTTCGCCGGCTTCCGCACCGCGCGGGACGCGTCCTGATGTGCCGGCACCTGGCCTACCTCGGGCCGCGGACCTCCATCGGCGAGGTGGTCGTGGCGCCCGCGAACAGCCTGTTCCGGCAGTCGTGGGCGCCGCGGCGGCAGGCGCACGGCACGGTCAACGCCGACGGGTTCGGCGTCGGCTGGTACGCGTCGGGCGACCCGGTGCCCGCGCGCTACCGCCGCGCCGGGCCCATCTGGGGCGATCTGTCGTTCGCCGACCTGGCCCGCGTGGTGCGCACGGAGGCGCTGATGGCCGCCGTAAGGGATGCCACCGAGGCGAGCGCGGACGGTGAGGCGGGCGCCTCGCCGTTCGCCTCCGGGACCTGGCTGTTCAGCCACAACGGGGCGATCCGCGACTGGCCGCACGCGGTCGCGGACCTCGCCGCCGCACTGCCACCGGTGGATCTGCTCGGCCTGGAGGCCCGGTGCGACTCGGCGTTCGTCTGGGCGCTGGTGCTGCACCGGCTGCGGCTGGGCCACGCGCCGCCGGAGGCGCTGGCCGAGGCCGTCGAGCAGCTCGCCGGCGCCTCCCCCGGCTCACGGCTCAATCTGCTGCTCATGGACGGCGAGACCATCGCCGCCACCGCCTGGGGCGACACGCTGTGGTACCTGGCCGACCCGGACCGGGGCGTGGTGGTGGCCTCCGAGCCGTACGACCAGGACCCCGGCTGGACCGAGGTCCCCGACCGCACCCTGCTCACCGCCACCCGCACCGATGTACTGCTCACCGCACTCAAGGAGGCTTCCCGTTGAGCCCCTTCACCGTCACCCGCACCCTGCCCGCCGATGCCACCACGGCCGCGCTGCGCGCCGATGTGGCCGACGGGCTGACCAGCACCCCCAAACAGCTTCCGCCCAAGTGGTTCTACGACGCCCGGGGAAGCGCGCTCTTCGAAGAGATCACCCGGCTGCCCGAGTACTACCCGACCCGCGCCGAGCGGGAGGTCCTCGTCGCCCGCGCGGCGGAGATCGCCGACGCCACCGGGGCCCGCACCCTCATCGAACTGGGCTCCGGCTCCTCCGAGAAGACCCGCCACCTGATCCGGGCACTGCCGGATCTGCACGTCTACGTACCCGTCGACGTGAGCGAGAGCGCCCTGGAACTGGCCGGGGAGGCCCTGCTGGCCGAGCATCCACGGCTGACGGTGCACGCGCTGGTGGCCGACTTCATGAACGGGCTCGCGCTGCCCGACGACACCCCGGGGCCGAGGCTGCTGGCCTTCCTCGGGGGCACCATCGGCAATCTGCTGCCGGCGGAGCGGGCGGCCTTCTTCGCCTCGGTGAGCGAGCTGCTCGCGCCCGGCGACGCGCTGCTGCTCGGCACCGACCTGGTGAAGGACGAGGCCACGCTCGTCTCCGCCTACGACGACGCCCAGGGGGTCACCGCGGCGTTCAACAAGAACGTGCTGACGGTGCTCGACCGCGAGCTGGGCGCCGACTTCGACCCCTCCGACTTCGACCACGTGGCGGTGTGGAACGCCGAGGAGGAGTGGATCGAGATGCGGCTGAGGGCCCGTAAGGAGCTCACCGCGAAGATCCCCGCCATGGATCTCGCGGTCCACTTCACGGCCGGGGAGGAGGTCCGCACCGAGGTGTCCGCCAAGTTCCGGGAGGAGAAGGTGCGGGCCGAACTTGCCGCCGCGGGGATGGATTCGCGGCGCTGGTGGACCGACGCGGAGGGCCGCTTCGCGGTGTCGCTCGCCGTGCGCCGGTAACTCCTCGGCAGAGCACGGCACGCCGCCGCCCGGGACCATCGGTCGCGGGCGGCGGGCACCGGCTGGACCACCGCCACCCTGCGGATCGGCCGACGGCTGCGTGGGGTGCGCCCGGACACCGTTCACGCCCTGGGCGTGCGCCTCACCGCGACGGACGGCGGAACGGCCGCACTGCGGCTGTCCTGGGGCCGCTCCCCGGTGCCGTGCGCCATGACGAACTGCACCAGGTGGCTCCGGACGGGGGCCGCCGTTTCCTCGGAGGGACGTGCCAGACCGCCTTCTACGTCGCCGCCCTCGCACGCCAGGGCGGCGAGGCGGCGACGCGGATCGAAGTCCGGGCCGTGGACGCGTTGTTCACCTCGTCCGAGCCCTCCGCCGCGTCGTTCGCCTGGCAGCCGGGGCGGGCCGGTCACCCTGCGTCCCGCCCGAACCACCGACCGAATTCGTGTGATGCACATCACATAAGCGGGAGAGGGCCGCAGCACAGCGCGCTGTGGCCCTCTTTCCAGGTGAACTCCCTCTTGTTGTGCCCAAATCGGCCCCCTTATCTTTGGCCCGCCCGGCAGCTCGCCGCACCCGGCAGCACGAGAAGGAGCCGTCCATGCCCTTACGGGGACGCCACCGCCGCTACAAGCCCAACCGCATCTCCCGTGCCTCACTGACCGTCACGGCGGGCGGCGCCGGAATCGCCCTTCCACTCGTCGGCGCCGCGGGCGCGTCCGCGGCCTCGGGCGAAACCTGGGACAAGGTGGCCCAGTGCGAGTCCACCGACAACTGGGACATCAACACCGGCAACGGCTTCTACGGCGGGCTGCAGTTCACGCAGAGCACATGGGAGGCGTACGGCGGCACGGCCTACGCGGCACGGGCCGATCTGGCCACCAAGGACCAGCAGATCGCGATCGCGGAGAAGGTGCTCGACGGCCAAGGCCCCGGCGCGTGGCCGGTGTGCTCGGGCAAGGCCGGTCTGACGCGGGACGACGCGGCGCCGCAGAGCGCTCAGAAGGTCGTCAGGACGGCCGCCGCCCCGATCAAGCAGACCCATCGGCCGGAGAAGGCCCAGCAGGCGGCGGCGAGCAAGCCCACGCCCACCAGCCTCCAGGGGCGCGCCTCCACGAAGTCCGGCCGCTATGTGGTCGTCAGCGGTGACTCGCTGTCCCGTATCGCCGACACCCACGACGTCAACGGCGGCTGGGAGGCGCTCTACGAGACCAACCGCGAGACGATCGGCGGCGATCCCGATCTGATCTACCCCGGTCAGAAGCTCTCCCTGAAGGGCGGTAAGGCCACCGCCAAGCCCAAGGCGGAACCCGAGCCCCACCACAAGGCCAAGGCGAAGCCGAAGCCGAAGCCCGCGCCGCACCCGAAGGCCGAGAAGCACACCAGCCGGGAGCGGGCGGCCAAGCCCGTCGTCTCCTCGGGCTTCACCGCCCCCGTCAGCGGCGTCAGCCCGAGCACCGCCTACCGGGCGGCCGGCTCCAGCTGGTCGAGCGGCTACCACACGGGTGTGGATTTCCCCGTGGGCATCGGCACCTCGGTGAAGGCCGTGGGCTCGGGCGATGTGGTCTCGGCGGGGTGGGGCGACGCGTACGGCTATCAGGTGGTCATCCGGCATCCGGACGGCAAGTACAGCCAGTACGCCCATCTCTCGCAGCTCTCGGTGCGGGCCGGGCAGAACGTCAACGGCGGCCAGCAGATCGGCCGTTCCGGCTCGACGGGCAATGCCACCGGGCCGCATCTCCACTTCGAGATCCGCACCGGCCCCGGCTACGGCTCGGACATCAATCCGCTCGCCTATCTGCGGTCACACGGCGTCAGCCTCTGACCCTTGGCCCGGGTCGGTGGACACGCGGGCGTGCCGAACGCCGGGCTGTCCCCCGTACTCGCACTACGGGGGACAGCCCTTTATTTCCGCACGCGTTCACCCGTGGACCAGGGTCACACCGGCGGGATGCACGGCTGCAGGGAGGCCGTCGAGGTGACCGTGGTGCCTCCGACGACCGCGGTCGCCTGGTAGGTGGTGTTGATGATCTGGAACAGGGTGAGGTTCACCGGGAGGGTGGCGGTGCCGGTCGCATCGGTCGTCGCCGTCCCCACGGGCACGCCGCCCACGAGGAACTGCACGGGGATGCCCGCGGTCGGCGGCGTCACCTTGGCCGTCAGAGTGGTCGGGAAGACGGTCGGGTTGGACAGGTTGACCCGCCAGCAGGCGGGGAGGGCCTGTAGCGGTCCCGGCGGCGTGGTCGACCCGGGCTGGACAACGACGGGGAGGGGGACGGACGCCGTGCCGGTGCAGTTGCAGGCGCTACCGGCGGGAGTGGCGGTGACGGTGGCCGTGACCGTCGTGGCCCCGGCGGTCGGGAAGGTGACCGTCGCCGAAGCCAGCCCGGCGGCGTTGGTCGTGCCCGTGCCCAAACTGCCGCTCGGAGTGGTGAAGCTGACCGTGGCCCCGCTCACGGGGACGCCGTTGCACAGCACCAGCGCCTGGAGGGTCGTGGGCTGACCAGCGGTGACCAGACCGGCCGGAGGCAGCAGCACCACCGTGCAGAGTGCCGCGGGCAGCACCACGATGGGGAGCGGGACGGACGCCGTCCCCGTGCAGTTGCAGGCACTGCCCGCGGGAGTGGCGGTGACGGTGGCAGTCGCCGTGGTGGCCCCGGCGGTCGGGAAGGTGACCGTCGCCGAAGCCAACCCGGACGCGTTGGTCGTCCCCGTGCCCAAC
Organism: Streptomyces yongxingensis; assembly: GCF_055597465.1. Taxonomy (NCBI): domain Bacteria; kingdom Bacillati; phylum Actinomycetota; class Actinomycetes; order Kitasatosporales; family Streptomycetaceae; genus Streptomyces; species Streptomyces yongxingensis. The sequence goes on from NZ_CM145717.1 coordinate 1,288,135, forward strand.
GTGCCACTCGGGCTCGTGAAGCTGACCGTAGCGCCACTGACCGGGACGCCGTTGCACAGCACCAGCGCCTGGAGGGTCGTGGGCTGACCAGCGGTGACCACACCTGCCGGAGGCAGCAGCACCACCGTACACACCGCCGCGGGCAACACCACGACGGGGAGCGGGACGGACGCCGTCCCCGTGCAGTTGCAGGCGCTACCGGCGGGAGTGGCGGTGACCGTGGCTGTGACCGTGGTGGCCCCGGCGGTCGGGAAGGTGACCGTCGCCGAAGCCAACCCGGACGCGTTGGTCGTCCCCGTGCCCAACGTGCCACTCGGGCTCGTGAAGCTGACCGTGGCCCCGCTCACGGGGACGCCGTTGCACAGCACCAGCGCCTGGAGGGTCGTGGGCTGACCAGCGGTGACCACACCGGCCGGAGGCAGCAGCACCACCGTGCAGACGGCCGCGGGCACCACTACGACAGGGAGGGGCGCGGACGCCGTTCCGGTGCAGTTGCATGCGGTGCCGGCGGGGGTAGCGGTGACGGTGGCCGTGACCGTGGTGGCCCCGGCGGTCGGGAAGGTGACCGTCGCCGAAGCCAACCCGGACGCGTTGGTCGTCCCCGTGCCCAACGTGCCACTCGGAGTGGCGAAGGAGACCGTGGCACCACTGACCGGGACGCCGTTGCACAGCACCAGCGCCTGGAGAGTGGTCGGCTGACCCGCCGTGACCACACCCGCCGGAGGCAGCAGCACCACCGTGCACAGGCTTGTGGTGACCGGGGCGAAGGTGCACGCGGGGCAGGTACCGGCAGCCGCCACGAACGTGGCCGTCACCGACTGCCCCGAGGTGAGCAGCACCCCGAGGTTGACCGGGGTCACGACGCCGTTGACCACGGGCGTCGATACCGTCCCCCCGCCGGGCAGGGTGTACTGGATGGTGCCGTTGATCGAGGTGGCGGCACCGCCGCAGGTGAGGGTCGTGCTGGCCTGCGTGGTCGTGCCCACGGTGGTCAGGGTGGTCGTCAGGGTCCCGGGGGGTGCGGGAGTGACGGTGACCGGGACGACCTCGGTACCGGTGATGGTGGCGCCGCTGGTGTACACCACGGTGATGGTCTGGGGCCCGGATCCCACGGCGGTGAAGGTGACCGGAGGGGTGGTCCCGTCGGCGGCGACGGTCGCGGACTGGGTCTGGCCGTCGTACGTGAAAGTGGCGGTGTTTCCGGCGCTGACCCCGGCAGGGATGGAGGTGACCTGCGCCGTGAACGTGGTACACGCCACGGGTGTGGGGGGAGTGATAGCGACTGGCATGATGCAGCCCCTTCGAGTGAGGGTGGTGGGGCTGCCACTCGCCGCCGGGGTGCCCAAAGGAATGGACCAGAGAACGCGGAAACGTCTCCGTCCTTACCCCGACAGGGAGATGGGCACCCCACAGTCGTCAGTACCAGTACACTCACCGCGCGGGACGATTCACCACACTGGGTACGGAAAATCACCCCTTTGGCCTAGAGGGCACTCGCTGCACGGCCGAGTAGCCCCTGAGCGGCGCGGTTCACCTCACATGTCCGAGGCGGGTGTCAGACTCGCGACCATGCAGACCCGCCCCGCCCGCGCCTCGCTCGACATCCCTCACGACGATCCCCGGCTGCGCTACCGGGGCGCGGTTTCCCTGCAGCGGGACCCCGCGTGGACCGCCCCCTGGCGGCTGCCGCGCGAGGAGGCGGCGCTGTATCTCCCCGAGGGCGGGCTGGGCCGGGCCGCGATGCCGTCCGGGGTGCGCGTGGCGCTGCGCACCGACAGCTCCTCGCTCACCTGCCGCTACCAGGCCGACCCCGCGCCCACGCTGAACGGGCCCGAGGAGCGGGCCCACCTCGATGTGGTGTGCGACGGGCGACGGGCCGACACCGTGAAGCTCGAGACCCACGGCGGGGACGCCGAGTTCCGGTGCGACGGGCTGCCGGGGCGGATGGCGACGGTCGAGCTGTGGCTGCCGTTCTACCATCAGTTCCGGTTGCGCGGACTGTCCGTGGAGGCGGGCGCGGCCGTGGAGGGCGACGCCCCCGGGCCGCGGCCGCGCTGGGTCCACTGCGGCAGCTCCATCTCGCAGGGGCGCGGCGCCGCGTCCCCCAGCCGGACCTGGACCGCCCTGGTGGCCCGGCGGAACGGCTGGGATCTCACCTCACTGGCCGTGGGCAGGTCCAGCTGTCTGGAGCCCATGACGGCGCGGCTGATGCGGGATCTACCGGCCGATCTCCTCACCCTCTGCGTCGGGGTCAACGTCCAGGTGCTCGGCAGCCACAACCGCGACGCGCTGGTCTCGGCGCTCATCGGTTTCGTCCGCACCGTGCGCGAGGGCCACCCCACGACCCCGTTCGCCGTGATGTCCACGATCACGGCACCCGAGCGGGAGGAGGTGCCGGGCCCTTCGGGGCTGACGATGCGCGAGTGCCGGGCGCGCATACGCCGGGCCGTGACCCTGCTGCGCGACCACGGCGACACCCGGCTGCGCTACCTCCACGGCCCCGATGTGTTCGGCCCCGCCTGTGCGCGGCTGATGCTGGAGGCCGAGGGCTCGGACCGGCTGCATCCCGCGGCGGACGGCCATCCGGTCCTCGCCTCGCGCTTCAGCACCCTTCTGCGGCAGGCCGGCTGTGTGCCCCTGTCGAGACCCTGATCGAAGAGGTCTGCGTCCGTCAGTTCCCGCTGGGCCACGCCTCGGTGCCGACGCTGGCCCCGGCGGCCCGTTTCCTGAGAAGGGCGACCGGGGGGGGCTACAGGGGAGAAGGGGCTCAGTCGCACAGGGCCGCCGTCTCGGTCGTAGACGGTGGCGGCCAGGACCAGTTGGCGCTGGTCGGGGCGGAGCAGCTTGCCGCCGAAGAGCGCCCGCTCGAACCGGGTCAGATCGTCCACGGTCGAGATCATGGCTCCGGCGGTCCAGTCGTAGGGGGGCTGAACCGCTCGACTCGATCCCCCTCTAGCCGCGCTTCCGGGTGGCGCGCGAGCGGGGGACATCGAACTGACCGAGCTGGACGAGGCGATGATGATGTGGGGGCTGACCGCCGCCGTACACCGGCTGCCCGCTGACCCGGCTCGTCGGGGTGCGCCATCCGATCGTCCAGACGGGCATGGGGTGGGTGGGACGCCGGGGAGCGGGGTGCGGATCATCGTCGAGGAGGGGTGCGGGTCGCCCCCTCGTTCACGCCGGCCCCCGAGCGCGAGCTGATCGACCGGCTCAAGGACGCGGGCGCGGTGGACGTCCCGGTCGTGGCCGCGGGCGGCTTCCACGACGGGCGGGGCCGGCGGACGGCCGGGCTGAGCCGACGCGCGGATGGTGCGCGACGGGCTGGCGATGCGGCACGGCAAGGACCTCACCTGGAGCCAGGTCCTGCCGGCCGCCACCGCCCCGATGCCGCTGAAGGCGTCGATGGTGGACGGCCGCACCGACACGGGGGTGACGGCCTCCGGTCAGGTGGCCGGGGTGATCGGGGATCTGCCCACCTGCGCGGAGCTGGTGGACCGGATCACGGCCGAGGCCGCGCAGACCCTGGACCTGCTGACCAGCGGTCGTACAGTGGGGTGAAAGCGGCCAGACCATGACATGGGTAATGGGAGGTCGTCATGGCCGACCCCAAGGGTTTCCTCACGACACCCCGTCGTCTTCCGCCCCGGCGTCCGGTGGACGAGCGGGTGCGGGACTGGGACGAGGTTCCGGCGCCCGGCGGACTGCTGCCGATCATCAACGCGCAGGCGGGCCGCTGCATGGACTGCGGCATCCCGTTCTGCCACGAGGGCTGCCCGCTGGGGAACCTCATCCCGGAGTGGAACGACCTGGTCTCCCGTGACGACTGGCTGCGCGCGAGCGAGCGGCTGCACGCCACCAACAACTTCCCGGAGTTCACCGGCCGGCTGTGCCCGGCCCCCTGCGAGAGCGCCTGTGTGCTCGCCATCAACCAGCCGGCGGTCACCATCAAGAACGTCGAGGTGGCCATCGCCGACCGGGCCTGGGAGAGCGGCCATGTGACCCCCAAGCCACCGGACCGGCTGAGCGGCCGGACCGTCGCCGTCGTCGGCTCGGGGCCCGCGGGCCTGGCCGCGGCCCAGCAGCTCACCCGCGCGGGGCACACCGTGGCGGTGTACGAGCGGGACGACCGGGTGGGCGGACTGCTCCGCTACGGCATCCCCGAGTTCAAGATGGAGAAGCGCCATCTGGACCGGCGGCTGGAGCAGATGCGCGCGGAAGGCACCAAGTTCCGTACCGGCGTGGACGTCGGCACCGATATGGACGCCGCCGAGATCCGGGCGCGCTACGACGCGGTCGTGATAGCCGTGGGCGCCCGAGCCTGGCGTGAACTGCCCGTTCCAGGAAGGGAGTTGGCCGGGATCCATCAGGCGATGGAGTATCTGCCGATGGCCAATCGGGTGCTGGAGGGCGACTACGCCCGGCCGCCGATCACCGCCGAGGGCAAGCATGTGGTCATCGTCGGCGGCGGGGACACCGGCGCGGACTGTCTGGGCACCGTGCTGCGGCAGGGCGCCGCCTCCGTGACCCAACTGGACATCCACCCCCGCCCCGGCGACGAGCGGACCGAGGGCGAGCCCTGGCCCACCTACCCCAAGATCTACCGGATGTCCGCCGCCCATGAGGAGGCGCGGGAGCTGGCGGCCTCTCCGGAGGCGGACGTGGACGCGCGGGTCTTCTCCGCGACCACCGTCCGCTTCGAGGGGACCGCACCGGACGCGGAGCGGCCGCACGGCGGCGTCCGGGCGCTGCGTCTGGTCGGGGCCCGTGCCGATGGCGACCCCGGACCGGGCACGGAGCGGGTGCTGCGGGCGGATCTGGTGCTGCTGGCCCTCGGCTTCCGCGGCCCGGAGCGGGACGGTGGGCTGATCGACCAGCTCGGTCTCGAGCTCGACGAGCGCGGCACCGTCGCCCGCGACGCGTCCTTCGCCACCAGCGCGGACGGGGTGTTCGTGGCGGGTGACGCGGGCCGTGGCCAGTCGCTGATCGTCTGGGCGATCGCCGAGGGCCGCTCGGCCGCGGCCGCCGTGGACCGCTATCTCGCGGGCTCCACGACGCTCCCGGCACCGGTCGGGCCGACCGACCAGCCGATGACGGCCTGACGACCGACCTGCCGATGACGGCCTGACGCGGCGGTGGCCGGGTGGCGGGGACCCGCGCGGGTAGGGCGGGCCGCCTGCCACGGGTGTGCGGCGCGGGCATAGTGTGCGTCCATGATCTCGCAATCCCCCCTCCTCACCGTGGCCGACGGTGTGCACATCTGGTCCCCCACCCCGAGCGCCGGCTGGGGTCTGGCCAACTGCGGTCTGATCGTCTCGCCCGACGGCCACGCCGCCTGGATCGACAGCCCCTACGACCGTCGGATGGCCGGTGAGTTCCTGGAATACAGCCGTGCCCTGCTGCCCGACGGGGGCCGGATCGAGCGGGTGGTCGTCACCCATGCCAACGGCGACCACCTGTGGGGCGCGGAGGTCGTACCGGACGCGGAGATCGTGGCCACCCGCGAGGCGCTCGGCCACATCGAGTACGAGCCCTCGCCACAGCAACTGCACGGCCTGGTGCACGGCAGCGATCCGGCGACTCCCCTCGGCTGGTACCTCCAGCGGCACTTCGGGCGGTTCGACTGGTCCGCCACCGAGGTGGTCGAGCCGACGCTCACCTTCGTGGGCGAACTCGACCTGCGCGTGGGCCAGGTGCCGGTGCGGCTGTTCAGCCTGGAGTCCGCGCACACCGCGGGCGACCTGGTGGCGTATCTGCCGCGGCAGAAGGTGGCGTTCACCGGCGATGTCATCTTCGCCTCCGGTCCGCAGGACCCCGGCGACCACGCGGTGCACTGGGCGGGCCCGCTGGACAATGTGATCTCCGCGTGCGAGCGGGTGCTCGCGACCGGGGCCGAGGTGATCGTCCCCGGCCATGGCCCGGTCCTCGACCGGGAGGGGGTCCGCGGCCACATCGGCTATCTGGAACATCTGCGGGACCGCACGCGGGAGCTGCACACGGCCGGGGTACCGGCCCTGGAGGCCGCCCGCACCCTGATCGCCGAGAACGCGTATCCGTCGCTGGGCCTGCCCGAGCGGCTGGTGATCACGGTGGGCTCGGAGTACCGGCATCTGAACGGCACGGAGGAGGCGGCGGACCTCATGGCCACCATGGCCGATCTGGCCCAGGTGGCATGGGAGCGGCGCGAGGGCGCGCAGGCGGCCTCGGCCTGACCACCTGGTCACCGCAGGGCGCGCTCCGCGGCCGGGAGGTCCTGCTCGGTCCAGATGATCTTGCCTTGGCTGGTGTAGCGGGTGCCCCAGCGCTGGACCATCTGGGCGACGAGGAACAGCCCGCGTCCCCCCTCGTCGGTGGTGGCCGCCCGGCGCAGATGGGGCGCGGTGGTGCTGCCGTCGGCGACCTCGCAGATCAGTGCCCGGTCGCGCAGCAGGCGCAGCCGTACGGGGCCCACCGCGTGCCGGATGGCGTTGCCGAGCAGCTCGCTGACCACCAGCTCGGTGGTGAAGGCGGCCTCCTCCAGGTTCCACTCGGCCAGGGTGCGGGCGACGGCCGCCCGCATCCTGGCCACCACCTCCGGATCCGCCGGGAGGTCCCACGAGGCCACCCGGCGCGGGTCCAGCGCGGCGGTACGGGCGATGAGCAGGCAGACGTCGTCGGTGCGGCGCGGCGAGAGCAGGTCGGCCATCACGGTGTCGCAGGCCCGCTCCGGGTCGGGGTCGGCATCGGTGAGGGCGTCCCGCAACTGGGCGAGCCCGGCCTCGATGTCCCGTTCGCGGTCCTGCACCAGCCCGTCGGTGTAGAGGACGATGCGGCTGCCCTCGGGCAGCTCCGTCTCGGCCGCCTCGTAGAGCCGTCCGCCGAGTCCCAGCGGCGGTCCTGCGGGCGGGTCGAGGAAGGTCACCGAGCCGTCGGGATGGACCAGGGCCGGGGGCGGATGGCCGCCCCGCGCCAGGGTGCAGTGCCGGGAGACCGGGTCGTAGACCGCGTACAGACAGGTGGCCCCGGCGGCCCCGGCGCCGCCGCCCATGGCGGTCTCCTCCCGGTCGAGCTGGTCGACCACGTCGTCGAGCCGGGCGAGCAGCTCATCGGGGGGAAGGTCCACGACGGAGAAGTTGCGCACGGCGGTGCGCAGCCGGCCCATCGTCGCGGCGGCGTGCAGTCCGTGGCCGACGACATCGCCGACGACGAGGGCGACCCTGGCCCCGGACAGCGGGATGACGTCGAACCAGTCGCCTCTCACCCCGCCGGGGGCGGGCAGATAGCGCTGGGCGGCCACGACGGCCTGCTGCTCGGGGCGGCCGCGCGGCAGCAGGCTCTCCTGGAGGGCCAGGGTGGTGGCGTGCTCGCGCGCGTAGCGGCGGGCGTTGTCGATGGCGACCGCCGCCTGACCGGCCAGCTCCTCGGCGAAGGTCCGGTCCTCCTCGTCGAACGGCGGGGTGTCCCCCGAGCGCCAGAACGCCGCCTGGCCCAGCCGGACGCCGCGCCCGCTGAGCGGCACGGCCAGCAGCGAGTGGATGCCGTACTCCCTCACCCACTCCAGCCGCTCCGGGTCCCGGGGCGTCCAGTCGGCGTGGGACGGCAGCTCGCCGACGGCGAACACGCGCGCCTGGCCGGTGCCCCCGGCCCGCTGGGTGACGGGGAAGGACGACACGCGCTCACCGACCCGGCGCAGCGGAGGGTCCTGCCGGATGCCGCTGAAGGCGGCCCGGCGCAGCGGCGAGTCCCGGTCGCCCGGCTCCTCGCCGCCCAGCACGGCCTCGTGCAGATCGACGGTGGCGTAGTCGGCGAAGCGCGGCACGGCGACCCGGGTCAGTTCCTGGGCGGTGCCTTCCATGTCGAGGCTGCTGCCCACGCGGACTCCGGCCTCGTACAGCAGCCGGAGGCGTGCGTAGGCCCGGTCGGCCTTGTCCGTCAGGGCGCGCAGCTCGGTGGTGTCCCGCAGGGTGGCGACGCTGCCCCAGGGCTGTCCGCCCCGCTCCGCCGGGCGCTGGTTGACCGCCAGCAGCCGGTTCCCGACCTCGTACACCTCGTCGGTGGCCTCGCGGGCGGAGGCGAGCAGCCCGGCGATCTCCGGGGGCAGACCGACGTCGGTGATCCGCCGTCCGTGCGCGTCGCGTGCGAGACCCAGCAGGAGCAGCGCCTCGTCGTTGGCGAGCAGCAGCCGTCCCTCGTCGTCGAGGATCAGCACCCCCTCCCGAACCGAGCGCAGCACGGCATGGTGGTGTTCGTACATCCTGGTGATCTCGGCGGGGCCGAGCCGGTGGGTCTGGCGCCGCAGCCGCCGGGCCACGAGCGCCGCGCCGCCCCCGCCCAGGAGGAGGGCGAAGGCCGTGGAGCCGTAGATCACCGGCAGTTGACGGCTGACCGTGCGGGCCACGGAGGGGATGGAGACCCCGGCGCTGACGACGCCGATCACCCGGCCCCGGGCGTTGGTGACCGGCACGGCGGCCCGGATCGAGGGGGCCGGGCGGGTGATGCCCGGGGTCTTGTCGGTGAAGGCCCGGCCCACCGTGGCCGGGTAGAGGCTGCGGTCGACGCGCTTGCCGATCATCTTCGGGTTCGGATGGCTGCAGCGGATGCCCCGGGGGGTGGTCACCACGATGTAGTCGACACCGGTCCGCCGCCGGACCTTCTCGGCGTAGGGCTGGAGGGTCCTGGAGGGGTCGCGGGACTCCAGCGCCTGCTGGACGCCGGGGGCGAAGGCGACGGTCCGTGCGACGGTCAGCGCACGGCCCCGGGCCTGGTTGTCCCGGCTGCCGCGCGCCTGGAGGGACAGCGTGGCCCCCGCGGCGAGCACCAGGAGCGTCACGATGACCAGCATCAGGGCGAGCACCTGCCCGCCGACACTGCGCGAGCTCAAGCCCGAGCGCACGTTCACATGCCCTGTCTAACGCACATCCGCGGGTCGCACACCTGGTGGCGGCCGGGGTGGGAGCACCGGCGGTCACATGTTGATCATGTGTCCGGCGAGCCCGTGGACGGCCTCCTTCACCGCCTCGCTGAGGGTCGGATGGGCGTGGACGTTGCGGGCCACCTCGTGCACGGTGAGATCCCACTGCTGGGCGAGGGTGAGCTCGGGCAGCAGTTCGGTGACCTCGGGGCCGATGAGGTGGCCGCCCAGCAGCTCGCCGTGGCGGCCGTCGCCGATGAGCTTCACGAAGCCGACCGGGTCGCCGAGCCCCTGGGCCTTCCCGTTGGCGGTGAACGGGAACTTCGCCACCCGGACGTCGAAGCCGCGCTCGCGCGCCTGGGCCTCGGTCCAGCCGAAGCTGGCGATCTGCGGCTGGCAGAACGTGGCGCGCGGGATCATCACATAGTCCAGCTCCATGGTCTCCGCACCGGCGATGGTCTCGGCCGCGACGATGCCCATGGCCTCCGCGGCGTGCGCCAGCATCAGCTTGGCGGTGACGTCGCCGATGGCGAAGATGTGCGGCACATTGGTGCGGCACCGGCCGTCGATGCCGATGGCGCCCCGCTCGGTCAGCCGGACGCCGGTGTGCTCCAGCCCGTATCCGTGCACCCGCGGCCGGAACCCGATGGCCTGGAGCACCCGGGCGGCCTGGAGGGTCTGCCGCTGGCCGCCCGTGGTCACCATGACCTTGACCGCGGGGCCCGCGTCGTTGATCGCCTCCACCCGGGTGGAGGTCAGGATGTTCATGCCGAGCCTGCGGAAGCGCCGGGTGAGCTCGGCGGAGACCTCCTCGTCCTCCAGGGGCACGATCCGGTCCATGAACTCCACCAGCGTCACCTGCACCCCGTAGCTGTGCATGATGTACGCGAACTCCACGCCGATGGCGCCCGCGCCCGCGATCAGAACGCTGCCGGGCAGGGTGGGCGAGAGGATCTGCTCCTCGTAGGTCACCACCCGCTCGCTGAGGGAGGTGCCGGGCAGCAGATTGGTGATCGAGCCCGCGGCGATGACGCAGTGGTCGAAGGTGAGCGTCTCGGTGCCGCCGCCGGAGCGGGTGACCCGCATGTCGTGGGGTCCGGTGAAGGTGCCCCGGCCCTCGTACTGGGTGATCTTGTTCTTCTTCATCAGATAGTGGACGCCCTTGACCCGTCCGTCGGCCACCTTGCGGCTGCGCTCGAACGCGTCGCGGTAGTCCACGGTGACATCGCCGTTCACCCGGATGCCGAAGTCCTTGGCCTCGTGGATGAACAGATGGGCCAGCTCGGCATTGCGCAGCAGGGCCTTGGACGGGATGCAGCCCACGTTCAGGCAGACGCCGCCCCAGTAGCGTTCCTCGACCACGGCCGTGGTCAGGCCCAGCTGGGCGGCGCGGATCGCGGCGACATAGCCACCCGGCCCGGCTCCCAGGACCACCACGTCGAAATGTGCGCTCATGCGTCGCACCTTAGACATTAGAGTCGGGGTATGGCTTCAGACGAGGGGTCCGTACGGGTGGACAGCTGGATCTGGTCCGTGCGGCTGACCAAGACGCGCTCCATGGCGTCCTCGGCCTGCCGCGCGGGGCACGTCCGGGTCAACGGCGAGCGCGTCAAGCCCGCACACACGGTGCGACCCGGGGACGAGGTGCGGCTGCGCCATGCGGGGCGCGACCGGATCGTGGTCGTCTCGCGCATCGTGCGCAAGCGGGTCGGGGCGCCGGTGGCGGTGGAGTGCTACGTCGACAACAGCCCGCCGCCGCCTCCGCGCGAGCACACCGTGCCGATCGGGCTGCGCGACCGCGGGACGGGCCGCCCCACCAAGCGCGACCGGCGCGAGATGGAGCGGCTGCGCGGTACGCCCGGGGGCCTCGGCTGAGAACTGGTCAGTCCGCGGTGATACGCACGGGGCCGCCGTGTGCGTCGGCCCCGGCGATCCAGTCGGCGGGCAGGTGGAACGGCCGGTTGGGCGCCACCGTGTGAGGAAGGCGTCCGCGGTGCAGCGTCCGGCCGTCCTGGCTGACGGTGAGCACCGGCAGGGTCAGGAACCGCGTGGTGCGCAGGGTGAACCGGCCGCGCGGCGGCCGGGGCCCGTCCGGGGTGAGCCGGTTGGGTGAGATCCACAGCAGCGGCGCCTCGACCCGCACCGGCAGCGGTCCCGGGGTCCATGGCACACCCGCGAGATGGCGCAGTACGGGCCCGGCGGCGAACCGGCCGTCGAGGGCGGCGATATCGGCGGTCTCGACCGGGTGCAGCAGATTGCCCACGGCGAAGACCCCGGGCTCGCCGGTGCGGAACTCGGCGTCGGTGGCCGGGCCCCGGGTGCCGGGGTCGAGGGCGATCCCGGCGCTTCTGGCCAGTTCGTGGTCGGGGATCCAGTCGCCGGTGAACACCACGGTGTCGCAGCCGATGGCCGCGGTCCTGCCGTCCCGGTGCCGCAGCCGTACGCTCTCCAGCCGCCCCCGGCCGGTCAGTTCGGCCACGGTGGCGTCGGTGACCAGCGATACGCCGTGGCGCAGCCAGGTGCCGAGGTGGCGCGCCGGGTGGGTCTGGTGGCGGGGCTGGTCGGTGACCATGGCGACGACCTCGGCCCCGGCCCGGCGCAGGGTGGCCACCGCCGAGTAGCTGACCCGTTCCGCGCCGACGATGACGGCGCGGCGGCCGACGCTCTGGTGGTGCACATGGACGGCCTGCTGCAGCTGCCCGGTGGTGAAGACACCCGCCGGCCGGGTGCCGGGCACCAGGCGGGCGCCGCGCGGGCGTTCCCGGGCGCCGGTGGCCAGGACGACGGCCGTGGCGGTGATCCGCTCCAGGCCGGTCGGGCCGGTGATGTCCACGGTCCGGGGCGCCGCCCAGCCGGTGGCCGTGACACCCGTGCGCAGCACGGCCCCGGCGCGGATGGCGGCGGCGATGTGGTGGCGGGCGTAGTCCGGCCCCCACATCACCCGGCGCAGATCGCGCAGCCCGAATCCGGTGTGGTGGCAGTGGCGGGGGATGCCGCCCGCGCGCTGTTCGCGGTCGAGGACCTCGACCCGGTCCACCCCGGCGGCGGCCAGCCGCGCGGCGACCGCGAGTCCGGCCGGTCCGGCCCCGATGACCAGGACGTCGACGGTGCGGTGGATGCGGTCGGTGGGGGTCATCGCCGGGCCTCCGTCCGGTCCTGGGCCGCGGTGGCCGCCTCGAACTGGGCGCGCACTGCGGCGCCGCAGAAGAATCCCTGGCAGCGCCCGGCCAGGGCCCGGGTGCGGCGCCGGAGGCCGTCGAGCGAGGCCGGTGGCACGGTGGCGGTCAGCGCGTCGCGGATCTCGCCCCGGGTGACGCGTTCGCAGTGGCAGACCACGGTGCCGTACGCGGGGTCGGCGGCGATGAGGTCGGCGCGCTGGTAGGGGCGCGGGAACGCCTCGCCGATGGTGGGCATCCGTACCGGCTCGATCTCCCGCTCGCCTCCGAGGTCAAGACCGCAGTCGACGAGGAGTTCCGCCACATGCGCGGCGATCGCCATGGAGGCGGTGAGTCCGGTGGAGCGGATGCCGCCCACGGCGACATACCGCCGCCCGGGGTCGGTGTGGATCTGGTAGTCGCCGTGCTCGGTGGCGGCGCGCAGCCCGGCGTAGACCGCGGTGACCTCCTCCTCCAGCAGCTCCGGCAGGATCCGCGCGCCCTTCTCGCGGAGCGAGGCCAGTCCGTCGGCCGACGATCCGGTGGCGGTCTTGTCGTCGAGGTCCTCGGCGGTGGGGCCGAGCATCACATTGCCGTACACGGTCGGCGCCACCAGCACGCCCTTGCCGAGCGCGGTGGGCACCGGCAGCAGGATGTGGCCGACCAGGCCGCGGGCGAACTTGTCGAAGACGATGAGCTGGCCGCGGCGCGGGGTCACGGTGAACTCCTCGTGGCCGAGCCGCCGGTTGATCTCGTCCGAGTACAGCCCCGCGGCGTTCACCAGATGACGGGTGCGCAGCACCCCGCGCGGGGTGGCGATCTCGTGGTGGTCCGCGCCGGTGGCGATGGCCCCGGCCGGGCAGTTCAGATGCAGGGCGACGCCCGCGCGGACCGCCTGGGTGGCGTAGGCGAGCGTCGTCGTCCAGGGGCAGATGATGCTCTCGCCGGGGACCTCGAGCGCGCCGAGGGCGCCGGGTCCCAGGTGGGGTTCGCGGGCGTAGACCGCGTCCGCGTCGAGGATGGCCGTCTCGTCGTAGCCGTTGCGCGCCGCCTTCTCGGCGAGTGACGGCAGCGCGGCGAGCTGCTCCCCGTCCCAGGCGACGAGGAGCGCGCCGAGCGGTTCGAGCGGGATGCCGGTCTCGGCGGCGTAGGCGGTCAGCCGCTGGTAGCCCTCGCGCACCAGGCGGGCCTCCAGGGTGCCCGGGGTGGCGTCGAACCCGGTGTGCAGGATCGCGGTGTTGGCCTTGGACGTGCCGTCGCCGACGTCGTTCGACGCCTCGACCAGGGCGATCCGCAAGCGGTACCGGGCCAGTTCGCGGGCGATGGCGGCGCCGACCACCCCGGCGCCGATGATGGCCACGTCGTAGACCTCGTCGGGGAGGTCACCCGTGGTCGTAACGGTCATGCTGGTCCCTTGCTCGGTGGTGGACACGGCTCCTGATGCGCGGGGGCCTCAGTCGTGGGCGGCGGCCGTCGGCGCGTGGTCCAGCAGCGTGGCCACGGCCGAGCGGAAGGCGGCCAGCCGCTCGGCGGCCCGCTCGGCGCTGATCCGCGGTTCGTAGACCGCGGCGGGCTCCCACGCGGGGACCGCCTCCTCGACCGTCAGGCCCGGGTCGAGCCCCATCCGCGCGGCGGCGCCCACGCCCAGCGCCGTGGCGTCCGGCAGCGCCGACACCTCCACCGGCCGCTGCAGCAGATCGGCCTGGGTCTGCATCAGCAGCGCCGAGCGGGTCAGTCCCCCGTCGACGCGCAGGACGGTCAGCGGCGCGCCCAGGTCGGAGGCGGCCGCCTCGGCGATCTCCACGACCTGGGCGGCGATGCCCTCGCACAGGGCGCGCACCAGATGCCCGGCGGTGGTGTCGAGGCCGAGCCCGGTCAGCGAGCCCTTGAGGTCGCCGCGCCACCACGGCGCGGCGAGCCCGGCGAGCGCCGGTACGAAGGTCACTCCCCCGGTGTCGGGCACCGTCCCCCCGACCGGGTCGAGGTCCTGGGGCCCTTGGATCACCCCGAGGTCGCTGAGCCAGCGCACCGCGGAGGCGGCGGTGTACACCTGGCCGTCCAGGCAGTAGCTGGTGCGCCCGCCGAACCGCCAGGCCACACAGGAGACCAGCCCATGGGGGCCACGCCGGGGCCGGTCGCCGGTCTGGGCGAGGAGGAAGGCACCGGTGCCGTACGTGCACTTGGCGGTGGACGGCTCGGTCACCCGCTGCGCCAGCAGGGCCGCCTGCTGGTCGACCAGGAGCCCGGTGAGCGGGACCTCGCCGCCGAAGGCCGTGGTGGTGCCGACCGGCCCGGCGGCGTCGACGACGCGCGGCAGCCGTTCGGCGGTCAGCCCGTACAGGTCCAGCGCCTTCGGGGACCAGGCGACGCGGTCCAGGTCGAGCAGCCCGGTGCGCCCGGCGGTGGCGGCGTCGGTGACGAACGCGCCGGTCAGCCGATGGACGAGCCAGGCGTCGCTGGTGGTGACCACGCCCTCGCCGGTCAGATGGCGCCGGATCCACGCCATCTTGGGCGCCGCGAAGTACGGGTCGAGGGGCAGACCGGTGAGTTCGCGCAGCGTCTCGGCGTGCGGCGCGAGCCGCTCGCACACCGTGTGGGCCCGTCGGTCCTGCCAGACCAGCGCGTCCGTCAGCGGCTCTCCCGTGACGGGGTCCCAGGCCAGTACGGTCTCGCCCTGGTTGGCCAGGCCGACCGCCACGACCGGCTCCCCCGCGGCCGCGAGGGCCTGGCGTCCGGCCTCGAGGACCGAGGTGAGCAGCGCGGCCGGCTCGACCTCCACCAGTGCGCCGGGCAGATAGCGGGGCCGTACGGGCACCTCGGCGGAGCCGATCACCCCGCGCTCGGGGCAGAGCACCAGCGCCTTGGTGCCCGAAGTGCCTTGGTCGATGGCGAGGACCGGGCCGGTCGCGGGGTCGGCCGGGGTGCGGTGGCGACGCTCTGCAGGCAGCATGTCCGGTTCTTCGCTCGGGACGGGCGGATCGTTTCGGGCTCGGGGGACGGCGCGCTCGCGGGACGGGGCGCGGAGATCTTGCCGGAAAGCCTGGTGCAGGCGCGGGGCGGGCGTCAAGACGGCCCGTTCGGGCACGGACCGGAGTCCCCCGTTCCCGAATCGTTGTGCCGGGACTATAAGATCCCTGCAATCATCCCCCAGGCCCATCGTTTTCCCGCGTCCGGTACGTCAGCTCCGTACGAAAGTCATCCGATGCCCGAGGAAGAGTTCCGCCCCGTGTACCACCCCGCGGGCTATGACGGCGGGCTGCGCGTCGCGCTGCAGGATCTGCGCACCGGACGCTGGATATCGATGCGCAATCTGCTCGCGGAGACTCCCACCTGGTCGCTGTGGACCCAGCGCACCCAGGTGCTGGCCACGGCCGCCGCCGGATCCAATGTGGTGGACGCGTGGCGGACCGAGGAGCCGCAGAGCGTGGCGGCCCTGGTGATGCACACCCGGGTCGGGGTGGAGCGCGCGGTGCGCGCACACCGCGAGGGACACCCCCGCACCCGGGAGCTGTGGCGGGAGGCGTGGCAGTCCTGCCAGTTGGCCGCGCACAACTCCCCGGCCGATCCGGTGCCCTGGGTGTGTCTGCTGGCCCTGGCCCAACTGGACAAGGAGCAGCGGCAGGAGGAACACCGGGTGGCCCCGCCCGGTCCGCTGCTGTTCCCCGGCCCCTGGGGGCTGCTGGCGGAGGCCGACCGGCGCGATCCGTACAACCGCGAGGCATACCACCGGATGCTGCAGTTCGTGTACGCCCGGCGGGCCGGGGGTTCGCTGGCCGAAGCGGTCAACTTCGTGCAGTGGGTGGTCTCGGGCGCGCCCGAGGGATCCGCGCTGCAGGTGCTGCCGCTGTACGTCCATGTCGAGCGGTACCGCGAGGAGCGGGGCTACGAGAAGGCGCTCGACCTGCACTGGGCCACCGAGGACGCCACCCGGGACGCGAGGAAGGCGCTGCACGGCTGGTTCGACCACGCGGACGTCGCGACGAGTTCCCTGCTCGATCTCAACCATCTGGCACACGCCCTGTGGGGCGCGCTGCTGTTCTCCGACGCGGCCCGCGTCTTCGAGACGCTGGGGCCGTACTTCACCCCGCTCCCCTGGGCCTACCGCACCCACGACGCGACCGACCGCGCCCTGGCTGAAGAAATGTTTCTTCGCGCCCGGGTCCGCTCGCTGGCCGGCGCCCGTGGGCCAAGACCCGGGGCCCACGGCTGAGCCGATTCCCCCCACCTGTACCACCCCTCGCCCGCCCCAGCATTCCGGAGGTACATTCATGTCCACGGCATGGTCGAGTTCACGTCCCGCCCCCCACCGGGACGATGAACAGCGGCTGCGTGAGCTCGGTTATCAACCCGTCCTGGCCCGCCGCATGGGCGGCTTCGGCAATTTCGCCATCAGTTTCTCGGTCATCTCCATTCTCTCCGGATGCATGACGCTGTACGGCTTCGGGTTGGACACCGGAGGCCCCGCGGTCATGATGTGGGGCTGGGCCGGAGTGGGGCTCTTCGTGCTGTGCGTCGGGCTCGCCCTGGCGGAGGTGACCAGCGCGTACCCCACCTCGGGGGCGCTGTACTACATGGCCGACCGGCTGGGCGGACGGACCTGGGGCTGGTACACCGGATGGCTCAATCTGCTGGGGCTGCTCGGGGCCATCGCCGGAATCGACTACGGCGCCGCCCTGTTCACCGGCGCGCTCTTCAACCTCCAGTGGGGATTCGATCCCACACCGGAATCGACCATGCTCATCTTCGTCTGCATATTGCTGCTGCACGCGGCGCTGAATCTGTTCGGAGTGCGGCTGGTGAGCGTGCTCAACTCGGTCAGTGTGTGGTGGCATTTGGCGGGCGTCGCCATCATCGTCGGCGCGCTGGCGATCGTGCCCTCCCACCACCAGTCGCCCGAATTCGTCTTCACCGAATTCGTCAATGACACCGGCTGGTCGAATCCGCTGTATGTGACCGCGATCGGACTGCTGCTCGCCCAGTACACCTTCTCCGGCTACGACGCCTCCGCGCATCTGTCCGAGGAGACCTCCAACGCCTCCGTCTACGCCGCCCGGGGGATCGTCCGCGCCATCTGGGTGTCCTGGGTGGCCGGGTTCGTGCTGCTGGCCGGGCTCACCTTCGCCATCCAGGACTACGCCGGTACGCAGGGAAGCGCCACCGGGGTGCCGCCGGCGCAGATTCTGATCGACGCCCTGGGCACGGGCGGCGCCACCGCGATGCTGCTCATCGTCATCGTGGCGCAGCTGTTCTGTGGGAACGCCGAGGTGGCGGCGGCCAGCCGGATGGTGTTCGCGTTCAGCCGGGACGGCGCGCTGCCGGGCTCACGGCTGTGGCAGCGGGTCAGCTCCCGTACCCAGACGCCGGTGCTCGCGGTCTGGCTGTCGGTGGCGGTGGCGTGTGTGCTGGCCCTGCCGTCCCTCTACTCCGAGACGGCCTACGGCGCGGTGACCGCCATCAACGTCATCGGGATCACCCCCGCCTACGCCATCCCCGTCTTCCTGCGGCTGCGCGCCGGGGACCGGTTCCAGCCGGGCCCGTGGAACCTGGGCCGCTGGAGCAAGCCGGTGGGCTGGGTCGCGGTGGTGTGGGTGGCGGTGGTGACGGTGCTGTTCTGTCTGCCGCAGTCCAGCCCGGTGACGGTGGACTCGATGAACTACGCCTCGATCGCGCTGGCCGTGGTGCTGCTGCTGGCCACGATCTGGTGGTTCGTGGCCCGCCGCTCGTACAACACACCGTCCGCGTACGGCACCGCGCGTGAGCAGGCGGAGATCGCGGAGGGCATCGTCTGAGGTTCTGCGCAGGTGTGAAGCCGGGTGCGGAAGGAAACCGCACCCGGCTTCACCGGCTCATCCGGAACGGCGCAGCGACTCGGCCGGGGGCCGCTCGCGGCCCGCGCCGTAGGCGAGGAAGTACGCGGGAGCCCGCTTCAGCCAGGGCGCCTTGGTGAGCACCTCGGCCAGCCGCAGCGGCTGCCCTCCGGCGGCCGGTGAACGCCCCTCCAGCAGCGGCCCGATGACCCGTGCGTGGGCGATCCGCTGCAACCCTTGCGTCGCGACGGTGGTCGGCCACCGGCGGCGCTGGACGGCGCGTACGTCGGCGAGGCCCACGGTGCCCTCGCGCAGCGGCCCGGCCAGATGGCGGGCGGCGGCGACCGCGTCCTCGACGGCGAGGTTGATGCCGATCCCGAACACGGGCGACATCGCGTGGGCCGCGTCCCCGATGCACAACAGCCCGGGGCGGTGCCAGCGGCGGAGCCGGTCCATCCGTACGTCCAGCAGCTTCACCTCGTCCCAGGACCGCGGGCCGGGTTCACGGTCGGCAGGGCCCCGCCGCATCCATGGGGTGGCCTCCGTGAACGCGGCGAGGAACCGGTCGAGACCTTCCGCCCGGCACTTGGCGTCGGCCCCCTTGGGGATCAGGGCGGCGCACTGCCAGTAGTCCCCACGGTCGATCATCGCGGTGAGGAAGCGCTCGCCGACATTGCCCACCAGCCCCTGGGGGTCGCTCTCCGCACGCGGCAGCCGGAACCACCAGACGTCCATCGGGCAGGCGAACTCCTGGAGTCCGAGCTCCGGCAGGTCGCGGGCGAGCGATCCCCGGCCGTCACAGGCCACGGTGAGGGTGGCGCGCAGTTCGCCGGCGGAGCCGGTCGTGCGGTCGCGGTAGCGGACCCCGGTGACCCGTCCGCGCTCCATGAGGAAGGAGGTCACCTCGGTGTTCGTCCGCAGGTGGAAGGTGGGTTCCCGGCCGGCCTCGTCCGCCAGCAGATCGAGCAGGTCCCACTGCGGAACCATCGCCACGTAGTTGTACTTGCCCGGCAGTGAGCCGATATCGCCGACCGTGAACAGCTCGCCGCCCCGCCCTATGGGCAACTGGATGGAGTGCACATGCCGCTGCGGCAGGGCCGCGAACCGGTCGGCGAGGCCCAGGTCGTCCAGGAGCCTCAGCGTACTGGGGTGCACCGTGTCGCCGCGGAAGTCGCGCAGGAAGTCCCCGTGCTTCTCCAGGACGGTGACCTCCACCCCGGCCCGGGCGAGCAGCAGGCCGAGGACCATCCCGGCCGGCCCGCCGCCCACCACACAGCATGTGGTCCGCTCCATCTCATGGCTCCCTTCGACGTCCCCGAGGCCATGCGCACCCTCTCAGGAGGGGTTACCCGGCAGCGCCACGCCACACCGGCGCCGCGGGGCTCCGGGGCCTCCGATTCACGATCGGCTTGAATCTTCCCGCGCCCGCGTCCGTATCCCCGCGTGATGGTGTGGGGCGCATAAGGAGGTCTGTATGGCAGCCGAACCCGATCCGGACCGACCAGCCGGGCGTCAGGTGATCGAGCCGACCGCCGTCTTCCCCGCGACGCCGGAGTACGACGATGCCTCGGAGGGGCCGGTCGAGGGGTGGATGGAGGAGCTCGACCTCTTCCGCCCGCCGGGCACCGAGCTCCCGCCCGAGGCCCCGCCCATGGCGGATGACGACACCCAGGAGATGACGGGCGGCCCGTCCGCCGCCGACGCCTGGCCCCCGCAGGAGGCACCGGCCGCGCCTCAGCAACCGCCCGCCCCGGCCGGACGGCGCCGCCCCAGCGCCGCCCTGCTGGTGCTGGCCGGGCTCGGCGCGGGGGTCGCCCTCTCGCTGGTGATGATGATGCCCCGGGACTCGGCGTCCGGCGCGGCCGAGGGCGGCGCGTCGGCCACACCGACCGCGCCCAGCGCGCCCGCGACCTCCGGCGCGCCGCAGACGCCGAGCGCCCCCGCCTCCCAGGCCCCGGACGACCAACTGCCGCCGCCGGGCGACCCGGGCGATGTGCTGACCCTCGGGAGCACCGGCCCGGAGGTCACCGAGCTCCAGAAGCGGCTGCTGCGGGTCCCGAACGTGTATCAGGACGGGCAGGTCAACGGCCAGTACGACCAGACGCTGGCCCAGGCCGTCTCCCGGTTCCAGGTGTGGTACGGGATCCGGGGTGACGCGAACGGGGTGTACGGGAGCGCCACACGGCGCGGTCTGGAGTCGCGCACCTGACGCCACGGCCGTGTTCTCCCGAAGCTACGGCGAAGTGACGAGTAGCTCTCTGTAATGAGAGTGACGCCCGGTCAGGGAGAGTGAGGCGGGGCCCAGGGACTTCGCCAACCTGAAGGGCGGCGAAGTCGGCGTGGGCCTGCTCGACGGCTTCGGGGTACGCCTCGCGCTTGGCGTGCTCGGCGAGCGCCCGGTAGATGCTCGCGACGGAGGGGTTCTGCCTTGCGCTTGCCGGCGGGGATGAGCATCTCCAGGACCAGGCCGTGGGCGGTGAAGTGGTCGGCGAGCGCGGTGAGCTCGGCGGCGTCGCGGCCGAGGCGCTTCATCTCGTACACGGTGAAGATGACCCGGCAGTGCGGGGCGTGCGCCTTGATCTCCCGCGCTGTGCGGAGTGCCTCCTCGAACTGGGGGCGGGCCCGGACGCGGGTGCTGATCTTCTCGCTGAAGATCTTGTCGCGGGGGATGCCGTGCTCGGCGAGCGCGTCGAGCTGGGAGTCGAGTTCCTGCCCGAGGGTCGAGCAGCGCGCGTAGCCGATGCGGACGTCCGCGCTCGGCAGGTCCGGGTCGATCGGCGCCGGGGGTGGGTTGCCGGGCCGCCACGGGCGGCCCGGGCCTCGCCCGCCGTCGGCGGCTGCCGCGTGGGCGCCGGCCGCCGAGGTCCTTGGAGGTGCACTCACTGGATCAGGTCGTCGGGTCGATTGTTCGGACGCTGCACTGCTCTCTGCGGTGTCGACCCTTACCCAGGTTGCTGCGCGTGGACGCTCCCGGGCAGGACCGCGGGGCTGTGTGCTGCGACATCGCGGCCTCGATCCCCCGGCGGTGCTCGATCCGGAGGGGGTAGGCAGGTCACCCCAACCGTGCTATCAAAGTACAACCAAACGATTAGCACACGGTTTCCCGACGTGAACGCGGCTGATTGTTCTTTGATTGCACGATCCATTGTTGAGTGGGTCGCTGTGCGCGGAAGGCAAGGTCCCCAAGCATGAAGATCGTGATCGTGGGCTGCGGCGAGGTCGGTCTGGCCTACGCCGAGAAGGCCCTGCAGCTCAGTTCTGCTCCGCACCTGGAGTTGCTCGATCCCGCTCCGGCATCTGCGGCGGTGGCTTTTGCCGACGGGCGGGGCCTGTCACTGCACCGCGAGACCGGGCAATGGCTGAGCGGGGCGGAGCTGGTGCTGCTGGCCACCCCGGGCGGTGCGCTCCAGCCAGTGCTCGACTCGCTGCTGCCTCATCTCCCTGCCGGTGCCGTGATCGCCGACCTGAGCACCGCCTCCGCGGACGCCAAGCGGGACGCCGCCTCACGCTGCGCACAAACCTCCGCACGCTACGTCGACATCGCCATCACCGGGTCGGTGGCGGTCAGCAGGGCCGCCACCCCACTGCTCTACGCGGGCGAGACGATCCCAGAACTCCTCGACCTGTTCCGGGAACTCGGCGCCCCGGTCACGCTGCTGGACGACAGCCGCCCCGGGGACGCGATGCGCGTCAAGCTCCTGCGCTCGGTGCTGATGAAGGGGCTGGAGGCGCTGGCCGTGGAGTGCCTGCCGGCTGCCCGTGCCTACGGCGTGCTCGACCAGCTCTGGGCCGCTCTGCAGGACGTGGACCGCACGGGCTTCACCAACCTGCTCCAGGCCATGACCCGCACCCACCCGAGGCACGCCGCCCGCCGCGAGCACGAGGTCGCGCAGGCCGCCGAGCAGCTTGAGCAGATCGGCTGCCCGAGCGCGATGACCCGCGCCACCGAGCAGCGCTTTGCGGTAACCCGCGCGGCTGCCGACTCCTCCGGCCCCGCGGACGACACCACCGACGCAGCGATCGACTGGATCACCGCGACCCGCTCGAACACGCTCTGACCCGTGCCTTCCTCAGCCCGCCCCCCACCTTTTCCTCATCCCCCTCTTCAGCGGAGAGCCATGTCCACAGTCCCCAATGACGTGGCCGGACAGTACAGGCCCGCCGTCGTCAACAGGGTCAGACTGCGGCTCGTACCGTTCCTGGCACTGCTCTACGTCATCGCCTTCATCGACCGCGCCAACGTCGGCTATGCCGCCCTCGACATGAACGCCGACCTGGGCATCAGCCAGGCCCAGTTCGGTCTGATAGCGGGCCTGCCCTCGTGGCCGTCGTCCTGATCATCTCCGGTCTCCTCGTGGTACGCCCGCGCTTCGTCCGCGACGCCGAAGCCGCACTGCGCGCGCCCACCGACACCGACCACGACCGCACCCCCACGCCTGCCCCTGCCGCCGACACCTCCCGCTCGCCGATCCCGAAGGACCGAACGTGACCCTCATCCACGCTCCCCGTCCCGCTCAGCAAATCCTCACCCGTCTCGGCGAACTCGGCGCCGCCACCGTCTACGAGGCCAACGGCCAGACCGGCGCCCTGGACTCCGGTCTCAAGCCACTCGACGCCAGCCGCACGCTGGTCGGCACCGCCGTCACCGTCGACCTGGCACCCGCCGACAACTGGTACATCCACGTCGCACTCCTCCAGGCCGGTCCCGGCGACGTCCTCGTCGTCAACGCCCAGGGCTACACCGAAGCAGGACCCTGGGGCGACGTCCTGACCTGCGCGGCCCAGGAACGAGGGCTGGCCGGACTCGTCATCGACGGTGCCGTCCGCGACAGCCGCGACATCGTCGAGGCCGGCTTCCCGGTCTTCGCCCGCGGTCTGTCCATCAAGGGCACCAGCAAGGCCGTCCCCGGCCAGATCAACGTTCCCGTCACCGTCGGAGGCGTCCTCATCCACCCCGGCGACGTGATCCTCGGAGACGCCGACGGCCTCGTCCGCATCACCGCCGACCGCACCGAGCATGCCCTGGCCGCCTCCGAAGCCCGTGCCGCCAAGGAAGCTGACTTCCGCGACCGCATCCGCGCCGGTGAATCCACCCTTGACCTGCTCGGACTCCCTCACCCCGGCACCACGGAGGCAAGCCGGTAGTCGGCTAGTCTTGCCGGGGGCAACCGGTATGAGGAGGCGAGTAAGGTTGGGGCGGCCAGCAGACGCGATCTACCTCGCTCTGAAATCCTCCATCCAGACCGGCCAGCTCGCCCCCGGCGAGCACCTCGTCGAAGAAAACCTCCGCGCCGAGTACGGCGTCAGCCGCACCCCGGTCCGCAACGCCCTGCGCCGACTCAGCGAGGACGGCCTGGTCACCATCGAGACCAACCGCGGCGCCTTCGTGGCCTCCTGGACCGACAGCGACGCCACCGAAGTCATGGCGATCCGCTCCATGCTCGAGCCGTACGCCGCCCAACTCGCCGCCGAACGCCGCACCGACTCCCAGCTCACCGAGCTCTACACCCTGTGCGACCGGATGGAAGCCTGCGCCACAGAGCAAGCCTCTGACTTCCGCGATGAACTGGCACACAGCAACCACGACTTTCATCTCCTCGTGCTGCAATGTGCCGCCTCACCTCGCCTGTACGGCATCGCCGTCAACCTCGCCCGCGCGCCGATGATGCTGGGCTCCTTCCAGCTCTACAACAGTCACCAACTCGGGCGCAGCCTCCAGGACCACCGCGAACTGACCAACGCCATCGCCCTGCGCGATGCCGCCGCCGCGCGCGCCGTCATGGAGGCCCACCTGCGGCTGTCCTACCTGGCACTGACCGCGGCGCCTGCGCCCCTGCAGTGCTAGCGGGGGGGGGGAGGAATCCGCACTCGGGGTCGCAGCGGGTGCTGCGGTCGGGCAGCGCGTCCAGGTGCTCAAGGGCGTGCTGGAGCGAGGCGGCGAAGGTGCGCAGCCCGGCCAGGCGGCGTTCGGCGTCGTCGAGCCGCCGCCGCCTCAGCCAGCCGCAGCAGGATGCCCTCCTTGCCGCGCGTCCTCGGTGATCAGGTCGTCCGGCCGGGACCGGGTCGCCGCTGACAGTCGGCCCACGGTGACCGTGCAGAACCGCTCCTCGAAGGTGCTGACCGCCTTGCCCACCAGCCGGGCTATCTGTCCTGGAGCCGGCGGCTCCAGCCGGTCCTTGCGGCAACGGGCCACCACCGCCGCCTCCGCGAGCCTGTCCCTGTTCAGCTCCACCCCACACAGCTCGACCGCCAGCCACTCGGCGAGCCGGGCCTGGTCGTCCTCGGAGCACTCACGGAAGCCGAACCCGCCCCGGATCTCCATCCGGTGCCGCTTGATCGCCCGCCCCGACCAGTCGTACGCGGCCCACTCCTCCGCGGCCACCTTCACCTGCCGGGCGACGTACGACACCGCCGGCACCGGGATCTCCCCGGCGTTCAAAAACGCTGACAAGCGCACCCCAGATCCGCTACAGAGAGCTACTTGTCACTTCGCCGTAGCTTCGGGAGAACAGGGCCGCCACGGCCGGAGGCGGACAGGGGCGGGGGCCATCAGGCGGCGCCGAAGACCTGGGTCCAGTACGTGCCCGCGCGGCTTCCGGTGGCGTGGCCGACGCCGATGTGGGTGAAGTCGGGCTTCAGGATGTTGGCGCGGTGGCCCGGACTGTTCATCCAGCCGCGCACCACCTCCTCCGGGGAGCGCTGGCCGCACGCGATGTTCTCGCCGATGCCGCGGTGGGCGGCCCCGGCGGCCCTGGCCCGGTCCCAGGGCTGGGCCCCTTCGGGGCCGGTGTGGGAGTAGAAGTCGCGGGCCACCATGTCGTCGCTGTGCGCCTGTGCGGCCGCCGTCAGCCGTGGGTCCGGGGCCAGGGGCGCGAGCCGGGCGGCGGCGCGCTCCGCGTTGGTGAGGGCGATGACCTCGGAGGCCAGGCGCAGCAGCCCGTCCGGGGTGAACGGACACGCCCATACCGCCGTCCAGTAGACGTCCCCGGTGGTGGGTCCGTCGGCCCGGCCGATCCCCAGGTGGACGAGGGCCGGATCGTGGAACGGTCCCCTGCGCTCGGCGCCCTCGATGCAGTAGTCCACGAACTCCCGTGGGGTGCGCGGCCCGGAGACGATGTGCTCGGCGACGGTCAGCGGGCGGTATCCGTGCGCGGCGATCCGGTGGAACAGCGAGGTCCCGTCCGGGCTCTCCAGCGCCGGCGCGCCGTGGGCGGCCATGGCCCGGGCGTGCGCCTCGGCGGCCGCGGTCAGCCGTCCGTCGAGGGCCACGGGCGCGGCCCCGGCCCGTGCCCGCGCCGCGTTCACCACGTCGAGGGCCTGCCGCGAGGCCCCGTCGACGGGCGCGGGGGCGAGAGGCGCCGGGGCGGGAGGCGCGAGCGTGGGAGACATGAGAGGCGCGGGAGACACGAGAGCCTGGGGAGGCGCGGACGCGGGGGACGCGGAGGACCCGGGCGCGGCAGGGGCTCCGTCGTCGGCGACGTCGACGCCGAAGTCCCGGGCCACACCGGCCAGTCCGTCGGCGTACCCCTGGCCGATGGCCCGCACCTTCCAGTCGCCGCCACGGCGGTAGATCTCGGCGAGCAGCAGCACCGTCTCCCGCGAGGGGCGCGGCGGGGCGAACCGGGCCAGCGGCGCTCCCCGCTCGTCCAGGACGCTCAGCACGGGCGCCGGGAGCCGCCCCAGCGGGGTGCCCGGGTCGGCGGGGCTGATGACGAGGGTGACCCGGGCGGCGCCGGGCCGCAGCGCCCGCGGTCGCAGGGTGACGGTGTCGCCGTCCAGCCGGGCGCCGGGTGCGGTGGGCTGGTTGAAGAAGACGAAGTCGCCGTCGCCCGCGACCTTTCCGTCCTCGCCGGTGATCAGCGCGGACAGGTCGAACGGGCCCGGCACCCGGATGGTCAGCGCGCCGTCGGGCAGCGCCTGGTTCCCGCCGGGCACCAACTCGCCCATGTCCGCTCCTCACCGCGTGTATCCGGAGGCAACGCGTCATGAGGGCAACGCCCGGGCGCCCCCGGCGGTTCCGGCGGGCGCCCGGGCGGTGTGGCGGCGGTCAGACCGGCACCGCGACGTACTTGTACTCCAGGAACTCGTCGATGCCGACGCGGCCGCCCTCGCGTCCGAGCCCGGACTGTTTGACGCCGCCGAAGGGGGCCGCGGGGTTGGAGACCAGTCCGGTGTTGAGGCCGACCATGCCGACCTCGAGCCGCTCGCTCACCCGCAGCGAGCGGTTGAGGTCCCGGGTGAACAGATAGCCCACCAGGCCCCATTCGGTGCTGTTGGCGGTGGCGACGACCTCGTCCTCGTCGTCGAAGGTGAGGACGGCCGCGACCGGTCCGAAGATCTCGGTCTCCATCAGCCGGCTGGCCGGGGAGACACCGGTGAGCACGGTGGGCGGGTAGAAGCAGCCGGGGCCCTCGGGGGTGCTGCCGCCGACCAGGACCTCGGCGCCGCGGGCCACGGCGTCCGCGACCAGTTCCTCGACCTTGGTACGGCCGGCCCGGTCGATGAGCGGCCCGACCTGGACACCGGGGCGGCTGCCGGGGCCGACCTCCAGCGCGCCCATGCGGCGGGCCAGCCGGTCGGCGAACTCGGCCGCCACGGAGGAGTGGACGAAGAAGCGGTTGGCCGCCGTGCACGCCTCGCCCATGTTGCGCATCTTGGCGGTCATGGCGCCCTCGACCGCGACGTCGAGGTCGGCGTCCTCGAAGACGATGAAGGGGGCGTTGCCGCCGAGTTCCATGGAGGTGCGGACCACCGCGGGCGCGCTCTGGGCGAGCAGGGTGCGGCCGACCTGGGTGGAGCCGGTGAAGGAGAGCTTGCGGACGTGCCCGCCGGTCAGCAGCGGCTCCACGACCTCACCCGCGCGGGAGGTGGTGACCACGTTGAGCACCCCGGCCGGAAGTCCCGCCTCCGCCAGGATCCCGGCGAGCGCCAGGCTGGACAGCGGGGTCTGCGGGGCGGGCTTGAGCACCATGGTGCAGCCCGCGGCGATCGCCGGGCCGATCTTGCGGGTGCCCATGGCCAGCGGGAAGTTCCACGGCGTGATGAGCAGACAGGGGCCGACCGGGCGGCGCATCAGCAGCATGCGGTTCTTGCCGTCCGGCAGCGTGGAGAACCCGCCCTCGACGCGCACGGCCTCCTCGGAGAACCAGCGGAAGAACTCCGCGGCGTAGGCCGCCTCTCCGCGCGCCTCGGCCAGCGGTTTGCCCATCTCGGCCGTCATCAGCGCGGCGAGCGCGTCGGCCCGCTCCATGATCAGCTCATAGGCGCGGCGCAGGATCTCGCTGCGCGCGCGGGGCGCGGTGGCCGCCCACTTCTCCTGGGCCTCCTCGGCCGCGGCCAGGGCGCGCTGCCCGTCGGCGGGGGCGGCGTCGGCGACGTCGCACAGCACCTCACCGGTGGCCGGGTCGTCGACCGACATGGTCTGGCCGCCCGCCGCGTCGGACCACGACCCGGCGATGTAGAGCTGCTTGGGCACCGCGGCGAGGACCTCCGCGGCCGAGGGGTACGAGGGGGTGGACATAGGGGCAATCTCCTATCGGACCGCCGCCGGTCCGAGGGGTTCGGACCGGCGGGCGGATCGGGCTCCCGTGGGTGATGTGCGGTGCGCGTCAGGATTCCGCCGTTCCGGCGCTGACGGCGGCGGACCAGGCGCGCAGACCCTCGTCGATCGCCGCTTCGTCGACGACGAGGGCGGGGATCATCCGGACCACATGGTTCCAGGCGCCGCACAGGAGCAGCAACAGCCCTTCGTCCACGGCGGCGCGCTGCACCCGGGCCGCGGTCGCCGGGTCCGGCTCGCCGTCGGCGGTGACGAACTCGCTGGCCAGCATGAGGCCGAGGCCGCGCACATCGCCGATGGCGGGGGTCTTGGCGGCCACGTCCTCCAGACCGCTGCGCAGCCGCGCCCCCATGGCCTCGGCGTTGGCCACGAGGTTCTCCTCGCGGACCACGTCGAGGGTGGCGACGGCCGCCGCGCAGGCCACGGCGTTGGCGCCGTAGGTGCCGCCCTGGGAGCCGGGCCATGCCTTGCTCATCAGCTCCTCGGAGGCGGCGATGCCGGACAGCGGGAAGCCGCTGGCCAGCCCCTTGGCGGTGACCAGGATGTCGGGGCGGACGCCGAAGTGGTCATGGCCCCAGAACCGTCCGGTGCGGCCCACCCCGGTCTGCACCTCGTCCAGGATCAGCAGGAAGCCATGGCGGTCCGCCCGCTCCCGCAGGCCCTGCAGGAAGCCCTCGGTGGCGGGCACATAGCCGCCCTCGCCGAGCACCGGTTCGACGATGATCGCGGCGGTGTCGTCGGGCGGGGAGATGGTCTGCAGGACGTAGTCCAGCTCCCGCAGGGCGAACCGGGTCGCGGTCTCCTCGTCCCAGCCGTACCGGTAGGCCGTGGGGAACGGGGTCACCACGACGCCGCTCATCAGGGGCGAGAAACCGGAGCGGAAGCGGGTTCCGGAGGTCGTCATGGAGGCGGCGGCCACGGTGCGCCCGTGGAATCCGCCGTGGCAGACCAGGACGTTGGGCCGGCCGGTGGCCTGGCGGGCCAGGCGCAGGGCCGACTCCACGGCCTCGCTGCCGGAGTTGGTGAAGAACAGACTGTCGAGGCCCGTGGGGAGCACCTCGCCCAGCTTCTCGACCAGTCGCCGCAGCGGCGGGTGCATCACGGTCGTGTACTGACCGTGGATGAGCGTGCCCACCTGCTCCTGGGCGGCGGCGACGACCCGCGGATGGCAGTGCCCGGTGCTGGTGACGCCGATGCCCGCGGTGAAGTCGAGGTATCGCCGCCCGTCCTCGCCGTCGACGTAGGCGCCCTCTCCGCGGACGGCGACCACCGGAGTGGCTTGACGGAGCTGCGGCGACAGATTGGTCATGTTCTCTCCCACACCCACGGGTCGGCGATGCTCTCGGACACTTCGAGGGTGAGGGGGCGGACCCGGTCGGGACAATGATCACTGTGTCGCTGGGTGGTGATCGCTATGGACGATCTGTCAACGACCCCGGGGACGGGCCCTGTCAAGAGGCCGACCGGGATCGTGGTTGCGCTCGGCGTGCGGGCTTGTCAGAGTGAGCGGCATGAACGGCTCCGGTGGCACCGCGTACGACGCTGCCGGACGGCCGCCGACCCGGCCCGCCGAGCCCCCGCGGATCCCGGGGCGTCCGCCGCTCAGCCTCGCCGAGGTGCTGCGGCTTCCGGTGCTGGCCGCCGGGGCGCCGGAGGTGGTCTCCGGCCATGGGCAGCTGTCCCGGCCGGTCCGCTGGGTCCACATCACCGAGCTGCTCGACCCGGCGTCCTTCCTCAAGGGCGGGGAGCTGGTGCTGACCACCGGGATGCCGCTGCCCGAGGACCCGGCGCTGGTCCGCCGGTATGTCGACGAGCTCGCGGACGTCGGCGCCGCCGGACTGGTCATCGAGCTGGTGCGGCGCTACCACCGGCCGCCCTCGGAGCTGGTACGGGCCTGTCTGGCGCGGGACTTCCCGCTCGTCCTGCTCTCGCGGACGGTGAACTTCGTGGAGGTCACCCAGGTGCTCCACTCCCTGATCGTCGGCAGTCAGGTGGAGAGCCTGCGCCGGGCCCAGGACGTCCATGACACCTTCACCGCGCTGACCCTGCGCGGCGCCGGGCCCGAGGAGGTGGTGGACATGGCGGCCGAGATGAGCGGGCACCCCGTGGTGCTGGAGAACCTGGTGCACCAGGCCGTCATCTGCGGTTCCCCGGGGCGCGGGGTGGAGGGGGCGCTGACCGGCTGGGAGCGGCGCTCGCGCGCCACCCGCTCGCCCGACCGGACCGGGCTGAGCGGCCCGGAGGACTGGCTGGTGACCGCGGTGGAGTACCGGGGCGAGCGGTGGGGGCGGCTGCTGATGCTCCCGGACGGGACCGGGGACCCGGCGGTCGGCCCCGAGGACGCGATGGTCCTGGAGCGCACCGCCACGGCCCTGACCATCGCCCGGCTCACCCATCACACCCGCTGGGAGCGGCGGGCCCAGCGCACGCTGCTGCTGGACCTGGTGGAGCAGCGCTGCCGGTCCAGGGGCGAGGCCCGGGCCAGGGCCGAGGCGCTGGGCGTGCCGGTCGCGGGCCGCCGGCTGCTGGTGGTACTGGTCAGCCCCGGCCCCGGCGCCGGGGAGACGACCGAGCTGGAGGACCGGCTGACGGACGAGCTGGGGGCGGCCGGGGCCGCCGTGCTGGTCGGCGCGGTGCCCGGTGACCACATAGGGGTGCTGCTGGCCCTGCCCGCCGCCACGCCGTGGCGGCCGCTGGTGGAGCGGCTGAGCCGCTCGGTGCGGGAGTCCCGGCCGGACGCCGTGATCAGCGTCGGCTCCGAGGTGTCGGAGCTGTCGCAGACCGCCCGGTCGTTCCAGCAGGCGGCACGGGTCGCGGACGCCGCCGTTCCGGGGACGCCGGACAAGGCGTTCCACGAGCTGTCCGATATCGGGCTGCGGCAGTTGCTGTACGCGCTGCGCGGCGATGTGCGGCTCCAGGAGTTCGTGGAGCGGCAGTTGGGGCGGCTGGTGGACTACGACGAGCGGCACGGCACCGATCTGCTGCCGGTGCTGCACACCTTCCTGGACGCGGCGGGCAACAAGACGGTGGCCGCCAAGCGCGCGAATCTGTCCCGGCAGGCGTTCTACCAGCGGCTGCACTCGGTGGAGCGGGTGCTGGGCTGCGATCTGGAGTCGGGTGAGCAGCGCACCCAGCTCCATGTGGCACTCACCGCCTTCCGTCTGCTGCGGCTGTCCCGGGGCCCGGCCCCGTCCTGAGAGCCTGTGTCATATCCCCGGCCGGGCGTGCGACGCCTGGCACGCACGCTCGCCGCGTTGCCGAAACGCCCAAGTGGCTCCGCCACGAGGGCGCTCCGGCGCCTTGCGATCGCACGCCCCAGACGCCGCACGCTGATCCGACCGGGGATATGACACAGGCTCTGAAACGGCGACGCGCCACGGCCGGCCCGGATCGAATCCGGGCCGGCCGTGGCGCGTTCGTGGACCTCCGCGGCACGCGGGTCATTTGACGAAGTCGTCGACGACCTTTGGCGGCCAGCAACCGACGTTGAGTACGCCGATGGAGTAGGCGCGGGAGACGAGGGCCGCGCGGTTGGGCACCCGCAGCTTCCGCAGCAGCCGAGTCACGTGGTACTCGACACCCTGCCGGCTGAGGTAGAGCCGGGAGGCCAGGGGGATGGTGGAGAGCCCGGCGGCGATGCCCTCCAGGATGCGCGCCTCGGTCTCGGTGAGGAGCTTCTTACGGTTGGTGACCATGTCCACCTCCTCGCCACCCGCCGTGGGACGCATCACCACGAGGATCGAGGCCACATGGGCGGTGCCCTCGCGCACCGCCACGGCGGTGAGCCCGCTGGTGAAGGCGGCCCCCTCGGCCCCGATGGCCACCACATGGGTGGTGAACCGGTGGCGGGAGCCGTCGAGGAGCCGGGTGAACTGCCGCTTCAGCGCCTGTCGGACGCTGGGGTGGACAAGGTCGAGGAAGTCGCGGCCGCACACGTCCGAGGAGGCGTCGTCGAACTGCCGGAAGAATTCCCGGTTCGCCTGCTGGACGATGAGCGACGGGTCGAGACAGACGACACACGCCCCTGGCTGATCGAACTGGCGCAATAGATCCGTGTACTCGGTCTGCTCGTGTCCAAGCTCGTGGGGGGTTGGCCGAGCCGAATCCGCTAGTAAAGGCAATGCCAAGGGACTGCCATCCCTTCCTAATTCTCAGTATTCGGAATCGAATATCAATATTCAATTCCAAATGTTCATTTCAGAATTGAGACTAGGGATCTACGGGTACGGAAGTCAACGTCAACAGGGGTGTCGCCGCCCAATCCCGTGGTGGGGTGCCCCGAAGGTTCGGTCCGCACCCCACCCCTTCGGTGGGCCGGTACGGTCGGTTCACGAATCCTCGTCAAACAGCGTCCAATTATCGCCGTTAACGCGCCGTTCACGAATGCATGCGAGGCAGCAGCTCGATGAGCTCGCGCCGCCCGGAGACGCCCAGCTTGCGATAGGAACTCGTCAGATGCTTCTCGATGGCGCGGGAGCTCACCCCCAGCTCGGCCGCGACCTCCTGGTTGGTCAGGCCGCGTCCGACGAGGGAGGTCACGGTGCGTTCGGTACGGGTCAGGGTCGCCTCCGGCGGGGCGGCCGCCGCACCGCTGCCGTCCGCCGCGCGGATCCGCTCGACCAGCCGTGGCACCCCGCACGCCGAGGCCAGGGCCGCGGCCTCCCGGAGGACCGCCGCCGCCTCGCCGCCTCCCGGCCTCAGCCGCTTGCCCAGCAGCAGGAGCGTGCGGGCGAGTTCCAGTTCATTGGCCGAGGCACGCAGCACATCGACCGATTCGCGCAGCAGCCGCACCCCCTGGTCACCGTCGCTCAACCGGGCCTTCACCCGCAGCGCGCGGCCGAGTGCCACCGGGGCGCCCCATTCCGTCGCCCGCAGCAGCTCCTCGTCGGCCAGCGCCCTGGCCGCGCAGGGGTCACCGACCCGCCGGTGGAGGTCGGCAGCCCAGGGCCGCCAGGAGAAGAGCACGGGATTGCGCCAGCCCGACGCCTCCAACTGCCGGCCGCTGGCCAGGAGGGTTTCCAGGGCGCTGGTCCAGCGGCCCTGCTCGGCGTCCTGCGCCGCCTTGACGAACTGCAGCGCCGTGGTCAGGGCCAGGCTCGAGGAGCGGCGCCGCCCGGGACCGTCCAGAATCCGCTCGATCAGCGCGGAGTCCTGGAGGTCCAGGGCGACGCGGGTGAGGGCGAGGGTGGAGACGACCCCGGCCTCCTGCCAGTGCACCTCGGCCAGCCGCACCGCGCGCTCACCGTACTCACGTGCCTGGGCGACGCGGCCGCGGGCGCTGAGCACCATGGCCTGCTGAACGTTGACGAGCGCGTCCACGACCGTGCCGCCCTGCCGCCGCGTCTGCTGCTCCATCGCCAGCCAGGAGCTGATCCCCCGTACCGAATCGGCGGCCACCAGCCCGATCACCACCAGCGGCAGCGGGGTGTGGACCTGGTCGGAAGTGGCCGGTTCGCGCTCCAGGATGCGGTTGGCCAGCCGGGCGACCTCGGCCGCGGGCCATCGGGCGGTGAGCACCGCCGCGTTGAGCAGCACCGCCGTCAGCTCACGCTCGGCGGAGGTGAGAAGTGGCGGCTCCTCCCCCAGCGCGGACAGCCGCTCGACCGCCGCGGCCAGCTCCGCCGGGTCCTCGTGTCCGGCGTGCCGCAGCCGCGCCTCGAGCCGCAGCGCCACATCGCGGGCCGTGCCCTCCAGCGAGGCCGCGGGCCCCAGGTCCTCGGCGACCTGGTGCAGCAGATCGATGACCGACGGGGGCCCCAGGCCCACGATGGTGGGCGAGATCCGCAGGGCCGCGGCGGCCCGGAGCCTTGCCGTGGTCAGCAGGGGGATCGCCTGGGAGATGTGGCGTTCACAGGCGGCCGGGTCGAAGCCGCGCTCCGCGGTGGCCAGATCGATCAGCAGCCGGGCCCGGCCCTCCCCGGTCAGCGAGCCGTCGAGGAGGGCGCGGCGCAGATAGCGGGCGGCGGTGCGGGGCGCGCCGCGGCGCAGCGCGGTGTCCGCCGCGGCCCGCAGCACCTCCACCGCCCAGGGGTGGTCGGAGCTGGTGACGGCCATGAGCTGGGCGGCGACGAGCTCGGCGGGGCGTCCGTTGTGGTACATCAGGGCCGCCGCGGCGTCGTGCAGCCGCTCCCGTTCGGCCACGGTCATCGAGGACTCGACGGCGTCCTGCACCACCCGGTGGAGGAAGCGCGGCTCCTGCTCGGCGGCGAGCAGCCCCAGCTGGTGGAGGTCGCGCAGCGCGGCCAGGAAGCCGATCGGGTCCAGCCCGGCCAGCCGGCCCAGCAGGTCCGGTTCGGCCTGGTCGCCGAGGACCGCGATGGCGGCTGCCAGGTCGCGCGGAGGCCGGGGCTGGGCCCGCAGGGAGCTGGCCAGCCGCTCGCGCAGCAGGGCGGGGCGCAGGGTGCGGGCCGTCTCGGCCTGCTCGGCGGTGGGGCGGTGGCCGCGCATGGCCAGGTCCGCCAGCACCGACTTCAGGAACAGCGGGTTGCCCCCGGAGCTCTCGTGACAGGCGCGGGCGAACTCCTCGTCCCCCGGCACGCCGAACTGCTCGAGGATCACTTCCTTGGTGGCGCCCAGCGACAGCGGCGCGGGGCGCAGCACCCGGCGCGCCGCCTCGACGATCTCCCGCAGCAGTGGGTCCCCGGGGCGCCGGTAGCCGTCCCGCAGCGCGCAGACGACCACGGCGCGCAGCCCGTGCAGCCGCTTGACGAGGAAGGCGAGCCAGCGCAGCGAGGGGGTGTCGACCCACTGCAGATCGTCCACGAGGATGAGCAGCGGGCGTTCGGCGCCGGCGACGGCCAGCACCGAGCGCAGGCCGTACAGCGCCTCCTCGGGGATGGTGACGGCCCCGTCCTCGCCGAGCGGCGGGGCGTCGTCGGAGAAGACCGTCCGGCAGAGGTCGACCTCCGACTCGATGCGGTGCCCGCGGAGCTCTTCCGGGGCGCCGGTGAGCAGGCTGTCGAAGAGCTGGCGGACCACGCCGAAGTCGAAGTCCTGCTCCATCGGCGCGGCGTTGGCGCGCAGGACCCTGATCCTCTCGCCGTCAGCGAGCATCGGCAGCTGGTGCAGCAGCGCGGTCCGGCCGGTGCCCAGGGGGCCGGTGAGCAACAGCAGTGACGAGTCGCCCGCCGCCGCGGCCCGCAGGGCCTCCGCGACCTGCGCCAGCTCGGCCTCCCGTTCAAGCAACATCGATTCCGCCTCCCTGTGCCGCCCGCAGCAACGCGATCAGCTCCGCGCGACCGCCGATCCCCAGCTTTCGGTACGCACCGCTGAGCCTCAGCTCCACGGTGCGTCTGCTAACGGAGAGGGTCTCGGCTATCTCCCGGTTGCCATGGCCGAGTCCGACGAGGGCGGCGGTGCGCTGCTCGGGTTCGGTCAGCGTCGCCCACGCCGGATGCGGGACGCGTCCGCGGACGGCGGAGGGCCCCGTCCGCTCGGACAGCTCGCGCACCTTCGCGACCAGCTTGCTGGAGGGCCGGTGGGCGATGACGAAGGTGAACAGCTCGGCCACCAGGGGGGCCGCGGCGCGCGGGTTCCCGGTGTCGAGTTCGGCCGTGGCCAGCTCCAGCAGGGCCCCCGCGTAGGCGAGCCGGGCCGGGGTGGAGCGCAGGGTGGCCACCGCCTCGCGGAGCCGCTCGACCCGCCCCTCGTGGGCCACCCGTCCGGCGCCCAGCTGGGCCCAGCCGAGCGTGTTGGGGGCGCCCCACAACCGGGCCAGCGCGAGCTCCTCGTCGGCGAGCCGCCGTGCCTCCTCGTGGTCGCCGAGGGCGTCGTGGACCCGGGCGGCCATCGAACGCCAGGGCATCAGGGCGGGGTTGATCCGCCCGCGGCCCAGCTGCCATCTGCCGGTGGCCCGGAACAGCTCCACCGCCTCGGGCAGCCGGTCGTCCTTGACGGCCACCAGCGCCCTGGCGAAGAGCAGATAGCCCCAGGAGGCGCCCTCGCGCGACTCGGCGGGGGCGGAGGCGGCCGCGAGCACACCGGCCTGGCCGAGGTCGCCGTTCTCCAGGGCGATGAGGATCCGGACGGCCAGCAGATACGGGACGGTGTAGCGGTGCCAGAGGGAGCGGGGCAGTGACCGCTCGGCGGCGGCCACGTCCCGTTCGGCCATGTCGAGACGGCCGCGCCGCAGGTTCAGCTCGCCGCGGACGGCCAGGGCCTGGGCCGCGGCCGCGCGGGCGTGCCGCCGGCGCAGGTCGGTGTGGAGCACGTCCAGCCGGACCTCGGCCTCGTCCAGGTCGTCGGTCAGCAGCAGGGTCCGGGCGGCGGTGAGCCGGGGCAGGATCAGGGCGCCCGCGCCGCCGTCCAGGGTGAAGACCCGATGGGCCAGCGCCCGGGCGGTGGGCAGGTCCGCCCCGCGCAGGGCCAGCCGCCAGGCGCGCGCCGCGGCCTGCACCGGGCAGGTGGGGTCGTCGGGCAGCGGTGGGATCCCGTCCGGGACCAGATCGGTGTCGTCCTGCCCGTCGGACTCGGTGAGCCAGAACAGCCCGGCCAGTGCCCCCCGTTCCTCGCCGTCGGTCGAGGGCAGCACCTCGACGATCGCGCGGCGCAGCGCCTTGTCGTCGCCGCGGGAGAGTCCGAGGTCGGCGGCGCGCACCCGGATCCGGCCGGGCCCGCCGTCGCCGGTGCGTATGATCTCCGCCAGCCGGCGGCCCGCGGCCTCGGGGGCGGCCAGCACTTCAATGGCGGCGAGTTCGAGGCCCAGCCGCGCGCGCGGCGCCGGGTCCAGCGGCTCCTCCAGCGCCCGGGACAGACAGGCGATCGCCTGGGCGGTCCGGCCCGCGCGCAGTGCGGCGGCGCAGGTGCGGCGCAGCACGGGGATCACCCAGGGCTCGTCGACCGGGCGGGCGGCGAGCAGCAGCCGGGCGATGTCCTCGTCGGCCACGGCCGCCCGGTAGGCCAACTCGGCCGCCCGGGCGTGCAGCTCGGCCCGCTCCTCGCCGGGCATCTCGGCGAGGATCCAGCTCCGCGCCTCGGGCCGGCTCAGCCGGAGCCCGGTCCCGGAGGCGATGGCGAGCCCGCTCTCCTGGAGGACCTCGGGCAGTCCGGGCTCGCTCGCGGCGCGGGGGCCGGCGAGCGCGTACAGCAGGGAAACGTCCAGCAGATCGCCGCAGACGGCGAGCGCGCGGACGAGCGCGACGGCCGTGTCGGACAGCGCTCCCAGCACGCGGACGGCGTGTTCACCGCCCACGGCCTCGGTGATGGTGGACAGTTCCGGCACCCGCCCGGCCACCGGCGCGTAGCCGTGTTTGGTGAAGCGGCGCAGTGCCTCGGACAGCACCTCGGGGTTGCCCGCGCTCGCCTCCAGGGCCGCGGAGATGAAGGCGTTGTCGCCGGGGCGGCCGCAGATCAGCGCGACCGTGGCGGCCACGTCGCGCGGGGCGAGCGGGGCCAGTTCGAATTCGAGGGTGATCACCTGCTGCGGCGCGGTGGACAGGGGGCACGCGCCGGGGCGGAGCCGGCCGGTGCCGCCCACCAGGAGGACGATCAGGGCGTCGGGCAGCCGCCGTATGAGCGCCCCGAACCAGCGCAGCGAGGCCGGATCCAGCCATTCCACATCGTCGACCACCAGCAGTGTGGGCCGCTCCCGGGCGGTCCGCAGCAACTCGGTCAGGCCCGGTAAGCGGCTCTCGGGCCCCCGTCCGGTCAGGGCCCTCATCGAGCCGTCGGTGAGTCCGTCCATCGGGGCCAGCAGCTGTCCCACCACGCCGTAGCGCACATCGCGCTCGCCGGGGGTCGCCTTGGCGCGCAGCACGCGGAAGCCCTGGTCCTCGGCCAGCCGGGCGGCGAGGTTCAACAGGCGGCTCTGTCCGTAACCGGGCTTGCCGATCAGTGTCACCACCGAGGATCGGCCCCGGCCGAGATCGGCGACGGTCTGGGCAAGCATGGCCTGCTCTCGTTCACGGCCGGGGAACGGGAGCCCGTTGAGCTGCATGGTGTGACTATATGCCTGGGATGGGGCGTGGACCTGTCACCGAACCGCCCTGCGCGCGTCAGCGACGGCCGCGCGAGGCGAAGACCCACGCGGGGGCCTGTGGGTCGGGAAGGCGCGGGGTGTTCAGCACCGAGGCCAGCTCCCCGCGCTGACTGACGCTCAGCTTCCGGTAGACGCTGGTGAGATGGGTCTCCACGGTGCGTACGGTGACGAACAGCGCCTCGGCGATCTCGCGGTTGCCCGCCCCGCGCGAGGCCATCTGGGCCACCTTGCGCTCGGTGCCGGTGAGCAGGTCGACCGGTGAGGCGGTGATCTCGCGCATCCGGCCGCCCGCCGCGACCAGCCGGTTGCGGGCGTCCTTCGCGAGCGCGAGCGCGCCGCAGCCCTGCGCGAGGTCGACGGCCGAGCGCAGCCGCTCCCGGGCCTCGCGCGGCCGCCCCGCGTCCAGCAGCGCCCCGCCGAGCAGGAACTCGGCCCGGGCGTGCTCGGCGCGGGCGGGCGACCCGGAGAAGTGCTCGACCGCCTCCGTGAGTCGGGCGATGCCCTCCTCGCCGGGGGTGGTCACCCCGCGGGCGAGGGCGGCGAGTCCGAAGGCGCGCGGGGTGCTCCAGCGGCGAGCCAGCTCGGCGCCGTGCTCGACCAGGTCCCGCGCCTCGTCCGCCCGCTTCTCCGCCGCGAGCAGACAGGCCGCCTCGGTCCACCAGGGCAGGAACACCGGATTGGCGAAGCCGGACTCCTCCAGGGAGGCGCCGCAGTCGAGCAGCAGCCGCAGCGCGGTGGCGCTGTCGCCGAGCGCCCAGCGGGCCCGGGCGCGGGCCATGAGATACGAGTGGTACTCCATGACGAACCCGTCCAGGTTCGGCCGGGTGACGGCGGCCAGCAGCTCCTCGGCCCGCTCCGGTTCGCCCCGGTCGATCAGGATCGTCGCGAGCGCGGTCTGCGGCACGGTCACATTGGCGCTCCACCGCTCCTCGCCGATGATCTCGACGGCGGTCTGGGCGTCGGCGAGGGCGTCGGGGATCGCGCCGACGCCGTGCAGCAGCAGGGCGCGGTAGGAGAGGGTGATCACGTACGACCACACCGCGGCGTTGTCCTGGCCGTGGCGCAGCGCGTGCTCCAGGGCCTCCATCGCCTCCTCGATCTCGTCGGCCAGGCCGAGGGTGAACGCGGAGAAGAGCAGCGACCAGTTGTCGAGCCGGTCCGCGGAGCTCAGCGCGCGGCGGGCCTGCCCCACCGCCCGCCGCACCGAGCGGCCCTCCATCGCCGACAGGACCGTCATCATGGCGAGCATCTGGCGCTGGGCGGGGGTGTCCCCGGCGGGTTCGGGGATGCGCGCGAAGCGCTCCCGGACCGTGTGGATCGTGGCCTTCTCATCGGATCCGCTGATCAGCAGCGTCGATTGGACGAGGGTGCGCAGCTCGCGGTCGCGGGGATCGGGGTCCGGCCCCAGCTCGGCCTCGAGCTCGTCGAGCACCTCGCTGAGCACCCGTACGGCGGCCGGTGACTGCTGGACGGTGAGGCAGGTGAGGCCGAACTGCACGGCGATGGGCGCCTTGGTGCGGATGTCGGTGGCCAGCGTGAGCGCCCGCTTCAGCAGGCGGATGGCCTCGGCGGGGTTGATCTCCGCGAGCGCCTTGGCGAGCGGGACATGGGCCGACAGGCTGTCCGGCTCCGCCTCCAGGACCCGGTAGAGATAGCGGGCGGCGGCCTCCGGGGCGCCGCGGTGCTCGGCCTGGGCGGCGGCCTCCCGGAGCACCCAGCCCATCCACGGCTGGGGGGTGCCGGGCACCAGCAGCACCTGGTTGGCGACCTCCTCGGCGGGCCGTCCGGCGTCGCTCAGCAGCAGGGCGGCCCTGGCGCGCAGCTCGGCCAGCCGCTCCTCCCCGGCGGCCTCCAGCACCGCGGAGCGCACCACGTCATGGGTCAGGTCCGCCCGGTCCGGCGCCATCACATCGGCCTCGCGCAGCTGCTCCACGGCCTCCGCGACGCGGGCGGCGGGCACTCCGGCCAGCGCGCCGATGTGCTCCGCGTCCTCCTGGCCGAGCACCGCGATGGCGGTGGCCACGTCCCGGACCCAGCCGGGCTGGGCGTCGAAGAGGGCGCGCACGGACAGGGCGACCACGTAACTCCCGACCTCGGCGATCTCGCGGATGCCGCTCTCGTCGGGCGCCACGCCCTTGGCCCGCAGCTCGCGCAGCAGCCGGGCGACCGTCAGCGGGTTGCCGCCGCAGACGGCGGCGGCGCGCTCGGCGAAGGAGGGCGCGACGGGGGCGGCGAAGACCTGGTGCGCCATTTCGGCCACTTCGGCGTCGGTCAGCGGGTCGAGGCGGATCACCGCGGAGCGCGGCTGGGCGAGGATGTCCGCCAGGGCCGCGGGGGCGACCGGTTCCTCCTCGCTGCGCTGGGCGAGCACCACCAGCAGCGGCAGCTGGTCGGCCCGGCGCAGCAGGAAGTCGATCCAGCGCAGGGAGCGCTCGTCGCACCAGTGCACATCGTCCAGGACGAGCACGAGCGGGCCCTGGGTCATCAGGTTGGCGGCGAGCCAGTACAGGCCGTGCAGCACCGGGTAGACGGTGGCGGCCGTGGACGGCCCCTCCTCGCCGGGGCGGGGGCTGAGCGCGGGGAGGGCGCGGCGGGCGCTGCCGCGCAGCAGCGGGGAGTCCTGGGCGTCCTCGGCCGAGAGCCCGAGGCTTCCGAAGAGGGCGCGCACCCCGCCGTATCCGGCGCCGGCCACCACTTCACCGCAGGCGCCGTGCAGCACGGTCATCTTCCGGCAGGCGTCGCCGTCGAGGAAGGCGCGCAGCAGGCTGGTCTTGCCGATTCCGGCCGGACCGGACAGGACCACCAGACCGGAACGGCCGCTGTGGGCGGCCTCCGCGTGGGCGGTCAGCGCGGCGAGTTCGGCGGCGCGTCCGACCAGCGCGCCGGGTAAACCGGAATCCATTTTCCGGTCCACCACGCAGCCTCCTCGAGCCACAAAATGCGAAGAATTTCGGAAAAGTGTGCTGCTGCCGCGATCAGCAGATTACACGAGCGCAATGACGACGATCAATCCCGATCAGCCGTCATGCAATCCCGATCGGCCGTCCCGCCCGCAGCCCGATCGGTGAAGTCCGGATCCCGATCAGTCGGGCCCGGAGCGCGATCAGCGAAGCCCGGAGACGGAAGGCGTGGTGAGGGCGTTCACCATTCCGTCCCCGGGCCGTTCGGTATCACTGTGTGGGTACGAGGCGTGAAGTCGTCTATGGCATCTCCCTTCGTCGGCTCACGATCACGGGGTCTCGGGGGCCCCTTCCAGGGCGGCTTCCAGGGCGATGGCAGGCGGGTGGAGCTCGAACCAGACGACCTTGCCCGCCGCCGTGCAGGTGGATCCCCAGCAGCGGGAGAGCAGGTCCAGCAGGTGGAGCCCGCGCCCGCCCTCGTCATCGCCGCACGCCCGGCGCACCCGGGGCCGGCCGGGGTCCTCGTCCGCCACCTCGCAGCGGAAGGCGCGGTCGACGGAGCACAGGGAGAGCGTCAGGCGGATCGGTCCGCCCGCGTGCCGCAGGGCATTGGTGACCAGCTCGCTGACGAGCAGTTCGGCGTCGTCGGCGAAGTCGTGCAGTGTCCACGCCGACAGCTGGGCGAGCGTCAGCCGCCGGGCCGTCGGCACCGAGGACGGCTCGGAGGGGAGCAGCCAGGACGTCCCGCCGCTGGTGGCGGGGGGCGCTGTGTCGGGGCGGCGCTCGGTGCTCATCGTGGAGCCGTGGGTGAGGGTGGGGGCAGCGGCGTTCATGCTGACGGGTCGGGGCTGGTCCGGGGGGCGGGGATGGCGCGCCCGTCGGGAAGGATCTCACCCGTGTCCGCGAAGATCACCACTCCGTTGCACAGCAGGCTCCATCCCTGCTCGAGGTGGGAGGCCACCGGACGCGCCGAATCGTGGTCCGGTGCGTCGGCGGGAGGACATGGGGGTTGATGGAGGCACATGGTCCGAACCTTCGATCTTCCGCCAGAGGGAGCGGCGGAACTCACCGAGGCCACCATCGTGGGTCGGCGCGGCCGGACGCGGCGAGGGGAGATATCCCCGCATCGGTACCCGTTCCGCTCCCCTCCCCCGCCGGGGCGGTCACGGTCGGTCGGCCACAGCTCACCCTCGGCGCACCCTGCCCGCGCCCGCCCGGGGTGGGTGCGGCGGCCCCTGGCCCGGGCATAGCCTGGAAACAGGGCTCCGGGTCCGTGCGGGCACAGGTCCCGCCCACCCGGGGCCGGTGCGAGGCATCGATGGGTGCGGTGGCGACAGGCACCCCGACCGGGCGGCAGACAGTCAGGCTGCCGGCCGAGGTGACGAGTTTCGTGGGACGTCGGCACGAGGCGGCCGAGGTCAGGCGGATGCTGTCCGCGTCCCGCCTGGTCACCCTGACCGGGGTCGGCGGGGTCGGGAAGACCCGGCTGGCGCTGCGGGTCGCGGACGAGGCCCGCCGGGCCTTCCCCGACGGGGTCTGGCTGGCCGAACTCGCCGAGCTGGACAACCCCACGCTGCTCGCCCAGGGCGTCACCGAGGCGCTGGAGATACGCGACCACTCCTCCCGCCCGGCGATGGACATCCTCGTCGACCATCTGCGGGACCGGCAGGCCCTGATCGTCCTCGACAACTGCGAACACCTCCTGGAGGACTGCGCCCGGCTCGCCGACCGGCTGCTGCGCG
This sequence comes from Streptomyces yongxingensis, assembly GCF_055597465.1. NCBI lineage: Bacteria > Bacillati > Actinomycetota > Actinomycetes > Kitasatosporales > Streptomycetaceae > Streptomyces > Streptomyces yongxingensis. Next base: position 1,330,161 of record NZ_CM145717.1, read on the forward strand.
CGGCCCCCCGGCTGCGGCTGCTGGCCACCAGCCGTCAGGCGCTGGGCACCGCCGGTGAGCAGAGCCTCCCCGTGCCCACCCTGGGACTGCCGGACCCCGAGGGGCCGCGGCCGTCGCTCGCGACGCTCGCCCGGTGGGACGCGGTACGGCTGTTCGTCGAGCGGGCCGCGGCCATCGTCCCCGGGTTCGAGCTCAGCGAGGACAACCGGGACGGGGTGGAGCTGATCTGCCGCCGGCTCGACGGCATCCCGCTGGGGATCGAGCTCGCGGTCGTACGGCTGCGCGCCCTGTCCGTCCAGCAGCTGCTGGACCGGCTCGACGACCGGTTCCGGCTGCTCACCACCGGCTCCCGGACGGTCCTCGCCCGCCACCAGACGCTGCGGGCGCTGATCGACTGGAGCTATGAGCTGTGCACCGAGCGGGAGCGGCTGCTGTGGGACCGGGTCTCGGTGTTCGCCGGAAGCCTGGACCTGGAGGCGGCCGAGGCGGTCTGCTCGGGCGAGGGCATCGACCGCGAGGAGATCCTGGACCTGGTGACCGAGCTGGTGGACAAGTCGGTGCTGCTCAGGGAGGAGCACCCGACGGCGGTGCGCTACCGGATGCTGGACACGCTGCGCCAGTACGGCCGTGAGCGGCTGGCCGCCTCCGGGGAGGACGCCGCCGTACGGCTGCGGCGCCACCGCGACTACTACCGCGGACTCGCCGCGGACGCGCGGGCGGCGCTCTTCGGACCGGCCCAGGTGCAGTGGTTCACCCGGCTTCACCTGGAGCACGCCAATCTGCGCACCGCCCTGGAGAGCTGGCTGGCCGAGCCCGGACAGACCGCATGCGGCCTCGACATGGCCGCCGACCTGCTCTACCACTGGATCACCAGCTACTACCTCGGCGAGGGCCGCCGCTGGCTGGACCAGGCCCTCGCGCTGTACACCGAACCCGACGGGGCACGGGCGCGGGCCCTGTGGACCGACAGCTGGCTGGCCGTCATCCAGTCCGACGTCGACGCCGCCGCGGCCATGCTCGAGGAGAGCCGGTCCCTCGGCACCCGGCTGGGCCTGGAGCCGGTGCTCGGCTACGTCGCGCTCTACTCCGGCATGGTCGCCATGTACCGGGGCGAGACCCGGTCCGCGATCGCGCTCTACCAGGAGGCCGTGGTCCGCCATCGCGCGACCGGCGACCCGGTGGGGCTGGCCCTGGCGCTCATCCGGCTCTCGCTCGCCCACTCCTTCATCGGCGATTCACCGCGCGCGATCGCCCTGGGCGAGGAGTCGCTGGAGGTGTGCGACGCGTACGGGGAGGGCTGGCACCGGGCCTACACGATGATGGCGCTCGGCGTGGACGTCTGGCGCCAGGGCGACACCGCCAGGGCGGCCGCCCTGGAGAAGGAGAGCCTCACGTTCAACCGCTCGCTGGACGACCCGCTGGGCGTCGGGGTCAACCTGGAGGTGCTGGCCTGGATCGCGGCCACCGAACAGGACCACACCCGGGCGGCCAGGCTGCTGGGCGCCCTGGGGACCCTCTGGCACGCCATCGGCGCCCCGCACTCCGGCTACGGGCACCTCGTCCACTACCACGAGGAGTGCGAGGCCGCGGTGCGGCGGGCCCTGGGCAAACCGGCCTTCAACGCGGCGTGCAAACAGGGCGCCCGGCTGTCCTACGCCGAGGCGCTGGAGTACGCGCTGGAGGACGAACTGCCCAGCGGAGAGACGGCAGCGGCCGGGCGGCCGTCGCAGCTGACGCCCCGGGAGTCCGAAATCGCGCGGCTGGTCGCGCAGGGGCTCAGCAACAAGGAGATCGCCTCGTCCCTGGTCATCGCCCAGCGCACGGCCGAGGGCCATATTGAGCACATTTTGAGCAAGCTGGGTTTCACCTCGCGTGCGCAGGTGGCGGTCTGGGTAGCGGAACAGCACCGCACCACCGGGGCCGCTGGCGAACGCCCGCCGGGGGATACGGTCTGAAGGCCGCACCGGCATTCTCAAGGGGCAAGGGGCGGAATTCTATTCGAGACCGGAGCAGGTGTCCCGGAAGTTTTCCAAACCCCCACGAAAATCCTCGCCCACCCCGGCTTCGAGAGATCATGCGTCAGGCTCGAGGGACGAGCCGCAACGGCCGTGTCAGTGCGTCGACGCGGCCCATGCGACCGAGGAGGTCCCGCCGTGACTGTTGCCGCAGTCGGCAATACCGGTGATGCCATGGGGCTTTTCCGTGGCACCGCCCACAGCCCGTCGTTCTTCGCGCTCAACCGCGCCGGGGTCACGGGTGGCGGACAGGAGCTCGTGGACTTCTGCATCCCCTGCAATCCGTACTTCCCCACCCCCGCGATGTTCGCCGTGATGGCGGTCAGGCTGCGGGACATCCTCACCTACTACCCGAGCTCCGCGGAGACCATCACCGCCGAACTGGCCGATGTGCTCGGGCTCCAGCCGCAGACCATGGCGATGGGCAACGGCTCGACCGAGCTCATCACCTGGATCGACCATCTGCTGGTGAAGGAAAGCCTGGCGGTGCCGATCCCCACCTTCGGCCGCTGGACCGACCAGCCGATGGAGACCGGCAAACGGGTCGATATGTTCCAGCTCCCGGAAATGAGCGGATTCGCACTCGACCCCAACGCCTTCGTCAACTTCGTACGCTCCCGGGGCTCCCGGGTCGCCGTGATCTGCAATCCCAACAACCCCGACGGCGGCCTGGTGCCCCGCCAGGCCCTCATCGGCATCATGGACGCCCTGGCCGACCTCGACCTGATCGTGATCGACGAGTCCTTCCTGGAGTTCGCGGACGCCGAGGCGTATCCGAGCGTCGTGGACGAGGCCATCCTGCGCCCGAACGTGATCGTGCTGCGCAGCCTCGGCAAGAACTTCGGACTGCACGGGGTGCGCTTCGGCTATCTGGTGGCCAACCCGTCGCTCGCCGTGCAGATCCGCTCCCGGCTGCCGAAGTGGAACCTCAACTCCTTCGCCGAGGTCATCGTCTTCATGCTGAAGCGGTACCGGCAGGAGTACGTGGAGAGCCTGCGCATGCTCAGCCGCGACCGGCAGCAGATGACCACCCAGCTGGCCGGACTGCCCGGGATGACGGTCTATCCCTCCCAGGGAAACTTCGTCTTCGTCAAGCTGCCGGCCGGGACGGACGGCGGCTGGGTCCGCGACCAACTGCTGTCCCAGCACGGTGTGCTGGTGCGCGAATGCGGCAACAAACTGGGCAGCAGCAGCCAGTTCATGCGGTTGGTGGTGCGTTCCCAGCCGGATGTGCAGCGGCTGCTGACCGGGCTGAGCACGGTGCTGTACGGGACGTCCTTCTACGCCCCGCAGGTCAGCTGGGACCAGCAGCCGTCGCTGGACTACTCCTACCAGCAGCAGTCGCTGGACTACTCCTACCAGCAGCCGCCCCAGCTGCCCGCCGCGCCGGTGGCGCAGGAGCCCCAGCCGATGTACTCCGCGGCCGCCCTCCCGGCCCCGCAGGGCGTCTCCGGCGACCCGTACGGGCAGGCGTCCTTCGCGGGCACGGGTGCCTCGGCCGGGTATGTCCAGCAGCAGCCGCTCCCGGAGTTGTCGCCCGCGTATGTCGCCACTCCCCCGGCCCAGCCACCCCTGTACCAGGCCCCGGCCGCGCTGCCGCAGCCCCAGATGGTCCAGGCCCCGCAGCCGCAGATCCCGCAGCAGGCACCGGCGCAGCAGTTCCAGGCCCCGCAGTTACAGCCGGCCCAGAGCCAGGCGCCGCAGGGTCAGGCGCCGTTGATGCAGATGGCGCCCCAGCCGCAGAGCGCGCAGTACCAGGGCGCCCAGGCGCAGACCTCCCAGATGCCGATGGCCCAAGCCCAGGCACAGGCCCAGGGTGCGCAGGGGCAGGGGACGGCGGCGTACGTCCAGTCCCGGCCCGAGGAGACGACGATGGACCAGATCCCGCTCTACGGGCAGCAGGACACGGGAATACCCGAGCCGTCGCCGATGGAGCGGACGCAGGCCATGACCTACGACCCCGCCGAGCTGAAGGCCGCGGCGGCGGCAGCGGCCCCGGTGATTCCCCTCAGCGAGCAGGACGACGACCCGACCGGCCAGACCCCGGCGCTGCAGCGCTATCCGCGCCCCGCGGCGTACCTCCAGGACGACTCGACCGCATGACCGGGCCCCGGTGCCGAGGTCACGACCGACGCATCCGGTCGTCGCACGGCCAGGCCGGGGAGACCCCGGCCGCCGCGCAGACCGCGATGTGCAGCAGCAGGGGATGGGTGTACGGCTCCCCGTCGCCCGGCCAGTGCACCACACCGGGCTCCTCCCTCCCCGTGGGGCCGGTCCGCCGCGCGGGCGGGCCGGTCACCATGGCGCCGACCGCGTAGACGGCCGGTGCGGGCCAGTCGACCCCGACGTCCGAATGGGGCGGCACGACCCACCACCAGTGTCCGGCGCCGGTGAGCACACATCCCGCCCGGGGCAGCAGGGCCATCACCCCGGGGCCGTGCCGCTCGGCGATCCCCACCGCGTCGTAGGCCCGGTCCGTCCGCAGCGCCGGGGGCAGTTGAAGGCGGTGGCGGCCGGACACCGCGCGGAATCCCCGCCGGCCGAACCGGCCGCGGACGAGGCCGGTCAGCGCACCGGCGAAGGCGTACGTCATCGAGGGGCACTTCACAGAGGTCGGGCCGATGGTGCCTGCGGTCGCCGCGGCGGAGCGCGGTAACGGGATCATGACGCAACTATGCGCATCGCCGGGGACACTTGGCAAGGGGCACTCTGAAAAGTGCAGAGTCGTCAGTGCAATGTGTCCGTTCCGCACTGGCCATGGCACACTGCGAACATCAGCGTTGGGGAGGTCAGGGAGGGATTCAGGTGAGCGAACCGCGGTCGGCCCCGACCGTGGGTCAGGTCGTCCTCGGCAAGAGGCTGCAGGATCTGCGGGAGAAGGCGGGGTTCAAGCGGGACGAGGCGGCCAGAGTGCTGCGGGTGGCGCCCGCCACCATCCGCCGCATGGAGACCGCCGAGGTCGCGCTGAAGGTTCCGTATGTGCAGATGCTGCTGGACGCCTACGGGATCACCGGCGAGGAGCTCGACTCGTTCATCACCCTGACCGAGGAGGCCAACAAGCCCGGTTGGTGGCAGCGGTTCCACGACATCCTGCCGGACTGGTTCAGCGTCCACGTCAGCCTGGAGGGCGCGGCCGAGATGATCCGGGCGTACGAGCCGCACTTCGTGCCCGGGCTGCTCCAGACCGAGGACTACGCCCGCGCGGTCATGCAGACCGGGGCCATCGGCCAGGCCGGTCCCCGGCAGACGGAGCGCCATGTGGCGCTGCGCATGGAGCGGCAGGGCCTGCTCACCCGGCGGGATCCACCCCGGCTGTGGGTGGTGATGGACGAGACGGTGCTGCGCCGGCAGGTGGGTTCGGCGGCGGTGATGCGCCGGCAGGTCGACCGGCTGCTGGAGGCCGTGGAGATGCCGCACATCACGCTGCAGATCTCGGAGTTCTCCTCCGGGCACCATCCGGGCACCTATGGGCCCTTCGTCCTCTTCCGCTTCGCTGTCCCCGAACTGCCGGACATGGTCTACGTCGAGTACCTGACCGGCGCCGTCTACCTGGATGAGCGCATCGAGGTGGCCTCCCATCTGGAGGCCATGGACCGCATGGCGGCCCAGGCGGCAACCGCACGACGCACAAAGGAAATCCTCCGGGATTTCCGCAAGGAGCTCTGATCGGAATGGATCGCATTCACAACGGCATGCGCGCGAGCGACCTCGGCAGTGAGGGCTGGCACAAGCCGTGGAGCGGCGGCAACGGCGGCAATTGCGTCGAAGCCATGAAGCTGGACGACGGCCGGGTCGCGATCCGCCAGTCGACCGATCCGGACGGTCCGGCGCTGGTCTACACCCGCAGCGAGATCATCGCGTTCATCCAGGGCGCCAAGGCGGGCGAGGCGGACTTCCTCGTCTGCTGATGTGCCTCACCGGCGCCGACGGCCGGTCGGCCGGTCGGCGCCGATCGTCAGGTGCCGGGAAGGGGCGGGGGCAGCCCGCCGCAGGCGTCACGTTCCGCCGGACACCCCTAGGAGGCGTCCGCCGCCAGTGCCCGGAGCAGGCCGATGGTCAGCGCGGTGCGGGCCGGGATCGGAGCGAGCACGGTGTGTTCGTGGCGGGCGTGGGCGCCGGAGCCGAGGGCGCCGAGCCCGTCGAGGACCGGACGGCCGAGCGCGGAGACGAAGTTGCCGTCGCTGGCACCGCCGACCGCGGTCTCCTCCAGTTCCCAGCCGTGTTCCGCGGCGATCGCGTGGGCCTGCTCGAACAGCCGGCGGGACGGGTCGTTGGGGACCATCGGCGGCCGGTTCCACTCGCCGGTGACGGTCAGCCGCACCCGCTGGTCGGAGGGGGCGAGGGCGTGCAGCGCGGCGTCGATCCGCTTCATCTCCTCCGGTGTGGCGATCCGGATGTCGATGCCGCAACTCGCCTGTGCGGCGATCACATTGCGCCCCGTGCCGCCGGTGATCAGCCCCACGTTCACCGTGGTCCCCCGCTCCGGGGCGCTGAGCGCGGCGATCTGCGGGACGACCTCGGCCAGCGCGTGGATGGCGCTCGCGCCCGCGAACGGGTCGAGACCCGCGTGCGATTCGATGCCGTAGGCCGTCACATCGAACAGCCCGACGCCCTTGCGGGAGGTCTTGAGCGCCCCGTCCAGCGATGCCTCGAAGACCAGCGTGGCCAGGACGTCCTCGCTCAGCCGCTCGATATGGCGCCGGGAGGCGGGGCTGCCGATCTCCTCGTCGCCGTTGAGCAGCAGCCTTACCGAGGGGTGGGGGAGCTCCAGCTCGCGCAGCAGCCGCAGCGTCCAGACGGCCTGCACCAGACCCGTCTTCATGTCGAAGACACCGGGGCCGCTCGCCCGGCCGTCCTCGACCTCGAAGGGCCATTCGGCGAGCGTTCCGGCCGGCCACACCGTGTCGTAGTGGCACAGCATCAGCACGGTGCCGGGTGCCGTGCCGCGATAGGTCAGGGCCAGCACATCGCCGTGCGGTCCGCAGTCGTGGCGCTCGGTTCCGTCCGGCTCGCCGAGCCGGTCGACGACCCAGCCGCTGATCGTGGCGAGTCCCGCGTCCAGCAGCCGCTTGTCGTTGCTCGGCGTCTCCAGCTCCACCAGCGCCCGTAGGTCTTCGATCATCTCGGGCAGCGCCTGGGCGGTGGCGGCGGCGAGGTCGGAGGGGGTCATGCGATGAGGATCCTTCCCGGGGGTGGCGTGGGTGAGGGAGCGGCTGGGGATCAGCGGACGGGCGCGCCGGGGCCGAGCGGAATGCCCAGCGCCCACCAGACGTAGAAGAGCAGGGTCCAGGCCACCAGCATGGCCACGGACAGCGGCAGGGTCAGCGAGGCGAGGGTGCCGATTCCGGCGGAGCGCCGGTAGCGCTGGAGGAAGCCGAGCGCCATGACGAAGTAGGCGCTCATCGGGGTGATGGCGTTGGTGCAGGAGTCGGCGATGCGGTAGACGGCCTGAGTGGCCTCCGGGGGGATGTGCAGCAGCATCAGCATCGGCACGAAGACCGGGGCGACCAGCGCCCACATGGCCGAACCGCTGGTCATCGCCAGATTGATCACCGTGCACACCACCACGATGCCGAGGAAGGCGACCGGGCCGGTGACCCCGAGGTCCTTCAGCAGATCGGCGCCGCGGATGGCGAGCACCTGGCCGACGCCGGTCCACTTGAAGTACGCGAGGAACTGGGAGATGGCGAAGAACAGCACCAGGATCGGGGCCATCTCCCGCATGCCCTGCGCCATGAAGTCCGGGATGTCACGGCCGCCTCGCACGGTGCCGGCCGCACGCCCGTAGACCGCGCCGAGGAGGGCGAAGAGCAGTCCGAGCACCACGGCGATACCGGAGAGCACGGGCGATTCGACGATGCTGCCACCCTCGCCGCGCAGCGGGGACCCGGTGGGGATCATCGCCACCACGATCACCGCGAGGTAGATGACGAGGGCGACGCCGGCGCGGCGCAGCCCGCGGCGCTCCTCGGGGGCCAGGGTGAGCTCGACCTCCGGGGTGTCCCCGGCCGGGTGCGCGGTCTCCCCGTCCGCCTCCTCGGGCTCGGGCGGAAGTGCCGCCACCCGCTTCACCAGCACCTTCTCGGTGACGAAGGTGATCACGGCGGCCAGCACCACCGAGGAGGCGAGGGAGAAGAAGTAGTTGGACAGCGGGGTGACGACATAGCCGGGGTCCACGGTGTGCGCGGCGGCCGTGGTCAGCCCGGACAGCACCGCGTCCATCGGAGTGATCAGCGGGCTGGCGTCATAGCCGGCCGATACGCCGACGAAGGCCACGACGATCCCCAGCAGCGGACTGCGCCCGACGGCCCGGAAGGCCAGCCCGCCCAGGGGGACCAGCGCCACGTAGGCGGCGTCGGACGCGATGTGGGCGACCATCGCGGTGAAGGCCAGGGCGAAGGTCATCCAGCGCGCCGGGACCTTGGCGACACCGGCCCGCAGCATCGCCGCGAGCAGCCCCGACCGGTCGGCGACGGCGACACCGAGCATGACGACCAGGATGGTGCCCAGCGGTGGGAAGGTGGCGTAGTTGGTGATCGCGTCGTTGATCATCGACCGCACCCCGTCGACCGAGATCAGGCTGCGCACCGCCACGGTCTTGTCCCCCGCCGGGTCGACCGCGGAGACGTCCGCGGTGGCGAGCCCCCAGCTGATCAGCGCGAGGGCGGCGCTGAGGATGGCGAACAGCCAGAAGGGATGGGGAAGTTTGTTGCCCGCGCGCTCGACGGCGCCGAGCACCCGGAGCAGCGCGGACAGCGCCGCCGAGGAGTCCCCGGGCGCGTCGGGAGGCGGTTTGCCGGGCGTGTTGTCCGGCGTGGTCGTGGTGTCGTTGGAACTCACCGTCCGCACTCCTTCGTCGACAACGCAGTAGTGGTCGTCCATTAGAGAAGGTATGGCGGAATGAGGCAAGTAAAAGACTCGTTACGCAAGAATGATTCACGCATGGCGCACCAATCGCACGATAGATTCGTACCCATGGCAACCGTTCCTCCCACCCCACCGGTGCTCGACGACGCCGACCTCGATCTGGTGGCCGCCCTGCAGGTGGCGCCGAGGGCGCCGCTGAGCGCGCTGGCCGAGGTGCTCGGCAGCTCCGCCAGCACCGTCGGCCGCCGGCTGACCCGGCTCGAGGAGGAGCGGCTGCTGCGGGTGATCGGGCAGGTGGAGTGGCCGATGCTGGCCGAGGGCAACCCCATGCACATCTGGGTGGCCACGGCCCCGGGGCAGGCGTGGGAGGTGGCCCGGCAGCTGTCCGAGCTGCCCGAGATCCCGTTCGTCGCCACGACCACGGGCCGTACCGATGTCTACTGCTCCCTGCACGCCACCCGGCGTGACCGGGCGCGTGAGCTGCTGATGACACGGATCCCGTCCGTCCCCGGTGTCCGGTCGGCCCATACCGAACTGGTGCTGCGGGCGACGGCGAAGTCCGACTCCTGGCGGCTGCGGCGGCTGGACGACGCCCAGGTGCGGGCGTTGCGGGAGGTCGCGGATCCGGTGGAGGAGCCCGCCTCCGTCACCGGGTTCAGCGACGACGAGCTGCGGGCCATGGAGCTGCTGCGCCAGGACGGTCGGGCGAGCGCCGCCGAGGTGGCGCGCGGGCTCGGCATCAGCCGGTCCACCGCCTACCGGCTGACCCAGTCGCTCCTCCAGCGCGGGCTGGTGCGGCCCCGCGTGGAGATCGAACCGGCGCTGCTCGGCCATCCGCTGGAGGTCGTGATCGAGCTGCATGCCGCGCCCGGGGCCATCCAGGAAGTGGCCGACGCGCTGGCCCGGCATCCTTCGGCGCGCTATGTCTCGATCGTGGCGGGCACCTCCTCGGTGATCCACCACGGGGCGTTCCGGGACGAGGACGGCCTGGCCGAGCTGCTCACCCGCGATCTGGCGACGCTCCCCGGCATCACCGCCTGCGAGGTGTCGGTGGTCCTCGATGTGCTGCGCCGGTACTGGATCGGCCGCGAGGACGGAAGGCTGCTGAACCAGGACCGATGAGTTCCGGTCGGCGCGCCGGTCCGAGGGTGAGACAGGGGGCGAGACCTTCCCGCTCCCGCTCACCGAGGAGACACCATGAGCAGCGACGAGATCACCATCACCCGGGACCTGGACGCACCGCGCGAGACGGTGTGGCGGGTGTGGACCGAGCCGGAGTACTTCGCCCGCTGGTTCGGCGCCGCCCCCGAGTCCGTCGCCCTCGACGTCCGGCCGGGTGGCGCCTGGCGGGCGACCGTCGCCACACCCACGGGCGAGATGCCGATGCGCGGTGTCTACCGCGAGGTGGTCGAGCGGGAGCGGCTGGTGTGGACGCTGGACCTGCCGCAGGGCGCGATGGAGATGACCGCCGCGTTCGCCGATCTGGACGGCGGCCGGACCCGGGTGGTGCTCCGGCAGCCGGCCCCGCCGCAGGAGCAGTGCGCCCAGGCCGAGGAGGGTGCCGCCCAGCTCCTGGACGCCTTCGCCAAGGTGCTCGCGTCGGTCTGAGCTCCCGGTCACTCCCCCGGCGGCGGCCCGTCCCACTCGATGACGTCCACCTCGTCGCCCACGGCCAGTTTTCCGGCGCGGATCACGGAGAACTGGCAGCCGAACAGGGGGGCGCCACGGGGGCCGCGCCGGTAGCCGGCCATGGTGCGCAGTGGCTCCGGGCCCGCCTTGACGCCCTCGCTCTGATCGACCGTCGTCACGACGCACCGGGCGGTGTGCTTGGCGAAACCCAGCTCGGCACCGCCGATGGCGATCCTGCGGACCCGGTCCTCCCGATGGGGTTCGTCCCATCCGCCGATCACGATGCCGGGGCGGAAGCGGTTCATCGGCAGCGCCGCGCCGCCCGCCTCGGCGATCCGCTCGTTCAGCCCGTCCAGGCTGGCCCGGGAGACGATGTGCACCGCGGCGCTGTCGGCGTAGCCACAGGTGCCGGGGATCCATCCGTCGGTCACCCGGTCGTGCTCCGGAGGCACCCGCACCAGCCTGCTCGGCGCGCCCAGAAACCGGGAGAGCCACGTGGCGGCGTCCTCACCCTGGTCGATGCCGAGGTAGGGCTTGTCGAACACGGTGACCTCGCGCCGCGCGGAGGTGGTGTCGATGTCGATGGCCACCTCGCCCTCGCCGGGCGCGGACAGGGTGAGCCGGGTGCCGAGCGGGTCGATGGCGGGGCGGATGACGGCGAGCCGGGGATCCCGCCGCTGAGTGCGGCACTCTCCGTCCTCGCCGATGACCATGAAGCTGCGGTCGTGTCGCAGACCCGCCTCCGTCAGCAGCGCCTCGGACAGGGGAACGCCCGCGCAGCCCTTGATGGGATAGCAGATCAGCTCGACAACGGTGGCCACGCGGGCACCCTACCCCAGGGGTGGCGGCGCCTCCGAGCGGCCGGTCGGGGCGCTCATCCCCCATCGTCCGGTGCCCGACCGGCGTTTCACGGCACGGCCCGGCTCCGCCATGCGCCCCCGGCCCGACGTCCAGCGGCAGGGCCTAGCGCCGAGTACGCCGAATGACCCACCGCGCACGGCCGGTGACCACCGGCATACGCCGTAGGCGCGCTGCGGCTTCCGTCGGCGGGAACCAAAACGAACCGATTCCAGGGAGCGGCGGACGAGGCCGCGGGAAAAGCGCGGCCACCGGCGCCGCCCGGGGTCCCGGACAGGCGGGGGTGAAGGGAGATTATTCCGGGGCCGCTCCGGCGAGCGGCTGGAAGGGAGGAAGTCGATGTGAGGCAATGATATGCGCGGCGGCGCGGTTCCCGCTATACACGGGCGGCGTGATTCTCCGCCAGTTCCCCGCCGCCATGACGACCGGCCCTTTTCGGAGAACTGCCGCGGTGCACGGGCGGCCGGCGAGGCGATGCCCGACAAGAGATACGGCAAACGCCGAGTCAAGTCCGTTCGGTGGCCCATGAGTTGGCCAGGCGCCGAGCGGCTGCCCCGGTTCCGGGGGCCATACCGGGGGCGAGAGGGCATACGAGTCGGGGCCCGGGTTCCGCGCCCGGCGCCCTCGGGAGCGAGCCGTAGGGCGCGCCGGTGCCGAAAACGACGAGGAGCGGGGAGCGAGGAACGAGCGACCGTCGACGAGGAGTGCCGGCACCGGATCAGAGCGCCCGGAGGCGAGCGCCCCAAGAAGAGGCGGTCGCCTCGCCATCTCCCCGTCGTCTCCCCGCCGTGCCGTCGCCCGGGGCCGCGCCCGCTCCCGGCCCGCCCCGCCCCTGAACGCCACGGTCGGCGGCGGGCCCCGTCGATAGGTTTCAGTCTCCCGCCGCGCCCCGGGAATCTCCGCCGGGCACCTCCGGGGCGTTCGCTCATGCGTCCCCCTCTTCCCCGTCCCACCGCAAGGCCGTCCTATTTCCCGCCCCTCCCGCCCTCTCCCGCTCGCGCCTTCCTCTCCTCCCCTCCCCGGCATTCTCCGGATGCCGGGGAGGGGGCCGGAACGGCGGGATCCGGCGCGGTGCCGCACGGTTACGGCCGCCTGCCCGGGCCCGGCCGCCAAGCGGCCGATCTTGACCGGGCGGTGACGCAATAGCACCGGGGAAGATCCCGTGCCACGGGCCCGGCCCGCACCGGACGCCGTATTGAGCCGCCCGCCGCTCGTCCGCGCTTCAACCTCCCGTGCTCCGGCGGCAATTCGCCCGGACCGCCGTCCGAGATCGGTCACCGATCGCCCCGCAAACCAATCCGGCGGAATAGCGTCCGCCCGGTCCGGCGCCCCGGAGAATCATTTCCCGCCGTACGAGGACGTCCGGCGGCGCGTGATCGCCCGCGCCCGCCCCCGCGCCGCCGCTCCCGCCCCGCCGGCGGCCGTGCGCCCCCGGTCCTCCATGCGCCTCCCGCAGCGCAGCTGAGGGGGCGTCAGCCGATTCCGGGGTGGCACCGGGCGGCGCGCGGCGGTCCATGAGGCCCCCTGCGCCTTGTGACCGGCGGGGCCGGGCTGCGGTACTCGTACAGCCCGCCGGGTCCTCCGGAGGGCGACGTCGAGAGCCGTTGTGGAGAGGAACCAGCCTCATGGCCGTACGAGGAAGTCACCGACGCCCCGCATCGCCCAACCGGGTCTCGCCGCTGTGCGCGGCGCTCACCGCGGGTGGTGTCGGCATCGTCCTGCCGTTCCTCGGCACCGGCGCCGCCCACGCGGCCTCGGTCGACACCTGGAACCGGATCGCCAAGTGCGAGAGCGGGGGCAACTGGCACATCAACACCGGCAACGGCTACTACGGCGGACTGCAGTTCTCCCAGCACACCTGGGCGGCGTTCGGCGGCACCGGCTACGCCCCGCGGGCCGATCTGGCCTCCAAGGCCCAGCAGATCACCGTGGCGGAGGCGGTGCTGCGCAAACAGGGCCCCGGCGCGTGGCCGGTGTGCTCCGTCCGCAGCCGGCTGACCCGGTCCGGTCCACCCGCCGGAGTGACGAGCCAGAACGCCCACCCCCGCGCCCAGCACCCGGCCAAGCCCAAGAAGTCGGCCAAGTCCGCCGCGAAGTCCCGGGCCCGGCAGCACACCGCCCGGCGCGCGGCGGCGTCCGGCTCCTACGCGGTCGTCCGCGGCGACACGCTGTCCCGCATCGCCACGCGTGCGTCCGTCCAAGGTGGCTGGAAGGCGCTGTACCACGCCAACCGCGAGACCGTCGGCCCGAACCCGGATCTGATCCACCCGGGGCAGCGGCTGACCCTGCCCGCGGGCTCCCGGCATCCGCACAGGACGGCGCCCCGGCACCGCGCCTCGGCGATCTCGAGCCACACGGTGGTCCGCAAGACGGCGGCCCGTCCGCATGTGGCCCCGGTCAGCGGCCCGATCAGCGCCGGGTACGGCAGCCGCGGCTCGCGGTGGGCGAGCGGCCATCACACCGGCGTGGACTTCGCGGTCCCCATCGGCACCTCCGTGCGCGCGGCCGCCCCGGGCACCGTGGTGGCGGCCGGCTGGGGCGGCGCCTTCGGCTACCAGGTGATCATCCGCCACGCCGACGGGCTCCACACCCACTACGCGCATCTGTCGGCGCTGACGGTCCGCACCGGGCAGTCGGTCGGGGCGGGCCACCGGATCGCCCGGTCCGGCGGCACCGGGAACGCCACCGGACCCCATCTCCACTTCGAGGTCCGCACCGGTCCGCGCTACGGGTCCGACATCGACCCGCTCGCCTATCTGCGCTCCCACGGCGTCAGCGTCTGACGCCGCACTCACCGGACGCCTCGCGTCCGCACGGTCCATCTCCGAGGGGTGGGGGAAGGGGAGGCCGCCCGAGGCACGGCTCGGGCGGCCTCCCGCCATCCGCGCGGGGACCGGTCAGTACCAGATCGCGACGGGCAGCCCGGTCTCCGCCGTCTGAGGCGGATCGGGAAGGCTCCGGGCGGCCCGGAGCGCGATGCGCCGCGCGCTCCAGGCCGCCGCCGCGGCGTCCAGGACGTCGTCGGGCGGCACCCGCCCGGCCGGTCCGAGGTCGTCGGGCAGGACGATGCCCTGGTCCTCCAGCAGCCGGCGGCGCACGGCCTGGCCGCTCCAGCTCTTCTTGCTCCAGGGCACGGGCCGCCCCTCGCCGAGGGCGGCGAAGGAGACCTCGGGATGGACCTCGTACAGCCGGTGGTCGCCCCCGTCGCGGCAGGCGTTGGCCTCGCGCAGCTTCGCGGCCAGCCCCCACGACTGACGGCTCAGCCCCTGACCGGTCAGCCGCCGGCAGACCGCGTTGGCGTTGTCGTAGTCGTCCGCCTCCCAGACCTCGCGCGGCGGTACGGAGAAGACCCGGGAGCGGTGCGGGGCCACCAGCGCGGTGGCCAGGGCGTCGGCCGCGCGCCATCCCTCCGCCAGCAGTCCCAGCGGCATGTCGACCGCCACCACGGCGGCGTCCGGAACCCGGCCGAGCAGCTCGCTCAGCGCCTCGGCGGTGTCGCCCCCGGCGAAGCGGCCCTCCTCGTCCAGGCTCACGGCCACCCAGCCGGTGCGGCAGGCGTCCACTCCCACGACGGGCGATTCGGCGCATCCGGGTGCGGGCGGAGTGTGAAAAGTATCGCGACGGGAACCCATGCGCCGTATCCGACCACGCGGATGAGCCGGTACGGGGCCGAACGGCAGGAGAGGACGGCGATGGGCGTACGTACATGGATTCAGGAATGGCCTGTCTACCGCCAGCTGACCGGCAGCGACCCGCTCGGCCGCGGCGCCGCCACCACCTCGGCCGCCACCCGTGAGCAGCGCCCCCGCACCGTCACGGCCGACAAGGTGGTCAAGTCGGTGTGCCCCTACTGCGCGGTGGGGTGTGCCCAGAACGTCTATGTGAAGGACGACCGGGTGGTGCAGATCGAGGGCGACCCCGACTCACCGGTCAGCCGCGGCCGGCTGTGCCCCAAGGGCTCGGCGTCCCTCCAGCTGACCACCGGCGAGTCCCGGCGCCACGAGGTGCTCCACCGGCGCCCGTACGGCACCGATTGGGAGCGGCTGGACCTGGACACCGCGATGGACATGGTCGTCGAGCGGGTGATCCACACCCGCCGCGAGGGCTGGCAGTGGGAGCGGGACGGGGTCAGCGTCAACCGCACCCTGGGGATCGCCAGCCTCGGCGGCGCCACCCTGGACAACGAGGAGAACTACCTCATCAAGAAGTTGCTGACCGGGCTCGGGGTGATCCAGGTGGAGAACCAGGCCCGGGTCTGCCACTCCTCGACCGTGGCCGGGCTCGGCACCTCCTTCGGCCGCGGTGGCGCCACCACGTTTCTGCAGGACCTCCAGAACGCGGACTGCATCGTGATCGAGGGTTCCAACTTCGCCGAGGCCCACCCCGTGGGCTTCCAGTGGGTGATGGAGGCCAAGGCGCGCGGCGCGAAGGTCATCCATGTCGATCCGCGCTTCAGCCGCACCAGCGCGCTCGCCGATCTGTACGTACCGATCCGGGCCGGCACCGACATCGCCTTCCTCGGCGGCATCATCAACCACGTCCTGACCGGCGGCCACGACTTCCGCGACTACGTCCTGGAGTACACCAACGCGGCAAGCATCGTCGGCGAGGAGTTCAAGGACACCGAGGACCTGGCGGGGATCTTCTCCGGTCTCGACCCGGAGACCGGCCACTACTCCATCTCCACCTGGGCCTACGAGGGCGCCGAGGTCCAGGCGCCGCAGGGCGCGCCCGACGAGCTGTACGAGGACCGCACCCGGCGTGGCGCGTCCCTGTCGACCGCCGCCTCCTCCGAATCCCACGGCTCCGGCGGCGCGCCCGCCTCCGCGGAGGTCCCCACCGACCGGACCCTGCGACACCCGCGCTGCGTCTATCAGATCCTCAAGCGCCACTTCTCCCGCTACACACCCGAGATGGTCGAGAGGACCTGCGGGATTCCCCAGGACACCTTCCTCGAGGTGTGCCGCGCGCTGGTGGAGAACTCCGGCCCGGACCGCACCTCGGAGTTCGTGTACGCCGTCGGCTGGACCCAGCACACCGTGGGCGCCCAGTACATCCGCACCGCCAGCATCCTCCAGCTGCTGCTCGGCAACATCGGCCGCCCCGGCGGCGGTATCCAGGCGCTGCGCGGCCACGCCAGCATCCAGGGCTCCAGCGACATCCCGACCCTGTTCAACGTGCTCCCCGGCTACATCCCGATGCCGCACGCCCACGCCCACGAGGACCTGGACACCTTCGTCGAGGCCATGAAGACCGACAAGGGCTTCTGGGGCGAGATGCGCTCCTATGTCGTCAGCCTGCTCAAGGCGTACTTCGGCGACGCCGCGCACGCCGACAACGACTACTGCTTCGGCCATCTGCCCCGGCTGACCGGCTCCCACAGCACCTACCACACCGTGAAGGAGATGCTGGACGGAGTCTGCAAGGGGTACTTCCTGATGGGCGAGAACCCCGCCGTGGGCTCGGCCAACACCAAGATGCAGCGGCTGGGCATGGCCAACCTGGACTGGCTGGTGGTCCGCGACTTCTCCCTCATCGAGTCGGCCACGTGGTGGAAGGACGGCCCGGAGATCGAGACCGGCGAGCTGCGGACCGAGGACATCGCCACCGAGGTGTTCTTCTTCCCCGCCGCCGCCCACACCGAGAAGTCCGGCTCCTTCACCAACACCAACCGGATGCTGCAGTGGCATTTCGCGGCCAAGGAGCCGGACGGCGAGGCGCGCAGCGATCTGTGGTTCATGTACCACCTGGGGCGGCGGATCAAGGAGCGGCTGAAGGACTCCACCGACCCGATGGACCGGGCCATCCAGGACCTGGCCTGGTCCTACCCCACCGAGGGCCCGCAGGACGAGCCCAGCGCCGAGGCGATCCTGGCGGAGATCAACGGCCGTGACGCGCGGGGCGAGCCGCTCAGCGCGTACACCCAGCTCAAGGACGACGGCTCCACCTCCTGCGGCTGCTGGATCTACTGCGGGGTGTACGCCGACGGCGTCAACCAGGCCGCCCGCCGCACGCCGCACACCGAGCAGGACTGGGTCGCCGCCGAATGGGCCTGGGCCTGGCCGGCCAACCGCCGCATCCTCTACAACCGCGCCTCGGCAGACCCCGACGGCAAGCCGTGGAGCGAGCGCAAGGCGCTGGTGTGGTGGGATGCCGAGCAAGAGCGGTGGACCGGCCATGACATCCCGGACTTCATCCCCGACCGGGCGCCGTCCTACCGGCCGCCCCAGGACGCCCAAGGCCCGGACGCGCTCAGCGGAGTGGATCCGTTCATCATGCAGGCCGACGGCAAGGGGTGGCTGTACGCCCCGGCCGGGCTGGTGGACGGCCCGATGCCGACGCACTACGAGCCGCAGGACTCGCCGGTGCGCAATCCCCTCTACCCGGAGCAGCAGCGCAACCCGGCCCGGGAGGTGATCCCCGATGAGCACAACGCCCTCCACCCCAGCGGGGGTGAGCCGGGCAGCGAGGTCTTCCCGTACATGATCACCACCTATCGGCTCACCGAGCACTTCACTGCGGGCGGGATGAGCCGCTGGACGCCGTATCTGGCCGAGCTCCAGCCGGAGTTCTTCTGCGAGGTCTCCCCCGAGCTGGCCGGTGAGCGGCATCTGGAGCACACCGGCTGGGCGACGCTGATCAGCGCGCGCGGGGTGATCGAGGCCCGGGTGATGGTCACCGAGCGGATGTCCCCGATCAGGGCCGGGGGCCGCACGGTGCATCAGATCGGGCTGCCGTACCACTGGGGTCCCAACGGCTACACCCGCGGGGACGCCGCCAATGAACTGACCGCCATCGCCCTGGACCCGAATGTCCACATCCAGGAGGTGAAGGCGCTGAGCGCCGACATCCGTCCCGGCCGCCGCCCCCGCGGCCCGGAGCTGACGGCCCTGCTCGAGGACTACCGGCGGCGCGCCGGCATCACGGTGCGGACCGGAACGGAGGTGCGGGGATGACCGACACCTCGAAGCGCTCCTCGCTGATCGGCCGCAATCTGCTCGCCGGAGCCGAACCGGATGTCGCCGGGGACGCCGGGCACGAGGACCATCCGCCCCGGGTCGGCTTCTTCACCGACACCTCGGTGTGCATCGGCTGCAAGGCGTGCGAGGTGGCGTGCAAGGAGTGGAACGCCGTCCCGGAGGACGGGCTGGACTTCACCGGCATGTCCTTCGACAACACCCAGGGCCTCTCCGGCTCCACCTGGCGCCATGTGGCCTTCATCGAGCAGAACAAGCCGCTGGGCCGGGACGGGACGGGGGTCGACCACGGCGATGTCGATGTGCTGGCCCTCGCGGCACAGGGCTCCGGGACCCCCGTCGAGGAGGCGGCGATCACCCCCACCTCCCCGGCGCCCCCGTCCGACGGCGGGCAGCACGGGCTGCGGTGGCTGATGTCCTCGGACGTGTGCAAGCACTGCACCCACGCGGCGTGCCTGGACGTGTGCCCGACCGGTGCGCTGTTCCGCACCGAGTTCGGCACCGTGGTGGTCCAGGACGACGTCTGCAACGGCTGCGGCTACTGCGTGCCCGCCTGTCCGTACGGGGTCATCGACGTGACGCCCGAGGACGGCGGGGCCCACAAGTGCACCCTGTGCTACGACCGGCTGGGCGCGGGGCAGGAGCCCGCGTGCGCCAAGGCGTGCCCGACCGACTCCATCCAGTTCGGCCCCCTGGACGAGCTGCGCGAGCGCGCCGCCGCCCGGGTCGAGGAGCTGCACCGGGTGGGCGTCGAGGACGCGCGGCTGTACGGACACGATCCGGAGGACGGCGTCGGCGGCGACGGCGCCTTCTTCCTGCTGCTGGACGAGCCGGAGGTGTACGGGCTGCCGCCGGACCCGGTCGTCACCACCCGGGACCTGCCCTCGATGTGGCGGCACGCGGGCACCGCGGCCCTGACCCTGCTCGGGGGCGTGGCCGCCGTGTTCGCGGCCCAGGCCGGCGTGAGCGGGCGCCGTACCGGAAGGAGGCGCTGATGAGCGAGTCGGACGTCACCCGTGACGGCGTCCGCGGCGCCCGGCCGGGCCGGGACGCGCAGGTCGGCAAGGGGATGGGGGACGGCAAGCGGCGTGGCCGCAAGGGTGGGAAGGGCCGCAGGGGCGAGCAGTCGATGGTCCCCCGGGCGGAGTTCACCTCCTACTACGGGCGGCCGGTGCTCAATCCGCCCACCTGGCGCTCCCGGGACATCGCGGGCTACTTCTTCCTCGGCGGGCTCGCGGGCGCCGGGTCGGTGCTCGCGGCGGGCGCCGAGCTGACCGGCCGTCCGGCCATGGCCCGCGCGCTCAAGGTGTCCTCGGTCGCCGCCCTGACCGGCTCCACCGCCGCCCTGATCCACGACCTCGGGCGCCCGGGGCGGTTCGCGAACATGCTGCGGGTCTTCAAGCCCACCTCGCCGATGAGCGTCGGCTCATGGCTGCTGGCGGCCTACGGCCCGATGGCCGGTGCTGCCGCCGCCTCGGACGTGGCCGGGCGGCTGCCGCGGGCCGGCCGGGCGGCCACGGTGGGGGCGGCGCTGCTGGGCCCGGCGGTGGCCTCGTACACGGCGGTGCTGGCCGCCGACACCGCCGTCCCGGCATGGCACGACGGCTACCGCGAACTGCCGTATCTCTTCGTGGGCTCGGCCGCCATGGCGGCGGGCGGTATGGCCCTGCTGGCCTCGCCGGTCGCCGAGAACGCCCCGGCGCGGGGCGTGGCGCTGCTCGGCACGGCGGTGGAGACCGCCGCCGTCAAGGCCATGGAACGGCGGCTCGGGGTGGTCGCCGAGACCTACCGCGAGGGCCGGGCGGGCACGCTGATGCGCGCCGCCGAGGCGCTGTCGGTGGCGGGCGCGCTCGGCGGCGCCCTCCTCGGCCGCCGCAGCCGCCCCGCCGCGGCCCTCAGCGGCGCTGCCCTGCTGGCGGCCTCCGCCTGCACCCGCTTCGGGGTGTTCCACGCCGGGATGCGGTCGGCGGAGGACCCGAAGTACACGGTCCTGCCCCAGCGGGAGCGGCTCGACGCGCGGCGGGAGCGGTCGGAGGACGACTGACCCGCCGCCGGGAGCGTCGAGGGCTATCGCTTCGCCGAAGGCGACGGCGGGGTCGTCTTCGGCGAGGTTGCCTCGGGCGAGGCCGATGGTGAGGCGGGCGCCGTGCCACCGCCGGGGTTCGGCCCGTAGGCGTCCAGGAAGCGGTCGCGGAAGGAGCTCATCTTCCACACCGGGGCCTTCGCGCCCGGCATCAGACCGTCGTCCCAGCCCCAGTGGGAGATCCGGTCGAGCACCGCCTTGTCGTGCGCGACGATCGCCACCGGCACGTCCCGGCTGGCGTTGTCGCCGCTGACCCGGGCGAGGGGCTGATGGTCGCCGAGGAAGACCAGCACCGTGTTCTTGTTGCCGTACTTCAGCACATAGTCGATGAGGCTGTTCACCGAGTACTGGATGGACCTCCCGTACTCGGTCTTCACCTTCGTGGGGTCGGTGAACACGTCCGCGGGCTTCTTGCCCGCCTTCTGGATGGCCTTGTAGACCGAGCCGTCGCCGACCTGGCTCCAGGGGATCGTCTTGGGGATGGGCGCCCAGGGCTGGTGGCTGGAGGTCAGGATGATCTCCGACATCAGCGGCTTGTCGCGCTTCTTGCCGTGCTCCAGGCGCTGGAACGCCTTCAGGGCGTACTGGTCGGGCATGGTCGACCAGCTGAACTTGGGGCCCTTGTAGCCGAGGTCGCGGGAGTCGTAGACGTGGTCGAGGCCATAGAACTTGCCCTCCGGCCAGCCCTTGGTGACACCCGGCATGATGCCGACGGTCCGCCAGGCGCCGGTGCGCTGGAAGGCGCGGGTGATGGACATGTGGTCGCCCGCGGTGACGGTGCGGTAGCGGTTCTGGTTGTCGATCCACAGCCCGGTGAGGAAGGTCGAGTGGCCCAGCCAGCTGCTGCCGCCGTACGTGGCCGAGGTGAGCCAGCCGCTCTTGGCGGCGAACCCGGCCTTGCTCAGCCGCTTGGTGGCGTTCTTGAGCGTCTTGTCGACACCGGGTGCGATCGCCGGGTCCTCGATGGCCGAGCGGCCGTAGCTCTCGATGAAGGTGAAGATCATGTCCTTGCCGCGCAGCCCGGTCAGCAGCTGGTCGCCGGGGGTGTCGCCATAGGTGTCCACGGCGGCCACCTTGGCGAACTCCCGCTCGTCCTTGAGGGTCTTGCGCACCCGCTCCGCCCGGTCCTGGACCAGCGCGGTGGTGCTCCTGGACGCAAACGGCGCCCCGGCCACCTGTACCCCGAGCGCCGCGCACATCACCCACACGGTGCCGAGCACCAGAGTGGTGCGGGTGGCCACGGCGGTGTTCCGCGCCATGACGTTGCTGACCCGCAGGACGGCGAGCGCCATCAGGACGAGGACGGCGACGGCGAGGACCACGACCCCGATCACGGCGACGGTGGCGGCCGTCTCGCCGAACGAGTCCTTGAGGTACGACTCGGCGTCGTCCAGCAGTATCCAGTCCAGCACCACGTTGAACCCACGGCCGAGGAACTCGTTGAAGCCGATGTCGAGGAGGTTCAGGATGGTCAGCGCCCCGAGGGCCGCCCCGGCGAGCACCGCCACCACCCGCCGCGCCGTCGTCGGCAGCATGAGCAGCAGCGTGGCGCCGAAGATCCCCTCCACCGGGATGCGCATGAAGGCGCTGGGTTCGACGAGGGTGAGTTTGGTCGGCAGGAGGAGGGCGATGAACACGAGGGCGAGGGACAGTCCGGTGGCCGTCCACGCCACCGTTCGTGCCACGAGAGGGTACTTGGCCCGCCATCCCTCGCGGGCGGGGGCCACGTCGGGGGCCGTGCCGGCCAGCGGGCCGGTCACGGTGGTCTCCTCCGGGTCCTCCGCCTCCTCCGCCTCGCCGGACGGCTCCGGGGACTCGTCGTGTCCCGCGGAGGCGCCCGTGTCCGGGGGGACGTCCGCGTTCGCGGCGGCGCCCGTCTCCGTGGCGGTGTCCGTGTCCGCGGAGGCGTCCGTGTCCGCCGCCCGCGCGGGGGCCGTATCCCGCTCCTCCGCGTCATCCCGCCCCTGGGCGGGGACATCCGGCGTGCGCTCAGGTGGACCCTCCGGTGACGGGCCCTCCGTCAGGCCCTCCTCCGTGGTTCCCTTGTCCGTTTCCGACCGCTGGCGAGAGCTCGATTGGCGCGACAACCCGAAGGTCCTTCCCTGCGAAGCCCGGTGGTGGCACGGCGGACCCGGCTCGGGTGGCCGGGCCCGTCGGTTATCCGTACGGCGTGCCGGGGGTCCGCGTTCAATCACCTGGCACTTTTCCCGGCGCCCTCCGCCCCTCGCGAGTGCGCCCGCCCTGACGCTACGCTGCGTGCCTCACACAGATGTGAAGGTGAGGGGGACCCGCATATGCGCATCGGAGAGCTGTCGGAGCGCACCGGCACGCCGCGCCGGCTGCTGCGCTACTACGAGGAGCAGGGACTGATCCTGCCCGACCGCTGCGCGAACGGCTACCGCGCCTACGACGAGCGGCTCGTCGACCGGGTGCTGCAGATCAGGGGCCTGCTCGACGCCGGGCTCCCCACCCGCATCATCAAGCAGATCCTGCCGTGCCTCGACAAGCCCCGGCTCATTCACTTCTCCGATGCCACACCGGAGATGATCGCCACGCTGGAGGACGAGCGGGACCGCATGACCCGGCGCATCGAGTGCCTGACCCGCAACCGGGACGCCATCTCCGAGTATCTTGACGCCGTGCTCGACAACCACACCACCAGCTGAACCACCGGGGGAGCCCACGATGACCGTCCGCCGTGTCGTACCCAACGTCCGGTCCGAAGCGATGCGCGAGAACCGGGAGTTCTACGGTCTCCTGGGCCTCGAGGAGGTGATGAACCTCGGCTGGGTCATGACCCTCGCCGCCCCCACCAACCCCACGGCCCAGATCGGCGTGATGACCGACGACAAAACCGGGCCGGTGGTCCCCGATCTGAGCATCGAGGTGGACGACGTGGACGCGGCCTACGCGGCGATGCGCGACAGCGGCGCCGAGATCGTCCACCCCCTGCGGGACGAGGAGTGGGGCGTCCGCCGCTTCTTCGTCCGCGACCCCAACGGCCGGGTGATCAATGTGCTGACCCACCGCCGGGAGCCCGGGGACGTGGACGGATGAGCTACATCGAGATCAACGGATCGCCCGCCACCGCGGACGCCCTGCGGCTGCCCGCGCTCACCAGCTACGGCCACTTCACGGCCATGCAGATCAGGGACGCCCGGGTCCGCGGCCTCGGCCTCCATCTCGAGCGGCTGCGCTCGGCGACCCGGGAACTGTTCGGCGGCGACCTCGACGACGCGCGCGTACGCGCGGACATCCGGCACGCCCTGGAGGCCGCCGGCGTCCGCGACGCCTCGCTGCGGGTGTATGTCTACTGGCCCGAGGGCGACGAGCGGGCCACTTTGATGGTCACGGTGCGTCCCCCGCAGACGATGGCCACGGAGCCGAAGTCCGTGATGTCGGTCCCCTACGTCCGCGAAATCCCCCACATCAAGCACCTGGGCGGCTTCGGGCAGCACCACTACCTCACCGCCGCGCACCGCGCCGGGCACGACGAGGCCCTCCTGGCTGACCCCCAGGGCGTGGTGGCCGAGGGCGCGATCACCAATATCGCCTTCTGGGACGGCGCGTCCGTGATCTGGCCGGACGCCCCCTCGCTGCTCGGCATCACCATGGCCCTGCTCGCCCCGCGCCTGCCCTCGGCCCGCCGCCGCGTCACCCTCGCCGACCTCTCCTCCTACCGGTCGGCGTTCCTCACCAACTCGCAGGGATTCGCACCGGTGCGGCGGATCGACGAGGTCGAGTACGCGGTCGACGCGGAGCTGATGCGGCGGGTGGGCGCGGCGTACGACGCGGTGGAGTGGGACGCCATCTGAGGATGCCCGGGGGGCCGCCGCTAGCGGTCCCCCCGGGCGGCGGTGCGCCGGGCGCTGTCGCGGCGGGGCCGCAAGGGCGCGTCCTCGTCGCTGAAGAGCTCGGGGTGCCTGACGCGGATCTTCTCCACATCGCTGAAGACCAGCCGCAGATGGGAGCGGAGCGACTCGTCGGCGCGGTCCAGATCGCCCGCCTCCAGCAGGTCGACCACCTCCCGGTGCTGGCCGATGAGCAGGGACATCTGCTGGGTCATCGGCAGTGACAGCCTGCGGGCCCGGTCCAGCTGGGCCTTGGCCTGGCTGACGACCGGCCAGGCCGAGGCGTGTCCGCTCACCGCCATCAGCCGGGCGTGGAACTCCTCGTCCAGCTGGAAGAAGCCCTCCATGTCGGACTGGCGGTCGGCCTCCTCCTGCGCGGTGAGCAGCACCCGCAGCTCCGCCACGTCCCGCGCGGTGGCCTTCTCCACGGCCTCCCGCAGCGCGGCACATTCCAGCGCCTCCCGGATGAACTGGGCGGAGGCCACATCGCGCTCCCGGATGCGCGAGACGAACGTGCCCATCTGGGGATAGATGTCCACCAGCCCCTCGTCGGCGAGCAGGATCAGGGACTCGCGGACCGGGGTGCGGCTCACCCCGAGCTCGGCCGCCAGGTCGTTCTCCGAGACGGCGGAGCCGGGCTCCAGCTCCAGGCCGACGATGCGCGAACGCAGCACCTCATGGACCAGCTGCCGGGTGTTCCGCCCCCGGGAGCGTGCCGCGTGCAATCCCTCCGCCGGTCCCATCCGACCCCTTCCGAACCCTTGACTCCGCTTGCTGACGTACTTGTATGGTAGCCGACCGACAGCCCGGGCTCCACCCCGGGAGCCCGCTCAGTGAGGAGCACCCACGCATGGCCACGATCACGGAGGCCAAGGTCATCGTCACCTCGCCGGGTCGCAATTTCGTGACCCTGAAGGTGACCACCTCCGACGGCGTGACCGGTCTCGGTGACGCGACCCTGAACGGCCGCGAACTCGCGGTCGCCTCCTATCTGGAGGACCACCTCGTACCGCTGCTGATCGGGCGCGACCCCGCCCGTATCGAGGACACCTGGCACTATCTCTACAAGGGGGCCTACTGGCGCCGCGGCCCGGTGACCATGACCGCCATCTCGGCCGTGGACACCGCGCTGTGGGACATCAAGGGCAAGGTCGCGGGCCTTCCGGTGTACGAGCTGCTGGGCGGCAAGGCCCGCGAGGGCGTCCTCGTCTACGGCCACGCCAGCGGCGGCGACATCCCCGAGCTGCTGGACGACGTGGCCCGCTTCCAGGAGATGGGCTACCGCGCGATCCGCGCCCAGGCCGCCGTCCCCGGCTCACCGGGCACCTACGGCATCCGCCACGGCACGGTCGCCACCGTCTACGAGCCCGCCACCGGCGCGCTGCCCGAGGAGCAGCCGTGGTCCACCGAGGCGTACCTGGACTTCGCACCGCGCTACCTGGAGGCGGTCCGCGAGCGGTTCGGCTTCGACTTCCACCTGCTGCACGACGTCCACCACCGGCTCACCCCCACCGAGGCGGGGCGGCTCGGCCGCAGCCTGGAGGAGGTGCGGCTGTTCTGGATGGAGGACCCCACCCCCGCCGAGCTCCAGGAGTCCTTCCGCCAGATCCGCCAGTCCACCACCACCCCGATAGCGGTCGGCGAGGTCTTCAACTCCATCTGGGACTGCCAGCAGCTCATCACCGAGCGGCTCATCGACTACATCCGCGCCTCGGTCGTGCACGCCGGCGGCATCACCCATCTGCGGCGGATCTTCCACCTCGCCGAGCTGTACCAGGTCCGCACCGGTTCGCACGGCGCCACCGACCTGTCCCCGGTGAGCATGTCCGCGGCCGTCCACCTCGATGTCACCGTGCCCAACTTCGGCATCCAGGAGTACATGGCGCACGACCCGCTCACCCACGAGGTGTTCCGGCCCAGCTACGAGCTGATCGACGGCGCGCTGCACCCCCAGGCCGTGCCCGGCCTCGGCATCGAGCTCGACGAGGAGGCGGCCGCCCGCTTCCCGTACGACCCGAAGTACCTCCCGGTGAGCCGCCGTACCGACGGGTCGGTGCACGACTGGTGAGCGCCGACTCCGCGCGGCGCCTGTCGCTTGCCACCCTGCCCCACGTCCCCGCCGAGAGCCGCCCGCGCGTCGACCCGCGGACGCTGCGCCCCCGGATCGTGCACCTGGGCATCGGCGCCTTCCACCGCGCCCACCAGGCCCTCTACACCGAAGGCGCCGAGGCCGCGCACGGCGGCGGCTGGGGCATCGCCGGTGTCACCCAGCGCAGCCGGTCCGTCGTGGACGCGCTGCGCCCACAGGACGGGCTGTACTCGTTCACCGAGCGGCGCCCCGACGGCCCGGCCACCCGCGTGGTCGGCACCGTGACCGAGGTGCTGCACGCCACCGACGACGCCGCCCGGCTCGGCGCGCTCCTCGCCTCCCCCGAGGTCACCGTCGTCACCCTCACCGTCACCGAGAAGGGCTACCGGCGCGCCGCCGCCACCGGCGGACTCGCCCTGGACGACCCGCTGATCCGGGGCGACCTGGCGGGCCGGCCCGCCCCCGCGAGCGTGGCCGGGCAGCTCGCCGCCGGGCTGCGCGCCCGGCTGCGGGCCGGCGGCGCCCCGGTGTCGCTGGTCTCCTGCGACAACATGGCCGACAACGGCGCCGTGCTGCGGCGCCTGGTACGGGAGTTCATCACCGCCACCGCATGGGACGACCGCGACCGCCTGCTGGACTGGATCACCGGCTCGGTCGCCTTCCCCGCCACCGTCGTCGACCGCATCGTCCCCGCCACCACCGACACCGACCGGCGGACCGCCGCCCGCGCCCTGACCGTGGACGACGCGGGCGCGGTCACCGGCGAACCGTTCACCCAGTGGGTGCTCCAGGACATCTTCGCCACCGACCGCCCGCACTGGGAGGCGGCGGGGGTGCGCTTCGTCCCCGATGTGAGCCCCTACCAGCTCGCCAAGCTCCGGCTGCTCAACGGCTCCCACTCGCTCATCGCGTACCTCGGCCTCGCGGACGGATGCGAGACCGTCGCCGACGTCCTGGCCACCCCCTGGGGCGAGGAGACCGTACGCGCCTACTGCGCCGAGGCCGCGCAGAGCCTGCCGCCCACCGAGGGTCTCGACCTCCCCGCCTACATCGACAGCCTGGTGGACCGCTTCGCCAACCCCGCCATGCACCACCGCATCCAGCAGATCGCCATGGACGGATCCCAGAAGATCCCCGAACGGTGGCTCGCCCCGCTGCGCGAACTGCGCGCCGCCGGACGGGACACCCCGCTCCTGGCCGGCGCCCTCGCCGCCTGGGCCCGCCTCACCCGCGACCGCCCCCTGGACGATCCCCGGGCCGAGGAGCTGCGCCGTGCCTGGGACGGCCCGCACACCGAGGCCCCGCGCCGGCTGCTGCGGCTGCTGGGCGCCGAGGACCTCGCGGACGACACCGCCCTCGTCGCCTCCGTACGGGCGGAGCTGAACCCCGGCGCCCCGCCACCGCGCTGACCCCACGCACCACCCTTCAAAGGAGAGCCGCCTTGAAGACCCCCAGAGCCGTCCCCGCCACCGAGCAGCCCTCCCCATCCCAGGACGAGGCCAGCCCTGCGCCACCGCGCCCCCGCGGGCTGCGCCACAACACCCGCTGGCTGATGGTCTTCCTCTGCTTCCTGGGCATGACCGTCAACTACGTCGACCGCGCCACGATCTCCATCTCCCTGCCCTATATGACCGATGACCTGCACATCGGCCCCGAGTGGCAGGGCGTCATCCTCAGCATGTTCTTCGTGACCTACGCGCTGGGCCAACTGCCCGCCGGGGCGCTGATCGACCGCTACGGCGAGAAGCGCATGTTCGCCATCGGCGGGCTGATCTGGTCACTGGTCACCGTGGGCACCGGATTCGTCCGGGGCATCGGCAGCCTGCTCTTCGCCCGCCTCGCCCTCGGCGCGGGCGAGGCCCCCGCGTACCCCTCGTGCGCCAAGTCCGTCTCCCGCTGGTTCCCGGTCCGCGAACGGGCCCTGGCCAACAGCGTCTGGGACAACGGCGCCCGCGCCGGCACCGCCGTCGCCGCCCCCGTCGTCACCGCGCTGATCGCCTGGCAGGGCTGGCGGATGGCGTTCTGGGTCACCGGAGCCGTGGCCCTGCTGTGGGTGGCGCTGTGGCTCAAGGCGTACCGCGAGCCCTCGGCGCGCGGCGGGCTCAGCGCCGAGGAGCGCGCCTACGTCATGGCGGGCGGCGCCCGGCTCGAGGAGAACCCCGCCGAGGAGAAGGCGGCCCCGGAGGAGCCCGCCGTCCGCTGGCGCGACCTGTTCCGCCACCGCACGGTCTGGGGCATGATGATCGGCTTCTTCTGCCTCAACTACGTCATCTACTTCTTCATCACCTGGTTCCCCAGCTACCTCGTCGACGCCCGCGGCTTCGACCTGCTCAAACTGGGCTTCTACGGCGCCCTGCCCGGCATCGTCGCCATCGGCGGCAGCCTGCTCGGCGGCTGGACCAGCGACACCCTGCTGCGCCGCGGCTGGTCGGTGTCCCGGGCCCGCAAGACCTGCCTGGTGTGCGGGATGCTCTTCTCCTCCGTCATCGCCTTCGCCGTGCTCGTCCCCAGCGCCATGTGGGCCCTGGCCCTGCTCTCCGTCAGCTATGCCAGCCTGGCCTTCTCCGCCGCTTCGGTGGCCAGCCTGCCCGCCGACGTCGCACCCACCCCGCGCCATGTCGCCTCGCTCGGCGGCATCCAGAACTTCGCCTCCAACCTCGCCGGAGTGCTCGGCTCGACCACCACCGGTCTGCTGCTGGGCTTCTTCCACCACTCCTTCGTCGCCCCGCTGATGCTGTCCGGCGCGCTGTGCGTCGTCGGCGCCCTCACCTACGGCCTGGTCATCAAGCGCGTCGAACCGCTGCGGCTGACCGCCGCCTGAGCCCCCTCCGCACATCCGTCACGTACCTGGAGAACCACCCCGATGAACGACGCCACCGCCGCGATCCTGCACGGCCCGAAGGAGGTGCGCATCGAGCGGCACCCGATTCCCCAGCCCGCCCCCGGCGAGGTCCTCGTGGAGATCGGCGCGGTCGGGCTGTGCGGCTCCGACCTGCACTACTACGCCCACGGCGAGAACGGCCCCAATGTGCTCCGCTCCCCCACCGCGCTCGGCCACGAGGCGGCCGGAACGGTCGTGGCGGGCGACGGCCCGCTGCCCGCGGGCACCCGGGTCGCGATCGAGCCCGCCATCCCCTGCGGACGCTGCCGCGCCTGCCGCGCGGGCCGCTACAACCAGTGCCCGCACGGCCGCTGCTTCGGCTCCCCGCCCACTCACGGCGCCCTGACCGGACACCTGGCCGTGCCGGCGGAGTTCGCCCATCCCCTCCCCGACGGCTTCCCCCTCGCCTCCGGGGCGCTCGTCGAACCCCTCGCGGTGGCCCTGCACGCGGTGCGCCGCGGCGGCGTCGCGGCCGGGGACCGGGTGCTGGTCACCGGCGCCGGGCCGATCGGCCTGCTGGTCCTGCAGGCCGCCCGCGCGGTGGGGGCGGGCGAGACCGTGGTGACCGACATCAACCCCGGCCGGCTCGCCCACGCCCACCGCCTGGGCGCCGACCGGATCCTGGACACCTCCCGTGAACCGCTGCCCCAGGAGCCGCTGTTCGACATCGCACTCGACTGCTCCGGCATCGAGGCCGCCCTCGCCGCCGCCGCGCACGCGGTACGCCCCGGCGGCACCCTGGTCGCCGTCGGCAACCCGCCCCAGCCCCGGACCACGCTCCCGCTGGCCTGGATGCAGCGCCAGGAGCTCAGCCTGGTCACCGCCTTCCGCTACGCCGGGGAGTTCCCCGCGGCGGTGTCCCTGGCCGCCACCGGACGGGTCGCCCTGGAGTCGCTGATCACCGCGCGCTTCCCGCTGGAACGTTCGGCGGACGCGCTCCAGACGGCGCTCACCGACCCGGCACAACTGAAGGTCGTCATCGAGCCCTGAGCCGCTCGGGCCGCGAGCCGGGGCAGAGCCCCAGCGACCTGAGCAGCCGTGGCACGGCGGCAACCCGTCCGTCCCACCCGTCAAAATGGGGATCATGTCCCGACGTACCCGACGCCCGCAGCAGACCAGCGCCACCCCGGCCACCTGCCCCTGCGGGCTGCCCGCGGCCTATGACGACTGCTGCGGGCGACTGCACCGCGGCCAGGCCCCGGCGACCACCGCCGAACAGCTGATGCGCTCGCGCTACAGCGCCTTCGCCGTCGGGGACCAGGCGTATCTGCTGCGCAGCCGGCACCCCACCACCCGGCCGCCCGGCGCGGACCTCGACCCGGGGCTGCGCTGGGTGCGCCTGGAGATCCTGGGCACCACCGGGGGCAGCGCGTTCCACACCACCGGCACCGTCGAGTTCCGCGCCCACTACACCCAGGGCGGCCGCGCGGGCTCGCTCCACGAGAACAGCCGCTTCGTACGCCACGAGGGCGCCTGGGTCTATCTCGACGGTGTGACCGGGGACTGACCCCACCCCGCGTCAGCGATCACGGTCCGCACCGACTTGGTCATTTGTTTCCCGTGTCGTCGCCGACGCCTTCTGGTGCCCGGTCAACTCCGGGGCGATGCTGGGGCGCTGTGCGTGTGAACCACGCGTGCCCCCCGGCTCCATGGAGTTGCCGTGCCCCCTGTCGCGTGTTCCAGACCACTGGCGGCCCTGGCCGCGGTGTCCGCCCTCGTACTGGGCGCCGCCGGCCAGGCCACCGCCGACAACACCCCCGCCCCGGCGCCCGAACCCGCTCCCAGGTCGTCCTCGGAGATGCTGCGTCCGGTCGCGCCCCCGGCCGCCAGCGGTGCGACCGGCACCCGGTCCGTGGCCGACGGCGACGGGGTGCAGACCGCCCGCTCCTCCCGGCCGGTCGCCCCCGGGGTGCGGCTGACCTCGTACGACCGGCTGGAGTCGGACAAATGGCTGCGAGTGGACTCGCTGTCGGTGGACCTGGCCGGCGGCACCAAGGTCGACTATCTCCACCCCGACAAGGTCGCGGGGCGCCGGACCGTCTCCCAACTGGCCGCCGAGCACGACCCCGGGCCGGGGCGCCGCACGGTCGCGGCCATCAACGGTGACTTCTTCGACATCAACCAGACCGGCGCCCCCGAGGGGAACGGCATCGGCGACGGCCGCCTCGTCAACTCCGCCTCCGCGGCCGGGCCCGCCCGAGCCGTCGGCATCGGCCCCGCCGACGCCGGCCGCGTCCTCCAGCTCTACTTCGACGGCACCCTGACCCTCCCCGACGGCCCCCACCCCCTCGCGGCGCTCAACGCCGCCAACGTCCCGGCCACCGGGATCGGGGCGTACACCGCCCAGTGGGGCGAGGCGGACCGCGCCCAGACCGTGGACGGCGCACGGCGCACCGCCGAGGTCACGGTCGTGGACGGCAAGGTCACCCAGGCGGCCGGCGCGCCCGGCAAGGGCCCGATCCCGGCCGACGCCACCGTGCTGGTCGGCCGGGACGCCGGGGCCGACACGCTGTCCGAACTGGCCGTCGGCGACGCGGTGTCGATGGAGTACCGGCCCCGCACCGACGGCGGCGACCTGCCCCGCACCGCCCTCGGCGGCCGCGAGCTGCTGGTCGTGGACGGCAAGGCGGTCGGCCACGAGGGCGAGGGCAACAACGCCACGGCGCCGCGCACCGCGGTCGGCTTCTCCCGCGACGGCCGCACCATGCGGATCCTCACCGTGGACGGGCGGCAGGCCGACAGCGGCGGCGTCACCCTCACCGAGCTGGGCCTGATGATGAAGGACGCGGGCGCCTACAGCGCGCTCAACCTCGACGGCGGCGGCTCCTCCACGCTCGTCGCCCGCGAACCCGGCAGCGACACCACCCGGGTCGAGAACAGCCCGTCCGACGGGGCCGAGCGCACCGTCCCCAACGGCCTGGCCCTCACCGCCCCAGACGGCAGCGGCCGCCTCAAGGGCTTCTGGGTGGACACCGCGATGGACCGCGCCTCCGCGCCCACCGCCGATCCGGTCCGGGGCGGCCACCCCGAGCGGGTCTTCCCCGGGCTCACCCGCCGCCTCACCGCCGCCGGTTACGACGAGACGTACGGCCCCGCCGAGGGCGCGCCGCAGTGGCGGACGGCCGACACCCACATCGGCCGGGTCGATGCCGACGGCACCTTCACCGCCCGCCACGGCGGCGACACCACCGTCACCGCCCGGCGCGGCGCCGCCCATGGCGACCTCGGCCTCACCGTCCTGGACCGGCTGGACCGGATCCAGCCCACCAGCCGACTGGTCGGCCTGGCCGACGCCGAGGCCACGGGCCGGTTCGGCGTCGTCGGCCTGGACGCGCACGGCACCAGCGCCCCCATCGAACCGTCCGATGTGCGACTGTCGTACGACCACGCGCTGTTCGACATCGCCCCGGACCCCCGGACCGGCACCTTCGCCGTCACGGCGCGCCACGACCAGGCCGCGGGGCAGGTCAAGGTCGCCGTCGACGGCACCACCACGGTGCTCGCCGTCACCGTCGGCCTGACCGAGCGGCCGGAGGCGGCCTTCGACGACGCCGACCGCTGGACCTTCAGCCAGGCCCGCGCCTCCGGTTCGGCCGAGGCCACGCCCGACGGCCACACCGGCACCGGGCTCAAGCTGGACTACGACTTCACCCAGTCCACGGCCACCCGCGCCGCCTATGTCACCCCGCCCCAGCAGATCGCGGTGGACGGACAGCCGCAGTCCTTCGGGCTGTGGATCAAGGGCGATGGCAAGGGGGCCTGGCCCACCCTGCACCTCAAGGACGCGGCGGGCTCCGACCAGTTGCTCCGCGGGCCGTATGTCACCTGGACCGGATGGCGACATGTCGACTTCGCCGTACCGGCCGGGGTCGCCTATCCGCTGAAGGCCAACCGCTTCTACCTCGCCGAGACCTCCGCCACCCGCCAGTACACCGGCAGCGTGGTCATCGACGACCTCACCGCGCGGGTGCCGCCCTCCGTCGAACTGCCCACGGAGAGCGCGCGCCCCGATCCGCTCGTCTCCACCGCCGCCCGGACGCGGGGACGCGACTGGCGGTTCGCGGTGATGTCCGACGCGCAGTTCGTGGCCCGCGATCCGGACAGCCCGATCGTCGCCCAGGCCCGCCGCACCCTGCGCGAGATCAAGGCGGCCAAGCCCGACTTCCTGGTGATCAACGGCGACTTGGTGGACGAGGGCTCGCCCGCCGACCTGTCCTTCGCCCGCACCGTGCTGAAGGAGGAGCTGGGCGATGAGCTGCCCTGGACTTACGTACCGGGCAACCACGAGGTGATGGGCGGCTCCATCGACAACTTCACCGCCGAATTCGGGCCCGCCCACCGCACGTTCGACCACCGGGGCACCCGCTTCCTCACCCTGGACACCTCACGTCTGGGGCTGCGCGCCGGTGGCTTCGACCAGATCAAGGAGTTGCGCGCCCAGTTGGACGCGGCCGCCGAGGACCCGGACATCGGGTCGGTCATGGTGATCGAGCACGTACCGCCGCGTGACCCCACCCCGCAGCAGGGCAGCCAGCTCGGCGACCGCAAGGAGGCGGCGCTGCTGGAGGGCTGGCTGGCCGACTTCCGTCGCACGACGGGCAAGGGCGCGGGGTTCATCGGCAGCCACGTCGGCACCTTCCACGCCTCCCGGGTGGACGGCGTCCCATACCTGATCAACGGCAACTCGGGCAAGAACCCCGCCACCCCGCCCGGCCAGGGCGGCTTCACCGGCTGGTCGCTGGTCGGCGTGGACCACGTCTCGGCGCGGGAGCGGGCGGCCGCCCGCCACGCACCGTGGCAGGGCGGCCCGGACTGGGTGTCCGTGCAGACCCGCGCCCATGTGGACGGGCTGACCGTCACCGCCCCGGCCGAACTGCGCACCGGGCAGGACGCCGATGTGACCGCGACCGTCCTCCAGGGCGAGGGGACCGCTGCCCGCCGGGTGCCGGTCGGCTTCCCGCTCAGCGCGGACTGGACCGGCTCGCCCAACCTCCACATCGGCGATCCGGACGACGCCGGGCGCCGCGATGTTGCGGCGTACGATCCGGCGACCGGCAGGCTGACCGCGCTGCGCCCGGGAACGGCCACCCTCGCGGTGAGCGTGAACGGCGCCACCGCACAGGCGCGGTTCACCGTCGCCGCGGCGGCCGCGGCGCCGGCGGCCTAGCCGGGCCGGTGGGGGCGGGGCGGCCTGAGCGCCCCGCCCCACCAGGCCCAGGGGCCCCACCAGGCCCAGTCGCCCCGTCGCGCTCAGGTGTCCCAGACACGGCGCACCTGCTCGAAGCGGGTGGGCAGCGGAGGGCGGCGTCCGGCGTACCGGGCGTTCGTGCGGTGGACGAACCGGCGCCAGGAGAGCACCAGACCCTGCCGGGTGATCGGCAGCCCGGCGGCCACGGTCACCCCGTTGTCATGGGTGTGGTGCACCGTCAGCAGCAGCGCGTCCGGCACCGACCCCTCCAGCTCGGCGCAGAGCTCCTGACGCACCCGCAGCCAGCGGCGCAGCACCAGTACGGTGCCGCGGTCCAGGCCGTGCCGGCGCGGGACGCGGTGTTTGCCGTGCTCGATGGTCACCCATCCGGAGTCCAGGTCCAGCGCCGACAGGGTGCAGCGCAGCAGCCCGCCGTACCGGGCGCCGCTGGCCCGCGCCAGGCCCACCACCACGGCGAGCCGTACGGTCTCCGGCTTCGCGCCGTCCTCCATCGCCTGCACCGACAACCGGCGCCAGATCCACTCCGCCTCCGCCGTCGTGACCACCGGCCGTGGATAGCGGTCCCGCGCCGGCTCCTTCGCCGTCCGCGCCACCATGTCCACCCCCTGGGAGCCTCCCGATCGAGCCGCTTGGCACACTATTTCTTCCGCCGATGTGCTCGTCAAGGGACGGGCGGCGGTACGGTCGTCCGTGTGCGCCTTCTGCTGATGTCCGACACCCATCTCCCCCGGCGCGCCAAGGCGCTCCCCGGGGAGCTGCTGGAGCGGCTGCCGGACGCCGATGTGGTGATCCACGCGGGCGACTGGGTCGACCTCGCCACCCTCGATCTGCTCGAGGAGCGCTCGCGGCGGCTGATCGGGGTGTACGGCAACAACGACGGGCCCGAGCTGCGGGCGCGGCTGCCGGAGGTGGCCCAGGCCGAACTGGCCGGTGTGCGGCTGGGCGTGGTGCACGAGACCGGCCAGGCGAAGGGGCGGGAGCGGCGCTGCGCCGAGCGGTTCCCCGACCTTGATGTGCTGGTGTTCGGCCACAGCCACATCCCGTGGGACACCACGGCCGAGGGGCGGCTGCGGCTGCTCAACCCCGGCTCCCCCACCGACCGGCGCCGGCAGCCGTACTGTACGTATCTGACGGCCGCGATCGAGGGCGGGCGGCTGACCGCCGTGGAGCTGCACCGGCTGCCGCCCCGCCGCTGACCGATCGCCGTTCCCCGGGCGTATCGCCGTTCTCCCGGGCGCGACCTGGGGGCGGCGGGAGGCGGCCGCTGGTGGGTGGTGAGCGGGTATCTGCTCGCGGCCGGCTCGCTGATGGCGGGTGCGGGGCGGCTCGGCGATCTGTACGGCCGCCGCCGGTCGCCGGCGGCGGGCCTGGCGGTGTTCGGCGGCGCGTCGCTGGTGTGTGCGCTGGCCCCGTCGCTCCCGGTGCTGGTGGCCGCGCGGGTGGTGCAGGGCGCGGGCGGGGCGGTGGCCATGCCGGCCGGGCTCGCCCTGCTGACGAACGCGTGCCCGCCCGGTTCGCGGGCGCGGGTCATGGGACGGGCGCTGGGCATCGGGGGCGTGGCCACCGTATGCGGGCCGTACGCGGGCGGGGTCCTCACCGAGGCGGTGTCCTGGCGGGCGTGTTCTGGCTGAACGTACCGGTCGCACTGGTCGCCGGGGTGTGCGCGGCACGGGCCGGGGAGTCGCGGGACACCACCGCGCCGCCGTCCGTGGACGTGGCGGGGCTGGTCACGGCCACCGGCGCGCTCGCGGCGCTCGCGGTCCTGGTCGACCGGGGCCGCTGTGGGGCTGGTCCTCGGGCCGCTCGGTGGCGGCCCTGACGCTGGCCGTCGCGCTCGGGTGCGTCTTCGTACGGCATGAGCGGGCGGTGGCGGATCCGCTGGTGGATCTCGCCCTGTTCGGCAACCGGCCCTTTGTGGCTCTCACGGCGGCCGGGGCGGCGGCCAATGCGGCGACCGTGGTCGTCCTGTTCGTCGTGCCCCTGGCGCTCCAGGGGCCGTGGGGGCTGTCGGCCACGGAAGCGGGGGCGGCCTTCCTGGCCCCGGCGGCGGCGATGGCGCTGGCCGGGCCGGTGGCGGGGCGTATTCGCACGGCCGACG
The DNA here is from genome assembly GCF_055597465.1 of Streptomyces yongxingensis. Taxonomy (NCBI): domain Bacteria; kingdom Bacillati; phylum Actinomycetota; class Actinomycetes; order Kitasatosporales; family Streptomycetaceae; genus Streptomyces; species Streptomyces yongxingensis. The sequence goes on from NZ_CM145717.1 coordinate 1,366,718, forward strand.
CGGCCCTGACGGCGGCCGGGGGCTGCTGTCTGGCCGGGGCCGCGCTCCTGGTCATCACGCTGGTGACACGGACACGGCCCGGTGGCTCCCGCGGAGGCCGCCCCGCCGCCGACGGGCGTCCGGATTGAACCCGGCGCCCCGGTGGAATAAAGAGTACTTAAGGTGCATATCGGATATCGGCTCGGCGATCCGCGCCGAGCCCGACCAGACGAGGGCGCCATGTCTTATTCCCCCTACGAGAACGACTCGGAGAACGCCTCCGCACCCGCCCCGCACTCACCCAGGTCCGCGCCGCACGTGCTGCTCGCCCATGACGTCGGTCTGCTGGTCATCCGGCTCGGCGTCGGGCTGGTCGTCGCCGCGCGCGGCGCACAGCACCTCTTGGGCTGGTGGGGCGGCCTGGGCATCGACAAGACGGCGGTGGCGTTCGCGCATTTCGGCTATCCGGCGCCCAAGGCCATGGCCGTGATCGCCGGAATCGCCGAGACCTTCGGGGGCCTCGGCCTCGCCGTGGGGCTGCTCACCCCGCTCGCCGGTGCGGCCGTCGCGGGCACGATGGCCAACGCGGTGGCCGCCTCCACGCCGCTCGGCTATTTCGGCGGCATGGAATTCCCGGTGCTCATCGGCGTCGGCGCGGCCGGGCTCGCGCTGTCCGGCGCCGGCCGGATCTCCCTCGACGCGTTCCTCCCCCTCCTGCGGTCGCAGCGGCTGATCTACGGCATCGCCCTGCTGGTGCTGGCGGCGATCCTGGCGACGGTGACGATCGTGCTCAGCAAGACCTGACAGCCCTCCGGCGGTCGGGTGAACACGCTGGGCCGGTTCTCCGTATGGCTCTGTGTGCGTCCTGCCCATGGGGACGCGCACCGCCCGCACAGGCCGATACCGAGACCGGAGGCCCCGTTCCATGAATGACCGGTTCATCCCTCCCATCCAGGCGCTGCCGGATGGCGACGCCGAAGTCCGCCTGGTGCTCCATCTGCCCTGGGAAGTGGTCGCCGCCCTGGGCCAGGAGGCCGGCCGGCTGGCGGCCCAGTCACAGCGGCCGGTGAGCCTCGACGAGGCGGTCAGCCACCGGCTGCGCCATGGGACGACCCAGACCATCGGCGTCCACGCCAAACCGGAGCGGGAGCGGAACCAGCCCGCGCCCACCGCGCCCCACACCTCGCCCCCGCTGGCCGCCCGCTCCCCCGGTGAGCAGGCCCGGCAGGCGATCGAGAAGATCAACGGCTCGGCGCATCCGCACAACGGCACCGCGAACGGCTCCGCCGACTCCACGGGCCCGCAGCAGACCGCCGGCGCGCCGGATCCGGCCCCGCCCGACGCCCGGGGCATCCTGGAGCGCCCGACGCGTGCCACCGGAACGGTGAACGGCACGGCGACGGAGATGCCGAGATAACACCGCCCCCGGGCACGGGGAAACGGCTGGAAAGGCCACGGATACGAGGGTGCCGTCCCCATCCGGACGGCACCCTCGTATGCGCGGCGCCTTTCACAGGCACGTACGAACGAGCCATTCGTCGGAGTCGTACGCGTCTCTCGCCGAATCCGGTACCGTGGCCGGCTTTTCTTCGATCATTTGCTCCGCACGAATGCGCTCCGGCAACGTGCCGAACCTGGCACGCCTCCTGGTCTCGGCGGCATCGGAGGGCGTGGGCATTTCGGATGTCATGTCATCCTCCTCAGAATCGGTCGACGTCGAGGACGGCTTCGGCGAACGCCTCGGGCGCTTCCTGCGGCACGTTGTGGCCGATGCCCTCGAGCGTTCGGTGGTCATAGGGGCCGGTGAACTTGTCCCGGTACGCGGCGCCGTCACCGGCCGGGGTGAAGGGGTCCAGCTCACCGTCGAGGGTGATCGTGGGCACCGCGATGCCGGGCGCGGCCGCCAGGCGCGCCTCGAGCCGGTCATAGCGGGGGTCGCCCTTGGCCAGGCCCAGCCGCCAGCGGTAGTTGTGCACCACGATGGGGACGTAGTCGGGGTTGTCGAACGCCGCCGCCGTGCGATCGAAGGTGGCGTCGTCGAAGTGCCACGTCGGGGAGACAGTGCGCCAGATGAGCTTCGCGAAATCGTGTCGGTACTTCTCGAAGCCCAGCGCACCGCGGTCGGTCGCGAAGTAGTACTGGTACCACCATGCCCACTCGGCCGACGGCGGCAGCGGCAGCTTGTTCTTCTCCCGGTTGGTGATCAGGTAACCGGTCACGGAGACCAGGGCCTTGCACCGCTCCGGCCAGAGTGCGGCGATGATGTCGGCGGTCCGGGATCCCCAGTCGAAGCCGCCGAACACGGCCTTCTCGATCTTCAGGGCGTTCAGCAGGGCGATGATGTCGAGGGCGATCACCGATTGCTGCGCGTTGCGGAAGGTGTGGGGCGAGCGGAAGCTCGTGGTGCCGTGGCCGCGCAGATGGGGGACGATGACCCGGTAGCCCCGGGCCGCCAGCAGGGGCGCGACCTCCCCGTAGCTGTGGATGTCGTACGGCCATCCGTGCAGGAGGATGACGGCCGGTCCGTGGGCCGGACCGGCTTCGGCGTAGCCGATGGTGAGCTCGCCGGCCTTGACCTGCTTCAGCACCGGGAAGGACCCGCCGCCGGTGTGCGACGCCGGCGCCGTTGCCGCCCTGCCGGCGCCCGGCCCGGATGACGACGAGGCCGCTGCCGACGAGGGGCTGCTCAGGCCGGTCAGTGATGCGGCAGCCGTTCCCGCCGCCCCCGCGCCGATGGCCTTGCCGAAGGTACGCCTGTCGATCATCTGTGAACCTGAACCGTTTCTGTCCGTGTCGGCGCGGCGGGCGTTTCACGCCCGACTGAGTGCTCTGAACAGCCATAGTGGTGCTCCGGCGCCGTGGGGGCCTCGGTGTCCGTCCGCAGGCTTCCTTCGGGTTTCCCGCAGCCGCCGCTCCGGAGTTCGTCCGATCGCTCCACCGGTGCCCTGGGGCCCGGACCGGCCGGCCCCGCCGAGTACCTTTACTCCCGTGCATGCCGACCGCGCTGAACAGGGAGTGGATGCCGTGTCGCGCCTCAGCGTGGTGATCGCCGACGATCATCCTGTGGTCCGTGCGGGGATGCGAGTGCTGTTGTCCCAGGACGATTCCCTGGAGGTCGTCGCGGAGAGCTCCACGGTCCCGGAGACCGTGGAGACCGTGACGAAGCACCAGCCGTCCGTGCTGGTCCTGGATCTCACCATGGCCGGGCAATCCAGCCTGCCCTCGATACCGGACCTGCTCGCGGCGTCCCCCGGCACCCGGATCCTGGTCCTCACGATGCAGGAGGATCCCGCGTTCGCCCGCGCGGCCCTGCGGATCGGGGCGGCCGGATATCTGCTCAAGGAAGCGGCGGCGGAAGAACTGGTCGGTGCGGCTCGCCAGGTCGCGAAGGGAGCCACGTACCTCCAACCCGCCATGGGCGCCCGACTGGCCATCGCGGACACCGGCACTCCCGGCACCGATGGCGATGCGTCTTTGACCGCGCGCGAGCTTCAGGTTCTCTCGCTGCTCGCCTTGGGCCACACCAACCAGGAGATCGCGCGACGTCTCCACGTTTCGGTCCGGACGGTGGAGACTCACCGCGCCAGGCTTCGGGACAAGCTCAGAACCGAGACCCGGGCAGAACTCATCGCCGCGGCTCGCGAGCGCGGACTGCTGGGATGAACAGCTCGCCGCGGGCCAAGGCCGGTCCGATCATGGAGGCCGCCGGTGCGGCGCTGCTCGTCATCGCCTTCGCGATCGAGGTCCTCCAGCAGCAGCCCCGCTGGGTGATGCGGCTCTCCCTCGGCGCGGCCGTTGTCCTCATCATCGCGGCGGCGCTGAACACCGCCGTCCGGCGGGCATGGCTGGCGGCCCTGTGCGGGCTCGCACTCATCCTCGCCGTGTCACAACTGGTGCGCATGACCAAAGAGCCGCTCTTCAACGGCTTGAACATCGTGCCTCTCCTGCTGATCGGCTGCGCCGCCATGCTGGGCCGCAGCGCGGTGGCGCGCCGCCGCAGTCTCGCGCGGGAGCGGGCTCGGGCCCGCAGCGACGGCGAAGAACGAGAACGGCGGCGCTGGGCACGCGAGTTGCACGATGAGACGCTTCAGGAACTGGTCGCCGTTCAGATCGTTCTGTCCACCGCCGCCGGCGGCGGCGAGCCTGCCGCCATGAAGGAGGCCATCAACCAGGCGCGCGGCCTGATCGCGAACCAGATCACATCGTTGCGGCACCTGATCGTGGAAATGCGGCCCTTCGCCCTCGACCAGCTCGGACTCGCGCCCGCCCTCGAGACGCTGTGCCGGCGCACCGGGGAAACCTTCGGGCTGGAGGCGGAACTGCGCGTCGGAGCCGAGTGGAGCGGGCTCGGGGACGAACTGTCGCCAGAAGCCCAGGCCCACATCTACCGCATCGTGCAGGAAGCGGTGAACAACGCGGTCAAGCACGCTCAGGCGAGCCACCTTCTCGTGGAACTCGACAGCGACGATCACGCGATCAGGGTGGCGGTCAGGGACGACGGCCGCGGAATGGCTCATCAACCTTCCACCCCGGTCGACCGATCCGCGCTCCGCACGGTGGTCTCCACGGGTACCGGACTGTCGGCCATGCGCGAGCGCGGCCACCTGCTGAACGGACACCTCACCATTGGTTCCACCCCCGGTGAGGGAACCCGCGTCTCGCTCCTGATACCCCGCCGCGCCAAGCGACGCTCCAGGGCCTAGTCGTTGTCTTTTTATGGATACTCCACAATCCGGTGCAGCGCCCGGGCGGGAGAAAAATGACACACCCCGGCCGCTTTCCCCGGACACTCATCCGCCGTCGCGCACATCGTGCAACTATGGCCGGGCGATACCCGGCTGATCGATGGGGAAGATCCTCGCTCCCCTCGGCGTTGCTGCCTCGCATAAGCTTTCGATGCGCGTGACAGGAGTGGAACACCGAATGCCCAGCCCTTCCACCGCCCAGCCCACGGCCCAGATCGGCGTCACCGGGCTCGCCGTCATGGGGAGCAACCTCGCCCGCAACTTCGCCCGGCACGGGCACACCGTCGCTCTCCACAACCGCACGTTCGCCAAGACCAAGGCGCTGATGGAGGAGCACGGCCACGAGGGGGACTTCGTGCCGGCCGAGACCGCCGAGGAGTTCGTGGCCGCGCTGCAGCGGCCCCGGCGGCTGATCATCATGGTCAAGGCGGGTGCGCCCACCGACGCCGTCATCGAGGAGTTCGCACCCCTCCTGGAAGAGGGCGACGTGATCATCGACGGGGGCAACGCCCACTTCGAGGACACCCGGCGCCGGGAGAAGTCCCTGCGCGAGCGCGGGCTGCACTTCGTGGGCACCGGCATCTCCGGCGGCGAGGAGGGCGCGCTCAACGGGCCCAGCATCATGCCCGGTGGATCGGTGGAATCCTACAAGTCGCTCGGCCCGCTGCTGGAGTCCATCTCCGCCAAGGTGGACGGCACGCCGTGCTGCACCCACATCGGCCCGGACGGCGCCGGCCACTTCGTGAAGATGGTGCACAACGGCATCGAGTACGCGGACATGCAGCTCATCGCGGAGTCGTACGACCTGCTGCGGCGGGCTCTTGGCATGTCGCCGGGTGAGATCGCGGAGGTGTTCCGCACCTGGAACGGCGGCCGCCTGGAGTCGTATCTGATCGAGATCACCGCCGAGGTGCTCGGGCACACCGACGCCGCCACCGGCAAGCCGTTCGTGGACGTCGTGCAGGACCAGGCCGAGCAGAAGGGCACCGGCCGCTGGACCGTGCAGACCGCGCTGGACCTGGGCGTGCCGGTGAGCGGGATCGCCGAGGCGGTGTTCGCCCGTTCGCTGTCCGGCCACGCGGATCTGCGGAACGCCTCGCAGGGGCTGCCGGGGCCGTCCGGCAAGGGGCTCACGGGCGCCGCGGCGGAGCGGTTCGCCGACGATGTCGAGCAGGCGCTGTACGCCTCGAAGATCGTGGCGTACGCACAGGGCATCCACCAGATCGAGGCGGGCAGCCAGGAGTACGGCTGGGACATCGACCCCGGGGCGGTCGCGCGGATCTGGCGGGGCGGCTGCATCATCCGGGCGCGGTTCCTGAACCGGATCACCGAGGCGTACGCCAAGGAGCGCAAGCCCGTCACGCTGCTGACCGACGACCACTTCGCCGAGGCGCTGGGCACCGCGCAGGACGCCTGGCGGCGGGTGGTGGCCACCTCGGTCGAACTGGGCGTGCCGGCGCCGGGCTTCTCGGCGGCGCTGGCGTACTACGACGCGCTGCGCTCGCAGCGGCTGCCCGCGGCGCTGGTCCAGGGGCAGCGGGACTTCTTCGGCGCGCACACCTACCGGCGGGTGGACCGCGAGGGTTCGTTCCACACGCTGTGGGGCGGCGACCGCGACGAGCGTACGGCCTGAGAGCCGCGACGGCCGTGCCCCCGCCCCGGGTTCCGGCGGGGGCACGGCCGTGGTGCGTTCGCTTGCCCGCGCGGCCGCGTCGTCAGGGCGTGTAGCGGCGGAAGGCGGGCACCGCGACGGCGAGCCCGAGCGTGCTGACGGCCACCAGCAGCCCGCCCGCGGCGACCGCCGCGCGGGCCCCGAGGAGGGAGCCCGCGGTGCCGTGCAGCAGATCGGCGATGCGCGGGCCGCCCGCCACCACCACGGTGAACACGCCCTGCATCCGGCCGCGCATGTCGTCGGTGGCGGCGGCCTGGAGGATCGTCCCGCGGAAGACCATCGAGACCATGTCGGCCACGCCCGCGAGGGCGAGGAAGGCCACCGCCCACCACAGGTTGACACTGAGCCCGAATCCGGTGATGGCCACGCCCCAGGCCACCACGGCGGCGATGACCATCAGACCGTGGCGGCGGGCGCGGGAGAAGGTGCCGGACAGCAGACCGCCGGCCACCGCGCCGAGCGGGATCGCCGCGAAGAGCAGGCCGAGCGCGAACCCCTCGCCCCAGGGCGCGTAGGTGTGCGAGGCGAGCTGGGGGAAGAGCGCGCGGGGCATGCCGAAGACCATGGCGATGATGTCGGCGAGAAAGGACATCAGCAGGATGCGGTGGGCGGCGATGTACCGGAAGCCGTCGGCCACATCCCGCCATCCGGCCCGCCGCGCGCCGCCCGCACCGCCCTCGGTGAGGGGCGGCAGGGCGGGCAGCCGCCAGACGGCCCACAGGGTGGCGCACAGCGCCACGGCGTCGATGAGGTAGAGCGCGGGCAGGCCGAGGACGGGGATCAGGGCGCCCGCGAGCAGCGGGCCGAGGATCATGCCCGTCTGGGCGACGGTGGACTGCAGGGCGCCCGCGGCGGGCAGTTCGTCGGCGGGGACGAGTCGGGCGACGGAGGCGCTGCGGGCCGGGGAGTTCATACCGAAGAAGCCCTGCTGGGCGGCGAGCAGCACCATGAGCAGCGCCACCGAGTCCAGACCGGCGAAGGACTGGGCCCAGAACAGCAGCGAGGTGACGGCGATGCCGACGTTGGTGACGAGCATCAGGGTGCGCCGGTCCATCCGGTCGGCGACCACCCCGCCCCACAGCGCGAAGACCACCAGCGGGAGGAGACCGGCGAAGCTGGCGTAGCCGACCCACGCCGACGAGCCGGTGATGTCGTAGATCTGCTTGGGCACGGCGACGGCGGTGAGCTGGCTGCCGATGGCGGTGACGGTGGTGGAGCTCCACAGCCGGCGGAAGGGGCGGTGGCGCAGCGGCCGGGTGTCCATCACCCAGCGGCGCCAGCCGGGTCTCGGCGGCGGGGCGGGGGCGGCGTCCACGGCGCCGGGGACGGCGTCATCGTCGGCGGCGGTGGGTTCTATGTCGTCGTCGCTGCTTCGAGCGGTCTCCACGGCTGGTTCGATTCCTCCTACATCCATTTCGGGCCGGGAACCATTGTGACGATCCCCGGCCCCAGCCGTGCCCCGGTCTCAGCCTCCGGCCGCGGGCCGCATCGGCTCCTGACGGTGGATGCTGCCGCTGAGGGAGGTCAGCCGGGTGCCGCTGCCGCCCCAGCGGTCGGCGATGATCTCGGCCGCGATGCTGACGGCGGTCTCCTCCGGCGTACGGGCGCCGAGGTCCAGGCCGATCGGCGAGGCGAGCCGGGCCAGCGACTCCTCGCCGAGGCCGGTGGCGCGCAGCCGGCGGAGCCGGTCGTCGTGGGTGCGGCGGGAGCCCATGGCGCCCACGTAGGCCAGTGGCAGGCGCAGGGCGACCTCCAGCAGTGGCACATCGAACTTGGGGTCGTGGGTGAGCACACAGACCACCGTGCGTTCGTCGATCCGGCCCGCCTCCGCCTCGGTGCGCAGATAGCGGTGCGGCCAGTCGGTGACCACCTCGTGTGCCTCGGGGAAGCGGCGCGGGGTGGCGAAGACGGGCCGGGCGTCGCACACGGTGACGTGGTAGCCGAGGTAGGCGCCGATCCGGGCCATGGCCGCCGCGAAGTCCACGGCGCCGAAGACCAGCATCCGCGGCGGGGTGGCGTGGACCGAGACGAACAGGGTGAGTTCCTCGTCCATGCGGACGCCGTCGTAGCCGTAGGCCAGGGTCTCGGTGCGCCCGCCGGCCAGCAGTGCGCGCGCGTCCTCGGCGACGGCCGCGTCCAGCCGCCCGGAGCCGAGGGATCCGGAGGTGCCCTCGGGCCGTACGACCAGCCGGCGGCCCAGCCGCCCCTCCGGGTCGGGCCCGTCGACGGCCACGCAGATCACCTCGGCCACCGGCTCTCCGGCGGCCACCGCCTCGGCCACCTCGCCCAGTTCGGGGAAGCCCGCGGGGTCGATCCGCTCCACATAGACGTCGATGATTCCGCCGCAGGTCAGCCCGACCGCGAAGGCGTCGTCGTCGCTGACGCCGTAGCGCTCCAGCGCGGGCCTGCCGCTGTCGGTCACCTCCTGGGCAAGTTCGTAGACGGCGCCCTCGACGCAGCCGCCGGAGACGCTGCCGATCGCGGCGCCATCGGGCCCGACCAGCATGGACGTCCCGGGCGGCAGTGGCGAGGAATGCCAGGTCGCCACGACCGTGGCACGGGCGAACGGCTCGCCCTCGCCCCACCATCGGTGCATCTGCGCTACGACGTCCCGCATGGAATTCATATCTCCTCGCCACGGATGTAAGAGGTTGATACATTCAATGTATGAGCCTCTCACATCACTCACCGAGTAGCGACATCATCCTGCGGATCAACGGCACGTCCCACGCCCTGACCATCGACAACCGATCGACCCTGCTCGATGTGCTGCGCGAGCGACTGGGGCTCACGGGCACCAAGAAGGGCTGTGACCACGGTCAGTGCGGGGCCTGCACGGTGCTGGTGGACGGTGAGCGGGTGAACAGCTGCCTGATGTTCGCGGTGACCGCCGAGGAGCGCGAGATCGTCTCCATCGAGGGCGTGGCGGCGCTGTCGGACGGCGGGGAGCTGCACCCGGTGCAGCGCGCCTTCCTCGACCACGACGGGCTGCAGTGCGGCTATTGCACCCCGGGCCAGATCTGCTCCGCCATCGGGGCGCTGGGCGAGGCCGGGCGCGGCTGGCCCAGCCATGTCACCGAGGACACCGCCACCGGGGTGGCCGATGTCTCGGCGCTGGACGCGGCGGAGGTGCGCGAGCGCATGAGCGGCAACCTGTGCCGCTGCGGCGCGTACAACGGGATCGTCGAGGCCGTGCTGGAGGCCGCGGGCGCCCAAGGCGCCCAGGACACGGCCGCCGTCGGAGGCGTCCGATGAAGGAGTTCGCCTACGCCCGCGCGGGCGACGCCGCCGAGGCGGCCGCGCTGATCGCCCAGCGCCCCGACGCCACCTATCTCGGCGGGGGCACCAATCTGGTGGACCTGATGAAGCTGGGCGTCACCGGCCCCGGGCTGCTCATCGACGTCACCCGGCTGCCGTACGACCGGATCGAGCACCGCGAGGACGGCTCCGTGCTCATCGGCGCCACCGTGCGCAACGGCGCGCTGGCGGGCGATCCGGGCATCCGCGAGCGCTTCCCGCTGCTGTCCCAGGCGCTGCTGGCGGGGGCCTCCGGGCAGTTGCGCACGGTCGCCACGGTGGGCGGCAATCTGCTGCAGCGCACCCGCTGCGGGTACTTCCAGGACGTGACCAAGCCGTGCAACAAGCGCGAGCCGGGCACCGGGTGTCCGGCGATTCAGGGCGCGCACCGCGATCTGGCCGTGCTGGGCACCTCCGACCACTGCGTGGCCTCCCACCCCTCCGACATGGCGGTGGCGCTGGTGGCGCTCGACGCGGTGGCACACGTGCGGTCGGTGGACGGCGGCTCGCGCACCGTTCCGGTGGCGGAGCTGTATCTGCTGCCCGGCGACACACCGCACCGGGAGACCGTCCTGGACCACGGCGACCTCATCACCGCCGTGGAACTGCCCCCGCCGCCGCACGGTGCCCGGATGCGCTACCGCAAGGTGCGCGACCGCTGGTCGTACGCCTTCGCGCTGGTGAGCGTCGCCACCGCGGTGTCCGTGGCCGAGGACGGCTCGCTGCGGGACGTGCGGATCGCGCTCGGCGGGGTGGCGCCGCGGCCGTGGCGCGCCCGGATCGCCGAGGAGCGGCTGCGCGGCGGCCGGCCGGACGAGGAGACGCTGCGCGAGGCGGCGCGGGCCGAGCTGGCCGAGGCGCGACCGCTGCCCGACAACGCCTTCAAGGTCGACCTGGCCACCGATCTGATCGTCGCGGGCGTCCGCGACCTCGTCGCGAGGAGGGATCGCGCATGACCACCGTCGAGCAAAGCATCGGCGCCCCGGTGATCCGGGTCGACGGCCTGGACAAGGTGACCGGCGCGGCGCGCTACGCCTATGAGTTCCCCACCCGGGACGTCAGTTACGTATGGCCGGTGCAGGCCACCATCGCCCGTGGCCGGGTGACGGAGGTGGACCCCGCCCCGGCGCTGGCCCTGCCCGGTGTGCTGACGGTGCTCGACCACACCAACGCCCCGCGGCTGAACGCCGAGGCGGAGGCGAGCGCGGACCTCTTCGTGCTGCAGTCCCCTCAGGTGGCGTACCACGGCCAGATGGTGGCCGCCGTGGTGGCCACCTCGCTGGAGGCGGCGCGCGAGGGCGCGGCGGCGGTCCGGGTGGGCTATGAGCGGGAGCCGCACGATGTGGTGCTGCGCGCCGACGACGAGCGGCTGGAGATCGCCGAGACGGTGACCGACGGCAGCCCGGGCCTGGTGGAGCGCGGTGACGCCGATGCCGCCTGGGCGGCGGCGCCGGTGCGGGTGGACGCCACGTACACCACTCCGGTGGAGCATCCGAGCCCGATGGAGCCGCATGCCACCATCGCGGTGTGGGACGAGGACCGGCTGACGCTGTTCAACTCCGACCAGGGCCCCTACATGAGCGCGCAGGTGATGTCCGCGCTGTTCGGGATCGAGCTGGGCGCGGTGGAGATCGTGGCCGAGTACATCGGCGGGGGCTTCGGGTCCAAGGGCATTCCGCGCTCGCCGACGGTGCTGGCGGCGCTCGCCGCGCGGGCCGTCGAACGGCCGGTGAAGATCGCCCTGACCCGGCAGCAGATGTTCCAGCTCATCCCCTACCGCTCCCCCACGATCCAGCGGGTGCGGCTGGGGGCCGAGCGCGACGGCCGGCTGACGGTGATCCAGCACGAGTCGGTGCAGCAGCGCTCGGCCCAGGTGCCGTTCGCCGACCAGACGGTGTCCTCGACGCGGATGATGTACGCGGCGCCCCACGCCCGTACGACGGTGAAGGTGGCGCCGCTGGATGTGATGACGCCCGCCTGGTTCCGCGCCCCCGGCCACACCCCGGGGATGTTCGCGCTGGAGTCGGCCGTCGACGAGCTGGCCGGGGCGCTGGGCATGGACCCGGTCGAGCTGCGGATCCGCAACGAGCCGGAGCACGACCCGGAGAGCGGCAAGCCGTTCAGCAGCCGCAATCTGGTCGCCTGTCTGCGTGAGGGCGCGGCGCGCTTCGGCTGGGAGCGCCGCGATCCGGCGCCGGGGATCCGGCGCGAGGGCCGCTGGCTGCTGGGCACCGGTGTGGCCGCCTCGCATCACCCGGACTACACCTTCCCCTCCTCCGCGGTGGCCCGCGCCGAGGAGGACGGGACGTACCGGGTGCGCATCGGCGCGGCCGACCTGGGCACGGGCGCCCGTACCGCCCTCACCCAGGTGGCGGCGGACGCGCTCGGCGTTCCGCTGTCGCGGCTGCGGCTGGAGATCGGGCGTGCGTCGCTCGGCATGGCGCCGTTCGCGGGCGGTTCGCTCGGCACCGCCTCGTGGGGCTGGGCGGTGGACAAGGCGTGCCGTGCGCTGCTCAAGGAGCTGGACACCTACGGGGGTGTGGTCCCGGACGGCGGTCTGGAGGTGGTGGCCGACACCGCCGAGGATCTGAAGCGGCGGGCGGATCTGTCGCGGCACACCTTCGGGGCGCAGTTCGCCCAGGTGCGGGTGGACGGCGACACCGGTGAGATCCGGGTGGACCGGATGCTGGGCGTGTTCGCGGCCGGGCGGATCGTCAATCCGCACACCGCGCGCTCCCAGTTCCTCGGGGCCATGACGATGGGTCTGTCGATGGCGCTGCTGGAGATCGGCGAGGTCGATCCGGTCTTCGGCGACTTCGCCAACCATGACTTCGCGGGCTATCACATCGCCGCCCACGCCGACGTTCCGCGACTGGACGTGGTGCTGCTGGAGGAGGACGACAACACCACCAACCCGGTGGGCGCCAAGGGCATCGGCGAACTGGGCATCGTGGGCGCGGCGGCGGCCATCGGCAACGCCTTCCACCATGCCACCGGAGAGCGGGTGCGGGATCTGCCGATCCGCATCGAGCGCTCGCGGGACGCGCTGCGGGCCGCCCGGGCCGCCGAAAGGCGCAGGCCAGGGGCGAGTGAGCCGGAATCACGGGTCGGGTAGGGTCACCCGAATGGCACCCACCTCGAAGGGACGCGCCACCTACCACCACGGCGACCTGGCCGCCGCGCTGGTGCAGACGACCCTGGAGATCATCGACGAGGTCGGAGTGCGCGGCTTCTCGGTGGCGGAGGCGGCGCGGCGCACCTGTGTGAGCCCCGGTGCGCCGTACCGCCACTTCGCCGACCGTGACGCGCTGCTCGCGGCCGCCGCCCTCGAGGTCTCGCGGCGGCTGCGGGCCATCTACCTGGACACGGTGGCCGACATCGGGTCCGCCCAGGAGCGGCTGGCGACGGTGGCGGGCACCTTCGTGCGCACGGCGGCCCGCTACCGCGGCGGGCTGGACATCCTCTTCGCGCCGGGGCTGCGGGCCACCCATCCGGAGCTACGGGACAGCAGCAGGGAGTTCGTGGATCTGCTGCTGCCGAGCGCCTTCGAGGTGGTCGCCCCGGGCGAGGCCGCGGTGACGGCCGTGGCGCTGCTCGACGCCCTGCACGCGCTCGCCCGCGGCTATGTCGCCCAATTGCTGGAAGGGAAGTTCGGCGATCCGGATGACGTGGTCGAGGAGGTCGCCATCCGGGCGACCCGGGCCGCCAGGGCGCTGGTGGCGGGCTACGGCGTGCCGTCCGGGCCGGTTGGCGAGGAGGGCCGGGACCGCTGACGGAGGGACAGAATTTCCCGTTCCGCTTCACGTTCTTCGTTCGGCGCGCATACCGTCGATGCGGAACGGATCGGAGGAACAGATGTCCCTGAAATCCGGTAAGGGCGCCCACCGGGCGCCTTCGCGTCTGCGCTCGCCCTACGCCATCGGCGGACTGGGAATGGCGGTCACCGCCGCCGTCCTCGCCACCCTCGTACCGGCCACGGCCTCGACGACCGACCCCGACCCCGACGCCGGCAACGGCCCGGCCCCCGCCGCGTCCGTCCCGCACCCCGAGCGGGACTGGATGGGCTCGACCATCGCCCGCCACGAGAAGACCGACCCCGGCGCCACGCCCCGGGCCACCAGAGCGGCCTCGGTGGAGGGCGTGGACGTCAGCGACCACCAGGGTTCGGTCGACTGGGCGGCCCTGTGGGACGACAACGTCCGATTCGCCTATGTGAAGGCCACCGAGAGCACGACCTACAAGAACCCCTCGTTCGCCTCGCAGTACAACGGCTCCTTCCAGCAGGGCATGATCCGTGGCGCCTACCACTTCGCCCTGCCGGACCGTTCCAGCGGCACCCGTCAGGCGGACTTCTTCGTCGCGGGCGGTGGCGACTGGTCGGACGACGGCAAGACGCTGCCGCCCGTCCTGGACCTCGAGTACAACCCGTACGGAGCAACCTGCTACGGCCTGACCGCCTCCCAGATGGTGAACTGGATCGGCGACTTCACGGCCCGCGTCGCGGAGCGCACCGGACGCCGGCCGGTGATCTACACGACGACCGGCTGGTGGCAGACGTGCACCGGCGACAGCGCCGCCTTCGCCGACCGGAACCCGCTGTGGCTGGCGCGGTACGCCGCCACCCCCGGGCCGCTGCCGGCCGGCTGGAAGACCCACACCCTGTGGCAGTACACCTCCAGCGGGCCGCTGGTGGGTGACCACAACCGGTTCAACGGAAGCCTGGCGGACCTCAAGGCGCTGGCCACGGGGTGAGGCGGCGGCGCTCAGCCGCCGAGCACACCGCCGACCCCGCCGAGCACCCCGTCCAGGGTGTCACCGACACCGTCCACCAGTCCGCCCACCAGACCCTTGCCGTGGTGACCACCCTGGCCAGGGGTCTGCGACGGCTGGCCGGGCTGCTGCGGCGGGGTGGTCGGGTCGGCGCTCGGGGTCGTCTCGCTCGGTGAGGAGGGCGACGAGGGCACCTGGTCGCCCCGCTGCGCGGGGGCGGTGGGCGCCATGGTGGGCGCGGCCTTGGAGGGGGCCGCGTCCGGGGTGGCCGGGGCGGCGTGCCGCGGTGTGCCGGCGCTCCGGTCCGAACCGCCACCGCCGGGGGTGGCGGCGTCGGTGTGGTCGGAGATCAGCTTCGGCTTCGTGGACTCGCTGGGCGCGACATGGCTCTGCGAGGGCGTGTCATCCGCGGTGGGCTCGATCTCCGGCGCCTGCGCCTGCTGTGCGTTCACATCGGAGCGGGCCTGCACGGACTTGTCACCGCCGAGCGTCGAGTGGAGGCCGATGGCTATGGTTCCGGCCACTCCGAGGGCGGTGGCCGCCTTGAGCGTCGTGGTGCGCGCCTGATGTGCGGCGGTCGGTCGGCTGTGTCGACCCATTTCGCTGGTCTCCCCGTTATGGCATGGGTTGGGTGGGGTGCCCCGGAAGCCCGATTCCCAGCGGAACTGATGTCCGACGCACACGTGTCACAGAGTAAAGAACGAGCCAGATGATAACCACCGTCCCCCGGTGTACGGCCACCCGTGCACCGGGGAACGTGTGTTCCTGGCTAGCGCGCGGCCTCATAGAAGTCGCGCGGACGGCCCTTGCCGTCCTTGAGCTTCCCGAGCAGGCTCGCCGGGTACTCGATGACCCAGTAGCTCACCGCGGCGGCGGCCACGGCCACCACCAGCACGATGACCACGGCCAGCGGGAAGCCCGACTGGCCGTCGGGCGGCAGCAGCCCCGCGTTGTACAGGCCCAGCATGATCGGCTCATGCCAGACGAAGAGGCTGTAGCTGGCGAGGCCGACACCGGTGAGCCAGCGGGCCGTGAGCCACGAGTGCCACCGTCCCTGCCGCCGCACATGGATGGTGCTGTACAGCAGCAGCGTCCACAGCAGGGCGGACAGCGGATGGTAGAAGGTGGTGGGGAAGTCCTCCGCCTCCGTACCGGAGAAGGACAGCACATACAGCCCCACCAGGGCGGCCGCCCGCAGCGGGATCGCCACCTTCGCGTGCAGCCGTCCGCGGTCGCCGAGGGCGACCATCAGCACGGCGAGGCCCATGCCCGCCGCGAACCCGCCGAAGCGGGCCTGCGGTCCGAAGTACACCGGCCATTCGGTGTGCGGGATCCGAAGCCCGTAGCGGGCGACCGCGATCCAGAGAAACGGCCCGATGTACAGCACGGCACATCCCACGGCGCACACCGCCACCCGGGAGGCCCTCCGGCGCAGCGGACGGCAGGCGCGGGCGGCCAGCGGGCCGAGCCCCACCAGCGCCACATAGAACATGATTTCCAGCGACAACGACCAGGTGGGGCCGATGGTGTAGAAGATCTGCTCCTGGTCGAAGACCTGGGTGAAGGTGAGATGGTGCAGCAGATCGGACCACTCGCCGGGCAGGGTGGGATTGCGGGTGGCCCAGATGAACGTCACCGCCAGGAAGTACAGCGGGACGATCCGGATGGCCCGCCGGAAGAGGAACACCCGGCCGGGGCGGGTCGAGCCCCCGTCGATCGCCGCCCGTGCGTAGGACAGCGTCAGCAGATACGCGGAGAGGACGAAGAAGAAGTCGATGACCTCCAGCGACACCAGCGCGTTCGCGTACCGGTTGGGCACCGGTGAGTGGGCGCCGTCCCGGTCGTAGACGAAGTACTGCTGCCAGACGTGGAAGACGACCGTGAGGAGCGCCGCCATTCCACGGAAGCCCTGGATCTCCTGGTTCCTCCGGTTCCGCGCGGGCGCGCTCCTGGCGGGCGTGCCGTTGACGGCCCGGGGAGGGGTCGTGGACGCGATGGTCGTGGACACCGTGCTCATGTCCGCTTCACCGCCTTGTCACCGGGGCGCGGGGTGACCCGCCACTGGCGGTCCCGCAGCACCTCCTTGAGGAGCGACTGACGGGCCACGATGTTCTTGAAGTGGCTGTAGAAGACGGTGGACACCAGCAGATACCGCCAGAACCACGCCCTGCGGCGGCGCAGTTCGGGCACCGCGAGCCGCCATGCGAACAGCGCCTGCACCAGCCCGGCGGACAGCGTGAACAGGGTGGCCAGCAGGCAGACCGGCACCGCCCAGTCGAGGTGGTCCACTCCCCCGGCCCGCCACGCCGAGTACAGCAGCACGGGCAGGATCTGCAGGGTCAGCCACGGCTGGATCTCCCGCCAGCCCAGCAGCATCAGCAGTCCCGCCTTCTGGCGGGTGGTGAAGGCCGGAGAACGCAAGCCCCGCCACAGGTACTTCAGCGACACCTGGAGCCAGCCCTGGGCCCAGCGCGACCGCTGGTTCCACAGCGCCTTGAGGGTGGTGGGCGCCAGTTCGCGCGAGATGAGCGTGCGGTCGGTGGCGATCCGGGCACCCTCGTGCAGGGCGCGCATCGTGGAGTCGATGTCCTCGGTGAGCATCGTGCCGTGCATCCGGGTCCGGGCGAGCAGATCGGTGCGCCAGAAGCCGTTGGAGCCGCCGAAGACGCCGAAGGTGTAGAGCCGGGTCCGGCCGGGGTGGCTGACGGCGTAGATGGCCTCGAACTCCACGCCCACCAGCTTGGAGACCCAGGAGCTCTCGCCGTTGCGGATCACACAGTGGCCCTGGACCACGTCATACCCGTTCGACAGCCAGTGCCAGGCGTGCTGGAAGGCGTCGGGCACCGGGTGGTGGTCCGCGTCGAAGATGCCGACGAACTCACCGCGTACCCGGGTGACCGCGGCGTTGACGTTCTGCGCCTTGGAGGTGCTGCCCGCCACCGGCATCAGCACCAGCCGCGGGTCGCGGCGGGCGATCTCGCGCAGGGTCTCCTCGACGGGCATGGGGTGCGGCGTGTTGTACGCGAGCACGATCTCCAGCTCGTTGGGGTAGTCCAGGCGCAGGAAGGACTCGATGGTGTCGACGATGGTCGCGGCCTCATTGGGCAGATACGCGGCGATGACGGCGCTGGCCGGTGGATACGGCTGCGCGGGCCGTTCCGGCCGGGGCTTGGCGTCGAGCGAGAAGAGGCACTCCAGCACGATCAGCGCGGCGGAGAGCACCAGGCCGGACACCACGACCCAGTACGCGGCCGAGCCGACGTCCCAGCCCAGCTCGTACATCTGCTGGTAGAAGACGAACGGGATGCCCACCCCGAAGAGGAGCACCAGGACGGGCGAGAGCGCCGACAGCAGGGCGCGGAGCGCGGTGGCGAAGGTACGACGGCCGCGCCGGTGGGTGCCGCGCATCCACGCCGCGTACTTGACCGGCCGCAGGTCCCGGTGGCGGATCGACTCCTCGACCGCGTTCCGGGCGCCCGCGACCGCCTGGGCCCGGTCCGCGCAGTCGGCCAGCGGGATCCATCCGATCGCCGGGGTCAGCCGCACGTTCTCATCGGCCACCACGAAGCGGGTCCCGGCCACGGCGTTGGCGAAGTTCTGCAGTTCGCGGCGCGCGGTGTCCTCGTCCACACCGGGCATCAGCATCAGCAGATGGCCTTCGTCGTCCCAGCCGAGCCGGTCGCACACGCCGCCCAGCTTCTCGGCCACTCCCGCGAGACGTTCGGCGACCTCACGGCGCACCCGCGGCCCCAGCCGGGCCTCGAGGGCGGCGATCTCGGCCACGCCCACCATGGCGACGACGCCACCGGTGCGGCTGTCGTCGACCCGCTTGAGCTCCCGGTCGAGCTCGCCCAGGAAGTGGGGCTGGGAGTACAGCCCGGTGCGCGGGTCGAGCAGCAGGTTCTCGACGGGGACCGGGACCCGGCGCAGCTTGGCCTCGATCCGGGCGGAGAGCTCGACGGGGTCGGAGGTCTCCGCCACGCAGTCGTCGGCGCCGCCGCGCAGCATGTCGGCGACCCCGGTGGGGCCGGGGTCGGAGGTGACCATCAGCAGGGGGAGCGCCCGTCCCGCGGGGACGGCGCGGACCTCGCGTATCACGTCCAGTCCGTCGTCGGCGTCGTCCAGGGCGACGATCGCGTCCGGCGGGGAGTGCCGCATCTGCCGGCTGACGTCGCCGGGCTCCGCATGGCTCACCTCATGCCCGGTGGAGACGAGTGTCCGTGTCAGCCGGTCGAGCCTGGGGCCCGGTGCGCCAACCGCCAGCACATGCCCGTTCGATCCCGCCACGCCGCCGCGGGCGGCGGGCACGGGTTGCTGGGATTCGCGTGATCGTGGGTGGTGCGAAGTAAGCACCTGAGGGGTTCCTTTCGTGGGGGGTGCGTCACCGAACGGGCCGTGGGCACGCGGACGTTCCGGCCGGGGCCAGGGCAGACCACGTGGTCATGGCAGACCACCTGGCCCGCGGGCATGTGCACAGGGGCAGGTGCCTACGGGCAGGCCGGAGGACGGCGTCGCCGGGAAGGCCGGGGCGATCCGCCGTTCGGTGAGTGGTGAGAGGCGGCTACGCCGCGACCGTGACCGATCCGCGCGGGGAGAGGTGAGATCTCCGGCGGGGTCTCGGGCAGACGGGCACGACGGCGGCGGGGATCACGCGGACGTGCTCCAGCGAATTGCGCATTAGGTCCCATCCTGTTCGGATCGTGGGGGGCGGACCGAACGTCACCAGTACGGGGCGACCGATCTTTTGGGCCGACCGGTCGGAATCCCCAGTCTCATCGATCACTACGGAATCACACAACACATCGAAGTAACACTCTCATTAACCGATGAGAGAGTTCCGTTCGCCTGCCGATCGACCACGGCCATGCCCAACTTGCCTGCGACACGGGGGTGTCGGAGCTCTGTCGGTACGGCGTCGGTGGCTCGTCGGCGCGTCATCGACCCGGCGTCGGCGGCGCGTCGGTGCGGTGTCGGTAGCTCCGGCCAGTCTTTTTCGAGGCACCACATTCGGTGGTTGAATTCGGAAGGGACAACACCATGCGGAATGCACGGGTTCTGATTTCCGGGGCCAGTATCGCCGGGCCCGCGCTCGCCTACTGGCTGGATCGCTATGGCTTCCAGGTCACCGTCGTGGAGCGCGCCGCGCGGCCGCGCCCGGGCGGACAGGCGATCGACGTACGGGGCCCGGCGCTCGAGGTGTGCGAGCGGATGGGCGTACTGGAGGAGGTCCGGGCGCGCCGCACCGGGCTGCGCGGCATGTCGATGGTCGACGACGACGGAAAGGAGCTGTTCAGCACCACCGAGCGGACCGCGAGTGGCGGGGATCTCAGCAGCTCCGACATCGAGATCCTCCGGGACGATCTGTCGTCGGTACTGATGGCCGCGGGCGGCGACGGAATCGAGTACCTCTTCAACGATTCGATCGCCTCGCTCGTCCAGGGCCCCGACGAGGTGGCGGTCACCTTCCACCGGGGCGGCGCGCGTGCCTTCGACATCGTGGTGGCGGCCGACGGGGTGCACTCCTCCACCCGGGCGCTGGTCTTCGGCCCGGAGGAGAGCTTCCTCCGCCATCTGGGGGGCTATCTGGGCGTGTGGACGGTGCCGAACTATCTGGGCCTCGACCGCTGGGAGGTCATCTACCAGATGGCCGGCGACGTCTGGGGCGGCATGGTGATGAGTGTCCGCGACAACACCGAGGCCCGGGTCTACATCGGCATCGACTCGGACGAGCCGCCCGCCACGTTCCTCGGCTCCCGGTCCGTCTCGGAGCAGAAGCGGCTGGTGGCCGAGCGGTACCGGCACGCGCGCTGGGAGATGCCACGGCTGCTGGAGTACATGTGGGGGGCGCCGGACTTCCACTTCGACGCGATGGCCCAGATCCACATGGACTCCTGGTCCCGTGGCCGGGTGACCCTGGTCGGTGACGCCGGTTACTGCGGCTCACCGGCGTCCGGGCAGAGCACCAGCGTGGCCGTGGTCGGCGCCTATGTCCTGGCGGGCGAGCTCAGGGCCGCGGGCGGCGACCACACCGCGGCCTTCGCCGCCTACGAGCGCGAGCTGCGGGGCTATGTGGCGGCCAACCAGCAGCTCGCGCTGGACAACAAGGCCCGGAAGGACGCGGCGCAGGAGACAGCGGCCGGGCAGGAGCCCGACACCAACCCGACCCAAATCGACGACCGCTTCTACGAGGTGGTCAACTCCTACCCGCTCAAGGACTACTGACCGGCCCGACGGCCCTGGCCGGGCCAGCAGCCCTGGCCGGGCCAGCAGCCGTGGCCGGGCCAGTAGCCGGGACCGGGTCAGCAGCCGGGACCGGGTCAGCAGCCGTGGCCGGGCCCGGACCAGGAGTCGTGGCCGGGCTAGGACACCACGTCCTTGCGGCCGAAACCGCGGAAGGCGAGCGCGACGAGCACCAGCGCGTACGCGACGGACACCGAGACGCCCTTCACCATTCCGCCCCACTCCATGTGGGGCTGGAGTGCGTCCGCCCACGCGAACTGCCAGTGCGCGGGCAGGAAGTCGCGCCACGAGCCGAGCGCGGTGACCGCGTCCAGCACATTGCCCACGATGGTGAGCCCCACCGCGCCGCCCACCGCGCCGAGCGGCGCGTCCGTGACGGTCGAGAGCCAGAACGCCAGGGCGGCCGTGACCAGCTGGGACAGGAAGATGTACAGCACCACGAGGGCCAGCCGGACGAGGGCGTCGCCGACCGGCAGCTCACCGCCCGTGGGCATCCGCAGCGGCCCCCAGCCGTACGCCACGGTGCCCACCGCGAGCGCGACCAGCGGCAGCAGCACCATGGCGGCCGCGCTGAACACCAGGGCCACCGTCAGCTTGCTCACCAGCAGCCGGGCCCGGGGCACGGGCGCGGCCAGCAGATAGCGCAGCGAGGACCAGCTTGCCTCGGAGGCCACGGTGTCGCCGCAGAACAGCGCGACCGGCACCACCAGCAGAAAGGCGGCCGAGACGAACAGCGCGGTGGCCGCGAGGTTGGCGCCGGAGGCGGTGGCCGTGGTCATCAGGGTGACCCGGTTCTCCTGCCCCTCGGGGGTGCCGCCGATGGCGAACGCGACCACGAGGACGAACGGCAGCACGGCCAGCACCAGGCCCATCACCAGGGTCCGGCGACGGCGTAGCTGCCGTACGGCCTCGACCCGCAGCGGCAGGGTGTGGCCGGCCCGGTAGCCGGGTGCGACCTCGGTGACCTGGGACAGGGAGCTCACGCGGATCCTCCTCCGATCAGTGTCAAGAAGGCGTCTTCGAGGCGCCGGTTGGGCCCGAAGCTGGTCACCGGGATCTCCAGCCGCACCAGTTCGGCGAGCAGCCGCGCCGGCGTGGTCCCGTCGAGCTGGACGAGCAGTCCGTCGGCGGTGCGGCGGGCGGAGCCGACCCCGGGCAGCGCGCCCACCTTGCCCGTCAGGGCCTCGCTCAGCTCGCCGTCGTGGCCCACCAGCACACTGCCGCCGTTGCCGGTGATCTCGCCGACCGGACCCGCCTGGATGAGCCGGCCGCGGTCCATCACGACCAGATGGGTGCAGGACTGCTCGACCTCCGCCAGGAGATGGCTGGAAACGATCACCGTGCGCCCCGCGGCGGCGTACCGGATCATCACCTCGCGCATCTCGCGGATCTGCGGCGGGTCGAGGCCGTTGGTCGGTTCATCGAGGATCAGCAGATCGGGCAGGCCCAGCATGGCCTGGGCGATGGCCAGCCGCTGCCGCATGCCCTGGGAGTAGGTGCGTACGGCACGCTCCAGCGCGCTGCCCAGGCCCGCGATCTCCAGGGCCTCCTCGATATGGGCGTCGGCGGCGGGGCGGCCGGTGGCCCGCCAGTACAGCTCGAGGTTGGCGCTGCCGGTCAGATGCGGCAGGAAGCCCGCCCCCTCGACGAAGGCGCCGACGCGGGACAGCACGGGCGCGCCGGGCCTGATGGCCTGGCCGAAGACCCGGATCTCGCCGTCGTCGGGGGTGATGAGCCCCATCAGCATCCGCAAAGTGGTGGTCTTGCCCGCGCCGTTGGGCCCGAGGAGCCCGAGCACCTGCCCCTTCTCGACGCGGAAGGACAGATCGCGCACCGCGTAGCGATCGGCGGACTTGGCGTAGCGCTTGCTCAGGCCGGTGATCTGCAGGGGTACGTCGGCCAGTTCGGGGTCGGGCGGTGCAGTGGCCGTACGCCGCCTGCCGGCCAGCAGCAGCGCGAGCGCCACCACGGCCGCGCCGAGCGGCAGCCCCCACACCCATGCGGGCAGCGGGGCGGGCTGGGTGTGCACCCCGGGGGCGGTGGGCACCGTCAGGCCGCCGTCCGCGAGCCCGACCGTGTAGGTGGCGGGCTCGGCCGGGGAGGCGTAGCCGAGGTCGGTGGAGGCGAACACGAGCCGCAGCCGGTGGCCCGCGATGAGCTCGTGGTCCACGGCGGGCAGCCGCACGGTGACGGTACGGCCCTGCTTCGCGCCGTTGACGCGCAGCGGCGCGACCAGTTGCTCGGGGAGCACCTGCTGTCCGTCCGGCCCGACGTCGTAGACCTTGGCGAAGAGCACGGCGTCGTCCGTGTCGGCCTTGACCCGCACCTTCACCTCGGGCGATCCGGTGATCCGCACGGCCCGGTCCAGCGGCGCCGAGTCGAACCGGGCGAACTGGCCGGGGACATCGAGGGTGAGGCCGACGCCGAGCGAGGACACCTGGGACAGCCCGGCGATGCCCGGCACCGTGGAGACGGAGGGCGGCCCCGCTCCGGGCGGGTTGGCGAACGACTGCTCGCGTCCGCGCAGCGGCACCGTCCGGCTGCCGTCGCCGAGACCGGGGTAGCGGTCGCCGGTGGCGCCGCGCAACTGGACCGCGCCGTTGGTGGTGTCGATGCCGCCGGTGCGGCTGATCCGGAAGGCGGGTCCGGTGTCGGTGCCCTTGTCGCCCTTGAGGTAGCGGTCGAACCAGGCGTCGGTGCGGGCCGCCACCCGTGAGGTCTCGCGGTCGCCGCCGTCATGTCCTCCGGCCGTCCAGTCGACGGCGACCGGAGCCCCGTTGGCCCGGATCGCCTTCGCCATGGCGTCGGCGTGGCCGAGGGGGAAGAGGGAGTCGGCCTGCCCCTGGAGGATCAGCGTGGGGACCTTGATCCGGTCGGCGACGGCGGACGGGCTGCGGGCCTCGAGCAGCCGGCGGGCGGCGGCGTCGGGCTTTCCGGCGACCGCGACCCGCTCGTACATCTCGCACAGCTGCTTCTCGAAGCGACCGCAGCCCTGGCCCCGGTCCGTCCTGGCCTCTCGCCCGCCGTTCGCCTCTCCCGGGTCTGCCTGGGCCCCTTGGCCCGCCCCGCCGCCTTCCTGGCCCCCCTGACCTCCCGGCCCCATCCCCCCACCTGAGCCTCCCGCGCCGCTGGCGTCGCCCTGGCCGCCCTGGGCACCGGTGAGGTCGCCCGAGCCGGTGGTGAAGAACAGCCCGGCCCAGAGCTTCTTGTAGACGCCGTTCGGGAAGAGCGCGTCGGCGAGGTTCCAGTAGGTGATCTCGGGCGCGATGGCGTCCACCCGGCGGTCGTATCCGGCGGCGAGCAGGGAGATCGCCCCGCCGTAGGAGGCGCCGGCGACGCCCACCCGGGGGTCGCCCTGGCGGTCGAGCCGCACCTCGGGACGTTTCGCCAGCCAGTCGATGAGCCGCCGGACATCGGCCACCTCGTGGTCCGGGTCATTGAGCCCGATCTTCCCCGTGGATCTGCCGAAGCCACGCGCCGACCAGGTCAGCACGG
This sequence comes from Streptomyces yongxingensis, assembly GCF_055597465.1. Classification (NCBI taxonomy): domain Bacteria; kingdom Bacillati; phylum Actinomycetota; class Actinomycetes; order Kitasatosporales; family Streptomycetaceae; genus Streptomyces; species Streptomyces yongxingensis. Next base: position 1,390,916 of record NZ_CM145717.1, read on the forward strand.
CGTAGCCGTCGCGGGCCAGTTCCTCGGCGTGGTCGCGTACGTCGTCCTTGCTGCCGCCGAAGCCGTGGCCGAGCAGGACCGCGGGCCGGCGGCCGGTGCCCGCGGTGAAGTACGAGGTGTCGATGCGCGCGCCCGGCATGTCCAGCACGCGGTCCTGGCGGTGCACGGCCGGCCGGTCGCCGGAGGCGGCGACCGCCCAGGTGCCCGCGCCCACGAGGAGGACCGCGGCGGCTACGGCGGCGGCCAGGCGCCGGCCCCTCGGCCGGGTCTTTCGGAGATCCATGTCTGAAACCCTAAGAGGAGGAGGCAAACGGCACGGCTGACACCAGACGGATTCTCGTCCACTCCCCGGGGAGTACCCGGACACCCCCCGTACACCCGGCGCGGTATGCCCCCGACCGTGGCGGCCGGTCTTTTGGATCAGTCGGATGATGCTCCATAGGATGCGCCGGTGATCATAAAGAAACGTCTGGCGACAGGCGCGTTGGGGCTGCTCGCGGCCCTCGCCTGCGGCCTGATATCCCCTCCCGCCGCGATGGCCGGCGAACCGGCTCCCGATTCCCCCAAGGTCGAGCTGGTGCTCGATGTCAGCGGCTCCATGCGGGCCCGCGACGTCGACGGCGACACCCGGATGGCGGCAGCGAAGCAGGCGTTCAACGAGGTGCTGGACGCCACACCCGAAGAGGTGCGGCTGGGCATCCGCACCCTCGGCGCCAATTACCCCGGCAAGGACCGTAAGGCCGGCTGCCAGGACAGCGAGCGGCTCTACCCGGTGGGCCAGGTGGACCGCACCGAGGCCAAGGCGGCCGTCGCCACGCTGCGCCCCACCGGCTGGACGCCCATCGGGCTCGCGCTGCGCGGCGCGTCCAAGGACCTCTCCGGCGGCGAGGGGACCCGCCGGATCGTGCTGATCACGGACGGCGAGGACTCCTGCGGTCTGCCGGACCCGTGCGATGTGGCCCGTGAACTGGCCGCCCAGGGAACCCACCTGGTCGTCGACACGCTCGGGCTGACGCTGGACCGCAAGGTCCGCGAGCAGCTCAGCTGCATCGCCGAGGCCACCGGCGGCACGTATACGGCGATCCAGCACCGGGACCAGCTCTCCAGCCGTATCAAGCAGCTGGTCCGGCGCTCCGCCGACACCCCCGTGGAGACGCCCACGCCGGTGCGGGGCGCCGCCCAGTGTGCGAAGGCCCCGTATCTGGGTTCCGGCCTGTACAGCGACCGGGAGAGCTTCGGGGAACACCTCTGGTACCGGATGCGGGTGGCACCCGGTCAGGAGCTGCGGGCCTCGGCGAGCGTGGCCGTGGACCGCGCCGTCGACCCGGACTACGGCGTGCTGCTGCGGGCGGTGACCCCGGGCGGCCGGGAGCTGGTGCGCGGCAGCGAGGCGGGCAGCGGCCGTACGGACGTCATCTCCAGCGGGCTGCGCCATCCGGTCGCCGATGTGGACGACGACGAGGACGAGACGGCGCGGACGGTGTGCGTCGAGCTGAGCCAGTCGTTCTCCGCGCCCGCCTCCGTCAAGCGCGCTCCGGGCCTTCCGGTGGAGCTCGCCGTCGATGTGGTGGACAACGACGATCCGCCCGCCGATGTGGCCGCCTTCGGCCTGGGCCGGGGCTGGGTGCTGCTGGGCGTGCTCACCGTGGGCGGGCTGCTCGTGGGGTTGCTGTGGGGCTGGCTGGCCCGCTGGCGTGTCACCGTCTGGAGGTCCAACTGATGCGAGCCCTGCGTACTCTCGGCGCCGCGCTCACCCTGTGCGCCGCCGCCTGGCTGACCGCCGCCGCACCGGCCGCCGCGGACGGCACGGACGGCACGGACGGCAAGAGCGGCACGGAGGCGCCCACCGAGGCGGGCACCAACTTCCGTACCGCCACCGAGATCAAGCCCGGTCAGCAGGCCACCGCGGCGGCCTCCACCGGCGACTATCTGTACTGGGTGTTCCCGGCCGCCGCCGGGCAGGTTCCCGAGGTCGAGGCGGAGCTGAAGCTGCCCGACGCCTCGAGCCGGCACGGCAGCGCCACCTGGCAGCTGGATGTCTACGACGGTCTGCGCCGCCACCAGCCGTGCGCCTCGGGCACCCCGGCGCGCCGGGCGGCCCAGCAGGATCGGACGGTCACCGTGAGCTGCACCCTGCGCCAGGTGCGGTCCTGGTCCGAGCGCTGGGCCAACGACCCCCTGCAGGGCGCGTATTACGTGCGGCTCACCGTCGTCGATCTGCCCGCCCAGGACCTCGGGCTGCCGATCGAGGCCGAGGTCGAGGCGTCCGTACGGGACGCGGGCGGGGCGCATGCCGACGGCGGGGACGTGACCCCGCTCAATCCGGTGCTGCGGGCCGGAACCGCCCCCGGGACGGACTCCGAGCCGCCGGACGACAACACGGCCTCGGATTCCCCGAACGACAGCGGCGGGGAGGTCCCGCACGCGGTCGCCGAGCCGGAGGACGGCTGGGGCTCCGGCTGGTGGTCGGACCGGTGGGTGTGGACCGTGATCGGCGCGGCGCTGGCGGCGCTCGCCGGGGTGGGCGGCTACACCCTCACCCGGGGGCCGCGCGCTCCGGGCCGCCCACCGGTCGGACCCGGATCCGACATCTGACCTGATGTCCGGAATCGGCGCGGGGCCCGCACGACGATGGTGCGGGCCCCGCGCCGCGTCCGGCCCCGGTGGACCGGCCGCTCAGGAAGCTCTCGGGAAGTTCGCCCGGACGCTCAGGAATAGTCCTTGCCCATGAGCTGCCCAAAGCCTTCGGGGTCCGCCTCGAATCCACGAATAGCGCTCTGAATTCCCCATTCCCCCGCGTCGTCCCGGGTGAATACCGCGACCGTGGCGGAAGTGGCTTCCGAGACGCCGGTGAAGTCACTCGTCATGAGTTCGGTGTATCCGTCGAGAATCCGGACACTGGTGTTCGGGACATCTCCGAACGTCTTCCGCCCCGAGCCCTGCTGGATGGTTATCCCGACGACCACACGAACGTATTCGGACGACAGCCGTTCGAGCTCGAGGGTCATGGACTCGTCGGTGCCAAGGCCCTGACCGGTGCGGCTGTCCCTGTTGAGGTTGATGGTGCCGTCCGGTGAGCGGCTGTCGAAGTGGACGAGGTACGCGGGCGCACCGTACGGATCGGCGGCGCGGTACGTCCCGGCCACGATGTCGAGATCATGGGGCGGCTCACCCATGGGGCTCGGATCCCACTTGAGCGCCACCTCGATTTTTTGAAGCCCCTTGTTGAGACCAGTCACCCGGACTTCCCTTCCCTGGAACCGTGCGGATGTGAATGCGCGTGGCGTCAAGCCTATCGCGGGCGGGGCGAGTTGAGGATTTTTCCACAGCCGCGTGCGGCGCCCCGCCGAGGGGTCTCTACTATGGGCCTCCGTACTAACGGCGGAAGGAAGCGTCCATGCGACGGTTGGGGGAGCTCGAGGCGGAGATCATGGACCGCCTCTGGGCTTGGCAGCGTCCCACGACGGTGCGGGAAATCGTGGACGACATCAATGAGCACCGCCCGGTCGCCTATACCACGGTGATGACCGTCGCCTCGATCCTCTACAACAAGGGCTGGCTGCTGCGCGCCAAGGAGGGCCGGGCGTGGGTGTACTCACCGGTCCGCAGCCGTGAGGAGTACACCGCGGCGCTGATGGAGGACGCCCTCGGCACCAGCGAGGACCGCTCCGCCGCCCTCACCCACTTCGTCGAGCAGATGGGCCCCGAGGAGGTCAGCGCGTTGCGCAAGGCCCTGCGGGCCGCGGGGCGCCGGACCAGGGCGTGACGGCCGCCCTCGCCCTGGCCTGTTACGCCGCCGTCGTCGGCGCAGCGGCCCCGAAGGCGCTGACGCGCAGCGCCTGGCCGCATCGCGCACCCGCCTTGGCGGTTGCCGTTTGGCACGGGTTGGTCCTGTCGTTCACCATCGCGCTCGCTCTGACCACTTATCACCTCGTCACCCCAACTTGGCATCTTCATAATGGAATGTCCGGCTTGCTCCGGTTCTGCGGATTGACGCCGGACGCCCGGCTCCCGGGCACGGGCCCGGTCGGCGTTCCGGCCATCGCCGCACCGGCCTCGGTGGCGCTGGTTCCGCTCGCCCGCTTCGGCCATGAGGTGCTGCGGGCCCGACGCGTCCGCGCCCGCCACCGGGACGTTCTGGACATGGTCGGCCGACGCTCGGCGCGGCTGCGCGCCACCGTGCTGGACCACGACACGCCCACCGCCTACTGCCTGCCCGGCCGCAGGCCGCGGATCGTGGTGAGCGCGGGCGCGCTGCGGCTGCTCTCCCCCGCACAGCTGGAGTCCGTACTGGAGCACGAGCGCGCGCACATCGCGGGCCGCCACCATCTGGCGCTGGCGGCCACGGAGGCGTTCGCGCGGGCGTTCCGGTGGCTGCCACTGGCGCGCGAGGCCAGGGCACAGACGGCGCTCCTGCTGGAGATGGCCGCGGACGACCGCGCGCTGCGCCGCCATCCGCGCCAGGCGCTCGTCTCCGCCCTCTACACGATGGCGGCGAGCCATTGCTCCCACGCTCCCGGCGGGGCCTTCACCGTCGGCGGACCGGGCGCCGTGGTCCGGCTGCGGCGGATGCTGGACGCCCGGCGGCGCCCGCATCCGGCGCTGCGCGGCGTGGTGGCGGCGGTCGCGGTGGGCTTACCGCTACTGCCTCCCCTACTGGGCTGCGCCCCCGGGATGTAACACGTCAAGCACCCTCAAAGGCCGCCCCGGGCCCTGCGGACGGACCGCAAGACCCGGGGCGGGGCATGACGCGTGAATGCGGTCATGTCGATATACCTCTTTTTGCCAAGTGTTGACTGTTTCATGGGACGTACCGGCGCCTTACGCGCGGTTCGGCCTATATCCGCAGAACAGACAGGGCGGTGAGGTCGGGTCTGGGCGAGGGAGGATCGGGCCGGGCGACGGCGACCGCCGCCACGGGAAGCCTCAGCGGTGGCCCGCTCCGGCGGGTGACCGCCGCGTGCAGGAGCGCTCCGAGCACCCCCACACGCCGAGCACCGCGACACACGGCGAGGCCATGTCCATACCGGTCATGGGTTCGCGTGGCTTTGTCTCGGGCGCGGCCGGGCGTGCCCGGCCTCGGCGGACGGGGCGAGAGCGGTCCGCCACGACCCGGAGCCGGTGGCGGCCGTACCGCCGCCGTGGCCGACGCCATACGGTGCGGGGGCACCGCCATACAGCGCGGGGCGCATCTCACCGAGCGCATGGTGCGCCGAGTGGGTCATGCCCGAGCCGGAGCCGCCGTCGGGGTGGCCCAGAGTGTGCGTGGCGAAGGCCCCCGGGAGCCGCTCAGCCCTCCCGCATCGCCAGCCTGGCCAGCATGTTCTTCGCCTCATCGGCGACCTGGGCGTCCGCGACCACCTCATAGCGCGCGGCCACGATCTGGCTCCGGGACGAGAAATCGCGCCGCCCTCCGGTCATGGCGTGCCCGACGAAACCGAAGATCGCGCCGAACACCGCGCCGTACACCAGACCGCTCACCAGCAGCACGATCACGTTGTGGGCCCCCGCCGCGAAGACGGACAGCAGCAGCCCGATCAGCAGCCCGAACCAGGCCCCCGTACCGGCACCCGCGAGCGCCGCCCGGCCCCTGGTCAGCCGCCCGAGGACGGTCTCGACCATCCGGAGGTCCGAGCCGATGATCGCCGTGTGCTCCACCGGGAACTTGTTGTCGGCCAGGAAGTCCACCGCGCGCTGGGCGCCGGCGTAGGTCGGGTACGAGCCGACGACCGGGCGGTCGACCACCGCCGACGGCGGTTGCTGGGTCATCGCTGACTCCCTCCGTCAAGGAGAGCGTGCGCCCGCGCCTGCCCCCGCGCAACGGGAGCGGGGCGGTGAAGAGCGGAGAAACCCGCCGAGGGCCCGCGTCACCGGATATCCGGAACGGCCACCGCGGCTCTCCGCGGAACATTTCCCCGGCACTCTCCGCCCCTCAATTCCCACCCGGCCCGACACCGCGCGATTCCCGGGAGCGACCGGTTCCTTTCCGTCGAGCGGAAAGGAACCGGAGGCGCGACGGACCTTACGGGTATCAGCGGCGGGCGGCGCGGTCGGTGTGGTCGGTGCGGATGAGGGAGCGCACCATCCGGCAGGTGGTGTCGGACGGCGGATGCACCCCGATCCTGGCGGCCGTGGAGCGTATCTTGCGGTTGGGCGCCTGCTCGGGGCGGTAGACACCGGAGTTGAGCAGCGCGATGGCCAGGCGCATGGCCTTCAGACGGCGGTTGTGGGACTCGTACCACTCACGCGGGCGCCCGGCCGGCATCCGCTTCTTCGGCAGGGTCGGAAAGGTCGGCAGATCCTGAAGAGGGGGTCCGGCAACGGCCATCGGCAACCTCCTGAGTTGGTCGGGAAACCTTCCCTTCAACTCCTTCCATTCTACGGCCGGGCACTGACAAAGGCCCCTGGTCAGGCCCCGTTCCAAGGCGGTCTCGCGGTACCGTGTGCGGCATGGAGATCTGGATCAATCCGGCATGCTCGAAGTGCCGTAGCGCGCTCACCCTGCTCGACGCGGAGGGCGCCGGTTACACCGTGCGCCGCTATCTCGAGGACGTACCGAGCCAGGACGAGATCCGCGCGGTGCTCGACCGGCTCGGGCTGGAGCCGTGGGACATCACCCGGACCCAGGAGGCGGCCGCGAAGGAGCTGGGCCTGAAGGACTGGCCGCGTGAGGAGAGCGCACGGGACCGCTGGATCGCGGCGCTCGCCGAGCACCCCAAGCTCATCCAGCGGCCCATCATCACGGCGGACGACGGTTCGGCGGTGGTGGGGCGCACCGAGGAGGCGGTGCGGGAGGCGCTGTCCCGGTCCCGCGGCTGACGTCAGGGCCACGCCTCGGGACCACGCCTCGGGCCACGGAAACGCCCCGGCGCCCCGTGTACGTACACGGGGCGCCGGGGCGTACGCGGTGCCCGGTCGTGCACACCGCCTGGGGCCGACTCAGCGGCTCCGCGGTGCGGCCTGCTGCGGGCGCAGCAGGAACCGCTGCGTCTTACCGCTGGAGGTCTTCGGCAACTCGGACACGAAGTGCACATGCCGCGGATAGGCGTGCTTGGCGTACCGCTCCCTGACCAGTTGCTGCAGCTCGGCCGCGAGCGCGTCGCCCGTCTCGATCCCGGGACGCGGCACGACGAACGCCTCCACGACCTCGCCGTACTCCTCGTCCGGTACGCCGACCACGGCGGCCTCCGCCACCGCGGCGTGCTCCAGCAGCACGGTCTCCACCTCGAAGGGGCCGATGCGGTAACCCGCCATCAGGATGATGTCGTCGCCGCGCCCGGAGAAGAACAGGTGGCCCTCCTCGTCGCGGGCGGCGGTGTCACCGGTGTAGAACCAGCGCCCGTCGGGGCTGAACTTCTCCGCGGTCTGCTCGGGGGCGTCGCGGTAGCCCTTGAACCACATCAGCGGACTGTCGGCGATGTCCACCACGACCCGGCCGGGGATGTCCACGCGGGCCGGCGCGGAGTTGGTGTCCTCGCGCAGCACCTGCACGCCCCAGCCGGGCAGCGGACGGCCCATGGAGCCGGGCTTGATCTCCTCGCGCAGGGCCGGGTGCCAGGCGTGGGCGATCACCATGCCCAGCTCGGTCGAGCCGTAGTGGTCGCGCACGGGCACACCGAGCGTCTCGAGCGCCCAGTCGACGACGTCCGGGGGCAGCGGTTCGCCCGCCGCGGAGCAGCAGCGCAGCCGCAGATCGGCGGGGGCGGGGGTGCCGGAGGTGCGCAACTTGCGGTAGACGGTGGGCCCGGCGGCGAAGTTGGTGACGCCGAAGCGGGAGAGCACCTCCCAGGTGGACTCCGCGGAGAACAGGCCGTTCAGCAGCAGTCCGCGCTGCCCGAGGGCGAGGGGCCCGATGATCGCGTAGTACAGGCCGTACGCCCAGCCCGGATCGGCGGCGTTCCAGAAGACATCGGTGGGCCGGTGGTCCAGGCCGAACTGCTGGTACATGGCGAAGCTCGCGACCGCCCGCAGCGGGATCGGGACGGCCTTGGGGGTGCCCGCGGTGCCGGAGGTGAACAGCTCCACGATGAGCCCGTCGCCGCCCACGGCCGCCGGCTCGGACAGCGGGGCGTGCCCCTCGGCCAGCTCCGCGAAGGACAGATCGGCTTCGGTGACCGGCCCGGTGGTGACGATCCGCCAGGGGCGCTCGCCGGGGAAGCCCGACTCCGGGTCCAGCTTGGGGCGTTGGTCGGCGTCGGTGATCACGACCTTGGTGTCGTTGCCCGTGATCCGCAGCGCGACGGCCGGCGGGGCGAACGCGGTGAACAGCGGCACCTGGACGGCCCCGAGCCGCCAGATCGCAAGGCTCGCGACCAGCAGTTCGGTGGATTTGCCCATCAAGGTGGCGACGCGGTCGCCCACTCCGACTCCCAGTGCGGCCAGGGAACCGGCCATGCGCGAGGAACGGTCACGAAGCTCCCCGTACGTCATGTCGTGGCCGGTCATGTCCTTGTCCACCACCGTGAACGCGACGGCGTCGTCCGGGTGCCTGTCGCACAGCAGGTACGCGGTGTTCGCCGCAGGCTCACCGAAGGTCTTGAGCAGGTCAGCCATGCGCTGTTCTGGGCTGGTCAAGAGGGCTCCTAGTGCTGGTATCCACGAGTCGCGCCGGACGGGAGGGAGGGCCGGTGCCCGGCTTCGGGCGAGCGCGGACGCACCTCGGAGGCACGGGCGCACCTCGCCTTCCGGGGTGGGCTGTTCCCGGGGTGTGCTGACGAAGTCCCAGGCGGCGGCAGCTCCCGTTGGCCTGTACACGCTATCGCGCTTTCCGGCCGGCCCGGCAGCCGTCCTCCGGTACCGGGACCGGGACGGCATCCGCGGGCCGGAGCCGGGGGCGGCGGGCGACGCCCCGGACGTCCGGTAGTCCCGAGGCACGTGGCGCCCCCGAGGCACTCCGGAAGTCCTGACGCACTCTTGCGTCCCGAGGCACTCTGGCGTCCCCCCTTCCCCCGTCCTACCTTTGGGCAGCGGTAGGCATACCGCCCGCACGGCTTGTCATGTCTGAGCTCCGAGACGCCCGACACGAGGTGAGCCTTGTTCCTCCCCCGAAGACCCGTCGGCCGGTTGACCGTCGTCGCCACCGTCCTCGCCACCGCGGCGGCCATCGCCGCCGGACCCGCGCGGGCCACCCCCGACGGCACACCGTCGGCCGCCTCCGCCCGGCCGTCGCTGGTGCGGCCGATCGATCCGCAGCACTGGCGCAACCCCGACGACATGACCTGGGCCGACTACCGCGCGGTCCCCGGTACGCACTGGGCGGACCTCTCCGTCAAGCCCACCCAGCGCACCTTCAAGGGCGCGCTGGTGCTCCTGGACTACCCGGACGAGGAGTTCACGGTCAGCCGGCCGGCCGGTTCCACCCTGTTCGGCAATCCGCAGCCGAGCGCCTCCGGTATCCCGCGCGACCGCCTCCCGCGCTTCTACCAGGACTTCCTCAACACCCCGGGGCCGCTGAACAACGGTCACACCATCAACGAGTACTGGATGGAGGACTCCGGCGGCCGCATCGGTGTCGATCTGACCGCCTTCGGTGTGTACCGCATGCCGGGCAAGTCCTATCAGTACGGCGTCGAGGACTCGATGAACCCGGGCGCCTGCCCGGCCGGGGACACCTGCGGCAAAGACATCCGGGAGGACGGCAAGGCCGCCTGGGTAGCCGATGTGGGCGCCGACAAGGCGGACTCGTTCGACTTCGTCTTCTATCTCACCGCCGGACAGGACGAGTCGTCCACCTGGCAGGAGTTCGGCCCGATGAAGTTCCCGGGCGCACCGGACGTACCCGCCGCCTGGGGGCCGCCGTCCTCTGCGGGCGACAACTCCGCCCGGACCCGTTATGTGCCGTGGACGTCCTGGCAGGCCGCCGCCCGTATCTGGCCCAACGCCGCCGACGGGTCGTCGGTGCAGGCCGAGAGCTCCGGCATGGCCGTGTACGCCCATGAGCTCAGCCACATCCTGGGCATCGGGGACAACTACAACAACCCGTACGGCACCCCCCTCAGCCGTTCGTACACCGGTATCTGGAGCATGCTCTCCCGCGGCTCCTTCAACGGCCCCGGCGGACCGCACACCCGCTGGCAGATCCCCGCCACGGCCGGGGGCTCGATGGGCTCCCAGCATGTACTGCGCGACAAGCTGAAGCTCGGCATCGTCGATGAGAAGAACGTGCTGCGGCTGGACCGCGACGCGCTGAAGAGCTCCGGCCTGGTCGTCGCCCGGGTCACCGCACGCTCGGCGCCACCGGGCGAGAAGGGGCTCTCCGGGGTCAACATCGCCATAGGCAGCGATCTGTCGGAGCCCTGCGACAACGGCACCGACCCGCTGTGCGACGGCGGCGGCTACGACAACTACACCGTCGAGGTCGTCGACCGCATGGGCATGGACTCGTTCACCCCGGATCACGGGGTGCTGCTGGCCAAGACCAAGAACAAGGACCGGGCGCCGTTCGCCTGGGTGGTCGACGCCCACCCCGAGGACATCGACCTGGTGGACTTCCGGCGCCCCGACGGCACCACCCAGAAGATCACCATGGGCGACTACCGGCAGCTCAGCGATGCGCTCTTCCACGCCGGAGCCGACTCCGGCAGCCAGTACGAGTACCTCGACCGGGCCAACCGGCTGCACTTCTATGTGCTCGACCTCAAGCGCGACAGGTCCGGAGTGCTCTCGTACACCATCGCCGTGAAGTCCCTCGACGGCGCCGGACCGCAGCGCCGCGGAGTGGCCCTGCACCGCGGCGAGGCCAAGGGGGATCCCTCCCGCTCCCGGGCCGTGTGCACCTTCGGCCTCGACAACACCGCACGCGCCACCGGGGAGCGGGCGACGGCTCCGGCCACGTCGGTGGACTCGGATGTCTACCGGCTGTCGGCGAGGGCCGTCGGCCGGGGCTGGTCCGCCTGGCTGCCCAACCGTCTCGCCACCGCCAGGGCCGGTGGCTCGGTGGATGTGGAGGTGGCCGTGGCCGCGAAGAAGGGCGCCGAGCGGCGGGGCGCGGTCGTCCTCACCGCCCGCTCCGAGAGCGATCCGCACCGAACCGCCAAGGCGCTGTGCCGGCTGTCGGGTCGCCGGTAGGGCGACGGGGACGGCCCGCCGGAACTCGGCGGGCCGTCCCCGTTCGGCGGTCCCACTCCGTCGGCCGTCCCACTCCGCCGGCCGTCCTACTCCGTCTCGTCGGCCGCGGTCTGAATCGGCACCCGTAGGGTGTCGGGCTCACAGCCCGCCGTACCGGCGATGATCCGCGCCGCCCCCTTGGTGAGCGGCACCAGGCTCTGCTCGTCCACCTTGTCCGGGGTGTCCCGCGGATCGAAGATGTACATGGGCGTGGTGATCAGCTGCACCAGCGGCACACCCGTGTAGTAGAAGTAGGCGCCGTCGGTGGCCGGGTTCGGCGCGAAGGCGGTCGGCGACAGGATCCACGAGCGGCGCAGGTCCTCTGCCTCGAGCGACTCGGCCACCAGCCGCTCCAGCTCGGGCGCCTGGGTGGTGAACCACCAGCGCACCTCCGGGTCGTCGGTGGGCACGACCTCCCCGTCGACCACCTCCGCCTGGCGTGCGGCGTGTTCCAGATGCATTTCGAGGACGACCTGGGGGAACAGCTCGGGGTGCGCCGCGATGAACGCCTGGGTGCCCGCGGCGCCCGCCATGTGGCCGGACGTCAGCACGAACAGCATGTTGTGCGGCCGCAGTTCCCGCGGCACCGACGCCCAGAACTTGGCCTGCGCCAGGACGAGCGCCACCCCGGAGGCGTCCTCCACGGCCGATGCCCAGGGACCGTCGTGGTGTGAGCCGACGATCACCCAGTGGTCGGAGGCGCCGGGCAGGGTGCCCACCACGTTGTGGGTGGTCTCCTCGGTGATGGTGGCATCGGAGACGATCCGGCCCTCGCACTCCCCCGACGCCATCAGCTCGCGGACCCGCTGCCCGTCCTCGCCGCTCAGCCAGATGCCGGGGACGGAGCGACGCTCGGCGTCATAAGGCCAGTAGAAGTCGCTGGTCTCCCAGGGCAGTCCGGTGAGCAGGCCGACATAGGCCGTGGCACCGTCCTTGATGGCGATGTCGAAGTCCAGCACATGGGGAAGGTCGAAGGGCACGGTCTGGACGAGGTCGGGGAACACGCCCTCGGGGTCGTAGGAGCCGGTGGCGCGGGCCTGCACCTCGGTCTGCGGCAGCCGGGTGAAGCCGATCTCCTGGACCGCGATGGAGCCCCGCACCTCCCCGTCCTCCATCCGCACCAGCCGGCCCTCGGTGCCCTCGGTCGGGGTGGTGTACGGCAGGGCGAGTCCCTCGAAGCGGATGACCTCATCGGGCCGGCCGGTGGGCCAGATCTCGAAGGCGGCGGACCGCGGCCGCCAGATGGGCGTGTCCAGCGGCTCCAGCCGTACGTCCTCCAGGCCCGTCTCCCGGAACTGTTCGGCGGCCCACTCCTCGGTCCAGCCGTCGGCCGGGTAGCCCGCCCGGCGAATGCCCTGGCTGACGATCAGTTCGATCCAGGCCATCATCTCCTTCGAGGTGGGGGCCCGATCGATGTACTTCTCCAGCTCCGGCCATCCGCTCATCGTCATCCTCCTCATCGCCATGGTCGGCATTCATGGTCGGCGGGCGGGCTAAAGCTGGGCTAATGCGAGGCCGGTACTCCTCTTTCGCGGTGCCCCTTTTCTCATCCGGGAGGAGGTCTGGTTCTCATCCGGGAGGAGGCCAAGCCGGGCGTTAGACCCACTTTGGTGACGGCACAAATGATGGTCGCCGTATCCGGACAAGCCGCCGATCAGGCGGCTCAACCACAGGTCAGCGCCCGATTGACGGTTGGGAGTCGAGTGTGCGTACCGAAAGGTCGGAGGAACGGGAACGGGAACGGGAACGGGAACGGGAACCGCGGGGCACGGCCCGGCGGAGGAGGTGGAGCCGGCAGGTCCCGGCCGGTGTCGTGGGTGTGGCCGCGGTGAGCCTGATCGCGCTCACCGTCTCCCCGGTGAACGCTGAGCCCGATACCAGAGCCAAACCGCCGCGCGGCAGGAATCCGCTCCCCGCTCCCCCGCAGATCCGCGACCTGGACTTTCTGCTCGGCTCCTACACCTGCGACTACACCCCACCGCCGGGCGGAAAGCCGGCGGTGCTGAAGCTGAACACCAGGCGGGCCATGGGCGGGCATTACCTGTACACGGACGCCACGCTCGAACCCGGAAGCGTGGTCGGCCGTTCGTCCTTCGGCTGGAACCCCGTGGACGGGAAATTCATGACCCAATACCACGACAACTGGGGTTCCTCCGGAAACTACACCTCGTCCGGTTGGCAGGACGGCCACCTGATATTCAAGGGTCCCCTCACCCAGGTGATCACACCGAATGCCTCGGGGCAGACAACGGGCGTGAAGCTGGATCTCAAGGATGACTACCAGGTGCTCGGGCCAGGGCATTTCAAGGACACCACGAGCTTCACCTTCCCCGACGGAAGTACTTTGCAGGGCAGTTACGACTGCCGCCGCCAATAGCGTTCAGCGTTCCGGACCGAGGGAAGTGGGGGTGGCCGACCATGGCGAGTGATGAAGAGAAGCTGCTCGACTATCTGAAGCGGGTGACGGCGGATCTCCGGCAGACGCAGCGCCGTCTGAAGGATGTCGAGTCCGCGGGGCATGAGCCGGTCGCCATCGTGGGAATGTCCTGCCGCTTCCCCGGAGGCGTACGGTCCCCCGAAGAGCTGTGGGAACTGGTCGCCACGGAGCGGGACGCCATTTCGGAGCTCCCCACCGACCGCAATTGGGACCTGGAGAATCTCTTCCACCCCGACCCGGACCACCCGGGGACGAGTTATACGCGCGAGGGCGGCTTCATCGACGACCCTGCGGGATTCGACGCCACGTTCTTCGGCATCAGCCCCCGCGAGGCGCTCGGGATGGCCCCGCAGCAGCGGCTGGCCCTCGAGGCGTCCTGGGAGGCCATCGAGCACGCCGGGGTCGATCCGGAGTCGCTGCGGGGCAGCCGGACCGGCACCTTCATCGGCTGCGATCACCTCGACTACTGCTCCGACGCCTCCCAGGTGCCCGAGGGCTCGGCCGGCTACTTCACCATCGGCAACTCCGCCAGCGTGGTGTCCGGCCGGGTGGCGTACACCCTCGGGCTGGAGGGAGCCGCGGTGACGGTGGACACCGCGTGCTCCTCCTCCCTGGTCGCCATGCATCTGGCCTGCCAGGCGATCCGGCAGGGCGAATGCGATATGGCGCTGGCCGGGGGCGTGGCCGTGATGTCCTCGACGGCACCGTTCATCGGCTTCAGCGAGTTGCGCGGGCTCGCGCCGGACGGCAGGTCCAAGGCGTTCTCGGCCAACAGCGACGGCATGACCCTGGCCGAGGGGGTGGGCGTCCTGCTGCTGGAACGGCTGTCGGACGCGCGGCGCAACGGCCACCGGGTGTTGGCCGTGATCCGGGGTACGGCGGTCAACCAGGACGGCGCCAGCAACGGCCTGACCGCGCCGAACGGGCCGTCGCAGCAGCGGGTGATCCGGCAGGCGCTCGCCAACGCCCGGCTGTCGGCGTCCGAGGTGGACGCCGTGGAGGCGCACGGTACGGGTACGTCGCTGGGCGATCCGATCGAGGCGCAGGCGCTGCTGGCCACGTACGGGCAGGAGCGGCCCGAGGGGCGTCCGCTGTGGCTGGGGTCCATCAAGTCCAACATCGGGCACGCACAAATGGCCGCGGGCGCGGCCGGGGTCATCAAGATGGTGATGGCGATGCGCCACGAGGTGCTGCCCGCCTCACTGCACATCGACGAACCGACCCCGCACGTGGACTGGAGCACGGGCGATGTCCATCTGCTGACCGAGGCGCGGGAGTGGCCGCGGGGCGAGCATCCCCGACGGGCGGGGGTCTCGTCGTTCGGCATCAGCGGGACGAACGCCCATCTGATCCTGGAGCAGGCCCCGGAGGGCGCCGCGACGGTTCAGGGGGACGCCGAGGCGGGGCCGGTGGAGTCGGTCAAGCCGGTGGGTGGGCCGGTGCCGTGGGTGGTGTCCGCACGCGGTACGGAGGCGCTACGGGGCCAGGCGCGGGCGCTGGTGGCACGGGTGAACGCCGACCCCGAGGTGAGTGCCGCTGAGGTGGGCTGGTCCCTGCTGCGGTCCAGGACGCTCTTCGACCACCGCGCCGTGGTCATCGGCCAGGACCGCGAGGAACTGGTGGCGGGGCTGGAGGCACTGGCCGCCGGAGAGCCACATCCGGGCCTGGTGCACCCCGGCGGGGCCGCCGAGGCGGTCGGTCAGACGGTGTTCCTGTTCAGCGGACAGGGCAGCCAACGCCCCGGCATGGGCGCCGAGTTGTACGACCGCTTCCCCGTCTTCGCCGAAGCCTTCGACGAGGTGTGCGGTCTTCTCGATCCGCATCTTGAACACCCCCTGCGGGAGCTGGTCTTCAGCCGCAACCCCGAACAGGCGGCACTGCTGGACCACACCACCTACGCCCAGGCCGGACTCTTCGCCCTCCACATCGCCCTGGCACGGCTCCTCGAATCGGTCGGCGTACGACCCGACGCCGTCATCGGACACTCCATCGGCGAAATCGCGGCCGCCCATATCGCCGGAGTCTTCGACCTCCCCGACGCCTGCCACCTCGTCGCCACCCGCGCCACCCTCATGGGAGAACTCCCCGAGGGCGGAGCCATGGCCACCATCGCCGCCACCCCCGACGAACTCGCCGAGGACCTGGCCACACACCACGGTCAAGTGAGCATCGCCGCCCTCAACACCCCGACCAACACCGTCATCTCCGGCCCCATCGACCTCGTCACCGACATCAGCGCCACCTGGGCAGCCAAAGGCCGCAAAACCAGGAACCTGACCGTCAGCCACGCCTTCCACTCCTCCCTGATGGACCCCATCCTCGAACCCTTCAAAGAGGCCATCAACGGACTGACCTACCACCCACCCACCATCCCCCTCATCAGCAACCTCACCGGACAACCAGCCGACGAGCAGATCGCAACGCCCGACTACTGGGCCCAACACATCCGCCAACCCGTCCACTTCCACCCCGCCATCACCCACACCACACCCCACACCAACGTCTACCTCGAACTCGGCCCCGACCCCATCCTCGCCACCGCAACCCACCACACCCTCCACCACCACACCACCAACCAGAACAACCCCACAACACCGCTCATCACCTCCACCCTCACCCGTAAGCAGCCCGAGGGGCGGGCCCTCACCCACACCCTCGCCCAGTTGCACACCGCCGGTGTCGAGGTCGACTGGACCAGTTGGTTCCCCGCCGACCCGGCCCCCCAGGTCGTCGCGTTGCCGACGTACGCCTTCCAGCACCAGCGCTTCTGGCTGGCCCCGCCCGCCGCCCGTACGAGCATCGAGGGGGCTGCCGGGGACCGGGCCGAGGCGCAGCTCTGGCATGCCATCGAGGAGCTCGACGTCGACGCCCTCACCAGCACGCTCCAGCTCGACAAGGACAGCCCCGGCATCGACGCCCTACTGCCCGCGCTCCCCGTTCTGTCCGCCTGGCGGCGGCAGCACCGTGAACGCTCCACCATCGACTCCTGGCGCTACCGGGCCACGTGGCAGCAGCTCCCCGACGCGGCCTCCCCGGCCCTGACAGGCACCTGGCTGGTGGTCGTCCCTGCCGGGCAGGAGGAGCACACCACGGTCCAGGTCACCCTCCAGGCGCTGCGGGCGCACGGCGCCACGGCGCTCCCGTACGCGGTCCACGCTCATCACATCGATCGCGCCGCGCTCCGCGAACGCCTCGACCGGCTGACCGAGGAGTCCCGGCTCACCGGACTCATCAGCCTGCTCGCCCTCGACCAGGGGCCGCTCGCCGGTCACGCCGCGGTGTCCGCCGGGCTCGGCGCCACCACCGCCCTCCTCCAGGCTCTCGATGACGCCGGAATCAGCGTGCCCCTGTGGTGCGTCACGCAGGGCGCCGTCGCCACCGGCCGCAGCGACCTCCTCCTCCACCCCGAGCAGTCGCAGATCTGGGGTTTCGGCCGCGTGGCCGCGCTGGAACATCCGCGGCGCTGGGGCGGTCTCATCGATCTGCCCGCCACCATGACCCACCACACCGCGGGTCGGCTGGCGGCCCTTCTCGTCCCCGGGCAGCCCGAGGACCAGGTCGCCATCCGCACCACCGGTACGTACGCGCGCCGCCTCACTCGTGTGCCCGCCGCCGACACCGCCCCCACCCCTTGGGAGCCGTCGGGCACCACGCTCATCACCGGTGGCACCGGCGGTCTCGGCGCCCAGGTCGCCCGCTGGCTGGCCCGCCGGGGCGCACCCCGCCTCCACCTCGTCAGCCGTTCCGGACCCGACGCGCCCGGCGCGTCCGAGCTCAGTGATGAGCTCACCGCTCTGGGAACGGACGTCACCATCACCGCCTGTGATGTCTCCGACCGCACCGCGCTCCGGCGGCTCATCGACACCGTTCCCACCGAACACCCCCTCACCACGGTCATCCACACCGCCGGCACGATGGAACTCGGGCAGATCGGCGAGCTGGACCCGGGGCGGTTGCAGTCCGTTCTGCGGTCCAAGGCCCTGGCCGCCGCTCATCTGCACGACCTCACCCAGGGCCTCGATCTCACGGCCTTCGTGCTCTTCTCGTCGAACGCCGCGACATGGGGCAGCGGGCAACAGGCCGCCTACGCCGCCGCGAACACCTACCTGGACGCGCTCGCCGAACACCGCCGGGCCCGGGGCCTGCCCGCCACCAGCCTCGCCTGGGGGCCGTGGGGCGAGGCGGGCATGGCGGCCGACCAGCACACGCTCTCCCACCTCGAGCGGCGGGGTCTCTCCCCTCTCCCGACCGACCTCGCCATCGCGTCCCTGCATCACGCGCTGACACACGACGACACCGCCGTCACGATCGCGGATGTCGACTGGGAGAGGTTCGGCCGTACGTTCACCGCGCAGCGCCCGAGTCCGTTCCTCACCCGACTGATGCCGTCGATCGCGGAGCCCGCCACGTCCACGGCCACCGCCGACGACAATCCGCTGCGGCGACAACTCAGTGCGGCGCCCGCCGCTCAGCGCCACCAGATCCTGGTGCGCCATGTCCAGGCCCTGGCCGCGACGATCCTCGGCCACTCCGGCCTGGACGCGGTCCCCCCGGGGCAGCCCTTCCAGGAGCTGGGCTTCGACTCCCTCACCGCGGTCGAGCTGCGCAATCAGCTCGCCGCCACGACCGGCCTCGTCCTCGCCCCGGCACTGGTCTTCGACCATCCGACGCCGAACGCGCTCGCCACGTATCTGGGCGCCGAACTCGCGGGGCAGAAGGCCGCCGTCACCACCCACGCGTCGTCGGTGGCCGCCGACGACGAGCCGATCGCGATCGTCGGCATGGCCTGCCGCTACCCGGGCGGTGTGCGGTCGCCGGAGGAGCTGTGGGAACTGGTCATCACGGGCCGGGACGCCATCGGGGAGATGCCCGCCGACCGCGACTGGGATCTGGACACCCTCTTCGATCCCGACCCCGAGCGTCTGGGCACCAGCTATGCGCGCGAGGGCGGTTTCCTCCACGACGCGGCCGGGTTCGACGCGGCGTTCTTCGGCATCAGCCCGCGCGAGGCGCTCGCCATGGACCCCCAACAGCGGCTGCTCCTGGAAACCGCCTGGGAGACCTTCGAAAGCGCGGGCCTGGACCGGGACACGCTCGCCGGGAGCGACACCGGCGTTTTCGCCGGCGGCACCTATCAGGGCTACGGCGCCTCCGGCAACTCCTCGGCGCGGGAGGTCGAGGGGTATCTACTCGCGGGCGGTACGCCGAGTGTCATGTCGGGCCGGGTGGCGTACGCGTTCGGCCTCGAGGGCCCGGCGGTGACGGTGGACACGGCGTGCTCGTCCTCGCTGGTGGCGATGCACCTGGCCGCCCAGGCGCTGCGGCAGGGCGAGTGCACGATGGCGCTGGCGGGTGGCGTGACCGTGATGGCCACGCCGACCACCTTCATCGAGTTCTCCCGCCAGCGCGGCCTGGCGGCCGACGGCCGGTGCAAGCCGTTCGCATCGGCGGCCGACGGCACCGGCTGGGGCGAGGGCGCGGGGCTACTGCTGCTGGAACGGCTGTCGGACGCGCGCCGCAACGGCCACCGCGTGCTGGCCGTCGTCCGTGGCTCCGCCGTCAACCAGGACGGCACCAGCAACGGCCTCACCGCGCCCAACGGGCCGTCGCAGCAGCGGGTGATCGGCCAGGCGCTCGCCAACGCCCGGCTGTCGCCGACAGAGGTCGATGCGGTGGAGGGACACGGGACCGGCACCACGCTCGGCGACCCGATCGAGGCGCAGGCGCTGCTGGCCACGTACGGGCAGGAGCGGCCCGAGGGACACCCGCTGTGGCTCGGCTCCATCAAGTCCAACATCGGCCACACCCAGGCGGCCGCCGGAGTGGCCGGGGTCATCAAGATGGTGATGGCGATGCGCCACGAGGTGCTGCCCGCCTCACTGCACATCGACGAACCGACCCCGCACGTGGACTGGAACGCGGGCGATGTCCGCCTGCTGGCCGAGGCGCGGGAGTGGCCGCGGGGCGAGCATCCACGCCGAGCGGGCGTCTCGTCCTTCGGCATCAGCGGGACCAATGCGCATGTCATCGTGGAGCAGGCGCCCGATGAGCCGGTGGCGGCGGTGGGAGCCGTCGAGGCGGGACCGACGGAGCCGGTGGAGTCGGCAGAACCGATGGGTGGGCCGGTGCCGTGGGTGGTGTCCGCACGCGGTACGGAGGCACTACGAGGCCAGGCGCGGGCGCTGGTGACACGGGTGAACGCCGACCCCGAGGTGAGTGCCGCTGAGGTGGGCTGGTCCCTGCTGCGGTCCAGGACGCTCTTCGACCACCGCGCCGTGGTCATCGGGCAGGACCGCGAAGAGCTGGTGGCGGGGCTGGAGGCACTGGCCGCCGGAGAACCCCATCCGGGCCTGGTGCACCCCGGCGGGGCCGCCGAGGCGGTCGGTCAGACGGTGTTCCTGTTCAGCGGACAGGGCAGCCAACGCCCCGGCATGGGCGCCGAGTTGTACGACCGCTTCCCCGTCTTCGCCGAAGCCTTCGACGAGGTCTGCGGTCTTCTCGATCCGCATCTTGAACACCCGCTACGGCAGGTGGTCTTCGATACCGACCGGGAGCGTACCGGGCTGCTGGATCACACCACCTACGCCCAAGCCGGACTCTTCGCCCTCCACATCGCCCTGGCACGGCTCCTCGACTCCGTCGGCGTACGACCCGACGCCGTCATCGGACACTCCATCGGCGAAATCGCGGCCGCCCATATCGCCGGAGTCTTCGACCTCCCCGACGCCTGCCACCTCGTCGCCACCCGCGCCACCCTCATGGGAGAACTCCCCGAAGGCGGAGCCATGGCCACCATCGCCGCCACCCCCGACGAACTCGCCGAGCACCTCACCGCACACCACGGCCAAGTGAGCATCGCCGCCCTCAACACCCCCACCAACACCGTCATCTCCGGCCCCATCGACCCCGTCACCAACATCAGCACCACCTGGGCAGCCAAAGGCCGCAAAACCAAGAACCTGACCGTCAGCCACGCCTTCCACTCCCCCCTGATGGACCCCATCCTCGAACCCTTCAAAGAAGCCATCAACGGACTGACCTACCACCCACCCACCATCCCCCTCATCAGCAACCTCACCGGACAACCAGCCGACGAGCAGATCGCAACGCCCGACTACTGGGCCCAACACATCCGCCAACCCGTCCACTTCCACCCCGCCATCACCCACACCACACCCCACACCAACGTCTACCTCGAACTCGGCCCCGACCCCATCCTCGCCACCGCAACCCACCACACCCTCCACCACCACACCACCAACCAGAACAACCCCACAACACCGCTCATCACCTCCACCCTCACCCGTAAGCAGCCCGAGGGGCGGGCCCTCACCCACACCCTCGCCCAACTCCACACCAACGGCACCACCATCGACTGGACCAGCTGGTACCCCGCCACCCCCACCCCCCGCACCATCGACCTCCCCACCTACGCCTTCCAACACCAGCACTACTGGCTGTCGTCCGCCTCCTCCTCCGACTCGGCGCCCACAGAGGCTGCTCTGGTCGACAGGGAGTTCTGGGAGGCGGTGGAGCGCGAGGATCTGGAAGCCCTGGCGGCGACCATTGACTCACCGGCGGACCAGCGGCCCATGCTGGGCGCTGTTCTCCCCACGCTGTCCGCCTGGCGGCGGCAGCACCGGGAGCGGTCGGTCATCAATTCCTGGCGCTACCAGACCATTTGGAAGCGTCTTTCCGCTTCCTCCGTGCGTCCGGACCTCTCCGGCACCTGGCTGCTGATCATCCCCGCCGATCAGTCCGACCACCCTGCCGTGGCAACCGCCGCGCAGGCCCTGACCAGCCACGGCGCCACTCCGCTCCGCCATGTGCTCGACACCCGTACCGTCGATCGTGACGCCCTGGCGGGCCACCTCACGCGTCTGGCCACGGAGGACGAACCCGCCGGAGTACTGAGCCTGCTCGCCCTCGACGAGGAGCCGCACCCCGAATACGCCGCCGTGCCCTCCGGGCTGGCCGCGACCACCGCGCTCGTCCAGGCCCTCGACGACGCCGAGATCCCGGCGCCCCTGTGGTGCCTCACGCAGGGCGCCGTCGCCACCGGTCCCGGCGATCCGCTCCCCAGCCCTCGGCAGGCGCAGACGTGGGGCCTGGGCCGGGCCGCGGCCCTGGAGCACCCTCGCCGCTGGGGTGGCCTGATCGACCTCCCGACCGTCATCGACCACCACACCGCCGACCGTCTGGCCGCCCTGCTCGCCCCCGGTGGCCCGGAGGACCAGACCGCCATCCGCGCCGCCGGCAGCTACGTCCGGCGCCTCCGTAGGGCCAGTACGCCCACCACGGCGCCCAGGACCTGGCAGCCCACCGGCACCACGCTCATCACCGGCGGCACCGGTGGCCTCGGCGCCCATGTCGCCCGCTGGCTCGCCCACCACGGCGCACCCCATCTCCACCTCATCAGCCGCTCCGGCCCCGACGCCCCCGGCGCCACACAACTCGCCGAAGAACTCACCGGCCTGGGCACGACCGTCACCATCACCGCCTGCGACGCCTCCGACCGCACCGCACTCCAGCACCTCCTCGACACCATCCCCGCCGAACGCCCCCTCACCACCGTCATCCACGCCGCCGGAACGTCGGACACCCAGCTCATCGCCGATCTGGGGCCGGAGCGGCTGCAGCATGTGCTCGGCCCCAAGGCCCTGGCCGCCGCTCATCTGCATGAGCTGACCCAGGGGCTCGACCTCAGCGCCTTCGTGCTCTTCTCGTCCGGCGCGTCCGCGTGGGGCGGCAGTCGGCAAGGCGCCTACGCCGCCGCGAACACGTACCTCGATGCCCTCGCCGAGCACCGCCGCGCCCGGGGACTCCCCGCCACCAGCCTCGCCTGGGGCCCCTGGCGCGACGCGGGCATGGCCGCCAACGAGACCGCGCTCACGTTCTACGGGCGGCGTGGGCTGTCTCCGCTCAGCCCGGAGCTGGCCGTGGCATCGCTCCAGCACGCCCTGGACCACCGTGACACCACGGTCACCGTGGCGGACATCGACTGGGAGAAGTTCCCGACGGCGTTCACCGCGCAGCGTCCCAGCCCGCTGCTCGACGACTTGGTCACGGCCGCCGAGAACCCCACCGAGCGAACCGCCGGCACGTCCGCCGGCAGCTCGCTCCAACAGCGGCTTTCCGCCGCTACCCCCGAGCAGCAGCACCAGCTCCTCCTCGAGCGGATCCAGTCCCTCGCGGCCTCGATCCTGGGGCATTCCGGGCCGGACGCCATTCCGCCCACCCAGCCGTTCCAGGAGCTCGGGTTCGACTCCCTGACCGCCGTGGAGCTGCGCAACCAGCTCGCCACCGCCACCGGAATCGACCTCGCGCCCGCGGTCGTCTTCGACCACCCCACGCCCAACGCCCTCACCACGTACCTGCGCGCCGAACTCACGGGCCAGCAGTCGGCCGTCGCCGCTCGCACCCCCACCACGGCCGCCCAGGACGAGCCGATCGCGATCGTCGGCATGGCCTGCCGCTACCCCGGCGACGCACACTCCCCGAAGGACCTGTGGGAGCTGGTCATGGCCCACCGCGATGCCATCGCGGACATGCCCACCGACCGCAACTGGGATCTGAACGCGCTCTACGACCCCGATCCCGACCGCTCAGGGACGAGCTATGTCCGTGAGGGCGGATTCCTCTACCAGGCGGCCGAGTTCGATCCCGGGTTCTTCGGCATCAGCCCGCGCGAGGCGGTCGCCATGGACCCCCAGCAGCGCCTGCTCCTGGAGGCCGCCTGGGAGACCTTCGAGAGCGCGGGCCTGAACCGGGAGGCGCTCGCGGGCAGCAACACGGGTGTGTTCGCGGGAGTGACGTCCCAGGATTACATCTCCCTCACCGGCGATACGGCGAGCGACGTCGAAGGCTATGTCGCCACGGGCAATATCGGCAGTGTGGTGTCCGGCCGGGTGGCCTACTCGTTCGGCCTCGAAGGTCCGGCGGTCACGGTGGACACGGCGTGCTCGTCCTCACTGGTGGCCATGCATCTGGCGGCCCAGGCGCTGCGGCAGGGCGAATGCACGATGGCCCTGGCCGGCGGGGTGACGGTGATGGCCACCCCGGGCGCGTTCATCGAGTTCTCCCGCCAGCGCGGTCTGGCGCCCGACGCGCGGTGCAAACCGTTCGCGGCCGCGGCGGACGGCATGGTGTGGGGCGAGGGCGTCGGTCTCGTCCTGCTGGAACGGCTGTCGGACGCGCGGCGCAACGGCCACCGCGTGCTGGCCGTCGTCCGTGGCTCCGCCGTCAACCAGGACGGCACCAGCAACGGCCTCACCGCGCCGAACGGGCCGTCGCAGCAGCGGGTGATCCGGCAGGCGCTCGCCAACGCCCGGCTGTCGGCGTCCGAGGTGGACGCCGTGGAGGCGCACGGTACGGGTACGTCGCTGGGCGATCCGATCGAGGCGCAGGCGCTGCTGGCCACGTACGGGCAGGAGCGGCCCGAGGGGCGTCCGCTGTGGCTCGGCTCCATCAAGTCCAACATCGGCCACACCCAGGCCGCCGCCGGAGTGGCCGGGGTCATCAAGATGGTGATGGCGATCCGCCACGGCGTGCTGCCCGCCTCACTGCACATCGACGAACCGACCCCGAATGTCGACTGGAGCGCGGGCAACCTGCGCCTGCTCACCGAGCCCGTCCCATGGCCCCGGAGCGAACGGCCCCGTCGAGCGGGGATCTCCTCCTTCGGCATCTCCGGTACGAACGCCCATCTCATCCTTGAGCAGGCCCCCGAGCCGATCGAGCCCGCCCCCGTATCGAACGTCGCCGGTGTGGTGCCCTGGGTGATTTCAGCGCAGAGCGACGCGGCGCTGCGGGGCCAGGCGCGGGCCCTGACCGGGCACATCATCGACGGGCCCGAGGTGAGTGCCGCTGAGGTGGGCTGGTCCCTGCTGCGGTCCAGGACGCTCTTCGACCACCGCGCCGTGGTCATCGGCCAGGACCGCGAAGAGCTGGTGGCGGGACTGGAGGCACTGGCCGCCGGAGAACCCCATCCGGGCCTGGTGGAGCCCAGGGAGACGGCGGAGGCCACCGGTCAGACGGTGTTCCTCTTCAGCGGACAGGGCAGCCAACGCCCCGGCATGGGCGCCGAGTTGTACGACCGCTTCCCCGTCTTCGCCGAAGCCTTCGACGAGGTCTGCGGTCTTCTCGATCCGCATCTCGAACACCCCCTGCGGGAGCTGGTCTTCAGCCGCAACCCCGAACAGGCGGCACTGCTGGACCACACCACCTACGCCCAAGCCGGACTCTTCGCCCTCCACATCGCCCTGGCACGGCTCCTCAAATCGGTCGGCGTACGACCCGACGCCGTCATCGGACACTCCATCGGCGAAATCGCGGCCGCCCATATCGCCGGAGTCTTCGACCTCCCCGACGCCTGCCACCTCGTCGCCACCCGCGCCACCCTCATGGGAGAACTCCCCGAAGGCGGAGCCATGGCCACCATCGCCGCCACCCCCGACGAACTCGCCGAGGACCTGGCCACACACCACGGTCAAGTGAGCATCGCCGCCCTCAACACCCCCACCAGCACCGTCATCTCCGGCCCCATCGACCTCGTCACCAACATCAGCACCACCTGGGCAGCCAAAGGCCGCAAAACCAAGAACCTGACCGTCAGCCACGCCTTCCACTCCCCCCTGATGGACCCCATCCTCGAACCCTTCAAAGAAGCCATCAACGGACTGACCTACCACCCACCCACCATCCCCCTCATCAGCAACCTCACCGGACAACCAGCCGACGACCACATCACCACCCCCGACTACTGGGCCCAACACATCCGCCAACCCGTCCACTTCCACCCCGCCATCACCCACACCACACCCCACACCAACATCTACCTCGAACTCGGCCCCGACCCCATCCTCGCCACCGCAACCCACCACACCCTCCACCACCACACCACCAACCAGAACAACCCCACAACACCGCTCATCACCTCCACCCTCACCCACAAACGCCCCGACACACACGCCCTCACCCACACCCTCGCCCAACTCCACACCAACGGCACCACCATCGACTGGACCAGCTGGTACCCCGCCACCCCCACCCCCCGCACCATCGACCTCCCCACCTACGCCTTCCAACACCAGCGCTACTGGCTCGCCCCGCCCGCTCCGCGCGCCGACGGTCATCTCAACGGCCACCACCCGGCCGAAGCCAGGCTCTGGGACGCCATCGAGGAGCTCGACGTCGACGCCCTCACCAGCACGCTCCAGCTCGACAAGGACAGCCCCGGCATCGACGCCCTACTGCCCGCGCTCCCCGTCCTGTCGACCTGGCGGCGCCGGCACCGCGAGCGGTCCACCATCGACTCCTGGCGCTACCGCGTCGCGTGGAAGCAACTGCCGGACTCCGCCACCGCGCCGGCGCTCAGCGGGACCTGGCTGCTGCTCGTCCCATCGGGGCTGGAGGAGCACCCGGCCGTCCACACCACCGTCCAGGCGCTGGATGCCCATGGCGCGGCCCATGAAATCCTGTCGCTCGACGGCGCGGACGCCCGACGCGACGCCCTCGTCCCCCTGCTCTCCCACCTCCCCGACGGCGGCACACCCGAGGGCATTCTGAGTCTGCTCGCGCTCGACCAGGGGCCCCACCCCGACCACCCGGCCGTCCCCACCGGGCTTGCCGCGACGGCCGCCGTTGTCCAGGCCCTCAGCCAGACGCCGCTCATCGCGCCCCTGTGGTGCGTCACTCAGGGTGCGGTGGCCGCCACCGCCACCGATCCGCTCCCCCACCCGCGCCAGGCCCAGGTCTGGGGCATGGGCCGGGTCGCGGCGCTGGAGCACCCCCACCTCTGGGGCGGCCTCATCGACCTCCCGGCCGACGTGGACGTCCGCACCCCCGCCCGTATCGCCGCCGTACTGGCGCCCGGCCAGCCCGAGGACCAGGTGGCGATCCGCGCCACCGCCCTGGCGCGTCGTCTGGAGCGCGCCGCCTGCCCGGACACCGCACCCACCGCGTGGCGCCCCACGGGTACGACTCTGATCACCGGCGGCACCGGCGGTCTCGGCGCCCATGTGGCCCGCTGGCTCGCCCGTCAGGGCGCACCCCGTCTCCACCTCGTCAGCCGCTCCGGCCCCGATGCCGCTGGCGCCACACAACTCATTGAACAGCTCACGGCGTTGGGCTCGACCGTCACCGTCACCGCCTGCGACGTATCCGACCGCGCCGCACTCCAGCACCTCCTGGGCACCATCCCCGCCGAACACCCCCTCACCGCCGTCGTCCACGCCGCCGGGCTCGCGGAGAACATCCCGCTCGCCGAGCTCGACCTTCCGGGGATCGAGGCAGTGCTGCGGCCCAAGGCGCTCGCGGCCACCCATCTCCATGAGCTCACCGAGGATCTCGGCCTCAGCGCCTTCGTGCTCTTCTCGTCCGGCGCGGCCGCGTGGGGCGGTAGCCGACAGCCCTCGTACGCCGCCGCCAACGCCTATCTCGACGCCCTCGCCGAGCACCGCCGCGCCCGGGGACTCCCCGCCACCAGCCTCGCCTGGGCGCCATGGAGCGATGCGGGTATGGCCGCCGACGAGGCCGTCATCGATTACTACCGCCGGCGCGGGATGCGTCCCCTGGACACCGATCTCGCCATCGCCTCGCTCCAGCACTCCCTGGACCACGGCGACACCGCGATCACCATCGCGGACATCGACTGGGAGAGGTTCCCGGCCGGTTTCACCGCACAGCGGCCCAGCCCGCTGCTGTCCGACCTGGCCGCCGCCGCGTCGCCGGGCGCCGATGCCGCCCCGGATGCCACCGCGGCCATGAGCAGTTCGCTTCAGCGGCAGTTGGCCACCGGCTCCCCCGCCCAGCAGCATCAGCTCCTGCTCCATCACATCCAGACACACGCCGCCGCGATCCTCGGCCATCCCACCATCGATGCCATCCCGCCCGCCCAGCCGTTCCAGGAGCTGGGGTTCGACTCCCTCACGGCCGTCGAATTCGGGCATCGGCTCTCCGCCGCCACCGGTCTCGACCTTCCGCCCACCCTGGTCTTCGACCACCCCACCCCCAAGGAGCTGGCCGACTATCTGCGCGAGCGGCTCGTCGAGGGGCAGCTGACCTCCGAGGGGCATCTGCTGTCGGAGCTCGACCGGTGGGACGCGGTCTCGGGGCCCTCGGCGGTGGACGAGGCGGCCCGTCGCAGGATCACCGGGCGACTGCGGCTGCTGCTGGCCAAGTGGAACGACACGGAACGGGAAACGGAGCGTTCCGCGGCCCACAGCGAGCTCGAGACGGCGACGGCAGAAGACATTTTCGACCTCATCTCCGACGAGTTCGGAAAGTCCGACGAGTTCGGAAAGCCGTGAGCCCGATGACCCCCATCCTCCGCGACGCGCCAAGGAGCCCCCGCTAGATGTCGAACGAAGAGAAGCTTCTCGACCACCTCAAGTGGGTCACGGCCGAGTTGCGCCAGACCCGTGAGCGTCTGCGGGAGGCCGAGTCCGCCGAGCCGGAGCCCATCGCGATCGTGGGCATGGCCTGCCGCTATCCGGGCGGGGTGCGGTCGCCGGAGGAGCTGTGGCGGCTGGTGCGGGACGGCGAGGACGCCGTCTCCGGCTTTCCCACGGACCGGGGTTGGGGCGTTGAGGAGCTGTTCGACCCGGATCCCGAAAGCTATGGGAAGTCCTATGTGGACCAGGGCGGATTCTGTTACGACGCGACCGAGTTCGACGCGGCCTTCTTCGACATCAGCCCCCGCGAGGCCCAGGCCATGGACCCCCAGCAGCGGCTGCTGCTGGAGACCGCGTGGGAGGCGTTCGAACGCGCCGGGCTCAACCGGGCGTCGCTGGGCGGCAGTAACACCGGGGTGTTCGCCGGGGTGGGTTCGCATGACTATCTGTCGGTCATCGGCGACATCACCAGCGAGGTGGAGGGCTATGTCGGCCCCGGGAACCTCGGCAGTGTGGTGTCCGGCCGGGTGGCGTACTCGCTCGGCCTCGAGGGGCCGGCGGTCACGGTGGACACCGCCTGTTCCTCGTCGCTGGTCGCCATCCATCTGGCGTGTCAGGCGCTGCGCAACGGCGAATGCGATCTGGCCCTGGCCGGTGGCGTGGCCGTGATGGCGACGCCCGGCGCGTTCATCGAGTTCTCCCGTCAGCGCGGCATGGCGCCGGACGGCCGCTGCAAGCCGTTCGCGGCGGCCGCCGATGGCACCGGGTGGGGCGAGGGCGCGGGATTGATCGTCCTGGAGCGCCTGTGTGAGGCGCAGCGCCGCAACCGCCGTGTCCTCGGGGTGATCCGGGGTTCCGCGGTCAACCAGGACGGGGCCAGCAACGGTCTGACGGCGCCGAACGGGCCCTCGCAGCAGCGGGTGATCCGGCAGGCCCTGGCCAACGCGCGGTTGTCCACCGCCGAGGTGGACGCGGTCGACGGACACGGCACCGGGACCACCCTCGGCGATCCGATCGAGGCGCAGGCGCTGCTGGCCACGTACGGCCAGGGCAGGCCGGAGGACCGGCCGCTGTGGCTGGGCTCGATCAAGTCCAACCTGGGGCACACGCAGGCCGCCGCCGGTGCGGCCAGTGTGATCAAGATGGTGATGGCGATGCGGCATGAGCTGCTGCCCGCCTCACTGCACATCGATGAGCCGACGCCGCACGCCGACTGGGCGTCGGGTGCGGTGCGGCTGCTGACCGAGCCGGTTGCGTGGCCGCGTGGGGAGCGTCCGCGCCGGGCCGGTGTGTCCGCGTTCGGGATCTCCGGTACGAACGCCCATCTGATCCTGGAGCAGGCACCCGCCCCCGCCGGGACGCCATCCGTCGCAACGGTGCCGACCGACGGCGACAGCGACGGTGTTCCGGCGGGTGGTGTGGTGCCGTGGGTGGTGTCCGGGCGTGGCGCTGAGGCATTGCGCGGTCAGGCACGGGCACTGGCCGAACGGATCGCCACCGACTCCGAGGCATCACCGACGGAAGTCGGCTGGTCACTCATCACCACCCGGTCCGTCTTCGACCACCGCGCCGTCATCATCGGCACACACCACGACGAACTCCTGACCGGACTCCACGCCCTCGCCACCGGCGACACCCACCCCACCCTCATCGAACCAAGCACCACCACCACCCGCGGCGGCCCAGGAACAGCAGGCACGGGCCCGGTCCTGGTCTTCCCCGGCCAAGGCTCCCAATGGCTCGGCATGGGCGCCGGACTCCTGGACACCTCACCCGCCTTCGCCACCCGCGTAACCGAATGCGAACAAGCCCTCACCCCCCACGTCGACTGGTCCCTGACCGAAGTCCTGCGCGGCGGCGTCAACACCGCCGACCTCACCCGCGTCGACATCATCCAGCCCACCCTATGGGCCGTCATGGTCTCCCTGGCCGCCGTATGGGACCACCACGGCGTCACCCCCACCGCCGTCGTCGGCCACAGCCAAGGCGAAATCGCCGCCGCCTGCATCGCCGGAGCCCTCACCCTCGACGAAGGCGCCCGCATCGTCGCCCTCCGCGCCCACGCCCTCCGCCGCCTCACCGGCCACGGCGCCATGGCCTCCCTCACCCTCAGCCAAAACCACACCGAAGAACTCCTCACCAAACTCGGCCAACCAGCCCACAACGTCGGCATCGCCGCCGTCAACGGACCCGGCTCCGTCGTCATCTCCGGACCACCCGAACAAGTCGACCACACCGTCACCGCCTGCCAACAAGCAGGCCACCGCGCCCGACACATCGACGTCGACTACGCCTCCCACAGCGCCCAAATCGACCAAATCGCAGATGAGTTGAGGGACATACTGTCGGGGATCGAGCCCGTCCAGGCGGAGGTGGCGTTCTACTCGACCGTCACCGGCACCCGCATGGACACCAGCGGACTCGACACCGCCTACTGGGTCAAGAACCTCCGCGAACGCGTCCGCTTCGCCGACGCCGTACGAGCACTCCTCGACGACGGCCACCGCGTGTTCATCGAAGCCAGTACCCACCCCGTCCTCACCATCGGCATGCAGGAGACCTTCGAGGAAGCCGGTGTGCCCGCCGCCGCGGTGCCGACCCTGCGCCGGGACCACGGCGACCACGCCCAGTTGATGCGGTCGGTGGCGCAGGCGTTCACCGCCGGGGTCACCGTCGACTGGACCCGCTGGTTCCCCACCGACCCCGCACCCCGCGTCATCGACCTGCCCACCTACGCCTTCCAGCGGCGGCGGTACTGGCTGGACGGGAGGGGTGGCCGCAGTGGCGACCCGGGCGACCTCGGGCTGGGGTCCGCTGAGCATCCGCTGCTCGGTGCCGCCGTGGAACTCGCGGAGGGCGGCGCCCATCTGCTGACCGGTCGGCTGTCGCCGCGAACCCGTCCCTGGCTGAACGACCACCGGGTGCTGGACACCGTTCTGCTGCCGGGCACCGCCTTCGCCGAGCTCGCCCTGCACGCGGCCGCGCGGACCGGCTGTGACCATGTGGCGGAGCTGACCCTGCACGCACCGCTGGTGATTCCGCAGGGCGAGGCGGTCGATGTGCAGATCGCCGTGGCCGCTCCCGATCACACGGGCGAGCGTCCGATCACGGTGTATTCACGGCCGGCGGCCGACACCGGCGATGCGGCCTGGACCCGGCACGCCACGGGGGCGCTCGCCACCTCCGCCGCCTCCAACTCCCATACCCTGGGCGGTGCTTGGCCGCCCCCCGGGGCGACACCGCTCCCCGTCGAGGACTTCTACCGGCGGCTCGCCGACCACGGATACCACTACGGACCGTCCTTCCAGGGCCTCACCGCCGCGTGGCGGCTGGACGGCGATGTCTACGCCGAGGTGTCCCTGCCCGAAGGGGAGCGCGAGGGCGCGACCGCGTACGGCATCCATCCCGCCCTGTTCGACGCCGCGCTGCACGCCCGCGCCCTGGACGTCGCCCCGGACTCCGAGGACGCGCACCGGATCCTGCTCCCGTTCACCTGGAGCGGTCTGCGGCTGCGCGCCACCGGCGCGGACACGCTGCGGATCCGCATCACTCCGACGGCATCGGACCGGCTCACCCTGCTCGCGGCCGATCCGACCGGCGCGGCGGTGGCCGTCGTGGACGATCTGATCCTGCGCCCGGTGCCGGACGGGCAGTTGGGCCGGGCCCGTGCGGCGGGCAGGAATGCGCTGTTCCAGCTCGCCTGGACGCGGATGACACCGGCCGAGGGCGCCCCCGCGTGCCGTTCGGCCGTGATCGGCCCGGACGGCGGCCCCCTGGCCGGCGCGCTGCCCGATGCCTCCCACCTCCCGGATCTCGCCGCCGTGCGGGCGGCCGTGGCGGACGGGGCCCCCGCCCCCGATGTGGTGTTCGCCTTCTTCGGCTCTTCCGCCGATGGCCGGGGCGATCCGGTGGAGCGCACCCATGACCTGGGCAGGGAGGCCCTCGGGGTGCTGCGGGAGTTCCTCGCCGCCCCTGAATTCACCGACGCACGGTTGGCGGTGGTCACCCGTGGGGCGGTCGCCCCGCAGAGCCATGAGGATGTCCACGATCTGCCCGCATCCGCCGTGTGGGGTCTGGTGCGCAGCGCCCAGTCGGAGAACCCCGGCCGGGTCCTGCTGCTCGACGTCGACGGACTCGAGCTCGACGGACGGGACGCCTCGCTACGGTCCCTGGCCGGCGCCGTGGCATCGGGCGAGCCCCAGCTTGCGCTGCGCGAGGGTGTGGCGTACGTACCGCGGCTGGTCCACGACGACGCGGCCAAGCGGCTCACCCCGCCGGAGGGGTCGGCGGCGTGGCGTCTGGGGCTGACCGGCCACGGCAGCCTGGATCAGCTGGCGCTGGTCGACTGCCCGGACAACACCCGCCCGCTGGGCCGGGGCGAGGTCCGGGTGGCGCTTCGGGCGGGCGGGGTGAACTTCCATGACGTCGTCGTCGCGCTCGGCATGGTGGAGGACCCCAGGCCACTGGGCGGCGACGGTGCGGGCGTGGTCGTCGAAGTGGGGCCCGACACCGAGGGGTTCGCGGTGGGCGACCGGGTGATGGGCCTGTTCAACGGCACCGGGCCGCTGGTCGTCACCGACGTCCGGATGATCACCAGGATCCCCGCGGGGTGGTCCTACGCACAGGCGGCCACCACACCGTCCGCCTTCCTCACGGCCTACTACGGTCTCGCCGACCTCGCGGGGCTGCGGGCCGGGGAGAAGCTGTTGCTGCACGCGGCCACCGGCGGGGTGGGCCTGGCGGCCGTGCAGCTTGCGCGCCACTGGCAGGCCGAGGTGTACGCCACGGCCGGACCGGCGAAGTGGCACGCCCTGCGGGAGCGCGGTTTCGACGACCGCCACATCGCCTCCTCGCGCACCCTCGACTTCGAGGAGCGGTTCCGCACCGCCGCCGGATCCGTCGACGTGGTGCTCAACTCCCTGGCCGGTGACTTCATGGACGCGTCCTTGCGGCTACTGGCGCCCGGTGGCCGCTTCATCGACATGGGCCGGACCGATGTCCGCGATTCCGGGGAGGTCGGCGCCCGGTATCCGGGGGTCGCCTACCGCGCGTTCGACCTGGTCGGCGGCGCGGGCCCGGACCGTGTCCAGCAGATGCTGGCCGAGTTGTCGACCCTCTTCGAGAACGGGACGCTGCAACCGCTGCCCACCACGCTGTGGGACATCCGCCGGGCCCCCGAGGCGTTCCGCTACTTCAGCCGGGCCCGCCACATCGGCAAGATCGTCCTGACGCTCCCCACCGCCCTCGACCCGGAGGGCACGGTCCTCATCACCGGTGGCACGGGCACCCTCGGCGCCGCCACCGCCCGCCATCTGGTGGCCCACCACGGCGTACGTCGGCTGCTGCTCATCAGCCGCCGGGGCCCCGACGCCCGGGGGGCCACGGAGCTGGTGGCCGAACTGACCGAGCTCGGCGCACACGTCTCCGTCGTGGCGTGTGACGCGGCCGACCGGGCCGCGCTGGCCAAGCTGTTGGAGACCGTTCCCGACCGCCATCCGCTCACCGCCGTCGTCCACGCCGCCGGGCTGCTGCGCGATGCCACGGTCGAAGCGCTCACGCCCGATCAGCTCGATGAGGTACTGCGGGCGAAGGCCGACGCGGCGTGGAATCTCCATGAACTCACCCGCGACGCCGGGCTGTCGGCGTTCGTGTTGTTCTCCGCGGCCGCCGGGCTGCTGGGCGCCGCGGGCCAGGGCAACTACGCGGCGGCCAACGCATTCCTGGACGCGCTCGCCGTGCACCGTCATGCCCGCGGCCTGCCCGCCACCTCCCTGGCCTGGGGGTATTGGGCCCAGACCACCGGGATGACCGGAGGGATGAGCGACACCGACCGGGCACGGCTGACGCGGGCCGGGATGGTGGGGCTGGAGACCGAACAGGGCCTCGCACTGCTCGACTTCGCGCTCGACAGCGGCCTGCCGACCCTGGCGCCCATCCGGCTCGACCTGGTCACCATGCGGCGTGAGGCCCATGCCGACGATCTGCCGCCCCTCTTCAGGAGCCTGGTGCGCGGCGCCGCCCCACAGGCGGCCACCGGAGCCATCGCGTCGGGCGGAGCGGCACCCGCCGAGGCGTTCGCCGCCATGTCCGGGGAGGACCGGCAGCAGGCGCTCCTGAAGCTGGTGCGCAATGCCACGGCGACGGTGCTGGGCCATGACGCGGCGGACGCCATCCACCCCGCCCAGAACTTCCGGGAGCTGGGCTTCGACTCGCTGACCGCCGTGGAGCTGCGGAACCGGCTGGGCGCCGCCACCGGTCTGCGGCTGCCCGCCACGCTGGTCTTCGACCACCCCACGCCCACCGCGGTGGTGCGGCTGCTGGAGGAGCTCCTCGCCCCGGCCGGGGCGGCGTCGGCGGACTCGCTCCTCACCGGCCTCGACTCCCTCGACGCCGCCTTGGCCGGGGGGATCACCGACCGGGAGCAGCGGGCCCGGATCGCGGCCCGGCTGCGGGAGTTGCTGCGCAAGGCGGACGGCCCGTGGCAGGACGCGGACGGCGACGACGACGCCGAGGAGGATCTGGCGTCGGCCAGCGACGAGGAGTTGTTCCGGGCGCTCGACAACGAGCTGACCGTCCCCTCCGACGACAGTCTCCGATGAATCAGGACCGCTGGACCAGGACCAGGACCAGGACCACTGGATCAGGACCGCTGAATCAGGACAGCCGTGACGATCGGGTTGATGCGATATGACGGATGACGAGAAGCTCCGCAGCTATCTCAAGCGGGCGACCGCCGATCTGCGTCTGGCCAGGCGGCAGTTGCGCGAGGTCGAGGACCGCGCCCGGGAGCCCGTCGCCATCATCGGGATGGCCTGCCACTTCCCCGGTGATGTGGCGACCCCCGAGGACCTGTGGCGAGTGGTGGACGAGGGCGTGGACGTCATCTCCTCGTTTCCCGAGGACCGTGGCTGGGACCTGGAGAGTCTCTACGACCCGGATCCGGAGCACGTCGGCACCAGCAGCGCTCGCGAGGGCGGATTCCTGCGCGATGTGGCCGACTTCGACGCCGAGTTCTTCGGGATCAGCCCGCGTGAGGCCGCGGCGATGGATCCGCAGCAGCGGCTGCTGCTGGAGACGGCGTGGGAGGCGTTCGAGCGCGCGGGGCTCACGCGGGAGGCGCTGGGCGGCAGTGCCACCGGGGTGTTCGCCGGGGTGGACTCGTACCACTACCTGTCGCTCATCGGCCAGACGACGAGCGACTCGGCGGGCTATGTAGCCACCGGGAACCTCGGCAGCGTGGTCTCGGGCCGGGTGTCGTACTCGTTCGGCCTGGAGGGGCCGGCGGTCACGGTGGACACGGCGTGCTCGTCGTCGCTGGTGGCCACGCATCTGGCCGTGCAGGCGCTGCGGCAGGACGAGTGCTCGCTGGCCCTCGCGGGCGGGGTGACGGTCATGGCCACGCCCGGTGGGTTCACCGAGTTCTCGCGTCAGCGCGCGCTGTCCCCGGACGGGCGGTGCAAGGCGTTCGCGGCGGCGGCCGACGGCACGGGCTTCTCCGAGGGCGTCGGCCTGGTGCTGCTGGAGCGGCTGTCGGACGCACGGCGCAACGGGCATCGGGTGCTGGCGGTGATCCGGGGCTCTGCGGTCAACCAGGACGGCGCGTCGAATGGTCTGACGGCGCCGAACGGGCCCTCGCAGCAGCGGGTGATCCGGCAGGCCCTGGCCAACGCGGGGCTGTCGCCGTCCGAGGTGGACGCGGTGGAGGCGCACGGCACGGGCACGACGCTGGGCGACCCCATCGAGGCGCAGGCGCTGCTGGCCACGTATGGGCAGGACCGGCCGGAGGGACGCCCCCTGTGGCTGGGCTCCATCAAGTCCAACATCGGGCACACCCAGGCCGCCGCCGGGGTGGCGAGCGTCATCAAGATGGTGCAGGCGCTGCGGCATGAGGTGCTGCCCGCCTCGCTGCACATCGACGAGCCGACACCGCATGTGGACTGGGGCGCGGGCGAGGTGCGGCTGCTGACCGAACCGGTCGAGTGGGCGGCGAACGGACGGCCGCGCCGTGTGGGTGTGTCGTCGTTCGGCATCAGCGGTACGAACGCCCATCTGATCCTTGAGCAGGCACCCGAACCGGCCGAGGCCGCCCCCGCATCGGACACCTCGGGGAGCGGTGTGTCGGCGGGTGGTGTTCCGGCGGGTGGTGTGGTGCCGTGGGTGGTGTCCGGGCGCGGCGCTGAGGCATTGCGCGGTCAGGCACGGGCACTGGCCGAACGGATCGCCACCGGCCCCGAGGCATCACCGACGGAAGTCGGCTGGTCACTCATCACCACCCGGTCCGTCTTCGACCACCGCGCCGTCATCATCGGCACACACCACGACGAACTCCTGACCGGACTCCACGCCCTCGCCACCGGCGACACCCACCCCACCCTCATCGAACCAAGCACCACCACCACCCGCGGCGGCCCAGGAACAGCAGGCACGGGCCCGGTCCTGGTCTTCCCCGGCCAAGGCTCCCAATGGCTCGGCATGGGCGCCGGACTCCTGGACACCTCACCCGCCTTCGCCACCCGCGTAACCGAATGCGAACAAGCCCTCACCCCCCACGTCGACTGGTCCCTGACCGAAGTCCTGCGCGGCGGCGTCAACACCGCCGACCTCACCCGCGTCGACATCATCCAGCCCACCCTATGGGCCGTCATGGTCTCCCTGGCCGCCGTATGGGACCACCACGGCGTCACCCCCACCGCCGTCGTCGGCCACAGCCAAGGCGAAATCGCCGCCGCCTGCATCGCCGGAGCCCTCACCCTCGACGAAGGCGCCCGCATCGTCGCCCTCCGCGCCCACGCCCTCCGCCGCCTCACCGGCCACGGCGCCATGGCCTCCCTCACCCTCAGCCAAAACCACACCGAAGAACTCCTCACCAAACTCGGCCAACCAGCCCACAACGTCGGCATCGCCGCCGTCAACGGACCCGGCTCCGTCGTCATCTCCGGACCACCCGAACAAGTCGCCCACACCGTCACCGCCTGCCAACAAGCAGGCCACCGCGCCCGACACATCGACGTCGACTACGCCTCCCACAGCGCCCAAATCGACCAAATCGCAGACGAGCTGCACGAACTCCTGGCCGGGGTCAAGCCGATGCCGGGCCAGGTGGCGTTCTACTCGACCGTCACCGGCACCCGCATGGACACCAGCGGACTCGACACCGCCTACTGGGTCAAGAACCTCCGCGAACGCGTCCGCTTCGCCGACGCCGTACGAGCACTCCTCGACGACGGCCACCGCGTGTTCATCGAAGCCAGCACCCACCCCGTCCTCACCATCGGCATGCAGGAGAGCATCGAGGAGGCGGGGGTCGAGGCGGTCACCATCCCGACCCTGCGGCGCGACCACGGTGGGCCGGCCCAGCTGGCACGGTCCGTGGCGCAGGCGTTCACCGCCGGGGTCACCGTCGACTGGACCCGCTGGTTTCCCACCGACCCCGCACCCCGCGTCATCGACCTGCCCACCTACGCCTTCCAGCGTGAGCGGTACTGGCTGGACGGAGAGGGCGGTCCGGGTGGCGATCCGGCCGATCTGGGGCTGACGGCCGCCGGGCATCCGCTGCTCGGTGCCGCCGTGGAACTCGCCGACGGCACCACCCACGTGCTCACCGGCCGGATCTCCACGCGGACCCATCCATGGCTCGCCGAGCATGTGGTGGCGGGTGCGGTGCTGGCGCCGGGCGCGATGCTGGTGGAGTGGGCGCTGCGGGCGGCCGACGAGGTCGGCTGCGGCGGTGTGGAGGAGCTGGCACTGCAGGTTCCGCTGGCGCTGCCCGAGTCCGGTGGCCTGCGGGTGCAGGTGGTGGTGGGTGCCGCGACGGAGGACGGTCGGCGCGAGGTGCGGATGTACTCGCGTCCTGACCGGCCCGACCGTCCCGGCGGCCCCAACGGCGTCGGCCACGCCCTGGCCCTCGGTCCCGGCCCGGACGCGGGGTGGGTGTGTCATGCGGTGGGTGTACTCGCACCCGCCGCCGACGCCCCCGCACCGGTGGAGGGCCTGGGCGGGGTATGGCCGCCGCCGGGCGCGGAGCCGCTGGACGTCGGCGCCTTCTACGAGCAGGTGATGGCGGCGGGGTACGGATACGGCCCGGCGTACCAAGGTCTGACGGCCGCGTGGCGCCATGGCGGGGATGTCCTCGCCGAGGTGGCGCTGCCCGATGCCGCAGGGGGCCGGGACGGATTCGGCATCCATCCGGTGCTGCTGGACGCGGCGCTGCATCCGTCGTTGCTGATGGACCGGCCCGAGGGGCAGGAGGACGACGGCCAGGTGTGGTTGCCGTTCGCCTGGAACGGCGTGTCCCTGTGGGCCACCGAGGCGGCCACCGTACGGGTCCGGCTGTCGCGGGACGAGGAGCGGCAGTCGCTGCGGCTGACGGTGGCGGACACGGTGGGCGCTCCGGTGCTGACGGTCGACTCGCTCGTGACCCGTCCGGCCGCGACGGACCGGCTGCGCACGGCCGCCCGTGCCGTGGACGGGCTGTTCGCCCTGGACTGGACGCCGCTGCCCGCTGCGGCCACCGCGCCGTCCCCCACTTCGGTGGTGGGCGACGGCGGTTGGGTGGTGCTGGGCGAGGACCGGCTGGGGCTGGCGGAGCCGGTCCAGGCGGGCACGGGCGCTGCCGTGGCGTGCCATCCGGACCTGGAAGCGCTGATCGCGGCCGTCGACACGGGTGAGCCCGCCCCTGCCGTCGTCCTGGTCCATCCGTCCGCCGCCGGGGGCGGCCACGGGGACGGGCTGGGGGCGACCGAGGAGCTGCTGGGGCTGGTGCAGTCCTGGCTGCGGCGGCCGGCGCTGGCCGACACGCGGCTGGTGGTCGTCACGCGGAGCGCGGTGGCGGCGGGCCGTCCAGGCAAAAACACCGATGACACCGATGACACCGATGACACCGACCACACCGACGACGCCTACGACATCGCGCTGGATCCGTCCGGTGCCGGGGCATGGGGATTGATCCGCAGCGCCCAGTCGGAGAACCCGGGCCGGTTTGTGCTGCTCGACCTCGATGAGTGCCGGGAGGGTCTCGTGGAGGCCGTGGTGCGCGCGGTCGACGCGCAGGAGCCCCAGGTGGCGGTGCGGGACGGCCGGATGCTGGTGCCCCGGATGGTCCGCGCGACGGCCGCACCCGGCCCGGCCATCGGCGGCCAGGACGAAGAGCAGACCACCGGACTCGACGCCGAGGGCACCGTGCTGATCACGGGTGGCACCGGCACCCTGGGCGCTCTGGTCGCCGAACACCTGGTGCGCACGTGGGGAGTCAGGCATCTGCTGCTGGTGAGCCGAAGCGGCCCGGAGGCCGCCGGGGCCGATGAACTCACCGACCGACTCACCGAGTTGGGCGCTCAGGTACGGATCGCCGCAGCCGATGTCACCGACCCGGACGCGGTGGCCGGTCTGGTGGCCGGGGTCGATCCCGCGCATCCGCTGACCGGTGTGGTCCACGCGGCCGGGGTGCTGGACGACGCGGTCCTCACCAGCCAGACCCCGGAGCGGCTGGCGCGGGTGTGGCGTCCGAAGGCCACGGCCGCGGCCCATCTGCACGCCGCGACCGCGGAGCTGCCGCTGTCCCTGTTCGTGATGTTCTCCTCCACGGCGGGCACGCTGGGTGCCTCCGGGCAGTCCAACTACGCCGCTGCGAACGCCTATTGCGATGCCCTGGCCGCCCGGCGCCGCGCCCTCGGCCTGCCGGGGCTTTCGGTGGCGTGGGGCCTGTGGTCCGACGCCAGCGGAATGACCGGGCATCTGGGGGAGACGGACCGGGCCAGGATGAGCCGGTCGGGCATCGGGGCGATGTCCAGCGAGCGGGCGCTGGGGCTGCTGGACGCCGCCGTGCGCCACGGCCACCACCATCTCATCGCCATCGACCTGGACGTACGGGCCCTGGCGGGCCGGCCGGCGCTCACCCTGCCCGCTCCCCTGCGGGCGCTCACCGGCGGCGGTACGGCCCGGCGCACCGCGGCCACGGCCCGCCCGCACACCGACTGGGCCGGTCATCTGGCCGCGCTGCCGGTGGAGGAGCAGCGCCGTACGCTGCTCAACCTGGTGCTCACCCATGCCGCGGCGGCGCTGGGCCACTCCGACCCGGGGCGGATCCAGACCGAGCGCGGCTTCCTGGAGCTCGGTTTCGACTCGCTGACCGCGATCGAACTGCGCAACAGGCTGACGGCCGTGACCGGGCTGCGGCTGGCCACCACCCTCATTTTCGACCACCCGAATCCGGCCGCGCTCGCCGCCCATCTGCACGCGGAATTGGCGCCCGAGGATGTGGATCCGCTTCCCCCGATGCTGGGCGAAATCGACAGGCTGGAAAGCGCGCTGCTTTCCGTGGCCCAGGACGAGACGGCGCATGAGGCGCTGCTGAAGCGTCTTCAGTCCACGCTGTCGAAGCTGGGCGCCCTGCACGGCGGCGGGACGGAGGAAAGCCAAGCGGCCGGCCGTATTCAGGACGCCACGGCCGACGAGATCTTCCAGTTCATCGACCAGGACCTGGGCCGAAGCGAAAGCGACGGAGAGCACGCACATGGGGGCACACGGTGATTGATGAGCGAAGCCGGAAGAAGCTCATTCTCGAGCACAGCCGCCGGATGAACGCCGCGGATATCGACGGCCTACTCGAACTCTACGCGGACGAGGTCTCATTCGAGGATCCGGTCGGATCGGGGCCCAGGACCGGACGGGACGCCCTTCGTGCGCATTTCGAGGAGCTCGCCGCGGCGGGTATCACCGAGATTCCCGGTGAGCCGGTCGCGGGGCAGGACGGTGTGCATGTCCTGGTGCCGGTGACGGCCACCATGGACTATCTGCCCAAAGGCCCCGGCTTCGCCGAGCGCGGCTGGCTGACGGCCCCGGACGCCCCGGAGGACTCCCGCATCACCTGGGACTACGTCCTGATGATGCGCGCGGGGGCCGGTGGCCTCATTCAGGAACTGCAGATGTTCTGGGGGAGGTCGGACATTGGTATCGCCGGCTGATCCCCCACGACCCCGGCACCGCACAGGAGGCGTTCATGGCCGATGAGGCGACCCTCAAGAGGATGGCTCTGGAATACGCGCGGCGCATGAACGAGGGTGATGTCGAGGCCGTATTGGAGCTGTTCTCGGACGATATCGTCTTCGAGGACCCGGTCGGCGCGCCCCCGCTCATCGGAAAGGACGCGCTTCGCGAACACATCGCCTGGTCCATCGAATGCCAGGTGCACGAGACCCCGGGCCGTCCGGTCACCTCGATGGACGGCCGCAGGGTGGCGGTGCCGACCACGGTCACGGTGTACGCGCCGGCCAAACTCACCTTCAGCATCATCGGCGTGATCGAACTCGGTGATGACGGTCTGGTCCATCACGCCCAGGCGTTCTGGGGCATCACGGATACGAAAGTGGGCGACGGCCCCGAACTCACCGGGGTCGCGCATTTCATGGCGGTCACCCAGAACCTCGCCAAGATGGTCCAGGCCAAGGGCAGCCCCAGTCCGATGTAAAGCCGTAAGCGGTGAAGGGACGAGAGCGAAAACCATGACCGAACCCACACACGGAGTCGTTCTGGGCGGAGGCTGGGCGGGAATGCTGGCTGCCCATGTGCTGGCCCGCCATCTGGAGCGCGTCACCGTCGTGGAGCGCGATGTGCTTCCGGACGGCCCCCGGCACCGCAAGGGATCGCCGCAGGGGCGCCACGTCCATGTGCTGTGGTCCAGCGGTGCGCGCATCGTGGACACGCTGCTGCCGGGCATGATCGACCAACTGCTCGACGCGGGCGCCCGCCGGATCGGATTCCATCAGGACCTCGTGACCTTGACGTCCCACGGCTGGCAGCACCGCTTTCCGCCGCGGCAGTACGCCCTGATGTGCACCCGTCCGTTCCTGGACTGGAAGGTCCGCGACCGCGTGCTCGCCACCGGGCGGATCGCGGTGCGCCAGCGCACCGAGATCCTCGATCTGGTCGGCGATGCCAAACGGGTCACCGGGGTCCGGGTGCGCGACATGGACACCGGGGCGGGCGAAACCCTGGAGGCCGATCTGGTGGTCGATGCCTCCGGGCGCGGTTCCCGGCTCCGGCACTGGCTGTCGGCGCTGGATGTGCCGCCGCTGGAGGAGGACATCGTCGACGCGGGCATCGCCTACGCCACCCGTGTGTACCAGGGCCCGCCGGGCGCCGCCGCCGGATTCCCCGCCGTCAATGTGGCCGCCGACCACCGGCTGCGCGAGCCGGGCCGGTTCGGGGTGGTGTATCCCCAGGAGGACGGCACCTGGATGGTGACCCTGTCGTGCACCCGGGGCGCCGGGCTGCCCACCCACGACGACGAGTTCCTGCCCTACGCGCGGACGCTGCGCCATCCGCTGGTCGCCGATCTCATCGCGCTCGCGAAGCCACTGACCTCGGTGGCCGTCTCAAGGGTCGGCGCCAACCGGCGGCTGTATCCGGAGCGGCTGGACATCTGGCCGGAGGGGCTGCTGGTGCTCGGGGACGCGCTGGCCGCGTTCAACCCGATCTACGGGCATGGCATGAGCTCGGCGGCTCGCGCGGCCGCCGCTCTGGACGCCGAACTCCAGCGGTCCGGGATCGCCGGGGGAACGACGCACCGGGCCCAGCAGGCGATCAGCGCCACCGTGGACGACCCCTGGATCATGGCCGCGTCCAAGGACGTGGAGTACGTCAACTGCCGGATGAACACGACGGATCCACGGCTGACGGGCGGGGCCGTGGCGCGGCAGCGCTTCTCCGATCTGATCGCCGACCGGTCGATCCGCTCCTCGGCGGTGTGTGATGTGGTGACCGACGTCATCAGTCTCACCGCCCCACAGTCCGAGCTGGCGTCCAGCGGCTTCCTTTCGCTGATGCAGAAGGACCGGGTCCTCCCGGAGCTCACCGAGCCGCCGCTGACCGCCGATGAGCTGGCGCTGGTGGATCTGAGCCCGCGCAGCACAGTGGGTGCGGGCGGCTCATGAGCAACGAGGAAAAGCTCGTCGACTATCTGAAGTGGACCACGTCCGAGCTCCACGAGACCCGGCAGCGGCTGCGGGAGGTGCGGGAGGACCTCGACGAGCCGATCGCCATCGTCGGGATGGCCTGCCGCTTCCCCGGCGGGGTGCGCACCCCGGCCGAGCTGTGGGACCTGGTGGCCGACGGGCGGGACGCCGTCTCCAGCTTCCCCACCGACCGGGGCTGGGACCTGGAGAACCTCTACCACCCCGATCCGGAAAACCACGGCACCTCGTACGTGCGGGCCGGCGGCTTCATCTATGACGCGGCCGACTTCGACGCGGAGTTCTTCGACATCGGCGCCCGGGAGGCGGCGGCCATCGAACCGCAGCAGCGGATGCTGCTGGAGCTGGCGTGGGAGGCGACGGAGAGCGCCGGCATCGATCCGCACACCCTGCGGGGCAGCCGGACCGGCGTCTACACGGGGGTGATGTACCACGACTACGCCTCACGTCTGGACGAGATCCCCGAGGGCCTGCTGGGCCATGTGGGCAACGGCAACGCGGGCAGTGTGTCCTCGGGCCGGGTGGCGTTCACCCTCGGCCTGCGGGGCGCGGCGGTCAGCCTGGACACCGCGTGTTCGTCGTCGCTGGTGGCGATGCACCTGGCGGCCGGGGCGCTGCGGCGGCGCGAGTGCACGCTGGCGCTGGCCGGTGGCGCCGCCATCATGTACACCGCGAGCGTGTTCCAAGTGGCGTCCAGCCAGCGCCAGTTGTCTCCCGATGTCCGGTGCCGGTCGTTCGCGGACGGCGCCGACGGCATGGTGTACGGGGAGGGCGCCGGTCTGCTGCTGCTGGAGCGGCTGTCGGACGCACGGCAAAACGGCCATCCGGTGCTGGCCGTGATCCGCGGTTCGGCGATCAACCAGGACGGTGCCAGTACGGGCATGGCCGCGCCCAACGGCCCCGCCCAGCAGCAGCTGATCCGCGACGCCCTGGCGAACGCCCGGTTGGCCACGGGGGACGTGGACGCGGTGGAGGCGCATGGCACGGGTACCGCGTTCGGCGACTCCATCGAGCTCCAGGCGCTGCTCGCCACGTACGGGCAGGACCGTCCGGACGACCGGCCGCTGCTGCTGGGATCCATCAAGTCGAACATCGGTCATACGCAGGCCGCCGCCGGAATGGCCGGTGTGATCAAGATGGTGATGGCGATGCGCCGGGGCGTGCTGCCGCGTTCGCTCCACATCGACCGGCCGACCCGGCTGGTGCACTGGCGCAAGGGCGCGGTGCGGCTGCTGACCGAGCGGATGGACTGGCCGCGGGTGGACCGGCCGCGGCGGGCCGGTGTGTCCTCGTTCAGCGCCAGCGGCACCAACGCCCACGTGATTCTGGAGCAGTTCACCGAACCGGTGGAGGGCGCCGACGACGGTGACCCCCGCGATCCGGAGGTGGTGCCGTGGGTGCTGTCCGCGCGCGGCGCGGCGGCGCTGCGCGGCCAGGCCCGTGCGCTGGCCGCACATACGGCCGCTCCCGGGCTGTCCCCCGCAGACGTTGGCTGGTCGCTGGTGACCACGCGGTCGGTGTTCGACCACCGCGCGGTCGTGGTCGGCCGGGGGCCGGACGAGTTGAGGGCGGGGCTGGCGGCGCTTGCGGCCGGTGAGCCGCATCCCGCGGTGGTGGGGCCCGATGTGGCCCGTTCCGGCACGGCGGCTTCGGCGGGCGGGACGGTGTTCGCCTTCGGTGGCGAGGGCGGTCATCCGCCGGGGACGGGCGCCGGGCTGTACGACCGGTTCCCGGTCTTCGCCATGGCCTTCGACGAGGTCGGTGGGCTGCTCGGGGTGAAGGGGGGACCCGACGTGTCCTCCCGGGCCGGGCTGTTCGCCCTCTACATCGCGCTGGCCCGGCTGCTGGCCTCGGTGGGGGTGCGCCCCGACGCGGTGGTGGGCCGCGGGGTCGGGGAGATCGCCGCGGCACACATCACCGGTGCTCTGGACCTCGCCCACGCCTGCCGGCTGGTGGCCGCCGACGCCGATCGGGGGCCGGTGGAGTACGAGCGACCGCCCATGCCCTCGCTCGACGAGGCCGGTGCGGTGTGGGAGCTGGGGCCCGGGACGATGCTGCCCTCCGCCCCGGCCGCGCTGGCG
The DNA here is from genome assembly GCF_055597465.1 of Streptomyces yongxingensis. Lineage (NCBI taxonomy): Bacteria > Bacillati > Actinomycetota > Actinomycetes > Kitasatosporales > Streptomycetaceae > Streptomyces > Streptomyces yongxingensis. Next base: position 1,435,902 of record NZ_CM145717.1, read on the forward strand.
CTGTCGCCCTTCCGTGGCGAGGGGTCCGAGGTGCGGGAGCTGATGTGCGGCCTGGCCCGTATGCACACCATGGGCGCCACCGTGGACTGGGCCGCCCTGTTCGACGCCGATCCGGCGCCCCGCACCGTCGCCCTGCCCACCTACGCCTTTCAGCGACAGCGCTTCTGGCTGGAGAACGAGGCGCCGGCGGATGCCGTGCCCACGGTCGAGACCTGGGCGGAGGCCGAGTTCTGGGATGCCGTGGAACGTACGGACGCGGCGGCCCTGACGCGGGCGCTCGAGGTCCCGGCCGACCGGCGGGAGGTGCTCGCGGAGATCCTGCCCGCCCTGGCCACCTGGCGGCGGCAGCGGGAGTGGCGCTACCGCATCGCCTGGAAGCCCCTACCCGACCCACCGACGCCACGGCTGACCGGCACCTGGCTGGTCGTGACGTCCGGCGACGACGGGGACGACGGGGACGACGCCACGGTGGACGCGGTGACCGCCGCGCTGCGCGACCATGGCGCGGAGACCGTCGCGTTCGCCCCGGACACCACGGCGTCGGACTCCACACCGCCGGACGCCGAGGCGCGGGCCCGGCGGATGGCCGAGGCCGTCGCCGGACGGCCGGTCGCGGGGGTGCTCTCCGTGCTGGCCCTGGAAAGCGCGCGCCCCCCGGCCGACGACGGGCGGAGCCCGGCGCTCGCCCCGACCGTGGAGTTGTTCGAGACGCTGCGGCGGGCCGGGGTCGAGGCCCCGGTGTGGCTGGCCACCCGCGGTGGCGTCAGCGTCGACGTGGGCGATCGGATGTCCCGTCCGGAGCAGGCCGGGTTCTGGGGCCTGGGCGGCGCGCTGGCGATGGAGCGTCCGCGCTGGTGGGGCGGGCTGGTCGAGCTGCCGGAGAGGTTCGACGACCGCGCGGGGCGACGGCTCACGGGGGTGCTGGCCGGGGCGTACGGCGAAGGAGAGGTGGCCGTACGAGCCGACAGTTGCTTCGCCCGGCGCCTGGTGCGCGATGTCCCCACGGCCCTCACCACCTCCGCCCGGCGGCTCCGGGGAACGGCCCTCATCACGGGCGCCGCCACCGCCCTGGGCGCGCACACCGCCCGCTGGGCGGCCGAGGACGGCGCCGAACACCTGCTGCTCATCGACACCGCGCCACCGGCCGCCGACCTGGTGGCCGAGCTCGGCGCCTCGGGCGTACGGGTGTCCGTGGCCACCCTCGATGTGGCGGACCCCGAGGCGCTCGCCACGGCCGTGGCGGGCATTCCCGCGGAGTTCCCGCTGACCGCCGTCCTGCATCTCACGGCGCCCCTGGCCGCCGAGGCGGGGCGGCTGGAGGTGGCGCGGATCGAGCACGAGTGGGCGGCCACGGTGGCGGGCGCGGTGAACCTCTGCGCCCTCGGCAGCGACCATGAGCTGTCGGCCTTGGTGCTCGGGTGCTCGGTCGTGGGCGTCCTGCCCAGCCCGGGTCTGGGCAACCAGGCGCCGGCGCACGCCTACTTGAGCGCACTCGCCCAGGAGTGCCGGGCAAGGGGCGTTCCGGCGACATCGGTGTGCTGGGGCTCGATCGACGATCCCGACACAGCCGCCGGCGCCGCCAAGCAACTGCGCACCAACGGGCTGCCCGCGCTGCCCCAGCGCTCGGCCGCCGCCCTGCTGCGGCAGGCGGTCATGGCGGACACGGCGTCCGTGGTCATCGCGGACATCGACTGGACCTGGATGACCGCACACGCCTCCGAGCTGGGAACACATCGGCTCTTCGATGACGTCTCCGGCCCTTCGAGCACGCCGCATACGCACCGCGGTCGGTGACCGACGCCGACCGGCCCAACCAGGCGGGAGTACCCATGAACGCACACACCAAAGTCAACAACCACACCCCCGGCGACGCCACCGAAGCCCAAGGAGACGGATCCGCGATGCAGACGGAGAAGAGCGAGACCGCACTCGACGGGGCGGCGCTGCACCAGGCGCTCGCCATCGCCACGGCCGAGGGGCGGGAGGACATCATGCGGGAGACCGTACGGACGCAGTTGGCCGACATCCTGGCGCCCACCGTGGTGGACGATGACAGCAACTTCCTGGAGAACGGGCTCACTTCGCTGACCGCGCTCGAGCTCACCCGCAATCTGATGACGCTCACCGACGTGGAGATCCCCCTCGTCGCCATCCTGGAGTACCCCACCCCCGCCCAGCTCGGCCACTACCTGGCCGAGGCGTACGCCGCGGTCACCTCCGGTGACGGCGCCACGGCCTAGTCCGGCCCGCGGGGCACAACGCGCGCGGGAGGGGGATCAGCCCCCTCCCGCGCGGCGTTTTTGATGATGCGGGGCAGGTGGTCAGAAGGCGCACTCCACATGCTTGATGGCCTCGACGAAGCTGGCCACCAGCCGCCGGGGCTCCCCCACCGTGCGGATCTCCGGCAACCGGCTGAACAGCTCGCGGAAGAGCACCGTGACCTCCATCCGGGCGAGATGGGCACCCAGGCAGAAGTGCGGTCCGACCGACCCGAAGGTCATATGGGGATTGGGGTCCCGGGTGATGTCGAACGCGTAGGGGTCGGGGAAGACGTCCTCGTCCCGGTTGGCCGACCAGTAGAAGAGCAGCAGCTTGTCTCCCTCCGTGAAGCGGTGGCCGTTCACCTCGCAGTCGCGCCGGACGGTGCGCCGCATCCAGTTGATGGGGGTCGCGACCCGCAGAATCTCCTCGACCGCGCCCGGCGCGTAGCCCTCGAAGTCGGAGAGCAACAGCTTCCGCTGCTCCGGGTGCTCGCTGAGCAGCACCAGACCGCGCGAGATGGCGTTGCGGGTCGTCTCCATTCCGGCGACGACGAGCAGGATGAAGAAGGACGAGAGCTCTTCGGGGCTCAGCCGCTCACCGTCGATCTGCGCCTGCACCAGCCGGGTGATCAGGTCCCCCGTGGGGTTGCGGGTGCGGTCGGCGGCGAGCCGTGCGATGTAGTCGGCGAGTTCATGGGAGGTCTTCAGCAGAGCGGCGGTGGCCTGATCGGCCCGGGGAACATATTCCGGATCGAAGGTGCCCACGATGATATTGGACCGGTCGTAAATGAACTCGTAGTCATCATCGGGAATCCCCATCATGCCGCTGAGCACCGCGATCGGCATGATCGCCGCGACCTTCCGGACGAAGTCGCCGGGCCCTTCCGCGATGAGGTCGTCGACAATCTTCCGGGCCGCCTTGTGGGACGCCGCCTCGAACTCGGCGGCCATTCCCCGGCCGAACGCGCGGGAGACCAATCGGCGCATCCGGGCGTGCTGGGGATTGTCCATATTGATCATCGATCCGAAGAAGTTGTTGAACTCCTCCGGCAGATCGATGATGCTGATCGCGGTGGGCACGGAGCCGAAGTCCTGCGGGCGCCGGCTCACCTCGGCGATATCGGCATGCCGCACCATCGCGTAATAGCCGGAACCCTGCCCGAACCCGGGCATGACCGGCTCGCGGAAGAGAACGGGCTCCGGCCGTCCGCGGAGCGCCGCGAAGGCGGCGTCGCGGTCGCCGTAGGGCTGTGCCCAGAAGGACAAGTCGGTGAGGTCGATGTTGTCGATGTGGGCGAACCTGGATTCCGGGGGATACACGGCGCCTCACTTCAGCTCGGAGTCTACGGTCGGCAAGGGAGGTGGGTCGGCATGAGAGTATGAATCACCCGGTCATCCAGCATCTCGCGTCCCGCTTAAGCGCCGCTAATCTGGGAATACATCACATCCCCAGCGGTCGAATCGGATTGGGCGGTCCGGCTAGAATTCCGTCATGGATCTTTCCGTGCCCGTAACCGACGATGTGAAGTTGCATTTCCGGCACCGGCCGGGAACGGCACCGCTTCCCTTTCTCCTGGTCCATGGCATGGCGTCGAGTGCCCGGCTGTGGGACGAGGTCGCCGACCACCTGGCCGCCGCGGGCCATGCGGTGTACGCGGTGGATCTGCGCGGCCACGGGGACTCCGACGCCCCGGAGACCGGGTACGACACCCCGACCGCGGTCGCGGATCTGGTGGCGGCGTCCGCCGCTCTCGGGCTGGACCGGGTGGTGGTGGCCGGTCACTCCTGGGGCGGCAATATCTCGGTACGGCTGACCGCCGAGCACCCCGAGCTGGTCGCCGCGCTGGCCCTGGTGGACGGCGGCTGGCTGGAGCCGGCCAAGGCGTTCTCCTCCTGGGAGGCGTTCGTCGGGGCGCTGCGGCCGGCGTCCTTGGAGGGCGCCACCGTGCAGAGCGTGAGCGACTACTTCCGTGCCATCCACCCGGACTGGTCCCCGGCGGCGATCGAGGCCGCGGTGGCCACGATGCGGGAGAACCCGGACGGGTCGCTGTCCCGGCGCATGTCCACCGAGCAGCACATGTCGGTCCTGCACAGCATCTGGAACGAGCCGCCGAGGCCGTGGTACGCGGCCATCGACGTGCCCACCCTGCTGATGCCCGCCATCCCCAAGGGCGCCGACGCGAAGTGGGCGGACCGCATCCGCTCCCGCGTCAGGGAGACCACGGCCGATCTGCGCCATGCGACGATGCGTGAATATCTCGACTCCGAGCACGATCTGCACGCCCAGCACCCCCGGCGGGTGGCCGACGATCTGCTCGACCTGGCCCGCGGCCTCCAGCCGGCCGGCAACGCTCGCTGACCGGCACGGCACGGCCCTGGTCGCCTGCCACCGCGCCGACGACCTCACCTCCGCAAGCTCTCCGGCGGCCGGCGCCAACGCGCCGCGATCGCGAGGGCGCTGGCCGTCGTCCGTTCCCCGACCGGGCTGGGACCCCGACTCGATCAGCAGCCGACGCCGGGAGCACAGCAGTTGACGCACCGGCGGTCCGGACCCGGGGCCCGGATCCGCCGGTCAGACCCCGAGTTCGCGGTCGATGAGGGCGAACACCTCATCGGCGGTGGCCGCCGTCAGATCCTGCTCGTCCGTCGGCTCATCGGCCTCCTGCGCGGTGGCGGTGTACTTCCACACCAGGGCCTGCAACCGGTTCACCAGGGCGGCGCGGCGCGGGTCACCGGCCGGCAGCCCGGCCAGTGCGGCCTCGAGCTCGTCGAGGTGTCCGGACACCGGATGCGCCGCGTCGGCCTCCCCCGGGTCCACCTCGGCCAGCAGATGGCCCGCCAGCGTGCGAGGTGTCGGATAGTCGAAGACCACCGTGGTCGGCAGGCTCAGCCCCGTGGCGGCGCGCAGCCGGTTCCTGAGCTCCACGGCCGCGATGGAGTCGAACCCCAGCTCCTTGAACGGGCGGTCCGGCTCGACCGCCTCCGGTGCCGGATAGTGCAGTACGGCCGCCACATGGGCGCGTACCAGCGCCAGCAGCCGCTCGACCCGCTCGTCCTCGGGCAGGGCGGCCAGCTCCCGCCGCAGCGCCGACGCCTCGTCGGTGCCGGTGTCCGCCGCGGGTCCCCGCGCGGCCTCGATGGCCTGGCGGGCGGCCGGGACACCCTCGAAGAGCCTGCTGGGGCGGGCGAGGGTGAACAGCGGCGCGAAGCGCTCCCATGCCACATCGGCGATGGTGAGGCCCGGATCGTGGTGGTCGAGCACCTGGCGCAGTGCGGTCAGCGCCGGCCGGGGGTGCAGCGGGGACAGGCCCTGCCGCCGGGAGCGTTCGGTGGGCGAGGGCGTCGTCGCGTCCGGTGTGTCACCGCCGTACGGCAGGTCCCACAGCCCCCACGCGATCGAGACGGTGGGCCGTCCGTCTGCCCGGTCGCGCCGCGCCAGCGCGTCGAGGCAGGCGGTGGCGGCCGCGTAGGAGCCGTGGTCCTTGCTGCCCCAGGACGCGGCGACGGTGGAGAAATAGACCACGGTGTTCTCGGGGCCCATACCGCAGAGTTCGTCCAGATGGCGCCCGGTGTCGTCCAGATGGGCGCGGATCTCCTCGGCCAGCCGCGGCGGGGTGAGCTCCATCAGCGGGGCCAGCTCGCCGGAGGCCGAGGTGTGGATGATGGTCCCGATCCGTCCGCTCTCCTCCGCCACGCGCTCGACGACGCCTGCGGTGGCTTCCCGGTCGGCGGGCGCGTGGTCGGCCACGGTGAGTCCGGTGCCGAGCGCGTCCAGTTCGGCCTTCAGCTCCACGGCACCGGGGGCATCGCCACCTCCCGGGCACAGCATCACGATGTGTTCCGCCCCGTCGGCGGCCAGGTGGCGAGCGACATGGGCGGCGGGGCCGTCGGCGGTTCCGGTGATGAGCACGGTGCCCTCGGGCTTCCAGGCGCGCCGCGGGGCACGGCCGCCGATCGGGTCGGGGACCAGTCGGCGGCCGTACGCACCGGCCGGGCGCAGCGCCACCTCGTCCTCGCCACAGGCCCCGGTGAGCAGAGCCCGCAGCCGCTCCGCGTCGAGGGTGTCCGGGCTCGCGGGCAGATCCACCAAACCGCCCCACCGGTCGGGGTGTTCGAGGGCGGCCACCCTGCCGAGCCCCCACAGCTGGGCCTGGTGGGGAGCGTCCAGGGGATCGGAGTCGTCGATGGAGACCGCGCCGCGGGTGGCGCACCACAGCGGCGCGGTGACGGCGGCGTCCACCAGCGCCTGGAGCAGGGTGAGCGTGCCGGTCAGGCCGGGGGCCACGCCGGGGAGCGGCGGCGGGCCGTCGTCCAGGGCCAGCAGCGACAGGACGCCCGTCGGTGGCGGCTCCTCGGCGCGCCAGGAGCGCAGCAGTTCGGCGAGCCCCTCCCGGTCGGTGTCCTCGGCCGGCTCCAGCCGCCGCACCTGGCCGCCGCCCGCGCCCAGCGCCCGTACGCAGGCGTCCGCCCAGCCGTCGGAGGCGCCCTTCGGGTGGACCACGAGCCAGGAGCCCTCGGCAGCGGGAGCGGCATCACCGACGGGCCACCACGCGACGCGGTAGCGCCAGGAGTCCACGGCGGAGCGCTCACGCCGGGCGCGCCGCCATGTCGAGAGCGCGGGGAGCACGGTGCCCAGCGAGGTCCGGTGGCCGGTGTCATCCGGGAGGCTCAGCGTCTCGGAGAGCGTGCTCAGGTCCTCGCCCTCCACCGCGGCCCAGAACCGGGACTCCTCCTCGTCCGCCGCGGGCCGGGTGTCGAAGGACACCGAGTCGGCCAGCCAGTACCGCTCCCGCTGGAAGGCGTAGGTGGGCAGTTCGACGGTACGCGGGGCGGCGGGGCCGGTGGGGTGGAGGGTGGTCCAGTCGACCGCGGCGCCCGCCGTGAAGGCCAGGGCGAGCGACTCGATCAGCCGCGCCGGGCCGCCGTGGTCGCGCCGGAGCGTGGGCACGGTGACCGCGTCCACTCCGGCTTCCTCGAAGCTCTCCTGCATGCCGACGGTCAGGACGGGGTGGGTGCTGCTCTCGACGAACACGCGGTGGCCATCGGCCAGCAGCGCCCGGACGGTGTCGGCGAACCGCACCGGTTCACGGAGGTTGGTCACCCAGTAGCCGGTGTCCAGCGCGGTGGTGTCGATCCGGCCGGCGGTGACCGTGGAGTAGAACGCCACGGTGGACGCGACCGGCCGGACACCGGCCAGGGCCTCCGCCAGCTCGTCGGCGATCTCGTCCACCTGGGGGCTGTGCGAGGCGTAGTCCACCTCGATCGGGCGGGCCCGGTCGCCCGCCTCCTGACACGCCGCCACGGCGTGCGCCACCTGCTCGGGCGGCCCGGAAATCACCGTGGACGAGGGGCCGTTGACGGCCGCCACGCCCACGGCCGCCGTCTGGTCGCCCAGCCCGGCCAGCAGCTTCTCGGCCCGCTCACGGCTCACTCCCAGGGAGGCCATCGCCCCGCCACCGGCCAGCCGCCGCAACGCCTTGCTGCGCAGCGCCACGACCTTGGCACCGTCCTCCAGCGACAGGGCCCCGGCCACCACGGCCGCCGCGATCTCGCCCTGGCTGTGCCCGATCACCGCCGCGGGACGTACGCCATGGCCTGCCCACACCGCGGCGAGGGACACCATCACGGCCCACAGGACGGGCTGCACCACGTCGACACGGCCCAGGTCGGCCGCCCCGTCGGCGCCGCGCAACACATCGGTGAGGGACCAGTCGACGTACGGCGCCAGGGCTCGCTCACACTCCGCCACGCGGGCGGCGAACACGGGTGAGGCGTCGAGCAGTTCAGCGCCCATGCCCGCCCACTGCGAGCCCTGGCCGGGGAACACCAGCACCGGGCCCAGGTCCCCGGCCACGGCGGCGCCACCGGGGTGGACCAGGCCCGGGTGCGTTCCGCCGGTGGCCAGCGCCTCCACGGCCGCCATCAGCTCCTCGCGCGTCTCGCCCACGGCCACGGCCCGGTGGCCGAACACCGAGCGGGTGGTGACCAGCGACCAGCTCACCTCGGCGATGGACGGCCCCCGATCGGTGGCCATCCGCCGGGCGAGCGCCGCCGCCTGCCCCCGCAGGGCCTGGGCGCTACGGGCGGACAGCACCCAGGGCGCCACCGCCGTCGCCACCGCCACGGCCACCGCCTCGGACCCGCGGTCGGCGGGCTCCTCCTGCTCGGGCTCCTCCTGCCCGGGCTCCTCCTGCCCGGCAGGGCTACTCGGCTCGGGGGCCTGCTCCAGGATCAGATGGGCGTTGGTGCCGCTGATGCCGAACGAGGACACCCCGGCCCTGCGAGGGCGCTCGCCCCTCGGCCACGCCACCGGTTCGGTCAGCAGCCGTACCCCGCCGCCTTCCCACTCCACATGCGGGGTCGGCTCATCGATGTGCAGGGTGACCGGCAGCGTCTCGTGGCGGAGCGCCATCACCATCTTGATCACACCGGCCACACCGGCGGCCGCCTGGGCATGGCCGATGTTGGACTTGAGCGACCCCAGCCACAGGGGCCGTTCACCGGGCCGGTCCCGTCCGTAGGTGGCCAGCAGTGCGTGTGCCTCGATCGGGTCGCCGAGGGAGGTCCCCGTGCCATGCGCCTCCACCGCGTCGACCTGGTCGGCGGCGAGGCGCGCGTTGGCCAGCGCCTGGCGGATCACCCGTTCCTGCGATACGTCGTTGGGCGCGGTCAGTCCGTTGCTGGCCCCGTCCTGGTTGATGGCCGAGCCCCGGATCAGCGCCAGCACCCGATGTCCGTTGCGCCGCGCGTCCGACAGCCGCTCCAGCAGCACCAGGCCGACGCCCTCGGAGAAGCCCGTGCCGTCCGCGGCCGCCGCGAAGGACTTGCAGCGGCCGTCCGGGGCCAGCCCGCGCTGCCGTGAGAACTCGGCGAACGCCGTCGGTGTGGTGAGCGCGGTGACCCCGCCCGCGAGCGCCAGATCGCATTCGCCCTGGCGCAGCGCCTGGCTCGCCAGATGCATCGCCACCAGCGACGACGAACACGCCGTGTCCACCGTCACCGCCGGGCCCTCCAGACCGAAGGTGTACGCCACCCGGCCGGACACCACACTGGTCAGGCTGCCGGTCGTGGCATAGCCCTCGAAGCCCTCGGGGACCTGCGGCATCCGGGACAGATAGTCCTGGCTGGACACGCCCGCGTACACACCGGTCCGGCTGCCCTTCATCGTCACCGGGTCGACACCCGCGCGCTCGAACAGCTCCCAGGCCACCTCCAGCAGCAACCGCTGCTGCGGATCCATCGCCAGGGCCTCGCGCGGGCTGATCCCGAAGAACTCCGCGTCGAAGCGGTCGGCGCCGTCCAGGAAACCGCCGTGCCGGACATAGCTGGTGCCGGGGTGGTCGGGGTCCGGGTGGTAGAGGCCCTCCAGATCCCAGCCGCGGTCGGTGGGGAACGCGGTGACGCCGTCACCACCGGAGGCCACCAGCTCCCACAGCTCCTCGGGGCAGCCGACGCCACCCGGATAGCGGCAGGCCATGCTCACGATGGCCACCGGCTCCTGGGACCGCTCCTCCATCTCGCGCAGCCGCTGACGGGCCTGCCCGAGATCCACCGTGACCCGCTTCAGATACTGGCGGAGTTTCTCTTCCGTACCCGACATCAGTCCTCACTCACGATCAAGAGGGCAGTTCCCTGTCGATGAACTCGAACAACTCGTCGTCCGACGCGGAGTCGAGGGCGCCGTCGTCCACGGTGGGGCGGTGCTCGGCGGTGGCCTCGGCCGGTGTGTCGTCGTTGAGCCGCCATACCAGCGCCTCCAGGCGCTTCGCCAGCCGGCCGCGGGCCTCGTCGTGGGCACCGAGCCCCGCCATGGCCGCCTCCAGCCGCTCCAGCTCGCCGAAGACCGGCGCCGAGGTGTCCGCCTGTGCGGGGCACAGCCGCGTCCGCAGTTCGGCGGCGATGGCCGAGGGCGTCGGATGCCTGAAGACGACGGTGGCGGGCAGCCGCAGCCCGGTGGCGGCGGCGAGCCGGTTGCGCAGTTCGACGCCGGTCAGCGAGTCGAAGCCCAGGTCCTTGAAGGGGGTGTCACCGGACACCGCCCCCGCGTCGGTGTGGCCCAGGACCGCCGCGGCCTGCGTGCGCACCAGCGTGAGCAGGATCCGGTGCTGCTCCTCCGCGGGCACCGCCGCGAGCTGCGCGACCAGACCGGCGGCGGGCGCCCCGGTGGCGGCGGTACGACGGGTGGTCGTCCCGCTGTCGAGGAGCGTGCGCAGCAGGGCGGGCAGGGTGTCCGCGGGCTGGGCGGCCAGGGTTCGGAGGTCGAGCTGTACGGCCGCGGGTTGCGGGGCGCCGTGCCAGCAGGCGGCGTCCATCAGCCCCAGCGCCCGCGCGCCGGACATGGCGGCGATGCCGGAGCGGGACATCCTGGCCAGGTCCGACTCGTCCAGATGCCCGGTCATCCCGCTGGCATCGGCCCACAGGCCCCAGGCCACCGAGACGGCCGGGAGGCCCATGGCCTGGCGGTGGACGGCCAGGGCATCGCAATAGGCGTTGGCCGCCGCGTAGTTGGCCTGGCCCGGGCTGCCCATCACGCCCGCGGCCGAGGAGAACATCACGAACATGCCGAGCCGCAGATGCGCGGTGGCGGCGTGGAGATGCGCCGCGGCCGTGGCCTTGGGCCCCCACACCCGCGCCAGGCGCTCCGGGGTCTGCGAGGTGACCACCGCGTCGTCCAGCACACCCGCCGCATGGACGACACCGGTCAGGGGGTGTGCCGGGTCGATGCCCGCGACGAGGTCGTGCACCGCGGCGCCGTCGGTGACGTCCGCCGCCTCGATCCGGGCCTCGGCCCCCAGGTCGGCGAGCTGGGCCACCAGCTCCTTCGCCCCGGGTGCGTCGGGGCCACCGCGGCTCACCAGCAGCAGATGGCGGATGTTCCAGGTACGGACGAGGTGTTCGGCCACCAGAGCGCCGAGGGTGCCGGTGCCGCCGGTGATGAGCACGGTGCCCTCGGGGTCCACCGGGGCGGGGACGTCCAGGACCAGCTTGCCGGTGTGCTTGGCCTGGCTGAGATACCGCAACGCCTCACGCGCGCGGCTGAGTGGCCATGCGTGCACCGGGGGAGGCTCCAGCGCACCGGAGGCGAACAACTCGCCCAGTTCCCGGAACATTTCGCCGATACGGGCCGGACCGGCGTCGGCGATCAGGTCGTAGGCTCGATAGGCCACCCCGGGGTGCTCGGCCGCGATCAGCTCCGGGTCACGGACATCGGTCTTGCCCATCTCCAGCAGCCGCCCGCCTTCGCGGAGGAGACGGAGTGAGGCATCGACGAAGGGGCCGGCGAGGCTGTTGAGCACCACATCGACGCCACCTCCGCCGGTGGCCTGCCGTAGCGCCTCTTCGAAGGCCAGGTCGCGCGACGAGGCCCGGTGGGCCGCATCGATGCCCATCTCCTCCAGGACCCCATGCTTCGCCGGACTCGCCGTCGCATAGACCTCCGCACCCAGGTGCCGCGCCATCCGCACCGCGGCCGTTCCCACGCCACCGGTCGCGGCATGGATCAGCACCGACTCCCCGGGCCGGAGCCCGGCGAGGTCCGTCAGTCCGTACCAGGCGGTCAGATAGGCCACCGGTACGGCCGCCGCCTGCCGGAAGCTCCATCCGTCCGGGATCGGCGCCAGCAACCGCGCGTCGGTGACCGCGAGCGGTCCGAACGACTGGTCGAGGACGCCCATGACGCGGTCGCCCACGGACACGTGGGTCACCTCGGGGCCGATGTCCACCACGACTCCGGCGCCCTCACCGCCGAGTCCGGTCTGGCCGGGCACCATGCCCAAACCGACCATGACGTCACGGAAGTTGACCCCAGCGGCGCGCACGGCGATCCGCACCTGGCCCGCCCCCAGGGGCTCGAGCACCTCGGGGCAGGGCACCGGTACGACGTTCTCCAGGGTCGCCGTGCCCGCCGTGTCCAGCCGCCATGCCTCCGGCTGCGCCACGGGGCCCACCAGCCCCGCACCCCCGGTCCCGGCATGGACCAGGCGGGGCACGAGGGCCCGACCGGCGCGCAGGGCCAGTTGGGGCTCGTCCATCCGCACGGCGCGCGCCACGGCGACGCGCACGGCGCCGGTGTGCGGGGCGGCTTTGACGTCGAGGTCGTTGTCGGGGTCGTTGTCGGGGTCTTCGTCGCGGTCGAGGAGGACGAAGCGGCCGGGGTTCTCCGACTGTGCGCTGCGTACGAGGCCCCATACGGCGGCCGCGGCCAGGTCCGCCCGGGTGGTGCTCTCGGGGCCGTCGACGGCGACCGCGCCCCGCGTGACCACCACCAACCGGGCGTCGGCCAGCCGCGGTTCGGCCAGCCAGCCCCGCACCAGCTCCAGCGCCCGTCCGGTCGCCGACAGCGCCTCGGCCGCCGCCTCCTCGGCGCCCTCGCCGGTGGGCCCGGTCAGGTCGGTCATATCGGCGAGAACGATGGGTGGTACGGGCTCATCGTCATCGAGTGCCGAGACCAGTGCTGCCGGATCCGGGTGACCTCCGGCCCCCAGGACCGCCCAGCCATCGTCCTCGGCCGCCGCCTCTCCGCCCCCGGCCGCGAGCGGCAAGGGAGTCCACTCGACGGTGAACAGACTGTCCGTGGCGTGGCTGCCGGGGGCCACCGCCGCCCGCAGTTGATCGACACTCGCGGGCCGCATCGCCACGGAGTCGACGGTCAGCACCGGAGCGCCGACGGCGTCGGCCACGGTCAGCCGCAGTGCGCGCTCGCCCTCGGCGGCCTCCTGGTGGGGAGAGAGGCGTACCCGGACGGTGGTCGCCCCGGCCGCCCACAACGTCACGCCGTTCCAGGCGAATGGCAGCCAGACCCGGCCATCGGTGGGTTCGTCACCGGTCGTCCCGGTGTCATCGTGCGTGTCGAGCTGGTCGATCAGCAGTGCGGGATGCAGCGCGGCGTCCAGCAGCGCCGGGTGGATGCCGAATCCGGCCTGTTCACCGGCGGCCTCGGGCAGGACCACCTCCGCGCACACGTCGGCCCCGTCCCGCCACACGGCCCGCAGCCCCTGGAAGGACGGCCCGTAGGTATAGCCCGAGGCCGACACCCGGTCGTAGAACCCCTCGACGCCGAGCGGTGCCGCACCGGCCGGAGGCCACGCCCCGCCCAGGCCCGGCGCCTCGTCGGAACGGTCCGAGGGCGGGCTCAGCACACCCTCCGCATGGCACGTCCATCCCGTGGCGACGGCCTCTCCTTCACCGGCGGCGGGCCGGGAGTACACCCGCACCTCGCGGCGCCCGTCCTCGGCGGCCTCGCCCACGACGATCTGCACCCGCAGCCCACCCGACTCCGGCAGGACCAGCGGCACGTGGAGCGCCAGTTCGTCCACGCCGCCACAGCCGACCTCATCGGCCGCCCGCAGCACCCACTCGGCCAGCGCCGCACCCGGGAGCAGCACCGCGTCCGCCACCACATGCTCACCGAGCCATGTGTGCGTACGCGCCGAAATCCGGCCCGTCAGCACATGGCCACGGCCATCGGCGAGCTCCACAGCGGCGCCCAGCAGCGGATGTCCGGCGGAGACCAGCCCCAGGTCGGCCGGGTCGCCGACGCGTCCGCCGTGGCCGTCGAGCCAGTAGCGCTCGCGCTGGAACGCGTAGGTGGGCAGAGGGACCACGCGGGGCGTCGGAGAGCCCGGATACAAGGTGGTCCAGTCGACGTCGACCCCGGCGGTGAACGCCCGGGCGAGCGAGTGGAGGAGCTCGGCCCGGCCGCCGTGATCGCGGCGCAGGGTGGGCACGGTAACGGCCGGGATCTCGGCTTCCTCGAAGGTCTCCTGCAGGCCGAGCGTGAGCACGGGGTGGGTGCTGGCCTCGATGAACACCCGATGCCCGTCGGCCAGCAGCGCCTGAACCGCATCGGTGAACCGCACCCGCTCACGGAGGTTCCGCACCCAGTAGTCCGGGTCCAGGACGGAGCCGTCGGCCCGACCACCGGTCACGGTGGAGTAGAACGCCGCGCCCGAACCGGACGTATCGAGCGGATGGACACCGGCCAGGAGCTCGTTCAACTCCTCGCGGATCTGATCCACTTGAGGGCCGTGCGAGGCGTAGTCCACCTCGATGAGCCGTGCCCGCTCCCCCGCCTCCTGGCACGCGGCCACGACAGCGGCCACCTGCTCCGGCGGTCCTGAAACCACCGTGGAGGAGGGGCCGTTGACGGCCGCCACGCCTACGCCTCCGGCCCGGTCTTCCAGGTCGGAGAGCAGTTGGCCCGCCCCCTCCAGGCCCACGCCGAGGGAGGCCATCGCCCCGCCCCCGGCCAGCCGCCGCAACGCCTTGCTCCGCAGCGCCACGACCTTGGCACCATCCTCCAGGGACAGCGCCCCCGCGACGACAGCCGCCGCGATCTCGCCTTGGCTGTGGCCCACTACCGCCGCAGGACGTACGCCGTGTCCAGCCCAGACCGCCGCCAGCGACACCATCACCGCCCACAGGACAGGCTGCACCACATCCACCCGGCCCAGATCCGCCGCGCCCTCCGCGCCACGCAGCACGTCCGTGAGCGGCCAGTCCACATAGGGCGCCAGTGCCCGCTCGCACTCGGCCACTCGGGCCGCGAACACGGGCGACGCCTCCAGCAGCTCCGCCCCCATACCGGCCCACTGCGAACCCTGGCCGGGGAAGACCAGCACTGGACCCACATCGCCCATCAGCGCCGCCGTGCCCGACTGCACCACGCCCGGATGCGACACACCCCCCGCCAACGCCTCCACGGCGGCCAACAGCTCCGCGCGGTCATCGCCCACCACCACCGCTCGATGCTCAAACACCGATCGCGTGGTCACCAACGACCACCCCACATCGACGGGCGAGAACTCGGACGCGCTGCCCACGCGGTCAGCCAGGGCGGCCGCCTGCCCCCGCAACGCCTCCGCGCTCCGTGCCGAAAGCACCCACGAGACCGTGCCCATGTCGGAGGAGACCGTCTCCGCCTCCGGCGCATCCTCCTCGGGCAGGGCGGGAGCCTGCTCCAGGATCACATGGGCGTTGGTGCCGGAGGCGCCGAAGGAGGACACACCGGCCCGGCGCGGGCGCTCACCGTTCGGCCACTCCACCGGCTCGGTCAGCAGCCGCACCGCACCGCTCTCCCAGTCCACATGCGGGCTCGGCTGATCGATATGCAGCGAGGCGGGCAGCATTCCCTGGCGCATGGCCTGCACCATCTTGATGACGCCCGCGACACCCGCCGCCGCCTGCGTATGCCCGATGTTGGACTTGATCGAGCCCAGCAGCAGCGGCTGATCGGCGGGACGATCCTGACCGTAGGTGGCCAGCAGCGCCTGCGCCTCGATCGGATCACCCAACGTCGTACCCGTACCGTGCGCCTCCACCGCATCGACATCCGAGGCCGACAACCCGGCACTCGCCAACGCCTGCCGGATCACCCGCTGCTGCGAAGGGCCATTGGGCGCGGTGAGCCCGTTGGACGCGCCATCCTGGTTGACCGCCGACCCACGGATCACCGCCAGGACCTCGTGGCCGTTGCGCCGGGCATCCGACAGCCGTTCCAGCAGCAGAACGCCCACACCCTCACCCCAGCCCGTGCCATCGGCGGCCGCCGCGAAGGGCTTGCACCGACCGTCGGGGGCCAGGCCGCGCTGACGCGAGAATCCGGTGAACACATCCGGGGTGGCCATCACCGTCACCCCACCGGCCAACGCCAGCGTGCACTCCCCCTGCCG
Source organism: Streptomyces yongxingensis (assembly GCF_055597465.1). Classification (NCBI taxonomy): domain Bacteria; kingdom Bacillati; phylum Actinomycetota; class Actinomycetes; order Kitasatosporales; family Streptomycetaceae; genus Streptomyces; species Streptomyces yongxingensis. The sequence goes on from NZ_CM145717.1 coordinate 1,451,833, forward strand.
CAACGCCTGCGCCGCCAGATGCATCGCCACCAACGACGACGAACACGCCGTGTCCACCGTCACCGCCGGACCCTCGAAGCCCAGCGTGTACGCCACCCGACCCGAAACCACACTGCCCGAGCCCGCGAGCATCGCATACCCCTCGAGCTTCACATCCGCGCCGCCGCTGAGCCCGGCCGCGTAGTCGTGGTACATCACACCCGCGTAGACACCGGTCGGGCTGCCCTTCAACGACACCGGATCGATCCCCGCCCGCTCCAGCACCTCCCACGACGCCTCCAACAGCAACCGCTGCTGCGGATCCGTGGCCAGCGCCTCCCGCGGATTGATCCCGAAGAACGCCGCATCGAAGGCATCGGCGTCATAGAGGAAGGCACCCTCGTTCGCATAGCTGGTGCCCGGGTGATCGGGGTCCGGATGGAAGAGCCCGTCCAGGTCCCAGCCCCGGCCGCTGGGAAATTCCCCGATCGCGTCCTTCCCTGAGGCGACCAGGTCCCACAGCGCTTCGGGGGAGTTCGCACCTCCCGGGAAACGGCAGGTCATGCCGATGATCGCGATCGGATCCTCCGCATCTGCCCGCACCGCGAGCGGAGCACGGGTTCCGGCGGTCTCCCCGGTCAGCCGGGTGCACAAATACTCCGCCAGCACCCGAGGAGTCGGATAGTCGAACACCAACGTCGCCGGTAACCGCAACCCCGTCACCACCGACAACCGATTACGCAATTCCACCGCCGTCAACGAATCAAAACCCAACTCCTTGAACGCCGCATCCACCCGCACCTCACCCGACGAACCAAACCCCAACACCACCGCCACACCACCCCGCACCACCTCTACCACCACATCCAACCGACCAGCCGCATCCAACCCCACCAGCTCAGCGGCCAACCCCGAGGCCGACGGTCCTCCCTCGGCGGCCCGCCGCCGGGTACGGCCGGACACCAACCCTCGCAGCACCGCCGGAAAATCCTCACCGGCCACCCCGGCCGTGTCGAAGTCCACGGCCACCATCAGCGGGTTCGCGAACCGGCAGGCGGCATCCAGCAGGGCCAGCCCGCGCTCGGACGCCAAGGGCCTCATTCCGCGCAGCCGTGTCAGGTCCGCCCGGCCCACATGTCCGGTCATCTCGCTGGCCTGCGCCCACAGCCCCCAGGCGACGGAAAGCCCGGGCAGCCCCAGCGCCCGCCGATGGGCGACCAGTGCGTCGACAAAAGCGTTCGCCGCCGCGTATCCGGCCTGACCCGCGTTGCCCACGACTCCGGCGGCCGAGGAGAACATCACGAACATGCGGAGCGGAAGGTCCGCCGTGGCGGTGTGCAGATGGGCGGCGGCCGTGGCCTTCGCCGCCCACACCCGCGCCACCTGCTCCCGGGTCTGCGAGGTGACCACCGCGTCATCCAGCAGCCCCGCCGCATGAATGACACCGGTCAGCGGATGCGCCGGGTCGATACCGGCCACCGTATCGGCCACCGCGTCCGCGTCCGTGACATCCACCGCGGCGATCCGCACCTGCGCGCCCAGGTCACTCAGCCGTTCGGCCAACTCCGGTGCGCCGGGCGCGTCCGAGCCACGTCGGCTGACCAGGACCAGACGCTTGACCTGCCACGTACGTACGAGATGCTCGGCCACCAGACCGCCCAGCAGACCCGTACCCCCGGTGATCAGCACCGTGCCGTGGGGGTCGAGCCCACCAGGGGTCAGCCCGCCGGATTCCGCCTCGTCGGCACCGTCGGTGGCACGCGCGCGCACCAGCCGGGGCACCACCAGTTGCCCGGTGCGCAGCGCCGCCTGTGGCTCATCCGCCCGTACGGCACGGAGCACGGCATCCGCCACCTCACCCGCGGCCGGATCGATGGCCTGGTGGAGGTCGAGGAGGACGAACCGGTCGGGGTGCTCCGCCTGCGCACTCCGCAGCAGGCCCCACAGCCCCGCAGCCGCCACATTCAGCTCTCCGCCGCCGGAATCCCCGCCTTCGGGGCCGCCGATCGACACCGCGCCGCGTGTCACCACCACCAACCGGGCGTCGGCCAGCCGTGGTTCGGCCAGCCACCCCTGCACCAACTCCAGCGCATGGCCAACGGCAGCCAAGCCATCAGCCGCCCTCGCCGCGGCTCCGGCCCCCGCCGGGCCGCCGTCGGCGGGCAGGCAGGTCACGGCGAACGCGGGAGGTGGCGTACCGTCGTCGAGCGTGGCGACCAGCGCTTCGAGACCCGGCTGGCACACCACTCCCCCACCGCCGAGTCCGGGCTCCTCGGCCAAGTGCAGGGCGTCCTCGCCCAGCACGACCCAGCCCGTGGTGTCGGAAGCGTCCGCGTCCGGCACGTCGGGCATCGGGATCCAGTCCAGCGTGAACAGCCCATCGACGCCACGTCCACCCACGGACCGCAGCTGACCGGGGTCGGCGGGACGCATCGTCAGGGAGCCGACCGTCAGCACCGGGGCGCCCATGCCATCGGCCACGACCACCCTCACCCCGCGCTCACCCGCCGCACCATCCCGATGGGGCGAGAGCCGGACCCGGACCGTGGTCGCCTCCGTGGCCCACAACGACACGCCGTTCCAGGCGAACGGAAGCCTCATCCCATCGTCGGCCGACTCGGTGTCGGCGGCGAGCAGCATGGGGTGCAGGGCCGCGTCGAGCAGTGCCGGATGGATGCCGAATCCATCCGCGTCCCCGGCCGCCTCGGGCAGCGCCACCTCGGCCAGCCAGTCCGCACCGTCCCGCCACACGGCGCCCACCCCTTGGAACGAGGGCCCGTACGCATACCCCGACGCCGCGGCATGCTCGTAGAGGTCCTCGACGTCCATCGGCTTCGCGCCCTCGGGAGGCCAGACTCCCGCCAGCTCCTCGGCCGCAGCCGGCGCGGCCGGCGGGTTCAGGACACCCTCCGCATGGGACACCCAGTCCGGATCGGCGCCGGGCTCGGCATCGCGGTCGGGCCGGGAGTACACCCGCACATCGCGCCGCCCGTCCTCGGCGGCCCCGCCCACCACGATCTGCACCCGCAGCCCGCCCGACTCCGGCAGCACCAACGGCACCTGCAGCGCAAGCTCATCGATGCCACCACAGCCCGCCTCATCGGCCGCCCGCAACACCCACTCCACCAACGCCGCACCCGGCACCAGCGACGCCCCGGCGACCACATGGTCACCGAGCCAGCCGTCACCGCCGGTAGCCGACACCCGCCCGGTCAGCACCAGGCCGCCATCGGCAAGGCCCACCGCCGCCCGCAACAACGGGTGCTCCACCCGCTGCAGCCCCGCGGCACCCACATCACCGACCCCGCCGGTGGCAGTGGCCCAGTAGCGCTGGCGCTGGAAGGCGTAGGTGGGCAGATCGACCGTACGAGGGGTGGGCTCACCCGGGAACGCGGCCATCCAGTCGACGTCGACCCCGGCGGTGAACGCCTGGGCGAGGGAGTGGAGGAGCTGGGCCTGGCCGCCGTGATCGCGGCGCAGGGTGGGCACGGTAACGGCCGAAATCTCGGCTTCCTCGAAGGTCTCCTGAAGGCCAAGGGTGAGCACGGGGTGGGTGCTGGCCTCGATGAACACCCGATGCCCGTCCGCCAGCAGCGCCTCAACGGCATCGGTGAACCGCACCCGCTCACGGAGATTGGTCACCCAGTAGGCGGCGTCCAGGTCGGTGGTGACGGCACGGCCGCCCGTCACTGTGGAATAGAACGCCGTATCCAAACCGGAGGCATCAAGCGGACGGACGCCTTCCAGCACCCGCATCAACTCCTCGCGGATCTCCTCCACCTGAGGACCGTGCGAGGCATAATCCACCTCAATCAGCCGCGCCCGCTCCCCCACCTCCTGGCACGCGGCCACCACAGCGGCCACCTGCTCCGGCGGACCCGAAACCACCGTCGACGACGGCCCGTTGACAGCCGCCACACCCACACCAGCAGCCTGGTCTCCCAGGCCGGAAAGCAGCTCCGCCGCCCGCTCCCGACCCACACCGAGCGACGCCATCGCCCCACCACCGGCCAACCGCCGCAACGCCTTGCTCCGCAACGCCACAACCTTCGCACCATCCTCCAAAGACAGCGCACCCGCGACAACAGCCGCCGCGATCTCACCCTGGCTATGACCCACCACCGCCACAGGACGCACCCCATACCCCGCCCACACCGCCGCCAACGACACCATCACCGCCCACAACACCGGCTGCACCACATCCACCCGGCCCAGATCCGCCACACCCTCCACCCCACGCAACACATCCGAAAGCGACCAATCCACAAACGGCGCCAACGCCCGCTCACACTCCCCCACCCGCGCCGCGAACACCGACGACACCCCCAGCAGCTCCGCACCCATCCCCACCCACTGCGAACCCTGACCGGGGAAGACGAGCACCGGCCCCACATCACCCGTCAGCGCAGCAACACCCGACTGCACCACACCCGGATGCGACACACCACCCGCCAACGCCTCCACACCAGCCAACAACCCAGCCCGATCACCACCCACCACCACCGCCCGATGCTCAAACACCGACCGCGCCGTAACCAACGACCACCCCACATCCACCAACGACAACTCAGACGCACCACCCACCCGCCCAGCCAACGCCGCAGCCTGCCCCCGCAACGCCTCCACACTCCGCCCCGAAAGCACCCACGGCACCACCCCACCCACCTCGGAGGACGCTGTCGGCACATCCTCCTCAGGAGCCTGCTCCACAATCACATGCGCATTGGTGCCACTGATCCCGAAAGACGACACACCGGCCCGGCGCGGGCGCTCACCGTTCGGCCACTCCACTGGCTCGGTCAGCAGCCGTACACCGCCGCCGTCCCACTCCACATGGGGCGTCAGCTCCTCGGCATGGAGGGTGGCCGGGAGGACGCCGTGCCGCAGGGCCATCACCATCTTGATGACACCGGCCACACCCGCCGCACCCTGCGTATGGCCGATGTTGGACTTCAGCGAGCCGAGCCACAGCGGCCGGTCCTCCGGCCGGTCCCGGCCGTAGGTGGCGATCAGCGCGTCGGCCTCGATCGGGTCTCCCAGCTTGGTGCCCGTGCCATGCGCCTCCACCGCGTCCACCTCGGACGGGGCGAGCCGGGCGCTGGCGAGGGCCTGGCGGATGACCCGCTGCTGGGAAGGGCCGTTCGGCGCGGTGAAACCGTTGCTGGCGCCGTCCTGGTTGATGGCCGAACCACGGATGACCGCCAGTACCCGATGGCCGTTGCGCCGCGCGTCGGACAGCCGCTCCAGCAGCACCAGGCCGACGCCTTCGCCCCACCCCGTTCCGTCGGCGTTCACCGAGAACGCCTTGCACCGCCCGTCCGGGGACAGCCCGCGCTGCCGGGAGAAGCCGGTGAACACCTCGGGGGTGGTCATCACCGTCACCCCGCCGGCCAGGGCCAGGGCACACTCCTCCTGCCGCAGTGCCTGGCAGGCCAGATGGATCGCGACGAGCGACGACGAGCACGCCGTCTCCACCGTGACGGCCGGTCCCTCCAGGCCGAGGGTGTAGGACACTCGGCCCGAGAGCAGGCTCGGTGCGTTGCCCGCGTATCCCTCGGATCCCTTCTGCGGAAGGTCGCCCGATGTGGCACCGCCGGTGGTGGCCGTACCGGCGTAGACGCCCGTCCGGGAGCCCTTGAGGGACACCGGGTCGATTCCCGCCCGTTCGCATGCCTCCCAGGCGGTTTCCAGCAGCAGTCGCTGCTGGGGGCTGGTGGCGAGCGCCTCGCGCGGGCTGATGCCGAAGAACCGCGGGTCGAATCGGTCGGCGTCGTCGAGGAATCCGCCCCGGCGGACATACGTGGTGCCGGGGTGGTCCGGGTCCGGGTGATAGAGGCTGTCGAGGTCCCAGCCGCGGTCGGTGGGGAAGTCCCCGATGGCGTCCACGCCGTCCGCGACCAGCCGCCACAGGTCCTCGGGTGTGGTCACCCCGCCCGGGAACCGGCAGGCGATGCTCACGACCGCGATCGGCTCCTGGTATCGCTCCTCCACCTCACGCAAACGCAGGCGCGTATCGTGCAGATCCGCGGAAACGCGCTTGAGATACTCGACCAGCTTCTCTTCATTCACGTTCACCATGAGGTTTCACCCGGCCCTCAGCGGTCGTCGCGCCCGGCACATTCAGGACACGCCCAGTTCGTTGTCGATGAAGTCGAGAACCTGGGCCGCGGACGCGGACTCCAGCCTCTCCGCGGCGGTCATCTCTTCCTCCGCCTGCTTTCGTGTCGCCTTCCACTTCGCCAGCAGGCTTTCGAGCCGTGCCGTGACCGCCCCCGAGTCACCGTCTTCCATCTCGAGGCCGATCAGGGTGGCTTCGAGCCTGGCCAGTTCGTTGAGGACCGGATCGGCGCCTCCCCGGCCCGGTGTGGCGCCGACCGCCGGGGCGATGCGCCCCAGCAGGTAGTCGGCCAGCACGGCGGCGTCCGGATAGTCGAAGACGAGGGCGGCGGGCAGGCGCAGCCCGGTGGCGGCGGCGAGCCGGTTGCGCAGTTCGACGGCGGTCAGCGAGTCGAAGCCCAACTCCTTGAAGTTGGTGTCGGCCTGCACCGCCTCGGCGTCGGCGTGTCCGAGCACGGTGGCCACATGGCCACGGACCAACTGGAGGACGGCGCGCTGCTGTTCCGCGGCGGACAGGCCCGCCAGCCGGTCCGCCCAGTCGTCCGGCCGTGCGTCGGCTGCCGCCGCCGTACGCCGCGCCACCGCGCCACCGGCACCCGAGGCGGCGAGGGCGCGGAGCGTGGCGGGGAGGCTGTCGGCGGGCTGGGCGGCGAGGACACGGGTGTTCATATCCGCCGCGATCAGCTGGTGGCCGCCGTGCTCGGCCGCCGCGTCGAGCAGCCGGAGGGCGTGGTCCGCGGCCATCGCGGTGACGCCCGAGCGGGACATCCGGGCCAGGTCCGCGTCGGCGAGGCCGCCGGTCATCTCGCTGGCCTCGGCCCACAGCCCCCACGCCACCGAGACCGTCGGCAGGCCCAGTGCCTGGCGGTGGGCCGCCAGCGCGTCACAGAAGGCGTTGGCCGCCGCGTAGTTGGCCTGCCCCGGGCTGCCCATGACCCCGGCGGCCGACGAGAACAGCACGAACGCGCCCAGGCGGAGATGTGCCGTCGCGGTGTGCAGATGCGCCGCGGCGGTGGCCTTCGCCGCCCAGACCCGCGCCAGCCGCTCGGGAGTCTGCGCGGTGACGACCGCGTCGTCCAGCACACCCGCGGCATGGATGACTCCCGTCAGCGGATGCTCGGGATCGACCCCCGCCACCAGATCGGCCACGGCTGCCGCGTCGGTGACATCGGCCGCGACGACGCGTACCCGCGCGCCCAGGGCGGTCAGCCGGGCGGCGAGGTCCTGGGCGCCCGGCGCGTCCGGGCCCCGGCGGCTCAACAGCAGCAGATGCCCGATCCGCCAGACCCGTACGAGGTGTTCGGCGACGAGCGCGCCCAGCGTGCCGGTGCCCCCGGTGATGAGGACCGTGCCATCCGGGTCCACCGGGGCGGGGACGTCCAGGACCAGCTTGCCGGTGTGCTTGGCCTGGCTGAGGTGGCGCAGCGCCTCACGTGTCCGCCCCAGCGGCCAGGTCCGCACCGGCAGCGGCGGCAGGGCCGCGGTGGGTCCGGTCGCTCCGGCGGCTCCGGTGGCCTCGGTGGCTCCGGTGACCTCGGTGGGCCCGGCGGCCTCTGTGGCCTCGGCGGCTCGTGTAGCTCCGGCGGTGAACAGCTCGCCCAGTTCGCCCAGCATCCGGCCGATGCGTTCGGGTCCGGCGTCGGTGATCAGGTCGTAGACCTGGTACGTCACCCCCGGGTGCTCCTCGGCGACGCGCTCGGGGTCACGGAGGTCGGTCTTTCCCATCTCCATCAGCCGACCGCCCTCGCCCAGCAGCCGCAGCGAGGCGTCCACGAACGGCCCGGCGAGGCTGTTGAGCACCACATCGACACCACGGCCACCGGTGGCCTCGCGGAACACCTCCTCGAAGTCCAGATCGCGCGACGAGGCCCGATGCGCCGCATCGATGCCCATCTCCGCCAGCACCCCGTGCTTGCCAGGGCTCGCCGTCGCGTAGACCTCCGCCCCCAGGTGGCGGGCGATCCGCACCGCCGCCATGCCCACACCGCCGGTCGCGGCATGGATCAGGACCGACTCCCCGGCCCGGAGCCCGGCCAGCTCCACGAGCCCGTACCAGGCGGTCAGGTACGCCACCGGCGCCGAGGCCGCCTGCGGATAGGTCCACCCGGCGGGAATGGGCGCCACCATGCGGGCGTCGGTCACCGCCGTCGGGCCGAACGCGCGGTCGAAGACCCCCATGACCCGGTCGCCCACCGCGAGCCCGGTCACCTCGGGGCCGATGTCCAGCACCACACCGGCGCCCTCGCCACCGAGCCCGGTCTGGCCCGGGACCATGCCCAAACTGATGAGTGCGTCGCGGAAGTTGATACCGGCCGCGTGCACCGCCACCCGCACCTGGCGCGGTCCGAGGGGTTCGAGCACCTCCGGGCACGGCACCGGCTTCACGTTCTCCACCGTGGCCGCGCCGGTCAGTTCCAGCCGCCATGCGGGCTGTCCCACCAGTGCGGCCACACCACCGCTGCTCACGCCACCGGCACGCATCAGCCGGGGCACCCGAAGCCGCCCTGCCCGCAGCGCGACCTGGGGCTCGTCCAGACGCGTCGCCCACGCCACCGCGCTGCGCACACCCTCCGCGAGCGGCTCGGCGTCCGGGTCGAGATCGACCAGAAGGAACCGCCCCGGGTTCTCCGCCTGCGCACTGCGCACCAGGCCGCACACGGCGGCCCCGGCCATGTCCACGCCGCCGTCTCCGGCGCCTTCCGCCTCGGGGGCGTCGATCGCCACCGCCCCCCGCGTGACCACCACCAGCCGGGCGTCGGCCAGCCGAGGTTCGGCCAGCCAGCCCCGCACCAGCTCCAACACCCGCTCCGAGGCCGCCAGACCCGCGGCCGCCAGGTCCGTACCCGTGTCCTCGTCGGACGGGTCGCAGAGGGCAGGCAGATACGCGATGGCCACCGAGGGGGCGGGGTCGTCACCGTCGAGGGCGGACACCAACGCCTTCAGATGCGGATGGTGCACCGCGCCCGGCACGAGTGGTCCGCACTCGTCCCGACTCAGAACCGCCCAAGCGCCACCGCCCACCGGATCCGGCTCCTGGCCTTCCGTATCGGTGTCCTGTGCGGGGACGGGCAGGGGCGTCCACTCCAGGGTGAACAGCCCGTCCACCTGCGGCCCACCGGAGGTCTTGAGCTGGTCGACGGCGGCCGGTCGCATCACCAGCGAGTCGACGGTCAGCACCGGACCGCCCACGGCGTCGGCCACTTCGACCCGCAGCCCGCGCTCGCCCCCGGCGCCACCCGCCTCCTGCCGCTGGGGCGAGAGCCGGACCCGTACGGTCGTGGCACCGCCCGCCCACAGCGACACGCCGTTCCAGGCGAACGGCAGCCACACCCGGCCGTCGTCATGGTCCTCCTCGGGCCGGTCCAGGAGGAACGCCGGATGCAGCGCGGCATCCAGCAGTGCCGGGTGGATACCGAACCCCTCCGGGTCTCCGGCGGCGTCGGGCAGCGCCACTTCGGCGAACACATCGGCGCCGTCCCGCCATACCGCCCGCAGTCCACGGAACGACGGCCCGTACGCGTACCCGGATGCCTCGGCGCGCTCGTAGAACCCGTCCAGCCGTACGGGTTCCGCACCCACCGGAGGCCATGCCAGATCCGGCTCGTCCGCCGGACCCCGCGCGGTGCCCTGCGGGGACGGCGGGCCCAGGATGCCCTCGGCGTGGCATACCCAGCCCGGGTCGGCACCGGGCCCGACATCGCGGTCGGGCCGGGAGTACACCCGCACATCACGCCGCCCGTCCTCGGTGGCCACGCCGACCACCACCTGCACACGGAGCCCACCGGACGCGGGCAGGACGAGCGGGACCTGGAGCGCCAGCTCCTCCACCCCGCCGCAGCCCGCCTCATCGGCGGCCCGTAGCGCCCACTCCACCAGCGCCGCACCCGGCGCCAGCACGGCGCCCGCCATCACGTGCTCGGCCAGCCACCCCCCGGCGCCCCCGGCCGCGATCCGGCCGGTCAGCACCAGCCCGCCGTCGGCGAGCCCGACGGCCGCCGGCAGATGCGCGTGCTCGAGGCGCTGGAGCCCGACGGCCCCCACGTCCCCGACGCCACCGCCCGCCGCCAGCCAGTAGCGCTCGCGCTGGAAGGCGTACGTCGGCAGATCCACCGTCCGGGGCGCCGGATCGGCCGGGAACCAGCGGGCCCAGTCGACATCGGTGCCATGGGTGTGCAGTTGGGCGAGGGCGTGGCCGAGGGCGTGGGCATCGGGGCGTTTGCGGCTCAGGGTGGCCGCCACCAGCGGGCTCGGCCGCCCGGCCCCGCCCTCGCCCTCGTCGGTGTCGGCCGTCGCCTGGTCGGCGGTGAGGTGCTGAAGGGTGTGCTGGGTCGCGGTGGCCAGGACGGGGTCGGGGCCGAGCTCGAGGAAGACGCCGGTTTCGGGGGCGATATGAGCGACGGCGGGGTGGAATCGCACGGGTCGGCGGATGTGCCGCACCCAGTAGCCCGGTGTGGCCATCTCCTCGTCGGCCGGCTCACCGGTGAGGTTGCTGAGCACCGGAAGGGTGGGCCGGTGGAAGGTCAGGCCGTCGATGGCCCGCGCGAACGGCTCCAGAATGGGGTCCATCAACGGGGAGTGGAAGGCGTGGCTGACCGTCAGGGACCTGGTCTTACGGCCCTTCGCCGCCCAGGTGGCGCGGATGTCGGCGACCAGCTCGATCGGACCGGAGACCACGGTGTTGCCGGGGGTGTTCAGAGCGGCGATGCCCACTTGGCCGTCGTGTGCCGCCAGATCCTCGGCGAGTTCCTCGGGGGTGGCGGCGATGGTGGCCATGCCTCCGCCGGTGGGGAGTTGACCCATCAGCATGGCGCGGGCGGCCACGAGTCGGCAGGCGTCGGGGAGGTCGAAGACCCCGGCGACATGGGCGGCGGCGATCTCTCCGATGGAGTGTCCGATGACGGCGTCGGGGCGTACGCCGAACGAGTCGAGCAGCCGCGCCAGGGCGATATGCAACGCGAACAGCCCCGCCTGGGCGTAGGTGGTGTGGTCCAACAGCCTGGGCCGCTCGGCCACACCGTGGAAGACCACATCGCGGAGGGAATGTTCCAGGTCGGGGTCGAGCAGTCCGCAGACCTCGTCGAACGCCGTGGCGAACACCGGGAACCGGTCGTACAGCCCCGTCCCCATCCCCTGGCGCTGGCTGCCCTGACCGCTGAAGAGCCACACCGTCTTGCCCGCCGCCGCTGCACTGCCGGGGAGCACCACACCCGGATGGGGTTCACCGGTGGCCAGCGCCTCCACGGCGGCCAGCAGTTCGGCGGGATCATCGCCCAACGCCACCGCCCGGTGTTCGAAGAGCGACCGGGTGGTGGCGAGTGACCAGCCCACGTCGGCCGCCGACATCTCCGGGTGCCCGACTATGCGGTCGGCCAGCGCGGCGGCCTGGCCACGCAGCGCCTCCGCGCTCCGGGCGGACAGCGCCCATGGGACGACCCGCGGGTCGGGAGAGGCCACGGGCTCGGTCGTGACGCGCCCGCCGGGCTCGGGGGCCTGCTCAAGAAGGAGATGGGCGTTGGTGCCGGAGGCGCCGAAGGAGGACACACCGGCCCGGCGCGGGCGCTCACCGTTCGGCCACTCCACCGGCTCGGTCAGCAGCCGCACGGCACCGCTCTCCCAGTCCACATGGGGAGTGGGTTCGTCAATGTGCAGGGAGGCGGGCAGTGTTCCGTGCCGGATCGCCTGCACCATCTTGATGACGCCCGCGACACCCGCCGCCGCCTGCGTATGCCCGATGTTGGACTTGATCGAGCCCAGCAGCAGCGGCTGATCGGCGGGACGATCCTGACCGTAGGTGGCCAGCAGCGCCTGCGCCTCGATCGGATCACCCAACGTCGTACCCGTACCGTGCGCCTCCACCGCATCGACATCCGAGGCCGACAACCCGGCACTCGCCAACGCCTGCCGGATCACCCGCTGCTGCGAAGGGCCGTTCGGTGCCGTCAACCCATTGGACGCGCCATCCTGGTTGACCGCCGACCCACGGATCACCGCCAGGACCTCGTGGCCGTTGCGCCGGGCATCCGACAGCCGCTCCAGCAGCAGAACGCCCACACCCTCGCCCCAGCCCGTGCCATCAGCCGCAGCGGCGAAGGGCTTGCACCGACCATCGGGGGCCAGACCGCGCTGGCGCGAGAAACCGGTGAACACATCCGGGGTGGCCATCACCGTCACCCCACCGGCCAACGCCAGCGTGCACTCCCCCTGCCGCAACGCCTGCGCCGCCAGATGCATCGCCACCAACGACGACGAACACGCCGTGTCCACCGTCACCGCCGGACCCTCGAAGCCCAACGTGTACGCCACCCGACCCGAAACCACACTGCCCGAGCTGGCCAGCATGGCGTAGCCCTCCAGCCGCGCGTCGCCACCGCTGAGCCCGGCCGCGTAGTCGTGGTACATCACACCCGCGTAGACACCGGTCGGGCTGCCCTTCAACGACACCGGATCGATCCCCGCCCGCTCCAGCACCTCCCACGACGCCTCCAACAGCAACCGCTGCTGCGGATCCGTGGCCAGCGCCTCCCGCGGATTGATCCCGAAGAACGCCGCATCGAAGGCATCGGCGTCGTACAGGAACCCGCCTTTGCGCGCGTACGAGGTGCCGGGGTGGTCGGGGTCGGGGTGGAAGAGCCCGTCCAGGTCCCAGCCCCGGCCGGTCGGAAACTCCCCGATGGCGTCACGGCCCGAGGCGACCAGATTCCAGAGCTCCTCCGGGGAGCTGACCCCGCCAGGGAAGCGGCAGGTCATCGCGACGATGGCGATCGGCTCGTCCGCGTCGGCCCTCGCGGCGAGGGCAGCACGGGTTCCGGCGGTCTCGCCAGTCAGCCGGGTGCACAAATACTCCGCCAGCACCCGAGGCGTCGGATAGTCGAACACCAACGTCGCCGGTAACCGCAACCCCGTCACCACCGACAACCGATTACGCAATTCCACCGCCGTCAACGAATCAAAACCCAACTCCTTGAACGCCGCATCCACCCGCACCTCACCCGACGAACCAAACCCCAACACCACCGCCACACCACCCCGCACCACCTCCACCACCACATCCAACCGACCAGCCGCATCCAACCCCACCAACTGAGCGGCCAATCCGGAGGTCCCCGTCTCACCGGCCGCCATCCGGCGCGCGGTCCGGCCGGACACCAGCCCCCGCAGCACCGCCGGGAGATCCTCACGAGCCACCCCGGCCGTGTCGACGGCGGCGGCGACACAGAGGGAGCTGCCCTGCGCACAGGCGGCATCGAGCAGGCCCAGCGCCTTCTCGCCGGACATCGCGGTGATGCCCGAGCGGGACATCCGGGCCCGGTCCGTCGCGGCGAGCTTTCCGGTCAGCTCACTGGCCTGGGCCCACAGGCCCCAGGCCACCGACAGGCCGGGGAGGCCATGGGCCCGACGGTGGGCGGCGAGGGCGTCACAAAAGGCGTTCGCCGCCGCGTAGTTGGCCTGGCCCGGGCTGCCCAGGACCCCGGCGGCCGACGAGAACATCGCGAACAGGGACAGCGGAACATCGGCGGTGGCGTTGTGCAGATGCGCCGCGCCCGCCGCCTTGGCCGCCCATACCCGGGCCAGCCGCTCGGGCGTCTGTGAGGTCACCACCGCGTCGTCGAGGAGCCCCGTGGCATGGATGACACCGGTCAGCGGATGGTCGGCGTCGATCCCCGCCACGAGCTCTGCCACCGCCGACGCGTCCGTGACGTCCACGGCGACGATCCGCACTCGCGCGCCCAACTCCTCCAGGCGCGCCGCCAGTTCGCGCGCTCCCGGGGCGTCCGGCCCGCGACGGCTCACCATGAGCAGATGGCCGACCTGCCAGGTGCGCACCAGATGTTCGGCCACCAGGCCGCCGAGGGTGCCGGTGCCGCCCGTCACCAGCACGGTGCCGTCGGGATCGAGCGCCACCGGGGCGTCGCGCCCCTCCGCACCGCTGCCGGCGGAGGCACGGGTCAGCCGTGGCACCCACCCCCGACCATCCCGCACGGCCAACTGCGGCTCATCCAGGTCCACCGCCCGCGCGACGGCGTCCCGCACATCCTCTGCCGTCGCATCGGTCGCCCTGTCGAGGTCGAGCAGAAGGAAGCGCCCCGGGTTCTCGGCCTGAGCGCTCCGCAGGAGTCCCCAGAGCGCGGCGGCGGCCACATCCGCACCACTCTCGGCGTCGGCGACGGCGACCGCGCCACGCGTCACCACGACCAACCGGGCATCGGCCAACCGCGGCTCGGTAAGCCACTTCCGCACCAGCTCCAGGGCTCGTTGCGCCATCGCCAGGCCAGCAGTCGCCATGTCGGCCACGGCATCGGCAGCGGCGTCCGGGCGCGGGAACTCGGCGAGCACCACGGCCGGGACCGGCTCCGCGTCATCGAGCCCCGCGAGCAACGCCCCCAGATCCGGGTCAGCGCCCTCGGTGGCCAGCACCGCCCAGCTATCGCGATCGGCCACCGGCTCGTTGGTCCGGGTCGGCTGCGGCAGTGGGGTCCAGTCCAGGACGAACAGACCGTCCACACCACGCGCCGCCCCAGCTCGCACCTGCTCCACGGCCGCCCGTCGCGTCACCAGGGAGTCGACCGTCAGAACGGGGTCGCCCACGGCATCGGCCACCACCAGCCGCAGCCCCCTCTCACCCTCGGCACCATCCCGATGCGGGGACAGCCGAACGCGTACGGTGCTGGCTCCAGCGGCCCACAAGGACACCCCGTTCCAGGCGAACGGCAGCCACACCTGGCCGCCGTCCCGCTCCTGGTCGGATCCCGTGTCGAGCAGGAGGGCCGGGTGCAGAGCCGCGTCGAGCAGCGCCGGGTGGATGCCGAATCCGTCCGCGTCGCCCGCCGCCTCGGGCAGCGCCACCTCGGCCAGCAGGTCCGCACCGTCCCGCCACATGGCACGCAGCCCCTGGAAGGCCGGACCGTACGCATAGCCCGCCGCCGCGGCGCGCTCGTAGAACCCCTCCAGATCCACCGGTCGCGCACCGGCAGGGGGCCATGCGCCGCCCAGCCCCTCGGCCGACCGGTCCGCGCCTTCCGGTGCCGGGCTCAGTACCCCCTCGGCATGGCACACCCAGCCCATGTCATTGCCCGAGTCGGCCTCGCCATCCGGACGGGAGTAGATCCGCACATCGCGCCGCCCGTCCTCCGCCGTGGCGCCCATTGCCACCTGGATGCGCAGTCCGCCCGACTCGGGGAGCACCAACGGGACCTGCAGCGCCAGCTCCTCGACCCCACCACAGCCGACCTCGTCGGCCGCCCGCAACGCCCACTCCACCAGGGCCGCGCCCGGGGCCAGGACGGCGTCCGCCACGATGTGTTCGCCGAGCCAGCCGTCACCGCCACCGGCCGCGATACGCCCGGTGAGCAGGTGGGTGCTCCCGTCGGCCAGTTCCACGGCAGCGCCCAGCAGCGGATGATCCGCGGCGACCAGACCGAGGCCGCTCGGGTCACCCGCCGTGCCCGAGGCGTTCATCCAGTAGCGCTGGTGCTGGAAGGCGTAGGTGGGCAGATCGACCGTACGAGGGGCGGGGTCGGCCGGGAACGCCGCCCTCCAATCCACCTCCACCCCAGCGACGAACGCCTGGCCCAGAGAGTGAAGGAGCTGGGCCTGGCCACCGTGATCACGACGCAGCGTGGGCACAGCGACCGCGTCCACACCCGCCTGCTCGAAGGTCTCCTGAAGGCCAAGGGTGAGCACGGGGTGGGTGCTGGCCTCGATGAACACCCGATGCCCGTCCGCCAGCAGCGCCTCAACGGCATCGGTGAACCGCACCCGCTCACGGAGATTGGTCACCCAGTAGGCGGCGTCCAGGTCGGTGGTGACGGCACGGCCGCCCGTCACTGTCGAATAGAACGCCGTATCCGAACCGGAGGTATCGAGCGGACGGACGCCTTCCAGCACCCGCATCAACTCCTCGCGGATCTCCTCCACCTGAGGACCGTGCGAGGCATAATCCACCTCAATCAGCCGCGCCCGCTCCCCCACCTCCTGACACGCGGCCACCACAGCGGCCACCTGCTCCGGCGGACCCGAAACCACCGTCGACGACGGCCCATTGACGGCCGCCACACCCACACCAGCGACCTGGCCCTCCAAGCCGGAAAGCAGCTCCCCCGCCCGCTCCCGACCCACACCGAGCGACGCCATCGCCCCACCACCGGCCAACCGCCGCAACGCCCTGCTCCGCAACGCCACAACCTTCGCACCATCCTCCAAAGACAGCGCACCCGCGACGACAGCCGCCGCGATCTCACCCTGGCTATGACCCACCACCGCCACAGGACGCACCCCATACCCCGCCCACACCGCCGCCAACGACACCATCACCGCCCACAGGACAGGCTGCACCACATCCACCCGGCCCAGATCCGCCACACCCTCCACCCCACGCAACACATCCGAAAGCGACCAATCCACAAACGGCGCCAACGCCCGCTCACACTCCCCCACCCGCGCCGCGAACACCGGCGACACCCCCAGCAGCTCCGCACCCATCCCCACCCACTGCGAACCCTGACCCGGAAACACCAACACCGGCCCCACATCACCCGTCAACGCCGCCGCACCCGACTGCACCACACCCGGATGCGACACACCCCCCGCCAACGCCTCCACACCAGCCAACAACCCAGCCCGATCACCACCCACCACCACCGCCCGATGCTCAAACACCGACCGACTGGTGACCAACGACCACCCCACATCCACCAACGACAACTCAGACGCACCACCCACCCGCCCAGCCAGAGCGGCAGCCTGACCCCGCAACGCCTCCACACACCGCCCCGACACCACCCACGGCACCATGCCGTCCGAGCAGCCCGGATCCTTTGGTGCATCCTCCTCAGGAGCCTGCTCCACAATCACATGCGCATTGGTGCCACTGATCCCGAACGCGGACACCCCGGCCCGGCGTGGCCGCTCGTTCCTCGGCCACTCCACCGGGTCCGTAAGCAATCGCACCGCCCCGCCGGACCAGTCCGCGTGCGGGGTCGGCTCATCCACGTGCAGCGTGGCGGGCAACAGTTCATGACGCAGCGCCATCACCATCTTGATCACACCGGCCACACCCGCCGCACCCTGCGTATGGCCGATGTTGGACTTCAGCGAGCCGAGCCACAGCGGCCGGCCCTCCGGCCGGTCCCGGCCGTACGCGGCAAGCAGCGCCTCGGCCTCGATCGGGTCACCCAGCGTGGTGCCCGTGCCGTGGGCCTCCACCGCGTCCACCTCAGCGGAGGACAACTGCGCGTTGATCAGCGCCTGGCGAATCACTCGCTGCTGGGAGGGGCCGTTCGGTGCGGTCAGTCCATTCGACGCGCCGTCCTGGTTGATGGCCGAGCCCCGGAGCACCGCCAGCACCTGGTGGCCGTTGCGCTGTGCGTCGGACAGCCGCTCCAGCAGCAGGAGCCCCACGCCCTCCGAGAAGCCCGTGCCGTCCGCGGCGGCCGCGAAGGGCTTGCACCGGCCGTCGGGGGCCAGACCGCGCTGGCGGGAGAACTCCACAAAGGTGTTCGGGGTGGTCATGACGGTCACTCCTCCGGCCAGGGCCAGGGTGCACTCCCCCTGCCGCAGCGCCTGGCAGGCGAGATGCATCGCCACCAGTGACGACGAACACGCCGTATCCACCGTCACCGCGGGCCCTTCCAACCCGAGGGTGAAGGCCACCCGGCCGGAGACGACGCTCAGGGTGTTTCCGGTGAGCAGATATCCTTCCGCGCTCTTCTCGATCTGCGGGGTGCCGAAGCCGAGGATTCCGGCGCCCGCGTAGACCCCGGTGGGGGTGCCCTTCAGCGAGGTGGGGTCGATTCCGGCGCGTTCGAGCAATTCCCAGGAGACTTCGAGGAGTTGGCGCTGCTGGGGTTCGGCCGCCAGGGCCTCGCGCGGGCTGATGCCGAAGAAGGTGGCGTCGAAGCCGTCGGCCCGGTCCAGGAATCCGCCGTGGCGGACATAGCTGGTGCCGGAGTGGTCGGGGTCGGGGTGGAACAGCCCGGCCAGGTCCCAGCCGCGGTCGGTAGGAAACTCCCCGATCGCGTCCCCGCGCGCGGCGACCAGCTCCCACAGGTCCTCGGGCGAGGTGATTCCGCCGGGAAATCGGCAGGCCATGCTGACGATGGCCACCGGCTCCTGGGAACGCTCCTCCATTTCGCGAAGTCGCCGACGCGTCTGCCCCAGATCGGCCGTGACCTTCTTGAGGTACTGGCGGAGCTTCTCTTCGGTACCCGACATCAGTTCCGCGCCTCCATCAGGGCAGTTCACGGTCAATGAGCTCGAACATCTCGTCGTCCGAGGCGGCTTCGAGGGCGTCGAAGCCGGTCGCCCCGGCCGGGTCGCCGGACCCGCCGCCGTTCCACTTCGCCAGCAGGGCGCCCAGCCGTTGGGCGATCCGCTGCCGGCCTTCGTCGTCCGTGTCGAGGGTGGCCAAGGTGGTGTCCAGCCTGGCCAGCTCGCCCAGGACCGGGTCGACCGCGTCCCGCCCCGGCGCGGCCCCGTCGCCGGGTGCCAGCCGTTCCAGCAGGTGGTCGGCGAGTGCGGCCGCTTCCGGGTAGTCGAAGACCATTCCCGCGGGCAGGCGCAGACCGGTGGCGGCGGCGAGGCGGTTGCGCAGTTCGACGGCGGTCAGCGAGTCGAAACCCAGCTCCTTGAAGCTGGCCTCGGCCTGCACGGCGTCCACATCGGCGTGTCCGAGCACCGTGGCGGCGTGGCCACGGACCAGGTTGAGCACGAGTCGGTGCCGTTCGGCCGTGGACAGGCCCGCGAGGCGGGCGCCCCAGTCGACCTGCCGGTCCTCCCCGGCCGCCGCCGCGGTGCGCCGCCCGGTGCCGCCACCGCCGCCCGTGGCGGCCAGGGCGCGCAGCGTGGCGGGCAGGCTGTCGGCGGGCAGTCCGGCGAGGGTGCGGGGGTCCACGTGGGCGGCGGCCAGATGGGCACCGCCGTGCTGGACGGCGGCGTCGAGCAGGGCCAGACCGTGCCGGGTGCTCAGGGCCGCGACGCCGGTCCGGGACATCCGGGCCAGATCCGCCTCGGCCAGGTGTCCGGTCATGCCGCTGGCGTCGGCCCACAGCCCCCAGGCGATCGAGACACCCGGCAGCCCGACGGCCCGGCGGTGGGCGGCGAGCGCGTCGCAAAAGGCGTTGGCGGCGGCGTAGTTGGCCTGTCCCGGGCTGCCGAGTGTGCCGGCGGCGGAGGAGAAGAGGACGAACATGCCGAGCCGCAGATGGGCCGTCGCCGTGTGCAGATGGGCCGCGGCCGTGGCCTTGGCCGTCCAGACCCGCGCCAGCCGTTCGGGGGTCTGTGAGGTGACCACCGCGTCGTCCAGCACACCCGTGGCGTGGACGACTCCGGTCAGCGGATGCTCGGGGTCGACCCCCGCCACCAGCTCCGCCACCGCCGAGGCGTCGGTGACATCCGCCGCCGCGACGCGCACCCGGGCGCCCAGCTCCTCCAGCCGGGCGGCCAGGTCGCGGGCGCCCGGAGCGTCCGGCCCCCGCCTGCTCACCAGCAGCAGATGGCCGATCCCCCAGGCGCGGACGAGGTGTTCGGCGATGTAGCCGCCCAGGGTGCCGGTGCCACCGGTGATGAGGACCGTGCCGTCCGGGTCGACCGCCGCAGGTACGTCCAGGACCAGCTTGCCGGTGTGCCTGGCCTGGCTCAGTTGCCGTAGCGCGTCCCGCGCCCGGCTGAGCGGCCAGGGCCGTACCGGCGCGGGTCGCAGCACTCCGGCGGCGAACAGCTCGCTCAACTCGCGCAGCATCTCCCCGATGCGGTCCGGCCCGGCGTCGGGGACCAGGTCGAAGGCGCGATAGCGGACACCCGGATACGCGGCCGCGAGGTGTTGCGGGTCGCGGATGTCGGTCTTGCCCATCTCGGAGAGCCGTCCGCCGTCGGCCAGCAGCCGCAGGGAGGCGTCCACGAACGGCCCGGCGAGGCTGTTGAGCACCACATCGACACCACGGCCACCGGTGGCCTCACGGAACACCTCCTCGAAGTCCAGATCGCGCGACGAGGCCCGATGCGCCGCATCGATGCCCATCTCCGCCAGCACCCCGTGCTTGCCAGGGCTCGCCGTGGCGTAGACCTCGGCGCCCAGGTGGCGGGCGATGTGCACCGCCGCCATGCCGACGCCGCCGGTGGCGGCGTGGATCAGCACCGTTTCGCCGTTCCGCAGCCCGGCCAGGTCCACCAGCCCGTACCAGGCGGTGAGGAACACCACCGGTACGGCGGCCGCCTGCCGGAAGCTCCAGCCGTCGGGGATCGGCACGACCATGCGCGCGTCCGCCACCGCCCACGGGCCGAACGCGCCCTCGAACAGGCCCATGACCCGGTCGCCCACCGCGAGACCGGTCACCTCCGGGCCGATGTCCACGACCACCCCGGCGCCCTCGCTGCCGCGGAACACCCCGCCCCCGGGGTACATCCCGACGACGATGAGCGCATCGCGGAAGTTCATGCCCGCCACGTGCACGGCGATCCGGACCTCTCCCGGCCCCGGTGGCTCGAGCACCTCGGGGCACGGCACGGGCGTCACATTGTCCACGGTGGACGCGCCCTCCACGGCGAGCCGCCACGCGGGCTGTGCCACCGGGCCGACCAGACCGCCGCTGCCGGGGCCGCCCGCGCGCATCAGGCGGGGTGCCCACACCCGGCCGGATCCGACCGCCACCTGCGGTTCGTCCAGGGCGACGGACCTCAGCACACCGTCCAGCACCGCCGCGCCGATCTCGTCGGGGTCGGGCGCGCCGTGCGGATCGCGGTCGAGCAGGATGAACCGCTCCGGGTTCTCCGCCTGTGCGCTGCGCAGCAGCCCCCACACCGCGGCACCGGCCGTGTCCACGGCCCCGGAGCCGGGGTCCTCCGCCACCTGGCCACCTGCGGCGACCGCGCCGTGTGTCACCACGACCAAGCGGCTCTCGGCCAGTCGGGGTTCGGCCAGCCAGCCCCGCAACACATCCAGGGTCCGCCGTACGGCCGCCAGGGCATCGGCCTCCGCGGCCACGATGTCCACGGCCGTGGTCGAGGCCGGTACGGCGGTCAGCGCCACCGAGGGTACGGGGCTCCCGGCGTCGATCGCCGCGACCAGCGACTCCAGGTCCGGGTGGCGGACTACGCCCGGTGGGGCCCAGTCCAGGCCCTCGGAGCCGAGCGCCACCCAGCCGCCGTCCCCGGCCACCAACTGGGGCAGGCCCGTGTCCGCTCCGGGCGCCGGCTCGGAGAGCGGGATCCAGTCCAGGGTGAACAGTCCGTCCACGGCGCCTCGTCCGGCGGTCCGCAGCTGATCCGTACGGGCGGGGCGCAGCACCAGCGAGTCGACCGTGAGCACCGGGTCGCCCACGGCGTCGGCCACGGCGATCCGCAGCGCCCGCTCGCCGTCCGCGCCCTGCTCACGCGGGGACAGCCGGACGCGTACGGTGGTCGCTCCGGCCGCCCACAGCGACACGCCGTTCCAGGCGAACGGCAGCCACACCCGGCCGTCGTCGTGCTGCTCCTCGGGCCGGTCGGGCCGGTCGAGGAGGGACGCCGGGTGCAGCGCGGCATCGAGCAGCGCCGGGTGGATGCCGAATCCGGCCTGGTCGCCCGCGGCCTCCGGGAGCGCCACCTCGGCCAGCACATCCGCGCCGTCGCGCCACAGCTTGCGGACGCCTTGGAACGCGGGGCCGTATCCGTATCCGGCGGCCTCGGCACGCTCGTAGAAGCCGTCGATGTCCACCGGCTCCGCGCTCGGCGGGGGCCAGACCCCGGAGGGTCGGGGTGCCGGTTCGCCCTGGGGGCCGAGTACGCCGACCGCATGGCACACCCAGACCGGGTCCGCGGTGGTTTCGGTGTCGCGGTCGGGCCGGGAGTACACCCGTACGTCGCGGCGTCCGTCGGCGGCGGCCTCGCCCACCACCACCTGGACGCGCAGCCCGCCGGTGTCGGGGAGGACGAGCGGAACCTGCAGGGCGAGTTCCTCCACCGTGCCGCAGCCCGCCTCGTCGGCGGCCCGCAGCGCCCATTCGACCTGGGCCGCGCCCGGCACCAGCCGGGCGCCCGCCACCACGTGTTCGCCGAGCCAGCCCTCGCCGCCACCGGCCGTCAGCCGCCCGGTGAGCAGATGGGTGCTGCCGTCGGCGAGTTCCACGGCCGCGCCGAGCAGCGGGTGGTCCGCGGAGACCAGGCCGAGGTCGATGGGGTCGCCGCCCCGGCCCGCGGTGCCCTCGAGCCAGTAGCGCTCGCGCTGGAAGGCGTAGGTGGGCAGCGGCACGGTGCGGGGCGCGGGGTCGGTGGGGAACAGGGTGGTCCAGTCGACGTCGACGCCCGCGGTGAACGCCTGGGCCAGCGACCGCACCAGCTGGGCGAGATCGCCGTGGTCGCGGCGCAGGGTGGGGACGGTGGCGGCGGGGACGCCCGCCTCCTCGAAGCTCTCCTGCATGCCCACCGTGAGGACGGGGTGGGTACTGGCCTCGATGAACACCCGGTGGCCATCGGCCAGCAGTGCCTGGATCGCCTCGGCGAACCGCACCCGCTCCCGCAGATTCCGCACCCAGTAGCCCGTGTCCAGGACGGAGCCGTCGGCCCGGCCACCGGTCACGGTGGAGTAGAACACCACCTCGGACGCGGGCACCTCGACCGGCTCGACTCCCCTGAGCAACTCGGTGAGTTCGTCGGCGATCTCATCGACCTGGGGGCTGTGCGAGGCGTAGTCCACCTCGATCATACGGGCGCGTTCCCCGGTGTCACGGCAGGCCGCCACGGCGGCGGCCACCTGCTCCGGCGGGCCGGACACCACTGTGGAGGCGGGGCCGTTCACGGCGGCCACGACCACGGCGGTGGCGCGGTCGCCGAGTCCGGACAGCAGATTCGTGGCCTGTTCCTGGCCCACGCCGACGGAGGCCATGGCCCCGCCACCGGCCAGTTGGCGCAGCGCCCGGCTGCGCAGGGCCACGATCCTGGCGCCGTCCTCCAAGGTCAGCGCCCCGGCCACGCAGGCGGCGGCGATCTCGCCCTGGCTGTGGCCGACCACGGCGGCGGGCCGCACCCCGTGGCCCGCCCATACGGCGGCCAGGGACACCATCACCGCCCACAGGACGGGCTGCACCACATCCACCCGGCTCAGATCGCCCGCGCCGGCCACGCCGCGCAGCACATCGGTGAGCGACCAGTCGACATGGGGCGCGAGCGCTCGTTCGCACTCGGCCACCCGGGCGGCGAACACCGGTGAGGCGTCCAGCAGTCCGGCGCCCATCCCGATCCACTGGGAGCCCTGGCCGGGGAAGACCAGCACCGGGCCCGCGCCGCCCGTGGTGGCGGCCGTGCCCGTGTGCACCACGCCCGGGTGTGTCTCGTCGGCCGCCAGCGCCTCGATGGCCGCCATCAGTTCCGCGTGGCTCTCGCCGACCACCACGGCGCGGTGGTCGAACAGGGTGCGGGAGCGGATGAGGGACCAGCCCACCTCGACGGGCGTGGCCGTGGTGCCGGTGGCCAGCCGCGCGGCCAGCGCCCGCGCCTGGTCCCGCAGCGCGCCCGCGCCCCGCGCGGACAGCACCCAGGGCACCACTCGAGGGCCGTCGGACTCGGGCTCCTGCTTGGTGCGTTCGTCCCGGTCGGGGGCCTGTTCGAGGATGACATGGGCGTTGGTGCCGCTGATGCCGAAGGACGACACAGCGGCCCGGCGCGGACGTTCGTCCGTCGGCCACTCGACCGCCTCGGACAGCAGCCGCACTCCCCCGTCGTCCCACTCCACATGCGGGCTCGGCTCATCGATGTGCAGTGAGGCGGGCAGCAGACCGTGGCGCATCGCCATCACCATCTTGATCACACCCGCCACGCCCGCGGCGGCCTGCGTATGACCGATGTTGGACTTGATGGAGCCGAGCCACAGCGGACGGCCCTCCGGCCGCTCCTGCCCGTACGTGGCCAGCAGCGCCTGGGCCTCGATGGGGTCGCCGAGCGTGGTGCCCGTTCCGTGGGCCTCGACCACGTCGACGTCCGCCGGGGAGAGCCGTGCGGTGGCCAGGGCCTGGCGGATCACCCGCTGCTGCGATGGGCCGTTCGGCGCGGTCAGACCGTTGGACGCGCCGTCCTGGTTGACCGCCGACCCACGGATCACCGCCAGCACCTCACGGCCCTCGCGGCGCGCGTCCGACAGCCGCTCCAGGACGAGCAGCCCGATGCCCTCGCCCCAGCCGGTGCCGTCGGCCGCCGCGGCGAACGGCTTGCAGCGGCCGTCCGGGGCCAGTCCGCGCTGCCGCGAGAACTCCACGAAGGTGTTCGGTGTGGCCATCACCGTGACGCCACCGGCCAGGGCCAGGGTGCACTCCCCTTGCCGCAGGGCCTGTGCCGCGAGATGCATGGCCACCAGCGACGACGAACACGCCGTGTCCACCGTCACCGCGGGCCCCTCCAGGCCGAAGGTGAACGCCACGCGACCGGAGGCGATGCTCGGTGTGCTGCCGGTCATCAGCCGGCCCTCGACGCCCTCCGGGGTGCGGCCCAGGAAGCGGCTGCCGTAGTCGTCGTACATCACGCCGGTGATCACCGCGCTGCGGCTGCCCCGTAAGCTCACCGGGTCGATGCCCGCGCTCTCGAACGCCTGCCACGCCGTCTCCAGCAGCAGCCGCTGCTGGGGGTCGGTGGCCAGCGCCTCGCGGGGGGAGATCCCGAAGAACTCGGCGTCGAACCGCGGTGCCTCGTAGAGGAATCCGCCCTCGCGGGCGTAGCTGGTGCCGGTGTGGTCCGGGTCGGGGTCGAAGAGGCCCCCGAGGTCCCAGCCGCGGTCCGCGGGGAACTCCCCGATCGCGTCCACGCCCTCGGCCACCAGCCGCCACAGCTCCTCGGGGGAGCCCACTCCGCCCGGATAGCGGCAGGCCATGCCGACGATGACGATCGGGTCGTCGTCGGTGGCCACGACGGCTGCCGTCGCCGGGAGCGGTGTCCCGGCCGGTGCGCCGCCCAGCCGCTCCCGCAGGAAGCGCACCAGGGCGTCGGGGGTCGGATAGTCGAAGATGACGGTGGCCGGGATCCGGGTGCCGGTGGCAGCGTTGAGCCGGTTGCGCAGGTCGAGGGCCGTGAGCGAGTCGAAGCCGAGGTCCTGGAAGGCCCTGCCCAGGTCGATGGCCTCCGGGGCGGGATGGGCGAGCACGGTGGCCACCTGATCGCGCACCAGCTCCGCGATGAGCCGGTCCTGTTCCTCGGCGGACAGCCCGGCGAGCCGCCCGGACAAGGAGCCCGCCCCGGTGTTCCGCGCGGCCCGCGTGGGGACGTGCACCAACCGTCGCAGCACGGGCGGAAGCGGTCCGGCGGCGGCCCGGGTGCGCAGCGCCGCGAGGTCGAAGCGCGCGGGGACGAGCGTGGGGTGGTCGGTGGTGAGCGCCGTGTCGAGCAGCGTCAGCGCCTGCTCGTTGGAGACGGCGGCGATACCGGAGCGGGCCATCCGGGCGAGGTCCGCGTCGTCCAGGTGGCCGGTCATGCCACCCGCGGACGCCAGCAGCCCCCAGGCCAGGGTGTGGGCCGTCCGCCCTTCGGCGCGGCGGTGTTCGGCGAGGGCGTTGAGGAACATGTTGGCCGCGGCGTAGTTGGCCTGGCCGCCGTTGCCCATGATGGAGGCGGCGGAGGAGAACATCACGAACACGGCCGGATCCATGTCCCGGGTCAGCCGGTGCAGATGCCATGCGGCATCCAGCTTCGGGGCGAGGACGGTGTCGAGTTGCTCGGGGGTCATGGCGGTGACCACACCGTCGTCGAGCACCCCTGCGGCGTGGACGACGGCGGTCAGCGGATGCTCTTCGGGGACGGTGGCGAGCAGGGCGGCCAGCGCCTCGGGGTCGGCGGCGTCACACGCGGTGACGCGTACGTCCGCCGCGCCCAGCGCGGTCAGTTCGTCCGCGAACGCGTCGATGTCCTCCGTGATGCCACCGCGCCGGCTGACCAGCAGCAGGTGGCGGGCGCCGTGTGCGGTGACCAGATGGCGGGCCACCAGCCGGCCCAGCGCTCCGGTGCCACCGGTGATCAGTGCGGTGCCGTCCGGGTCGAGGGGGCGGGGCGGGGTGTCCTGACCGGGGCGGACGGTGACCAGACGGGGCACATGGGCCGTTCCCGCTCTTAACCCCACCTCGGATTCGGCACCGGCGACGGCGGCCGGCAGGACGGTGCGCAGGGCCTCGCGCGACGCGGGGTCGTCGTCCAGGTCCAGCAGCAGGATGCGCTCGGGGTGTTCGGCCTGGGCCGCGCGGACCAGGCCCCATACGGGCGCGGTGGCCAGGTCGGCGGGCGCGTCCCCCGGGCCGGTGGCGACCGCGCCACGGGTGGCGATGACCAGCCGGGTTCCGCCGAACCGCTCGTCCGTCAGCCAGGTGCGCAGCGCGTCGAGGACCTGATGGACCGCCGCGCGTACACGGGCGGGTGTTTCGTCGGGGTGTGGTGAGATCTCCGGTGCACCGGGGCATTCGAGGATGACGACGTCGGGGGCGTGCTGTCCGCCGTCGAGGGCGGCCCGCAGGGCGGCCAGGTCCGGATGGGACGGGAGGGCCGGGTCCGGGTCCTGGGATCCGACGAGCGCCCAACCCGCCGTGGACGGGGCGGTGTCGGTGGCGACCGGATACGGCTGCCAGTCCAGGCGGTACAGCGGGGTGTCGGCCGTGGCGGCGCGGGCCGAGCGCCAGCGGTCGGCGGAGACCTCCCGCAGCCCGAGCGCGTCGATGGTGGCCACGGGCGCGCCGTGGTCGTCGGTCAGCCTCAGGGTGATGGTGTCCGGGGCGGTGGGGGTGATGCGTACGCGCAGCCGGGTGGCTCCGGTGGCGAAGAGCCGCACCCCGCCGAAGGAGAACGGCAGCCGGACGGTCCCCTCGGCGCCGTCCGGCGCGTGGTCACCGCCGAAGCGGCCGGAGCCGCCGGAGCCGCCGGAGCCTCCGAAGCCGCCGAAGAGCTCCTCCACCGGGTGCAGGGCGCTGTCGAGCAGGGCGGGGTGCAGCCCGTAGCCGTCGGCGTCGCCGCGCTGTTCGGGGGCCAGACGTACCTCGGCGAACATCTCCTCGCCGAGCCGCCATGCGGTGTGCAGTCCACGGAAGGCGGGCCCGTAGGCGTATCCCTGAGCGGCCAGGCGCTCGTACAGGTCCGCCACATCGACCGGGACGGCCTCGGCGGGTGGCCAGGCCGTGGCCGGCGGCTCGTCGTCGGGCGGTGGCGTGGCCGCGTCGGACAGCACACCGGTGGCGTGGTGGCGCCAGGCGGCGGGCGCGTCCAGGGCGTCGCCGCCCTCCTCGGCGGGGCGCGAGGCGATGGTGACGGCCCGTCGTCCGGCCTCGTCGGGCGGGGAGACTGCGAGCTGGATCCGTACCGCGCCGGAGGCGGGCAGGATCAGCGGCGTCTCCAGGGTGAGGTCGTCAATCAGCTCACAGCCGGTGTGCGCGGCGGCGAGGAGGGCCAGCTCCAGCAGGGCCGTACCGGGCAGGGGGACGCTGTCCGCGATGGTGTGGTCGGCGAGCCAGGCATGGGTGTGCGCGGACAGCCGTCCGGTCAGCAGCAGCCCGCCGTCGGGCGTTTCCACGGCGGCCTGGAGCAGGGGATGGCCGGTGGCGCCGAGGCCGACGGCGCGTACGTCGGCGGTGGCGTTCGGGACGGGCCGCCAGTACCGCTGCCGCTGGAACCGGTAGGTGGGCAGGTCGACACGGCCCGCGTCCTCGGGGAGGGCGGCGGCGAAGTCGACCGTGGCGCCGTCGATGTGCGTCAGGGCGAGCGCGGTCAGCAGCGTACGGGGTTCGTCGCGGCCCGGGCGCAGGGCGGTGGCGAACACGGGCGCGGCGCCGGGGGTGTCGGAGGAGGTCGGCTCGGCGGCCAGGGCGTCCTGGGCCATGGTGGTGAGGACGGCGTCCGGGCCGAGTTCGAGGTAGCGCGTCACGCCTTCGCCGTGCAGGGTGCGCAGCCCGTCGTGGAACCGCACGGGCTCGCTGACGTGGCGCACCCAGTACTCGGGGTCGCGGAGCTGCTCGGGGTCGGCCTGCCGGCCGGTGACGTTGGAGATCACCGGGATGCGCGGTGCGTGGTAGGTGAGCCGCCGCGCCACCTCGCGGAAGTCGTCGAGCATGGGGGCCAGGAGGGGCGAGTGGAAGGCGTGGCTGACCCGGAGCCGCTTGGTGCGGTGCCCCCGCTCCTTCAGGGTGCGGGCGATCTCGTCGACGGTTTCGGTGGCTCCGGACACGACCACCGAGGTGGGGCCGTTGACCGCGGCGAGGGCCACGCGGTCCTCACGGCCCGCGAGCAGGGGGAGGACCTGCTCCTCGGTGGCTTCGACGGCGGCCATGGCGCCGCCGGACGGCAGCGCCTGCATCAACCGGCCGCGCGCGGCCACCAGTTCGCAGGCGTCCGGCAGCGACAGCACACCCGCCACGTGCGCCGCCACCAGTTCGCCGACGGAGTGTCCGGTCAGGAACGAGGGGGTGAGGCCGAACGACTCGACGAGCCGGAAGAGCGCGGTCTCCAGGGCGAAGAGGGCCGCCTGGGTCACACCGGTGCCGTGCAGGGCCCGCGCCTGGTCGGTGTCCTCCGCCGCGAAGAGGATCTCGCGCAGCGGGTGGCCGGGCAGCGGATCGAGATGGGCGCAGACCTCGTCCAGGGTGGCGGCGAACACCTCGAAGGTCCGGTACAGCTCACGGCCCGTACCGGGCCGCTGGCTGCCCTGTCCGGTGAACATGAAGGCGGTGCCGCCGGAGCGGGTCGCCGCCGTGGCCCGGATCAGCCCGGGGTGGCTCTGGTCGTCGGCCAGGGCCCGCACGGCGGCCAGCAGTTCGTCACGGTCCTCGCCGATGGCCACGGCCCGGTGCTCGAAGGCCGAGCGGGTCCGGGCCAGCGACCAGCCCACATCGGCCACGGGCAGCGCGGGGTGGGCGGCGAGGTGTGCGGCGAGCGCCTCGGCCTGGTCCCGTAACGCCTGTCCGGTACGGGCGGACACCACCCAGGGCACCACGCGGCGGGCCGTCGTCGCCGCGTCCACGGCGGTCGGCTCAGGGGTCCGGTCCGACGCGGAGGGCTCGTCGGCGGGAGGCTGTTCCAGTAGCAGATGGGCGTTGGTCCCCGAGATGCCGAAGGAGGACACCGCGGCCCGACGGGGCCGCTCGCCACCCGGCCACCCGACCGCTTCGGTGAGCAGGCGTACGGCGCCGGTGTGCCATGCCACGTGGGGCGTCGGCTGGTTGACGTTCACGGTGGCGGGCAGCGTCCCATGCCGCATCGCCATGATCATCTTGATGACACCGGCCACGCCCGCGGCGCCCTGGGTGTGTCCGATGTTGGACTTGACCGATCCCAGCCACAGTGGCCGGTCCTCGGTCCGGTCCCGGCCGTAGGTGGCGAGCAGCGCATGGGCCTCGATGGGATCGCCGAGGCGGGTTCCGGTGCCATGCGCCTCCACCACGTCCACCTCGGCCGGGGACAGCCGTGCGTTCGCCAGCGCCTGGAGGATGACGCGCTGTTGGGAGGGTCCGTTGGGCGCGGTCAGGCCGTTGGAGGCGCCGTCCTGGTTGATGGCCGAGCCCCGGATCACCGCGAGCACCCGATGGCCGTGGCGCTGTGCGTCGGACAGCCGCTCCAGCAGCACCAGGCCCACGCCCTCGGAGAAGGCGGTGCCGTCGGCGTCGGCGGAGAACGCCTTGCACCGGCCGTCCGGAGCCAGCCCGCGCTGCCGGGAGAACTCGGTGAAGACGTTCGGGATGGCCATCACCGTCACCCCGCCGGCCAGGGCCAGGGTGCACTCGCCCTGCCGCAGCGCCTGAGAGGCCAGGTGCATCGAGACCAGCGAGGACGAGCACGCCGTGTCCACCGTGACGGCCGGCCCCTCCAGGCCGAGGGTGTACGCCACCCGGCCGGAGAGCACGCTGGGCGCGTTGCCCGTCACCAGATAGCCCTCGGCGCTCTTCTCGATGTGCGGGGTGCCGAAGCCGGGCAGCGCGGTCCCGGCGTACACGCCCGTCGAGGTGCCCTTCAGCGAGACCGGATCGATTCCGGCGCGTTCGAGGAGCTCCCAGGACACCTCCAGCAGCAGCCGCTGCTGCGGGTCGATGGCCAGCGCCTCGCGCGGGCTGATCCCGAAGAACTCGGGGTCGAAGCGGTCGGCGTCATAGAGGAAGCCGCCCTGGCGGGCATGGCTGGTGCCGGGGTGGTCCGGGTCCGGGTGGAACAGCCCCTCCAGGTCCCAGCCACGGTCGTCGGGGAACTCCCCCATCGCGTGCGCGCCGGAGGCGAGGAGCCGCCACAGCGCCTCGGGCGAGTCGGCCCCGCCGGGGTAGCGGCAGGCCATGCCGACCACGGCCACCGGCTCCTGGGCGCGGTCCTCCAGCTCGCGCAGCCGCTGACGCGTTTCGTGCAGATCGCCTGCCACTCGCCTCAGATAGTCGACCAGCTTCTCTTCATTAGCGTGCGTCACGGAGGATCACCCGGCCTTCAGCGAAGGGCGCGCCACGTTGTTCATGACAGGCCAAGTTCGTTGTCGATGAATTCCAGAACCTGATCGGCGGTCGCCACCTGCAACCGCTCCACGGCATTGCCGTCGTCCGCCTGTGCCGACGAGCACATCGCCTTCCACTTGGACAGCAAGGTCTCCAGCCGGGCGGTGACCGCGCCGGAGTCCACGTCCTCGACCACGACGGCCGACAGGCTGTTCTCCAGCCTGACCAGCTCGTTGAGGACGGGATGGGGCCGGGGTGCGTCGGGGCCCTGGGCACCCGGCTCACCGTCCGGCGAGAGCTCCCGGCGCAGATGCTCGGCCAGCACCGCCGCCTCCGGGTGGTCGAAGACGAGGGCCGCGGGCAGCCGCAGCCCGGTGGCCGCGGCCAGCCGGTTGCGCAGCTCCACGGCGGTGAGCGAGTCGAAGCCGAGGTCCTTGAACGAGGCGTCCGGCCGCACCACACCCGGATCGGCGTGGCCGAGGACGGTGGCCGCCTGGGTGCGCACCAGGTTGAGCAGCAGCCGGTGCTGTTCGGTGGGCGGCAGCCCCCTGAGCCGGCCCGCCCAGTCGGTGTTCTGTCCACCGGCGGCCGCCGTGGGCCGCGCCCGTCCGCTGCCGCCGACGGTGGCGAGGGCCCGCAGGGGGGTGGGCAGGGTGCCCGGGGCCTGAGCGGCGAGGGCGCCGGTGTCCAGGTGGAGGGCCAGCAGATGCGGATGGCCGTGGTGGCAGGCCGCGTCCAGCAGCGCCAGCCCCTCCTCGGTGCTGTTGGCCTTGATGCCCAGACGGCCGATCCGGGCCAGATCGGCGTCGGCCAGCCGCGCGGTCAGGCCGCTGGTGGCCGCCCAGAGCCCCCATGCCACCGACAGCCCTGGCCGCCCGGCGGCCTGGCGTCGGGCGGCCAGGGCGTCGCAAAAGGCGTTGGCGGCAGCGTAGTTGGCCTGACCGGGGGTGCCGAGATCGGAGGCGAAGGAGGAGAACAGGACGAACATGCCGAGCCGCAGACGCTCGGTGGCGGTGTGCAGATGGGCCGCCGCCGCGGCCTTCGCCGCCCAGGCCCGTGCCAGCCGCTTCGGATCCTGCGAGGGAAGCATCGCGTCGTCCAGCGCCCCCGCCGCGTGCACGACACCGGTCAGCGGGTGTGCCGGGTCGATGCCCGCGAGGACCTCGGCCACCTGGGCGGCGTCGCCGATGTCGCACGTGGCGATGCGTACGTCGGCGCCCAGGTCGGCGAGCTGGGCCACCAGCTCCTTCGCCCCGGGTGCGTCGGGGCCACCGCGACTCACCAGCAGCAGATGGCGGATGTTCCAGGTACGGACGAGGTGTTCGGCCACCAGAGCGCCGAGGGTGCCGGTGCCGCCGGTGATGAGCACGGTGCCCTCGGGGTCCACCGGGGCGGGGACGTCCAGGACCAGCTTGCCGGTGTGCTTGGCCTGGCTGAGATACCGCAACGCCTCACGCGCGCGGCTGAGTGGCCATGCGTGCACCGGGGGAGGCTCCAGCGCACCGGAGGCGAACAACTCGCCCAGCTCTCGCAGCATTTCGCCGATACGGGCCGGACCGGCGTCGGCGATCAGGTCGTACGCGTGGTAGCGGACACCGGGGTGCCCGGCCGCGATCCGCTCCGGGTCACGGACATCGGTCTTGCCCATCTCCAGCAACCGGCCGCCCTCGCGGAGGAGGCGGAGCGAGGCGTCCACGAATTCCCCCGCGAGACTGTTGAGCACCACATCGACGCCCCGGCCACCGGTGGCCTCCCGGAGCGCCTCTTCGAAGGCCAGGTCGCGCGACGAGGCCCGGTGGGCCGCATCGATGCCCATCTCCTCCAGGACCCCATGCTTCGCCGGACTCGCCGTCGCGAAGACCTCCGCGCCGAGATGCCGCGCGATCCGCACGGCGGCCGTCCCCACACCGCCGGTCGCGGCATGGATCAGCACGCGCTCGCCCGCCTGGAGTCCCCCCAGCTCCACGAGCCCGTACCAGGCGGTGAGGAACACGACGGGGGCGGCGGCCGCCTGCCGGAACGTCCAGCCTTCGGGGATGGGTACGACCGTACGGGCGTCCGCCACGGCCAGCGGGCCGAACGCGCCCTCGAACAGCCCCATCACCCGGTCGCCCACAGCGAGACCGGTCACGCCGGGGCCGACCTCCCGCACCACACCGGCGCCCTCGCTGCCACCGAACACCGCGTCCCCGGGGTACATCCCCAACACCATCAGCGCATCGCGGAAGTTGACGCCCGCCGCGTGGACGTCGATGCGCACCTGGCCCTCCCGCAGAGGCTCCAGCACCTCCGGGCACACCACCGGCCGCACGCTGTCCACCGTCCCGGCGCCCTCGAGCCCGAGCCGCCACGCGGACTGCCCCACCGGGGCCGCCAGGCCCGCGCTCGGCGTGGCGCGCACCAGCCGGGGCATCAGCACCCGCCCCGCGCGCAGGGCCAGTTGCGACTCGTCCAGCTCGATGGCGCGCGCCACGGCGTCGGTCACGAGGTCGGCGGACACCTCGGTGCGGGGGTCGAGATCGAGCAGCAGGAAACGGCCGGGGTTCTCGGCCTGAGCGCTGCGCACCAGACCCCATACCGCGGCGCCGGACACATCCACACTTTCGGCCACGGGGTCAACGCCACCCGCGTCGCCGGTCGCGACGGCGCCACGTGTCACCACCACCAACCGGGCCTCGGCCAGGCGCGGCTCGGCCAGCCAGCTCTGCAACAGCGCCAGAGCCCGTTCCGCCGAGGCCAGCCCGTCGGCCGCCATCCCGCCATCCCGGGCACGGACCGCCTCGGCGGGCTCGAGTGCCAGGACGACGGCGGGGGCCGGGGCGCCCGCGTCGAGCACACTGATCAACGCCTGCGGATCCGGATGGCATACGGCGGCGGACCCGGCCGGAGCCCGGTCCTCGGGCCCCAGGATCACCCAGTCGGTGTCGTCGGCCGGGTAATCCGCGGACCGACCGTCGCCGTTGGGCGGCGCGGGAACCGGCAAAGGGCTCCAGTCCATGACGAACAGCCCGTCCGCGCCCGGCCGTTGGGCCGTACGGAGCTGATCGGCGTCGGCGGACCGCAGCACCACCGCGTCGGCGCTCAGCACCGGGGCACCCAGGGCGTCCGCCACGGTCACCCGCAGCGTACGCTCCCCCTCCGCGCTCGGCCCGTACGGAGAGATCCGCACCCGTACCGTGCTCGCCCCGGCCGCCCACAGCGACACCCCGTTCCAGGTGAACGGCAACCACACCCGGCCATCGGCCGACTCGACGTCGCTCGGTGACCCATCGGTCAGCAGAACGGGATGCAGGGCGGCGTCGAGCAGCGCCGGGTGGATGCCGAATCCCGTCCGCTCCCCCGCGGCCTCAGGCAGCGCCACCTCGGCCAGCAGGTCCGCACCGTCCCGCCACACGGCGCGCAGCCCCTGGAAGGCCGGACCGTACGCGTATCCCGACGCCGCGATGTGCTCGTAGAAGTCCACGGGGTCGATCGGCTTCGCACCCGCCGGTGGCCATGCCCCGCCCAGCTCCTCCACTGGCGTGGAGCCCTCGGGAGATGGGCTCAGCAGGCCCTCCGCGTGACACACCCACCCGGCCGCCGTGTCGGCGCCGTCGTCGGGGCGCGAGTACATCCGCACATCGCGTCGGCCATCGGCGCCCGGCCCGCCCACGACCACTTGCAGCCGCACCCCGCCGCTGGGCGGCAGCACCAGCGGTACCTGGAGCGCCAGCTCCTCCACCCCACCGCAGCCGACCTCATCGGCGGCCCGCAGCGCCCACTCGACCAAGGCCGTCCCGGGCACCAGCACCGCGCCCGCCACCACATGGTCGGCGAGCCAGCCATGAGACTGCGCCGAGAGCCGTCCCGTCAGCAGATGGCCCTGGCCGTCGGCGAACTCCACGGCAGCGCTCAACAGCGGATGGCCCGCGGCGACCAGTCCGAGGTCGGTGGGGTCCGTACCCCGGCCACTGAGACCGTCGAGCCAATAGCGCTGGTGCTGGAAGGCGTAGGTGGGCAGATCGACCGTACGAGGGGCGGGGTCGGCCGGGAACGCCGCCCTCCAATCCACCTCCACCCCGGCGATGAACGCCTGGCCCAGAGAGTGAAGGAGCTGGGCCTGGCCACCGTGATCACGACGCAGCGTGGGCACAGTGACCGCGTCCACACCCGCCTGCTCGAAGATCTCCTGCATCCCGATGGTCAGCACAGGGTGCGTACTGGCCTCGATGAACACCCGATGCCCATCCGCCAGCAACGCCTCAACCGCATCAGCGAACCGCACCCGCTCCCGCAGATTCCGCACCCAATAATCCGCGTCCAGCACGGAAGCGTCGACCCTGCCACCGGTCACCGCCGAATAGAACACCACCTCATCCGCACCCGCGACAACCGGACGCACACCGGCCAGAACCTCATTCAACTCCTCACGGATCTCCTCCACCTGAAGACCGTGCGAGGCATAATCCACCTCAATCAGCCGCGCCCGCTCCCCCACCTCCTGACACGCCGCCACCACAGCGGCCACCTCATCCGGCGGACCCGAAACCACCGTCGACGACGGCCCATTGACGGCCGCCACACCCACACCAGCAGCCTGGTCTCCCAGGCCGGAAAGCAGCTCCCCCGCCCGCTCCCGACCCACACCGAGCGACGCCATCGCCCCACCACCGGCCAACCGCCGCAACGCCCTGCTCCGCAACGCCACAACCTTCGCACCATCCTCCAAAGACAGCGCACCCGCGACGACAGCCGCCGCGATCTCACCCTGGCTATGACCCACCACCGCCACAGGACGCACCCCATACCCCGCCCACACCGCCGCCAACGACACCATCACCGCCCACAACACCGGCTGCACCACATCCACCCGGCCCACATCCGCCACACCCTCCACCCCACGCAACACATCCGAAAGCGACCAATCCACAAACGGCGCCAACGCCCGCTCACACTCCCCCACCCGCGCCGCGAACACCGACGACACCCCCAACAACTCCGCACCCATCCCCACCCACTGCGAACCCTGACCGGGGAAGACGAGCACCGGCCCCACATCACCCGTCAGCGCAGCAACACCCGACTGCACCACACCCGGATGCGACACACCACCCGCCAACGCCTCCACACCAGCCAACAACCCAGCCCGATCACCACCCACCACCACCGCCCGATGCTCAAACACCGACCGCGCCGTAACCAACGACCACCCCACATCCACCAACGACAACTCAGACGCACCACCCACCCGCCCAGCCAACGCCGCCGCCTGCCCCCGCAACGCCTCCACACTCCGCCCCGAAACCACCCACGGCACCACCCCACCCACCTCGGAGGACGCCGTCGGCACATCCTCCTCAGGAGCCTGCTCCAGGATCAGATGGGCGTTCGTACCCGAGATGCCGAACGACGACACCGCCGCACGGCGGGGCCGCTCCAGGCGGGGCCACTCCACCGGCTCGGTCAGCAGCCGCAGCCCGCTGCCCTCCCACTCCACATGCGGGGTGGGCTCGTCCAGATGCAGGTTCGCGGGCAGTCCGGGGTGCCGGAGTGCCATCACCATCTTGATCACGCCCGCCACACCGGCCGCCGCATGCGTATGGCCGATGTTGGACTTCAGCGAGCCCAACAGCAGTGGCCGGTCGGCGGGGCGGTTCCGGCCGTACGTGGCGATCAGGGCCTCGGCCTCGATCGGGTCGCCGAGTGTGGTGCCGGTGCCGTGTGCTTCGAGGGCGTCCACATCGCCCGGCCCCAGCCCGGCGTTGGCCAGCGCCTGGCCGATCACGCGTTCCTGGGCCACGTCGTTGGGCGCGGTGAGGCCGTTGCTCGCACCGTCCTGGTTAATGGCCGAGCCCCGGATCACGGCCAGCACCCGATGGCCGTTGCGCCGGGCCTCCGACAGCCGCTCCAGCACCACCAGACCGACGCCTTCGGAGAAGCCGGTGCCGTCCGCGTCGGCGGCGAAGGACTTGCACCGGCCGTCCGGGGCCAGTGCGCGCTGCCGGGAGAACTCGGTGAACATGATGGGGGTGGCGAGCGAGGTGACACCGCCCGCCAGGGCAAGGGTGCACTCCCCCTGCCGCAGAGCCTGCACCGCCAGATGCATGGCCACCAGCGAGGCCGAGCAGGCGGTGTCCACCGTCACCGCCGGCCCCTCCAGACCGAAGGTGTAGGCCACCCGGCCCGAGATCACACTGGTGAGTCCGCCCGTGGTGGCGTAGCCCTCGAATCCCTCGGGGATGCGCGGGGCCCTGGACAGATAGTCCTGGCTGGACACACCGGTGTAGACACCCGTGCGGGTCCCCTTGAGCGACACCGGATCGATACCGGCCCGCTCCAGGGATTCCCACGCCATCTCCAGCACCAGCCGCTGCTGCGGATCCATGGCGAGGGCTTCCCTGGGGCTGATGCCGAAGAACGCCGCGTCGAAGCGGTCCGCCTCGATGAATCCGCCCTGACGGACACAGCTGGTGCCGTAGTGCTCCGGATCGGGGTGGTAGAGGTTCTCCAGGTCCCAGCCACGGTCCGTCGGGAAGTCCCCGATCGCGTCGACACCCGAGACGAGCAGTTCCCACAGCTCCTCCGGGGAGGTGACCCCGCCGGGAAAGCGGCAGGCCATGCCCACCACGGCCACCGGCTCCTGGGAGCGCTCCTCCACCTCGCGCAACCGCAGACGCGTATCGTGCAGATCGGCGGAAACACGCTTGAGATACTCGACCAGCTTCTCTTCGTTCGCCATGAGGGTCACCCGGCCTTCAGCGATCGTCGCGCCCGGCACATTCAGGACACACCAAGCTCGTTGTCAATAAACTCAAGGACCTGATCCGCGGAGGCGGACTCCAGCCTTTGGGCCGCGCTCATTTCATCCGTCGGCTGCCGTGGCAAGTGCGTGCTCGGAGGGACGACCACGGTGGGGGTGGCGTCGGTGCCGTCGGAGGTCAGCCGGCGCACAAGGTGGTGGGCGATGCCTTCCGGGGTCGGATATCGGAAGATCAGGGCCGCGGGCAGCCGCAGACCCGTGGCGGCCGCGAGGCGATCGCGCAGTTCGACGGCGGTCAGGGACTCGAAGCCCAGCTCCTTGAAGCTGGCGTCGGCGTGCACCGCCTCGGCATCGGTGTGCCCCAGCACGGTGGCGGCGTGGTCGCGCACCAGGTCGAGGAGGGCGCGATACCGTTCCACGGCCGACAGCCGCGCCAGCCGGGCGGCCCAGTCGACGGATGACGCTCCGGTGGCGGCAGCGGCGGCGCGCCGCCGTACGCTTCCGCCACCGAGGCTGTCAGTGGCCACCACCCGGCCGGTGTTCAGGGAGCGCAGCTGATCGGCGTCGGCGGGGCGCAGCACCAGCGCGTCGATCGTCAGCACCGGGGCACCCACCGCATCCGCGACCACGACCCGAAGTTCACGCTCGCCGTCGGCCTCGGCCTCGGCGGTCTGCGGATGGGGGGTGAGTCGGACGCGTACGGCGGTGGCCTCGGCCGCCCACAGTGCCACACCGCTGACGGTGAACGGCAACCACATCCGGCCCCTGTCCTCCTCCCCCCGGGTCCGGTCCATCCGGTCCATCCCGTCCATCAGCAACGTCGGATGCAGCACCGCGTCCAGCAGGGCGGGGTGAATACCGAACCCACCGGGCTCTCCCGCGGTCTTGGGCAGCTCCACATCGGCCAGCAGGTCCGCGCCGTCCCGCCACACCGCGCGCAGCCCCTGGAACGCGGCGCCGTAGGCGTACCCGGATGCGGCGATCCGTTCGTAGAACCCGCCGGTGTCCACCGGCCGCGCTCCGGACGGAGGCCAGGTCCCCGGCAAGTCCCCCGACCGGTCCTCCGGTACGGCGGGGCCGAGGACGCCCACGGCATGGCACATCCAGTCGGTGTCGCCACCCACGCGCAGGTCGTCGGGCAGGGAGTAGATCGCGATGTCGCGGCGTCCGTCGTCGGCGGACGGGCCCACCACCACCTGCACACACCGGCCGCCGGTCGCGGGCAGCACCAGCGGCAGCCGCAGCGCCAGCTCCTCCACCGCACCGCAGCCGGCCTCGTCGGCCGCCCGCAGCGCCCACTCCACCAGCACGGCTCCGGGCACCAGGGCCACGTCCGCCACCACATGGTCGGCGAGCCAGCCGTGCGTCTGCGGGGAGAGACGTCCGGTCAGCACATGCCCGCTGCCGTCGGCGAGCCGCACCGCGGCGCCCAGCAGCGGGTGGTCCGCGGCGACCAGGCCGAGGGCGCCGGGATCCCCACCGCGCCCGCCGGGGGCGTCCAGCCAGTAGCGCCGACGCTGGAAGGCGTACGTGGGCAGATCGACCGTACGAGGCGTGGGGTCGGCCGGGAAGGCGGCCGACCAGTCCACCTCGGCCCCGGCGGTGAACGCCCGCGCGACCGACTTCGTCAGCTGGGCCAGGTCGCCGTGATCCCGCCGCAGGGTGGGCACCGCGGCGGCGCCGCTCCCGGCGTGCTCGAAGCTCTCCCGCATCGCCATGGTGAGGACGGGATGGGTGCTGGCCTCGATGAACACCCGGTGCCCAGTCGCCAGCAGCGCCTCGACGGCATCGGCGAACCGCACCCGCTCCCGCAGATTCCGCACCCAGTAGTCCGTGTCCAGGATGGATACATCGGTCCGGCCGCCGGTCACGGTGGAGTAGAACGCCACCCCGGAGGATCCGGGCGCCTCGACCGGCTCAACTCCCCTCAGCAGCTCGGTGAGTTCCTCGGCGATCTCATCGACCTGAGGACTGTGCGAGGCGTAGTCCACCTCGATCAGCCGCGCCCGCTCGCCCGCCTCCTGGCAGGCGGCAACGGCCGCGGCCACCTGCTCCGGCGGCCCGGAGACGACGGTGGACTCGGGCCCGTTCACCACCGCCACCACGACCGCGGCGGCCCGGTCGCCGAGCCCGGTCAGCAGTTCCTCGGTCTGCTCATGGCCCAGTGCCAGCGAGGCCATGGCCCCGCCCCCGGCGAGTCGCCGCAGGGCCCGGCTGCGCAGTGCCACGACCTTCGCGCCGTCCTCCAGGGACAGCGCTCCCGCCACCACGGCCGCCGCGATCTCGCCCTGGCTGTGGCCCACCACGGCGGCGGGGCGCACACCGTACTCGGCCCATACGGCCGCCAGGGACACCATCGCCGCCCAGAGCACCGGCTGCACCACATCCACCCGGCTCAGATCGGCGGCGCCTTCGGCTCCCCGCAGGACGTCCGTGAGCGACCAGTCGACGTGGGGCGCGAGTGCTCGTTCGCACTCCGCCACCCGGGTGGCGAACACCGGTGAGGCGTCCAGCAGTCCGGCGCCCATCCCGGCCCACTGTGAACCCTGGCCGGGGAAGACCAGCACCGGGCCCGCGTCAACTGCCGCGCCGGAGCGGGTGGCACCCGGACCCACCACGCCCGGGTGGGATTCGTCGGCCGCCAACGCGGCGAGGGCGGCGGTGAGTTCGTCACGGTCCGCGCCGACCACCACCGCGCGGTGCTCGAACGCCGTCCGGGTGGTGATCAGTGACCAGCCCACGTCCCAGGGCGACGGCGTGTCGTCGGCGCCCGCGTGGGCGGCCAGCTCCCGGGCCTGTCCCCGGAGAGCTTCGGCGCTGCGGGCGGACAGCACCCAGGGCACCGGCCGGTCGTCCTCGTCCGGCCGCGCGCCGCTGGGGGCGGGTTCCGGTTCGGGGGACTGTTCCACGATCAGATGCGCGTTGGTGCCGCTGATGCCGAAGGAGGACACGCCCGCGCGGCGAGGGCGTTCCTCGCGCGGCCACTCCACCGGCTCGGTCAGCAGCCGCACCGCGCCGCCGTCCCAGTTGACGTGGGGGCTGGGCGCGTCGATGTGCAAGGTGGCGGGCAGCAGTCCGTGCCGCATGGCCATCACCATCTTGATGACGCCCGCCACACCGGCCGCGGCCTGGGTGTGGCCGATGTTGGACTTCAGCGAGCCCAGCCACAGGGGCCGCTCTTCCGGCCGCTCCCGCCCGTAGGTGGCGAGCAGGGCCTGGGCCTCGATCGGGTCGCCGAGGGTGGTTCCGGTGCCATGCGCCTCGACGGCGTCCACCTCGGACGGGGACAGCCGGGCGTCGGCGAGGGCCTGGCGGATCACCCGCTGCTGGGAGGGGCCGTTGGGCGCGGTCAGGCCGTTGGAGGCGCCGTCCTGGTTGACGGCCGAGCCCCGGATCACCGCCAGCACCCGATGGCCGTTGCGCCGGGCGTCCGACAGCCGCTCCAGGAGCAGCAGGCCGACGCCCTCGCCCCATCCGGTGCCGTCGGCGGCGGCCGCGAAGGGCTTGCACCGCCCGTCGGGGGCCAGGCCGCGCTGGCGCGAGAAGCCGGTGAACATGCCGGGTGCGGCCATCACCGTCACCCCTCCGGCCAGGGCGAGCGCGCACTCGCCCTGCCGCAGTGCCCGCACCGCGAGATGGATGGCCACGAGCGACGACGAACACGCCGTGTCCACCGACACCGCGGGCCCCTCCAGACCGAAGGTGAACGCCACCCGGCCGGACACCACGCTCGGGGTGCCGCCGGTCAGCAGATGGCCGTCGAGCCCCTTGGGCGCCTCGTGCAGCCGGGGACCGTAGTCCTGGGGCATCACTCCGACGAACACCCCGGTGGGGCTGGACTGGAGGGCGGTGGAGGGGATGCCCGCCCGTTCGAAGGTCTGCCACGCGGTTTCCAGCAGCAGCCGCTGCTGTGGATCGGTGGCGAGCGCCTCCCGGGGGCTGATCCCGAAGAACTCCGCGTCGAATTCCGGTGCGTCGTAGAGGAAGCCGCCTTCGTGGGCGTAGCTGGTGCCGGGGCGGTCCTGGTCGGGGTCGAAGAGGCCGGCCAGGTCCCAGCCGCGGTCCCGGGGGAACTCCCCGATCGCGTCGACGCCCTCGGCCACCAGCCGCCACAGTGCCTCGGGCGAGTCGACACCGCCCGGGAAGCGGCAGCCCATGGCCACCACCGCGATCGGCTCGTCGGCGTCGCGCGGTGCGGGGACCGTTGGCGCGGGCGGGGTGGCGGCAGATGCGGTGTGGGCCCGCAGGTGGTCGGCGACGGCCAGGGGGGTGGGGTGGTCGAAGGTGAGCGTGGCGGTCAGGGGCAGCCCGGTGGCGGCGGCGAGCCGCTCGCTCAGTTCGGTCGCCGCGAGCGAGTCGAAGCCCAGCTCCTTGAAGGTGAGTCCGGGATCGACGGCGTCCGGCTCGGAGTGTCCGAGGACGAGGGCCACTTGGGTCCGCACGACCTCCAGCGGGTCCCGGACCGGCCCGGTGTCGCCGGGCCCGGCCGTCTCTCCTACGGGCGCTGCCTGGTCCGGGGCGGTGTCCGTCCCGGTGGTGTGAGCGCCGCGTGCGGTGGGTTCGGGTGTGGTGCCGGGCCAGTAGCGGTCCCGCTGGAAGGCGTACGTCGGCAGGGGGACCCGCCGCCGGGGGTGTCCGCCGCAGACCCGGTCCCAGGCCACCTCGGCGCCGCGGACATACGCCTGGGCCATGGCGGCGGCGAAGGTGCGCGCCTCGGATCGGTCACGGCGCAGTGCCGCCACGGCGGCCGGGCGTGGCCGCCCGGGGGCCGGTCCGGGCCGTGCGGTGAGGCATTCGCGGGTCATGGCGGTGAGCGGGGCGTCCGGCCCGAGTTCGAGGAAGGTGGTGACACCGGCGTCCAGAAGGGTGTGCACACCGTCCATGAAGCGCACCGCGTGGCGGGCGTGCCGGGCCCAGTAGTCCGGTGCGGCGAGTTCCGAGGCGGTGGCGAGCCGTCCTGTCACATTGGAGACGAGGGGAATGGCCGGTGCGGAGAAGGTCAGTCCGGAGGCGACGGCGCGCAGTTCGTCGAGCATGGTGTCCATGTGCGGCGAGTGGAAGGCGTGGCTGACCTTCAGCAGCCGGGCCTTGCGGCCGCGCTCGCGCCACGCGGCGGCGGCCGCGTGGACGGCGTCGTGGTCGCCCGAAATCACCACGGACGAGGGGCCGTTGACGGCGGCGAGGTCCAGCCGGTCCTCCCAGCCGGCGAGCAGTCCCGCGGCCTCGTCCGCGTCGGCCTGCAGCGCGGCCATGGCGCCCTGCACCGTGATGGCCTGCATCAGCCGGCCGCGGGCGGCCACCAGGGTGCAGGCGTCGGGCAGGGTGAGCACACCGGCCACATGGGCCGCGGCGATCTCGCCAACCGAGTGGCCCATCAGATGGCCGGGGGTGAGCCCCCAGGACTCGGCCAGCCGGTACAGGGCCACCTCGATGGCGAACAGCGCGGGCTGGGTGTACGAGGTGCGGTCGAGCAACGCCGCTCGCGGGGACGGGGGCTGGGCGGACATCACCTCGCGCAATGGCTCTGCCAACTGCCCGTCGAGACAGTCGCACACCTCGTCCAGCGCCGCCGCGAAGACCGGATAGGCGGCGTACAGCTCACGGCCCATGGCCGCTCGCTGGCTGCCCTGGCCGCTGAAGAGGACGGCGAGACCGCCGTCCGTGGCACCGCCCCGCACCACTCCGGCGGTCTCCATGCCGTCGGCCAGCGCGTCCAGCCCGCTCAGCAGTTCGTCGGTGCCCGCCCCGAGGACCACGGCGCGGTGGTCGAAGGCGGTCCGGGTGGTGGCCAGGGAGTGTCCGATGTCGGCCGGGGAATGGCCGTCGTGGTCGGCCAGATGGTCCCGCAGCCGCCCGGCCTGGGCGCGCAGCGCCGAAGGGGTCTTCGCGGAGACCGGCCAGGCCACCACGGGGGGCAAGGAGCCGTCGTCGGTGGGAACGGGCGCCGACGCGGATGCTTCGCCGAGGACGAGATGGCAGTTGGTGCCGCCCATGCCGAAGGAGCTGACCCCGGCGAGCAGCGGCCGGTCCGGGCGCGGCCACTCGGTGAGCCGGTCCTGGACCCGCAGTCCGAGTTCGGCCAGCGGGATCCGCGGGTTCGGCGTGTCGAAGTGGAGGCTGGCCGGGAGCAGGCGGTGGGTGATGCCGAGGGCGGTCTTGAGCAGTCCGACGATGCCCGCTGCGCCCTCGAGGTGACCCACGTTGGTCTTGGCGGAGCCGACGAGCAGCGGTGTGCCGTCGGTCCGTACGGTGCCGAGCGCGGCGCCGAGCGCCGCGGCCTCGACGGGGTCGCCGACGGGGGTTCCGGTGCCGTGCAGCTCGACGTACTGGACCTCGTCGGGTGAGACGCCGGCCCGCCGGTGGGCGGTGCGCACCACGTCCTCCTGGGCCGCCGGGCTGGGGGCCGTCAGCCCGTCGGTGGCGCCGTCGTTGTTGACGGCGCTCGCGTGGATGACGCAGTACACCGGGTCGCCGTCGCGTACGGCCGCGGCGAGTGGCTTGAGGAGGACCGCCGCGCCGCCCTCGCCACGCACGAATCCGTTGGCGCGGGCGTCGAAGGTGTGGCAGCGCCCGTCCGGGGAGAGCCCGCCGAACTGGGCGGCGGCGGCCGCCATGCTGTCCTCGGTGAGGATGAGGTTGACGCCTCCGGCCAGGGCAAGGGCGCACTCCTGGCGGCGCAGGCTCTCGCAGGCGGTGTGCACGGCCACCAGCGAGGAGGACTGTGCGGTGTCGACGGTCAGGCTGGGACCGCGCAGACCGTAGCCGTAGGACACCCGGTTGGCGATGATGCTGCGGTGGACACCGGTCATGGCGTGCCGGGTGGCCGCAGTGGTGTCCCGGCGCACAAGGGCGGCGTACTCGTCCCAGATGGCACCGACGAACACACCGGTCGGGCTGTCCTTCAGCGTTCCGGGGCGGATTCCCGCGTCCTCGAACGCCTCCCA
This sequence comes from Streptomyces yongxingensis, assembly GCF_055597465.1. NCBI lineage: Bacteria > Bacillati > Actinomycetota > Actinomycetes > Kitasatosporales > Streptomycetaceae > Streptomyces > Streptomyces yongxingensis. The sequence goes on from NZ_CM145717.1 coordinate 1,496,007, forward strand.
GGCGAGTTCGAGCATCAGCCGCTGCTGGGGGTCCATGGCCGTGGCCTCGCGGGGCGAGATGCCGAAGAAGGCGGCGTCGAAGGTGTCGACGCGGTCCAGGAAGCCGCCGTACCAGGTCGGCGCCGGCCGGTCGGGGCCGTCGGTAGCGGGGCCGTCGGTGGCAGGGCCATCGGTGGCAGGGCCATCGGTGGTGGGCCCCTCGGCGGTGGGCCCCTCGGCGGTGGAGCCGGTCCGGCGGCGGTCGTCCGGCATGGTGGTGATGGCGTTCCCGCCCTGCCGCAGCAGCCGCCAGAAGGCCGACGGGCTGGGTGCGTGCGGCAGGCGGCAGGCCATTCCCACCACGGCGATGGGCTCCGCGTGCTGAGGTGTGCGGGTGGGCGCGGCGCTATCCATCGCACCCCATACGGCGCTCGGAGAACGACTGCGTGTTCGTGGTCATGGGCGGCACTCCCGCTCCGGATTGATGATCGGTGCGAGCACGTGGCCCATCGTGGGGCGCGGTTCTAAAGCAAGACCAAATAGGCCACGGCCGGTGACTTTAGAGACGCGTTACCGGAACCCCGGACCATCGCTTGAGCGGGTGAGCCTTTATGTGCCCTGGGCCGACCCGATCTTTCGAGCACACAGGAGGAGTGCCATGACCTCTCCCTCGGCCGTGCCGCCAGGCGGCACGGTGTCGGACTACTACAGCTCGCTTGGCCCGCTTCTGCAGATGGCGTGGGACGACAACTTCCACTTCGGCTACTGGGACGGCCCGGCCGATACCCGTTCGGTCCAAGAGGCCACCGATCGCTTCACGGATCTGCTGATCGAACGGCTGCGGGTGGGGCCGGGAGACCGGGTACTGGATGTCGGCTGTGGCATCGGGAAACCGGCGATGCGGCTGTCGTCCGCCACCGGCGCCAATGTCCTGGGCGTCACGATCAGCGAGCTCCAGGTCAAACAGGCGACCGAATCCGCCCGGCTGGCCGAGCTGTCCGACCGGGTGGCATTCCAATACGCCGACGCCATGGCGATGCCTTTCGACGACGCGTCTTTCGACGCCGTACTCGCATTCGAATCGATCAATCACATGGACCGTCCGACGGCGCTGCGGGAGATGGCCCGTGTGCTGCGGCCGGGAGGCCGGGTGGTGCTCACGGATGTGACCCCGCCGAGCGACGGCAGTTATCAGCCGGACGACGATCCCGCCGTGGTCACCTCGCTGACCCGGCTGGAGGACTGGCCCGGCCTGGTCGGTGACGCCGGACTGGTGCTCGATGAGCTGACCGATGTCACCGAGAACACCAAGGACACCGCCAACCGCATGATCGACGGCATCCTGCGCTGTCGCCGGGAGTTCGAGGCGCGCCACGGGGTCAGCGTGCAGGAGGTGCTGGACGCCGCCAAGTCGGCGCTTCCCACCGTGCCCAGCGCCGGCTGCGCCATCGTGGTGGCCCACAAGCCCTGAATCGGCGACGAACCTGACGGTTATTCGAGAACCCTTCATGGGTCCCACGCAGACGGAATTCTCCACTCCTCATCAAAGCGCCGCCAAGGGGCCCATGATCTCGCAAGACGTGCTTGTCCCGGCCGATGTGATCCGCGTAGTCTCTTTCGCGGACTGCAACACCTCACGTGCGGGATATCCGGACTCCGATCTTCCGGACCGTATTGCGAATACCCGCTCCGTACCGTCGAGGACGCCGCCTCGAGGGCGCGTATATCCGGATTCTAGGTGAGGTGGGTAGTCATAGGACTCGCTTACGATGTGGGGCACCTGCCGAAGGCGTCGATCTCGTCCGCTCTCTGATTCCTCGGCAGGCCCGCGATAAAAGAGGGGTGAGTAATGGCAGTCGCGAACGGCGTGCGTCAGTGGACCCGGCGGCACCGCCCGTCCCCGCCCGGGGAGGCGCGGCCGGACCCCTTTCCACACGCAAGCGGCTCGGCAAGCGCCCACTTCCCATCCCCTTCAGGGTCGCCGGACTCCGGGGACGTGACAATTCCCGCGCGCCACCCGGACGACCCGGGCCGACGTTCCGCATGGGCCGTCAGACCCCGTTCCGTACATGCGTTCGCCTCCGGAAGCAGATCACCCTCGAAATCGAGAGAACACCCAGACAACCCCGCGGGCAATTCCGGCAAAGACGCCGACTGTCCCATGACCGCACTCGTCGGCGACTCGGATGGGGCACATCGTGCGATATGAGATCATGGGACCTCTCCGCGTAGTAGAAGGGGAGAGGAAATTAACTATCAGGGCGCGGAAGATCGAGGTCCTGCTGACCGTCCTTCTCGTCCGCGCCGACCAAGTGGTGCCGATCGACCAGCTCATCACGGAGATCTGGGGGGAGGACCCGCCGCGCCGGGCGATCGCCGGGCTTCATGTGTATGTCTCCCAGATCCGTAAGTTCCTGCGCCGGCCCGGCCAGAGCGAAAGCCCCGTTATCACCCGCCCGCCGGGATATGTCCTGCGGCTGGGCCCCGATCACCTCGACTTCCACTGCTTCGAACGGCTGGTGTGCGAGGGCCGGGATCACCTCAGGGAGCGACGTTACCAGCAGGCCACCGCCACTTTCGAAAGCGCGCTCGATCTCTGGCGCGATCCATTGCTGGACGACGTATGCCATGGCCCGATCCTCGAAGGCTTTCAGACCTGGCTGAAGGAAGCCCGGTTGGAATGCATCGAGATGCTGACGGATTCCCGGCTCATGCTCGGCCGACATCGTGAACTGGTGAGCGATCTGTATCAGCTGACCACCGAGCATCCCTTACGGGAGGCACTGCACCGTCAGTTGATGCTGGCGCTCTACCGCTGTGGCCGCCGGGCGGACGCCTTGCATGTGTATCAAGCGGCGCGCAAGACCCTCAATGAAGAACTCGGGCTCGAGCCGTGCCGGGCCCTGCAGGACATGCAGCAGGCCATCCTCACCTCGGATGACCGACTGGAACTGCATGTTCCCGCTTGAGGAGGACCGCGTAAGGAGGTGGAGATATTGAGCGAACACGTCAGTTATCTGTCCGACGGCAGTCCGATCGAGGTCGTCCTCGAAGGCGGACCGGACGATCTGCCCCGGGCATTCCGGACCGGGCGGTCGACCCTCATCAGCAAGAAGCTCAAAATCCAGCACCGCAATGGATACGAGCACTTCGAACTCGTCAACGATTCCGCTGACATCACCACAGCGATCTTTCGCTGGACCATGCGTACGAAAATCGCCGAGTAGCCTCCATGGCTCCGGAACCCCGGGATCGCCGACCGGCCACCGCCGGCCGGTGGTCCCGGGGCGGGGGCCGTGGCCAGGAGGTCCGTATGCGCACTTCACGATGGTACGGGGCCGTGATCGCCGCGCTCACGATGTCGACAGCCCTTGCCGCACTGCCCGCCGGGCCCGCGTCGGCCCGGACGGCCGCCAGACCCGCCGCCAAGGTGGTGGACGGCCGTACCCAGCCGGTGTTCTCCTACGCGGACGCCGTGCGCGAGCACCTGATGGTCCGGACGCCCGTCGACAGTGACGGCGATGGCCACAAGGACCGGGTCGCGGTGGACATCATCCGCCCCAAGGAGACCCAGCAGGATCTCAAGGTGCCGGTCATCATGTCGTCCAGCCCCTACAACGACACCGTGGGCCGTGGCTTCGAGTCGGAGCGCAAGGTCTACGACGCCCAGGGCAACCCGGCCAAGTTCCCTCTGTTCTACGACAATTACTTCGTGCCGCGCGGCTACGCCGTGGTCGATGTCGACGTGACCGGCACCGGCAGATCCGACGGCTGTCTGACGGTCGGCGGCGGCGCCGATGTGGCGGCCGCCAAGGCCACCATCGACTGGCTGGGCGGCCGCGCCACCGCGTACGCGGCCGACGGAAGCGAGGTGAAAGCCTCCTGGTCCACCGGCAAGGTGGGCATGATCGGCCACTCGTACGAGGGCATGCTGGCCAACGCCGTGGCGGGCACCGGGGTGGAGGGTCTGGAGACCATCGTCCCGATCTCCGGAGTCAGCTCCTGGTACGAGTTCGCCCGCACCAACGGCGCCAAGCACTGGAACGGTTTCGCCTCGTATCTGACGACCGCCCTGGACACCGACCCGCCCCAGAAGTGCCAGGCGGTGCGCGAGCGGCTCCAGGCCGGTGAGGACGACGCCACCGGCAACTACAACGCCCACTGGCACGAGCGCGATTACATCGCGCAGCCCGCGCCCGAGGTGGACAAAGTGCGCGCGAGCGTCCTCGCCGCGCACGACATCAACGACTACAACATCCGGATCAACCAGCTCGCGAACTGGTGGGGTGCGCTGGCCGAGCGCGGGGTGCCACGCAAGCTGTGGCTGGGCCGCTACGGCCACACCGATCCGTTCGACTGGCCCGGTCGGCGCGCGCAGTGGGTCGACACCGTGCACCGGTGGTTCGACCACTGGCTGTACGACGTCCAGAACGGAATCATGGACGAGCCCCGCGTGGATCTGCAGACCGGCCCGGACACCTGGACGACCCAGGCCGACTGGCCCGCGGGCACCTCCTCGGTCCCCCTGCACCCCGGGTCCGACGGCTCGCTGGCGCTGAGCCCCGCGAGCGGCACCGGGACCTTCACCGACACCAAGCTGAGCGAGGCGGATCTCGCCGCCGACCCGTCGGCGAACCGTCCGGGCCGGCTGGCGTTCCTCACCCCGCCGCTGCGCACCGGGGTAAGGCTCTCCGGCACACCCACCGCCGATCTGCGGGTCACGCTCGACAAACCGACGTCGAACCTCACCGCGCTCCTCGTGGACTACGGCGAGGACGAACGGATCGACTGGAACCGCGACGAACCCCAGAACCGGATCCACGACGGCCTGCGGGGGCTGGACGAGGAGTCCTGCCACGGGAAGAGCACCGCCCAGGACGACGCCTGCTACCAGCAGACCGCCAATGTGACGGCGCGCAAATCCTCCGAGGTGATCGCCCGGGGCTGGATGGACGCCCAGAACCGCCACTCGCTCACCACCCCCGAGCCACTCACCCCCGGCCGGTCCTACCGGATCACCTGGAAGACCCTGCCGGGCGACTACGAGATCAAGCCGGGCCATCGGCTGGGGCTGGTCCTCGGCGGCACCGACGCCGACTTCCTCTACTTCGAGGACGCGACCGGGGCGAAGGTGACGGTGGACCTGGGCGGCAGCCGGGTCACCGTACCGGTAACCGCCGCCGAAAGTCTCCGCAACTCCCCTAGCTATTAGGCGCGTTGACGAGGTCCGGGCCGCCCGCCACCGGCGGTCCGGGCTCAGTCCTGAGTCCAGGGGCCCGGTCCTGAGTCCAGGGGCTCAGCCCCGCGTCCACGCGCTCAACCCTGCGCCCAGGCGTGGATCACATGGGCGCCGAGGTCCGCGTTCCCCTCGGCCATGCGGTGGCCGCTCTCGTACCGGGCCGTGAGGTCGCGGTAGCGGATGTCCTCCCTCGCGGAGAAGCCCAGCCGCCGCAGTTCGTCCGCGAGTTCCTCCGGGGTGAAGAAGCTGAGGAAGGGCTCACCGGCCTCGGCGGCCCACGCCGCGCGCGCCTCGTGCACGGCACGTTGCTCCGGTGGCAGCGCGTCCGGCGGCTCGCCGTAGTCGAAGACCACGCCCGAGCCGTCCGGCAGGGCCGCGATGAAGCCGAGCGTGTCCAGCACGGCGGTGTGCGTCAGATACGGCACCACTCCGAGCCAGAAGAAGAACGCCGGGCGGGCCGGTTCGAAGCCCGCCGCCGTCAGCCCGTCGGCCAGGCTCTGCCGCTCGAAGTCCACCGGTGCGAAGGTCAGTGACGGCGGTACGGGGATCTCCGCGGCGGCCAGCCGGTCGCGCTTCCACTCCTGGGTGGCGGGGTGGTCCACCTCGAACACCCGCAGGCCCTCCGCCTCGTACGGATTGCGGCACCCGAAGGTGTCCAGCCCCGCCCCGAGCGCCACCGCCTGCCGTACCCCGCGTGCCACGGCGGCCGCGACGGCGTCCTCGGCGAACCGCGCACGGGCGGCCACGGACAGCCGTACATCCTCGCGCTCGGGGTGGAAGGCCGCCTCGAGGACGGGGTCGTCCGCGTCGGCGGCGAGGATGCGGAGCGCCAGCGGGTCGTGGAACACCCGGCCGCCCTCCAGCTCCTGGTGGGCCGCGCGGAAGGCGGCCGCGCCGCGGGCGGTGATGCTGGGCCGGCCGATCTGCATGGAACGTCCTCCCCCGAGGTCCCACCGCGGATGCCGCGAGCGACACCCCCATGGTGTCAGCTCAACACCCGCAGCGCACCGCTGACCGCCCTTGTCCACAACGGAGTTACGCGATGAACGGCCACCCGGGGACCGCCCCGGACGTGGTGCCGCGCGGCGGGCGCGCATTGTCCCATCGATGGGCCCCGGACAGGGGTTGACCGGGCCCATCGGGTGCAACCGGTCGGCCGAACCGGTGAAGCTCCCCACCACTCCGCAAGCCCCTCTGATGTCGTGCAATAAATACGACAATCCGACAATCAGAACAAAAGGGTCCGGTATGGCCGGACCAGTGCGGAGTGCACCGTGTCCCATCACCCACGCCATCGGACGGCGCTTCTCGCCGTCGCCCTGCTCGGCACCGCCACCGCGTGCGGCAGCGGGACACCGGCCACCCCGAAGGCCGAGGAGAAGCCATCGAAGACCTCGGCGGTGGCCAGGAGCGGGTCCACGAAGGACTTCACCCTCGTGGCCACCGGCGATCTGCTGGTACACGCCTCAGTCATCCGGCAGGCGAAGGCGGACTCGGGCGGTGAGAGCTATGACTTCCGGCGCATGATCCGGGCGGCCGCGCCCCTCGTCGCCCGGGCCGACCTGGCCATCTGCCACATGGAGACCGTTTACGGGGCCGCCCACGGGCCGTTCACCGGCTATCCGACCTTCAAGACGCCTCCGCAGCTCGCCTCGGCCGTGAAGGACATCGGCTACGACTCCTGCTCCACCGCCTCCAACCACACCCTCGACGCCGGTCCGGAGGGGGTGGTCCGCACCCTCGACGCCATGGACAAGGCCGGGCTCAAGCACGCCGGATCGGCCCGTTCCGCCGCGGAGAGCGTCCGTCCCACGATCATGGAGGCCGGGGGCGCCAAGGTGGCCCATCTCGCCTACGCCTACGGCACCAACGGCATCCCGGTGCCCAAGGGCAAATCGTGGCTGGTCAACCTCATCAATCCGGCGCGGATCATCAAGGACGCGCGGGCCGCGCGGCGCGCCGGGGCCGATGTGGTCGTCGTCAGCGTGCACTGGGGCACCGAATGGCAGCAGGCGCCGGACAAGCTCCAGCTCTCGCTCGCCAAGAAGCTCACCGCCTCCAAGGACGGCGGCCGCCGCGACATCGACCTGATCATCGGCACCCACGCGCATATCCCCCAGGCGTACGAGAAGGTCAACGGCACCTGGGTGGTCTACGGCATGGGCGACCAGATCGCGGGGGTCATGCCCGACAAGCGCGGCCAGATGGGCTCGGCGGCGCGCTTCACCTTCACCCCGCCCTCCGCCCCGGGCAGGGCGTGGCGGGTGAAGAAGGCGGAGTACATCCCACACGCCGTGGACAACGACCCGATCACCCTGGTGAACCTTCCGCGGGCCCTGGAGAAGAGCCCCGGCAACCCGGGTTACACCAGCGCCCTGAGCACCATCCAGGAGGCGGTGCTCAGCCGGGGCGGCAAGAAGGACGGCCTGTCCATGGGGCGTTGACCCGCTCGCTCCCGGTGGCGCTACCGCTCCGGCTGCCCCGGTCGCTCCGTCCCGCCCGACTGCTCCGTGTGACCCGGCGGGCCGGGCTGACCCGTCCGGTCGGCGGCGTCCTGTGTGTGGAAGATCAGCCGGTCGTCGTGCACATCGACCCGGACCTGGCTGTGCGCGGGCAGCTCGCCGCCGAGCAGCATCCGGGAGAGCGGATTGTCGACCTCGCGCTGGATGGTGCGGCGCAGCGGCCGGGCGCCGTACTCCGGCTGGTGTCCGTGTTTGGCCAGCCAGTCGACGGCGGCCAGAGTGAATTCCACGCCGACGTCCTGGGCGTGCAGCCGGCGCCGGGTCTCCTCCAGGAGCACATCGGCGATCTGCCGCAGCTGGTCGTCGGCGAGCCGGCGGAAGATGATGATCTCGTCGATGCGGTTGAGGAACTCCGGCCGGAAGTGCTCCCGCAGCGGGCGCAGCACCCGCTCCCGGCGCGCCGCGTTGTCGGCATCCTCGCCACCGCCGCCGAAGCCCAGGGGGCCACCGCGTCCGGTGATGGCCTCCGAGCCGAGGTTGCTGGTCATCACGATGACGGTGTTCTTGAAGTCGATGGTGCGGCCCTGGGCGTCCGTCAGCCTGCCGTCGTCGAGCACCTGGAGCAGGATGTTGAAGACATCGGGGTGGGCCTTCTCCACCTCGTCCATGAGCAGCAGCGAGTAGGGCTGGCGGCGCACCGCCTCGGTGAGCTGTCCGGCCTCCTCGTGCCCGACGTATCCGGGTGGCGCGCCGACGAGCCGGCTGACGGTGTGCTTCTCCTGGTACTCGCTCATGTCGAGGCGGACCATGCGGTCCTCGCTGCCGAAGAGCGCCTCGGCCAGTGCGCGGGCGAGTTCGGTCTTGCCGACGCCGGTGGGGCCGAGGAAGAGGAAGCTGCCGCTGGGGCGGCCCGGGTCGGCGAGTCCGGCGCGGGCGCGCAGGACCGCGTCGGCCACGGCGGACACGGCCTCCTCCTGCCCGACGACCCGGCGGTGGAGGTGCTCCTCCAGGCCCAGCAGCCGTTCGCGCTCCTCCTGGGTGAGGCTGGAGACGGGGATCCCGGTCTGCCGGGAGACGATCTCGGCGATGTCCTCGACGGTGACCTCGGCGACACGCCCGCCGTGGTACTGCGTTTCGGATGCCTGTGCGATCCGGTTGCTCAGCTCGGCGATCCGGTCCCGCAGGGAGGTGGCGCGTTCATAGCTCTCGGAGGCGACGGCCTGGTCCTTGTCCCGGGTGAGCTGCTCGACCTCCCGCTCCAGGGCGCGCAGATCGGTGCCGCGGCCGCTGGAGCGCAGCCGTACCCGGGCCCCCGCCTGGTCCATGAGGTCGATGGCCTTGTCGGGCAGGAAACGGTCGGTCAGATAGCGGTCGGAGAGCTCGACGGCGGCGAGCAGCGCCTCGTCGGTGTAGCGGACCTGGTGATGGGCCTCGTAGCGGTCGCGGAGGCCGTGCAGGATGGCGACGGCGTCCGCGGAGGTGGGCTCCGGGACCATGATGGGCTGGAAGCGGCGGGCGAGCGCGGCGTCCTTCTCGATGTACTGGCGGTACTCCCGGAGCGTGGTCGCGCCGATCACATGCAGTTCGCCGCGGGAGAGCGCGGGCTTGAGGAGGTTGCTGGCGTCCATCTGGCCGCCCTCGGAGCCACCGCCGCCGGCGCCGACCACCGTGTGCAGCTCGTCGATGAAGATGATCAATTCGCCGGAGTTGGTGCGGATCTCGTCGATGATGCTGGTGACGCGCTGCTCGAAGTCGCCGCGGAAGCGGGTGCCGGCCACGACGCTCGCGATGTCGAGCTGGACGACCCGGCGGCCGAGCAGGATGTCCGGCACATCGGCGTCGGTGATCCGCTGGGCGAGCCCTTCGACGACGGCCGTCTTGCCGACTCCGGCCTCGCCGATGAGGACGGGGTTGTTCTTGCCGCGCCGGGCGAGCACCTCGATGCTCTGCTCGATCTCCTCGTCGCGGCCGATCACCGGGTCGATCCGCCCCTCGCGGGCCAGTTCGGTCAGATCGCGGCCGAACCGGTCGAGGTTCGGGGTCTTCCGCTGGTCCACGACGGGCCGCTGGTCGGCCGTGGGGGCGCTCGGGGTGAGGCCGCCGGTCGGCGGGCCGGGGGCCCGGGGTTCGAAGCGGGCGGCGCCCAGGATCTGCCCGGCGGTGGACTCGCGGTTGGCGGCGAGCGCGATCAGCACGTGTTCCGGGCCGATGTACGAGGAGCCGCGCGAGCGGGCTATCTCATGGGCGTCGAGCAACGCCCGTTTGACGGCCGGGGTGACGGCGACCGAGTTGCGCGGCGGCCCGCCCCCCGCCTCCCGGTCGATCTCCGCGGCGATCCGGTCGGGGTCGGCTCCGGCGCGCGAGACCATGGTGCGGGTGGGCTCGGCGGAGAGCGCCGCCCGCAGCAGATGTTCGGTGTCGAGGTCGGTGCTGCCGTGTTCGGCGGCGTAGGAGGCGGCGGCCGAGACGAGATGGCGCGCGTTCTCGCTCATCAGCCGGCCGAAGTCGACATGGCGTGAATCGGGCCGCTGCCCAGCCGGTCCGGTCCCGAGGAAGCGTGCGAGGAAGTCGCCGAGTGGATCCGGCCCGAAGTCCTCAGGGCCCTGGTTCGGGCCCTCGTTCCCGCTGCCCATATGACCAGTTTACGAGCGATCGATACCGATGTCCGTTCCTGGGCGGTTCCGCGAGCGGGCACCGGCCCGGAGCCATCGGTGCGTCAGCGCTCCGCCCCATGGCGTTCGAGGACGACCAGGGCGGCGTCATCGCCCTGGTGGCCGCCGGTGTGGCTGAGCAGATCGCGGTGCAGACGGTCGACGAGGTACTGGGGGCCGCCGCCGTCCGCTCCGGGGAGCCGCTCGGCGAGCGGGAAGAAAGCGCCCTCGCTGTTCCGCGCCTCGATCACCCCGTCGGTGTAGAGCAGCAACTGATCGCCCTCGTCGAACGGGAAGTCCTCGGTGTGGTAGCGGCCGGCCGCCAGGTGGCCGAGGCCCAGCGGCAGTGCGGGCGCCTGGCCCTCCAGCGCCTTGACACCGGAGTCGCGCAGCAGGAGCGGCGGCGGATGTCCGCAGTTGACGAGGCGGACCACCGGCTGGTCGTCGGGTATCTCCAGCACGGCCGCGGTGACGAACGACTCCCCCGCCCCGGGCGCCCTGTCGCGGGGTTCGGTCCGCTCCGCGGACAGCGCGGTGTCCAGGTGGGACGCCAGATCGGTCAGCGGTACGGGCCAGTGGGCGATCGCGCGGAAGGCGCCGAGCACCAGGGAGGCGTCCGCGACGGCGGTCAGCCCGCTGCCCCGGACATCGCCGATGATCAGCCGGGTGGCGTTCGCGGTGCGCGCCGCCGCGTACAGATCGCCGCCGATCTCCGCCCCCGGCTCGGCCGCGAGGTAGACCGAGGCGATCAGCAGCGGGCCGACCCTGACGGGGAGCGGGCGCAGCAGCACCCGCTGCGCCACATCGGCCACCGCCCGTACCCGGTTCAGCTCGCGCATGTGCCGGTCGAGGACCGCGCGGAACAGCACGATCATCGCCGAGACCAGGGCCAGGGTGATCACCTCGGTCAGGCGGCCGGGATTGCCGAGGGACCCCTCCGAGGCGTTCGCCGCTACCTGGGCGACGACGGCCAGGAGCCCGACGCACGCGGTGAGCAGGGGACCGGCGAACGAGGCGGTCATGGCGGGGGCGGCGATCAGCAGCGGGCTGAGCCGGACACTCGCCGGGGACAGCACATCGCCGAGCGTGATCAGCCCGATGACCAGCAGGGGGATCACGACCAGGACGCGGGTCCGCCACCTCGGCCCGCGCAGATCCGGGGGACCTTGCCGCGTGTGCACATCTACTGCTTACGCCCGACGTGGCCCCCGCGCCAACCCACCGGCCCGGGGCACGACCGCGCCCCGGGAGGCGGCTGTCACACTTCCGGCCGCTGTCTCGTCCTCCCTCTCAGGCCGAGGAGAGGATCGGGACATGGCAGAGCTGACCGCCTTCGAACAGCAGCGCGACCGGCTGTGGGCCGTCGCGTATCGCATCACCGGCTCGGTCGCCGACGCCGATGACGCGGTGCAGGAGACCTGGCTGCGCTGGCAGGCGCTGCCCGCGGACGAGGTCGCCGACCCCCGCGCGTATCTGACCACCGTCATCAGCCGCATCTGTTACGACCTGCTGGGGTCGGCGCGGGTGCGGCGCGAGCGTTACGTCGGCCCCTGGCTGCCCGAGCCGGTGGTGGCGGCCGGCGGTCCGGAGGACCGGGTGACGCTGGACGAGTCGGTGGGTCTTGCGCTGCTCACCGTGCTGGAGCGGCTGACTCCGGCGGAGCGGACCGCCTTCATCCTGCACGATGTCTTCTCGGTGCCGTTCCCGGAGATCGCCGAGGTGGTGGGCCGGAGCCCGGAGTCCGTACGGCAGCTGGCCTCCCGCGCCCGCAAGCGGGTCCGGGCGGAGGCGCCGCGGCGCTCGGTGGACCGCGAGGAGCACCGGCGGGCCGTGGACGCGTTCCTCCGGGCGGTCATGGGCGGCGACATGGACGGGCTGCTGGAGATCCTGGATCCGGAGGTCGTCTGGCGTTCGGACGGCGGGGGCAAGGTGGCGGCGGCCCGGCTCCCGGTGCTGGGCGACGAGAAAGTGGCCCGCTTCGCCCAGCGGCTGGCCCGGGGCTTCGACCCGGCCACGATGCTGGTGCACCAGCGCGACGTCAACGGCGCCCCGGGCCTGGTCCTGGTCGACAGCGCGGGCGGGCAGGCCGTGGTCTTCGCCTTCTCCGTGCACCAGGGCCGGATCACCGAGATCGACGCGATCATCAACCCCGACAAGCTCCGCCACCTCGACCTGCCGAACCTGTGACCGGCATCACCGTCACATCTCGGGCCGCCGTGTCGTCCTCCTCGTGAACACCGACCGGCAAGGAGGCCGCCCACATGGAGAAGCAGCAGGTCCTGGTACTCGGCGCGGGCTATGCGGGGCTGATGGCCGCCCTGCGGCTGGCCCCGCACACCCGCGTCACCCTGGTCGAACCGAGCCCCGCCTTCACCGAGCGCGTGCGGCTGCACGAGCGGGCCGTCGGACGGCCCGACATCACGCATCCGCTGGACGCGCTGACCCGGCGGGCCGGGATCGTCCACGTGGCCGCCCGCGCCACCGGGATCGACCCGGCCGCCCGGCGGATCACCACCGACGACGGCCGCCGGCTCCCGTACGACCGGCTGGTGTACGCGCTCGGCAGCCGCACCGCCGACCCCGGTGAGCGCGCCTACACCCCCGAGACCGCGGCCGAACTGCACAAGCGGCTGCTGGACGGCCCGGGTGAGCTGACGGTGGTCGGCGGGGGACTCACCGGCATCGAGCTCGCGGCCGAGATCGCCGAGTCCCACGACGCCTGGAAGGTCCGGCTGGTCACGGGCGCGGAGGTCGGCGCGGGGCTGTCGGCGAAGGGCCGCGCCCATGTCCGTACGACGCTCACCGGGCTCGGCGTCCGGATCGAGGAGGGCCGCCGGGTGGCGCGCCCCGAGGACATCGACGCCGACGCGGTGGTCTGGGCCACCGCCATGACCGCGAACACCGCCCTGGCCGAGGCCGCCGGAATCACCCTCGACCCCGGCGGCCGGGTCCGCGTCGACGCCACACTGCGCTCGGTGTCCCATCCGGAGGTCTACGCGGTGGGCGACGCGGCGGCCATGGCCACCCCGGTCGCCGGTGCCCTGCGCATGGCCTGCGCCACCGCGCTCCCGTCCGGTTCGCACGCCGCTTCCTCGATCATCGCCGAGACGCGGGGCCGGGAGCCGAAGCCGTTGCGCTTCCGCTTCATGGCGCAGTGCGTGAGCCTGGGCCGCCGGGACGGGCTGGTCCAGTTGGTGCGGGCGGACGACTCCCCGCGCGAGACGGTGCTGCGCGGGGAGTCGGCCGCGCGCACCAAGGAGCAGGTGGTGCGCTCCACGGTCAGGGCGCTGCGGCTGGCGGCGCGCCGCCCCGGGGCCGTGCCCCTCATTCCCGGGATCGGCTGAGGGGCGCACGGTCGTCAGAAGGGGTAGTGGGCGTGCTGGGTGGCGAGGGTGATCCACCGGGTGTCGCTGAACGCCTCGATGCCCCAGCGGCCGCCGAACCGCCCGTACCCCGAGTGCTTGACGCCACCGAACGGGGCCTGGGGCTCGTCCGCCACCGACTGGTCGTTGATGTGCACGATGCCGGTCCGGATACGGCGGGCGACCTTGAGCCCATGGGTCCCGTTCTCGGTGATGATGCCGCAGGTCAGGCCGTGGTCGGTGGCGTTGGCCAGGGCCACGGCCCGATCGTCGTCGGCGAAGGTGTCCACCACGCAGACCGGCCCGAACGCCTCGGCGTGGTGGATCTCCATGTCCGGGGTGACCCCGGACAGCACCGTCGCCGGGTGGATCGCGCCGTCCGGTTCGCCACCACCCGTCAGCACCGTGGCGCCCTTGTCCATCGCGTCCTTCACCAGGGCCGCCACCCGGCGTGCCGAATCGGCCCCGATCAGCGGGCCGACCACGGTGGTCGGCTGGGCTGGGTCGCCGCACGGCAGGGCGGCCACCTTGGCGGTGAACTTCGCGGTGAACTCCTCGGCGAGGCTTTCATGGACGAGTATCCGGTCGCCCGACATGCAGATCTGACTGGAGTTCATGAACACGCCGAAGGTGGCGGCGTTCACCGCGTGGTCCACATCGGCGTCGTCCAGGACGATGATGGCGTTCTTGCCACCCAGCTCCAGCACGGCCGGCTTGAGGTGCCGTGCGGCGAGTGAGCCGATGGTCCGGCCGACGCCGGTGGACCCGGTGAAGTTGACGATCCGCACACGCGGGTCGGCGATGAGCGCCTCGGCCACCTCGGCGGCGTCCTCACGGGCGTTGGTGACCACGTTGAGCACCCCGTCGGGCAGCCCGGCGTCGCGCAGCACATCGGCGATGAAGAGCCCGCAGGCGAGCGGGGCGTCCTCGCTGGGCTTCAGCACGACCGTATTACCCGCCGCCAGGGGCGCCGCGACGGAGCGGACACCGAGGATGACCGGCGCGTTCCAGGGGGCGAAGGCCGCGACGACACCGGCCGGTTCGCTGACGGCGAGGCCGAGCGCGCCCGCCTCCTGGGCGCTGAGCACCTCACCGCGCGGGGCGGTGATCGCGGCGGCGGCCTCGCGGAGGATGTTGGCGGCCAGGCTCACGTTGAAGTGCGCCCAGGGGGCGGTGCCCCCGGTCTCCTGGGCCATGATCTCGGCGGCGCGCGCGGCGCGCGACTCCAGCAGGTCCGCCGCGGTCAGGAAGATCGTACGGCGCTCGAACGGGGCCGACTCCGCCCAGGACGGGAAGGCGGCGTCGGCCGCGGCCACCGCACGCGCCACGTCCTCGGCCCCGGCCGCGGCGACGGTGGCGAACACCTCCCCGGTGTAGGGGTTGAGGTCCTCGGCGGTGCGCCCCGAGACGGCCGGGGTGTCCTTGCCATCGATCAACAGATCGCGGTGGAGGGTCATATCGGATGTCCTTCGCGGTCCCTCGCCCCAAGGGCATGTTCGCAGAATGAACTTCGGTTCACTGCGGCGGACCGTCAGTCTCCGACGCGCCCCGGGCGGTCGTCAATGCGCAGGCGCCGTCGGGGCCACCGCACCCCGCCGGACGCCGTCACCGCCAGGAGGCCCAGGAGGGCGAGCGCGGCGGCGGGGGCGAGGACGGCCCACGGGGCACGCTCGGCGTAGGGGTGGTTCTCGGCCAGCAGCCGGCCCCACTCCGGGGACGGCGGCTGGGCGCCCAGGCCGAGGAAGCCCAGCGCGGCCAGGGCGAGCGCCACGGACGGCAGGCGCAGCAACGCGTGGCGGACGACCGGGGGCAGGACCGCGGGCAGGATGTGGCGGCGCAGCAGATGGCGGCGGGAGGCGCCCAGCGCGCGGGTGGCGGCGAGATGCGTGGCGGCGCGCTGCTGCCGCAGCAAGGCGGAGGTGTGCGTGGCCAGCGGGGCCCAGGCGACGGCGGCCACGGCGAGCGCGGGGGTGTACGGGCCGCGGCCCGCCGCCCCGGCGACCAGCAGCCCGGCGAGCACGGGCGGCACCGCGTTCACCGTCTCGGCGAGTCCGCCGGACAGCCGGGGCACCAGCCCGAGCAGCACCCCCGCCACCAGCGCGGCGACGCTCACCGCCACCGCGAGCGCGAGCGTGGACAGCGCGCCGTGTCCCACCCGGGCCAGCAGATCGCGGCCCAGGGCGTCGGTGCCGAACGGATGCGCCCAGGACGGGCCGGTGAGCCGGGCGGCGGTGTCCACGGCCAGCGGCTCCCGGAGGGCACCGAACGCCACGACGGTGAGCAGGAGCGCGCCGTACAGCAGCGGAATCGAGCGGGCGGGCGGGGCGGTGGACCGGTCGAGCGAGGGCAGTGCCCCGTCGCGCAGTGCGGGCCCGAGCAGCAGCCGGGCCGCGAACCGGGCGAGACCTCCGGCGACGGCCGCGAGCAGGATCAGGACGAGGGCGCACGCCTGGAGCATCGGGAGGTCCTGGGCGACGGCCGCCTGCAGGGAGAGCCGGCCGAGCCCGGGGATGTCGAAGACCTGCTCGACGGCGACCGCGCCTCCGGTGAGCCCGACCACGAACAGCCCGATGTTCGGCAGCACTCCGGGCACGGCGCGGCGCAGCGCCTGGCGGGCGATCCGCCGGGCGGGCAGCCCGCGCGCGGCGGCGGCCCGCGCCCAGGGTTCGGCGAACGCGCCGGGCAGCGCGTCGTCCAGGACCCGGCCCAGCAGGGCGCCCGCGGGCAGGCCGAGGGCGAGCGAGGGCAGCACCATCCACCGCGGTCCGTACCAGCCGACCGCGGGCAGCCAGCCGAGCCGCACCCCGACCACGGCGGCCAGCACGGACGCCAGCAGGAACTCCGGCAGCGCGGCGAGCAGCGCGCCACCGCTCCCCGCACCGGCCCCGCGCCGGGCGGCCCGCCGCCGCGGCCCGAGCCACAGCGTGCGCCCGCACACCGCGCCCGCGGTGGCCGCCGCGACCACCAGCGCCCCGCCCATCAGCAGCAGCGAGACGCCGAGCGCCTCGGCCACCGAGGGGGCCACGGCCGTCCCCGAGATCCAGGACGTGCCCGCGTCCCCGTGGGGCAGTCCGGCGAGCCACCGGCCGAGCAGCCTCAACGGCCGGGCGTCGAGGCCGAGTTGGGAGCGCAGGGACTCCAGGAGCTCGGGGCTGGGGTCGCGGTCGGCCGCGCGCGCCTTGAGGACGGTGCGGGCGGGGTCGGTACGGGACAGCCAGGGCAGCAGACCGATCCCGCACAGCAACGCCCCCGCGAGCGCGACGCGCCACAGCGCGACCAGCGCGGCGGTCCGTGCGGTGCTCGGTCCCGTGGACCGGCCCGCACCCGACCGGGTGGACCGTCCCGCACCCGGCCCGGCGGTCCTGCCCGCCTCCGGTTCGGGGGACCCGCCCGGCCGGGCGGACCGGCCCGCACCCGACCCGGCGGTCCGCCCCGCGCCCGGTTCGGCCGACCGCCCCGCGCCCGGTCCGGGGGACCGCACCGCACCCGGCCCGGTGAGCCGCTCCGCGCCCCGCCCGAAAGGCCACATCCGTGCGCCGCCGCTCAACGCCGCGTACCGGTGCCGACGAGCGTGCGCTCGTACGGGTCGAGGATCACACCGCGCACCGAGGCGCCGACGCCGTGGAGGATCCGCTGGTGGACCAGCGGGACCACGCCGTCCGTGCGCAGGACGGCCCTCTGCGCGGCCAGGGCGGCGCGGTGGCGCGCGGCGTCGTCGGCGCGGGAGCCCGCCTCCGCGACCGCGCGGTCCACGGCCTTGTCGCACACCCGCGCCAGGTTGTAGCCACCGTCGCAGGTGAAGTCGTCGGCGAGATAGGACACCGGGTCGCCGGTGTCGAGCATGGTGTTCCGGGCGGCCACCACGGCGTCGAACTTCCCGGCCAGGGCGTCGCGTTCGAGCCGGGAGTACTCCCGCACCTCCAGCTTCACGCCGAACCCGGCCTCGCGTAGCCGCTGTTGCAGCACCTGCGCGACCTCGGGGAGTTCGGGCCGGTTGTCGTACGTGGCGAGGGTGATCGCGGTGTTCCGGACCCGGGTGGCGGCGGGGCGGCCGGACGGCCGGGGACGCTCGCCCGCGGCCCAGGTGAGGGCCGGGCCGAACAGACCACGGCCGGTGTCGGCATGCCCCTCGTACACGTCCTCGGCGAGGGCGGAGGCGTCGACGGCCTCGCGGGCGGCGGCACGGACGCCGGGGTCGGCGAAGGGGCCGGAGCGGGTGTTGAGGAAGAGGGCGGTGGTGCGGGCGGTGGGCACCTCGCGGAGGGTGGCCTTGTCGAGGGTGGCCGCCTGGGAGACCGGGACCGCCTCGGCCATGTCCACCTCGCCGCTGCGCAGCGCGTTGGTGCGCGCCGTGCCGTCGGCGATGAAGCGGACGTCGAGGCCGGAGGCGTGGGCCAGGCCGCCCCAGTAGTCGTCGAAGCGGTGGAGGGTGGCGCGGGTGCTGCCGGTGGTCCTGGCCAGAGTGAAGGGGCCGGTGGCGGTGCCGGCCGGATCGACCGCCGTCGCCCCGTCCGCCGTCGCCCCGTCCGCCGTCTCCCCTCGCGTCGTACCGGCCTTCGTGCGGTACGCCTTGGGCGAGAGGATGGCCAGGCTCGGGCTGGACAGCCGCAGCGGCAGGGCGGAGTCGGCGGTCGCGGTGGTGACCCGGACCCGCCGCTCCCCCACCGCCGCCGCGGTGAGCGCGACCCCGGTGAGCGCGGCGGGCGGCGGATCGGCGCGGGTGGCATGGGCGAGGGCGCCCGCCACCGCCGCCGGGGTGACCTCGGCGCCGTCCTGGAACCGCGCCTCGCGCAGGGTGAACACCCAGCCCCGGCCGCTCTCCCGGGTCCAGGACTCGGCGAGGGCGGGCACCGCGCCGCCGTTGCCGTCCAGCCGGGTCAGCCCCTCGGTGACGCCCAGCCTGCTGAGCAGGGTGGCGTCGGCGCCGTACGGGGAGAAGCGCTCGGCGGGCGGGAAGGCCATCGCGACGCGGAGGCGCCCGCCGCCCGCCTCGGTCCCGGCGTCGTACGGCGAACCGTCGCGGGCGGCGAAACACCCGGCGAGCAGCGGGAGGAGCAGCAGCGCGGCGGCCCACCGGCGGCGGACAGAGTGCATGGGCGTGGTTCTCCAGAGCTGCGCGGGGACGGCCGGACACGAATATTAGATGATAATCATTTCCATAAGGCTCAGTACGCCCCGGAGGTCATGGGAACCTCGAAGTGGACGATGCCCTGACCGCCCCCGGGCGCCTCCCGCTCATCGCAGACGACCTTCGCCAGGGACCGCCAGAACGGTTCGGCGCCCGGCACCGCGGGATCGGTGTGCAGATAGACCGCGCGATAGCCGCCGTCCGCCTCGGCGAAGTCCAGCAGCGCACGCACCAGCCGCCGGGCCAGCCCGTGGCGCCGGTGCTCGGGGCGCACATAGACCCGGCGGAGCTGGGCGGTCTCGCCCGACGGATAACGCGCGGCCAGCCACGGGGGGTTGGGCGGATGGGCCGGTCCCCGGGAATCGAGCGCGGCGGTCGCCACGACCGCCCCGTCGCCGTCGTCCACCGCGACCAGCAGGGTGTGGCGCACATCGTCCAGATACGCGGCGGCGGGATCGATGATGTCGGCGTGCCAGCGCGGCACATAGCCGGTTCCGAAGTCGCGGTAGACGGTGTCGAGCATCACGCCACGGGCGGCGTCGAGGTCGTCGGGGGTCGCGGTTCTGATGCGGTAGCTGGGCACCTGCGCATCGTACGCAATAAGCCCGTGCGCCGATCGTGCTGGCAGACTGGATCCCAAGGGGAGGAGGGGCCGATGGGGCGGGCACGGCCGTCGATGCAGGAGCTGATCCAGCGGCGCAGGAACGCCGGATTCGTGGGCCGGCGTCTGGAACTGGACGCGTTCCGGGACAATTTCGGGCTGCCGCCGGAGGACGCGCGGCATCGCTTCGTCTTCCATGTGCACGGCCACGCGGGCGTGGGCAAGACCTGGCTGGTGCGCCGACTGGAGGAGACCGCCCGCCAGGAGTACGGAGCGCTCACCGCCCGTATCGACGAGACGGCGAGCTCCGTCCCCGAGGCGATGGCCGCGATCAGCGAGCAATTCGCCCGTCAGGGTCGGGAGTTGACAGCCTTCGATCGACGGCTCGCCACCTATCGGCAGCGCCGCCACGAGGCGGAGTCGGTACCGGCGGAGGGCGAGCGGCAGGGGCCCAGCACCGGCAGTACGGTCGTCGCGCGGGCGGGTCTCGCGGGGCTCGGCCTGGTGCCGGGTGTCGGGGCGCTGGCGAGCGCCGTCGATCCGGTGCCGCTGGCCGAGGGCACCGACCGGCTGCGGGCGGCGCTCAGCTCGCGGTTCCGCGACCACAAGGACGTCCAGTTGGTGCTGGACCCGGCGGAGACCCTGTCCCCGCTGCTGGTCAGGGAGTTGTCGGAGGCGGCCGCGGCGGTGCCGTGGCTGGTACTGCTCTTCGACACCTACGAGCGCCTCGGCCCGCTGCTCGACCCCTGGCTGCGCACCCTGCTGACCAGCGAACGCCTCGGCACCCTCCCCGCCAACACCGTGCTGGTGCTGGCCGGGCAGACCCGGCTGGACCCCGGCTGCTGGGGCGACCTGGCCGATGTGGTCGCGGAGCTGCCGCTGGAGCCGTTCACCGACGCGGAGGCCCGGCAGCTACTGACCGCCAAGGGGATCACCGATGAGCCGGTGGTGCGGGAGGTGCTGCGGCTCTCCGGTCGGCTGCCGGTCCTGGTGTCCACCCTCGCCGAGAACCCCGGAACCGGCGGGGACCTGGACGACCCCAGCGCCACCGCCGTCGACCGGTTCCTGAAGTGGGAGCGCGATCCGGTGCGCCGCTCCGCCGCACTGGCGGGGGCGCTGCCCCGGCGGCTGAACGAGGACGTCTTCAGGGCGGCGGTGGACGGCGACGGGGCCGGGCTGTTCGGCTGGCTGCGGTCGCTGCCGTTCATCGGCGACCGCGACGGCGCGGCCCGCTACCACGATGTGGTGCGCGCCCCCATGCTGCGGCTGCAGCGGACCACCTCCCCGCAGCGGTGGGGCGCGGCGCACACCCGGCTGGCGGAGACCTTCGCCGGATGGCGGGAGGCGGCCGCCGGAGGGCTCGACCCGCGCGACGGATGGCGGCTGGACACCTGGAGCGGACCGCGTCTGGAGGAGTGGTACCACCTGCTGTGCGCACGGCCGTCGGCGGCGCTGCCCGGAGCGCTGCGGGACGGGATCGACGCCTGCGACGCGGGCCCCGCGGTGGCCCGGCGCTGGGCGACCACCCTGGTCGAGGCGGGCGAGGACGCCGACGCCGACGCGGTGCGCACCTGGGGGCGGCACCTGGTGGAGGCGCTGGCGGACGAACGGCGGCGCGGTATCGAGGCGATGGGGCTGCTGCTGGCCCGGGCCGGGCTGGACGCCGCCGGCCGGGTCGCGGCCCTGGTCGTACGGGGCTGGCACCGCCGCTCGGTCGAGGAGTTCGACGGGGCGCTGGGGGACTTCCACCGGGCGATCGAGCTGGACCCCGGGAACGTGCGCGCGCACTTCGGGCGTGCCGTGGTCCACCGGGCGACCGGGGAGTTCGCCGCGGCGATGGACGCGCTGGACCGCGTGGACGCGCTGGAGCCGGGCTCGACCTGGGTGCAGCGGGAGCGCGGGGAGACCTGCCGCCGGGCGGGCCGGTACGAGGAGGCGCTGGCCCGGCTCGACCCGGTGATCGAGGCCGATCCGACGGACCATGTGGCCCTGGGCAGCCGCGGCCAGACCAAGATGGCGCTCGGCCGGATCCACGAGGCCCTGGCGGATCTGGACCGGGCCATCGAGCGACACGGCGACTACACCTGGGCGCTGGTCCGGCGGGCCCGCGTCCGCAGCACCCTGGGGGACACCGCGGGCGCGCTGGAGGACCTGGACCGGGCGGAGGCACTGGAGCCGGGCATCCCGGGAACGCTCGGCGAACGCGGCGATGTCCACCGCTTCGCGGGCCACTACGAGGAGGCCATCGCGGTGTACGACCGGGCGCTGGCCCTCGACCCCGGCTACGCCTGGGCCCTGGGGAGCCGCGCGATGGCCAACGAGGCCCTGGGCAGACGCGCGGAGGCGCTGGCGGATCTGGAGCGTGCGGTGGCGCTGAATCCCGGCTACGCCTGGGCCGTGGCGCAGCGCGAGCGGTTGCTCTCGAGCGGGGATTCACCGGAGGGCGGACGGAACGACGGGCCGGTGTGACCTCCCGGCACCCGTGCTTCCGGCTCCGCTCCCTCGGCGGCCGGTCAACGGCCGTGTGTCAACGGGCCCTGTGTCATTGGCCTTGTGTCATTGCCCCTGTGTCACCGGCCCTGTGTGTCACCGGCCCTGTCGTGACGTACGTCCGGCGAAGCAGGACGACACGGCGTGGCGTACGGCGCACAGCACGGCACGGCAGCGCGACAGGTACCGGGATGGGCGGGCCCGGCGGACGGGGCGTGGTGCGGCGGACGGAGCCGGTACGGCCCCCTCGGCGGACGTGTCCCGAACGGTGGCGTTCACCTGGACGGGAGCGGCCGGATCCACCGCGGGCGGCGACGGATCGGCGGTACCGGCCCGCGGGGTGACGGGGCGCCGGGTGGCTTCCGCGCGCAGCATCGCGCGCATGGCGGCATAGACATCGGTGGGCATGCGGATACTCCTGCGGTCTCGGACGTCCTACGGCTGAGCGAGCAGGGCGGACCGCATCCGGGGTCCGCGGCGGACGCGGAAACGGATGACGGACGGCCCGGGCCCGGTCAGCAGCGCAGAACGACGGACCGCGAGGAGAGCCGGCCGGCCGGGACGTCGCCCCCGGCGCCGAACGCGCCGGGGCCCGGCGCCGGGTCGGCAGGGCGACCGCGGACCCCGACGAGCACGAGGGGGCCGAGGGACGTCGAGAGGGAGCGATGCGCGCCGAACGAGGCGCCGTGCGCCACCCGCCCGGCGTGCCGCGCCGGATGCCCGGCACCGTCCCGGGCGGAGAACACGGCCGACGCCGAGGAGGTGGACCGCTCGTCCTCGGCCTCCGGCACCACCGGAACAGGGGTGACGGGAGTGGGAGCACCAGCGGGGGCGGACGCGGCGAGGGCCCGGGCCGAGGCGGGAGCGCCTGCGCCACCGGGCACGGACGTGGCCGGGGCCTGGTTCACCGCTCCGGCCGCCCTGGCCTTCCCGGCCGCGCACCGCTCCGGCCCGCTGGACGGCGAGGCACGGACGACCCCCAGGGCCAGCACGGCGTGCAGCAGGGTGGCCGCCAGCAGCAGGAGGACCGCGGCCGCGCACGGGCCGCCGCACACCGCGGGGCGGTTCGTCCTGCGGCCGTGCACCATGCGGCCTCCCTCGCTGATCCCCCTCCAGGGAACCCCGCACAGCGGAAGACGGCACTCCGATTACCGGGAAAAGTCCATACTTTCACCCGTGTCGGTTATCTACTCGAACACCCATAACGCCACATTTCGAGGAGCGACCGGCCGCATGGTGTGATCATTCGAGCAATGAGGCCGGTGCGGCCTGCCGCCAGGAGTCGAGCAGGATGTCCCGCAGCTCATCGAGGTCGTCCAGCGCGGCGAGCCGCACCCGCACCCAGGCCGAACTCGCCTCATGGCCGGCGACCCAGAACTTCTCCGGCTCCGCCAGCACCAGCTCCTCCCGCTCGACCTTGGGACATCTGACGGCCATCGAGGTCTCGTCCTCGGGCAAGGTGGCGAACATCTTCCCGGCGACCCTGAAGGTGGGCATCGACCAGGCGATCTTCTCTGTGGTCTCCGGCAGCGACAGGGCGATGGCACGGACATCATCGGAGGTGGTCATGGCCAGACCGTAGAACACCCCACCGACAAGGCCCCCGGTCACGTCCGCCCCCGGCCCCGGCTGTCGTCAGGCCCGGTACACGTACGGCGTGGTGGTGGTCAGGGGCACGAAGCCGAGCCGGCGCAGGATCGGGCGGCTCAGGCTGGACGCGTCGACCTGGAGATAGCGATAGCCGCGGTCGGCGGCGACACGGGCCCGGAACGCGACCAGGGCGCGGTAGATGCCCCGGCCGCGCCACTCCGGCACGGTGCCCCCGCCCCAGAGCCCGGCGAACGGCGCCCCCGGCGGCAGCTCCATCCGCGCCGCGCTGACCGGCCGGTCACCGTCCATGGCCACCACCGCGACGACCGTGTCCGGCTCCTCGGCGAGCTGGGTGAGGAGCCGGTGCCGGAGAGCGGCGCCGTCGTCGCCGAACGCCCGCTCATGGACGTCCACCACCCGTTCCACACCGGCCGTGTCGGTCACCTGGAGCAGCCGGATGCCCTGGGGCGGTTCGACGGCGGTGTCCAGGTCGGCCACCTGGGCGACCATCAGCGTCTCCTCGGGCTCGGGGACGAATCCGGCCGCCCGGAGCCGTTCGCCGAGGTCGCCGGGGCGGTCGTGCGCGTACAGCTTCCATTCGAAGGCGCGGTCCGCGCCCCCGAAGTGCCGTAGCTGCGCGGCGATCGCCGCATCGGCGGTGGCGTCGTCCAGATCCGACCACAGCACGCCGTTCCAGTCGTCGCGGCCGCCGCCGGTCTGCCGCACCACCGCGCCCACGCGCTCGACCCGGACGCCGGGGCCGTCGGCCCGCGCGCCCTGTCTCATCTCCCGGTCGTACAGCTCACGCACCACATCACGGTCCATGCGCCCACCCCAGCACCGGGCCCCGCCGACGGCAAACGATTTTCGGGCCGTCGAGGTCGACGCGTTACGATCCGCCCGCCGCCCCGGCGGCGTAGTGGATCGCGATCCGCGCCCCGAGCCGTGCGTTGTTCTTGACCAGGGCGATATTGGTCCGCAGGCTCTCCCCCTCCGTCAACTCCACGATCCGGCTGAGCAGATACGGGGTCGCGTCCTTGCCGCCGATCCCCGCCTCCGCCATCTCGGCGAGGGCCCGCTCGATGATGCCGTCCATCCGCCCGGCGGGGATCTCCTCGGCCTCGGGAACCGGGTTGGCGATGCTCAGCCCCGCCGTCATGCCCAGCTCCCACTGGGCGCGCATGGTGGCGGCGATCTCCTCGGGTGAGTCGACGCGCAGCGGGGAGCGGAAGCCGCTCACCCGGGAGTAGAAGGCGGGGAAGTCGTCGGTGCCGTAGGTGAGCACCGGAACGCCCAGGGTCTCCAGCTTCTCCAGGGTCAGCCCGATGTCGAGGATGCTCTTGACCCCGGCGCTGATCACGGCCACCGGGGTGGTGGCGAGCTCGGTGAGATCGGCGCTGATGTCGAAGGACCGCTCCGCTCCCCGGTGCACTCCGCCGATGCCACCGGTGACGAAGACCCGGATCCCGGCGAGCGCGGCGAGCCGCATGGTGGACGCCACGGTGGTCGCGCCATGGCCGCCGCGCGCGATGACATGGGCGAGGTCGCGCACGCTGACCTTGCCCACCTCGGGGCTGGTGGCGAGCAGTTCCAGATCGGCCCGGTCCAGACCGGCGCGCGGCCTGCCGTGGAGGACGGCGATGGTGGCGGGGACCGCGCCCTCGGCGCGGATGATCTCCTCGACCTCGGTGGCCATCTCGACGTTCTGCGGATACGGCATGCCGTGGCTGATGATCGTGGACTCCAGCGCGACCACGGGACGGCCGTCGAGCAGGGCCTCCGCGACCTCCTCGGTGAGGGTCAGCCGGGGGTGGGGGGTGGTCATGTGGTCCTCCGCAGCGGGGCGTCGAGCGCGTCCTCGATCAGACGCGGGGTCAGGTCGGGTCGTACGGTGGCGGGGGTGGCCACGGTCAGCGCGGCGGCGGCGTGGCCGTTGCGGGCGGCGTCGACCGGGTCGGCGCCACCGAGCAGGGCGTGGGCGAACGCGCCGAGCATCGCGTCCCCGGCCCCGGTGACGTCCCGCACCTCGGCCGGCGGCGCCTCCAGTGACGTCCGGCCCTCGTCGAGGGTGCTCAGCAGGGAGCCGCGCGCCCCGAGCCGCACCCACACGTGCCGCACGCCGCGGTCATGGAGGACGGCCACGGCCCGGAGCAGCTCCGGGTCGTCCGCGTCCGTGGCCCCGTCGAGGTCCCGGCCCGCGAGCGCGCCCAGCTCCGCCACGTTCGGCGTGACGGCGAAGACCGGGCGCCCGGTAGCGAACAGCGGGGCGAGCAGCGCCGCCTTGAGGACGCTCACCGGGTCGATCAGCGTCTGGACCCCGGTGGCGGAGGCGAGGTCCAGGACGTAGGAGAGCACCCGCGGGGAGAGGTTCCCGTCCAGTACCAGCAGACCGGCGTTGCCGATGAGTTCCCGCGCGGCGTGGAGGTGCTCGGGGGCCAGCGCGTCCGTGGCGGCCATATCGGCGATGGCCACGACCAGATCGCCGTCGGCGTCCAGCACCGCCGTATAGGTGCCGGTGGGATGCGGGCCGCGGTGCACATGCTCGACGCGCACCCCGGCGGCCTGGGTCTCGCTCAGCAGCCGCTCCCCCGCCGCGTCCTGCCCCACGGCCGCGATGAGATGGGTCGGGGTGCCCAGCCGGGCGAGGTTCTCGGCGACATTGCGGGCCACCCCGCCGGGGCTGGTGTGGGACCGCCCCGGATTACTGGTGCGGTACGCCACGGGGGCGAGGCTGCGCACCTTGATGTCCACATTGGCCCCGCCGATGACCACCACCGCGTGCTCCTGGCGCAGGATGTAGCCGCGCCCCAGGATGGCGCCCTTCTTGCCCAGGTTGGAGAGGTGCACATTGACCGCGGCCCGCGTGGTCCCGAGGGCGTCGGCGATGGACTGGGCTCCGGCCAGCGGGTCCCGCCGCAGCAGCGCGAGTATCTCCCGCTCCCTGCGCGTCAGCGTCATGTTCAGCAGAGTAAAGCAAACTTAGCCCGATAAACAGGCTGCGGTCAGGGGCCGTGGAACAGGCCACTGACGCCCATGGGTTGGCCCAGGAGATCGCACAAGAACGGCGGATGACATCCTGAGGAGCCATGGCGCGCCGGACACTCTCGGCAGCGGCCCGGGAACCTGTCCGGTGACGAGGAAGAAGACCGATGAGACTCTGCTTTCTGGTGGAGGAGCGCTATCGCCACGACGGCATGCCGCGTGAGGTGATCCGTCAGCTCTCCGCCTGGGGCCACCAGGTGGACGTGGTCCGGCCGGGTCGTTCCCTGATGCGGATGTCCGACGCGGTGCGGGCGGGCAGCCATGACGCCTGGGTGCTCAAGACGGTGTCCGGGGGGCCCGGGCTCACGCTGCTGGAGGCCGCGGCGGCGGTCGGGCTGACCACCGTCAACGACGCCCGCTCCATCCGCGGTGTACGGGACAAGGCCCTGGCGGCCGCCATCGGGCGCAGCCGTGGCCTGCCGATGCCACCCACCTACGCGGCGGCCCGGCCCGAGGCGCTGGAGGAGATACCGGAGGCCGAGTTCCCCCTGGTGGTCAAGCCCGCGGACGGCAGCTCGGGACGGGCCGTGCGGCTGGTGCCGACCCCGGACCGGCTCAGGGCGCTGCGGGCCGAGCTGGCGGCGGAGGGGATGCTCATCGCACAGCCGTATGTGCCGAATTCGGGCATCGACCTCAAGGTGTACTGCGTGGGCGGGGAGTTGTACGCCACCGAGCGGGTGTCACCGCTCGGTGGCGACGGGGGCGAACGCGGCCGCCGGGTACCGCTGTCCGCCGAAGTGGCGGCCATCGCCGCCGAGGTCGGCACGGCCTACGGTCTCGATCTGTACGGGGTGGATGTGCTGCTGGGCCCGGACGGACCGGTGGTCGTCGATGTGAACGACTTCCCCAGCTTCAAGGAGGTGCCGGACGCGGCGGCCCGGGTGGGGCGCGCGGTACTGGAGTTGGCGCGCGGGGGCGGTGGCCGGTCCGGACCGGAGCTCGTCGGCGCCCTCACCGGGGCCGAGCCTCCGGTAGGCGCTCCGGAGCCGGTCCCGGGTACCCCCGCGGCCACGGCCACGGGCCGGATGACCGCCACGGTGAGCGGCGGCCGATGAGGATCGGCCTGATCACCGCCGACCCCGGCCATCAACTCCTCGCCGACGCCACGGCCTTGCTCAGCCCCCGCCATGAGGTGGTGGCGCTCGACCCGCGTGGCCACGACGGAACGAAGGCGCAGGACCTGGCCTCCCCCAGGGAACTCGCCGATGTGTATCTGCTGAAGGCCCGGACCCCGCCCGCGCTGGCGCTCGCCCGGTCCCTGGAGCGGCGTGGCGCCCCGGTGGTGAACTCCGCCGCCGCCACCGCGCGGTGCCAGGACCGGACGGCGATGGCCGAACGGGCGCTCCGCGCCGGTCTGCCGTTCGCCCCCACCCGTACCGTGGCCTGCCTCGCCGGACTGGCGGCGGAGCCGCCCCGTCGTCCCGTCGTCGTCAAGAGCCGCCACAGCCGCCGCCACGACCTGGTGGCCCGCGTGGACGACGCCGCACATCTGCGTGCCCTGACCGCGAACTGGGCGGATGAGCCCGTGGTGGTGCAGGACTTCGTCCCGAACGACGGCTGGGACCACAAGCTGTGGGTGGTCGCGGGCCGGGTGTTCGCCGCGCTGCGCCGGTCGGAGCTGGCGGCCGGCGGCCGCGGTCCGAACCTGCCGCTCGCCCTCGACTCGCTGCCACCGGGCTGGCTGGATCCGGTGCTCCGGGTCGGTTCGGTGTTCTGTCTGGACGTCTACGGTGTGGATCTGATCGACGCGGGCGGCGGCGCCCCGCTGATCGTGGACATCAACGCCTTCCCGGGAATCCGCGGTCAGGCGGGGGCTCCCGAGGCGCTGGCGGCCCTGGCGCTGCGGACGGCCGAACGGGGCGGACTCACCGCCTCCCGCACATGACCGACACGAGGGAAATACTAGGGGACTCCCGGCCGAAATAGGGGTGGCCGCAGCTCGGATGGGACCGGCAGGGTGGTCTACTGGTCTGCGCGCGACCCGAGGCACGCGCGTGACAGCCACCCGACAGCCGCCGCAGAGCGAGCGGCACGAAAGGACATCACGTGACCGCAAACCCCACCGGCACAAGCCTGTGGATCAGGCAGTTCCACCCCGCGCCGACCGCGGCGACGCGACTCGTCTGCCTGCCCCACGCCGGCGGGTCCGCCTCCTACTACTTCCCCGTCTCCAAGGCCCTCTCGCCCACGGTCGATGTGCTCGCCGTGCAGTATCCGGGACGCCAGGACCGGCGCAACGAGAAGTGCATAGACAACATCGCCGAGCTGGCCGACGCGCTGGTGCCCGAGCTGCTGCCCTATACGGACAAGCCGGTGGCGCTTTTCGGCCACAGCATGGGCGCCACGCTGGCCTTCGAGGTCGCCCTGCGCCTGGAGCAGAAGGGGGTGCTGCCGGTGGCGCTGTTCGCGTCGGGGCGGCGCGCCCCGTCCTGCCACCGTGACGAGTCCGTGCACCTCCGCGACGACGACGGGCTGATCGCCGAGGTGAAGGCGCTCAGCGGCACCGACACCCAGCTCCTCGGCGACGACGAGATCCTCCGGATGGTGCTGCCCGCGATCCGCAGCGACTACAAGGCGGCCGAGACCTACCGCTACACCCCCGGCCCGCGGTTGGCGACGCCCATCCACGCGCATGTGGGTGACGACGACCCCAAGGCGAGCGTGGAGGAGGCCCGCGCCTGGGGCGAGCACACCACCGGTGGCTTCGACCTCCAGGTCTACTCCGGCGGCCACTTCTACCTCAACGACCAGGCGCCGCGGGTGATCGCGTCGATCCGGGACGTGCTGACCTCGAAGTCCTGAACACC
This sequence comes from Streptomyces yongxingensis, assembly GCF_055597465.1. NCBI lineage: Bacteria > Bacillati > Actinomycetota > Actinomycetes > Kitasatosporales > Streptomycetaceae > Streptomyces > Streptomyces yongxingensis. The sequence continues at coordinate 1,525,358 of NZ_CM145717.1, forward strand.
CGCCCGGCCGCAGGGCGTTCAGCCGCCTGGCCGGTGGGTCAGGACGGTCCGTATGTAGTCCTCCACGGTGGTGTCCAGGCCCACGTCCCGGCCGGCCCGCTCGGACAACAGCCAGCGGTGTTCCAGCAGTTCGTAGTAGATCTGCGCGGTGTCGGTGGCACCGCGCAGCTCTTTCGGCACGGCCCGCACGGTGGGCCGGAAGACATCGCGGACCCACCGGTGGGCGAGCACCTCAGGGCGGGCGCCGAGCGGATCGCCGGGCGCGTAGTCGTCCTGGGTGGCCATCCAGGTCTCCAGGTCGTTCAGGAGGCTGCGGGCCTGGTTCTCCTCCGCGTCGAGCCCGGTCAGCCGCAGCAACTGCCGCTGGTGGTGGCCCGCGTCCACGACCTTGGGCACGAAGGTGACGGCGTCGCCGTCGGGCGAGCGCTCGATCTGCATCTCCGCCACGTCGAACCCGAGGTCGTTCAGGCGGCGGACGCGCCGGTCGATGGCGTGGCGCTGGGCGAGCGGATAGACCGACTGACGGGTCAGCTCGTGCCACAGGTCGCAGTACCGCTCGACGATGGCCTGGCCGAAGAGCACCGGGTCGACCGAGGGGTGCAGGGAGCCGCTCGCCTCCAGGTCCATCAGCTCTCCCGCGATGTTCACCCGCGCCACCTCGACGTCGTACTCCCGCTGTCCGCTGGTGAGCCTCGGCTGGATCTGCCCGGTCTCGGCGTCCACCAGATAGGCGGCGTACGCGCCCGCGTCGCGCCGGAAGAGGGTGTTGGACAGCGAGCAGTCGCCCCAGGCGAACCCGGCCAGGTGCAACCGCACCAGCAGCACGGCGAGCGCGTCGAGCAGCCGTCTGATGGTGCCGGGCCGCATGGTCGTCTGGAACATGGACCGGTACGGCTGCGACCCCGCCAGGTGGCGGGTGATCAGCGCCGGTTCCAGCGGATCGCCGTGCTCGTCGGTGCGCCCGGTCACCACCGCGAGCGCGTCCACCGCGGGGACCGCGAGCCGGTCCAGATCGCGCAGCAGCCCGTACTCCCGCACCGCCGCCCACTCGCCGACCTCCTTGACCGCCACGATCTCGCCGCCCGCCCGCGCGAAGCGGACGACATGGCGGGAGATGCCCCGGTCCAGCGCGACCAGGTGCTCCTCCGGCCACTCCGCCAGCGGGATGTTCCACGGCAGATCGAGCAGGGACGCCGGATGCTCGGGCGAGGTGGCGGTGATCTGCAGCTCCATGACACCCCAGTGTGCGGTACGGACGTGGCATCCGAGCCGGTCGTACGGGGACCCGACGCACGATCAAATGGACAGAATCTATCCGGATACATACGCTGAAGATCCAATCGGACAAGATCTGTCCGCTCAGGGAGGCCGCCGCGACAGGACCGACACTTCGAAGGGAGCCCGCGCATGACCCACCTCGCCGGCACCACCGCGGTGATCACAGGAGCCAGCGAGGGCCTCGGCTACGCCATCGCGGACGCCTTCGCGGTGGAGGGCGCCGACTTGGTACTGCTCGCCCATGACCGGGACAAGCTGGAGCGGGCCCGCCACACCCTGGCCGGACACGGCACCACCGTACGCGGACTCTGCGTGGACCTGGCCGACCCCGGCGCCGCCACCGCCGCCGCGCGTCAGGTGCTCGCGCTCACCGGGCGGGTGGACACCCTGGTCAACAACGCGGGCACGGCACACTTCAGCCCGCTCGCCCAGACCTCGGCCGACTCCTTCGACGCCATGCTGCACCACAATGTCCGGGTGCCCTTCCTCCTCGCCCAGGCGCTGCTGCCCGCGCTCGTCGAGGGGCGTGGCAGCATCATCAACATCAGCAGCTACTGGGCCCATACGGCGTCCGCCGACCGCCCGTCCGCGGCCTACTCCGCCACCCACGGCGCCATCAACGCGATGACCAGGGCACTCGCCAATGAACTGGGTCCCTCCGGAGTCCGGGTCAACGGCATCGCTCCCGGCGCCGTGCCCGCCCCGGCGTGCGAACGGGACCGCCTCGTCCCGATGGGCACCGGGGAGCGGTACGGAGCCGGTCACGCCCCGGAGGCCCATCCGCCGGGCCGGACCGGCGAACCCCACGAGGTGGCCGCCGCGGCGGCCTTCCTCGCCTCCCCCCGAGCCGGGTGGACCACCGGCACCATCATGAACGTGGACGGCGCACTGGCCGTCCGCTGACGGCCGTGGCGCATCGCTGCGGCCGGCGTCCAGCAGCGCCTTCATCGATGTCTTCCGCCGGGCCTTCGGCCACACCCCAGGCGCCCATCGCGCGCTCGGCTGACGCCCCGCGCCCGCGTTCAGTCCTCGGCCAGGACCACGACCGTATCGCCCTCCCCCAGGGTCAGCGGCGCGGTCTTGGACGGGTTGAGGTGGACTCCGTAGAGCGGCGGCTCGTCGCTGTGCCGGGCCAGCCGGTAGCCGATGGCCGTCTCACCGCGCTGGCGGGCGGCCTCGATGACGGTGGCGAAGTTGGCCTCCGCGCCCGGTATCAGATAGCTGGGCGCCGGTTTGAGGTAGATCTCGGACCCCTGCGGGTCGAAGAGGTCGGCGAAGACCGCGTACAGATGGCGGTTCTCGGTGAGCTGGGTCAGCAGCAGGCTGATCACCTTGGTGCTGACGATGAAGTCGTCGGCCTTGGTGACCTGCGCGACCTCGCGGTTGGCGTCGTCGTGCATCTCGGTGACGATGGAATACGGATCGCCGAGCTGGATCTCGATGTCGCGCAGGTGGAGCAGGGTGACCAGGGTGCGGTCGTCGGCGCGTCCGGGGTCGATCCCGTCGTCCGTCAGCACCACGATGTGGCGGTAGCCGTCCAGCCCGAGCGCCTCCAGCGACGGACGGCGGGTGGGTTCGCAGTGCTTGAAGCCGACGGTCAGGTTCTTCAGCTCCCGGTTCGCCTCCTCCCGGGGCGGACGCGGGGCGGCGATGTCCACCACCGACCCGGGTTTCACCAGCAGGTCGAGCTGCGCGATGATCTTCTCCGCGCGGGAGTTCCAGCCGATCAGCAGCGTACGGTCCGGCACCGGTGGCTGGAACTCGGCCATGGCCATCGCCGGGCGTACGATCCGGGGCCGGGTGGCCGCGGCCTTGATGAGCAGATCGTCCTCCGCGACCATCAGCAGCCGGTCCCCACGCCCGATGACGGTGTCCATGGGCGGGTTGACCAGCACCTCGCCGTCCGCGCGGCGCACGCCGATGGGCACCCCGAGCTCGAAGGCGTTCAGCGACTCCCCGTAGGTGGCGCCGGCCAGTGCGGGCTCGTCCCAGGGGTAGATCTCATTGCCGATGAAGCTGAGCAGTTCGTTGAAGACGGTGGACAGACCGGACTGGCGGTGGGACTGCACGATCAGGCCGACCGCGATGTCATCGGCGTCGATCACCAGCGCGGTGTCCCCCGCGGCGAGCCGGGCGGCCGCCAGGTTCGCCGAACTCTGCACGGCCGCCACCACATTGGGCCGGGTCCCGGTCCAGGTGCGGCTGTTCAGCAGCAACAGCGACTTGATGACGTCGATGTCGCTGTCGTCCCCGATGGGCGAGAGCACCATGATGGCCTTGGCGCTGTCCGGGCTCACCAGCTCCAGGTCGCCGCGCTGGAGCGGATTGCCGGAGCGGCAGACCACCCGGGTCTTCCCGGTGTCCGGGATGCGGCGCCGGATCTCGTCCTCCATGTCGACCTTGTCCCGGTCGGCGAGGATCACCACACAGGAGCGCCGTTCGCTCTGATTGGCCTCCACCAGCTCCGCTATCACCGTGAAGACCTGCTCCGACCAGCCCAGCACGATGGTGTGGCCGTGCTCCATCAGCCGTGAGGTGCCCTTGCGCAGCTGCTGGATCCGGGCCTCCAGGCCGGTGGTCATCACACCGATCAGCGCGCTGACGATGAAGATGCCGCCGATGGTCACCGTGAGCATGAGGATGAGGAACAGCGGCCGGCCGCTGTCCCCGCCCATCGTGCCCGGGTCGAGGGTGCGCAGCAGGCTCATCCAGACGATGCCCGGCCAGCCGCCGTTCTCCTTGGTGTCCTTGTGGGCGAAGGCGACCGCCGCCCCGGAGACCAGGGTGATCAACGCCAATGAGGCCAGCCCCAGCCAGCCGATCAGCGCCGGGGTGCCACGGTCCATCGTCCCGTCGAACCAGTACCGCAGCCGCTCCCGCAGCCTCTTGCGCATGCCGCATTCCTCCATAGCCCATCGCGCCACCGGGCCCAACGGCCCGTGGTGAGCGGCGCTTTACGCCATGAGGGTGTCGTCTGACGGGGCTTCGGCGCCAATCGGGGTCAGCCGGGGGTGTCGGCCCACTGGTCGAGGAGGTCGTCGCCCGTGCGTTCGCCCGGCGGTGTCACCGGGCCGGTCAGGGGCTGCTCGGCCCAGATGATCTTGCCGTTGGGAGTGTAGCGGGTCCCCCAGCGCTGGGCGTACTGGGCCACGAGGAAGAGACCTCGGCCGCCTTCGTCGGTGGTGGCGGCGCGGCGCAGATGCGGGGAGGTGCTGGAGCCGTCCGCCACCTCGCAGATGAGGGTGCGGGCGCGCAGCAACCGGACGCGGCTGGGGCCGCATCCGTGGCGGATGGCGTTGGTCATCAGCTCGCTGAGGATGAGTTCGGTGGTGAAGCCGGCCTCCTCCAGTCCCCATGCGCTCAGTTGCTCGGCGGCCTCGTTGCGGATGCGGGCCACCGCGGCGGGGTCGGAGGGCAGCTCCCATTCGGCGACGTGACCGGGGTCCAGCAGATGGGTGCGGGCCACGAGGAGGGCGATGTCGTCGCCGGGGTGGGAGGACGCCATGGTGTCGAAGACGGCCTGGCAGGTCTCCTCCGGAGTGCGCTCGGGCAGTCCGGCGAGGGTGGCGCGCAGCACGCCGAGCCCCTCGTCGAAGTCCCGGCCGCGGTCCCGGATCAGCCCGTCGGTGAACAGGGCGAGCCGGCTGCCCTCGGGCAGCTCCAGCTCGACGGTCTCGATGGGATCGCCGCCCAGGCCCAGCGGCGGGCCGAGGGGGACGTCGGGGAAGGTCACGGTGGAGTCGGGGAGGACCACCGCCGGGCCCGGGTGGCCGGCGCCCGCCATCGTGCAGCGGCCGGAGACCGGGTCGTAGACGGCGTACAGACAGCTGGCGCCGCTGATCCCCGGGGCGTCGGTGCCCGCGGCGGCCTGGTCCTGGTCGAACCGGCTGACCAGCTCGTCGAGATGGGCCAGGAGTTCATCGGGCGGCAGGTCGAGCGCGGAGAAGTTGTGCACGGCGGTGCGCAGCCGGCCCATGGTGGCGGCGGCGTGCAGTCCGTGGCCGACGACATCGCCGACGACGAGGGCGACCCGGGAGCCGGGCAGGGGGATGACGTCGAACCAGTCGCCACCGACTCCGGCCCGCGCGGGCAGATAGCGGTGGGCCACTTCCATGGCGTCCTGTTCGGGCAGGCCCTGGGGCAGCAGGCTGCGCTGCAGGGTGGCCGCCATCGCGTGTTCGCGGGTGTAGCGGCGGGCGTTGTCGATGGCCACCGCGGCGCGGGCGACCAGCTCCTCGGTGAGCGCCACGTCGTCCTCGTCGAACGGCTCGGACTTCTCCGAGCGCCAGAAGGTGGCGATGCCCAGGGTGACGTCCCGCGCCCGCAGCGGGATGGTGATCATCGAGTGGATGCCATACTTGACGATCTTGGTGGCCTGCTCGGGGTCCTGCTCCTGCCATCCCTCGTAGGTCCGCAGGTCCGCCTCGAGCACCGACCGGCCCGCGCCGAAGCCCAGCGCCTGGGGCACGGTGCCGCTGTAGGTGATCATCTTGCCGACCCGCCACAGCGGATGGTCGGCCCGGATGCCACAGGTGGCGGTGCGGCGCATTGCGCTGCCCACGGGCTCGTCACCGCGCAGCACGGGGTCCACGAGGTCGACGGTGGCGAAGTCGGCGAACCACGGGACGGCGAAGCGGGTCAGCTCCTCGGCGGTCCGTACGACATCGAGGGTGGTGCCGACCTTCGCACCGGCCTCGTAGAGCAGCCTCAGCCGCCGCTCCGCCACTTCGGCCTTGCCGGACAGGGCGCGCAGTTCGGTGGAGTCGCGGAGCGTGGCGACGCTTCCGGACATCCCGCCGTCCCACCGGGTGGAGCGCTGGTTGACGGCCAGCAGCCGCTCCCCGGCCAGATGCACCTCGTCGGTGGCGACCCGGCCCGAGGCGAGCAGCTCGGCGGTGCGCGGCTCGATGCCGAGCTCGGTGACGGGGCGGCCCTCGGCGTCCGGGGGCAGGTCGAGCAGCCGGCCGGCCTCGTCGTTGGCGAGGACCAGGCGGCCGTGGCTGTCGACGATGAGCACGCCTTCCTTCACGGAGTGCAGAACGGCGTCGTGGTGCTCGTACATGCGGGTCATCTGAGCGGGGCCGAGCCCTCGCGTCTGCCGCCGCAGCCGCCCACCCACCAGCGCCGTCCCACCGGTGGCGAGCGCGAGCGCACCGGCGGCGGAGCCGAAGACCAGCGGAAGCTGGCGCTCGACCCGGCCGCTCACATCGGCGGCGGTCATCCCGGCGCACACCACACCGGCCACGGTGCCGTCGCCCTTGGGGATCGGGACGGTGGCCTGGACCTCCCGGCCGAGGGGCCCCTGCACGGACTCGGTGACGATCTTGCCCTTCACCACGGGCCGCCAGTCGGCCACCAGCGTCTTGCCGATGTACTGCGGCTTGGGGTGGGTGTAACGGATGCCGTGGGTGTTCGCCACGACCACGAAGTCCAGATGCGCCCGCCGGCGGGTCTCCTCGGCCCGCGGCTGGAGCAGGGTGGTGGGATTCTCGGTGCGCATCGCGGACGCGGTGCCCGGGGAGGTGGCGAAGGTCTGGGCGACGGCGGTGGCGCGGTTGAGGGCCTCCTGCTCGCTGTCGATCCGGGCCTGGAGGATGAGCGCCGTCGTGGCCGCCACGATGAGCAGGCACACGAGCAGCACCTGGACAGCGAAAACCTGCCCGGCGATGCTGCGCACGCTCAAGCCGCGCAGGCGCAGGAGCGAGCGGAGGCGCGTCCGGGAGGGGGTCGGGGCAAGTCTCGATAGACCGAAAACTCCGATCACGCACCCTTCCTACCATTTACTCCCCTCCGGCCGGGAAGCCCCGTGGCGCACGATCGACGGCCGTCCCGAAGCGTGATACGGGTCGGCACGATGTGTGGCGCCCCGCACACGCAGCGCTCATCATGGCCCCCTCGACGGGTGTCACCGGCCCCGCCGGAACGAGGGGACACGGTCACACGTCGACCCGGAGGGCCACATCGCGCATCGTCGCCCTCGCGGCGTCCAGATCCACCCGCGCCCGGTCGGCCACCAGATAGAGGAAGACACCCTGGCTGGTGCGCTGACTGAGCGGACGGATCAGGTGGTATTCGGTGTCCAGCGTGACGACGATGTCCTCGAGGCGCTCCGGACTGTAGCCGAGGAACTCCAGAGTGGACAGTTTGGCCCGCAGCACATCCGTGTCCCCGTAGGCCACCTTCTCCAGGTCCGGTCCCTGCGGGGTCTGGAGGGCGCCCAGGGTGATCCGGCTCAGATAGTCGACGAGCGAGGCCGCGAGTGCGCCCTCGCACTCCATCACCTCGCGCAGCGACTCCTGGATATCGGTCATGGCCCGTCGCCCTCCCGGGACCCTGGAGGTCATGTCCACCTATTTCATCCTTGCACAGGGTCCGCCGGTGCACCCCATGGCGCGGCCGCCCCGGCGCCGTGCGGCACTCCCCGTGGTGGCGGGCGGCCGATCGTCCTATCCTGCGCAGGCGTTGATCGACTTCGGATTGAATCGTTTGCTTCCGCTGGAGGACGCATGACCGTCGGCAGCACCCCGTCCCGGGCCGTGGTGGTGGGCACCGGCTCCCGGGCCCAGATGTTCACCGAAGCACTGGCCCGCCGCCCACGGCTGAGGGTCGCCGCGCTGTGCGATCCGAACCCCGTGCGCATCGCCCACCACCAGCGGCTGCTGAAGGAGGCCGGCGAGCCGGAGGCGGCCGCCTGGAGCCCGGAGGAGTTCGAGCGGAGGCTGCGCGCGGACGATATCCAGGAGGTGGTGGTGACCTGCGTGGACGCGCTGCACGACGCGTACATCGTGCCCGCGCTGCGGGCCGGCTGCCGGGTGGTCACCGAGAAGCCGATGACCACCGACGCGGCCAAGTGCCGCCGCATCCTGGAGACGGTCCGGGAGACCGGCAACCATCTGGCGGTCGCCTTCAACTACCGCTTCAACCCGGTGCACGAGGAGGTCCACCGGCAGTTGTCCGCAGGCGCCATCGGCGAGGTGCTGTCGGTGCACTTCGAGTGGCTGCTGGACACCCGGCACGGTGCCGACTACTTCCGCCGCTGGCACCGCGAGAAGGAGCACAGCGGCGGGCTGATGGTGCACAAGTCCAGCCACCACTTCGACCTGGTCAACTGGTGGCTGGGGGCGCGGCCCGAGGAGGTGTTCGGCTACGGCCGGCTCGGCTTCTACGGCCGTGCGGCGGGCGAACGCAGCGGCTACCGGCGCGAGTACGAGCGGGCGCACGGCGCCGCCGCCGCCAGGGACGACCCGTTCGCGCTGGAGCTCGCCGAGAACGACGCGATGCGCTCGCTGTACCTGGACGCCGAGGGCGAGGACGGCTACCACCGCGACCGCAATGTGTTCGGCGACGACATCACCATCGAGGACGACATGGCGCTGCTGGTCCGCTATGACACCGGCGCCACCATGACGTACCACCTGACCGCCTACTCCCCCTGGGAGGGCTACCGCGTGATGTTCAACGGCACCCGGGGCCGGCTGGAGCTGGAGGTCGAGGAGAGCGCGTGGCAGCCGCCGCTGCTGGGCACCGCCTCCGGCCGCGGCACCATCCACGGCGACCAGGCCCTGGCCAACGCGGGCGGTCCGCGGCTGGGCTTGCGACCGCTGTGGGAGCCGCCGCGGGAGGTGGAGCTGCCGGCGTTCGACCACGCCGGACACGGCGGCGGGGACGAGCGGATGCTCGATGTGCTCTACGGCCCGGTGGGCCCGGCGGACGGCCCGGTGGATCCGGCGGCGGCCGCCGAAGGGGCGGCCGTGGACGCCTCGGACGCGTCCCGCCGGCGGGCCACCGAGGAGGACGGGGCACTCGCGCTGGTCACCGGGCTCGCGGCCAACCAGTCGTTCGTCAGCGGAAAGCCGGTGGCCACGGCGGACGTCGTGACGCTGTAACCGGGGCGTTCGGTCCAACGCGGCTCATTCCGTCCGGGGTTGGGGCAGGATGAGCCGCATGGACACGGATGCGATCACCACACCCCGGGCGCCCCTCTTCCGGAGCGCCGCCCGGCACCGCCGAAGACGGCTGCTCGGCGCGCTCGCGGCGGCCGGTCTGCTCACCGCGTGCGGTACGCAAGTCCCGTCGGGAGTGGCCGCGGTGCCCGACGAGGCCACGTCCCGCCCGGCGGGCCCCACCGCCTCCCCGGACACCACCGCCCCCACCGCTCCCGCGGCCTGCCCCGACTCGGGGGTGCTGCTGCGGGCCGCGGAGGCCGACGCGGCGATGGGGCTGCGGGTGCAGCAGATCGAGCTGGTGAACTGCGGCACGCGCGCTTACACGGTGAGCGGCCATCCGTCCGTCCAGGTGCTGGACGAGGACCTGGAGCCGCTGGAGGTCACGGTCAGCCACGGGGCCTCGGCCATCGCCACCCTCGACGGCTTCGAGACGGCCACCGGGCCGGTGCGGCTGAAGCCCGGCGAGCGGGCGGTGGCGCGGCTGGCGTGGCGGAACCTGGTGACGGACGTGACACGCCCCGCCGCCGACGGGCGCTATCTGCGGATCGCGCCGAACGGCGGCGGAACGGACACCCAGACCGTGCCCGACCATATCGACCTGGGCACCACCGGCAAGCTGGGCGTGAGCGCCTGGGCCCGCCCGGCCCCGGATTCCCCGGAGCGCCCGGACGCCCGTCCGTAGCCGCCCGCCGGTGGCGCCGTAGCCATCCCGCGGTCCCGTCAGCCCGGGGCGCCCAGCCGCTCCTCCGGCCGGTCGGCCGGGTCCGGCTCCAGCTGCTGGGCGAGCCCGGCGGCCAGGGCCTCCACGGTCGGATGCCGCCAGACGAAGTTGCCCGCGAGCTTGATGCCCAGCCCCGTCTCCAGCCGCACCCGCAGTTCCATGGCGAGCAGCGAGTCGAAGCCCAGTGACTTGAGCGGGGTCCGCGGATCGAGGGTGGTGCTGCTGAGCCGCAGCACGGCTCGGATGTGCTCGGTCAGATAGGACTCCAGCGCGGTGCGGCGGGCCGGACCGGCGGGGAGTGCGGCCAGCCGGCCGCGGATGTCGTCGGTGCTCTCCCGGGTGGCCGCCGGGGTGTCGTCGCCGGGGAGGAGCGGGGCGAACAGGGAGGACCGGCGGCCGGTGGCGGGGATCCAGGTGGCGGGTTCGCCGGGGATCACCCCGGTCTGCACCCGCCGATGGGCCAGCAGGGTGCCGAGCGCGCGGAGCCCCTCGTCCGTGGGGATCGTCTGGTAGCCGCGTTCGGCGAAGCCGGTGGCCACTCCGGTCTCGCCCCACGGGCCCCAGTTGACCGCGAGGGTGGGCAGCCCGCGCGCCGAGCGCCAGGCGGCGAAGCCGTCCAGCCAGGCGTTGGCGGCCGCGTAGGCGCCCTGTCCGGCGTTGCCGAGCAGGGAGGCCATCGAGGAGTACACCGCGAACCAGTCGAGCCGGTGTCCCTCGGTGGCCCGGTGCAGCCGCCACGCCCCGGTGGCCTTCGGCGCCCATACGCGGCGCAGCTGGTCCTCGCGGATGTTGGCCACGGCCGCGTCGTCGAGGACCATCGCGGAGTGGACGACGCCGTGCAGCGACGCCCCCTCGTCGGCGGTGGCGGCGGCCACCAGCCGCTCGGCCGTGTCGGGGCGGGCGATGTCGCCGGTGACGACGGTGATCCTGGTGCCGGCGGCGGAGAGTTCGGCGAGCGTCCGCGCGGCGGCGCCGACCGGTGCGGTCCGTCCGTTGAGCACCAGGTGGCCCGCGCCCCGCCCGGCCAGCCAGCGGGCGGTGGCCAGTCCGAGGCCGCGCAGACCGCCGGTGACGATGTACGTCCCGCCGTCGCGCACCGTGCGCGGTCCGTCGGGCAGCACCGCGTCGACCTGGCCTTCCTGCGGGATGGTCAGCACCAGTTTGCCGATGTGGCGGGCGCCGGCCATCCGCCGGAACGCGTCGGTGACCTCCGCGAGCGGATAGGTGGTGCAGCGCAGTGGCTTGAGACGGCCCTCGCCGATCGCGGTGAGCACCTCGCGCAGCATCGCCGCGTACTCCCGCGGGCGGTCCAGCTGGAGCTCCCTGAGGTCCACGGTGGAGAAGGTGATGTTGTGGCGCAGCGGGGAGAGTCCGAGCGGGGCGTCGGAGAGGATGTCGCGGACGCCGAGTTCGACGAAGCGGCCGAAGGGGCGCAGACACTCGAGACCGGCCCGGATGGCGGCTCCGGAGAGGGAGTTGAGCACCACGTCGACGCCCTCGCCTCCGGTGGCCTCCATGACCTCGTCGCGGAAGTCCAGCGACCGCGAGTCCATCACCCGGGCGATGCCCATCCCGCGCAGGAAGCGCCGCTTCTCCTCGCTGCCCGCCGTGGCCAGCACCTCGGCGCCCAGCAGCCGGGCCACCGCGATGGCGGCCAGCCCGGTGCCGCCGGTGGCCGAGTGGATCAGCACCCGCTCCCCCGCGGCCACCCGGCCGATGTGGCGCAGCGCGTACCAGGCGGTGAGGAACGCGATCGGCAGGCCGGCGGCGGTGTGCGGGTCCAGGCCCTCGGGGAGGGGCGCGGTGCGGTCGGCGGGGACGACGGTGAACGATCCGAAGGCGCCGCCGTGCACATCGGCGGCCACCACCCGGTCACCGGCGCGGAGGTGGTCGACACCGGGCCCCACCGCGCTCACCTCGCCCGCGCATTCGAAGCCGAGCCGGTAGCGGATGTCCTCGTCACCGGGGAGCAGGCCCATGGCGGTGAGGACGTCACGGAAGTTCAGGCCCGCGGCGAGCACCCGCAGTTCCACCTCACCGGGTCCGGGCGGGCGGCGGGGGGTGGTGGTGAGCTCCAGGCTGCCGAGGTCGCCGAGGCGGCCGGCGCGCAGCCGGAAGCCGTCGGTGCCGCAGCGCACGGTGCGGGCGGCGGCGGTGGTGCGCTCGGTGTCGGTGAGGGGCGCGTGGTCCAGTTCGGCGGTGTAGCGGGCTCCGTCGCGCAGCGCGATCTCGTCCTCGGGGCCGTCGGCGAGGAGTTCGGCGGCGAGAGTGTCCGCGAGCTGGTCCGGGGCGGCCGGGTCGGTGTCCACCGAGGTGGCCCGCAGCTCGGGGTGTTCCAGGGCGAGCACCCGCAGGAGTCCGCGGAGCGCGCTCTGTCCGGGGTCGGCCAGGTCGCCGGGGGTCACGGTGCGGGCGCCTGAGGTGGCGGCGTAGAGGCGGGGCGGTTCGGGGAAGCGGGCGGTGAGTGCCTGGGCGGCGGCGAGCAGCCGGCGGGTGCGGCGCAGTCCGTCCTCCGCGCCGCCCTGGGCGGGGTGCGGGCCGCAGACGAACACCACGGCGCGCGGCGGTTCCCCGGGGCGGGTGAGCCGGTTGGTGAGGGCGTCGCGGAACGCGTCGAGCCCCTGGTCGGCCAGCGGCACGTCCCACACCCGGGCGGTGGCGCCGGCGGCGCGCAGGGCGGCGGCCACCGGGCGGGCGGTGCCGTCCCCCTCTCCGACGACCAGCCACCGTCCCGGGGGCCGGGTGGCCGGGGGCCGGGCGGCGCGCCGCCAGCCGACCTCGAGGAACCACTGGTCGACCTCGGCCGTCCGCTCCGCGGCCCGGTGGACGATGCGCAGCCCGTCGACGGCCAGGACCGGCCGGCCGTCCGCGTCGAGCAGGCGGACGTGGCCGACGGTGGCGCCGGGGGTGGTCTCGGCCAGGCGGGCGTGGCAGTACACGGCGGTCTCGGGGTCGCCGAGGACGCGTACGCATCGCATCCGCGCGGGCAGCAGCAGCCGCCGGTCGCCCTCGTCGAGCAGTCCGGCGGTGAGGAGTTGCGCGCACAGGTCGACCAGGACGGGGTGGACGCGCAGCCCGTGCCCGGGCTCGCGGGCGGCCTCGGGGATCCGCACCCGGGCCCAGAAGCTGTCGCCGTGGCGGGAGGCGGACATCTCGGTGATGCCCTGGAACGCCGGTCCGTGTGCCACGCCACGGCCCCGCAGATTGGCGTAGAGCGCTTCGGCCTCGATGGGCGCGGGGTGGCGCAGGGCGAGGGTACGGATCGAGGCGGCGCGGGAGCGGGGCGGTACGGCGAGTCTGCGGAGCACCGCGGTGGCCTGCCGCGCCCAGGCGCCGTCCTCGTCGCGTCCGAAGATCTCGCATTCGGCGCGGTCGGTGGCGGCGAGGGTCACCGTGGTGGACAGGTCGGTGTGGTCGGCGAGCCGCAGCAGTTCGCGGAAGCGCAGATCGGTGACCTCGACCTCCTCGGGCCCGGCGCCGAACACCTCACAGGCGGCGGTGAGCGCGAGGGCGTAGGAGGCCGCGCCGGGCAGGACGGGGGCACCGTGCACCCGGTGGTCGTCGAGCCAGGGCAGGGCCGCGGTGCCGGTGCGGGCGCGCCAGAAGTGGCGGACGGGTTCGCCGGGCACTTCGAGGTGCGCGCCGGGCAGCCCGGCGGCCGAGGCGGTGTCAGTGGGTGCGGGGAGCGGGGCATCGGCCCAGTGGCGGGTGCGGTCGAAGGTGATGGGTGGTACGTCGGCGAGTGCGGCGTCCGCGTACAGCACGGACCAGTCGACGGGCACGCCCGCGCAGTGCAGCGCGGCCAGATGGGTCCTCAAGGTGGTCGGCTCGTCCGCCTCGCGGCGGAGTGTGGGCAGGACGACGGGGTCCTCCACCAGACCGGCGAGACCGGCCAGGACGGGGTGGGTGATGACCGGGTGGGGGGAGATCTCGACGTACACCAGGTGGCGGTCGGCCGCGGCGGCGGCGACGGCCGCGGAGAACCGGACCGGGTGGCGAAGATTGGCGCACCAGTAGTCGGCGTCGAAGGCGGGCGGGGTGTGCGGATCGTCCAGGACGGTGGTGTAGAAGGGCACCTCCGGGCGCCGGGGTTCGAGGTCGGCGAGGGCGGTGCGCAGATCGGCCAGGAGCGGGTCCACCTGGGGCGAGTGCGAGGCGACGTCCACGGCGATCAGCGCGGCGGGGACGGAGCGGGCCTGCCAGCCGGCGACGAGCCGTTCGACGTGTGCGGTGTCCCCGGCCACCACGGTGGAGCCGGGTGCGGCCACGACGGCCACGGTGACGGCTTCGGCGGCGCCGCCGCTGTCGAGTTCGGCCTGTACCTCGTCGGCGCCGAGACCGACCGTGGCCATGGCGCCGTTTCCGGCGACGCGGGTGAGCAGCGCGGAGCGGCGGCAGATCACCTTGGCCCCGTCGGCAAGGGAGAGCGCCCCCGCCGCCACGGCGGCGGCGACCTCGCCCATGGAGTGGCCGATGACCCCGGCGGGCTCCACGCCGTGGGCGCGCCAGGTGGCGGCGAGCGCGGTCTGGAGGGCGAACAGCACGGGCTGCACCCGGCCGCAGCCGGTCACCGGCGCACCGCGGCGGACGATGTCGAGCACGGAGAATCCGGACTCGGCGGCGATGAGGGTGTCGGCCTCGGCGAGCGCCTCGGCGAAGGCCGGTTCGGTCTCCAGCAGCCGCCGTCCCATGCCGGGCCACTGGGAGCCCTGTCCGGAGAACACCCAGATCGGCCGGCGGGAGACCGCGGCCCCCACGGCGCCGGTGACCACGGCGGGGTGGGTCTGACCGTCGGCGAACGCCCGCAAGGCGCCGACGAGTTCGGCGCGCGAGGCGGTGGTGACGCCGAGCCGCCCGCGTCCGGCGCCCCGGCGCAGCGCCAGGGTGTGGGCGATGTCGCGCAGCGGGGTGTCCGCGCCGTCGCCCTCCAGCCAGTCCGCCATCCGGCGGGCGGCGCCGGGCAGCGCGGCCGGGGAGCCGGCGGGGACGAGGAACACCTGTGGAACGGCGCGGGCGGCGGGCCGGGGCGGGGCCGGTGTGGGGCGGGGCGCGGGTGCGGGCGGTTGTTCCAGGACCACATGGGCGTTGGTCCCGGAGAAGCCGAAGGAGGACACGGCGGCCAGCCGGGGGCCGGTCCGCACCGGCCAGCGGGTGAGCTCGCGGGGGATGAAGAAGCGGGTTCCCTCGGCGGCGATGGCCGGATTCCACCGGGTGAAGTGCAGATTGGGCGGGATGTGTCCACGGCCCAGGCACAGCACGGCCTTGATCAGCCCGGTGACACCGGCGGCGGGCTCCAGATGGCCCAGGTTGGTCTTGACCGAAGCCAGGGCGCAGCGGTCGCGGCCGGTGCCGTAGACCTGGGCGAGACTGGTGAATTCGACCGGGTCGCCGACGGGGGTGCCGGTGCCGTGGGCCTCGACCATGCCGACGTCGGCGGGATCCACCCCGGCGCGGGCGAGCGCCTCCTCGTACAGGGCGCGCTGGGCGGCGGCCGAGGGCGCGGCGAGCCCGTCGGAGTGGCCGTCCTGGTTGACGGCCGAGCCGCGCAGCACGGCCAGGATCCGGTCCCCGTCGCGCAGGGCGTCGGTGAGGCGTTTGAGGACGACGATGCCGCAGCCCTCGCCGCGGACGAAGCCGTCGGCGGCGGCGTCGAAGGCGTGGCAGTGGCCGGTGTGCGAGAGCATGCCCATCCGGTCGAACGAGCGGGTGATCCGCGGCTCGAACATCAGGGTGACCCCGCCGGCCAGGGCCAGATCGCACTCCCCCGCGCGCAGCGCCTGGACGGCCAGGTGGACGGCGACCAGGGACGACGAGCACGCGGTGTCCAGGGCCACCGACGGGCCGTGGAGGCCGAGGAGGTAGGAGATCCGGCCGGTGGCGACGCAGTGCCCGTTGGCCAGGGCGGAGCCCTCCAGCTCGCGGGGGTGCCGGTCGAGCCGGTTCATGTAGTCGTTGTAGCTGAGCCCGGCGAAGACGCCGGTGGCGGTGGAGCCGAGCCGGTCCGGTGGCATTCCGGCGTGTTCCAGGGCCTCCCAGGCCACTTCCAGCAGCAGCCGGTGCTGGGGGTCGAGGACGTCGGCCTCGCGTCCGGAGACGCCGAAGAAGTCGGCGTCGAATCCGGATACATCGCGCAGATATCCGCCGCGGACGGGCGGCGCGGACGCGGTCCGGGCGGTCGTGGCGGGGTCGGCCGCCCAGAGGGCGGCGCGCTCGGCAGACGGTTCGCCGACGGCGTCGCGTCCGTCGGCCAGCAGCCGCCACAGGGCGGCGGGTGAGTCGATGTCACCGGGGAGCCGGCAGCCCATGCCGACGATGGCGATGCGGCCGGGGGAACGGCCGGGGGCAGGAGTGTGCTGACGCATCGGGGTCTCCGTGGGTGGTGCCCGGCCCGGGGTGGGGGCCGTGAGGGGCCGTGGGGTGGAGATCGCCGCGGGGGTACGGACTCAGGTGGCGTCCGGGCCGCCCAGCAGCATCGCGTGCTTCACACCACCGATCTGGTAGTTGAAGCTGAGCGCGTAGTCGAAATCCAGGGGACGGGTGCGGGTGCCGGGGACAGGGTCGAAGGGGAGCCCGTCCGCGGGCTGTTCGCAGTTGGCGGTGGGGCACACCTCGCCGAACTCCAACATCATCAGGGTCAGGGCGAGGCCGAGGCAGCCGGAGGCTGATCCGTGGTGGCCGAAGCATCCCTCCTGGGAGGACATCAGCACGGTGGAGTCGGGGCCGTACAGCTCACGGATGGCGTTGGCCTCCAGAGCGGTGACGACCGCGTCGCCGTCGCTCGAGCCGTTGACGTACGGCACCTGCTCGATCCGCCAACGGTCGCCGAGGCACAGGCGTACGGCCCTGACAAGCTGAGCGCCGGAGTCGTCGGCGGTGAGCGGATTGGCCAGGCCGTCCCGGGTCATGGCGGTCGCGAGCACCTGGCCGTAGACGTGGGCGCCGCGCCGTTGGGCGTGTTCCCTGCTCTCCAGGATGACGGTGGCGGATCCCTCCCCGTGGTTGATGCAGTCCGCGTGCCGATCGTAGGGCCGCATCAGGGAGTCGAAGGACGGCAGCGGTTCTGGCATTCCGACGGCGCCCATCGCCTCGAAGGCGTGCTTGGCGCCGTGCAGCAGCCGCTGACCCTTCTGGATGATGTCGACGCTGAAGACGTCGACGCCGGTCACCACCGCGAGGTCGGTCTCGCCGGTCGCGATGAGCCGACGGGCGTTGGCGATCTGCACGGCGCCGGACGAGCATCCGCAGGACACGGTGAAGCAGGGGCCGACGGTGCGGGTCAGCGCGCCCTGGACGACGGCGACGTCGGAGGGCGACGCGGCCTGTTCGACCGCGACGAGCATCTCCAGGATGTCGAGGGCGGTGGCGGAGTCGGGGTCGACGCCGAGCAGGGTGAGATAGCTGTCCACATTGGCGTCCACGCTGCCGCGGCCGACGAGCACGGCCGCCTCGCCCAGATCACCCGCGGCCACGTCCAGTTCGGCGTCGGCACACGCCTCGACGAGGGAGACCAGACCGTAGCGATGGGCGTTGGTGTAGTGGCGGGAGAAGAATTCGGGGATGTCGGGGAGTCGTTCCTCGAACTGCTCGGCACTGAGGCAGACCGAGCCGAAGTGGATGTCCTGGCGGTCGAGGACGGTGCGGCCGTGGGAGGCGATGTCCCACACCTGGGCCGCGGTGAAGACGGGTTCGGCGCCGCCCGGGAGGCAGAAACCCAGGCCGGTGACGACGGCGTCCCGTGGGTTTCCGCGGCCCCCGGGGGCCGGGCGGGGTGGGTGCCGGCGCGGGCTCACGACGCCCTGCCGGATCTGAGGAGGGTCATGACGGTGGTCCCTTTCGCTCACACCGGAGTACGGGGCCGCCGGTCGGGCGAGTCGCCGAATGCACGGTGGACCGCCGGTGTTCCGGAATCGGTTCATGGTGAATTCGGCGCGGGCGGCGCGGCGTTGGACGTACTCGAAGCCTTTCCCGTTGGCTGGTGAGTCGTCTCCGTCGGGAGAGCCACTCATCGTCCGGAAAGGACAGGTGGAATAGTTGACGCTACGCCTGGGAGGACCGGGCCGGTAGGTGGTGTCGTATCACCGCGGTGGATTGGGCCGTTCCGGCGCACCGCCCTTGTACCCCCGGAGCCCATACCGCGCGACCCCGGAGAAAAGGGGGCTCGTGCCCCGGTTCACGCCCCCTCTTGTGGAATCTTTCTGAAAGAGCGTAGAGAAAAAGACGCCTCAGGCAACACTCAATGAGTACGGGGCGGTTTTGAGCGCGGGGAAGAGGCCCCTCCACACAGGGGGCGAAAGACGCAAAGGATGATAGACGATGACACATCAGTCCGTACCGTTCGACGACCTGGACCGCAAAATCGTTGCGGCGCTGGTCGCCAACGCCAGGACCAGCTTCACGGAGATCGGCGCCACGATCGGGCTCTCGGCCTCCGCGGTCAAGCGCCGCGTCGACCGGATGCGGGAGACCGATGTGATCACCGGCTTCACCACCACCGTGCGCCCGGCCGCCCTCGGCTGGCGGACCGAGGCGTATGTGGAGGTGTACTGCGACAGCGCCGCGCCACCCCGGCGCCTCGCGGAGGTCGTGCGCAACTATCCGGAGATCATCGCGGCCATGACGGTGACCGGCGGCGCGGACGCCCTGCTGCATGTCATGGCCACCGACGTAGAGCATTTCGAGGAGGTGCTGGAGCGCATCCGGGCCGAGCCCTTCGTCCGCCAGACGATCAGCTACATGGTGCTGTCGCACCTGCTCACGGGCAGTGCGGAGGCCGGCGCGGCCCCTCCCGCGACCGCTGCGCAATGAACCGCCGCGAACCGGCCTCCGCACGCAGCATCGGTGCGCCGACACGCAGTTTTCTTTCCTTGTCTCCCCTCTCCTCCGCTTTCTACCGTTGATTCATCCCCCCGGTCGCCCGCGGAAGCGAGAGGAATCCTCCGTTGCCCCTTACGCGTGTGCCGCGCCCCAGGCGCTTCCTGACCTGTGCCCCCAGATATTTCGATGTGCGGTATGCCATCAATCCCTGGATGCGTGAGGACACGGAGGTCGACACCGACCTCGCCCAGGCGCAATGGGAGACGCTGATCCGCGCCTACCGCGACCACGGCCATCGGGTCGAATTCATCGAGCCGGTGGCGGGACTGCCGGATATGGTGTTCGCGGCGAACTCGGCCCTCGTCCTGGAGGGCCGGGTCTTCGGCTCGCGATTCCACGCACCGCAGCGCCGGCCGGAACAGCTCGCCTACGAACGGTGGTTCAAGGCGGCGGGGTTCGACGTCCATCCGCCGGAGTCGGTGTGCGAGGGCGAGGGCGACCTGGTGCCGGCCGGGCCCTACGTCCTGGCCGGGACCGGCTTCCGCACCACCCGGGCGGCCCATCAGGAGGTGCAGGAGTTCTTCGGGGTGCCGACCATCAGCCTGCTGCTGGTGGACCCGTACTTCTACCACCTGGACACCGCGCTGTTCGTCCTCGACGACCGGAACATCGCGTACTACCCGGAGGCGTTCTCCCCCGGCAGCCGTGAGGTGCTGGGGCGGCTCTACCCCGACGCGCTGATCGCCACCCGCGACGACGCCATGGCCTTCGGGCTCAACTCCGTCTCCGACGGCCGCCACGTCTTCGTCGCGCCCCGGGCCACCGGGCTCATCGACCAGCTCACCGACCGCGGTTACGTCCCCGTCCCCGTCGACCTGTCGGAACTGCACAAGGCCGGCGGGGGCATCAAGTGCTGCACACAGGAGATCCGCTGATGACCGCCACCACCCCCACCGCCTCCGGTGCCACCGCCCCCGACTCCACCGCCTCCGGTTCCGGCTCGGCCGCGGCGAAGGGCGCCGCTCGCTCCTCGCGGGAGCTGATCCGCGCCGAGGAGACCTCGCTCGCGCACAACTACCACCCGCTGCCCGTGGTCGTCGCCCGCGCCGAGGGCTGCTGGGTCCGGGACGTCGAGGGGCGCCGCTATCTGGACATGCTGGCCGGGTACTCCGCCCTCAACTTCGGCCACCGCCACCCGGCGCTGATCGAGGCCGCGCACCGCCAGCTCGACCAGCTCACGCTGACCTCGCGGGCCTTCCACAACGACCGGCTGGCCGGGTTCGCCGAGGGGGTGGCGGAGCTCACCGGGCTCTCCATGGTGCTGCCGATGAACACCGGCGCGGAGGCGGTGGAGAGCGGCATCAAGGTGGCCCGCAAGTGGGCGTACGAGGTGAAGGGCGTCGCCCCGGACCAGGCCACCATCGTGGTGGCGGCCGACAACTTCCACGGCCGTACGACGACGATCGTCGGATTCTCCACCGACCCCGTGGCCCGCGACGGCTTCGGCCCCTATTCCCCGGGCTTCCGCGTCGTGCCGTACAACGACCTCGCGGCGCTGGAGGCCGCCGTCGACGAGACCACGGCGGCGGTCCTCATCGAGCCCATCCAGGGCGAGGCGGGCGTGGTCATCCCCGATGACGGCTATCTGCGCGGGGTGCGCGAGCTGACCCGGCGCACTGGGACGCTGTTCATCGCCGATGAGATCCAGTCCGGTCTGGGCCGCACCGGCACCACCCTGGCCGTCGAGCACGAGTCGGTGATGCCGGATGTGCTGCTGCTCGGCAAGGCGCTGGGCGGCGGCATCGTGCCGGTGTCGGCGGTGGTGGCCGACCGTGCGGTGCTCGGGGTGCTGCGCCCCGGTGAGCACGGCTCCACCTTCGGCGGCAATCCACTGGCCGCGGCGGTCGGCTCGGCCGTGGTCGATCTGCTGCGGACCGGTGAATTCCAGTGCCGTGCACGGGAGTTGGGCGAGGTGCTGAAGGACGGGCTGGCCGCGCTGACCGGCAAGGGCGTCGTGGGCTACCGCTGCCGCGGGCTGTGGGCGGGCGTCGATGTGGACCCCTCGCTCGGCACCGGCCGGCAGGTGAGCGAGCGGCTGATGGCCGAGGGGATCCTGGTCAAGGACACCCATGGCTCGACGATCCGTCTGGCACCGCCGCTGACCATCACCGGTGAGGAGCTGGAGGGGGCGCTGGCGGCGCTGGAGAAGGTACTCGGCTGACCGAAGCTCACCGAGCTGATCGAGCGATCGAGCTCATCGAAACCACGAAGCGCCGGACCGCATTACGTTTCATACGGCCCGGCGCTTCCTCATGTTCAATCCCGCTCGGAGATTCTTTATCGGCGGCCCCGCCGCGGCCCCGCCAGAACCCCGAACCGTAGGTAACGCCCAGGTCACGGCGACCTTTCCGAGTTTTTATGTACGTTGTTGAGCATTCCACTGTTCCCGATCGCACGGTGTGGAACACTTCGTGTCATCTCGCCGGACACAACAGGCGAAGGTAACGGCGCGGAAAGGAGTTGCGGCTGGAGTGGACAGTGAACCGGTCACGGTGACTGCCGCATACCGGGTGGACCCCGGCCGCGAAAGCGAGTTCTATGCCTGGGCGATCGAGATGCTCAATGCCGCGGCAAGCCTTCCGGGATATCTCGGAGGCGGGGTGATGGGATCCGGTTCGACCTCCTCGGAGTGGCACGTCCTCTACCGGTTCGAGGCGGAAGGCCCGGCTCGGGCATGGGATTCCTCGCTGGAGCGCGCACGATTGGCGTCCCGTACCGGGTCCTTCGTCCAGGAAAAGGGAACACAGCGCACCTCGGGACTGGAGAACTGGTTCAAAGGGCCGGTGCGGCCGCTGCCGCCACCGCCCAAATGGAAGCTGTGGCTGGTGAATCTGAGCGCGGTCTTCCCTCCGGTTCTCATCTTCAATGTGCTGGTGATCCCGTTCATCAAGGACGCCAATTTCCTGCTGCGGACCCTGGCCTTGTGTCTCGGTGTGACCGCGATGGTGACCTGGCTGGTCATGCCACGGCTGCAGCGGCTTCTGAAGAAGTGGCTCTACCCGCCACTTCAGTCGATACGAGGACGTCACAGGCGGATGGCGGCCGACGGCCCACGGGCTCGCCGGTAGGTGAGCGGGCGCCGCGGCCCGAGGACCGGGACGGGTGATACCCGGTCGGTTTTCTCATCGCAAGGAGGCAAATCCGGATGGAATCGCTGAGGACACTCCTCGTCGATCATTACGACTCGTACACGTACAACCTCTTTCATCTGCTGACCGAGGTCAACGGCGAGGAACCGGAGGTGCTTCTGCATGACGCGCCGGAGTGCGCGGACATCGATCTCTCCGCATTCGACAACATCGTGCTCTCCCCCGGCCCCGGCCATCCGGCGGATCCCCGGGACTTCGGCGCCACCGCCCGGCTGATCGAGCGGTCGCCCATCCCCGTGCTGGGGGTGTGCCTGGGGCACCAGGGGATCGCGCTCGGCGCGCAGGCGCGGGTGGTGTCCGCGCCCGAGCCCAAGCACGGGCATCTGTCGCGGATCAAACACGGCGGGCGCGGGCTGTTCCGCGGCCTTCCGCAGGACTTCACGGCCGTGCGCTATCACTCGCTGTGCGTGGCCGAGCCGCTGCCGCTGGGGCTCCAGGGCATCGCCTGGTCCGAGGACGGTGTGCTGATGGGGCTGCGGCACCGGGCCCGTCCGCTGTGGGGCGTCCAGTTCCACCCGGAGTCGGTGCTGACCGGATACGGCCACCGCATGCTCAGCAACTTCCGCGATCTGACCGTCGAGCACGCCAACGGCGAGTCGGTGACCTCCACCGTGACCCCCGCCTCCGCCGAGGAGCCGCGCCGCGCCCGTACGGCGGCCAAGGCCAAGACGACCGCGGCGGCCAAGGCCAAGGTGACCGCGGCGGGCACCGCGCCGGACTCCCCGCCCACCCGCGAAGCGGACTCCCGAGACCCCCGAACGGAGCTCGCGCGACCCGCCCCCGAGAAGCGGGTCCCGGCGCAGACGCCCCCGGACGGCCCCGTCTACCGGCTGCACGCCCGGTGGCTGGCCGACGCCACCGACACCGAGGCGGCCTTCACCCGGCTGTACGCCGAGGCGCCGCACGCGTTCTGGCTCGACAGCTCGCGCGCCGAGTCCGGCGAGGCCCGCTTCTCCTTCCTCGGGGACGGCACGGGCCCGCTCGCCGAGTTCGTCCGCTACGACACCGACACCGGCGTGTGCGAGGTCGAGCGGTCGGGAGGGCCCGCCGTCCGGGTCGAGGGCAGCGTCTTCGACTACCTCAAGCGGGAGCTGACCCGCCGCCGGATCAAGGCCCCCGACCTGCCCTTCGACTTCACCGGCGGCTATGTGGGCTACTTCGGCTACGAACTCAAGGCCGACTGCGGCTTCCCCAACCGCCACCGGGCCTCCACCCCGGACGCCTGCTGGCTCTTCGCCGACCGGTTCGTCGCCGTCGACCACCAGGAGGGCGTCACCTACATCTGCTGCCTCGCCGAGGACACCCCCGACGGCCACCGGGAGGCGAAGGACTGGCTGGACACCACCGTGACCGTGCTCAGCGGGGTGCCGACGCTCACCGGGCCCGCCCCGCAACCGCCCGCCCTCCCCACCACGGCCGCCGTGGAGCCCTGGCTGGTGCGGGACCGGGAGCGGTATCTGGCCTCGATCGAGGCATGTCTGCGGGAGCTGCGCGCCGGGGTCAGCTACGAGATCTGCCTGACCAACTCCGCCTGGCTGCCCGCCCCGAGCGACTCCTACGCCTTCTACCGGGCCCTGCGGCGGTTCAACCCGGCGCCGTACGCCGCCTATCTGCGGTTCGACGGCACCGATGTGGCCTGCGCCTCCCCCGAGCGCTTTCTGCGCATCACCTCCGAGGGCACCGCCGAGGCCAAGCCGATCAAGGGCACCGCCCCGCGCGGCCAGAACCCGGAGAAGGACGCGCGGGCGCTGGCCGCCCTCGCCTCCAGCCCCAAGGCCCGCGCGGAGAACCTGATGATCGTGGACCTGCTCCGCAACGACCTGGGGCGGGTGTGCGCGTCGGGCAGTGTGTATGTGCCGCGGCTGATGAACACCGAGACCTACGCCACCGTCCACCAGTTGGTCTCCACCGTGCGCGGCCGGCTGCGCCCGGAGACCACCTCCGTCGACTGCGTCCGGGCCTGCTTCCCGGGCGGCTCCATGACCGGCGCGCCCAAGACCCGCACCCTGGAGATCATCGACTCGCTGGAGACCGAGGCCCGCGGTGTGTACTCCGGCGCGCTCGGCTACCTCAGCTGCAATGGCGCGGCCGACCTCAACATCGTCATCCGCACGGCCGTGTTCACCGGCGGCCGGATGCACATCGGCGCGGGCGGCGCCATCGTTCTCGATTCCGATCCGGCCGAGGAGTACGAGGAGATGCTGCTGAAGACCGCCGCCACCATGCGCGCCTACCAGGCCGTGGAGCCCGCGTCCGGCGGGGAGATCGGCGATCTGCTGGTGGCCGCCGCCGTGGCGCCGCCCGCTCCCGCGGCGAAGGAGCTCGGCCGGTGACGGCCGTGTCGGTGTCCGCCCCGCCCCTGCCCGCCGGGCCCACGGTCGCGGCCAATGTGGCCGCGCATCTCGCGGCGCTCGCGGACCGCCGCGGCTGGTCCGTCCGGACCGCCTTCCTCGAGGGCCACCGGGTCTGGACCCACGGCGAGGTCCACGACCGCGCCGAGCGCGCGGCCACCGTGCTGGCGGGCCGGGGGGTGGCGGCCGGTGACCGGGTGCTGCTGGCTCTGCCCGACGGCATCATGTGGGTGACCACGTTTCTGGCCGCCGCCCGGCTGGGCGCCGTGGCGGTGCTGGTCAACCCCGCGCTCACCGCGGACGACCACCGCTACATGGCCGAGGACTCGCGCGCCGCGCTGGCCGTCTCCGGCCCCGATCTCCAGGACCACTTCGACGGCGTCCCCTGGCTGGGCGCCGACCAGTTGTCGGCCCTGACCGGCCCGCCCGCCACGCTGGGCTCGGCGGCCCCGGCCCCGGCGGCCGAGCCGGTGACGGCCGCCACCCCGCTGTACGTCCAGTACACCTCCGGGACCACCGGCCGCCCCAAGGCGGTAGTCCACAGCCATGGCGATGTGGCCGCCTATCACGACCTGGTCGGGCAGGAGGTGCTGGACGTCGGCCCGGCGGACGTGTCGTTCTCGGTGTCCAAACTGTTCTACGCCTACGGCTTCGGGAACGCCTTCGCCTTCCCCCTCTTCTCGGGGTCGGCCGCGGTGCTCACCGCGGACCGCCCCGGCCCTGCCCTCATCGACGACCTCGTGGCCCGGCACCGGGTGACCCTGCTGTACTCGGTGCCGTCCTCGTACGCCGCCCTGGTGGACGAGCGCGGCACCGGCCACACGGCCTGCTTCGCCACCGTCCGCGCCGCGGTCAGCGCCGGCGAGGGGCTGCCGCCCGCCCTCGGCGAGCGAGTCGGTGAGCTGCTCGGCGCACCGGTGCTGGAGCAGATCGGCTCCACCGAGGCGGGCCACGCCTTCTGCGCCAACACGGTGTGGGACAACGTCCCCGGCACCCTCGGCCGTCCGGTGCCCCACTTCGAGCTGGAGCTGCGGGACGGCGGGGGCGCGGTGGTGGCGGACGGCGCGGACGGCTCGGCCGAGGGCGAGCTGTGGGTGCGGGGCCCGACGGTGGTCACCGGCCGCCCGGAGGACGGCGGTTGGCTCGCCACCCGGGACCGGGCCCGGCGCGAGCGCGACGGGACCTATCGCCATCTGGGCCGGGTGGACGACCTGGAGATGGTCGGTGGGATCACCGTGTCGCCGCTGGAGGTCGAGGAGGTGCTGCGGCAGCACCCGTCGGTGCGGGAGGTGGCGGTGGCGGCCGTCCCCGACGAGCGGGGCGCGACCCGGCTGCGCGCCTATGTCGTACCGGCGGCGCACCCGGGTGGCCGGGCGGCCCACCCGGACGGCTCGGGCGACCCGGGCGGCCCGGCGGTGGACCAGGAGATGCTGACGGCCGATCTGATCGCGCTGGCCCGGCGGCGTCTCGCCGCCTACAAGGCGCCGCGCACCGTGCGCCTGGTGGCCTCGCTGCCGCGCACCCCGACGGGAAAGCTGCGGCGCCATGTCGTCCGCACCGGCCGCTGGTGACGGGTCAAACCGGCTTGCCGGCCGCGCCCGAGCGCGCGGCCCCCTGACCGACTTCGAACGATGAGGACCTCGATATGTTGCAGCGGCTTCTCCCCGAGCGCGGGTTCTATCTGGGGCTGATGTTCCAGGAGGCTGCGGCCCGGCACGGCAGGGTCAGGGTGACCCTGGACCGGCCACTGGACGTCGCCCCCGACGCCGGTACCGACCTCTGCTACACCGAACTGGCCGATCTGATCGACGACCTGGCCGCCCGGCTGTGGTCGGCGGGGGTCCGCCCGAGTGAGCATGTGGCGATCCTCAAGGGCGACAACGTCGACATCGTGCTGCTGACCTGTGCCGTCTCCCGGATCGGCGCCGTCCCGGCGCTGCTGTCGCCCTCACTGGACGGGCAGGTGGCCGCGGTGCTGCTGGACCGGCTGCACGCCCCCTGGCTGATCACCGACCGGGCGACGCTCACGTCCACGCTGAGCACGGTGGACACCACCCTGGCCAGGGGCGTGCTGACGGTGGACGAGGGGCCCGGGAACACCATCGCGCTGGCCGCCCTCGCCGGGGTGCCGCGCCGCCCGGCCATCCGGCTCCACCCCCGGGAGCCCTCGCTGATCACCCACAGCTCGGGGACCACCGGCCTACCGAAGCTGGCCGTGCACTGCCCGCACACCATGTGGAACCGGCTGGTGCCCCAGCAGGCGCTCGGCCGGGCCACCCGCGGGGAGGCGGCCGCGCTGCACATGTCGTTCGTCCACTCCCGCTTCTACCATCTGCTGGGCGTACTGCTGCACTTCGGCAGCCCGCTGCTGCTGCTCGTCGACCCCGACCCGGCCCACGCCGGCCCGCTGCTGGCGGCGCACCGCCCCGGCATCGTGGAGACGCATCCCAACACCTATGTGCTGTGGGAGGACCTGGCCGACGCGCCGAACGGCCCGCTGTCCAACGTCCGGGCGTACGGCTCCACGTTCGACGCCATTCACCCCCGGACGGTGCGGCGGCTGCTCGCCGCGTCCCGGCGCCGCGACCCCCGGCTGATGCAGTTGTACGGGCAGAGCGAGACCGGGCCCATCGCCTTCGGCTGGTACACCCGGCGGGGCGCGGACCGGGTGGCGGCCCG
This sequence comes from Streptomyces yongxingensis, assembly GCF_055597465.1. Taxonomy (NCBI): domain Bacteria; kingdom Bacillati; phylum Actinomycetota; class Actinomycetes; order Kitasatosporales; family Streptomycetaceae; genus Streptomyces; species Streptomyces yongxingensis. The sequence goes on from NZ_CM145717.1 coordinate 1,552,356, forward strand.
GCGGGTGGGCACCGGCATCCCGGGGTTCACCCGGATCCGGGTGGTGGACGAGCGGGGCCGCACGTGCCCGCCGGGTGCGACGGGGGCCATCGAGGCCCGCACCCGCGGCCGGATCCTCACCTATCTCGGCGCGCCGGAGAGTTACGCCCGGCAGGTGGACCGGGGCTGGTGGCGGATGGGCGACATGGGTTACCGCGACCGGTGGGGCGCGCTGTATCTGCTGGACCGCGAGGTGGACCAGATCTCCACCGTGGACAGCACGCTGGAGGTGGAGGACGAGCTGCTGTCGCGGTTCGCCGACCTGCGGGAAGTGATCATCGTCCACGGCCCGGGGCGCGAGCCGGTACCGGTGGTGTGCACCCGGGGGAACCAGCCGCTGGACCCCGACAGCTGGCGGCGGGCGACCGAGGATCTCCCGGCGCTGGCCGAGCCGGTGCAGTGCCGCTTCGAGGATCTGCCGCGCACCGCCACCTGGAAGATCAAGCGGCTGGAGATCGCCCGGCAGCTCGCCGCGGGTGAGCTGCCCACCCTGTCCACCGCACCGGTCGGTGGCTGACATGGCGGCGGGTAAGGACGGCGGCCCGGTTCTGGTGGTGGGCGCCGGGCCGGTCGGGATGACGGCGGCGCTCGCCCTGCGCGCCGCCGGGCTGCCGGTCCTGGTGCTGGAGGCCGGGGCGCGGGACCGGGTGCGGCCGGGGAGCCGCGCGCTGTTCGTCCACCGGCGGTCGCTGCGGCTGCTGGAGCGGGCCCGCCCGGGGCTGGGCGCGCGGATCGCGGCGTACGGAACCACCTGGCGCACCCGGCGCACCCTCTACCGCGGCCGCGAGGTGTTCGCGCAGACCTTTCCGCGGGCCTCCGGGGACGGGGCCGCGGCCCTGCCCGCGTTCACCAGCCTGCGTCAGGTGGACACCGAGCGGTTCCTCCACGAGGCGTGTGCGGAGGCCGGCGTGGAGTTCCGCTTCGACGCCGAGGTGAACGAGGTGCGCGCGGAGGGCGACGAGGTGACGGTGACCGACAGGGCCGGCGCGAGCTGGACGGCCGGCCATGTCATCGCCGCCGACGGGGCCCGTTCGGGGGTGCGCACGGCGCTGGGCATCCCGCTGGAGGGCACCCGGTCCGATGGCTACCACGTGGTCGTGGACGTGGCGGATCCGCCCGGCGGGGACCTGCCGGTCGAGCGGGTCTTCCACTACGAGCACCCGGGCACCGGCGGCCGCACCGTGCTGCGGGTGCCGTTCACCGGGGGCTTCCAGATCGATCTGCAGTGCTGCGCGGACGATCCCCCGGAGTCCTTCGGCACCGAGAAGGCGGCGCGCCGCTGGCTGCCCCGGCTGGTGGGCGAGGACTGCGCCCACCGGGTGCTGTGGGTGTCGCGGTACCACTTCCTGCGCAAGGTCGCCGCGTCGTTCGCGGACCCGTCCGGCCGGGTGCTGCTGGCGGGCGAGGCGGCGCATCTGTTCCCGCCCTTCGGGGCCCGCGGGATGAACAGCGGGATCGCGGACGCCGTCGCGGCGGCGGAGGCGGTGTCGGCGGCATGCTCCGAGCCATCGCGGGGACCCGCAACGGTGGCCGGGTACGCCTCCGCCCGCCGGAGCGCGGCCCTCTACAACAGCGAGGCCGCCGGAGCGGCCCTGGACCATCTGCGGCCCCGGCCGTGGAAGCGGGCGACCCAGCGCGCGGCGGCCGCCCTGTCCCCGGTGGTCCCCCGCTGCGGGGAGTGGCTGGAACGCGCCCCCTACGGCCCCCGTGGTGGCCCGGCGCGCGGCTATTGACCGGCAATCCAGCGAGCGCGGCTAGGAATCCGGCCGGACAACGGAACAGCGGAACAGCGGAACGCGGACGTAAGACATCGGGGCAGCACGGCATCGGACATCGGGACATCGAGCGCATCGGGACGGAGACGTGGAAGCGGACATGGTCGCCACACAGAACATCGGTCACGCCGACGCCTCGGACCAGAAGCAGTGGACGCTGATGTGGCGCGAGGACGGCGGGCTGATGCCCTCCCGGGCGGTGCCGGACAGCGCGCTGCTGGCCGCCGACTCCTGGCTGGTCGACGACGGGCGGGTGCGCGGTCTCGACCGCCACCGCCGCCGGTTCGTCGCCGCGTGCGTCGAGGCGAGCGGCGACTCCCCCGCCCGGATCGAGAGCTTCTGGCGCGACGCGGTCGCCGCCCTGCCCCGCACCGAGCGCTGGTTCCCACGGGTCGAGCTGGCCGGTCCGGAACCGGCCCGGCTGTTCCTGCGGGTCCGGCCCGCGCCGCCGCGGACGGTCAATGTGACCGTGTGCCTGACCGAGGAGTTCGACCCGCGGTCGCATCCCCGCCGCACCGGCCCCGACCTCTCCCTCCTGGCGCATCTGCGGGAGCGGGCGGCCGCCCGCGGCGCACAGGAGCTGCTGCTCACCACCCCCTCCGGGCTGGTGCTGGAGGGCACGGCGGCGAGCGTCCTGTGGTGGGAGGACGACGTGCTGTGCCTGCCGCCCCCGGAGCTTCCGCTGCTGGCGGGTGTGACCTCGGCCCTGATCCAGGACCGGGCGGCCGAGCTGGGCGTCCGCACCGAGCACCGCCGCCGCACCGTGCAGGAGCTGGACGGCCGTGAGGTGTGGCTGGTCAACGCGGTGCACGGGATCCGCCCGGTGACCGCGTGGCTGGGCCGCCCGCTGCGGGCGGGCCCGGCGCTGCGCGCCGCCTCCTGGCAGACCTGGCTCGACGGCGTTCCCGACCCCCTGACTGCCCCGACCCCCTGACTGCCCCGATCCCCTGACTGCCCCGATCCCCTGATTGCCCCGATCCCGTGATCGCGACGAACGGAGTTCACCGATGACGACGACCACCCCGGCCCGCACCACCGCCCGGCTGGACCTGAAGGGCCTCGCCCCCGAGGTGTCCGCCGCGATGGGCGAGCTGCACCGGGCGGCGGTGCGGGCCGCCCGGGCGGCGGGGGTCGAGCCCGAGCTGCTGGAGCTGGTCAGGATCCGTGCCTCGCAGCTCAACGGCTGCGCCTTCTGCCTGGACATGCACACCAAGGACGCCCGCGCCCAGGGCGAGACCGAGCAGCGGATCCACACCCTCGCCGCCTGGCGGGAGACCCCGTTCTTCACCGAGCGGGAGCGGGCCGCGCTCGCGCTGACCGAGGCGGTGACCTCGATCCAGGACGGCCACGTGCCGGACGAGGTCTACGCGGCCGTCCGCGAGGTCTTCGACGAACCGCAGGTGGCGGCCGTGATCTGGGCCGCCGTCGTGATCAACGCCTACAACCGCACGGCGATCAGCGCGCGGATGGTGCCCGGTGCCTATCAGCCCGCCCCGCGCACCTGACCCCGACGCTCGCGCGACCGCGCGCCGACGTCAGCACTCGCTGGAGGCCAGACCATGAACACCCACGGACCGCGACGCGTATTCGGGCCGCGTCCGCCCCTGCTCAAGCGTCCGGCCAGGGGGCCCAACCCGCTGCGCCGCCGGACGGACCGGATCCAGACCTGGTGCACGGTGCTGTTCGTGCTGATCCTCGTGGTCGGGCTGCCGGCCGCCGCGATCAGCGCGGGGTACGCGGCACACGCCTCCCAGATGCGCGTCGTGGCCGCCGAGACCTCGGCCCGGCACCAGATCACCGCACGGCTCGCCGATGCCACACCCGGCCCGGCCCACAGCGATGTGCGGGAGCCACGGCAGGCGCGGGTGCGCTGGGTCGCCGACGACGGTGAGCGCCGTACGGGCACCGCCACGGTGGCGGGCGACGGCGGCTCGGGGGACGAGGTACGGGTCTGGGTGAACCGCGAGGGCGCCCTGGCGCAGCCGCCCTCCTCCCCCTCGACCGCGCGGACCATGGGCTGGTTCACGGGCTGTATCACCGCGGCGACGGTGGCCGCGCTCACGTTCACGGGGCGGGCCCGGGTCCGGCGGGCCCTGGACCGCCGGCGGTACGCACGATGGGAGGCAGAGTGGAAGGTGGTGGAACCCGCGTGGTCCGGCAGGAACCGCCGCTGAGCGGGTTCCGGCCGCCGCCGCGGGGCCCGGCCGCCTCTGGCGCCAGAGGCGGCCGCCGGAAGGTGAGGAGCAGATCATGTCGCACACAGTGGAGTGGAAGGTCCATCTCTACCTCTCCGAGGACGAGGGGCGGACCAGGGCGCGGGTGGAGCTGGACACCGGGTCCACGGCGCTCACCGGCCGGGGACTGGCCCGGTGCAACCCGGACGACGAGGACGTGCCCGTGATCGGCGATGAGCTCGCGGCCGGGCGGGCGCTCAGCGATCTGGGGCAGCAGCTGGTGCGGGCCGCCGAGCACGACCTGGAGAGCGTGGGCGCGCCCCCGGCCTCGCGCAGGCCACGGCCCGGCTACGGCTGGATCGCCTGAGGGACCGCCCCCACACAGTCGGCGCGACCGCCGTACGGGTCGCGCGGAGGGGAGTCACGCCCAGCGCCGGGCGGGCCCGGCCGCACCCCGGACTCCCGGATCAGCGCCGGCCATTATTTATGAATACATCTTGACAGCCCGTTGGCACCCCCGGACGATGAACCGATCTCTCGTCTTTGTCACCGCCGAGCCGCCGACCGCGGGGAGCCCCCTGTGACGCTGTCGCCGCATCTGCCCGACAAACTGACCATCTCGCTGTGGGACTTCAGCTGGTACACCCGCACCGGCCCGGATGAGCCGTTCGCCGATCTCGACCGCGCCTTCGAGGAGGCCGTGACGCGCGGCTACAACACGGTGCGCATCTGCGCCATGCCGTTCCTGCTCTTCGGCTCCCGGCTGGACACGACCAAGCTGCGGCCGTCGGCACTGGGCGGCGCGTACGGGCAGCGGATGCGCTGGTACGACCTGGGCGGCGGGGGCGAGATCGACGGACGGGCGTGGCTGCGCGAGCTGTTCGAGGCGGCCCTGCGCCATGACTGCTTCGTCATCCTCTCCAGTTGGGAGTACCAGCAGAGCCCGTCGTTCGGCGAGGACCGCGCCTGGTTCGACGCGCTGATGGCCGTCGATCCCGAGCGGCGCGCCGAGGCGCTCGCGGACGCGCTGGCCGATCTGATCGACTTCCTGGTGATCCACGGTCTGGACGACCGGATCGCCTTCACCGAGCTGCACAACGAGGTCCAGGGCAGCCGGCTCACCGAAGGGCTGGAGGGCCAGGACAAGGTCGTCGCCCTGCGGCCGCGGCTGGAGCGGGGGATCGCCCGGTTCAAGGAGCGCCACCCCAACCGGCCGGTCACGGTCAACTACGCCAAGGTGCCGGTCGGTTCGCTGCGCGGGGTCCCCCGCGAGGTGGATGTGGCGGTCTTCCACCCCTATGTCTACGGGGTGCTGGACGAGCTGCTGACCACCTTCGCCATCCGCGACCGGGCCCGCCCCTTCCCCCAGGAGGCGGTCCGCCGGGAGCTGCTGCGCCCCGGCGCCCCCGATCTGGCCGACTGGGCTCCTCCGCCCGGCGATCGCTGGCGGCTGGAGGCCACCACGGTCGGTCCCCGGGAGATCTACGTCCACGACTGGTGCGACCCCGGGCGCTGGGACGCCTGGCTGTACGACCGCTACGCCGTGCACCGGCTGGCGATGGACCAGCGGCTGGTCACCTGGATCGAGGCGGCCGCGGACTGGGCCGCCGGAAGCGGGGTCCCGCTGGTCTTCGGCGAGGGCTGGATCGGCTACACCCCGCTGCACGGGACCTTCGAGGAGGGCCCGGTGGGGGCCGCGTTCTGCCGCCGCGCCGTCGAGGAGTCGGCGCGGGTGGGCGCGTGGGGCGCGGTGGTGTGCTCCAACGCGGCGCCCCAGCACCCGATGTGGCAGGACATCGCGCTCCAGCGGGAGTGCAACGCGGTGCTGCGCGGCTGACACGGCCGACCAGCACATCGGGGCGTACGGGAGCTGCTCAGACCTCGAGCGCCGCTGGGGCCCCACTCGCACCGGTAACCGCGCTCCCTGACGGGTACGGACATCACATCCCCCTGGCGGTGACGGCTGAAAGGGCCCGGATGTGACGACGTCCCCAACGGATCCCAGCGAGCGCCTTGCCGGGCGGGCCCCGCGCCGTGCGCTGGTGGCCGGTTCGGTCGGCAACTTCATCGAGTGGTACGAGTTCGGTGTCTACGGCTTCTTCGCGACGATCATCGCCGCGAACTTCTTCACCCCCGACGGCGGCAGCGAGCTCGAGGGCCTGGTCAAGACCTACGCCTCCTTCGGGATCGCCTTCTTCTTCCGCCCCATCGGCGCCGCCGTCTTCGGCCGGGTCGGCGACCGGATCGGGCGCCGGCCCACGCTGATCCTGGTGCTGCTGCTGATGACCGGCGCCACGACGCTCATCGGAGCGCTGCCCACGTACGACACGCTGGGCGCGGCCGCGCCCTGGCTGCTCACCCTTTTGCGGATCGTCCAAGGTCTGTCCGCGGGCGGGGAGTTCGGCGGTGCGGTGGCGATCATGACGGAGTTCGCTCCGCCGGGCCGGCGCGGGCTGTACGGGGCGTGGCAGTCGTTCACCGTGGCGCTGGGGCTGCTGGCCGGGGCCGGGGTGGCGGCGGTGCTGGCCACCGTGATGAGCGAGGCTTCGCTGGGCGACTGGGGGTGGCGGCTGCCGTTCCTGCTGACCCTGCCGATCGGGCTGGTCGCCCTGTGGCTGCGGCTGAGGCTGGAGGAGACCCCGTTCTTCCGCGTGGCGGCGGACGGGGACACCAGCACAGCATCAGCCGCCGGGCCGGAGCGGGTGGCGGACCCGCGTGAGGTGGCCGGGGCCATCGTCATGGGGGCCGCGCGCATCATGGGCTGGGCGGCGGCCGGTTACACCTTCCTGGTCGTCATGCCCTCGTATCTCCAGGCCACCTTGAACGCCACCTTCCAGCAGGCGCTGGTCGCCACCGTGGTGGCCAACGCGGGTTTCGCGCTCTCCATCCTCCCGGCGGGGCTGCTCAGCGACCGGATCGGGCGGCGGCCGGTGATGCTGACCGGGGCCGCGCTGGTGGTGGTGCTGGCCTTCCCGCTGCTCAATGTCCTGCAGGAGCCGGGCATTTCGGCATGGGGTCAAGGGGCGGCGGTCTTCGTGGCGGGCGTGGTGGTGGGCCTGATGGCGGGGCCCGGTCCGGCCATGCTCGCCGAGATGTTCCCGACCCGGGTCCGCTACACGGGTCTGGGACTGGCGTACGCGCTGTCCAACGCCGTGTTCTCCGGATGCGCGGGGCTCATCATCACCGAGGTGATCAAGCACACCGGCGAGGTCGACATCCCGGCCTACTACGTGGCGGTGACCTGCGCCGTCAGCGTGGTCGCCCTGTTCACCCTGCGCGGGGAGAACCACCGCGGCGCGCTGCCCGACGCGGCGCGGGCCACGACGGCGGCCGAGCGGGAGGAGGAGACATCATGCGGGTGATCGGTCTGATGTCGGGCACGTCCCATGACGCGGTGGACGCCGCGGCAGCCGATCTGGTGCTCGACGGAGACACCGTGGTGCTGGCGCCCCTGGGGCTGGTCAGCGCGGCGTATCCGGAGGCGCTGCGGTCGGCGCTGAGCGCCGCGCTGCCCCCGGCGGCCACCACCATGCGGGACGTGTGCGCGCTCGACACCCGGATCGGCCAGGCGTTCGCCGCGCTCGCCGTCCGCGCCGACCGGGAGCTGTGCGAGGGGCGTACGGACCTCATCGGCTCCCACGGCCAGACGGTGTACCACTGGGCCGAGGGCGGGCGGGTGCACGGGACGCTCCAGCTCGGCCGGCCCGCCTGGATCGCCGAGGCCACCGGCTGCCCGGTGGTCTCCGATCTGCGCACCCGCGATGTGGCCGCGGGCGGCCAGGGCGCTCCCCTGGTCAGCCTGGTGGACGCCCTGTGGCTGCGCGGGCGGCCCGGTGTGTGTGCCGCCCTGAACCTGGGCGGGATCGCCAACATCACGGCGGTCGCCGGCGCCGGCGATCCGGTGGCCTTCGACACCGGCCCGGCGAACGCGCTCATCGACGCGGCGGTCGGCGATCTGACGGGCGGCCGGCTGGACCATGACGCGGACGGCGCCATGGCGGCGCGCGGCACCGTCCACGAGCCGCTGCTGGAGCGGCTGCTCGCCGAGCCGTACTATGCGCTGCCCGCGCCGAAGACCACCGGCAAGGAGCTGTTCCACGCGCCCTATCTGCGGGCGGCCCTGGCCGCCACGGGCCCGGTGCCGGACGATGACGTGGTCGCCACCGTCACCGAGCTGACGGCCCGGACGGTGGCCGACGCGGTGCGGTCGGTGCATGCCACCGAGGTGATCGCCTCGGGCGGCGGCACCCGCAACCCCACCCTGATGGGGGCGCTGCGCCGGGAGCTGGGTCCCATCGCGCTGCGGACCTCCGATGACCTCGGCCTTCCGGCGGCGGCCAAGGAGGCGTACGCCTTCGCCGTCCTCGCCTTCCTGACCGCCCATGGGCTGGCCGGTACGGTGCCGAGCTGCACCGGCGCCCGCCATGCCAGCGTGCTGGGGTCGATCACCCCGGGGCGCCGCGGCCTCGGCCTGCCCGCGCCGGGGCGGCCCGCGCCCACCCGGCTGGAGATCTTCCGCCGCTGAGCCGGGGGCGCTGGGCAGGGGGCGCTGAGCAGGGGGCGGCGCCTGGCGCCCGGTCGAACCCAACGCGGGGAAAGGGATGTCGGCGCCGCCCGTAGTCGGAGTACGTTGGGGAAAGGCCCGCTATCGAAGGGGTGAATGTGGGTAAAGGACCCCTAGTTGCCGACGGGGGGCCTGAACGGGGGGACGGGGGCACGTGGCGGAATCCGGAATGGGTGTGGGCTTAAGAGGCCGCAGCGGGATCATCAGCCTGGTCGGGGAGTGTCTCAGGCTGGAACCCACGGCCGAGCGGCCGGTGATCATGCTGTTGGGGCCGCGCGGCAGTGGGGCCAGCGACGCTCATGGCGCGCTGATGGAGCAGTTGGGCCCCGAGACGCCGTTCGCGTATGTCAATCTCGGCGGTGAGCAGTCCCTGCTGCCGCGGTACGCCCTGGCGCTGCTCGCGCGCCAGCTGGAGCGCAAGCTGCCGCGCTACCGCCGCTCGCACTTCCCGCGGCTGACGCTCGGTCTGCTCGCCTCGGACCATCAGCTGCGGATGACGAGCCTGGCGGAGGGGCGGCGCAACATCCGGCGGGAGCTGGACGCGTTCCAGGAGCAGGCGGAGGCGCGCTACGGCGACTATCTCGCCGCCTTCTTCGAGGTGGCCGGAGGCGCCGTGGGCGCTCCCGACGGCGCCTCCACGGCGGCGCTCGCGCTGCTGCGGGACGCGCTGCGGCGCGGCCGGAGGCGGCTGCCGGGCCGCAAGTTCACCAGCAGCGCGGCCTGGTACGGCGGCCATCCGCTGCTGCAGAGCCGGGATCCGTGGGAGGCGCTGGTCGAGCTCAACCTGTGGCGCCACGACGGGGACGAGGACGATCAGGAGCGGCTGGACCGGGTGCTGTTCTCGGCCCTGCTCGAGGACATGCGCGGCAATGTCCGCCACTCGTTCATGCCCCGCTCGTATCTGCTGCTGCTCGACAACTCCCATACCGAGTACGGCCGTCGCTTCCTCGATCTGCTGATCCGGGCCCGCCATGACGACGCCGTGGTGGCGGGCGCCGACTGCGATCCGCTCACCGTCGTGGCGAGCTCCAACCGGTGGCTGCCCCGCTGGGGCCCGGCCACCGGCGATCAGTGGCCGTGGCGGCTGCGCGGCCCGGACCGGGCCTCCCTGGCGGACTGGAGCGAGCACCGGCCGGGCCGGGACAGCGATGACACCTGGTGGTATCCGCTGCGGCTGCGCGACCTCAATCTGGACGAGGTGCGCATCCGGATCGAGCTGGAGCTGCGCCACCACCCCGACCTCGCGCCGTTCACCCGGCTCGCGCCCTTCGTCCACCGGCTGACCGCGGGGCTCCCCCGGGCGGTCAGCCTGGTCCTGGAGCTGCTCCGGCACTCGTCCGTGCCCGTCGAGGACGGTGCCGAGCAGGACCGCTGGCTGCGCACCCTGCCGGACCGTACGCCGCGGGAGGGCGAGGACACCCGGACGCTGGCGGAGGCCGCGCTGGACCATCTGCTGCGCGGTTTCGACCCCGCGCGGCGGGCGGCGCTGGAGGAGTGCGCCGCGGCGCGCGACCTGTCCATCGGCACCCGGCTGCTGGGCTCGGGCGACTCGCTGTTCGGCGAGGTCCGCGCCCGCTGGCTGCTGGACAGCCCGGGCACGATGACCCCGGCCCTCCACCCCTGGCTGCGGCGGCTGTTGCTGTGGCGGCTGGCCGGGCGTCCGGACGACTGGGACGCGGTGCACGAACTGCTGGCCGAGCACTTCAGGTCCGAGGGCCGCCCGGTCCAGGAGATGTACCACCGGCTGGCGGCGGAGCGGATCGACGAGGTGACCGGGTATCTGGTGGAGCGCTTCCCGGCAGTGCCCGCGGCGCAGTGGATAGCTGAGTTCAACACCATCACGGCCGCCCCCAACCGGCTGGGCCAGGCCGGCGGACCGCTGGAGCTGCTCGCCGACCTCGCCCCGGACGAGCCCCCGGAGGCGGTCACCACCGCCTCGGTGATCCGGGAGCTGATCACGGTGCGCTGGGTGTGGAGCGATCCGCTCGCCGACCCCGGGATGCGGCTGAACGACATGATCGCCGACGGTTTCAACCAGCTCTCACGACTGCGGAGGAACGACATCGTGGCCCTGTTCAACGAGGCGGAGCGGTACCGCCACTGGCGCCATCCGCTGACGCGCGCGGGCGAGGGGTGAGACCGGTGCCGAGACTGGAATGGCCGCTGCACATCGTGCGCCGAGTGGTGATCGGCGTGATCGTCGTCGCCGTGCTCGCGGTGGCGGTCCCGCTCACCGTGAACTGGTTCGAGGAGAAGCGGGCGCGGTGCGGCGACGGCGTCGTCAAGATGGGCGACGACCGCGAGTGCGTGGGCGTCACCGACGGCTCGTACGTTTTCGCCGGACATCTGAAGCGCGTGGAGGAGAAGATCAAGGAGGAGAACGACCAGGTGGAGAGGAACGCCGGCAAGGAGCAGTACGTCAGCGTCGCCTATATGACCTCCTTCACGCTGACTCACGACGACAGCAACTCCGAGGAGTCGGTCCGGCACGAGTTGGAGGGGGCGTATCTGGCACAGGTCCGGCACAACCGCGGAGACCTCTCCTCCTCCCCCAAGATCAAGCTGCTGATCGCCAATATGGGCAGCAGCGCGGCCCACTGGGAACACACCGTCGACGAGCTGATCGACCGGAAGACCTCAGGCGACAAGCTGGTAGCGGTCACCGGGCTCGGCCCCAGCGACACTCAGAATCTCGACGCGCTGAGGAAGCTGTCCAAGAACGGTCTCGCCCTGGTCGCCAGCACCATGACGGCCACCAACTTCCAGGGCATCAAGGGATTCGTCCGGGTTTCCCCGACCAATGTGGACGAGGCGTACGCCGCCGCCGCCTATCTGAAGAAGGAAAAGGTCAGGACGGCGGTGGTGGTCCAGGACGACTCGGCGGAAAATGACTACGCCAAGACGCTGGGTGACGCCTTCACCAAGGTCTTCCAGGACATGAAGGGCCACCGGCTGGTGGCGGACCGGATGCCCTATGACTCCTCGGTGCCCGGCACCTGGCAGAACGAGCTGGGCATCATGCCGGGGCAGCTGTGCGACCAGAAGCCGCAGGCGGTCTTCTTCGCGGGCCGCGGCAAGCACCTCACCCGGTTCCTGGACGCGATCGCCAACCGGCCCTGTCAGGAGCGGCAGTTCATGGTGATCACCGGTGACGACACCTCCAACCTCACCGCCGAGGACCTCGCCCACGCCGCCGAGAACAAGGTGCGGGTTCTCTACACGGGTCTGGCGCACCCCGATATGTGGAAAGAGGACTCCCACTCCGTCTCCGGTCCCTCGTCCCGCCACTTCCAGCCGGGCGGGTCGCTGGACGAGTGGTTCCCCGACGACCAGCGCCAGGACGGCCAGGCCATCATGGCGCATGACGCGGTGCTCACCGCCGCCCAGGGCATCCAGATGGCGGCGCTGGGCAAGGTGACCGGGGAATCGGTGGCGCGGATGTTCCACCATATGAACACGCGTCAGCAGGTGCCGGGGGCGAGCGGGTTCATCTCGTTCGAGAACGACGGCAATCCGCGCAACAAGGCGATTCCCATCCTGCGCCTCACCGCCAAGGGGCAGGCGGAACTCGTGGAGGTCTCGGCGCCGCGGGGCGAGCCGGCCAGGAAGCGGTGACGGGTCAGCCGGTGCCGTCCTTGGGCTTCTCGTCGTCGACGATCTCCGCGTCCACGACGTCCTCCTCGGACGGGTGGCCCTGGCTCCCGCCGTCCCCAGGGGCGCCGGAGCCACTCGCTCCGCCGCCCTCGGACGGGGAGGACGGCTGGGCCTGGGCGTAGATCGCGGTGCCGATCTTCTGCCCGACGGCGGCGGTGCGCTCGGTGGCCTCGCGGATCGCGTTGGTGTCCTCGCCCTCGAGCGCCCTCTTCAGATCCGCGACCGCCGCCTCGGCCTCCTGCCGGACGTCCCCGGGCACCTTGTCGGCCTGGTCCCGCAGCAGCCTCTCGGTCTGGTAGACGAGCGACTCGGCCTGGTTGCGGGTCTCGGCGGCCTCGCGGCGCCTGTGGTCCTCCTCCGCGTAACTCTCGGCCTCGCGCATCATGCGGTCGATGTCGTCCTTCGGCAGCGCGGAGCCACCGGTGACGGTCATCCGCTGCTCCCGGCCGGTGCCGAGGTCCTTGGCGGAGACATGCATGATGCCGTTGGCGTCGATGTCGAAGGCCACCTCGATCTGCGGCACCCCGCGCGGCGCGGGCGGCAGTCCGGTCAGCTCGAACATCCCGAGCTTCTTGTTGTACGCGGCCATCTCGCGCTCGCCCTGGAAGACCTGGATCTGCACCGACGGCTGGTTGTCCTCGGCCGTGGTGAAGACCTCCGAGCGCTTGGTCGGGATCGTGGTGTTCCGCTCGATCAGCTTGGTCATGATGCCGCCCTTGGTCTCGATGCCGAGGGACAGCGGGGTGACATCCAGCAGCAGCACGTCCTTGACCTCGCCCTTGAGGACACCGGCCTGGAGGGAGGCGCCGATCGCCACGACCTCGTCCGGGTTGACGCCCTTGTGCGGCTCCTTGCCGGTCAGCTCCTTGACCAGGCCGGTCACGGCGGGCATCCGGGTGGAGCCGCCGACCAGGATCACATGGTCGATGTCGGACGTCTTGATCCCGGCGTCCTTGATCGCCTGGTGGAAGGGGGCCTTGCAGCGCTCCAGGAGGTCCTCGGTCAGCTGCTGGAACTGCGAGCGGGTGAGCTTCTCGTCCAGGTGCAGCGGGCCCTGGTCGGACGCGGTGATGTACGGCAGGTTGATCGTGGTCTCGCTGGCCGCGGAGAGCTCGATCTTGGCCTTCTCGGACGCCTCGCGCAGCCGCTGGACCGCCATCTTGTCCTGGGCCAGATCGACGCCGTAACCGTTCTTGAATCGGGAGACCAGATGGTCCACGATCCGCTGGTCCCAGTCGTCCCCGCCGAGGTGGGTGTCGCCGTTGGTGGCCTTGACCTCCACCACCCCCTCGCCGATCTCCAGCAGCGAGACGTCGAAGGTGCCGCCGCCGAGGTCGAAGACGAGGATGGTCTGGTCGTTCTCCTTGTCCAGCCCGTACGCCAGGGCTGCGGCCGTCGGCTCGTTGATGATCCGCAGCACCTTCAGCCCGGCGATCTCGCCCGCCTCCTTGGTGGCGGTGCGCTGGGAGTCGTTGAAGTACGCGGGGACGGTGATCACGGCGTCGGTGACGTCCTCGCCGAGGTACGCCTCGCCGTCGCGCTTGAGCTTCTGGAGCACCCGCGCGGAGATCTCCTGCGCGGTGTAGCGCTTGCCGTCCACATCGCCGGTGGCCGGGAACCGCCACCGGTCCTCGCCCATGTGGCGCTTGACCGATCGCGCGGTGCGCTCCACGTTCGTCACCGCCTGGCGCTTGGCGACCTCCCCGACCAGCACCTCGCCGTTCTTGGCGAAGGCCACCACCGAGGGGGTGGTCCGGGTGCCCTCGGTGTTGGTGATGACGGTCGGCTCGCCGCCCTCCAGGACCGATACGACCGAGTTCGTCGTACCCAGGTCAATACCGACTGCGCGAGTCATCTCAGCCCTCCTCCCGATCTGTCTCCCAGTATCCCAAAAGGGATATTCGGGAGTGGGGTGCGGAGGAGGGCGGGGGCCGGGGGTCAGTCCCGCAGGTGGTCGACCTCGCGCATCTTGTTGGTGGCGTCGAGCGCGGCGACCTTGTAGGACTCGGCGAAGGTCGGATAGTTGAACACCGCGTCCACCAGATAGTCGACGGTGCCGCCGCAGCCCATCACCGCCTGGCCGATGTGGATCAGCTCGGTGGCGCCGGTACCGAAGCAGTGCACCCCGAGCAGCCGCCGGTCCTCCGGGGAGACCAGCAGTTTCAGCATGCCGTGGGCGTCGCCGACGATCTGGCCCCGGGCCAGCTCGCGATAGCGCGAGACCCCGACCTCGAAGGGCACCTTCTCGTCCGTGAGCTGGTCCTCGGTGCGGCCGATGAAGCTGATCTCGGGGATGCTGTAGATCCCGATCGGCTGGAGGTGGTGGATCGGGTTCACCGGCTCCTCGCACGCGTGGTACGCCGCGCTCCGCCCCTGCTCCATGGAGGTCGCGGCCAGAGCCGGGAAGCCGATGACATCGCCGACGGCGTAGATGTGCGGCACGGCGGTGCGGTAGTGCTCGTCGACCGAGATCCGGCCCCGCCGGTCGGCGGTGAGCCCGGCCTTGGCGAGGTCCAGCGCGTCGGTGAGCCCCTGGCGTCCCGCGGAGTACATCACCGCGTCGGCGGGGATCTTCTTACCGCTCTCCAGGATGGTCAGGGCGCCCCGCGGATGGCGCTCGACGGCTGCCACGGTCTCGCCGAAGCGGAAGGTGACGGCCAGGTCGCGCAGCCGGTACTTCAGCGCCTCGACGATCTCGACGTCGCAGAAGTCCAGCATCCCCTCGCGCTGCTCGACCACGGTGACCTTGCTGCCCAGGGCGGCGAACATCGAGGCGTACTCGATGCCGATCACCCCGGCGCCCACGATGACCATGGAGCGCGGCACCCGCTCCATGTTGAGGACGCTGTCGGAGTCCATGATCGTCCGTTCGTCGAACTCCACGCTCGCGGGACGGGCCGGGCGGGTGCCGGTGGCGATCACGATGTGCCGGGCGGTGAGCAGCTGCTCCTGGCCGGTGGCGTCCGTGACGGCCACGGTGTGGTCGTCCACGAACCGCCCGGTGCCGGAGAACATCGCGACCCGGTTGCGGGAGAGCTGGTTGCGGACGACGTCCACCTCACGGCCGACCACATGCTGGGTGCGGGCCGTCAGGTCGGCGACGGTGATCTCCTCCTTGAGCCGGTAGCTCTGGCCGTAGAGATCCCGCTGGGTCAGTCCGGTGAGATAGAGCACCGCCTCGCGCAGGGTCTTGGACGGAACGGTTCCGGTATGCAGGGAGACCCCGCCCACCATCTCCTTACGGTCGACGACGGCTACCCGGCGACCGAGCTTCGCGGCTGCGATGGCAGCCTTCTGGCCACCCGGCCCGGATCCGATCACAAGCATGTCAAAGTCGGTCACGGGCCGAGTCTGACATCGGATGACGCCCCGCTGGAAGAGTGAATCACCGGTCAACCCACCCCGGCGCGGGCCGACTTGGGGCGGGCTACTCGGGATGGGGCCAGAGATGGCCCTGGGCATCCCGGGCCAGGGAGGTCAGGGACGCCAGCAGAACGAGGCCGACCAGCCCGGTCGGCAGGGCGGGCGCGGCCCGCGCGGCGTGGGCCACCAGCAGCCCGCCGGCCGCGGCGCCCACCACCAGGCCGCCCAGCAGCGCGATGCTGAGCCGGCGCACCGTTCCGCTGCGTACCGCGTCGACCAGCACCCCGGTCAGGGTGCCGGTGAGATAGGTGGTGGAGAAGCCGGGCGGCCCGACGGCGCGCACCAGACCGCTCTGGCCTCCCATGGCGAGCGCGGCCACCGCCAGCAGTCCGAGCTGCCGGCCACCGGCGGGGTGGCCGTCGGCGGACGCCCACACCGCCCAGAGCCCGCCGAGCGCGAGCAGTTCCACCGTGAGCGCGCACCGGGCCCGCAGGGCCGGCCGGGAGCCGCGGACGATGCGGCCGCTGACCAGCGCGCCCAGGATGTATCCGCCCATGGCGACCGCGGAGTCCCGGGCGAGGGCCGCGTCCAGGGACGCGGTGGACATGCCGAGCAGGGAGAGGTTGGCGGTCATGACGCTGGTGAAGACGCCACCCAGGGCCAGAAAGCTGATCGCGTCCATCGCCCCGGTCGCCACGGTCAGCGCGACGGCGGCCACCGCTCCCCCGGAACCGCAGGCCCGGCCCGGGTGTCGTGCTTTCGGTGCGGGGTCGGTGTCGCTCTCTTCGGCCATCGGCAACCCTCCGGCCACCTCGGGTGCCCCGGGCGGCCCACCGGAAACAGCGGCCCTGGGAGCGCCGGGGCTTCAGGACCCGGCCGATGCGCCCGACTCGGCCGAAGCGCCTGGGCGTCAGGACCCGGTCGGTGCGGCGGATGCCTGCCGCTGCCGGTGCTTCGCGGCCTTGGCGCTGTTGCCGCACAGCCGCATGGAGCACCACCGGCGCCTTCTGCCCGGTGTGGGGTCGAGGTAGATCATGGTGCACAGCGAGGAGTCGCAGGCCCGCAGCGCCCCGCGCCGCTCCGGGTCCCCGAGCACCGCGATGAGGTCGCGGACGACGACCGACCGCAGCTCCCGCCCGGTCAGCGGACGATCGGCGCCGTCCACTTCGACCCCGGTACCGGTGGCCCTCAGCAGCGGCTGCGGCGGGGCGGTGCGGGCCTGGTCGTTGAGCAGCGCCACGGACTCGGCGGCCGGGGCCCGGCCGTGGACGACCGCCGCCACCACGTCGTACGCCGCCTCGCGCAGCGTCCGCAGCTCGGTGAGGAGCTCCACGGTGACGGCCTCGTCGTGGAGCCGCAGCCCGACGCCGTCGCACCACTCCCGCAGCCGGTCGAGGGTGCCGAGGCGCTCGATCGGGGTGCTGCCGCGCCGCCCGAGGGACGCGACGAGGTTCAGGGCGAGGCTGCCCGCGTCGAAGCGCAGTGCCCGTAGCCGAGCGGTGACCCGCGGCCGCGGGACCTGCTCCGTCGAGGAATCCATGCGCATATAGTAACCGCCTGAAGGGTTACTAAGTGGCTGAGGACGAGGGGACATCATGCGGATCGCGATCATCGGCGCGGGCGGCGTCGGCGGATATTTCGGCGCGCGGCTCGCCGCCGCGGGGGACGAGGTCACCTTCGTGGCCCGGGGCCGCCATCTCGCGGCGATCCGGGAGAAGGGGCTGACGGTGCGCAGCCCGCTGGGGGATCTGCGGGTGCCGTCCGAGGCGGTCGTGCCGACGGTCTCCGACCTCGAGGCCCCGGACCTCGTCATGGTGGCGGTGAAGCTGTGGGACACCGAGGACGTCGCCCGGCAGCTGGCACCTCTCGCCGAGAGCGGCGCCGCCGTCGTGTCGTTCCAGAACGGGGTCCAGAAGGACACGGTGCTGCGGAACCACCTGCCCGCGGGATCCGTCCTCGGCGGGGTCGGCTACATCTCGGCGTTCATCGAGGAGCCGGGGGTGGTGGTGCACAACGGCACCCTGCAGCGGCTGGTGTTCGGGGAGTACGACCGCGAGGAGTCCCCGCGCGCCCGCCACTTCCTCGACCGCTGCCTCGCGGCCGGTGTCGACGCGGAGATCAGCGGGGACATCGAGCGCACCATCTGGGAGAAGTTCGTCTTCCTGGTGGGCCTTTCCGGGACGACGTCGGCGGTGCGGCAGCCGATCGGGATGGTCCGCGGGAATCCGGGGTCACGGGACCTGCTGCGTGACGTGATGCACGAGGTGGTCGCCGTGGGCCGGGCCAAGGGGGTGGACCTCGACCCCGGTTTCGCCGACGACCGGCTCGCCTTCTGCGACACGCTGCCCGCCACCATGACGTCCTCGATGCACAACGACCTCCTGCACGGCAACCGCCTCGAACTGAGCTGGCTCAGCGGGGCCGTGGCGGAACTCGGCGCCGAGCTGGGGGTCGCCACCCCGCGCAACCGGGCCATCGCCGACATCCTCGCCCCCTACGCGCTGGGCGATCCGGCCGCGACGGGCGGCGCGGAGGTCAGCGCAGCAGCGGGAGCTTCCCGATGAGCCTGCTCACCTTGTTCCGCGGGCCGACGAGGCTGACCGCGAGGTAGTCGAGATCCTCGGTCTTGGTGCCGGCCAGGCTGTCGAGGTACTCGTCGTAGACCCGTGAGGTCTGGGCCTGCCCGGGCATGTCGACGAGGAACAGATCGTCCTTCTCGGCGGCCTTGGCCCGCAGCTCGCGCAGCGCCGCCGGGCCGGCGGCCAGGATCGAGCAGCCGGCCCACGGCAGCCCCGGGTGGCCGGCGCCGGAGCCGTCCCTGCCGTCCGGCCCCAGCAGCTCCGGCATCGCCCGGCCGACGGCGGCGGCCATGCAGGCGGCCGCGTTCACCGCCCGGCCCGCGGGCAGCTCCTCGTCCACGACGATCACCCACTTCAGCTTCGCCTGCCGGGTGGACTGATCGGTGCGTACATCCTCGTCGGACAGCTGGGGAACGGACACGAGCGCTACTCCTTGTCGATGGCTAATGTGGTGGACGGTACCCATCCATCCGAGCCGGAGCACGGCTCGCCGAATTTCCTCAGGCAAGGGAGCGCTTTCGTGGAACTTGATGCACTCGACCGTGCTCTTCTGCGGGAGCTGCAGAACGATGCACGCCGGACCAATCGCGAGCTGGCCCTGCGCACGGGCGTCTCGCCGTCGACCTCGCTGGAGCGGGTCCGGGCGCTGCGGGAGCGCGGCATCATCAGCGGCTATCACGCCGCCGTCGACCTGGAGGCGGTCGGCCGCCCCGTGCAGGCGCTGATCTCGGTGCGGATCCGCCCGCCGTCCCGGCCGGTCATCGAGGGGTTCCGGGAATGGGCCGCCCAGCTACCGGAGACCATCGGGCTGTTCGTCACCTCCGGCGCCCATGACTTCCTCATCCATGTGGCAGTGCCGGACACCAATGGGCTGTACGCGTTCGTCATCGACCGCCTCACCGAGCGCCGTGAGGTGGCGGATGTGCAGAGCACGATGGTGTACGAACACGCCCAGTCGCGCTGTATCGACCCCGCCCCCGCCGAGCGCCCCGCACCCTCCCGCCGGAGGCGGTAGCGGGGAGGGGCCGGTGGTGCGGGGTACCGCCGAAGGGCGGGCGGTGTCGCCGTTCGCGACACCGCCCGCCCCAGTTCATTGACGCCCGTCCCGTCAGGAGCCCGCCACCGCCGCCGTCTTCTCCGGCCGCGGCTCGGCCGTGGCGGCGGCGTCCCGCGTCCACAGCGGCCGCAGCCGGTAGGTCAGCAGATAGAGCACCGCCGAGGCGCCCGCCGCGACGAACATGCTCAGATCGCCCGCGTGCGGATACGCCGAGGCGAACGCCCCGGTGTAGAGGTCGGACTGCCAGAACGGCACCGAGGCCAGCACCCCGCCGACCCAGGCGACGAAGCCCCAGGAGAGCACCCGTCCGCGGTCGTACAGCTCGGCGATCCGGCTGGGGTCGGAGCGGCCGCCCAGGTGGTAGTCGAGCAGCAGCACGGTGGCGAACGGCGCGATGAAGTACGCGGTGAGGTTGAGGAACACCGAGAACTTGTCCTCGGTCCCGGAGTGCCCCCACAGGCTGATCACATACGCCAGCGCACAGATGAGGGTGACGGCCTGGGTCCGGGTGACCGGCACCTTCAGCGTCTGGACGGAGATCGCGCCGCCGTAGACGTTGAGGAAGTTCTGCGCGAGCGCCGAGAGTCCGATCGCGATCAGGGCGGGGACGGCGAACGGCCCGGTCAACTGATGCAGGGCGGTGATGGAGTCGGTGCTGGTGGCGTTGGAGCCGAGGAGCACGCCGAGGATGCCGAGCCAGCAGATGGTGACGAAGTTGCCGAGCCCGGTGTACCAGGCGGTGCGCTTGACCACGCGTGGCGAGTCGGGCAGATAGCGCGAGTAGTCCGAGGCGAACGGCGCCCAGGCGACGAGGAAGGAGAGGAACCAGCCGCCGAAGGTGATCCAGCCGCCGGTGGAGCCGACGTAGTCCGCCGCCTTCGGATCGGCGTCGAAGGTGCCCGCGCCCCGCACCAGGGCCACCACCGTGATCATCACGAACAGCGGGGTGAGGACGTAGGTCAGCACCCGCTGCAGGAAATTGATCATGTTGTAGCCGTAGATGGACACCACCAGCTCGACCAGGGTGAGCGCCAACCCGCAGACCCAGAAGGGCAGATGGGTCAGCTCGGCGATGGCCTTGCCGCCGAGGATCACGGTCACGGCGGCCCAGCCGACCCCGGCGAACACATTGATGTACGCCACCGGCAGGAAGTTGCCGAAGAAGCCGAGCGGACCCCGCGCCTGGATCTGCTGGGGCACCCCCAGCCGTACGCCCATCCGGGACATCACGGCCATCAGCAGCGAGCCGAGACCCGCGCCGACCACGATGGCCGCGACGGCGGCGCCGAAGCTGAGGCCGAGCCCGACCGCGCTGAACCCGAGCAGGATGATGGGGAAGTTGAGACCGGCGGCGAACCAGACGAAGAACTGCGAACTGGGCTTGCCGTGCCGCTCGTTGTCGGGGATGTGGTCGACCCCGAAGGGCTCCACCTTGGTGACCGCGCTGCCGTACACCGGCGCCGTGTCGTCGTGGGTCATGGGCGTGCTCCTGGGACGGGAGGGGTGGGCGTCAGGGGGTGGCGGGGGGCCGGTGGCGCCGCGGATCGGGGTGGCGGTGTCTCACCACGGCAGCGGCGCGGTGTGGGAGATGTCGAAGAAACCGCCGCCGCTGTAGACCAGCGGGGCCAGCTCCTCATGGCGGGCGGACACCACCCGGCCGGTGAAGACGGTGTGGCTGCCGGCCTCCAGCCGCTCGCCGATCTCCACTTCGAGCTGGGCGCAGGACCGGTCGATCAGCGGAACGCCGAACTCACCGGGGGTCCAGGACAGCCCGGCGAACTTGTCGTCCGCCTTGGAGGCGAAGGTCTTGGCCACATCGAGCTGGCCGGCGGCGAGGATGTTGATCCCCAGATGGCTCGCCCGGTGCAGCGCGGGATGGGTCGTGGAGGTGCGCTGCACGCAGACCAGCACCATCGGCGGATCCAGTGAGATGCTGGCGAACGCGTTCACCGCGAGCCCCCGGGGCTTGCCGTCGTCGTCGCAGGTCACGACGGTGACACCGGTGATGAACTTGCGGTGCACGCCACGGACCACATCGGCGTCGACGGCCGCCTGCTGGGTGGTGGTGACGATCCCGAGCGCCTCCAGCAACTGGCGCGGGTCCCAGGTCACCCACTCCTCGCTGACCACACCGTGGGCGAAGCGGGTGAAGGTGGCGCCGGAGACCTCGACCGGCCTGCCGGTGGCCGGGACCCCGAGGAAGTCGCCGGTGTGACTGCCGGTGCTGCGCCAGCGGATCGCCAGCGATTCGCCGTCCTCGACGATCTCCTCGATCTCGGTGCGGAGATCGGGAAATGCCCGGCGGATGGCGCGGATGGACTCCTTGAACTGCTCTCGGTCCTGGGGGGCCGCGGCGGGCCCGCGACGGCGTACATAGGCGGGGCCGAGCAACTGGTCGAGCGCGTCGACCTCGCCCCGGTCCCAGACCGCCTGCCAGGTGGAGCGGATGCGGGCGGTGCGGTCAAGAGTGTGCGTCATGACGTCTTCCCTCAGTCAGCTCTTGTATGGCAGAGGACCGTAGAAAGGCCGTCGGCGACTGTCAACACCTTGGGACAGATGAGCCGAGAAAGTTCCGAGCGCTCACTAAAGGCACAGGTCAAGGTTGTTTTCCTGGCGTTGACCCTTGACGGCCCCGATACGGACTCCTAGCCTCCCTGCCATGGCACAGCGTGAGCCGGAAGAACAGGACGGACGCTGCATGCGCTTTTCGATATTCCACAACCTGGGTGCCCCGGGCCGTCTCGGCGAGTACGCCGACGTCATGAACGAGGCCCGGGAGTTCGCGGTCACCGCGGACCGGGCGGGCTTCTGGTCCACCTGGTACACCGAACACCACTTCGGGCACGAGGCGATCGAGATCACCCCGAACCCGGTGCTGATGGGGGCGGACATCGCCGCCCGTACCGAACACATCCGGATCGGCCAGGCGGCCTCGATCGCCACCTTCTGGCATCCGCTGCGGCTCGCCGAGGACATCGCGATGCTCGACCAGCTCTCGGGGGGCCGGGTCGAGGTCGGCCTCGGCCGGGGGCTGTACGGCCGCGAGGCGCTCAACCTCAACGCCCTGGCCGACCCGCGCGACCAGGAGCAGAACCGCGCCCTGTACGACGAGACCGTGGAGGTGCTGCGCAAGGCGTGGAGCGGCGAATTCTTCTCGCACCGGGGCCGGTTCTACGAGTTCCCCGCCCCCGGGGTGAAGTGGAACCACCCCCTCTCCCCCGCCACACCGGAGTACACCGACGCCGGTGTCATCACCAGGATGCAGGTCACGCCGTATCCGCTGCAGCGGCCGCACCCTCCGCTGTGGCAGGTGATCGACAGCCCCCGCTCGATCAAGTCCGCCGCGGCCGACGGTGTCCAAGGGCTCTTCTGGCTGCCTCCGGTCTCCGCGCTCAAGGAGCGGTTCGAGCTCTACCGGGACACCGCGAGCCAGGCGTCCGGGCGTGAGTACGCGCTGGGCGAGGGCATCGGCCTGGTGCGCGATGTGTATGTCGCCGACACCATGGAGCAGGCCCGCGCCGAGTTCGAAGAGGCGCTGATGACCACCTACCGGTGGATCATGCACTGGCGGGGGCTGTCCAACCTCATGGAGGCCGGCGAGGAGCTCTCGGGCGCCCACGAGCTGTCCTTCGACTTCCTCCAGGGGCGCAATCTGCTGGTCGGCACCCCCGAGTACGTCTCGGAGAAGATCGCTGAACTGCGCGACGAGGTGGGCCTGGAGCACCTGCTGCTGTGGACCACCCACCCCGGTCTGCCGCACCGCAACGCGATGCGCAGCCTGGAGCTGTTCGCCGAGAAGGTCATGCCGCGGTTCACCACCGGTGGCGGTCATGGCTGAGGCACTGCTGCGCAAGGTCGTCACCGTCGCCGATGAGCTGCTGCTGGAGCTCGGCCGCCCGGTCGCGGCACCGGTGCGCCGGGTCGCGGCGGCCGCGGTGATCAGCAATCCCTGGGCCGGCGGCGGCTTCGTCGCCGACCTGGGGCCCGAGGTCGAGCGGATCGCACCGGGGCTGGCCCGGCTGCTCACCGACCGGATCAGCGAGGCGCTGGGCGGGGTCGACCGGATCGAGTCCTTCGGCAAGGCCGCGATCGTGGGTCTGGACGGGGAGATCGAGCACGGCGGCGCGCTGATCCACACCCCGTTCTTCGGCAATGTCTTCCGCGAGCTGACCGAGGGCACCTCGATCATCGTCTTCAGCGACGACCGGCTTCCGGCCGGTGAGCCGCTGACCGTGCCGCTGTGGCACAAGACCGCGGCCGCGACCCGCTCGCACTACCAGACCTGCCAGATCCGCATCCCCGACGCGCCCCGCCCGGACGAGATCGTCGTCATCGCGGCCGGGGCGTCCGGCCCCCGCCCGAACGCCCGGATCGGGGACCGCGCCACCGACCCCCTCATCCGCCTCGCCGATCTGGACGACGACCTGGAGACCGTGACGTGAACATCCGCAAGATCATCACCTTCACCGAGGACATCCACAGCGAGGGCGGCCGCCCGGTGGACCCGCCCGCCCGTACGGCCGTGGTGCTCGCCGTCATCGAGAACCCCTGGGCGGGTCAGGGCTTCGTGGCGGATCTGCTGCCGGGGATCGACGAGGTGGCGCCGAAGCTGGGCGAGCTGCTGGCGCCGCGCGTGGTCGAGGCGCTGGGCGCGCCGGTGGAGGCGTACGGGAAGGCCGCGATCGTGGGTCTGGACGGGGAGGTCGAGCACGGCTCCGCGCTGATCCACACCCTCAAGTTCGGCGACCACTTCCGCCGCGCGGCGAACGCCACCACGCTGCTCCCCGCCGTGGAGAAGCGCGCCGCCGCGGGCACGGTCTTCGACATCCCGCTCAAGCACATCACCGACGCCACCATCCGCTCGCACCACCAGAGCATCGAGGTCCGGGTGGCGGACGGGCCACGCGCCGACGAGATCGTCGTCGGGCTCGCGGCGGCCGCCCAGGGCCGTCCCCAGGCCCGGCTGGCGCCGCTGTCGACGGAGCGGTGAGCAGGCGGTGAGTGACATGGGCAGGCCCGACGCGGATGCGCGGGCGCGCGTCCCTGCCTCCCGGGCCGGTGCCCCGGTGGCGCTGAGCCACGAAGCGCACGGCGACGGCCCGGAGCTGGTGCTGCTGCACGGCGTCGGCCTCGACCGCCGCATGTGGGACCGGTGCCTCCCGGCCCTCGCGGCCCGGCACCGGGTGACGCTGGTCGATCTGCGCGGCCACGGCGCCTCCCCGGCCGCGGCGGCCGGGGTGTCGCTCGCCGAGCTGGCCGCCGATGTCGGGGCGCTGCTGAGCGGCCCCACGCATGTGGTCGGCTTCTCGCTCGGCGCCCTGGTCGCCCAGCGGCTGGGCCTGGACCGGCCGGAGCTCACCGCCTCGCTCACCCTGGTCAGCTCGGTCGCGGGCCGGTCGGAGGAGGAGCGGGCGGCGGTGGCCCGCCGCCAGGAGCTGGCCGCCCAGGACTTCGGGGCGTCCGCGTGGGCGGCGGTCGACCGTTGGTTCTCGCCCGCCTGGCGGGCCCAGGACCCCGAGCTGGCGCGGCAGGTGCTCGATACGCTGCTGGCCAACGACCGGGCCTCCTACCTGGCGTGTTACCGGGTCTTCGCGACCGCCGACACCGGGCTGTGGCGGTGGCTGCCCCGGATCGCCGCGCCCACCGTGGCGGTGACCGGCGAGCGGGACCCCGGCTCGACCCCGGCCATGTCGCACCGGCTGGCCGAGCGGATCCCCGGCGCCCGGGCGGTGATCGTGCCCGGCGCCCGCCACCTGCTGCCGCTGGAGTGCCCCGAGG
This sequence comes from Streptomyces yongxingensis, assembly GCF_055597465.1. Lineage (NCBI taxonomy): Bacteria > Bacillati > Actinomycetota > Actinomycetes > Kitasatosporales > Streptomycetaceae > Streptomyces > Streptomyces yongxingensis. The sequence continues at coordinate 1,577,339 of NZ_CM145717.1, forward strand.
AACTCGCCGACGTGATCCTCACCCACACCGGAGCCCACGGACGCCGCACCGGAAGCCACGGAAGCCACAGCGGAACCCACGGAAGCCATACCGGAACCCACCCCGGAATCCCCACCGGACAGGAGTCCCACGCTCATGAACCCCCTGCCGCGCCATGACCACTACATCGCGGGCGAGTGGACCGCCCCCGCCGACGGCGGCTACTTCGCGAGCGTCAACCCGGCCACCGGCGAGCCCTGGTACGAGGCGGCGCGCGGCACCGCCGCCGATGTGGACCGTGCGGTGGGCGCCGCCCGCACCGCCTTCGCGGATCCGCGCTGGCGCGATCTGAGCCAGACCCGGCGCGGTCGGCTGCTGCGGAACCTGGGCGATCTGATCGGTGAGCACGCGGAGCGGCTGGCCCGTACCGAGACCCTCGACAACGGCAAGCTGCTGCGCGAGATGCGGGCCCAACTCGCCGGACTGCCGGAGTACTTCTTCTACTACGCGGGACTCGCGGACAAGATCCAGGGCGAGGTGATCCCCGGGGCGAGCCGCGAGCTGCTCAACTACACCCTGCGCGAACCGGTGGGCGTGGTCGGCGCCATCACCCCCTGGAACTCCCCGCTGCTGCTCACCACCACCAAGCTGGCCCCGGCCCTGGCCGCGGGGAACACGGTGGTGGTCAAGCCCTCGGAACACACGTCTGCCTCGCTGCTGGCGCTCGCACCGCTCTTCGAGGAGGCGGGGTTCCCGCCGGGGGTGGTCAACGTGGTCACCGGGTACGGCCCGGAGGCGGGCGGGCCGCTGACCGAGCACGACGGCGTGTCCAAGGTGACCTTCACCGGCTCCAGCGGGACCGGCCGCCGGATCGCCCGCACCTGCGCCGACCGGCTGATCGGCTGCACCCTGGAGCTGGGCGGGAAGTCGCCCAACATCATCTTCCCGGACGCCGACCTGGGCTCGGCCGCCATGGGCGTGATCGCGGGCATCTTCGCGGCCGCCGGCCAGACCTGTGTGGCGGGCAGCCGGGTGCTGGTGCACCGGGAGGTGTACGACGAGATCCTGGAGCGGGTGACGGCGCGGGCGGCCACGATCCGCATCGGCGATCCGCTGGCGGAGACCACCGAGCTCGGCCCGCTCGCCATCGCCGAGCAGCTGGAGAAGGTCGAGTCGTACGTCGAGCTGGGGCAGGCCGAGGGCGGAAAGGTGGTCTGCGGCGGCCGGCGGCCCAAGACCGGTCTCGACGGGTACTTCTACTCCCCCACCGTCTTCACCGGCACCGACAACGGGATGCGGATCTGCCAGGAGGAGATCTTCGGGCCGGTCGCGACCGTCATGCCCTTCGGCTCCGAGGAGGAGGCCCTGGCGATCGCCAACGACTCCGCGTACGGCCTGGCGGCGGGCGTGTGGACCCGGGATGTGAACCGGGTGCACCGGATGGCCGCGCGGCTGGAGGCCGGGACGGTGTGGGCCAACACCTATCGCTCGATGTCGCCGATGTCGCCCCGGGCCGGGTTCAAGACCAGCGGGATGGGGACCGAGCACGGCACGGAGGTGATCCGGGAGTACACCCGGCTGAAGAGCGTCTGGATCAACACCAGTGAGGAGCCCGCCGGGGATCCCTTCATTCTGAGGTCCTGAGGTCCTGAGGTCCTGAGGTCCTGAGGTCAGGCGGTCCTGAGGTCCCCGGCCCCTGGACCGAGGAAGGGTTGTTGTATGGCACAGCACACCTGCGTTCCCACAGTTGACGGGAAGCAATGGCCACACCTAGGGTCACGTGCCATGCAACGACCCACAGGGAAGCGGCTTCAGCAGACCAGCATGCAGGCGAGGGTCGCCGAAGAGCTGCGGCAGATGATCATCAGTGGTGAACTGCCGCCCCGCTCCAGCCTCTCCGAGATGGCGCTGTCCGAGACCTTCGGCGTCAGCCGGACGCCCATCCGCGAGGCCCTCAAACAGCTCCAGATCGAGGGTCTTGTCGAGGTGCGGCCACGGGTCGGAACGTTCGTCGCCGTACCGTCCCGGCGCGAGCTCACCGAGCTGTTCCAGATGAAGGAGCTGCTGGAGGGCGCCGCCGCCCGGCTGCTCGCCTTCCGCGGGAACGTACCGGAAGTGGAGCGGCTGGAGGCCAATATGAAGGCGGCCGACGCGGCCGTCCGGGACGGCGACACCGAGCAATACGCGGCGCTGGTCCACGAGTTCCACGATCTGATCGTGGTGGGCGCGGACAACAGCAAGCTGGAGGCGCACTACCGCACCCTGATGAACCAGCTGGCCTACGCCCGGCTGGTGCGCACCTCCCTGTCCCGGCCCGGCCGGCTGGACGAGTCCGACGATGAGCACCATCGCGTCCTCAATCTGATCCAGGCCAAGGACGGCGACGGCGCGGAGCGGGTGATGCGGGAGCACGTGCGGATGAGCCACCAGGCCCTGATGGCGGGCATGGACGAGCGCCGGGCCTGACGGGACGGTTCACCCGTGACCGGCCGCGGAGCGCGGAGCGCAGCCGTCCGGACACGATGAGCACACGCGGCTCCCGCGCGACCGGGGCGCCACGGGCCGCGGCCCCGGACGTACCGGGGAGCCCGGACGCCGATCCTGTCGTACGTTGGCTGAAGACCCAGGTGGCGGCCCACATCCCGCGCGGGGTCGTGACCGGCATGGTCGTGAGGAAGCCGGGCTCGGGGAGAACCGATCGCCGAAGACCAGGACGAAGACCATGAACGATGTGCGCAGACGTACGGTGCTCGCCGCGGCCGGGGGGACGGCCATCGCGGGCAAGGCCGCTGCCGCCCGTGCCCAGGCCCCGCCCGCCCCCTCCCCCGGCCAGGCCCGGCCGGGGCGGGAGCCCGGTCCGTACGAGACCAGGATCCAGGCGCTGATGGCGCGGATGTCCGTCGACGAGAAGCTCGGCCAGCTCCAGCAGCTCGCCTGGACCGGCGCCACCGGGCCCGGCGGTGGGCAGACCGCCGCCGCGGAGAAGGCGGCCCGCAGGGGCAGGCTCGGCTCCGTGCTCAACATCTACGGGGCCCGTACCACCAACACACTCCAGCGGATGGCCGTCGAGGAGTCCCGGCTGGGCATTCCGCTGATCTTCGGGCTCGATGTCATCCATGGCATGTGGACCACCTTCCCCATCCCCCTCGCCCAGGCCGCCGCCTTCGATCCCGCGGTGGCCGAGTGGGACGCGGAGGTGTCGGCGCGGGAGGCCCGCTCCAACGGGGTGCACTGGGCGTTCTCGCCGATGATGGACGTCACCCATGAACCGCGCTGGGGACGGATCGCCGAGGGCGACGGCGAGGACCCGTATCTGGCGGCCCGGCTCGCGGCCGCCAAGACCCGCGCCTACCAGGGCGACGACCTCCGCTCCCGGCACCGCCTCGCGGCCTGCGCCAAGCACCTGATCGCCTACGGGGGCGTCGAGGGCGGCCGCGACTACAACACGGTGGACGTCTCCGAGGCCCGGCTGCGCAACTTCTACCTCCCCCCGTTCCGGGCGGCCCTGGACGCCGGGGTGGCCACCGTCATGGCGAGCTTCAACACCGTCAGCGGGGTCCCCGCCCACGGCTACCGGCATGCGCTGACCGAGATCCTCAAGGAGGAGTGGGACTTCGGCGGCTTCGTCGTCAGCGACTACAACGGCGTTCAGGAAATGATCGTCCACGGCTACGCCGCCGACCGCTCCGACGCGGCCCGGCTGGCCTTCGACGCCGGGATCGACATGGAGATGGCCAGCACCACCATCAACGAGTACGGCAAGCGGCTGCTGCGCAGCGGTGAGATCACCACCGAGCGGCTGGACGACGCGGTGGCCCGCATCCTGCGGCTGAAGTTCCGGCTCGGGCTCTTCGAGCACCCCTACACGGACGAGGACACGGCGATCGCGGGACCCACGAAGGCGTCCCGGGCGGCGGCCCGCGAGGCGGCCGGGCGCACCATGGTGCTGCTCAAGAACGAGAAGTCCACGCTCCCGCTGGACCGATCGGGCTCCATCGCCGTCGTCGGTCCCTTCGCCGACTCCACCGATCTGCGCGGCTCCTGGGCCGGGCCCTGGGCCGAGAAGTTCCGCCCGGTCACCGTGCTGGACGCGGTCAAGGACGCGGCGCCGAAGGCCCGGATCAGCCATGTCGAGGGCGTGGACGCGTCCGGCCGGAACACCCGGGGCATCGCACGCGCGGCCTCGGCGGCCAGGGCGACCGATGTGACCGTGGTGGTGGTCGGGGAGGCGGCGACGCTCAGCGGGGAGGCGTCCGTGCGCAGCGACCTCGGCCTGCCCGGCCGGCAGGAGCGGCTGATCTCCGCGATCGCGGACACCGGCGCGCCGTTCGTGGTGGTGCTGCTCAGCGGACGTCCGCTGACGATGGAGGGCTGGCTGGACCGCACACCCGCCGTGCTGCAGGCGTGGCATCCGGGGATCGAGGGCGGCAACGCCATCGCGGATGTGCTCTTCGGCACCGTGAACCCCGGTGGCAAGCTGCCCGTGACCTTCCCGCGCACGGTCGGCCAGATCCCCCTCTACTACAACCACGAGAACACCGGACGCCCCTACGACCGGGCCAACCACTACACCTCCAAGTACCTCGACCTGGCCCACGGACCGCGGTTCCCCTTCGGCCACGGCCTCAGCTACACCACCTTCGACATCGGCGAACCCCGGCTCAGCGTCAGCCGCGTCCGGGCCGAGGCGCTGCGCAAGGGCGACACCGTCGAGGTCGCGGTATCGGTGCGCAACACCGGGCGCCGCAAGGGCGATGAGGTGGTGCAGCTGTACATCCGCGATCCGGTGGCGAGCATCGTGCAACCGGTGCGCAGACTCAGTGGCTTCCGCCGGGTCAGCCTCGGCCCCGGGAAGGCCACCACGGTCCGCTTCCGGCTGAGCGCCGAGGAGCTGGGCTTCTGGACCCAGGATCCGCACGGCCGGTTCCTGCTGCAGAAGGGCGAGATCCGGGTCTTCGCGGGCAACAGCTCCCTGGCCGAGCGGGGCCGCACCCTCACCATCACCTGATCCCGGATACCCCCGCTCGTCAGCGACGTCACAGCGCGGCCGCCGAATTACTTGTAGGGTGCATGCTGACCCTACGCACCCCGGAAGACGCCCTTGATGACCGCCGCGCCCTGGACCTCGACCACCACGACGAGCGGACGAGACCCCGCGGCACCCCGCGCGGGCCGCTCCGGCCACGGTGGGGTGGAGGCCCAGTGGGCGGTGTGATCACCGGCTTCGGTGTCATCGCGACCATCATCGTCACCGGCTATGTCATCGGGCGCCGCCGCTCCTTGGGCGACCACGGCCGCGAGGTGCTCACCAAGCTCTCCTTCGATGTGGCCTCCCCCGCGCTGCTGTTCACCACGCTCTCCAAGGCCGACCTCTCCGTCGTCGTCTCCACGCCGCTGCTGGTGACGGCCCTGAGCACCTTCGTGGTCGCGGGCACGTTCGTGGCCGTCGGCGCCGTACGGCGGTGGAGCGTCGGCCGGACGACGATCGGCGCGCTGTGCGCGAGCTATGTGAACGCGGGCAACCTCGGCATCCCCATCGCGATGTACGTCCTGGGCGACGCGAGCCTGATCGCCCCGGTGCTGCTCTTCCAGCAGCTCGTCATGACCCCGATCGCCCTGACCGTCATCGACCTCTCCCGCCCCGATACCCGCCCCTCGCTGATCCGCAGGCTGACCAGCCCGTTCCGGAACCCCATCGTGATCGGCTCGCTGTCCGGTGTCCTGGTGTCCGCCGCGGGCTGGCGGCTCCCCGGGCCCGTCGTGGAACCGCTCTCGCTGCTGGGCGGCATGGCCGTGCCCGCCGTACTGCTGGCCTTCGGGATCTCGCTGCCGGGCAGTCAGCTCCCCGGGCGCGGCGAGGAGCGCGGGCCGGTGCTGCTGTCGGTGGCGCTGAAGTCCTTCGCCCAGCCGGTGGTGGCGTGGGCCATCGCGGCGGGTGTGTTCCAACTGAGCGGCCCGGCGCTGTTCGCCGCCGTCGTCACCTCCGCGCTACCGGCGGCCCAGAACCTGTTCACCTACGCCTCCCGGTATCAGACCGCCACCGTCCTGGCCCGTGAGTCGATCCTGCTGTCCACCCTGCTCGCGCCGCCGGTGCTGATGACGGTGGCCGCGCTGCTGGGCTGAGACCTGCCCCACGGCGGACCTACGAAACGGGCGTTCGCACCGGTGTGCCACGTCGTCAACCGGTCGGGAAGAACTTTGTTTGCCCCTGGAGGCCCAGGGCAGGCGGATATTCGTGCTTCGGACCGTAGGCACGCACCGCGGGAGCAGTCTGCGACGCTCCAGACCGCGGCGGCGCGCCCGTCCGCACGTCCCCGTGAACCTCCCGCGATGCGCCCCCGGTCCCAGGTGACCCGTCAGCCCATCGCAGGAGGTGTGTTCCGTGACGACCGCGACGCAGCACATGACACGGCCCCAGACCGGCCGCACCAAGCACCCGCATGACGACGCGCCGGACACCAGCGCCGAGTTCGCGGAAATGGCCCGGCTCCCCGACGGCCCGGAGAAGGAGGCGCTGCGCCGTCGGGTGGTGGAGGCATGGATGCCGATGGCCGAGCGGCTGGCCCGGCAGTACCGCAACCGCGGCGAATCCCTGGAGGACCTCCAGCAGGTGGCCGCGCTCGGCCTGGTGAAGGCCGTCAAGCGGTACGACCCGGAACACGGCACCGCCTTCGCCGGGTTCGCGGTGCCCACCATCGTCGGCGAGATCAAGCGCCACTTCCGGGACCACCTGTGGGTGCTGCACGTCCCCCGCCGGGTCCAGGACCTGCGCAACCGGGTGCGGGCCGCCCACCGTGAGCTGTCCCACTCGGCGGACGACCGGCCGCCGCGGGCCCAGGAGATCGCCGAGCGCACCGGGCTGACCGAGAAGGAGGTGCGCGCCGGCATGGAGGCCATGGGCAGCTTCACCCCGCTCTCCCTGGACGCCCAGTTGACCGGCGCCGACGACGGCTACTCGCTGGCCGACACGCTCGGCGCCCAGGAGCCCGCGTACGATCGGGTGGTGGACCGCGAGGCCGTGCGCCCCGGCCTCAGCCGGCTCCCGGACCGGGAGCGGCAGATCCTGTACATGCGCTTCTTCTGCGATATGACACAGGGCCGGATCGCCGAGCAGCTGGGCATCTCCCAGATGCACGTCTCACGGCTCATCAACCGCACCTGCTCCACCCTGCGCGCGCAGGCGCTCGCGGAGGCGAACTGAGCCGGCCGCCACATTGCGCCGCTGGAACGATGTGCGTCGCCTTAGCGGGTGACCGTGGCGCCGTGGGGGGCTACGGCTCCCCCGGCGGGCTGCGAGGGTCGGGGCGGCGGGTGACGGACCAACGAAGGAGACCGAGCCAGTGAACAGCAATCCCGATCGTCCTCCTCCGGTGCGTGTCCCGGAACTCCTCAAGGGGCAGAAGGCGCTGGTGACCGGGGCGAACTCGGGGATCGGAAAGGCCACCGCGATCGCCCTGGGCCGGTCCGGCGCCGATGTGGTGGTCAACTACGCCAGCGACCGGCCGGCCGCCGAGGCCGTCGTCGCCGAGATCCAGAGCCACGGGGTGCGCGCCTACGCCCATCAGACGGATGTGTCCCAGGAGGACCAGGTCGTCGACATGGTGTCCACCATGGTCGACCGCCTGGGCACCATCGACATCCTGGTCGCCAACGCGGGGCTCCAGCGGGACGCGCCCACCACCGAGATGACGCTCGAGCAGTGGCAGAAGGTCCTCTCCGTCAATCTCACCGGCCAGTTCCTGTGCGCCCGGGAGGCCATCAAGGAGTTCCTGCGGCGCGGCGTGGTCCCGGAGGTGTCGCGGGCGGCCGGGAAAGTCATCTGCATGAGCTCGGTGCACCAGGTCATCCCCTGGGCCGGCCATGTGAACTACGCGTCGTCCAAGGGCGGCGTGGCGATGCTGACGCAGACCCTGGCCCAGGAGTTCGCACCCCGCAAAATCCGGGTGAACGCGATCGCGCCGGGCGCCATCAAGACCCCGATCAACCGCAGCGCCTGGCAGACCCCCGAGGCGCGCGACTCCCTCCTGGAGCTCATCCCTTACGGCCGCGTCGGCGACCCCCTGGACATCGCCAACGCCGCCGTCGTCCTGGCCTCGGACCTGTGCGACTACGTGGTGGGCACCACCCTCTACGTCGACGGCGGCATGACCCTCTTCCCGGGCTTCGCCACGGGTGGCTGAGCGGAGACCGGGGCGCGGCGGGCGGAGTTCGGGAAGACTGGCGCACATGCCCGAGACCCCGGTTTCCCTCATCCACCCCGTGCCCTACTACGCCCAGTGGGAGTCGCCCGGCCTGGTGCCCGACATCATCGCGGGCACCCTGTCGGCGGCCGACGATCCGCTGTGGCAGAAGTCCGGGGCCGCGAGCCCGGAGGAGTACGCGTTCTGGTCGTGGCGGCTGTGCGGGATGGCGTGTCTGCGCATGGCGCTGGACCACTGGCGCGGCACCGCGCCACCCGCGGTGACACTCGCCGAGGAGTGTGTCGAGGCGGGGGCGTATGTGCGCCACCCGGACCGGGTGGACGGGCTCGTCTACGCCCCGTTCGCCGCCTACGCGCGGCGCCGCTGGGAGCTGTTCGCCGAGTCGCGGCCGCGGCTGCCGGCCGAGGAGCTGCCGGGACATCTCGCGGCCGGGCGGCTCGCGATGCTGTCCGTCCACCCCTCCCTCCGCACCCTGGACCCGCGGCCGCCGCACCGGGGCGGCCATCTGGTGCTGGCCGTCGGCGCCACCCCGGACCATCTCCTCGTGCACAACCCGTCGGGCTTCCCGGACGGCTCCCAGCGCTTCGCCGAGGTCCCCTGGGGCGACCTCGGGCGGTTCTACGCGGGGCGTGGTGTCCTGCTCGGTCCGGGCGAGGGCCGGTCCCTAGGTCCGGGCGAGCGCCGGTCGTAGGGCTCGCGCCGCCCGGTCCGCCCGCCGCCCGGCCGTGTCACTCGTGCGCGCCGTTGCGGTTTCCGCGCAGCCGGGTACCCATGTGGTTCCCGTAGATCGTCCACGCACCGTCCCAGGGAGCCGCAGTGAAGTTCGGCGTATCCACGTTCGTCACCGACCAGGGCATCCGGCCCGCCCCCTTGGGGCGGGCCCTGGAGGAGCGCGGTTTCGACGCGCTCTTCATCGCGGAGCACAGCCATATCCCGGTGGAGCGCCGTACCCCGTATCCGGGTGGCGGGGACCTGCCGGAGGTCTACTACCACACCCTCGACCCGTTCGTGGCGCTGGCCGCGATCGCCACAGTCACCCGGCGTCTGCTGCTGGGGACCGGTATCGCCCTGGTGGTGCAGCGGGACCCGATCCACACCGCCGGCGAAGTGGCCTCCCTCGACCTGATCTCGGACGGACGGGCCGTCTTCGGGGTCGGCGCCGGCTGGAACCGCGAGGAGATGGAGAACCACGGGACCGATCCGTCCACCCGGGGCCGGCTGATGGACGAGCGGCTGCGGGCCATCCGCGAGCTGTGGACGAAGGAGAAGGCCGAGTTCCACGGGGAGTTCGTGAACTTCGACCCCGTCTTCCAGTGGCCCAAGCCGGTCCAGCGGCCGCATCCGCCGATCTATGTGGGTGGTGGCGGCGATGCCGCGTTCCGCCGTATCGCCGCCGTCGGCGACGCCTGGCTGGCCAACAGCGGATCCCCCGAGGAGCTGCGCCCGCAGATGGAGCGGCTGCGCGAGGTGGCCGGCCGCGAGGTGCCGGTGACGTTGTACGCGATGCCCGAGGACGCCGACGCGGCCGAGGGGTACCAGCGCATCGGGGTGGAGCGGGTGCTGTTCTACCTGCCGACGATGCCGGAGGCGGAGACGATCGCACGGCTGGACTCGATGGCCCGCATCGCCGCCCGGTTCCAGTGAGCCGCCGGGGGTCGCGATGCCACGGCTGACGAGCGCGCAGGCGCGGGAGCGCTTCGCACGGGCCCGGCTGGCCCGGCTGGCCACGGTCGGCGCCGAGGACCGCCCGCATCTGGTGCCGGTGGTCTTCGCACTGGCCGGTGACACCGTGGTGACGGCCGTCGACCACAAGCCGAAGCGGACGACACGGCTGAAGCGCCTGGACAACATCCGCGCCCACCCCGCCGTATCCCTCCTGGTGGACGACTACGACGAGAACTGGGACCACCTGTGGTGGGCGCGCGCCGATGGCACGGCCCGCGTCCTGCCGTCGGCGGACGAGTCGACGGTGTCCTCGGACTACGTCCGGCTGCTCGTGGACACCTACCCGGCCCAGTACGGGGACCGGCCGCCGCGCGGGCCGGTCGTGGAGATCACCGTCGGGCGGTGGAGCGGCTGGCGGGCCGGATGAGCCGAGCGCCCGTGGGCGGGTCAGCGCGCGGACTCCGCCATCCTCGCGAACTCGCTGCCGAGCTGGGACATGGCGTGGCCGTACTCCTCGGCGGAGACGGCCTCCCGGAGCGTGGCGAGGACCGCCCGGACACCTCGGTCGGCCTCCGGCTCGGACAGCCCGGTGCGCTCGTGCACCCTGCGGACCGACTCCTCGGGGTCGAAGACCTCCATCTCCCCCGGCCCGCGCCGAAGGGACTCCCGGAGGTGTCCGGGCAGCTCCTGGGCGAGCTCGCGGGCCTCGCCCGCGCTCAGGCGGGCCGCCAGGGTCTCGAGCGTGGCGCGGGTGACATCGGCCGCCTCCTGCCGCGACAGCTGGGTGCGGTCCGCCACCGTCTGGAAGAACTCCCGGTCGTCCATGCGGGCCTCCCTATGACGCGCACCAGGACACGGCCTCACCACCACCTTGCCATGCGGGTCCACCGCCCGCGAGGCGCTGGAACGGGCACGGAGGGACGATGGATCTGTGGGTTACGGCCATCTTGTTCCCCCGAGGAGGTGGACGACCATGACTTACTCCTCCGACAGTCCGCATGGCGCCGGGCAGCCGAGAGAGGAACCCTACGGCCGGCCGGGAGAGCGGCCCTCCGATGAGGGCAGCCCGTACGCCGCGATGCAGAACATGCTGTCCAACGCCGCCTGGCAGGTCCTGGTGACCGCGGGTCTGGTGGCGATCGCGCTCGGCATCATGGTGCTGGCATGGCCGGGTCCCTCCCTGGTGGTGATCGGCGCCCTGTTCGGGGCGTATCTGCTGATCAGCGGGATCTTCCAGTTGGCCGGGGCCTTCGGTTCGCATATCCCGAGGCAGCTGCGGGTGATGAGCTTCGTCACCGGCGCGCTGAGCGTGCTGCTGGGACTGCTCTGCTTCCGGGGTCCGGCCCAGTCGATCCTGCTGCTCGCGCTGTGGATCGGCTTCGCCTGGCTGATCCGGGGCGTGATGCAGACCGCCATGGCGATCTCCGGTGAGGGCATGCCCGCCCGGGGCTGGCAGGTGTTCCTCGGTCTGCTCACCATCCTGGGCGGGATCATCCTGATCGTGGCGCCCTTCGGCTCGATCACGGCGCTCACCGTGGTGGCCGGGATCTGGCTGCTCGCGCTGGGCATCATCGAGATCATGCACGGCGTCCAGCTGCGCACCAGTCTGGGCGGACCCGGCGCCCCGCGCGCCGAGCACCGGGGGATGCACTTCCCCCGCTTCCGCTCGCAGCCGCACCCTCAGGCGTAATCCGGCCGCCGCGACGGCCGTGCGTGGCCGTCGCGGCGGACCGCGGACGATCGGGGTCAGGGGCTCCGGCTCGGGACGGGGTGGCGGGGTGGGGTGTGTCAGCGGGTCTGCACCCACCACGCCATCAGACCGATGGCCGCGGTGCCGCACGCGTACGAGGCGCCCCGGACGAAGTTGGCGGCGGCGAGTCGACCGTATCGACGCCATCTGCTGCTGGAACGGCTGGGTACCGGCGGGCGAACCTCCATGGTGTGCATATGGAGCCCCTTTCGTGAGCGTACGGACAGTGACTGTCCGACACGGGGGAACGACGCGCTGGAGAAAGCATACAAAAGTGTGAACTTGCCCCATGCATCGGACTCGCCGAAAAAATTCCTTTCGACACGATTTCAGGACGTGGGTGGTCAGCGGGCCTTGGCGGCCGCGGGGACGGTGCGGGTGGCGGTGTTCCAGCCCGAGATCCGCACCGAGGGGGCCGAACCACCGAGGTCCGCCGTGCGATAGGTGGCGGTGAGCGTCACCGACTCGCCCGGCCACAGGCTCACCTCGTTGTCCGACCAGCGAACGGGCAGGACCGGCTTGCCCGAGCCGTTCACCAGATGGGCGTCCACGAGCAGTGCCGGTGTGCGCCCGCTCCCGGTGTTGCGCAGGGTGACGGTCGTGGTGGTGGAGTCCGGCCCGCCGGTCGTGGTGGCGGTGGCGGACACCGGCGCCTCGGCCATGTCGTCGAGCCCGGTCAGATCCGCGTACGAGGTGGTGGGGGTGTAGTACCAGTCGGTGTTGTCCCAGTCCAGTACGTCCTTCTCGGTGGAGAGCCAGTACACATTGCGGCTGACCTCCTTGCCCGCGCCATCGGTGAGCTGGAGCTTGACCAGATAGGCGCCGGACAGCCCGCTCACGTCGGCCGGGACCGTGAGCGCGGTGGCCTTGCCGCCGTCGCCCGGCACCCGGAGGCCGGTGGCGCTCTTGTCGAACTTCCGGGTGCCGTCGGGGGTGTAGAGGCTGACCCGGGCGGTGAGACCGGTGGCGGCGGTGTGCTCGCTGTTGACCACGACCACCGAGCGGGAGTCGTACGAGTACTGGATGTGCAGGGGCTCATTGGCCTTCTTGGCGCCGTAGTAGGCCCCGCCCTGGTCCAGGTAGCGGTCGAAGAGCTGCCAGTGGAGCGAGGTCCAGCCGCTGTTCAGCATCCAGTGGACGACGCCGGTGGCGGGCCGGGAGGCGTCGGAGAAGTTGCGCGCGTACGCCTCGAACTGGGCGCGCACCGCCTCGTACCGCGCCAGCCCCGCCTTGCGCACGTAGTCCGTCAGCCCGGTCGGCTTTCCGTAGCGGCCGATCAGCGCGTTGTCGAACAGCTTCAGGTCACCGAAGGTGGCGGACGGGGACCGGTGGTACTGCTTGGCCGACGGGTCCCGCCACAGGGTTTCCAGTTCACTCGGGGACATCATGCGGCGGAGCGTGTCCAGGGTGGGGATGTCGGGTCCGGCGCTGGTCTCGGAGTTGAAGCCGGTGGCGCCGCCCTCCCGCTTGGCGTACCAGTAGTCCGGCGGGACCCAGTCGTAGGGACCGGTCATCTTCATGCCGGACTTCCCGAGTCGCGGGGAGGACTTGGCGGAGGCGGCGGGGATCACCGGGTTCGGCCAGTCGGCGGCCTCGAGCGCGTCGAGGTAGTTCTTCTCGATGGTGGCGTCGGGGGCGAAGTCGCTGCCGATGAGGAAGGAGATGACGCTGGGGTGGTCGCGCAGCCGCGCGGCCTCGGCGGCCATCGAGTCCTCGGCGACCGGGTAGTCGGCGGGGTTCCACTTCTCCCCCGTCTCATCGCCGTTGACCTGGCCCTCCCACTTGTCGCAGCACTCCCAGCCGGGAAGGGTCAGGACGCCGTAGCGGTCGGCGAGGTCGAAGAACTCGTCCGGCTCGATATGGCCTTCGAGGCGGACGGTGTTCAGCCCCAGGTCGAGCGTGTACTTCAGCCGGTCCTCCACCGAGCGGGTGTCCCAGCGCAGAAACACATCGGGGGACCAGCCGCCCGCCTTGATCAGCAGCGGGCGTCCGTTGACGCGGTACTGGCGGGCACCGTCGGCGTTGAGCGGCGCCTTGACGTCACGGATACCGAAGCTGTGGTGGGCGGTGTCGGAGGGGGTGCCCGAGACGGTGGCGGTGAGGTCGAGGTCGTACAGCGGCTGGTCGCCCATCCCGGCGGGCCACCACACCTTGGGCCGGTCCAGGCGCAGTTGGGGGAAGTCGGCGGGGGTGAAGGTGACGGACTTGGTCTCGTGCGGGGCGAGCGGGACCGTGCGGCTGATGGCCGCGGGGCCGGCCGTGCCGGAGACCGTGGCGGTGACCGACGAGGCGGAGTCGTTGCGGACCCGCGCCTTGACGGTGAGCTCGGCGGAGGCGAGCGAGTCGGTGTCCAGCCGGGTCGTCACATGCGCGTCGCGCAGGGCCACCGGGCCGCCGCGGCGCACCAGCACGTCGCGGACGATGCCCATGTTCTGGTCGGGCGGGGGCTGCAGCCAGTCGATCCAGCCCATCGTGAGGTTCTTGCGCGGATCATTGGGCTGGACACGGAACGCCACCGTATTGGTCCCCGCCCTGACCAGGTCGGTGACATCCAGCTCATGCCGGGTGTACGCACCGGCGATCCGCTCCTTGGTGGCCACCTGGACGCCGTTGACGTACACATCGGCCGCGGACACCACACCGCTGACGTCCAGATAGGTGCGGCGGGAGGAGTCGGCCACGGTGAAGTCGCCGCGGTACCACCAGGGGACGGTGAAGTCGGCCGCGGGGATCTTCTCGAGGTTGGTCGAGTAGAACGGATCCGGGTACGTACCGGCCGCGAGCAGCCCGGCGAGCACCGTCGACCGGGGCCCCACCGGATGCCAGCCGGACGCGGGGTAGCCGGGGGTGGAGATGGCCGCGGGGGTGTCCGGCACCTTGGCCGAGGACTGCGTGGCGAAGCCCGCGAGCGGGGTCGCGGTGCCGGGGGCCGCGCCCACCCGGGTCACCGGGGTCGGGCCGCCCGCCGCCGGTCCGCCGCGCGGGGGTGCGGCGCCCGTAGTGAGGGAGACGGTGAGGAGCAGGCCGCCGACGGCGAGCGAGGCGGTCAGAGCGCGTCGGACGCGGGCTCGCGCCCGCCGCCGGAATGGTGCCGGACGGAGGACCACGGATGTCTCCCTGAGGGCAGGCAGAGCATTGGTTAAGTAGGTTTCCTAACAACCAACGGACGGTAGAGAGCTGAGCGAGCCATGTCAACCAGCCCCGCCGAGGAATGCCCTTCCGGCGGATAGCGCGGTGGGGTGCGGCGCCGCGGTAACGCGCGGCGCCGCACCCCGGCACGGTGCCCCCGGCACGGCCGGACTGGCACGGCGCGGGCCCAGCGCGGAGCGGTCGGGCGCGGCACGGTCAGGCGCGGCCAGGCGCGGCGCGGACACGCGCAGCGCGGTCGGCGCAGCCAGTCCGGCACAGCCAGACCAGCGCAGCCAGCGCGGCACAGCCCAGCGCGCCAGCGCGGCGCGATCAACCCGGCCAGCGGCACGGTCACGCGCGGCGCGGCCGGCCCGGCACGGCCAGTCCGACGCAGCCAGACCGGCGCGGCCAAGCACGGCACGGCCAAGCACGGCACGGCCAGACCAGCGCGGCCAGCACGGCCAGCACAGCCAGCGCGGAGCAGCCAACGCGGCACGGCCAGACCGGCCAGCGCGGCACGGTCACGCGCGGCACGGTCGGCCCGGCACGGTCGGCCCGACGCAGCCAGACCGGCGCGGCCAAGCACGGCACGGCCAGACCAGCGCAGCCAGCGCGGAGCAGCCAACGCGGCACGGCCAGACCGGCCAGCGCGGCACGGTCACGCGCGGCACGGTCGGCCCGGCACGGCCAGGCGCGGCCAGGCGCGGCACAGCCAGCCCGACACGGACACGCCCGGCTCGGCACGGCAAGACCGGCACAGCCAAGCGCAGCGTGGCCAGCGCGGCGTGGCCGGGGCCAGACCGGCGCCGCCTGACCGGCGCGGCCGGTGTGGCACGGACACGCGCGGCACGGTCAGACCGGCCAAACGGCCAGGCGTGGCGCGGACAGCGCGGGGCACGGGGCGCCAGCGCTCCGTGGCTGGCCGCTCGCGCCTCGTCAGGCGTGCCAGCGCAGCACCGCGCCCAGGCCCCCGGCCGGTCCCTGGAGCCCCTCGGGCACCACCAGCACCTCGGTGTCGGCCACTGTCGCGGACCGCATCAGCGCGTCGTCCGCACGGGCGGGCTCGGGTGTTCTGACGCCCATGGCGCGCGCCTGGGAGCGCTGCACGGCCACCTGATCGGCGTCCGGCCCGATCCACACCTCATGGCGCATATCGCCCCCCGCGTGCCCCAGCAGCAGCGTGGCCGCCTGATGGCGGCGCATGGCCTCCACCACCGCCGGTACGCCCTCCGCCGCCCCGCTGCTCGGCGGCCCGGTGCCGTCGTGTCCGCCCAGGGCCGGTCCGCCGGGGCGGCCCCGCCCGGCGCGGAAGAGATCGAGGACCGTCTCCAGGTGGGCGCGGGCGTACTCCGCGCGGGCGTGGTCGATCTCCGCGTTCAGTCGCTCGGAGCAGCCGGCGGCCCTGCTGCCGTGGCGCGTCTCCTCCGTCTTGGCCCGCAGCGGCTCGGGCAGCCGGTCGCGTACGGCCCGGCGCTCGCGCGGGTCACCGGCCAGGATCAGCAGGTCGACGTCGCCGTCCGTCCACTGCCGCACCAGCTCGTCGGCAACGCGGTCGGCGGTCTGCTCCCAGGTGTTCCCGACCCGGTTGCGGTAGTGCCACTCGAAGCGGTCGGCGGGCACCGACCGGTGGCCCCGGCCATGCGCTCTGCGACCCCCGGCGCGCCCCGCCGGGCGGGCACCGGTGTCGTCCCGCAGCTCCAGATCGGCCCCCGCCTGGTCGACGAAGGCCACCAGACAGGCCGGCCACTCACCGCGGAACGCGGCCAGCGGCGCCACTCGCGGCAGCATCGACCAGGACGTCACCACGTCGATCGGGGACGTGGCCAGCGGCAGGTCGAGCACCACCTCGCCGCCCGCCGCGAACAGCGCCCGCCCCGCGGACGCCCTGGCCCATTGCTCACCGGCCAGCCGCTCGATCACCGCGTCACAGGTGGCGCGGTCGGCGCCCTGGCCGGTCAGCTGATCCGCCACGAACCGCTCCCGCAGCCTGCGCCGCCTGGGCGCGTCCTCCGTACTGCGGGAAGTGTCCATGTACACGCCCGCCCATGGACCGGGGCGGTCGAACAACGGCTTCAGGAATCCAACGTCCATGACCTCCCCCAAACCCGGGGAAACACACGGCAGAAACCGGTCGACCCGCCTCGCGCGGATCGCCGTTTCGCTCCTGCCACCAGGATCCCTCCACCTCACCGGGATCGCCAGAGCCGACTAAAATCGCTGTCATGGCTCGCTCCAACGAGGAGGTCGAAGCCCTCCTGCGCGAATACGCCGATCTGCTCCTGATCACGGGCGGGGACGCGTACCGAGCGCGTGCGTACGAGAAGGCCGCCCGGGCGATCGGCGGCCACGCGGCCGACATCTCGCAGTTCGACGCGAAGGCGCTGCGGGACATCCCCAATGTGGGCCGGTCGATCGCCGACAAGGTGGTCGAGTACCTGCACACCGGGACCATGCCCGCCGTCGAGGAGGCCCGCGCCGCGATCCCGGCCGGGGTGCGGGAGCTGACCGCGATCCCGGCGCTCGGGCCGAAGAAGGCCATGATCCTCTACGAGGAGCTGGAGATCTCCTCGATCGACCAGCTGGCCCAGGCCATCGAGGACCACCAGTTGCGCGATCTCAAGGGCTTCGGGCCGAAGTCCGAGGAGAACATCCTGCACGGCATCGGTCTGATGCGTGCCGCGGGCAACCGCATCCCGCTCGACGAGGCCATGGACGTGGCCGATGACATCGTCGCCGCCCTGTCCAAGGTGCCCGGCTGCCGGCGGTGCGCCTACGCCGGGTCGCTGCGCCGGATGAGGGAGACCGTGGGCGATGTGGACATCCTGGTGGCGGCGGAGGAATCCGGCCCGTTCATGGAGGCGTTCACCCGGCTGCCGCTCACCTCCGAGGTGATCGCCCACGGCCAGAAGAAGACGTCGATCCGCACCACGAAGGGACTCCAGGTGGATCTGCGGGTCCTGCCGCTGGACTCCTGGGGCGCGGGACTGCTCTACTTCACCGGCTCGAAGGCCCACAACATCCGCGTCCGCGCGATCGCGGTGCGCCATGGCCTCAAGCTCTCCGAGTACGGCCTCTTCGAGACCAAGAGCGGCAAGACGATCGCCTCGCGGAGCGAGGAGGACGTCTACGCCCGGCTCGGCATGGACTGGATCCCGCCGACGCTGCGCGAGGACCGGGGCGAGGTCAAGGCGGCCCTCGAAGGTCAACTCCCCCGGCTGGTCAAGGAGTCCGATCTGCGGGGCGATCTGCACACCCACACCAACCTCACCGACGGGCTGGAGTCGCTGGAGGACATGATCACCAAGGCGGAGCGGCGCGGCTACGCGTACTACGCCATCACCGATCACGCGCCCAAGCTGTACATGCAGCAGATGACCGAGGAGAAGATGCTGGCCCAGCGGGAGCGGGTGCGCGCACTCGACCGGGGTCGCGGACGCGGGGACACCCGGCTGCTGCACGGTGTGGAGCTGAACATCGACGTCGACGGGGACGTGGACTGGCCGCCCGAGTTCCTCGAGGACTTCGATCTGTGCGTGGCCTCGGTGCACACCCAGTTCGGCCTGGACCGCAAGGCCATGACCCGGCGGCTGGTGAGGGCCTGCGAGAACCCGCACGTGCATGTCATCGGCCATCCGACCACCCGGCTGATCGGCAAACGGCCCGGTATCGACGCCGACTTGGACGAGGTGTTCGCCGCCTGCGCCCGCACCGGCACCGCACTGGAGATCAACGCGCATCCGGACCGGCTCGATCTGTCGGACGAGAACATCCTGCGGGCCAAGTCGCACGGCGTGGTGTTCGCCCTGGACAGCGACGCCCACTCGACCCGGGATCTGGACAACATGCGGTACGGGGTGGGCATGGCCCAGCGGGGCTGGCTGACCCCCGACGATGTCATCAACACCTGGTCGCTCACCCGGCTGCGGCGTTTTCTTCGCAAGGACACGGGGCACCAGCCCCCTACATGACCACCTCCGAATCCGACCGCTCGTACCCCGCCCGTCAGGCCCCCGGCGCCGAAACCCTCGCCGAGCTGGACGCACGGGTCATCGACTGCCGTGCCTGCCCCCGGCTGGTCCAGTGGCGGGAGGAAGCCGCCCGCACCAAGCGCCGGGCCTACGCCGACTGGGAGTACTGGGGGCGGCCGGTGCCCGGTTTCGGGCCGCCGGACGCCGGGGTGGCGATCGTGGGGCTCGCACCGGCCGCCCACGGTGGAAACCGCACGGGCCGGATGTTCACCGGCGACCGCGCCGGCGACTTCCTGTACGCCGCGCTGTACGACCTGGGGCTGGCCAGCCGGCCGACCGCCACCCACCGCGGTGACGGCCTGGAGCTGTACGGGGTCAGGATCACCTCGCCGGTGCACTGTGCCCCGCCCGCCAACCGCCCCACCCCCGAGGAGCGGGACACCTGCCGCTCGTGGCTGGCCCGGGAGCTGCGGCTGCTGCGGCCGACACTGCGGACCGCGGTGGTGCTCGGCGCGTTCGGCTGGCAGGCCGTGATGCCCGCCCTGGAGGCGGCCGGATGGGCAGTGCCCCGGCCCCGGCCGGTGTTCGGGCACGGCGCGCGGGCCACGCTGCGGGCGGCCGACGACGGGCCGCCGCTCACGCTCTTCGGCTGCTACCACGTGAGCCAGCAGAACACCTTCACCGGGCGGCTCACCCCGGCCATGCTGCGCGAGGTGCTCGGCGCGGCGGCGGAGGCGGCGGGGCTTCCGGTCTCCGGCTAGGGCCGGAGGGTCGTAGATCTCGTAGATCTCGTAGATCTCGTAGGTCGTAGGGAAAGGGGAGGCCCCGGGCACTGGGGCAGGAGGGCGCCCGGGACCTCGTTCATGGGGTGGGCCGGGTCAGTTGAGACCCTGGCCCGCGACGCTGCCGGTGTCACCGGCCCCGGCGGCCGCGCCCGCGTCGCCAGAGCCCGCGTCACCGGCGCCCGCGTCACCGGCTCCGGCATTGCCCGCACCTGCGGCGTCACCGGCACCACCGGCCGCATCACCAGCGCCACCGGCCGCGTCACCAGCGCCGCCCGCCGCATCACCAGCGCCACCGGCCGCGTCACCGCCACCGGCGCCGCCGCCGTCCGCGCCGATGACCGCGCCGGTGGCCTCCAGCGCGGCGGTCACCGGCTGGAAGAACGTCTCGCCGCCCTGGGTGCAGTCACCGCTGCCGCCGGACGTCAGCCCGACCGCCGCGTCCTCGGCGAACATCGCGCCACCGCTGTCGCCGGGCTCGGCGCACACATCGGTCTGGATGAGGCCGTTGACGATGTCGCCGTTGCCGTAGTTCACCGTGGCGTTGAGGCCGGTGACCGTGCCGTCGGTGACCCCGGTCGTGGAGCCGGAGCGCTGCACCTTCAGGCCCACGCTCGCCTCGACGGCACGCCCGATCTCCTGGGTGCTGCCGTCCTGGAGGTCGACCGTGCTGGACGGCTGGGTGGTGGTGTCGTCGTACATCACCAGCGCGAAGTCGTTCTCGGGGAACTTGGAGTCCTGCACCGTGCCCACCTGCTGGGCGCCGGCCTCGTCCGAGGTCCAGGTCTGGGATTCGTTGCCGCAGTGGCCCGCGGTCAGGAAGCCCGGCGCGCCGTCGACGCTGACGTTGAAGCCCAGCGAACAGCGGGCGCCACCGCCGAAGATGGCATCGCCACCGTCGAGCCCACCGGCCGCGGCGTCCCCGCCACCCCCGGCGTCCCCACCACCCCCGGCGTCACCGGCACCCCCGGCGTCACCGGCACCCCCGGCGTCTCCGGCGCCACCGGTACCGGCGTCACCCGCACCACCGGCGGTCCCCGCGTCGCCCGCACCACCTGCGGTACCGGCACCCGCGTCACCCGCACCGCCCGCCGCACCGGCGGCGTCCCCGGCGCCCGCGTCACCCGCGTCACCTGCCGCGTCCCCGGCGCCCGCGCCGCCGTTGTCGCCTGGCTGGGCCGCCTCCTCGCCGTCGAACTTCTTGAACTCGCCCTTGCTGCGCTTGACGCTGACCGTGCCCTCCATCTGGTCCGTGGCCTTGGTCAGCGTGTCCCACTTCGTGCCGGTCACCGTCCGGTCGGCGGTCACCTGGACCTTGTTGGTGACCGGGTCGATCGACCAGGCGGTGCCGGGTACCGACGCATCGCTGCTCAGCGTCTGGGTGGCGGCTTTCAGATCGGCCATGCTGTTCTGGACGACCTTCGCCACGGCGCCCTTGGCCCGGACGGACTCGGCGGAGTCCTCGTCCACCACGTTCATGACCAACTGGCGGTTGCCGTTGTCGTAGTACCAGCCCGCGCCGTTGTCACCGAGGTCCGAGGCGAGACTCCTCGCGAGCTTCACGGCGGCCGGGGACGAGAAGGTCTTGGCGCCCGACGTCTCGTCCGGGTTCGCGTTCGCGTTGGGCAGCAGAATGGCGGCTGCCCCGAGCGCGGTGATGGCGGCTCCGGAAATGGCGAGGGTCCGCTTGTTCACACGTCGGTGGCTCAACTCACTGACCTCCAGTCGGGGATGCGCGGCAGGCGTACGCGGAGCGCTTGCCGCGTTCCGCCACGCCCCCGCGCGGGGCCACCACGACGTACGTGGACGCGTTCGCCCCGTTCTCACCCGTACTCAAGGTCTGATGAATGGCTGCGCCGAACGATCCGGATCGGTAAGCTCCGCCGATTCGGCCGATCGTCCCGGCCTACGGGGTGTCCGTCGGACAGGTCCTAGCCGCGCTCGGCGGCCTCGGCCTGGGCGCGCAGCTCCCACACCTCGCCGAGCGCCATCCGCTCCGCCTCGGCGGGGGAACCGCCGGTGTCCTCGAAGTGGTCGACGTACGCGCCGATGAACTCCTGCCAGCGCTGGTTGGCCGGGTCCTCGTCCAGGGCCGCCATCGCGGCCGCGAAGTCCTCGCAGTCCACGAGGTGGAAGAGATGGCGCCCGCTGCGCCAGATCCGCCAGTTGGTGATCCCTGCGCGGCGCAGCGCCGCCAGCAGGTCCTCCGGGACCGTGGCGTGCACCTGCTCATAACCGGACTCCTGGCCCTCCTTGAGAACCGAGTGCAACGCCACCCGCATCGGCGCTCCTCCTTCTTCCACTGCTTCCGTCGCCGGGCGGCCACGGCGGCCGCCGGTCAACGATCCATGATGCAGCGCTCACCCCTCTCTGTTCGACGCGCACCCAGTCCCCCTCCGCCTGCACTCCCCCGGCCGCGATCCGGTCGGCCACCCGGTCGTCGACGAGGAAGCGCATCCCGGTGGGTGGCCACTCCACCGCGTAGGTGGCCCCGACACGGTGGCCACCTTCCGGCGCCCCCGGGCCGGCAGGCGCTCGGCGGCGAGACGGCCACCGTCCCAGTGCGCCAGGTCGACGTGGCTGAGCACCACCGGCCGCACGGGCCGGGCGAACAGCACGGCGGGCAGTCCGGCCCCGGCCGGCCGCGCGCGCCGGTGCCACGGGCACCGGCTCACCTTTCCCTCTTGAACACAACGCCAAGGGCCGCGACCGCCCACGCATCTCCCCAAGTTCGCCCGCACCAGCGGATCCACCAGGGCAGTTGACGTTCAAAAGCAACAACATATGAGGACCGCGGTCACAACTCTTGACGAGTCGTTCACATGGATGAAGCATTCGACGGCAAGAGAGCGCTCCCTCACCCCCCATCCCGTTCATTTACTGAACCAGGAGAGACGCCCCCATGACGCCTTCCCCCACGTCTTCCTCCTCCGGCCGCTCGGCGGTCGGCCGCCGGGCGGTGCTCGGCGCCGCGGCCGCCGTCGCATCGGCTCCCGCCCTCGGCGCCCTGGCCACTCCCGCGGCCGCCGCCCCCTCGGGCCGGGGCAGGAGCCCCAAGGCCCTGCCGGGCGGCGGCGACCTCGGCCCGAACGTGATCGTTTTCGACCCGTCCACGCCCGGCATCCAGGCCAAGCTGGACGAGGTGTTCAAGAAACAGGAGTCGGCGCAGTTCGGCACCGGGCGCTACGCCCTGCTGTTCAAGCCCGGCAGCTATCACGGGCTCAACGCCCAGATCGGCTTCTACACCTCCATCGCCGGGCTGGGGCTGTCCCCCGACGACACGACCATCAACGGCGATATCACGGTGGACGCCGGGTGGTTCAACGGCAATGCCACCCAGAACTTCTGGCGCTCTGCGGAGAACCTCGCGGTCGTACCGGTCAACGGCACCAACCGCTGGGCCGTGGCGCAGGCGGCCCCCTTCCGGCGGATGCACGTCCGCGGCGGGCTCAACCTCGCCCCCAACGGCTACGGCTGGGCGAGCGGCGGGTACATCGCGGACAGCCGCGTCGACGGCCAGGTCGGGCCGTACTCCCAGCAGCAGTGGTACACCCGCGACAGCGCGATCGGCGGCTGGCTCAACGGCGTGTGGAACATGGTGTTCTCCGGTGTGGAGGGCGCGCCCGGGCAGAGCTTCCCCAACCCGCCGTACACCACGCTCGACACCACCCCCATCTCCAGGGAGAAGCCCTTCCTGTACCTCAACGGCAGCGAGTACCGGGTCTTCCTGCCCGAGAAGCGCACCAACGCACGCGGTGTCACCTGGGGCAACGGCACTCCCAGAGGCACCTCGCTGCCGCTGTCGCAGTTCTACGTGGCCAAGCCCGGCGTCACCGCGGCCACCCTCAACGAGGCGCTCACCCAGGGGCTGCATCTGCTGCTCACCCCGGGGATCTACCACCTCGACCGGCCGGTCCAGGTGGACCGCGCGAACACCGTCCTCCTCGGGCTCGGCTACGCCACGCTCGTCCCCGACAACGGCGTCACCGCGCTGAAGGTCGCCGATGTCGACGGGGTGCGGCTGGCCGGTTTCCTCATCGACGCCGGGCCGGTCAACTCCGCCACGCTGCTGGAAGTCGGCCCGCAAGGGGCCTCCGCCGACCACTCGGCCAACCCCACCACCGTCCAGGACGTGTTCATCCGCATCGGTGGCGCGGGCCCCGGCAAGGCCACCACCAGCATGGTGATCAACAGCCGGCACACCATCGTCGACCACACCTGGGTCTGGCGCGCCGACCACGGCGACGGGGTCGGCTGGGAGACCAACCGCGCCGACTACGGCGTCCGGGTCAACGGCGACGACGTGCTGGCCACGGGCCTGTTCGTGGAGCACTTCAACAAGTACGACGTGCAGTGGTCCGGGCAGCGCGGCCGGACCATCTTCTTCCAGAACGAGAAGGCGTACGACGCCCCGAACCAGGCGGCCATCCAGAACGGTTCCATCAAGGGGTACGCCGCCTACAAGGTGGCCGATTCGGTGACCACGCACGAGGGGTGGGGGCTCGGCAGCTACTGCTACTACAACGTCGACCCGAGCATCGTGCAGCACCACGGCTTCGCCGCGCCGAACGCGTCGGGGGTGAAGTTCCACAATCTGCTGGTCGTCTCGCTCGGCGGCCAAGGCCAGTACGAGCGCGTCATCAATGACACCGGATCTCCCACCTCGGGCACCTCCACCGTGCCGTCCACCGTGGTGTCATATCCCTGATCTACGATGCCTCGCGGGTCGGTGCCCCCGGTGAACCGCCCCTCGAAGTGCCGACCGCTCAGGAAGGACCACCACGCCATGGCCACCACCCCCGTGCGCGACCGCTCCACGATCATGGTGCTCAACGGACCGAACCTGAACCTCCTGGGCCGCCGGCAACCCGAGATCTACGGCACCGACACGCTGGCCGACATCGAGAAGCTGGTCTCCGAGACGGCCGCGCCGCACGGTCTGACGACCGACTGCCGGCAGAGCAACCACGAGGGCCAGCTGATCGACTGGATCCATGAGGCCCGGGAGCGCCACGCGGCGGTCATCATCAACCCTGCGGGGTACTCCCACACCTCCGTCGCCCTGCGCGACGCCCTGGCCACCTGCGACGGTCTGCCGATCGTGGAGGTGCACATCTCCAACATCCACCAGCGGGAGGCATTCCGGCACCACTCCTATGTCTCCGCGCTGGCCAGCGGGGTGATCGCCGGTTGCGGTGTCCAGGGCTACGCGTTCGCCGTCGAGCGGGTGGCGGCCCTGCTGGCCGCCGCCAAGGCATAGGCGTGGGCGTGCGACACCTCAGGGCCCGATCAGACCTCAGGCCCTGATCACGCGGACACCGGCCTCGGTGTACGGAGCGACCAGCTCCTCATCGGCGCCGGTGTCCGTGATCAGCACATCGATCTCGTCCAGTGCGCAGATCCGGGCGAACGCCCGGCGACCCAGCTTGGAGCTGTCGGCTACGACCACCACCCGGGCGGCCCGGCCGGCCATGAGGTGGTTGATGCTGGCCTCCCCCTCATGGTGGGCGGTCGCGCCCTGGACCGTGTCCAGCGCGTCCACACCGAGGATCGCCAGGTCCAGCGACACCTGGTCCAGCACCCCGGTGGCCAGCGGCCCCATCAGCTCGAAGGACTGCGGACGCGCGACCCCACCGGTGAGCACGATCTTCACCTGGGGGCGCACCGCCAGCTCATTGGCGATGTTCAGGGCGTTGGTGACGACCGTGACGGCCGGGCCGCCGCTCGGTGCGGACAGGTCGCCGCGCGTGGAGATGGCGCGGGCGACCTCGGTGGTGGTCGTCCCCCCGTTGAGCCCCACGATCGAGCCCGGTTCGGCCATCCGGGCCGCAGCCGCGGCGATGCGCTGCTTCTCCGAGGCGCGCCGGGCGGTCTTGTAGCGCAGCGGTAGGTCGTAGGAGACGTTGTGCGCGACCGCGCCGCCGCGGGTGCGCGTCAGCATCTGCTGCTCAGCGAGTTCATCCAGGTCGCGCCGGATGGTCGCGGCGGACACCGCCAGCTCGGCGGCCGCCTCCTCGACA
Source organism: Streptomyces yongxingensis (assembly GCF_055597465.1). NCBI lineage: Bacteria > Bacillati > Actinomycetota > Actinomycetes > Kitasatosporales > Streptomycetaceae > Streptomyces > Streptomyces yongxingensis. Next base: position 1,602,833 of record NZ_CM145717.1, read on the forward strand.
TCGATCCTGCCGTCCCTGGCCAGCAGATCCAGCAGGGCGTTCCAGCGCTCGGGCCGTTTCACGCCGATCACCCTACCCGCTCCCCGCACACATCGGCTCTGGACTTCTGTGCGTGAATCTGCGCATTATCAGCCCATACGAAACAACTCCGCGCATCCATACTGCTCGGGTCACCGTGCGACGAGGGGAGTCCCATGAGCCACACCGAGGCCGAGATCGCGAGCCAGCCCGACTGCTGGCGGCGTGCCATCGCCCTGGCCCGGGAGCCGGAAGGGCCCGTACGGGCGGCGCTGCCCCGGGCGGGTGAGCGGGTCGCCGTCGTCGGCTGCGGCACCTCGTGGTTCATCGCCCAGTCGTACGCGGCGCTGCGCGAGGCGGCGGGTCAGGGCGAGACGGACGCGTTCGCGGCGTCGGAGATGCCGTCCGGCCGCGCCTACGACCGGGTGGTCGCGCTGTCCCGGTCCGGCACCACGACCGAGGTGCTGGAGCTGCTCGGCGCGGTGCGCGGCCGGGTGCCCACCACCGTCGTCACGGCGGTCCCCGGCTCACCCGTAGTGGGGGCCGCGGACGCCGCGGTGGTGCTCGACTTCGCCGATGAGCGGTCGGTGGTGCAGACCCGCTGGGCCACCACCGAACTCGCCCTGCTCCGTGCCCACTTGGGCGCGCCCCTGGACCACCTGGAGGCGGACGGGGAGGCGGCGCTCGCCGAGCCGCTGCCCGGGCCGCTCGTGGACGCCGGGCAGTTCACCTTCCTCGGACGGGGCTGGACCTACGGGGTCGCCCAGGAGGCCGCGCTCAAGATGCGCGAGGCGGCGGGGGCGTGGACCGAGGCGTATCCGGCCAAGGAGTACCGGCACGGCCCGATCAGCGTGACCGGCCCGCGGAGCGTGGTGTGGTGGCTGGGCGAGGGGACGTCGGACGTGGCGGACGAGGAGATCACCCGTACCGGTGGCCGGGTCGCCGGCTACGGCCGCGACCCGTTGGCCGAACTGGTGGTGGTGCAGCGGCTCGCGGTCGCGATCGCGGCGGCGCGCGGGCTCGACCCCGACGAGCCGCGCCATCTCACCCGCTCGGTGATCCTCGGCTGAGCGGAGGTGGGCGGGGACTTGGCGGGGCCGAGCAGAGCTGAGCGGGGACCGGCGGGGCCGCGCGGGTACGGGCGGATCGCGGGATACGGGCAGGGCCGGAACACGGGAACGGGCGGAAGGAGCCGGTAGATGCCGCTGGTGGCCACCGGAGAGATCGTCGGGGCGGCCGCACGGGCCGGGCTCGGCGCGGGTGCGTTCAATGTCATTCAGATCGAGCACGCCCAGGCCATCGTGGCCGGGGCGGAGGCGGCGGGCGCGCCGGTGATCCTCCAGATCAGCGAGAACGCGGTGCGGTATCACGGTGCCCTCGCCGCCATCGGGCGGGCGACCGTGGAGGTGGCCCGCGCGGCGCGGGTGCCGGTGGCCGTGCATCTGGACCACGCCACCGGGCCGGAGCTGGTGCGGGAGGCGGTGGACCTCGGCTTCGGCTCGGTGATGTTCGACGCCTCGGCCCTGGACTACGACGGCAATGTGGCGGCGACCGCCGAGGTGGCGGCCGACTGCCACGCCCACGGGGTGTGGGTGGAGGCCGAGTTGGGCGAGGTGGGTGGCAAGGACGGGGTCCACGCGCCGGGCGCCAGGACCGACCCGGCCGAGGCCGCCGCCTATGTGGCGGCCACGGATGTGGACGCGCTCGCGGTCGCGGTGGGCACCTCGCACGCCATGGTCGTCAAGGCCGCGGTGGTGGATCTGCCGCTGGTGGCGGCGCTGCGCGCGGCCGTGCCGGTACCGCTGGTGCTGCACGGTTCCTCCGGGGTGCCCGAGGCGGATCTGACCCGGGCGGTGGAGGCGGGGCTGACGAAGGTGAACATCGCCACCCATCTGAACGTGGCCTTCACCCGGGCGATCCGCGACCATCTGGCCGGCCACCCCGAGGTGGTCGACCCCCGCCGGTATGTCGCGGCCGCGCGGGACGCGGTGGCGCGCGAGGTGACACGGCTGCTGAAGCTGGTGCGGGCCACGCACTGAGGACCACGCGGGCACGCACCCGTAAGCCATGCACTGAGAGGGGGGCCTGCGGGAAGCTGTTGCGAATGCCGCCGATACACGCGGCAATGCGCATCGGCTTCCGCGGCGCCCGCCGTATTGACATGAGCTTATCAACTCGCCCAAGATGCCCCCGTCGAGGTTAGGAAAGGTTCCTAACAAAGGGGTGTCCTATGCGCAAGCGTTTCGCGTTCGTGATCGCCACGGCCGGTCTGCTGGCCGGCTCCGTCACCGCCGGCGCCCACGCCAACACCCGGGGCCCCGCGCCGGCCCCCGCGTCCGTCAAGGAGGGCACGGTCACCGCGGCGCAGCTGCTCGCCAAGGTGCAGAGCTGTTCCCAGATATCCAGTGGCAAGTACCGCACCGACGAGGAGACATCGGCCACCGTCCCGGTCTGCGGTGCCAATGGGGCGGTCTTCTGGAAGGCCGACATGGACGTCGACTGCGATGGCCAGGTGACCTCCCGGTGCAACGAGGACACCGACCCGTGGTTCCAGGACGACACCGCCTTCCACCAGTCGGACGGCAAGCCCCTCATCGCCGACAAGCTGCCGTATGTCGTGGTGCCGAGCCCGAGCTCCACCTGGGACTACCGGCAGGCCGGCATCAAGGGCGGCGGTGTGGTCGCGGTCGTCTACAACAACAAGGTCGAGTACGCGGTGGTGGGCGACACCGGGCCGAACAAGATCATCGGTGAGGCGTCCTACGCCACGGCCAACGCGCTCGGCATCGACCCCGACCCGGAGACCGGTGGCGCCGAGTCCGGGGTGACGTACATCCTCTTCAAGAACTCCTCCGTCTCCCCCATCGAGAACCACGCCAAGGCCGTGTCGGTCGGCGACGGCCTGGCGAAGCAGTTCGTCCAGAACAACTGACCCGCCATCATCGGAGAACGTGCGGCACCGTCGCACGTTCTCCGATGACTTTTCCCGGGCCGGGCGGTCTGCACCGGTGAACGCCGCGACAGGAGGTGGACGTTGACCGGTCCCGAGCCCGAGAACCCGCCCATGCCGGCCCCGGCCGTGCTGGTGCTGGCCCAGCCGGTCACCCGCGCCGAGGTGGCACGGCTCTGCGAACGGCTGTCCGCGCTGGCGCGCCGCGCCGGTCCGGGGCCGGTCACCGTGGATGTGGGCGGGGTGGGTCGGCCGGACCTGGCCGTGGTCGAGGCCCTGGCCCGGCTGCGGCTGACCGCCGGCCGGCTGGGACGCGGGATCCAGCTCCGCAACGCCCGCGGCGAACTGCGGCGGCTGCTCGCCTGGACGGGGCTGGACGAGGCCCTGACGGCCCCCGCGGCGTTAGGCCACGCCCTCGGGCCCGAGCCAGGCGGGGAGGCCGAACAGCGGGAAGAGGCGCTCGGTGTCCAGGAAGGAGTTGAGCCCGGTGATCCGGCCCCCTGATATCTCCAGGACCTGAAGCGCCCAGGGTTCATGGCGGCCGTCGGCGCCGCCCGGGCGGTACTGGCCGAAGGCGGGCATGCCGTTGGCCACGGTCGGGACCAGACGGGAGCCGCGGCAGCCGATGCCATGGCCCAGTAGCCACTGGCGGATGTCCTCGTGGCCGCGCAGCCACAGTTCGTACGGCGGCATGGAGAGCGTGGCGTCCTCGTGCAGCAGGGCGGTGAGGGAGTCCAGGTCGTAGCGCTCGAAGGCGTCCACATAGCGGGCCAGCAGCGCGCGCTGCTCCTCGTCCAGCGGCTTGACCGGGTCGGAGTCGCTGACCTGGCTCGCGGCGAGGGTGGCCCGGGCGCGCTGCAGCGCGCTGTTGACCGACGCGACGGTGGTGCCCAGCAGCTCGGCGACCTCGCTCGCCTTCCACGCCAGCACCTCGCGCAGGATCAGCACCGCCCGCTGGCGGGGCGCCAGATGCTGGAGCGCGGCGATGAACGCGAGCCGCACCGCGTCCCGCTGGGCCGCCACCTCGGCGGGATCTCCCCCGTCCGGCAGCACCTGGCCGTCCGGGACCGGCCCGATCCAGGTGGCCTCCGGCTGCTCGGCGAGCGTGGCCGGGAACGGGGTGGCCGCGGAGGTCAGATCCATGGGCCGGGCCCGCCGCTTGCTCCCGCTGAGCATGTCCAGGCACACATTGGTGGCGATGCGGTAGAGCCACGACCGCAGCGCGGACCGGCCCTCGAAGCGGTCCAGCCCCCGCCAGGCGCGCACCATCGTCTCCTGCACCGCGTCCTCGGCCTCGAAGGCCGAGCCCAGCATCCGATAGCAGTAACCGGTCAGCTGCGTGCGGTACGGCTCCAACTGGAGCTCGACACCGGTCGCGCCGTCCACCGCCGCCACATCACTCATCGCCGCACCTCGATCGTTTCGACCGCTCTTCGGACTCCCATGGGGGCCAAACCTAACGGGCCCCACTGACAACGGCGCCGACCTGCGGAAACGACAGACGGCTCGGGGCTCCGGACGGGTGACTCAGGACACCGGGCGAGCGCTGACCGCGGCGGCGTGCACCTGATGACCGCCGCTTGCGATCATCCGTACCTCCGCACGGTCGCTGATCTCCGCCCGCACGATGCCGGTGTCGTCCGCGTACACGGGGTGGCCGCCCGGACCGCTGCTCTCCGTGCGGTGCACCACCACGACGTCCTCGGCCCCCGGGTCCGGGGCGGTCGTATCCACGAAGACCAGCTCATACCTCTCTTGGCTCCGCATCACGCCCTCCTCCGCACCGACCCGCCCCCGTCATCTCAAACCGGGACATTCAACACTATCGCTCGGGCCGGGCGGCGCAAGAGGTTCGGCGCTCACCGCGGTGCGGCGGCCTCCGGTCCGTCCGCGGCGTCCGTGCGCTCCTCCGCCTCCTCCTCGATCGGTGCCCCTTCGAGGTGCAGCACCGGCGCGAGGACGGGGCCGAACAGGGTGGCCACGGTGATGGAGCCCAGGGTGATGGCCCAGGCGAACGGGCCGAGCGGGGTGCAGCCGAAGAACTGGCTGACGCCCGGGGTCTGGATGATGGCGGCGAGCACCGCGGCGGATCCCAGGCCGGCGATCAGGACGTGCCGGTCCAGGCCGCCCGTCGTCAGGGTCTGCGCCAGCTGGGTGCCGACCAGGGCGGCGAGCGCCACCGTACTGGCCCGGCGGCCCCGGCCGGTGACCCGGGCACCGGCCCACGCCAGTCCTGCCCCGGCGGCCGTGATGACGCCCCGTAGCAGCATCTCCTTGGTGAGCGCCACGCCCAGCGAGCGGCTGGGGCCCTCCTTGAGCAGCCGTTCGCCGGTGTGCCCGGTGGGCTCGCGCACCGCGATGGCGAGCGCGGGCGCGAGGTCGGTCAGCAGGTTGACCAGCATGATCTGACGCGCGCTCAGGGGCGTGGTACCGGTCAGGGCGGAGATCGCCACGCTGAAGGTGACCTCGCCGAAGTTGCCGCCGATGAGGATGGCGAGGGCGGCCCGGACCGAGGCCCACATGGCGCGCCCCTCCATCAGCGCCGAGACGATGGTCTCCAGGCGGTCGTCGGTGACGACCAGGTCCGCCGCGGCGGTCGCGGCGGGGGTGCCGCGCCGCCCCAGGGCGATCCCGACGTCCGCGAGCCGGATCGCGGGGGCGTCGTTGGCGCCGTCTCCGGTCATGGCCACCACCCGGCCCAGGCGCTGATACGCCTGGACGATACGGACCTTGTGGTGCGGGCTGCACCGGGCGATCACGTCCACCGTGGGCAGCAGCTCGTCCAGCCGTTCGTCGTCCATCTCGTCCAGCTCGGGACCGGTGCACACCTTCGGCTCGGCGACGTCCATGATGGGGGCCGCGATGGCGTCCGCGGTGGCGGGGTGGTCGCCGGTGAGCATCATGGTCTGCACACCCGACTCGCGCAGCCGCGCGAGGGCGGGGGCGGCACTGGTGCGGACGGGGTCGGCGATGGCGATGAAGCCGAGGAAGTCGAGGTCCCGTACGGCCTCGTCGGTCAGCTCCTCGCCCTCCCCCATCCGCCGCTCGGCCACCGCCAGCACCCGCCGACCCGCTCCGGCCAGCTCCTCGGCCGCGTCGGCCAGCTTCTTGATGTCCTCCGCGTCCAGTGGGGTGGCCCGTCCGGTGCCCGGTGTGCGCCGCCGGGCGACCCGCTCCAGGACGCCCTCGGGCGCGCCCTTGACGCTGAGCAGCGGACCGTGCGCGGTGCGCCCGGCGGTGGCGTGGTAGGCGCGGGAGGGTTCGAAGGGCAGCGAGTCGGTACGGCGCCAGCGGGGCGCTCCGCGCCGCACCCCGACCCCGGCCCGGCGCGCCCCGACGCTCACCGCGCGGTCGGTCTGGTGCGCCATGGGCTCGGCCTGGCGGGCCGGCGGGGTCGCGCGCAGGGCGGCGGCGAGCACCGCCTTACGGGGCGCGTCAAGCCGGTCGGCGGGGAGCGGACCGCCGCCGTCGCTGACGGCGGCGAGCTGCAGGTTGCCCTCGGTAAGGGTCCCTGTCTTGTCGAAGCACAGCACGTCGGCGCGGCCGAGTGCCTCGATGGTGCGGGGGTTGCGGACCAGGGCGCCGAGGTCGGCCAGCCGCCGGGCGGCGGCCAGCTGGGCGGCGTTGACCAGGAACGGGAGCCCTTCGGGGACGGACGCCACGGCGAGGTTGACGGCGGAGGCGAGGTTCTCGGTGAGCGGGAGGCCGTGCAGCAGTCCGGCGCCGGCGACCGCGGCGGCGGACCCGACCGCGATGGGCACGCTGGACCGGGTGAGCGCGGTCAGCCGCGCCTCGACACCGGTGACCGGGGCGGCCTGGCGGGCGGTGGCCAGGCTGCGGCCGACCTCGGTGGCCGGTCCGGTGGCCACGACGACGGCCTCCGCCCGCCCCGCGGAGACCGTGGTGCCCTCGTAGAGCATCGACCGCCGCTGGGTGATGTGGGCGCCGACGACCGGCGCCGGGGACTTGTGCACGGGGAGGGACTCGCCGGTCAGCGAGGACTCGTCGACCTCGAGCCCCTCGGCCTCCAGGACCCGGCAGTCGGCGGGCACCACGTCCTCCGGGCCCAGCACGACGATGTCGCCGGGGACCAGGTCCCCGGCGGTCACCAGGCGTTCCGTACCGCCCCTGCGGACCCGGGCGCCGATCGCCGACCGGGCGAACAGCTCGGACAGCGCCCGCTCGGTCCTGACCCGCTGGAATCCGCCGACGAGCGCGGAGATGCCGGTGATGGTGGCCACCAGCGCGGCGTCGGTGCGCGAGCCCACGGCGGCGGCCAGGGCGGCCCCGGCGGCCAGGACCGGGGTCAGCGGGTTGGCGAGCTCCTCGATGAACGCGGCGGGCAGGCTGGTGCCGGTGGGCTCGCCCCGGCGCGGCCCCTGCGCGGTGCGGGACGCCGCCTCCTCCGGGGTCAGCCCGTCGAGCCCGGTCCGCAGCCGCTCCAGCACCCGGGGGACGGGCATCAGATACCAGGGGGTGGTGGTCACCGGCGGGTCCATGGGACGGGCCAGGAGCTGGCGCGCCCGCCAGTTGCCCAGGGCGAAGGCCAGGGTCCCCGCGGTGGTACCGGCCGCCGCGCCGCGCGCGGTGGCCTGGTCCGGGGGCGCCTGGAGGGCGGCCACCGCGCCGATGGCGCTGCCGCCGGCGGACAGCAGGGCGCTCTCGCGGTCGACCCGCGCGGCCACGCCGACGGCGTCCACGATGAGCCCGGCCGACTCCAGGTCGGCGCCGACGAGCAGATGGGCGCCCCAGGCCGGGGGCTCGCCGTCGCGGTGCACCCCGATGCCGCAGTCGGCGGCTCCCAGGGCCCGGCGGTTGCCGGAGAGCAGCAGCACCACGGCGCCGTCGGCCTGGAGGGAGCGTACGGAGGCCACGAGGCGGCCGCCGGAGGGCACCACCGCGTCGGCGAAGGTGATGGCCGTGGGGTGCGGCCGGTCGGTGGCCAGGACGATGCGGGACCCCGCCCGGCGGGCGGCGGCGGCCACGGCCTCGGCGCCGGGCACGGTCTGCGGGGCGAGGCCCACCACCGCCTGGAGCTTCTGCCCCCGGGCCAGGCCGAGCACCCGCTCGCTGCCCCTGCTGCGGAGCTTCGCCGCGGTCTGCTGCCCGGTGCGGCCCGTCAGCTCCAGCGTGTCCAGGGCGCCGAGCACCCATCCGTTGTCACGGCGGGTCTCCAGGGGCTCATCGGAGTCGAAGAGCTCGAAGAGCCGCTCGGCGGTCCGCTCGGGGTGGGCGCCGCCGAGGAGTTCCAGGTCGATGGGCTCGTAACGGTCGCCGCGCAGCGCCGCCTCGTCCAGCACCACGGTGTCGACCTGGCCCAGCCGCCGCAGCGAGCTGCGGTCCATCGCCAGGACGCCGCGCAGCGCAAGGAACCGGCCGAGGCTGGTCGCGAACCCCTCCCGGCCGGCCCCCGGCGCCTTGGGCACGGAGGAGAACCCGACGGCGAACCCGCGGCGCGGTCCGGCGAAGGGGACGGCCAGGGCGCCGGCCGCCGCCCCGACGGCCATGGAGCGCTCCGCGAAGCGCTCCACGGTGTCCTTGGGGGACGGTCCGGGCCGCTCGACCACGATGGGCTCGGCCACCACGTCCTGGGGGCCGTGCACCAGCTGCGGCTCCATCGCGGCCCAGGCCCGGCCCTCCGCCTCCGCCTCCCACCACAGGGACATCCGCTGGACGAGGTCAAGCACGAGCCCACCGCCCCGGGTGGCCACGCCCTGGGTCAGCGCGCTCAGCACCGGCAGCGTCGACTCGGTCGGCCGGCCGCGGGTGATCGCCAGGGCGAGGCGCCGCAGGCGGGGGTGGTTCTGGATGACGGACACGGTCGCGGCCACCTCGGCGGGCAGCTTGAGCCAGGGGACCAGGCGCAGCGCGGTGGCCACGCTCAGGCCCACGACGTCCGCGGCCACGACGGTCAGCGACTGGGCCTCCCTGCCACCGCCGGAGGGGTGGCGGGGCTCCGGGGCCCATTCGTCGAACTCCTCGGTGGGCCCGACGGGCTCCTGGACCTCCGCGCGCTCGATGCGGGCGATCAGGTCCTGCTCGGCCGGGGGCGGCTTGCCCACGGCCACCACGACCCGTTCGGAGGGCGAGTTCACCCGTGCCCAGTGCACCCGCGGATGCTCCTCGAGGGCACGTTCCACCCGGCGGGCCACCCGCTCGCCGCCGATGCCGTGCACCCCGCGGACCTCGATGTAGTACCGCCCCGGGTAGGACCAGACCCCGCGCCGGGAGGGCCGGACCAGCCACCCGACGGCTCCGGCGGCATCCCGCACCCCCGCGGCCACACCGCTCTTGATGGGCGCGAGCAGCAGCGAGGGCGGCAGGGGCAGGCGCAGCGCTGACAGCGGTGACATCGAGGGAACCTCCGCTCTCCGGGCGGCCTGCCCGGTTCATCCCTATTACCCTGAAAAGGGAAGAAGATTCCATCCGCCATCACCGTGTGGACGTGAGACCAGTGACCACTCCCGCTACTTCACGCAAGCGCAGTTCCTCGACCGCCGCGAAGAAGGCGGCAACACCGGCGCGCGGCGGCAAGTCGACGACGAAGTCCCAGACCACGTCGGCCACGTCGAAGCCTTCGCAGGCGAAGAGGCCGACGAAGGCCACCAGGCCGTCGAAGACCACACAGCGGCAGCGGACGGCGAAGGCCGCCAAGGGCCCCATGGAGACATCGCGCAGCGACGGCCGGCGCCGTCTGACCGTCACGGTGCCCACGCTCGACGCCATGGGCCACGCCACGAAGGAGGGGTTCGACACCGTCGGCCACGCCACCAGGGAAACCCTCGACACCATGGGCCACGCCACGAAGGAGACCTTCGGGACGGTCGGCCACGCGACCACCCGTGCGACCGGTGGTGCGGCGAGGGTGGCGATGAAGCCGCTCGAGGTGGCCCGCCGGGTGCTGCCCGCCAAGGGCGGACTCCCGCTGTACGTGGGGCTCGGCGCGCTGGGTGCCGTGGAGGTCATCGAATGGCCGGTGGCCGTCGGCATCGGGGTCGGTTACGCGGTGCTGCGCAAGGGCGGCATCATGGCCGAGCCGTCCGAGGAGCGCGGCGCGGGCCGCGGCGAGGGCCGCACCGCGGGTCGCTCGAGTTCGAGGAGCGCCCGTTCCGGGAGCCGTTCGCAAACGCGTAGGTCCGCCAAGGCCGCGGCGTAACGTTTCGACCAGCGGCTTCGCGCCACGTCGATTTCGTCCGCCAAGCGGTCACGAAACGGGCAGAACTCTGTTGGAAACGGGCACGCCACAGTCGCCGTAGCGTTGGTATACACCAGGAAGCGGACCTAACACCCGTCACTGAATTCCCCCTGGGGTCCGGCGCATTGCGTGGTCGCGATGCGCCGACCCTCCGTCACCTGGGGGTTCACCCGAGACGGACTGACCACTCCGTCACGAACCGACCGAAAGCGGTGACTCCTCTTGGCCCTCCCCCACAGCGCTCAGAGTGCCCCTCGAGTGCCCGGACAGGCAGTGTCCGCCGCCTCGCGGCACGCCACCGGAATGGCCACGCTCGCCCCCGACCTCCATGTGGTGGCCGGGGACGAGGACTTCTTCCGACACTTCGGCGCCTCGTCCGCCGAGTTGTGCGGCCGCAGCCTGTTCGACCTGCTGCACCCCAGCGCCCCCTCCGTCCTGCGGGAACACTTCTCGCGGCTGCACGACGGACGGCGCACCCGCTTCACCGAGCGCGTCCTCGGCTACCACTCACGGGGCCGGGTGTTCTCGGGCAAACTGACCGGCACGGCCATCCAGGGCCGGTCCGACCGGCTCGCGGCCATCGTCGTGATGGTCAAACCGGATGACGAACGACCAGTGGAGGAACCGACTCCCACCAGCCAGAAGCTGCTGTCGCCGCTGGAGGCCCGGATACTCGAGGGCGTGGCCACCGGCGCCTCGACCGTGCAGATGGCCGCCAAGCTCTATCTCAGCAGACAGGGCGTCGAATACCACGTGGGATCCATGTTGCGGAAGATGAAGGCACCGAACCGGGCGGCCTTGGTCTCGCGTGCCTACGCGGCGGGCATGCTGACCGTCGGCACCTGGCCGGCCCGCGTTCGCCCGGAATTCATCAAATGACGCACGTTGTGTGACGTCGCGTCACACGGAACAGGCCCGGGGCGGCAGCGCCCCGGGCCTGTCGTCTTCCGCGGTCCGCCCGATCCGTCACAGAGCCCCGCGGCCCGGCCGATACGTCACGGGTCCCGCGTGGCACGCCTGACGTCGCTCAGTAGGCTGAGACGGCCATGCGTTCACTCCCCACCGCGTCGCGCACCGCGCGACCACGTCCCCGCCCCAGGCTGCCCCGCGGCCTCCTGCCCGCCGTGGCGGCCGCGTGCGCCGCCGTGACCGCCGCGGGGTGCGCGGCCCAGGCCGGAGTGCGGGACGACGGCGCGGCGCCCTCGCTGTCGGCCCCGGCCAGCGCGGTTCCGCTGTGGCCCCGGTACACCCCCTCGGCCGTGACCCCGCCCCGTGAGAAACCCGACTTCGCCCGCTATCTGCCGGTGGACAAGGTCAAGGTGCCCTCGGGCGGACTGGCCGCCCTGTCCGCGAAGAACCTGCTGCTCCACGACCCCAATGTGCCGGCGGTGGTGCAGAAGGAGGTCTTGCTGTGCCCGGACGGCGTCCAGTGCCCGCTGCGGGACACCGTCCACCGCGATCTGACCGGCGACGGCCGGGACGAACTGGTGGTGGCGGCCGATCTGCCGGGGTTCGAGCGGACGCTGCTTCAGGTCTACACGGCCTCGGGCCGCACGGTCCGCCCCGTGCTGATCTACTGGGGCCCGCCCGGGCTCACCGGCGAAACGTTCGGCCGCGATCTGCTGATCTCCGCGATCGGCCAGGACGGCCGGGTCACCACCCGCTTCCGCTGGAACGGCACCGTCATGGCGGCCGTGACACCCGAGGACGGCGCGGCCGTCCGGCCACCCGCCACGGAGGAGGGCGCGGCCACCCGGACCGCCGCACCGGAGGTCGTGCCGGAGGCCCCCGTGCCGGAGGTCGTGCCGGAGGCCGTGCCGAGCAGCACCGGCACAGCGGCGGACACGGGCACCCGTACGGAGACGAGGACGACGCGATGACCACCGCCTTCACCCCGCCCGGCCCCGGCTCCCCGACCGAGGCGCATCTGCTGCTCGTCGAGGACGACGAGGTGATCCGCAATACGGTGCGGATGGCCCTGGAGCGGTACGGCTTCACCGTGTCCACCGCGGGCGACGGCCTCACCGGGCTGGAGATCTTCCGGGAGAGACAGCCCGATCTGCTGCTGCTGGATGTGATGCTGCCCGAGCTGGACGGCATCGGACTGTGCCGCCGCGTCCGCGAGTTCAGCCTGGCCCCGATCCTGATGATGTCCGCGCGCGGTGACTCCCTGGACGTGGTCTCCGGTCTCGAGGCGGGCGCCGACGACTACGTGGTCAAGCCGTGCGAGAGCGCCGTCCTGGTGGCCCGTATCCGCTCGCTGCTGCGCCGCGCCTCCTTCACCCCCGTGGCCCGCGCCCCGCGCGGCGGGGCTCCGGAGGCGGACGGCGTGGCCGGTCCTGACACCCTCGCCTTCGGCGATCTGACCATCGACACCCGCGGCATGGAGGTGCGCCGCGCGGGAGAGCCGCTGGCCCTCACCCCCACCGAACTGCGGATGCTGCTGGAGTTCGCCGGCTCGCCCGGTGTGGTGCTGGAGCGCCGTACGCTGCTCAGCCGGGTCTGGGACCACGCGTGGCAGGGCGACACCCGTGTGGTCGACCTCCATGTGCAGCGGCTGCGGGCCAAGATAGGCGCCGAACGGATCGAGACGGTCCGCGGCTTCGGCTACAAGCTGCGGCGCTGACGATGACGCTGAGATGGCGGATCGTCGCCCTGGTGGCGGCGGCGACCTGTGCCGCCGCGGCCGCGGTGGGCGTCCTGGTGCACCACGCCTCGCGCGACCGCGAACTGTCCCAGGCGCGCGACGGGGCGCGGACCACACTCGACCGCGCCGCGGTCGGCTACGCCCGCACCGGCGGCGTCCAGGGCTCCGGCGCGGTGCTGGACGCGCCCGGGCTCCCCCGGGATCTGCGGCGCCTGGTGGAAAAGGGCCATCAGGGCACCGAGTTCACCACCGGCCCGGACGGACCCGCGATGTGGGCGGCCCGGCCCGCCGATGACCGAGTCCTGTCCGTACGCATCGACATGAGCACCACGATGCGCGACATCGGCGCGCTGGACACCAACATCATCCTGGCCGGGCTGATGACCACGGCCGTGGTGCTGCCGCTGGGCGTGCTGACCGCCGAGCGGATGAGCCGTCGGCTGCGGCTGGCGGCGGCCACCGCGCGGCGGATCGCGGCCGGGGACCTGGACGCCCGGATCTCCCCCGCCACCCGCCCGCACGACGAGATCGCCGAGATCTCCGGGGCCGTGGACTCGATGGCCGCCGCGCTGCAGGAGCGGCTGCTCGACGAGCAGCGGTTCACCGCCGATGTGGCGCATGAGCTGCGCACTCCGCTGATGGGCCTGGTCACCGCCGCCGAGCTGCTCCCGCCGGGCGAGGCGGCCGGGTATGTGCGCGACCGGGTGCGGGTGCTGAGCACGCTGGTCGAGGATCTGCTGGAGATCTCCCGGCTGGACGCGGGGGCGGAGGAGGCCGATCTGTCCCCCTGCCCCCTGGGGCCGGTGCTCGAGGAGGCCATCGCGGGCACCGGGCTGTCGGCGCGGCTGCGGACCGGCGCGGCGGAGGACACCGGGCAACAGGACGGCGAGAACACCGGGCAGCAGGACGTCGCGGACACCGGCCAGCGGGACGTCGCCGACGGCCCGAAGGTGTGGACGGATCCCCGCCGGCTGACCCGTATCGTCGCCAACCTCGTGGTCAACGCCCATCGCCACGGCCGCGAACCGGTCGAGGTGACGGTGACGGCGGACGGCCGGACCGTGACGGTACGCGACCACGGCACCGGCTTTCCGGACGATCTGCTGGAGAAGGGCCCGCAGCGGTTCCGCACCGGGGTCCGGGAGCGCGGCCGGGGCCATGGCCTCGGGCTGACCATCGCGGTCGGCCAGGCTCAGGTCATCGGCGCCACGCTGGAGTTCGGCAACGCACCGGACGGCGGCGCGGTCGCCACGCTGCGCCTGCCCGAGCGGCCCGCATCGCCGGAGCCCGGACCGATACACGGCTGATACATCGTCGAGCGGAAGTCGAGACCTGGCCGAGCCCCCGCCGAGACCGCCCGTTGCGGTTCCGAAGATCTTCGCTGAGGAGGATGGCGCCGACCCGCGCGAAACCTCGCGGCCGGGATCGACGGAGGAGCAATCGGCATGGCAGGTCCCCTGACGGCACTACGCGTACGGTTCACACCGGACTCGGAGCAGACGCCGCGGGACACCAGACCCCCGGGCCCCCGGCGCGGCGCGAGAGGGCGCGGCAAGCGGAAGCGCACCGGCATCCGGCGGTTCTTCACCTGGCGGAAGCTGCTCGCCTATGTGGCCGGCCTGTGCGCGCTGCTGATCGGGGCGTTCACGGTGCTCTACTACTCGATCGACATCCCCAAGGCCAACGCCCAGGCGAAGGCGCAGAGCAACGTCTACAAGTTCAGCGACGGCACCATCCTCGCCCGCACCGGTGAGATCAACCGCGAGATGGTCACCCTCGACCGGGTGCCCACGGGCGTCCAGCACGCGTTCGTGGCGGCCGAGAACAAGTCCTTCTACAAGGACTCCGGCGTGGACCCGATGGGCATCCTGCGCGGACTGGTCAACACCGTGGCCGGCAAGGGCACTCAAGGCGGCTCGACCATCACCCAGCAGTACGTCAAGAACTACTACCTGAGCCAGGAGCAGACCGCCACCCGCAAGATCAAGGAGCTGGTGATCTCCCTCAAGGTCGACCAGCGCAACTCCAAGGAGGACATCCTCGCGGGGTATCTGAACACCAGCTACTTCGGGCGCGTCGCCTACGGCGTCCAGGCCGCCGCCCGCGCGTACTACGACAAGGACGTGGACGACCTCACCGTCGAGCAGGGCGCGTACCTTGCGGCGCTGGTGCAGGCCCCCAGCCAGTACGACTGGGCCGTCGCGAGCCCGAAGGCGAAGCGCCTGGTCACCCGGCGCTGGAACTACGTACTGGACAACATGGTGGACATGCGCTGGCTGGACCCCGCGCAGCGGAAGGGGATGCGCTTCCCCGTGCCGGTGGCCCCCGAGCCCGCCCCCGGCCTCGGCGGCCAGGCCGGCTATCTCGTGGACGCGGCCCGCAACGAGCTGATCGCCTCGGGCGTCAGCGAGCAGGAACTCGCCGCCGGCGGCTGGACCATCACCCTCAACGTCGATCCGGCCAAACAGCGGGCGCTGGAGAAGACGATGCACCAGGGCCTCGACGGCTCCGCCAAGGGCGAGCGGGCCCGCGCGGACGCCGCCGCCACCCAGGGCGGCGCGGTCTCGGTGGACCCGAAGAACGGGCGGATCGTCGCGCTCTACGGCGGCCGGGACTACACCAAGCACTACCTGTCCAACGCGACCCGCGGCGACTACCAGGTGGGCCCCGCCTTCGAACCGGTCACCGTCGCCGCGTCCCTGGACGCCAAGATGCGCGACGGGGCCACCGCCGGCGGGCTGGCAGAGGTCAAGCGCACCGCAGGGGCGCTGGGCATGGACACCGACGGCGGCGGCTTCGGCACCAAGGAGTCGGTCGGGCTGGGGCTGATGGGCTCGAGCCCGCTGAGGATGGCCGGTGTCTACGCCTCGTTCGACCACCAGGGCAAGCGGGTCACCCCGAGCATCGTGAAGTCCGCGCGGCGCGGCGACGAGACGGCCGCGCCGCCGAAGGCGGTGGGCGACCAGGCGATCGCCCCCGCGGCCGCCCAGCTCATCACCCGGAGTCTCATCGAGGACGGCGGAGCGACCGCGGTAAGCGCCGTCAAACGGCCCGCGGCGGGCAAGGGCGGGGTCTCCGACGACAAGAGGGCGGCCTGGTACGTCGGTTACACCCCGGACCTGGTCACCGCGGTCACCCTCTTCGGCGAGGACGCCAAGAAGCGGAAGCAGATCCCCCTGAAGAACGCCGGTGTTCAGCGGGTCGCCGATCTCTGGAACGCCTACACCGGCCAGGCGCTGCGCGACGCGCCCCCGGCCTGGTTCGACTTCGGCTCCGGGCCGGGGGTGGTTCCGGTTCCGACCGAGACGGTCCCGGCCGGGAAGGCCCCCGCCGGGAAGGCCCCGGCCGAGACGGGGCCTACCGCACGGTGAGACCGGCCGCGAGGCCGCCGGCGAGGGCCGCGGCCCCGAGCAGGCAGGCCAGCAGCAGCCGGCGGCGCAGCGTGCGGTAGACCTCCTGGTACTCCGCCCGCAGCTCCTCGCAGCGCCGCACCACCGTGCGCAGGGTCTGCTCGGTGACGGCCAACTGGTCCTGGACGTAGACCCGCTCGACCTCCGCCCGCTGGACGGAGGTCAGCCAGTCGAGCCGGCCGGTGAGGCGGCGGGCCCGCTCCCGGGCCGCGTCCCGCTCGCTCTGCAGCAGCAGATAGCCCTCGATCTGGTTGATTCCGGCGGCGACACCGGGGGACTCGGCGGCTCTGGCCATACTCACGCCACACTCTCCTTCTGGCCGACATCGGGATGGTGCAGATCGAACGCGGGGGATTCGGAACGGATCTTCGGCAGGCTGACGAAGTTATGGCGCGGCGGCGGGCAGGAGGTCGCCCATTCCAGCGAACGTCCATAGCCCCAGGGATCGTCGGTGACGACCTTCTCGCCGTACTTGGCAGTCTTCCAGACGTTGTAGAGGAACGGCAGGAACGACAGGCCGAGGACGAAGGAGCTGATGGTCGAGATGGTGTTCAGCGTGGTGAAGCCGTCGGCCGCCAGGTAGTCGGGAATTCTGCGGAGCATTCCCTCGGCGCCGAGCCAGTGCTGCACCAGGAACGTGCCGTGGAAGCCGAGGAAGAGGGTCCAGAAGGTGATCTTCCCCAGCCGCTCGTCCAGCATCTTGCCGGTGAACTTGGGCCACCAGAAGTGGAATCCGGCGAACATAGCGAAGACCACGGTGCCGAAGATGACGTAGTGGAAGTGGGCGACCACGAAGTAGGTGTCCGAGACGTGGAAGTCCATGGGCGGCGAGGCCAGGATCACGCCGGTCAGACCGCCGAAGACAAAGGTGATCAGGAACCCGATCGCCCAGAGCATGGGGGTCTCGAAGCTCAGCGAACCCTTCCACATCGTGCCGATCCAGTTGAAGAACTTGATACCGGTGGGCACGGCGATCAGGAACGTCATGAAGGAGAAGAACGGCAGCAGCACTCCGCCGGTGACATACATGTGGTGCGCCCAGACGGTGACCGAAAGGCCCGCGATGGAAATCGTCGCCGCGATGAGCGAGATATAGCCGAACATCGGCTTCCGGGAGAACACCGGAATGACCTCGGAGATGATGCCGAAGAACGGCAGCGCGATGATATAGACCTCCGGATGGCCGAAGAACCAGAAGAGATGCTGCCAGAGCAGCGCCCCGCCGTTGGCCGCGTCGAAGATGTGCGCCCCGAATTGGCGGTCCGCCTCCAGGGCGGACAGCGCCGCCGCGAGCACCGGAAAGGCCAGCAGCACCAGCACACCGGTCAGCAGCACGTTCCAGGTGAAGATCGGCATGCGGAACATCGTCATGCCGGGGGCGCGCATGCAGATGATCGTGGTGATGAAGTTGACCGAGCCGAGGATGGTGCCGAAGCCGGAGAGGGCCAGACCCATGATCCACATGTCCGCGCCCACACCCGGCGACCGCACCGCGTCCGACAGCGGGGAGTAGGCGAACCAGCCGAAGTCGGCCGCGCCCTGCGGGGTCAGGAACCCGCCCACCGCGATCAGCGAGCCGAAGAGGTACAGCCAGTACGCCAGCATGTTCAGCCGCGGGAACGCCACATCGGGCGCACCGATCTGCAGCGGCATGATCCAGTTGGCGAAGCCCGCGAACAGCGGGGTGGCGAACATCAGCAGCATGATCGTGCCGTGCATGGTGAACGCCTGGTTGAACTGCTCGTTCGACATGATCTGGGTACCCGGACGGGCCAGCTCGGCGCGCATCAGCAGCGCCATCACCCCGCCGATGCAGAAGAAGGCGAACGAGGTGATCAGGTAGAGCGTGCCGATCGTCTTGTGATCGGTGGTGGTCAGCCATTTCACGGCCGTGGCCCCCGGCCCGGGGCGGCGCGACGGCGGGGCGGCCGGCGCCGCCGCGACAACGGTGTTGTTCCTCATGACCGCTAGGTGTCCGGCACCCCGTGGACCGTCACTCCGACGGCCGGCCGGAATTGCCCGCCGCGAGGTGTGATGATCCGCGGTGTGCCGGACACCTTCGGATCATGAGCACCGACGACGCCTTCGACGCCGCCTACCGTGAGCATTACTGGGCGGTCAGCCGTTTCGTGGCACGGCGGCTGGACGACCAGGCATGGGACGTCGAGGAAGTGGTCGCCGAGGTCTTCGCGGTGGCCTGGCGGCGCCGGGTCGAACTGCCCGAGTCACCACTGCCGTGGCTGTACGGAGTGGCCCGGCACTGTCTGGCCAACACGGTGCGCGGCAAGGGCCGTTACCGCAGACTGCTGCTCAAGCTGGGCCACCACGAGGTGACGCGCGGCGGTCACACCGTGGCGAGCCCGGACGCGGAGCGGCCGGGCTCCTGGGTGCTGGAGGCGCTGTCCCGGCTCGCCGAGGCCGACCAGGAGGTGCTGCGGCTGACGGCGTGGGAGGAGCTGACCGTCGAGGAGCTCAGCACCGTGCTGGGGTGCGGCCGGTCCGCCGCGGCGATGCGGCTGCACCGGGCGCGGCGGCGGCTGCGGGAGCAGATAGAGACCCTGCGCCGGGACGACCGGGTCTCGCTGGGGTGCACGAGTGGCATGGGCGACAGGGCCCAGAGGGCTGACAGGGCCGACAAGGATGGACAGGCATGACCGACGAACTGGATCTGCTCCGCGAGGCCAACCCCGTGTCCGCCGACACCGGCCCCTGGCGGGACCGGCCGCTGGACGCGCGGGCCGAGCTGCTGCTGCGGCGGCTGCCGTCCCGGGACCGGGGGCGCCGTACCGTCCGACGCGTGGTCTGGAGCCTGGAGGCCGCGGCGGCCGCGACGATCCTCGCCCTCGCGCTGACCGTCTCGGGCACCGGCTCCCCCTCCGCCGTGGCCGCGCCCAGGCCACTGCCGCTGGTGGCGCACGCATCCCGGGCGGACGTATCGCTCGGCGAGATCGCCCGGCGGACGCGGGCGGCGGCCGAGGAGTCCCCGGGGAAGAGCGAGCGGGGCAGCCATTTCCAGAGCTGGGCGCTGAGCATGAAGTCGGGCGAGGACGCGGTGATGCTGCCCCGGGAGTCGCTGACCCGCTGGAACGCGGACGGCAGCGGTTCCACGCTGGAGGTGGCCACCGATCCGCGCCATCCGGGCCGCCCGGTGATCGAGGACGGTCCCCCGCCGCGCACGGTCCACGACGGCAAGGTGCTGAGCGAGGAGCACTATCCGCCCGGGATCTACGGCGCCAACCAGAGCTACTTCGAGGACCCCCCGGCCGGTGCCTCGGCGCTGCGCGCGTATCTCGCCGTCTGGTCCCCGGGCGCCGACCGCGACCCGGCGGAGCTGCTCTCGGCCATCGGGTCCTTCCGCATGGTGTGGACCCCGGGACCGCGCCAGCGGGCGGACATCGTCACGCTGCTCTCCGGACTCGAGGGGCTTCGCCCGGCGGGCAAGGTCACCGACCGGCTCGGCCGGGAGGGGCAGGGATTCCGGTTCACCGGCACCCCCGGGAGCCGTTACCTGATCGTCCTCGACCCGGACGACGGCGGGGTGCTGGACATCGAGGAGACCTTCACCCAGGACGCTCCCGAGTACCGGGTGAAGGCGGGCGATGTGATGTCCTACACGGCCTACATCTCCTGACCACCGGCCACGTCGGGAGAGGCGGGCGGGACGCGGAGGGGGTACGGGTGGCCCGGTCGGCCGTCAGGCGTCCTCCCGCTGGCAGTGGGGGCACCACAGGCTGGTCCGCCCCGCGATCCGGCCGCGGCGCAGCGGATTGCCGCAGCGGGGGCAGTGCGGATCCGGATCGTCGCGCCGCCCGGTGAGCCAGTCCGGGTCGTCCGGCACCCGCCCCGCCCGTACCGAGGCGCGCAGCACCTCGCGCAGCGCGGTGTGGAGCCGATCGCGCTCGTCGTCGGTCAGCGCGTTCGCCGGCCGCCGCGGATGGATCCGGGCGTGCCACAGGATCTCGTCGCCGAGCAGGTTGCCGAGTCCGGCGATCACGGCCTGGTCGGTCAGCGTGGCCTTGACGCGTCCGCGCCGCCCCTCCAGCAGCCGGTCCAGCTCGACCCGGCCCAGCGAGAGCGCGTCCGGGCCCTGATCGCCGATGATCCGGTCGATGTCGTCGTCGGTGGCCGCGAGCCAGATGCCCTGGAGTTTGCGCTGGTCCTCGTAGCCGAGGCGGTGGCCGTCGTCGAGGTCGAAGGCGACGCGCTGGAACCGGCCGGCCGGTTCGGAGTCCGCCCCGCAGACCAGCCGCCCGGTCATGCCGAAGTGCAGCACGACCGTGGGTCCGTCGGTGGGGGCGATCAGCCACTTGCCGTGGCGGCGCGGCGCCGCGAAGCGGCGGCCCTTGAGGTCGCGCTTCAGCCGCTGCGCGGTCACCCCGTGGAGCACCCCCGGATCGGCCACCTCCGCCCGCTCGACGCGGCGGCCCTGGGCGCAGGAGGCCAGCGTCCGCCGGAACCCCTCGACGTCCGGAAGCTCGGGCATAGCGTCAGGCTACGCCCGGGGCTTCCGTCGCGCGTTGCGGAGAGCACCCCCGTTCGTGGGTCTTCATCGGATAAAGTCCGAATTATGCGATTCATGCGCGCCGCCCCTGGGGTGAGCGGTCGCAGCCAGACGCTGTTCGCGATCACACGGTGTCTGCCGTTCCTGGTCCTGGCGGCGGTGCTCGGCATCGAGCTCTCCCCCGCGCACACCCTCTACACCGGCCCCCTGCTCTCCCCGGCGCCGGCGCTGGCGGCGGTGACCATGGGGCCGGTCGGCACCGTCGGGGTGGCGGTGCTGGCGGGCGTGGTCAGCGCGATCACCGCCATCCACAACGACGCCTGGGGCGCCCCGCAGGTGTACACGAATCTGCTGGCCCTGCTGGTGGTGGCGGTGGCGAGCGTGGCGACCAGCGCGGTGCGGCTGCGCCGGGACCGCGAGCTGGCCCATATCCGCCGGATCGCCGAGGTGTCCCAGAACGTGGTGCTGCGGCCGCTGCCCGCCCGGATGGGCGTGGTGAACACCGCCAGCGTCTATCTGGCGGCCGAGCGCGGCGCGCAGATCGGCGGGGACCTCTACGAGGCGATGTGCACCCGCTACGGAGTGCGGCTGATCGTCGGCGATGTACGGGGAAAGGGGCTGGCCGCGGTGCGGTCCGCCGCGGCCGTCGTGGGCGCCTTCCGGGAGGCGGTGCACTACGAGCAGGACCTCGCCGAGGTGATGCACCGCTGTGCGGCCGCGCTGGCGCGCGAGTACGAGCTGCTGGACCGCTCCCAGCTACAGGATCCGCGGGAGCTGGAGGAGCAGTTCGTCACCGTGCTCCTCGCCCAGGTGACCGACGAGTCGCTGGTCCAGCTGATCAACCGCGGCCATCCGCCGCCCCTGGTGATGCGCGAGCGCAAGGTGCGCTCCCTGGACCCGGCCCGCCCGCTGCCACCGCTCGGCCTCGAGGAGTTCCTCGGCCCTCCCGCGATCGGCGTCGAGACCTTTCCGTTCCTGCCCGGTGACCGGCTGTTGCTGCACACCGACGGGGTGGTCGAGGCCCGCAACAACTGCGACGAGTTCTTTCCGCTGCACCGGACCATGGAGACGCTGGACTGCGCCACCCCGTCCGAGTACCTGGACCGGCTGCGCCACGCCCTGGTCCGGCACACCGAGGGACGGCTGACGGACGACGCGGCCATGGTCCTCGTCGAGCGGGCCGTCGACGGCGCGGACCGGCCGTTCCGCTGACCCGGTCGCGCCCCCTCCGAGCCGGTTGTGCCAGGGCGCCGTACGTACCGTCGGCCGACGTTGGCCACTCCGGCATGGGTTGACGCCCTCGCGGAGCGCGACGACACTGTCAGGGACGGTCACGATTGTCAGCGCCCACCGTGCGGAACTCCCCGCTCAGGTGGGTCATCGGCCCCGGCTCGTTGACAGGCAACCCTTCTCCCGCGACGGGGTGCCCCCGGGTGACGACCAGGTTCCGTCGGCGTGGACGGGACAAGCGCGGTCTCGCTGCCCCGCGAGCCCCGGATGATGGGATCGGTGGAGATGCCCAGGACCGACAGCCACGGGGACGGCGTCCGTCGGCGTCCCCGGCCGTGGTCCCCGCTCCGCCGGCTCCGCCTCCTGACCAGGCGGCTGCACATCGATCTGCTGCGCATCTGCAGCGCCTCCAGTCCAGCCGTCTGAGTCGGCCCGAGTCGACACGGTCACCGAGCGCGGCCCGCGCGCCGGGGGTCGGGTGTGTCCCGGCCCCGTCCCGGCGGGTGCCCCGCGCGGGCTTCCCTTCCGTCGCGCCATCGGCGCCGCCCTCAACCGGCGGGGCCGGGGCTTTTCGTCACTGCCTTGGAGAGCCATGTCCGAGACGTTTCCGGTCAGTTCAGGTCCTGCCGCTCTTCTCGACCCCGACCCCTGCTCACCCCGCCCCCGGATCGCCCCGCCCGCGCCACCGCACCGCTTCCGCAGCCGCATCGGCGTCGACCTCGCCGGTGGTTTCTATCCGGTGCCGCATCGCTATCGGCTCTATCTCTCCGCGAGCTGTCCGCTCTCACTGCGCGTCTCCATCACCCTCGATCTGCTCGGGCTGCGGGACACCGTGGCCACCACCCTCGTCGGGCTCCCGGACGACACCCCCGAGGCGTACGCCGCACTGCGCGGGGCGTACGAGGCCACCTGGCACCGCTACAACGGACCGGTGGACGCGCCCGCGCTGTGCGACGGCTGGACCGGACGTGTCGTCAGCAATCACACGCCCGACATCCTGCGTGACCTCGCCGGCCATCTGAGCGACGACGGCGGAACCGGACGCCCCCGGCTGCGCCCGGCGGCCCTCGCCCCGGACATCGACGCCCTCCGGGACCTTCTCGACGCGGACGTCACCCACGCCGCCCGGCAGGCCGGGACGGCATCCGAGGCGGAGTGCCGGGACGCGGCGCTGGAGCGGCTGCTGACCGCCCTCGGCCGGCTCGACCGCGGGCTGACGGCCGCGCCGTACGCCCTGGGCGAGGAGCTGACCGCCGCCGATGTGGACCTGTGGGTGGCCCTCGTCCAGTTGGACACCGAGCACCGGCCTCTCCTGGACGCCGACGCGGCCGACCGGGTCTCCCGCCATGGGCATCTGCGCGCCTATGTGCGGCGGCTGCACGCCCACCCGGCCTTCCACACCACGCTTCCGGAGGCCGCCCAGGACGAGGTGTCCTGAGAGGCCGGCGCGGGTCGATCATGGGACTCGCCGCGGGCGGACACGACTTCCAGTGCCCGCGCCGCGTCCGTCAGCGCCGCTCGGCGTCGCGGCGAACGGCCCGGCGCTCAGGACAGCGCGGCCCGGGCGTCGCCGAACTCGCCCATCGCCCCGGCCACGATGGCCTCCAGACGGGCGTGGTGGGCACCGCGCCAGTAGACCCGCTCACAGACCGTGCAGCGCGCGAAGACGTCGTACGTGCGCCGGGTGCCGTGCTGGAGCTGCTCCCGGACCGTCTCCTTGTCGGCGTCCTCCAGCGGCCCGTTGCAGGCGGTACAGCGGGTCCAGGGCGCCAGGCTCGGGGTGAACCGTCCGAGGACGTCGCGCAGTTGCTCATCGGGCCGGTCGCTGTAGACATAGGCCCCGGCCCACAGCTCGCGGCGGCGCAGCAGCCCCCGGTCGCGGGAGAGCAGCACCCGCCGCTGGGCGGCGGAGCGCGCGGCCAGCTCGGGGTCGCCGATGTCCTCGCTCTCGTACGCGGCGTCCACGCCCAGCAGCCGCAGCCGCCGCGCGAGCGTGCCCAGGTGCACATCGAGCAGGAAGCGCAGCGGCGCGCCCGGCACCCGCTGCGGGCGGACGACCGGGTGGACCTCCACGGTCTCCCCGGCGCCCGGCACATGCGAGACGGCGGTCTCCTCGCCGTTCACCAGCAGCCCGCCGACCTCGGTGAGCGGGACCCCGAGCGACTCGACCACATGGCCGAGGGTGGAGACGCCGTCGGTGACGACGGCCGTCCAGGGGCGGCGCCGCTCGGGAACGGCGAAGAAGCGCAGCTCAGGGGCGAGGCTGACGTGGATCTCGGGTCCATTCACACCGCCAGCATGCCAGGCGCCCCCGACCCGGGGCGACGGCGTTTCGGGACCAGAGCACCCGCGTGTCCGTGTATTCGAGCAGGCCCGCCGTCCCGCGCGTCGTGGACGTACACCCGCGTGGCGGCTACGCAGACCGGAGCAGCCGCTGTTCGCGGGCCACTTCGAGCGGGCCGGGGCGTCACTCCGGCGGCGCGGCCGCCTTGGCCCGGTCGCGGCGCCGCTTGCGGCGCCATGCCACCATCCGCAGGTAGTCCTCGTGCAGCACCCGCCCGACGAGCGCACCGCCGAAGACCACGTAGCCGACGCCGACCAGCCAGGACTGGACGACCAGGACGGTGCCGACCGGGCCGTAGGAGACCGTGCTGGAGGCGATCAGCGGGGAGAACACCAGCTGGGAGAAGACCCGCAGCCCCAGCAGCCCGACGCTGGTGGCCAGCGCGCCGGGCAGCAGGGCGCCCCAGCTGATCCGCCCGCCCAGCAGCAGCCGCTGCGACCACCAGAAGAACAGCACCGTGCCCACCACCGCCACCAGCACCCGGGAGACACCGGGCGCCAGATGGGCGGAGAGCAGCAGATAGCAGATCAGCACCACGAGCCACACCAGATGGCGCCAGACCGTGTGCCAGCGGCCGGCCGGCAGCTCCCACACCTTCTCGTAGCCGACCTGGAGCACCGTGCCGAAGCGCACTCCGAAGATGGCCAGCATGGCGAGACCGAAGGCGGTGGTGGACTCCAGCGCCTGCTTGGGCGGGGCGAACAGCCGCTGCACCTCGTCCCGCGAGGTCGAGGTGAGCCCGAGGCCCTCGGCCAGCCACTGGGCGAAGCCGAGCCGGTTCACCGGATCGGCCGCGGCGACCACGATCAGCAGGGGCACCAGGGTGAGGAAGCCCAGGGCGGCGAAGCCCATCGCACGGTGCAGCAGCTCGAATTCGCTGCCCCGGCGCCATCCGCGTCCCATCGCGGACCGGTGGAACGTGTCCTCCAGCCGCCGCCACCAGGACCAGGACCTGGGCCCCCGGGAGCCGAACGCGGACCGATTCTCGGACATAGCCACTCCCCTACCCACGCCACCGGCTCGACCTGGGCAGTGCCGTCCAGGCTACGCGGGGTGGTGACGTTCCGCCGGGAGCTCCGCCGTGCATGCCGCCGGAACACGCGTGCGGTGTCCGGGCGGCCGTCGGTGCCCGCTCGGCGGGCCTCACGCCGTGGCCATGACCGGGGCCCCGCTGTCCGCGTCGATGACGCTGACCCGGACGGCGGGCTCGCGCACCGTGTCCAGGCTGGCCCCGGCGTCCACCGCGAAGAGCACCAGCACGGGCCTCGCGGCCGGGCCGCCCCCGTACACCCCGGCGAACTGGAGGATGCGCCAGCCGCCGTCGTCCCAGTGGTCCAGCAGCGCGGAGCGCACCACGCGGGAGACGCTCTGCCAGGCGCGCGAGCGCTCCAGCAGTTCGACGGTCGCGGCGACCGGGACCGCCGTCCGCGCTCCGGTCGCGGCGAGCGGATGCCCGGTGATCCGCAGCCGCAGTCGGCGCAGCGGCATCCGCCAGCGGCGCTCCGGATCGGCGGAGAGGGCCGTCAGGGCCGTCGCCGCGGCCAGGACCAGGCACAGCGCCGCGGCCGGACGGCGGCCCGCCGCGGTCCACCAGGGCTGTTGGGCCAGGGCCGCCGCGACCCCGCCCGCGAGAACCGTGGCGGCGCGGGCGAAGGCGCGCCAGGTGAGGGGGGTGTCCGGCCGGGCCGTACAGCCGCAGGAGGAGCCGGGCGCGGCGGCGCGGGCGTATCCGAGATAGCCGATGAAGCCCGCGCCGAGGAGGGCGGCCGCCGCTCCCGGGAGCGGGGTGACGGGCGGTGCCAGCAGCGCGGCGGCGAGGAGGAGTTCGACCGCGCCGAGGACGCGGAGGGCGAGCGCGGCCCGGCCGCCGTCGCGCAGCAGCCGCGCGAGCGCGGTACGCGGCGCCTGCCGGGCGGTGCCCCGGCCGAACAGCTTGCCCGCACCGGCCGGCCCGAGCACCCCGGCGAGCACCAGCGGGGCGAGGTCGCGGACCAGGGTGCTCACCGCCGCCTCCCCGCGCCGGGGGCGACCGCGACCCGGACGAGGTCCACGGAGCCGTCGGACGGCCGCCACGCGCCCAGGACCTGGGCGCTCTGCCCGATGGTGAGCCGGGACAGATCGGCGGTGGGCGAGGCGGTGCCGTACGCGGCGCTGGTGGTCTCCGCCATGAGGTTGCCGACGATCTCGTGCTGCCCGTGGGCGAGGTGCAGCCGGGTCTTCTCGATGCCGCGGATGGTGGCGTGGAGGTTCACGATGTTGACCCACACCGCGTCGGCCGCGATGGTGCCGTCGGGCAGCGGGACGCCGCGGGCGTAGAGTCCGTCGCCGGTCTCGATGTCGGCCGCGGTGGTGGCCCGTGCCTTCCAGACGCTGGTGGCGCCCGTGACCCGCACCCGGGAGTGGTCGCCGTAGGAGCCCGCGACCTCCAGGACGTCGTCGTTGATCGCGGTGATCCGCCCCTCGGCGAAGGCGCTCTCGGCGACCGCGGGGTCCAGGGGGTGTATCGGGGCGGCGAAGGCGGCGTCGGCGTCCACGGCGCCCAGGGCGGTCGCCCCGATGACGGTGGCGCCGTGGAGGGCGGCGGTGGTGAGGAAGCGACGGCGATCGAGGGGGTCGCCGGTTCGGTACGCGCTCATGGCCGGGCCCGCCTCAT
Organism: Streptomyces yongxingensis; assembly: GCF_055597465.1. Lineage (NCBI taxonomy): Bacteria > Bacillati > Actinomycetota > Actinomycetes > Kitasatosporales > Streptomycetaceae > Streptomyces > Streptomyces yongxingensis. Next base: position 1,629,781 of record NZ_CM145717.1, read on the forward strand.
TCGAAGATGGAGACCGGCAGGGTGCCGGAGCTCAGGCTGCCGATGGCGGAGAAGGCGGCGGGGGTGAGGTCGATGACCCGGTTGGTGCGGCAGACCCCGTCGCAGCAGGTGGACTCGGAGCAGAAGCTGCGGGTACGCGGGCCGCAGTCGCTGACGGTGACACAGACGCTCGCGCCCGAGCAGTCATGGCGCACCTTCATCACCGAGCCGCAGCCGCGCCGGGGTATGTCCTCGCCGCACAGGTCCGGCCGGGTGATGTCCCAGCACGCCTTGGAGGCGTGGGGCCATGCGGCCTGCAGCGCGCTGGACCGGCAGGTGCCGCACGCCCCGCCGCCCGCGGAGGCGCACGGACCCCAGGCGCTGCCACAACAGAACCAGGTGGCCTCGCCGTTCCAGAGCTTGGTCGATCCGCACGCCATGGCACCGTCCTCCCGGCCTCGGTCCCGCCCTCGGAGCAGCACCATCATCTGCGGGGCCGGGCGCGGTCGCCACGGGAAGGCGTCCGGTCGGAGTCCTCACAACCACTCGGCGATGCGCCGGACTCCGTCCGTCGAGTCGGTGGTCGCGGTCCTCACAACCGCTCGACGATCGTCACGTTCGCCTGGCCGCCGCCCTCACACATCGTCTGCAGTCCGTAGCGGCCGCCGGTGCGCTCCAGTTCGTGCAGGAGGGTCGTCATCAGCTTGGCGCCGGTGGCGCCGAGCGGGTGGCCCAGGGCGATGGCGCCGCCGTTGACGTTGACCCGCTCGGGGTCGGCGCCGGTCTCCTCCAGCCAGGCCAGGACGACGGGGGCGAACGCCTCGTTGATCTCGACCAGGTCGATGTCGCCGATGGTCAGCCCGGTCTTCTTCAGCGCGTGCGCGGTCGCCGGGATGGGCGCGGACAGCATCCGGATCGGGTCCTCGCCGCGCACCGACAGATGGTGCACCCGGGCGCGCGGGGTCAAGCCGTGCTCCCGTACGGCCCGTTCGGAGGCGAGCAGCAGGGCCGCGGCGCCGTCGGAGACCTGGGAGGAGAGCGCCGCGGTGAGCCGCCCGCCCTCGATGAGCGGCTCGAGGGCGGCCATCTTCTCCAGGCTGGTGTCCCGGCGCGGCCCCTCGTCCACCGAGACGTCCCGGAACGGGACGGTCTCGCGGTCGAAGCGGCCCTCGTCGATGGCGCGCAGCGCCCGCTGGTGCGAGCCGAGGGCGAACTCCTCCATGGCCTCGCGGGTGATGCCCCACTTCTCGGCGATCAGCTCGGCTCCGTAGAACTGGCTGACCGGCCGGTCGCCGTAGCGCGCCCGCCACCCCTCCGAGCCCGCGAAGGGGCCTTCGGTCAGTCCCAGGGGCTCGCCGGCCCTGCCGCCGGCGAAGCCGATGGGCACCATCGACATGTTCTGCACCCCGCCCGCGACCACCAGGTCCTGGGTGCCGGAGAGCACCGCCTGGGCGGCGAAGTGCAGGGCCTGCTGCGAGGAGCCGCACTGCCGGTCGACGGTCACGCCCGGGACCTCCTCCGGGAGCCCGGCGGCCAGCCAGCAGGTGCGTGCGATGTCCCCGGCCTGCGGGCCCACGGTGTCCAGACAGCCGAAGACGACGTCCTCGACGGCGGCCGGATCGGCGCCCGAGCGCTCCATCAGCGTGCGCAGGACGTGGGCGCCGAGGTCGGCGGGATGGACGGAGGCGAACCCGCCCTTCCTCCGCCCCACCGGCGTCCTCACCGCTTCCACGATGTATGCCTCGGGCATGACAGCTCCTTGAGGTCCCTCGGGTCATGACGGTCTTACGGTCGTTGTGCCCGGTCTCGACGTGCCCGGTCCCGACGTGTCCGCTCTCGACGTTCTTCTCGCGGAGTGATGCCGTCCAGGACCATCGACAGATACTGGCGGGCGATCTCCTCGGGGCTGTGCCGGCCGCCCGGCCGGTACCAGGAGGCGGCGACCCACACCGTGTCGCGCAGGAAGCGGTACGCCAGCCGGATGTCGAGGTCGGCGCGGAAGACCCCCTCGGCCACTCCGCGCTCCAGCGCGCCCAGCCACGCCCGCTCGAACCTCCCCTGCGATTCGGTGAGGTAGCGGAAGCGCGGCCGCGTGGACAGGTGCTTGGACTCCTTCTGGTAGATCGCGACGGCGGCGCGGTGCCGGTCGATCTCCCGGAAGGACTCGGTGACGAGCGCCTCGACGGTCTCCCGGGGGCCGAGGCCGGCGCCGAGCACCGCGTCGTACCCGGCCCAGAGCTCGTTCAGGAAGGTGGAGAGGATCTCGTCGACCATCGACTCCTTGGAGTCGAAGTGGTAGTAGAGGCTGCCCGCGAGCATCCCCGCCTCGTCCGCGATCCGGCGGACCGTGGTCGCGTTGTAGCCCTGGGCGGCGAAGACCTCCGCCGCGGTCGAGAGCAGTTCCCGCCGACGCTCGGGGGACGGGGTCACGGTCGTCTTCTTCTCGCTGTTCTTCGCGCTGTTTCCGGTGGAAGCGCGGTTCCCGGTGGAATTCGGCACGTTCTCATTCTCGCCTGGGCTCCCCGTCGGTTTGGCGCGCACGCGTCCTCGCGCCCTGACCGGTCTTGATCCATGCTGTATCGACCCATGGTTGAGCGAACAGCGAGGTATGCGCGGATGCACCGGCCCCGGCCCACCCTCGAGAGCGTGGCACGGCGCGCGGGTGTCTCGCGCGCCACCGTCTCCCGTGTCGTCAACGGCTCGACCAAGGTCGGCGAGGACAGTCGTGAGGCGGTCCTGAGCGCCATCCAGGAGCTGGGCTACATCCCCAACCAGGCGGCCCGCAGCCTGGTCACCCAGCGCACCGACTCCTTCGCGCTGGTGCTTCCCGAGGAGCCGGGCCGGGTCTTCTCCGACGACCGGTTCTTCCCGGGCGTGGTGCGCGGGGTGAGCCAGGAGCTGGAGGGCGCGGACAAGCAGCTGGTGCTGATGATGGCCCGCTCCCCCGCCAGCCGCGACCGCATCGAGCGCTTCGCGCTGGCCCGCCATGTGGACGGGGTCATGGTCGCGTCGATGCACGGCGCCGATCCGCTGCCGGCCGCGCTGGCCCGGATGGGCATCCCGGTGGTCTGCAACGAGCGGGTGCCGGGCCCGGCGTCGCCGCCGTACGTGGGGGTGGACAACGCGGCGGGCGCGGCGCTGGCCGTGGAGCATCTGATCCGCTCCGGGCGCACCCGCGTCGCCACGGTCGCGGGCCCGCAGGACATGGTGGCCGGGATGGACCGGCTCTCGGGCTACCGGGCGGTGCTGGACGGGGCGCGGCTGGCGGCGCATGTCGCGGTCGGGGACTTCACCCAGGAGTCCGGGGCCGCCGCGATGCGGGAGCTGCTGGACCGGGAGCCGCGACTGGACGGGGTGTTCGTGGCCTCCGACCTGATGGCGATCGGGGTGCTGCGGGCGCTGCGCCGGGCGGGCCGGCGGGTGCCGGACGACGTGGCGGTGGTCGGCTTCGACGACATAGAGCCCGCGCGCTACACCGAGCCCCCGCTGACCACCGTGCGCCAGCCGATAGGCGGCATCGGCCGCCGCCTGGCCCGCCAACTGCTGCGCCTGACCGCCGGAGAGACCATCGAACCGGCGCTGGTCCTCCCCACGGAACTGGTGATCCGCGAATCGGCGTAGCCGGGGGCACCCTCGTGGTCAGCCGCCCGCGTACCGCGGCAGCCACGCCCGGAAGTCGCGTTCGAACGCGTCGTAGCGGCGGCGTAGCTCGGCGCCCGGCCAGTCCTCCGGCAGGAGCCGGGCGGGGAGGACGGGGTCGGCGAGGAGGTGGCGGAGGGCGGCGGCCGCGACGGTGAAGCGGTCGGCCGGTTCCTTCGCGTCGTCCAGTGCCGCGCCGAGCAGCCGGGCCTGGTGGGCCCAGCCGCCCAGGTCCCACAGGCGCGCGGCGAGCTCGGCCGGATCGCCCTCCGGCGCGCCGGTGAACCAGCCGCACTGCTCGGCGGCGACGTCCGGGCGTGGGTGGACGAGATTGGCGGGGCGCATCCAGGTGCCCTCGCGCAGTTCGGCCAGGCGCAGGGTGGCCATGGCCTGGCGGAGGGCGGCGCGCTCGGCCGCCTCACGCCGGTCGGAGGTGACGATCGCGATCTCCCAGTCGCCGTCCCAGCGGCGGGTGCGGGGGGCGCGGCTCTCGTCCTGCCGTGCCTGGCGGGCCAGCAGCCGGTCGGTGAGCCGGTAGGTGCCATCGCTCTGCTCCAGGTCACCGGCCGCGACCATGCGGGTGAGCGCGACCCGGATGGTGCCCTCGGCGGTGCCGAAGAGTGCGCCGACGCGCACCAGGGCGCGGGCGGGCAGCTGGGGCGGGTGCAGGCCCAGCAGGGTGCTGAGCACGACCGAGCGCGCGGTCAGCGGCCGCAGGGTGAGCGTTCCGGTGTCGTCCATGGTTACGCGAAACCCTATCCATTACAGTTCTTCGTCGCGCATACTGGAAGTGTAAGACCCGGCCGGACCCGGGAGACCACCGCGAACGAGGAGATGTCTGCCATGAGCGCTACGCACGAGGTCCTCAACCAGGCCCCGCCGCTCATCGGCTTCAGCACCGCGGACGACCCCGCCCTGCTGGAGGCCCTGCGGCGGCACGGCGGCGGCTGGGGCGAACAGGAGGTGCGGGACCTCGGCGCGCGGGCCGGTTCCGCCGAGGTGCAGGACTGGGCGCGGATGGCCGAGGAGCACCCCCCGGTGCTGCACACCCACGATCGCTACGGCCACCGCGTCGACGAAGTCGAGTACCACCCCGCCTACCACGAGCTGATGGGCGTCGCCGTGGAGAGCGGCCAGCACGCGGCCGCGTGGAGCGAGACCCGCCCCGGCGCCCACCTGGTGCGCGCGGCCAAGTTCTACGCCTTCGCACAGGCCGAGCCCGGCCATGGCTGCCCGATCTCCATGACGTACGCCGCGGTCCCGGCGCTGCGCGCCGAGCCGGAGCTCGCCGCCGTGTACGAGCCGCTGCTGGCCGCCCGCACCTACGACTTCGGGCTGCGGCCGCCGCTCGGCAAGCGGGGCCTGATCGCGGGCATGTCGATGACGGAGAAGCAGGGCGGCTCGGACGTCCGCGCCAACACCACCCGGGCCGTACCGGACGGTGCGGGCCGCTACGTCCTCACCGGCCACAAGTGGTTCACCTCCGCGCCGATGAGCGATGTCTTCCTCACGCTGGCCCAGACGGAGGAGGGGGTCACCTGCTTCCTGGTGCCCCGGGTGCTGCCGGACGGCAGCCGCAATCCACTGCGGCTGATGCGGCTCAAGAACAAGCTGGGCAACCGCTCCAACGCGTCGGCCGAGATCGAGTACGAGTCCGCCCTGGCCTGGCGGGTCGGCGAACCGGGCCGCGGGGTGCGGACCATCGTGGAGATGGTCAACGTCACCCGGCTGGACTGCGTCATCGGCTCGGCGGCGGGCATGCGGGCCGGGCTGCGGCAGGCGCTGCACCACGCCGAGCACCGCCGGGCGTTCGGCGCCGAGCTGGTCGACCAGCCGCTGATGCGCAATGTGCTCGCCGATCTGGCGGTCGAGTCGGAGGCGGCCACCACGCTCGCGATGCGGCTCGCGTCCGCCCTGGACCGCGCGGAGGCCGGGGACGAGGGCGAGGCGGCGCTGCGCAGGCTGGGGCTCGCGGTGAGCAAGTACTGGGTGTGCAAGCGCGGCGCCACCCACGCCGCCGAGGCCCTGGAGTGCCTGGGTGGCAACGGCTATGTGGAGGAGTCCGGGATGCCTCGCCTGTATCGCGAGGCTCCCCTGCTGTCGATCTGGGAGGGCTCGGGGAACGTCGCCGCGCTCGACGTACTGCGCGCGCTGGGCCGGGAGAACGGCGCTCTGGAGGCGTTCCTGGCCGAGGTCGACGCCGCGGCCGGGGCCGACGCCCGGCTGGACGCGGCCGTGGACCGGCTGCGCGGGCTGCTGCCGCGGCTCACCGACCCCGAGCGGGCGCAGTTGCTGGCGCGCCGGCTGGCCGAGCAGATGACGCTGGTGCTCCAGGGCAGCCTGCTGGTGCGGTACAGCCATCCGGCGGTCGCCGACGCGTTCTGCGCCTCGCGGCTCGACGGGGACTGGGGGCACGCCTTCGGCACCCTGCCGCCCGGTACGGACACCGGCCCGATCCTGGAGCGGGCCCGCCCGAAGGACGCGCGGTGACGCCCACGGACGGCCCGGCGGATCCACGGGAAACAGCGGAAGCCGCGGCCGGTGCGCGCCTTACGGTTCGCACGGAGCGGGAGGGCCCGGTCACCACGGTCGTGCTCTCCCGCCCCGAGGTGCGCAACGCCGTCGACGGCGCGACCGCCACGGCGCTGGCCGACGCCTTCCGCGCCTTCGACGCCGACCCCGAGGCACGGGTCGCGGTGCTGTGGGGCGAGGGCGGCAGCTTCTGCTCCGGCGCCGATCTGAAGGCGGTCGGCACACCGCGCGGCAACCGGGTGGCCGAGGACGGCGACGGCCCCATGGGGCCCACCCGGCTACGGCTGTCCAAGCCGGTGATCGCGGCGGTCAGCGGGCACGCGGTGGCGGGCGGGCTGGAGCTGGCGCTCTGGTGCGATCTGCGCGTCGCCGAGGAGGACGCGGTCTTCGGGGTGTTCTGCCGCCGCTGGGGCGTCCCGCTGATCGACGGCGGAACGGTGAGGCTGCCACGGCTGATCGGCGCGAGCCGGGCGATGGACCTGGTGCTGACGGGACGGCCGGTGCCGGCCGACGAGGCGTATGCCATCGGGCTCGCCAACCGCGTCGTACCGCCGGGGCGGGCGCGGGCCGAGGCCGAGCGGCTGGCGGCCGAGATCGCCCGCTTTCCGCAGACGTGTCTGCGCTCGGACCGGGCCTCGCTGCTGGAGCAGGAGGGGCTGCCGGAGGACGAGGCCATGGCGCGGGAGCTGCGCCACGGTCAGGCGGCGCTGGCCGAGGGGCTGGACGGCGCGGCGCGGTTCGCGGCGGGCGCGGGACGGCATGGGAGCTTCGGCGAGCCGTGACCGGCGGACCGGCTGGGACCGGGGGCGGGGCCAGGGACATCGCCCAGGGGCCGGGCCGCCCCCGGTCAGCCGAGCGCGCATGAGGGGAATATCCTCCGCTGAACCTCGATGCGCCAATGTCAGCACTGCCCATTCCCCTATTCGGGGGAATTCCGGTGGTCACACGGCTGGCGGGCGCCCGTTCGGCCGAACATCTTCTCGTGAAGCGATGGCAGCGCGTATGGCGTGCGGGGGTCCTGGCCACTGCCCTTGTCCTCACCTCGGCGGGGGCGACAGCCCTGGCCGAGGAGGACGGTGACGGCCCGGCGACCGCGTCCGCCACCTCTCGGCCGACGGCCGATACCCGGTCCTGGGCCGGGGGCCCGGACGACGGACCGCTCGCCTCGGTGCGCATCCGGATCGGCCCGGGCCTGTGTGTGTGCGTCGCCGTCTCGGCGGGCCCGGTCGGCCTCGTCGCCCGATACGGCTGGTGCCCCAAACCGCCCAAACCGCCTAAACCGACACCGACCCCTACGCCCACGCCGACACCGACGCCCACGCCCACGCCCACGCCCACGCCGACTCCTACACCCACCCCGACGCCGACGCCGTCCTCGACGCCCACCCCCAGCCCGTCCGCCACGCCGAGCCGTACACCCACCCCCACCCCGACGCCGCGGGCCCCCTCCCCCACGCCCGCTCCGCGGCTCTCCGGGCCCTGGCCCACACGGGCGCCCGCGCTTCCGCTGCCGCCGCCCTCGCCCTCGCCCTCGCGCACCCAGCCTCCGGCATCACCCCCCGCGCCGGCTCCCGCACCGACCAGGACCCGTGCCGTCGAGATGCACGCGTACGAGAAACCCGCGCACAAGAAGCCCGACAACGGGACCTCCTTGGTCACCTTCACCCTGCTGCTCACCGCGCCCGCGGTCCTCGCGGCCGCCGCTCTGCGTCCGCGTTCGCGCTCCGGCGCGCGCGGCGGGCGGCGCGGCTGACGGCCCACCGCCGAACCGCTTGGGAGGTTCATCCATGCCCGAATGGCTGATTATGACCCTGGTGATGGCCGGGACCTGCGCGGTCGTGGTCACCGGGGCGGTCCTCAACTCCCGCAGACTCGGGGAGGATGACGATCCGGAAGAGACCCCCGATGTCCTCGACTACATGATCATGATGATCGGCGTGGTCTACGCGATCGTGCTGGGCCTGGCCATCGCCGGTGTCTGGGAGGCGCGCTCCGCCGCGCAGGACGGAGTCCGTACGGAGGCGCAGGCGCTGCACGAGGTGACCGAGCGGGCGAGCGTCTACCCCGGCCCGGTGCGCGATCGCGTCCGCGCCGACGTGGACGCGTACGTGGACCATGTGGTGCACACCGAGTGGAAGGTGATGCTCGACAAGGGCGAGCTCACCGACCGCGGCACCGAGCTGCTGACCACCCTGCGCCGCGATGTCACCCGCGCGGCCCCGCACAACGACCTCCAGTCGCAGGCGTACCAGCCGATGGTGGATCAGGTGGCCGCCGTGGACGACGCGCGCAACGCCCGGCAGCAGAGCGCGGGGTCCACGATGCCCCCGCTGGTCTGGTTCGGCCTGGTGCTGGGCGCGGCGCTGGTGATCGGGCTGGTCTTCACCCTGCAGATCCGCCGCTCGCCCCGGGAGCTGATGCTCGCGGTGATGTTCACCGCGCTCATCGTCTTCCTGCTCTTCCTGGTGTGGGACTTCGACGAGCCCTTCGGACGGTCGGTCGGCGACTCGACCGCGGCCTTCACCGATCTGTTCCCCAGCGCACGGGGAGGGTCTTGAGCCCGTTCTGGAAGTTGGAAGTGAGGCGCACCGGCTCACCCGCCCGGCGCAGCCCCGGCAGCCGGTCCAGGGCGGCGCGCAGCATGGCCCGCATCTGGACCCGGGCCAGATGCGCGCCCAGGCAGACGTGCGGTCCGAAGCCGAAGCTCAGATGGTCGTTGGGGGCGCGGGTGATGTCGAACCGGTCGGGGTCGGTGAAGACCGTCTCGTCGCGGTTGGCCGAGGCGTGGAAGACGACGACCTTCTCACCGCGCCGGATGAGCTGTCCGCCCAGCTCCACATCGCGGGTGGCGGTGCGCCGGAAGTCGATGACGGGCGGCCAGTAGCGCAGCATCTCCTCCACCGCGGAGCCGGTCAGCTCGGGCCGGTCGCGCAGCAGGGCCAGGCTCTCGGGGTGGTCGAGCAGGGTGAGCAGCCCACCGGGGATGCCGTTGCGCAGCGTTTCGTTGCCCGCCACGGCGAAGAGGAAGAACATGTTCTCGAACTCGTCCCGGCTCAGCCCGCCCTCCCGCATCCGCGCCATCACACTGCCCGGCCGCGGCCGCTCGGCGAGTGCGTGGGCGTAGGCGAACATATCGGCCAGGGCCTCGCGGGAGCGCGGGTTCATCGGCCTGCCGTCGGGGCGGCGCGGCGCCGGGGCCGGCCGGTGGGCGAGGGCGGCGCGCCCGATAGGGCTCAGCTCCTCGCGGGCCGCGGTGGACAGCCCGGCGTAGTCGGCGTCCTGGTAGCCGATGACCCGGCCGGCCCAGTCGAACAGCAGCCGCCGGTCGCCCTCGGGGACGCCCATCACCTGGGCGAGGGTCCAGACCGGCAGATCGGCGGCGAGCTCCACGAAGTCGGCCTCGCCGCGCCCGGCCACGGAGTCCACGAGCGCCACCGCGCGCTCCTCGATGACCGCCTCCAGCTCCCGTACGGCGCGCGGGGTGAAGGCCGCGGCGACGATGCGGCGGCTGCGGGAGTGGTCGGGCGGGTCCTGGTTGAGCATCATCGCCCGTACGAACTCCAGGTCGGCGGGCGTGTCGGGGTCGCGGATCTGGGTGGCCCCGAGGTGGGAGGAGAAGACCTCGGGGGTGCGCAGGACGTGTTTGACGTCGGCGTGCCGGAACACCGCCCAGAAGCCGGGGCCGGCCGGCCAGGCCCCGACCGCGGGCTCGTCGATCCGGCAGACGGGGCGGGTGGCCCGCAGTTCGCCGAACAGGGCGTACGGGACACCGGCGGCGTAGGTCTCGGGGAGGAACGCCTCGACAGGGTTCACAGCCGAGACCGTACGGCGCCGCCCTCCGGGCCCGTCAAGACGCCCTGCCCGTCAGGAGGCCCCACTCGTCACAAGGCCCTGCCCGTCCAGACACCCCGCTCGTCACGAAGCCCCGCTCGCCACGGGACCCCGAGCCACCGGACCCCCGAGCCCGCCGGTCACCGCGCGGCCCCCTACGGCACCGGCACCGGCAGGATCCGGCGCAGCGGGTCCTCCGGCAACCGGCCGTGGGCCTTCCACTCCCGGGGGTAGCCGACCGAGACCTCCTGGAACTTCACCCCGTCCTCCACCGTGGTCCGGGGGATGTGCAGATGACCGTAGACGACCGTCTCGGCCCGGAACCGCACATGCCAGTCGGCGGTCAGCTCGGTGCCGCACCACAGCGCGAAGTCGGGGTAGCGCAGCACCCTGGTGGGCAGCCGGGTCATCGGCCAGTGGTTGATGAGCACGGTCCGCAGCTCCGGGTCGACGGCCGCCAGCCGCGCCTCGGTCTCGGCGACCCGGGCCCGGCACCACGCGTCGCGGGTGGGGTAGGGGTCGGGGTGCAGGAAGTGCTCGTCGGTGCAGACCACCCCCGCCTCGTGGGCGTGGGCCAGCGCGGCCTCCTTGGTGGCCAGGCCGTCGAGGCGGAAGGTGTAGTCGTAGAGCAGGAACAGCGGGGCGATGACCAGCGGCCCGCCGATGCCCTCCCAGAGCGGGTAGGGGTCCTCGGGCGTGACGATGCCCTTCGCCCGGCACATCTCCACCAGCGCCTCGTAGCGCGCCACCCCCCGGACTTCCAAGGGGTCCTTGGGATGGGTCCACAGCTCGTGGTTCCCGGGTGACCAGATGACCTTGGCGAAGCGCTCGCTCAGCAGGCCGAGGACCTCCTCGATCTCGGAGAACACCTCGCCGACGTCCCCCGCGACGATCAGCCAGTCGTCGTCGGAGCCGGGGCGCAGCCGCTCCACGATCGCCCGGTTCTCCGGATAGGCCACATGAAGGTCGCTGATGGCGAGGAGTTCGCCCCCGTGGGTGCCGCTCATTGTCTCTCCTGTCGTACGGTGGCGCTCATGACGCGGTCGCGGTGCGCGGGCACCGCGGTACGGGCCGGGTGATCACCGGACCGTCCCTGGCGCTAGCCTCGCAGATGTGGTGGACAAACTCCCTCCGTCTTTTGAACGGGGAACCGACGGACCGAAGGTCATCGTGGCCGGACTGGACGGTTCCGAATCCTCCTGGCGCGCCACGGCCTACGCCGCCGGGCTGGCCAGACGCCAGAACGCGCTGCTGGTCGTGGTCTACATCCAGCCGGTGCTGGCCGCGGGGGCGGCGCTCGGTGCCTCGGTGGCCGACACCACGGGTGAGGTGGCCGAGGAGCTGATGCGGGAGATGCGGGAGGCCACCGAGCGGCTGCGCGGGGTCTTCGAGGTGCGCTGGGAGTTCCACACTTTCCGGGGCGATCCGTACAACGGCCTGGCCCAGGCGGCCGATGAGCTGAAGGCCGACGCCGTGGTGGTGGGCGCGTCCGAGCAGGCCGGGCACCGCTTCATCGGCTCGGTGGCCGTACGACTGGTCAAGGCCGGGCGCTGGCCGGTCACCGTGGTGCCGTAGGGGCCGCCCGTCCGGCTCGCGGAGCCCGGCACGGTGAGGCACCGTGGGAGAAGCGACCGGACCACCCCACCGACCGGGGAGACTGCCATGGCCCACACCTACCGGGTGACCGAGATCGTCGGCTCGTCCAGCGAGAGCGTCGACGACGCGATCCGCTCCGCCATCGGCCGTGCCTCGAAGACGCTCCGGAATCTTGATTGGTTCGAGGTCGGCCAAGTGCGCGGGCACATCGAGAACGGCCGGATCGCGCACTACCAGGTGGGGCTGAAGGTCGGATTCCGGCTCGAGGACCCCGACGCCGGCTCCGGGGACCGGGCCGGCTGACTCCGGCTCAGCCACGGGGCACGACGGTGGACAGCACGGACGGCAGCGGATACCAGTCGGCGGTCGCGAAGCTGGCGTGCCGGGCGGCGAGTTCGGACACCCGGTCCCGCGCCTGGGTCTCGGTGGGGTTGGTGCCGTCGATCGGGGGTGCCACGTTGTGCGCGTCCGTCATGATCAGCAGGTAGTGGCGGTCGTCGTACCAGGCGGTGTCGATACCGCTGGTGACATACGTGGACGCGTCCCCGTCGAAGAGCACGAACCACGGCCGGAGGGCGGCGTCGGTGTAGCGGGTGCGCGGGTCGCCCGAGGCGGCGCCGTGGACGGCGGGGAAGGCGGCGGCCTGGCCGAGCTTCCCGGCCGCCGACAGGTCCCGCAGATGGGTGGCGTACTCACGGTCGGTCCACAGCGTGTCCAGGGGGTTGTTCTCCTCGACCGTGCCCGGTATCAGCTCGACGACGAACTTGCCCGCGAGCGCCGAGCGGGACGGCCAGCCGCCCGCCCGAACCGCCTCGTCGAGGGTGGCACGGCCGCCCACCACGTCCGCCGGGCGCAGCACCGCGTCGCCCAGGGTGGCGCCGAGGAGGGCGTCGAGGTCGGCCGGGCCGCGTCCCTTCTTGCCGTTGAAGCCGTCCTTCATCTCCACCTTGACGAGGATGGGACGGTGCCCCGGATGGGCCTGGTGCCAGGCCCGCATGTCGGCGAGGCAGCCGGCCAGGCTCTGGTCGCGGGGCTTGGTGCGCAGCTCGCCCGGGTTCGCGGCGTTCTCGCAGTTGTTGTCGTTGCCGAGCGGGTTGGCGTGCGAGACCCGCCAGCCGGCGCCGAAGGCGTTGGTCCACACATCGAGTTCCAGGAGCGAGGCTCCGGAGTCCAGCGCGTCGGCGAAATAGGGGTACTTGGCCTTCTCGTAGGCGTTGTGCACCCCCACCGAGGTGGTGGCGGAGTAGGACGGGTCGTCCGCGGTGGCGGGCCGGGCCTCCGCCGGTGCCGTCAGACACAGTGCGGCGGCCGCCGCGGCGACCGCCACCGTTCCCGTGCGCCGGGCATGACCGCGCGCCGGACTCCCCACCCTGCCCATGTGTCCCCACCCTCGTCGATGTCCCGACCAACTGGGCAGAAGGGTACGGGAGTCGCGTCACGGGTTACGAGGGGTCATGGGTCACAGCGGTACGGGCCCGGCGGCGTACTGCCGCTGAGCCCGTCTCATGTGCCGCGTCTCACACGGCTGGGGGTGGTTCAGGGGCGGGCCCCCGTCAGGGCCGCTCCCCCACACCGGTCGTCGCGGCCTCGCGCACCCGTCCGCCGGGCAGCTTGGGGGCCAGCGGCGCGGTCTGGTCCATCCCGGTGCCGCGCCGCAGCCCGGTGAGGAATTCCTGGAGCGTCTCGACGGCGGTGTGCCGGGGCCGCCAGCCCAGTTCCTCCTGGGCGCGGGTGGTGTCCATCAGCGGGAGCCGCAGGGCGGCGTCGAACAGGTGCGGCGAGGGAGGCAGCAGATGCAGATGCCAGGCCGCGGCCATGGCCGAGCGGGCGGCGAAGCGCGGGATCCGCATCGTCCGCGCCTCCAGCAGACCGGCCAGCGTCCCGCCGTCCACCGGCGGTTCGGCCGCGAGGTTGAACGCGCCGCGCACCTGCCGGCCGAGCGCCAGCCGGTACGCCTCGGCGGCGTCGTCGGTGTGCAGGATCTGGAGCCGCAGTCCGGGCAGGTCGAAGACGGCGGGCAGGAAGGTGGAGCGGACCAGCCGCCGGGGCAGGAACGGGCCCATGAACAGCCGGCGCTGCTCGGCCGCCGCCTCCTCCTTGAAGAGGAAGCCGGGCCGCATCCGCACCACCCGGACCTGCGGATGCTCCCGTTCGAAGGCGTCCAGCATCCGCTCCACATATGCCTTCTCCCGGCAGTACGCGGCCTCCGGCCAGCCGTCGGTGGGCCAGGACTCGTCCACCGGGCGGCCGTCCTCGGGGCCGGGCGAGTAGGCGCCCACCGAGGAGGCGTACACCAGCACCGGCACCTCGGCCCGTGCCACCGCCTGGAAGACCCGCTTGCTGCCGAGGACATTGGTGGCCCAGGTGACGGCGGGCCGGTGGCTGGGCTGGATCAGCCAGGCGAGGTGGATGACCGCGTCGGCGCCCTCGAAGTGCCGTACGAGGCCGGCCTCCTCACCGGCGTCCCGCCCGATGTCCGCCCGTACCCAGGTGGTCTTCGGCGGCGACCAGCTGGGCACCCTGCGGGCGACGCCCACGATCGACTCGACGTCCGGGGCCTCGCCGAGCGCGCGGACGACGCTCGTTCCGGCGTTGCCGGTGGCCCCGACCACCACCACGCGCATTCCGTGCTTGACACCCATGTGTCCGCTCCTTCCGGCAGCGTCTTGTCCTCAGCCGTCCCGGTCTCGGGCCTGGTTCCAGCCCTGTTTCCGGCCCTGGTCTCAGCCCTTGCCGACCAGTTGCCGCGCGGCCGTGACGATCGCGTCCGCGTCGATTCCCGCGTCGCCGAGCTGCTGGGCGGGGGTCGAGGAGGCCGGCATCATGCGCACCGCGAGCCGGATCATCCGGGGCACCGGACGGCCGTCGCCGAACGCCTCGAGCACCGCGTCGCCCAGTCCGCCCTCGGGGTGGTGGTCCTCCACGGTGATCAGCCGTCCCGTCACCTCGGCGGCGGTGCGCAGCGTCTCGGCGTCCACCGGCTTGAGCGAGTACAGGTCGATGACGCGGGCCGGGATGCCCTCCTGGGCGAGCCGGTCGGCGGCCTCGACGGCCTCGTGCAGGGTGACCCCCGCGCCGATCAGGGTGACCCGGTCGTCATCGGTGGCGCGCACGACCTTGGAGCCGCCGATGGGGAAGCTCTCGGTGGGCGGGTAGATGACCGGCGTTCCGCCGCGGGTGGTGCGCAGATAGCGGATGCCGGACTCCTCCGCCATGGCCGCCGTCAGCTGGGCGGTCTGGTTGGCGTCGCACGGGTAGAGCACCGTGCTGCCGTGCACCGCCCGCATGGCGGCCAGGTCCTCCAGGCCCATCTGCGAGGGGCCGTCCTCACCGATGGCCACCCCGGCGTGGGAGCCGATGAGGTTGAGGTCGGCGTCGCTGATGGAGGCCATCCGGACGAAGTCGTAGGCCCGGGTGAAGAAGGCCGCGAAGGTGGAGACGTACGGGTTCCAGCCGCGGGTCTGCATGCCGACGGCCGCGGCCACCAACTGCTGCTCGGCGATGAAGAACTCGAAGTACCGCTCGGGGTGCTCCTTGTGGAAGTACTCCAGGCGGGTGGAGTCGCCGACCTCGCCGTCGAGCGCCACCACATCGCCGCGGGCGGTGCCCACGGCGGCCAGCGCCTCGCCGAACGCGTCACGCGTGGGGACCGATTCGCCGGTGTTGTAGCGCGGCAGCGTCGGCGGGCCCTCGGACGGGGGCCGGGTGGGGGTCACCGAGGGCGGACCGAGCACCGGTACGGCCATGTTGCGTACGCCGCCGAGCTCTTCGATGGCCTCGTCCGCGTTCTTCAGCGGCTTGCCGTGCATGCCCTCGCGGTTCTCCACCGAGGCCACGCCACGTCCCTTCATGGTGCGGGCGATGATGGCGGTGGGGCGGCCCACGGTGGACAGCGCCTCGCCGTAGGCGCGGTCGATGGCCTCGATGTCATGGCCGTCGATCTCGACGGTGTGCCAGTCGAAGGCGCGGATGCGCCGGGCGTAGGCGTCCAGGTCCCATTCGTGGCGGGTGGGCCCGCGCTGGCCGAGCCGGTTCACATCGATGATGGCGGTGAGGTTGTCCAGCCGCTCGTAGCCCGCGTGCTCGAACGCCTCCCACATCGACCCCTCGGCCATCTCGCTGTCGCCGCACAGCACCCAGACGCGGTAGGGCACATGGTCCAGCCGCTTGCCGCTCAGCGCCATGCCCACGCCGTACGGCAGGCCCTGCCCGAGCGATCCGGTGGCCACGTCCACCCACGGCAGCCGGGGGGTGGGGTGGCCCTCCAGCCTGCTGCCGCGCTTGCGGAAGGTGATGAACTCCTCGTCGCGGAGGGCCCCGGCCGCCTTGTACACCGAGTAGAGCAGCGGGGAGGCATGGCCCTTGGAGAAGATCAGGTGGTCATTGCCCGGGTGGTCGGGCTGCTCGAAGTCATAGCGCAGATGGTTTCCCATCAGGACGGCCATCAGGTCCGCCGCCGACATCGACGACGTGGGATGGCCGGACCCGGCGGCCGCGGCGGCACGCACCGAGTCCACACGGAGCTGCTGCCCGAGCTCGCTGAGCTGTTCGTGTCGCATTGTTCTCCTTCCAGGTTTCGCCGGCGGTCAGCCGCCGCCCGGCCGCGCCCGCGCCGTCTGCGCGACCTCGGGCGACTCGGTGTCCAGCGGCACCGCCCACGGCGGGATCATCCCGAGCTGCACCCCCTGGCGTGGCAGCACCGCGTCGAGCAGCCAGTCGGCGGCGACCCGGACCCGGTTCCCCGGCATCGCCATCAGGTGGTAGCCGCGGGTGACCGCGTTGGCGATCGGCCCGGACAGCGGGATGTGCAGCGGGTCCGCGGCGGCCTGCGCCCCGCCGAGGTCGACGGTGAACCCGAGGTCGTGGTGTTTGTACGGCTTGGCGGTGCCGCGCCCGAGGGAGGCCAGCACGTTGTGGCCCGCGACCTTCCCCTGCCGCTGGGCGTGCTGCGCGGTCATCGGAGTGAACTGGCCCGGCCGGGTCAGATCGGGCACCGCGGCGGCGTCCCCGCAGGCCAGCACGTCCGGATAGCCGGGTACGGCCAGATACTGGTCGACCCGCAGCCGGCCGCGTTCGGTCGGCAGCCCGAGCTGCTCCACCAGCGGGTCGGGGCGCACCCCGACGCACCAGATCAGCGACCGGGTGTCGACGCACTCGCCGTCGTCCAGCAGCACGCCCTCCGAGGTGGCCTCCTT
The DNA here is from genome assembly GCF_055597465.1 of Streptomyces yongxingensis. NCBI lineage: Bacteria > Bacillati > Actinomycetota > Actinomycetes > Kitasatosporales > Streptomycetaceae > Streptomyces > Streptomyces yongxingensis. Next base: position 1,646,553 of record NZ_CM145717.1, read on the forward strand.
GACCGTGGTGCCGGTGCGGACCTCGACACCCCGTTTGCGCAGTACCCGGTCGGCCGTGCGGGACAGCTTCTTGTCCAGCTCGGGGAGGACCCGGGGGGCGATGTCGAGCAGCATCCAGCGGGGCCGTGGCGCGTCGCGCAGCGAGGTGTTCTTCCGCGCGAGCGAGTCGGTGAAGCGCACCCCGTGGGCGGCCACCTCGGTGCCGGTGTAGCCGGCGCCGACCACCACGAAGGTGCGGCGGGCCTCCCGTTCCCGGGGGTCGGTGGCAGTGTCGGCCATCTCTATCTGCCGGGTGATGTGGTCGCGCAGGTAGAGCGCCTCGGGCATGCCGCGGAAGCCGTGGGCGTGCTCGGCCACACCGGGGATCGGCAGCAGCTTGTTGACGCTGCCCACGGAGAGGACGAGCCGGTCGTAGTCCATCTCGCCGGGCCGTCCGTCCGGGTCCCGCCAGGAGATCTTGCGGGCGTCCAGGTCGACGCCGTGGACCTCGCCCAGCACCAGCCGGACGTGCGGCAGGGTGCCGGTGAGGGAGACCGAGACACGCCGGGGCTCCAGCACCCCGGCCGACACTTGGGGCAGCAGGGGCAGATACAGGAAGTAGTCGTTGGGATTGATCAGGACGATGTCCGCCGCGCCGCGCAGACGGCGGGAGAGCGTGCGGGCGGCCTGATAACCGGCGAATCCGGCACCGACGATCACTATGCGTACTGGGCTCACGCGAATCTCCCGGGCATACGGGGCCAGGGAGCTCCAAGTGCCCGTGAGAGCCCGGACCAAACGTGGGGCCCGGTCGGCCCCGCCCCCGGGGCCGTGCTCCGGGGGCGGTCCCGGGTCGCGGTCCTGGGGGCGGGGCCGGGGCGCGTCAGGGGGCTCGCGTACGTCAGGGGCACGGGTGCGTCAGCGGCGCGCGGACGCCAGAGGCGCGCGGACGCCAGAGGCGCGCGGACGTCAGCGGCGTCGGCGGGCCGTCTGCGCGTCGATCCGCTCGTCCCAGTCGATGCGGTAGCCGGTCAGCCAGTCCGAGGAGCCGTCGCCCGCCCGGTCCAGCTTGCGCGGCATGGTGACATCGCGGAGGGCGCGTGCCACGGGCCCCGGTGCCGTGCGGCGGGCCATGCCCGCGCTGGCCGCGGCGACCTTCTCGACCCGCTCCCGGCGCAGCGCCTCGTACGCGGCGAAGGCCGACTGGGGCGTGCGCAGATCGCGTAGGCATTTGGCGAGCACGACACCGTCCTCGATGGCCATCGAGGCGCCCTGTGCGGCGTTGGGCGCGCAGGCGTGCGCGGCGTCGCCGACGATGACCATGGCCTCCTCGGACCAGGTGGGGGTGGAGACGATGTCGTAGGCGGCGGTGGCCACGATGGTGTCGCCGGTGGCGCGGACCAGGTCGGCGGCGGGGGTGTTGTCCTCGGCGAAGAGCGTCAGCAGCCGCTCCCGCCACTGCTCGGAGGTGACGGCGGCGAGCTCGGCCTTGGACATCTCCTCGGCCGGGGCGTTGCAGAACCACCAGACCTCGCCGTCCGGGGCGGTGGTGCAGCCGAAGAACGCCTGCTTGCCGAAGATCATCGTGTAGGCGTCGGGGGCCGGGGGCGAGTCGGCGTCGCGGGTGTAGCCGCAGACGGTGTGCTGTCCGGTGTAGCGGGGCCGGGGCGCGCCCGCGTCGATGGTCCTGCGGACGAGCGAGTGGATGCCGTCGGCACCGATCAGCACATCGCCCACGGCGCGGCCGCCGTCGGCGAAGGAGCCGACGATCCGGCCGTCGGGGCTGGTGTGGGCGGCGAGCAGCCGCTTGCCGCCCTCGACGCGCACTCCGCGGCGCACCGCCTCCTCGCGCAGCACCCGGGCGAGAGTGGCGCGCTTGAGTGTCACGGAGCCGAGGCCACCGTCCTGCGATCCGGACATGGGGCGGTTGCCGAGCCGCTTGCCCGTGTTGCTGATGAAGTCGACGCGGCCGGCCGGGAAGGAGTTCTTCAGCACGGGTTCATGGGCGTCGATGGTGCGCAGTGCCTCCAGGCCGTTGGCGGCGACGACGAGGAACGCACCGGCGTCGACGGCGTCCGTGGAGTACGTCTCGTAGACGACCGCGTCGATGCCGGCTTTCCGCAGGGCCATCGCGGTCACCGTGCCGGCGATGCCGCCACCGATGATCAGGGCTGTGGTCATGGTGCTCCGTGACGTGGCGTGGGGTGTCGTGTCGTGGGATTGCGACAGCACCATATGGCGGCCCGGAGCTCCCCGGGTCAAGAGCGGGACTTCAACTAACGGGCGCCGGGCGGCATTTGGGGCGGAACCCGGCGGGTACGCTACTTGAGCAGCCGGGACAGCCGCCGGTCGGCGAGCGGCTTGCCGCCGGTCTGGCAGGTGGGGCAGTACTGCAGCGAGGAGTCGCGGAAGGACACCTCGCGGACGGTGTCCCCGCACACCGGGCACGGCTGCCCGGTGCGGCCGTGCACCCGCATGCCGCCGCGCTTCTCCCCCTTGAGGTCGGTGGCGGCCAGGCCGCGGGAGCGCTCGACGGCGGAGCGCAGCGTGGCGCCCATCGCCTCGTACACCCCGGCGATCTCCGCTTCGGTGAGGTCCGAGGCGAGCCGGTACGGCGACATCCGGGCGGCGTGCAGGATCTCGTCGGAGTAGGCGTTGCCGATCCCGGCGATGACGCTCTGGTCGCGCAGCACCCCCTTGATCCGGTGGCGTACGCCGCGCAGCAGCCCGGCGAACGCCTCCAGGGTGAAGGAGTCGTCCAGCGGGTCCGGGCCCAGCCGGGCGATCCCCGGGACTTCCCGCGGGTCGCGGACCACGTACACCGCGAGCCCCTTGCGCGTCCCGGCCTCGGTGAGGTCGAAGCCGGAGCGCTCCGGACCGGCCAGGAGCAGCCGCAGCGCGAGCGGGCCCTTGCCGGGCCGGGGCGGGGCCTCGGGGAGCCCATCCCGCCAGCGCAGCCAGCCCGCCTTGGCGAGGTGGACCACCAGATGGGGGCCGTCGGTGGCCAGGTCGAGGAACTTGCCGTGGCGGGCCGCCGCCGTGACGGTCCGGCCTTCGAGCGCGCTCAGCGGCGGGTCGTAGGTCTTCAGGACGCTCACCGCCACGGGGAGGACGCGGGCGATCTCCCGGCCGGCGGCGCGCTCGGCCAGGATCGCGGTGAGGGCCTCCACCTCGGGCAGCTCCGGCATGCCACCAGTGTGCCGCAGGCCGGAGCGGAACCACCCGGGGCGGCCCGGGTGACCGATTCCCCCCGGCGCACCGCTCCGGGCTGCGGCCCCGCACACCCTCCCTTAGCGTCTCATTTGTTTCCTATCGTCCCTGCCTGCCCCGTACGGAGCGTTCCCCATGGTCGACACCGGACAGCAGTCCGTACGCAGCGAGGCGGCGCGCGGGGGCGAGGCGGCACGGCACGAGGTGGCGGGCGGGACGGCAGGCGCGGCGTACGAGGGCTATGAGGCGTACGAGGGCTATGAGGCGTACGAGGGCGGCAGCCCCGAGGCCGAGCGGCTGCGCTTCCAGAAGCTGACGCACGAGCTGATGCGGATGCAGCGGTACTCCGACGGCACGGACGGCTCGGGCGCCCCGCGGCCGCTGCGCGCCTTCCGCGGCGAGGCGGTGCTGGGTGTGGAGAACGCCCGGCTGCGGTTCCGTGACGACCTTCCGCCGGAGCTGTGCGTGGGATACGCCCGGCCGGGCGCCGAGTACCCGGCCGTGGTGCGGCTGTCCAGCGCGAGCGGCTCCGAGGGGTACGCCGCCACGCCCGATCTGCGCCGGCTGGCGGTGCGGGTCCAGGCCGGTCCTGAGGAGACCCACGATCTGCTGGCCACCGGCTTCCCGGTGTCCCATGCCGCCTCCGCGCACGAGTTCGTCGCCTTCGCCAAGGCCACGGCGGGGGCGGGGAGCACCGTGGAGAAGGCGTTCGGGCTCTTCGTCCGGCTGCCGCTGGCCGTCGGCTGGACCACCGCCGACCGAATGCGCCGCAACGTGCGGATCGCCACCCGCCACACGGTGGGCTCGCTGGCCCGCGAGACCTTCTGGAGCCGGGGCGCGATCCTGTGGGGCCCGGCCGGTCCGGTGCGCTACCAACTGCGTCCGGCGCCCGGCGGCACCCCCGCTCCCCCGCCCGACGGCGGCGACCCCGACTATCTCCACCGGGAGCTGGCGATGCGACTGTCCACCGGCGACATCGCCTTCGAGCTGTGCGTACAGCGCTATCTGGACGACCGCCGCACCCCGGTCGAGGACGGCTCGGTGGAGTGGCGGGAGAGCGACGCGCCGGTCGTCCCGGTCGCGGTGCTCACCGTGCCGTGCCAGGACCTGGACGGCGCCCGGGCCCGGTCCGCGGCCCGCCGGGTCGAGCAACTGGCGTTCAACCCCTGGCACACCACCGAGGAGTTCCGTCCGCTCGGCAATCTCAACCGGGCCCGCAAGGCCGCGTACGAGGCCGCCGCGGCGCACCGGCTCGGCCTGCGCTTCCCCACCGCCGAGCAGCGGCCCACCACGCCGCTGCCCGTCCCGGTGCGCGCCGCCTTCGACCTGCCGGTGCGGGCGGCCGTCGACCTGGTCGACCGCTGTGTGCCCTGGCATCGGCTACCGGCCCCGCTGGGGCTGCTCAACCCGGCCGCGCTGGGCCGGACGCTGCGCCGGCTCGGCCTCGTCGAGGGGGACGACGCACCCGAGGCACCGCAGCGCCCTGCCCCCGCCCGTCCATCGGCGGCGCGGTGGGGCATGGCCGGGTCCGCCGCCGGCCGTCATCCCTCACCGCTCCACCGGCCCGATCTGATCCATGTGCCCCACCCCGCCACGGTCGCCGGACAGCTCCTGCACCGGGAGCGCTTCCAGCCCGCCACCTCGCTCAATGTCCTGTCCGCCGCCTGGCTCCACTTCCAGTGCCCCGACTGGGTGGACGGCGCCCGCCACCGGTGGGACGGCTCGCGGCTGTACGGCGGTGCCGGTATGCGCCTGGAGGACGGCCATCTGCCGCTGGGGCCGGGCGGGGTGCCGCCGATCGGCCCCACCGACACCTGGTGGCTGGGGCCCAGCGCGATGCACACGCTCTTCGCCCGGGAGCACGACGCGGTCCGCGAGGCGCTGCGCCGTACCCATCCGTCGATGAGCGAGGAGTCGGCGCGCCACACGGCCCGGCTGGTGGTCTCCGCGCTCATCGCCAAGATCCATACGGTGGAGTGGATCCCGGCGATCCTCGCCACCGAGATGAGCGACATCGGCGCGAAGACCAACTGGCAGGGCCCGCCCGCCCATTGGCTGTCGCGGCTCGGCCTGTGGCTGTTCGAGGCGAGCGCGTCCACGGGCCTCCCCCGTGGCGTACCGGACCATCCCGGGATGCCGTTCGCGCTCGCCGAGGAGTTCATGACGGTCTACCGGTCGCATCCGCTGGTCCCGGACGACGTCGAGCTGTGCGACCACCGCTTCGGGCGGCGGACGCGGGCGCTCGGCTTCGACGAGGTGCGGGGCCCCGCGGCCGAGGCGGTGATGCGCAAGACGGGGCTCGCCGACACCCTGTACTCCTTCGGCATCGCCCATCCGGGCGCGATCACCCTCAACAACCACCCGCGCGCACTGCGGCATCTCGAGCGGGACGGCGAGATCGTGGATCTGCCGGTGGTGGAGCTGGCACGGGCCCGGCGGCGGGGCGTGCCGCGGTACAACGACTTCCGGGCCCGGCTGGGCACCCCCCGGATCCGCTCCTTCGAGGAGCTGTCCCCCGATCCGGACACGGTCGCCCGGCTCGAAGCGGTCTACGGCTCGGTCAACCAGATCGACACCGTGGTGGGGCTCTACGCGGAGAACCCGCCCGAGGGGTGGGGCTTCAGTGAGACGGCGTTCCGTGTGCTGCTGCTCATGGCCACCCGGCGGATCCAGGACGACCGCCTCCTGACCGTGGACTTCCGGCCCGAGGTGTATACCCGGCTGGGGCTGGACTGGGTGGCGAAGTCCAGCATGACCTCGGTGATCCTGCGGCACTGCCCGGAGCTGGCCGGGGTGCTGCCGCGCGGGGCGAGTCCGTTCGCGCCCTGGCGGCCGGTGGCGCCGTCCCCGTCCTGACCGCCGCACCCGAGCTTTCGGAGCGCCGCACGCCCGTTGGCCGCGGCCATGAACCGCGGGCTGGGTGCCGCGCCGTTGAACCGGTTCAGCCCTGCCGGAAGCGGTTGATGGCCGGCAGATGGCGCTCGCGCAGCTCCGGATCGCGCACCCCCAGCCCCTCCTCCGGGGCCAGGCACAGCACGCCGACCTTCCCGGAGTGGCGGTTGCGGTGGACGTCCTGGGTGGCCGTGCCGACCGCCTCGAGCGGATGGACCTTGGAGAGCGTGGGGTGCACCATCCCTTTCTCGATCAGCCGGTTGGCCGCCCATGCCTCCCGGTAGTTGGCGAAGTGGGTGCCGATGATCCGCTTGAGCGCCATCCACAGATAGCGGTTGTCGTACTCATGGCGGTAGCCGGACGTCGAGGCGCAGGTGACGACCGTTCCGCCGCGCCGCGCCACGTACACACTGGCGCCGAAGGTCTCCCGGCCGGGGTGCTCCACGACGATGTCCGGGTCGTCGCCGCCGGTCAGTTCGCGGATCCGGGACCCGAAGCGCTTCCACTCCCTGGGGTCGGGCGTGGTCGCGTCCTTCCAGAAGCGATAGCCCTCCTCGGCCCGGTCGATGACCAGCTCGGCCCCCATGGAGCGGACGAGTTCGGCCTTGCGCCGCCCGGAGACCACGCACACCGGGATCGCCCCGCCGTTGACGGCCAGCTGGGTCGCGTACGAGCCGAGGCCACCGGCCGCGCCCCAGACGAGGGTCACATCGCCCTGTTTCATCTGGGCGCCGTTGCGGGAGACGAGCTGCCGGTACGCGGTGGAGTTGACCAGGCCGGAGGACGCGGCCTCCTCCCAGGTGAGGTGGGCGGGCATCGGCATCAGCTGGTTGGCCTTGACCAGCGAGAGCTCGGCGAGCCCACCGTAGTTGGTCTCGAAGCCCCAGATGCGCTGCTCGGGGTCGAGCATGGAGTCGTCGTGGCCGTCCGGTGAGCGCAGTTCGATGGACAGACAGTGGGCCACCACCCGGTCACCCGGCTTCCAGTGGCGTACCCCCGGCCCGGTGCGCAGCACCACACCGGCCAGGTCGGAGCCGAGCACGTGATAGGGCTGGTCGTGGCGGGCGGCTCCGGGGTCGTCGGTGCGTGCGTAGCGCTCCAGGAAGCCGAAGGTCGGCAGTGGCTCGAAGATGGCGCTCCAGACGGTGTTGTAGTTGATCGCGCTGGCCATGACGGCGATCACCGCCTCGCCCGGTCCCGGTTCGGGGGTGGGCACCTCGCGGATGTGGAGCGACTTCTGGGGGTCCTTGTCCTTGGTGGCCATGCCCTCGAACATCTCGGATTCCTCTTTGAGGATCACCGCGCCCCGATAGGACTCGGGGAGGTCCAAGGCGGCGAAGTCCGCGGCCACCGCATCCTCTGCCAGCACGGCGCTGATGATGTCCTGCATGACATGTCCTCCGATGTACCGCTCCGGGCACCTGTGTGTCCCGGAGGCTATGGCAGCGGCCACGATCCGAATAACCCCTAGCTCCGCCCAGGTCGCGCCCCCTAGGCGCCCCCCTATACGGCCAGGGAGTGCAGACAGGCGATGAGCGTGCGGGCCTCGACGTTGACGTAATGGCTGTGGCGCATCAGGTCGAGCAACTGACGCACGGCCATCCAGCGGTAGTGCGGCGGCTCCTCGGGGACGGCGCTCAGCTCCGTCTCCACGACGAGATAGCGGTTGAAGGCGTGGAAGAAGCGGCCGCCCTCCTCGGAGAGCACGGTGTCGAACCGCACCCGGTCGGCCGGTGCCTCCACCACCTCCTTGAGGAACGGCGGGGTGGCCCCCTCGGGCAGATGGGTGTAGTTGCGCGGGGTGCACTGCACGGTGGGGGCCAGCTCCACCACGTCCGTGTAGCCGGGTTCGGCGCGGGCCTGCACCAGCACATGCGGCACCTTGTCGGCGTAGGCCAGCAGAAAGGCCGCCACGCCCGGTCCATGGGGCTCGATCATGGGCTGGGTCCAGCCGCCCACCTCACGGCCACCCGCCGTCACGTCCACGGCCATCACGCTGAAGAAGCGCCCGCTCTCATGGGAGATGCGGTGGGCGTTGCGGTGCCAGCCGGTGGTCTCCCGCAGCGGTATCCGCTCGGTGAACACCTCGCGCTCGGTGCGCAGTCCGGTGATCCAGCTCAGGATGTCGGCGTCGCGGTGGAGGGGGTGCCGCCCCTGCCGTTCCGGCTCCGCGGTCCCGTGTGATCCGGCGGCCGGGAAGGTCTCCTCCGGGTCCAGCGGGGAGTACGGCAGACAGGCCAGGACGCTGCGCGCGTCCATGTTCACCAGGTCCTCCACGGCCAGCAGATGGTGCAGCTGGCCCAGCGTCAGCCAGCGGAAGCCGTCGCGCACCTCGACGTCCGTCTCCGGTGCCACCTCGACCAGCATGTTGCGGTTGCGCTTGTGGAAGAACCAGCTTCCCTGCTCCGACTGGCGGACGTCGGCGAGCACCCGGTGCCGCTCCATCCGCTGGAAGTACTCCAGATACGGCACGGCCCGGCCCCTGTGCACCCGGGTGTAGTTGCTGCGGGTGGCCTGGACGGTGGGCGACAGCTGGAGCCCGCCGTGGTTGCCCGGCTCCATCTTGGCCTGCATCAGGAAGTGCGGTACGCCGTCGAAGTCCTTGACCAGGATGCCGAGGATGCCGATCTCCGGCTGGTGGAGGATCGGCTGGCGCCACTCCTCCACCGGCGCCCCGGGCATCCGCACCCGGATGCCCTCGACGGTGAAGAACCGGCCGGTCTCATGGACGAGGTTGTGGGTGTCCGGCGCGAAGTCCCAGCCGCGCATCGCCTCGAACGGGATGATCTCGATCCGGGACTCGTCGGCGTCGACGCGCTCGCGGAACCAGCGCTGGAAGTCGGCGAGCAGGGTCACCGAGCTGTCGACGGTGGCTGCGGAGCGGACCAGCCGCTCCTGGAGCGTGCTCACCACGCCCACGCCTCCGGTCCGGGGCCGCCGTTGCCGATCGGCGGGAACAGCCGGTCCAGTTCGGCCAGCACCTCGTCGGACAGCGTCAGCTCCATGGCCTTGAAGGCGCCTGTCAGCTGGTCCAGGCTGCGCGGCCCGATGACCGGCGCGGTGACGCCGGGGCGTCCCATCACCCAGGCAAGACCCACCTCGGCCGGGTCGGCGCCGAGCCCGTCGCACAGCTTCTCGTACGCGGCGACGGCGTCCCGGTGGACCTCCAGCGCCTGGGCGGCCCGGCCCTGGGCGGTCTTCATCGCGGTGCCCTCGGCCAGCTTGCGCAGCGCCCCGCTGAGCAGCCCGCCGTGCAGCGGCGACCAGGCGAGCACCCCGACGCCGTACCGCTGGGCCGCGGGGATCAGCTCCAGTTCGACATGGCGGGTGACGAGGTTGTACACGCTCTGCTCGGAGACGATGCCGAGGAAGTGGCGGCGGGCCGCGGCCTCCTGGGCCTCGGCGATGTGCCAGCCGGCGAAGTTGGACGAGCCGACGTAGCGCACCTTGCCCTGCCGGGTCAGCGTCTCCATCGCCTGCCACACCTCCTCCCAGGGGGCGTGGCGGTCGATGTGGTGCATCTGGAACAGGTCGATCCAGTCGGTGCCCATCCGGCGCAGCGAGTCCTCGCAGGAGGCGATGATGTGCCGGGCGGACAGCCCCGAGTCATTGGGCCAGTCGGTCATCGGGTTGCAGACCTTGGTGCCCAGCACGACCTTCTCGCGCCGGCCGCCGCCTCGCGCGAACCAGCCGCCGAGGAACTCCTCGGTGTAGCCCTTGTGCTTCTGCCAGCCGTACTGGTTGGCGGTGTCGATGAAGTTGACCCCGCGGTCCAGGGCGGTGTCCAGGATCGCGTGGCTCTCCTCGTCGCTCGCCCTGACCCCGAGGTTCAAGGTGCCCAGGCACAGTCTGCTCACTTTGAGGGCGGTGCGGCCGAGATAGGTGTACTGCATCACTGTCCTTCGGTACGGGCCGACACGGCAGCCGGTCGGCTCGGGGTGGCGGAGGCGGCCCACAGGTCGTGGAGGGATTCCTTGAGGGCCACCTTCGGGGACCAGCCCATGAGCCGCCCGGCGAGGCGGATGTCGGCCTGGGTCCAGCCGCCGCCCTTGCTGTGCACGGTGCCGCTCTCCTCGCGCACCAGATGGGCGGGGACCTGGGAGGCGGAGATCAGCAGCCAGGCCAGTTCGCGCATGCTGAAGGCGTCGCCCTGCCCGATGTTGACCACCCGGCCGGTCACCGGGCTGCTCGCGGCCAGCACCACGGCCTCGGCGACATCGCGGACGTCGATGAAGTCGCGCCGGTCGTCGACGAGGGTGACGGCCAGCGGAGCGTCCTCGGTGGTGTGGCGCAGCCGGTGGGCGAGCCCGCCGAGGAAGCTGCCCCGGGGGGTGCCCGGTCCGCAGACGTTGGTGACGCGCAGGACGCAGCCGTCGATGCGGCCCGCGTCCGCGGCGCCCAGGACGATCCGGCTGCCGACGAGCTTGGTGCGGGCGTAGGGGGTACGGGGGGCGGTGGGGTGGTCCTCGGCGATGGCCGTGCCGTCGGGGACGGGGCCGTACTCGTGCACCGAGCCCAGATGGACCAGGCGCGGCCGCCTGGGGAGGGCCGCCACGGCGTCCACCAGCCGGTCGACGAGCGGGATGTGCGAGGCCGTCATGCTCGCCTCGTCGCCCTCCCAGCTGTCGCCCGCGGCGTTGACGACGAGATCGGCGGACTGTGCGGCCCGGACGATGTCCTCGACCGGCGCGGATACCGCGTCACGTGCCAGAAATGCGACTCCGGGAATGGGTTCTGCGGGTTTTCTCGCCATTGCCAGGACTTCATATCCGCGCTTGGCGAGAGCTCTGCAGATATGTCGCCCGATGAATCCGGTGCCGCCGATGACAACGGCCTGCCGATCTCGGATGTGGCCCATATCGCCACCGTATTGGCGCCGCTTCGAGCGGAACAACCCCTACCCTCGTCCACCCCTATCGGCCACCCCTATCACGGCCCCGACCTGCGATGTCATTCGAATAGATGTCGTTTATGAGCCTCGCTGACCGCTGCCGCGCGATCCTTCACCCCGAGTTTCTCGTAGACATGCAGAAGATGCGTCTTCACGGTCGCCTGGCTGATGAACAATGCCGTCGCGGCCTGTCGATTCGTGGCCCCGTCCGCGATAAGCCGGAGCACTTGGAGTTCACGGTCGCTCAGCGGGCCCTGGGTGGGTTTGCGGACCTGACCGAGAACGCGTCCGGTGACCGCGGGGGAGAGGACGGACTGGCCCGAGGAGGCGGACCGCACGGCGCGCGTCAGCTCCTCGCGCGGGGTGTCCTTGAGGAGATAGCCGGTCGCCCCGGCGGCCAGGGCGCCCATGACGTCGCTGTCGGTGTCATAGGTGGTCAGCACCAGGATCCGGGCTTCCGGGTCGCCGCGCAGCAGCCGTTTGATGGCCTCGACGCCGCCCATCCGGGGCATGCGCAGATCCATCAGGACCACATCGGCCGGCTGCCGCTCGTACAGCTCCACGGCCTCGGCACCGTCACCGGCCTCGCCGATCACCGTGAAGTCGGGGTCCCGCTCCAGCACCCCGCGCAGCCCGTCGCGGACCACCGGGTGGTCGTCGACGATGAGGATGCGGATGGGGCTGGGGGTGTCGCCGCCGGAGGTGTTTCCGCTGGGGGTGTTTCCGCTCATGCACCGGCTTCCTGGGGGATCACGGGGACGGCCGCGCTGATGGCGGTGCCCTCGCCACGGGCGCTTTCGATGTCCAACGTACCGGCGACCCGGCCCAGTCGGCGCCGCATCGCCAACAGCCCCAGGCCATGGCCGCCGGAGGTCCCGGCCTCGGCGTCCGCGGCCGCGGGGTCGAATCCGACGCCGTCGTCGAGGACGTCGAGGACCACCACGTCCTCCATGTACGACAGGGTGATGCCCACCTTCGACGCCCGGGCGTGCTTGGCGATGTTGGCGAGGGCCTCCTGCGCCACCCGGTAGAGCGTGGCCTCCAGTTCGGCGTGGAGCGGGATGGCGGTCCCGGTCGTCGCGAACGCGACCTTCGGCCCCCGCGCCTGTGACCAGCCCTCGACCAGCGACTCCAGGGCGTCCGGCAGGGTCCGGGACTCCAGTTGCTCGGGGCGGAGCGCCTGGACCGAACGGCGCGCCTCGGCCAGGCTGTCCCGGGCCAGGTCCTTGGCCGCCATGAGATGGCGGCGCCACACCTCGCGGTCGCCTTCGGCGTGTTCGGCGGCTTCGAGCTGCCGGATGATGCCGGCCAGTCCCTGGGCGAGGGTGTCGTGGATCTCCCCCGCCATCCGCTGGCGCTCGTCGAGCACCCCGGCCTCGCGCGCCTGGGTGATCAGCTGTGCGTGGAGTCCGGCGTTCTCGGTGAGCGCGGAGCGGAGTTCGGCCACGGTGCGTTTGCGCCGCTGATGCTGTTCGTTGAGCCGGCTCGACAGCAGGTTGATCCAGCCGATCACCACGGTCTGGAAGACGATGGCGGCGATGTAGCCGACCACCGCGCCGGTCGCGGGCCGAGGGAAGCCGTCCGGCACGGTGTTGACGACGAACGAGGTGGCCGCCACGGACACCACCGCCCAGACGGTCGGCAGCAGCACCAGCGTCTGGAGGAACCCGGTGGCGGCGAAGAGCATGAACACCTGGTCCCGCGCCATCAGCGCGGCGGAGAGGGCGAGCAGCCCGGCGAAGTAGACGGCCGTGCGCGCCGTGCCGTACGGCTGTCTGCTGCGACGGCCGGTGGGGAGGGTGTAGGTGCCCAGGATCCAGACGGCGGCCACGGCCGCGAGGCCGAGCGTGGTGAGCAGCCGCCGGGCCGGTGGCGGGCCGTGGACCACGCTCAGGGCCGTGGACAGAAACAGCAGAAGGTAGGGCAGCCCTCCGAACAGGATGTCGGAGTGCCGCTCCCACCGTCCGCCGTCGTCCTTGGACGCGCTCACCTCACTCCCAGCGGAACAGCTTGGCCGCGGCCGCGGTGGCGGCCACCGCGATCACTCCGAGGACGGTCAGGTGCAGCGTCTGCGGCCACTGGTTCTCCCAGGAGTCGCGCAGCGCCTGGAGCGCGGCGCCCAGCGGGGTGTAGTCGCCGATGGTGGACACCGTCTCCGGCAGGTCCTCCTTGGGGAGGAACGCGCCGCCGAAGAAGAGGCTGGGGAAGAGCAGGGACAGGCCCATCGCGGTGGCCGACTTGCTGCTCGGCGCCACGGCCGCGATCACCAGGCCGATGGAGAACAGCGCCCAGGTGCCCAGGACGAAGCTCACCAGGAAGGCGGGGACGTCACCGGGGAGTTTGGTGTCGAAGGCGGTCTTGCCGACGATGAGCACCAGCACCGCGGAGACCGCCGCGGTGACCAGGTTGATGAAGAGCTGGGCGAGCAGCAGGTTCCCCGGGTGGATGGGGCTCGCGGCCATGCGCCGCAGGATGCCCTTCTCCCGGTAGGTCGCGAGGGTCGTGGGCAGCAGGTTGAGGGCCAGCATCGTCAGACACAGCGACATGGCCATCGCGGGGACGAACGCGGCCATCGACGCCTTGGTGGCGGCGTCGTCGTCGGACTTGGTGGTGACGAAGTGGAAGATGGCCAGCAGCATGATCGGCAGCGCGATGACGAAGAACACCGCGGTGGGATCGCGCAGGAACAGCTTGCTCTCGACGTAGGTGAGCTTGGTGCGCCCGGACATGGCAGAAGTCTCCTCGGCGGCTTTAGGTGGCGGGCTTGGAGCCGGTCAGGGCGACGAAGGCGTCATCGAGACTCGCCTGCTCCAGGCGGAGTTCGTTCGCCACGATCTGGTTGCGGGCCAGGACGGAGATCACGGCGTAGACGACATTGCCCTTGCCGACCACCGTCACCTGGGACTTGGACCGGGTCACACTGCTCACCTCGGGGAGCGAGGTGAGCAGTTCGTCGTCCATCGGGACGGACGGCTTGAAGCGGATGATCTGCTGCTCATCGACCCGGGACACCAGTCCGGAGGGGGTGTCGAGAGCGACGACCCGGCCGGATTCGATGATGGCGATCCGGTCGCAGAGCCGCTCGGCCTCCTCCATGAAGTGGGTGACCAGCAGCACGGTCACGTCCTGCTCCCGCACCTTCTCGATCAGCTTCCAGGTCTCGCGCCGGGCGTGCGGGTCGAGCGCGGTGGTCAGCTCGTCGAAGACGGCGATCCTGGGCTTGCCGACGAGGGCGAGCGCGATGGACAGCCGCTGCTGCTGGCCGCCGGACAGCGATCCGTAGGCCGTGTCGGCCTTGCCGGACAGGCCCCAGTCCTTGATGAGCTCGCGCCAGTCGACGGGGTCGCGGTAGAAGGTGCTGTAGAGCTCCAGCGCCTCCCACACCTTCATCTTGGGGGGCAGTTCGCTCTGCTGGAGCTGGATGCCGATGGACTCGCGCAGCTCGGCGAGGTCCTTGTCCTTCAACGGGTCAAGACCCATCACGGAGATCTCGCCGCCGTCGCGTTTGCGCATGCCTTCGATGCACTCCACGGCGGTGGTCTTGCCCGCGCCGTTGGGGCCGAGGATGCCGAAGATCTCGCCCTCCTCCACGGAGAAGGACACGTCCTGTACCGCCACGTGATTGCGGTATTCCTTGCGCAGGTTACTGACCTCGATCAGCGGCATCGGCCCGGGTCCTCCTCGCTTTTGTTCCTTCACTCTTCCACCGTAGGAAGCGGATATCCCCGGGGGATCGGCCCATCGGCTGCCCACCGGGCTGATCCTCCCTCCACCGACCGGCCGATCGGCCGCATCAACCGATCGGTGGATGGGGGTACGCCGGGCCGGGTCACCGGGGGTGCAGCGCCCGGCAGACCTCGTAGGACGGCAGCAGACCGGCCCGTTCGGCCTCGGCCAGCCCGGGGGCGTTCCGGTCGCGTTCGGAGACCAGGTACTCCAGGTCCTTGGGCCAGGGCAGGCCGAGCGCGCGGTCGAAGGGGTCGATCTCGTGTTCGGCGCCCGGGTTGTACTCCTCCGAGTTGAGGTAGGCGGCCACGGTGTCGTCACGCAGCGCGATGAAGGCGTGGCCGAGGCCCTCCTCCAGATACACCGCCCGGTACGAGGCGGGGTCAAGACGCACGCTGTCCCAGCGGCCGAAGGTGGGCGAGCCCACCCGCACGTCCACCACCACATCGAGGAGTTCGCCGCTGACGCAGGTCACCATCTTGGCCTGGCCCGGGGGTACGTCCGCGTAGTGCACCCCGCGGACGGTGCCGCGCCGGGAGACGCTGTGGTGGTTCTGGCCCAGGCGCAGCGGATGGCCGACGGCCGCGGAGAAGGCCGATGCGGTGTAGTGGGCGACGAACGCGCCGCGCTCGTCGCGGTGGACGTCCGGGCTGAACTCGTAGGCGCCGGACACCGCCAGCTCGCGCACCTTCATCGGCCGTGCTCCGCGGTGAGCTTCTCCAGCACCGGCACCACATCGTGCGGGGTGGGGGTGCGCAGGTTCTCCTCGCGCAGCCGCTCGGCGGCCTCCTTGTACGACGCGTCCTTCAGCAGCCGTTCGACGCTCTCCCGCAGCACCTCGGCGGTCAACTCCGAAGCGTGGACGGCGAGTCCGGCACCGGCCTCGTGCAGGCTGGTCCCCTTGTTCCACCAGTCGGCGTAGCGGATGGTGGGGATGAACTGCGGTACGCCGCTCGCCAGTGCGGTGCCCCAGGAGCCGAATCCGCCGTGGTGGATGAGGACCGAGGCGCCGGGCAGCAGGGCGTGCAGCGGAACGAAGTCGACGATGCGGGTGTTGGCGGGGACCTCCTCCAGCGCCTCGACCTCCTCGGGCGGCAGTGCGGCCACCACGTCGATGTCCATGCTCCCCAGGGTGTCGATCATGTCGGCCACCGGCATGAAGGTGCCGCCCAGGGCGGCCCGCGCGGAGACCCCGGAGGTCAGCACGACCCGCGGCCGCTGGGGGGTCTCGCGCAGCCAGTCCGGGATGTCGGACGGGCCGTTGTAGGGCAGATAGCGGACCGGGACCCGCTGGACCGACAGCGGGAGCTGGAGGCTGGTGGGGATCTGGTCGATGGTCCACTGGCCGACCACGACCTCCTCGTCGAAGGTGCGGTCGTAGCGGGCGAGGATGCCACCGAGCCAGTCGGCCATCGGGTCCTCGCGGCGCTCCTCGGGCTGCTCGGCGAGGCGGGCCAGGAACACCTCGCGCATCTTCGCGTAGATGTCGATGCACCACAGCAGCCGGGCGTGGGCGGCGCCCACCACCCGGGCGGCCACCGGGCCCGCGTAGGTGACCGGGTCCCAGATGACCAGGTCGGGCTGGAAGTGGCGGGCGTAGTCCACCAGCTCGTGCACCATGCAGTCGTTGTAGGTCTGGTACGCGAACATCACGCTGATCTTGAACTTCATCAGCACCTGTTCCCAGGAGTGCTGATCGAGTTCGGGGGTGGACCAGTCGGAGAGCGGGTTCTCCAGCGACTCGCGGTTCTGCGTCAGCATCTCGTGGAGATTGTGGTCCTTGCCGACGGAGACGGCCGTCAGACCGGTGCTCTTGATGGACTCGGTCAGCGCGGGGTTGCTGGCGACATGCACCTCATGGCCGGCCGCGGCCAGCGACCAGGCGAGCGGGACCATGGTGAACAGGTGCGATTTCTCGGACACCGTCGCGAAAAGGATACGCATCGTCGGTTTCTCTCTCAGTCGATGGGTCGTCGGGTGCGGGCGGTGGCCGCCCGCAGGGTGTCCGTGATGACTCCGGCCACCGCTGCCTTCTGCTCACCCAGGTAGAAGTGGCCGCCGGAGAAGACCTCCAGCCGGAAGGAGCCCGAGGTGTGCTCCCGCCAGCCCGCCACGTCCCGGGCGGTGACGCGGATGTCGCTGTCGCCGGTGAGCCCCACGATGTCGCAGGCCAGCCGGGCGCCGGGCCGGTATGCGTAGGTCTCGGCCGCCTTGTAGTCGCTGCGGATGGCGGGCAGGGCCAGCCGCAGCAGTTCGGTGTCGCCGAGGATCCGGGAGTCGGTCCCGCTGACGAGCTGGAGCTCGGCGATGAGCCCGGCGTCGTCGCGCCGGTGGATGCCCAGGCTGCGGTGGTGTGAGGGCGCGGGTCGGCCCGAGGCGAAGAGCGCCACGGGCACGGTCCCCAGCTCCCCTTCGAGCAGTCTGGCCAGCTCGAACCCGACGCTCGCGCCCATGCTGTGGCCGAACAGCGCGATCGGCCGGTGTGCCGTGAGCGGCTTCAGCGCCTCGTAGATCTCGCGCGCCATCTCGTGGATGTCCTCGATGGGCGCGTCATGGCGGCGGTCCTGGCGCCCCGGGTACTGGACGGCCAGCGCCTCCACGGTCGGCGGCAGCAGCTCGGAGATCGGGAAGTAGAAGCTGGCGGCTCCTCCCGCGTGCGGCAGGCAGACCAGGCTGACCTCGGCCTCCGGGCGCGGATGGAACCTACGGAACCACAGGCTCTCATCGGTGACGGGCAACGGCATGGTCGTCGTTCCTTATCTGATGCGGGGAGGGCGCCTGAAGCGGGGTGTCCGGGCTTAGGTCAGGCGCCGTCGTGCGGCAGTCGCTCCAGCCAGTCCTCGATGGCCTGGGCGGTGGGGAGGGAGTGGTCCTCCATCATGGTGAAGTGGTTGCCGCGCACATCGACGATGTCGTGCGGCAGCTCCCAGAAGGACCGCCAGTCGGGCAGTTCCTCCAGCTTCAACGATCCGGTGGACAGCGGTTCCAGCGCGCGCACCAGGAGGGTGGGGGTCTCGATCGGCTCGGGGTCCCAACTGCCGAAGAGGTTGAGATACCAGCCCATGGCCGACAGCCGGGCGTCGTCCATGGTGACGAACACGCCCTCGCGCTCGGTCATCCCGTCCATGAGCGAGAGCCCGAACTGGTTGAGGATGCTGCTCTTGGGCACGTAGGTGTCCACCAGCACCACCGCGGTCGGCCGGATGCCCATCCGCTCCAGGTGTCCCGCCGCCGCGTGGGCGAACCAGCCGCCCGCCGAGGAGCCCAGGAGCACGATGGGCTGCCCGTCGGCGGCCTTCGCCACCGCCTCGGCCTGGGCGGCCACCACCGCGTCCGCCGTCTCCGGGAGGGGCTCACCGCGGCCGAAGCCCGGCAGCGCGAGCGCCGACACATCGCGCCGGCCCCGCAGCGAGGCCGCGAACCGCGCGTACTGGTGGATGCCCGCGACCGCCAGGCACGAGGAGAAGCAGAACATGTGCTGCTCGGCCGGGCCCTTGCTGAGCCGGACCGGCATCGGCAGCTTCTCCAGGTCGGAGGTGGCGCTGAACCGGGGCCGCAGCGCCGCCGTGGCGTGCAGCAGATCGAAGATTTCCTTCCACTTCCCGGTCTCGAACGCCTCGGTGTACAGCGTGCTCAGCGTGGTGGACTCCCCCGCCGCGGCGGGCGCCGCGCCCTGAGGCGTCCGCTCGGACGGGCCCGACTGCCGGGCCGCGGCCAGTTCTGAGCGGAGCCGGGCGGCCAGATCGGTGGGCGTCTCGTGGTCGAAGACGAGCGTGGCGGGCAGCCTGAGCCCGGTGGCCGCGTTCAGCCGGTTGCGCAGCTCGACCGCGGTGAGCGAGTCGAAGCCGGAGTCCACGAACTCATGGGCCGGGCCGATGGCGGACGGGTCCGGGTGGCCGAGCACGGTGGCCACCTGCGTGCACACCAACTCCACCAGCACGGCGTCCTGTTCGGGCTCGGACAGCGCGGCGAGCCGTTCCCGCAGCGCGGAGCCGCCGCCCGGCGAGCCACCGCGGGTGGTCGCGCCCGCCCGGCGCGCCGGTGTCCGCACCAGCCCGCGCAGCAGCAGCGGCACCGAGCCGGATCCGGCGCCCGCGCGCAGCGCCGCGAGGTCGATCCGCATCGGGATCAGCAGCGGGGTGTCCAGGGCGAGGGCGGTGTCGAGCAGTTCCATGCCCTGTTCGGAGGAGAGCGCGGCCACGCCCGAGCGGGCGGCCCCGGCCGTGTCCGCCGTACCGGTCATCGCGCTGGTCCGCGCCCACAGCCCCCAGGCGAGGGAGTGGGCGGGCAGCCCCTGGGCCCGGCGGGCCTGGGCGAAGGCGTCGAGGAAGCCGTTGGCGGCCGCGTAGTTGCCCTGGCCCGCGCCGCCGAGCACACCGGCGGCCGAGGAGAACAGCACGAACGCGGCCAGGTCCAGCTCCCGGGTGGCCTCGTGGAGGTGGAGCGCGGCGTCGACCTTGGGCCGCAGCACCGTGTCCAGCCGCTCGGGGGTGAGCGAGGAGATCACCCCGTCGTCCAGCACCCCGGCGGTGTGGAACACCCCGGTGAGCGGGTGGTCGGCGGGCACCTGGGCCACCAGGGCGGTCACGGCGTCGCGGTCGGCGGTGTCGCACGCGGCCACGGTCACGGTCGCGCCGAGCGCGGTCAGTTCGTCGCGCAGCCGCCCGGCCCCCTCGGCGGCCGGTCCCCGGCGGCTGGTCAGCAGCAGATGGCGGACGCCGTGGCGGGTCACCAAGTGGCGGGCGAGCAGCCCGCCGAGCGTACCGGTGGCGCCGGTGATCAGCACGGTGCCCCCGGGGTCCAGCGCACGTGCGGCGCCGGTGGCGCCCTGGGCGCGGGCGAGCCGCGGGGTGTGTGCCTGTCCGGCGCGCAGCGCGAGCTGCGGCTCCCCGGAGGGGAGGACCGCCGGGAGGGCCCGTACGGACTCCTCGTGCTCGTCGAGGTCGACGAGGGTGAACCGGTCGGGGTTCTCCGACTGCGCCGAGCGCACCAGGCCCCAGACGGCGGCGCCCGGCAGATCGGTGACCTCCGCGCCGGGCGCGGTGGCCACCGCGCCACGGGTGACGAACACCAGCCGGGAGTCGGCGAACCGCTCATCGGCCGACCAGTTCTGGGCCAGCTCCAGGGCGGTGCGCAGGGAGTCCCGTACCGCGTCGGCCGGTGCGCCGGGCCCGGTGGCGCAGGACACCAGGACCGCCGCGGGGGCGGCCGTACCGGCGTCGACGGCCGCGCCCAGCGACTCCAGGTCCACATACGACTCCAGGTGGACCCCGGCCGCGAAGAGGCTCTCGGTGACCTCCAGCCCGTCGTCGCCGACCAGCGCGGCCCGGGTCAGCGGGGTGGGCTGATCGGGGCTGGTGAGCGCGGGCCAGTCGAGCTGGAACAGCGACTCGCTGCTCGCGGCGCGGGCGCCGCTGAGCTGATCGCCGGTCATCTTGCGCAAGCGCAGGCCCTCGATGGTGGCCACCGGGCGGCCGGTGGGGTCGGCCACCGCGAGGGCCACGGTGTCCTCCCCGGCCGGGGAGATCCGCACCCGCACCTCGTCGGCCCCCGCGGCGTGCAGCGACACCCCGGTCCAGGAGAACGGCAGCCGTCCCTGGGCCGTCTCGGGGTTCTCCCCGGCGAAGAGGGTGCCGAGCGCGATGCCGTGCAGGGAGGCGTCGAGCAGGGCCGGGTGGATCCCGTACCCGGCGGCGGCCGACCGCTGCTCCTGGGCCAGCCGCACTTCGGCGAACACCTCGTCACCGCGCAGCCAGGCGGCGCGCAGGCCCCGGAAGGCCGGGCCGTAGCCGAAGCCACCCGCCGCGTACCGCTCGTACATGTCGCTGACGTCGAGTTCGGTGGCGTCCGCCGGGGGCCATGCGGTCAGCTCCGCGGGGGCGTCCGGAGTGGCGGTGGCGAGCGTGCCGGTGGCGTGCGGGGTCCACGGCTCGCCGAACCCGGCGCCCTCGGGGCGGGAGTGGACGTTCAGCGGGCGCCGTCCGCTCTCGTCGGATTCGCCGACGGTCACCCGGAGGGTGAGCGCGCCACGGGCGGGGAGGATCAGCGGCGCCTGGAGGGTCAGCTCCTCGACCTGGTCGCAGCCGACCTGGTCACCGGCCTGGATCGCGAGCTCGAGGAACGCGGTGCCGGGGAAGAGGACCGTGCCGGAGACGGCGTGGTCGGCCAGCCAGGGCTGGGCGGCCAAAGACAGCCGCCCGGTGAGCACCAGGCCGTCGGTGTCGGCGAGTTCGACGGCGGCGCCCAGCAGCGGATGCCCGGCCGGGCCCAGCCCCGCCGAGGTCACATCGCCCGCCCGGTCCGGGCCGTCCAGCCAGTAGCGCTGCCGCTGGAAGGCGTACGTGGGCAGCTCCACCCGGCGGGCGCCACGGCCCGCGAACACCTGCTCCCAGTCCACCGCGCCACCGTGGGCGTGCACCCGGCCCACACCCGCCAGCAGCGACTCGGCCTCGTCGCGGTCCTTGCGCAGCAGCGGGACGAACGCGGCGGCGTCGGGGTCGGCGACGCACTCCTGCCCCATCACGGACAGCACACCGGACGGGCCGACCTCCACATAGCGGGTCACGCCCTGGTCCTCGAGGAACCGCATCCCGTCCTGGAACCGCACCGGCTGCCGCACATGGCGCACCCAGTACTCGGGCGAGCACAGCTCCTCGGCCACCGCCTCGCCGGTCACATTGGACACCACCGCGATCCGGGGGGTGGTGTAGGTCAGCTCACCGGCGACCTTGGCGAACTCCTCCAGCACGGGGTCCATCAGCGGCGAGTGGGAGGCGACGCCGATCCGCAGCCGCTTGCTCTTGACGCCGACCGCGTCCGCGATCCGCAGGACGGCCTTCTCCTCGCCGGAGATCACCGTGGCCGCCGGGCCGTTGACCGCGCCCAAGGACACCTGGTCTTCCTCGCCCTCCAGATGGGGCAGTACCTCGGCCTCGGCGGTCTGCAGCGAGACCATCGCGCCTCCGGCGGGCAGCGCGTCCATCAGCCGGCCCCGGGCCGCGACCAGCGCACACGCGTCCTCCAGCGAGAACACGCCCGCCACATGGGCGGCCGCCAGCTCGCCCACCGAGTGGCCGACCAGGAAGTCCGCGGTCACGCCCCAGGACTCCAGCAGCCGGTACAGCGCCACCTCGACGGCGAAGAGGCCGGTCTGGGTGTAGAGGGTCCGGTCGAGCAGCTCGGCGTCCTCGCCGAAGACCACGTCGCGCACCGGGTGCCCGACATGGCCGTCCAGGTGGCGGTCGAGCTCGGCACAGACGGTGTCGAACGCGGCGGCGAAGACCGGGAAGGCGGTGTGCAGGGCGCGTCCCATGCCGAGCCGCTGTGCGCCCTGCCCGGTGAACAGGAACGC
Organism: Streptomyces yongxingensis; assembly: GCF_055597465.1. Lineage (NCBI taxonomy): Bacteria > Bacillati > Actinomycetota > Actinomycetes > Kitasatosporales > Streptomycetaceae > Streptomyces > Streptomyces yongxingensis. Next base: position 1,668,602 of record NZ_CM145717.1, read on the forward strand.
CGTCCTGCCCGCACCTGCCACCGCGCCGGGGGTGACGCCGGAGGCCAACTGGCCTAGCTCGCCGAGCAGTTCGGCCCGGCTCGAGCCCACGACCACCGCGCGGTGGGCGAAGGCGGAGCGGGTGACCGCCAGCGAGTAGCCGATGTCCACGGGGGACGGCTCGGGCGCGCCCGCCACGTAGGACCGCAGCCGCGCGGCCTGGGCCCGCAGGGCCTCCTCGGTCCGCCCCGACAGCGGCCACGGCACCAGGGCGGACGACACGGCGGCGGGCGCGGTGTCCGCGGCTGGCTCGTCGGCGGGTGTCTCGTCGGCGGCCTCCTCCGCGGTCTCCTCGGCGGGGGCCTGCTCCAGGATCACATGGGCGTTGGTGCCGCTGAAGCCGAAGGCGGACACCGCGGCACGGCGCGGCCGTGTCGCCTCCGGCTCGGGCCACGGCCGGGCCTCGGCCAGCAGCCGTACCGCGCCCGACTCCCAGTCCACGTTGGGCGTCGGCTCCTCGGCGTGCAGGGTCTTGGGCAGGACGCCGTGGCGCAGCGCCAGCACCGTCTTGATGACTCCGCCGACGCCCGCGGCGGCCTGGGTGTGGCCGATGTTGGACTTCAGCGAGCCGAGCCACAGCGGCCGGTCCTCGGGGCGGTCCTGGCCGTAGGTGGCCAGCAGCGCGCCCGCCTCGATGGGGTCGCCGAGCGGGGTGCCGGTGCCGTGCGCCTCGACCGCGTCCACATCGGCCGGGGTCAGCCCGGCGTCGGCCAGCGCCTGCCGGATGACGCGCTGCTGGGAGGGGCCGTTGGGAGCGGTGAGCCCGCTGCTGGCGCCGTCCTGGTTGATGGCGGAGCCCGTGACGACCGCGAGTACCTGGTGTCCGTTGCGCCGCGCGTCCGACAGCCGCTCCACGAGCAGCATGCCCACGCCCTCGCCCCAGCCGGTGCCGTCGGCGGACGCGGCGAACGCCTTGCAGCGGCCGTCGGAGGCGAGCCCGCGCTGGCGGCTGAAGTCCACGAAGGCCACCGGTGTCGACATCACCATCGACCCGCCGACCAGGGCCAGGGAGCACTCCCGCCGGCGCAGCGCCTGCGCGGCGAGGTGCAGGGCCACCAGCGAGGACGAGCAGGCGGTGTCCACGGTGACCGCGGGCCCTTCGAGGCCGAAGGTGTAGGCGATCCGGCCGGAGGCGATGCTGCCGGAGCCACCGCTGCCCACGTACCCCTCGACATCGTCGGGCACCTGGCGCAGCCGGGTCGCGTAGTCCTGGTACATCACCCCCGCGAAGACGCCGGTGCGGCTGCCGCGCAGCGTGGCCGGGTCGACCCCGGCGCGCTCCATGGCCTCCCACGCGGTCTCCAGCAGCAGCCGCTGCTGTGGGTCCATGGCGAGGGCCTCGCGCGGGGAGATGCCGAAGAACGCGGGGTCGAAGTGGTCGGCGTCGGTGACGAAGCCGCCTTCGCGCGCATAGCTCGTCCCCGGCTTGTCCGGGTCCGGGTCGTAGAGGGCCTCCAGGTCCCAGCCCCGGTCGGCGGGGAACTCGGTGACCGCGTCACGGCCGTTCGCCACCAGCTCCCACAGGTCCTCCGGCGAGGCCACGCCACCGGGGTAGCGGCAGGCCATCCCCACGATGGCGATGGGCTCGTGGTCCTTTGCCTCGGCCTCCTGGAGGCGCTGGCGAGTGCGGTGCAGATCCGTGGTCACTCGCTTGAGGTAGTCGCGGAGCTTTGCCTCGCTCACCGTTTACCGCCCATCTCTGTGAATTCCAACTCCGTGCACTACAGGCCGAGTTCGTTCTCGATGAAGTCGAAGATCTCGTCGTCCGAGGCGACGTCGATGCGGCCGGCGACCGCGTCCTCCGCGTCCTCCGGGCCCTGGCCGAGCCGTACCAGCAGGTCCTGCAGGCGCGCGGCGAGTGTGGTGCGCGCCTCGTCGTCGGCGGCGACCCTGGCCAGGTTGCTTTCCAGGGCGTCGAGTTCCGGGAAGGTCATCGACGCGGTGGTGAATGCCTCCGGGGCGATCTCCGCTTCCAGGTACGCGGCGATCGCCGTGGAGGTGGGGTAGTCGAAGAGCAGCGTCACCGGCAGGCGCCGGCCGGTGGCCTTGCCGAGCTGGTTGCGGAGTTCCACCGCGGTGAGCGAGTCGAAGCCGAGGTCCAGCAGACCGCGCTCCGCCTCGACGGCCGCCACCGATGCGAAGCCCAGCACCCCGGCCACGGTGGTGCGGACCAGATCCAGCAGGAACCGGCCGCGCTCGGCCTCCGGCAGGCTCGTCAGATGCTGCTTGAGCCCCTCGGGCCGCGCGGACGCGGCCCCGGCTCCGGCGGCTGTCCGCCGGGCGGGCCTGGCGGCGGGCGCGGCCCTCACCAGCCCGCGCAGCAGCGCCGGTACGTCACCGGACCGCGCCCCGAGCGCCGCGGCGTCGAGCCGCATCGGCAGCACGACGGCGGAGTCCACGGCGCGTGCGGCGTCGAAGAGCCCGGCGCCGTCCTCCGAGGAGAACGGCACGATGCCACCGCGCGCCAGCCGGTCCAGATCGGCGCCCTCCAGCTTGCCGGTCATCTCGCTGCGCTGGGCCCACAGCCCCCACGCGTGTGACTGGACGGGCCGGCCCTGGGCGCGGCAGTGCTGGGCGAAGGCGTCGAGGAAGGCGTTGGCCGCCGCGTAGTTGCCCTGACCCATCCCGCCGAAGGTGCCGGCGATGGAGGAGAACAGGACGAGCGCGGACAGGCCGAGGTCGCGGGTCAGCTCGTGCAGGGTGAGCGCGGCGTCGACCTTGGGCCGCAGCACCCGGTCGATCCGCTCGGGGGTGAGCGAGGAGACCACACCGTCGTCCAGGACGCCCGCCGTGTGCACGACGGCGGTCAGCGGATGTGCGGCGGGGACGGTGGCCAGCAGCGCGGCCAGCGCCTCCCGGTCGGCCACATCGCAGGCGGCGAGGGCGACCTGGGCGCCCAACTCCGCCAATTCCGCACGGAGTTCGGCCGCGCCCTCGGCGTCCGGGCCACGGCGGCTCGTGAGCAGCAGATGCCGCACTCCGCCCTCGGCCACCAGATGGCGGGCGATGACGCCGCCGATGGTGCCGGTGGCCCCGGTGACCAGCACCGTGCCCTCGGGGTCCCAGGCGGGCGGGGTGGCCTCGGGGACGGGGGCGGTGGCGAGCCTGGCCACCGCGATGTCACCCTGGCGGACGGCGAGTTGCGGCTCGTCCAGGGCGAGCGCGGTCGGCAGGGCGAGCGCCGACTCCTCGTGCTCGTCGAGGTCGACGAGCACGAACCGGTCGGGGTTCTCCGACTGCGCGGAGCGCACCAGGCCCCAGACGGCGGCGTGCGCCAGATCGGGTACGTCCACGCCGGGCGTGGTGGCCACCGCGCCCCGGGTGATGAAGACCAGGCGGGAGTCGGCGAACCGCTCCTCGGTCAGCCACGCCCGGAGCAGCGCCAGCGCCCGGTGGGTCGCGGCCCGTACCGCGTCGGCCACGCCCTGGGGCTCCGGTGCGCAGGGCACCAGTACGGTGGCGGGCACGGCGGCCGGGTCGGCCGGCAGCGCCTCCAGGTTCGGGTAGGTGTGCACATCGAGTCCGACCAGCTTGAAGTCGTCGTCGCCGAGCAGGCCCCAGTGCCCGGAGGGTTGTTCGGGCGTCACCGCGGAGGTGTCGGCGGCCACCCAGTCGAGCCGGTAGAGCGTGTCGCCGCCGGTGGCGGCGTCGCCGAGCCGTTCGGGCCGCTTGCGCAGTACGAGCGATTCGACGGTGGCCACCGGCCGTCCGATGGTGTCCGCCACGGTCAGGGCCACCGTGTCGGTGCCGCTCGGCGTGAGCCGCACCCGTACCTCACCGGCCCCGGAGGCGTGCAGCGTCACCCCGGTCCAGGAGAACGGCAACCGGCCCTCGCCCGCCTGGAGCATCGGGCCGAGCGCGATGGTGTGCAGCGCGGCGTCCAGCAGGGCGGGGTGCAGGCCATAGGCGGTGGCGGCGGACTGCTGCTCCTGCGCCAGCCGCACCTCGGCGAACACCTCGTCACCGCGCAGCCAGGCCGCGCGCAGCCCCTGGAACGACGGTCCGTAGCCGAAGCCGCCCGCGGCGAACCGCTCGTACAGGTCCTCGACCTCGATCGGCTCGGCACCCGGCGGTGGCCAGGCCCCGCCCAGGTCGTACGAGCCCTCGGCGGCGCCGGCCCCCAGCACACCCGTGGCGTGCCGGGTCCACGGCACCTCACGGTCCGCGTCCGCGGGGCGGGAGTAGACGTTCAGGGCGCGCCGGCCGTCCTCCTCGGGCGGGTCCACCACCAGTTGCAGGGTGGTGGCGCCGCGCTCGGGGAGGATGAGCGGCGCCTGGAGGGTCAGCTCGTCGACCCGGTCGCAGCCCACCCGGTCACCGGCCTGGATCGCGAGCTCCAGGAAGGCGGTGCCCGGGAAGAGGACCACGCCGGAGACCGCGTGGTCGGCCAGCCAGGGCTGGCCGCGCGTGGACAGCCGCCCGGTGAGCACCAGGCCGTCGCTGTCGGCGAGTTCGACGGCGGCGCCCAGCAGCGGATGCCCGGCCGGGCCGAGACCGGCCGAGCCCACATCGCCCACGGTGGCGGGCGCGTCGAGCCAGTAGCGCTGCCGCTGGAAGGCGTACGTGGGCAGCTCCACCCGGCGGGCGCCACGGCCCGCGAACACCTGCTCCCAGTCCACCGCGCCACCGTGGGCGTGCACCCGGCCCACACCCGCCAGCAGCGACTCGGCCTCACCACGGTCCTTGCGCAGCAGCGGGACGAACGCGGTCTCGGCGTCGGCCTCGGCCAGGCACTCCTGGCCCATTGCGGAGAGCACACCGGCCGGGCCGATCTCGACGAAGCGGGTCACATTCCGCTCGGCGAGGAAGCGGATGCCGTCCCCGAAGCGCACCGCCCGGCGCACGTGACGCACCCAGTACTCCGGCGAGCACAGCTCCTCGCCCGCCGCCTCACCCGTGACGTTGGACACCACCGCGATGCGCGGCGCGGAGTAGCCGATTCCGGCGGCCACCGTGCCGAACTCGGCGAGCATGGCGTCCATCAGCGGCGAGTGGAAGGCGTGGGACACGGTGAGCCGCTTGCTCTTGGCCCCGGTCGCCTCCGCGATCCGCAGGACGGTGTCCTCGTCACCGGAGATGACGGTCGCCCGCGGCCCGTTGACCGCCGCCACGCTCACCCGGTCCTCGTGGCCTTCGAGGTGCGGCTCCACCTCGGCCTCGGCCGCCTGGAGCGACACCATCGCACCGCCCTCCGGCAGCGCCTGCATCAGCCGCCCCCGGGCCGCCACCAGCGCACAGGCGTCCGGCAGCGAGAACACCCCGGCCACATGGGCGGCCGCCAGCTCCCCCACCGAGTGGCCGACCAGGAAGTCCGGCGCCAAGCCCCAGGACTCGACCAGCCGGTACAGCGCCACTTCGAGGGCGAACAGCGCGGTCTGGGTGAACACGGTCCGGTTCAGCGGCTCCGCGTCCTCGCCGAACACCACCTCCCGCACCGAACCGTCCAGATGGCGGTCCAGCTCCGCGCACACGGCGTCGAACGCCGCCGCGAACACCGGATAGGCGTCGTACAACTCTCGTCCCATGCCGAGCCGTTGAGCGCCCTGCCCGGTGAACAGGAAGGCCGTCTTCCCGGCGTCTGCCACCGTCTCCCGCGCCGTGCCCGAGGCCAGTTCCGCCAGGCCCCGCAGCAGTTCCTCCCGCTCGGTGCCGACGACCACGGCGCGGTGGCCGAAGGCCGAGCGGCCCGTCGCCAGCGCGTAGCCGACATCGACCGGGCGCAGCTCCGGCCGCTCCTCCAGATGGGCCCGCAGCCGCCCGGCCTGCGCCCGCAGCGCCGTCTCGCCGCGCGCGGAGAGCACCCACGGCACCACATCGGAGTCGACCGACCGCTCGGCCACCGGCGCGGGGTGCTCGGGGCCCTGCTCCAGCACCACATGGACGTTCGTGCCGCTGACGCCGAAGGCGGACACGCCCGCGCGCCGCGGCCGTCCCGTCTCGGGCCACTCGCGGGCCTCGGTCAGCAGCTCCACCGCACCGGCCGACCAGTCCACGTCGGGCGAGAGCTCATCGGCGTGGAGGGTCTTCGGCAGTACGCCGTGGCGCAGCGCCAGGACCGTCTTGATGACCCCCGCGACGCCCGAAGCCGCCTGGGTGTGGCCGATGTTGGACTTCAGCGCGCCCAGCCACAGCGGCCGGCCGGTGTCCCGCCCCTGGCCGTAGGTGGCCATCAGGGCCTGTGCCTCGATGGGGTCGCCGAGCCGGGTGCCGGTGCCATGGGCCTCGACCGCGTCCACATCGGCGGCCGACAGGCCCGCACCGGCCAGCGCCTGGCGGATCACCCGCTGCTGGGAGGGGCCGTTGGGGGCGGTGAGGCCGTTGCTGGCGCCGTCCTGGTTGACGGCCGAGCCACGCACCAGCGCCAGCACCTCGTGGCCGTGTCTCCGCGCGTCGGACAGCCGCTCCAGCAGCAGCATGCCGACGCCCTCGGCCCACCCGGCGCCGTCGGCGTCCGCCGAGAACGCCTTGCAGCGGCCGTCGGGGGCCATGGCCCGCTGCCGGCTGAACTCGATGAAGGTGTCCAGCGTGGACATCACCACGACGCCGCCCGCGAGCGCCAGCGAGCACTCCCCCTGACGCAGCGCCTGGGCCGCCTGGTGGAGGGCGACCAGCGAGGAGGAGCAGGCGGTGTCCACAGTGACCGCGGGCCCTTCGAGGCCGAAGGTGTACGAGATGCGCCCGGACGCCACGCTGCTCGCGCTGCCGGTGGCCAGATAGCCCTCGAACTCCTCGGGCGCGCGGGTGAAGCGCGATCCGTAGTCGTTGTAGCTGGCGCCGATGAAGACTCCGGCCTGGGTGCCCTTCACCGAGGCCGGGTCGATCCCGGCCCGTTCGAACGCCTCCCAGCTGGTCTCCAGCAGCAGCCGCTGCTGCGGGTCGATGGCGAGCGCCTCGCGCGGTGAGATCCCGAAGAACTCGGGGTCGAAGTGGTCGGCCTGGTGGAGGAAGCCACCGCCGGTGGCGTAGAAGGTGCCCGGCTTGTCGGGGTCCGGGTCGTAGTGGCCCTCGATGTCCCAGCCGCGGTCGGTGGGGAAGTCCGAGACCGCGTCCCGGCCGTCCATCAGCAGCCGCCACAGCTCCTCGGGGGTGGTCACCCCGCCCGGGAGGCGGCAGCTCATGGCCACGATGGCGATCGGGTCGTCGTCCACCGCGACGGCGGCGGGCACCGGGCCCGCCGGGGCGGTGGCCCCGGTTTCACCGGCGCCGCTCTCGGCCAGCAGGAAGCGGGCCAGCGCGGTGACGGTCGGGTAGTCGAAGACGAGGGTGACCGGCAGCCGCAGTCCGGTGGCCGCGTTCAGCCGGTTGCGCAGGTCGACGGCGGTCAGCGAGTCGAAGCCCAACTCGCGGAAGGCGCGCCCGGCCTCGACCGCCGCGGTGTCGGAGTAGCCGAGGGCGGCGGCCGCTTCGGTGCTGACGAGGTCGGCCAGCGCGTCCTCGGCCTCCTGCGGCGACAGCCCGGCCAGCCGCTGGGCCAGCGGGGTGTCCGCCTCGCCCGTGGTGGCGGCCGCCGCCTCCGCCCGCCGCGCGTCGGGGAGTTCGCCGAGCACGGCGGCCCCGTCCAGGGAGGGGGTGGCGGCGATGAGCCGGTCCCACTCGACATCGGCCACCGCCACCTGGGTGTCGGCCACGTCCAGGGCGCGCTGGAGGGCGGCGATCGCCAGGTCGGGCGCCATCGCGGGCATGCCGGTGGCGCGCAGCCGCGCCTCGACCGCCTCGTCCACCAGTCCGCCGCCGGACCACGCGCCCCAGGCCACGGAGGTGGCGGGGAGGCCCTGGGCGCGGCGGGCGTGTGCGAGCGCGTCGAGGAAGGCGTTGGCGGCCGCGTAGCTGCCCTGGCCGGGGCCGCCGAGCGTGCCCGCGAAGGAGGAGAAGAGCACGAAGGCGGACAGCTCGCGGTCACGGGTGAGCTCGTGCAGATGGAGCGCCGCGTCCACCTTCGGGCGCAGCACCCCGTCGGCGCGCTCGGGGGTGAGGGTGTCGAGCACCCCGTCGTCCAGGACGCCCGCGGTGTGGACGACCGCGTCGAGCGGGGCCTCGTCCGCGTCCAGCGTGGCGAGGAGGCCGGCCAGCGCGTCGCGGTCGGCGGCGTCGCACGCGGCCACGGTCACCCGGGCCCCCGACTCCCGGAGCTCTGCTGCGAGTTCGGCCGCTCCAGGGGCGTCCGGTCCCCGACGGCTGGTGAGCACCAGGTGTTCGGCGCCGCCCCGGGCCAGCCAGCGCGCTACATGGGCGCCCAGGCCGCCGGTGCCGCCGGTCACCAGTACGGTGCCGCGCGGCCGCCACGGCGCGGTGGCGTCGGCCGGCGCCGCCGAGGCCCTGACCAGCCTGCGCCCGTGGACGCCGGAGGCGCGCACCGCGACCTGGTCCTCGTCGGTCAGCAGGCCCGCGAGCACACCGCACAGCCGCGCGACGGCGCGGTCGTCGAGGGTGCCGGGCAGATCCACCAGACCGCCCCGGCGCCGCGGGTACTCCACGGCCGCGATCCGGCCCAGGCCCCAGCTCAGCGCCTGGAGCGGATGGTCCAGCGCGTCCGCGCGGCCCACGGACACCGCCCCGCGCGTGGCGTACCACAACGGGATGTCGGCACCGGTGTCGCCGAGCGCCTGCAGCAGGGCGAGGTTGAGGGCCAGGCCGAGCGGCTGCGCCGTGCCCGCGCGGTACGGGTCCTCGACGAGCGCGAGGAGCGAGAGCGCCGCGGTCGGTGGCGCGTCCGCCGTGGCCTCGCCGAGCCTGCGGACGAGCGTCTCGCGTACGGCGTCGGCCTCGGTCAGCTCCACCAGCCGTACCTGGGCGCCGCGTTCCCGCAGCGCCTCCGCGACGCGCGGGCCTTCCGGCGCTCCGGCGGGCGCGGCGATCAGCCAGGTGGCACCGGCCGACGACCGGTCGTGTGCGGAGGTGAGGGCGTCGCCCAGGGGCTTCCAGGTGACGTGGTAGCGCCAGGAGTCGAGCACGGACCGCTCGCGGCGCGCCCGGCGCCATGCGGCCAGCGCCGGAACCACCATGGCCAGGGACGACTCCTCGGCGTCCACCTCCAGCGCGGCGGCCAGCGCGGCCAGGTCCTCGCGCTCCACGGCTTTCCAGAAGTCCGCGTCCTCCGCCTCGCCTTCTGCGGGTGCTGAGGAGCCTTCGAGCCAGTAGCGCTGCCGCTGGAAGGCGTAGGTGGGCAGTTCCACGACCGCGGCCCCGGCGAACACCGCCGCCCAGTCGACGGCCACGCCCCGCACGAACGCCTCGCCCAGCGAGGCCAGGAACCGCTCCGGACCGCCCTCGTCGCGGCGCAGCGACCCCACCACCACGGCGTCCTCGGCGGTCGCCTGGAGCGGCATGGTCAGCACCGGATGCGGGGACATCTCGAGGAACGTGCCGAACCCGGCGGCGGACAGGGCCCGCACCGCAGACTCCAGCTCGACCGTCTCCCGCAGATTGGTGTACCAGTACCCGGCGTCGAGCCCGGTGGTGTCGATGGTGTCGCCGGTGACCGTCGAGCAGAACGGCACCTCGGCGCGGCGCGGGGCGATCGGGGCCAGGACGTCGAGGAGTTCGTCGCGCAACTCCTCGACATGGGCCGAGTGGGACGCGTAGTCCACCGGGATCAGCTTCGCCCGTACCTCCTCGGCCTCGCACTCCGCCCGGAGTTCACGCAGCGCCTCCGGGTCACCGGACACCACGATCGAGCCGGGGCCATTGACCGCCGCCACCGATATCCGACCGTCCCAGGCGGCGATCCGCTCCCGCACCCGTTCAGCGCTCTCCGAGACGGACATCATCCCGCCACGCCCCGCCAGCCCACGCCCGATGGCCTGCGAGCGCAGCGCCACCACCCGGGCGCCGTCCTCCAGCGACAGCGCACCCGCCACCACCGCCGCCGCGATCTCCCCCTGCGAATGCCCCACCACCGCGGCAGGCACCACACCACACGCCCGCCACACCTCCGCCAACGACACCATCACCGCCCACAACGCCGGCTGCACCACATCCACCCGCCCCAACCCCGGACCCCCACCCCGCAACACCTCAGCCAACGACCAGTCCACAAACTCCGACAGCGCCACCTCACACTCCGCCAACCGACCCGCGAACACCGGCGAAGCATCCAGCAACCCCACCGCCATCCCCACCCACTGCGACCCCTGCCCCGGAAACACGAACACCGGACGGGCGTCGGTCGCCGTCACTCCCTCACCGCGCACCACGCGCGGGGACTCGCCGCCCGACGCCAGTGCGCCCAGCGCGTCGATCAGCTCGTCGCGGTCGCCGCCCAGGACCAGCGCGCGGTGGTCGAAGCGGCCGCGAGTGGTGGCGAGCGAGTGGCCGATGTCGGCCGGCGACAGCCCGGGGCGCGCGGTCACATGCGTCAGCAGCCGCTCGGCCTGCGCCCGCAGGCCCGCCGCGCTCTTCGCCGACAGCACCCACGGCACCACTCCCCCGCCCACCGGGGCGTCCCCCTCGGCCACGGCCTCCGAAGGCTCCTCCTCGGGAGCCTCCTCGAGGATGGTGTGCACATTGGTGCCACTGGCCCCGAAGGCCGAGATGGCGGCCCGGCGGGGCTCCTCGCCGCGCGGCCACTCCCTGGCCTCGGTCAGCAGCTCCACCGCCCCCGCCGACCAGTCGATCCGCGAGGAGCGCTCCTCGGCGTGGAGTGTTCTGGGCAGCAGGCCGTGGCGCATGGCCTGCACCATCTTGATCACACCGCCGACACCACCGGCGGCCTGCGGGTGGCCGATGTTGGACTTCAGCGAGCCGATCAGCACGGGGCGGTCCGCCGCGCGGTCCTTCCCGTACGTGGCGAGCAGCGCGCCCGCCTCGATCGGGTCGCCCAGCGGGGTGCCGGTGCCATGGGCCTCGACCGCGTCGATCTGCTCCGCCGTCAGCGCGGCGTTGGCGAGCGCCTGGTGGATCACCCGCTGCTGGGAACGGCCGTTGGGGGCGGTGAGGCCGTTGCTGGCGCCGTCCTGGTTGACGGCCGAGCCGCGCACGACGGCCAGCACTTTGTGGCCGTTGCGCCGGGCGTCCGAAAGGCGCTCCAGCAGCAGCATGCCGACGCCCTCGCCGAGGCCCATGCCGTCGGCCCCCTCGGCGAACGCCTTGCAGCGGCCGTCCTGCGCCAGCCCGCGCTGCCGGGCGAAGCCGATGAGCCCCATCGGGGCGCCCATCACGGCGGCGCCGCCCGCGAGGGCGAGCGAGCAGTCGCCCTGGCGCAGCGACTGGCAGGCCAGGTGGAGGGCGACCAGCGAGGACGAGCAGGCGGTGTCGATGGTGACGGCCGGGCCCTCCAGGCCCAGGGTGTAGGCGATGCGGCCGGACATGATGCTCGCCGAGATGCCCGTGACCAGATGGCCCTCAAGACCCTCGGGCATATGGGGCCAGTCGGGGACGTAGCCCTGGTAGGCGGCACCCACGAAGGTGCCGGTCTTGCTGCCGCGCAGCGCCGCCGGATCGATTCCGGCGCGCTCGAACGCCTCCCAGGAGGTCTCCAGCAGCAGCCGCTGCTGGGGGTCCATCACGGTGGCCTCGCGGGGCGAGATACCGAAGAACGCGGGGTCGAACTGGTCGGCGTCGTGGAGGAATCCACCCTCGGTGGCGTAGACGGTGCCCTGCCGGTCGGGGTCCGGATCGTAGAGGTTCTCCAGGTCCCAACCGCGGTTGCCGGGGAATCCGGAGATGGCGTCGCGCCCGCCGGTGACCAGCTCCCACAGGTCCTCGGGGCCGCGCACATCGCCGGGGTAGCGGCAGCTCATCGCGACGATGGCGATGGGTTCCCGGGAGGCGGCGGTGAGTTGCTGATTGACCCGGCGCAGCCGTTCGGTCTCCTTCAGAGACTCCCGCAGCGCGCCAACGATCTTGTCGGTTGGGTTTGCCATTGTCAGCTCCGCAGTCGAGTCTCGTCAGAGGTCGTTCTTGTCGTAGGCCATGCGCACGAGGTCATCCACGTCCAGGTCGTCGATGGACTCGGTGGGCTCCTCGTCCGCCGGTGCGGTGGCGGGGTCGTGGGAACCGGCCAGCCGCAGCAGCTCGTCCAGCAGTCCGGATTCGCGGAGCCGGAGCAGGGGGATGGAGGTCAACGCCCGGCGGACATCGGCCTCTTCGGGGTCGAGGGCGGTGGCGGCGGTGTCGTCGGGGAAGAGTTCGGCGCCGATGTGTCCGGCGAGTTCCTCCGCGCTCGGGTAGTCGAAGACGACGGTGACGGGGAAGCGGAGCCCGGTGGCGGTGCCCAGGCGGTTGCGCAGATCGACGGCGCTCAGGGAGTCGAAGCCCAGCTCGCGGAAGGCGCGCGTGGCGTCGACGGCCTCGGGGCCGGAGTAGCCGAGGACGGTGGCGATCTGCGAGCGCACCAGCGACAGCACGGCCACCTGCCGGTCCGCCGGTGCCATCCCGGCCAGCCGGTCGCGCAGCGAGGAGGACTCGCCGGTCGCGTCCGCCCGGGTGTCGGCGTCGACGGCGAGGATCCGCGCCACGTCGGGCACCTGGCCGATGAGCGGGCTGGGCCGGGCCGAGGTGAAGACGGGGACGAACCGCTCCCAGTCCACGTCGGCGACCACGACCACGGTCTCGTCCCGCTCCATCACCTGCCAGAAGGCGTCGATGGCGAGCCGGGGGGACATGAAGGGGATGCCCCGGCCGCGCAGTTGCTCCTCGGCGAGGTTGGCGGCCATCCCGCCCTCCTCGGGGCTCCAGATGCCCCACACCACCGAGGTGGCGGTGAGCCCGCGGGCCCGGCGGTGCTCGGCCAGCCCGTCGAGATAGGCGTTGGCGGCGGCGTACGCGCCGTGTTCGCCACTGCCCCAGACGGCGGAGATGGAGGAGAAGAGCACGAAGGAGTCGAGTGTGTCCCGGTCGAAGAGGGCGTCCAGGTTCGCCGCGCCCGCGACCTTGGCCTCCGCCGTGTCCGCGAACTCGGCCAGATCGGTGTCGGCGAGCGGGACGAGCACACCGGCACCGGCGATGTGCAGTACGGAACGGATGGGCGGGCCCTCGGCCTCCACCTGCCGTACGAGCGCCTCCAGCGCGGTGCGGTCGGCCACATCGCACGCGGCCACGGTGACCTTGGCGCCGAGCTCGGTCAGTTCGGCCTTGAGCTTGTCCGCGCCGGGCGCCTCGGGGCCACGGCGGCTGGTGAGCACCAGGTGTTCGGCACCGGCCTGGGCCAGCCGGCGGGCGATCTGGGCTCCGACGCCACCGGTGCCGCCGGTGAGCAGCACGGTGCCTTCGGGGGCCCACGCCGGGCCGCTCCCCCGGTGCTCCGCCGCCCGTACCAGTCGCCGGACGAACACCCCGGAGGGTCGCAGGGCCAGCTGGTCCTCGTCGTCGAGGCGGCCCGCGAGCGCGCCGCACAGCCGCGTGGTCACCCGGCCGTCCACGGTGTCCGGCAGGTCGACCATGCCGCCCCAGCGCTGGGGGTGTTCGAGGGCGGCGACGCGGCCCAGTCCCCATACGGCCGCCTGGGCGGGGCTGTCGAGGGCATCGGTGCCGCCGACGGACACGCCGCCACGGGTGGCCAGCCACAGCGGAGCGTCCACCCCGGTGTCGCCGAGGGCCTGGACGAGGGCGAGGGTGAGCGCGAGTCCCATGGGCACGCCCGCGTGTGCGGGGTGCGGTGCGTCGGGGAGCCCGAGCAGTGAGAGCACCCCGGCCGGGGTGGCCCCGGCGGTGGCCTCGGCGAGCCGCGCGGCGACCGCGGCGCGGTCCGCCTCGGCCACCTCGACGGTGACGACCGTGGCGCCGTGGGTCTCCAGGCCGCCGCGTACCGCGTCGATGAGCGCGGTGCCGGGGTGTCCGGCGGGGTCTCCGACGAGGTGCCGGGCCGGGACCGCGAGCAGCCAGGTGCCGGTCAGGGCCGCGGAGGCCGGGTCCGGCACCCGGTTCCAGGTGACGTGGTAGCGCCAGGAGTCGAGCACGGACCGCTCGCGGCGGCCGCGCCGCCAGGAGGACAGCGCCGGGAGCACGGTCCGCAGCGACGACCGCTCCTCGTCGGCGTCCACCTCCAGCGCGGCGGTCAGCGCGGCCAGGTCCTCGCGCTCCACGGCGTCCCAGAACTCGGCGTCCACCGGGTCGCCCCCGGTGGCGGCCGCCTGCGCCGGGGGCCGCTCCAGCCAGTAGCGCTGCCGCTGGAAGGCGTAGGTGGGCAGTTCCACCACGGACGCCCCCAGCCCGGCGAACACCGCGGCCCAGTCGACGGCCACGCCCCGCACGAACGCCTCGCCCAGCGAGGCCAGGAACCGCTCCGGACCGCCCTCGTCGCGGCGCAGCGACCCCACCACCACGGCGTCCTCGGCGGTCGCCTGGAGCGGCATGGTCAGCACCGGATGCGGGGACATCTCGAGGAACGTGCCGAACCCGGCGGCGGACAGGGCCCGCACCGCAGACTCCAGCTCGACCGTCTCCCGCAGATTGCTGTACCAGTACCCGGCGTCCAGACCCGCGGTGTCCAGGGGTGTGCCCGTGACGGTGGAGTGGAAGGTGATGTCCGAGGTGCGTGGGCGGATCGGGGCGAGCAGGTCGAGCAGTTCCTCGCGGAGCGCTTCCACCTGGGCCGAGTGGGACGCGTAGTCCACCGGGATCAGCTTCGCCCGTACCTCCTCGGCCTCGCACTCCGCCTGGAGTTCACGCAGCGCCTCCGGGTCACCGGACACCACGATCGAGCCGGGGCCATTGACCGCCGCCACCGATATCCGACCGTCCCAGGCGGTAATCCGCTCCCGCACCCGTTCAGCGCTCTCCGAGACGGACATCATCCCGCCACGCCCCGCCAGCCCACGCCCGATGGCCTGCGACCGCAGCGCCACCACCCGCGCGCCGTCCTCCAGCGACAGCGCACCCGCCACCACCGCCGCCGCGATCTCCCCCTGCGAATGCCCCACCACCGCGGCAGGCACCACACCACACGCCCGCCACACCTCCGCCAACGACACCATCACCGCCCACAACGCCGGCTGCACCACATCCACCCGCCCCAACCCCGGACCCCCACCCCGCAACACCTCAGCCAACGACCAGTCCACAAACCCCGACAGCGCCACCTCACACTCCGCCAACCGACCCGCGAACACCGGCGAAGCATCCAGCAACCCCACCGCCATCCCCACCCACTGCGACCCCTGCCCCGGAAACACGAACACCGGCTTCCCGGCATGGCCCGCCACGCCCTGGGCCACGAGGCCACCGGGCTCGGCCCGGGTGAGCGCCGTCAGCCCGGCGCGGAAGTCCTCGACGCCGCCACCGACCACCACCGCGCGGTGGTCGAAGCGGGCGCGGGTGGTGGCCAGCGAGAAGCCCACATCCGCCGGGGACGGCTCCGGACCCTCCGCGAGGCGTGCCAGCAGCCGCTCCGCCTGCCCGCGCAGACCGGACTCGGTCTTGGCCGACAGCACCCACGGCACCGCCGCGTCGCCCACCGGTGGCACGCCCTCGGTTGACGTGTCCGCGGGCCCGGTGGCCTCGGGGGCCTGCTCGATGATGGCGTGGGCATTGGTGCCGCTGGCGCCGAAGGCGGACACCCCGGCGCGGCGGACCCGCCCGGTCTCCGGCCACGGCCGGGCCTCGGTGAGCAGTTCGACGGCGCCCGAGGACCAGTCCACATTGGGCGACGGCTCCTGGATGTGCAGGGTCCTGGGCAGCACGCCGTGGCGGATCGCCTGCACCATCTTGATCACACCGCCGACTCCCGCGGCGGCGGCCGTGTGGCCGATGTTGGACTTCAGCGAGCCGAGCCACAGCGGCCGGTCGGCCGGGCGGTTCCTGCCGTACGTGGCCAGCAGGGCGTTCGCCTCGATGGGGTCGCCCAGCGACGTTCCCGTGCCGTGTGCCTCGACCACGTCCACGTCGGTGCCGGACAGGGTGGCGTTGGCCAGCGCCTGGCGGATCACCCGCTGCTGGGCACGGCCGTTGGGCGCGGTGAGGCCGTTGCTGGCGCCGTCCTGGTTGACGGCGCTGCCGCGGACCACCGCGAGCACGGTGTGGCCGTTGCGGCGGGCGTCCGAGAGCCGCTCCAGCAGCAGCACCCCGACGCCCTCGCCCCAGGCGGTGCCGTCGGCCGTCGAGGAGAACGCCTGGCAGCGGGAGGAGGCGGACAGCGCCCGCTGGCGGCTGAACTCGATGAAGCCGCTCGGCGTGGACATCACGGTGGTGCCGCCGGTGAGCGCCATCGAGCAGTCGCCCTGGCGCAGCGCCTGGCAGGCCATGTGCAGTGCCACCAGCGAGGACGAGCACATGGTGTCGACCGTGACGGCCGGTCCCTCCAGGCCCAGGGTGTAGGCGACCCGGCCCGAGAGGATGGCGCCGGAGGCGCCCATGGACATCTGGCCTTCGAGCCCCTCGGGGAGCTCGGTCAGATCGCGGGCGTAGTCGAAGTCGGTGGCGCCCATGAAGATGCCGGTGTCGCTGCCGCGCAGGGTGCCCGGGTCGATTCCGGCCCGTTCGAAGGTCTCCCACACCACTTCCAGCAGCAGCCGCTGCTGTGGGTCCATGGTGAGGGCCTCGCGCGGCGAGATACCGAAGAACGCCGGGTCGAACTGGTCCACGTCCTGGAGGAACCCGCCCTGGCGGGCGTAGGTGCGGCCCTCGCGGTCGGGGTCCGGGTCGAAGAGGTTCGGCAGGTCCCAGCCCCGGTCGGCCGGGAAGTCGCCCATGCCGTCCCGGCCTTCGGCCACGGCCTGCCACAGGTCCTCGGGGGATCGGATGTCGCCCGCGTAGCGGCAGTTCATCGCCACGATGGCGATGGGCTCGGGGGCCTGCAGCTCCTGGATCCGGCGGTGTGCGGCGCGGAGGTGGCCGGTGGCCCGCTTGAGGTAGTCGCGCAGCTTCTTCTCGTTGTCCATGGTCGTCAGCTCCTCAAGAGGGCCGGAACGTCGGTGGCGGCCGGGGCGGTGGCGCGGCGGTTCATGAGGCCGTCAGATCCCGGCCCAGCAGCTCGAACATTCCGTCGAGCAGCTCGAACATCTCGTCGTCCGTGGCCGATTCGATGTCGTCCAGCTCCAGGGCGGCGAGGGTGGACTGGACGCGGTCGAGCTCGGCGAGCGCCGCGGTGTCCACGGACTCCCCGCCCGACGGCAGGAGTTCCTCCCGCAGCAGCACGGCGAGGTCGTCGGCGGTGGGGTAGTCGAAGACGAGGGTGACCGGCAGCCGCAGCCCGGTGGCGGCGTTCAGCCGGTTGCGCAAGTCGACGGCGGTGAGCGAGTCGAAGCCCAGCTCCTTGAAGGCCCGTCCGGTCTCGACCGCGCCCGCGTCGGCGTAGCCGAGGGCCGCGGCCGCCTGCTCGCTCACCAGCTCCACCAGGGCGGTGTGGCGGTCCGCCGGGCTGAGCTCCGCGAGCCGCGTGCGCAGCACGGCGGCGCCACCGGCCTCCTCCCGCTCCGCTCCGGCCGGGTCCTGCCCAGTGCCGCCCGCCTCGGGGAGGTCGGCGAGCAGCCGCAGCGGGCGGGTGGCGGACAGGGCGGGTGCGAAACGGCCCCAGTCGATGTCGGCCGCGACGAGGAAACCGTCGTCGTGCGCGACCGTCTGCCGCAGCAGCTCCAGCGCCCGTGCGCCGTCGATGGGCGGCGCGCCACGGCGTCGCAACTGGTCCGCCACTTCGCCGTCGATCATTCCGCCGCCCGCCCAGGCGCTCCAGGCCACCGAGGTGGCGGGCAGGCCGCCCGCGCGGCGCAGCTGGCCGAGCGCGTCGAGGTACGCGCTGGCCGCCGCGTAGTTGCCCTGTCCTGCGGCGCCCACGGTGCCGGCGATCGAGGAGATCAGGACGAACGCGTCGAGGTCCAGCTCCCGGTCCCGGGTGAGCTCGTGCAGATGGCGCGCGCCCGCCACCTTGGGGCGCAGTACGGCCTCGATCCGCTCGGGAGTGAGCGCGTCCACGGTGGCGTCGTCCAGCGCGCCCGCGGCGTGCACCACGGCGGTGAGCGGGTGGTCCGCGCTGTCGCCCATGACCTGGTCCAGCAGGTGTGCCAGCGCCTCGCGGTCGGCCACATCGCACGCGGCGACGGTCACCCGGGCGCCGCGCTCGGCCAGTTCGGCCTCCAGCTCGGCCGCGCCCGGGGCCCGGGGCCCGCGGCGGCTGACCAGCACCACGTGGTCGGCGCCCTCGTCGACCAGCCCGCGGGCGATCTGGGCGCCGACGCCACCGGTGCCGCCGGTGATCAGGACGGTGCCGCGGGGCTGCCAGCGCTCACCGGAGCGGCTGGCCCCGGCCCGCCTGAGCCGCCGGGCGAGGGTGCCCGAGGCGCGGATGGCCAGCTGGTCCTCGCCGTCCTGACCGGTCAGGGCGCGGGCGAGGGCCCGGAGGGAACCCTCGTCGAGCGTCCCGGGCAGATCGACCAGCCCGCCCCAGCGCTGCGGATGCTCCAGGGCGACCGCACCGCCCAGGCCCCAGACCAGGGCTTGCGCGGGGGCTTCCAGCCGGTCGGCGCCACCGGTGGAGACCGCGCCACGGGTGACACACCACAGGGGCGCGTCGACGCCCGCCTCGCCCAGCGCCCGCACCAGGTCGAGCGTGGTGGCGAATCCGGTGGTGACGTCGGGGTGTTCCGGGTGCGGTGTCTCGTCGAGAGCGAGGAGGGACACCACACCGCCGGGCGCCCCGGCATCCCCCAGGGCTTCGGTGATACGGGCGGCGAGCCGGGCGCGGTCGGTGTCGTCCGGGCCGATGCGTATGGGCACGATCTCGACGCCGAGCGCGGCGAGCCCGGCGGTGATGGCCTCGGTGGTGTCGGGGCTGGTGTTGGTGGGTCCGGTGACGGCGGGGCCGGTGGTGGCGGTCTTGGTGGCGGTAGGCCCGGCGGAGGCGGGCCCGGCGGAGGCGGGCCTGGCCTCGGCAGCCCCGTTGTCGACGGCTCCGGCGGTGGCGGGCCCGGCGTAGGCGGCCCCGGTGGTGGTGGCCCCGGCCCCGGCACCCTCGGTATCAGTGGCGCAAGCCTCGGCGGGCACCGCCACCAGCAGGCGGCCGGGGAGTGCGGGGGTCCGCTGGCTGTCGAGCGGTTGCCAGCCGATGCGGTAGCGCCAGGAGTCGAGCACCGCCTGGTTGCTCAGCCGGGACCGCCACGACGAGAGCAGCGGAAGCACCTCGCTGAGCGGCGCGTCGGCGTCCGCGCCCAGTGTGGCCGTCAGCGTGTCCAGGTCGGCCTTCTCGACCGCGGTCCAGAACTCCGCCTCCGCCGGGCCGGTGGCCGCCTCGGCGACGGGCCCGGTCCGGGGCTCGACCCAGTAACGGGCGCGCTGGAACGCGTACGTGGGAAGGTCGACGCGCCTGGCTCCCCGCCCGGCGAACAGCCCCCGCCAGTCCACCTCCGCGCCGTGGACATAGCCCTGGGCGAGCGAGAGCAGCATCCGCTCGGGGCCGCCCTCCTCGCGGCGCAGGGTGCCGATGACGGCGGCCGAGCCCTCGGCGGCCTCGACGGTGGCCTCCATGGCGGCGGCCAGCACGGGGTGCGGACTCACCTCCACGAACAGCCGGTGACCGCTGCTGAGCAGCGCCCGGGTGGCCGCTTCGAGCTGTACGGTCTCCCGCAGGTTGCGCGCCCAGTAGGCGGCGTCGAGCCCGGCGGTGTCGAGGGGTTCACCGGTGACGGTGGAGTGGAAGACGATCCGTGAGGTGCGCGGCCGGATGGGGGCGAGGATCCGCAGCAGCTCGCCGTGGATCTTCTCCACCTGGGCCGAGTGCGAGGCATAGTCCACCGGGATCAGCTTCGCCCGGACCTCCTCCGCCTCGCACTCCGCCCGGAGTTCACGCAGCGCCTCCGGGTCACCGGACACCACCACCGCGCCGGGGCCGTTGACGGCCGCCACGGAGATACGGCCGTCCCAGGCGGCGATCCGCTCCCGCACCTCCTCGACCGGCAGGGACACGGACATCATTCCGCCGTGTCCGGCCAGCCCACGCCCGATGGCCTGCGAGCGCAGCGCCACCACCCGGGCCCCGTCCTCCAGCGACAGCGCACCCGCCACCACCGCCGCCGCGATCTCCCCCTGCGAATGCCCCACCACCGCGGCAGGCACCACACCACACGCCCGCCACACCTCCGCCAACGACACCATCACCGCCCACAACGCCGGCTGCACCACATCCACCCGCCCCAACCCCGGACCCCCACCCCGCAACACCTCAGCCAACGACCAGTCCACAAACCCCGACAGCGCCACCTCACACTCCGCCAACCGACCCGCGAACACCGGCGAAGCATCCAGCAACCCCACCGCCATCCCCACCCACTGCGACCCCTGCCCCGAAAACACGAACACCGGACGGGCCTCCGGCACCGCCGCGCCCTCGCCACGCACCACGCCTACGGACACCGCTCCGGAGGCCAACGCCTCCAGGTGGCCCAGCAGTCGGGAGCGGTCCGTGCCCACCACCGCGGCGCGGTATTCGAAGGCCGACCGTCCGGTGGCGAGCGAGTGGCCGACGTCTGCCGGGGACACCTCGGGGCGCTCGTTCAGATGCGCCAGCAGCCGCTCCGCCTGCGCCCGCAGGGCCGCTTCGCTCCTGCCGGAGAGCACCCAGGGGACGGCCGAGCCGCCGAGCGCGGTCCCGTCGAGGGCGGGGGCATCGAGCGCGGGCGCGTCGTCTCCCTGGTCCTCCCCGACCGGCGGGGCCTGTTCGAGGATCACATGGGCGTTGGTGCCGCTCACGCCGAACGCGGACACCCCGGCGCGGCGCGGACGGCCACGCTCGGGCCACTCCCGGGCCTCGGTCAGCAGCTCGACCGCGCCGGAGGACCAGTTGACGGCCGGGGACGCCTGCTCGACGTGGAGTGTCTTGGGCAGCGTCCCGTGGCGCAGCGCCATCACCGTCTTGATGACGCCGCCGACCCCGGCCGCCGCCTGGGTGTGGCCGATGTTGGACTTGAGCGAGCCCAGCCACAGCGGATGGCCGGAGGTGCGGCCCTTGCCGTACGTGGCGAGCAGCGCGCCCGCCTCGATGGGATCGCCGAGCGCGGTGCCCGTGCCGTGGGCCTCGACGGCGTCGACGTCGTCCACCGTGAGCCCGGCGGCGGTCAGCGCCGCCTCGATGACCCGGCGCTGGGCGGGGCCGTTGGGCGCGGCGAGGCCGTTGCTGGCGCCGTCCTGGTTCATGGCGCTGGAGCGCAGCACGGCGAGGACCGGGTGGCCGTTGCGGCGGGCGTCGGACAGCCGTTCCAGCAGCACCATGCCCGCGCCCTCGCCCCAGCCGGTGCCGTCGGCGCCCGCGGCGAAGGACTTGCAGCGGCCGTTGGCGGCCAGCCCGCGCTGATGGCTGAACTCGACGAAGACACCCGGGGTGGCCATGACCGCCACCCCTCCGGCGAGCGCCAGCGAGCATTCGCCGCGGCGCAGCGCCTGGGCCGCCAGATGCATGGTCACCAGCGAGGACGAGCACGCGGTGTCCAGGGTGATGGCCGGTCCCTCGAGGCCGAGGGTGTAGGAGATCCGGCCGGAGGCCACGCTGGAGACGTTGCCGATCAGCAGGTGGCCCTCGACGCTCCGCGGGGCGTACTGCGGGTCTCCGCCGTACTGGAACGAGGCGAGCCCCACATAGACTCCGGCCCTGGTGCCCTTCAGCGAGAGCGGGTCGATGCCCGCGCGTTCGATCGCCTCCCAGGACACCTCCAGCAGCAGCCGCTGCTGCGGGTCCATGGCCAGCGCCTCGCGAGGGGAGATGCCGAAGAAGGCCGGGTCGAACTGGTCGGCGTCGTGGACGAATCCGCCTTCGCGGGTGTTGCAGGTGCCGGACCGGCCCGGGTCGGGGTCGTAGAGTCCCTCGACGTCCCAGCCCCGGTTGGCGGGGAACTCCGAGATCGCGTCCCGGCCCTCGGCCACCAGCCGCCACAGGTCCTCCGGCGAGCGGACGCCGCCGGGGAAGCGGCAGCCCATCGCGACGATGGCGATCGGCTCCCGCTCGTCGGCCTCGATCCGCTCCAGCCGGTCACGGGCCTGCTTGAGGTCGGAGGAGACCCGCTTGAGGTAGGTGAGGAGTTTCTCTTCGTTCTCGTTCGCCATCAGGAAGCCCCGAATTCGTTGTCGATGAAGTCGAAGACCTCGTCGGCGGTAGCGGAGAGGAGGCCGGTGTCGGGGGACGGCCCGCCGGTGTGGTCCCCGGGCGTGCCGCCCAACTTCGCCATGAGGTCGTTCAGACGCCCCGTCAGCCGCTCCCGCACCCCGTCGTCGGCCATCAGCTCGGGCAGCGCGGACTCCCACCGGTCCAGGTCGTCGAAGAGGGTGCGCGCGTCCGCCGGGCGGGCCGACGGCAGCTCGCCGCGGAGGTACTCGGCCAGTGACGCGGGCGCCGGGTAGTCGAAGACGAGGGTGGCGGGCAGGTCGAGTCCGGTGACCGCGGCCAGCCGGTTGCGCAGCTCGACGGCGGTGAGCGAGTCGAAGCCCAGCTCCTTGAACGGGCGGCCGCCGGCGACCGCGTCGGACGAGGAGTGGCCGAGCACGGCCGCCGCCTGGGCGTGCACCAGGTCCCGCAGGGCGCGGTCCAGGTCCTCGCCCGTCAGGCCCGCGAGGCTCGCCAGGAAGGTGTCCGCCACGTCGTCCGGCCCGGTGGTGTCGGGAGCCGCCGCGGTGGCGAGGGCGTCGCGCACCTCCGGCAGCTCGCCGATCAGCGGCCGGGGGCGTGCGGCGGTGAATCCGGGGACGAAGCGGTCCCAGCGCACATCGGCGAGGACGAGGGAGGTCTCGCCGGTGTGCAGCGCCTCGCTCAGCGCGGCCACCGCCAGCTCCGGTGCCATCGCGGGCAGGCCACGGCGGCTGAGGTGTTCCGCCACCTCGCCGTGCTCGATCATGCCGTGGTCGGCCCAGGGGCCCCAGGCCACCGAGGTGGCCGGGAGACCGCGTGCCTCGCGGTGCTCGGCGAGCGCGTCCAGGCAGGCGTTGGCGGCCGCGTAAGCGCTCTGTCCGCCGCTCCCCCAGGTGGCGGCGATCGACGAGAAGAGCACGAACGCCTTGAGGTGGTCCTGGTCCAGCAACGCGTCCAGATGGGCGGCGCCCAGCACCTTGCCGTCGGCCATCTCCGCGAAGTCGGCCACCGTACTGTCGGCGAGCTGGGAGAACTCCACGACGCCCGCGGCGTGGAAGACGGCGTGCACCGGGTCGCCCCCGGTGGTGATCCGGCGCAGCAGCGCCGCCACCTCGTCGCGGTCGCGGACGTCGCACGCCGCCACCGTCACCCGGACACCGCCCTCGCCCAGCGCGATCAGCTCGTCGCGCAGTTCGGCGGCGCCGGGCGCCGCCATGCCACGGCGGCTGGTGAGCACGAGGTGTTCGGCACCGGAGCGGGCCAGCCAGCGGGCCACCTGGGCGCCGAGCCCGCCGGTGCCCCCGGTGATCAGCACGGTGCCATGCGGCTTCCAGCTCTCCCGGCCCGGTGTGCGCAGCGGCGCCCGGACCAGCCGCCGGACGAACGCCCCGGCGCCGCGGAGGGCGAGTTGGTCCTCCGGACCGCTGTCACCGGCGATGCCGGAGAGCGCGGCGCACAGCCGGTCCGCCGTCCGCTCGTCGAGGTGCCCGGGGAGGTCGACCAGACCGCCCCACCGCTGGGGGTGCTCCAGGGCCACGACCCGGCCGAGGCCCCAGGTGGCGGCCTGTGCGGGGCTGCCGAGCGGATCGGATCCGCTCACCGACACGGCGCCGGCGGTGGCGAGCCACAGCGGGGCGGCGATGCCCGCGTCGCCCAGCGCCTGGATCAGCCCGACGTTGAGGGCCAGACCGGTGCTGAGCGCGGTGTGTTCGGGGTGCGGGCCGTCGTCGAGGGCGAGCAGCGAGAGCACACCGGCCGGTGTGCCACCGGTGTCCGCCTCGTGACGCAGCCGCCCGGCGAGCGCGTCACGGCCGCTCGTGGCCACGGTGAGGGGCACGACGCGCGCCCCGCGCCGGTCGAGGGCGGCCGCCACGGCGGCGACCTGCGCGCCGTCCGCCCGGCCGTCGGGCACGGCCACCCACCAGGTGCCGGACAGCGGCGCCGTACGCTCCTCCACGGCCACCGGGGACCAGGTGATCCGGTAGCGCCAGGAGTCCACGGTGGCGCGGTCGCTCTGGCCCCGACGCCAGGAGGAGAGCGCGGGCAGCAGTTCGCCGAGCCGCGCCTGCCGGTCGATCTCCAGGGTGGTGGTCAGCGCCTCCAGGTCCTCGCGCTCGACCGCCTCCCAGAAGCGGGCCTCCACGGAGGACGCGTCCGTGGCGGCGGCGGTCGGCGTTCCCGGCGTGGCGGGGTCGAACCAGTAGCGCTGCCGCTGGAAGGCGTACGTGGGCAGCTCCACCCGATGCGCACCGCGCCCGGCGAACACCGCCTCCCAGTCGACCTCGCCACCGTGAGCGTGCACCTGGGCGACCCCGGACAGCAGCGCCTCGGTCTCGTCGCGGTCCTTGCGCAGCAGCGGTACGAAGGCGGCCGCACCGGAGACGCACTCGCGGCCCATGGCGGAGAGCACACCGGCCGGGCCGAGCTCCACATAGCGGATGACACCCTGAGTCTCGAGGAACCGCATGCCGTCCCCGAAGCGGACCGCCTGCCGCACATGGCGCACCCAGTACTCCGGCGAGCACACCTCCTCACCCGCCAACTCGCCCGTGACGTTGGAGACGATCGCCAGACGCGGTGCGCAGTAGCCGATCCGGCCCGCCACCTCGGCGAACTCGGCCAGCATCCCCTCCATCAACGGCGAGTGAAACGCATGCGAGACGCTCAGCCGCTTGCTCTTGCCCCCCACCGCCTCCGCCACAGCGAGCACCGCGGACTCCTCACCGGAGACGACGGTCGCCGCCGGGCCATTGACCGCCGCAACGCTCACCCGGTCCTCGTAACCGGCCAGATGCGGCAGCACCTCAGCCTCCGGGGTCTGGAGGGAGACCATCGCACCGCCGCCGGGCAACGCCTGCATCAGCCGACCACGCGCTGCGACGAGAGCGGCCGCGTCCTCCAGCGAGAACACCCCCGCCACATGGGCGGCCGCCAGCTCCCCCACCGAGTGCCCCACCACGAAATCCGGCGCCAGACCCCAGGACTCCACCAGCCGGAACAGCGCCACCTCCAAAGCGAACAGCCCCGTCTGAGTGAACACCGTCCGATCCAGCGCCTCGCCGTCCTCGCCGAACACCACCTCCCGCACCGAACCGTCCAGATGACGGTCCAGCTCCGCGCACACCCCGTCGAACGCCGCCGCGAACACCGGGAACGCGGCACACAACTCCCGCCCCATGCCCAGCCGTTGCGCGCCCTGACCGGTGAACAAGAACGCCGTCCTGCCCTCGTCGTCGGCCACCGTGCCCGGGACCACGCCCGCGGCGAGTTGCTCCAGTCCGCTCAGCAGTTCCTCACGGTCGCGGCCGACGACCGCCGCCCGGTGGCCGAAGGCGGACCGGGTCAGCGCCAGCGCATAGCCCACATCCACCGGATCCAGCTCCGGCCGCGCCGCCACATACGACCGCAGGCGCTCCGCCTGGGCGCGCAACGCGCCCTCGGTACGGCCGGACACCACCCACGGGACAACGTCGGTGCGCACCGACGGCTCCGGCTCCGGTTCGGTGGCCGGGTCGGCGGGCGGCTCCTCCAGGATGAGGTGGGCGTTGGTGCCGCTGATGCCGAAGGCGGACACCCCGGCGCGCCGCACCCGCTCGCCCGCGGGCCACTCCCTGGCCTCGGTCAGCAGCTCGACGGCCCCGGCCGTCCAGTCCACGTGCGGGGTGGGCTCCTTGACGTGGAGCGTCCTGGGCAGCAGGCCGTGCCGCATCGCCATGACCATCTTGATGACTCCGGCGCCACCGGCCGCGCCCTGGGTGTGGCCGATGTTGGACTTCAACGCGCCCAGCCTCAGCGGCCGTTCGGCCTCCCGGCCCTGGCCGTAGGTGGCGAGGATGGCCTGGGCCTCGATCGGGTCGCCGAGCGTGGTGCCGGTGCCATGGGCCTCGACGGCGTCCACCTCAGCGGCCGACAGCCCGGCGTTCGCCAGCGCCTGGCGGATCACCCGCTGCTGGGAGGGGCCGTTGGGGGCGGTGAGGCCGTTGCTGGCGCCGTCCTGGTTGACGGCCGAGCCGCGCACCAGCGCCAGCACCTCGTGGCCGTATCTCCGCGCGTCGGACAGCCGCTCCAGGAGCACCATGCTGACGCCCTCGCCCCAGCTGGTGCCGTCGGTGTCGGAGGAGAACGCCTTCGACCTGCCGTCGGGGGCGAGCCCGCGCTGCCGGCTGAACTCGATGAACAGACTCGGCGTCGACATCATCGTCGTGCCGCCCGCCAGTGCCATCGAGCATTCGCCCTGGCGCAGCGCCTGCGCCGCCTGATGGATGGCGACCAGGGACGAGGAGCACGCGGTGTCGATGGTGAGCGCCGGGCCCTCCCAGCCGAGGGAGTAGGCGATGCGGCCGGAGACCACACTGGCGGCCTTGCCGGTCAGCAGATACCCCTCCATGTCCTCGGGGATCTCGCCCAGCCGCGAGGCGTAGTCCTGGCCGGTGGAGCCGATGAACACACCCGCCGTGCTGCCCTTCGTGGACCGCGGGTCGATCCCGGCGCGCTCCAGCGCCTCCCAGGAGGTCTCCAGCAGCAGCCGCTGCTGCGGGTCCATGGCGAGCGCCTCGCGCGGGGAGATCCCGAAGAACTCGGGGTCGAAGTCGTAGGCATCGTAGAGGAAGCCGCCTTCCTTGGCGTAACTCCTGCCCGGCGCATCGGGGTTGGGGTCGTACAGCTCCTCGACGTTCCAGCCGCGGTCGGTCGGGAACGTCGAGATCACATCGCGGCCGTCCGCCACCAGCTCCCACAGGTCCTCGGGGCCGCGGACCCCGCCGGGCAGCCGGCAGCTCATGGCCACGATGGCGATCGGATCGTCGTCGGCGGGGCGGCCGGCGGCGACCACGGCCGCCGCTTCCTCCCGCTCGCCCAGTGCCTCGCGCCGCAAGTGGTCCACCAGCACGGCGGGGGTCGGGTAGTCGAAGAGGAGGGTGGTCGGCAGCCGCAGCCCGGTGGCGGCGCCCAGCCGGTTGCGCAACTCCACGGCGGTCAGGGAGTCGAAGCCGACCTCCCGGAAGGCGCGGGTGGCCTCGATGTCGTCGGGGGCGGCGAGCCCCAGCACGCCCGCCGCGTGTTCCCGCACCAGGTCCAGCAGGAACGGGTCCCGGTCCGCCACCGGCAGGGCGGCCAGCCGCCGCCCGAAGGAGCTCTCGTCGCTCTCCGCGGCCCCGCCTCCGCCACCGGCCCGTACGACGCGGCGGACCGGCGTCCTGACCAGGCCGCGCAGATAGGCGGGTACGGCGTCCTGGCCGGGGGTGGCGGCGCTCGCGGCGCGCTTGCGCAGGTCGGCCAGGTCGAGCCGGACGGGCACGAGCGTGGCGTCGCCCACCGCCCGAGCGGCGTCGAAGAGTTCCATGCCCTCCGCGCTGGGCAGCGGACGGATGCCGGAGCGCGCCATGCGCCGCACGTCGGCGTCGTCCAGATGCCCGCTCATGCCGCTGCGCTGCTCCCACAGGCCCCAGGCGAGGGACTGGGCGGCCAGGCCGCGGGCCCTGCGGTGCTGGGCGAGGGAGTCCAGGAAGGCGTTGGCGGCGGCGTAGTTGGCCTGCCCGGCGTTGCCGATGGTGGCGACGACGGAGGAGTAGAGCACGAACGCGGCCAGGTCGCCGTCCGCGGTCAGCTCGTGCAGATTCCACGCGGCGTCCACCTTGGGCCGCAGCACCCGGTCGAGCCGCTCGGGGTTCAGCGCGTCCACGACGCCGTCGTCGAGCACACCCGCCGCGTGGATCACGGCGGTCAGCGGATGCGCGGCGGGTATCGCACCGAGAAGCCCGGTGAGCGCCTCCCGGTCGGCCGCATCGCAGGCGGCGACGGCGACGCTGGCCCCCAACCCGGCCAGCTCGGAGCGGAGTTCGTCCATGCCGTCGGCCGCGGGCCCACGCCGACTGACCAGCAGCAGATGCCGTACGCCGTGCTCGCCCACGAGATGGCGGGCGACGAGCCCGCCCAGGGTCCCGGTGGCGCCGGTGATGAGAACGGTGCCTTCGGGGTCCAGCGGTCGGTGGCTGTCGGCGGGCCCGGTGGCCCGGGTGGCGGTGGCCCCGGCGGCCTTGGGGGCGACCCTGGTGGCCCCGGTGTCGGCCACGGCGGTCCCGGTGGCGGCGGCCGCAGTGCCGGTGGCACCCGCCCCCTTGGTGGCGGCAGCCCGGGTGTCGGCGTTCTCGTCAGCCCCGGCAGCCCCGGGGTCAGTGGCCCCAGCAGCTCCGCTGGCGGCAACCTCAGCAACTCCGGCGGTGGCCGCAGTGCCCGTGGCACCGGCCCCCTTGGCGGCGGCAGCCCCGGCAGCCCGGGTATCGGCAGCCCCGGGGCCAGTGGCCCCGGCAACCCCGGCGGCGGGGGCCCCGGTAAACCCGGTGGCTGTGGTCTCGGTAGCCGAGGCAATCCTGGTGGTGGCCCCATCAGCTCCGGTGGCGGGGGACTCGGCGGCCCCTGTCCCCCTCGGCACCCGCCCCAGCCGGGGCACCCTCACCCGGCCCTCGCGGACCGCGCACTGGGGTTCGCCGGAGGCGACCGCGCCCGGGAGGGCGGCCGGCGAATCCGGCTCGGCGTCGACGTCCACCAAGAGGAAGCGGCCGGGGTGTTCCGACTGGGCCGAGCGCACCAGGCCCCATACGGCGCCGTGGGCGACATCCGGGACCTCTTCGCCGGGGGCGGCCGCGACCGCGCCGCGGGTGAGGAACACCAGCCGGGAGGAGGCGAGGCGCTCATCGGAGATCCAGCGCTGGATCAGCGCCAGCGCTCGGTGGGTGGCCGCGTGGGCCGCCTCCGCCACACCGCCCTCGCCGTCGCCCTCGGCGACGCACGGCACCAGGACCGCGTCCGGCACGTCCGCCATCTCGTCGTAGGGCACCGCGTCCACGGCCGCGGAGAGCCCGAACGGATCGTCGCCGAGCACCGCCCAGCTCGCCGGGGACACGGTCGCGGGGGTGTCCGCGGCGGACACCACGGGCCACTCCAGGCGGAACAGCGACGGGTGGAGGGCGGAGCGGCCGCCGATCGGTTCGGGCGTGTCCACCGCGCGCAGCACGAGCCGGTCCACCGAGGCCACCGGGGCGCCGCTCAGGTCGGCCGCGACGACCGCGTACGTATCGGGACCCGTCGGCGTCAGCCGCACCCGCAGCGCCGTCGCGCCCGTGGCGTGCAGGGCGACACCGCTCCATGCGGCGGCCAGCCGCGACCCGCCGCCGTCGCCCGGGGTTTCCACCGCGTCGAGCGCCGACTCCAGCAGCACCGGGTGCAGTCCGTAGCGCCCGGCGTCGGCCTCCTCGGCCTCGGTCAGCCCGACCTCGACGTAGAGGTCCGCACCGAGCCGCCAGGCGGCGACGGCGCCTCCGGCCACCTCCACCGGGACGGCATCGGCCGGAGGCCACGCGGCCAGGCCGATATCGGCGGCCGGAGCACCGGTGCCCAGGACCGCCGTGGCGTACCGCGTCCACGGCTCGTCGGAGTCCGCCCCCTCGGCGCGCGCGTGGACGCTGAGGGCGCGCGAGCCCCCGCCGTCCGGGACGCCGACACGCACCTGGATCACCGCCGCGCCCTTCTCGGGCAGCACCAGCGGCGCGTCCAGGGACAGTTCCTCGATCCGGCCGCAGCCGACCTGGTCGCCCGCCCGGACCGCCAGTTCGGCGAGGGCGCTGCCGGGGAGCACGGCCGCGTCCGGGCCGGTGCGCTCGGTCAGCCAGGGGTGGTCCTGCGCGGAGATCCGGCCGGTGAACAGGTGGTCGTCCGCGCCCGCCAGCGGGACCGCAGCGCCGAGCAGCGGATGCCCGGCCGCGTCGAGCCCGGCCGCCGCCACATCGCTCGCCGCGACCGGCTTGTCCAGCCAGTACCGCTGCCGCTGGAACGGATACGTCGGCAGCTCCACGGCAACCTCACCGCGCCCCGGCGCGCCCCCGAACACGGCGTCCCACGACGGCTCGACACCCTGGACGTACGCCTCGGCGAACGAGCCCGCGAAGCGCTCCGGGCCGCCCTCGTCCCGGCGCAGCGTGCCGACGACGACGGCGGCGTTTCCGCCCGCGTCCTCGACGGTCTGCTGGAGCGACATGGCGAGCATGGGGTGCGGGGCGCACTCGATGAACGCCGTGTGACCGTCGGCCAGCAGCGCCCGGGTGGCCCGCTCGAAGTCCACCGGCTCGCGCATGTTCCGGTACCAGTAGTCGGTGTCCAGTTCCGTGGTGTCCAGCGGCCCGCCGGTCACCGTGGAGTAGTACGCGATCCGTGAGGCGCGTGGCCGCACCCCCGCCACCTCGCGCAGCAGCCGCTCGCGCAACCCGTCGACCTGCGGGGAGTGCCCGGCGGTGTCCACGCCCGGCACCCGGCGGGACTTCACCCCGTCGGCGGCGAGCTCGGCCATGAAGGCGTCCAGGGCCTCCGGGTCGCCGGAGACGGTCACCGTGCCGGGGCCGTTGACGGCGGCGATGCCGAGCCGTTCGCTCCACGGCCGCAGCCGCTCGGCGACCGTCCCGGCCGAGGAGAGCACCGAGAGCATGCCGCCCTTGCCGCTCAGCTCGGCCCACGCCTGGCTGCGCCGGGCCACCACCTTGGCGGCGTCCTGGAGCGAGAGCCCTCCGGCCACGTACGCGGCGGCGATCTCGCCCTGCGAATGGCCGACCACCGCGGCCGGTTCGACGCCGTGACCGCGCCACAGCGCCGCCAGCGACACCATCACCGCGAACAGCGCGGGCTGCACCACGTCGATGCGGGACAGCGACGGCGCGCCCGGCTCACCGCGCAGCACATCGCGCAACGACCAGTCCAGGAACGGCTCCAGGGCGTCGGCGCACTCCTCAAGCCGCTCCGCGAAGACGGGCGAGGCGTCCCACAGCGGGAGCGCCATCCCGATCCACTGCGAGCCCTGCCCGGGGAAGACGAACACGGTCTTCCGCCGCCCGCCCGCCGCGCCCTGGACCACGTGGGGCGCCGGGGCGCCCTGTGCGAGCGCGCCGAGCCCGTCCAGGAGCCGCTCCCGGTCCCGGCCGAGGATCACCGCACGGTGGCCGAAGGCCGTACGGGTGGTGGCGAGGGCGTGGCCTAGTGCGGCGAGGTCGGTGCCGGGGTGGTCGGCCAGGTGGTCCCGCAACTGCTCGGCCCGGGTGCGCAGGGCCTGTTCGGTGCGTCCGGACAGCACCCAGGGCAGCACGGGCAGCACCGGGGCCGCCGGGCGCGGCTCGTCGTGGCCGGCGGCCGGTTCGACCGGTTCGGCCGGCGCCTGCTCCAGGATGGCGTGTGCGTTGGTGCCGCTGATGCCGAAGGACGACACGCCCGCGCGGCGCGGCCGCTGGGCTTCCGGCTCCGGCCACGGCCTCGCCTCGGTCAGCAGCTCCACGGCCCCGGACGACCAGTCGACGTGCGGCGAGGGCTCGTGTACATGCAGGGTCCGGGGCAGGACGCCGTGGCGCAGCGCCATCACCATCTTGATGACCCCGGCCACGCCCGCGGCGGCCTGGGGGTGGCCGACGTTGGACTTCAGCGAGCCGAGCCACAGCGGCCGGTCCTCGGCGCGGCCCTGGCCGTAGGTGGCCAGCAGCGCCCCGGCCTCGATGGGATCTCCGAGCGAGGTGCCGGTGCCGTGTGCCTCGACCGCGTCCACATCGGCCGCGGTGAGTCCGGCGTCGGCCAGCGCCTGCCGGATGACCCGCTGCTGGGCCGGGCCGCTCGGGGCGGTGAGGCCGTTGCTCGCGCCGTCCTGGTTGGTGGCGGAGCCCCGGACCAGCGCCAGCACCTGGTGGCCGTTGCGCCGCGCGTCCGACAGCCGCTCAAGCAGCACCATGCCCACACCCTCGCCCCAGCCGGTGCCGTCGGCGTCGGACGAGAACGCCTTGCAACGGCCGTCGGGCGACAGCGCCTTCTGGCGGCTCAGCTCCACGAAGATCCCGGGGCTGGACATCACGGTGGCGCCGCCGGCCAGCGCCAGCGAGCACTCGCCCTGGCGCAGCGACCGGACGGCCATGTGCAGGGCCACCAGCGAGGACGAGCAGGCCGTGTCGACGGTGACCGCCGGGCCCTCGAGACCCCAGGTGTAGGCGATCCGGCCGGAGGCGACACTGGTGGTGCCACCGGTCAGCAGATAGCCCTCGAACCCTTCCGACGCCTCGTCCATCCGCGGCCCGTAGTCCTGCGGCATGGCGCCGACGAAGACACCGGCGTCGCTGCCCTTGAGCGTGGTGGGGTCGATCCCGGCGCGCTCGAACGCCTCCCACGCGGTCTCCATCAGCAGCCGCTGCTGGGGGTCCATCGCCTGGGCCTCGCGCGGGCTGATGCCGAAGAAGGCCGGGTCGAACTGGTCGGCCTCGTAGAGGAATCCGCCCTCGCGCACATAGCTGGTGCCGTGGCGGGCCGGGTCCGGGTCGTAGAGCCCCTCCAGGTCCCAGCCCCGGTTGGCGGGGAAGCCCGCGATGGCGTCGCGGCCCTCGCTGACCAGTTGCCACAGTTGCTCGGGGGTGCGCACCCCGCCGGGGAGGCGGCAGCTCATCGCCACGATCGCGACCGGGTCGTCGTGGTCGGTGGTGACGGTCCGAGTGGCGGCCGGGCGCGGGGCCACGGACGCCGGGGAGCCCACCACCACGTCCTGGAGGTGGTGGGAGAGGGCCAGCGGGGTGGGGTGGTCGAAGAGCACGGTCCCGGCGAGCCGTGTTCCGGTCGCGGTGCTGAGGAGGTTGCACAGCTCGACGGACATCAGCGAGTCGAAGCCGAGGTCCTTGAAGATCTTCTCGGGGTCGACGGCGTCGGGCCCCGGGGAGCCGAGCACCCAGGCGGTGTGCGTACGGACCAGCTCCAGCGCCACGCGCTCGCGCTCGGCGGCGTCGGTCAGGGCCGCGAACTCCGCACGCCAGGAGAGGGGTTCATCGGTGGCGGCGTCCTCGGTGCCGGGGAGGTCGGTGTCCAGCCAGTAGCGCTGCCGCTGGAAGGCGTACGTGGGCAGCTCCACCCGATGCGCACCGCGCCCGGCGAACACCGCCTCCCAGTCGACCTCGCCACCGTGAGCGTGCACCTGGGCGACCCCGGACAGCAGCGCCTCGGTCTCGTCGCGGTCCTTGCGCAGCAGCGGTACGAAGGCGGCCGCACCGGAGACGCACTCGCGGCCCATGGCGGAGAGCACACCGGCCGGGCCGAGCTCCACATAGCGGGTGACACCCTGAGTCTCGAGGAACCGCATGCCGTCCCCGAAGCGGACCGCCTGCCGCACATGGCGCACCCAGTACTCCGGCGAGCACACCTCCTCACCCGCCAACTCACCCGTGACGTTGGAGACGATCGCCAGACGCGGTGCGCAGTAGCCGATCCGGCCCGCCACCTCGGCGAACTCGGCCAGCATCCCCTCCATCAACGGCGAGTGGAACGCATGCGAGACGCTCAGCCGCTTGCTCTTGCCCCCCACCGCCTCCGCCACAGCGAGCACCGCGGACTCCTCACCGGAGACGACGGTCGCCGCCGGGCCATTGACCGCCGCAACGCTCACCCGGTCCTCGTAACCGGCCAGATGCGGCAGCACCTCGGCCTCCGGGACCTTCAGCGACACCATCGCACCGCCGCCGGGCAGCGCCTGCATCAGCCGACCACGGGCCGCCACCAGCGCACAGGCGTCCTCCAGCGAGAACACCCCCGCCACATGGGCGGCCGCCAGCTCCCCCACCGAGTGCCCCACCAGGAAGTCCGGCGCCAGACCCCAGGACTCCACCAGCCGGAACAGCGCCACCTCCAAAGCGAACAGCCCCGTCTGAGTGAACACCGTCCGATCCAGCGCCTCGCCGTCCTCGCCGAACACCACCCCCCGCACCGAACCGTCCAGATGACGGTCCAGCTCCGCGCACACCTCGTCGAACACCGCCGCGAACACCGGGAACGCGGCACACAACTCCCGCCCCATGCCCAGCCGTTGCGCGCCCTGACCGGTGAACAGGAACGCCGTACCGCCACTGGCCGCCACCGCGCCCGGGACCACGCCCGCGGCGAGTTGCTCCAGTCCGCTCAGCAGTTCCTCACGGTCGCGGCCGACGACCGCCGCCCGGTGGCCGAAGGCGGACCGGGTCAGCGCCAGCGCATAGCCCACGTCCACCGGATCCAGCTCCGGCCGCGCCGCCACATACGACCGCAGCCGCCTCGCCTGGGCCCGCAGCGCCGCCTCGCCGCGGGCCGAGAGCACCCACGGCACCGTGTCGAGGCCCGTCCGGCGTTCCGCGGCCGGGTCGTCGGCGGGTGCCTCCTCCAGCACCATGTGCACATTGGTGCCGCCCATGCCGAACGAGCTGACGCCCGCGAGCCGTGGGGTGTCCGCCTCCGGGGCCCAGGCGTCGAGGGCGGTCTGGACCGTCAGGCCCAGGGCATCCAGGGGGATCGCGGGGTTCGGTGTCTCGTGGTTGAGGCTCGGGAACAGCTCGCGGTGGGCGAGCGAGAGCACCGTCTTGATGAGGCCGGTGACGCCGGCCGCGCCCTCGAGGTGGCCCACGTTCGTCTTGGCGGAGCCGACCCGCAGGGGCGCGCCGTCCGCCCGGCCGGCGCCCAGCACCGCGCCCAGCGCCGCGGCCTCGACCGGGTCGCCGACCTTGGTGCCGGTGCCGTGCAGTTCGACGTACTGGACCCGGGCGGGGTCGACCCCGGCGCGCTCGTAGGCGGCGCGCAGCATGGCCTCCTGCCCGTGGGCCGCGGGGGTGGTGAGGCTGTCGCCGCCGCCGTCGTTGTTGGCCTCGGAGCCGCGGATCACGCACAGCACGGGGTCGCCGTCGCGGAGTGCGTCCGGGAGCCGCTTGAGTACGACGAGGCCGCCGCCCTCGCCGCGCACATAGCCGTTGGCGCGGGCGTCGAAGGTGAAGGAGCGGCCGTCCGGGGAGAGCGCGCCGAACCGGGAGGCGGCGATGAAGCCGTCGGGGGCGAGGTTGAGCTGGACGCCGCCCGCGACGGCGGTCTCGGTCTCGCCGCGCCGCAGGCTCTCGCAGGCCAGGTGCACGGCGGCCAGGGACGAGGACTGCCCGGTGTCCACGGCCACGCTCGGGCCGCGCAGCCCCAGGGCGTAGGAGACCCGGTTGGCGATGATGCCGCGGTTCAGGCCGGTGAGGGTGTGCTGGGTGATGGCGGCCGGTTCGCGGCGGTGGACCAGGGTCGCGTAGTCGTCGGCGATGGCGCCGATGAAGACGCCGGTGCGGCTGCCCTCGAGTTGTGCGGGGACGAGTCCGGCGTTTTCCAGGGCCTCCCAGCACAGTTCCAGCGCGAGTCGCTGCTGGGGGTCCATCGCCCGTGCTTCTCGGGGTGAAATCCCGAAGAACTCCGGATCGAACTCGGCTGCCGTTTCGACGAACCCGCCGAATCGAATACCGGCGTCCCGGAGCTCATCGGCATACCGGTCCGCCGGGATCTCCGTGATGGCGCTCTCTCCATTGCGCAGCAACTGCCGGAACTGATCCGGAGTCGATGCGCCCGGCACGCGACATGCCATACCGACGACCGCGATGTGCCCGTCACGCACCAGGGAGTTCTCCGACATCACGACCTCAGACTCTTCTCTCAGTTGAGATTACGACGCGACTGGAATGACCATGATCCGGAAGTCGACGGTATGGGGTGGGGGTCGACTCAACCACCCCTAACCGCATCCACCCCTAACCTGGGTGTAGGGGTGGTCACACCTTCTTGAGCGGTTCCCACCAACCGCGGTGTGTCATGTACCACTTGGCGGTTTCCGCGAGGCCGTGTCCGAACGACATCTCGGGGCGGTAGCCGAGTTCGGCGGAGATTTTCGCGATGTCCACCGAGTAACGGCGGTCATGGCCCTTGCGGTCGGGCACCCGCTCGATCAGGGACCGGTCGGCACCGAGCAGTTCGAGCAGCCGTTCCGTGAGTTCCAGATTGGTCAGCTCGGTGCCGCCGCCGATGTTGTAGACCTCTCCCGGGCGGCCGTTCTCGGCGACCAGCGCGATACCGCGGCAGTGGTCGTCCACGTGCAGCCAGTCCCGGACGTTCCCGCCGTCGCCGTAGAGCGGCACCGGTGTGCCCTCCATGAGGTTGGTGACGAAGAGCGGAATGACCTTCTCGGGGTGCTGGTACGGGCCGTAGTTGTTGGAGCAGCGGGTCACGCAGACGGGCAGTCCATGGGTGCGGTGGAAGGCCCGGGCCAGCAGATCGGAGGACGCCTTGGAGGCGGAATACGGCGAGTTGGGTTCGAGCGGTTCCTCCTCGCTCCAGGAGCCGCTCTCGATGGAGCCGTAGACCTCGTCCGTGGAGATGTGGACGAACTTTCCGACCTCCGCGTTCGCGGCCGCGTTGAGGAGGGTGTGGGTGCCCAGGACATTGGTGCGCACGAATTCCTCGGCGCCGGATATCGAACGGTCGACATGCGATTCGGCGGCGAAGTGGACCACCAGATCGGTGTCGCGCAGCAGCTCGCCGACGAGCTCGCCGTCACAGATGTCACCGCGGACGAAGCGCAGCCGGGGGCTGTCGGCGACCTCGGCCAGGTTGGCCTCGTTGCCCGCGTAGGTGAGCTTGTCGACCACCACGACCTGGGCGTCCGCCCAGGCCGCGTACGCCCCTGTCAAGGTCTGCCGGACGAAGTGGGAGCCGATGAAGCCCGCGCCGCCGGTCACAACTATGCGCACTGGAGACAACCCTTCAGCGGTTATTGGCCGCGATATCCATCAGATATTGTCCGTAGTCCGTCTTGCTGAGATCCGCACCGAGCTCATAGCAGGCGGCGGCGTCGATGAACCCCATGCGGAAGGCTATCTCCTCGAGACAGGCGATCCGCACGCCCTGGCGCTGCTCCAGAAGCTGCACATACTGGCCCGCCTGGAGCAGCGAGTCATGGGTTCCGGTGTCCAGCCAGGCGAATCCGCGGCCGAGCCCCACCAGTCTGGCCTTTCCGCGTTCCAGATAGACGCGGTTGACGTCCGTGATCTCCAGTTCGCCACGTGCGGAGGGCCGTACGTTCTTGGCGATGTCCACGACGTCGTTGTCGTAGAGATACAGACCGGTGATCGCGAGATTGGATTTGGGGGCGGCCGGCTTCTCCTCGAGGGAGATCAGCCGGCCCTGCTCATCCATTTCCCCGACGCCGTAGCGCTCGGGGTCCTTGACTCCGTAGCCGAAGAGCACACAGCCGTCGACATGGCTTGCCTCATGGTGCAGCATCTTCGAAAACCCGGGCCCGTGGAAGATATTGTCGCCGAGGACCAGCGCCACCTGGTCATCGCCGATGAACTCGGCTCCGATGATGAATGCCTCGGCGATTCCATTGGCCTCGGACTGCTCGGCGTACTCGATCGAAAGACCCAGCCGGCCGCCGTCGCCGAGAAGCGCGCGGAACAGCTCCACATGGAGCGGGGTCGAGATGATCTGGATTTCCCTGACGCCGCCGAGCATGAGCACCGAGAGCGGGTAATAGATCATCGGTTTGTTGTAGACGGGAAGGATCTGCTTCGACACCGCATGTGTCAAAGGGTGCAGTCGGGTACCGCTTCCTCCGGCGAGGACTATGCCCTTCATACGGCCAGAAGCTATCAACGCGGTCGGCCCGCGCTCCAGGTCTGCCGCGGCGATAGGGGGGTAATCAGGGGTGGGCATGGAACAGGGGTGGCTGCGTGCGGCCACCCCTTCCGCGGGACATCGCCCCCGTCATCGCTCAGGCGATTTCGTCCACCTGGGCCCGGAGCGCGGTCGGCAGCTGCTGCCGACTCCTGATATTCAACTTGCGGTACACCCGCGTCAAATGCTGTTCCACCGTGCTGATGGTGATGAACAGGCTGGCGGCTATTTCCCGGTTCGTATAACCGTCCACCGCCAGGGCGGCGACCCGCGCCTCGGATTCGCTGAGCTTGGTGCCCAGGGACGGCGGCACCGCCGGTTTCGGGCCGAGCGGTCCGGACACCGGCCGCACCACCGGCCGTGGATCCCGGGCCTCCAGACCGGAGTCGAGGCGGATCCGGGCGCACAGCTCCTCGGCGCCGCACTCCTTGGCCATCCGCCAGGCCCGGCCCATGATGGCGTCGGCCCGCCCCAGCTCCCCGGATCCGCGCAGCGTACGTCCCAGATCGTCCAGCGCCCGGGCCAGCTCCAACCGGTCGCCGGAGCACTGCAGCTCCTCCACGGCCTGGCCGAGCAGCCGGGACCGGTTCTCGACGTCGCCCGCGGCGGCCAGTAACCGCAGGGAGACGCCCCGGACCCGGGAGTCCCCGGCGCCGTTCCTGGCGAGCTGCTCGGAGACCAGGTTGGCGGCCTTCTCCCGGTCGCCGAGCTCCAGCCATGCCTCGGCGGCGTCCGACCGCCAGGGCAGCAGCGCCGGCTGGTCGAGCTCCCACAACTGGGCGAGCCGGCCGGCCATGAGGAATTCGCCGAGCGCCGCGTTGATGCGGTTGGTGGCCAGGTAGTAGCGGCCGCGGGCGCGGGTGTAGCCCAGTCCGTAGATGCTCTTGAACAGCGCCTCGGGGACCGGGCGGCTCAGATGCCGCGCCGCCGCGTCGTGCTTGCCCATCTCCGTGTACGCCAGGATCTGGCTGGCCAGGGGGCCGCCGATGAAGACGCTTCCATCACGGCCGGGCACGATCTCCAAGGCGGTGGTCGCATAGGCCGCCGACTCCACGAGATTGCCCTGCCGCAGGGCGATTTCGGCGCGGATCGAGGCGAAGATGGCCCGCCAGCCCGGCGCCCGGCGCCGCTCGGCCTCGTCCATCAGCGCGTCGCACCACGGCGCCGCCTTGTCCGGGCGGCCCGCGTACACCAGCGCGTTCACCGAGTTGACGATGGGTTCGAAGGTGGCGTCGGTGAGCGGCGAGACCTCGAGCACCTTCTCCGCCGCGGCGACCGGCGACTCCTCGCTCCCCCCGCGGCCGAAGAAGCCGCTGAACGCCGCCGTGATGGTCGACAGCGAGGAGGGTCTGCGGGATCTGAGCTGCGTGCGGGAGGCGCCGCCGTCCTCGCCCTGGCGCGCCGCGGCCCCGGAGGGCCGGTCCTGCGCACCGGACTCCTGGGCCCAGCGGGCGGTCAGCCGGAACTGGGACATCGAGGTGGGTCCCGCGTTGCTCATGACGGCGTTGAGCCGGCCGATGGCGCCGCGCGCCTCCTCGATCCGGCCGTGGGCGAGCAACAGCTCGATCAGCCGCCCGATGTGGGAGGCGGGCAGCCGGTCGGCACACAGCGCGGCCAGCGGCTCCTCCAGCATCCGCTCGGACGCCGAGGGGTTGAGCCGCCACATGATCCCGGCGGTGCCGATCCTGATCCCGGCCCGCAGCTCCTCGTCCGCGCAGGCCGCGTACGCCAGCTCCAGGCAGGCCACCGCCAGCTTGGCGTCGTCCTCGGCGAGCGCCTGCTGCGCGGCGTCCCGCAGCAGCGGCACCGCCCAGGGCTCGTCGGCGGCTTGGGCGGCGAGCAGATGGCGGGCCACGGCGAGGGTCCCCCCACCGCCCTGGTGCAGCAGGACGGCGGCGCGGCGGTTCATGTCCAGC
The DNA here is from genome assembly GCF_055597465.1 of Streptomyces yongxingensis. Taxonomy (NCBI): domain Bacteria; kingdom Bacillati; phylum Actinomycetota; class Actinomycetes; order Kitasatosporales; family Streptomycetaceae; genus Streptomyces; species Streptomyces yongxingensis. The sequence continues at coordinate 1,708,037 of NZ_CM145717.1, forward strand.
CGGACCTCGGGGTCCATGTCCTCCAGCACCGCGGCCTCGACATACGGGTGGCGGAAGGCGAGACCGTCGACGAGGCCCGCCGCGTCCAGCGCGGCGACTCCGCGGTGGGTTCCGGCGGGGCCGATGCGCAGCAGCCGGCCGAGGAGTTCGGGGGAGGCGGACGCCCCGAGCACCGCGATGCCCTCGGCCAGCCGGGAGACGGTGCGCCCGCTGCGGTAGACACAGGTGAGTACGGCCTGCACAAACATGTCGCCCACCACGGGCTCCACTGCGCGGCTGCGCCGTGGGGGCGCCCCCGCGGTGCGGTAATCGTCTATCACCGCGCGTAGCAACAACGGATTACCGCCGCTGACCTCATACCAGGTGTAGGCCACATCGGTGGAATCCGGAAGTCCCAGACGAGTGGTGAGCAGATGTGCCGTCTCCTCCCAGGACAGCCGCTCCAGCCGCAGCCGCTGGAAATTGGGCTGGCGCAGCAGTTCGGTATTGAAGACGGCGTCTTTCTGTTCGCTGTCCGTCGCCTGTGCGAACACCATGAGGAGCTTGGCGGACCGCGAACGGGTCGCCAGGTACAGCAGGTACTGAAGTGACGCCGCGTCGACGAGCTGGAGTTCGTCGACGCAGATCACCACCGGTTCGCGGGAGGCGAGTTCATGGAGCGCGGCGCGGAACTCGCGGGCTCCCTGGACATGGGTGGGGTTCGCGCCGGCGGGGTCGCCACCTGGGGCTTCCCGGGGCGGTGCGGCGTCGAGGGCGCCGTGGTCGAGTGCCCGGCGCAGATGGTCGGCGGTCGCCTTGGGCAGCCGGGGCGAGTCCAGGAGCTGGCGCAGTGTGCCGAGCGGAGCCCGGTCGGCCGAGGTTCCGTATGCCTTGAGGACGAGGGCTCCGGCCTTCGCCGCATGGGCCGTGACGGCTTCGAGCGTATGGGTCTTGCCGCAACCGACCGCGCCCTCGACGAGCACGATGCCCGCCTCCCCGGACAGGCATCGGGAAAATGTCCGCCGAAGTCTCTCGAATTGCGCGTCGAATTGTCTGGCTCTGGCCGATGAAAACACCATTGCTCGCACCCCCGAATGCGACGCGAAGCACTGCTCACGGCAGTCCGAACGCCTCCGAGTAAGCTATACGCCCACCGGTCGCGCCACCATCGCCGCACGTAAAATCATCGTTAACGAATTACCAATTCTGAGCGGACTTCCCGACGATCAACAAAAGCGATGCGAGCGGGACGCCCCTACGTGGGACAAGACCGTGAAGCCGAAGCGCACCGACACCCTGACAACCCTGCGCCACCCCCGTTCACGTGGGCATTTGTTCGGAAGGGCCAGCATACACGAGACCCCCTTGCCGCACCCGGGGTAATCCGTGACATCCTTGCCCGCGACACCAAGTGGTCATCGATAGCGGCGCACCGGGATCCGTTTCGAACATTTATTTGCCCGTTTTGATCGCTAATGCGATTCTTATGTCTGTTGCCGTTGGTAACCGCAAGCGATTCGCCAGGAATTCTCATGCCATAAAGCGGACAGCGAGATGGCATAACTATTCCCGCGCCGATGAATTCCGAAGCCACCCACCCGCCGTTGGACTATTCCAACGGCATCTGCATCCGCACACCCATTGTCATCGCTCGTGGAGGTGCAGCCCCCTTCCGCCCTTGCGGCCCAGGTGACCCGCCTCGACCAGCCGCCGAAGATGGCGGGCCGGGGTCAGGGCCGGATCCCGGAAGGTGCCGTGCAGGGTGCGCTGGATGGCGAGCGAGACATCCAGGCCGATCACATCCAGCAACCGCAGCGGGCCCATCGGATAGCCCTGCCCGGCCGCCATCACCGTGTCGATGTCATCGGCGGTGGCCCAGCCCTCCTCGAGCATCGCCACCGCGCTGTTCAGGTAGGGGAAGAGCAGGGCGTTGACGATGAAACCGGCCCGGTCCGGGCAGTCCACCGCCCGCTTGCCGAGTGCCGCGGCCACCGCGTGTGCCGTGCCGAGCGCCTCCTTGGAGGTCAGCACGGTGTGCACCACCTCGACCAGCCGCATCACCGGGGCGGGGTTGAAGAAGTGCATCCCGATGACGTCCTCGGGCCGCCGCGTCGCCATCGCGCACTCGATGACGGGCAGGCTGGAGGTGGAGGTGGCGAGCACCGCGCCCGGTGCGCACACCCGGTCCAGATCGGCGAAGACGGCCCGCTTGACGTCGATGTCCTCCGCCACCGCCTCGACCACCAGATCGCAGGCGCCGAGCGCCTGGAGTGCACAGCCCGCGGTCAGCCGGTCCATCGCCTCGGTGAGCAGCTCGGGCGCCAGCTTGCCACGCCGCACCCCGCGCTCCAGCGAGCGCTCCACGGCGGCCGTGGCCTCCTTCGCGCGCATCCCGCTCCGGGCCACCAGCACCGTCGGATAGCCGGAGCGCGCACACACCTCCGCGATCCCGACGGCCATCGTGCCCGAGCCCACCACCCCGATCCGCCGCACCGCACGGGCCGGTACCGGCTCGCCGAGGCCGTCCGCCGTCCCGCCCCGCGCCGCGCCGCCCGCCCCGTACTCGTAGAAGCCGCGGCCCGCCTTCACCCCGAGCAGACCGGCGGTCACCATATGGGCCAGGGTGGGCGCGGGCGCGTACCGCGGGTCGCCGGTGCGCTCGTACAGCGCCTCCAGGGAGTCCCGCGCGGTGTCCAGACCCATGGCGTCCAGTTGGGCCAGCGGCCCCATCGGCAGTCCGCAGCCCAGGGTCATGGCGGTGTCGATGCTGTCGCGCGAGGCGTAGCGCCGCTCGTACATGGCCACCGCGTTGTTGAGGTACGCCATGGTGAGCGCGCCCCCGACGAAGCCCGGCCGGTCGGCCACCCGCACCGGGATCCGGCCCAGGTCGCGGACCAGCTCCCGGACGTCGGCCAGGACCGCGTCCGCGGTGAGCGGGGTGCCCACCACCTCCACCGCCGGCTGCTCGCGGTCGGGGCCCAGCGGGAAGAGGTGCAGCCCCACGGTGCGGTCGGTCCGCCCGGAGCCTACGGCGATCTCGGTCACCGGGAGGCCGGTGGTCGTGGTGGCGAACACCGTCTCCGGCGGGCAGTCGGCGTGGGCGCGGGCGAGCAGCCGGCGCTTGGTCTCCAGCCGTTCGGGGACCGCCTCGACCACCAGATCGGCCCGGGCGGCCGCCGCCGGGTCGGTGGTGAACGCGACGGCGGATTCCGGCGCGGCCACCCCCGCCCGGCCGCGCCGAAGGGCCGGTTCGTCCCGCTCCACGGCGATCACCCGCCGGCCACCGCGGACCAGGGCGTCCACGAGGTGGCGGCCGGTGGTACCGAGCCCGAACACCGCGACGGTGGGGAAGCGCTGTGCCATGCCGATGAGTCCTTTCGCTGGCTGGGACCTTGGGTTGGTCACGGACCGCGGTGGCCGTCCTGCCACGTGACCAGCGCGGCGCCGAGCGACATCCCGCCGCCGAAACCGGCCAGCAGCAGCAACTCCCCGTCGCCGAACACGCCCTGCCGCCGGGCGTCGTCGAGCGCCAGCGGGATGGAGGCGGCGCTGGTGTTGCCGTGCTCGGCCACCGTCAGATGAGTGCGCGCCCGCGGCAGCCCGAGGTCGCCAAGCGCCTTGGCCAGCAGCACGCCATTGGCCTGATGGGGAATGAAGTGGTCCACGCTCGCGGGGTCCGTGCGGTGCGCGGCCAGCAGGCGCCCTATCGCGCGCGGCAGCTCGGCCAGGACGTATTCGCTGACCGCGCGGCCCCGCATCCGGAAGAAGTGGCCCCCGTCGGCGAGGGTCTTCTCCGACGCCGGGGCGCGGCTGCCGCCCGCCGTCACCTGGATCAGCTCGTGGAGCGCGCCGTCGCTGGTGAGCAGCGATCCGCTGAGGCCGTAGCCGGGGCGCACGGGCCCCAGCACCACCGCCCCGGCTCCGTCGCCGAAGAGCACGGCGGTGCGCCGGTCGGTGCGGTCGATGATGCGCGAGTAGACATCGGCGCCGATCACCAGGGCGTACCGGGCGGGGGCGCCGGACCCTGTGGACAGCAGCCCGGCCGCCGTCACCAGTGCGAAGACGAAGCCGCTGCAGACCGCGTTGAGGTCGAAGGCGGCGGCGCCGGTCGCGCCGATCCGGTGCTGCACCAGACAGGCGGTGGCGGGCTGGGGGTGATCGGGGGTCGAGGTGGCCACCACGATCCAGCCCAGCTCATCGGCCCCGATCCCGGCGTCCGCGAGGGCGGCGCGGGCGGCCTCCACGGCCAGATCGGAGGTGGCCTCGTGGTCGGCCGCGTAACGGCGGCGGTGGATCCCGGTCTTCGCCGAGATCCACTCCGGGGTCACCCCCGCGCGCTCGGCCACCAGCTCGTTGGACACGGTCTCGGCGGGCAGATACGAGCCGGTGCCGAGGATCCCGATGGGCCGCCCGCCGGATGTCCGGACCGGCTGCCCGTTCATCCGGGTCTCCCGGCCCGCGCGGCCACCGCCGCCGTCGCCGGTGCCATCGCTGTGGTCGCTGTTCGCGGGGTGCGGCGGTGCTCGAGAAGAAGCATTGGGTGGTTCCCTCCGGATCCATGCCGGGCTTCGACGCTACGGACCGGGCACGGCACGGATAACCCCTAACCCATCACCCCCCTAGGCCCCCTACCGGATGAACCCGGTCCGCCGTATGACCCGGCGCATGACGGGCACCCGTCGGAGGTGGTACCGGATACATGCAGGCCGAAGGCACACCGGCCCAGGGAGCGGTCCCCATGGAGTGGTTCACCTCATCCGACTACTGGCTGAGCCGGCTGGTCTTCCAACGGGGGCTGGCGGCCGTCTACCTGATCGCCTTTCTGGTGGCGGCCCGGCAGGGGCGGGCGCTGCTCGGCGAGCGGGGGCTGACACCGGTGCCGCGCTTCCTGGACCGGGTGCCGTTCCGCCGCTCGCCCAGCCTGTTCCATCTGCACTACTCCGACCGGTTCTTCGCCTGCTGCTCCTGGCTGGGGGCCGCGCTGTCGGCCGCGCTGCTGGTGGGGGCGGCGGACCGGGCACCGCTGGCGGTCGCGATGGTGGCGTGGCTGGTGCTGTGGCTGCTGTATCTGTCGATCGTCAACGTGGGACAGGTGTGGTACGGCTTCGGCTGGGAGTCCCTGCTGCTGGAGTCGGGGTTCCTCGCCGTCTTCCTGGGCAATGAGCGCACCGCGCCGCCCGTGCTCATCCTGTGGCTGGCGCGCTGGCTGCTGTTCCGGGTGGAGTTCGGCGCCGGGCTGATCAAGATCCGTGGGGACCGCTGCTGGCGGGATCTGACCTGTCTGTACTACCACCATGAGACCCAGCCGATGCCGGGGCCGCTGAGCTGGTACTTCCACCATCTGCCGAAGCCGCTGCACCGGGTGGAGGTGGCGGCCAACCATGTGGCGCAGCTGATCGTGCCCGTGGTGCTGTTCACCCCGCAGCCGGTCGCGAGCGTGGCCGCGGGGATCGTGGTGGTCACCCAGTTGTGGCTGGTGGCCTCGGGGAACTTCTCCTGGCTCAACTGGCTGACGATCCTGCTGGCGCTCCCCGCGGTCGACGGTCGCCGGGCCGCAGAGGTGCTGGGGCTGCCCGGGCCGCCGGACCTCGCCGCTCCCCCGGTCTGGTACGAGGTGGTGGTGCTGGCCGCCACCGCCCTGGTGCTGGTGCTCAGCTACTGGCCGGCCCGCAATCTGCTGTCGGGCCGTCAGCTGATGAACTTCTCGTTCAATCCGCTGCACCTGGTCAACACCTACGGGGCGTTCGGCAGCGTCAACCGCAGCCGGCAGGAGGTGGTGATCCAGGGCACCGCCGACACGGTCCTCACCCCGGACACGGTCTGGCAGGACTACGAGTTCCGGGGCAAGCCGGGCGATGTGCGCCGGTTGCCGCGCCAGTACGCCCCGTACCATCTGCGGCTGGACTGGATGATGTGGTTCGCGGGGCTCTCGCCGGGCTACGCCGGGTCCTGGTTCGCCCCGCTGATCGGCAAGCTGCTGGTCAACGACCGGGCGACGGTGAAGCTGCTGCGGGCCAATCCCTTCCCGGGAACGCCGCCCACCCATCTGCGGGCGCGGCTGTATCTCTACCGCTTCACCACCCGGGCGGAACGGCGGGCCACCGGGGCCTGGTGGCACCGCACCCTGCTGAGCGAGTTCCTGCCGCCGGTCAGGCTGGAGGATCACGGCTCGTCGCGGGCGTGACGCCAGGCCGGGACGAGGCTGAGGCGGCAGCACGGCGTAGCCGGCGCCGACGCCCGGCGCGATCGGGCATTACCAGGACGGAGTCCTGGTCGGCGGCAACGCGGGCGTTTCTCACCCAGATCTTTCCGTCCGTTAACCGGACGCTCACCCCATGTACGCCGCCCGCTTCCCGACCCCGGTCAGGCTATGGAACTGGAAGCGGATGCCTCGCTTCCGCTCGTGTTCCATCCAGTGAGGTACTCATGGCCGACATTGTCACGACCGTCCTGGTCAAGCTGGCCCGGATCGCGCTGGAGGCGTTGGTCGCCCAGCTCGCGAAGACGCTTCTGACCGCCGCCTTCAGGCCGACCGCCGCCCCGGCCGCGGCCTGACACGGCCGGGGCGGCGGCCGCTCCCGGGCCCCTGCTCAGTGGCCGTACGGCTCAGTGGCCGTACGACGCGGCCCGGTGCACCGGGCCGTGGGCGGTCGGACAGTGCTCCCCGCCCGAACGTCCCCGCGCGGCGGGCTCGTCCAGATGGTCCACCTGCAGCGTGGTGTGGGTGATCCCGTACTCACCGCTCAACACCGCTTCCAGGTCCTCCCGGACGGCGTGGCAGTCGCCGCCCGCCGCCACCAGGACATGGGCGGAGAGCGAGACCTCGCCCGAGGTGATCTGCCAGACATGCAGATCGTGCACCTCGGCCACCTGCCCATGGGCGACCAGCCGGCCGCCCACCTCATCGGGCTCGACGCCGGTGGGGGCGGCCTCCAGCAGCACCCGGCCGGAGGCCCGCAGCAGCTCCACGCCCGCCTTGATCATGAGGAGCACCACCAGCAGACCGGCGATCGCGTCGGCCCGGGCGAAGCCCGTCGTCACCACCACCAGTCCCGCGACGGCGGTGGCGATGAAGGCGTAGAGATCGTTGAGCACATGCTGGAAGGCGCCCTCGACATTGAGCGAGGAGCGGTTCGCCTTCGACATGCACCACGCGGCCGCGAGATTCACCGCCACACCGGCCAGCGCGGTGATCAGCACCAGACCGCCGGTCACCTCGGGCGGGTCGATCAGCCGCCCCACACTCTCATAGCCGAGATAAGCGCCGAGCAGCAGCAGGGAAAGCCCATTGGCCTGGGCGGAAAGGATTTCCGACCGCTTGAGGCCGTAGGTGTATCCGCCACGTGCGGGGCGCGCCGAGAGCCGGATCGCGATGAGCGCGAGAACGATCGAGGCGGCGTCGGTGAGCATATGGGCCGCGTCGGACAGCAGCGCCACCGAGCGGGCGACGATCCCGACGATGACCTCCACCGCCATGAAGCCGCTGATCAGCGCGAGGGCGAGGGTCAGCCACCGGCGGTCGGCGTTCTCCGCCACCCCGTGTGTGTGGCCGCCGTGGCCAGGCCCGCCGTGCCCCTCGTCGGGTCCGTGCGCATGAGCTCCCACCGGCTCCTCCTCGGATCGTCTTCGGGACAGCGCAATTGAAACAGGCCCGAGGGGAATTCACCAAAGGCTGCAATGGACACGGTTATCAATAAACTCTTGCCCCGGCGGCGAATGCGCTTTATGAATGCGGCAATGCTTTTCATTTCACACTGCGAAAAGGGGGAAGGGCCCGGTCACCGGGGCATGCCACCAGGCAGTCGCTGACATGTGCGACAGCACGCCGATGCGGGTGAGACCGGCGTGCGGAAGGTGACCCGGCGGGGCACGGCGCGTTGTCCGAATATGACGACGACGATGCGACGCCGTTCTCTCTCGCAGCCGAGCAGAGCGCTGGACCGGAGCACCGAAGGCGACGGAACGGTTCATCAGACCGTTCACACATCCACATCCGTACCGATCTACGCGGCGCTGGTCGAGCGCTGGGCCTCCGCGGGGCGCGCGGTGCCCGGGGCTTACGACCGCGAGTGGACCGAACTGGTCAACTGTCCCCCCTGGCCGGACCGGATCCGGGCGGCGACCCGCCCGGCGGCGCGGTCGTCCGCCGACTGAGCCACCGCCGGACCGGGGAAGCGGCGGACGCGCCTACTCCTCGTCCCCGCCCTCCAGGCCGCCCTCCGTCTCCAGGTACAGCTCCCGTACCCGCTCCAGCACCTCCGGGTCGGGCTCGTCCCACAGCCCGCGGCTCTCGGCCTCCAGCAGCCGCTCGGCCATGCCGTGCAGCGCCCAGGGGTTGGCCTCCTCCAGGAAGGCGCGGTTCTCCGGGTCGAGCAGATAGGTCTGGGCGAGCTTGTCGTACATCCAGTCGGCGACCACGCCCGTGGTCGCGTCGTAACCGAAGAGGTAGTCGACCGTCGCGGCGAGCTCGAAGGCGCCCTTGTAGCCGTGCCGGCGCATCGCCTCGATCCAGCGCGGATTGACCACCCGGGCCCGGAAGACCCGTGAGGTCTCCTCGTGCAGGGTGCGGGTGCGGACCGTCTCGGGGCGGGTGGAGTCGCCGATGTACGCGGCGGGCGCGGTGCCCTTCAGGGCGCGCACGGTGGCCACCATGCCGCCGTGGTACTGGAAGTAGTCGTCGGAGTCGGCGATGTCGTGCTCGCGCGTGTCGGTGTTCTTGGCCGCGACCGCGATCCGGCGGTAGGCACTCTCCATCTCCTCACGCGCCGGCCGCCCCTCGAGACCGCGGCCGTAGGCGTAGCCGCCCCAGACCGTGTAGACCTCGGCGAGGTCGGCGTCGGTGCGCCAGTCGCGGCTGTCGATGAGCTGGAGCAGTCCGGCGCCGTAGGTGCCGGGGCGGGAGCCGAAGATCCGGGTGGTGGCGCGGCGCTCGTCACCGTGTGCGGCGAGGTCGGCGCGGGTGTGCGCCCGTACGTAGTTGTCCTCGTCGCTCTCGTCGAGGGAGGCGGCGAGCCGTACGGCGTCGTCCAGCAGCCCGACGACATGCGGGAAGGCGTCCCGAAAGAACCCGCTGATGCGCAGCGTGACATCGACACGCGGACGGCCCAGTTGGCCGAGGGGCACGGGTTCGAGCCCCGTCACCCGGCGCGAGGCGTCGTCCCACACCGGGCGGACGCCCAGCAGCGCCAGCGCCTCGGCCACATCGTCGCCGGAGGTGCGCATCGCGCTCGTCCCCCACAGCGAGAGGCCGACGGACTTCGGCCACTGACCGTCGTTGTCGGCGCGGTAGCGTTCCAGGAGCGAATCGGCGAGGGCCTGGCCGGTCTCCCAGGCCAGCCTGCTGGGCACGGCCTTGGGGTCGACGGAGTAGAAGTTGCGGCCGGTCGGCAGGACGTTGACCAGTCCGCGCAGCGGCGAGCCGGACGGCCCGGCAGGAACGAAGCCGCCGTTCAGCGCGTGCACGGCGTGGTCGATCTCGTCCGTCGTGGCGGCCAGCCGGGGTACGACCTCGCGGGCGGCGAAGTCGAGGACCGCGGAGACCGCGGGGCGCTGCTCGTCGGGCAGGGCGAGGACGGTCTTCTCGACGGCCTCCGGAGCCCATGCGGCGTCCTCCATCGCCTGGACCAGCGCACGGGCCCGCTCCTCGGCCTCGTCGGCGCCGGTGCGGGTGGCGGCCGACTCGTCCAGGCCGAGCGCCTCGCGCAGACCGGGGAGTGCGGACGTGCCGCCCCAGATCTGGCGGGCGCGGAGGATGGCCAGCACGAGGTTGACGCGCTCGGGCCCGGTCGGGGCCGCGCCCAGGACATGCAGGCCGTCGCGGATCTGGGCGTCCTTGACCTCGCACAGCCAGCCGTCGACGTGCAGCAGGAAGTCGTCGAAGCCGTCGTCGTCCGGCCGCTCCTCCAGGCCCAGGTCGTGGTCGAGCCGGGCGGCCTGGATGAGGGTCCAGATCTGGGCGCGGATGGCGGGGAGCTTGGCCGGGTCCATCGCGGAGATGGCCGCGTACTCGTCCAGCAGCTGCTCCAGCCGCGCGATGTCACCGTAGGAGTCGGCGCGGGCCATCGGCGGCACGAGGTGGTCGACCAGGGTGGCGTGGACGCGGCGCTTGGCCTGGGTGCCCTCGCCCGGGTCATTGACCAGGAAGGGGTAGATCAGCGGCAGATCGCCGAGCGCGGCGTCGGGGCCGCAGGCGGCGGACAGCCCGGCGTTCTTGCCCGGCAGCCACTCCAGGTTGCCGTGCTTGCCCAGGTGGACCATGGCGTCGGCGCCGAAGCCGCCGTCGGCCCGCGGGGTGGCCATCCAGCGGTAGGCGGCCAGGTAGTGGTGCGAGGGCGGCAGATCGGGGTCGTGGTAGATGGCGATGGGGTTCTCGCCGAAGCCGCGCGGCGGCTGGATGACGACCAGGAGGTTGCCGCGGCGCAGCGCGGCCAGCACGATCTCGCCCTCGGGGTCACGGCTGGTGTCCACGAACATCTCACCGGGCGGCGGGCCCCAGTGCTCCTCGACCGCGTCCCGGAGCTCCTGCGGCAGCGTGGCGTACCAGCGGCGGTAGTCGGCGGCCGGGATGCGGACGGGGTTGCGGGCGAGCTGCTCCTCGGTGAGCCACTCCTGATCATGGCCGCCCGCCTCGATGAGGGCGTAGATCAGCTCGTCGCCGTCGCCGGAGACCAGGCCCGGGAGCGCGTCCGGCCCGTCCTCGGGGCCGAGGTCGTAGCCGTCGGCGCGCAGCCGGCGCAGCAGGGCGACGGCGCTCGCGGGGGTGTCGAGGCCGACGGCGTTGCCGATCCGGGAGTGCTTGGTGGGGTAGGCGGAGAGGACGAGCGCGAGGCGCTTGTCGGCGGCGGGGATGTGGCGGAGCCGGGCGTGTCGTACCGCGATTCCGGCGACACGCGCGGCGCGCTCGGCGTCGGCGACATAGACCGGCAGACCGTCCTCGTCCACCTCCTTGAACGAGAACGGCACGGTGATGAGCCGCCCGTCGAACTCGGGGACGGCCACCTGGGTCGCGGCGTCCAGCGGCGAGAGCCCCTCGTCGTTCGCCTCCCACGCGGCGCGCGGCGAGGTCAGGCACAGCGCCTGGAGCACGGGCACGTCGAGCGCGGCGAGCGCGCCCGCGTCCCACGCCTCGTCGTCGCCGCCCGCGGACGCCTCGGCGGGGCGGGTGCCACCGGCCGCGAGGACGGTGGTGACGATGGCGTCGGCCGCGCCGAGGGCCTCGATCAGCTCGGGTTCGGGGGCGCGCAGCGAGGCGACGAACAGGGGCAGCGGGCGGCCCCCGGCGTCCTCCACGGCCCGGCACAGGGCCTCCACGAAGGCGGTGTTGCCGCTCATGTGGTGGGCGCGGTAGTAGAGCACCGCGACGGTCGGGCCGGTGGCGTCGCCGGTGTCGGCCGCGCGGGCGGTGCGCTCCAGCGGCCCCCAGGTGGGCGCGGGCGCGGGCGGTTCGAAGCCATGGCCGGTGAGCAGCACGGTGTCGGAGAGGAACCGGGCCAGTTGGCCCAGGTTGGCGGGCCCGCCGTGGGCGAGGTAGGCGTGGGCCTCGGCGGCGATGCCGACCGGGACCGTGGACGCCTCCATGAGCTGGGCGTCCGGGGCCTGTTCACCGCTGAGCACCACGACGGGCAGGTCGCCCGCGAGCAGCGTGTCGAGCCCCTCCTGCCAGGCGCGGATGCCACCGAGGAGCCGTACGACGACGAGTTCGACGCCGTCGAGCAGGCCGGGGAGGTCCTCGAGGGCGAGGCGGGCCGGGTTGGCGAGGCGGTACGGCACCGGGCCCGTGGCGGCACGGGCGCTGAGCAGGTCGGTGTCGGACGTCGACAGCAGCAGAATCATGCGACGGCATGCCTTCCTCGGGGTCCGCGCCCCGGGCGGGTTGAAGACGGCGGCAGTTCCTGGCTCGCGCGTCCGCTGCCGTTCGGCAGCCGCCGCGCTCACAGTGGCGGGACCGCGCCGGATTTCCACCGGCTTCCTACCGTGAGTGCCGTCTTGTGCGTGTCGCGGGCCGGGACCGACCCGCCGCTGAGCATAGTAAGCGTTGCTGACCTGCCACGGGGCGGTGAGTTCCGGTCTGGCCGGGGCGGTGGGCCGGAGCGGATCGTCGGTATGCTCGCCGCCATGCCCCTCCCCCCGACAACCACCCCATCCGGGGATGAAACCCCCGTGCGCGGGCGCGATGACGCCTGTCCGGGCGCGCTGCGGCTGCACCCGGCGGACGACGGTTCGCTGGCCCGGATCCGGGTGCCGGGCGGGCTGTTGACGGCCCGTCAGGCGCAGGCGCTGGGGCGGGTGGCCGAGGAGCTGGGCGACGGGCGGCTGGACATCACCTCACGGGGCAATGCGCAGGTGCGCGGCCTGGCGGCGGGGTGCGGCGCGGAGCTGGCGGCCCGGCTGCGGGCGGCCGGACTGCTTCCCTCGGACGACCATGACCGGGTGCGCAACATCGTGGCGTCGCCGCTGTCCGGCCTGGACCGTGGCGGGCACGCCGATGTGGTGGCGTGGGTGCGGGAGTTGGACGCCATGCTGTGCGACGACACGCGCGCCGACACATCGGTGGGGCGCGGGGAATTGTCGGGCTTGTCGGGCAGGTTTCTGTTCGCCCTGGACGATGGGCGTGGCGATGTGGCCGCGTCGGGTGCGGATGTGACATTGATCGCAACGCCTGACGGTGGAGCGGTGCTGCGGGCCGGGGAGCCGCGGGCGGGTGCGGGCGTGGTGAGCGCCACCGCGGGCGGGGCGGCCGTAGGGGGCGACCTCTGGGTGCGGAGCGAGGACGCGGCGCGGGCGGCCGCGCTGGCCGCAGTGGAGTTCCTGGCGAGGGCGCGCGAGAGCGGCACCCGGGCGTGGCGGGTACGCGAACTGCCCGCACAACACGCCGTGACAGCCGACGGCTTGGCCGCGCGACTCGCCGACGCGGGCGTCGAGGCCGTACGGACGAAGCACCGACCAACGGCCTCTGCCGCACCCCCCGCCCCCGGGCTGGTCCCCGGCCCGGACGGGCGCCACGCGCTGTCCGTCGCCCTTCCCCTGGGCCGGGTGAGCGCCGCGCAGTGGCGGTTGCTCGGCGGGCTCGCCTCCCGGAGCGGGGCGGATGAGCTGCGTATGACACCCTGGCGCGGCGTGGTGCTCCCCGGGTTCACCCCGGACGACGCGCGCGGCGCCCTGTCGGAACTGTCCGACGCGGGGCTGGTGACCACGCCGGATTCGCCGTGGCTCGGGGTCGGCGCATGCACGGGACGGCCCGGCTGCGCCAAGTCCCTGGCGGATGTGCGGGCCCACGCGACGCGCATGGTCGCGGGCACGACGCGCACGGACGCGGACACGACGCGCACGGTCGCGGACACGGCGGAAGTGGTAACGGACACCGGACGAGGGGTCGCGGGCGGTTCGGAGCCGCGGCCGATGAGCGGCACGGCGCCCGGCGGCGGCCGCCAGGGCGCGCCCGATCCGCTGCCGGTGTACGTCTCCGGCTGTGAACGGCGCTGCGGTCACCCCGGAGGCCGCTGGGTGGACGCGCTGGCGACCGGCGACACGCGCTATCGGGTCACCGTGCGGGGCGGCGCGAGGGGAGACACGCCAGAGGCGGAGGACGGCGTGGAAGTGACAGCAGAGCAGTTGGCCGGCGCCGTTGCGGCGGCCCGCGGAACGACATGATCGAGGACACCGTGTTCGACTACGAGAAGGACGGGGCGGCCATCTACCGCGCGTCCTTTGCCACCATCCGCGCCGAGGCCGACCTCGGCGGGCTCCCCGCCGACATCAGCCAGGTGGCGGTGCGGATGATCCACGCCTGCGGCATGGTCGACCTGGTCAAGGACCTCGCGTACACCCCCGAGGTGGTCTCCCGGGCCCGCGCCGCGCTGCGGTCCGGCGCGCCCGTGCTCTGCGACGCGCGCATGGTGGCCAGCGGGGTCACCCGCAAGCGGCTGCCCGCCGACAACGAGGTGATCTGCACCCTCTCGGACCCGGCCGTACCGGAGCTGGCGCGGCGCATGGGCACCACGCGCAGCGCCGCCGCGCTGGAGCTGTGGCGGGACCGGCTCGAGGGGGCGGTGGTGGCGGTCGGCAACGCGCCCACGGCGCTGTTCCGGCTGCTGGAGATGATCGAAGAGGGAGGGGCGGGCGCGCCGCGCCCGGCCGCCGTGATCGGCGTGCCGGTGGGCTTCATCGGCGCGGCCGAGTCCAAGGAGGCGCTGGCCGGGCATCCGGCGGCGCTCGACCACCTGGTGGTGCACGGCCGGCGCGGCGGCAGCGCCATCGCCGCGGCCGCGATCAACGCGATAGCGAGCGAGGAAGAGTGAGCGAGCAGCAGACGGGCCGGCTCTACGGTGTGGGGCTCGGTCCCGGCGACCCCTCCCTGATGACCGTACGCGCCGTGGAGGTCATCGCCGCGGCCGATGTCATCGCGTACCACAGCGCCCGGCACGGGCGCAGCATCGCGCGCTCCATCGCCGCGCGCCACCTGCGGCCCGACCACATCGAGGAGCGGCTGGTCTACCCGGTCACCACGGAGACCACCGACCATCCGGGCGGCTATCGCGGCGCGATGGAGGAGTTCTACGCGGACGCGGCCGCACGGCTCGCCGCGCATCTGGACGCGGGGCGCACGGTCGCGGTGCTCGCGGAGGGCGATCCGCTCTTCTACGGCTCGTACATGCACATGCACAAGCGGCTCGCCCACCGCTACCCCACCGAGGTCATCCCCGGTGTCACCTCGGTCAGCGCCGCGGCCGCCCGGCTCGGCACACCGCTGGTGGAGGGCGAGGAGGTACTGACGGTCCTCCCCGGCACCCTGCCGGAGGAGGAGTTGACGGCCCGGCTGGCCACGGCGGACGCGGCGGCCGTGATGAAGCTCGGCCGGACCTTCCCGACGGTGCGCCGGGCGCTGGAGCGGTCGGGACGGCTCGCGGACGCGCGCTATGTGGAGCGCGCCACGATGGACGCGGAGCGGACCGCCCCGCTGGCGGAGGTCGACCCGGAGTCGGTGCCGTACTTCTCGATGGCGGTGCTGCCCAGCCGCGTGGACGCGCCGCACGGCGACCGCGGTGACGGCGGTGACGCGCCGCACGGTGTCAGTGTGGACGCGCCGCACGGCGACCGCGTGGACGCGCCGGGCGGTGCGTCCGGCCGCCCCGGCGAGGTCGTGGTCGTCGGCCTCGGCCCGGCCGGTCCGCTGTGGCTCACCCCCGAGGCGCGCGGCGAGCTGGCCGCCGCCGAGGACCTCGTCGGCTACACCACCTACCTGGACCGGGTGCCGGTACGGCCGGGCCAGCGGCGCCACGCCTCCGACAACAAGGTCGAGGCCGTACGCGCCGAGTTCGCGCTCGACCTGGCCCGGCGGGGCCGGCGTGTCGCCGTGGTCTCCTCGGGCGACCCGGGCGTGTTCGCCATGGCCACCGCCGTCCTGGAGGCCGCCTGCGAGGACCCCTACCGCGAGGTCCCGGTGCGGATCGTCCCCGGTATGACGGCGGCCCACGCGGCCGCCGCCCGGGCCGGCGCCCCGCTCGGCCACGACTACGCGGTGATCTCCCTCTCCGACCGGCTCAAGCCCTGGGAGGTCATCGCCGGGCGACTGCGCGCCGCCGCGGCTGCCGACCTGGTGCTCGCCCTCTACAACCCCGGCTCCCGCAGCCGCGTCTGGCAGGTGGGCAAGGCCCGCGAACTCCTGCTGGAGCACCGCGCCCCCGACACGCCCGTGGTGCTGGGCCGCGACATCGGCGGCCCCGGGGAACGGGTACGAATCGTCCGCCTGGCCGACCTCGACCCGGCCCAGGTCGACATGCGCACGGTCCTCCTCGTCGGCTCCTCCCAGACCCGCACGGTCCGCCGGGGCGACGGCACCGACATCGTCTGGACCCCGCGCCGCTACCCGGAGGCGTAGCGCCCGGAAGGCTCCTGGCGTGCGGCGCCCGGGCTCAGGCCACGGTCGTCCGCAGCCAGGCGGCGGCTTCGGCCGGGGTTTCCGCCACCTGGATGCCCTGGGGGGCGGGTGGGCGGCGGATGACGACGACCGGGAGGGCGGCGGCGCGGGCCGCGGCGAGCTTGGGGGCGGTGGCGTGGGCGCCGCTGTCCTTGGTGACCAGGACCTCGACGCGATGGCGGCGCAGCAGCTCCGCCTCGCCCTCGAGGGTGAACGGGCCGCGGTCGAGGATCACCTCCATCCGGGGCGGTACCGGCGGCTCGGGCGCGTCGACCGAGCGGACCAGGAACCACTGCCCGGTGAGATGGGCGAAGGCGGCCAGGCCCATCCGTCCCGTGGTGAGGAAGATCCGCTCCCCCAGGTCCGGCAGCAGCCGCGCGGCCTCGGCCAGCGAGCCGGCCGAGTGCCAGCGGTCGCCCGGACCGGGGACCCAGCCGGGGCGGCGCAGGGCGAGCAGGGGAACATGGACGTCTGCGGCCGCCCGGGCCGCATGGGAACTGATCGTGTCGGCGAAAGGATGGGTGGCGTCGATGAGCGCGTCCACCTGGTGCTCGCGGAGCCAGCGGGCCATGCCCTCGGCGCCGCCGAACCCGCCGATCCGCACCTGCCCCACGGGCAGCCGCGGCGCGGCGACCCGGCCCGCGAGGGAGCTGGTGACGCGCAGCGCGGGGTCGTCGGCGAGCTCCTCGGCGAGGCGGCGCGCCTCGGTGGTGCCGCCGAGGATGAGCACATGGCGCGCCGGTGCGCTGTTCATCGGGATCGGGTGCCTTTCGTCGTCCGTGCGCCCGTCATCGTATGCGCGGCGGCCCGCCCATGGCTGAGGCGGAGACGACGGCCAAGGCGACCGGGGGGCGGGACGCGCAGCTGGAGCGGTCGGGGCTGCGGCACGGCTGGACCACCGGGGCGTGTGCCACCGCCGCGACCACGGCCGCGTACACCGCGCTGCTGGGCGCGGAGTTCCCCGATCCGGTGACCATCGAACTGCCCAAGGGGCAGCGGCCCGCGTTCGCGCTCGCGGCCGAGGAGCTGACGGCGGGCCGGGCCATGGCAGCGGTCGTCAAGGACGCGGGGGACGATCCGGATGTGACGCATGGCGCGCTGGTCAGGGCCACGGTACGGGTTCTGCCGCCCGGCAGCGGAGTGGTCTTCCGGGCCGGTCCGGGCGTCGGCACGGTCACCCGGCCCGGACTGCCGCTCGCGGTGGGCGAACCGGCCATCAACCCCGTGCCGCGCCGGATGATGCGCGACCACATCGCCTCGGTCGCGGCCCGGTACGGCGGAACCGGTGACGTCGAGATCGAGGTCTCGGTGGACCACGGCGAGGAGATCGCCCGCTCCACCTGGAATCCGCGTCTGGGCATCCTCGGCGGGCTGTCCATCCTCGGCACGACGGGCATCGTGGTGCCCTACTCCTGCTCGGCCTGGATCGACAGCATCCGGCGCGGGGTGGATGTCGCCCGCGCGGCGGGGCGCACGCATGTCGCGGGCTGTACGGGCTCGACGTCCGAGAAGGTGGCGGTGGCCGTGCACGGGCTGCCGCAGGACGCGCTGCTGGACATGGGCGACTTCGCGGGGGCGGTCCTGAAGTATCTGCGCCGCCACCCGGTGGACCGGCTGACGGTCGCCGGCGGCTTCGCCAAGCTCTCCAAACTGGCCGCGGGCCATCTGGACCTGCACTCCTCGCGGTCCCAGGTGGACAAGGGCTTCCTCGCGGAACTGGCCCGCCGGGGAGGGGCCGACGAGGAACTGGCGGAGGCGGTGGCCACGGCCAACACCGGGCTGGAGACGCTGCAGTTGTGCTCCGCCCGTGGCGTCCCCCTCGGCGACCTGGTCGCGGCGGCGACCCGCGACACGGCGCTGGGGGTACTGCGCGGGGCGCCGGTGGCGGTGGACGTGATCTGCGTCGACCGCGCCGGCACGATCGTGGGCCGCGCCGAGCCGCGCGGCCCACTGCGGACCTGACGTCCGTGATGCGCCTGCCGGTCGTTGTCGCCCGCGCGCGAACGCACCGGGAGGGTACTCGCTTGACCTCAACCTCGGTTGAGGTTGGAGGGTGAGGGCACCACGCGGCTCGCTCCTCGCGCGGACCGCCCGGCCTTCATGGAGAACGTCATGTATGCCATCCGACTGCACGCCTTCGGCCCCGCCGAGAACCTTCGCTACGAGAGAACCGACGATCCCTTGCCGGGGCCCGGCCAGGTGCGCGTCGCCGTCGCCGCGGCCGGAGTCCATCTGCTCGACACGGCCCTGCGCGCGGGCGCGTCCTCCCCGGTCCACCCGGAGCCCGAGCTGCCGACGATCCCCGGCCGCGAGGTGGCGGGCACGGTCGACGCGCTCGGCGAGGGCGTCGACCCGGCGTGGCGCGGAAAGCGGGTGGTGGCGCACCTGGGGATGGTGCCGGGTGGGTACGCGGAACTCGCCGTCGTCGGCCAGGAGAAGCTCCACGAGGTGCCGGACGGTCTCGACGAGACGCAGGCCGTCGCGATGATCGGCACCGGCCGGACCACGATGGCGATCCTGCACCTCGCCCAAGTAAGGGCCGAGGACGTGGTGGTGGTCACCGCGGCGGCGGGCGGCATCGGATCGCTGATCGTCCAGTACGCGAAGAACCTCGGCGCGTTCGTCGTCGGGCTCGCGGGCGGTGCGGCGAAGGTCTCACGGGTGCGGGAGCTGGGCGCGGACGTCGCCGCCGACTACACGGCCGAGACCGGTGAGTGGGTGGAGCGGGTGCGTACGGCCCTGGGTGGGCGCGCGGCCACGGTGGTGTTCGACGCGGTCGGCGGAGCGGCGGGTCTGGCGGCGACCGGGCTGCTCGGCAGGGGTGGGCGGCACCTGGTGTACGGGTGGTCGGGGGACGAACCACTGACCTTCGAAGAGGCCGAGCTGGTCGAGCGGGGCATCACGTCGCGGATGGTGCTGGGGCCGGGATGGCTGGATCGGCTGGGCCTCGGTGACGATCCGGTGCGGACGCTGGAGTCGCGGGCCCTGGCGGAGGCCGCCGCGGGCCGGGTCGTGCCGCCGGTGCAGCGGTTCGCGCTGGCGGAGGCCGGTGCGGCGCACGCGGCGCTCGAGGGACGGAGGACGATGGGGAAGGTGGTACTGGTGCCGGAGCCCGGACCGGTTCCGGGACCCGCTCTCGCTCCCGCCCCGTGACGGCTCTTGAAGGCCCGCACGGGCGACTTTCCGCTCACGGGACGTGGGGGCGTTCGCGGGTCGGGGAGTAGAGGTGGCTGTCGGGGAACTGCTGGGCGGCGAGGGTGCGGCCGACGATGATGACCGCCGTTCGCACCACGCCTGCCGCCTTCACCTGGGGCGCGATGTCGTCCAGGGTGCCGCGCAGGACCAGTTCGTCGGGGCGGCCGGCCATGGCGACCACGGCGGCCGGGCAGTCGGCGCCGTAGTGCGGGAGGAGTTCGGCGACGACACGGTCCACGTAGCGGGCGGCCAGGTGCAGGACGAGCAGGGCTCCGCTGCGGCCCAGGGTGGCCAGGTCCTCGCCGTCCGGCATGGGGGTGGCCTGCTGGGCGATGCGGGTGAGGATGACGGTCTGGCCGACGGTCGGGATCGTCAGTTCGCGCTTCAGCGCGGCGGCCGCGGCGGCGAAGGCGGGGACGCCCGGGACCACGTCGTACGGGACGCCGACCGCGTCGAGGCGGCGCATCTGCTCGGCGACGGCGCTGAAGACCGACGGATCGCCGGAGTGGAGGCGGGCCACGTCGTGGCCCGCCTCGTGGGCGGCGACCAGCTCGGCGGTGATCTGGTCCAGGTCGAGCCGGGCGGTGTCGACCAGGCGCGCGTCCGGCGGGCATTCGGCGAGGAGTTCCCGGGGCACCAGGCTGCCCGCGTACAGGCACACCTGGCAGCGGGCCAGGGTCCGGGCGCCGCGCACCGTGATCAGATCGGCGGCGCCGGGGCCCGCGCCGATGAAGTACACCGTCATCGTGTTTCTCCTTGAGCGGCTTCGACGGATCCCCCGGGATCGGCGGCGTCCCCGCCAGGGCCTCGGGAAGCGAGCGGTTTGGTGGCGGACCACTGGGTGACCGGCATCGCCTGCCGCCAGCCGGTGAACCCCCCGACCGGGGTGGCGTGGGAGACGGCGAGGCGGAGGAGGTCGCCGCCGCGGCGGCGGTACCAGTCGGCGAGCAGCGCCTCGGACTCCAGGGTCACGGTGTTGGCCACGATCCTGCCACCCGGCGGCAGGGCCGCCCAGCACGCCTCCAGCACCCCGGGCGCGGTCAGGCCGCCGCCGATGAACACCGCGTCGGGGGTGGGCAGTCCGGCCAGCGCGTCCGGGGCGGCGCCGGTGACGACGGTCAGCCCGGGCACACCGAGCGCGGCGGCGTTGCGGCCGATGCGCTCGGCGCGCACCGGATCGCGTTCGACCGAGACCGCCCGGCAGGTGCGGTGGGCGCGCATCCACTCCACGGCGATCGAACCCGAGCCACCGCCGACGTCCCACAGCAGCTCGCCGGGGGCCGGAGCGAGCGCGGCGAGGGTGGCGGCCCGCACATGGCGCTTGGTCAGCTGGCCGTCGTGGTCGTACGCCCCGTCGGGCAGCCCCGGAACGAGCGACAGCGGCCGGACGCCGTCCGCCGGGGCGCAGTCGACGGCGATGACGTTGAGGGGGTCGCCGGGCGGATGGGGCCACTCCTCGGCCGTGCCCGCCACACACCGCTCCCCCGCGCTCCCCAGTTGCTCCAGCACCCGCATCCGGCTCGGGCCGAAACCGCGCTCCCCGAGCAACCCGGCCACCTCGGCGGGGGTGTGGGCACCCGCGCTGAGCACGAGCAGCCGCCGGCCGGCGTACAGCTCACGGTTCAGCGTGGCCAGGGGGCGGCCGACGAGGCTGACCACCTCGGTCTCCTCCAGCGCCCAGCCGAGCCGCGCACAGGCCAGGGAGACGGACGACGGATGGGGCAGCACCCGCAGCCGCTCGGCGCCCAGCAGCTCGGCCAGGGTGCGGCCGATGCCGAAGAACATGGGGTCGCCGCTGGCCAGCACGGAGATCCGCCGCCCGGTGTGGGCGGCGAACAGCCCGGGGACGGCGGGGCGCAGCGGGGACGGCCAGGGCACCCGTTCGCCGGGGCACTCCGGCGGCAGCAGGCCCAGATGGCGCCGTCCGCCGACGACCACCTCGGCCGTGCGCAGCGCCTCGCGGGCGGCGGGGCCGAGCCCCTCCCAGCCGTCGGCGCCGATGCCGATGACGGTCACGGGGGGAGGCGGCGGGCTCACGGTGGTCACCTTCGCGGGTCGGGGACGGTCCACGAAACTCTACTGACCTGCTACGACGCCCCGGCCCCCGGCTCCCGCTCCAGCCCGTGCCGCTCCACCTCGCGGCCCCGCTCCCCCGTCTGTTCCCCCTCCAACTCCACGCCGTCCCGCTCCCGCTCGCGCTCCAGCTCCGCCAGCGCGAGCAGTTGCTCGACGGTCATGTCCTCGGGGATCGGCACCGGCGCCGGGGTGCGCAGCGGCGGCTGCCAGCCCTCGTCCGGGGCCCAGCGCCGTATGATCCGGGCCGGCGCCCCGGCCACCACGGCGTGGTCGGGCACCTCGCCCCGTACGACCGCGCCCGCCGCGACCACCACATTGCGGCCCAGCCGCGCCCCCGGAAGGATCACCGCGCCCGCGCCCAGCCAGCTGCCGGGGCCGATGTGGACGGGCGCGGAGCGTGGCCACTGGCGGCCGATGGGCTGGTCCGGATCGTCGTAGGAGTGGTTGTCGCTGGTCACATAGACGTACGGGCCGCAGAAGACATCGTCGCCGAACTCCACGCGCACGGAGGCGATCACATGGCTGCCCCGGCCCAGCACCACACCGTTGCCGATGCGCAGCACCGGCTCGGGGCCGAGGTCCACACCGGGCATCATGCCGGCGGTGAGGGTCACCTGCTCGCCGATGACGCAGTGCTCTCCGAGCTCGATCCACGGTTCGCCGAAGAGGGTGCCCTGGGGGAACGCCAGCCGGGTGCCGACGCCGATGCGGCCGAAGCGGTACGGGCCGGGGCGCTCGGCGGTCACCGCGCCGGCCCGCTGCACGGCGCGCCATCCACGGTGGACCAGACGGGAAGTGACACGTCCGCACCAGCCCCGCCAGGATGAGAACACGTTCTCGTTCTTCGGCATTCGCCCACCGTATCGGCCCATCGGGAGACCGTCTCCACCGGAGACCGTCCCCTCGGGAGAGCGTCCGCCTCACCTCGGCGTCCCGGGCCCACTCCCCCGCCCCGGCGCCTCGCGCAGGACGCAGTCGCCGCACAACCCGCCGCCCGGCACCCGGTAGTAGAGGCAGCAGGTGCGGCGCCGGTAGCCGAGCGGCGCGGTGCTCAGGGTGCCGGCGTCACGCAGCGGCGGGTGGTCGAGCTGGGCGCGCGCCAGCTCGACGGCCCGGTCCGCCGCCCCGGCGCGGCCGTGCGCCCGGCACCAGTCGTGCAGCACCCGCAGCGAACCGGCCAGCGCCGAGGCCGCGTTGCCCCACAGCAGCCGCCCCGAGACCCGGTATGCCCGCTCGACGGCGTGGTGCAGCGGCATCAGATGGGCGAACGCCGCGGTGCCCACGTGACCGGCGAGTCCTCCTGGTTCGCCCATCACCGACGGCGCGCCGGGCCACCACAGATCGTCGGGGGCGACACGCCCGGGGTTCCACCACAGCCGGTCGGGCCGGAGAAGGGACACCTCGCCGGAGAGGGCCGCCGGGCCGAGCGCGAGCGACCACACCCGGGCGGCGAGCCCCTGGAAGACCAGCGAGGCCGCGACCCTCGTCTCATCGGTGCGCAAGGAAGCGGCGACCGCCTCGACACGGGCGCGCAACACCGGCCCGGCGGCGCCCGTGCCGGTCAGCCGGTACGCCTCGCCGATCCGCGCGTACCCCTCCGCACCGGGATCGCCGCCGCCGGTGCGGAGCGCGAAGAACGGCCCGACCCGCGCCGCGTCCGGCAGCGGCGCCTCATCCACCGTCGGCCGGGGCCTGGAACACTCCACCGTCCGCCGGGCCCTGGAACGCCGCCAGCAGCCGGTCCGCCGCCAGCGTGGCCGTCAGCGCGCCCTCGCGGACCCGCTGTTCCAGCTCGGGCCCGAGCCGCCGCACCTCGGGGTGGGCGTGCAGCCGCGCGAGCAGTTGGTCGCGCACCATCGACCAGGTCCAGTCCACCTGCTGGTCGCGCCGCTTGGTGCGCAGCGCGCCCGTGGCCTCCAGCACCCGGCGGTGCTGCTCAAGGCGCTCCCACACCACGTCGAGCCCGGTGGACTCGCGGGCGCTGCAGGTGAGCACCGGCGGGTTCCAGGGCGCGTCCGGCGGCTGCAACAGCCGTAGCGCGCCCGCCAGTTCACGGGCCGCCGACTTCGCGTCCCGCGCGTGCGGTCCGTCGGCCTTGTTGATGGTGACCACGTCGGCCAGCTCCAGGACGCCCTTCTTGATGCCCTGGAGCTGATCGCCAGTGCGGGCCAGGGAGAGCAGCAGGAAGGAGTCGACCATATTGGCCACCGCGGTCTCGGACTGGCCCACGCCCACGGTCTCCACCAGCACCACGTCATAGCCCGCGGCCTCCATGACGACCATGGACTCGCGGGTGGCGCGGGCGACCCCGCCCAGCGTCCCGGCGCTGGGCGAGGGCCGTACGAAGGCGCCTGGGTCGACCGCCAGCCGCTCCATCCGGGTCTTGTCGCCCAGGATGGAGCCGCCGGTGCGGGTCGACGAGGGGTCGACGGCCAGGACCGCGACCTTGTGGCCGACCCCGGTGAGCATGGTGCCCAGGGCGTCGATGAAGGTGGACTTGCCCACCCCTGGCACCCCGCTGATGCCGATCCGCCGGGCCCCGCCGGTGTGCGGGAGCAGCTCCACCAGCAGCCGCTGGGCGAGGTCGTGGTGGTCGGGGCGGGTGGACTCGACGAGCGTGATCGCACGCGCGATGTACGCGCGCTTGCCGTCGAGCACGCCCTTGGCATACTCCTCGATGTCGATCGTCCGCGGCATTACAGCTCGTGGCCGAGATCGGCGGCCAGCTTCCGTACCAGGTCGTGGGCGGCGTCCGGGATGACCGTGCCCGGCAGGAAGACGGCGGCGGCGCCCGCCTCGTGCAGGGTCTGGACGTCCTGCGGCGGGATGACCCCGCCGACCACGATGGTGATGTCCTCGCGCCCCGCCTCGGCCAGCTGCTCGCGCAGCGCGGGCACCAGGGTGAGGTGGCCGGCCGCGAGCGACGACACGCCGACGATGTGCACATCGGCCTCCACCGCCTGCCGCGCGACCTCCTCGGGGGTCTGGAACAGCGGGCCGACGTCGACGTCGAAGCCCAGGTCGGCGAAGGCGGTGGCGATCACCTTCTGGCCGCGGTCATGTCCGTCCTGGCCCATCTTGGCGACCAGGATGCGGGGGCGGCGGCCCTCCTCGCGCTCGAACGCCTCGACCAGCGTGCGGGTGCGGTCCACGCCGGACGACGGTCCGGCCTCGTCTCGGTACACACCGGAGATCGTACGGATCTGGCCGGAGTGGCGGCCATAGACCTTCTCCAGCGCGTCGGAGATCTCGCCGACGGTGGCCTTGGCGCGGGCGGCGTCCACGGCCAGCGCCAGCAGATTGCCCTCCAGGCCCGCGCCAGGGCCGGACTCGGCGGCCGCGGTCAGGGCGCGCAGCGCGTCCTGGCAGACGGCCTCGTCGCGCTCGGCGCGCAGCCGCCGCAGCTTCTCGATCTGCTGGGCGCGCACCACGGAGTTGTCGACCGCGCGGACCTCGATCGCCTCATCGCTGTCGACCCGGTACTTGTTGACGCCGATCACCGGCTGGCGCCCGGAGTCGATCCGCGCCTGGGTGCGGGCCGCGGCCTCCTCGACGCGCAGCTTGGGGATGCCCGCGTCGATGGCCTTGGCCATGCCGCCGGCCGCCTCGACCTCCTCGATGTGCTGCCAGGCCCGCCGCGCCAGGTCGTACGTCAGCTTCTCGACGTACGCGCTGCCGCCCCAGGGGTCGATGACCCGGGTGGTGCCCGACTCCTGCTGGAGCAGGATCTGGGTGTTGCGGGCGATGCGCGCGGAGAAGTCGGTGGGCAGCGCGAGCGCCTCGTCCAGGGCGTTGGTGTGCAGCGACTGGGTGTGGCCCTGGGTGGCGGCCATGGCCTCCACACAGGTGCGCGCCACGTTGTTGTAGACGTCCTGGGCGGTCAGCGACCAGCCGGAGGTCTGCGAATGGGTGCGCAGGCTGAGCGACTTGGGGTTCTTCGGGTCGAACTGCTTGACCAGCTTGGCCCACAGCAGCCGCGCCGCCCGCAGCTTGGCGATCTCCATGAAGAAGTTCATGCCGATGGCCCAGAAGAACGACAGCCGGGGCGCGAAGGCGTCCACGTCCATCCCGGCGTCCAGACCGGCCCGCAGGTACTCCACACCGTCGGCGAGGGTGTACGCCAGCTCCAGATCGGCCGTGGCTCCGGCCTCCTGGATGTGGTAGCCGGAGATGGAGATGGAGTTGTAGCGCGGCATCCGCTGCGAGGTGAAGGCGAAGATGTCGGAGATGATCCGCATCGACGGCTGCGGCGGATAGATGTAGGTGTTGCGGACCATGAACTCCTTGAGGATGTCGTTCTGAATGGTCCCGGCCAGCTTCTCGGGCGGTACGCCCTGCTCCTCGGCGGCCACGATGTAGAGCGCGAGCACGGGCAGCACCGCGCCGTTCATCGTCATCGACACGCTCATCCGGTCCAGCGGGATGCCGTCGAAGAGCTGCCGCATGTCGTAGATGGAGTCGATGGCCACGCCCGCCATGCCGACGTCACCGGTGACCCGGGGGTGGTCGCTGTCGTAGCCCCGGTGGGTGGGCAGGTCGAAGGCGACCGACAGGCCCTTCTGGCCGGCCGCGAGGTTGCGGCGGTAGAAGGCGTTGGACTCCTCGGCGGTGGAGAAGCCCGCGTACTGCCGGATGGTCCAGGGCTGGTTGACGTACATCGTCGGGTACGGGCCGCGCAGATAGGGCGCGGCGCCGGGGTAGGTGCCCAGGAAGTCGACGCCCTCGAGGTCCTCGGCGGTGTAGAGCGGTTTGACCCCGATGCCCTCGGGGGTGTCCCACACCAGGTCCTCCACGCCCTTGCCCACGCCGTTCTGGAACGCGGCGGCCCAGTCACCGGAGCTGGGCACCGGGCCTTCGGCCGGTCCGTCCAGATCGACCGCCGAGAAGTCCGGGATCTTCCCGGGCTCGGCCGGAGAGCCCGTCATCACGCCACCCCCATGGTGTCCAGAGCCGAGGAGAGCACCTCGACCGCGTCGCAGCCCGCGAAGACGTATCCGTCCACTCCGGCCCGCTCGTACTCTTCTTGTTGTGTCCCCGGCCGTCCGGCCAGGTAGACCCGGGTCGCCCCGGCCGCCTTCAGCCGCTCGGCCACGGCGGCCGCCTCCTCCGCGTACAGCTTGTCGCTGGAGCACAGGCAGGCCACGCGGGCGCCGCTGGCGGTGAACGCCTCGGCGACCGTCTCCGCGGTCACCGTGACCGGCTCGTGGACCGCCTCGATCCCGCCCGCCTGGAAGAGGTTGGAGGCGAAGGAGGCGCGGGCGGTGTGCGCGGCGGCGGGGCCCAGCGCGGCCAGGAAGATCCGGGGCCGGCCGCCCTCGGCCGCCAGATGGGCGTCGGAGCGGGTGCGCAGCGCCTCGTACGCCTCGTCGCGGCGCACCCTCGGCAGTCCGCCGCCGGGCGGCTCGGGCGCGGGCTCGCGCTCGACGGGCCGCTCGGCGAGGTTCGGGAACTCGCTGACGCCGGTGATCGGCTCCTTGCGGCGGGCGAGGGCGCGGCCGCGGCGGGCCCAGGTCTCGGCGAGCCGGTCGCGCACCAGCCCGGAGGCGAGGGCCGCGGCCATGCCCCCGGCGCGCTCGATCTCCTGGAACCAGGCCCAGGCGGCGCGGGCGACGTCGTCGGTGAGCTTCTCGACGTACCAGGAGCCGCCGGCCGGGTCGATCACCCGGGCCAGATGCGACTCCTCCAGCAGGATCGTGGAGGTGTTGCGGGCGATGCGCCGGGAGAAGTCGTCGGGGAGGCCGATGGCGCTGTCGAAGGGCAGCACGGTGACCGCGTCCGCGCCGCCGACGCCGGCGGCGAGGGCGGCCACGGTGGTGCGCAGCATGTTCACCCAGGGGTCGCGCCGGGTCATCATCACCGTCGAGGTCACCGCGTGCTGGCGCTGGGCGCGCGCCTGGGAGGGCGCGCCGCACGCCTGCGCCACGCGCGCCCACAGGCGCCGTGCGGCCCGGAACTTGGCGATGGTGAGGAACTGGTCGGCGGTGGCCGCGTAGCGGAACTCCAGCTGCGCGCAGGCGGCTTCGATGCTCAGCCCCTCCGCGGTGAGGGTGCGCAGATACGCCACGGCGGCGGCGAGGGAGCAGCCGAGCTCCTGGGCGGCCCCGGCGCCCGCCTCGTGGTACGGCAGCGCGTCCACGGCGAAGGCGCGCACCCCCGGGTGGTCGCGGTCGCAGGTCAGCGCGAGGTCGGCGGCGGCGGCCAGCTGCCCGGCGAGGCCCTCGTCGCGCCCGGTGCGGGCCGCGAGCCCCAGCGGGTCCGCGCCGAGGTTGCCGAGCGCGGCGCCGGGGGGCACCTCGCGGCCGGCGTAGAGCCGCAGCAGGGCGCGGGCGGCGTCCTCGAAGTCGGCGCCCGCGTCGAGGGCGACGGTGGCGAGGTCGAGATAGACCCCCTTGAGCGCCTCGGGCAGGGCGTCCACGGGCACCCCGGCCGCGCCGACGGCGAGCCACACCGAACCGGCGCCGTTCTCCAGGTCGGCGAGGATCGCCTGGTTGGTGCGCGCCGGATCGGGGTGGGCGTGGCGCTGTCGTACGTCCCAGCCGGACACGGCGGAGCCCTCGGCCCGGCCGCCGCGCACGAAGGGCGCGAAGCCGGGGAATCCGGCGTCCTCGGGGGCGTCGTCGGCGGTGTAGAGGGGCTGGACGGTGATTCCGTCCTCGAGCGCGGTCGCGAGGGCCTCTTCGGCCTCGGCGCCCACGGCGTCCGAGGTGCCGGTTTTACGCAGCACGCCTTCGACGAGGTGGCGCCACTGGTCTCGCGTCACTTCCGGGAAATCGTCGGCTAGGGGAAGCCCGTCGGGCAGGACCGTCATAGGAGGAGGCTAATGGGGTCCGCTAAAGCCGGAGCAGTGATGAGGGCTGTGAGCTTACTCTCTAGTGATCTCAGGGGTGAGCCCTAGGGATTTCAGGGGTAGCGGCCGCCCACGGCCGGGGTGCGGGACGTGTACCCGGTCCGTTGCCGACGACTGGGGCATGACGACTCGTACCCGACCCGGACACACAGAGGCCCGCCCGGTGCGACGGGGGATGCACACCGGGCGGGCTCGAAGACCTTTTTACCGCATCGGCGGGGGGTTATGCATCAAAAACCTGTTCGCTTCCCCCGATCACCATGCGACAGGCAGCGAGATCAGGCCACGTGCGCGGATCGACGGCCGCCACCGGAGCTGGTCCCTCGGGACGTCCAGCCGCAGCCCTGGGAAACGGTGAAGGAGCGCGGCCAGAGCGGTTTCCGTCTCCATTCGGGCCAGCGGCGCGCCGAGGCAGTAGTGGATGCCATGGCCGAGCGCAAGGTGACCGGACCGGCCAAGATGTGGATTGAACTCGTCCGGATCCTTGAAGTGGGCCGGGTCACGGTGGGCCGAGGCCGCCGACAGCAGCACCGTCTCCCCGGCGGGGATGGTCACTCCGCCGATCTCGATGTCCTCCAGCGGGAAGCGGCGGATCCCCAGCGACGCCGGGCCCTCGTACCGCGCCAGCTCGTCGAAGGCGGCCGCGAGACCGCTCGGATCCTCGCGCAGCTCCTGGAGGACCGTGGGGTGGTCGAGCAGGGTGAGCACCGCATTGGCGATGAGGTGGACGGTGTTCTCGTAGCCCGCGAGGAGGATGAGGAAGGCGAGCGAGGTCAGTTCGTCCTCGCTGAGCCTGCCGTCGCCGCCCCCGTCCCCGGCCTCGTCGTCACGGACCCGGATCAGATCCGAGAGCAGATCGTCCGCGGGCTCGGCGCGCTTCTTCGCGATCAGCTCGGTGTAGAAGCGCAGCATGCTGCCGACCGCTTCCTTCGCCGCCCGCGGCCGCGCCGGATCGGGGGTGATCAGGGCGTCGCTCCAGGCCCGGAAGTCGCGCCGGTCGCGCTGCGGGACGCCGAGCAGATCGCAGATGACGATGATGGGCAACTGCCCGGCGTAGGCGGCCAGGAGGTCCGCGCGGCCGTGGGGCTCGATGGCGTCGAGCAGCTCCTCGGCGACCCGCCGGACCGGTTCGCGCATCTTCTCCACGCGGCCGGGGGTGAACGCCTTGACCACCAGCCGGCGCACCCGGGTGTGGTCCGGCGGGTCCATGTTGAGCAGATTGGCGTCGAGGGCGGGCGGCAGGGAGAAGCCGCTGAAGCTGCCCGGCGCGGCATGGCGCTTGTCCAGGGCGAGGCGCGGGTCGGCGAACAGCCGCCGCACATCCTCGTAACGGGTCACCAGCCAGGCGGGGCGCCCGTCGGTGCCGGGGATCCGATGGACCGGGCCGGCCTCGCGCAGCTTGGCCAGGGCCGGGTAGAGGTCCTCGATCAGCGGGGCGGTGTCAACGAGCTCCGGGCCGTCCGTTCCGGCGGCGTTCGCGGTGTTCTGCATGGATCCCGACTCTAGGCCGTGGCGTCTCCGGTGCCTGGACGGGTGGGCCATTCCAGCCCGTCCAGGCGATGTGCACGCCGGTGATGAATGGTGGTGGCCGGGAGGCGGCGCCGGGGCTGAATCTCCCCGGCGCCGCCTGTGCCACGGGCGGCCCCGACCCCCGTCCAGGGCCACCTCGTCTGTGATCCCCCCGTTCACCGCCGCTGGGCGGCGGTCTCCTCTCTCAGTTCCTCGAGCACCTCGTCCACCAGCGGCAGGTGGTAGACGTCGGCGACGCGGGCCAGATGCTCGTGCTCCTCCACCAGTTCGGCCCCTGTCGTCACCACCACGCTGTCCGCCGCGGACGCCGGCACATGTCCTTCTGCTTGATTCAGCAAACCGCGTCTGAGCGCCGCTGCCTCCACTACGGCAGCAAGTTGCCAATCGTCGAGTCGCGCCGCGCCGCCCTTGACATGCGCGATCTCCAGCGCGCGGGCTTCCACATGACGCCGTACGCCGCGCTGGACGTCCCGGATCTCCGCCATCTGACGGTTGGCCCGCCACTCCAGGTCCGCGAACGGCCACCAGCCGGTCCAGCGGGAGTGCCCCATGGACACCTCGGGGGCCTGCGCGGTGACCTCCCGCCACAGCGGCCGCAGCCTCCGGAAGCGACGCCACGCGGAGGCCCGCGGCCCCACGGCGGGGATGGCGAAACCGGCCAGCACCAGGAGCGCCGCGACCGAGGCGGTCAGCGGGGCCACTCCGTTGGAGAGCCAGTACAGCTCATGGCCCGCCCAGGAGAAGACGAAACCGATCAGCTTGCAGGCACAGTACGCCAGTCCCAGCCAGCATCCGGCGGCCAGCACCCGCAGCCCCCGGGCCAGCCATGAGCCGCGCAGGCTGGCGGCATAGCGCGGGCACAGGATGCCGAGCCCCGCCAGACCGGCCCCGAAAATGGCCAGATACAGCACCAGGAAGAGGACCACTCCGGGGGCGTCGGCGTAGGCGGTGCTGAAGTCGCGGGGGTGCTCCACGGCATCCGGACGGCCCACCGCGAAGCCGACGACGGCCACGGTCCACGCCACGGCCACGGCGGCGACCACCGCGCGGGGCGGCACCGCGGAGCCCGTCCAGCGCAGCAGCAGCACCAGGGCGCCGGTGGCGAACACCACGACGGAGGAGTAGAGGAAGACCATGGCGAGATTGGCGACGCCCACCAGCCCGTCGAACCAGCGGTAGACGCTGGGCGCGGAGAGCAGGAACACATTCGCCACGGCCGCGGTCATCACACACGCCAGGCCGAGATCGGCGTTGGCCCGGTCACGGAACCAGGCTCGGGCCTTGTAGCCGGCCATCGCCCAGGCGGCGGCGCCGAAGCACAGATAGACGAGGTCAAACACCGGTGTCACCGCCCGGTTCACCGCGTACGCCACCGGTACGGTCAGCCCCGTCGGTGCGCACATGGCGCAGCGCCGGGCCCAGCGCCGCGGCGAGTTCGGCCGCCCGGCCCCGGAGCGGCAGCCCGGGGTCCGGCGAGGTCGGCACCACACGCTCCATCAGGAGGGTGCCCAGCACCTCGGTCTCGCGCTCGGTGAGGTTGTCGTAAGCGTGGTGGCGGGCGAAGTCCGGGGTCATCCCCAGCCGGCGCATCGCGGTGGTCACGTCGACCGACGGCGTCCACATCCGCAGCGCGTCCTCGGTGACCGCCGGGTCCTGCTCGTGTCCGAGCAGCAGATGGCCGATTTCATGCAGCACGATATGGATCTGGTGCCAGGGGGACGTCCGGAGCTCGTAGAAGATCCAGTAGCCCTCGTCGGTGGAGGCGGTCATGCCCGAGACCACACCGCCCAGGCTCATCGGCACCAGATGGACGGGGCGTCCGACGCGGCGGGCCACGAGGTCGCACAGACCGGGCAAGTCGGTCGAGGCGGGCAGCCCGAGCTCCTTGATGAGCTGCTTGCACCGCCGCCGCATCCGGCCCACTCGCATGCCTGTACCACCCTCGTTTCCGGTGCGCCGCCAGGAGGAGAACAGTTCCGGGTCATCGACGGCCATTCGTCGCCTCGCCGTCCGGACCGCCCGGACCGTCCGCCCCTCCGGCGCCGTTCGTACCGGGCGGCTCGGGCGGAAGGTTCATCTGCTGCCGGAACTGGGAGATGATCGTGGTGAGACTGTCCTGGACCTCTGGCGGGAGGCCCACGGAGCGCAGCGCGATGCTTCGGACCCGCTTGTCGCGCATCGCGACGAGGAACCGTACCTCCTCCTCGACCCGCTCCGCCTGCGAAGGCGACAGATCGCCCAGCAGATAACCGACGGGCACGGCGAAGAACTTGGCCAGCGCCCGCAGCACATCCGGGCTGGGGTTGGTGCGCCTGCCGTTGCGCAGCATCGACAGATACTGCTCGGTCAGGCTCACCCCGCCGTACTCCTCGCCGCCGCTGATCTCCTCGGCGACATGCGCGTTGGTGTACGGCGCGCCCGGCGGGTGCATGGTGGTGAACAGGTAGTTGAGCCGGTCCGCCAGCGGGCTGCCGTCGGCGTCCGGTGACCTGTCGGCACCCGCTGCCATCTGCGCCCCCTCACGGCTGCTCCCGGGCTCGCACACCCTCACGGTTGGTTAAGGCGGACGACGCCGCGCGATGCATCCTGCCATGTGCCACGCGCGGTACACCAGCCCGGTCCCGCATCACGGGGGTGGAGGACTTAACTACCAGTTGGTAGCTGAGCCAGAAGGGTGATCCGTCAGGCGAGGGAGGCGACCGGTCGACGGCCGGGATGTCCGCTTGTTGCCAGCGGCCGCGGCCGGGGGACCGGTGTCCTCCCTCGCTCTCAGCGCATGCGCCGGGCCATCAGTCCACGCTCTGGAGGATGTGCGGCTCGGCGAGGTCGTCCTCGTAACCGGCGAGTCGGATCGGCGCGGAACGCGCCCATACCTCCAGACTGCCCACCTCGGCGGCCTGCACGAACCGCCCGCTGTTATCGGCGCGCGCGTCGTCGCTCTGTGTGTGTTCGGGGGTCACCGCACACTCCCTCGTGTCGGCCGAACCGGATCTGTCGTCAGATTAACCAGCGCCTGAACGCTCCGCGCGTCGATTCTCAGGGAGTGGACAACGAGCCGCCGTCGGGACCGCGTTCCGCACCCGGTGGCCGCGGGGAGCCATCCGTGGTGAGCTGGTACGTACGAGTCCCACCGAACGCGTCTCACGTGGTGGACAGCGCGGCATCCCGGGCGACATGGCCGTCGGGGCGCGCCAGGACCGTCCGTCGCCCCGCCCAGCCGTCATGGGTGGTGGTCGGGCGCGCGGTCACGGCCCGTATCCGGTCCGGGCTCCCGGCGATCGCCTCGGCGGCGGCGCGGGCGTCGCCCGGCCCTCGTCCCGTATCGCCGTCCGCGCCGAGGTGAAG
This sequence comes from Streptomyces yongxingensis, assembly GCF_055597465.1. Lineage (NCBI taxonomy): Bacteria > Bacillati > Actinomycetota > Actinomycetes > Kitasatosporales > Streptomycetaceae > Streptomyces > Streptomyces yongxingensis. Next base: position 1,740,925 of record NZ_CM145717.1, read on the forward strand.
GCGTCCTGGAGCCCCACATTGAGGCCCTGGCCACCCATGGGCATGTGCATATGCGCCGCGTCCCCGGCGAGCAGGACGCGGCCGTCGCGGTAGCGGGCGGCCTGCCGGGCGGAACGCCACGTCCACCTCGGCGCCGTCCGCGTCCTGGCGCACCGCCAGCGCCCGGTGCCGCCGGCGGATCTCCCCGCCCAGCGCCCGCAGCCGCTCCTCCAGCAGCTGCTCGGTGCGGAGCTGCGGCAGGACCAGCGTGTACGGGAAGCGGGTGTCCAGTACGGAGAAGTCCAGCCGGACCGGCAGCCCGCCGTAGTGCCCGGTGGGCACGGGCACGCCCTCGCGGACGAACGGCTCGGCGAGACCGCGCATCGCCAGTACCTCCAGGCCGCGCGGATGCGGGGTCAGCGCCTTGGAGCGCGGGCTGCGGGCGGCCGCGCGCTCGATCACGGTGACGTCCACGCCCACCAGCCGCAGCTCGGCGGCGAGCAGCAGCCCCACGTAGAGTTGATCCTGGATCAAGACGCAAGCGGAGGGAGAGCGACGGCATGGGCCTGGACCGCACGGCCGTGGTGACGGCGGCACTGGAACTGCTGGACGAGGCGGGGCTGGACAAGCTCACGATGCGCAAGGTCGCCGAGCGGCTCGGAGTGCAGCTCAACACCGTCTACTGGCACGCCTCCAGCAAGCCCCGGCTGCTGGAGCTGATGGCCGACGCGATGCTCGAGGGATGCGCCGACGCACCTCTCCCGGAGCCCTGGGACGAACGGGCGCGGACGCTCGCCCACCGCTATCGCGCCGCGCTGCTCTCCCGCCGCGACGGCGCCCGGGTCGTGGCCGGGAGGTATGTCGCCGAGGAGCACACCCTGCGCTTCGCGGACGCCATGACGGGCGCGTTCCTCAGCGGTGGCCACGGCCCCGCGGAAGCGGGCTGGCGGACCTGGTCGCTGGTGTACTTCACCCTCGGTCTGACCCAGGAGGAGCAGGCCGCCCAGGGCATCCGCGGCATGGAGCCACTGCTGCGGGCGGCCACCGCCGAGCGCTTCCCCTCCCTCGCCGCGGTCACGGAACACTTCGGCGACTTCGAGCACCGCTTCCGGCATGGCGTCGGGCTGATCGTCGGGGGGAGGGAAGCGAGCGCGTAACCCGCCCGCTTCCGGGTCAGGAGATCCGAGGTCTTGCCGCGCCCACCCTCGCGTGGGCGCCTTTTCCGCCTGCCGCCCCTGCTGTCCATCCGATGTTTATGACGCCCGAGGGGTTCCGGTTCCGCGATGAGGGCTGCATCATGCCCGAGGGGTTCAGATCGAGGAACCTCAGGCATGTACGTGACCGCCGCACGCGCCCCGCCGCCCCCGCTGAAGAACGCCCGCACCCCGGTTCACACCCCTGGAGCGTCATGTCATCCGCACCCACCAGAAGGACCGTCGTCGGCACCGCCATGGCCGCGGGCGCCGCCGCCGGACTCGCCGGCCCGGCCACCGCGTACGCCGCCGAGCCGCAGGCCCCCACCGCGGCCGTCCGCCCTGCGGGGGACCCCTGGGCCACGGTCCTCGCCGACGCCGACCTGGTGTGGCAGAAGATGCCGCAGACCTGGTACGAGGGCCCCTTCCTCGGGAACGCCCTGCTCGGCTCGGGCATCTACGCCGAGCCGGGCGACGGACACGCGGTGCGCTTCAATGTGCAGCACAGCGAGGTCCAGGACCACCGGCCGGAGTTCGGCTCCCTCTTCGGGCTCGCGCGGCTGCCCATCGGGTACTTCACCCTGGAGCCGGTCGGTGCCATCACCGCCGTCGACTGGCGGCTGCGGCTGCGCGACGCCGAGCTGACCGGGACCATCACCACCGACCAGGGCACGCTCACCCTCCGCGCCCTGGTCCACAACGCACGCTCCGTCATGGCCATCGAGGTGACCCCGACCTCCGGTGAGGCCGCGTTCCGCTGGGTGTTCCACCCCGCCGAGGCCATCAGCCCGCGGGTGGACTTCAAACCCGTCCCCGAGGGCTACACCGGCAACCCCCCGGCCGTCGTCGAGGACCACCACGGCGTCCAGGCCGCCGTGCAGCCGCTGCTCGCCGGCGGACAGCATGTGACGGCCTGGCGGGAGCGGACCCGCGCCGGGCGGCGGACGCTGTACGTCACCGTGGCCCACTCCCACCCCAAGCGCACCGCGCGCGACCGCGCGCTGAAGGACATCGGGTCCGCCTCGGCGCTCTCCTACGACGCCCTCGCGCCCTCCCATCGCGCCTGGTGGCACGCCTACTACCGGAAGAGCTTCCTCTCCCTCCCCGACGCCCGGCTGCAGCGCTTCTACTGGATCCAGCTCTACAAGGTGGCCGCGGCCGCGCGCGCCGACGCCCCCGTGATGGCCACCTCGGGGCCCTGGCTGGAGTCCACCCCGTGGCCCGCCACCTGGTGGAACCTCAATGTGCAGCTGGAGTACTGGCTGATCCACGGCTCCAACCACCTCGAACTCGACGCGGTGACCCGGGCGCTGAGCGAATTCCGCGACAACCTCTCCAACCAGCTCGACGCCCCGTACCGCAAGGACTCGGCGGGCATCCCCCGCACCACCGACATCCACCTGGTCAACGGCGGCGCCGTGGGAGGTGGCGGCTACGCGGTCGGCATCCCCGGCCAGGACCCGCCCACCCCCGAGGTCGGCAACCTCACCTGGGCGCTGCACAACGTGTGGCTGACCTACCGCCACACCATGGACGAGTCGGTGCTGCGCGATGTGGTCCATCCGCTGCTGCGCAAAGCCGTCGCCTACTACCTCCACTTCCTCACCCCCGGCAGCGACGGCAAGCTGCACCTGCCCGCCACCTTCTCGCCCGAGTACGGCGTCAACGCGCCCGACTGCAACTACGACCTGATGCTGCTGCGCTGGGGCTGCGCCACCCTCCTGGACTCGGCCCGGATCCTCGGCATCAAGGACCCCTCCGCGCCGCGCTGGCGGGAGGTGCTGGCCAAGCTCACCCCGTACCCCGTCGACGAGAACGGCTTCATGATCGGCGCGGGCGTGCCCTTCGCCAAGTCCCACCGCCACTACTCCCATATGCTCGCCGTCTATCCGCTGTACGAGGTCACCTGGGAGGACCCCGCCAAGCGCGAGCTGATCGAGACCTCCCTCAACCACTGGGTCGGCTTCGAGGGCGCGCTCCAGGGCTACACCTTCACCGGCGCCGCCTCGATGTCCGCGCAGATGGGGCGTGGTGAGGACGCGCTCAAGTACCTCGGTGAGCTGATGCGCCGCTTCATCCAGCCGAACACCATGTACAAGGAGTCCGGCCCGGTCATCGAGACGCCGCTGTCCGCCGCGCAGTCGCTGCACGACATGGTGTGCCAGAGCTGGGGCGGGGTGATCCGGGTCTTCCCCGCGCTGCCCGCCGCCTGGGGCGAGCTGATGGTCCACGACTTCCGCACCCAGGGCGCCTTCCTGCTGAGCGCCGCCCGCGAGAGCGGCCGGACCCGCTGGGTGCGGCTGCGCAGCGAGGCGGGCGCGCCCTGTGTCGTACGGCACTCCCTCGACGGGCCCATCGAGGTGCGGGACGGGCGCGGGCGGCGGCTGCCGTACGAGGCCGTGGGCGCGGGCGCGATCCGGATCGCGCTCACCAGGGGCCAGGAGGCGATCATCACCGCCCGCGGCGACCGCCCGGACCTGACGGTCCGCCCGGTCGAAGCGGGCGAGTCCGCGCCGCGCTGGGGACTCCCCGCGTCCTGACCACCATCGCCCCCGGCGGTACGATCAAGGCGAACTGCCGGGGGAGGATGGCGTGTGGCAGCTGGGGAGCCTCGAGACCGAGGTGATGGAGAGCGTATGGGCGGCGGACGGGCCGGTGTCCGTGCGCCAGATCGCGAGCGCGCTCAACGGGCAGCGATCCCGGCCCCTCGCGTACACCACCGTGATGACCACGATGGACAAGCTGCACCGCAAGCGGTGGCTCACCCGTACCCGTGACGGACGCCGCTATGTGTACGAGCCGAGCGCGAGCCGTGAGGCGTGCGCGGCCCGCATCATCACCCGTGTCCTGAACGACAGCGGAAGCCCTGAGGCGGTGCTGATGCATTTCGTGGGGCAGTTGGAGGCCAGCGGCTCGGCCGAGCTGCAGGCGGCCGTGCGCAGGGTACTGGCCACCGAGGAATGATCGGCGCCGCTCTGTTCGCCGGGTTCGTCCTGGTGTCGGGGGTCCTGGCGCCACTGGCCCTGCGGGACGCCCGCTGGCCCGAGCGCTGGCCCCGGCTGGCCGTGGGGGCCTGGCTGGCCCTGGTGTGCACGGCCCTGTCCGGGGTCACGGCCCTCGGTCTCACCGCGGCGGCCCGTCTGGTGGGGTACGACACCTTCCTGGGGGTGGGACCCGAATGCTGGACCCTGGTGTGGGGGCGGCCCGGGTCCTGGGCCGTCGTGCCCATGGCGATCGTGGCCGTGGTGGGGGTGTTGGCGCTGCCGGGCGCCGTCTGCTCGGTCGCGCTGGCGCTGGTGCGGGACGCGCACGGCCGCCGTGTGCACCTGGGCGAACTGAACCGGGCCGCCGGTGAGTCGCCGCCGAGGCCCCCGGTGCGCGGCGCTGCGCGCCGGGTGCGCACCGTTGTGGTGGACGATCCGCGGCCGGCGGCGTACTGCCTGCCCGGGCGCGGCGGCCGGATTGTGGTGACCAGCGGCGCGGTGCGGGTGCTCTCGGCGGTCTCGCTCGCGGCCGTGGTCGAGCATGAACTCTCGCATCTGCGCGCGCGTCACCAGCAGATGCTGGTCGGGTTGGCCGCTCTGGAGCGCCTGCCGCGCTGGGTGCCGCTGGCGGCGGCGCGGCCTGCCGTGGCGCGTGTGGTGGAGATGGCCGCGGACGACGCCGCAGCGCGCCGCTATGGACGGGGCGCGGTGGCCCAGGGGCTGGCGAACCTCGTCGCGGCGTCGGTGCGCTCGGTCCGGCTGCAGGCGGCGGCCCGGGACGTGGCGCTGCGGATCAACCGTCTGAGCGGCCGCCACCCCGCCACGGGCCCGTGGCAGTGGGTGGCCCTGACGGCCGGGCTCGCGATGACGGCCATCGGTCCCGTGGCGCTCACGGCCGGTCTCTGGACGCTGTGTTGCTGACGCCGCGCCCCGCTCCGGGCGGGCCCGAGGACGTCCCCGGGCCCGATCAGGTGGCTCCTCGCGCCGGTGACATCAGCGGCCGGCGCGCCGCGGGGCCCGCGGCGCCTGGTGCGGGGGCGCCTCCTCAGCGGTGGCCGGGGGCGCCGCGCCAGACGTCGCGGGCCCGCGAAGCCGGGCAGCGCTCATAGGGCCCCTCAGCCGGCCCGGACGGCCTGGGTGCGCAGCAGTCCGCTGCGCAGGGCGATCGCGACGGCCGTGGTGCGGTTCTGGCAGTTGAGCTTGGCCAGGATACTGGCCACATGGCGCTTGACACCATGCTCGGTGATGCCCATGTCGCGGGCGATCTGACGGTTGCTCAGCCCCTGGGCCAGGGCGCACAGCGTCTGCGTCTCACGTTCGGTGAGCCGGGGCCTGCGCACCTCGCCGCCCGTCGAGCCGGAGGCGAGGTGGAGGATGTGGCGCATGGTCTCCGGGGAGACGGCCACCGTGCCGCGCCCGCGCGCGGTCAGCACCTCGGGCGCCGCGGGGCCGCTCAGGTCCTCGACCCGGACCACCGCGTCGGCGAGCACACCGTCGACCGCGCCGAGCCGCCCTTGCGCCAAGGAGTTGAGCACGAGGACGACATGGGTCGTCGGATCGGCCAGCAGCGGAGCCAGCAAGGACAGCTCCGGCAGGTCGACCGCCGAGGACAGAACCAGCGTGAGCGGCCGCGTCAGCTGATCGGCGGGCACATGGGCCACGGATGCCGTGGAGGTGACCGAACCGGCGCGGCCGTCGGCCTCCAGCAGCCGTCTGAGCAGGGCCCGGGAGGCGGGTTCGGGATCCACCAGAAGGATCCGCCGACTGTCCGTTAATTCACTACAAGGATGCCCTTGCACATGTCCTCCCCGTCTGCGCGGCGACCCCCGGCCGCGTCAGCGGAAACTACTATTGATCACCGTAGTTGCCATGTCAAGGGTCCTGTGGCATGTGCCCGGGGCCCTGTGGGCGGCCGCGACACCCCCGCGCCGAGGCCGCCGCACGGGGGCGTTCAGTGGGCGAGGACGGGCCCTTGGGAGGGGTCGGGGCGTCCGCGCGGCAGCAGCGTCACGCCGACCAGCGCCGCCGCCGCGGAGATGACCGCGCATGCGGTGAACGCGTGGGAGAAGCCGTCCACCGAGGGCGTGGCACCGCCGCCCTCGCCCTCCAGACTTCCGCCCGCGATGGCGGCCACCACCGCGATGCCCAGGGCGGAACCCAGCTCGTGGAAGGTGCTCACCAGCCCCGAGGCCAGGCCCGCGTCCTGGTGTCCGATGCCGTTCATGGCGCTGGTCGTGGCGCAGACGAAGCCCGCGCCCAAGCCGAGGGCCAGCAGGAAGAATCCGGGCAGTACGTCGGTCCACACGTCGCCGTCCCGCCGCACTCCGCTGAGCAGTACCGCACCGATACCGGCCACGACGAAACCGGTCGCCGCCGTGGCCCGCCAGCCGAGCCGCCCCACCGCCTGCGACCCCAGATGCGCGCCGACGGCGGTGGCCAGCGCCACGGGCAGGAAGGCCAGCCCGGTGCGCAGGGCACTGAGCTCGAGCACATGCTGGAGGTAGAGCGAGCACAGGAAGAAGCCGGAGATCAGCACTCCGGAGGCGGCGAGCATCACCAGACTGCCACCGATCAGAGGGCGCCGGGCGAGCACCGACAGCCTCACCAGGGGCGCCGCCACCCGTCGTTCCACCAGGATGAACAGCGCGGCGCAGACCAGCGCGGCGGCCAGCGGTATCCAGCCGGCGGGGGCGCCGAAGCCGTGGCTCCGCGCCTGGACGAGCCCGTAGATGAGCAGCGCCGGGGCCGCGGTCATGGTCAGCGCGCCGAGCGGATCGACACCGGCGGACGCTCCCCCGTGGCCGGCACCCCGCCCGTGGCCGTCCGCGGCGGTGTGCCCCTTCAGCAGCAGGGGGACGGCGATGAGCACCGCCGACCCTATGGGAACGTTGATGAAGAACACCCACTCCCAGCCGGGCCCGGACACCAGCAGCCCGCCGAGCAGCACACCGAAGGCCGCGCCGGTGCCGCCGATCGCCGCCCACACTCCGAGCGCGCGATTGCGCTCCGGTCCGTGGAACAGCGAGGTGACCAGGGCCATCGCGGCCGGCGACAGCAGCGCGGCGCCGACCCCCTGAGCGGCGCGTGCGGCGATCAGCGTGCCACCACTCCCGGCCAACCCGGACATCAGGGAGGCGGCCGTGAACACCACCAGGCCCACCAGGAACATGCGCCGCCGCCCGAGGAGATCGCCGACGCGGCCGCCGAGCAGCAGCAGACTGCCGAAGCACAGGGTGTACGCGGTGACGATCCAGGTGAGGGCGGCCGGGCTCAACGAGAGCTCCTCCTCGATGACGGGGAGGGCCACGTTGATCACGGTCACATCGACGATCAGCATGAACTGCGCCATGCACAGCAGCGCCAGCATGAGCCATCGACGCGGATGCGGAGGGCCCGGGGGATGCCCGCCGTGGTGCTGCCCCGCCTCGGGGGCCTCGGTGGGCGCATGGCTGTCGTTCACCGACGACTCCTCATCTCGAACAGTGTTGTCAGACTTACCATAGCCGCGACGCCTCGTAACCTGAACACCGCTGTTCGAGTTAGGTGTTTGTCCGCGGAGCCGGACGCGGACGGTTCACGCGTCAGCTCTCGCGCGTTCCGAGCCGGGCCGCCAGCCGCGCCACCGTCGGGTTCTCGAAGAGGTCGCTCGGCTGCAGGCCGATACCGCGCGCCCGAGCCCGCCGGGCGATCCGGGTGGCCAGCACCGAATCGCCTCCGAGGTCGAAGAAGTCGCCCCCGGCCGCCATCGGATCGACCCCGAGCACCTCGGCCCAGATTTCGGCCAGCGCGCCCTCCAGGCCGTCACGCCCGGCACCGGCCGCCGCCGGCGGTTCCGGGCCGGCCGCGACCGCCGTCGTGGCGCCCGGTCCCGCCGCGGCCGGGCGGTCCGGGTACGCCGACTCCGTCCAGTGCCGCACCCGGCGGAAGGGATACCCCGGCAGCGAGACGGGACGCTCGTGGCCGGTGCGCAGCGCCGACCAGTCGACCTCCGCCCCCGACTCCCACAGCGCGCCCACGGCCCGCAGCAGTGCCTCCTGGTCCCCCGTCTCCTCCCGAGCGTGCCGCATCGCGCACACCGCCCGGTGCCCGCCGGTCCACGCGGCCGACTGCCGGGCCGCCGAGCCGAGCGCACGCCCCGGCCCCGTCTCCACCACCACTCCCGTGGTGTGGAGCAGGGTGGCCGCGCATGCCGACCACCGCACCGCGCACCGCAGTTGGCGCCCCCACCGCCCCGGGTCCATGGCCTCGGCGGCCGTCATCCACTCCCCGGTGAGGTTCGACACCAGGGGCACCGAGGGGGCGTGCAGCGGGACGCGGGCCGCGTGTTCGGCGAACCGCTCGGCCGCCTCGTCCATGGCCGAGGAGTGGAACGCGTGCGCGGTGCGCAGCGCGGTCACCTCCACACCGCGCCCGTGCAGCCGGTCCGCCAGCCGTGCCACCGCCGGCTCCGGGCCGGCCACCACGGTCGCCCGAGGCTCGTTCACCGCCACGATCTCCAGCCCGGTGCCGTCGATCATCTCGGCCGTCGTATCCTCCGGCAGGCGCACCGAGAGCATCGCGCCCGGCGGCGCGGAGCGCATCAGCCCGCCCCGGACGGCCACCAGCCGGACCGCGTCGCCGAGTTCCATCACCCCCGCGAGGCACGCCGCGGTGAACTCCCCCACGCTGTGGCCACCGAGCGCCGCAGGCCGGATGCCGAACTCCTCCAGGGTGCGCGCCAGCGCGTACTCCACCGCGAAGAGCACGGGCTGCGCCACATCGGTGCGGCGCAGCCGCTCCTGGCCACCGCCGCCGAGCATCGCCTCCCGCACATCCAGCTCCGCCTCGCCCGCGAACAGCCCGGCGCAGTGGTCCAGATGGCGGCGGAACGCTCCCCCACCCGCGTAGAGCCCCGCGCCCATCCCCGGGTACTGCGCACCCTGCCCCGGGAAGAGCAGCGCGACCGCGGGCGGCTCCTCCGGTGCGCGGGCCCCCGCCCGGTGGGTGCGCAGCGCCTCGGCGGCGCGGTCCGGACGGTCCGCGACGACCGCCGCCCGATGGGCGAAGACCCCGCGCCCCTCGGCGAGGGTGTACGCCGCGTCCGCCAGGTCTGTCCCCGGCCCCAGGGCGTCGGCCAGTGCCTCGCGGGCATCACGCAGCGCCTCGGGGGCACGGGCGCTCAGCAGCAGCACCCTCGGCCGCCCGTCCTCGGGCGGCCGCACCGGGACCGGTGCCGCCTCCAGTACCACGTGGGCGTTGGTGCCGCCGACCCCGAGCGAGCTCACCCCGGCCAGCGGCGGCAGGGCGCCGGACCAGGCGCCCGTCTTCGCGGTGATCTCGAAGGGGCTCCGGCCCAGGGCGAGTTCGGGGTTGGGCTCACGGAAGTGCGCGGTGCCGGGGAGGGTGCGGGTCTCCAGGGCGAGGACGGTCTTGATCAGACCGACGATCCCGGACGCCGCCTCCAGATGCCCGATATTGCCCTTGACGGATCCGATGAGGCAGGGCGTGTCGCGATCGCCGCCGGGGTCCAGGGCCCGCCGCAGCGCCTCGAATTCCACCGGATCGCCGAGCGGGGTGCCGGTGCCGTGGGCCTCGACATAGCCCACCCGTTCCGGGGCGGCTCCGGCCACCGCGAGCGCCTCGGCGACCACGGCCGCCTGCATCGTCACGCTGGGGGCGGTGAAACCCATCTTCAGCGAGCCGTCGTTGTTGACGGCCGTCCCGCGGATCACGGCTCGGACGCGGTCCTGGTCGGCGAGCGCGTCGGAGAGCCGTTTGAGCACGACCACTCCCCCGCCGCTGCCGAACACCGTGCCGGAGGCGGCCGCGTCGAAGGGCCGGCAGTAGCCGTCCGCGGACATCATCGAGCCGGGCTCGTGGAGATAGCCCACCCGGTGCGGCACCTTCACCGCCATACCGCCGGCCAGGGCCGTATCGCTCTCCCCGCACAACAGGCTCTGGCAGGCCAGGTGCACTGCCACCAGGGAACCCGAACAGGCGGTCTGCACGGTCAGCGCGGGACCGTGCAGATCCAGGGCGTGCGCGACCCGGGTGGCGAAGAAGTTGGGGTCGGTGAGGGTGAGGGCGTGGATCAACTCGGTCGAGGTGCCCGCGCCCAGGAAGTCGGCCGGGTCCCGGTGGGAGAGCAGGTGGTAGGCGAGATAGCCGCTGAACGAGGGTGCGCCGAAGACGCCCACCGCGCCGTCCAGCCGGGCCGGGTCGTATCCGGCGTCCTCCAGGCCGTGGACGCATGTCTCGAGGAAGAGCCGCTGCTGAGGGTCCATGGCCGCCGCGGTGCCGGGCGGCAGTCCGAAGTACTCCGCGTCGAACTCGGCGTAGCCGTCGAGCACCGCGGCCCGGCGCACATAGCCGGGCTGCTCCAGCACCGGCTCGGGCACCCCGGCGGCCCACAGCTCGTCCTCGTCGAGGTCCTCCAGGCAGTCGCGTCCGGCGCACAGGTTGTCCCAGAAGCCGGCGATGTCACGGGCCATGGGAAACCGTCCGGCCATCCCGATGACTGCCACCGCCTCCGGGTCCGCTCCCAGGTCTTCAGGTGCTCCGGTCGTCATGTCGTCCTCCCCGTCGGTCCTGCCTTCTGCCACGAGCGGTGCGGATGGTGCGGGTGGTGCGGGAGCGGCCACGGTGTGCCGCGTCCCCCATCTCCTTGACAGGGCCGGTTCCCTCCTGGACGGGGCCGGTGGTTCCCCCGGTCCCCCGGCCCTCGTCGGCGTGATCCTCGTCGTCGAGCGCCGCCCGCACCGCGTCCGCCAGCGCGGCCCCGTCGGCGCCCTGCAACAGCCGGGCGACGGGGAGATCCACGGCGAAGTCCTCACGCAGCGCGTTCTTGATCCGCACGGCGGCGAGCGAGTCCAGTCCCAGGCGCACCAGCGGGCGGTGCGCGACCTGCTCCGGGTCGGTGAAGCCCAGGACCTGGCCGATCCGGCGCAGCACCCTGGTACGCACGGCCTCCCGGCGCGCGTCGGCGGACATGGTGTCAAGGGCCGTCCGGTCGAACGCCTCGCCCTCGGCGGCCTCCGGCGTCGTCAGCGCCGAGAGGAGGAACGACCGGGCCGCCCGCGGATGGGCCGCGGCGAATCCGCCGGAGGAGAACCGGGCCACCCCGGCCTGCCCGGCGCCGCGTGCGAGCAGTTCCTCCAGCGCGGCGAACCCCTCGCGGGCGGTGAGCTTGCCGAACCCGGGCACATCCCGGTCGCGCACCATGCCGATCCCGCCCCACGGGCCCCAGTTGACGGCGAGGGCGGGCCTTCCCTCCGCGCGGCGCAGCGCGACGACGGCGTCCAGGAAGGCGTTGGCGGCCGCGTAGTCGGCCTGGCCGGGCGAACCCGTGAGCGAGGCGAGCGAGGAGTAGCCGATCCACCAGTCCAGGTCCAGGTCGGCCGTGGCCCGGTGCAGCCACCATGCCCCGTCCGCCTTCGGCGCCCAGACCCGGCGCGACCGGGCGCCGTCGGCGTCGGTCACCATGGCGTCCTCCAGCACCGCCGCGGCGTGCACCACACCGCGCAGCCGCGCCCCGTGGGCGGCCACCGCCGCCGTCATCCGCTCGGCGGTCCCGGCCTCGGCCACGTCGCCGTTGATGACGACCACTCGGGTGCCGAGCGCCCGGATCCGGTCCAGCTCCCGCTCGGCGTCGGGGGCCGGTGCCCGGCGGCCGCCCAGCACGACCAGGCCGGCGCCGCGCTCGGCGAGCAGCCGTGCGGTGGCCAGGCCCAGGCCCCGGGTCCCGCCGCTGATCAGATAGCCGCCGCCGGGGCGGACGAGGGACGGGGCCCGGCCGGCCGGAGCCGCCGGGGCCTGGGAGACGAGCCTGGCGGCGTGGCGGACCCCGCGCCGCCAGGCCACCTCCTCCGGGCCGGCCGGCGCCAGGAACTCCGCGGCGGGCGGAAGCCCGGAGCCGTCCAGGTCGACGACGCGGGCCCGGAGTTCGGCCCGTTCCAGACGCAGGGTGCGGACCAGCCCGCACAGCGCCGCCTGGACCGGGTCGGGGCGGTCGCCGGACGCCACCAGGAGCGCCTCCTCGGTGAGGACGGTGAGCGGGGGCGGGGCCGTCCCGGCCGCCTCATGGGCCCTCAGCAGACCGCGAACCAGAGTGGTCAGCACCCCCGCCCGTTCCCGGGCCGACGCGGGGGTGGCCTCCGGGTCCAGTGAGCCGCCCCAGGCGGCCAGCAGCACCCCGGCCGGCGGCTGTCCGCCGGTCCCGGCCGCGTCCGTCCAGGGTTCGTCCCAGTCGACGACATCACAGGGCGCCCCGGCGGAGGCCAGGGCGGCGACGAGGGCCTCACGCCGGGGGTCGTGGACGTTGGTGTCGGCGAAGAGCAGCAAGCGCCCGGTGTTCTCCACCGGCACGGGCGGTGGCGCGAGCTCCCAGCGCGGGGCCAGCAGCAGCGCCTCCACATCGACGGGGAGGTCCTCCTCGCTCACCGGGGTCAGCCGCACCCCCCTCAGCTCGGCGACGGGCCCGCCGTCCCGGTCCAGGACGTCCACGTCGGCGAGCAGTCCTGGCCCGGCCGGGCCGGCCGGCCGCAGCCGGACCCGGGAGCCGCCCGTCGTCCGCGGGTCTCCCAGGACGCGCAGCCGCTCCATCCCGGTGGGCACGACGGTGCCCCCGGCCCCCGGCGGCAGCAGCGCGCCCAGCCCGTGCAGGCAGGCGTCGAGTACGGCGGGGTGGAAGCGGAACCGTGTGTCGGACGGCAGGTCGGCGGCGGCCCGCAGCTCGCTGATCGCCTCGGTGCCGTCCGAACGGACGTCCGCCAGGGAAGCGAAGGCCGGGCCGTGCCACTGGCCGAGGGCGCGCAGGCCCGCGTAGACCTCCTCGGGGGTGTGGGTGACGCGGGGACGGCCGGGCGGCTGCCCGGCCATCGCCCACCGGGCGGGATCGCTCCCGCTTGCCACTCGCCGGGCGGCGCCCGCCCCGTCCCGGCTCTTGGCGGCGGACACCCGGGCGGTGGCCAGCGTTACGGCGGTGCCCGCGCTGCCCGTCACGATCTCCACGGTGCCGGCGGGCCCGTCGGCGCACTCCTGAAGGCTGGTGGTGACCGTGGCCGTCCCGGAAAGCGGCAGCAGCCGCGCGAAGACCAGATCGGCCACCTCAACCGCCCCGGGCGGCGCGTCGAACGCCTCGCAGGCGGCGGCCAGCGCCATCTCCGCGTAGCCGGTCCCCGGCAGCACCGCGGCGCCGTGCACGCGGTGGTCCAGGAGCCACGGCAACCGGTCAGGCCCGATCCGGCTCTGCCACACATGGCGGACGGGGGTGCCCGGGAGGGTGATGCGCGGGCCGAGCAGCGGATGCGCCGGGGAGTCCACCGGTGCGCGGCGGGGGCGGGCGAAGGTCTGGTGCTGCCAGGGGTAGGAGGGGAGTTCGGCCGGCCGCCCGGGGGGCTGCACGGTTTCCCAGTCCAGCCCGGCCCCGCCGCAGTGCAGGGCCGCGGCGGCGTCCAGCAGCGCGGTCCGCTCCGGTGTGTCGCGACGGAGCGTGCCGTGCACGACGATCCCGCCGTCCGTGTCGTCGGCGAGCGTCTCCAGCAGCGACTGGGCGACCACCGGATGCGGGGAGACCTCCAGGAAGATCCGCCGTCCGTCCTGCGCGGCCGCCCGCACCGCCTCGACCAGCTGCACGGGACGCCGCAGATTGACGGCCCAGTACGCCGCGTCCAGGCCGGGCCGTGCCCTGGGGTCGTCCAACGCGGTGCCGTAGAAGGGGAGCCGGGGCTCACCGGGCGCCAATCCGTCCAGCAGTCGGGTCAACTCGCCCAGCACCGGGTCGACGAGCGGGCTGTGCGCGGCGATCCGTACGCCCGGTACGAGCCGGGCGAGCAGCCCCTCTTCCCGGCAGGCCGCCACGAACTCCCGTACCGCCGCCGGGTCGCCGGCCACCGCGCAGGCCCGGGTCGAGGCGTGCACGGCGACCGAGATGCCGGCACGCCCGGCGAGCCGACGGCGCACCGCGTCGGCGTCCAGTTCCACCAGCGCGGTCTCGCCGGCTCCGGCCAGCCGCTCCTCCATCAACCGGGAGCGGCGGCAGACCACCCGGGCCCCCACCTCCGCGGTGAGCGCCCCGGCGGCCACGGCCGCGGCGATCTCGCCCATGGAGTGGCCGATGACGGCGCCGGGGGTGACACCCCGGGCGCGCCAGAGTGCGGTCAGGCCCACCTGCAGGGCGTAGACGGCGGGCTGGACCTGGTCCATGCCCGCCTCCGCCAGGCCCGGTTCGGTGATCAGGGCGCGCAGCGAGCGGCCGTTCTCGGCCCGTACGACCGGTTCGAGGGCATCGATCACCGAGGCGAACGCGGGCTCGTCCGCCAGGAGCCGGGCGCCCATGCCGTCCCACTGCGAGCCGTGCCCGGAGTAGACGAAGACCGGCCGCTCCCCCTCGGCGTCCCTCGCCACGCCCCGGGCGCGACGCGGTCCGGGCCCGGGGTCCTCCGCCGCCTCGCGCAGCAGCCCGGTGAGCGTCGCGCGGTCCGCGGCACGCAGCGCGAGTCGCTCGGGGAGATGCTCGCGGCGCAGCGCGAGGGTGTGCGCGACATCTGTGAGCGGTGTGTCGGCGCCGTCGCCGGTGAGCCAGTCGGCGAGCCGGGCGGCCATCTGCCGCAGGGCCGCCGGGGAGCGCGCGGAGAGCGGGAAGAGCAGGTCCCGGTGTGTCATCGATCGCTCACCCTCTCGCGGCGAGGAGCCGCTGATCGGCCGGCCGCGGTGCCCGTGCCGCCGGTGTCCGTGGCGGGCGCCTCCACGAGCACCGCGTGGGCGTTGGTCCCGCTGAATCCGAAGGAGCTCACCCCGGCGGTGCGCAGCCGCTCGCCACGCGGCCACGCCACGCCCCGGTCCACCACCGTGAGCCCGAGGTCCGCCAGGGGGATCCGGGGGTTGGGCCGGGCGTGGTGGAGGGTGGCCGGGATACGCTGGTGATGCAGTGCCAGGGCGCATTTGGCGAGCCCGGCGAGCCCGGCCGCCGCCTCGAGATGTCCCAGGTTCGACTTGACCGAGCCGATCCGCAGCGGATCGCCGGCGGTACGGTGCCGGCCGAGGGCGGCGCCGAGGGCGCCCGCCTCGATGGGGTCGCCGAGCGGGGTGCCGGTTCCGTGTGCCTCCACGTATCCGGCCGCCGCGGGGTCCACTCCGGAGCGCTCCCACACCTCACGGATCAGCGCTTCCTGTGCGGCGGCGCTGGGCGCCATCAGGCCGTTGGATCGGCCGTCCTGGTTGACTCCGGTGGCGCGCACCACCGCCAGCACCCGGTCGCCGTCGCGCAGCGCGTCCTCCAGGCGCCGGAGGACCGCCACCACACACCCCTCGCCCCGCACATAGCCGTCGGCCGCGGCGGCGAAGGGTTTGCACCGGCCGTCCGCCGACAGCACTCCCGCTTCGGTGAAGTTCACCGTCACGCCGGGCGACAGCAGCAGATTGACTCCGCCGACCAGCGCGGTGTCACAGTCCCCGGCGAGCAGTCCGCGCACGGCCAGGTGCAGGGCGACCAGGGACGAGGAACAGGCGGTGTCCACGGTCAGGCTCGGTCCCCGCAGATCGAGGACGTAGGACAGCCGGCCCGCGATCACGCTCAGGGCGGCCCCGGTGCCGGTGCGCGCGGTGATCGACGGCAGATCCTCCAGAGTGTGCCGCCCGTGGTCGTCGCCGCAGGCGCCGACGTACACACCGGTGCGGCTCCCGGCGAGCCGGCCGGGCGGCAGCCCGGCGTGTTCCAGCGCCTCCCAGGCGACCTCCAGCAGCAGGCGCTGCTGCGGGTCCATCTCGGCGGCCTCCGCCGGGGAGATGGAGAAGAATCCGGCGTCGAAGCCGTCCACGGAGTCGAGGAACGCGCCGTGCCGGACGGCTCGGTCGACCGCGGCGGCGTGTCCGGGCGACAGTGCCCGGTATCCGTCCCAGCGCCCTTCGGGGATCTCGCCGACCACATCGCCGCCGCGGCACAGCAGAGCCCACAGCCGTGCCGCGGAGTCCACCGTGCCGGGCAGCCGGCAGCCGAGGCCGACGAGGGCGACGTCCGCTACGTCCCCTTCCGCACCGGGGGCGGCCGCCGCGGGCCCCGCGGTGTGCTCCGGCCCCGTGTCCCCGGCCAGGTGGCGGGCGAGACGCCGGGCGGTGGGGTGCTCCCACAGCACGGTGGGCGACAGCGTCCGGCCGAGCTCCTCCTCCAGCTCGCCGGAGAGCGCGACCGCGTCACGCGAGGTGTAGCCGTACGCCTCGAAGGGCAGGTCCGGGTCGATCCGCCCCTCGGGCAGTCCGCTGTGGAGCGCGATATGCCGGACGATCAGGTCGAGCAGCTCATCGCTCACGGCGCCGTCGTCCCCTTCCCGGCCGCCGCCCGCGCGGCCGGTGCGGTGGGCGTACCGGCGCGTTTGAGCGACCCGTCCTCGTACCGGTCGCGGCAGGCGGTGCGGCGCACCTTGCCGCTGGTGGTCCTGGGAAGACAGCCGCGGCGGATGAGCACCACGTCCGCCAGTTCCAGGGAGTGCCGGGCGAGGACGGCGGCCCGGATGGCCGTGCGCACCGCCTCCTGGTCCCCCGCCTCCCGTTCGCGGTCCAGCTCGGCGACGACCACGGCCCGCTCCCCCGCGTCGTCCAGCAGACCGACCGGAAAGGCCGCGACACGGCCGCGGCGGACGGCGGGCGCCGCCTCCTCGACGGTCATCTCCAGGTCCACGGGGTGGTGATTGCGCCCGTCCACCACGATCAGGTCCTTCAGGCGGCCGGTGGGATACAGCTCGCCGTCGTGCAGGAAGCCCAGGTCCCCGGTGCGCAGCCAGGGCCGGCCGTCGTCCCCGTCCGGGTGCGGCCGGGCCCCGAACACCGCGGCGGTGCGCTCGGGCCGGTTCCAGTACCCGGCGCACACATTGGCGCCGCGCACCCACACCTCGCCGACCCCGTCCTCCGCCACGGGCTCGCCGGTGCGGGGGTCGACGATCCTCAGCTCCTGGCCGGCCGGGGTGCCGCAGCCCACCACGCGGTATCCGCCGGTGTCCCCCTCGGGCAGCGGGCGCACCCGGTCGGCGGCCAGCTCCTCGCGGTCCACGGTGAGGACCCGGGTCGATTCGGGCCCGCTGAGGGTGACCGCGAGAGTCGCCTCGGCGAGTCCATAGCCGGGGCTGTGGGCGCGCGCCCGGAAGCCGTAGGGGGCGAACGCCTCGGTGAAACGCTCCAAAGTGGTGGCGCGTACCGGCTCCGAGCCGTTGACCAGGCAGCGCAGCGATGACAGATCAAGCCCCTCGCGGTGCCGCCCGGCGACGCGGTTGACGCACAGGTCGAGCCCGAAGTTCGGGGAGACGGTGTGGGTGGCCCGGTGCGCGGTCAGCGCGCGCAGCCAGCGGACGGGCTGCTGGATGAACGCGAACGGGGCCATCAGCACCGCCGGAGTGCCGGTGATCAGCGGCACGGCGACGGTGAACAGCAGCCCCATGTCATGGAAGAACGGCAGCCATCCCACGATCCGCGCGTCGTCGCCGATGTCCAGGCCGCGGGCGAGCTGGGTGACCCCGACGGCCAGGTTGCGGTGGGTCACCCGGACGCCGGCCGGGGCGCGGGTCGAGCCGGAGGTGTACTGGAGGTACGCGGTGTCGTCCGGCCGCGCGGGGAGGGGCGGCGCCGCCCCGTCGGCCCCGGACGCCTCGACCGCGTCCACGCACAGCACCTCGGGCCGCCCGGCCGCCGCCCCGGCGTCACCGGCCAGCAGCCCCCGTACGGACTCCTGGTACGGGCGGGTGGTCAGCGCGACGCGTGGGGCGCAGTCGGCCATGGCCAGCAGCGGCCGCTCGTCCGGGCGCAGCGACTCGGGCGCGTACAACGGTACGGCCAGCACCCCGGCGTACAGGCAGCCGAGCAGGGCCGCCACGTAGTCCGCGCCGTGCGGGCACAGGATCGCGGCCCGTTCGCCGGGCGCGGCGAGGGAGCCGAGCGCAGCGGCGATCGCGCGGGCGCGCCGGTCGAGGCCGCCGTAGGTGAGTTCGGTGGTGGTGCCCGAGCGGTCGGCCGCGTAGTCGACAAAGGTCATCACCATGGTGTCCGGTCGCCGCAGCGCGGCGTCACGCACGGCCTCGGCCAGTCCTGGGGTGGAGTCGGGCGGAGCGGCAGGGGTCACGGTCTCCTCCGTGTTCGGTGGTCGGGTCGCCGTTCAGGGGCGGTTGGCGGGGAGGGGTCGCGGCACGGCGGTGCCCCGCACATAAGGGGTGTTGGTGGGGTAGCGGGGCCAGGGCCGGAGGATCTGCTCGACCCGCACCTGGAAGCCGTTCTTGTCGAGGATGGTCAGCAGGCGGCGGTTGGCATGGCATCCCCCGGCGACCCGGCGCCACAGCGGGGCCAGGAGGTCCTGGGTCAGGCCGACCGCGCCGGGCGATCTGACGTGCTCGAAGAAGAGCAGCCGCCCACCGGGTTTGAGGACCCGCCGGATCTCCGCCAGCGCGGCGTCCGGGTCGAGGACCGTGCACAGCACGAGGGTGCACACCACGTGGTCGAAGGTGTCGTCGGGCAGGGGCAGCCGCTCCGCCCAGGCGTCCACCACCTCCACGGCCGACGGGGCGGTCCGGGCCCGCTCGGCCAGCCGCCTGCGCATCTCGCTCGCGGGCTCCACCGCGACCACTTCGTCCGCGCTGGTGTAGTACGGGAGGTTGGCCCCGGACCCGGCGCCCACTTCCAGGACGCTGCCCGTCAGCCCGCTGAACATCGCGGTGCGCAGCGGCCGGCCCCATTTCTCCTCGGCTCGCCGCGTCATCGCGTCGTAGGCACGGGCGAAGAGCCGCCCGCTGCGGCTCTCCAGTTGCCGAGGGGTGCCGGTGGCGGTCATGACGGAAACCTCCTGTGCGTGATGTCGATCGGCGCTCCGGCGGGCACGGGGGTGGGGAAGTGCCCGTCCAGGCAGGCGGTGCAGGTCTGAGCGGCGTCCGCGCCCACCGCCCGCAGCAGCGCGTCCAGTGGCAGGAACGCGGCGCTGTCGCAGCCGAGCCGGTCCGCGAGCCGCCCGTCGGGCTCGCCCGTGGCGAGCAGGGTGTCGCCACGCCCGGTGTCGATGCCGTAGAAGCAGGGCCAGCGGTGCGGGGGCGAGGCGATCCGCAGGTGGATCTCCCGCGCCCCGGCCTCCCGGACCAGGTCGGCGACGACGGACACGGTGGTGCCGCGGACCAGCGAGTCGTCCACCAGCACCACGGATCGGCCCGCCACCGCTGCGGGGACCGCGGACAGCTTGGCGCGCACCGCCGCCTCGCGTTCCCTCCCGGTGCCGCTGATGAAGGACCTGCCGACGCCGTGGTGGCGCAACAGCCCCTGCACGGTGGGCAGTCCGGCCCGCCAGGCGTAGCCGTCGGCCGCCACCCGTGCGGTGTCGGGAACGGCGACCACCACCGGGTCCACCGCACCGGACGGCGGCGGGGCGTACGCGGCGAGGGCCTGGCCGGCCGCGTAGCGCGTGGTGTGGACGCTGCGGCCGCCGATACGCGAGTCGGGGCGGGCGAAGTACACGTACTCGAAGAGGCAGGAGGCGCGCCGCGCCCCGGGGGCGGTGAGCCGGTTGCTGCGGATTCCCGTGGCGTCGGCCTCCAGCACCTCGCCCGGCTCCAGTTCGCGCACCAGCCGTGCCCCCACGGCGGTGAGCGCGGCGGACTCCGAGGCCAGCAGCCAGGTGCCGCCCCGCCGGCCCAGGCACAGCGGCCGGAAGGCATGCGGATCGCGCACGCCGTACAGCCGGTGGCCGTCGCTGAGGACGAGCGAGTACGCGCCGGTGACGGCGGGCAGCACCGTGTGCAGGGCAGCGGCCAGGGTGAGGGCGCGCCGGGTCATCGTCGTGTGCAGCATCCGGGCGAGCAGCGCGGTGTCCTGCTCACCGGGCTCGGCCACGACCTCGTGGGCGCGGGCGGTCTCCTCGATGCCGATGAGCGTGCCGTTGTGCGCGACGGCGAGGGCGCCGCGGCCGGAAGGTCCCACTACGACGGGCTGGGCGAGCGTGGCGTCGTCCGCTCCGGTGCCGGAGGTGGCGTAGCGGACGTGGCCCACGGCTCCGGGCCCCGCGGGCAGCCCGTGGGGATCGGGGAAGACATCCGCGACACGGCCGGCCCCCGCGCGCCGTACGATCCGTCCGTCCCGGCAGCCGGCGATGCCCGCGCCCTGCTGACCGCGGTGCTGGAGCGCGGTCAGCAGGGCGCGCACCAGCGGCGCGGCGTCGCCCTCCGCTCCCCAGGCCCCGGCGACTCCGCACGCCTCGCGGGGCTTTCCGTCCGGGTCGCTCACGGCGCGCCGTCCTCGTCCGCCACCAGCCAGCGCTCGAACGAGGCGAGATCGGGCAGCACCGCGGTGGAGCAGGCCAGGACCGCGAGGTTCTGCCGCATGGGGGTGATGGCGACGACGGTGGTGCCGGCGCGGTGGGCGGTGAGCATCTCGGCGGCGGTGCCCATGCTCGGCTCGTGGCCCGGCAGCCAGGCCACGCACACATCGCTGTCGGCGGCCAGGAAGGTGAGGCGGTGGAAGGTCTCGATGAGCGGGAGGAGTTCGGGGGCGAGCCGGTCGCGGTGCACCTCGGGGGTGTCGGCGAGGGCCGCGTGAGCCTTTCTGATGATGTCCTCTTCGGCGCCCAGCCACTGGCGCATCAGCACGATCGGATCGTGCACGGTGGCGTCCGGGTGGTGGGCGAGGATGAGGGTCCGAAGCCGCTCGCGGTAGCTCTGGTCGGCCAGTCCGGCACCGGTGCGGCCGCCTTGCATGAGCCCGGCGAGGAAGTACGAGCGCGCCCCGGGCGGGCGTGCGCCGGTCATGCGTCCTCCAGCGAGTAGAGGGGGACCACGGTGGTGGCCGGGGCATGGGTGTCGTACAGGGCGGCGGCCTCGAGGAGGTGGCTGATGACCTCGCCGGGGTCGGTGCGCACGGCCTCGGCCACCCGTTCGGCCTCGCGGTCGAAGGCGGCGCTGCCCCAGGCGCTGATGACGCCCTGGTTGTCCCGGGCGATCAGTGCGGTGCGGTCGGCGAGGGAGCCGCGCGGCCGCCCGGAGAAGGGCAGAACGACCTCGGTGAGCTCGTCGTCCCCGGGGTGTACGGCGCGCAGGGAGAGATTGTTCTGCTCGGGGTGGAGCAGCAGCCGGCGCACCAGCGGTGCGGGGACGGGGAGTTCGGTGACGGTCTGTCCGGGACGCATGGTGTAGGCCCGGTGGGTGACGGTCTCGTCCAGGCGCGGGCTGTAGCGCAGGTACCGCAGCCGCAGGGTGCCGTCGGCGGGCCGCCACAGGGCCCGCAGGGTGGAGGGCGCGGGTGTCCCGTCGGGGCGGTGGCGCAGCGGATAGGCGTCCGATTCCGCGCGTACGGTGCCGTCCACCGCCTCGGACCGGACCAGCCGCAGCGGGGTGCGGTGCAGCAGATAGGGGTCGAGGACGGTGAGGGCCTCCCCGTCGTCGTACAGCGCGCAGACGTGCCGGCCGCCGACGCGGTACTCCGCTTCGGTGCCGGTCCGCTTCGCCACCCGGTCGCCGGCCTCGAAGGTCTGCCAGGCGCAGGCCGTGCCGAAGCTCTCCGGCGCGGGCCCCGCGCCGTAGTGGGCGTGGAACTGGGCGGCGCTGTTGTACGGGACCTCGGTGAGGATCTCGGTCAGGACGTCGGAGTGCACCCGGTGGCCGGATGTGCGCTCCGTGGCGGGAGCCGCCATATGCGGACCTCCTGGGAGAGTGGGCGGGTCAGGGGGTGGAGGGCCAGGCGCCGGCGGGGGCCGATCCTCCGCGCACGCCGAGGCTGGTGAGCAGGTAGGCGACCAGTTCGCCGCGGCGCGGTATGAGGTAGAAGTGGTCACCGCGCATGGCGCGCAGGGTGAACGGGCCGGTGGTGTACGAGCGCCAGCCCTCGGCGTGCCGTGTGGTGACTCCGGTGTCCTCGGTGCCCACCACGGCGGTGACCGGGCAGTCGAGCGGCGGGCCCGGCCGGTAGCGGTAGCACTCGATGAGGCGGAAGTCGGCCCGGACGGCGGGCAGGAGCAGATCGCGGGTGGCGGCGTCGTCGAAGAGGGCGGGGTCGGTGCCGCCGAGTCTGCGCAGTTCGGCGACGAGTTCGGCCTCCTCGCGCCGGTGGATGTCGCCGCGGCGGGTGTCGGCGGGGGCGGGGTGCGCGGAGACGAACAGGCCGTGTACCGCGCCGGGGTCGCGTGCGGTCAGCCTGCGGGCGGTCTCGAAGGCCACCGCGGCGCCCATGCTGTGCCCGAAGAGCACGGTGGGCACCTCCTCGGCGCCGTCCCGCGCGGCCTCGGCCATCGCCTCGGCGAGCGGCTCCGCCAGTTCGTCCATGCGGTCCACCGGGGATTCGTCGATGCGGTCGTCTCGGCCGGGGTACTGGGCCGCGACGAGTTCGACGTCCGGGGGCAGGGAGCGCAGCCAGGGGTAGAAGAAGCGCGCGGCGCCTCCCGCGTGCGGAAAGCACACCAGGCGCAGCCGGGGCCGGCGGCGCGGCTGCGGTATGCGCAGCCAGGCGGTCCGCGACCGCGGGGCCCGGGTGGTGTGGCCGTCGCTCATCGCCCCTCCCCGCCTCCGCGCAGGGCGGTCGCGATCCCGGCCACCGTGGGCCGGCGCAGCAGATCCCGCAGCAGAGCGTCGAAGGGGACGGTCCGCGCCTCCGGCAGCTCCCGCCGGAGCCGGCCGACGAGTTGGGCGGCGAGCAGCGAGTCGCCGCCGAGGGCGAAGAAGTCGCCGTCGCGTGCGACGGGGCCGTCGCCCAGCACGGCCTCCCACTGGGCGGCGAGCCGTCGTTCCAGGTCGTCGCGGGGTGCCTCCCCGGTGCGCCGGGCGGCCTCGCCGGAGCCGGAGAGCCAGGAGCGCACGGTCTTCCGGTCGACCTTGCCGTTGGCGCCGAGCGGGATGGTGTCGACCGCTTCGAGGTGGGCCGGGATCATGTAGTCCGGGAGGCGCTCGGCGAGGTGGTCCAGGACGTCGGCGGTGACGACCTCCGCACGGTCGCCCTTGAAGGTCGCGGCGATCAGGTGCTGGCCGAGTCCGGACAGCGCCTCATCGCTGTCGCCGGGGAGCGCGAAGACCGCCTGGGCGCCGGCCGCGGTGAGCAGTTGCCGCCACTGCGGGAGGTCGAAGAAGGTCTGGTCGAGGCCCCGGCGCAGGTCCTCGAAGTCGCCCTCGTCGGGGTGCGCCTGGCCCTGGTCGAGGCGGACCAGGAACTCCATCGAGGTCATCAGCTCGTGGCGGTCCGCGGTGAGTTCGGTGAAGACGAGCCAGCCACCGGGGGTCAGCAGTTCGCGCAGCCGGTCCAGGGTATGCCCGATGTGCCGCGCGTTGTGCAGCACGTTGGCGGCGACGATGAGGTCGAAGGACTGCGGGCGGTATCCCTGCGCGCGGTGGTCGGCGTTGATGTCGAACAGCCCGTAGCGCATCCACGGTCGATCGCCGAAGCGCGCCTGGGCGGCGTTGAGGAAGAAGCGGGACACATCGGTGAAGAGGTAGTCGGGTTCGGCGGCGGCCAGCGCGGGCACCAGCTCCTGGGTGGTGGCCCCGACCCCGGCGCCGATCTCCAGCACCCGCAGCGGGCGGTGGGGCGGTGTGCCGGCGGCGAGCCGAGCGGCGACGGCCGCGGCGGCGCGGTTGAGGTAGCGCACGATCAGGTTGTCGGCGAAGGCCGCCTGCGCCGTCTCCAACTGTCCGTCGGGGAAGAGCAGCCGCACCTGGTCGAGGTCGCCGCGCAGCAGCTCAGGCAGCCGCTCCATGCTGGTGCGGAAGAGGGTGAGCACCGGTGCGGGCCACAGTCCGCCGCCGTGCCGCTCGTGCTCGTCGATGGCCGCCCAGGCCCGGTCGAGTGCTTCTCGATCGGCCGGGGCCGGATCGAGGAGGCGGCCGGTGCCGGGTTCGCGGGTGACCATGCCCGCCGCTTCCAGCGCGGTGAGCCAGCGGCGCACCACCCGCTGGTGGCGGGGCACGGTGCCGGTCCTGCGCAGCACCTCCTCGGCGGTGGGCGGTGCGGCGCCGGGGGTGAAGGCGCCGAGCCGGTGCAGGGCGGCGGCCATCGCGGTGAGCGCGGCCTGGCTCAGCAGCCGCCCGGACCGGTCCAGCTCGCCGCGGCGCCCCGGTGGTACGACGCGACGCCCGGCGGCGGCCCCGGCCCGCTCCAGCTCCACCGCGGTGGAGCTGGAGCGGGCACCGAGCTCGGCCGGTGTTCCGGTGACGACGGCGGCGATGCGCCGGTCCGCGGCCCGCTCGCCCACGACGGTGGCCACGGCCCCACCCACCTGGGGGTGGGCGAGCAACGCCGTCTCGATCTCGGCGAGTTCGATGCGATGACCGCGCACCTTGACCTGGAAGTCCTCGCGGCCGAGGAATTCGATGGCGCCGTCGGGCAGCCGCCTGCCCAGATCGCCGGTGCGGTAGAGCCGTTCACCGGTGTCGGGGTGGCGGACGAAGCGCTCGGCCGTGCGCTCGGGGTCGCCGAGATAGCCCAGGGCCAGCCCGGTGCCTCCGATCCACAGCTCACCGGGGACGAGGTCCGGGCGGGGGCGCATGGCGGCGTCGAGCACATGGAAGGTCTGGTTGGCGAGCGGGGTGCCGTACGGGATGCTCCGCCAGTGGGGCGGCACCTGCTCGATGGGGTGGTGAATGGACCAGATGGCGGCCTCGGTCGCGCCGCCGAGACCGATGAGCCGAAGGCCGGGCACCCGGGCGCGGACCGCGTCGGGCAGGGTGACCGGAATCCAGTCGCCCGACAGCAGTGCCAGCCGCAGCGTCGGCAGCCGCAGCGAGGGATCGCCGTCCAGGTAGTGCAGGAGCATCTGGAGCTGGGCGGGCACCGAGTTCCACAGCGTGATCTCGTGGCGCCGGATCAGATCCGCCCAGTGGGACGGATCGCCGCGGCGTGCGGCGGCGGGCAGCACCAGAGTGCCGCCCGCGCCGAGCATCCCGAAGATGTCATAGACGGACAGATCGAAGCCCAGGGCGGCGAGTGCCAGGACGCGGTCGCCGGACCCCACCTCATAGCGCCGGTTGATGTCCTCGACGGTGTTCACGGCGGCGCGGTGGCTGATCATCACGCCCTTGGGGCGGCCGGTGGAGCCCGAGGTGTAGATGACATACGCCAGATCCTCGGGGCCGGTGGGCGGCTGTGGCGGCGGGCCCTGGTGCGCCGCGGGCTCAAGGGTGTCCACGGCGATGGTGCGCACCCCCGGTGGCCATGCGCCGGACAGCAGCCAGGACTGGGTGAGCACATGGCGCACCGTGGCGTCCTCGAACACGGTCGCCCGCCGTGCCGGGGGCTGGTTGGTGTCGACGGGCAGATAGGCGCAGCCCGCCAGCAGGACGCCCAGGACGGCGGCGATCTGTTCCCATCCCTTGTCCATGACCACGGCGACGGGCCGGCCGGGTGCGCAGCCGTCCGCACGCAGGGCGTCGGCCACGGCGGTGGCCCGGCGCAGCAGTTCGCCGTGGCTCATGCTCCGTGGGGTGGTGCCCTCCTCCCAGCGCAACGCTTCCCGTCCGGGGTCCCGCAGGGCGGCCTCGACGGCGGCCTGATGGAGAAGCCGGCCGGACTCGGGGGCCGCGGTGGCGTTGACGCGGCGGTGGACCTCCAGCTGACGGCCGGGGACGAGGGACGGCACGGGGCCGTCCCAGGCGCCGGCGTCCTCGGCGAGCCGCCGCACCAGCGTCCCGTAGACCTCGAACATCGCGTCGAGCACCCCGTCCGGAAAGAGTTCGTCGACCGCGTCCCAGGCCAGCAGCAGCCCGCCATCGTCCTCGTAGACCTGGTGGTCGAGCCACACCTGCGGGGTCTGCGAGAGCATCCAGCCGAATCGGCCCAGGGTGGTGCGGAACTCCTCGCCGACGAACTCACCGCCGAACGGGCCGCCGAGGTTGCAGGCGAAGACGATGGGGGCGGTGGCCGGTTCGTCCGGGCGGGCCCGGACGAGGTCGCGGAGCACCTCGACGGCGGAGTACCCGGCGTGCGCGACGTCCTCGCCCAGCCGGTTCTGGACCCGTTCGGCCAGGCGTGCGAAGGGGGCCCGGTCGGAGGTGTCGACCTCGACCAGCACCAGATTGGTGAAGTCGGCGACGAGCTGATCGGCGTCGGGGTGGAACGACCTGCGGTCGAAGAGCGGGAGGTTGAGCACGAATCGCTGCCGGGTGCTCCAGGCGCCCAGCACGGCGGCGTACGCGGCGGCGAGCCCCACCGCGGGGGTCACGCCGTGGGCACGGGCGTGGTCGGCGAAGGCCCGCCACGCGGCGGGGCCGAGCCGGTGGACGCGCCGGGTGAAACGGCCGCCCTCGACCTCGGCGGGGTCGGCGGCGAGGGGAAGCCGAGGGCCGCCGGGCAGGTCCTCGAGGCGGGCGCGCCAGTACGCGCGGTCCTTGTCGCGGCGTGCGGCGCGGTCGGCGTCGAGGTCGGTGAGATAGCGCCGGAAGGAGTAGTCGCGCTGCCGGTCCGCCACCGTGCCGGGGTCGTTGTAGGCGCGGGCCAGGTCGGTGAGGAGGATCTGGACGCTGAGGACGTCGGCGATGAGCAGGTCGATGTCGAAGTGGATGCGGGTGGCGCCGCCGGGGAGCCGGGAGAGCCGCACGTCGAACAGGGGGCCCTCGGCGACGTCGAAGCGGCGGTGCGAGAGGGTCTCGCGCACCCTGCGCAGCTCCTCCTCGACCCGCTCGGGCGCCTGATCGCCGAGGTCGAGGACGGTGAGTCCGGGCCACGGTGAATCGGGCTGGACCCGCTGGGTGCCGTCGTCCAAAAAGACGGCCCTGAGCATGTCGTGGTGGACGATCAGTTCCCGGACGGCGGCCTCGAGCCGCCCGGGGTCCACATCGCGCCCGTCGAACTCGATGTAGGCGTGGCAGCCGTTGCCACCCAGCGGCCGGCCGTCCTGGCGTCCGATCCAGTACGCCTGCTGCACGGAGGTGAGGGGGAACGGCTCGTCGTCCTCGGCCACGGTGGCGCGGGGCGCCGGGCGCCGGGTGGTACATCGGTCCCCGGGGGCCGCTGTGAGCTGCCCGGAGAGCAGCTTGGACCAGGCGGCCAGGGTGGGGCGGCGGGCCAGCGCGGCGAAGTCCACCTCCGCGCCGGCCGCCCGCCAGCGTCCTACCAGGGCCATGGTGCGGATCGAGTCCAGACCGCGGCTGATCAGGTTGTCCCCGGCGGCGAGGGAGGCGGGCGGCAGACCGAGAACGTCGGCCACCGCTTCGCGCACCCGGTGGTCGACGGACGGGGCGTCCTGCGTCATGGCAGTTCCTTTCGAAGCCATTTCGAAATTCCGCCCCACCCGATTTATCCGCGGCATCGAGTGGGGCCATCCGGAGATTTGAACGCTTCGCCAACCTACGACACCGCATCACCGAAACAAAGAGAGGTAACCGAAAGGCCAATACCCGCCCGACCCATGTCCCAGTAACGCCACTGAATACGGATATAGCGCCCCAACTCCCGAGCGAATGTTGCCATTGATTTATCGGAAGTTAACCATTCCGTTATTGACACAATACGCGTCGAATATGTCAGCCTTTACAGCGTCGTCAATCCTGTTGAAGCGTTCGCAAATACCCCTCAGATTTCCTTGTGCGCGAGGAGTGCGATTTCCCGTGGACCTGGCTGGATGGCCCGAAGAGTTCGCCGAGCGGTATCGCCGTGCCGGATATTGGGAGGGGCGGGCGCTGGGCGCCTTCCTGCCCGAGCACGCCCGTACGGATCCGCAGGCCACCGCCGTGGTGGCGGGCGAACGGCGACTGACCTACGCGGAGCTGGACCGCCGCGCCGAGCATCTGGCCGCGGGCCTGGCGGGCATCGGCATCCGGACCGGCGACCGGATCCTGGTCCAACTGCCCAACACCCCGGAGTTCTTCGTCCTGCTCTTCGCCACGCTGCGCATCGGCGCGGTGCCGGTGCTGGGCCTGCCCGCCTACCGCCGGAGCGAGGCCGTGCACCTGTGCCGGCACACCGGTGCCGTCGCCTACGTCATCCCGGACACCGACCCCGACCCGGGCACCGCCCCCGGCACCGGCACCGCGACGGGCACCGGCTTCGACTACCGGTCGCTGGCCCGGGAGGTTCGGGCCGAGGCGCCCGCCTTGCGCCATGTACTGGTCGCGGGCTCCCCCGGCCCCTATACCGCACTCGCCGAGGTCGAGAGGGCCGGGGCCGGGGCGTCCCCCGCCGCTCCGTTTCCCGCGCCGGACCCGGCCGGCCCCGCGCTGCTGCTGGTCTCCGGCGGCACCACGGGACTGCCCAAGCTCATCCCGCGGACCCATGACGACTACGCCTACAACGTGCGGGCGAGCGCGGAGGTCTGCGGACTCGGACGCGACAGCGTGTATCTGGCCGCGCTCCCCGTGGCCCACAACTTCGCTCTCGCCTGTCCGGGCGCCCTCGGCACCCTCGCGGCGGGAGGCACCGTGGTGCTCAGTCCCTCCCCCAGCCCGGAGACCGTCTTCCCGCTGATCGAGCGGCACCGGGTGACCATCACGGCCGTCGTGCCACCGCTGGCCGCCCTGTGGCTGCAGGCCGTCGACTGGACCCCGGCCGACCTCGGCAGCCTGAGGCTGCTCCAGGTGGGCGGGGCCCGGCTCGCCCCGGAGGTGGCCCGGCGCATCCGCCCGGTGCTCGGCTGTGCGCCGCAGCAGGTGTTCGGCATGGCCGAGGGGCTGCTGAGCATGACCCGGCCCGGTGACGACGAGGAGCACATCGCGACCACCCAGGGCCGCCCGCTCTGCCCGGACGACGAGATCCGGGTCGTCGGCCCGGACGGCCACGACCTGCCACCGGGGGAGGTCGGCGAACTGCTCACCCGCGGCCCGTACACCCTGCGCGGCTACTACCGCGCGCCCGAGCACAACCGCACGGCCTTCACCGCGGACGGCTTCTACCGCACCGGGGATCTGGTACGGCTGCTGCCCGACGGCGCACTCGTCGTGGAAGGGCGCAGCAAGGACCTCGTCAACCGTGGCGGTGACAAGGTGTCCGCGGACGAGGTCGAGGGCCATTTGCGCGCCCATCCGGCGGTGCTCGACGCGGCCGTGGTCCCCGTACCGGACCGTTTCCTCGGCGAGCGCACCTGCGCCTGCCTGGTGCTGCGCGAGGGGCGCTCCGAGGTCGGCGAGCCCGGCCTCGCCGCCTTCCTCGAACGGCGCGGTCTCGCCCGGTACAAGTACCCCGATCTGGTCCGCCTCGTCGACGCCCTGCCGCTGACCGGGGTCGGCAAGGTCGACAAACGCGCCCTGGCCCGGCTCGTGGCGGACGCCGCCCCATCATCGCCCGCCTGACCCCGCCGACGATCCCGACGACGACCCGCCCAGAAGGAGATCGCATGAACGCCGTCCGGCCCCGCCTCCCGCGCTCCGCGCGCCTCGTCCCCTACTCCGGAAGCCCCGCACACGCCGCGGCGCGGCTCGCCCGGTCCGGTCTCCACGACCAGTACGTGGTCTACGAACGCGACAACACCTGGTGGTACGCGGGCGGTTCGCGGGCGACGCTGTCCGTGGACCGCTCCCGGGTGACACTCCGCCACGGGGACACGCTGTTCCACGAGCACTGGGACACAGAGCCGCTCACGGCCGTTTCCCGACTGCTCGCCGCCCTGCCCTTCGACCGCTGGCGCGCCTACGGCTGGGCCGCGTTCGAGCTGTCGTACGCGCTCGGCGGGGAGGCGGACGCACCACAGGAGGCTCTCGCCGCGGCGGCCGATGAGCCGCTGCTGCACCTTGTCGTCCCGGCGGTCGAGGTGTGTTTCTCCCGGGACGGTGCCGAGGTGCGATGTACCGGCGCCGAGGACGCGGACACCGTCCGCGGCGCGCTCGCGGGGCCCGATCCGGCCGGGTTCCCGGAGCCGTCCGGGAACGGGGCGCCGGCGGCGCTCGCGCTCGACCTCGGCGACACCGCCCCCGGCGCCTATCACGACGCCATCGCACGGGCCGTCTCCGCCATCCGCGACGGTCGGCTGCAGAAGGTGATCCTCTCGCGCACCGTCCCGGTCCCCCTGGATGTGGACCTGGCGGCGACCTACCTCGCCGGACGCGCCGTCAACTCCCCCGCGCGCTCCTTCCTGCTGCGGCTGGGGGGCATCGAGGCCGCGGGCTTCAGCCCGGAGACCGTCGTGGAGGTGACCCCCGACGGACGGGTGTCCACTCAGCCGCTGGCCGGCACCCGGGCGCTCACCGGCGATCCGGCCGTCGACGCCGAGCGCCGCGCCGAACTGCTCACCGACGCGAAGGAGATCTATGAGCACGCGATATCGGTCCAGGTCGCGTGGGAGGAGATGACGGCCGTCTGCCAGGACGGCTCGGTGCGCGCCGAGGAGTTCATGGCGGTCAAGGAGCGCGGCAGCGTCCAGCACATCGCCTCCCGGGTGACCGGGCTGCTGCGCGGCGACGCCGGCGGTCCGTGGTCCGCGCTCGCCGCCGTCTTCCCCGCCGTGACCGCCTCCGGTGTGCCGAAGGCGGCCGCGTACCGGGCGATCCGCCGTCTGGAGCGGGAGCCGCGCGGCCTGTACAGCGGCGCGGTGCTCACCGTCGACAGCGAGGGGGCCATGGACGCGGCGCTGGTGCTGCGCACGGTCTTCCGCAGCCGTGGCCGCACCTGGCTGCGAGCGGGGGCCGGAGTGGTGGCGCAGTCGCGGCCCGAGCGGGAGTTCGAGGAGACCTGCGAGAAGCTGCGCAGCGTGTCCCGGTCGCTGGTGCCCGCGGCCGTGCCGGGGGACCGACCGGACAGGTCCGCCTTTTATTCCTAACAGCCCTGTTCGACTTGACCGAGGCTTCGGGCTACCCTGAAAATCTAACACCACTGTTCAACTTAAGGAGTGGTCCGTCGTGCCGTCGTCGTCCTCCCCACCCCCGCCCGCCGCCGGCGCGGCGCCGTCCGACGCGGCGGGGCACCCACTGCGCTGGCTGATCCTGGCGGTGCTGTGCCTGAGCCTGCTGATCGTCGGGCTGGACGTCACCGTGCTGAACGTGGCCCTGCCCACCCTGGTGAGCGAGCTCGGCGCGTCCACCAGCGAACTGCAGTGGCTGGTGGACATCTACAGTCTGATGGCGGCAGGACTGATGCTCTTCGCGGGCAGCCTCGCCGACCGGTTCGGCCGCAAGCTCGTCTTCCTGTCCGGTCTGGTGCTCTTCTCCGGCGCCTCCGCCACCGCCGCCTACGCCGACAGCACCACGAGCCTGATGGCCGCCCGGGGTGTGATGGGCGTCGGGGAAGCCCTCATCATGCCCGCCACGCTCTCCATCATCGGCAGCGTCTTCGCCGACCCCGCCGAGCGGATGAAGGCCATCGGACTGTGGTCCGCCATGATCGGCGTGGGGCTGGCCATCGGCCCGCTCGTCGGCGGCTGGATGCTGGGCCGGTTCTGGTGGGGCTCGATCTTCCTGATCAATGTGCCGATCGGTGGCCTCGCCCTGCTCATCGCGCTCAAGATCGTGCCGAATCCGCGCGCCGCGACCACCCGCGCCCTCGACCTCGCCGGGGCGCTGTTGTCCGTGCTGGGCATCGGCACACTGCTGTGGGCGATCATCGAAGGACCCGTCAAGGGGTGGTCGTCCGTCCCCGTCCTGGCCGGCTTCGCGGTGGCCGCCGTGCTGCTGTCGGCGTTCCTCGCCCGGGAGCGCACCGCGCGCGAACCCATGCTGCCGCTTGCCATCTTCGCCCACCGCCGCCTGGCCGTCGGCAATGTCCTGGTGCTGCTCGGACTGTTCTCCCTGCTCGGAGCGCTCTTCGTGCTCGTCCAGTATCTACAGTTCGTCCTCGGTTACGACGCGAGTGAGACCGGACTGCGGATCGCCCCCACCGCCCTGGTCATCCTGATCGCCGCCCCGCTCGCCTCGTTCCTCGGCGGGCGGCTGGGCACCCGCTGGCTGGCCGCGATGGGCCTCACCTTCGCCGCCGTCTCCCTGATCCTGCTCGCGACGACCGAGGACGGGGACGGCTACGGGCGGCTGCTGGCCGCCATGCTCTTCCTCGGCTTCGGCGCCGGGTTCATCATCGGCCCCACCAGCGACGCCATCGTCGGCTCGCTCCCCGAGGACGACCTGGGCGTCGGGTCGGCCACCAACAGCGCCGCCGTCCAGCTCGGGGCCGCCCTCGGGGTCGCCGTCCTCGGCAGCCTGCTGTCGAGCACCTACCGCGCCGAGCTCCGGGACGGTGTGGCGGCGGACGGGGTACGGCTGCCACCCGCGGTGATGCACCACGCGGACGACTCGGTGGGGGCCGCCCTCGCCGTCGCGGCGGAGCTGCCCGTCCGGGCGGGCGGAGCCCTCGCCTCCGCGGCCCGCTCGGCGTATGTGTCCGGTATGGGGCCGTCCATGTTCACCGGAGCGGCGGTGGCCGCCGTCGGCATCGTCGTGGCGCTGGTGTTCTTCCCGCGCGGCAGCGTCCAGCGGTCCCCCGGGGCCGGGCGGGAGCCCGCCGGGGACACCGCGGCCGAGGAGCCACAGTCCCGTGTCCGGCGCTGACCCCCGCAGCCGTCGCACGGCGCCCGGTGCGCCACCGGCCCCCCGGCCGGTGGCGCGCGCCGCGTCGGCTCCGGATACCGCATGGGTGAAGCAGGTGGCATACGCTCCCCTCATGGCCACGCCCTCACGAGCCCGCCGCACCCCGGCCACCGACCGCGCCGAGCCCCGGCGCCGCGCCGATGCCGAGCGCAGCATCACCGCGATCGTCACCGCCGGACTCGACTGCTTCCGCCAGGACCCCGGGGTGAGTATGACGGCGGTGGCCAAGGCGGCGAAGGTCAGCCGGGTCACGCTGTACGCCCACTTCCCCTCCCGCGAGGCCCTGTTGGACGCGGTGCTGGCGCACTCCCTCGACCAGGCGGACGCCGCACTGCAGGCCCAGCACCTCGACGAGGGGCCCGCGGACGAGGCGTTCTCCCGGCTGGTCCGCTCCTGCTGGCGGATTCTGGACCGGCATGCCTTCCTGCTCACCGCGTCGGAGGGGGTCATCACCCCGGCCCGGCGCCGCAAGCACCACGAGAAGGTCCTCGCGCGCGTCGAGCGGCTGGTGGCGCGCGGACAGCAGGAGGGCGTCTTCCGCACCGATCTCCCGCTGTCCTGGCTGGTGACCACCTTCTACAGCCTGCTGCACTCGGCGGCGGCCGAGGTCGAGGGCCGACGCCTCAAGGCGGCGTCCGCCCCCGATGTCCTCGACCGTACGCTCTCCTCCGCCTTCCGCCGCTGAAGCCCGCCCTCCCCGGGCCGCGTTCCGCGGCGATCCGCGTTCACGAGCGGCCGTGGCGCAACAGCGGTCCGCGTTCGAATCGTCCGCGTTCATACATTCACAGCAGGCCGAACTGGGAAAGAGCATCGGCCAGGTTCCAGTAAAGGCTCTCCCGCTGGATCAGGCCGTCCGCCGAGAATTCATAGAGAGTCGCCCCGCGCACCGAAAAGCGTTTTCCCTCCGCCGCCGCGGCGAGTTCCGGAGGAATTCCGTCCAGCGGACCCTTGAGTGTGCCGGACAGGGTCCAGCGCGCCGCCGCGAAGTGGTCGTGGGCGAAGATCCCCGCCACCTCCATATGGGTGTCCGGGATCGCGGCGACCCACTGCCGAAACCCCGCTTCCAACTGGTCACGCCCCTTCCACACGGTGCCGAGCGGCATGTCCTCGGAGGACGCGTCCTCGGCGAAACAGGCCACCCACGGCTCGACGGCACCCCGGTTGAGCGCATCGAAGCAGGCGTGGAGCAACGCCGTCCGAGCGTGGTCGGTGCCATTTTCCGATACCTGCGGCATAAATTCTCCCCCGGATCGACTCGTCGGGAAATCCCCAGCGCCTCACAATAGCCGTGCGAACATGGCGAATTGAAGAGCTCGGCACGGAAATTCCCCGGCCTTTCGTATTCCGTCTCCGGCGCCCCGCCGTGCGCTCCGGCCGCCGAGGGGCTCGAAGGACGCGTGCGACCGCCGTTCCGGGATACCCATCAGATATGAGACGCATCAGTGACTTCGACCGCCGGCTGTTCGCGCGGGTCGCGGACAGCCGGCTCCGCGGTGCCCATCCGCTGCTGCCCCGGCTCAGCCGGGCCGCCGACCACGGCCGGCTGTGGTTCGGCACGGCCGGAGTGCTCGCCACGGTCGGCGGCCGCACCGCGCGGCGGGCCGCGCTGCGCGGGGTGGGCTCGCTCGCCGCCGCCTCGCTCGTGTCGAACGTCGTGGTCAAGTGGACCGTGGAACGCAAGCGTCCGGTCCTGGACGCGGTGCCCCTGGTGCGCCGGCTGCGCCGGCAGCCGTGGACCAGCTCTTTCCCCTCCGGGCACTCGGCCTCCGCCGCCGCCTTCGCCACCGGGGTGGCCCTGGAGTCCCCGCGGTACGGCCTGCTGGTCGCCCCGCTCGCCGCCGCCGTCGCCGCCTCCCGGGTGTACGTGGGCGTCCACTACCCCAGCGATGTGCTGGCCGGTATCGCCCTCGGCGCCGGGGCCGCCGCGCTGACCTGCCGCTACTGGCCGCCGCGCCCCCAGGTCCCGGCGCAGGCCCGGCCGCGGATCTCGGCGCCCGCCCTGCCCAAGGGCGACGGTCTGGTGGTCATGGTCAACCAGCGGGCCGGTACCGGAACCCCCACCGGCGGGTTCACGGTCGCCGAGCAGCTGCGGGTGCTGCTGCCCGCCGCGGACATCGTGGAGTGCGGGCCCGACGACGACTTCATGGGCCTGCTCCGGCGGGCCGCCCAGCGCGCCGCCGAGCGGGCCGGGGCGCTGGGCATCTGCGGCGGGGACGGCAGCGTCAACGCGGCCGCCACGATCGCGGCCGAACGCGGGCTGCCGCTCGCCGTGTTCCCCGGCGGCACCCTCGACCACTTCGCGCTGGACCTCGGCGTACCGGCCTTCGAGGACACCGCGCACGCCGTGACCGAGGGCGACGCGGTGGCCGTGGACCTCGGCCGCGCCACGCCCCTCGCCGGAGGCGGCGAGACCAGCCACTTCGTCAACACCTTCACCCTCGGCTTCTACCCGGAGCTGGTGCGGATCCGGGAGAGCCTCCAGGGCCGGCTCGGCAAGTGGCCCGCGGCCGCCGTCGCGCTCACCCGGGTGCTGCGCACCGCGAGCCCCATGGAGGTCGAGGTCAACGGGCGGCCGCGGCGGCTGTGGATGCTGTTCGCCGGCAACGGCGTCTACTCCCCGGAGGGTTTCGCGCCCGCCTACCGTCAGCAGCTCGACGACGGGCTGCTCGATGTGCGGGCGATCGACGGCGAGGAGCGGCTGGCCCGCACCCGGCTGCTGATCGCGGCGCTCACCGGCACGCTCGGGCGGTCACACGTCTATACGACGCGGCGCATGCGCCAACTGCGCCTGTCGGGCCTCCACGACGTGGACAGCCGTGCCTACGACGGAGAGGTGGCCGCCGACCCCGCGGAGAAGCTGCTCATCGACAAGTGGCCGGGGGCGCTCACCGTCTACCGCCCCGCCGAGCCGCAGAACGAGCTGCTCCAAAGGGCCCGTACGGCGGCCGCGAAGGCACCCCATCGGTGGAGGGCCCTACTACGCAAGTAGTACGCGCAAGTCTGTGCTCAAGGACGACGACGGGGGCACACCTCACCGTCAAGGATGAGGGCATGGACGAAGACCGGTCGGCCCAGGGGGCCGCGACGTGACCTCCCTCGCGCTGTCTGTGCTGCTGGCCCTGGCCTCGGCGGTCTGCTACGCCGCCGGAGCCATACTCCAGGAGCACGTCGCGGCCACGACGCCGCGCCTCGCGTCCGCTCCGCTGCGGCGCGGGAGTTGGTGGACCGCGGTGACCCTCAACGGAGCGGGCGCGGTCCTCCATGTGATCGCCCTGGCCTACGGGCCGCTGAGCGTGGTGCAACCCCTAGGGGCTCTCACGATCGTCTTCGCCCTGCCGATGGCGGCCCTGTTCGTCCGCCGCCGGGTCGGCGCGGCCG
Source organism: Streptomyces yongxingensis (assembly GCF_055597465.1). Classification (NCBI taxonomy): domain Bacteria; kingdom Bacillati; phylum Actinomycetota; class Actinomycetes; order Kitasatosporales; family Streptomycetaceae; genus Streptomyces; species Streptomyces yongxingensis. The sequence continues at coordinate 1,776,871 of NZ_CM145717.1, forward strand.
GCTGGCGGGGCGCGCTGCTGGCCACCGTGGGGCTCGCCGGGCTGCTCTCGCTGACCGGCTCCTCGCGGGCCCAGGCGCTGGCCGAGCGGGACGGCTTCTGGCTGATCGTGATCACGGTCTCCGCCATCGCCGTACTGACCGGGGCGGCTCGTCTGATGCGGTCGCCCGGGATCCGCGGTGTGCTGCTGGCGGCGGCCGCGGGCACGGCCTTCGGCGTCTCGTCGGTGGTCACCAAGAACGTGGCCGTGGAGTGGACCTGGGACGCGTGGGAGGACGCCCTGCCCGGCCTGGTCACGATCGGGCTGCTGGCCTCGGGCGGGGTGCTGCTGTCCCAGGCGTCGTACCGGGGCGCCGGGCTGGCCTCGCCGCTGGCGACGGCGACCGTGGTCAACCCCGTGGTCGCCACCGCCGTCGGCCTCGCCGCGCTGGGCGAGCACTTCCGGCACGGCGCGCCCGGCACGCTGCTCGCGCTGGTGGCGGCCCTCGTCGCGAGCACCGGTCTGGTGATGCTGACGGTGCACAACGCCGAGGCGGAGGCCGAAGCGGAAGCGGCTGCCAAGGACGCCGAGGCCGCGGCCATCGAGGAGCCGGACGCCCCCCGACACGACGGGCGCGGCACCGCCGGCGGAGCCGGCGGGCCGGAGGTTCCCGAGGAGCCCGGCGGACCCGGCCCGCACGAGGTGCCGGCCGGCCCCGACGTGCCCGCCGAGCCCGGCCCCTCGCTCCGTCTCCCGCACCCGATTCCCCGCCAGCCCACCGGCGACGAGGAGCCCGACCCCCACCTGTCGCACCCGCGTCTGCCTGACCCGCGTCTACCCGACTGTGGCGAGGCGGTCCTTCAGCACCACGCCTGAGCGCTCCGCTGGAAGTGTCACGACGCGTCGTCGGTCGGCTGCGGCACCGTCGTGGCTGGTCGCGCAGTTCCCCGCGCCCCTTCGGGGCGCACCCGAACCGCACCGGAATTCAGCAGCTCCACCAGCCCCGAGAGGCCCTCGTGGCCATGGCCGTCGGCGACCCGGCGGGCCATGAGGTGGCCGATCGGGGCGATGAGTTCGGGGCTGATGCCCTGGTCCCGTGCGGAACCGGTGAAGTTGGCATACGCGGCCGACTGCATGGCCAGGTTGGAGACCACCCCGGTGGCGTGGTCACCGGAGTCGATCTGCCGCGCGTAGCCGTCCACCGCCCCGGACATGGCGGTCAGCCAGCGCCCCATCAGCGGGGCGACATCGGCCGCCGCCACACCGTCCGACCGTACGAGGGCGTAGGCGTGCAGCACGCCGGAGAACATCCCGTACATCGCGCTGAGCAGGGCGATGTCGTACAGCGGGGCACGGCCGGGGTCCTCGCCGAGGTGGTGGCTCTCGCCGAAGACGTCCAGCACGGGCCGGTGGTCCGCGAAGGCGGCGGGCGAGCCGCTGTAGAGGAGGAAGGCGGCGGGTGTCGCGATCATCGGCGGGACGGCCATGATGCCGCCGTCGAGGTACTGGGCACCGTGTCCGGCCGCCCACGCGGCCAGCTCACGGGCCTGCCGCGGAGTGCCGTTGGTGAGGTTGACGACGGCCTTGCCGGACAGGGCGTCCCCGAGGGGGGCCAGCACCTGCCGTACGGAGTCGTAGTCGAGCAGGCAGACCACCACCAGGGGGCTCGCGGCGACGGCCTCACCGGCCGTGGCGGCGGTCGGCGCGCCCTCGGCGGCGAGCGCCTCGGCCTTGACGGCCGTACGGTTCCACACCGTCGTCCGGTGCCCGGCCCGCAGAAGGGCGCGGGCCAGGGCGGTGCCCATGTCGCCGAGGCCCAGCACCGTCACGGGGGTTTCGCTCATTTCGGTTGCTCCAGGGGTTTCGATACGGCTTGGTCGTAGGGGTCGGGCGCGCCGATCACAGGCTCGTTCCCCGGCGGTAGTGTGGGCAAGTACGCACTAAATAGTGCGTACTTACCTTCGGGTCAGTGGGGGCGGGCGGGGCCAGTGGGAGAGAAGCCTTATGTCTGCGGTCTGGACGCGGCCGTGGACGTGATCGACGGGAAGTGGAAAGTCCTGATCATCTGGGCGCTCAATCACCAGCGGTGCCGTTTCGGGGAGTTGCGGCGGCTGGTTCCGGGCGTGACCGAGAAGGTGCTGACGCAGCAGCTGAGGGAGTTGGAGGCGGACGGAATCGTCCACCGGGAGATCTACGACGTGAAGCCGCCGAAGGTGGAGTATTCGCTGACCGAGCTGGGCGACGAGCTGAACACGGCGCTGGGCCCGCTGGGCGCGTGGGGCAAGCGATGGATGGCGGCGCTGGAGGAGGCGGGGCAGGGCTGACCTCCGGGCCGGTTGGGCAGGCCGTATGCCGTCCGGCGACGGGCCGTACGCCGTCCGGCCGGGGCGGCGGCTCCGCCGGGGTCGCGACCCCACCGCGGAAACTCTTTTCCAACCGGCCCTCCGCGGGGTAGGGGTGTGGAGATCACCCCGCTCACTTGGAGGCCCCGTGACCGACAGCGCTCCCCGGAGCCAACCACGCACTCCCTGGCGAGCCGTGTTCGGCGGCTCGATCGGAAATCTCGTCGAGTGGTACGACTGGTTCGTCTACGCCAGTTTCGCCACCTACTTCGCCGGAGCCTTCTTCCCCAAGGGCAACGACACGGCGCAGCTCCTCAACACCGCCGGGATCTTCGCGGTGGGCTTCTTCATGCGTCCCGTCGGCGGCTGGCTGCTGGGCCGGTTCGCCGACCGGCGCGGCCGCAAGGCGGCGCTCACCCTGACGGTGACGCTGATGTCGGCCAGCGCGCTGCTCATCGCCATCGCCCCGACCTATGACCAGGTCGGCTACTTCGGCGCGGTCGTGCTGCTGGTGGCGCGGCTGCTGCAGGGCCTGTCGGTGGGCGGTGAGTACGCGGCCAGCGCCACCTATCTCACCGAGGCGTCCCGGCCCGGCGGCCGCGGCTTCGTCTCCAGCTTCCAGTACGTGTCGATGACGATGGGTCAGCTCATCGGTCTCGGTCTGCAGATCCTGCTGCAGCACACCATGTCCGATGACGCGCTGCACTCCTACGGCTGGCGCATTCCGTTCGTCGTCGGCGCCGCGGCCGCGGCCGTGGTCTTCTGGCTCCGGCGCAATCTGCTGGAGACCGAGGTCTATACCGAGGAGGACGCCCACCAGGACGAGCGGGGGACGATCGCCGAGCTGCTGCGCCACCGCAAGGAGGCGGCACTGGTCATCGCGCTGACCATGGGCGGCACGGTCGCGTACTACACGTACACCACCTATCTCACCAAGTACCTGTCGAACACGGCCGGGATGAGCAAGTCCGACGCCTCGCTGGTGAGCTTCTGTGCCCTGTTCCTGTTCATGCTGTTGCAGCCGCTGGCCGGATCGCTCTCGGACCGGATCGGGCGCCGTCCGCTGCTGATCACCTTCGGCATCGGCTCGATGCTCTGCACCGTCCCGATCATGACCGCGCTCTCGCACGCCGACAGTTTCGCCGGGGCGCTGCTGCTCTCGCTCGCGGCGCTGGTCATCGTCACCGGCTACACCTCGATCAACGCCGTGGTGAAGGCCGAGCTGTTCCCCACCCACGTCCGGGCGCTCGGGGTGGCCCTGCCGTACGCGCTGGCCAACGCACTGTTCGGCGGCACGGCCGAGTATGTGGCGCTGTGGTTCAAGAAGGGCGGTGTGGAGTCCGGGTACTACTGGTACGTCTCGGCGTGTGCCGCGGTCTCGCTCGTCGTCTACCTCACCATGCGGGAGACCCGCGACGCCGCCCTCTCCCGGGGCCGCGCCGACGACCCGGCCGCCCCGGGGAAGCAGCGGACGACGGCGGTGTGACGGGCTGAGGGGCCGGTCCCGGCGTCAGCGGCCGGCGGTCACGCTCATCTGCGCCCAGACCACCCGTCCGCCGTTCACGCCCGGCCGGTCCCCCCACGCGTCGGCCAGGGCGCGGACCAGCGCGAGTCCGCGTCCGCACTCGTCCTCCAGACCGGCCTCCCGCGGCGTGGGGACGGCCGGTCCGCCGCCCTGGTCGGCGACCTCCACATAGAGCATGCGCCGCTCATGGGCGCGCAGTACACAGAGGATCTGCTCGCTCCCGGTGTGCACCAGGGCATTGGTGAACAGCTCGGACATCACCAGTTCGGCGGCCTCGCAGAGATCCTCCGCAAAGCCCCACTCCGGCGCCCGGGACCGCACCCGGTGCCGGGCGACCGCGACCGAGGCGCCTCTGGCGGGCAGCTGGAACCTCTCCTGACGGAGGGCGGAGTCAACGCTCCCGGAGCTCGGGTGGTGGGCCATCGTCGAGCGCTGACGCAATGCCACGGCCATGTGCCTTCCGTCCGTCCTACCTGTGGGGGCGTGAATGCCGTACGTGAATGCCGCAAGTGCGCGACACAGCAGTCACGTTGGACCGGTCACACCCGTCACTATCGTTGCTGCGAGCATCAGTTGGCAAGGCGCGATCTGCAAAATGCAGAATAGCTAGCGCACTCTGTTGCCCTCACCTCGCTCATGGCACACTGATCCTGACAAGACCGTCCCAGGAGGTACGACGTGGGTGAAGCGCGGTCTGCCCCGACCGTCGGGCAGATGGTCCTCGGCATGCGGCTGCGGGACCTTCGCGAAAAAGCCGGCGTCAGTTACGACCAGGCTGCCAGGGCGCTGCACGTCAACCAGACCACGGTGCGCAGGATGGAGAAGGCCGAAGTCGGCCTGAAACTCCCCTACGTCGAGAAGCTGCTGCAGACCTACGGCGCCGAGCAGCAGGAGATCGACGCCTTCCTCGCACTCGCCGAGGAGGCCAACCGGCCCGGCTGGTGGCACCGGTTCCGCGATGTGCTGCCGGACTGGTTCAGCCTCTATGTGAGCCTCGAGGGCGCGGCCAGCCGGATCCGCGCCTATGAGCCGCACTTCATACCCGGGCTGCTGCAGACCGAGGACTACGCCCGCGCGCTGCTCTCCATCGGCTTCCCGCACGGGTCCGACCGGGAGCTCGAGCGCCGTGTGGCGCTGCGGATGGAGCGCCAGGAGCTGCTCACCCGCCCGGACGCACCCCATCTGTGGGTCGTGATGGACGAGACGGTGCTCCGTCTGTCCATCGGCGGTCCCGCGGTGATGCGCGCCCAGGTCGACCGTCTGATCGAGGCGGTGCAAAGACCGAACATCACCCTTCAGGTGGTGCCGTTCTCCGCCGGCCCTCACCCGGGCATGGGCGGACCCTTCCAGCTCTTCCGGTTCCAGATCCCGGAACTGCCGGACATCGTCTATGCCGAGGGCCTGACCGGCGCCGGCTATCTCGACCAACGTTCCGATGTGGTCGCCTATCTGGAGGCCCTGGACCGCATGGGCACCCAGGCCACACCGGCGCGGCGGACGGAGAACTTTCTCCGTGGGATTCGCAAGGAGCTCTGACTGTGGATCAGGTACATGTGTACAACGGCATGCCCGCCAAACATCTGGGAACCGAGGGCTGGGCCAAGCCCTGGAGCGGCCCCAACGGCGGTGCGTGCGTGGAGGTCTTGCGGCTGAACGACGGGCGGGTGGCCCTGCGTCAGTCGACCGATCCGGACGGCCCCGCCCTGATCTACACCCACCACGAAATCGAGAAGTTCATCCAGGGCGCCAAGGCCGGCGCCGCGGACTTCCTGCTCACACGTCCAGAAAACCTGACCACCTCGGCGGGTACCGCACCGGAACGGAGGGCCGCGTGACCGACTACGGACTCGCCCCCGACCAGATCGACACCACCAAGCCGCACCCGGCTCGGATGTACGACTTCTACCTCAACGGCAAGGACCACTACGAGGTCGACGCGGAGGCCGCCGGGCGGGTGCTGGAGGTCTATCCCACCGTCCGGCTCAACGCCACCGTCAACCGGGCCTTCATCCACCGCGCCACCCGCTGGCTGGCCCGGGAGGCCGGGGTCCGGCAGTTCCTCGACATAGGCACCGGCATACCCACCGAGCCCAACCTCCACCAGGTGGCGCAGGCCGTCGTCCCGGAGGCCCGGGTGGTCTACACCGACTACGACCCCATCGTGCTGGCCTACGCCCAGGCGCTGCTCGTCGGCACCCCCGAGGGCCGTACGGCCTATGTGCAGTCGGATGTGCGCGATCCCCAGCGGATCATGAGCGCCCCCGAGCTGCATGAGACGCTGGACCTGGACCAGCCGGTGGCGGTCTCCGTGAACGCCCTCTTCCACTTCATTCCGGAGGAGGACAAGCCGTACGAGATCATCCGCGAGCTGATGGCGCCGCTGGTCCCGGGCAGCTATCTGATGCTGACCCACTCCACGCACGACTTCTCCGAGGAGACCTGGCGGAACGTCATCCAGGTCTACAAGGAGAGCGGGATCTCCTTCACCACCCGCTCCCGGAGCGAGGTCGGGGCCTTCTTCGACGGTCTGGAGCTGGTCGACCCGGGTGTGTCGGAGCCCCACCACTGGAATCCGGACCCCGAGGACCGTCCGGAGGACATCCGCAGCGCGGACATCAACATGTGGGCGGGAGTGGCCCGCAAGCCCTAGGAAGTGTCCGGCGGGTCTTGGCGCCTGCGGCGGACCACCCCGTAGCATCGGCACGCGGGATGGCCGGGGGCTTCGCGGCGCGGTGTCACGATGCCCCGGTGCCGTCGCCGACCGTGAAGCCCAGTATCGCGCCCCCGCCCGGGCGCGGCCGGGCGAAGACGGTGCCGCCGTGTGCGAGGGCGACCTCGCGCACGATGGCCAGGCCCAGCCCCGAACCGGGCAGGCTGCGGGCGCCGGGCGCGCGGTAGAAGCGGTCGAAGACCCGCTCGCGGTCCTCCTCGGCGATGCCCGGGCCCCGGTCGAGGACCTCCACCCGGCGGCCGCTGATCACCACCTCGACGGGCTCGGTACCGCCCTGGTCGAACTTGGCGGCGTTCTCCACCAGATTGGAGACCGCGCGCTGCAGGGTGGCCGGGTGGCCCGTCAGCCGGGTGTCGCCCACGGCCCGTACGGTGATCTCCCGGCCGGTCCGGCGCCGGGCGAGGGTCACGGCGGTGGTGGCCACATCCTCCAGCGAGACCTCGGTACGGGGTTCGTCGTCCCGCTGCCCGGCCGCCAGGTCCACCAGCTCGTTGACGAGATCGGTCAGCTCCCGGGTCTCCCCCGCCAGATCCGCCAGCAGGTCCTCGCGCGCGGGCCCCGGCAGCTCCTCGAAGCGGCGCAGCAGGGAGATGTTGGTGCGCAGCGAGGTGAGCGGGGTGCGCAGCTCGTGCCCGGCGTCCTGGACCAGCCGCCGCTGGTCGTCCTTGGAGCGCGCGAGCTGTCCGAGCATGCCGTCGAAGGCCCGCCCGAGGCGGCCCACCTCGTCGTCCCCGGCGACCGGCACCGCCACCTCCATCCGGCCGGTGGCCGCCACGCTCTCGGCGACCCGGGTCAGCCGCACCAGCCGCCGGGTGATCCGCCCGGCCAGCCACCAGCCGGCCAGCCCGGCGGCCATGATGACGGCGATCACGAACAGCGCGGTGCGCTTCTGGAGCTCTTGCAGCAGGTCCTCGGTGTCGCTGATCTGCTGGGCCACCTGGACCGCGCCGGTGGCGTCGCCCACGGCCACCGTGGCCATGCGGTACTGCTCCCCGCCGATGTCGATCTCGCGCCGTACGACGGTGCCCGGGGTGCGGGAGGCGGCGGCCATCCGGTCGTCGTCGACCACCGGCAGCGGGGGCTTGCCCGCGTCGTAGACCGTGCCCCGGCCGTTGATCACCTGGACGTCCATCCGGCTGATCCGGCGCAGATCGTCCCGCAGGTCGTACGGAACGGGCACGGCGGACTCGGTGGGGTACTGCCGCAGGATCACCTTCTCGCCGCGGACCTGGCTGCGCAGATCGCGGACGACGTCGTCGAACGCCGACTGCTGGTCCACCCGCACCAGCCCCGCCGCCGCGTCATAGCTGAGCCCGCCGACCAGGAGGGTGACCACGGAGGCCACCGCCGAGAACGACAGCGCGAAGGTGGTCCGCAGGCTGGGCCGGCCACGGCGGAGCGCGGGGAGCCGCCGGAGCGGGGGGAGCCGCACCATCACTCCTCCCGCAGGGAGTATCCGACCCCGCGCACCGTGTGGATCAGTGGGGCGCGCCCCTCCGGATCGACCTTGCGGCGCAGATAGCCGATGTAGACGGCGAGGTTCTTCGAGCCGGGGCCGAAGTCGTAGCCCCAGATGCGGGCGTAGATGGTGGCGTGGTCCAGGACGATGCCCGCGTTGCGGGCCAGCAGCTCCAGCAGGTCGAATTCGGTGCGGGTCAGCTCCAGCTCCGTACCGCCGCGCCAGACCCGCCGGGCCGAGGAGTCCAGGCGCAGATCGGCGACCTCCAGCACCCCGTCGATGGCGGTGTCCTCCGGCGCGGCCGGTTCGGCGGGGGCGGCGCGGCGCAGCAGCGCCCGCAGCCGCGCGAAGACCTCCTCGACCTCGAAGGGCTTGGCCACATAGTCGTCCGCGCCGGCGTCCAGCCCCTCGATCCGGTCGGCGGTCTCGACCCGCGCGGTGAGCATGAGAACGGGGGTGCGGTCCCCCTCGGCGCGCAGCACCCGGCAGACCTGGAGCCCGTCCACGCCCGGCATCATCACGTCCAGCACGACCACGTCCGGGCGCTCGCGGTGGATGGCCGCCAGCGCCTCTATCCCGTCGGGTACGGCGGTGACGCGGTACCCCTCCAGGGTCAGGGCGCGTTCCAGGGCCTGGCGGATGGCACGGTCGTCCTCGGCGAGCAGCACGGTGTTGGTCACACCCCGAGTCTGCCAAGGCCACAGCGGTGCTCGGGGTGGCGGGGGTGCTGAGCGGGCCTTCTTACCCCGCTCTCACCTTCTTCACGCGGTGGACTTACCGGGCCTCGACAAGGTGTCGACCAGCTTCCGGGGGAAACTCGCCCCGGGGACGCACCCGGCCGGAGAAAATACCGCATGAAGATCGCATTCCTGCTGCACAACGCCTACGGGATCGGCGGAACGATCCGGACGACGATGAACCTCGCGACGGCGCTCGCCGACCGCCACGAGGTCGAGATCGTCTCGATGATGCGGCACCGCGAGACGCCGCGTTTCGCCCTCGACCCGCGGGTGCGGCTGGTCCCCCTGGTGGACTCGCGTCCGGAGAGCGCGGACGCCAAGGACCCGCTGTTCTTCGAGCCCAGCCGGGACTTTCCGGCCGCCGAGAAGCGGAACCACCAGTACAACCGCCTGATCGACACGCGGGCCGCGGAGTATCTGCGCGGCTGCGACGCCGATGTGATCGTCGGCACCCGGCCGGGGGTGAACGTCTACGTATCGCGCTTCGCCCCGCGCCGCGCGCTGCGCATCGCCCAGGAGCACCTGCGGTACGAGGCGCACAGCAAGAAGCTGCGGGCGGAGCTGGCCCCGTTCTACCGGACGCTGGACGCCGTGGTCACCACGACGGAGGCGGACGCCGCGGTCTACCGCAAGAAGATGCCGATGCCGGGGGTACGGACCCTGGCGATACCCAACAGCGTCCCGGAGCCCGATGTCGCCCCCTCCGAGGGCACCGAGCCGGTGATCGCGGCGGCCGGGCGGCTGGTCCGCGGCAAGCGCTTCGACCTGCTGATCGACGCCTTCGCGGAGATCTCGGCGAAGTTCCCGGCCTGGCGGCTGCGGATCTACGGCGGCGGCGCGGAGAAGGAACGGCTCGCGGAGCGGATCGAGCGGCTGGGCCTGTCCGGGAGCGCGGAGCTGATGGGGTCCCGCTCCCCCATCGAGGCGGAGTTCGCCAAGGCGTCGCTGGTCGCGGTCGCCTCGGACGCCGAGTCGTTCGGGATGACGATCGTGGAGGCCATGCGCTGCGGGGTGCCGGTGGTGAGCACCGACTGCCCGCTCGGCCCCGCCGAGATCATCAAGGACGGGGTCACCGGACGGCTCGTCCCCACCGGGGACAAGCACGCGCTGGCGAGCGCCCTGATGGAGCTGATGGGTGACGCCCCGGCCCGGCGGGCGATGGGCGCGGCCGCCCTGGAGAGCTCCCGGGTCTATGACCCGGAGCCGATCGCCCGGCGCTACGACCAGCTCTTCGAGGAGCTGCGCGCGAGCCGGTTCGCCCGCCTCTGGGAGCGCTACCGGACCGCCGCCCGCGCCCGCCTGCGGCGGCTGGCCCGGCGCTTCGGCCTCTCCCCCGGCCGCCGCACCCCGGCGGCGGGCCGCAAGGCGAGCGCGTGACCCCAGGCCCGGCCGCGGCGAGCGGGGCGCGGGTGTGCGCGCCCCTCCGTCCGGCGGTGCCCCGTCGTCACCAGGACGTCGGGGCGTAGTCGTCACCAGGACGTCGGGGCGTAGTCCTTCAGGAAGCAGCCGAAGAGGTCCTCGCCGCGCTCGCCCCGGACGATCGGGTCGTAGACCCGCGCCGCGCCGTCCACCAGGTCGAGGGGGGCGTGGAAGCCCTCGGCCGCCAGCCGCATCTTGTCCGGGTGCGGGCGCTCGTCGGTGATCCATCCGGTGTCGACGCTCGTCATCAGGATGGCGTCGGACTCGAACATCTCGCGTGCGCTGGTGCGGGTCAGCATGTTCAGCGCGGCCTTGGCCATATTGGTGTGCGGATGGCCCGCGCCCTTGTAGCCCCGGCCGAACTTGCCCTCCATCGCGGAGACGTTGACCACGTACTTGCGCCGGGCGGGCGAGGCCGCCATCGCCGGGCGCAACCGGCTCACCAGGATGAACGGCGCCGTCTCATTGCACAGCTGGACCTCGAGCATCTCGACCGGGTCCACCTCGTGGACCCGCTGCACCCAGGTGTTGCTCGGGTCCAGGTCCGGCACCAGCCCGCCCGCGTCGATCGCGGTCCCGGCCTCGATCCGGGCCGGTGAGGCCGAGCCGCGGTGAAGGGCGAGGGCGGTGAGGTCCTGCGGGGTGAGGGCGCCGTCCCGGGGCGCGCGGGGTGCCGGCAGGGCCGCCTGGGCGCCACTGCCGAAGGCGCCGAGGACCGCGGACTCGGGGAGCTCCCCGGCGGGGAGCGGCGCCGACTCGCCCGCTATCAGCTCCGCGTACGCCTGCGGGGTGCGGCGGACGGTCTGGGCGGCGTTGTTGATCAGTATGTCCAGCGGGCCCGCGGCGCTCACCGCGTCGGCCAGCGCGATCACCTGGGCCGGGTCGCGCAGATCGATGCCGACGACCTTGAGCCGGTGCAGCCACTCCCCGCTGTCCGGCATGGCCTTGAAGCGGCGGATGGCGTCGACCGGGAAGCGGGTGGTGATGGTGGTGTGCGCGCCGTCGCGCAGCAGCCGCAGCGCGATGTACATGCCGATCTTCGCCCGGCCGCCGGTGAGCAGGGCACGGCGCCCGGTGAGATCGGTGCGGGCGTCGCGGCGGGCCCGGTTCTCGGCGGCGCAGTCGCGGCACAGCTGGTGGTAGAAGGCGTCGACCTCGACATACCGGGTCTTGCAGACGTAGCAGGAGCGGGGGCGCTCCAGGATGCCCGCGATCTCCGTGGTGACCGAGCTGGTGAGCGCGAGGCCCAGTGTCTCGTCGTCGACCCGGTCGGCGGCGCCGGTGGCGGTGGCCTCGGTCACGGCCTTGTCGTTCGCGGTCTTCGCGGCCCGCCGCTCCTGGCGCCTGCGCTGCTTCACGCTGCGGTAGATCCCGGAGGTGGCCCGGCGGACCGTGATCGCGTCGGGGTGGTCGACCGGCAGCCGGTCGAGTTCCGCGAGGACGCTCAGACAGGTCGCCAGCCGCTCCGGGTCGATGCCCGGCTCCTCGGCCGGGGCACGCTCGGCCCGGCCTTCGTCAGTCACCGTCATCGCCGCTGCCGCTTTCTTGGATCGCCTGTTCCCCTGGACAACGGCGAAACTTTACGGAAGCGGGGGCGTATGCGCCAAACCGTGCCCGGCCTCACCCTCCGGGCTTGCGGTACGCATAGCCGCCGGTCGGCCCCGGAGTGCCCGCTCCGGCCGGGTGCCCGGTGTCCGTTGTCAGCGCGCGGATCACACCGTGGTCCGGGGAGAGCGCGCAGGCCGGGTCGGTGCGGGCGGCGTCGCCGGTCAGGGCGTACGCCTGGCAGCGGCAGCCGCCGAAGTCCTCCGCGCGGCGGGAGCAGGTGCGGCACGGCTCGCGCATCCACTCCTCGCCCCGGTAGCGGTTGAAGGCGCCCGAGTGGTCCCAGATCCACTCCAGGGAATGGTCGCGGACGGTGGGCGGGTCCAGGTCCGGCAGGCTCGCGGCGGCGGGGCAGGGCAGCACGGTGCCGTCGGGGGCGACGGTCAGCGAGACCGCGCCCCAGCCGCCCATACAGGGCTTGGCCACGCCGTCGAAGTAGTCGGGCACGACCCACACCAGGTCGGTGGCCCCGCCCAGTCGCTCCCGCCACCGCTGGACCGTGTCCCGCGCCCGGGCGAGCTGGTCGCGGGTGGGCAGCAGGGCGTCGCGGTTGCGCAGCGCCCAGCCGTAGAACTGGGTGTTGGCCAGCTCGATCCGGTCGGCGCCCCAGTCCAGGCCGCGCTGGATGATGGCGTCGAGCGCGTCGAGGTTGTCGCGGTGCAGGACGACGTTGATCCCGAGCGGCAGGCCGGCCGCGCGCACCAGGGCGGCGGCCCGTTCCTTGGCGGCGTACGAGCGGTGGCCGGCGATGCGGTCGGAGGCGGCCGGGTCGGCGTGCTGCACGGACAGCTGGACACTGCGCAGCCCGGCGGCGGTCAGCGTGGCCAGCCGGGCGCCGTCCAGGCCCACGCCGCTGGTGACGAGCTGGGTGTAGATTCCGGCGGATTCGGCGGCGGTGACGATCTCGGCGAGATCTCCGCGCAACAGCGGTTCCCCGCCGGAGAGATGGGTGTGTACTACGCCCAGCTCCCCGGCCTGCCGCATCACCTCCGCCCACTCGGCGGTGGTCAGCTCACGGGAGCGGCGGACCAGCTCCAGCGGGTTGGAGCAGTAGGGGCAGTGCAGCGGGCAGCCGTGGGTGAGCTCGGCGAGCAGGGCCCAGGGGCGGGGCGCGGCGGTCACCGGACCCAGCCTCGTCGCGGCCGTCATCGGACCCAGCCTTGCGCACGCATCCGGTCGAGGAAGGCGGGCACGTCCTCGGCGACGGGCGCGCCGGGGAAGCGGCTGCGAAGTTCCGCCACGATGGCGTCGAGGTCGCGGTCGCCGTCGCACAGCCGCAGGATCTTCGCGGCGCTGCCGCGCAGCACCACCACCCGCTCGGGCAGCACCAGCAGATCGGCGTCCCGCACCCGGTCGTGGCGCAGGCTCACGGCCGGGGACAGCGCGGGCCGCCATCCGGCCGGGGCGGGCCCGGTGCCGGGGCCGGTCATGTGCCCTCCCCCGGGCCGTCCTTGGTGTCGGCGTGGTCGACCGCGTCCAGCAGCGACCACAGCACATCGCATTTGAAGGCGAGCGCCGCCACCGCGCGGTCCTCGTCCTCGGGGGTCCGCGCCCAGGTCAGGACGAGGTCGAGCGCCTCGGTGCTGTCCCGGCGTCCCTGGCCGACCCGGTTGCGGAAGTAGGCCAGGCCCTCGCGCTCGATCCAGGGGTAGTACCGCTCGAAGGCGTCGATCCGGGTGAGCATGATGCCGGGCGCGGACAGCTCGGTGAGCGAGGCCGCGACGGCTTCCAGCGGGTCGCGCAGCCGGCAGAAGTTGACGTAGCCGTCGACCGCGAGCCGCACCCCGGGCACCACCTCATCACCCGACAGCAGCCGGTCCCGGTCCAGGCCGGCGGCCTCGCCGAGCCGCAGCCACCGTTCGATACCGCCCTCGCCGTCGGTGGCGCCGTCGTGGTCCTGGATGCGCCGCAGCCACATCCGGCGCAGCCGTGGGGTGTCGAGCTTGGCGGTGATCAGCGCGTCCTTGACCGGGATGTGGCGCTGGTAGTGGAAGCGGTTGAGGATCCAGCGGCGCAGTTCGGCGGGGGTGAGTTCGCCCGCGTGCATCCGTACGTTGAAGGGGTGGCGGTCGTGGTAGCGCTCCTGCGCGACCGCGCGCAACCGCTCCTCGAGCCGGGTCCGTGGGGTGCTCACAGGTCGATCACCATCCCGTCGGCGGCCACCTCGACGCCCAGCCTCGCCAAGCCCGAGTGCTGGGGCGCGGCCGGGTCGTTGAGGGGGTTGGTGTTGTTGAGGTGGGTGTACAGGGTGCGTGCTCCGAGTGCGGCCAGCCGGTGCGCCGTGCCGTGGGGTCCGTCGATCGGCAGATGACCCATGGCGGTGGCGGTACGCGAGCCGAAGCCGCTGGTGAGGGGTTCGTCATCGGACCAGAAGGTGCCGTCGACCAGCACGCAGTCGGCCTGTTCCGCGGCGCGCTGGAAGGCGTCGGGCCAGGCGGCGAGCGCGGGGGCGTAGAGGAGGGAGCGGCCGGTGGCGCGGTCGGTCAGCCGCAGGGCGACCACCCAGGCGTCGTCGTCCGGGGCATCGAGTCCGGCCGCGTAGCGGGGGCGTTTGGCGGAGACGGGGACGGCGCCGACGGCGAGGGGCGAGCCCTCGGCGAGCGGCCGGTCCCCGGGGCCGAGAGGGCGCCAGTCCAGCCGGGCGTAGGGGGTGAGGACCTCGCCCAGGTGGAGCCCGGTCAGCAGGGCGTGCCGCACCGGGGCGGTGGCCACGATCTCGATGCCGTCCGCCTCGCGCAGCCGGGCGATGCCGAGGGTGTGGTCGAGTTCGGCGTCGGTGAGGATCACCCCGGCCAGCGGGGTCCGGCGCGGTTCGGGCCCGGGGTGCAGTTCGGGGCAGTCCTCGACCTGGTCGCCGAGGTCGGGGGTGGCGTTGACCAGGTACCAGCGGCCTTCGTCGGCCTGGACGGCGAGCGAGGCGTGGCGGCGGCGCCACCCCGGGTGGGCGCGTGCCCCGGAGCATCCGGGGCACGCGCAGTTCCACTGGGGTACGCCGCCACCCGCCGCCGTGCCGAGCACGCGCACGCGCATGGCGGGGGGCTCAGCGGGCGTTCAGCGAGTAGGCGGTGACCTCCAGCGCGGTCTCCACGACCACGTAGTCGGGCGTCTGCCAGGCGGTCTCGCCGGCGTCGTTGAGGGTGCGGTCCGCCGCCTCGGGCGCCGTGCGCGGTGTGGTGTCGTTCATCGCTTCGACCTGCCTTCCATCTGGGTGGGGGATGCATCAACGGGGCGGGTCGGACGGGCCGTCAGCTACCGGTCCGGATCCGCGGTGCCCCGCCGTCGGTGGTGGTGCGGCCGCTCCCGGGGTAGGCGGATCCGATGCGCACCTCGTCCAGCAGCAGCTTGCGATAGTGCTTGGTATCGGTGGACGCGGCCCAGGTGCTGTTCACCGTGAGCCGGACGTAGCGCTTGGTGGTGGCGGGGATGTCGATGAACCGCACACCGCGGGCGCTGGGCAGCGTTCCGGACGCCACCGGGCTGCCCCAGTCACGGCCGTTGCCGGAGACGTGCACCTGGTAGTCGCGGATGCGGGCGGACTGCTCGGTGTCGGAGCGGGCGTAGGAGACCGACCACTCCCGCTGGTTCACGGCCAGGTAGCGGATGCTCTTGGCGGACCGCAGGTCGAAGGTGATCGAGGCGGGCAGGGTGGTGTCGTTGTCCCAGTAGGTCCGCGGATCGCCGTCGAGCACGGCGGAGGCCGGGTGGCCGCTCGCGGAGACACTGGCGCTCGCGGTGAGGGAATCCGGCGGAACGATGCCCTGGCGGCCGTCGGTGCGGACGGCGAGGACGGTGTCGTACGGATCCCAGTCGGTGATGCCCGAGATGGTGATCCGGCCGTCGCCCTGGCGGAAGGTCAGCTTCTTCCCGGTGCGGTAGTCGGTGACGCCGGTCACCGTGTAGCCGTTGTCCCTTAACGTCAGCGTGGAGCCCGAGGGCCGGGTGAGGACGTGGACGAAGTGGCGGTCGGGGTCGGCCGTGCTCACCGTGGTCACCCCGTGGGCGCCGTCGTTCCAGGCGCCGGGCTGGAGCCCGCCGTAGGAGTAGCCACCGCCCTCGGTGCCGCCCAGCGATCCCCAGATTTTGTCGAGATAGGTCTTGGCGTAGTTGTTGAACGCTTCCTGTTTACTCGGGAAGCGCCCGTTGACCTGGGCGGTCTCGGCCATGAGGGATTTGACGGAGGATCCGGAGTCGCTGATCAGCCGGCCGAGGGTGAGTCCTTGGTCCACCGCCGAATCGGTGCCGCTGTACCACCAGGCCCCGCTGCTGGGCAGCTTGAAGCAGGCTTCGGTGAGCCGGGGCTGCGGGGCCCAGATGGCCTGGGGGTAGTCATAGGCCGGGGTCATCCCGGTCTTCTGCTCATTGCTGACCGTGTCCATGATCGGGGTGTCTTCGTTGTTGTTGCTCAGCAGCCAGTTGGGACGGTCGGCGCGGATCTTCTCGTAGAGCCCGTGGTCGATCCAGTAGTCGTTGTCGTTGTCGATCCAGAACCCGGACAGCTTCGGGTACTTCCGCATCACTTCCACGAAGTTGTCGTAGGAGTACTCGCCGAAGCCGTCGCGCGTGGTCAGGTCGACGTCATGGCCCTTGTAAGCCGAGTAGGCCGCCGAGTCCAGCCACTCGTGGCCGCCCTCGGCGTGCCACTGCGGGTCGTCGGTCATGTAGAGCATGACCTTCAGCCCCTGGGCGCTCGCCGCGTCGATCAGCTCGCCGAGGAAGTCCCGCTGGGTGGAGCAGCTTCCGGGGATGGCGGACGGCCAGGCCCGCGCATAGCCCAGACGGCTGTGGAAGGAGGCGAGCACCAGGTAGGAGGCGTGCAGCTTCTTGGCCTCGGCGACCCAGTAGCCGGCGTCCCAGCCGCCGTCGGTGACCGCCTTCTCCCAGGCGGAGCAGCTGGTGTAGCCGGGCGAGGTGCGCATGCCCCAGTGCAGGAAGAGCCCCGCCTGGGACTGGCGCAGCCACTGCTGCCGGGGGTTGGTGACCTCGGCCTGCGCCGGGGTGGGACTGGTCAGGGCGAGAGTGGCGACGGCCAGCAGCACGGCGGCCAGCCAGGCGCCGAGTCGGCGGCACGATCTGCGGCCCATGGGGGGCTCCTTCTCGGGGCGTATCGGTCCTGTGCCGTTCCGTTGCAGCGTCACCGGTTGGTGATGTCCGGTCAATAAGCGTGCGCCTAAAATCCTCCGACCTCTTTGGCTGGATACCCGATGCAGGGTGGCGAGAACCACGCCCAACACGCAGGTAGTTGACGGTTATCGGCCGAAAGTCGCTTACAGGCCGCCTTCTTGGTCCACACCATTCCTTGACTCATCACGCCATACCTCCTACCTTCCGCGATGCACTGTCCGCGCCCAAAGGAGATGATCATGCAGAGGTCCACCCGATCGCGCAGACTTCGCTCCTGTCTCGCGGCCGTCACCGCGGCCACCACGGTCGCCGCCGGCGCCCTCACCGTCAGCCTCACCACCGCGGCGCCAAAGGCCGCGGCCCTGGACAACGGCGTGGCCCGAACGCCCCCGATGGGCTTCAACAACTGGAACGCCACGCACTGCGACGCCTCGTTCAATGAATCCATGATCAAGGGCGTCGCCGACGCGTTCATCTCACTCGGCCTCAAGGACGCCGGCTACACCTACGTCAACATCGACGACTGCTGGGCCGAGCCCAGCCGGGACGCGAGCGGCAATCTGGTGCCCAACCGCACCCGCTTCCCGAACGGCATCAAGGCCGTGGCGGACTATGTGCACGCCAAGGGGCTGAAGTTCGGGATCTACACCAGCGCCGGCACCAAGACCTGCAACGCGGCGAACGGCTTCCCGGGCGGACTGAACCACGAGAAGCAGGACGCCAAGCTGTTCGCCTCCTGGGGCGTGGACTACCTCAAGTACGACAACTGCAACAACCAGGGCGTCGACGCCCAGCAGCGCTACAAGGCCATGCGCGACGCGCTCGCCGCCACCGGCCGGCCGATCGTCTACTCGCTCTGCGAATGGGGCCAGACCACCCCCAAGGTGTGGACCTGGGGCGAGCCGGTCGGCAATTCCTGGCGGACCACCGGCGACATCAGCGACAAGTGGTCCAGCATGATCGACAAGCTGCACATCAACGACGACCTGGCGCAGTACGCCGGCCCCGGCCACTGGAACGACCCGGACATGCTGGAGGTCGGCAACGGTGGGATGACGGCCACCGAGTACCGCACCCACTTCAGCATGTGGGCGATGATGGCGGCGCCGCTGCTGATCGGCAGCGACATCCGCAACGCCTCCGCGACCACCCAGTCGATCCTGAAGAACACCGACATCATCGCGCTCGACCAGGACACCCTGGGCAAGCAGGCCACCATCGTTTCCTCCAGTGGCGGAAAGACCGTGTACACCAAGCAGTTGGCGAACGGCGACCGCGCCGTGGCACTGCTCAACGAGAACTCGTCCAGCAAGACGATCTCGACGACGGCAAGCGCGATCGGTCTCGGCGGCTCCTCCTCGTACCGCCTCAAGGACCTGTGGTCGAAGGCCACCTCCACCACGAGCGGCTCGATCAGCGCCTCGGTGCCCGCACATGGCACGGTCGTCTTCCGGGTGACGCGCGGCTGAACTGTTGACGCGTTAGGAACCCTTCCTTACAGTCCCTCGATGTGAACAAGGATCAGACAGGAGAATCCTTGATGGAGCGCCCGCCGCTCTTACCGCGCACCGCCCTGGCCCTCGCGGCCACGGCCGCGCTGATCGCCCCGGCCGCGGTCGCCTACGGCGCCGAGCGGTCCCCGCAGGCGCCGGCCGCGTCCTGGAGCCTCAAGTGGAACCCCACGTCGGGGGCGAGCGTCGCTTCCGCGTTCGAGGGCGCCGAGGACGACCGCGCCGACTCCCATCCCGGCGTCACCCACATCTACCCGTACCAGGGCGGTTTCCGCACCGACATCCATTACCCCAAGGACGTCGACACCAGTACCGACCGCCAGCGCCAAGAGGTCAGGGGCATGAAGCAGGACGGATCCGCCGTCAAGATCCTCAAGAACGAGACCTGGCGGATCCAGTACCAGATGTATGTGCCGGACACCCTCGACGCGACCACCGGCTTCACCCACATCATGCAGATCAAGGTGGGGGACGTGGCCGCCCCGCTGTTCACGATGTCGCTGCACCAGCACAGCGACGGCCCGAAGGTCGAGATACGGACGTCGGACGACGACGACAATCTCACCGAGGCCGGCGCTGCGGACATGGCGCCGATCCAGGGCAAGTGGAGCAATGTGTCGGTCGAGGTCAAGGCGGCCGACTCGGGTGCGTACGCCGACTGGTCGGTGACCACCGACGGCAGACGAGTCGCCTCGTACAAGCGCACCGGCCTGGACCTATGGCGCGGCAAGAACTACCTGCGGCCCAAGTGGGGCATCTACCGGAGCCTGAACAGCGGCGGCCTCCAGACCACGTATCTGCTCACCCGAAACTTCAAGGCGTACAAGCTCCAGTAGGAGGGCACGCGATGAAGAGTCACCGGAACACCCTCGTGGCCGCGGCAGCGACCACCGCACTCGTGGCCGGCCTGCTGCTCACCCAGACGGGCGCGGGCAACGCGGCACCGGCGCGGGACGACTCCGCCCCGTCGGACATCAAGACCGTCTCGTCCGGCTGGACGATCCCCTGGGGGCTCAGCTGGCTGCCCGACGGCTCGGCACTGATCACCGAACGCGATTCCTTCAAGGTCTACAAACTCACCCAGTCGGGCACCAGGACGCAGGTCGGCACGGTGCCCAATGTGGTGACCACGGGTGGTGAGGGCGGGCTGATGGGCCTCGCCGTCTCCCCGGACTGGAGCACCGACCACTACATCTACCTCATGCACACGGCGTCCGACGGCAACCGGATCGCCCGGATGACCTACGACGGCTCCTCGCTCGGCGGCTACAAGGCGCTCGTCACCGGCATCAAGAAGAACAAGTACCACAACGGCGGACGCCTCAAGTTCGGCCCGGACGGCTATCTCTACGCCACCACCGGGGAGGCGCAGACACCCGATCTCGCCCAGGACAAGAACTCCCTCAACGGGAAGATCCTGCGGATGACCACGGACGGCAAACCCGCCCCGGGCAATCCGTTCGGCACCCTCGTCTACTCCTTGGGCCACCGCAATCCGCAGGGCATCACCTGGGACCCGCAGGGCCGGCTGTGGGAGGCCGAGCTCGGCAACAGCAAGTACGACGAGCTCAACCTCATCGAACCGGGCAAGAACTACGGCTGGCCGACCTGCGAGGGCAACTGCTCCACCTCCGGGATGACCAACCCCAAGCGCCAGTGGTCGGTCGGCGACGCCTCGCCCAGCGGGGTCACCTACGCCGACGGCGCGATGTACATGGCGGCGCTGCGCGGTGAGCGGCTGTGGCGGATCCCGGTGGACGGGACGAGCGCGGGCACCCCGAAGGCGTACTACACCAGCTCCTACGGGCGGCTGCGCACCGTGGAGACCGTGCCGGGCAAGAACACGCTGTGGCTGTCCACGACGAACGCGGACAACAACGGCGGGGAGCCGGACGGCGCGGACAAGGTCTTCGAGGTGGGACTGAAGTAGCGGCCGCCATGCGTACGGTCGCGCCCCCAGGGGCGCGACCGTACGCGTGCGTCAGTGCGCGAGCCGCTCGTTCATCAGCAGGAAGGCGCCCAGACCGTGGAGGTCGTTCGTATTGCGCTTGCGGCCGAGGTAGTAGGCCAGGTCCCCGACGTTGGTGCCCTCGCTGATGTCGGTGATGTTCGTCAGCCCGTCGGAGCCGACCGACACCTTCTTCAGCACGCCCTGATAGCCCCTGCGGGCTGCCGAGGCGTAGCCGCCGCCGCTGATCCAGCCGTGTCCCAGGGCGGCGTGCAGCATCAGGGTGTACATGCTGGAGGCGGAGGTCTCGGTCCAGTTGCCGGGCTCGCTCGCCTTGTCGACGACCTGGAACCAGCGGCCGGTGGCCGGGTCCTGGTAGCGCACGAAGCCCTTCGCCAGGTGCCGTACGTTGCCGAGCAGTTCGGCGCGGCGCGGGTGGTCCGCGGGGAGCAGCTCCAGCACCTCGACGTGGGTCATCGCGGTCCAGCCGATGGCCCGTGCCCAGAAGTGGGCGGAGGTGCCGGTGGTGGGGTCGGGCTTCCAGGGGGCGTCGCCGTCGGCGTCGTAGGCGTGGTAGATCAGCCCGTTGGACGCCTTGAGGTGGCGGAAGTACACCGAGAGGTTCCTGGTGACCTCGTCGAACGCGTACGCCTGGTCCCCGTAGGCGATGCCGTGGCGCAGCAGGAAGGGCTGGGCCATGAAGACACCGTCGCCCCACAGTTCGTTGGTCTTGCCGGTGGCGTGCCACATCCCGCCGTCGGCGGTGCGCGGATAGGTGGTGATCCGGTCCCGGATCTGGTCGGCGGCGGTCCGATAGCGGGGGTCGCCGGTCTCCTGGTGGAGGATCAGCAGCAGATTGCCGGACTGCATCGCGTCGAGGTTGTCGAAGGTCCGGTCCATATGGCCGTCGGCGTCGACGAAGGCGTCCACCCAGCGCTTGATGTACGCCAGGTACGAGGGCTCCTTGACCCGCTGGTAGACGCGGTAGGCGCCGAGCAGGAACAGCCCCCGGGTGTAGCCCCAGCCGCCGAGCGACGCGGGGTCGGGGTAGCGGGCGATGGTGGAGTCCACCACCGCCCGGGACCAGTCGGCGGGCGCCGCTCCGGCGCCCGCGGTCGGGAGGAGAAGGCCGCCGGTGATGCCCAGTGTGCTCGCGAGCAGGGTTCTGCGACTGACCACTGGAGTCTCCTTGGATGTCAGGGCGCCTCACTGGACGCCATGTACACGCCAAGGATAGCGGCGAACGGTCCGTACCGGATCAAAAGCGGAGGAAAGCCGGGAATCCGCCGCCCCCGTCAGCAGTCCGGCCACCAGCCGGCCGGTGGCGGGCGCGAGCATCAGCCCCAGCATGTTGTGTCCGGTGGCCAGCAGCACCCGGGGATGGCCCGGCACCGGGCCGATCAGCGGCAGCCCGTCGGGGGTCATCGGCCGCGGCCCCACCCACTCCTCCTGGCGGTCGTCCCAGTCGGCATGGCGCAGATACGGGCGCGCGGCCGCGACGATGGCCTCGACGCGCCGCTGCCGGAACCGGTCGGCGTCGCGCTCGAACTCCATCGTCCCGGCGACCCGGACCCGCTTGCCCATCGGCGTGAGCACCACCTTGGCCGCGCCGAGGTGGACCAGGCGGGAGGGCGGCGGCTCGGCCGCCACCGAGAAGCTGTAGCCCTTGCCCGCCACCAGGTCGATGTCCTTGCCGAGCCCCCGCACCAGCTCCCGCGATCCGATGCCCGCGGCGATGACGACCGTGTCGGCGCGGAAGGTGCCCGCCGAGGTCCGGACCTCGGTCCGGCCGGACCGGTCGACGATCGATGAGACACGCGCCCCTTCGACCAGCTCCACCCCGTCGCTCCGCAGCCGCTCGGCGAGCCGGTCCACGAAGAGCGAGGGATCCAGGGACCACTGACGCTCCACCACGAACCCCGCCCGCGCGCCCTCGGTGAGCGAGGGCTCCGCCTCCGCCAGCCGGGCCCCCTCCAGCACACCCCCGGGCGCGATGGGGGCGTCCAGGCGGCGGAAGGCGGCGAGCGCCTCGGCGGCGTACGCGCGGGAGGGGAAGGCGAACAGGAAGCCGTCCTTGTGCGCCTCCCCGTCCACACCGGCCGCCTCCAGCTCCTCGAAGAGCCCGAAGGTGCCCCTCGCGAGCGCGCCGAGGGCGGCGGCCCCCCGCGCGTAGTGGCGCGAGGTGGCCCGCATCCCGAACCGGACCAGGAACCGCAGCAGTTCGGCACCGGCCGGGGGGTGGATCGCCAGTGCGCTGTCCTGGCGGTGCAGCCCGCGCAGCGCCGTGCCGATGACACCGGGCGCGGCCAGCGGTTCGACCAGGTCGGGGCAGACCTCCCCGGCGTTGCCGCGGGACGCGCCGCTGCCCAGCCGGTCGCGTTCGAGGACGGTGACCCGCAGCCCGGCGCCACTGAGGTAGTGGGCACAGGCCAGGCCGACGACTCCGCCGCCGACGATGGTGACCGTGGAGGGCGGGGTGTCCGGAAAGGTCATGAGGGCTCCTTCACCGCGGGGGACGGTGTGGTCGAAGAGGTGTCACGGCCGGCACGCGGTCGCCCGCGGGGGCTGTGGTCCGCGTCCGCCGCACTGGCGTCGGCGAGGGTGAGCCCGCTGGTCTCCGGGGCGAGGACGTACGACGTTCCCCAGCCGATGGCGCAGATCACCGCGCCGAGGAGCATGGCCAGCCGGGTGCTGTGGTCGAGGACGACGGGCGCTCCCCAGGTGCCGATGGCGGCGCCGACACGGCTGATGCCGGTGGCGAAGCCGTTGGCGGTGGCCCGGACCCCGGTCGGGAACAGCTCGGAGGGGTAGATGGCCTGGAGACACTGGCTGGAGAAGCACGCCACGCCGAAGGCCGCGAAGAGGACGACCACGACGGCCGGTGAGGGGTGGGCGAGGGCGGCGAGGCAGAGCAGGGGGATCGCGGAGAGACCGAAGCTCCACAGGAGCAGGGTGCGCCGCCCCTTGTTGATGACCAGGATCCCCGAGAGCGAGCCGAGCACGAAGAAGATCTGCACCACGACCGAGCCGAGGTAGGAGTCGTTGCCGTCGGCCAGTCCGAAGGAGGACAGGATGGTGGGTTCGTAGGTGGTGATGGCGTAGATCGGCAGCAGCTGACAGGCCCAGAAGACGCTGACGAAAACGGTCCGCCGCAGATAGGCGCGCGGAAGATATCGCCGTAGCGGGTGCGCGAGGCGGTGTCGGCCTCCAGGTCGTCCAGGGTCGCGTCCGGGCCGAGCATCTGCTTGAGCACGGCCTCCGCTTCCTTGCCGCGGCCCTTGCTGAGCAGCCAGCGCGGGGACTCGGGGGTGCCGAAGCGCAGCAGGAGGATGAGGACGGCGGGTATCGCACTGCTCGCGAGCATCCAGCGCCAGTCGTCGTGGCCGGAGGACAACATCGCCCAGCCGACGACGTACGCGACGGCGGCGCCGACCGACCACATGGTGACCATGATGACCAGCAGCGGTCCCCGGGAGTTTCGCGGCGCGAACTCGGACGCGATGGTGCCCGCGATCGCGAAGTCGGCACCGATGGCGATGCCCATGAGGAAGCGCAATACGGTGAGCTGCCAGGGATCGGTGACGAAGAACTGGGCCGCGGAGAGCAGGATGAAGGCGGCGATGTCGAAGAGATAGACCTTCTGCCGCCCGACCCGGTCGGTCACATAGCCGAAGACCAGCCCCCCGGCGAACATGCCGACCAGGGAGGCGGAGCCGACCACTCCGGCGTCGAAGGAGTTGAGGTGGTAGTCGGCGGTGAGGAGCGGAAGCGCGACGCCGATGATGCTGAGAATGTAGCCGTCGCAGAACTCGCCGCCGCCGGCGTACAGCGTGATGAGCCAGTGAGTGCGGGTGGGACGGGACTTCTCCAGGGATGCTGTGCTCATGGCCGTCTCCTGAGGAGGGCTCCTGGGGAGGAGGGGACGGATGGCCGGGCGGTGCGGGGCGCCCGGTGGTGTTGACGGAAGACGGTAGGCAGCGACGGGTCCCCGGTCATCGTTCGAAGCGTATGAAGACATCGACCTCTGGGCGAGTGCGTCTGTACGATCCGCCCATGGATCCCCTTGGCGGCCCGCTCGGCGGCCCTCCCGTACTGACGCCGGAGCTGGCGCAGGAGATCGCCCGCGACATCGGGCGGATCACCGGTTTCAATGTGCTGATCACCGACCCCGAGGCGGTGGTCATCGGCTGTGGCGACCTCGCGCGCGTCGGCACCGTCCACGAGGCGTCCCTGGAGGTGGTGCGCACCGGGCGCCCCGCCACCCACACCGCCGAGCAGGCGGGCCGGATGCGGGGCGTACGGCCGGGGATGAGCCTGCCGATCACCGTCGGGGAGGAGGTGATCGGCACCGTCTGTCTGACCGGGGTGCCCGAGGAGGTGCACCGCTTCGGCCTGGTGGTGCGGCGGCAGACCGAGATCCTGCTGGAGGAGGCGGCGCTGCTGCGCTCGCGGATGCTCCATGAGCGGGCGGTCGACGACTTCGTCCGGGACATCGCGCTCTACGACCCCGAGGTGGTCGGCCCGGAGGCGGTGGCCACCCGCGCGGTCGAGCTGGGGCTCGCGCCCGGGGTGGCCCGGAGCTCGGTGCTGCTGGAGGTGCGCTCGGCGGGCGCGCCGGACCGGGCGGACGAGGACCCCGCGGCGGTGTCCCGGCTGACAGTGCTGCGGACGGTGCGGGAGGTGTTCCGCGACCGCCAGGACGTGGCGGGCGAGCAGACCGCGGGGCGGTACGCGGTGCTGGCCGCGGCGTACGAGGGGCGCGCGGCCCCGGAGCGGCTTCCCGAACGCTGCGAGCACCTGCTGGCGCTGCTCGCGGAGCGCCATGGCCTGGACGGCCGGATGGCCGTCGGCGAGCCGGGGGCCGGGGCGGCCGGGATGCACGGCTCCTACCGCGACGCGGCGACGGCACTGCGCACCGGGCCGGCGGTCTTCCCCGGCGAGCGGGTCTTCCTCGCCTCGGAGCTGCGGGTGCCGCATCTGCTGGGCTCGATACCGCCCCACGACCGGGCCCGGTTCACCGAGGCGGTGCTGGGGCGGCTGCGCGAGCAGCCGGACTGGCCGACGCTGCGGGAGACGCTGATCGGCTGGGCGGAGGGCGGCCTGTCGCTGGTCCGGGTCGCCGAGCGGCTGCACATCCACCGGAACACCCTGCTGTACCGGCTGGAGAAGATCGGGAAGTTGTCGGGCCGCCGGGTGCGCGAGCCCGGCCAGGCCATCGAGATGTATCTCGCCTCCCTCGCCGACATCCTCCGGGAGGGGGCCGGGTGACGTAGGCGGTCTCCGTTACGTGGCCGAAACCGGACGCCTCGGCGGGCGGGCCGACCCCCTCGACGCCCCGGCCGGTCGTGTCAACCTCCGACCGGCATAAGCCACCGTCACACCCCGTATGCGATCGGGACAATGCGTCACCACAAGACCGTCCGCAGGCAATAGTCTCGGCGTACAGGACGTGGCTGAGGAGGCGCCCATGGGGACCGGGGATCGCGAGCAGGCATACGCACGGGCTCGGCAGGAGGCCGAGCGGCTCACCGCGAACGGCATCCAGGCCATCGCGCTGACCTGGGTGGACAACGCGGGTCTGACCCGGGTGAAGTCCGTGCCCACCGCGCGGCTGCCCCATGCCGCGCGGCGCGGGGTCGGGATGTCCCCCGTCTTCGACGTCTATCTCGTGGACGACTCCATGACCACCAGCCGCCATGTCGGCGGCCCGGACGGGGATCTGCGGCTCCTTCCCGATCTGGACCGGCTCACCCCACTGGCCGCGCAGCCCGGCTGGGCCTGGGCCCCGGTCGACCGGTACGACCAGCGGGGCCGGGCGCACCCCGTCTGCCAGCGGCTGTTCGCCCGGCGGATGGCCGAGCGGGCGCGGGAGCGGGGGCTGACCGTGCGCATGGGGTTCGAGACCGAGTGGGTCGTCACCACGGGCGACCCGGACCAGGACCCGCCGCACTACCCCACCGCCGGTCCGGCCTACGGCATGGCGCGGGTGGTCGACCTCGCCGACTACCTCGCCGATCTGCTGGGCGCGCTGGACGCGCAGCACACCGAGGTGCACCAGCTCCATCCCGAGTACTCCCCCGGGCAGTTCGAGGTGTCCCTGGCGCCCACCGATCCGGTCGGCGCCGCCGATCTCGCCGTACTGGTACGGGAGACGATCCGGGCGTGCTCCGGACGCGCCGGGCTCAACCCGATGTTCGGCCCGGTGGTGGACCCGGGCGGGGTCGGCAACGGCGCCCATCTCCATCTGAGCCTGTGGCAGGGGGACCGCAATCTGTGCCGGGACGGCGACGGGCCGCACGGCATGACCGCGACGGCCGAGGCGTTCCTCGCCGGGGTGCTGCGCGAGCTGCCCGCCCTGCTCGCCATCGGCGCCCCCTCCCCCGCGAGCTACCTCCGGCTCGAGCCCTCCCGCTGGGCCGGGGCGTACCAGTGCTGGGGCCTGGAGAACCGGGAGGCCGCGGTGCGCTTCATCACCGGCGCACCGGACGACCCGGGCGCCTCCAACGCCGAGATCAAGTCCTTCGACCCGGCGGCCAACCCCTACGTGGTGGCGGGCGCGGTCATCGCCGCGGGCCTCGGCGGGATGGACTCCGGGCTCTCCCTGCCCCCGCCCGTCTCCGGGGACCCGGCCGCCGAGGGACGCGAGCGGCGGCTGCCCACCTCGCTGCTGACGGCGCTGGAGCACTTCGAGGACTCGACCGTGCTGCGCGAGGCGCTGGGCGATCCGCTCTTCGAGTCCATCGCCGCGGTGCGCCGGGCGGAGTCCGCCCTGTTCGAGAAGTCGTCCCCGCGCGAGATCGCCGTCGCGACCCGGAGGCGGTACTGACCGATGGAGGCCGCCGAGCAGACGGATCCGACCGAGCCGCCGCTGCCGCCCCTGGTGGACCACCACTGCCATGGGGTGGCCCGCTCCGAGCTGGGCTCGGCCGAATTCGAGGCGTTCCTGACCGAATCCGACGCGCCCGCCGCGCTCGGCACCACCTTCTTCGACAGCCAGCTGGGGTTCGCGGTGCGCCGCTGGTGTCCGCCGCTGCTGGACCTCGAACCGCACTGCCCGCCCGCCCCGTACCTCGCCCGGCGGCGCGAGCTGGGCGCGCGGGAGGTGACCCGGCGGCTGCTGAGCGCCGCCGGGATCAGCGAGTTCCTGGTGGACACCGGGCTGCCGGGCAATCTGACCACCCCTCAGGAGCTGGCCCTCGCGGCGGGTGCCACCGCGCACGAGATCGTCCGGCTGGAGCTGCTGGCGGAGCGGATCGCCGACACCTCGCTGACCGCCGACGACTTCCTGACCGGGGTGGCGGACGGGATCCGGGAGGCGGCCCGTACGGCGGCCGGTTTCAAGTCGGTGGCCGCCTACCGCTACGGCCTGGACTTCGAGGCCGATCCGCCGGGCCCCGGCGCCGTCCACACCGCCGCCGAGCACTGGCTGTCCCGGCGCGCCCAGGGCGGCACCGCCGCCGCCCGGGTCACCGACCCCGTGCTGCTGCGCCATCTGCTGTGGTCGGCGGCGTACACCGGGCTGCCGCTGCAACTGCACACCGGGTTCGGCGATCCCGATCTGCGGCTGGACCGCTGCGATCCGCTCGCCCTCACCGACTTCATCCGCGCCGTGCGCCCCACGGGCTGCACGCTGATCCTGCTGCACGGCTATCCGTACCACCGCGGCGCCGCCTATCTGGCCGCTGTCTTCCCGCATGTGTACGCCGATGTGGGGCTGGCCCTGTCGCACACCGGAGCGCGGGCCGGGGCCGTGCTCGCCGAGATGCTGGAGCTCGCCCCGTTCGGCAAGGTGCTCTTCTCGACCGACGCCTATGGGCTGCCCGAACTGTATGTGGTGGGGGCGCGGCTCTTCCGGGAGGCGCTGACCGGGCTGCTGACCCACTGGGTGGCGGAGGGCGCCTGGTCGCGCCGCGACGCCCGCCGGGTGGCGGCGCTGCTGGGCGCGGACAACGCCCGCCGCGTCTACGGCCTGGGCACCCCGGCCCCCCGCGAGGGGTAGGGGGCCGACGGATCGTGACGTCCGCGGCGGGCTGTTCCCCTCCCCGCCCCTTCCCGCGGCATCGATACGCGGCCCACCGCGTAGCAGGGCTCCGCCCCGGACCCCGGCCGGGGACCCGGAGACGCGCGGACGTCCGCCCGGTCATCCGCCGCGCCGGCGCGCCGACCGCGATCAGCCCGCCGGTGCGGGCATTCACGCCCTCACCGTCCGCCGCGAACAGTGCCCGCCCCGCAGACGCCCCGGCCCCCGCCCACCGGTCGGCCGCTCGATCACCGCGTCGCGGGTGGTGCGGTCGGCGCCCCGGCCGGTGAGCTGATCGCGGCGACGGTCGGCCCGTCGGCCACCGGGGTCCAGGGGCGGAGCCCCTGGCAGCGGGAAGGGGCGGGGAGGGGAAAGACCCGTCCGGCACCCCAGCCACCCCGATGCGGCGCCTCACCGGAACGCCCCACCCCCGGGGGCCCGGAGACCCACGGCGGCCGACGCGTACGGGCCTATGGGAGGGCCGGGGACACGCCGTCGCGGGCCGCCGCGCGCGCACGGGGGCGGGGCCCATGCCCGGCGCGCAGCGCATACGCAGTACCGTGCCCGGAACGTACTCGACCGTAACCGGAGGAGATCGCATGCGGATCGCCGGCACGACCGTCCTGCTCACCGGGGCCACCGGCGGCATCGGCCAGACACTGGCCCGCGCGTTCGCGGCCAAGGGCGCCAAGCTGCTGCTCACCGGGCGCCGCGAGGAGGTGCTGCGGCCGCTGGCCGAGCGGCTGGGCGGCCGGGCGATCGTCGCCGATCTGGCCGAACGGTCCGATGTGGAGCGGCTCGTCGAGGAGGCGGCGGAGGCCCGGATCCTGATCGCCAACGCCGCGCTGCCCTCCAGCGGCCCGGTCCTGGACTACCGGCCCGAGGAGCTGGACCGCGCCCTCGACGTCAATCTGCGCGCGCCGATACTGCTGTCCCGGCTGATGGCCCCGCGCATGGTGGAGGCGGGCTCCGGCCACCTGGTGATGATCGGCTCGCTGTCGGGCCGTACGGCCTCCCCCGGCGCGGCGCTCTACAACGCGGCCAAGTTCGGGCTGCGCGGCTTCACCCTCGGGCTGCGGCAGGACCTGCACGGCACGGGGGTCGGGGTCTCGCTGGTGCAGCCCGGATTCGTGGGCGACGCCGGGATGTTCGCCGACGCGGGAACGACCCTGCCCCCCGGGGTCCGCACGATCTCCACCCGGCGGGTGGCGGCCGCGACCATCCGGGCGATCGAGCGGAACCGGGCCGAGGTGAACGTGGCCCCGCTGGAGCTGCGCCTGGGCAGCGCCATCGGCGGGCTGTTCCCGAGCATCGCCGAGCGGGCCCAGCGGGGCGCCGGCGCCGGTGAGACATCCCGTCAGCTCGCCGACGGGCAGCGCGACAAGCGATAGCGCCCCGCACGCCCGGACGCCACGGCCCGGTGCGCGGGCGGTGTCATCGGCCTGTCCGTCAATGACCCGCCCGCGCACGGGTCATTGACACCGCCCAGCCCCCGTGCCAAAGTTTCGCGACCCTGGTCGACAACGTTGTCAGACGGAGGTGCGTCCCATGCGGTCGCTGATCGGTGGAATCCGTGCGCGCGCTGCGGGCACGGTCGCGGGCGTGATGACGGCGGCGCTGCTGGGCGGCGGTCTGCTGGGACCGCCGGGCGCGGCGGCCGCCCCCTCGGCCGCGTCCCCTCCGGCCGACCCCACCTCGCTGGTCCATCCGTTCGTGGGCACCGAGAACTTCGGCAACACCTTCCCCGGGGCGAGCGCCCCGTTCGGCATGGTCCAGGTCAGCCCGGACACCGGCGGCCAGGGCGGCTACGACTACGACCAGAACGCGATCCACGGCTTCAGCCAGACCCATCTGTCCGGGGTCGGCTGCGGGGTGGCGGGCGAGCTGCCCATCATGCCGACGACCGGCGCGGTCAACGACGTCGACCCGGACCACTACCGCTCCACCTACAGCCACGACGACGAGGAGGCCACCCCGGGCTACTACCGGGTGGGCCTGAAGTCCTACGGCATCGACGCCGAGCTGACCGCGACCCAGCGCACCGGCTGGCAGCGCTACACCTTCCCGGCCACCGGCGCGGCCAATGTGCTGTTCAACACCGGCAAGGCCAATCAGAAGGTCTTCGGCTCCGAGATCCGCGTGGTCGGCGACCGGACCGTCGAGGGCCGGGTGGAGGCCGGGAACTTCTGCGCCGGGAAGGACCGGCACACCGTCTACTTCACCGCCACCTTCGACCGCCCCTTCGCCTCCTACGGCACCTGGCGCGGCACCACCCCCACCCCCGGCTCCCGCGAGGCGGCGGGCGAGGGCGGCAACGGCGCCTGGGCCACCTTCGACGCGACCCAGGACCGGGACGTGGTGGTCAAGGTCGGGCTGTCCTACACCGGTCCCGAGGGGGCCCGGAAGAACCTCACGGCGGAGACCGGGGACTCCTACGACTTCGACGCCACCCGCGCCGCACTGCACGACACCTGGCGGAAGAAGCTCGACGCGATCCGGGTCGGCGGCGGCACCGAGGAGCGGCAGCGCGCCTTCTACACCGCGCTGTACCACGCCCAGTTGCACCCCAATGTGGCGGGCGACGTGGACGGCCGCTACACCGGCTTCGACGGCGCGACCCACACCGCCTCCGGCTACACCCCGTACCAGAACTTCTCGCTGTGGGACACCTACCGGCCGCAGAACCAGCTGCTGGAGTTGGTGGAGCCGGGGGTGGCCCGCGATGTCGCGCTGTCGGTGGTCGCCATCGGCCGGGACGGCGGCTGGCTGCCGCGCTGGGCACTGGCCAACAGCGAGACCAACATCATGACGGGTGACCCGGTGACCCCCTTCCTCGTCGAGGCGTGGTCCAAGGGCCTGCTGGCCGGGCACGAGGACGAGGCGTACGCGCTGCTGAAGAAGAACGCCACCAGCACCCCGCCCGCCGACTCCCCCTACAACGGCCGCTCCGGAGTGGACTATTACCGCGAGCTGGGCTACGTCCCCTCCGGGCTGAAACTCGGCACCGACTGCGCCGACAAGGGCGGTGACAACGACTGCGTCCACCCGGCCTCGGCCACCCTGGAGTACTCCGCCGCGGACGCCGCGCTCGCCCTGATGGCGCGCGGGCTCGGACACCGCGCCGACGCCCGGACGTTCGCCGAGCGCGGCCAGAGGTACCGCACGCTGTGGGACGCCTCGATCGGGCAGTTCCGGCCGCGCACGGCCGACGGCGCGTGGGTGACCCCGTACGACCCGGTGGAGGCGGGCCGGCAGTTCCACGAGGGCGGTGCCTACCAGTACCAGTGGCTGGTGCCGCAGGACCCGGCCGGGCTCGTGGGGCTGATGGGCGGCAGGAGCGCGACCGAGAAGCGGCTGGACGACTTCTTCGCCTACGGCAAGCTGCTCACCGACCCGGCGGGCACCGCCCGTAAGGACTGGATCTCCGCCCCGTACGACTACTACGGCAAGCCCACCTACAACCCCAACAACGAGCCCGATCTGCACGCCCCGTACATGTATCTGTGGGCGGGCGCGCCCGCGAAGGCGGCGACGGTGGTGCGGGCGGCGATGACCCTGTTCACCACCGGGCCGGACGGGATGACCGGCAATGACGACCTCGGCACCATGTCGGCCTGGTACGTCTTCTCCTCGCTGGGCCTGTACCCGACGATGAGCGGCGGGGACTTCCTCGCCCTGTCCAGCCCGCAGTTCTCCTCGGCGGTGGTCCGTATCGGGCACTACGGCACCCGGCAGGGCGGCACGCTCACGGTCACCGCGCCGGGCGCGAGCGACGCCAAGCGGTATGTCCGGAGCGTGTCCCTGAACGGCCGGAACGTGGCGCGGACGTGGCTGGACTGGGACCAGGTGGCCCACGGCGGAAAGCTGACCCACCGGCTGTCCACCGAGCCGTCGTCCTGGGGCACCGGCCGGGGCGCGGAGCCGCCGTCGGTGGGCGCCACCCGCGAGGGCTGATACCGGCCGGTTGTGGTGTAGGTTCTATGGCCCGCCTGGACACACGGGCCATGGGGGATGTGGTCGAGCGAGGGAGCGGTGTCCATGCGTGCTGTGGTGTTCGACGAGTTCGGGCGCCGGCCCGAGGTCCGGAGCGTCGAGGACCCCGCTCCCTCCCCGCGCGGCGCGGTGATCCGCGTCGAGGCCACCGGACTGTGCCGCAGCGACTGGCACGGCTGGATGGGGCACGATCCGGACATCCGGCTGCCGCACGTCCCCGGCCATGAGCTGGCGGGGGTGATAGAGGAGGTCGGCCCCGACGTCCTCAACTGGCGCCCGGGGCAGCGGGTCACCGTGCCGTTCGTGTGCGCCTGCGGGCGGTGCGCCGCCTGTGCGGAGGGCGCCCAGCAGGTGTGCGAGCGGCAGACACAGCCGGGGTTCACCCACTGGGGCTCGTTCGCCGAGTACGTGGCGATCGGACACGCCGATGTGAACCTGGTCGGGATACGCAACGAGCTGTCGTTCACCACCGCCGCCGGTCTGGGCTGCCGTTTCGCGACCGCCTTCCGCGCCGTCGTGGCCCAGGGCCGGGTGGCCCCGGGCGAGTGGGTCGCGGTGCACGGCTGCGGTGGGGTGGGGCTGTCCGCGGTGATGATCGCCGCCGCGGCCGGGGCCCGGGTGGTGGCGGTGGACATCTCGCCGCAGGCGCTCGCCCTCGCCGCCCGGTTCGGCGCGGCGGTGTGCGTGGACGTGGCGTCCACGCTGGGCTCGGTGGCGGAGGCGGTCGCGGACGCGACGGGCGGCGGCGCCCATGTCTCGCTCGACGCGCTGGGCTCCCCGCGGACCTGCGCGGCGTCCATCAAGAGCCTGCGCCGCCACGGCCGCCATGTCCAGGTCGGACTGCTGCCCCCGGCCGCCGGGACCCCGATGATCCCGATGGACCGGGTCATCGCGCTGGAGCTGCGGCTGCTGGGCAGCCATGGCATGGCCGCCCACGACTACGGCCCGATGATGGAGATGGTCGAGGCCGGTTCGCTCCGGCCGGATCTGCTGGTCACCGATGTCATCGGGCTGGACGCGGTCCCGGAGGCGCTGTCCACGATGGCCTCCGGCGGCAGGGGCGGAGTCACGGTCATCGAACCGCACCGCCCGCCCCTGGCCGGGGGCTGACGAACCGTCCCGGCCCTGGCAGGGAGGGCTGACGGACCGTCCCGGCGCGGTTCCTACGGCACCCACACCGTCCCGCCGGTCACCCGGATGCGGTCCCCCGCCGCCGGATCGGAGGCGATGTGCGGGACGTTGGCCTGGGTCAGCTCGGGGGCGTGTCCCGGCTCACCGCCGCGCGGCACCGTGCGCACGACCTGGCTGGGCGGTAGCTCGGCCCGCCCCCGCAGCCGTTCCCACATCAGATCCAGGCCCTGCTGGTAGTAGTAGCCGAGCGGTACGTACCGGTTGTCGAAGCCGGCCGCCAGGGAGTCGCTGTGGTGGGCGTGGGTGACCTCGACATAGCTGACGGTGCCCTGCCCGCCCCGAGTTCGGGAGTTGAGCCCGAGGTACGGCCGTGAGCTGTGGTTGACCGGCACCCTGGTGTCATCGCGGCCCTGCACGATCAGCGCGGGCTTGCCGTGCAGATCGCCGTCGCGCCGGGTCGCGTCCAGCCCCTCGGCGAGCCGTGCCGCCCAGTCCCGCTCGGCGCGCGGCGCCCCGGTCCGTGGGAAGGCGAGCCGGTAGACGCAAGCCTCTCCCCGCAGGTTGTAGTCGTGCTCGCCGCCGGGTCCGACGGAGCGGGCGTCGGCCACGGGCCCGCCGGGCGAGTTCTCGTCGATCAGTACGCCCGGGGCGGGCGCCCGGCCGGAGCTGGTGCCGAAGGCTCCGGCCAGCTCCGCCCGGCGGTACGGCACCGGGGTCCCGGAGGAGTCGGTGCGGGCCCAGCCGTAACCGCACAGCGCGTCGTCGACCGAGGCGCGGGCGAAGCTCATCGCATAGGAGGCGGGGGTCTGCGGGTCGTAGTGCGAGACCTGGAGATACCCCGACTGGGGCTGGAATCCGGCGCGTACCAGGGCGTCCTGGGCGAGGCGCGGCAGCCCGTCCGGACCCGCCCGCTCGGCGTCCCGGCGCGGGATCAGCCGAGGGTCGTCGCCGACGAGGGCGGCGCAGCGGCGCCGCGCGGCGGACACGTCCAGGCCCGTATAGCCGGGCGCGGTGGGCTCGGTGAGCGCGGCACACGGCTGGAGGAGTGAGGCCAGCGCGTTGTACCGGATCAGGGGCAGTCCGGCGGCGGGTACGGCCCGTCCGCCCTGGCGGACCCGGATCCCGTCCAGTGGGGCGAGGTTCATCTGCGGTTCGGAGGCCACGACCGCGTCGATGAGCCCGGTGCGGTCGGCCTCGCCCGCGGCGACGGCCGCGCCGCCGCCGTTGGAGACCCCGGTGGCCAGGACCGTGGTGGAGGCGGGGGTGTAGCCCGCCGGGGGCGCTCCGTCGCGCCAGTCGCGGCTGAGGACGGCGAGGGCCAGCCGCACCGAGCGCAGCACATCGCGTCCCCAGGTGGCCTGCGGATTCGTCCCCGAGTGGGCCATCTTGTAGGCGACGCGGTAGGGGCGGTCCGCGTCGAACCGGGCCCGCTCGGCCTCGCTCAGCCCGGCGTCGAAGGCGGTACGGCCGCGCAGTTCCGCGCGTGGGCCGGTGGTTCCGTCGTAGGCCATGACGGTGCCCGAGTGAAGGTCGTCGAAGGCCGGGCCCATCCCCTTGTCGGTGTAGGCGACCGCGCAGCGGTGGTGCAGACCCCAGGCCCCGGCGGTGCCGACCATGCTGTAGACGCCGCCGAGCCCGGTCGCGGGCGCGGCGACGACGCACGGCCGGGCGCGGTCGATGTCGTCCGGGACCTGGACGACGAAGCTCACGCTGTGGGCGCCGGTGCCCGCCACGGCCCGGTACTCGACGCCGGCGACCTTGCCGTCACCGGGCACCGGCCGGCCCCGGTCGACATCGGGCCCGTACAGCCGCCCGAGGCCGCCGCCGGAGCCCGCGGACAGCCCGGCCGAACCCCAGATGGCCTGGCGGCGCAGCTCGGCGGCGGTGGGCCGGTCGGGGTCGGCGGCCCGCGGCATCGGACCGCGCAGCCCGGTGAAGCCGAGTCCGGCGGTGAGCAGATCGTCGCTCCTCCCGTCGTAAGCCCGCGCCGTCAGCTCGCTGATGAAGGAGGGGAGAGCGGACGGCCCGGGGCCGGCGGCGTGTGCGAGCGGGGTGGCGAGGGCCGCGGTGAGGGCGATGGCCAGGGGCAGGGCGGACAGCCGGGGTGCGGACGGCATGGACGGGTCCTCACTGATCGGAGCGGGTCAGAGCGGCAGGGCGCCCGTCGCGAGGGCAGCGGCGGTCATCACCAGCGTGGTTCCGAAGGCCCAGCGGAAGAGGAAGCGCTGGTGCTCCCCGAGCTGTACGCCGCTCATGCTCAGCAGGATGAAGGTCGCGGCGGTGAGCGGGCTCAGCGGGAAGCCGGTGGTCATCTGGCCGAGGACGGCCGCGCGGGCGATCTCGGCGTGGTCGGTGCCGAAGGCGTCGGCGGTCCCGGCGAGCACCGGCAGCACCCCGAAGTAGTAGGCGTCCGGGGTGAGGACGAGGCTCAGCGGCATGCTGGTGACGGCCACGAGCACCGGCAGATGTCCGCCGAGCCCGTCGGGGATGATGTCGACCAGCGCCTCGGCCATCTTCCCGATCATCCCGGTGCCGCCGAGGATGCCGGTGAACACCCCGGCCGCGAAGATCATGGTGATGACGAGCACCACGCTCTTGCCGTGCTTCTCCAGCAGCTCCTGCTGGTCCTCCCAGCGGGGGTGGTTGACCAGCAGCGCGAGGACGAAGGCGAACACGAAGAGCACGGGCAGCGGCATGGCCTCCAGCACCAGGCAGACCAGCAGGACCACGGTGAGCAGCAGATTGAAGACGGTGAGCGCGACACCGGGGCGGGCGACGACCCGGGGGGTGCCGGGGCCGTCCCCGACCGCCACCTCGGCACGCGGGGCCGACTCGAGGGCGCCGAGCCGCCGCCGCTCACGGCGCCCGATGAGGTACGCGGCGAGCAGCACCCAGGCGATACCGGCGGCGAGGGCGGGCAGCAGTGGCGTGATGATGTCGGAGGTGTCGATCTTCAGGGCCGCGGCGGCGCGGGCCGTCGGCCCGCCCCACGGGATCATGTTCATCACGCCCGCGCCCAGGCCGACCACCCCGGCGAGCACCAGCCGGCTCATCCCGAGCCGCTGATAGACGGGGAGCAGCGCGGAGATGGTGATGAGGAAGGTGGAGGCGCCGTCGCCGTCGAGCCCGACGCACACGGTCAGAACGGCGGTGCCGACCGTGATCCGTACCGGGTCGTTCCTGGTGGCGCGGAGAATGCCGCGGATCAGCGGTTCGAAGAGGCCCGCGTCGATCATCAGGCTGAAGTAGAGCACCGCGAAGGCGATCATGATGCCGGTCGGGGCGACCTTGGACAGCCCGTCGAGCGCCATCGGGCCCAGCTCGTCGCCGTATCCGCCGATGACCGCGGTGACCACGGGCGTGACGACGAGGGCGACCAGCACCGAGACCCGTTTGGTCATGGTGAGCAGCAGGAAGCCGCCGATCGTGCAGAACCCCAGTGCTGCCAGCATGGTCGCTCGCTTCCTCGTCCGGTCGGGTGCTGCCGAAGAGTTTCCGAGCGGGGAAAGATCCGCGTCCAGCATCGAACACAGATCTATCCATGCGTTTCGCGCAACAGTTCCCCTGTCCGGCCGCCGCGCCTACGCTCACGGCCATGGACGTCACCCTGCGCCAGCTGACCGCGTACGCGGCGGTCGCGCGTGCCGTGAGCTTCACCGCGGCCGCCGCCGAACTGCATGTGTCCCAGTCGTCGCTGAGCCGTGCGGTCGCCGATCTGGAACGGACGCTGGGGATGCGGCTGCTGGAGCGGGACACCCGCAATGTGCGGCTCACCCCGGCGGGCGCCGAGGCGCTGCGCATCGCCGACCAGATCCTCTCCGCGCACCGCGCGGGCCTGGCCCAGCTGGGGCGGTACGGCGCCGGTGAGCGCGGTGCGGTGGCCCTGGCGACCCTGCCCTCGGTCGCGGCCGTGCTGCTGCCGCCGGTGATCTCCGCCTTCCGCGCGCGCCGCCCGGAGATGACCGTACGGCTGCTGGACGGGCTGGAGCGCTCGGTGCTGGACCGGGTGGTCGACGGGGACGCCGACTTCGCGGTCAGCACGGTCGCCCGGCGCGCCCCGGGCGTGACGCTGCGGCCGCTGGTGCGGGACCGCTTCGACGCGGTGCTCCCGGAGCACCATCCGCTGGCCGAGCGGGCGGAGGTGACCTGGGAGGAGCTGGGTCGGGAGCCGTTCCTCGCGGTGGGCACCGACTCCAGCGTGCGCCGGATGACCGACGCGGCCTTCGCCCAGGCCGGGATGGAGGCGAACCCGACGGCCGAGGCGTCGAACGTGGCCACGGTGGGCGGTCTTGTGGCGGCCGGGCTCGGCGTCTCCGCGCTGCCCGCCCTGGTCCATCCGCTGATGGTGCCGGGCCGGCTGGTGCGGCGCCCGCTGGTGGGGCCGGTGGTGGAGCGCCGGCTGTACGTCGTCCTGCCGACGCGCCGCACGCTTCCGCCGGGGGCGCGCCGCTTCCTGGACCAGTTGGAGGAGTTCCGCTCCACCGCGGACGCCTTGCCGGCGGGGGTGGTGTGGGAGGAGGCGGGCGAGGACTGGTGAGAGGCCGGGGGCCCCGCCCCCGGCCCGGGTCTGGTCCGGCCGTCCTTTGCCGGGTCCGGCGGTCCTTGCGAGATCCGGTCCGGCGATCCTTGCGAGATCCGCATGAATTGATCCCTCTTCATTGCTGGACGCGCATACGCCCCGCCCCGCAGCCTGGCCGCATGGAGGACCAGACCAGCACAGGGCAGGGACAGCTCACAGGGCTGAAGGTGGTGGAGTTCGCGCACGTGGTGGCGGGCCCCCTCGCCGGGGGGATGCTCGCCGACCAGGGCGCGGACGTCGTCCACGTGGAGCCGCCGGGCTCCGGTGACGCGGCGCGGGCGATGGGCCCGCGGCGCGACGGCGTACCGCTGTGGTTCAAGGTGGCGGGCCGCAACAAGCGTTCGGTGACCCTGGATCTGCACCACGAGGAGGGCCGGGAGGTCGCCCGGGAGCTGATCGCCTGGGCCGATGTGGTGATCGTGACACTCCGGGCGGGCCGGCTGCGCGCCTGGGGCCTGGACTGGGAGGCCGTCCACGCGCTCAACCCCACCGCGATCCTGCTGCAGATCTCCGGTTTCGGCGCCACTTCCTCGCGGGCCGACGCCCCCGGCTTCGGGAAGATGGGCGAGGCCCGCAGCGGAGTGGTCCATCTGACCGGCTTCCCCGAAGGCCCGCCCGTGCACACCGGCTTCTCGCACGGCGACGCGGTCACCGGGCTGATGGGCGCGTTCGCGGTCCTGGCCGCCCTGCACCGCCGTGACACCGATCCGGACTCCTTCGACGGCGAGTGGATCGACCTGGCGCTGTTCGAGCCGCTGTACCGCCTGGTGGAGTGGCAGATCATCGCGTACGACCAGCTCGGTACGGCCCCCGAGCGGGCGGGCAACCAGCTGGCCGTCGCCCCGGCCGCCGTCATCAACACCTACCGCAGCGCCGACGGCGACTGGCTCACCGTCACCTCCGCCACCACCCGCTCGGTGCGCAATGTGGTGCGGCTGCTGGGCCTGCCCGACGAGGAGTTCGCCACCGTGGAGCAGCAGCACGCGGGGCGCGAGCGGCTCGATACGGCACTGCGGGAGTGGGTGGCGGCGCGTCCGGCGGCCGAGTGCCTCGCGGCGTTCGAGCGGGCCGAGGTGGTGGCCTCGCGGGTGTTCACCGCCGCCGATATCGTCGCCGACCCGGTCTACGCCGAACGCGAGGACATCATCACGGTGGACGACCCCGACCTCGGCCCGGTGCGGATGCAGGCGGTGATCCCGCGCTTCCACCGCTCCCCCGGCGCGGTGTGGCGGACCGGTCCCGCGCTCGGCGCGGACAACGCGCTGGTCTACGGGGAGTGGCTGGGCATCGACGGCGGGCGGCTGGCGAAGCTGGAGGCCGAGGGTGTCATCTGACGGCGTGACCGGCGCGGCCGGGGTGACCGCGCACCGCGTCCCCCTGCGCTCCCTGCTCTTCGTGCCCGGCAGCCGCACCGGCTGGCTGCCCAAGGCGGAGGCGGCGGGCGCCGACGCGGCCATCCTCGACCTGGAGGACGCCGTCCCCGAGGACGGCAAGGCGGCGGCGCGGGAGGCCGTGGCCGGGGCCGTCGACCGGGCCGCCGGAACGCCCGGTCCGATGCGACTGCTCGTACGGATCAACGCCCTGGACCGCGCGACGGGCTGGCAGGGCGCCGACGAGCTGCGGGCGGTGGCCCGTCCCGGGCTCTACGGCATCGTGCTGCCCAAGGTGAGCGGCCCCGAGGACGTGACCACCGCCGACCGGCTGCTGGCCTGGTGCGAGCGCGAACACGGCCTACCCGAGGGCCATTTCGCCCTGCTGCCGCTGCTGGAGACGGCGCGCGGGCTGCGCGAGGCGTACGCCATCGGCCGGGCCGCCGCCCGGATCGCCCACCTGGGCGCGGTGGCCGCCCCGGGCGGGGATGTGGAACGGGCGGTGGGCTACCGCTGGAGCCCCGAGGGCGAGGAGACCCGCGAGCTGCGGGCCCGAGTACTGCTCGACGCCCGCGCCGCGGACCGCCCCCATCCGGTGGCCGGGCTGTGGGCGGACGTGGCGGACCTCGCGGGGCTACGGCGCTTCGCGGAGCAGAACCGCGCGCTGGGGTACGAGGGGATGGCGGTGATCCACCCGTCCCATGTGCCGGTGGTCAACGAGGTGTTCTCGCCGGACGCGGAGGAGCTGGCCCGCTGCCGTCGGCTGATCGCGGCGGTGGAGCGGGCGCAGGCGGAGGGGGCGGGGGCGGTGCGCTTCGAGGGCCGGATGGTGGACGAGGCGATGGCGGCCACGGCCCGCGAGACCCTGGCCCGCCAGGGTGGGGGGTGCGGGCCGGGCGATGAGTTTCACCGAGATCCGGAGTCATAGGCACCGAGCGAAGAAGCGAGATCGCGAGACCGCGGGACGGGAGTGCCATGAGGATCGTCGTTATCAACCACGTCACCCTGGACGGTGTCATGCAAGGGCCCGGCCGGGCCGATGAGGACACTCGCGGCGGGTTCGCGCACGGCGGCTGGGCCGCCGAGCGGGGTGGGGACGAGGCCGTCGGGAGGGAGTGGGGGCGGCGGCTGGCGGCGAGCAGTGGGTATCTCCTGGGGCGCCGCACCTACCAGGACGTTCTGGCCCACTGGAACACCCAGGACAGCCCGTTCCGCGACGCCCTCAACAACGCCCCCAAGTACGTCGCGTCCAACACCCTGGCCGAGCCCCTGCCGTGGCCCCATTCCACACTACTCAGCGGCGACATCCCCGCGGCGGTCGCCGAGCTCAAGAAGACCCCGGGCGACGACCTGCACATCATGGGCAGCGGCGCGTTGATCCGGTCACTTGCCCCGCTGGGCCTCATCGACGAATACCTGCTCTGCGTCCACCCGCTCGTCCTGGGCGCCGGGCACCGCCTGTTCGCCGACGGCTTCGGCCCCCTCTCGTTCCGTCTCGCCGACGCGACCCCGACGGACAGCGGCGTCATCATCGCCACCTATCGGCCCCTCGGAGACCACGCCTGACCATCCGACGCCCCGGCGGCGAGCAGCAGCTTCGCTGCCACCGTCGTCCCGTCGGTGCGCATCCTGCCCGCCACGGCCCTGGCCTGGGCCCGGGTCCCGCCAGCACAAGCCCCCGAAGACGCCGTCCTGGGCCTTCAGCTCGTCGAGCCGCCCGGCTCTATCTCCTTCTTCGGCTGCTCCGGAAGCAGCCGGTTGACCATCATTTCCGGGGCCGCGTCCATGCCGAGTGCTTTCATGGCGGCAGCAGAGTTGAGATCGTCCCTTTGCTTCGAGTCTGCAACCCGGTCGATGAACGTCGTCGCGATTTCGAGCTTGTGATCGATGTCGATCTTCTTCTCGTTGTCCTCGGCCGCCTTCGTCAGATTGGCCATGGTCCGCTTCGAGTGGAGCGCCAGCGCACCACCGCCGATCGTGATCAATGCACCCGTCAGGCTCGTCACCAACGGCAGGTAGCTGAGGTCAGGGTTACCGGCGTGAACCAGCGCCAGCACTCCCCCCGCAAGGATGATTAGGGAGCCGCCGGTCATGAACAACACGCTCAGGCGGAACGTCCACTCTGCCTGCTTCAGCGTGTGGTTCAGGAAGTCGAAGTGGAACTTCTGTCGCCGTTCGGGAAGGCTTAGACCGCGAGAAGCCTGATAAACACGCCCGCTATTGACACTTCCATTGATGTGGATGTTGCTGATGACGCCCGACTGCACCACCGAACCGTGCACCATCCCACCAGAGATCCCGGACTCAGGGATGCCGTCATCGTCGTCTGTGGTGTCCGCCATCTTCAGCCCCCCGGGTTCACAGCAACTGACGTAAAGCCAACTCAACGCCAGCTTAACGGGAGTACCGGAGTGGGTCCCTGCTCTCGATGACGGCTGACCTCAGAAGGGCACGCCAGCGCGCTTGGCCAGCCGCGTAAGCCTCGGGTTGCCGCGTCGGTGCAGCGACGTGAGCACACGCATCAGCTCTTGGCTGGTCGGATGGACACGGGCCATCTCCGGGGCGACGTCCCAAGCCGCTTCGAGCGATTCGAGAGCCCCGTCACGGTCCCCCAGGGCGAGCTTTGACCGGCTTATGTTCATGTGCAGCGGGCCAACGCGCGTGGCCGGAAGCGTCACCCCGCCCCGGATCAGGTCGTCCGCCGTGTTGAGAGACTCGCGGTAGTCCTCCATGTCAGAGGCCGTCGAAATGACATGCACAGCTGTGTTCTCGGGCCCGAAGTGGATGCCATGGTCCTCGACGTCCTCAGGGAACTCCTCGGCCACCTGCCACGCCGCCGCGATATGCCGTTGGGCGGTTGCCTTGTCCTTGATCCGACCAGCCAGCGTCAGCCCCCGCAGGTGCAGGATGCCCAGGCCATAGGCGCGGTCATGGCCTCGCAAGGTCGACTCGGCCTCAACAACGGCACGGTCCACAATCGCCAACCCGCCCGCGAAGTCCCCGGAGTTCAGGAAGGCTCCGGCCTCGTCCCGGGAGGCCACCGTGGCCGCGATGGGGTGCGCACGCTCGGCGGCCAGCCGCTGCTTCATGACGGCCAGCTCGGCGAGGTGCATCCAGCGGTGTCGGGCGGCCAGCCAGTAGACCACCGAGTACGTGTCGGCGACACGGGTCCAGGCATCGGGCGACTGGGTGGCGTGCGCGTAGTTCGTCGCGTCTGCCAGCACGCCCGGGAGCTTCCGCAACACCGCCGACAGCTCGGTCCGGTACCGGTGCTCGTTCAGCTCGGCAAGCTCGCGCGGAAGGTCCTCAGGGTGTGACGGCGGCGTATCGGGAATGTCGAACCGCCGAATGGCGTAATTGAGGGCAGCAAGGCTGTTCTCATCGGTGCGCTCGACGGGGGCCGTGCCCAGCAGCTCATCCAGCGTCAGCCCCATTGCCTGAGCGAGAGCGGCGGCAATGCCCTGGGTCAGCGCGCGGTCGCCCACCTCAATCTTGCTGAGCAGCGAAACCGACACGCCCGCACGTCGGGCAAGGGCAACCTGACTGAAGCCCCGCGCCTTGCGGCAAACGGCCACATTCGCACCTGGTCCGGGAATCTTGGTCACGCTCATGGTGTGCGTCTTCCCCACTCGACTGGCGTTAGCTCTGATCCATCGTCTCACTCTCAGCGCTCACGCGCTTGCGCCTTGTGCAAGAGGTGTGCAAGTTCCCTTTGCACAGCGGCAGTTCTCTTGTGTGAGCTACATATGCCCAAGTGGGACGAGGGATCATGACACAGACAGAACAGAAGCCGCCGACGGTGCTCAGCCACGGCGATCTGCCGTATCCAAAAGGCACACTCGTCGAAGACGCCGAGACCGGTCAGACGGGCGAACTGCGAGGCGTGATCGAGGAGCGAGTCAAGGGCACCGGAAAGCTATTCAGCCAAACGGCGTACATGCGGCCGAGGGGAGGTGGCCTTGAGTGGGAAGCCCCTTTGGACCGCATCAGGCCCGCCGACAAGAACGGTTAAGCCTGCCCACCAAGTGCGCTGCCCTGATCGGCCCGGGTGACGTGATCGGCTACGACGGCGAGTGGCGCACGGTCAAGGAGGCGTCGACCGCCCAGGGGCCGATGGGCGGGTTAGCCGTCGTGGTCATCTGGGAGGAAGGGGGCGCGGCGCGCTTCCCCGCCGGTGACGAACTCCTCCTGGGAAAACCGGACTCCGCCTGACCAGCGCCTGAGCCCCACCCCGGTCACAATTGGGGTGGGGCTCAGTTGTGCCTTGACACCCTCCTTAGCGTGGTGCGCTAAAGTGGACGTATTCAGAGGTGGAAAGACCTCTGTTGGATCCCCAGAGGATGTCCTGCGCAACGCTGGCCCCTCTGCTGACGCACTCGTTGTGCTTGCGGGGCCAGCTCACGGCCAGACGCACGCCAAGCCTGAAACGAGACGACGTTAGCACTGCTCTACCCGCTCCAACAGGCTGATGCTTGTCAGTCTGCCTGAGAACATTTGCGCTTTTGTGCGTCAGCGCGGGTGTCTCGACCCAAACCGAAAGGGTTTGGATCGAGGTTGCCTGCGCGCCCGATCCGACCCATGACAGGGAAGGTAGGGATCGGTGGACGGCGCAGTCCTCCTTATTCTCGCCATCGCTGGCGTGGCAGCGATCTTCCTCTTCTCCGTGAAGGGGTTGCTCGACCAGGTCCCGGACGTGATCGACTCCGCCGGGCGCGCACGCGACGCGTGGCGGCGTTTCAAAGTGCCGGAGAAGCCCCAGCCCGACGAACAGCCGCCCTCGGCAGACGGCGAGGACCCCCCGGTGGCCGCGTAGGTCGCCCGACTTCGTCGCCGTTCCCGACCCCCCGGCTGCACGCCTCGCAGCGCCACCGAGCCGTCAGGCGGTGATGGCCAGCCGAAACCGCATCGGAACCAGAGCGGTGCGTCCGGAAAGAGGTCCGGGCGCGTTGATTCAGTCACTTTCCCCGGCGGGCCTCACCGACGAATACCTGCTCTGCGTCCACCCGCTCGTCCTGGGCACCGGGCGCCGCCAGAACACGGGCCCTCCGGGTCAGGAGCACGGCGAGCGACCGCGCGCTGATCACCACCGTGGAGGCCAGGGCGGCCGCGGCCGACCAGATGACGAGGGCGGGCCAGATGTACAGAAGCTGGGCCAGGGTTCCCTCACGGTTCATGAACAGGCCGATCACGGCGGTGAGTTGGGCGAACAAGACGATCGGGACGGCGCAGGGCAGCGTGCGCAAGCCCACTCGCCACAGCGGCCGGTCCGCGGTGCGCCGTGCCCAGCGGCGCGCTCGAACGGCACCGAGCACGCCCAGGGCGATCGCCAGCAGGGTCAGCGCCGCGAGGACGTAGTCGGCCTTC
Organism: Streptomyces yongxingensis; assembly: GCF_055597465.1. NCBI lineage: Bacteria > Bacillati > Actinomycetota > Actinomycetes > Kitasatosporales > Streptomycetaceae > Streptomyces > Streptomyces yongxingensis. The sequence goes on from NZ_CM145717.1 coordinate 1,821,707, forward strand.
ATCGTGAACGGAGTGCGCACCGTCGGCGGCTTGCCCTGGGCCAGGTCGACCAGTCCGTCGAGCATGACGGCGGCGTCGTCCCCGGAGATCATGCCGGTGTTGGCCACGATCGCGATGCCGGTCCGGCTGTCGGGCAGCAGCGTCTGGATGGCGTTGTGGGTCAGGAGTTCCCCGGTGTGCCGGATCTGCCGGGGGCCCTCCCCGGCGGGGCTCACGGACCAGCCCATGGCGTACTCGCGGCCCTTCGGCGGGGTGTGCATGACGTCGACGCTCCGTGCGGAGACGACGCGCCGCCCCGCCGCGGACACGCCCTGGTTGTTCTGGGCGATCAGCCACTGGGAGAGGTCGTCCGCCGTGGTGACGACGCCGTGGCCGCCGGCCGCGAACCAGCGGGGGTGGGAGCGCGGGAACAGCATGCCGTAGGCGCGGACGTAGCCCCGGGCGTGATCGGGCATCTCATCGGTGGTGTCGACCGACTCGGTGTGGGTCATGCCCAGGGGCCGGAACACCTGGGTGGCCAGGTAGTCCGCGAAGGGCCGCCCGCTGACGACCTCGACCAGCCGGGCGGCGACGAAGTAGTTGGGGTTGTGGTAGTTCCACTCGGTGCCCGGCCGCGCGGCGAGCCGGGCGCCGCGCATGTCCGCGACCGCCTCGGAAAGCGTATGTGCCTGGGGCCGGGTGAGGTCGGGGTAGGCGGAGTCGGCCATGCCCGATGTCTGGTTCAGCAGCTGCCGTACGGTGATCTTCTCGGCCCTCCGGTCGGCCATCGTGAACTCGGGCAGATAGCGATGGGCCGGTGTGTCCAGGTCGACTCGGCCCTCCTCGACCAGCCGCATGACGGCCAGCGCGGTCATGGACTTGGAGAGCGAGGCCACGGGCACCGGTGTCCGCGCGGTCATGGCCTTCCCGGCCGCGGTGTGCCCGTATCCGGCCGCGTGGACGACCTTGTGGCCCCTGGTGACCGCCACCACGGCGCCCGGCAGATCGGTCCGCTCCATATAGGCGTTGACGTAGGCGTCGATCGAGGCGGCGTTCAGCGTGGGGCGGGTCGGGGCGGTGGCGTGCGCAGTCGCCGGGCAACCCAACGCCGTCGTGGCGATGAGCAGGGCAATCGCCAGGCGGAAGAGACGTCTGTATCCATGGATCGGCATGGCGCTCATCCCACCGGGGGCGGGGCGGGCACCGCATTGGTGTGCGTACGAGATCAGAGGTAGTGCGCGCACTACCGACCGGGGACGGACGGCTCGCATATCTTCTGCGGGTGTCTTCTCGAACAGCCTGGCAGGCTCTCGCTCAGCATCCGTTGGGGTTCCTGGCCTCGGCCTGGCCCTGGCGGGCGTTGGCCTATCTGCTGTCCGGGGTCGTCTTCGGCGCCATCGCCATGGTCACGCTGCTGACCCTGGCCCTGGCCGGACTGGTGTCGCTGATCGTGGGGGTGGGCGCCGTTCTCCTCCTCGCCGTGGCGCTGTCCGGCATCGTCGTCACCCGGATCGAACGCCGGCGGCTGCGGCTGGTGGACCCGGACCCGGCGCCGGATCCGCACCGGGCCCCTGAGCGCCCCGGGCTGCGCGGGTGGCTGGACACCCGGCTGCGGGAGCCCGCCACCTGGCGGGAGCTGAGCTTCACCGCGGTGTCGATGACCGCCCTGTGGTGGATGGATCTGCTCGTCCTGGCCTTCGCCCTCGCCCTGCCCGTCCTGCTCATGACGTCGCCGATGGATGACCCCGGCGCCTGGCCGTGGCTGGTCATCGGCCTGTGTCTGCTGCCCGCGGCGCCGTACACCATCACCGCCTGGGCCGGTGCCCGTGCCGCGCTGACCCGTCTGATCCTGGCGCCGCGCGACGGCGAACTGGGCCGGGAGCTCACCGAGGTCCGGGCCTCCCGGGCGCGTCTGGTGGACGCCTTCGACGCGGAGCGCCGACGGATCGAGCGGGACCTGCACGACGGCGCCCAGCAGCGGCTGGTCTCCATCAACGTCCTGCTCGGCCTGGCCGGTCTGGACGCGGAACCGGGCTCCCCGGTGGCCCGGCAGCTCGCGCTGGCCCAGGGCGAAGTCACCCTCGCGGTCAACGAGTTGCGTGAGCTCAGCCGGGGTGTGCACCCCAAGGCCCTCACCGACCACGGCCTCGCCGCGGCCGTGGACAACCTCACCACCCGCTCCGCCCTGCCGGTCACCGTCGATATCCGGCTTCCGTACCGCCTGCCCGCGACCGTGGAGAGCACGGGGTACTTCGTCGTCGCCGAGGCCCTGGCCAACGCCACCAAGCACAGCCGGGCCACCCGGGCCGAGGTCCACGCCCGGCTGGACGCGGATGTCCTGACGCTGACGGTCCGGGACAACGGCGTCGGCGGGGCGGACCCGGCCGCGGGCACCGGTCTTGTCGGTCTGGCCGACCGTGTCGCCGCGGCGGACGGCAGACTGCGGATATCCAGCCCGGCGGGCGGCCCTACACTGCTGCGCGTGGAGCTCCCGTGCCGCTGAACATCGTGCTCGCCGAAGACTCACCGCTGCTGCGGGACGGCCTGGTCAGCGTGCTCACCCGCTTCGGCCACCACGTGTCGGCGGCCGTCGGCGACGCCGACGCCCTGATCGCCGCGGCCCATGAGCACGACCCCGACATCGTCATCACCGATGTGCGGATGCCCCCGGGCAACGCCGACGACGGCCTCCGCGCCGCGGTGGCGCTGCGCGACCACCGCGCCGATCTGCCCATTCTGGTGCTCAGCCAGTACATCGAGCAGTCCTACGCCACCCACCTGCTCGACCTGGGCAGCGAGAGCGGCATCGGCTATCTGCTCAAGGACCGGGTCAGCGCCGTCACCCACTTCGCGAGCGCGGTCGAGCAGGTGGCCGCCGGGGCTACGGTCATGGACCCCGAGGTGGTGCGCCAGCTCCTGCGGCGGCGGCAGGACCCCCTGCGGCGGCTCACGCCCCGGGAGCGCGAGGTCCTCTCCCTCATGGCCGAGGGCCGCTCCAACGCCGAGATCGCCCGCGACCTCTATGTCACCGAGGCCGCGGTCAACAAGCATGTCAGCTCCATCCTCCAGAAACTCGACCTCCGCCTGGACGGCCACGGACACCGGCGCGTCCTCGCGGTGCTCACCTACCTGCGCGCCTGACCGCCCGATGCCCCGGCGTCGAGGAGCAGTTCGGCGGCCACCGTCGTCCCGTCGGTGCGCATCGTGCCCGCCACGGCCCTCGCCCGTGCCCGGGTCCCGGGCGTCAGGGCCACCTTCAGCGCGGCCGACAGGGAGTCGAGGGTCGGGGCCGGACCGTCGTGTGCCGCGCCGATGCCCAGCTCGGCCACCCGGGCGGCCCAGTGCGGCTGGTCCGCGATCTGGGGCACCACCACCTGAGGCGCGCCGGCCCGGGCGGCCGTCGTCGTGGTGCCCGCGCCACCGTGATGGACGACGGCGGCCACCCGGCCGAACAGCGCCTGATGGTTGACCTCGCCGACGGCGAAGCAGTCGTCCCGGTCGTCGATCGGGGCCAGTTCGGCCCAGCCGCGGGCGAGGAGCACGCGGCGGCCCTGGGCGCGGACCGCCTCGATGACCACCCGGGCGAGGTCGGTCGAGGTGCGCATGGCCATGCTGCCGAAGCCCACGTACACCGGCGGTTCACCGGCGTCCAGGAACGCCTCCAGCTCATCGGGGAGCGGACGTTCGTCCGGCAGGATCCACGCCCCGGTCTGTACGAGGTCGAGTTCCGTCATGTCCTGCCACGGGCCCAGGACCGGGTCCGCCGCCAGCAACGCCCGGTCGGTGAAGACGTAGTCGCGGACGTTGTCCACCGGCGGCAGGCCGATCGCCGCCCGGTGGCGGTTCTCCGCCTCGCCGTACAGCTCGTTCACCCGCTGGGCGTCCTGCTCCCACAACACCTTGAGGTCGGTCTCCTCCCGCGGGGACGGCGTGCCCGGCCGCCTCCCCGGAGGGAAGTGCCGCGAGGGCAGTCCGAACGGATGGAAGCACGCGAACACATAGCGGATGCCCAGTTTCTCGGCCACCGAGCGGGCGCCGGCCGGCATCAGGCCGGTCGCGAGGAGCACATCGCATCCCTCGGCCGCCGCGGCGAGCGTCTCGAACCGCGCGGCGACCAGCTCGGGCGCGAGCCGGAAGGCGGCCGCCGCCGACGGCGGCCGCTCGGCGGTCACCACCGAGCGCACCGTCGGGCCGAGCGGCACCAGCTCCACGCCGGCACCGGCCAGCAGTGCCGCGAACTCCTCGTCCGGCGGCGCGCACACCCGCGTCTCCGCGCCGAGTTCCCGCAACCGCACCGCGAGCCCCGCCAGCGGCTCGACGTCCCCGCGCGACCCCCACGTCGACAACACCACACGCATATCGCAAACCCCCCGTTTCCCCAGGTACTGGCATCGGCCGCCCATCCTGAGGCATGACCCGGGCCTTGCCGCAAGCCCCCCGGTGCGCTATAGGTTGATAGTGGCAGGGAGGAGTACCTCCCTGCCATTGCTGTTTCGCCAGCCCAGGTTCGCCAGCCAGTTCGTCAGTCCAGGTCCGCCAGATCGAGCCCGCTCAGCCGCTCGGGGTCGGCCAGGATGTCGATCGCCACGATCCTGCCGTCCGCGACCGTGAAGGCCAGCACCGAGTACGGCCGCCCCTCCCGCGAGCTGACCACGCCCACGGCCCCGTTGACGAGCGCGGGCCGGGCGTGGAGGCCCGGTCCGCTGAGGCGGGAGAAGGTGAGCGCCTGGTCCGCCACGGCCGCGGCGCCGTGCACCTCGCGCGGGGCGCGGGCGGGCGCGGGGCCGTAGTCGGCGCGCAGGACGACATCCGGGTCGAGCACGGCGATCAGCCCCTCGAAGTCGCCGTCGCGGGCGGCGGCGAGGAAGGCGCCCACGACCTCGCGCTGCCGGGCGAGGTCCGCGTCGGGGACCGGGGCCGCTCCCCGCACCCGGCGGCGGGCGCGGCTGGCGAGCTGGCGGGCGGCGGCCGGGGTGCGGTCGACGATGGGGGCGATCTCGTCGAACGGCACGGCGAACAGATCGTGCAGTACGAAGGCCAGGCGTTCGGCGGGGGCCAGCGTCTCCAGGACGACCAGCAGGGCGAGGCCGACGGAGTCGGCGAGCAGCGCCTGGTCCTCGGGGCCGGGTCCGCTCGCACGGCTGATGACCGGGTCGGGGAGGCGCACCCCCAGGGGTTCCTCGCGCCGGGCGGTGCGCGAGCGCAGCATGTCCAGGCAGACCCGGCCGACGACGGTGGTCAGCCAGCCGCCCAGGTTCTCCACCGCGCCGGTGTCGGAGCGGTTGAGCCTCAGCCATGCCTCCTGGACGGCGTCGTCCGCCTCGCTCAGCGAGCCGAGCATGCGGTAGGCCACCGCGCGCAGATGGCTGCGGTGGGCCTCGAAGCCCTCCGCCAGAAGGTCGTTCTCGTTCATCGGTCACATCCCCTTGTCCGGACCGCACCGTCACAGGCCACACCGTGCTGACGGATGGGCCGGGTGCGATGTGACAGAGGGGGCGGGATGGACCGTGCACCCGTCCAGCCCCTTGACGCGCTGCGATCACGTCATTACACCAATTGGGAGCGCTCCCACACCTCCCACTCCCCCTGGAGGGCCCGTCATGTCCCTGCCCCTGTTACGCCGTCCGCGCGGTGCGCGGGCCGCCACCGCGCTGCTCACCGGTGCGCTGCTGCTGATCGCGGCCCAGTCCGCGCCCGCCGGAGCGGACTCCCCCGCCGCACCCTCGGCCTCCGTCGCGCCGTCCGCCGTCCAGGTCAATCAGCTGGGCTATCTGCCGGACGGCCCCAAACGCGCCACCGTCGTCAGCGCGAGCACCACCGCCCTGCCCTGGCAGCTGCGCGACGCGGCGGGGCGGACCGCCGCCTCGGGCACCACCACCGTACGGGGCGCGGACGCCGCCTCCGGGCAGTCGGCGCATCTGGTGGACTTCTCCTCGTACCGGGGGACGGGCACCGGCTACACGCTCACCGTGGACGGGCGGAGCAGCCACCCCTTCGACATCCGCGCGAACCTCTACGAGGGCTTGCGCGCGGACGCGATGTCCTTCTTCTACCAGCAGCGCAGCGGTATCCCCATCGAGGCGTCGCTCGCCGGTGCGGCCTACGCGCGCCCGGCGGGCCATCTGGGCGTCGCCCCCAACCGGGGCGACACCGCCGTGCCCTGCGTCAGCGGGGTGTGCGACTACACCCGGGATGTCCGCGGCGGCTGGTACGACGCCGGTGACCAGGGCAAATACGTGGTCAACGGCGGTCTCGCGGTCTGGCAGCTGGTCAACTCCTTCGAGCGCGCCAAGCGTGCGGGACACGCGGCCGCGCTCGGGGATTCCACGCTGCGCGTCCCCGAGCGGGGCAACGGGATCCCCGATGTGCTCGACGAGGCGCGCTGGGAGCTGGAGTTCCTGATGCGCATGCAGATCCCGGAGGGCAAGCCGCGGGCGGGCATGGCCTTCCACAAGGTCCATGACGCCGCCTGGACCGGGCTGCCCACCCGGCCGGAGCAGGACGCCGAGCCGCGTGAGCTGCACGCGCCGTCCACCGCCGCCACCCTCAACCTGGCCGCCGCGGCGGCGCAGTGCGCCCGGGTCTACGCGCCGTACGACGCCGCCTTCGCCGCCCGTTGCCTGGACTCGGCGCGCCGCGCCTGGGCCGCCGCGCGGGCGAACCCCGATGTGCTTGCACCGGCGTCCGACTCCACCGGCGGCGGGGCGTACGACGACAGCGAGGTGGGCGACGAGTTCTACTGGGCGGCGGCGGAGCTGTACGCGACCACCGGGGAGGCACGGTACCGGGACGCGGTCACCTCCTCGCCGTACCACACCGCGAGCGATGTGTTCACCCCGGGCGGCTTCAGCTGGCAGGCCACCGGGCCCCTCGGGCGGATCGTCCTGGCCACCGTCCGCAACGGCCTGCCCGCCACCGACCTCGCCCGGGTCCGCGCCTCCGTGGTGTCCGCGGCCGATGCCCGCTTGAGCACGATGGCCGGCCAGGGCTATGCGGTGCCGCTGCCCGCGGACGGCTACGTATGGGGCTCCAACGGCCAGGTGGCCAACAACGGGACGGTCCTGGCCGTCGCCTACGAGCTCACCAAGCAGCGGCGGTACCGCGCCGGGGCACTGGAGACGCTGGACTATCTGCTCGGCCGCAACGCCCTCGGCCAGTCCTATGTCACCGGCTACGGCGAGCACGCCTCCCAGAACCAGCACCACCGCTTCTGGGCGCACCAGTACGACGCCTCGCTGCCGAACCCGCCCGCCGGATCGATCGCGGGCGGCGCGAACTCGGGGCTGCAGGATCCGGTGGCGCAGGAGAAGCTCCCGGGCTGCGCGCCCGCGGCGTGCTACATCGACGACATCGGCTCGTACTCCACGAATGAGGTGGCGGTCAACTGGAACGCGCCGCTGGCGTGGCTGGCCGCGTTTGCCGCGGAACGCGGCTGACCGGGCGGGCGAGGGGCCTCCCGGCCCCTCGCCCCGCCCCCTTCGCCTCACCTCACCGGGGCAACTGGGCCTCGATCGCGGCGACGACGTCGTCCGCCTCCGGCTCGGTCCGCGGCCGGAACCGGCCCACGACCTCACCGTCCGGCGAGATCAGGAACTTCTCGAAGTTCCACTGCACATCGCCCGCCTCGCCCTGGGCGTCCGGCGTCCGCGTCAGCTCGGCGTAGAGCGGATGCCGCTGCTCGCCGTTGACGTCGGTCTTCTCCAGCAGCGGGAAGGACACCCCGTAGGTCGTCGAGCAGAACGTCTGGATCTCCTCGCTCGTCCCCGGCTCCTGCCCCGCGAACTGGTTGCACGGAACCCCCAGCACGGTGAACCCGCGCCCGGCATAGCGCTGCTGCAACCGCTCGAGCCCCTCGTACTGCGGGGTCAGGCCGCACTTGGACGCCACATTGACCACCAGCAGCGCCGCACCCCGGTGCTCACCGAGCGAGGTCGGCTCGCCGGCGAGGGTGCGCAGGGGGATGTCGTACAGGCTCATGGGATCTACCGCCTTCGTCGTTCGGTGGGTGAGCCCAATCTATGTGGTCACGCGCCCATGACCGCGGATCACAATATGAACACCTGGCGCACACAACCTCTTCACTTTTCAATCAGCGCGGTTAAGGTCGGTTCCTCGCGTATCACTCAAGGGGGGACCATGTCCTGGAATAACCAGCCATCACCGGTACCTGCCGCTCCGGCGCCGAAGCGTCCCGGATGGGCACGCAAGCGCATAGCCGTTCCGGCGGCGGCCATCCTGCTCTTCACCGGAGTGGGCATCGGCTCGGCCCAGGGCGAGGACACGAAGGAGGCCGGCGACAAGCCCACGCCCAAGGTGACGGTGACCGTCACGGCCAAGCCCGCCCGGGTGAAGGACGCGGCCGAACCGGCTCCCACCGTGACGGTCACCAAGACCGTCACCGCGAAGCCGAAGGCCGCACCGAAGCCGAAGAGGACCGAGGAGGCACCGGCCGGAACGGCCGTCTTCAAGGTGTGGGGCAGCGCCCCCTCGGGGGTGGACATCACCTACGGCAGCGACGGCGAAAACCTCGACGGCAGCGGTCTGCCGCTGACCAAGAAGCTGAAGGTCAAGGACGACGCGCTCTACTACCAGGTCACCGCGCAGCTCATGGGCGGCGGCGACATCCGTTGCTCCGTCACGATCGACGGCGAGACGAAGTCCGGACACGCCCGCGGCGGCTACAACATCTGCTCGGCGCAGTTGAACGGCGATTTCTCGGGCGGCTGGGACTGACGACATGGGGGCGGGCCGCAGGGCCCGCCCCCATCGATAGCCGCGTGACCGCCTACTCCGGCGGGGTCGGCGTGTCGTGGTTGCGGTACATCGCCTGGATGTCGAGCTCCAGCTTGACCGTGGGGCCGACCACGGCGATACCGCGGGCGAGCATGTTGCGCCAGTTCAGCGTGTAGTCCTCGCGGTGGAGTTCGGCCGTGGCGAGGGCGGCGCAGCGCAGTTCCTGTTCGTAGCCGCCGTTGACGGCGCCGAGGTACGTGGTGTCCAGGGTCACCGAGCGGCTGACGCCGTGCATCGTGAGGGGGCCCTGGATGGTCCATTTGGGGCCGCTGCGCCAGGTGAAGCGGTTGCTGACGAAGTGGATCTCCGGGAAGTTGTCGACGTCGAGGAAGTCCGCCGAGCGCAGATGGGCGTCGCGGGTGTTGTTGCCGGTGTTGATGCTGGAGGCGTCGATGACGACCTCGACCCGGGAGTCCTCCATCCGATCGGCGATGTGGATGCCGCCCCGGAAGCGGGTGAAGCGGCCGTGCACATTGGCCATGCCGACGTGGCGGGCGATGAAGCGGATGGCGGTGTGCGGCGGGTCGAAGAGCCAGGTGCCGGGCGGCGGGAGTTCCAGCGCTTGCGAGGGCTCCATCTGCACCCGGCGGGGAGGTTCGCTCTGGCCGGGGGCGATGTCGACGGTGAGCCGGTTGGGCTGCAGACCGCTTCCGGTGAGCAGCACCGTGTACTGCCCCGGCTCGAGCGTGGCGAGGAAGAGTCCATGCGGATCGGTGGTGGCCTTGGCCACCGTACGGGCGGCGCCACGCATCTCGGTGACGGTGACCTCCACGCCGCCCAGGGCCTGGCCCACGGGGTCCAGGACCTCGCAGCTGAAGGCTCCGGCGCCCACGGGCAGGGGGATCCTGAGTCCTGATCCGCGGTCCGGACGCTTGGTGCGCATGCGCCGGAGCATTGCGAGGGGCATTGCAGTCATCTCACTAACGGTTTCTCTGGGGATGGGGCGCGTCCATGATGAAGCCCCAGGGTGGACTCCGGACGCCCGGGGGGTGGCTGTCAGCCGTGGCCGAGGATCTTCCGTAGCGCGCCGAGCAGCAACTCCCCTGCCTGTGGGGAGGCTTCGGCGTGGCGGAAGCCGATGTGGTTGTCGGGGCGGGTCAGCAGGGCGCCGCAGTCGCCGATTTCGCGCAGCCGGGCCCAGTCGCCGTAGGGGTCCTCGTACTCCTGGCCGGGGCCGATGGAGACGGTGGCGAGCTCGACGCCCAGTTCCCGCCGGACCGCCGCGGCCGCCTCCTGCCAGCAGCCACCGCCGATGCCGGTGAAGAGGGTGAACCGGCCGTGGCCGCCGAGGTCGAGGGTCGACAGCCGCTCACGGCCCCGGACGACCCATGCGTGCGGCAGCTTCGCGCCGGGATGGGTGGTGGGCTGGTGGTGCAGCTCGGGGTCGCGGTCGAAGCCGGGGTCGGGGGTGCCGTCGGGCACGACGGCGTCCGAGACGTACCGCTGGTTCATCTCCACGCCGTGCGCGTTGAACTCGTACACCTTGGCCGCGACGGCCTCGCGCAGCCGCTGCCGCTGCTTGGCGCCCTCGGGCGTGGCCGCCTTACGGGCGTCGACATTGCGCCACATCTGCTCGGGATCGGAGGTGGAGAGCAGATCCAGCGCCTCGAAAACCGGCGCGGTCTCACCGATGCTGCGGTTGGCCCGCTCGACGGTCTGCCGTCCCACCGGGGCCCGTTCGGCGGAGTAGGTCTCCAGCAGGGCCGGGGCGGCGGTGCCGTCGAGGACCAGCTTGAGCTTCCAGGCGAGGTTGTAGGCGTCCTGGATGGAGGTGTTGGAGCCCAGCCCGTTGGACGGCGGATGGCGGTGGACGGCGTCGCCCGCGCACAGCACCCGCCGGTCGGCGTAGGTCTCGGCGTACAGGTGGTTGACGGTCCACGCCGAGGTGGAGGTGATGCGCACGGGGATCGTGTCGTCGCCGAGCAGCCGGTGCACCACGGACCGCGCGAACTCCTCGGTGAGGTCCGGCGGGCCCGCGTCGAGGTCGTAGCCCCACACCACCATCCACTCGGTCCAGGGGCGCACACAGCGCACCAGGCCCGCGCCGATGCCGCCGACGGTCGCGCCGGGGGCGAGCACCCAGTAGAGCGTGGAGGGGCGATGGGCGGTCAGGTGGGTGAGGTCCGCCTCGAAGACGATGTTGAGGCTGCCCGCGACGCCCATCCGGCCGACCGTGGGCAGCCCGGCGTTCTCCACGACGCGGCTGCGCCCGCCGTCCGCGCCGACCAGATAACGGGCCCGGACGCGGTAGGTGTCCCCGCGCAGCCGGTCCTCGACCAGCGCGGTGACGGCGTCGTCCGACTGCTCGTGGGAGAGGTACTCGGTGTGGAAGCGCAGCGCGGTGCCCCGGGAGACCGCGGCGTTCACCAGCACCGGCTCCATCAGGTGCTGCGGCATGTCGCACATCCGGCTGGGGCTGGACAGTTCGTGCGCCGCCTGGATGAGCGGGTCATTGCCCCAGGAGCGCAGCCGTCCCAGCTCCTCGCCCGCGAGACTGGTGCAGAAGACGGTGTTCCCCATCAGCGGCTGCGGCGTGGCCAGGGCGGTGACCTGGTCCTCGACGCCGAGGTCGCGCAGCACCTCCATGGTGCGCTGGTTGGTGATGTGCGCGCGGGGCGTGTCCGCCAGGCTTCCGTACCGGGTGACCATGACGTTGGGCACGCCGTAGGTGCTCAGGGCGAGCGCCGTCGCGGCGCCGGCGGGGCCGCTGCCCACGACCAGTACGTCGGTCTCGACGGTCTCCACTGCTGAAGGGCTCCTCTCGGTCCTCTCCCCGTCCTCTCCCCCGTGACGGCCGATCTCCCGGCGCGATCGTGATCGCCGATCGACCATTGATGATCTTGTTCCAGAACCCGGACCCCGAGGTGTCTCATTTCGAAACAGTGGCGACGTATACGGTGGAGGGCTTGTGACGACCACCGACGACACCCCCGCCGACCCGGCCCTCTCGTCGCTGCGCCGGGCGCGGGACCGCTTCTTCAGCGGACGGCCACCGGGCGACGGGCTCCCCGAGGACCTCGCCCAAGCCTGGCGGCGGGCGCGGTTCTTCGGCGTACCGCGCGATCTGGCGGCCCCGCCCAGGGTCCGGCCGCCGGTGGACTCACCGCTGCTGGCCGCGGCGCGCCCCGTGCTGGACCGCGTGGCGCCCACGCTGGGCGGTGCGATGGGGCTGGTGCTGGTGGACTCCCGCTGCCGGGCGCTGTGGTCGGGCGGCGGCCGCTACGCCGGTACGCCCGGCGGGATGGCCGGTTTCGATCTGTCGGAGAAGGCGGTCGGGCACAACAGCGCCGCGCTCGCGCTGCGCACGGGGCGCCGGGCCGAGGTCCACGGCCCCGAGCACTTCCTCGACGTGTGGCAGGAGGTGTCGGTGGTCAGCGTTCCGCTGTACGAGCCGACGGCGAGCCGCCCGGCCGGCGCCGTCACCGTGGTGGCCCCGCTGGACGAGGGCCGCACCGCCCACCCGGGCACGGCGCTCGCCGAGGCCACCGCGCACGCCGTCGAGACGGAGCTGCTGGGCCGGGCGCGCCCGCCGGAGCGGGTGCTGCTCGACGCGTATCTGCGGCAGCGGGCCGAGGGGGCGGCGGTGGTGGCGCTCGACGGCGGCAGCCGCCTCGTCAGCCCGGAGGCCGCGCGGCTGCTGTCGCACGAGACGCTGGCGCGGCTGGAGCGGCATGCCACGGCCCTCCTCAGGGACGCGGCCACGGGGCCGGAGGAGCACGCACCGGAGGAGATCCCCGTACCGGACGGCGAGATCGCCGTGCCGGACGGCGCCGGGCTCACCGTAAGGATGACGCGCCTGGTGCACGGCGGCGAGGTCATCGGAGCCGTGGCCACCGTGTGCACGGCGGCCCGGCGGGCGCGGTCGGCGGAGCGGCGGGGCCATGACCGGCTCCCGGGGCTCGTGGGCACGTCCCGGCCCTGGCGGCTGGCCGTCTCCCGGGCGACGGAGCTGGCGCGGGCCGTGGAGCCGCTGCTGCTGATCGGCGAGCCGGGCGTGGGCAAGACCGCGCTGGCCCGCGCCCTGCTCGGCCTGCGGGGCACGGCCGCACCACGTGTCGTCGACGCCGCCGAGCAGGTGCCCGGCGAGGTCCCGCGCTGGTGCCGCGCGCTCGCGGAGCTCCCGGAGTCGGAGGGGGACGGCGGCGCGCCGCCGCTGCTCCTGCGCCACGCCGAGCGGCTGGGCCAGGCCGATGTGGCGGCGCTGCTGTCGCTGCTCGCGGAGCGGCCAGCGGTGCCGCTGGTGGCGACGCACACCCCGGGCGCGCCCACCGGTCCGTGTCTGAGCCGACTGCTGGACATCCTCGCGGCCCGGTCGGTGACGCTGCCGCCGCTGCGCGAACGTGTCGAGGACATCCCGGCGCTGCTGGCGGGCCTCGCCCGGCGCCCCTCCCCCGGGCGTCCCCCGCTGACCTGGAGCCTGGACGCCCGCCGAGCGCTGGAGCAGCACACCTGGCCGGGCAATGTGTCCGAACTCGCCCATGTCGTACGGGAGGTGGCCGAGCACCGCCGCGCCACGGGGCCGGTGCGGCGCGAGGAGCTGCCGTACGGACTGCGGGTGCCGCCGGCCACCCGCCGGCTGAGCGGTATCGAACGGGCGGAGCGCACCGCCATCCTGGAGGCGCTGCGCCGGCACGGGGACAACAAGGCGCGGGCCGCCGCGTCCCTGGGCATCGGCCGGGCCACGTTGTACCGGAAGTTGCGGGCGTACGGAATGGACCAGGCGTAGCGGCGGAAACAGTCACCAGGGGGGCCGGTCACACCGGAGCCGGTCATGGGCCGCGGAGGGGGCACGGTGACGCGAGACAACAGCGCCGAGAGCGAGGCGGTCACGGGCAGGCTGCTGATCCTGGAGTACGAGCAGGTGAAGGAGGAGCAGCGGGCGCGGATCGGATTCCGCGACAATCTGCTCTACGCGACGCTGGCCGCGATGGCGGCCATCATCACCTTCTCCCTGCAGAGCCATGGGCGCCCGGAGCTGCTCTTGCTGCTGCCCCCGGCGTCGGCGCTGCTGGGCTGGGCGTATCTGGTGAACGACGAGAAGATATCGGCCATCGGACGGTATGTCCGGGAGGATCTGGGGCCCCGGCTGACGGCGCTCGCCCCGGGCCGGCCACCGGTGTTCGGCTGGGAGCGGGCCCACCGCGACGACGGCCGCCGGGTCTCCCGCAAGCGGCTGCAGCTCGCGGCCGATCTGCTGCTGTTCACCGTGGCGCCGATCGCCGCGCTCATCGTGTACTGGACGTCGGAGCCGGTGCGGGCGGTGCTGCTGGCGGTGTCGGTGGCGGAGGCGGCGCTGATCGCCGTACTGGCGGTGCAGATCGTGCTGTACGCGGATCTGCACCGGCCATGATGGGGGAAGACCCGTGGGGTTCGTCGGGCCCGGAAGGTATCGGCAGAGGCTGTCCTAGGGGGGATCGGTGGGCGCTGGTGACAACGGGGGTGCGGTGCGGGCCGATGTGGTGGTCCTGACCGCGCTGGAGGTCGAGTACCGGGCGGTGCGGGCCCATCTGGAGGATCCGCGTCCGGTCCAGGCGGAGCGGGGCGCGCTGTTCGAGCTGGGCGTGTTCCGCGAGGAGTCCGGGGAGCGGACGGTCGCCATCCATATGACCGGCCCGGGGAATCCGGGCGCCGCGGCCTCGGTCGAGCGGGCGGCGGCGCTCTTCGCACCCCGGGCGGTGCTGTTCGTGGGGGTGGCGGGCGGTGTCAAGGACGTCGCGCTGGGCGATGTGGTGGCCGCCGACGCGGTGTACGACTACGAGACCGGCAAGGACACCGAGACCGGGTTCTGGCCCCGGCAGAAGACCTATCAGTCCGCGTACGGGCTGGTGCAGCCGGCCCGGCTGGTGGCGGCGGGCGACACGTGGCAGCGGCGGATCCGCCCCGGGGACGACGCGCCACGCCCCCGCGCCCACGTGAAGCCCCTCGCGGCGGGCGGCCGGGTGGTGGCGCACCACCGCTCGGACGTCGGGCTCAGGCTCGCCGCCAGTGCGGGTGACGCGCTCGCGGTGGACATGGAGGGCTTCGGCTTCCTCGCCGGCGCGTATGTCAACCAGCACCTGGACGCGCTGGTGATCCGCGGCATCTCGGATCTGCTCGGGGACAAGGGCGAGGCACATGACGAGCGCTGGCAGCCGGTGGCCTCCCGGCACGCGGCCGCCTTCGCCTTCGAGCTGATCGGCCGTATCCCGGTCGCCGCGGACGCCCCGGCAACGGCCGGGCCGCTCGCCGCCGGTACGCGGTTCCTCGCCGCCGGTACGCCGCCCGAGGGCCCCCGGCGGCGCAGGCTGACCATCCGCGACCTCGGCGTACTCGCGGACACCCTGCTGGCCGTGGTCGGGATGACCTCCCCCGCGCGCTGGCAGCAGTTGCTCGACGAGCTGCCCACCGTCGGCACCGCGGTGGGCCGTCAGTCGGCGAGCCGTCCGGAGGCCCTGTCCCTGCTGCGCGTCTGCGAGGCGCGACGGGCCATGGGCGAGCTGGTGGAGGTGGTCGCGGTGCTCGCGCCGGACGATCCGGCGGCCGCCGAACTCGCCCGGCGCGTCGAGGAACTCGGATTGGAGTGACCCTCCTCACCCTCCCGCCCCGGCGTGCCCGAGCCCCGGGCTGCCCTCCCCCGCGCCTTCCCTGGGCCACCCCGGGACCGCGTTCCCCGCGCGGCTTCACCGGAACCGTCCAGGTGGGCCCCTGAGGAGGACGGCCCTCCGCCTCACGGCCGCCGCGGGCGCGGGCTCCCCGGTCCACGGCCGGGAGGTGTCCCGGCCGCGGCGGGGTCCGCCCCGGGCGCGGGGGACGGTGCCACGGACATACTCGCCCAGGGGGTGTCACGAGAGACCTGCGGGGCATACAAGTTGTCCCGGAGTCCGGGCGGGTGGCGCCCGCGTGTGGCAGGGTCTCCGGCGGGATCATCGGCGGCGGGGACCGATGATGCGGCCTCGGGGGAGGGCACGGCATGGCGGCCATGGGGGAAGGTGGCCTGAAATCGGTCGGCAACCTCGTCACGGCGTTGAAGGAGTTCCGCTGTCTGACGGATCCGGATCTGCGCACGCTGTGTCTGGATCTGGTCGCCATGGAGCTGGAGATGACCAGCGTCCCCGTACGCGCCCACCGGGTGACCGACTACTTCCTGGTGGAGCTGGCCCGCGAATGCCTGGAAAACGTGCGGATCATGCACGCGCTACGCGCGTCCCTCGCGGTGATGGCGGCGGCCGACGAGGACGCCATCAAGCGGCTCGACTCGGTCATGGAGCAGATGACGGCCCGTCCGGCGCTGCCCGGGACCGCCACCGCGAAGCTGCGGTCGCTGCTGGAGGAGCTGGAGATCGAGCAGCTTGGCCAGCTCTGCCGTACGGCGGCGGGCCCGCTGCAGGACGTCCCGGCGGTCACCGGCCCCTGGCACGCCTTCGAGGTGCTGAGCCGGATGAACGCACAGCCGGGCGGGCTGCCGCCGGGGCTCGCCCTCGTGGAGTACCTCGCGGCGGCGGCGCGTCCGCTGCAGAGGGCCGACGCGCTGCGCGACTGGGCCGATGAGCAGGCGCGGGAGCTGGGTCTGACGCCCCAGCTACGGTCGCTGCGGCAGCAGGTGGGGCATGCCGCCCCGGCCGGTCCGGTGGACGCCTATCTGGTGATCCGGCTGCTGCCGCAGGAGGAGGCCGGGGCTTACGAGCTCTCGTCCTGGCACCAGTACGACCCCACCGGCTGGCATCCGGTCCGCGGCCCGGTCACGCAGGTCACCGCGGAGACCGCGGAGCGGGCGGTCCAGACGCTGGTGTACCAGGCGGCCGAGGAGTGGGACGACGCCCGGGCGATCCACATCGAGTTCATGCTCGGCCCGGATGACCTGAATCTGCCGGTCCACCGCTGGCGTCTGGAGCTCGACAGCGAGTTGCCGATCCCGCTGTACATGGACCATCCGGTGGTCGTACGGAGCCTGGAGCGCAGCTGGACCAGGCGCTGGCACCGGGAGTGGAAGCACCGCTGGAACCTCTTCGACCAGCAGCCCGAGCGCGCCAAGCAGCTCGTCGTGGACGGCGAGGACCCGGACAGCCCGCGCTCCGGCGACCCCACCGCCCTGCTGGCCCGGCTCAAGGCCGATCCGCAGGTGGTGGCCCTGGTCCTGACCTCGCCCCCGGGCACCACCCCCGAGGGCACCTCGGAGGCGCTGACCGCCTGGCGGGCCGGGATTCCGGTGGTCGCCTGGGACGGCCGGGCGACCCGGGACCCCGACTTCGTCGAGCGGCTCAGACAAAAACAGGCCGACGCCAGCGGGAACCTGGCACGGCTCCGCGAAGCCGTGACAGAGTTACGTCTGGACGCCCATACGATCGACTCCGCGGAGCGGGAGCATCACCTGGGGCAGCATGTGGTGCTCGTTTGGGACGACCCGACCCGTCCCGTGGAACCGCAAGGGCGCATGACGGGGCCGGACGAGGGGGTGGGTGGTCGATGAGCGACGAAGAGCCTGCGCGGCGCCACAACGGACGGGTCCACCAGGATTCCGGTTCCGCCTCGGCCGCCCTGCCGTCCGGGATACCGCGCCCCTGGTGGATCTACCAGGGCACCGGGCGCCCGCTCCACGATGTGAGCCTGGAGGAGATCCTTCCGCCGCCGCCCCCGTGGCGCGCCTTCGGCGGGGTCTCGGCCTGCCCGGTCGAGGGCAACGGCCGGCCCGGCGCGTTATCGGACGCGGACGACGCCCCGACCGAGCCCCCGGCGCCGCCGGAGGACGAGCAGGACGCCGCCCGGCGGCTGGGCGCGACTCCCCTGGGCGTGCGCTCCGATCCGGAGGAGGCGGATCTCGTCAACGCGGCGCTGATCCTCAGGCGCCCCCTTCTGGTGACCGGCCGCCCGGGCACCGGCAAGTCCACGCTGGCGTACCGCATCAGCCGGGAGTTGGGCCTGGGCCGGGTGCTGCGCTGGCCGATCACCACGCGATCGACCCTGCGGTCCGGGCTTTACGGCTACGATGCCGTCGGCCGTGTGCACGCCGCCGCGGCCGGCCAGGCGTCGGAGGGGGACAGCCTCGAACCCGGACCGGAGGACATCGGCGACTTCCTCCAACTCGGGCCGCTGGGCACGGCGATGCTCCCGCACCGCCTGCCGCGCGTCCTGCTCATCGACGAATTCGACAAGAGCGATATCGATCTGCCCAATGACCTCCTCGACATCTTCGAGGCCGGCGAGTACTCCATCCCCGAGCTGGTGCGCATCCGCAGGCGCCGCCCGGCCGTTTCGGTCCTCACCGACGACCCGGAGCGCAGTACCGTCATCGCCTCGGGGCGGGTGCGCTGCCGCGCCTTCCCCGTCGTCGTCATCACCAGCAACGGCGAGCGGGAGTTCCCGCCCGCGTTCCTGCGGCGCTGTCTCCAGCTCCGGCTGCCCGACCCGGACGCGGACCGGCTCGCCGCGATCGTGGCCGCGCATCTGGGGCGGGCCGACGATCCGCGTGCGCGGGAGCTGATCCAGATGTTCCTCGAGCGCAGCGAGCGCGAAGGCGGCCTCGCCGCCGACCAGTTGCTCAACGCGGTGTATCTGGTGACGTCCCAGTCACATGTTCCGGGGCCCGAGTGGGAGGAGCTACTGCAGGCCGTCTGGCACCGGCTGGACAGCGCAGCGGGCTCGACATGACACACGACCCAGGCGGTAGGTCCGCCGGGCCGGGCCCACGGGACCTCGACTGGCGGCAGCTCGCGGACGCCCTGTGGCTGGCGGTCTGCAAGGCCGAGACGGACCGTGGCCCCGGACGGCCGGACCCCGGTCCCCTCCCCGGGACACCGGAGGCGGACGCCCCGCCGCCCGGTGACGAGCCGCCGGACGAGCCGCGGCAGGACCGGCAGGGGGAGCGCCCCGCGTCCCGCCCGGAGACGGCGCCCGCGGTCGCGGAACCACTGCTCCCCGCGGAGCTGGTCGGCGTCTCCGCGCCGCCCGGCGAGGCGGAGCCGGCGACCGTCGCGGAGGTCTTCGCGCCCGTGCGCCGGCCGTCCCCCGACGGGCCGCCGCTGCCCGAGCGCGCTCTGTCCCGAGCGCTGCGGCCGCTCAAGCGCACCTCGCCCTCGCCGGTCGAGACGGAGGTCGACGAGGAGGCCACGGCCGAGCGGGCGGCGCGCGAGGGGCTGTGGGTGCCCGACCTGGTGCCCGTGCGCGAGCGCTGGATGGACGCCGTCCTGGTGGTGGACTGCGCCAGTTCGATGGTGGTGTGGCGGCGGACGGCGGCGCATCTGGTCACCGTGTTGCAACGCACCGGCGCCTTCCGGGACGTGCGGGTGCACCGGGTCAACACCGACCATCCGTTACCCGCCGAGGACCGGTCGCCGGTGGCGGGGATGGAGCCGCGCGGCAAGCGGACGGTGCTGGTGCTGACCGACGGCATCGGCGCGGCCTGGGGCGATGAGAGCGCCCGGCGCGCACTGGCCGAATGGGCGCGGCACGCGTCGGTCGCGGTGCTGCACGTCTTACGTCAGGGCCGCTGGCGCCACACCGGGGTGGCGCCGGAGCGGGTGCGGGTGCGGGTCCCCGGACCGGGCGCTCCCAACGGCACCTGGCGGCGGGCGGACGGCGGCTCCTGGCCGGGCGGCGCGCCACCGGTCCCGGTGCTGGAGCTGGACGCGCGGTGGATGGCCAACTGGGCGCGGCTGGTGGCCCGCCCGTCGGCGCGCGGCGAGGACACGATGGCGCTGCTGCCCGGGGCGCCCGCCGAGCGCTGGGATCCCGAACCGGAACCGAGCGCCTGGGACCGCGTCTTCCGGTTCCGCGCCGCGGCCTCGCCGAGCGCCTTCCGGCTGGCGTCCCGGCTGGCCGCGGCCCCGTTGAACATTCCCGTGATGGAGTTCGTGCAGGGGATCCACCAGCCGGAGGGCAGCCCCGGCGATCTGGCCGAGGTGCTGCTGGGCGGGCTGCTGCGCAAGGTGGGGACCGCCGACCCGCTGGACGAGACGGGCATCGGCTACGAGTTCCACGACGGGGTGCGGGAACTGCTGCTGTCCGCCGGGATGCGGGACGAGTCGCTGTACATCCTCGGCAGCGTCCTGGACCGGCTGGGCCGCCGCTGGAAACCGCTGCTGATGCTGCGCGATCTGCTCAACCACCCCTCGGGCTCGGTGGGGGACCTTCCCAGGACGGAGCGCCTGCTGCCGTACATCCGCCTCCAGGAGCAGGTCTACCAGGCGCTCTCCGGGCCGTATCTGGAGGGTGCGCGCTCCTTTCGCGCCCTGGTCCTGGCCCATCAGGCGCTCGCCCGCTCGGGGGAAAGCCCGTCCGATCCAGTTGAAGACGCATCACACAGGGGAAAATATGTGGTCTCCGAGGCGGTTGCGGCCATGACTGACTCCACGACTCCCCGAACAGACCCGCTGTCCCAGGCCGACGATTCACCATCCCCGCCGGCGCACGGCGCGCCGGGCCCGGCGGGGGAGCATCTGAGAGGAACATTCGTGTCCGTGACCGCTGCCCGGTCCCTGCCCGCCGTGGAGGAGCGCCAGCCCGGGGAACCCCCGTCCATTTGGGGAAATGTACCGCCCCGGAACAACAACTTCACCGGGCGGCAGACGTTGCTCGACACCCTCCACGAGCGGCTGAGGAGCGAGGGCACCGCCGCCGTGCTGCCGGAGGCCCTGCACGGGCTGGGCGGGGTGGGCAAGTCACAGATCGCCCTGGAGTACGTCCATCAGCACGCCGCCGACTACGACGCGGTGTGGTGGATCCCGGCGGAGCGCCCCGAGCAGATCCGCCAGGCGCTGGTCCAGCTCGCCGACCGGCTCGGGCTGCACGCGGGCATGGAGGCCAACACGGCCGTGCCCAGCGTGCTCGACGCGCTGCGCACCGGGCGCCCCTGCCGAAACTGGCTGCTGGTCTTCGACAACGCCGAGGAGCTGGAGACGGTTCGGCCGTTCTTCCCCGCGGGCGGGCCGGGCCGGATCCTGGTCACCTCGAGGAACGCCCAGTGGTCGCGCGCCGCCCGCACCGTCGAAGTGGACGTCTTCGAGCGGGAGGAGAGCATCGAGCTGCTGCGCCGCCGGGGGCCGGAGCTGCCGCGCGACCAGGCGGACCGGGTCGCCGACGCGCTGGGGGACCTTCCGCTGGCCATCGAGCAGGCGGCCGCGTGGCTCACCGAGACCGGGATGCCGGTCGACGAGTATCTCCAGGTCTTCGAGGACGAGCGGGCCGATGTCTCCACCCGCCGCAACGAGCTGCTGGCGGCGGGCGTTCCGGTGGACTACCCCGAACCGGTCGCCGCCGCCTGGAACATGTCGCTGCGGCGGCTGGCCGAAACCCATCCCGGCGCGCTCCAACTCCTCCAGATGTGCTCGTTCTTCGCGCCCGAGCCGGTCTCCCGCCGGCTCTTCTCCGGCGTGCGCGGGGTGTCCCTCTCCCCCGAGCTGTCGGAGGTGCTGCAGGACCCCATCAAGCTCGGCCACGCGATCCGTGAGATCAACCGCTACGCCCTGATCAAGATCAATCACCGCAGCAACACGATCGAGATGCACCGGCTGGTGCAGGCCGTGCTGATCGGCCAGATGTCCACACAGCAGCAGGCGGACATGCGGCACAGCGCCCATGTGCTGCTGGCCGTCGGCGACCCCAACGACGTGACTCCCGCGAACTGGGGGCGGTACGCCGACCTCCTCTCCCATGTCCGGGCGTCGCGCGCGATGGAGTGCGATGACAAATGGGTGCGGCAGATGGTGCGGAATCTGGTCCGCTTCCTCTACATCTGGGGGGACCACGAGGGTGCGCTGGAGCTCGGCACCCAGGTGCGCCGGGAATGGGTGGAGACGCTCGGCGAGGACAGCGCGGAGACGCTGGCCGTCTCCCGCACCCTGGGCCATGTCCTGACCGTGCTCGGCCACTTCAACGAGGCCCGGGAGCTCAACCGCCGGACGCTGGAGCTCCAGCGTGCCAAAGACGGCGACGACCACGAGAACACCCTGGTGACCCAGGGCGCGGTCGCCGTTGACACCCGCTACCAGGGCGACTACACGCGATACGTGGAGCTGGAGAAGGACCGCTGGACCAGGACCCTGCGGCTCTTCGGGGACGAGGACCCGTACTCCATCGGCGCGGCGAACGACTACGCCCTGGCACTGCGCGCGGTGGGGGACTACGAACGCGCCCGGCAGCTGGACGAGGGCGCCCGGCGCACCGCCGGTCTGGTGCTCGGCGAGGACGCCCTGCTCACCATTCTGGTGGAGGCCAACCTCAGCATCGACGTCCGGGAGAGCGGGGACTACATGGCCGCCCGCGACATGCTGGAGCAGACCTGTGCCCGCGTCCGCCGAGTGCTCCCGCAGAACGCGCCCATCGGGGTCTTCGCCCTGCGCAACCTCGCCGTGGCGCGTCGTAAGGCGGGCGACCACGAGGGCGCCCTGGACCTCAGCCGGGAGGTGCTGGAGCGGTACCGGCTGCGCTACACCGAGCCCAACCTCCACATCACCATCACGGCCCTGGCCCTCTCGATGGATCTGCGGCAGACCGCCGATCTGGAGGGCGCCCGTGAGCTGGGTCGGAAATGCCTCGACGAGATGCGCGTCCTGCTGGGGGAACGGCATCCGGCGACCCTGGGCGCGGCGGTCGACCTCGCCGTGACGCTGCGGCTGCTGGGCGAGACGGACGAGGCGCTCGCGCTGAACAAGCAGACGCTGCCGGTACTCGTCGAGCGGCTGGGGGCCGGCCACCCCATGGCGCTGGCCTGTGCCATCAATATGGCCAGCGACCACTACACCCTCGCGGACTACCAGGAGGCCCACGACCTGGACACCGAGACCCTGGCGGCCTGCCGGTCCGGGCTCGGTGAGGACCATCCCACCACGCTCGCGTGTGCGGTCAACCTGTCGGGGGATCTGCGCGCGCTGGGCGAGGGCAGGCAGGCGGAGGAGCTGCACCAGGACGCGCTCGGCCGGCTGCGCCGGGTGCTGACGGCCAACCACCCGGCGACGGTGGCGGCGGCCCGGGGCATCCGGGCGGACTGCGATGTGGAGTCGATCTCCATCTGAACCGGCGTCCGCGGCGCCGTTCGCGGGGCGCCGTGCCGCGCGCCGTTCACCCGCGCGTACGCGTCCCGATCCACCGCGCAAGCGCCACCGGATCGGGGCCCGTGCCCGGTGCGGTGCGCAGCTCCCGGTGGACGGCCAGGGCCAGTTCGGGGTGGTTCAGCAGCGTCGTCCTGGCCGCGCCGTCCGGCAGGCCGAGCGCGAGCCCCGCCCATGCCGCGATGTCGTCCGGGTCCGCTTCCAAGCGGGCCCGGTAGCCGCGCAGCGCGGCCGCGGTGTCCCCCGCGGCCCAGTCGAGGTCGGCCCGGTCGGGGGCGTCACCGCCCCCGGGCAGCCCCGCTCCCGCGCCCTCGCGCAGCCGGGCGAACCCCGCCGGGTCCCCGAGCCGGAGCCGGGCGAGCGCGGGGCGCGCCGGCGCCTCGGGGCGGGTCGGCCGGACCGAGGTCCCGGGCAGCTCCCCGGGAGGGTCGGTCCGCTCCCGCCAGGCCCGCGCCCACCGGGCGGTCGGCTCCGGGTCCGCCACCAGGTGGCGCATGCGGTGGACGAGCCGGTGATCGTGGATCAGGTCCGCCGCCAGGCGCGCCGGTACGGAGGGCACCCGCTGCGCGAGCCACAGGGTCAGCCGTTCCTCCAGCCGGTGGAGGAACTCCCCGCCCCTGGGGGTCAGTTCGGCGTGGGTGAGGAGCGTGCGCAGTCCCGAGGCGGTCTGTGCCCGGCGCAGGGCGAACTCGTACGCGGCGTTGTCCCGGGCCGGGCCGGTCTCGGCGCGCCGCAGCCGGTCCCACCAGAATCCGGTCACGCCCAGGAACGCGTACACCCCCTGGAGGAGCCCGCGCAGCGGTCGCGGGTCCAGCCGCCAGGGCGCGTAGTGGATCTCCTCCAGACCCCCTTCGATCAGGGGCACCAGGTCCATCAGGGCGCTGAGCTTGATGTGCTGGGCCTCGTGCACCAGCGCGGCGGCGAGGGTCAGTGGGTCCGTGACCCCGTTGAGCAGCACACAGCCGTACGCCTCCGGCGATGAGGCGCTGAACGGTTCGGGCCAGGCGGCGTACGGCACGGGCACGACGGAGGCCAGGCAGGCTCCGATTCCCCGCGGGTCCACCTGGCGCTGCTCCGCGACCAGCCGCCACGCATTGCCGAATCGCTCCTGCCAGCCCTGCCACTCTTCGTCGCCGAGCCGCTCCGGGGCCCGGATCCGGAGAAAGTCGCGATAGGGATCGAGGTCATCGACGAGGGGGGCACAGACAATCCCCCCGTGCTCTCCGCGCAACCGCCGCAGGCCGTGCCAACCGGGAGCGTCCTCGGAGAAGTCGGCGGGCAGCGTCACCGAATTGGGGCCGGATAACACCGCCGCCTTCCGGCCGTATCCGACGACCTCGGCGACATCGGTGGCGTCCGGAATGCGGGCGAGTCCCAGGGCGGGCAACATCACCGCGCCCTCACGCACCGGAACGGCGCCGCGAAAGTCGATTCCGGCGAGAAGAGCGGCCGAGGCGGCTACGGCATGCAGATGACCCACCGCGCTCCACAGCGGCCCGTCCCCCGATTCCAGACCGCGCAGCCTGCGCAGGCAGCGGTTGAGCCACACCCCCACGGAAGGGTGCAGCAACAGCGTCTCCACGGCGGCCGGGGAGCGGCGCTCGGCCCGAATCAGCAGGTGCCAGGCGTCCCGGGGCGGGGGAAGGGGGCCGGGCAGGGCGGGGTGCGCGGCAGCGATGTCCACCAGGGCGCGCAGCAGCAGCATGGCCCGGCTGCGCTGCCCCGACGTCAGTTCGGCCACGGTCGAGGGGCCACCCGAACCCCGCGCCAACTCGGCGAAAGACTCCACCGACAAACGATGGTTAAGGCCCCGTGTGGCGGAGGACGTCATAGCCGCTCCCACAGCCTTCCGACGACGACGAGTTGCCGCTGATCGTCGGCGGGTACTGGACGATGTCGAGCAGCCGCTCCGTCACCGCGGAAAGCCCTTCGTGCCGCTCCAGGTCTTCGAGTGTCGCCCCCGAAAGGTCCAGCAGCTCTGTCTCGACCTCGGTCGCGACCCGCTCCATGACACCGTCCCCCTCCGGACGCTCCCTAACGGCTCATATGAGGCATCCCTATGGTGTCCTACCCCTTTTGATTGCGAAAGAGTGAACACGGCCAGTCGGCGCCTGCCTTGTCAAGATTTTCGGTCACTTCCGCGCGCCTGGGAGCCCCCCGATATGCCGGTGTCATCCCCCCGTTCCGGATTGCATCGTCTCGACCTCGAAGACGCCTCCGCACACCCGGAACGACCGCGCCGAGACGGTCATCGCGTCGAAGGAATCCGGCGGATAGACCCGGATCCGCGCGGCGGTGCGTCGGCACGGGGTGTCGCTCATGCCCTCGTTGAGGGTGTGCAGACTGCTCGAGGCGCTGCCGCCGGGCGGCAGGGAGACCGGGGAGCGCGTGGGGCCGCGCCGGGTGGCGGGGTCGCCGATCACCGCGCCGGTGGAGTCGAGCAGCGAGACACCGGGGTATCCGGTGAGGGTGCAGGCCGTGGAGGACTTGTTGGTGAACACCAGCGGCAGATACACATTGCCGGCGCCTATGTCCTTCCGGCCGACCGCCAGCGTCAACCGCGCCTTGGAGCAGACGCGGCGTACACCGGACGCGGCGGCGGGCCGCGAGGAGGACGGGCGCGAGGGCTGCGCCGAGGGCGGAGGGGACTGCGCGGTCTGCGAGGCGGGCCGCTCGTTCCGGGAGGATCCGCTCTCCGAAGAGGCGGAGGAGGCGGCCGAAGGAGAGGCGGGTGGCGCGGCGGAGGAGGCGGAGGTGACGGACGAGGCGCGCCGCGCCGAATCCCCGTCCCCGGTGTCGCTGCCGCAGGCGGTGACCGTGGCCAGCGCGCCGACCAGCAGCGCGCATAAGACCGGCGGCCGGGACCGCGCTGCCGTCGTGCGCCGAGGAGCCGAACCGTTCCGTTGACTCATGAGCGACCTCCCGAGGTCAGCCGTCTGCCGGGGCCACCGGCGTCGAAGTCGGGTGCCCCGACACCTCCCGTGCATTCCCCCCTGGGACTCCCTTCCCCGCGCGCAGGCTCTTATGTCCGGGGCACATTGATCGCGTCGGCGCTCAAATTCCTCACATTGGATTCTCTACCGCAAACATCCGAACACCTTGTCCACGCCAGAACCCTGGGATTACTGTTCGGCAGCCATCGCAATCGCCAACTGCCGTACCAGGACAGGAAGAAGGAATCCATGGCCGCACGCGGACGTCATCGCCGGCCCCGGCCGCACCGTGTCTCCCGCGCCCAGCTCGCGATCACCGCGGGCGGCGCCGGCGTCGCCCTGCCGCTCATCGGCATCGGCCAGGCGAACGCCGCCTCAGCCGCCACGCCCACCTCGCCGACCCCGGCCGCGACCACCGTCACGGCCGTCACGGCCACGAAGGCCCAGCCGCTCCTCATCGCCCCGAAGGCCGTGCCCGAGCCACCGGCCAAGGCCCAGCCCCCGGCCGGGTCGTACACCGTCGTCCGCGGCGACACCCTCTCCCGGATCGCGGACAGGGAGAGAGTTTCGGGCGGCTGGGAGCGACTTTACGAGATCAACCGCCAGGTCATCGGCGCCGACCCGGATCTGATCCGGCCCGGCCAGCAGCTCGCCCTCGGACGCCACTGAACGAACGCGCGCACCAGCAGCGCATACGCACAGGAGCATCCGCCCGCGGTGGTCCACCGCGGCGGACGCTCCTTCGCCAGGGCGGCCTTACATCACCAAATGCGCCTTGGAATGAGTGACTTCCTCAATGTCGCCGCCCGCCTTGCCGATCAGCCGGTGCGCCAGATTGCTCAGTGCCCGCGCCGCCGCGATCTCCTCGCCGACCCTCGGCTGTGCCGGGTCGTCGGGGTTGCGGTTGGCACGGCCCTGGGCCAGCATCTCCGTGCCGTCGTGCATCCTCAGCCGGACGACCGCCTCGGTCAGCGGACCGATCTCACGGAACTCCATCTGAATGTCGCATCCCACGATCGTCTCCATCGCGCTCACCTCCTGCGTCACCTTCCAGGATGCGCCTCACCGGTCTCTCCGGTCGACCGGGACAGCAACTCCACCACCTCGCCGTCCGCGGTCTGCGAGAAGTCCTCGTACCACTCCCCCACCGCCGCGAAGTCCGAGGGGGTGGAGAGGGCCACCACCTCGTCCGCGTCCTCGCGCAGCGCGGCGACCGCGTCCGGCGGCGCCACCGGCACGGCGAGGACCACCCGCGCGGCTCCCTGGGCCCGTGCCACCCGGCAGGCGGCCTGGGCCGTGGCGCCGGTCGCGATGCCGTCGTCCACGATGATCACGGTGTGGCCCTCGGCCGGGATCCGCGAGCGGCCCTGGCGGAACCGGCGCGCCTTGCGGGCCAGCTCTTCCCGCTCGGTCCGCTCCACCTCGGCGAGGTCCTCCTCATCGGCCCGGCTCATCCGGACGATCGCCTCGTGGACGACCCGTACGTCGCCCTCGCCGATGGCGCCAAACGCCAGCTCCCGGTGGTAGGGGACGCCGAGCTTACGGACGATGATCACGTCCAGGGGCGCATGGAGCGCCCGGGCCACCTCGAAGGCCACCGGCACCCCGCCCCGCGGCAGCCCGAGCACGACCGGCTTCTCATCCGCCAACGGGCGCAGTGCCTCGCCGAGGCGCCGCCCGGCGTCCGTCCGGTCGGTGAAGATCATGACTCACCCCCGCTCCTGAAGGACTCGTCTGCGAATCAAGCCGACGGTTCGCCCGTCCGCGAACCGGCGGTCCCCGGCCGATGGCCGGGGCGCGCGGATACCGGAGACCCGGCACCCTGGAGGTATGGAGAACGCCACAGGCCCGGACGAGTCCGGTTACCCCGTCTTCGTCGAGTCAATCGAGGCCGACAGCCGCTACCGGCTGGTGCGGCTGCGCGGCCTGGGGTGCGAACCGCTGGAACGGGAGGAGTTCGAGCCCCGGGTCCGGCAGGTCTTCCCCGACATCGACCTGGAGGACCCGGCCCAGGTGCACTGGGAGGACCGGCCCGGGCAGTGGCCGCCCTGGCATCCGGGCGAGGCATGACCGTCCTGATCGGCACCTCGGGATGGCAGTACCGGGACTGGCGCGGCGGGCTCTACCCCGAGGGCTGTCCGCAGCGGCTGTGGCTGGAGGAGTACACCCGTGCCTTCGCCACGGTGGAGAGCAACAACGCCTTCTACCGGCTGCCCTCGTACGACCAGTTCACCACCTGGCGGGAGCGGCTGCCCGAGGGCTTCGTGATGGCGCTCAAGGCAAGCCGCTACCTCACCCACATCAAGCGGCTGCGCGATCCGGAGGAGCCGGTGGAGCGGCTGATGTCCCATGCGGCCGGGCTCGGCGACCGGCTGGGCCCGGTGCTGGTGCAGCTGCCGCCCACCCTGCGGGCCGACGGCGAGCTGCTGGACCGCTGTCTGGGCTGCTTCCCCTCCGGGACGCGGGTGGCCGTCGAGCCCCGGCACACCTCCTGGTGGACCGAGGAGATCCGCGCGGTGCTGGAGCGCCGCTCGGCCGCGCTGTGCTGGGCCGACTCCGGCTCCCGCCCGGTCACCCCGCTGTGGCGGACCACCGGGTGGGGGTATCTGCGCTTCCACGGCGGCCTCGCCCGCCCGGCCCCGCGGTACGGGCGCCAGGCGCTGGCCACCTGGGCGCGGCGGGTCGGGGACACCTGGCCGGACGACGCGGAGGTCTATGCGTACTTCAACAACGACACGGGAGGGGCGGCGGTGCACGACGCGGCCGTCTTCGCCCGCGCCGTGGCCCGCCTCGGCCGCCCGGTCAGCCGCACCCCATCGGCTTGAGCCCGGCGCCCGCCGGGCTCACTCCTTCACCGCCCCGCCCAGCATGCCCTCGATGAACCGGCGCTGCAGCGCCACATAGACCACGACCACCGGCAGGGCGATGAGCACCGAGGCCGCCGCGAGCAGCGCCGCGTCGGAGCTGTGCTGGCCCTGGAAGAAGGCGAGGCCGAGGGGGACCGTGCGATGAGCCTCGTCGCTGACCATCACCAGGGCCATCAGGAACTCGTTCCAGGTCCACATGAAGGTGATCACGACCATGGTGGAGATCGCCGGGCGGCCCATCGGGACCAGCACCCGCCACAGCGTGGTCCAGGTGTTCGCCCCGTCGAGCCGGGCCGCCTCGATGACCGACCGTGCGCTGCCGCGGAAGTACGTGCGCATCCAGAAGACCCCGAAGGCCAGGGACTGCGCGGTCTGCGGCAGGATCAACGCCCAGTAGCTGTCGGTGAGTTCGGCGTAGCGCAGATCGAAGTAGAGCGGGACGACCAGCGCCTCCTGCGGCAGCGTCAGCCCGATCACGAAGAGGTGGAACAGCACCGTGGAGCCGGGGAAGCGCATCACCCCGAAGGCGTACGCGGCGAGGATGGCCAGCACCGTGGTGGCGGCCACCACGACCACCGTGACCAGCACCGAGTTCCCCAGATAGGTGCCGAAGTGGCCACGGCTCCAGGCGTCGGCGAAGTTGCTCCAGTGCAGACCGTCCCTGGGCAGTGAGAAGCCGGTGTCCAGGGAGCTCTGTGAGCCGAAGGCGGTGGAGAGGATGCCGATCACGGGGGTGAGCGCGATGACGGTGAAGAGGGCGAGGATGCCGTAGGTGACGTTGCGTTCCAGGCGTGTGGTCATGCCCGCCGCCCTTCCACGAGCCGGGAGACCGTGACGGTCAGGACGAAGATCAGGACCGTGAGGGCCACGCCGACGGCGGCGGCCGAGCCGACCTGGTTGGTCTCGAAGGCCCGGCGGTAGACCTCGTAGGCGGGGACGGAGGTGGCGTTTCCGGGGCCGCCGCTGGTGGTGATGTAGATCAGGTCGAAGTTGCGCAGCCCCGCCACGATGGTCAGGGTCAGCGCCACCGCGATCTGCGGCCGCAGACCGGGCAGGGTGACGGTGAGGAACTCGCGCAGCGGCCCGGCGCCGTCCATCCGCGCCGCCTCGTACAGCTCGCGCGGGATGCGCTGGGCTCCGGCGAGGAAGAGGACCATGCACAGCCCGGTGCCGACCCAGGTGCCGACGACGCCGACGGCGGGCAGCGCCCAGGTGTAGTCGCCGAGCCAGGGGCGGGCGAGGCCGCCGAGGCCGACGGCGCGGAGGACGTCGTTGAGCAGCCCGTCGGGGGCGAGGATCGAGCGCCAGGCCACGCCGACCACGATCAGCGCCAGGACCTGCGGCAGGAACAGGACCGTACGGAAGAAGGTCATCCCCCGCACCCGGGCCCGGGACATCACGGCGGCCAGCAGCAGCCCGATGGCCACCGGCAGGGCGGCGTAGAAGACGAGCAGCAGCAGCGCGTGGAGGAAGGGGGCGCGCAGGCCGGCGTCGGTGAACAGCGCGCGGTAGTTGTCGAATCCGGCGGGGGTGGCGACCGTCAGCCCGTCCCAGTGCACGAAGGACAGCCACACCGACTGTCCGAAGGGGTAGAGCAGGAAGACGGCGTACACGATCAGCGCGGGCAGGATGTAGAGGTAGCCGATGGCCCGCGGCTCGCCGGGCGCGCGGCGGCGGTAGGCCCTGGTCAGGGCGGCGAGCCTCATCGGGGCCCCGCTGAGGTGTGCTGCTCGCGCTGCTTCTTCACAAAGGCCCCGTAGTCCTTCTGCAGGGTCGCGGCGAAGGCGTCCGGGGAGGTCTTGCCGCTGACCACGCCCTGGAGGGCGGCCGAGAGGGTGTCGTAGAAGGTGGGGGTGGAGTAGTCCAGGTACGGGACGAGTCCATCGGCGGCGCTCAGCCGCTTCCAGCCGGCGATCATCTGGCCGTCGGCGCTGTCCGGGCGCACCCCTGCCGCGGCCTTCGCGGGGACGGCGGGCAGCACTCCGTGCCGGGTCATCACGTCCGCGGCGTGTGCGTTGGTGAGGAAGTCCAGATAGGCGGCGGCCACCTCCGGGTGGCGGGAGCGGGAGGTGATGGACCAGGCGAGGCCCTGGCCCCCGGTGGTGACGGGGTCGCCGCCGGCCTTGGCGGGCGGGGGCGGCATGATGCCCAGCTTGTCCCCCATGGGCTTCTTCAGGTCGGCCAGCTGCCAGGTGCCGGTCAGCAGATACGCGCCGTCGCCGGAGGCGAACTTCTTGGCCGCGTCGTCGTAGCCGAGGCCGTTGGCGCCGCCGGGCAGATAGCCGCGCTTCGCCCAGTCGGCGAGGGTGGCCGCGGCGTTCTTGGTGGCGGCGTTGTCGAAGCCGTCGCCGCGGCCGAGGACGGTGTCGCGGGCGTCGGCGGCGCCGAGCTGGTCGTGCAGCACCCCGAAGGTGTGGATGGCGGGGTACTTGTCGAGGTTGCCGAACTGGATCGGCAGCTCGCCGCGGGCCTTGAGCCGGGCCAGGCCGTCGGTGAACTCGCCCCAGGTGCGCGGGGGCCGGAGCCCCGCCTGCTTCAGCCGGTCCTTGTTGTAGTAGAGGCCGATGTACTCGCCGGTCTGGGAGATGCCGTACAGCCGCCCCCTGCCGAAGTCGTTGCCGTCGGCGGAGACCCGGTTGAGGCCCAGCAGGGTGGCGGGGTAGCGGGTGTTCCAGTCGTAGATCCCGGCGTAGTTGTCCAGCGGGGCGAGCAGCCCGGCCCGGACGAAGGCCACCATGTCCGGGTAGCCCTGGTTGGCCTGGATGACATCGGGCGGATTGTTGCCGGAGACGGCCAGCTTCAGGGTGGTCTTCAGATCGGTGAAGCTCCGGGCGACCCGCTTGATCCGCACATTGGGGTACTTGCGCTCGAACTCCCGGTTGAGCTGCTGTATCTCCCCGTTGGTTCCGCCGCGTATCTCCTGGTCCCACACGGTCAGCGTGGTCTTTCCGGCCTTGGCCGGATCGGGTATGGCGGTGGCCGCGCCGGTCCCGGCACCGGCGGCCCCCGAGCCGTCGGTGCCGGGGACACACCCCGCGGCGAGCAGGACGACGCCGATGGCGAGCGCGGCCGGAACGGCTCTGCCGCGGGTCCGGCGGGCCCCGGTACGGGCGAGTTCCATGGGGTTCTCCTCGATGCGGTGATCAGGACCGTCAGGACCGTTGCGCACTGTCATGCACCCGGAAACCGATGGTGGGCAGGGCCCGCAGCCGTGGGCAGCCGTGCACCCGGTCCGGGATCAGATCGCCCAGGAAGGCGTAGCGGCGGGCGAGTCCGGCCGCGTCCGCCCCGCCGTCGGCCGCCCGGCGCGCACGGTTCCACCAGGCGGCCATCTCCGGCCAGCCGGGCGCGGCCAGGGAGCCGCCGAAGTGCTGGACGGAGAGGGCGGCGGTGAGGTTGGCGAAGGCGAGCCGGTCGGCGAGCGGCCAGCCCGCGAGCGTGCCGGTCATGAATCCGGCCACGAAGACATCGCCCGCCCCGGTCGGGTCCAGCGCGTCCACGGGCAGCCCGGGCACCTCCGCGCTCTCCCCGGTGAGCGAGTCGATGGCCACGGCGCCCTCGGCGCCCCGGGTGACGACCGCGATCGGCACCAGCTCCGCCAGGGCGCGCACCGCCCGCTCGGGGCTGTCGGTGCGGGTGTAGCGCTGGGCCTCGGCCGCGTTGGGCAGGAAGGCGTGGGCGTAGGGCAGATCGGGGAGCGCGGCGGGGTCCCAGCGGCCGGTTTCGTCCCAGCCCACATCGGCGAAGATCTTGCTGCCCTGGGCGTGCGCCCGGCGCACCCAGTCCTCCTGCCGCCCCGGTTCGAAGGAGGCCACACAGGCGCGGGAGCGGGGCGGCGCGCCCCTTACGGCGGGCGGCGGGGCCGGGTGTTCATGGGTGACCATGGTGCGCTCGCCCTCGTACGCCATGGAGACCGTGACCGGGGAGTGCCAGCCGGGAACACGGCGGGAGGGGGTGAGGTCCACGCCCTCGCCGAGGGCGAGGCTCTCCCAGCAGTAGTCGCCGTAGACATCGGTGCCGAAGGCGGCGGCGAGCGTGGTGTGCAGGCCCAGCCGGGCCAGGGCGGTGGCCATGTTGGCGATGCCGCCGGGGCTCGATCCCATGCCGCGCGCCCAGGACTCGGTGCCGCGGACGGGGGCGTGGTCGAGCCCGGTGAAGATGATGTCCAGGAACACGGTGCCGGTGAGGTAGACGTCGTGCTCGGGATCCGTGGCGGCGCGCAGCGCCGCGAGCGGGTCGATCGGTTGGATCGGATCAGGGGTTCCGGCCGTGGTGCTCACCGACGTGCCTTTCCTTGTGCGGCATGGCCTGTTCGCGCCCAGGGTCCTTCTGACGGATCTCCGCGGCGTCGCGACGCCCGGCACGCCCTCTCGCCGTACCGGACGCCGCTCCTTCGCCCACGGAAATCCGTCAGAAGGACCCTGGTGGCGTGAGCGACACCTTGCACCTCACCCGAGGTGAATGCAAGAGGTCGATCAGAGTCGCGCACACTCGCTCATCTGCAGTACGTTGCCACCATGCTGCGAGAGAGCCGCCACGAGAAGCTGCTGAGCATCCTCGGCGAGGAGGGCGTGCTCCCCATCGGGGAGATCGCCACGCGTCTCGGCATCAGCGAGGCCACGGCTCGCCGGGACATCACCGAGCTGGGCCGGGCGGGCCGGCTCACCCGGGTCTACGGCGGCGCGGTGGCGGCACCCACTCAGGACGAGGAGCGCCCGTTCAGCGAGGTGGTGGTCGACGACCTGGCCGACAAGGAGGCCGTGGCCCGGGCCGCCGCGGAGCTGGTGGCGGACGGCGATGTGCTGCTGCTGGACATCGGCACCACCACCCTCCAGCTCGCCAAGCTGCTGCGCGGCCGTCCGGTCACCGTGGTGACCAGCAATCTCGCGGTCTACGACGAGCTGCGCGACGACCCGCGGGTGACCCTGATCCTGCTGGGCGGGCAGGTGCGCGCCAACTACCGCTCCGTGGTCGGCTTCCTCACCGAGTCCAATGTCCGCCAGCTGCGGGTCGGCCGGCTCTTCCTCGGCGCGAGCGGGGTGCTCCCCGACGGCAGCGTGCTGGACAGCACCCATGTGGAGGTGCCGGTCAAACGGGCCATGCTCGGCGCGGCCCGGGAGGTGGTGCTGCTGGTCACCGCGGGGAAGTTCCCCGGTGACACCGGCCTGGCCCGGATCTGCGGACCGGAGGGCATCGACACCCTGATCACCAACAAGACATCCGACCCGGCGACGCTCGCCGTGTTCCGCGAGGGCGATGTGGAGGTAGTGACCGTATGAGGCTGACTGTGCTGGGCGGCGGAGGGTTCCGTATGCCCCTGGTGTACCGGGCGTTGCTCGATGACACCGGGGACGAGGCGGGGCGCTGCACCGAACTGGTGCTGTACGACACCGACTCCCGCCGGCTGGACGCGATCCGCGCCGTCCTGGCCGAACAGGCCACGGGCCGCCCCACCGCCCCCGCGGTCCGGGCCACCACCGATCTCGATCAGGCGCTGCGCGGCGCCGACTTCGTCTTCTCGGCCATCCGCGTGGGCGGTCTCGAGGGCCGGGCGAACGACGAGCGGATTCCGCTCGGCGAAGGGGTGCTGGGGCAGGAGACCGTCGGCGCGGGCGGGGTGCTCTACGGGCTGCGCACCCTGCCGGTGGCGCTGCGGATCGCCGAGCGGATCGCCACCGTGGCCCCGGACGCCTGGGTCATCAACTTCACCAACCCGGCGGGCATGGTCACCGAGGCGATGCAGCGGGTGCTCGGCGACCGGGTGATCGGCATCTGCGACTCCCCGGTCGGCCTGTGCCGCCGCGCCGCGCGGGCGGTCGGCGCCGATCCGGACCGGGCCGTGTACGACTATGTGGGCCTGAACCATCTGGGCTGGCTGCGCCGGGTGGTGGTGGACGGCCGGGACCGGCTGCCGGAACTGCTCGGCGACACCGGCGCCCTGGAGTCGTTCGAGGAGGGCAAGCTCTTCGGCGCCGAGTGGCTGCGGGCGCTCGGCGCGCTGCCGAACGAGTATCTGCACTACTACTACTTCAACCGGGAGGCGGTGGCCTCGATCCGCCAGGCCCCGGCCACCCGTGGCGAGTTCCTCCGCGACCAGCAGGCCCGGTTCTACGAGACGGCGGGCTCCGGCGCGCCCGGCGCGCTCAGGGAGTGGGAGCGCACCCGGCTGGAGCGCGAGGCCACCTACATGGCCGAGAGCCGCGAGGCCACCGGCGGCTGGGAGCGCGACTCCTGCGATCTGGACGGCGGCGGCTACGACCGGATCGCGCTGGCCATCATGCGGGCCATCGCCCGCGATGAGCGCGCCACGCTGATCCTCAACGTACGCAACCGGACGGCCGTCCCCGGTCTTGACGAGGACGCCGTGGTGGAGGTGCCCTGTCTGGTGGACGCGGGCGGGGCGCGGCCGCTGGCGACCGGTGCGGTGGCGCCGGACCAGCTCGGTCTGATGCTGTCGATCAAGGCGGTGGAGCGCTCGGCCATCGAGGCGGTCACGACCGAAGCGGGCAGCGATTCGGGCATCGCCCGCGGTGCGGCCCTGCGGGCCCTGGCGCTCCATCCACTGGTGGACTCGGTCAAGGTCGCGGGCCGGATTCTCGACGCCTCCGGGGCGCCGGCCCGCCTCTAGCACATGTCCGTTCGGGCATTCCCCAGTATCTGAACCCGCCCGGACGGGCTCCGTTCACGCCCCCTTTCGGCAAACGGGCGAGAAACGGGCCCACCGGATGGACAACCAGGCAGCCGGGTTCCTCACCGTCCGTTGCCTCATCCGCCTCGGCCTGCTCTTATAACGGTTGTGAAACGGGCGCATACGGTCATGATCTCTGTGGTGCCAAGGCTGGCTTCCCCTGTTGCAGGCTTGTAAAACTGCCACGCAAGCCGAAAGACCTAGGCAGGAGGTGCGGCGTGGACGCGGAGGAACGCCGTCGGGAGATCCTCGACACGGCTCGCCGTGCCGGCGTCGTCGACGTCGGCAAGCTCGCCGCCGACCTCGGGGTGTCCAAGGAGACGGTGCGCCGCGACCTGCGGGTCCTGGAACAGCACGGACTGGTGCGGCGTACCCATGGCGGCGCCTACCCCGTGGAGAGCGCCGGTTTCGAGACCACCCTCGCCTTCCGCACCACCATGCACGTACCGGAGAAGTCGCGGATCGCGACCGCGGCGGCCGATCTGCTGGGCGATGCCGAGACGGTCTTCATCGACGAGGGCTTCACCCCGCAGCTCATCGCGGAGGCCCTGCCCAGGGACCGGCCGCTCACCGTGATCACCGCTTCCCTCACGACCGCCACCGGCCTCGCCACCCGTGACAACACCACCGTGCTGCTCCTCGGCGGCCGGGTGCGCGGGGGCACGATGGCCACCGTCGATCACTGGGCGACGCATATGCTCTCGGGCTTCGTCATCGACCTGGCGTTCATCGGCGCCAACGGCATCTCCCGCCAGTACGGCCTGACCACCCCGGATCCGGCGGTCAGCGAGATCAAGGCGCAGGTGGTGCGGGTGTCCCGGCGGAAGATCTTCTCCGGGGTGCACACCAAATTCGGAGCCGTCAGCTTCTGCCGGTTCGCAGATGTCTCGGACTTCGAAACGATCGTGACCGACACGGGTCTACCGCTGACCGAGGCACACCGCTATTCGCTGCTGGGCCCCCAGATCGTCAGGGTCTGACGCCCTTCCCCCGCTGTTTTTCCTTCCCCACGTCCCTTCGATTGGACCCGTTATGCCAGTCCTGACTCTTCGCGCTGCCCGGATACCGCTGGTGGCCCTGACCGCGGGCGCGCTCCTGAGCGGTTGCGCCGGTATGGGGGGCGGCAGCTCAGGCGACAAGACCATCCGCGTCCTGATGGTGAACAACCCGCAGATGGTGGACCTGCAAAAACTCACCAAGAAGTATTTCACCAAGGAAACGGGCATTACGGTCGACTTCACGATGATGCCCGAGAACGAGGTCCGCGACAAGATCAGTCAGGACTTCGCCAATCAGGCGCGCCAGTACGACGTGGCCACCATCAGCAATTTCGAGGTGCCGTTCTACGCGAAGAACGGCTGGCTGCTGCCGCTCGACGGCTACGCCGCCAAGGACAAGGCATTCGACCAGAAGGACGTCCTTCCCTCGATGCGGCAGTCGCTGACCGCCGAGGACGGCAAGCTCTACGCCGAGCCCTTCTACGGTGAGTCGTCGTTCCTGATGTACCGCAAGGACGTCCTCGCCGAGAAGCATCTGAAGATGCCCGAGCGGCCCACCTGGCAGCAGGTCGCGAACATCGCGGCCAAGGTGGACGGCTCCCGCAAGGGGATGAACGGCATCTGCCTGCGCGGACTGCCCGGCTGGGGGGAGCTGATGGCCCCGCTCACCACGGTGGTCAACACCTTCGGCGGCACCTGGTTCACCAAGGACTGGAAAGCGCGACTGGACTCGCCGGAATTCACCAAGGCGACCAAGTTCTATGTCGACCTGGTGCGCAAGCACGGTGAGGCCGGTGCGGCCCAGTCGGGCTTCGCCGAGTGCCTGAACAACCTCACCCAGGGCAAGAGCGCCATGTGGTACGACGCCACCTCGGCCGCCGGGTCGCTGGAGGCGAGCAAGTCCCCGGTCAAGGGCAAGATCGGATATGTCCAGGCGCCGGTGGTGAAGACCGAGAGCTCGGGCTGGCTCTACACCTGGGCGTGGGGCGTCCAGAAGGCGTCGCGCCACCCCGACAACGCGTGGAAGTTCATCTCCTGGGCATCCAGCAAGAAGTACGAGGCCCTGGTCGGCAAGACCTTCGGCTGGGCCAATGTGCCCGCGGGAAAGCGGTCGTCCACCTACACCACTCCGGAGTACCGCGAGACCGCCGGCAGCTTCTCCGAGGAGACCCGCAAGGCGATCCTCAGCGCCAAGCCCCGTGATCCCGGAGTGCAGCCGCGGCCGACCATCGGCATCCAGTTCGTCGACATCCCCGAATTCGCCGATCTCGGCACCAAGGTCGCCCAGGAGATCAGCGCCGCCATCGCCGGAAAGCAGTCCGTCGAGGCGGCATTGAAGAATTCGCAGAAGCTGGCCGAGAAGGTCGGCGAGGAGTACCGATGAGTAATCCGACGACGGCAGTACCCGTGAGCGGCCAGCGGCCACCGACCGCGGCCCCCGCCTCCGCGGGGCGCCCCGTGGCAACCCGGAACCGGGCCCGGGAGTGGGCCACCCGGGCACCGCTGCTGCCCGCGCTGATCTTCCTGATCGTGGTCACCCAGCTTCCGTTCGTGGCCACGCTGGTGATCTCGCTCTTCGACTGGAACTCGTTCCGGCCCGACCGCCGTGCGTTCGCGGGGCTGGACAACTACAAGACGGTGCTCAGCGACGCCTCGCTGCGCGAGTCCATCGTCACCACCGTGCTGCTGACCGCCTCCGTGGTGATCGTCAGCGTGGTGCTGGGGCTGCTGCTGGCACTGCTGCTGGACCGCAAGTTCCGCGGCCGGGGCCTGGTGCGCACCATGCTCATCGCGCCGTTCCTGCTGGTGCCGGTGGCCTCGGCGCTGCTGTGGAAGCACGCGCTGTACAACCCCGAGTACGGCCTGTTCAACGGCGTGCTCAACTGGCTGGGCGGGCCCCAGCCGGAGTGGCTCACCGATACGCCGCTGATCGCGGTGGAGGCGTCGCTGATCTGGCAGTGGACGCCGTTCATGATGCTCATCCTGCTGGCCGGACTGCAGAGCCGCCCGCTGGACATGGTCGAGGCGGCCCGGCTGGACGGGGCGGGCAACT
Organism: Streptomyces yongxingensis; assembly: GCF_055597465.1. Lineage (NCBI taxonomy): Bacteria > Bacillati > Actinomycetota > Actinomycetes > Kitasatosporales > Streptomycetaceae > Streptomyces > Streptomyces yongxingensis. The sequence continues at coordinate 1,860,039 of NZ_CM145717.1, forward strand.
GGCAGATCTTCCGCTTTCTGACGCTTCCGCATCTGCGCCGCTATCTGGAGCTCGGCACCCTGCTGGGGTCCATCTACATCGTGCAGAACTTCGACGCCGTCTTCACCATGACCCGCGGTGGCCTGGACACCGCCAACCTCCCCTACACCATCTACGAAACCTTCTACAACGCCCACGAGTACGGGCTGGCATCGGCCGCGGGAGTCGTGGTGGTGATCGGCACGATCATCATCGCCACCTTCGCGCTGCGCGTGGTGTCGTCCCTCTTCCGTGAGGAGGCGTCCCGCGCATGACCGCCGTGAGCACCCCGGTGACCATCACATCCGTACCGGAAGCCACCCGCCGGGCCAAGCGGCGCGGTGCCGCGCTCGGCGTGCTGGCCTGGTTCGTCGGCATCCTCTTCGTACTGCCCGTGCTGTGGATGCTGCTGACCTCGTTCCACTCCGAGGCCGACGCCGCCACCAACCCGCCGTCGCTGGCCGCTCCGCTGACCCTCGACGGGTACAAGGACTTCTTCGGCGTGGGCGGAGGGGCGAGCCCCTGGCCCGCGCTGCTCAACTCGGTGGGCACATCCCTCTTCTCCACCTGCTTCGTGCTGCTGCTGGCGCTTCCGGCGGCGTTCGCGCTGTCGATCCGGCCGGTGCGCAAGTGGACGGATGTGATGTTCTTCTTCCTGTCCACGAAGATGCTGCCGGTGGTGGCCGGACTGCTGCCGGTGTTCCTGTTCGCCAGGGACATCAACTTCCTGGACAACGTCTGGCTGTTGGTGATCCTCTACACCTCGATGAACCTGCCGATCGCGGTGTGGATGATGCAGTCCTTCCTCGCCGACATCCCGGTGTCGATCATCGAGGCCGCCCAGATGGACGGGGCGCGGCTGCCCACCATCCTGTGGCGGGTCGTGGCCCCGATCGCGGGTCCGGGCATCGCCGCCACCTCGCTGATCTGCTTCATCTTCAGCTGGAACGAGATGCTCTTCGCCCAAGTGCTCACCGGTGTGGTCGCCCAGACCGCCCCGGCGTTCCTGACGACCTTCGTGACCAGCCAGGGGCTGTTCCTGGCCAAGGTGTGCGCCGCGTCGATCGTCATTTCCCTGCCGGTGCTCGCCGCCGGTTTCGCCGCCCAGGACAAGCTGGTCCAGGGCCTGTCGCTAGGAGCAGTCAAATGAGGGCCGCAGTCATCGAAGCGCCCGGGAAGGTCACCGTCGCCACCGTCGCGGACCCCACCCCGGGCCCCCGTGAGGTCGTGGTGGACGTGGCGGCCTGCGGGCTGTGCGGCACCGATCTGCACATCCTGCAGGGGGAGTTCGCGCCCACGCTGCCGATCGTCCCCGGGCATGAGTTCGCCGGTGAGGTCGTCGGTGTAGGCAGCGATGTCACCGAGGTGGCGGTGGGCGACCGGGTCGCCGTGGACCCCTCCCTGCACTGCCACGAGTGCCGTTACTGCCGGATCGGCCGGGGCAATCTGTGCGACAACTGGAACGCGATCGGGGTCAGCGTCCCCGGCGGGGCCGCCGAGTTCGCGGTGGCCCCGGTGGCCAACTGCGTCAAGCTGCCCGAGCAGGTGGACGTGGCCGACGCGGCCCTGATCGAGCCGCTGTCCTGCGCGGTGCGCGGCTATGACGTGCTCAACGGCAACCTGGGCGCCGAGGTGCTCATCTACGGCTCCGGCACCATGGGGCTGATGATGCTGGAGCTGGCCAAGCGGACCGGCGCCACCAGCGTGGACATGCTCGATGTCAACCCCGAGCGGCTGTCCACCGCCACCACCCTCGGCTGCTCCCGGTCCGCCGCCTCGGCGGACGAGCTGGACCAGCCGCGGGGCTGGGACGTGGTCATCGACGCCACCGGCAACCAGGCCGCCATTCAGGACGGCCTGGGCCGGGTGGCCAAGGCCGGAACGTTCCTGCAGTTCGGTGTCTCCGACTACGCGACGCGGGCCACCATCGAGCCGTACAAGATCTACAACCAGGAGATCACCATCACCGGCTCGATGGCCGTACTGCACAGCTACGAGCGTGCCGCCGGGCTGTTCGCGAGCGGGGTGCTGGACCCGAAGATCTTCATCAGCCACCGGATGCCGCTGGAGGAGTACCCCAAGGCGCTCGACCAGTTCAAGGCGGGAGTGGGCCGGAAGATCGTGGTCGTCCCGTAACCGTGTGTGGTTGACGGCCCAAGCCCGGAGCACCAGGCTTGGGCCGTTATCGATCACGGTCGGCGGGAGGGGCGGGCACATGGGCAAGGGCGACGCGGTGGTGGTGGGCGGGGGTCTCGCGGGCACGCTGGCCGCGGGCGCGCTCCTCGGCCACGTCGACACGGTCACCCTGGTGGAGCGCGACCGCTACCCGGACCGGCCCGCCTTCCGCAAGGGCGTGCCCCAGGGCCGCCATCTGCATGTCTTCCTCAGCGGCGGGCGGCGCGCCCTGGAGGAGCTGTTCCCCGGGCTGAACGGCGAGTTGGAGGCGGCGGGCGCGCACCGCCTGGAGGCGCCCCGCGATGTGATCACCAAGGGTGGCAACGGCTGGCAGCGCCGCTTCCACGAGGGCAGACACGCCACCACAAGCTGCACCCGGGCGCTGTTCGACGCCACCGTACGGGCGCGGGTGCTCGCCGAGGCCGAGGGGTCCGGGACCCGGGTGGAGGTGCTCCAGGGCACCGAGGCCATCGGGTTACTCGGCGGGGCGGACCGGGTGACCGGCGTACGGGTGCGGGCGCGGGACGCCGGACGCGCCGAGCGGGAGTTGCCCGCCGATCTGGTCGTCGACGCCTCGGGGCGCGGCTCGCGCGCCCCCAAGTGGCTGGCGGAGCTGGGCGCTCCGGCGCCGCGCGAGGAGGTCGTCGACGCCGGGATCGGCTACTGCACCCAAGAGTTCCGGCCCGCCGAACCGCTGGACATGGCGATGGTCGTCCAGCCGCGTCCGGACTGTCCGCGCGGTGCGGCGTGGTCCCCGGTCGAAGGGGGCACCTGGCTGCTGACGCTGGGCGGTGTGCGCGGTCACCATCCGCCGACCGAGGGCTCGAAGGTGCCCGGTTTCGTCAAGTCCCTGGGCGAGCCCGCGCTGTACGAGCATCTGCTGACCTGTGAGCCGGTGTCCCCGCCGTACGGGTTCCGCGACACCTCCAACCGCCGCCGCCACTACGACGTCCCGGGCGGGGTGCCGGAGGGGTTCCTCGCGGTCTCGGACGCCGCCTGCACCTTCAACCCGGTCTACGGCCAGGGCATGGCGGTGGCCGCCCTCAGCGGGCTGGCCCTGCGCCGCTGCCTGGCCGAGGGGGGCCTGCGGCCCGGTTTCGCGGCCGCGGCGCAGCGCGCCGTGGCCCGGGCGGGCGACACCGCCTGGCTGACCGCCGTCGGCGCGGACCGCCCGTACGCCACGGACGGGGACGCCACGCCACCGGGGGCGGCGGAGCGGCTGCGGAGCTGGTACGTCGGGCGGCTGGCGGACCGGGCGTCGGTCGACCGGGTGGTCGGAGCGGCGTTCCGCGACGTCATCTATCTGGCCGCGGGGCCGTCCCGGCTGCTGTCCCCCGGGGTCGCCCTGCGGACGGTGCTGCTGCCGAGGGCCCGGGGCCTGACGGACCCGCCGCTGCGTGTGGAGAGCTGACCCGGGAAAGTGCCCGGGAGGGTGCGCTCAGCCGGTCGCGTCGCGCAGATGCGCGGCCGCCGCCTGCTCCAGGTGGGCCAGGTCGCTGCTGACCGTGGCGAAGGTGAAGCCCTGGGCCAGGCGCTTGGCGGCCGTGGCCCCGTCGGGGCAGTGGATACCGGCGGCGATGCCCGCGGTCCGGGCCTCCTCGGCGACCTTCGCCAGCGCCGCGTCGAACTTCTCCGCCACCGAGGTGTCCGTCGAGGTGCGGCCGCCGAGCGCGATGGTGAGGTCGGAGGGGCCGATGTAGACGCCGTCGAGCCCGTCCGTGGCGCAGATCTCCGTGGTGTTGGCCAGCGCCTGGGCCGTCTCGATCATCACGACGCAGGCCACCTGCCGGTTGGACTCCGCCGGGGCGGGGCCGACGCGCAGACCCGCGCGCATCGGGCCGTAGGAGCGCACTCCGAGCGGGGGGTAGCGGCAGTAGCTCACCGCGGCGGCCGCCTCCTCGGCGGTGTTGACCAGCGGGACGATCACCCCGCGGGCGCCGGCGTCGAGGGCCTGGCCGATCCAGAAGCCGTCGTTGCCCGGGACGCGCACCATACCGGCGGCGGTGCCGCGGGCGTCGATGGCGGTCATCGCGCCGAGGGTGCCCTTGTAGTCGAGGAGGCCGTGCTGGGCGTCGACGCAGATGTAGTCGTAGCCGAGCCCGGCCAGGCGCTCGGTGCCGACGGGATTGTCGAGGACGACCCAGTAGCCGATGATCCGCTGGCGTGCGCGCAGCCGGGCCGCGAAGTCGGCGGGGGAAGTGTTCATGCTGTCAGCTTCTCTCCTTCGGCGAGTTGTGCGGCCTCTTCGCTCCATGCGCGTTATGAGCGGCACGCTCGCACGATTGCACGTAACACGCAAGTGACTGCGCATTTTCCGCGAGGAATCAGCGCGAAATGCGCAGACTGATAGGGTTGCTCAGGGCTGCGCAGAGTCGCGCAGAGTTACGGAAGGATGGGGGCCGCGATGCGTCAGGGGGCCGGGGCGGAGGAGCGCAGACGGCTGCGCGCCGGGGACCGCCGGGAACTGATCGCCCGAATGATCCAGACCGATGGCACGGTCGTCGTGGAGGAACTGGCCCGCTCGCTGGAGGTGACACCCTCCACCATCCGCCGGGATCTCGCGCTCCTCACCGAACAGGGCGCCATCGCCCGCACCTACGGCGGCGCGATGAGCGCCGGTCACACCGCCGAGCCCACCCTCGGGCAGCGCAGCGGGCTCGCGGTCGCCGAGAAGGACCGCATAGGGCGATGGGCGGCCGCGCGGATCGGGCCGGGCGACACCGTCATCCTCGACGCCGGCACCACCACCGGACGGCTCGCCCACCATCTGCGCGCCCGCAGCGACCTGACCGTGATCACCTGCGGGCTCACCGCGCTGCGCGAGCTGGCCGAGGCGGACGGCGTCGAGCTGATCACCCTCGCCGGGACCCTGCGCCACGTCAGCCAGGGCTTCGTCGGGCCGCTCGCCGAACTGACCCTGTCCCGGCTGACCGCGGACAAGGTGTTCCTCGGCGCCGACGGGCTGGACGCGCGGCTGGGGATCTGCGAGGCGAGCCTCCAGCAGACCTCGCTCAAGGAGATGATGGCCGACCGCGGCAAGGAGGTGTACGTCCTCGCCGACAGCAGCAAGCTGGGCCAGTCCCCGTTCACCGCCTGGGCCCCGCTGGACCGGCCGTGGACGCTGGTCACCGACAGCGACGCCACCGATGACCAGCTCGGCCCCTTCCGGGCGCTGCCCGACACCGAGGTGATCATCGTCTGACGGCGCACCTCCACGGCCACGGTGGCGGCGACGGGGTGAGGGGCCGGGAGCCGTGCTCCCGGCCCGCTCGGGTCAGTCCCGGTGTACCTGGCCCGCTCGGGTCAGTCCCGGTACATCCGCGGCGCGGCCGCGGCCGTCGCGCCCGCGCCCACGAGGCCGAAGCTGTCCTCGACCTCGGCCTTCTCGGCGGCGTTCGGGTTGGGGTTGGTGCAGGAGACCCCGGCGGTGGAGCCGGACATCAGGCTCGAGCACGGCCCCGGCTTCATGTCCGGCAGGCCGAGGATGTGGCCGAGCTCGTGCGAGGAGATCCGCACCGTGTTGTAGCCCTCGTCGACGGCCTGGCGGCCGAAGTAGATCGTGCCGCTGCCCAGACCGGTCGAGAGGGTGCGGGGCCAGCCGTTGTCCGCGATGATGCGGACGTTGGCCCGCTGCCCGGACGTGGCCGGCTTCAGCTGGACGTTGACCACGCTCTGGTTCCAGATCGCCGCGCCCTTGGCCACGGCGTCCTTGAACTCGGCGGCCCCGCTGGCGTCGTACGTCACCGTCCGCGCGGCGGCGGTGTGCTCCGCCGGGGCGGCGGAGGCGGGGGCGGCCACGGCCTGTCCGGCCGTCAGGGCGAGCACCGCCGTCACCGCGGCGGGTAAGGCGCGTACGAACGTGCTGGATCTCACGATCGGCCTCCTCGTGGGGGAAGGATGGACGGAGCAAGTGGGCATGAGCATGGCATGTCGCCGTCTCGTCGGCCACTGTGCCCGCCCACCTTCTCTCATCCGGCCGGTTGTCCACAGGTGGTCACCGCGAGTACCTCCCGGCACCCTAGAATCGCCGGATGGCTCTCCCCGACACCGGCCCCGACATGAGCGACGCGCCCGGCCCCGAGACGAGCGAGGCGCTCGGCGTTCTGCACCGCGTCTTCGGTTACGACTCGTTCCGGGGAGGGCAGCAGGAGATCATCGACCATGTGGTGGCCGGTGGTGACGCGCTCGTCCTCATGCCGACCGGCGGTGGCAAATCGCTGTGCTACCAGATCCCGGCGCTGGTGCGGAAGGGCGTCGGCGTCGTCGTCTCCCCCCTGATCGCGCTGATGCAGGACCAGGTCGACGCGCTGCGGAACCTCGGGGTGCGGGCCGGGTTCCTCAACTCCACCCAGGACCTGGACGAGCGGCGGATGGTCGAGGCCGAATTCCTCGCGGGCGAGCTGGATCTGCTCTATCTCGCCCCGGAGCGGCTGCGGGTCGAGTCCACGCTGCGGCTGCTGGACCGGGGCCAGGTCTCGCTGTTCGCCATCGACGAGGCACACTGTGTGGCCCAGTGGGGGCACGACTTCCGGCCCGACTACCTGGCCCTGTCCGAGCTGCACGAGCGCTGGCCCACCGTGCCCCGGATCGCGCTGACCGCGACCGCCACCGAGGCCACCCACGCCGAGATCGCGTCCCGGCTGAAGCTCCAGGACGCGCTGCACTTCGTGGCCAGTTTCGACCGCCCGAACATCCAGTACCGGATCGCCCCCAAGAACGAGCCGAAGAAGCAACTGCTGGAGCTGTTGCGCACCGAGCACCCGGGCGAGGCGGGGATCGTCTACTGCCTCTCCCGCTCCTCGGTGGAGAAGACGGCCGAGTTCCTGGTGGCCCAGGGCATCGACGCGGTGCCGTACCACGCCGGGCTGGACGCGCGGACCCGCGCCGAGCACCAGGCGCGCTTCCTGCGCGAGGACGGTCTGGTCGTGGTGGCCACGATCGCGTTCGGGATGGGGATCGACAAGCCCGATGTGCGGTTCGTGGCCCATCTGGACCTGCCCAAGTCCGTGGAGGGCTACTACCAGGAGACCGGCCGGGCCGGGCGTGATGGACAGCCCTCCACCGCATGGCTGGCGTACGGACTCCAGGACGTGGTCCAGCAGCGGAAGATGATCGACACCTCCGAGGGCGACGACACCCATCGGCGCCGCCTCGGCGCCCATCTCGACGCGATGCTGGCGCTGTGCGAGACGGTGGAGTGCCGCCGGGTGGGGCTGCTGGCGTACTTCGGCCAGAAGTCCACCCCCTGCGGCAACTGCGACACCTGCCTCACGCCCCCGGAGTCCTGGGACGGCACCATCCCCGCGCAGAAGCTGCTGTCCACGGTGGTGCGGCTCAAGCGGGAGCGCAACCAGAAGTTCGGCGCGGGGCAGATCATCGACATCCTGCTCGGCAAGAAGACGGCCAAGGTCATCCAGTTCGACCATGACGCGCTCTCGGTGTTCGGCATCGGCACCGAGCTACGCGAGGCCGAATGGCGCGGTGTGGTACGGCAGTTGCTGGCCCAGGGCCTGCTCGGCGTCGAGGGGGACTACGGCACGCTGGTGCTCACCGACGCGAGCGCGGAGGTGCTGGGCCGGCAGCGCGAGGTCAGGCTGCGGCGCGAGCCGGAGAAGGCGTCGCGCACCGCGGCGGGGAAGACGGGGGCCTCGGGGAAGGCCAAGAAGGCCCCGGTGGATCTGCCCGAGGAGGCCGTGCCGGTCTTCGAGCGGCTGCGCGCCTGGCGTGCGGCGACCGCGAAGGAGCAGGGCGTCCCCGCGTATGTGGTCTTCCACGACGCCACCCTGCGCGAGATCGCGACCCGTGCCCCGGCCACGCTCGAGGAGCTCGGCACGGTGAGTGGGGTCGGCGAGAACAAGCTGGTGAAGTACGGGCAGGGGATTCTGGACACCCTGGCCTCCTGACGAGCCGGTGCGGCCCACCTCGAGCCCGCGGCGGCCCGCCAATCTGCTGACGATACGTCAAACCCCCGCTTCCGCAAGCCGGGAGCGGGGGTTTGGCATGCCTGGAGCACAGGGGTTACCGACGGGTGTTACCTGAGGTAACGTCAGGGCCCGTGGCCCGTGGCCCATGGTCCGTGGCCGCCGGGGACTGGGGTGCTCCGGCGGCCACTCACCCTCGCGCCGTTCCTCATGCCGTACGAGGCGGTCCCTACAGCTCCTTGATGCGGATGTCGCGGTAGGAGATCACATCATCGGTGCTGTGGACCTGGAGACCGATGTATCCGGAGGAGTACCGACGGCCGTCCGTGCCGGGGTCGTCCGAGCGCGGCGGGGTGAACTCCTGGCCGCCGGTGTTCTCGAACTCATTGAGCAGCACACCGTTGCGGTAGATCGAGAAGTGCTGACCGACCACCCGGATCTCATAGTCGTTCCAGCTGCCCTTGGGAGTGACCCCCGCCCCGGCCAGCCCGACCCGGTCGAAACCGTAGATCGATCCGGTCTTGTACATATCGCCGTCCGGGCGGTCGAGGATCTGCACCTCGTGCCCGTACTTGATGGCGACCCACTCCGGACGGGACTCCTCGGGGTGGTCATGGACGTACGGGAAGCGCACGAAGACACCTCCATTGGCATTGCCCGTCCCGGGTGCGTCATCGCGGAACTGGAGCTTCAGCGAGAAGTCGTCGTACGTCCGCTGCGGGAACCACAGCATGCCCATGCCCTCGACCGAGGTGCTGCTGGTGATGCTGCCGTCGTCGTTGAGACCGAAGGCCCCGCCACCCACGTGCTGCCACTTCTCGAAGGACTTCTTGGTGCCGTCGAACAGCGGGCGGTAGCCCTCGTCCTGACCGGGCTTGCCGATCCCGGACTGCTTGGCCGCCTTGTTGATCGCCCGGTACTCGCGCTGGTCGATGACGCCGTCGGCGAGCAGCTTGTCGGTGACGGCGGTGACGTGCTTGAGGAAGAGGGCGTGGGAGGACCAGTCCTTCTCGTCCTCGATCAGCTCATTGATGGTGCAGCGGCTGCGGGTGATGCGGTTGGGGACGCCGGTGTCCACCGTGCCGACGATCACCGTGAGGCGCTCGTCCCACTCCGGACACGCGGGTGCGGGCACCCCACCGCCCGCGGCCACGGTGAACGCGATCGCCTGCGCCTCGGAGGTGTTGCCCGCCTTGTCGGTGGCGCGGTACGCCACGGTGTGACGCCCCACCCGGTCCACCACCACGGGGGTGGCGTAGGCGAGGTACGGACCGCTGTCCAGGGAGTACTCGACCTTCTCCACCCCGGAGTCGTCGTCCGCGGCGGTGAGCGTGACCTTGGCGCTGCCCACATAGGCGCCGTCGGAGTTCTTCGTGCCGTCGACCTGCGCGGAGGTCACCGGGGGGATGGTGTCCTCGGCCGGCGGGACCACGACGCGGAAGTCCACCGACTTCACCTGGGACACATTCCCCGCCTTGTCCCCCGCCCGGAAGCGCACCGTGTGCGCGCCCGCGTCATGGACCATCACCGGACCGGTGTAGGGCTGGAACTCCCCCTGGCCCAGGGCGTAGTCGATCCGGTTGACCCCGGAGCCGGTGTCGGAGGCGGTGATGGTCACGGTGGCCATGCCGATGTACGCACCGGACGGGTCCTTCTCACCGGAGACGGTGGCGGAGGTCTCCGGCGGTGTGGTGTCGTCCGTCGGCGGCGCCACCAGGCGGAAGTCCACCGACTTCACCTCCGACACGTTCCCCGCCTTGTCCACGGCCCGGTAGCGGATGGTGTGCTGCCCGACCTGGTGGACCATCACCGGGGCGGTGTAGGGCTGGAACGCCCCGTCGCCTTCGGCGAACTCGATCCGGTCCACGCCTGAGCCCTCGTCGGTGGCGGACACGCTGACGGTGGCCATCCCGATGTACGCGCCGTCCGCGTCTCGTTCGCCCTCGACCTTCGCCGAGACCTCGGGCGCGGTGGTGTCCTCGCCCCCGCCGCCGTCGGTGACCACCAGGATGCCCTGCATCTGGCCGTGGCCGGGGATGGTGCAGTGGTAGCGGTAGCGGCCGGGGCTGAGGGTGACCTCGGCGGTGTGCTTGCCGCCGCTGTCGTCCGAGGGATTGGCGAGGATGTTCAGCGGGACGTCGTTGTTGTACTCCGGGTCGGAGACATCGAACGTCAGGGTGTGCGGCATCCCCATGGTGTTGCCGGTGGCCGTGCTGTTCTCGAAGACGATGGTGGCCTTCCCGGCGACCGCCGTGGTGGGCGCCGAGGTGTACTTGGTGATGTCGTCACCCGCGGTCCAGGTGAGGGTCTGCTGGGCGGCCTGCCGGGTGTCGTCCTGCCCGTAGGCCACCGTCGCCGTCGCCGAGCTCAGCCCGAGGACCATGAGCAGCGCGGCGAGCAGCGGCAACCAGGGTCTGATGGGTTTGGGGCGCCTTCGCTTCACGGTCACTCCGCCTTCCTGGCCAGATCCTGGGCGAGCGGAGTGGGCTCGCCGCCGGTGTACGTGATGTGCCACAGCGCCGACTTGGAGTCGGAGGTGAAGAAGCCGCGCCCGTAGTCGAGGACGTAGAGCGAGCCGTCCGGGGCGAACTTCCAGTCCATGAGGTTGCGGATGCCGTCGGCGCCCACCGGGATGATCTTCTTGAGGGATTCGGCGTGCACCGGCAGCCCGCCCTTGCCGACGGTCTTCGGGTCGGTCACCACCGCGTGGCGCGGCTGGTCGGCGTCGTAGAAGTCGCCGACGAACCACTTGCCGTCCCAGTACTGGGGCCATTTGGTGGTGCTGTCACTGGTGGCGTCGTACCGGTAGACCGGGCCGTTCATGGTGGCCTGGCCGCCGCCCTTGAGCCACGGCAGCAGGTACTTGGCCTCCGACACCTTGTAGCTGGGGATGCCGTTCGCGTCCCGCGGATAGTCGGGGGCGCCGCCCTGGGGCGAGTACCAGATGGTGTTCCCGGTGATGGGCGGCAGGTTCACCAGACCGTCGTTGTTGGGTGACTCGTTCTTGGGGTGGTCGCAGTCGTACCAGCCCAGCGGCTTGCTGGGGTCGGGCAGATTGCGGTCCCGGTAGGGCTGCTTGTTGCCCATGCAGAACGGCCAGCCGTGGTTGCCCGCCTTGGTGATGGCGGCGAAGGTGTCGTACTTGGCCGGGCCCCAGGTGGTGCTGGGCTCGCCCGCGTCCGGGCCGACCCAGCCCGCGTAGAGGATGTCGGTCTTCTGGTCCACGAAGATCCTGGCCGGGTTGCGCACCCCCATCACATAGATCTCGCCACGGGTCTTGCCCCCGCCCTCGTCGGGCTCCTTGCCGGTGAAGAGATTGCCCTCGGGGAGGGTGTAGGTGCCGTCGTCCTCGGGGTGGATCCGCAGGATCTTGCCGTTGAGGTTGTGGGTGTTGCCCGCGGTGCGGCGGGCGTCGGCGAAGGAGACGCCCTTGTAGTTCGGCTGCGGGTTGTTGCCGGAGTAGCCGTCACTGAACTGGGAGGAGTTGTTGTCCCCGGTGGCGATGTAGAGGTTGCCCTTGGAGTCCCAGCTCATCCCGCCGCCCGCGTGGCAGCAACTGTGGATCTGGACCGGCCAGGAGAGCAGGACCTTCTCCGAGCCCAGGTCCAGCTTGTTGCTCTTCAGGTCCAGGGTGAACCGGGAGACGCGGCGCTCGGCCATCTGGGTGTCCCGGTTGATCCGGGAGTGCGGGGTGTAGTGCAGATACACCCAGCCGTTGGTGAGGAAGTCCGGGTCCAGTTCGATGCCGAGCAGCCCCTCCTCGTTCTTGATCAGCTCATCGCCGCCGCCCTTGTTGCCGAAGACGGTCACGGCACCCGCGAGCGTCACCTTGCCGGTGGCCGGGTCGTAGACGTGGATCTGGCCCTGGCCCTTGCCGATCTCCGGGTCGTTCCAGTCGGTGACCACGGGCGCGCTGTTGTCACCGCCGCCCCGGCCGATGTACAGCACCCGGCCGTCCCCCGCGACGACGAGGCCGTGCGGCTCGCCGATCTGGTCGGACTGGCCCGGCTGATTGGGCTTGGTGACGCGCTCGGCCTTGTAGTTCGCGTTGATGGTGGCCTTGCAGTCGGCGCGGGAGAGGCGGGTGGTCCACAGCAACGCGCCGCGCAGATGGGCGCGGAAGTCGGTCTCCTGGAAGGTGGCCACCGTGCCGCCCATACCGGTGTAGAAGGAGCGGCCGCCGTCGTAGTCACGGCACCAGGAGATCGGGTGGTCCGCGCCGTTGGCGCCCGCGCCCGGCTGGTAGCTGGACTCGCGGACCCGGGCCACGGTGTGCACCGTGCCGGAGGGGTTGTTCTTCCAGTTGAGCCAGGTGTCGGTGCGCTTCCACTCCAGCGGCAGCTCCTTGGTGGCCGGGTGGACGCGGTCGCCGACCTCCACCACGGCGCGCTGGGCGGTGGCCGGGCCGCCGGCGGCCGGGCGGGCGCCGATCAGCCCGGTGAACCAGTCGGAGTACGGCTCGTTGCGGGCCGCGTCACGGATGCCGAGGAAGCCGCCGCCCGCCTCCATGTACGCCTCGAGCCCCGCTTCCTGCTCGGGGTCGAGCACATCGCCGGCGCCGGTCAGGAAGACCACGGCGTTGTACTTGCCGAGCCGGGGCTTGGTGAAGACCGAGGCGTCGGCGGTGGCGTCGACGGTGAACCGGGTCGCCGCGGGTCCCTGGTTGCCGATCCGCTCGATGGCCTCGATGCCCGCGTTCACCGTGGCGGGCTCGTCCCCCGCCGAGCCGTGGAACACCAGGACCCGGACGTTGTCACCGCCGGGCGGCGACGGCAGCGTGAGTGGCGCACGATCCTCGGGCCGGGCGCTGGCGGGGGTCCCGCCGAGCAGGGTCGCGGTGAGGGCGCCGAAGAGCAGGGCCGCCACCCCCGCACGTCTCCTTCGCAGCCGACCGACTGTCAGCCCTCTCCTCTTTGAGGGCATTTGGTACGGTATGTCCCGCATTGGTCACCCATCCCTCTCACGTACCGATAACACCGCTGAAGGAAGCTAGACGGCTTTTCGCAAGTCGCCAATAGCTATGACCGCAACTCAACGAACTTTGTCCTGAGTGTGGATGAACGAGGATCCCCCGGCTACCGTGAAAGCACCCCGGGGCATCTGCGCATCGTCAACGGCAGGGGATCCACAGCGATTTGGGAGAACGATGAGCGACGCACCCGGCTCCACCTCCAGACGCGGTCTCAGCAGACGGCTCTTCACCGGCGGCGCGGCCGCCGCGGCCGTCGGACCGCTGACCCTCACCTCCCCCGCCGCCGCCAAGGCGCCGAAGGCCCCGTCCGGCGGGGTCGAAACGGCGGCCGCGGGCGGCGCGGTCCGCCATCTCAAGCTCTACGCGGAGAAGCTGCCGGACGGCCAGATGGGGTACGGGCTCGAGAAGGGCAAGGCCAGCATCCCCGGTCCGCTGATCGAGCTGACCGAGGGCGACACCCTGCACATCGAGTTCGAGAACACCATGGACGTCACGGCCAGCCTCCATGTGCACGGCCTGGACTACGACGTCGCCAGCGACGGCACCCAGCTCAACCGCAGCGCCGTGGAACCGGGCGGCACCCGCACCTACACCTGGCGCACCCACGTCCCGGGCAAGCGCGCCGACGGCACCTGGCGCCCGGGCAGCGCGGGCTACTGGCACTACCACGACCACGCGGTGGGCACCCCGCACGGCACCGGCGGCCTCCGGAAGGGGCTGTACGGACCGGTGGTGGTGCGGCGGGCGGGCGACATCCTGCCGGACAAGCAGTTCACGATCGTCTTCAACGACATGACGATCAACAACAAGTCGGGGCATGACGCCCCCGAGTTCCGGGCCACGGTGGGCGACCGCGTCGAGATCATCATGATCACCCACGGCGAGTACTACCACACCTTCCATATGCACGGGCACCGGTGGGCGGACAATCGCACCGGACTGCTGGAGGGCCCGGACGATGTGAGCCGGATCATCGACAACAAGATCACCGGGCCCGCCGACTCCTTCGGCTTCCAGGTGATCGCCGGGGAGAACGTCGGCGCGGGCGCCTGGATGTACCACTGCCATGTCCAGAGCCACTCCGACATGGGCATGGCCGGGCTGTTCCTGGTCGCCAAGGCCGATGGCACCATCCCCGGCTACGACCCGCACCGGCTGTCGGCGCACCGCCCGGGGTAGCCGCCGGAGCGACACGACGGGGCGGGCCGCCGGGCCCGCCCCGTCGCCGTATCGCGTCCCGTCAGGCGGTGTGCAGCCGCAGGCCGTACACCGACAGGATCTCGTTGACCGGCTGGTACCAGGTCTCGCCGCCGCTGGAGCAGTTGCCCCAGCCGCCCGAGGTCACGCCCTGGGCCTGGTCACCGCTGATGAACGAGCCGCCGGAGTCGCCGCCCTCGGCGCACACACTGGTCTTGGTCATCTGGTACACGGCGCCCTGGCTGTAGTTCACGGTCTCGTTCTTGGCCAGGACCGTGCCGCAGTGCCAGTGGGTGGTGGAGCCGGAGCGGCAGATGGAGGCGCCGATCGGGGCCTCGGCGGAGCCACGGACCAGTTGGTCGGGGACGGTGCCCCAGCCGAGCACCACCGGCACGGTCCACCAGCCGCTGCCGACGCTGACGTAGGCGTAGTCGTTGCCGGGGAAGGAGGAGCCCTGGAAGTTGCCGATGTACGAGCCGTCCCAGCCGCTGACGGAGCCCCCCGCCTGGCCGCAGTGCCCGGCCGTGACGAAGCCGCCCTGGACCGAGAAGCCTATGGAGCAGCGGACGTTGCCGGTGTAGTACGGGTCGCCGCCGACCGTACCGGCGGCGAAGGTCGTCGGCGCCTGGGCGGGGGCCTTCTCGACGGTGACCGGGACGGAGGCCGAGCGCTTCGCCTCGCGGAGGAACGCGCGGACGGCCGCGTCGCCCTCGCGCCCCTCGCGGACCCGGACCACGACGGCGCCCGCCCGCGGGTCGGTGCTCCAACTGCTCACCCCGGCCGGGGCGGCCTGCTTCCGGGCCTTCTCGTCCAGGCGCGCCTTGGCCGCGTCGAGTGCTTCGGCGCTGTGCTTCACGATCCGGGTGGTGACGCCCGTGGCCCGTACCGACGCGGCCCGCTCGGCGCTGGTGACGCCGACGACCAGCTTCCCGCTGCCCGTGTCGAACCACGAGCCGCCGTAGGAGGCGCCCGCGGCGCGCTTGGCCTTGGGCTCCAGCCTCATGGCGGCGGCCTCCTGGCCGAGCCGCTCCCGCGCCTGGTCCGCGGTCAGGCCGAGGTCCCGGCCGAGTGCGCGGACGAGGCCGGCGGACGGCGCCGACGCGGCGGCGGGCTTCGCCGCGGGGGCGTCGGCGCCGGATGCCGCGGCGGCGGTCGAGAAGGCCCCGCCGGCGCCCGAGAGGGCGCCGAGGACGAGAAGTGCGGACAGTCCGGCACGGACAACGGGCTTCCGTCTCATGGAAGTTCCCCTTCTGCTCGGCAGTGAGAGCGCTTTCACGTGTCGATCGCGCAGAGCCTAGCGAGCCACCGGAGAAAGTCCAGACCAAAGCCGTGATCGGTCACGGTCGGGCAGGATGCCGCGACGGGCTCAAGGGGCTTCGTCCGGATTCCAGTTGAGCAGCCGCACCTGGGCGACCGTGCGGACATGGCGGCGCATGGCCGCGGCGGCGGCCTTGGGGCGGCGCTCGGCGATGGCGTCCAGGATGCGCTGGTGCTGGGCGAGCGAACGCCTGGGGCGGCCGGGCTGGCGCAGCGACTCCTCGCGGCTCTCGGCGATCTGGTCGGAGATCGAGCGCATGAACTCGGCGAGCAGCGGGCTGTGCGCGGCCGCGGTGACGGCGGCGTGGAAGCGGCGGTCGCCCTCGACGCCGTGGCGGTCGGACTCGATCTCGTCCTCCATCCAGTGCAGGGCCTGCTGGAGGGCGATGAGGTCGTCGTCGGTGCGGCGCTCGGCGGCGAGCTCGGCCAGCTTGGTCTCCAACGCCTCGCGGGCGTCGAGCACATCGGGCAGTCTGCGGCGGCGCTCCACCAGCCGCTCGACGGGCTCGGTGTCGAGGCTGTCGCGCAGCAGGCACATCCCGCCGCCCTGGCGCACCTCGACGAGCCCCTGCACCTCGAGGACGACGATGGCCTGTTTGACCGAGGCGCGGCTGATGCCGAGGCGCTGGGCCAGCTCGCGCTCGGTGGGCAGCCGGTCGCCCGCCTTCAGACCGCCCTCCTCGACGTAGGCGCGCAGCCTCTCCAGCACCTGCTCGTACAGGCGCTGACGGCTCATCGGGCGCAGCGCGTCCTCGACCATTCGGGCTCCCCCCATCGCGGTTTGTGATGGTCCCGATTCGCAGCGTAGCACCGGGTGGCCGGGCGGTGTGGTGGTTGTGTGGTCCGGTGGAGCATTGGTCAATTGGCTGAGCCAATCTGCCACCGATGTCTTGACGGCCGAACCGCCCGGCCCTCAACGTGAGTCAGCCAGCAGGCCACTTGGCCCGACCGTCCCCGGTCCGCCGACCGGGTCCCCGTGACGGGAGCGCTCGATGTCCGACGAATTGATCTCGATACTCGTGCTGGTGGTGGTCTTCGTCATCGCCACCACCCGGTCGATCAACATGGGCGCCCTGTCCTTCGCCGCCGCCTTCGGCGTGGGCGAGCTGGTCGCCGACTTCAGCGCGGACCACATCTTCGCCGGGTTCCCGGGCGATCTGTTCGTGGTGCTGGTGGGGGTGACGTATCTGTTCGCCCTCGCCCGCGCCAATGGCACCACGGACTGGCTGGTGCACGCCTCGATCCGGCTGGTGGGCGGGCGGGTCGCGCTGATCCCGTGGGTGATGTTCGCGGTCAGCGGGGCGCTGACCGCGATCGGGGCGGTAAGCCCGGCGGCGGTCGCGATCGTCGCCCCGCTCGCACTCTCGTTCGCCGCGCGGTACCAGATCAGCCCGCTGCTGATGGGTGCCATGGTGGTGCACGGCTCCCAGGGCGGTGGCTTCTCCCCGATCAGCATCTACGGATCGATCGTCAACGGCATCGTGGACCGGGAGAAGCTCCCCGGCAACGAGGTCACGCTGTTCCTCGCGAGCCTGGTGGTCAACCTGATCATCGCCGCCGTCGTCTTCGTCGTCTGCGGCGGGCTGAAGCTCCCCAGGACCGCCGTCGCCACCGCCGGGGAGGAGCGGGAAGACGGGGCGGAGGAGCCACCGGCCGACCCGGATGGCCGTCTCACCCCGGCCCGTATCGCCACGCTGGCCGCGCTGGTGGCGCTGGTGGTCGCGGTGCTCGCGTTCGACCTGGACGCCGGGCTCACGTCGATCACCCTCGCCGTGGCCCTGAGCGTGTTCTGGCCGGACCACGGCAAGAAGGCGGTGAACGAGGTCACCTGGCCCACCGTGCTGCTGATCTGCGGTGTGCTCACCTATGTCGGGGTGCTGGACGAGATGGGCACCATCACTTACGCGGGCAAGGCGGTCAGCGACATCGGGATTCCGCTGCTCGCCGCCCTGCTGCTCTGCTACATCGGCGCGATCGTCTCCGCCTTCGCCTCCTCGGTGGGCATCATGGGCGCGCTGATCCCGCTCGCCGTTCCCTTCCTCGCCCAGGGCGACATCGGCGCGGTGGGGATGATCGCGGCCCTCTCGGTCTCGGCGACCGTCGTCGACGTCAGCCCCTTCTCGACCAACGGCGCGCTGGTGCTGGCCAACGCGCCGGATGTGGACCGGGACCGGTTCTTCCGGCAGCTGATGATCTACGGCGGGATCATGGTGGTCGCGGTGCCGCCGGTCGTCTGGCTGGCGATGGTGGTCCCCGGCCTCGGCTGAGCGGGCCGACGGGCAACCGGCCGGGCGGAGACGCGGACTCAGCCCGGTGGCAGCGGAACCCAGTGGGATTCGCCCGGGGCCACGGTCAGCGAACGGTCGGCGAGCCGCACCTCGATCGGGCTCTCCTCGGAGTCCGGCACGCTGATCCACAGCCGCCCGGCCCGCACCCGCAGCGCGACGCCCCAGTGGCCGCGGTAGCGCATCGAGAACCGATACTCCGACAGCCCTGACAACCCTGGCAGCCCGGACGGCTCGGGCAGCGGCACCGGGTCCAGCCACAGGGCGTCCTCCCGGGTCTCAAGACCGGTCAGGCCGCGCTGCACCAGATCGAGGGTGCCGCCCATGGCGCCGAGGTGGATGCCCTCGCCGGTGGTACCGCCCTGGACGTCCGCCACATCGCCGAGCAGCGCCTCCTGGAAGTGCCGCCATGCCTCGGCCCGGCGCGCCCGCGCCAGCACCCAGCCGTGCACCAGCTCGCTGAGGGTCGAGCCGTGGCTGGTCCGGGACAGGTAGTACTCCACGGTGGCCCGCCAGATGTCGTCGTCCAGGGCGTAGCCGAGCCGCCGGAAGAGGTCCGACAGCTCGGCGGGGGCGAAGAGATAGCCGAGCATCAGCGCGTCGGCCTGCTTGGAGACCTGGTAGCGGTTGACGGAGTCGCCCTCGGACTCCAGGATCCGGTCCATCCGGCGGATGTCGTCGTAGCGGGCGCGGTAGCCGTCCCAGTCGAGCTCGGCCAGCTCCCCGTAGCCGTCGAACTGGCTGATGACGCCCCGGTGGAAGGGGACCAGCAACCGCCGTGAGACGTCCTCCCAGCGCTCCGGCTCCGCGCGGTCCAGACCCACCCGCTCGAACAGCGCGCGGCGGCGCGGTTCTGGCAGGGTGCGGGCGAGCTCCAGGGCCCGGTCGAGCACCCAGGCGGCGGTCACGTTGGTGTACGCGTTGTCGTCGATGCCGGGGCGGTCGGTGCCGGGGTAGCCGTCGTGGTACTCGTCGGGCCCGACCACCCCGCGGAGGCGGTACCGCCCCCGCTCCGGATCGGACACGGCCGTGTCCGCCCAGAAGCGGGCGATCTGCAGCAGCATCTCCGCGCCCTTGGTGTGCAGGAATTCGGTGTCGCCGCTGGCCTGGCAGTACTGCCACACGTTGTACGCCACCGCCGAGCCCACATGGTGCTGGAGCCGGGAGTGGTCCGGCAGCCAGCGGCCGGAGCGCGGGTTCAGATGCAGGATCTGGGTCTCCTCGCGCCCGTCGCTGCCGCTCTGCCAGGGGTACATCGCCCCGGCCCGGCCGGCGTCCGCGGCGGCGCGGCACGCCTGGGGCAGCCGCCGGTGACGGTAGTGCAGCAGGGCCCGGGACACCTCGGGGAAGTGGAGGTTCAGATACGGCAGCACGAACAGCTCGTCCCAGAAGACATGTCCGCGGTACGCCTCGCCGTGCAAGCCCCGGGAGGGGACGCCCACGTCCAGCTCCGCGGTGTGCGGCGAGAGCGTCTGGAGGATGTGGAACAGGTGCAGCCGAAGGATGTGGCCCGGCTCGCCGGGGACCTCCAACGCCGCCTCGCGCCACAGGTGTTCCCATGCGGTGCGGTGGGAGGAGAGCAGCTTCCCGAACTCCGGCGCCCGGGCCACCCCGTCGAGGGCGGCCTGGGCCGGATCGCTGATCGCGGGGTCCTTGGAGGTGTAGAGCGCCACGGTCTTCTCGACGGTGACGGGAGCGTCCGGCGCGAGCGGCACGGCCAGGGTGCGCAGCGCGGCGCTGTGGGTGAGCCGCTGCCCGGTGCCGGTGGGCGTCCCGCCGCGGACGGCCAGGGTACGCGCGGCCATGGCCACCCGCACCTCGGAGCTGGTGGTGCGGCAGCTCAGCCATACGGTGCCGGGGCCCGCGGCGCCGGTGCGGTGGTCGACGAGATGGCGGCCGGCCAGCGCGTCGTAGCGGGCCACGCCGGTGTTGGCCACGGCACCGTCGAGCCCCGACTCCAGCTCGACGGTGCCGGACCAGCCCTCGGCCCGGAAGGTGGTGCGCAGGGCCGCCAGATGCGGATCCCCCATGTGGACGAGGCGCTGCTGCTCGACGTGGAGCACCCGGCCGTCGCCGTAGGTGAACCGCAGCCGCCGCATGAGGGTGCCGTGCCGGAGGTCGAGGGTCTGCCGGTAGCCGCTGAGCTCGTCCCCGTCGGGGGTGAGCCAGCCCCCGGGACCCGCGGGCCGGTCCGGGTCGCGGACGCGGTAGCGCAGCGGCAGCCAGTTCGGCAGGTTGACCATGTCCTCGTTCTCGACCTGGCGTCCGCCGATCACCGAGGTCAGCCGGTTGTAGCAGCCCGCCACATAGGTGCCGGGGTAGTGGGTGTCATCGGCGGCCGTTTCGGGGGCCGCGCCCCGGGTGGCGACATAGCCGTTGCCGAGCGTGCACAGCGACTCCCGCAACCGCTCCTCGGCGGGCTCGTAGCCCTCGTACTCCCACACCCAGTCCGACACGGCCGCTCACCGGCTCTCCTCCTCGACACCCCCATTGTGGTCCCGGCCGGAGGGCTTCACCGGCTGCGCCGCGCCCCCCGCGCGGCGCGCGCTCAGCAGTTCGTGTAGTCGACCCGGCTGTTGTTGTACGAGCAGGTGTCGACCGTGGAGCCGCCGGTCTTGCGCAGGGTGGCCTTGTCGCGGTCGTTGTTCCAGACGTACGCCCGGCGGTCCTGGTACTTGGTGGCCGAGGTGTCGGAGCCGGAGCCGGTCCGGACGGTCACGGTCTTGCCCGCGCCGAGGGTGTAGCTGGGGAAGGTGTACTTGTGGTTGCTCGCGTCGACGAGCACCCAGCCCTTGAGGCTGACCCCGCGCGAGGTGGAGTTCTTGATCTGGACGTACTCGCCGTTGAGGCTGGAGTTGCTCCGGTTGTCCGTGCCCGGAGAGTCGTAGTAGATCTTGGAAAGGTGTACGGAGCCCGCGGCTCCGGCGGGTGTGGCCGGGTACAGCAGGGCGATCGCGCAGCCGGCGGCGAGCGCCGCGCCGATGCGGGCGGTGCGTGCGGACATGAGTCCCCCCTTGCGTTGGTGCGTGGTGAAGCGGTGGTTAGAGCCTGTGTCATATCCCCGGCCGGGCGTGCGACGCCTGGCACGCACGCTGATCCGACCGGGGATATGACACAGGCTCTAGCGCAGGACGGACGGGCGGCCGCGCCCGAAGATGGTTTGGAGTCAGCGAGCTGACTCCTTCGGCGCGGCCGTCCGTCCGTCTTCCCCCCACCTGTGTGGAGGACCAGAGTGGACCATGGCCGGAACGCGGCGGCAGGGCTGTGTGGCCCATGCTCCAGGGCCGTACGGCCCTAGCGCGGATCCGGTTCACGGCCCCCTGCCCATGGTGGGGCCCGGGTCAGCGGCCGTACTGCGCCCCGCCGTTGATGTGCAGCACCTGGCCGGTGACATACGCGGCCTCGGGGGAGGCCAGATAGCGGATGGCGGCCGCGATCTCGACGGGCGTCCCGGGCTGTCCGGTGAGCGTCTGCCCGATCTGCTGGGCGATGAACTCGGGGGTGCCGCGCTCGCCGAAGAACTCGGTGTCCTCGACATAGCCGGGGGCCACCGCGTTGGCGGTGACGCCCTCCGGGCCGAGCCGCCTGGCCAGCTCGAAGGTGTAGGTGTGCAGCGCGGCCTTGGTGCCGCCGTACGATCCGGGGCCGCGCAGCGCCGCGACCGAGGACAGGTGGACGATCCGGCCGCCGGGCCGGGTGAGGTGGGGCAGCAGCGCCTCGGTGAGCAGCACGGCGGTCAGCACGTTGGCCTCGAAGTTCCGCTGGTACTGGCCGGCGATGCCCTCGAGGGTGCCGTCGTTGGAGGGCGCGACATTCCCGCCGGCGTTGGTGACGACGACATCCACCTCACCGTCCGCGGTGATGAACTCGGCGGCGCGCCGGGTCTGCTCCGGGTCGCTGAGGTCCGCGCTGGTCCAGGTGACCAGGTCGGCGCCGTGGGCGGCGTTGAGCTTGTCCGCCGCGGCGCGCAGCACCTCGGCGCGGCGCCCGAGGATGACCACCCGGTCGCCTTCGGCGGCGAAGGTCTCCGCGGTCGCCAGTCCGATGCCCGTACCGCCGCCCGACACCACGATCCGTCGCCCCATCACGGGCCTCCTCAGTGCAGCTTATTGAATTCCGGTCACATCTATGAACAAGCACGCTAGGAAGAAAGCGCATTCCCGTCAAGGCTCAGTACCCAACAGCCGGGCTGTTGCCTTGCGTTCACTATTGACAGGTTCTGTTGAGGATGGCGCAATGGCGGCGCCCCACTTGTCCCAGCAGCTGTCCCAAAAGCTGTTCCAGCAAGGAGGACATGTGCGTTTTCGTTCATCTTTCGCCAGATCCGTGGTCGCGACCGTGACCTTGGCGCTTGGCGCGCTCGGTCTGCTGACCGCTCCCGGTCCGGCCGCGGCCGACACCCCCTCCGACGACCCCTCGGTCGTCCACGGCCTCCGCGGCGACTACTACCTCCAGTCCGCCCCGGGGGCCTTCGACTTCCACGAGCTGAAGGCCACCAGCCTCGACCCCGCCCTCGACTTCGGCAATCTGGAGCCGCGGCTGCAGGCCACCACCGGACGGTCCGACGACGTCAGCGTCCGCTGGACCGGCCAGATCACACCGGAGCGCTCCGGTGCGCACACCTTCTCGATCACCGCCGACAACGGCTTCCGGCTGTGGATCGACGGCAAACCGGTCATCGACCACTGGGTGGACGACTGGGACAAGGAGCAGACCTCCCAGCCCGTCGAGCTCACCGCGGGCAAGGCGTATGACATCAAGGTCGAGTACTTCGAGCACTACGGCGGCTCCAACTTCCACCTGTCGTGGACCCCGCCGGGCGCGGCCAAGGCGCCCGTGCCCGCGTCCGCCTTCCGGCTGCCCGCCGACTTCACTTACGACGGCCCGGTGGCCAGCGCCGTCCAGCCCGACGGCCGGACGCTGCTGCTGGACTTCGCCCAGCCCCTGACCACTCCCCCGGCCGACCTGACGTCGCATCTGTCCGCCGTCATCGGCGGCGCGGCCTGGCCGCTCGGGCGCGCCCGGCTGGACGCGGCCGACCCGTCCCGGCTGCTGCTCTCCCTGAAGGAGCCGGTGGTCGGCCGCGGCGGCGAGGCCGTCGTGGCTTACGACGGCAAGGGCGGTCTCGAGGACGGCGACGGCGCCATCGACCCGTACGTCTCCTTCGGCGGCAACAAGTCGACGTATCAGCTGAGCACCCCCTGGGCCAAGGACGTCGGTCCTGACAACGCCCACCCCGAGTACCCGCGCCCCCAGCTGACCCGCGACCAGTGGCGCAACCTCAATGGCACCTGGCAGTTCGCCGCCGCGAAGGAGGGGCAGAAGCCGCCGGTCGGGCAGAAGCTCAAGGAGCGGATCCTGGTGCCGTACCCGGTGGAGTCCAAGCTCTCCGGTGTGGAGCGCCATGAGGACCGCATGTGGTACCGGCGGACCTTCACCGTCCCGGCCGATTGGAAGGTCGGCCAGGACAAGCGGTTGCGGCTGAACTTCGACGCCGTCGACTGGCAGGCCGAGGTGTATGTGAACGGCACCCGGGTGGCCGACCACCGCGGCGGCTACGACCGGTTCAGCGCCGATGTCACCGACGCCCTGCGGCCGGGCCGCACCCAGGAGCTGATCGTCGGCGTCTACGACCCGACGGACGCGGCCGACGGCGAGAACCCGCCGATGGGCAAGCAGCGCCTCGACCCCAGCGGCATCTTCTACACCCCCTCCTCCGGGATCTGGCAGACCGTCTGGATGGAGCCGGTCGCCACCGACCACGTGGACACCCTCAAGCTGACCCCGGACGTCCCCGGTAAGGCCCTCACCACCGAGGTCCGCGGGGTGCGGGACGGTGTCCCGGTCACCGCGACCGCCTACGACGGACGGCGCGCGGTCGGCACCGCCACCGGGCGCACCGGAAAGCCGCTGACCGTCCCCGTGCCCTCCCCGCACCTGTGGTCCCCCGACGATCCGCATCTGTACCGGCTGAAGGTGACGGTCGGGCGGGGCGCCTCGGCGGACCGGGTGGAGAGCTACTTCGGCATGCGGAGCATCGCCGTCAAGGAGGTGGACGGCAAGAAGCGCACCGTGCTCAACGGAAAGCCGATCTTCTCCATGGCCACCCTCGACCAGGGGTTCTGGCCCGACGGGCTGCACACCGCGCCGACCGACGAGGCCCTCGCGTACGACCTGAAGATGCACAAGAGCATGGGCTTCAACTCGGTGCGCAAGCACATCAAGGTCGAGCCCGACCGCTGGTACTACTGGGCCGACCGGCTGGGCCTGCTGGTGTGGCAGGACATGCCCGCCATGAACACGGTCACCCCGTCCGAGAAGGCGCAGGCGCAGTACGAGCACGAGATGAAGCGGATGATCGACCAGCACATCAGCAGTCCGTCGATCGTCATCTGGGTGACCTTCAACGAGGGCTGGGGCCAGTACGGCGGCCCGAAGGTGCCGACGCTCGCGAAGGGCTGGGACCCCAGCCGGCTTATCAACGGCGCCAGCGGCTGGAACGACACCGGCAACGGCGACCTCGCCGACATCCACGCCTACCCCGGCCCCGGCGATCCACGTCCGGACGCCTCACGGGCGGGGGTCACCGGCGAGTACGGCGGTCTCGGTCTGGCCGTCCCGGGGCACGCCTGGCCCGTGCAGCACACCTATGTCGGCGTGGACAAGGACCAGTACACCGACGAGTATCTGAAGCTGCTGGACAAGGTGCGCGGGCTGGTCGCGTGCAACGGCAGCAGCGGGGCCGTCTACACCCAGATCACGGATGTGGAGGGCGAGCTCAACGGGCTGCTCACCTATGACCGCAAGGAGATCAAGCCCGATGTGGAGCGGCTGCGCCAGGCCCATCAGGCGCTGATCCGCGACGCGGCGGACCCGGCGTCCATGGAGTGCACCGGCTAGCCGCACGGCTCGGCCCATGGTGATGACCCGCTCCGGGGCGCGCGTCCCCGGGGCGGGTCATTCCGCCGCCAGCGCCTCGACGGCGGCCACCGTACGGTCCACCACCACGTCGTACAGCCTGCTGTGCGCCCGTGGCAGCCGCGCCAGCAGCGGGGCCACCGCCTCCCGCTCGTCCTGGGGGTAGCGGGCCAGCGCCTCGCTCAGGGCGTCCAGCTTCCGGGCGGAGACCGGGCCGCGGTGGGTCTCGTAGACCGCGTGGCCGATGACGGTGGAGCCGATGAGGGCCACGGCCAGCGCGAGATCGTCCTCGGTCAGCTTCAGGGGGCGCAGCATCCGGGTGAGGACCACCAGGGAGGAGATCCGGGCGGGCTGCTGGGTGGCGGCCATATAGGGGAGCAGCTGGCGGTAGGGCAGCAGATAGTCGCGGCTGTTGTGCATCCAGGCGCGCAGCCGCTCCTGCCAGGTGTCCCCCGGCGGGTCCCTGTGCTGGGCCTCGGCCAGGACGCGGTCGGCCACGGCCTGGAGGAGGTCGTCGCGGTCGGGGAAGTAGCGGTAGAGCGCCATGGGGGCGGAGCCGACCGCCTCGGCGACCCTCTTGACGGTCAGCGCGGTCTCCGGCTCGCGGACCGCGAGCTCCGCGGCGCTCCGCACGATCTGCTCGCGCGACAGACGGGGCGGGCGCCCACGTCCTCTGCGGACGGTCCCCTCCGCGGTCCCGGCCATCCGGTGTCCTTTCGCTCGCCCCCGTCGTACCAGGCCCCAAGGCTACGCAAGGTCGCTCGGGCCCCGCTCGTGGCCGTCCGCGGCCGTGGACGCCCTCCCACGCCGTGCCGGGATGACGATCCGTCCGCGTCCGACCCCCGTGCCGAAGAATCCGAGCGGCAAGATCCTCGAGCGTGAACTGCGGGAGATCTGCCGCGACATGGCCGATGAGCCGCGGGCCGACCGGGGCGGCCATATTTGACGTACCCGCTACACAAAATTGTGCGACACTGCTGCGGCACTGATGTGAATCGGCCATGCCCCGACGAAGGACCACCGTGACTTCCTCACCTCCTGCCCCCGATGCCCCCGAAACGGCGATGACCGCCCACCCGCCGCGCTCCGGCCCGGTGGTCGCCGTCCTGGCGTTCGGCGGGATCGTCGTCTCCCTGATGCAGACCCTGGTGGTGCCCCTGGTCCCGGACCTTCCGGAGCTGCTGCACACCTCGGCCTCGGACGCCTCCTGGGCGATCACCGCCACCCTGCTCGCCGGTGCCGTGGCCACCCCGGTGCTGGGCCGGCTCGGCGACATGTACGGCAAGCGGCGGACACTGCTGCTCAGCCTGGCGATGCTGGTGGTCGGATCGGTGGTGTGCGCGCTCTCCGACACGCTCGCGCCGATGATCGTCGGCCGTGCGCTCCAGGGCTTCTCCGCGGGCGTGATCCCGCTGGGCATCAGCATCATGCGCGATGAACTGCCCGCCGAA
This sequence comes from Streptomyces yongxingensis, assembly GCF_055597465.1. Lineage (NCBI taxonomy): Bacteria > Bacillati > Actinomycetota > Actinomycetes > Kitasatosporales > Streptomycetaceae > Streptomyces > Streptomyces yongxingensis. The sequence continues at coordinate 1,886,293 of NZ_CM145717.1, forward strand.
CGGCTCGGCTCGGCGATGGCCCTGATGAGCTCCTCGCTGGGCGTCGGCGGTGCCCTCGGCCTGCCCGGCGCCGCGGCGCTGGCCGAACACGCCGACTGGCATGTGCTGTTCTGGGTCTCGGCGAGCCTGGGCACGGTGGTGATCGCACTGGTGCTGGCGGTCGTACCGGAGTCCCCGGTGCGCGGCGGCGGGCGGTTCGACCTGGTGGGCGCCGTCGGGCTGTCGGCCGGGCTGCTCTGTCTGCTGCTGGCCATCTCCAAGGGCGCCGACTGGGGCTGGGCCAGCGGTGTCACCACCGGGCTGTTCGCCGCGACGGTGGTCGTGCTGCTGCTGTGGAGCCGGTGGGAGCTGCGGGTGAGCGGGCCGCTGGTGGATCTGCGCACCACCGTGCGCCGTCAGGTGCTGCTCACCAATCTGGCCTCCATCGTCATCGGCTTCGCGATGTTCGGGATGTCGCTGGTGCTGCCGCAGCTGCTCCAGATGCCCGAGGCCACGGGGTACGGGCTGGGCCAGTCGATGATGACCGCCGGTCTGTGCCTGGGCCCGTCCGGTCTGGTGATGATGGCGATCTCCCCGCTGTCCGCACGGATCACGGCCACCTGGGGCCCCAAGACATCGCTGATGCTCGGTGCCGGGGTGATCGCCGTCGGCTACGGCATGGGCATCTTCCTGATGGACGCCGTGTGGCAGATCGTGGTCATCTCGTGTGTGATCGGTGCCGGGATCGGCCTCGCGTACTCCGCCATGCCCGCGCTGATCATGTCGGCGGTGCCGGTGTCCGAGACCGGCGCGGCCAACGGGCTCAACACCCTGATGCGGTCCATCGGCACCTCGACCGCCAGTGCGGTGGTGGGCGTCGTCCTCGCCCATATGACCACCGCGTTCGGGCCCGTCGAGCTCCCGTCCCTGGGCGGCTTCCGCACCGCCTTCGCGATCGGCGGCGGCGCCGCGCTGGTGGCGCTCGCGGTCGCCTCGCTGCTGCCGGGGCGCGGTCCGGACCGGCTCACGGCCACCTCGGAGCGGCCCGGCACACCGGAGCCGGTGGCGGGCCGCTGACCGACAGCGGAACGGCCGAGGTCACTTTCGCAGCCGCCCGTATCCCCCGCCCGCCCACGCGGCGGCGAGGGGGATACGGGCGGCTTTGTCATGACAGGGCGTATACGGGCCATCATGTGGACAGTGGTTGACGGAACGGGCCACCGCGGTGCTGAATGTTGCGAGTGAGGACTGAGCTGCCCCTGGTCACCCGCGACCACATCGACTTCGGTCGGGTGTGGTCCGCCTCCTGTTCCGGCTGACCCGGCAGCGGGCCGTCCGACCGGCCGCCCTCCTCTGATCCCGGGCCCCTCGCCCGTCGCTTTCCCGCGCCTGACGCGCCATCACCCCTGGTGGGCCAATGCCGATGTCCGGGTCCGGCGTGTCTCCGGCGTCGCGTTCTCCTCGCCTTCTTCGCCTTCTTCGCCTTCTCCGCCTTCCGAAAGGGTCGCCCCATGCCCGTGGAGTTCCTCGGCATCGCCGCCACCAACGACGGCTCCGAGACCGGGCCGCGCTCCGGCGCGGCCTTCGACAAGGAGTACACCCTGCGGCTCGCCCGGGCCCATGAGGACCACGGCTGGGACCGGGTGCTGTTCGCCTACGGCTCCGGCTCGCCCGATCCCGCGCCCGCCGCCGCCTACATCGCCGCCAGGCTGGACCGGCTCCGGATCCTGCTGGCCCACCGGCCCAACGTCTCCTATCCGACGTACGCCGCCAAGACGTTCGCCACGCTCGACCAGATCAGCGACGGCCGGCTGACGGTGCACTTCATCACCGGCGGCAACGACCACGAGCAGCGGCGTGAGGGCGACACCCTCACCAAGGACGAGCGCTACGCGCGCACCCGTGAGTACATACGGATCGTCAAGAAGATCTGGACCACCCATGAGCCCTTCGACCACGAGGGCGAGCACTACCGCTTCCACGACTTCGTCAGCGATGTCTTCCCGGTCCAGCAGCCGCGCCCGGGCGTCTCCTTCGGCGGCTCCTCCCCCGCGGCCTACGCGGCGGGCGGGGCCGAGGCCGACATCTACTGCCTGTGGGGCGAGCCGCTGGAGCGGACCGCCGAGCAGATCGCGGCGGTGAAAGCGGCCGCCGCGGCGGCCGGGCGGAGCGATGTGCCGAGGATCCAGGTGGCGTTCCGGCCGATCATCGCCCCGACCGAGGAGCTGGCCTGGGAGAAGGCACACCGCACGGTGGACGCCATCCGCGCCCGCAAGGAGCGGGGCGAGGCGACGACCGTGCGCCACCACCGCAGGGGCGCCCCGGAGAACACCGGCTCACAGCGGCTGATCTCCATCGCCGAGGCGGGCGAGCGCTACGACCGGGCGCTGTGGACCCCGACCGCCGCCGCCACCGGTGGCGCAGGCAACTCCAACGCGCTGGTGGGCACGCCGGAGACGGTGGCGCAGGCGCTGCTGGACTACTACGACCTGGGCGTGGACATCCTCTCCGCGCGCGGCTACGACCTGCTGGGCGACGCGATCGACTTCGGCCGGTACGTCATCCCGATCGTCCGCGAAGAGGTCGCCAAGCGGGACGCCGAGCGCGCGGCCCGGGGCCCGCAGACCCTCGCGGCGGTGCGCTGATGACCTCCGTGGCCGAACCCCAGCCACAGCTGACGGTGGTCCGGGTGACCGTGGACGACCCACGGGTCGAGCCGCTGCTGCGCGAGCTGGCGCATGAGTACTCCACCCGCTACGGCAGGGCGGCCGACGGTGAGCTGAACCGCTATCCGGCCGAGGAGTTCGCCCCGCCGCACGGGGAGCTGCTTCTGCTGCTGGAGGGCGGTGAGCCGGTCGCCGGGGGCGCGTACCGGCGGTACGACGAGCGGACGGCGGAGCTCAAGCGGATCTGGACGCACTCGGGGCATCGGCGGCGCGGGCTGGCCCGCCGGGTGGTGGCGGAGCTGGAGCGGTCGGCCGCCGGGCGCGGCTACCGCCGGATCCACCTCACCACCGGCCCCCGCCAGCCGGAGGCGCGCGGGCTGTATCTGGCCACCGGCTACACCCCGCTGTTCGATGTCTCGGCCGACCCGGAGACCATCGGCCCGCTCCCGTTCGAAAAGGGGCTGTAGGCCCGGCGGAGCGCCCTCCGCCAACGCGTGTCCGTCCGTCCGCCCGGCCGCTCCGGGCGGACGGACGCATTCCCCCCGTTTACGGTTGACCGTTCTGTGTCAACTGTTGCCGGGTGCCCGTGGGTGCGGTTTTAGGATGCGGTAATTCTGCCGCGACCCGACCGTCCGAAGGCACGCCATGACCAAAGTCCTGAACGTCGATGCACTACCCGAGCCGTCCGTGCTCAAACGCGCGAAGCGACGGCGTCCCGGACTTCTGGTGGCCAATGCGATCGTGCTGGTACTGGCCGCGATGGCGGTGACCACGATATTCACCAACCCGCGTTTCGAGTGGGAAACCGTCGGCAAATACTTCTTCGAGATCCGGGTGATGAAGGGCATCGGGGTCAGCATTGGAATGACCGCGGTGACCATGGCACTCTCTTTGGTGTGCGGCACCATGGTCGCGCTGATGCGCATGGGCGACTCCCGCCTCATGTCCACGGTCGCGGCCGCCTTCATCTGGGTTTTCCGCAGCATTCCGATGCTGGTGCAGCTGCTTTTCTGGTACAACCTCGCGGCCCTCTTTCCGACGCTGTCCCTCGGCATTCCCTGGGGGCCGCGTTTCGTCACCTTCGATTCGAACAGCGTCATCGGCCCGCTGACCGCCGCGATCATCGGTCTGACCCTCCACGAGACCGCCTACATCGCGGAGTTGATCCGGTCCGGGCTGCTGGCCGTGCCCGATGGACAGCGCCAGGCGGCGTCCGCGCTGGGGTTGACACCGACTCAGATCTTCTTCCGCGTCACCCTCCCCCAGGCGCTGCGGGTGATCGTCCCCCCGATGGGAAATGAGCTGATATCTCTCCTCAAGGCCACCTCCCTGGTCAGCGTGATCACCCTGGCCGACCTGCTCTACTCGGTCCAGCTGATTTACGCCAAGAACTTCCAGACCGTTCCACTGTTGATCGTGGCCGCCATTTGGTACATGATCATCACTGGCGCCATTACCCTTCTTCAGCAGCGCCTGGAGCGACGTCTGGGACGACACACCCTGATTTCGGCCGACAAGGCCGGGAAAGTGAAGAGGATCGAGCACTCGGTATGACCGCGGCATCGCAAATGGAATCGCAGGCCATCGTCTCCCTGCGCGGGATCCGCAAGTCGTTCCGCGGCACCGAGGTACTGCACGGCATCTCCCTGGATATCCACCGAGGTGAGACGGTCTGCCTGATCGGTCCCTCCGGATCCGGAAAGAGCACACTGCTGCGCTGTGTCAACCACCTCGAAGTGCCCGACCAGGGCGTGGTGATGGTCGACGGCAGCGTGATCGGCTATCAGCTGCGCGGGCGCACCCTGCATGAGCTGGGTGCCCGGGAGCTGGCCGCCCAGCGCTCGGCGATGGGCATGGTGTTCCAGAGCTTCAATCTGTTCCCGCACCTCACCGCCCGCGAGAACATCGTGGAGGCCCCGCGCCGGGTGCTCGGGCTCTCCAAGGCCGCGGCCGACGCGCGGGCCGTGGAGCTGATGACCCGGGTGGGACTCGCCCACAAGCTGGACAGCTATCCGGACAAGCTCTCCGGCGGCCAGCAGCAGCGGGTGGCCATCGCCCGCGCCCTGGCGATGCGGCCCAAGGTGATGCTCTTCGACGAGCCGACCTCCGCCCTGGACCCCGAGATGGTGCAGGAGGTGCTCAGCGTCATCAAGGACCTGGCCCGCGACGGCATGACGCTGGTCGTCGTCACCCATGAGATGCGCTTCGCCGCCGATGTGGCCGACCGGATCGTCTTCATGGACGACGGCCGGATCGTCGAGGAGGGCACCCCGGACGCGCTGCTGCGCGCTCCCTCACACGACCGCACCCGCATGTTCCTGTCGAAGGTCAGCCCATGAGCACCGAACTCCCCCTGCCCGCCAAGACCGCCCGGCGCCTGAAGCTGTGGGACTCCTACCGCTCGTACCAGTACCTGGAGGCCGGGGAGGACTACCGCGCCTTCGAGCTGGCGCCCGCGCTCGGCCGGGTCCCCGGGGCCGCGCTGGAGTGGAGCGAGGACGTCGAGGTCCGCGCGCGGGACTTCGAGGAGCGCCATCTGGTGATCTCCGCCCATGACCACCTCTCGCTGCGCCCCGCCGATCCCGGGGACTTCGCCGCGTACCGCCGCCAGGGCCGGGAGTCGATCCCCTACGAGGGCATCGCCCACTCGGGGGTGGACCTGTTCTTCGACGGCGGCCCGGCCGCGGTGAGCATGATCCGCTCCCATGCCCCCTGGGACTGGGACGACGCGGTCAGCGACCTGGCCATGCGCCAGGCGGACCTCGACCATCAGCGGCTGGTGGTCCCCGTCCGCACCCTCGAGGACGCCGACCGGGCGCGGGCCGGCCACCAGGTGGGGGTGGTGCTGACCCTGGAGTCCGCCTCCCCCATCGGCAATGACATCGACCGGCTCGATCTGCTCTACGGCCTGGGCGTACGGCTGCTCGGCCTGGTCTACAGCGAGAGCAACCAGCTGGGCTCGGGGCTCGCCGACGCCGGGGACACCGGTCTGACCCTGCTCGGCCGCCGGGCGCTGCGCCGGATGAACGACCTCGGGATCATCGTCGATGTCTCGCACAGCGGGGACGCGACGGCCCTGGACGCCGTGCGCCGCTCCACGGCCCCCGTGGTGATCACCCATGCCGGGTCCCGGGCGCTGTGGCCGACCCCGCGGATGAAGCCCGACGACGTGATCCGGGCCTGCGCCGGGTCCGGCGGCTTCATCGGCGTCGAGGCGGCGCCGCACACGACCATCACCGCCCGGCACCCCCGGCACGATCTGGACTCGGTGATGGAGCACATCGAGCGCTGTATCGATCTGGTCGGCATCGACCACGTGGCCTTCGGCCCGGACACCAACTTCGGCGATCACACGGCCTGGCACCGGACGTTCGCCCCGCTCTTCGGCAAGGACGACGCGCACGACGGCAAGGCCCCCGAACTGCCGCCGCACGAGGAGGTCGCGTACGTACGGGGCTGTGAGAACCCCGCGGAGGCCGTCGGCAACATGATCCGGTGGCTGTTCGACCGCGGCTACTCCGAAGCGGACGTGGCCAAGCTGGCCGGGGGCAACGTACGGCGCGTCGCCGAGACCGTCTGGGGCCGCTGACCGGTCCCGCACTTCCGCATCCGCCACCCCCCACCTCCCGGAATGGAGCACCCATGCGCAACCGTCCCCATGTCGCCGCATGCGCCCTGCTGGCCTGTCTGACGCTCGGCCTGTCGGCCTGTTCGGTGGACGACACCCCCGAGGGGGGCAAGGACAACAAGAGCCGTCCGGCGGTCACGCTCGCCCCCGAGCCCAAGGACAGCGCGCTGGCCGCCGAGGTGCCCCATGCCTACACCAAGAAGACGCTGATCATGGGCGTCAGCGAGTACGCGCCGTATGTCACCTTCGAGTCCGACGGGAAGATCACCGGGCTGGTCCCCGAACTGGCCGCGCAGCTCTCCTCGTTGCTGGACATCAAGATCAAGGTGGAGCGGACCAATTTCGACGCGGTCATCCCGGGGCTGAAGTCCGGACGGATCGACCTCAGCGCGCCCTCCGGTGACTTCATCGAGCGCCAGAAGGAGGTCGACTTCGCCGACTTCGCGCAGAGCAGTGTGACGCTGATGGTACTCAAGGACGGCTCCTTCCGCCCCAAGAACGGCCTCGAGGTCTGCGGCCACAAGGTCGGCGTCGAGAAGGGCGCCGGAACGCAGAACGTGCTCGCGGCGCAGAACAAGCGGTGTGCCGCCAAGGGCAAGCCGTCGGTGGACGCGAAGCTCTACACCGATCTGCCCGCCGCCTCGCTGGCGCTCCAGAGCAAGCGCGTGGAGGCGGTGGCCGCGCCCAGCGCCTCCAACACCTCGGTGAGCCAGAACTCGCACGACCGCTTCGAGACGCTCGAGCTGAAGGACATGCTGGACCTGCCCGCCGCGACGGCCATCTACGGCATCCAGGCCAAGAAGGACGCCGGGCTCGCGCCCGTGATCGTCAAGGGGCTGCGGAAGCTGTACGAGTCGGGCACCTACGCCAAGCTCTTCGGCCAGTGGGGGCTGCCGCTGTCCACCGTCACCCGGGACCAGATCGCCCTCAACGGCTCCAAGCAATCCCAGACCCAGTGAGATCTTCCATGGCACGAACCAGTCAGACCGAAACGACCGGCGACAGAGGGCGGGCGGCCTGGGAGGAGCCCGCCCGTCTGCTGGACGAGCGGGTGTGGCGACGCACCCTGCGCGTCCCCGTACGGGACGGGATCGTCCTGGCCGCCGATCTCTTCACCGACCAGGAGCGGCCGGGGCCCCGCCCGGTCATCCTGGAGCGGACCCCGTACGGCCGCCGGCAGATGCGCGACTCCGACCGCAGCCGCCACGACGAGCCGGTGCCCACACCGGAGGAGACCTCGGCGTTCTTCGTCCGCGCCGGATATCACGTGGTGCGGCAGGACTGCCGGGGCCGCGGCGACTCCGAGGGCACCTTCGTGAAGTACCTCGGCGAGGGGCCGGACGGGGCGGACACCATCGACTGGATCGCCGCCCAGCCCTGGTGCGACGGCCGGGTGGCCATGATGGGCGTGTCCTACTCGGCCCACGCCCAGACGGCCGCCGCGGCCGAGTCCCCCGCCGGGCTGTCCGCGATGTTCATGGACTCCGGCGGCTTCGCCAGCGCCTACGAGGCCGGGATGCGGATGGGCGGCGCCTTCGAGCTCAAGCAGATCACCTGGGCCTTCCGGCACGGTGAGGAGAGCCCGGAGGCGGAGCGGGACCCGCTGGTGCGCAAGGCGTTCGCGGGGACGGATCTGCGCGACTGGTTCACCGTGCTGCCGTGGCGGACCGGCGTCTCACCGCTCGCCCAGGTGGACAGTTACGAGCGCTATCTGCTCGACCAGTGGCGGCACGACGCCTTCGGGGCGTACTGGCGCCAGCCGGCCATCTACGGGCGCGGCCACTACGACCGCTTCCCGGATGTGCCGACGCTGCACATGTCGAGCTGGTACGACCCGTATGTCCGCTCCACCATCGAGAACTTCACCGCCATGGGCCGGCTCAAGCGGTCCCCGGCGTATCTGGTGATGGGGCCGTGGAAACACGGGCTGCGCTGTGTCACCTTCGCCGGCGACGTGGACTTCGGGCCCGCCGCGACCCTCAGCGGCAATGTGGACACCTCGTATCTGTCCTTCCGCCAGCGGTGGTTCGACGCGGTGCTGGGGGGCGGCGACCCGGAGTCGATCCCGCGGGTGCGGTACTTCCTGATGGGCGGCGGGGACGGCCGGCGGGACGAGGCCGGACGGATGCGGCACGGCGGCCGCTGGCAGACCGACACCCAGTGGCCCCCGGCCGGGACCCGGGAGACCGCGTTCTACTGCCACACCTCGGGCGAGCTGAGCCGGGAGCGGCCGACGGCGACACGGGCCTGGGTGGAGTACGACTTCGACCCGAACGACCCGGTGCCCACGCTCGGCGGCCAGGTCACCTCGGGTGAGCCGGTGATGGTCGGCGGCGCCTTCGACCAGGTGCCGGACGAGCGGTTCTACGGCGCCCGCCCGCCGTATCTGCCGCTGAACTCCCGGCCCGATGTGATCTCGCTGGCCACCCCGCCGCTGGAGGAGCCGCTGGTGGTGGCCGGTCCGGTCACCGCGCGGCTGTTCATCTCCTCGTCCGCGCCGGACACCGACTTCACGGTGAAGCTGGTCGATGTGCATCCGCCGAACGAGGACTATCCGCACGGCTTCGCGATGAACCTCACCGAGGGCATCTTCCGCTGCCGCTTCCACAAGTCCTTCGAGCGCCCGGAGCCGCTGGAGCCGGGCGAGGTCTACGAGATCGAGATCCCGGCGCCGGACACGGCCAACCGCTTCGAGGCCGGGCACCGGCTGCGGGTGGACATCTCCTCGAGCGACTTCCCCCGGTTCGACGTCAACTCCAATACGGGGGTGCCGGAGGCGGTCAGCCGCCGCAAGGTGGTGGCGACCAACCGCGTCCACATGGACGCGGACCACCCCTCGGCGGTGCTGCTGTGGACCCAGCCGGGCTGACCGGCGGTCGGCGTACGGCCGTCACCGCATGATGGTCGCCAGCACGTCCTGCCCCAGCCGGAGCAGGGTGCTGGTGGCCAGCCGGTGGTAGACGTACTTGCCCTCGCGCTCGGACTCGATGAGCCCGGCGTCCCTGAGCTGGCGCAGGGTGCGGGAGACCTGCGTATCGGCGAGGCCCAGCCGCTGGGCCAGTTCGGAGGTGGTGATGGGCTCGCCCAGCAGATGGCGGCACAGCTCCATCCGGCCCAGGGACGCCAGCGCGGACATCCGGGCCCGCAGCTCGGCCTGGGTGAGCTGATCGGCCGTGCCGCCCTCCTGGGCGGCGAACTGGAGCACCACCGGGTGGCACTCCTCGTCCTTGACGGTCAGATGCGGCCAGACATGGACGGAGGGGAGCAGGAAGAGCGGGCGCGGGCCGATCTCGATCTCGGCGACGGCCAGCTTGTCGTAGCGCACCCGCGAGCCGCCCCGGGAGACCACCGCGGTGGGGCTGAGCCCGGCCAGCACCTCGGCCAGACCGCGCCGCCGGATGTCGGTACGGACCCGGGCGGCGGCCGACTCCAGCCGGTCGCGGACCGTGCGCCACTCGGAGGCGAAGAACGCCTCGGCGCAGGCGTCCAGGAAGCACAGGAGCCGGTCGCGCAGCCCCTCGGGCGAGGCCACCAGGTCGTGGGCCAGCTCGCCCCGCCGGAAGGAGCGCCGCTCGCACTGCTCCACATAGCGCTCGGCGGCCCCCGGGTCGGTGAGCAGGCTGCCGGCCGGGGGCACGGCCTCCCGGAAGCCGAGCACCCCTTGGGAGCACAGCCCCACGAACTCCTCGAGCGGCAGCTTCTCCAGATGGCGCAGCTCGTCCTCGAAGGGCTGGTCCAGCGGGAGCTCCAGCGGGAACAGCAGTCGGCAGCGGAGCCGGGCCCACAGCGGGGACAGGGCGCTCATCTCATGGGCGAGGGAGGGGGCGAGCGCCGTGCCGAGCCGCCGGGTCCAGCGCTGGGCCTCGGGGTGGTGATCGGGCTCGGCCATGATGTGCAGCACCGACATGAGCTCGGCCAGCGGTGACCGGCCGACGTGCACGTCGGCCGGTTGGGCGCGCTGGAGGTTGAGCGTGATCCCCACACCCGCACATTACTCGGCGGCCGCCGGACCCGGCCCGGGTGTCTCGCGAATCGGCGCCGGACTGCCTGGTCAGCGGCAGGTCGGGGGCGGAGTCGGGGGCTGTGTCCGGGACTGGCCGGGGGTTAAGGGGGCCGGTCAGCGGTCGCGGGGCAGCAGGGGGCCCAGCGGGCCCAGGTCCAGGTTGAGGTCGTCCTCGGTCAGCCCGAAGTGCTCCCGCAGCTCGGCCATGTTCCGCTCCAGGGCCATCAGCGTCAGCCCGAGCTCCTCGATCTGCTCATCGCTGATGCCGCCCTGCTCGACGCGGCGCAGCGCCTGCCGCTCCATGAGCTGCCGCAGCAGCTCGACGATGGTGAGCACCAGACCGGCCAGGCTCTTGCGGACCGACTCCTCGTCCACCTCGATCCGCCGGCCGGGCCGCCGGGGAGCGCGGTCATCCGTCATGGCGGCCCCCCTTCACGGCGATCACGGCGATCCCCCTCCCATCCCTCGTCGTTCTCCACCCGTACGGAGGCGATCAGGGCGCGCAGCGAGATCCGCACCAGGTCGATGTCGGCGATGCTCAGGGTGATCTCCCCCGCGATCACCACGCCTCCGGCGAGCACCCGGTCGAGCAGGTCGACCAGGGCCACCTCCCGCCGTTCGATCGCACGGGTCACGACGGCGTCTCCTCCGGCTGGGCGTCCTCCGCCCGCTTCGGCGGGGCGGTGAAGGAGTACGGCGGCCAGGGGCCGCTGACCTCCAGGGTGACGGCGGGGTAGCGCGCCCCCAGGTCGGTCACCAGGGCGGTGAACTCCTCGCCGAGGGCGTCGGGCACCAGATAGGAGTTGTTCAGCACCATCCACCCCTCGTACGCGGCCAGCGCGGTGTCCTGCGGTGGATGGGCGGCCGTGGCCACCGCCAGCGCGGCGAGGGAGGCGTGGATCTCCTCCGCCCGTTCGGTCGCGCGCAGATGCGCGGTCTCCTGGTCCTGCCGCTGGGCCCGCCGCCGCATCAGATAGGCGGTTCCGGGGCTCTCCTCGCCGCCGGTGGGCTCGTCCGGGTCGGGCAGGAAGGACCTGGGGTCCACATACGCCTTGACGCCCCACTCGGTGCGGCCCGCCACCCGCCGCAGCGTGGCCGTGAAGTCGTCCCGGCGCTCCTGGAGCATCGCCCGGACCCGGTCGTCGTCGTGGTAGAGCGTGGCGAAGCGCAGCGGGATGACCTGGCCGTGGCGGGCCGCGCCGTTGATCACCCGGTGGTGGGCGCGGGCGGTGCGCTCCAGCCACTCCAGGTCCTCCAGATGGTCGCGCAGCGCGTCCTCGCCGAAGTCCCCGAGCGGTACGGAGCCCACGACGGCGGCCAGCCCCGCGCTCTCCACCAGGCGCACCGGCTCGTCCGCCACACCGGTGAGCCCCCGCGGCGGGGCGCCGTCCCCGGGGGCGGCCGTCACCGCGTACAGCCAGACGGCGAGGGAACCGTTCACCGTTCGTCCTCCCGCCCGGTGTCGTGGTCGGCCTCCCGGCGCGCGCCGCGGCCGTCCTCCAGCTCGCCGACGCGCCGCCGCAGCCGCTCGTTCTCCTCCAGGACGTCCCGGGCGCCGGAGGAGAGCGAGGGGTCGTGCTCCCACCAGTCGATGCCCATCTCCTTGGCCCGGTCCACGGAGGCGACCAGCAGCCTGATCTTGATCGTCAGCAGTTCGATGTCCAGCAGATTGATCTGGATATCGCCCGCGATGACGATGCCCTTGTCGAGCACCCGCTCCAGGATGTCGGCCAGGCTGGACGGCTCGGCGCCCCGGCGGGCGGGTTCGCTTGCGGTGCCGGTGCGCCGGACCGGCGGGTTCCAGTCGGAGCTCTGGTTCATGTCCGGTTCTCCGCCCTGCCCCGGTAGTAGCGATCGGCGCGGCGGTAGGAGACGAGCTCGCCGCGGTCGTCCAGTTCGACCTGGTACTCGGCGAGGATGTCGGTGGAGTCCGGGATCCGGTGGGTCTCGACCACCTCGATGCCGATGGTCCAGCCGTCCTCCGTGTGCTCCAGCGAGGTGATGCCCTCCGGGGTCCGCCCGGTCAGCCCCTGCACATGGCGGGCCGCGCTGCGCGCGGCGTCGCGGGCCACGAAGGCGGGACGCCGGGGCCGGGGCCGCTCGGGCTCGTCCTCGCGCCGGTCCCGTTCCGGCTCGTCCTCGCGCCGGTCCCGTTCCTCTCGGGGCCGTTCCTCACGGGACCGTTCCTCACGGGGCCGGGCACGTGGCCTCTCCTCGCGGTGGCGTTCCTCGCGGGGCCGTTCGCGGGGCACGGCTCATACCTCCAGGCCCCCGTCGGGCGGCCCCTGGGACATCAGCCTGCGGACCAGCTCGTCCTCCTCCCGGGCCGCCTCCTCCTCGGTGAGCTCCCCGCTCTCCCGGGCCTCCGCGACCTCCTCCAGCCGCTGCTTGATCACCTCGGGGTCGTACAGCTGCCGGTGGGCCTCGTCATGGATCCGCCCGGCGATCCAGACGACGCCCCGCACCGGGGCCAGCGGCAGCGTGGCCAGGCCGGTGAACAGTCCCATGGCTACTCGTCGCCTTCCTTCCCTTCGAGCGTCGCGTCGGCCACGAAGTCGTACGGCGCCAGCGGGCCGAGCAGACGCATCCGGACCCGGCCGTGCCAGTGCGCGGCGAGCTCCTCGGCCGCCTCCTCGAACGCCTGCCGTTTCCCGTCCTCCACCAGGAACGAGGCGTTGACCAGCCCCTCGGGGGACGCCGGCTCCTCCGACACCGAGGCCAGCGCGTACGGCGCCAGCCGCCGGTCGAGCTCCAGCGCGTCCACGCTCCGCTTGGCGGCGATGCTGTCCATGACGAGCTGGCCGAGCTCGATCCGCTGCTCGTAGCCCGCGTCCTCGGGCAGCCCCCGCAACTCGTCGCGGAGCCGTCTGGCCTCCGGCTGTTCGGTCACCACCTCGCGCAGCACCGCGTCCTCGTCATAGCGGGCCCGCACGGTGAGCTGCGTACGGCCGCGGAGCCGGTCGAGGCCCCGGGCGAAGTCGTCGTGCCCCTCGGCCAGCAGCTCGTCCGCCACCGCCGCGGTGTCGCGCACCACGGTGCCGAAGCGGAACGGCAGCACCGGTGAGCCCTGCGCGGCCAGGTGGTCCAGCACCCTGGCGTGGGTGCGCAGATCCTCGGGGGTGCCCAGTGGCTTGTCGACGGGCACCTCGCTGACCACCGCGGCCTGGCCGCCCTGGCGGACCAGGGTCACCGGGGCCTCGGGGTCCCCGACGGCGGGCAGGTCCTTGACCGCCTCATCGGGTCGGTCGCCCGTGACGACCCCGTAGACATAGCAGGCACGTCCGTCCTCGGCCATCACCGCTCGCGCTCCCTGTGACTGGTGGAACCCCTGGTACGCCGGGGCCTCGTCCGCTCCTCGGCCTCGGGTTCCCGGGCCTCGTCGTCATCGCCCTGGAGCAGGTCCGAGACCGATTCCTTGACGCCCTCCAGGGCGCCCTTGGTCTTCTTCTTGCCGCCGCTCTCCTGGATCTGGTCCATGAGGCCGGGCAGACCGTGGGTCTCGGTGCCGCTGCGGGCGATGTCGAGTCGGTTGGTCGCCTCCGCGAACCGCAGATACGTGTCCACGCTGGCGACGACGATACGGGCGTCGATGGTCAGGATCTCGATGCCCACCAGGGACACCCGCACATACACATCGATGACCAGGCCCTTGTCCAGGATGAGGTCGACCACGTCGACCAGGGCGCTGGAACTCGCCCGGTCCAGATACTGGCTCTGCTGCTGCCGTGCTACGGTCACCGCGCTCACCCGTTCCGGGGGCGGGGTCCGTCAGCGGCGCGCGCGGCGCCGTGCGGGCTCCTCGTCCTCGTACTCCTCCTCGTATTCGTCCCCGGGCTCTTCGTCCTCGTCCCTGGGCTCTTCGTCCTCGTACTCCTCGGGCTCCTCGTCCTCGTACTCGTCCCCCGGCTCCTCGCGCTCCTTGCCTTCCTCGCGCTCCTCGCGCTCCTCGGGCTCCCGCCCCTCTCGCTCGTCGTCCTCCACGATCTCGCCGTCGCGCACCACGCCGCGCCAGCCCACGACCTCGTCGGGTTCGAGCAGCACCTCGCGCATGAGGTGGCGGCGGAAGTGCTTCATCTCCAGGCGCACCCGGCGGCCCTGGGCGCGCCAGAGGTTGCCGGTGCGCTCCATGAAGCCCTGCGGCCAGTACTCCAGGACGAACAGGATCCGGGTGAGGTCCGGGGCCAGCTCATGGAAGGTGATCGTGCCGTCCACATGGCCCTTGTCGGCCCGCGACGTCCAGATGATGCGCTTGTCGGGGATCTGCTCGACGACCTCGGCCCGCCACTTGCGGTGCGACCAGAAGACCTGGGCCTTCCACTCGGATTCGATCCCGCCCTCGTTCTCGTCCTCGTCCTCGTTCTGGACGTTCTCGACCTTCTTCATGTACGAGGGGAAGTTCTCCCACTCCGTCCAGAGGTTGTAGGTGAGGGAGAGGGGCGCGCCCACGTCCATCTGCTCCACGATGTTGGTGACCTTGAGCTTCTTGCCGCCCTTGCTGGAGTCACCGCCGCCGCCGAGGCCCGGGATGATGCTCTTCGCCTTGTCGACGACCTTCTCCTTGACCTGGTCCTTGACCTTCCCCTTGACCTGGTCCTTCATCTGCTCCTTGGCCGTGTCGACGACCTTGTCCTTCACCTGCTCCAGACCGCCCTTCAGCGCGCCCGTCCCGGGGTTCCCCAGTGGGTTGCCCAGATGGGTGACCGATTCCAGGGCCCGTTCGCCCAGCGCCGCCAGCAGGCCCTGGGCTTCCTTCAGCAGGCGGTCGGTGGGCAGTTCCGCGAGCGCGCCGCGCCCGCCGGTCCGCCCCTTGGTTTCCTCAGCCATGGCCCTCACCTCTGGCTTCGCCGCGCGGGCCCTTCGGAGCCGGTCCGCTTCCTGGTCTGCGCCGGACGGTCGGCCGGTTTGCGCTGTCTGCTGGTGCGCTCACGCGACCCGTCCTCGCGGGACCGTGCGGCGCTCCCTCGCTCGCGCTCGCCGCCCTCCTCGTGCTCCTCCGGCTCCTCGTGCTCCCCGGTCTCCGGCACCCGGTCCCCCGCACCGCCGGTGCGCAGGGTCTCGGCGCGCCGCTCCAACCGGTCGCTCAGGGCGTCCATCCGGTGACTGGCCGCCGACATGGCCGCCTCCCGGCCCGCGGAGACCAGACGGCCGCCGATCTCCTGACCGAGCCTGCCGAGCTCGGAGGACTTGAGCTGCTGGACGCCCGGTGGGCTGATACCGGAGCTGAGGCGCTTGCCCGCGGCGAGACCGGCGAGACCGAGGACCAGGATCCCCCTATGGCCGCGACCGTAGAGATAGCCGCTGACGAAGGCCAGCGCCACCCGGGAGTTCTTCATGATCGCTCCTCCTCCCGGAGCTGAACGAGATAGCCGTTCGGGTGCACAGAACCAATTATGGTGCATATCACCCTTTTCAGTGACTTTTTAGGACCTAGGCGGCCGTAGGAGATCACAAGGGGAGGTCACAGCGCCGAGGGGCCGTCAGGCGGCGAGCGCCGGATGCAGCACCACTTTGGTGTAGCCCTCGACCCGCTTGTCGAACTTCTCGTACGCCTGCGGGGCCTGGTCCAGCGGCAGTTCATGGGAGACCACGAAGCTGGGCCGGGCGCGCCCGGCGATGATCAGGTCGCGCAGCTGGCGGTTGTAGCGCTTGACATTGCACTGCCCCGTCCCCATGCGCTGGCCCTTCTCGAACATCCGGCCGATGGAGACCAGCAGCTGACCGCGTTTGGCGTGCTCATCGGGGCCGCCGGGGTCGGAGGGGACGTACAGCCCCGGCACACCGAGCCGTCCGGTCGGCCGCACGGTGTCGACCAGCGAGTTGAGCACCGACGCGGGCTCCTCATGACTGGCGTCGTGCGCCTGGGCCTGGTAGCCCACCGCGTCGATGCCCTTGTCCGTGCCCTCGCCGCCGGTGCGGTCCATGATCTGCGGCACCGGGTCGCCCTTGCTGAAGTCGATGGGGACGGCGCCGATCTCCCTGGCCTTCTCCAGCCGCTCGGGGACCCGGTCCACCACGAACACCGTGGCGGCGCCGCGCAGCAGCGCGGAGTAGGCGGCCATCAGCCCCACCGGACCCGCGCCGTAGACCGCCACGCTCTCGCCCGGGGAGACCTCGGCCAGCTCACAGCCGTGGTAGCCGGTCGGGAAGATGTCGGCGAGCAGGATGAAGTCGGTCTCGAGCTCATCGCCCTCGGGCAGCTTCAGGCAGTTGAAGTCGGCGAAGGGCACCCGCAGCCGATCGGCCTGGCCGCCCTTGTACGGGCCCATCGCCACATAGCCGTAGGCGCCGCCCGCGAAGCCGGGGTTGACGGTGAGACAGAAGCCGGTGTCGCCCGCGAGGCAGTTCTTGCAGAATCCGCAGGCCACGTTGAACGGCATGACCACGCGGTCGCCCTTGGACAGCGAGACGACGCCGGAACCGGTCTCCTCGACCACGCCGAGGTTCTCGTGTCCGAAGACGATGCCGGGCTCGGCCGCCGTCCGGCCCTCGTACATGTGCAGATCGGAGCCGCAGATCGCGCTGGAGGTGACGCGCACGAGCACATCGTTCGGATGCTCGATCCGAGGATCGTCGACGTCCCTCACCGCCACCGAATAGGGCTTCTCATAGACGACGGCTTTCACCTGGATCACCTCCGCGTCGATCGCTGACTCAGCGGCGGTGGTGGCGGACGCGGCGCGGCCCCAGGGTGTCTCGGCCACCACCGGGTACTTCCAGCGAACCGCCGCGGGACGCCCGGCGCAACCGGGTCCGGCGCAACCGGATCCGGCGCGGCCGTCCCGCCCCGGGCCCCGCCGGACCTACTCGACCGTGACCCAGTCCAGGGTGCGCTGGACGGCCTTCTTCCAGCCCGTGTACCCCTCCTCCCTGGTCTTCTCGTCCCACTGGGGCTCCCACCGCCTGGACTCGCTCCAGTGGGAGCGCAGCTCATCGGTGTCCCGCCAGAACCCGGTGGCCAGCCCCGCCGCGTAGGCGGCGCCCAGGGCGGTGGTCTCGGCGATGACCGGGCGGCTGACCGGTACGCCCAGCACATCGGCCTGGATCTGCATACACAGATCGTTGTCGGTGACCCCGCCGTCCACCCGCAGGACGTCCATGTGGATGCCGGCGTCCCGCTCCATGGCCTCGACCACGTCCCGGCTCTGGTAGCAGATGGCCTCCAGGGTGGCGCGGGCGATGTGGCCATTGGTGTTGAAGCGGGTGAGGCCGACGATCGCGCCCCGGGCGTCGGAGCGCCAGTACGGGGCGAAGAGCCCGGAGAAGGCGGGCACGAAGTACACCCCGCCGTTGTCCTCGACGGTGAGGGCGAGCCGCTCGCTGCCCGCGGCGTCGTCGATCATCTTCATCTGGTCGCGCAGCCACTGGACGGCCGAGCCGGTGACGGCGATCGAGCCCTCCAGGGCGTAGACGGCAGGGCCGTCGCCGAACTGGTACGCCACGGTGGTGAGCAGCCCGCTGGCCGAGCGGATCGGCTCCGCTCCGGTGTTGAGCAGCAGGAAGTTGCCGGTTCCGTAGGTGTTCTTGGCCTCGCCGGGGGCGAAGCAGACCTGGCCGACCGTGGCCGCCTGCTGGTCGCCGAGGACGCCGGTGATGGGGGTGGCGGTGCGCAGCGGGCGGGAGGTGCGGGCCTGGCCGTACGCCTCGGGGTGGGAGGAGGGGTTGATCGTCGGCAGCATCGCCCGCGGAATGCCGAAGATCTCCAGCAACTCGTCGTCCCAGTCCAGCGTCTCCAGGTCCATCAGCATGGTGCGGCTGGCGTTGGTGACATCGGTGGCGTGGATACCGGCGCCGGGGCCGCCCGTGAGGTTCCACAGCACCCAGGCGTCGGTGTTGCCGAAGAGGGCGTGGCCGGCTTCCGCGGCCTCGCGGACACCCTCGACGTTGTCCAGAATCCACTTGATCTTGCCGCCGGAGAAGTAGGTGGCGGGCGGCAGCCCCGCCTTGCGGCGGATGACCTCGCCCTGGCCGTTCCGTTCGAGGGCGGCCGCGATGGTGTCGGTGCGGGTGTCCTGCCAGACGATGGCGTTGTAGTACGGGCGGCCGTTGCGCGGATCCCAGATCACCGTGGTCTCGCGCTGATTGGTGATGCCGATCGCGGCCAGGTCGGCGGGGGAGAGCCCACCCGCGCGGAGGGCGTTCTGCATCACCGAGTTGGTGCGCTCGTAGATCTCCACCGGGTCGTGCTCGACCCACCCCGCGCGCGGCAGGACCTGGCGGTGCTCCAGCTGGTACCGCGCCACCTCGTCACCATCGTGGTTGAAGATCATGAAGCGGGTGCTGGTGGTCCCCTGGTCCACCGCACCGATGAATTCCGGCATGCTGCCGCCTCTCGTGGGTGGGGTACGGCCCGGATCGGCTACTCGGGGGTCGGGGTGCGGCCCACCTCCGTTTCGGCCGCCGGGAGGAAGCGGCTGATCAGGAGCTGGTAAAGGGCGGCGCCGATGAGCCCGCCGATCAGCGGGCCCACGATCGGCACCCAGAAGTACAGCTCCCCGTACTGGTCCCGCCACGCGCCGCGGTAGCCGGTGAGGTAGCTGGCCAGCCGGGGGCCGAAGTCACGGGCCGGGTTGATGGCGTACCCCGCGTCGGCGCCCCAGGCCATGCCGATCGCGACCACGATCAGCCCGATGACGAAGGGTCCCAGATTGGCCTTCGGGGCCGAGTTCAGCACATCGGTGACGGCGAAGATGAGCAGCACCAGGATCGCGGTGCCGATGATCTGGTCGCGCAGCGCGCCCCATTCGCTCACCGGCAGGACTCCGTTGCCGGGGAGGGTGGAGAAGACGAACTGGGTCTTGACGGTGTGCCCAGGGTCGGCGTGGCCCAGCGCCTCGGTGTAGTTCCAGCGCACCAGCAGGGCCCCGACGAACGCGCCGACCGTCTGGGCCACGGTGTACGGCACGACCTTGATCCAGGGGAAGCCCTTGAAGGCCGCCAGGGAGAGGGTGACCGCCGGGTTGATATGGGCCCCGCTGAGCCGCGCCGCCACATACACGCCGAAGGTGACGCCCAGACCCCAGGCCCAGGCGATGGAGTCGTGATCGCCGAGCGCGCCCGGGGGCTTGGTGAGGTCGCCGCCCGCCACGACCTGCGCCACCACACCACAGCCGAAGAGGATCAGCACCATGGTGCCCGCGAACTCCGCACAGAGCTCACCGAGCAGTACCGACCTCGGACGCTGTGGCTTCGGGGCAGTCATGCGCCCATCGTGGGCAGCGCCGCGGCACGGTGGCCCGTCCTGCTGGGCCGTCCGGGTCATGGACGGCGAAACCGGGTCTGTACGGATCAGGGTGCGGACCTGTACGAAGGTGCTGACAACATCACCCATCGCCCTCCAGCCGAAACAGGACGACACGGATGCCGACCACCCAAGCCCCGACGAACTGGGCCGGGAACATCACCTTCTCCGCCGCCCGGCTGCACCACCCGGACAGCGTCGACGAGCTACGGCGGATCGTCAGCTCCGCCGACCGGGTACGGGTACTGGGCACGGGCCACTCCTTCAACCGCATCGCCGACACCGAGGGCGATCTGGTGAAGCTGGACCGGCTGCCGCACCGGGTGGAGATAGCCCCCGGGAAGCGCACCGCGACCATCGCGGCGGGCATGGCTTACGCCCATGTGGCCCAGGCCCTGCACGCGGAGGGCTTCGCGCTGGCCAACCTCGCCTCGCTGCCGCACATCACGGTCGCGGGGGCCTGTGCCACCGCCACCCACGGCTCGGGGATCGACCAGCGCTGTCTGGCGGCGGCGGTCGCGGGTCTTGAGATCGTCGGCCCCGGCGGCGAGGTGACCCACATCGGCCGGGACGAGGACCCGGACCGGCTCAACGGGGCCGTGGTCGGGCTCGGCGGTCTTGGCGTGGTCACCGCGATGACGCTGGACATCGAGCCCACCTTCGACGTGGCCCAGTGGGTGTGGACCGGGCTGCCGCTGGACCGGCTGGACGACAGCTTCGAGGAGATCTTCGGCGCCGCCTACAGCGTCAGCGTCTTCACCGACTGGCGCTCGGGCGAGGGCGTGGTGTGGCTGAAGTGCCGCACCGACCTGCCCGGTCCCCCGGAGCCCGGGGAGCCGTGGCTGGGGGCCCGCCCGGCCAACCGCCACCACCACCCGGTGCCCGCGATGCCGCCGCTGCACTGCACCGAGCAGTTGGGCGCGCCGGGGCCGTGGCATGAGCGGCTGCCGCACTTCCGCCCGGACTTCACCCCGAGCAACGGCGACGAGCTCCAGTCGGAGCTGCTGCTGCCGCGCGAGGCGGCCTCGGCGGCGTTCGCCGCGCTGCGCGGCCTCGGTGACCGGATCGCGCCCGTGGTGCAGGTGTCCGAGGTCCGTACGGTCGCGGCGGACGAGCTGTGGCTGAGCCCCGCGTACGGCCGGGACAGCGTGGCCTTCCACTTCACCTGGGTCCCCGACCACGACGCGGTGATCGAGGTGGTGGCCGCGATGGAGGAGGCGCTGCTGCCGCTGGGGGCGCGGCCGCACTGGGGCAAGCTGACGACGGCCGCGCCGGAGCGGATCCTCTCCTCCTACGACCGGGCCGGCGACTTCGCGCGGCTGCTGGCCGAGCACGACCCGGCGGGGAAGTTCCGCAACGCCTATCTGGAGGGCTACTTCCCCACCGGGTGAGAGCGGCAGCGGCACCGGCCGTGTTCAGCCGGTCCAGGACCATTCGGCGACCTCGGGCATATCGGTGCCGTGGTCGCGGATCCAGGCATGGTGGCGGGTGCGGGCGTCCTGCATCCGCTGCCGTACGGCCGTGGCGCGCACCGCGAGCCCGGGGGTCCGGTCGATGACGTCCATCACCAGCCGGTAGCGGTCCAGGTCGTTGCGGACCACCATGTCGAACGGCGTGGTCGTGGTGCCCATCTCCTTGTAGCCGCGCACGTGGAGGTTGGGGTGGACGGCCCGGCGGTAGGACAGCCGGTGCACCAGCCACGGATAGCCGTGGTAGGCGAAGACGACCGGCCGGTCGCGGGTGAACAGGGCGTCGAACTCGTGGTCCGTCATCCCGTGCGGATGCTCCTCCTTCGGCAGCAGCCGGGTCATGTCGACGACGTTGACCACCCGCACGGCCACATCGGGCAGATGGCGGCGGAGGATCCCGGCGGCCGCGATGACCTCCTGGGTGGGCACATCGCCCGCGGCGGCCAGCACCACGTCCGGCTCCCCCGCGCCGTTCTCGGTACCGGCCCAGTCCCAGGTTCCGGCGCCGCGGGCGCAGTGGGCGCGCGCCTGGTCGAGATCGAGCCAGTCGAAGCAGGGCTGTTTGCCCGCGACGACCACATTCACGTAGTCGCGGCTGCGCAGGACGTGGTCGGCCACGCTGAGCAGGGTGTTGGCGTCCGGCGGCAGATAGACGCGCACCACCTGTGGGCTCTTGTTGAGCACGTGGTCGACGAAGCCGGGGTCCTGGTGCGAGAAACCGTTGTGGTCCTGGCGCCACACATGGGAGGTCAGCAGGTAGTTGAGGGAGGCCACGGGGCGCCGCCAGGGCAGTGAGCGGGACACCTTCAGCCATTTGATGTGCTGGTTGACCATGGAGTCCACGATGTGCACGAACGCCTCGTAGCAGGAGAAGAGGCCGTGCCGCCCGGTCAGCAGATAGCCCTCCAGCCAGCCCTGGCAGAGGTGCTCGGACAGGATCTCCATGACCCGGCCGTTCCGGCTGAGGTGCTCATCGGTGGGCACGATGGACTCCTGCCACGCCTTGCCGGTGGCGCGGTAGAGGCCATCCAGCCGGTTGGAGGCGGTCTCGTCGGGGCCGACCACCCTGAAGTCGCGGCGGTCGGCGGTGTCCTCCATGACCTTCTCCAGCAGCCCGCCGAGGACCCGGGTCGGCTCGTGCAGGGTCGCGCCGGGCTTGTCCACGGGGACCGCGTACCGCTCCAGGGCGGGCACGGGCAGCGAGCGCAGCAGCAGTCCGCCGTTGGCGTGCGGATTGGCGCCCAGGCGGCGGTCGCCCTCCGGGACCTCGGCCAGGAGGTGCGGCCGGGGCCGCCCGTCGGCGTCGAAGAGCTCTTCGGGGCGGTACGAACGCAGCCAGCGCTCGAGCTGCCGCAGATGCTCCGGGTTCTCCCGGACGCCCGGCAGGGGGACCTGGTGGGCGCGCCAGGTGCCCGCCACAGGAAGCCCGTCGACCTCCTGGGGCCCGGTCCAGCCCTTGGGCGTACGGAGCACGATGACCGGCCAGCGCGGCCGCTCGGCGATGCCCTCCTCGCGGGCGGTGCGCTGGAGCAGGGCGATCCGGTCCAGCGCCTCGTCCAGGGCGTGCGCCATGGACCGGTGCACCTCGAGCGGTTGGTCCCCGGCGACGTGGATCGGCTCGTGGCCGTACCCCCGCAGCAGGTCGTCGAGTTCGGGCTCGGGCAGCCGGGCGAGCACCGTGGGGTTGGCGATCTTGTAACCGTTGAGGTGGAGGATCGGCAGCACGGCGCCGTCGTGGACCGGGTCCAGGAACTTGTTGGCGTGCCAGGAGCCGGCCAGCGGGCCGGTCTCGGCCTCGCCGTCGCCGATGACGCAGGCGACCAGCAGCCCGGGGTTGTCCAGCGCGGCCCCGTAGGCGTGGGCGAGGGAGTAGCCCAGCTCACCGCCCTCGTGGATCGAGCCGGGGGTCTCGGGGGCCACATGGCTGGGCACTCCGCCGGGGAAGGAGAACTGCCGGAAGAGCCGGGCCATGCCCGCCGCGTCCCGGCTCACGTCCGGGTAGACGTCGGAGTAGCTGCCGTCCAGCCAGGAGCCGGCGAGCACCGCGGGGCCGCCGTGGCCGGGGCCCCAGACGCAGATGGCGTCCAGGTCGCGGTCCTTGATGACGCGGTTCAGATGGGTGTGGACGAGATTGAGTCCGGGTGAGGTGCCCCAGTGGCCCAGCAGCCGGGGCTTGATGTGGTCCGGGCGCAGCGGCTCGGTCAGCAGTGGGTTGGCCAGCAGATAGATCTGGCCCGCCGCGAGGTAGTTGGCGGCGCGCCAGTGGGCGTCCAGGGCGCGGATCCGGTCGTCGGCGAGCCCGCCGCCCGGCGAGCCCGTCGTGGTCGGTGCGTCTGGCATGGACCTCTCTCCCTCGTGGTCTCCGGTGACGTGCCCGTCTCCCGCTCGTGGTGTGAAGTTGTGCATCCGCCCGCCGTTCAGTCCCGCTCCGGCACGATCACCACCGGGCAGGGCGCGTGGTGCAGGGCCGCGTGGGCGATGCGGCCGAGCTGCAGCCCGGCGGTGTGCCCGTGGCCGCGGCGGGCGCCGAGGACCAGCAGATCGGCGGTGGCGGCCGCGTGGAGCAGCGCCTTGCGGGCCGTGCCCTCGACCGTCGCGCGGTCCACGGTGACCTCGGGGTGGTCCCGTCGGGGGGCCCGCAGGGCGTCCTCCAGCGTCCGCTCCGCCCGTGCCCAGTGGGCACGCACCGGGTCCCCCTCCAGCAGCAGATCATCCGTCACCTCACCGGCGGGCGCGCGCCAGGCCCGTACGGCCTCCAGCGTGCGGCCGCCCACCTCGGCCTCGTGGAAGGCGAACCGGGCCGCGGCCGAAGGACCGCCCGTCTCGCCGGGCTCGCCCACGCCGAGCACGATCCGGCCGAAGGCGCCGCCCCGGTTGGGCTCGCCGCCGCGTACGACGGTCACCGGGCAGGTGGCGCGGGCGGCGACCGCGAGACCGACCGAGCCGAGCAGCAGCCCGGCGAGTTCACCGCGGCCGCGCGAGCCGACGACCAGGCCCGAGGCGCCCCGCCCGGCGCGCAGCAGCGCGCGCACCGGGTCCTCCGGCAGGACCTCGGCGGCGACCTTCACATCGGGGCCGCGGCGGCGGGCGCGCTCGGCGGCGGACGCGGCGATCTCCTCGTCCCTGATCCGCTCCCAGGGGCGCTCGGGGTCGGCGGCGGGCGCGATGCCCTCGTACCGCTCCCACAGCGAGGCGTGGACCAGCCGCAGCGGCACCGCGTGCCGGGCCGCCGCGTCCACCGCCCAGTCCACCGCCTGAAGGCTGTGGTGCGAGCCGTCCACGCCCACCACGAGGGGGAGCTCCACCGTTCCCACCACCTTCCGCACGCCTTCGCCCCCGTCCCGACGCCTTCACCCTCGCGCCCGTGCGGGATAGCGCGCGAGGGGCGTTTCGGCCCCGCCAGGGGTCGTTCGGCCCAGGGCACCCATGCGGGCCGAACGGTCCCGAGCGCACCCCGGGCAGCCCAAGAACGGGGCCGGAGCGCCGTCCCACGCTGGGAGCGGACCGGGGAGGCACGGATGAAGCACCGCAAGATCGGCAATGTGATGACCGACGACGTCGTCCGGGTGAGCTCCAAGACGTCGTTCGACGAGGTCGGTGCGCTGCTCTCCCGGCACCGCTTCAACGGGCTGCCCGTGGTGGACGAGGACGACAAGGTGATCGGCATGATCACCGGGACCGATCTCAGCGAGCCCGCCCCGACGGCCGGCGAGCTGATGTCGCGCCCCGCGGTCACCGTGCGCCCCCAGGACAGCATCGTGGACGCGGCCCGCGCGATGGACCGCCATCGCGTCGAGCGGCTGCCCGTCGTCGACGAGGAGGACCGATTGATCGGCATCGTCACCCGCCGGGATCTGCTGCGGGTCTTCCTCCGCCCGGACGACGAGATCCGCGCCGAGGTGATCGACGAGGTGCTGGTCCGCTCGCTGTGGCTCGGCCCGCAGTCCGTCGCGGTCACCGTGACCGACGGGGTCGTACGGCTGGAGGGGCAGCTGGACCGGCACAGCGAGATCCCCATCGCGATCCGGATGACCGGGCAGGTGGACGGCGTGGTGGCCGTGGTCGACCGGCTCAGCTACCGGGTCGACGACTCCGCCGGCCGGGGAGGTGCGCGGCGATGACCCACCCGGCCGGCAAGCCCGTGCGGAACAGCCGGGTGGTGGTGGGCCTGGACGGCTCCGACAGCGCCTGGGCCGCGCTGGACCGGGCGGTCGCCGAGGCGCGGCGCCGTGACGCCACGCTGGAGATCGTGCACGCCTGGCCGTGGGCCCGGACCGACCCGCTCGCCTTCGACCCGGACAGCGAACCGCGGCGGCCCGCGGTGGAGATCGCCAGGACCGTGCTGCGGCTGGCCATGTCGCGGGCCCAGGAGCAGGATCCGCAGCTGCGGATCGTGCCCACCCTAACGGCCCAGGACGCGGTGCCCGAGCTGCTGCGGATCGGCGGGGACGCCTCGCTGATCGTCATCGGCACCCGGGGGCTCGGCGGTTTCACCGGGCTGCTGCTCGGTTCGGTCGGGCTGCGGCTGGCCGCCCACACCCGGCGCCCGCTGCTGGTGGTGCGCGGCGGGTCCTCGGTGGCGTACGGGCCCGAGGGCCACGGCAAGGTGCTGGTCGGGGTGGAGAGCGGCGCGGACGCGGCGGCGGCCCGCTTCGCCTTCGAGGAGGCGGCCCGGCGCCGGGCCCGGCTGCGGGTGCTCTACGCCTGGCCGAAGCCGCGGGTCTTCGCGGGCGATCACGCACTGCCCGCACGGGAGGTGGTGGCGCTGCGCGCCGAGCGGGAGCAGACGGTGGCGTACGGGATGGTGGCCGGGCTGCGCGAGGAGTTCGGGCAGATCCGGGTGCGGGAGCACACCACCCACAGCGCCCCCGCACATGCGCTGGTGGAGGCGTCCCGGGCGGCGGACGTCCTGGTGCTGGCCGTCCACCGGCGGACACCCCGGCTCGGCATGCAGCTCGGCCCGGTCACCCATGCGGCACTGCACCACGCGCACTGCCCGGTGGTGCTGGTGCCGGTGGAGTAGGCGCCAGTGGAACAGGCGCCATGCGCACCGACCGGCTGTCGGGTGCGGGTTTCCTTATCGCGCCTTCGGCGCGCTTCGTGTCCCGGGGCCGGCTCCGGGCAGCGGAAAGGGGCCGTAAGACCTGGTCCCCGGGACCTCCCCGGGACCGGTCGGCCCTGTCGGCGGGGGCCCGGTCATGGTCCGCTGGAGATGGCACCGGGGGCAACCGGCAGACGCGGAGAAGCGGACGTCCCACTACCGCGCACCGCGCAATCAGGGCCCGCGAGAAGTGGGCGCCCCCGGCGCCGCGCCTCGGGCCGGGCACCTCCCCGCGGGCCGGCGCGACGCCGTGCGCACGCCCCGGCGGCGAACCGAGGTGCCGAGTGGGCCTGCCGGGAAGGAGACAGCGATGGCGCGCCCCGTCACCGTCGGACTGGACGGTTCCGACGAGAGTCTGGCCGCCGCCGGCTGGGGGGCCCATGAGGCCCGTTCGCGCGGCGCGCCACTGCGGCTGGTGAACGCGTGGCCGGGGCCCGAGCAGAAGGACCTGACACCGGGCCGGGAGGCGGCCTGGCAGTACTGGTCCGAGCGCGCGCTGAGTTCGGCGCGTGCCGAGCTGGACGTCGACCACCCGGAGACGACGATCCTCACCACCCAGATCTCCGGCCTGCCCGCGCCCGTCCTGCTGGCCGAGGCGGAGCGGGCCCAACTGCTGGTGGTG
Organism: Streptomyces yongxingensis; assembly: GCF_055597465.1. Taxonomy (NCBI): domain Bacteria; kingdom Bacillati; phylum Actinomycetota; class Actinomycetes; order Kitasatosporales; family Streptomycetaceae; genus Streptomyces; species Streptomyces yongxingensis. The sequence goes on from NZ_CM145717.1 coordinate 1,912,999, forward strand.
GGGTCCCGTTCGATCGGCGCGGTCGCGGGCTTCTTCCTCGGTTCCGTCGGCCTGGAGCTCGCCGCGCGCTCCATGACCCCCGTGGTCCTGGTGCGGGCGGACGGGCACGAGGAGCGGCACGGCGATGTGGTGGTCGGCGTGGAGCCCCACGAGCCGTGCGACGACATCCTGGAGTTCGCCTTCGACGCCGCGGCCCGTCGCGACGGTGTACTGCGGGCCGTCCACGCCAACCGGGTTCCCGCCATCCGGGGCGACGCCCCCTGGGTGGTGGACGTGGGGCTGAGCGACGCGCACAAGGAAGCGGAGCACGCGCTGGGCGAGGTGCTGGCGCCGTGGCGGGAGACGTTCCCCGAGGTGCGGGTCTTCGAGGAGGTCGCGTCGGACAGCCCGGCCCGGCGGCTGGTGGCCGCGGCGGCGGGCACGGCGCTGATGGTCGTGGGCCGCGGTCCGCGGCGTGTGGGGTTCGGCCCCCGGCTCGGGCCGGTCACCCAGGCCGTGGCGCACCACGCCGCCTGCCCGGTGGCGGTCGTGCCCCAGCGATGAGCCCCGCCTCGTGACGAGGCGACGGAGAAGCGGCGCAGGCCGAAGGCAACCCAAGGCAATCGGAGGAGACCGGAGGAAGAGGAGAGGAAAGGGAAACGGCCATGAAAGCACTCGTCTTCCACGGGCCGGAGCGGTCCTCCTGGCAGGAGGTCCCCGACCCCGAACTCGAGGCCGCCACCGACGCGATCGTCCGGATCGGCACCACGACCATCTGCGGCACCGATCTGCACATCCTCCGCGGCGAGGTGCCGGACGTCGAGCCCGGCCGGGTGCTCGGTCACGAGGGGGTCGGCGAGGTCGTCGAGACCGGTGCCGACGTCCGCGGGATCCGTCCCGGCGACCGGGTGCTGATCTCCTGCGTCTCGCCCTGCGGCCACTGCCGCTTCTGCCGGGAGCGCGGCTACGGGCAGTGCCGTGGCGGCGGGGGCTGGATCCTGGGGCGCACGGTCGACGGCACCCAGGCCGAGTATGTGCGGGTGCCGTTCGCCGATCTGTCCACGCATCCGCTGACGGGGTCGGCAGAGGGCCATGACGCCGTGCTGCTGGCGGATGTCTTCCCCACCGCGTACGAGGTGGGCGTCCTCAACGGCCGGGTGGGGCCGGGCGATACGGTCGCGGTGGTGGGCGCCGGGCCCGTCGGGCTGGCCGCCATCGCCACGGCGCAGTTCTTCGCCCCCGGCCGGATCATCGCCGTCGACCCGGACGCGGCCCGGCTGGACGCCGCCAAGCGGATCGGCGCCGACGCGGTGGCGGACTCCGCCGAGGACCCGGAGCGGCTGGTCGACGATCTCACCGAGGGGCTCGGCGCCGATGTGGTGATCGAGGCCGTGGGGAGCCCGCGGTCCTTCGAGACCTGCACCCGGATGGTGCGGCCGGGCGGCCGGATCGCCAACGTGGGTGTGCACACCCGGCCCGCGACACTGCATCTCGAAGAGCTGTGGATCAAGAACGTGACGATCACCACCGGACTGGTCGACACCTACTCGACCGCCACCCTGCTCTCCCTGCTGTGCGCAGGGCGGCTGCCCACGTCCACGCTGATCACCCACCTGTTGGAGCTGGACCAGATGGAGGAGGCGTACGACGTCTTCGCCCGCGCCGCCGACACCGGCGCGATCAAGATCGCGCTCGGCGAGGCCGCCCGTCCGCTGGTGGCCCGGGGGACGTGAGCGGGGAGGCGATACGCATGGGAGCACCCATCGCCGTCGGGATCGACGGTTACGCCGAGAGCCCGCCGGCCGCGCACTGGGCGGCGCGCGAGGCGCTGCTGCGCGATCTGCGGCTGCGTCTGGTCCACGCCTGGAACCCGCCGTCGCCCCCGGCCCCGGCCCTCCCCCACGAGGACGACCAGAGCTACTGGTCGCAGCGGCTGCTGACCGACCTGGTGGGCGAGTTGCGCGACGCCCACCCGGGGCTGCGGGTCTCGGCCGAGCTGGTGCCGCGCGAGACCGTGCCCGCCCTGCTGGACGCGGCCCGGGACGCCGAGATGCTGGTGCTCGGCTCGCGCGGCCGCGGCACCCCTGGCGGCTTCCTCCTCGGATCGACCGGCCGCCAGGTCCTCGCGCACGGGGAACACCCGGTGATCATGGTGCACGCCGACGACAAGCCGCTGACCGCCGATGTCACCGTCGGGGTGTCCCTGCGGCGGCCGAACGAGGAGGCACTGCGGTTCGCCTTCGACGCCGCCGCCCGGCGCGGCGGTGTGCTGCGGGCCGTGCACGCGGGCGCGAACAGGCCGGGGGACGAGGAGGCGGCGGGGGACGAGGAGGACCCGGAGGCGAAGGACGCGCTGGACGCGGCGCTGCGCCCCTGGCGGGAGAAGTACCCCGGGGTGCCGGTGGCGGAGGCTTTCATCGCGGAGCGCCCGGCGCTCGGCGTGGTGCACACCGCGCCGGGCTCGGGGCTGCTCGTGCTCGGCCGCGACGAGACGGAGCCGGGCCCCGTCCCTCATCTGGGCTCGGTGATCCAGGCGGCGGTGCACCACGCGCCGTGCCCGGTGGCGGTCGTCCCGCGCGGCTGATGTCCGGAGGGAGACGGGTGATGCGCGGAGGGAAGGGAGCGATGTCCGGAGGGAGGCGGGAGTGACGTGTCGGAGGCGATGACCACCGACCTCTACGAGGTGACGATGGCCCTGTCGTATGTGCGCGAGGGGATGACCGCCCCGGCCACCTTCGACCTCTACGTCCGCGACCTGCCGCCCGAGCGGGGCTTCCTGGTCGCCGCGGGCCTGGAGCCGGCGCTGGACTTCCTGTCCGGCTTCCGCGTGGAGCCCGAGGACGTGGCGGCGTACGCCGCGGCGACGCGCCGTCCGTACGAGGACCTCGAGCCGCTGCTGGGACTCGGCTTCGACGGCGAGGTGCGGGCGGTGCCCGAGGGGCGGATCGTCCTCGCCGGGGAGCCGCTGCTGGAGCTGACCGCGCCGCTGCCGCAGGCCCAGCTCGTCGAGACGTATCTGCTGGCGCAGCTGAGCCATCAGACCACCATCGCCTCCAAGGCGGCCCGGTGTGTGGTCGCCGCGGAGGGGCGTCCGGTGGTGGACTTCTCGCTGCGCCGCACCCACGGCCCCTGGTCCGGGCTGCAGTCGGCGAGGCTGGGCGCGATGACCGGGTTCACGGCGACCAGCAATGTGGCGGCGGCCGCGGCCTACGGGATCGAGGCCACCGGAACGATGGCGCATGCGTACGTCGAGGCGTTCCCGGACGAGGAGACCGCGTTCCGCGCGTTCGCCCGTACCCATCCCGGCCCGGTCACCTTCCTGGTGGACACCTATGACACGGCGACCGGCGTGGCCACCGCGGCGCGGGTGCTGCGCGAGCTGGACTCCGGGCCCCTCGGCTCGATCCGGCTGGACAGCGGCGACCTGGGTGAAGAGGCGGCACGGGCCCGGGAGATCCTCGACGCGGCCGGGTTGCCGGAGGTACGGATCGTCGCGAGCGGCGGGCTCGACGAGTACGCCATCGAGGAGCTGATCCACTCGGGCGCGCCGATCGACGTCTACGCCGTGGGCACCCGGATGGGCGTGTCCGCCGACGCCGCCTCTCTCGACACCGCGTACAAGCTGGTCGCCTACGACGGGCGCCCGGTGATGAAACTGTCCTCGGCCAAGGCCACGGCCCCCGGGACCAAGCAGGTGTGGCGGCGCTCGGGCTACGCCGATGTGATCGGCGAGTGCGACGAACTTCCGCCCCACGGTGGCGCGCCCCTGCTGGAGACCGTGATGCGGGAGGGCAGACGGACCGGAGCCCCCGACACCCTCGACCGCGCCCGGCGGCGGTTCGACACCGATCTCGCGGGGCTGCCGCCGCACGCCCGGCGGATCCGCCACCCGGCCCCGCCCCGGCCCTCCACCTCGGCCGGGCTGGCCCGGCTCGCGGGGCAGGTGCGCCGCCGGATCGAGGTCCGGCTGGCGGCCGGCGGCGAGGCGGGCGGAAGACAGGCAGCGTGACCAAGGAGGATGCCGTGCCCCGGAGTGCGCACATCGTGAGCGATGTGATGACCCATACCGTCGTCGCCGTCGGCCGCGAAGCGCCGTTCAAGGAGATCGTCAGAACCCTGGAGCAGTGGAGGGTGAGCGCCCTGCCGGTGCTGGAGGGCGAGGGCCGGGTCATCGGCGTGGTCTCCGAGGCGGACCTGCTGCCCAAGGAGGAGTTCCGCGACAGCGATCCCGCGCGGGTGGCGCAACTGCGCGACCTCCCCGGTGTCGCCAAGGCGGGCGCGGTGACGGCCGATGAGCTGATGACGACCCCCGCCATCACCGTGCACGCGGGCGCCACGCTCGCCGAGGCCGCGCGGATCATGACCCACAAGCGGGTCAAGCGGCTCCCGGTGGTGGACGAGGAGGGCCGCCTCGAGGGCATCGTCAGCCGCGCCGACCTGCTGAAGGTGTTCCTGCGGCCGGACGACGACATCGAGGACGAGGTGCGCCGTGAGGTGGTGGCCCACCTCTTCCCGGCCCAGGGGGAAACCGTCCGGGTGAGCGTGAACGAGGGCGTGGTCACCCTGACCGGACGGGTCAAGGAGGCCGTCCTCATCCCGGCGGCGGCCCGCCTCATCCGCGCGATCGAGGGCGTGGTCGACTTCGACAACCAGCTCACGGCCGCGCCCCACACGACCCAGCGGCGGTAGGAGCGCCGTCCGGCAGCCCCTACCGGACCACGCCGCCCTGGCCCGGCACGTCGGGCCTGCTCGATCACCCGCCGCAGCCGGCTCTCGGGCGGGACGCCCGGCACCGCCGCGCCGGGACCCACCGTCTCCGGGAACGGACCGTCTCCCGGAACGGCACCGGCAGCCCGAGCGGCACCTTCTCGGGGGTGAAGCAGCTCGGGCGCCGGCAGCGGGCCCGGATCCCGGCCCCCGCCGGGAGGCCCCGGCGGGGGCCGAAACGTCCCCCGGCCGCGTGGTCGAGACGCCCCGGGGCGCGTGGTCGAGACCGTACGAGGAAACCGTACGAGGAAGACCGGCACGAAAACGACGAACACGCGCCGCGCCGCCGCGCGCACCACGGCGGCGATCCGCGGGGCGGCGCACCGCCGAGCGATCTCCCGCCGGGAGAGGCCCCCGGCAACGAACGCGCGGCCCGGCGCGTCAGCCGCCGGGGCCACGGGCGCGCGGCCCGGCCGGATACGGCCACGCGTCATCGGATGTGGCGGCTCCAGCGGGGGCCGACCTCGGCCCAAGCGCGGCCCCACGCCTGGCTGCGGGCGCGGTCCAGGCGCCAGCGCACCACACCGCGTCCGGCCAGCGACACCACGCCCACGCCCGCCGCGGCCGACGTCCCGGCGAGCACCGCGCGGGTGGCGATCTGCTCGGGGGTGGGCGGCCGCTGGACCAGGCGGCCCCGGCCGTCGGTCCAGATCTCGGTGGCGGTGCCCGCCTTGCTCCCCTCGTGGACCCGTGCCGTGCCGGTGTGGACGGCGCCGTCCGGGCCGGTCCAGCGGACGATCGCACGCACCTGGCCGGTGGTGGAACCGTCGGCGGCGGGCTGTACGACGGGCGCGTCCTCCTTGAGCACCGCGGGCACCCGGTGCCGGTCCGCCCGCTCCTGCCGCAGTGACGCGTCCACGGCGGTGCCCGCGGCCACCCCGGCCGCCGGGCCGCCGACCGCCATCACCAGGCCGGTCACGAGCACGACCCACGCCTCGATCACGTCCGAGCGGCGTCTGAGCGGATTGCGCCGCCACCGCCACAACCGCCGCCCCCGCACTTCCGTGCCCATGCCGCGACCGTCGCACGCGCGGGGAGCCCGGGACGAGGGCCGGGCAGCCCCCTTGGGGGCCCGTTCGGCCCTGGTACCGCGCTGACCTGCTGCGCCAGGATTCCCACCGGGGGCCGGGCGGACGGCGGACGAACGGTGCGAGGGCCCATGACCGAGACCGAGGCGACACGAGCGACACCGGCGACGCCCATCAGGGTGTTCGTCCTCGACGACCACGAGGTCGTCCGGCGCGGACTGCACGATCTGCTGGACGCCGAACCGGACATCGAGGTGGTCGGCGACGCCGGGACCGTGGACCACGCGATGGCCCGGGGCCCGGCGCTGCGGCCCGACGTGGCCATCCTGGACGTCCGGCTGCCGGACGGGGACGGCATCACGGTCTGCCGTGAGCTGCGCTCCCGTATGCCGGGTCTGGCCTGTCTGATGCTGACCTCGTTCGACGACGACGATGCCCTGCTGGACGCGATCATGGCCGGGGCGGCGGGCTACGTGCTCAAGCAGATCAAGGGGTCGGACCTGGTCTCGGCGGTGCGCACCGTGGCCTCCGGCCAGTCGATGCTGGACCCGGCCACCACCGCCCGGCTGATGAGCACCCTGCGCGGCGACACCGCCCCGCAGGAGCCCAGGGACGAGGTGCTGGCCGGGCTGTCCCCGCGCGAGCGGGAGATCCTGGTGCTAATCGGGGACGGGCTCACCAACCGGCAGATCGGCAAGCGGCTCTTCCTGTCCGAGAAGACGGTCAAGAACCACATCTCCCGGCTGCTGGCCAAGCTGGGCGTGGAGCGCCGCATCCAGGCGGCGGTGCTGGCGACCCACTCGGCCCCGCGCCCCGCCGACGAGCATCCGGGATGACCGGGGACCTGGGGCCATATGGCCCCGCCCGTACCCCTGACGCATCAACCACTGACGGCCCACCGGCGAGGAGAGGACCCCGATGCAGCCCGCAATGCTCGACGCGGCGATCCTGGAGAAGCTCATCTCCGCGGCCGTGGCCGCTCCCTCGATCCACAACACCCAGCCCTGGCGCTACCGGCTGAACCCCGACACCGTCACCCTGGAGGTCCGGGCCGCCCCCGAGCGGGCGCTGCGGTACGCCGATCCGATGGGCCGGGCGCTGAGCGTCTCCGCCGGGGCCGCCGTGTTCAATCTGCGGGTCGCCGTGGCCCACTTCGGCTGGGACCCGGTGGTCCGGCTGCTGCCGTACCGGTCGCAGCCCGACCTGCTGGCCACGGTGCGCCTGGCCGCGCCGCCCGCCGACCGCGCCGGGCGCCACGACAACGGGCACGACGACCTGTACGACGTCATCTGGCGGCGGCACAGCAGCCGCTCCCCCTACTCCGCGCGCCGACTGCCCGCACGGGTGCTGTGCGACCTGACGGAGGCGGCGCGCGCCAACGGGGCCACGCTGTGGCCGGCGGGCCCCGAGGAGACCGCATGGCTGCTGCGGCTGACCGCCGAGGCGGAGCGGCGCATCTCCGGGAACCCGCGCCGACTCGCCGAGAGCCGCACCTGGATCCGCGACACCGGGCCGTACGGAATTTCCCCGGCCGCCCTCGGCCCACGGGACGCCACGGGGTGGCTGCCGATGCGGGACTACCTCGGGCCGGTGCCGGACGGCCGCCGGGGCGACGATCGGCCCACCGCCCCGTTCGAGCCCCATCCGACCATCGCCGTGCTGACCACGGACCAGGACCGGCGCACCGACTGGCTGCGGGCCGGGCAGGCGCTGGAACACGTCCTGCTGCTGGCGACCTCGCACGCGGTCCGGGCGTCCCTGCTGCACCAGGCGCTGGAGTGGCCGGACCTGCGGTGGTCGCTGAGCGACGCCCACCGGACGCCCGGCCATGTGCAGATGCTGATCCGGCTGGGTTACGGGCCGGTGGGCCCGGACACGCCGCGCAACGCGGCGGCCGAGGCCCTGGACAGGCGCCGCTGACGCGCCACGGGCCGACGCTTGTCGCCGCGCCACGGCCACCGCCGACCGCCGCGCCACCGCCGACCGCCGCGCCACCGCGCCACGGCCACCGCCGACCGCCGCACCACGGGCCACCACCTGTCGCCGCAGCCCTGCCACCCCCTCACCGCGGCCCGGCCACCGCCTACCGCTCCGGCAGCGGTACGCCCCACACCAGGCGGGTGCCGCCGCCCGGCGGCTCGCCGAGTTCCAGCTCACCGCCGAGCTTCTCGGCGCGCTCGGCCATGTTCCGCAGTCCGCTGCGACGGCAGCCCTCGGGGATGCCCACCCCGTCGTCCGTGACCGTCAGGGTCAGCCGCCCGGACGCCACGATCAGGGAGATCTCGGCGGCGTCGGCCCGTGCGTGCCGGGCGACGTTCGACAGCGCCTCGGCCAGCACGGCGACCATGTCGTCCGCGACCGAGCGCGGCACATCGGTGTCGACCAGGCCCTCGGTGCGCAGCGAGGGGGTGAAGCCGAGCGCGGGCACGGCCTCCTCGATGGTCTTGGCGGTACGGACCCGCAGCCCCTGGACCGCGGGGCCCGCCTCGTGCGAGCGCAGCCCGAAGATCGTCGAGCGGATGATCTTGATGGTGTCGTCCAGGTCGTCCACCACCCGCAGCAGCCGTTCGGAGCCCTCCGGGTGCTGGACGAACCGCAGGGTGGACTGCAGCGTCATCCCGGCGGCGAAGAGCCGCTGGATGGCCAGGTCATGCAGATCGCGGGCGATCCGGTCGCGGTCCTCGAGCAGGGCGAGCTGCTCGGCGTCGCGCCGCCGCTCGGCCAGTTTCATCGCGATCGCCGCCTGGCCCGCGAAGCCCAGCAGGGTGTCGGTCTCGATCTGGGTGAAGGCGGGGCTGTCCGCCACCCGGGCCAGCGAGAGCACCCCGCCCACCCCGTCGCTCGTCCGCATCGGCACCGCGACGGCCGGGCCGAGCCCCTCCCAGCGCTGCGGGCCGACCGTGATCCGCGGGTCGTTCTGGACATCGGTGCTGGTGACCGGCTCGGAGGCGGTGAAGGCCGCGCCGCCGAAGGTGCCCCGGCGGGGCAGCACCAGACCGCGGTGGGCCTCGGCGTCGGTGCCCGCCGCCAGCGCGACCTGCAGCTCGTCGGTGTCGGCCACCGGCAGCATCAGCACGCCGAGGTCGGCGGAGAGGATCCGGCGGGCGTGCTCGACGATCAGCTCCAGGACCCTGGTCTCGTCCACTCCGGACAGCAGGCTGTGGGTGACCTCGGCGTTCGCCTCCAGCCAGCGCTGGCGGTGCCGGGCCTCCTCGTAGAGCCGGGCGTTCTCGATGGCCACCCCGGCGGCCACGGCGAGGGTGGACAGCACCGTCTCGTCCTCGCCGTCGAACTCCTTGCCGCCGCGCTTCTCGGTGAGGTAGAGGTTGCCGAAGACCTCGTCGCGCACCCGGATGGGCACCCCGAGGAAGGAACCCATCGGCGGGTGGTTCGGCGGAAAGCCGTAGGAGGCCGGGTGCTCCGAGAGCTCGGCCGGCCGCAGCGGCTGGGGGTGGCGGATCAGCTCGCCCAGCAACCCGTGGCCCGACGGCAGCCGCCCGATCGCCTCGGCCCGCTCCTCGCCGACGCCCACCGGGAGGAACTCGGCCAGCCGCTGGTCCTCGCCGATCACGCCCAGCGCCCCGTATTCGGCGTCCACCAGCACCACCGCGGCCTCGACGATCCTCCGCAGCACATGCGACAGATCCAGCTCCCGGCCGACCGAGAGGACCGCTTCCAGCAGGCTGTGCACCCGGTCCTGGGTGCCACGCACCCCGTCGATGCGCACCTGCAGCTCTTCCAGCAGCTCGTCCAGCCGCAGCCGGGGCAGGTACTCCGTACTCCTCGTGCTCTCCATACCCACGGGTGCCTCCGTCGGCCCCACCGCGCACGGCACGGTGTTCCGCACCGCCCTCACTCCTTTCACGGTAGCCGCGCCGGGCCGACGGTGAGTGCTGCGGGACATCTTGGCGGGAGGGGGTGCGTTGGCTAATGTTCGGGCCTGTTCATTCTGGAGCGTTTCCACACCCCACAGAAGGGTGGACCACCAGATGCCCCGACGCCCCCGACGTCGCCTCCCCCTCCCCCGATTCCCCTCGCTCTCCCGGCTCTCCCGACTCCCCCGGCTCGCCGCCGTCGCCCTGGCCCTCGCGCTCGCCGCCCCCGCCTCGCCGGCGGCAGCGGCGGACACCCCCGAACTCCCCGCGGATGTGTACAAGCTGCTGGAGGACCCCGAGGTCACCGCGGTCGGACAGGAGCCCGCCCACGCCCGGCTGACCCCGTACGCCGACACCGCCGAGGCCCTCGAAGGCGGCACCAAGAGCCGCTGGACCGCCTCCCTCGACGGCACCTGGAAGCTCCATATGTCCGACCGCCCCGAGGAGGTGCCGAAGGACTTCTTCACCGAGGGCTACGACACCTCCAAGGGCGGCTGGCGCAGCGTGAACGTGCCGCACACCTGGCAGACGGACGGCCTGGACCATCCGGTGTTCCGGAACATCCCCACCGAGATGTATCCGGACGACCCCCCGAAGGTCCCGCACGACGTCAATCCGACCGGTGCCTACGTCAAGACCTTCGAGCTGCCCAAGAGCTGGGAGAAGCGCCGGACGTTCCTCCGCTTCGAGGGCGTCACCAGCGGCTATCCGGTGTGGGTGAACGGCTCCTACGCGGGCTACGACCAGGGCGGCTACACCCCCGCCGAGTTCGACATCAGCGACCGGCTGCACCCGGGCCGCAACACCATCGCGGTGCAGGTCCACCGCTGGGGTTCGGGGTCGCATCTGGAGGACTACGACCAGTGGCGGTTCTCGGGCATCTTCCGCTCGGTCGGGCTGTACTCCACCCCGGCCGAATATCTGCGGGACATCACCGTCAAGACCGATCTGGACAGCCGGTACCGCGACGCCCGGCTGACCGCCGAGGTCGAGGTGGCCGCCAAGGGCCCGGAGCGCTCGGGGGCCGACCGCAAGGTCCTCGGCACCCTCTACGACGCGCGCGGCCGCAAGGTGACAACGATGTCGGGAACGGTGGGCGGCGGCGGTGGCTCCACCACCCTCACCGCCGATGTGGCCAACCCGGCCAAGTGGACCGATGAGACGCCCCACCTCTACACCCTCGTCGTCCGGCTCACCGGCGCCGACGGCTCGGTCACCCACACCACCGCCCAGCCCGTGGGCTTCCGCGAGATCGAGATCAGGGACAGAAAGCTCCTCGTCAACGGCGAGCGCATCCTCGTCAAGGGCGTCAACCGCTCCGAGACCGACCCCAAAACCGGCCGGCACGCCGGCCGGGAGCGCACCGCCTCGGACGTCTCGCTGATGAAGCAGCTCAACATCAACTCCGTGCGCACCTCCCACTACCCCTCGGATCCGTACCTCTACGAGCTGGCCGACGCCCGCGGCCTGTGGATCGACGACGAGGTGGACATCGAGACCCACCACCACGACGCCTGCCCGGACGACTGCCTGGCCGAGCGGCCCGAGTGGCAGGCGGCGTTCATGGACCGCCTCACCGCGATGTACGAGCGGGACAAGAACCATCCCAGCGTGCTGATGTGGGACACCGGCAACGAGGCCGGACTGGGCAAGGCCCACTACGCGATGGCCGACTTCCTGGACCGCGAGGACCCGGCCCGGCCGGTCTACCACCAGCCCAACAGCCCGGACGGCGACGCCCCGTTCGCCGATGTCTGGGGCCCGCGCTACCCCTCCCCCTCGGGCCTCGAGGAGAAGGCGAAGGCCACCACCAAGCCGATCATCATGGGTGAGTACGCCCACGCCATGGGCAACTCGCTCGGCAACTTCCGCGAGTTCTGGGACGTGGTGCGGAAGTACCCGCAGGTCCAGGGCGGCTACATCTGGGACTGGGCGGAGCAGAACATCACCCAGCCACTGCTCACCACCCCCGACACCTCGGGCAACGACATCCTGTCGTACGTCTCCGGAAAGCCCGGTCTGGTGGCCGGCCACCGCGGCAAGGCGCTGGAGCTGTCCGGTCTTGACGACTTCGTGGAGGTCTACCGCGATCCGAAGCTGGACGCGGTGTCGGACGCGCTCACCCTGGACGCCTGGGTGAAGCCCGCCGACTGGACCGGCTCCTTCACCGTGATCGCCAAGGGCGACCACAGCTATGCGCTGAAGATGCGCGACAAGGACACCCTGGAGTTCTTCGTCTACGGCGACGGGGACTGGCACACCGTCGCGGCCGATGTCCCCGCCGGCTGGTACGGCTCATGGCATCGCGTCTCCGCCACCTTCGACGGCCGGACGCTCCGGCTGCTCATCGACGGGAAGCAGACCGCGTCGGCCGACTGGACCGGCTCCGTCGGCTACTCCGCGCAGCCGGTGAACATCGGCCGCAACCCGGAGACCGACCAGGAGAACATCCGCACCCGGATGGCACACGGCACCGTCGACCAGGTCCGCGTCTACCACGAGGCGCTGAGCCCCGACCAGCTCGCCGCCGACCCCAGCGGGGACGCGGTGCTGGCCCTCGACTTCGACCGGCTCGACCGTAAGGGGGACTTCCTGTCCTACGGCGCCGGGACCGGCGGGGTCGACGGGGTGGTCTCCTCCGACCGCACCGTCCAGCCCGAGGCCCGCACCATGGCGGCCGTCCACGCCCCGATCCGGATCGCGGGCGACGAGGCCCGCGCGGGCCGGGTCGAGGTGCGCAACGAGCGGTCCTTCACCGGCACCGGCGACCTCCGGCTGCGCTGGCGCGTCACCGAGGGCGCCCGCACCCTCGCCCAGGGCAGCCGCGGCCTCGACCTCGCCCCCGGTGAGCGGAGCACCCTCCAACTGCCGAAGCCGCCCGCCAATCCTCGGGACGCCGACCGGCAGCTGACCGTGGAGGCGGTGCAGGCGGCGGACACGGCCTGGGCGAAGGCCGGACACCGGGTGGCGGTCGAGCAGTTCGACATCGGCGGCCGGCAGCTCGCGGGCACGACACCCGCGCGGGCACCGGGGAAGGTGAAGGCCACCACCTCCGGCGACCGCCTTACGGTCACCGGCGACGGCTTCAGTTACGGCTTCGACCGGGCCGGTGGCGAGCTGGTCTCCATGAAGTCCGGTGGCCGGGAGCTGCTCGGCTCCGGCCCCGAACTGGACGCCTGGCGCGCCCCGGTCAGCAATGAGATCGGCTCCGAGGAGGGGCCCTGGCGCGAGGCGGGCCTGGACCGGCTGCGCACGGAGCCGGGCAAGGTCACGGTGGACGAGCGGAACGGCGAGGTCGTCGTCACCGTGCCCTCCTCCGCCGCCGCGCCCGGCGTCAAGGACTCCTCGTTCGCCCAGACCCTGCGCTATACCGTCAGCGGCTCCGGGGAGCTGCGCCTGGACCACCGCGTGGAGGCCCGGGGCGCGGCGCGCAAGGTGCCGTATCTGCCCCGTATCGGGCTCTCGCTGCGCATACCCGACCGCTACGACCGGTTCACCTGGTACGGGCGCGGGCCGCAGGAGAACTACAACGACCGTGAGGACGGCGCCCCCGTGGGGGTGTACTCCACGGACGTGGCCGAGCAGTTCGCCGGGTACACCAAGCCGCAGGACTACGGGAACCACGAGGACGTCCGCTGGGCCTCGCTGTCCGACGGCAACGGCGGGCTCCTGGTGTCCGGGGACTTCTCGGCCGGGGTGACCCCCTACACCGGGATCGACCGCGCCGCCTACCCGTTCGCCCTCCGTAAGGACCCGGGAGGCAACACCCTGCACCTGGACCACGCGGTGAGCGGGATGAGCGAGACGTTCCACACCGTACTGCCCGAGTACCAGGTGCGGCCCGCCAAGGAGTACGCCTACACCCTGCGGCTGCGCCCGCTGACGGGCGCCGAGGCCCGTACCGGCACCCCGCGCGGCCCGGTGGTCTGCGCCCCCGAGGCGAAGCTCACCGCCGCCGACACCACGGTTCCGGCGGGCGGCTCCACCTCGGCCGAGCTGACCGTCACCAACCCGTGCGACACCCCGCTGCGCGACGTCACCGCCGCCTTCGGCCTGGCCGAGGGGTGGACCGCCGAGCCCGGCACCGTCGACCTCGGCGACCTCGCGGCGGGCCGGACCGCGACCGTACGGACCACGATCAGCCGTGGTGAGGGCAGCCCGGACGGTCTGCGGCCCGCCGTGGCCGACGTCCGCGCGACCTCGGCCGGTGGTGCGCGGGTGAGCGGCTCGGCGTCGGCCGAACTCGACGGCACGCCTCCCCCGCCGCGCGGCGAGGTGGCGGTGTCCACGCTCGACTTCATCACCGCGGACAACGGCTGGGGCCCGGTCGAACGCGACCGCAGCAACGGCGAGTCCGCGCCGGGCGACGGAAAGACCCTCACCATCGACGGCACGGCCTACGAGCGGGGCCTCGGCACCCACGCCGACTCCACGGTCGAGGTCTTCCTGGGCGGCAACTGCTCGACGTTCACCGCGCGGACGGGTGTGGACGACGAGGTGGGGGCCGACGGCAGCGTCGTCTTCGAGGTCTACGCCGACGGCGAGCGGGTGTACCGGGGCGAGACGGTGCGCGGCTCGGACGCGGCCGTACCGGTGGAGGCGCGGGTCGAGGGCGCGCAGCGGCTCCGGCTGCGGGTCACCGACAGCGGCGACGGCAACGCGCATGACCACGCCGACTGGGGAGCGGCCACGGTGCGGTGCGGAACGGGAGGTAAGCGGTGAGATGACGGCGGAAGGGCGCGGGCCCCGGTCATTCGCTGCCGGGGCCCACGCCCTCCCCGCCCTCCGCGCCCTACCCGCCCTCGAGCAGCTCCTCCAACCGCTCCAGGAAGACCCGCTGCTTCGCCACCATCTTCCGGCGGGCCTCGTCCAGGCCGAACCAGGCGACCCGGTCGATCTCGGGGAACTCCCGCATCCGGCCGGAGCCCTTCGGCCACTCCATGGCGAAGGTGCCGGGAGTGATGCCCGCCGGGTCGAGATCGCCCTCCAGTGCCCAGGCGATGACCAGCTTGCCCCCGGTCTGGGTCACGGAGCCGAGCGGAATCGGCTCACCGCCGGGCGGGGCCAGGCCGAGCTCCTCCTGGAACTCCCGGCGCGCGGCGGCCTCCGGGGTCTCGTCCTCGTCGTACTCCCCCTTGGGCACCGTCCAGGCGCCCTCGTCCTTGGTGGCCCAGAACGGGCCTCCCATATGGGCGAGCAGAACCTCGACGGCCGGGCCCGCGCCCCGGTGGAGCAGGAGTCCGGCGCTGCGCTTGCGAGTCACGGTGCCCAGTGTGCGCTCAGGCGGCCGGGGCGCGGTGCCGGGCTCGCCGCTCGGTCCTTACGGGCGCGGCCGAGGGGGCGCGTCCGAGGTATCCGCTCTTACGGGCGCAGCCGAGGTATCAGCCCTTACGGGCGCAGCCGAGGTATCAGCCCTTACGGGCGCAGCCGAGGTATCAGCCCTTGCGGGCGTAGCCGAGGTAGGTGACCAGCGGCCGGGCGTCCGGGGCGAGGACGAAGTCGACGATCGGCGGGATCTGCTCATCGGTGATCCGCCCCCGGCGGCGCGCCATGGTGGCCTTGACCAGGCTGCGCGGATCCTTGGGCTTGAAGTCGCAGATGTCCTCGTTGCGCAACCCCTGCCGCTCCAGGGCGGCGGTCAGCTCGGCGGGGGTGCGCAGCCGGGCCGCCGTGTAGCGGCCGGCGGGCATGATCCGGGTCACCGGAACGCGCTGGAAGGCGCCGAGGTAGATCAGCCGGGAGAGCAGGGTGCGGTTGACGGTGTCGTAGATCAGCACCCCGCCGGGCCGCAGCACCCGGGCGGCCTCCGCCAGCACCCGGTCGAGATCCGGGGTGATCTCGAAGGTGTCCGCGTAGTAGGCGAGGTCGAACGCGCCGTCGGCGAGGCCGAGTCGCTCGGCGGGCGCGGTGCGGTAGTCGATCCCGGGGTGCTCGCGCTCGCCCGCCTCGCGCGCCATCTCGGTCGCGGTGGCGGAGGGGTCGACGGCGACGACGTCGAAGCCGAGACCGGCCAGCCCGCGGGCCAGCAGCCCGCGGCCGCTGCCCACGACCACGGCGCGGCTTCCGGACGCGGAGAGGTCCACGCTCTTGAGGGTGGTGCGGACGTACTCTAGACGGCTGTCCTGGAAGGTGACGGCCCTGATCTGACGGCCGTCGACGGCCTCCGGCGACCGTGAGTCCAGTTCGATGTGCGGGGCGGCGGCCATCGTCTTCTCCCTCACGGGTGCGCGGATTCGCGGATTCGCGGATTCACCGGTGCCTGGGGCGGCCCGGACGGGCTCAGCGGGTTCCCCGAGGAAACCTAACATCCTTAAGTTCCCTCAGGGAACTCGGATAGGGTCGGGTCATGACCCGTACTCCGCTCGCCGATGTGGCCTGTTCGATCGCCCGCGCCACCGATCTGTTCGGCGACGCCTGGACGGCGCTGATCATGCGGGATGTGCTCACCGGGGTCACCCGCTTCGACGATCTCGCCCATGACCTGGGCATATCGCGTAAGGTCCTGGCCGCCCGGCTGTCCCGGCTGGTCGACGAGGGGGTGCTGGTCCGGGAGCGGTACCAGGAGCGGCCACCGCGTGAGCACTATCGCGCCACTCCCAAGGGCGAGGAGCTCTATCCGGTGCTGCTGGCCCTGATGGAGTGGGGCGACCGCTGGTACGCGGGCCCCGCCGGGCCCCCGGCCCGGATCCGCCATCTCGGCTGCGGGCGGGACACCACGCCGGTGTCCGCGTGCGCCCACTGCGGGGAGCCCCTGACGGTCGGCAACACCACCCAGCTCCCGGGCCCCGGCGGGCGCACCGGCCCCGGCACCCGGGTGCTGGGGCCGTTGCTCGCCGCGCGGGAGGACGGGCGGGACGGGCGGGAGGACGGGCGGGACGGGCGGGAGGACACCCCGGAGACCGGGCGCCCGGCGGCGGTTTGAGCGACCGGCACGGGGCACTCGGCACAGCAGCCGGGCACCCGACCACGAGGAGCGCCGACCATGCGCTACGAAGAAATGACGGGCCTGGTCCAGGCCCGGGCCCAGCTCCCCGACCGGCAGTCCGCCGAGCGTGCGGTACGGGCGACGCTCGAAACGCTCGCCGAGCGCATCCCGGACGGGCTGGCGGACCATATGGCGGCCCAGCTGCCGCAGGAGGCGGCGGAGCCGCTGCGGCGCGTCGCCGCCTCCCATGAGGGCTCACCCGAGGAGCGGGCGTACCGACGGGACCACGGCGAGCGGTTCGACCTCACCGGTTTCGCGGGCCGGATCGCGTGGCGCACCGAGCACACCGAGGAGGAGGCGCTGCGCGAGGCGGCCGCCTTTTTCGAGGTGCTGGACTCGGCCGTGGACCCGGAGCTGATGGAGAAGCTGTACGGCGTGCTGCCGAACGACATCCGGGAGCTGCTGCCGGAGTCACGGGCCGAGCAGAACGCGCCGACCGAGTAGGGCTTACGGCCGGCCCCCCTGGACCCCGGGGCCTGGCGCGCAGCCCCGTACACCCCAGCGCACTGGCACGCCAGGACGGCGGGGCCGGTGGATCTTTCCCCTCCCCGCCCCTTCCCGTAACCAGGGGCTCCGCCCCTGGACCCCGGGTCTGGGGCGCAGCCCCGAGCCCCACCACGCGGCGAAGCCGCATATCGATGCCGCGGGAAGGCGCGAAGCCCCGGTCGGGGTCTGGGGCGGAGCCCCGACCTGGGCCTCGAACGCAGCCCCAATCCGGAATCTGGGGCGCAGCCCCGATCCGGGGCCTGGGGCGAAGCCCCGATCCGGGATCTGAGGCGCAGCCCGACCCGACGTCTGGAGCGAAGCCCCAGCCCTGGGCCTCGAACGCAGCCCCGATCCGGGGCCTGGGGCGAAGCCCCGGTTCGGGGCCTGAGGCAAAGCACCGGCCCGGAATCTGAGGCCAAGCCCCAGCCCGGCGTCTGGAGCGAGGCCCCGACCCGGCGTCTAGAGCGAAGCCCAGACCCTGGGCCTCGAACGCAGCCCCAATCCGGGGCCTGGGGCGAAGCCCCGTCCGGGGCCTGGGGCGAAGCCCCGATCCGGGGCCTGGGGCGAAGCCCCGGTTCGGGGCCTGGGGCGAAGCCCCGGTTCGGGGCCTGGGGCGGAGCCCCGGTTCGGGGTCTGGGGCGGAGCCCCGGTTCGGGGTCTGGGGCGGAGCACCAGTTTCGGGAAGGGGCGGGGAGGGGAGCAGCCCGCCGCAGGCGCCAAGCTCCCTCGGACGTCCCCACGGCCGGGAAGGCTGCCGCCCCGCGTGCGCAACGGGGAGAGCACCGCGGAGCGGCAGCGGCCGAGCCGGGAGACTCGGCCGAGCCGCGGGGGCGTGGGATGTTCCCCGGCGGCTCATCAGCGTCTACGGACCCCATCGGTGCCCTGTTCATCTTTTGTCCGATGGTGAGCACCCGTACCCGAGGGCGCCCGAACCCCGGCCCCGAATTCCGGCCCCGGCCCGCGAATTGCCGTGGCGTGATCGTCTTGCCAGGCTGTCCCCATGCCGACCACCACCCTGTCCGAGCTCGTCGACGAACTGCTCTCCGGGACCCGCCCGCTGCCGATCCTCTCCGCGGGCGTCCCCGTGCTCCGGCGGCCCGCCCTGCCGTACGAGGGCCAACTGGCCGCGGACCAGCTGGACCGGCTGCTGACGGCGATGCGGGAAGCCATGCACTCCGCGCCCGGGGTGGGGCTCGCGGCCCCGCAGATCGGTGTGCCGCTGCGGCTGGCGGTGATCGAGGACCCGGCGGAGGTGACGGCCGAGGTGCGCGAGGCGCGCGGCCGGGTGCCGCAGCCGTACCGGGTGCTGGTCAACCCCACCTACGAACCGGTCGGCGACGGCCGGGCGGCGTTCTTCGAGGGATGCCTGAGCATCCCCGGCTGGCAGGCCGTGGTCGGCCGCCCGGACCGGATCCGGCTGCGCGGACAGGACGAGACGGGGCGGGAGCTGGACGAGGAGTTCACCGGCTGGCCCGCGCGGATCGTCCAGCACGAGACCGACCACCTCGACGGCGTTCTCTATCTGGATCTGGCCGAAACCCGCTCCCTGTCCTCGGCCGAGGCGGTAAGCGACTTCTGGTCCCAGCCCACCCCCGCCACCGCGGCCCATGCGCTGGGCTTCCCGCTCCCGAGCGCCACCGGCGCCGCCGATGACAGCGGCGGCACCGGCGCCACCGCTCCGTAACCACGGCCCGGCCGACCAGCGGCATGTTCTCGTCATCGACTGGCAGTCGCCGAATCACCGCACGGACACTGTGACGTACGTCGCCACGGCAAGACTGGTGGACGCCCCGGTACGCGCCGCCTCCGCGTACCGCACGGCGAGTGAGGCGTTTCTTCCGCGCGTTTCTCCCGCTCTTCCCCAGTCCCCACCGCTCCTGACTTCCCTCGAACGGAGAACAGGAATGCCCGTGCTCACGACGTCCACGACGGCGCCCACCAGCTCCTACGTCACCTCGATCGCCCACACCCAGGAGCAGATCCACGCCGCGCAGCGGCTGCGCTACCAGGTGTTCGGCGAGGAGAGGGGCGGCCGGCTGGACGCGGCGGTCGACGGCCGCGACGTGGACGAGTTCGACGACGTCATGGACCACCTGATCGTCACGGACACGGCGACGGACACCGTGGTCGGCACCTACCGGCTGCTTCCCCCGGGGCGCAGTGAGCGGCTCTACTCGGACACCGAGTTCAATCTGCACGGACTTCCGGCCGAGGTCCGCTCGTCCATGGTCGAGGCCGGCCGCGCCTGTGTGCACGCCGACCACCGCTCGGGGGCCGTCATCAACCTGATGTGGGCCGGTCTGGCCCGCTATGTACTGCTGTCCGGCCACCGCTATCTCGCGGGCTGCGCCTCGGTGCCGCTGGCCGAGGGCGAGCAGGCCGCCGCCAACGCCTGGCTGCTCGGCACCACCAAGCACGCCGCCCCGCCGGAGATGCGGGTCCACCCCCTCGACCCGTGGATACCCTCGCGGCCGCTGGACGGCGAGCCAAGCTACGCCGATCTGCCGCCGCTGCTGCGCGGATATCTGCGGGTCGGCGCCTGGATGTGCGGATCCCCGCAGCACGACCGGGCCTTCAACGACGCCGACTTCTTCGTGCTGCTGGACACCGAGCGGATGAACGACCGCTACCGCCGCTACTTCCTGGGTGAATCCCAGTGACCGTCCCGCCCGCGATGAGCCTGCCCGCACACGCCTGGGCGGCCTGGTCGCCGTGCACCACCGGCTGTGTCGCCCACGCCGCCGACCGCGTCCCGGCCACCCGGGTCGCCCGGCGGGCCGCGGTCTTCGGCCGGGCGGTGCTGGGCGCGCTGGTGTCCGGTCGGCGGATCGCCGAGCCCGAGACGCTGCGGGCGCGTGCGGCGACGCTGCTGGACTCCCTCGGCATCCGGCTGGAGGTGGCGGGCGACAGCACGCTCAGCGTCCCGGGGGCCACCGGCACGCTGGTCGTGGCGAACCACATCTCCTGGCTGGACGTCATCGCGCTGCTGTCGATGGAGCCCGTGGTCATGCTGGCCAAACGGGAGATCGCGGGCTGGCCGCTGATCGGCCCGATGGTCACCCGCGCGGGAACGCTGTACATCGACCGCAGCTCGCTGCGCGAACTCCCCGCGACCGTACGGGAGATGGCGGCCCGGCTGCGTGACGGCCAGTCGGTGATGGCCTTCCCGCAGGGCATCACCTGGTGTGCGGGCACCGGCGGCAGCTTCCGCCGGGCCACCTTCCAGGCCGCGCTGGACGCGGGCGCGCCGGTGCGCCCGGTGACCCTGGACTACGTCCAGCACGGCGTCCCGACCACGGTGGCCGCCTTCGTCGGCGAGGACGACTTCGGCCACTCACTGCGCCGGGTGATCCGCGCCGACGGGCTCACGGTGCGGGTGAAGGTGCACCGGCCGCTGCGGCCGATGCGGGACGTCGACGACCGGCGCCGGGTCGCGGCGCGGGCCCAGGCGACCGTCTGCGGGGCGCGGCTGCCCCTCCACCAGGAGGTCGCCGCCCTCGGGCCGGCCCGCCGAGAAGCCCTCGGACCGGCACGGTGAGCCCATGCCCCGGGTCCCGTCCCGTGCGGGGACGGCGCCCGGGGCGACTCAGCCCTGTGTCCGCTCAACCTCCGTCCGCAGGTCCTTGACCCGGCGGATCTTGCCCACGGAGCGCTCCAGCGTCTCCGGGTCCACGACCTCCACCTCGACCGTGAGCCCCACCCCGTCCTTGACTCCCCGCGCGATCGCCGTGGCGGCGTCGGCGCGCCGCTCGGGGCCGACCCCGGGGCGCGCCTCGATCCGCACCGCCATATGGTCCATCCGGCCGCGCCGGGTCAGCTCGAGCTGGAAGTGCGGGGCCACCGACGGGACCCGCAGCACGATCTCCTCGATCTGGCTGGGGAAGACATTGACCCCGCGCACGATGAGCATGTCGTCACAGCGGCCGGTGATCTTCTGGATGCGCCGGAAGGCGGGGCGGGCGGTGCCGGGCAGCAGCCGGGTGAGATCCCGGGTGCGGTAGCGGATGACGGGGAGCGCCTCCTTGGTGAGGGTGGTGAGGGTCAGCTCCCCCTCCTCGCCGCCGGGCAGCACCTCATCGGTGAGCGGATCCACGATCTCGGGGTAGAAGTGGTCCTCCCAGACGTGCAGCCCGTCCTTGGTCTCCACGCACTCCTGGGCCACCCCCGGGCCGATCACCTCCGAGAGCCCGTAGATGTCCACCGCGTGGATGTCCATGCGCTCCTCTATCTCCCGGCGCATCTCCTCCGTCCAGGGCTCGGCGCCGAAGATGCCGACCTGGAGGGAGGTGGAGCGGGGATCGACGCCCTGCCGCTCGAACTCGTCCAGGAGCGTCAGCAGATAGGAGGGCGTGATCATGATGATCTCGGGCCTGAGGTCCAGGATGAGCCGCACCTGCCGGGCGGTCATCCCCCCGGAGGCGGGGATGACGGTGCAGCCGAGCCGCTCGGCGCCGTAGTGGGCGCCGAGGCCGCCGGTGAACAGGCCGTAGCCGTAGGAGATGTGCACCTTGTGGCCGGGGCGGCCGCCGGCCGCGCGGATCGAGCGGGCGATCACCTCCGCCCAGACCGCCAGGTCGTGCTCGGTGTAGCCGACGAGGGTGGGGCGTCCGGTGGTGCCGCTGGAGGCGTGGAGCCGCCGCACCTCGCTCTGCTCGACGGCGAACATCCCGAAGGGGTAGCTGTCGCGCAGATCGGCCTTGGTGGTGAAGGGGAACCGGGCCAGGTCCTCCAGGGTGCGGCAGTCCTCGGGGCCGACCCCGGCCTCGCGGAACTTCTTGCGGTACAGCTCGACGTGGTCGTACGCATGGCGCAAGGTGGCGCGCAGCCGGGTGAGCTGAAGCGCCCTCAGCTCCTCGGGGCTCATCCGCTCGGCGTCGTCGAGCGGAGCCGCGCTCAGCGATTCCACCATGGGCCGTCCACCACCTCCGGATGCCGACCGACCATTCGGTTACCGTTCGGGCGCGGTCCAGTAATCCAGCATCCGACCTGGCTGTCAAGGGTCGGGACATCCCCGTACGCGCGTCGGCCCGGCGCGGTACGGCGCGGTACGGCGCGAGGGCGGTGAACGCTCGGGGCCCTCCATCCGTATCCGTACGCGCGAGGGACGCAGCCGCACCCCGGATCCGACGATGCGAGAGGGCCTTTCATGTACGACGCCGCCGCCGACGCCGACGCTCCGCACCCGGTCCGGACCGCCGACCGCGCCCCGCGCCGCCACGGCCCGCGCCCGATGGCGGTCGCGGCTGCCGTGGGCGCGCTGCTCGCCATCGCGGGATGCGGCGGCGGGGACGGTAAGGCGGACGCCAAGGCGGAGACCGGACGAAACGCCGCCCGGCCGAGTGCGAGCGCCACTCCCACGCCCAAGGCCGCGCGGGTGGAGCAGCTCGCCTCGGCCGCCGGCTGCAACCCCGAGTTCACCACCAAGGTGGACGACTACCGCCAGGCCGTCTGCAAGAACTCCAAGGGAAAGTTCCTCTTCCTCGACTTCGTCACCGCCAAGAACCAGCGCGACTGGCTGGAGACCGCGCAGATGTACGGCGGGGTCTATCTGGTCGGCAACCGCTGGGTGCTGTCGTCCTCGCCCCGGAAGAACATGGAGGAGTTCCGGGAGAAGTTCGGCGGCTCCATCGAGGAGGGCACCTCCTACGGGGGCGCCTCCGGCGCCCCCCAGTGACCCCTTCCCCTAAACGTCGCTACGTCAGCTGCCGCATATCGACGCCGTGGGAAGGGGCGGGGAGGGAGCAGCTCGCCGAAGGCGTACGCGTACCGCCGGACCCCCTATACGTCGGCGAGTGCCCGCAGCGTGGCCGCCTCCCGGGGCAGCAGCCGCTCGTCGTCGTCCGGTACGAACTCCAGCAGGACATCCAGCGGCGGGCCGTCGGCGGACGCGGCGACGCGGTGCGCGAGCAGCCGCTCGAAGGCGCTGCGCCACAGCGGGGCGCGGGCGGTCAGCGGCAGCCGGGTGGTCCCGGGCCACCAGGAGAAGGCGTGCACCGCGGCGATCCGGTCCCCCAGCGCGTCCAGCCCCTTCAGCGCCTCGGCGTCGGGCATGTCGACGGGCGGCTGCCAGTAGGTGGCGACGTCGGCGCGGTCCACCTCCTCCAGCAGCCGGAGGGTGTGGTCCGCGCCGTCGGTCAGGGTGTTGCGGTGGAACTCGTAGGCGAGTTCCAGCCCCGCTTCCGCGGCGAGCGCGGCGGCGCGCCGGGTGTCCTCAACCACCGCGCGGCGCCCCTCGGGCGGGGTCTCCCCCGTGCCCGTGGCACCCGCCCAGATCCGGATGCGCGGTGCGCCGAGCGCCACGGCGGAGCGGAGCACCCCGTCGAACTCCTCCGGGTCGCTGTGCCCCGCACGGTAGTAGGAGCCGTACGAGGCGACGGCGAGCCCGGCGTCCACGGTGGCGTCGCGGACCCGCCGGGCGGTGTCCTCGTCGCCGGGCGGCACATGGACGTCACCGCCCCATTCCACGCACTCCAGGCCCGCTCCGGCCACGGCGGCGATCACCCGGTCCGGGGCGAGCCGGCGCAGGGTCACCGAGCAGATGCCGAGCCGCGTCACGCCCCCACCTCCGTGACGGTGGGCGCGTCGCCCGCGCCGAAGTCCACCACGAAGGCTCCGCCGTCCGCCGGCCGCACGGTGACCGCGAGCCCGTCCACCTCGGCGGTGGCGAGATCGGCGAGCGGGGCCGGGTCGCGCTCCCCGGTGAGCGAGGCCAGGGCGACGAAGAGGGTGCCGGAGGGGTCCTCGCCGACGGTGCCGGTGAGTTCGGGGACCAGGGCCCACGGCCCGTACGCGGTGCCCTGCGGTGCCCGGACCGCGGTGGCGGTCTCCCAGCCGTGCAGTCCGAGGAGCTGACCGGTCACCTCTCCCCCGTCCAGCCGTATCTCGGCGCCCTCCTCGGTCTCCGCGGGGGTGCCCGGGGGCAGGGCGACAGCCCAGCCGCTGTGGTGGATCCGGGTCCCGGCGGGGACGCCCACGGTGCGGTGGACGCGCACTTCGAGGCGGCCGCGGACGAGGGTCAGGCTGTCGATGCGGATCGAGGGCACCTTGGGCCCGCCGTCGGGGAAGGCGGGGGTGTGCGAGGAGGCGAGCCAGTCGGGGCCCGCGGCCAGGGGGTGGATGCGCAGCCGGGCGGTGCGCACGCCGCGCTCTTCGAGGGCGATGTGGTTGTCGGGGGTGTTCTCCGCGCTGGTGGGGCCGGTGCGGGTGGAGTAGGCGAGCCGGGCGTAGAGCGGGTCGGCGGGCGCGTGCTCGGCCTCCCAGGGGCGGAGCTTGTAACTGCCGTGGTTGTGCAGCCGCACCAGCCCGTCCCGGCCCGTGGTCTGGACGAGGAATCCGGCCGCGGGCAGCGCCAGCGCCCGGTCAGGACCCTCGGCGGGCGCGGCCTCCTCGGTCGCGGTCCACACCGGGTGGTCCGGCGGGAGCAGCAGGGCGAGGAACCCCTTGGAGGCCCAGTAGGGCGAGCCGGGCCCGGAGTAGCGCTGGAGGGTCGCGGCGTGCGGCCCGTACCAGCCCAGGCTCAGCACCCCGTCCTCGGTCAGCGCCCCGCGGTCCAGGAAGTGGCGCAGCGCTCCGCTGAGGAGGCGGCGGGTGGCGCCGGGGGCGAGGGGGGTGTGGCCGGTGAGGGCGCCGAGGGCCACCGAGGCGCCGGCGGCGAAGCGGTAGGTGAGGGAGCGGCCGTGGTGGATGGGGGCGCCGTCGGCGTCGAAGAGCAGCGAGAAGCCTTCGAGGAAGGTGCGCAGCCGGGGGCCGAGCCGGTCCAGGAGCTCCCCGTCGGCGGCGAGATGGGCGTGGAGCAGCGGGTACATGTGCAGCGCCCAGCCGTTGTAGTGGTCGAACGACCGCCCGTCGCCGTCGGAGTACCAGCCCTGGCCCTGGTACCAGCCCTCCAGCAGGCCGAGCCCCCGCTCGATGGCGCGGGCCGTCTCGGCGTCGCCGCGTCCGACGGCCTCGAGGAAACCTGCGACGGTGAGGGGGAAGAGGTACCAGTTGTTGGGGGCGGGCTGGTGGCGCAGCGCCCCGCGCAGCCACTCCTCGGTGCGGTCCTGGGCGTCGGACGGCAGGGCCTCCCAGGTCCACGGCGCGGTGAGCCGCAGGCCCAGGGCCACGGACGCGGACTCCACCATGGGCTGGCCCTGGGCCCCGTGATGGCCGATCACCGGCCAGGACTCGGCGTCCTGGCGCCCGGGGGTGAGGGTGCCGCGGGCGATCCCGGCGGTGTAGCGCTCCAGGAAGCCGTGCTGGTCCTTGCCCGAGGCTCCGGCGGCGCGGAAGGCGGCCAGGAGGAAGGTGCGGGCGAACCCTTCGAGCCCGTCGGAGCGCACCCCGGACCTGGACGGCGGGCCGGGCAGGTCGATCAGGGCCTGGCCGGGGGTGGCGTAGCGGAGGGCGGCGTGCAGCATGCCGTCCGCGGCGGCCTCCCAGTGGGCGCGGGTGTAGCCGGTGTGGGGGCTGAGGGTGCGGTCGTCGGCGGGGAGGAGGAAGGGGAGCTCGGGCATGGTGGGGTGGGCCTCCTGGGGGTCGCGGGACGTGAGAGGGCGCGCGGAGAGCCGCGCGCCCTCTTATGCCGAGCGGTCGAGGATCTCCGGTCGTACGGGGTGGGCGAAGGGGCGGCCGGTGACGTAGTTCTCGATCTCGCCGATGGCGAGGTCGGCCAGGCGTCGCAGCTCACCGCTCTTGGATCCGGCGATGTGCGGGGTGATGAGCGCGTTGTCGCAGTCGTACAGCGGGGAGCCGGCGGGCAGCAGCTCCGGCACGGTGACGTCGAGGACGGCGCGGATCCGCCCGGCCACCACCTCCTCGGTCAGCGCCTCCTGGTCCACCACCGCCCCGCGCGCGGTGTTGATGAGCGTGGCGCCGTCCGGCATGGCGGCCAGCAGCTCCCGGCTGACCAGCCCCTCGGTGGCGGGCAGCAGGGGGGTGTGGACGCTGATGACATCGCTGCCGGCGAAGAGTTCCCGCAGCGGCACCTGGCGCGCCCCGAGCTCCTCGGCCTCCTGAGCGGTGACATACGGGTCGTACAGCAGGAGGTCCAGGTCGTACGGGCGCAGCAGCTCGATCACCCGGCGGCCGATGGCGGAGGCGCTGAGGATGCCCACCGTCCGGCGGTAGTTGCCCGCGTCCGGATAGCGCTCGTTCCAGTCGATGGTGCGCCGCTCGGCGCGGTAGTCCCGGGCGATGTCCAGGACGCGCTTGTTGGACAGCAGGATCATGGCGACGGTGTACTCGGCGACGGGCAGCGCGTTGGCCGCGGCCGCCGAGGAGACCGCGATGCCGCGCTCCCAGCAGGCGTCGGTGATGTGGTGGCGCACGGTGCCCGCGGTGTGCACCACGGCGCGCAGCCGGGGCGCGGCGTCGAGCGTGCGGCGGTCCAGGGGCGGGCAGCCCCAGCCGGTGACCAGCAGTTCGGTGTCGGCGAGGGCGCGGCGGGCGGCCGGGGTGGTGAAGTCGTCGAGGACGAGTCCGGGGTCGAGGTCGAGGAGGTCGGTGAGCCGGTCCAGGCCCACGGGCCCGAGCACCTGCCGGGCGGACCGCTCGGCCATGGCCAGGGCCGCACGGGGGCGGCGGCGGGCGGAGAGGTGGGTTGCGGTCACTTGACGCTCCCTGCGGTCAGTCCGGACTTCCAGTAGCGCTGCAACAGGACGAACGCCACGATCAGCGGCACGACGGCGAGCAGTGAGCCGATGACCACGAGGGGGTAGTACTCGGGCGAGACGGTGGCGGCGCTGTTCCAGGTGTAGAGGCCGAGGCTGAGCGGATACAGGTGCTGGTCGGAGAGCATCACCATGGGAAGGAAGAAGTTGTTCCAGATGGCCGTGAGCTGAAAGAGGAAGACGGTCACGAACCCGGGCCCGAGCATCCGCAGGCTGACCCGCACATAGGTCTGGAGCTCGCCCGCGCCGTCGACCCGGGACGCCTCCAGCACCTCGTTGGGCACATAGCCGCTGCTGAGCAGGCGGGCGAGGTAGACGCCGAAGGGGTTGAAGAGCACCGGGATGAAGACCGCCCAGAAGGTGTTGACCATCCCGATCTCGGAGGCCACCAGATAGAGCGGAAGGGCCAGCACGGTCGGCGGCACCATGACGCCGGTGAGGACGAGCCCGAAGAACTTCTCCTTGTGCCGGAACTCGTACTTGTCGAAGGCGTAGCCCGCGGCGACGCTGATGAGCGAGCCGACCAGGGCGCCGACGACCGCGTACAGCAGGCTGTTGACGTACCACTCGCCGTAGAGCCCGCCGTCCATGGAGAACAGGTCGGAGAGGTTGCTCGCGAAGGAGAAGTCGCCGAGGGAGAGGATGTCGCTGCCGAAGAGGGCGTTGGCGTTCTTGGTGGACGCCAGCACCAGCCACAGCGCGGGCAGCATGGTGTAGAGGGCGGCGATCAGGACCACGGCGTTGGCGATGCCGCGGCTGGTCAGTTTGGAGCCGCCGAAGGGCTTGCCGAGCGGCCTGGACGGTCCCCGGGTGGGGCTCACGGGGGTGGTGGGTGTGGTCGTGGTCATCACGCTCTCCGTTCCCGGCGGCCCGACCAGCGCGTCACGGCGTACGACAGGACGCAGGTGACGATCAGGAGGATGACGGAGGCCGCGGAGGCGAGTCCGTAGTTGTTGCGGCGGAAGGCCGCGTCGTAGATGTACATGTTGATGGTGAAGCGGGAGTTGACCATCGGGGTGGCCTGGTTCATCAGCATGGGCTCGGTGAACAGCTGGAGCGCGCCGATCAGGGAGAACATGCACACCATCACCACGGAGCCCCGGATGATGGGCACCTTGACCTGGAGCGCGGTGCGGATGCCGCCGGCGCCGTCGATGGTCGCCGCCTCGATCACCTCGCGCGGCAGCGCCTGGAGCGCGGCGTAGAAGATGATCATGTTGTAGCCGAGGCCGCTCCACAGGGCGATGTTGACGATCGACGGCAGCACGGTGTGCAGGCCGAGGAAGTCGATGGTGATGTCGGCCTGGGCGAAGAGCTTGATGACCGGGCTGAGCCCCGGGGTGTACAGGTACAGCCAGATGACGGCCGCGATGATGCCGGGGACGGCGTGCGGCAGGTAGAGCAGCATCTGCGAGGTCCGCCGCAGCCGGATCAGCCCCGAGTCGAGCAGCAGGGCGAGCGCGAGGGCGCTGACGACCACGGTGGGAACGAAGATCACGCAGTAGAGGGCGATGGTGCCGAACCCGGAGAGGAAGCTGGGGTCCTGCAGCACCGCGAGATAGCTGCGCAGTCCGGTGAAGACGGTCTCCCCGCCGCCGAAGCCGAGCCCGCTGTGGTCCTCGCCGAAGAGGCTCAGGTAGATGGCGTAGCCGACGGGGACGAGGAACACGGCGATGAGCAGCGCCGTGAAGGGGGTCAGCAGGACGGTGGCGGCGATCCGCTGCTGGCGCCGTCCGGTTCTGCGGGGCGGGTCGGCGGCGGCCGCCTGTGGCGGCGCCGTCCGTCTTGAGGACGTGACTGTGCTCACGGGGTACCTCGGCTCAGGCGTGGTGAGTGCGGCTTTGACGGTGCGGTGTGAGGTGGCGGGGCGGGCTCAGTCGGTGGTGACCGACAGGCCGAGGCTCTTCAGGTCGGGCATGGTTCTGCTCTGGGCTTCGCGCAGCGCCTCCAGGACGGTGCCGCTGCCCGCTCCGGCCCGGGCGAGCCCGTCGTCGCCGGAGGTGGTGGTCGAGACCATCCGCGGCCCCCACTTCCAGGTGGAGGTGATCATCTCGGCCTGCTTCCGGAAGAGGCCGAAGATGTCCTGTCCGGAGTAGTAGCTGGTGTCCATCTCCTTGCGGGCGACCGGGACCAGGCCGGGCACGGACGGGAAGGCGCTGCTGACACCGCTGGCGAGCTTGGCGCGCAGGGCGTCGGGGCTGGTCACCATCCAGGAGATGAACTCCATGGCCTCCTTGGGGTGCCGGCTGTCCTTGGTGACCATGAAGGTCGAGCCGCCCTGCGTGCTCACCTTGGGTTTCGCCGGGTCCCACTGCGGCATCGGCGCGATGGCCCATTTGCCCTTGCCATCGGGGGTGGACGCCATCATGGAGCCCGCGGCCCAGGCGCCCGCCAGATAGCCGGCCGTCTCACCGCTGCGCAGATGGGCCCGCCACTGCTGGCTGGAGCCGGGTTCGACGCGCACCAGGTCGTCGTCCTTCAGCCGCTGCCAGTAGCCGGCGACCTTGCGGGTGGGGGCGTCGTCCATGGAGACGCGCCAGGTGTCGTTGGAGGTCCGGTACCACTGGGCCCCGGCCTGCCAGGCGTATCCGGCCATGTAGAGGGTGCCGCCGGTGGTGAAGAGGCTGGCGATACGGGAGCGGGGCTGGGCCTTCTTGAGCTTGCGGGCCGAACTCTCGAACTCCGCCCAGGTCTTGGGGACCGGGATGTGGTTCTTGGTGAAGATGTCCTTGCGGTACAGGAAGACCATCGGCTCGATGTCCACCGGTACGGCGTAGGTGCGTCCGTCGAAGGTGGTGAGGTCCAGCGCCTGCGGCAGGATCTCGCGGCGCACCGAGTCGGGCAGCAGCTTGGTGATGTCCCGGGGCACGCCGTCGATGGTGAAACTGGGCAGCTGGGGGTATTCGACGGTGGCGACATCGGGGGCGTTGCCCGCGCGGGCGGCGTTGCTGAGCTTGGCCCAGCCGCCCTGCTCGCCGGAGGGGACCTGCTGGAAGTCCACCTTGATGTCGGTGTGGGTGCGGTTGAACTCGTCGACGACCTCCTGACTGCCGCGCAGCGCCGACCAGAAGGTGAGGCGCACGGGGCCGTCACCGACGGTGTCGGACCCGCGGCTTGTGGAGCAGCCCGCCAGGACGAGGACGAGCAGCGTGAGCAGTGCGGTGGTGCCCGCCGTAGCCCGGTGTCCGGGCATCGGGCGTCCTGGGCGTCTATGACCAGGCATGGACCCTCCCCTGATTCAACGGTGGAGTCAGAGGGAATCCTGAGCGCTTGACTGAAATTCCGTCAATACATCGAACAGTAGAAACTAAAGCGGTCAAACGCTCAGCGGAGCGGGGCGGTGGAATCCCGGACCACCAGGTCCGGCAGCAGCTCCAGATGGCGGGCGGCGCCGGCCCACCGCCCGGCCCGGGTCCGCTCCAGCTGACGGGTCAGCAGCTCCAGCGCCGCCTGGCCGACCTCCCCCTTGGGCGGGGCCACGGCCGTCAGCGCGATCTGCCCCATGTCGGCGACCACATCGTTGTAGGCCACCACCGAGCAGTCGCGCGGCACCTCGATGCCCGCCTCGCGCAGCCGCTGGACCAGCACCAGCGCGTCCATGTCGCCGTGGATCAGCGCGGCGGTGGCCCCGGCGCGGCGCACCGCGGCGGCCAGGTCGGCCTCCCGCTCCTCGCGCGGGCGGGGATCGGGCCCCGCGGTGCGCGAGCTGAGCATCACCGGGCAGCCCTCGCTGATGCCGCGGGCCGCGGTCTGCGCGGCGAACTCCGACCGGATCACCCGTGCGGTGGGGCTGTCGTCGCGCGCCGCCAGCACGATCCGCCGGTGCCCCAGCGAGATCAGGTGCTCCAGCGCCAGATGCACCCCGTAGGCGTGGTCCGAGCGCACACAGTCCAGCCCGTAGATCGCGCTGCCCCGGTGGGGCCGGCGCTCCACCAGCACCACGGGGACCTCCAGGGCGGCGAGCCAGGCGTGGTCCGCCCGCGCCTCGACCTCGGTGCGCCAGCGCGGGGCGAGCAGCAGTCCCCGCGCGCCCGCGTCCAGCGCCTGGCGGACCGCGCGCTCGGTCCCGCGCTCGTCCGCGGCGATGTGCAGCGCGAGCCGCAGACCGGCCTTCTCGGCGGCCTCGCGCGCCGCCTGGACGGCCTCGGTGAGGTAGGTGTTGCGCTCCGGGACCACCATGCCGATGGTGTCGCCGGTGGCGGTGGACTCCGTAGGCATAGGCCGCAGCGAGCGCGCCACCCCGTGGCCGCGGCGCAGCTCCCCGCGCTGGGCCAGCTCCTCCACGTCCCGCCGCACGGTGACGACGGACACCCCCAGCTCATCCGCGAGATCGGTGATCCGGGCGCTGCCCCTGGCCTCCACGAGGGCCGCGATCCGTGCCTGCCGCTTCCGCGCCGGCTCCCGCATGTTCCCCACCTCCGACGCGATCGGCTTTCGTCTTCTTATCGAAACACCGCCATAGTAGCGATCATTCGATCAGAAAACAGTCGGCGGGTGGCCGGAGGCAGTCAGCAGTCGGTGATCCCCCGCGCCCGCAGGGCCGTCCGCAGCGCCCGAGTCGCGTGGTACGTCCGCGACTTGACGGTTCCGGGAGGCACCCCGAGCGCCCGGGCCGCCTGGCTCACGCTGCGGTCCAGATAGTGCAGATGCAGCAGCACCTCCCGCTGCGGGGGCGCCAGGTCCGCCAGGGCGTCCCACACCACCCGGGCGGTGAGCGTCTGATCGACCGGGTCCGGCGCGGCCGGCAGCGCCATGTCCGCCTCGCCGGCCGTCTCCATCCGCGCCTCCACCTGGTCCTGGTGGGTGTCGCCGACCAGATCGCCGACCAGATCGCCGACCACCGTGAACAGCCGGTGGCGGGCGGTGGCGTCCATGGGGCCGACGTCCATGGGCCGCTGCCAGGCCCGGATCGCCACCTCCTGCAGGATGTCCTGGGCCCGGTGCCAGTCCCCGCCCAGTAACCGGGCCGCTAATCGGAGCAGCGCCGAGCCGTGGCGCCGGTAGAGCGTCGTCAAGAAAGTGTCGGCGTCGGTCATGACGGCCGCCGCGTTGATGTCCATCGTCCCGTTCCCCCCGAGGCGAATGTGTTGATGGCGGGAGCGTAAGAGAAGGGGTACGCCGATTGAGTGACGAATGTCTGACGCTACAGCGCGGCCGGAAGAGCACGGTGCCCGAAACGGGCTCGACTAAGATCCCTAGTTGTGCGATTTACGGTGTTAGGCCCGGTCAGGGCGTGGCGGCAGGACGCCGAACTGGAGCTGGGCCCGCCCAAACAGCGAGCGCTGCTGGCGCTGTTGCTGGTGCGGGCGGGGCAGCCGGTGGCGCTCAGCGAGATCGTCGACGTCCTCTGGGCACAGGATCCGCCGAGCACCGCGGTGAATGTGGTGCACCGCCATGTGGGTTCGGTGCGCCGGCTGCTGGAACCGGGCCTGGCGGCGCGGGCGGAGGGCAGCCGGCTGGTGCGCAGCTCCGGCGGCTACCGGCTGAACGCCGACGCGGACACGCTGGATCTGCTGCGCTTCCGGCGCCTGAGCGAATCGGCCCGGCACACCGCCGCCGAGGGGGAGCCGGAGCGGGCGGCCGAGCTCTTCACCCAGGCGCTCGCCCTGTGGCAGGGGCCGACCGCCACCGGAGTCCCCTCCGACATCCAGGCCCATCCCGTCTTCTCCGGTGTCGACCGTGAACTTCTGGCCATCGCCAAGGAGGCCGCCACCACGGCGCTGGCCTCCGAGGTCCCGGAGCAGCTGCCCACCGTGCTCCAGCAGTTCGCCGCCCACCACGCGCTGGACGAGACCCTTCAGGCCCAGCTGATCCGGGTGCTCGCCACCACCGGGCGGCGGGCCGAGGCGCTGGAGGTCTTCTCCACGGCGCGGAACCGGCTGGCGGACCAGCTCGGCGTGACACCCGGCCCGGAGTTGCGCGCCGCCCACCGCGAGGTGGTGCCCCGGTCCACCCCGGCCCCCGCCGAGCCGGTCCAGCCCACCCCTCCGGCGACGCCGCCCGCCCCGGCGGTCCGCCCGGCTCAACTCCCGCCCGATCTGCCCGCGTTCAGCGGACGCCACAGCGAACTCGCCGGTATCCACGCCCTGCTGCCCGAGGGCGCCGGGATCGCCTCACCGGCCCCGCTGGTGATCAGCGCGATCGACGGGATGGCCGGGATCGGCAAGACCGCGCTGGCCGTGCACTGGGCGCACCGGATCGCCCACCGCTTCCCGGACGGGCAGCTCTACGCCAATCTGCGCGGCTTCGATCCGACCGGTTCGATGATGTCGCCGAACGAGGCGCTGCGCGGATTCCTCCACGCGCTGGGGATTCCGCCGAACCGGGTGCCCACCGGCCTGGACGCCAAGACCGCGCTGTACCGCAGTCTGCTGGCGGGGCGGCGGATGCTGGTCCTGCTGGACAATGTGGTGGACTCCCAGCACGTACGGCCGCTGCTGCCCGGCTCCCCCGGCTGTCTGACCATCGTCACCAGCCGCAATCAACTGCACGGTCTGATAGCGAGCGAGGGGGCCCGTCCTCTTACTCTGGGGCCGCTGTCCCCGGCCGAGTCCCATGAGGCACTGGTCCGGCGGCTGGGCACGGACCGGGTCGCCGCGGAGCCGCAGGCGGTGGCGACCATCATCCGGCTCTGCGGGCGGCTGCCGCTCGCGCTGGCGGTGGTGGCCGCCCGCGCCGCGACCCGTCCCTCCTTTCCCCTTTCTTCTGTCGCCGCGGAGTTGCGCGAGAGCCACGGCAACCTCGACGCGTTCGCGGGCGCCGATCCGAGCACCGACGCGCGGAGCGTCTTCTCCTGGTCCTGCCGGGCGCTGGAGCCGGAGGCCGCCCGGCTGTTCCGGCTGCTCGCCCTGCATCCGGGGCCCGAGATCTCCACCGCGGCGGCGGCGAGCCTGGCCGGGCTGCCGCTCCGGGTCACCCGGGCCCTGCTGGCCGCGCTCACCCGCGCCCATCTGCTGGTGGAGCACGACCCGGGCCGCTACACCTTCCACGATCTGCTGCGGGCCTACGCCATGGAGCTGGTCCAGGACCATGAGGCGGAGGAGATCCGCCAGGACGCCCGGCACCGGATGTTCGACCACTATCTTCACACCGCGCGCACCGCCGCCACGCGGCTCGCCCCGCACCGGACCGAACCGCTGCCCGTGTCCCCGGCCAGGCCCGACGCGGCGCCCGAGCACCTCGGCGGCCAGGACCGCGCCGAGGCATGGCTCTCGGCCGAGCGCCGCGTACTGCTGTCGGTCGTCGAGCACGCACGGGACCACGGCTTCCCGGCCCACGCCTGGCAGTTGGCCGTGACGCTGGAGCTCTTCCTGGACCGGCGCGGCCACTGGCAGGAGCAGACCGCCGTCCAGCGCACCGCGCTGGGGGCGGCCCGGGCCCTGTCCGATCGGCTCGGTCAGGCGCACAGCCACCGCACCCTGGGCTTCGCCGAGGGGCGGCTGGGCCGGTACGAGGAGGCGTACGGCCATCTGGAGCGGGCGCTGGAGCTGTTCACGGAGCTCGGCGAGCGGGGCGGGCAGTCCCGCACCCTGCGGGCCCTGGCCTTCCTGGCCAACTGTCAGGGCCGCTACCAGGAGGCGCTGGACCACTACCGGCCCGCGCTCGGCCACTATGTCGCCCTGGACCACATCAGCGGACGGGCCAGCGTGCTCAACGAGATCGGCTGGACCCACATCCTGCTCGGTGAGTACGAGCACGCCCTGGCCCGCTGCCGGGAGGCCGTCGAACTGCACCGGCGGATCGGCGACGCGTCCGGCGAGGCCGCCGCGCTGGACAGCCTGGGGTACGCGTACCACCACCTCGGACGGTACGAGCACGCCCTCACCTCCTACGGCCGGGCGCTCGCCATCTACCGCGAGATCAGCGACCGGTACCTGGAGGCCGACACCCTGCACCACCAGGGGGACACCCGGTTGGCCCAGGGCGATGTGGCCGCCGCCCTCACCGACTGGCGGCGGGCCCTGGAGATTCTCCAGGAGCTGAACCACCCCGATGCCCGGGTCCTCGACGGCAAACTGGGGCAGTACCGGCAGTCGCCGCATCCGGCCTCGGCTCTGAGCAGATGACGGGGCCTGGTGGGCGTGGTCTTCCGCGCTGTCGCATCCACGGCGGGGCGCCTCCGGGTCGTCGGGACGGTGTGCGGCCGGGCCGCTCGGGCGCGGCCGTGCACCGGGTTCTCCCTGCCGTACGTACGGGCCCGGCGAGTTGCTCAACCGGGTGGGAAAAATCTTTGTGAGCGCCCTCCGGAGGGCGGCCGCGCAGGGTACCAGCAGGTAATGATCTCTGTCCCGGCTTTATTCACTAGTGATGAGGTCTCCACGACCGAGCCACACGAGGTACTAGCGTCCGGTGTCACTCCGAACCAAGGAGGGCGCTGTGCCATCAGCAAACCTCACCAGATCCATCGCCTCCAGCCGTACCATCGGCACCGGTCTCATCATCGGGGCGCTCGCCGTCACCCTGGCGGCGATCCTCATTCCGGTGTCGTTGTTCGGTGAGAGCAGCGTGGCCCAGCCGCGCAATGGCGTCACGGACGACGGCGGTGGGACGGTCAGCACCCAGTACGGGCCGCTCACGGCCACTGACCGGGACTTTGTCCGCAAAGTCAGGCTCGCCGGAACGTGGGAGCTCCCCGCCGGGCGCCTTGCCCAGGAGCGCGGCGGTCGGGACGCCGTGAAGACCGCCGGTGAGCATCTCATCGAGGGACACACCGAACTCGACCGCCGCTCCGAAGAGGTCGGCCGGGCTCTCGGAATCCAGCTGCCCAGCCAGCCCAACGCACAGCAGCAGGGCTGGCTGAACGAGATGACCAACGCCGGCAGCAGCGCCGAGTTCGAGCGGGTGTTCGCAAACCGGTTGCGCGCCGCTCACGGCAAGGTGTTCAACCTTGTGGCGCAAGTGCGAGCCGAGAGCCGCAACTCCATGGTCAGATCTCTGGCCACCAGGGCCAATGCCATCGTTCTCGACCACATCACGGTCCTCGAGGACACCGGGCTTGTCGACTTCGACGCCCTCTAACGACTAAGTGAAGTGATCTTATGAGGCAACAGACCCACAAACGCGGGCGGTTCACGAACAAGACCGTCGCCATCGTCGCCGCGCTGGCGCTCGGCGGCGGCGGGGCCGCGATCATCGCCGCCAACGCGTCCGCCCACGGCGACAAGAGCGGCTCCGGCCAGAACAACACCGTGGCCGCGAAGGCGGGGACGATCCAGTGCCCCGATGTGGGGCAGCAGCTGAGTGACGTGCCGTCGAAGGCCCAGCCCGAGGTCGACAAGAACCTGGCCGAGCTGGACAACCAGGTGGCCAAGGCGTACCAGCAGATGAACCAGCAGCAGGGTTCGAACGACGCCGTGCTCTCGAAGCTCAACGACGACCGCTCCCAGACGCTGAACAACATCGGCTCGGCCATGGGCGGCGACAACTCCCAGCTGCAGGGCATGGCCGACTGCAAGTGGCAGGAGGTCGCCACCCAGGCCGGCAACCAGAACGGTCAGCAGCAGGGCGGTCAGCAACAGGGCGGCGACCAGCAGGGCGGTCAGCAGCAGGGCGGCGACCAGCAAGGTGGTCAGCAGCAAGGCGGCGACCAGCAAGGTGGTCAGCAGCAAGGCGGCGACCAGCAGGGCGGCGAGGGCGCCAACGAGGTGCCCGGCAACGCCGGCGGCCAGGCGGGCAACGGCCCGTCGCAGGACGACTTCGTCGACATCACCAAGGTGCAGCCGAACGTCAAGCAGCCGCCGCAGGCCCAGGGGAACGGCTCCACCGGCACCTTCTCCTCGGAGTGCGGCGTCGGCGACCCCGAGCTGCGCAACAGTGACAACGTCATCGTCGCGCCCGGTGTCGGCAACGGCGCCCACCACATGCACGACTACGTGGGCAGCGACAAGAACGACGCCTTCGCCAACAACCAGACCTTCGAGCAGGGTGGCACCTCCTGCGCGAACCAGGACGACAAGTCGACCTACTACTGGCCCGTGGTCCGCGCCCAGGACGGCAAGGACGAGGCGGACGCCGACCAGCTCGGCGGCGGCCAGGAGGGCAACGTCGGCACGATCCTGACCCCCAAGAGCTCCAAGATCGAGTTCAAGGGCAACGCGCAGAGCAAGGTCACGGCCATGCCGAAGTTCCTGCGCATCATCACCGGTGACGCCAAGGCGTTCACCAACGGCGACAAGAACGCCAACGCCTCCTGGAGCTGCACCGGCTTCGAGGACCGTCAGCTGACCGACAAGTACCCGCTCTGCCCCGAGGGCAGCTCGGTCACCCGGACCTTCGACTTCCAGAGCTGCTGGGACGGCCAGAACATCGACAGCGCCAACCACCGTGACCACGTGGCCTTCGCAGGCGAGGACGGCTCCTGCCCCAACGGCTTCAAGGCCATCCCCCAGCTCGTGAACACCATCACCTACGACGTGCCGGCCAACACCCCGTTCGCCGTGGACGGCTTCCCCGAGCAGTTGCACAAGCCCATCACGGACCACGACGACTTCATCAACGTGATGTCGGAGGACCTGATGAACGAGGCGGTGGACTGCATCAACAGCGGCAAGCAGTGCGGCTGATGGAACACACTCACCAGGCGCGCGTCGGCCGGAAGGCCGGCGCGCGCCGCGCTGTCACCGAGCACTTACACCAGACCGCGGACGACGACGCGGCCACCGACCCTCCGGCGGCGGAGCATCCGGACACCGAGGGGTTCCCGGGACCGGAACATACCGACCGACCGGTCCGTCCCCCCTCGGACCAGGAGCTCACCCGGCGGTTGGCGGAGGGCTACCGGTCGGGCAGCAGCAGTCCGGCTGCGGCCGACCTGCTCTACCGCCGCCACCACCCGGCGACCCTTCACTACGCCCGGACCTGCTGCCGTGACCCCCATGACGCCGAGGACCTGGCCTCCGAGGCGTTCTTCCGCACCTTCCAGGCCGTTCGCGCCGGAGGCGGTCCGCGGGGCCCCTGGCGGCCGTATCTGCTCACCGTGGTGCGGCATACGGCGATGGAGTGGAGCGCCGGGGAGCGCCGGGTGCTGCTCACCGCCGACTTCGAGTCCTGGCGGCAGCACGCGTCCACGGCCGACCCCCAGCAGCACCTGGTGGCCCGGGAGGACCGCCGGTTGCTCATCCGCAGCTTCCGGGGGCTCCCCGAGCGCTGGCAGACCGTGCTGTGGCTGACCCTCGTGGAGGAGGAGTCCCCGCACCGGGTGGCCATGGTCCTGGGCATCTCCCCCAGCGGGGTGACCTCGCTGGCCTTCCGGGCCCGGGAAGGGCTGCGGGAGTCGTATCTGCGGGCCCATCTGGAGTCGGCGCGCGACGACCGGTGCCGGCACTACAGCGGCCAGATCGGCGCCTCGGTGCGCCGCGGCGGGGTACGCGGCCGGGCGCTCGCGCGCCATCTCGCCGAATGCGCCTTCTGCTCCCACGCCTACCGCGAACTCCTCGGCCTGAACGCCGCGATGCGCACGGCCCCGCGTACGGCGGCGCCCGCCGGGGCGAGGGGCTGAACCACCCCGCTCCGGCGATCCCGGCGGGCTCCCGGAGCCGCCGGGGCAGCGAAAACCGCCGACCGCGTGAGCGCGGCCGGCGGTTCGCCTTCTGCCGGCGACAGTCCCGGTCAGAGTCCGTTGACGCGCGCCTCCCTGGCGATGCCCAGCGGCCGGACGCCGGGGGGCGCGCCGGTACGGGCCCGGCGGCTCACCCGGGACGCGTGGCGCCGTATCCGGTCCATCTGCGCCATCAGCCTGCGGCCGCGCAGCGCCATCTCCAGCTCGAAGCGTATTCGGGGGTCCCGGAGGCCGGGCCCGAAGAGCTTCTCGATCTGGCGCAGCCGGTACCGCACGGTCTGCGGATGCACCTTGAGGGCCTTGGCCGCCTCGGGCGCGCCACCGCCCTCCAGCCAGGCCAGCAGCGTCATCTGCAGGCGCTCGCTCTGCCGGGGGGTCAGCCCGACCAGCGGCTTGAGCCACCGGGCGGCCAGCGCCCGCACCAGTGACTCGTCCTGCAGGAGCAGCAGCATCGAGAGATGGTCGTCGACGAAGAGCACCCGGGCCTCGGGGCCGGAGCGGGCGGGCGTCAGGGTCAGCAGGCGCCGCGCCCAACGCACCGAGGAGGCCGCGTCGTTGAGCGGAACCACATGGCCCACGGCCGCGGTACGGCCGCGCAGCGCGGTCTCCAGCGCCGCCCGGGTGCCGGGCTCGGCCGGGGTGGTTTCCCGCTCCGGGTCCTTCTCGCCCTCCTGAGCGGCGGTGGTGCCGGTGTCCGCGGTGGGTCCCGGGTCCGCGTCCGGGTCGGGGATCAGCAGGCACAGTTCGTCGCCGACCGCGCCGATGAGGGTGTCGCCCAGCACGGCGGCCAGTTGCGGGGCCTCGCCCGGGGTGGGCAGGGCGATGGCCTGCACCGTCTCGGGAAGCGGCCAGCGGGCGGCCCGGGAGAGCTCCACCAGGGTGCGCTCGGAGACCGCCACCTCGCCGATGAGGGCCTCGAACAGATCGCGCCGGGCCCGCTCGGGCGGCACCTCGGCCAGTGCCTCCTCACCGGAGGCGGCGGCCTGCTCGCCCGCGCCGTCCTCACCCGCCCTGCGGTGGCCGAGTGCGGTCAGGAGAGCCTGCTCGACTCCCCATCGGACCTTGTCTCGCTCAGAGTCCTCCAGGAGTTCGGCGAATCCCGGAATTCTGTGCCGAAGGTTCTCAACCACCTCGTCGGCCAGGGACGGGAGTTCATTGCGCAGAACGCGGGTCCACTCGCCACGGGGGCGGGACCAGATGCGGTTCACGAGTTCGCCCATCATTACCTCGTTCTTGCCGGGGGGAGACCTGGCCGTTGGGGGGTCGGTCAGGTCCGTGGAGGTTGCCTCCGTCACCGGTTCGTCCAGTACCGGTCAGGGAGTCGAGGGTCCTCCGCTACGTCATAGAGGACCCCGCCCCCTCCCGGTCCCGACACTTTGCCGGTTCTTTGCCATTGAGATGACAGTGGATCAGCCGGGGACGGTGTGGGCACGGTTCGTCCACGAGAAGTTGTCACGTTACGACAAATCTTATGGAGATCACGTGTACTTCCGAGAAGCTGCTGCCCCCAAGACGACTTTGACGTATCTCGTCACCCGCGCGAATCCGCGCGATCGGGAGGCTCCAATGTCCATGTCCCAAACGCCGATCCCCTCCTCGCAGGGGCGTCACGGGGGACGCCGAGCTCGTGGCGGACGACGAGCCGCTCGCCGGACCCAGCAGCATGATCCATCCGGGCTGGGATGGCCACGCAGTATCCGGATCTATGCCATCGCCGGCACCATCGCACTGTCTCTGTACGTGACATGGAGCGCCGGCGCGTTCTCCAAGATGTTCGTGTTCCTCGACTTCGGCGCGGGTGTGCTCGCGCTGGTCTGTCTCACCTCGGCGGTGCTGTGGGGGCTCGCCGCGACCGACCAGATGATCCTGCACACCAAACAGCGGCTGCTGGCCCAGGCCATCCACCGGGCGGCCGCGGTGGCCGGACTGCTCTTCCTGGCCGTTCACATCTGGGTCAAGGTCGCGGAGAGCCACACCAACGCCGCGTCCATCGCGATACCGTTCGCTGACGCAAATCAGCCGGTGCTGATCGGGCTCGGCACCATCGCCGGCTATCTGTTCGTGATCGCCGCGGTGACCGGTGCGGCCCGCAGCTCGTTCGCCTCGAGGGGCAACTCCCGGTGGCGGTACCGCTGGTGGCGGGCGCTGCACGTGGGCGCCTACCCCGCGTGGTGCGCCGCGCTGATCCACGGTCTGAAGGCGGGACGCGCCGCCAAGATCTGGGCGACCTACGGCTACATCGCGGCGCTGGCCGGTGTGGCCATCGCGCTGTGGCTGCGGCTGGTCCAGCGGCGGCGCCAGGACATCGACCGGGCGGACGGCATCGAGGTCAGGAACCCGCCCGCCCGCAGCATGCAGGAGGGCCGGACCCGGCGGGGCGATCCCACCGTGCCGCGCCCCCGTTCGGCCGAGCCCGGACGGCGTGACAGTCAGCCGCTCGGGGCCTCTCGCGGGTGGGACCGGTGATCACGACCAAACCCAGGCTCGCCTGTGTCGATCCGCCCCGGCTGCTGGCCGGGCTCGACGAGGTGTACCGGCTCGACCGGGTCGGCCATCTGACCGTCCACGGCACCATGCCCGCCCTCCGGGCGGACGAGCTCGTGGCGCTCGCGGAGAACATCGATCTGCGCGGGCGCGGCGGCGCCGGTTTCCCCTTCGCCAAGAAGGTCCAGGCCGTCGTGGAGTCGGCCGGCCGGCGCGAGGGCCGCTGCGCCGTGGTGGTCAACGGCAGCGAGGGCGAGCCCAGTTGCCTCAAGGACACCGCACTGCTGCTGCACACCCCGCATCTGGTGATCGACGGCGCCGTGCTGGCCGCCGAGGCGCTCGGCGCCGAGGAGGTGGCCATCGCGGTGCACCGCAAGGATGTCGAGGAGTCGGTGGCCGCCGCGATCGCCGAGCGCGGCCCCAGTGGCGTCCCGGTCTCGGTGAACGTCACCGACGACCGGTTCGTCGCCGGTGAGGGCGGCGCGGTCATCAACGGCATCAGCGGCGCCCCGGCCATCCCCAACGGCCGGAAGATCAGGACCAGCGACAGCGGTCTCGGCGGGCTGCCCACCCTGCTGTCCAACACCGAGACCTTCGCCCAGCTCGCGGTCGCCGCGCGGATGGGCGCCCTGCCGTACCGCTCGGTGGGGCTGCCCACCGAGCCGGGCACCACGCTGCTGACGGTCGGTGGCAAGTACGTGATGGAGACGCCCACCGGGGTGCCGCTGACCTACATCCTGGAGCTGTGCGGCCTCACCCCCGGCCAGGCGGTGCTGGTGGGCGGCTACCACGGCAAGTGGCTGGACCCCAAGAGCATCAACGCCGCCACCATCTCCCGGGAGTCCATGAAGAAGTACGGCGCCCGGCTGGGCGCCGGGGCGGTGCTGCCCATCCCCGAGAACACCTGCCCGCTCGGCGAGACCGCGCGGATCGCGCGCTGGCTGGCCGCCGAGACGGCCGGTCAGTGCGGGCCCTGCTTCATCGGGCTGCCCGCGCTCGCGGACGCCATCGGCCAGGTGGAGCGCGGCGGTGGCCAGTCCGCGATCGACAATGTGCGCGCCTACGTCAACTCGGTGAAGGGGCGCGGGGCCTGCAGCCATCCCGATGGCACCGCCGGTTTCGTGACCACCGCGCTGGACGCGTTCCCCGAGGAGTTCGAGGCGCATGCGCTCGGCGCCGGCTGCGGACGGCCCACGATGGGGGTGCTGCCGCTGCCGGAGAACGCGCTGCCGCCGGCCCTGCCGCCCGCCCCGCTGAACCCCGCGGCGCGCGACGAGCGCCGCCAACGGGGGCCGATGGAGAAGCTCCTGGTGGACTGGTCGCTGTGCCAGGGCCACGGGCTGTGCGCGGACATCCTGCCGCCCGAGGTGCTGACGCTCGGGATCGACGGCTATCCGGCCTCGGCCAAGATGGACGTGCCCCGGCAGCTGCGGGCGCAGGCGGTCCGCGCGGTCCGCCGCTGCCCCGCCCTGGCGCTGCGCATCGAGGAGTAGCGAGGGGACGATCCAGCCGCACCACCACCGCGACGGCCGTGAGAAACGGCCGTCGACTGCTGTGCGCTCAGCGATCCGGCGAATTGTGCGTCCGGTGACAAATTCGCGAGCCGCTGAACGCCGGTCCGCACGGGCTCCGTATGGACATGGCGTCGGCGCAATCACCGCCGGACCGATCGAGATTGCAGAGGAATGGTCATGGAGAAGCGGCGTCACATCGCATTCGCCGGGGTGTCGGTAGCGATGGTTCTGCTGACGGCGGCTTGCGGCAGCAGCAAGGACAACAGCGCGGGCAGCGCCAATGTGCAGCCGGCGGGTGGCAGCCAGACCGTGGGTGCGGGGGCCTCCGCGTCGGCGGGCGCGGGGGCCGCGGCCGGTGCCGGCAGCGGCTACGAGGCGGGCGGTGACACCGGTGCCGGGGCGGGCGGCGAGGCCGAGCGCACCGGTCCGGCGAAGCAGCTGGCGGTCAAGGAGGACGCCAAGCTGGGCAAGTTCGTCACCGACAGCAAGGGCTGGACGCTCTACCGGTTCGACGAGGACACCCCCAAGCCGGCCAAGTCCAACTGCAACGACGACTGCGCCACCAAGTGGCCCGCGGTGCCCGCGGACGACGCCGCGGCCACCACCGGTATCGAGGCCGGCAAGCTGGGCTCGGTCACCCGCGCCGACGGCACCAAGCAGCTGACGCTGGCGGGCTGGCCGGTCTACCGCTTCGCGGGCGACAACAAGCCCGGTGACACCAAGGGCCAGGGCGTGGGCGGCACGTGGAACGCGCTGGCGCCCGACGGCAAGCCGGCCGGCAAGACCGCGGCCGCGGACGACAGCCTCCAGCTGATGGTCAACAACAACGCCGAGCTCGGCAAGATCATCGTGGATGGCAAGGGCATGACCGTCTACCGGTTCGACAAGGACAGCGCCTGGCCGATGAAGACCGGCTGCCTCGGTGCCTGCCTGGACACCTGGAAGCCTGTCAAGGCCGTGGACACCACCAAGGTCGCCGGGGTCGACGCGGCGAAGGTCACCTCCTTCAAGCGCCCCGACGGCACCAAGCAGGCGGCGTTCGACTGCTGGCTGCT
Source organism: Streptomyces yongxingensis (assembly GCF_055597465.1). Classification (NCBI taxonomy): domain Bacteria; kingdom Bacillati; phylum Actinomycetota; class Actinomycetes; order Kitasatosporales; family Streptomycetaceae; genus Streptomyces; species Streptomyces yongxingensis. The sequence goes on from NZ_CM145717.1 coordinate 1,956,379, forward strand.
GTACACCTTCACCGGGGACAAGAAGCCCGGTGACATCAACGGCCAGGGTGTGAAGGGCACCTGGTTCGCGGTCACCGACAAGGGCAAGAAGGCGGGCCAGTAAGGGAGACGACCACTACTTTTGGTCCACCGCGGCGGGTGGCCCGAGGCATCAGAGCCCGGGCCGCCCCGCCGGATTTTCTACGGGAGGTTGTTGTGTCACTCGCTCTCCGTGCCACCGCGGTCGGCGCGGCCCTGCTGTTTCTGGCCGGCTGCGGTGGAGGCGATCGGACACATGGCGCCGGCCACGAGCAGAAGAAGGTGTCCCCCGCCACCAAGGAGTTCGCCAAGCCCGGGAAGCCCGCGCCGCTGACGAAGATCGCCGACGCCATCGGGTGCGAGGCCACGATCATCACCGAGGCGGAGGAGCTGCGTCAGGGCTCCTGCGGGTCCGGTCAGAAGCGCTACACGATGGTCACCTTCGCCACCGACAAGGGCCAGCACGACTGGCTGACCACCTCGAAGGACTACGGGGGCATGTACCTGGTCGGCAAGCGCTGGTCGGTCACCGGCCTGTCCATGGGCTCGCTGGAGCCCCTGCGCGAGAAGATCGGCGGATCCCTCGAGAAGGGGATGTCCATGTCCCACGGCGGGTCCCATGGCGGGGCCGAGACGGGGGACGGCATGGAGGGCATGGACGGCTCGGCGGGCGCCGCGGGTCACGACGGGAAGAAGTGACCCGCGGCGCCCGCCGACCAGGCGGTGAGCGTGGCTTGCGCCCCTCAGGCCGCCCGGGAGTCCGCCCACTTGACCAGGACCGGGTCGGCGAGGGTGGAGACCCACACATCGACCGGCGGGGGCTCGTCCACCGGCTTCCGCGGGCCCACGCCGAGCACCCTCAGCCCGGCGCGCGAGGCGGACAGAAACCCGCAGTGGGAGTCCTCCACCGCGAGGGCGTCCTCGGGGGCCGCTCCGCACAGCCGGGCGGCCTCCAGATAGACGTCGGGGTGCGGTTTGGGCCGCACGTCCCCCTCGGGGACCAGCACATGGCCGAAGTACCGCAGCAGCCCGGCCTTGGCGAGCCCGTCCTCGACGACGTCCCGCGGGCAGTTGCTGGCCACGGCCAGCGGTGCGAAGGCGGCCGCCTTGGCGACCAGTTGGGGCGCCCCCGGCATGGTGACCGGGTCGTCGGCCACCAGCCGGCGGAAGGCGTCCAGGAGTTGTTCGGTCATGTCGTCGGCGAGTTCGGGGCGCCCGGCGAATTCGGCCAGCATTCGGCCGCATTCGGTGTAGTGGAGCCCCTTCGTGCGCCGCGCGAACTCCTCGTCGGGGGCGGTTCCGTGGCTTCTGAGGACCACTTCGCGCGCCTCCTCCCAGTGTCGTTCGGAATCCATCAGGGTGCCGTCACAGTCGAAGACGATGGCGGCTGGGGTCCATCCGAGAAACTTTTCGGCTGTCATCTGTCTGCCGTTCCATGGGAGGTGGAGGAATCGGCGCAGGGGATGCCTGTACCTGCGGGGGCCGCGGGGTGGAAAGCGTCCTGGCGGCTTATGAGGGCGCTGTGCGCCGACCGCTGTTGTCGTACAGGCCGTGGGGTTCGCCTGCCCGAAACATAACGATCACTACGTTAGTTTGATGACCCGTGGTAAGCAAGAGGCTACTGAGCGTCGGCGTTTTGTTCGTCGTTCAGGCTGTTCGTCGTCATATTGTTCGTCGCACGGCGTGTTCGTCACTCAGAGGTACTGGAGCACGCCGACCGCCGTGCAGATACCGGCCTGGCGCAGCCGGAAGACACACGTCCGGCCGTGGGAGGTGCACTCGACCACGGCCGGGGGATACGACTCGGTGAAGCGGATCGCCTTCATCCGGCAGGCGACGGGCCGGGTCAGCGCCCCGCCGGTGGCCAGCGCCGCGGCCTGACGGGCACCCTCCAGCAGCACCAGGCCCGGCACATGGTCGCTCCAGTGGTCGAAGAAGAACGGATGGCGGGGGTCGGCGGGGTCGAGGTAGACCACTCCCCCGTCCCGCACCACCAGGACGTCCCGGGCCGCCGGAACCGCCAGTTGCGCAGGTGAGGGCCGTACCGCGGCACGCAGTCTGCGGCGCGCGGTGTGCCCGTGGGCGGCGGCCCGGGTCTCCGCGTAGGTCGTGCCGTCGAGGAAGCGCGCGGTGCCCCCGGCCCATGCGAAGAGCTTGCCGCCCGCCGACAGCACGACATCCAGCCGCATCCCGGTGACGAAGCGTCCGCAGGGGCTGGTGCGGATGTCGGTGACGGCGGCCCGGCAGGTGATGTCGGAGGCCCCGTACGGCGCCCGGGGCTCGGCCTCGGGGTCCAGCCGGTAGGAGATGTCCCGGATCAGGAAGTGTGCCCCCGCGGGCACCGCGTAGTACCGCGTGGGAATGTAGATCCCCAGCTCGCGCAGGGTTTCCGCGATCATCAGGGGATGATGGCGGCCGTCTCCGCCGTGCGGGAAGGTGGGATGAGACCTCGGCCACTGGGCCGCGGCCTCGAACCGGTTGTCACCGTGGTCGCGCACATCGGTGAGCAGCACCTCGGCCACCGAGACCCGGTGCACCGCCTCCCGGGCCACCGTGCGGGACCAGCTGAGCGGCCGCCCGGCGGGACCGGACGGCTCCGAAAGGCCATGAGCCTCACGAACGATCACCATAAAATACTAATAATGTTTGACCTGTCTCGCCTCATCACCATCTCAGGCCGAAAGTCCGCTAAGTTCTCCCCGTCACATCCGACGGGCTGGTGTAAGGACGGCGAACACGTGCAAGAACGGGCGGAGCAAACACGCCGATCCCTTCTGGAGGCCGCAGCGTTCCTCTTCGACGAACGGGGATACGCGGGAACGAGCATCAGCGACATCACCTCCCGGTCCGGCCACACCAGCGGCGCGATCTATTTCCATTACACGAGCAAGGAAAGGCTCGCCCTCGCCGTGGTGGAGGAACACTTCGCCACCTGGCCCCCGCTGATCGAGCGCTTCGCCGCCCTCGACGCGCCACCCCTGGAGCAACTCGTCCGGCTCAGCTTCGCGGTGGCCCGCGCCTTCCGCGATGACATCGTGGTGCGGGCCGGAGCCCGGCTGTGGGCCGAGCGCACCCTGATCGAGGCGCCCATGCCACCGCCCTTCGTGGGGTGGATCGACGCGGTGGGACAGATGATGGAGAAGGCGCGCGCCGAGGGCGACCTGGCCCCGCATGTCGATCCGCTGCCCGCCGCCCGGACCGTCGTGTGCGCCTTCTTCGGGCTGCACACCGTGTCCGAGGCGCTCGACGGGCGGCGGCTGGTCGAGGACCGGCTGGCCGATCTGTGGACCCTGCTGCTGCCCTCGCTCCAGGCCCGGCCCGGGGACACGGCGGGGCTGCTGGCGCTCGCCCGCGGCGACGCCGCGCCGCCGTCAGAGTGAGGCGCCCGCGCACATCACCAGCGTCTGGCCGGTGACCGCGCCGCCCTCCGGGCCCAGCAGGAACGACGTCAGCCCCGCCACCTCCTCGGTGCGGACCAGCCGCCCCAGCGGGGGCATCACCGGCGGGGTGCGACTACGGCCGGGGTCCCGCAGCATGGGGGTGTCCGTCGGCCCCGGCGCCACCACGTTGACCGTGACCGCCCTCGGGGCCAGCTCGGCTGCCCAGGACCGGGCCAGCGCGGGCAGCGCCGCCTTGGTGGCGGCGTACTGGCTCTTGCCGGGGACGCCCGTCATCGTCCGGCTGCCCACCAGCACCACCCGGCCGCCGTCCGCGACCCGGTCCACCAGCGTGTCCACCAGGACGCCCGCCGCCTGCACATGGATCCGCCACATGAGGGACCCGTCCTCGGGGTCCAGCTCCCCCAGCCGCGCCGAGCGCTGAACGCCCGCCGCGTGCACGATCGCGTCCACCCCGGACACCGGGGCGAGCACCTCGGGGAGGGTCTCCGGCCGGGACAGATCGGCCGGGATCCAGTGCAGCCGCGTCGCCGTGTGCGCGGGGGCCGTACGGCTGATCCCGGTGATCCGCCACCCCTCGTCCAGCAGCCGGGCCGCGATCGCGGCGCCGATACCGGAGCTGACACCGCTGACCACGGCGTGGCGGGGCTCAGCCATCGGCCGCCCAATCGGGTGCGACGCGGACGTACTTGATGGCCTGGCGGTGGTAGGTGTACGCGATGTGCAGCGTGCCGTCGGAGCCCTGCCGGATGGTGGGGTAGGACAGCTCGCGGTTGAGCCGATCGCGTGAGTTGTTGGTCAGGCAGTGGCCGTCGCCGGTGTCCAGATCGCGCCGTACGGGCCAGGTCAGGCCGTTGTCCGAGGACAGCGCGAGGGTCATCGGGGCACGGGGCGCGCCCCAGAAGGCACCGGGCGCGGAGTCGTCCGGCGCGGCGGCCGACGGGGCCGGGGCCCGGCTGGTCCCGCCCTCGTCGTCGATCTCGTCGTAGAGGGAGACGCGGCGGGCCGTGGCGTCCGCGCGGCTGCTGTGGTTGTAGACCAGCGCGAGCCGTCCGTCGGCGAGCGGGACGTACTGCACGGAGGAGTTGTTGTTGGGCAGTTCGGTGCGGACCGGCTCGCTCCAGGTCTCCCCGCCGTCGGTGCTGTGCGAGCGGTACACCGCGTCCGCCCAGCGGCTGCGGAAGAGGGCCAGCAGGGTGGTGTCCGGCAGTTGGTGGACGTTCATGTGCACACAGCCGGTCGAGCCCGGCACCGGCCGCTCACGCCAGGTCCGCCCCTGGTCATCGCTGATCATCACCGCGCTGGTGTCGCGGTCGCCGACCCATTTGACGCCGGGGGTGGCCACGCAGTGGAACACCGGCAGCAACCACCGCCCGGAGTCCAGGACGGCCACCGGCTGACGGATGAACACCCCGCCCGCCTCGGTGGCCGGGAAGAGCGTACGCGGCGCGCCCCAGGTGACACCCGCGTCGGCGGACACCCGCAGCCGGACCTCGGCGGTGTCCTGATCGCCCGCCCGCTGGGCGGTGTACAGCAACCACAGCTCCCCGGCGGGGGTCGGGAACAGCAGCGGGTTCTGCTCCGAGCGGGTGTCGTCGTCCGAGAGCCGGACCGGGTCCGTCCAGGTGTCGGCCCCCGGGGCGAGCCGGGAGAACCACACGGAGATGTCCGGCACGCCCTCCTGCGTACCGCCGAACCACACACACCCGAGGTCCCCTCCGGGCAACACGGTGAGGTTGGCGGCATGGTTCTGCACGGCGGGCGCGGGCAAGAACGCCTCCTCCCGCCCCGGGTCCCCCGGGCGCGCCCGAAGCCGCCCGTCCGTCAGCGGTATCGCGGTGTCATCGTCGGCGGTCATGGTCGCCGGGCTCCTCATGGTTGTGGTGGTACGCAGATGTCTACGGTCGGGCGGCATGGCTCGTCGCCACCCGGGAGCACGCCCCGGAGGGCGTTCCGGGCCGGCGGCCAGAGCCCCGGCTCGGCGGCGACGCGCCGCCCGACGGATGTCCGGGGTCCATGTCCCGACGGGTGTCCGGGGTCCAGGGGCGGGGCCCTGCCACGCGGCGGAGCCGCATATGGATGCTGCGGGAAGGGGCGGGGCGGGAAAAGACCCATGCCGGCTACCGGTTGTACGCGGGCATCGGCCCCCGCAGCCGCGCCCCCACCTCGTCGCACGCCGCCGCCACATCCGCCGGGAGGGGCCCCGCCGCCGCGGCGGCCAGGTTGGCGCGGAGGTGTTCCACACGGGAGCCGCCGAGCAGCAGCGCGTCCACCCCCTCCCGCCCGAGCAGCCAGCGCAGCGAGAGGTCGACGAGCGGGATGCCCGCCTCCTCGGCGATCCCGGACAGGCTCCGTACGGCCTCGAAGAGGCGGGGGTCCCAGTAGCGCCGCCGGTACATCTCGGCCACCCGCGAGTCGCCGAAGCGGCCCGACTCCGGCTGCCGGTCAAAGGTATGACGCCCCGTCAGCAGGCCACCGCCCAGCGGGTTGTAGACCATGGTGCGCAGTCCGCTGCCGGCCGCGTACTCCCGGTACTCCTCCTCGATCCGCCGCGCCAGCAGGTTGTACAGCTGCTGGGCCACCGCCGGGCGCGGCGCGCCGACCCGCTCGGCAGTGTGGGTGATCTCGGCGATCTGCCAGGCGGCGTAGTTGGAGACGCCGAGCGCGAGGATCTTGCCCTCGGTGACGAACTCGGCGACCGCGCCGAGGGTCTCCTCCAGCGGCGTGGAGCGGTCGGGCTGGTGCAGGTAGAACAGGTCGACATGGTCGGTGCCCAGGCGGCGCAGGCTGCCCTCGAGGGCCGCGCGCATCCCGCGCGCGGACAGCGGTGAGTGGCCGCCTGCGTCGGGGTGTGGCATACCGGCCTTGGTGGCGAGCACGATCCGGTCGCGGCGGCCGGGCAGCAGTTCGGCCAGGATCGTCTCGGTGGTGCCGCCCGCGTAGGCGTTCGCGGTGTCCACCCCCGTCACCCCGGCGTCCAGCGCGGTGTCCAGCATCGCGGCGGCGCCCGCGCGGTCCACCGTGTCACCGAAGGTCATGGTGCCGAGCACCAGCCGCGAGAGCGGCACCGGGATCCCCGGCAGGGCGACCCCGCCGGGGGACGCCTGGCTGGTGGTGTGGGTGTGCGCATGCGCGTTCACTGCGTCACTCCTGGTTCCTGGTCGCTCGCGATGGATTCCTGGTCGGTCGCGATCGCGGACACGAGGGCGCGCGGTTTGCGTCCCCGCATGGTCGTCGGGTCGAGCGCCGCCCGCCGCAGCGCCCGGGTGTAGGGGTCGGCGGGCGCGGAGAGCACCGTGCCGGTGGGCCCGGATTCGATGATCCTCCCGGCGCGCATCACCACCACCTCGGAGCTGATCTCGCGGACCACGCCGAGGTTGTGCGAGATGACGATGTAGGCGAGCCCCTGTTCGGCCTGGAGCTCCCGCAGCAGTTGGAGCACCTGGGCCTGTACGGAGACGTCCAGCGCGGAGGTGGCCTCGTCGCACACCAGCAATTCGGGGCCGCTGGCCAGGGCGCGGGCGATGCCGATCCGCTGCCGCTGGCCGCCGGAGAACTCGGCCGGGCGGCGCTGGAGCGCACCGGCGGGCAGCCCCACCTGGTCGATGAGGGCGGCGGCGCGGCGGGCGCGTTCGGCCCCGGAGCGCATGCCGTTCAGCCGCAGCGGTTCGGCCACGATCTCCTCGGCCGTCAGATGCGGGTCCAGAGAGCCGTACGGATCCTGGAAGACCATCTGCACCCGCTTGCGCAGCGGGCGCAGCCGCCGTTCGGGCAGGCCCGCGATATCGGTTCCGTCGAGCAGGATCCGGCCCCGGGTGGGGCGCAGCAGCCGGACGATGGAGCGGGCGATGGTGGACTTGCCGCAGCCGGACTCGCCGACGACGCCGAGCGCCCCGCCCGGCGGGACGGCGAAGCTGACGCCGTCCACCGCGCGGAAGACACCGCCGGCGACCGGGTATTCGACCACCAGGTCCTCGACGGCCAGCAGGGGGGTGGTGTTCACAGCGCCTCCTCGGTGACGGCGGCGGGGGTCTCGTCCCAGGGGCCCAGGGTGGGCACGGCGGCGAGCAGATCGCGGGTGTACCGCTCGCGGGGGTGGTCCACGATCTGTTCCACCGGTCCCGACTCCACGAAACGGCCGTCGCGCATGACGTGGATGCGGTCGGAGACCAGCCGGGCCACCCCGAGATCGTGCGTGATCATCAGGATGCCGATGCCGGTGCGTTCCTGGAGTTCCATCAGCAGGTCGAGGACGCCCGCCTGGACGGTGACGTCCAGCGCGGAGGTCGGCTCGTCGGCCACCAGCAGCCGGGGCTCGGCGGCCAGGGCGATGGCGATGAGGACGCGCTGGAGCATGCCGCCGGAGAACTGGTGGGGGTAGGCGCCCCAGCGGGTCTCGGGGCGGGGGATCCGCACCCGGCCGAGCAGTTCGACGCCCTTGGCACGGGCGTCGGCGCGGGACATCCCCGGGTGGCGCAGCCGGAGTGCCTCGCCCAGTTGCCGGCCGATGGTGTGCACCGGGCTGAGCGCGGTCATCGGGTCCTGGGGGATCAGGGAGACCCCTCGGCCGCGGATCCGCCCGGCGGCGGTGGCATCGGCGATGACGTCGGCACCGAAGATCCGGGCCGTCCCGGAGAGGACGGCGAGCCCTTCGGGCAGCAGCCGCAGCAGCCCCATCGCGGTGGTGGACTTGCCGGAGCCGGACTCGCCGATGATGGTCACGGTCTCGCCGGGGCCGATGGTGAAGCCGACCCCGTCGACCGCGCGCACCACACCGCGGTCGGTGATCAGCTCGATCTGCAGGTCCTCGACCTCCAGCAGCGGGGTGCTCGTCGGGTCGCTCGTCGTGTCGCTCATCGGGAGCCCTCCGTCGTACGCCGTCGGGTACGGTCGCGCAGTCCGTCGCCCAGCAGGTTGACCCCGACCACCAGCAGCACGATGACGAGGCCGGGCAGGGTCACCAGCCACCAGGAGGTGGTGATGTAGTCCTGGCCGTCGGAGATGATCCGGCCCCAGGTGGCGAACGGCCGCTGGGGGCCGGCGCCGAGGTAGCTGAGCGCGCTCTCCAGCAGGACCGCCTGGGCGAGCAGCAGCAGGACCACCAGCGACGCCTGACGGACGATGTTGGGGATGACATGGCGGGCCAGGATGGCGATCCGGGGCAGCCCCAGCACCTGGGCCGCGGCCACATACGGCTTCTCCCGCTCGACCAGCACCAGCGACCGGGTCAGCCGGGCCACCTCGGGCCACTGGGCGATGGCGATGACGCAGGTGATGACGGTGACGGAGGGGCCGAAGAGGGCCACGACGAGCAGCAGCATCATCAGCAGCGGCAGCGACATCTGGGCCTCCAGCAGCCGGGAGACGACGGCGTCCACCCAGCGGCCGTAGTACCCGGCGGCGGCGCCCGCCACGATGCCGATGAGGCCGGAGACGACGACGGCGAGCACCCCGACCGTCAGGGACACCTGGCCGCCGTGCAGCACCCGGGAGAGCACATCGCGGCCGAGCTGGTCGGTGCCGAAGAGATGGCCGTCGGTCAGCGGGGCGAGCCGGCGCCGGGAGAGGTCCTGGTCGCCCGCGCCGGGCAGGGGCAGCACCTGGGCGAGGGCCACGGGCACCACGACCAGCAGGGTGCACACCGCGCCCGCCCACAGCTTGAGGCTCGCGCTGCGGCGGCGCCGGGTGGCGGCGGCACGGGCCAGATCCCTGGCGGTGACCGCGCTGGGGCGGGTCCCGGGTCCTGCCCGCACGGGGGCCGGGGGTTCGAGGGCGCCTCGCATCTCAGGCCGCCTTTCCCAGGCGTACCCGCGGGTCGAGCAGCGGGTAGGCCAGGTCGATGAGGAGTTGGACGAAGACCGCCAGCGCGGCGGTGACCAGCACGGTCGCCTGGATCAGCGGATAGTCGCGGGTCTCCAGCGCGCGGACGACCAGCGAGCCGACCCCGGGCCAGCCGAAGACCACCTCGACCACCACGACGCCGTTGAGCATGGCGGCGAAGCGGGTGCCGAGCGCGGTGAGCACCGGGATGGCGGAGTTGCCCATGGCGTAGCGCCAGGTCAGTACGCGGGTCGAGACCCCTCGGGAGCGGGCGACGGTGACGTACGGCGAGGCGAGCGCCGCCACCATCTCCCGGCGGACCAGCCGGGAGATCAGCGCCATCTGGAGGATCGCCACCGTCACGGTGGGCAGCACCAGTCCGCCCCAGGTGGTGAAGCCGGAGGCGGGCAGCACCGGGACGGCCACGGCGAAGAGGGTCAGCAGCATCACGCCGATCCAGAAGTCCGGCATGGACTGCCCGGCGATGGTCAGCACATTGGCGCCCAGCTCCCGCTTGGTGTCGGCGCGGCGGGCCATCCACACGCCGAGCGGCACGGCCACCACCGTGGTGAGGGCGATCGCGGAGAGGGAGAGGGTGATGGTGTACGGCACCCGGTCCAGCACCACGTCCAGGGCGGGCGCGTGGAAGGAGTAGCTGGTGCCGAGGTCGCCGGTGAACAGATCGCGCAGGAAGAGCCCGTACTGGGTGAGCAGTCCGCGGTCGAGGCCGAACTGCTCCCGGATCCGGGCGAGGTCCGCGCTGGAGGGGTTGGGCCCGGCCAGGGCGGCGGCGGGGTCGCCGGGGGCCATGCGGACCAGGACGAAGACGGTGGAGAGGGTCAGGAAGACGGTCAGGACGCTCTGGCCCAGGCGGCGTATCAGATAGCGCGTCACGGCTCAGCCCTCCAGACGCACGGCGGCGAGGTCGTAGGAGTTGAGCTGGAGCAGGCCCACGTCGCGCACCCGGGTGCGGCGGGCCAGCACCACATCGGGGACGAAGGCCCACAGGCAGGGGCGGGTGTCCCAGATCTGCTTCTGGACGGCGGCGAGCCTCTCGTTCCGCGTCTTCTCGTCGGTTTCGGCGGAGGCGTCGGCCAGCCGGGTGGCGATCCGGGGGAAGACATAGCCCTGGTAGGTGTCCCGGGTCCGCTCCTTCTCCGGAGTGCCGCCGTACATGCCCTGGAGGCTGGTGGAGGCGTGGCCGGTGGGGACGGAGAAGCCGTTTCCGAGGACGTCCCAGTCGCCGCGGTGGCCCTGCCGCCACTGCTGGATGTCGCCGCCCGGTTCGAACTGCTGGAGGCTGGCGCGGACGCCGACCCCGCGCAGCATCTCCAGCACGGCCTCCATCACCGAGGTGTCCGCGGGGAACTCGCCCGACTCCCAGATGATCTTCACCTTGAGATCGCTCGCGCCCAGCGCGGCGAGGCGCTTGCGGGCCTCGCCGGGGTCGTGGACGTAACGCCCGGTGCGTACGGCCCCCTTGAGGGCGAGCGGGACGACGCCCTCGGCCTGCTGGGCCGAGTCGGTGAGCACATCGCGCACCAGCGCCTCGCCGTCGATGGCGTAGCTGAGCGCCTCGCGCACCCGGGGGTCGGCCAGCGGATGTCCGCGTGGTTTGCGGAAGTTGAAGAACAGCTGGTTGACGCGGGTGCCCGAGGTGCGGTCCAGGCGCACCCCCGGCAGGCCCTTGAGCTGCTCGGCGGAGTCGGGCGTGATGGTGTCGATGACGTCCAGCTCACCGCTGCGCACGGCGACGACACGGCTGGACTCCTCGGGCACGAAGCGCACCCGGACCCGTTCCACGGTGGGGCGGCGGCCCCAGTACCGGGGGTTGACGGCGAGGGTGTACTCGCCGGTGCCGGAGTTGGCCGAGGTGACCACGTACGGGCCGGAGCCCGCCCCGCCGGACAGCTCCTCGGGCCGGTTCCTGGCGGCCGGGCTGATCAGGATGTTGGCCATCAGCTGGTCGAGGATGGGGACCGGGCGCTTGGTGTGCAGGCGGAAGGTGCGCTCGTCGACCGGCTCGACGGTGGGCATCTCGGGGAAGAGGCCCACGATGAACGAGCCGTTGACGCCCGCGTACATCTTCAGTGCGGTCGAGACGTCCTTGACGGTGACCGGAGTTCCGTCGGAGTAGCGGACCCCCTCGCGCAGCCGCACCGTCCAGGCGGTGGGCTCGGTCATCTCGAAGCGTTCGGCGAGCACGAGTTCGGGACGGAGCCCCTTGCCGATCCGGGTCAGCGCCTGGCGCACCGCGCGCTGCACCGTGACCGCCGCGTCGAACTGGTTGAGCTTGTTGTCCAGGCTGACCAGCGAGCGGTTCAGCCCGAGGCTGATGGCGCCGGGGCCGGGGGCTCCGGTGGGGCCCGCGCACCCGGCGAGCGGGGCGAGGGCGATACCTGCTGAGGCGCCTGCTCCGAGGCGCAGCACGGACCGGCGGCTGAGGGCCGGAGCGTAGGGGATACGGGTCATCGTTGACCTCTCGGCGTTCCTGAGGCGAGCGACGTTCTGGGCGAGCAACCGGCTCGCTCGACCCGTGCGGCGCCCGGATGACGTCCGTGCGGGTCAAAGTGTCGCGGCGGTCACCGTGACATGGCTGCGCGCTTTACGCAATACCTCTCGCGCACTTCGCGCAACGTATGTCATCATCGGGCCACGGAGACGATGTCCACGGCGTTGGGCCGCTCCGCCTGTCATGGACATTCGAGGAGGTACCGGTGGACATGGCGCCCAGCCGGAGACTGCTGGCCATCGCGGATGACCTGTCGGGCGCCGCGGAGGTGGCGGCCGCGGTGTGCTCGCGCACAACACGCAGTCGGGTGCTGCTCTTCGGGAGGCCGGGCGCTGCCGGCACGCGGGCGGCCCTTCGCCCCCGCCATGCCGGCGAGGCGACCGTCCTGGACCTGGACTCCCGGTACCGCCCGGCCGCGGAGGCGGCGGAGGCGGTCCGCGAGGCGCTGCGGATGTCCTCGCCGGACGGGAACACCCCGGACACCGTGGACACCCCGGGCACCCCGGGCACCCCGGGCACCCCGGACACCGTGGAGGCGCTGGACACCTTCGTCCTGAAGAAGATCGACTCGCTGCTGCGGGGCAATGTCGCCGCCGAGATCGCCGCCCTGGCGGAGGGCGCTGCGGGCGTGGTGCTCGCCCCCGCGCTGCCGATCGCCGGGCGCGTGGTGCGCTCGGGGGTGGTCCACATCGGCGGAGTGCCGCTCCACGAGGGCGACGCATGGCGCGCCGAGGCCGTGCCCCCGCCCGCTTCGGTGGCCCAGGCGCTCGGCGGCCTGCCCACCACCCTGATCCCGCTCACGACCGTACGGTCCTCCCGCCCCACCCTGCGCACCGCCCTGCGCGCGGCCGCGACGGCGGGAGAGGTGGCCATCTGCGACGCGGAGACGGACGCGGATCTCGACGTGATCGTCGAGGCATCGCTCGCGGACGGCCCCGGAATGCGACTGGTCGGCTCGGGCGGCCTGGCCCTGGCGGTGGGCCGCCACCTGGCGACGGACTTTCCGGTCCCCGGGGCGCGGGCCGCTCCGGCCGCCACGGGTCCGGCCGCGCCGGGTGCCACGGGTCCGGCCGCGAAGGACACTGGGAGCCCGAGCGCCGCGGGCCTGGCCGCCCCTGACGCCACAGGCTCGGCCGCCACCGCCGTCGGGGGCCCGGCTGTCTCGGACACCTCGGGCCTGGACGCCGCCGACACCACCAGGGCTCGGGCCCTCACCACACCAGCGGCAGCCGCGTCGACGGCCGGAGCACCCTCGGCGCACACCGGGCGGCCCGTGCTGGTCGTCGTGGGTACCGCCGAGCCGGCCGCCGTTGAACAGGTCCGGCGGCTGGTCGAAGACGGGGCCGGCCACCAGCGGCTTCCGCTCGCGGGGCTGTTGGCGGACGGGCCCCCGGTGCGGCTGCCCGCGCTGACCGCCGACGTCACCGTCGTCTCCCTCGGCGCCTCTCCCGGTTCTCCCGGCCCGGTACCCGCGCACGAGGCGGTGCCCCTCCCCTCCCCCCGACCGGCGCCACCCTCCGGCGGCGAGGCCGAGCCCGTGTCCGGGCGGCGGCTGGTGCTCGGGCTCGCCCGGGCCGTCGGCGCGGCCGTCGCCTCGCACCGTGGCGCCGTCGACCTCGTGCTGACCGGCGGGGAGACGGCGCGCCGGGTGCTGGACGCCCTCGCGGTGACCGAGCTCGACCCGGTCGGCCAGGTGCACCACGGCGCCGTCCACCTCCGCGCCCCCGACGGGCGATCCGTCGTGACCCGACCGGGCAGCTTCGGCGATCCCGACTCCCTGCGCCAGATCGTCCAGGCGCTGCGCCCCCACTCGACCGAACGGAAGGTCACCTCATGAACTCCTCCCCCCGCCTCGCCGCCACCGGGGCCGCTGGTGCGGACACCGATCCCGCCCCGCTTCCGCTGATCGCGGTCACCATGGGCGACGGCGCCGGCATCGGACCCGAGGTGGTCGTCCCCGCGCTGCTGGACCCGGACACCCTGCGGCGCTGCCGTCCGGTGGTCATCGGGGACGCGGAGCGGCTGCGGCAGGCCGCCCGGCTGCGCGACCTCGCGTGCGAGGTCGTCACGGTGGCCGCGCCCGGCGAGGCGGTGTTCACCCCGGGCCGGATCAACGTCGTCGACCTCGGGCTGCTCCCCGCCGATCTGCCCTGGGGCGAGCTCTCCCCGGTGGCCGGGGACGCGGCGTACCAGTACGTACGGGCCGCCGCCGAACTCGCCATGAACGGTGAGGTGCAAGGCATCTGCACCGCGCCGCTCAACAAGAAGGCGCTGCACGCGGGCGGCCATGTCTTCCCCGGCCACACCGAGCTGCTGGCCCATCTCACCGGGGTCGAGGAGGTGTCGATGATGCTGGCCACCCCCACGGTGAAGGTCATCCACGTCACCACCCACATCGGCCTCGTCGACGCCGTGCGGAAGATCGAGCCCGGCCTGGTCGAGCGCACCGTGCGCCGCGGCCATGAGGCGATGGTCCGCGCCGGCACCCCCGAGCCGGTGATCGGGGTGTGCGGGATCAATCCGCACGCCGGTGAGAACGGCCTGTTCGGCTACGGCGAGGAGGAGGAGAAGATCGTCCCCGCGCTGGAGGTGCTGCGCGCCGACGGCATAGACGCCCGCGGTCCGCTCCCCGCCGACACCGCCTTCTTCCTGGCCGGGCGCGGGGACTACGACCTGATCGTGGCGATGTACCACGACCAGGGGCACGGCCCCGTCAAGGTGCTGGGCCTGGAGGCCGGGGTCAACCTGACCGTCGGCCTGCCCGTCATCCGCACCTCCGTCGACCACGGCACCGCCTTCGACATCGCCGGTACGGGCACGGCCGACGCCGGTAGCATGATCGAGGCGCTGCGGCAGGCCGCCGAGATGTCGCCGTCCCCCGCCCGCTGACGCGGCGAGCCACGTTGAGGAACGCGAGGCCGAGCCCACGGTGAAGAACGCGAAAGACATGCCGGTGAACGGAGCGCGAGCCCGGCGCGACCAGATCGTCCACCTGGCCACGACCACGGGTCTGACCAGCGTGGAGGAGCTGTCCCGCACCTTCGGGGTCACCGCCTCCACCATCCGCCGCGACCTCGCCCAGCTCACCGCGGACGGTCGGCTGGCGCGGACGTACGGCGGGGCGATGGCCCTGGTGGCCCACCCGGAGGCGTCGCTGCGGCAGCGCACGGGCGAGGCGTTCGAGGCCAAGCGGGCCATCGCGCGCTGGGCGGCGTCGACAGTGCGCGCCGGGGAGACGGTGCTGCTCGACGCCGGGTCGACCGTCGGCGCCCTCGCGCATGAACTGCGCACCGCCGAGGGGCTCACGGTCGCCACGACCGGGCTCACCGCGCTGCAGGAGCTCGCCGATGTGGAGACCGTGCGGGTGGAATGCCTCGGCGGTACGCTCCGCCCGCTGAGCCAGAGCTTCCTCGGCCCGCTCGCCGAGGCCGCCCTGGAGCGCATGACCTTCGACCGGGTCTTCCTGGGCGCCGACGGGGTGACGGCCGAACACGGCATCTGCGAGGCGGATCTGCGCCAGACCCGGCTGAAGGAGCTGATGGCCCGCCGGGCGGAGGCGGTGTACGTGCTGGCCCACTCGGCGAAGATCGGCCGCCGCCCCTTCCACACGTGGGTACGGCTGCCGCCCGGCTGGACCCTGGTGACCGACGGAGACGCGGACCCGGGGGAGATCCGGGCACTACGCGCCCAGGGGGTCGAGGTCACGGTCGTCGGGGACGAGTGAGCCACGTCGTCGAGGGCGGGTGATCCCCGCCCCGCGATGCCCGGCCGCGACGACGGCCGAGGGCGGCGCCATGCCTGGGCCGCCCACCCATCGCGCGCGAGCCGCGCACGCCATGCGCGATCCGCGCACCCGTCATACGTACGATATGGGTGAGCGATGGTCCGGATTTCCGGGATCCGGATCAGGAAAACGTCGCATGGCGACGGCGATGCCGGCGACGCCGCTTCCGCCGGGCGGAGGAATGATCGCCCGCCTTCCCCGCTTCCCCGCCCGCGTTCGGCGCCGAGACCATGCGTACACCCCAGGGGACCGGGGCACCCGCCCCGGAAGTGACGTGGCCACCAGCCAAGAGCTTTGGAGGACACCGTGGCACGGCAGACCGACCCGACCCCCATCCATCCGACGCTGCGAGAACCCGGGCCGCCGTCTCCGACCCCGTCGCCCGGTCCGGGCGGTCCCGAACCGGGTCCCGCACCGGGCCCCGTGCCCGGACCGCCTCCGGGTCCGCCGCCCGACCCGATTCCCGCCCCTCCGCCCGAGCCGCCGCCGAACCCCACGCCCGGCCCCGCACCGGACCCGTCCCCCGATCCGGTGCCCAAGCCGCCGGGCCCGGATCCGGTCCCGGACCCCTCACCGGCGCCCGGCCCCTTGACCCGGTGAGCCCCTTGAGCCGGTGAGCTCACCGGGCCAGTGAGCGCCCGGGTGGCGTAACAGCGGTGGGTGCCGCGGCGGCCGGGGTGAGATCGTCGGACGGAACCGGACCGGCAAAGGAGAAGCAGATGGCCACCACCGCTCCGGCCCGCCCCGTCCTCGAACCCGCCGCCGCGGCGTTCGCCGAGGCCACCGCCAAACCGCCGTATCCGTACCAGGTGACGCCCGCCGAGGGCCGTCGCACGCTCGACGAGGTGCAGTCGGGCGAGGTGCCCAAACCCGAGGTGGACGAGGAGTGGATCAGCGTCGGGGGCATCCCGGCGGGCGGCGTCAGGGCGCGGATCGTGCGCCCTCCGAAGGCCGTCGGCACCCTTCCGGCGATCCTCTACATCCACGGCGCGGGCTGGGTGTTCGGCAACGCCCACACCCATGACCGGCTGGTCCGGGAGCTGGCGGTCCGGGTGGGCGCCGCGGTCGTCTTCCCCGAGTACGACCTCTCCCCCGAGGCCCACTACCCGGTGGCGCTGGAGCAGAGCTACGCGGTGGGCCAGTGGATCGTGGCCCACGGCGAGGGCGCGGGGCTCGACGCCTCGCGGATCGCGGTGGCCGGGGACTCGGTAGGCGGCAACATGGCCACTGCCCTCACCCTGCTCGCCAAGGAGCGCGGCGATCTGCCGCTGGTGCGGCAGGTGCTCTTCTACCCGGTGACCGACGCCGCCTTCGACACCGGTTCCTACGAGCAGTTCGCCGAGGGCTACTCCCTCACCCGTACGGCGATGAAGTGGTTCTGGGACCAGTACACCACCGACCCGGCGCAGCGCTCCGAGATCACCGCCTCCCCGCTGCGCGCCACCCCCGACCAGCTCGCCGGGCTGCCGCCGGCCCTCGTCATCACCGGCGAGGCGGATGTGCTGCGCGACGAGGGCGAGGCGTACGCGGCCAAGCTGCGGGAGGCCGGGGTGCCGGTCACCGCTCTGCGGATGCAGGGGATCATCCATGACTTCCTGATGCTGGACGCGCTGCGCGACACCCGGGCCGCACGGGCGGCGCTCACCCTGGCCGTGGACACCCTGCGGGACTCACTGGGCACCGAACTGGGCACCGCCTAGAGCAGGCCAAAGACCCCCAAACCCCCGCCTCAGCCTCAGGCGCCGCCCTTCGCCTGCTTCGCCTGCCGCTTGAGCTCCTGCTTGTGGGCGCGGACCTTGTCCAGCGACTCGGGTCCGGTGATGTCGGCCACCGAGCGGTACGCGCCCTCCTCGCCGTACGCCCCGGCCGCCTCGCGCCAGCCCTCCGGCCGCACCCCCATCCGCTTGCCCAGCAGCGCGAGGAAGATCTGCGCCTTCTGCTTGCCGAAGCCGGGCAGCTCGTTCAGCCGCCGGAGCAGCTCCTGGCCGGAGGGGACATCGCGCCACAGGGCCCTCGGGTCGCCCCCGTAGTGCTCGGCCAGATACCAGCACAACTGCTGAACGCGCCCCGCCATCGAGCCCGGGTAGCGATGCACGGCGGGCTTCTCCGAGAGCAGCGCGGCGAACCCCTCGGGGTCGTGGGCGGCGATCTCCCGGGCGTCCAGGTCGTCCCTGCCCAGGCGCCGCGCGATGGTGTACGGACCGGAGAACGCCCACTCCATGGGCACCTGCTGATCGAGCAGCATCCCGATCATCAGGGCCAGGGGGTCGCGCTCCAGCAGGGCGTCCGCCTCGGGCTGCTGGGCGAGACGAAGCGTTGCGTTCATCCCGTGTGCATACCCCGCCACGACCGGAACGAAGCACCTGAAACCCGCATACCACCCAAAGGCGCGCACACCATCACCAATTCGGTCGAATTGCGAGGTGTGAGGGCCCATGCGAATCTGGTGGCGACCGCCGTGACATCGGACCACGGAGGCGAGTGACCATGTCAGCAACCGCGACTCGCCAACGACGCCATGACGACACTCCCGACACCGGCGGTGCCTTCCTGCGTCTGTCCCGGCTCCCGTCCGGGCCCGAACGCGACGCGCTGCGCGAGGCGATCATCTGCGCCTGGCTGCCCGTCGCCAAACGTCTGGCGCTGCGCTTCCGCAACAAGGGCGAGAACATGGAGGACCTCACCCAGGTCGCCTCACTGGCCCTGGTGAAGGCCGTCGACCGCTACAACCCCGACCTCGGCCACGCCTTCCCCTCCTATGCGATCCCCGTCATCACGGGTGAGCTCAAGCGCCACTTCCGCGACTACCTGTGGACCCTGCACATCCCCCGCAACATCCAGGAGGTCCGCTCCCGCACCCGCTCCGCGCGCGACGCGCTGGAGCAGGAGCTCGGCGGGCGCACCCCCACTGTCCACGAGATCTGCCTGCGCACCGGTATGCCCCAGGAGGACGTGAAGGCCGGTCTGGAGGCCAGCGCCTCCTGCACCCCGCTCTCCCTCAATGCCACGGTCCAGGGCGCCGAGGAGCGGCTGCTCGCCGAGACGGTGGGCGCGGACGACGCCGCGATCGAACGCGTCGTCAACCGCGAGGCGCTGCGGGTGCTGATCGCCGAGCTGTCGGAGCAGGACCGTTACGTCCTCTATCTGAGGTTCTTCGCGGGGCTTTCGCAGAGCCAGATCGGTGAGATCCTGGGCTTCTCCCAAATGCACATATCCCGCAGGCTCTCCCGGCTCTACAGCGAGCTGCGGCAAGGGCTCATGACCTACGCCTAGCGACAGCACCAGCCCGCCACCCAGCGGCAGCCCGTCCGCCCGGCGGCGGCACCAGCCCGCGCAACCCCCGGCAGGAGGTGGCCGATGCGCTCCGAGACCGCCCGTATCGCCGCGGACGACGCCATGCTCGTGGGCGACCTGGCCCTTCCCGAGCAGCCCATCGGCGTCGTCGCGTTCGCCCACGGCAGCGGCAGCTCCCGGCACAGCCCGCGCAACCGCGCGGTGGCCCGGGTGCTGCAGGACGCGGACCTGGCCACCCTGCTGTTCGATCTGCTCACCGAGGCCGAGGAGCGGGTGGACGCGATCACCGCCGAACTGCGCTTCGACATCCCGCTGCTGGGCCGCCGGCTGGTGGCCGCGGTGAACTGGCTCGACGGGCACCCGGCCACCTCCGGGCTGCCGGTGGGGCTGTTCGGCGCCAGTACGGGCGCGGCGGCCGCGCTGACGGCCGCCGCGGAGCGGCCGGAGCGGGTGGCGGCCGTGGTCTCCCGGGGCGGGCGGCCCGATCTGGCGGGCGGCGCGCTGAACCGGGTGCGGGCGCCGGTGCTGCTCATTGTGGGCGGCGACGACCACGAGGTGCTGCGGCTCAACCAGCAGGCGGCCGCCATGCTCGCCGCCCCGCAGGAGATCCATGTGGTGCCCGGGGCGAGCCATCTGTTCGAGGAGCCGGGCACCCTGGAGCAGGCCGCCGAGGCGGCGCGCGACTGGTTCGTACGGATGGCCAGGCGCCCGGCCCGTGGCGGCAAGCGCTGACGGACGGCGGCTAAGCGGCTGAGCGGCTAGGGGGACGCCTGCGGCGCGCTGTTCCCCGCCCCGCCCCGCCCCTTCCCGAAACCGCGGCTCTGCCCCTGGCCCCGAAGCTGGGGCTGTGCCCCTTCCCGTTACCAGGGGCTTCGCCCCCGGACCCCCCGGAGGTCTGGGGCGGAGCCCCAGTTGAGGGAAGGGGCGGGGAGGGGAGCAGCCCACCGGCAGGCGTCAAGCGCGGCTACGCGCCCGGGGCGGGCCCCAGCACCTGGCGCAGGTCGTAGGAGACCGGCTCCTCCAACTGGTCGTAGGTGCACTGTGGAGGCTCCCGGTCCGGCCGCCAGCGCCGGAAGCGCGCGGTGTGCCGGAAGCGGCGGCTCTGCATGTGGTCGTAGGCCACCTCGCAGACCCGCTCCGGGCGCAGCGGCACCCATGACAGGTCCTTGACCCCGGTCCAGCGGCTGGGCGCGCCGGGCATCCGGCCCTGGGCATGGGCCTCCTCGCGCGCCCAGTCGGCCCACGGGTGGCCCTCGATGGTCTCCATGCGCAGCGGCTCCAGCTCGGCCATCAGCTCCTGGCGGCGGCGTGCGGAGAAGGCGGCGCTGACGCCCACGTGCTGGAGGCGGCCGGTGTCGTCGTACAGGCCGAGCAGCAGGGAGCCGATGCCCTGGCCGGACTTGTGGACGCGGTACCCGGCCACCACGCAGTCGGCGGTGCGCTCGTGCTTGACCTTGACCATCACCCGCTCGCCGGGGCGGTAGCGGAGGTCGGGGCTCTTGGCCACCACGCCGTCGAGCCCCGCCCCCTCGTAACTCTCGAACCACTGCCGGGCCACCTCGAGATCGTCGGTGCAGGGGGCCAGGTGCACCGGGTCCTCGGCGTGGCGCAGCGCCTCGGTGAGTGCCGCGCGGCGCTCGCTCTGCGGGGTGTCCAGCAGCGAGGCGTCGCCGAGGGCGAGGAGGTCGAAGGCGACAAAGCTGGCCGGGGTGTTCTCGGCCAGCATCCGCACCCGGGAGTCGGCGGGGTGGATCCGCTCCAGGAGGGCGTCGAAGTCCAGCCGCCCCTCCCGCACGATGACGATCTCACCGTCCAGGACGCAGCGCGGCGGGAGGTTGGCGAGCAGGGCCTCGGCCAGCTCGGGGAAGTAGCGGGTGAGCGGCTTGGTGGTGCGGCTGCCGATCTCGATCTCGTCCCCGTCGCGGAACACGATGGCCCGGAAGCCGTCCCATTTGCCCTCGTAGACCATCCCGGGCGGGATGGTGGCCACGGCCTTGGCCAGCATCGGCTCGACGGGGGGCATCACCGGAAGGTCCATGATGTCCGATTGTGCTCCTGTGGCAGGCCGGGCGCCCGCCGGGAGGCGGCCCCGGGCGGGCGGGCCTAGCGTGTCCGTATGGGAGAGTCGGTGGAGCTCACGGTCGGCGGTCGCACGGTGCGGGTGACCAACCCCGGGAAGGTGTACTTCCCGGAGCGCGGGTTCACCAAGCTGGACCTCGCCCGCTACTACCTGGCGGTCGGCGAGGGCGCGCTGCGGGCCCTGCGGGACCGGCCGACGACGCTGGAGCGCTATCCGGACGGGGTGGACGGGGAGTCGTTCTTCCAGAAGCGGGCCCCGAAGAACCTCCCGGAGTGGATTCCGACCGGCCGGATCTCCTTCCCCAGCGGGCGGCACGCGGACGAGATCTGCCCCACCGAGACGGCCGCCGTGGTGTGGGCGGCGAATCTGGGGAGCCTGACCTTCCATCCGTGGCCGGTGCGGCGCGGGGACACCGAACACCCCGATGAGCTGCGGATCGACCTCGACCCGCAGCCGGGCACCGACTACGAGGACGCGGTGCGGGCCGCGGGAGAGCTGCGCGAGGTGCTGGACGAGCTGGGGCTGCGCGGGTGGCCCAAGACCTCGGGCGGCCGGGGGCTGCACGTCTTCGTCCCGATCGCGCCGGAATGGACCTTCACCCAGGTGCGGCGGTCCGCGATCGCGATCGCGCGGGAGCTGGAGCGGCGGGCTCCGGAGCGGGTGACCACCAAGTGGTGGAAGGAGGAGCGCGGCGAGAAGATCTTCGTGGACTACAACCAGACCGCCCGGGACCGCACCATCGCCAGCGCCTATTCGGTGCGCCCCCACCCCCATGCCCCGGTTTCCGCGCCGCTGCGCTGGGAGGAGGTCCCCGACGCCCGGCCGCGCGACTTCGACCTGGCCACCATGCCGGTGCGCTACCGCGAGCTGGGCGATGTGCACGCGGACATGGACGAGCACACCTTCCGCCTGGAGGCCGCGCTGGAGCTGGCCGCGCGGGACGAGCGGGAGCACGGCCTGGGCGACCTCCCCTATCCGCCGGAGCATCCGAAGATGAAGGGCGAGCCGAAGCGGGTGCAGCCGAGCCGCGCCAGGAAGTGATGGCCGGATCGGCGCGTCTGCGAGAATCGCGCCATGTCCGTCTTCGTCCACCCCGGCCGCCATCGGGTGGCGGTGCTGGTCCGCCACGGGCTGCTGCCGTTCGAGCTCGGCATCGCGCACCGGCTGTTCGGCCGGGCCGTATCGGCCGCGGGCGAGCCGCTGTACGAGGTGGTGACCTGCGCACTCGTTCCCGGTGAGGTGCGTACGGACTCCGACGTCACGATGAACGTCGCGCACGGCCCGGAGGCGCTGGCCGAGGCCGACACCGTGCTCGTCCCGGCCGCCAACGAACCGGACGCGCCACAGACCGAGGGCCGGCTGGACGCCCCGCTCACCGGCGCCTTCGCCCGGATCCGCCCCGGCGCCCGGATCGCCTCGATCTGCACGGGGGCGTTCGTCCTGGCGGCCGCGGGGCTGCTGGACGGCCGCCGGGCGACCACCCACTGGCAGGAGGCCGACCGGTTCCGGGAGCTGTTCCCGGCCGTCGCGCTCGACCCGGACGTCCTCTACGCGGACGAGGGCGAGGTGCTGACCTCGGCCGGGGACGCCGCCGGTATCGATCTGATCCTGCACATCATCCGGCGCGACCACGGCGCGGCGGTGGCGGGCGAGGTGGCCCGCGCCTCGGTGGTGGCCCCGCATCGCGACGGCGGCCAGGCGCAGTTCATCCGGCGGCCGGTGCCGGAGCGGCGCGGCGGCTCCACGGGCGCGGCCCGCGCCTGGGCGCTGACCCGGCTCGACCGCCCGCTGACCCTGCGGGAGCTGGCCGAGCGGGAGTCGATGAGCGTACGGACCTTCTCCCGGCGGTTCCGGGATGAAGTGGGGATGACCCCGGTGCAGTGGCTGACCCAGCGGCGCCTCGAGCGCGCCCGGCAGCTGCTGGAGGAGAGCGATCTGCCGGTGGACCGGATCGCGGCGGACGCGGGCTTCGGCACCGCCGCCTCGCTGAGGCAGCATCTGCACACCGCCCTCGGGGTGTCACCGAGCGCCTACCGCGCCACGTTCCGGGGCAGCGCGGCTCGCCCCTAGGGTGCCCGGCGGATCAGTCCCCTCCCCGCCCCTTCCCTGCAGCATCGATATGCGGCTCCGCCGCGTGGCAGGGGCTTCGCCCCTGGCCCCCGGACGCCCTTCGGGCGTGCCCCCTGACGGGCTGAAATCAGCCCCTCCGGCGCTTGAGGAGCGGGGTCTGGGGCGGAGCCCCAGTTGAGGGAAGGGGCGGGGAGGGGAGCAGCCCGCCGCAGGCGTCACGGTCCGACGGCCGCCCCCCAACGCCGGGCCGTGAACTGGCCGGTGCCCAGGGTGTGGAACCAGGTCTGGATCCGGTGCTCGTTGTGGGTCGTGGCGAGCGAGAGGAGCAGCAGCAGCCGGGCCTTCTGCGGAGTCAGGTCCTGGGCGCCGATGACGCCGCGCACATCGGGGTCGTAGACCGCGCCGGAGCCGGTGCGGGAGGCGGAGACCATGACCACCCCGTTCTTGACGGCGTCGTCCCGGGCCTCGGTCATGGCCGGGGAGAGTCCGCCCGCCCCGGCGCCCGCCGTGACGATCCCGGCCGCCCCCGCGTCGGCGAACGCCTTGATGGCCTGGGGTCCGGCGCCCTGGTAGCTGTAGGCGATGTCGACCTTCGGCAGTGGCCTGCGGGCGATCCGGTCGAGGTCGAACGGCGTCTTCCAGGCGGGCTTGCCGCACTGCTCGACCCGCGCGGGCGCGCGGTTGAGGCGGATGTGGTTCTGGTCGATGACGCCGAGCTCTCCGCTGCTGCCGCTGCTGAAGGCGTTCAGCCGCAGGGTGTCGGACTTGCGCACCTCGCGGGCGGCGTGGATCTGGTCGTTGAGCATCACCACGGTGCCGAAGCAGGTGGTCCGGCCGCTGGCGGCGAGGTGGATCGCGTTGTAGAGGTTGGCCGGGGCATCGGAGCCGATCACCGTCCAGGGCCGCATGGCGCCGGTCAGCACCACGGGCTTGTCGCTGCGGACGGTCAGGTCCAGCCAGTACGCGAACTCCTCCATGGTGTCGGTGCCGGTGGTGACCACGACCCCGTCGTTGAACTTCAGGGCGTGGTCCACGGCGGCGGTGAGCCGGCGGTACTCGGGGATCGTGTAGTTGTTGGAGTCCTTGTTGCCGAACTGCTGGGTGGTCACGTCGGCGATCCGGTTCACCTCGGGCCTGAGGTCGTTCACCAGCCGGGACACCGGGAGCTTCCCCGCCTGGTAGTCGTCGAAGGACACCTTCGTCCTGCTGACGCCCGCGATGGTGCCCCCGGTGCCGATGACGGCGACCTTGGGGGTGGGCCTGGGGATCGGCTCCGCGGCACCGGCGAGGGCGGCCGTGGGGCCCAGTGCGAGGGCCACCAGAGTGATCAATACACCGGAGCGGCGGGCGAGCTGAGCCATGGGGACGTCATCTCGTCGATGGAGTGCCTGACGGGTCGGTCCTTCTTCAGCCACTCTCCACGGTAACCACGGACTTCTCCGGCAGGCGAGGGCGGCGCAGCCGGGCCAGCAGCAGGGCCACGTCGTCGTCCGGCGCCCCGTGCAGCGCGGCCAGCACCTGGTCGCAGATCCGCTCCAGCGGGCCCTGGTGGCGGCGCAGCAGCTGGACCAGGGTGTGCAGCCCCACGTCGAGGGACTGATGGCGCTTCTCCACCAGGCCGTCGGTGAACAGGGCCAGCAGCGCGCCCTCGGCCAGCTCCCGCTCCACCGAGGCGAAGGGCACGCCGCCGACGCCGAGCGGGGCGCCGGTGGGGATGTCGATGAGCTCGGCGTCGCCGCCGGGATGTACCAGCACCGGCGGCAGATGCCCGGCGGTGGACATCTCGCACCGCCCGGTGCGCGGATCGCAGACCGCGTAGAGACAGGTGGCGATGGACTCCCCCAGGCTGGGCGTGAGCTCGTCGAGATGGCACAGCACCTGGGCCGGGGGCAACCCGAGCCGGGAGAAGGCCCGGGTGGCGGTGCGCAGCTGGCCCATGATCGCCGCGGCATGGATGCCCTTGCCCATGACGTCGCCGACCACCAGCCCGACCTCGCCGTCCGGGAGGGGCAGCACATCGAACCAGTCGCCGCCCGCGGCGCTGACCGCGGGCAGGTACCGGGAGGCGATCTCCAGTCCGTCCAGGTCGCGCGGCTGCTGGGAGAGCAGGCTGCGCTGGAGGGTGAGCGCGGCGTCGCGTTCGCGGGCGTAGAGCCGGGCGTTGTCGATGCACAGGGCGGCGCGGATGGCCAGTTCGCAGGCGAGGGTGAGGTCCTCCTCGTCGAACGGCCTGGGGTTGATGGTGCGGTGCAGGCTCAGGGTGCCGAGCACACTGCCGCGGGCGATCAGCGGGGCGGCGATGTACGAGTGCACGCCCTCGCGCAGCAGCACCCTGGCGGCGTCGTCGTCCCGGGCGATCTGCCGTACGTCCTTCTCGGTCACGTGCGGCACCAGCAGCGGCCGGGCCTCGCGGACGCACTGGGTGATCAGCCGGGTGGGGTCGTAGCGGGCGATCTCCCCGACCGGGTCCGCCGCGTGGACGGCGTCGGTGGGGTACCCGGCGGCGACGGCGAGCGCCCGGAAGCGGGCGGACCCGTCGGTCCACACCCGGGGCGTGGCCTCGCGGTGCACCACGGAGTCCAGGACGTCCACGGCCGCGAGGTCGGCGAGCCGGGGCACGGTCACATCGGCGAGTTCCTGGGCGGTCTGGCGCAGGTCCAGCGTGGTGCCGATGCGGACGCTCGCGTCGGCGATCATGGCCAGCCGCTCGCGCGCCTCGGCGATCTCGCTGGTCTCCCGGTGGCGCCGGGAGATGTCCATGATGGAGACGGCGATGCCCAGGATCCGGCCGCTGGGGTCCTCGAGCCGGTAGTACGACTCCGACCAGGCGTGGTCATGGTCGGGGTCGGCGGGGGTCCGGCCGATGCTCTGCTGGTCCAGCAGCGGCTCACCGGACTCCAGCACATGCCGCATCGCGCCCTCTATGGCCTCGACGTCGAGCCCCGGCAGCACCTCCCCGAGGCGGTGGCCGCGCACCTGGGACTCGGTGATCGAGTTCATCTGCTGGAGGGCCGGGTTGGCGCGCAGCCAGCGCAGCTCGGTGTCGAACACCGCGAGACCCACGGGCGACTGTTTGATCAGGAAGCCGGAGACGGCCAGGTCGGTCTCCAGCCGCCGTACGGTCCCCTCGTCGGCGGCCAGCCCGAGGGCGTAGCCCTCGCCGTGGGCGTCGCGCAGGCCCATGGTGCGGAACTCCACCTTGAGGGTGGAGCCGTCCGGGCGGCGGACCGGGAAGACACCGGCCCAGGTGTCGCCCGCCCTCACCCGCGCGAAGAGCTCCACGGCCGCCCGGCGGTCCTTCGGGTGGACCAGCAGCTTGTCCGCGCGGCGCCCCAGCGCCTCGGCCGCCCGATAACCGAACAGTTGTTCAGCCTCGGGGCTCCAGAGGGCGATCCGCCCCTCGACGTCCAGGGCCACGGCGGCGACCCGCAGCAGGTCGAGCACGCCCCCCGGGGCGGTCGCCATGCTGCTGATACCCGCCTCGTCCTCCGGGTCCACACGGTCATGCGTCGTCATACCGGCACCTCACCGGCTCGCCGTGCCCTCCTACTGTCATACCTCGCCCGGCGGGCCGCCGCACACGGGTATGACATGGGCACGGTCTCAGATCCCGGTTCAGATGGTGAAGGGCCGCTGCCGGGCGAAAGCGGAGTTCGGCGCGCCCGCCTGGAAGAGGTTGGGCGTCTGGTCGGGCGGCATCCGCTTGACGATCTCCCGGTGCAGCCCGCGGTAGCTGCCCGCGAAGGCGCCGCCCCGCCAGACCTCCAGCAGGGTACCGGTGAACAGCCCGTTGACGATCCCGTCGGCCGAGGTCTGGTTGTCCTGGCAGCCGGAGATCTGCAGCACACTGGCGTCGATCTTGGCGAGGTCCTTGGCGGTACGGGTGTTCTGGATCCGGTCGTAGGCGTCGCGGTCGCGCCGGTAGACGGCGGCCTGTACCGACTGGGGCATGGCCCGGATCCTCCGGCCGACCTCCTGGGGGTCGGCGGTGCTGAAGCGCCGGTCGAGCTCCTGGGGGCTGAGCATCTCGGGCAGCCGCCGGGCCACGGTGCCGCTGTGGCAACTGTCGGAGAGCAGCCAGATCCGCACCCCCTTGGCGAACTTCCCGAACAGCTCGAAGAGTTCGTCATCGACCAGCTGCCGGTCGTACAGCACCCAGGTCTCGTCGAAGCGGTCGCCGGTCTCGTCGTGGTTGAGGTCGGGCACCTGGCCGCCGTGGCCCGAGTAGGTGAGGAAGAGGATGTCCCCCTCGGCCAGCCGCCCGGCCGCGGCCTCCAGGGTGGCGGTGACCGTCTCCGCGGTGGCGGCCGGGCTCAGCAGCGGGCCGGTCACATCGAAGCCCGCGGCGTCGGCGAGCCCGGCCATGTCCACGGCGTCCTGCTCACAGGCGCCCAGCCCACCGCTCCAGCCGTCGTACGCGGCGGGGTCGACCTGATTGAGTCCGATGTGGACGGAGAGGCCGATGGGCATGTGGGCTCCTTGGGTCGAGGACGTGCGGCGGCTCACCATCGCTCGTCACTAAGCGATGATGCGGGGCCGCGCCCCGCCATGCCCTGTTCACCGGCCCCATCCGGAGGAGGCGCCCCGCACGCACTCGGCGGGCGCCCCGGCCGTCAGGCCCCGCGCGGCCGGGCGTCCAGGGCCCGCAGCGCCATGTCGGCGGCGCGCTCGAAGTAGCCGGGCTCCAGGGGCGCCCCACGGGCCGAGACCCGCCAGTAGACCAGCCCGCCGAGCAGATCGAGCGCCAGCTCGCGGTCGAGGTCCGGCGGCAGCTCACCGCGCTCGACCGCCCGGTCCAGCACACCGGTCATCCGGGCGCGCCGCGGCTCGCCGATGCAGCGGGCCAGGGCCTGGCTCAGCTCCTCGTCGCGCTGCGCCTCGGCGATCAGGTCGGGCAGGATGCGGGAGAACCGCGGATGGGTCAGCCAGTCGGCCACCGCGTGCAGCCCGGCCAGCACATCGCCGCGCAGGGATCCGGTGTCGGGCGGCTCGACCAGGGCGACGCTCAGTTCGGACACGACCGCGATGACCATCCGCTGCTTCGAGGGCCACCGCCGGTACAGGGCGCTCTTGCCCACCCCGGCCCGTTTGGCCACCGCCTCCATCGACAACCGGCCGTAGCCCTGCTCGGCGAGCTCGTCGAGGACGGCTTCGGAGATGGCCGCGGTCTTGTCCGCGCGCAGGGTGGCGGCGCCGCTCGGGGGGCGCCGGGTGAGCTCCGACATGGCTCCGAGATTAACAGATGGACGGGACGGTACCGTATCGTCCTATGTTGTGTGAACGGGACGGTACCGTCTCGTCCTGTCGATTGAGTCCTGTGGATTGAGGAGAGGTACGTCATGGACGACCGCGTCAAGGTGTTCGAGCGGGCGAAGGAGCTGCTGCTCGGCCACGACATGATGGGATTCGCTGATCTGTGGGCCGTGGACGGCACCATGGAGTTCCCCTTCGCCCCGCCCGGCCGGCCGCGCCTGCTGGAGGGGCGTGAGGCCGTGCGTGAGTACGTGCGGGACTACACCGACCACATCGATCTGCGCGCCGTCGCGCACGAGGTCGTCCATCTCACCGAGGACCCCGGCGTGCTGATCGTGGAGTTCTCCATGGACGCCGTGGCCGTCGGAACCGGCCGCCCGCTCCGCCCCGGTTACGTCGCCGTCATCACCGTCCGCGACGGCGAGATCGCCTCGTACCGTGACTACTGGAATCCGCTGATGCTCGACGAGACGAGCTTCGGTTCCGAGGAGGGCCGGACCCATGGCTGAACCCACCGTTCTGGTCCTCGGCGCCACCGGGAACACCGGCTCCAAGGTGCTGCGGATGGTGCGCGCGGAGGGCGCGCGGGCGCTGGCCGCCACCCGGCGGCCCGAGGTCGCGGCCGCGGCGGGCGTGACCGACGCCGTCCGGTTCGACTGGCACGACCCGGACGGCCACGCGGCGGCGCTGCGCGGCGTGGACCGGCTCTATCTCGTCGCGCCCCTGGGGGTGGCCGAGCCGCTGCCCGTGGTCGAGCCGTTCCTGAGGACCGCGGTCGCCCAGGGGGTACGGCGGGCGGTGCTGCTGAGCTCGTCCGCGGTCCCCGAGGCGGACACGGGTGTCGGCGCGCTGCACACGCTGGTGCGGCGGACCGTTCCCGAGTGGGCGGTGCTCCGGCCCTCCTGGTTCATGCAGAACTTCACCGGTGACCATCCGGTGGCCCAGGCCATCCGCGGCGACGGCGAGATCGTCACCGCCACCGGCGACGGCAGGGTGGCCTTCGTCGACGCGACGGACATCGCCGCCGTCGCCACCCGGGCCCTCCTGGACGACCGCCCGCACAACACGGACCACGTCATCACCGGCCCGGAGGCGCTCGGCTACGCGGAGGCGGCGCGCATCGTGACCGAGGTCTCCGGACGGCCGGTCCGCCATGTCGCCGTGCCGGCTGGGGTGTTGCGGGACCGGCTGAGCGCGACGGGGATGCCGCCGGAGTTCGCCGCGCTGCTCGCCGGGCTCGACGAGGACATCCGGCACGGCGCGGAGGACCGTACGACCGACACCGTCGAGCGGGTCACCGGGCGCGCTCCCCGCTCCTTCCGCGCCTTCGCCGAGGCGCACCGCGCCGCGTTCGCCCCGGAGTCCGCCGCCTGAGCGGCCTCGCTGAAGTCCGGTCCGGTTCGATCGCGCCCGAAGGGGCGCGGGGCTGTGCCGATGTGCGGCTCCGCCGCGTGGCCAGCCACGACGCGGCCGCGGATGAACGACCGCACCTCGCGGCAGTTCCCGCGGAGCGCTCAGCGGAACAGCACACCCGGGAGGCCGGGGCGGTCGACGGCCTCCTGGAGGGCGGCGCGCAGGGTGCGGCTGTCGGTGAGGGGGCCGCCGGGCCGGATCAGCCAGACATGGCCCTGCCGTACACAGCCGGGCCTGGGACAGCGCAGCACCCGGCCCGGCCCCGCCGCGGCCACCGCGCGGCGGCGGGCGTACGCCGTCCCGGCCAGCCAGACCTTCCACTCGGCCGCGGATCCGGGCGGCACGAGGAAGGAGAGCACATGGCTGGCGGTGGCCCGCATCACCGGCCCCGCCGCGTCGCGCCGCTGCAGCGCCTGGATCACCGCCGTGCCGATGTCGTCGCACATCCGCACCAGGTCGAAGACCGGGCCCACCGGCAGATCGGCGAGGCCGGTGCCGCTGGCCCACTGGAGCCGCACCCGCCCGGGGTCGTCGCTCGCGGCCAGCAGCCATTCGGCCGCGTCGGTCTCCACGGTGACCCGCATCCGGCGCTCCCCCCGCGCCCCCGCGTTCATGAGGTGGCCACCAGCGGCAGGGTGAACCACACCTTCTTCCCCCGGACTCCGGGATCGGGCGGCTCGGTGCCCCAGTCGGCCGCCAGGTCCTCGACGATGGCCAGCCCCCGTCCGGACTCCTCGGTGGGCTCCGGCTTGCGGGCGACCGGGATCACGGGCGAGCCGTCGGCCACCTCGACCCGCAGCTCACGGCCGAAGCGTTCCAGCGAGACGGTGATGGTGACGGTGTCGGCGGGGCCGGAGCTGCCGTGCTCCACGGCGTTGGCGAACAGTTCGTTGGTGGCGAGGACGACATGGTCCACGATCGCGCCGAGCCGCCAGTCGCGCAGATGTCCGGCGACCATCCGGCGCACCGCGGCGGCGCGGTCGGGGAGGGCGGGGAACTCCGCCCGGAAGAGCCGGCGGGTGTCCAGCGGGATCACCGTCCTCTCCCCTCCGGAGCAGGGGACGGGGATCGCCTCGGCGGCCGGGCCGTCGACCGGAGCGGTTCTCGGCGCGGCGGCCCGCCCGGTAACCGGATCGGTTCGCGGGCGGTCCGCGGAGACCGCGACGCCACGGCTCGTGCCCATCGTCTCCCCCTCCTCATCGGGCGACGCCGGCCGGTGCGACAGTCCTGGACAGGATCGGCTCACGGTGTCGGTCCTCACGGTCCTCGTCGGTCTGTGGGCTCTGATGGCATACGGGCACATGGGGTGATTGATGTCCCGGTGAGCGGGTAAGCGCATTCTGGCGACCGACGGCGTGGCATCTGAGCTGGTGACAGGTGGTGCGCACGCCCCACCCGACCCGCCTGGACCAGCTGCCACGGACGGAGACGGCCCGGTCGCGGTGAGTGCCGGTTACCGGCATGGTTCCTCCTTCGAAGGCAGCGCAAAGCGCCATCGGTCGCCGTTCATGTAGAAAAACGGTTGGACCGGCCGGTGGGCGAGAGGGCATGGGGGTTGTCCGGTTGTACGGGCGTAGTGGTTCGGGCTGTACGGTCCGGACGTGGCAAGCGTGAGCGAGGGCCGCGAGGGGCGGCCCGGCCCGGGGGAACGGTCCGGTGTGGACGGCAAACGGGTCCTGGTGACCGGGGGCTCCCGGGGGCTGGGTGAACAGATCGTACGGCTCCTGGCCGCCGGCGGGGCGCGGTTGGCCACGTGTGCGCGCACCCCGGAGCACCTGCGGTCCCTCGCGGCGGCCCTGAGCGCCGAGGGGCACGGAGAGCCGTTCACCCGTGCGCTGGACGTCACGGAGCCGGAGCTGCTGGAGCGGTTCGTGGATGCGGCGGCGGAACGTTTCAGCGGTCTTGACGGCGTGGTGGCCTGCGCCGGTGGCGCCCGCGGCCGCGGCATCGAGGACGCCGGTCCCCAGGACTGGTCGCTCACCTGGGAGCTGAACGTCGGCCATACGGCCCGGCTGGTGAAGGCCGCGGTGCCGCATCTGCGCCGGGCGGGCGGCGGCTCCGTGGTGGTGATCGCCTCCATCTCCGGCTGGAAGCCGGGGCCACAGGCGCAGTACGGGGCGGCCAAGGCCGCCCAGATCCATCTGGCGGCCTCACTCGCCCGTGAGCTGGGCCCGGACGGGATCCGGGTGAACGCCGTCTCCCCGGGGTCCATGCTGATCCCCGGGAAGCGGTGGGACCGGATGCGCACCGAAGAGCCCGAGGCGTACGCCCGGTTCACGGCGGAGCTGCCGCGCGGTGAACTGGTCACCCCGCGGGAGGTCGCCCAGGTCGTGGCGTTCCTGCTCTCGGACGCCTCGAGCGGGGTCTCCGGTGCGCATCTGCCCGTGGACCGAGCCCAGAACGCCCCCACGCCGGGAGGCTATTGACCCCCGGCGCTCCCCCGAGCGGAGGCGCTCCGGACACGCCACCGGCCGCCCACGTGGAGCGGCCGGAGACTCTTCACTCACGGCACCGGCGGGGCGGGGCCCCGAGGCCGGATGCCTCAGGCGGCCACGCCGAGCACGGTCCGGGAGCGCTGCTCGAATTCCCTGACCATGGGCTCCCCGCGGTGCGGCCGCAGCCGGGTGCGGAAGTCGCGCAGCGCCTGGATCGAGCGCTCGCTGTGCACCCCGCTGAGCGTGTCGAGTGCCTCGCCCGCGGTGCCCACGGCCTCGTCCAGCCGGTTCTGCTGGAGGTAGGCCGTGGCCAGCACGGATCTGCTGATGGCCTGGCGCCGGCGCCGGTCGGCGTTGGCGCGCACGGATTCGGTGGCGGCGGCCTCGGCGTCCGTGGCATTGCCCAGGTCACGGAAGCACAGCGCCGCCTCGGCGGCCAGATAGTGGTGGTCGAGGAAGCGCACCCAGGGTGACTCCTGCTCGGGGCCCTGGCTGGCCTCCAGTTGGGCGTCGGCCGCGCGCAGCGACTTGGACGCCTCCCGGGGCTGGCCCAGTGCGGCGTAGCCACGGGCGGCCATGGCGTGCAGCCGCATCAGCCCGAGCGGGCTTCCGGCGTGCTTGGCGGTGGCGACACCGACCCGGGCCAACTCGACCCCCGCCTCGGGCTGGCCCAGGTTGGTCGCCAGATGGGACAGGCCGGCCAGGATCTGACCGCCCAGGACCCGGTCGCCGCCCTCGGCACACAGCCGCAGCGCCTGGGTCATATAGCGCTGGGCCAAGCCGTATTCGGCGTTGTCATAGCTGCTCCAGCCGGCCATCGCGGCCAGCTTGGCGGCGGCGGTGAACAGCTGGCGCCGCTCCTGCGGTGGCGCGCCGCGCTGCTGGAGCATGGGGACGACCTCGGTCGACAGATAGAGCACGATGCTGGCGCGGACCTGGCCGCCGCCGAAGCGATTGTCCATCTCGTCGAACATGTTGATCGCCGCGTGGACCTGTTCGACGCGGCCGCCTTCGGCCGCGGGTGCGAGCCGGGCGGTGTCCTGGTTCTCGACCAGCCACAGCAGCCATTCGCGCTGTGGGGTCACCAGCGCGCCGGCGACGAAGGGCACCGCACCCAGCAGGCTGCGGCGGGATATGTCGGTGGAGCCGAGTTCGGCGAGCGTGTGCAAGGTTTCGCTTACGTCCTCCCGGTAGGCCAGCGCCCGGGCCACGACCGGGCGCTGTCGGTCGGAGATGAACCCCAGCTCGGCGGGGCCCACGGGCCTGCCGAGCCGGTGGGAGAGCACGGCGGCGATCAGCTCCGGCGTGGTGCCGCGCGGCTGTCCGCCTTGCAGCCAGCGGGTGACGGACGCCTTGTCGTAGTTCGACTCGCGCCCCTGCCTACGGCCCAGTTCATTGACCCTCAGGGCCAATGAGGAGTAGGAGCACCCGGATTCCTTCAGAGCGGCGGCCAACGCGCTGTTGACCACGGCGCCCTGGCGCCCGCTTACCGGCTGTGCGTGATGCGTCACCGTGACCGTCCCTGTGTCGAGCCACGGCGGTGTGCGGGATCCCCGTCGCTCGCCGCCCACCGGTCAGCCGGGGGCCTCAACGACGTTGTGGACATGGGTGGTTGGGAGCCCTCGCCATAGAGGGTGAGATGGGTCACGCGCTCACTATGCGTGGTGAAGCCGTCACCCCGCAACCTTCGTTCTGATAATTTCAAAGCGCTCGGCTCGCTCTGTCTGTGTCATCCATCGCGTGGCACACTGTGCAGGCATATGACAGCCATTCCTACGGGAGGCGGGACGTGAGCGAGGCACGGCCGGCCGGCGCCGCCCCCACCGTCTTGCGGAGAGTCCTGGGCAAGCGTCTGAGGCATCTGCGCGAGCGGGCGAAGGTGTCGTTCGAGGAAGCCGCGAAAGCCATCGAGGTCACCCCGTTGACCGTGCGCAGGATGGAAAAGGCGGAAGTCGGCCTCAAGATTCCGTATCTGAAGGAGCTGCTGCGGAACTACGGCGTCCGCGGCCCGGAGATGGAGGATTTCCTCGCTCTGGCACGCGAGGCCAACCAGCCGGGCTGGTGGCATCAGTTCCGCGATGTGCTTCCGGACTGGTTCAGTGTTTACGTCAGCCTCGAAAGTGAGGCCACCGTCATTCGCGCGTACGAGCCCCACTACGTCCCCGGGCTGCTCCAGACGGAGGACTACGCACGAGCGGTGCTACGCATGGGCTTCCCGCATGACACCGAGGAGGAGCTGGAGCGCCGGATCGCCCTGCGGGTCACGCGCCAGGGCCTGCTCACCAAGCCGGACGCGCCGACCATCTGGGCCATCCTGGACGAGACGGTGCTGCACCGCCCGGTCGGCGGCTCGCGGGTGATGCGCGACCAGATCGACCACCTCATCGACACCTTGGACGTCCCCAAGGTCAGGCTGCAGATCATGCGGTTCGCGGCGGGGCCGCACCCCGGGGCCTTCGGCCCCTTCCACTACTTCCGCTTCGGATTCTCCGAACTGCCGGACGTCGTCTACACCGAGAGCCTCACCGGGGCGGTCTATGTGGACAAGCCGGCCGAAGTCGTCGCCTATCTCGAGGTCCTGGACCGGATGGCGGTCCAGGCCGAGCCGATCGGCGACTCCAGCACCATCCTGGCCGAACTGCGTAAGGAGCACTGAGATGCACGACCCCGTCTACAGCGGAATGCCGGCCACGGACCTGGGCACGGAGGGCTGGGAGAAGCCCTGGAGCGGGTCCAACGGCGGCACCTGCATCGAGGCCAAGCGACTGCCGGACGGGCGGATCGCGCTGCGCCAGTCCACCGACCCGGCCGGGCCCGCGCTGATCTACACCCGCTCGGAGGTGGCCTCCTTCCTGGAGGCGGCGAAGGCCGGCGAAGCGGACTTCCTCATCTCCTAGGGTCCTTCTGACGGATCTCCGTGGAAGAAGGAGCGGCGTCCGGGGCGTGCTCTCGGCGTGCCGCGCGGAAGCCCTCGTAGCGGAGCTACTTGGGTTTTCGCGCGGTGCGGCGAGAGGGCGTGCCGGGCGTCGCGACGCCGCGGAGATCCGTCAGAAGGACCCTAGAGCGGGCCGCCCACGGTCGGCTCCCCGAAACTCCCCGAAAACCACTACGCCCGCACAACCGCACAACCCCGCACCGCACTCCCGTCCCCGCCGTCCCGCCACGCACACTGAAGACGCCGTGGCGGGCGGCGGTGTCGTCCCCCTTGCAGATGTGCAGAGCCCATGGGACCGACAGGATGCCGTCATGAACCTCGACCACGCGGTGACACAGCACCGCACCCTGATCGTCGAGGGCTGCGACGGAGTCGGCAGGGACGCGCTGCTGGCCGGTCTCGCCCGCCGGCACGGCTACACCGTCACCCGCGCCTCCCGCGAACTCCCCCATGTCGACCCGGTCCGGCCGTACCGCGAACTCCTCCAGCGCGACGGCGCGCTCGCGGTCGACGCCGGGCTGGTGGGCGAGCTGGTCTACGGGCCGCTGCGCCGTGGCCACTCCCGGGTGACATGGATTCAGGCGTTCGACTTCGCCGAGGCGGTGGCCGAGCGCGACGGCGCCTTCGTCCATGTGACCGCCCCGGTGCACGTGCTGGAGGACCGGCTGGCCGCGCGCGGCGCCTCGGCGGCGGCCCTCGCGGAGATCGACGCCGCGGTCACCGGCTATGACCACGCCTTTTCCACCCTCGCCGAGCACGCCCCGGTCCTCACCGTCGAGGAGCGGCCGGCCTCCGGCGGCGGTCCGGACCCGGATCCGGACCACGGTGAGGCGGCGCCGGAGCCCCCGGTGGCCTCGTTCGCCCGGCCCTTCCCGCGCATCCGGTCCCCCGTGCCGTTCGCCGAGCAGAGCTGAACTCCCCGGCACCGGCCCTAAGTTGGTGCCCCGAGAATCGCATCCGCACGGCAGGAGACTGGCGCTATGACAGACGGCTCGTCCACCCCCGACCAGCAGGCCCTGACCAAGATCGACACCACGGTGCCGCATTCGGCCCGGATCTGGAACTACTGGATGGGCGGCAAGGACAACTACGAGGTCGACCGGATCGCCGGTGACGAGTACCGGGAGGTCGCCCCGAACATCGAGACCATGGCCCGCGCCTCGCGCGCGTACCTCATCCGCGCCGTCACCCATGTGGCGGGCGAGTGCGGCATCCGGCAGTTCCTGGACATCGGCACCGGGCTGCCCACCTACGACAACACCCACCAGGTGGCCCAGCGGGTGGCACCCGAGGCCCGCATCGTCTACGTGGACAACGACCCCCTGGTGCTCCGGCACGCCCAGGCGCTGCTCACCAGCACCCGCGAGGGGGTGACCGACTACATCGACGCCGACCTGCACGAGCCCGAGCGGATCCTGGAGGCCGCGTCGAAGACGCTCGACTTCGACCGGCCCATCGCCCTGATGCTGATGGGCATCCTCGGCCACATCCAGAACTACGACGAGGCGGTGTCGATCGTACGGCGGCTGCAGGCCGCCTTACCGTCCGGCAGCTACTTCGTGCACTACGACAGCACCGACACCGACCAGGCGCTCAAGCAGGCACAGCAGGGCTACGACGATACCGGCGCCGTGCCGTACGTGCTGCGCAGCGTCGAGCAGATCAGCCGCTTCTACGAGGGTCTGGAGCTGATCGAGCCCGGTATCGTGTCGTGTCCGCTGTGGCGTCCGGCCCCCTCCGAGACGGACATCGAGACCACCGATGTCCACGGGGGCGTGGCGCGCAAGCCGTGACGGCGGTGACGACCAAACGAATGGTTCGGCCACCGGGGAGGTAACCCCCGCCCCCGTCGCGTCGTCAGACACGGCGCCGGGAAGCGAGGCGGAGGGACGCGCGGGTGTTCGAGGTCGGGGCCTGGAGAGTGCCCTCCGTCAAACGGCTGCTGCGGGCGTCGATCGCCGGTGCCCCCGCCGTCGTACGGCAGCGCCGCGGCCCCCAGGACGAGGCGCCGGGGCGGCCGCGGCACCTGGCCATCATCATGGACGGCAACGGCCGCTGGGCCGCCCTGCGCGGCCTCTCCCGGACCCGCGGCCATCAAGCGGGGGTCCTCGCGCTGCCGCGGGTGGTGGACACGGCCCTGGAGGAGGGCATCGAACACCTGTCGCTGTTCTTCTTCTCCACCGAGAACTGGAACCGGCCGCGCGGCGAGGTGGCCGCCCTGATGCGGCTCACCGCCCAGCTCGCGGACGTCTTCCGGGGCTACGGCGAGCGGGGGGTGCGGCTGCGCTGGCTGGGCTCGGAGGCCCGGCTCCCCCGGGCCACGCTGGCCGCGCTGCGCCGCGCGGAGGACGACACCCGCGACAACCGCGCCATGACGCTGGCCTTCTGCTTCAACCACGGCGGCCGGGAGGAGATCGCCCGCGCCGCCACCTCCCTGGCCCGCGCCTCGGCGGACGGCGCGCTGGACCCCGGGCTCATCGACGAGGCGCTGTTCACCCGCCATCTGCCGCACGCCGACCTGCCGGACATCGACATGCTGGTGCGCACCTCCGGGGAGCAGCGCATCTCCAACTTCATGCTCTGGCGGGCGGCCTACGCGGAGCTCTTCTTCGTGGACACCCTGTGGCCCGACTTCACCGGTGAGGAGCTCCGCGCGCTGCTGGCCGCGTTCGCCTCCCGGAAACGGCGCTTCGGTGCAGGGGTCGGCCCCGCCTGACGCGCCCGTCCCCTAGCGGATCTGGACGCCGGAGAGGGTGCGGGCGATGACCAGGCGCTGGATCTCGCTGGTGCCCTCAAAAATCGTGTAGATGGCGGCGTCGCGGTGCATCCGCTCGACCGGGTACTCGCGGGTGAAGCCGTTCCCGCCGAGGATCTGCACCGCCTGGGCGGTGACCTGCTTGGCGGTCTCACTGGCGAACAGCTTGGACATGGAGCCCTCGGCCGACTCGAAGGGCCGGCCGCTCACGGCCATCCACGACGCGCGCCACACCATCAGCCGCGCGGCGTCGATCCGTGTGCGCATGTCGGCGAGCTGGAAGGCGACGCCCTGGTTGTCGATGATGGGACGGCCGAACTGCTGCCGGGTCTTGGCGTAGTCGAGCGCGACCTCGTACGCGGCGCGGGCGGTGCCGACCGCCATGGCGCCGACGGCCGGGCGGGACGCCTCGAAGGTGGCCATGGCGGCGTTCTTCAGCCGCTCCCCGCCCGACTTGGCCCGCTCCCGGGCGCGCGCGAGGCGTTCGTCCAGCTTCTCCTTGCCCCCGAGCAGGCAGCTTCCGGGCACCCGCACCTGGTCGAGGACCACTTCGGCGGTGTGCGAGGCGCGGATGCCGTGCTTCTTGAACTTCTGACCCTGGGACAGCCCGGGGGTGCCGGGCGGGATGATGAACGAGGCGTGGCCCTTGGAGCCCAGGTCGGGGTCGACGACCGCGACCACCACATGGACGCCCGCGATACCGCCGTTGGTGGCCCAGGTCTTGGTGCCATTGAGCACCCATTCGTCCTTGGCCTCGTC
This sequence comes from Streptomyces yongxingensis, assembly GCF_055597465.1. Classification (NCBI taxonomy): domain Bacteria; kingdom Bacillati; phylum Actinomycetota; class Actinomycetes; order Kitasatosporales; family Streptomycetaceae; genus Streptomyces; species Streptomyces yongxingensis. The sequence continues at coordinate 1,994,905 of NZ_CM145717.1, forward strand.
GTAGACGGCACGGGTGCGCATCGAGCCGACGTCGGAGCCCGCGTCGGGCTCGGAGGAGCAGAAGGCGGCGACCTTCACATCGTCGGCGTCGCCGTACATCTGCGGGATCCAGGTGCCGATCTGCTCCTCGGTGCCGTTGGCGAGGACGCCGACGGCGGCGAGGCCGGTGCCGACGATGGACAGGGCTATCCCCGCGTCGCCCCAGAACAGCTCCTCCATGGTCATGGGGATGCCGAGGCCCGTGGGGTCGAAGTACTGCTGGGCGTAGAAGTCCAGGGAGTACAGGCCGATCTTGGCGGCCTCCTGGATAATCGGCCAGGGGGTCTCCTCGCGCTCGTCCCATTCGGCGGCGGCCGGGCGCATGACGTCCGCGGCGAAGCCGTGGATCCAGTCGCGCACCGCCTTCTGATCGTCGTCGAGCTCGAACGAGAACTCCGCCATGACCCCTCCACGTGCTTATTACCTGCGGTAACGGCAGTCTGTTACCGCCCAGTAGGCGATGTCAACTCCCCCGGGCACGCGGGCCCCGCGGCCCCCTCGGGTGTTACGTTGCGCTTCAGCGCGCAGCGCGATCGCGCCGGGAAGCGCGAGGCGCGAAGGCGCGAGTACGACATCGGGGGCGGGGAGGCAACGCATGCGGACCGGGACCAGCCAGCGGGACGACCAGCGGCAGACGGCCCAGCAGAGGCGCAAGGAGCTGCTGGAGGCCGCGGACCGGGTGGTGCTGCGCGACGGACCAGAAGCCTCGATGAACGCCATCGCCGCCGAAGCGGGCATCACCAAGCCCATTCTGTACCGCCACTTCGGTGACAAGGGCGGACTGTACCGCGCGCTCGCCAAACGCCACACCGACGCCCTGCTCGTCTCGCTGCGCGCGGCCCTGGACGCACCCGCCGACGACCGCAGGCAGCGCGTGGAGGCCACGCTGGACACCTATCTGGCGGCGATCGAGACGCGGCCCCAGGTGTACCGCTTCCTGATGCACCCGGCCGACCACGGCCAGCAGGAGCCGGAGCAGACCTTCGACGTGGGCCACCACTCCGCCCCGCTGCTGCGGCGGCTCGGCGAGGAGCTGGCCACGGTGATCGCCGAGCGAGTGGAGCTGGGCCCCGGCGGCGACGAGGTGGCCCGGGTCTGGGGCCATGGGATCGTCGGCATGATGCACGCGGCCGGTGACTGGTGGCTGCGCGACCGCCCCTGCGCACGCGGACAGTTGGTGCACCATCTCACCGATCTGCTGTGGGGGCGGCTGTCGCTGGCGGACGACCGGGGCGGCGCACCGGGCTTCTGAGGCCCCGGCAGCTCCCCGGGTCCGGCTCGCAGCCCGCCCGTATCCCGTTGTGGGTGTCCGCGGCGGATCGTGGCGCCTGCGGCGGGCCACGCGGCGGAGCCGCATATCGCTGCTGCCCCCTCCCCGCCCCTTCCCGGCACCTGACGATCTGCGGCTCCGCCGCGTGGGGGGCTCCGCCCCAGGGGCTGGGCTTCGCGCCCAGACCCCGGGCCAGGGGCGGAGCCCCTGCCACCCGGCGGAACCGCATCGATGCCGCGGGAAGGCGCGGCGAGCCCGCGTGGTCCGCCGGACGCCCCGCGGGCCCCTACGGCTCGCCAGCCCCGGCGCCGCCGGTCGGTGCCCAGGGGGCGCGGCGGATCGCGCGCAGCGCCCTGCGCCGCCGCAGCCCGGCGAGCCGGTCGATGAACAGTCCGCCGTCCAGATGGTCGCACTCGTGCTGCAGACAGCGCGCGAAGAAGCCCGTGCCCTCGATCCGCACCGGCTCCCCGGTCATCGTCACGCCCTCGATCACCACGTGGTCGTAAGCCGGGGTGCCCGCCTCGATGCCCGGCAGCGACAGACAGCCCTCCGGCCCGCGCACCGTCACCCCGTCGGCCGCGGCCGGCCGGGGGTTGACGACATGCCCCAGATGGCGGTGGTCCTCGTCGTCCGGGCAGTCGAAGACGAAGACCCGCAGCCCCACACCGATCTGATTGGCCGCGAGGCCCACCCCGTGGGCCGCGTACATCGTGGCGTACATGTCCTCGATCAGCAGGGCCAGCTCGGCGTCGAACGCGGTGACCTCCTCACACGGCGCGCGCAGCGCCGGATCGCCGAGGAGCCGCAGGGGCCGCACCGCTCCGCGGCTGCCCGGGATCACGCCATGTCGCATGGCAGCCAAGCCTACGGGGCCGGGGTGGTGTGCTTGCACGGGTGACGGAATTCGGGACAGCCGCCGGATCTCGATAGGCTTCTCTCCGACCGTGGCCTCCCGGCTGGCGATGCGGCGCGGAGGGGGCATACCACCGGCGCCTCGGGGGGCAGCAGCGGCGCCGGTATGCGAGGAGGATCGAGAAGACGATGGCAGGCAACTCGGAGCCGCTGTCACCGCGGGCCAAGCTGGCCGTGACGGCGGGCAAGGCCGCGGCGGCGGTGTCGCGGGCCGCGGGCCGCGGCAGTGGATCGGTGATCGGCGGCAAGGTGGCCCTGCGGCTCGACCCCGATCTGCTGGGGAGGCTGGCGCAGCACCTGGACGTCATCCTGGTGTCGGCGACCAACGGCAAGACCACGACCACCCGGCTCATCGCCGAGGCGCTGCGGGCGGCCGGCCCGGTCGTCTCCAACGCGCTGGGCGCCAATATGCCGGCCGGTATCACCTCGGCCCTGGCGGGCGGCTCCGATGCCCGCTACGGCGTCATCGAGGTCGACGAGAAGTACCTCGCCGGTGTGGCGCGCGACACCGAGCCCAAGGCCATCGCGCTCCTCAACCTCTCCCGGGACCAGCTCGACCGCGCCGCCGAGACCCGGATGCTCGCCGAGAAGTGGCGCGAGGGCCTGACCGGCTCCAAGGCGGTCGTGATCGCCAACGCCGACGACCCGCTGATCGTCTGGGCCGCCTCCTCCAGCCCCAATGTGGTGTGGGTCGCGGCCGGGCAGGAGTGGAAGGACGACGCCTGGTCCTGCCCGTCCTGCGGCGGTGTGCTGCAGCGCCCGGGCGACGACTGGGTCTGCGCGGAGTGCGGCTTCCGCCGCCCGGTCCCGAGCTGGGCGCTGAACGGCGACTACGTCCTCGACCCGCACGGCGCCGCCTGGCCCATCCAGCTCCAGCTCCCCGGCCGCGCCAACAAGGCCAACGCGGCCACCTCGGCCGCCGTCGCCGCCACCTTCGGGGTGCCCCCGCAGGTCGCGCTGGAGCGGATGTACCAGGTCCAGGCCGTGGCCGGCCGGTATGACGTGGTCACCTTCCAGGAGCGCCAGCTACGGCTGCTGCTGGCGAAGAACCCGGCCGGCTGGCTGGAGACCTTCTCGCTGATCGACCCGCCGCCCACCCCGGTGATCCTCTCGGTGAACGCGCGCGGCGCCGACGGCACCGACACCTCCTGGCTGTGGGACGTGGACTACACCCGGCTCGCCGGGCACCCGATCTGCTTGATCGGCGACCGCAAGCTGGACCTCGCGGTGCGCCTGGAGGTCGCCGGGCTGGACTTCCGGGTCTGCGCGGACGTGGACGAGGCGGTGCGGATCTCCCCGCCCGGCCGCATCGAGGTGATCGCCAACTACACCGCGTTCCAGGACCTGCGCCGCCGGGTCGGCAACTGACCTGCGAGTACGAGAGGCACGAAGATGCGTAGCACGAGCCAGAACGGCCTGCGTCTGGTGTGGGTCTACCCCGACCTGCTGAGCACGTACGGCGACCAGGGCAACGTCCTGGTGGTGGAGCGCCGGGCGCGGCAGCGCGGGCTGGAGGTCTCCCGCCTGGACGTCCGCTCCGACCAGCAGATCCCCACCTCCGGGGACATCTACCTGATCGGCGGCGGTGAGGACCGCCCGCAGCGGCTGGCCGCCGAGCGGCTGATCCGGGACGGCGGGCTGAGCCGGGCGGTGGCCAACGGGGCGATCGTCTTCTCGGTGTGCGCCGGGTACCAGATCCTCGGCCATGAGTTCATCAACGACCTCGGGCAGCGCCAGCAGGGCCTGGGCCTGCTGGACGTGGTCAGCACCCGCGGCGAGGGCGCCCGCTGCGTCGGGGACGTGCTGGCCGACATCGACGAGCGGCTGGCGCTGCCCCCGCTGACCGGCTTCGAGAACCACCAGGGCGTCACCCACCTGGGCCCGACCGCCCGCCCCTTCGCCCGGGTCCGGTTCGGCAACGGAAACGGCACCGGGGACGGCTTCGAGGGCGCGTACAGCGACACCGTCTTCGGGACGTACATGCACGGCCCGGTGATGGCCCGCAACCCGCACATCGCGGACCACCTGCTGAAGCTGGCCCTCGATGTGAACGCGCTGCCGCCGGTCAACGACCAGTGGTACGAGGCGCTGCGCAACGAGCGGATCGCGGCGGCGACCCAGCCCGCCTGAGCCGCGCCCCGCTCGCTCGAGCGCAGCTCAGACGCGGTTCGAGCGCGGAGTGACCGCATGGCGGACATCAGGCCGCAGGCCGCGCCCCCGCCGCCCGCCCGCTTGTAGGGTGGCGGGGTCCCGCCGGACGACGCGGTCCGGCCGTCGGCCCCCATCTCAGACAGAGGTATGCGTGCCATGCGCATTGGTGTGCTCACGTCCGGCGGCGACTGCCCCGGCCTGAACGCGGTCATCAGGTCAGTCGTCCACCGCGCCACCGTCGACCACGGCGATGAGGTGATCGGCTTCCAGGACGGCTGGAAGGGCCTGCTGGAGTGCGACTACCGCAAGCTGGACCTGGACGCCGTGAGCGGCATCCTGGCCCTCGGCGGCACCATCCTCGGCTCCACCCGGGTGCGCCCCGAGCATCTGCGGGACGGCGTGGAGCGGGCCAGGGGGCATGTGGCGGAGCTCGGCCTGGACGCGGTCATCCCCATCGGCGGGGAGGGCACGCTGAAGGCCGCCCGGCTGCTCTCGGACGCCGGACTGCCGATCGTCGGCGTGCCGAAGACCATCGACAACGACATCGCCTCGACCGATGTGACCTTCGGCTTCGACACCGCGGTCGGGGTCGCCACCGAGGCCCTGGACCGGCTCAAGACCACCGCGGAGTCCCATCAGCGGGTGCTGATCGTCGAGGTCATGGGGCGGCACACCGGCTGGATCGCGCTGCACTCGGGCATGGCCGCGGGCGCCCACGCCATCGTCGTCCCGGAGCGCCCGTTCGACATCGAGGAGCTGGCCAGGACCGTCGGGGCGCGGTTCGAGGCGGGCAAGAAGTTCGCGATCGTGGTGGTGGCGGAGGGCGCCAAGCCGCGCGAGGGCACGATGGACTACGAGGCCGGCGGCAAGGACGTCTACGGCCACGAGCGCTTCGCGGGCATCGCCCGCCACCTCTCCGTGGAGCTCGAGCGGCGGCTCGGCAAGGAGGCGCGGGCGGTCATCCTGGGCCATGTGCAGCGCGGTGGCACCCCGACGGCGTACGACAGGGTGCTGGCCACCCGCTTCGGCTGGCACGCGGTCGAGGCGGCCCACCGCGGCGAATTCGGCACGATCACGGCGCTGCGCGGCACGGACATCACCCTGGTGCCGCTCGCGACGGCCGTGGAGCGGCTGAAGACGGTCCCCGCCGAGCGGTACGCCGAGGCCGAGTGCGTGCTGTGATCGATGCGGTTCTAGGCTGGTGCGAGCACATTTCGTGCGCACCGGGAGGAGAACTTGCTGATGGATCACGGCGGGCACGGCATGATGATGGATCTGCCGCCGTTCACGCTGTCGCGCGGGCTGGAGCTCGGCGGCGATCCGTTCTTCCTGGTCGGCTGTGTGCTGGCGCTCGGTCTTTACGGCTGGGGCACCGCGCGGCTGTGGCGGCGCGGTGACGCCTGGCCGGTCGGGCGCGTGGTCTCCTTCGTGCTCGGGGTGCTGACCATCGCGGTCGCGATGTGCACCAAGCTGAACGACTACGGCATGGTCATGTTCAGCGTCCATATGGTGCAGCACATGATCATCAGCATGGTCTCGCCGATCCTGCTGTTGCTGGGCGCGCCGGTCACGCTGACGCTGCGGGCCCTGCCGGCGGCCGGGCGCGGCCGCAAGGGGCCCCGGGAGCTGCTGGTCGCGCTGTTGCACAGCCGCTATATGCGGATCATTACCCACCCGGCGTTCACCATCCCGCTGTTCATCGCGAGCCTGTACGCGCTGTACTTCACCCCGCTCTTCGACTTCCTGATGGAGAGCAAGGCCGGGCACATCGCGATGATGGTCCACTTCCTGGCGGTGGGCCTGGTCTTCTTCTGGCCGATCATGGGCGTGGACCCGGGTCCGCACCGGCCCGGCTATGTGATGCGGATGCTGGAGCTGTTCGCGGGCATGCCGTTCCACGCGTTCTTCGGCATCGCGCTGATGATGGCGTCCGAGCCCATGGTCGGCGCGTACGAGCACCCGCCCGCCTCGCTGGGCATCGACGCGCTCTCGGACCAGACCTGGGCGGGCGGTATCGCCTGGGCCTTCAGCGAGATCCCTTCGGTGATCGTGCTGGTGGCGCTGGTCTACCAGTGGTACAAGTCCGAGCAGCGCCAGGCGCGGCGCATCGACCGCACCGCGGACCGGGACGGCGACCAAGAACTCGCGGCGTACAACGCCTATCTCGCCTCGCTCCAGTCCCGGAGCCAGTGAGGTTCGCCGGGTCCTGCCGCCCGCGGCGGGCTGTTCCCGACACCCCGTAGCGGCCGGGGGCCGGACCGCGAGACCATGGACCCGGGCCTGGGTGGCCCGGGTCCTGGCGAAGGGGCGTCGGGACCGCCGTGAGGAGGTCGGGGATGCCCGGTTCCGCGAAGGCGATGACGATGGCCACGGTGGGGGGTCTGGTGCTGGTGACGGCCTACACCGTGGCTCTGGGGAGCAACGGCTGGCTCTGGTTCAGCTGGGTGGTGCTCGGACTGCTGACCGTGGGGGTCGTGGTGGCCCGGGGCTGATCGGCTGATCGCTACCGAGCGGATCCCGAGGGCCTGCCCAGCAGCCACCGCCATAACGCCGCCCACCACGGGACGCGTCCGGGGACCGCCCCCTCGGGCCCCTCGGCGCCGGACCGGACCGGTGCCGGCGCCGCCCGCTCCTCGGGCATCGACGGCACCCGCTGCCGAGGGGGGAGGAGGGCGTCGACGGGGAGGTCCATGATGTCCGGCTCGGGGCGCCGGGGCATGAACTCCACCGGCAGCTCCACCAGATGGCGGGAGATCCAGGACGAGAGCCACGTCAGCTCGGACTCGTCCACGGCCAGCCGCAGATCGGGCAGGCGCAGCAGCAGGGTGTCGATGGCGGTGTCCGTGATGGCGCGGCCGATGTCCTGCCCCGGGCATTCATGGGGGCCGCCGCTGAAGGCGAGATGGGACCGGTTGCCGTACATGGGCGCGGCGATGTCGGGGCGGATGGCCGGATCGACGTTTCCGGCGGCCAGCCCCAGCAGCAGCATGTCCCCGGCCTTGATCCGCTGACCGCCCAGCTCGGTGTCCCCGGTGGCCCAGCGGCCGGGGACGACCGTGAGCGGGGGCTCGTTCCACAGCACGTGCTCGATGGCGTCCGGCAGGGTCATATGGCCACCGGCCAGGGACGCGCGGAAGCGCGGGTCGGTGAGGACCATGCGCAGCGTGTTGGCCATCAGATTGGTGGTGGTCTCGTTGCCGGTGAGCAGCACCAGCCGCAGATGCTGGACCACCTCCTCCTCGGTGAGGCCGGAAGGATGGGCCAGCAGCCAGGACGCCAGGTCCTCGCCGGGCTCGGCGCGCCTGCGGTCCACCAGGCCCTTGAGGGTGTCGGTGACGTACGCGTCGCTGCGCAGGGCCGTGTCGGTGCCCTTCATCAGGTCCCGGGTGGCCTCGACCAGCCGTGGGCCGTACTCGTCGGGCATGCCCAGCAGTTGGGTGAGGACGAGCATGGGCAGTTGCTGGGCGAAGGCGGTGACCATTTCCGCGCCCCCGTCGGCGCAGAAGTCGTTCACCAGCTGGTGGGTGAAGCGGGTGACATGGCGGCGGATCCCGCGGCGGTCGAAGCGCCCCATGGACTCGGTGAGCGCGGCCCGCAGCCGCTCGTGCTCGTCGCCGTCGGCGAAGGTGCACATGGGCTGCCAGCCGACCACCGGCAGCAGGGGCGAGTCGGCGCCGATCCTGCCGTCCTTCCAGGCGTGCCAGTGGCGGGAGTCGCGGGAGAAGCGGGAGGGGGTGCGGGAGACCTCCAGGTTCTCGCGGTAGCCCAGCAGCAGCCAGGCCGGTATGCCACCGTCGAGCACGATCGGGGCCACCGGGCCGTGCTCGGCGCGCAACCGCTCGTACAGCCCCATCGGGTCCTTCTCGTTCTCGGGCCCGAGGAGGTCCACCAGACCGCCGTCTCCGTCGGAGAGCGCGGTGTGGACGGGGCACCGGGTGGGCGGCAGGCCGGCGGGCCCGGTGCCGGGGTCGTCGGGATGAGGAGTCACGGTGTCTCCGGGGTCACGGTGTGGAGGGATTGCAGATGGCGCACGAGGGCGAGGAGGGTGTCGCGGCTGGAGGCCCGGTCCCGGGCATCGCAGTCGATCATCGGTACGGAGTCGGGCAGGTCCATGGCCGCGCGCAGCTCCGCCACGGGGTGGACGGGGGCCTCGGGGAACGCGTTGACCGCGACCACGAAGGGCACCCCGCGCTCCTCGAGCCGCCCGACCGCGTCGAAGCTGACCTCCAGACGGCGGGTGTCGATCAGGACCACGGCGCCCAGGGCGCCCTCGAAGAGGCCGTTCCACAGGAACCAGAACCGCTCCTGGCCGGGAGTGCCGAACAGATAGAGCACCAGCCGTTCGTTGAGGCTGATCCGGCCGAAGTCCATCGCGACGGTGGTCTCCGTCTTGCGCTCGATGCCCGCGAGGTCGTCGACGCCGACCCCGGCCTGGGTCATGGTCTCCTCGGTGGTCAGCGGGCGGATCTCGCTCACCGAGCCGACCATGGTGGTCTTGCCGACCCCGAACCCGCCGACGATCACCACCTTGACGGCGGCGGCCGCGGAGGCCGGGAGGGTGTCCTCGCTGCGCGGTCCGGCGATTCCCTCAGAGGTTCTGTAGTCCATGCATCACCGCCTGCAGCAGTTCGGGGTCGGGCAGCACGGCGGCCGGGACCGGCGCCCTGACCTCCACCCGGTCGTCCCGCAGCAGCCCGGCGAGGAGCACGGTGACGGTGGAGACGGGCAGGACCAGATACGCGGAGATCTCGGCCACCGAGAGCGGGAACTGGCACATCCTCAGCACGGCGGCGGCCTCGGGGGCCAGGCCCGGCTCCGGTTCGGCGCGCGCCACGATCAGGCTGACGAGCTCGACGGGCCGGTGCCGGGGTTCCTGCGGGGCCCGGCCGCGGCTCACGGTGTAGAGCCGCTCCGGGCCGCCCTCGTCCCACGGCTTGCCGGGCTCGCTCATGTCACCCGTCCGTCGACCCGCGGCGGGCTGCTGAGGTGCTCCCCGAGCCGGGCGACGAGATCTCTCATGCACTGGCCCATCAGCCCGGCGTCCACGCTGTCCTCGGCGAGCACCGCCAGATACGAGCTGGTACCGGCCGCCATCAGATAGAAGAACCCGCCGTCGACCTCGATGACGACCAGCCGCATCCGCCCGTCCCCCTCGGGGAATTCGGCGGCGATCGCACCGGAGAGGCTCTGCAGCCCGGCGCAGGCGGCGGCCAGGCGGTCGGCGGTGTCCTTGTCCGTGCCGACCTGGGCCATGCACAGGCCGTCCGAGGACAGCAGGACCACGTGGCGGGTCTCCGGAACGCTGGACGCCAGGTCCCGGAGCATCCAGTCCATGTTGAACCGCGGTTGCGTCACTTGCCTACTCATCCTTGTCCGACGTGTTCGGGGTGCTTGAGCTGTCCGGGGTGGTGGGGGACTTCCGGGGGTCCGGCGCGTCCGGGGCGGCGTCCGCCGCCGGGATCGGCTCGCCGTTGAGCCCCTTGGTGAAGGCGTCCAGCCAGATCCCCGGCTGTACGGGCTGCCGGGCCGGGGCGGGCGCCGCCGGGGGCCCGGAGTCGACGCGGATGGACGGGGCGACCAGGGGCATCCGGCGGCGGCGCTGCGGGAGTCCGGCGCCGTTCTGCCGGAAGCCGGGGCCGGGGCGGCCCTGCGCCACCGGGCCGGTTCGGGTGGGCGACGGCAGGGGCGTGGCCCGCTTGATGGGCTTGGGCGGGGGCAGTTTGGCCGCGCGGGCGATCGCACCGCCGGGCGCGGGGGTGGGGCAGATGATGTCCTGCGGTACGACCAGCACCGCGCGCACCCCGCCGTACGCCGAGGGCCGCAGCGAGACCTGGAACCGGTACCGCACGGCGAGCCTGCCGACCACGGCCAGGCCGAGCCGCGGTGTCTCGCCCAGGTCGTTGAGGTCGAATCCGGTGGCCGCCTGGAGCAGCACCGCGTCGGTGCGTCTGCGCGCCTCCTCCGACAGGCCCACCCCGGCGTCCTCGATCTCGATCGCGACCCCGGACTGGACCTCGATCGCGGTCAGGTGCACCCGGGTCTTGGGCGGCGAATACCGGGTGGCGTTGTCCAGCAGTTCGGCGAGGGCGTGGATCAGCGGCTCCACCGAGGGGCCGAGGATGGCGACGTCCGCCACCGAGTGCAGATCCACCCGCTCGTACTCGAGGATGCGGGACATGGCGCCGCGGCACACGTTGAACAGCGGCACCTCCTTCTGCCACTGGCGGCCCGGGCGCGAGCCGCCCAGGACCGCGATGGAGTCCGCCAGCCGGCCGATGAGGGCGTTGCCGTGGTCCAGGTGGAGCAGATCCTCGAAGACGTCCGGGTCGGCGCCGTGCTTGTCCTCCATCTCCCGCATGTCCTGGGCCTGTTGGTGGACGATGGCCTGCACCCGGCGGGCGATGTTGACGAACGCCCGCTGGGCCGCGTCCCTCAGGTCCTCCTCGGTCCGCACGGTGTCCAGCACCCACCGCAGCAGTTGCTCGTGGGCGGCGTCGAAGTCCGGGTCGAGACGGGGCGCGTAGTCGACGTCCTTCATCGCCTCGTGCACCATGGCGCCGCGCCGCAGCCGGGCCACCGTCTCGGGGAGCACCTCCCGGGTCAGCCGCCGGATCGCCGCCTCCTGGTCCGCCAGACGCTGCCGCGATTCGGCGTCCTGGGCGGCCAGCCGGGTGCGCAGCGTGGCGATCAGCCGGCCGCGGCGCATCGCCTCGGCGGCCGCCAGGGCCACGGCGAGCGTCGCCGCCACTCCGCACCAGGCGACCGTGGCCCGCGCCCCGGACGGGACCACGGCGACGGCCAGCGCCGCGCAGAACGCCATGGCGGCGGGAGGGATGACCCATACGAACGTGGAGGCGGGCCGTCGGCCTCCGGGTGGGGTGCCGCCTCCGGATGAGGTGCCGGCGAAAACCATGGGCATCCTTAAAAACAGCGAAGAGAAAATGAGTGCGAAATGCGGGCGGTGAGCCAGCCCGTCATGGGCCCTGGAGCTTAGCGGTTTCACCGTCGCATGAATCGAAGATGCTTTTTTCTTCGGAATGCATCACGGTGAATTCAAAGAGCGCGAAAAAGCGATCACCTGCACTCACACTTTGACCGTGAATGATCGGCCGAGGGCGAATCTGCTCATGGCGAAGGAGTCTGGGCAGCGTGGCGCCCGGGCCCGTAGCGTCCCGGCATGAGCACTGGGAGCGCATGTGTGATCGGGGCGACGGGACAGATCGGCCGGGCGGCGGTGCGCGCGCTCGCCGAGGAGGGATGGCGGGTGCGGGCCGCCTCGCGCGGCGGGGGCCGCGACGAGAGCTGGCCCGGGTCGGTGGAGAGCGTGGCCGTGGACCGGGACGACGACGCCGCGGTGGCCGCGCTGATCGGCGACGGCTGCGATGTGGTGCTGGACTGCGTCGCCTACGGCCGGGCGCACGCACGGCAGTTGCTGGGGCTCGCCGACCGGATCGGATCGGCGGTGGTGATCTCCACCGGAGCGGTGTACGAGGACGACCAGGGCCGGGGCTTCGCGACCCAGGACCGGCCGGACGGCGCCCCGCGGTATCCGGTGCCGCTCCCCGAGTCCCAGCGGACCGTCCCGCCGGACGACGGCTACGGCAGCCGCAAGGTGGCGCTGGAGCGGGAGCTGCTGGCCGCCGGGGACCGGCTGCCGACGACCCTGCTGCGCGCCGGGGCGATCCACGGCCCGCACTGCCGCACCCCCCGCGAGCTGTACTTCGTCAAACGGGCGCTGGACGGGCGGCCGGTGCGGATCCTGGCGTACGGCGGCCGCAGCCGGTTCCATCCGGTGCACGTCGACAACATCGCGGAGCTGGTGCGGCTGGCCGCCCACCGGCCCGGTTCACGGGTGCTCAACGCGGGCGATCCACAGGCCCCGACGGTCGCCGACATCGCCGCCGCCGTGGACGCGGTGCTGGGAGTGCGCGGCGAGCTGGTGCTGATCGACGGGGAGCCGCCGCATCCGCATGTCGGCAGCACGCCCTGGAGCCTGGCCCACCCCCTCGTCTACGACATGTCCGCGGCCGAACGGGAGTTGGGCTACCGCCCGGTGACAGGCTATGCGGAATCGCTGCCGGCGACCGTCGCCTGGCTGACGGACCGGCTGGCGGCCACCCCGGACTGGCGCGCGGCCTTCCCCGACATGGCCGCCGCCTACGACCCGATGACCGAACTGTTCGACTACGCGGCCGAGGACGCATGGCTGCGGGGCGGCGGGAATTCCCCCGCGCCCTGATCGACGCGGGGCATGCGGCGGGAAGACGGAACCGGGCCCGTGCGGAAAACGCACGGGCCCGGCCCTCCACCGTATGCCGCTGACTACTTGACGACGGCGGCCGCCTCCTTGGCGGCCTTCGCGGACACGCCCGACTTCGCGGGCACCGGCGTGGCGTGCGGAGCGCAGGTCACGTCCTTGGCGTCCACCGTGCCCTTGAGCAGGTAGGCGTCCACCCGGTCGTTGACACACGGGTTCACCAGACCGGTGACCCCGTGCGAACCGGCGTCCTTCTCGGTCACCAGGCGCGAGCCCTTCAGCCGCTTGTGCAGCTCCACCGCGCCCTCGTACGGGGTCGCGGCGTCACGGGTGCTCTGCACGATCAGCGTCTTGGGCAGCCCCTTGGCGGCCCCCACCTCCAGCGGGGTCCGCTGCTTGGCACCCCAGGTGGCGCACGGCAGGTTCATCCAGGCGTTGGACCAGGTCAGGAAGGGGTAGTCGCGGTGGAGCCGGGTGTTGTCCCGGTCCCACTTCGCCCAGCTGGTCGGCCACTTGGCGTCGGCGCACTCGACGGCGGTGTAGACGGCGTTGCCGTTCTCCGAGGCGATGTTGCCCGCGGTGTCGGACATGTCCGGTCCCGCCGCCTCGACCAGCGCCTTCTCATCGCCGCCGAGGTAGTCGCTCCACACCTGGGCGACCGTGGCCCACGACGAGTCGTAGTACGGAGCGCTCTGGAAGAACCCGAGCAGCTCGGCCGGGCCCACGACCCCGCCGATGGGGCTCTTCTTGGCGGCCGCGCGCAGCTTCTCCCACTGCTTCTGGACCGCTCCGGGGGTGTCGCCGATGTGGTAGGCGGCGTCGTTCTTCGCCACCCACGCCTTCCAGTCGTTCCACCGCGTCTCGAAGGCCACGTCCTGGTCCAGGTTGGCCTGGTACCAGATCTTCTCCCGCGAGGGGTTGACCACGCTGTCCACGATCAGGCGGCGCACATGGGTCGGGAAGAGCGTCGCGTAGACCCCGCCGATGTACGTCCCGTAGGACACGCCCAGGTAGTTGAGCTTCTTGTCGCCGAGCGCGGCCCGGATGACGTCGATGTCCCGGGCGGTGTTGGGCGTCGTCATATGCGGCAGCATCCAGCCGCTGCGCTCCTCGCACCCTTCGGCGTACTCGCGGGCCAGCTTGCGCTGGACGCGCTTGTCCGCCTCGCTGTCGGGCACCGGGTCCAGCTTCGGGGCCTTGACGTACTCCTGGGGATCCACGCAGGAGATGGCCGTGGAGTGGCCCACCCCGCGCGGGTCGAAGCCGACGAAGTCGTACGCCTTCGACACCTTCGTCCACAGCGGGTTCTTGGTGGTGACCCGGGTCGGGAAGCGCAGCCCGGAGCCGCCGGGCCCGCCCGGGTTGTAGATCAGCGAGCCCTGCCGCTCGGAGGCGGAGCCGGTGTTGGCGATCCGGTCCACCGCGAGCTTGATGGTGCGGCCGTTCGGCTTGGCGTAGTCGAGCGGCACGGTGACATAGCCGCACTGGATGGGCTTGGCCAGCCCCCAGTCGGCCGGGCAGTCCGTCCAGTCGATGCCCTTCTTCGCGGCCTCGGCCGCGGCCACCGCCACGCCACGGGCCTCGGCGGCCCCGCCGGGGGTCCGCTCCGATGCCCCGGCCGTGGGGGCGGCCAGCGCACCGGTTATCAGCGCACCGGCGATCACACCGCCGGTCGCGCCGAAGAGTGCTGTGCGTCTCACGTAGTCATCCCCCTGCTTTGTTGCGCCGCCAGGAGCGGCGATGATCACAGAGTGCCAGGGGGATTCTTCTGTCTTGCTTACCGCCGAGTACAGGGCAAACCGCCGTTTCTTTATCAAGACGTGAACATCAGCCCACGGCGGCGGCCGCCGTGTCGAGGGCCCGGCGGAGGTGGAGGGCGTCCGGGGCCACGGCGGTGGCGAGGGCGGCGGGCCCGGTCAGCGGCGTGAGGACGGCGGTCCCGGCGAGGCGGCGGGGCGTGAGGGGACGAGTGTCATAGGACGGGTCGACCACGAGCAGCTGGCCCACGGCCCGATGGCCGCCGAGGACCGCGCCGCCGTCCCAGCCGGGGGCGCCGGGGCCGTAGGCGAGCTCCTGGTCGAGGAGCGGGCGCCCGGCGCGGTGGACGGTCAGGCGGCTGGTCAGATGGCCCGGGGATTCGCCGGTGCGGCCCAGGATCTGCTCCTCGCGGAGCACGAGGCGGGCGGTGGGCGCGAGTTCGACACGGGTGGTCATCAGCAGTTCGCTGCCGTGGGCGGAGATCAGGGGCTCGGGCAGCCAGTGCAGGGTCGCGCCGTCGGCGACGGTCAGCCGGATCTCGTAGTGCGCGGGCCCGGCCGCCCGCCCGGGCAGGGCGATGGTGGCCGCGGCGGAACCGATGCGCAGCCGGGCGCCCGGCCCGACGGCCGCCTCGAGGGCGATCCGGTCGCCCCCGAGGGGCGCGCTCATGGCCCCGACCACGGTGACCCACGCCTCCCCGCCCACGCCCCGGGTACGCCGCAGCGCGAGCGGCCCGCCCCCGGCGAGCACGGGCAACGCGGTACCGCCGCGCCCGTCCGCCTCGGCGACGAGACGGGCGGTGGCCTGTACGCGTGTGCCGGGGATGCCTGGTGCGGGCGAGGTGGCCGTTGTTCGTGAGGTGGCTGTACGTGAGGTGCCCGTCGCACTCGAGGTGCCCGGCGCCGCCGAGGTGCCCGAGCCCTGCCGCGCGTCCGGGGCTTCCCGTTCCGGGGCCCGTCCGGGCATCCGCGGCGCGGGGTGCGGCGGCACCGCACCCGGCGCGGCCGGAGCGGCCGCCGGGGGCCGCTCCGGCCCGGCCGTGGCGTCCGGGACGGGCGTCATGCCGGGGCCGCCGTCCAGGCGGCCAAGCGCTCGCGGACCCAGTCGGCGATGGGGCGGACGCCGTCCTCGGTGACCAGGGAGGTGAAGGCGACGGGGAGTTCACCGCGCTGAGCCTCGGCGTCGCGGGCCATGCGCGCCAGGTCCGAGCCGACGTAGGGGGCCAGGTCGGTCTTGTTGACCACGAGCAGATCGGCGGTGGTCACGCCGGGGCCGCCCTTGCGGGGGATGTCGTCGCCGCCCGCGACGTCGATGACGAACACCTGCGCGTCGACCAGGCCCCTGGAGAAGGTCGCGGTGAGGTTGTCGCCGCCGGACTCGACCAGGATCAGATCGAGCGGGCCCACGGTCTCCTCGAGCTCCTCGACCGCCTCCAGGTTGGCGGAGATGTCGTCGCGGATCGCGGTGTGCGGGCAGGCGCCGGTCTCCACGGCGGTGATGCGCTCCGGCGGCAGTACGGCGTTGCGCAGCAGGAACTCGGCGTCCTCGCGGGTGTAGATGTCGTTGGTGACCACGGCGAGGGAGAGCTGGTCGCGTAGCGCCCGGCACAGCGCGGCGACGGTCGCGGTCTTGCCCGAGCCCACCGGTCCGCCGAGGCCGATGCGCAGCGCCCGGCGGGTGCCGTCGGGGCGGTGGGGGCCGGTGGCGCCGTAGGTGTGGCGCGGGGGGTAGGTGTCCGCGTGGTCGAGATGCATGAACGGCTCCGATGTTCCGACAGGGGCGGGCGGGGGCGGCGCGGCCCCGGTTACGAGGCGAAGAGGCGTACGGACCAGGTGGCGTGCTGTTCGGCGGCGATGTCGAGCAGCGGTGCGGAGGCGGCGGGCAGCGCGCCCGGGCCCTCGTCGAGGGCCCGCCGCGCCGCGTCGGCGGCCCGCGCCGCGACCTGGTCCAGCTCGGGGGCGAGGCGGGCGAGGACGGCGGTGGCGTCGAAGGGGTCGAGGCTCAGCAGCCGGACGGCGGCGGTCGCGGGCCCGCTCACCGCCTCGTACCCGGCGGCGTACGCGGCGTCCGGCGGGCCCAGCGCGGCGGCGCGCGCGGTGAGCCCGAGGACCACGGGCTGATGCGCCCCGCGCGGCCGGGCGGCGGCCAGGGCGTCCAGTTCGGGCGAGGGCCAGGTGGCGCGGGCGGCGCGCATCAGCTGCCGGCCGAGCCGCCGGGCGGTGGCCCGCAGCGCGAGGCTGGGGGTACGGGCGTCCGCGGCGTCGTCCAGCGCGAGCGGATCGAGCCCGGCGGCGGCCGCGGCGGCGAGCCCGGCCGCGGTGAGCCCGACGGTGTGCAGCCGGCCCCGGCAGAACGCCTCCAGGGAGGCCGCATCATGGATCCGGCCCGCCGCGACGGCGGCCTCGGCACCGCCGGAATGCGCATGGCCTCCGGCGGGAAACCGGCCATCGGCGAGCACGAGCAACGCGGCGATCCCACCGGTGGCTCCGCCCCCGGGCCCCCGCCACGCGGCCTGCGCCCCGGCCCCCATCGCACGCCCTACAGGCATGTCCTCCGCCCCCGGGCAGGTCCGATCCAGCCCACCCGGTGACGGGGCACCAGGGGCTCGAGGGACGGAAGCGGCGACCCCACCAGGGGCATCACCTCGAACCCCGCCAGGGGCTTCGCCCGCGGGCGACCATTGACGGCCCCGATCCAGCCCACCCGGCGACGGCGCGCCCGCGGCCCAGAGGACGGAAACGGCGGCCCCGCTGGGGGCTTGATCCCGGATACCGCCGGAGGGCGTCTCTTCCGCCCCCGAACGGGCCCAATCTGGCCCACCCGGCGACGGCGCACCCGGGGCCCGGGGGACGAGAGCGGCGCCCCCACCAGGGGCACCACCTCGAACCCCGCCAGGGGCTTCGCCCGCGGGCGACCATTGACGGGCCCGATCCGGCCCGCCCCGTGGCGGGGCACCAGGGGTCCAGGGGGCGGAGTCCCTTGGTTGTGGGAAGGGGCGGGGTGGGGAAAGGTCCACCGGCAGGCCACCCGCGGCCGAACCGCGGCCGTCCCAGGGCGTGGGCGGAGTCTCGTTCGTGGGCATGACGGTCCGGTCAGAAGAGGAAGTACCGCTGGGCCATGGGAAGTTCCGTCGCCGGGGCCGGTTCGACGGGCTCGCCGTCGATCGTCACGGTGAACGTATCGGGGTCGACCTCGACCCGCGGCAGGGCGTCGTTCTCCCGCATGTCCGCCTTGGTGACGCCCCGCGTGCCGCGGATCGGGGCGAACCGCTTGCGGAGGTCCAGCCGTTCCACCAGGCCGTCGTCCAAGGCGGCCTGGGTCACGAAGTTGACCGAGCCCGTGGCCGCCGCGCGGCCGAGCGCGCCGAACATGGGGCGCGGCAGGACCGGCTGCGGGGTCGGGATGGAGGCGTTGGCGTCGCCCATCTGCGCGTAGGCGATCTGGCCGCCCTTGATCACCAGTTGTGGTTTGACGCCGAAGAACGCCGGGTCCCACAGCACCAGATCGGCCAGCTTCCCGGTCTCGACCGAGCCGATCTCCCCGTCGAGGCCCTGGGCCACCGCCGGGTTGATGGTGTATTTGGCGACATAGCGACGCGCCCGGTGGTTGTCGGCGCGGCCGTCGCCGGGGAGGGCCCCGCGCCGCCGCTTCATCACATGCGCGGTCTGCCAGGTGCGCAGCACCACCTCGCCGATCCGTCCCATGGCCTGGGAGTCGGAGGAGATGATCGAGATCGCGCCGAGGTCGTGCAGCACATCCTCGGCGGCGATGGTGCTGGGCCGGATGCGGGACTCGGCGAAGGCGAGGTCCTCGGGGACGGCCGGGTTGAGGTGGTGGCAGACCATCAGCATGTCGAGGTGCTCCTCGACGGTGTTGACGGTGTGCGGACGCGTCGGATTGGTGGAGCTGGGCAGTACGTTCGGCTGGGAGACCACGGTGATGATGTCGGGCGCGTGCCCGCCGCCCGCGCCCTCGGTGTGATACGCGTGGAGGGAGCGCCCCGCGACGGCGGCGAGGGTGTCGCCGACGAAGCCCGCCTCGTTGAGGGTGTCGGTGTGGATGGCGAGCTGGGCGCCGCTCTCCTCGCACACCCCGAGGCAGGCGTCGATGGCGGCGGGGGTCGCCCCCCAGTCCTCGTGGATCTTGAATCCGAGGGCTCCGCCGCGCAGTTGTGACCACATCGCCTCGCGCGAGACGGTGTTGCCCTTGCCCAGCAGCCCGATGTTGACCGGAAACCCCTCCAGCGCCTCGAACATCCGGGCGAGGTGCCAGGGTCCGGGGGTGATGGTGGTGGCCTTGGTGCCCTCGGCTGGTCCGGTGCCGCCGCCGACGAGGGTGGTGATCCCGGAGCAGAGCGCCTGGTCGACGAGGGTCGGGGAGATGAAGTGGACATGGGCGTCGATGGCGCCCGCGGTGAGGATCTTGCCGTTGCCCGCGATGACCTCGGTCTCGGGCCCGATGACGAGGTCGGGGTGGACGCCGTCCATGGTGTCGGGGTTCCCGGCCTTGCCGATTCCGGTGATACGGCCGTCACGCAGGCCGATATCCGCCTTGACGACGCCCCAGTGGTCGAGCACGACGGCCCCGGTGATCACGGTGTCGGGGGCGCCCTCGGCGCGGGTGGTGCGCGACTGCCCCATGGATTCGCGGATCACCTTGCCGCCGCCGAAGACCGCCTCGTCCCCGGCCCGGCCGGGCCCGCCGCCGCGGTCCTCCTCGATCTCGATGAAGAGGTCGGTGTCGGCGAGCCGGATGCGGTCCCCGGTGGTGGGGCCGAAGAGATCGGCGTACGCCGCGCGGTTCAGTTCAGCGGTCATGCCGCACCTTTTCGTTCGCTTCTCGGCCCGTGAGATCGTTCGCTTCTCGGCCCGTGAGTTCGTTCGCTTCTCCGCCCGCGAGGCGACAGCGCACCCGGTCGTCCGTGTGCCGCCCGGCGGCCTCGTGTGCGACGCTCACAACCGCCCTCCCGTCTCCCCGCGCAGCCCCGGCACGATCCGCTCCCCCGCGATCGGGATCAGGGCCACCTCCACGGGGATGCCCGGTTCGAAGCGCACGGCGGTGCCCGCGGCGATGTTCAGCCGCTTGCCGCGGGCGGCGGCGCGGTCGAACTCGAGGCCGGGGTTGGCCTCGGCGAAGTGGTAGTGGGAGCCGACCTGGACGGGCCGGTCGGCGGCGTTGAGCACGGTGAGACGGGTGACGGGCCGCCCCTCGTTGAGGGGCACCGGCTCATCGGCGTACAGGATCTCTCCGGGGATCATGGGCAGCCCCCCGTCAGGCGATCGGCTGATGGACGGTGACCAGCTTGGTG
Source organism: Streptomyces yongxingensis (assembly GCF_055597465.1). Lineage (NCBI taxonomy): Bacteria > Bacillati > Actinomycetota > Actinomycetes > Kitasatosporales > Streptomycetaceae > Streptomyces > Streptomyces yongxingensis. The sequence goes on from NZ_CM145717.1 coordinate 2,014,600, forward strand.
CCGTCGGGGAAGGTGGCCTCGACCTGCACGTCCTGGAGCATCTCGGGTACGCCCTCCATCACCTCGTCGCGGGTGAGCACCCGGCGGCCGGAGGCCATCAGCTCGGCGACGCCTCGGCCGTCGCGGGCACCCTCCAGGATGTGGGCGGTGATCAGCGCCGTCGCCTCGGGGTGGTTGAGGAGCACGCCCCGGGCCCGTCGCTTCTCGGCCACGTCGGCGGCCACATGGATGAGCAGACGTTCCTGCTCATGCGGGGTCAAGTGCACGCTTCCCACCTCATTCTCGCCCTTATCCCGCGGAAGCCCCTGTTCGGCGGAAACCACTCACTCCGCACATTCCGGGGCGACCTGCGTCCGGCCTTCGCAGGCTAGTTCCGCGGCGTTTCGTCCGCGTTAACTGAGCCATTGACCGAGCAACCCTGATCAATCCGATCGATGCTGGTCAAGAGGGTCTTATGAGCCACCGTCACGTTCCCGTGCCCCCTCGGCCACCGCCCGGCATCCGCTCGGCGGACCCGCACGTCCGGCTATCGCACTTGACGGCCCCACCGCATACCCCCGATTCTCATCACCGCAACACCATGATTCACCTGCTCCGCTCCAACCCCCCACATCACAACGGAGCCCAACTGTGAAGCGAATAGCGTCAATTCGCCGCGGAAGCCTCGCGGCGGCAACCGGTGCCGCGCTCGCCGCGGCCCTGCTGAGCGGCGCCTCCGGCGCCGAGGCCACCGTCACCACCAAGGCCGCCGCCCCCGACGTGGACGTCGCGGCCGTCAAGGCCGATCTGGGCGAGCTGCAGTCCATCGCGGACGCCAACGGCGGCAATCGCGCCCATGGCGAGCCCGGCTACCAGAAGTCCCTGGACTTCATCAAGGGCAAGCTGGACGAGGCCGGATTCACCACCTCCGTCCAGGAGTTCACCTCCGGCGGCAAGAAGGGCTACAACCTCATCGCCGACTGGAAGGGCGGCGCCGAGGACAAGGTCGTGATGGCCGGTTCCCATCTCGACTCGGTCGAGGCAGGCCCCGGCATCAACGACAACGGTTCCGGCTCGGCCGCGATCCTCGAGGTCGCGCTGGCCGTGGCCAAGGCCGACCTCCAGCCCGCCAAGCACCTGCGGTTCGCATGGTGGGGCGACGAGGAGGACGGCATGGTCGGCTCGACCACTTACGTCGACAGCCTGGCGGCCGACGACAAGTCGAAGATCGACTCCTACCTCAACTTCGACATGCTCGGCTCCCCCAACCCGGGCTACTTCGTCTATGACGACGACCCGGAGCTGGAGAAGGTCTTCAAGGACTGGTACGCGGCGAAGAACATCACGACCGAGCCCGAGACCGAGGGCGACGGCCGCTCGGACCACGCCCCGTTCAAGGACGCGGGGGTGCGGGTCGGCGGTCTGTTCACCGGCGCCGAGGCCACCATGAGCCAGGAGCAGGCCGACCAGTGGGGCGGCAAGGCGGGCGAGGCGTTCGACCCGTGCTACCACTCCGCATGCGACAAGACGTCGAACATCGACGACAAGGCGCTGGACCTGAACACCGACGCCATCGCCAACGCGATCTGGGCGCTCAGCTCCTGACGAGCGCCCCCGCACCGGACCGGCGCCGAGCCGGTCCGGTCCCGTCCGTCACTCCTCGCGGCCCGGACGCCGATCCCCGGCGTCCGGGCCGCGGTGTTCCGCCGCGATGCCGAAGCGCCGCCGTTCGCCGGGAGCGGACGAGGTGGGGCGCATCGACGACACGGTGCTGATCACCTGCTCCTCCCCGCCCGTCTCGATCTCCTCGAGTCGCCGCAGGTCCGCAGCGGACACCAGGGCGACAAGCGGCTTCCCGTGGCGCGTGACGACCACCCTCTCGCCGCCGTACACCACGCGGTTGATCAGTTCCGCGAGCTCTGCACGGGCTTGCGTCACCGGAATCTCGTAAGCCATGCTCCCATCATATCTGGATGTACATCCTGTACATTTTTTACGGAGCCAACGACACCGCGAACGACGACGCCGAGAGGTGACGCGATGGAAGAACCGACCGCGCGCTATGTCCTGCCCGAGTTCACCGAGCGCACCAGCTCGGGGACGCACACCCTGGACCCGTACTCCAAGCTGCTCTCCGAGCGCATCGTCTTCCTCGGCACCCCGGTCGACGAGACCGCCGCCAATGATGTGATCGCGCAGTTGATCCATCTCGAGCACGCCGCGCCCGACCAGGACATCTCGCTCTACATCAACTCGCCCGGCGGCTCGTTCGGGGCCATGACGGCGGTCTACGACACCATGCACTTCGTCTCCTGCGACATCGAGACGGTCTGCCTGGGCCAGGCCGCCTCGGCGGCCGCCGTGCTGCTGGCCGCCGGCACCCCGGGCAAGCGCCTGGCCCTGCCGGGCGCGCGGATCCTCATCCACCAGGCCGCGTTCGGCGAGCCGGTCGAGGGCACCACCTCGGATCTGGAGATCCAGGCCAACGAGCTCCGGCGCACCCAGGAGATGCTCGAGGGGATGCTGGTGCGGCACACCGGCCGGAGCGCCGAGCGGATCCGGGCCGACATCGACCGCGACAAGATCTTCGACGCCGAGGGCGCGAAGGCGTACGGGCTGGTGGACGAGGTCACCCAGAGCCGTAAGCGGCCGGGCCCGTCGCCGCGGGCGAGGTGAGCGCGGTGCTGCCACCGGAGCTGCCCCCGCTGCCCGCGCTCACCCGCGCGGAGGGGAACGTGATCGACGGCTATCTGGAGGTGGTCGATCTGCTGGGCCGGATCAACCCGGCGCGCGGCCGTGACACCTACGGCAGTCTGCGGGCCGCCCAGGCGCTGGTGGGAAAGGCCACCGCGCTGCGGGACGCGCTGACGCTGATGCATGAGCGCGGAGAGAGCGAGCTGCACACCGCGACCCTGGCCCGGGCGCTGCGGGTGCTGGACGGTGAGCGGCGCGCGGAGCGCGTCACGCTGCCCCCGGCGCTGCGGGCCTGAGGCGGGCCGCGAGGAGCAGGGGCCGTCGGAGTGGGTGCGGGGCCTGGCACCGTCGCGCGGGGCCGTCACCCGAACGGCGGAGCGGGATTACGGCGGTCCGGGCGGGATCGGCTTGCGTCCGGCGGCCGCCCCGGGTTCGCTTCCCCGCCCGCCCCACCGCGCCGCAGCACGGCCGTTCGGGCAGCTCCACCGCCGTGGGGCGGAGCGCTCGGCACCACCCGAACGGCCCCGCCGTGACCACCGTCACACCGCACCCTCTCGAGTCGGAACCGGCGCCGCCGCTGCGTGACCATCCCTGGAGACGACAGGACCTCGCCACCGCACCGGGGCGGGGTCGGCTCACGAAGGGTTTCGTGTGATGTCTGCACACATACGTATCCCCAGGATGTTCTCCCGAGCGAGCGCCGTCTCCGCCCTCACCGTCGCCGCCGTGGGCGGCACCGTGGCGACACCGGGCTGTCCACCGGAGGCCGAGGCCGCGACCGTCGCCGCCAAGGCGCTGCGGATCGCGGCCTCCAAGAAGGGCGCACCGTACAAGTACGGCGCGGCGGGGCCGAAGCGCTTCGACTGCTCCGGGCTGACCCAGTACGCCTACAAGCGGGCCGGAAAGCGGCTGCCACGCACCGCGGCCGCCCAGTACAACCGGACCCGCCACATCAAGGCCGCCTCCCGCAAGGGCGGGGACCTGGTGTTCTTCCACTCCGCGAGCGGGGTCTACCACGTCGGGGTGTACGCGGGCGGCGGCCGCGTCTGGCACGCCCCCAAGACCGGCGAGGTGGTGCGGCTGGAGCGGATCTGGACCAAGAAGGTCTGGTACGGACACGTGCGCTGACCCGCCGTAGCCGTCAGTGGCCGTGGGTAGGTTGACGGGGCCGGGCCACCGCTGTGGACCGGCCCCGTCGACCACCGGAGGCTTCGCATGGCGTATCTCAACCCGGTCCGGCACATCACCTTCGACGCCCGTGATCCCCACGCCCTCGCGCGGTTCTGGTCCCGGCTGACCGGCTACCCCCTGGAGGACTCCGAGCCGGACGGCGACTGGGCGCTGATCAGCCCGGGGCAGCCCGGGGTGCCGGGGCTGCTCTTCCTGCGGGTCCCGGACTCCAAGACCGTCAAGAACCGCGTGCACCTGGACATCCAGCCGCCGTCGGGCACCCGGGACGCCGAGGTGGAGCGGCTGATCGGGCTCGGCGCCCGCGTGGTGGACGACCGGCGCACGGAGGACGGGCTGGGGTGGGTGGTGATGTCCGACCTCGAGGGCAATGAGTTCTGCGTGGAGCGCAGCGCCGTCGAGCGCGGTGTGGTGCCGGCATGAGCGAGCCCTTCCAGGCCGACCGGACCTACGACCAGGTGTATCTGCTCTTCGTCGACACCTCCGGGTACTCGACGATCGTCCGCTCGAACCCCAGGGACCGCGCCGCCCACGCCTTCGATCTGCTGCGCGAGCGGATGCGCGCGCGGATCGAGCAGCTCTCGGCCCAGTACCGCTGTGCCCGCGGCGACTTATGGAGCTGGCGCGGCGACGGGGGCTTCTTCGCGGTCCACGACGACCGCGAGAGCGTGGCCCGCGATGTCGCGCTGGAGGCGGCCCGCACCTTTCTCACCCTCGATCTGCGCCATCTGCGGGACGAGTTCGCCCAGGCGGGGGTGGACGGCGAGCTGCATGTGCGGATGGCGCTGCACAAGGGGGCGATACGGCACACCGGCGAGGGCCGGACCGGCACCATCCACTCCCCCGACATCAATCTGGCCGCGCATCTGGAGAAGGCGACTCCGCCGGACTGCCTGGCGGTCTCGGAGGACGTGTACCGCACCGCGGGGCCGTACGCGGAGCTGTTCGCCCACGTGGGCAGCCATGAGGGCAAGGACGTCTATCTGATGGCGGGCGACGGCGGCCCGGACGGGGCGGCCAAGGCGTGGCTGGCGGGCCGGGGGCTCGCGGACGGCTCCCCGGTGCACGCGTATCCGGAGCGGCCGAGCCCGCAGGAGAAGGCGCGGCTGCTGGACGCGGCGGCCGAGGAGGTGCTGGACATGGGGACGGCGCTGCGCACCACCTCCGGCCGGCTGGTCACCACCGAGCGCCCGGCCCGGTTCCGCGACGCGGTCCTCGGGCTGCTGCGCCGGGGCGGCACCTACCGCTGCTATCTGCTGGACCCGTCCTCGGACGCGGCGGCCACGCTCTCCCGCCAGTACCAGGAGGACATGACGCGGAAGATCAAGGATTCGCTGGAGCGGTTCGGCCGTTTCAAGGAGCGCTACGGGGCGGAGGCCGACGGCCTGCGGGTCTATCAGACGGAGGAGTTCCCCGGCTTCTCGGCGCTCAGCATCGATATGCGCGGGCCGGGCGGGCTGATCCTGTACTCCTCGTATCTGATGGGCACGAGCCGGTACGGGGTGATCGAGCGCGGCGACATGCCGCACTATCTGATCGGCCCGGCCGCCGGGCGGGTCTACACCCGGATCCGTCAGCTTGCCGAGGCTCGGGCCTCGGAGGGGCAGGCCCAGCGCGTGCTGTGAGCGGTTCGGGCGGATCGGGGCGGTCCGGCCGGGCTCAGCGGACGGGGGCCGTCCAACCGCTCAGCGGACCGGGACGGTCCACGGCAGGGCGATCCAGACGGTCTTGCCGCCGTCCGCGGTCGGGGTGACGAACACCTCGCCGCCCGACTCCGCGGCCAGACATCGAACGATCACCATCCCGCGCCCGCTGTCCTGCTGGGTCGCCAGCGGCAGCCACCTGGGCCATGTCGGATGGCTGTCGGTGACCCCGATCTCCAGCCGCTGCTCGCGGTCGAGCCGTAGGTCCACGGTGAAGGTGGGCGACTGGCCCACGGTGTGCTCCACGGCGTTGGTGGCGAGCTCCGAGACGATCAGCCGCACGGTGTCGGCTGCCTCCGCTCCCGCCCCGAGCCCCCATTCGGCGAGCACGTCCGTGACATAGGCGCGTGCCGCGGGAACCGACGCCGGTGCGCTCGGCAGAGTGACGGATGCTTCCTGATGGTCTGCCATGACGGCCTGTCCCTTTCCGGCCGGGGCGCGGCTGCGGACGCGTTTCGAGGGTGGACTTACGAAGCCGGTGAAGTCGTGGGGCTGCCCCGACGGCTCTACGCGTCAGACTGCCACCAATGGACTCCGCAACGGGGGCGATCCACCGAGTTATGCATATATCTGTCGCTCAAAGCGGTGAACTCTGCTACGGAAGACCGGATTTGGAAGGCACACTGGGCCACTGGTGCGACACGCGCTGCGGGTGACGCGCCAAAAGGAAGGCGGGAGGGAGAACTGATGCGATACGGCCCGGCGGTGCGTCGCCGCAAGCTCGGTGCGGAACTGCGCCGCCAGCGCGATCTGGCCGGGCTCACCAGTGGCGAGGTCGCCCATCGGCTGGGCTGGCACCAGTCCAAGGTGAGCCGGATCGAGACCGGGCGGAGCGGGGCCAAGCCCTCGGATGTGGCGCGGCTGCTGGAGGTCTACCAGGTCGCCGACCCGGAGCTGCGCGCCCTGCTGGAGGCGCTGTGCCGCGGGGGCGCCTCGGATCCGGAGGGGTCGCGGCGGGGATGGTGGTACGCGTACCGCGATCTGCTGCCGCCCGCCTACCGGGACTTCATCAGCCTGGAGGCGGAGGCGTCGGACGCGTACACCCTGGAGACCACGGTGGTGCCGGGTCTGCTCCAGACCCCGGACTACGCCCGGGCGGTGACCCTCGCGGCGCTCCCGGATCTGCCGGGGCCCCAGGTGGACTCGCTGGTGGAGGTGCGGATCGCGCGCCAGTCGGTGCTGCACGGCGAGCGGCCGCTGCGGCTGCACGCGGTGCTCGACGAGGCGGCACTGCGGCGCGAGGTGGGCGGGCCCGAGGTCATGACAGCGCAATTGCGCCATCTGGCCGAACTCTGCGCATTGCCTCAGGTGCACCTACAGGTGTTGCCATTCTCTATCGGAATGCCCATTGGTATGACAGGTCCTTTCATTATTTTCTCTTTTCCGCACATTAGTGACCTGGACGTGGTAGTTCTCGACCACTTGACGAGTAGCCTCTATCTGGAGCGGAAAGAAGACCTCCGGGCGTACAGCGCCGCGTTCGAAGTACTGCGCGCTCACGCCCTGACACCTGAGGAATCGTTGTCCTTCATCAACAAAATCGGGGGCGGCGCCTGAGGGGGCACCATGTCCAAAATGTCCGCCAACTCCGTCGACTGGCTGCGCAGCAGCTACAGCGTCGGAATGAACAACTGCGTCGAGACGGCCCTGCTGGGGCCCGACCGGCTCGGCGTGCGCGATTCGAAGAACACGGCGGGCCCCGTCCTGCTGTTCACCCCGTCGACCTGGGTCTCCTTCCTCGAGGGACTCAAGGGCGACGGCCCCGGCTCCGGCATCTCCCGCTCGGCCGGAACCGGAAGCTGATCCGTCAGTGAAGTACCTGTTCCGCCGGTGAGCGGCTGATCCGCTCACCTTCCCGTAGTTGAGCCATCAGGCGGTCGGCGCGGTCCTCACGATCACGTCGACCGCCTCTTCCACCTGCGCTTCCGTCAGATTCCCGCGCGCGGTCAGCCGCAGCCGGGAGACGCCGTCGGGGACGGACGGCGGGCGGAAGCACCCCACCATCAGCCCGGCCGCGCGGCAGTCCGCGGCCCAGCGCACCGCCTCCTCCGGCGACGGGGCCCGCACCGACACCACCGACGCGTCCGGCCGCACCGCGGCCAGCCCGGCGGCGGTCAGCCGTCCGTACAGCCCCAGGGCGACCGTACGGACGCGGGCGGCGCGCTCCGGCTCCCGGCGCAGCAGCCGCAGACTCGCCAGGGCGGCCCCCACGGCCGCCGGGTTGAGCCCGGTGTCGAAGATGAACGTCCGTGCGGAGTTCACCAGATGCTCGATGACCCGGGCGGGCCCCAGCACCGCCCCGCCCTGACTGCCCAGCGACTTGGAGAGGGTGGCCGTGACCACCACGTCCGGCGCGCCCGCGAGCCCGGCCTCGTGCACCGCGCCGCGTCCGCCCTCGCCGAGCACCCCCAGGCCGTGCGCCTCGTCCACCACCAGCGCCGCGCCGTACGGCCGGGATGCACCGGCGAGGGCGGCCAGCGGAGCGGCGTCGCCGTCCACGGAGAAGACCGCGTCGCTGACGACGAGGGCGCGCCGCCGCGCCGGGCCCGCTCCGGCCGCCTCCCCCGCGTCCGCTCCGGCCGCCTCGGCCGCGCCCAGCGCCTTATGCACGGCGTCCGGGTCGGCGTGCGGGACGACGGCGATCTCGGCGCGGGAGAGCCGGCAGCCGTCGATGAGCGAGGCGTGGTTGTCCGCGTCGGAGACGATCAGGGCGTCCCGGCCGCTCAGCGCGGAGACGGCGGCCAGATTGGCCGCGTAGCCGGAGGAGAACACCAGGGCCGCCTCGAATCCGCAGAACTCGGCGAGTTCCCGCTCCAGCGTGGCGTGCAGCTCGGTGGAGCCGGTGACCAGGCGCGACCCGGTCGACCCCGCGCCCCAGCGGTGCGCCGCCGCGGCCGCGGCGGCCGTCACCTCCGGGTGCCGGGCCAGCCCCAGGTAGTCATTGCTCGCCAGATCGAGCAGCGGGGAGTCGGCGGGGCGGGGGCTGAGCCGGCGCACCAGCCCCGCCCGGTCGCGCCGCTCCCGCTGGGCGTCGATCCATGCGAACGCGTCGTCGCGGTCCTGGGGCATCGGCTGCCTCGCCTTCCGTGGCCTCGTCTCCGGCACCGGCTGTCGGGTCCGGATAGAACGTAGCCTCGTCCATGCCCGGTCATGGTGTGGCAATACACACACCCCGATCAGCGCGTCTTGTACGGTCCCTCCTTGGCCGCGGGCGGTGGGGTAGGAAAGGATCGTCGCCATGGACCTGCTGAACACGCTGGTGGAGAAGGGGCTGCGGCGCGAGACGCCCACCCGCGAAGAGGCGCTCGCCGTCCTGGCGACCTCCGATGACGAGCTGCTCGATGTGGTGGCCGCGGCGGGCAAGGTGCGCCGCGCCTGGTTCGGGCGGCGGGTGAAGCTCAACTATCTGGTGAACCTCAAGTCGGGGCTGTGCCCCGAGGACTGTTCGTACTGCTCGCAGCGGCTGGGCTCGAAGTCCGGGATCCTCAAGTACACCTGGCTCAAGCCGGAGCAGGCGGCCGCCGCGGCGGGCGCCGGGGTCGCGGGCGGCGCCAAGCGGGTGTGCCTGGTCGCCAGCGGACGCGGCCCGACCGACCGCGATGTGGAGCGGGTCTCCCAGACCATCGCCGCCATCAAGGAGGAGCACCAGGACGTCGAGATCTGCGCCTGTCTGGGGCTGCTGTCCCACGGCCAGGCGGAGCGGCTGAAGGACGCGGGGGCGAACGCGTACAACCACAACCTCAACACCTCCGAGGCGACGTACGGCGACATCACCACCACCCACACCTACGCCGACCGGGTCTCGACCGTGCGGCAGGCCCAGGCGGCGGGGATGTCCGCCTGTTCCGGGCTGATCGCGGGCATGGGCGAGTCGGACGAGGACCTGGTGGACGTGGTCTTCTCGCTGCGCGAGCTGGACCCGGACTCGGTGCCGGTCAACTTCCTCATCCCGATCGAGGGCACCCCGCTGGCCGGGGACTGGAACCTCACCCCGCAGCGCTGTCTGCGGATCCTGGCCATGGTGCGGTTCGTCTGCCCGGACGTCGAGGTGCGGCTCGCGGGCGGCCGCGAGATCCATCTGCGGACGCTGCAGCCGCTGGCCCTGAACCTGGCGAACTCGATCTTCCTCGGCGACTATCTGACCACCGAGGGCCAGGCGGGCAAGGACGACCTGGCGATGATCGCCGACGCGGGCTTCGAGGTGGAGGGCACCGACACGACGACGCTGCCCGCGCACCGCGCGGACGCGGCCGCCGGTGCCGGCTGCGGCGGCCACGGCGGCGAGGGCGGCGGCTGCGGCCCGTGCGGTGACGCGGTGCCCGACGCCGCACCCGCTGACGCCGTGCCCGCCGATGCCGTACCGGCCCGGGCGGCGGCCGGTGCGACGGTCTCCGCCTCCGCGGGCACCCGGGAGTCCCACGCCGACCTGGTCGCGGTGCGCCGCCGCGGCGCGGGCACGGATCTGCCGCCCAATGCCTGAGCCGCTGACCCCGGCCGAGCTGCGGGAGCTGGACCGGCAGCACGTCTGGCATCCGTACGGCCCGATGCCCGGCCGCCAGGACCCGCTGGTCGTGGAGTCCGCGGCCGGGGTCCGGCTGCGGCTGGCCGAGCCGGTGGAGGGCGTCCGCGAGCTGGTGGACGGGATGTCGTCGTGGTGGTCCGCCATCCACGGCTACAACCACCCGGCGCTCAACGACGCCGCGCGCGGCCAGCTCGACCGGATGAGTCATGTGATGTTCGGCGGGCTCACCCATGAGCCCGCCGTCCGGCTGGCCACCCGGCTGGTGGAGATCACGCCCGAGCCGCTCCAGCACGTCTTCCTCGCCGACTCCGGCTCGGTCTCGGTCGAAGTCGCGGTGAAGATGTGCCTGCAGTACTGGCGCTCCCTCGGCCGCCCCGCCAAGCGGCGGCTGCTGACCTGGCGCGGTGGCTACCACGGCGACACCTGGCAGCCGATGGCGGTGTGCGACCCGGAGGGCGGGATGCACCGGCTGTGGTCCGGTGTACTGCCCGAGCAGATCTTCGCGGACGCGCCGCCGCCCGGCTTCGACGCGGACCCCGACCCGGCGTACGAGCGCCACGTCCGTGAGCTGGTGGCCCGTCACGCCCATGAGCTGGCCGCGGTCATCGTGGAGCCGGTGGTGCAGGGCGCGGGCGGGATGCGCTTCCACTCCCCCGCGCTGCTGCGGGTGCTGCGCGAGGCGTGCGACGAGCACGATGTGCTGCTGGTGTTCGACGAGATCGCCACGGGCTTCGGCCGCTCGGGCGCGCTCTTCGCGGCCGAGCACGCGGGGGTGTGCCCCGATGTGATGTGTCTGGGCAAGGCGCTGACCGGGGGTTATCTGACCCTCGCCGCCACGCTGTGCACCCCGCGGGTGGCGGAGGGCATCTCGCGCGGCGAGGTGCCGGTGCTCGCCCACGGCCCGACCTTCATGGGCAATCCGCTGGCCACGGCCGTCGCCTGCGCCTCGATCGATCTGCTGCTCTCCTACGACTGGCGGCAGGAGGTCAAGCGGATCGAGACCGGGCTGCGGGACGGTCTCGCGGAGGCGGCCGCCGCGCCGGGCGTCCGGGACGTGCGGGTGCTCGGCGCGATCGGCGTCGTCCAACTGGATCGTCCGATGGATGACGCGGCGATGGCGGCGGCGACGCGGGCCGCGGTGCGCGAGGGCGTGTGGCTGCGCCCGTTCCGCGATCTGCTGTACACCATGCCGCCGTACATCACCGGGGACCACGATCTGGCCCGGATCTGCGCGGCGGTCCGGGCGGCCGCCGCCGCGGCCGTCTGACCCGCCCGCCCCGCTCGCGGTCGGCTCTCCCCGGGGAAAGAGACCGACCGCGGGCCGGAGCACGCGGCGGCAGACCGGGGCAGCTCGAGGCAACGCCCCGGGGCACGAACGAAAGCGAAAGGCAGCGGAAACGAAGATGACAGTCCTGGTCGTCACCGGTACGGGCACCGAGATCGGAAAGACCGTCAGCACGGCGGCCGTCGCCGCCACGGCGCTCGCGCGCGGCCGCTCGGTGGCGGTGCTCAAGCCCGCCCAGACCGGTGTCGCGGAGGGCGAACCGGGTGACGCCGCGGAGGTGGCCCGGCTCGCCGGGGCGGTGACCCTCCTCGAACTCGCCCGCTACCCCGAGCCGCTGGCCCCCGCCACCGCCGCCCGCCGCGCCGGACGGCCGCCGGTGCGGCCGCACGAGGTGGCCGACGCGGCCGGGAAGCTGGCCACCGAGCACGATCTGGTGCTGGTCGAGGGCGCGGGCGGGCTGCTCGTACGGTTCGACGAGACCGGGGCGACGCTCGCCGACGCGGCCCGGCTGCTCGGCGCGCCCGTTCTCGTTGTCGCCCACGCGGGCCTCGGCACGCTCAACGCGACCACCCTGACCACCGAGGCGCTGCGCGCCCGTGGGCTGGAGTGCCCCGGCGTCGTCATCGGCAGCTGGCCCGCCGCCGCGGATCTCGCCTCCCGCTGCAATGTGGCCGATCTCCCGGAGTCCTCCGGCGTCCCGCTGCTGGGCGCCATCCCCCAGGGCGCCCCCGCCCTTCCGCCCGCCGACTTCCGCGCCCAGGCCCCCGGTTGGCTGGCGCCCCGGCTGGACGGCACCTGGGACGCCACACGGCTGGCCGCGTAGCGCCACCCCCCGCCTGGGCAGAATCCCGGTACCGGCCATCGTCCCTCCCTGGGACACACCCGGGACAAACCGTCCGCACCTGGGACAAGGGGGAGCTCCCATGCCCGTATGCCGCCGCACACCCCCGCGCGACGCCGTCCACCACCCGCTCTTCGCCCGCTGCTACGCCGGACTGAGCCCCCTGGCCGACCAGCGGGCCGGTCTTGGCGAACTGCGCCGCGAGCTGCTGGCCGGGCTCTCCGGCCGGGTCATCGAGATCGGCGCGGGCAACGGACTGAACTTCCCGCACTACCCCGAGACCGTCTCCGAGGTCGTCGCCATCGAGCCCGAGCGCCATCTGCGGCGGCTGGCCACCCGGGCGGGGCTGCGTGCCGGGGTCCCGGTGGACGTGGTGCCGGGCGCCGCCGAGGCGCTGCCGGTCAAGAGCGAGGGGTTCGACGCGGCGGTGGCCTGTCTGGTGCTGTGTTCGGTGCGCGATGTGCGGCGCGCGCTCGCCGAGCTGCTGCGGGTGTTGCGGCCCGGCGGTGAGCTGCGCTTCCTCGAGCACGGCCGCGCCGAGGGGCGGGTCCTGGCGACGACCCAGTGGGCGCTGGACCGCACGGTGTGGCCGCTGATGTTCGGCGGCTGCCATACGGCGCGCGAGGTGCGGTCGGAGATCGCGGCCGCGGGCTTCGAGCCGCTCGGCCACCGCCGGCTGCGCATCCCCGACCGGGGCCCGACGCTGCCGACGTCCCCGTGCGTCCTCGGCGCCGCCCGCCGCCCGTCGTCGCCTTCCGGTCCCTGATCGCCTTCCCGTCGGCGTTCGCATTCCCGTACGCCGGCGTCCGCAAGCGCGCGTACCGGCGGCCGGGTCCCTACCATCGAGGGCACGACGTTCCGATACGGGGAGGCATCGTGTCCACACCGGCGGCAACGAAACGGGACGGGTTCGCGGACGGCGGCGCCCATGTGGCGGCCCGGGCCCGGTCCCTGACCAAGGCGTACGGCAGCGGCGAGACGGCCGTGCTCGCGCTGGACGCGGTGGACGTGGAGATCGAACGGGGCAGGTTCACCGCGGTGATGGGCCCGTCCGGATCCGGGAAGTCCACCCTGATGCACTGTCTGGCGGGGCTCGACACGGTCTCGTCGGGCCGGGCCTGGCTGGGCGACACCGAGATCACCGGCCTGGGCGACAAGGAGCTGACCCAGCTCCGCCGCGACCGGATCGGCTTCATGTTCCAGGCGTTCAATCTGCTGCCCACGCTCAACGCGGCCGAGAACATCACCCTGCCCATGGACATCGCGGGCCACAAGCCCGACCAGGAGTGGGTGGACCGGGTCATCGACACCCTCGGGCTGCGGGACCGGCTGCGGCACCGGCCCGCCCAGCTGTCCGGCGGACAGCAGCAGCGGGTGGCGTGCGCGCGGGCGCTCGCCTCCCGCCCGGAGCTGATCTTCGCCGACGAGCCCACCGGCAACCTGGACTCACGGACGGGCCTGGAGGTGCTGCGCTTCCTGCGGGAGGCCGTGGACGAACTGGGTCAGACGGTCGTCATGGTCACCCACGACCCGACCGCCGCCGCCCACTCCGATCTGGTGCTCTTCCTCGCCGACGGCCGGATCGTGGACCGGATGGACCGGCCCACGGCCGAGGCGGTGCTGGAGCGGATGCACATCTTCGCGGCCGCCACCGCGCCGCCCGGGGCCGCCCCGGACCCGGACCCGCTCAACTGATCCTCCGGCCCCGGGCCCGATCGGCCGGACAGCCGAATGAGGGTGAGTGGTCCCGAACGGGGCCGATCTCGGATACGTTCGCGGTATCCGCGATCAAGGAGGGCTCATGGCAAGGCCGTTCCGTTTCGGAGTCAATCTGCTCACCCTTGAATCGGCCGAGGCATGGCGGGAGAAGTGCCGCCACGCCGAGCGACTCGGCTACGACGTGCTTCTGGTCCCCGACCACCTCGGCAACCCCGCCCCGTTCCCGGCGCTGGCCAGTGCCGCCGAGGCGACCGAGCGCCCGCGGCTGGGCACCTTCGTGCTCAACGCCGGCTTCTGGAACCCCGCACTGCTCGCCCGGGAGGTGGCCACCTGCGACGCGCTCACCGACGGCCGGCTGGAGCTCGGCCTGGGCGCCGGCTATGTCAAGGCCGAGCACGACAGCGCCGGGCTGCCCTTCGGTTCGCCACGGGAGCGGGTGGACCACCTGGTGCACACCGTGGCCGAGTTGGAGCGGCTGCTGACCGATTCCGAGCACCGGCCGCGGTCCACCCAATCCCCGCGCCCGCCGCTGCTGCTCGGCGGCAACGGCGACCGGCTGCTGCGGCTGGCCGCACGCCACGCGGACATCGCGGCCTTCACCGGCGCGGTGCAGCCCGCCGGCAAGCCCCAGGGCACCCTCCAGCTGATCAGCCCCGATGCGCTGGAGGACCGGGTCGCCGCATTCCGCCGCTTCGCCGCCGAAGCGGGGAGGACGAAGGGACCCGACGAGACCGATGAATCCATCGAGCTGAACTACCTCATCCAGATGGTCGGCCCCACCGAGGACCGGCGCGCCAAGGTCCGTGAGCTCGCCCCGTACGCACCGGACCTCACCGAGGACGAGCTGCTGGAGCATCCGGCGCTGCTGCTGGGCGACGCCAAGGAGATGGCGGAGCAGCTACGGGCCCACCGCGAGCGGTTCGGCTTCTCGTACTTCGCCGTGCTGGAGCACAACATGGAGGCGTTCGCTCCGGTGATCGAGGAGCTGCACGGTAGCTGACCGGCGGGAATTCCGTCGACGCCGCGGTCCGTCCGATGGTGGGATACGGCCATGAACGATCTCCGGATACGGGCCGCGGCCCCCGCCGACCTCGACACCGTGCTCGCCTTCTGGAAGGAGGCGGCGGAGGGCACCAGCATCAGCGACGACCGGGACGGGGTGGCCCGGCTGCTCGACCGCGACCCGGAGTCGCTGCTGCTGGCCGAGCGGGACGGTGAGCTCGCCGGAACCGTGATCGCCGGTTTCGACGGCTGGCGCTGCCATCTGTACCGGCTGGCCGTCCACCCCGGGCACCGCCGCCGGGGCGTGGCGACGGCCCTCCTGGCCGCGGCCGAGGAGCGGTTCGCGGCCCTGGGCGGACGGCGCGGGGACGCGATGGTTCTGGACGGGAACGACCTCGCCCACCACGCGTGGAGGGCGGCGGGCTACGAGCCGCAGCCGCAGTGGAGCCGCTGGGTCAAGCCGCTGCGCCCCTGACCCCGGCGGCCCTCCCGGGCGGGGCGCCGCCGTGCGGTGCCTTCAGGGCCTGTCTGGGGTTGTGATCTGGGCTCGCGGGGCGTGGCACGCCCGCTCGCGGCGTTGCCGAAGCATCCTAGTAGCTCCGCTACGAGGGCGTTCCGGCGCCTTGCGATCGCACGCACCACGCCCCGCTCCCTGATCCAGATCACAACCCCAGACAGGCCCTAGCATGGGACGGAGGTGAACCGATGACCGAAGTCCTCCTCCTGGCCGTGGCGCTCCTCCTGGCGGTGGCCTGCGGCGCCTTCGTCGCGGCGGAGTTCTCGCTGACCACGGTCGAGCGCGGTGAGCTGGAACGGGCGGCCGGGCGCCGGGAGCGCGGCGCGGCCGGGGCGCTGAAGGCCGTGCGGAGCCTCACCTACCAGCTCTCCGGTGCGCAGCTCGGCATCACCGTGACCAATCTGGTCGTCGGCATGCTGGCCGAGCCGTCCGTCGCGGCCCTGCTGGCCGGGCCGCTCACCGCGATCGGCGTGCCCCCGTCGGCCGTCCACTCGACCGCGCTGGTGCTCGGCACCTTCCTGTCGACCGTCGTCCTGATGGTCGTCGGCGAGCTGGTGCCCAAGAACTGGGCCATCTCCCGCCCGCTGCCGGTCGCCAAGGCCGTGGCCACCCCGCAGCGGGTCTTCAGCTCCGTCTTCCGCCCGCTGATCAGCCATCTCAACAACACCGCCAACCGCACCGTGCGCCGGATGGGCCTGGAGCCCGCCGAGGAGCTGGCCTCCGCGCGCGGTCCGCAGGAGCTGATCGCCCTCGCCCGGCACTCCGCCAAGGAGGGCGCGCTGGAGAAGGACACCGCCGAGCTGTTCGTCCGCACCCTCAACCTCGCCGGGCTCACCGCGCAGAACGTGATGACCCCGAGGGTGCGGGTGGTGGCGCTGGACGTACGGGCCACCGCCGAGGACGTGGCCAACGCGACCCGCGCCACCGGGCTGTCGCGGTTCCCTGTCTACCGGGGCAGCCTGGACTCCGTCGCCGGGGTCGTCCACATCAAGGACGTGCTGGCGGTCCCCGCCGAGGCGCGGCCCCGCCGCCCGGTGTCGGCGGTGATGCGCGACGCGGTGTTCGTCCCGGAGCCGCTCACCGTGGACCGGCTGCTGGACCGGCTCTCGGCCCAGCGCAGCATGGCCGTGGTGATCGACGAGTACGGCGGTACGGCCGGGGTCGTCACCCTGGAGGACATCGTCGAGGAGGTGGTCGGCGAGGTCCGCGACGAGCACGATCCGCATGAGACCGCCCCGCTGATCCCGATGGGCCGGGACCCGGAGGGCCATACGCTGTACGACGCGGACGGCGCGGCCCGCGTCGACCAGCTGGAGAACATCGGGCTGCGGGTGCCCCCGGGCCCGTACGAGACGCTGGCCGGGCTGATCGCCACCGAGCTGGGCCGGATCCCGGCCGTCGGCGACACTGTCGAACCGGCGGGCTGGTCCGTGGAGGTGCGGAAGGTGACGAGCCACCGGGCGGCCCGGGTCCGGCTGCGGGCGCCGCTGCGCGGTGCCGCGGGCGGCGAGGCGGACGGCGGTGTGCAAGGGGCCGAGGGGGCGACGGGCCGATGACCGTTCTCCAACTGCTGATCGGCCTGTTGACGCTGGTCCTCAACGCCTTCTTCGTGGGTGCGGAGTTCGCCCTGATCTCGGTGCGCCGCAGCCAGATCGAACCGCATGCCCAGCAGGGCGACCGGCGGGCGCGGGCCGTGCTGTGGGGCCTGGAGCACCTCTCCGCGCTGCTGGCCGCGGCCCAGCTCGGGATCACCCTGTGCACGCTGGTGCTGGGCGCCGTGGCGGAACCGGCCATCGCGCATCTGCTGGAGCCCTTGTTCCACGTGGTGGGTCTGCCGCTGGGTCTTGTGCACCCGATCTCGTTCGTGATCGCGCTGAGCCTGGCCACGTATCTGCACATGCTGTTCGGCGAGATGGTGCCGAAGAACGTGGCGCTGGCCGAGCCGGTGCGCACCGTGCTGCTGCTCGGCCCGCCCCTGGTCGCCCTCGCCCGCGCCCTGCGCCCGGTGATCTTCGGGGTGAACGCCCTGGCGAACGGGGTGCTGAAGCTGTTGCGCGTGGAGCCCAAGGGCGAGGTCGCGGCGACCTTCTCCGACGATGAGCTGGCCCGGATGGTCTCGGACTCCAGCGAGGCCGGGCTGCTGGACGACCGCGCCACCGAGCGGCTGCGGGACGCGCTGGAGCTGGCCCGGCGACGGGTGCGGGACGTGGTGCTGCCCATGGGCCGGGTGGTCAGGGCGCGGCTCGGGGTGACCCCCGATGAGCTGGAGCGGCTGTCGGCCCGGACCGGCTTCTCACGGTTCCCGGTGGTGGACGGCTCCGGGCGGATCCTGGGCTATCTGCATGTGAAGGACGCGCTGGACGCACGGCCCCGGGATGTGCCGTTCCGCCCCGATCAGCTCCGCCCGATCCCCCGGGTGCGGTCCCTCACGCCGCTGGACGACGTGCTCACCGCGATGCGCGACAGCCGTACCCACCTCGCGGCGGTCATCGCCGCGGACGGGCGGCTGGAGGGGCTGGTGACCATGGAGGACGTGCTGCGCGAGCTGGTCGCCTGAGCGCTCCTGCCGGCCGGTGTCCGATCATTCCTCGGTGTGTTTGGACTCATGGGCGATGATGCACGCCTGCCAGTGGGCCAGCGCCTCCTCCCGGCCGCCGCCGCCCTCCTCGGCCACCGCCACCAGCGCATGGGCGGCCATCGCGGCGAGCCGCACCGCGACCCGGCACACATCGCGCGTCTCCAGCGGCTCCAGGAGGGCGGCGGCGCCCTCCCCGTCGTCGGCGAGCGCGGCGGCGACGATGGCCATGGTCGTACGGTCGCATTCGAAGGCATCCACGCCGACCAGACTGCCCCGCCGCGCGGCGCGCGGAACCCCGGGCGGTCCAACCGGTCCAACCGGGGCCCCGGCCGGAGGGCCGCGCGAGGCTCAGCGGAGGGGGCCGGAACCGGGGCCGGGGCCTGGCCCGGGACCCGGACCGGGCCGGGTCCCCATCGGGTCGTAGCGGAAGATCACGTACTCGACCCGTCCGATGACCTTGGTGCGGTTCGTCCGCCGGTACAGCTCGGGTGGCCGGAAGATGTTGTCGTCGAAGATGTCCGCGCCGGGCTCCACATTCCAGCTGGCGGTCGTCCCGTTCCGCGCTCCGCCCTCGAAGTAGATGTGGGTCATCGCCATGCGGCTCATCATGCTCGCGCTCGGCGGTCCACGCAGCCCACGCACCGGGATAGGATCGCCCGAGCCATGCAGACGAACATCACCTACAGCAGCTTTGTCGCGGTCGGCGACTCCTTCACCGAGGGCATGTCGGACGCGCTTCCCGACGGCACCTACCGAGGCTGGGCGGATCTGCTCGCCGGGCGGCTCGCGGCCCGCAGCCCCGGGTTCCGGTACGCCAACCTCGCCGTACGCGGCAAGCTCATCGGCCAGATCGTCGAGGAGCAGACGGGCCCGGCGGCGGCCATGGGCGCCGACCTGGTGACCCTGGTCGGCGGGCTGAACGATGTGCTGCGGCCGAAGTGCGACGTGGGCCGGGTGTGCGGACTGCTGGAGGAGGCCGCCGAGCGGCTGGCGCCCAGTTGCAAGCGGCTGGTGCTGATGCGCAGCCCGGGGCGGCGCGGCCCGGTGCTAGAGCGGTTCCTGCCCCGGATGGAGCGGCTGTTCGCGTTCATCGACGAGCTGGGCGCGCGGCATGACGCGACCGTCGTGGACCTGTACGCCTCCGAGGCCGTCGGGGACCCCCGGATGTGGCACGAGGACCGGCTGCACCTGAACGCCGAGGGGCACCGGCGGGTCGCCGAGGCCGTGTGGCAGGCGCTGGGCCATGAGCCGGAGGAGGACTGGAACGCGCCCCTGCCGCCCGCGGTGCCCGTCGGGTGGCTGGCCCGCCGCACCTCGGATGTGCGGTTCGCCCGCCAGCACCTCGGGCCGTGGATCGGCAGGCGGCTGACCGGCCGCTCCTCGGGCGACGGGCGGGCCCCCAAGCGCGCCGAGTTGCTGCCGTACGAGGGCTGATCGGAGCGGCCCGTGCCCCGGGCCGCTCCGCGGGGTCCGCCCGGGCCGTTCGGCCCGGTCCCTCGGCCACCGGTCTGGCCTGCGAGGACGGCCAGTAGACTCTGTGCCCGTGACTGGTAAGCCGCGCATTCCGAACGTCCTGGCCAACCGCTACGCCTCCACGGAGCTGGCCGTCCTGTGGTCCCCCGAGTACAAGGTGACGCTGGAGCGGCGGCTGTGGCTCGCCGTGCTCCGCGCCCAGAAGGACCTCGGAATCGAGGTGCCGGACGCCGCCCTCGCCGACTACGAACGGGTCCTGGAGACCGTCGACCTGGCCTCGATCGCCGAGCGCGAGAAGGTCACCCGCCACGATGTGAAGGCCCGCATCGAGGAGTTCAACGCCCTCGCCGGCCATGAGCACGTCCACAAGGGCATGACCTCCCGCGACCTCACCGAGAACGTGGAGCAGCTCCAGATCCGGCTCTCCCTGGAGCTGGTGCGGGACCGTACGGTCGCGGTGCTGGCCCGGCTCGGCAAGCTGGCCGCCGACCACGCCGAGCTGGTGCTGGCCGGCCGGTCGCACAATGTCGCGGCACAGGCCACCACGCTCGGCAAGCGGTTCGCCACCGCGGCGGACGAGCTGCTGGTGGCGTACGGGCGGCTGGAGAACCTGCTGGGCCGCTATCCGCTGCGGGGCATCAAGGGCCCGGTGGGCACCGCGCAGGACATGCTGGACCTGCTCGGCGGCGACGCGGCGAAGCTGGCCGAGCTGGAGCGGCGGATCGCCGGGCACCTCGGCTTCGGGCAGGCGTTCACCTCCGTCGGCCAGGTCTACCCGCGCTCGCTGGACTACGACGTCGTCACCACGCTGGTGCAGCTCGCCGCGGCCCCGTCCTCGCTGGCCAAGACCATCCGGCTGATGGCCGGGCACGAGCTGGTGACCGAGGGCTTCAAGCCCGGCCAGGTCGGCTCGTCCGCGATGCCGCACAAGATGAACACCCGCTCCTGCGAGCGCGTGAACGGCCTCGCGGTGATCCTGCGCGGCTACGCCTCGATGACCGGTGAGCTGGCGGGCGACCAGTGGAACGAGGGCGATGTCTCCTGCTCGGTGGTGCGCCGGGTCGCGCTGCCGGACGCGTTCTTCGCCTTCGACGGGCTGCTGGAGACCTTCCTGACCGTGCTGGACGAGTTCGGCGCCTTCCCCGCCGTCATCGCCCGTGAGCTGGACCGCTACCTCCCCTTCCTCGCCACCACGAAGGTGCTGATGGGCGCCGTACGGGCCGGGGTGGGCCGCGAGGTCGCCCATGAGGCGATCAAGGAGCACGCGGTGGCCGCGGCGCTGGCGATGCGCGAGCGGGGCGCCGAGCGCAATGAGCTGCTCGACTCGCTCGCCGCCGATGAGCGGATCCCGCTGGACCGGGCCGCGTTGGACGCGCTGATGGACGACAAGCTCTCCTTCACGGGCGCGGCCGCGGACCAGGTGGGCGCGGTGGTCGCCCGGATCGAGGAGATCGTCAAGGAGCGCCCGGAGGCCGCCGCCTACGCCCCCGGCTCGATCCTCTGACGCCGGCGATGACCCCCGCCGAACTGGAGGCCGCCCGCGACCGCCTCGTCCCCGATGTGGTCGCGGACGGTCTGCGCGTCCTCTTCTGCGGTATCAACCCCGGGCTGATGACGGCCGCCACCGGCCACCACTTCGCCCGCCCCGGCAACCGGTTCTGGCCCGCCCTCCACGCCTCGGGGTTCACCCCCCGACGGCTCGATCCGTCCGAGCAGTCGGAGCTGGTGCGCTATGGGCTGGGCATCACCAATGTGGTGGCGCGCGCCAGTGCCCGGGCCGATGAGCTGAGCGACGAGGAGTACCGCGAGGGCGGCCGGATCCTGGAGGAGAAGGTGCTCCGGCTGCGGCCGCGCTGGCTGGCGGTGGCCGGGGTCACCGCCTACCGGGTGGCGTTCGGCGACAAGAAGGCGAAGATCGGGCCGCAGACGCGGACCATAGGCGAGACCCGCATCTGGGCCCTGCCGAACCCCAGCGGGCTCAACGCGCACTGGACGCTGCCCGCCATGGCGGAGGAGTTCGGCCGGCTGCGCACCGCCGCCGAGGCCGACGACTAGGCGAACACCGCAGCCCGAGGGAGGGGAGTCATCCGCTTGGCGGGGGTGTTCACTCGAACCGTGCTGTGTCGCCTGCCCCTCGACGTACGATCTCGGCTTCGCCGCCGGACAGGTCGATGACCGTGGTCGGCTCGGTGCCGCAGTCACCCGAGTCCACCACGGCGTCCACCACGTGGTCGAGCCGTTCTTTGATCTCCCAGCCCTGCGTCATCGGCTCGTCCTCATCGGGCAGGAGCAGGGTACTGGAGAGCAGCGGCTCACCGAGGTCGGCCAGCAGCGCCTGAGTGGCGGCATGGTCAGGAATCCGGACTCCGACCGTCTTTTTCTTCGGGTGCAGCAGCTGCCGCGGCACCTCCTTCGTCGCCGGGAGGATGAAGGTGTAACTGCCGGGCGTCGCTGCTTTGATCACGCGGAACACGTCTTTGTCGACGTGCACGAACTGGCCCAGCTGCGCGAAGTTCTGGCACACCAGCGTGAAGTGGTGACGCTCATCGAGGTTCCGGATCGACCGGATCCGGTCGATGCCGTCACGATTGCCCAGTCGGCATCCCAGTGCGAAGCAGGAGTCCGTCGGGTAGGCGATGAGCGCGCCGGAGCGGATCATGTCAGCCACATTGCTGATGGTGCGCTGCTGTGGATTCTCGGGGTGCACATCGTAATACTTCGCCATCCGCCGAGCCTATGCGATCAGGACACCCCGGTCGTTCCGCGCCCCGGACGCCGCCGAGCCCGACGATGTCATATCGTCCCCTCCTCCCCTATCGCCACCAGCAGCTGGAACGGCAGCTCGCGGTCGCCCTGCCCGACCCCCAGCCCGACCCAGCGGCCGTCGACGCGCCAGACGCGCAGCTCGGGTACGTAACCGCACAGGGTGTCCAGCGGGGGCGGGACCGGCTCGCCCATCGCCGAGCGCTCCAGGGAGTCGGTGAGATCGAGGACGTCGGGGGCGCCCCACCGTAAGGTCAGCACCTGGTCCAGCGCGCCCAGCTCGGCCTCGAACTCCTCCAGCACCTCCTCGACCCGGGTCAGATCCGCGTCCCAGAAGTCCTCACTGACGCGGAGGTCGGCGACATGGAAGCCGGGGCCGCTCTCCACCCGTCCGTCGGCGGTCCGCCGCGCGGGGAAGTCCCGCACGCGGAGCTGATCGATCGTGGCCACATGGTCCGCCGTACTGGTCATGGTGTCAGTAAACCGCGTAGGTCGGACATCTGGCCGCCCGTCAGATGGGCCGCGCGACGGCCGGGCGGCCCGAGCCGGCAGGAGGCACTCGCCGCCTCCGCGCCCAGCGGATACGATCCGGCAGATACGCACTGGGAGGGAGGCCGACGTTGGGGCGGCTCACCGGCGGGGATCCGTCTCTGCTGCGACGCATCAACTCCGCCGTGGTCCTGCACGCGCTGCGCGCGGCGACCGCGTCCGGCACCGCCACCGGGGGTGGCCGGGACGAGGCGGGCGGCTGCGCCGGGAGCGCGAGCCTCACCGATCTGACCCGGGTGACCGGGCTGTCCCGGCCCACCGTCGAGGGGGTGATCGACGGGCTGGCCGACAGCGGTCTGGTGGTCGAGGTGCCCGCCGAGGAAGGCGGGGTCCGCCGCCAGGGACGCCCCGCGCGCCGTTTCCGCTTCCGGGCCGAGGCCGGGCATCTGCTGGGCATAGAGATAGGGGCGCACCGGGTGGCCGCGCTCCTGTCGGACCTCGACGGACACGCGCTCGGCTCGATCGTGCGCGAGGTGTCGGAGAAGGCGTCCGCGGACGAGCGGCTGGAGCGGGTGCGCACCGCGGTCGCGGATCTGCTGCGGCGCGCGGGGGTGGCCCGGTTCTCGCTGCGCGCGGTCGGGGTGGGCAGCCCCGGCATCGTCGAGGCCGACGGCACCGTCCATCTGTGCACCGCGCTCCCCGGCTGGACCGGGCTGCCCCTGGGCGAGCGGCTGCGGCGGTCCTTCCGCTGTCCGGTGCTGGTGGAGAACGACGCGAACACGGCCGCGGTGGCGGAGCACTGGAAGGGCGCGGCGGCCGGTTCGGACGATGTGGTCTTCGTGCTGGCCGGGTTGAGCCCGGGGGCCGGGTCGTTGATCGGCGGGCGGCTGCACCGCGGCTTCGGCGGGGCCGCCGGGGAGATCGGGGCGCTGCATCTGCTGGGTCGCGAGGCCGCCCCGGAGGAGGTGCTCTCCACGACCGGGGAGCCGCTGAACCCGCTGGACGAGGCGCAGGTGGCGCATGTCTTCGCGCTGGCCAGGGACGGCGACGCGCGGGCGCGGGCGGCCGTGGACCGCTTCGTGCGCAGGCTGGTGCACGACACGGCGGCCCTGGTGCTGGCGCTGGACCCCGAGGTCGTGGTGGTGGGCGGCTGGGCCGCCGGTCTCGACGGGGTGCTGGCCCCGCTGCGCGACGAGCTGTCGCGCTACTGTCTGCGGCCCCCGCAGGTCGCGCTCTCGCTGCTCGGCGAGGCGGCGGTGACCACGGGGGCGCTGCGGCTGGCCCTGGACCATGTGGAACAGGAGCTCTTCGCGGTCGACAGCACGGTGACGACCCGCCGCGCGAGCCGCTGACGCGGGAGGCGGGGCGGGCGTTTCGGGTTTCGGCGTGCGTACGCGGCGGCGAGGCGACGCGGGCCGGGCCCGCGACATGCGCCAGGCCCGCGACGCGGGGCGGGCCCGGATCAGCCCGCCAGCAGCTCCTCGCCCGCGTCGCCGAAGGTGAGCCGGCAGGTGTCGGCCCGGTAGGTGGCCACGGCGACGGCCGCGGTCCGGCCCTGGGCCACATAGCGGGTGGTCACGAGGAGGACGGGGGCACCGGGCAGCCGGTCGAGCTCCTTGGCGTCGTCCGCGCGGGCCGAGCCGAGCTCCACGGTCTGCTCACGGCCCTCCAGCTCCAGCCGGCGCAGCTCGCGCACCACGGCGCGGGCGCGGGCCAGCCCGCTGGGGGTGTCGATGGCGGCGAGGCCGGGGACGGACTCGGACGGTACGTACAGCAGCTCGGCGGCGAGCGGCTGGCCGTGGCTCATCCGGGTGCGGCGCACCCGGTGGACCGTGGTGTCGGGGTCGATCTCCAGCAGCCGGGCGACCTCGGCGGGCGGGGCCACCTCGGTGCTGTCGACGGTCTGCCAGGTGTCCTCGCCGGAGGTGTCGGTCCAGCCGTGGGCGTAGTCCCCGACGGCCACGCCGACGCGGGGCGGGGCGACGGTGGTGCCGACGCCGCGGCGGCGCTGCAGCCTGCCCTCCAGCTCGAGCTGCTCGAGGGCCTGTCGGAGGGTGGCGCGGGCGACGCCGAAGCGGGCGGCCAGCTCGCGCTCGTTGGGCAGGATCTCCCCGACCGCGAACTCCGAGTCGAGTGCGTCGCTGAGCACGGTCTTCAGATGCCAGTACTTGGGCTCAGGCACCGATTCCAACTGTGTGGTCCCCACCCTGTCCCCCTTGATTCCGACGGCAGACGGTCCCGCGCGCCTTCACAGTTATGCGCGCTTCTTTATTAAAGGTTGTTGCAGTATCAATGCGACCATAAGGCGGCGTGCGTACTTGGTCAAGACCAATCCCTGACCGGTTATCGTCGGTGACCGTCGGAGCGGGATGCGTCACGGGGCGGGAGCTGAGCTGATGGGCATGGACCAGGTCACGGTGGTCACAGGGGGCAGCCGCGGCATCGGCGCGGCGGTGGCGGTGCGGCTGGCCCGCGCCGGGCACGGCGTCGCCATCGGCTACGAGCACGCGCGGGACGCGGCCGAGCGGTGGGCGGCGGCGGTGCGCGCGGAGGGCGTGCGGTCGATGGTCGTCCAGGCGGACACCAGCGACGCGGAGCAGGTCGAGGCGATGTTCGACCGGGTGCGGGAGGAGCTGGGCCCGATCACCGGCCTGGTCAACAACGCCGGGATCACGGGTCCGTTGGGCCGCTTCACCGAGACCTCACCGGAGGTGATGCGCCGCGTCGTGGACGTCAATGTGACCGGGGCCCTGCTGTGTGCCCGGCGCGCGGCGCGCGAGATGTCCACGCGCCACGGCGGGCAGGGCGGCGCCATCGTCAACATCTCCTCGGGCGCGGCGACGACCGGCAGCCCCGGGGAGTATGTGCACTACGCGGCCAGCAAGGCGGCGGTCGACGCGATGACCGTCGGGCTGTCGAAGGAGCTGGCGGCGGAGGGGATCCGGGTCAACTCGGTCCAGCCCGGGATGACGCTGACCGACATCCACGCGCGGATGGGCGACCCCGAGCGGCCGTGGCGCGTCCAGGGGCGGGTGCCGATGGGGCGGCCCGGCGAGCCGGAGGAGATCGCGGGCGCGGTGGCGTGGCTGCTGTCGCCGGAGGCGTCGTACACGACGGGGGCGGTGCTGCGGGTCGCGGGCGGGCTGTAGCGGCGTTCGCGGTCGCGCGGCGTGCGGTTGCACGGCGTGCGGTTGCACGGCGTCCGGTTGCGCGGCGCGCGGTCGTACGGCCATCGGCCGACGGCCCCGGGTCTACCCTCCGGTAACTCTTGCTGACATGCTGTCTCATACGCCGCGTGCGCCTGCCGGAACGCCGATCGTGAGGAGCCACCCGATGCCCGCGTCCCTCTCCTTCTCCGTCGCCACCCCCGGCGGCCCCCGCACCGCCCGGGTCGTCCACGAACGGCGCGGCGCGGGACGGCCGTTGGTGCTGCTGCACGGCATCGGCCACCACTGGCAGGCATGGGAGCCGGTGCTGGACATCCTCGCCGTCGACCGCGATGTGATCGCCGTGGATCTGCCCGGCTTCGGGGCGTCGGACGCGCTGCCGGACGGCATCCCGTACGACCTCGATGGCGTCATACCCGTGCTCGACGCGCTCTTCGAGGCCCTCGGCGTCAAGCGCCCCGACGTGGCCGGGAACTCGCTCGGCGGGCTGATCGCCCTGGAGCTGGGCCGGCTCGGACTCGTACGGTCCGTCACCGCCCTGTCCCCGGCCCGGTTCTGGACCGAAGCCGAGCGCCGCTACGCCTTCGGTGTGCTGTCCGCGATGCGGGCCGGCGCGCGGGCGCTGCCGCCGCCCATGGTCGCGTGGCTGGCCCGCGGCGCGGCCGGACGGGCCGCGCTGACCGGCGCCATCTACGCCCGGCCCGCGCGGCGTTCACCGGACGCCGTCGTCGCCGAGACGCGGGCGCTGCGCGAGGCGGTCGGCTTCGGCGCCACGCTGGCCGCCGGAAGCTCCGGGCTGTTCACGCACGACATCCCCGATGTCCCGGTCACCATCGCCTGGGGCTCGCGCGACCGGCTGATGCCGCGCCGCCAGGGCGTCCGCGCCAAGCAGGTGATCCCCGGCGCCCGGCTGGTCCGCCTCCCCGGCTGCGGCCACGTGCCCATGAACGACGATCCCGCGCTGGTCGCCCGCGTCATCCTGGACGGCAGCCGCTGACGAGCCCCGCCCGCCTCCCTCCACCCACCCTCGCACCGCACGCGGCCGGGGTCTTTACTCCGTGCGGCAACACCGTTATTCACTGGGCGTTCGCGACAGCGGCACCTTGCACCGATAACAAACACAACAGCACAGCGGTTCTACGAGCGACGGAGGGCACCATGGGGCGGGAATCGGGCAGAGGGATCGAGCGGCGCACGGTACTGCGGGGATCGGCGGCCGCCTCGGCGGCACTCGCGGTGCCCACCGTGGCATCGGCCGCCGCGTCGGCGGCGTCCGGCGCGCCCGCCCAGGCGCTGTCGGGGCGTCCGAGCGCCCAGTGGGGCGTGCAGGTGGGCGATGTGACGACGTCGTCGGGGCTGGTGTGGGTCCGCTCCGACCGTCCGGCCCGGATGATCGTGGAGACCTCCGCGACCGAGTCCTTCGCGCGGGCCAAGCGCTGGCACGGCCCGCTGGTCGGCCCCGGCAGCGACTTCACCGGGCGCACCGCGCTGCACGGCCTGCCCGCCGGGAGCCAGGTGCACTACCGGGTGCTGCTGGCCGACCCGGAGGATCCGCGCCGCACCGGTGAGCCGGTGCACGGCACGTTCCGCACGGTTCCCGAGCGCCGTAAGGGCGTGCGTTTCGTCTGGTCGGGCGATCTGGCGGGGCAGGGCTGGGGCATCAACCCGGACCACGGCGGCTACCGCGTCTTCGAGGAGATGCGCCGCCGCGAGCCGGACTTCTTCCTGTGCAGCGGCGACAACATCTACGCGGACGGCCCGATGACGGAGACCGTCAAGCTGCCCGACGGCTCCACCTGGCGCAACCTCATCACCCCGGAGAAGACCAAGGTCGCCGAGACGCTGGACGAGTACCGGGGCAACTTCCGGTACAACCTGCTCGACCCCGCCCTGCGCCGGTTCCACGCCGAGGTGCCGACCATCACCCAGTGGGACGACCACGAGGTGCTCAACAACTGGTACCCGGGCGAGATCCTGGTCGACGACCGCTACACCGAGAAGAACGTCAACGTGCTGGCGGCCCGCGCGCGCCGGGCGTTCGCCGAGTACTTCCCGATCAGCACGCTGCGCCCGGACGCGAGCGGCCGGGTCTACCGGGTCCAGCACCACGGCCCGCTGCTGGACGTCTTCGTGCTGGACTGCCGTACGTACCGCGACCGCAACTCGCCGAACCGCCAGCCGGAGGACGCCCAGGGCATCCTCGGCGCCGAGCAGCTGGCATGGCTCAAGCGCGAGCTGTCGCGGTCGCGCGCGGTGTGGAAGGTCATCGCCTGCGACATGCCGCTGGGCCTGGTGGTCCCGGACGGGGGCACCGACTTCGAGGCCGTCTCGCAGGGCGACCCCGGCGCCCCGCTCGGCCGTGAGCTCCAGATGGCCGAGCTGCTGCGGCACATCAAGCACCGGAAGATCACCGGCACGGTGTGGCTGACGGCGGACGTCCACTACACCTCGGCGCAGCACTACGACCCCTCGCGTGCGGCGTTCAAGGACTTCGCGCCGTTCTGGGAGTTCGTCTCCGGTCCGCTGAACGCGGGTGCCTTCCCGGCGGTGAAGCTGGACGGCACGTTCGGCCCCGAGCAGCCCTTCGTCAAGGCGCCGACAGTGGCGAACGTCTCGCCCGCCGAGGGCTTCCAGTTCTACGGCGAGGTGGACATCGACGGCGACAGCGCCGAGATGACGGTCCGGCTGCGCGAGGACGGCGGAAAGGTGCTTTACACCAAGGTGCTGCGGCCGGGCCTGGTCGGCCAGTAGCCGCGGTGCGCGGTGTGCGGCCCCGTACGGTACGCCGACGGGGCCGCGCACCGTAAGGCGACCGCGTTCCCGTACCGCGCACCGTAAGGCCGCCGCGTACCGTACGGGCATGGGATCCAGCGACGCCCCCGGCCCGGCCTCCCGGCTCACCTATCCGGAGGTGGGCGCCACCCGGCGGTGGCCGCTGCCGTCCGGCTATCGCCATCTGCGGGTGCGGACCCGCGTCGGCCACGGGCGGGCCGCGTTCGAGGCGGCCGGGCGGGCGGTGATGGACTGGCGGATGCACCGCGCGGTGGGGGTGTCGATCCGCGCCGCGGATCCGGTCGCCACGCCGGGGCGGCCGGTCGTGGTGGGCCTGGGGGTCGGGCCGCTGCGGCTGCGCGCGCCGTGCGAGGTGGTGTGGACGGTCGCGGAGGAGACACGGACCGGCTTCGCGTACGGCACGCTGCCCGGCCATCCGGAGCGGGGCGAGGAGTCGTTCGTGGTGGAGCTGGGGCCGGATGGCTCGGTGGTACTGACGGTGACGGCGTTCAGCCGTTCGGAGTCGTGGTTCGGCCGGGCCGGAGGGCCGCTGGTGCCGCTCTTCCAGCGGGCGTACGCACGGCGGTGCGGCAGCGTACTGCGCAGGTGGGCGGTAGGGTGACGGAGGTCCGGACGTCAACCTTTTGATTTCGGACAAAACAAGCTTCTGTTACCAGATACGCCCTTAACCCATAGGTCACAGTCTGTTCGTGATCACGCAACACCTTTGCGCGAGGGTGTTTGCATGACATTTCGAGCGACCCCCGAGCCCCCTCACCGGCACCGCCCCCGCTGGCGGCACGATCTGGTCGCATGGTGGTCACGGCGCCAGGGCCACGCGCCGCCGGGCAGCTCACCCTCGCCCGCGGCCGACGCCCAACCCGCCCACGCCGCGGGCGCCCCGGAGACCACGGCCCCCGAGGCCACCACGCTGTGGCGGATGCGCACGACCGTACGGGACGAGCCGGGCACCCTCGCCGCGCTGTGCGCGGCGCTGGCCGGGCACCGGGTCGACATCCTGGCCCTGCAGACCCATCCGCTGACGGACGGAACGGTGGACGAGTTCCTGCTGCGCGCGCCCGAGTCCCTGCCCTCCGACGGGCTGACCGACGCCGTCGCCGTCGCGGGCGGCCGTGACACCTGGGTCGAGCGGGCCGACACCCACGACCTGGTGGACGCGCCGACCCGGGCGCTGACGCTGGCCACCCGCACCGCCCTGGACGCCGCCGAACTCCCGCTCGCCCTGCGTCAGTTGTTCGGCCGCTGCACCATCCACTCCGTTCCCGCCAAGTCCCTCGGCGGACGGTCGCTGGACAGCACACCGCCCGCCGAAGGTGTCCTGGAGGAGACCGTGATGCGGCTGCGCGACCCGTCCGGCGGCGCGATAGTCATCGAACGGCCGTATCTGCCGTTCACCCCGACCGAGTTCGCCCGGGCCCGCGCGCTGGTCGAGCTGGACGCCCGGCTCGGCCCGCGGATTCCGCACGAAGGCGATGTGCTGACGCTGCCCGAGGGCAACGCCATCACCGTGCGCCGCGCCGACACCCGCGACCTGGCCGCCGCCCGCGAGATGCACGCCCGCTGCTCCTCCACCACGCTCGGGCTGCGCTACCACGGGCCGGTCGGCGACGCCGACCGCTACCTCGCCCATCTGCTGAGCCCCCGCTTCGGCCGCACCCTGGCCGCGTACACCGCCTCCGGGCGGATGGTGGCCCTCGGCCATCTGCTGTGGGACGGGGACGAGACCGAGGTCGCGCTGATCGTCGAGGACGAGTGGCAGCGCCGCGGCGTCGGCGGGGAGCTGCTGCGGCGGCTGGTGACGATGGCCGCCGAGACCGGCTGCGGATGCGTCTACGCCGTCACCCAGTCGGCCAACACCGGCATGGTCGCCGCGATGCGCGCCCTCGAACTGCCGCTGGACTACCAGATCGAGCAGGGCACGCTGGTGATCAGCGCCCGCCTCGACCCGGCACCGGCACCCGAGCCGGCCCTTCCGCTGCCGGTCCCGCCGCACGCGCACTGAGGCCGTCCGGGGACCCGTGCTCCGCCCGGCGGGCGTCGCGTCCCGCCGGGCCGCCGTCGAGCGCCCGGTCCAGATCGCGCCACAGGTCCTCCACATCCTCGAGCCCGACCGACATCCGCAGCAGCCGGTCGCCGATCCCCGAGGAGCGGCGGTCCCCCTCCGCCACGATCCGGTGGCTGATGGAGGCCGGGTGCTGGATGAGGGTGTCCACACTGCCCAGGCTCACCGCCGGAGTGATCAGCCGCACCCCGCCGATCACCGCGTGGGGATCGCCGTGGGGCTCGAAGGCCACCATCGCCCCGCCGATCCGGGGATAGTGGACGCGGGTCACCCGCGGATCGCCGGTCAGCCGCCGGGCCAGCTCGGCCGCGGTCGCCGACGCGGCCCGCATCCGTACCGGCAGCGTGGACAGTCCGCGCAGCAGCAGATATCCGGCGAGCGGATGCAGCACCCCGCCGGTGGCGAACCGCACCTGGCGCAGCGCCCGGGCGAACTCCTCGTCGCAGGCCACCACGCCGCCCATCACATCGCCGTGTCCGCCGAGGTACTTGGTGGCGCTGTGCAGGACGAGGCTCGCGCCGCGCTCGGCCGGGCGCTGGAGCACCGGTGTGGCGAAGGTGTTGTCCGCGAGCAGCGGAACCGTGCCGCAGGAGTGGGCGACGGCCCGCAGATCGAGTTCGGCGAGCGTCGGATTGGCCGGGGTCTCCACCATGACCAGGCCGGTGTCGGGGCGGATCGCGTCCGCGATCCCGGCCGGGTCCACCCAGGTGACCTCGGTGCCCAGCAGCCCGGTGTCCAGCAGATGGTCGCTGCACCCGTACAGCGGGCGGACCGCCACCACATGCCGCAGCCCCTGGGCCCCGCGCGCCAGCAGGCACGCGCTGAGCGCCGCCATGCCGCTGGCGAACGCGACCGCGCTCTCGGTGCCCTCCAGCCGCGCCAGGGCGGTCTCGAAGCGGGCCACGGTGGGATTGTCCAGACGGGCGTAGACGGGCGGGCCGTCCGGCCGGGCACCGGTGGCGGCGAACGCGTCGATCCTGGCGGCCTCCTGACGGCTGTCGTACGAGGGGTAGGTCGTCGACAGATCCAGGGGTACGGCGTGCAGGCCCATGCCCGGGAGGTCCTCGCGCCCGGCGTGGACGGCCTCGGTGGCGAACGCGTGCCGTGCGGCGGCGTCGCCGTGCGGGCCCTGTGCGCTCGGCGCGGTCTCCGTGCTCCGTATGGTCCCCGTGCTCCCTGTGCTCTCCGTGCTCTGCCTGATGTCCATGCGTGAAGGGTGAACAACCACCGGGCTCTCGCGGCCGATGCCCGTGCTACGTTCGGCCGATGGCCGAAACCGTCGCTCTCGATCCGGTGGATCTTCAGATTCTGCGGCTGCTGCAGAACGACGCCCGGACCACCTACCGCGATCTGGCCGCCCAGGTCGGCGTGGCGCCCTCGACCTGTCTGGACCGGGTGGCCCGGCTGCGCCGCTCCGGGGTGATTCTCGGCCATGCACTCCGCCTGGACCCCACCAAGCTGGGGCGCGGTCTTCAGGCCCTGCTCTCGGTGCAGCTGCGGCCCCACCGCCGGGAGCTGGTCGGCCCGTTCGTGGAGCGGATCCGGGCGCTGCCCGAGTCCCGGGCGCTGTTCCACCTGGCCGGGCCGGACGACTATCTGGTGCATGTGGCGGTGGCCGACACCGCCGATCTCCAGCGGCTGGTGCTGGACGAGTTCACCTCGCGCCGCGAGGTGGCCCGGGTCGAGACCCGGCTGATCTTCCAGCAGTGGAGCTGCGGCCCGCTGCTGCCGCCCGCCCGGGACGGCTCGGCAGCCTCGTAACACACCCCTGTTCCCATGCGTCACACCCCCGTGGTGCTGACGCCACACCCCGGAACGTACGAGGATGGGCCGCATGTCCGATACGAAGAACGCTCCGCTGCCCCGCCAGGTCGCCGACAGCTATGTCGACGCCCTCATCGAACTCGACCCGATCACCGGCACCTACCTGGGCGTTCCCGAGAGCTCCCGGCGCCTTCCGGACTTCTCCCCCGAGGGGGCGAAGGCCATCGCCGACCTCGACCGCACCACCTTGGACCGGCTGGCCGAAGCGGAGGCGCGCCCCGGTGCGGACAGCGACGCCGAGCGCCGCTGCGCCCGGCTGCTGCGGGAGCGGCTGACCGCCGAGCTCGACGTGCACGAGGCCGATGAGCATCTGCGCGCGGTCAGCAACCTGAGCTCCCCGCTGCACTCGGTGCGCGGCATCTTCACCGTGATGCCCACCGAGACCGAGGAGGACTGGTCGGCGGTCGCGGCCCGGCTGCGCGCCGTACCGGCCGCGCTGGAGGGGTACCGCGCCTCGCTCGCCGAGGGGCTGCGGCGGAACCTGCCGGCCGGTCCCCGGCAGGTGTCCACGGTCCTCGAGCAGCTGGCGGAGTGGATCGGCACGGACGGTGGCTGGTTCGCGGACTTCACCGCCGAGGGCCCCGACGCGCTGCGCGGTGAGCTGGACGAGGCCGCCGCCGCGGCCACGGGCGCGCTGGTCGCGCTCCGCGACTGGCTGCGCGACACCTACGCCCCGGCCATCGAGGGCGCGCCCGATGTGGTGGGGCGTGAGCGCTACCGCCGCTGGGCCCGGATGTGGAACGGCACGGACCTCGACCTGGACGAGGCGTACGCGTACGGCTGGTCGGAATTCCACCGGATCCACGCCGAGATGCGCACCGAGGCCGAGAAGATCCTGCCCGGCGCCAACCCGTGGGAGGCGCTGCGCCACCTCGACACCCACGGCGCCCATATCGAGGGCGTCGAGGAGACGCGGGTGTGGCTTCAGGAGCTGATGGACGAGGCCATCGAGCAGTTGGACGGCACCCACTTCGACCTGGCCGAACGGGTCAAGCGGGTCGAGTCGATGATCGCCCCGCCGGGCAGCGCGGCGGCGCCGTACTACACGCAGCCGTCGGTGGACTTCTCCCGCCCCGGCCGGACCTGGCTGCCCACGATGGGCGAGACCCGCTTCCCGGTCTACGACCTGGTCTCCACCTGGTACCACGAGGGCGTCCCCGGCCACCATCTGCAGCTCGCCCAGTGGGCGCACGTCTCCGACCAGCTCTCCCGCTACCAGGCCACGGTCGGCATGGTGAGCGCCAACGCGGAGGGCTGGGCGCTGTACGCGGAGCGGCTCATGGACGAGCTGGGCTATCTGTCGGACCCGGAGCGGCGGCTGGGCTACCTGGACGCGCAGATGATGCGGGCGCTGCGGGTGATCGTGGACATCGGGATGCACCTGGAGCTGGAGATCCCCGCCGATTCGCCCTTCCACCCCGGTGAGCGGTGGACTCCGGAGCTGGCGCGCGAGTTCTTCGGGCTGCACTGCGGCCGTCCGGCGGAGTTCCTCGACAGTGAGCTGGTGCGCTATCTGGGCATGCCGGGGCAGGCGATCGGCTACAAGCTGGGCGAGCGGGCCTGGCTGACGGGGCGGGAGGCGGCCCGTAAGGCGCACGGCGACGCCTTCGACGCCAAGAAGTGGCACATGGCGGCGCTGTCGCAGGGGTCGCTGGGTCTTGACGACCTGGTGGAGGAGCTGTCGGCGCTCTGAGCCCGGCCAGATTGGGGTGAGGGCGGGCCGCGGCCATATGGGCGCGGCCCACCCCGCTACAAGGTGTCCGGCGGACGCCGCGGGGGCTCCGCCCCAGACCCCGGGGTCTGGGGCGGAGCCCCAGTTGTGGGAAGGGGCGGGGAGGGGAAAGCAGCCCGCCGCAGGCCACGATCCGCCGGAGCCCCCTCAGCAGGTCGGAGGAACTCCGCTACGGTTCGGGCGGCGCCCCGAAGGGGCGCGGGGCCGTGTCGATGTGCGGCTCCGCCGCGTGGGACCAGCCACGACGGCGCCGCAGTCGGCCAACGACGCATGGCGCCACTTCCCGCGGAGCGCTCAGTGTGCGGCGGCCGTGCGGTGGCGTACGGCCGAGCCCTGGCGGCCCTTGACGACCTCCAGCTGGGCGGGGATCCGCCGGCGCAGATCGGCGACATGGCTGACGATGCCGACCGTACGGTCGCGTTCGCGCAGCGAGTCCAGCACGTCCATGACCTCGTCCAGGGTCTGCTCGTCGAGGCTGCCGAACCCCTCGTCGATGAAGAGGGTGTCCAGGCGGACCCCGCCCGCCTCGTCGGTGACCACATCGGCCAGGCCCAGCGCGAGGGCGAGCGAGGCGGAGAAGGTCTCGCCGCCGGAGAGGGTGGCGGTGTCGCGTTCGCTGCCCGTCCAGGCGTCGATGACACGCAGTCCGAGACCGGAGCGGCCGCGCCCGCCGGAGCGCGTGTCGGAGTGCACCAGGGTGTAGCGCCCGGAGGACATGTGGCGCAGCCGTACGCTCGCCGCCGCGGCGACCTGCTCCAGCCGGGCCGCCAGCACATACGCCTCCAGCCGCATCCTGCGCTCGTTGTCCGCGGAGGTGCCCGCCGCGAGCGAGGCGAGGCGGGCGATCCGGTCGTGCTCCGCGCGCAGCGGGGCGAGCCGGCGGGTGTCGGCGAGCGCTTGCGCGGAGAGCGCGTCGAGCTCCTCGCAGCGGGTGCGGGCGGCGGCGTCCGCGGCCGAGACCTCGCGCAGCGCGCGGGTGGCCGCGTCGGCCGCCGTCCGCGCCGCCGCGGGGTCGGCGGGCGGCGCCTGCGCGGCCGCGAGCACCCGCGGGTCGGACAGCTCGGCCGCGACCGCCGCCGACTCCGACTGCCAGGCGTCGAGACGGCGGCGCGCCTCGCGCTGCCGGTCCGGGGGCAGCACGGCCTCGGCGGCCTGCTCCGGGGTCTCGAACCCGGCCCGGTAGGCGGCGTCGGCGAGCCGGGCGTCGGCCTCCTTCAGCCGGTTCGCGGCCGCCTCGGCGGCCCGCGCCGCCTCGGCGGCGTGGGCCAGCAGCGCCGCCTGCCGCTCGAGCCGCGCCGCGCGCCGCGCGACGGTGGCGTCCGTGCCGCGCGCCTGCTCCAGCTCGGCCAGCAGCGCGGCCCGCTCCCGGGCCAGGGCCTCGCGGTGCGAGGTGCGGGCGGCCGCCCGCCGCTCGGCCTCCTGCCGCTGTTCCGTACGGCGGGTGTGCTCGCCCTCGGCCCGGTCCAGGGCCTCGCGGGCGGCGTGTGCGTCGGCCGCCGCGTTGCGGGCCTCGGCGTACGCGGTCCGCAACTCGGCCAGGGCCCGGTCGAGTTCGGCCGCGTCCTCGCCCTCCGCCGTGGCCTCCGCAGCCGCGCGGGCCTCCCGCAGCGCGTTCCGCGCCCGCTCGGCCTCCTCGCGGACCTCCTCGGCGCGCTGGTAGTCCGCCAGCGCGGCCTCCTCCGCCGTACGGTCCACATGCCCGGCCCCGGGCCGGGCCGGGCTCGGGTGCTCGGTCGCCCCGCACACCGCGCAGGGCTCTCCGGCGCGCAGCCCGGCCGCCAGCTCGGCGGCGATACCGCGCAGCCGGGCCTCTTTGAGGTCGAGCCAGTTCTGCCGCGCGGCGGCGGCGCCTTCCCGCGCCCGCAACAGCTCCTCGCGCGCCTGCCCCTCCTGTCCGGCGAGCCGGTCCCGCCGCCGGGCGGCCTCAAGGCGCCGCTCGGCGGGCTCGATCCGCCCGCCGAGCTGCTCGGCCCGGGTGACGGCCTCCTGCGCCACCTCGACCCGCCGCTGATGCGCCCGGTGGGTCTCCTCCCACCCGGCGAGCCACTCGGCGGCCTCCTCGATCGCCTCGTCGTCGGCGCGGGCCTCCCGCTCAAGCGCGGCGATCTCGCGGAGGACGGCCTCCGCCCGAACCTCCCCCCGCCGCGCGGCCCCCAATGCCCCCAGTTCCTCCCGCACCCGCCGCTCAACCTGTCCCAGCCGCCCGGCATCGGCCTCGGCGAGCAGCACGGCCGCGCCCGCGCCCTGCGAACCGGCGTCCCGCTCGCCGTAGGGCCCGTCACCGTCACGGGCCGCGCCCGTCGCCGCGCCGCCACGACTCGCCTGGGGCGCGGCCTGCCTCACCGCGTCGGGGCGCGACCCACCGGGCCCGCCCGAGGCCGCAGCGTCACCGGACGGCGCCCGGCGCGGCACGCCCGCCCCGGAACCAGCCTGCCCACCCGCCGTCCCGTTCTCGGCGGCGGAGACCCGGCCGGTGGCGCACACACCTGCTCCCTGCGCCTGATCCGGCAGGCCCACGGCGGGGCCCTCCGCCCTGACGGGCGCGTCCGGGCCCGGCGCGCCCGTTGCGGTACGGCCGTCCCTGACCGTCTGTGCCATGTGGTGCCCCTGCGGGCCGGGTTCGCCGGAGGCCAACGTCCCCGCTTCACCAGACGGCTCCCGGCTCGGCATGTCGTCCGCGGTGGCCTCGTCGGGAGCCCGCCCGGCCCACGCACCTTCCGCGCCCGCGTGCGGGGCGGGGTCCTCCGGGGACGCGGTGGCCTGTGCGGGCAGGGGTGCGTCGGACGAAGCGGTCGGGCCCACGGGGGTGCGTTGGTCCGGAATGCCCGGGATCGGCGCGAGGGTCGTGGCCGCCAGGCCGGGCTCGGACGCCAGGCGGGCGCGGGCCTGCTGTTCGGTGGATTCGGCGGTGTGGTGGTCGCGGGCGGCGGCGGTGCGGAGGTCGAGTGCGGGGACCACCGCGTCGGCGGCGCGGGCGCGTTCCAGCAGCTCGCGCAGGCGGTCGTGGTCGGGTCGCTGCCGTTCGAGGTCGTCCGCCCGGCGGCGGGCCTCGGCGTGGCGGCGCTGGAGTTCGGCCCGTTCGCGGGTCTCGTCGGCGGTCCGCCGGGCGGCGTCGTGGGCCGCCTCGGCGGCCCGTACGGCGGACAGCGCGATGTCCCGACGTTCGCGTGCGCCCGCACGCGCGACGGCGGCCCACTCCAGGACGGCGTCGGCCAGCCCCGGCTCACCGGGGGTCAGCTCGGGCAGCGGATGCCCGTCCAGCTCCGTGGTGCGGCCCGCCGCCTGCGCCATGCGGTGGGCGAGCGCGAGCAGCCGCTCGTCCCCGGCGGCGACCCGCTTCTCCGCCGCCCTCCGCTGCTCCGCCAGCCGTTCCTCGACGGCGGCGAAGCGGCCGGTGTCGAACAGCTTGCCCAGCAGTTTGCCGCGCGCCAGCTCGTCGGCGCGCAGAAAGCGGGCGAAGTCGCCCTGCGGCAACAGCACCACCTGGCAGAACTGCTCCCGGCTCATGCCGAGCAGCTGCGCGATCTCCTCGCCGATCTCCTGGTGCGAGCGGCTGAGGGCCTTCCACGCCCCCGCCCCCGCGCTGGTCGAGGATGCCGGTGGGACGTACTCGCGGAGCAGGGTCTGCGCCTTGTCCCGCGTCATCCCCGTGCCCCGCTTCTTGGGGCGCGGCTGCTCGGGGCGCCGGGTGATCTCCAGGCGCCGCTCCCCGACGGTGAATTCGAGGACGACCTCGGTCGGGGTCAGCGGTTCGGCGTGGTCGCTGCGCAGCGAGAGCCCGCTGCCCTGGCGGGCGCCGGGCACCTGGCCGTACAGCGCGTAGCAGACCGCGTCCAGGACGGATGTCTTACCGGCGCCGGTCGGCCCGTGCAGCAGGAAGAGCCCGGCGGCGGACAGCTCGTCGAAATCGATCTCCTGGGTGGCGCCGAACGGCCCGAAGGCCGTGACGGCGAGCCGGTGCAGCCTCATCGCGCCGCCTCCCGCGCGGTCGCCCCCGCGGTCACGGCACCCGCCGTCGCCGCCCCCGCGCCGTTCTCCTCGCCCGGCACAACGCCCTCGTGCGCCTCGCTCCGTACCGCCTCCAGCGCGTCGTCGAGCAGCGCGCGCTCCGCCTCGTCCGGGCCGCGGCCGCCCCGCACATGGGCCACGAAGTCCTCGGCGATCTGCCGGTCCGAGCGGCCGCGCAGCCGCTGTGCGTACGAGGCGAGCGGGTCCTCGGGAGGCCGCTCGGGGTCGAAGACCAGCGTGAGCACGTGGGGGAAGCGCCGCACCAGCCGGGCCATCGGCTCATGCGGCCGCACCGCGTCGGTCAGCGTGGCCTCGACCCACGCCTCCTCGTGGCGCTCGAGTTCCGGATCGGCGAGCAGCTCCTCGATCCGGCCGCGGATCCGGGCCAGCGGCCTCGGCACCGGGCACTCCACCCGTTCGCACGACGGCGCCTCGCCCGCCGCCCCCAGCTCCACCACCCACATGGACTTGCGGTGCGCCGCCTCGGAGAAGGAGTACGCGAGCGGGGAGCCCGAGTAGCGGATGCGCTCGGTGATGGTCTGGCAGCCGTGCAGATGGCCGAGTGCCGCGTAGTCGACGCCGTCGAAGACCTCGGCGGGTACGGAGGCGACGCCGCCGACCGTGATGTCCCGCTCACTGTCGCTGACCGCGCCGCCGGTGACGAAGGCGTGCGCGAGGACGACGGACCGGGTGCCGGCGGGCCGGGTGGCGAGGTCGGCGCGCACCCGGTCCATGGCGGCGCCCAGCACCGCCGTATGCCCGGCCGCCGAGGCGCCCAGCTCCTCCCGCACCAGACCCGGTTCGAGATACGGCAGACCGTAGAAGGCCACCTCGCCGTGGTCGTCGGAGAGGACGACGGGCGTGGCGCAGCCGGCGGGGTCGGTGCGCAGATGGATCCCGGCCCGGTCGATCAGCCCGGCGCCCACGCCGAGACGGCGGGCCGAGTCATGGTTGCCGGAGATCATGACCGTCGGCACCC
Organism: Streptomyces yongxingensis; assembly: GCF_055597465.1. Lineage (NCBI taxonomy): Bacteria > Bacillati > Actinomycetota > Actinomycetes > Kitasatosporales > Streptomycetaceae > Streptomyces > Streptomyces yongxingensis. Next base: position 2,053,918 of record NZ_CM145717.1, read on the forward strand.
CGAGGTCCGCGAGCCGGTGCAGGGCGTCGTCGAAGAGCTCGACGGCGGCGAGCGGCGGCACGGCGCGGTCGTAGACGTCTCCCGCGACGGCCACCGCGTCGATGCGCCGCTCGCGCACGGTGGTGACGAGGTGGTCGATGAACTCGCGCTGCGCGGCAAGGAGGCTGACCCGGTGAAAGGACCGCCCGAGGTGCCAGTCGGAGGTGTGCAGAATTCTCAACGATCGACTCCGACCCGCACGTTCGTCCTTTCTCCGCCCCTGTGGCCCATAACGGCGCCCGCACCGGATCAGCGGTACGGGCACCGACCACGTTAACCGCGATCGGTGCCCGGGACCCCACGGACCTCGCTTTCGTCCCCGGGTTACCTGCGCATCTCCCCCCACCGGGAGTCGTCGAACGCGTCGAGACCGTCGGGGATGCCGGGGTGGCCGTCGTAGGGGCCGGGGTCCCTGTGGCCGTCCAGCGAGTGGGGGTCGAGGTAGTACCACTCCGCGGTCGGGCCCGGTACGGCGCCGGGGGCCGCCGTCGGGTCGGGACCGGCGGACGGTTCGGGGAACCGGCGGTCGTGGGCCGACGGGGCCGGCGGCACGGGCTGCCGTGCCGCCCGCCGGGTGTGGTCGGGCTTCGACGCCTTCGACGCCTTCGGCTTCTTCGGCGCCGCCAACCCGTCCGGCATCAGCAGCTCCACCCGCACGTCGGGGGCGGCCCGCTTCTGCGTGACGAACTCATCGATCTGGCTGCGGCAGGCGTGGTCCAGATGGGTGACCCCCATCAGGTCCAGCCGGATCCGCGGCGTCCCCGCCGAGCCCACGGCCTCCAGCGCGTCGATGAGCTTGGGCAGCCGCAGGAAGGTGGCGTTGCCCTTCATGACGACCTTCGCGGTGTCGCCCTCGACGCGGTGCTCGACGGAGGTCTGCGACATCCGCAGCGCGGCCAGCACGATCCCGGCGGCGAGCCCGACCAGCACCCCTTCCAGCAGCGCGGTGGCGACGATGGCGCCCGTGGTGAGGACCATGACGGCGAACTCACCGCGGTCCTGGCGCCACATCGCGGGGAACTGCTCGGGGGCCAGCAGCTTCCAGCCGCTGTGTACGAGGACACCGGCCAGCACGGAGATCGGGATCAGGGCGAGGACACCCGGCAGCAGCAGCGCGAAGGCGAGCAGCCACAGGCCGTGCAGGGTCCGGGAGATCCGGGTCTTGGCGCCGGACTGGACGTTGGCCGAGCTGCGGGCGACGACGGCGGTCATGGGGAGCGAGCCGAGCATGCCGCAGAGGGTGTTTCCGGCGCCCTGGGCGATCAGCTCGCTGTTGAACTGGGTGCGCTTGCCGCTGTGCATCCGGTCAACGGCGGCGGCCGTGAACAGGCTCTCCGCCGAGGCGATGACGGTGAAGGTCACGATGGCGGTGAGGATCGCGGGGTCGGTGAGCCCGGCGAACTGTTCGGGGCCGGGTACCTGGACGGCGGCCAGCAGATTGCCCACCTGGAGCGTCTTCACCTCGACCCCGGGGAGGGAGGCGACGACGATGCCGAGGCCGACCGCGACGAGCGCGGCGGGGATCTTCTTGACGGGCCCCGGCACCTTCTTCCAGACGAAGCTGAGGACGACCGTGGCGATGCCGAGCAGCGCGGCGATCGCCGTCTGCGCGTTCATGAAGGTGTCGACGACGAGCGCGGGGAAGCCGAGGATGTTCTCGATGGCCGTGCCGGGGGCCGTGGCATCGGCCAGCGGATACGACTGGCTGAACATCAGCGGCAGCCCGATCCCGGCGAGCATGCCCTGGACGACGGCGATCGAGGTGGCCTGGAACATCCGGCCGAGGCGGATCAGCCCCAGCACGATCTGCAGAATTCCCGAGCCGAGCACGATCACGCCGAGCATCGCGATGCCGTTGGCCTCCACCGTCTCCGCCACGAGCGCGGCGAGTCCGGCGGCGGGCCCGCTCACCTGGAGGGTGCTGCCCGGGGTCATGCCGACGACGAGGCCACCGATCACACCCGTGATGATGCCGAGTTCGGCCGGGGCCCCCGAGGCGACGGCGACGCCGATGCACAGGGGCAGGGCCACGAGGAAGACGACCAGCGAAGCGCTGATCTCCGTGCCGAGGTCGACGCCCTGGACGGTCCCGCCGGTCTTTCCCTTGCCCTTACCCCTCCCCTTTCCCTCGCCCTTGGCCGTGGGCCCGGGCCTGCCACCCGCCCTGTCGTCGGCCTCATGGAAGCTGGGAGCGTCGGCCGTTTCCCATCCGGTTCCACCGGCGGACGCATACGCGGGCATCGGTTGCGTCGACTGGGTGTCGCGTGCGCCGTCCGGCGGGAAGACCTCGTCGACGTCGTACGACGGCGATGGAACCGGCTGACTCCGGCCACGGGCATGTCGTCCGCTCGTCATGAGTGCACCCGGAAGTCACCGTCGGTATCGAGCTCCCAGAGCGCGGCGCTGTCCACCTGGTAGAACCAGCCGTGCAGACGCAGCCGGCCCGTCTCCAGCCGGCGCCGGGCCGCCGGGTACTCCTCCAGCGCGGCCAGCTGGTTCCGGACATTGAGCTGTGCCAGTTCCCGCAGGGACGGATCGTCGGAGGCCGTGCCGAGGGCGGGGGCCAGCCCCGGCCGCGCGACCGACAGCCAGGCGCCCACACCGGGCAGCCGGGACAGGTCCGTCCCCGAGGCGAGCGCACCCATCGCGCCGCAGTGGGAGTGACCGCAGACGACGATGTCTGAGACGCCGAGCACCTCCAGTGCGTACTCGATGGTGGCGGCCTCGCCGGAGACCGGATGCATCCCGTGCGGGGGAACGATGTTGCCCGCGTTGCGCAGCTCGAATATCTCGCCGGGCCGGGCTCCGGTGATCAGTGCCGGGATCACCCGGGAATCCGAGCAGGTAATGAAGAGTGCCTCGGGAAATTGCCCTTCGGCCAGTTTCCGGTATTCGCCGTGGTCGAAATCGGCCCGGCGCCGGAACGAGCGGGCGTGTTCGATCAGAGCCCTCATCATGCCTCCCTGACGGGTGGTTGAACCAGATGCGAATCACCGTAGGGAGGGCCGTACCAGGCGAAGGCTAAACGAACACTAGAGCATGACAAGTTCTTCTCCAATATTCGGATCCGCGCTCGCAACATTACAAAAACCAGGAAGCCATTCCGGTATTGCGGTACACAGGTCCCCATGACCGTACGAGCGCTACTCATCGAGGATGACGAGACGATCGCCGAGCCCCTCGTCGAGGGACTGGGGCGGTATGGACTGATGGTGGGTCATGTCAGCACGGGGGCAGCCGGGCTGGAGGGGCCGTACGGGGACATCGTTCTGCTCGACCTGGGCCTGCCGGACATGGACGGCATCGATGTCTGCCGCGGTATCCGGCAGGTGTCCGATGTGCCGATCATCATGCTCACCGCGCGAGGTGAGGAGGCCGACCGGGTCCTGGGTCTTGAGCTGGGCGCGGACGACTACTTGGCGAAGCCGTTCAGCATGCGGGAGCTGATCGCCCGGATCCGCGCGGTGACCCGGCGTTCCCAGCGCACCGCGACCGCACCGGCCGCCGCCGCCCCGGCCACGACCGCTCCGCCCGCCGCCACCACCGCCTCGGCCCCCATCGCCCCGGCCGCCGCCCAGCCGCCGCCCCGGGAGCAGGATCCGCTGGTCGTGGACCGCCGGACCCGCCAGGTGTGGGTGGGCGGCGCATCCGTCAGTCTCACCCCCAAGGAGTTCGAGCTGCTGGCCCTGCTCACCGAGGACCCCGGCGCCGTCTACTCGCGCCAGCAGATCCTCGACCGCGTCTGGGACCCGCACTTCCACGGGCCGACCAAGACCCTGGACGTGCACATCGCCACGCTGCGCCGCAAGCTGGGCGATCCGGCCTGGATCCAGACGCTGCGCGGGGTCGGCTTCCGTCTGGCCGTCCACTCGGGAGTTCCGGCGGGGACCCCCTCGGGAGTCCCGGAGGCCGCCCGGCCGTGACCCGACGTCTGCTGCTCGGATATCTGAGCCTCGCCGTGCTGACCCTGCTGAGCCTCGGCATACCGCTCGGCTATGTCTACGGCAGGGCCGAGCGAGAACAGATCATCTCCTCGGCGGAGGACGAGGCCGAGTCGGTCTCCGCGTTCGCCTCGCTGTCCATCATGGCGGGCCGCGAGCAGCGCGAGCTGCCGCAGCGGGCGCGGCACTGTGCCGAGCGCATCCGGGGCAGGGTGGTCATCGTCGGCGACGACGGCCGGCTGCTGGCGACGTCGCATCAGATGTCCGCCACGGAGTCGCGGAACCTGGTGTCGCGCCCCGAGATCGCCGCCGCGCTGCGCGGCCGGGACGCGATCGACGTGCGCACCTCCACCATCGGCGGCGTCCGCTATCTCTCGGTCGCCGCGCCCGTCGTCCACGGCGACGATCTGCAGGGCGCGGTGCGGCTCACCGTGCCCACCGACGCGGTGGAGGGCCGGGTCCACCGGATCTGGCTGCTGCTGGCCGTGGGCGGGCTCGCGATCCTCACGGCCGTCGCCGCCGTGGGGCTGGTCTTCGCCCGCTGGACCAGCCGCCCCATCCTGGAGCTGGAGCGGTTCGCGCACCGCCTGGCCGACGGACGGTTCACCACGCCCGCCCCCGTGACCTCCGGCCCGCCCGAGGTGCGCAGTCTCGCCGCCACGTTCAACCAGACCGCCGCCCGGCTGGAGCATCTGCTGGCCTCCCAGCGCGCCTTCGCCGCCGAGGCGTCGCACCAGCTCAAGACGCCGCTGGCGGCGCTGCGGCTGCGCCTGGACAATCTGGAGGCGGAGCTGACCGGGCACGCCCGGGACGGTCTCGGCGCCGCGCTGACCGAGACCGACCGGCTGGCCCGGATGGTCGAGGGGCTGCTGGCGATGGCGCGGCTGGAGGAGAGCGCCGTCACCCCCGAACCGGTCGACCTGGACCAGGTGTGCGCCGAGCGCCTGCGCACCTGGAGCCCGCTCTTCGACCAGCACAAGGCCCATCTCGCCCTGCTCGGCGACCGGGTCGGCCGGGCGCTCGCGGTGCCCGGGGCCATCGAGCAGATCCTGGACAATCTGCTCTCCAACGCGCTGCGTGCCACGCCCCTGGGCGGCACCGTCACCATGGTGCTGCGCTGTCCGGCCCCCGACCGCCGCCATCTCCCCGCGCGGCCCGCCTGGATCGAGCTGCATGTCATCGACGAAGGCCCCGGCATGACCGCCGATCAGCGCCGCCGCGCCTTCGACCGCTTCTGGCGCGCCCCCGACGCCCCGAAGGGCGGCACCGGTCTGGGTCTGTCGCTGGTGCAGCGGCTCGCCCACGCGAGCGGAGGGGAGGCCGGCCTGGCCCGGGCGCCCGGTGGCGGCCTCGACGCCGCGATCCGGCTGCGGCCCGCGCCCCGCGCGGCCCAGGGGGGCCGCCCGTCCAGAATCGGGCTGCCGAGGAGAGCCCGGAGCGACCGGGGCACACCGGAGTCCGCTCCGTCCCCGCCCTCGGTGCGCTCACCGGTCTAGGTGTGCTGTCCGGAGAGGTTGGTGACGCCTGCGGCGGGCCGCTCCCCTCCCCGCCCCTGCCACGCGGCGGACACCCGCAAGGCCCAGGCGGTCCGTCCTTACGTGCCTTGCTTACGTGATTGCTTACGTGTCCTGGTACGCCTCGCCGCCGAGTTCGAGTCCGGCGGTGCCGGCGGTGGTGTCCGCCAGCCAGTCGCGGAAGGCGTCCACGTCCGCGTCGGGCAGCCCGAGTTCGATCGTCACGGCCTCGGCGTAGCGCACCTCCCGGACCGCCCGCCCCGTCGCCCGCAGATCGTTCTCCAGCTTCCCGGCCCGCTGGTGGTCCACGGTGACGGTCACCAGCCGGAACCGCTGCCGGGTGACGGTGCCCAGCGCGTCGAGCGCCTCGCCGACCGCGCCGCCGTAGGCCCGGATCAGACCGCCCGCGCCGAGCTTCACGCCCCCGTAGTAGCGGGTGACGACGGCCACCGTGTACCGGATCTCGCGGCGCAGCAGCATCTGCAGCATCGGCACCCCGGCCGTGCCGCCCGGCTCGCCGTCGTCGCTCGCCTTCCGCACACCGCCGTCCGCGCCGATGACATAGGCGAAGCAGTTGTGGGTGGCGGTGGGGTGCTCCTTCCTGACCCGCTGGATGACGTCCTGCGCCTCCTGCTCGGTCGCGGCGGGCGCGAGCGTGCAGAGGAAGCGCGATCTGTTGATCTCGATCTCGTGCACGCCCTCGCGCGCGACCGTCCGGTACCGCTCCTGCATCAGGCCACCTTATGTCCCGGCTCTCGCGCGGTGGTCACGCGTAGGCGGCCGCGGCGGTCAGGCGTGCGCGGCCACGCCGGTCATGTGTGCGGCCGCCGATCGGGCGGAAACCCACCGTGCGCACGGAACGGGACAGCGACCCCGGGTACGGATCTGGTCCCCGCCTCAGAGGAGCCCGTATGTCCTTCAACCCGCTGGAGCAGCGTGGAATCCCGCTGGACCGCCAGACGCGCACCTGGCGTGAGCTGGATGTCTCCCCGATCGACCCGGACCGCTGCGACCCGTACACCCGGTGCCGGATCATCACGATGAACGGCATCGAGATCGAGGCGATCCTCTTCAGCCACCAGATGGCCCGCCACTGCGCGGACCTGGACGTGAAGCGGCGGCTGGCCGAGACCCGCTCCGTCGAGGCGCAGCAGCAGAAGGCGGTGAACTGGCTGCTGCCGGGGGTGGCCTCGGTGCTGGAGACCACGATCGCGTACGAGCAGGTGGCGGTGGACCTGACCGCGTGGGTGGCCCGGATGGAGCCCGATCCGTACCTCACGCAGGCGTACCAGTTCGGGGTGCTGGAGGACTTCGACCATCTGTACCGGTACGCCAACCTCTACGAGATGATCGAGCACCGCAAGGCGGAGGAGATCGTCCAGGGGCTGACGGAGATCATGCCGGGCCGCCCGACGAAGTACCACCACCGCAATCCGGTGGACAACGTCCGCGAGCCCTACGACCGGAACCGGGCCGACCCGCTGTCCAAGCTGCACGCGCTGACGATCATGTCGGCGGAGCAGCAGACCATGAACTTCTACATGAACGTCGGACCCACCTACATGGAGCCGATCGCGCGCCGGCTCTACCAGGAGATCGGGCTGATCGAGGAGGAGCACGTCACCCACTACGAGTCCCTGGTCGACCCGGGCGAGACCTGGTGGGAGCAGTTGGTCAACCACGAGTACAACGAGTGCTACCTGTACCACTCCTTCATGGAGCAGGAGTCGGATCCCAAGGTGAAGTCCATCTGGGAGCTGCACCTGAACATGGAGCTGGAGCATCTGCGCATCGCCTGCGACCTGATGCGCCGCAACGACGGCCGCGAGCCGGAGGAGGTCGTCGCCCCGGAGCTGCCGAACGTGCTCACCTTCGAGCCCAACAAGGGCTACATCCGCGAACTGCTGGACACGCAGATCGACCTCACCACGCTCGGCACCGGCTATGTGCGCGAGGCGCATGAGCGCTTCCAGGCCATGCAGTCGCTGCTCAACGACGGCGACCAGCCGCCGAGTGAGCGGGTGATGGCGCAGCACCGTGACATGTTCGGCCGGGAGTACCGGCTGGAGACCGAGGGTGAGCACCCCGAGCCGTCCCTGCGCTCACGCGACTGATCGATTCCCGGCCCTACGACTGATCGATTCCCGGCCCTACGGAGGACAGACATCGTGGCAGACCGACCCGGATCCGACGCCATCGGCGGCGAGGACGATGTGGTGGCGCTGCTGATGCGCCAGCACGGTGATATCCGCAACCTCTTCGACGAGGTGGAACGGACCACGGGGTACGAGCGGCGGGACGCCTTCCGCAGGCTCGTCCGGCTGATGGCCGTCCATGAGACCGCGGAGGAGGAGGTCGTCCACCCCGTGGCGCGGCGGTCCTTCGACGGCGGTGAGGGGATGGTGGAGGACCGGCTGCGGGAGGAGAGGCAGGCCAAGGAGAAGCTCGGCCGGCTCGACGGCATGGACGCCGACAGCGCCGAATTCCTGCCCCTGCTCATGGAGCTGCGCACCGAGGTCATGGCCCACGCACGGGCCGAGGAGCGCTACGAGTTCATCCAGCTGCGGCGCCGCACCGATCCCGGGCAGCTCGCCGCGATGGCCAAGGCGGTCAGGGCAGCCGAGGCCATGGCCCCGACCCGTCCGCACCCGGGCGTGGAAACGGCGGCGAAGAACATCGCGCTCGGGCCGATGGCGGCCGCCATCGACCGCACCCGTGACACGGTCCGCAAGGCGATGGGGAAGGACGGCTGACCGCGTCCGGTCACCCCTTTCCGCCGCTTCCGCCGCGGCCGAACCGGGTCGGCCTGTGCAAGGGCCCCCACGCGCCCCGCTGGCGTGCCACCACGTCCTCGGCTTCGGCGATCACGCTCTCGGCGATCCAGGCGACGGGCTCCACATCGCGGACCAGGGGTTCGTTGTCCGGTCCCCGGCCGGTCTCCTCCCCCTTGAGCACCCAGGGGTGGACATCGGTGGAGCCCTCGTCCTCGTCCCGGAGGTGGATGTAGTCGCACAGCCTCCGGGCGACCCACACGGCCGTGGGCAGGTCCTTCGCCCATTCCTCGAAGACCAGGGGGTTGGCCGACAGGCCCGGCATCTTCGTGCCGGTGAGCCCGTCCCGGCTGACCGCACTGCCCTCCAGGTCCGCCTCGGGCCCTCGGGACCAGCGGACGAAGACCGGAGGGCCCTGCTCGATCAACTCCACGAGCTGGTCCAGAGCGGTGTAGGTGGGGAGTGTGTCGCCTGGCATGATCGCCCTTGAGTACCCGTAGCCGTCGCCGCCAATCCACCGCCCTCCCCCGACGCACGGACGCCGCCCGGACCGCACGGACGCCGCCCGGCCCCGCTGTTCGGCGGGAAGGGCGGCGTCCCGGTAGTGCCGAGGCGTCCGGGTCAGCGGCCCAGGGCCTTGGCCAGTTGGTCCTTGGTCATGTTGGAGCGGCCCTCGATGCCGCGCTGCTTGGCCTCGTTGTAGAGCTGGTCGCGCGTCGGCCCCTTGGGACCCGTCCGGTTGCCGGAGCGCTGGCCGCCACGCTGCGGCGCGGACTTCCGGTCCTGGGTCGAGGTCCTGCTGGCGGACTTGGACTCGCCGGAGCGGGCGCGCTCCTTGTTGACCGTACGGGCGGCCATTTCCTTCGCCCGGCCGGTGGACGCGCCGCGCTTCTCGGCGCCTTCCTTGATGTGCTCGTACTGCCGTTCACGCTTACGGCTGGATCCTGCGGGCATGGTGTCTTCCTCTCCTTCCGCCCCCTCGGTCGGTGGCGGCCGGTGGTGGTGATCGCCGACCGCATGAGTCGGGTTCCCCCCGCTCCCTCCCCTATAACCAGCATGCGTCTCCTGGGCGTCGGCCGGATGCCGTGCGGTGTGCGCGATGCGCGGAATTGGTCTTTCGGCAGTGTCCGTAGGCCCCCGTCTCCGTAGGGTCACCTCTGCGAGTCGGCTGATCACGCAGGTGGGGGACATGACGTCACAGACACGCACGACCGGGTCCGGCGGCCGCCCGTGGGCGTCCTGGGCCGGACACCTGCCACTGGCGGCCACCATCGCCGCCGCCGGGTCGAGCGTGGTCAGCCTGTGGTGGGTGGTGCCCACGGCGCTGTGCGCGTTCGCGGCGGGGTGGCGGCCTGAGCAGCGCCAGCCCGACCGCGATCCCGGTGGCGAGGGTGGCATGGTTGCTCCACCCGATCCGCGTCGCCCAGCCAACCGGGCGACAGCCCCATCACCGCTCCCGCCCCGGCGGCGCACAGCGCCACCGAGAGCAGCAGTCGACGGCCGAAGCCGTATCGCGTCCTTGAATCCATGGCCAGTGACCTCAAGAAACGGCGACGGCCCGCCGCCTCTGGCGAACGGCGAGGTCGGACCCCTGACCATCGTCGGGGTTGACACCCCCCGGCGCGCCCCGGGGAATCTCCGGGGTGCCCGACCGGTTCTGCTGCGAAGAGACCGCATCGCGACCACAGGAGGCAGGCATGTACGGCGACCCGGCGACGGTCCGCACGATCCTCACCGAGTTGGGCGACACCTGGGCCATCGTGGGACTGTCGACGAACCAGCACCGTGCGGCCTACGGCGTCGCCGAGGTCCTCCAGCGCTTCGGCAAGCGCATCGTGCCCGTGCACCCCAAGGCCGAGACGGTGCACGGCGAGCGGGGGTACGGCTCGCTCGCCGAGATCCCGTTCCCGGTCGATGTGGTCGATGTCTTCGTCAACAGCGACCTGGCGGGCCCGGTCGCCGACGAGGCCGTCACCATCGGCGCCAAGGCCGTCTGGTTCCAGCTCGGCGTCATCGACCCGGCGGCCTACGACCGCACCCGCGCCGCCGGGCTCGCCATGGTCATGGACCGCTGCCCGGCCATCGAGATCCCCCGGCTGGGCTGAGCCGCACCGGCCGCCAACCGCCCCGGCGGGCTCTGCCACGATCGACGGTCACTCGCCGGGACTCGCCGAGGGCAGCGACGTGCCCAGCATGCGGCAGGTCGCCTCTTCGACGAGGGCCTTGTTCGCGGTCGCGGCCGCCTTTTCCTTGATGCCGAAGTTCGTGCTCGTCAGGACCGCGACGCTGCGGTGTCCGCCGGCGTCGGTGTAGATCTCGCTGGAGTAGCCGGGCAGGCCGCCGGTGTGGCCCCAGACGGTGCCGCAGGGCGTGTGCACCTTCATCAGGCCGAGTCCGTAACCGCCGCCCTCCTCGGGGGCGGAAACGGTGGTGCGCATCTGCTCCATCTGGGCCTCGGGCAGCAGCTCGCCGGACATCAGCGCGGTCAGGAAGCGCTGCCAGTCCCGTGCGGTGGAGACCATGGCTCCCGCCGCCCCGGCCCAGCTCGGGTCGATGCCGGTGGTGTCGATATTGCTCCCGGGACGTTCGGGGCCGACGAACCCGACGCCTTCGGGCAGGTCCACGGTCGGGGAGAGGATCTCCTTCAGCCGCCCGGCGTCCGGCTCGTAGCCGGTCACATGCCGCTTCCCGGTGCTCCAGTCGGCGTTCGTGGCCAGGAACGAGTCCTTCATCCCCAACGGCTTGGTGATCTTCTGCTCGATCAGCTCGGCCAGGCCGCGCCCGGTGGCCTTCTCCAGGATCAGCCCGAGCGCCGCGTAGTTGGCGTTGCTGTAGGAGTACTTCTCACCGGGCCCGGCCGGCGGATCCTGCTCGGGAGTGATGGCGAGGAGGTCCTCCGGCCGCCAGGTGCGCCGCTCCCGGCCCGTGAGGGAGGGCAGGAACTCCGGTGTCAGCAGGAAGTCGCCCAGACCGCTGGTGTGGTTGAGCAGCATCCGGACGGTGATGTCCTCGCCGCCCTTGACCAGTCCGGGCAGCCACTTCTCCACCGGGTCGTCCAGGCCGACCTTGTGCTCGGCGACCAGTCGCAGGACGAGGGTCGCGGTGACCGTCTTAGTGTTGGACCCGACCCTGAACTGGTCGTCGACGCCGAGGCGGTGGTCGTCCTTCGTCCAGGCGGCCTGCCGTGCGATCTCCACGGGCGACCCGGTGCCGCGGTCGACCCGGACGATCACCCCGAGCGAACCCTGGTCCGCCGCCTTCTGTGCGAGGTCGGCCAGCCGCCCATCGGCCGACCTGCCCTGCTCGGCCGACGGCTTCGCCGCGCTCGCCTCCGTGTCCGAGCAGCCCATGAGCGTCCCGCTCATACCGGTCGCCAATGCCACTGCCAGCGCCCCGCGCAGGATCCGGAGGCGAGACGACGTACGTGCGGACATGGCAGTTCCCTTCGGCGCATGACGGTTGCTCCGTGCGTCGGGGCTTGGGCGCTCTTCCCGCTGCCCGGCCTCACGGCGGCCCCTCCGCACAGCAGCCATTCAGCCAGCGCACAGCCGCCCGGCACATCGCTCGAAGGCGGGTCTTCAGCGGGCCGCGGGTCATTCGAGAGAGTGATATGAACAGGCGCGGCGTCGCGCTGCCCCGTCCATCGCGCACGGTCAGGGCAGCGTGTTCCTGGCCAGTACCGCCGCCTGCGCCCGGCTCTGACAGCCGGTCTTCGTGAGCATGCGGCTGACGTGCGTCTTCACCGTGTGCAGGCTCACCACGAGCCGGTCGGCGATCTCGGCGTTGCTCAGCCCGTCCCCGACCAGCCGCAGCACGTCGCGCTCCCGCTCGGTGAGGTCCCTCAGCCGGGCCAGTTCCTGGTCGCTGGGTCGCTGTCGGGCACTCAGATGCCCCTCGATGATCCGGGCGGTCACCGCCGGGCTCAGCGCGCGGTGCCCGGCCGCCGCCGCCCGCACCGCCCCGGTCAGCTCCTCGTACGCGCTGTTCTTCAGCAGGAATCCGGACGCCCCGCCCGCCAGCGCCTCGTCGACGTACTCGTCCAGGTCGAACGTCGTCAGCATGAGCACCTGGCTCCGCCCGGGTCCGAGGAGCCCCCGGCGGTCCAGCTCGGCCAGCGCCCACAGTCCGTTCCGGCGCGGCATGCGGATGTCCAGCAGCAGCACGTCCGGCCTCAGCCGCGCGCACGCCTCTACGGCCTCCTCGCCGTCACCCGCGGTGCCTGCCACGGTGAGGTCGGCCTGACTGTCCAGGATCGCGCTCAGGCCGGCGCGGATGATCGGCTCGTCGTCCACCACGAGCACGCTGATCCGCTCAGACACCGGCGTTCTCCAGCGGCATCGTGGCGACGACGCGGAAGCCGCCGTCACCGGTCGGTCCCGCGGTGAGCTCTCCGCCCAGCGCGCCCACCCGTTCGCCCATGCTGACCAGGCCGAGCCCGATCCCCGCGCCGGCCGTGCCGCGCCGCGCCCCGCGGCCGTTCTCCACCTCGAAGCGCAGTCGGCCGGCCGTGCCGTCGACGGTGAGCCGGACCGGCGCCCCGGGCGCGTGACGGCGAGCGTTGGCCAGCGCCTCCTGCACAATGCGGTACCCCGCCGTCTGCACCGGAGCCGGCAACGACTCCAGTGCGGTCCCCGTCGTCCCCATCCGCACCTCGACCGTTCCTCCCGCTGCCCGGTGGCTGTCCAGCAGCGTACTCAGCTCGCCGAGTCCGGGCACCGGTTGCAAGGGGGCCGCGTCCGCGGGATCACGGAGCATGCGCAGCAGATCGCGCAGCTCACCACCGCTCTGCCGACCCGCCGCCGCCAGCCCGTCGACCTGGGTACGGGCCCAGTCGGGCAGTTCGCCGCCGCGGGCGCGCAGCGCCTCCGCGTGCACGACGAGCAGGGTGAGCGAGTGCGCGACCACGTCGTGCATCTCGCGGGCGATCCGCGCCCGCTCCCGCTGTGCGGCCTGCGCCGCCTCCAGGCGCCGCGCGCGGCTCGCCTCGGCAGCCCGCTGCTCGGCCGCGGCGAGCAGCGCGCGCTGAGTACGTGCGGCGAAACCCATCGCCCACGCCAGTGGCATCGGAGCCAGGGCGGCGAGGACGTCCAGGCCGCCCCGGAACTCGCCGGCGCCGGCCGTCATCCGGTTCACCCACAGGCCGAGCAGGGCCATCGCGCCGCCGCCGAGCAGCGCCGACACGGTACGCGGCCAGCTCGCGCAGTGGCTGCCCAGGCTGTGGACGAGCACGGCGAGCGGCACGAAGGCCAGCGGGGTCAGCTTGGCCCCCTCGCCCGCGCTCGCCACCAGCGCCGCCACCAGCGCGCCGAAGCCCGTGACGAAGGCCGTCACCGGCCACCGCCGCCGCAGCGCCAGGACCACCGCGGCCACCGCCTCGTACCCGATGAGCGACGACCACGCCGGGCCGGATGTGTCGACGTACGGCTGCGACAGCAGCGGCGGCAGAAACGTCAGGGCGACCAGGCCGGCATCAGCGCCCCACCCGGGCCACTTGCCGTCAACCACGTTCATCCGCCCGACGCTATGCGTTCCCGCACCGCTCTTCATCACTCCTAGGAGCGACTCGCGCCGCGGCCGAAGGAGGCCGCCCGGCCTCAGGCGCCGAGGCCCTCCAGGACCACCGCGCCCGGGAGGCCGGCGAGCAGCTTGCCCGGCACGATGAGCTTGCCGCGTCGGCTGCCGCTGCCGATGAGGGCGTACGGGATGTCGGCCACGGCGGCGTCCACCAGGAGCGGCCAGCCGGCGGGCAGCCCGATCGGGGTGATGCCGCCGAATTCCATGCCGCTCTCGCCCGTCGCCGTGTCCATCGGGGCGAACGACGCCTTGCGCGCGCCGAGGTGGCGGCGCACCACGCCGTTGACGTCCGCGCGGGTGTGGGCCAGGACCAGACAGGCGGCCAGGGTGGTCTCGCCGCCCCGCTTGCCCGCGACCACCACGCAGTTGGCGGACTGCTCCAGCAGCCAGGAGCCGTAGTTCTCGACGAGTACGGCGGTGTCGGCCTTGTCCGGGTCCGTGTCCACGAACAGCACCTGCTCCACCGGCTCCGCGCCGCGCCAGGTGCGCAGCGCCTCGGCGACGGGTGCGGTCAGCAGGTCCAGGCACTCGACGGCGGGACGGACCTCGTCGAAGGCATCCATCGGCGTACTCATGCCGCCAAACTAGCAGTCGGGGCGGGGCGCGAGGGCCGGGCCCGGCGGCCTCAGCGCGCGGGTGGCACCGACACCGCCATGGTCATCTCCACCGGCGCCGTCCCGTCGTTGCGATAGGTGTGCGGGGTGTTCGCCTCGAACGCCACGGAGGTGCCGACCGGGGCGGTGTGGGTCTCGCCGCCGATCACCAGGGTGAGCTCGCCGGCCGTCACATGGATCAGCTCGACCGTGCCGGACGGATGCGGATCGGAGCTGCTCTCGTCGCCGGGCATCAGCCGCCATTCCCACATCTCCAGCGGGCCGTCCGCCTCGGTGCCGACGAGCAGCGCGGTGTAGCTGCCCGCCTCGGTGGACCACATCCGCACCGCCTGCTCGGGCGGGACGAAGGTCACCCGGGGCCCCTGCTCGTAGTCGAGCAGTGTGGTGATGCTCACGCCGAGCGCGTCGGCGAGCTTGACGGTGGTGCCCACGCTCGGATTCGTACGGGCCTGCTCAATCTGGATGATCATGCCCCGGCTGACCCCGGCGCGGGCCGCCAGGGCGTCGAGGGTGAAGCCGCGTTCATTGCGCCACCGTTTGAGGTTGCGGGCGAGCGACTGCGTGAGCTGGTCGAGGTCCGTCACGTTCCGGTCCGTCCATCCGTCCAAAATAGTGAATGGCATAGTCGAGTGGAGTGAACTACCGTGGGCTGTACTCCCACGTCCACCACACTGTACGGCGAGGTTTCACCATGTCCGCACTCTTCGCTCTTGCCACCAGCCTGCTCTGGGGGCTGGCCGACTTCGGCGGAGGGTTGCTCACCCGGCGCACACCCGCGCTCACCGTGGTCGTCGTCTCCCAGCTCATCGCGGTCACCGTCCTCGGCGCCGTCGTGGCCGCCACCGGCGGATGGTCCGAGGCGGGCCCGCAACTGTGGTTCGCCGCGGCGGCCGGTGTGGTCGGCCCGGCCGCGATGCTGTGCTTCTACCGCGCCCTCGCGCTCGGCCCGATGGGCGTCGTCTCCCCGCTCGGCGCGCTCGGCGGGGTCATCGTGCCGCTGGGCGTCGCGCTGGTGCTCGGCGAGCGGCCCGGGCTGCTCCAGGTCTCGGGGGTCGTGGTGGCGGTCGCGGGTGTGGTCCTGGCGAGCGGTCCGCAGACCGGCGGGGCGCCCGTCCAGCGGCAGACGCTGCTGCTCACCCTGGTGGCCGCGCTGGGCTTCGGCTCGGTGATGGCGCTGATCGCCGAGGCGTCGCACACACTGACCGGGCTGTTCCTCGCGCTGTTCGTGCAGCGGGTGTGCAATGTGGCGGTCGGGGGCGCCGCGCTGCTGCTCTCCGTCCGGCGCGGCGACCCCGGGCTGCCCGAGGGCGGGATGGGCGTGGTGTGGGCGTCGCTGCCCGCGCTCGCCTTCGTGGGCCTCGCCGACGTGGCCGCCAACGGCACGTACAACCTCGCCGTCCACCACGGCCCGGTCACCGTCGCCGCGGTGCTCGCCTCCCTCTACCCCGTGGTGACCGCCCTCGCGGCCCGCGGACTGCTCGGCGAGCGGCTGCGCGCGGTCCAGGCCACGGGCGCCGGGCTCGCCCTGGCGGGCACGCTGCTGCTGGCCACGGGCTGAGCGGACCGCGGCCCGGCCCCCGCCCGGCCATGCATAAGCCGACGTGCTCCAGGAACCCACTACGCCATGGGGCACGCGATGGAGAAGCTGTACGTGGTGCGGGCCGAGGCCCGGGGGATCGTGGACGCCGCGGCGCGGGCGTGGCAGGGGCCGGGGCGGGAGCGGGACCTGCTCGTGCAGTCGCTGAAGGCGGCCGGGGCGGCCACGCTCGCGTGGGCGGTCTCGGGCTGGTGGCTGAAGGACCCGGTGGCGCTGATGGCGCCGTGGGTGGCGGTGGTCCTGGTCCAAGCCACCGTCTACCGTTCGCTGTTCAAGGGGTTGCAGCAGTTGGTGGCCATCGCCGTCGGCACGCTGCTCGCGGCGGCGGTCGAGGCCCTGACCGGGAACACCCTGATCTCGGTGGCCCTGGTCCTGCCGGTCGTGATGCTGCTCAGCAACTGGCCCCGCCTCGGCGACCAGGGCATCTACGGGCCCACCACCGCGCTGTTCACCCTCACCTCGGCCCCGGTGTCCAGCCTCACGGTCTCCCACCGGCTGCTCCAGGCCCTGCTGGGCGCCGTGATCGGCATCGCGGTCAACGCGCTGATCCTGCCGCCGGTGCATCTGCGGAACGTACGGGAGAACCTCAGCAGTCTGGCGCACGCGACACAGGAGACACTGGCGAGCATCGCCGAGGCGCTGGCCCGGGGAGACTGGTCCGAGGACACGCCCACCGACTGGCGACGGCTGGCCGACCAGCTCCAGCGGCGGCAGGAGAGCCTGCGGTCCGCCCGGCTGTGGAGCCATGAGAGCCTCCGGCTCAATCCCAGGCTGCCGTGGAGGTCGCGCGAGAAGCGGCCGCCGACGCTTCCCCCCGAGAGCGAGGACCAGCGGTGGAGCTCGATCGTCGCCCAGGTGGGGGCGGTCGTCAGCACGATGGTCGACATCGCCGACGAGAACCGCTCCATTCCCGCCCCCGACCAGCAGCCGCTGCGCGACTACGGCCGTCTCCTCGCCGATCTGGCGGCGGCCTGCGAGGCCCGGGCCGAAGTGATCCATGAGCCCTTCACCCCCGACGGCGCGCGCGGCCGACTGGACGAGACGCTGGAGGCCGTGGAACGGCACCACGACGCCCTGCAGAAACAGCTCACCGATGAGCGCTACGTCTCCCCCGGCACCACCGCCGTCCTGGGCACCCTGCTGATCCAGGCCCAGAACATCTGGCACGACATCGCCCCGGACACCTGGCCCCGCGCCACCGCCGGGGCATAGCACCCGGCCGACGGGGTACATCGGTGCAGTCCCCCGCGGTGGTGCCGGGGCGGAGTTGTGAGGAGTGGTGCGCATGAAGCCGATCGGCCAGGCACGGCCGGGATTCCCCTGTTGGGTGAGTCTCGCCGCCCCCAGCCTCCGGGCGGCGCAGGAGTTCTACACCGCGGTGCTCGGATGGACCTGGCGGCCCACCGGGCTGGGTGAGGAGTTCCGTACGGCGCTGTTCGGCGGAGCGCCGGTGGCCGGGGTCGGGGCGCTCGCGAACAGCCTCAGGGGCGCGGTCGCCTGGACGCCGTTCTTCGCCGTGGCGGACGCGGACGCCACCGCGGCACGGATCCACGAGCGGGGCGGCACCGTCGGTGTCGGCCCGCTCCCGTTCGGCACCGGCCGCCGCGCCGCGCTGGCCGCCGACCCCGACGGCGCCGTCTTCGGCTTCTGGGCGGGGGAGGCGCTGCCCGGCTGGCCGTCGGGTCCCGAGGAGGGCGCCCCGGCCCGGCTGGAGCTGCGGACCCGGGACGCGTTCGCGGCCGCCCTCTTCTACGGCGAGGTCTTCGGCTGGGCGTCACCGGAGGGCACCTGCTCCGTGGAGTACGAGAACGACGAGGTGATCGTGCGCGAGGAGGGCCGCAAGCTGGCGGTGGTCCACGGCGGCGCCGTCGAGCAGGCCCCCGACCCGCGGGTCCGGCCGCGCTGGTACGTCCACTTCCGCGTCCCCGATGTGACGGCCGCCGTGGCGGCGGCCCGCGCCGCCGGTGGCACGGTCGCCCTCCCGCCGGACGCCTCTCCCACGGGCCGTCAGGCGATCCTGTGCGACCCCGACGGCGGGCTGTTCACCGTCACCGCCGCCTGAGACGGCCCTGGCGAGCGGCCTGCCTCGGGGCCCTGGCCCGGCTCGGCGATATGGCGGAAAGACGACGTGAACAGGTGAGGAAACCGGTCCGGCCGGGAAGCCGTGGGGGCGGAGAGCGCGGGGGAACACGCTGTCGTCAGGACGGAGCGCGGTGATGGCCACCACGGCGGAGGAAGCCCCGGCCGGTCTGCCGGCGTCGCGCGTCATCCGGCTGCCGGGGATCGTGCTGGGGGTGGGGCTCGGCGGATTCCTCGACGGGATCCTGCTGCACCAGCTCCTCCAGTGGCACCACATGCTCAGCAGCACCAACCACGACCGCATCGGGGTGAGGTACTACAACCCGCACACCGTATCCGGTCTGCGGATGAACACCGTGTGGGACGGCGTCTTCCACGCGGTGTGCTGGATCTCGGTGCTGCTGGGGCTGGCCATCCTCTACGCCCGGGTCACCCACGACCGGCGCCGGGTGTGGGGCTCCCGCGTCCTGTGGGGCTGGATGCTGGTCGGCTGGGGCCTGTTCAACCTCGTCGAGGGCGTACTGGACCACCAGATCCTCGGCATCCACCATGTCCACGGCGGCCCGGAGCAGCCGTGGTGGGACGCGGGCTTCCTCGTCCTGGGCGCCCTCCTGGTGGCCGGCGGCTATCTGCTGCAGCGCGGCGGGCCCCCGGCGGGCGGCGAGGCGCCCCGCGCCACCAGGCACGTGTGATGGGGGGCGGTGCGGCGCATCCCGGCCATGGGCACGGCGGGGGCGGCGGCCCCCTGGACGTATGGCTGCCGGCCCTCGCCCTGCTGGGGTGTGCCGCCGGCTACGCGCTGACGGTCCGCCGCGCCCGTCGCCGTCACCCCGCCCAGGGCCGGCCGCTCGCGCGGTCGCTGAGCTTCGGGGCCGGGCTCGTCCTGGTGGCCGTGGCGCTGCTGCCGCCGCTCGCGCCGTTCGCCCACGAGGACTTCCGCGGCCATATGGCCCAGCATCTGCTGCTCGGGATGTACGCGCCCCTCGCGCTGGTGCTCGGGGCCCCGGTCACCCTGCTGCTGCGCGCCCTGCCCCCGGACCACGGCCGACGGCTGACCGCCGTGCTCCGCTCCCGCCCCGCGCGGCTGCTCGGCCACCCCGTCACCGCCCTGCTGCTGACCACCGGCGGGCTGGTACCGCTGTACTTCACCCCCGTCTATGACGCCACCATGGGCCACCCCGGGTGGCACTGGCTGACACACGCCCACTTCCTGCTCTCGGGCTGGCTGTTCGCGTATGTCATCGCCGGTCCCGATCCGGCCCCCGCCCGGCCGGGGGTGCCGGCCCGGCTGGTGGTCCTCGGCGTCGCCATCGCCGCCCACGCCGCGATCGCCCAGTTGATGTACGGGGGCTTCTGGGTCCAGGTCCACGCCCCGATCGCCGAGGTCCGGGGCGGCGCGGAGATCATGTACTACGGCGGTGACCTCGCCGAGCTCCTCCTGGCCGCGGCCCTCGTCACCACCTGGCGGCCCGTGCGGACGCCCCGGAGCCCGCACGGGTCACGGGTACGCCCGGTGCGGCGGCCGGAGGAGGGGATCGACGCCCCGCGGGCCCTGCCGAAATCCTGGTGACGGTGGGGTTACCACTGGAGGCCACGGGGGTACCTGGGCGTCACGCCATCGCAGCGACCCCCGGGGGACCACGGTGGCCAGGCCCTTCCGGTCCAGACCGCGGGCCGGAAGAGCCGCTTCGGCTGACGCGTCGGCTCGGGCCGACGCCTCAGTCGTCGATTCCACCGCTCTCGCAGATCTGCCGGGCGATGTCCCGCAGCTTGACGTTGCGCTCCTGGGACACCCGCCGGATCAGCGCGAAGGCGTCATCCTCGGAGATCTTCAGGCGTTCCATGAGGATGCCCATGGCCTCCCCGATGGTGTGCCGGGTCTGGAGCGCCTGCTGGAGCTGATCGGCGGTGCGGGCGCTGGAGAAGGCGACCGCGGCATGCGAGGCGAGCAGCCAGCCGGCCGTCTCGCTGGCCCTGGTGAAGGCGGCGGGGTGCCGCGAGTAGAGGTTCAGGGCGCCGAGGTTCTCCTCCTCGGTGTAGAGCAGGAACCCCATCATGCTGCCGATGCCGAGCTCACGGGCCTCACTGATGTACCTGGGCCAGCGCTCCTCGGGCTCGGTGAAGTCCCTGATCCGGAACACCCGCTCACCGTTCAGTCGGCGGGCGGCGTCGAAGCAGGGCCCCTCCCTGAGCCGCGCCTGCAGCCGGTCCGACCGCACCACCAGCCCTTCGGTGGGGGCGAGGGACTCCACTCGGCTGCCGTGGAGCACCATGATGCCAGCGGCGTCGCAACCCTCCACGATGTCCACCGCGCACGCGCTGATCCGGTCCAGCGTGGCCTCCACGGAGTCCTGCGCCAGCAGATCCCGCGCCATGGTGGCCATGCGCTCGGCGAAGGCTTCCCAGTCCATGACCACCATCCGATCACATCCGGCTACTCGCCGCCGAGCGCTTCCCGGTACCGCTTCGCCCGGTCCGCGTACACCTGGGCGTTCAGTTTGATGCCTTCTCGTTCCTCGTCGGTGAGGGGGCGCTTCACCCTCGCCGGCACCCCCGCCACCAGCGAACCGGGCGGTATCTCCATCCCCTGCGGCACCAGGGCCTGGGCCGCGACCAGCGATCCCGCACCGATCCGCGCGCCGTTGAGGACCGTCGCCCCCATGCCGATCAGGACCTCGTCCTCGACCGTACAGCCGTGCACGACCGCGTTGTGCCCGACCGAGACCCGCTCGCCGATCGAGACCGGGAATCCGGGGTCGACGTGCACCGTGCAGTTGTCCTGGATGTTGCTGTCCGCGCCGAGGACGATGGGACCGCCGTCACCCCGCAGCACTGCCTGGTACCAGACGCTCGATCCCGCCGCCAGCACGACATCGCCGATCACCACCGACGTGGGGGCCACGAACGTGTCGGGGGCGATCCGTGGCTCCTTCCCGTCGATGCCGAAGATCAAGGCGCGCACCGTCTCTCCCACCTGGTCGTCCCCTTCGCGTTCCTCGCCCCGGCCGGTAGCTCCGGCAGACCCTACAGCCGGTCCAGCCGATCCGGCCGATCGGACCGATTGCCCCATGGAGTGTCCGGCGCGTGGCAGGGGGCTCCGCCCCTGGGCTCCGGGGTCCGGGGCGCAGCCCCAGTTCGGGAAGGGACGGGGAGGGAGCAGCCCGCCGCAGGCGCCACGATCCGTCAGAAGGACCCTAGTCCCCGGCCGGGACCGGCTCCGGCTCGGCGGTCTCGGAATCGGCCGCCGTGACCGCCGCGGCCTTGGCCTTCTTGGAGCGCCACTTCATCACGAGCATCGAGCCGAGGCCGAAGAGCAGGGCCAGCACGAGCCCGAGCCAGGAGAACCGCTTCAGCCAGTCCTCCGCGACCTTGCCCAGGGAGTAGATGACCGCGGTGGTGCCACCGGCCCAGACGATGCCGCCGAGCACATTGGCGATGAGGAACTTCCAGTACGGCATGCGCAGCACGCCCGCGAGCGGCCCGGCGAAGATGCGCAGCAGCGCGATGAACCGGCCGACGAAGACCGCCCACATGCCCCACTTCTGGAAGGAGCGCTCGGCGGTGGCCACGTGCTCGGCACTGAAGTGTTTGGGGAATTTGCGGCCCAGCCAGGTGAGCAGCGGCTGTCCGCCCTTGCGGCCGATGAGATAGCCGATGGAGTCGCCGATCACCGCGCCCGCGACGGCGCACGTCCCCAGGATGTAGGGGTTGATGTGGTCCTGGGAGGCCGCCAGCAGAGTCGCGCTGACGAGGACGATCTCACCGGGGAGCGGGATTCCCAGGCTCTCCAGGCCGATGACGATACCCACGAGCAGATACACGCTGACCGCGGGCACGGTCTCGAGCCATTCCTCGATATGCAACGCCGGTTCCTCCCCATGTGGCGATCGCTTCCCGGCGTGCGCCGGACGGGACGCGGCGCACGCCGGGAAGCCTACTCAATCGGCGCGCGGTCGCCATCATCCCCAAGTCGTGCTCCCGCTCGCGTCGACTCCGGCGGAGGGAGGACGGACTCGGGGCCGGGGAGGGCGGACTCGGGGTCGGGGATGGACTCGCGGTCGGGGAGGACCGACTCAGGACTGGGGGCGCAGGGTCCACACAATGGACATTTCGCCCGTAACCGCGCCGTCCTCGCGTGTGATCGTGACGTTCACCGGGAATTCGGGCCGCTCCCCCGCGTCCAGCTCGGCGACCACCTCGGCGGCGGGCCGGCCGAGGGTGGCGGTCGCGGTGACGGGCCCCCTGGCGAGCTTCTTGTAGCCGATCTCGGCGCGCACGGCCAGCGGTACGGCACGGCCGAGCTGATCGCCGAACGCCGCCAGCACGACGGCACCGCTCGCGGACTCCGCCAGGGTGAACATCGCGCCCGCGTGGGGGCCGCCGACATGGTTGTGGAAGTCGGGCTGGTCGGGCAGGCACAGCACCGCACGCTCGGGCGACGCCTCGCGGAACTCCAGGTTCAGGGTGCGCACCATGGGCACCGTGGCGGCGAGCATCTCACCGACGGAGGGCAGGGTTTCTGACATACTCCGGAAGTTACCACCCAGTAGCAAGCGGGGAAAGGGGCAGTTGACGGGGCAGCCGTAGCAGCCGTCGTCGGCCCCCTCTATCGTTACTGGCCATGTGGCCAGGACAGCAGCCGCCCGGGGGCGAGCAGAACAACCCGCACGATCAGAACCCCTATCAGCAACCGGGGTACCAGCAGCCGGGATACCAGCAGCCGAACCCGTATCAGCAGCCGGGATACCAGCAGCCGAATCCCTATCAGCAGCCGCCCCAGCAGCAGCCGGGGCAGTCCGGCCAGCCGGGGCAGCAGCCCGGTTTCGGCCCGCCGCAGGGTCCGCCCGGCCAGCAGTGGGGCGCTCCGTCCGGCCCGCCCGGCGCACCGCAGCCGCCGCGCGACAACAAGAAGCGCACGACCACCATCGCCATCGTCGCGGCCATCGCGGTCGTCGCCGCCGCGGCCATCACCGGCGCGCTGGTCCTGGGCAAGGACGACAGCGACGGCGGCGACGAGTCGAAGGGGAAGGACAAGACGCCCCACACCGCCACGTCGGCTCCGGCCTCCGAGGAGCCGACCGAGGACCCGGGCGGCGGCGGTGCGGACAACCCGCGCGCCGGCGGTGACGCCACCGACGTCAAGGCGGTCATACCCGGTTGGAAGCCGGTGGTCAGCCCCAAGCGGCACAACGCCTTCGACGTCCCCCCGGACTGGACGGTCGAATCGCCGGGCCTGAGCACCGGTTTCGAGGACGACAAGGGCAAGCCGCTCGTGGTCATGTCCGCTCCGGCGAGGTACAAGAAGGACTACTGCTCGGTCAAGGACAAGGACGGCTACGTCGACAAGAGTCACGCCGCCGGGGCGGGCTCGAAGGGCGCCCAGGGCGCCAAGAGCGAGGCGTCAGCCGCCAAGATCGAGGCCGAGAACTGGGTCTTCGCCGCCTTCGACCAGAAGCAGACCGGGACCCGCAAGGTCACCGACGCCAAGAAGTTCACCAGCGCCCACGGCCTCAAGGGCTACACCGCGTCGGCCACCGTCACCGGGGTGAAGAAGACCGACAAGTGCACCACCGACGGGAAGTCGGTCACCGTGACCTACACGGACACCAACGGCGACTTCGCCACCTGGGTCCTGTACTCGGTCAAGGGCACCAAGGAAGAGGTCCCGGACGCCACCATCAAGAAGATCATGAGTTCGCTGCGGCCGGTGAAGTCGGAGGTCTCCTGACCATCTGAGCGCTCCGATCACGGCGGCCGGAATACGGTTGGACGCCGGGGCCCGCCCCCAGGGATAGTCCGGATGTGACGACTCCCCCGGCCCCGCGCCTCCGACCGCGCCGCCCCGCGTGGGCCGGCCGCAACTACACACTGCTGACCACCGCCGCCGTGGTGACGGGCCTCGGGAACGCCGGAGCCCTCATCGCGGCGGCGTTCGCGGTGCTGGAGGCGGGCGGGGACGGCGGCGACGTCGGGCTGGTGGCGGCGGCCCGCACACTTCCGCTGGTCGTCTTCCTGCTGATCGGCGGCGCGGTGGCGGACCGGCTGCCCCGCCACCGGGTGATGGTGGCCGCCAACAGCCTCAACTGCCTCTCGCAGGCGGTCTTCGCCGTGCTCGTCCTGTCCGGCGAGGCGCGGCTGTGGCAGATGGCCGTGCTGTCCGCGCTCGGCGGCACCGGGCAGGCGTTCTTCTCCCCCGCCGCCGAGGGCATGCTGCTCTCCAGCGTCAACGGCGAACAGGCCGCCCGTGCCTTCGCGCTGTTCCGGATGGGCATGAACGGTGCGCAGATCGGCGGGGCCGCGCTCGGCGGCGCGCTGGTCGCGGTGGTCGGCCCGGGCTGGGTGCTGGCCGTCGACGCCGCCGCGTTCGCCGTCGCGGGCGCCCTGCGCTCGCTGCTCGACGTGCGTGCCGTCGCCCAGCGGGAGCCCGGTGGCGGCATGCTGCGGGATCTGCGCGAAGGGTGGCGCGAATTCATCGGCCGGCCCTGGCTGTGGTCGATCGTCGTCCAGTTCTCCGTCGTCAACGCGGTGGTGGGAGCGGCGGAGTCGGTCTTCGGCCCGCTGGTGGCCGAGGACCATCTGGGCGGGGCGCGCCCCTGGGGGCTCGCGCTCGCGGCGTTCGGCGCGGGCACCGTCCTGGGCGCTCTGCTGATGGTGCGCTGGCGGCCGCGGCGGATGCTGCTCGCGGGCTCCCTGTGCGTGCTGCCGCTCGCCCTGCCGTCGGCCGCGCTCGCCGTCCCGGTGCCGGTCGCGCCGCTGGCCGTGGTGATGTTCCTGGTCGGGGTGTCGGTCGAGGTGTTCGGGGTGTCCTGGATGACCGCGCTGCACCAGGAGATCCCGGAGGACAAGCTGTCGCGGGTCTCGGCGTACGACTGGTTCGGCTCCGTCGCCATGGTGCCGCTCGCCACGGCGCTCGCGGGCCCGGCCGAGGAGGCGTTCGGCCGGTCGGCCTCGCTGTGGGGGTGCTCGGCGCTGATCCTGGCGCTGACGCTGGCGGTGCTGACGGTCCCGGACGTACGGCGGCTGCGCCGGCGCGAGACCGAGCCCGTCGCCGAGGGCGGTCCGGCCGCCGCCGCGGACACCGCCCCGGAGCCGGTCAGCCCACGCTGAACGCCCCGTCCGGCGGCTCGGGCGACGGCGTGGCCTCCTCGTCCCGCACCGGCGCCGCTCCCCCCATGAACCGCTCCAGCGCCTCGCCGTACTCGACCCTGGCCGGAAAGGCGTCGGCCGCGGTGCGGCGGGCCAGCACGGCGACCGGAGGTGCGGACTGGGAGGCCACCAGCACGGCGTTGCCGAACCGGCGACCGCGCAGCACCGACGGCTCCGCGATGAGGGCGAGGTGCGCGAACGCCGTGCGGTAGGTGGCCAGTTGGGAGCGGAGGAAGGCGAACGGCGCCCCGTCGGCCAGATTCGCCGCGTACCACCCGCCCGGCCGCAGCGCCCGGGCCGCGGCACGGACGTACTCCACGGAGGTCAGATGCGCGGGCACCCGCGAACCGCCGAAGACATCGGCCACGATGACATCGGCCGACCCCTCGGGCGCGGCCTCCAGCGCGGTCCGGGCGTCCTCCGGCCGCACCGTGACGCCCGCCCCGGACGGCAGCGGAAGGTGCTCGGCGACCAGCTCCAGCAGCCCCCGGTCGGCCTCGATCACCACCTGGTGGGAGCCGGGGCGGGTGGCGGCCAGATAGCGAGGCAGCGTCCAAGCCCCACCGCCCAGGTGCAGTACGTCGAGCGGGGCGCCGGGATCGGCGGCCGCGTCCAGGACATGGGCGATCCGCCGCGCGTACTCGAACTCGAGATGGCCCGGATCGTCCAGGTCGACATACGACTGCGGGGCGCCGTCCACCGTGAGCAGCCAGGCGCGCGGGCGGTCCAGGTCCGGCATCAGCTTGGCGGTGCCGCCGTCCACGGCACGGCTCACGGGTATCGGCTCGTTCACCCTCTCATTGTGCCGTCGCGCGCATGGCCTGGCCTCCGTTCGTCCGCCTCCCGCACGGGGGAGGCGGACGAACGGGGCCGGCGATGGTCACGGCAGCACGGTGGTCACCGTCCCCGCGCCCACCGTGCGGCCGCCCTCGCGGATCGCGAAGCCGAGGCCCGGCTCCAGCGGTACGGCACGGCCGAGCTCGACCCGCATGGTGACCGTGTCACCGGGGCGCGCCACCGCGGTGGCCCCGAGGTCCACGGCGCCGACCACATCGGCCGTACGGAGGTAGAACTGCGGGCGGTAGCCGGTGGACACCGGGGTCCGCCGGCCACCCTCGGCGGCCGAGAGGACGTACACCCGCGCGGTGAAGCGCCGCCGCGGCACGACGCTGCCGGGCGCGGCCACCACATGGCCGCGGCGCACCGCGTCCCGCGCCACTCCGCGCAGCAGCAGCGCCACATTGTCGCCCGCCTCGGCCGACTCCATGGACTTGCCGAAGGTCTCCACCCCGGTGACCACCGTGGCCACATCGGTGCCGGGCACCTCGACACGGTCGCCGACCCGTACCGTGCCGCGCTCGATGGCGCCGGTGACGACCGTGCCGCGTCCGGTGATGGTCAGCACGTTCTCCACCGGTAGCAGGAACGGCGCCCCGGTGTGGCGCACGGGTGTCGGGACGTAGATGTCCACGGCGTCCAGCAGCGCCTCGATCGCCCCGGTCCAGCGCGGGTCGCCCTCCAGCGCCCGGAGCCCGGAGACCCGTACCACGGGCGTGGTGTCGCCGGGGTAGCCGTGCGCGGAGAGCAGCTCGCGCACCTCGAGCTCGACGAGGTCGGTCAGCTCGGGGTCGCCCGCGTCGGCCTTGTTGAGGGCCACCACGATGTGGTCGACGCCGACCTGGCGGGCCAGCAGCACATGCTCGGCGGTCTGCGGCATCACGCCGTCGAGCGCGGAGACCACGAGGATCGCCCCGTCGATCTGGGCGGCGCCGGTCACCATGTTCTTGATGAAGTCGGCGTGGCCGGGCATGTCGACATGCGCGTAGTGGCGGGTGTCGGTCTCGTACTCGACATGCGCGATGTTGATGGTGATGCCGCGCGCGGCCTCCTCCGGCGCCCGGTCGATGCGGTCGGCCGGCACATAGGCGCCGCCGGTGCCGCGCTCGCTCAGCACCTTGGTGATGGCGGCGGTCAGCGTGGTCTTGCCGTGGTCGACATGGCCCATGGTGCCGATGTTCAGATGCGGCTTGGTGCGCACATACGTCTGCTTGGACATGCGACGATCTCTCCTCGTCAGCGGGGGTGGGAAGCGCGGACCCCAGAACCTCGCCGACCCTCCCCCTGGGGGATCCGTCGGAGTTGTCCGAGGAGGGTCAGCTTCGGGCGCCGTCGAGGCAGGCGGCGGGAACGGCGGCGGGCGGGTCCGTGGTGAGGGCGGCGACCGCGGCCGGGGCGAGAGAGGGGACGGCAGCCTTCGGCGCGTCCGCGACCGCGGACGTCGGCGTGAGGAAGGCGAGCCGGAACATGCTGTGATCTTCGCGCAGTGTTCGGTCCGCGTCGAATGGTTTTCGGTGCGTTTCGGTACGTGCGAGGTCGGTGGGGCGGGTGGTTCGGAACCCTCGCTCGACGGGGTTCGAGGCCCTCCTTCGACGGGGTTCGGGACCCTCTGTCGAC
This sequence comes from Streptomyces yongxingensis, assembly GCF_055597465.1. Taxonomy (NCBI): domain Bacteria; kingdom Bacillati; phylum Actinomycetota; class Actinomycetes; order Kitasatosporales; family Streptomycetaceae; genus Streptomyces; species Streptomyces yongxingensis. The sequence goes on from NZ_CM145717.1 coordinate 2,081,647, forward strand.
GGGTTCGGGTCCCTCTGTCGACGGTCTGCCGACAATCGGACGACAACCCGACGACATCACAGCGCTCGCCGGGCCCGGTCGGTTACGCTCCACCGATGCTCGATGTCGCTCCGCCGCCCGCGAAACCGGCCACGCGCCGCGCCCGCGCCGTGCTCCTCTCGCCGTGGTCGCGGCTGGGGTTGCTCGCGGCGCTGCTCACCGGTTCCGCGATCGCGGTCTGGCTGTGGCAGCCGCAGCGGCTGCTGACCCACGGCTGGCCGGAGTTGTCGGGCGGGACGGCCGTGGTGCTGTTCACGGCCGCGTACGGGGTGGGCACCGCCGCGCTGGTGCCCCGGCCGCTGCTGAACCTGGCGGCCGGTGCGCTCTTCGGCATCCAGGCCGGGCTGGCCACGGCCATCGGCGGCACGGTGATCGGCGCCGGGATCGCCTTCGGCCTCGGGCGGCTGCTGGGGCAGGACGCGCTGCGGCCGTTGCTGCGGGGCCGCTGGCTCACGGCGGCGGACCGGCAGTTGAGCCACCACGGGTTCCGGTCGATGCTGGCGATCCGGCTGTTCCCCGGCGTGCCGTTCGCCGCCGCCAACTACTGTGCGGCCGTCTCCCGGATGGGCTGGCCGTCGTTCCTGCTGGCCACCGGGCTGGGCAGTGTGCCGAACACCGCCGCGTACGTGGTGGCGGGCAGCCGCGCCACCACCCCCACCTCGCCCGTCTTCCTCCTCGCGCTGGCCTTCATCACGGTGCCCGCCGTCGCGGGGGCGCTGGTGGCCTGGCGCAAACGCGGCCGTATCCGGCCCGTGCGGCCCACGGAGGACACGGCGGCAGACGAGATGGCGCCGCGGCGGGGCTGACGGGCGGATCCGCGGGGCCGACGGGCGGATCCGCGGGGCCGACGGGCGGATCCGCGGGGCCGACGGGGCCGGGGCCCGTCAGCCGCCGGCCGGTCCGGTGGCGGAGGCCGACGTGGCCGCGGCGCGGGCGGACAGCGGCTCGGCGATGTCCTCCAGCGGACGCCGCTCCGCCGGAATGGCGAGGAAGACGGCGACGAGCCCGGCGACGACCATGAGTGACGCCCCGATGGAGAAGGCCAGCGCGGTGTCGGCGACGACTCCGCTCGCCGTCAGATCCGAGAAGATCAGCGGACCGCTGATGCCCCCGGCCGCCGTGCCGATGGCGTAGAAGAAGGCGATGGCCAGGGCGCGCGTCTCCATCGGGAAGACCTCGCTGACCGTCAGGTACGCCGAGCTGGCACCGGCCGAGGCGAAGAAGAGGACCACGCACCAGCAGGCGGTCATCGTGGTCGCGTTGAGCCAGCCGTTGCCGAACATCCAGGCCGTGATGAACAGCAGCACACCGGAGAGGACGTACGTCCCCGAGATCATCGGACGGCGGCCGACCGTGTCGAAGAGCCTGCTCAGCAGCAATGGCCCGAGGAAGTTGCCGAAGGCGATGACCGCGAAGTAGTAGCCGGTGCCGCCGCTGGGCACGCCGAAGAACTTCACCAGGATCGAGCCGAAGCCGAAGGTGATGGCGTTGTAGAGGAACGCCTGCCCGATGAAGAGGGCCAGCCCCAGGAACGCGCGCCGGGGGTACGCCCGGAAGAGCGTCCGGGCGATCTCGACGAACCCGGTGCTCTTCCGCGTGCGGATGGTGATGGCCTGGTCCGGCTCGGGGAGGCGCCGCCCGGTCTCGTCCTCGATCCGGCGTTCGGCCGCCGCGACCAGTTCCTCGGCGCCCTCCGCCCGGCCGTGGATGAACATCCAGCGCGGGCTTTCCGGGACGTTCCGCCGGACCAGCAGGATGACCAGGCCGAGGACGACGCCGAGGGCGAAGGTGAGCCGCCAGCCGACGTTCAGCGGGAAGAAGTTCCTGTTGAGCATCAGCACGGAGAGCAGCGAGCCGCCCATCGCGCCGAGCCAGAAGCTCCCGTTGATGACCAAGTCGACGCGGCCCCGGTACGTCCTGGGGATCAGCTCGTCGATCGCGGAGTTGATGGCCGCGTACTCCCCGCCGATGCCGAAGCCGGTGAGGAAGCGGAAGAGGAAGAACCACCACGCGGAGAAGGAGATGGCGGTGAGCGCGGTGGCGGCCAGATAGACCCCGAGCGTGATGAGGAAGAGCTTCTTGCGGCCGTGGCGGTCGGTGAGCCAGCCGAAGACCAGCGCCCCGGTGCAGGCGCCGGCCACATAGAGGGCCGCCGCCATCCCGGTGACCTGCGCGTCGGTGATGGACAGCCCGCTGCCGGGCTCGGAGAGGCGGCTGGCGATATTGCCGACGACGGTCACCTCGAGACCGTCCAGGATCCATACGGTGCCGAGGCCGATCACGATCGTCCAGTGCCAGCGTGACCAGGGCAGCCGGTCCAGCCGCGCCGGGACCTCGGTGGTGATCGTCCCGCCCGGCCCGCTTCCGGCGCCGCCCCCGGCCCCGTCCCGTCGGCCTCCCTGCCCTCCGTCGTGCCCGATCGCGGTCATACGGTTCGGCTCCTCGGCTGTCCACGGCTGTCCACGGCTGATCCTCACCAGGCGCCCGCGGCCGGGCGGCAGAGCCTCGAGTACCCGAGGTCAAAGCGCTGAACCGATGGTCTGACCAGGCCCTTGATGGGCCGCGCACCCGGGGACGCTACGCTGCCCCCAACAACCGGCCGTTGATCCTCGGCGGCCGGCTTCCCACTGACCGCCCCGCCTGAATCGGTCATGCCTGGACATCTGCGACCAGGAGCCGAGCAGCGCACGATCAGCCTTGGATAGCGAAGACTCAATGTCGTGGTTTGAATCATTCATCCTCGGGCTGGTCCAGGGGTTGACTGAGTTTCTTCCGATCTCCTCCAGCGCCCATCTGCGGCTCACGGCCGCGTTCGCCGGCTGGAACGACCCTGGGCCCGCCTTCACCGCGATCACCCAGATCGGCACGGAGCTCGCGGTACTCATCTACTTCCGCAAGGACATCGTCAACATCGTGTCGGCTTGGTTCCGCTCGCTCTTCAGCAAGGAGTGGCGCGGCAACCACGACGCCCAGATGGGCTGGCTGGTGATCGTCGGCTCACTGCCCATCGGTGTGCTCGGGCTCACCCTCCAGGACGCGATCGAGGGTCCGTTCCGCGATCTGCGGCTCATAGCCACGACCCTCGTGGTCATGGGCCTCGTCCTGGGCTTCGCGGACCGGCGCGCGGCCCGCGATGAGACGGGCGGCCGGCATCGCGTCGCCAACCAGCGCAAGACGCTCCAGGAGCTGAGCATCCGGGACGGGCTCATATTCGGGGTCTGCCAGGCGATGGCGCTGGTGCCGGGCGTCTCCCGGTCGGGCGCCACGATCAGCGGCGGACTGCTGATGGGCTACACCCGCGAGGCCGCGGCCCGCTACTCCTTCCTGCTCGCGGTGCCGGCGGTGCTGGCCTCGGGCGCCTTCGAGCTGAAGGACGCGTCCGAGGGTCATACCGAGTGGGGCCCGACGATCTTCGCGACGGTCATCGCCTTCATCGTCGGATATGCGGTGATCGCGTGGTTCATGAAATTCATCTCGAGCAAGAGCTTCATGCCGTTTGTGATCTACCGGATCCTGCTGGGCATCGCGCTCTTCGCGCTGGTCGGCTTCGGTGTGCTGAGCGCGCACGCGGCCGAGTCGGCAGGCTGACGCACGTCTCGGACATCCGCCGGACAGGCAGGGAGATGGGCCGCCGGCCGAGGAGGGAGGAGTCCGGCGGCCCCTTCGCTCAGGTCTGGCGCCCCCTGAGCGGCATGGGACGAGTCAAGCGCCATGCCGGGCGACAGGGAAGGGTGTGCGGTAGATATATGCAAGCACTCGCATCACACCGGGTGTGAATTCCTCACCCAGCGCACACCCCTGCCCTGAGCTGCGGCCTTACCGGGACGATGCCCCCGCCGGTCCGGTGACGATCTCCACCAGCTCACTCAACGAGTCGATCCGCCAGTCCGCCATCGCCGCGTCGGCCGTATCGCCCCACAGATACGCCCACGGCCCCCGGCGGAGATGCGCGGCCCGCAGCCCGGCGGCCTTCGCCGGCCGGATGTCGAAGGCCGGATAGTCACCCACGTACACCGTGCCCCCCGGCGCGGCGCCGCCGAGCTCCAGCACCCGCCGGAAGAACTCCGGATCCGGCTTGACGACGCCCCACTCGGACGACGTCGCCACGGCGTCGACCGGCAGCTCCATCCCCCGCAGCAGTTCACCCATCCGCAGCGACTGGTTCCCGGCCAGGACCACTCGCAGCCCGGACTCCCGCAGCGCGCCGAGCGCGGACCGCGCATCCGGGTACAGATCGGACTCGTCCAGCCACTCCCCCCGCCCCGCCGCCTCCCGCGCCCGCCGCTCGGCGTCGATGTCCACGCCCGGCCGCAGCAGCCGAATCGCGTCCCCGTCGTCCCGCCCCTGCGCGACGACGGCCCCCACCAGCGCGGACAGGGTGTGCCGGGGCACCCCGAGCCAGTCGGCCCAGGAGCCCCAGTAGCGGTCCTCACGGACGAGGGTCGAGCCGATGTCGAACACCACGCTCTCCATCGCCACGCCCCTCTCCTCCTCCCGTGGCCCACGGGCCTCAGACCTTCTCCGGCCCCCGGCCCTCCCAGTCCGCGTAACGGATCCGGGCGAGATCCAGCACCTCACCGACCGTGCCCCATTCGTTCTTCCCCAGCCGGGACAGCGGCCGCAGCCTGGTGACCTCGGCATGCCCGTCGACCATCACCTCGTCGTCGATCGCGGCATGCACCACCCGCCCGAAGACCACCGTCGAGTTCCCGAGCCCCATCGTGCTGTGCACCACACACTCCAGTGCCACCGGCGACCCCGCCACCCGAGGCGGCTTCACCCGCAAGCTCGCCTCCTGCTCCACCCCCACCGCCTCGAACTCGCTCACCCCGTGCGGAAAGTCCGTCGCCGTCGCGTTGACCTGCTCGAACAGCCCCTCGGGAGCGAGGTTCACCACGAACTCCCCGGTGTCCTCGACATTCCGCAGCGAGTCCTTACGCCCCACGGAGGTGAACTGCACAACCGGCGGAGCCACGGCCGCCACGGTGAAGAACGAATGCGGGGCGAGGTTCGCGGCACCGTCCTGGCCGACGGTGGACACCCAGGCGATCGGCCGAGGCACGATGACCGAGGTCAGCAGCTTGTAGAAGGGGGTGGGGCCCATGGTCTCGGGATCGAAGTCGATACGCATACGCCCCAGTATCCGCCGACGCGGCGGCGCACCCCGGCAACGGCCCACGGTCTCACCCAGCCCCTGAGTCCCATCGGAAGGTGCGTGGCGCGTCGTCAAGAGTTGGCGAACGCGAGTGTCGGCACCCCGGGCATGCCTCCAACTCTGAAGTGGGACGATCGATACTTCCGCGGCGGTGCGGTCAGGCCAAGGGCTTTCGTTCAACTAGTGAACCCAGCAAGGCACTTGACCGGCAAGGGCAGGGTCCAAGACAGTCATTCCGTGTGAGCGCTCTCTCGTCAACGTCGGGCGCTCGCTCTGCTCACTGTGCCCGAGTTCCCGTAGCCCGATCTCCCCTCACCCCCACGCCAGGAGCGGGCTACGGGGGCTCGCACATTCCGTCACTACGGTTCCTTCGAACGAAAGCAGCCCCCCACATGTTCATGATCACTTCCTCGCGCGGGACGGCGGACGCCGAACACCGCCGCCGCCACCGACGCGTTCTGGCCTTCCTGGCCGCCCTGTCGCTTTCGCTGACCGGACTGTTGGCCCTCACCGGGTCCTCCAACGCCGCCACCACGGGCGAGCCCTCGGCCGCGAGCGAGCCCTCGGCCGCGGCCGAGTGGACCACCGTCTTCCGGGACGACTTCGACGGCGCGGCGGGCACCGGCCTGAACAAGAACGACTGGCTGTACGACATCGGCACCGGCTACCCGGGCGGCGCCGCGAACTGGGGCACCGGCGAGATCGAGTCGGTCACGGACTCGACCGACAACGTCTACCACGACGGTGACGGCCACATGGTGATCAAGCCGATTCGCGACGCTTCCGGGAAGTGGACCTCCGGCCGCGTGGAGACCCAGCGCACCGACTTCGAGGCGCCGGCCGGTGGACAGTTGGAGATCAGCGCTTCCCTCAAGCAGCCCAACCCGGAGAAGGCCCTCGGAATCTGGCCCGCCTTCTGGGCCATGGGCGCCGACGCCCGCCCGGTCGGGGCCACCAACTGGCCGAGCATCGGCGAGCTGGACATCATGGAGGACGTCAACGGGCTGAGCAAGCACTCGAACACCTTCCACTGCGGCGCGTGGGCCGGCGAGTGCCACGACCCGGACGGGATCAGCAGCGACCTGCTGCCGTGCGACACCTGTCAGACCGAGTACCACACGTACTCCGTGATCGTGGACCGCACCGACACCTCCGCCGAACAACTGCGCTTCTACCGCGACGGCAAGGAAACCTTCACGGTGAAGCAGGACCAGGTGTCCGCCGAGACCTGGAAGAAGGCGGTCGACCACGGGTTCTTCGCCATCTTCAACGTCGCGGTCGGCGGCTCCTACCCGAACAAGGTCTGCGGCTGCACCTCACCGGCGGCGGACACCACCTCCGGTGCGGGGATGAGCGTGGATTGGTTCTCCGTCAAGGTGAGCCAGTAGCGCCGCGCACATTCATCCAGGCAGCGGAGCGCCCGGTCCCACCAGCGCGGTGGGACCGGCCCGGCCTGACCGCGACCGTCGCCGACGTACCGGGCCGCACGACGACGGCGCTGGCCTCGACACGTCCGCCGTGTTCGAAACGGAGGGTGAAGGGCACCAGGTCTCCGGCCCGCCAGCGGGCCGTGGCCGGGACGGTCACATCACTGGTGAACGGTGACATGTCGAGCGTGCCGCCTGCCGGAACCGGCAGGGACTCCACGGCCTGGGGGTAGGCCGATCCCCGCCCGGTCATCCGGTGACGGCTGAGCGAGATCCCCCCGGTGACCGCGGAGGACGTCACCTCGACCAACCGGTCCCGCGCACCACCGGTGTTGGTGATCCGGAAGAACGCGGCGGTCCGGGGCACTCCCGGGGCGGGAAGGAAGAGCCGTGCGTCGGTGACGTCGATACGCGGGGGCCTGCCCGCGTTGCCCGAGGCGGTCCACGCGGCGAGACCACCCAGCGCCAGGGCACAGGCGCAGACCGGAGCGACCGCGGCCGGCAGGGAGTCCGTGAGGCGACGGTGGCTGGGCGTCCAGGACGGGTTCATCATCGGGCGGGTCTCCACCTCGGTGTCGGGCCGCGGTCGCGGGCAGGCGGTCCCCACGCGGCGAACAGGAGCATCACAGTGGCGTCCGGGCGGCGGGCCGGACAGGGCGTCCGCCGGTCGGTGACGGCTGCCAGACACGCAGTCGCAGGCTGTTGCCGACCACGAGCAGCGAGCTGACCGACATCGCGGCCGCGGCCGGCATGGGGTTGAGCAGGCCGACCATGGCCGGCGGCACGGTCACGACGTTGTAGCCGAACGCCCAGAACAGGTTGGCCCGGATCGTGCCCAGCGCACTACGGGCGAGGCCGACCGCGTCCGCCAGGGTCTCGATCTCACCGCGTACCAGGGTCACGTCTGCCGCCCCGATCGCCACGTCCGTGCCCGTACCCATGGCGATGCCGAGGTCGGCGCCGGCCAGGGCGGCCGCGTCGTTGACACCGTCGCCGACGACGGCGACCCGATAGCCCCGCTCCCGCAGCCCGCGGACGAGGGCGGCCTTGTCCTCCGGGGTACAACGGGCGTGCACCTGCTCGATGCGGAGGTCGGCGGCGACGGCGCGGGCGGGCGCCTCCCGGTCGCCGGTGGCGAGCACCGGTCGCACCCCCAGGCGGCGGAGCCGGTCCACGGCCCGGTAGCTTCCCGGTCGCAGGACGTCCCCGATCTCGATCAGTGCCTCGGTCTCGCCGTCGACGCGGACCACGACCGCTGTGCGGGCGGCGGTCTCGCTGACCGACAACGCCTGGGCCAGGGTGGGAGGCAACACGTCGTCCGGGGCCAGGACCTCGATCAGCCGGCCCGCCACCCGGCCGCGGACGCCCCTCCCCGGCAGCGCTCGGAAGTCGGCCACGGCCGGAAGCGGCTCCCCGGGAACGGTTCGCCGGGCATGGGCGGTGATGGCACGCCCCAGCGGATGTTCCGATCCCTGTTCGACCGCGCCCGCCAGTCGGACCACTGACTCCTCGCCGAGTCCGCCCGGCACGGCCGTGACCCGGGCGACGCTCATGTGCCCGGAGGTGAGAGTGCCGGTCTTGTCGAGCACCACGGCGTCGAGGTGCCGCAGTCCCTCCAGCGCCCGCGCCCCGCTGACCAGGACACCGAGTTGGGCGCCCCGGCCGGTCGCCGCCATCAGCGCGGTGGGGGTCGCCAGGCCCAGGGCACAGGGGCACGCCACGACCAGCACGGCCACGGACGCGGTGATCGCGGCCTGCGGCTCGGCGCCGGCCCCGAGCCAGAATCCGAGCACGGTGACGGCCAGGGCGAGCACGACGGGGACGAAGACCCCCGCGACCTTGTCGGCGAGCCGCTGCGCCCGTGCCTTGCCCGCCTGGGCCTCGGTCACCAGCCGGGTGATACGGGACAGTTGAGTGTCGGCTCCCACCGCGGTGGCCCGTACGAGAATCAGCCCTCCGGCGTTGACGGCACCGCCGATCACCGGCGTGCCGGGGCCGACCTCCACCGGCTCGCTCTCCCCGGTCACCAAGGAGAGATCGACGGCCGAGCCGCCCTCCACGACCGTGCCGTCGGTGGCCAGGCGCTCCCCGGGCCGGACGGCGAAGACCTGACCGACCCGCAGTCGTCCGATCGGGATCAGGCGCTCGCCGTCGCCGTCGCGTACCGAGACCTCCTTGGCGGCCAGCCGGGCCAGTGAGCGCAGTGCCGCGCCGGTTCCGCGCCGGGCCCTTGCTTCCAGGTAGCGGCCCGCCAGGACGAACAGCGGTATGCCGACGGCGGCCTCCAGATAGATGTGGGCGACGCCGTCCGAGGCGGTGGGCACCAGGCTGAACGGCATCCGCATGCCGGGATCGCCGGCGCCGCCGAAGAACAGCGCGTAGGAGGACCAGGCGAAGGAGGCCGCGACTCCCAGCGACACCAGGGTGTCCATGGTCGCCGCCGAGTGCCGCAGTCCGCGCGCCGCCCGCAGGTGGAAGGGCCAGGCTCCCCAGACGACGACGGGCGCGGCGAGTACGAAGCACAGCCACTGCCAGTTGCGGAACTGCAGACCGGGAACCATCGACAGGACCAGCACCGGCACCGCGAGCAGGGTCGTGATCGCCAGCCGGTCGCGCTCCTGCCGGACGGCCTCCGCTTCGTCCCCGTCCTCGCGCCGTCGCTTCCCTGTCGGCTCGGGGAGCGCGGCGGAATAGCCGGCCCGCTCGACGGCCGCGATCAGCTCGTCCGGGCCGATCCCGGGCGGGTGGTTCACCCGGGCCCGGCCGGTGGCGAGGTTCACATGCGCCGTGACCCCGTCCAGCACGGCCAGCTTCTTCTCGACGCGCCGCACACAGGCCGCGCAGGTCATTCCGCCGACGGAGAGGTCGGTCACGACCGTCGGGGAAGCCGATTCGGCGGCCATCAGCGCCCGCTTCCGTGGTCCGTGCCCATGCCGTCCATGTCCATGCCGCCACCGTCGTGGCCGCCTCCTGGGCCGTCCTGTGTGGTGCCGGTGCCGTGCATGCCGGGGGCGACGGGCCCGACGCCCGTGCCGACGGCGTAGGAAGCGGCGAACACCACCACGAGCAGCAGGAGGAAGCCGCACAGCGCCGGCGGGGGCAATGCTCCGGACAGCGACGCGGCCGCCCGGCGGCGGGCAGGCTGGTGGTTCTGCTCCATGTGACGAAACTCCGATCGCTTCGTACGGCCTCAGCCAATCCAGCCGTACCGGTAGAGGAGTCGGGACGACCGGCACCCCAGTTCCGATGCCTTGCCATGACGCGTGTCACAGCAGGCGGCTCGGCCGTCGCCTTCAGGGTGGCCCCCAGCCGACGTGTCCGGCGAGCGCGTGACGGGCTCAGCTCGGCGCGAGGGTGGCGCTCGGCGATCAGGTCGCCCCAGGCGCGACCGCGCTGGGCGAACCGGAGGGCGAGTTCCCTGACGTGTCCGGCGATACCGTTGCGTTTTCCCGGTGGTCGAAGGCGATCAGCGGGTCCCCGGTCAGCGGGTGCTCGATCACGGCCGCGCGCACGCCGAACACTTCGGCCAGCAAGGGTGGTCGCAGCACGTCACGGGGCGCGCCGGAGGCGACCACCCGGCCGTCGTGCAGGACGTGGAGCCGGTCGCACACGGAGGCGGCGGCATTGAGGTCATGCAGCGAGACCAGCGTCGTACGACGGCGGCCGCGCAGCAGGGCGAGCAGTTCGACCTGGTGGTGGATGTCGAGGTGGTTCGTCGGCTCGTCCAGGACCAGGACGTCCGTCGCTTGGGCGAACGCGCGGGCCAGCAGCACGCGTTGGCGTTCGCCGCCGGACAGCTCGGTGAAGCGGCGGCCGGTGTGGTCCGCCATGCCGACGTCGGCGAGGGCGCGGGCGACGATGTCCCGGTCGGCGGCGTCCTCCCCGGCGAACGCCCGCTTGTAGGGGGTGCGGCCCATGGCGACGACCTCACGCACGGTCAGCTCGAAGTCCGCACCGCGCTCCTGCGGAAGGGCGGCGATGTGCCGGGCCGACCGGGCGGGGCTCAGCTCGCGGATGTCGGTGCCCTGGAGCAGAACGCGCCCGGCGGCGGGCTTCAGGTGCCGGTACACGGTCCGCAGGAGAGTGGACTTACCGCTGCCGTTGGGCCCGACCAGGCCGGTGATCTCGCCCGCGGCCGCGATGAGGTGGGCGCCGGCCACGACCGTGCGTCCGGCGTACGCGACACGCAGGTCCTCGATGTCGATCCTCAACCGGCGCTCCCCCGGTCCGTCCTCGGCTCCCGCTTCCCCGGGCAAGACCGCCCCTCCCACTCTCCGTTCGGTCCTCAACTCCCGCTCCCCGAGCGCCGGTCCAGCAGATACAGCAGCGCCGGAGCGCCGATCAGCGAGGTGACGACCCCGACCGGCAGTTCCCGCGTGTCCATGGCCGTGCGGCACACGAGGTCGACCACCACCAGCAGCAGCGCGCCGAAGAGCGCCGACACGGGCAGCAGGCGACGGTGGTCACCGCCGACGACCAGGCGGCAGACGTGGGGGACCATGAGCGCGACGAAGGCGATGGCCCCGGAAACCGCGACGAGGACACCGGTGAGCAGGCTGGTGACCGCGAACAACTCACGGCGCAGCCGTACGACGTCGATGCCGAGCCCGGCCGCCGTCTCATCACCCATCAGCAGCGCGTTGAGCCCGCGGGCCCGGGCCTGGAGCAGCAGCAGGACCGCCGGAACCGCCACCGCCGGGGCGGCCAGCAGGGGCCAGCTCGCGCCGCTCAGGCTGCCCATGAGCCAGAACAGCACACTGTGTGTCTGCTGCTCGTCCCCGGCCTGGAGGACGAGGTAGCTGGTGAAGCCGGACAGGAACTGCCCGATGGCCACACCGGCGAGCACCAGTCTGAGTGGCGCGAATCCCCCGCCGCGCCGGGCCACCGCCCAGACGAGAGCGAAGGTGGCCAGGGCTCCCGCGAATGCGGCGCCGGACAGGCCGAGGCCCAGGGCGCCCCCGGTGCCGAGGCCGAGGACGATGGCGGCGACGGCTCCCAGGGAGGCGCCGTTGGAGACGCCCAGGAAGTACGGGTCGGCCAGCGGGTTGCGGACGAGGGCCTGCGTCGCCGTACCGACCAGACCGAGCCCGGCACCCACCAGCGCGGCCAACAGGGCGCGAGGGAGGCGCAGTTGCCAGACGATCAGGTCGTTCGTGCCGGGCCTGGGGGCATCGCCGGCCAGTCTGCGCCAGACCACGCTCCACACCTCACCCGGCGGGATCGACGTGGAGCCCCGGGCGACCGCCGCTGTGAGGGCCGCGAGCAGCGCGACCGCGAGGAGCAGCGCCAGCGGCCCGGCGGGCACGGAACGCCGCGTGCGCGCGGGGGCGTCGGTGCCCTCCCTGCTCACCGTGACATCGAGCACGGTCAGCCGACCTTGCCCGGGTAGAGGGTCTTGGCGATCTCCTCGACGGTGTCGGCGTTCTCGACGCCCGCGATGGTGGTCTGCTCGGAGCCGATGCGCAGGAAGTGGCCTTCCTTGACTGCCTTCAGGCCCTTGGTGGCGGAGTTCGACTCAAGCCACTTCCGCGCCTCGTCGAACGCCTTCTCGTTCGCCGCCTCGCTGCCCCGGTTACGGACGCCCAGCTGGATCCAGTCCGGATTCCTGGAAATGACGTCCTCCCAGCCGACCTGCTTATAGCCGCCGTCGCAGTCGGCGAAGACGTTGCGGGCACCGGCGAGAGTGATCACCGCGTTGGCGACCTGCCTCTTACAGACGGCGGTGGGCTGCTTGGTACCGGCGTCGTAGTCGAAGAAGAAGTACGTCGGCCGCTCATCCTCCGCCGTCGTACCGACCGCCTTCTGGACGGCGCCCACCTTCTCCTTCATGCCGTCGACGAGTTCCTTCGCCTTCGCGCTCGTACCGGTGACCGCGCCGAGGGAGGTGATGTCGGCTTCCACCGCGGACAGCTCGGTCAGCGCGCGCTTGTTCCGCGCCGCACAGGCGGTGGACTTGAGGTAGATGTGCTTGATCCCCGCCGCCTTGTACTCCTCCTCCGTCGGAGCGTCGCCCATGCCGCCGCCCATGTTCATCGAGGCGAAGGTGTCGATGTACAGATCCGCGCCGGAGCCGAGGAGCTTCTCCTTCGGGATCACGGCTTGGGCGAGCACCTTCACCTTTCGCGCCCGCGCGTCGAGTGCACCGGGCAGCGTGCCCTTGCCGGGCGGGAAGCCGGTGCCGAGCACCTTGTCACCGGCGCCCAGGCGGAGCAGCAGTTCCAGGCTGGAGGCGTTACTGGTGACGATCTTCTCGGGGGCTTTCGAGAACGTGGTCTCGGCTCCCGCGCAGTCGGTGACGGTGACCGGGTAGTCGCCGGTGGCGGGCTTCCCGGCGCCGACGCCCGCCTTGTCGCCGTCCCCACTGCCGCCTCCGTCGCCGCAGCCCGCCACCAGGAGGCCGCCCAGCACGACAGCCGTCGTACCCCACCACACACGAGAACGCATCGAAAGTCTCCTGGATCCACTTGGCACACGGGGGGAGCGTCGCCCCGGTTCAGTAGTCGTGGCGGATATGGCATCGGTTCCCGCCCGTTGGGAGGCACGCGGCCGCGGTCCCGCGGTGGCGTCGGCGCGTTCTCGTCCGTGACCGCCCTTCACAGGAGCAGTACGAATGTCACCGCCATCCCCAGGGCCATCGCGCCGTGGCAGCCGAGATCGAACGCGTCACGCTCGGCCGGCGCCGAAGGGTGTCGCGGACCGGTGGCGACGGCGCGCTGGGCGGCGTCGAAGCCCCGCGCCAGCCACCACAGGGCGAGCACGAGGAGCACCCCGGCCAGCAGCCCGGCGGCCAGTCTCGGGCCGGTTCCGGTGAGGGTCATGGTCACGGTGCCGGAGCCACCGGACATGTCCATCCCCGGCATGTCCGCCATGTCGTGGGAGCCGCCGTGTCCCGGCATCGAGGCGGAGGAGACCATCGCGGCGGCCATCCAGGCCATCGCGCCCATCATCGCCATATGCGGGAGGGCATCCGACAACGCACGCGTGCGGGAGAGAGGAGCGGGGCGGGCCAGGGCCACCACGGCGAACCACACCCCGCCCAGCGTGAACAGGATGATCTGCGGCCGGGCGGGAACGTCCATGCCCCAGGGCCAGACCATCGCCACCATGGCGAGGGCCATCACCGCGTGCAGCAGATGTGCCACTCTCCCGGAGGCCCCCGGCCGGCCGGCCGCCCGTCCGGGGGCGGCGGTTCGCCACAGCGCGGTGAGGGCGGGCACGGCGAACAGCGCGGTCAGGACCCAGCGCAGCCCCGTCGCGGCGATCACCGGGCCACCGCCCCACGACGGCGCCGGACGGCACCGACGGCCGAGCCGCCGGAGGCCGCCGTATCGTTCTCCAAGGCGTCCGGCGGGGTCCCCCCTTCCTCGGGCGCGGTCGGGGCGGTCTGCCTATCGGGCATCGCTGAACCTTCTCTCGCATAGCGCGGGGACATGGGTGACAACGTTCATCTCAACCACCGACCGGCTGAGCCCGCTTCTCGCGCCACTCGGCAAGGCGACCGAGCGCGATGTCGATGGCCAGGAAGGCGGCCAGCGGAATACCCAGGAGCGGCAGGTAGTAGCCGAGCACCCCGATGACGACAACCAGCACGGCCAGGCCGTACGGCGGCGCCTGCCGCCAGGCACCGCGCGGGATGGGGCGCCCGAAGGCGCCGGCGCGGCCGCGCTGCCACCACATCCGGTAGCCCCATACGATCAGGAAGATCAGGGCGAGGGCCAGCGCGGCCAGTGCGATCTGGTTGGGGAGCCCGAACAGGCTCCCCATATGGGCATCGATGCCCCAGCGGGAGAGCTTGGCCAGCAGGGGATAGTCGGCGAACCGCACCACGTCGGTGACCTGGCCGGTCGCCGGGTCGACGGCGGCCGCGTCCTGCTTCTCGGGCCAACCGCGCTGAATCTGGCTGACGGTGTACGCGGCGCCGGGCCCGGTGGGCGGGACGATCTCCACCGGGTTGTCCAGGCCCTTGGCACGGGCCGCCTCGAGGACGGCGTCGATGCCGACGTCGGCGGACGCGCCGCCGTGACCACCCGACCCGCCCATGTCCATGCCCGCCATGGAGCCGTGCCCGGCGTGTTCCCCGCCGACGGCGGAGCTGACGGCCGGAGTGGCCTGGCCGAGAGCGGCACGGAGGTCGGTGACGTTCGCACCCGCGTAGGTGGACCAGGTCAGACCGGTCGCGGAGAGGAAGAACAGCCCCAACGCCGCCCAGACCCCGACCGAGCCGTGGAAGGACATCGCCCTCCTGCGGCCGGTGGCGGCCCGGTCGGGCAGTGCGATCGCGCGCGCCTTCCGCTTCGCCGCGCCCCTACGGCGGCGGGCGATCCACAGCACCAGCCCGCCACCTGTGATCACCCAGAGCCAACTGGCGGCGAGTTCGCTGTAGAGGCGGCCGGTGTCGCCCAGGTGCAGGTTGCGGTGCAGGTCGTCGATCCAGGTACGCAGCGGCAGCGCGCCGCTGGTGCCGTATTGCTCCAGCGCGCCGCGCACCTTTCCGGTGTACGGGTCGACGAAGACGGCCAGCTTGTGCTCGGAGTCAACGCCCTTGACTCCCGAGAGCAGTACGCGCGTCGTCGCGCCCGCCTCCGGCGAGGGACGTACCGCGCTGATATCGCCTTCGGGGTGGGCCTCGCGGGCGGTGGCGATCTGCTGCGAGAGGGGCAGTTCGCCCCTGCCGACCGGGACACGCAGCTCATGGTCATAGACGATCTTCTCGGCTTGGACGGAGCCCGCGTAGAGAAGTCCGGTCACGGCGGCGACGAGCAGGAAGGGCGCGACGAGGACGCCCGCGTAGAAATGCAGTCGCAGTACCAGCGGACGCAGAGCCGACCAGCCCGGGCGAGGGCCGCCGGGGGCGAGGGGGGCTCCGGCCTTCGGCGTGTCCGACGATCGTGTTCCATCATCGGGACCGGCGGCGACGGGTTCGACGGACATAGGAACTCTCCTGGGTCGGGGGCCGTACCGGTCGGCCGGAGCCGTACCGGACCAGTAGTCGGGCCTTCGGAGGAGGAAGTTCCGGAGACATGAAGTGACGTGCGCCACAGAGCGTGGGCACTCTGACGGGACCGTGCCGGACGCCGTCGCGTATCGCACCCGGCCGTCCGGCGCTGGTGCCTCACTGAGACGATGAGCGGCGTCATGGATGCGGGGCAGATGCTCAGAACGGTGCGCGCCGGGGTGTTCGCGGTGGTCTGCGTGCTGCTCGCGGCACTGGGGCATGTGGTGATGTCGGGTGTCGCGGTGCCCTTGCCGACTCTGCTGTGCGCCTTGGCGGTGACGGTCGCCGGCGCGTGGTTTTTCGCGGGCCGTGAGCGCGGCCCGGTCGCGGTGGGGCTGCTCACCGTGGGCACACAGGCGGTATTGCACACCGCGTTCTCGTTCGGCCAGGCCCTGGACGGCGGCAGCGGGCCCCGGCCCTCAGTGTCCCAGCGATGGGCTGACGCCCTGCTGTGCGGACCGAAGCGTGCGTCGCTCTCCGAAAGCGAGGTCGCGCGGATGGTCCGGGAGGCCGGGCTGAGCGGGCCGCTCCACCGCGACGCCGCCGCCGCCATGGCGGAGCACGGGCACCTCGGCGGCCGGATGACGGTCGACCATATGGCCGCGATGCCGCCCTCGATGGCGCACGACGGTCTGCACGGATCGATGACCGGCATGGTCGCCGCGCACCTTCTGGTGGCCGTCCTGAGTGCGTGGTGGCTGTGGGGCGGCGAGCGAGCGGCCTTCCGGCTGGCGCGCGCCGCGGCCATCCGGCTGTTCGCACCGCTGATCGTCGTCTTCGGTGTGGTGATTCCCGAGGCGCTGCCCTCCACGGGTGCGGTACGGGAGAAACCGCGTCGCGCGGTGCAGGACCTGCTGCTCGCCCACACCATCTCTCTGCGGGGTCCTCCGCCTGGGCCCGCTGTCCGCTGACAGCTGGTCCATTTCCCGCCAGGGCGCGCCCGGGTGCGACATCGTGTCGGCCGGATCGCCGCGCTCTGGTCACTCATTGTGCCGGTGCCGTGCGACACGGCGACCGGATCACGCGAAGGACTCCCGATGATGATTCCTGTCCGGATGCCGAGGCCATCCGTTCCCGATCCCGTTCTCCTCACCGAGGGGCGTTCGCGGCCGCGGCGACGCCCCGGCGCGCCCGAGCGCCGTAGTGAAGCGGCGGCCGGCCCGGTCGACCGCCGTGTCGCCGGGGCCACACCGGCCCGGTTGTCAGAACGTCTGCCGTGGCTGCCTCGGCGCTTCTCCGCCTTGGGTGGGAGTGGTGTCCGCCGCCCGCAGTCGCGCGATGTGTTCGGTGAGCTGTCGTGCCCGCGCCTTCCACAGTCGGCAGGCGGCACACGCCTCGAGGTGGGCTGCGAGCTGCGCCGCGGTGACGCCCGGGGGCAGTCCCTCTCCGTCGAGGCGGGCGGAGACGGCCGTTCGGATCCGCGAGCACAGCATGCCGCCATCCTGCCCGACGTGAGCGGTGGCCGGCGCGGGGAGGGGCGGCATGCGTGACGACGCCGCTGTGACGTCATGGGCGCTCGCGGCTCGTGACGGTGACCCGGCCGCCGTGGAGGAGTTCGTCCGCGCCACCCGCAGGGACGTCCGCCGCTATGTGGCGCACCTGAGCGGTGATCCGCAAGCGGTGGACGATCTGGTGCAGGACGCCTATCTGCGCGCTCTACGAAGCCTCCCCCGATTCGAGGGACGGTCGTCGGCCCGTACCTGGCTGCTCGTGATCGCGCGCAGGGTGGTGGCCGATCGGATCCGATGGCTGACGACCCGCCCCAGGATCTCCGGAACCGATGACTGGCAGGCAGCCGCGGAGCGGAACCAGCCGTGCGATGTGCCGGGCTTCGAGGAGAGCGTCGTTCTCGGCGAACTCCTCGCGGCGCTGCCCAGGCCCCGGCGGGAGGCGTTCGTGCTCACCCAGTTGCTGGGGCTGACCTACTCGGAGGCCGCCACCGTGGCGCAGTGCCCGGTCGGCACGATCCGCTCCCGCGTGGCCAGGGCCCGGGAAACCCTGATCACGCAACTCACCTCCGAGGAGGCACAACCGGTCGACCCGGAACCGGCGGCGGCAGACCGGACCGACGCCCCCCGTTCACCTGCGATGGTCACAGTGGTGGCCTGACGCCCCGTCCGGCAACGGACTCCCCGGGTGCGGTGGCGGGCGGCGCGACGCCGCTCGCCCTCCGCCGCACCCGGCCCCTCCGCCCGGCCATGAGGCCGGGGCGCGCCCCCGGCCGAGGTCGGCTGACGGGCCCGGACGGTTCCCGGCCGGGACGGTTTTTCTCCTTGTGTGACAGAGCGCTCGCATGGTGAGCGCCCGGCCGCCCCGGTCCGTAAGGGTGAGCGGACCCCAGTCGTTTCCGGAAGAGCCAGAGCACAGGGGAGTGCCGAAGATGCCGTTGCCCGATACCGCCTCGCCACCGCGATCGGCGCCCGTCGGAGCGGAGCCACGCGGCGCCCGGCTCCGGCGCGCGCTGCCGCCTCCCGCCCTGACCGGGTTTCTCGTTCTCCTGGTGGTGTTGATGGCCACCGCCTACGCCGTGGGGAGGGCCGCCGGTCCGGTGGCCCCCGGCATTCACCGGAACGTGCCGGACGGCGGGGCCGGGGGCATGGATACGCACGGTACGGGGCCGCTGGGCCACAGCGCCTGGAAGGAGGCGCGATGAGCGAGCGGCCGGGCACCGAGGCCGATCGGACCACCCCGTCCGGCGGGTCCGCGCACACCACCGACCTGCTGATCGGCGGGATGACGTGTGCGGCGTGCGTGAACCGGGTGGAGAAGAAGCTGGCCCGGGTCGAAGGCGTGTCCGCCACCGTGAATCTGGCCACCGGTACGGCGCGGGTCTCCCACCCGGCCACCGTAGACGTGGACGAGCTGATCGCGACCGTCGAGCGGGCCGGTTACACCGCGGAGCTCCCGGCGCCTCCGCCCGGAACCACGGACGACGGCCCGTCCTCTTCCGCCGGGGACGAACCCACGAGGCGGGATCACGACCAGGGCGGGGACCTCGAACGACTGATCTTCACCGCGGTGCTCGCGGTGCCCGTGATCATGATCTCGATGGTTCCCTCCTGGCAGTTCGACCGATGGCAGCAGGTGTGCTTCACCCTCGCCACACCGGTCGCGACCTGGGGCGCATGGCCCTTCCACCAGCGGGCCCTGCGCGGCCTGCGGCACGCCGCGGCCACCATGGACACCCTGGTGTCCCTCGGCGTCCTCGCCTCCTTCACGTGGTCCGCCTACGCTCTGTTCCTGGGCGGCGCGGGCCGGACCGGCATGCGCATGCCGTTCAGCCTGCTGCCCTCGGCCGACGACGGAGTCCCCCATATCTATCTGGAGGCGGCGGTCGCCGTACCGCTGTTCGTCCTCCTCGGGCGCCACCTGGAGGCGCGAGCCCGGCATCACAGCGGCTCGGCATTACGGGCGCTGGCCGAACTAGCCGCTACCGAGGTGGAGTTGAGAGAGCGGGGCGGCAATCGCCGCGTCCCGGTGGCCGAACTCACCACGGGGCAGGAGTTCGTGGTCCGCCCCGGCGAGAAGGTGGCCACGGACGGTGTGGTCGTCGAGGGCGGCTCGGCGCTGGACCTCTCCCTGGTCACCGGCGAGAGCGTGCCGGTCGAGGTGACCCCCGGCACCGCCGTGGTCGGCGGTGCCGTCAACTCCGGCGGGCTACTCGTCGTGCGCGCCACAGCGGTCGGAGCCGACACCCAACTCGCCCGCATCACCCGGCTGGTGACCGAGGCGCAGGCGGGCAAGGCCCGGATCCAGCGGCTCGCCGACGCGGTGGCGGGAGTCTTCGTGCCAGTGATCGTGGCGATCGCCGGCACCGTGCTGAGCTTCTGGCTGGGCGCCGGTGCCTCGGGAGAGGCCGCCGTCACGGCGGCGGTGGCCGTGCTCGTCGTCGCGTGCCCCTGCGCGCTGGGGCTGGCCACGCCGACCGCGTTCCTGGTGGCCAGCGGACGGGGGGCGCAGCTCGGCGTCCTCGTCCGCGGCCCGGAGGCGCTGGAGCGGCTGCGCCGCGTGGACACCGTGGTCTTCGACAAGACCGGCACCCTCACCACCGGTCGTATGTCCCTGGCCTACGTGGCGGTGGCGGACGGCGGGCCGGGGCCAAAGGAGGTGCTCCGGCTCGCCGCGGCCGTGGAACAGGGCTCCGAACACCCCATCGGCCGGGCGGTGGTCGCGGCGGCCCGTCGCGAGGAGGATGGTGACACGCGGCTGCCGGAGGTGACGGACTTCCGGGCTGTCGCGGGTGAGGGCGTGTCCGGCCGAGTGGCGGGCCACCGGATGCGGGTACGCCGCCCCTGGTCGTCGGAGCCTCTGCCGGACGCGCTGCGCCGGGCGCGCGAGGCCGCCGAACACGCCGCGCACACCGTCGTGATCGTGGAGATCGACGATCGTCCCACCGGATTGCTCGCCGTCGGTGACACCCTGCGGCCCACCAGCCGCGAGGCCGTCCGCGAAGTGCGCGCGCTGGGCATCGAGCCGGTACTGGTGACCGGCGACGGAGCCGCTCCCGCCCATGCGATGGCGAGGCAGGCGGGCATCGATACGGTCCATGCCTGGGTGGCCCCGGAGGAGAAGGAGCGGATCGTCACCGCGCTGCGTGCCGAGGGCCGGTGCGTCGCGGTGATCGGCGACGGGGTCAACGACGCCGCCGCGCTGGCCTCCGCCGACCTGGGCATGGCCATGGGCGGCGGCACCGACGCCGCGATCGGCGCGGCCGACATCACCCTCGTACGGGACGACATGCTGGCCGTCGTCGACGCCATCCGGCTCACCCGGCGCACGCTGAGCACCATCCGCGCCAACCTCATCTGGGCCTTCGGCTACAACGTGGTCACCGTTCCGCTGGCCGCGACCGGCTGGCTCAACCCCATGGTCGCGGCCGCGGCCATGTCCGCGAGCTCCGTCCTGGTCGTCGCCAACAGCCTGCGGCTGCGGTCCCGCACCCCCGGCAGGCCGCAGACCGGCACACCGCCCGCTCCTCTCTCCGCACACAGCCCCGCGGCCGCCGGGCACGGCCACCCGGGAAGGAAGTCCGATGTCCTCAGCAACTGATGACCGCACCGCACCACGACGGCGCCTGAGGGAGGCCATGGCGCGGGGAGCGCGGGCGACGCTGATACCGGTGGGCGGCTGCGCACTGGCACTGGCCCTGCTCACGGGCTACACCGCTACCGGGGCGGCGGGAGAGCCCGCGCCGAAGATCAGGATCAGCGGCGGCCGTATCGTCCAGTCCAACGGGCAGACGGCCGCCGCGTACTTCGAGATCCGCAATGTCGGGGACAGGGATGACACTTTGGTCTTCGCCGACTCCCCGGAGCTGGGAGTCTCCATGCTGCGCGAGCGCGACAGGAAGCGGCCGGGTACCGTCCGACGAGCGAAAGCGGTGACCATACCCGCGCACAGCACACTGCGGATGTCACGGGGAGGCGTCCATGTCGCCCTCCTCGACCCCCCGCCGCTGAAGCCGGGCCAGAGGATCTCTTTCAACCTGTGGTTCACCGCCCGCGGCCGGGTGGGGGCCGAGGCGGTGCGATCGCATCTCACCGAACGCTGAGACCGCAGCCGGGCGGCTGAGGGCGCCGCGGGCGGTCAGTAGCGGGCCATGTCCACTCCCCGCTCGGTGAGTGCGGTGTGCATGGGACCGGGCCGCCCGTCGTGCGCCTCCCACGTCATACGGAAGGGCAGTGCGGCCTTCGTCAGAGACGGCAGGTCGAGCAGCGGGCTCACGTCCTCAAGAGCCCTGCACTCCAACAGGTTGACCTCGGTGAGGCCGGGCAGGCCGGACAGCGCGCCGATGTCCTCCAGTTCGGGCATCCACAGCCGCAGGACGCGGAGGTTCTTGTGACCGGCCAGGCGGGAGAGGTCCCGCCAGTCCACGCCCGACACATCGAGCTCAGCGACCGGCCCGGCCGGTATGTCCGCCACGCGCGGGCAGTCGATGAGTGTCAGTTTCCGGAGGTCGGGGCAGTCCTCCAGGGCACGCAGCGAGCCCAGGTGCGGCAACTGGGAGAAGGTCACGTCGTCCACCGGGGCACCGGCCAGGCCGCCGGGGTCCACGAGCACCGCGCAGTCCTCGACGCTGAGTTCGCGCAGCGCCGGCAGGTCACCGAGGCCGTCGAGGCCGGTCAGCGAGGGGCAGTCCTGGATCTCCACCTTGCTCAGGACGGGCAGCTCACCGAGGCGGCCGGGGCCGCGCAGGGTGCGGCAGTGGGAGACGGACAGCCCGGTCAGCTGGTCCTGGCGTTCGAGGCCCTCCAGGGTGACCAGGTTGTCGCAGCGCCTGATGCTCATGAACTCCAGGCCGGAGACCCCCGCGAACGGCGAGAGATCGCGGAGCTGCAGGATGCCCCGCAGGAGGAGCACGGGCAGTGACGGCATCTGAGTGAGCGCGGAGAAGTCCCCGAGATCGGGGCAGTCCTCCAGACTCACCGTCCCCAGGTTGCGGAGGGTTTCGAGTCCGCGCAGGCCGGTGAGGTGCTTGGCCCCGGTGACGAACAGCTTCCGCAGCCCGGTCAGCGCGGACACCGCGCTCAGGTCGGTCAGTTCGGGACAGCCGTCGATGACCAGCCACTCCAGGCCGGGGTGGGAGCCGAGTCCGTGGAGGCTCTTCAGACGGGGGCAGTCGTCCAGGGTCAGTTCGGTCAGGGCGGGCAGCGCGTCGATGCCGGTCAGGTCCCGCAGGTGGCCGCAACTGCGCAGGTCCAGGTGGGTCACGGCGGGGACGTCCCGCAGCCCGGCCAGGTCGCGGATCCCGGTCCAGCCGAGGTCGAGGCGGGTGAGCCGGGTCAGCCCGGACAGGTGCGAGGCGTCCTTGAAGGAGCGGCAGCCGCGCAGCGTCAGGGTCTCCAGCGCGGGGAACGCCGTACCGAAGCCGTCGGCCGACCGCACCTTGGTCATGCTCAGGTCCAGCTCCCGCAGCCGCCCGAGCGTCAGCAGCGGCGCGATGTCCGACACCGCCCGGCAGCGGTGCAGGTTGAGCCGGGTCAGTTCGGTGAGACGGCCGATCGGGGCCAGGTCCTCGACGCCCGCGCAGCCGTTGAGGTCGAGGTCGGTGAGGCCGGCGAGTTCGCCGACCTCGGTGAGGTCCGTGATCTCCTTGCAGCGGTCGACGTGCAGGGCGCGGAGCGTGGTGAGATGGCGCAGCCCGGTCAGCGAGGTCATCCGGCGCAGGCGCAGCGAGGTGCGGTTCTCGCGCGCGAAGGCGGGGCCGAGCAGGGCGGCGCAGAAGCCGTCCGGGTCGGCCGCCTTGGGCCACAGCCGTAGCAACGTCTCCGAGGAGAACTCGGCCGCGCGCTCGAACCGGGCGGCCAGGGCGAGCGCCGCACCGTCGTCCCGGATCAGGACGAGCTCCCCGATGGCCCTGCGCATCGTGACCGGCTTGCCCGACGCCAGCAGCTCGCGCAGTTCGGCCGACCGGGAGGCATCCGCACCGTTGTCACCATTGTCCGAGGTCATGGCATGCCACTGTAGAGACCGGGTCCGACAGCGGTACCGCGATGTGGGCAGCCCAGACGCACCAACCGCCCGGCCCGCAGCCGTGGTTCGACCCGGGAGAAGCGACTCCTACCCCATGAGGTCCTCCGAGACGATCTTAACGGCCGGAGACAGGCTCTCGGAGCCGAGGATCGCTACTCCCGTCGGCACTCGAACCTCACGCAACCGCACATCTGCCAGCGATGTCACGTCAACGCTCACCGGAGAGGTTTCCAGCGTCAGCACCCCAAGATTAGGGAATATGGAAAGCCATTCCCAAGTCCACCCGACATCCACAGCCACCCATAAATGGGTCAGCCTACCAGGCGACATTGCATCCATGAGATCTTCTTGGGAAATATCCCCGATAACCTTGATCCGAGCCCTGCCTCCATATCTCTGCAATTCTCGCAGTTCTCGCTTGTTCGAAACCGGAAAGTACAGATTCGACTCGTCAAGATATGCCACCACTTCTTCCCCGAAGTGAGCGGTGTCAAATCTCCCCCACACTCGGACTAGCTCGGCTCGCACACGCAGATCCTTGTGGCCTCTGTAACGCGCCAGAACAGGAATCGCCGCATCGGTTGCAATACGCGCGGCCGCTAGAACCGTAAAGTAGTCTTCGTTCGACGCCTTTTGGTCCTCGGTTGTGTCCTCGGTGGATGTATTCTTATTTTGCAGATTTTGCGGACCAGGCAGCAATTCCAGAGCAACTGGGCCCACGTCTGCCAATGCTCGCGCCTGCTCTGCCGAGCGGGGAGGAATCAAAGCGGCAGCACGCTTTTGCACCGCATCTCTGACAGATGGCTCCAACTCGGTAGCATGTTCCAGACAGGCGGCCGCTAGCAGATGCAATCGATGACGACCGTCCATCGATGAGTCGCCTCGCTCCAACAGACCATTGAGAAGTCGAACTCGCTCGGCCGGTCGGGCATGGGCAACGGCCATCCTGATCACGTCCTCCCACTGGTCGAGATGAGCATTGGAGATGAGGAAATCGAAGTCAAGGCCCTCGACGGCGGCCTTCGCCCCCAAGTAGTCCTGGAAGGTGCGGTGAATAAAATCCATTGACCCGATGCTTGGTTCACGCAACAGGCCGCTCCGAACCAACAAGTGCCGATAAATTTCCTCTGGCGACCCCTGCTCGGCAACCTGCGGAATTGCCGGAAGAGATTGCGCCAGCAAGTCCACGGCATCATCTCGGCCCATCTCCACTCGACCATTTCTAATCATCCAGTAAGCAAGCTTCTGAATGAGCTGAATATGATGAGCTTCACCGATGCGGATCATCCCGGGTTTGTAGATGGCGCGCTCACGGTCACGGCGCGAGAGAAGCATGGAAAGCGCCGCATCGTAGAGTTCCTTTCGACCATCAGGGAGGTAGCCGCGCCGATCCTGGTGCAGAGCACAAATAAGTGCGCACATAAGAGGGTTGGCTGCGAGCCGGCCAAGGGCCTGCTTGGCTTGCACCTCTCCGATCAGTTCCGGGGCATACTGATCGCCGATACCGGCCGCCTTATGCCATCGCTTGATGAAGGATGCCACGTTGTCTCGGCTCATCGGAGCCATATCCAGTTCGATGAACCCCTCGTCGGCCAGCCACTCCTCCCGAACCGCAGAAGGCCGCGACGTAATGAGCCAACGGTTCTTGGGGTAGACAGCGAGAAGATCTTGCAACCATCGCCGTGCCCCCTCTCGCTCATTCTCTGGAACCTCATCCATGCCGTCGATGAGGATCAAGCCACGACCCGAGGTCAAAACTCGATCAAACCATCCCGTTGGCTGAAGCTTTGCCAGGGGGCAGCCCACTGCCGCAAGGAACTGGTCCGGGGTAGGGAATGACGCTCCGTCTCGGGTAAGCGCCCGCAGCGGAAGCACGAATGGCACAAGTCCCCATACGTAGAGCAGGTGCTCGTCAGGCTCCTCTTGGGTCGCGGTGACCGCGAGCCACTGCACAAGAGTCGTTTTCCCGGATCCGGCAACACCCCTGAGGAGTACTCGGTTACGTCCCTCCAATACATGATCGGCAGGAAGCAGCAAAGGAACATCGCTGGCACCCCTGGATGCAGCGTCCAAGCTCAGATAGGCAGCATCCAAAGGCCAGACAGCAGACATGCCGGGAAGATCAAGCCCGAAAATGGTCAACTTGCCGTACTTCGACATGATGTATGCCGCATAACGATCTTCGAAGGGGCTGTCCGCCGGCGAGGGAGCCCGGAAGAGTAATGCGTCGACCTTCGCTCGCAGGTCATCGAGCCGACGGCTCTGTTCAACCAGCGTTCTCGGCACGAATTCAGACCGCTGCGTGAAGAAGTGCAGTACATGGAGGCAAGCAGTGTCCATGACACCTGCATGCAGAGTGATCGCGTCGCTTGACAACCCAAGAGTCGCAGTCGGGCTTTGGGATCTGAGACGTTGCGACAACGCTAAATGTCCAAGGCTTACCGCTTGCACATCGTCCATGTCCAGATCACCAATGGCACGCAAGGAGTCAGCTACCGCGTGAGCCACCGCGCGCAGTTCATAGGACGGGATCCGCCCCTCGACTCCGGTGGACTGAGCGGCGCGCCGCACCAACTCGTCAGCGATCTTCTGTAACTCGCGGTCGGACAGGGTGCGCTTCTCACCTTTGAACGACACCAGTCCTGAGACACGCACGGGCTTGTCGACCAGCCCCGCCCCAGCACTCTCCGAGACGAACAATCTCCTGACCAGCGGGAATACGACACTCGAAGCTAATCGAGCACCAATAGCTGCAGGTTCCACCCATGCCCCCAGGTATACGAGAGAACCAGCGTAGAGCACGGCACGACCCACCGGCTCCAGTTGGCACCGATTCCGTCATCTACACGATCACTCGCAAAGACTGCAATTTGCCGCACAGATTTCACACAAATGAGTGAACTTACCCGTGGCGGGGCGGACGCGGGTCCTCCAGGCGGGAGAGCCAGGTCGTGAGCAATGCTTCGAGCGTCTCGGCCTCCGCGGGCGTCAGGAGATTCAGCAGGTGGCGTTCGTTGCGCATGTGGTCGGTGAACGCCTGGTCGATCAGTTCGCGTCCGGGTCCGGTGAGGGCGACGATCCTGCCACGCTGGTCGTCGTCCGAGCGGCGGCGGGTGACGAGTCCGGCTCGCTCGAGGCGGTCGATCCTCTTGGTCATCGCGCCGGTGGTGACCATGGTGTGCGCGGCGAGCTCGCCAGGAGCGCGTTCATAGGGTTCGCCGGCGCGGCGCAGTGCGCACAGGACGTCGAATTCCCCCTCGCTGAGGTCGTAGCGGCCGTATACGCGGCAGAGTTCTTCGGTGAGCCGACCGGCCAGGCGGTGCAGTCGGCCGATCACTCCCTGCGGAGAGGTGTCGACGTCGGGCCGTTCGCGGCGCCAGTCGGCCTGGATGCGGGCCACGCGGTCCAGCGGTTGCCGATGTTCCATGGAAGACAAATATAGCTTCCCGGGAAGCTATATTTGTCTTCCATGGAAGCTAATATGCGTTGGGTGGCGCTGACCGCGGTCGCGCCGGTGGCGTGGGGAGCCAACTACTTCGTCACGCACGAGTTTCTCCCCGCCGCGAGCCCGCTGTACGGGGCCGCTCTGCGGGCGCTGCCCGCGGGGCTCGTCCTGCTGGCGTTGTGCGGGTGGCGTCGGCCGCACGGTGCGTGGTGGTGGCGGTCCGCGGTGCTGGGATCGCTCAACGTGAGTGTGTTCTTCGTCCTCGTCTACGTCGCCTCCCAACTGCTGCCGACGAGCGTCGCATCGACCGTCATGGCGGTGTCCCCGCTGACGATGACGCTCATCGCCTGGCCCCTGGTGTCCGAGCGGCCCCGCACCGCGCACCTGTCCGGTGCGGTGGTCGGGCTCGCCGGGGTGTGCCTCATGCTGCTCACCGGAGTGGAAGGGGTGAGCGTGCCGGGAGTTCTCGCTTCGGCCGCCGCCATGCTGGTGTCGTCCTTCGGTCACATCCTGACCAAGCGGTGGAGCGCCGATACTGATGTGCTCGCCTCGACCGCCTGGCAGCTGACCGCCGGAGGGCTGTTCCTGCTTCCGGCCGCCGCGGTGGTGGAGGGCCCTCCGCCCGCGCTCTCCACACCGGCGCTCGTCGCCTTCGGCTACGTCTCCCTGGCCGCCACCGCGCTGGCCTTCACCGCATGGTTCACCGGGCTGCGGCACCTGCCCGCGGGGACCGTGGGTCTGATCGGGCTGCTCAACCCCGTCACGGGCGTGCTGCTCGGCACGACGGTCGCCACGGAGGTGCTGACCGTTCAGCAACTGTGCGGACTGGTCCTGGTCCTGGCCGGAGTCGTCCTCGGCCGGCCCACCCGCGCGGGCCGACGTGGCACCGGCCGGACGCCCGCTCAACCTGGCTCTCACCGGCACCCCGCGCGGGATTCCTCACCCTCCCAACCCCGGTGAGGACACTGGGAGTTTGGCTAGGGTGTGCCTGAAAAGCAGCGCTGGGCAGCACGTATGAGGTACGGGTGGCCCCATGCCACGCACGTTGAGTTCAACGAAAACCCGCGCCGCGCTCCGCGTATCGGCGCGCATCTCCCTCGAATTGCTTCTGATCCTCGTCATGGCCGCGGTGGTCCTGTGGGCCCTGGGTCAGATGTGGTCGGTCATCTGGCCGCTCGTCGTCGGCCTGCTCCTCACGACGCTGACCTGGCCCCTGGCCCGCTTTCTGCGCGGGTGCGGGTGGCCTCCCGCGCTGGCCGCCTCGGTCGTGACCCTGCTGTTCCTCCTGGTCGCCACGGGTATCGCGGCGCTGATCGCGGTACCGGTGGCGTCCCAGTCCGGTGAACTGGCCAACGGTGTGGCCGAAGGCATCCAGCAGGTGCGTGAATGGGCCGCCGGGCCGCCGCTGAACATCGACGATGCCCAGATCGCGCAGGCCACCGACACCGCGGCCGCCCGGTTGCAGAGCAGCGCCGGCAGCTTGGTCACCGCTGTCGTCGCGGGGGTGAGCACTGTGGTCGACGGTGTGATCACCGCCGTCCTGGCGCTCTTCTTGATGTTCTTCTTCCTCAAGGACGGCCCGCGGTTCCTGCCGTGGCTCGCCCGTCAGCTCCCCGGTCGGCTCGCCACCGACATCCCCGCCGTGGCCGCGCGCAGTTGGGACACGCTGGGCGCCTTCGTGCGCTCCCAGGCGTTGGTCGGCCTGCTCGACGCCATCCTCATCGGACTCGGGCTGTGGGCTCTGGGTGTACCGCTGGTGCTGCCGCTGGCGGTCCTGACCTTCATCTCCGCGTTCATTCCCGTCGTGGGGGCCTTGTTCGCGGGTGTGGTCGCGGTGCTCATCGCGCTGGTGTTCAACGGCCCGACGGACGCGCTGATCGCGTTGGCGATCATCGTCGTGGTGCAGCAGCTGGAGGGCAATGTGTTCCAGCCCATGATCCAAAGCCGCGGGCTCGGCCTGCACGCGGCGGTGGTCCTGCTGGCGGTGACACTGGGCGGCAGCCTGGCCGGGATCGTGGGCAGTCTGCTCGCCGTACCGGTGGCCGCGCTGATCGCGGTGGTCTGGAACTACCTGCGCGAGCAGCTCAGCCATCCGCCACAAGAGGCGGAGAGCAACGAGCAGCACGCCGGTGGCGCTGTCGTGTCGTAGCCCCTCGGCGTCGGCCCCCGGCGTCCGCCCCCGGCGCCGGCGCGTCAGCGCCGGCAAGCGCATCGGGCGCTGCCGGCCGGGTGTGCGCCGAGGGCCATGCCCCCGGCATCCTGGGGCGGACGAGCCGCTGGAACAGCAGAACTCCCGCCCGTAGAGCGTGACCAGTTGGCGTCCGCGGAACCCGACGGCGACCCCGTTGCCCATGGGCCCAGGGTGAACCCGCCGCCTCTCCGCCGGACCTCCACGGCACCCGCGGCACCGGCGAAGTGTGCGGGAACAAGCAACTCCCTTTGGTCGGCCGCGCGTTGGAGGACGCGCAGGCGGCTCGCCACTGCTTGTTCCGAGTCCAGGCAGGCGTTGCTGTTGCAGCAGGGCTGGAGGATCTGCACCGGGCTGTGCAGCAGGTCTCCGACGAAGACGGCCCGGTCGCCGCCGGAGGCGAGCCGCAGCACGGACGAGCCGGGGGTGTGGCCGGGCGCCGACTCCAGGGTGAGGTGCTCGTCGATGCGGTGGCTGCCGTCCCACCGCACGGCCTGTCCGGCCCGGTGGAGGGGCGCGATGCTGTCCTCGTAGATCAGGCGGCCGTCCGCCTGCGAGCCGTTGCCGTATCCGCCGTCCGGACCGAAGTGGAAGTCGTCGGCGGCCGGGATGAGGTACTGGGCATGGGCGAATGCCGGTATCCACTCCCCGTCCGCCTCGACGGTGTTCCCGCCGACATGGTCCATGTGCAGATGGGTGTTGACGACGACGTCGACGTCCTGCGGGCGGACACCGGCCTTCGCCAGGCAGCCGAGAAGATCGCCCTGCCAGTGGTGGAAGGGCGGTGAGCCCGGCCGTTCGCGCCCCTTGCCCACTCCGGTGTCGACCAGGACGGTCCGCCCGCCGCTGCGCAGCACCCAGGTCTGCAGCGCCACCACCATCCGGTCGGTATCCGGCTCCCAGTGGTCCGGTACCAGCCAGTCCTCATTGTCCTGCCACACCTCGCCGGCGGTCTCCGCGACCAGGTCGGAGACGGGCACGAACGGGCCCTGCCACTCCACGACCCGGATGACCTCGACATCGCCCAGCACCATGCGGTGCACACTCTCGTTCGTCATGCGCTCGACCCTAGGAAGGCCGCAAGAGCCTCTCAATGCGCATCCGGCTCACTGAGATACGCATCCGTCTCACGCCTCATACGGAAGATACTCTGCATGCATGGATGTGGTGAGCGACGCGATCTCCGCCATGCGTCTGGGGCACCCCTCGTCCCACCGGTTGCGGATGAACGGCGGTGGGTGCACGCGGCTTCACCCGTTCGGCGGCGCGGGCTTTCACGTGGTGCTCAAAGGCGGTTGCCGGCTGCTGCCCGACGGCGGTGACCCGGTGTCCCTCGGCGTGGGTGACGCGGTGCTGCTCCCCCATGGCACAGGCCATGTGCTCGCCGACTACTCGACCGATGCGGCGACCGCGGCGGAGAGTGCGATGCCGCTCGGGCAATCGCTCGCGGGGACGGGACCGCGAGTCCGGCCCGAGCGCGGCGAGACGGAGATCCTCTGCGGCCAGTACCGGCTCGACTGCAGCCGCATCCACCCGCTTCTCGCGGAGATGCCCCAGGTCGTCCACCTTCCCAGCCGCGTGGGCAGCCACCTCGAGCTGCGCGCCGCGATCGACCTGCTCGCCGGTGAACTGGACGAGAGCCGGCCCGGCTCCTGCATCGCGCTGCCGAACCTGCTCGACCTGCTCCTCGTCTACATGATCCGCTCCTGGATGGCCGAGGCCACCAGCGGAGCCTGGCCCCGCGTCCTGGGTGACCCGGTGACGGCCGCCGCGCTACGGGCGCTGCACTCGGATCCGGCCGCCCCGTGGACCACCGAGCGCCTGGCCGCGGAGGTGAACGTCTCCCGCCCCACTCTGGCGCGCCGGTTCACCACCCTGGTCGGGCGCCCTCCGATGGCGTACCTCACGTGGTGGCGCATCATTCTCACCGCCACCCTGCTCCGGGACACTTCGGACACCCTGGCCTCCATCGCCGGCCGGGTCGGCTACGGCAGCCCGTACGCACTCTCACACGCCTTCCAGCGGGAGTTCGGTACCACCCCGGGGCGGTACCGCAAGGCCGCGGGCCGAGCACCGGCCGACCAGCCACCAGCCGAAGGAGGTGCCGGGCCCCCGGCGCGGGCCGGGGGCCTGGGTGGACGAGGTCAGGGGGTCAGCGGTCGCAGCTGAGGGCGCGGAGCGAGATGGCGTCGCTCATGACCCGCATACCGGTGTCATTGGGGTGGAGGTGGTCGCCGCCGTCGTAGGCGGGGAGCATCCGGGTGGGCGCCGCGGGGTCCCTGACGGCCTTGTCGAAATCGACGACCGCGTCGAACTCGCCGCTGGTGCGGATGAAGGCGTTGACCTGTTGGCGGACCGTCTCGTCGACGGCCTCGTACTCCCGCCAGCCCTCGTACGGCATGACGGTCGCCCCGACCACGCACACGCCACGCGCGTGGGACCTGGCGATGATCTGCCGGTAGCCGGCGATGAGGTCGTCGGCCGTGGGGCCGGGCGTGGCCTTGATGTCGTTGATGCCCTCCAGCAGGATCGTCGTGCGCACACCGGCCTGGGAGAGCACATCCCGGTCGAGTCGTTTCAGCGCGCTCTCGGCCGAGCCGTCGGCGAGGATCTTGTTGCCGGAGATGCCTTCGTTGGCGACGCCCTTGAGCCGTGAGCGGGGCTCGGCCAGCAGCCGTCGGGCGAGGAAGTCCGGCCAGCGGCGGTTGGTGTCCTGAGTGGAGGCGGAGCCGTCGGTGATCGAGTCGCCGAAGGCGACGACGGCGCCGGTGCCGGGCCGGGGTCGCACGACGGCGGCGTCCAGGTAGTACCAGGAGGTGATCTGCTGGGAGTAGGAGGCGGCGCCCTCTTCCGCGGCGTGGTCGCCGACCGGTGCGACGTACGAGGTCGCACGGGCCCCCTTGTGGCCGGTCGCGAGGGTGCCCGCACCGCGCACGTAGAGGCTGATCGCGAGGTCCGACTGGGGCTGGACGCGGCCCGGCAGCGGATCGCTGTACACGACGCCGCCCGCCGGTACGGTCACCGACGACGCGCCGCGGAAGGTCAGCCGTCCGTTGCTGCCGGGCACGACCGCCGCCCCGGACTCGCGTACACCGGCGTAGGCGTGGCCGAAGGTCACCGGCTGGTCGCCGTAGGCGTTGGAGAGCCGGATGCGCAGGTCCCGGCCGCCGACGCTGGTGTGGACGACGAACCGGTAGGTCAGGTCCTGGGCGGCGGTTCCCGCCGGGTAGGCGCTGGAGGCCCAGGTGACGACGGAGGAGCGCGGGGCGGGGGGCGTCGCGGGCTGGGCGGCGGACTGGGCGGCGTAGGACTCGGTTCCGGTGGCCAGGAAGGCCCCGAGGGCAGCGGCGGTCGCGGCCAGGAGGCCGAGGGCGCGTGTGGGTAAGCCCGGTCTCTGCATGAAGCGGCCTTTCCTTCTCTCGATGGTTCAGTTCAGTGATCGGATGAATTGATACGCAATTCCGACCCGGCTGTCGAGAGAGAACGCCAAACTGCCCGGGATTAGCCGCTCGTCACCCCCTGGTCATCGGATCTATACGGGAGACGTACGGCGTCGTCATCGCACGCGCGTGTACTGCCGCACACCGTCGGCGCGGGCCACCGCCACCCGCCCCCACAGCACGAGGACATCCAGGTGCGCGGCCGTCTCATGGACCGCGAGCATCTGGTTGAAGGGGCTCAACTCCCCGAAGGGCACTGCCCGGCGCGTCCATGCGAGCTTCCGCGCCACCGCGTGGGCGTCGAGCGTGTCCTCGCCCAGCGCCGCCAGACTCCCGGCCAGCCGGTCGTCGTGGTGGGCGAGCAGTTCGGCGACCCGGGTATGGGTGGAGTCGGCGACCGGTCCGTGGGCGGGCAGCAGGCGGGCGTCGGCGTAGCGGGTCATCAGCCGCAGCGAGTCCAGGTAGTCGGCGAGCGGGTGGCCGCCCGGCTCGGCCAGCTCGAAGCCGATGGACGGGGTGATGTGCGGCAGGACGTGGTCCCCGGAGAACAGCAGCCCCCGTTGTTCGTCCAGGAAGACCACATGGCCCTTGGTGTGACCGGGAGTGGGCACGACCCGCAGCTCGCGGTCGCCGAAGCGGAGGGCTCCGGCGTGCAGCCAGTGGTCGGGGGCCTCCCACACACCCGGGTCGTAGCCGCCGTGGTCCATCGCCTCGATGCGGTCGGCGAGTTCCCCGGCGCCCGCCGCGCGCAGGGTCCGCAGCGATCCGACGGGCTGGTCGCTGCGCAGCCGGTCGAGCATCTCCAGGCCCGGGCGCTCCCCCGCGCCGAGGTAGACGCGCGAGCCGAGCAACCGGCGCAGCTCCACCGCCTGGGTGTAGTGGTCGCGGTGGATGTGGGTGACCAGGATGTGGCTGATGTCGCCGGGGTCACGGTCGATGGCGGCCAGGGCCTCCTCGAGCGTCTTGCGCGCCTCGGGGATCGCCCAGCCCCCGTCGATCATGACGATACCGCCGTCGTCGTCCAGATCCTCCAGGAGGTAGACATTCACGGCGTGCAGGCCGTCGTTGGGCAGCGGCAGCGGCACGCGGTGCACCCCGGGCTGTACGGTCTGGACTCCGGCCGCCGCCCATGGAGCCTGGTCGAACCGCGCTGTCATGATCCTCCTTCGCGGGTGTGCAGCCTGACGGCCAGGTCCCGGGCCCCGCCCCGGTCGAGCTTGCCGACCTTCGTCTGGGGCAGCTCCTCGACGTCGTAGACGTACTCGGGCCACTTGGTCTTGGACAGCCCGACGCTCTCCAAATGGCCGGTCACCTCGGCCAGTTCGACGCCGCCACCGTCCTCGGCGACGACGAGCAGCGCCACGCGTTCGCCGAGGACATCGTCGGGGACCGGCGTGACACAGGCCCTGGCCACGCGCGGATGACTGGCGACCGCGCGCTCTATCTCGGTGATGTCGATGTTGCGGCCGCCCCGGATGATGATGTCCTTCTCGCGGCCCATCACGCTGATGGTGCCGTCCTCGTGGGTCATCAGCAGATCGCCGGTGGGCAGGTAGCCGTCCTCCGTCAGCGCCGGTGGTTCGGTCCTGCCCTCGCGGGCGTACCCGAGGAAGAGGGAGGGGCCGCGGACCTGCGCCCGGCCGGTCGCCCCCGGACCGGCCACCTGGCCGTCGGGGGTGAGCGCGCGCACGTCCGTGCCCGGGAAGGGGCGGCCGTCCCTGCCGAGCCGGATCTCCTCGGGGTCGTCGGGGCTCGGCGAGGTGTGGCCCAGGCACTCGGACATGCCGAAGACGCGGAGGATCCTCGTGCCCAGGGACCGCTCGGCCCGGGCCAGTGCGCCGCGGTCCATGGGCCCGCCGCCCACGGTGATCGACCGGACGCCCCGGAGGATGCCGGATCCGGCCGCCTCGGCGCCCATCTGCAACGCCATGGTCGGTACGCACATGGTCCAGCGGACGCCCGCGTCGGCCATCCGCCGCAGGGCGACCGCCCGGTCCCACTTACCCGTAAGGACGAGCGGCCCGCGCAGCAGGAGGGAGAGATAGACCCCGAAGCAGTACGCCGCGGTGGACGACAGCGGCACGATCGCGGCGACGGCGTCGCCCGGCGCCAGGCCGTTGATGGCGACGGTGCTCGTGGCGGCGTACCGCAGGGCCCGCTCGGACTGTACGACGCCCTTGGGCCGCCCGGTCGAGCCGGAGGTCAGGCCGATGAGGACGCCGCCCGACCACCGCGCCACCTCGCGCTGGTGGGGTGCGGACCGGCAGCTCCAGCCGTCGAGGACCGTGCGCGCCGGGCCGGGGAGCCGGGTGCGTACCGTCCACTCGTCCATCGCCGAGGGCTCGGCGACGACGGCGTCCGGGCGGATGTCCTCCCATGCGGCGGCGAACTCGGCGGGTGTGGTGTGCCGATTGACCACCGCGAGAACCCCGCCCCGCAGGCCCACGGCGAGGGTGGCGGCCACGGTGCGCCATGAGTTGTCCGCCTGGACCAGGACTGTGCCGATCGATCCGTCGGCCGCGTCGGCGGACAGCGCTTCGGCCAGCCGTACGGCCTCCTCGAGCAGCTCCCTGGCCGTATGGCTGCCGGTGTCGTCGATCACGGCGACGAAGTCGGCTTCGTCCGCCTGCTGCTGGAACTCCCGCACTACCTGTCGCATCTGGCCCCTCGTTGCGCTGTGCCGAACTCCGTTTATCGAACGCCGCGGTGCTTGACCCGCCGCTGGACCGGGACCGAACGGCCCGGAGTGCTCAGGCGGTGAACATCTCCGCCTCGTGCCCCATGACCGCGATCCGGCGGCCCTTCATGTCGCCGACCTGGGCGACGGCATCGGCCCACTCGGGGCTCGCGAGGGCCTTCTTCAGATCCTCGGGGGAGTCGAAGCCGAGCACGGAGATCCCGTCCCAGCCCTCGGAACGCGGCTCCAGAGCGGCGTCGATCTCGGTGTGGCGCCAGGCACGCAGCCCGGGCAGGCGGTAGGTCAGCTCCGCGTGGTCGCCGCGCCACCACGTGATGAATTGTTCATGCGTCCACTCCGGAGGCCGGGCTGCCAGCAGGACGAGGTTGTACATGACAGTGCTACTCCACACGGGGTCGAGGGAATGTCGGTAGTGGGTGGGTCCGGTACCGGTCAGGTGAAGCGGACCTCGGACGAGCGCCCGATCAGCAGGCGGCACAGCCGGCCTTCGCCGTTCACCCGCCCGGCGGCGACGAAGCTGGCCTCGGGGACGCCCGCGCGTCGTACCTCGCCCAGGAAGAGCTCGTCCTGGCCGAGCGTGGTCGCCGACAGCAGATGGTGGGTGCGGGTGCCCTTCTCACGCTGTTCGAGGTAGTCCACCAGAGCGGCGCGGTCCCCGGCGAAGTCGGTGGCGTTGCCGTCCCCGGTGGAGAACAGGATGGACAGCGAGAAGTCATCGCTGATCAGGTCGAGGATACGGGACGGCTCGTCGCCGTCGAGGATCTCGAACCACGCGGTGAGGAAGGGGGCCGCGGCCGGGGTGTCCGTCATGCCCGGCTCCCGTCGCCCTGCCGCGCCCAGTCGACCAGTTCGAACGAGGTGGTGAAGAAGGACTGGTAGCGCGCGATGAGCCCGCCGGGCGAGATCACCGCGGCCGAGAGGAAGGAGCCCGTGTACCGCCCGCCCTCCGTCACCACCCCGTACACGGTCTCGAGGTCGCCCTCCCGGCTGTGGCGCAGGATCTCATGCGACCGTTCCTTGGGATTCCGGCCGGCGATGTACGCGGCGAAGTCCTCCTTGGACTCGCCGCTGACCTCCTTGCCCGGCAGGGCGATGAGGAATCGGAAGTCGGGTTCGAGCAGGTCCAGCGTCCGTTCCGGATGGTCGCTGTCCATACTGGCCATATACGTGCGCAACGCCATGACTGCGCCCTTTCGATTGGCGGTCGAGCGCTCTCGGGGGACCCGGAGCCGCCACGGCCTCCAGATCAACCTGAGTTCAGTTCAATTCAGGTTGGATGTTAATCCCGGGGAAACACGGCTGACAAGGGTCTGTAGAACGCGAAACGGCCCCCGGCGGATATCCGCCGGGGGCCGGAAGCGACAGGGGGCCGTTCAGGGGATCACGTGGCGACCATACGCACGCAGGCGCCCTCGATCAGTTCACTGACCTCCGCCAGCGGCGTCGGCCCCGAGGGCCGGTACCACCGCCAGACGCTGACGATCAGGCCGAGCACCCCCGAGCCCAGCAGTTGCGCGTCCCGGAGCGGGAACGCCCCCATGGACATGCCCTTTACCAGCAGGTTCGTCCAGTTCCGCTCGACGAGCTGGACCAGCTTGCGGGCCTCGACGCGCTCGGCCTCCTCCCGCTTGGACTTGCGCGTGCCGGAGAGCAGGTCCATGTGATTGTGGAGGATCCGCATCTGCAGGACCTCGTGGTCCGAGACGTCGTAGGCCGCGCGGACGGCCGCCCGGAGCGCCTCTGTCGGCTCCTCGACGCCCTCGGTCGCCTCCGTGAACTTGTCGTGGGAGCGCTGGAGCTCGAGCCGCATGATGGTGAGCAGGCAGTGCGTCTTGGACTCGAAGTAGTGGTACAGCGCCGTCTGCCCGATGCCGACCCGCTCGGCCACGGTGGACCACTTGGTGGCCTCGAACCCCGTCTCGCCGAAGCAGTCGACGGCGGCCGCCAGGATGGCGGCACGCTTGGACCTCGGTCCCGCTTCCGGTTCAACGATTCTCGTCGCCATGCCTCGTCTCCTGGCCGCAGTCCACCTTGTCCGTACCCGAGAGTAGCCCCAAGCTGAACTCAGTTGCCAATCGACGTGAAGGGGCCGTGCTCAAAGGCGCTCCAATACCGTCGCGTTCGCCATGCCGCCGCCCTCGCACATCGTCTGCAGGCCGTAGCGTCCGCCGGTCCTGCGCAGTTGGTGGACGAGCGTGGTCATGAGCCGGGCGCCGGTGGCGCCGAGCGGATGTCCGAGCGCGATGGCGCCGCCGAAGGCGTTGACCCGCTCCGGGTCGGCGCCGATCTCCTTCTGCCAGGCGAGGACGACGGAGGCGAACGCCTCGTTGATCTCCACCAGATCGATGTCGCCGATCGCCAGCCCGGCCCTGTCCAGGACCTTCTCGGTGGCGGGGATCGGACCGGTCAGCATGTGGATCGGGTCGGAGCCGACGACGGCCATGGTGTGCACCCGCGCGAGCGGGGTCAGGCCGTGGCGGCGCACCGCCTCCTCGGAGGCGATCAGCAGGGCGGCGGCGCCGTCGGAGATCTGGCTGGAGACGGCGGCGGTCAGCCGACCGTCCTCGGTGAGGGTCTTCAACCCCGCCATCTTCTCCAGGGTGGTGTCGGCGCGTGGCCCCTCGTCGGCGGTGAGCCCGAAGACCGGGGTGATCTCGTCGTCGAAGGCGCCGTCGGCCTGGGCGGCGAGGGCCCGCTGGTGACTGGTGAGCGCGAACTCCTCCATCTCCGAGCGGGAGATGCCCCATTTGTCGGCGATCAGCTCGGCCCCTCGGAACTGGGAGACCTCCTGGTCCCCGAAGCGCTCGCGCCAGCCGTCCCCCGCGTACGGGCTGCCCATACCGGCCTGTTCTCCGACGTACATGGGACTGGCGATGGGCACCAGGCTCATCACCTCAACCCCGCCGGCGACCACCAGATCGGCGGTCCCGGAGCCGACCGCCTGGGCGGCGAAGTGCACGGCCTGCTGGGATGAGCCGCACTGGCGGTCGATGGTGGTGCCGGGGACGTGCTGGGGCAGCCCGGCCGACAGCCATGCGGTACGGGCGACGTTGCCGGTCTGCGCGCCGATCTGGCTGACGCAGCCGAAGTACACGTCGTCGACGGCACCCGGGTCGGCCCCGGTGCGCTCCAGCAGGGCGCGCAGCGCATGAGCGCCGAGGTCGGCGGGGTGGACGCCGCTGAGCGCGCCCTTGCGGCGGCCGACGGGGGTGCGGACGGCTCCGACGATGAATGCTTCCGACACGGTGGGGCTCCAGGGGTTTCGGGGAGGAGTCAGGTGCTGGGGGCGGCGGGTGTGAAGTCGGGCGTCCGCTTGCCCAGGAAGGCGGTGACACCCTCACGGCCCTCGGCGGAGGCGGCCGCGGCGGCGATCGCACGGGCCTCGCGGTCCAGGTGCGTGCCGAGGTCGGCGGTCTGCCCGGTGGCGACGAGACGGCGGGTGGCGCCGAAGGCGGCGGTGGGCCCGTCGCGCAGCGCCTCGGCCGTGCGCAGCGCCTCGGCGCCCAGCCGGTCGGCGGCGACGACCCGGCTCACCAGTCCGATGGCCTCGGCTTCCGCCGCCGCGATACGGCGGTTGGTCAGCAGCAGGTCCAGGGCCCGCTTGGGGCCGACGAGCCGGGGCAGGAACCAGCTCACCCCGGCGTCCGGTGAGTAGCCGATCCGGGTGTACGCGGTGGTGAACGAGGCGTCGTCGGCGGCCAGGGTCACATCGGCGGAGGCGGCCAGGCCGATGCCCGCACCGGCGACGGCTCCCTGCACGGCGGCCACCACGGGTGCGTCGCCCGCCGCGAACGTGCGCAGCGCGTCGTGGAGCGCGCCGGTCACCGCGACGAGGTGCCGCTCCAGTGGCTCTCCGGAGAGCCGGGAGAACTCGCCGAGATCGCCGCCGACGCAGAAGGACGTCCCCTCGCCGGTCAGCAGCACGGCCCGCACGGACTCGGTGGCGCAGACCCGCGCCGCGTGCAGCAGTCCACGTGCCATGTCCAGGTCGATGGCGTTGCCCGCCCCGCCCCGGCACAGGGTGACACGGGCGAGGCCGTCGTCGATCTCGATGCCGACGCTCATCGGGCGGTCCATCCGCCGTCGACGGTCAGGACCTGGCCGGTGCAGTACGAGGAGGCGTCCGAGGCGAGGAACAGCAGCGCGCCGTCGAGTTCATGGGCCCCGCCGCCGCGCCGCAGCAGGGTGTTGCGCTCGACCCAGCGGCTGGAGCGCTCGTCGCCGAAGAGGTCCGCGGTCATCTCGGTGCGGAACCAGCCCGGGGCGAGCGCGTTGACGCGGGTTCCGCTCGGGCCCCACTGGCCGGCCAGTTCCCGGGTCAGCCCGATCAGCCCGGCCTTGGACGCCGCGTAGCTCGCGCCGCCCAGCGGGGCGGCGGTGACCAGGCCGAGGATGGAGGAGACGTTGATGACGCTCCGGGGCGGATCGCCGTCCACGGCGGGCGCCTCCGCCACCAGGCGCGCCAGGTGGAAGGGGGCGGTGAGGTTGACGCCGAGGACATCGCCGAAGGCGTCCGGGGATTCGTCCTCGGCGCGGGTCTCCCCTGATGTGGCCGCGTTGTTGACCAGGATGTCGATGCGGCCGGTGGCGGCCCGCGCCGTTCCGGCCAGCCGCGCGCGGTCGGCGGCGAGCGAGACATCACAGGCGACCGGGTGGATGCGGGTGTCGGAGTCGGCGAGTTCGTTCAGCTTCTCGATCCGCCGGGCGGCGGCGAACACGGTGGCCCCGGCCTGTGCGAGGACGGCCGCGAAGCGTGCGCCGAGCCCCGCGGAGGCGCCGGTGACCAGGGCCGTCCTGCCCCGGAGCGAGAA
The DNA here is from genome assembly GCF_055597465.1 of Streptomyces yongxingensis. Lineage (NCBI taxonomy): Bacteria > Bacillati > Actinomycetota > Actinomycetes > Kitasatosporales > Streptomycetaceae > Streptomyces > Streptomyces yongxingensis. The sequence continues at coordinate 2,121,318 of NZ_CM145717.1, forward strand.
CAGCTCGGTGGCGGGCCGGGGCACGTTCCGCGGCGCGGTCGTCCCTCCGTCCGCAGCGGCGAGTCCTGGCGCGGTCATCCCTCCACCCCGATCGGCAGGGCGGTCGCGCCACCGTCGAGCACCAGGGTCTGGCCGGTCATCCAGGAGGAGGCGTCGGTGGCCAGGAACAGCGCCGCGTGTGCCACGTCCTCGACCGTGCCGAGGCGCCGCAGCGGCAGCTTGGCGGTGAGGATCGGCTCGCGGGCCTCCCACACCGCCCGCGCCAGCTCGGTCTTGATCAGCCCGGGGGCGATGGCGTTGACGCGGGCGCGCGGCCCGAGTTCGTAGGCGAGCTGACGGGTCATGTGCAGCATGGCGGCCTTGGTGGCGTTGTAGTAGCCGATGTGCGGATCGACGACGAGCCCGCCGACGGAGGCGATGTTGACCACCGCTCCCCCATGCTCGGCCATCCAGGTCCGCCAGGCGCACCGGGTCCAGGCGATCATGCCGTACTGGTTGACGCGGACGGTCTTCTCCGCGCGCGGCAGGTCCAGGCCGAGCAGATCGCCGTGGTACGGGTTGGTCGCCGCGTTGTTGACGAGGACGTCGACCCGGCCGAAACGGGACATGGTCTCCTCGACGCACCGCTCGGCCTGCTCCGGTTCGCCGGCGTTCGCCACCACCGTGTGCACGTCGCCGTCGCCCTTGACGCGCAGCAACTCCTCGCGCGCCTCGGCGAGTCCGGCCGGTTTGCGGGCCGCGATCACCACATGCGCTCCGGCCGCCCGGTAGGCGGTGGCGATGCCGAGGCCGATGCCGCGGGATCCGCCCGTGATGACGGCCACCTTGCCGTCGAGGCCGTTGGCGCTCATGCTTCCCCCGTTGTCGGGTCGGTCTTCTTCTTGTACTGCGCGAGTTCCTGGCGGGCCACCGTCCGCAGATGGACTTCGTCGGGGCCGTCGGCGATGCGCAGCGCCCGGGTGATGGCGTACAGCCGGGCCAGTACGGTGTCGTCGCTGACCCCCGCCGCGCCGTGCGCCTGCACCGCCCGGTCGACCACCTTGTGCGCGACCTCCAGGGCCGCCACTTTGATGGCGGCCACCTCCATGCGGGCGGCGGCGTTGCCGACGGTGTCCATCAGCCAGGCCGATTTGAGGACGAGGAGACGCACCTGCTCGATCTCGATGCGGCTGCGGGCGATCCACTCCCGGACCACTCCCCGGTCGGCGAGGGGCCCGCCGAACGCGGTGCGTTCGGTGGCGCGCTCGCACATCAGCCGCAGCGCGCGCTCGGCGAAGCCCACGGCGCGCATCGCGTAGTGCATCCGCCCGGGACCCAACCGACCCTGGGCGAGCGCGAAGCCCTCGCCCTCGCCGCCGAGGATGTTCTCCACCGGCACGCGGACGTTCTCGAAGAGCACATCGCCATGTCCGAGCCGGTCGGTGTAGCCGAACATCGGCAGGTCACGCAGGACCGTGACGCCCGGGGTGTTCCGGGGGACGAGCACCATCGACTGCTGACGGTAGGTGGGCGCCTCCGGATCGGTCTTGCCCATCAGGATGATCAGCTCGCAGTCGGGGTCGAGGATCCCGGAGGTGTACCACTTGCGGCCGTTGACGACGTAGCTGTCGCCGTCGCGGGTGATGCGGGTACGGATGTTGCGCGCGTCGGAGCTGGCGACCTCCGGCTCGGTCATCGCGAAGCATGAGCGGATCCGGGCGTCGAGCAGGGGGCGCAGCCAGCGTTCCCGCTGCTCGGGGGTGCCGTACAGCGCGAGCAGCTCCATGTTGCCGGTGTCGGGCGCCGAGCAGTTGAACACCTCGGGGCCGATGATGGACTGGCCCGCCAGCTCGGCGAGCGGCGCGTATTCGAGGTTGCTGAGCCCCGCGCCCCAGTCGCCGTGCGCCATGAAGAGGTTCCACAGGCCCTCGGCGCGCGCCTTCGCCTTTAGCTCCGCCATGACCGGCGGCAGGGCGTGCGGATCGTCCGCCTCGGCCAGCTGCCGGTCGTACGTGGCTTCCGCGGGAAAGACATGCTCGTCCATGAACGACCGCATGCGGCCTTGGAGTTCGCTCGCCCGTGGCGAGTGTCCGAAATCCACGAGTGCTCCTGTTCGGTGGGGGCGTACCGCTGCCGGGTCAGCCGAGGATGTCGCGTGCGGTGCGGATCATCGCGGCGATGGTGGGCGGCAGACGTTCCTGGTCCGGGTCGTGGTGTTTGCCCTCGCGGTGGCGCCGCAGGTTGTGGCCCATGATCGCGGCCATCTTCATGCGGCCGAGCGCCCGGAACCAGTCCATCGCGGGCAGCGCGGGGCCACCGTCGCCGTAGGCGTCCAGCAGTTCCGCCTCGCCGGGCAGGCCGGGCACGGCGTGTCCCAGTTGGGGGAAGTTGCGGTGGTCGGCGAAGAGCAGGAACCAGCCCAGGTCGATGCGGGGATCGCCGACGCTCCAGATCTCCCAGTCGACGACGGCCACCGCCCGCTCGTCCGCGCACAGCACATTGCCGAGCCGGAAGTCCCCGTGCAGCAGCACCGGCGGGAGGCCGCTTGGTACGCCATCGGCGAGACGTACCAGCAACTCCTCCCCGCCGGGCCGCAGTCCGGGGGGAACGGCACGCAGGGTGCGGCTCCATCGCTCCAGCTCGCCGGAGGGGTCGAGCGGTGCGGGCGCGTCGAGCCCGGGTGTGTGCACATCGGTGCCGTGCAGACGTCGTAGTACGGACGCGATGTCCAGCATCCGGGCGCGGGCGGTCGCGGCGGGCACGTCGTGGTCGTCCAGTACCGGCTCGACGGCCTCACCGGCCGCGAAGTCCATGGCGAACCACGCGGGTTGCGCCTCGTCGACGGCCACCACGCCCGGTACCGGCACCGCGGACCCGGCCAGCGCGCCCAGCACCCGTGCCTGGCGCAGGACGTCGTTGCGCCCGACGGGCCGCTGCCCCGGCGGCACGGCCTTGACGACGTACCGGGCGTCACCCGCAGCGACCTCGTACGTCAGCCCCGAGTGGCCGCCCGGCAGCACCGCCAACTCGCCGATGGCCGCGCCCGGGTGGTGGCGGGCGAGCCGGTCGCGGACCCGGGCGGCCAGCTCCGGCACCTCGGTGGCCATGCTCATCGGACGGGCTCCTTGGGCAGGCCGAGGACGCGTTCGGCGAGGATGGTGCGCTGGATCTCGTCGGTACCGCCCGCGATGCTGTAGCCGGGCGCGCCCAGCAGGTGCTCCGTCCAGGCGTACGTGCCCCACTCCCCCGTGTCCGCCACCAGGCTCGGCCCCAGCAGCTCGGACACCAGGTCGCTGGTGCGCCGCATGGTCTCGGTGGCGTACAGCTTGCCGACCGACGCCTCCGCGCCGGGCTCGCGCCCGGCGACGAGCGCGGCGGTCACCCGCAGTCCCATGAGCCGCTGGACGAGGGTGCGGATGTGGAGGTCGGCGGCGCGCTGCCGCTCGGCGCCGGTGAGGGGGCGCGACAGATGCCCGGCCAGGTCCAGCGCCCGGTCAGCGTTGTCCAGGCCGAGGCCGCCGGAGTCGAGCCGTTCGGCGGCCAGCACGCTGAGCGTGACCCGCCAGCCCTCGCCGACCGGCCCGAGCCGGTCGGTGTCGGGCACCCGCACACCGTCGAGGTAGACCTCGTTGAAGCTGGTGCCACCGGTCATCTGCCGGATGGGCCGTACGGTCACGCCCGGCGCGTCCATGCGCACCAGGAAGACGGTGATACCGGCGTGCTTGCGGACGTCCGGATCGGTGCGGCACACCGCGACGCCCCAGGTGGCGACGCGGGCACCGGAGGTCCACACCTTGTGCCCGGTGAGCACCCAACCGTCGCCGTCACGCACGGCCTTGGTGCGCACCGCGGCGAGGTCGGAGCCCGCCTCGGTCTCCGAGAACAGCTGGCAGGCCAGTTCGTCGGTGCGCAGCAGGGGCACGAGCCAGCGCCGCTTCTGCTCCTCGGTGCCCCACAGGCCGATCGCGGGGGCGACGAGCGCCTGTGTCACGGGGAAGATCTCGGGGCGGTGGGGTACGTCGAAGGCCGCCTCTTCGGCGCGGTAGAGCTGCTCGTAGTACGCGGGCAGCCCCCGTCCTCCGTACTCCTGCGGCCAGTTGAACGCGGACCAGCCCTGGTCGTAGCGGGTGCGTTCCCACTCCTGGACGCGGGCGGTGTGCTCGCGCTCCTGCTCCTCGGTCCAGTTGTCGAACACGGCGACGGAGTCGGAGCCGCTGCCCCACTCCCCGTCGGCGGCGCGGGGCCGGGCGACTCCGGCGAGCCACCGCCGGGCCCGGTCGCGGAACTCCTCGGGTTCCGGGACGCCGCTCATCTCTTCCTCCACCTCCGACACCTCCGATCGGCGGGCCGTTCCGCCGGCCGTTTCGACGGACTTCCAGCAGGACGTTTCAACGGGACAGGACCGTGCAGGCGCTCACGCCGGGGGCGCCGTACACATGGGTGAAGCCGATCCTGGGACGGTCCGGGACCTGCCGGTCTCCGGCCCGTCCGCGCAACTGCTGGACGACTTCGTAGACCTGGCGCAGCCCCGAGGCGCCGATGGGTTCGCCATTGGCGATGCAGCCGCCGTCGGTGTTGACCGGCAGCGTTCCGCCGATCCCGGTGGCACCGGAGGCGACCAGCCGCTCCTGCTCGCCGTCCTCGCAGAACCCGCACTCGGCCAGGTGCATGACCTCGGCACCGCTCTCGGTGTCCTGCAGCTGACAGACGTCGACATCGCCGGGGCCGAGTCCCGCCTCCTCGAAGGCGGCGGCCGAGACATCGCGGCTGACGCTGGTCAGTTCGCCCCCGGGAATCCACGGGCTGAACACCTCGAACGAGCCGAAGCGCCGGGTGCGTACGACCGCCGAGCGCAGGGTGACCGGCGTGCCGTCCATCGCGCGGGCGGCCTCGGGCGAGCAGAGGACCAGCGCCGCCGCGCCCGCTCCCGGCGAGCAGAACATATAGCGGGTCAGCGGATCGCTGACCATGCCGGACTCCAGGATCTCCTCGGCGGACAGCGGTTCGCGCCGCCATGCCTCGGGGGTCAGGCCGCCATTGCGATACGCCTTCTCGGCGACCAGGGCGAGGGTCCGCGGGGTGATCCCGTGGTCGTGCATATAGCGCTGGATCTTCATGCCGAAGAACTGGGTGGTCACCATCAGCCCGTCGCTGCCGTACTCCGCTCCCAGGCCCCAGTCCTCGGGCCTCGGGTCGAAGGCGCCGCGCGGGTGTTTGTCGAAGCCGACGGCGAGGACGACGTCCGCCATGCCGGAGCGGATCGCGTTCACGGCGGAGACCAGCGCGCTGCCACCGGTGGCACAGCCGTTCTTGACATTGACGAACGGCAGTCCGGTGAGGCCGAGTTGGGCCACCAGCGTGTCCGCGAGCCCCGCGCTGTCGCTGCCGCCGAACGCGGCCCGCACCCGCGACCACTCGATTCCGGCGTCCGTCAGCGCGGCGTTCACGGCCGCGACGGCCAGCTGCCGGCCGGTCGCCTCCGAACGGCCGAACGGGGTGCGCCCCGCGCCGCAGATCAGGACATCGGTACTGCTCATGAGTCCTCCTCACCCGAGGTCATGGGCCTGGCCCGGGGCACCCCGGGACCCGCGGTCACGGAGAGCGGCATGCCGATGCGGACCTCGTCGAGGTCGTCGACGTCGAGGACGGCGGCCACCCGCACGTCCTCCGCCAGCTCGACGTAACCGAGGGCGAACGGCACGAAGCCTCCGGGCGGGGGCTGGTACGGCGGCGACTTGGGGGCGTACCGCTGCACCGTCCAGGTCCACAACGTGCCGGTGCCCGGGAGGGCCACCGGAGCGGCCGGCCCTCCGCAGCGCGGGCAGGCGTCGTCCGCGGGGTAGACCGTCACCGAGCAGCCGGAGCAGCGTGCGCCCTGGAGCCCGGGGGCGGCCTGGCTCCGCGGATCCGTGGTCATCCGGATCAGCGCCCCTGCCACTTGGGTTCGCGCTTCTCCAGGAAGGCGGACACGCCCTCGTTCGCGTCCTCGGAGTTGAGCGCCACGCCCACGGCGAGGTGCTCCATCACCATCAGCGACTGGGTGTCGGCGTCCAGGCTGCGGTCGATCGTCATCTTCGTGAGCCACATGGTGAAGGGGCTCTTGTCGGTGAGGTGACTGATGAATTCCTCGACCGTGGCGTCCAGCTCGTCGGCCGGAGCGGACTTGTTGATCAGCCCGAACTCGGCGGCCTCGACGCCGGAGAGCAGCTTGCCGGTGAGCATCAACTCCTTGGTCTTACGGATGCCGATCATGCGCGGCACCCGGTAGATCGGACCGGCCCCGCCGAAGAGCGCACGGCGGATGTGGAAGTCGCCGATCTTCGCGTCGTCGGCGGAGATGGCGAAGTCGCAGGAGATCATGATCTCGAAGCCGCCGGCGGTGACATGGCCTTCCAGGACCGCGACCGAGGGGGTCTTCATCGAGTACAGCCGATCGCACACCTTCGCCGACTTCACCGCGACGTCGATCGCGTTCGACTTGCCCACGTAGTCGGCCTTCAGGCTGTCGAGGTCGAAGCCCGAGCAGAAGGTGCCGCCACGGCCGCGCACCACCAGGACCCGGAGGTCGGGGTCCTCGTCCACCTCGGTGATGATCTCGTCGAGCCGGTCCAGGATCGGCACGGTGACGCAGTTCTTCTTCCACGGACGGTTGAGCCACACCCGGGCGACGTGACCGTCGCGCTCGAACTGGATCTCGTCTTCCACTGCCATCCCTCGCCCCTTCGAAACTGAACTGAATTCACTACAACTTTGGAAGCCCGATGCTGCCCCTGTCAACCCCCTGGCCGAGCCAATCGAATCTGATTCAGTCCTGCTCTTGATGAGCATACCTACTTCGGTTCAAGATGACCGCGCACTTCGCGCCGGCTCCTCTGCCGTCCCGATCCCCACGGAAGGACCCTCATGCCCGGCATTTCCCGTCTCGGCATCGTCGGCTGCGGCCTCATGGGCTCCGGCATCGCCGAGGTCGCCGCCCTGCGCGGTCTCGATGTGACCGTCGCCGAATCGACCCCCGAGCTGGCCGCCGCCGGCCGCGACCGCGTCACCGCGTCCCTCGACCGCGGGCTGCGGCGCGGCAAACTCACCGAGGCCGACCGCGGCCAGGCCCTGGCCCGGCTCACCTTCACCCACGACCTGAGCGAGCTGGCCGACCGGCAGTTCGTCATCGAGGCCGTCGCCGAGAGCCGGGAGGTGAAGCTGGAGGTCTTCCGTCAGCTGGACAAGGTGGTCAGCGATCCGGAGGCCATCCTTGCCACCAACACGTCCTCGATCCCCGTCGTCGACCTCGCCGTGGTCACCGGCCGGGCCTCCCATGTCGTGGGGCTGCACTTCTTCAACCCCGTACCGGTGCAGCAGCTGGTCGAGGTGATCCCCGCCCTCACCACCGGCGCCGAGACCCTGACCCGCGCCCGCGACTTCGCCGCCGAACAGCTGGGCAGGACCGTCATCCAGGCGCCCGACCGATCGGGCTTCGTGGTCAACGCCCTGCTGGTGCCGTACCTGCTCTCCGCGGTCCGCATGGTCGAGTCCGGAACGGCGCGCGCCGAGGACATCGACAGCGGCATGGAACTCGGCTGCGCCCACCCGATGGGTCCGCTGCGGCTGCTCGACCTGATCGGCCTGGACACGGCCAAGGCCGTCGCCGAGTCGATGTACGAGGAGTTCAAGGAACCGCTGTACGCCGCTCCCCCGCTGCTGCAGCGCATGGTCGCCGCGGGTCATCTGGGCCGCAAGAGCGGCCGGGGGTTCTACGTGTACGACGCGTGATCCCTCGCGGCGGCGGCCACCGCGGCCTCGCCGCCGGCCCCGGGCCGGGCTACTGGGCGGCTCGCCCGTGGCCCGGCACGGCGGGTCGGCCGCCGTGCCGGACCCGGTGTCCGTTCAGACAGCGGCGTGGGCGGCGAGGCCGACGAGTTCGGCGAGCCGGGCCCGGTGCCGGTCCGCCGTGCCGAACAGCACCTCGGCACCGCTTGCCCGGCGCACATACAGATGGGCCGGGTGCTCCCAGGTGAAGCCGATGCCGCCGTGCAGTTGGACGTACTCGGCCGTCGCCAGGCGGAAGGTCTCGGAGCAGACCACGGCGGCGGCGCAGGCGGCCACCGGCAGGTGCGGCGAGGCGACGGCGGCGCAGGCGGTCGCGTACGCGGACGCCGAGCGCGCCGCCTCCAGCGCCACCAGCACATCGGCCAGCCGGTGCTTGATGGCCTGGAAGGATCCGATGGGGCGGCCGAACTGGTGGCGCTGCGCCACGAATCCGACCGTGGCGTCCAGCGCGTGGCCGCCGCCGCCGACCTGTTCGGCCGCCAGTGCGGCCCGTCCGGTGTCCAGCGTCGCCGAAACCGTGCTCTCGGCCTCCTCCGCCGTACCCACGGCGGCGGCCGGGGCGCCCCGGAACTCCACCAGTGCCTGGCGCCGCGTCTCGTCCAGGACGCGGCGCGGAGTCCGCAGGGAGGTACCGGGGGCGGGCTCACAGGCGAAGAGCCGAGGTCCGGCGGGTGTTCCGGCCCGTACCAGGATCAGATCCGCCCCGGCCCCGTCGAGCACGAAGTCCGCCCGCCCGCGCAGCACCCAGCCGTCACCCCCTCGTTCCGCGGCGACGCCGGGCTCGTCGGGGCCGAACCCGGCCACGGTGGCGGTGAGCGTGCCGTCGGCGATCCGGGGCAGATAGCGCTCGCACGCCGTACGGTCACCGCTGAACAGCAGGGCGTGGGCGGCCAGGACCACCGTGGGCAGCAGCGGCGCGCAGTACAGGGCGCGCCCGGATTCCTCCAGGGCCACGGCCAGTTCGGCGAAGGTGAAGCCCGACCCTCCGTACTCCTCCGGAACGGCCAGTCCATGGACCCCGATCTCGCCCGCGAGCCGCGCCCAGAGCGCCTCGTCGTATCCGCGCGGGGTGGCCAGGTGTTTGCGCACGTCCTCGACGCCACTCGCCTCGGCGTAGAGGTCCCGCAGGACGGTGCGCAGCTGTCGCTGTTCATCCGTTTCGGACAGCAGTTGGGGGTCGATCTCGGGGCGGCGACGCTGCATGGGATCTCCATCGTGCTCGTACGACGGGCGAAGAATATAAGAACTGAACTCAATTCAAGACGGTAGGCATCGAACTCCGGGCAGGCAAGACCCGCACCACGGGCCGCTCCGGACACCCGCTCAGGCGGTGAACCGGCCGCCGTTGGCGAGCAGCACCGCGCCGACCAGGTTCGCCGCGGCATCGCTCACGAGAAAGAGGGCGATCTCGGATATCTCCTCGGGCGTCGCGTACGGACGCACCCGCGGGTCGGCGAAGCCCGCCCGCAGCGCCGCCGGGGTGCGGGCCGCCATCCCCGTCTCCGTCGGCCCCGGCGCCACCACGTTGACACGGATCCCGGACGCGATGACCTCCTTGGCCACGGCCTGGGCCAGCGCGTGCGCACCCGCCTTGGAGGCCGCGTAATGGGGATAGCCGACGGGCGCGTCGAAGGCCGACGACGATCCGATCACCGCGACCGCCCCGGCCCCGGTGGGCCGCATGACCCGCACCGCGGCGCGCAGCACATGGAAGGTTCCGTCCAGGTTCACACTCAGGACCCGCCGCCAGGAGGCGTCGTCGAGGGTGTCGGTCAGCTCGACCGGCCGCCCTTCGACCGTCGCTTCCGCGATGCGCCGCTTCGCCTCCGGATCGTCGACCCCCGCCGCGTGCACCACGACGTCGAGCCGCCCGTGCCGGCGCGGTACGTCCTGGAAGGCGGCGTCGACGCCCGCCGCGTCCGTCACGTCGAGTGCGATCCCCATGGCGGCGGGCAGCTCCTCGGCGACCGCCGCGGCGCCCTCGCCGTTCACGTCGGCCAGGACGACGGCCCGAGCCCCTTCCGCGGCCAGCTGCCGGGCGACCGCCGCGCCGATGCCGGAGGCGGCTCCCGTCACCATCGCGACCCGGCCGGCGAACCTCCCTGTGCGGACGTCTTCGCGCCTCACGCCGACTCCCTTCCCTTGCCCGGACCATCTATTGAACCGACTTCACCTCTGTTACCGTGGCTGCCACGGTGCTGACAAGACCCAGGACGGTGAGAATGAGGGCACTGCGACTGACGGCCTGGGGAGAGGCTCCGGCACCGGCCGAGGTCGAGCGGCCGGTCCCCCACGGCGCCGAGGTACTGGTGCGCGTCGAGGCGGCCGGGCTGTGCCGTTCCGACCTGCATGTGATCGACTGTGCTCCGGGGGCGCTTCCCTACCGGCTCCCGTTCACCCTCGGCCATGAGGTCGCGGGGCGGGTCACCGCCCTGGGACCCGGCGCCGACGGGGTGGCGATCGGCGAGCGCGTGGTGGTCTACGGGCCGTGGGGCTGTGGCTCCTGCGCACGTTGCGCCGCGGGCTCCGACAACTACTGCGACCGGCGGGACACCCTCGCCTGGCACGGGGCGGGACTGGGCCGGGACGGCGGAATGGCCGAGTATCTGCTCGTCGCCTCCGCCCGCCATCTGGTGCCGATCGGCGACCTGCCCGCCGACCAGGCCGCCCCGCTCTCCGACGCGGGCCTGACCTCCTACCACGCCGTGGCCGGGCTCAGGACCGCACTCGGCGAGGGCACCACCGCCGTCGTCATCGGAGTCGGCGGGCTCGGCCACCTGGCCGTCCAGATCCTCCGCGCCACCACCGCGAGCCGTGTGCTGGCGGTCGATGTCCGGGAGGACGCCCTGGCCCTCGCGGACCGCTCCGGCGCGGATTTCGGCACCCTGATGCGGCCGGACACCGCCCGCGCGCTGCGGGCGCGAAGCGGCGACGTGGGAGCTGACGCCGTGCTCGACTTCGTCGGCACCGCGCAGACGCTGGAACTCGCGATCAGCGTCCTGCGCCCCGGTGGCGAGCTCGCCGTCGTCGGAAGCGGAGGCGGCAGCCTGACGGTGTCCAAGCCGGGTGTCCTCCCCGCCGGCTTCCGGCTCTCACTGCCCTTCTGGGGCACCCGCCACGAACTGGCCGGGGTCGTCGCGCTGGCACGTTCGGGAGCGCTCCGCGTCGAGACGGAGCGCTTCCCGCTGTCCGCCGCTCCGGAGGCCATCGACCGGCTTCGCCGGGGCGGGGCCAGCGGCCGGACCGTGCTCGTACCGGACTGATCACAGGCGCGGTGGCCCGAGGACCCGGGCCGATGGATGGCTCACGGACGGCTCACGGATGGCTCACGGACGGCTCATCGATACGGAAGGGAAGTCGGCATGCGCTTCGATGGAAAGGTCGCGATCGTCACCGGCGGCGCCCGGGGCATGGGTGCCGCGCATGTACGGGGACTGGCCGCGGAAGGGGCCCGGGTCGCCGTCTGCGACATCCTGACCGAGGAGGGAGAGGCCCTGGCCGATGAGCTCCCCCACGCGCGCTACCACCACCTCGACGTCACGGACGAGGCGCGGTGGCGGTCGGTGGTCCGCGCGGTCGAGGACACCTTCGGCCCGGTGGACGTCCTGGTCAACAACGCGGGCATCATGCACTTCGGCGGTGTGGAGGAGCAGTCGCCCGAGCACTTCCGCCGGATCCTCGACGTCAACCTGGTGGGGGCCTTCCTCGGCATGCACACCGTCCTCCCCGGTATGCGCGAGCGCGGCCGCGGTGCCGTCGTCAACGTCTCCTCGGCCGCCGGTATGACGGGTTTCGCCGGTGGCATCGGCTATGTGGCGAGCAAGTGGGGGGTGCGCGGGATGACCAAGGCCGCCGCACTGGACATGGCAGGCAGCGGGGTACGCGTCAACTCCGTACACCCTGGAGTCATCCGCACGCCCATGGGTGAGAGCGCCTCACCCGAACTCTTCGCACAGCAGCCGGTGGCCCGCATCGGGGAGCCCGAGGAGGTCACCCGCATGGTGCTCTTCCTGGCCGGCGACGACGCCTCCTACACCACGGGCGGGGAGTTCCTCGTCGACGGCGGCCAGACCATCGGCCATGGCGGCCACCCCCGGGCGGCAGCGGACTGACGTCCTTCGGTGGCCGCCGGTGGTCACCATGACGGCCCCCTCCTACACGTCCTTGCGGACGGTGAACAGGGTGCCGATCCCGATCAGACAGACCAGCATGACGAAGAACGCCGGGGACAGCAGGTTCCCGGTCCGGTCGACCAGGAAGGCCGCGATGTACGGGGCCGTACCGCCCGCGAGGACGGTGCCGATGTTGTACCCGATCGCCATGCCGGTGTAGCGGACCCGGCGCTCGAACAGACGCGGCCACAAGCTGGCCGCCGGGACCTGCACGAACGCACTGCCCAGCATCAGGAGCACATAGGCCAGCCCGGCCAGGGCCAGGCTGTGCCGGCCCATGAGCATCATCGCCGGGTAGGCGGTCACCAGAAAGGCCAGCAGCCCGCCCATCAGGACGCGACGGCAGCCGAACCGGGCGGCGAGCCAGCCGGCCGGCACCATGAGCAGCACGGTGACGAGCACGACACCCGCGGTCAGCCAGTACACCAGCGTGGTGTCGTATCCCAGGTTGGTGGTCAGGTAGATGCCGATGTACGTCAGCCCGAGGAAGATGGCGCCGCCCTGGGCCATGGCCAGGCCGACGGACTGGAGCAGCGCCGGACGGTGGGTGGACAGGACCTCTCGGATCGGAGCCGTGGGGATGTCGGCGCGCCGTGCGGCCTCCTTGAATTCCGGGGTGTCCTCGATCCGCAGCCGGGCCCACAGACAGAGGAGGGTGAGCGGCACGGCCATCAGGAAGGGCAGCCGCCAGCCCCAGTCGGCCATCTGGTCCTTGGTGGTGAGGGCGGAGATCGCGCCGGCCGTCGCGGCCGCGAACATGAACCCTAGGTTGGATCCGATGGGGGTGACGGCGCCGAGGAAGGCCCTGCGCCGGGGCGGCGCCGACTCGTAGATGTAGGTATAGGCGCCGACCGACTCGCCACCTGAGGAGATGCCCTGTACCAGCCGGGTGAGGAACAGGAGCACCGCGGCGACCACACCGATCTGGCCGTAGGTCGGCAGCAGCCCCGTGACGCTGCTGGCCACCCCCATGCACAGCACCGAGGAGACCAGCGCCTTGCGACGCCCCCATCGGTCGCCGATCCATCCGAAGAAGACACCGCCGATCGGCCGCACCACGAGGCCGGTGGCGAACACCGCGAGCGCCGCCAGCATCGAGGCCGTCGGATCGTTGCCCGGGAAGAACTGCGGAGCGATCGCCACGGCGAGATAGCCGTAGACGCTGAAGTCGTAGTACTCGATCAGTGTGCCGATGCTCCCGGCGAGCATCGCGCGGCGCACCATCCGTGGATCGTGCGACGCCGACTCCTCCCCCGGAGGGGCGGGCTGATGTGTGGTGCTCATGATCCGGCTCCCTTTCCCGCGGCACGGTCCGGTACCCTGCCGACGCCCGGGACGGTACAGAACTGAACTCAGTACAGCTAGCCATTGAACAGGGTTTTCTCAGGGAGCACGGCAAAGGCTGTGGACACGGGTTGAGGATCTGAATTCGATTCGGTTTACTCATCTACGACGGAGCGCCATGTCGCCGTACTGGTCGGCAGTACCGAGTTCGGGAGTGCAACGTGCCCATCGGGTTCGAGATCGAGGAAAGAGTCGCGGAGATCGCGCGGCGCACCACCGAGTTCGTACGGGAAGTGGTGATACCCGAGGAGCGGGCGTGTGACGGCGATGTCCATGCCGGGCCGGAGCCGCTGCGCCGCCGGCTTCAGGACGCGGCCCGCGAGGCGGGGGTGTTCGCCCCGCATGTCGACGCCGAATGGGGCGGACTCGGACTGGACCTGCGCGGGCAGGCGGTGGTGTTCGAGGCGGCCGGGTACTCGCTGCTGGGGCCGCTCGCGCTCAACTGCGCGGCTCCGGACGAGGGCAATACACACCTGCTCGAGGTGGTGGCCACGAAGGAGCAGAAGGAACGGTATCTGCGCCCGCTGGCGGCCGGTGAGACGCGCTCGTGTTTCGCGATGACCGAGCCGGCGCCGGGCGCCGGCTCCGACCCGCGTGCGCTCACGACGACCGCGACGAAGATCGACGGCGGCTGGCGGATCGACGGCCGCAAGTGGTTCATCAGCGGCGCCGACGGGGCGGCCTTCGCCATCTGCATGGCCCGCACCAGCGGCGGCCCCGGCGACCCGGGCGGCGCGACGATGTTCCTCGTCGCCGCCGACAACCCCGGCATGAAGATCGTCCGGAATATCGACACTCTGGACCGGGGCCTCTTCGGCGGCCACAGCGAAGTCGCCTTCGAAGGCTGCGAGGTCGGGGACGAGGCCGTGCTGGGCGAGGTGGACCAGGGCTTCGCCCATGCCCAGGTGCGCCTGGGGCCCGCGCGCATGACCCACTGCATGCGCTGGCTCGGAGTGGCCCGGCGGGCGCAGGACATCGCCCTGGAGCGCGCGGCGGACCGTTCGGCCTTCGGCAAGCCACTGGCCGAACTGGGCATGGTGCAGCAGATGCTGGCCGACTCCGAGATCGACATCGAGACCAGCCGGGCGGTGCTGTGGCGGGCCTGCTGGGAGCTGGACCAGGGCCGCCCGGCCGCCCAGCACACCTCCATCGCCAAGACATACGTCTCCGAGGCGGTGCACCGGGTGGTCGACCGGTCCCTCCAGATCTGCGGTGCGCTCGGCATCTCAGGGGACGCCCCGCTGTCGCGGCTGTACCGGGAGGTGCGTCCGTTCCGTATCTACGACGGCCCTTCCGAGACCCATCGCTGGGCCATCGCCAAGCGCGCGGTGCGGGCGGCGCGGGAGCGGAGGGCCGCTCGGTGACCTTCTCCGGGACGACGCCGGCCGGAGTCGACGTGGCCGCGCTGGAGCGTTATTTCGAACGCCACGTGCCCGAGTGCGCGGGCCCGCTCGGGGTCACGCTCCTGCAGGGCGGGCGCTCCAATCTCACCTACGCGGTGACCGATGGGACACACCGGTGGGTGCTGCGCCGACCGCCACTGGGGGTGCTGACACCGACCGCGCACGACATGGACCGCGAATACCGCGTCGTCGCGGCGCTCGCCGACACCGCGGTGCCGGTCGCCCGGGCCGTGCTGTCGTGTACGGATCCGGAGGTGATCGGAGCGCCGTTCTGCGTCGTCGGCTTCGTGGAGGGCGCGGTGCTGCGCGACGGCGACGAGGCCGCCGCACTCCCGCCCGACGACGCGCGGCGCGCCGCCGACACGCTGGTGGACGCCCTGGTCACGCTGCACTCGGTGGACGCCGCCGCCGTCGGGCTCGGCGACTTCGGCCGGCCCGACGGCTATCTGGAGCGCCAGGTGCGGCGATGGCGTGGACAGTGGGACAAGGTCGCCACGCGGAACCTGCCCGACCTCGACGAACTGCACGGCGCACTGGCCCGCTCGCTGCCCGCGAGCGGCGCCCCGGCCATCGTGCACGGCGACTACCGCCTGGACAACGTCATCCTGGCACCCGGCGGCTTCGGGCGGATCGCCGCGGTCGTCGACTGGGAGATGGCCACGCTCGGCGATCCCCTCGCCGACCTCGGGATGCTGCTCATGTACTGGGACCGGACCTGCGAACCGGTCCTCGGGGCGCGGCACGTGCCGACGGCCAACCCCGGGTTTCCATCGGGCCGCGAACTGGCCGAGCGATACGCCGAGAAGTCCGGACGGGACATCGGTGCCCTGCCGTATTACCAGGCGCTGGGCTGTTTCAAGCTCGCTGTCATCGCGGAGGGCATCCACGCCCGCTTTTCGGCGGGACAGACGGTCGGAACGGGATTCGAACGGGTCGGGTCCGCGGTGCCCGCGCTGCTGCGCTCGGGGCTGGACCTGCTCCCGTGACCACTGACACGCGAGACGGAGGAGAGCCCGTGCGAGACCGACTGTCCGGACAGATCGCCCTGGTCACCGGCGCGACCGGCGGCATAGGAACCGCCGTCTCGCGACGGCTGGCCGCCGAGGGCGCCACGGTGGTGGTGACCGACGTGGATGCCACCCGCTGTGACCACCTGGCGCGGGAGCTGACGGCCGACGGAGCGCGGGCGCTGGGCCTGGCGCTGGACGTGAGCGACGAGGAGGCGTGGCGCGGCGCGGTCGAGCGCGTGGTCTCCGCACTGGGCGGCCTGTCCGTGCTCGTCAACAACGCGGGGATCGCCGAGATGCGCACCGTGGAGACGGAGACCCAGGAGTCATGGGACAAGGTCATCGCGGTGACCCAGGGCGGTGTCTGGCTCGGCATGAAGCACGGTGGACCCGCGATCGAGCGCTCCGGCGGCGGTTCGATCGTCAACATCGCGTCGATCTTCGGCACGGTGGGCGGCTTCGGCAGCCAGTTCTCGTACCACGCGGCGAAGGGCGCGGTCCGGCTGATGACGAAGAACGCCGCGCTGCACTGGGCCACGCGCGGCGTCCGCGTCAATTCGATCCACCCCGGTTTCATCGAGACCCCGCTCTCGCGCGAACTGTGGCGGGGCACCCCTCGTCACACCGCGATGGTCGAGGGCACGCCCATGGGGCGGCTCGGCAGTCCGGAAGAGGTAGCGGGGGCCGTCGCGTTCCTCGCGTCCCGGGACGCGAGCTTCGTGACCGGCTCCGAGCTGTACGTGGACGGCGGCTGGACGGCGCGCTGACGGGACGCGGCCGGACGGCACGCCGACGGGACACCACCCGTCGTGGCGGACGAGCCGGGCGCCGGCCCGGCGCGTGCTCAGTCCGTCGCGGGTGACGCGGCCGCGGTGGCGGTATCCGCGGCGGTCAGTCCGAACACCTGGGCCGAGGCTATGCCGCCGGCGTAGGCGCGGTGCCACAGGCCACCGGTGTCCGCCCCGGCCGCGAGGAGTCCGGGCAGCGGTTCGCCGTCCCCGCGCAGTACGCGGGCAGCTTCCGGCCGGGCGCGGGCTCCAGCCCCGCCGTGGCGTGTTCGTTGAACAGCTTGACCGCGTCGCGCACGGCGTCGCCCCGATACCCCCACTCCTCCGGGAGGTAGGCCAGTTCGTCGGGGTCTTCGCCGAGTCCCACCCGGCCGCCCCGCTTGCCGGCCAGGGCGAACTTGTCCACGGCGACCGCGCCCTCGACGTAACTGCCGACGACCCAGTCACGGAACACCCGGGCGTCGGCGATGAGGAGGCCCCGGCCTTCGGGCTGCTCCAGCAACGCCATGGCCGTGAGGTGGTCCCCCAGCGTCTCGTCGACGAACCGGTCGTTGTCCACGTTGAGCGCGGTGTCCCCATACGGATTCTGCTGGTCCATGACGCCGTGGCTCGGCGCGGTCCATGCGTAACCCGCGAAGAGCGCGGAACCGCCGACGTCCGTACCGATCTCCACGACCATGACGGACAGACCACCATGGCCGAAGTGACTTCTCTTGTTGAGACTTTCAGCGGTAGTGGGCCGCGAGTTCGGCGATGGAGGTGAAGGTCTGTGTTCCGCCGGTGCCACCGATGACGCGGACGCCGTCACCGGTTGTGGTGTCGAAGTCGAAGACGTAGGTCTTGTTGGTGCCGGCGGCCGAGGAGGTCGGGTAGGACGGTGTCACGCGTTGGCCGGTGACGTCGGTCCAGGTGCCGTTGCGGCGGACCTGGATCTTGGGTGGGCCGCTGAACCAGCCGCCGTCGCCGAACATGGTGCCGGTGGTGTAGGCCACCTGGTTGAGGCGGTACGCACGTGGCCAGGTGTAGCCCCACCAGCCGGTCGGCTTGCGTTCGTCGTTCCAGTCGTCCTCGCTCTGGGTCGTGTCGCCGTCGTTGTAGATCGCGCGGCCGAAGTGCGTGGCGCGTTCGATGGGCACGGTGCCGGGTTCGCGGGCGAGGTTGCGGGAGGCGTCCGGGGTGTTGTCCGGGGTGGTGGGGACGGAGGGGGTGAGGGACATCTTGCGCAGTGAGAAGGTGTACGCCCAGAAGTCGCCGGCCGGGTAACCGCCACCGCAGGGGCAGACGTTGGACTGGAGCCACATCGACTTGCCGTCCGCGGTGATGTACTTCGACGGGATGGTGGTGGCGTAGCCGCCGTGCTTGGTGTGGGTCCAGGGGTAGCCGCCGAAGTCCTTGGGGGTGAAGTGCTTCCACGGACCCCAGGGGGTGGGCGCCTCGTAGAACTCGTAGGTGTACTCCGTCCAGGACGTGTAGATGTAGCGCTTCAGCGCCTTGTTGTAGACCACACCGCCCTGGCTGATCACGCTGAGGTCCTTGACCCGGCCCGCGGTTCCCACGTTCTGGTAGACGCGGTGGTCGTCGTGGAGGACCGACACCCGTTGGTCGACGCTGGAGGACCACTGCGGGGTGCCGCCGCTGTCACCGGCGTAGAACTGCCAGGTGGAGCGGTCCATGATGGACGTGGCGGGCACCCGGGCCAGATAGAGGTCGGTGGGGTCCGGGTCGGGGTCGAAGGTGTCGCGCCAGTTGTAGTCCAGGCCGTAGGCGTAGACGTATCCGTCCGGGCTGTTGGTGTTGTCCTTGCCGTAGTCCAGGAACATGACCGTGGTGAACTTCTGGTCCGAGAACATCGGCTTGGCCTTGTCCGATGTCCAGGTGGCGCCCTTGTCGGTGGACTTCACGATCGTCGCGCTGGGCGCGTTGTCCAGCGTGCCCTTCTTGAGGTCCTGCACGGCGAGATACAGGTCGCCGTTCACACAGACCATGCCGGTCGGCTTGCGGTAGTAGTCCTGGGGAGCGCCCCAGACCCGGCCGATGCCGTCGCCCGACGCCCGCTGGGCGCCGGCCAGGTTGCCGGGTGAGCCGCTGATCCGGGCCACGCCGATGTCCTGCCAGGTGTCGCCGAAGCCCACGCCGTCGCCGTACGCGGCGTAGACGTTGTCGTCGTTCGACCAGCACGACGGCCACAGGTCGCCGTGCTCCTTGTTGTCGCCGATCGCGGGGGCGCCGATGGTGGCGCCGGGGGCGATGTCCACGGTGGAGAAGTAGTCGCTCTCCGGGGCGTTCGCGGCCGTGGCGGAGGGGGCGGCCGTGGCGGTTTTGCGCCCGGTGTCACGGGCGTGGCCGATGGCGCCCGTGCTGTCCGCTTGAACGGCGGGGACGGTCGCCGTCGTCACGACGGCCAGCCCGGCCGCCAGGGTGATCAGGAGTCTGGATCGTCGCACGGTGTGCTCCTCGCGGGTGTCGGTGGCGGCGTGCTCAGGCGGCCAGGCCGTTGATCCGGTACTGCATCACCCGGTAGTTCTGGTCGTCGTACCACTGGCTCACGGCGATGTGGAAGTCGCCGAAGGTCGAGCCCGGGACGATGAAGCCGCCGTAGGGGCTGGCCACCGCGTTGCCGGACTCGTTGCCCGGAGGGGTGGGGACGATGATGGTCTGCTCGGGGGTGGCGAACAGATCGCTCGTCGGCAGCGGGAAGACCTGCGCGCGCATGTCCAAGGGCTCCATGTTCAGCCAGGTCAGGGCATACTTGCCGCCCATCGCACGGAAGCAGATCTCACCGAACCGGCGCCGGGCGGTGATGGTGGTCGGGTAGTTGCCCCAGGCCCAGGCGCCGTTCGCGTAGCCCCACGGCTGGTACGCCGCCGGGTCGCCCAACCGGTCCTGCGGGACGCGGTGCAGCAGGAGGTCCGAGGGCACGTCCCGGTTGAACACGCTCGACAGCACGTAGCAGTAGCCGTCGTCCGCGACCGCGTACGTCTTCTGCTGGAACTGGCCGCCGTACTGATCCCCGGGCCACTGGCACAGGTACTGCCACGTCTGGCCGTTGTCCGTCGAGCGCCAGAAGTCGGAGTGGTGGGTCCGGTACAGGACACCCCGCATCAGGTGCATGTACATCGTGTTGCCGACGGTGAAGACGTCCGACGGTATGGCGGTCGTGTTGTTCTCGTGGTTCTCCGGGACCAGCCCCACGGCCTGCGAACCGCCCACGCTGTCGTCGATGACGAGGGCGTTCAGATCGGGGTGGCGTGCCCGCAGGCCCACCGGGGCCCGCCAGTTGGGGCCGCCCACGCCGCCTCCGTCGAAGGTGTCGCCGCAGACGAAGAGCATCGTGCCGTCGGGACAGCGGACGGGGATGCCCAGGTCGGTCCAGGGCGCGGCGAACTGTCCCGTCTCGGCCGGGCCGGTGAGGTTTCTGACCTTCGTGCCGGTGATGGCGGTGGTGGCGGCGCTCGCCCGCGGCGTCCCCGCCGTCAGCCCGGCCGCCGCCGTGGCCAGGCCCAGACCGGCGGCGAGCACCAGACGGCGGCCGGGGCCACCGGCGGTTCCGGCGGGCTCCCCACCGGCCGTTCCGGCGGGGCCGGGTGGTGATGAAGCTGCCATGTGCGACTCCTCGGAATCGTTCGCTTCTACGGCTATGGCTGCGGCTGCGGCTGGACCCCCACGTCTCCGCACAGATGCACCTCGACGCCCAGCTCGGCGAAGAGCGCGGCCTTGGCGCGCAGCGCCTTGTCGGCGGTCGCCGCGTCGGGTGCGTAGGCCACGTTGAGGTGGTTGGCGCGGTGGCGGGCCATGAACTGGTCACGGGTGACGCCGTGCAGGACCGCGTGCATGATCGGCCACTGGTGGTTGGTGGCGTCGAGCCGGCGCCGGGTCTCCTCCTCGGGCAGCTCCACCGACGTGGCGCGGCCGAGGTCCACGTGCAGCCTGCCGTCCATCAGGAACACCCGCGACCAGACGATCTCGCCCGGCTTGGAGACACCGCTGAGGGTGCCGCCACCGAGCGGGAAGAACATCGGGGGCTGACGCATGCTGTACGACTTGTCGTAGCCGCCGTTGTGGGAGGCGGGCACCGAGCCGGAGATCTCGAAGACCCAGACGAACCGGCCGTCGTACTCCTCGCCCCAGCGGATGTCGTGCAGTGTGGTGGCCGGGTCGAGGCCCATCGCCGTCCAGATGCGGTTGGTGACCAGGGAGTCCACGGCGACACCCTCATCCACCTCGTTGAAGTGCGGCAACGGCGCGCCGGGGTAGAGCTCGCGGGCACCGTCGCGGCTCCGTACCGGCGGGCGCTGGACGTTGTTGAGCAGACCCTCGGCGAGGTCGCTCGCCGGGACGGTGTCCTTCAGGCCCTGCTGGTACTGGATGCCGACCGCGTCGAGCCCGAAGTCGTCGGCGATGCGCACCGCGGCGATGTACATCTTGAACTGGCTGAGCAGCTGGGCGTCGGTGAGTTCGGTGGCCTCGTCGGTGCCGGTGTGGAAGGTCATCCCGGCCCGGTCGAGCCAGCCGCGGACCTCCTGGGCCTCCTCGTCCGACACGTTCTTCATCTCGGCCACCAGGGCGCTCTGCGACAGGCGCTCCTTGTAGATGCCGAGCGGGTTGAGGAACTCGTCGTCGATGATGGCGTTGTACATGCCCATGCAGCCCTCGTCGAAGACGCCGATGATCGCTTTCTCCTCGCGCAACTGCCGGGCGAGGGCCACGCCCAGGGCGGTCTCGGGGTCCGCGCCCGGCAGGGGCGGCAGGGGCCGGACGTGGCTGGTGTCGTGGGTGAGCGTGCCGGTCTCCAGCCAGGTGCGCAATGACGCGCGCGCCCACTCGTCGGTGAAGTCGGCGCTCCACAGCACCGAGTAGTCGCGCCCCGCCTTGGTGAGGCTGCCGGCGAGGTTCAGCAGGCCGACCAGCCCGGGGAATTCGCCACTCCAGTTGGCCACCACCAGGATCGGCCCCTGGTGGTCGCGCAGACCGGCGAGGACGTGGTGGCTGTACTGCCAGACCGCCTCGACGACGATGAGCGGGGCGTCCTTGGGTATGTGCTTGAAGACCTCGATACCGGCGCGCTGGCTGTCGATGAACCCGTGCCCCTTGGCCCCGTCCACGGCGTGGCCGCGGCGGACCTTCCGGCCGAGGTCCGTGAGGGCCGCGGCGAGGTCGCTCTCCAGCTTCTCCTGGGTGGGCCAGCAGGTGACGTTGGCGGCGGGGCGCAGGTCGCCGCTGGCCACGGTGTAGACGGTGGCCGGCTCGGCGGCGGGCGGCCGGTGGAGCTCGGGCAGGGTGTACGCGGTCATGCGGTCTCCGTTGAGGGTGCGTCGATGGTGCGTTGAGGGGTGCGCGAGTGGCGCTGGGGGTGCTGGGGCACTGAGGGTGCTGGGGGCGGCTGCGGGCGCGGGTGGCGCCGGGGCGCTGAGGCAGTGGGAACGCCGGGGGCGCGGTGGCGGCTGCGGGTGGCGGCTGCGGGCGCGTGGCACTGGAGGCCAGGGCCTGAGGGCGCTCAGCGCTCCTGCAGCGCGGCCAGCGCGTGGACGGTCGCGGCCGTGTCCGGGTACAGCCGCCGGTAGAGGGCGTACAGCTCGTCGTAACGCCCGGTGTGTGCGGCGCGCGGCGTTACTGTCTCGCGCACCGGGTTCCAGTCGTCGATCGAGGCGTCCCCGACGAGCTGGGCGGCCAGCAGAGCGTCGCCGTAACCGGCGCCGATGGTGATGGTGCGCAGCTCCTGTGGGCGGCCGGTGATGTCGGAGACGATCTGTGTCCACAGCGAGCCCTGGGTGCCGCCTCCGACGGCGACCACACGGCGGATGTCGCCGCCGACCGCCTCGATGACCTCGATGTTCTGGCGGATGGCGAACCCGGTGGCCTCGAGCGCGGCCCGGTAGAGGTCGCCGCGGGTGTGGGACAGGGTCAGCCCGGCGATCACCCCGCGGGCGTCCGGGTCCATGATCGGGGTGCGCTCGCCGGAGAAGTACGGGAGCATCAGCAGGCCGTTGGCGCCGACGCCCGACTCGGCGGCCAGCGCGGTGAGTTCGGCGTGGTCACCGTCGGCGAACAGATCCTTCAGCCAGTTGGCGACCGCACCGGAGGTGGCCATGCCACCGGCGAGGTTCCGGGTCCCGGGCAGGGCCCCGACCGTGCCCCACAGGGACGGGCTGGTCAGCGGCTTGGGCACGGTGTGGATGAGGAACATGGTGGTGCCGTACATCAGCATCAGATCGCCGATGTTCTGCGCGCCGACGCT
The DNA here is from genome assembly GCF_055597465.1 of Streptomyces yongxingensis. NCBI lineage: Bacteria > Bacillati > Actinomycetota > Actinomycetes > Kitasatosporales > Streptomycetaceae > Streptomyces > Streptomyces yongxingensis. The sequence goes on from NZ_CM145717.1 coordinate 2,144,070, forward strand.
CAGTGCCTCGGCCCAGGCGTCGATGGTGCCGGTGGTGACGGGGATTCCGGCGGGCAGACCGGTCGCCGTGGCGGCCTCGGGGGTGAGGGCGCCGGCCGTCTCGCCGGGCCAGCGCAGCGGCGGCAGCTCGATCCCGGGGGCGACCTCGGCGGCCCAGGGGGCGTACCACGCGCAGGCGAGCGTGTCGTACAGCGGGGTGCACTGGCTGGCCGAGTGGTGGTCCAGGACGTAGTTCCCGGTGAGCTTCCTGACCAGCCAGGAACTGGGCATGTACAGGCGCTCGGCCCGCGCGTAGAGCTCGGGCTCCTCCTCGGCGATCCACGCGATCTTCGGTCCGGCGGCCTGGGTGGTCAGGGCGGAGCCGCCGCGGCGGATGATCTCGTCGGCGCCGAGTCGCGCCTCGATGCGCTGGATCTGCTGGACCGAGCGGGTGTCCACACCGTAGAGCACGGCGGGGCGCAGCGGGGCGTCGTGCTCATCGGTCAGCAGGACGCAGGGTCCCATGCCACTGACCCCGACGGCGACCACGGTGGTGTCCTCCGCGGTGGTCAGCTCCCGGGAGAGTTCGGTGAACTCGCGCCACCAGACGGAGGCGTCCATCTCGAAGCGGCCGGGGCCCGGTCTCGCGGGCGTGTGCTCCCGGGTGGCCGAGCGGATCAGTGCGCCATCGAGACCGACGAGGACGCCCTTGCTGCTCGAGGTGCCGATGTCCACTCCGATGACTGCGTTGCGAGGCATGGCGAGCACGCTGACAGAAAACGATTTCAACGTCAAGGGAGTCCGCACGAACGGCCTTTGCCCTGCGAAAAGCCATATCAGCAGCGCGCGTCGGCATCCCGCCTTCGGCCGTACGTCTCACCCCTTGACACCCCCTGGAGGCCGCTCTACGTTGCGGTGAAATGGATTTCAGACGTGCTGCGCCGCACCGCCGGTGACGCCGTTTTCCGCGCGCCACGGCGCCTCTTCCGGACCCGTCGGCGCGCGCCCCGTACCCCACCCATGAGGGCAAGACACGATGACGACCTTTGGACTCGACGGCATCTCGCGCAGGACACGTGCCGTGAGCCGTTCCATCAGCGCCGAGAACATCACCGGCGCCAAGTCGGGTGGCGGCCGCGCCACGGAGGGCACCGGAGCGGTGGCGGCGAGCAGGCTGGGGCCGGGCTGGAAGATCTCCCCCAGCATCGACATCGCCCCCGGCACGACGGCGGTGCTCGCCGACATCAAGGGTCCCGGCACCATCCGCCACCTGTGGTGCACCACCGACCCGCACCGGGCCTGGCGGGGCACCCTGCTGCGGATGTACTGGGAGGGCGAGGAGGATCCGGCCGTCGAGGTCCCGCTCGGTGACTTCTTCTGCAACGGCTGGAACACCTTCAGCCAGGTCTCGTCCGTGCCCATCGCCGTGAACCCCAACGGCGGCTTCAACGCGTACTGGCCGATGCCGTTCCACCGCAGGGCACGGATCACCCTGGAGAACCTGACCGCCGAGAAGGTCACGCTCTACTACCAGGTGGACTACGAGCTGGACGAGGTCGGGGACGACGCCCTCTGGTTCCACGCCCAGTGGCGCCGCAGCCATCCGGTGCCGTACGGCGAGGTGCACACCCTGCTCGACACGGTCACCGGCGCCGGCGGCTATGTCGGCACCTATCTGGCCTGGGGCGTCAACAGCCCGGGCTGGTGGGGCGAGGGTGAGCTGAAGTTCTACCTCGACGGTGACGACGAGTTCCCCACGCTCTGCGGCACCGGCACCGAGGACTACTTCGGCGGCGCGTGGAACTTCGACGTCCCCGGCCAGGGCTACACCGCCTACACCACCCCGTATCTGGGCCTGAACCAGGTCCTGCGCCCGGACGGGCTGTACAACAGCCAGCAGCGGTTCGGGATGTATCGCTGGCACGTCCTTGACCCCATCCGCTTCTCCGAGGACCTGCGCGTCACCGTGCAGAGCCTCGGCATCGGCCCGGGGCAGGGCAACGGGCTGCCGCACCGCTACCGGCACACCAGCGATGACATCGCCAGCACCTCGCTGTTCTACCTGGATGCCCCGTCGTCCGCGTCCCGTCCGGCCGCGCCGGACCTGCTCACGCTCGAAGTCGACTGAGGGGAAGTCGGCTGAGGGGCCCGCCCGCCCCCGGATCCGTACGTCCCAGCACCCACCCCCCACCCGCACATCCCAGCCCCATCCCACTCCGACAGGAGCGCACGCATGCTCCAGCACGGCACCGAAGCCGGGCGCCCGGCCACCTCCCCCGGCACCTCACGCCGCCGTTTCCTCACCACGGTGGCGGGCGCGGGGTCGGCCGTGGCGGCCCCGGCCCTGCTCACCGGTTGCGGCACGGCCCGGGCGAAGGGGGGCAACCTCCAGTTCTGGAACTTCTACGGGCCCCAGCGCTCGCCGGACCCCGCCGTCAACGCACAGGCCAAGTGGTTCGTCGACATGGTCGACCGGTGGAACGCCACCCACAAGGCGCGGATCGACCTGGTCTATCTGCCGCAACCCACCTATCTCAACGGATTCAAGCTGCCGTCCGCCTTCGCCACCGGCGAGGGCCCGGACATCTTCCTGCTCTCCCCCGGCGACTTCCTGCGGTACTACAACGGCGGCGTCCTGGCCGACCTCACACCGCACATGGAGAAGGCGGCCATCGACGACTTCGGCTCCGCGCTGGACAGCCGCATGGTGGACGGCAAGGTCTACGCCCTCCCCATGGAGATCGAGCCGCTGGCCATGTTCTACGCCCAGGACGTCTGGGAGAAGGCCGGTCTGTCGGAAGCCGACATCCCCACCACCTGGGACCAGATGCTCGACATCGGCGACAAGCTGCGCACGAGGACCCGGGCCGGGCTGGTCTTCGAGACCGGCCCGGGCTACTACCAGAACTTCACCTGGTACCCGTGGATGTGGCAGGGCGGCGGCGAGGTCCTGGACGAACGCGGCGATGTGGCCTTCGACTCCAAGGCCACCCGGCAGGCCCTGGGGCTCTGGCAGGACGCGGTGCGCCACGGCATCGCGCCGCGCACCATGCCCGCCGCCGGGGACGTGGTCGGCGGTTTCAAGGGCGGCAACGTCGCCATGTGGCAGCAGGGCATCTGGAACGTCTCCAGCTTCAAGGCGTTCGCGCCCACGTACCGGTACGGCGTCTTCAAGCTGCCCACGCCTCCGGGCGGCCGGTACGTCACCGCGCTGGGCGGCTGGTCCTTCTGCGCCAACGCCCAGGGCCGCGACCCCGAGGCGGCGGCCGAGTTCTGCGTCTGGGCGCTGGGCTCCATGAAGGACGACTCCATCAACCGGATGGTCGAATGGTGCGTCGGCACCAAGTCCGATGTGGCGCCCCGCGACAGCGCCCTGGACCGCGGCTCCGCCAAGGGCGGCTACGACTCCGAGATCATGAAGCGGTTCAAGGACGAGATCTTCCCGGGTGGCCGTGGTGAACCGCGCTATCCCCCGGTCGTCTACAAGGCGATCTCCGACGCCATCCAGGGCACCATGCTCGCCGGCCACGGTGTGGCCGGCGAGGCCGAGAGAGCCGCCCGGTCCATCGCGGCCTACACCAAGAGCTACCAGGGGGCGAGCCTGATATGAGCAGTGTCGCCGCGCAGGAGCGCCGCCACCGGGCCACCGTCGCCCCGGCGCAGTCGCCCGCCACGCCCGGCCGCCGGCCGAGGCTGAGCCGCGAGCACCGCGAGTGGCTGGCCGCCGGGCTGTTCCTCGCGCCCGATGTGCTCGGGCTGCTGGTGTTCGTCGCGATCCCGATGGTGCTGTCCATCGGGCTGAGCTTCTTCCAGGTCAGCGGCTTCGGCAGCTATGAGTGGATCGGGCTCGGCAACTACCGGCGGATGGTGAACGACCCGCTGTTCTGGGACTCGATGGAGATCACGGGGCTGTATGTGGTGTTCCTCGTCCCCCTGCTGTTCTGTGTGAGTCTGGGTCTTGGTCTGCTGGTGAAGCAGAAGCTGCCCGGGGTCGGCGTCTACCGCACGATGCTCTTCATGCCGTACGTCATCAGCCTGGTGGTGGTCGGCGTGCTGTGGAAGTTCCTGCTCGACGAGCAGACCGGGGTGGTCAACCGGGCCATGCGCGCCGCCGGTTTCGACGGTGAGTCCTGGCTCGGCAGTCCGTCCCTCGCCCTCGGCTGTGTCATCGCCGTCATGGTGTGGGTGATGATGGGCTACTACATGATCATTTTCCTCGCCGGGCTCCAGGAGATCCCCCAGGAGTTCTACGAGGCCGCGAAGCTGGACGGCGCGGGGCCATGGACCACATTCCGCACCATCACCTGGCCGCTGCTGCGCCCCACCAGCTTCTTCGTCCTGCTGATGTCGACCGTCGCCGCCATCACCGGCGGCCTCGACCTGATCTTCGTCCTGACCAACGGCGGCCCTGCCAACGGCACGTCGCTCGCCATCTTCTACATCTACCAGCAGGCGTTCGGATTCGGGGAGTACGGCTATGCGTCGGCCATGGGCTCGTTCCTGGTGCTGATCATGGTGCTCGTCTCTGCGGTGCTCTTCAGGTTCACGAGAGGCGGGAGGTTCGACGATGGCGAGTGACGCCCTGACGACCCGGGCCCACACCACGGCCACCACGACCGGTCGGCGTCGGCTGCCCTCCTCGCGCGCCGGACTGACGGCCCTGGCCGTCGTCCTGTCGCTGATCAGCCTCTTTCCCGTGTTGTGGATGGTCACGTCGTCGTTCAAGACGCGGGCCACCGTCACCGACGGACGGCTGATCCCGCAGGACTTCACCTTCCAGAACTTCGTCTACGTCTTCACCGAGGTGCCGTTCGGCCGCTATCTGTGGAACAGCTTCTTCATCTCCACGGTGATCACCGTGGCGGCGCTGTTCTTCCACTCGATGGCCGCCTACGCGCTGGCGCGGCTGCGTTTCCCGGGGCGCGCGAAGCTCTTCGGCGCCATCTTCGCGACGCTGCTGGTCACCGCGCCGGTGGTGCTGATCCCGCTGTTCCTGGTCGCCCGCGAACTGGGGCTGCTGGACAGCTATGCCGGGCTGATCATCCCGGCGATCTTCAACGCGTTCGGCATCTTCTTGCTGCGCCAGTTCTACCTGGGGTTGCCGAAGGAGCTGGAGGAGGCGGCGGTCATCGATGGCTGCGGCCACTGGCGGGTCTACTGGAACATCGTCCTGCCGATGTCCCGGCCGATCCTTTCGGCCCTGGCGATCTTCTTCTTCCTCGCCAACTGGAACGCGTTCGTCTGGCCGTTGGTCGCCACGAGCGATCAGGACCTGACGGTGGTTCAGCTCGGTATCTCGTCGTTCCAGACGCAGTACACGTCCAACTGGAACTACATCCTGGCGGCGGCGACGGTGGCCGCACTGCCCATGCTGGTGCTGTTCTTCATCTTCCAGCGGCAGATTGTGGAGTCGATCAAGACGTCGGGGTTGAAGTGAGCGCTGTGAGGTGACGTGGCGCCGCACGGGCCGAATGGCCGGTGGGGCGCCACTTTGTTTGTTGTGCGGTACGTGGTGCCCGGCTGTCAGGGCCGGGCAGGGTCCGTCACGGCCGGGGTGGTCCGTCACGGCCGGGATGGTCCGGCTGTGCTCTCCCGGACCTGCAGCTTTGTGCGCAGCACCACGGTCTGGACCGGCGACACGCTGCCGTCCATGCGCTGGAGGAGGAGGTCGGCGGCGGTGCGCCCCAACTCGTACGAGGGCAGTTCGACCGCGGTGAGGGATGGCCGTACCAGCGACGCCCAGGGAACGTCACCGAAGGAGAGCACACCGACGTCGGGTGGGGTGCGGCCGGACTCGCGGAGGGCGTCCAAGACGCCGATGGTCATGAGGTTGTTGGCGACGAACACGGCATCGGGCGGCTCGGGCAGCGCCAGCAGTTCGCGCATCGCCGCGCGGCCGCCGTCCACCCGGAAGTCGGCATGCCGTACGTAGGTGTCGTCGGCCGCGGCCGCACCGCCCTGGGCGGCGCGCAACGCCGCGCGGTGGCCCGCGAGCCGTTCCTCGGAGGTGGAGACTCCTTCGGGCCCGGTGATGCAGGCGATCCTGTGGTAACCGGCCTTGAGCAGGTGGCGGGTGGCCACCTCGCCACCGTGGTGGTTGTCGACCCGGACCGCGTCCACCTCGGCGTCACGGGGCCGGCGGTCGACGGCGACCACGGGCACACGTCGGTCGGTCAGCGGCCCCAGATCCGTCTCGTCCTGGGACGCCGCCGCCACGATCACGCCCGCCATCTGCTCACCGAGAGCCACCTCCAGGTAGCGGCGCTCCTTGTCGGTGTCCTCGTCGGAGTTGCACAGGACCACGGAAAGGCTGGTGCGCTGTGCGGCGTCCTCGACGCCGCGGGCGAGCGAGGTGAAGAACGGGTTCTCGATGTCCGGGATGATCAGCGCGATCACACTGGACCGCTGCTTGCGCAGCGACCGCGCCACCCGGTTGGGAGCGAACCCGAGGGCCGCCGCGGCCTCTTGCACGGACAGGGCACGTGCCGGTGTGACCTTGCCGCCGTTGAAGACACGCGAGACGGTCGCCGGAGAGACACCGGCGGCTCGCGCCACGTCATGGATCGTCACCACGTGTGTCCGCGTCCTTTCACCGTGTACGGTCGCTCTTCAGCCTACCCTGCGGGTGAAAAGGATTTCACACCGGTATTGAGGGGGGTAGGGGGCCGGGGCTGTGAGCGGCGGGCGGCGAGGCGGCCGATGGACGAACACGCCCCCGCGGGCGGCGGGGGCGGTTCGTCCGGACGTCAGCGTTGCGGGTAGGAGGCGTTCCGGTGGGGGGTGGCCCCGTGAGTGGCGGTCCCGGGCCATGACGGCGGCGTATCAATGATGTGGCCGAGGAGATGCGGGGGCGCGGCACCGACCCCAGCCGCCTCGACCGCGTCCCAGTAGGCGTGCGCATGGGAGGCGTCGACCAGCCCGTGGTGGTCACGTCGCTCAGGTCGCGTCCGGTCGTGGCGAGCGCGGCGTGGACGGTCTTGACCACGGACACCGCTGTGGCGGCGTGGCCGGTGGTGACCGCCGTCGCCGCGTCGGTGGCGCGCACCACTTCGAATCCGTAGCCGGTCAACGCGGGGATCATGCCCGCCAGAGAGACACAGCGCGCCGAGGGAGGCGGCGTGGCTGACGGCACGGGCGGTGTGGCCGGTGAGCGCGCTCCCCGCGGCCAGTTCATCCGCGAACAGCGGCAGCGCGACGAACGCGGAGCGGCCCAGCGGTGTGCCGATCTCCTCCAGCAGGCGTGGACCGCCGTCCGGGAAGAGCAGGTCCCGCATGTGTTCGCGAGGCAGGTCCGCTTCCGGAATCCCGGCGAGCGCCGCCAGGTGCCCGGGGGCCGGGAGGTAGCCGATGAGCGCGGCGTCCGTACGGGACGTGCGCGGCGCCGGGGCGGGAGTAGGGCGCGGTTGCGGGTGCGGCGTGGCCGCCGGGGTGCCATGGGTCTCCGGCGAGCGCACCCGTTGCCGCTCCCGTGTCCGCGTCTCCGGCCGTCGCGTCCAATCGGCGGCGATCCACCTTGCCCGTGCCCGTGAGTGGCAGAGCGTCCAGGAACCGGAATCGGCTCGGCCGCGAGGTAGCCACCGGCGACGCACAGCGCCTCGTCCCGCAGCTCCGCGAACTTGCCCTCCTCCAGAGGGAGGTGCGGACGGAGCCGCGGGTTCCAGCCGGACGGCAATCCCTCACCTCCGCGATGACCCATCCCTCAATTTCAGCGTTCACGCCCTTCGCTCCCGGCCGCCGCCTCGGTGAGCCGGTCCACCACGGCCTGGTCGTGGGCCAGGCCGTGGTCCGCCCCTCGCTGAGCGCTCTCGCGAACAGCCACCGGGCCGCCGGGACCCACCGCGAGCGGCCGGTGTCTCAGGCGAACACCGACAGCAGCAGGGCCATCGCCAGGCCGAGCACACTGACCAGGGTCTGCACGGCGGTCTGGGTCTTGGTGGCCTGGGTGAGGTCCATTCCGAACGACTCCTTCACCAGCCAGAACCCCGCGTGGTTGACGTAGTTGAGGCCGAGCGAACCGGCGCCGATCGCGACCACGAGCAGGGACGCCTCCAGACCCCCGCCGTCGCCGATCAGCGGGGCCACGATGCCGGTGGCGGAGACGATGCCGACGGTGGCGGAGCCCGTGGTCAGCGACAGCAGCAGGGCGATGAGCCAGCCCAGCAGGATCACATTGATGTGGGCGCCCTCGGCGGCCGACGCGATGGCATCGCCGATGCCCGAGTCCTGAAGCACCTGCTTGAACGCCCCTCCCCCGCCGATGATGAGCAGAATGGCGGCGATGGACTTCAGGCTGTCCGTCAGGGAGGCACGGGTCTCCTCACCCGAACGGCCGGAGTGGCCGGAGTGGCCGGAGCGGGCGGAGCGGGCGGAGCCGACGATCGTCACTCCGAGGGCGAAGACGAAACCGGCGAGCATCGCCACCAGCGGTTCTCCGGCGAACACGAGCGCCGCGCCCAGCCCGCTCGACTCGTCCAGCGCCGTCTCGGCCAGGGTGCGCAGCAGCATCAGGACGACGGGCACCAGCACCGCCGCCACGGCCAGACCGGTGGGCACACCGGTCCGGCGGGGGACGTCCCCGCTCGCCTGTGCACCGGGCGCACCGGCTCCCGAGCCGACGGCCGGAGCGGGCTGACGCTCAGCCCCCGTGAACTGGGCCACCAGCTCGGCGTCCGGAGCGACATCGGGAAGCCGGGGCGCGATCCAGCGGGCGTAGACGGGACCGGCCAGGATGACGGTCGGCACGGCGCACACGATGCCGACGCCGAGGGTGAGGCCGAGGTCGGCGTGCAGACCGGTCATGGCGGTCAGCGGGCCGGGGTGGGGCGGCAGCATGCCGTGCAGGGTGGACAGCGAGGCGATGGCGGGCACACCGAGGAGCACGTACGGGCTGCCCTTGGTGCCGCCGTGTTCCTCCATCCTGCGGGCGACGCTGAAGATCAACGGCAGCAGCACGATCAGGCCCACCTCGAAGAACATGGGCACACCGATGACGAACGCCGCCGCGCCCACCAGCCAGGGCAGCCTGCGGGGCTCGGCGCGGGCGACGAGGGCGCGGGCGATGGCGTCGGTGGCGCCCGAGTCGGACAGCAGACGGCCGAGCATGGCGCCCAGGGCGAGGGTGACGCCCACGTCGCCGAGGGTGCCGCCGGCGCCCTCCTCGATGGAGCCGGCGAGTTTCGCGACGGGCTCCCCGGCCGCTATCCCCGTGCCCACGCTGACCAGGATCAACGCGACGAACGGATGGACCCGCAGCCGGGAGTTGATGAGATAGATCAGGGCTGCGATCGCCACCGTGAGGATGAGCAGCAGCCACCAGGTGTGTGCGGTCATGCGGCGCCTTTCCAGGACATAGGGGTTCGTACCAGGGCATGCGGGGGGTTCGTACGCCACCCGGGCATGGGTGGGTCAGGGGGTGGGGGTGGTGTGGTTCAACGGCGAGAAGGGCGTGCGGCGGCCGCCCCGGCGGAGTGTTCGGTCAGTCCAGTCCCAGGTGTCCGACCAGCTCCGCCACGGTCTTGTCCTGCCGGGCCAGATACGTGGCGAAGGCGCCACCGGTGGTGAACGCGTCGGTCCAGCCGTGGCGGGTGAGCTCGGCCTTCCACTGCCGGGAGGTGTGCAGCGCGGTCAGCACCTCGATCCAGCGTTCGCGGTCCGCGGAGCTGATGCCGGGCGGGGCGACGATCCCCCGCCAGTTGTCGAAGACCAGGTCGATCCCGGCCGCCTTCAGCGTCGGCACCCCGGGCAGCGCGGCCACGGGCCGGTCGCTGGTGACCGCGAGCACCCTGAGCTGCCCGGCCGCGATCTGGTCGAGGAACTCGCCGATGCCGCTGGTGGCGAAGTCGACCCGGCCGTCCAGCAGGGCGGGCAGCAGATCGCCGCCACCGCCGTCGTAGGCGTCGTAGCGCACCGTCTTCGGCTGGATGCCGACGGCGCGGGCCAGCGCCATGGGCAGCAGGTGGTCCGGGCCGCCCAGTGAGGAGCCGCCACCGACCGTGACGTCCCCCGGGTGCTTCCGCCACCCGGCGACCAGGTCCGCGACGGTGCGGTACGGCGAGTCCTCGCGGACCACCACCGCCTCGGGCTCCTCGATCAGGCGGGCGATCGGGGTGGTCCGCGCCACGGTCACCTTCGCGTGGGCGACATGTGACGCGCCCAGCACGCCGAGGCCCATCTGGAGGGCGAGCCGCCCGTTGCCCCGCTCGTCCACGGTGCGCTGGAGACCGACGGTGCCACCCGCCCCGGGCAGGTTGAACACCTCCGTGCCGGAGGTGGTCCCGGTCTCCTCCAGCACCCGGGCCACGGTCCGGGCCGTGGTGTCGTAGCCGCCGCCGGGTGTGTTCGGCACCAGGATCCGCAGCCCGTCGCCCCCAGTGTCCCCGGTGCCCGGCCAGGTGCCACAGGCGCCGACGAGCAGGGACAGCACAGCGGCCAGGACGCCGGACAGGGCGCGGACGCGGGTGCGGGTGCCGGTGGTGCCGGTGCGGCGTCTCATGGACCTCCCTTTCGCTTCCCCTACGGCGGACGCCATGATTGTGCGGCCTGGTGGACAATGCGCCCAGGTTGTGTCAGCAGGAGAGATTGAGTTCATTGTGGTCGCCGCGTTCCGTCGCCAAACGCTCGCGGGCGAGATGCTGCTCCTCCAGCTCGCCATCGTCGTGGTGGTGCTGATGGCGGTGGCGGCGGTCTCGCTCGCGCAGTCGGAGGCCACCTTCAACCGGGTGGAGGGCCGCCGGGTCGGTGCGCTCGCCGAGCAGCTGGCCGCCCAGCCGCTGGTGCGCAGCCGGCTGGTGGGGCCCTCGCCGGCGGAGGCGCTGGCCCCGCTGGTGTACTCGGCGCGGGTGCAGTCGCGGGTGACGTCCGTCACGGTGGCCGACCGCCACGGGCGCGTCGTCAGCTCGACGAATCCCACCGTGCTCGGCGACCGGCTGCCCCTGGGCGAGGGGGTGGGCGCGGGCCGTGGCTGGTCGGGCACGCTGGACTGGGACGGCAGCCGGGAGCTGGTGGCACAGGTGCCGGTGCTCGGCGCGACGGGGGACGACCTGGGGCGGCATCTGGGCACCGTCATGATCGGCGAGGCGTCTCCCACGGTGTGGCAGCGGCTGAGCGGCGCGTCCTCGTATCTGCCCGTCTATCTCGGCGTGGCCAGCGCGCTCGGCGTCGTCGGCTCCTGGCTGCTCGCCCGGCGCGTCAAACGGCAGACGCTGGGCCTGGAGCCGCGTGAGATCACCGGGCTGGCCGAGCACCGCGAGGCGATGCTGTACGGCATCGCCGAGGGCGTCGTCGCCCTCGACCCGCAGCACCGGGTGACCCTCGTCAACGACATGGGCAGGCGGCTGCTGGACCTGCCCGAGGACTGTGTCGGCCGCAACCTGGCCGAGCTCGGCATCGAGGGACGGCTGCTGGACGTCCTGGCCGGGGCGCGGAAGGAATCGGCGGACCCGAAGGACGAGGTCGTGGTCCGGCACGGCAGGGTCCTGGTCATGAACCGGATGACCGTGGTCAAGGACGGACGGCCGCTCGGGTCCGTCACCACCCTGCGGGACCGCACCGAGCTGGCGAGGCTGGAGCGCGAGATCGGCTCCTTCCGCTCCACCTCAGAGCTGCTGCGCGCGCAGACCCACGAGTTCGCCAACCAGCTGCACACCATCTCCGGGCTGATCCAGATCGGCGAGCAGGAGGAGGTGGTGCGCTACATCCGGGCGCTGAACCAGCGCCGCCAGTCGCTCGACATGTCCATCGGCCGCCGGGTCCGGGACACCGCCATCGCCGCGCTGCTGATGGCGAAGGCGTCCCAGGCCGCCGAGCGGAAGGTGGCCCTGCGCCTGTCGGACCGCACCGCGCTGGACCGGCTGACCCCCGAGGACGCCGCCGATGTGGCGACCGTGGTCGGCAACCTGGTCGACAACGCCATCGACGCCGCCACGTCCGAGCACGGCGGTGAGAACAAGGATGGCGGCGGGGACGGCGACGAACCGTGGGTGGAGGTCGAGCTGCGCCAGGACCACACCAGTGTGGAGATCGTGGTGCGCGACTCCGGCCCCGGCGTCGCCCCCGGACTCGCCCAGGAGGTCTTCGCCCACGGCTTCACCACCAAGGCCGCCCGGGAGGGCGAGCGCGGCATCGGACTCGCGCTCACCCGGCTCGTCTGCGAGCGCCGCGGTGGCGAGATCGCGGTGACCAACACCAGCCAGGGCGCGATGTTCAGCGCCCGCATGTCCGTCAGCCACCCCGCCGACGCGGTGGCGGAAGGAGCGACCCGATGACCGAGTCGGCCGGCACGATCGATGTGCTCGTCGTGGACGACGACTTCATGGTGGCGCGCGTCCACCGCACCTTCGTGGAGCGGGTGGCACCGTTCCGCGTCGTCGGCACCGCCCACACCGGCGAGCAGGCGATCGAGGCGGTCGACGCGCTCCGGCCCGACCTGGTCCTGCTCGACCTCTATCTGCCGGACCTCTTCGGCCTGGACGTCATCCCCCGGCTGCGCACCGCCGGGCACGACTGCGACGTCATGGTGATCACCGCGGCCCGGGAGGCCGACGCGGTGCGCGGCGCCGTCCGCCAGGGTGTGGTCGACTACCTCCTCAAGCCCTTCGACTACGAGGATCTCCAGCCCCGCCTGGAACGCTATGCGACCCAGCGCGGGCGGCTGCTCACCACGGTCGTCCGTGGCCAGGCGGATGTGGACCGCGTCCTGGCCGGGGCGTTCGCGCCCCCGGCGGGCGGCGCCCTCCCGAAGGGCCTGAGCGTGGAGACCGCCCAGCTCGTCGAGCGCGCCCTCCGCGAGGCGGACGGCACCGTCTCCGCCGCCGAGGCGGCCACCGCCATCGGCATCTCCCGGGTCAGCGCCCGTCGCTACCTGGAGTACTTCCACGCCACCGGCCACGCCGACGTCTCCCTGCGCTACGGCACCGCCGGCCGTCCGGAGCGCCGCTACAGCCGGCGGGCGTAGCTCCGCCGACGGGTCCGCGCGTCGGCTCGTACCGGGCCGGGAGGGGTCCTCCCGCCCGGTCAGCCGCGGCGAGCGGCCGATCGCGAGCGGCACCCCTCCCGCTGAGCCGAGGGGCAGTCGGCCGGTGGGCCCGGACACGGCGCCGGGCCCACCGGTCAACGACGGTCAGGGCTTGCGGGCCACCGCTCCGTACATCGCGATGTCCTCGTCCTTGATGTCCTCGGTGACGGTGGCGTCCGGGCGCCACTTGTGGACCTGCGTGAGACCGGGCTCGACCAGCTCGAGGCCGTCGAAGAACCGCTCGGCCTCGGCCTCGGTGCGCAGCCGCATGGGCATGTCGCGGGCCGCGTACTCACGGGCGACCCGGGCCACCTCGTCCGGCGCGAAATCGGCGGTGCCGATGGACATCGCCAGGTAGCTGCCGGAGGGCAGCGGTTCCAGCAGGCGGTTGACGATTCCGTAGGCGTCGTCCTTGTCCAGGACGAAGTGCACGATGGCGATCACCGTCAGGGCGACCGGCCGGGTCAGGTCGAGGGTCTCGCGGAGTTCGGGAGCCTCCAGGATGGTGGCGGGCTCGCACATGTCCGCTTCGACATAGGCGGTCCTGCCCTCCGGCGTGCTGGCGAGCAGGCCCTGGGAGAGCGTGAGAACGATGGGGTCGTTGTCCACGTAGACAACCCGGGAGTCCGGGGCCACCGCCTGGGCGATCTCATGGAGGTTGGGCGAGGTCGGGATGCCGGTGCCGATGTCGAGGAACTGCCGGATGTCCGCCTCCTCGGCCAGATAGCGCACGGCCCGGTTCATGAAGTCGCGGTTGGCCCGCATGTGGATCGGCAGGGCGGGCCACTCGCGGGACATGGCGATGCCCGCTTCCTTGTCCGCCGGGTAGTAGTCCTTACCGCCGAGGATGTAGTCGTAGATACGTGCCGAATGCGCGCTCTCGGTGTCGATGCGGTCGGCCGACCATCCGTTGTCGCTCAAGGCGTCCTCTCCCAGTGGATCGTCAGTTCACTGTCGGTGTGGCCCCCGGTCGCGCGGGCCGGGACGGGCCCGCGCGACCGGGAAGGATGCGGTGCCGTGGCGACTAGCAGAGGAAGTCGGCGTCGCCGGCCTTCACACCCGCCAGAAACCGGGTCATCTCGTTCGTGGTGAAAACCAGTGCGGGGCCGTCCGGGTCGGTCGACTGACGCAGCGCCACCCGCCCGTCGTGCAGCTTCTTGGCTTCGACGCAGGCGCCCCCGGCGTCGTCGCTCCACGGCTTGGACCAGCCCATGGTGCCGAGGTCGTGGGAGGGCATGTCGCCGCGTATGTGGTGGTGCACTTCAGAGCTCCTTGCGAATTGCGCCGAGGACGGCCTCGGTTTTCCTGGCGGGCACCGACTGGGCGCCCATCCGGTCCAGGACCTCGCGATACACCACCACGTCTTCCTCCTTGTCCAGATACACCGCGCCAACCAGGCCGCTGAGGTAGACGATGTCGGGCAACTCCGGAGCCCTGAACCGGAAGACATGGAACGCACCGGCCCGCATGGCCGGATGCGGGCCGCTCCCGAACGGCATGATCTGCACGGTCACCTGGGGAAGGGCGCTGACCTCGATCAGGTGGTCGATCTGGGCGCGCATCACGGCCGGGCCCCCGACCGGCCACCTCAGCACCGTCTCGTCCATCACGACCCACAGCCGGGGAGGGGATTCCCGGGACAGCAGTTCCTGGCGCTGCATGCGCAGGGCGACCCGGCGCTCGGTGGCCTCCGACGGAGCGTGCGGGTTTCCGGCGCTGAGCAGCGCACGGGCGTAGTCCTCGGTCTGCAGCAGCCCGTGGACGAACTGCGCCTCGTAGGCGCGGATCTGAAGCGCCGCCTGCTCCAGGTTCAGATACGCGGCGAACCAGTCCGGCATCACATCGCGGTAGGTGTGCCACCAGCCGCGCTTGTTGGCCTCGCGCACCGACTTCAGGAAGGTGTCGAGCTCATGCCGGTCGGTGATGCCGTACGTCTGGAGCAGCTTCTCCACGTCCGCGAGCCTGAGCCGGGCCACCTTGGCGGCTTCCATCCTGCGGATCGTGGAGTGGCTGACCCCGATCGCCGCGCCCGCCTGGTCGTAGGTCAGGCCGGCGCGCGTCCGCAGCTCCTCCAGCTGCCTGCCGAGGATCATGCGGAGGACAGAGGGGGCACCGCCCCATGCGGTTTCCGCCGCCAACGCTCTACCTCCCCACACCGGGCTACGGCTGCAGTCTGTCACGGTCGCCGGCCGCGCGAACGGCATCCCCCCGATGGCAACTTGCAATTTTCAACTTACCGCTTGCAAGTCGTTCGTTGCACCTGTCACAGTGGTCACACCGTCCGATCACGGTGGGAACGCTTGCGTGGGTACGTCCGTAGGCACTGCGCAGTGCGGGAACGGCACGGTCATGATGCGCAGGCAGACGAAAGGCGGCCGCTCGTGGCTCCCCTCGCCCTTCCCCTGACTCCCCTTCGGACGTCCCGGGAGCAGGACACCCACCCGGGATGTGCCGTACGGCTTCCGGCCACCGCCTCCTCGGTGAGCACGGTCCGCGCGGCCGTGCGCGAGCGGCTGCGCGCCTGGGGCGTGAGCGCCCCGGTGTGCGACGACGCGCTCCTCGTGGTCTCCGAGCTGGTCACCAACGTGGTCACGCACACGGGCAGCGATCACCTGGAGTGCAGGCTGAGCATCGGCGCGGGACTGCTGCGCCTCGAGGTCGAGGACGAGATCCGGGCCCACACCCTCCCCGCGCCCCGCACCCCGGACCCCGATGAGCACTGCGGACGAGGGCTTCTGCTGGTCGGCGCGGTGAGCAGCGCCTGGGGCTTCAGGGACGCCCCGCACGGGCCGGGGCGGATCGTATGGGCCGAGCTGCCGTCGCGCACGGAAGAGTGTCACTGACTCATGGACCGACATTTTGTTGCCCCCGAGGTGACTGAGGCACATGAGATGCCTGAGGCCCCGTCACTCGGCGCGGCGCGCCTCTGGCGAGGCCACCGCGGGCGCCTGCGCCTCCCCGACGGACTGCGCGCCAGGCTGGGATACGACGCGGTCGGGATGCCCGCGGACATCGGCAGGCGGGTCATGAAGTGTCTGCCCCGCATCGGCTGTGTCTTCGCCGACGACCAGCGATGGTGGTGGATCGTGCCGTCGGGGTCGAACATCGACGTCGCCTGGCCGCTGTTCACCAGCTATGCGGTCGGGGCGCGGATGACCGGCCTGAGCGGCGAGCACTCCGGGCGCTCCCGCCTCCCCCGCCTGATCCACCACCCCCAGGACGACTCGCCGTACACACCGCCGATTCCGCTGTACTTCATGACCTGTCATATCGCGGGCATCCAACCCAGCTGGTCACCGGGGGACGCCTCCGGGCCACCCCGAGCGATCTAGGGTCCTCCCGCGCGCTGCCGCTCCGCACGAGAGCCTGCCTGGCCGACAACGTTGTCCCAAGGTATGGACAAACACTGGAGTGAGTGCTCTGGTAATGCGTGCAGCAAGTGTTCCCTGTGGAAGAGTTCCGCCGCTCTCCGGGCGGCGGCGCCAACCGGACCATGGAGCAGCAGCGTGCTGAGACACTTGTTCCTCCGCTTCCCCTCCCTCCTCCGCCCAAGACGGACCTGGCGGCGGCGCGTGGCCGCCGCCGTGGTCCCCGCGCTGGCCGCCACCGGTCTGCTCGTCTCCGGCGCCGGCCCCTCCCACGCCGCGCAGGCATGGGATCCCAAACCCTCCCCCATGACGACCCCGTGGACGAACCAGGTCCCGGTCGACAACCCCCTGCCGGAGTATCCGCGCCCGCAGCTCACCCGGCCCGACTGGGCCTTGCTGAACGGGATATGGGATTTCGCGGTCACCTCCCGCGACGCCGGACAGCCGGCCACGTTCGGTGAGCAGATCCGGGTGCCGTTCGCGCCCGAGTCCGCGCTCTCCGGCGTCCAGCGCAAGATCACCCAGAATGACAAGCTCTGGTACAAGCGCACCTTCACGGTCCCCTCCGGCTGGAACGGCCGCCGCGTCCAGCTCAACTTCGGCGCGTCCGACTGGGAGACGACGGTCTGGGTCAACGGCAGGCAGGCGGGCGCCGCCCACCGCGGCGGCTACGACGCCTTCTCCTACGACATCACGCCCCTGTTGAACGGCGGCGGCAACACCATCGTCATCTCCGTGTACGACCCCACCGAGACCGGCGGTCAGGCCATCGGCAAGCAACGCGTCCAGGACGTCACCCCGCACCCCGGCAGGAGCATCGTCTACACCGCCTCGTCGGGGATCTGGCAGACCGTCTGGCTGGAGCCCACCGCCCCCGCGCACATCACCCGCCTGGACCTGGTCCCGCGCCTGGAGGACAACACCCTGCGCGTCACGGTGCGCGGCGCCGGAGGAGCGGACGGCGCGGGCGTCAAGGTCACGGTCTCCAGCGGCGGTACGACGGTCGGGAGCACCACCGGCACGGTGGGCGGCGAGCTCTCCGTGCCGGTGCCGAACGCCCACCTGTGGACGCCGGAGGACCCGTTCCTGTACGACGTCACGGCCGAGCTGACCGGCGGCGCCGGAGCCGACAAGGTCGGCAGCTACACCGGCATGCGGTCGATCGCGGTGAAGGACGTGGGCGGGGTCCGGCGTCCGGTGCTCAACGGCACGTATCTCTTCCAGACCGGCACCCTGGACCAGGGCTACTGGCCGGACGGCATCTACACCGCCCCCACCGACGAGGCCCTCAAGTACGACCTGCGGAAACACAAGGACCTGGGCTTCAACATGGTCCGCAAGCACATCAAGGTCGAGCCGCAGCGGTGGTTCTACTGGGCGGACCGGCTCGGGCTGCTGGTGTGGCAGGACATGCCCTCGATGGACAGCGGCAAGACCCCGGGCACCGCGGCCCGCGCCCAGTGGGAGAGCGAGTACCGCGCCATCATCGACCAGCACCGCAGCTCGCCCGCGCTCATCCAGTGGGTGGACCAGAACGAGGGCTGGGGCCAGTACGACCAGGCCCGCATCGCGGACATGGTCAAGGCGTACGACCCCTCGCGCCTCGTGGACAACATGAGCGGCGTCAACTGCTGCGCCGCCAAGGACGGCGGCAACGGCGACGTCGTCGACAACCACAACTACGTCGGGCCCGGCAACACCCCGGCGGAGTCGGTGCGCGCCTCGGTGCTCGGGGAGTACGGGGGCCTGGGCTACCGGGTGCCCGGCCACGAGTGGTATCCGGGCGGCGGGTTCAGCTACGAGGACCAGCCGACCACCTCGGCGCTCAACAACCGGCTCATCGGTCTGCTCGACGGGATCCGGGAGAACGCCATGCCCGCGGGCGGCCTGTCGGCCTCCGTCTACACCCAGATCACGGACGTGGAGAACGAGGCCAACGGGCTGATGTCCTACGACCGGCAGGTGGTCAAGGTCGACCAGGCCCGGGTACGGGCCGCCAACCAGGCCCTCATCGCGGCCTCCCGGTCGGCCGGCGCCACCGTGAAACTGCCCGTCGGGCAGAACGTGTCGATCCGGGTCACCACCCCCGGCTACACCGACCGCTACATCCGCCACTACGACGGGCTGGGCTTCACCGAGGTGGTGAACGCGGCCGGCGCCGACCTGCTGAAGCGGGACGCCACCTGGACGGTCAGGCAGGGGCTTGCCAACAAGCTCTGCTACTCCTTCGAGTCCCGCAACTACCCCGGTGAGTATCTGCGCCACCGCGACTTCCGCGTCCGGCGCGAGGCGGGCGACGGCTCCACCGTCTCCAAGGAGGACGCCACCTGGTGCCCGACCCAGGGCAGCGGTGGCATCCGGATGTCGGCCGCCAACTTCCCCGGGCAGTATCTGCGGCACATCAACGCCGAGCTGTGGCTGGCCCAGTCCGGCGGCGCCCACGCCTGGGACAACCCGGCCGGCTTCACCGAGGACACCACCTGGGCGATCGAGCCGCCCTGGGCTCCCTGACCGACCGCCGCGGGCCCTGACCGACGGCCCGCACCCTCCGGCGGCCGCCCCCGCGCGGGCGGCCGCCCTTCTCTCCTCCCCCACGCATCTGCGCACGGCCCCCCACGGAAAGGCGGGTACGTCATGTCAGCGCGGCTCCACCGTGTCCTGCACGGACTCCTGACCCTGGCCATCGCCCTGGCCGGTCTCGTCGCCCTCCCCACGCCGTCCCGTGCCGCGACCCCGGTCTGCGCGCTGGCGTGCGACACCCTCGACCCCTCGAAGGCGCAGCGCGACACCTTCCCCGTGCCGAAGGTGAACCTGGGCGGCCGGATCCTGAAGTTGCACGTCTCCGACCCCGACTCCATGGCCTGGGCCAGCATCGACAACGGTGTGACGGGCGACGCGGTCTGGCTCGACCGGTCCTGGGACCGGGGCGCCACCTGGGAGGGCCTGCTCGGCAAGGCGAGCATCCCGGGCACCTGGACCGGCACCCGCACGCTGATGTACAACCTCACCGACCCGGTGGGCCACCGCCGCGGCTGGATCCGCGCCTGCGGTGACGCCGCCGGTGTCACCTGCACCGACTGGGTCTACCCGAAGGTGTGCGACGGCGCGTTCTGCGACGGCGCCGACCCCGCCACCGCGGCGGGCGACGACCGCCCGGTGCCCGCCACCACCCTGTTCGGGCGCACCATCAGCCTCCATGTCGACCAGAAGAATTCGATGGCGTGGGGCGTCATCGAAGGCGGTGGCACGGGCGACGAGATCTGGCTCGACCGCTCCTGGGACACCGGCGCCACCTGGCCCGAGGGCTCCTCCCTCGGCCGTACGGGCGTGGCGTCGGGCAAGACCTCGACACGGACGGCCATGTTCGCCACCCGGGATCCGCGCGGGCTGATGTTCGGCGGCGCGGTCCGGGCGTGCGGCCGTGAGGCGAGCCACCAGGAGGGCAGTTGCACGGCCTGGGTCAGGCCCGCGCCGAGCCGGGCGCGCGCCGCGGCGGACGCGCTGATGGCGTCGTACCACCCGTACGAGGGCTGGTGGCGCAGCAGTTGGTGGAACTCGGCCGTCGCGGTCACCTCGCTCATCGACTTCGCCGAGCGCACCGGGCGGCACGACTACGACTGGGCCATCGCCCGCACCTTCGAGCAGAACCGCGGCACCTTCGCCCCGGGTGAGCGCGGCTCCGACGCGGTGGAGGGCCACTTCATCAGCCGCGCCATCGACGACGCGGCCTGGTGGGGCGTGGCCTGGCTGGCCGCGTACGACCACACCCATGAGCGGCGCTACCTGGACGAGGCGGTCACCATCGCCACCTACGTCCACCAGTACTGGGACACCGGCACCTGCGGCGGCGGTGTGTGGTGGGACCGGGAGCGCACCTACAAGAACGCCGTGACCAACGGGCTGTACCTGTGGCTGACCACGTCACTGCACCGGCGGATCTCCGGCGACACCGTGTGGGGCGACCGGGCGGCCACGGCCGCGACCTGGTACCTCAACAGCGGGTTGATCAACAGCGCGGGCCTGGTCAACGACGGGCTCACCGCCGACTGCCGCAACAACTCCCAGACCGTGTGGAGCTACAACCAGGGCCTCGCCATCGGTGCCTTCACCCAACTGTGGCGGTCCACCGGCAACGCCCGGTACCTGGACACCGCCCGCCGTCTGGCGGACGCCGCGACCACCTCGGCGGCGCTGACCCGCGACGGCGTGCTGACCGAGTCCTGCGACACCGGCGGCAACGCCTGCGACGACAACCAGAAGCAGTTCAAGGGCATCTTCATGCGCCACTTCGCCGACCTCGCGGACGCCACCGGATCCGCCGCCTACCGGGCGTACGTCAAGAAGCAGGCCGACTCGATCTGGGCCACCGACCGCGACCCCCTCAACCGGCTCGGGCAGCGCTGGGCGGGCACCACCCCCAACCAGGTGGACTGGCGCACCCAAGCCAGTGCCCTCGGCGCGCTGACGGCCGCGGACGGCCTGTGACGCCTCCCCACGAACCGGCCAACCGCCACCCCGCGCCCCACGAGCCGTACTCGCATCGACGCAAGGAAGCGCCCATGAGCCCTCGCACCACCCGCCGCCACGCGGCGCTGCTCACCGCCCTGCTCGCCGTCCTGTGGGGCCTGGTCTCCGCCCCGCCCGCCGCCACGGCGGCCCCGCACGCCGCCGCGGGCACCTTCCGCAACCCCCTCAACACCGGCCCCGACCCGTTTCTGACCACCTGGAACGGCACCTACTACCTCACCACCACACAGGGCGACAGCATCCGGATGTGGCGCTCCTCCTCCCTGGGCACCCTGCTCGGCGCCGACCCCGTCACCGTGTGGACGGACACCGACGGCTCCCGCAACCAGCACATCTGGGCACCGGAGTTCTACCGCTTCGGCAACCGCTGGTACCTCTACTACACCGCCGACGACGGGGTCGACGACCACCACCGGCTCTATGTGCTGGAGTCCGACCGCGACGACCCGGCCGGTCCCTACCACTTCAAGTCCCGTCTGACGCCGCCCAACCACGCCGCCGACTTCGCCATCGACCCCGGCATCCTCGAGCACGACGGGCGCCTCTACCTCGCCTATTCCGGCATCAACCAGTACCAGCACAACGGCCTCAACCTCGCCCCGATGTCCAACCCGTACACCGTCTCGGGCAACGCGGTCGCCATCAACGCGGCCGGCGGCTGCCCGGAGGTGCGCGAGGGCCCCGAGTTCCTCTACCGCGACGGCCGCACCTGGATGACGTACTCCACCTGCGACACGGGCAAGCCGGACTACCAGGTCTGGATGATGTCCCTGCCGTCCGGCGCCGACCCGCTCGTGCCCGGCAACTGGACCCAGCACTCCGGCCCGGTGTTCTCCCGCGCCGACGACCACGGCGTCTACGGCCCAGGCCACCACGCGTTCTTCCGCTCACCCGACGGCACCGAGGACTGGATCGTCTACCACGCCAAGACCACGTCGGTGAACACCTACACCAACCGCACCACCCGCGCCCAGAAGATCACCTGGAACGCCGACGGCAGCCCGAACCTGGGCCGCCCGCTCGCCATGGGCGCCACCCAGGACCTGCCGTCCGGCGACCCGGGGGCGGGCACCTACTGGATCAATGACGACGGCCGGTCCAGCGGCGACGGAAGCGTGTCGTACACGGGCACCTGGAACTCGGGGACCGGCTGCGCCACCCAGTGCTTCTGGAGCGACGACCACTGGAGCGACCGGGCGGGCAACACCGCCGCCTTCTCCTTCACCGGCACCCGGATCGCCCTGCTGTCGGTCCGCGACACCGGCAACGGCATCGCCGCCCTCAGCATCGACGGCGGCCCCGAGCAACGCGTGGACTTCTACGGCGCGATCCGCACCGGCGAAACCCTGCAGTACCTCAGTCCCCGGCTCCCCTCCGGCCGGCACACCCTGCGCATCCGGGTGACCGGCGAGCACAACGCCCAGTCGGGCGCCTCGTTCGTGAGCGTGGACCGCGCCGAGGTGTACACCCGCTGACACCCGGCACATCCGCGGCCCCCGCCCGGTGGCGGGGGCCGCACACGGCCCTCCGACGCTTCATCGCCGGCGACATGACGCCCCGCGCAATCCTGCCGGAGCTTGCCTTACCGTGGCGCATGTGGATCTCAACTTGCTCGTGGCGCTGGACGCCCTGCTGGAGGAGAACAGCGTGACCGCCGCGGCGGACCGGCTGAGCCTCTCGCCACCGGCCATGAGCCGGACGCTGGCCCGGATCCGTCGCGCGACCGGCGACGACATCCTGGTGCGCGTCGGCCGCACCATGGTCCCGACCCCGCGCGCCCTCGAACTGCGCGAGGAGACCCGCGACCTGGTCCGGCGGGCCGGCGCCGTGCTCACTCCCGTACGCCGACTCGACCTGGCCGCACTGAACCGGCACTTCACCGTGCGAGGCCATGACGCGCTGCTGGCGGCCCTCGCCGCCCCGCTGATCGCCAGGGTCGGCGCCACGGCCCCCCACCTCCATCTGAGCCTGCTGGCCGAGTCGTCCGCCGACCAGCCCGACCGCACCCGGGGCCAGGTCGACCTGGAGATCGGCGCGAACGAGCCGCGCCGCCCGGAGCTCTCCTCCGAAGTGGTGGGCACCGACCGGGTAGTCCTGGCGCTGCGGCGGGGGCATCCGCTCGCCAAGGGCAGGGTCAGCGTCGACAAGCTGATCCGCATGACCTTCGTGACCGTCTCACGCCGGGGCCGGCTGCACGACGCCATCGACGACGCGCTCGCCGAACGCGGCCTGCGCCGACGGGTGATCGCGTCCCTGCCCACGAGCGCCGCCGCGCTGGACGTGGTGTCCCGTTCGGACGCCGTGGCCGTCGTCGCCGAGCAGGTCTGCCGGCCCGCCTCGGCGAGGCTCGGCCTCGTCACCCGGCGGCTCCCGCTGGAGCTGCCACCGACCCAGGTGGTCCTCACCTGGCATCACCGGCACGACAGCGACCCCGCCCACGCGTGGCTGCGCGGCCAGGTGCGGGACGTGCTCCGCGAGGCGACCGACGGCACCGCGAAGGGCCGACCCGCGACCGGGCGCCCGCGCGGATCCGCGTAGCCGCGTCCGGGCGCCCGGCCCGCACCCGTAGGGTCAGCCGCTTGGCACACTATTCTTCGTATTGTCAGATGGCGAGGGTCGCGCGCAGCGCCGGTTGCAGCCGCTCGCCGTGTGCGCGCACCATCTCGTCGCACAGCTCCCAGATCTGCTCGACGCGCAGGGCGGCGGCGGTCGCCGGGTCGGTCATGGCCGCGTGCCGGATGTGGCGTGGCTCGTCCTCCAGGGCGGCGCGCACCACGAGGTCGTTCATGCTGAGGTAGGTGCGGTTGAGCGCGGCGAGCTGCGGGGGCAGCGCACCGGCACGGGTCGGCCGCACACCGGACCGGTCGACCAGACACGGCACTTCGACCACGCCGTGGGCCGGAAGGTTCTCGATGAGCCCGTGGTTGGGTACGTTGCCGTAGACGGTCCTGGGGGTGCCGGTCACCATCGAGTGGATGATCTGCGGGGCGTACTCCATGGTCCCCTCGACGTCGATGGGGGCGCCGGCCGCGAGGGCTTCGCGGGTCCGTTCGTACGCGGCGACGTTCTCGTCCACGATGCCGAGGTACGCGCCGACGGGCAGCCGCAGCCGCTCGATCTCACTGGCGTGGTGCAGATACCAGGGCACGTACTCGGAGGAGTGCTCGCTGGTCTCGGTCGGGTAGTAGCCGAGCCGCCGGTACATGTCGACGCGGACCCGCCGCCGCAGTTGCTCGTTCTCTGCGATCAGCGCGTCCAGCCGGGGGTAGAGGTCGGTGCCGTCGTGCTCCAGACGGAGCACCCACGCCTGGTGGTTGACCCCGGCGGCGTGGTAGGTCACCTCGGCGAAGGGGACCTTCAGCAGGTCGCACAGGTCGTGGATGGTCCAGTGCACCGAGTGGCAGAGGCCGACCACCCGGGTCAGCCCGGTGGCCGCCACGAGGTACTGCACGTTCATGGCCATCGGGTTGGTGTAGTTGAGCAGCCATGCCCCGGGGCATACGGCGGCGATGTCCTCGCCCAGCGCCTTGAGGAACGGGAAGGTGCGCAGGGCGCGGAAGATGCCGCCGACGCCGAGGGTGTCGCCGATGGTCTGCCGCACACCGTGACGCGCGGGGATCTCGAAGTCGATCCGGGTGGCCTCCCCCATGCCGATCTGGACGAGGTTGATGACGAAGTCGGCGCCGTCGAGCGCCTCGCGCCGGTCGGCGTGTGCGGTGATGTGCGCGGCGGCGCCCCGCCGTTCGGCGATGTACCGCGCGGCGGCCTCGGCGGTGGCCAGGCGTTCCGGGTCGATGTCGTGCAGGGCGATCCGCGCGGTCTTCAGCTCGGGGAAGGCGAAGAGATCCGCCAGCAGGCCCTGGGTGAAGACGACGCTTCCCGCGCCGATCAGCACGATCTTGGGGTTGATCATGACGGGATGTCTCCGTTGGCGGTGAGGTGGGTGAGGGCTTCGTCCCAGGTGGGCTGGGCGGTGGTACCGCCCGCGGCGCGGGTGGACAGCGCACCGCAGGCGGCGGCGAGGTCGAGCGCCTCGGCGATGGGCCGGCCCGTCAGCCGTCCGGCGAGGAAGCCCGCGTTGAAGCTGTCGCCCGCGCCGACGGCGTCCTGGGGTGTGACACGGATCCCGGCGGTGGTGAGCAGGGTCCGGCCGTCGTGGCAGAGGGCGCCGTCCGCCCCGTTCTTGACGGCCACCAGCGGGACCTGCCGCGCGAGGAGTTCGGCGGCCGCCGCGACGGACGTGCCGTCGGTGCCGGCCAGCCGGTGTGCCTCGGCGGCGTTGGGCAGCAGGAGGTCGGTCCGGGCGAGGACGGGCGCCAGCGCCGCGGGGTCCCATCGGCCCGAGGGGTCGTCGTTGGTGTCCAGCGAGGTGGTGGCGCCCGCCGCGCGGGCGGTGTCGAAGAGGTCCGGCAGATCGGCGGCGAGCCCCGGCATGAGGAAGAAGGACGCGGCGTGGAGGTGCCGGGCCGAGGTCAGCAGGTGTGGGGGGATGTCGCGGCCCGAGGTGGCGGCGAGTGTGCCCGGGGAGGTGAGGATGGCCCGGTCGTCCCCGCGGGTCACGATGACCGTGAGCGGTGTCGGCAGGCTGCCGTCCAGGTGCAGTCCCTGGACGTCGACGCCGTGCGCCGCGAGCCGGTCGCGCATGTAGTGTCCGGCGCCGTCGTCCCCGACACGTCCGGCGAAGGCCACGCGCAGCCCCAGCCGGGCGGCGCCGCACGCGGTGATCGCGGCGGATCCGCCGAGGGTGAGCGCGCCGCTGTCGACGAGTTGTTCGCGCTGTCCGAAGGCGAGCGGGGTGTCGAGCGGTCCGACGATGACGTCCGGGTTGGCGTCCCCGATGACGAGCAGGTCGAAGGTGGGTGGCATACGGGTTCCTGAAGGGAGAGGGAGAGGCTGGGCGGTGCCGGTCAGCCCTTGAGGCCGGTGGAGGTGATCGACCGGACGAAGGTCTTCTGGGCGGCGAGGAACGCGAGCAGCACCGGCAGGACCGTGATGACGTTCCCCGCCATCACGGCCGACCACTGGGTGTGGTGCTGTCCGCGGAAGGTGGTCAGGCCCAGCTGGAGGGTGTAGTTGGCGTCGTGGTTCAGCGCGATGAGCGGCCACGACAGGTCGTTCCAGGTGGTGAGGAAGGTCAGGACGGCGACCGTGCTCAGCGCCGGGCGGGACAGCGGGACGACGATCTGGAACAGCACCCGCAGCCGCGAACACCCGTCGATCCAGGCGGCCTCCTCCAGCTCCCTGGGCAGGGAGAGGAAGAACTGCCGCAGCAGGAACACCGCGAACGGCGTCACCAGCGAGGGCACGATCAGCGCCCCGAGGGTGTCGACGAGCCCCAGCTTCCGCATCACCAGGAAGGTCGGGATCATCGTCAGCTGGAACGGGATGGCCATGGTGGCCAGCATCAGCACCAGCAGCACCCGGGACCCGCCGAACCGCATCCGGGCGAAGGCGTATCCGCCCAGCGTCCCCAGCAGCAGATTGGACACGACCGCGACGGCCGAGACGATCAGGGAGTTGGCGAACCAGCGCGGGAACATCGCGTTGCCGAGCACGAAGCGGTAGCCGCCCAGGTGGATCCCGGAGGGCCAGAGCGCGGGCGGGAAGCGGTTGATCTCCGCGTCGCTCATCACCGAGCTGAGCCCCAGCCAGATCAGGGGCACGGCGAAGAGCAGCGCCAGCGGCGCGAGCAGCAGATGCCAGGGGTTGAACGGCAGCCGCTGCCGCCGCCGTGGGGACGGGTCCGTCATGACGTGGCTCCCTCGATACGGCGGTCGCCGCGGCGCCGGACCAGCCGCAGCGCGGCGGCGGCCACGAGCAGGGCGACGCCGAGGACGTAGGCCGCGGCGGCCCCGTAACCGGCGGTGAAGTTCCGGAACGCCTGCTCCCAGACGAAGTAGACGATCACGGTGGTGGATCCGAGCGGCCCGCCCTTCGTCGTCACGTACACCAGGTCGAAGACCTGCAGGGCGCTGATCGTCTGCCAGAGCAGCAGGAACACGCTGACCGGCGCGATGGTGGGCAAGGTGACATGGCGCAGCACATGACGGCGTTCCGCGCCGTCCAGGGTGGCGGCCTCGATGAGTTCGCGGGGCACGTCCTGGAGGGCCGCGAGGTAGATCACGACACAGAACCCGGTGCCGCTCCACAGCGAGATGCCCACCAGGACCAGCAGCGCCTGACCCGGGTCGGACAGGAACCCCTGCGGGGAGACTCCGAGACGGTGCAGCAGCGAGTTGGCGGCGCCGAACTCCGGGTCGAGGATGAAGGAGAACAGCACGCCCTGGGCGGCGGCCGAGACCACGAACGGCACGAAGAGCAGGGTCCGGTACAGACCGGCGAACCGTATGCGGCGGTTGAGGACCAGCGCGAGCGCCAGCCCCAGACCGATGCTCAGCGGTACGTACAGCGCCGTGTACTCCAGGGTGTTGCGCACGGCCTGGGCGAACTGCGGATCGTCGGCCAGCTGGCGGTAGTTGTCCCAGCCCACCCAGACGCTCGGGGTGAGGAGGTCGCTGTACTGGAACGACAACAGCAGGGACCACAGGACGGGGACGACGCTCAGGCCCAGGATGACCAGGACGGAGGGCAGGACGAACGCCCAGGCGGTCGCGGCCTCCCGGCGGCCTGTGCGGCGTGCGGGACGGGCCGGTGTGCGGGGCGCCGGGCGGGTGATGGGGGTGGGCAGACGGGACATGGGGAGCTCCTCAACGCACCTTCGCGATGGCCGCGTTGGCCTCGTCGGCGCACCGCCGCAGGGCCTTTGCCGGTGTGCTCTTGCCGAGCAGGACGGCGGTGATGGCCTCGCCGAACGGCATGGAGATCTTGGGGTAGGCCCGGTCGACGGGGCGTACCCGGGCGGTCTCCAGCACCTCGGTGAACACCGGCAGACCGGGCACCCCGGCCGCGTACGCCCGCCACTGCGGACGGCGCTCGGCCGGCCGGCTCTGCGGCAGACTGCCCACCTGGGTGTCCCAGAGATACGCCTGCCCGGGCTCCATCAGCCAGCCGACGAACGTACGGGCGGCCTTCAGCCGCGCCGAGCCGTTGTCGAACACGCTCCAGGTGTCGGGGCCGGAGATCGTCACCGACCGGCCGCTGAAGCCGGGCAGGGGGACGACCGCATAGTCGATCTTCGCCTGGCGGATGTCGGGCAGCTGCCAGGGGCCGGTGGCGACCATGCCCAGCCGGCCGGCGGCGAACGCCTGGTACATCTGCTCGCCACCGGGTTTGGGATCGACGTAGACGCTCCTGTCCTTGGCGAGCGCCGCGAGCACCTCGAGGGACCGGACCCCGGGTTCACCGGCGAACCCGATCTCGCGCTTGCCCTCGGCGATGACCTCGCCGCCCAGATCCCAGATCATGGGCCACATCCGCCACACCGTGTCCTCGTCGCCCGCGGCGGGCCACCCGGTGCCGAACGTGCCCTTGCCGCGGTCGGTCAGCTTCCTGGCCGTCTCGATGAAGTCCGGCCAGGTCCAGCCCGGGCCGGGCAGCTCAAGACCCGCCCGGCGGAAGAGGGTCTTGTTGCACACCACGGCGAGCGAGTCCAGCACCGCGGGCACCGCACGGACCACACCGTCGACGGTGACGCCCTCCCGGGCGGCGGGCCAGTACTGCTTCCACGGCACCTGCCCGGATTCCACGACCGTCGTCAGATCCGCCAGTTGGGGGCTTCTGGCGACGCTGGCCAGGTCGGAGCCGAAGATGTAGGCGACATCGGGCGGGGATCCGGCGACGAGACCGGCCATCACCTTCTGCAGCATGTCGTCCGCCAGGACGCCGCCGCTCAGGTCGATCCGTATCGTCGGGTGGCTACGGTGGAATTCGGCCACGAGCCGCTTGACCGCTCGCAGGGCGGTGCTGGTCTGCCCGTGCCACACCTCGATGTGCACGGTCCCGTGGGAATCCACCCCCAGGCCCGTCCCGCATCCCGCCACGGCGGCACCCATGGCGCCGGTGAGCGCCATGGCTCCGCCGCCACGCAGCACCCCACGCCGGGACGGACCGCCGCGCACAGGGGGAGGGATACGCGAACGGTTCAGGCTCATCGCTGAGAGCTCCATGATCCGGGGGCACGGCCCCGCCTCGGTCACGGACAGCGACCTGGCGACTCGGGCCGGACTCGCGGCAAAGCCGCATACCGGCTGGGCGTACCTCTGCCGCCGAGGATGGGACATCGGCGTGCCAGGGAGTAAACCGATCAGATCGAGTCACGTCAAGAGCGTGAAACTGCTCAGTGTTGGCTTTGAACGCGCACAAGCAATCAGCGAGTGGATGCTCTTCGATGGGCATCGCGCCCAGAAACGGGCATACCGCCGCGCGGGAACCCGTCGGTTCCCGCGCGGCGAAGGCGCTAGATCCGCCGAAGCCCCACCAGCACGCGCTCCATCAGGGCGACGTCCGGTACGTCGCCCTCCGTGGAAGCCGTCCGGTGAACGGTGATCAGCCCGTGCTCGGCCATGTCGCCGAGCAGGACCTTGGCCACCCCCAGCGGCACCGGGAGCATGGCCGCCACCTCGGCCACCGACCGCGGCTCCTGGCACAGCGCGATCACCGGGCGGTGGTCCGCCTGCAGGGTGTCCATCGAGCGGTGGCCCAGCTCGGTGGTGGTCACCAGGGTCTCGACCTCGAAGTGATGGTCGGACCTGGTCCGGCCGCGCGTCCACGAGTAGGCGCGCACCAGCGAGGCCGGGCCCTGGCTCCCGTCGCGCTCCTGGTCCCAGACGGCCGACCGCTCCGGCTCCGACGACCCCCGCGGGAAGGGTTCCCCGGGCTCCTCGGGCCGGGCCTCCCCGCCCCGGCGGCGGGACCGGGCGCCCTCCGGCGCCCCGTCGGACCTTTGCGGCTTCCGCCCGCGTCGCCCTTTGCCGAAGCTGAAGGCGTTGAGCACGTCGGCGAAGGTCTGTTCGTCCTCCGCCCCCTGTTCTCTCCCAGGTCCCTGCCCGGAAGGGCCTTCACCGGTGCTCATCATCTCCCCGTCCGGCCTATTGGGCTGCTGTCCGCTTCACGCCCCGCAGGTTCAATTCCTGCAGTTCGGCGCGGAGTTCCGGGGTCAGCATCTCGCCGACCTGGTCGACCAGTACCGTCATCTCGTACGCCACCTGACCGATCTCGCAGTCCGGCGCCGCCAGCACCACGAGGCACGAGCCGTCCTTGATCGACATCAGGAGCATGTTCCCGAGCTCCATCTGGATCACGGAGGACCGCACATCACCGGTATCCAGGCACTGGGCAGCGCCCTGGATCAGGCTGATGGCCCCGGCGGCAATGGTGGCGACCTGCTCGGCCCGATCGGCCGCCAGCCCGTCCGACGCGGTGAGCAACAGCCCGTCGGCCGAGACCACCACGGCGTGCGCCACATTGGGCACACGCTCGGTGAAGTTGGTGACCAGCCATCCGAACTGGCTCACCTCCCGAAGCTGGGGTGAGGTCATGGGTTCTTCCTGTCCATCTTCGCTGAGACCTTATGTCTCGTCGCGTCCGTCGGGCTGAGCCCGGCGAATGCCCGACTGGTAATTGCTGAGGAACGAATGGGTGCGGCCGGCGTTCCGCCGCGCGGCGGCCTCGTCCGCGGCGGCGCGCGGCGCGGGCCGCTCCCCGGTGGCGCGCGGCTTGGCCCGGTCCGCCGCCCGGCCCTGACGCGGCACCCGCCGGGGCAGCCCGGCCTGGGTGACGCCGCCCGCCTCCGCGGCGCCGGGCCGCTCGTGGACGATCCGGCCGGGCTCGTCCGCGGGGTCCGGCCGGCTCTCGTCGGGGGGTCCGGACGGAGCGGGGCCGGGCCGCCGGGAGGCGGCGGCCGCCGGGAGGCCCATCGGCTTCCGGTCGTCGGGCGGTTCCTCGCCGTGGGAGCCCGCGGGTGCCTTCTCGGGCGACGCGAACCATGGCGAGGCGGCGCCGTCCGGGGTGGCGGGACGCGGACGCCGCGGTGGCACCGCCGGCTGCCCCGGCGGCTGTGCGGTACGGCGGTCCGCGGGCGTTCCGGCGTCGCCGGACAGGGGCCCGGTCCTCTCCGGTGCGCCGTCGCCGACCGGTGCGCCCTCGCCGACCGGGGCGGGATGGCCCGGCTTGGCGGGGTGACCGGGCGTGGCCGGGTCGCCGGGTTTGGCCGGGTGGCCGGGTTTGGCCGGGGTCCGGCGCGGCAGCCCGCCGGTCTGCTGGGGATCCGTGAACGCCCGCGACGAGCCGGGGCGGGTCGGCAGGGAGCGGCCCGTGTGCTCGGACCCGGCCGGGGCGTCACCGGCGCGTAGCGAGCGGGCGCCGCCGTCGGGCACGCGGCGCGGCAGGGGTGCCGCCGGGGCACCGCCGAGCTCACGGTGCGGCCGCGCCGGCTCGGACGTCTTGGCCGAGGTCTTCCGGATGGGCAGCGAGCTCTCCCGGCCCGCGATGGCGGGCTTGTCCCCGAGCATCAGCCTGGCCGGCACCAGCACACCCGCGCGCAGTCCGCCGCCGGTGTCCCGTTCCGAGACCAGCTCCACGGTGACGCCGTGGCGACGGGCCAGCCGACCGACGACGGTCAAGCCCATCTGCCGGGACGTAGGTACCTCCACGGATGCGTCCCCCGCTACGCGCCGATGAGCCTTGGCCAATTCGGCACCGCTCATCCCAAATCCCTCGTCGCGGACCTCGATCAGTGCGGAACCGTCCAGCCGTAGTGTATTGCTGACGGTCACCTGGGTCTCCGGCGGGGAGAACGCGGTGGCGTTGTCGAGCAGCTCAGCGATCATTCGCGCCAGGTCACCGGCAGCGTACCCGATCACCTCGGCGGTGGGAACGGGCTCCACGACCACCCGCCGGTAGTGCTCGATCTCGGAGACCGCGGCGCGCAGCACACTGTCCAGTTGCACCCGCTGCTCGGAGGGACGGACCGGGGTGCTACCGCACAGGACCATCAGGTTCTCGTTGTTGCGGCGCATCCGGGTCGCCAGGTGGTCCAGCTTGAAGAGGCTGGCCAGCTGGTCCGGGTCCTCTTCGTGCGACTCGAGCTGCTCCATCAGGCGCAGCAGCCGGTCCACCAGGGTCTGGCTGCGCCGGGAGAGGTTGACCAGGGTGTCGCGCAGGTCGCCGCGGAGCGCGGCCTGTTCGGCGGCCAGCCGCACGGCCTGGCCGTGCACCGCGTCGAACGCCCTCGCGAGCTGTCCGAACTCCTCGGTGGTGTGGACCGGCACGGCGCTGATCGAGGTGCTGGACACCTCGCCCTCGCGGATGCTGGACACCGCCTCCGGGAGCCGGCGCTCGGCCACGTCGAGCGCGGTGGAGCGCAGCACGGTCAGCGACCGCAGCAGATGCCGGGCGATGGCGATGCCGATGGCGAAGGCGAGCAGGAGCACGGCGAAGAGCAGCACGGACTCCGCACCGGCCCGGTCGCTGGTCTCGTCCTGGAGCTTGGCGGAGGTCACCCGGAGCCGGTCGGCGAGCCGCTTCTCCACCGTGTTGATGAGGCTTCCGGTCGCCTCCGAACTGCGGTGCCAGGTGCGGTCGGAGAACGGCGGAGCGCCGGCGGCGTTCTGCCCCGCGTTCAGCGAGCCCGCCCGGGACAGCACGGCGTCCAGCAGCTTGGCGCGCCGATCGACCTCCGGGCCGGTCACCGTTCGGTCGTAGGCGCGCTGGTCCCCCGCGGTGGCCACGGCGCGGAAGTCGCTCAGCTTGTCCCGCATGCGGATGTCGGACTCCTGGAGCGCCCTGATGAGCTTCGGGTCCTTCAGTGTGCCGGGCTCGGGCGCCGCCATGACGATCACATGCTGGAGGTGGACCTGCTCCCGGACCATCTCCAGGTCGTACAGCGCGCTGGCCGGTCCGGACAGCTCAGCGTCACCGAACCCGCTGCCCAGCGCCTGGTCCAGGTCGAGCAGACTGTTGATGATCTTGCTGTACTCGGTCACCGCGGTCCATGCGCCCAAGTCCTTGGACGTCACCCGCTCGCGCAGGTCGGGCAGCCCGTCCAGGAGCTTGGACGCGTCGCGGTAGCGGTTGGCCGAGACCCCCTTCAGCTCCTGGATCCGCTTCGTGGTGCGGGTGACGGCGGCCTGGGCGCGGTCCACGCGCTGGGCCTGCCGGCGGAGCATGGCCGGATCGGCGGACCCACCGTCGCCCAGCCGCTCGGCCGACAGGGTGCGCTCCATCTGCAGATCGCCGATCAACGGCCGGAGTCCACCGCGCAGCTTGACCAGCCGCTGCACCTCCGCGTACGTGTTGGCGCGCTCGACGTCACGCTGGATCTGCACGACGCCCAAGGCCACCGCGAGCAGAGCGGGCACCACCAGAACGGCACCCAGCTTCACCGGCAGCCGCCAGTTGCGCCACTCCACGACGCCGGCCCACCACGACGGTGAGCGATCGCGCGCGGCCGCATGCCTGCCCGGGGTCATGAGGCGCGCTCCGCGCTCGGACCGGCTTGCCCACAGGGATGTATCACGATGCCGTTTCTCCTGGGATTTCCCCGGATGGGGAAAGTCGAACGCCCGGCAGGCGCGCCGGCCCACCGCTTCGGCGATGCGCCGGCGCGCCTGCCTTTACTCGAACAACTTGCTGCTTTTCTCCGCCAGTTGATAGAGGCCGTACAGAAACGGCACCGCCACCCACAGCCATGCCACGACCATCACCACGGGGGAACCCGTCTTGGCCGCGTTCGACGAAGGGCCGTCTGTGTCAGTCACCGGTTTACCGCCTCTCTGCCGGAAGGGGATCGGGGGTTTCCTCCGGGGGTGCCGACTCCTCCCGGGCCGCCGGCTCCGGCTCATGGAACTTCGGATTCACCGGACGGACCAGCTCGTTCGCGATGAAGCCGATGACGAGCAGCCCCATCATGAGCGAGAACGAGAAGGTGTAGAGAGCCGGGCCGGAGCGCCCGTCCTCATGCGCGGAATCCGCGATGGAATCCACGATGAGCGGTCCGGCCACTCCGGCGACCGACCACGCGGTCAGCAGCCGGCCGTGGATCGCGCCGACCTGGTAGGTGCCGAACAGGTCCTTGAGGTAGGCCGGAACGGTGGCGAATCCACCGCCGTAGAACGACAGGATCGCCATCGTCGAGGCGACGAACAGCGCGGTGCTGCTGTCCTTCTCGAGCATGAGGGTGAGGTAGAGCAGGGCACCGGCGCCCAGGTACAGCCGGTAGATGTTCTTCCGGCCGACCACGTCGGAGACCGAGGACCACACGAAGCGACCGGCCATGTTGGCCAGGGACAGCAGCGCGACGAACCCGGTGGCGGCGCTCGCGCTCACCGGACTCGCCGTGTCGTGGAAGAAGTCCTGGATCATCGGGGCGGCCTTCTCCAGGATCCCGATACCAGCAGTAACGTTCATGCACAGCACGACCCAGAGCAGCCAGAACTGCGGTGTCCGGACCGCGTTCCTGGCCGAAACGTGTCGGGTGGTGACGAGCCGCTTGCCCGCGTCGACGCGGGGCGTCCAGCCGGCCGGCCGCCAGCCCTCGGGCGGCACCCTCACCAGCACCACGCCCAGCGACATGAAGACGGCGTAGGCCAGGCCGTGCACCAGGAACGTCTTGGCGATGCCGTCGGTATCACTGCCGAACGCCTTGAGCATCTCCGTCGACCAGGGAGAGGCGATCAGCGCGCCACCGCCGAAACCCATGATCGCCGTACCGGTGGCCATGCCCGGCCGGTCCGGAAACCACTTCATCAAGGTGGACACCGGCGCGATGTATCCGATGCCGAGGCCGACTCCGCCGATGCCGCCGTAGCCGAGAACGACCAGCCAGTAATTGCGCGTGGCAACGCCGAGCGCGGCGACCAGAAAGCCGGTCGAGAAGGTCACGAGCGACACGAACATGGCCCATCGCGGCCCTTTTCGCTCCACCAGCGTTCCCCCGAACGCGGCAGAGAGCCCGAGCACCAGAATGCCGATCTGGAACGGGAGGGCGCTAGCCGTTCCGGAGATGTCTAGGGAATCTTCCAGGGGTATCTTAAAGACGCTCCAGGCGTACGCCTGGCCTATGGAGAAGTGGATCGCGAGCGCCGCCGGAGGAATCAGCCAACGATTCCAGCCCGCGCCTGCGACGATGCGAGAGCGGTCGAGGAAACCCACAGATCAACCTACCTCCGGCTTCTTGGGAACACCCCCGCAGACTGCATTCCTTGACCTATCCAAACACCCCGGGGGAGGGAGTGGCGAGCCGGGAGCTGCCGTCATATGCCAACGGCAGACGCGCTGCCCAGCGGCATGCTCACCGCACTCATGCTCGCGCACGATGGGACGTTCTACCCGAGGTGAGGTTCTACCAGTGGCGACACTTGGGACACAACGCCGGGTCCCGAAATGTCCTCAAGGCGCAACCTTGAGCGGCCACCGTCAAGCTGACACCACGTCAAAATGGACAACACGGAAAGGTGAGACAAAGTATTGGTTCAGCGACCTCTCCCGCCATATTCGAGATGGCACCGAAGCCGGATCCACACCCCGACATGTGCCCACCTGCACCGGTGAGGGGCAGGGTGCCACGTTGACTGCGTCCGGCGCCTTACTACACTTGCCGCGTCAAGGGCCCGCCGGTTGCCCTCCCCTGACGCCCGAACGCGGGCGCCCCCGAACCGACGTTTTCGTCAGAAAAACCCCGGAGCAAACCATGAATAAATCGGTGCGACCGCCCGCTTCCTTGCCATCCGAGCGGGCCGCCGGAACGGGGTTCGCCGATCGCGGTGACGACATCGGGGAGCCCGACTTCGAAGCGATCCAACAGAGCCCGGAGTTCAAACTCCTGCGCAAGAGACTGCTCTGGTTCATCTTCCCGATGAGTGCGTTCTTCTTGTGCTGGTACATGACGTTCGTTCTCTTCTCGGCCTACGACCACGACTTCATGAGCCGCAAGCTGTTCGGCGCGGTCAACACCGGCACCGTTTTCGGTCTGCTGCAGTTCGTGACGACCATGGCGATCGTCCTGACATACCGGCGCTTCGCGCACAAGAAACTTGATCCCCAGGTGGACACGATCCACGAGCTGGCGGGAGTCGGCAAGGAATGACAGTGCAGATCGCAGCCCGCACGACCGGCAGCCCGATAATCAACCTGAGCGTCTTCTTCGCTTTCGTCGTCATCACGCTGTTCGTCGTCTACAAGGCCACCAACAGAGACTCGACCACCTCCGACTACTACGCCGCGGGCAGCGCCTTCAGCGGCGTCCAGAACGGCATCGCCCTCTCCGGTGACTTCCTCTCCGCGGCCTCCTTCCTCGGCATTTCGGGGGCGATCGCCGTCCACGGCTACGACGGCTTCCTCTACTCCGTGGGGTGGCTCGTGGCCTGGCTGGTCGCCCTGCTGCTCGTCGGTGAACGGCTGCGCAACACCGGGCGGTTCACGGTCGGCGATGTGATGGCCTTCCGCATGAAGCAGCGCCCGGTGCGCGCGGCGGCGGCCAACGCCACGCTGGTGATCACGTTCTTCTACATGCTCGCCCAGATGGCCGGCGCGGGTGGTCTGATCGCCCTGCTGCTCAATGTGCAGAGCAAGGGCGGGCAGGCCCTCATCATCACCGGCGTCGGCCTCGTCATGGTCTTCTACGTCCTGGTGGGCGGCATGAAGGGCACCACCTGGGTGCAGATCATCAAGGCGGGCCTGCTGCTGATCTGCGTGACCTTCATGAGCGTGTTCCTGCTCGGCAAGTTCGGGTTCAGCCTCTCGGCGATCCTCGACCAGGCGTCGCAGAACAGCCCGCTGGGCGCGGAACTGCTCAACCCCGGTGGCTGGTACGGCAAGAACGCGATGGACCAGCTCGACTTCGTCTCGCTCTCCCTGGCGCTGGTCCTCGGCATCTCCAGCCTGCCGCACGTGCTGATGCGCTTCTACACCGTGCCGGACGCCAAGGAGGCCCGGCGCTCGGTGGTGTGGTGCTCCTGGTCGATGTTCATCTTCTATCTGTCGATCCTGCTCGTCGGGTACGGCGCCACCGCGCTGGTCGGTTCGGACAAGATCGTGAACGCGCCCGGCGGCGAGAACTCCGCGGCTCCCCTGCTCGCCTTCGAGATCGGCGGCGCGATGCTCCTGGGCATCGTCTCCGCGGTGGCCTTCGCGACGATCCTGGCGGTGGTGGCCGGGCTGACCCTGGCCGCCTCGGCCTCGTTCGCCCATGACGTGTACGCCAATGTGATCCGGAACGGAAAGGCCGATCCGCGGTCCGAGATCCGGGTCGCCCGTCTGACGGCGCTCGTGATCGGTTTCCTGGCCATCCTCGGCGGCATCCTCACCAACGGCCAGAACGTCGCGTTCCTGGTGTCGCTGGCCCTGGCGCTCGCCGCGTCCGCCAATCTGCCGACGATCCTCTACACACTGTTCTGGAAGCGTTTCAACACGACCGGGACGCTGTGGAGCATCTACGGCGGTCTGGTGTCCGGCCTGGTGCTCATCATCTTCTCCCCGGCCATCTCGGGCAGCTCCACGTCGATCATCAAGGGCGTGGACTTCCACTGGTTCCCCCTCACCAACCCCGGCCTGGTGTCGATTCCGCTCTCCTTCCTCTGCGGCTTCCTCGGCA
Source organism: Streptomyces yongxingensis (assembly GCF_055597465.1). Classification (NCBI taxonomy): domain Bacteria; kingdom Bacillati; phylum Actinomycetota; class Actinomycetes; order Kitasatosporales; family Streptomycetaceae; genus Streptomyces; species Streptomyces yongxingensis. The sequence continues at coordinate 2,181,445 of NZ_CM145717.1, forward strand.
CGGTCTTCAGCAAGGAGCCCGCGGACCCCAAGAAGCAGGCGGAGATGGAAGTGCGGTCGCTGACCGGCATCGGTTCGAAGGCATAAGCCGACAGGGCCGTAGGCGGCCGGGGCCGCCTACGGCCGACGGCTCGTTCCGGGGGTGGTGGCAGATTCCCTCCGGCTCTCCGACGGCACGATGCGCGCCGGGGAGTTGGAATCCGCCGGCCGTCCGGGGGTGGGGACCTCCGCACCGTCCCGGGGGCCGGACGTCTCGCTCCGGGGCCCGCCGCTGGGGCGCTTCCCCGCGGACTCGGACGGGACCGACGGGGCGGGCGACGCCGAGGGACTGGCGGGCGCCGACGGAAGCGGGGGCGTCGTACGGCCGGTCGCGGGCGGCGGGGCGAGCGGGACCGTCGGGCGGGCGGGTGGCTCGGGTGCCGCCGCGCGGAGCGGCAGCGCGATGAGGGCGGCCACGGCGCAGGAGACACCGACCCCGGCCGCGGTGCGGAGCAGCTTGCGGCGGGCCGCGGCGCGGCGGATCGCCTCGTACCGGCCGGGGGGCGGGCCGAGGTAGTCGGAGGGGGGCCGCAGGATCACCGCGAGGGGGTCGTCGGGCTCCCGCTCGGGGCCGATGTGCTCCGGTCCGTCGTCACAGCGTGGGGTCAAGGCTTCTCCTCAGGTGGACGCGGAGCAGTTCCCGGGCCGCGTGGAGGTCGGCCTTGACGGTTCCTTCCTTGCGCCCGGTCAGTACGGACACCTCCCGGATGGGCATGTCAGCGTAGTAGTGCAGCAGGATCGGGACGCGCAGCCGCTCCGGCAGCGACTGCACGAGCAGGCGCACCGACGGGTCGGACTGTTCGGTGTGGGGGCGGACGGCGGCTTCCGTGGTGGCGCGGCGCATGGCCCTGCGCTCGCGCTCCACCTTGCGCCAGTGGTCCCGGACGAGATTGGCCGCGGTGACGTAGAGGAAGCCGCGGGGCTCCTCCACGGACGTCCAGCGGGCCCAGAGCCGGGTGAACGCCTCGGAGGCGATCTCATGGGCCGTCTCGTCGTCGTCGACGAGACGGCGGCACCAGCCGGCCAGGCGCGGGTAGAGGGCGGCGAACAGCTCGGACGCCGCCCTGTCACGGGACCGTTTCAACGCACTCCATGGTCGTGACGGCACTCGGCCGTGAGGGCACTTCGAAGGGGAGGATCCCGGGCCGCCGGTGGGGGTTCCACGGGCCCGGGATCCGGGGGCGGGTCAGGGGCCGGCGGACGTCAGCGCGGCGAAGACGATCACGTTGTCGAGGTAGCCGTCGCCGGAGCGGGGGCCGCCACAGGTGATCAGCCGCAACTCCGGGCGGTCCACGTTCCCGTAGACCTCGTCCGCCGGGAAGTCCGCCTTGGCGACGGTCCGTACGGCGCTGACGGCGAACTGGGCCGCCGTGCCGTTCTCCAGGCGCGCCACGATCCCCTCGCCGCGGCGCAGCCGCGCCAGGTGACGGAAGACCCCGTCACCGTAGGCGCCGACCGTGACATGGCCGAGGATGACCGACGGGCCGAGCTGCCCGGGTGTCGGCGAGTGCCGGTACCAGCCCGCGCGGTCGTGGGCCGTGACCGGCGGGACCGCCACGCTCCCGTCCGGCGCCAGCCCCAGCCGGATGACCGGGGTGTCGACACCGATGGCCGGGATCCGGAGCCCGACCGGGACCGAACGCCCAAGGGGACGCGCCGCCTTCACCGGGGTCGGCGGTGGCCTCCTCCCGGAGCGCGGTGCGGCCGTGGTCCGCCGCGCCGGGTGACCGCCGCAGCCCGCGAGCAGCGAGGCCATCGCCGCGGTGGCGAAGGCGCGCCTGGAGAACGGGGTCATGCCCCGGTCGCCCGCCGGCGGCGGACGACGAGGACCGCCGCGCCGCCCGCGGCGAGCACCACGGCGGCGCCCCCGCCGATCAGCGCGCCCTCGGTCCCGGACGACCCGGAGGACCCGTCCGTCACTCCAGTGTTCGGCGCGCCCTTCGGCACGACGGCGACCTGGCCGCGGTCCCGCTTCTTGGCCGGTTCGTCCCGCGGGGCCGGGGCGGCGGAGGTGGGTGTGCGGGTCGGCGCCTCGCTCGGGACCGGGCTGACGGAGGCCGAGGGGGTGCGGGGGGCGGGGGTCGCGTCGTCGGCGAACGCGGGCACGGTGGTCGCCAGTACGGCGGTGCACGCGAGTGTCATCGCGCTGAGGACAGTGCGGCGCATGGAATCGCTCTCTTTCGTCGGTCCGCCCGGCGGTTCGGCGGGCTGGGTTACGGATCGAGCGGAGAGACGAGGCAGCGGCGCGGCGCGTTGTAAAGAGATGGCAAAGCGTGTCCGTCAGCCCTGCCGTGGCCGGCACCGGGGCCGAAAAAACGTCCAGGCCGGTCCGTGTGGACCGGCCTGGACGGCGTGCTCGGAGCGGATCAGACGAGGTCGAACCGGTCCAGGTTCATGACCTTGACCCACGCCGCGACGAAGTCGTGCACGAACTTCTCCTTGGCGTCGTCGCTCGCGTAGACCTCCGCGAGGGCGCGCAGCTCGGAGTTGGAGCCGAAGACGAGGTCGGCACGGGTGCCGGTCCACTTGACCGCGCCCGAGGCGTCACGGCCCTCGAACGTGGTCTGGTCCTCGGACGTGGACTTCCAGGTCGTGCCCAGGTCGAGCAGGTTGACGAAGAAGTCGTTGGTGAGCTTGCCCGGGGTCTCGGTGAGGACGCCGTGCTTGGACCCGTTGTGGTTCGCGCCCAGCACGCGCAGACCACCGACCAGGACGGTCATCTCGGGGGCGCTCAGGGTGAGCAGGTTCGCCCGGTCCAGCAGCAGGTACTCGGCCGGCAGGCGGTTGCCCTTGCCGACGTAGTTGCGGAACCCGTCGTACGTCGGCTCCAGCGCGGCGAACGACTCGGTGTCGGTGTGCTCATCGGTCGCGTCGACACGGCCCGGGGCGAAGGGCACCTCGACATCGACACCGGCGTCCTTCGCGGCCTTCTCCACGGCGGCGGAGCCACCGAGGACGATCAGGTCGGCCAGGGAGACCTTCTTGGCGCCGGAGTTGAACTCGCCCTGGATGGTCTCCAGGGTGCGCAGGACCTGCGCGAGCTCGTCCGGGTTGTTGACCTCCCAGCCGCGCTGCGGCTCCAGGCGGATCCGGGCGCCGTTGGCGCCACCGCGCTTGTCGCTGCCGCGGAAGCTGGCGGCGGACGCCCACGCGGTGCCGACCAGCTGCGAGACGGTCAGACCGGAGTCGAGGATCTTGGCCTTGAGCGCCGTGACGTCGGCGGCGTCGATGGCCTCACCCTCGGCCTCGGGCAGCGGGTCCTGCCACAGCAGGGTCTCCTCCGGGACCTCCGGGCCGAGGTACAGCGACTTCGGGCCCATGTCGCGGTGGGTCAGCTTGTACCAGGCGCGGGCGAAGGCGTCCGCGAACTCCTCCGGGTTCTCGTAGAACCGGCGGGAGATCGGCCCGTAGATCGGGTCGAGCTTCAGCGAGAGGTCCGTGGTGAGCATCGTCGGGCGCTGCTTCTTGTTCGGGTCGAAGGCGTCCGGGACGATCTCCGGGGCGTCCTTGGCCACCCACTGGTTGGCGCCGGCCGGGCTCTTGGTGAGCTCGTACTCGTACTCGAAGAGGTTCTTGAAGAACCCGTTGCTCCACTGGGTCGGGGTGGTGGTCCAGGTGACCTCGAGGCCACTGGTGATGGCGTCCTTGCCCGCGCCCGTGCCGTGCGTGCTCTTCCAGCCGAGGCCGAGCTGCTCCATCGGGGCGGCCTCCGGGTCCGGGCCGACGGCGTCCGCGGGGCCCGCGCCGTGGGTCTTGCCGAAGGTGTGGCCACCGGCGATGAGGGCGACGGTCTCCTCGTCGTTCATCGCCATCCGGCGGAAGGTCTCGCGGATGTCGCGGGCCGCGGCGATCGGGTCCGGGTTGCCGTTGGGGCCCTCCGGGTTGACGTAGATCAGACCCATCTGGACCGCGCCGAGCGGGTTCTCCAGCTCGCGGTCGCCGGAGTAGCGCTCGTCGCCGAGCCAGGTGGTCTCCGGGCCCCAGTAGACGTCCTCCTCGGCCTCCCAGACGTCCTCACGGCCACCGCCGAAGCCGAAGGTCTCGAAGCCCATCGTCTCCAGGGCGACATTGCCGGTGAGGACCATGAGGTCGGCCCAGGAGATGCTCTGGCCGTACTTCTTCTTGACCGGCCACAGCAGACGGCGGGCCTTGTCGAGGCTGGCGTTGTCCGGCCAGCTGTTGAGCGGGGCGAAGCGCTGCTGACCGGCACCGGCGCCGCCGCGGCCGTCGCTGATGCGGTAGGTGCCGGCGCTGTGCCAGGCCATACGGATCATCAGCGGGCCGTAGTTGCCGAAGTCGGCGGGCCACCAGTCCTGCGAGGTGGTCAGCACCTCGGCGATGTCCCGCTTCACCGCCGCGAGGTCCAGGGCCTGGAACGCCTCGGCGTAGTCGAACTCCTCACCCAGCGGGTTGGCCGCCGGGGGGTTCTTGGCGAGGATCTTCAGGTTGAGCCGCTCCGGCCACCACTGGCGGTTGCCGCCGCCCTGCGTGGGGTGGGGAGCACGCCCGTGCGCGACCGGGCAGCCCCCCGCTTCCTCTGTCTTCGGGTCTACGACGATTGCCTCATGGTTCTCGGACATGGAAATCCTTCCACACTAGGGCGGATCATGGTGCTCAGGAACTGGTGGCGGTGGAACAGTCGGGGCACTGGCCCCAGTAGATGACCTCGGCCTCGACGATCGAGAAGCCGTGGTCATCGGACGCGGTCAGGCAGGGCGCCTCACCGGCGGCGCAGTCGACATCGGCGACGGCACCACACGACCGGCATACGACGTGGTGGTGGTTGTCCCCGACGCGTCCTTCGAACCGGGCGGGGTTGCCGGCCGGTTCGATGCGGCGTACGAGGCCCGCCGCGGTCAGTGCGTGAAGGGCCTCGTACACAGCCTGGAGGGAGATGTGGCCGACGCGGTCGCGTACCCCGGAGGCGATCGCCTCGACCCCGAGGTGATCACCGTCCCGGACGGTCTCCAGCAAGGCGACCCGGGCGGCCGTCACCCGCAGGCCGGCACCGCGCAGCTCCTCGGCAGTGGTCGGAGTCTGGGATGCGGTCATGGCGCAGAACCTACCCGCACAAAGGCGAACGCTACAAGGAAACGAGCCGTTAAAGTCTAGCGCCGCGCAGAAAAGTTTTGTCCCGATTCAGTATGACTTTCCCGCCGAGTTCTCAGAGGCGCTTGGCGCTGCGGAAGAGCCCGGCGTAGAAGCCGTTGCCGTCGATGCGGGAGACACCGCCGTTGTCGCCGATGGTGGGGCCGTTCTGCTCCTTGCGGCTGGAGACGAACACGCGGTGGCCGTCGGTGTCCAGCCCCAGGTACAGGGCGACATGGTCCATATGGTCGCCGGTGCGGTGATCCATCTTGAAGAACAGCAGGTCACCGGGTTGGAGGACATCGATGTTGGTGGGCCGGGTGTACCAGGGGCCGGCTCCCTGGATCTTGATGACATCGACGCCGACCTTGGAGCGGGCCATGCCGTTGGCGGTGCGCGGCAGGCCGTCGCCGAGGACGTTGGTCGCCATCAGGGGGTAGCGGGAGCGGTAGCCCAGCACCATGCGGATGAAGCCGGAGCAGTCCAGCGCCCGGTAGCGCTCCTTGCGCGCGGCCAGCGTGGTGCCGTCGCGGAAGGTGTAGGAGATGCCGAGGTAGTCGTAGAAGTCGTTCTGCTCCAGCCGGTCCACGCCGTCCGGTTTGAACGGCCCGAAGACCGCGTCGCCCGCGTACGGAATCCCCTGGGCGTCCTTCTTGACCGGCGCGCCCGTCACGTACTGGAAGGCGATCGCGAAGATGTCCTCCTTCTTGCTGCCGTAGTTCTCCTTGAACCAGTCCTTGAACCACTGCTCCTTCTCGGCGCCCTCGGCCCACGGCTCCGGCATCAGCCGCACCCAGTCCTCGGTGATCACCTTGGACTTGGTGTTGGCGGGCTCGCTGAAGGTGCGGGAGGGGCCGCGCAGGGTGGCGGTGCGGGCGTGGTCGGTGAAGGTGGCGAGGATCTGGCCGTTGTCGCCGCGCAGGATGGTGCGGGCGGGGTTCTTCAGCCGCTCCCAGGTCTGCTTGCCGCGCTGCTGGCCGGTGCCGTTCTCCAGGTTCGGCTCGTCGATGACGGCCTGGGTGGCCGGCGTCTTGTCCTGCTCGTCCTTCCTGAGCTCCACGGTCAGATAGCCGCTGGCGCCGAGCAGCGCGAGCACGGTGACGGCGTGCAGTACGGGGCGTTTCTTCTTCAGTGGCATGGGATCGGCTCCGGTGGTGGGTCAGGCGGACGGCATGACGCCGAGGAGGATTCCGGCGGTGAGGACGACATAGGCCATCAGCGTCACCGACCCGGTGGACAGCAGGGTGGCCCCCCGGGGCTGGCGGACCAGCTGGTAGGCGATCAGGCCGGGGACGATGAAGCCGAGGGTCTGGTTCGCGTACATCAGCGGGAACTCGAGCGACAGGATGATCATCACGGTCGCCTGGAGGGTCACGCCGAGCAGGACGACCGCGGCGAAGAGCCGCTTGCCGTAGAGGATCACGTACTTCTGCATCAGCAGCGTGCCCACGTAGGTGAGCACGGTGACGCCGACCACCATCGCGGCCCGCTGGAGATCCTCGACGAGGGTCAGCGCCAGCCAGCCGGGGGTGATCATGCCGCCGGGCGAGAGGTTGGTGGTCAGGTAGCAGACCAGCGAGAAGAGCAGCCCGATCGCGATGCCGATGGCGGCGATCTCAGGGGTGAGGACGGAGGGGATCAACGGTGCTGCTCTCCTGGGTTCTGCCACTGCTGGGAGTCGTCGGCGGGCGGGGTGGGCGGGACGCGCGGCTCGAACAGGCCGCGGGGCTGCGAGGAGTCGGAGGCCGGTACGACGGCGGGCCACGGCTCCCGGGAGCCCTGGTCGGGTGCCGTCCGCGGGTACGGCAGCTCGGGGGTGCGCTGAGCGGGTACGCGCGCCTGGGGCGCGTACCGGGTCTCGTACGCCTCCGGGTAGCCCTGGTAGGGGTCCAGGCGGGGCGCGTAGAGCTGGACCGTGTCCACGTGCTCGACATGGCGCTCGCCGCCCGCCGGTGCGGTGGGTGCCGCCGGTGTGTCATCGGCGCTCTCGTCGGGCGGCAGCTCGGCGAGGTGCTCCAGGAGGAGTTCGCCCTGGCCGTGGATGTTGCCGATGGCGACCAGGGAGGAGTCGGGGCCCAGGTGGCCGAGCAGCTCGGCCATGAACTCCTCGGGATCCCGGCGGTCGCCGCCGAGGTCGACCGCGCGGTCCCGGTACTGGGCCGGGATGGCGTCGATGGCGGACTTGGCCGGGTGGCCGATGACGAAGACCTGCTCGGGGTCGAGATCGGGGATGATCTCGCCCATCTGGCCGTTGCGCTCGACCCGGTCGGGGCGGCAGTTGATGACCACGTTGAGCGGTCGGTGGATGGCGCCGAGGTCGAGCAGCTGGTTGATGTTCATCAGCGTCGACTCGGGGTCGTTGGCCGCGAAGACGTTGGCGAAGCGGAGCTTCTTGCCGTCCTCGGTGGCGTACCGCTCGACGGAGAGCACACCGGGGTCCGGCGGGGCGTCGTACATGCCCTGGAGGGCGGTCGCGCGGTCGACGCCCACCAGCTCGGCGACGGTGAGCGCGATGGCCACGTTCTCCTTGAAGGTGAACCAGCTGAAGCCGCGCAGTTCCTCGTCGCTGACCGTCGTGGGGTCGGCGTAGATCAACTGGCAGTTCCGGGCGTCCGCCTCCTCCTGGAGGATGTGGAAGCGGTCCTGCTCGGCGGTGACGCAGATGCCGTTCTCCGGCATGGACCGGCACAGCGAGCGCGCCACGTCGTCCAGCGTGGGGCCCATCTCGGCCAGGTGGTCCTCGCGGACGTTGCACAGCACGCCGATGGTGGAGCGGATCAGCTTGGACTGGTTGATCTCCTGGAGCGCCGGCATGACCGCCATGCACTCGATGACGAGCGCGTCCGGGCTGTAGGCGGCGGCGCGGCGCACGATGCCGATCTGCTCGACCACGTTGGCGATGCCGAACTTGCGGTAGACGGGCTCCTCGGTGGCGTCGGGGTGGATGAAGCGGGCCGCCGTACCGGTGGTCTTGGCCACGGTGGTCAGCCCGCCGCCGCGCAGGGCGCCCGCGCACAGCCGGGTGATGGAGGACTTGCCGCGGATGCCGTTGACCAGGACCCGGGTGGGGATGGTGTCGAGGTTGGTCTGGTGCCGCCGCTGTTCGACGATGCCGGCGATCAGCAGGACGGCCTCGCACACCACGAGCACGGTGTAGAGGAAGAGCACGGTGGGGCCTCAGTTCCTTCCGACGCCGGCGGGGGTCCGGCTGCCGCCGTCCCGTTTGCGGGGCTGCCCCTGGAGCTGCTGCCGGATCAGCTCCAGGCTGCGGACCACAGCGCCGACCTCGTCGTGGTGGCGCGGGAACAGCACGGTCTTGCGGTCGCCCGCGGCGAGCGCCTCGGCCTGTCCGGCCAGGGCGCGCAGGGGCCGTACGACGACGATGTGCAGCCAGCCCAGACAGGCGGCCGCGGCGGTCAGCCCCAGCAGTCCGGCCAGCACGGTCCGGTTCTGCAGGCTGTACTCGGGGATCGCCAGGCCCGAGGCGGGCTGCCAGCTGGCCAGGCTCCACTGGAGCGACTTGGCCGCGCCGCCGCCGCTGAACGGCGCGGCGGCCGCGACCCGTACCGTGCCGCCGCGCTGGACGGTGGCGTTCGCCTGCTTGGCGGCGAGCAGCGAGGTCATGTACGAGGGCGCCTTCTCGAAGGCGATGTAGCCGGAGTCGCCGCCGATGACCCGGCCCTTGGCGTCCACGACGCGGACCTCGCCCATGCCCTGGCGGCCCAGCAGCGCGTTGACGAACTCGATGCGGAACTCGCCGACGACGGCGGCGCCGCCCCGGCCGGGTGCCTGGGCGGTGGCGGTGACCACGGGCTTCTTGCCGCCCTCGCCGGTCACCTCGATGGCCTGCTTCGAGGGGGCCTCTCCGTCCTCGTGGTGGGGGCCGTCACCGGCCCGGGCGAGGATCTCGCCGTCGGCGCCGAGGACGTACATCGACTGGTAGCGGTCGTGCTCCTGCATGGTGCGCTCCAGGACCTTCTTCATGTCCTCGGGCGTGGTGCGGTCCCCGATCAGGGCGGCGACCGCGGAGAGGTCGGCGTGGCCCTCGTTGAGCGCGCGGCGGACCCGGTCGCTGAGGGTCACGGTGCGGGACTTCTGGTCGTGGACGATCTGGGCCGGGACCTTGACGGAGGAGTCGGCGCGGTTGAGCACCAGCATCAGCGGGACCGACCAGACGAGCAGCAGGACGGCGCAGACGGCGAGCAGGGCGCGGGCGCCCAGGCCCTTGCGCACGGCCGGGCCCGGGGCGTCGGCGGGCTCGCCCTGGAGCTGCCGGCGCAGCCGCTCGAGGGCGACGCCCACCCGGGCGGCCTCGCCGGCCCTGGGCACGCTCACCGGGCGGGCGAGGTCGCCGCGGGTCAGGCGGCGGCTCTCCAGGAACAGCCGGATCAGCGGGCGCTGCACGGTGCCCAGCAGCACCATCACCGCGAGCCCGCCGATGAGCAGCAGGGCACCGGCGGCGGCCACGCCGAAGGCGGGGCGGGTGATCTGGGAGACCTTGGCGGAGACGTCGACCTCGGTGACGACGGTCAGGCCGAGGCTGCTGGCGGTGGTGGGCTCACCGGGCTGGGGCGGGGTGAGCGTGGCGTAGCCGCCGACGGTGCGGACGTCCTCGGCGGCGCCCCCGGTGAGGTGGCCGCTGACGCCGGTGTAGCCGCCCGCGCCGGGCTCCTTGGCCTTGATGGGGTGCTGCCGGCCCTTGCGGGCGGCGGTCTTGGCGAAGGAGGCGAGCTGCTTCTTGGCCCGCTCGCTGTCCAGGGCGCCGTGGCTGGAGAGCAGCCGGCCGGTGGAGTCGACGACGCCGATGGCGCGGCCCGGGCCGAGGTCGACGCCGGGGAAGCTGAGGGTGCTGGAGGCCACGAGCAGCTGCTGGGGCTGGCCCTTCCAGGACAGCAGGGCGAGGATGATCAGCCGGGTCTGGCCGTTCTCCAGGCGCACCATGCGCGGGGAGAGTCCGTCGCCGCGGGAGAGCTTGCTGAGATCGATCGCGGTCAGCGGGACGTTCTCGCCGCGGGCGGCGAGCATCTTGCCCGACTTGATCTCGATGACGGCGGTGCCACGCCACTTCTGGTAGACGGTGCCGACCTTGTCCAGGACGGTGTCGGCGGAGACCGGCTTGCCCTCGTTGAACAGGGTCGCGGTGCCGGTGAGGTCGGTGACCGACTCGTCGAGCGACGCCCGCAGCGCGATGGCGCCGTCCTCGGCGACGTACTGCTGCGAGGTCAGGACCGCCTTGGGGACCAGGGCGTTGTCCGGTTTGCCCAGGGTGAGGGCGGTGATTCCCGCGAGGGAGAGAAGCAGAACCGACAACACGGCTATGGGTGGACGAATGCCCCCCACAAGCGACATGTCGGCCCTTCGGCGGACCTTGTGCCGCCGCTTCGAACGCGAAGCGGCCACGGATGGGCTCCTCTCATGCAACTCACACCACACAGAGCGCACTCGAGTGCGATCCGGACCGTCAGACAGCCAGACGGATCAAAGGGTTGCACATCTTAAAGAAAAAACGAGAAAACCTGTTTGGTCCCAACCAAGGCTGGGCAAACGACGGTCTTGCATTCGTTGCCGGTCGTTCACCCGAAGGTCGTTCTTCGCCCGTCTCATCCCGATATGCCCCTGTAAAGCGGGTGGTTACGATGAGGCGGTCATGACGGAGATACGAGCGAAGGCGATCACCGTGGCGGCCGTCACGGTCGCGTTCGGCCTGCTCGTGGCAGCATTGAGTACCTATACGATCGCCCGGTCGTCCGGAGACGACAACGGCCGTACGTCGGACGGCGCGCGGGCCTCCGAGGTCCGGCTGGAGCGCAGGATCACCGACTTCACGGCCGGGCTCGATCCCGACGCCGACTACCAGGAGCCGCGCCGCGCCGAACGCCGGGCCGTCGCCCACGCGGTGGGCCTGATCCTCGACGGACACCTCGACGGACGCCCGGACCGCGCCCGCCCGCTCCTCGCCGACGTCGGCTTCCGGCTCCGTACCCTCACCGACACCGGCACCGGCCGCCGCTACGCCGAGCTGGCCGACCGCACCGGGGACGGGCCCGACCCGCGTGGCTGGGCCCGGGTCTATGTGGACCTCTCCGCCCCCGCCCGCTGGTCGGTCCAGGTGCCGCACCCGGTCTCCGACGCGGACACCGAACGGCTCGGCGCGCGCGTGCTCCTGGACTCCCCCGGCGGCGTCCTGGTGCTCGCGGGCGCCCACCGCAGGGCCGGGGACGGCGATGCCGCCGACGCCGCCCACCGCACGGACTCGGTCTTCGACGCGGTCTGCGACGAGCTCGCCCGGCGCGGTCTGCCCGGTGTCCAGATCCACGGGTTCGCCGACGACTCCGCACCGGGCCGGGACGTCGTCGCCTCCACCGGCAAGGGCCGGGCGGGCCGCCCGGACGCCCGCCGCCTCGCCGCCGCCCTGACCTCGCGGCACTTCTCCGTCTGCCGCGCCTGGGTCCGTAGCTGCCCCCTGGAGGGGCGCGACAACGTCCAGGGCCGCAGGGCCGCCACCGAACGTGTGCCGTTCCTGCACATCGAGTTCGCGCGGTCGGTGCGCGCGAGCGACACCCGGATCCGGCGCGCGGTGGCGGCCATCGGCACGGTGACCGCGCGGTGGGCGAAGGACGACGCGGGCTAGGGGTTTCCGGCCCTTCCACACGAAGACCGCGCCCGGTGGGCGGAGGACGCCCCGGGGTACGGGGCCCGGCGGACCTTGCCCCTCCCCGCCCCTTCCCGATACCAGGGGCTCCGCCCCTGGACCCCAAGACCCGCGGCCGAGCTCCGCCACGCGGCGGAGCCCCGCCACGCGGCGGAGCCGCATATCAATGCCGCGGGAAGGGGCGAAGCCCCGGACCGGGGACTGGGGCGGAGCCGCGGGCCGGGGACTGGGGCACAGCCGCGGTTTCGGGCCTGGAGCGCAGCCCCGCCCCGGGATCTGGGGCAGAGCCCCGGCCCAGGGCCTCCAACGCAGCCCCGCCCCGGGGACTGGGACGGAACCCCGCCCCGGAGTCTGGAGCGCAGCCCCGCCCCGGAGTCTGAGCAGAGCCCCGAGCCGGGATCTGGGGCGCAGCCCCGGACCGGGGGCTGGGGCGAAGCCGCGGACCGGGGACTGGGGCAGAGCCGCGGACCGGGGACTGGGGCAGAGCCGCGGACCGGGGACTGGGGGGCGCAGCCCCGGACCGGGGACTGGGGGGCGCAGCCCCGGACCGGGGTCTGGGGCGCAGCCCCGGACCGGGGACTGGGGCAGAGCCCCGGTTTCGGGAAGGGGCGGGGAGGGGAGTAGCCCGCCGCAGGCGTCCAGGCCCGCCGGACACGCCCTAACCGCGGGCCGCGGCCACCGTGAACGCGCTCTTCACCGTCTGCGTCACGGCGTTGCCATCCGCGTCCGTCCCGGTGACACGCAGCGACGCGTCCCGACCCGCCGCGGCGTCCGGGGTGGTCCAGTCCGCGCGGAACCGGCCCTTGCCGAGCGCGGTGATGGCCGCCGCCGTCCACCGCTCGCCGCCGTCGAAGGACACCTCGACCCTCGCCTTGGTGACCGCGGGCGCGGCCGCCACGCCCGGTACGTGCCCGAAGCCGACGACGAGATGGTCGTCACCGGCCGGGCTGGTGCCGTCCGGCGCGGCGTCGAGCCGGTAGTGCGGGACGACGACCGGCAGCGCCGAGCACTCGGCGGGCCCGTCGTACTCGCCCGCCCCGGACACGCACGTCCAGTTGTCCGGCACGGTCTGGGCGCCCGAATGACCCGAGGAGAAGGTCCACTCGGTGTGCGTGGTCAGCGACTGGCGGAACTCGCCGTTCGTCCGGGTCTGGTCGTACACCACCGTGTACGGAGCCTTCCGCGGCGGCACGGTCAGGACGCCACCGGAGACGCCGTCGCCCTCGTACAGGGTCGTATCGCCGGAGACCACCGCGAAGTGCGAGGAGGTGACGTCGGACGGGAGCGCGAGGGCGTGATGCCCGGCGGAGTCCATGACCGTGGTCAGGGAGAAGGTGAGGGCATCGCCCTTACGGCACGCCGCGCAGTACCACGTCTCGTCCGCGGCGGCGCCCCGCGCGGGCTCGGTGAAGCCCGGGGCGAGCGGGCCGCGCAGCCAGTCGACCGTGGTGGTCCGGCCGGGCCGGAGGGTCTGCTTCTCGGACACGAAGCGCCGCTCCCCGGCCTTGAGCCAGTCGTGGTAGGAGGCTCCTGCCGAGCCGCCCACGTACTCGATCCGCCGGGCCGGTGTCTTGAACGGCTCGGACAGCGCCTCACCGCTGCTCTCGTACGGCAGATACATCAGGCGTGCGACCTCTTGGGCGCGGCCCGGCGTATCGCTGTGGTAGTTGGTCCGCACCGTGGCCAGTTGGCGTCCGGTGACCTTGTAGTGCTGGTTCTTCGCGATCACGCCGGCGGGGTTGGCCAGCTTGAGGTCGTAGGAGTAGGGCGTGGCCGCGTCCGCGGGCGCCTTGCGGTGGGTGTAGACGTTGAAGCGCAGATCGCCGGTGGTGACGGGGCGGCCGGAGGGCTGTACGTAGACGGGCGCGCCGCTGGAGACGCCGACGCCGCCGTTGACCGCGACCTCACCCTTGGTGTCGTCGCGCAGGTAGTGGAGGATCAGCTGGTGCTCCTCGGCCGGCCGCGGGGTCGAGAAGGTGACCCGCTCGGTGGCCTTGCGCAGGTCGAGCACGACATCGGTCGCGGTGGCGCCGTCCGGGACGGTGAACTCGGCGGTGGCCATGCGGATGCCGGTCGACTCGCCCGCGCCGTCGAAGGTCGGGGCGGAGACCATGGCGCTGTAGCGGCCCGCGGGGACCTCGGCCTTCGCCTCGCCGTCGACGGCCTGGAGGGCCGGCTCCCGGTAGAGGGTGGCGTCGTCGACGTTGGCCAGGGCGAACGGCGTGGCGCCCGGGAGGGGCTTGCCGTCCGTACCGAGCACGGTGACCTTCACCGGGTGATCCGCCCGCGTGTGGTCCCGCCGCGTACGGTCTGCCCGCATGTGGTCCGCCCGCGTGTGGTCCGCTCGCGCTTGGTCCGCCACCGTGTGGTCCGCCCGCGCGGGCGGGCGCGGGGCGGCCCGTCCACCGGCCGTGGCGACCGCCGGTACGACGGCGGTGACGCCACCGAACAGCGGGCCGTCGCCGACGGCCCCCTCCCCCGCCTCGGCACCGACCTGCCGCGCCAGCGCCGCGCCGAAGGCGGGACCCGAGGGCGGCGCCGTGGCGCCGCCCTCGGCCTCGACCCGTACCGGGGTGGTGGTCAGCCCGGCCTCGGCGAGGGCGGAGACGTTGAACAGCGCGGGGTCCAGGGTGCGGCCCAGATACGGCAGCGCGGTCAGCGGAATGACGAAGACATCGTTGTCCAAGCGGCGGGTGACATAGTCCGCCGCGGCCCCCGGCCGCGGCGCCACGACGACGCTCCCGTCCGCGCCGAGCGTGACGCGCTCGCCGGTGACCAGGGTGACGGTGTGCGCCGTGGCGTCAGGAGCCGGGGAGGCCGCGGCGGTTGGGGTGCGCTCCGCGGGGGCGGCCAGGGCCCCGGGAGCGGGGCCGGCCGCCAGCCCGAGGGCGGCGAGGACGCAGCCGGTCGCGAGGGCGCGGGCGCCGCGCGCTCCGGTTCCGCGCGCCGCGGTCCGTCTGATCCGTCGGTACCACATGAGGCAGCAGATCCTTCCGTGACGGGGATCAAGCACATTGACGTCCCACAGGTTCGCCCCCGGAAGAGATCACTTACAGGTACGGACCAAAGCTGGCCGAGAAGCGCCGCTCTGAGGCGTTAACCGAGCGCCCGTCACCTCTCCTCCCCCTCCCGCCACCCCCGTGGAGCGGCCACGGTGAATTCGGCCCTCATCCCCACGGAATCTTCGCCTTTCCGTCCGGCCAGCCCGCGGCGGACATGATCAAGAATGACCGCAAGAGCAAGAACGCCGAGCCGCTGGCCCCCGCCACCGCCGCCCGCCGCGCCGCCCGCCGCGCCGGACGGCCGCCGGTGCGGCCGCACGAGGTGGCCGACGCGGCCGGGAAGCTGGCCACCGAGCACGATCTGGTGCTGGTCGAGGGCGCCGGCGGGCTGCTCGTACGGTTGCGTGGTGCACGCCACCAGCGAGCCGCAACCGCCGGCAGGGCAAGGACGGCCTCGACTCGGCCATGGCCGGTCGGCTGTGGGACGCGACCGCCGACCTCGTCGGGGCGGTCGCCCGATGAGCTGCCTGGACGCCGGGACGCTACAGCCTGGAGTGCGGAGAAGCCCCGCAATGACCCGCTATCAGGGGGAGCGGCCGGATTTTCCAGCGCACCGCACACACCGGAAACCGCTGTTAACCGGATGGTGTTCGCAAAGGGTTTTTCTCAGGGCCACTCAGCGCAATGGACGTCGACTTCCCAACATTTGGCGTCCCGGCACTGTCCTCTTACGACATGACTGCTTTACGTTTCTCTTTTCTCGCAGCACCACGCACAGCACCACCAGGCACACTTACAGGGGAACCGTGCTCACTCAGGACTCGACCACGCAAGGCGCCTCGACCGCATCGGATACGGAGGCGCCACAGACCGGCGAGCGGCCCAAAGCGCCCGCCCGGTCCAAGAGGGCCGCCATTCTCGGCTGGGCCGTCACACTCAGCCTCAACGTCGTCGCACCGATCACCACGTACAACGCACTGCGCGACCACGGCTTCAGCGAATTCGCCGCGCTGCTGATCAGCAGCGCCTGGCCGGTGGTCGACGGCGCCGTCCACCTCGCCTGGCGCCGCCGCCTCGATGAACTCGCCATCGTCACCCTGGTGTTCATCGTGATCACGGCCGTGGTGTCGACGGTCGGCGCGCACTCGGCCCGCGCGCTGCTGATCAAGGACTCGTGCGTCACCGGGCTGTTCGGGGTGCTCTGCCTGGCGACGCTGCTGGCGCCGCGCCCCCTGATGTTCTACCTGGGGCGCAAGTTCGCCACCGACGGCACCGAGGCGAGCACCGCCTGGTGGAACGGCCTGTGGCACGTCGATGGCTTCCGCAAGGCCATGATGACGATGACGACCGTCTGGGGCGTGGCCTACTGCATCGAGTCCGCCGTCCGGGTCGTGCTGTCCTACACCCTCAGAACCGACACCATGGTGGTCCTGAGCCCGGTCCTGATCTACGCCGTGCTGGGCTCCCTCGGCACGTGGACGGCCCTTTACGGCAAGCGGTCGCGCCGCAAGGGCCAGGAGCGCGCCGCCGCCGCGGCAGCCGCGGCTGCGGAAGCGGAGGCGAAGGCGGAGCCGACGGCGGACACGCCGGCCGCGGCGGCCGGGGCCTGACCGGCCCTCTGGCACCGGAATGCCGGCCGAGGGGGAACTCCGGCGCCCGGCACCGAGGTTGGTATGGGAAGCTGTTCGACGGTCGAACGCGGGCGGGGGCCGTGACGGTCGTCGAGAGGAGCACAGCGTTGACGGAGAACGGCTTCCGCGCCGAGGAGATCGATACCAGCAGGCCGCACCCCGCCCGGATCTACGACTACCTGCTGGGGGGCAAGAACAACTACGAGGTGGACCGCGACGCCGGTGACCGGCTCGCCGCCGCGGCGCCCGAGGTGTGGAGCGGCGTACGGGCCAACCGCGACTTCCTGCGGCGCGCCGTGCGCTATGTGGTCGACAGCGGCATCCGGCAGATCCTCGACATCGGCACCGGGCTGCCCAGCTCCCCCAATGTGCACGAGATCGCCAGGGAGCTGGCGCCGGACGTGCGCGTCGCGTACGTCGACAACGACCCGATCGTCAATACCTACGCCAATGTGCTCCTGCGCGGCTCGGCCTCGACCAGCATCGCGCTAGCCGATCTGCGCGACCCGCGGGCCATCCTGGACCACCCCGAGGTCCGCCGGGTCATCGACTTCGACCAGCCGGTCGCGGTGCTCCTCATCGCCATCGTCCACTTCCTCACGGAGGCGGACGAGCCCGAGCGAGTCCTGGCCACCCTGCGCGACGCGCTGCCGGCCGGGAGCTTCCTGGTGCTCTCCCACGCCACGGACGACTTCGCCGACCGCAGCGCGGCCTCGGCCGTCTACGACGATGCCACCGCCACCTTGAACCTGCGGTCCCGTGACCGGATCGAGCGGTTCTTCGACGGCTTCGACCTGGTCGAGCCCGGTCTGGTCGAGGTCCCGCTCTGGCGCCCGGACGTCCGGCCGCCGACCGGGCCCGGGGAGATCGGCTACTACGGCGGCGTGGCGCTCACGACCGGCTGAACCACCGCCTCCGCGGGCGGAGCCGCCCGCGCGCGGCTCGGCACCGGCCGGTGTCAGCCGCTCTTCGCGCAGCGGTGTCCGTCGCCGGTTCCCACCCCGGAGAGCAGGGCGCGCGTGACGTCCTCCGGGAACTCCGGTCCGAGCGCGGAGTGGCCGAAGAGCGCCCGGAAGACGATGGGAGCGGAGAACAGATCCATCATGAGGTCGACGTCGAAGCCGGGGCGCAGGTCGCCGCGTGCGATCCCCTTCCTCAGGGACACCGCGCACGCTTCCCGGCGAGGTGCCCAGACCGCGGTGAGGAAGGTGTCCCGCAGCTCCGGATCGTCCGCGAGGTCGGCCACGAGTGCCGGGAGCACATGGCCGAGGGCCGGATCGCTCATGGCGGCCCGGAGCGCTTCGAGATGCCCGACGATGTCGCAGTGCGTGCATCCGGTGTCCATCTTCACGACACCGGCACGGTCCCGCGCCATGGCCTCGACGACCAGGTGTTTCTGGCTCTTCCAGCGCCGGCGGATGGCGGGTTTGGTGGTGCCCGCCCGCTGCGCGATGGCTTCCATGGTCAGGGCCGGGTAACCGACCTCCCGTACGAGTTCGGTCACCGCGGCCAGCACGGCGTGGTCGATCCGCTCGTCCCGCCGACGTGCCATCGAACTCTCCTGGAACCACCCGAAACCCTGTTGTCCGGCCAGCCTACCGGGGAACCAGGACGACCTTGCCGAACGGCCTTCCGCCCTCCACCAGCCGGAGTGCGGCATCGGCCTCGGCGAGCGGGAGACTGCGGTCGAGTACGGCGGAGAGCCGGCCTTCCTCCAGGAGTGTCGCGATCCTCGCCCAGGAGGACCGGAGGTCCTCGGGGGACACCGAGTTCAGGCTGAGCGCGAACAGCGTCGGCGATGCGTGGAAGTGGCTCAGCAGCGGTGCGAACGCTTCGGTTCCGGGAGATCCGCCCGCGCCGCCGCAGAGGACGTAACGCCCGTTGGGCCGCAGGAGTTCGAGATGCTTCCCCAGATCCGGGCCGGCGACCGTGTCCACGACGACGTCGTAGGTCTCGTCGGGCAGAGCGGACGCGGTCCGGTCGACGACCCGTGCGGCACCCAGCGCCCGCAGGCGTTCGCCGCGGGACGGGGACGAGGTGACGACGGTGACCTCGGCTCCGCGAGCGTGGGCGATCTGCGTGGCGAGCACGCCGATCCCGCCGCCGGCGCCGCGGACGAGCACACGTTCGCCCGCGGCCGCTCCCGCCCGGTGCAGCGCGCCCTCGGCGACCAGCGCGTTCACCCCCAGCGCGACCACGTCGGCCGCGTCGGCGCCCGGCGGAACCGGAAGGACCCGGTCGGCGTCGGCGACAACCTTCTCGGCGTAACCGCCGAAGGCCGGCAGGGCGAGAACCCGCTGCCCGGCCAGCGCTTCGGGCGCGTTCCGCCCGACCGTCGTCACGCGGCCGACGACTTCCAGCCCCGGCACCGAACCCACACCCGGAAAGTAGGCGTACTCGCCCCGGCGGGCCATCACATCCACATAGCCGACGCCGATCGCGTCGATGTCGACCAGCACCTGGCCCGGCCCGGGAACCGGTTCCGGCGCGTCGACCACCGCGAGATCCTCCGGCGACCTGACGATCACGGCCTTCATGGGCTGCTCTCCTTCATCATAACGTTCCGATCCGAATCGGAACGTTATGATGACATCCGTGAAACGTCAACGACGGGAAGCCATCACCGCCTGCCGTGGCGTCAGGAGGGGCAGGTGTTCTTGGAGCCGTTCCGGTAGGTGCGGTAGAGGCCCGGCGCGCCCGGATCCCCGGAGCGGGCGCTGGACGGGAACTCGACCACGGGCACGGGTTTGCACACGGCCCATTGGTCGTTCTTGCCCGGCCCCTCGAACCCGTAGGTCCCTCCGGCGCCGACCAGGCAGGAGCTGCACCCGTCACCGGCGATGCTCGGGATGATGAGGGTGTTGTACACATCGTCCTTCGTCGGGATGCTCAACGCCTCGGGCGCCTTCCCGCCGCCCTCGTTGATCTCGGCGAAGGTGCGGTCCACGGCGCCCGCGAGCAGCGTGAAGGCGTCGTGGTACATCACGGCGTAGCCGTCGTCGAGCGGCTTGTCGCCCAGCTTGTGCCGGGTCCGGATCTCCTCGAAGCGGTCCAGGAAGCGGCCGAGCGCCTTCTTGGGCTTGGCCTTCCCCGCCCACCAGGCGGGGTCGACGGCGGAGGCGTCGACGATCGTGGCCCGGGCCTCGTCCAGCCATCGGGCGGGCGCGTCGCCGGTGAGCGTGGGCTCCAGGCCGATGCCGACCTTCAGGATGCGCAGCGTCGTGGTGCGCCCGCAGCTGCCCTCCTGCGCCATGCGCTCCATGAAGGCGGGGAGGTCCTGGTCGCGGCCCGCGAAGAAGACCGTGTCGGACTTATCGTTGCAGATCTTCTGGACGGCGTCGGTGAACCGCTGGGGGATGCCCTTGTCGGTGCCGGAGGTGCCGGTGAAGTTCGAGTTGTGGTTGGTCAGGTCGTACGCGGTGCCGAAGTGCCGTTCGAAGACGCTGCGCAGGTTCTGGGAGTAGACGTCCTCGCTGCGGTTGTCCCAGACCAGGAAGCCTCTGTGCCGCGCCGGTTTACGGTCCAGGTAGAGCTTGAGGGCGCGGGCGAACTGGTCGTTGTTGGGCGAGGTCTTGAAGAAGTACGGGGAGTTCATGTTGGCCGCGGTGATGACCGGGCCGACGGTGGGGATGCTGTGCTTGCTGAGCGCGGCGATCGCCTTACGGGTCTCCGGAGTGCTGCTGGGAATGCCGGTCACGCCGACCAGCGGCGCCCGGGTGTCCTTGGTCAGCTCGGCGAGACGGTCGACCACGGGCTCCCATTGGTCGAGGTTGCGGCCGTCGGGGGCGAGCAGCAGCTGGTAGTGCGGTCCACCGAAGCGGTTGGCCTGCCGCTGCGCGGCCAGGGCGCCCGCGATGCCACGGCGGATCATGTCCGCCGTCATGGCGCTGTGGTCGTCCGCGGTGAAGGGCATCATCAGCGCGATCCGCACGTACGGGATCCTGGGCCCGCTCGGCGGGTCCTCCCAGCCCCGCTTCACCCGGGCGTTCTCGTCCGCCACCGCCCCGATGAGGCTTTCGACGCCCGGGTCCGCCTCGAAGGCTTCCTCGGTGACGCCCACGCAGTCCCCGTCGATGTCCCGCAGGTCGTCACCGCACCTGCCGGGGCCCTGGGCGAGGTTGACGGCGACGGTGATCGCGGCGGCGACCAGGACGCCGATTCCGACGACGGCCAGCCATTCGAGCGGCCCCCACTCGCGAGGATGACGGCGGAACAGACGGAGCAGCATGCTTCCTCACTGACCGGAGATAGGGAAGGGGCGCTTCTTCCGCGCCGCCGCGGGCCAGTTGCGGGCCGCCTGGCCCAGGACGGCGTGCCAGGACGGATGGCGCGGTGAGAGATAGGCCAGCTCCTCGCCGACCGCCTTGCACATATCGGGGTCCGGCTCGGCGTGCGGCTCGGAGACATGCCACAGGGCGTGCAGCAGCCGGTTGACGCAGCGCTCGATCTCGTGCAGTTCGGCGTACCGGCCGTCGTGCGCGCCGAGGGCGATCTGCATCCGTTCGTCGGTCCACTCTTCGGCCGGTGGGGTGGGCGCGGTGGCGGCGTACTGGAGGCACAGCAGCCAGTGCGCGGCGGCGTGCGCGTCCTTCTCCGACTGGAACTCCTCCGTCAGCATGGCCACCACCGTCTCGGCGTTCCCGGCCGCGAGCGTGTGCCGCAGGGCGTCGGCCTCGCCGCTCTCGCCGCGCTGGGCGTGGTGCATCCGCAGGAAGCGGTGGATGTCCTGCCAGCTACGGCCGTCCTCGGCCCGCGAGGAGGTGCGGCGCGCCTCGTGCACCAGCAGGGTGCGCAGCAGCGCGTCGGTGACCAACGGCTGGTCGGGCGGGGTGAGCTGCTGCCACTGCTGCTCTTCGAGGTAGTCGGTGGCGGAGTTGGCGGGGAGCTGGTCCGGGCCCTGCAGCCGCAGATGCTCGGCCAGCGCCTCGGCCGCGGTGCTGTCGCGGGCGAGCGAGAGCAGGGTCAGCCGGTCGCGCTGGCGCCGGTCCGGGAGCAGCCGCTCCAGGAGCGCCTCGGTGACCGGGCGGCCGTCCTTCGCGTTCAGTTCGAGGAGGTCCCGCGGGTCCACCCCGCGGCCCCGCTTGGTGGCGTCCAGGACCGCCGCGCACAGCACGGTGGTCACCGCGGGGTGCCCGCCGGTCAGGGAGTGCACGGCGGAGGCCAGATAGGGATGGAGCGGCCGGGTGGGCCAGCCCGGCACCAGGAGGGGCAGGATGTCGTCCCGGCTCAGCGGGGTGAGCGGGACGGCGAGCAGTCCGGCGGACGGGGTCAGGCCGCGGCGCTGCCAGCCGGAGGACTTCACCAGGTCGGGCAGGTCGCGGCGGACGGCGTCGGACGCGTCCTCGGGTAAACCGCCGAGGCGGGTGGCCACGACGACGATTTCCTCGTGGTCGGGGCGCTCGGGCAGCGCGCGGTGTTCGAGGAGCAGGTCGAGGAAGTCCTGTCCGGGCGGGCAGTGGGCGTCGTCGAGCAGGATGAGCGGCCACGGTTCGCGGTTCCACCGCTGGAGCCTGCCGTAGGAGGAGGCGACATCGTGGAGGAAGGCGGCCATCAGGCTCTGCTCGGCCGCGTGCCGGTAGTCGCCGCCCCGCTGGAACCACTCCCCGAGCAGCACCAGCGGATCCTGGCCGTCCGCACCCCGCGGAAAGCGCCGCCGGTACCACTCCTGTGCCGCGGCCGGCTGGTGCCGGTCGGTGTACTCGGCCACCACGGCGGCGGTGACCGCGTCCCGGCCCCACTCCGCGTCGGCCTCCGCGTCGATGGTCTCCAGACGGCCTTCGACGGCGGTGGCCCAGGCGTGTCTCAGCGCGTTCTCCTCCCCGCCGGCGAGGCGGCAGGCGAGCAGCAGCCGGGCGAACCTCAGACACGCGGCGTCCCGCTGCTCGCCGTTGCCGTGGTACCAGCCGGAGACGGCGAACAGGCCGGGCACCAGGACGGGGAAGCGACGGCGCAACGCGGGGGCGAGCCCGCACACCAGCTCCGCGAGGATCTCCACCAGGGTGGCGGCGGTGGGGGCACCGCCGTCGGCGGGCGCGGGCGGGAAGGGGGCGGATTCGGCGGCCACGGCCCGGACGTGGGCCAGCGGCAGCCGGTCCCGGTAGCGCGCCGCGAGTTCCTCGAGGACGGCGCTGCGCCCCATGCCGTGGTACCCCGTCAGCAGCACCACGGGCAGGTCGCCCTGGTGCTCCCGGCCGACCCGGGACCGCTCGTCGTAGGCCAGGCCGGTCAGCCGGGGAACGAGCGAGCGCAGCACCGGGTCCCGGCCATAGAGCGGTGACCCTTCCGATACGCGCATCCCGTTGCGACCCGCCTCAGTCGTCCTCTGCTGCCCGGCAGCCGTGACCTCGGAGACGGGCGGCACCGCTCCCCCGAGACATCAGCCGCTGACATCCGTACCAACTACGCCTACAATCTTGAATTTACCCCTTGGGTAAACATCCCACCAGGTGAACGCGGCACCATCGGAGACAGTGCCGGTCAGGGGTGCGGATATATGTCGAGATCGACGCTCTCGGGGAGCGAGTCCGCGCCGCGAATCTCGCCCGGATAGACCAGCCGCACCCGGCGCAGCCGGCGCAGTCCGGCGAGGGAGGCGAGATCGAGCTCCGCCACCTGCGACAGATGGATCTCCTCAAGTCCCGGAAGCCGCCGGGCGATCCGCCGCAGCGGAACCGCGACGCCGGCCCTGGCCCACACATCCAGGTGGGTGACCTGGGGTATCTCGGTGCGGGGGGCGAACAGCAGCATGCTCAGCTGCTGCGGGGAGAGCGTCAGCCTGCGCAGCTCGGGCAACTCGGCGATGAGGGAACCCCATTCGTCCGGCGTCAGCCGCTCGCTGGCGTCCTGGAGCCGCAGCTCCTCCAGCCCCCGGCACTCCACGATCCCCGCGAGCTGCGCCGCCGACGACGGCAGTGAGAGCAGCCGCAGCTCGGCGGGGCGCGGAAGGTCGGACAGGCCGCGCCAGGGCACCTCCCGTCCGATGAGGAGCCCCTCGAGACGGGGGCAGTCCGCCAGCTTCAGCAGTGGCTCGAACTGGGGCAGGTCCCGCAGCTCCAGCCGCCGCAGTCGGGGCAGCCGGGTCAGCGGCACGGGGTCCTTCACGTTCCGGCAGCCCTGGAGGGCGAGGGTCTCCAACTCGGGGTAGGCGGAGAGCAGATCGAGGTCCTCCAGCTGGAGGGTGTTGCGCAGGCGCAGCTCGCGCAGGTGGCGCGGGTCGAGCGCGGCGCGGATCGCCTCGGGGGCGAAGTCGCCGTGCAGGCCGACGCGTTGATAGCCGGACATGGTGCGCAGGGCCTCCAGCTCGGCGTGCGAGCGCACCGTGACGATCTCCTCGGGTGCGGTGTCGAGGAGCGGCCGTACGATCTCCTCGGCGTACACCTTGGTGTCGAACCGGTCCCAGTGGGCGAGCAGTTGAGCGCGCACCGCGGGCTGGCCGGTGCCCAGGAACTCCCGGAGCCTGGGGATGGCGGCGTCCCCGCCGATCTGGCAGATCGCGTGGACGGTGGCCAGCTCCTCGTCGCCCTCCAGGTCCTTGGCGTCGGGCAGCAGGCCCAGCAGCAGCGGGCCGGTCTGCGCCAGTGACCTGGCCTCCCGCAGACTCCGCGGCGGAAGCAGCCGCGCGGCCCGGTCCTCGATGGCCTCGCGGACCGTGGGCTCCAGGCGGGTGGCCTGTTCGAGGGAGGCGAGCGCGAGGAGCCGTAACCGCGCCTGGACCGTCGCGTCCTGCTCCCGGTCACCCCGCTCGCGCAAACGGGTCAGCAGGTCGGCACGCTCTTGGTGTCGAGCCTGTGCGACGGCCATCTGCACCACGTCCTCCCACTGGTCCAGGTGTGCGTTGTTCACCAGCATGCCCATATCGCGCTCTTCCAGCACGGCCCTGGCGCCCAGGAAGTCCTGGAAGGTGCGGTGGATGAAGTTGACCGCGCCCGGGGCGGGTTCGCGCAGCAGACCGGAGCGCTCCAGCAGGTGCTGCAGGGCCTCCTCCGCCGTTCCGACTTCGGCGAGGCGAGGCACGGACGGCTGCAGCCGCCGCACCACGTTCACCGCGTCCGGGCGGTCCAACTGGGTCCGCTCGTTGCGGATCAGCCAGTACGCGAGCCTCTGGAGCGGCTCCGTGGCCGACTTCTGGTCCAGGACGGGCTTACGGCTGCGGCCGTAGACCTCGCGCTCCAGGTCGCGCCGCTCCAGGAGCATGGACAGGGCCGCCTCGTACAGGGAGGCGCGGCCCTGGGGCAGGAAGCCGCGCCGCTCCCGGTGCAGGGCGCAGATCAGGCCGCACATCAGCGGATTGGTCGCCAGACGGCTCAGCTCGGGGCTGCTGCGCAGCGACTGGGTGAGCGAATCGCCGAGCTCCTGCGAGGCCCCCGCGGCCGTGTGCCAGCGCCGGATGAACTGCTTCATGTCGGCGGGCCGCATCGCGGCGAGCGCGAACTCCTGGAAGCCCTCGCGGGCCAGCCAGCCCCGTTCGAGGGCGGCGGGGCGGGAGGTGAGCAGCCACAGATTGCCGGGGAAGACGGCGAGCAGCTTCTTCAGCCAGGCCCGCACCCGGGCCCGGTCGTCCTTCGGGATCTCGTCGGCCCCGTCGATCAGGAGCACTCCGCGCCCGTGCCGCAGCACCCGCGCGGCCCAGCCGTCGGGCTCGGTGCCCACCAGCGGGCAGCCGATCCAGCGCAGGAAGTCGTCGGGCATCGGCAGCTCGGAGTCCTTGCGCGCCAGGGTGCGCAGCGGCAGCACGAAGGGGACCCGCCCGAAGAGCTGGGACAGCCCGCCCGGCACCCGGTCCTGCTGCGCCGTGGAGAGGGCCAGCCACTGGACGAGGGTGGTCTTGCCGGTGCCGGCGACCCCGCGCAGCAGGACGCGCTCATGGCCGGCGAAGACCGCCTCGGCCGGGCCCGGGGCCCGCTCGGCCTCGGTGTCCCGGTCGGCGCCGGGCTCGCCGTTCACCACCGGCACCCGGTCGGTGCCATCGCGGTACGGCCTGGCCTGGAGGCTCAGGTACGCGGTCTCCAGCGGCCAGTCCTGGCCGTCCGGTTCGCGCAGGTCCACGCCGTAGATGGTGAGCCTGCCGTGGCACTCGACGACGTAAGCCGCGTACTCCTCCTCGAACTCTGTGTCCTGGCGGCTGATGTCGGGCAGCCGCCGCAGGATGGCGTCCAATTTCTCGCTCTGCTCCCGGATCTCGCGGCTCTGCTCGATCTGGGCTCGGGCCGCGAAGCCGGGCCGCTGGCTGAAGAAGCGCATGAGGTGGACGCAGGCCGTCTCCAGGAGCCGGTCGTGGAAGCGGGCGGCGTCGTCGCTGAGGAGCCTGCGGGTGTCGGGGCCCGCGCGCCGGGACAGCTCGGCGGCCAGCCGCTCCGGTCCGAGCGCGAAGGCGTGCACGTCGTCCATGTCGAGATCGCCGAGCGCGTGCAGGGTACGGGTCAGCGCCTGCCCGACGGAGTCGTGCTCATCGGCGCCGATCGGCGGGTCGTGCGGCCCGGCGGCCCGCACGGCGCGGCGGACCAGCTCGCGGGCGAGCTTGTGCAGATCGTCCTCGGTGAGGGTGCGGTGCTCCTTGGCGAAGGAGACGAGCCGGCGGATCGGTACGGGCCGTTCGCCGTACTCCGCGCCGGGCGCGCTCGCGGGTGGCAGCAGCAGTCGTTTGATCACCGGCACGACCACTGCCGACGCGATCCGCAGCCCCACCGTGCCGCCGTCCACAGCAGCCCCTCCCTCGCGGCGTCGGCGCGCGTCCCCCGCCGAGCCCCGTACAACCGCTCACATCCCGCTCACCATAACCGCGAAGACCCCTCCGGGGTCAGGGTTCAGGTCAGGGTCCGCGGAGCGCGAAGTGCCGTGGCACCGGTACGGTTTGGCCCATGGATGTTTCCGGAACACGTTCCGCCGATGACAACTCAGGGGCTCGGGCGGCCATCACGACCACCGCGCGCCAGCTTCTGGGGAAACTGGGCGCCGGAGGGCTGTCCCCGGCCGCCGTCGCCCATGAGAGCGGTCTTTCGGTCAGCGAGGTGGAAGCCTTCTTCCCGCACCGGGACGATCTGCTGACCGCGCTGCTCATCGACGCCTACAACGACTCCGGCGCCGCGATGGAGCAGGCCGACCTGGCCGCCCGGGACGCGGGCGCGTCGGCGGGCGCGCGGCTGCTCGCGGTCACGCGGGCGCTGCGCCGGTGGTCCTTCGCCAACCCCGGCGAGTTCACGCTGGTCTACGGCTCGCCCGTGCCGGATTACCACGCCCCGCAGGAGACCGTCCCGCCCGCCTCGCGCACCCCCGCGGTGCTGGCCGGCATCGTGCGGTCGGCGCTGGAGGCCGGTGAACTCACTGCGCCCCGGCGGGAGGTGCCGGGCCCGCCGCTGCTGCTGCCGGAGGCGGTGCAGCTCTTCGGCGGGGTGCCCGAGGCCCCGTTCTCGGACATCATCGAGCGCGGCATCGTGCTGTGGAGCAGCCTGATCGGGCTCCTGGTGTTCCAGGTCTTCAGCCGCACCCATGACAGCGTCCGGGACGAGGCCGCGTTCTTCGACTACGCCGTCGCCGTCGCGGCCGAAGGGATCGGACTCGTGGTTCCCTTGGGCGAGAACACCGACTGAACCGTTCGCCGCGTGCGCGGCACCTGTGGGGGAAAGGGCCGTGAACACCATCAAGACTCTCTGCTTCGCCATCGCGGCGCTGTCGTCGTACACCGCGCTCGTCTACCGGCTGTTCCAGGTCAGACGGGGCTGGCGGGACAGCGCCTACCGCACGCTGCTGATCACCCTGCTGCTGCAGTGCCTCACCTTCACGATGGGCGCCGTCGCCATGGGGAGCGAGCGCTTCCTGGGCGTCGGCAACCTCGCGATCCTGGTGATGCACCTGTCGGCGGTCGCCTTCTGCGTCAGCGCCCAGATCATCCTGCTGCGCTGGGCGACCGACGCCGAGGAGTCGGGCCGCAAGGCCCGCTACTGGCTGATCACCGGCATCGCCCTCAACGCGCTTCTTACGGCGCTCTTCTTCATCGCCGACGGCCCCGGCCGGCCGGCCGAGGACTTCAACACCGGCAGCGGGCAGCCGCTGGTCCTCACCTACCTCCTGGTCTTCATGGTCTCCCAGGCGGTTCCGTGCGTCACCATCCTGCGCCAGTGCGGGCCCTACGCCCGTATGGCGAGCAAGACCTCGCTGCGGCAGGCCCTGCGGCTGCTCTCCGTCGCCGCGGTGATCCTCTTCCTCTACTGCCTGGCCCGGGTGGTCAACGTCCTCACGGCCGCGTGCGGGCTCGACATCGGCGCCTGGACCCTGGCCGCCTCCGTCTTCAGCGCGCTGGGCATCGTCACCCTCTCGCTCGCCCTGACGATCTCCTCCTGGGGGCCGTCGGCCACCAAGCTGGTGGAGTGGGCGCGCGGCTACCGGTCCTACCGGGCCCTGTATCCGCTGTGGCGGGATCTGTACGAGTCCTCGCCGGACATCGTCCTGGAGCCGCCCGGGGCCGCGGTCTCCGACCTCAACTACCGGCTGCACCGGCGGGTCATCGAAATACGGGACGGATGGCGGGAGTTGCGCCCCTACATCGACCGCACCGCGAACGGCGACGGCGGGCCGGGCCCCAGGGCGAGCGAGGAGTCCCGGCAGGCGTTCGCCGAGGCGGCGCAGATCAGACAGGCCCTGCACGCCAAGCGCACCGGCACCATTCCCGACGACAACGCGGACACCGGCGACTTCGAGGACCGCGACACGGACAACTTCACCGCCGAGGTCGTCTGGCTCACCAAGGTGGCCTCCGCCTACCGGCGGCTCGGCAAGGCGCGCTGAGGGACCGCGGGCGCGCTCGCACCAAGGGAGGATCCCGCCCGGTCTGCCCCCGTCAGGCCGAGCGGGACTTCCCCCGTTTCCCCCGTGTCCCCCGTTTCCTTCTTCCGAGCCGAGTGGGTGGCCCCACTCGGTCCGGCCCGGGCCCGGCCCGGAAGGCCGGGCCGAACCAGGCCGATAGGGCTGGCAACCAACTCGGCCACCCCCGTGAGCGGAGTTAGCTGGCAGCTATCGACGAGGTCCACGGTGGCGGAGTTGCGCCCGATTGTCAACTGACGGCTAATCTGCGAAACTGACGATTAGCCGGGGGCAAAGCCGAGGAGGTGAGGGAGGGAGATTCGCATGTCCGATACTGATGACCGGCCCATGCTGGCAGTGCGTCTGGACAACCTCTTCAAGACGGTTCGTCCCAAGGGCAAGCACTGGACCAACGCCGAGGTGGCGGAGGAACTCAAGCGGGCCAACCCCGAATTGAAGGTCGGGGGTGTGTATCTGTCGCAGTTGCGGACGGGCAAGCGCTCCAATCCCTCACCGGACCTGCTGGCCGCCCTGGCACGCTTCTTCGGCGTGTCGGTGGCCTACTTCTTCGACGACCAGGTCGCCGAGTCGGTGCTCAGTGAGATCGCCGCCATCGAGGCGCTGCGCCAGGCCGGGGTCCGTGCCGTGGCGATGCGCGCGGCGGGGATGCGGAAGGAGAACCTCGAGGCCATCACGACCATCATGGATCAGTACCGGCAGCTCCAGGGTCTTCCGCCGGTCACCGACCCCTCGGACTCGGAATGAAGGGTGCGGCTGGGTGAGGGGCGCCAACAGGGGACGGCCGGCCGATCACGACCGCCGCAGTCAGCTCAAGAAGCTCCGGAAGGCCGGTGCGCGGCGGATCGCCGACCTCGACCTGCCGGAGGTGGCCGATGTGGCCGAGCTCTGCCGCCATCTCGGCGAGGTCCGCGGCCGTCCGATCACGCTGGTCCCGATGCCGATGCCGGCGACGCACCCCTGCGGCATGTGGGTCGCCGCCCGCGACGAGGACCTCATCTTCTACGACGCCAACACGACCAGCGCGCATCAGGAGCACATCATCTTGCACGAGCTGGGCCACATCATCTGCTGCCATCGCGGGGCGGGTTGGCTGGACGAGGCGAGCGCCCGCCTCCTCTTCCCCAACCTCGACCCCGACCTCGTGCGTGACATGCTCCTGCGCGCGACCTACGACGACGTCCAGGAGCAGGAAGCGGAGATCATCGCCTATCTGCTCTCCCAGCGGGTGGGCGGCACCGAGGAGCGGCATGGCGCGCCCACGGCCGGGGACGCCGGGGCATCCGGGAAGGACGCCATGCTCAGCCGGATCGAACGCACCCTGATCTGAGGTTGATCCGACGGTGCCTCACTCATCCCCCGGTGGCCGCCACCTCCTCGGCCAGGATCGCCACGGTGCGCCGGATGTCGTCCTCACGGTGCTCGCTGGTGACGAAGAACCGCAGCCTGGCGAGCCCCTCCTCCACGGCGGGGTGGAAGATCGGATCGGCGATGACACCGCGGTCGAACAGCCGGTCCGCGATGTGCAGGGTCCTCGCCGAGTCGCCGAGGAGACACGGCACGATCGGGGTGTGGGCGCTGGTGCCCGTCGCCAGACCGGCCGAGGTGGCCAGGCCGAGGAAGAGCTCCGCGTTGCGCCGCAGGGCGCGCACCCGGTGGGGTTCGGCGACGATCAGCTCGGTGGCGGCCAGCGCCGCGGCCGCGTTGGCCGGGGTCAGGCCGACGCTGTAGACGAAGCCCGGCAGCGTATGCCGCAGCCACCGCACCATCCGGGCCGAGCCGCCGAGATAGCCCCCGCAGCTCGCGAACGTCTTGGACAGGGTGCCCATCCACAGGTCCACGTCGGTCCGGTCGACGCCGAAGAACTCGCCGACGCCACGGCCGCGTGCGCCCACGGTGCCGATGCTGTGCGCCTCGTCGACCATCAGCAGGGCGCCGTAAGCCCGCTTCAGCTCGATCACGGCGGGCAGGTCCACCAGGTCGCCGTCCATGCTGTAGGCGCCCTCCACGACGATCAGCACCCGGCGGAACCGGGACCGGTTGCGCCGCAGTGTGTCCTCCAGCGCGCCGATGTCGTTGTGGGCGAACGGGCGCCGCGCCGCCCCGGACAGGGCGCAGCCCTGGAGGATGCTGTCGTGGGCGAGCGCGTCGTGCACCACGAGGTCCCGCGCGCCGACGAGGTGCCCGATCGCGGTGACGTTGGTGGCGTGGCCGCTCACCAGCGCCAGGCAGTCCGCGACGCCGAGGAAGTCGGCGAGCGCCCGCTCCAGCCGTACGGTCAGGTCCCGTTCGCCGGAGAGCACCCGGCTCGCGGAGAC
Organism: Streptomyces yongxingensis; assembly: GCF_055597465.1. Taxonomy (NCBI): domain Bacteria; kingdom Bacillati; phylum Actinomycetota; class Actinomycetes; order Kitasatosporales; family Streptomycetaceae; genus Streptomyces; species Streptomyces yongxingensis. The sequence continues at coordinate 2,211,988 of NZ_CM145717.1, forward strand.
CGAGGTCCCGTACCGGTCCACCGCCTGGTGCACGGCCTCGTTGACCGCCGGATGGCCGGAGAGCCCCAGGTAGTTGTAACTGCCGAAGGACAGGTACGGCCTGTCGTCGATCATGGTCGTATCGCGGATGGTGCCCTGGTGGACGCGGAAGTACGGGAAGTCCGCGCCGCTGCCCGTGATCGTGCTCAGGCGCTCCTCGAACTGACGCACCTCGGGGAAGTCATCGGCGCACGCGGTCGCCGCGTCCCAGTCCGCGTCCGCCCGTGTCTCCCGGGGCGGTGCCCCACCGAGGGCGGGCTCCCCGGTGAGATGCGGATCGACCAGCCCGACCAGCCGTTCCACGGTGAGGTCGGGCGAGAAGATCTCCTCGGTGCGGAATCCCGGTATCCGCTTGCCGATGTTGACCTCCAGTTCCTGGAGCATCAGGGAGTCGAAGCCGAGGTCGGCCACCAGCTCCATCCGCTCGGTCAGATCGGCGAGCGGAAAGACTCCGGTCCGCGACAGCTCTTCGAGCACGATGGACGCGGCGGAACCTCCCCCGGCCCGCGCGTCCACCGGCCCGGTCCGGCCCTCCCCCGCTGCCGCGAGGGCGGGCGGAGCCTCCTCGGGGGCGCGCGCCGAGGCGTCCACCGCCCAGTGGTGGCGCGGGGCGAGCGGGCTCGGTGGCAGGGTGCAGGGGGGTATGTGCTCCAGCGCGGGGCGGAGCCCCGCGCCGGTGACCGCCCGCTCGGCGAGCCCGGCCAGCGCGGCCGAGCGTTCCTCGGCGGACAGCGAGCCGGGCGCGGGCACGGCGGCCTCCGGCTCCGCACCGGGTGGCACCGTACCGGCCATCTGCCCCGGCCCGAGCCGCCCGGTGCGGCCGGCCGCCACGGCCTCGGCGGCGGCGGTCAGTTTGGTGACGGCGTCGGCGGTGTCCTCGGCCACCAGGGCGAGGCGTTCGGCGAGCGGAGCCCGGCGGGCCAGGGTGTCCGCCACCCCGGCCAGCGGCGGCCGGTCCTCGGCGAGGGTGTCGGCCAGCTCCCGGGCGTAGCGGACCAGCCCGGCCCGGTCGCGGGCGCTGACCACCAGCAGCCGCGGCCCCTCGTCCGGTGCGGGACGGGCCGGTGCGGTGGCGCACTCCTCGACCACCAGATGGACACCGGTGCCGCCGAAGCCGAAGGCGCTCACCCCGGCCCGGCGCGGCTGCCCGGACCCCGGCCATACGGTGGGCTTGGTCGGGACGATCAGCCGCGCGGCGTCGAGCCCGGAGCGGTCGGCGAGGTCGAACTCCGGCTGTGGCGGTATCACTCCCCGGTGCACGGCCAGGACGGTCTTGACGAGCCCGGCGATCCCCGCGGCGTTGAGCGCGTGCCCGACCACCGCCTTCACCGCGCCGAGGAAGGCGGGCGCGCCCCGCTCGCCCCGCAGTTCGCGCAGGACACCGACCTCGACCGGATCGCCGACGGTGGTCCCGGTGCCGTGCGCCTCGAGGTAGCCCACCGTGTCCGGGGTGAGATCGGCGTCGCGGTAGGCCCGGCGCAGGGCCCTGAGCTGACCGGCCGCCTGGGGGTGCATTCCGCCCTGTACGGTCCCGTCGTTGGCCGTTCCCACGCCCCGTATCACCGCGTAGACCCGGTCGCCCGCGGCCAGCGCGTCGGCCAGGGGGCGCAGCACCAGGACCCCGGCGCCCTCCCCCAGGACGAAGCCATCGGCCTCCGCGCCGAACGGCAGGCATCTGCCGCTGCGCGAGATGGCGCCGATCCGGCACAGCCCCACCAGCAGGTCGGGGGCGAGGATCAGCTGGGCGCCGCCCGCGAGGGCGATCCGGCAGCGGCCCGCGCGCAGGGCGAACACGGCGTTGGCCACGGCCATGAGGCCACCGGAGCACGCCGAGTCCAGTGCATAGCTCTCGCCGTGCAGATCGAAGACCGAACTGATGGTGTTCGGTCCCATGTTGAGCAGCAGCCCGGCCACGGACGAGCCGTGCAGCCCGTCCACCGCGCGGACCGTCTCCGGCCACCCGGGATCGGTGGCCCGCGCCCCGAACTCACCGCCGGTCAGCTGGCGCATCCGGATGCGCATGGTGGTGATCTCGCGATAGCCGCTCTCGGTGAGCGCCGTGATCACCGAGGTCTCCTCGCGGTCGAAGCCCTCGGCCTCCCATCCGGCGTCCTGGATGGCCTCACGGGTCAGGTCGATCAGCAGCCGCCCTTGCGGATCCATCGATCTGGCCCGGCGTGGCGGGATGCCGTAGTGCGCCGCGTCGAAGTGGCCCACGTCCGGCAGCAGCGCCATGGTGTCCGTATAGGTCGAGGATGTGTCGCGTAAGTTGTCGCTGAGGAAGGTGGCGGTGCGCCATCTCGAGTCCGGGACGGTGGTGAACTGCGCCCGCGGTTCGTTGAGGAGCCGCCAGTACTGGTTGACGTTCCGCGCCCCCGGGAACCGGCAGGCCATGCCCACGATCGCGACGTCATCGCGCCGCGTTCCGCTTGCGCCCACTGTGGATTCCTTCGCTGTCACGGCCGTCACCCGGCGGTGGCCAGTCGCTCGCGCCACCACGCCACCGTCGCCTTGACCTGCTCGTCGACGGGGGTGGCGCGCACCGCGAACTGGGCTTCGTAGGCGCTCGCATCCATGACGAAGGGCCGGTCGAACTGGTACCGGACCTCCTTCAGCTCGCGGAGCAGCGGGGAGACCAGCGACGCGAGTCCCAGCACGGCCGAGGGCAGCCTGCGCACCGCGACCGGCCCGGTCTCCGCCTCGGTGGCGAGGCGGTCGACCATCTCGCGGGTGGACAGCGCGGGCGCCGTCGGTACGTGCCAGGCGCGCCCCCAGGCCCGCTCCTCGCCCGCCACCTCGGCCAGGGCGGCGGCCACGTCGGGGATGTAGCTCCAGCTGTGCGGGGTGTCCGGGTCCCCGAGCGAGGAGACCGGCTTGCCGCGCAGCACACGTGGCATGACCCGCGCGGCCAGGTGCCCGCCGTCGGTCACGCCGGGCCCGAAGAAGTCCGACGCCCGCACCTCGACCGCCTTGATACGGCCCTGCTCATGGAGGTCGCGCGCCTGCTCCCACCCGGCGGCGCGCACCCGCCCCTTGGGGCCGGTGGCGGCGAGCGGCAGCTCCTCGGTCATGGGGCCGTCCACCGGGCCGTACCCGTAGAGGTTGCCCAGCATGACCAGGACCGCCCCGGTGGCCTCGGCGGTCGCGCGGAGCGACGAGGCCAGGGGCGGCCATTCACTCGCCCAGCGGTGGTAGGGCGGTGCGCCACAGCTGTAGAGGGCGGCCGCGCCCCGCACGGCCTCGGTCAGTCGCTCGCTGTCCGTCGCGTCCAGCGCGAGGTGCTCGATACCCGGCTCCGGGCTGCGCCCCGACCTGGTGATGACGCGTACCGTATGGCCCCTTTCGGCGAGCAGCCGAGCAGTGGCCGCCCCCGCGGGCCCGAATCCTATAACGACATGAAGGTTCACGCGCGCACACTAGCGCGAGTATCTGTGGCTTTTGAGCCAGACGTTCCGATGGGCCGTTCACCGGGAGGCGTCGGTTCCCGTGGACGGCAGGTAGCGCGGCGCTCGCCAGGCGTGCAGCCGGCGCTCCACCGCGGCGCCCAGCGACAGCAGTTCGGTGTCCTCGTGGTCACCTGCCATCAGGAGCACGCCCACGGGCAGCCCGTCCACGAACCCGGCGGGCACCGACAAGGACGGATACCCGGCCACGGCCGCGGGGGTCGAGGACGGGATCACATCGTTGTCGCCGCGTGCGCAGTCGGTGGTCCAGGCGGGCGGGTTCGTCGGCGAGGCGATCGCGTCCAGGTGGTGGGCGGCCATGGTCTCGTCGAGGGAACGCCGCGAGAGGTCCTTCAACTCGGCGCGCATGGCCCGGTATGCGGGGTCGGTGGTGGGAGGTGCGGCAAGCGCCCGCTCGAACAGCTCCTGGCCTTCGAAGCAGGTCCGCTCCGCCGGGTGGGCACGGTTGAATTCGATCAGCCCGGCGAGGTCGCGTGGGCCCTTGCGGGTGGCCAGGTAGGCGTCGATGTCCCGGTGGAACTCGCTCAGCAGCGCGGGGAATTCGAGCTCGGCCAGCCGGTCCTGGTACGGCGGTGTCACCTCGACGACCTCGGCCCCCGCGGTGCGCAGTCGCTTCGCGGTACGGGTCATCACGGCGTCCACCTCGGGCCCGAGCGAGGGCAGCCGCCACAGGCCGATGCGCTTGCCGCGCAGACCGGGTGCCTTCGGGAGGGCGGCGGGATCGCCGGGGAGTGCGGTGTCGCTGAGCACCGAGAAGGTGAGCGCGGTGTCGATCACATTGCGCGCCATGGGACCCGCGGTGTCCTGCTCGGCGGAGATCGGGACCACTCCGGACTGGCTGACGAGGCCGAGGCTGGGCTTGTGGCCGACCACCCCGTTCATCCCGGCCGGGCACACGATGGAGCCGTCGGTCTCGGTGCCGATCGCCACCTGCGCCAGCGACGCGGCGAGCGCTGCGCCCGAACCGGCGGATGACCCGCAGGGATTGCGGTCCAGTACGTAGGGGTTGTTGGTCTGCCCGCCGACCGCCGACCACCCCGACGTCGGCTTCGCGGCCCGGAAGTTGGCCCACTCGGAGAGGTTGGTCTTGCCGAGGATCACCGCCCCCGCGTCGCGCAGCCGTGTCACCAGGGCGGCGTCCGTGTCCGGCGGGCTTCCGGCCAGGGCCAGCGACCCGGCCGTCGTGGGCAGGTCGCGGGTGTTCACGTTGTCCTTGAGGAGGACGGGGATGCCGTCGAGCGGGCCACGGGTGTGGCCGTGGCGGTGCCTGGCGTCGCTGGCGGCCGACTGCCGCAGGGCGGTGGGGTCGGTGCGCAGCACCGCGTGGATCGTGGGATCGATGGCCTTGATCCGCCGCAGATAGGCGGCGGTCAGGGCCGAGGAGGTCAGTGAACCGTTCGCCATCCGCGCCTGGAGTTCCGGGATCGTCACCGTGTCGAGATCGACGCCGAGCCCAGCGGGGGAAGCGGCCGACGTCGGCGGAGTGCCGCCGGCCGCTTCGGCGGCCTCGGCCCGCGGTTGTGGTGCGCCCGCGCAGAGGGAGCCCACCACCAGGGCGGCGACCAGCGTGGCAAGGCTCGGCTTCCTCATGGCGCTCATGGCCCTCATGCTCCTCATGGGGGTCAGCGGACTACAGGCCGACGGCCCGGCGCAAGGGGCTTACGCGCCGAGCTCGGGCCTAGGGACTGTGCGGGGGTGAGGATGATGGACAGCGGGCGGCAGTGTCGGTCGGCGGCGAGGTGGACCTTACTGGTCAGCCCGCCCCGGGAGCGGCCCAGTGCGGCAGCCCGCAGTCGTGCAATGTGGCGTCGACGCAGGGCACGACGCCGTTCCCGCTCGGCTTCCGCCGGCTTGTCGAAGACCTCACCTACCAGGTCGTTTTGCCCCCTTTGGTGGAGCCCCTTTTCCCCCGCCAGGGCCCTCTCCAACTCGTCGAGGAGCTCCGCGTCGACCACCATCCCGGCCGCGTGGTGATGCGCGCGGGCGACTGTGGAATCCACGCTGACCAGGCCGAGATCGGCATCACCGCAGGCCGCCGCCTCGGCGATCACCGCCTCCATGAGCGCCTGGAGATCGCCACGCGTCACGCGCCCGATCTACCGCAGCCGACACCCTCCCGGAGCGGGAATCACCGATCCAGTGATCCGATCCCGCACAGACCCTAGGGCTCTGTTGGCACTGCGCGCCGGGCGCCACGGGTCGTTGGGGGCGTGCGCCAGTCTCGGATCGCTGCCGCGAACCGGTCTGGCGCGTCGGACTGCACGAAATGGCCGGCGCCTTCGAGAATCACGGTGTGGTGATCGGCGAAGGTTTGCTCCCACCGCTGTCGCTCTTTGCTGCGGAAGGCCAAGTCGGCGTCGCCCCAGATGATGAGCGTCGGGAGCGACGCGAGGTCGGGGAGTCCGGCTTCCACATCCGCGAGGAAGGCGCGGCCGGCGGTGATACGCCGAGGGAGGACAGCCGTTGCCTCACGCCGGTCGTGGGTGGCGAGAGCGTTCCGGTAGTGGGCCATCTCGTCGGCGGTCGGCTTCTGCAGCCGGTGCCCGGCAGGGATCATCGCATTGACGAAGAGGTTGAACTGCCGGATCAGCAAGCGCCCCAGAGGCCCACCCATCAGGTGGGAAGCGATGTCGACGTGGGGCGCGCCGGTGATCGGCCAGCCCCAGGTGTTGGTCAGCACCAGCGCCTCGAAGGCGGCGGGCCGCTGTTCCGCGGTGGCGAGGCCGATGGGGCCACCCCAGTCGTGGGCCACGAGGGTGACCCCGCTCAAGCCCAGGGCGTCGACGAAAGCGGTGACGACCTGGGCGTGTTCCTCGGGCAGATACCGGTAGCCCGGGCGGGCCGATGACAGCCCGAAGCCGGGATAGTCGAGCGCGATGCAGCGGAACTCGTCTCGCAGGGCGCGAATGACGTCGCGATACACGAATGACCAGGTTGGGTTGCCGTGCAGCAACAGCAGCGTGGGGCCCGAGCCTTCGTCGACATAGTGGATGGTGTGCCCGTCGATGGCGACGAAGCGGCTCTCGAACGGGAACAGTCCGTCGTCGATCCAGGCAGGTCTTTCCGCGACAGCCATGACTACACCTCAATCCGACGGCTAGACTCGACTTGATTTAGTCAGGCACACTTGAGAAAGTCAAGTAGGTGAGATGAGTCGAAGCTACGGCCAGTACTGCGGCCTTGCCCGAGCGCTCGATGTCGTGGGCGACCGTTGGAATCTGCTCATCGTGCGCCAGCTCCTCACGGCTCCCGCCCGCTACCGCGAGCTGCTGGACGGGCTTCCCGGCGTGGCCACCAACCTGCTCTCCGACCGGCTCCGCGATCTTGAGGCCGCCGGCGTGGTCGAGCGGCGGTTGGCCGAGAAGGGCAATGTCGTTGTGTACGCCCTCACCCACTGGGGCGCCGAACTGCGGGAGCCAATCGAGGGGCTTATCCGTTGGTCCACGCCGCTCATGGTGCGTGGGCCCGGCGGTGACAGTTTCCGCACCGAGTGGTTCGTCGTCGCCCTCCCCGCCCTGCTCGGCAACAGGATGGCCGCAGACTCGTCATCGACAATGGGGGTTGGAGTCGACGGCCGGCTGTTTCAAGTGCGGGCGACAAGCTCGGGCGTAGAGGTCAGCCCGCATGATGGCCGAGAGCTCGACGCAGTCCTCCGCGCTGACGCCGCGATCATTCTCGGCCTGGCGGCTGGCGTACTCGCCCTCGAAGATGTCCGTGGGATCGTCGACATTGAAGGCGATGAGACGGTCGTGCGGGCCGCCTTCGGTGCCTGACGCGCCAATGGGAGTGCCTCGCTGGCGGCGGGACCCGAGACGGCCACCGCAAGATCGGTCGCCCCGAAAGCTACCAAGCCGGACTGCGCTTACGGGGCGCCATCATCTGCATCCGCTGCCTCCGAACAGTCACATGATCAGAACTCAGAACGGGTCCTAGACGTCTACGGGGGTGTCCGGCGGATTTGTCCCCTCCCCGCCCCTTCCCGATACCAAGGGCTCCGCCCCGGGACCCCGGGTCTGGGGCAAAGCCCCGGCCCGGAGTCTGAGGCGGAACCCCGGCCCGGAGTCTGAGACGGAACCCCAGCCCGGAGTCTGAGACGGAACCCCAGCCCGGGGCCTGAAGCAGAACCCCAGCCCCGGATCTGGGGCGGAACCCCAGCCCGGGGCCTGAGACGGAGCCCCGGGCCGGGGGCTGAGACGGAGCCCCGGTTGCGGGGGCTGGGGCGGAGCCCCGGTTGCGGGAAGGGGCGGGGAGGGGAACAGCCGCCGCAGGCGTCACGGTCCGTCGGCGGACACCCCTAGCCTCGGCGCAGGCTCGCCAGGAAGCGCCAGAGCGCGGACCGGGGCCGTTCCGGCTCGGCGGGGGCGGGCGCCGTGGGCTCCGGCAGCGGGGCGGGCGCCGCGGTTCCGGCGGCCGGGGGCATCGGGGCCTGCCGCGTCCGCATCCGGTACCGGACCGGGAAGGACTTCAGACCGCGTACATGCGTGGACGAGCGCCAGGGCAACTGGTCGACGGGCAGGCCCAGTTCGAAGTCGCACCGTTCGAACAGCTTGCCCACCGCCGTGGTGACGATCATGTCGGCCAGCCCCCGGCCCGGGCACTGGTGCGGCCCCGCGCCCCAGGCCAGATGGGCGCGCGAACTCACCGACGCGTCCTGGCTGCCGGGCGTGGCGAACATCGGGTCGCCGTGCGCGGCGGCGATCGAGGGCACCACCACATCGCCCGCGGCGAGCCGGAAGTCCCCCAGGTCGGTGTCGACCGCGGGGAAGCGGAAGGTGAGGTTGACCCACGGCGGCGAGGCGATGTGCACGCGGTTGACCAGCTCCTCGACCGGCCCCGCCATCAGTCCGGCCCGCGTCCCGGCCTCCCCGGCCAGCACCTCCAGCACGCTGTTGGTGATGGCGTGGCTGACCAGCTCCGACATGATGACGATGATCGCGTACAGCTCCAGGCCGATCTGCTCCACCGTCAGCGGGGGCTCGACGGCGAGCAGCCGGGTGGTCAGGTCGTCACCGGGGTTCTGCCTCTTGTACGCCGCGAGTTCGGTGGTCGCGGCCACCAGCCGGCCCACGGCCGCGGCGGCGTCCGGGCCGCCGTCCACCATGCGCCACGAGTCCATGAACACGTCGTCGCCCTGGTCGACCGGGAAGCCGAACAGCCGGTTGACGGCCATCAGCGGCAGCGCGCGGGCGAACTGCGCGCCGAGGTCGACCCATCCGCTGTCGCTGCCGTCGGCGAAGAAGGTGATCAGCTCGTCGGCGTGCCGGGAGACGGCGTTCGCCAGCTCCCAGGACTGGGGCGCGTCGGTGTCCTGGAAGGGGGCGAGCGCCTCCTCCACGGCGGCGCGTGTCGCCTTGTGCCGCTGGTCGTCCTGGACCAGCAGATGGCTGACCTGGTAGCCGGGCAGATGTGGCCAGTCGGACGGCACCCGGCCCTCGCGCAGCCACCGCCAGTGCTGGACGTCCTTCTTCCATGTGCTCTCGTCGCGCAGCACCTCCCGCACCTCGCGGTAGCCGAGCACCAGCCAGACCGGGACCCCGTGCAGATCGACGGGCGCCACCGGCCCGTACCGGGCCCGCAGGCGTGCGTAGACCGAGGCGGGCCGGGTCTCGAAGTCCCGTGTCATCAGCGGCTCGACCGCCAGGGACGCCAGCTCGGACGGCTCGGAAGGGGGGAAGTGCATGATCGAAGTCCTCAAGTCGACAGCTGGGCCATTCCGACCGGGCCGCGAGGTCCGTGTGGGGGAAGCCACACGGCATCTGACGCGCGGCACGGAGCGAGAGTCGGCCCGCTACGGCGCAGGCCACATTAGCGGCCGTTCGGCGGGCTGAACAGCGCCGTGATCCAGAGCATGTGGCGCGCTGCCGGGAGGGGAGCAGCCCGCCACAGGCGTCAGGTCCGTCAGAAGGACCCTAGGGCTTGTGGCCGACCGCCTCCGCGTAGAAGGAGCGGTCCACGACCCGGTCCTCGGGCAGAGGGTCGCCCTCGACCACCCCGGCGGTGGCGTACGCCTTCTGCAGGCGGTCCACGGTGCCCGCGCGGATCTCCCAGTCCATGCGCAGCGACGGCACGGCGGCCAGCGTGTCCGGCTCGGTCTTGAGCACATCGCCGAGGTCGTCCAGGGATGCCTTGTCCTTCTTGTAGTCCCCGGCGAAGTAGGTGTTGACGGTGCGGATGTAGGCGCGCAGGAACGCCACCCCCGCGTCCGGGTCCTCGGTCAGCAGATCGGGTCCGAACAGGAGCCCGCCGAGCGGTTCGCCGCGCGGCTGACCGCCGAGGAAGGCGTAGCCCTCGTCGCCGTCCACCTGCCGCCACACCGGGTCGAGCAGCCAGGCCGCGTCGACTCCGCCGTTCTTCAGCGAGGCGAGGACCTCGGCCGGGCCGAGCTGCTGGAAGCGGACGCTGTCCACATCGGCCTTGTGCGCGGAGAGCACCTTCTCCATCGGGTACGTGATGACCGAGCCCTTGCCGATGAGGGTGCCGACCGTACGGTCCTTGAGGCTGACCCCGCCCGCCGTCTCCCCCGGCCGCAGCCTGGCCCAGAATCCACTCCTGGAGCCGGGCGCGGGCGTGAAGTTGCCGGCGACCCAGCGGATGTCGAACCCCTGCCGGATGCCGTTGAGCACGGCGGCCTCCGGCGCCGCGTACTGGACGTCGATATCGCCCTTGGCGAGCAGCGGAAGCGCGTCCGGGGTGGGCAGCAGCTTCACGTCGACATCGAGCTTCTCCTTGCTGAATTCGCCTTTCGCCACGCCGATCCGCAGGGGCGCCAGATACTCGGCGGTCAGCGTGGACGCGGAGACGACGATCTTCGTCTTCTTCTTCAGCGGCTTGGGCGCGGGCGCGCCGGGCGCGCAACGGGCGGGCCTGCGGGCGGCGGACAGGTCGGAGGGGTCGGTCCAGCCCTTGGCGCAGCCCGCGACGGGGGTGATCGGACGGGGCTTGTCCCGCGTGCCCGGGCGCGCCGAGTCCGAGGTCCGCGCGTCGCAGGCGGCGAGGGAGCCGAGGACGCCCAGCAGGGTCACGCCCGTGAGCAGGGCGCGGGCGAGGGAGGGTGTCCGTGCCATGGGTGCCGCCTTCCGGGGGCCGGGGGTCGGAGCCGAGGTGGGGGTCAGGACTGGGGCCGGCCGCGGTCCCGCGGCGCCCAGGGGGTGAGCCGGCGGCCGATGAACCGGACGAGTTCGGAGAAGACCACGCCGAGCACGGCCACGCAGACGATGCCGACGAACATCACGTCGTTCTGGAACAGCGTCCGCGAGTCGAAGATCAGGTGGCCGAGGCCGTCGTTCGCGGCGATCTGCTCGGAGGCGACGATGACCAGGACCGCCACTCCGGCCGCGACCCGCATGCCGACGAGGACCTGTGGCAGCGAGGCGGGCAGCAGGACATGGCGGAACATCTGCCAGGGACCGGCACCGAAAACCTGTCCGGCCTCCCGGTGGCCCTCGGCGACGCCCATCACGGCGGCCATCGTGGAGATCCACACGAAGAAGAAGACGGTGGTCGCGACGAGCGCGATCTGGGGTCCCTCGCCGAGGCCGAACATGTTGAGGAACACGGGGAGCAGCGCGAGCTTGGGCACGACGTACAGGGCGTCGAGTAACGGTTCCAGCGCCGCGCGGACCATCCGCAGCGCGCCCATCAGCAGCCCGAAGAGATAGCCCGCGGCGGTGCCGAGCGCGTAACCGGCGAGCACCCGCTTGAGCGTGGCCCATACGTCCGGCCACAGCTTGCCATCGGCGGCGCGCTGCCAGCCGTCCGCCGCGATCGTGGACGGCGCGGGGTAGATACGCGAGTCGATCCAGCGCTGATCCGCGGCGAGCTGCCACAGCAGGATCAGCGCTGCGGGCACGGCGAGGGCGAGGGAGAGTTCGAGGGCGCGGCGGCGCCGGTGGGCGCGGACCGGATCGCGCTCCCCCGGTCCGGGGCGCCGCACCAGCAGCGTCGTCTCAGCGGACCCGCCGTCCTGTTCACCTCCACCGGGGTGTTCACCGGACCGCGCGGCCGGGACCGAGGCCGCCGTGTTCTCGCTCTTCATGAGGGACTCCCCACCGTGTCCGCCGGGGCGGCGGCACCGGCCCGCTGGACCTCGTCGCGCAGGAGTTCCCACAGCTCGGACCGCAACGCGGCGAACTGCGGAGTGCGGCGCATCGCCCCGGTGCGCGGGCGTTCGAACGGCGGACGCCGTTCGGCGATCACCCTGCCGGGTCTGGCCGACATCACCACCACCCGGTCCCCGAGCACGATCGCCTCCTCCAGGCTGTGAGTGACGAACAGCGCGGTGGTGCGGGTCGCCTGGCACACCGCGAGCAGCTCGTCCTGGAGGATGGTGCGCAACTGGGCGTCGAGCGCGGCGAACGGTTCGTCCAGGAGCAGCACCTCCGGCTCCACCGCTAGCGCGCGGGCGATCGCCACCCGCTGCCGCATCCCGCCCGACAAGGTGGCCGGGTAGGCGTCGGCGAAGTCGGAGAGACCGAGCCGGTGCAGCCAGTCCCTGGCCCGCGCGTCGGCGGCCTTGCGCGGCACACGCCACACATCGAGCCCGAAGCGGACATTGGCCAGTACGGTCTTCCAGTCGTAGATGCCGTAGTCCTGCGGGATCATCGCGGCCGGGTGCCGGCGACGCGCGCGGATCTCGACCTCGCCACCGCTGGGGCGGACGAGTCCGGCGACGATGCGCAGGAACGTGGACTTGCCGCAGCCGGACGGGCCGACGATGCAGCAGAACTCCCCGTGCCGAATGTCCATATCGAGTGGTCCGAGGGCGTGCACCTGCCGGGTGCCGTGCCCGAAGGTGCGGGTCACCGCGCGGGCACGTATTTTCGGCGCGGCCCCGGGTGTGGTGTGCGGCTCCACCCCGTAACTCCTGATCCGGTCGAGCGGGTGTCGTGCGACAACGGCTGCGCGCACCGCTTTACGATATGACGGGGCGTCAGATTCGGGCAAGGGTGGCGGCGGGACTGGCAACTCGGGGGCAGCGACGGCTCAGGACGGACGACCGCTCAGGACAGGCGGCGACACAGCAGCGCGTCCGGGCTGCCGGAGCTGCCCACCCGCGTGGTGAAGGCGATACCGGCGGCGTACTCGCCGTCCGCGCACTGGCCCTTGTAGGCGCCGTGGGCGAAATCGCCACCGGCGGCGTCGGCGGGCCGGTTGTCGGACCGGTCGAACCAGACCGTACGTCCCGTGGTGCCCAACGGGGCGCGGGCCGGGGCGCACAGCGCGGCGGACACCCGGCCGCCACGGCGGCTGTAGCCGATGAGGAACTGGTCCGAGGGGCACTGGAACTTGGTGTAGCCGGAGGCCCAGTCGCCACCGGCGGGTACGTACCGTTCGTCCGTGACGACCGTATGGGCGGTGCCGGGGGCGCGCGGGTCGTCGGCGCCGGTGTCGGTGCACAGCCCGCGCCCGGAGGTGTGGCTGAGGCCGATCAGCCGCAGCCCATCGGGGCAGGCTGCCTTGTAGGCGCCCGGATCCCAGTCGCCCCGGCCCCGCTCGATCAGCGACTGCACATGGTCGCCGTGGTCGGTGACGAGCATGGGCCAGGTCGGGACGCGGTCGACGGGGCCGGTGCGTTCGGGCGCGCTCATCAGCCGCTGCCACGCCGTACCGCGCCAGTCGCCCTGGTCGAGGATTCCGTATCCGCGGCCCGCGGAGTCGTAGCGCAGCAGCGCCCAGTCGTCGTGGCCTTCCCATCCCACGAGTGGCCAGTAGGCGAAGTCGGCGTCACGGTCGGCGAAGTAGTCGGTGATGTTCGTGAACCAGGCGCGCGGCGCGGCGCCCGTCTCGGCCGATCCGATGCCGAACTCGCTGACCCACACAGGTGCCGTGTAGTGCTTCCCGCTGTCCTCTGCGACGAAGAACGCCTGGTCGGTGAGGGTTCGATACAGCTCATCGCGGCTGAGGTCCTGGTACCGGGGGTCATGTGTCTCGCCGACGCCGGTGGCACCGCTGTGGCGAGGACCGGTGTATCCGTAGAAGTGGGCGGAGTACACCAGCTTGTGGGCATTGACGAGGGTATGCGAGAGGGTGCGCGCGGGGGCCAGGGTGGGGCGCTCGTGGGGCAGCCCGTCCACCGGAATCCCGGTCCAGTTGATGCCCTCGATCACGATGAGGAGGTCGGGGTCGGCCTCGGTGAGGATGCGGTCGGCGGCGCGCTGCGCGGCGGTGTACCAGTCGTGCTCGTCGCCGAGGCCCCAGTTGGGGTCGTCCAGGACATCGCGGCGCACCTCGTTGTAGAGGTCGGCGCCCACCACGCGTGGTTCGTCGGCGTAACGGCGGGCCATGAAGACCCAGTCGTCGATCCACGCTCGCGTGGACTGGCCGCTGTTCCACCGCTCGTTGCCGTCGATGCCGCAGCACCACCGGGTGGTGTTGGTGTGGTTGTTGAGGATGACGGCGAACCCGTCCCGGCTGAGAGCGGACACCACGGCGTCGAAGATCTGCAGCGGTGTCTTTCCGCGCAGCTGGGCGTTGGCGGCTACCGCCCTGTCCGGGACGGGCGCAGTGCCGTGGATCATCTCGTTGGAGAACGGCAGCCGGATGCTGTTGATGCCGAGCCGATGGAAGTCGGCGAGCAGCGTCGGCAGGGGGACCCGGTCCAGGCCGAGGGGGATGCCGGAGGAGTTCTGGCCGGAGTGGTGGTTGGCGGGGTCGTCGACACCGCCGCTCCCCGTCCACGAGCCCTGCGCGCCATCCCAGTTGGCCGACTTGAGCCGGAAGCGGTCGCCCTTGGCGTCCACGATGTACCGGCCGCGGGTCGACAGCGGCGGCTGCCAGGTGTCGGCCGTGGGCGCGGTGGCGGAGGTGGCCGTGACGGAGGTGGCCGTGTCGGAGGTGGCCGTGACGGAGGTGGCCGTGTCGGAGGTGGCCGTGTCGGAGGTGGCGGGGGCCGCCGGCGCGGCGGGCTGTTGTGCGGTGGCGACCGGTCCCGGCGCCGTGGCCAGCAGGGCGAGGATCGACGCGATTCCCGTCAGGTACCCGAGTGTTCTCCTGGTCGGCATGCGGCCTTCCCGTGGATGAGCGAATGGTGCCCGAACGCGGCTCCGCCGGACCCGGCGCGCCCCGGGCACCATACTGACGGCCCCTCACATCACCGTCCAGACAGCGTGCGATCAGCCCGGCGGCTCGACCACCAGCCGTGCGCCCTGGGTTTCGGTGGCGGAGGGCCCGGTCTCCAGCAGGAGTTCGCCCGGTTCGACGGCGAGGCCGAGGTCCCGGGTGACGGAGGCGAGGGTGTCGGCGTCGATCGCGAACACGGCGTCCCTCTCCTCCCCCGGGCGCAGGTCGAGGCGGGCGAAGCCGCGGAGTTCGCGTATGCGGGGCCACGAGGAGCCTCCCGACAGCCGGCGCACGTAGAGCTGCACCGTCTCGCGCACCGGCCGCTCACCCGTGTTGCGCACGGTGACCCGGCAGATGAGCGTGGGGTCGTCCGGGGTCACACGGGCACGCGAGAGTCGTGGCGGCGCGTAGGCGACCGTGGTGTACGACAGTCCGTGGCCGAAGGCGTAGCGGGCGGTGGCGGGCTGGTCCACATAGCCGCGGTACCGGTGGTCCTTGGCGTTGTAGAACACCGGCAGCTGCGCGGCCGACCTGGGGATGGACACCGGCAGCCGCCCCTCGGGCTCGGCCGCGCCGAACAGTACGTCGGCGACGGCCCGTCCACCCCACGGACCCGGGTACCAGGCGCTCAGCACCGCCGCGGCCGTGCCGGAGAGGTCGGGCAGGGCGTGCGGACGGCCCTGGACGAGGACCACGACGACCGGCACACCCGTGGCCGCCACCGCGTCCAGGAGCGCCAACTGCCCGTCTGGCAGGCGCAGTTCTGCCAGGTCCACGCCTTCACCGCAGGTCATACCGGCGGGGTTGGCGGAGGTCACGACGGCCGCGCCGTTGGTGTCGAAGGTGGTGTCGCCGGACCGGGCGCTGGACCCGCCCAGGACGAGCACCGCGATGTCCGCCGCTGCCGCCGGCGCGACCGCCTCCGGGACACCGGAGAGGTCGCCGCCGACCAGCTCGCACCCGGGCGCATAGGTGACCTCGGTGTCCGGCGGGGCGGCCGAGCGGATGCCGTCCAGGACCGTGACGTGGTGGGGGCCGGGGCGCTGTGGCGCGGTGTAGTCGCCGATCTGCTGGGCGATGGAGTCGGCGTTCGGGCCGAGGACGGCGATCCGGCGGGTCGAGGGGGCCAGCGGCAGGACTCCCCCGTCGTGGGCGAGCAGGGTGATGGACGCGCGGGCGATGCGTTCGCTCAGCTCGCCGGGGCCGGAGGGCCGAGGCTCAGAGGGCTGTTCCACGGCAGGCGCGTAGGGCTGCTCGAAGAGCCCCAGGCGGAACTTCAGCGCCAGCACCCGGGCCACGGCGGTGTCCAGGGTCCGCTCCGCGACGAGCCCCTGGGCCACCGCCTCGGCGAGCCGCGGAAAGCAGGCGTCCCAGAGGCTGAGGTCGCATCCGGCGTTGAGGGCCAGGGCGCCCGCGGCCACCGGGTCGCCCGTGAGCCGGACCAGACGGTCGATGGCGCCACCGTCCGCCATCACGATGCCGTCGAACTCCAGCCGCTCCCGGAGGAGTTCGGTCAGCAGCGGCCGGCTGGCGACGCAGGGCATGCCGTCGAATTCGTTGTAGGCCGCCATCACCCCGGCCGCACCGGCGCGTATCCCGGCCCGGGCCGCCGCCAGATGGATCTCGTGCAGTTCGCGGGCGCCCAGGTCGGTGGCCGCGCTGTTGCGTCCGCCGACGGTGGCCCCCTGTCCGGCGAAGTGCTTGAGCACCACGGCCACGTCGGCCGTGCGCATCCCCCGCACCAGCGCCTCGGTGAGCCGGGCCGCCAGATACGGGTCCTCGCCGAAGCACTCCTCCGCGCGGCCCCAGCGCGGGTCGCGCACCAGGTCGAGGGCGGAGACCAGCGCCACATGGCCACCGCGTGCCCGCACCTCCGCGCCGACCGCGGCCGCCGCGGCCTCGTAGAGCCCGGGGTCCCAGGTGGCGCCCACGGCGAGGTTGACGGGCAGCACGGTTCCGTCCAGGGCCTGGTGGCCGTGTGGAACCTCCTCGACGAGCAGCACGGGTATGCCAAGACGGGTGTTCTCCACGACGTGCCGCTGTACGGCATCGGCGACCCGCGCCCCGTCCGCCGCCGTGATGCCGTCGGCGAAGCCGACGCCGGACCAGGCGTCGGCCCGCTGCAGCCCGTACAGGGCTCCCATCCCGTCGTACGCGGCGACCTCGGCGCGGAAGGCGTCGGTGAGCCGGTGGCCGCTGTCGGTGCGCTCGTAGGCGTGCCAGCCGTACATGCGCTGGTTGACCTGGCCGACCTTCTCGGTGAGCGTCATGCGCCCCAGCAGATCGCGGACCCGCTCCGCCACGGGCGCGGTCGGGTCGCGGTAGAGCTGGTCGGTCACGTCAGCTCCAGGACGCGCACACCGTACGGGCCGAGTGTCACATCCGCCGTCGCCGCGCCCGCCAGGTGGTGCAGGGTGCCCTCGGCGGCGGGGCGGACGGTGACCTCCTCGGGGCTCTGGCTGACCAGCCATACGAAGCGGCGCCCGTCGTCGTGGACGAGGAGGTCCGCGCCGACGTGGGGGCTGTCGACCGTCACCGGGCGGTGGACCCCGGCGACGTCGGCGAGCGCCGCGTACAGCCGGTGGGTCTCCTCGGGGTTGGCGCGGGCGGTGCGGGCGGCCATGTGCTCCAGGGGGTAGGTGGCCAGGACGGTGCGGCCGCGCCCGGTGTCGCGCACCAGGAGGGCGGGCCGACCGTGGGCGTCGACGGCCACCACCCGGGCGTCACGCGGAACGACCGGCAGATACGCCCGGCTGTCCTCGTTGCCCGCGACCGGGAAGCGCAGCGAGGTCCCGGCCGTCAGCCCGCCGAAGTCCTCGGTGAACGTCATCTCCAGGACGTCGTCCTCGATGGGCTCGGCCACGCCGTAGGAGAGCTGCAGTTCGACGCCGAACAGCCCGTCCAGGTCGTCGAACCACGGGCCGCGGGTCCCGGGGTGCTCACCGGAGCAGAACGAGAGGTAGACGGTGGCGCCCGCGTGGGCGCGGCGTTCGAGCTCACGCCGGGTGCGCGTGGTGAGCTGGCGGGTGGCGGGGAGCAGATACAGGGCCGCGTCGCCGGGCAGGCCGTCGGCCTCGCGGGTGAAGCCCACCGGCAGGTCGGCGGCGCGGGTGGCCACATAGCTCTGGTGCAGGGATGTGAAGATCAGCGGCCGGTCGGCGGGCCTGCTGTAGGGGTAGCCGCGCTCCAGGAAGGCGGGCACGACCAGGGCCGCGTCCGCGTCGGCGCGTCGGCAGTGTGCGAAGTCCACGGCCTCCAACACCTCGGCGAACGCCGCGAGTTCGCGCAGCGGGGCCTTGGGGGCGCCGGTGTGGTCGGTGATGCCGAAGTGCATCTCGAAGGGGTGGTGGTCGTACGGCGAGCGGTCCCACAGGTCGTCGTAGTCGGTGTTGTTCCAGGCGATCCAGCCCGTGGCCCCGCCGAGCAGCGAGTTGTGCAGGGTCTGCCGGTAGTAGACCGCCGCGTTCTCCTCGGACACGGTGTCCGTGGAGAGGCCGAACTCCTCCAGGACGACGGGCTGTCCGGTGACCGACGCCAGTTCGCACTCGAAGGCGGCGCGCAGGTGCTGACGCGGCCGGTCGGTGTCCGAGCGGTAGACGTGCGGTCCCACGAAGTCCACGTACTCGGCGGTCTCGCGCAGCGAGAAGCCGTTGTCGCGGCCGGTGACCTCGATGCCCCACGCACCGTCGCCGAGGGAGACGGGCTGGGTGCCGCCGGCCGCCCGTACGGCGTTGCACATGGCCTGCGCCCAGGCGGTCACCACATCGGAGGAGGGCGGATCCACCTGGTAGACGCGGCCGTAGCCGGGCATCTCATTGGTGATGAGCCAGCCGGTGACCGCCGGGTGGTCCTTGAAGCGGCGGGTCATCTGGGACACGAACCACGCCTGGCGGCCGACCATCCACACGTCCTCGTAGAGGTCGCGGCCGCCGCGCCAGGC
Source organism: Streptomyces yongxingensis (assembly GCF_055597465.1). Lineage (NCBI taxonomy): Bacteria > Bacillati > Actinomycetota > Actinomycetes > Kitasatosporales > Streptomycetaceae > Streptomyces > Streptomyces yongxingensis. Next base: position 2,230,489 of record NZ_CM145717.1, read on the forward strand.
GGGGTCCCAGTTCTCGCCCGACATGTGGCCGACGATGAAGGTGGGCACCGTGCCCATGCCCGTCTCGGTGTGGGCGTCGAGGAAGTCGCGGAAGCGTTCGCACAGCGTCTCGTCGACGCGGTGGGGCTGCGGGTGGAAGTCGGGCCAGTAGAAGAACGACCGGGTCATCGTCAGGCCGTGCTCGCGCAGCACCCGCAGTTCCGCGCGGACCGTCGTCGGGTCGTAGTCGCGCCACATCAGGGGCCCGCCGGTGCGGGACCAGAAGTTGGCGCCGAGCCAGGGCAGGACGGCGGGGTGGTGGGTGAGCTGGGCGCTGTGGCGTCGCATGGTCCTTCTCGGATGTCGGTGGTACGGGGTGGGGGGTGGCCCGGCGCGGGGCCGGGGTCGGGGCCGGGGTTCGGGTGTCGGCCGAGGTCGTCGGGCCGGGGTTCGGGCCGTCAGCCGGGGGCGGGTCCGGTGGACTCGCGGACGACCAGCCGCGGCCGGTCGTCGAGGGCCGTCTCCTCGACGTCCTCGCCGCAGCGCGCGAGGAGCAGCCGGGCGGCGGCCGCGCCGACCCGCTGCACCTGCTGGTCGACCGTGGTCAGCCGGGGGTGCAGCCAGCGGCCGAGCGGCAGGTTGTCGTAGCCGACGACCGACAGATCGTCGGGGACGCGCAGCCCGGCGCGCTGGGCCGCGCCGATACCGCACATGGCCATCGAGTCGTTGGCGTAAACGATCGCGGTGGCACGGTCGGCGGCGTCCAGCAGGGCCTGGGTGGCGGCGACGGCGGACACTTCGGTGAAATCGGTGTGCAGCACCGCGTAGGGCCGCAGCCCCGCCTGCCGGAGGGCGGTTTCGAAGACACCGCCGCGCAGCCGGGTGTGCTTCAGGTCGGCGGGGCCCGCCACATAGGCGATCCGCCGGTGTCCGAGCCCGAGCAGGTGGCGGACGACCTCCTCGACGGCGGCGTCCTGGTGGCCGAGGCCGACGCGTGGCACGGTGGCGGCCCGGTCGGGGGGACCGAGCAGCACGGCGGGCAGGCCGAGGCGGGCCAGCAGGGCGGGGCGCGGGTCGTCGGTGCGGGCGTCGGTCAGGACGGCGCCGTCGACGCGGCCCTCGGCCGCGAGCCGCTTGTAGAGGGCGTTCTCCTCCTGGGCCCCGGCCACCAGGTGCAGCAGCAGACCGTAGCCGCGGGGCGCCAGTTCGCCCTCGATGCCGGTGATCAGCTCGCTGAAGTGCGGGTCCGCGCCGAGCACATCGGTGGGACGCCGCACGACGAGCGCGAGGGTGCGGGTGCGGGCGCTGCGCAGGGCGGCGGCGGACGCGCTCGGCGACCAGCCGAGCTCCGTCGCGGTGTCCAGGATGCGCCGCCGGGTGGCCTCCGACAGCCGGCCCTTGTCGTTGAACGCCTGGGACACGGCCGCGGTGGACACCCCGGCGGCGGCCGCCACCTGTTTGATGGTGGGGCGCCGTCCCGGCTTCGCGGTGGTCGTGCTCACGCCTTGACCGGCGGTCGTACTCATATCTTCACCGGCGGTCGTGCTCACGCCTTGACCGCCCCGTTGATGAGCGCCTGCTGCATGCGCTTCTGGAGCACCGTGTAGACGACCCAGACGGGGATCAGGGTCAGGACGGTACCGGCGGTGAGGACACCGTAGTCGGTGCCGGTGATCGCCTTGAGGGTGGGCAGGGCCACCTGCACGGTGCGCTGTTCGGGGTCGGGGCCGATGATGACCAGCGAGTACAGGTACTCGTTCCAGAAGGTGAGGAAGTTCAGCAGGAGCACGGTGGCGATACCGGGCAGGCACATCGGTATGTAGATGTGGCGCAGCACCGTGTAGGTGGACGCCCCGTCCATCCGGGCGGCCTCCTCCATCTCCCGGGGGATGGTCCGCATGAACTGCACCAGGATCACCACCGACAGCGGCATCGCCGTCGCGGGCAGGAAGAAGACCATGAACAGCCGGGTGTGGAACAGCCCGGTGGCGGCGGCGAGCAGGAAGGTGGGGAAGAGCGCCGCGAACGTGGGGACCAGGAAGCCCAGCGAGAAGACCTTCTCCATCGCCGAGGCGAGCCGTCCCGTGGAGCGGGCGAGCGCGAACGCCGCGGGCAGCGCCAGCAGCAGGGTCAGCGCCAGGGCGAGGACCGTCACCAGGGCGGAGTTGACGACGGCCGTGCCCAGGTCGGCGCTGTCGTAGGCGGTGCGGAAGTTGCCGAAGCCGAACGACTCGGGCAGCGCGAAGGGATGGGCGAAGATCTCCTCGTTGCTCTTGAACGCGGAGGCGAGGAAGTAGTAGAGCGGCACGATCAGCAGTACCGCGTAGGTCCACACCAGGATGTGTGCGGGCAGCCAGCGCTTGCCTAGTTTCATGGTGAGCCGCCTTACGATCAGTAGTTCTGGCGGAACGCGCGGCGGATGGCGAGCAGCCCGACGAGCCCGGCCAGGAAGAGGATGACGCCGACGGTCTGGCTGTAGCCCAGGTCGGCCGCGATGAACGCCTTCTGGTAGACGAGGAACGACAGCGTCGTGGACGAGCTGCCGGGACCGCCCTGGGTGAGCAGCAGCACGTGCTGCGCCGAGCCGAAGAGGGTCCACAGGAACTGCAGCATGGTGACGACGCCGACATAGTCGCGGATCACCGGGAAGTGGATGCGCCACATGGTCCGCCAGTGCCCGGCCCCGTCCAGTTGCGCCGCCTCGCCGAGGTCGTCGGGGACGCTGTCGAGGCGGGCGGCGAACAGCACGGCGGTGAAGCCGATCCCGCTCCACACGTCCAGGGCGATGAGACAGGCCAGCGCCGTGGACGGCGAGGCGAGCCAGGCGTCGGTGAGCGAACCGAGCCCCACCGACTGGAGCGCGCCGTTGGCCAGCCCGTCCGGGGACAGCGCCGCGTAGAACACCATGGCCTTGGCGGGCGTCGAGATCAGGCCGGGGATGAACAGCAGATAGCGGATCACCCGGTGTCCGGGTGGCTTCTGCGCCACGTAGTAGCCCAGCATGTAGGCGCACACGATCATGATCGGCAGCGCGACCGCAAGCTGGACGGCGGTGTTGCGCACCGCGTCCCAGAAGACGGGGTCGTCCAGGACCGTACGGACGTTGCCGAGCCCGGCGAACGACACCGGCTGGAGCATGCCCGGCCAGTGCAGGGCGGCGATCACGAAGATGGCGATCACCGGGCCGATCATGAAGACCGCGTACCAGACCAGCGCCGGGACGGCGAGGATCGTGCCGCCCTGCCGGGGTGTGCGCGAGCGGCCTGGGGTGGCGGGCGGTGCGGGGTGGCGGATCGCGGCCCCGCCCGGGGGCGACGTCAGCGTCGTCATGAGGTGGCTCCCGTGGAGTCGGGCTCGGGATATGAGCGAACGGGCGGGCGGTTCACGCGGAGCGGTACGCGGTCTCGAGCGCGGCGCGGACCTTCGCGGCGCTGGTGCCGCGGGTGAAGGAGGTGCTGGTCGCGGTGATCAGCGGCTGGGCGGCGGCGGGCGGGACATACACATCGGGCAGCAGCGCCTGGCTCACCGTCGAGCCCAGCCGCTGGGCCGCGGCGACCAGCGGGAAATCGGTGCTGACGGTGCCGGAGCGCAGCGCCATGTCGCGGCCGCTCTCCTTGATGAACCGGGCGACGGTGTCGGGCCGGTACATGAAGCGCAGGAACTTCTCAACGGCGTCGATCTTCTTGGTGCCGTTCGGGCTGATCCAGAACCCGATCAGGGTGTAGGTGCGCAGGATGGTGGGCTTGTCGTGCGCGGCGCCGTCCGCCAGCGGCCACCCGCCGACCTCGGTGTGCCGGGCCACCTTCGGCGGCACCTTGGCCAGCGCCGAGGACATCGCCGACTCGATCGCCGCGGCCTGCGTGTTGAACTGCGTGGTCATCGAGTCCGAGGTGAGGCCCTGGGCCTTGTCGGCGAAGACACCCGCGTCGCGCAGTGTCACGAAGTACTCGATGCCCTCCCGGGCGCCCTTGCCGCCGAAGTCCCCCGTGGAGTAGGCGTGCCGGGCCTCGTCCTCGGTGAGGAAGGTCTGGATGATCTGGGCGAGCAGCTTCTGCCCGGTCCAGTCGTTGCCACCGACGGTCACGGGCGCTATCCCCTTGGCGCGCAGCTTGCGGGCCGCGGCGATCAGCTCGTCGCCCGTGGTGGGTATCGCGTCGACGCCCGCCCGGTCCAGCAGGGCCCGGTTGTAGGCGATCGGCCAGTTGGTGGCGAAGTAGGGGAAGGCGCGCACCCGGCCCTTGGCGTCCGTCCACTCGGCGAGCGCCTGCGGGAGCACGCGCCGGCGCAGCCCCCAGTCGTCCAGGTAGCCCTTGACGTCGACCGTGGCGCCGACGTCCGTCCAGGCCAGCGTCTTGTCGTAGAGGTTGACCATGACGACGTCCGGCTCCTTGCGGGCCAGCCGCGAGGTCTCGTAGACCTGCGCGAGGTCGTCGCCGTTGATGAGGTTCTTGACCTTGAGTCCCGGATTCTCCTCGCGGAACCGGTCGAGGGCCGCGAGGTAGGTGGGCGATCCCGGGGCGGTGGTGCCCAGCTGACTGTGCACGACGAGCGTATCGGGATCGGAGTCCGCCCCGGTGAGTGCGGAGCAGGCGGAAAGGCCGGGCAGGACGGTCGCGGCGGCGAGGCCGGAACCGGCGGCGAGGAAGCCGCGCCGAGTCAGCGGTGAGTGCACTGCGGGGGTCTCCAACCAGGCGGTTAACGAGTGGTTAATCGATCTACCTCGAGGGTGGGAGGAATGTAGGAGCCACTTCGCCTCTGGTCAAGCCCTTGAGGCGGGCAGCGCGACCGATAACACGTCATCACGGCACCGAAATTTTTCGGAGACTGGTGGGACGAGATCCTTTGCGCTGTCGATGACCGTGCACAGGCACCGAAGAGCCACAGATCAGGGGAGAAGCGGCACCAGCACCGGCGAGAGTTTCTACCGGAATCATTCCGGAAGATGCGTTGACGTTGCATCGGCCGCGCAGCATACTCCGCATCGATCGTTGCCCATCGGCACACCACTGCCACCCGCACCCCGGAGAAGGGACAGCAATGGTCATCGATTCCCGTCAGGCCCGTCAGGAGTCCGGAAATCGCCATGCTCGGTTACGCGTCCGAAGGGCGTTCAGCCTCGGTGTCGTCGGCCTCCTCACCGCGGCCGGTGTCCTGACCCTGTCCGGTCCCGCCAGCGCCGCGAGCACCCTCGGCGGCGCGGCGGCGGCCAAGGGCCGCTACTTCGGTGCCGCCGTGGCCGCCAACCACCTCGGCGAAGCCCCGTACGCCACCACGCTGGACACCGAGTTCAACGCCGTCACACCCGAGAACGAGATGAAGTGGGACGCCGTCGAAAGCTCCCGGAACTCGTTCAACTTCGGCAGCGCCGACCAGATCGTCGGCCACGCCCAGGGCAAGGGCATGAAGATCCGCGGCCACACCCTGGTATGGCACTCCCAACTGCCGGGCTGGGTCGGCGGTTTGAGCGCCAACGAGCTGCGCTCGGCGATGAACAACCACATCACCAAGGTGATGCAGCACTACCAGGGCAAGATCTACGCCTGGGACGTGGTCAACGAGGCGTTCCAGGACGGCAACAGCGGTGCGCGGCGCCGTTCGCCGTTCCAGGACAAGCTCGGCGACGGCTTCATCGAGGAGGCGTTCCGCACCGCGCGTGCGGCCGACCCCGGCGCCAAGCTCTGCTACAACGACTACAACACCGACGGTCAGAACGCGAAGAGCAACGCCGTCTACAACATGGTGAAGGACTTCAAGGCGCGCGGTGTGCCGATCGACTGCGTCGGCTTCCAGTCGCACTTCAACAGCCAGTCCCCGGTCCCCGGTGACTACCAGCAGAACCTCCAGCGCTTCGCCGACCTCGGCGTCGATGTGCAGATCACCGAGCTGGACATCGAGGGCTCCGGCTCGGCCCAGGCCGACAGCTACCGCCGTGTCACCCAGGCGTGTCTGGCCGTGTCCCGCTGCACCGGCATCACCGTATGGGGTGTCACCGACAAGTATTCGTGGCGCGCCAGTGGCACCCCGCTGCTGTTCGACAACAACTACGCCAAGAAGCCCGCTTACTCCGCGGTGCTCACCGCGCTGGGCGGCACCAGCGGTGGTGGCGGAGGCGGCGGCAAGTCGTGCACCGCGTCGTACTCCGAGACGCAGCGGTGGGGCGACCGTTTCAACGGCAAGGTGACGGTGACCGCCGGAGACTCCGCCATCAGCGACTGGACGGTGACGGTGACCGTGCGTTCCGCGCAGAGCGTCTCCACCGCCTGGAGCGGAAGTCCCAGCTGGGACAGCAGCGGCAAGGTCATGACGATGAGGCCCAGCGGCAACGGCAACCTGGGCGCCGCAGCGGCCACCAGCTTCGGCTTCACGGTCATGGCGAACGGGGACTGGTCGGCCCCCACCATCGGCTCGTGCACCGCCTCCTAGGGGGAGGGACCATATGCGGCTCCGCCGTGTGGTCCGCCGGACACCCGTAGCCGACCGGCAGGGGACCACACCCACACTTCAGGAGGGACCATGACCGGACGCGGAAAGGCCGCGGCAAGACGCCTGGGCACAAGAAGCACCGGGAGAGCGCGGCGGTTCGCACTCGTCGCCGCGGCCACGGCCGCCCTGGCGGGGTTCTCCGCCGCCCCGTCCCCCGCGGCCACGCACGGCGCGGCGCACACCGAGAGGGCCTGGGCCGACTGCCCCAATGGATACGTGGGTCTGACGTACGACGACGGGCCGAATCCGGCGTCGACCCAGGCGCTGCTCAACGCCCTGCGGGCGGGCGGCGCGAAGGCCACCTTCTTCATCTGGGGGCAGCACGCCGACCAGTATCCGGACCTGCTCAGGGCCGAACAGGCGGCGGGCATGTGGATCGCCAATCACACCACCTCGCACCCCCATCTCACCCAGATCGGCGAACCCGCGGCGTACAACGAGATCGCGGGCGCCCAGAACACCGTCCGGCGCATCACCGGACAGACACCCACCCTGTTCCGGCCGCCCTACGGGGAGACCAACGCGCAGGTCAGGGCCGATGAGGCCCGTCTCGGGCTGACCGAGGTGCTGTGGAGCGTGGACTCCCAGGACTGGAACGGGGCCAGCACGCAGCACATCGTCCAGGCCGCCGCCACCATGCGGGCGGGCAGCATCATCCTCATGCACGACGGCGGGTACCAGACCACCGTCGGCGCCGTGCCGCAGATCCTCAGTGGGCTCGCGGCACGCGGGCTGTGCCCCGGCAGGATCACCGCCGGGGCGGGTGGCGGCGCGGTCGTCACGGCTCCCTGAGCGCCGTATCCGGCTGACCGCTTCCGGCCGCGTCGCGCGGCAGCGGCCGCGGGCCCGTCCGAGTGTCCGCCGCGCCACCGGCGCCCCCGTGTTCGCCACCGCGGTAGGCGGTGCGCGACGGGGGCGCCGGCAACAGGCGCTGCAGCAGCGGGCCGGCCATCATCGTGGTGACCACGGCCATGGCCACCATCACGGTGAAGACGCGGCCGTCGATGACGCCGAGGCCCAGGCCCACGTTGAGCAGGACGAGTTCGGTGAGCCCGCGCGCGTTCATCAGCACGCCGAGGGTGACGGCCTGCCGTGGAGTGGCCCCGGTGATCCGGGCGGCGGCCGCGGCGCCGAGGAACTTGCCCGCGCAGGCCACGACGAGCACGGCGAGCAGCATGGCCAGGCCCTGGCCGCCGAGTCCCTGGAAGTCGACGGACAGCCCGGTGACGGTGAAGAAGACCGGGAGCAGCAGCAGGCTCGACTGCTCGATGCGCGCGGGCACCTCCGGAGCGTGGGTGTCGAGCCGGCGGCGCGGTACGACGGCGCCGAAGGCGAAGGCGCCGAACACGGTGTGCAGTCCCATCGCGTCGGTGGCCCAGGCCGACAGCAGCAGGCCGCTGAAGACCACGCCCTGGACCAGGGTGCTGTCCCGGTTCCAGGGCCGCTCGGGCGCCAGCAGCCGGCGCAGCGCGGGCTTGACCACGTACAGCATGCCGAGGATGAAGAGGGCGGACAGCAGCGCCATCCGGGCGAGCGGCCAGGAGCCGTCGGCGTTCACCACGACGACCACGACGGCGAGGATGCCCCACGCCAGCAGGTCCTGCAGGGCGGCGCAGGCGAGCGCCATGGTGCCGATGCGCTCCCGGGCCAGACCGTGGTCGGTCAGGATGCGGGCGAGCACCGGGAAGGCCGTGATGGACATGGCCGCGCCCAGGAACAGCGCCGGGCCGAGCAGCCCCGTCCGCCCTCGCTCGGTGAGGCCCCAGGACGCGAAGGCGACGGCCAGGCCCGTGCCCAGGGCGAACGGCAGGGCGACGGAGCTGAGCGAGACCGACACCACCTGACGTCCCCGGCCGCGCAGTTGCGCCACATCGAGGTGGTATCCCACCCCGAACATGAAGAGCACCAGGCCCAGTTGGGCCAGTAGCTGGAGGAAGGGGCGGGCCTGGTCGGGGAACAGGACCGCGGTCGGATTCCCGGGCAGCAGCCCCAGCAGACTGGGCCCCAGCATCAGGCCCGCGGCGATTTCCCCCAGCACCGCCGGCTGCCGCAGCCGCTGGGCGATCCGCCCGCAGACGACGGCCGCGGGTACGACCACGGCGAGGCCGATCAGCACATCACGGATGGTCTCTTCCAGCGCACTGCCACTCATGGCCATGGCCCTCCCCCGTCACCGGTTCCGCCCAGTCTCGGGGAGCCAACTCGGGTACGGAAATGCGCACTTGGACGCCTGGACGCGGTGGCCCGCCAACCACGTGCCACCACGGCGGCCGTGTGCGTACGCGTCCACCGCCCCCCGTATCGGGCAGCCCGGAGCCCGGCACCGGGACGGGGGATTCACCACGGTGCCGGGCGGCTCGGTTCAGACCGTTCGCAGCGCCTCCGTGGGTGGCATCCGGGCCGCCCGCAGGGCGGGCAGCAGCCCGGCGATGGCGCCGATGGCCACGGCCGCGCCGAGTCCACCCGCCCAGGCGAGCACCGGAACGACGGTCTCCCAGCCCTTGACGCCCGCGTAGACGAACGTCGCCAGCGTGCCCAGCACCACCCCGACCGCGCCACCGAGCATGGCGAGCAGGATCGCCTCGGAGAGGAACTGCAGCCGGATGGTGCCCCGGGTGGCGCCGAGCGCCCGCCGCAGACCGATCTCCGAGCGGCGTTCGAGCACGGAGATCACCATGGTGTTGGCGACGCCGATGCCCCCGACGAGCAGGGCCACCGCGCCCAGCCCGAGGAAGAGTCCGTCCAGCGCCGACCGCGCGGCGGCCCGCGCCTCGAGCGCGGCCGACGGCTGGGTGACGCTGACCTCGCTGGGGTTCTGCGGGTTGGCCGTGGCGGCCAGGACGTTGCGGACCTCCTTGACCTGGTCGGTGTCCGACCGTACGTACACCGTGGAGGGGTGGCCGTCGAAGTCCAGGTACTTCTTCGCGGCCTCGTAGCCCACCAGCACCGCCGAGTCGATTTCCGGTGTCAGCTTCGCGGGCTTGAGCACCCCGGACACATAGAACCACTGGCCGCCGACCCAGATGCGCATGCCCGGGTGGATCCGGGAGATGCCCAGCCGGCTGGCGGCGTCCCAGCCGAGGACGGCCACCGGTTGCCGCGCGGTGGCGGCGTTGAGGTATCTGCCCTGGGCCATCGAGGTGCGCACCGCGGCCGGGAGGCGCAGGCTGGCGGCGTTCACCGAGAGGGAGTTGGTGTTGAGGCTCGGGATGTGCGGGCTGCGGTACGCCTCGGCGTCGGTCTTGCCGGTGCTCTGCACCGCCTCGACCGGGCCGATCCGGGAGATCATGCCCGGCGCCTCGATGGGGAGTTTGGCGTCCCCGCCGCCCAGCGACTGGCCCGGAGTGACCTTCAGCAGATTGGTGCCCAGCTTGTCGATCTCGGCGAGCAGCCCGGCCTGCGAGGAGGACGACAGCCCGAGCACCGCCACCATCGCGGCGACGCCGATGGCGATGCCCAGCGCCGACAGCGCGGCCCGCATCCGGCGGGTGCGCAGTCCCACGCTGGCGGTCCGGCCCAGGTCGGCGGGGTGGAGCCGGCCGGGGGCGGTGGCCGTGGAGGTCATGGCAGCCGCCTCTCGGTGTCCAGCGGGTCCTCCGCCGACATGACGTCCGCGACGATGTGGCCGTCGAGCACCTCGATCCGGCGTGGCAGCCGGGCGGCCAGCTCCCGATCGTGGGTGATCATGACGATGGTGGTGCCCTCGGCGTTGAGCTCCTTGAACAGCTTGAAGATCGCGGCGCCCGCGACACTGTCGAGGTTGCCGGTGGGCTCGTCGGCCAGCACGATCGCCGGGTCACCGGCCAGGGCGCGGGCGATCGCGACCCGCTGCCGCTCACCACCCGACAGCTGCGACGGCCGGTGGTGGATCCGGTGGCTGAGACCGACCCGGTCCAGGGCCACGGCGGCCGCCGACAGCCGCGCCGGGCGCCGGACACCGGAGTACAGCATCCCGTCGGCCACGTTCTCCAGCGCCGTGGCGTGTTCGGCCAGGAAGAACTGCTGGAAGACAAAGCCGATCCGGGTGGCGCGCAGCCCGGCCAGCGCCCGGTCGGACATCGCGGCCACGTCCTCCCCCACGACCCGTACCGTGCCGGAGGTCGGCCGGTCCAAGGTGCCCATGACCTGCAGCAGGGTCGACTTGCCGGAGCCGGAGGGGCCCACGATGGCCACCAAATCGCCCCGGTGGATGGTGAATCCGGCTCCGTCCAGCGCCACGACCGGGGAGGCGCCCGGGTAGACCTTGGTCACCTCCTCCAGTTGCAGCACCGCCTCGCCGGTGGTGCGGACATCGACCGGCCGCGTCTCGGTCTCCACGCCGGTCATGAGGCGGGCACCGCGATCTTCTGGCCGACCTCGAGCCCGGCGCCGCTGACTTCCACTTTGCCCTCGCTGTCGTCGAAGATCCCGGTGCGCACCGGGATCAGCTTGTGCTTGCCGCCCGCGTCGACGACCTCGACGGCGTAACCGCCTCCGCCGAGCGCCAGCAGCGCGTTCACGGGCACCGACAGCACGTCCTTCACCGTGTCGGAGACGATGGCCACCTGGACGGGCGCCTGGTCGAGCCCGCCGGTGGCCTTCGGGTCCTTCGGCTTGATCTGCACCTCGATGGTGGTCTTGTCGTCGACCTGCTTCGCCACCTTCCCCACCGATGACACCTCGCCGTCGGTCGACTTGCCGTTGGGAAGGGTGATGGTCACCTTGTCGCCGACCGCCACTCCGGTCTGCTGGCTGGCGTTGAGCTCGACGGTGACCTGCCGCTTGGTCGAGGAGACCTGCAGCACGTTCTGCCCCTGCCCGGCCGGACCGCCGCGTACGGCCCCGGACTTGATGACCCGGACCTCCTCGGCGGGCAGGAACACGGCCTGCCCGAGCGACAGTTCACCCGTCTCCTTCAGGCCGACGTCCTCCTGGAGCTCCTTGAGGGCGTAGAAGGTCCGCATGCTGAAGAAGTCCGAGTCGGGGTCGATCTGCGCCTTGGTGGCGTACTTGAGGCTGACGAGCGCGGCGTTGAGCTGCCGCACATCGGCGCCCTCGGCGCCGTAGGCCAGATCGCGGTACACCGGTTCGGCGGCCCCCTGGAGCATCACCACCGGTTTGCCGTTCACGCGGTAGAGCACCTTGCCCTGGCTGATCACATCGCCCACGGCGGGCAGCTTGGTGATGGTGCCCTTGGCGTTGTTGACGACGTCGTAGGAACCGGCGTAGCCGAGCGTCCCGTTCTCCAGGGTACGGGCCGACAGGGAGCCCTGGGTGACCTTCGCCAGCCCGGTGGGGGCGCTGGTCCTGGTCGACGAGTCCTTCTCGGACTTCTTGAACGGATCGGTCACGACGACGCCCGCGCCCGCCGCGACCACGATCGCCACGACGACGATCGCGGTCAGCCCGCGCCGCTTGCGCCGCTCCGGTGGCGGCGCGCTCTGCCGCTCCGGGGGGCTCGCTTCCTCGTCCTCGGTCGGGGTCTGGGTCGCACTCACGCCGAGCCCCCACCGGGCTTGTTGGGCTCCATGTTGCGCAGGGACTCGGGCTGGTACTGCTTGCAGGCGTCCTCCGCCTTCTTGAACTGCGGAGTGGTCGGGTCGACCTCCAGCTTGAAGCCGCCGCTCTCGTCCGGGTCGGGGAAGCTGGGCACACCGTTCTTCCGCATGCACTTGGCGTACTTGAGCTTGTCCTCGGTCGGCCACACATCGCCCGGACCACCGCCACCCTCCTGCGGGGGCGGCGCCGGCATGAACTGCTTGCAGGCTTTCTCGGCCTTCTGGAACTCCGACGACTGCGGGTCGATTCCGGCGCCCATGCCCTCGCCGGGCTTCGGGTCCTTGAAATCGGGCAGACCATTCTTCCGCATGCACTCCGCGAATTTCAGCCCGTCCGCTTGTGTACCGGCCTCGGGCTTCTTGGACTGCGAGTTCTTCCCGGAGCCCACGCTGGCCACGCTCTTGTCCGGTTCGTCGTTGTCGCCACAGGCAGTGGCGAGCAAGGCGACCCCGGTCAGCAGCGCCGCCAGTGCGGTGGTGCGCCGCAGCCTCTTCTTGGGTGCGGCACTGCCATCCGACGGCCGCTCCGTGATAACCACCATGCCACTGTCCCCATTCCTTCGGGATTTCCTGTACCTCCTGTTTTAGCGAGGGGGCGGTTTCGCCGAGGTTTCAGTGGGGGTTACGGCCCGAGCCGCGCGGGTCCCGGCCCGCCGGGCATGCGGAAGCCCCGGGCCGCCGGACGGGTGGTCCGGCGGCCCGGGGCAGCGGCGGCACCCGGCAGGGCACCGCGCGGGGTTACGCCGGCCCCGGCGCCCCTGCGGGCAGGTGCTGCCGGCAAGCCTTGTGGGCGTTCCGGAACTCGGACGACTTGACGTCGATCCCGGCCTCCTCGGGGGCGAAGCCGCCGCCCTTCGGGGCGGGGAAGTCGGGCACACCGTTCTTCCGCATGCAGTCCACGTACTTCGTCAGATCGGGCATCCCACCGGGCGGCGGTGAGGCCCGGCGCCCTTCGGGCATCAGACGCTCGCAGGCTTTCTCCGCCTTCTTGTACGCGTCGCCCTTGACGTCTATGCCGCTGCTCGGGTCGAGCAGGATCGAGCCGTCCGCGGCGGGATCGGGAAAGTCCGGCACGCCATTGTCCCGGAGGCATTCGACGAAGGCCATGCTTTTGGCCCTCTTGTCCCCCGCCCCGGCGCTGCCGGAGGACTTCGGGGAATCGTCGGAGCCGAGCGCGAAACCCAATCCGCCCGCCACCATGGCAATCGCCAGGGCGGCGCCCAGCGAAACGAGCAGAATGCCTAATCTGCCGTGTCGGCGCGCGCCCTCGGGCGGCTCACCCGCGGCCGTGTTCTCCTTCTCGTCCATACTCTCTCTCCACCCTTTCCCTAATTCTTCGTCAGCAGCTGCGCGGAAATGAGCCGGCCGATCGTTTCGAGGGGCTCTCCGGTGAGCATCCCGTCGTGATCGGAGGCAATCCGGACCGGTTCGACGTGCCCGTCGACGTACGGCGCCCAGCCGTCCGGAGCCAGCGGCGCGGGGGCCGACGCGGGACGGCCCTCCGTGGCGACGAAGAGCAGCAGTTCTCCGCGGAAGACGCCGGGCGTGTGGTGCCGGAGGAGTCGGTTGTTGTTCGCGTTGACCCGCTGGATCTCGGAGAGCATCCGCACCTGCCCGCGCCGCCCGCCGCGGGGCCCTTCGGCGGGCTCGCCGGTCGGCTCCGCCTCGTCTCCGCCGGGGTAGCCATCGAGGCTGACCAGGAGGTCCACCGTTTCGCCCTGCTGCTGCAGCAGCGCCGCCATCGCGTGGGCCACGGTGCCACCGAACGACCAGCCGAGGAGGTGATAGGGCCCGGCCGGCTGCACGGTCCGGATCCGCGCCACGTAGTCCGCGGCCATCTCCTCGACCGTCCGCGGCAGTGACTCATCCGTGCCGAAGCCACGGGCCTGCAACGCGTAGACCGGGTGGTCCGGCGGCAGGTGGTCGGTGAGTTCCGCGTAGCAGCGCCCCAGGCCGGTGCTCGGGTGGACGCAGAACAGGGGCGGCCGGTCGCCTTCGGTCCGGAGCGGCAGCAACAGGCCGGTGTCGTCGGAGTCGGTGTGGGCGGTGTCGTCCTCCGTGCCGTCGAGCAGCCGGGCCACGTCGGCCACCGTCGGAGCGGTGAACAGCGCACGGATGCTCACCTCGGCGCCGAGAACGGCACGGATCTGGGCGATCAGCTTCATCACCAGGATCGAGTCGCCACCGAGCTCGAAGAACGACGCCTCGGCACCCACCTCCTCCAGACCGAGCACCTCGGCGAACAGCGCACACAGGCGCTCCTCGGTGGGCGTCTCCGGACCGCGTCCTGCCGTTGCCGCACCGGTGACGTCGGGAGCGGGGAGGGCGGCGCGGTCCAGCTTGCCGTTCACCGTGATGGGCAGCGCGTCAAGCGCCACGAACGCGGCCGGGATCATGTAGTCGGGCAGCCGGTCGGCGAGGAACTTCCGCAATCGGGGCGCATCCACCCCGTCGTCCGCCACGACGTAAGCGACCAGCCGCTTGTCCCCGGCACGGTCCTCCCGGGCGATGACCGCCACCTGGCCGACGCTCGGGTGGGCGGCGAGGGCGGTCTCGATCTCACCGGGCTCGACCCGGAAGCCACGCACCTTGACCTGGTCGTCCGCGCGGCCGCCGAAGACGAGTTGGCCGTCCGCGGTCCACTTGGCGAGGTCGCCCGTGCGATACATCCGCCCGCCCGTGAAGGGGCACGCCACGAAGCGCTCCGCGGTCAGGCCGGGGCGGCCGAGGTAGCCACGTGCGAGGCCCAGCCCCGCGACATACAGCTCACCCAGCACACCTGGGGGGACCGGATGGAGACGCTCATCGAGGACGAATGCCCGGGTGTTGGTGATGGGCCGCCCGATGGGCACCGGGCCCGAGCGGGACGCCGCCAAAGGCACGCTCATCGTCGCGCACACGGTCGTCTCGGTCGGCCCGTACGCGTTGACCATCCGACGCCCCGGCGCCCACCGCTCCACCAGCTCCGGCGGGCACACCTCGCTGGCCACCACCACCGTGCCCAGGCTCTCGGGCAACTCCTCCACCGTGGCCAGCACCGACGGCGACACCGTCACATGCGTGACGCCCAGCGCCGTGGCCGTCGCGCCCAGCGAACCGTTGGGCGGGAGCGTGTCCGGGTCCGCCATGACCAGGGCGGCGCCGGAGAGCAGCGCCATGAACATCTCCCACACCGAAGCGTCGAAGCTCAGGGACGCCAACTGCAACACCCGCGCATCAGCGCCCACCTCGAACCGCTCGATCTGCGCACTGGCGAGGTTCCCGATGCCGCGATGCGTGACCGCCACGCCCTTGGGACGGCCCGTCGAGCCCGACGTGTAGATCACGTACGCCACGTCGTCCGCGCTCACGGAGACCACCGGCGCCGGAGGCGCCTCCGCCACCACGGACGGATCCCACACCAGGCACTCCACCCCGGCCGGAACCAGCCCCCGTGTCCCCTCGGAGCAGAGGACCAGCGCAGGCGCCGAGTCCTCGACCATCCACCCGATCCGCTCCACCGGATACGCCGGATCCACCGGCACAAACCCCGCCCCCGCCTTGGCGATCCCCAGCAGCACCGCCACCACATCCGCCGACCGCTCCAACACCACAGCGACGAGATCACCTCGCCCCACACCCCGCGCGGCCAGCACACCGGCCACCCGGTCCGACCGATCCCTCAACTCCGCGTACGACCACTCCTCACCACCCGCGCCGACCACCGCCACCGCATTCGGCGACAGCTCGGCCCGTGCGTCGAACAACTCCGCCAACGGCCGCACGGGAACGTCCCGCTCGGTGGCGTTCCATCCCTCCAGCACCCGCGCTCGTTCCGCGCCGCCGAGTACCTGGAACTCGCTCATCCTGACCGAAGGGTCGGCCGCCACCTGATCCAGCAACCGCACCAGCCGCTGGGCCAGCGCCTCCACCGTCGACTCGTCAAAGAGGTCGGTGGCGTAGAGGAATGCGCCACGAATCCCGCCCGGATTGCCGTCGTCATCGCGGTGCTCGGCCATATCCAGGGCAAGGTCCACCCGTGCCGAAGCCTCCGTCCCCGACTCCAACGGACGCACCCGCAACCCCGGCAGATCCCACAACCGCCCCTCACCCGAAGGCGCCCCCTGAAGCCCCAACGACACCTGGAACAGCGGATTACGCCCCAACGACCGCGCGGGATTGAGATCCTCCACCAACCGCTCGAACGGCACATCCTGATGCGCATACGCGTCCAGATCCACCTCCCGCACCCGGGACAGCAACTCCACAAAGGTCGGGTCGCCACTCACATCGGTCCGCAGCACCAGCATGTTCACGAAGAACCCCACCAGCCCGTCCAAGGCCGCATCCCCACGCCCCGCCACCGCCGTACCGATCGGGATGTCCTTCCCGGCGCCCATCCGCGACAGCAGTGCGGAGATGGCGGCGTGCACCACCATGAACATCGTCGCCCCGCCCCGCTGGGCGAGCTCCGTGAGCCGGGCATGGGTTTCCGCGGTGATGGCGACCGGCACTTCGCCACCGCGGAAGGACGACAC
Source organism: Streptomyces yongxingensis (assembly GCF_055597465.1). NCBI lineage: Bacteria > Bacillati > Actinomycetota > Actinomycetes > Kitasatosporales > Streptomycetaceae > Streptomyces > Streptomyces yongxingensis. The sequence continues at coordinate 2,247,005 of NZ_CM145717.1, forward strand.
CGCCGGGCGGGGCCGGTCGGTCGGCAGGGCGAGCTCCTCCGGCGCACCGGCCAGTGCCTCGCGCCAGTAGCCGAGCTGGCCACTGATCACACTGCCCGGGTCCTCCAGGTCGCCCAGCACCTCACGCTGCCACAGCGCATAGTCCGCGTACTGCACCGGCAACGGCTCCCAGCCCGGCACACGGCCCACCCGCCGCGCCGCATACGCCACCCCGATCTCCCGCCCCAGCACACCCATCGACCAACCATCAACCGCGATGTGATGCGCCACGATCAACAACACATACTCCGACGCACCCGTCTTCAACAGCCGCGCCCGCCACGGCAGATCAACGCTCAGATCAAAGCCCCGGGCGGCATAGCCGCCGAGCACCTCCCGCAGATGTTCCGCCGCGGTCTCCACCACGATCAGCGGCGGCCGACCCGCCTCGCCCGTCAGCACATGCTGGTGCGGTTCACCATCGGTCTCGGGAAAGACCGTGCGCAGGCTCTCGTGCCGGTCGGCGACATCCCCGAGCGCCGCCTCCAGAGCAACCCTGTCCAACTCGCCGGAGAGCCGGAGCGCCAGCGGGAGGTTGTACACCGCGCCGTCGCCGACGCCTTCGAGGCGGTTGAGGAACCACATCCGCTGCTGGGCGTACGACAGCGGCAGCAGCTCCGGGCGCGGCCGAGCGGTCAGTGCCTGCTGGGCAGTGCCGTTCTCCGCACCGTCGAGCAGCCGGGCCACGTCGGCCACCGTCGGAGCGGTGAACAGCGCACGGATGCTGACCTCGGAGCCGAAGGCGGCGCGGATCTGGGCGATCAGCTTCATCACCAGGATCGAGTCGCCACCGAGCTCGAAGAACGACGCCTCGGCACCCACCTCCTCCAGACCGAGCACCTCGGCGAACAGCGCACACAGGCGCTCCTCGGTGGGCGTCTCCGGACCGCGTCCTGCCGTTGCCGCACCGGTGACGTCGGGAGCGGGGAGGGCGGCGCGGTCCAGCTTGCCGTTCACCGTGATGGGCAGCGCGTCAAGCGCCACGAACGCGGCCGGGATCATGTAGTCGGGCAGCCGGTCGGCGAGGAACTTCCGCAATCGGGGCGCATCCACCCCGTCGTCCGCCACGACGTAAGCGACCAGCCGCTTGTCCCCGGCACGGTCCTCCCGGGCGATGACCGCCACCTGGCCGACGCTCGGGTGGGCGGCGAGGGCGGTCTCGACCTCACCGGGCTCGACCCGGAAGCCACGCACCTTGACCTGGTCATCGGCGCGGCCGCCGAAGACGAGTTGGCCGTCCGCGGTCCACTTGGCGAGGTCGCCCGTGCGATACATCCGCCCGCCCGTGAACGGGCACGCCACGAACCGTTCCGCGGTCAGGCCGGGGCGACCGAGGTAGCCACGCGCAAGCCCCGGCCCCGCGACATACAGCTCACCCAGCACGCCCACGGGGACCGGGTGGAGACGCTCATCCAGCACATAGGCGGCGGTATTCGAGATCGGACGCCCGATGGGCACCGGGCCCGAGCGGGACGCCGCCAAAGGCACGCTCATCGTCGCGCACACGGTCGTCTCGGTCGGCCCGTACGCGTTGACCATCCGACGCCCCGGCGCCCACCGCTCCACCAGCTCCGGCGGGCACACCTCGCTGGCCACCACCACCGTGCCCAGGCCCTCGGGCAACTCCTCCACCGTGGCCAGCACCGACGGCGACACCGTCACATGCGTGACGCCCAGCGCCGTGGCCGTCGCGCCCAGCGAACCGTTGGGCGGGAGCGTGTCCGGGTCCGCCATCACGAGAGCTGCGCCGGAGAGCAGCGCCATGAACATCTCCCACACCGAAGCGTCGAAGCTCAGCGACGCCAACTGCAACACCCGCGCATCAGCGCCCACCTCGAACCGCTCGATCTGGGCACTGGCGAGGTTCCCGATGCCGCGATGCGTGACCGCCACGCCCTTGGGACGGCCCGTCGAGCCCGACGTATAAATCACATACGCCACATCGTCGACATCCACCGAAACCGCAGGCGCGGGCTCCGCCACCACACCATCCGACGGATCCCGGACCAGGCACTCCACTCCGGCCGGAACCAGCCCCCGTGTCCCCTCGGAGCAGAGGACCAGCGCAGGCGCCGAGTCCTCGACCATCCACCCGATCCGCTCCACCGGATACGCCGGATCCACCGGCACAAACCCCGCCCCCGCCTTGGCGATCCCCAGCAGCACCGCCACCACATCCGCCGACCGCTCCAACACCACAGCGACCAGGTCACCGCGTCCCACACCCCGCGCGGCCAGCACACCGGCCACCCGGTCCGACCGATCCCTCAACTCCGCGTACGACCACTCCTCACCACCCGCGCCGACCACCGCCACCGCATTCGAGGAGGCGGCCGCGCGCTCGTCGAAGAGCTCACCCAACGGCCGCACGGGAACCTCCCGCTCGGTGGCGTTCCACTCCTCCAGCACCCGCGCCCGCTCACCCGGGACCAGCACGGCGACCTCACTCACCCGAGCCGCAGGATCCGAGGCGACCTGCTCCAGCACCCGCACCAGCCGCTCGGCGAGCACCTTCACCGTCGCTTCGTCAAAGAGGTCGGTGGCGTAGAGGAACGCGCCACGAATCCCGCCCGGATTGCCGTCGTCATCGCGGTGCTCGGCCATATCCAGGGCAAGGTCCACCCGTGCCGAAGCCTCCGTCCCCGACTCCAACGGACGCACCCGCAACCGCGGCAGATCCCACAACCGCCCCTCACCCGAAGGCGCCCCCTGAAGCCCCAACGACACCTGGAACAGCGGATTACGCCCCAACGACCGCGCGGGATTGAGATCCTCCACCAACCGCTCGAACGGCACATCCTGATGCGCATACGCGTCCAGATCCGCCTCCCGCACCCGGGACAGCAACTCCACAAAGGTCGGGTCGCCACTCACATCGGTCCGCAGCACCAGCGTGTTCACAAAGAACCCCACCAGCCCGTCCAAGGCCGCATCCCCACGCCCCGCCACCGCCGTACCGACCGGAATGTCCTTCCCCGCACCCATCCGCGACAGCAGCAGCGCCAGCGCCGCCTGGACGACCATGAACATCGTGGCCCGCCCGCGCTGGGCGAGCGCCACCAGCCGGGCGTGGACCTGCGGGCTCACCCGGATCGGCACGGATCGGCCACGGAAGGAGGAGACAGCGGGCCGGGGCCGGTCGGCGGGCAGGGCGAGCTCCTCCGGCGCACCGGCCAGTGCCTCGCGCCAGTAGCCGAGCTGGCCACTGATCACACTGCCCGGGTCCTCCAGGTCGCCCAGCACCTCACGCTGCCACAGCGCATAGTCCGCGTACTGCACCGGCAACGGCTCCCAGCCCGGCACACGGCCCACCCGCCGCGCCGCATACGCCACCCCGATCTCCCGCCCCAGCACACCCATCGACCAACCATCAACCGCGATGTGATGCGCCACGATCAACAACACATACTCCGACCCGCCCGTCTTCAACAGCCGCGCCCGCCACGGCAGATCAACGCTCAGATCAAAGCCCCGGGCAGAGTGCGCCGCCAGGGCCTGCGGCAGTTCCTGCTCCGTCGTTTCCACGACCACGAGCGACGGTCGGCCGGCGCCACCCGCCAGCACGTGCTGACGCGGTTCGCCATCGGTCTCGGGAAAGACCGTACGCAAACTCTCGTGCCGGTCGGCGACATCCCCGAGCGCCGCCTCCAGAGCAACCCTGTCCAGCTCGCCCGAAAGGCGAAGCGCCAGCGGCAGGTTGTAGCCCGCGCCTTCCCCCACGCCCTCGAGGCGGTTGAGGAACCACATCCGGCGCTGGGCGTACGACAGGGGTACGGAGTCCGGCCGGGGGCACGGCACCAGCGCGGGGCGGGTCCGGCCGTCCGCGTTGCCTTCTTCCTCGATACGGCGGGAGAGGAGGGCGACCGTGGTGGCGGTGAAGAGCTCACGGATGGTGATCCGGGTGTCGAGCACCGCCCGGACCCTGGCAATGAGCCGCATCGCCAGGAGTGAGTCACCGCCGAGCTCGAAGAACGAGGCATCAGCGCTGACCCGCTCCACGCCGAGCACCTCGGCGAAGAGCCCACAGAGGATCTCTTCGGTCGGGGTGGCCGGACCCCGGCCCGCCACGGTGGCTGTGGCATCGGGGGCGGGGAGCGCGGCACGGTCCAGCTTGCCATTGACCGTCAGTGGCAGCGCGTCCAGCACGACGACGGTGGGGACCATGTACTCCGGCAGCCGCCCAGCGGCGAACGCGCGTACCGCCGCCACGTCCAGTTCCCCGTGGGGGACCACGTAGGCGACCAGTTGCTTGTCCCCCGGCCCGTCCTCGCGGACCACCACCACAACCTGCCCCACACCCTCACAGGCGGCTATCACCGCCTCGATCTCACCGGGCTCGACACGGAAACCACGGACCTTGACCTGCTCATCGACCCGCCCCGCGAAGACCAGATCACCCTCGGCGGTCCACTTCGCCACGTCACCACTGCGATACATCCGCCCACCCGGGGCAGCGAACGGGCAGGCGACGAAACGCTCCCCGGACAGGCCCGGCCGACCGATATAGCCCCGAGCCAGACCGGCACCGGCGATATAGACCTCACCGATCACGCCCACAGGCACCGGCCGAAGGAACGGATCCAGCACAAACACCTTGCTGTTGGGCAGAGGCCGACCGATAGGGGGCGCCGCCTCCAACCCGGTCTTCAGTGCGGTCGCGGTGGCGGTGGTGATGACGGTGGCCTCGGTCGGCCCGTAGGTGTTCCACACCCGCGCACCCGCCGACCACCGACCAGCCAGCTCCGCACTCAACCGCTCCGCACCCAACACCCAATTACTCACACCCGGCACAGCATCCGGATCCAGCACCCCCAGCAGCGACGGCACCACACTCGCCACCCGCACCCCACACCGACCAACCATCTCCGCCAGCGCCCGCGGATCCCTACGCTCCTCCGCACTCGCCACCGCGAGAGTTCCGCCGGCCGCAAGGGTGACGACGACATCGAGAACAGCGGCGTCGAAACTGAACGACGCGAACTGCAACGCCACCACACCCGCGTCCATCCCCAACACCGGACGCATCGCCTCAGCCAGATTCACCACACCGCCATGCGCGACGGCCACACCCTTCGGCCGCCCCGTCGAACCCGACGTATAGATCACATACGCCAACTGATCCGGCACAATGACCGTCCCCAGCGGCTCAGCGGAGAAGCCGCTCACCTCCTCCATACGCACAACACGGGCACCACCGACCGGCACCTCGGCCAAACTCTCCGACGTACCCAGGACCACCTCGGCGCCACTGTCCGCGATCACAAACCCCAACCGATCCGCCGGGTACTCCGGATCCAGCGGAACGAACGCACCACCGGCCTTCCACACCGCCAACTCCGCCACCACCATGTCCACCGACCGTGGCAGACACAGCGCAACCCGCGACTCCCGACCGACACCGGTGGCGTTCAACAACCGCGCCAACCGATTCGCCCGCTCCTCCAACTCCCCATACGACACCGACTCACCACCACACCGCACCGCCACCACACCCGGCGCCACCCCAACCCACCCCTCAAACCGCTCCACAACCGAACCACCAGACAGCGCGGCCTCCGTGGCATTCCACTCCTCCACCACCCGACCCCGCTCCACCTCCCCCACCACATCCAGCCGACCGACCAACGTCTCCGGATCGGCCGCCATCTGCCCCAGCACCCGGAGCACCTGATCGACCAGCCCCTGGGCCGTCTCCGCGTCGAACAGGTCCGGCCGGTAGCTCAGCCGCATGCCCAGGCCACCGCTCGGGCCGACCACCAGGCCGAGCGGGTAATTGATCGACTCCCGGAGTCCGTGCTCGGTGAACTTCAGCCCACCTGGTCCGCGTCGATCTGCCCCCTCGCCCGTCGGCTTGTCGCCCGACGACTTCCGGGCGTTCGTACCCGAGGGGAAGCTCTCGAACGCCATGATGGTGTCGAACGTCGCTCCGGGCCCGGCCTGCCGCTGAATATCGCTGAGGCTCAGGTACTGGTAATCCACCAGCGCCGCCTGCTCGGCCTGCAGCTCCGTCAGCAGCTCAGCCACCGACTGCGCCGGGTCGAAGCGGACGCGTACGGGCACGGTGTTGATGAAGAGCCCCAGCATGCTCTCCATGCCCGGCAGGTCCAGCGGCCGTCCGGCCACGCTGGCGCCGAACACCACATCCCGTCGGCCGGTCAGCTTGCCGACGACGAGAGCCCAGGCAGCCTGCACGACGGTGTTCAGGGTGAGGCCGTGGAAGCGGCGCGTCAGGTCGCGCAGCGCCTGGTCCAGCTCCTTGCTCGCCCTGCCGGACACCATGGCGGAGTGCGCCGGCGCCCCGTTGTACTCGGCCGGGGCCACCAGCGTCGGCTCATCCGCCCCGGCCAGCGTCTTCCGCCAGGCCGCCATGGCTTCTTCCTTGTTCTGGCGGGCGAGCCAGGCGAGGTAGTCGCGGTACGGGGTGACGGGCGGCAGACCGTGTGGGCTGCCCCCGGCCTCGTAACACGTCCACAACTCCCGCATCAGCACCGGCAGCGACCAGCCGTCCAACAGAATGTGATGCAGCGTCACCATCATCCGGTACTCATCCGGCCCGACCCTGACCAACAGCACCTTCAGCAACGGCGGCACCGCCAGATCGAAACGCCGCTCCCGCTCCTCGATCCCCAGTCGCTCCGACTCCGCCCGTGCCGCTTCCGTGTCCAGCCCGGACAGGTCCTCCTCCCGCCACGGCAGGGTCACCCGGCGCATGATGAGCTGGACCGGCGCTCCGGAGGCGCGCCGCTGGAATCCCGCGCGCAGGCTCTCGTGGCGGTCGAGCAGCGCCTGCCAGGACGCCCGCAGCACCCCGGGGTCCAGCTTGCCCTCCAGGCCGGTGATCATCTGCTCGACGTAAACGTCGATGCCCTCCTCGTCGTACACCGCGTGGAACAGCAGGCCCTCCTGCAGCGGCGACAGCGGCCATACCCCCACCAGAGCGGAGTCGGTCATCTCAAGCTCCTTCGTCCATCTGCTGCGCTGTCGCTTCGAACTCGTCCAACTCGCTCTGGCTGATGTCCACCAGCGGGAAGTCGGAGGGGGTGTGGCCACCGATACCGGTGTCGGCTCCGACATCCGTGGTGTGCGTGGCCAGTCCGGTGAGCATCGCGGCCCAGCCGTCCAGCAGGCTCCTGGCGGCCGACTCCGCCAGCAGCCCGGACGGCCAGGACACGATGAGGGTGAGCTGGGGGCCGTCGGGCAGGTCGTGGACGACGCCCATGACCTCCAGGGCGTGCATGACCGGGATCCGGTCGTTGGCACCGCCGCCCCGGCCACCGTCGCCGGCGGTCTGCCAGGCATGTTGCTCGGCGGGCTGCTGACCCTGTTTGCTCTGGTTCTGCTGGCCCGGGAACCTGCCCAGGTAGTTGAAGCCGATCTGGGCGGTGGGCAGCGCGGCAATGGCGGGCGCGGTCTCGGGGTTGAGATGACGGAGCATCCCGTAGCCGAGCCCATCGGCGGGGACGGCACGGAGCTGTTCCTTGACGCGCTTGATGGCCCGTCCCGCCGCGGCCCCGCCGGAGCGCAGCTCCATGACGTCGATGAAGCCGACGTCGAGCCGCACCGGGTAGCTGCTGGTGAACCAGCCGACCGTGCGCGTCAGGTCCACGCCCTCCGCCAGCGGGGCCCGGCCGTGGCCCTCGAGGTCCAGCAGGACCCCGGCCGTGTCCTGCCCCTGGCCGCGGCGCCACTCGGCCAACGCCGCGGTCAGGCCGGTCAGCAGTACGTCGTCAACGCCCGCGTGGAACGCCGTCGGCACGCTGGTCAGCAGCGCCGATGTGACCTCCGTGGACACCTTCACCGACAGCTGCCGGACGGTGGCGCCGAGGTCCCGCTCCGGGTCCACCGGCCGCGAGGTGAGGAGGGGGTCGTGGCCGTCAAGTAGCCGGGTCCAGGCGGGGAGTTCGGCGAGCCGTTGCCGGCCCGTGGCTTCGGTCTCCAGTGCGCGGGCCCAGTGCCGGAAGGAGGTGGGCACGGGCTCCAGCACGACCTCACGGCCGGCGGCCAGCTCGGTGTACGCCTCGGCCAGATCGGGCACGAGAACGCGCCAGGAGACGCCGTCCACCACGAGGTGGTTGAGGAGGATCAGCAGCCGTCCGGGGGTGTCCGGGCCGAGGTCGAACCAGACCACCTGCGCCATCACCCCCGCTCGCGGGTCGAGCCGATCCGCTGCCGCCCGCGACTGCTCGGCGATCAGGCGCTCGAGGTCAACCCCCGCCCCACTCGCATCGACCCGGTGCACCCAAGGTGCCACGGACGCGGTCGGGGGGACGAGGAGGCGGGCGGCGGGCTCGGTCTCCAGCCGCGCCCGCAGAATGTCGTGGTGATCGACCACCGCCTGAACGGCAGCGGTCAGCGTCTCCAGCCGCGTCCCCGCCGGGGCCACCACCACCGTGGACTGGAACACCGCGCCTATACGCTCTGCTCCGGCCCGCTCCAGCAGCTCATGCATGACCGGCGTCAACGGCACCTCACCCGTGCCCGGGTCGCCACTCCCCTCCAGGCCACCGGGAGCAGAAGCATCACCGGCCACGAGCGCCAGCTCTGCCGGGGTCCGTCGCTCGAACACCTGCCGGGCGCTCACCACCAGACCGGCCTTACGCGCCCTCGACACCAGCAGCATCGACATGATCGAGTCACCGCCGAGCTCGAAGAACGACGCGTCGGCACTCACCTCATCGAGGCCGAGCACCTCGGCGAAGAGCCCACAGAGGATCTCTTCGGTCGGGGTGGCCGGACCCCGGCCCGCCACGGTGGCTGTGGCATCGGGGGCGGGGAGCGCGGCACGGTCCAGCTTGCCGTTGACCGTCAGCGGCAGCGCGTCCAGCACGACGACCGCCGGGACCATGTACTCCGGCAGCCGCCCAGCGGCGAACTCCCGCACGGCCGCCACGTCCAGTTCGCCGTGGGGGACCACGTACGCGACCAGCTTCTTGTCCCCCGGCCCGTCCTCGCGGACCACCACCGCAACCTGCCCCACACCCTCACAGGCGGCTATCACCGCCTCGATCTCACCGGGCTCGACACGGAAACCACGGACCTTGACCTGCTCATCGACCCGCCCCGCGAAGACCAGATCACCATCGGCCGTCCACTTCGCCAGGTCACCACTGCGATACATCCGCCCACCCGGGGCAGCGAACGGGCACGCGACGAAACGCTCCGCGGAGAGCCCCGGCCGACCGATATAGCCCCGGGCCAGACCGGCACCGGCGATATAGACCTCGCCCGTGACACCCACAGGCACCGGTTTGAGGAACGCGTCAAGCACATACACGCGGGCGTTGGGGAGGGGACGGCCGATCGGCGGGGCCTCCTCCAGCGTGGCGTCCAGCGGAGTGGCGGTGGCCGTGGTGATGACGGTGGCCTCGGTCGGACCGTAGGTGTTCCACACCCGCGCACCCGCCGACCACCGACCAGCCAGCTCCGCACTCAACCGCTCCGCACCCAACACCCAATTACTCACACCCGGCACAGCATCCGGATCCAGCACCCCCAGCAGCGACGGCACCACACTCGCCACCCGCACCCCACACCGACCAACCATCTCCGCCAGCGCCCGCGGATCCCTACGCTCCTCCGCACTCGCCACCGCCAAAGTCCCACCAGCCGCGAGCGTGACAACGACATCGAGAACAGCCGCATCGAAACTGAACGACGCGAACTGCAACGCCACCACACCCGCGCCCATCCCCAACACCGGACGCATCGCCTCAGCCAGATTCACCACACCGCCATGCGCGACGGCCACACCCTTCGGCCGCCCCGTCGAACCCGACGTATAGATCACATACGCCAACTGACCCTGCACAATGACCGTCCCCAGCGGCTCCGCCGAGAAGGCATCGGCACCCTCGAGAAGGACCACGCGCGCACCGCCGAGCGGGACGCCATCAAGGCAGTCGACCGTACCCAGGACCACCTCGGCGCCACTGTCCGCGATCACAAACCCCAGCCGATCCGCCGGATACTCCGGATCCAACGGAACGAACGCCCCACCGGCCTTCCACACCGCCAACTCCGCCACCACCATGTCCACCGACCGCGGCAGACACAGCGCAACCCGCGACTCCCGACCGACACCGACATCGGCCAGAAGCCGCGCCAACCGATTCGCCCGCCGATCCAACTCCCCATACGACAACGCCTCACCACCACACCGCACCGCCACCACATCCGGCGCCGCCGCAACCCACCCCTCAAACCGCTCCACAACCGAACCACCAGACAGTGCGGCCTCCGTGGCATTCCACTCCTCCACCACCCGAACCCGCTCCACCTCCCCCACCACATCGATCTCACTGACCCGCACCCCCGGATCCGCCGCCACCGCCTCCAACACCCGCACCAACCGCTCCACCAACCCCCGCGCCGTACCCTCATCAAACAAATCCACCGCAAACAGCAACGCCCCACCCAACCCCGCCGGCACCCCCGCACCATCACGGTGCTCGATCAGCGTCACCGACAGATCGAAGCGGGCCACCGGGTCCGCGGTCGACGGAAGCGTGTCGACCTCCAGGCCGGGCAGCTCCCACTTCTCCGGCGCGGCGCTCTGCAGCGCCAGCATGACCTGGAACAGCGGGTTGCGCGCCAGCGACCGCTCCGGGCTCAGCACATCCACCAGCCGCTCGAACGGCACGTCCTGATGCGCGTACGCGGCCAGATCGGTCTCCCGCACCCGCGCCAGCACCTCGCTGAAGGTCGGGTCGGCGCTGACGTCCGTCCGCAAGACCAGCGTGTTGACGAAGAACCCGGCCAGGGCGTCCATGGCCTCGTCACCGCGGCCGGCGATCGCGGTGCCGATGGGGATGTCCGTGCCCGCGCCCAGCCGCGTCAGCAGCACGGCCAGTGCGGCCTGGGCGACCATGAACATGGTGGCGTTGCCCTGCTGGGCGGCCGCCACCAGCCGGGCGTGGGTCTCGGCGTCCACGTGCAGGGGCACCGTGCCGCCCCGGAATGAGGACGCGGGCGGGCGCGGCCGGTCGGTCGGCAGCGTCAGCTCCTGGGGTGCGTCGGCCAGGGCCGCGCGCCAGTAGTCCAGCTGGCCGCTGATCACGCTGTCGGGGTCCTCGATATCGCCCAGCACCTCGCGCTGCCACAGCGCGTAGTCCGCGTACTGCACCGGCAGCGGCTCCCACCCCGGCGCGCCGCCCGCCCGACGGGCGGCGTACGCCACGCCGATGTCCCGGGCGAGCACGCCCATCGACCAGCCGTCCACCGCGATGTGATGGGCCACGATCAGCAGCACGTACTCCATGGGCCCCGTCGCCAACAGCCGGATGCGCCACGGCAGATCGGCGCTCAGCTCGAAGCCACGCCCGGAGTGCGCCGCGAGTGTCGCGCCGAGCTCGTCCGGTGTGGTCCCCACGACGATCAGTGGCGGCCGACCCGCCGCGCCCTCCAGCACCTGCTGCCGTGGCTCGCCGTCCGTCTCGGGGTAGATCGTGCGCAGGCTCTCGTGCCGGTCGGCGACGTCGCCCAGCGCGGCCTCCAGGGCGGCGATGTCCAGGTCTCCCGATATTCGCAGCGCCAGGGGGAGGTTGTAGCCCGCACCTTCGCCGACGCCTTCGAGCCGGTTGAGGAACCACATCCGTTGCTGGGCGTACGAGAGCGGCAGCACCTCCGGGCGCGGCCGCGGCGTCAGCGCGGTCCGGGCGGTGCCGTCCGCGCGGGCGTCGAGCAACCGGGCGACCTCGGCCACGGTCGGCGCCGTGAACAGCTTGCCGATCCCGAGGTCGGTGTCCAACACCGACCGGATGCGGGCGATGAGCCGCATGGCGAGCAGGGAGTCGCCGCCGAGTGCGAAGAACGAGTCCTCCGCGCCGACCCGCTCCAGACCCAGCACCTCGGCGAAGAGCCCGCAGAGGATCTCCTCGGTCGGCGTCGCCGGGCCCCGGCCGGAGGTGGTAGTGGCGAAGTCGGGAGCGGGGAGGGCGGCGCGGTCCAGCTTGCCGTTGGCGGTGACCGGGAGAGTGTCCATGGCCATCACGGCCGCCGGGACCATGTACTCGGGCAGCCGCTCGGCCACGTACTCCCGCAGCCCGGTCAGGCCACTCTCGCCGTCGCCGCTGCCTACGACGTAGGCCACGAGGCGCTTGTCGCCCTGCCGGTCCTCACGGACGATGACCGCCACCTGACCCACACTCTCGTGCGCGGCGAGCACGGCCTCGATCTCACCCGGCTCCACCCGGAAACCACGGATCTTCACCTGCTCATCCACCCGCCCCGCGAACACCAACTCACCCTCGGCCGTCCACCGCGCCAGGTCGCCGGTGCGATACATCCGCCCATCCGTGAACGGGCACGCTACGAAGCGCTCCGCCGACAGCCCCGGCCGACCGAGGTAGCCGTGAGCCAGCCCGGAGCCCGCGAGATAGAGCTCGCCCTTGACGCCCGGGGGTACGGGGTTGAGGTGCTCGTCGAGGACGAACGCCTTGGTGTTGTCCCGCGGCCGACCGATCGGCAACACCGCCGGAGCCACCACCTCAGGAGCCACCGCATACGTCGTCGCGCACAAAGTGGCCTCGGTCGGACCGTACAAATGCCGGACCTCGATCCCCGGGCAAGCAGCCTTCACCTGAGCAACCGCACCCGCGGGCACCACATCCCCACCGGTCAGCACCTCCGCCAGCCCCGACAAACACTCCGGCGACTCCTCCGCCAGCACACCGAACAAACCAGCCGTCACATGCACAGCCGTCAGCCCATGCACCCTCACCAAACCCGCCAACACCGCCGCATCCAGCCGACCCGGCGGCGCCACCACCACCCGCCCACCACTGACCAACGGCACCCACACCTCAAACACCGCCACATCAAACGCATGCGGCGCATGCATCAACACCCGACCCCGAGCCGCCGCACTCCAACACCCATCCACCACCAACGCGGCCACCGCACCATGACTGACCACCACACCCTTCGGCACACCCGTCGAACCCGACGTGAACATCACATACGCCACGTCCTCCGCCGAAACCACCACACCCGGCGCCCCATCCAACCCACCGAACAACTCATCCACCACCACCGCACCCGGCACACCCAACCCCCGATCCGCCACCACCAAACCCACCTGCCCCAACACCAACCCCCGCCGCGCCACCGGCCACCCCACATCCACCGGCACAAACCCCGCCCCCACCTTCGCCACACCCAGCCACACCACCACCAACTCAACCGACCGCTCCATCACCACACCCACCAGATCACCCCGACCCACACCCCGCCCCACCAACGCACCCGCCACCCGATCCGACCACTCACCGAGTTCCGCGTACGACCACTCCTCGCCGCCGGCGCCGACCACCGCCACCGCGTCCGGGCAGGCAGCCGCTCGCGCCGCGAACAACTCCACCAACGACACCCCGGACACCGAACCCTCAGTGGCATTCCACTCCCCCACCACCCGCGAACGCTCACCCTCCCCCAACACATCAATCCCACTGACCCGCACCCCAGGATCAGCCGCCACCTGCTCCAACACCCCCACCAACCGCCCCGCCAACAACCGCACCGTGCCCTCGTCAAACAGATCCGTCGCATACAACAGCCCACCCACGAGCCCGGCCGGATCGCCTTCGCCGTCGCGCCGTTCGGCCAGGGTCAGCGACAGGTCGAACTTCGCGGTGGACTCCTGCGAGGTGGCCTCCACTGGTCCGACTCGCAACCCGGGCAGATTCCACCGGCCCTGGGAGGCGGGCAGGTTCTGGAGGACGAGCATGATCTGGAACAGCGGGTTTCGGGCGAGCGATCGAGTCGGGTTGAGGTCCTCGACCAGCCGCTCGAACGGCACATCCTGATGCGCGTACGCGGCCAGATCGGCCTCCCGCACCCGGGCCAGCAGCTCATCGAAGCCCGGGTCATCGCTCAGATCGGTGCGCAGCACCAGCGTGTTGACGAAGAAACCGGCCAGCCCGTCCAGCGCCGCGTCACCACGGCCCGCGGTCGCCGTGCCGATGGGAATGTCCGTACCCGCACCCATCCGCGACAGCAGAACCCCCAGCGCCGCGTGTACGACCATGAACATCGTCGCCCGGCCACGCCGTGCCAGCTCCACCAGCCGGGCGTGGGTCTCCGCGTCCACCTCCACCGGCAGGGTGCGTCCGCGGAACGTCGGCGCGGCCGGTCGGGGCCGGTCGGTCGGCAGGTCCAGCTCCTCCGGTGCGCCGGCGAGCGTCCGCCGCCAGTGGTCAAGCTGTCCGCTGATGACACTCTGCGGATCGCCGAGGTCGCCGAGCACCTCGCGCTGCCAGAGCGCGTAGTCCGCGTACTGCACCGGCAGGGGCTCCCAGCCCGGGAGTCGGCCCGCGCGCCGGGCCGCGTAGGCGGTGCCGATGTCGCCCGCGAGGACGCCCATCGACCAGCCGTCCACCGCGATGTGGTGCGCCACGATCAGCAGGATGTAGTCCGTGGGGCCGGTCCTGAGTAGCCGGATCCGCCAGGGCAGATCGACGCTGACATCGAAGCCGCGGCCCACGTGAGTGGTGAGGGCGTCGTCGATCTCGTCCTCGGTGGTGTCCACCACGACCAGCGGCGGCCTGCCCGCGGCGCCTTCGAGCACCTGCTGACGCGGGACACCTTCGCTCGCCGGGTAGATCGTGCGCAGGCTCTCGTGCCGGTCGGCGACGTCGCCCAGCGCGGCCTCCAGCGCCGCGAGGTCCAGCTCCCCGGACATCCGCAGGGCCAGGGGGAGGTTGTACGCCGCGCCCTCGCCGGCGCCTTCGAGCTGGTTGAGGAACCACATGCGCTGCTGCTCGTACGAGAGCGGCAGCACCTCCGGCCGGGGCCGCGACGTCAGCGCAGCGTGCGTCTGGCCGGTTGCCGCGTCGACCAGCCGGGCCACGCCGGCGGCCGAGGAGGCTGCGAAGAGCTCCCCGATGGTGAGCTCCGCCCCGAGGACGGCGCGGATACGGGCGATGAGCCGCATGGCGAGCAGGGAGTCGCCGCCCAGCTCGAAGAAGGACGCCTCCGCGTCCACCCGGTCCAGCCCGAGCACCTCGCCGAAGACCCCGGCGACGATCTCCTCGACGGGAGTGGCGGGGCCACGCCCGGTGGCGCCACCGAACTCGGGGGTGGGGAGGGCGGCGCGGTCCAGCTTGCCGTTGGCGGTGACCGGGAGAGTGTCCATGGCCATCACGGCCGCCGGGACCATGTACTCGGGCAGCCGCTCGGCCACGTACTCCCGCAGCCCGGTCAGATCACTCTCGCCGTCGCCGCTGCCTACGACGTAGGCCACGAGGCGCTTGTCGCCCTGCCGGTCCTCACGGACGATGACCGCGACCTGACCCACACTCTCGTGCGCGGCGAGCACGGCCTCGATCTCACCCGGCTCCACCCGGAAACCACGGATCTTCACCTGCTCATCCACCCGACCCGCGAACACCAACTCACCGTCAGCCGTCCACCGCGCCAGGTCGCCCGTGCGATACATCCGCCCACCCGTGAACGGGCACGCTACGAAGCGCTCCGCCGTGAGGCGAGGGTGTCCCAGGTATCCACGGGCGAGTCCTGCTCCGGCCAGATAGAGCTCGCCCCTCACCCCGACGGGTACGGGGTTGAGGTGCTCGTCGAGGACGAACGCCTTGGTGTTGTCCCGCGGCCGACCGATCGGCAACACCGCCGGAGCCACCACCTCAGGAGCCACCGCATACGTCGTAGCACACAAAGTGGCCTCGGTCGGACCGTACAAATGCCGGACCTCGATCCCCGGGCAAGCGGCCTTCACCTGAGCCACCGCACCCGCGGGCACCACATCCCCACCGGTCAACACCTCCGCCAGCCCCGACAAACACTCCGGCGACTCCTCCGCCAGCACACCGAACAACCCAGCCGTCACATGCACAGCCGTCAGCCCATGCGCCTCCACCAAACCCGCCAACACCGCCGCATCCAGCCGGCCCGGCGGCGCCACCACCACCCGCCCACCACTGACCAACGGCACCCACACCTCAAACACCGCCACATCAAACGCATGCGGCGCATGCATCAACACCCGACCCCGCGCCGCCGCACTCCAACACCCATCCCCCACCAACGCGGCCACCGCACCATGACTGACCACCACACCCTTCGGCACACCCGTCGAACCCGACGTGAACATCACATACGCCACGTCCTCCGCCGAAACCACCACACCCGGCGCCCCATCCAACCCACCGAACAACTCATCCACCACCACCGCACCCGGCACACCCAACCCCCGATCCGCCACCACCAAACCCACCTGCCCCAACACCAACCCCCGCCGCGCCACCGGCCACCCCACATCCACCGGCACAAACCCCGCCCCCACCTTCGCCACACCCAGCCACACCACCACCAACTCAACCGACCGCTCCATCACCACACCCACCAGATCACCCCGACCCACACCCCGCCCCACCAACGCACCCGCCACCCGATCCGACCACTCACCGAGTTCCGCGTACGACCACTCCTCGCCGCCGGCGCCGACCACCGCCACCGCGTCCGGGCAGGCAGCCGCTCGCGCGGCGAACAACTCCACCAGCGACACCCCGGGCACCGACCGCTCAGTGGCATTCCACTCCCCCACCACCCGCGAACGCTCACCCTCCCCCAACACATCAATCCCACTGACCCGCACCCCAGGATCAGCCGCCACCTGCTCCAACACCCCCACCAACCGCCCCGCCAACAACCGCACCGTGCCCTCGTCAAACAGATCCGTCGCGTAGAGCAGCGAGCCCATCAGCCCCGTCGGCGCCCCCTCCTCGTCGCGGCGCTCGGCCACCGTCGCCGACAGATCGAACCGGGCCGCCGGAGAGACGGCCGGAAGACCGCTCACCTCCAGCCCGGCCAGCTCCCACGGCCGACGGCCCTGCGGCAGGTTCTGCATGGTGAGCGACACCTGGAACAGCGGGTGCCGGCCCAGCGACCGGGTGGGATTGAGGTCTTCGACCAGCCGCTCGAACGGCACATCCTGATGCGCGTACGCGGCCAGATCGGTATCCCGCACCCGGGCCAGCAGTTCGGTGACCGACGGGTCGCCGCTCAGGTCGGTGCGCAGCACCAGGGTGTTGATGAAGAAACCGGCCAGCCCGTCCAGCGCCGCGTCACCGCGCCCCGCGGTCGCCGTGCCGATGGGAATGTCCGTACCCGCACCCATCCGCGACAGCACAACCGCCAGCGCCGTGTGCATCACCATGAACATCGTCGCCCGGCCGCGTTGGGCGAGCTCCACCAGCCTAGCGTGGGTCTCCGCGTTCACCTCGAACGGCATTTCGCCACCGGTGAAGGAGGACACCGCGGGTCGGGGCCGGTCGGTCGGCAGGTCCAGCTCCTGCGGCGCACCGGCGAGCGTCCGCCGCCAGTAGTCCAGTTGCCCGCTGATGACACTCTGCGGATCGCCGAGGTCGCCGAGCACCTCGCGCTGCCACAGGGCGTAGTCCCCGTACTGCACCGGCAGGGGCTCCCACCCGGGCAGTCGGCCCGCGCGCCGGGCCGCGTAGGCGGTGCCGATGTCGCCCGCGAGGACGCCCATCGACCAGCCGTCGGCGGCGATGTGGTGGACGGCGCCCATGAGGACGTACTCGGCGGGGCCGGTCACCAAGAGCCGTACCCGCCAAGGGAGTTCGCTACGGACGTCGAACGGCTGGTTCGCGTACGCCGCGAGCTGCCCGGACACCTCGTCCGCGGCGGTGTGCACCACCGTCAGCGAGGGTCGGCCCGCCGCACCGTGCAGAACCTGCTGGCGGGGGACGCCCGAGGTCTCCGGGAAGACCGTGCGCAGGCTCTCGTGCCGGTCGGCGACATCGCCGAGGGCGGCTTCCAGCGCGGGGATGTCGAGGTCGCCGGAGAGTCGCAGGGCCAGGGGGAGGTTGTACGCGGCCCCCTCGCCGGTGGTTTCGAGCCGGTTGAGGAACCACATCCGCTGCTGCTCGAACGACAGCGGCAGCGCCTCGGGCCGCGGCCGCGGCGTCAGCGGCGCGCGGGACTCGCCGCCCAGTTCGCCCACCAGTTGGGCTACGCCGGCGACGGTGGGTGTGGCGAACAGGTCGCCGATGCTGACCTCTGCGTCGAGGACGGCGCGGATGCGGGCGATGAGCCGCATGGCGAGCAGGGAGTCGCCGCCCAGCTCGAAGAAGGAGGCGTCGGCGCCGACCCACTCCAGGCCGAGGACCTCGCCGTAGAGGCTGCTGAGGATCTCCTCGGTGGGTGTGGCCGGGCCGCGCCCCTCGGCGACGTCCGTGAAGTCGGGGGCGGGGAGGGCGGCGCGGTCCAGCTTGCCGTTGACGGTGACCGGGAGGGCGTCCAGGGTGACGACCGCGGCGGGGACCATGTGGTCCGGCAGCCGCTCGGCCACGTACTCCCGCAGCCCGGCGGTGTCCACGTCCGCGTCCCCGTCGGGGACGACGTACGCCACGAGCCGCTTGTCGCCGGGGCGGTCCTCCCGTACGACGACGGCCGCCTGGCCGACACTCCGGTGTCCAGCGAGAACGGCCTCGATCTCGCCCGGCTCGACACGGAAGCCACGCACCTTGACCTGGTCGTCCGCACGCCCGCCGAAGACGAGTTGGCCGTCTCCGGTCCACTTGGCGAGGTCGCCGGTGCGATACATCCGCCCGTGCATGAACGGGCAGGCTACGAAGCGTTCCGCGGTCAGCCCGGGACGGCCGAGATAGCCACGCGCGAGCCCCGGCCCTGCCACATACAGCTCGCCCAGCACACCCACGGGGACCGGCCGCAGATGCTCGTCCAGTACGTAGACAGCGGAGTTGGCGATCGGACGGCCGATCGGCGCCGGGCCGGACGGCTCCAGCGGCGCGCTCATCGTGGCGCATACGGTGACCTCGGTCGGGCCGTACGCATTGATCATCCGCCGTCCAGGGGCCCACCGCTCCACCAGCCCCGGCGGACACACCTCACCCGCCACCACCAGCGTCCCCAGACTCTCCGGCAACTCCTCCACCGCCGCCAACACCGACGGCGGGACGGTCGCGTGTGTAACGCCGAACTCCGCCACCACCTCACCCAACGACCGCTCCGGCGGCAACCAGTCCGCACCCACCACCACCAGCGCAGCACCCGACAACAACGCCATACACATCTCGGACACCGCCGCGTCGAAACTCAACGACGCCAACTGCAACACCCGCGCATCAGCACCCACCGCGAACCGCTCGATCTGCGCAGCCGCCAGATTCCCCAGGCCACGATGCGTCACCACCACACCCTTCGGACGCCCCGTCGAACCCGACGTATAAATCACATACGCCACATCATCAACACCCACCGACACCCCAGGCACACACTCCGCCACCACATCCGACGAACCCCACACCACACACTCCACCCCAGCCGGAACCAACCCCCGAGTCCCCTCCGAGCACACCACCAGCACCGCCCCCGCATCCCCGACCATCCACCCGATCCGCTCCACCGGATACGCCGGATCCACCGGAACGAACCCCGCCCCCGCCTTCACCACCCCCAACAACACCGCCACCACCTCGACCGACCGCTCCAACACCACCGCAACCACGTCACCCCGCCCCACACCCCGCGCGGCCAACACACCCGCCACCCCATCCGACCGCTCCCCCAACTCCGCGTACGACCACTCCTCACCACCCACACCCACCACCGCCACCGCATCCGGAGAGACAGCCACCCGCGCGTCGAAGAGCTCACCCAACGGCCCCACCGGCACAACCCGATCAGTGGCGTTCCACTCCTCCACCACCCGCGCCCGGTCCCCAGACCCCAGCACCTCGACCTCGCTCACCCGAGCCACCGGGTCCGAGGCGACCTGCTCCAGCACCCGCACCAGCCGCTCCGCCATCGCGTGCGCGGTGGTCTCGTCGAAGAGGTCCGTGGCATACAGCAGATCGCCGTCGATCCCCGCCGGGTTGCCCTCGCCGTCTCGGTGTTCCGCCAGGGTCAGCGACAGGTCGACCCGGGCCGCCGCGGCCCCGGGTGTCATCGGGCGCACCTGGACGCCCGGCAGTGTCCACTCCTGGGGCGGCATCGTCTGCACGGAGAGCATGACCTGGAACAGAGGATGCCGGGCCAGTGAGCGGGTGGGGTTGAGTTCCTCGACGAGGTGCTCGAAGGGCAGGTCCTGGTGGGCGTAGGCGGTCAGGTCGGTCTCCCGGACCCGGGACAGCAGCTCCGCGAAGGTCGGGTCACCGCTCACATCGGTCCGCAGGACCAGCGTGTTGACGAAGAAACCGGCCAGCCCGTCCAGGGCCGCGTCGCCACGCCCCGCGACCGCCGTGCCGATCGGAAGGTCCTTCCCCGCGCCCATCCGCGACAGCAGCAGCGCCAGCGCGGCGTGTATGACCATGAACATCGTGGCGTCGCCGCGTCGGGCGAGTTCCACGAGCCGGGCATGGGTGGGCACGTCGATCCGTATCCCGGCCGCCCCGCCACGGTGCGAGGACACGGCGGGCCGGGAGCGGTCGGCCGGAAGTGTCAGCTCCTGGGGCGCGTCGGCCAGGGCCCGCCGCCAGTGGTCCAACTGGGCGGAGATCAGGCTGTCGGGGGTGTCCAGGTCGCCGAGCAGACGGCGCTGCCAGAGCGCGTAGTCGGCGTACTGCACCGGCAGCGGTTCCCACACCGGCGCCCGGCCCTGGCGGCGGGCGGCGTACGCCACTTCCAGGTCCTTGAGCAGCAGGTCCATCGTCCAGCCGTCCACCGCGATGTGGTGTGCCACGATCAGCAGGACGTACTCCGCGGGGCCGGTCTTCAGCAGCCGGATCCGCCACGGCAGGTCGGCGCTGAGGTCGAAGCGCTCCTCGGTCTGCTCGGCGAGCACCTGCTCGACCCGGTCGGCGGGGGTGTCGAGGACGACCATGCGCGGGCGTCCGGCCGAGGGTTCGAGGACGTGCTGGCGCGGCACGCCGTCCGTCGCGGGGTAGACCGTGCGCAGGCTCTCGTGCCGGTCGGCGAGGTCGCCCAGGGCGGTTTCGAGCGCGGGCAGGCTGAGGTCGCCGGAGACGCGGTAGCGCAGCGGCAGGTTGTACGCGGCCTCACCGCCCTCTTGGGCCTCCTCCATCTGGTTGACGAACCACATCCGCCGCTGCCCGAACGACAGCGGTACGACGTCCGGCCGGGGCCGCGGCGTGAGCGGGGGCCGCACACCGCCCCCGCCGGTGAGCTGCCGGGCGACTCCGGCAACGGTCGGCTCGGCGAAAAGCTGCCGGATGCTCAGCTCGGCGTCCAGGACGGCGCGGATCCGGGCGATCAGCCGCATGGCCTGCAGGGAGTCGCCGCCCAGCGCGAAGAACGAGGCGTCGACGCCGACCTGGTCGAGGCCGAGGATGTCGGCGAACAGCCCGCACAGCGCCTCTTCGATGGGGGTGGCGGGGGCGCGGCGGCCGGTCAGGCCCGCGTAGTCGGGGGCGGGCAGGGCGTCGCGGTCCAGCTTGCCGTTGACGGTGACCGGGAGGGCGTCCAGGGTGACGACCGCGGCGGGGACCATGTGGTCCGGCAGCCGCTCGGCCACGTACTCCCGCAGTCCGGCCGTGTCCGCATCCTCGCCGGGGACGACGTAGGCGACGAGCCGGCGGTCCCCGGGGCGGTCTTCGCGGCCCCCGGGGCGGTCCTCGCGGACCACGACGGCGGACCGGCGGACGGCCGGGTGGGTGGCGAGGACTGCCTCGATCTCGCCGGGCTCCACCCGGAAGCCGCGGATCTTGATCTGGGTGTCGGCCCTTCCGACGACCACGAGTTGGCCGTCGGGGGTCCAGTGGGCCAGGTCCCCGGTGCGGTACATCCGCCCGCCGGGGGCGCCGGGTTCGTCGGCGGCGGTGAACGGGCAGGCCACGAAGCGCTGGGCGGTCAGCGCCGAGCGGCCGAGATAGCCGCGGGCCAGGCCGGGGCCGGCGAGGTAGAGCTCTCCGGTGACACCGGCGGGGACGGGCTGCAGGAACTCGTCCAGGACATACGTCTGCCCGTTCTCGAGCGGCCGTCCGATCGGCACCGGGGCGTCGGCGTGGGCTGCCGGGGTGAGCGGGTCGCTCAGGGTGACGCAGACGGTGGCCTCGGTGGGGCCGTACGCGTTCAGCATCCGCCGTCCCGGCGCCAGCCGCGCCACCAGCGCGGGCGGGCACACCTCGCCCGCGGCCGCGACGGTGGTCACGGTGGCGGGCAGTTCGTCGGCGACGGCGAGCACGGACGGCGGCGCGGTCAGGTGTGTCACGCCGAACTCGGCGGCGACGTCGGCCAGCGAACCGTACGGCGGCAGCATGTCCCGGTCCGGCATGACGAGGGTGGCCCCGGCGGGCAGGGCGGTGCAGAACTCGGCGAACGCGGCGTCGAAGCTGGGCGAGGCGAACTGCAGGACGCGTGCGCCGGGCCCGGACCCGAACCGGGCGATGTGGCTCGCCGCCAGGCTGCCCACTCCGCCGTGGGTGACCACGACGCCCTTCGGGGTGCCGGTGGAGCCGGAGGTGTAGATGACATACGCGGGGTGTGCCAGCCGCTGCGGCCGGACGCGGTCGGCGTCGCCGGGGGCGGTGGCCGGGCGTGTCGCCAGCGCGGCGGTCACCTCCGGGGCGTCGAGGACCAGGCGGGGCGGCGTGTCGGCGCCCAGCACGGCCTCGGTCCCTCCCGTGCACAGCACCAGCTTCGGCCGGGCGTCGGCCAGCATGAACGCGATCCGCCGCGCCGGATACCGGGGGTCTATGGGCAGATAGCCCGCGCCCGCCTTGACCACGGCCAGCAGCACGGCCATCAGCTCGACGGACCGCTCCATGGCCACGCCGACCAGGTCCTCGGGGCCGATGCCACGAGCGATCAGCTCGTGTGCCAGCCGGTTGCCGCGCTCCTCCAGCTCTGCGTACGTCAGGCCGTGCTCCGCCCCGACGACGGCCAGGGCGTCGGGGGTCCGCCGCACCTGTGCCTCGAACAGCTCGGCCAGCGTGCCCTCCGGCACGGTCCGGGCCGTGTGGTTCCAGTCCTGGACGACGGTGCGCCGCTCGGCCGGGTCGAGGATCCGCAGCCGGCTGAGGGGCACGGTGGGGTCGGCGGCGATCTGCTCCAGCACCGCCGCCAGCCGCCGGGCCAGGGCCTGGACGGTGGCCTCGTCGAACAGCTCGGTGGCGTAGAAGATGTCGCCGCCGATTCCGGCCGGACTGCCGTCCTCCTCGCGGTGTTCGGACAGGTCGACGGACAGGTCGAAGCGGGCGGCGAGGGAGCCGGGCGGGGTGGGCCGGACCTGGAGGCCGGGCAGGTCCCACCGCGCGGGCGGGACGTTCCGCAGCGACAGCATGACCTGGAACAGCGGGTTGCGGGACAGCGAGCGCGACGGCGCGAGGTCCTCGACGAGGTGCTCGAAGGGCACGTCCTGGTGGGCGTACGCGGCCAGGTCGGTCTCCCGCACCCGGGCCAGGAGTTCGGTGAAGGCGGGGTCGCCGCTCAGGTCGGTGCGCAGCACGAGCGTGTTGACGAAGAAGCCGGTCAGCCCGTCCAGCGCGGCGTCGCCACGGCCCGCGGTGGCCGTGCCGATGGGGATGTCCGTGCCCGCGCCCATCCGGGCGAGGAGCGCCGCCAGCGCGGCGTGCACGACCATGAACACCGTGGCCCCGCCACGCTGCGCGAGCCCGACCAGACGGGCGTGAGTGGCCGCGTCGATGCGGACGGGGACCAGGCCGCCCGCGTACGAGGACACCGCCGGACGCGGCCGGTCGGCCGGAAGCGCCAGCTCCTGCGGCGCGTCGGCGAGGGCGTCGTGCCAGTAGGTGAGCTGATCGCTCAGCAGGCTGTCCGCGTCGCCCCGCTCCCCCAGCAGCCGCCGCTGCCAGAGGGCGAAGTCGGCGTACCGCACCGGCAGCGGCTCCCACACCGGCGCCCGGCCCTGCCGACGGGCGGCGTAGGCCGTGCTGAGGTCCCGTGCGAGGACACCCATCGACCAGCCGTCGGCCGCGATGTGATGCGCCACGATGAGCAGCACGTACTCGGTGGGTCCGGTGACCAACAGCCGTGCTCGCCAGGGCAGTTCGGTGCTGAGCTCGAAGCCGCGGCCGGCGTGCGCGCTCAGCTCCGATTCGACCTGGTCCGCGGGGAGGTCGACGACCACGAGTGGCGGATGCGCCGCGGGGCCGTCCAGCACCCGCTGTCGCGGAACGCCGTCGGTCTCCGGGAAGACCGTACGCAGGCTCTCGTGGCGGTCGGCGACGTCGGCGAGGGCGGCTTCCAGCGCGCCGGTGTCGAGGTGGCCGGAGAGGCGTAGCGCGAGGGGCATGTTGTAGACGCCCGCGGCGCCCCCACCGGCCTCTGCCCTCTCTGCCCTCTCGGCGCCCTTTGCCCCCTCGGCGCCTTCGGCGTCCCCTGCGCCCTGGCCGGTGGTCGCGAGCCGGTTGAGGAACCACATCCGCTGCTGCCCGTACGACAGCGGCAGGTGCTCGGGGCGCGGCTGTGGCTCCAGCGGTGGCCGCGCGTCGCCGTGCTCGGCGTCGATCCGGCGGGCGGTGTCGGCGACGGTCGGGGTGGCGAACAGGTCGGCGATGCGCAGTTCGCTGTCGAGGACGGGGCGGATGCGGGCGATGAGCCGCATGGCGAGGAGGGAGTCGCCACCGAGCTCGAAGAAGGAGGTGTCGGCGCCCACCTGGTTCAGCCCGAGGACTTCGGCGAAGAGCCCGCAGAGGATCTCCTCGGTGGGGGTGGCGGGCGCGCGGCCCTCGGGGGTGCCGGCGGTGTCGGGGGCGGGGAGGGCGGCGCGGTCCAGCTTGCCGTTGACGGTGAGCGGGAGCGCGTCGAGGGGCATGATGGCCGGGATCATGTACTCGGGCAGCCGGTCGGCGGCGAGGCGGCGCAGGGCCGCCGGGTCGAGCTCACCGGCGGGCACCACATAGGCGACGAGGCGCCGGTCCCCGGGGCGGTCCTCGCGGATGACCACGGCGGCCTGGGCCACGGCCGGGTGGCCGCTGAGGACGGCCTCGATCTCGCCGGGCTCGACACGGAAACCACGGACCTTGACCTGCTCATCGACCCGCCCCGCGAAGACCAGATCACCATCGGCCGTCCACTTCGCCAGGTCACCACTGCGATACATCCGCCCACCCGGGGCAGCGAACGGGCACGCGACGAAACGCTCCGCGGAGAGCCCCGGCCGACCGATATAGCCCCGGGCCAGACCGGCACCGGCGATGTACACCTCGCCCGTGACACCCACAGGCACCGGCCTGAGGAACGCGTCAAGCACATACACGCGGGCGTTGGGGAGGGGACGGCCGATCGGCGGGGCCTCCTCCAGCGTGGCGTCCAGCGGAGTGGCGGTGGCCGTGGTGATGACGGTGGCCTCGGTCGGCCCGTAGGTGTTCCACACCCGCGCACCCGCCGACCACCGACCAGCCAGCTCCGCACTCAACCGCTCCGCACCCAACACCCAATTACTCACACCCGGCACAGCATCCGGATCCAGCACCCCCAGCAGCGACGGCACCACACTCGCCACCCGCACCCCACACCGACCGACCATCTCCGCCAGCGCCCGCGGATCGTTGCGCTCGGCGGAGGTGGCGACGGCCAGGGTGCCACCGGCGGCGAGGGTGACGGCGACGTCGAGGACGGCGGCGTCGAAGCTGAACGACGCGAACTGCAACGCCACCACACCCGCGTCCATCCCCAGCACCGGACGCATCGCCTCAGCCAGATTCACCACCCCACCATGGGCCACGGCCACACCCTTCGGCCGCCCCGTCGAACCCGACGTATAGATCACATACGCCAACTGGTCCGGCACAATGACCGTCCCCAGCGGCTCCGCCGAGAAGGCGTCGGCGCCCTCGAAAAGGATGGCGCGGGCGTCACCGAGGGGGATATCGGTGAGGCAGTCGGCCGTACCGAGGACCACTTCGGCGCCACTGTCCGCGATCACGAAGCCCAACCGGTCGGCCGGGTACTCCGGGTCCAGCGGAACGAACGCCCCACCGGCCTTCCACACCGCCAGCTCCGCCACCACCATGTCCACCGACCGTGGCAGACACAGCGCGACCCGCGACTCCGGACCGATGCCGACTTCGGTCAAAAGCCGCGCCAAGCGATTCGCCCGTCGGTCCAACTCGCCGTACGAGACCTCCTGTTCGCCGCATCGCACCGCCATCACATCCGGCGCCGCCGCAACCCGCGCCTCGATGCGCTCCACGATCGAACCGCCGGGCAGTGTGGTCTCGGTGGCATTCCACTCCGCCACCACCCGCGACCACTCCGCCTCGCCGAGCACATCCAGCCGACCGACCAGCGTCTCCGGATCGGCCGCCATCTGCCCCAGCACCCGCACCAAGCGGTCCAGGAGCCCCTGAGCGGCCTCGGGGTCGAACAGGTCCGGGCGGTAGTCCAGCCGCAGCCGCAGCTCCTCCGTCGGGTGGACGCCCAGCGACAGCGGGAAGTTGGTGGACTCGCGCATGGCCGTGCCGGTGATCCGCAGCCCAGCGGCCGCCGCCGTGGAGTCCTGCGCCCCGATGGGGTGGTTCTCGAACGCCATGATGGTGTCGAAGGTCGCGCCGGGCCCGGCCTGCCGCTGGATCTCGGTGAGGCTCAGATGCTGGTGGTCCAGCAGTGCCGACTGCCGGTCCTGCACCTCCGTGAGCAGCTCGGCGACCGTACATGCCGGGTCCAGGCGCACGCGTACGGGCAGTGTGTTGATGAAGAGCCCCAGCATGCTCTCCATGCCGGGCAGGTCGGCGGGGCGCCCCGCCACCGTCGCTCCGAACACCACATCTCGGCGGCCGGTGAGCCGACCGAGCACGACGGCCCAGGCCGCCTGGATCACGGTGTTCAGGGTCAGGCCGTTGCGGCGGGCGAGATCCCGCAGCCGGCCGGCGAGCTCCGCCCCGGCGTCGGTGGCCGCCTTGCCGGAGGCCACCGGGACAGTGGGCTGTCCGGCCGGTGCCACCAGCGTCGGCTCGTCCGCGCCCGCCAGCTCCCGTCGCCACGCATCCCGCGCGGCTTCCTTGTTCTGGCGGGCGAGCCAGGCGAGGTAGTCGCGGTACGGGGTGACGGGCGGCAGACCACGAGCGCTGCCCCCGGCCTCGTAACACGTCCACAACTCCCGCATCAGCACCGGCAGCGACCAGCCGTCCAACAGGATGTGATGCAGCGTCACCATCATCCGGTACTCATCCGGCCCGACCCTGACCAGCAACACCTTCAGCAGCGGCGGCACCGCCAGATCGAAACGCCGCTCCCGCTCCTCGATCCCCAGCCGCTCCGACTCCGCCCGGGCCACTGCCGCGTCCAGCCCGGACAGGTCCTCCTCCCGCCACGGCAGGGTCACGCCCCGGGCGATGACCTGCACCGGCTGCGCAACCCCGGCCAGTTGCCGAAAGCCCGCGCGCAGGCTCTCGTGCCGGTCGAGCAGCGCCAGCCAGGCGTCCCGCAGCACTACGGGGTCCAGCTTGCCCTCCAGGTCCAGCACGAGCTGCTCGACATAGACGTCAATGCCCCGCTCGTCGTACACCGCGTGGAAGAGCAGGCCCTCCTGCAGCGGCGACAGCGGCCAGACGTCCTGGACTCGCATCTGAGTCATCGTGCTCCCCCCTTGTCCGCGAGTTCCGCTTCGAGCGCGTCGATCTGGCTCTGGTCGAGCGTGATGAGTGAGAAGTCCGACGGTGTGTGGCCGCCGCCGGAGCCGGTGGTGTGGGTGGCGAGGCCGGTGAGCATCGCCAGCCAGCCATCGGCGAGTCGTCGCATGTCGTCGGTGTGGTGGAGGTGCTGGGGCCAGGCGAGTGTCAACGTGAGCAGCGGGCCGTCCGGCAGGTCGCGGACCAGGCCGACGGCCTCCAGGGCGTGCGCCAGCGGGACCTCGTCGCCCACTCCGCCGCCGAGACCGCCTTCGGGGGCGGCGGACCAGGCGGCAGTCGTCCGCTCCGCCGTCCCGTCGGCGAGGCGGCCCAGGTAGGTGAAGCCGATCTGGGCGGTGGGCAGCGCGGCGAGGGTGGGCGCGGTCGCGGGGTTGAGATAGCGGAGCAGGCCGTGGCCGAGGCCATCGCCCGGGACGGCACGGAGCTGTTCCTTGATGTGCTTGACGGCCCGTCCCGCCACCGGCCCGCCGCCGCGCAACCCGGCGAAGTCCACCGTCCCGGGGTCGAGCCGTACGGGGTACGTGCTGGTGAACCAGCCCACCGTACGGGCCAGGTCGAGACCTCCGGACGTCCGGCCGTGGCCTTCCACGTCCACGAGGACCCCGCCCTCCGCGCCCTGCCCGCGATGCCGCCGCCACTCCGCGACGGCGGAGGCGAGGGCGGTGAGCAGCACATCGTCGATCCCGGCGTGGAAGGCCGCCGGGACCGCCGTCAGCAGGGTGGCGGTGAGCTCCGCCGAGGCCGTCACGGAGACCCGCCGCAGCGTGGCACCCACGTCACGGGCCGGGTCCAGGGGGCGCTCACCGAGTGGCACGTCGGAGCCGCGCAGCAGTCGGGTCCAGGCGGGGAGTTCGGCGAGCCGCGGTTGACCGGTGGCTTCGGTCTCCAGTGCGCGGGCCCAGTGCCGGAAGGAGGTGGGCACGGGCTCCAGCACGACCTCACGGCCGGCGGCCAGGTCCGCGTATGCCTGGGCGAGGTCCGGGATGAGGACGCGGAGGGAGAGCGTGTCCACGGCGAGGTGGTGGACGATGAACAGGAGCCGCCCTGGGGTACCCGGGCCGAGGTCGAACCAGACCACCTGCGCCATCACCCCGGCCTGCGGGTCGAGCCGATCCGCTGCCGCCCGCGACTGCTCGGCGATCAGGCTCGCGAGGTCGGCCCCGGCCCCGCTCGCGTCGACCCGGTGCACCCACGGGGCCACGGATACGGTCAGGGGGACGAGGAGGCGGGGCTCGGGCTCGGTGTCCAGTCGGGCCCGCAGAATGTCGTGGTGATCGACCACCGCCTGAACGGCAGCGGTCAGCGTCTCCAGCCGCATCCCCGCCGGAACCATCACCACGGTCGACTGGAACACGCCGGCTATGCGCTCTGCTCCGGCCCGGTGCAGCAACTCATGCATCACCGGGGTCAACGGCACCTCGCCGGTGCCCGGATCGCCGCTCCCCTCCAGGTCATCAGCGGTGGCCACATCACGGGCCACCGCTGCGAGGTCCGCCGGGGTCCGTCGCTCGAACACCTGCCGGGCGCTCACCACCAGACCGGCCTTACGCGCCCTCGACACCAGCAGCATCGACATGATCGAGTCACCGCCGAGCTCGAAGAACGACGCGTCGGCACTCACCTCATCGAGGCCGAGCACCTCGGCGAAGAGCCCACAGAGGATCTCTTCGGTCGGGGTGGCCGGACCCCGGCCCGCCACGGTGGCTGTGGCATCGGGGGCGGGGAGCGCGGCACGGTCCAGCTTGCCGTTGACCGTCAGCGGCAGCGCGTCCAGCACGACGACCGCCGGGACCATGTACTCCGGCAACCGCCCAGCGGCGAACTCCCGCACGGCCGCCACGTCCAGTTCGCCGTGGGGGACCACGTACGCGACCAGCTTCTTGTCCCCCGGCCCGTCCTCGCGGACCACCACCGCAACCTGCCCCACACCCTCACAGGCGGCTATCACCGCCTCGATCTCACCGGGCTCGACACGGAAACCACGGACCTTGACCTGCTCATCGACCCGCCCCGCGAAGACCAGATCACCCTCGGCGGTCCACTTCGCCAGGTCACCACTGCGATACATCCGCCCACCCGGGACAGCGAACGGGCACGCGACGAAACGCTCCGCGGAGAGCCCCGGCCGACCGATATAGCCCCGGGCCAGACCGGCACCGGCGATATAGACCTCGCCCGTGACGCCTACGGGGACCGGCCTGAGGAAGGCGTCCAGCACGAACACCTTGCTGTTGGGCAGAGGGCGGCCTATCGGTGGTGCCGTACCCAGCCCGGAATCGAGGGGCATGGCGGTGGCCGTGGTGATGACGGTGGCCTCGGTCGGACCGTAGGTGTTCCACACCCGCGCACCCGCCGACCACCGACCAGCCAGCTCCGCACTCAACCGCTCCGCACCCAACACCCAATTACTCACACCCGGCACAGCATCCGGATCCAGCACCCCCAGCAGCGACGGCACCACACTCGCCACCCGCACCCCACACCGACCGACCATCTCCGACAGCGCCCGCGGATCCTTACGCTCCTCCGCACTCGCCACCGCGAGAGTTCCGCCGGCCGCAAGGGTGACGACGACATCGAGAACAGCGGCGTCGAAACTGAACGACGCGAACTGCAACGCCACCACACCCGCGTCCATCCCCAACACCGGACGCATCGCCTCCGCCAGATTCACCACACCGCCATGCGCGACGGCCACACCCTTCGGCCGCCCCGTCGAACCCGACGTATAGATCACATACGCCAACTGACCCGGCACAATGACCGTCCCCAGCGGCTCAGCGGAGAAGCCGCTCGCCTCCTCCATACGCACAACACGGGCACCACCGACCGGCACCTCGGCCAAACTCTCCGACGCACCCAGGACCACCTCCGCGCCACTGTCCGCGATCACAAACCCCAGCCGATCCGCCGGATACTCCGGATCCAACGGAACGAACGCACCACCGGCCTTCCACACCGCCAACTCCGCCACCACCATGTCCACCGACCGTGGCAGACACAGCGCAACCCGCGACTCCCGACCGACACCGGTGGCGTTCAACAACCGCGCCAACCGATTCGCCCGCCGATCCAACTCCCCATACGACACCGACTCACCACCACACCGCACCGCCACCACACCCGGCGCCACCCCAACCCACCCCTCAAACCGCTCCACAACCGAACCACCAGACAGCGCGGCCTCCGTGGCATTCCACTCCTCCACCACCCGACCCCGCTCCACCTCCCCCACCACATCGATCTCACCGACCCGCACCCCAGGATCAGCCGCCACCGCCTCCAACACCCGCACCAACCGCTCCACCAACCCCCGCGCCGTACCCTCATCAAACAAATCCACCGCGAACAGCAACGCCCCACCCAACCCCGCCGGCACCCCCGCACCATCACGGTGCTCGGCCAGGTCCAGCGACAGATCGAAGCGCGCCGGGACCTGGGCGGCCGCCGGTATCCGCCGGACCCGCAGCCCCGGCAGACCCCATCGCGGCGCCGGTACGCTCCGCAGGGCCAGCAGGACCTGGAACAGCGGGTTGTGGGAGAGCGAGCGCGACGGGTTCAGATCCTCGACCAGCCGCTCGAACGGCACGTCCTGATGCGCGTACGCGGCCAGATCGGTCTCCCGCACCTGGGCCAGCAGCTCCGTGAAGGACGGGTCCCTGCTCAGATCTGCGCGGAGGACGAGGGTGTTGACGAAGAACCCGGCCAGGTCGTCCAGCGCCGGGTCGCCACGGCCCGCGATCGGCACGCCTATCGGGATGTCGTCGCCCGCACCCACCCGGCCGAGCAGCACGGAGAGTGCGGCGTGCACCACCATGAACATGGTGGCGCGACCACGGCGAGCCACGTCCAGCAGCCGGGCATGGGTCTCCGCGCCGATCTGGATCGGCACTTCGCCACCGCGGAAGGAGGACACCGCCGGCCGCGGCCGGTCGGTCGGCAGTGCGAGCTCCTGGGGCGCACCGGCCAGTGCCGCACGCCAGTACCCGAGTTGGCCGCTGATCACGCTGTCCGGGTCCTCGGGGTCACCCAGCACCTCGCGCTGCCACAGCGCATAGTCCGCGTACTGCACCGGCAGCGGCTCCCACCCCGGCGCGCCGCCCGCCCGGCGAGCCGCATACGCCGCCCCCAGGTCCCGCGCCAGCACGCCCATCGACCAGCCGTCCACGGCGATGTGATGCGCGACGATCAGCAGCACATACTCCGAGGGCCCCGTCTTCAACAGCCGCGCCCGCCACGGCAGATCGACGGTCACATCAAAGCCACGGTCCGCATGCGACCCGAGCTCGGCCGCGAGGAGTTCCTCGCTGGTCTCCACGACGGCCAGCCGCGGTCGGCCCGCCTCGCCTTCCAGCACCCGCTGGCGCGGCTCGCCATCGGTCTCGGGAAAGACCGTGCGCAGGCTCTCGTGCCGGTCGGCGACATCGCCGAGGGCCGCCTCCAGCGCGATGACATCCAGGTCGCCGGAGAGTCGCAGGGCCAGCGGCAGGTTGTAGACCGCTCCGGCTCCCGGGTTGGTCTCCTCGAGCTGGTTGAGGAACCACATGCGCCGCTGGGCGTACGACAGCGGCAGCGCCTCCGGCCTCGGCCGGGGCGTCAGCGCGGCCCGGGCGGTCGTACCTCCCGCCGCAGCGACGAGGCGGGCGACTCCGGCCACGGTGGGGGCGGCGAACAGCTCGCCGATGTTGAGCTCGGTGTCGAGGACGGCGCCGATCCGGGCGATGAGCTTCATGGCGAGGATCGAGTCGCCACCGATGGTGAAGAACGACACCTCGGCGCCGACCCGTTCGAGCCCGAGAACCTCGCAGTACAGGCCGCAGAGGATCTCCTCGGTCGGCGTGGCGGGGCCGCGCCCGGTGGCGTCGGAGAAGTCGGGGGCGGGGAGGGCGGGGCGGTCCAGCTTGCCGTTCACCGTGACCGGCAGGGCATCCAGGGCGACGACCGCGGCGGGAACCATGTGGTCCGGCAGCCGCTCGGCCACGTACTCCCGCAGCCCGGCGGTATCCACCTCCCCATCGGGAACGACGTAGGCGACCAGCCGCCGGTCCCCGGGGCGGTCCTCCCGGACGACAACGGCCACCTGGCCGACACTCCGGTGTCCAGCGAGAACGGCCTCGATCTCACCCGGCTCGACACGGAAGCCACGCACCTTGACCTGGTCGTCCGCACGCCCACCGAAGACCAGAGCACCATCGGCCGTCCATGTGGCGAGGTCACCTGTGCGGTACATCCGGCCACCCGTGAACGGACACGCCACGAAGCGTTCCGCGGTCAGCCCGGGACGGCCGAGATAGCCACGCGCGAGCCCCGGACCCGCGACATACAGCTCGCCCGCCACACCCTCGGGCACGGGCCGCAGGAACTCGTCCAGCACGAACACCCGTGTGTTGGCGATCGGCCCACCGATCGGCGCCGGGCCGGACGGTTCCAGCGGCCCACTCATCGTCGCGCACACGGTGACCTCGGTCGGGCCGTACGCATTGATCATCCGCCGTCCAGGGGCCCACCGCTCCACCAGCCCCGGCGGGCACACCTCACCCGCCACCACCAGCGTCCCCAGACTCTCCGGCAACCCCTCCACCGCCGCCAACACCGACGGCGGCACCGTCACATGCGTAACACCGAACTCCGCCACCACCTCACCCAACGACCGCTCCGGCGGCAACCAGTCCGCACCCACCACCACCAGCGCAGCACCCGACAACAACGCCATACACATCTCGGACACCGCCGCGTCGAAACTCAACGACGCCAACTGCAACACCCGCGCATCAGCACCCACCGCGAACCGCTCGATCTGCGCAGCCGCCAGATTCCCCAGGCCACGATGCGTCACCACCACACCCTTCGGACGGCCCGTCGAACCCGACGTATAAATCACATACGCCACATCATCGACACCCACCGACACCCCAGGCACACACTCCGCCACCACATCCGACGAACCCCACACCACACACTCCACCCCAGCCGGAACCAACCCCCGAGTCCCCTCCGAGCACACCACCAGCACCGCCCCCGCATCCCCGACCATCCACCCGATCCGCTCCACCGGATACGCCGGATCCACCGGAACGAACCCCGCCCCCGCCTTCACCACCCCCAACAACACCGCCACCACATCGACCGACCGCTCCAACACCACCGCAACCACGTCACCCCGCCCCACACCCCGCGCGGCCAACACACCCGCCACCCCATCCGACCGCTCCCTCAACTCCGCGTACGACCACTCCTCACCACCCACACCCACCACCGCCACCGCATCCGGAGAGACAGCCGCCCGCTCGTCGAACAACTCACCCAACGGCCCCACCGGCACCACCCGATCAGTGGCGTTCCACTCCTCCACCACCCGCGCCCGCTCGCCGCGCCCCAGCAGCTCGATCTCACTCACCCGCCGCGCCGGGGCCGCCGCCATCTGCTCCAGCACCCGCACCAGCCGCCGTACCACGCCACGGGCGGCGTCCTCGTCGAACGCGTCCGGGCGGTAGTCCAGCCAGAACGTCAGCTCGTCCGCCGGGTCCACCCCCAGCGTCAGCGGGAAGGTCGTCGCCATCCGGGTCGTGCCGGCGGTCAGCCGCAAGGGGGCGGCCGGTCCGGTTTCGCCCGCGTGGAAGTTCTCGAAGGCCATCAGGGTGTCGAAGGTGGCGCCCGGTCCGGCCAGGCGCTGGATCTCCTTGAGGCCGAGGTGCTGGTGATCGAGCAGCGCCGACTGCTGGGCCTGCACCACGGTGAGCAAGTGGGCGATGGAGTCGGCAGGGCGCAGCCGGACCCGTACGGGGATCGTGTTGATGAACAGCCCCAGCATGTCCGCCATCCCCGCCAGCTCCGGCGGACGTCCGGCCACCGCGGCGCCGAACACCACATCGCTCCGGCCGGTGAGCTTGCCGACGACCTGGGCCCAGGCCACCTGGAGGACGGTGTTCAGCGTGACGCCGTGGGCGCGGGCGAGCTCTCGCAGCGCACCGGCCAGATGGTCGCCGGTCTCGGCGAGGACCTTGTGAGTGAGGACGGGTTCGGCGTTCGGGTCGAGAGCGGCGACCGTCGTCGGCTCGGACACGCCGTCGAGCGCCCGCTGCCAGGCGGCGCGCGCCGCCTCCCGGTCCTGGCGGCGCAGCCAGGCCAGATACTCGCCGTAGGGCGTGGTCGGCGCCAGCTCGCGGGTGTCGCCGCCGGCCGCGTAGCCGGCCCACAGCTCGCGGATGAGGATCCGCAGCGACCAGCCGTCGAGCACGATGTGATGCAGGGTCACGACCATGCGGTGACGGTCGGGGCCGGTCTTCACCAGCAGGATCCGCGCCAGCGGCGGGGCCGCGAGGTCGAAGCGGCGGTCCCGCTCCGCGCTCTCCAGCCGGTCCGCCCGGTCCCGCGCCGCCTCGGTGCCGAGATGCGACAGGTCCACCTCGCGCCAGGGCAGGGTGACCTGGCGGGCGATCACCTGGACGGGTTCGTCCACGCCGACCAGGCGGCGGAAGCCGGTGCGCAGGCTGCCGTGCCGCTCGACCAGCGCCTGCCAGGTGGCGCGCAACGCCCGTACATCCAGGGGCCCTTCCAGCTCCAGGACCTTCTGCTCCACATAGATGTCCCGCTCCCGCTCGTCGAACATCGCGTGGAAGAGCAGGCCCTCCTGGAGCGGGGACAGCGGCAGTACGTCGACCACGCCGCCCGCCGCCTCGGCCTCCAGCTCCTCGATCTGGGCCTGGTCGAGTGCCAGCAACGGGAAGTCGGACGGCGTGTGGCCGCCGCCGGAGTGCGCGGCGAGGCCGGACAGCATCTCCGCCCATACGTCGAGCAGGCGCCGGGCGGCCGGTTCGGTGAGGAGGGGCTCCGGCCAGTCCAGGCTGAGGACCAGTTCGGCTCCCTCGACGCGGGCCGCCGCTTCAAGCGGGTGGGTGGGCGGCCGGTCGTCGTCGCCCGGGGCGGTGAAGCCGATTTGCGGGGTGGGCAGGGCGGTGAGCGTGGCGGCGGTGTCGGGGTTGAGGTGGCGCAGCAGGCCGTAGCCGAGTCCATCGCCGGGGACGGCCCGCAGCCGTTCCTTGATCTGCTTCATGGCCCGGCCCGCGGCGGGGCCGCCGCGGCGGATCTCCGCCAGGTCGAGGGCCCCGGTGTCGAGCCGTACGGGGTGGCGGTGGGCGAACGAGCCCACGGTGCGGGAGAGATCGGCGGCGCCGCCCAGGGCGCCCCGTCCGTGGTCCGGCACCGCCACGTCCACGAGGAATCCACCGGTTCGGTCCTGGCCGTCGCGCCAATCGGCGAGGGCCGCGGTCAGCCCGGTCAGCAGAACGGTCTCGGCGCCGGTGTGGAACGCGTCCGGCAGGGCGGTCAGCACCGCCGCCGTGGTGTCGGCCGGGACGCGCACGGAGGCGCGCCGCGGCGGGACGTTCGCGTCGCGGGCCGGGTCGGCGGGACGGGTGGTGAGCAACGGGTCACCGGCGGCGAGGAGTTCGGTCCACGCGGGCAGCTCCGCACGCCGCCGGGCGCTGTCGGCCTGCGCGGCCAGGGCCCGCGTCCAGTGGCGGAACGACGTCGGGACGGCCGCCGTCTCCCGCCCCGCGACCGCGGCGGCCACGTCCTCCAGCAGGATCCGCCAGGACGTCGCATCGACCACCAGCCGGTCCGCGACGACGAGCAGCCGCCCCGGCGCGTCCGGCCCGTTGTCGCACCACACGGCCTGGGCCATCACCCCGGCCCGCCGGTCCAGCCGCCGCCCGGCCTCCGCCGACTCGGCGGCGAGCAGTCGCTGGAAGCGATCGGCGTCCATACCCGCCGTCGCCACCTGCCGCGTCCACGGCCGGACGGACACCGACCCCGCCGGGGGTACGGTCAGCCGCCGCTCCGGGGTGGTCTCGAGCCGGGCCCGCAGCAGGTCGTGGCGATCGACGACGGCCTGCAGCGCACGGGCGATGTCGCCCAGGTGCGGCCCGGCCGGGACGTCCAGCACGGCCGACCGGAAACCCTCAGCCCTCTCGGGTCTCGAGGGCCCCTGAACTCCCTCTCGGTCCAGCAGTTCGTGCATGGCCGGGGAGAGTGGCACCTGCCCGGCGCCCCGTGCCCGGTCACCTGTCGCGGCGCTCTCGTCCAGCGGTTCGGCGACGTCGGCGAGGCGGGCCGGGGTGGCGAGCTCGAACACCTGGTACGGGGCGATCACCAGTCCGGCGCGCCGGGCCACCGACACCAGCAGCATGGTCAGAATCGAGTCGCCGCCGAGCTCGAAGAAGGACGCCTCCGCGCTGACCCGCTCCAGGCCGAGGATCTCGCCATAGAGCCGGCAGAGCAGCTCCTCGGTGGGCGTCCGTGGACCGCGGCCCTCCGCCGCGTCGGTGAAGTCGGGGGCGGGGAGGGCGGCGCGGTCCAGCTTGCCGTTGACGGTGACCGGCAGGGCATCCAGGGCGACGACCGCGGTGGGCACCATGTACTCCGGCAGCCGCTCGGCCACGTACTCCCGCAGCCCGGCGGTATCCACCTCCCCATCAGGAACGACGTAGGCGACCAGCCGCCGGTCCCCGGGGCGGTCCTCCCGTACGACAACAACCACGTGGCCGACACTCCGGTGCCCGGCGAGAACGGCCTCGATCTCACCCGGCTCCACCCGGAAGCCACGCACCTTCACCTGCTCATCGGCCCGGCCACCGAAGACCAGCTCACCGTCAGCGGTCCGCCGGGCGAGGTCGCCGGTGCGGTACATCCGCCCGTCCGTGAACGGGCAGGCCACGAACCGTTCCGCCGTCGGCCCCGGGCGGCGCAGATAGCCTCGCGCGAGCCCCGGCCCCGCGACGTACAGCTCGCCCGGCACCCCCTCGGGGACCGGCCGCAGGCGCTCGTCCAGCACGAACACCCGTGTGTTGGCGATCGGCCCGCCGATCGGCACCGGCCCGGACGGCTCCAGCGGCGCGCTCATCGTGGCGCATACGGTGACCTCGGTCGGGCCGTACGCATTGATCATCCGCCGTCCAGGGGCCCACCGCTCCGCCAGCCCCGGCGGGCACACCTCACCCGCCACCACCAGCGTCCGCAGGCTCTCCGGCAGCTCCTCCACCGTGGCCAGCACCGACGGCGGGACGGTCGCGTGTGTGACGCCGTACTCGGCCGCCGTCTCGCTCAACGACCCATGCGGCGGCAACCTGTCCGCGTCCGCCATCACCAGCGCGGCGCCCGAGAGCAACGCCATGCAGATCTCGGAGACCGCGGCGTCGAAGCTCAGCGACGCCAGCTGCAACACCCGCGCGTCGGCGCCCACCGCGAACCGGTCGATCTGCGCGGCCGCCAGGTTGCCGATGCCGCGATGGGTCACGAGCACGCCCTTCGGACGGCCCGTCGAGCCCGATGTGTAGATCACATACGCCACGTCATCGGCACCCACGGACACCGCGGGTGCCGATTCACCCTCCGCGGCCGGATCCCAGACCAGGCTCTCCACCCCGTCCGGGACCAACGCCCGCGTCTCCTGCGAGCACACGGCGAGCACCGGCCCGGCGTCCTCGACCATCCATCCGATCCGCTCGGCCGGATACGCCGGGTCGACCGGAACGAACCCCGCCCCGGCCTTCACCACGCCCAGCCACACCGCCACCAGTTCGGCGGACCGGTCCAGCACCACCGCCACGAGGTCCCCGCGCCGGACCCCGCGCGCGGCCAGCGCCCCGGCCACCCGGTCCGCCCGCGCCCCCAGCTCGGCGTACGACCACTCCAGACCGTCCGCCCCGATCACCGCCACCGCGTCCGGCGAGCCGGCCACCTGGGCGTCGAACAACTCGCCCAGCGGTCGCCAGGATTCGGTCGTGCCATGCATGGATGTCTCCCTCTGCTGCGGTACGCCGCGATGGCGGTGGTCGGATCTACGCGACGGCGGTGGTCGGAGCTCCGTGCTCGGCCGTGCTCGGCCGTGCTCAGCCGTGGCCGGGTGGCGGGCCGCCGGGCATCGCCCGCATGCCCGGATGAGGTCCCGGCCCCGGGAACGGGCCGGCCCCCGGACCCGCCGGATACGGCCCACGGGGAGGCCCGACCGGCGCATGACCATGGGGCCCCGGCGCATGACCATTGCCCACCGGCCCATGTCCCTGAGGCGGCACCGGCCCACGCCCATGGGGCGGAGCCGCCTGCCCACCCGGCCCGCCACGCCCCGCGAACTGCGTGCGGTACAGCTCCGCGTAGAGCCCACCCAGGGCGAGGAGTTCCTCATGGGTGCCGCTCTCCCGCACCCGGCCGCGGTCGATCACGAGGATCTGGTCGGCGTCGCGGATCGTGGACAGCCGGTGGGCGATCACCAGCGAGGTGCGCCCCGCGAGCGCGGTCTCCAGCGCCCGTTGCAGCGCGGCCTCGGACTCGGAGTCGAGGTGCGCCGTGGCCTCGTCGAGGACGACGACCGGGGGCGCCTTGAGCAGCAGCCGCGCCATGGCGATGCGCTGTTTCTCGCCGCCGGAGAGCCGGTAGCCGCGGTCGCCGACGACGGTGTCGAAGCCGTCGGGCAGGGACTCGATCAGGCCCCGGATCTGGGCGGCCTCGCAGGCGTCGATCATCTCCTGCTCGGTGGCCTCCGGGCGGGCGTAGCGGAGGTTGTCGCCGATGGTGGCGTGGAAGAGGTAGGCGTCCTGGGTGACGACGCCGATGGTGTCGTAGAGGGACTCCAGCGTGAGGTCCCGGAGGTCGTGCCCGTCGATGCTGACGGTGCCCTCGCCGGGGTCGTACAGCCGGGGTACGAGATGGGTGATGGTGGTCTTGCCGGCGCCGGAGGGGCCGACGAGGGCGGTGAGCTTCCCGGCGGGCAGCCGGAAGCTCAGGTCGCGCAGGGTCCAGTCGTTCCTGGCGCGCTCCGGCCGCGGCAAGGCGATCGATTCGAGGGAGGCGAGCGAGACGTCCGCGGCGGCCGGGTACGAGAACGAGACACCGTCGAAGACGATTTCGGGCGCGCCGTCGCGGGGCAGCGCGATCGCGTCGGGCTTCTCGGAGATGAGCGGCTTGAGGTCGAGGATCTCGAAGAGCCGGTCGAAGCTGACGAGCGCGGTGACCACGTTGGCCTGGGCGCTGGAGAGCTGGTTGATCGGGCCGAAGAGCCGGGTGAGCAGCGTGGCCAGGGCCACCAGGGTGCCGATCTCGAAGGCGTCGTCGATGACGAGGCGGCCGCCGACGCCGTAGACCACGGCGGTGGCGAGCGCGCTGAGGAGGACCATCGACAGGAAGAGCAGCTTGCCGTTGACGGCGGTCAGCACGCCGAGGTCGCGGACCCTGCCGGCCAGCTTGGTGAACTGGCGCAGCTCCCGGCTCGGCCGGCCGTACAGCTTGGCCAGCAGCGCGCCGGTCACGTTGAAGCGCTCGTTCATCAACGCGCCCATTTCGGCGTTCTGCTCCATCTGGGAGCGCATGAGCCGCTGCAGCCGGCGCCCGACGACCTTGCCGGGGAGGATGAAGAAGGGCAGCACGACCAGGGAGATCAAGGTGATCACCCAGGACAGGTAGAACATCGTGACGAGGACGAACAGCAGGGTGAACGCGGCCGAGACGACCGTGGACAGCAGGGAGGTCAGGGCCTGCTGGGCCCCG
Source organism: Streptomyces yongxingensis (assembly GCF_055597465.1). NCBI lineage: Bacteria > Bacillati > Actinomycetota > Actinomycetes > Kitasatosporales > Streptomycetaceae > Streptomyces > Streptomyces yongxingensis. Next base: position 2,287,132 of record NZ_CM145717.1, read on the forward strand.
ACCACGTCCGCGTTGAGCCGGCTGACCAGGGCACCGGTCTGGGCCCGGGTGAAGAACGCCAGTGGCTGGCGCTGCACATGGTCGAAGACCTCGGTGCGCAGCTCGTAGACGAGCCCCTCACTGACCCGGGCCGAGTACCACGCCTCGCCGAACCCCAGCAGCGCGCCGAGGACCGCCAGTCCGCCGACCGCCACGGCGATACCCACGACGACATCGGAATCATGTTCGGCGATGCCGTTGTCGATGAGGTATTTGAAGAGGATGGGGACGGCCACCACAATGGCGGCGTTCGCCACGGTCATGAGCAGCAGCAGACAGATGCTGACGCGGTACGGCCGGGTATACGGAACTATCCGTTTCGCGGTCCCGGCTTTTATTTTCTGCTTGGTCACGGATGGGTCGGGGCCCACCGCGCGAATCATCATCGGCCCTGGGCCGCCTATGGACACGACGCTCTCCTCGGCTTGGGTCGTTCCGACCTATGTGAGCTGGTCGATGAGGCTCTTGGGGCGCATGTCGCGCCAGTTCTCCTCGATGTAGTCCAGGCAGTTCTTGCGGGCGTCCTCGCCGAATACGACGCGCCAGCCGGCCGGTACCTCGGCAAAGGCGGGCCACAGCGAATACTGGCCCTCGTCGTTCAGCAGGACCAGAAAGGAACCGTTTTCGTCGTCGAACGGATTGGTCATCTTCACTCCTTCCAACTTCCCGGGAGCGGGCCGGAATTCAAGGTAACGAGGGCCCATCGGGAGCGGCAAGGTCGACTATTGAAGTGGCGTCCAACCGCGTATTCTCTGCACTTGGACAACGGGTGAAACCCCGCGGAAACCGGAGCCGGGGCATTCTGGATCCCGTTGTCCAGGGGGCAGGGCCGAGCAGGGCCGGTTGGACAGACCGAGGAGGGGGAGCGGGTGCGCGTGCTCGTGGTGGAGGACGACCAGGAAATGGCGCAGGCGGTGGCCGTCGGCTTACGGCGGGCGCAGATGGCCGTCGATGTGGCGTTCGACGGAGAGAGCGGTCTTGAGCGGGCGCTGCTCAGCGATTACGACGTGATCGTGCTGGACCGGGATCTGCCCGGGATGCACGGCGACGAGATCTGCTCCGAGCTGATCGCGTCCGGCTGCCGCAGCAGGGTCTTGATGCTGACCGCGGCGGCCTCGGCGGAGGATCTGGTCGACGGGCTCAATCTGGGGGCCGACGACTATCTCGCGAAGCCGTTCGACTTCCCGGTGCTGATCGCCCGGATCGGCGCGCTGGCGCGGCGGGCGCATCCGGCCGTGCCGCCGGTGGTGCACCACGGCGACCTGGTGGTGGACACGGCGCGCCGCAAGGCCGCCCGGGCGGGCCGGCCGCTGGAGCTGGCGCCGAAGGAGTTCGGCGTGCTGGAGCTGCTGCTGTCGGCCAAGGGGCGGGCGGTCTCGGCGGAGGAACTGCTGGAGCGGGTGTGGGACGAGGCGGCCGATCCGTTCACCAGCGCCGTGAAGATCACCATCAGCAGGCTGCGGGCCAAGCTGGGCGATCCGCCGGTGATCGAGACCGTCGCCAAGCGCGGCTACCGGATCTGAGGCCGCCGATGTCTCCGCTGCCCCGGCTCATGTCTCCGCTGTTCCGGCTCACCGCCCGGCTCGCGCACCCAGCCCTGCCCCGGCGTACGGTCCGGCTGAAGCTGACCCTGCTGTACGGGGCGCTGTTCCTGCTCTCCGGGGCCGCGCTGCTGACGATCACGTATCTGCTGGTGCTGGGCTCAGGCGGCGGTTCGCTGTCCGGCGGGCAGCCCGCGCCGGACGGCGGTGGGCCGCGGGCGGGCGGGACCGACGGCCACTCTCCGCCGGTGCCACCGCCGCGGGGGCGCATCGGGGAGAGCACCCGCGACGTCCTTCCCGCCGCGGCGCGGGAGATCATGGAACTGCAGCGGGACGCCGTGCTGCACGACCTGCTGGTGCAGTCCGCGATCGCGCTCGGGCTGATGTCGGTCATCTCGATCGCGCTGGGCTGGGTGGTCTCGGGGCGGATACTGCGCCCGCTGCGTACGGTCATCGCCGCCGCCCGGGAGATCTCGGCGACCAGCCTGCACCAGCGCCTCGCCCTCGAGGGCCCGAGCGATGAACTCAAGGAGCTGGGCGACACGTTCGACGGTCTGCTCGGCCGGCTGGAGACATCGTTCGAGGCACAGCGCCGGTTCGTCGCCAACGCCTCGCACGAGCTGCGCACTCCGCTCGCCCGGCAGCGGACGCTGGGGCAGCTCGCCCTGTCGGATCCCGACGCGGACGTGGCGTCCCTGCGCACGGCGCACGAACGGATCCTCGCCGCGGGCGCCCAGCAGGAGCGCATGATCGAGGCGCTGCTGACCCTGGCCCGTAGCCACGCGGGGATCGAGGTGCGGCGGCCGTTCGACCTGGACCGGCTGGTGCGGGAGGTCGTGGCGGCCCGCCGGACGGACGCGGAGCAGCGGCGAGTCACGCTGCGCTGTGCGCCGGCGGCCACGGTCGCGGCGGGCCACCGGCCGCTGGCCGAACGGCTGGTCATCAACCTGGTGGACAACGCGCTGCGGCACAACGAGCCGTACGGCTGGGTGGAGGTGGCCACGGCGGACGAGCCCGGCCGGGCGGTCCTGACCGTGGCCAACTCCGGTCCGGTGGTGCCGCCGAGCGCGCTGGACCAGATGTTCCAGCCGTTCCAGCGGCTCGGCGACCCGCGGACCAACAAGGACGGCTTGGGACTTGGGCTGTCGATCGTGCAGGCCATCGCGGTGGCGCACGACGCCACGCTCGCCGTGGAGGCCCGCCCGGAGGGGGGCCTCGTCTTCACGATCGGCTTTCCGCACCCGCCGGCCCACCAGCCGCGACCGCCACTGGCCCACCGGCCGGGACCGCCACCGGCCCACCGGCAGGAACCGCCACCGGCCCACCGCCCGGGACCGCCACCCCAGCGGCGAGCGGAGCGGTGAAGAAGTCGACGAGCGCGGCGTTCACGGCGGCCGGCTTCTCCAGATAGCCGTAGTGCCCGCAGCCGGGGACCTCGGTGTAGCGGGCGCCGGGGATGGCGTCGGCGACCTCCCGGGTGAGCTGCGGCCGTACGATCAGGTCGTGCTCGAAGCCCAGGACCAGGCACGGGCAGCGGATGGCCGCGTACGCCGGCAGCCGGTTGGGAATCAGCTGCAGGCCGAGCTGGCCGCGGACCGAGGCCAGGTCGACGGCGGAGATCTCGAAGATGTCCAGCCAGTCGCGCAGCCGCTGTTCATCGGCCAGCGTCTGCGGGGACAGGCTCTGCAGCGCGTTGACATAGGCGGCGTAGCGGGGCGGCAGCTTCACCCCGCTATCGGCCAGGTCCATCTCCGCGATCGCCTGGGCGGTGGCGAAGGTGTCGGCCCGGCCGCTGGTCGCCATCAGCACGGCCGACCGGACGAGTTCGGGCCGGGCCAGGAGCAGCTCCTGGACGATGATGCCGCCCAGGGAGAAGCCCACGACCCGGCACGGGCCCGCGCCGAGGTGCTCGATGAGGCCCGCGATGTCCGCCGCCATGTCGTCGAGGGTGAATCCCTCGGCGCAGGGATCGCTCGGCGGGATCCCGCGGTTGTCCACGGTGATCACCTTGAAGCCGGCCGCCTTGAGCGCGGGCACCTGGTGGGTGCGCCACATCCGGCCGGGGGCCCCGGTGCCGGTCACCATGACGACCGGGTCCCCCGTTCCGTGCTCCTCGTAGTTCAGCTGGATCCCGTTGATCCGGACGACAGGCATCGTCAGGCCGGCCCCGGCTGCCAGAGCATGCCGTCGTCGGAGGTGACGAGCCCGCCGGGGAACATCGGCACATCGGGGCCGAGGTCCTCGCCGAGGAACGCCCGGCTCTGCACCTGAGCGCCCTCCTGCATCGCCTGGCGCACCGCGGAGGAGCGGAACAGCGGCGTCATGTTCCCCTCGGCGTCCGCGGACATCTCGTCGATGGCGGAGACGAACTCGGCCGACTTGGACTTCATGCGCAGCGCGGCCGACTCGGCCCCGTCGAGGTCGAACTCCGAGGACGACACGCCCGCCACCAGCTCGACGAACGACTCCAGCTCGGTGTGCTGGTTGCGGGTGACCTTCTTCGCCGACCAGAAGTAGGAGTTCTCGTCCACGTGCATGTCGTAGAAGGACATCAGGAACTCGTAGAAGACGCCGTACTCCCGGCGGTAGCGGGCCTCGAACTCGGTGAACGCCGCCTCCTCCGAGACGATCCCGGCCAGGCTGCTGCTGATCGAGCGGGCAGCCAGCAGGGCACTGTAGGTGGCCAGGTGGACGCCGGAGGAGAAGACCGGGTCGACGAAGCAGGCGGCGTCGCCGATGAGCACGAGGCCGGGCCGCCAGAACGTGGTCTGGTGGTACGAGTAGTCCTTGCGCACCCGCAGCTGGCCGTACTGGCCCTCGGTCACCCGGGGGGCGTCCGACAGATACTCCTTGATGAGCGGGCATTCGTCGATGAGCGCCAGCAGGGCCCGCTCCGGATCGCCCTGGATCTTGTCGGCGTTCTCCCGCCGGACGACCGCGCCGACGCTGGTGAGGTCCGGGGCGAGCGGGATGTACCAGAACCAGCCGCTCTCGAACGCCACGGACAGGATGTTGCCCGAGTTGGGGGCGGGCAGCCGCTTGCCACCCTCGAAATAGCCGAACAGCGCGAGGCTGCGGAAGAACTGCGAGTACTCCCGGGTACCGCCCACCCGCTTGTGCAGCCGGCTGCCGTTGCCGGACGCGTCCACGACGTAGGTGGCGTGCACCTCGTGCTCGGTGCCGCTCGCGTCGGTGTACCGCACGCCGGTGACCCGGTCGCCGTCCTCGAGCACATCGGAGACCGACGCCCGGAAGCGGACCTCCGCGCCCTTCTCCACCGCGTGTTCCAGCAGGATGGTGTCGAACTTCGAGCGCTCGACCTGGTACGCGTGCGAGGTGGCCCCCGCGATCTTCGGGGACACCGAGAAGGAGAACGTCCACGGCTCGGCGTTGGCACCCCAGCGGAACGTGCCGCCCTTCTTCGGGGTGAACCCGACCGCGGCCAGCTTGTCCGCCACCCCGGTCATCCGGCAGACGCCGTGGATCGTGGACGGCAGCAGCGACTCGCCGATCTGATACCGCGGAAACGTCTCCTTCTCCAGTATCAGGACCCGGTGGCCCCGCATGGCGACGAGCGCGGCCAGTGTCGAACCACCGGGACCGCCCCCGACCACCACGACGTCGTACTGCTCACGATCCTCAATGCTCATTGCTTCCCCCTACGTGGCGTTGTTCATTGCTCTTCTCGGCCGCGCACCGGGGCGCGGCCGCGGTCACGCGTCCTGCCCCGCGAACCGGCCGACCTTGCCGATGACGTCCTCGCCGTACAGGCGCAGGGCCTGCTGCAGCGCGAACTCGGCCATATAGCGGCGGAACTCCTCGACCGGCTCCTCGGCCCGGCCCAGCATCCGCCGGTTGGGCACGACCGCCGGGCCGCCGAGCCGCTCCACGGCGCCGGCCACGGCCGTGTCCATCTCCTCCGGCTCGACCACCTCGTCGATCAGCAGCCGGGCGTCGGGTTCGGTGGCCCGGATCCGGCGGCCCCGCAGGATCATCTGCCGGGAGATCCGGGGTCCGGTGTGCCGGCCGAGCCGGAAGTTCGCGGCCCCCGGCACGATGCCCTCCCGGGCCGCGGGCAGGCTGAGGTAGGCGTCCGACGCGGCGAGCACATGGTCGAAGACGAGCAGCAACTGGGTGCCGCCGCCGATGGCGAACGTCTCGACGGCCGCGACCCACGGCTTTTCGACCGTCGGGGAGTGCCAGGGCGCGGTGTCGGTACGCACTCCCCTGACCAGCTTGTGGAGATAGCCCAGCTCGCGGCGGAGCAGAAAGCCGACCAGCGAGATGGCCCCGGCGTGCAGGCTCTTGAGGTTGATGCCCGCGCTGAACACCCGCCGGCCCCGGTAGCGGGGATGGCTCATCGGGCCGCCGCGCACCACCCCGACCCTCACCTCCGGGTCGAGCAGCGCGAGGTCGACGGCGGTCTCCATGTCGTCGACCTGCTGCTCGTCCTCGGCGTTCAGGCAGTCGCCCCGGCACATCGTCAGATACGCCGCGCCGTCGCGCCGCTCCATCCGTACGGACGTCGTCTCCAGGACCCCGGTCCTGGTGAACTCCGGCAGCAGCCGCAGCGCCCGCGGTGTCGGCCGGAGCATCGCGTCGAGCAGATGCGGCCCGGACCGGGGCGAGCCCAGCACGGCGCGCAGGAAGATGCCCTGATCGATCTCGTACCCCTCCTTGTCCGCCTGCCGCCGGGCGCGGTCGGCCGCGAGCTGCCCGGCCGTGGGCAGCAGCGCGGGGAAGGCGTCCGCGGCGGCGCCGACGAGTTCGGCGATGCGGAGCTCGTCGGCGCCGCCGCTGGTGAGGTGGTCGTACACGGCGTCGACGTGGGTGTGCAGATAACGCGTCCGCAGCGCTCGGGCGGTGTCCTTGGCCGCGGCGAGCTCGGCCCGCTCCTCAGGTCCCCGGGCGCCGGGGTCGGGCAGTTTCGCCACCAGTTCGTCGACGCGGTGGGCCGCCCGCCGCAGCTCCGGCCAGAGCGGAACGGTCATGACGCCTCCACCTCGGGCCGCCGCAACACCCGGTCGCAGGCCGCCAGATGGGGGCCGAGGGCGTCCTCGAAGCTGGTCGTCGCGGCGTCGAAGAGCAGTTGCCTGCGGATCGCGACCTCCTTCCCGGCCAGCCCGCTGACCAGCCCGGCGGCGGCCGCGACCGCGTCGGCCGGGTCCTCGGCCAGCTCGTCGGCCACGCCGAGCGCGAGCGCCTCGGGGGCCTCGATGGGCACGCCGAACAGCAGCGCCCGGCGGACCCGCGCGGATCCCGCGAGCTGGACGAGCCGGTAGCCGGCCATGCCGGGCCAGGTCGCCGTGGTGTCGCCGTGGACGAGCAGCCGGGTGCCCGGGGTGACCACCCGGATGTCGCAGGCGAGGAAGGCGTCCAGGGCCGCGCCGCCGCAGTCGCCCGAGGCCACCGCGACGGTGGCCCGCGGCAGCCGCTCCAGGCGGCGCAGTGTCCGCTCCCACTTGCTGACGCGCATCACATCGAGTTCGCCGGTCCAGCCCCCCGCCGGGGCGCCGCCGACCTGTACGGCGACGACTCCGCAGCCGGGGCGGTCCTCGGCCTTGTCGCACACGGCCTGTACGGCGTGCACGGTCGCGGCGGTCGGCGGCTCCGCCCCGTCGATCGCCAAGGTCAGTATTTCTTCCATGACACCCCCCGCGCTCACCACTGGACCAGCGCCGTCTCGATCGTGGAGCCGGGCCCCATGGTCATCAGCACGCCGTACTCACCCGGTTTGGCGACCCCCTCGTCCAGGAGCCGTTCGTAGGAGAACAGGAACGAGCCGCTGGACACGTTGCCGTAGTCGCGCAGCACACCGACGGTGTGCCGGACGTCGTACCGGGTGAGCCCCAGGTTGACGACGACGGCGTCGATGACCTTCTTGCCGCCCGAGTGCACCAGCCAGTGGGAGATGTCGCTGCGGCGCAGCCCGGTGTCCGCCAGCAGCCGGTCCACGACCAGTTCGGCGTGGGCGCCGACCACATAGGGGATCTGCGGATCCAGGTAGAAGCTGAAGCGGCCCTGCTCGCGGTCCCAGTCGTAGCGCATGGCGTCGGAGGCGTCCGGGATGACGCAGCTCGCGAACTTGAGGATCCGCGGCCCCTCGGGGCCGGCCACGCCGTCCGGTCCTGAGCGGAGCGCGATCGCGCTCGCGCCGTCGCCGAAGAGGCTGTTGACGACGGCGGTGCGCATCGTGGAGTCGATCGCGTACGCGGCGGAGCAGGCTTCGGCGCAGAGCACGACGGCGAGTTCGCCGGGGTGGGCGGCGGCCCAGCCCGCGACCACGCCCAGGGCGTTCAGCCCGGCGTTGCAGCCCATGCCCACGATGTCGGAGCGGCCGCAGTGCCGGTCGATGCCGAGCTCCTTGATGAGCAGGGCGCTCAGCCCCGGGGTGAGCAGTCCGGTGGAGGTCACACAGCACAGGTGGCGCAGCTCGGCCAGCTCGGCACCCGCCCGCTTGAGGCAGGCGCGCAGCGCCTCGGCGCCCATCTCGATGGCCTTGGCCTTGTGCTTGTCGAGCAGGTCGCCCTGCGGTTCGGGGACGCGGCCGCCCTTGCCGTCCGGCGGCGGGAGTGTCAGGTGGCGGCGGTCGATGGCGCTGTTGAGGAAGACCGAACGGATCTTGGGGTCGGTGATCCCGAAGGCGTCGAGCACCTCCTGCTGGGTGTACGACGTGGATGTCACCGCCGTCCCCACGCCGAGGGCGCGGGGCCGTGATTCGGCTGCCAGGATCATCGGAAGGTCCACCCCCACATACGCGGCTTGCTCCGGGGCCGGCGACTGCGACTCAGTCCGGACACGTGCCTCCCCTTTCTCACTGGGATCCGCTGGTGCTGTGCGACGCGCTGTGTGACGCGTTATGCGGCGCGCTGTGTGACGCGCCCTGCGGCGCGCTGTGCGACGCGCTGTGCGCCTCGATGAAGCGCGCGAGCCTCGCCGTGCCCTCGTCGATCTCGGCGGGCGTCAGATAGCTGATGGACAGCCGGATGCCGTGGTGGCCGCCGGTGCCGGGGTAGAAGTGCGCCATCGGCGTCCAGATCACGCCGAAGTCCTGTGCGGATGTGGTCAGTACGGTGTTGTCCACCCGGAACGGGACCCGCATGGTGAGGAAGAAGCCGCCGCTGGGCTCGTTCCAGCGCACCCCGAGCGCCTCCCGGCGGGCGGCGGGCAGCCGGGCGTCCAGCCGCCGCAGCATCTCCCGCATCGCCTCGCCGTAGTATGCGGCGGCCTCGGCGTTCAGCTCCGACAGCCGGCCCCGGGCGCCGAGCAGCGCGCCCGCCACGGCGGCCTGGCTCAGCGACGAGGTGTTGACCGTCACCATGCTCTTGATCTTGGCGAGTTCGTCGGCCAGCAGCCGCTCACCGCCCGCGCCGTCCCGGACCCGCTGGTCGGCCACGACGAACCCGACCCGGGCGCCGGGGAAGACCGTCTTGGAGTATGAGCCCAGGTGCACCACGCGGCGGGCCCGGTCCCGGGACTTCAGCGTCGGCAGCGGGGTGCCGGGGCTCACCTGCCGGTACGGGCTGTCCTCCAGCACCAGGAAGTCATGGCGCTCGGCGAGCTCCAGCAGCTCCTCCCGGGCCTTCGGCCCCATCGTGTTCCCGGACGGGTTGGAGTGGTCGGGCACCACGTAGAACGCGCGGGGGCGGCGGCCGCGCGCCCGCTCCGCCACCACCGCGGCCTCCAGATCGGCGGCGTGGAACCCGTCCTCGCGCTCCTCCACCGGGCGCACGGCCACGTCCAGCAGCCGGGCCGCGCCGGTGATCCCCACATAGCAGGGGCTGGAGACCAGCAGGACGTCGTCGGGACCGGCGATGAGCGCGCGCAGCACCAGCAGCATGGCCTCCTGGGCTCCGACGGTCACCACGATGGACTCGGGCGGCACCTCGGTGTCCTCGTCCGCGCGGAGCGAGTCGGCGATGATCTGGCGGATCTGTCCGGCGGTCGGCCCGTACTGGTACAGCGCGGTGCGGATGTCGGCCGGTGAACTCCCCTGCTCCGCCAGGTGGTCCAGGTAGCGGCGGATGTGGGTGAAGACCTGCTCGGTGTCGAAGAAGCCGTCGTACGGCCGGCCCGGGGCGAAGGAAATCGCGTCCGGATAGCGATGGGTCACCTCATTGAGGAAGTTCATCGTGTCCAGCACCGGCTCGGAAACGCTGCCGTGCAGCTCTGCCATGTCCAGATGGTCCCGTGGACGGATCTGCGCGGCGACGGTGGTTCCTGCCATGAATTCCCCCGGGCGGCAAATGAATGAGGGCGGCTCGCATGAGAGCGGCTTGAATGAATGCGACTTCCATGGGAGCGGATCAACGAGAGTGGCTGAACGAGTGTGGCTGAACGAGCGCGGCTGAATGTGAGCGACTCGGATGCTTCAGCATCACACGCCCGTCGGCCTTTCGACAACGCGTCCAATTGCGCGAACCGCGCGCTTGGACGGGCTTGTCGGCGGCCTTGTGGAGCGCTATCCCGCGGGCACCGATTCAGCCGGTGCCCGCTCCCATCCATCGGCGCCCAGCTTGGCACCGATCCGCTCGGCGTCGGCCGTGGGAACGGGCACGCGCACCCGCAGCCCGCTCTCCTCCGCGGCCTCCACGGCCTCCACGGCGACGTCGTCCACCGCGATGCCGAGCGCCGCGACGGCGCCCAGCAGCCGGGCCAGCTCTCCCGGGCGGTCGGGGACCAGGATCCGTAAGCCCGCCTCGGCCGCGGGCGGACCGGCACCAGGGCGCGGCAGCCCCGCGAGCCCGGCGACGCCCCGGGACAGCAGATCTTCCAGGGTCCGTACGCCCTGGTCATGGCCTCCGTCGTCGCCCTCGGCGAGTACATCTTGCACGGCTAATACGTCTCCCTCGGCGAACACATCGTCCTCCGCGAGTACGTCTTCCTCGGCGAGCACGTCTTCCTCGGCGAGCACGTCGAGCGCCGCCGCCACCCGGGCCAGATCCGCCCGTAGCTCCTTCACCACCCCGGCCATGGCGGCCGCGTTGGACCGCAGGATGTCGCTCCACAGCCGGGGGTCCCCGGCGGCGATCCGGGTCACATCGCGCAGCCCCTGCCCGGCCAGCAGCGGCACCCCGGCCGGGCCGTCGCGCAGCCGGGCCGCCATCACGCTGGCCAGCAGATGCGGAACGTGCGAGGTCAGCGCCACCACCTCGTCATGCTCCCGGCTGCGCATGACCACCGGGGCGGCGCCGCACAACTCGGCCAGCTCCAGGCCCCGGTCGAGGGCGGCACGCGAGGTCAGCCGGTGCGGCGTCAACGCCCAGGGGCGGCCCCGGAACAGCTCGGCCCGCGCCGCCAGCGGCCCCGACCGCTCCCGTCCGGCCAGCGGATGGCCGCCGACGTAGCGGGAGGGCTCGGGGGCGCGGGCGAGCACGGCCCGCTCCGGGCCGTCCTTCACGCTCGCCACATCGGTGTAGGCGCGGGCCAGACCGCGTTCCTGGGCCGTGATGAGCACCTCGGCGATCCGGCTCGGCGGCACCGCGAGCACGGCCAGGTCGACCGGCTCCGGCGGGTCCTCCGCCCGGCCCGCGCCGAGTGCGGCGGCGGTCCTGGCGGCGGCCCGGCTCCGGTCGGAGAGATACACCGACACGCCCTGCCCGGTGGCGGCGAGCGCGACCGACGTACCGATGAGGCCGGTGCCGATGACAGCCATCGTGCGCATCACAAGACATCACCCGTCCAAGAGGACCGCGACCCGGAAACACAAAACACGGCACAGCTTATGGAAAAGGCCCGGCGTCCACGAGTTCCGTTAATTGCCGGAATGACGCCGATGGCTGGACGCGCGCACGCCCGCCTAAAGTTCTGCGGGCTCGGTTTTCTTCCGCATCTGGGGGGCCAACATGAGGAATTCATCGAAAGCCGCGGAGCCGCTCGCGGATCTCGCCATCGACTACGTCGAGTTGTATGTGGAGAACCTGGATTCGAGCGCGTTCCAGTGGGTCGACCGGTATGCGTTCGACATCGTCGGCAGCGGCGGTTCCGCGGACCACCGCAGCCTGGCGCTGCGGCACGGGGGGATCACGCTGGTGCTCACCCAGGCGACCTCCGACCGCCACCCCGCCTCGGCGTACGTGCTCGGTCACGGCGACGGCGTGGCGGACATCGCGCTGCGCACCGCCGATGTACGGGCGGCCTTCGAGACGGCGGTGGCGAACGGCGCCGGTGTCCACCGGCAACCGGCCCGGCACACCGGTGGCGGCCCGTCCGTCACCGCCGCGGTGCACGGCTTCGGGGACGTGGTCCACACCCTGGTCCAGCGCGCGCCGGGCGCGGGCCCCGGGCTGCCCGCGGGTTTCGTGCCGACGGACAGTCAGGAGCGGCTCGACGGGCCGGGCGCCGAGGTGGGTCTGGCCGGGGAGATGGGTCTGGCCGAGGAGGTGGGCCTGCTCGACATCGACCACATCGCGGTCTGTCTCGGCAGCGGCGGCCTCGGCCCGGCCGTCGCCTACTACCAGCGGGCGCTGGGCTTCCGTGACGTCTTCGCGGAGCACATCGTCGTCGGCGCCCAGGCGATGCACTCGAAGGTCGTGCAGAGCCCGTCCGGCACCGTCACCCTCACGCTCATCGAGCCCGACGACACGGCCCTGCCGGGGCAGATCGACGAGTTCCTGAAGAGCCACCAGGGCTCGGGCGTGCAGCACCTGGCCTTCTCCTCCCACGACGCCGTCGGCTCCGTGCGCGCCCTGTCCGACCGCGGCGTCACCTTCCTCACCACGCCCGACGCGTACTACGACCTGCTGGGTGAGCGGATCGACCTCAGCCCGCGGCGCCTGGCCGATCTGCGCGCCACCGGGGTGCTCGCGGACGAGGACCACGACGGGCAGCTGTTCCAGATCTTCACGGCCTCCACCCACCCGCGGCATACCCTCTTCTACGAGGTCATCGAGCGGCAGGGCGCCCAGACCTTCGGCAGCGCGAACATCAAGGCGCTGTACGAGGCCGTGGAGTTGGAGAGGACCGGCCAGCGTGACTTCCGGCGCTGACCGCACCGTTCGCGGTGCGGCCGGGGCAGATGCTGACGCCGCGGCCGACGCCGAGTGCCCGACGAACACCGAGCGCCGGGCGGACGCCGAGCGCCTGGCGGACGCCGAGTGCCCGACGGACGCCGAATGCCTGGCCGACCTCGAGCGCGCCGCCGCTGCCGTCCTGCCGCCCGACGTCCGGGACTTCGTGGCGGGCGGCAGCGGTGACGAGCTGACGCTGGCCGCCAACCGCGCGGCGTTCGACCGCACCTTCCTCGTGCCCCGGGTGCTGCGGGACGTCTCGCGGTGCACGACGGACGCCACGCTGCTCGGCCGCCCGGCGGCGCTGCCGCTGGCGGTGGCACCGGTGGCGTATCACCGGCTGGTGAGCGAGGACGGTGAACTGGCCACTGCCCGGGCCGCGAAGGCCGCGGGGGTGCCGTTCGCGGTCTCCACACTGAGCAGCGTTCCGGTCGAGCACATCACCGCGGTCGGCGGGGCGGTCTGGTTCCAGCTGTACTGGCTGCGCGACGGCGCCCGGACGCTGGAGCTCGCCCGCCGGGCGGAGGACGCGGGCTGCGAGGCGCTCGTGCTCACCGTGGACGTGCCGTGGATGGGCCGCCGGCTGCGGGACATCCGCAATCGGTTCACGCTCCCGGCCGAGGTGCGGGCCGTCAACATCGAAGCGGGCGGGACTGCGCACATCCGGCCCGCCGGTGCCTCGGCCGTGGCCGCGCACACCAGCGAGGCGTTCTCCCCGGCGCTGACCTGGGCCACGGTGGACCGGCTGCGGGAGCACACGCGGCTGCCGCTGGTGCTCAAGGGCATCCTGGCGCCGGAGGACGCGCTGCGCGCCACCGAGTCCGGGGTCGACGCACTGGTGGTCTCCAACCACGGCGGCCGTCAGCTCGACGGCGCCGTGCCGAGCCTGGACGCGCTGGCCGAGCTGGCGCCCGTGCTCGGCGGCCGCTGCGAGCTGCTGCTCGACGGCGGTGTCCGCAGCGGTACGGACATCCTCAGGGCCCTGGCCCTCGGCGCGGCCGGGGTGCTGGTGGGGCGGCCGGTGATCTGGGGTCTGGCCGCGGCCGGTGAGACGGGTGTGCGGCGGGTGTTCGAGCTGCTGGCCGCCGAACTGCGCACGTCCCTGGGGCTGGCAGGCTGCGCCGATGTCACCGAGGCCCGGAGCCTGCGCACCGTACGGTGAGCGCGGCCGCCGCCGGATCGCGGTGTCGACGTATGGGTTCGGCCGGAGCTGTCCAACCAGAGATTCCCGCTGGTTGGACGGGCCCGGTGGGGTATCCGGACTACGGGGTGTCCGGGGGACCTTTCCCCTCCCCGCCCCTTCCCGTTACCAAGGGCTCCGCCCCTGGACCCCGGCGCCTGCAGCGGAGCCCGCCACGCGGCGGAGCCGCATCTCGCTACCGCGGGAAGGGACCGAGCCCCGGCCCCGCGGTATGGGGCAGAGCCCCGCCCCGGGGTATGGCGCAGAGCCCCGTCCGGAGTCTGAGGCGAAACCCCAGTTTCGGGGCCTGGGGCGAAGCCGCGGTCCGGAGTCTGGGACAGAGCCCCGGGCCTGGGGCGAAGCCGCGGTCCGGAGTTTGGGACAGAGCCCCGGTCTGGGATCTGGGACAGAGCCCCGCTCCAGGCTCTGGGGCGAAGCCCAGTTTCGGGATCTGGGGCAGAGCCCCGGACCGGGACCGCCATCTGGGGCGGAGCCCTGGTTTCGGGGTCTGGGGCAGCGCCCCGCTCCGGGGCCTGAGGCAGCGCTCCGGACCGGGATCTGAGGCGAAGCCCCGGCCCGGGGCCTGGGGCAGCGCCCAGGACCAGGATCTGGGGCAGCGCCCCGGTTTCGCGATCTGAGGCAGAGCCCCGGTCCGGGGTCTGGGGCGGAGCCCCGGTCCGGGGTCTGGGGCGGAGCCCCGGTCCGGGGTCTGGGGCGGAGCCCCGGTCCGGGGTCTGGGGCGGAGCCCCGGTTTCGGGAAGGGGCGGGGAGGGGAGCAGCCCGCCGCAGGCGGCACGATCCGCCGGACACCCCTAGGCGAGCTGGAGGTCCACCCGGACCGCGATCTCGTCCCACATCCCCGCACATTCACGGGCGAGGCTGGCCACGATGCCGCTGCAGTGCGGCGGCACGTTGGCGATGATTTCCTGCCATTCCTCCGTGCTGAGCATGTTGATGTTGAGTAGCCTGAGCAGCCTGCGCCCCGTTTCGTTGAACCGCAGGGCGGGGTCCGAGGTGAGGCGGTGCACGGCCGCGAGGCGGTCGGCCATCGGGACCACCTCGGCGGTGGCCGCGCCCGCCGTGGACCGGCTCAGCGCCTCGGTCCGCCGGCCCCCGGCCTTCGCCGCGCCGCGCGACTTCGGCAACGGGTCCTCGCCCCTGCTCATACGGTTCCTGACGTCCCGTGCGGTCTCCGGGGAGATCCCCGCGGCCCGGGCGATCTGGCGCAGCGACAGACCCGGGTTCGCCGTGATCAGCCTGCTCGCCAGTTCGCGTCCCGCGGCGCTGTTGATGGGACGGACCCGGCCGTCCTGGCCGATACGGCTGCCACTGGCCGCGTCCTCGGCCGACGTCCGCCGCCGGATCTCCGCGACGGTGCCCGCCGAGATGCCCGAGACCGACGCGATCATGCGGTCCGACCACTGGGGATGCGACACGATGATGCGCGCGGCCGCGGACTTCCGGTCCGCCATCGACAGCGGCAGGCCATGGGTGATGTTCGAGCCGACGGCCAGGACGAACGCGTCGGCCTTGCTGCCGTCGAAGAACGTGACCTTGATCTTCTCGTCGCCGCGGAGCTCCGCGGCCCGCAGCCGGTGGGCGCCGTCGACCACCCGCATCGTGGACCGGTGAACGATGATGGGCGGTAACGTGACTTCCGTCTCCGCCAGCGCTTGGATGTGCTCCGGGTCCTCCCCTGAACTCCGCGGTGATTCCGCCGTCGAAATCGACGCGATGTCGACTTCGACGACCACTTCCTCAAGTTGCTGATCGAACATCGCCAACCCCCCGCTCCAAGGCGAGCTCGCCTCGAAAGGAATTTCTATCCGGGGGGTGGCAGGCACGCGTTGGACACCACTTCGAAGATCGCCGATCGTGGCCGATCAATATCGACCACCCCCCGTTGCTCCACTTCGCGAAAACGCGAAAGGCCGTTCAATCTTTCGACGCAGACTCTAACAGCGGTCAGGCGGTTTGACACCCCGTATCCGCGCGCGGCGCGCCGGGGTTACGCAACTAGAACTCATGGTTTCGGATAGGGCGATCACCAGCGGAAGCGATGGCGTCCTGAACGTGCTTGCTGATACCAGCGGGACGAGGCGCGCCACATGAGGCGAATGCAGGCGAATGCAGCTCCGTTTTAGCCGCCCACCTGGCCTTCGCGTTCTTTCCGGGAGCCCTGGAGCGCGCATGAAATGCTTTCACGGGGCATGAGCGAACGCCGAATCGGGAGAATCACGGGAATGCCGCTCCGGAATCCATGCCGTCGTCCCGCCGGCGGGACGGAAAGCATTGGCTAGAGGTTCTACGGAGCGCTGTTTACGCCCCCAGGGCAGGCGGGTCGGCGGCGGGGCCGGGAATGCGCGGGACCGGGTCGTCGGCCGCCTCGTCCAGCATCTGGGTGATCCACTCCATAAGCCCGAGCCCGGCCATCTCCGCCGCCCGCTCCCAGCGGATTCTGCGCTCGGCTACCACGCTCACCTGAACGACCCCCGAGTCCCGTATGGCTTCCGGGGACTGGCGCCGCATCCGTATGTGCCGGCGTAACGCATTGCGGGTCCAGCCGCCCTCCTCGGCCCGGGTCAGCCACTCCTCCTGCTCGGCCTCGGGGAGGGCCGCCACTTCCGCGTGGTGCTGAAAGCTCAGCTTGCCCCGCCGCCTGTCCGGCTCGAACTTGCGTGCCACCCACGCGTAGTTGCGGAGCGTCTGATAGTCGAGCGAGGTCTGCTTCAGCGCCTGGCGGTAGCGGTCGGGGTAGTGCTGCTGACCGAAGACGAGCCAATCGCCCAGCCACCACGCGGAGGAGTCGGCGATGACGTGGATCTGCTGGCCGAGGTGGCGCCACTCGGACAGCGGCAGATCGGGAGGGAGTGACAATCCCGTTCGCCGGGTGGTCGTCCGCCCGTTCGCGGGGATGGACATCGTGCGCACCTCACCTGCCCTCGTCTTCGGCGGGCTCATCCTCCACAGCGGGGGGTTTCGGCGAGGTTTCATCGCACCTGGCCGGTTCGCACCGGCCGAGAAGCGCATGACGCGTGAGCAACCGAGGGCGTTACGGTGCCGAAACCCATGCACCGATCTACTGGGCGCATGGATGCGGAATCAGTCTCACCGCGAGCCGACAGAGGAGGCTACATGGACACCGCAGCCCGGCGGTGTGCCGAATGCGGCGCCGAGTTCACCTGGACCAGCAGGAACCCGACGCGCAGGTTCTGCGGCTCCAGATGCAAGACCCGGTGGTGGCGGGCCCACCGCCGTGGCGCGGCCGCCGCGGACACCACGGACCGGACGCACCACCGGCAGCCGGTGCCGGTGCCGGTGCCCCCGCTCAGCACCGGCCACGAGTGCCCGAACTGCGGTCAGCACATCACCGTGCTCAATCTGATCGTCGCGGCCGACGGCGGTTCCGGCTCCGGCACGCTCACCGGCTGACGTCCGGCCGCAGGGCGGGCAGCACCGCGGAACCGACGCGTTCGATCAGCTCGGTGGGCGGGTCGTAGGAACCGACGTGCTGGAGGAACACATCGGTCACCCCGTCGGCGTGCAGCGCGGTGAGCCGTTCGGCGATCTCCTTGGCGGTTCCGAAGAGGCAGAACTCCTGGGCGAAACGCAGGGCCGCCTCGTCGCTCACCCACGCCGAGCAGATCTCGACGGCCGCGTCCCAGTCCTCGGCGTGTACGAGGTCCGGATAGACCCCCTCCACCCGCGTCGGGACGTCCAGTTCGATCCCGGCCAGGGCGAGGAAGGGCGCGCCGCCGTTCTGGGCGATCGACGCACAGATCGGCTTGAGCAGCCGGGCTTCGGCCTCCACGTCGTCGGTCACCGCGCAGAACGCCGAGACCGTCAGCGGAATCGCCTCCGCGGTGCGCCCCGCGGCCTCGGCGCCCTCCCGCACCCGGGCGGTGGCACTGGCGAGCGTCGTCCGCGAGACACCGCTGAGCAGGATGACACCATCGGCGATCTCCCCGGCGAGCCGCAGGTTCCGGGGACCGCTGGCGGCCACGTGGAGCGGTACGTCCGGATCCGGGTCCCGGAGCCGGGACCGTACGCCGTGGAAGTCCCACTCCTGCCCCTGGAGCAGCGCCCGCAGCGTGGCGATCCCGGCGCGCAACTCGGCCCCCGTACTGGAGCGCAGGCCGATGGGGCCGACCGAGCTGTTGCCCACGCCGAGGCCGAGGGTGAACCGGCCGGGGGCCAGCTCGGCGACGCTGCGCGCGGCCGAGGCGACGACGGCCGGGTGCCGGGTGACGAGGTTGGTGACCGCGCTGCCCAGACCGATCCGTTCCGTACCCAGCGCGGCGGCGGTCAGGGCCGTGAACACATCCCGCCACAGCAACTGGGAGTCGGGGAACCACACCTGGTCGAAGCCCAGTTCCTCCGCCCGCCGGGCGGTCCCGGCCAGCCGGTCCACCCGGTCGCACGGCGGTATGCGGACGCCGACGCGTATCCCGCTCTGCTCGTTCACGGTCTCCTCCTGAGGGCTTGGTGTGAGTGCTTGGTACGGCGTGTCGTACGGCGGTCAGCGCACCTGCGCGGTGTCGCTGTCGGCCACGTGCGGAGCCGGGCCGCGGGGCGGCTCGGTGGTGTCGTCGACCTCCCGCAGGAACAGGCCGGCCACCACCGAGACGACCGACATCGCCGCCATGTACACCGCGATGCCCACCCACCCGCCGGTGGTGTGCAGCAGATAGGTGGCGATGTCGGGCGAGAACGCGTTCCCGGCGATCAGTCCGAAGGTGAAGCCGATCGACATGCCGGTGAACCTCAGCCGCGCCGGGAAGACCTGCGAGAAGTACGCGGGGACCACGCCGTAGTTGACGGAGTAGCCGATGAACAGCAGCGTGAAGCCCAGCAGCATCAGCCCGTACTGCCGCGTCTGGAGCAGCGCGAGCCAGGCGAACGGCAGCACGATCAGCGAGGCCGCCCCGGCGAGGAAGACGGTGCGGTTTCCGAACCGGTCCGCCAGCTTCCCGGCGAGCGGCACGCAGACGATGATGACGAGCGTGGCCGGCAGCAGCACGGCGATCATGGTGTCCTTGTCCAGGTGCAGCCCGGTCCGGGCGTATTCCAGGCTGTAGACGGTCGCCAGTGTGAAGGCCACCCCCGCGCTCAGAATCCCGGCGGCCATCAGCACAACCCGCCCGCCGCACTCGCGGAACACCTCGACCACGGGCAGCCGGTCCACCGCGTTCCGCGCCTTGACCGCTTCGAACTCGGGGCTCTCCGCGAGGCCGAGCCGCACGAACAGACCCACGCCGACGAGCACCGCGCTCAGCAGGAACGGAATCCGCCAGCCCCATGAGTGCAACTGGTCGTCCGGGAGTTGGAGTACCCCGAGGAAGACGAGGTTGGCCAGGAGCAGCCCGGCCGAGGTTCCGGTGTTGATCAGCGAACCCCGGAAGCCACGTTTCCCGCGCTCCGCGTGTTCGATGGTCATCAGGACCGCCCCGCCGTATTCGCCACCCACGGAGAACCCCTGGGCGAGCCTGGCGACGATCAGCAGGATCGGCGCCGCGATCCCCACCTGGTGGTAGGTGGGCAGCAGGCCCACCGCGAAGGTGGCGATGCCCATCAGCCCCAACGTGGCCACCAGCGTGGACTTCCGGCCCAGGCGGTCGCCGAAGTGGCCGAACACCACCGCGCCGATCGGCCGGGCCAGGAAGCCGATGGCGAAGGTCGACAGCGAGAGCAGCGTGCCCGTCACCGGGTCCGAGGTGGGGAAGAAGAGCTTGGCGAACACCACGGACGAGGCCAGTCCGTAGATGGAGAAGTCGTAGTACTCGACCGTGGTGCCGATCCAGCCGGCGACCAGCGCTCGGGTGCCCTGGTCCCGGCCGGGTTCACGAACATCGGTTGCTGTCATGAGGGTCCTTTGTCCTTCAGGGACGGTCCATGGGGGACGGGGAAGCCGCGGGACGCCTGCGGCGTGTCCGGCGGTACGCGTACGCCTGCGGCGGGCCACGCGGCGGAGCCGCATATCGGTGCTTCCCCCTCCCCGTCCCTTCCCGACACCTGACGATGTGCGGCTCCGCCGCGTGGGGGCTCCGCCCCAGACCCCGCTCCTCAAGCGCCGGAGGGGCTGATTTCAGCCCGCCAGGGGGCACCTCCCAGCGGTAGCTGGGGGAGCTTGAGGACACGCCCGAAGGGCGTCCGGGGTCCAGGGGCGAAACCCCTGGTTGTGGGAAGGGGCGGGGAGGGGAAAGAACCGCCGGACACCGGGCCGAGGCGAGGTCGGCTCAGCGATGGCAAGTGGGTCGTACTATGTACCGTTCGCTGTATGAGGTCAAGGCTGCTGACAGCACGCAGTACGGAAACCGAGAGACGGACGGGATACGGAGCTACGGACGGGGCGAGGCTCAGTCGCCGGTGTGCCGCAGTACGCCGTCGATGAGGCAGTCGAGCCCGAAGAGGAACTGCTCGTCGCTGGGCAGCGTGGTCATCTCCTCGGCGAGCTCCACCATGTGGGGGAAGTCCTCGCGCGGCAGCGTCCCGTAGAAGTGCCTGCGCCGACGCCGCAGCTCCTCGGCCTCGGGATGGTCGGCCTTCCCCCACGGACGGGGCGCCTGATAGCTGGCGAAACCCAGGCTGTACTGCACGATCAGGCCGTAGACGCGCACCGCGTCCCGGTCCGCGAAACCCGCCTCGCGCAGCCTCCCGATGACCGCCTCGAACGCGCCCCGCATGGACCGCGGGCCGGTGCTCACCCGGGTGGAGAAGAGCCGCACGATGCTGGGGTGCTCCCGCATCATCTCGAGGAAGGCCAGCGCCAGGGCCCGTACGACCGCCTCGGGCGAGGTCTCCTCGGCGGTGGGCAGCCGGAAGTTCCCCATGACGTAGTCGGCGATCCCGTCGAGAATCTCCTCCTTGCCGCGGAAGTAGCTGTAGAGCGTCATGGCGCCCACGCCGAGATCCGCGGCGAGCCGCCGGATGGTCAGTACGTCGATGTCCTCCTCGTCGCAGATCCGGGTGGCCACCTCGATGATCCGCTCAGCGGTGAGCGTCCTCCCACTCGACCGCTGACCCGCCACTGAGACTCTCCTCTTCGCACACCACCCGGGACCGGCGACACCGACGCCGTCGTACACCACACCGTACAGGCGTCCCGCCGATCGGGCGGCGGTCAGGAGGTGTTGTCCGGGCGGGCGGCCAGGTCGAGCGCGATATCCGTGATCATGTCTTCCTGACCGCCGACCATCGCGCGGCGGCCGACCTCGACCAGGATGGCGCGGGTGTCCAGCCCGTGGCGGACCGCGGCGGCCTCGGCGTGGCGCAGGAAGCTGGAGTACACGCCCGCGTAGCCGAGGGTGAGGGTCTCGCGGTCGACGCGGACCTCGCGGTCCTGGAGGGGCCGTACGAGGTCGTCGGCGGCGTCCATGAGGGGGAACAGGTCGCAGCCGTGTTTCCAGCCCATCAGGTCGGCGACGGCGATGAACGCCTCCAGCGGGCAGTTGCCCGCCCCCGCACCCTGGCCCGCGAGCGAGGCGTCGACGCGGGTGACGCCGTTCTCCACGGCCACCACGGTGTTGGCCACGCCGAGGGCGAGGTTGTGGTGGGCGTGGATGCCGAGTTCGGTGCCCGGGTCGAGCACATCGCGGTAGGCGCGGAAGCGGTCGCGGACACCGTCCATGGTGAGCCGGCCGCCGGAGTCGGTGACGTACACACAGTGGGCGCCGTAGGACTCCATCAGCTTTGCCTGGCGGGCGAGTTCGGCCGGTTCCGCCATGTGCGACATCATCAGGAACCCGGCCACGTCCATGCCCATCTCGCGGGCGGCGGAGATGTGCTGGGCGGAGATGTCGGCCTCGGTGCAGTGGGTGGCGATGCGCACGGAGCGGATGCCGAGCGCGTGGGCCTGCTTCAGGTCGTGCAACGTGCCGATGCCCGGCAGCAGCAGGGTGGTGGGGATCGCCGCACCGGTGGCTCCGACGACGGCCTCGATCCAGTCCCAGTCGGTGTGGGCGCCGATTCCGTAGGTGATGCTGGAGCCGGACAGGCCGTCGCCGTGGGCGATTTCGATGGCGGCCACCCCGGCGGCGTCCAGGGCGGCGGCGATGGTGCGGGCCTGCTCGACGGTGTAGCGGTGGCGGATGGCGTGCATGCCGTCCCGCAGGGTCACGTCCTGGACGTACAGGGCGGGCGGGACGGGCCGGGTGTCGGCGGTCGCGCCGGCGTCGGTCGTGGTCATCGTGTGGCCTCCTCGCCGGAGCGGTGTGCGGCCAGGCGCTCCGCGGTGCGCAGCGCGGCCGAGGTCATGATGTCGAGGTTTCCGGCGTAGGCCGGGAGGTAGTGGGCGGCTCCCTCGACCTCGAGGAAGACCGAGACCTTCACCGCGTCGGTGTGCGCGGCCTCGGCGGGCAGCAGGGAGCACACCGGGTCGTCGGCCCCCACCTGGTCGAACTGCACCTTCTGCTTGAGGCGGTAGCCGGGCACATACGCCTGGACGCGGCCGACCATCTCCTCGACGGAGGCGGTGACCTCCTCGGTGGCGCAGCCCGAGACCAGGCAGTGCACGGTGTCGCGCATGATCAGCGGCGGTTCGGCGGGGTTGAGGACGATGATGGCCTTGCCACGGGCGGCGCCGCCGACGCGCTCGATGGCGGCGGCGGTGGTCTCGGTGAACTCGTCGATGTTCGCGCGGGTGCCGGGGCCCGCGGAGCGGGAGGAGATGGAGGCGACGATCTCCCCGTAGTGGACGGGGGCGACCGCGCCCACCGCGGCGACGATCGGGATCGTGGCCTGGCCACCGCAGGTGACCATGTTGACGTTGGGCGCGTCGAGGTGGGCGTCGCCGTTGACCGGGGGCACCACATAGGGGCCGATGGCGGCCGGGGTGAGGTCGACGAGGGTGCGGCCGAGGGGGCGCAGCACCTCCTCGTGGCGCTTGTGGGCACCGGCGGAGGTGGCGTCGAAGACGAGGTCCACGTCGGTGAACTCGTCCATCGCCACCAGCCCGTCCACGCCCTCGTGGGTGGTGGCCACCTTCAGGCGGCGGGCGCGGGCCAGACCGTCGGAGGCGGGGTCGATCCCGGCCATCGCGGTGATCTCCAGGGTGTCGGAGAGCCGCAGCACCTTGATCAGGAGGTCGGTGCCGATGTTGCCGGACCCGATGATGGCCACTTTGGTGCGGGTGTTGGTCTCGCTGCTCACCGGTGGTCTCCTTCCGCGGCGAACCCGACTCCTACCGTGCCCAGGTTCGAGATACGGGCGTGGAACACATCGCCCGGGGCGGCCGGGACCATCGGCCCCAGTGCCCCGGTCAGGACGAGGTCGCCGGCCCGCAGCGGGTCGCCCCGCTCGGCGAGGGCCGAGGCCAGCCAGACGGCCGCGTTGAGGGGGCCGCCGAGGCAGTCGGCGCCGGTCCCGTGGGAGGCCAGCTCGCCGTTGCGCGTCATGGTCATCTGTACGGAGCGCAGGTTGAGCCCGGACAGTGGCACCGGGGAGGCGCCGAGGACGTACAGCCCGCAGGAGGCGTTGTCGGCGACGGTGTCCACGATGGAGATGTCCCAGTCCCGCACCCGACTGTCGACGATCTCCAGCGCGGGCAGCGCGAAGTCGGTGGCGCGCAGCAGGTCCACGACGGTGCAGTGGCGGTGTGGCAGATCGCTGCCGAGTACGAGCGCGACCTCGGCCTCCACCTTGGGCTGGAGCAGCCGCCCGGCGGGCACCTCGCCACCCTCCGGCACGGCCGTGTCCGCGAACAGCGCGCCGAAGTCCGGCTGGTCCACGCCGAGTTGGCGCTGGACAGCCGGAGACGTCAAGCCGATCTTCCGGCCGACGATCCGGCGGCCGGCGGCCTCTTCGCGTCGCAGGTTGAGCCGCTGTACCGCGTAGGCGGCCTCGATGTCGCCGTCGTCCAGGAGCGTGCGCACCGGCGCGCAGGCGATCCCGTCGCGGGCCGCGCCCGCGAGCGCGTCGGCGGCCTTGACCACGACCCCGGGGAGGGAGTCCGTCGGGACGTGGTCGGGAACATTCGGCACGGGCTACCTCCTGGAGAAGAACATGGGCCGGGGCCCGGCGCTCCCGATGTGGCCTCCGGTATAGACGCGCCGCCCACCACGAGCCAACTTTCGTTCCGTCACACGGAACGCGGTGCGTGGCGGCGTATCGCGTGAGGTGACCCTGACCTCGCGTACCCGTATCCGTCCAGCGCCCCGTACCGCCTGACGGAACGCTCCGAACGAGGGGCCTGCCCCGCCGAACGCCTCTTGACGGCGCCCCAAGGTGTTCCGTACAAAGTACGACCAGAGGTGCGGGCCCGCCATCACGACCAGAGCGTCGAGATGTTCGCCGACGGGTCGAGGACCTGGTGGACGGGCTCGGGCTGGACACGTTCCACCTGGTCGGACACCACACCGGCGGAGTGATCGCGGTGGACGAGCGGCTGCCACGCGGGAAGCCGTCGCCTCCGCCGAGGTGGCGGGCGGCTGACGATGGCGTGGCGTCAGGGCCCTTCTGGCCCGGGGAACAGCGAGCGGTAGAAGGGCGTCGCACGGAAGCCGTCCGCGTGGTGGGTCGAGCTCCAGCTCAGGGGCACCGTCGGGCCGCCGGCCCGGTGCAACTCGCCGGTGAGCGCGTAGTCGGGGTGCACGCCGTCGTCGCTCAGCGTCGTGGTGAAGTCGAACTCGAACCGGTCGCCCGGCCGCACCGGCAGACCCTCCTCCGACAGCGGCGCGTACACCGGGGTCCAACTGCTCGACTGCACCAGCGAGTCGATCGGCTCATCGTCCTCGGCCACCCACAGACGCATGCCCAGTGCGAGCCCGGAGAAGGTGCCCGCTCGTGTGAACGTCAGCTCGGCGCCGTCGATGCCCTCCGGGTCCAGGTCGCCGTTGAACTCCAGCGGCTCCACCTCGACCGGGCGGGACAGATACGACCGCTCCCGCACCGTCGGATCGTCCTGCAGCCCCTCCAGGACCACCCGCAGATCAAAGGGGCGGCCCACCGAGGCGAACACCTCCTCCACATAGCGGAAGACGAAGGGCGGAAAGCCGGGCGGCTCACCGCGACCCGCGCTGTCCAGGTCCAGCGCGACGGCGGTGGTGGCGCTGCGGTGCGGGATGAACATCCCGCCGGGCTTCACCAGCCGCTTCCGCGCGTCCCACAGCACCGAGCCCGCGCCCTCGGAGCCGCCGAGCGTGCCGATGATCTCCGAGACACACATGTCGACGGGCTCGGGGAGCTCGATCTCGGTGGACAGCCCCTCGACCACCGTGATCCGGTCGGCGAAGCCCGCCTCCTCGATGGTCTTCCGGGCGATCCGCGCCGACTGGGGGATGACCTCCACCGCCCACACTTGGCGCGCTCCGGCACGGGCGGCGGCCAGCGCCCATAGCGCGTCCTTTCCGGTGCCGATGTCGAGCACCGTCCGGCCGGGGGCGTAGCGCCGGACGGCTTCGGCATACCGGTTCATCCGGCGCTCGTCCTTGATCATCACTTCGTACGCGACGTCGTCGTACACCGGGTACTCGCCGATCGAGGCGAACAGCCACACCGGGTGCGCCTCCGGATCGCATGCCCGTACCGGCACCTTGCGCCCCGGCGCGGCTAACTCCGCGATGAAGGAATGCTGCATTCTTCAACCTCTCCCTGAGCGACTTTTCAGGACCAGCATGCCAGCCTCGAAAACCCGGAATTCCCTAGGAATGAAATGCGCCATGAACGAATAAAGTCCGAACATAGCACGGTTAAAGCGATGTTAAAGAGTCCGGGTGCGACCCGAACGAACACTCCATGTCACAGCCGCCCGTGGCCCTGTACGACAGGAAATTGACATGTTCACGATAACGCGGGAGGTTGCTTCCGGAAGTGAATTCGGCTGAATTTCGCGGATGGACCGCCGGATCCGGCGCCGGGGCGTCCGAAAATAGTCGCCACTAATAGTCAGGATGGTTATCCGTGATTATTGGAGCGACAGGCTTATAACGCGAAACGGCGGCCGGGCCGGTGAGGAAGGCGGTGACCGCGTCACGGTAGGCGGCGGGGCGGTCGGCTTCGATGACATGTCCGGCCCCGTCGATGGTGTGCAGGGCGGCGTTCGGGAAGGTGTCTCGATACTCCCGTGCGATGGCCGGATCCTTGTAGTCGCACACGCCGCGGAGGATCAGCACGGGCACGTGGATCCGGCGCGGGGCGGCCGCGGCGTCCAGGTCGTCGATACGGCGCCGCTGGTCGGGGTGAGACGGTCCCAGATGTCGCCCCCGCCTGGTGTCTTCCGGATCAGAGGGGGTAGGTGGCGTTCGTCCTGCCCGATCACCCCGCCTTCCCCTCCGACCAGGAGAGATACATGCCCAGAGCGCTCGTCACCGGGATCGCCGCCACCGCCGTCGCCACCGTCCTGCTCACGGGCTCCGGAGCCGTGAGCACCACCGCCACGGCCACCGCGCCACGGGAGCCACGCGCCACCGATGTCCATCGGGTCCACATCCAGGACGACTTCGACTCGCTCGGCCCCGAGGTCCGGGCGCTGAAACTGGGCTCGGGGCGCACCGCCCACTACATCGAGGACGGCCCCCGGGACGGAAAGCCGGTGCTCTACCTCGGAGGCACCGGCACCAGCGCACGGGTGGCCCATATGACGGACTTCCTGCGCAGCACCCGGGAGTCCCTCGGGCTGCGGCTGATATCGGTCGAGCGCAACGGCTTCGGGGACACGGAGTTCGACAAGAGCCTGGGGAAGGCGGACTTCGCGAAGGACGCGCTTGAGGTACTGGACCGTATCGGGGTGCGCAAGGTCAGTGTGATCGCCATCTCGGGCGGCGGTCCCTACGCCGCCGAGCTGGCGTCCCTGGCCCCGGACCGCGTGTCGTCACTGCACCTGGCCGCCGCCCTGCCGCCGTACGGCCCCCAGCGTCCCTACTGCTCGATGTCCGACGAGGAGCTGGGGAAGTCGCTGGAGAAGCAGATCGCCGACCCCCGCGTCTGGTGGGCGCTCCCGGACGACAGCCCGACCAAGCGCATCCCCGGCTTCGCCGACACCGCCTTCGAGGACGGCGCCCGCACCTACAACCAGCGCGGCCAGAAGTCCGACCCGGCACCCCAGGTGCATGAGCAGAAGCTCTACTGCCAGCGGCCCGGCCCCGATCTGTCGAAGCTGACGGCTCCCGTCATCCTCTACAGCGGGAAGAAGGACACGACCGTTCCGCCCAGCACGATCGACATCTGGAAGCAGCACCTGCCCGGCGACCCGGCCGTGCGCAGCTACGCCGACACGGGTCACGATGTGCAGTACCGGCACTGGGACCAGATCCTCGTCGACCTCGCCGGGCACACGGACCGCACGGTCATCTGCTACCGGGGCCACAGCGCCATGCCACCTGCCCGGATCGCCGACCCGCTGGTCGAGAAGGGCCGGGCCACGCTCGGTAGCTGCGCCTGGCAGAAGTCCGATGGGGACAGCCCCGTCGACTGAGACGGGATCCCGGGACACGTCACGGTCGCCGCGCCCAGAACAGCGCGTGGCCGCCGTCGCCCTCGGGGGCGAATTCCTCTCCCTCGACGGTCAGTCCGGCCTGGGTGAGCCACGTCCGGTAGGTCGCGGCGTCGGCGTGGCTCCACCACATCGTGGCGCCACCGCCGAGCCAGTTGTCATCGGTGCCGGTCCAGGCGGTGTGCCCGGTGGTGGCCAGGAACCAGCCGCCGGGCCGGAGCCAGGTGGCGATCCTGGCGAGGAGCGGAGGTTGTTCGGCCAGGGGGATGTGGATCAGGGCGTAGAGGGAGACCACGGCGTCGAAGGAGGCCGCCGGGAACTCCACTTCCGTGGCATCGGCCTGGCGGAACTCGGCCTCCGGCACGAGTTCCCGCGCCCGGCTGATCTGCACCCCGCTGATGTCGACACCGGTCACCCGGTGTCCCGCGGAGGCCAGCACGCGGGCGACCGGTACGCCATGGCCGCACCCCAGGTCCAGCACGGTGGCGGTGGCCGGGATGCGCTCCTGAAGGGCGCCGAGCCAGGGCTGGTACTTGGTTTCGGTGGCGTAGGACTGCTCGTAGTGGCGGGAGAGCGCGTCGTAACCGCGCCTGACCACGTCCTTGGGATCGTCAATGTCCACGTCGGGACACGGTAGTTGGGGGCGGGTGCGTTCCGCGAACGGTTTTCGCGCACCCGCCCGCGCAGCCATCAGGCCCTTCGAACGGCGGCCACGAAATCCGCCCAGGCCCGCGCTGGAACGACCAGGGCGGGGCCGCCCTTGTCCTTGGAGTCGCGGATGCCGACCTGGGCGGTGTGGGGCAGGTGAGCGATCTCCACGCACGCGGTGCCGTTCGCCTCACTGTAGGAGGACTTGAACCATGCGCGTTCCGGCGCGGTGTCGGACGCTATGCGGTGGGTCATGTCAGACCTCTCGTGCTAGTCGTTGTAGGAATGCTGGTGTCTCACCAGGAGCGAGAGCCGCTGCGCGCAAGCCCTCGAACCTGCGAGAGAAGGACCAGATCGTGGTGTCTTTGTCGCTGATGTCGGACCCATCGGCGACATCAGATTGCACGACCGTCGGCAACGGGGAACCGAACTCCAGGAGGGTGAAGTTGGAACCTGGACGGTAAGTGGGCGTGGACATCGGGAGGATCTGAACAGTCACGTTGTCGAGTTGAGCGACCCTGATGATCTCCTCGTACTGCTCGCGCATCACGTCCGGGTTCCCGACCACCCGGCGCAGCGAGGCTTCGTCCTGGATGGCCCAGAGCTCCAGCGGGCCCTCCCTGCGAGTCAGGGCCCTCTTACGTTCCATACGGATCTGGATGTGTCGCTCGACGAACTCAGTCGTCGTCTCCTCGATGGACTTCGCCGCCTGAAACAACTCACGGGCGTATCGCTCGGTCTGCAACAACCCGAGGACCACGTTCGGTTGCCAGGCCCGGATGCTTCGAGCGCCGCTCTCCAGCCCGATGTACATCCCCATGCCGGACGGCAGGACGCTGCGATAGAGCGACCACCAGCCCCGGTTGAGCGAGTCCCGGTGGATCTCCACCAGGAAATCCACGTCGTCCTCTTCCTCGACTCCGTAGCGGTCCAGCAGAGTCCGCAGCTCCGCAGTGGTCTTGAGACCGGTCAGCCCGTTCTCCACGCGATGGAGCTTCGAAGGGGAGAACGTCAATCCGTCCACCGCCTCCGCCAGGGTGAATCCGGCCTTGTCTCTCAACCGCTTGAGCTCCCAGCCGAGTTGCATGCGACGCACTGTGGGTCCTGTTGGTGCTGCCACGAGTATGCCTCCCGGTGGGTTGAGCCTGCCATGCCGTGGTGCGAGTTCCGAGTCTGGCACCGGAAACCCGCTTTGTTCTGACAACAGCCCACTCGGTCACATATGCCATCTCAAGCGAGAAATTCAATCGCTCTTGCACAGCAACTCTTACGGCCGTGAAGCTGTTTCCGCCACCGCCCCATCACTCGCGGTAGCCGAACCTCGGAACGCCACGGAGCCCTCATGCCTTCATCACGCCCCCGTCTGCTGCCCTGGCCCGGACAGAACGGGCAGCCCTGCTTCCTCGTCACCGACGACACCGGCACCAGTTACCTCTCCCGGCTGGCCGACGAGATGGAGGCCGTACAGCTTCGCACCGGGGCCGACCTTCTTGGACACGCGCGACCACTGCTCCGGGACCACCGGGCCAGCGCCCGTGAGCTCCGCTTCGTGGGGCATCGGCTCGCCGAGGCGCTGCATGACGCGCTGCGGGTGGCGGAGAGCCGGGGGCGGCGGCTGGAGGACCGGGAAGAGACCGCACCCGAGCAGAGTTAGTAGAAGCATGAACAACAGCGTGGACGTCGTGGTCATCGGTGCCGGGCAGGCGGGGTTGTCCGGGGCCTACCACCTGCGGCGGGCCGGGTACGAGCCCGGGACGGACTTCGTGGTGCTCGACCACGCGCCCGCGCCCGGCGGGGCGTGGCAGTTCCGGTGGCCCTCGCTGACGTACGGCAAGGTGCACGGGATGTACGACCTGCCCGGCATGCGGCTGACCAGCGACGACGCCGATCCCGAGCGACCCTCGTCCGAGGTGATCCCGGCCTACTTCGCACGCTACGAGCGCGCCTTCGAGCTGCGGGTTGTCCGCCCTGTGCACGTCGACGCCGTACGGGACGGGGACGACGGCCGGCTGCTGGTCGAGACCTCGGCCGGGACGTGGTCCGCGCGGGCGCTGATCAACGCGACCGGGACCTGGGACCGGCCGTTCTGGCCCCGCTACCCCGGGCAGGAGACCTTCCGGGGGCGGCAACTGCACACCGCGCAGTACCCCGGGCCCGAGGCGTTCGCGGGGCGGCGGGTGATCGTCGTCGGGGGCGGTGCCTCCGGGGTGCAGCACCTACTGGAGATAGCGGAGGTGGCGGCCGGGACCACCTGGGTGACCCGGCGCCCGCCGGTGTTCCGCGAGGGGCCGTTCGGCGAGGTGCAGGGGCGGGCGGCGGTGGCGCTGGTCGAGGAGCGGGTGCGGCGGGGGCTGCCGCCGCAGAGCGTGGTGTCCGTGACCGGGCTGCCCCTGACGGAGCCGATGCTGCGTGCCCGGGAGAGGGGGATCCTCGACCGGCTGCCGATGTTCGAGCGGATCACCCCGGACGGGGTGGCCTGGGCGGATGGACGTCATGTCGAGGCGGACACGATCCTCTGGGCCACCGGCTTCCGCGCCGCGATCGACCATCTCGCCCCGCTGCGGCTGCGTGAGCGGGGTGGCGGAATCGCCGTCGAGGGGACCCGGGCGGTCCGTGATCCGCGGGTGCATCTGGTCGGCTACGGGCCGTCGGCCAGCACGGTCGGCGCCAACCGGGCGGGCCGTGCGGCCGTACACGAGATCCAGGCACTGCTGGACGCCGACCGGCGCCCGGCGCCGCCGGTCGACCAGCGGTCACCGGAGAAGGTGGCCGTCGGGCGTTGACCGGGTGCGGGGCGGGCCGGTGCTCCCCCGGACCACGAGGGTGGGGTCGAGGACGATGTCCCGGTCGGCGGTGCGCCCCTCGTCGAGCCGTTCGGCGGCCGCCCGGACGGCGAGTTCGGCCGCCTCGGCGGCCTCCTGCCGTACGGAGGTCAGGTCGATGAAGGACAGCCGGGCGAGTTGGCTGTCGTCGTAGCCGACGATGGACACGTCCTCGGGCACCCGGACGCCCGCGCGCAGCAACGTGCCGAGCAGACCGTGCGCACAGCGGTCGTTCCCGGCGATGACCGCCGTGGGCGGTTCGGGTCGCGCGAGCAGGTCCCGGGCCGCGCGGGCGCCGGATTCCTCGGTGTAGTCGCCGGGGTGGACCCGGATGTGGTCGGCGAGTCCGTGGCGGCGCATGGCGGCGCGGTAGCCGCGTCGCCTCTCGGCGGCGCCGGGCATGGCGCCGCCGTCGATGTGCGCGATGGCGCGGTGTCCCAGTGCCACGAGGTGGTCGACGGCCTGGCGTATCCCCTTGTGCTCCGCGGTCCGTACGACGTCCACACCGGCGGCCCTGGTGCGCGGGTTGATCTCCACGATGGGGGTCCGGCCGACGCCCGTGGTCAGGTGCTGCCAACTGGACGTCGCGCCAATGGTGATGACGGCTTCACTGCGCAGTCCGAGCAGCTCCTCCATCGCCTGACGCTCGCCGCGGGTGGCGACCATGGCATTGAGCACGAGGGTGTAGCCGTGCTTCTGGGCTGCGGGGTAGAGGGCCTCGACGATGCCCACGTCGTACGGATGGCGCATGGTGAACAGCACGCCCAACTGCCGGCTCCGGGTGCGCCGCAGAAGCTGGGCGGCGGTGTCGGGGCGGTAGCCGAGTTCCTCGGCCGCCCGGAACACCCGCCGGCGCGTCTCGGCGCTCGCGCCGGGCTGGTTGCGGAACACCAGTGACACCAGGGCCTGCGAGACACCGACGCGCGCGGCGACATCGGACATGGTCGGTCGTTTGAGGCGCCCCGCCGAGGTTCCCGGCCCGCCCGAGGGGCCGGTGCCCCCTGGATCCCCCATCCCTGCCTCCTCGCGCTTCATGTCTTGACATGCGTCACACGCCGCTCCCATAGTACGTAGCACTTGTACGTACTAGTTGTACTGACAAACAGACAAAGGCTCTCCGCAGCCGCACGATCGTGGCTGGCTGGGCGGCCACTCACTCGACACCGGGAAACAACCGCACCTGTCGGGGCGCCACCACACCTTCCGCCGCCTCCACGAGGAGACACGACGATGAACATCGGCCTGACGACCGACAGCGTCGGGGAGCACCAGCCATGACCGGAACCCCTGCCCACCCGACATCCATCGAACTGCCCGCGGACACCAAAGGCCCCCATTCCCGACGGCTCGGACTGGTCGCCGTCATCGTGACCTTCGGCGGACTGCTGTTCGGCTATGACACCGGCGTCGTCAACGGTGCCCTCGACCCGCTCACCGCCGACCTCGGGCTGACCGCGTTCACCGAGGGAATCGTCGTCAGCAACCTCGTCTTCGGAGCCGCCTTCGGCGCCATGATCGGCGGGGTCCTGTCCGACCGGCACGGCCGCCGCCACAACATCCTGCTGCTGTCCCTGGTGTTCATGCTCGGCACCCTGGGCTGCGTCCTGTCACCGAGCTGGCAGGTCCTCGCCCTCTTCCGGTTCATCCTCGGCCTCGCCGTGGGCGGTGCCTCGGCGACGGTCCCGGTCTACCTGGCCGAGATCGCCCCGGTCGAACGCCGCGGCTCCATCGTCACCCGCAACGAGGTGATGATCGTGACCGGCCAGTTCGCCGCGTTCGTCATCAACGCGGTCATCTTCAACCTCTGGGGCGAGACGGACGGCATCTGGCGGCTCATGCTCCTGGTCGCCGTCCTACCGGCGATCGGGCTGTTCCTCGGCATGCTGCGGCTGCCGGAGAGCCCGCGCTGGCTGGTCTCCCAGGGCCGCGACGAGGAGGCGCTCGCGGTGCTGTCCCAGGTTCGCACCCCCGAGCGGGCCCGAGCGGAAATGGCCGAGGTCCACCGGCTCGCCGAGGAGGAGCGGGTCGCCAAGACCGCGGGCCGGGTGGACCTCGGGGTGCGATGGGTGCGCCTGCTCATCCTGATCGGGGCGGGCCTCGGCATCTGCCAGCAGTTCACCGGCATCAACTCCGTCATGTACTACGGTACGCAGTTGCTCGGGGACGCCGGGTTCTCGGGCGACTCCGCCATCATCGCGAACACCCTCAACGGCGCCTTCAGCGTCATCGGCATCGCGGTGGGCGTGTCGGTCATCAACAAGCTCAAGCGACGCACCATGCTGCTCGGCGGGTTCGCCCTGACCACCACCTTCCACCTGCTCGTCGGGCTCTCCGCGATGCTGATGCCCGAGGGCGGTGCCAAGGCGTGGTTCATCCTCGTGTTCGTCGTGCTCTTCGTCTTCTCCATGCAGGCCACCATCGGTCCGCTGGTCTGGCTGATCCTCTCCGAGATGTTCCCGCTGAAGATCCGCAGTCTGGCCATCGGGATCAGCATCTTCGTGCTGTGGATGGCGAACGCCCTGGTCGCGCTCGGCTTCCCGCCCGTCGTGAAGGCGATGGGAATCTCGAACACCTTCCTCGCCTTCGCCGCCTTCGGCGTGCTGGCCATCGTCTTCATCGCGACCTGTGTTCCCGAGACCAAGGGCCGCTCGCTGGAAGAGCTGGAAGACGACTTCCGCGCCCGCTACTCCTGACCCGCCCTGCCCCGAGAGAAGGGCCCACCCACCATGACCGTCATCACCGCCATCGCCGAGGGCCGCGAGGGAGACCACGCGCTGGCCGCGGGAATCGCCGAGGCCCGGCTGCTGGGCACCGATCTGGTACTGGTCAATCTGCGTCTGTCGGCGCTGGACCGCTCCGGGGTGCCCGAAGACCTGGACACCACGGTCGTCGAACGCAGCGGTCCCGGTGACCGCGACCCGGTCGACGCCGTTCTGGACGAGATCGAGGCCCGGCCGGACGTCGACCGGCTCGTCATCGGCCTCCGCCGGCGATCGCCGGTGGGCAAGGCGCTGCTGGGCAGTGTGAGCCAGCGGCTGCTGCTGGAGAGCCCCGTCCCCGTCGTCACGGTCAAGCCCCCGGTCTGACCGGGCCCCGTGCGTCGGGAAGGGCCCCGGCGTCAGAAAGGGCCCCGGCTCGGGGCCGGGGCCCTTCCCGATGGGTGCAGCTCCGTTTGAGTCGCGCACCACCGCGCACCCTCTGTTGGCGCTGCTGTTGTCAGCCGAGCCGCTCAATCGTGCTTTGAAACGGCACCGCCTCCAAGCTGCCACATTTCATAGTTCCCACATTCTGCCGTGATCTCGGCCGCCGCCTGAGCCGCGGTGAAGAAGTCGTCGACCACCGGCGAGGTGTGCGATGCCGCCACCGCGAGGCACACCTGGTCGGACGCCAGATCCGGGACGGGCACGTAACTGATGTCCGGATGTGAGTAGAACACCGTCGCCGAACGGGCCAGGAACGAGATGCCCCGGCCGGCCGCGACATGCTCGAGCGTCTCGTCCACCCCGCGCGCCTGCTCGCCGATTTGGACAACGGCCATTACTTCTCCGCCGGCTGACGGCAGTTCCGTGTGAGTGGCGTGGCCGTCATCGTCTGGGTCAGCCAGCGCCCGCTCTGGACGCGAACGTCGAGTCCCGCACCACCAGCTCCGGCTGGAGCACGATCCGCCGGTGCTGGTGGGTGGCGGCCTCGTCGCCGGTCTCCTCGATCAGCAGCTCGGCCGCCGTACGCCCCATCCGGAACGCCGGCTGGCGCACCGACGTCAGCGGCACCGCGGCCGCCGCCGCGAACTCGATGTCGTCGTACCCCACCAGCGCCACCTCCCCCGGCACCGACACCCCGGCCGCGAAGAGGGCCTGCAGCACCCCCAGCGCCAGCAGGTCGTTGGCGCAGAACACCGCCGTCGGCCGGGGTGAGATCCCCAGCAGCCGGGCGCCCGCGTCGCGGCCCGAGGCCACGTCCAGCCGCTCGGCCTCGATGTGCACCATCGCCTCCTCCGGCAGCCCCTCCTCCGCGAACGCGCCCCGCAGCCCGGTGTACCGGTCCTGGCACTGCGGGAGCAGCATCGGGCCGCTGACGTAGACCACGGAGCGGTGGCCCTGGGCGATCAGATGGCGGCCGGCGAGCGCACCGCCCTCGATGTCGTCGACCGACACCGAGCAGCCGTCGGCGCTGGGCACCTCGCGGTCCACGAAGACGAACGGGATGTCGTGGCGCCGGAAGCCCTCCAGGTTGGCGCCGGTGACATCGGCCGGGGTGACGAGCACCCCGCGCACCCGGTGCTCGGCGAAGAGCCCGAGGTAGTCGGCCTCCTCCTCCGGACTCTGCGCGCTGTTGCACACCATCACCCCAAGACCCGCCTCCCGCGCCGCACGCTCCGCACCGCTCGCCACGTCCACGAAGAACGGGTTCGCCATGTCCAGCACCAGCAGCGAGATGATCCGGCTGCGCCCGGCGCGCAGCTGGCGCGCGGACTCCTGGCGTACGTAGCCCAGGCGCTCGATCACGGCCTGCACCCGGTCGCGCGTGGCCTCGGCGACCAT
The DNA here is from genome assembly GCF_055597465.1 of Streptomyces yongxingensis. Classification (NCBI taxonomy): domain Bacteria; kingdom Bacillati; phylum Actinomycetota; class Actinomycetes; order Kitasatosporales; family Streptomycetaceae; genus Streptomyces; species Streptomyces yongxingensis. The sequence goes on from NZ_CM145717.1 coordinate 2,322,338, forward strand.
CTCGGGCCGGTTGATCACGTTCGAGACGGTGCCGACCGACACTCCCGCCTGCCGCGCGACGTCCTTGATCCCCACCATGCGTCCCACGACCCGGGCCTCCGCCTTCCCGCGACCCACCGCGGTCGCGGGAACATCGTAGTGCGCTGTTCGACCGGTCGGGCAGGACCGGGCCGCCGCGGGCCCCGGCTCAGCCCCGGGAGCGCACCAGGCTCGATCCGCGGACGACGAGCTCGGGCTGGAGGACGATCCGCTGGTGGCGGTGGTCCCCGGCCCGCTCCCCCGTCTCCTCGATCAGCAGCTCGGCCGCCGTACGCCCCATCCGGAACGCCGGCTGGCGCACCGACGTCAGCGGCACCGCGGCCGCCGCCGCGAACTCGATGTCGTCGTACCCCACCAGCGCCACCTCCCCCGGCACCGACACCCCGGCCCCGTACAGCGACTGCAGCACCCCGAGGGCCAGCAGGTCATTGGCGCAGAACACCGCCGTCGGGCGCGGGGACATGCCCAGCAGCCGGGCCCCCGCGTCCCGGCCGGACGCCACGTCCAGCCGGTCCACCTCGACATGGCGCAGCGCGGACTCGCCGAGCCCCCGCTCGCGCAGGGCGCGCAGCGCGCCCTCGCGGCGGTCGCGGCACTGGGCCAGCCGCATCGGCCCGCTCACATAGGCGAGGGCGCGATGGCCGAGGCCCAGGAGGTGGCGGGCGGCGAGCTCACCGCCGGTGACGTCGTCGACCGACACCGAACACCCCTCGGCGCTGGGCAGCACGCGGTCGACGAGGACGAAGGGGATGGGCTGCCGCCGGAAGGAGGCGAGGTTGCGCCCGGTCATATCGGCCGGGGTCATCAGCACCCCGCGCACCCGCTGCTCGGCGAAGAGCCCGAGGTAGTCGGCCTCCTCCTCCGGACTCTGCGCGCTGTTGCACACCATCACCCCAAGACCCGCCTCCCGCGCCGCACGCTCCGCGCCCCGCGCGACGTCCACGAAGAACGGGTTGGCCATGTCCAGCACCAGCAGCGCGATGATCCGGCTGTGGCCGGCCCGCAACTGGCGCGCGGACTCCTGGCGTACGTAACCCAGGCGCTCGATGGTGGACAGCACCCGGGCCCGGGTCCCCTCGGACACCGACTCCGGGCGGTTGATGACGTTGGAGACCGTGCCGACCGAGACCCCGGCCTCGCGCGCCACCTGCTTGATGCCCACGCCTGGTGCCATCGTCAGGAGGGGAGGGCGAAGTCGACGACGCGGAGGGCGGAGGGTGTGGTGCCGCTGGACTTCCGCTGGTACAGAAACGACAGGACGCCGTCCTGGGCGAGCCGGGTGTCGTCCACGACGACCTCGCCGAAGGCGTTCAGCCCGCCGCCGTCGTAGAGGGTCTTCCAGTCCGTCCAGCCCGAGGACTTGGACGCGGCCACGATCCGGCCGTACGGCATCACGGCGTAGGCGTTGTCGTAAGCGTCGAAGACCAGGTGGCTGCGCTGGGTGGAGCCGGGGGCCACCGGGATCTCGGTCTTCTTCCAGGTGCCTGCCGTGTCCTTGAAGACGTGGAAGGTGCGGCCGTTTTTCGTCCGGTCGGCCACGTAGTCGGTGGTGCACTGTCCGAAGCGGCCGGGGACATAGCTGATCAGGGCGTGGGGCGCTCCGGTGGAGTCGGTGGCCTGGCTCTCCTGGTTCATCAGCGAGTGGTCGGGGCCCAGGGGGTCGACCACCGTTCCGGCGTCGCCGACCGCCACCGTGTCGGAGCCACCGGTGGTGCCGACGACGGCGCCCGCCGCGGTGCGCCAGGTGCGGCCGCGGTCGGAGCTGTAGACGTAGCCGGTGTCGTGGTTGGTGAGACCGCCGCTCGCGCACATCACCGCGTTGCTCTGCTCGCGCCAGGTGTAGAAGGCGTGCAGCCGGCCGTCGGGCCCGTAGTCGATGCCGTGCAGGTACATGTTGCGGGCGGTGCTGGAGCCGTGCTCGCTGCTGTAGGTGCCGGTGGCGGAGGACCACTCGCCGAGGGCCCGCCACTGGGTGCCGTCGTACTCGGCGAGCGCGTTGCGGCCGTTGCCGGAGACGCCGACGCGGTAGCTGAGCTGAAGTCGGCCCTCGGGGGTGGCGATGAACTGGGGGTAGGTGAACTGGGAGGTGAGCGCGAGGCCGTCGAGGGTGGTCTGGACGGCGCCGAACTGGCCGGTGGTCCAGGGGTGTCCGGCGGGGTCGTCCACCAGCCCGGCCACCGACTTCACATAGAAGAAGCCGCTGCTGTGGGAGTCCATGTTCAGGTGCAGCCGGCCGTCGGTCCGCGAGATCCCCATGGAGATGACGTTGTGGGAGTCGTCGGCGGTGAGCCGGTGCGGCAGGGTGACGGTCTGCCAGTTCGGCTGGGTGAGGGCGCGGCGGCCGATGACCGCGCTGCGGTCGGCGGTGTACCAGACGGCGTACTGATAGCCCTTGTAGGTGAGCAGTCCGTTCTTCTGGAAGGCGTTGTTGTTGACCAGGCCGTCGTACGACACGAAGTAGAGGGCCTTGGCGTCGAGTTGGGTGTCGGCGAGCTGACGCACGGCCGGGCCGGGAGCGGCGGCGGAGCCCGCGCCTGTGCTCGTGTCCGCGTTCGCGCCCGCGCCCGGGGGTGCGGCGGCTAGCAGGGCGGTGGCCAGGACGGCGATGGGCAGTGGTCTCATGTCCGTTCCTTTCCTGGTGCGCTTGTGGGGGGGGCGGAGCGAGCTTTCTGTCCCCGCCCCGCCCCTTCCCGAACCAAGGGCTCCGCCCCTGGACCCCGTGAATTCCGGGGGACACCCCGGCCCCTGGGGCCGGACGAGGCCGGAGGCCGCGCTCAGCGCTCCACTGGAAGTGTCGCCATGCGTGGTCGGCCGACTGCGGCGCCGTCGTGGCTGGTCGCGCAGTTCCCCGCGCCCCTTCGGGGCGCTCGACCTGCTTAGGCCCGGCAGGACCGGGGGCCCCGGCCTCCGGCCGGGGGCCATCCGCTCCGCCGCGTCCCGCGCCTACGCGAGGTGGAAGACCTCCGTCAGCGGCCTCATCGCCTCGTCCGGTTTCGCTCCGTCGAGCGCCTCGAAGAAGGGCGCCATCTCGGCCTGCCAGCGGGCGTTGACCTCGGTGGCGGCCATCGCGGCCTGGGCCGCCTCGAAGTCCTCGGTCTCCAGATAGCCCACGAGCAGCCCGTCCTCGCGCAGGAAGAGCGAGTAGTTGTGCCAGCCGGTCTCCGAGAGCGCCGCCCGCATCTCGGGCCACACGGCCGCGTGCCGCTCGCGGTACTCCTCGATCCGGTCCTGGCGGACCTTCAGCAGAAAGCACACCCGCCGCATCGCCGACCGCCTCAGAAGTGGTACTTGTCGATGTTGGACTTGTCGAAGACGGTGGGCGGCCCGAGGATGACCTCGCCGTCCTTGCCGACCGTGTACTCGCCCAGCGTCCCGGCCTTGAACTTCTCGCCCTCGGCCCCGGTGATCTGCCCGGAGGCGAGCGCGGCCGCCGCGTACGAACCGAGGTAGCCGAGCTTCTTGGGGTCCCAGAGCGCGAACTGCTCGACGGTGCCGTCCTTGACGTACTTGCGCATCTGGTTGGGCGTGCCGAGACCGTTCAGCACCACCTTGTGGTACGAGGAGCCGCTGATGTAGCGGGCGGCCGCGGCGATGCCGACCGTGGTGGGCGCGATGATGCCCTTGAGCTTGGGGTACGCCTTGAGCAGGCCCTGGGTCTCCTGGAAGGACTTCTGGTCGTCGTCGTCCCCGTACACCGTCTTGACCAGCTTCATGTTCTTGTAGGCGGGCTTGCTCAGCTCGTCCTTCATGAAGCGGATCCAGGTGTTCTGGTTGGTGGCGTTCTGGGTGGCGGAGAGGATCGCGATCTGACCCTTGTAGTCGAGTTGTTTGGCCAGGTGCCGCACCTGGCTGCGGCCGATCTCCTCGGAGCTGGCCTGGTTGATGAAGAGCTGGCGGCAGGCCGGGGCGGTGTCGGAGTCGTACGCCACCACCTTGATGTCCTTCTTCATGGCCTGCTTGAGCGGGCCGCACACCGCGTTGGGGTCGTTGGCCGCGATCAGGATGGCGTCCTGGCGCTGCTGGACCAGGGTGTTGATGTACGACACCTGGGAGGAGGCGCTGGCGTCGGACGGGCCGACCTCCTTGCCCTTGCCGCCGAACTCTCCGGCGGCCGTGATCCCCGCCTTGTCGATGAGCTTCTCGTAGGGGTTGTTGATCTGCTTGGGCAGGAAGGCCAGCTTGAGGCCCTTCTTCAGGGGGGCACCGGGGTCGGCCTTGGCATCGGTCTTGGCGGGGCCGCTGTTGTCGTTGTCCTTCTTGGTGGTGCCGCCGCAGCCGGCCAGAGCCACGGCCAGGGCACAGACCGCGGCGGCGGTGGCGACGGCGCGGCGGCGCGCGGAAGAGCTGTTCATGTGGGAGACCTTTCGCGGTGCGTGGGTGGATCAGCTGGTCGAGGCGGCGGCGCGCCGGTGACGCCAGGCGCTCACGGTGGTGATCAGACGGGGGGCGAGGACGGAGGCCACCAGCAGCAGCCCGGTGACGATCACCTGGACCTCGTTGGCCACGTCGTTGAGGGTCAGCAGGTTCTTCAGGACGCCGATGAGCAGCACCCCGGCGACGGCGCCGAACAGCGTGCCCTTGCCGCCGTCGAAGTCGACCCCGCCCAGCAGGACGGAGGCGATGACGAGCATCTCGAAGCCCTGGCCGTTGTCGGCCCGCGCGCTGCCGTACCGCAGGGTGAACACGATCCCCGCGAAGGCCGAGATCAGCCCGCTGACCACGAACAGCAGCAGCTTGACGCGTTTGACGCGGATGCCCGCGAAGTAGGCGGCGTCCTCCTGGGCGCCGATGGCGAACAGCGACCGGCCGACGCCCGTGGCGTGCAGCACCACGGCGGCGACGGCGGCCAGCACGATGAACAGCGTCACCGGATAGGTGAGGAAGGTGCCGGGCACGGTGGTGGTGTCCACGGCCCACTTGGCGTACGTCTCGGGGAAGTCGGTGATGGCGTTGGATCCGAGCACCACCGAGGCCAGCCCCCGGTAGAGCGCGAGGGTCCCGATGGTGACGGCCAGCGAGGGCAGCCCGACCCGGGTGACCAGCCAGCCGTTGAGCAGCCCGCCGGCCACTCCGACCAGCAGCACGATCGGCACGATCGTCTCGAACGCCCAGCCCGCGTCCCACAGTTGGCCGGTGAGCGCGCTGGACAGGCCGAGCATCGAGGCCACCGACAGATCCACCTGCCCGGCCACCACCAGCAGCGTCATCGGCAGCGCCATCAGCGCCACCTCGGCGATGTCGTTGAAGGCGAAGGCGAGGTTGTCGCGGCCGGCGAAGCCGTCCGTGGTGCCGAGGCCGGTGAGGAAGACGGCCACCAGCAGCACCCCGACGGCGGTGTCCCACCTGAGCTTCATCGTGCGCTCCTCTTCCTCAGCGCGCGGGTCATGCGCACCCGTACGATCCGGTCCACGCTGATGGCCGCCAGCAGCAGCGCACCCGCGATGGCGTCCTGCCAGAAGGAGTCGACCTTCAGCACGGCCAGGGCGCTGCCGATGGTGGTGAGCAGCAGCGCGCCCAGCGCCGCGCCCCACACCGTGCCGGTGCCGCCGACGATGGCGACGCCACCGACCACCACCGCGCTGACCACGGTGAGTTCCCAGCCGTGGGCGTTGTCGGCGACGACGGTGCCGAACCGGGCCAGCCACAGCGCGCCCGCGAAGCCCGAGACGGCGCCGGAGAACAGATACGCGGCCAGCACCCGCCGCCGGATCGGCACCCCGGCCAGCCGGGCGGCCTCCGGGCTGGAGCCGATGGCGTACAGCTCACGGCCGCCGCGGTAGGTGCGCAGGACGTACGCGGTCCCGGCGAGCACCACGAAGGCGATCAGCGGGAGATACGGGATGCCCAGCACGCTGCCGCTGCCGAGGTCCAGCACGGACTGCGGCACGTCGGCGGCGTTGATCTGCTCCCCTTGCGCCCACCAGTAGTCGACGCCCTGGATGATGTAGAGCATCCCGAGGGTCACCACCAGCGCGGGCACCCGTCCGAAGCTCACCAGCGCACCGCTGACGATGCCGCAGCCCGCGCCGACGAGGAGGCCCAGAGCCAAGACCGTCAGCACCCCGTGGTCGGTGCCGGAGACGAACTTCCCGCAGGCGAAGGCGGACAGACCCACCACGGAGCCGACCGACAGATCGATGTTACGGGTGATGACCACGACCGACTGCCCGACCGCGAGCAGCACCAGGATGGCGGCGTTGAGCAGCAGGTCCTTGATTCCCTGGTCGTCGAGGAAGCGCGGTTCGGCGATCCAGGTGAACAGCACCAGCAGCACCAGGGCCCCGGCGATGCTGATCTCCCGCGCGCGGAAGACGGCGTCGACGAGCGAGCGCGCCGAGCGTGCCGACTCCGGCGCGGCGGCGGATTTGTCGGGTTTCTCGATGGTCACGCTCACGTGCGGGTCCCTTCTGCGGTGGCGCTCGTGACACCGGCGCCTTCGGCGCCACCCGTGAGCCCGGTCGCGGCGGCCATCACGGACTCCTCGGTGGCCTCGGCGCGCGGGATCTCGGCCACCAGCCGGCCCTCGTGCATCACCAGGACCCGGTCGGCCATGCCCAGCACCTCGGGCAGATCGGAGGAGATCATCAGCACCGCGAGGCCGTCGGCGGCCAGCGACGACAGCAGCCGGTGCACCTCGGCCTTGGTGCCCACGTCGATCCCGCGCGTGGGCTCGTCGACGATGAGCACCGTGGGCTCGGTGGCCAGCCACTTGGCGAGCACGACCTTCTGCTGATTGCCGCCGGAGAGCACCCCGACGTGGTCGGTGAGGCTGCCGTACTTCAGCCGGAGCCGGACCGCCCAGTCGGCCGCGCGGCCGCGCTCCAGCGCCCGTTGCACCAGCCCCGCGCGGCCCAGCCGGTCCAGGCCGGTCAGCCCGATGTTCCGCTCGATGGACATCTCCATCACCAGGCCCCGCTGGCGCCGGTCCTCGGGGACGAGCGCGAGCCCGGCGTCCATGGCGGCGGTCGGCGAACCGGGCCGCAGCACCGCCCCGTCGACCCGCACCTCGCCCGCGTCCGCCCGGTCCACGCCGAAGACGGCCTGGGCGACCTCGGTGCGCCCGGCGCCGACCAGCCCGGCGAGCGCGACGATCTCACCGCGCCGCACCTCGAAGGAGACGTCCCGGAAGACGCCCTCACGGGTCAGCCGGCGCACCGACAGCGCGGTCTCGCCGACCCGGCTGTCCTGCTTGGGGTAGAGCTCGGCCAGGTCCCGGCCCACCATGCGGCGGACCAGGGCGTCCTGGGTGAGTCCGGCCAGCGGCTCGGAGGCCACCCACCGGCCGTCCCGCAGGGTGGTGACCCGCTGGCAGAGCTCGAAGATCTCCTCCAGGCGGTGCGAGATGAACAGCACGGCGGCGCCCTCGGCGCGCAGCGACTCGACGACCGAGAAGAGCCGGGCGGTCTCGCTCCCGGTGAGCGCCGCCGTCGGCTCATCCATGATCAGCACCCGGGCGTCGAAGGAGAGCGCCTTGGCGATCTCGACGATCTGCTGGTCGGCGATGGACAGGCCCCTGGCGGGCCGGTCCGGGTCGAGTTCGACGCCGAGCCGTGTCATCAGGGCGGCGGTGGAGGTCCGTACGGCCTTGTGGTCGATCCGGCCGAGGGCCCGGAGGGGCTGACGGCCCATGAAGATGTTCTCGGCGATGGACAGATCGGGGAAGAGCGTCGGCTCCTGGTAGATGACGGCGATGCCGACGTCACGGGCGTCGGCGGGGCCGTGGAAGACCACCGGCCCGCCGTCCAGCAGCACCCGGCCGGAGTCGGGCCGGTGCACCCCGGCGAGGGTCTTGATGAGCGTCGACTTGCCCGCCCCGTTCTCACCGGCCAGGGCATGGGCCTCACCGGCGAAGAGCTCGAGCGAGACGTCCCGAAGGGCCCGTACGGCGCCGAAGGATTTGTTCACCCCCTCGAGGGCGAGGACCGGCACACCGGTCGAAGCAGGCTGGCTCACGGAGTCTCCTGACGCGTACGCAGGGGCAACAAATGAAATGTTTCAATGCCGGATTCCGGGAAGCTAGCCGCGCCCTATGCGGCCGTCAAGGGGGTGTGCACGGGATATACCCACATCGTTTCCACCCCCTTGACGCACCCTGAGTCTCGGCCCTACGGTCCAGGCGCCTTGGGTTGAATCGTTTTCATCGATCGTTCCCATCCAGCCGTCCCTGGAGGAAGCCCGTGATCAGCAGACGCGACCTGCTCGCCACCACCGCTGCCACCGGTACGGCCCTCACGGGTCTGCCCGCCCTCACCCCGTCCGCCGCCGCCGAGGACCGCCCCGGCCCGGGGCTGCGGGTCCGGAGCACCACGGTGGAGTACGCGCCCCACCCGCTCGGCCTCGACACCGCCCGCCCCCGGCTGAGCTGGATCCTCGACTCGGACGCCCGCGACCAGCTCCAGAGCGCGTACCACATCCGGGTCGCCACCTCCCCCGACCGGCTCGGCGAGCCGGACGTCTGGGACAGCGGCAGGACGACATCGCGCCAGTCGGTCCTGGTCCCCTACGACGGCCCGGCCCTGCGCCCGCGCACCCGCTACCACTGGTCGGTGCGGGTCTGGGACGGCCACGGCCGCCCCTCCGCGTGGTCCGCCCCCGCCTGGTGGGAGACCGGGCTGCTGAACTCCGGTCAGTGGCAGGCCCGTTGGATCGCCGCGCCCGCCGCGCTGACCACGCCCCCGTCCCTGGAGGGCGCCTCCTGGATCTGGTTCCCCGAGGGGGATCCGGCCACCGAGGCCCCGGTGGCCACCCGGTGGTTCCGCACCTCCGTGCACGCCCCGGGCACCGTCCGCCGCGCCCGGCTGGTGGTGGCGGCCGACGACGGCTTCACCGCCCATGTGAACGGCACCGAGGTCGCCACCCGCGAGGCACTGGGCGTCCTCAAGGCATGGAGCCATCCGGTCACCGTCGACGTCACCGAATTCCTCGACGAGGGCGCCGCCACCCTGGCGATCGCGGCCACCAACGCCGAGAAGGGCCCGGCGGGGCTGCTCGCCACCCTGGAGCTCACCACCGAGGACGGCACCACCCACCACCACACGGACGCCACCTGGCGCACGACCGACACCGAACCACCCGCCACGTGGGCGGACCCGGACCACGACGACAACGGCTGGGCCACCGCCAAGAAGCTGGCCCCCTGGGGTGGCGGCCCCTGGGGCACGGTGCTCCCCCTCCAGTCCCCCGCCCAGCTGCGCCGCACCTTCCGGCTCACCAAGCCCGTGGCGCGCGCCCGGCTCTACTCCACGGCCCTGGGCCTCTACGAAGCGCACCTCAACGGTGTCCGTGTGGGCCGCGACCAACTGGCGCCCGGCTGGACCGACTACCGCAAGCGCGTGGCGTACCAGACCTACGACGTCACCGACGCCCTCCGTCGAGGGGCGAACGCCCTCGGGGTGACCCTCGCCCCCGGCTGGTACGCCGGGAACATCGCCTGGTTCGGCCAGACCCAGTACGGCGACCACCCCGCCCTGCTCGCCCAGTTGGAGGTCACGTACACCGACGGCAGCACCGAGCGCATCACCACCGACCAGCAGTGGCGCGCGGCCACCGGCCCGCTGCTCACCGCCGACCTGCTGATGGGCGAGGAGTACGACGCCCGTAAGGAGACCCCGGGCTGGACCTCACCGGGCTTCGACGACACCGGCTGGCAGCCCGCCGTCACGGCCTCGGACATCACGGCCGAGGTGGTGGCCCAGACCGACGCCCCGACCCGGGTGGAACGCGAGATCAAGCCCGTCAAGGTCACCGAACCCGCCCCCGGTGTCCACCTCTTCGACCTGGGCCAGAACATGGTCGGCAGCGTCCGCCTCACGGTCTCCGGCCCGGCCGGCCACAAGGTCCGGATCCGCCACGCCGAGGTACTGGGCCCGGACGGCACCGCCTACACGGCCAATCTGCGCACCGCCCACCCCGTCGACACCTACACCCTCAAGGGTGGCGGCCGGGAGACCTACGAGCCGCGCTTCACCTTCCACGGCTTCCGCTACGTCGAGGTCACGGGCTACCCCGGAAAGCCCTCCCTCGACGCGATCACCGGCCGGGTGATGCACACCGCCGCCCCGTTCACCCTGTCGTTCCACACCGACTCGGCGATGCTCAACCAGTTGCACTCCAACATCACCTGGGGTCTGCGCGGCAACTTCCTGTCCATCCCCACCGACACCCCGGCGCGGGACGAACGGCTCGGCTGGACCGGCGACATCAACGTGTTCTCCAGCACCGCCGCGTACACCATGGAGTCCGCCCGCTTCCTCACCAAGTGGCTCCAGGACCTGCGCGACGGCCAGACCGACGAGGGCTCCTTCCCCGATGTGGCGCCCCACCTCGGCGACGTCGGCAACGGCGTGGCGGGCTGGGGCGACGCCGGGGTGACCGTGCCCTGGAACCTCTACCAGGCGTACGGCGACACCGGTGTGCTGCGCGAGAACTGGCCGGCCATGCGGCGCTGGATCACTTACCTGGAGCGGCACAGCACCGACCTGCTGCGGCCCGCCGAGGGTTACGGCGACTGGCTCAGCGTCGAGGCGGACACCCCCAAGGACGTCATCGCCACCGCCTACTTCGCCCACGCCACCGACCTCGTCGCCCGCACCGCACACGTCCTGGGCGAGGACCCGGCCCCGTACGAGGACCTCCTGACCCGTATCAAGGCGGCCTTCAACCGCGCGTACGTGTCCGCCGACGGCAGGATCAAGGGCGACACCCAGACCGCGTACGTCCTGGCGCTCTCCATGGACCTCCTCCCCGCCCGCCTCCGCACACCCGCGGCCGATCGCCTCGTCACCCTCATCAAGGACCGCGACTGGCACCTGTCCACCGGTTTCCTCGGCACCCCGCGGCTGCTTCCGACCCTCACCGAGACCGGTCACACCGACGTCGCGTACCGCCTGCTCCACCAGCGCACATTCCCCTCCTGGGGGTACCAGATCGACCGGGGCGCGACCACGATGTGGGAGCGCTGGGACTCGATCAAGCCGGACGGGAGCTTCCAGGACGTCGGGATGAACTCGTTCAACCACTACGCCTACGGCTCGGTCGGCGAGTGGATGTACCAGAACATCACCGGGATCGCCCCGGCCGCCCCCGGCTTCCGCGAGATCCTCGTCCGGCCCCGTCCCGGCGGCGAGGTGCGCTCCGCCGAGGGCCGCTACGACTCCCTCTACGGCCCGGTCACCACCCGCTGGTCGCAGGGCGAGGACTTCACCCTCACGGTGTCCATCCCCGTCAACACCACGGCCCAGATCTGGGTCCCGGCACGCCGCGCGGCGGACGTGACCGCTCGCGGCGCCCGCCTGCTGCGCATGGCGGACGGCTGCGCGGTGTTCGCCGTGGGGTCGGGGACCCACCACTTCTTGACGCGTGGCCGACCGCGCGGCTAGGTTTCTTGAATCGTTTCATGAAGGAGATTCATGTCTGACGTTCCAGCCGTGAAGGCGGCCCTCAAGAGCCAGGCGGTCGAGACGCCGTCATGGGCGTACGGCAACTCCGGAACCCGCTTCAAGGTCTTCGCCCAGCCCGGCGTCCCGCGCTCCCCCCAGGAGAAGCTGGACGACGCCGCCCAGGTGCACGCCTTCACCGGTGTGGCGCCCACCGTCGCCCTGCACATCCCCTGGGACACGGTCGAGGACTACGGGGCGCTCGCCAAGTACGCGGAGGAACGCGGCCTGAAACTGGGCGCCATCAACTCCAACGTCTTCCAGGACGACGACTACAAGCTGGGCTCGGTCACCCACCCCGACCCGGCGGTCCGCCGCAAGGCGCTGGGCCACCTCCTGGAGTGCGTCGACATCATGGACGCCACGGGCTCCCGCGACCTCAAGCTCTGGTTCTCCGACGGCACCAACTACCCCGGCCAGGACGACATCGCGGCCCGCCAGGACCGCCTCGCCGAGGCGCTGAGCGCGGTCTACGACCGCCTCGGCGAGGGCCGGCGGATGCTGCTGGAGTACAAGTTCTTCGAGCCCGCCTTCTACACCACGGACGTCCCGGACTGGGGCACCGCCTACGCCCACTGCCTCAAGCTGGGCCCCAAGGCCCAGGTCTGCGTGGACACCGGCCACCACGCGCCCGGCACCAACATCGAGTTCATCGTCGCCCTTCTGCTGCGCGAGAAGAAGCTCGGCGCCTTCGACTTCAACTCCCGCTTCTACGCGGACGACGACCTGATGGTCGGCGCCGCCGACCCCTTCCAGCTCTTCCGGATCATGTACGAGGTGGTCCGGGGCGGCGGGCTGACCTCAGGGGTCGCCTTCATGCTCGACCAGTGCCACAACATCGAGCCCAAGATCCCCGCGATCATCCGCTCGGTGATGAACGTCCAGGAGGCCACGGCCAAGGCCCTCCTGGTCGACCGCGACGCCCTCGCCACGGCGCAGCGCGAGGGCGACGTGCTCGGCGCCAACGCGGTGCTGATGGACGCGTACAACACCGACGTACGGCCGCTGCTGGCCGAGGTCCGGGAGGAGCTGGGCATCGACCCGGACCCGATGGCGGCGTACCGGGCCTCGGGGTGGGCGGAGCGGATCGTGGCGGAGCGGGTGGGGGGAGAGCAGGCGGGGTGGGGTGCGTAGCGCCTGCGGCGGGCCTGCCCCCACCCCGCCCCTTCCCGAATCCGGGGGCAAGCCCCCGGGCTCCCGGAACCCGGGGCTGCGCCCCGCACCCCCTGGGGCTCCGCCCCGAACCCCGGGGCACTACCCCACACCTCTGGGGCTCCGCCCCGAACCCGACGGGGCTTCGCCCGAACGTGCGGGTCGCCCGAACACCCCGGAAAGCCGCTCCGCACACGCGGGGGCTTCGCCCCGAACCCCTTGGGCGCCGTCCCCCACCACTACTGGCCCCAAGCGCCCCCTGCGGGACACACCTCCCGCCGTCACCGAAACTCGCTGAGACCGGTCCACACAAAGAGGACGACATGACCGCAGAACCCCACCCCGAGGCGGGCGCGCTCCTGGGGCGCTCGCATCGCCTCGGTGCCGACCCCCGCAATACCAACTACGCGGGGGGAAACACCTCCGCCAAGGGCACCGCGACCGATCCCGTCACGGGCCAGGACGTCGAGCTGATGTGGGTCAAGGGCTCCGGGGGCGATCTCGGTACCCTCACCCACTCCGGGCTCGCCGCGCTCCGGCTGGACCGCCTCCGCGCGCTCACCGGTGTCTACCCCGGGGTGGACCGCGAGGACGAGATGGTCGCGGCGTTCGACTACTGCCTGCACGGCAAGGGCGGGGCCGCGCCGTCCATCGACACCGCCATGCACGGCCTGGTGGACGCCGCCCACGTCGACCACCTCCACCCCGACTCCGGTATCGCCCTCGCCTGCGCGGCCGACGGCGAGGCGCTCACCAAGGAGTGTTTCGGCAACCAGGTCGTCTGGGTGCCCTGGCGCCGCCCCGGCTTCCAGCTGGGCCTGGACATCGCCGCCATCAAGAAGGCCAATCCGCAGGCCATCGGCTGCGTCCTCGGCGGCCACGGCATCACCGCCTGGGGCGACACCTCCGCCGAGTGCGAGGCGAACTCGCTCCGCATCATCCGCACCGCCGAGGAGTTCCTCACCGCACGCGGCAAGGCCGACCCGTTCGGCCCCGTCATCCACCCCACCCTCCCCGAGCCCGAACGCCGCGCCCGTGCGGCGGCCCTGGCCCCCGTGATCCGGGGCCTGGCCTCCACGGACCGCCCCCAGGTGGGCCACTTCACGGACAGCGACACCGTCCTGGACTTCGTCTCCCGCGCCGAACACCCCCGCCTGGCGGCCCTCGGCACTTCCTGCCCGGACCACTTCCTCCGCACCAAGGTCCGCCCGCTGGTCCTGGACCTCCCTCCGGACGCGCCCCTCGACACGACGATCGACCGCCTCGAGGAACTCCACTCCGCGTACCGCACCGACTACGCGGCCTACTACGAACGCCACGCCACTCCCGACTCCCCGCCCATGCGCGGCGCGGATCCGGCGATCGTGCTGATCCCCGGAGTCGGGATGTTCAGCTACGGCAAGGACAAGCAAACGGCCCGCGTGGCAGGCGAGTTCTACGTCAACGCGATCAACGTCATGCGCGGCGCCGAAGCGGTTTCCACCTACTCCCCCATCGAGGAGTCGGAGAAGTTCCGCATCGAGTACTGGGCACTCGAAGAAGCCAAGCTCCAGCGCATGCCCGAGCCCAAGCCCCTCGCGACCCGTATCGCCCTGGTGACCGGCGCGGGCTCGGGTATCGGCAAGGCGATCGCCCACCGCCTCGTGGCCGAGGGCGCATGCGTCGTCGTCGCGGACGTCAACGCGGAATCGGCACAAGCCGTGGCCCATGAGCTCGGCGGCCCGGACAAGGCCACGGCCGTCACCGCCGACGTCACCTCGGAAGAGCAGATCAAGGCGGCGTTCGAGCAAGCGGTGCTGGACTTCGGCGGCGTGGACATTCTCATCAACAACGCCGGGATCAGCATTTCCAAACCGCTCCTCGACACCACCACCGCCGACTGGGACCTCCAGCACACCATCATGGCGCGAGGCAGCTTCCTCGCCTCCCGCGAGGCGGCAAGGACCTTCATCGCCCAGAACATGGGCGGTGACATCGTGTACATCACGTCCAAGAACGCCGTGTTCGCGGGCCCGAACAACATCGCGTACTCCGCGACCAAGGCCGACCAGGCCCACCAAGTCCGCCTCCTGGCAGCGGAACTGGGCGAGCACGGCATCCGCGTCAACGGCGTGAACCCCGACGGCGTCGTCCAAGGCTCCGGCATCTTCGCGGGCGGCTGGGGCGCACAGCGCGCCGCCGTGTACGGCGTCCCCGAGGAGAAGCTGGGCGAGTTCTACGCCCAACGCACCCTGCTCAAGCGCGAAGTGCTCCCCACCCACGTGGCGAACGCCGTCTTCGCCCTGGTCGGCGGCGACCTGACCCACACCACGGGTCTGCACGTCCCGGTCGACGCGGGCGTCGCGGCGGCGTTCCTGCGCTGACACGCGCGTGAGGGGGACGGGGTCGGAGGGGTGGGCCCCGCCCCGGAGGCCCCGGCCCCCGCCCCGTACGAACCACAGCAACCACCACGCACCCCACCACCCACCACGAGGTCCACGTGCCCACCAGAGAACACCGCTTCGCCGCCGTAGACCTCGGTGCGTCCAGCGGCCGCGTCATCGTCGGGGAGGTCGCCCCCGAACGGCTGACCCTCCACGAGGCGCACCGCTTCCCCAACGAGCCGGTCCGCCTCCTCGGCACCCTGCACTGGGACATCCTGTCGCTCTACAAGGGCGTCCTGAACGGCCTCACGGCGGCTGCCGTGCACACGGGCGACAGCCTGACCAGCATCGGCATCGACACCTGGGCCGTGGACTACGGCCTGCTCGCCGCCGACGGCACCCTGCTCGCCAACCCCGTCCACTACCGCGACACCCGCACCACCGGCGCCACCGAAAAGGTCGCGGCCGCGCTCCCGCCCCAGGCCCTCTACGCCGCCACCGGCATCCAGCACCTCCCCTTCAACACCATCTACCAGCTCATCGCGGCGCAAGGCACCCCCGCCCTCACCGCCGCCCACCGCCTCCTCCTCGTCCCCGACCTCATCTCGTACTGGCTGACCGGCGAGCTGGGCACCGAGCTGACCAACGCCTCCACCACCCAGTTGGTCGACCCCCGCACCCGCGACTGGGCCACCCCGGTGGCAGAGGCCCTGGGCATCGACCTCTCGCTCTTCCCTCCCCTGCGCCGCCCCGGCGACCCCGCCGGAACCCTGCGCCAGGACGTTCTCGCCGAGACGGGCCTCACCCACCCCCTCCCCGTCACCGCCGTCGGCTCGCACGACACCGCGTCCGCCGTCGTCGGCGTCCCGGCCACCACGCCCGACTTCGCGTACATCGCCACCGGCACCTGGTCCCTCGCCGGGCTCGAGCTGGACGCGCCGGTGCTCACGGAGGAGAGCCGCGCGGCCAACTTCACCAATGAGCTGGGCGTGGACGGCACGGTCCGCTATCTGCGCAACATCATGGGCCTGTGGATGCTCCAGGAGTGCATCCGCACCTGGAACGCGGAGAGCAGCCGCACAGGCAGCACAGACCTCACCGCCCTGCTCCAAGCCGCAGCCCGAGCCACTCCCCTCCGCTCGGTCGTAGACGCCGGCGACCCCGCCTTCATCGCCCCCCACCACATGCCCGACCGCATCGCCGACGCCTGCCGCCGCACGGGCCAGCCCGGCCCCCGCACCCCCGCCGAGACCACCCGCTGCGTCCTGGACTCCCTCGCCCTGGCCCACCGCCGCGCGATCGAGGACGCCACCCGGCTGTCCGGCCGTACGGTCAGCGCCGTGCACATCGTCGGCGGCGGGGTGCACAACACGCTGTTGTGCCAGCTCACCGCCGACGCCTGCGGCCTCCCCGTGATCGCGGGCCCGGCCGAGGCGGCGGCCCTCGGAAACGTACTGGTCCAAGCCCGGACGGCCGGAGCGATCACCGGTGGCCTGCCCGAGTTGCGCGCCCTGCTTCACAGCACCCAGCCGCTGAGGCAGTATGAGCCCACAGGTGATCATTCGGCGTGGGACCGGGCAGCCGCCCGGCTCGGAGACGCACCGGTCACAAGGGCCGCCACCGGCCAGGGCGACGAGGAGGAACCGTGCGCGTAGCGCTCTTCATCACCTGCGTCAACGACACCCTCTATCCACGCACCGGCCAAGCCGTGGTCACGCTCCTGAGGCGGCTCGGCGTGGACGTCGGCTTCCCGGAGGCGCAGAGCTGTTGCGGCCAGCCGCAGTTCAACACCGGCTACCGCCACGAGACCGAACCGCTGCTGCGCCGCTACGCCACGGCGTTCCGCGACTACCAATACGTGGTGACCCCCTCGGGGTCATGCGCGGCGATGGTGCGGGACAACTACCCCCGGATCGGCGCGAAGGCCGCCGCCGAGGGGCGGGGCCAGGAACTCGCGGACGCGGCGGCCGAGACGGTCCCCAAGACGTACGAACTCACCGAATTCCTCACGGACGTCCTGAAGGTCACGGACGTCGGCGCGTACTACCCGCACACCGTGACCTACCACCCCACCTGCCACGGGCTGCGGATGCTGAAGCTCGGCGACCGCCCGCGCTCGCTCCTCGCGGCCGTGAAGGGGCTGAACCTGGTGGAGCTGCCGGGCGCCGAGGAGTGCTGCGGCTTCGGCGGTACGTTCGCCGTCAAGAACGCGGCGGTCTCGGCGGCCATGGGGGCGGACAAGGCGCGCAACATCACGGCGACCGGCGCCGAGGCGGTGTGCACCCTCGACAACTCCTGCCAGATGCACATCGGCGGCACACTCGCCCGCCAGGGCTCCACGGTCCGCCCCGTCCACCTCGCCGAGATCCTGGCCAGCACGGAAGGAGACGTCTGGTGAGCGGAACCCACCAGGCCACCTACCTGGGGATGCCCGCCTTCCCACAGGCAGCCGACGCCTCGACCCGGAACACCCAGCTACGCGCCAACCTCCGCCACGCCACCCACACCATCCGCGCCAAGCGCGCCACGGCCGTGGCCGAACTGGACGACTGGTCCCGGCTGCGCGCCGCGGGCGCGGCCATCAAGGACCGTACGCTGCGCCATCTCGACCACTATCTGGAGCGGCTGGAGAGCGCGGTCACGGCGGCCGGCGGCCATGTCCACTGGGCGGCGGACGCGGACGAGGCGAACCGGATCGTCACCGAGCTGGTACGGGCCACGGGCGAGCGCGAGGTCGTCAAGGTCAAGTCCATGGCCACGCAGGAGATCGGGCTGAACGGCGCCCTCGCCACGGCCGGGATCACCGCGTACGAGACCGATCTCGCCGAGCTGATCGTGCAGCTCGGCGACGACCTCCCGTCGCACATCCTGGTCCCGGCGATCCACCGCAACCGGGGCGAGATCCGGGACATCTTCACGGAGAAGATGTCCCAGTGGGGACGCCCGGCCCCGGAGGGGCTGTCCGACGCGCCCGCCGACCTCGCCGAGGCGGCACGGCTCCACCTCCGCGAGAAGTTCCTGAACGCCAAGGTGGGGATCTCCGGCGCCAACTTCATGGTCGCGGAGACCGGCACGCTCGTGGTCGTGGAGTCCGAGGGCAACGGGCGGATGTGCCTGACCCTCCCCGAGACGCTGATCTCCGTCGTCGGCATCGAGAAGGTGGTGCCCACCTTCCAGGACCTGGAGGTCTTCCTCCAGCTCCTGCCCCGCTCCTCGACTGCGGAGCGGATGAACCCGTACACCTCCACCTGGACCGGCACCACCGACGCCGACGGCCCGCGCACCTTCCACCTCGTCCTGCTCGACAACGGCCGCACCGACACCCTCGCCGACACCGTGGGACGGCAGGCGCTGCGCTGCATCCGCTGCTCGGCGTGTCTCAATGTGTGCCCGGTGTACGAGCGGGCGGGCGGCCATGCGTACGGATCGGCGTACCCGGGCCCGATCGGCGCGATCCTCACCCCCCAACTGCGCGGCACCCAGAGCGAACTGGACGCCTCGCTGCCGTACGCCTCGTCCCTGTGCGGGGCGTGCTACGAGGTGTGCCCGGTCGCCATCGACATCCCGGAGATCCTGGTCCACCTGCGCGAGCGTGTGGTGGAGGGCGGCCCCGCCTCCGTCCGTGGCACCCGTACGGTCATCAAGCCCGCCAAGGGCCACGCCGCCGAGCGCGCCGCGATGCGTGCCGCCCGCTGGGCCCTGGACCACCCCCGGCTGCTGCGCACCGGCCAGCGGCTGGCCTCCCGCACCCGCCGCTTCCATCCTCGGCGGCTGCCCGGTCCGGGGCGGGCGTGGAGCGATACGCGGGAGCTGCCGAAGGTGCCGGAGGAGTCGTTCCGCGACTGGTGGCGACGCACCGGGGGCGGGAGCGGCACCGGGAGTCGCACGGAGGGAAGGAAGAAGACCACATGACCCCGCCAGACCCCGCCGCCCAGAACCCCCGCGGGCACAACCCCGGCACCCAGATCTCCGGCGCGCACCACCCCGCCGCCCAGAGCCCCAGTGCCCAGGGCCTGGACTCGCGCGCCCTGGTCATGGCCCGCATCCGCCGCGCCCTGGCCGATGTGCCGCGCGCCGAGACACCCGGCGAGGTGCCGGTCGAGCGCACCTACGACCGGGTCCACGGCGCCCGCACCTCCGCCCGGACCGCGGACCTCCTCGCGGAGAACCTGGCCGACTACCGCGCGATCGTCCACCGCGCCGACGCCCCGTCGTCCCTGCCGGCCCTGATCGCCCGCCTCCTCGCCGACCGCGGCGCGACCAGCGTGGCCGTGCCCCCGGGCCTCCCCGACTCCTGGCTGTCCGCCGTCCCCGACGCGGTGCGCCGGGTTCCGGACACGGCGGAGCTGACCCCGCACGACCTGGACGCGGTCTCCAGCGTGGTGACGGGCTGTGCGGTGGCCATCGCCGAGACGGGCACCGTGGTCCTGGATGCCGCCCCCGACCAGGGCCGTCGCCGCATCACCCTGGTGCCCGACCACCACATCTGCGTGATCCGCCTCACCGACCAGGTCGTCGGCTCCGTCCCCGAGGCGCTCGAACGCCTCGACCCGGCACGCCCGTTGACCTGGATCTCGGGCCCGTCCGCGACCAGCGACATCGAACTCGACCGCGTCGAAGGCGTCCACGGCCCCCGCACCCTCGAAGTGATCCTCGCCGGGCCGGAATCCGCTGGTCAGAGCTGATGGAACGGCAAGGGAGCCCAGGAGGCATACCCCTGCCGTGGTGGGGCATATGCCATGAGGACATGAAGGGGAACACCCGTACGGGGGATGCGGTCTTCCTCACATACCGCCGGTAACACCCCAGTTGGGCGGTTTACGCCGATGCCGTTGTCGGTAGGGGCCTCTACTCTTGTGGTCATGCGTCCGACTCCTACTCACCAACCTGCCTTACTGACCACCCCCGCCACCGACCAGGCCAACGAGGCGATACGCGTCTTCCTGCGGGCCCGGGCAGGCCGGGCACTGCGGCCTTCGGAGCGGGCCGAGTACAGCCGGTTGCTGAAGGTCTACACACGGGCGTTGCGCGGCGAGGTGGAAAAGGCCGCCTGAGCGGCAAAGCCGCACGAGCTGATCACAGGTGAACATCGGGGGGACGCCATGCGGGCAGCGGGGAAGGTCGTCTTAGGGGCACTGTCAGTGGGGCTCCTGGGGGTCGCCGGCTACGGCGGGTACAACCTCTACACGGGCGTGACCGGCGGCGACACCACCGCGGCCCATGACGGTCCGGTGACCGCGGACGAGACCCGGCGGACCGCGCGGGAGTTCCTGGACGCGTGGGCGGACGGCAATGACATGCTCGCCGCCGGGCTCACCAACGACGCCGAGTCGGCCATCGGCGCTCTCAGCGGCTACCGCGACGACGGGCATGTGAAGAAGGTGACGGTCACCCCGGGCGCGGCGCGGGGCACCACGGTCCCGTTCACCGTCAAGGCCGACGTGGTCTTCGGCAAGGCCCGATCAAGCTGGAGCTACGCCTCACGGCTGACCGTGGTGCGCGGCCGGACGACCAAGAAGCCGCTGGTCGACTGGAAACCCTCCGTCCTCCACCCCGAGCTGGGCGCCGCTCAGTCCGTACGGACGGATCTGGCGGACAACCCGCCGGTCCGGGTGCTGGACCGGGACGGCGAGGAGTTGCGGCAGGGCCGCTATCCCTCGCTCGACCCGGTGCTGATCGCGCTGCGTGCGCGATACGGGGCGGACGCGGGTGGCAGGCCCCGGGTGGAGGTCTCCGCGGTCAAGCCCGACGGGACCGCCGGAGCCACGCTCCATGTGGTGACGAAGGGCACCCCGGGCACGCTGCGCACCACCCTCGACGCCGGCGTGCAGAAGAGCGCGGAGAAGGCGGTGGCCACGCGCGACGGCGCCTCCGTGGTGGCGCTCAAGCCCAGCACCGGGGAGATCCTGGCGGTGGCCAACTCCGACCAGGCCGAGTTCAACGCCGCGTTGCAGGGGCAGACGGCGCCGGGATCGACCTTCAAGATAGTCACCGCGGCCACTTTGCTGGAGGCGGGCAAGGTCAGCCCGAGCCGCCCGGTGCCGTGCCCGAAGACGGCGGCGTACGCACAGGGCATGATGTTCCACAACGTCGAGGACAGCGAGAACCCCGCCGCCACCTTCGCCCAGGACTTCGCGGCGTCCTGCAACACCGCGTTCGTCTCGCTCGCCGGGGCCGTGCCCGATGGCGCGTTGGCGCAGGAGGCGCGGACCGTGTTCGGGCTCGGGCTGAACTGGCGGGTGGGCGTCACCACCTTCGACGGCGAGGTGCCGAACGGAAGCGGCGACGACAAGGCCGCGGCCATGATCGGACAGGGCACGGTCCAGATGAACCCGCTCACCATCGCCTCGGTGGCGGCCACCGCTCAGACGGGCACCTTCAAGCAGCCCGTCCTCGTGCCGCGCTCCGTCGACCACCGGGAGATCGCCACCAGCGACCGCAGCCTCGGCCCGGCCACCGTGTCGCAGCTCAAGGCCATGATGCGGCTGACCGCGACCAGCGGCACCGCCGCCCGGGCGATGTCCGGGCTCACCGGCGACATCGGCGCCAAGACGGGTTCGGCCGAGGTCGACGGCCAGCCCGAGACCAACGCCTGGTTCACCGCCTACCGGAACGATGTGGCGGCCGCCGCCGTGGTCACCGGCGGTGGCCACGGCGGGGATGCCGCCGGGCCGGTCGTCCGCGCGGTGCTCGAGGCGGGCTGAGACGCCGCAGCCCCTCAGCTCTTCAGCCGGTCCCGCAACTCCTCGACATCCGCCAGGAACCACGTCTGCCGTCCCCGATTGCACTCGCGGACGAAGTCCCGCAGCGCCGAACTGTCCTCCGTATGCCGGGAGATGTCACCGAGGACCACCAGCCCCATGGCGTATTGCACGAACTTCTGGATGATGTCCCCGGCCACGCGCGTGCTCAGCCGGAAGAACGCCTCGTCGAACCGCTCGACCGGGATGACGACCCACTGGGCGCCCTGGTATCCGGCGTTGCCGATGAGATCCAGCGCGTCGCGTTCACCACCGATGGTCTCGCCCTCGGAGGCACAGATCAGGACGGGGACGCCATGGATCGTCCGCAGGTCGCTCGTGAGCTCGCTCATGGCGGTCAGGCTAAATGCCGCACGCGGGCGCGGTCGACGGCATTTTGGGTCCCGCGCGCCCGACAGGTCCCACCTCATGGCCCTCCAGCTGCCCCGACGCTTCGTACAAGGGTTGGTCGAAGGGGTTGTCTATGGTCTGGCCCACGCTCTAGCCTGGCGCGGCACCGCGACACAGCAGCACCTGCCCGCGCAGAGGGGATTCCGGCGTGAAGCGCACGTCCCGCGACATACGCACCGCCAACCGCTACGGAGTGCTGCGCCATATCGTCGCCCAATCCCCTGTCTCCCGGCAGGAGGTGGCCGCCGCGACCGAGCTGAGCCTGGCCACCGTGGCGAATCTCGTCGGAGAGCTGCTCGACCTCGGGATGCTGGTGGAGGTCGGCTACGAGGACTCCGACGGCGGCCGGCCGCGCGGCCTGGTCGCGGTCAACGCCTCGGGCGGCGCCCTGATCGGCGTGGATGTGGCGGAGACGTACATCCACGTCGAGCTGTTCGACCTGGCGCTGACCGTCCTGGCCCGCGCCGACGAGGAGTTGCGCCCGGAGGAGAACGACCCGGCCAAGGTGGTGGCGCACATCGCCGCCGCCGTGTCCTCGGTGGTCGAGCAGGCGGACGTGGCCGCGGACCGGGTGCTGGGCGTCGGCGTCAGCATGCCGGGCCAGGTGGACCGCGAGGGCGGGGTCTCGGTCTTCGCCCCCAACTGGGACTGGCATGACGTCCCGCTGCTGCGGCTGCTGGCCGAGCACATCCCCTACCCCCTCCACCTCGACAATCCGCTGCGCGCCTGCACCGTGGCCGAGCAGTGGTTCGGCGCGGCGCGCGGGCGGAACGACGCCGTGGTGGTCAACCTCGGTACGGGTGTGGGGGCCGGGCTGGCGCTCGGCGGCACCCTGCACCGCGGGGTCAGCAACAGCGCCGGGGAGTGGGGGCACACCACCCTCATCCTGGACGGACGGCAGTGCCACTGCGGCAACCAGGGGTGTGTGGAGACCTATGTCGGCGCCCCCGGCATCATGCGCAATCTGCGCGAGCTGAGCCCGGACAGCCCGCTGCTGCACCCGGACGACCAGACGGCCACCATCGAGGCGCTCGGCCGGGGCCTCGCGGAGGGCGACCCGGTGGCCATGAAGGTCGTGCGGGCCACCGCGCGCTATCTCGGCGCTGCCCTCGCCGATCTGATCAATCTGCTCAACCCGGAAGTGATCGTGCTCAGCAGCTGGGTGGCGGCCGCCCTCGGTGAGCCGCTGCTCACCGAGGTGCGCGAGGCGGTGGCGGTGCGCGCGCTGCGCCGCCCGCTGGCGAACACCGAGATCGTGCTGTGCCCGATCCGGTCCAACCCCGTGAGCCTCGGCGCGGCGACCTTCGCCCTGGAGGGCTCGCTCGCGTCGGTGGGACTGAAGAACCGCCGCACCACGCCAAGGAACCAGCACGGCCTGAGGAACCGCAGCACAGCCTGAGGGAGCCGCAGTACACCCCGCGGAACCGCAGCACACCCTCGCGTCGACGGAAGGGTTGTCATGTCACGGATAAGACGGCACCACCGAGCCCGCGCGCTGCTGGTGGGATCGGCCACCGCACTCGCCCTGACCGGTTCGCTCACCCCCGCCACCCCGGCCGCCGCGGACGGGACCCCGGTGGCGCAGGTCTCGCCGCGGTCCGCGCAGACCATCGACAACATCGGCGCCTCGGGCGCCTGGTGGGTCAATGACGTGGGCCGCTTCTCCCCCGCCGTACGGGCCGAGGCCGCCCGGCTGCTCTTCTCCCGGGACGGGCTGGCGCTGTCCGCGTACCGCTACAACATCGGCGGCGGTGGCACCGGTGTCACCACCCCCGAGCGCGCCCCCGAGGACTTCCTGCGGGCCGACGGCAGCTACGACTGGTCCAGGGACCCGGGCGGGCGGCTGTTCCTCCACTACGCCGCCCGCTATGGCGTCAAGGATCTGATCGGCTTCGTCAACAGCGCCCCCGCCGAATGGAAGACCAACGGAAAGAGCTGCGGCGACCATCTCGATGCCGCGAAGGAGAAGGACTTCGCCCGCTATATCGCCGATGTGGTCACCCACTTCGCGGCCAAGGACGCGCGGCTGGACTACATCAGCCCCTTCAACGAGCCGACGAACAGCTTCGCCGAATGCGGCCAGGAAGGCATGCTGGTCGGCGTCGAGCAGCGCGATGACATCGTGCGCGCGGTGGGCGCCGCGCTGGACGCGCGCGGCGGCCGGACGGGAATCATCGCGGACGAGTCCAGCAGTACGGACGGCTTCAACAACGAGGTGCCGCAGTGGCTCAGCCGGCCGGGCACCGCGGGCTATGTCGGCAAGCTGGCCCACCATACGTACGACAACCCCGGCGACGCCTCGCGCACTCAGGTCGGCGAGACGGCGAAATCCTTCGGAAAGCCGTCCTGGTCCACCGAGATCTGCTGTTTCGGGAAGGGCGGCACGGGCTGGGCCCAGGAGTACGACCCGACCATCGACAACGCGCTGCTGATGTCCCGGATCATCCACAAGGACTTCACGGTGGCGCATGACTCGGCGTTCCACTGGTGGACCGCGCTGTCCAACAAGATCGGTGCGGATGCCCAGACCGGTGCGGACACCAAGAACGACCAGGGCTGGAACGACGGGCTGATCTACTACGACCCCGACTACGCCACCAACGGAAATCAGCGGCTGTATATGACCAAGCGCTATTACGCGCTCGGGCAGTACAGCAGATTCGTCCGCCCCGGGGCGGTTCTGCATGAGGTGACGGGCGCCCCCAGCGGGGTCGAGGTCACCGCGTTCCGGGACAAGGGCCGCTGGATTCTGGTGGTCAACAACCACCATTCCACCGCCTCGGATCTCACCGTGGATCTCGGCACCTCCGCACGGCTTTCCCCGCTCTCCGCGGTACGGACGTCGGCCACCGAGAACTGGGCCCGGGCGGCGGCACCCAGGATCTCCGGCGGCTCGGTTTCCGCCTCGCTTCCGGGCCGTTCCATCACCACTTTCGTCCTCGGTCAGCGCGGCTGATTCCCGGCCCCTCGCGGGGTGCGGAAGCCGTCATGGGAGCGCTCCCACAGCGGCTTCCGCGCCCCTTTCGTTCGACGCCTCGAACCGTCCGGCTCCGCCCTGACGCCGCGTCACCGCTCTTGCCGCACCCACTTCGTCCAACCCCTTGCCGAAGTCTTCGTCTATGGCTAACGTCCCGCTGCACCAAGGAACGTGACGGAACCTGGCGGCGACGGAGACGAGGACGTCATATGTCGAACATCAGCAGAGGCAGGGACTGGGACCGACGCGGCGTGCTGCGCGCGATGGGCGGAGCGGCGGCCCTCGGCGGACTCGCCGCCTGCGGTTCGAACACCGGCCGCTCGGGCGGCGGCGGTAAGTCGATCAAGCAGATGTACCACGCCTACGGGGAGCAGGGCACCCAGCAGGCCGCGAAGAAGTTCGCCGACGCCTACGACAAGGCCAAGGTCACCATCGAATGGGTGCCGGGCGAATACGAGTCGAAGCTGGCGACCACCCTGTTGGGGTCCGGGGCACCGGATGTCTTCGAATACCACCCCGATCTGCAACTGGTGCGCTCCCGGCAGATCGTCCCCCTCGACGACGTCATCGCCGATGTGAAGGACGACTTCCTGCCGAAGGACCTCACGGCGAATTCCGTGGACGGGAAGATCTACGGCATCCGTATGATCGACGATCCGCAGTTCTTCTTCTACCGCAAGTCCCTCTTCGAGGATGCCGGGGTCAAGCCTCCAACCACCTTCGACGAGCTGATCGACGCCGCGCACAAACTCACCAGCGGCAAGGTCAAGGGGCTGTACATCGGCCAGAACCTCAAGACCATCAGCAAGCCGCTGGTGTGGTCCACCGGCCCGCACTATCTGGACGCGGACCACAGAATCGCCTACCACACCGACAATCTCGTGGAGACCCTCACCAAGGCGCGGGAGCTCTACAAGAGCAAGTCACTGCTGCTGGGCGCGCCCACCGAGGTCTGGGACCCGGCCAGTTTCCTCCAGGGCCTGTGCGCCATCCAATGGTGCGGCATATGGGCGATACCGGCGGTCCAGAAGGCGTTCGGCGACGACTTCGGGATCTTCCCCTTCCCCAAGTCAGGCGCCGAGGGACGCCAGGTGGTGTACAACGGCGGCTGGTCCACCTATGTGTCCGCCAAAGCCAAGGACGTCGACGCGGCCAAGGAATTCGTCAAATGGCTGTGGATCGACCAGAAGAAGTACCAGCAGGAGTGGGCGCTCGACTACGGATTCCACATCCCCGCGCGCAAGAGCATCGCCGCCGGTGCGGACAAGCTCAAGAGCGGGGTGGCGGCCGAGGCGGTCGAGCTGTTCAACACCCACGGCGTCTTCGACGACCCGTACTGGACCGAGGGGATGTTCAACATCCTGCTCGACGCGGTGGTCAATTCGGTGCGCGACAACAAGAATCCCGAAGCCGAACTCGACAGCGCCGACAAGAAGATCGAGCGCTCGCTGAAGAAGCTCGGATAGGCCGGCGACCGGAACCGTCATGGCGACCACCACACCCACCCACAGCGCCGCCAAGGGCCAAGCGCCCCGAGGAGCGGCCCCCGCCCGACGACGGCCGCGGGGACTCGGCGGCCCCCGCGGCCGCACCCTCAACTTCTGGCTGTTCACCGGCCCGTTCCTGATCGGGCTGATCGTCTTCGTCTATGTGCCGATCGGCTGGAGCCTCTGGCTGAGCCTGCACAACGCACAGGGCACCGTCACCCCCTCCGAGTTCGTCGGCCTCGGCAACTACGCCGATATGCTCGGCGACGGCGATTTCGTGGACAGTCTCGTCAACTTCACGATCTTCGCCGCCATCATCGTGCCGATCACCTACGCCCTCTCCCTCACCCTCGCGCTGCTGGTCCACCGCATCCGCTTCATGAAGGCGTTCTTCCGGTCGGTCTTCTTCCTCCCCACCGCGTGCAGCTTCGTCGTGGCCTCGCTGGTGTGGAAGATGTCGCTGTTCAACGGGTTGCGCTACGGGATGATGAACACCGTGCTGGGCTGGTTCGGCATCGACTCCGTCGCCTGGCTCGCCTCCCCGCATCCGCCCTGGTACTGGCTGGTGATCTGCTCCGCCCGGCTGTGGCTGCAGTGCGGCTTCTACATGATCCTCTTCCTGGCGGCGCTGCAGAACATCCCGCGCGAGCTGTACGAGGCGGCGGCCGTGGACGGCGCGAAACCCGGCTGGCAGACGTTCCGCCACATCACCCTTCCGCAGCTGCGCGCCACCTCGGTCGCGGTCGTCCTGCTGCTGCTCATCGCGGCGTACCAGGCGTTCGACGAGTTCTACAACATCCTCGACGAGGGCCGGGCCACCTGGGGCCGGCCGCCCCTGGTCGACCTCTATCTCCAGGCGCTCGGCGCCAATCAGGACTACGGCCACGCCAGCGCGGGCGCCCTGATCCTCGCCCTGCTGATCGCCCTGGTGACCCTGGCCCAGGGCAAGTTCCTCGGCTTCGGAAGGGGCGATGAGAAGTGACCGTCACGACGCCCGGGCCCACGGGGGCCGGCAAGCGCTCCGCGCGCTCGGTCATGAGCAACACCGGGCTGTACCTCGCCCTCGGCGTGGCCACGGTGCTGTTCCTCGTGCCCTTCTATCTGATCGTCCGCAACGCCCTGTCCACCGACGCGGACATCACCGGCGAGAGCTGGCGGTTCTTCCCCACCGACCTCCAGTGGGGGAACGTCGAGGAGCTGTTCGACGACCCCTCCGTGCCGTTCGCGAAGGCCCTGTGGAACTCCACGGTGGTGGCCGTGCTGCACACCCTGGGCACCCTGCTGGTCTGCTCCCTGGCCGGATACGGCCTGGCCCGCATCCCGTACCGGCACGCGAACAAGGTGCTGTACGCGGTGCTGTTCACCCTGATGGTCCCGGCGGCCGTGACGTTCGTGCCGAGCTATGTGCTGGTGTCCTCGCTCGGCTGGGTCTCCTCGTTGCGCGGTCTGATCATCCCGGGGCTGTTCAGCGGGTTCACCGCGTTCCTCTTCCGCCAGTACTTCCTCGGCTTCCCCAAGGAGCTGGAGGAGGCGGCCCGGGTGGACGGGCTCGGCTACTGGGGCGCGTACTGGCGCATCGTCGTGCCGAATTCGCTCAACTTCTTCGCCGCGATCTCGGTCATCACCTTCATCAGCGGCTGGAACGCCTTCCTGTGGCCCCTGGTCATCGGCCAGGATCAGAGCTCGTGGACCGTGCAGGTCGCACTGTCCTCCTATATGACCGCACAGACCATCAACATCCACCTGATCTTCATGGCAACGGCCGTATCGATCCTGCCCCTTGTCCTGGTCTTCGTGTTCCTCCAGCGCTGGCTGGTGCAAGGTGTCGCACAGACCGGTATCAAGGGCTGACCGAGGAGAGTCGATGAGCTCCACGCAGCACACGCCACTGCCCTACTACGAGGACGTCTCCCCCGGCGCGGGAGCGCTGCCGCCCCGCCCCTGGACCCCATCCTCCGACGCCGCGCGGCTGAGCCTGAACGGGACGTGGTCGTTCCGGCTGTCGCCGACCGCCACCGCCGAGGACGACTCCTTCGCCCGCCCGGGCTACGACGCCCGCGGCTGGGACGAGCTCCCGGTGCCCGGCCACTGGGTGCTGCACGGCCACGGGGCACCGATCTACACCAATGTGCGCTACCCCTTCCCGGTGGACCCACCGCGGGTGCCCGACGAGAACCCGACCGGCGACCATCTGCGCGTCTTCGACCTCCCCGGCGACTGGCCGGCCGGCGGGGACGCGGTCCTGCGCTTCGAGGGCGTCGAGTCCTGCGCCCGGGTCTGGCTCAACGGCGAGGAGCTGGGCACCTTCAAGGGCAGCCGGCTGCCGCACGAGTTCGCCGTCGGGGGCCTGCTCCAGCCGTCGGGCAACGTGCTGGCCGTACGCGTCCACCAGTGGTCCTCCGGAACCTATCTCGAGGACCAGGACCAGTGGTGGCTGCCCGGGATCTTCCGTGAGGTGACGCTCGAGCACCGCCCCGAGGGCGCGCTCGACGACTACTTCGTCCACGCCAGTTACGACCACACCACCGGTGAGGGCACGCTGCGGATCGACTCCGACCCCGGCGGCCGGGTCACCGTCCCCGAGCTGGGTCTTGACCTGGCCACCGGGGAGAGCGCCACCGTCCCCGTCGAGCCGTGGACGGCGGAGACGCCCCGGCTGTACGAGGCGCGGCTGACCACCGTGGGCGAGAGCGTCTCGCTGCACGTGGGCTTCCGTACCGTGGTGGTCGAGGACGGGCTGCTCAAGGTCAACGGGCGGCGGGTGCTCTTCCGCGGCGTCAACCGGCATGAGTTCCACCCCGAGAACGGGCGGGCGGTGGACCTCGCGACCATGCGCCGCGATCTGGTGCTGATGAAGCAGCACAACATCAACGCCGTGCGCACCAGCCACTATCCGCCGCACCCCGCCTTCCTCGGGCTCTGCGACGAGCTGGGGCTGTGGGTCATCGACGAATGCGATCTGGAGACCCACGGCTTCGTCGACCTGGACTGGCGGAACAACCCGGTGGACGACGACCGCTGGACCCCGGCGCTGCTCGACCGCGCCGAGCGGATGGTCGAGCGCGACAAGAACCACCCGTCGGTGGTGATGTGGTCGCTGGGCAACGAGTGCGGCACCGGGCGCGGGCTGTCCGCCATGGCCGACTGGATCCGGGAGCGCGACCCGTCCCGGGTGATCCACTACGAGGGCGATCTGTCCTGCGCCGACACGGACATCTACTCGCGGATGTACGCACCGCACGAGGAGGTCGACCAGATCGGCCGGCGCACCGAGCCCCCGTGGGGCGATCCGGAGCTGGACGCGAAGCGCCGGGCGCTGCCGTTCATCGAGTGCGAGTACGCGCACGCCATGGGCAACGGCCCCGGCGGGCTGAGCGAGTACCAGCGGCTGTTCCAGGAGCATGAGCGCTGCCAGGGCGGTTTCGTCTGGGAGTGGATCGACCACGGCTTCACCCGGCGCGCCCCCGACGGCCGCTTCTACTACGTGTACGGCGGGGACTTCGGCGAGGAGCTGCACGACGGGAACTTCGTGTGCGACGGGCTGGTCTTCCCCGACCGCACCCCCTCCCCCGGCCTGATCGAGTACAAGAAGGTCGTCGAGCCGGTGCGGATCGAGGGCGACGGGGCCGACGGCACGGTCCGGATCACCAACGGCCATGACTTCGCCGACCTGTCCCACCTCGTCTTCTCCTGGACTTACGAGGCCGAGGGCGAGGCGATCGGCTCGGGTGAGCTGGCGGTGCCGCCGCTGCCCCCGGGCGAGTCCGCCGTCCTGAAGCTCCCGGCGCCGCCCGACGCCGAGGCGGGGGCGGAGACGTGGTGGACGGTCGAGGCGCGGCTCGCGGCCGCGACGGCGTGGGCCGAGGCGGGCCATCCGGTGGCCTGGGCCCAGCTCCCCGCCGCCGCACCCGGCACCGGCCGGGCGCGCGCCCTCGCCTCCGGGGAGGCGCCGCGCCGCGACGGCGACCGGATCGTGCTCGGCCCCGGCGTCTTCGACGCGGCCACCGGCGCCCTGACCTCGCTCGGCGGGCTGCCCCTCACCGAACCGCCCCGGCTGGACATCTGGCGCGCGCCCACCGACAACGACAACGGCGCGTCCTGGCAGCCGGACGAGCGCTGGGGCCTGATCTGGCGCCAGTTCGGACTGCACCGGATGCGGCACCGGACCGATGCGGTGGAGACGACGCCGGACGGTGCGCTGACCGTCCGTACCCGCGTCGCGCCCGCCGCCGTGGACATCGGTCTGGAGACGGTCTACCGCTGGACCGCCGACGGGGACGGACGGCTGAGCCTGGCGGTCTCCGTCACCCCGCTGGGCGAGTGGACCTGCCCGCTGCCGCGTCTGGGCCTGCGGCTCGGGGTCCCGGCCGCGCTGGGCGACGCCGAGTGGTTCGGCGGCGGCCCCGGCGAGGCGTACCCCGACACCCGCGCCGCCGCGCGCGTGGGGCGGTGGGCGCTGTCGGTGGACGAGCTCCAGACGCCGTACGTCCGGCCGCAGGAGAACGGCGCCCGGATCGACGTCCGCTGGGTGCGGCTGACCGGGCCCGACGGATCGGGGGTGCGGATCGAGGGCGAGCCGGCCTTCTGGTTCACCGCGCGCCGCTGGACCACCGAGCAGCTCGACGCGGCCGAGCACACACCGGATCTCGAGCCGTCGACCGAGACGGTGTGGGTGAACCTGGACCACGGACAGCAGGGCATCGGCAGCCAGTCCTGCGGCCCGGGGGTGCTGGACGAGCACCGCCTGGACGCGGCCCCCGCCGCGTTCTCGTTCACCTTCAGCCCGCTGGGCTGACCCGGCGGTCCCGGGCTCGGCGGCCCGGCGTCAGGTGTCCAGGACCCGGTGCAGGAACTGCTGGGTGCGGACCTCGGCCGGGCTGCCGAAGACACGCTCGGGCGTGCCCTGTTCGAGGACGACACCGCCGTCCATGAAGACCACGCGGTCGGCGGTGTCCCGGGCGAACCGCATCTCGTGGGTGACGACCACCATGGTCATGCCCTCGTCGGCCAGGGACCGCATGACCCCGGTGACCTCGCCCACCAGCTCCGGGTCGAGGGCGGAGGTGGGTTCGTCGAAGAACATGACGGCGGGGTCCATGGCGAGCGCGCGGGCGATCGCCACGCGCTGCTGCTGGCCGCCGGACAGCTGGACGGGGTAGGCGGCCGCCTTCTCGGCGAGACCGACCCGGGCCAGTGCCTCCCGCCCGCGCTCTTCGGCCTCCTTGCGGCCGATCTTGCGTACCTTGCGCAACGCGAGGGTCACATTGCCCAGCGCGGTGTGGTGCGGGAACAGGTTGAACTGCTGGAAGACCATGCCGACATGGCCGAAGATCTCGGGTGCGCGCTTGCGGTCGTGCAGGGGGACTCCATTGACCCAGACCTCTCCGCGGTCGGCGCGTTCCAGGTCGCACATGATCCGCAGCAGGGTGCTCTTGCCGGAGCCGCTGGCTCCGATGAGCACCACGACCTCGCCCGCGCCGACCTCGATGTCGACGCCCTTGAGGACTTCCAGCTCGCCGAAGCGCTTGTGCACGCCGGACAGGGCGACCTGGGCGGTGGTGGCGGGGGTCCGCTCCGCGGGGGATTTGGTGATCATCAGGCGGTCACGGCCTTTCTCTCCATCCGCCGGACGACGATCGACAGCGGGGAACAGATGACGAAGTACAGGACGGCGATCGCCAGGTACGTCTCGCCGGGGTGTCCCACCCGGTCGACGATGGCCTGGCCCTCGCGGAGCAGTTCGGCGTAGCCGATGACGACGGCGATCGAGGTGTCCTTGACGAGCGAGAGGTACTGGCCGACCAGCGGGGGCAGCACGATCGACCGGGTCTGGGGGAGGATGACCGACCCGAAGGTCTGGGCGCGAGTCAGGCCCAGGACCCGCGACGCCTCCCACTGACCGTGCGGTACGGCCTCGATACCGGCCCGGAAGATCTCCGCGACGTACGCGCCCTGGAAGAGGGTGAGCGCCAGCAGGGCGGCCCCGAAGACGGTGATGTTCCCGATGTTGAGGTAGACCGCGCCGAAGTAGATGAAGAGCATCTGGACCAGCAGCGGTATGCCCCGGAAGACCTCCAGGTAGCAGCGGGCGAGCTGGGCCAGGACGGGGATCCGGCTGGTGCGGATGGCCGCGATGACCAGGCCGAGCAGGGTGCAGGCGGCGATGGCCGCCACGGAGAGCTCGACGGTGGCCCACAGCCCGGCGCCGTACAGGTCCCGGTTGGACCACATGACCGACCAGTCCATCACGCCTCCTTGCGGACCAGGACGAGGCGGCGGGCCGCGGTCCGCAGGCCCGCCAGCGCCGACTGCCGGGTGCTGACCGGGCGCAGCGGCGGTTTGAAGGCCGCGCGGCCGATGAGCCCCGCCACCAGCACGACCAGGTTGGTGAGCACCAGATAGAGCATGGCGGCGATGCCGAAGACCTGGATGGTCAGCAGATTGCGGGAGTTGATCACCATGGCGGTGCCGGTGAGTTCGGGAACGGAGATGGCGGACAGCAGGGACGAGCCCAGGATGATCTGGACGAGCTGGTTGACCACGGCCGGATAGACGTTGCGCAGCGCCTGCGGGAGTACCACGTGCAGATAGGTCCGGAAGGGGGTGAGGGCCAGCACGCGGGACGCCTCGCGCTGGCCGCGCGGAACAGCCTGGATACCGGCCCGGAAGATCTCGGTGAGGTACGCGCCGACGTTGACGCCGAGCGCCGCGATGCCCGCCTGTACGGGGCTGAGCCGCAGCCCGGCCGAGGGCAGGGCGAAGTAGGCGACGAACATCTGGAGCAGCACCGGGGTGTTGCGGATGACCTCCACGTACACGGCGGCCGGGGCGCGGACGAGTGCGTGACGCGATCTGCGGGCGAGGGCGCCCAGCAGACCGAGGGCGCAGGCGAGGGCGAAGGCGGCGAGGGACAGCTTCAGGGACAGCCAGGCCGCGCTGAGATAGGTGGGCCAGTCCTGGAATGCGTAGGTCCAGTCGGCGAGCATGGGGTTCCTCCACGGGGGCGACGGCTGGGGTGCCGCCGCCCGGCAGGGCTCAGTAGGACGGGTTGAGCGGGTAGACGGGCTTGACGCCGAACCACTTCTTGTAGAGGGCCGCGCTCTGGCCGGAGGTGTTGAACTCCCGGAGCCAGGTGTTGATCCACTGCAGCCAGTCCGGGTCGCCCTGGCTCACCCCGATCGCGTTGTACTCCAGTGGTACGACCGAGTCCTTGGTGACCTTGAGGGCCGGGTCGGACTTGGCCTGGGAGTTGAGGAAGTTGGAATCCTCGACCATGGCGTCGGCCTGGCCCTGCTTGACCGCGAGCACGGCCGCCGCCGAGGTGTCGTACTCCTGGATCCGCGCCCCCGGGTTGCCCTCCTTCACCGCGGCGCCGTTGGTGGAGCCCTTGGTGACCGCCACCTTCTTGCCCGACAGGTCCTTGATGCCGGAGATATCGCTGGACTTCTTCACCATCAGCACCTCACCGGCGACGATGTACGGGTCGCTGAAGGCGACCTGCTTCGCACGCTCGGCGGTGGTGGTGAAGTTGCAGATCACGGCGTCCACCTTGTGCGTACGCAGATTCGGGACGCGGTTGGCCGAGGTGGTGTCCACGATCTTCACCTTGACACCCAGCGCCTTGGCCATGGCCTTGGCGACGTCGATGTCGAAGCCCTGGGGCTGGTTGGCCTTGTTCGTCGACCCGAAGGGCGGGAACGTCAGACAGCTGGCGATGCGCAGGGTGCCGCCGCGGGCCACCTTCTGCAGGGTGGAGCTCTGCGCCCGGGAGGCCGCACCCTGGCTCGAGGAGCAGGCGGCGAGCAGGGTGGTGGCGGCGATGGCGCCCGCGGAGATCGCGGCCAGCCTGCGGGCATGAGGGCGTCGTCCCATGGCGGGACTCCCTTCGGGGAGGAAAGGCTTCGTGGAGGAAAGGCTTCGAGGGAGGAAAGCCTTCGGGGGAGGAAAAGCGAGGAAGATCGACGAGCCGCGATCGCCGATGATCGCCGAACTCAGGGATGCTGCAATGCAGAATCCAATTCCGTAATTGGTGCGCATAAGCTAGCCGAGCCGACAGAGGTCGTCAATGGCTGATTTCATATCCCGACACCTGATGCTGCTATGCAAAACGGGACCGGGTCGACTACTGTCCCCGGATCACCCGCGGGGAGCCTCCCAACTCCTCGCCCCAGGACCCGACGGAGGGGGAAGGACCGTATGTCCGGGCCCGATACCGCCCACGGCGACCAGGAGGACCGGCCCGCCCCGACCGGCCCCCGGCGCAACACCTCGTCCTCGCTGCGCCGGGCGCTGTCCATCGTGATGTTCCTGGCCGAGGACCGCGGGCATCCGCGCGGCGCGACGCTCACCGACCTGGCCGAGGGCCTGAACCTGAGCAAGAGCACCGTCCTGCGGCTGCTGGCGCCGCTGCGGGAGGTGCGCCTGGTGGACCAGGACGCCGACAGCGGGCGCTACCGGCTGGGCCCCCAGAACGCCCTGCTCGGCCAGGTCTACCTGGAACGCCTCGACTTCCGGGAGACGGCCGCCCCCCATCTGCACGAGCTCGTCGAGAGCATCGGGGAGACGGTTCACCTGGTCGTCTTCGACCCGCCGGAGATCGTCTACATCGACAAGGTCGAAAGCCCCCAGCCGGTGCGCATGCACTCGCGTATCGGCAGCCGGCAGCCCGCCTACTGCACCGCCGTCGGCAAGGCGTTCCTGGCCCACGCCTCCGACGCCGTGGTGGAACAGGTCATAGCACGGGGCATGCCGCCCCGCACCCCGGCCACCATCACCTCCGCCGAGCGGTTGCACGCCGAACTGGCCGCCGTCCGGGAGCGGGGGTACGCGATCGACGACGTGGAGAACGAGGAGGAGATCCGCTGCGTCGCGGCGCCGGTCTTCGATCACAGCGGGACGGTCGCCACGGCGATCAGCGTCTCCGGGCCCGCCTCCCGCGTCACCCGGGACCGCGCCGCCGAGATCGGGGAGCTCCTCCTCGACTCCACGAAGGCCCTGTCCGGGCGCCTGGGCGGCACATTGCCGCCCGCTCCCGCCCTGTAGACCCGGTTAAACCGGGTTGTCAACCGGCGTTTTCGGCCAGACCATCGACGGTGACCGCGCTCGGGCCCATGCGGGCCCGCCGCACCTCGCCGTCCCACCAGGTGACCGTCACCAGATGGGTCCCGTCGTCCGCCGGGCCCGCAGCGGCGCGGACCCGGTCGGCCAGCGGGGGCGCGTCGGGGTCGGCCGTGAGGCGGGCGAGGCAGAGGAAGAGGTCGCCCCCGGCGCGGCCCGTCGTCTCACCGGCCAGCGCGGGTGAGACGGCGCGCCGGGTGAAGGCCGTGGGGGCGGCGGGCAGGACGCCGTCCTTCATCAGGCCGTGGAGCGGCAGCAGTTCGGACCGCGGCCCCTCGTCCTCCGCCGGGGGATCCGGAACCGCCCAGCCCGTCTGGCGGACGACCCGGCCCGGCGCCGCACCGGTCACCAGGTGGATCCGGACCTCCACGGCGCCGCGCACCAGCACCAGCGAGGTGACGCGGGCCTCCTCGCCCTGCTCCGGCTCCTCCCCCACCAGCCGCGCCCGATGGCGCGAGGCGGCCCAGCCGTCGCCCGCGCCCAGCGGTTCCAGCGCGGTGCGCAGGGAGATCCGGCCGCCGTGGACCAGGCCGAAGTGGTTGTCGGGCGCGACGCCGTACGGGAAGGGGCCGGTGGCCGTGGAGTAGGCGAGGCGGGCGTAGTGGGGGTCGTCCTGGTCGGGGTCGCCGGGCGGCGGCAGGTGTTCGCTGCCGTGGTTGTGGAGCCGGACCAGACCGTCGCCCGCGGTGGACTGGAGCAGCCAGTTGGGACCGGGGACGGCGCGCACCGCGTCCGCGCGCTCGACGGGTCCCGGCTCCTCGCGCACCGTCCAGACCTCGTGGTCGGCCGGGAGGAGCAGCCCCAGGAAGCCCTTGGCGGCCCAGTACGGGGAGGCGGGGCCGGAGTAGGGCTGGAGGACGCCGTCGTAGGGGCCGTACCAGCCGAGCGAGAGCAGCCCGCGGTCCGTGGTCGCGCCCCGGTCGAGGAAGTGGCGCAGGGCGCCGGAGGCGAGGCGGCGGGTGGTTCCGGGGCCGAGCGGGGTGTGGCCGGTGAGGGCGCCCAGCCACAGGGGCGCGGCGGCGGCGAATCGGTACGTCAGGGAGCGGCCCTGGTGCAGCGGGGCGCCGTCGGCGCCGAAGAGGTGGGCGTAGTCGGCGAGATGGGCGGCCAGCCGGCGCCCGTAGCGGCTGAGCCGCTCGCCGTCCTGGGACAGCCATGCCTCGAGCGCCGGATACAGGTGCAGCGCCCAGCCGTTGTAGTAGTCGAAGGCGCGGCCCGCGCCGTCGCTGTACCAGCCGTCGCCGGTGTA
The DNA here is from genome assembly GCF_055597465.1 of Streptomyces yongxingensis. NCBI lineage: Bacteria > Bacillati > Actinomycetota > Actinomycetes > Kitasatosporales > Streptomycetaceae > Streptomyces > Streptomyces yongxingensis. The sequence continues at coordinate 2,359,308 of NZ_CM145717.1, forward strand.
CCAGGGCTCGATGCGCTCCAGCCCGCGGGCCACGGCGGCGCGGGCGGCCTCCGGCTCGATGCCCGCGTCGGCGAGGAACCCGCCGACGGCTACGGGGAACAGCTCCCAGTTGCTGGGCACGGGTTCGGCGGTGAGCGCGTCCACCAGCCAGGCCGCCACCCGCTCCCGCACACCGTCGTCGAGCCGGTCCCACAGCCAGGGGCGGGTGAGCCGCAGCCCGAGCGCGATGGAGGCGGACTCGACCAGCGGCTGGCTCCGGTCGGTGATCCGGGGCCAGTCCTCGGGTCCGTCGCCGCCGGGGCGTGCGGTACCGGTGGCGAGCCCGTCCGCGTACCGCTCCAGCAGCCCGCCGGGGTCGGCGCCGCGCGCGCCCGCGACGCGGAGGGCGGCCAGCAGAAACGTCCGGGCGTAGCCTTCCAGGCCGTCGGAGCGGGGGCCGGACCAGCTCGGCCGGTCGCCGGGGAGCGGGTAGAGGGCGCCGCCGGGGGTCGCGTACGGGGCGACCGCGGCGAGCAGTCCGTCGGCGGCGGCCTCCCAGTGGGCGCGGGTCCAGCCGGTGCGGGGGCTGAGGTCGCGGTCCTCCGGGGGCAGCGCGAGGCGCGGCGTGGGGCACGGCGTGGGGCGCGGTGCGAGGCCGGTCATCGGAGCACCCCGGCGGGGACGAGGGCTTGAGCGCGCAGCTCGCCGAGCATCAGGGGTGCGAACTCGGTGGCGGTGGCGGCCAGCAGTGCGGTACCGGCGCGTCTCATGGGGGCTCCTCGGCTCGGCTCAGTTCGGCGACGGAGGCTCGCCGATGGCCTACGGTCGGCCGCCTGACCATACGTCGTGTCGGCAAGCGCTTGCTAGAGGGCGCGAACTCAGCGGGGGCGGCCTCTTGGGCCGCCCCCGCACGCGCTTTCCGCTCGACACGGACGGTCGTACGGGGCTTACGCGCTCCTGCCACGCAGAGCGTCGAGCGCCCGGTCCGCGTGCACACCCATCCGGAACTCGCTCTTGACGATCTCCAGCACCTTGCGATCGGTATCGATCACGAAGGTGACCCGCTTGGTCGGCACCGCCGCGATCCCGCGCTTCACCCCGAACCGCTCCCGCACGGTCCCCTCCGGATCCGACAGCAGCGGATAGCCGAAGGAGTACGCATGGGCGAACTCCGCCTGCTTCTCGACGGAATCGGCGCTGACCCCGACCGGCTGGGCGCCGAGCTCCTTGAACTCCGCCGCGATGTCCCGGAAGTGGCACGCCTGTTTGGTACAGCCGGGGGTGAAGGCCGCCGGATAGAAGAACAGCACCACCGGACCGTCCGCCAGCAGCCCGCTGAGCGAACGCACGGTGCCGGTCTCATCCGGCAGCTCGAAGTCCTCGACCACATCACCGATGTCCATGGGGGCACGCTACCGGCCGCGCGCCCGGCGGAGCATCAGTAGCGCAGCCGCGCGGTGTGGCCGTCGATGCGCAGGATGCATTCGGTGAACAGCGCCATCGAAGGGCTGTCGTCCGTGGGGACCAGCCGCAGACCGAGGTCCATGATGGACCGGATGACCTGGGCGGTACGGCTTCCGTCGGGATCCGGCCCGCGCAGCGCGGACCACGCCTCGAACTGCGCCCGGACGGTTTCCCACGCCGGGCCCGGCGTGAAGTGACACAGAAAAACCGGCTGGTCGACCCCGTACTGGCGTAACTCGCCGACCGCGGCCTCACCTTGCATAAGCCACCATGTGGCAGTCATCTCGTCCCCAACTCCGTACACGGGACTGGATACCCATCATACGGGTGCGGACGGCCCAACGAGGACCGACTCCACATCAGGGGCCCATCCCAGCAGCCGCCGAACGCGAACTCGACCTGCGCCACCCCGAGTTGCACCGTTGGCCGGGCAGACCCGTTCGAGGACCACGGATGTCGGATGTATTGACGCACCCTGTTGCCCACACTTAGCATCTGCCCGATCTTACGAACACTGTTCGATATGTCGCACAACTCGGCTGGTCGAACACGAGTTGTTCACGGCGCTTCCCCCGGTCGAGCACGGGGAGGTGCCGCCAACGGCCCCGCTGTGATGTCGTCGGCCCGCTGGACGTATGGCGCACATCGGCAGCACAAGCCCGGGACGTGCCGCACCCGACCCGCCGGAGACGTGAGCCAACACACCAATGACCGAGCAGTCGCTCGCTCGTCACCGAAGGGGTGCAAGATGTCTTCCTCCGTCAGCAGACGGCGCCTCCTGCAAGTGGCCGGGGCCACCGCCGCCGCCTCTGCCACCGGATCCTTCGTCGGCAGTTCTCCCGCCCACGCGGCCATTCCCCCGGCAAGGGCCGACATCGGGGTCTCCGCGCACCCCTTCGAACTCGGCCAGGTCCGGCTCACCGCAAGCCGGTGGCTGGACAACCAGAACCGTACGGAGAACTACCTGCGGTTCGTCGATGTCGACCGGCTGCTGTACAACTTCCGCGCCAACCACCGGCTGTCCACCAACGGCGCGGCCGCCAATGGCGGCTGGGACGCGCCGACGTTCCCCTTCCGCACCCACGTCCAAGGGCACTTCCTCACGGCATGGTCACAGCTGTACGCCGTGACCGGGGACACCACCTGCCGGGACAAGGCAACCACCATGGTCGCGGAGTTGGCCACATGCCAGGCCAACAACAGCGCCGCCGGTTTCAACGCCGGGTACCTCTCCGGCTACCCCGAGTCCGACTTCACCGCCCTCGAGCAGGGGACCCTGACCAACGGCAACGTGCCGTACTACACCATCCACAAGACCCTCGCCGGCCTGCTGGACGTATGGCGCCACATCGGCAGCACACAAGCCCGGGACGTGCTGCTCGCCCTGGCGGGATGGGTCGACCGGCGCACCGGCCGGCTGAGCGGCCAGCAGATGCAGACCATGCTGGGAACCGAGTTCGGCGGCATGAACGCCGTGCTGACCGATCTCTACCAGCAGACCAACGACGCGCGGTGGCTCACCGTCGCCCAGCGGTTCGACCACGCCGCGGTGTTCAACCCCCTGGCGTCCGGCCAGGACCAGCTCAACGGACTGCACGCCAACACCCAGGTACCCAAGTGGATCGGGGCCGCCCGGGAGTACAAGGCCACCGGCACGACCCGCTACCGGGACATCGCCACCAACGCCTGGAACATCTGCGTCAACTCGCACACCTACGCCATCGGCGGCAACAGCCAGGCGGAGCACTTCCGCGCCCCGAACGCCATCGCCGGCTACCTGAACCAGGACACGTGCGAAAGCTGCAACACCTTCAACATGCTCAGCCTCACCCGGGAACTGTTCACACTGGACCCGAGCCGAGTCGCGCTGTTCGACTACTACGAGCGGGCGTGGCTGAACCAGATGATCGGCCAGCAGAACCCGGCCGACAACCACGGCCACGTCACCTACTTCACCCCGCTCAACCCGGGCGGCCGACGCGGTGTGGGCCCGGCGTGGGGCGGCGGCACCTGGAGCACCGACTACGGCACCTTCTGGTGCTGCCAGGGCACGGGCCTGGAGATGCACACCAGGCTGATGGACTCCATCTACTTCCGCGGTGACAACACGCTGATCGTGAACCTGTTCGTGCCCTCGGTGCTCAACTGGTCAGAGCGCGGAATCACGGTCACCCAGACCACGTCGTACCCGGAGAGCGACACCACGACCCTGAAGGTCACCGGCAACGTCAGCGGAACCTGGGCGATGCGCGTCCGCATCCCGGGCTGGACCACCGGGGCCACTGTCAGCGTCAACGGCGTCGCGCAGAACATCACCACCGCCCCCGGCAGCTACGCCACCCTGAGCCGCTCGTGGGCCTCCGGCGACACGGTCACCGTCCGCCTGCCCATGCGGATCGTCATGCGAGCGGCCAACGACAACGCGAACGTCGCCGCGATCACCTACGGCCCGGTGGTCCTCTCCGGCGACTACGGCAACGCCGCGCTCAGCTCCCTCCCGACGCTGAACACGTCCTCGATCACACGGACCAGCAGCACTTCGCTCGCCTTCGACGCCACCGCCAACGGCTCCACCGTCAGCCTGGGCCCGTTCCACGACGCGCATGGCCACAACTACACCGTCTACTGGAACATCAGCGGCACCGTCCGTCTCGCCAACGTGGGCAGCGGTCTCGTGCTGGGCATCCAGAACATGTCCACGGCCGAGGGCGGCCGCGCTCTGCAGTGGAACGACTCGGGCACCGCCGACCACAACTGGCAAATGATCACCGACGGAGACGCGGTCCGCTTCCGCAATGCCCACAGCGGCAAGGTGCTCGGTGTCCAGGGCATGTCCACGACAGACAACGCGGCCGTCCTGCAGTGGTCGGACAACGGCACCGCCGACCACAGATGGACGCTGCTCGACCAGGGAGACGGGACCTACAAGATCCGCAACGCGCACAGCGGCAAGCTGCTCGCGATCGCGGACAACTCCACCGCTGTCGGCGCGTTCGCGGTCCAGGACTCGGACAATGGCACTGCCGACAACCGGTGGCGCATCGTGAAGAGTTAGGTGTGCCGACCGGAGAGGTTGGTGACTCGTTCGTGGACGTCGGTGGGGTGCCGATGTGGAAGCCCTCGTCGCGGCGGTCTCGAAGGCGGTCCGCCCCTGCTGATGACACCGGCGAGAACACCGCTCGGCGGGCTTCCACATCGGCCGCGGGCGTCAGCTGCCGCCCGTCACCTTGACGTAGTCGACGACCAGCTGCTGCGGGAAGGAGGTGTTGCCGTCCGGGTCGCCGGGCCAGTCACCGCCGACGGCCAGGTTGAGGATGATGTAGAAGGGGTGGTCGAAGACCCAGCGGTTGCCGTTCAGGTCCGAGGGCGTGCGGGTCTGGTAGACATTGCCGTCGACGGACCAGGTGATCTTGTTGGGCGACCAGTCGATGGCGAAGGTGTGGAAGCCGTCGGAGAACTTGCCACCGTCTGGCAGGGTGTAGCCGGCGCCGATGCCGCCCGAGCCGGAGTAGCCGGGGCCGTGGATGGTGCCGTGGACGGTGCTGGGCTCGAAGCCCACGTTCTCCATGATGTCTATCTCGCCGCAGTTGGGCCAGCCCGCGCTGCCGATGTCGTTGCCGAGCATCCAGAAGGCGGGCCACATGCCCTGGCCCTGCGGCAGCTTCATCCGGGCCTCGACATGGCCGGACGCGGTGGTGAACTTCTGGGAGGTGTTGAGGCGGGCGGAGGTGTACTCACACCGGCCGTACCAGCAGTTGTAGTCGGCCGGGTTCTCCTTGCGGGCGGTGATGACGAGGTTGCCGTTGCCGTCCAGCGCCGCGTTCTTGTTGCCGTCGGTGTAGTACTGCCGCTCGTGGTTGTTGACGTTGTCGCCGGTCTCCAGACCCCACTTGGAGCCGTCGACCGCGCTGCCCGCCGGGCCGTCGAAGTTGTCGGTGAATTCGGCCGCGGCGGCGGTGGCCTGGGGGGCGGCCGTGGTGGCCGTGGCCGGAGCGGTGAGCCAGGGGGTGGCGGCGAGTGCGGTCGCGGAGAGCAGACCGATCACGGTGTTGCGCAGCGTACTTCTCATGGAACGGTGGTGCCTTCCTGTGTGGGGGATGGGACCGGTGGGTGCCGGTCCGGAGGGGGAAGGTGTGTGTCCGGCGGCTGGGGGCCGGGACCCGCGGGCGCTACGGCACGGGCATACGGGTGGTGGGGGCCGCGCGCGTCAGCGCTCCTGAGGGGGAGGTGGTCGGGTGAGTCAGGAAGTGGCGGACGGGCAGGGCGGCGGCGCCGAGCGCCACGGCGTGGGGGCCGAGCCCGCACAGCCCGATGTCGGTCCGCGCGTACGGCCTGCGCAGCGCCTGCGCGGCGACCGTCTCGCGGATCCGCGGCAGCATACGGGCGCCGAACATCAGCCCGGCCCAGCCGCCGAGGATGATCCGCTGCGGATTGAACAGATTGACGAGATTGGCGATTCCGGCACCCAAGTACACCGCCGCCTCCTCCAGGACGCGCTGCGCGGCGGACGAGGTGTCGGCGGCCGCGAGCAGCGCGGCGAACGCGGACTCCCGGTCAGCGCCGGGGGTGACGCGACCGCGCCGGGCCCGGCGGTAGCGCTCCAGGACCGCCTCGGCGCCGGCGTACGCCGCCAGACAGCCGCGGGCGCCGCAGCGGCAACGGCGGCCCCCGGCCTGGACGGTGGTGTGGCCCCACTCGCCCGCGCCGTCGGCGGCGCCCCGGTAGGGGGAGCCGTGGGTGATGACGCTCGCGGAGACGCCGGAGCCGATGAGCGCGACGACGGCGTGCTGGACGCCGCGTCCGGCGCCGAACCACATCTCGGCCCGGCCCAGGGCCTCCGCGCCGTTGTCGATGTGCAGGGGCAGTGCGGTGCCGGTGCGCAGCAGCCGCTCCAGGGGGACGCCGTCCCAGCCGGTGGCCGAAACGCCGACACCGACGCCGAGGATGTGCCCGTGGGGGATTCCGGCCTCCTCGATGACGTCGTCCAGGAAGGTCAGGATGTGTCGGACGGCGGTTTCGGCGCCGTGCTCCGCGGCGGGGCCGGAGGGTAACGGGTGGGCGGCTCCGGCCCGTTGGGTGAGGGCGAGGTCGAACAGCCCGACGCGGACCCGGGCATCGGCGACCTCGACGCCGATGACGTACCGGTGCTCGGAGGCCAGCCGCAGCCGGGGCGATTCCGCATCCGTGACGGTCTCTTCCGTGACGACGCCTTCGGCGATCAGTTCGCCGATGACCGCGCTCACGGTGGTGGCGCCGAGCCCCGTACGGCGGACGAGCTCCTGGCGGCTGAGCGGAGCGTGCGGATACAGCGCCCACAGCAGCGCGGAGCGGCTGCCGCGCCGCGGATCGCGCACGGTGGTGCGCAGCGAGGGCTGGGCTGCCTGCGCCTTGGCCGTCATCGGTCACCTCCGGGGAGACACAATGTCCAGCCCTGTTCAATGCATGTCAATAGGTCTGGACCTTCCTGCCTCAAAGAATTTGAGGCGGGGTCCGACCCAACTCCCCCTGAACCGACAGAAGTCGAACCCTCAGCGCGCTCCACCGGTGGCGAGGAAGTGCGCCAGCGGAAGCGTGGCCGCGCCCAACGCCACGGCATCCGGCCCCAGTTCGGCCGGCCCGATCTCGGTCTGCGCGTACGGCCTGCGCAGCGCGCAGGAGGCGGTGGCGGCCCGGATCCTGGGGAGGATCCGGGCCCCGAGGAGCAGTCCGGCCCAGCCGCCGAGGATGATCCGCTCGGGGTTGAAGAGGTTGATCAGATCGGCGATACCGGCGCCGAGGTAGACGGCGGTCTCCTCCAGCACCTCACGCGCCCGCGCCTCGCTCCCGGCGGCCCCTACGATCGCGGCGAACGCGGCCCGCTGGTCCTCACCGGCGCCGTCCGCGTCACCCACACCGCCCTCGGCGACACCGTCCAAGCCGTCCTCACCGCCGCCGCCCGCGCCGCCCGCACCGGCTCCGCGCACCCCGTGCCGGTAGCGGCCGAGCACCGCCTGCGCCCCGACGTACGCCTCCAGACAGCCGACCGCACCGCATCGGCAGGCACGCCCCCCGACCTGGACGACCGTGTGCCCCCACTCCCCCGCGCTGCTGGTCGCGCCCCGGTACGGCACCCCGGCGGTCACGATGGCCGCGCCGACGCCGGAGCCGATCAGCGCGATCACCGCGTTGTCCGCGCCGCGGCCCGCCCCGAACCACATCTCGGCCTGCCCCTGCGCGGTCGCGCCGTTGTCGATGAACAGCGGCAGATCGGTGCCGGTGCGCAGCAGCCGCTCCAGCGGCACCGCGTCCCGGCCGGCGGTCGGGCCGTGGACGAGGACCTCGTCCCCCTGTTCGACGACGCCGGGGACGGCGACCCCGACGCCGATGACCGCCTCCGGCGAGGCACCGCTCTTGTCGACGACCGCGTCCAGGCCGGTCAGGATGTGGCCGACGACCGGCTCCGGATCCCGCTCCAGCCCTCCGGGCGTCAGTGGATGCTCCCAGCGGGCCAGTTCGGTCAGCGCGAGGTCGAACAGCTCCACGCGGACGTGGGTCTCGCCGACGTCGACCCCGATGAGGTGGCCGCCGCCCGGCGCGACCCGCAGCAAGGTGCGGGGGCGGCCGCCGTCGGACTCGACGGACCCGGCCTCCTCCACCAGTTCGTCGGCGAGCAGTTCGCCGACGACATTGCTGACCGAACCGGAGCTGAGCCCGGTGAGCGTCCCCAGTTCCTGACGGCTCACCGGGCCCCGGAAGTACAGCTGGCGCAACAGCGTCGAACGGTTGCCGCGCCTCAGGTCGCGGACGGTCCGTCGGCTCATCTGACCCATCGGGCTCCTTCCCCCTGCCCGAACCTACCGGACGCTGCCGCTCTTGACGCCGACTGGTTTCATCGCTTAACTCACGGTCTGAATAAAGCCTCGCGCTTCACTTTTTGAACGGTCAAGGGCGGGTTGACAGTCAACGGCGGCTGAGCGGCGCCGCCTCATGACCGCCGTACGGCTCACTCCTCCGCACCCGGGGTCTGGAACAGCGCGAGCAGATCCTCCCGCCCGAACATCCGCGCCGTCTCGACGGCCGAGGGCGATCCGGCGCGCGGGTCGGCACCCTTGGCCAGCAGCACCCTCAGCACCTCCGCCTCACCCTTGAACGCGGCCCCCGCGATGGGGGTCTGACCCCGTTCGTTCACCCGATTGGGGTCGGCGCCGCGCTGGAGCAGGGCAGACACCGTCGCGGGATGGCCGTAGTAGGCCGCGAGCATGAGCAGGGAATCACCCTTGTCGTTGGTGAGGTTGGCCGGGACACCCGCGTCCACATAGGCGGCGAGCGTATCGGTGTCACCCTGCCGGGCCAGGTCGAAGACCTTGGCCGCCAGCTGGAGCACCTCCGGGTCGTGGGCGGGCTCGCTCTCGGGGTTCGATTCGGTCATGGCCTGTCGCCTCCGGCTTCGCTACCTGGGTACGTGATCATCCACCCTAAGGACGGCGGCCGACCCACCCGAGCAGGCGGGCGCCCCGCGCCAGCGGGCGGTCGGCTCGTAGCGCCACGCCTCCATGGTGATGATTACACCGATAATCCACCCAATTGCACCTTTCGCCCGATGGATACATGCTGTGATCCTGGAACCACTCATGGTGACTGACCGTCCCCCATCAGCCAGGAGACCGTGATGATCCTGTCCATTTCCGGCGTCGTGCTGCTCGGCATCATCGTCTTCATCTTCTTCCGCAAGGACGGCCTGAAGGGGTCGCACGCGGTCATCTGTGCGCTCTTCGGCTTCTATCTCGCGTCCACGGCGATCGCTCCGAGCATCAAAGCGGGCGGTGCGAGCCTCGCCAGCCTCTTGGGTGGGATCAAGATCTGACGTGGGCCGGAGACCGCTCCCCCGCCTCCGTCTCGGCAGCGCCGGGGCCACCCCGCCCGTCCCGCTCGGCCGCGGCCGGGCGTTCGCCCGCAGCACGGCCGACGGCGTCGCCGATGTACTCCAGCCGCTGGTCGCGCTCTCGCGCGGGTTGCGCGTGCTCGCCGCCGCCGGGCGGCGCAAGTGGATGGAGCTGCCGGGCGACCGCCGCGGACCGGTGTTCACCCTCGTGGTCGCCTGCGGCTTCGTCCTCTACCTGCTGCCGTACGGGCCACTGGCGGCGGCGATCAGCCTGATCGGCGCGGCGGGCTGGGCCGGGCGGGGGCGCGCCGGCGCCGCATCGGAGACGCCCGCCGACGGGACCGAGCGGCTGCGCACGCTCTACGAGGCGCTGGTGCCGTACTTCTCCGCCTCCGAGGACCCCAGCCCGCTCTACAGCCACGGCGGCGACTGGTCCGAGGCGTTCGACTCCTTCGCCTTCGACGAGAGCGGACGGCTCACCCGGCTGCGCCTCCACTACCCCGCGTACTTCACCGACGGCGAGCCCGCGGCCCGCACCCGGATCGAGCAGCTCCTGTACGCGAAGTCGGGACGCGGCCGTGAATACCTGTTCGAGTGGGACGAGGAGGCCAACAACCTCACCCTGACCGTGCTGCCCGCCCTGTCCACCGCGATCCACGCCCAGCGCTTCGTCACCGCGCCCGGCGAGACGGTGCTGGGCTTCACCGACCCGTCGTCGGTGCAGCGGACGCTGCCGGTACTGGCGGGGCCGGAGACGTGCGAGGAGGGCGAGGAAGACGAGGAGAGCGCGGAGGCCACGACGGAGGTCGGGCTCAAGAAGGCGGCGGAGGACGGGCCGGAGACCCATGACGTACCGCCGGTGGTCTGGCGCACCGGCCCGCGGTCGACCGAGCCGCATCTGCTCGCGCTCGGCCAGCCCGGAAGCGGCACCACGACCCTGCTGCGCTCCATCGCGCTGCAGGCGCTGCCCCACGGCGAGGTGCTGGTGGTGGACGGTGGCGGCACCGGCGAGTACGCGTGTCTGAGCGGACGCACGGGGGTGCTGGCCGTGGAGTGCGGGCTGGCCGGGATGCTGGCCACGCTGGAGTGGGCGGGCCATGAGACCGAGCGCCGGCTGATCGCCGCCAACCGCGCCCGCCAACTGCGGCACGCGCCGCCGGAGGACATCCAGCGCCCGCTGTGGATCCTGCTGGACCGGCCCTCGGTGATGAGCCATCTCGCGGCGGCGGACGGCCGCACCGATCCGCAGGAGCTGCTGGCCGTGCCGCTGCGGCACGGACGGGCGGCCAACGTACGGGTCGTGGTGGCCGATCAGCTGGACGCCGCGGAGACGCTGAGCGAGGCCGTACGGAGCCACACCCGGGCCCGGGTGGTGCTGGGCCCGGTCTCGTCCGAGCAGGTCACGGCCGTCCTCGGGGCGCCGCCGCACACCACGCCGACGCCCGAGGTGCCTCCGGGCCGCGGCTATGCCCGCCTCGGCGCGGGCCCGGTGCACCGCCTCCAGGTACCGGCCACACCGGACCCGTACGACGAGGCGGCCGGCGAGGCCGAGCGGCAGGCGGTGCTCCGGCTGCTCCCGGACCCGGACCCGGCGGCGCCCCCGGCCCCGGCACCCGTCGGGGGCTAGGGTCCTTCCTCCACGGAGATCCGTCAGAAGGGCCCTAGCCACCGGGGCCCGTAGCGGAGCCGCGCCGGGGCGCATTACGGCGGGTCAGGCCACATACGTACGCGGCGCCTCCGCCTCGATCGTGGCGCCCGTGGCCACCAGGGCGGCGGCCGAGGCCAGCCGGGTGGCGGCCTTCTCGGCGACCGCTCCCCCGACGGTGAACGGCAGCCGTACGTACCCCTCGAACGCGCCGTCCACCCCGAAGCGGGGCCCCGACGGCACCCGGACCCCCAGCCGGGCGCCCGCCTCGGCGATGCGCGAGCCGGAGAGGCCGCCGGTGCGGGCCCAGAGGGTGAGCCCACCGTGCGGGACGGTGAACTCCCAGTCGGGCAGATGGCGCCGCAGGGCGTCGACGAGCGCGTCCCGGTTGCCGCGCGCGAGCGCCCGGCGGATCTCGATGGCCTCCTCCCAGCCGCCGGTGTTCAGCAGCCAGGCGACGGCGAGCTGTTCGATGACGGGGGTGCCCAGGTCCGCGTAGGCGCGGGCGGCGACCAGACTGCGGATGACGTCGGGCGCCGCGCGCACCCAGCCGATCCGCAGCCCCGCCCAGAAGGTCTTGCTCGCCGAACCGACGGTGATCACGGTGGAGCCCGCCGGGTCGAAGGCGCAGACCGGCCGGGGCAACTCCACCTCGTCGTCCAGCCGCAGCTCGGCCATGGTCTCGTCGGCGATCAGGATCGTTCCGGCGGAGCGTGCGGCGTCGACGAGCCGGCGGCGCTGGTCCTCGGTAGCGAGGGCGCCGGTGGGGTTGTGGAAGTCGGCGATGACGTAGGCCAGCCGGGGCGCGGCGGCGCTGAGCACCTGGCGCCAGGACGGGATGTCCCAGCCCGCGAGCCGGTCGGCCATGGCGACGGGGACGAGCCGGGCGCCCGCTTCCCGCATCAGCTGGAGGATGTTGGCGTAGCTGGGCGATTCGACGGCGACCCGCTCCCCGGGCCGGACCATCAGCCGGCAGGCGGCGGCGACGGCCCCCATGGCGCCGGTGGTGACCATGATCTGCTCGGGCATGGTCGGTATGCCGCGGGCGGTGTAGCGGTCGGCGAGCGCCTGGCGCAGGGCGGGCAGCCCGGCGGGGTAGTCGCCGTGGGTGTGGGCGTAGGGCGGCAGTTCGTCCAGGGCGCCGCGCATGGCGCGGGTGAGCCAGGGCTCGGGGGCGGGCAGCGCGGCACAGCCGAGGTCGATCACGGAGGCCGCGGCCTCGGGCGGGAGCGGATCGAGCCCCCGGGTGGGCAGCGGGCTTCCGGCGGGCATGGCGGTCCAGCTCCCGGCGCCGCGCCGGGACTCCAGGAACCCCTCGCCGCGCAGCGCCTCGTAGGCGGCGGCGACGGTGGTGCGGCTGACCGCGAGCGCCGCGGCGAGCTCGCGTTCGGCGGGGAGGCGGGCCGCGACCGGCACCCGGCCCTCCAGGATGAGCAGCCGTACGCCGTCGGCGAGGGAGCGGTAGGCGGGGACGCGGCGGCCCCCGGTCAGTGAGGCCGCGGCCCCGGTGGCCACGCCGTCGCGGGTGTGCTGTGACCCGAGCAGCCGGGCCAGTTGGGGTGCCCCGACAGCAGACGTCCATGCACTCATCGAATGCGGTCCACCTTTCGGAGATTGGCCGTGGAACTGGACTGGTTCCGGCCCACAGAGTGACATGCCGCAGGCCACTCACACCAGGAGCACGCGTTGTCCGACCTTCCACGCCGCCGCCTTCCGCGCCGTCTTGCCCAGCTCTACGTGGGGCTGGTGCTCTACGGCGTGTCCATGGGGCTCCAGTTGCGCGCCACGCTCGGTCTCGACCCGTGGGACGCCTTCCACCAGGGCGTCTCCGAGCACACCTCGCTGTCGATCGGGACGGTGACGGTCGTCGTCGGCGTCGCCGCGCTGCTGCTGTGGATCCCGCTGCGCCAGCGGCCAGGTCTTGGCACGGTGTCGAACGCGCTGATCATCGGACCTGTGATGGACGGCACATTGTGGCTGGTACCGGAGCCGGAGGCGCTGGCGGTGCGGATTCCGCTGATGCTCTTCGCGATCGTGCTGTGCGGCGCGGCCACCGGGCTCTACATCTCGGCGCGGTTCGGGCCGGGCCCGCGGGACGGGCTGATGACGGGGCTGCACCGGCGCACCGGGTGGTCGATCCGGCTGGTGCGGACCGGGATCGAGCTGGCGGTGCTGGCCACCGGCTTCGCGCTGGGCGGCTCGGTGGGGGTGGGCACGGTGCTGTTCGCGCTGGCCATCGGGCCGCTGTCGCAGTTCTTCCTGCGTGTCTTCGCGATTCCCGCACCCGCCGGGACGGGCTCTGGGATCGTGGCGCGCGGCGGCGCCGAGCCGCAGGTCCGGGACCTGATTTAGGGCTGGGGCCGTCGGGGCGGTAGTGTACGCCCTCGGCCTACCAGGCGGACCGTTACTGCGCGCTAAAGTACCAGAAACGCTGGGTGACATCTGCTGCCAGATGTGACAAACCGGGCGCCTGTGGGTAGAACAACGGGGCGGCACGACGGGCGACGCATGTCCCAATACGGGAATCTTCACCGCCGACCGGACGTTGACCGGATGACGACGACAGCGACACCTGTCCTGTGGGCGACAAGCCCGGGAGGCACGATTCATGAGTGAGCGAGCTCTTCGCGGCACGCGACTCGTGGTGACCAGCTACGAGACCGACCGCGGCATCGATCTGGCCCCGCGCCAGGCGGTGGAGTACGCATGCCAGAACGGCCATCGATTCGAGATGCCGTTCTCGGTAGAGGCGGAGATCCCGCCGGAGTGGGAGTGCAAGGCGTGCGGCGCCATGGCACTCCTTGTCGACGGCGACGGTCCAGAGGAGAAAAAGGGCAAGCCCGCGCGCACGCATTGGGACATGCTCATGGAGCGGCGCACCCGCGAGGAGCTGGAGGAGGTGCTGGCCGAGCGGCTGGCCGTTCTGCGCTCCGGCGCCATGAACATCGCCGTGCATCCGCGGGACACCCGTAAGTCTGCCTGAACCGAGCGGCAGCACTGAGGTAACACCTGAAGAACAAGGGCCGGGGCCACTGCTGAGCAGTGGCCCCGGCCCTTGTACGCGCTTGCGGCCGGTGAGGTGCGGCCCCGGCGGCTCAGCCCCGGTCGCGCGGCCGCAGTCCGGGCCCCGGCTCTCCGTCGCCGTCCCGGCCCCGGTCGTCCCCGTCCCGTATCACCTCGCCCTGGATGACCGTGCCCCGCTCCGGGCGCTCCCGCCCGTCCCGGCGCTCATACTGCTCACGGGCCTGCCGGAAGGGGTCGGACGGCGATCCGGGGACGAAGCCCATCCGGCGTGACAGCGCGCTCTCCGCGCGGCGTCGCAGCAGCGCCCGGGTCGGCGGGAACAGGCACACCAGCGCGGCCACGTCCGAGATCAGCCCCGGCACCATGAGCAACAGCCCGCCGAGCATCGTGAAGGAGCTTCCGGGCCGCGCGGCGGGCTCCTCGGCGCCCGGCCGCATCGACCCGGCCAGGCTCTGCCACGCCCGGCGGCCACCGCGCTTGACCACGGCCCCGCCCACCACCACGCCCGCGACCAGCAGCAGGAGGACGGTCAGCCCGCCGGCGACGTCCGCCACGAGTGTCAGCAGCCAGATCTCCAGCACCAGCCAGGCGGCGATCCCCAGCGGTACGAAGGTGCGGGCGCGTGAGCGCTTCGGGCGGGTCGGGTCGCTCTGCTGCGGTGCGCCGGTCATCATGCCTCCAAGTGTGCCCGGGCCCATGACCGATGCGGAGCGCGGGTCGCATGGCCAAGGGGATCGAGGGGATCTCATGGGTTCCAACGCGCGAGGGGTCCCGATGGGTCCAGGAGTCCTCGAGGAGACCGGGCGGAATCCGCGAAAGCGCCGGGTATCGGCGGCGGCGGGCCGGGTACCCGCCGCCGACGGAGGTGTCGAATGACGGCTGTGCTGGAGGTCCTCGTGTGGTGGGCGGCGCTGACCGGGATCTGGCTGGTGCTGATCAGCACCGTGGACCCCCTGGAGCTCCTGGTCGGCTCGGCCTCCGCGCTGGCCGCCGCCGTGCTCGCCCGCGCCGGGCACCGGGCGGTGGCGGACCGGTGAGCACCTCGGACGGCTGGCTGGCGGCGGCGCTGGTGCCGCTGCTCGCGCTCGTACCGGTGCTGTGGCGGATCGCCTACGGCTCGCCGAAGGACCGGCTGATCGGCCAGAACCTCACCTCGCTGCTGGCCGGTCTTGCGCTGCTGCTGGCCGCGCAGGGCTTCCACCGGACCTCGTACAACGATGTGGCGCTGGTGGTCAGCGTGCTCGGCCCCACCGGAACGCTGATCTACGCCCGCTTCCTGGACGTCCTGCCCGACTCCCGGCTGGTGCGCTGGACGGCGCTACTCGGGGTGCCCGCCACGGTGCTGCCGCTGTGCGTGGCGACCGGGCCCGGCCGGGCCATGGTGAAGCTGCTGCTGATCGGCGTGCTGCTGATCGCGGGCAGCGTGGTGACCAGCACCCGCGGCGGTAAGGGGGGCGTCACGGCATGACCGATGTGCTGATCGTCGTGGCGCTGCTGCTGGTCGCGGGCGCCGCCACCGCCGCCGTGCTCAACCGGGACCCGGTGCGGCAGGCGCTGGTGCTGTCCTTCCTCGGGCTCACGCTGGCCCTGCTGTTCACCTTCCTCCAGGCGCCGGACGTCGCGCTCTCGCAGCTCGCCGTCGGCTCCGCGGTGACGCCTCTGATGATCCTGCTGACCGTGCGCAAGGTGCGGCGCCGCCCGGGGAGCGGCGACCGCGTGGACAAGCCGGCGGGCCGCGAGCGATGAGCTCCCGGGTCCGGCTGTGGGTCTTCCTGGTGGGCGCCGCCGGGTTCGCCGCGCTGTTCGCCGCGGCCTGTTTCGACCTGCCGGCGTTCGGCACCGTCCCGCACCCGTACGGCGCCCGGGCCGTGCGCGCCGCCCTGAGCCATCACACGGCCAATGTCATCGCCTCCGTCAACTTCGATCTGCGCGCCTTCGACACACTCGGCGAGGAGACCATCCTCTTCTCCGCCGTCCTCGGCACCGTGGTGCTGCTCCGCCAGGCCCGGGACGAGCACCGCAAGGATCCCGAGCCCGCCGCGGTCCATCCCCGGGTGCGCCGGTTCGCGCTGCTGACGCTGCCGCTCGCGCTGCTGGTGGGCCTGTATGTGATCGCGCACGGCCAGGTCAGTCCGGGCGGCGGCTTCCAGGGCGGGGTGGTCGCCGCCACCGCGCTGCACCTGCTCTACGTCGCCGCCGACTACCGGGCTCTGGAGCGGGTCCGCCCGCTGACCCTCTACGAGATCGGGGAGGCCGCCGGGGAGGCGGCGTACGTGATCACCGGGCTCGCGGCCGTCCTCGCGGGGTCGGCGTTCCTCGCCAACGTCCTGCCCTTCGGCACCCTCGCGACCCTGTCCTCCGGCGGCACGGTGCCCGTGCTCAACGCGGCCGTCGGCCTGGAGGTCACCAGCGGGATCGTGGTCCTGCTGGCCCGTTTCCTGGACCAGGCGGTGGAGATCGAGGAGCCCGGGGAAGACGACGGGAGCCCGCGGGACACAGGAGACAGCGGGGGCAACGGAGACGACGAGAGGGAGCGAGCGTGACGGTCCTGCCGTATCTGGTCGCCGGATGGATCTTTCTGATCGGTGTGTACGGGCTGGTGACCAGCCGGAACCTCATCCATGCCGTGGGATGCCTGGCCGTCACCCAGTCCTCCACCTATGTGCTGCTGCTCGCCGTCGGCTACCGCGACGGCGGCACCGCCCCGGTCTTCGCCGACGCGCCCACGAACAGCCGGGTGGTCGACCCGGTCATCCAGGCGCTCGCCCTCACCGACATCGTGGTCGGCGCGACCGTGACCGCGCTGCTGCTCGCGCTCGTCGTCCAGCTCCGCAAACGCCACGGCACGGTCGACCCGGACGCCCTGTCCGAGCTGAAGGGCTGACCGGGTGGACACCGCGCGACTGCTGCCACTGGTGGTGGCCGTGCCGCTGCTGGGCGCGGCGGTGCTGGTGGCCACCGGACGGCGGCTGCCCCGGCTCGTCTCCGACATCGTGGGCTGCGCCTTCGCCGCCGCCACCGCCGCGCTGGCGCTCCTGGTGCTGCTCCGGGCCGGTCGTCCCGGACCGGGGACGTATCCGGTGGAGTGGGTGGGCGGCTGGCGGCGGGTGGGCATCGTGCTGGTCGGCGATCCGCTGGGGGCCGGGCTCGCGGCGCTGGTCTCGCTGCTCGTCGTCGCCGTCCTGGTCTACTCCTGGCGCTACTTCGAGGAGCCGCCGCGCCGTCACACCGGCTCCTTCCCCGCGCTGATCCTGGTGTTCCAGGCGGGCATGTGCGGTTTCGCGCTGACCGGCGACCTGTTCAACGCCTTCGTCTTCTTCGAGCTGATGGGCGTGGTCGCCTACGCGCTGACCGGCTTCCGCGTCGAGGAGCCCAAACCGCTGCAGGGCGCGCTGGCCTTCGGGGTGGTGAACTCCCTCGGCGGCTACGCCACCTTGCTGGGCATCACCCTGCTGTACGCGCGCACCGGGGAGCTGGGGTTCGCCCAGATCGGGCGGAGGCTGGACACGGACGGGCCGGACGGGCTGGTGCTCGCCGCGTTCGTCCTGGTGACGACCGGTCTGCTGGTGAAGGCGGCCGCCGTTCCGTTCCACTTCTGGCTGCCCGACGCACACGCGGTCGCGCCGACGCCGGTGTGCATGCTGCTGTCCGGGGTGATGGTGGAGCTCGGTGTCTACGGGGTCGCCCGGGTCTACTGGACGGTCTTCTCCGGGCCGGGAGGGCTCTCCCACCCCGACTTCACCCGCGCGCTGCTGGCGCTGGGCGTCCTCACGGCGCTGCTGGGCGCGGTGATGTGCTGGCAGCAGCGCCATCTCAAACGGCTGCTGGCGTTCTCGACCGTGGCCCACACCGGGCTGTTCCTGATCGGCGTGGCCGTGCTGACCCCCGAGGGGATCTCGGGCACGGCGCTGTACGTGCTGGGCCACGCGGGCGTGAAGGCGGCCCTCTTCGCCTGCACCGGGGTGCTGCTGGACCGGTACGCGACCGTGGACGAGCACGAGCTGTTCGGCCGGGCCCGGGAGCTGCCGGAGGTCGGCGTGCTGTTCGCGGTGGGCGGGCTGGGCCTGAGCGGGCTGCCGCCGTTCGGCTCCGGCCTCGGCAAGGCCGCCGCGGAGGAGGCCGCGGGGCACACCGCCGTATGGCTGCCCGCGCTCTACGTCCTGGTGTCGGCGGTGACCGGGGGCGCGGTGCTGCGCGCCGGGCTGCGGATCTTCGCCGGAGTGGGCCGGCGGCCTGGGAAGGAGGAGGGCGGCCCGGAGACCACCGGTGAGGAGGAGCCCGAGACCGGCGGCCGCCTCGGGCGCATCCCGGTGCCACTGCTGGCGGTGCCCGCCGCGCTGCTGGCCGCGGCGCTGGCCCTCGGGGTGATCCCGGCCGTCGCGTCCGCGGTGGGCCGGGCCGGAGCGCTGTTCACCGACACCGGCGGCTATCGGCGGACGGTCCTCGAGGGACACACCGCGGGCGCCCCGGCACATCTGCCACCGCACTGGCAGCTGACCGGGATCCTGCTCGGGCTGCTCTCCGCGGCCCTCGCCATCACCCTGGCCACACTGGCGGTACGGCGGCCGGTCCCCACCGGGACGGCCGCGCTCCTCGCGCCCGTACGACGACTGCAGTCCGGGCATATCGGCGATTACGTCGCCTGGCTGGTCGCCGGGACGGCGCTGCTCACGGTGCTGACCGTCCCGGGGATCCGCTGAGCCGCCGGGACCGGGACGCGCCCGGTCCCGTAGGTCAGCGGTCAGCGGTGGCGCAGTGCCGAGATCAGCTGGCTCTTGGACATCTGGGACCTGCCCTCGATGCCCGCCTTCTGGGCCTCGCGGTACAGGTCCTCCTTGGTCCGCGTCTCCATGCCGCCCGACTTGGCGCCCCCGCGGGCCGCCATGCGGCGCCCCGACGTCTTCCCGCTCTTGGCGGTCGCTTTGGCCATGTTCCGCCTCCTTCCGCCTCAAGTGTCCGGTACACGGCGGAACATCGCCCGCGGGACTACGCCGAGCGCGGAGCCGGAGGCCGGACCGGGGTCCGGGATCCAGGGTCCAGGGTCCTACGGGGTGTCCCGCGGACCACGCGGCGGAGGTTTCGTCCCTGGATCCCGGGGTCTGGGGCGGAGCCCCAGTTGTGAGAAGGGGCGCGGAGGGGAGCGGCCCGCCGCAGACGCCAAGATCCGTCGGACGCCCCTAGGACTCCTTGGAGTCCTTGCGGCCCAGCACCTTGTTGACCCGCGAGCCCACGCCCCAGGACATGACCCGCCAGGCCGCCTCCGTGACGATGTCGCGGCTCATCTTGCTCTCGCCGCGCTCGCGTTCGATGAAGGTGACCGGGACCTCGATGACGTGGAAGCCCGCCTTGATGGCCCGCCAGGCCAGATCGATCTGGAAGCAGTAGCCCTGGGAGGCGACCTCGTCCATGCCGATGCCCTCGAGAGTCTCCTTGCGGAACGCCCGGTAGCCCGCCGTCATGTCGCGGATCGGGACGTCGAGGAGCAGGCGGGAGTAGGTGCTGCCGCCCCGGGAGATGAACTCGCGGGACTTGGGCCAGTTGACGATGCGCCCGCCGGGCACCCAGCGGGAGCCGATCACCAGATCCGCGCCCTTGAGCGCGGTGAGCAGCCGGGGCAGCTCCTCGGGCTGGTGGGAGCCGTCGGCGTCCATCTCCACCAGCACGCCGTAGCCGTGCTCGATGCCCCAGCGGAACCCGGCCAGATAGGCGGCGCCGAGGCCCTCCTTGCCCTTCCGGTGCAAGACCTTGACGTGGTCGTCCTCGGCAGCCAGCTCATCGGCGACCTTGCCCGTGCCGTCCGGGCTGTTGTCGTCCGCGACGAGGATGTGCGCGTCCGGAACCGACTCCCGGACCCGCGCGACGATCGGCTTGATGTTCTCCGCCTCGTTGTAGGTCGGGATGATCACCAAGGTCGTACCGAGCGGACCGTACTTCCGCCGGCCACCGTCGTCCTGGCCCTCGTTGCTACGGCGCGGCTCCCCGGCCTCGGCGCCGGCCTCCTCGGCCTTCGCGCTCGGCTCGTCGGCCTTGGTGCCAGGCTCCTCGGCCTCGCGTGCGTCGCTCACGGCTACTGCCCCTTCTTGTCCGTACGTCCCCGACGGCCGATCATGATCGCGGCCGCGCAGGACAGAACGCCCACCATAGCGAGCACCCACTCGGGGGTCGCACCGACGCGGTCGGCCAGGGTCTTGCCGTCACGCAGCGGGATGCGCGCGGTGAGCACATCTTGCGTGAATTCTTTCGTCCGCTGCTCGATCGTGCCATCCGGGGAGACCACGGCGCTGATCCCGCTCGTGGCCGCGGTGATCACCGGCCGACCGTGTTCGATCGCCCTCAGCTTGGACATGACCAGCTGCTGCTCGGGCTGGCCGCTGCGCCCATAGGTGGCGTTGTTGGTCTGGACGACGATCGCCCGGGCGCCCGCGTTGACCGTGTCGCGCACGATCTCGTCGTAGGCGACCTCGAAGCAGATCACATCGCCGAGCCGCGCCGGGCCGACGTTCAGCACACCGGTGTGGTCGCCGGGGTAGAAGTCGCGGGGCACCCGCTGCAGCCGGGTGATGATCTTGCTGAGCTCCTGGCGGAAGGGGACGTACTCACCGAAGGGCACCGGGTGCTGCTTGGTGTACGAGGCGCCGGGGCCGCTCTTCGGGTCCCAGACGATGCCCTGGTTCTCCACGTAGCCCTGTTTGGTCGGATGGTCGACCAGGGCACCGACCAGCACCGGAACGCCGATCGACTTCACGGCCTCGTCGATCCGGGCGTATGCCTCCCGATACTGGAAGGGGTCGAGGTCGGAGGCGTTTTCCGGCCATATGACGAGATCGGGCTTGGCGATCCGGCCCGCCTTGACGTCCTTCGCCAGGTTCAGGGTCGCCTTCACATGGTTGTCGAGGATCATCATGGGGCGGCCCAGGAAGTCCATACCGGGCTGCTGCACATTGCCCTGGACGACCGCGATGTCGACCGAGTCGTCGGCGGCGGTGGGGATGGGCACCGCGAATCCGGCGGCCGTCACGGCGGCAGCGACGGCCACGGCCCCGGCGGCGGGCAGAGCGCGGCGCGGCGAGAAGCCCCCGGCGCCGCGCAGCCGCCACAGGGCGAGTGCGGCACCGGCGAGCGCTCCGCCCGTCAGGGCGACGCCGAAGGTGACCAGCGGGGCGCCACCGAGCGCGGCGAGCGGGGTGTAGGGCGAGCCGGTGTTGGCGAAGGCCAGCCGGCCCCAGGGGAAGCCGCCGAAGGGCACCCGGTCGCGGGCCCACTCCTCGGCGACCCACAGACAGGCCGTCCACAGCGGCCACAGGGCCGGTACGGGCAGCCGGGAGACCAGGGCCAGGCCCGCCCCCATCAGCGCGAGGAAGGCCGCCTCGATGATGGACAGCCCCACCACCGCGTCCCAGCCCACCACGCTGAGCCACTTCAGCAGCAGCAGGAAGAACGGCAGCCCGAAGGCGAAGCCCGTCCAGGCCCCCTGGCGGGCGGTCCGGCCGTGGGTGAGCAGGGCCAGGGCGGCGACGGCCACCAGGGACAGCGGCCACACCCCGAACGGCGGGAAGGCGAGGCCGAGCGCGAGCCCGCTGACCGCCGCGAGCGCGCTGCGCCGCGCCTCGCGGCGGGCGAGCAGGCCGAGGCGGCGCAGCCGGCCGGGCCGCCGCTCCCCGGCGGACGGCCCGGAGGCGGTCCTGGGGGCGCTGGAGGCGGCACCGGACGCGGCGGCCCCGCGCGCGGCAGACGCGGCTCCGGACACGGCAGACGCGGCACCGGATGCGGCAGTCCCCGGCGCGGCGGCCCCGGTCGCGCCGGATTCCCCGCCCTCGGCGGCGTCACGATCCTCGACGGCGTCACGGCCCCCCACGGCGTCACCGCCCTCCACGGGCTTACGGCCCTCGGCGGCGTCACCGCCCCCGACGGGATCACGGCCCCCCACAGCGTCACCGCCCTCGGCGCCATCGGCGCCCTCCGTGGGCGGCGTGGCGGCGGAGCCGGTCGTCCGCTGACCCGGTCGGTCTGCGTCCGGCCCGGTGGGGGCGGCTTCGGCGGTGGTGTCGGAACCCGATGGCACGGTGCGGCCTTCCTACAGGTCGTGCTGTGGTGAGGTGACCGTATAACGCGGGCGCGCGGAAGTGGTCCCGAGGTGCGGATTGTGACCTCGGGATGGAGAAACGCTTCGGCCATGGCGGGGGTTCCCCCGCCCGGCGGCGGCCCCGCCCCCGCGCCGGGGGCGGTCCGCCGGTGTGCGCGCGCGGAGTGGGGGCCCGACGCCCTTCGGGCCGACCTGGGACCCGCTGGCTGCGGATCGACCGAGAGCCGTTGTCTACTGAGCGTCCGGGCCCCTCCCGGGTCGCACCTGCCGACCCGGCGATCCCTCCCTCGCCCCCGTGCACTGGACCTGGCTCCCAGTGGTGGCGCACCGCGATGGCGCGTCTCCCTCTGGCCCAGCGGCGTTCGACGACTGCGTGAAGATTCCCCGGTCGGGCGTCCTGTGGTGGACGTGGCCGAACCTACCGGCCACCGACCGCACCCTGTCAACAGCCACATGACCTGCGCCGTTTCCTCAAATGACCAGGTCAGTACGGACGGTGTTCAGATGTCACGACAGGCCGGGGGCTCATCGTTCGGCGGTACGGGGCACCCGCGCGTCACTCGTCCGGCCGGAGGTGGACGGTGCGTCCGCCCACCACCGTGCGCACACAGACGGGCAGTTGACCGCCGGGGGTGAGATCGGGCAGACCGGGAGTGCCGGAGCGGGGGTCGGTGGACCATCCGGCCACCCGCGTGTCGGGCACCTGCACGATGAGCTCACCGGTCCGCCAGATCGCGTAGTCGGCGGGCGCGCCGGGCGCGAGCACGCCCGCGTCGTCCCGCCCGACGGCCCGCCAGCCGCCGCGGGTGTGGGCGGTGAAGGCGGCGCGGACGGAGATCCGGTGCTCCGGGGTGCGGTGGAAGGCGGCGGCACGCACGGTGCCCCAGGGGTCGAGCGGGGTGACGGGGCTGTCGGAGCCGAGCGCCAGCGGCACTCCGGCGCGCAGCAGCGCCGCGTAGGGGTTGAGGGTGCGGGCCCGCTCGGGGCCGAGCCGCTGGGCGTACATGCCGTCCTCACCGCCCCACAGCGCGTCGAAGGCGGGCTGGACGGAGGCGGTGAGGCCGAGGTCGGCGAAGGCCGCGACGGTCTCGGAGGTGAGCATCTCGGCGTGTTCGACGCGGTGGCGTGCGGCGCGCACGCGGGCGAGCCCGACCGTGTCGGCGGCGGACCGTACGCCCTCGACGACGGCCGTGACGGCGGCGTCGCCGATGGCGTGGAAACCGGCCTGGATCCCGGCCTCGGTGCAGGCGGTGACATGGGCGGCGACGGCCGCCGCGTCCAGGTAGGCGGTGCCGGTGTGCGGCGTGTCGGCGTAGGGCTGGTGGAGACACGCCGTGTGCGAGCCGAGCGCCCCGTCGACGAAGAGGTCGCCCGCCGCGCCGATGGCGCCGAGTTCGCGCACCTTCTCCAGGTCGGAGGCGCTGCTCGCGGCCTCGGCCCAGTAGCCGTACACCCGCGGCCCGGGCTCTTCCGCGGCGAGCTTCAGCAGCCCGGTGAGGTCGTCCTCGGACGAGATGTCGGGCCCGGCGCATTCGTGGAGGGTGCCGATGCCGAGCGAGGCGGCGCGGGCGAGGGCGGCCCGCTGGGCGTCGGTGCGCTGCCGCTCGGTGATGACCGCGTGGGCGGCGGCGCGTACGGCGTGGTGGGCGGCGCCGGTCAGCGGCGTGTCGGGGTGGTACCCGGCCAGGTCCGACACGCCGGGGACGAGGTCGAGCAGCGCGGTGGTGACGACGGCGGAGTGCACATCGATGCGGGTGAGATAGAGGGGGCGGCCGCCGGTCGCCTGGTCGAGTTCGGCCCGGGAGGGCGGCCGTCCCTCGGGCCAGCGGGCGGCGTCCCAGCCGTGGCCGAGCAGCACCCGGTCGGCGGGGTGGGCGGTGGCGTGGGCGCGCACCCGCTCCAGCGCGTCGGCGAGCGTACGGGCGCCGGTGAGATCGAGTCCGGTGAGGGCGAGCCCGGTCGCGGTGGTGTGCACATGCGCATCGGTGAAGGCGGGCGTCACCAGTGCCCCGTCCAGCGGGATGACCTCGTCCACACCGTCCGCGAAGCCGTCCGCGGCCCCTTCGGAGCCGACCCAGGCGACGGTGCCGCGCTCGACGACCATCGCGGTCGCGAACGGATCGGCGGGGCTGTGGACCTCACCTCCGCGCAGCAGGACGGTGCGGCCTTCGGGGGCCTGGGCGGGGGTGGGGTCGTTCACGGCGGGCCGCCTCGATGGGGGTATCAGGTAAGGGGGTGTTCGGAAGGGCGCTCAGACGCGCGGCGGGCGCGCCTCGTAGGGCGTGGAGAGGACCACGGTGGTGCGGGTGGAGACACCGGCCAGCGAGCGGATCCGGCTGAGCAGGTGCTCCAGCTCCAGCGGGGTCGCGACGCGCACCTTGAGGATGTAGTTCTCATCGCCCGCGACGCTGTGGCACGCCTCGATCTCGGGCACCTCGGCGAGCCGCTCGGAGATGTCGTCGGGCGCGCTGGGGTCGAAGGGTTTGACCGAGATGAACGCGGTAAGGGGGAGCCCGACGGCCTCGGGGTCCACCACGGCGGCATAGCCGCGGATCACGCCCCGCTGTTCGAGACGGCGAACCCGCTGGTGCACGGCCGATGTGGACAGGCCGGTGGCCTTGCCCAGGTCCGTGTAGCTCATCCGGCCGTCCTTGACGAGCAGCTCCACGATCTGTCTGTCCAACTCCTCCACAGCCGATCACCTTATGTGGTCAGGAGGGCTCCGGCACAACGGGTGGGCACAGCGGACATAGGCGCCGCTACGCCGCACCTGCACCGGGCATGTGACGAACGCCACATGTCCTCATGGGTGTCCTATGAGATGCGGCGATTACCTATGCGGCCGCGAGGGAAATGCTTGCTGTGGTCGAGGCCGACGCGCCTGGCCAGCCCACCCGAGGGGGAAACTCATGCCTCATCTCGAGCGCCTCGACGCAGGCGACATCGATACCGACGAGAACCACGACACCTATGAGATGTTCCGGGTGATCTGCCCGGACTGCGCGCGCCCCATCGCACTCCTCGCCGACGAGGACGTCCTTCCCGAGCACGCGCTCTGCTCGTCCCCGTGGGACCCGTTCGGGCTCACGGTCTGCGCCGGCACCGGCCGCCGGGTGGCCGACGCCGAGCCCGCCGACGCGTCGCTGGACGCGCACGAGCGGGACGCCGCGCTGCTGCTGACGCTTCCGGAGGGCCTGGACTGGCGGAAGCAACCGTTCTCCCACCTCGGCGGCCCCGGCTCCCGGCCGGTGCGCTTCCCGGTGACGCGGCGGTAGCGAAACGGCGGGGGCGCAGGCCGCGCCCCCAACCGACACACCGGCCTCAGCCGACCTCAGGCCCCGCGAGAGCGCGGGCGATCACCACCCGCTGGATCTGGTTGGTGCCCTCCACGATCTGGAGGACCTTCGCCTCGCGCATATAGCGCTCGACCGGGAAGTCCACCGTGTAGCCGTATCCGCCCAGCAGCTGGACGGCATCGGTGGTGATCCGCATCGCGGCGTCCGTGCAGAACAGCTTGGCCATCGCCGCCTGCTTGGAGAACGGCCGCCCCGCGTCCCGAAGCCGTGCCGCCGCCAGGTACAGCGCGCGCCCGGCCTCGATCTGCGTGGCCATGTCGGCGAGCATGAAGCGCAGCCCCTGGAAGTCGGCTATCGGCCGGCCGAACTGCCGCCGCTGCGCGGTGTACGCGAGCGCCTCGTCCAGCGCTGCCTGGGCGACGCCGACGGCGCAGGCCGCGATGCCCAGGCGGCCCGCGTCGAGGGCGGACAGGGCGATCGCGAACCCCTGGCCCTCCTCGCCGATGCGGCGGGCGTCGGGGACCCGCACCCCGTCGAGGTGGATCTGGGCGGTCGGCGAACCGGCCATGCCCATCTTGTGCTCGGGCGCGGCCGCCGACAGCCCGGGGGCGTCGGCGGGCACGAGGAAGGCGCTGATGCCGCGGGTGCGCTCGGGGCCGGTGCGGGCGAGCACGGTGTAGAAGTCGGCGATGCCGCCGTGGGTGATCCACGCCTTGGTGCCCTCGAGCGTCCAGGTGTCCCCGTCGCGGGTGGCCCGGGTGGTGAGCCCGGCCGCGTCGGAGCCGGAGGAGGGCTCGGAGAGGCAGTACGCGCCGAGCAGCCCGCCGCCCAGCATCGCGGGAAGGTGCTCGGCCAGCTGCTCCTTGCTGCCGTAGCCGGCGAGGGCGTGGCAGGCCAGGGTGTGGACGCTGACGCCGAGGCCGACGGTCAGCCGGGCCGCGGCGAGCTCCTCGAGGACCTGGAGGTAGACCTCGTACGGCTGGTCGCCGCCGCCGAACTCCTCGGGGTGGACCAGCCCCAGCAGCCCGGACTCGGACAGCAGGGTGAACAGCTCGCGGGGGAAGCGCCCGGCGGCCTCCTCCTCGGCGGCCCGGGGCTTGATCTCCCGTTCGATCAGCTCGCGGACGAGCGAAATCAGGTCGCGGGCCTCTTCGGTGGGCAGCTCACGCTCCACCGGCTGCGGGCCGTGATCGGTCATGGCGGCGCTCTCCTCTCCCCTGGTCAGGCGCTGCGGCGGCGTGCGCCGGGGTGAGGCGGCGCCACCGGTGATGCTGCCGCCGGCCGGTCGGCCCGTCGGATCGCGAACGGTGATGACCTGCACTGCGGCGGTTGGAGTATGCCCGATCCGGAGCCTTCCGGTACCAGTCGCCCGATCTTCAACCAATTTCACACAGGGACACTCACCACCTTCCTCCACGCACTCCCACCAACGTCGCACGCATGGAGCAAATTGGCCCAGACCATTGACCCCACTGGTCTAGTCCTTCTACCTTTTCCCCACCCTGCCCTGCGCGTTCATGTCAAGCTATGGGCAGGTCGTCGGGCAGTTCACTCTCCCCTCACCCCCCACCGAGGAGATTCCATGCTCAGACCAGGCAGACTGTCCGCCGCGCTCGCGGCGATCTGTACGGCGGTCCTGACCGCCACCCTGCTCGCGGGCTCGGCAGCGGCCGGTGAACCCCGGAGCGCCGACATACCCCAGGCCACGTCCAAGGCCGCCAAGACCCCCACGACGAAGGCCGCCGGGAACAAGGTGGTCGGCTACTTCACCGAATGGGGCATCTACCAGCGCAACTACCACGTCAAGAACGTCGAGACCTCGGGCTCGGCCGCCAAGCTCACCCACATCAACTACGCCTTCGGCAACGTCACCGGCGGCAAGTGCGCCATCGGCGACGCCTACGCCGACTACGACAAGGCGTACGACGCGGCGAGCAGCGTCGACGGCAAGGCCGACACCTGGGACGCGGGCGCCCTGCGCGGCAACTTCAACCAGCTTCGCAAGCTCAAGAAGCTCCACCCCGGCCTGAAGGTGCTGTGGTCCTTCGGCGGCTGGACCTGGTCCTCCGGGTTCACCGAGGCCGCCAAGAACCCCGCGGCCTTCGCCCAGTCCTGCTACGACCTGGTCGAGGACCCGCGCTGGGCGGATGTCTTCGACGGCATCGACATCGACTGGGAGTACCCCAACGCCTGCGGCCTGGGCTGTGACACCAGCGGTAAGGACGCCTTCAAGAACCTGATGTCCGCCGTGCGCGCCAAGTTCGGTTCGTCCAACCTGGTGACTGCGGCGATCACGGCCGACGCCTCCTCCGGCGGCAAGATCGAGGCCGCCGACTACGCGGGCGCCGCGCGTTACGTCGACTGGTACAACCCGATGACGTACGACTTCTTCGGCGCGTGGGCCGCACAGGGCCCCACCGCCCCGCACTCCCCGCTCAACTCCTACAACGGCATTCCGCAGCAGGGCTTCAACAGCGACGCGGCCATCCAAAAGCTCAAGGGCCTCGGCATCCCGGCCTCGAAGCTCCTGCTGGGCATCGGCTTCTACGGACGCGGCTGGAGCGGCGTCACCCAGGACGCCCCCGGTGGCACGGCGACCGGCGCCGCGCCCGGCACCTACGAGGCGGGCATCGAGGACTACAAGGTGCTCAAGGGCTCCTGCCCGGCGACCGGCACGGTCGCGGGCACGGCCTACGCGCACTGCGGCAACCAGTGGTGGAGCTATGACACCCCCGCCACCATCGCCGGGAAGATGAACTACAAGCAGCAGCAGGGCCTGGGCGGCACCTTCTTCTGGGAGCTCAGCGGCGACACCGCGAACGGTGAGCTGATCAAGTCCATCAGCTGACCCCACACCAACGCCCCTGATCGACGCGGGCGGGGAGCCATCACCGGCTCCCCGCCCGCTTCGTCGTGCGCGCCCGCGCACACCCGGCCCACCGGCCGTCAAGCGTTCAAGCGGCGCACGAGGGAGCGCGAGGAGCGTATGTGGGGAAGACCCCCCGATAACGCCACGCACCCCGTGTGAACGCGCTCCGTCCGGGGCTCGTACCTCAACGCGGCTTGTTCTGGCTATTGCGGGGCATCCGCCCCACAAGGAAATCTGAGCGCACGGGTGCCCGCACCACTCCTCGCGCGTGAACCAAAGGAACGATCATGAGCTCCGAGCAGTGCCCGAGCTGTGGCGGCCAACTCGCCGTGAACCAGGACGGGTGGAAGATCTGCCACTCCTGCGGCTATGCCTCCCCGCCCGGGGTCGTGCCCGCCCCCTCCCTGCCCGCCCACACCTGACCTGCCGACTCCTCCGCCCGTCCGATCCGTGAAAGCCTGAGTCTCCGCACCTCCCCGTTCCGCCCCTCCGTACCGCTGAGCGAGGCACCATGGTCAATCCCTGGCTGGCGATGGCGTCCGGCACCGACCCCGCTGAGCGCACCCGCGACGTGCGCCGCGCCCATGAGGCGTTTCTGACGGAGGGGGCGGTGAGTCCGGCCGTACGGCCGGTGGTGGCGGAGTCCTGGCGGCGCTCGGCCGACGCCCGGGTCTCCCAGGAGTGCAAGGCGCCGATCGACCTGGCGGACGACGCGCTGGACACTTACCGCGCGGACCATCCGCTGGCCCGGGTGATGCCGCTGTTCCGGGAGTTGCTGGGCACCATCGCCTACGACGGGGCCCATCTGCTCGCGGTCTGCGACGAACAGGGCCGGCTGCTCTGGGTGGAGGGGCACGCGGGGGTACGGAACCGGGCCGAGGGGATGAACTTCGTGGCCGGGGCGCGCTGGGACGAGCGCCACGCGGGCACCAACGCGCCCGGGACGGCGCTCACCGTCGACCACCCGGTGCAGATCTTCGCCACCGAGCACTTCAACCGCAGTGTGCAGCCGTGGACCTGCGCCGCCGCCCCGGTCCACGATCCGCACACCGGGCGGCTGCTGGGCGCGGTGGACATCACCGGCGGGGACCATCTGGCCGCCCCGCACAGCCTCGCCCTGGTCCAGGCGACCGCCCGCGCCGCCGAGGCCCAGCTGGGCGCCGAGGCGCCGCGGACGCGCGAGCCGCGGATCTCGCTGACGGCGCTGGGGCGGGACGAGGCACTGCTGGTCGTCGACGGGCGGCGGCTGCGGCTCGGGCGGCGGCACAGCGAGATCATGGTGCTGCTGGCCGGCCATCCGGAGGGGCTGTCGGGCGACCGGCTGACGCTCGAGCTGTACGGGCCCCGGGCCGACGACCGCTCCCCGGTGACACTGCGGGCCGAACTCTCCCGGCTGCGCCGCCTGGTGGGCCCGTTGCTGGGCTCGCGCCCGTACCGGCTCTGCGCACCCGTGCGCACCGATCTTGCGGACGCCGCCGAGGCGTTGGCCTCCGGCGACGCGTACACGGCGCTGCGGGCGTACACCGGGCCGCTGCTGCCGCTGTCGGAGGCGCCGGGGGTGTGCCGGATGCGGCGGGTGCTGGAGGACGGGCTGCGGCGCGCCGTGCTCTCCCACGGCGATCCTGAGCTGCTGCGGCGCTGGGCGCAGACGCCGTGGGGCGAGGACGATCTGGAGGTCGCGGAGGCGCTGCTGACCACGTTTCCGGCGCATGCGCCGGGGCGGGCGGCTCCGGCGGCGCGGGTGCGGCGGCTGCGGGAGCTGTACGGGCTGCCGGGCGGCACCCACCAAGGCGGCCATGAGGGCGAAGCCCTGCGCCACCAAGGCGGCCATGAGCACGGAGCTCCGCGGCAAGGGGGCGTCCACCGGGACGCAACGTCGGCGCAACGTGGCGGCGCCTAGCCTCCCCGTCGGCTCCGCCCGTGTCGGCGCGGGCGGAGCCTGGACGCGCACACGGACGACGCGTCCGGCCAAGGGACCCACCACGCGTACACCAGGGAGGCCGCCCCATGACGCGTTTCGCAAGCCCCGGCTCCGAGGGCTCGGTCGTCACCTACCAGCCGCGCTATGACCACTGGATCGGCGGGGAGTACGTATCCCCGGCCCAGGGCCGCTACTTCGAGAACCCCACCCCCGTCAACGGGCAGCCCTTCACCGAGATCGCCCGGGGCACCGCCGAGGACGTCGAGCGGGCCCTGGACGCCGCCCACGCGGCCGCCCCCGCCTGGGGCCGTACGGCACCCGCCGAGCGCGCCTCGGTGCTGCTGAAGATCGCCGATCGGATGGAGCAGAACCTGGAGGCCCTCGCGGTCGCCGAGAGCTGGGAGAACGGCAAGCCGGTACGGGAGACACTGGCCGCCGACATCCCGCTCGCCATCGACCACTTCCGCTACTTCGCGGGAGCCATCCGGGCCCAGGAGGGCAGCCTCTCCGAGATCGACCACGACACGGTCGCGTACCACTTCCATGAGCCGCTGGGCGTGGTCGCCCAGATCATCCCGTGGAACTTCCCCATCCTGATGGCCACCTGGAAGCTGGCCCCGGCGCTGGCCGCGGGCAACGCGGTGGTGCTGAAGCCGGCCGAGCAGACGCCCGCCTCGGTCCACGTCTGGATGAACCTGGTGGCCGATCTGCTGCCACCGGGTGTGGTCAACATCGTCAACGGCTTCGGCGTGGAGGCCGGGAAGCCGCTGGCGTCCAACTCCCGGGTGGCCAAGGTCGCCTTCACCGGGGAGACCACCACCGGCCGGCTGATCATGCAGTACGCGAGCGAGAACCTGATCCCGGTCACCCTGGAGCTCGGCGGCAAGAGCCCGAACATCTTCTTCGACGATGTCTCGGCCACCGACGACGACTTCATGGACAAGGCCCTGGAAGGGTTCACCATGTTCGCCCTCAACCAGGGCGAGGTGTGCACCTGTCCCTCGCGCGCCCTGGTCCAGGGCGGCCACTACCAGGCGTTCATGGACGCGGCCGTGGCCCGTACGGAGAAGATCACGCAGGGGCATCCGCTGGACACCGACACCATGATCGGCGCCCAGGCGTCCAACGACCAGCTCGAGAAGATCCTTTCGTACCTGGACATCGGCCGTCAGGAAGGCGCCCGCGTCCTGACCGGCGGCAGCCGTGCCGAGCTCGGCGGTGAGCTGGAGGGCGGCTACTACGTCGAGCCCACGATCTTCGAGGGCGACAACCGCATGCGGGTCTTCCAGGAGGAGATCTTCGGGCCGGTGGTCGCGGTGACGCGGTTCGGCGACTTCGACGACGCGATCGGGATCGCCAACGACACCCTCTACGGGCTGGGCGCGGGGGTGTGGACCCGGGACGGCTCGACCGCGTACCGCGCCGGGCGCGCCATCCAGGCGGGCCGGGTGTGGACCAACTGCTACCACGCCTATCCGGCGCACGCCGCCTTCGGCGGCTACAAGCAGTCCGGGATCGGCCGCGAGACCCACAAGATGATGCTGGACCACTACCAGCAGACGAAGAACCTGCTGGTGTCGTACTCGCCGAAGAAGCTCGGCTTCTTCTGAGCACCGCAAAAGGGCGCCTGACCAGGGCGGATGCCCGTCAGGCGGCCGTGCGGAGGGCGCCCGGCTCCCCGGGGTCGGGCGCCCCAGCGCGCGCAGCGCGGAGCGGGCCGCGTTGTGGCGGGGGGTTCGCTGGGCCGGACCCCTGACCGCTCGGTGAGCATGACCAGCATGACGGAGAGGGATCGCCATGGACCGTATCGCGCTGACACCGGCCGCGGCCGAGCTGATCCGCAAGCTGCGGGCGGAGCACGGGCCGCTGATGTTCCACCAGTCGGGCGGCTGCTGTGACGGCAGCGCGCCGATGTGCTATCCGCTCGGCGAGTTCCGTACGGGTGGGTCGGATGTGCTGCTCGGGGAGCTGGAGGTGGACGGGGTCGAGGAGCCGGTGGGCTTCTGGATGTCGGCCTCGCAGTTCGAGCTGTGGGCCCATACGCATCTCACGGTGGACGTGGTGCCGGGCCGTGGCAGCGGCTTCTCCCTGGAGGCGCCGGAGGGTGTGCGTTTCCTGATCCGCTCACGGCTGCTGGACGACACGGCGAGCTGAGCGCGGCGAACTCAGCGCGCCGCGCCGCCCGCCGCCGCGCCGCCGGATGGGCACGAGGGGGGCGAACACCACCTTCTCGCGCCCTCGGCGTGAGTACCGCGTTGCCGTGCCTCAGCTCGCGTCGGCCAGCGCCAGAGTGTGCAGCCGCTCCGGCGGGCCCGGCCGTGCGTAGTACCAGCCCTGGGCGGTGTCACAGCCCAGCCCCCGCAGATGCTCGGCCTGTACGGCCGTCTCCACGCCCTCGACCGTCACCGCGAGGTCCAGCGTGTGGGCGAGCGAGACGATTCCCTCGACGATCTTGACGTCGACCGGATCGGCCGGGGCCCGCTGCATGCCCCGGGTGAAGGAACGGTCCAGCTTGAGCTGCGAGACCGGGAGCCGGCGCAGATACGAGAGGTTGGAGTAGCCGGTGCCGAAGTCGTCCAGGGCGATGTCGACGCCGAGGTCGGCGAGTTGCCGCAGCGGCCGCAGGGCGGTCTCGTCGGCGCCGATGAGGTCGTTCTCGGTGACCTCCAGGCACAGCGCGCTCGGGCACAGCCCGGCGTTCTCCAGGACCGCCACCGTGTCGGATACCAGCGTGGGATGGCTCAGCTGGCACGGCGAGAGATTGACGTTGACGCGCAGCGACTCGCCGTCCTCGGCGGCGTCGCGCCACTCGCGCGCCTGCCGGGCCGCCTGCTCCAGCACCCAGCGGCCGAGCGGGACGATCAGCCCGGTGTCCTCGGCGAGCGGGATGAACTGGTCGGGGCCGAGCACTCCGTGCAGCGGGTGCAGCCAGCGTACGAGCGCCTCGGCGCCGCGCACGGTACCGTCGGTGAGCCGTACCAGCGGCTGGTACTCGATGAAGAACTCGCCCTTCTCCAGGGCCGAGGGCAGACCGTTGGTGAGGCTGTGACGGGCGATCACCCGGGCGTTGGAGTCGGCGTCGGCGATCTCAAAGCGATTGCCGCCCGCGGCCTTGGCCCGGTACATGGTGATGTCGGCGCTGCGCAGCACCTCCGCCCGGCCGATCTCCCCGGCCCGGCCGTCGACCACGCCGATGCTGGCCCGTACCCGCAGCTCACGGCCCTCGATCCGGACGGGTTCGGCGAGCGCGGCGAGCATCCGGCGGGCCAGCCCGGCGCCGTCGGCCTGCGCCGCCGGGCCGGTGACCAGGGCGAGGAACTCGTCGCCGCCGACCCGGGCGAGCAGCTCGGCGGGAGCCTTCACACAGCGCTGGAGGCGTTCGGCGACGGCCTTGAGCATCCGGTCGCCGACGGCGTGCCCGAGGCTGTCGTTGACGGCCTTGAAGCCGTCCAGGTCCAGGTAGCACACGCCGAACCGCTCGGCGTCGGCGTCGGCGGCCAGCACCTGGTCCAGTCGTTCCAGGAACAGGGTGCGGTTGGGCAGTCCGGTCAGCTCGTCGTGGGTGGCCTCGTAGCGCAGCCGCTCCCGGAGCAGCCGGTGCTCGGTGATGTCCTCGGCGAGGGCGAGCTGGTACTGCGGGGCGCCGCTGGAGTCGCGCAGCAGGGTGACCGTCAGATTGGTCCACAGCTCGCTGCCGTCGTCCCGGTAGTGCGGCTTCTCGATGCGGAAGTGGTCGCGCTCCCCGTTGACCAGCTCGCGGTAGAGCTCGTGGGCGCCGGGGACGTCGTCGGGGTGGACGAACTCGGTGACGTTGCGGCCGGGGCGGAAGAAGTCCATCCCGCCGAACATCCGGGCCATGGCGTCGTTGACGACGAGCACCTCGCCGTCGAGCCCGGCGATGCCCACGCCGATGACCGCGCCCTCGAAGACGGCCTGGAACTTGGCCTCGCTCGCGTGCAGCGCCTTCTCGGCCTCGGTCCGGGCGGCCATCGCGGCTCGCGAGATGGCCTCCTGCTCATCGCGCTCGCGCTCGCGCAGCTCGCGGACGAATCCGGCGGCGAGGGCGTGCTGGAGCCGCACACAGCGGGCGCGCGCCTCCTCGTCGGCCAGGGGCTCGTGCTCGTGGGAAGGCTCGACGGACGGGCCTGGGAACGATTCACCGGACGCCCCGGGGAACGGTTCACCCAGCGGCTGGGAGACGGGCACGGCGGGCGACGAGCAGGACACCAGATGCGCGTCGATGACGCCCAGGATGGCGGGCAGCGCGTCGGGCTCGGTGCACTGGGCGTCCACCAGCGCGGCCCCGACCTCGTACGCGGCCTCGGTGTCGAAGGGGGAGGAGCGCAGCGCGGCGCTCAACCGGTGGGCCAGCGGCAGCAGATAGCCCTCGAACTCATCGGGGGTCATCGTGGTGGCGGCCAGCGGGTGGACGGCCCGGCACCAGATGCCCGCGAATCGCCTCAGCGGATCGCTCTCCCTGGGGGCGGGGTGTCCGGCGGCGTCCCCGGCGCCGCGGTCACATCTCGGCCCGCCCGATTCGGAAGTCATATCGTGCGCTCCCCGGGGCAGCCGCCATGGGCTGTGTCCCTGTAGCCCGCCGCGTCCTCGCCTGCGGCGTCGATGCCCTCCGGCCGCCAGTCCACGTCCTGCACTTCCTTCGCCCTCTTCCGGCTTCCGGGGCCGCCCTCGGGTCGTCCGCGTCCTCGGGGAAGTGGAGCACGACGAAGAGCGGCACGGCAACCCGCTGCTGAGGCGAGATTACTGATCAACCGTTCGATGAGGAAAGGAAAAACGGAAAACTTCAATCCGGATCTGATCATGGAGGCGGGCGCCGCCGGGAGCTGTCGAGCACCTGTCAGAGGCATCTGCCAGCGACTCGATCCCCGCGCTGACCTCGGCCCTCCAGTGGGCGGGCCTTTGAAAGCGCCTCGGCGAAACCCCCTTCAGGAGACCCCTTCTGGCGGTGCGCCAACCCTCGTTCGTGAACAGTCGAATGAGGAAATCCATCACGTCCGCCGCGCCGCGGACCACACCGGGGTCTCCACGGCCGAGGCAGGGGCACTCCCGGCCCGTACGCCCGCCCCTCCACCCCCGCGGACCGAAATCCGTGCGGCCTTTTCGTCCTCATGCGGTGAATTGCCGCGAATAGGGGTACTCGTGGTGAGGGATCGCCATGAGGAGGCACGACGACGCACGGGACACAGAGGAACGCACGGAGTGACCGCATGGCCGCGGGGCGCCGCCGGGCACCCGTGACCGACGCGACGGCACCACACCACGAGGCGGGATGGGCAATGAGCGAGAAGAACAAGAGTGTGGCGCGCACCCTGCTCGACCAGCAGGGCACGACCTTCGCCGCCGAGGCCGGGATCAAGCTCCGCAACTCCCCCGGCCCCCTCTACCAGCTGCTGGTGCTCGCGCATCTGCTGTCCGCGCGGATCAGTTCCGACATCGCCGTCGCCGCCGCGCGTGCCCTCTTCGACGCCGGGATGCGCGACCCGCGGCGGATGGCGGAGGCCACCTGGCAGCAGCGGGTCGACGCGCTGGGCGAGGGCGGCTACCGGCGTTACGACGAGCGGACCTCCAGCCAGCTGGGCGAGGCGGCCGAGCTGGTGAACCGGGAGTACGGGGGCGATCTGCGGCGGATGCGCGAGGCCGGGGACGTGAAGAAGCTGCTCCAGGGCATCAAGGGCATCGGGCCGGCCGGGGTCAACATCTTCCTGCGCGAGGTGCAGGGCGTCTGGCCCGAGTTCGCCCCGTACTTCGACAGCAAGGCGCTGGACGGCGCCGAGCGGGTCGGGCTGCCGAAGAGCGCACGGGCGCTGGAGGGGCTGGTGGCCGAGAAGGACCTTCCCCGGTTGGCCGCCGCCCTGGTCCGGGTCGCGCTCCACGCGGACGCCGCGCGCGAGGTGCGCGCGGCCGCGTGACCGCGGTCAGGTGAGGCGGCGCAACGCGGTCAGGTGAGGAACTGCGAGCACTGGTAGGGGCCGTACGTCCGCTCGCCGTCGTCCAGGGAGACCCGGACGTCGTCCGGCCGGACGGCCTCGTCCCGGCGCAGGAAGGACTGGGCGCGCGCGAGGGTGCACACGAGCTGGCCGTTGGGCAGCCGGTCGCTCGGGCTGTCGAAGGAGGCGCCGGGCGAGTGCAGGGTGATCCGGTGGCCCGTGCCGGTGGTCCAGTACGACCTGAGCCGGACGAGGTTGACGAGCCCGCGCTCCGCGACCCAGGCCGGCGTGTCCGACAGCAGCTTGAGGGCACCGACGGGTTCCTCGATGGAGGTGTCGGGGCGGGTGACGCCCTGGAGCGCGGAGCCGCGGACGTAGTAGATCCGCAGATCCTTGGTGAGCCCCTTCGCGGGCTCGCCGCCGTCCACCACCCCGGTGGGCCGCACTCCGCAGCCGGCCGCCGCCAGGGCGAGGAGCACGGCCACCGCCACCGTACGCGGGCGGTTCGTCCCACCCCTCATCGCGCCCCTCCGTCCGCCACCGCTTCCCGTGCGCCGGAGTCCTGCCCGGTGCGTTGCCGCGGATGGCGGGGCAGCCTCAGGGTGAACACGGCGCCGCCGCCCTCCTCGGCGGGCCGGTTGGCCGCCTCGACCGTGCCGCCGTGCAGCCGTGCGTTCTCCAGCGCGATGGCGGTGCCGAGGCCGCTGCCCTCCGAGCGGGTCCGGGCGCTGTCCGCCTTGTAGAAGCGGTCGAAGACCTGGGCGAGGGCGTCGGGCGGGAGTCCCGGCCCGCGGTCGGTGACCTCCACCGTCACCCGGTCCGCGTCGGCGGACAGCGTCACCGTCACCGGCCGCTCACCGTGGTGGAGCGCGTTGCCCACGAGGTTGGCCACGGCCACGTCCACCCGCCGCCGGTCCACCACCGCCCGTATCCCCTCCGGGAGCCGCGCCGCCACCTGGCCGGTCCAGCCGCGCAGCTCCAGCGTGCCGTGGATGATCCGCGCGAGATCGGTCTCCGCCGCGTCGAGCCGGGCCGCGCCCGAGTCGAAGCGGGACATCTCCATCAGGTCCTCCACCAGCCGGGCCAGCCGCGCGGTCTCGTCGCTGACGGTACGGGCGGCGCGGGCGGTGTCCGAGGGCAGCTGCGCCGCGTCCTCGTCCAGCACGGTCGTCACCATCGTCATGGCGGTCAGCGGGGTGCGCAGCTCGTGCGAGACATCGGCGACGAACCGCCGTGCCCTGGCCTCCTGGTCGCGCAGGTCGGTCACCGAACGCTGGAGCGCGTCGGCCGTGGTGTTGAAGTCCGCGGCGAGCCGCGCGAGTTCATCACGGCCCCTGACCTCCACCCGTGAGTCGAGGTCGCCCTCGGCCAGCCGCCGGGTGGCGCGTCCCAGCTCGCGCACCGGCCGCAGCACGGTCCCGGCGGCGAGCAGGGCGAGCACCGCGGCGAGACCGAGCACCGGGAGCAGTCCGCCGCGCACCGCGTCCAACAGGGCGGCGGTGTGCTCCTCCTCCGCCCGCAGGGAGGTGACGGCGAACACCTCGAGCCCGGAGGCCCGGCCGCCCTCGTACGAGACGGGGGTGCCGACCACCAGATACGGCCGGCCCCGGTACTCCACGCGCTGGAAGCGGGTGCGGCCCGAGGAGCGGACCGAGGCGCGTAGTTCGGGGGTGATCCGGGTGCGGTCGGCAAGCCCGTCGGAGGACGCGGTGAGGTCCTGGTAGCGGGTGACGACGAGCGGGGCGCCGGAGAGCCCGGAGGAGACCGAGTCGGCCAGCGCGGTCAGCGTGCGCATGTCGGGGGGCATGTCGAAGTCGGGGGCGACGCTGTCGACGCGCGCGCGGAGGTCGGCCTGGAAGGCGTCCTGGGTGCGCTGGAGCACGGCGCTGCGGGATTCCCGGTAGGCGAGCGCGGTGGCGGTGACGGTGCTGATCAGCGCGACGAGGACGAAGGCGATGACCAGCCGGGTACGCAACCCGCCCAGACGCGGCCGGAAGCGTTTCATATCGGACCGAACCGATAGCCGAAGCCGCGCACGGTCTGGATGTAGCGGGGCCGGGCGGGCACCTCCTCGATCTTCGCGCGCAGCCGTCCGACCGCGGCGTCGACCAGGCGCGAATCCCCGAGGAAGGAGTGGTCCCACACCGAGGCGAGCAGTTGCTCCCGGCTGAAGACCCGGCCCGGCGAGGCGGACAGCTCCAGTAGCAGCCGCAGTTCGGTGGGGGGCAGCGGGATGGGGGTGCCGTCGCGGCTGACGGTGAGCCCCGCCCGGTCGATGACCAGCCCGGCGTAGACCTCGCCGGGCCGCCGGGGCACGGGGTCGGCGCGCCGCAGTGCCGCCTTGATCCGCGCCTCCAGGACGGGTGCGGTGACCGGTTTGACCACATAGTCATCGGCTCCGGCCTCCAGGCCGCCGACGATGTCCGGATCGTCGCCGCGCGCGGTCAGCATGATCACGGGCAGGGTGGAGCGGGCCCGGATCCGGCGGCACACCTCGAAGCCGTCCATGCCGGGCAGCATCAGGTCGAGCACCGCGAGTTCGACGGCCGTCTCGGCGGGGGCGTCGAGCAGGGCGAGGGCCTCCTCGCCGGTGGCGGCGACCGACACCTGATAGCCGTGGCGGCGCAGCACGAGCTCCATTCCATCGCGTACGGAGGCGTCGTCCTCGATGAGCAGTACATGCGGCATGCGGTCGATTATGACCCATGAAATCGCCGAAACCCGCTGGTCAGGCCGATGATTCAAAGGCAGACGGGCTTTGTTACACATCCATCATGTGGTCATGGACGGACCATCATGTGATCGCCGAAAAGTGGTCGCCATGACACGGCACACCACTTCCCGCGCCGCCGTCCGGCGCACGCTGGCCGCCCTCGCCGCACTGCCCGTCCTGGCCCTCGCGGTGGGCTGCGGCGGTGACGACTCCTCGACCCGGGTGGAGGGGGTTGCCTCCGCCCCGGGCGAGAACACCGGGGGCTCCGGGGGCTCCGGGGGCTCGGGCGGCGGCTCCTCGAAGGACACCGGCGGCGGTTCCGGCAAGGGCAAGAGCGCCTTCTACGACGCGCAGCTCGACTATGTGCGCTGTATGCGCACCAAGGGCGGGGCCAAGGACTTCCCCGACCCCAAGCTCAGCGGCTATCTCGACTGGGACAAGATCAACGAGTTGGACGACCCCAGCGGCACGGGCGAGGTGACGAAGGGCGGCAAGGACGGAGCCTGCGCCGATGAGCTGCGGAAGGCGATGACGCTCGAGCCCGAGCGGGACGCCCAGAAGGACTACGAGTCGATGCTCGCGCACGCCACGTGCATGCGGGACCACGGCGTCTCGGAATTCCAGAACCCCACCATGTCCGCGGGCAACGCGGTGCCCGGCGGTGAGCCGGACCCGACGAACCCCCGGATCGACCCCGACTCCTCGGTGTACAAGCAGGCCCGCAAGGCGTGCGAGGGCAAGCTGCTCGACGGTCTGGACGGTATGCAGTGAGGCGCGGTACCGCGTGGATCGCGGGTGGCGCGCTGGCCGCCGCCGCGACCGGGGCCGGGGCGGCGACCCTGGTCCTGGGCGGCGGGGACGGGGCGGACGCCTCGTCCCGGGACGGTGACCGGCCGCCCGCCACGGCCAAGGTCGTCCGCACCGATCTGGTCCAGAGCAAGACCGTCGACGGACAGCTCGACTACGCCCAGCGGCGCACGGTGGCCTCCGCCGTCGACGGCACCGTGACCGTGGCGGCCGACGCGGGCCGCACGGTCACCCAGGGG
This sequence comes from Streptomyces yongxingensis, assembly GCF_055597465.1. Classification (NCBI taxonomy): domain Bacteria; kingdom Bacillati; phylum Actinomycetota; class Actinomycetes; order Kitasatosporales; family Streptomycetaceae; genus Streptomyces; species Streptomyces yongxingensis. The sequence continues at coordinate 2,399,154 of NZ_CM145717.1, forward strand.
CAGGCGCTGTACGAACTGAACGACAAGCCCGTCACCCTGCTGTACGGGCAGATCCCGATGTTCCGCGCCATGAAGCCCGGGGACCGCGGCTCCGATGTCCTCCAACTGGAGCGGAATCTGCGCGACTTGGGGTTCGGGGCCGGGCTGTACATCGATCCGCGCTACGACGCGGCCACCAAGGCGGCGGTCAAGAGCTGGCAGAAGTCGCTCAACCGCACCCCCACCGGCACGGTGGGCAAGGGGGACGTGGTCTTCCAGCCCGACCGGGTGAAGGTCGTCTCGGCGGACGCCGCGGCCGCGGACCAGGTGGGCCCGGACACCACGGTGCTCACCGTCGCCTCCACCCAGCCGGTGGTCCGGGCCCGGCTCGATCAGCAGGACGTGTCGCTCACCGCCAAGGGCACCACGGTGAAAGTGACGCTGCCCAGCGGCCGGACTGTACGGGGCGAGGTGTCGGGCACCGTCCGCCCCGAATCCTCCGATGACGACCCGTCGGCCGCGGCGCGGGACGGCATCACCGTGGAGGTGACCCTGGACGGCGGCCGTTCCGCCGCATCCGGCGAGGACGCCAAGGCGACGGTGAACGTGTCGTTCGTCAGCGAGAGCCGCCGGAACGTGCTGGCCGTCCCGGTCGAGGCGGTGGTGGCGCTGCGCGGTGAGCACGGCGGCTACGGCCTGGAGCTGGTGCGGGGCGACACCACCCGGATGGTGCGGGTGGAGACCGGGATGACGACCGACGGGCGAATCGAGGTCAGCGGGGCCGGGCTGCGCGAGGGCATGACGGTGGGAGTGGCCGAGCAGTGATCGCCACCGCACCACCGCCCCGCCCGGCGGCCGTGATCGAGCTGGTGGGGGCCACCAAGACCTATCCGGGTGAGGTCCATGCCCTGCGCGGAGTGGATCTGACCGTGGTCTCCGGTGAACTCCTGGCGATCGTCGGCCCGTCCGGCTCCGGGAAGTCGACCATGCTGAACATCATCGGCACCCTGGACCGCCCCACCACGGGCACGGTCCGGGTGGCCGGCCACGATGTGAACACGCTCTCCGACGCCCAGCTGTCCGCCCTCCGCGCCCGCCACATCGGCTTCGTCTTCCAGCACTTCCACCTCTCCCCCGGCCGGGACGCGGTGGAGAACGTGGCGGACGGGCTGCTGTACGCGGGGGTGGGCGCGCGCGAGCGCAGGGCGCGGGCCCGTACGGCGCTGGAGCGGGTGCGCCTCGGCCACCGGCTGGACCACCGGCCGCATGAGCTGTCCGGCGGGGAGAAGCAGCGCGTGGCCATCGCGCGGGCGCTGGTCGGCGAGCCCGAACTGCTGCTCGCGGACGAGCCGACCGGCGCGCTGGACTCGGCGTCGGGCGAGGTGGTGATGGAGCTGCTGCGGGAGCTGAACGCGGCGGGCACCACGGTCTGTGTCATCACCCATGACCACGAGATCGCGGACGCGCTGCCACGGCGGGTCCGCTTCCGCGACGGCGAGGTCGTCGCCGACTCCCGTACGGACGGCTCCCGTACGGACGGCTCCCGTACGAACGGCTCCCTGATGAACGGCTCCGCCACGCCCGACGCCGACTCGAACGAGGTGAGGTCATGACCGGCCGGAAGACCGCGGCGGGGACGTCCCGGGGCGGCCGTGGCCTGAAGCCCTCCAGGCCGGCCGCCGGTGACATCCTCCGCGTGGGCGCCGTCGGGCTGCGGGCGCGCCGGACCCGGGTGGTGCTGTCCGCCCTCGGTATCGCGATCGGCATCGCCACGATGGTGGCGGTGGTGGGGCTCTCCACCTCCAGCCGGGCCGATCTGATGGCCCGGCTGGATCGGCTGGGCACCAATCTGCTCACCGCCGAGGCCGGGGAGGACGCGACGGGTAAGGACATCGTCCTGCCCAAGAAGGCCGTCGCGATGGTCGAACGCATCGGCCCGGTGCGGCACGCAACGGCCACCGGCGAGGTGGACACCCGGATCCGGCGCAGCGATGTGGTGCCGGAGGAGCGGACGGCCGGGGTCACCACCCAGGCCGCCCGGCCCGATCTGCTGGAGACGCTCGGCGCCGAGGTGGACCGGGGCGTCTGGCTCAACCCCGCCAATGAGCGGCTGCCGGTGACCGTGCTGGGGTCGATCGCCGCGAAGCGGCTGGGGGTCACCGAGCCCGGTGAGAAGATCATGGTCAATGACCGCTATGTGGTGGTCGTGGGCATTCTCCGGCCGGTCGAGCTGGTGCCCACCCTGGACCGGGTGGCGATGGTCGGATTCCCGGCCGCCGAGCGGTACTTCGGCTTCAACGGCCACCCGACCACGATCTTCGAGCGCTCCACGGACGCGTCGGTGGAGGACGTGGCGGCGGTGCTGGCCCGCAGCGTCAACCCCGGCCAGGAGGGCACCGTCAAGATCTCACGGCCGTCGGACGCCTTGGCGGCGAAGGCGACCACCGACGAGGGGCTGACGGCGCTGATGCTCGGGCTCGGGGCCGTGGCGCTCCTGGTGGGCGGGGTCGGCGTGGCCAACACCATGGTGATCTCGGTGCTCGAGCGCCGCCAGGAGATCGGTCTGCGACGGGCGATCGGCGCCACCCGCAACGCCATCCGGCTGCAGTTCCTCACCGAATCCCTGCTGTTGTCCGCCCTCGGCGGGCTGGCCGGGGTGGCGCTGGGCTCGGTGGCCACCTGGGCGTTCGCCCTGGCCCAGGGCTGGACGACGGTCATCCCGCCCTGGGCACTGGCCGGCGGCTTCGGCGCCACGCTGGGGATCGGCATGCTCGCGGGGCTCTACCCGGCCATCCGCGCCTCTCGCCTCCATCCCACCGTGGCGCTGGGCGCCACCTGAACCCCGTCAGCGGATGCCCAGTGCTTTCAGCACCCGCCGCTGGGCGGCGGTGGGCTCGGCCGGGAAGTAGAGGTAGCAGACGCCGCCGGTGCCCGAGACCACCTTGCCGTCGGCGTTGTACCGCTTCGTCCGCAGCCAGATGTTCTCCCACTGCCGCCGCTTGTAGCGCTCGCCAGTTCCTTTGTCGTCTCGGGGCGGCCTACGCGGGCACTACCTGCTGAGACGTCTTGAGATGAGTGGAGACAGTTAGAGATGAGTGGCGACGCATTTGCCTCCCCCAGGGCTCCCCTGCGCCATGATTCTCCCCACAGGCTCCCCAGAATTCGAGCCCCCGCCGGAGCGTCTACCGCCCAATCCGGCGCCCTAGGGCTGTTGACGGGCAGGCACGTCCAGGCGTCTACGGATCGCGACGCCCCAGCCGACCGGGCTTGTATTCGCGCCCGGTCCGTTCGGCGTAGCGGCGTCTCTCGTCCTCGAGTTCGAGGACGCACCGCTCGCAGACGCGGACTTCGTAGCGGTCGCCGGCGGGTGGGGTGATCTCGGCGAGCAGGGTGGTGGGGGTGTCGATCTTGGCGCACCGGAAGCAGTTTGCGGTGGCCCATGCGTAGTGACCGAGGATCTCTCCCCTGTCCATGGTTGTCTCCTGGAGGCGTAGCTGCATAACGGTTTTCCCCCTGCCCGGCAGTGCTGTCGCCACCCGGCTTTTCACTCGACCGTGTGAACGTGTGTGTGATTTTAAGGGTGCAGAACCCTTCCCTGCGGCGACGCCGCCGGAGGTGACGCAGGGTTTCAGTCGTCGATCACTCGACGCTATCTTCCGGCCGGAAGATTTTCGACCCCTCTCTAGCGTGACGTCTTCAAGATCGTCCGCTGTTGGGGGCCTGCTAAATGGCTGGTGCGCCGTATCAGCGGCTCGCCGCCCACCTCCGGATCCTCATCCAGAACGGCGACTGGCCGCCCGGCTACCGCATCCCCTCGCACGCCCAGCTCCAGCAGCAGCATGACGTCGGCCGCGGAGTCGTTGAGCACGCCATCGCCCAGCTCCGCCGCGAAGGACTCCTCGAAGGGGTCCGGCGAGCGCGACCCACCGTGGCCTACCCTCCGGCTGTGCGCACCCTCGTCTCTGCGGACGTCGACTGGCCGGTGCACCGGGACGCGAAGCGGGCCGAGAGCCGGCCGCTGGCGGACGTCGACCTGGCCGTCCGTCTCGGCGTTCCACCAGGAACCCGCCTGTCGCGCCTGTCGGTCGAGATGGTCGACAGCAGCGGCGTCACCGTGGGCCTGTGTACGACGTGGCGGCGCGGCCGGCGCAGAGAGCACGCCTCGTATCGGTGCGAGATCGTGCCGCATCAGATCACCGCCGCAGAGGCCGAGTTGACCGGGCTGGCCGCTGGCGCTGCGGCGTTTTCGCTTCAGCGGGTGCGGTATGCGGCGGATGGCCGCCCCGTGGAGGCATGCGACCTGGTCCTTCCTGCGGATCGGTGGCGGCTGGGGTGTGGTGGGCGCAGGACTGAGCGACAGGAGTGTTGACCTGTTTCGCCCCTGCGTGTGGCGGCCAGTCAACCCCGCGCGGCGCGTCCACGGAAGGTCTCGCGCACAGATAAATGCATCCCCCACGAACCCGTCACGGGTTGTTTAACCCCTGGCCAGAGGTGCGGTCGGACAGAGGGGGCTGCAGGCGTACAACTGGTGGCCGCCGACCGTGCCGAGGTAGCGGCACGTGTAGAGCCTGGCGCCGCACAGGGCACAGTTGTCGCCGGTCCGCTGTTCAGGGCTGAGCCGGGCGACGTCGGGGAGGGTGGTGTATTCGGCCCATGCGTAACCGTCTGGGTCGATGCCGCAGTGGTCGGTGTCGGCGAGGGCGTGGTACAGCATGCGGCATTCGGCGTTGGTGAGCTGAGCTGGCAGGTCGACCTCGACGCGGGTGCGGCAGCCGTCGACGCTGACTCGCGGCGTAGCCCCGGTGAGTGCGGCCAGTCGGGCGGCGAGGGATTCAGCCTTGGGGCTGCTGTTGTGGCGTGGTCCGGTCGTAGGCTCCGTCATGTCTGCCTGCTCTCTCCAGGTGGGCCATGCCCCCGGGCCGGTCGCACGGTCGCGGGGGTCCATAACTACCGGAGCAGTATGGTGCAGTAGGCCGCTCTCCATACGTCTGTGCAGCTCAGGGGCGTTCTACGTTGCTGGCATGGACGAGTCGCCTATCGACCCCACGGCGCCTGTGTATGTGTATGTGCAGGTGGCTGATCGCATCGCGGCGCAGATCGAGTCTGGTCGGCTGCGGCCGGGTGCGCGGCTGGCTGGTGAGCGGGATCTGGCCGAGGAGTATGGGGTGGCGGTCGGCACGGTGCGACGCGCGGTGCAGGAGCTGCGGGAGCGAGGGCTGGTGCTGACGCTGCCCGCGAAGGGCACCTTCATCGCGGAGCCCGAGCCGGACGCCTGAATACGGGGTCCGTTGTCACAGGCGGCCCGTAGTCTTGTTCGCATGCCCGAGACCCCTGCTCCCCTGCCTCCCGCACCTGCTGCTGCGGCGAATGAGGCGATCCGGGCGTTCATGGCGGAGCGGGCAGGGCGGCCACTGTTCGAGGCCGAACGGGCGGAGTACGCACGGCTGGTGGTGGCGTGGGCTGCGGCTCAGCGCCGGGATGTCACTGCGGCGGCTTAAGATCCGGCCGTGAGTGATATCGACAGATTGATCGAGTTGCAGCGGGCCTCCGACGCCGAGCACGCGAAGCTCCAGGGCCTGGACGGTGAGGAGCATCGCGAGCAGTGGGAGCGGTGGCGGGCGGCGGCCGAGACGGTTCAGGCGGCGATCACCGACGCGGCCGAGGGACAGAACCGGTACGAGCTGGAGTCGAAGGTGAAGCGCCTCGCCCGACATTCGGAGCTTGAGGGCTGACATGCCTCCGCCCCGCCGGTTCGACGGGGCGGTCGCATCCGAGTAGCCGCGCAGCCCACGCAGTAGATCGGATAGATGCTTCCAGGGTACGTGGGGGCGCCGACAACGCTCGGGACGCGAAGTGGCCCCCGCCGACGGGGGATGCGGCGGGGGCCAGAACCAGTGTGGCACGGACCGGCGACCACAGGGTGCGGTATGTCCCGGATGGTCGCACCCTGGACGCATGGCCGGGGTGCCGCGCGTCGTCGTCCAGCCGCCCTCCCCCACCGGCGGCCGGCGAGTACGAGTCGACGGGGTCATCCTCGGAGTGGCCTACGGCGAGACCGACCTCCGCGAGTTCCTCCGGCGCGCCGGCCTGGAAGACGTCGACGACATGGACCTCGAAGCGTCGCCGCTGATCGAGTGGCGCGGCGGCGGGCCCAACGTGTGGTGACAGCGGAGGGCCCAAGGGACCCGGGGCAATGCCCGCACGAATCCGTGCTCTCCTGGCCTCATGAACAGACCGAAGAAGCGATACCACCTCTCTCAAGCGCGTCGCCTCGGCAACCGCCCCTGCCCCCACTGCGGGCAGCTCGGCCAGATCAGGTACGAGAAGCCGACAGGACTCGATGACGAGTTCAACCCGGAGATCCCTGTTGGCTGGGACTGCAACAACATCCGTTGCTCGGGACCCGGCTACTTCTGGATCGAGAACGAGTAGGCGCCGACAGCACGACGCCCCCTGCCGGAGCAGGGGGCGAAGGCGAGCATCTCCGGGGCCGCTGCCCGGTCGGTGAGCGCAGCCACCCTGATTGGGGCTGCACCTTCCGGGAGGTCCTGGCAGCAGGACCGGCCTTGTCCGACAGATGAAGGCCCGCCCGGCTTGAGCCGGTGTGCATCCGTCCCTGACGGAGAGAGCCGGGTGACACGGTTTCCCGTGACAGACGGGCGGGTTGATCGCAGACCTACACCGGGCAAGGGGCCCGGTTCAGCCCGCACAACCAGTGTCGCACGAGGGGCCGACGGGCGGGCAGCAGAGCGCCCCGTCCTGTCCGCAGCTCAGGACGGGGCGGGGCAGTGGCGGGGAGGACCGCGGTCAGTGTGCGCCCGGGGTGGGGCGACGGGCAAGCGTCGGACGCCAGCCCTCCGGCAGGAGGTAGCGCATAACGTTCCCTTATGCGCTGACCAGATGGCTGCCCGAGATGTCCACGATCAGCCCGAGGAACATCAGCCGGAACACGGCCACGGTCACGCCGACCTTGAACTCCGCTGCAACACGACTGGCCATGTCGCCCGCCGTGGCGAGCCCGCCCTGCTTCACCATCCGGCGGACCGTAGTCTCCGGGATGAGCAGCTCGGCAGCGAAGCGGTTGGCCTCCGCCTCCTCCCGATCCGTGGCCAGGCTCGGAGCGTCCTTCATCGTGACCCGCTCGTCCGTGCACAGAATCAGCGGGCGGCCACGGTGCACCTGCAAGTGCCCTAGCTCGTGTGCCACCGTGAACCGCTGCCGCTCTTGCGGATGAGCGCCATTCACGCCGATCACCAGCCGGCCGTCCTGGCGCAGCAACATTCCGGACAGGCCCTCCGGCCCCTCATGCGGCACGATCAGCACCCCCAGCTTGGCGGCCAGCGCGGTGAGATCGACGGGGGCGGAACCGTCGCCCATCTCGTCAAGCAGCTTGATGGCAGCGACCTCGGCGCGACTCACAGCCCGATGTCCTCCGAGGCGGCATCGGTCCATTTGTCAGCCTCGCGGATGTATCCCCAGAAGGCGGGGCTGTTTTCGGCGTGCCCGGACTGGGCGCGGATCTTCTCTTCGCGCTTCCCTGCCCGCCGGCTGGTGGTGATGAACCCGGCCCGCATCGAGTGGCCGGTCAACCGGACGGAGAGGCCAGCGCGTTCGGCGTTGCGGGCGATGACCTCGCGGACGGCTTCTGGGGAGAGGGCGCGGTCGCCGAGGCGGCCGTGGACGGTGATGGGCAGGAAGGCGGGGCCGGATGTGATGCCTGCGGCGGCGCGCCAGGTGAGCCAGGCGCGGACGGGGCAGGTGTCGGGGTTGCGGCCGTAGCCGACGACGACGTCCCGGGGCGGCCGTCCCTTCACTGCTGGGACGTGGACTTCGAGTCCTTGGCTGACGTGGGTGATGCTGTCTGCGCGGAGGGCGGCGACTTCGGCGGAGCGACCGGCGATGGCGAAGGCCATGAGCCAGAGGGCGCGGTCGCGGAGTCCGGTGAGTCCGTCGGCGACGGCGGCGTTCATCTGTCGGAGCTGCTCGGGGGTGACGGCGGCGGCCTTACCCCGCCCGCGCGCCTGCCGTTCGGGGTCGTTCTTCAGCGGCTTGAGGGCCTGCCGCGCGGCGACGGTGGCGGCCTTCGGCACCTCGACGCCGTGTTCGTTGCGGGCGGTGACGGTAACTCCGGTGATCCGTCGGTCGATCGAGTTGGGGGCGGCGAGCTTGATGGTGTCGAGCCAGACGACGAATCCGACGAGCGTGCCCTTGGTGACTGCGGTGGACGGCAGCCGCTTGCCGGTCCGCTCCCCCAGCCAGCGGTGGAACTCTTCCCAGAGTGCCCAGTCGTTGGCGTAGCTGCGCTTCGTGTTGTGGGGGCGGATGGCGTCGAGGTGCTTCTCGGCTGCCTTCTCCATGGCTGCCAGGACGGCGAGCGTCGCAGCGTCGTAGGCGGCGGGGGTGGCGTCCGAATGGCGCGGGATGAGGGCGGTCACGCGTCGTCCCTCGTGTGGCAAATGCAGTGACAGAGGTCGGGATAGATCACATCCCCGTCGTCTGTTGTCTCCTGGTTGAAGTACGCGCAGCACTCCGGTTCGTTGTCGATCATGCGTTCCTCGTTCTCGGGGTCATAGACACGTGTTCGTCCGGCTGGGCCGTCCATGCAGATGCCGCAGACGGGCAGCCATTCGCGTTGGCCTCGGAACAGGCGCCAGCCGATGGACGGCCGGTCGCAGTGTCCGGCGTCGCAGGAGCGGCCAGCGGCCGGTTCGTCGGGCGGGGGTGTTCCGGTGAGCCCGAACGGCCTGCGGCTGGATACGGGTGGCGTGCCGTTGCCGGACGGTCGGCACCCTGCGCCGGGGCAGGTGATCTGGCCCCGGCGGTGGCGGCGAAATACGCCAGCGATGGTGACCTGCCGAGGCTGGCCGCAGCCGGGGCAGGTCGCACGGACGAGGTCGGTCACGGGTCTCCAATCGGGTACGGTACGGGCGATGCCCCGCCTGCTTTCCTCAGGCGGGGCATCGCCACTTCGAGGGCCATCAGTTGAAGTCTGCGGCGCGGGACTGACGCACGTCCTTGATGGCCTCGCGCAGGCTGCGGATCTTGTCCTGCATGCCGTTGATGGCTCGCTTCTTCGCGGCCGACAGGGTGTGCTCGGCGTACTCGTAGTCGTCGTCGCCGGGTTCGACGGGCAGGATCAGTGGTACGGAGCCGTGGTCGAAGTCGACGTAGTAGCGGCGCTTGCTGGTCACGGGCGCTCCTTGAGGGTGTCACGGATGCGGGAGAGAGTGAGCTCGGTCCGCGCCTCGAACTGGCCCTGACGGTCCTTGAGGATCCAGTACGAGGGGCGGGAGGCGCTGCCGCCGAGGTGGGTGGGCGAGTATGCGGGCGTGATCTCGTAGCGGCCGTCGCTGGTGACGTAGCCGTATCCGAGGTTGTCCCGGCGCAGAGTGCGCGGCTTGGGCTCCTTGGCGGCAAGGGCGGCCCGCCCGGCGTCGTTGATTTTCGCGTCGGTGATGACCTGCTTCGTCACCCAGTGGCCGTTACCCCGGTGGTAGGACTCCGTGCCGATCGCGACGTCGACCAGACCGCGCTGCATGAGACCTCGCAGAGTCCGCCCGTCCACGTCCATCAGGGATCGGTCCCACCGGGCGGCAGCATCGGCCAGGGCCTTGCGCATCGCGGGAGTCAGCGGCTTCACGTTGGTGACGAGCGATGCTTTGTCCATCGGATACTCCCTGTTGCGACCGAGTTTCTGTATTAACAGAATGCGCCCACCGCTCCCCCTTGTCAACCCAGACGGGCAGATGGATGCTAGTTTCTGTATGAACACCAAGGAGGTGAGGCCGTGGCCCGGCCCGCAACCGGCCAGACGCCCATCCGGGGCATCCGCGTCCCTGAAGACCTATGGGCGGCAGCCAAGGAAGAGGCGCGTTTGGAAGGCCGCAGCCTCACCGACGTCATCCTCGGGGAGCTGCACCGCTACGTGACCCGGCGGCGCCGCGAACGAGGGGCCGCCGAAGGGGTGTCGACGGGCAGTCCAACCACCCCGCGAGAGTCGGACAATCACCCCAAATGATGCCCGCGATATGGCATGTTATCGAGAGCGCATGACGCCAACGGCGGCTGCTCTGGGGGGGCAACCATGCCTCGCCGGCGCCTACTCATCCACGGCTGGATGGGTAGCCGGAGCTCGCCGGGGCCCGCTCGTCGCTATCGTTCCGCCGCATGAAGATTCCGTGGTCCGAGATAGCCAGTCTCTCCGCCGCTGCCCTAAGTGCCATTGCTGCGGTAGGCGCCTGGATGGCGGCTCGGCGCTCCAACACCACCGCCGAGGCCGTCGCCCGCATCGAGCGGGACCGGTGGCATGCCGACCTCACACCACAGTTCAGCATCACCATTGAGCGGGCTGAGGGTGACCGGGCCACGCTCGACGTTCAGCTGGTTGGCCCACTCCCCCTCCACCACCTCGACCGCGTCAGCATCGCGATCGTCAGCAGTGACGACGCTGACCGCACCCCCCGGCTTGCGGGGTCGCGGACACAGGAAGAGATCGACGCGCAGGTGTGGGGGCCGTACCGGTTCACCCATGGGGCGGACGGCGCAGACGTCAACGGCCACACCGTCCGCCCGGTCCGCCTACAGGTCGGCCGCGGTCGATCGTTCAGTATCGAGCGGACCCGCCCGCCGCACTGGCAGGAGGGCGAGGACGTGAACGCGCGGTGGCGAGATCGGTGGCTTGGGAAGCCGCTTCGTCTAGTGATCGCGTGTACGCAGGAAGGTTTCGAGCCGTGGGTCGTGCCCTGCGACGTCGAGGTACCCGAGTCTCCCCGAATGCGGTGGCTGACGAACTGACCGCCGAACCCTCTCCCGACACCACGCATCTCATCACAAGTCGGCCACCAAATGTGCACGCCCCCTTCACCCGGAGCCTGGTACGGCTACGGTCATCCCTCACGCACCACGCAAGGGGGGCATCATGCGCACACACCACATTGCGGCCGTCGTCCTGGCCGCCACACTGCCGCTCACCGCATGCAGCGGAAACGACGGCGACAGCAGCAAAGACGAGAAGCCGAAAGCCGCAGGGAGCAGCTTCGACTGCACCAGCCAGGACACGACCCAGGCCGAATGGATGAAGCACTGCGCCGACAAGGCCACCGCGCCGGCCGAGCAGCCCAGCACCGGTCTCGCCTTCGGGAAGTCCTACCGCTGGCCCGACGGGCTCGAGGTGTCCGTCACCTCCGCCAAGACCGTCACCGAGTTCGGGGAGTACGACTCCAAGCCGGACCCGGGCGAGACCGGGTTCCGGGTCACCCTCAAGCTCACCAACAAGGGCAAGACCGCGGTGAAACTGGACGGCCTGTCCCTCATCACCGAGGGCGCCACCAACGGCGGCGAGGCAGCCTCCACCACCTACGACGTGGGCTCGGAGCCGTTGGAGGGGCGTCTCGCACCGGGGCTGACGGTCACGAAGAACGACGACGAGGTGCTCGGCACCAAGTACGGCCGCAAGATCGTAGTCACTGTGCAGCGGGCCAGCGAAAGCTTCGATCTCGAGTTTCCTGAGTTCACCGGGACCATCCAGTAGCAGCAGACGACGCAGCGCCCCGCCCTTTTCGGAGGGCGGGGCGCTGCGGAGCGAGACCTACTCGTCCTCTCCCAAAGAGGCCAGCGCCGCCCGGTGCATCTCGTCCTCCTGCTCGCTGGGGAGGTGGACCGTGACCGGCGCTTCGGCGATCGCGACAGGGTCAGGAGCACCACCCGTCTCCCGCATGACGGCCTTCTTCAAGCCGGACCGTGCAAGGTTCATGAGGTGCGACCGCACGAGCTCGTCGGCTTCATCCCAACCGATGCGCGGCACCTCTTGGACCGCTGCGATCTCACGCTCCCGGAGCGTGACACAGCAGCGCAGCACGACCGGTGCGCGCACAGTGCCGGAACTCGTCTTGGTCATGCTGTGCCCTCTCGCCTGGAATAACTCCAGTCTGACACTCCGCGCAACGAAGCGCCCCGCCCTCCCAGAGGAGAGCGGGGCGTTCTCACGGCGTCTCGGCGGCCATGCTGTCGTAGTTGGGTGGCGGTGGCGGCTCCGGGCTTGGTGTCGGCTGCGGGTCCACCACGCCCATGCCCACCAGTGTGCCCATGTCCGCGGCGGTTGTGTCCGGGATCGGAACGGCCGGCTGCGGTGCGGGCTGCTCGTCCGGTGTCGGCATCGTTGCTCCTACGGGTATTGGCGGCGTTGTGGGTCGAGGCCCAGGTTCAGTGGGCCGGAGGACGGATCGGATGGCTCGGGTGCCGGTTGGTCCGGGCGGCACGTGTAGTGGGTTGAGCCGTCACCGTCCGGGGTGCATTCGTGGGTGACGCCCTGCGAATCGGTGAACGTCCAGCCGGACGGTGGCGGGCCCTGCTCGCCACGGGGACCGGTGTCGCCCGGTGTCCCCTTCTCGCCCTGAGGGCCTTGCGGTCCAGCCGGCCCGGGTTCGCCCTGTGGTCCCGCTGCCCCGGGCTGGCCTTCGCTGCCAGCGACGCCGGGAGCGCCGGAGGGGCCGGCGGGCCCGGGTTTGCCGGTGGCGTTGGCTCCGTTCTTGCCGTCGCTGCCCGGAGGTCCGGTAGGCCCTGGCGAGCCCGGCTCGCCCTGTTCTCCTTTGGGTCCGCGGGGGCCGACGACGGACCGGCCCGGCTCGCCACGGGATCCGGGCGGGCCTGCGACGGGCTTTTCTCCGAGCTGCTCTATCTGGCGTGCGAGGGCGTCGCGGGCGGCGTTGGCCGTGTGCAGTTCCGAATTGAGTTGCTGCACCGTGAGCACGATCCATGCCAACACCACACCCAACAGCAGGGCTCCGGCCACCGCGAGGGCGTCCCCGCGGCGCCACCGCCGCTCTTCTGCCCGAAGCTTCGAGCGCGTCATGACCCGGCTCCCTGCGTCAGCATGATGACGATGGGCAGCAGCACGCCGATGAGGGGGACCACCACCGCGCCGATCAGCCAGCGTCGGGTGGCGACGATGCGTTCGGCGTCCTTTTCGCGCAGGGTCTCCAGTGTGGTGACCCGTGACGCCAGGGCCTCGTGCCGCAGGTCGTACACCTCTTGGGAGACCTTGGTATCGATGCGGTCGCCGAGCTGTTTGATGTCGTCGCGGACGTCCATGAACCGGTCCTCAAACCGCCTGACGACCTCACCGAGGGTCGGCTCGTCGGACATGAAGGCTCCGGTCAGGTCACACGCTCGTCGGCCCGGTGCGGCGGGCTGCCGGGGCCGGGAGTGGCGGGACCGGTGCAGTGACGGTCTGCCGGACGGCGAACTGGGCTGCGGCTGTGACGAAGATGAGGACGGCTGCCTGCCGTTCGGCGGACCAGTCGAGGCCGAGGCCGACCGCCAGCGTGATGGTGGCCTGCGCGAAACCGGCGATGGCGGCTATCACGCCGTCACCGACCATGACGGCCACCACCAGGCCGAGCGCGGCGACCACGACGGCGTTGACCCACGCCTGGGTATCGGCGTCGAAGTCGGCGACGAACGCACCGATGACCTGGAGCAGGATGGAGGCGAGTGCGGCCCACGTGGCGGGCTCACGGCCGAGGATCTTCATGAGGGTTCCGTTCGTTGTGGCACCACTTCCTGGCGCCGAGAAATGTGCAGGTCGAGGCGTCTTCGTGGCGCCGAGAAGATGGGTCAGGCGACGACGTTGAAGCCGTGCCGCTTGCCGAGGCGCTCCAGGCTGGAGCGGCCGGGGATGCCGTCGGCGGCCTTGCCGGTGTAGCCGCACTTCCTCTGCCAGGCGGCGTAGGCGGCGATGGTTGTGGTGCCGTAGCTGCCGTCTCCGGCGTAGGTCTTGCCCAGCAAGCCTTCCTTGACGAGGGCGTTCTCGACGAGGTTCACGCCCGCCATGTAGGTCTGATGGCCCTGTCGGGCGGGCGGGTCGACCTTGGCTGCCTGGATGAGCCGCGAGAGATCGACGCGGGGCGTGGAGGGCGTGGGCTTGGGAGTCGGCGTGCCACCAGGCTTGGCGGCGAGCTGCTTCTTCACGTCGGCACGAAAGACGTCCATGTCGAAGCTGGGGTCGATCTTCCCGGGCTGGACTTCCTTGTGCCCGGCCACGGACTTCTCCGACCAGCCGTGCGCACGGCAGAGAGCTGCGGCCCACAGGACGGCCTGCCGGTACTGGGTGGCAGGGTAGGGGTCCTTGCCGTTGCCGAGGTTTTCGATCTCGAGGCCGTACAGGCAGTCGTTGCCGTCGGCGTTGGCTTGGTCGTCCCGCGGGAGTGGGGACTTCTCGGCGATGAGTGCCTGGATGACGTCCATGTCGACGAGGCCGGCGTGGTTGGCGCGCCCGTGGCCGATCATCCAGAGTCCGGCGGTCTTGCCGAGCCAGGAGTGGCAGAGCGGGCCGGGCAGGTCGGAGCGGCCCTTGTAGCAGATTTCGCGGTCGTCGTGCCCAGCGGTGTGGTGGATGAGGACACCGTGGACCGGGCCGAACGCCTTGCCGGTGGCGCTGTCGCGGTTGTGAGTCTTCCATCCGGAGTGCTCGTGAACGGTGAGGCCCTCGGCTTTGAAGACTGTGAGGATCGCGGTGGCGGTGAGTGGTGTGGCCATGTGGTGCCCTCCTGAGGGCATGAAAAAAGCGCCCTCGGGGCGCTGTGCCGGTGGTACGCGACCGCTGCTAGGCGATCTCGTAGGTGAAGGAGATGCGGAGCTGGTAGCCGACCGCCCAGTTGAACGGGGTGTCGTTCTTCGCGAAGAACAGTTGGCTGTCGCCTGCCGAATCGGGAAAAAACGGCGAGGTCGTGGTGGCCCCCGGCGACACGATGTTCTGTCCGGCATACCGACCATTGCTGCCGGTGCCCAGAGCGTGCGCGTTCCCCACTCGGGAGCCCTTCCCGGACACGGCCGTGAACGGCAGAGCGAACTGCCAGTTCCCGCTGCCGTAATTGGTGGACGAGCCCATGGTGAGGTCCATGTGCACGTCGCACGTCTTGCCGAACAGAGAGTAGGCGCCGATCAGGGTGCCGTTGCCGACACTCGGGTTGAGCGTGGTGGCCGTCCACGTCGGGGTGAACGTGGTCCACGCCCCCGGCACGGTGACCAGCGCAACCCACTGAGTGCCGTCATACACCGTGTAGGTCTTCTCGGTGGACAGGTAGGCGGTCATGCCGGCGACCGGGGACGTCAAGGTGGCGTTCCGGGCGGTCGCCGAGGTGAAGCGCATCACCGAACGCTGCGCGATCGCGTCCGCAATGTTGAATGCGAGAGTGGACGCGTTCGGGGCATCGGTGAGCGCCGCGATACTGACGCCCTGCCCGTAGGAGTCGGTCGTCGGCATCCGCGCCTCCTACAGTGCTTCCTGGGCGATGCTGTACCTGGTCGCCCCGCTCGTCACCACGCCAGGTAGGCCCTCCAGATATGTGCGGATCAGGGCAACGAGCTCGCCTTCGTCGACGTCCACGCCATTCGGGGTGATCTGAAGTGAGATGGCCGCCGAGCTCTCGCCGTCACTGGTGCGGCAGCCGACGGCGACGTAGGGGTAGTCCACTGAGCCTCCTAGGCAGATTCGTATTGGAAGGTGACGCGCAACTGGTCGCCTGAAGCGAATGCCCCGGACGGGCTGGCGGCCGTCGCCGAGCACCGCACGAGTTCGCCGTTTGCTGCCGCTGTGGGCATATAGATGCCGATGCGATTGGTGTCGGTGGACGAGATGACGCCCTGCCCCAGCCAGCGGTGCGAGGGGGATCCTGCGGTGAGGATCTGCGCCGAGCAAACGGTGATCAGGCCGCCCACACCAGTCGGCAATTGCCAGAAGTAGTTGGCGGAGCCGAGTGTGCTGGCCGACCCGATGGTCATGTTGATGGAGCCCTGCACCATGCTGCCGTAGCGCCAGTAGCGGCCAGACAAAGTACCGTTGCCGATGGAAGGGTTGGTTCCTGTTGAGGTCCACGTCGGCGTATATGCCGTGAATGCTTGCTCGGTCGCCGCAGCTGTGCGCCCGACGGCGAGCCACTGCCCGGACCCGGAAATGGTGACGATGATGCGGTCGCCGACCGCCGCGTTCTGGTAGGTCTCCAGTCGGCGGGCGGTGATGCCGTCCGTCGTGAGCACGGTACCGTCGGTGTTGACGGTTTGGACGGTGGCCTGCCGCCAGTCGGCGCCACGCACCGACGGAGTCGAGACGCTGGCTTGGACGGCTTGCTGTCGGATGGCGTCCGCTAGGTCTGCCGGGGAGGCCGAGGAGGAGATCATGCGTCCTCCTTCGCGGAGATGGTGGCGATGGTGAAATCACCGCCCACATCCAGGGGCACGGTGAAGGACTGCACCTGGTGCAGCTCCCGCTTCCCGTCCGGATAGGCGACACGCAGGACATCGCCCGGTTCGAGTGCCGGGTTCGGCAGACTGTTGAGGTCGGCCGAGGCGTTCGGGGAGACGGATGCGCGAAGCTTCAGATTGCCTGCTGCGGTTGCTGCCGCCCCACTTGTGATGGTGGGGCTGGAGTAGAAATCCGGCCTGTGTCCGAAGGGCCCGCCCCAGTAGGTCGGGCTGGTTGGGTCGTTATCGACGACCAGTGCACTGACCGGGGGAACGTCGGTCTCCGTGTTCTCCCCGGACACCAGCCAACCGTTCTTCACCCCGTCTGCGGACATGCCTCGTGTCGCCTTCACGTAGGCGCCGCCCTCCCCTGCGGCGATCGTCCACACGGGTGGAGTGGAGAGGATGTCGGGCAGTTCGGCGATGATGAACACGCCGTCCGGGTCCGCGTAGACCTCGGCGCCTATGGCCGCCGCGCATTCGGTGACCGCGGTCCACGGGTCTCCCTGGACATCCCAGGTGCGGGGGCCGATCGACGCGTCCGTCGCACGGTTGACGACCACCGCGTCCGGGATGCTGCGCTGGATCAGCGCCGTCACCGCGCCCACGGCCGTACCAGTGGCCTTGTAGGGCGAGGTGAACTTGTCGTCGGACACGACCGCTTCCAGGGATTTCCCAGCCAGGCTCACGGGCCCCTCATCGACATCCCCGTCCACGCTGTCCAAGCGGAACACTCCGAGCGGCACCATCTCTGGTCCGTCCGCGAACTGGATGCCTCGGCTGATGCGCAGGCGCGCGCCGTAGATGCTGAGCTTGTCGGATGCCGTGAGCGGGATCAGGGCCGTGTCCGAGAGAGTGACGGTGCAGGTGCGGCGGGTCGCCTGCCCGCGGTCCACCGTGACCGAGCCACCCGTGATGTCCAGTGTTTCGACGCGTCCGTCTGGGCGGAACAGTTCGACCTTGACGATCGGGGTGTGGGACTCGGCGAGGGCGGTCAGGAAGCGATCGGATACGGCGTACACCTCACTCACCGATCCTGCGGTCGAATAGCACGTCCTCCCACGTGGCGTACTTGCTCAGCAGGTCTTGCCACGTACCGTTTTCGGTGAGAATGTCCTGCCAGGTCCGGCCAGCCGAGCCCGCAGTACCCGTCGTGGTGGGCATATCCACGGCCTTCAGCGGCAGCGTCCAGGCCCGCCACGGCTCCGGCGCATACCCGGTGACACGGGCCTCGGTGATCTGGCCAACCGACACGTACATGTCGGCGACGCCCATGCCGGGCACGGACTGCCACAGGATGACGTTGCCGGAATCGAGTATCCAGTGCAGGGCATCCCGCTCGTCGTCGCTGCGGGTCCAGATGGTCAGATCGCCTTCGAGGCCCCCGCGCACATCGCTGAGGATCACGCTATTGCGTCGGCCACGCACCCGCATCTCCGCCTGCTCGATCGAACGCTGCCAGTCCGGCGCTTTCGCCACCAGCACCCGCATGTTCCGCTGGGGCTCGCCCGGGTCTTTCAACCAGGCTTCATTGCGGTCGCCAGCCTCCAGAATCACGGTGCCTGTGCCCTGGAAGCCGGGCGTCTGCGTACCGGGCGGCAACGTCTCCACGTAGTAGCTGACCGACACTCCCAGCGGCGCCTCGTAGTCCTCGACGATGACCTCGCCGGCCGTGATCGGCACCTGGAGATACAGGCCCGACGGTCCACGCACCAGGGTTCGGGATCCGTCCGGGAGCACCCGGTAGATGGTGAGGAGCTGCCCGAGGGTGAGCTCCCGCAATGTCAGCGTGATGCTCGCGGTGTCGTCGTGGGCCTCAACGCTGTTGGCGGGCAGGGCAAGCCACGCGCCCACCATGTCGATGATCCATGTGCTGCTGGTGCTGGTTGCGGTGAGCGTGTACTCGATCGCCACCTGCGTGGCATTCGCCGGGATGGTGAAATCGTTCTGGAGGTTCCACCAGCCCGGTGACGGAGCAGCACCAGAGGTACTCGTCGACGCGCCGAGGTCCACATTGGATGCGTCGTACCAGCGGACTCCGCGAATCACAGTCCACCCGCCAGCCGCCACCTGAGCTACGACCTTCGTCCGCAGGTTTTGGCCCGCCGTAGCCCCGGCCGGGAGCGGGAAGCGTGCGGACCGAATGACGCTGGTGGTGGCGGTTGCCGAGGAGACGGCGAGCGAGTAAGACCCGTCGAATCCGTAGGTGCCCCACGGGCTCGTTCGGGCGATCGTTGCCGCACCAGATGCGACAGTCCATCCGGCCGCGCCCTGTTCGAAGCTGGCGTCGGCGTAGGGCACGATCGACCCGGCGTACAGCACCGGTGCGGTGCCTGCGACTACCAAATCGACCTTCAACACCTGCCCGGCGGTCGCCGAGTCGATCCCGGCCGCGATGGAGCAGGATGCGGTGCCTGCCGGAGCGACGGCGGATGCTCGTTGCCGATACCAGGCGGTTCCTGGTGCGGCGAGCACGCTGCGTGTCGCTTGGATCTGGGTGCCGCCAGAGTTGTAGAAGCGCAGCTCGACCCAGGTGGTAGACGCCGCTGTGGGCGGGTTGAGGTAGGCGTGAGCGATGTACTCCACGCCAGCAGTGGCGTCGGGCCGGTCGGTGCTGCGCATCGAGGCGTTACCGTTGGCGGTCGCGGTCATGGCGATGACGTGGCCGCCCGCCAGGTAATTGTCGACTGCCCACTGCACGGGAGGGACCTGCCGTGCGATCGTGCAGTTGCTCTCGGCGAACCAGCCGCTCGCGTCGATCTCGCCCGACTCGGCGTTGAATGCGAACAGGTTCCCGACCGTGGTCTTCGGGAATCCCAGGTAGACGTTCTCGTAGTACTGGTTGACGTTGCTCGCAGCGGGCGTGGAGGACAGTACGACCTGAGCCCGTGCCGCGCCGTCCGGGGCTACCCCGCCCACAGCTATCCGATGCCAGCTCGACGAGGCGGGCGACGTGGTCATCGACCACGTGATGCTGATCTCGGCGTTGCTGCTGTTGAGCCAGCGGATGCCGATCCGCTCCCCCACCACACCAGCCGCGTCGCAGAATGCCTCGTACTCAGTCCACGGCTGCACGCTGTACGACGAGACGGTGATGGCCTGCATCTCCCCGGCAGCGACGGACTTCACGAAGAGGCATCCGTCGCCAGATCGCCCGCCGCTGCCGAGGCCAATCGTGGCATTGAGCTTGACCTTCCAGCCCGAAGTGTTCGGGTCGATCGTCTCCGTCACCGAAGACAAGAAGTTGCCGGGGATCGCCACGTCTCACCCCGTCCTGTTGGCTCGCAGCGCGGTCACCAGCTCGCCGTTCGAGCGGCGCACCTCGGCCCGCGTGATATCCGTGATCTCCCGGTCGCCCACATACACCGACACGTTCAGGTCGCCGAGACCCGCAGCCGGATCCGTGCCCATACGGACGAGCGCGTTGGCCTGCTGTGTGGTGAAGACGGGCTCGGGCCTGCCCGTGCCGTTGTAGGCAAGGTTGAGGCCCGGCTGGAGATACCCGCCGGAGTCGTAGCCGCCCGCCCGGTTGTAGGCCCGCGGCAGGCTGCCGTAGGCCGCCAACGCGTACCGCATCGAGGAGTAGATGTTGGCGAGTGGGTCAACGCTCACCCCGTACATGAACGGGCCCTTCTTCCGATATTTGCCCGCGTAAGAGCGGAAGGTCGGGCCGATGACCTGGAGCAATCCGACACTCGGGTGTCCGGCTTTCCAGTTGGAGTCCCACTTGTTGACCGCGAGCGGGTTGCCGCCGCTCTCCTGGTTCATCCTGCGGAGGGTGATGCCCAGGTAGCTCGAGGGCTGGTGTAGCTGCTTGAGCGCGTCGAGCACCTGCGGGGTCCACCGCTGGACGCCTTTGCCGACCTTGCCGATGAACTTGAGGGCGCCCGAGGCGTCGCGGGTGAACCAGCTGCCAACGGCATCCTTGATGAGCTTCTTGAGGCCGGTGATGGCCATCGTGGGTAGGCCGATCGCGGCCTTGCCCCAGCTGGTCTTCCCAAGACCCTTGGCCTTGTCCATGAACGGCTTGAGCATGTTGCCGAACGACTTGATCGGGTTGCCGAGGAAGTCGGTAGCCGAGCCGATGACGCCGCCCTTGGCGAGCATCTGCGTGCCAGCCGCCTGGTGCAGGGCGAGCGCCCTGGCCCGGTACTTGGGGTCCGTCGGGATGACGTACTCCGGGTATCGTGGGTTGCCTTCGCCGACGATCGCGGTCGGGGCGTTGTACATGCCTGGCTGGGGGCCGCGGAGCTTGCCGCCCTGGGCGAGATAGTCGACCTTGCCGAGTTGCGGTACACCCGGGATCCAGCCGGTGATCTTCTTCCAGATTTTGACGATGCCGTTGTTCCAAACCACCCTCAAAACCCAGTTGATGGGCGATTTCGTCGCGTCCTTGATCTTGTCCCAGGCGGTTTTGATCGCCTTCCGGGCCGAGTCGAACGCGTCCGCGACCTTGCGAATCGCCGACTTGATTGTGTCGAACACCGGCCGTATCCCGGTCCGCCACGCGATACCGATCGCCGTACTGATGCCGCTGAACACCGGCTTGATGACCTTGGTGTGCAGCCACCGAGCCACATCGGCGATGCCACGGAATGCCGGGGCCAGGGCCTTCTGCCACAGCCACCTGCCGACATCGCCCACCGTGCGGAACGAGCCCACGATGAGGCTGCCCACAGGCTTGATGGCGTTGTTGTACAGCCACCGGGCCACGGTCGCGATCCCGTGGATCGCGGGGCCGATCGCGTTCCGCCACAGCCCGGTGGCCGCCGCCCCGATGCCGCGAAATGCAGGCCCGAGGGCGTTCCTCCACAGCCACGTACCAACGGCCGCCGCTCCCTGGAAGGCGAGATACAGCGGCGTGATCAGGATCGTCATGATCGCCGTAATTAGGATCCCGGCCGCCAGCGCAATGCCCCTGAAGGCAGGAGAGATCGCGTTCCGCCACAGCCAAGTGGCCTTGTCGCCAACCCACTTCAAACCAGCTTGAATGCCCTGGAAGGTGGGTTTGATGGCGACGTTCCACGCCGTCGAGATGGCAGTCGAAATGCCGTCCCACACGCCTTTGACGATGTCGCGGAACCACTCGAAGTGATCCCACGCGTACTTGATCGCCACGACCAGTGCGATGAGGCCCAGGATGATCCATTGGATGGGCGAGATGCCCATCACGATGTTCAGCGCCAGCCACGCGAGGTACGCCCCATACAGGCCCTGGATCAGCCACGGCATCGTGTCCGCGATGTAGACAATCCCGTCGGCGACCGTCCCGATCACCTCGAGGATTGGGCCCGTCAGCGGACCCAGCGCCGTGCTGATAGCCAGGAAAGCGGCAGCGATCTTCCCGAGAGCCTCGGCGAGCTGCGGGCCCTTCTCCGACACGTTGTCCAGGAACCGCTCAAACGTGGGTGATCCCTTGAGGTTGGTGCCCCAGTCCGCGAACCGGCCGGTGATCGACTCCATGCGGTCGTTGATGCCGTCCGTGTGCAGCAGGAAGGCGTCAACAATCCCGATCATGCCCTTGAAGATGTTGCCGAAGGTGATGCCAAGCCCCTCGATCGCGGGCCCGACGTTCTTCGCCAGGTCTTTCTTGAAGTCCTTCCACCACGGCTTCTTGAACCCGGCTGAGGCACGGTCCTGAAGTTTCTTGATGCCGTCCGCAGCACCCTTCACGATCGGCGTCAGACCCGGCAGGCTGTTCTTCAAGCCCTTCAAGGCTCGGGTGAAGATGGGCATCACCGCAGGCTGAAGCGCCCGAGACCACTTCGAGAACGCGCCTCGCAGATCCACGAATGCGTCGAACGTGTCCCTCGCCGCCGGGGTGAGCTTCGCCAGCTTCTCCTGGTATTTCGCCTGGGCGATGGCAGCCTGGTCCACACCCCCGGCGGCCGTCAGGCTCGCCGACTCGATCTGCCGCTGGGCACTCGCGATACTGTCCGCCGCCGACTGCTGCGTCGCGACCAACTGCTCCTGCGCACGCGCAACCGACCGGGCACCGTCCTCTTGGACGCGCGTCACATTCCGCTGCGCCTCGGACAGCTTCTCCTGGGCGGAGGCGATGTCCTTGGTGTTCTGGATCTGCTGGCGGGCAGCGGCCTGCTGGGCTTTCGCCAGCGCGGCCTGCTGGTCCTTCACAGCCTGCTGGGCAGCCGCCAGCCGCTCCTGCGCCGAGCGAACCGTGTCAGATCCCTCGACACCTGCCTTGTCGGCCTTCTTCTTCTCCGCGGCAGTCCTGGCCGTCTCGATGCGCTGTTCCTCGAGCCGCTGAACCGCCTGGTCATACGCAAGCTGGGCCCGCTGACGCTCCAACGCGGTGGCCTTCGAGCCGGCCGCCTGCGTCGCCCGCAGCCGAACCTCCGCCTCCTCCACAGAGAGAGCCGCGTCCCGCTCGGACAACTGGGCGTCCGCGAGCCGGTTCGACAGGTCTTCTAGTTGCATCGCGGCGTCGCGCCGCGCCTGGGTCAGATCCTGCTGCGCCTGCCGGGCCGCGTCCTGCGCATCCGCCAGCGACCGTTCGGCCTGCTGTACCTGCTCGTTCGCCGAGCGCATCCGGTCCGCGGCCTGCTGGTAGGCGTCCGCCAGCCCCTGCCGGGCCGTCTTCACCTGCTGGGCCGCATTCCGGTTCGCCTCGGCGGCAGAGCGCACCGCGTCCTGCACACCCTGCTCAGCCTGAGCAATCTGCCGGGCCGCATTCCGGTGCGCCGTAGCCAAAGCCTGCTGGGCACCCGCCATCTGCAATGCACGAGACGCCGCCTGGGAAGCGGCCTGCCCGCCTCGAAGCGAGGCGTTCGTAGCCGCGTCCTGGGCTTGTTTCTGGGCCAGCAGCGCGCCCGCAATGCCGGTGAACGCCGGGACGGCTACAGCCGCGATAGCGCCCACACCGGCAGCAGCCGCGATACCAGCCGAAGCAACCGCGCCCAGCCCCGCAGCCAGCACCGAAAGCGTCGGGAGAGCCCCCACGCTGCCGACCGCGATCGCCAAACGCAGCATCGCCGCAGACGCCGACATCGTGTCGATATCGATCCGGGCCGTCCGGCCATCCAGCGCCGACACCATGGCCTGCACCTGCGCCAACTGGGCGGCAGCGGCAGCGGAGTCGACGCGCACGTTGACGTCAGCGTCGGATGCTGACAGGCGCTCCAGCCGGGCCTGGATGTCGGCGATCTTCGCGGTGGCGGTGGCGGCATCAATGTCGATGCCGATCCGCTGATCCCGCAGCGCGGTCAGCTGTGCCCGCAGCGAGGCAATCTCCGCATCGGCCGCAGATGTGTCCACACCGATGTTGATGTTCTGCAAGGACGCCTCGGCCGCCTGCACCGCTGCCCGCAGCCGGGTCCCGAACGATCCGTCCGTCTCCAGGCGGATCCGGTGCGGGTCAGCGGTAAGCCGCGCTATTTCCTCCCGCATTGCCGCAAGCTGTGCCCGCGCCGCCGCCGTGTCCGCGCGCACCGACACGTTCGGGTGGGCGGCACCCAGGCGCAGCAGCCGCTCCTCAATGTCTGTGATTTCCGCCTGGGCGGCGGCCACATCGACATCGATGCCGATGCGCTTGCCCGACAGGGTCTCCATGCGGGCCCGCAGGCGAGCCAGATCCGCATCCACACCCGTCTCGTCCAAGGAGACGTTGGCCTTCGGGAGCGACTTGAAAGCCGCCTCCAGGCGGGCCTTCATCGACCGGGCGAACGCGCCACCCGTCTCCTCGCCCTGCCGAGCCGCAGCCGGGCGAGCAGCCTGCCCACCCCGGGTCACACCATCCCGAACCGCATCCCGCAGCGCCGCAGTGATCCGGTTCGCGATCTGCTGCCCGATCTGCTCGCCAATCCGCAGGCCAATGTCGCCGACCTGCCGCTGCATAGCCGGGCCAAACGCACGACCCGCAGCCGAACCGGCATCCTCGCCAGCCCGCGTCGCTGCGGGCACCAGCCCCGCACGTAGGCGCTGATATATCCCCTGAGTGTTGGGGATGACATCGACCTCGACCGAACCGACGCTGATCGCCACGGGAGCCTCCTCCCGCGCGTCAGGCCGCGCCCCCATTGATCAGATCGAAGAGGATGCTCGCGCTGTTCTCCGACAGCTTCGGCTTCGGCTTGCGGGGCTTCGCACCCGGCCGGGCAATGGGCTCCGGCGGGGTCGGTTTCCGACCCTTGCCGTCAGAGTTGGCGAGGACCGTCACGTACTCCAAGCGCGCCAGACGGTCGGCGATCAGGGCCAGTAGCTGCTCGGCCTGCGACCAGCGGGCCTGCTCCGACCCGCCCTTGTC
Source organism: Streptomyces yongxingensis (assembly GCF_055597465.1). Lineage (NCBI taxonomy): Bacteria > Bacillati > Actinomycetota > Actinomycetes > Kitasatosporales > Streptomycetaceae > Streptomyces > Streptomyces yongxingensis. Next base: position 2,423,635 of record NZ_CM145717.1, read on the forward strand.
TGCCTGCTCCGCCAGTTCCTCGTCGGACATGGCGTTGCGGAGTGCGGTCATAGTGTGTGACTCAGGCGGCAGATGCTGAATGATCACCCGCAGGCGGCGCCAGGTCATGCGTCCGGTGTGCAGATCATGAATATCGATCTGCCGGTCGAGGAGGTCAGCCTCTACCGCCTCCGCATGCGCCTCGTAGACCGATTGGGTCCACGCGATTTCCCCAGGCTCTCACCCGAGAGGTTCGCTGCGTCGGACACGAACTGCTCGAACTCGTCGTTCGTCGGATCGATATCGAAGTACAGGTCCAGGTCATCGGGGTGAACGACCTTCTCGGCGAAGGCATTGAACTGCCCCTGAGCGAGGCCCATCTGCCAGGACTGGCGCCAGGCGCCGGGCGGGATCACGCGGATCGGCTCCCCAGCGAGCTTGGCCTCCACGTAGCGGCCATTCGCCTCGATCTCCTGGGCCTCCGCTGCAGTCACGGGCTCGTCGTCGTAGTAGTCGTCCTGCTCCGGCTCCGCTGTCTCGCTGGGGGCGAGGTCCCTCGGTGTGGGACGCGGGCGGGCGTTTCGCGGTGTGCTGGTCATGGGCGCGGGCCTCCTTCATCTGGCGCGGGCAAGGGGAGGTGGTGGGTGGGCCGGGCCCGCGCCAGGGCGACCCACCCACCAGTCATTGGGCCTCAGGAGCCCGTGTACGCAGGCGTCGCCGGGACCGAATCGGTGTGGTACACCGTGTTTCCGGCCGCATCCGGGTAGGCGGTGATCGTGATCTCGTAGCCGCTCATTTCGTCCTGCTTGAAGGTGACGTCGGAGCGGTCGCTGATCTCGCCAGCCGGGACGTAGAAGCCCCGGGCGCTGTCGCCGTCGAACACGGCGAACCACCAGGCGCGGCGGTCCACCGACGGCGCCGCGGTCTCGGCGAACGACGTCAGGCCGGACGACGGGGTGAGGTCGGCGGCCGGGATGCGGAACATCACCGACTGGACCGCCACCCGCGCGGTCTCCCACAACGTGACCTTGAACGTGCGGATCGACTTGGTGATCGTCGTGCGCAGCGGCGACGTCAGGCCCCAGGGTGTGAACTCCTGGGAGTCCTCGTCGAAGCCGAACACGAGCCCGTCGTCCGAGACGGCGCCCAGCGGCTCCCACGGGCTCACAGGCTGCACCAGCGGCGACGACGGAGCCGTCGTGCCGACGTCTGACACCCAGCCCCCTCCGTTGCTCCCGATGATGGTGAGGTCCGCGGCCCTCGTGATGTTGACCATTGGGTCTCCAGACATGCGAAGACCCCGCCAACAACGGACGGGGTCGGGATACAGGACCGGCGCGGGCCTGAACCGGTCAGGAGACCGGGTGTAGATAGATCGAATAGGTCGCGCCCACCCGACGCAGACCCGTGTTCTCGTAGGGCCGCTTTGCGGGCAGGCTCTCCACCGCCACGCGGCCGACTACTGCCGTGCCAGTCGTGGAACCAGCCAGGTCAGTGGCCAACCGGCCGCGGACCTCCTGAGCGATCGCCACAGCCTCGCTTCGAGTCGCGGCGTACACGTTCACGTCCACCAGAGCGCGCGTGAGGCGGAAACCGTCATCGTTACCGCCCGGGAGCTGCTCCACCTGGATCGTGGGTAGCTCGTTGAGCAGGTTGTTGTCGGTCTCGTCGCGCACCACGGCGTCGGGGAAGCGCGCGGCGAGCCAGCCGATCAGCAGCTCCTCGGCGTCCACGCTGCCTACAGGGGCGGCCATCAGCGGCCACCCGCCTGCGCGGCTCGCAGCAGCACATGGTGAGCGGGAACCCGCTCTGTTCCGTACTCCACCCAGCGGGCATACGGGGCCGAGTTCCACACCACCGCCACCGGACGCCGTTTCTGTGAACGACCGACAGGCTTCTGCCTGATCTCGGCGTGCCACGACTCCTTATACAAACCGGGATGCGGATCCCATGCCGCTGTCCCAACCGGGGAGATTGAAATGGCCACGCTCTTGATGACTTCGGCTCGCCTCAGAATCTCGGACTGAATCATCGGCGAATGCAGCAGCTCGTTCACACCGCGACTCTTCATCTTGAACCGCGCCTCAGCCATCGCGCCTCCTCAACCAGTGACCAGATCAGCAGCGAACTGCACGGGACCGGCGGTTCCGGTGAACGGGGAGCGGCCCCAGTTGCCCGGCTGGCCCGTGATGCCGCAGCGGTGGCCACGAACCAGCACCTCATCCGTCGTCCGCACATCAGACCCCGGCGGGGCATAGACGGTGTACCCGACGATGACCGTGTCCCGGCCCTGCTGGAACTCACCACCCACCTGCGGCGACTCCTGCCGAGGCGTGACCACGCAGCCATGCAGATCGAACGACTCATCCGGCCCCGATTCCGGATGGCCGCGGTCATCCCGCAGCACCTTGCCATCCGGGCCAGTCGGCGGCGGTCCGGTGCGTAGGATCCGCACCGTCTCCCCATAGGGATACGGCGCGGGCATCAGACCCAGCCCCAACCAGGCTCATACTCCGTACCAGGACCGAACGGACCGCCGTCGTCGTCCACGTCCAGTGGCCACGATGGCCACGGGGTGGCCTCTGCGGGCGTGGGGTCTACTGTGAACGCCCCGCCCCGGCCAGCCATGCTCTTGAGCGCGGCCTTGTCCGCCTTCGTCAAGTACAGGCCGCCTGAGCCGGATGGCCGTTGCACCGACATGGGGCCGATCGTCTCGTAAGACACCTGCTGCGGATTGACGTAAGCCCGGCCCGCAGCGGACAGCACCACGGCGCTCGCCCCGTCCGGCAACGGCGTGACGATCGACTGGCACAGGTTGATGGCCTGCTGGATCAGCAGATCCGCGCGGGCGCCGTTGATCTCGTCGAGCCCCAGGTAGAGGGCGAGATCTTCGGCTGTCGGAGTCGTGAATGACACGTCGCGCCTCCCGTCAGGCCAGGGCTTCCACAGCGCTGCACCACTCGGCCAGTTCGGCGGACGGATCCAGTTCGGCAGACCGCGCCCGCGCCCGCTTCGACGCCAGCCGGTACTCGGCCGCCGCCTTCAGCTTCCGCAGCACCGCCTCGTAGCCGCCGATGTCCGCCCGGTCCACGAAGATCCCGGCCTCGCCCAGAGACTCGCACAGCCCCGGCGTGGGGTGCGCTACGACCGGAATGCCACTGGCGAGCGCCTCGGCCCCGACCCGACCCCACGACTCGTAGGAGGACGGCATCAGCAGCACACGGGTGCGGGCATAGACCTGCTCCCGCATGCCCAGGCCATCCACATGCTCGAGTACCTCGACGTTCGGCAGGTCCGGGAGGATCTGCTGCCCATAAGCGCCCGTGACGGCCAGGAACTTGGTGTCGGGCATCCTCTCGGCAAGAGCGGCCAGAACCCTGCCGCCCTTCTCCAGGTTGCAGTTGATCAGCGTGACCCGGTCGCCCCGCTTCTTCGTGGCGTACTCGGCGGCGAACACCGGAGGCCGCACAATGAGGCTGCTCGCGGGCCGGATGGCCTTCGGGTACTCGGCAAAGAAGAGCTCTGCCTCCCGCTCCATCCACTGGCTGTTGTACACCGCCAGCGACGTGCCGCCCGCCGCCGCATCCCGAAACGTGGGCCGATGGGTGTTGTGGCAGATCACCACGAGCGGCTTGCCGTAGCCGCGGGCCAGTGACGCCGTCGACGGAACGGTCTCCAGATGCGCCAGCAGCACATCGGCCCGACGCACAGCCGTTGGGAAGTCGAGCCCCGCCTCCAGCGGCACGATACGGATGCCCCGGTACTCGTACTCCTGGTGAGCCTTGCCGTACCGGGACAGCCACACAGACACATCGTGCCCACGCTCCGCCAGAGGACGCAGCATGCTGATGAGCATGTGCTCCGCCCCGGCATTGTGCTCTGGCGGCGCTGCATGCACCCTGGCCACGATGCGGAGCGGCTTGGCCGTCCCGCCCGGCGCGGAAGCCGGGACGGCCACCATCAGGACCCCGAAGGGGTGCCGGTGAACTTCACGAACGCCTCGGCGTCGCCCTGCACGTAGCCGTAGAACGCCTCCGCGAGCAGCAGCACCAGGTTCTCCTGGAATGCCGAGTGCACACCGCCGTCCTCGTCGACGTAGGTCGCTTCCTTGGAGATGCGCACGGTGATATCCATGCCCACTCCATAAGCCGCCTGTGAGAAGTCTCCGCCGATCGCCCGCAGGCCCGTGTCGGTGCTGGCCGACTGGCGGCGCTGCTTGCCGGAGACGGACCGCGAGTACGCCAGCGGCTCACCGATCAACGTGCCCGCCGAGGCCGCGTCCGTGCCCGGGGTCTGCGTGTCCACCAGGATCGGCCGGCCCGTGGTGTCGGTGGCGAGCAGCAGCTTCGGCTTCAGCCGGTGGTCCGCGATGGTGCCGGTGTAGTCCCAGTCGCCGTCGATGACCTCCTCCATGCCGGTCACCAGGTCGGCCCAGATGCCACCCGTAGCCTGCGACGCGGTACCGAGCGCCACCGAGTTGGTGGTCATCGCCAGGTAGTCGGTGAACGGGCCCGTGGCACCCTTCATGGTCTTTCCGTGGATCGCCGCGTGGTCGAAAGCCCGCGCGAATGCGGTCGGCAGGTCCGTCTGGAGCTGGGTCCACAGGCCGCCGGCGTTGGTCATGACGACCTCTTCGGCGACCGGGATCAGCACGGCCAGCTTCTTCGCCGTCATCTGCTTGACGTCCACGCCGCCGGTGGACAGGGGCTTCTTCGCCGCCTGCCCGACCCAGTCCGCGGTCGGCACGTCCATCGGGATCGGGATGCTCGTGGTCGCGTCGATGCTCAGCGGCGCACGGCGTGCCAGCGCCATCACCGCCGACTGCTCGACCGACTTTTCGAAGATCGGCCCCGTGATCTCACGGGGCAGCAGCGACGCATTGACGTCGCTCAACTTCAGGGGGGCCGTAGCCACCATGGGGTCCTACCTTCCCCGCAGCTACTGCTTGAGCTGCGGCTTAAGCCACCCGGCAAACACATCCGCCGGATCAGTGGGCCTGGGTCGATTGGCGCCGGATGCCTGAGTGCGATCCGGTGCGGGACGCCGCGGGCCCTCCTGGGGCAGGCTCTTCGCCCAGTGCGGCTTGCGCTCCAAGAGCGCGTCGAGGTCCGCCTTAATGGCCGCCTCGTCGATGTCCCCGTCAGAGTCGATGTACGAGTCAAGGTCCAGGGCGCCAACGGCGTCCTCGGGGTCCGCGAACGACGGCATTGCCAGCGCGTGAACCTGCGTCTTCACCAGCCGCTGTCGCGTCTTGGTGATCTGCTCGTTCGCGCGGGCAAGCTGGTCGTTGAGGCGGTCCGTGTCGGACTTCTCCGCGTCCTTACGCTGCTGCAACTCTGCGAGTAGGGGCTCCTGCTCCTTGAGTCGCTTGCGGAGGTTCGCGGCCTCGTTGTTCTTCTTGCGTAGCTCGGCCTCGAACTTCTTCCGGTCGAACGGCTTCTCCTCGACCTCGGTCTCCGCCTCCTGGGCGTCATCCGTAGTGTCGGTGCCACCGCCGTCCTCGGTCGCCGTCTCCTCGACGGTCTCCTCGGTGCCGGTCTCGGCCTGCTGCTCGGTGCTCTGCTTGGTCTCATCGGACATGACGAAACGGCCCTCCAGGGGCTGTGGAAATGAGAAAGGCCGCCACCAGGGCAGCCAGGAATCAATCAGCGAGCCTGGCGGTCAGCCGTGCTCTTCGATCGCCCGCCGAAAACGGCGAAGCTGATCACCGGAGTACGGAGCGGCATACTCCCGGTACAGCCGCTCCCACTCCTTAGCCTTGTCGGACAGCTCGAACCGCTGCCCCTTGAACACCGGAATGGCCATGCAGTGGCAGCCATCGTGGGCCCGGAAGCCCACCGTTTCCCGCTTGTAGACCATCCCTCGGATAGCCAGCATTCGGCAGAAGGCACAGGCGCCCAGCGCTGCCGACCGAGCCCATCCCACGGCCTGGCGATCCCGCTGGACGGCGTTGTGCACCGTGCCGCGCCCCTGGTCGGCCACCAACTTCTGTGCGACCTGCTCGGCCTTCTTCTCGGCCTGTTCCAGACGCGTCTCGAGTGGAGCCTTCTGGGCCTCTGTCGTCGCTGGATCCTCAGGATCCCGCGGCCATAGATCCTTCGTCGCCCACCGCAGACTGTTGTCCACCTGCTCATCCGGCGGGGGATCCAGCAGCGGCACCGTGAACGTCCCGGTCACCCGGGCCGCCACGCGCTGCGCATCGTAGTAGTCGGCCGCGAGGCTCGCCGAGGCGTTCCCGTACTCGCCGACCAGAGTACGAACGGCCTCGATCCAGTCCGGAACGGTCGCCTGCATCCGCGACGGCAGGATGAGCCGCCGCAGCTTCCGCAAATCGCGGACCAGCAGCCGCGTCACACCGCGTTGCGCACGGCGCTGCCGATCCGCACCCCCGCCATCAGAAACCAGCGTCGCCATCGGCCACCACGTCCACCGGCAAATGACCGGGCTCGGGGCTCGGCTGAGCATCCGAGCCGGCACCGAGTCGCGCAAGCCGCTCCAGCACCGAACCGCCCGCGGCACGCCGGCGATCCGCGGCAACCCGCTGCCGCTGGCTCTCCGTAAGACCCGCCATCTCCAGCGTCACATCCGACTCGGCAGGCAAAATGCCCGCCTGCACCAGCTTCACCGTCGCGTCCGCCTGCGCAGCCACCGTCGGTGTCGCCGGGTTCCGCCACACCGTCTCGATACGCCGCGCCTTGTCCGGCGGTACGCCGTCCCGCACCCACAGGGCCAGACGCATCGCCTGCTGCCAAGCTGCCCCGAAACGCCGGATCCGACGCTCAGACCGCTTCACAAGCTTCGCCTCAGTGGAACGAATCGCATCCGCGGACGCAGGGTTGTCGGTGGTGTAGCCGAGCATGTGCGGCGGCAGCCCAAACTGGGAGGCCATGACTCGCGCATACAAATCGATGATCCGTGTCTGCCCCGACGGGTCGTGGGCAGGGAACTGCCCCACGTCCGGCACCTGGCCGTCCTCATCCCGCTCCAGGGCCAGGACGCGGCCGATGTACGTCTCCCAGGCGCTCTTCGCGTTGCCCTCCGCGTCCTGGAACGCGGACTCCGAAGCGCCCAAAATGTACCGTTGCGGCGCCCCGAAAAACTCGGCCGCCACCTCGATACCCATCAGTCGACGGCACGCCGCATCCGTGATCGACATGACGTCCGACGTGATCTCGCTCTTCCCGACCCGATCCGCCGTGCGCTGCCGGTTCGCCAACCTGACCACCGGCACAATGCCCAGGTTGTGCATGTCCCGGTCGACGACCTCCCAGCCGCCAGACTGGGTCGGCACCGCCATCACCGTCTGATCCGGCAGATACAGCACGAGCATCCGCTCGTCACTGCCAGCCTCGATCAGGTCATCGGCGGCACATTCCCGTAGAGCGGCCGTACCCACCCGCAGACGGGCATCCCACATCAACGTCATGTCCAGCGGCGACTCGACGCTGATCAGCGGCGGGCAGTCGCCCGTGCCGCAATCCCCCGAACCGACCGCCAAATACTCGCGGCCATAGGTCATCGCATCCAGATGCGCGAGACTCGACTCGTCATACAGGTCGTTAGCCGTCGCGATCTCTTCCAAGTCCGACGGATCGCCGCCATCAGCCCACCGGAACGCCTCCAAATCCAGCCGCTCCTCCAGCGACTCCACACCAACCCGCGGCCACCCGATGACCGTGTGCAGGCCCTTGAGCTGCGGCGGGATACTGATGCCCAGGTCCCGCACCAGCTGCTCGCCGTTGAAGTACGCGTCCAACAACTGCAAGCGCCAGCGCTCAGCCAGCATGTCCCCGCGCAACGTCTGCACCAGCGCCAGCTCGTCGTCCGACAACGTCAGAAGCGGCAGGTCGGGGATAGACGTGGTCACCGCAGCACCACCACCCGTCCCTTACCGCGCGACTTCGGCCGTTTCCCGTACTGCTTGCTGTTGAGGAGCTTCCTGCGCAGCATGCGTGCACCGACCATGCACACCGCGAGGTCGATCTTCCGTGCGGATTCGCGATGCTCCTTGCCGATCGTGATCCCCCACGCGTTCGTGCGGCGGCGGGCGTTCGCCACGTGCGTGCGCATCACCTTGTGACCGTCGTGGGTGAGGCGCCGTTCGAGGATGTCCTCGCTCGTGCGCTTCACCGCATCCGTGAACTCCTCCTGGTGGCGGGGTGCGCCCATGTCCCAGCGAACGGCGTGCTGCTTCGGACCGGCGGTCACGGCGTGCAGGATCAGCTTCGCCCCGTGATCCTGGCCCCACTTGTCGAGGTAGGAGTACCAGTAACGCTCTCCGTCTTCGTCCTGCCCGGAACCGGGGTCGCAGAAGAACGCCAGCACCTTGTACGCGTTGAACGCTCGCTCCACGACGCCGTCGACCTCGTCACGCGGCACCGACCACGGCACGTCCAGATTCCAGTTCGCCGGCCGCTGCCAGACGCCCAGCGTGAAGACGTGCCCGTCGGACATGCGGCAGCCGGCCAGGGCCGTGGCGTCGTCGGACTTGGAGCCGTCGAAGAACATGACGATCTCTTCGCCATCCAGCACTTCGAGGGCCTCGGCCTTGCAGGCGTCCCATTCGTAGGGTGCCATCCAGGCATCCTCAGCGGCGACGATCATGTTGTACCAGAAGCGTCGCGACCGACTCGGCGGGTTACGCACATCGGCGATCGACTTCACCAGCCGGTCCACGTTCAACCAGGAGGCGTCACCCCGGATCGACCGGATGACAGCCGGCGCATCCTCCACCGTCAGAGGGGCCTTCGGCGGAGCCTCGATGGAGTCGTACAGCAGACCCGAATCCAAAACCCGCCCGGCGTCCACCGCTTCCCAAGCCTCCCGGTCCCGCTCCGCGACCGAGTCCTGGCCGGGCTCGTAAGCGTTCGTGATGCGCAGCGTCCGAGCCGCTCCGTCAGCTGATTTCGTGGCGTTCCGCTCGATCACATCGGCCATGTCGTGACCCGAGTTCGACGAGTCCCAGTGATGCGTCTCGTTGAGCAGCACGAACGTGGCCCGCGCACCCTCCAGGGTGGAAGGCGAAGAGGTCACGGCCTGGATCAACCGCGAGTCGCCGAGAGCGTTCACCGTCTCCTTGCCGACCTGGATCCGGTAGTGCTCCTTCGCCTCGGCAGTGAACAGCGACGGGAAAAGCCGCATCGTGTTCTTCGTCTGCTCCAGGCTGACCGCTGCGGTCTGGACCCACGCCTCCGGGCTGTCAGTGGCGATCGGCGAACCGTCCGAAGCCCAGTCGGCGAAGCGCGACGGCCCCAGTGCCTCTACCGCGCACAGGCAAGCCCCCACAGGATCCTTGCCCCAGCCCTTCAGCCTCTGCAGGACCCCATCGCGGTACGCGAACGTACCGGCCTCGTCGAGGGCGAACCACCACAGCAAGAAACGTGCTTGTTCGTCGGTGAAGCGCCACGGGACACCTCGGGAATGCTGCAGCCAGACGCCGCACCAACCGAGGACTTCCCACCCCAGGGTGGCCTCCGGCAGCAGCCAGGTTCCGTCCGGGTTCCGCTGCCAGGTCGGGCCGATCAGCTTTGGCTCCCACTCCAGTTCCGGGCGCGGAGCAACCGCCAGTAGCCGCTCCCGATACCAGGCGATGACGTCCTCGTGCCCGTCGTCCCGGCGCTCGACCGACCGCCTACGCGCCACGGCCCCAGCGCGCCATCGCGGCCTGCCGCGCGGACGCCGAGGTGTTGCCCTTCGCCGGCTCCTCCTCGTCCGGAAGCTTCAGCCAGCCCAGCAGGCGGGCCAGGACGCCGCGGTGCTGGCGCAGTTCCTGAACGAGGGGCGACGCCACGGGCTGGCCCATGCTGCCGGTGACCATGAGGTCGGCGTGGACCAGTTCCGCTTCCAGTCGCTCGATCAGATCGATCTCTCGGCAAGCGTCCTCGAGGACGCGCAGCTCGTCGATTCGCAGCTCATAGTTCCCTGCGATCTCCGACCAGACCACCAGGGCCTTGGCACCGAGACCCTCAGGGGGTTCGATCTTCGATGACATGTCGACCCTCCGGGGGCCTCGGGGAGGCCCGCCAGGGGCCGAAAAAATACAGCTCAGGCGCTTGCAGATCCAGAGGGGCTAGACGGCCCCGATGGCCAAAAGATCATGGGGGAAGATCATTCCCCAGGGTGATCTTGGTGATGGATCTTGGGATCAATCCAGCAAGAGCATCTGCTCGCCGTCGTTCCACTCGCCGTCAGCTTTGATCGTGTTGCACCAGTAGTGTGCAAGCTGCACGTTCGCAGGTTCGTGTGTTCCACCTCTCGAGAGCGGAACGACATGATCCAGTGTCGGCGCTTTGGGGTGAGGAACTACCTCGTCCCGTGCGACCGGGTTCCGGCATAGCTGGCACGTCCAACCATCCCGCTCGTATACCTGAGTGCGGTCCACGTGGGCGACGAACGCCTCGCGCTCCATGGCTCGCCGCTTGTCCTTGTCGGCCCTACGTGCGCATCGCTGCGAGCAGTACTGCGTTCGAGGATCGAAGGTGACGAACCAGTCAGCACACAGTGGACACTTGCCGCTATACCAGCGTGGCCTCGGCGGCTTGAGGATCGTCACTGGTTGAACCCTGGGGTCAGCCGGCTTGGGCTGCCACAGCTCCACCTGCACATGAGCAGCATGCTTAGCGTCGTACCAGCAGCGATGCGAGCAGTACTTTGCAGTGTTCTTCGTAACCACTGCCTCGACTCCGCAGCGTGCGCAGGTGATCGGGTATTGCTTCTGTCTGGGCTTGTCGTACTTGCGACTGTAGTAGCGCCCATGCTCGGCCTTGTGTTTGCGCTGGAAGTCTCTCTGCCGGGCGTTGCGGTGCTGACGCTTACAGTCGGGTGCTCCGCATTGAACGCGGCGGGGGTTGTCGAGGGGCGCGCTGCAGTATGGGCAGGCTCGCGTAGCCTGGGTCATGTCGGTCCTGTCTGTTCAGGTCGGCCATGGCCCCGGGACTGTTACCGCAGTCGCCGGGGTTCTGTTTGTTCAACGCCCGGCGCGATGCGGCCAGTTCCGCTATCGACGCCTGCCCATGCGGCGGCCAGGGTTGAGACGAGACCCTGTCCCGACGCCCGTGTTGCGGATGTGCATGAGCTGGCAGTATCCGCGGGCGCGGGCTCCGAGGTACTTGCTCAGTAGGCGGTTGCACCGCTTCCAGTCACCTGGTGTACCCCAACGGATCTTGGCCCCGCCTGCGCCGCCCGTGCTCCAGTAACGACGAAGCGTCTCGGCGTTGCCTCGGTTCCGTCGACTGCCCTTGTTGGCCATCACTTCCCGCCCTTCTTGCGCCGACCGGACTTGCCGATGCTCGGGTACCTGGATCGGACCTTGGCTCGGACGGCTTTCTTCTCGGCCGGCGTGCCATGCTGCGCGACCCGTGCGAGGGCGTTGCGGGCCCGGTTCTTCGTGTCCACGGGGTACTTGCGCTTGCCGGGCAGGGCGAACGAGGTCTTGGGGAGGCTGCGTCGCTTCTTGCTGCTGAGCTTGGCCATGGGGGTCACTCCTGTGGCGCGGGCCCCTTGGCTGTGGTGTCGTCTTGCTCTTGCCCGGCTTGGTCGGGGTCGATGCGTTGGATGGTGGCGCCGCGTTCGGCGGGTACGGCGAGGCTGGGGCCGTTGCTGTCGCTGAAGATGGCCCAGTCGCCTTCGAAGGTGAGCTTGAGGTCGGGGGCGTCGATGAGGATGTCGTCGCGTTGTCCGCGCTGGTGTTGGACGAGGTAGGCGGGCATGGTCACCGCCTTCGGTTACAGCAGTCCGGGGTGTTGTTCGGGTGGCCGTTGACGTCCGGGGCGTGGGTTAGCTTTCTGGGCTGCGTTCCCTTCGGCGCTGCTTTTTCGATCATGGCAGGGCCCGCACACGCCTTGGAGCGCCGACAGGCTGTGATCGTCCTTCATGGCTTCGATGTGATCACAGAAGGCCGAGGGTCTGACCGAGCACAGAACACAGATCGGATCCCTGGCCAGTACCTGCGCACGTATCTTCCGCCACCCTGACGGCAGGCGCGCCCGCCGGTTGGAGTTCTTCCAGCCGCCGCTCATCCGAGACCGTACCGAAGAGCTTCGGCGGTCTCAGCCTGCGCCTTGGCGATCTCTTCCTGGACCTGTTCGCGGAACTCCTCGAAGTCGCCTTCGATGCGCACGCGCACCGGGTAGCCGTCGGGGTCGACGGCCACCTGGTTGGCGGGGATGTCGATGGTGTCTTCGAAGACGAGGACGCCGCGGGCGCCGATCTTCTCGGCGACCCCATCGAAGGGCGACGTGTCACCGAGCTCATCCGGGTAGGGCGGCGGCTCATACTGGTCGATGACGAGCACGAACGGCGGCCGGTCGTCTCCGGCGCCTTCGGGGAGTTCGAGGATCTGCAGGCGGGCCATCAGTCAGTCACCGCCTCATAGGTGGCTCGGAAGATGTCGTCGCGGCAGGGATAGAACTCGCTCGCGACCCCCTTGATGATCCAGTCGCCGAGATCGGCGTTCATGGTTCCTTCGAGCGTTCGAATGGCGATGACGTGCGGGGTGTCGCCGTGGGTCTCCAAGCAGCGTTCAGGGTTCGAGCAGATGTAGTTCGCTGTCGAACCACTGCTGAAGATCCAGTCGATGATGCGGGTGGCCTCGGTATCGGTGCCGTCCCAGCGGATGGCTTCGACCTCTACGGGCTTCTTGCGGTAGCGGGCCATGGCGCGGGCCTCCTGTGGCGGGTTATTGGCGTTCGAGGAGGTGCCATACGAGTTGCCCGCCGGGCACTATGGCCGTCCCTCGGTAAGTGGTGTACTCGTCGGGCAAGGGTTGTCCTGTGCCGATTACGCGGAAGGTGCGGGCGATGGTCGACCCGGCGCCATGTAGTGCCCAGAGTTCGACACGGTACGGCGTGCGGGCAGCCACGTGGAGGACATCGCCGCACAGTTCGAGTTGATGCCACTGGTCGTCGACGGGGACTTCGTACCGGTAGATCGCAGCGGTCACGACAGTTCCCCTTCGGCTGCGATGGCTGCCGCCCGGGCGAGGGCCGGGGCGAGGTAGTCGAGCATGGCGCGGGCTCCTGTGGGTGTGGTTACGGCTTCCAGCGGGGTCCGCGTAGCGCGGCGGGTACGTCGCTGGTGGTGATGGGCGGGGTGGGCCAGTGGGTGATGCGCATCTCGTAGCCAGCGTCGGCAGGGAGGCCACTGTCCGGCTCGGGCGCCTGTGGTCGGTCGAGTTCGGCGAGGATCTCGTCGGTGATGCCGTGGGCGTGGGCGAGGTCGCGGAGTTCGGGGCAGTCGTTGATGTTGCCCATGTTCGGTAGGCCCCAGTCGTCGATGCCGCAGCCGTTGCAGGCGGCCGGGAATGCCACCTGGTCGGGGTCGATCGTGTGCCGGGCGAGGATTCGGCGGTCTGCCTCGCAGCGGCGGAAGACAGTCGTCGGGTCGTGCAGGGCGACGTGGATGGCGTCGGCTTCGCTTGTGACGCCACCGCTTCCGTCGCTGTCGATCTCGGCGATGGGATGGACTTCCGGGTAGACGACCGTGCGCCCGTGTCCTTCGATCCGGTGAGCTTCTGCCTGCCAAGGGCCGGGCGTGGCCTCCTTCGTGAGGGCTGCAACGCGCTCGACTTGCTTCGTGATCCAGGCGTGGAGATCCATGGCGCTGGCCTCCTGGGTGATGGACTATGCGGGTTCGACGATCATCCAGGCGACCGTGCTGGTGTCGGTGCCGCTGCTGGACGTGATGGTGAACGAGGTTCCGGCGGTGCGTGCGGAGACCCGCAGGAAGCCCGCGGTACCGCCGAGGGCCTGGTTGGTGAGGAAGATGCGGCTGCTGGCGGTGACCGCCGTGGTGGAGACTGTCGCGGCTCCGGCTGTCAGTGCGACCGTGCCCATCTTGGCGTTGCTACCCTCCGCCACCATGAGTCCGCGTCCGACGGTGGCAACGCGCAGGTCGGCACCGGTGACCGACCACTGATTGGCTGCGGTCCGACCGTAGGTGACTTCGCGGGCCGCTGCCCCGGAGCCTTGCTCGATGTTCCCGGATCCGAGGACGCGGTATCGGTCGAATGTGTCGCCGCCGAGGATGACTGCGTAGGCGACGTCGCTGGTGGCGGAGCGGTTTGAGGTGACGGCGCCGGTGAGGTTGCCGCCTGCGGTGGGGAGGACGCCGGTGGTGGGGTGGACGTGTCCGGCGTCGGCGGCTTTGCCGGTGGCGCCGGCGGCTTGGGTGCCGAGGGCGGCGATGTCGGCGGCGGTCCCGTCGAGTTGCACCACGCCGGCCGCGCTGGTGGATGCGGTGGGCAGGGTGGGGGTTCCGTGCGTGTGGTCGCCGCGCGAGTAGGTGGTGGCGGCGCCCGCACTGGAAGCGGCGCCGAACGTGGTCTGTGCGGTGACGGTGGTAGCAGCGTTGGGCACGGTGGGGGCGGCGGGTGTGCCGTGGGTGTGGTCTGCGCGGGCGTATCCGGTGCTGACGCCGACGTTGGAGGCTTGCCCGAAGGTGGTCTCCGCCGTGACGCTGCTTGCTGCTGCGGTGGTGTCGAGGGCGCCGAGGCTAGCGGCGGTGATGGTGACGTCGCCGCGCTGCCCGTTGACGGAGGTAACGGCCCCATCCGTGACTTGGATGACGCGGGGTGGTTGGGTGCCGTTGGGGGTGACGGTGATGTTCATTGGGTCACCTCCGGGGCGAGGAGGGCGCGGCCTTGGAGGAGTCGCATGACGGTGGTGCCGTCGGTCAGCTCGAGGTCCCAGCGTCCGGAGCGGGTGAGGGTGGTGGTGATCGTGGCGGGGACCAGCACGGTGATGGCGGCGCCGGTGATGGTGAGGTAGGGGGTGAGGTCGAGGAGGAGCTCGGCGTCGGGGGCGGCGAGTACCCGGATCTGTGCGCGACCGGTCCAGCCTGTCCAGTCGACCGCTGATCCGTCGTCGTTGGTGCACGTGTAGGTCTCGGCGAACGTGCTGCCTTGCTCGATCTGGAGGTCCCACGCACCAGCGGTCACGGCTACCTCCTCGTTGGATCAGCCGTTCCGTCTGGCGTGTTCGGCGAGCCACCGCCGGATCGTCTGGTTGTGGCGGGCGTCGGCGAGTGCGTTGTGCTCGCCAGCCTCTTGCTTGGGCAGGTCGTCCCAGTTGAAGCCGAGGCGGGCGCGTTCCTGTTGGATATCGTTCGTGTACATCGGGACACCCTCGGGGAGCGCGATCATCGGCCCCCAGAGCTGCGCGAGGGCGACGTGATCGTAGGCCCCGTAGTTCGCCCACAGTTCGATGTGCGGCAACTCATGCGGGTCGGTGCCGAGGATGAAGTCCCGGACCTCGTCTGCGATCCGCTCCCGCCGCTTCACGACCGGATCGGCGTAGTCGAACAGCCAGGACTTCGGTACGTGGTTGCGGCGATCGCCGTGTCCCTGCGGCAGGTGCGGGACGACGTTCTCCATCAGCCACTTGTGCTTGCGAATCTTCCGGACCGGCATGTCCCGGTTGACCGCGTAGTATTCGCGGCCGTCGTCGCACACCATGCCGATGGAGATCAGGTCGATGGTTCGGCCGTCCTCCAAGAACTCAAGGTCGTAATCGATCACTGTCATTGGCGCGGGCCTCTCGTCTTGTCAGGTGCCGAGTGCCCGCTGGATGCCTTCTTCGAGGCTCACGCGGGGCTGGTAGAAGTCGAGCATCCGGCTCGGGTCGCTGACGCGGTGGTGGACGCCTTGTGGCGCGGTGGCGAGGTGTTTGAGCTGTGGCCGGTAGCCCGCTGCTTCGGTGACGAGCCGGGCGAGCTGGTCGAACGACGTGGGCCGCCCGGTGCCGAGGTTGACGGGCCCGGTGACGTCCTGGTCGACGGCAGCGAGGGTGGCCCCGATCAGGTCGCTGATGTGGATCCAGTCGCGTGTGCTGCTGCCGTCGCCCCAGATCTCGAACGGGTCGTCGCGGCGTTTGGCCCGCTGGATGAACGCGGGGAACGGGTACGCCTCGTCTTGATCCTCGCCATAGCCGGAGAATGGCCGGACGACGGTCATGCGTGTGCCCTCGGCCGCCGCGTACTGGCAGAGCTGCTCGCCCGTCAGCTTGGCCAGCCCGTAGGTGGCGTCCGGACGCCCCGGGCACTCGTAGTCGATGTCGTCCTCGCGGAGCTTCCGCACCCTGCCCGGCTGCTGGAGGGCCACCGGATACGCCGCCGAGCTCGAGAAGTACACGGCCCTCGGGGTCTTGGTGCGGGCGAGCCACCGCATGTACCAGGCGTCGAGCGCCAGGTTGGTGGCGACACCGAGCGGGCTCCCGTCGATGCTGGCCCGGCCACCGACGACCGCCGCACAGTGGAAGGCCAGATCGAAGGGAACGCTGTCGGTGCGAAAGAAGTCGAGGGCATCGCCGCCGCCGTCCGCAAGGTCAATGCCGGTGACCTCCCAGCCGCGCTCCTCCAGCGCCCGGTGCAGGTGGCGGCCGACGAAGCCGCGGTGACCACTCAGGAGGACTCGCATCGGGTCTCCTCCCGCTTCTGGTCGAGCGCCACCAGGCCGAGGCCGATCGCCAACTCCAGCAACTCGTTCTGATCTTCGCGTGCGAGCAGTGGTCTGATCTTGTTGTGGAGCTTGCGGAGGCGCTCTGCGTACTCCGGAATCCGCGGGTCCATCAGCCGCTCGCCTTCACGAGCTTCCGCAGCTTCTCCAGGTCGGCTTCGAGGCCGCCGCCATCCCGGTACTCGTAGTAGGCAGCCGAGTCGGAGGACACCTGCTCCGAGCTGTTGGCCTCCTCGTAGCCCTGGTCTACCTCCGCCTTCCCCGCCGCAGGATGCAGGTGCTCGATGACCATGTCGTCGAGGTAGGTGATGCGCCGCATCCCCTTCCCCCAGTCGAGCCAACACAGATCCAGGCAGAGATGCACCAGCTGCGGCGGCGCCATGTAGGAGAGCGTCGTGACGATATCCGACGTCATGGCCACCGCGGTCGGCATCCGCTCCCCCATGAGCAGGTCGTTGCCGTACACGATGCCGGGCCCGCCGGATAGGCACTCCCGGATCCGCTCGTCCCACGGACGGTCAGCGGGTCGCGGTCGGTGGTCGTCGCCGAGGAACGCCAGGAACCGGTACTTCGGCGCGGCTTTGATGGCCTGCTGGTTGAGCGTCCCGCACAGCCTCCGCCGCTTGCCGAACGTGAACCGCACTCGCGGATCGGGCTTCAACGCCGCAGCGTGCTGCTTGTACGCGGCCAGCTCCGGATCATCAGTGTCCACCACAAACAGCAGGTCCGCGGTGGCCCCGGTGTCGTCCCACGCCCGCACGAGTTCGGGCACGGCCTGGGGTCGGCCGCGGGTGGGGATGATGACGAGCAGGTCGTCGGCCATGGCGCGGGCCTCCTTGGTGGTGCCGGCTGGGCCCGCTGCCCGGTCGCGATCCTCCGGGCAGCGGGTGCGCGTGTGTCCGCCCGGCCGTGACGAGGCGGCCGGGCGGACGGGGGAAGCGGCGTGGGGGTGCGGGCTTCCCGTTCCTGCCCCCGCAGGGCAGGTGTGTGTCCTCGCGGGTGGGAGCGTCCACCCAGCGCGCTCGACCAGCCCGCGAGGAGTCGTTAGGCGGCGTTGTCGATGCGGACGCGGCCGGTGATGGGTGGTGCTGGGGTGGGGGCGATGACGTTGCGGTCTTCGTCCCGGGTGGCGGGGTCGATTTCCATGAGGTTGTAGCGGGCGTTCTTGCCGTGGCCGTAGACGGTGATGCGGCCTTCGGATGCCCAGCGCCAGATGGTTCCGACGGGGCGGCCTGTCCAGTGGGCGACGTCTGTGGCGGTGGCGAGCGCGAGTGTGGAGGCCATGGTCACCTCCGGGAAATAGCGAAGGCCACCCTGTGTCTGGGTGGCCTCAGCGCGAAGTTCTGCTATCTGAGCAGATCATGACTTCGGTTCGTCCGATTGTCAACTAAGGGCACGGTTTGACTTACGCCGCCCATTCGGCGGCCTTGTAATCGGGGTGTCCGGCGAACGGTTGGGCGAGGAGGCGCAGTGCGTCTTGGGCGGTGAACGTGGCGGTGATGTAGCCGCCGTTCGGGGCAGCCGCATCCAGTTCGTCCACGAGGGCGAGCTTGGCGTCGAGGTCAGCGAGGATGGCGGCGTCTGCGGCGGGCTCTCCGTACCGTTCCCAGAACTCGTTGACGTCGACGCGCTGGTGCCCGCTGATGAGGACGTATTCCTCGTCCATGTCGTAGCGGTGTTCCCATTGGAAGCCGAGGTCGCCGCGCATGGAGCGCACCCCTTCTTCTCGCTTGCGGGCTTCCTGATATCGAGCGCGGAGGAAGTCGGCGATGTCGGTCATGTTGTGGCTCCGGTGGTGTGTGCGATGGCCCGGCATTCGAGGTTGTCGGCTTCGTAGTCGATGGCGGCGGCTGCGGTGTCGAGGTCGCATTCGGGGTTGTCGGCGAGGTTGCGGCAGGATTCGGCGATGGCCCGTAGGAAGGCGATGACGGCGTCGCAGCCGAGGTATGGCTGCCCGTCGGTGGCGGTGACGATGGGCAGCCTGGTGGAGGCGGGCTGGATTGGGGTGTCGTCCTTGTCGGTCACGGCTGCTCGCCTCGCGCCCGTGCTGCTGCTTCGAGTCCGGCGCGGGCGATGTCGTCGCGGTGGATGGTGCCGAGGTCGCGGCCGAGATGCGTCAGGCATTCGTCCTCGATGGCTTCGGCGGCGGCCCGCACCATGGCGTCGGTGACGAGCCAGGGCGCTTGGGCGGCTCCGGTACCGATTCCGTTGAGGTAGTCCCATGCGGACCGGAAGTCGAGTGGGCCGATGCTGCTGGCGCCGACGATGATGTCGTAGAGGTCGGGCACCGGTTTGCCGTCGATGGTGTAGGTGGCGTCTTGGACGGTGGCGGCTATGCCGGTGTCGTGGGCTGTGACGGCGGCGTGCCATCTGAGCTTGGCGAGGTCGCTCCAAGACTCTTCGAGGGGTGGTTCGATGTGGCTTCCGGTGGCGTCGTGGACGCGGGTGACGGTGGGCTCGCTCATGCTGCTGCCCTCTCTCCGCCTGCCACGGCTTCTTGCGCCTGCCGGAGTTCCCGCCACCCGAACATGTCGTCCCACTGTGCCCCGCACGCTTGGCACCGTATGCGACTGGTGACGGCGGAGGCGGTGAGCTGCGCCCCACACCGGACGTCGTCCACCACGACGGGACACAGGCCGACGTTGACCCGACCGGGCTTCCGGTCGTGCGACAGGGCTTGCTTGCATTCGGCGTGGAGTCGCCGGATCTCTTCCACGTCTTGGCCTACGCTGTCGTAGGCGTCGGCGGCCCAGGGCAGGTTGTTGATCAGGAATCGCACGTGCTCGGGGACCGCTTCACCGGGGTTGCCGCGCCACGGGGCGATGGTCCAACCGAGCGTCTTCCGCCACGCGTCTTCGATGTCGCGGAGCCGGGTGGCTACTCCCCCCGCGGCGGCCAGGCTGAGGACTTCGAGCCGTGGCGGGATGGGCGGGGTGCGGCTGCCGGATATGGGTGCGCCACCGCGCCGGGCGCCGCGCATGAGGGCCGCACTGGTGTTGATCTGCTGGAAGAGGGTGGCGAGTTCGCCGAGCCGTTCGCTGGTGCGTGTCTCGCACGGTCGGCACGCCATGCGGCCGGCTTCGGTTTCCCAGAGGTCTCGGCTGCATGCTGTGCAGGTGGGCCACTGGTAGGTGTCGGTGGGGGCGTTGTGCTGCACGGCGGGCTCCTCGTGGCGCGGGTGGTGCAGGAGGTGGCGCTGCCCTCATTGTGCATACCCGTCCCGACACGGCCGGGTTGCTGCTTCGGGGGCGACGAGTAGCCGCAAATCAGCCCGCTCCCCCGCCTTGCCCGCCACACTGTGGCTATGGCCGTGACGGTGGTGGTGTTGACGGAGTCGGAGGCTGAGGCTCTGGCGTGGCACCGGCGGGTGTGCGAGGTGCTGGGTTTGGAGCCTCTGGGTCGCCCGTCGCAGGCTTTGGGTCGGGACCGGTGGATGGCCCGCGCCCAGGTGCCCGCCCCGCAGCCACAAGGCGCCGCCCACGAGTAGGCCCCGCCCGGAATCCGAGCGGGGCCGAGGTGGTGCGGCGGGGTAGGTCAGGTGACCCTGGGATGAGTCCAGTCGCCGCCCCACCTGCTCGTCAGCGCTTGTGTCGCCTCGTTGTCGTCCATGACGATGTCGCGGGCGAGTGAGCCCTTCTCGGGCCCGACGATGCCAGCGTCGTGCATCTGGTCGAGGAGGTTGCGGGCGGTGTCGAAGGTGATGCGCACGCCGTGCTCCGTTTTGAGGCGACGGACGAGCATGGATGGCGAGGCAAACCGGGTCTCGGTCACCATTCGCGTGGCGGTGAATAGAAGGTCGGTCATGGGAGTCATGGCTTCCATGGTCCTCTCAGGTGGTTGGTGTCCGGGTTGTGTGCTCGCCGTACTCCGCGCCTGTGGCGGCACGCGGGGCACGGCGGGCGGGCAGGTCAGTGGTGGCGGTTGCGGCGGTGGTTGTGCCTCCACCCGAACGGGCCGGGAAGATCCATGGAGCTGGTGCGGCGGCCGGTGGAGCTGATCGTGTGCCGGGGGCCGCTCCTGCCTCCGAGGGTTATCGACCAGGACTTGGCGTTCAGATTGAGGGTGACACCGGGGAAGATGCGAATGCTCTTGCGGAACGTGATGCCCATGGTTAGCCCCTCACTGCCTGGGCGAGCGCAGGCCACAGCACGTTGTCGCGGCCCCACACCGGATCGATGAGGGTGAGGTATGTAGAGCGGCGGAGTTCCCGCAGCGCCCCTTCTCCCACGCCTTGCCAGCTCGTCGCTATGTGGTCCTGGATGCCAAACCAGTTGCCGAACCACGTAAAGGGCTCGCCTTCCACTTCGGTCACCGGCACACCCCACCGCTGCGTGGTGCCCGGCGGATAGGCGATGACCGTTAGTCCGGTGGACTTGGCTGCGGCAGTGAGGCGATGAAGTAGTGCCTGGTCAGTGATGTAGCCTTCGACGCCCGCGCGCTGCTGGAACATCCGCTTCTTGTAGCCGCGCTGCGGGGGCAGGCCGGGCTGGGAGCAGTCGGTGACGAATCCGGCGCGGTTGAGGGTCGCCAAGGTGCGCACGAGGTGCCGTGTCTCTTTGTCGGGTCCTCCCCGCCCTACGGTGCCGGGGTGGCGGCGGATGCGGCCTTCGAGCCATTGCGCGGTGAACTCGCCGAGGTCGGCGAAGGACTGGGCGCTCTTCCACGGGTTGCCCATCACAGCACCTTCTTCCTGATGGACGGGAGGATCCGTCGCGCCCACTGCTCCCCGGCGAGCGCGGCCTCGGTTGCGAGCCGGAGGTAGAGGGCGGCAGGGTCTGATGGCATCCGGCGGAAGGATGTGATCGCCTCAATCGACCTGGCGACCAGGGGTGCAGCGTCAACTGGGTCGACGCCGTAGCTGGCCGCCACCTCATCGACGAGGGCCTCGGTGATCTGATCCACGGTGACCACCATCAGCTCCACTCCCACGGCTGGCGGGCGGTGGCCGCACGATGGGCGGCGTCGGCGAAGGACTGTGCGTACTCGGTCCACAGGCCGCGGGGCATCAACGGATGCCCGATGGCCCGGCCGATGATCGCGGAAACCTGCCCGGCCTTGCGGGGCGGCACTGTGACAGGGCCGCGAAGCTTGCCGTTGAACAGGAAAGCGATGGTGCGCCAGTCGCGGGCCGACAGGACGTGCGCGAGATGCTGGCCGAGGTTGGCGATGGTCGTGGCGGAGAAGGCTTCCTCGCCATACTGGTTGGTGCCGTGGGAGATGGTGACGGACATGATCAGGCTCCTTTCGATGGAGGGAGTTGCTGGGCGAGGGCTTCAAGGTTTTCGGCTTGCTGCTCGCGGACGTCCATCAGCCGCTCGTAGTCGCGCTGCACTGCCACATCAGGCGTGCGGGCCGTGAAGGTGGCGAGGTATTCGAGGTGTCGGCGCCGGGCTTCCGACGTGCCGAGTTGCACGCTGTGGGCCAGTTCGTGCACAACGGTCTGGTCGAACAGGTCGAGGTCGCCTCGGTGGCTGGGCCCGTTGATGAAGACGACAACGCCACGACGGGTGAGGGTGGTGGCGCCGAGAGAATGCCGCGCTGTCCAGTGGGCCATGAACCCGCTGGTGATCCGTTTGTAGCCGCGTGGCGGGCCGGCTGGTTCGGAGTCGGCCCGGCGCATGCCCTGGGCGACGCCGTTAGCGTCGGTGATGACGAATTCGGTGTGCGGGGCCCGGCCGCCGAGCCGGGCCGCGACGAGTTTCGCGGCGGGCACCGCGATCTGCTCCAGGCGGGCGGCCATCTGCCGATAGCTGCGGGCCTGACTGTGGACGGTGATGTTCACTGCCCCGCCGCCGCTGCCCGCTGGTAGGCAGTGAAGGTGACGTCGATGGCCTTCTGGGCACTGCCGCATTCCCGGTTCCAGTCCCCGATGAGCCGGGGCCAGCCCTGGTCGCGGAGCACACTGAGCACGTGCCAGGCGGCGGTTTCGGCGCCGGACATGGTGCCGACACCGAGGGCCACGGTGGTGACCAGCGCCCCGCAGATGCAGCGCTGGCCGCGCTTGTTTCGCATCTTGTGTGGCTTGGCCTGCCAGCCCCACTCGCGGAGGATTGTGGCCGCCACGTACAACTGGGTGGATGGCGGGTGGGTGAAGTCCCGGCGGCGCCCGCGGTGCGCCCAATCAGGGAGCGCACCGGCGAGCCGGCCAGGCAGGCGGACGTCGACCGGGGGGCGGGTGCCGTGCAGGTTGATGTTGCCGAGGGCTTCGTCGACGAGTTCCTGCACGGTCTTGCTGGTGAGTTGGCGGGTGGCGTGGTTGGCGGGTGCTGTGCGCTGATATCCGGCGGCGATGTCTGCGAACTGTCGCTGCTCGCTCGGGCTGAGCGGTTTCGTGCGGTAGAGGCGGGCGGCGGCCTGATCCAGGCTTGCCGCATCGAGCATGGCTGTGGTCATCTAGTGGCCTCCTACGGCCTTTCGAGGTGTCGGGGAGGGGTGGGGCGCCCCGGTTGCTGCCACGCGGGTGGGGCGCCCCGGCTTAGCTACAGGTCTTCGCCGAGGCGGACGTGCATGCTGGCGTGGACGAGCTGGGCAAGCTCGCTGCCGTCCGTCTTCCGTGTGGCGAAGCGAGCCTTGGCCTCGTCGATGATTCGCTGGGTGGTCTTCTCGTCGCCGCGCTTCTTGGCGGCGATGTAGTCGCGCACCGACTGATGCGTGATCTCCAAGTCGGGCATTGGGGTCTCCTTGGTCGTTACTGGTTGCGGATCTCTTCGAGGGAGATCCCGGCTTTCTGTGCGGCTGTGGTGGCGGCGCGGGCTGCGACGTAGTTGTCGTCGGTGCCGGAGGTCACGTATGCACGCCAGGCGCGGCGCGCCTCGGCGAGCAGCTCGTCTCGGGTGGCGGTGGCGGGCATCAGAGCCACCGGCCGCGCTTGGCCTTCTTCTGGTCGGCGAGGTTGTCCCGCACCCGCTTCCGCAGCCCCTGAATCTCGTCCTTGTCGAGGGGCCGGTCGAACGCCTCCTCGTTACCGAGGGGCCCGGCAACCTGGGGGCTGGCCTCCCAGATGCCGCGCACGCCACGGGGCTGCTCGGTGTAGACGGTGCCGTGCTCGGCCAGCAGTTGCTCGACGCTCTTGGAGCCGCACATGGCGCCACCGAGCAGGTGCGTGCTGGTGACCTCGTAGCGGGCGCAGAGCTTCGAATCCTCGTAGGGGGCTACGCGACGCGACACTTCCTCGATCACGTACAGCGTGGTGCCCTCGGGAACGGACTGGATCTTCTTCATGTCGCGGCGGTTGTTGCGGTAGACGGTGGACAAAGCGATCTCCTTCGAGTCGGGGAATGATCAGGCGGTCTTGACCCGGGTGCGGGTCGGTGGTGCCTTGCGAGTGGTCTTCTTCTTGGTGGGCTTGGCTTCGACGGTGGGTATGGGGACGCCTTCGGGGACTTGGGCGTACCAGGCGCCGCCGACGGTGATCCCGCCGTGCTTCTTGCGTTCGTGGGTGCGGAGGGCTTTGGTGGCGGCTTTGGCGTCCCGGTAGCGGGGCTTCTCCCGCTTGCCGCACGGGCACTTCCAGCCGATGAGCCCGGAGCGTTGGTCGGCCCCGAACCGTGCGGCCTTCTGGATCTGCCACTTGCTGACCTTGGTCTCGGTCGGCTTGGCGGGGCAGGGCTTGGAGCCGGACAGCGTGCCGTCCTTCTTCCGGGTGTAGATCTGACCGTTGCCGCGACAAGTCGGGCAGTCCTTGTGGGTCTTGCGCATGATCGCGGCGTCGCGCTTGGCCCGCCGGGTGTCGAAGTGGGCGCTGGCCTGCTGGTCGGCCCATTTGGCGGCTTTGATCACCATCTTGCGGCGCCAGCCCTTGCGGGACGGTTTGCGGCCGACGGGGCGGCGCGGCGCCATCGTCTGGCGACGCTTGCTGGCCCGCTTGCGTGCCGTCGACCGCTTCGCAGCCATGATCGTCCAACTCCTCTGACGAACTTCACAAATGCGGATCAATGGGGCGGCAGAAGGTCGGCGAGACCCCGGCAGAAGCCCGGCAAGCACCCGGCGACCTGCACCGATGCTTAGAGCCCCTGCCGGGTCTCTGCCGGGCCTACGCCGCCTGCACGCCGGGGTCCTGCCGGGTCTTCGCCGGGTCCAACAAGCCTCCGGCGGCCCTCTCCACTACCGACCGGCGCCAGCCGCGGAGATGCTTCCCCTCTGGGCAGTCCGTGCGGTCGGCCGTGGCGCCCGGCGCGTGGGCGCGAAGCCGCTTGGCAAGCGTCGTGCTGTCGAGGCCCTCGATTCCGGCGGCTTCAAGAACGGGCAACAGCACCTCGGTCGTGGGCAGGAAGTCCCGCCGCTTCGACTCGAACGTCCGCAGCAGCACCGCCACGAGCTCGGCATCCGGGTGATCCATCTGGGCAACCCGCTCGGCCAGCGTCATCTGGCCTGCCGGCCCGTACTCGCTGGCCAGGTGCAGCAGGCCAGCCTCGGCGAGCGTGTCGTGATCGAACCAGGGTCGTCCGGCCGCCTTCCGCTCCTCGACTGCACGCTCGATCGCGGCCCGGCTGTGTTCGTTCCATCCGTACAGCAGCGGCCGGGTGATGCCCGCACCCTTGATGTACGACTGGCCCGCGTCGTTCTTGATGTCCTTGTTCTGGGCAGGCACGAGCCGGTCGGGGCGGTATCCCTCCGCCGCGGCGCCCTTCCCGAACACGATGCGGATGTCATCCCAGCGCGATGCGAGCATGACCCGGAAGGTGAAGCTGTCGGCGATCGCGTCACCCATGGCGTCGCTGGTGGCGTCCTGGCCTGCCGCGATGGGATAAATACCGACCTGCTTGCCAAGGCGGCACAGCCTGATGAACAGTTCCTTGGCCTTCTGGCTGAGGTAGATGAACTCGTCGACACACGGGAAGATGTCGGGGTGCTCCCAGGTGGCCTGCCAGGTGTCGCCCATCTTGAGCCGGTTGCGCACGACGTTGCGGGCCTCGGCCATGCGGACGAGGTAGCCGAGCCATTCCTCGCATGCCTCATTGCCTCGGATCGGGGGCACCGCCATGACGTCTTCGAACTCGCGCAGCCCGTCCTTGACCGGGTCCAGGTCGAGGGCGATGGCGTTATGGCAGGCGGTGATGATCTCGGCAAGGTCCCGCAGGACACCGGTGGTCTTAGCGGAGCCGGAGACGCCGATGACGAGGATGCGAAGCCCCTGGAGGACGACGTTCAAGTGGCTGCTGTCCATACAGCGGCCGAGGTTGTGGGCGTCGGCGATGTCCAGCGAGTTCGGGGCGTGCACGGTCGGCTTGGGCATGTCCGCGAACGGGTTCGCGGTGACCAGCCTGAGCGTGATGTGCGCGGACTCCTGTACGTCCGGTTCGATCAGCGTGCCGCCGTGCTTGATGTTGAAGTGCACGTCGAGCTGATCGGCTGCGGCGGCTACCTTGCCCGGCGTCGCCCCCTTGAGCATGATGTCGATCTCCCTGACCCACGGGTGGGAGCCGAGGAGTCGGATGCTGCGGGTCTCGATGCCCTCCGCATACAGGGCTCGGGACACGCACTCCTCGACCTGGCTGCCGTCCTTGCACCAGGCGAGAGGGAACGGCTCGTCGGGATCGTCCTCGTCGCGGTCCTCGTCGGCGAGGATCTGCCCGGCGGGCATGCCGGGGTGGTTGGCCCGATACCTCCCGTACAGGGCCAGCACCGCGGCAGCAGTCGCCACCTCGGACCCCGGCGCGATAGCCAGCGCCTCCAGTGCGTCCATGTCGGCGGCTGTCACGAGGGCCGTCCAGCCGGCCATGTTGAGCGCCGCCGCGGCAAGCGTGGTCCAGCCGAGGATCTTCCACCGCTTCACCCGGGTGCGCTCGACGTTGTTCCAGTCGCTGCCGGACGACATGCCGCCCAGCACCTCTTGGTGGTCGTAGGCCCGCACATACCGCCAACCGAGGACGGCAGTAGCCTTGACGCCGGTCCCGAACCACTGGAGCCCGACGCACAGGGGGCGGGCGACGAGCCCCACGGCCCGCCCCGTCTTCGCCGCGACGACCATCGCCGCCGAGCCGGCCCGGTACACGGCCGGGGCCCGGTCGGGCACGACCTCGATGACGCCGGGCGCGATGTCCTCGTCCTCGTCCGGGGTAACGAGCTCACCCTTGATGAGCTTGTCCCACGCCTCATCGGGCTGGGTGCTAGGGGTCGTCTCGATGCTCACGACTGCTCCTCACGGGCGGGCTTCCTGGCGGCGCTGGCGGCCTGTTCGAGGGCGGCCTGCTTCTTTGCGATCGGACTGTTCGGCTGGCTGTCACCGGGGCGCCGAAGGGGCGGGGTGCCCCCGTTATTGCGGCGCCCGTCGGGGGACTCCGGGTCACGCTTGGCTCGACGCCCCCTTTGGGATTCGACCTGCGACAAGTCGCCCAGTATCGGCATCTCGGTGACGGTCTTCATGCGGGCCTCGGCCGTGCGCGCCCCGGCTTCGATTTCGGCCGTGATGCCGACCTTCCGAGTGCCGTTCACGAGGTGCCACGCGTCGCCCCAGATTTGCTCGGTGACGTACTGCGATCCGCGAGCGGAGCGCAGCGCCTCGGCCACCTTCCACACCTCGGGGTGGTGCTTCTGGCGATCCTCGTCGCGCCGCTTCTGCTCGGCCTCCGCCTGCAACTGCTGGGCCGCCTTCTCGGCCTTGGCCTTCGCCTCAGCGGCCTGCTTCTCAGCCTTGGCCTCGGCCCGTGCAGCCTCCTCGGCTTCCTTCTCCTTCCTGGCAGCGCGCTTCTCCCGGTACGACGGGATCCCGTCGGCCTTCTGGGCGATGCCGTGCTCGTAGGCCATGAGAACGATCGGGCCGACGAGGGAGGCGATGGCACCGACCAGACCAGCGTTGAAGCCGATCGCCGGGTTCGTCATGCCGCCCCGCATGTTGATCGTTGCGGCGATGGCAGCACCGAGCATGATGCCGATCCGATACGGGAGAACGTCCCGGCGGTGTGCGACGGCCCAGGCCGCGCCGCAGGCGAGGACGAGGGCGATTCCTTCGAGCATGGCGGGGGCGGCAACGAGGAACTTGCGGGCCGGGTCCCAGAAGTCGAGGAACTGCACGGGCGCCGCAATGATCAGGCAAACCGCGTAGATGCCGTAGGCGCCCCACTTCCAGATCTTCTGGGTGCGCTCCTTCTCAGCTTCCCGCTCGGCTTCCCGATTGGCCTCCTCCTCGGCGGACTTCTCTGCCTTCTCCGCAGCAGTCCTGGCCTTGGCGACCTCCGCCTCCTGCTTGGCGATGCGGGCCTCGCGCTGGGCCTGCTCCTCGGCGAAGCGGGCTTCGGCCCGGTCGTTGGCGATCTTCTGCTTGCGGGCATCCTCGACGGCCCTGATCTTCTCGGCCTCGGCCTTGCCCTCAGCTTCGATACGCAGGGCTTCAGCCTCGGCGTTGGCGCGCTTCCGGATCGCCTCCGCCTCGGCCAGGGCGCGCGGGTCGAACCGCGGCTCGGCAGCGGGCACGGGCGTCCCGTTGACCTGCTTCTCGACGGAGGTGGTCACGGTGCTCAGTCCTTTCTCGGGTCAGTTGGTGGTTGCGCTGGTGCGGGCGCGGTGGAATTCCTTGACGAACTCGTCGGTGAGCCCGGAGCCCAGTGCGGCTCCGACGGGGCCGATGCCGGTCACGGAGGAGGCCCACAACTCCAGCCACGCGGCCCGCGTGGCCAGGTAGACGACGACCGGCCGGAGGCAGCGGAGCGGGAACACGATCGCGGCGAGGGCGGCCATGACGAGCAGGGCGAGGATGCGGACCGTGCACACCCGCAGCCCGCGGGCAAACCGCAGCCACCTACCAGGCTTCGCGGTGATCACATAGGCGTGCACGGAACTACTCCTCTAAGGCAGATGGGTGGTGGTGTCTGGCGGGCTTTCCACCGCCGCCCGGAGTGCAAGGTCGGGCGCGATGGGCTGCCGTCAGGCAGCGGTCAGCGGGCGACGCTCAGACCTTCTTCAGGTCTTCGGGGGCGAACCCGACGTAGCCGAGCACCCGCTCCTTGACCTTGGATTCGAGGCCCTTCACGGCCACGAGGCCGGAGCTGTCGGGGCCGTCGGTGTGAACGGTCGCGGTGCGGCCGATGTACTTGCGGTACTGCGGGTAGTCCACCGAGCTGACGATCTTGACCTTGTCTCCCTGGCGGAACTGCATGGCGATCTCCTTTCGTGGTCGAGTTGTTGGGCGGATCGGGCAGCCGTCAGTTGGTGCGCTGGGCCTTGAACCGGGTGACCCGGCCTCCGGTGACCTGGAGGCGCTGCGTGACGTCGTTGGCGATGCCCGGCAGGATGCTCTCGGCTGTTGCGGAGTCGGCGGCGATGGTTTCGCCTCGGGCGGTGCCCGAGCGCCGACCGTTGTCGACGGTGATCTCCCACTTCCAGGTGCTGCTCATCTCAGTCCTCTCGGCTAGCTGGTTAGTGTCTGGCGGGCTTACCAACCCGCAGGTGCGAGACCTGCGGGTTGGGCTGCCGTCAGGCAGCGGGGTGGTCAGCTGGCGTCGGGCTTGATGTCGATGCTCTGGATCTTGTACTTGGCGCCGGGCTGCTCCTCCATGCAGAAGCGGAGGAACCCGGCGGCGAGGCTCTTGTCGGTCTCCTTCTTCACGGCACGGATCGGCACCGGCCCGAACTTGACGGTCGCCGTGTCGCCGTCGTACTGGAACCTGTCCGGGGCGTGCAGCTTGCGGGCGACCTTGGCGGGCATCGTCGCGGTGACGCTGATCACGTAGTTGCCGGGCTGGTAGGTGGTGGCCATGAATCCTCCAGGTGGTTGTAGGTGTTGGGCTTGGATGGTCTGGTCGTGCTCGGCACCCGCCAGCCGGGGGCTGGAGAGTCCCGGGTCGGACCGGGCCGGGGTGGCAGGGCCTGCCTGCTGGCTCGACATGCCCCGCCGTGGGGCGGCTAGGGGGTGTGGCTGTCGCGGCGACCCATGCGCACCTCCTTCCAGTAGGTCGGGAGGGGTGCCGGGCCCGGGGCTGGGGGATGTGCCACCGGGCCCGGCTGCTAGTGGGATCCGCCGGGGCGGCGGTCCGGCAGGCGGGTGATGGTGTCGCGGTCCCGGCCGTGCTCCGGCTCCGGATCGGCGGGCATCACTTACCCCGCTTCTTCCGGAGTTCCTCGGCCTGCCGCTTGGCTTCCTCGGCGAGCTTCGCCGCCTCGTTCGCGGACTGCATGTTCGTCAGCGTCTGCTCGTTACGGAACTCTTCGTCCGTCTGACGCGTCACGGGCCGCAGCATCACGCCACCTGCTCTCGGGGCACGATGCGGAAGCTGTCCCGGCGGGCGTTGTACACGACCTCAACGTCCTCGCCCCCGGCCCGCAGGGCGTCGGCGATCCGGTCCAGCGCCGGCAGCGACCGGTCATCACCGGCAGGCAGCTCACGCAGCATCTCGGCGGCGGTCATCACGCCACCTCCGGACCGTAGCGGCGGGCGAACTCGGCCGTCACCAGCAGCAGCCCGCGCACCTCATCGAAGGTCCGGCCGCGCTTCCCCGCCCACACATCGGTGCAGGCGTAGGAAGCCCCAGACTGGGCGCACAGGACCAGCTCCATGCAGTCGAGCGCCTTACGCCGACTGTCGCGATCCATGTCGTCGAACGCCTGCCCCAGCGTCAGACCCGGATCCGTCTTGGCCACCAGCTCCCGGTCGGAGTCCTTCACCGCCCACGACACCAGGCGAACCAGATACCGCAGCAGCGAACCGGTCGACGCCGACTCGTCCGGCTCCTCCGGAGCCTCCGTCTCCTCGCCAACCCACTCGTAGGTGGTCTGCGCCCGGTCCCGGCGCCAACCCTCCACCTCCAGGCGCTCACGGGCCGCATCCAGAACCCGGGCGACCTCCTCACCCGCGAACAGCGTTCCCGACATGCCGAACCAGAACCTGTTCGGCGAGCCGCTGAACCGCGCCTTCTCGGCGAGCAAACCACCCGCCGCCTCCAGGACCTCCGCGTGCCCCAGCACGCCCTTCACGGCGACAGTCGGCATGAGGTCTCCCATCACGCCACCTCGGCCAGGTCACCGACACCGGCAGCGTCCAGCTCGGCCACGAGGGACGGCTCGCCCGGACGGGCCGCATCCATGTCGGCCGCCGCCAGATACGCGGTCGCCATCGCGTCCACGTCGCCGCGGGCACGAGCCGTCACGAAGGCGGTCACGATGCCGGCGCGGGCCCGATCCTCCGCATCCAAGTCGGGGACGAGCGTCAGGGCACGCAGCCGCGTGATCTTCGGGGAATCGGACGCCGCATCGGCATCGAAAAGGCGGGCGAACGGCGGAGGCGGGGTGAGGTGATCGGTGCGCTCGGACGTGCGGATACGATTGGCGTCAGCCATCAGGGTCTCCCTAGTCAGGACCTGTTGGTTAGGCCCTGTCTCGGTGTGTGGAAGCCCGAGACGGGGCCGTTCTGCGTTCATGCCAGGAGGTGGTGGAAGACACCTCCGTGGTGGCACTCCACCAACATAGACGCATCTATGGACTGGTGGCAATCCACCGTGCGAAGATTTCGCCATGCCCCATGGAGTCCACAGACATTCAGCCCGGACATACCGGCCAGACCCGGAGCAATACGCGCGGGCGCAAGCCGCCGTGGCGTCATTGGGCTCCGACATGAACTCGCACATCTGTGCATTCATCAGCTGGCTCGTCCACGACACAGACGAGCTACCACCCCGCCCACCGCGCCCCACAGAAGCCGCCGCCGAAGACGACGGATAGGGAATCTTCGCCATGCCCCAAGTCAACGGCCCCCGCAGGCGCGGTAGAACGACGTGGAACAGTCACCGCCAGGACGCGAAACGGGCGGCCCTGACATCGCGGGGACACGGCCCTGTCACCGCCAAGACAGACCCGAGCACCCAGAGCACGGGAGCCCCATAGTGGACGTCGTTGACACATGGACCGGCCGCACCGCCTGCCTGCTCCAAGAGGCCATGCGGATGACGAACGAGGCGTTCGCCGAGCATCTCGGCATATCGGTCCGCACGATCTCTCGGTGGCACTCGGCCCCCGAGATGACCCACAGGATCGAGGTGCAGCAGATCCTCGACACGGCATACGAGAGGGCAGGTGAGGCGGTGCGCAGACGGTTCGCACTCCTAGCGCATCCCCCCGCAGAGGTGGCGCAGGCCCAGGCATTGCGCGTCGCCATATCCGTCGTCATCCGTGGGGCCGAGGTTCTGCTCGTCTGCCGCCGCGGGAGTGAAGCTCTCACGTGGCAGTTCCCGGCCGGGGTCGTGAAGCCGGGCGCAGCGGCCGAGGCGGTAGCCGTACAGGAGACTCACTCTGAGACCGGAGTGCACTGCTCGGTGCGTCAGCACCTCGGCGGCCGACTGCACCCACAGACCGGAGTGCTCGCCGACTACTACCTCTGCGATCACCTGATGGGCGAAGCGGAGAACCGCGACTCTCTCGAAAACGCCGACGTCCAGTGGGTGCCCATCGCCGCACTCCCCCGCTTCATTCCCGCTGACCGCATCTACCCGCCGATCCTCACCGCCTTGGAGGCGACCGCATGACCGACACCACCACCGAGCAGCCGGGCATCTCGGCCGCGATCATCACCCAGGGCGGCAAAGTCCTTATGGTGCGCCGCGCTGTCAAGGAGGGTGCACTGTCCTGGCAGTTCCCGGCCGGCGCCATCGAGGCCGGTGAGCCGGCCGAGGACGCGGCAGTGCGGGAGGCGTTCGAGGAGACTGGCCTCACCGTGAAGGCGATCCGCCAGATCGGCTACCTGGCATCGCATCCGAAGTCCGGCCGAGAGATGTTCTACACGGCATGCGAGGTCGTGGAGGGCGAGGCGCACGTTGCGGACGAGGAAGAGCTGGACGCGGTCGCATGGGTAGCGCACGGTGAGATCCCGGAGTATGTGCCGTATGGGCTGTACGAGCGGGTGCAGGAGTACCTCGACGAGGTACTGCCGCACGACAGCACCTCGACGCAGGAGCAGCTCCCTAGCACGTGACACTGTGGGGCGACACGTGACCCCACTGGGTATCTATTTCGGTCACTTCCAGTGGCCTGTTTGGACGTCCGGACGGCCCCGTCGATCAGACTTCCAGGGTTGCCTATACGCAATCGAGCAGGCCAGTGACCTGCGAGGACAGTGACATGCCGATCAGTCTGCAAACCTGTCACCGCCGCCTCAGCGGCCAGAACGACGATGCCGGTTCTCGCCGCTCGGATACGGTTCTGATCGTCGGCTTGCAAGGCACCCAATGCGAAGCCTCGTGGCCAGCCCTGCTCGTCGTGTAGCCGCAGCAGGCTTGATCCAACAGCACAACGGCCGGGTGCTACCAACACCCGGCCGCCGTAAGAACCAGCGGGTTCGCGGCCCGCTGATCAAGAAACCCAACCCTGTCGAGATTGGAGCTCCACCATGAGCCTACTGGACGAGCGCACCCCGGCGCCTGCGTCACCGGTCACCCATCCCCCATCGCCGCGCTTGGTAGCCGCCGTGGTTCGTGGCCAGCGGATCACCGCGCCCTGCCCCACCTGGTGCGTGCGCGACCACTCAAACGAGGATCTGGCGTTCCTGGAGGATCTCTCCCACGAGAGTGAGGAGATCGCACTCGCGGCGCCCGAGTTCGGCGGGGTCACCGAGGTACTGGTCGCCTCGATCCGGCAGTGGCCGTTCGTGAACGACGAGGACCGGGGGCTGCCCTACCTGGGGTTCGATGCGACGGGCGCCGGCGACGTCGCCAACCTTCAGCCGACTGCCGCGCTGGCGTTCATCGACCAGGCGATCGCGCACTTCGAGAAGATGCGCCACCAGGTCCGGCAGCTGGCCGAAGCACGAAGGGTGGCCGAGCAGCAGACCGCGGGCTGACGGGCGTAGGCAAACAGCAACGGCCGGGTGGATGTGGCGTCCACCCGGCCGTCTTCAGATCCACGGGTATGCGGCCCGCGATCCAGGAGTTCGGTCTTGAAGGTACAGAAGCGTGCCCGCGTCTGCCAGTGGGCGGCGGTGCGATGAGAGTCATACGAGTTCTACCGGAGTCCGGCTGGACTGGCGTGGACAACGCGGTGGCCAGGAGCCGCCGGATCAGTTGGCGGGCGAAGGGCCTGCTGCTGGAGCTGTTGAGCTACCCGCCGAACAACGACATTACGATCGCCAAGCTCGCCGGATGGGCGAAGGGGTCCCGGGACAGCGGCTTCACGGCTGAGGGTCGGGAGGCCCTACAGATGGCGATGCGGGAGCTGGAGAGGGAGGGTTACGTGGTGCATATCCGGCGAAGGGGTGATCGCGGGCGGTGGGAGACGACGACTTACGTGTCTGCGGTGCCGGATGCGTTGCCCCAGGTCGCACCGAGTACGGCTTTGCCGCGTTCGGTCAACCAGTCTTCGGCGGACCAGTCGTCGGTCGACCAGCACTCGGTCAGCCAGTCCCTAAGTACTCATAAGACGGACGAGAAGATGGACAAGAAGACGGGCGCAGAAGAGGAAGGCTTGGAATACTCCTCCGCACTCGCTGACGCTTGCGCGGGGCAGCACGCGCGCGAGCAAGATCGACGGCAGGCGGAACTCGACCGGCTGTACGCCGCCGCGAACGACCTCGACGACGACCGGCTTCGCCGGCTCCTCCTCCAGTTCGAGAAGAAGCGGCCACGGATCTACCGGGAACAGCGGCAGTCAGCCCTGAACCAGCTGGAGCAGGAGAGCCCGGCTGTCCTGCGGGGCCCGCAGTCGGTGCGCGCCGTGGACCTGCTGAGCTTCAAGTACGCGCTGCTGCACTATGTCGACCCGGGCATTCCGGACTGGCTACGTAGGTTCCCACGGTGATCGGAGAGTGCCGGGCCAGCCGTCGACCAGCCAGCCCGGTTAGCCGCTACTCCTGCTGCTCCTCTTCGTCCGCCGCAGGCCGCGGACGCGAATCGATGATGATGACCGGCATTCGATCGTCGTCGACCTCGAGAGCCTTGACGATGGCGTCGCGCACTGTCGTCGCTACCGCTTGCTCGACAGTCGGAATGGTCCCCGGCTCGGCGTCGTCGCTCATCTGGTCAAGGACCGCAGCGAGCGTCCTACCCGATAAGGGCACGGTCACCTTGCCGTCCTCATCCGCGACGGTCACGTCGCCGCCCGGCGGGCTGAAGTGCTCCATGCGATCGCCGGTGCTGCATCGCTGGACGATGAACCACCAGGTGTCCGTGTGGCAGATCAGGGTTGCCTCGCCGATGCCTGCGGCCTTGATGAGCAGTGCCTCGTGTGCGTCGCGCTCCCGACGGTCGGCGAGTCGCCATTCCCGCTTCTCTTCTTTGCGTTCTTCCCGTGCTCTGCGGCTGAACGGCCACACGTTGGGTGTCCTCTCGTCGGCTCCGCCTGGTGCAGAGCATCGAGGGATTCTCGGCTCGTCGAGGACTGCCCATGCCTGCGTGCCGCAGTGCGCCCCCGTCAGGCTTCGCGCGAAGTACCGAGGAACACAGCGCGTGCAGACCTGACGAAGAGCGCAAACGCCGTCACAGAGGCGTCTGCCCACTCGTCAAACCTGGCGGCCTCGGCTTCGCGTTTGTCGTCTCCATCGCCGATCGCGATCATGATTCGGGCGACAGTCGACTCAAGTAGTCTCTGTGACGCGACGGGCAGCGCCAGGGCGTCGTGGGCTACTCTGTTCGGCCCGAAAAGAGGAACCTCCGCACACGCTTCCCACAGTCTTCGAAACGCGGCCATGGCCTCGGCGATGGCCCCTGACTCCGTAGGAATATCTTGTTTGAGTAGCACCGCAAGGGCCGCCTCAAAGGAGGCATGTGCCGAGAGCACTCGCCCGTATGCTTGTCGTCGCTCTTGTCGTAACCAGTGGGCTTCTTCGTTGAGCGCCTGCTCCGCCACCTGGTCGGCGAGTGCGCGAGCTGCCACTTCTGCGCTGCGACGGGCTCCGCGGTAGCTAGCGAGTCCGCCTACCGCCGCACCGATAACAGCCCCTGCGAATCCGATGGCGCCCGCATAGAGCGCCGCAAGTCCCCCATCCATACTGTGATCCTATGGGCCGATTTGGAGTCGTCTATGCCCCATCAATGCGCGCCCACGCCAGGGCCCCGGTTCAACCCGCGTCAGGTAAGGGTGGCTGGTGACGCCGCTGGTTCTCGTCCCAGATGACGCCGATGACGGCCGCCAAATGGTCGGGGCGCTCCTGGACGGGGCAGACGAGGGCGTGCCGGATCCGGCAGTTCGGGTCGGGCGGCAGACCGGTGCCCGAGTTGATGGCGCACCCATCTGAGGCGATGAACCAGCGTTCACCATTGGGCACGATCTTCACAGGTAAGGGGATGCGGGGTTCGAGGAGTACCCAGTGCCCGTAGCCGGTGACGAACCGGTCCTGTGGCCGGCCGCAGTCGCGGCAAAGGGGCGGGGCGGGTGGCGGTGGGGCGTCGGCGCCTTCGGTGAGGGCTTGATCGTGGTCGGCGAGGGTTTGCGTGTCGGTCCAGCAGCGGTCACATAAGGGGCCATAGGGATGACCGCGGTGGGTTACGCTGCCGCCGATCGCGGGACAGCTCCGGCATACGTATGGCTCGTGAATTCCCCCCATGTGGGGAGAGTGCGCGGGTTTGGGTGGTTCGACGAGGGGGCTGCCTAGCCGATTCTGCTGGTGGCAGGGCTGACCGGTGGGACTGTGGGCGGCTCGGTGGGTGCGGCCGGGCTCACCAGGTTCAGCTGTTGCGGCCGGGGGTGCGGTCTTGTCAGGAGGCCGGTTGACGGTGCGGGACAGCAACAAGCCCCCGACCGCGAGGGTCGGGGGCTTTGTCTGTTGCCTTCAGGTCAGAGCGCGGTGATCGTGAGGGGCGTGATGCGCCCCGTCTTCTCGTTGAGCATCAGGGCGATGATGACGTTCGAGGAGGCCGCCTGGTAGTTGACGCCGTCAGGTATGCCGACCGGCTGGGCGACCGCATACGGGTCGTCTTCGAGGCGGCGGAAGAGCGCGAAGACGTCACCGCGGGTGTCCGGCGTGAGGCCGAGGAGCAGGTTGTAGACGTGCTCGGTGATGTGTACGTGCCAGGTCACGCCGCTCCTTGTTGCTGCCGGCCCTTCCACTGCGCGTAGAGGGCTGCACCGTCGGCCGACTCGATCTCGTATTCGGCCGGTAGCTGTCCGTGCTCGCGATAGTAGTCCCGCACCCACTCGACGCGGGGCTGTTCCGCCTCGAAGCGCTCGATGAAACCGACCCACCTTTGGAGGATTGCGGGAAGCTTGGCGACATCGGTAAACGACGCTTCCTGCATGAACGCGGCCCGCAGTTCGGGGTGCGGGAGCGCGTGAGCGATGCTGTCGATCGTCCAGTTCTCGCTGCTCATAGCCTCGACCTCGACCCCTGAAATCACGATTCCCATAACCAGTCCACCCTGAGGGTAGCGCCCGGCCGGGCGGGCGGGCGGGCGGCCAGGCAGATCTGGCTAGCAAGATTGCGCCCCGCGACCGGAACGGGTACGACCGGGCTGCGGGGCACAGTGTCACGTGCAAGGGTGCTACTCCTCCTGCTCTGCCGACACTGTCCCGCCGAGGAGGTAGTCGACACCCTGGACGGTCGCCCAGATGTCCTGCTGCTCGAGGCTGAGCATCCAGGTGGCGGCCCGGTCACGGAGCTCCTCGTAGGGGAGACCAGCCTCGGCGAGGAGCCTGGCGCGCTGCTCGCGGAGCTCGGTCGGGGTGCTGTGGATGACGGTCGGGCGGTCCATTAGGACTCCTCGGGCCATTGCTGGGCGGCGTATTCGGCGGCGTGCCGAAGGTCGGCGATGCTGGTCTGCTGATCCCACCACTCCGGAGACCGGTAGCGGACGTCGGGGTGCCCAGTACAGGCTCGGAGCCACCAGTAGCGGACAGGCCAGCGGGAGGGTGCGGGGCGGGCGCACGGCCCACAGAGCACGCTGGGGCGTGGGGTGGTGGTGACGCCCCAGCTGTGGCCGCAGTCCCGGCACTTTTCGCGGTCGTTCACAGGATTCCCTCCGGGCTGGCGAAGAGGGCCACGGCGTGCGCCCACTGGTGTCGGTCGAGGTGCGCCTGAGGCATGAGGGCGGCGTTGCGGAAAGCTGCGATCAGTTGGGCTCGGCGCAAGCCCTCCCAGCCCATCTCGGCAACCGCAGCAGCCCGGATGGTCTGGGCGTCGTGCGGGGTGACGAGGGACCCGGTGGGCAGCGTGGACAGGTAGATGGCCTGGCCTGCCGGGGTGAGGGAGCTGTCCATCGGGGCCTCCTTGGGGTGTACGGACGAGCGGGTCAGCGGGTGAACTCGTACACGCCGCCCATGTCATGGCGGCCCTCGCAGATCTGTAGGACGACGCGGAGGGGCTGCCCGGCGCGGTCGGTGGTGTCGTAGTCCTGGAGGGTGTCGCCGAGCCGTCGGCATACGGCGAGGTCCCGTTCGGCGTCCTGGCGGCTCATGACGCTCCAGGCGCGCTGCTGTTCGATGTCGTAGAGGGTGACGGGCAGGGTCGGCGATGACTGCATGACGGGCTCCTCGCGAGTCGGTGGCGGCTGGGGAGGCTGTTCAGATGGCCCGGATCGACCGGGCGTCGATGGTGACCATCGACAGGTGGCGGCGGGCCACCGTGCCCCGCAGGAAGACGCGCCCGAGCGTGAGGACACCCCCGGCCGCACGACTGGCGGCCATGAACACGCCGCTGTCGATGCTGACCATGGCGGTGTCACCGTTGTTGTCGGCGATGACGAGCGCGATCCGTCCACCGGCCAGCGGATTGCAGTTGGTGATTCGGGCGGTCACCTCGATGTCGGTGCCTGCGGGCAACTGGTCGAGGGGTTTGCTGATCGGGCCGAGGCCGTTGTCGTACTCGACGGGCAGCTTGCCGGGGGCGGGGGTTACGGCGGCCATGACGGCCTCCTCACGAGTCGGTGATGCGGCGGTGGTGGGTGAGGGCCCGGCCCGAAGGCCGGGCGGGGGCGGGGTCAGGTGAGTTCGTGGCGCTCGCCGCAGCTCTCGCGCGGGTGGTCGCGGTAGTCGTTGCAAAGCTGGCCGGGCCAGGCGTCGGGCCGGTAGTAGATGGTCCGCCACGTCGCCGCGGCGCGGTCAGCGGCGTACTCGTCGGCGATCCCTCGCTGCAACACTTCGTTCTCGCGGCCGAACACGGCGTATTCGGGGTCGAGGTCGTGCTCGTGGCCTTCCTCCGGGAAACCACAGACTTTGGCCATGATCCGGGCGACTTCGGCGTTCATGCAGGCTCCTCTGCGGTTGCATCCTTGGCGATGACCTCATCATGCAATCCAACACAGAGGACTGTCAAGAGTCCTCTATAGAGGACTGACGATTGGCATTGAAGAGTCCTCCCGAGTGGACTATCCGTAGTACTCGATGACGTGCCACAATGCGGCTATGAGCAGCGACTGGATCCCCACCGAGGACGAGGCCCGCTCCCTTGCCCGCTACAAAAAGGCCAAGGAGACGGAGAAGGAACTCAAGCCCGTCATCCGCGCCATCGGGCTAGAGGGGCTACGCAAGGGCGCCACGCCCGCCCAGCTCAGCCAGCTCACCGGGGAATCCGCCGAGGTCTTCCGCCGCATCCGCGACGCCCACGACATCCCCGTCGACCCCCGCTACCAGAGTCGCGCCGAGCTGGCCCGCGCCCGGAGCGCCGCCGTCTCCAAACCCGCCACCGAAACCGAAGCCCACCCCGACGCCTGACCCCCGTGCCGCACACCCCTCCCCCGGTGTGCGGCACACGCGCGTCCGGGGGTCAGCCGGGTCCGTGGTGGGCGCAGGTGCAGAGCTTCCCGGTGTACTTGTTGTTGATCCTGCACCGGTCATGC
Organism: Streptomyces yongxingensis; assembly: GCF_055597465.1. Taxonomy (NCBI): domain Bacteria; kingdom Bacillati; phylum Actinomycetota; class Actinomycetes; order Kitasatosporales; family Streptomycetaceae; genus Streptomyces; species Streptomyces yongxingensis. The sequence goes on from NZ_CM145717.1 coordinate 2,462,749, forward strand.
ATGCGCCGGGCCCACTCCCCCAACCCCGCCTGCCTGTCAGGATGCTCGGCCACCGCCTGCTCGAGGAGCCCGGCGGTTTCGCAGGCGGTGGACAGGTACGGCGGCGGATCGATCAGGGCGAGGATGTCGTCGGGCAACTGCTCCTCCGTCGAGCCCGGAGGCGGCGGGGCGAACACAGCCTCGCCCTGCGGCAGCACCCCGTCCCGCAGATAGGCCGCGACCGCATCCGACCCGTGGAGCGTCTTCAGCACGTGGCCGATCGCGATACGCAGCCCGGCCTCCATGCCCTCGTTGGCGCGCATCGCCGCCTCCCGGGTGCAGAGCTTGGCGCCGCGCTCAGACTTGGCCCGCTCCTCCTCCAGGGTGGCCAGCAGAACACGGTACGGAGGCTGGGTGGTGGGGTTCGTGTCGGTCATCGGTCGGTCTCCTTGTCGACGAGGCCGCGGTAGGCGGGCGTGGTGGCGAGATGGCGGTCCTCACGCCAAGAGCGGACGTTCTCGAGCGATCGCCGCGGGTGGAGCGTCCACACCGCGGCGATCGCTATCGCCAGTACGGGCTGCGCCAGCCAGAACCGGACGGTTCCGCGGCGTTGGTCTTCCGCCCAGTCGAGGAGCCTGACCGCGGGGCGCCAGCGGCCGAGGGCATACCCGGCGGCGAGCAGCACGGCGGCCGCGACCAGGGCGGTCGGGGTAGTCGCCATCAGAACCTCCACCACCCGTCCCAGCCGTCGGGCAGGTTCGGGTAGTTGGCGAGCATCGGCCGCAGCACAGCAAGGTGGCGTTCCTGCCGCTCAAGGGTGACGTTGCCCCAGTAGGACTTGCCGTCCCAGCGGCCGTGGCAGTCGCCGCCGTACCGGCCGTCGTCGTGGTGCTCCAGGAATTCGCGGGCGTCGGCAGGCTCGGGGTGCTGAAGGTCCCACAGTTCGCCGATGCAGGCGACAGTCACCCCCTTGCGGCGGCGGAACCAGACAGCGTCGATTCGCCCGGCGAAGTAGTACTCGTTGCGCCCCTGCGGGGTCTCGGTGCGGTCACCGCGGAGGCTTCCGAGGTTGACGGCGTAGGGTTTGCGGGAGATCAGGAACTTGTCTTCACGGATCATGATGGTCTCCGGTGGTTGGGGCCCGGCCGCGTGGACGGCGGCCGGGCAGATCGAGGGGGCTACTGACTCCAGCCGATGAGGCGGAACTCGACGCCCTGCTCTTCGAGTTCGCGCTTGGAGCTGCACTGCTCGGACGCCCAGACGAGGCGGAGGATCGCGGCGTCGGACAGAGGGGTGGGCGGGCTGGTCTGGTACTCGCCCCACAGCCAGCCCTCGTCGTCGATCCATACGGCGTCGTGCTTGTCGGTGGGGCGGTCGGCGAGCGGGGCGATCCCGGCTTCGACGGCGGCGCGCAGCCAATTGGCGGCCTCGTGGATGGACTGCTCACGCTGCTCGGCGGTGAGGTCGTCCCAGGCGGGCAGGTAGCTGATGCCCTCGTGGGCGATGCGCTGCCGGTGCTCCGCGAGGCGCCGAGCACGGGGGTCGGTTACTTCGGTCATCAGTGGGCCTCCATGGGCTGGTAGTTGGCGATGTCGGGCAGGCAGTGGATGCGCCTGCCTCGGCGTCGTGCGGACGGGATTGGGGCGGGCAGGAGCATGGCGGCGAGGAGCTCGGGCGGGAGGGTCAGCTGCACGGGGGTCGCCTCCCGGGGCTCAGTCGGCGGGGGTTCAGCGTTCATCGCACTTCACTTCCACCAACTGGGCGGCCAGGTCCCAGTCGAGGCTGTCGTCGCCGGCGCCGTCGGCGAACTGCTGGGCGGCCCAGTCGACGCCGAACAGTGCTATGCCGTCGCACAGGGAGTCGCGCTCGGTCTCGCTGGTGTCGGCCCACACGATGTCGACGATGGCCGCGGTGGTGTCGCTGTCGGCGGTGACGTCGACCACCGGCGCGGTGGTGGCGGGCATGGGGGTGGCGACGGGGATTTGGCTGCTGCCGCATGCGGTGAGCGTGGCGGTGGCGAGGGCGGCCAAGACGGTGAGGGTGATGGGTCTGCGGGTCATGGTTCCTGCTTTCGGTTGATGCGGTTATGGGCTGTTTGTTCCGTGCGGCGGAGCGTGGGGCGCCACAGGGGCGTTCGTGGGTGGGTTGGATGCCAGGGACCCGGAATGGCTGCGAGGCCGCGAGAGGGGCCGTCAGGGGCCTTCTCGGGGGTGATGCGACGGCGACGCTAGGCGGCGGTACGGCGAGAAGCTCTCGTGGCCGCCTTCTTCGCCGCGAGGATCGGGGCCAGAACCTCCCGGCACTCCGCCCAGTAGCGCTGATGCGCCACCCGGCATGCCATGTCGGTCGGCTCACCGGCCACCACATGCCGCCGATACGCGGCCCGTGTCCCGCAATCCGGCTTCGGCCCGATCAGCCCCCGGCTGTGGGCGATGTGCACGGCGTGGGCGATCGTGCTGGCACCCAGCGCCCGCATCAGCCGGTGGCCGTAGCCGCGCACCGTGATCTCGTTGACGCCCCAGTCGGACGCCACCTGCCGGTACGTGGCGCCGTGGGCAACCCGCTGCAACAGCTCAAGTTGGCGGGCGGTCAAAGCCGTCACGAGTCGCCCCCGAGGATCTGGTGGGCCACCGCGAGGGCAGCCATGCCCAGGCAGGTGTGCGGCGTGCAGTTCGGGTAGTGCTCGTGACCGAAGCCGCCGGTCTCAGCCGCAGCCTCCAGCCAATCGGCCAGCGCCGTACCGACGCCGGGGTGCATGGCCGCGATGTACGGCAGGTCTGCGCGTTCGGCAGGATGGTCGGTCCCACTGCGGTCGGCGACGATCATCCCGTCGGCGCAGCGGATCACGTGCTCGTCGGTGATGCGCCAAGGTGGCGGAGACGCACGGTGAGCGGCAGCGGCATCAGCGCGCAGCTTCTCGGCGGCGGCCCGCAGCAGGGCGGCCGGGGTCTGGCCGGTCACGACGCCTCCCGCTGGCATCGCTCGGCAAGGTCCGTCTCGAACTCGGCCACGGCCCGGCGGTCGATGTCGCTCACCCACGCCTGGATCACAGCCGCGCACTGCACCAGCTCGGTGCGCAGCTTGTCCGGGTCCTTCTCGGCGAGTGCTTCGTAGACCTCCTCCAGCAGGATCAGCGCCCAGGGTGCACCAGCCTCGCGGTACTTGGCGGCCTGCTGGCAGATGTCGCGGGCCTCGTCGGCCATGGCGGCGTAGTACTCGGCGCCGGTGCCGTCGGGGTGCCGCTGGTCGCCCCACTTGGCGAGCTGGGCTTGGCGTTCGGCATCGATGGCCTCGGCGAACTGCTTGAGGCCGGGAGTGGTGAACAGGGTCGGGTACATCAAGGTTCTCCGTCCGTCATTCAGCGTGCGATGGGATGTGGTGTGATCTGTGGGCGGTCGCCCCTGCTATCCCCGGGGGCGACCGTGCCTGTCAGGCGGCTTCAGCTGCGGGCAGGGGCATGGGCTGACCGGCTGTGGCTGCACGCCGGGCGGTGAACTGCTGGCCGATCCATTGGGCGTAGGCCGGAGGTATCGCCTCGCACACCTCGCGGATGCCGAGCTGAATGCGCTCCATGCGGGCGTCCTCCGGCACCTTGATCCACGCCATGCCCATGGCGTCGGCCGCAGCACGCTGCCAAGCCCGCGAGTGCTTGCCGCCGTGGATCGACATGAACGGCTTCTCCGGTGTGGGCAGGTAGCCGTTCCGGATGCAGCGGGCCACATGCCTCGGATGCTCGGGCGCGGTGAGACCCCAGTTCGTTTCGAAGACGCGATGCCGGTAGACCTTCAATCCGAACATCGGGCCGCACAGCGTGATCGGGTCGATCAGCTCGACGCCGGCGACCTCCACGTTCTCGATCACATACGGCTTGCCAGTCGCGAGCATCGCCTCGCGGGTCGGCTCGATCAGCCGCGGATAATCCTTCTGGTTGTAGGCGTTCAGGTTCGAATAGTCCTGGCAGGGCGGCGACCCGTGGATCAAGTCGAACTCGTGGCCGTGCTCCTTGATGAACTCGACCGCGTCAGCCTGGTGGAACTCGAACGGATAGTTGGGCTGCGGGTCGATATCGACACCGACCACCTCGAAGCCGGCAAGGTGGAAACCCCACGCCATGCCGCCGGCGCAGCTGTAGGTGTCGAGGACGCGAAGTCCGTTGGGGATGCGGAGTGGGGTCATCAGGCGGCCTTTCGGGTGTCGACGGCGTGAAGGTGGCGGTAGGCGGGCGTGAGGCGGGAGGTCGTCCAGCGGTGGCCGCACCGGCAGCGGTAGGAGTGGACGAGCTGCTGGCCGTCGCGGCGGGAGCCGGTGGGGGCTATGCCGCGGCGGCAGCACGACGGGCACGAGTCGGTGAGGATCACGCCGCCTCCCCCGCGTCCGGCACCGCGGCAAGGGGCGCGCTGAAGTCGGCGGCCATGTCCACGAAACGGCTGTAGTGGAGCTGGTTGGCGACGGTGATCGTGGCCAGGGAGCCGTTGCGGTGCTTGTCGACGATCAGGTCGACTTCGCCGGCCCGCGGCGATTCGCGCTCGTAGGCGTCGTCGCGGTGGACGAGGATGACGATGTCGGCGTCCTGCTCAAGGGATCCGGACTCGCGCAGATCGGATTTGGTGGGCCGCTTGTCCTGCCGCTGCTCTGGTCCGCGGTTGAGCTGGCAGAGGACGATGACGGGCACCTCGAGCTCCATGGCCATCAACTTGACGTTGCGGCTCATGTCGGAGACCTCTTGCTGCCGGTTCTCCTGGCGGCGGGAGGATCCGGATTCGAGGAGCTGGAGGTAGTCGATGACGACGAGGTCGAGGCCGGTGGTCTGCTTGAGCTTGCGGCATCGGGCTTTGATCTGCATGACGGTCTGGTTGGTGGTGCTGTCGATCGTCAGTGGCGCGGCGGTGAAACGCGGGAGGGCTTCGGCGTAGCGGGCCCAGTCGGAGTCGGTCATGGCGCCGCCGCGGATGTGGTGCAGGCCGATGCGGGCTTCGGCTGACATGATGCGGTGCTGGACGTCGCGCCTGGACATTTCGAGGTTGAACAGCACGGCTGGCCGCTGGTGCTTGATGGAGCAGGCGCGGAGCATGTCGACGCCGAGGGTGGACTTTCCCATGGCGGGCCGCCCCGCAATGATGATCATCTGTCCGGGGTGGAGCCCGTGGAGGAGGTCGTCGAGATCGGAGAAGCCGGTGGGTACGCCCATGGCGCGGCCGTTGCGCTGTAGCTCCTCGAGTTCGGCGACCATGTCTTCGGCGTCGTCGCCGATGAGGGCCGAGTCGGCGTCTTCGCGAACCTGCACGGCGTCGTTGAGTTCGGCCATGGCCGCGTCGGCGGTTTCGTTGGCGTCGCCGCCCGCATAGCCGAGTTGGGTGATGCGGTTGCCTGCTTCGACGAGACGCCGCAGCACCGCCTGTTCGTGGACGATGTGGGCGTAGTACTCGGCGTTGGCGGCGGTGGGGGTCTGCTGGACGAGGTGGTGCAGGTAGTCGGGACCGCCGACGCGCGTGATCTCGCCGCGCTTGGTGAGCTCGGCGGTAACCGTGATCGGGTCGACCGGCTCGCCCTTTGCGTACAGGTCGTGGATGGCCTGCTGAATGGTCTGGTGGGCGGGCCGGTAGTAGTCGCGCTGCTGGAGCGGACTGTCGAGAACGTCGGCGATGGCGTTCTTGGAGAGCAGCTGGGCGCCGAGCCCGCACTGTTCGGCGTCGATGTCTTGCGGGGGGACGCGAGTGAAATCGGGGGCGTCGACGGGATCGGTCCACATCTCGGGGTCGATGTCGGTGGTCACGCGGCCTCACCCCGGCGGCGGTCGTCGCCCTTGATGGTGATCCGCTGGCACATCTCGGCGAGCCGCGACGTGACCCGGTCCCCGAGGCGGGCGGCGAGTTCCTTCGGCAGCACGTTCGACGTGAACAGGGTCGGCAGGTGCCGCTCGTACCGGTGGTTCACGAGCCGGAAGTTGATCTCTTCGGTGAACTCGGTCGCTTTCCGTTCCGCGCCAAGGTCGTCGACCAGCAGCAGCCGGGCGTCCCGGTACTTGCGGAACTCGGTCTCCGAGTCGATGTTGTGCCGGGGCCGGAGTGCCCCGTACATGTCGGCGGCGGTGGTCACGACCCAGCGGGAGGCGACACCGGTGACCGCCAGGGACCGGATCGCACCGTATGCCTGGTGGGTTTTGCCGACACCAGTGACGCCGAGAAGCATCAGCGACGGGCCGTGAGCGACTGTGGCGAAGCTCCGGCCGTGCGCCGCCTGCACCTTGCGGGCCTCGGCGACGAGCGTGGCGATCCAGGTGCGGAGCTCGGGCAGGGTGGCGATGGTGCTGCGGTAGTGGAACGGCACCACCTTGGCGGCTTCGAGGAACGAGTGGCGGGCGATGTTCGCCTCGGTGTACGGGTCGCAGTCGCCAGAGTTGAACCAGTCGACGGTGCGGCCCTGGGCGGCGAGCAGCGGCTCGAGGTCGTGATGCCTGGGGTTGATCGGCTGGACGTAGTCCACGGGGTCTCCTAGAAGGGTTCGTCGTATTCGTCTTGGTTGGTGGGGTTGCGCCAGGGCTCGTAGTCGCCGCTGGCTTTGGCGTAGGGGCCCGGCGGGCTTGCGGCAGGAAGCTCGTCGTCGTACCGCTCGCTGTTGAGCCAGGTCGCCGGGTGCGGGATGAACCGGGTCTCGGTTCGAACGCGGCGCCAGTAGTCGCGGTGTGCCTCGGCGGCAGCGATGAGCGTCTCCGGCTTCACCCCACGCTTCACTGCGGCCGCGAAGGCTTTGCGTGCGTTGCCCTTGCTGACCTTCCGCGGGTAGCGGGAGTAGAAGGCAACGAAGGCGGCGTCTTCCTGCTGCTGGCTGTCTGTGGCGTCGGGAAACGAAGCTGGCGAGTCGAAGAGCGCGGAGCCTTGTGACTCGCTCTCCGAAGCCGGAGGCGTAGGAGTGTTCTTAGGTTCAGTAGTGGGTTCAGTCTTTTGGTTTGGGTGACGTGGGCGTCGCCCCTCCTGCGACGTGGACGTCACCCCATCGGCGACGTCGGCGTCACCGGTGACGTCGGCGTCACCCCTGACGCCCACGTCATCCGTTCCCGGCTCCGAGAAGTCGTCTGAACTGGGCTTTTTCTTGCCACCCCTGCGGCGGGATGACGCCAGCGTCACCCGTGACGCCTGCGTCACCTCATCCGAGCTCGCGCGACCGCCTGGCACGACGCATTCGAGGGCGAGGTCATAGACGTCTGGCCGCTTGCCCTCCGGCAGGTGCTGCGCCTTCGTCTGGTCGCCAAGTCGGATCAGTCCGAGCTCGACGAGCTTGCGCAGGTCTCGCTGCACGGACCGCTTGTCCTTGCACGCATAGGCGGCCAGGCGCGCGACAGAGGGGAAGGCTCCGCGGCCATGCTTGTCGGCATGCCGTGCGAGTCCGCTCAGCGTGGCGACGAGCTGAGACGGCATCGGCGGGGCGTACTCCATCGCCCAGTCCATGGCCTCTTTACTCACGTGAATCTCTTCTCGGGGAGGGGGTTCGCTGCTGGTTTCGGCTGCGTGCGGGCAGCGCTCATGGAGGCTTCAGCAGGGCACGGTCCTTGCCCTCCGGCTGCTGCAATCTTACCCCAAGGTGCCCGTGCACCCGAGAGTCATTAGAGGGGCACTTTGCATAGCGATGGTGCCCCTCGCATGTCAGGTCAGTTATGGTTGTGCCATGACGACGAAGGGAACCCCGGGCCGCGTGATCCGCGTGGATGAAGAGACGTGGGCGGCTTACGGCGAGGTGTGCGAGGCCAAGGGCCTGTCGCGCGCCGCTGACCTGCGCGTCTACATCAAGCGCGAGGTCGCCGCGTTCCGGCGCCGGCAGAAGGCCGAAGCCTCCGAGTCCTGACCTCATCCCCATCCCCTCCTTGCCCCGCCATCGGCGGGGCTTTGTCGTGTGCGGCTAGGGCGGGGCCGTCGCGATGGACGGCCCCGCGGCGTGACTACTTGGGCATGGGCATGGCGTCGTTGGGGCCGTACTGGATGCGGCCCAGCTCACGGCCATCGCGGACTGCGTTCCAGGAGCGGACCAGGTAGGCCATGTGGCGGTCGGCCGGTGATTTCCGCCTGTCGGCGGCCTCGGCCATAGCCCTGGTGCGGAGGGTGAGGATCGGGTGGCCGACGGGCAGCTCAGCGCCGTCGGCGAGCCGCTGGAAGAACCAAGTCGCTTCCTCGGCTGCGATGCGAGAGAACACGTGGTGGGCTGTGCCGACGACCGACTGCGGCAGATACTTGAACGTCTGGTGGACGCGGGCGGCGATCTCGGCCGAGCGGCGCAGCTCGGGCCTCTCGTTGAGGAGCGCGGTGCATTCGGCGGTGGTGGGAGTTGCGTTGCCGTTGAACTTGCAGTCGCCCTGCTCCCACAGCCAGACGCGCTTCAGGACGGAGGCGAGGATGGTGAAGTTGGTTTCGCCTCGGAGGCCGAGCGCGTCGGAGGTGGACCGCTTGCGGCCGGCGTCCATCGTTTCCTGAGTGGCAGGGTCGAGTCCGGAGACGATGAGCATGGGGACGGGGACGCCGGCGACGGTGACGGCGGTGAGCCTGTGCTGTCCGTCGAGGAGGGCACCGTTGCTGGCGAACTTGACGGCTTCGCCGTTCTGCTGCCATTTGCCTGCCGCCATGTCGCGGGCGTAGTCGGAGACGGCTCGGGGGCGGAGGTTGCGGTTGTGGGTGTTGCGCTGGAGCCAGCTTTTGGCGAGGGCGGGGGTGACGGTGACGACCTCGACTGTGGGCTCGTTGTTGCTGGAGAGGTCGTGCAAGGGGAGGGCGGTTACGCTGGAGTGGTTCATCACTTCTCCTGTTCGATGGAGTTGGCGATGCCGGTCAGGGCGTCGCTGATCTTGTGGAGGCTCGTCGCCCACCAGCGGCGGGCCTCTTCGCTTGCTGTGGCGGTGGGCAGGTTCATGGCCTGCACGAGCCGCACGGTGTGCTCCAGGGCGCCGAGGAGTTCGGGCACCTGCTGGTGGGTGTGGGTCCGGTTCTTGTTGAACCGGTCGTCTTCGGTGAGCCGGGACAGGCGCTCGGCGGCTCGGGTGAGGTCCCGGCCGGCGTCGGTGAACGCCTCCGGCAGCGGGCGCCGCTTCTGCTTCGGCGTCTCGGTGGGCGCGGGCTCGTCGACCAGCTCGGCGTCGACGATTTCGTCCGCCGTGGAGATGGACGCCGGATAGGTGCGGCCGTCCGTCGTGGTCACCCGGCGGGGCATCGTTCCATTTGGAACGTTGCTCGCTGTCGAGAGTTCGCGGTGGACGGTGCCGACTCCAACCCCTGTTGCCGAGGCGATAGCTCGCACGCTGAGGCCGCTTTCGCGAAGCGAAGCAACGACCTCCTGCCGCTCCTCGCGCGGGAGACGGAGTCGGGTCTCGCCGAACTCGGCGGCGCAGTAGGCGTCCCAGGTGTCGTAGCCGAGGACGGCCCAGGTGCGGGAGGTGTATGCCTCGCGGATGAGCTGCCAGGTGCCTTCGACGGCGACCTTGATGCGGTCGGTGAGGGCTCGCGCCTGCTCGTGTGTCGGCAGGTCAAGGTCTGTGGTCATGTGCTCCCCTTTCGTTGTCGTGTGCGGCTACTGGCTATGCGGCGGTGTCGAGCTGCTGTCGCCATCCGGGTCCGCGGCGGCCGGCGAGTTGTTCGTGGACGTAGGAGCGGGAGCGGCCGACACGGGTGGCGATCTCGTCTTCGCTGAGGTTGAAGGCGGCCAGGTGTCGGATCTCGGCGGCAATGTGGCGCGCGTTCTCTGTCTGGTCGGGCTTGTGGTGCACGTCCGGCTCGGGCTGGGCGTGGGGGTCGTCGATGTCGTCCCAGGCCATGGGTGAGACCCAGCCGTTGCGGGCGGCGAAGGCGCGTACCCATCCGGAGGGGCCGGGGCGTCGCGCGTACTGGCGGTACAGGGCGCTGACTGCCTGGCGGGTGACGGTGGTGACCTGTCGCCTGTCGCCCCTGGCGACGTCTTCGAGGGTCCCGTGGGAGACGCCTGTCTGGTCGGCCATCCACTTGATGGACCAGCCGATGGAGGCGAGTGCCTGGATGCGGCGGGCGGTACCGGTTGCGTCTACCGTCTGGGGGCTGCGGTCCTGTGGGTTGAGGGCGAGGATTTTAGCTGCGGTGCTGTGGTTGACGGCTTTCTGGAGGCCGTGGCGGATGTTGTACATGCCGCGCCGGTCGACGGCGGCTGTCTTCTCGATGTCGTGGAGGGTCCAGCCGGTTTTGAGGAGGAGTTCGATGTGGGCAGCGACGGGGGCGATGGGGTGTCGTCCGCCTTGGCCGCGGGCGATGCGTAGTTCGTTGGTCTTGTTCTGGCGGCGGTAGGCGCGGCGGCAGGGTTCGCACCGGCAGGGTGTCCATCGGCCTTTGCGGGGGTCGCCGCGGTATCGGGAGGCGGTTCCGTGTGCGGGGATGGGGCGGGCGCGGTTTGTGGTGGTCACTGTGTCCCCCGTTCGCGGGTGGTGGTGGGGAGGGCGTGGATGTCGTTGAGGGTTCGGGCCCAGCTGCGGTGGCGGATGAGGAAGAGTTCGCGGCCGAGTCGGGCGCGGGCTTTGGCGCGGCGGTGGCGGCGTCGGATGATGCGGGTGGCGGTCCAGGCGGTGAGGAGGAACGCGGCCACGTGGAGGGCGAAGGCCACGGCGGGGCTCATGCGGCACCGTCCTGGGGTCGAGCGCAGGGGCAGGTGCAGTTGCCTGCGGGTGCGGGCTGGCCGACTGCTTCGGCGTGTTCGACGTCTTCGCTGTCCCACCAGGGGTGCGGCGCCGGGGGCTCGTAGCACTGCCCGAACTTGCAGAACCAGCAGGTGGCGTAGCAGACGATGGCCGGCCGGGTGCCGGTGAGGGCGTCGTGCAGGGTCTCCAGCTCTTCGGGGGTCGGGGTCTGGCTCATGCGGTCACCTCGTGTACGGGGATGCCTGCCTGCTTGGCGAGGCGCATGCAGTTGCGGGTGCCGTAGGAAGGCCCGGTCGGGTCGGGGAAGGCGAGCATCCATTCGGGGTGCGGAAGCTTGGCGGCCATGTCTGCGTTGCGGCGGGGTCCGGCTCCGGGGCAGTAGTCGTCGAGGAGGCCGGGGTGGAAGATGTCGCCGGGCTTCTTGCGGCGCCGGTGCGGGGTCGTCGGGCAGTTGGGTCCGCAGTTGTCCCAGTCGGCGGGCATGGGGTCTTCGGTGACGTCGAGGCGTCCGCCGCAGTCCTGGATCCAGTCGGATGCTGCCTGGTCGGCGGAGTTGGGGCCGGGGCAGGCGCCGTGGCGGACGATGATGGGGCCGTCGGCGATGTTGAGGGCGATGTCGGCGAGGGTTCCGGGGACGATGCCCGGCTCGGGCAGGTTCCGGCCGCCACCCAGCAGGATGATCAGCGGGGCGTTCATGCTGCCTCTCCTCGCTGTGCGGCGCGGGTGCCTTTCCAGGTGCGGACTCCGCTGTGGTGGGCGGTGGGCCGGTTGGTGCAGGCCCATCCGGCGGTGCGCACGTAGCCCTCGTCTTTGAGGAGGGTCATGAGTCGGCCCCAGTGGGCTTGGGGGTTGGGCGGGTCGGGCAGTTGGTGGGCGTCGGCTATCTCGTAGCAGGTGAAGGTGCGGCCGGATTCGGCGGCGGCGACGTACTTGGGCCAGACGATGTCGAGCCAGGTCTCGTAGTCCTCGGACCGCGGGCGGGAGGCGGGTGTGGGGTCGGGTTCTGGCATGCCGTCGAGTGCGGGCTGGATGTGGTCCATGTCCCCCATTGGCACCACGGCACCGACACAGTCGGATGTTTCACGATCTCCGGGATGTTTCACGATCTTCGTCATGGCGGGTTCCTCCTGGTCAGGCGCCTCGGTCGCCGATGCGAGAAGGTGTCAATCTCGATCTCGAGGCGGTACCCGGTGTGCTTCTCTGGGTGGTGGGCTGCCGCCGGTTCGGTCGGCGGCAGCCCGGGGCGGGGTTAGTCCTCGTCGTCCTGGTCGAGGTACTCGTCGACGTCGTCTTCCTGGTCCCGGTAGGCGGAGCACTGGCCGCCGTCTTCGGCGCTGACGAAGTCGAGGTCGCAGCCGGTGCCGCAGTCGGGGCAGCCCCATCCGTTGCAGCCGGGCGACTCGCAGCCGGAGTCGTAAGCGGGCTGGCCGCAGTCGGGGCAGCCGCGCTCGTCGGGCCCGGTGTGCGGGCGGCCCGGGTCGAGGTAGGTAACCTCGGTGACGGTTCCGGCGGTGAGCTGGATCGGATCTGACATGGCGGGTGTCCTTCCGGGTGTGGTTCCGTGGAGGGGTGGGGCCGCCCCGATTCCGGCGAGGCGGCCCCAGTGCCGGTCAGGCGGCGTTCTTCAGTGCGGTGCCGCGTTCCTTGATGTAGGCGCCGAGGCTGGTCGGCTGGCCCGTATCCGGGTGCAGGAACGGGGTGGCCAGGGCACCGTGGGACTCGACCTCGCGGTACGTGGCGAGGAGGCTCTCCGGGGTGGCGTCGTCGGCCGTCGCAGCGTCGATCCAGACCGTGGTGTCGATGGTCTCGGCGCCGTCGTTGAGCCAGTCGAGGAGCGGCTTGGCGATGTCGATCGCGCCGTTCGGCTCCTTGATGACCTTCTTGTGGAGGGCGGGGCAGCGGGACTTGACGACGGTGAGCGTGTTGTCGATGTTCATGGAGCAGACGAGGCCGAACTCGTACTCGACGCCCTTGCGCTGTTCGGCGCGCATGCCCATGGCGACGGGCTCTTTCTTGCCGCGCTCGTTCTCCTGCAAGACCCATTCGGTGTGGGAGCGCATGGTGACGACGACGTGCCCGGGGTACGACAGGAGGGCGTCGATCATCTCGTTCTGCATGGGGGTGCCCTCCTTCCAGCCTGCGAAGGAGTTGCCGCCGTAGCGGGACTTGGCCTTGTCGACCTGCTCGAGGGTGCCGTCGGTGCCCTTCCAGAAGTGCGACAGGGAATCGATCTTCACGACCGGGTATCCAGCCTGCGCTGCCGCGGCAAGCGCCTTGACAAGGTCGCGGGGGTCGTAGCGGTGCATCTGCAGCACGTCGAACTGGATGCCGTTGATGCCGACGTACAGGGACGCGGCGCCCCGCTCGGTGTCGATGACAGCGAACCGCTGGCCCTCGGCGAGGCCGTGGGCGATAGACAGGCCGGTCCAGGTCTTGCCGGAGCCGGACACGCCCTGAACGGCCACCCGGGCCTTGGCCTTGTCCTTGGTGGCGGGGCGGAAGACGAACGCGCCGTCGTCGTACTCGTCGGTGTTCTGCTGCTGGCGGCCGACGCGGACGGGCTTGGGAAGCTGGTTCATGCTGGTACTCCTAGGCGTACTGGCGCTCGACCCAGGCGGGGAGCGAGATGAGAGGCATTTCGATGTAGCCGGGCCATTCGCCGGTCTCTATGCAGTGGGCGTAGGCGTAGAGGGCCCGGTCGTTGAGGTGGCGGCCGATACCGCGGGCGGCCGGGTCGCAGGTGGTGACCGTGACCAGGTAGGGCGGGGCCTTCTCCTGCAGCACGAACTGGAACGGCTTCTCCGGGTCGATCAAACCGAGGGCGAGGCCAGCGTCGAGGTACCACTCCTGCTGCTGGTGGTAGCCGTGGTCGTGGAAGACCTTCGGTAGATCGATCGGGTTGGCGGACCGGGTCGTCTTGTAGTCGACGATCTGGCCGTCGTGGCGGAGCCAGTCGAAACGGGCTCGCCGCCAGATGCCGTTGCTGGACCAGAACGCGGACTGCTCGGCGACACCGGATCCGGGCTCGAGGAGCTCGGCTGCTTCGGGGTGGTCCCGGAGGGCCGCGGCCATGGCGTGGACCTGCTCGAGGGCGGCCCGCTTCAGCGGGATGTTCCCCTCGGCCCTTATCGCCTCGACCTCGGCTTTGACGGCCTTGGTGTCCCAGCGGGCGGCGTCGACGAGCACCAGCTCGGGGCCGTCATCGAGGACGAGCTTGTGAGCCGCGGTGCCGAACTCGAAGACCTGCTTGTACGGCTCGGGGTTGTCGAGCTGGTACTTGAAGACAGCCGGGCACTTGTTGGCGAGCGTGCGGGCGCCGGTGGAGGAGAGGCTGCCGCCGGGTATGGGGTCGCTGTGGTACAGCTCGGCGGGTATGTCGTAGACCCCGGGCTGTACCTCGGCCGGCGCCTCGGACGTGGCGGTCACTGGGCACCGCCGTTGATGCAGCCTTCGCAGCGGTAGGTGTTGTCGTCCTGCTTCTCGAAGGGCCCGTCGGTGTCGCCGCACCCGGTGCAGGTGATTTCGGTGGGCATCAGAAGGGGTACCTTTCGATGGGCCGGGGGCCGAGGGGGATGCGGAGGCTGCGGTAGGGGTTCCAGCAGTGGCAGGGGGCGATGTCGGGGTCTTCGCCGTCGGGGCCGATGCCGGGGCCGTACTGGAGCTCTCCGGTGCCCTTGCAGTGGGTGCAGTTGGGGTCGGCTTGGCGTTGGATGTAGATGGCGCGCTGGTGGAGTTCGATCTGCCAGCGGCCGATACGGATGGGCATGTGGTCTCCTAGATGCCGGGCGTCCCGCCTGCTGTGGACGCGCGGGACGCCCTTCGGCTGGCTACTGCTTGATGCGGATGGGCATGAGGACGGCCCGGTACGGGGTGTCGTCCAGTGGCTCGATCAACACCGGTCGTGTGGGTGTGTACAGCCAGATGCGGATCCGGTCGGCGAGCGGGGCGAGCAGGGTGGTGAGGTAGTCGGGGTCGAAGGCGATGGCGAATCCGTCCTCGATGCCGTCGGTGGTGGCCTCGATGCTGGTGCTGGCGGCCGGACCGTCGCCGCTGGCTGCGATCTCGGCGTGGTCGCCGCGCAGCGAGATCTGCACGAGCTTGTTCTTCTCCCGCACGATGGCCACGCGACGGGCGGCGGCAGCCAGTTCGGTTGGATCGAACTCGGCGTAGCCGGTGGCCGCCTCGGTCTTGGGCGCATGCTTTTCGACGGGCGGGAAGCCCCCCACCCGGGTGCGCACCGCCACGGTGCGGTCGGTGGTGGCGAAGCCCGCCATTCCGTCACCGGGCCCGGGGAAACTGACGCTCACCTCGCCGCTGGTGAGCGACTTGGCGATGTCGGCAAGGATCGGGGCGGTGATGAGCATGGTGTCGTCGGCCGGACCAGCCGGCTGCCACGGCAGGGTGCGCCACGCGATCCGGTACCGGTCGGTGGCCGTCAGCTCGAGGCGTTCGCCCTGGGCGCGGATCCGGATGCCGCCCAGGCCCTCGACCTGACCCACGGCGTCCTTGGTGGCCATGGCGGCGGTGGCAACGTCCCTGACGGCGGCTGCGAACTCGGTCGCGTCGGCGGCGCCTGTGGCGGCCGGCGCCTTGGGGAGTGCCGGGTATTCGCGGGCAGGCAGCAGCGGCAGCGTGAACTGGTTGCCGGGGGCGGTGACCGTCAGGGTGTCGTCGTCTGCTGTCAACTCGACCATGCTGTCGGGCAGAGTGTTGGTGACGTCGGCCAGCAGTCGGCCGGGGACGACGATGCTGCCGCTGCTGGCCGTGTCGGCGGCGAGGGTGGCTCGGCCGCTGGTGTCGTAGTCGAAGCCGCTGATCGTGAGCGCGTCGTCGTAGGCGTCGAGGAGGAGGCCGCTGAGGACGGGCACAGTCGGCTTGTCGGCGATGTAGCGGCTGGCCCACCGAGTGGCGTCGGCGAGAGCGCGCTGGTCGACGTGAATCTTCATGCCGCCCGCCCCTGCTGCTCGTCGAGGTCGAGGGGCAGTTCGTCGTCCTGGACGGGCGGGGTGTCGGTGTCGTCGGTCTGGTCGGTGGCGGCCGGGATGGGCCAGGGGCGGGGCCGTCCGGTGCCGAGGACGGCGGTGAGGGGGAACAGTTCGAGTTGGGTGTTCATGGATGCTCCAAGGTGGTTGTGGCTGGTGGCCCGCGCCCGGCCGGTTGTTGCCACGGCGGGGCGCGGGCGGTCTATGCGGCGTGCGGCTGGGGCACGCTGTCGGGCGCGAACGGCCGAGCGGCGGTGGCGGGCACCGCGGTGATGCGGGGCCGGGCCTGACGAAGTTCCCGCCGGAGACGGTCGACGCGGACCGTGTCGTCGATGTGCTGCTGCTGGAGCCGGCGGACCTCGGCGACGGCGGCCTCGTAGTCGAGCCGCGTCCCGGAGAGTTCGATTCCGGCCTGGTCGAGGTGCCGCTGGAGGGTGTCGTTCTCGCGGGCGAGGGCGACGGTCTTGCAGGCGAGTTCGTGGTTCTCGGCTTCGAGCTGGGCGACCCGGTCGGCGGCGCGGTGGCGTCCGTGCGAGCGGGGCAGGTGGAGGGTCATCGGCGAACCTCGCTCTCACCCTCGAACGGCTCCAGCAGGTCGAACGCCTTGTCCGTGCGACCGGAGAGCCACTCCACCGCGTAGTCGCCGACGCGGTCCCGCTTGAGCCAGCCGCGCTGTTCCGCCACGAACCCCGAGTCGTCCCACGCGCCATCGCCGAGCTCCGAAGAGGTGCCGGTCTCGTCGGCCCGGTTCAGCCGGGAGGGCGGGAAGCCGTACTCGATGGCCTCGGTGCGGGTCCATGCCCCGGCGGGCATGTCGCACGTGTTGGACCAGCCGATGTACAGATCCCGGTCGGGAGCGGCCTTGAGGATCAGGCAGCGGAGACGCGGATCCTGACTGGCCCTCGTCTCGGCGAGCTCGTCTGTCAGCTGGGCATTCTCGTTCTCCAGCTCGACGGCTCGGCTGATGGCCATCTCCAGCCGCTCCCGCATGGTGGGAACGCGGGGCTTGACGGTCTCCCCCATCTCAACGCGGTGGGCTCGGTGTGCGTCTTCCTGCTCGCGGGCGGTGCCCTTTATGGGCTGGTAGCCGCCGCACTTGCAGGCGATGATCAGGCGGCCGTTGGTGTAGCCGCGCACGGCGAGGTGCTTGCGCTCGCTCATCACTCGCCCGCCTTCCACTCGGCCGCGCGGCGGCGGTATGCGCTCCCGGGGGTGTCCCTGCCGACGTGTCGACGGGCGATCCGGGAAAGCGCCGCGTACTTGGGCAGTTCGATGACGTCCTGCTGCCAGTCGGCGAGGGAGCCGACGTCTCGGGCGAAGTTCAGGGCCTCCAGTTCGCTCCAGAAGTCCCAGCCGAGATGCGTACCGCTCTGGACGTGGGTGACGATCCACTTCTCGGGTGTGGACTCCTGGTAGAGGCGTCGGTGTGCCACGAGGCCGGGTGTGTCGGTGGGTGTCGCCTCTACGTCGATCTGCGTGCCCTTGGTGGTTCGGACCTTGATCCTCATCACTCGCCCGCCTTCCGGACCTCAGCAGTGCCCCACGCCTCGCACGCCTCGTCCAGCTCGTCGGCGCGCTCCCACCGCTCGGCGGGCGTCGACTGGTTGCGGCGCTCGATGAGTGCACGGACGCTCTCCACCACGTAGGCCGGCGAGGCGTAGCCCACCGCCGTGAGCGCCTCGCGCTCACCGCTCTGGCCGTGGGAGTCGACCAGCCGGGCCCACTCCCAGGACGAGCCGCGCTCGGGTTCGCCGTCGGCGGCCTCGGTGCCGGTGTGCCACTCCCAGATGAGGATCAGGCCATGCGGCCAGCGCTGTGGGTCGATGCCGGAGGTGTCGGGGTCGAGGGTGATGACGGCGTCGAGGTAGCAGTAGACGCCGCGGGTTTCGGCGTCGGATGTCCAGCCGTCGGCGGGCTCCAGCCCGGCGGCGGTGAGCGCGTCGGTGACGGCGGTGATGTACGGATCGTGCGGAAGAGTCACTGTCCCCCCTTGGGGTGTTGGAGTCGGTGGCCGAGGGCGATGAGCCCGGCGGCGGTGCCCCAGCAGATAGCCAGGGCAGTGAGGCATTGGGCGGTGAAGCGGGTCACTCGACGGCGGCCTGGCGGCGGTCGATCTCGGCTTGCACGGCTTCGGCGATGGCCTTGTCGATCAGTCCCGTGTAGGGGCGCCGCTCACGGTGCTCGTCCCGCATGCGTTCGAGGTCGGCGATGGTGATCTCCGGGTTGCGGGGGGCGGCGACCACGTCGAAGGTCACGGCGCCACCCCCTTCCGGGGCGGGTGGTGGAGCCGGTAGGCGGCGTGCTCGTCCTGCTGGGCCACCACGTTCGCCCGGCACGACTCCAGGGAGTCGGTGAGGTCGGCGACGATCCGAAGCAGGATCACCAGCAGCGCCACATCCACGGCGATCAGCGGGGCGCTCACGCGGCGGCCTTCACGCGAAGCCGCCGGGCCATGCGCTCCTGCTCGCCTCGCCGGACCTGGCACGGCACGCATTCACACGTCCACGGGTGCTCACCGTCCGGGACTCGACGGCTTGCGGCCACCCCCTCCAGGTATCCGGCGGCCGCAGCGTGGTCGCCTTGCTGGATGAGGGCCCGCACGTAGCCATCGCTGTCCTCGCCCGGCCCGGTCTGCCGTCCCGCGTGGAAGGCTGCGAGGAACATGACCGGGGCGGTGGAGGTGGCGGCACGCGCCTCTGCGCATTCGATCGGGGTCACGCGGCCCTCCTCAGTTCGTTGGTCTGCTCGGGCCGGTCGGTGGTGAGCGTGTTGGTGGCGGCGTCCCACGTCTGGGGCAGGGTCCAGTCCGCCGTGAACGCGCCTTGGAGGAGGGCGATGATGTGGGCTGTGTCCTCGGCGGTGGGGTGCATGGCCTGGCCGTTGCCGTCGATGACGACGACCTTGAATACGCCCTCCATCGGCGACTTGTCGCTCTCCGACCACCACACGGGGGTGACCCGGATGCGGGCCACGGTCGGGACGATCAGCCGCAGCTTGTATGGCAGGGTCTTGTGGTGGTGCCTGCGGGTTCCGGCCGAGCAGCGGCGGGGGCGGATCGTGGTGTAGTCGGTGATCACGCCGCCCTCACCCCCGCCATCTCCTCGGCGCGGGCTGCGTCCTCGAACGCGGCGATCACGTCGGCGGCGGTCCGCTCCTCCACGTCGTTCCACAGGACGCCCAAATCCCAGATCGCCAACGCCCGCTTGTAGCCGGGGATCAGGTGCTCCAGGAACCGCCGGACGGCGGCCTCCACGAGCGGGACGTCCCACCGGTCGGGCTTCGGCACCCCGGTGAGGGCGATGCTGATGGCCCCGACGGCACACACCGGGCACTCGGCCGGGGCGAGCTCTATGCCGACACCGGTTTCCGGGATGCGGTACCAGTAGCCCTTGTTGTGGCCGTTCGTGCGGATGATGTTGGCGGCCAGGCGGTAGATCGGCGCATAGTCCGTGATCAGGGCGGTCACGACGCCACCTCCCGCTGCTCGCCGGGGTGGGTCTGGTTGCGGACGGGCTTCCACGGAGGCTGGCCAACTCCGGGGCAGGACTCGGACCAGTCACGGTGGCGCCACTTGTGCGGCCCCATGACGCCGTCCTTCATGGCGCGGTCTTTACCGCAGTGCTTGCACCAGCCGCGCGGCCGGGCGGGCTCGGCCACCGCCGGGTAGACGATCCGGTAGCAGGGATGGCTCGTCGTGATGCGGCGATCCCCATCGATGCGGAATGCGAGCCAGGGGCCGCGTGTGCCGACGATGGTGGCGGGCTTGCCGTCGTACTCGATGCGCATCCGGTGGCGGGCGGGGACGTCGTACTGCTTGCGGATCCACTCCATCGTGCTGGTCACGACGCCACCGCCTCGGGCTGGCGGGCGGCGTCGAACACCGGAGTCGCCTTGAACTCGCGGTAGGCGCGGACCGCGCGGGGGTGCTTCCGCCACTCGATGGGGCCGTGGCACTTCCGGTACGGGTCGTGGAACCACTCGCGCTTGAGCGACAAGCGCCCGCAGTCCGGGCACTGGATCTCCGGCCCGATCTCCCGGCCACGGCGACGGTGCTCCGCCGCTTCCTGTCGCTGGAACTCGTCCGGCCGCTGGAACTCCAGGTAGCCGTCAATGACGTCGCTGCTCTTCAGATCGAGGTCGGCGAAGTCGTCCGCCCAGTAGGCGATCGCTTCGTCCTCGGACTCGGCATCCACCCAGACGATGCGGGTGATGGTTTCCACCACCACGACCGGGTAGCTGCGCTCGTCCACACCCCAGGCGTTCGCAGGCAGCGTCTCTTCCAACACGCTCTCCACGTCCAGGGGCAGAGGAGTCAGTTCCGGGCGGGCCCACTTCGTGCCGAAGTACTCGTGCTGACCGGCGTGGCCGAGGTCGCGCTGACACTCCTCGTAGGAGCCGTCGGGGTACGGTTCGCTGCACTTCATCGGGCACCTCCGGGGGTCCATCCGGGATAGTCGGCGGCTGTGGCGCAGCACTCGGGGTGCCCAGCCAGGTAGAGGGCCAGCGACAGGGCCGACACCTCGTAGTCGTTGTGCAGCTCGGTCTCGCGGGCGATCGCCTTCCGCAGCGGCACCTCAGCCGCCACCAGGTCGGCAGGCGCATCCAGGGCGGCAATCGGGCGGGGCGTCGTCGTGGCCATCACGCACCGCCCTCGGAAGTGGCGGTCTGCTCGTCCGGGTCGATCAGGTCGGCGACGTCCATCGCCGACTCCCAGTGCTCGCACGCGTAGTCGTCCGAGAGGATGAAGTCGCGCTGCTGCTTCGCCGCCTGCCGCAGAATCTCGTCGCGGTACCGGTTCGGCTCGGCGAACGGATCGTCCACCTGCGGCATGGTCTGCTGAAGCAGCCACTGGGCGCCGAGGGCCTCCACGCCGGGGTCAGTGGTGTCGAAGATGAACGACGACAACGACTTCAATCCGGCAGAAGCGGCAGCCTCCAGCTTGGCGACGCGCTTCTCGGCCTCGGCGGCGCGACGGTAGTACTCGCCTGCCGCCTCAGCCCGGCCACGCATCAGCTCCAGCTCGGCGTCACGCTCGCCCAGAAGGCGGGTGAGGCGGGCGATCGCCGCCTCCAGCGACGGCGGCACCTCGTTGCCCAGCACCAGCGCCATCTCACGCTCATCCAGAGCCGTCGCCAGTGCGGTGCGAGCCTTCTGCTCCCGCTCATAGCGGAGCCGGGCATCACGGTCGTTCTGCCGGGCAGCCCAGTACGTGTACTTGAACTCGTTCCACGCGTCGCCGCGCTCGCACTCCGGCAGCGAGTCCCACGCCAACTGGCCGATGTCCTCCGGGGTGAAACCCTCCGGGCGGTCCGTCAGCAGCGTGTCCTCCGCCGCATCGAACATGGCGGCCAGAGGGGAGACACGGCGGAGACTGGTGGTCAGCTCCTCGAAGACGTCGCTCATGACGCACCGCCCTTGAGCTCGTCCAGGAGCTCGGCACGGATGACATCGCGAAAGTTCGCGAGCAGCTCGACCGCTACCTCGGACGGGATGCGTGTGTCGATCGCCTCGACAAGCTCCTTGAAGGCCCGGGTCTGAACCACGGGGGTGGGGCGCCGCTTGCGGCGTGATGCGGATGGGATGATGGAAGGCATGTGAAGCCTCTCTCTCCAGGGATGGTGGTGAGGTGGATCTAGGCCGGCGTCGGGTCTAGGCCCCCGGCGTCGGCCGCAAAGCCGCTAGGCGGCGGTGACGAGGCGCGGCTCGACCGGGGCATTCGCCGGGTCCAGAGCCGGGTTGCTGTGAGGGTCCGACGCCTCCTGCTCGGCAAGCCAGGCATCCAGGACCGCGATGCGGTAGGCCACCTTTCCGCCAGCCTTGAAGCTGGCCGGCCCCTTCTTCTTGAGTCGCCACTTACGCAGGGTGGTGATGTCGTAACCGAGGTATTCGGCGGCGTCAGCGAGCCAGAGGCATCCGGGCGGAGCCTTCTTCGGCGTGATAGTCACAGGGACCCTTCCTTGGATGGGGGTTGCCGTTCTGTAGACGGTTCGGTCGGATCTGGAGACGCCGGAGGCGCGAAAAGCACGAGCACCGCGACACCGACGGCCCCCGCGATGGCGTGGGCGACATCCCGATCACACTCATCCCGCTCGCCGCTGTGCAGGTGGCCCACCAGCGAGTGGTGGGTCAGACCTATGGCGGCAGCGAGGGATCTGACGGTGAACGGGGTGCCGCGACCCGGGTGCTGCATGCAGTGCTGCAGCACCCCCTTGCTTCGCAGCTTGTAGCGGGCACTCAATGGATCTCCATTGGGACGTTCTGTCTTCGCTTGAGAACAGTGAAGCAGACTGGAGACGATTCGTCTATGGATCCGAACGGCTGGATGTGAAGTTTCCGCGAAGTAGCTTGCCTACTAGTCTCGATCTGTAGACGATTCGTCTGCGACGGGGAATGGTTGTACGGCCTGGCCTGCGATTTCCTTGCACCAGGTCGAACCAAACGAGAGACGACTGATATGGAAGAGACGGAAGGGACACCCCCCATGGAGGCTCCGGCCCCCGACCTCGGCCACGGCAACACCGGCCACGACCCACTTCCCGAGGCCGCACGCGACATGGACCGCGACAACCTCAGCCGCCTCATCCGCGACGCCAACTACATGGGTCTCTCCTACCAAGAGATGGCCGACCGCTCCGCAGCCGCCGGCTACCTGGTCTCCAAGCCATACCTGCAGAAGCTGGCCACGAACGCCGTCGCAACCGCCCCGTCACCCGACCGGCTAGAGGGAATCGCCGCTGCCCTACGGAAGCCCGTGGCCGTCATCCAGCGCGCCGCCGCCATCCAATTCCTCAACTACCAGGCAACCGAGCTCAGCGGCTATGACGACGACGTGCGCGTAATCGTCGCCCACCTGGCGGGCATGGATCCCCGCGAGAGGAAGCGGTGGCGAAGGATGCTCGAGGCCGCCGATCAAGCCGACGAAGAGTAGCCCCCGTTTACCATCTACGACGAATCGTCTACAGAGTGTTGTCGCACGCCACACGTCAGGGGTAAGTTTCCGGACCCAAGCACATCTGTCTCAGGGGGACCCCCATACCCCTGCGCTTCAAGGGGGTGCAGATGATCGACGTCCGGTACATCTACAGCGACGACTGCACATGGGAGCAGCCAGTCGAGGCCGAGGAACGACGCGGGAGCATCCGCTTCAAACTCTGCAGGGGACTCTTCCAGCCTCAAGGTGTGGCGGGGCTCAACTCTGCTGTTCAGCAGCTCCTGGCTGGGGGACAGTGGTTCCAGCTATGGAGGGGCGAGATCGTGTCGATGCACTCGCCGGAGTTGAGGGAGTTCGATGCCCGGATACATCGAGGACCGCTGGTTCCGTAAAGGCCCCGTCGACCCGGTCACGAGGAAGCCCACCCGCGAGAAGACCGCCCGGCACGGCCAGGGCAAGCGATACAAGGTCACCGGCATCCCAGGCGTCCGCGCCCGATCATTCGACCGCAAGGCCGATGCGGACGCCTGGAAGGCCAAGGCCGAGCACGAGTCGAAGACTGGCGAGTTCATCGACTCGCGGCGCGGCTTGATCCTCTTCCGCGCCTACGTCGAAGACGAGTGGTGGCCGAGCAAGAGCGGCGACCCGGCGACCCTCAACACCATCAAGGGCCGGGTCTGGACTCATCTGCTGCCGCACCTGGGGGGACTGCCGCTCAACAACATCAAAACCCCGCAGCTCCGCGCCCTGTTGAAGCAGCTTGAGTCCACTATCGGGCCTGGCACCATCCACGAGGCGTGGGGCTACCTTTCATCGATCCTGCAGTCAGCCGTTGACGACGAGCGGATCACGAAGAACTACTGCAGGACATCGAAGAGCATCAAACTTCCGACGCGGCCCCCGAGGAAAGCCCGCGCCTGGGACCGTGAGCGTGTTGCCGCCGTGCGCGAGGGACTGAAGCCTCGCTTTCGCATCATGGTCGACATCGGGGTCAGCGCGGGCTTGCGCCAGTCCGAGGTGTTTGGGCTGGCCGTTGAGGACATCGACGAGGCCAAGCAGATCATCCATGTGCGGCGACAGGTGAAGAAGGTGGGGGCGAAGCTGGTCTTTGCTCTACCCAAAGGTGGCAAGACCCGCACCGCGCCGGCTCCGCCTGAGTTGCTGGCCCGGCTACGGGCGCACCTGGATGAGTTTCCCGCCAAGAAGGTCACTCTGCCGTGGAAGGACCCGCGGCCCCCGGAGACGGAGCGGGAGGAGAAGGAGCGGGCACCGCAGACATTCGAGTTGATCGTGACCGGGTCGCAGGGCGGAGCTCTGCGCCGAGACTCGTTCAACCTTCGCGACTGGAAGCCTGCACTGGCTGCTGCAGGGGTCATCCCGCCGCCAGTCCAGGTCCGCCAGGGGAAGGATCAGCGGGCCGCGTGGAAGTACACGGAGGCCCGGGAGGAGGGCTTCCATGCCCTGCGCCATACAGCGGCGTCGGTGTGGCTGGACGCCCGGGAGTCGATCGTGTCAGTCTCGAACTGGCTGGGCCATGAGGACGCGTCGATCACGCTTCGGATCTACGCCCACATGATGCCGGAAGCGGATGGTCGTGGCCGGGACGCTATGGACGCCTGGTTGAAGGCGACTTCCTAAAAGATCTCCCCAGTTGCTCCCCAGAGATACGGATCAAGAAGGTTCGAGGGCCCCAGTCGCTTTGCGGCCGGGGCCCTCGATGTGCGTCAGCGGACTCCCACACTAGCCAATGCAGCCCTCTGAGCTGCAGAAAGCTCGGCCGGGAAGTAGAGGTAGCAGACGCCGCCGGTGCCCGAGACCACCTTGCCGTCGGCGTTGTACCGCTTCGTCCGCAGCCAGATGTTCTCCCACTGCCGCCGCTTGTAGACGTGGCGGACCGCCTCGTTGCTGGGCGAGGCCGGGTCGTTGGCGATGACGTCGCCGTCCGCCGTGAAGCCGATGACGGTCATCAGATGGCCCGAGGTGCCGTACCCCGCGCCGTCCAGCTCCGTCGTGAGGAAGGACTGCGAGGTGATCAGCGGAATGCCGACCTCGATCAGCTTCTCGGCGTCGGTGAGCGAGCCGAGCCGGGTGACCACGCCCTGGAGATCGCGGTAGGTGGCGGCGTAGGCGGCGTTGAACGGCCAGTTGCCGCAGCCCTCGTACTGGTAGTCGAAGGTGGACCGGGCGGCGTGGCAGACCTGCGGATCGGCGTAGTCCGGGTTGACCCAGGCCAGGTCCTTCGCGGAGGGCTTGCGGCCCCAGTACTCGATGATCATCTGCGAGGAGGTGGGGCTGCACCACGCCTCGCCGCCGTTGTCGTACTCCGGGTACTGGCCCTTGTGGATCTCCTGCGAGTAGCGCGGTACGACGAGTTCGCGCCCCTTGGGCAGGCTCGGCGTGGAGGCGGGCACCTCGAACCGGTCGGGGACGTCCGAGCCCATCGCGCCGACCCGCCACACCGTGGGGGTGAGCGTGGTGCCGGGCTTGCGGTGGAGGGTGAGCCGCACCTGGTACGTCGCGAGCCGCAGCCCGCTCGCCGGGTCGTCGATGGAGAAGGTGTCGGTCCACACCGAGCTCTTGTCGTCGCTCTGGTCGTCCACCGAGGTGCGCCGGATGGAGGAGGCGCCGTCGTCGGAGGCCCAGCGGCCCATCACGTACCAGGGGGTCGCGGAGCCGTCGGTGTACGTGCCCTTGAGCTCGATCTGGATCCAGGTGCCGGCCGGGGTGTGGGCGTTCCAGGAGACGATGGCCTCGGTCGCGGGCACGGAGAGGGTGCGCACCGGGGAGGTCCAGGTGGCGTACTCCCAGGCGGCCTTGGTGCCGGTGTGCGGATCGGTGTAGTCCACGCTGCCGAGCGGGCGGGAGATGACGATGCCGGGGCGGGCGCCGGCCTCGGCCCGGACGCCCTTGGCGGCACCGGCCAGCCAGTCGGCGTGGCTGGTCCAGCCGTGGTACTCCGCGATCCGCTTGGCCTTCGAGCCCGCCGGGGCCGCGGCCCCGGGGGTCCCCGAGGTCCCTGTCGCGGAGGGGCGGGCCGTTCCGGCGGCCGCGGCGGCTGTCGTGGTGACGGCGGCGGCGCCCGCGACGCCGAGGGCGGCGGCGAGCACGGAGCGGCGGGGCGTGGATCCAGATCTGGTCATGCGGGGTTCCCCCAGTCGTCGTGCTGTCCAATGGGCGGCGGGTGCGCGACAGTCGCACAACTATGGCCGCTGCGAGTGGTCTCAGGCCAGTGATTCCCCCAGCACCCGCACCATCAATATTGGTGTGAACCAATGGAGTGAACGAGCCCGAAGGGCCGTATGGTGGTCCCCGATGCGAACTTACCGACCGGTTGGCAGCCTGGACGCGCTGGCGCGGCGCCTGCGCGCGCTGCCGCCGTCCTGCGGGCCGGTCCGGCTGGTCGCGGTGGACGGCCACGCGGGCTCGGGGAAGACCACTTTCGCCGGGCATCTGGCCGATGCGCTCGGCGGTGCGCCCGTACTGCACACGGACGACTTCGCCACCCATGAGGAGCTCTTCGGCTGGGCCGGGCGGCTGCACACCCACGTCCTCGCCCCGCTCGCCCGGGGCGCGGCCGCGGCTTACGCCCCGTACGACTGGGTGGAGCGCCGCTTCGCCACCGCCCGGCGGCGGCTCGACCCCGCGCCGGTCGTGCTGCTGGAGGGGGTGGGCAGCGGCCGCCGCGCGATGCGCCCGCGACTGGCGCAGCTGTTGTGGATGGATCTGCCGGAGCGGGACTCCTGGCTGCGCGGACAGCTACGGGACGGTCCGGGGATGTCCGCATTCTGGGACGGGTGGCTGCTCGCCGAGCGTGCGCATTTCGCCGCCGACCCGTCCCGTCCGTACGCGGGAGCCTTGGTACAGCAGCGGAAGGAGGGGTATGAGGTGCTACCGGGACCTGCGACGACCGACGGAAACACCCCCTGGCCTCACACAGCGTGAGCCGGTTCCCCCGACCGGACCGGACGCCGCCGCCCGAGGCATGACGCGTACTCCAACTCGGCTTGACCTGGGGCCCATACAGGTCTTACGTTCTCAATGTGCGACTCGTACGAGTCGTCCCACAACGCGAAGCCCCCGGTTGTTCCCCCGTGATCGGGGGCTTCGTCCTGTCTGGCGCCGGTTTTCCGCTGCTTTGCGCGGCCGCTTCCTCACTCTGGGTGACGACCCGCCCCGGACTTCGTGCGCCCCTTACACGCCCCCGCGCACACCCGCCCGGCCTTGTGTGATTGCGACGAACAACAGTGCGGCACCCTCGGCCCATGCGAGTTGCGCAGGTACGATGCGAAAGGGGCAGTCGCCCCTGCGGCATCCACGGGGGCAGGGGTTGTGGGGGACGTGATGGATTTCGGCACGCAGGGTTCGCACGCCCCGGCCGACCTCGCCTGGCTGCGAGCCGTCGATGCCTACACGATGGGCGCGTACGCACAGGCCGAGGAGGAGTTCCGGGCCGCCACCCGGCTCGATCCGGGAATGGCCGACGCCTGGCTCGGACTGCACGCGCTGCGGGCCGACACGGCGGCGGCGCTGCTGCGGATGTACCGGCACCGCGACCGCTTCGGCGAGCAGCGCGCCCGGCACCGCCGCACCCTCAACTCCTGGTACTGGCTCGGCTGGTGGGTCCAGCCGGTGCTGGAGACCAGCCGGGACCTGCTGCTCGCCCACGCCTCCCACTGGCTCGACGGCCGCCATGTGCCCGAGCTGGACCGGGCGCTGGCCGGCTGCCCTCCGGTGGAGGCCGATCCGCAGGCCCGCTTCCTGCACGCCTGCCGCGCCTATCTGGTCAAGGACTGGGAGCAGCTGGTGCGCCACACCGAGCCGCTGCTGGACGATCCGTTCCTGGGCATCGAGGCCGGTCTGTTCGCGGGGAT
Organism: Streptomyces yongxingensis; assembly: GCF_055597465.1. Taxonomy (NCBI): domain Bacteria; kingdom Bacillati; phylum Actinomycetota; class Actinomycetes; order Kitasatosporales; family Streptomycetaceae; genus Streptomyces; species Streptomyces yongxingensis. The sequence continues at coordinate 2,490,151 of NZ_CM145717.1, forward strand.
GGCGCGGGTCCGGCTGGAGATGTACAGCCAGGCCGAACCGCTGCTCGCCGCCGCCTTAATGCGCTGTCGCAGCGAACAGCCCCAGCGCAAGGAGCTGCGCTACTGGCTCGCCCGCGCCCATGAGGGCACCGGGCGCAGCGCCGCCGCGCTCCCCCTCTACCGCGCGGTGCACCGCATCGACTCCACCTTCATGGACACCTCGGCGCGGCTGGCGGCGATAGCCGAGTCCGACGGGCTGGACGAGCCCGCGGACCTGGCCGCCGTCTCGCTGGCCGGGGCCGGTGGCCAGGACGCCACGGACGGCCGGGACGCCACCGCCACCGACCCCGCCGACACGCTGTCCGACGGCCGCGATCCACGCGCCGCGGGCGAGGGCCCCGAGGGTCCGCCGCTGATGGGCCCCGCCGTGATGGGCGCGGGCGGCACGCGCGACCGGGCCGGACTGCCCTCCCAGCCCGGCCCCTCCGATCCGGTGCTGCTGGAGAGCGCACTCCAGGAACTGGAGCGCATGGTCGGCCTGGAGCCGGTCAAGCGGCAGGTCCGGGCGCTGTCGGCGCAGCTCCACATGGCGCGGCTGCGCGCCGGGCAGGGGCTGCCGGTCCAGCCGCCCAAGCGGCACTTCGTCTTCTCCGGGCCCTCCGGCACCGGCAAGACCACCGTGGCCCGCATCCTCGGCCGGGTCTTCTACGCCCTCGGGCTGCTCGGCGGCGACCATCTGGTGGAGGCCGGACGCGCCGACCTGGTCGGCGAGTATCTGGGCCAGACGGCGGTGAAGGCCAATGAGCTGATCGACTCGGCGCTCGGCGGGGTGCTCTTCGTCGACGAGGCGTACAGCCTGTCCAACTCGGGCTACAGCAAGGGCGACGCGTACGGCGACGAGGCGCTTCAGGTGCTGCTCAAGCGGGCCGAGGACAACCGCGACCGGCTGGTGGTGATCCTCGCCGGCTACCCCGAGGGCATGGACCGGCTGCTGGCCGCCAACCCCGGTCTCGGCTCGCGCTTCACCACCCGGGTCGACTTCCCCAGCTACCGCCCGCTGGAGCTCACCCGGATCGGTGAGGTGCTGGCGGCGGAGAACGGGGACGTGTGGGACGAGGAGGCGGTGGAGGAGCTGCGCAGCATCAGCGGCCACGTGGTGGACCAGGGCTGGATCGACGAGCTGGGGAACGGCCGGTTCCTGCGCACGCTGTACGAGAAGAGCTGCGCCTACCGGGATCTGCGGCTCTCCGGCTGGAGCGGGACCCCGACCCGCGATGACCTCGCCACGCTGCGGCTGCCGGATCTGATGCAGGCGTACGGGGAGGTCCTGTCGGGCCGCGGTCCCATGTACCGCGACCCGCAGGACCCGCCCCTGGGATAGCGCGCGCCTGCGGCGGGCCTTTCCCCTACCCGCCCCTTCCCGAACCATGGGCCTCTGCCCCTGGACCCCGGACGCCCTTCGGGCGTGTCCTCAATCGCCGGACGGGCTGAAAAGCAGCCCCTCCAGGGGGCACCTCCCAGCGGTAGCTGGGGGAGATTGAGGAGCGGGGTCCGGGGCGGAGCCCCGGTTGTGGGAAGGGGCGGGTAGGGGAAGGCCCGCCGCAGGCGCAACCGCCGGTCAGCCGACCATCGCCCGCTCCTCCTCGGAGAGCGAGGGCGCCGCCTCGCCCCTGGGCTCGGCCACCCGGTCCCGGCTCCCGCCCCGGTGGGCGGGGTCGTGGACCTCGCCGACCAGCTTCTCCAGGACGTCCTCCAGGGCGACCAGCCCCAGCACCGCGCCCGACGCGTCGGCGACGGCCGCCAGATGGGAGGCGGCCCGGCGCATCGCGGTGAGGGCGTCGTCCAGCGGCAGCTCCGCCCGGAGCGTCTCGATCGGGTGCCAGACCCGCTGCGGCACGGCCCGCTCCGGGAACTCCAGCTCCAGGACGTCCTTCACATGCAGATAGCCCATGAAGGCGCCGCCGGGGCCGCGCACCGGAAAGCGCGAGTAGCCGGTGCGCACGGTCAGCTCCTCGATCTGCCGGGGGGTGACCGAGGGATCCACGGTGACCAGGCCCGCCGGGTCCAGGAGGACATCGGTGACCGGGCGGCTGCCCAGCTCCAGGGCGTCCGCGAGCCGCTCCTGCTCCCCGGGGTCGAGCAGCCCGGCCTGCCGGGAGTCCTCCACCAGATGGGTCAGCTGCTCGCTGGTGAAGACGGCCTCGATCTCGTCCTTGGGCTCCACCCGGAACAGCCGCAGCACCAGCCGGGCGCACGCCCCCAGCAGCGCGGTGACCGGCCGGCACAGCCGCGCGAAGGCGACCAGCCCGGGGCCGAGCCACAGCGCGGTCTTGTCCGGCGCCGCCATGGCCAGGTTCTTCGGCACCATCTCGCCGATGACCAGATGGAGGAAGACCACCAGGGCGAGCGCGATGGCGTAGCCGAGCGGGTGGATCAGTTGCTCGGGCAGGTGGACGGCGTGGAAGACCGGCTCCAGCAGCTGGGCGACGGTCGGCTCGGCGACCGCGCCGAGGGTCAGCGAGCAGACGGTGATGCCGAACTGCGCGGCCGCCATCATCTGCGGCAGGTTCTCCAGGCCCGTCAGCACCGTACGGGCGCGTCCGGAGCCCTCGGCCGCGCGCGGCTCGATCTGGCTGCGGCGCACCGAGACCAGGGCGAACTCGGCGCCCACGAAGAAGCCGTTGGCCAGGACCAGCAGGGCGGCGAAGAGAAGCTGTACCAGGCTCATCGTCCGTTCCCCTCCCCGGCCGCGGCATGGGCGGTCATCTGCACAGGCGGCGTACCCGGCTTCGTGCGGACGATGCGCACCAGTTCCGCCCGGTGGTGGCCGACCTGCCGGACGGCCAGCTTCCAGCCGGGCAGCTCGGCGATGTCGCCGGGGGCGGGGATCCGCGCCAGCAGATCGGCCACCAGCCCGGCCACGGTCTCGTACGGGCCGTCGGGCGCGTCGAGGCCGATCCGGCGCAGGGTGTCGACGCGGCAGCCGCCGTCGGCGTCCCATACGGTGCGGCCGTCCTCGGTGAGGGTCTGCACCAGGTCGGGGGTCTCCGCGGCCTCGTCGTCGTGCTCGTCGCGCACCTCGCCGACCAGCTCCTCGACGATGTCCTCGAGGGTGACCACACCGGCCGTGCCGCCGTACTCGTCGACGACCACGGCTATCGGCTGCTCACTGCGCAGCCGCTCCAGCAGCGGCTGGACCGGCAGCGTCTCGGGGACCAGCAGCGGGGGCTGGGCGATCCGGCTGACGGGTGTGCGCAGCCGGTCGTCGGACGGCACCGCGAGGGCGTCCTTGAGGTGCACCATCCCGATGACCTCGTCCAGCCGGTCGCGGTAGACGGGGAAGCGGGACAGCCCGGTGGCCCGGGTGAGATTGAGCACATCCACGGCGGTCGCCGTGGAGTGCAGTGCGCTGACCCGCACCCGCGGGGTCATCACGTGCTGAGCGGTCAGCTCGCCCAGCGAGAGGGTGCGGACGAACAGATCGGCCGTGTCCTGCTCGATCGCGCCGGCCCGCGCCGAGTGGCGGGCGAGCGAGACCAGCTCACCGGGGGTGCGGGCGGAGGCCAGCTCCTCGGTGGGCTCCACGCCCAGCGCCCGCACCAGCCGGTTGGCCACGGTGTTGAGCAGGGCGATGACGGGCCGGAAGAAGCGGGCGAAGGCGTACTGCGGGCCCGCGACGAAGCGGGCGACCTGCAGCGGCCGGGAGACCGCCCAGTTCTTGGGCACCAGCTCGCCGATGACCATCTGGACCGCGGAGGCCAGCAGCATGCCGAGCACGATGGCGACACCGGAGACGGCGCCGTGCGGCAGTCCGACCGCCTCCAGCGGCGCGGTCAGCAGGTGGCCGAGCGCGGGCTCGGCGAGCATGCCGACGATCAGCGAGGTGATGGTGATGCCGAGTTGGGTGCCGGAGAGCTGGAAGGACAGCTCGCGCAGCGCCTCGACGACGGTACGGGCGCGCTTGTCGCCCTCGTCGGCGGCTCGCTCGGCGTCCGGCCGCTCGACGGTGACCAGGCCGAATTCGGCGGCCACGAAGAAGCCGTTGGCGAGGATCAGGACGAGTGCCGCGGACAGCAGCAGGAGGGACAGGGTGATGCTCATGCCGCCGCCTCGTGGCCGGCGGCGGCGCAGGTACTACAGGACGATCCGTCCATCTGCTGAGGGAGTCACTCCTCGGGTCGCAGGGGAGCCCGCCGGGGGCGCACGCGGGCGTGCGCGCTGGAGAGGCGGGGCGGGGCACCGTTCGGCCCCGGCAACAGAGTAATCAAGGATGGGGCATGACGGGCAGGTCCCTCACGCCGTTGGAGTGCCGATCCGCTCGTCGGCCGGTTCGCGGGGCCCGCCCGGCAGAGGGCGGAAGCGGACGTGAAGGGGCTGCTCAACGCCGCGGAGATCCGTCAGAAGGGCCCCAGGGCCGGGCGGTCCTGCCGGATGGCTCAGTCCGCGGCACGGCCCGTCCCGTGCCGCTCGGCGAGGGCGCGCAGGGCCCGCGCGTCGCTGATGGCGTGCGCCTTGGCGATGCCCGGCTGGATGCCCATCGCGGGCAGGCTGGTGCCGTCGGCGAGGTCCAGATAGACCCAGGGGTCACCGGGGCGCAGATTGACCCGGAGCACCTCCGCCCACTCCAGCCGGCGTTTGGTGGTGAGGTTGACCACCGTCACACCGCCCTCCTCGGCCACCACCTTGGGGCGGCTGAGCAGCATCAGCCCCCCGAAGAAGAGCAGTCCGGTGAGGATGAAGCTGGCCCGCTCCCCCGGCCCCAGCCGCTCGAGCAGCAGGGCGACGGCCGTGAGGACGACCAGCACGGCCACGCCGACGGTCATCAGGACGGCCCGGGTCCTGGTCGGCCGGAAGGTGACGGGCAGGGCGGGGGTGGGCGCGGCGGCGGACACGTGGTCGGCCTCTCGGATGGGAGGGAACGGGGCGGGGGCGGGGCGGGCCGTCAGAGGCGGCAGGCGTGGATGCCGGTGGTGAGGATGGCCCGTGCCCCCAGGTCGTAGAGCTCGTCCATGATCCGCTGGGCGTCCTTGGCGGGGACCATCGAGCGGACCGCGACCCAGCCCTCGTGGTGCAGCGGGGAGACGGTGGGCGACTCCAGGCCCGGGGTGAGCGCCACGGCGCGCTCCACCTGCTCCACCCGGATGTCGTAGTCCATCATCACGTAGCGCCGGGCCACCAGGACGCCCTGCATCCGGCGGAGGAACTGCTGGACCTTGGGGTCGTCGCTGGGGTCGCCGGTGCGGCGGATGACGACCGCCTCGGACTCCAGGATGGGCTCGCCGATGATCTCCAGCCCGGCGTTGCGCAGGGTGGTGCCGGTCTCGACCACATCCGCGATGACCTCGGCGACACCGAGCTGGATGGCGGTCTCGACGGCGCCGTCGAGGTGGACCACGGCGGCGTCCACGCCGTTGTCGGCGAGGTGCTTGGTGACCAGTCCGGCGAAGGAGGTGGCCACGGTCATCCCGCCGAACTCGCTGACGTCCTTGGCCGTGCCGGGACGGGTGGCGTAGCGGAAGGTCGACCCGGCGAAGCCGAGCTGCATGATCTCCTCGGCCTGGGAGCCGGAGTCCAGCAGCAGATCGCGGCCGGTGATGCCGATGTCGAGCCGGCCGGAGCCCACGTAGACGGCGATGTCGCGGGGGCGGAGGAAGAAGAACTCCACCTCGTTCTCCGCGTCGACCAGGACCAGCTCCTTGCGGTCCTTGCGCTGCCGGTAGCCCGCCTCATGGAGCATCGCCGACGCAGGCTCGGACAGTGAACCCTTGTTGGGGACGGCGATGCGCAGCATGAGTGCTCTTTCCTTCGGTAGCTCGGTAGCTCGGCCGGCTCGGTAGCGAGGGTGAGGGTGTTGGCGGGGGTGTTCAGAGGTGGGCGTAGACGTCGTCGAGGGTCAGCCCCTTGGCGACCATCATCACCTGAAGGTGGTACAGGAGCTGGGAGATCTCCTCGGCGGTCGCCTCGTCGCTTTCGTACTCGGCGGCCATCCACACCTCGGCGGCCTCCTCCACGACCTTCTTGCCGATGGCGTGCACACCGGAGTGGACCAGCTCGGCGGTGCGGGACGTGGCGGGGTCGGCCGTGGCGGCCTTCTGCTGGAGCTCGGCGAAGAGCTCCTCGAACGTCTTCTTGGGCATCGTGTCCGTCATCCTACTTGGGTCGTGCGACGCCCTTCAGCGCCAGGGTTCGGCGACCGAGCGCAGGGTGGTGGCGGTGGCGACGGCCGTGGTGACCGCCTCGTGGCCCTTGTCCTCGCTGGAGCCCGCGAGCCCGGCCCGGTCCAGGGCCTGCTCCTCGGTATCGCAGGTCAGCACGCCGAAGCCGATGGGCACGCCGGTGTCCACGCTGACCTGGGTCAGCCCCTGGGTGACACCCTGGCACACGTAGTCGAAGTGCGGAGTGCCGCCGCGGATGACGACGCCCAGGGCGACGATCGCGTCATAGCCGCGGCCCGCGAGCACCTTGGCGACGACCGGCAGTTCGAAGCTGCCCGGCACCCGCAGCACGGTGGGCTCGTCGATGCCGAGCTCGCCCAGCGCGCGCAGGGCGCCGTCGAGCAGCCCGTCCATCACCTTCTCGTGCCACTGTGCGGCGATGACGGCGACGCGCAGGTCCCCGCAGTTCTTCACGGACAGTTCGGGGGCGCCCTTACCGCTCACGTCTCTCCTCGGTGTTTCTGTGGTGGTGCGTGGATGTGCGTTGGTGTGGCTATTGGTTCTGTGCGGCTACTGGATCTGTGTGGCTACTGGTTGCCGCAGGCCGATATGGGCTCGGCGCGGTCGCCGTCCAGCCAGGGCAGGTCATGCCCCATCCGGTCCCGCTTGGTGCGGAGGTAGCGGAGGTTGTGCTCCCCGGCCTGGACGGGCATCGGCTCCCGGCCGGTGACCCGCAGCCCGTGCCGGACCAGCGCCGTGGTCTTCTCGGGGTTGTTGGTCATCAGCCGCAGCGAGCGCACGCCGAGGTCGGCGAGGATCTCCGCGCCGGCGGCGTAGTCCCGCGCGTCGGCGGGCAGGCCGAGCTCCAGATTGGCGTCCAGGGTGTCCCGGCCCAGCTCCTGGAGCTCGTACGCGCGCAGCTTGGACAGCAGACCGATCCCGCGCCCCTCGTGGCCGCGCAGGTACAGGACGATGCCCCGGCCCTCGGCGGTGACCCGCTCCAGCGCGGCGTGCAACTGGGGGCCGCAGTCGCAGCGCAGCGAGTGGAAGACATCGCCGGTGAGGCATTCGGAGTGGACGCGGACCAGCACGTCCTCGCCGTCCCGGATGTCGCCCTGGACCAGCGCGATGTGCTCGACGCCGTCGGCCGCGCGGTAGCCGTACGCCCGGAAGTCGCCGAAGGCGGTGGGCAGCCGGGTCTCGGCCTCGCGCCGCACGGGCGGCTCGGCGGGCTTGCGGTAGGCGATCAGATCGGCGATGGAGACGATCGCCAGGTCGTGCTTGTGGGCGAAGGCGACCAGGTCGGGCAGGCGCAGCATGGCACCGTCCTCCCCCGCGATCTCGCAGATCACGGCCGCCGGGCGCAGTCCGGCCAGCCGGGCGAGGTCGACTCCGGCCTCGGTGTGGCCGTCGCGCTCGAGCACCCCGCCCGGGCGGGCGCGCAACGGGAAGATGTGGCCGGGGCGGACGAGGTCGCCGGGGGTGGTCTCCGGGTCGGCCAGCAGCCGCAGGGTGGTGGCCCGGTCGGCGGCGGAGATACCGGTGCTGACGCCGTGTTCGGCGGTGGCGTCGACCGAGACGGTGAAGGCGGTCCGCATGGACTCGGTGTTCTCCTCGACCATCTGCGGAAGCCGCAGCCGGTCGAGGTCGGCGGCCTCCATGGGCGCGCAGATGAGCCCCCGGCACTCGTTCATCATGAAGGCGACGGTCTCGGGGCTGATCGTCTCGGCGGCGGCGACGAGGTCGCCCTCGTTCTCCCGGTCCTCGTCGTCCACGACGACCACGGGGCGGCCCGCGGCGATGTCGGCGATGGCGCGCTCGATGGGGTCCAGCGCCAGTTCGTCGGGCCAGTGCGCGGCTCGCAGGGAGGCGGCCTGGCCGCTCGGATGCGGGTCGGTCATCGCGTATGCCTCACTCATGCCGTGGCCTCCTTGTCCTGCGTGCCGTTGTCCCGTCCGAGCAGCCGCTCGACGTATTTGGCGAGTACGTCCACCTCGAGGTTGACCGGGTCCCCGGCCTGCTTGACCCCGAGCGTGGTGAGCGCGAGGGTCGTCGGGATGAGGCTGACGGTGAAGTAGTCGGGGCCCGCGTCCACGACGGTGAGGCTGATGCCGTCCACCGTGATGGAGCCCTTCTCGACGACATAGCGGCTGAGTTCGGCGGGCAGTGAGATCTTCACGATCTCCCAGTGCTCGGAGAGCTTGCGTTCCACGATGGCGCCGGTGCCGTCCACATGGCCCTGCACGATGTGGCCGCCGAGCCGTCCGCCCAGCGCCATCGGGCGCTCCAGGTTGACCCGGGAGCCGATGTCGAGCGCGCCGAGACTGGAGCGGTTCAGGGTCTCGGCCATGACGTCGGCGCTGAACCGGGTGCCCTCCGCGTCCTCGATGATGTCGACGACGGTGAGACAGACGCCGTTGACGGCGATGGAGTCGCCGTGCTTCGCCCCTTCGGTGACGACGGGGCCGCGCACCTGGAAGCGGGACGCGTCGCCCAGGTGCTCGATGGCGACGATCTCACCCAGTTCTTCGACAATTCCGGTGAACACTTCAGTTCTCCTCGGCGAGGGGGGTGGGGACGGCGGGAACAGGAACGGGGGCCGCGGGGACGGGGACGGCGGGGACGGCGGTGACCCGCAGATCGGGACCGAGCCGGGTCACATCGGCCGTCTCGAGGCGCAACGCCTGCGCGATGGTGGTGATTCCGGCGTCGGCGAGGGCGGCGGGGCCCGCGCCGAGCAGGACGGGGGCGAGATAGCCGACGACCTTGTCGACGGCGCCCGCGGCGAGGAACGCCCCGGCGAGGGTGGGCCCGCCCTCCAGCAGGACGGAGCGCACCCCGCGGGCGTGCAGCTCGGCCAGGAGCGCGGGGATCCGGAGGCCGGTTTCCGCGCGCGGCAGCCTTACGGTCTCCACGCCCGGCCGCCGCGGCAGATGCGCGATGCCCGCGTCCTCGGCGACGGCGATCAGCGTGGGCGCGGCGTCGTCCAGGACCCGGGCGCCGGATTTGATGGTGGCGCCCGTGTCCACGACGACCCGCAGCGGCTGGGTGGCGCCCTCCCGGTCCCGTACGGCCAGGTGGGGGTCGTCGGCGCGCAGGGTGCCGGAGCCGACGACGACGGCGTCGGCCTCCGCGCGCAGCCGGTGCACATCGGCGCGGGACTCGGCGGAGGTGATCCAGCGGCTGGTGCCGTCGGCGGCGGCGCTGCGGCCGTCCAGGGTCGCGGCGAACTTCCACAGCACGAAGGGGCGGCCGCGGCGCATCGCGGTCAGCCAGGGCTCGTTGACCGCCTCGGCCTCCGCGGCCAGCAGCCCGGCCTCGACCTCGACCCCGGCGGCGGCCAGGGTCGCGGCGCCGCCCGTGGCCTGGGCGGTGGGGTCGGCGACGGCGTAGTGGACGCGGGCGATCCCGGCGGCGATCAGGGCCTGCGAGCAGGGGCCGGTGCGGCCGGTGTGGTCGCAGGGTTCGAGGGTGACGACGGCGGTGCCGCCACGGGCCCGCTCCCCCGCCGCGCGCAGCGCGTGGACCTCGGCGTGCGGGCCGCCGGCCCGCTGGTGCCAGCCCTCGCCGACGACGCGGCCGCCGGCGTCGAGGACGACGCAGCCGACGACGGGGTTGGGGCTGGTGTGGCCGAGGCCGCGGGCGGCGAGCGCGACGGCATGGCGCATCGCTTGGGCTTCGGCTGCGGTGGCCACCGGGTCCTCCTGCCTCTTCGGGCACGGACTCCGGGGCTGTCGAGATGACATGGAAGCGGGAACGCCGCCGCCAGCACGCCGGTTCGGCGAACAGTCCGCGTCCCGCGTACGCGAGGGCGGACCGCCGAGGCGGCGCACCGGTGATGTCGCTACCGCCGCGCACTGCCTCCCATCCGGACTTTCACCGTCGGTCCAGGAATTTCACCTGGTCAACCGGCCGCTGGCGGCGGACGGGTCGCGGACTGTAACCGCCGGTTCGGATTTTCACCGACCCCGGAGTGCGCTGACGTCACTGGTACGGGCCCAGTGTGCCATGGCCATCAGCCCAGGTGGGAGGCAACCCCCATGTGGCCTCCCTCACCCACCCGCCCCCGAAGGAGACCCCGCCCCGGTCCAGGCCGGATCCCCCACCCCGGTCCAGGCCGGATCCCCCACCCCGGTCCAGGTCGGATCCCTCACCCCGGTCCGGAGCGGTTTCCCCACCCGGGCCCGGGAGCAGATTCCCCACCCCGCCCCTTCCCGAACCGGGGGCCCAGCCCCCGGCCCCCGGCGGCCCCGGGGCCGCGTCCGCAGATCCACTTTCGCAACAGCCCCCCGGCCCGGGCCCGGGAGTGGCCTCCGCCCCGCGGGGCCCGGCCGAGGCCCCGGTACCCAACAGGCGGTGGGGGCCGGGACAGCTCGCCTTGCTACTGCTCCAGCGACGCGACAGCGCCGGACAGCGCTACGCGACCGGGCCCAGGCTCATAGGCCCCCAGCCCCGGTGAACGCCCACCTCCCGCCACCCGCCGCCTACGGGGCGCCGCGGTCCCCGGCGGAGCTCCACGTCATGAAGGCCGCTCTCGAGCGGGGCTCGGGGGCCTGCCCCCGATTCGGGAAGGGGCGGGGCGGGGAGAAAGACGCTCCCGCCACCGGCAGGCCGGGGACCGCCGCAACCACCAACCGCAGGCCCGCCCCGGCCCCCTACCACCCGCACGGCACCCGGACCCCGGCCACGCGCCGCGGCACGAGGACCGCTCCCGGGCGGGGCCCGGGGCCCCGCCCCCGGTTCGGAAAGGGGCGGGGAGGGGAGAAATGCCCGTTAGCCCTGGGCGATGCTGTCCAGTTGTTCCACCGCCGGCCGCAGGGCCCACAGGTCGCCACCGGGCGGGGGCTGGAGCTTGGGCAGCGCCGCGCGAGCCTTACGGTCACCCGCGTCGGCCGCCGCGTGGACGATGTCGCTCGCCGCGTAGGCGCGGAAGTCGAGCTCCGGGTACGGCCAGGGCGCGGCGCCGGTGGCCGCCGGGAGCAGGACGTCCACCGCCTTGAAGAGGTTCGCGCCACCGGGCCCGGTGTAGTGCCACAGGTCCACCCCGACGTGCTTCCCGATGGCGGCCATCCGGGCGTACGCGACCAGGTTGAAGGTCGAGTAGTGGAAGCTCCGGGTCCGCTCCAGCTCCTGCGGCTGTGTGCCGTCGGCCGCGATCTGCGTGTCGATGCGCTTGGTGCGGGCGTCGCGGAGCACCTGGCGGGCGCGGTCCCGGTCCCCCACGGCGGTGGCGATGGCGGCGACCTGCATGTCGTAGAAGGTGCCGTGGTTGTTCTCGGCGGCGCCCTCCTCCTTGCCGAAGTCGCTGTTCACCAGCCAGTCCAGGAACTGCTCGTTCCAGGTGCGGAAGCCCGCGTGATCGCTCTTGGACCAGCCGGGGGCGCCGGTGTCCAGGAGCGCGGCGGCGTCGAGGAGGCTGGTGAAGCCCTGGGAGAAGTCGATGATCCCGATCGAGCGGCCGTCGTACTTGCAGGGGATGAACTGCGCGTGGTTCAGGTTCGGGTTCATCCGGGTCGCCGGGGTGACGAACCAGGTGCGCAGGATGTCCGCGGCATGCTCGGCGTAGGCCCGCTTACCGGTGTAGTACCAGGCCAGCGAGAGCTCGTAGGCGGACTCGAAGACCTTCCCCACTTCGGGACGGTCCGTCATCTTGTCCACGTCGGGGTTCCGTTGGCCATCCTTCTGAACGTAGGGGCAGCCGTACGGATTGTCCTCGGTCTTGGGCCGGCTGGGCCACCAGTAGGGGGCCTGGCTGAAGTAGTCGTGTTTGTCGCCGCTGGGCGGCACCTGGTCCTTGTCGGTGACCGTCCAGGGACCCTGCTTCATCCACTGGTCGGCCTGGGTGGTCAGATCGCGTACGGTCCGCCGCAGATTCCGGTCTCCGAGCTGCAGTTTCAGCTTGGTGAGGGACAGTCGGGGCCCGTCGAGCACCACCGTACGGGGCACCGGGCCGGAATGCCGGACGCGCTCGGCGCCCTGCGCGGAGGGGGCTGCGGGGATCGCCAGGACGGCCAGGAGGGCGGAGGCGGCGACGATCGCCCGGGCGATCCGCCCGCGTCCCGCTGGAGGTGCACCCATTGAGCACTCCAATCAGATAGCTGAACGCTATTCAGAATTGAGATCGGGCTCAGGGTAAGGCGGCTCCATGGGCACGACAAGAGATCGCACAGGAATGCCCTCACCCCACGGACGCGGCGGCCCGAAGGGCTACGGAGCGCCGAACAGCTCGTTCTGCGTCGCGTCCAGCGCCGTCAGCACGGCACCCCGCAACACCCCGCCGCCGCCCACCATCCCCGCGCGCACCCGCGTCCGCAGCGGCGACAGCCGGGCCACATGCTCCTCCACCCGCCGGGCGAGCCCCTCGCCCCCGGCGCGGCCGACCTCACCGCCGAGCACCGCGCACCCCGGGTCGAGCACCGCGCAGATCGCGGCGACACCCAGCGCGATACGGGCCGCCAGCGCGTCCAGGAACGTCTCGCCCCGCTCCCCCGCCTCCAGGGCCACGCGGATCACCGCCTCCGCCGCGCCGGAGCCCTCCGCTCCCTTCCCGCACGCGCCACCCGCCACGGCCTCCAGACCGTGTTCCTCGGCGAGTTCACAGACCGCGGCGCTGCACACCAGGGAGTGGAACCCGCCGTCGCAGCCGGTGGCGGAGGGCAGCCCCGCGGTGCCCGGCACCGGCAGGAAGCCGATCTCCCCGGTACCGCCGGACGCACCGCGCCGCAACACCCGGTCGAGCACCACCGCCGCGCCGATGCCGTGACCGAGCCACAGCAGTACGAAGGTGTCGCGGTCGCGCACCGCGCCCAGCCGCTGTTCGGCGACGGCCGCGAGATTGACCTCGTTCTCCAGCAGCACCGGCGCCGCGAGCCCCCCGTGCAACGCGGTGGCCAGCTCGCGGTGCCAGGAGGGCAGCCCACCCAGCGAGTTGAGCTCCCCGGTGGCGGGGTCGATGAGACCGGGCATCCCGATGCCGATGTGGTGCAGCCGCGCCGCCCCCGCCCGCCCGGCGGCCCGCTCCACCAGGGCCACCACGGCCGCCACCGTGCTCGCCGGATCGACGTCCGGGGCCACCGGAAGCGACTCCTCGGCCACGGTCCGGCCCAGCAGATCGGCCACGCAGACGGCGACGGCATCCGTACGGACGTCGACCCCGGCCACATGCGCGCTGTCGGCGACGATCCCGTACACCCGGGCGTTGGGCCCCCGGCGCTCCGCCCCCGACTCCCCCACGACCGCCACAAGACCGGTCTGCCGCAGCCGCTCGACCAGGTCCGCGATGGTGGGACGGGACAGCCCGGTCAGCGACTTGAGCTCCCCCGCGGTCAACGGCCCCTTGTCCTTGAGCAGGTGCAGGGCGAGGCGGTCGTTGATGGCCCGCGCCGTACTCGGAGAGGCGGTGCGGCCCGCCACGGACACGCTCGTCGAGGTCATGCCGGGATCCTTCCAGAAGGCCGTGGGAAAAGTTCTATCTATCAGGGAGCCTTCCTGATAGTTTCCGGTGGGCCAGGGCACAGGCCGGGCGCAAGCACGAGCACGGGCACAAGCACGGGTACGGGTACGGGTACGGGTACGGGTACGGGCACGGGTCGGCGCTACGGGGAGGGTGCGACAAGTATGGGCAGGCTCAAGGAGTCCGGGGCGTCCGAGATGCGCCCGGTACGGCGGGCGCGGATCGCCGTGGCGGCGGTGTTCGCCGTGCACGGCGCGGTGACCGGCAACTTCGCCACCCGCATCCCCTGGATCCAGGAGCGGCTGGACCTGAGTGCGGGTCAACTCGGCCTCGCGCTCGCCTTCCCCGCCATCGGGGCCTCGATCGCGATGCCCCTGGCCGGGCGGATCACCCATCGCTTCGGCGCCCGCGCGGCACTGCGCGGACTGCTCGCCCTGTGGACCGCCTGGCTGGTGATGCCCCCGCTCGCGCCCGGGCTGGTCTGGCTGTGCGGTGCGCTGCTCATCTTCGGCGCGACCGCCGGGATGTCCGACGTCGCGATGAACGCCCTCGGCGTGGAGATCGAGAACCGCCTCGGCCGTTCGATCATGTCCGGGCTGCACGGCATGTGGAGCGTCGGCGCGCTCACCGGCTCGGCGGCGGGCACGGTGGCCGCGCACGCCGAGGCCGACGCCCGGCTCCATCTCGCCATCGCCGCCGGGGTCCTCACGGTGCTCGGCGCGGTGGCCTGCCACTGGGTCCTGGACCTGCGCAGCGCCCCCGAGGAGCACCCGCCGCCCCGCTTCGCCCTGCCGCCCCGCTCCGCGCTGATCATCGGCGCGGTCGGATTCTGCGCGGTCTTCGCGGAGGGGGCGAGCCTGGACTGGTCGGCGGTCTATCTGCGGGACGTCCTGGATTCCTCCCCCGGTGTCGCCGCCGCCTGCACCACCGCCTTCTCCTGCACGATGGCCGGCGCCCGGCTCGTCGGGGACGCGGTGGTGGGCCGCTTCGGGCCGGTGCGGACCGTACGCACGGGCGGCGTCCTCGCCACCGCCGGGGGCGTCCTCGTGGTCACCGCCTCCGGGCCCGCTCTCGCCATCACCGGATTCGGCCTGATCGGCCTGGGCATCGCGATCGTGGTGCCGCTGGCCTTCGCCGCCGCCGGGCGCAGCGGCCCGGCCCCGAGCCAGGCCATCGCGGGCGTCGCCACGATCACCTACACCTCGGGGCTGATCGCTCCGGCGGCGATGGGCTCGATCGCGGATCTGACCTCGCTGACGATCTCGTTCTGCCTGGTCACGACGTTGGCGCTGGGGCTGGTGGCGGGGGCCGGGGTGCTGCGGACCCCGGCGGGGACGGACGCCACGGGTTCCGCCCCGCACCCCGACCCGTCGACGTCCCGGGCCACGCTCTCCTGAGGAGGCGGGGCCGCCGGGGCGGGGCGCCGGCTCCGACACCGCCATCGTCCGGCTTCGACACCGCCATCGTTCGGCGAGCGCCGAAAGGATCCGGCCGTACGGTCGGTGATATGAGCGACACGAGCGATGGCCCGGCCCCCGACCGCCACACCGCCTTCCGCCGGCTTCACCACGGCGACCGGCCCCTGCTGCTGCCCAACGCGTGGGACCACGCCTCCGCCGCCGCCCTCGTCCGGCGCGGCTTCCCCGCCATCGGCACCACCAGCCTCGGCGTGGCCGCGGCGGCCGGGCTGCCCGACGCGACCGGCGCCGCCCGCGACGGAACCCTCGGCCTCGCCCGGGGCATCGCCCGGCTCCCGGCCCTGGTGACCGTCGACATCGAGGGCGGGTTCGGCGAACGGCCCGAGGAGGTCGCCGCGGTCGCGGCCGAGCTGGACCGGGCCGGGGTGGTCGGCGTGAACATCGAGGACGGACGCCCCGACGGCACCCTCGCGCCGCTGGCCCGGCAGTGCGCGGTGATCGAGGCCATCAAGGAGCGGGTGCCGCGGCTGTTCGTGAACGCCCGGACCGACACCCACTGGCTCGCCGCGATCGGCGGCGGCACCCCGCCCTCACCGGCCACCACCGCCGAGCGCATCGAGGCGTATGTGCGGGCGGGCGCGGACGGGATCTTCGTGCCCGCGCTCACCGATGAGCAGGACATCGGCGCGCTGGCCGGGGACCTCGGCGAGACCCCGCTGAACATCCTCTTCACGCCCGGCCGCCACACCTATGAGCGGCTGGCGGAGCTCGGGGTGCGGCGGATCAGCTGCGGTTCGCTGCTCTTCCGGGCCGCCCTGGACCATGCCGTCGAGCTGGCCTGGTCGATCGGCCACCCCGACGCCCCCGCCCAAGCCGATCAGGCTGCCGACCTGCCCAGCTACGCCGAGGCGCGGTCACTGGCCGATGACTTCACGGGAGCCGATCCCACATAGCTGCAAGAGGCATATTTTCGGCCAACTAACATTGCTGCGAATCCCCCGCAGCGATGAAGTGGAGCAGTCATGGGCCTCGGCGTGGGCTGGACCCTGCACGGCGATGGGCGCACCCCCGCCCCCGGTGCCGTCGTCAAGCCGGATGAGCGGCTGTCGTGGCCGAGGACGGTGGGGCTCGGCGCGCAGCACGTCGTGGCCATGTTCGGGGCCAGCTTCGTCGCCCCGGTGCTGATGGGGCTCGACCCCAACCTCGCGATCATGATGTCCGGGGTCGCGACCGTCCTCTTCCTGCTCGCGACCCGCGGCCGGATCCCCAGCTATCTGGGGTGCAGCCTGTCCTTCGTCGGCGTGGCCGCCGCCATCAGGGCGCAGGGCGGCGGCAGCGCCGCCGTCACCGGGGCGATCCTGGTGGTCGGCGGTGTGCTGCTGCTGAGCGGTCTGGCGGTACGGACGTTCGGCGCCCGGATCATCCACGCGGCGATGCCGCCGGTGGTGACCGGCGCGGTGGTCATGCTGATCGGGTTCAACCTCGCCCCGGTGACCGCCGGTACGTACTGGCCCGCCGATCAGTGGACCGCGCTGCTGACGATGCTGCTCACCGGGGCGGCGGTGGTCTGTCTGCGGGGCTTCTGGTCGCGTGTCGCGATCTTCCTGGGGTTGGTCTTCGGCTATGCGGTCTCCTGGGTCTTCGACCGCGTCTTCGGCAAGATCCACTCCATCGACGGCAGCGGACGGGTCACCGACCACTGGCGGCTGGACCTCTCCGGGGTGGCCAAGGCGGACTGGATCGGTCTGCCGTCCCTGCACGGGCCCACCTTCCACTGGTCGGCGGTGCTGGTGGCGCTGCCGGTGGTGATCGCGCTGATCGCCGAGAACGCCGGGCATGTGAAGGCGGTCGGCGAGATGATCGGCGATCCGCTCGACGACCAGTTGGGCACGGCGATCGCCGCGGACGGCGCGGCGACCATGATCTCCACTTCGGTCGGCGGCCCGGCCAATACGACGTACTCCGAGAACATCGGGGTCATGGCGGCCACCCGGGTGTACTCCACCGCCGCGTACTGGGCCGCCGCGGGCTTCGCGCTGCTCTTCGGGCTGTGCCCGAAGTTCGGCGCGGTGGTGGCGGCGGTGCCGGGCGGGGTGCTGGGCGGGATCACCGTCATCCTCTACGGCATGATCGGGCTGCTCGGTGCGCAGATCTGGGTGCACAACAAGGTGGACCTGCGCAATCCGCTCAATCTGGTGCCGGTCGCGGCGGGCGTCATCATCGGCGTCGGCGGTGTCAGCCTGAAGATCGGCCACAACTTCGAGCTGGGTGGGATCGCGCTGGGCACGATCGTGGTGCTGCTCGGCTACCACGTGCTGCGCGCCCTGGCCCCGGCACACCTGAAGCGGCAGGAGCCCCTGCTGGACGCGGGCACCAGCGGATACGACAACGAGCGGCCGGCGCAGCCCTGAAGCCGGCGCAGCCCTAAAGCGCCTCTCGCGGGGCGAGGTCCTGCAGGCCCACCACCCGCAGCAGCTCCAGCCGCTCGGCGGACTCGCTGCCCGGACGGGCGGTGTGGACGATCAGCCGCTGGGCGTGTTCCGAGCTCAGCAGGACCTCGCAGTCCAGCTCCATCGTCCCCACCACCGGGTGGGTGAACCGCTTGACCGTGGAGTGCCGTACGGCCACCTCATGGGCCTCCCACAGCGCCGCGAACTCCGCGCTCACCGAGAGCAGTTCGGCCACGAGCCCCGCCGGGCCGGGATCGTCGGGGCGGGCGGCGAACACGGCCCGGAGGGTGGCCACATGCAGCCGGGCGTGCTCTTTGATCTCCTCGCTCGGGAAGATCCCGGGGGTGTCGGCGTCGTCGCGCCGGGTGAAGAAGCTCCGGACGATGTTGCGGTCGCCGGGCGGCCGCGCCATGATGTCGCCGACCAGCGCCGCCGCCATCGCGTTCTGCGCCAGTACCTCGCCCCAGTCGGTGATCACCTGGGCCGGGGTGTCGTACAGCCGGTCCAGCACCCTGAGCAGACCGGGCCGCACATGCTCCGAGGTGCTGCGGTCGCGCGGCGGCTCCTCCCCCACCAGATGGAAGAGGTAGTCCCGTTCGTCGTCGGTGAGCCGCAGCGCCCGGGCCAGCGCGGTCAGCATCTGGCGGGACGGGCGCGGGCCGCGGGCCTGCTCCAGCCGGGTGTAGTAGTCCGGGGACATGCCCGCGAGCTGGGCCACCTCCTCCCGGCGCAGCCCGGGCGTACGGCGCCGGGAGCCGGGCGTCAGCCCCACGTCGGCGGGACCGAGGCGGGCGCGGCAGCGGCGCAGGAAGTCGGCGAGTTCCGTTCGATGCACGCTCCCATCGTCGCCGCGCCCGCGTCCCGTATCCAGGGTCTGCGGATCCCTGGATGAGGAGGTCTCTCCCGGCCCCGCCCCGCCCGCCGCAGGCTGAGGCCGAGCGACGAGACGAAAGGCGGATGCTCATGCCCTTGATTCTGGTGACGGGTGCGACCGGTCAGGTGGGACGGCGGTTCACCAAGCGGCTGCTGGAGCGGCCCGCGGCCGGTACCGAGGTGCGGGTGCTGGTGCGCGACGAGGAGCGCGGCGCGCCCTTCGCGGCCCAGGGCGCGCGGCTCATGGTCGGCGATCTGCGCGAGGAGAAGGACCTGCGGAGGGCCATGGAGGGGGTGCACGCGGTGGTCAACATCGCGGCGGCCTTCCGCGGGGTGCCGGACGAGGAGGCGTGGGCGGTCAACCGGGACGCGGCGGTCGCGCTCGGGCGGGCCGCGGTCGAGGCCGGGACGAGCCGGTTCCTCCAGGTCAGCACCAATCTGGCGTACGGCGTCCCGCGCGGGCGGCCGCTGACGGAGGACGACGAGAGCAGGCCCGGCGGTCTGCTGTGGGGCGCGTACCCGGCCTCCAAGGCCGAGGCGGAGCGGGAGCTGCTGGCGCTCCACCGCGAGCACGGCCTCGATCTGCGGATCGGCAGCCTGGCCTTCGTCTACGGGGACGGCGATCCGCATCTGACGAACGTCCTGCCGCACGCGGCGGCATGGGCCGGGAACCAGCGGCTCGCCATGGTCCACCACGCGGACGCGACGCAGGCGCTGCTGCGGCTGCTGCGCGCCCCGGGCGGCACGGCCGGCGGCTCGGTGTCGGGCCGCAAGTACAACATCGTGGACGACGCCCCGGCGACCACGGTCGAGCTCTACCAGATCAGCGGAGTACCGCTGCCCGAGGGCATGACCGAGCGGACCGACGAGGACCCCTGGTTCGGGATCACCTCCAACCTCCGGCTGCGCGACGAGCTGGGCTGGCGGCCGCTGTATCCGTCGATGTGGACGGCGCGCGACGCGGGTGTGCTGTGATACGGCGGTTGACGGGGCGTTAGACCGTCCAGGGGAAGCGGCGGCGT
The DNA here is from genome assembly GCF_055597465.1 of Streptomyces yongxingensis. NCBI lineage: Bacteria > Bacillati > Actinomycetota > Actinomycetes > Kitasatosporales > Streptomycetaceae > Streptomyces > Streptomyces yongxingensis. The sequence continues at coordinate 2,509,501 of NZ_CM145717.1, forward strand.
ACGGCGGGACCGCGCCCGTCCGGCCTGCCACCCTGGCGTCCATGACGATGCCCATGCCCACGCCCGCGCGGCTCACCCCGCGCACCGTGAGAAGCGTCGTGGCGCGCATGAGCGCGCTCGGCGCGGCGCTGCCGCCCGGGGACGGGGTGGCGGTCTTCAACGGGGTGTATCTGTCGGTCACCGAGGAGGTCGGCCGACGGCTCGCGGACGGGTACTTCCACGACCCGTCCGCCACCGAGGAGCTGGACGTGCGGTTCGCCGAGCGCTATCTGGCGGCGGTCGACGCGGTGGCCACGGGCGGGCGGCCGCCCGCCTGCTGGCGGCCGCTGTTCCAGCTGCGGTGCCACCCCGGGGTCCGCCCGGTGCAGTTCGCGCTGGCCGGGATCAACGCCCATATCGGCCATGACCTGGCGCTCGCGCTGCTGGACACCTGCCGCGCCCGGGACCTCGAACCGGACGCCCTGGAGGGCGACTTCGACCGGATCGGCGCGCTGCTCACGGGGATGGAGGAGCGGATCCGGGAGGAGCTGATGCCCGGCCCCGACCTGCTGGACGTGGCCGATCCGCTCACCCATCTCGTGGGCTCCTGGAGCCTGGAGAAGGCGCGGGACGCCGCATGGGCGGCGTTCCGCGCGCTGTGGGGGCTGCGCGCGGTGCCGGAGTTGGCGGAGGAGTTCGCGGAGCGCGTCGACGCCACCGTGGGTCTGGTCGGGCGCTGTCTGCTCACCCCTCTGCCGTCCGCGTGCTGAGCGGCCCCCCGGGCCGGGTGCCGAGCGGCCCCGGGCCGGCTCAGTCCTCGGGGAGCTCGACGGGCGCGATCTCGTCGTACAGATCGCCCGGCCCGGGGTTCTTCGGGTCGGTGCCGCCGCCGAACTGGTGCATGACGCCCCACACCGCGTTGAGCGCGGTCTGGACGGCGCCCTCGGCCCAGCCCGCCGTCCAGGAGATGTCGTCGCCCGCGAGGAAGACGCCGCGCTTGTCGGCGGGCAGCCGGTCCTGCATGAAGTGGGTGAACAGCCGGCGCTGGTAGCGGTAGTGGCCGGGCAGATTGGCCTTGAACGCGCCCATGAAGTACGGCTCGTTCTCCCAGGACACGGTGACCGGGCTGCCGATGATGTGCTTGCGGATGTCGACGCGTGGATAGATCTCCGACAGCGACTTCAGCATGACCTCCATCCGCTCGTTCGCCGACAGCGGCAGCCACTTGAGGCTGTCGTCGCACCAGGTGTAGGAGAGGCAGATGACGGCGGGCCGGTCCGGGCCGTTGTCCAGCAGATAGGTGCCGCGGGTCATCCGGTCGGTGAGCGTCATGCTCATCGTGTCCCGGCCGGTGACCTCGTCCTTGTCCAGCCAGAACGGCCGGTCCACCGGCACGAAGAGCTTGCTGGACTCCATGTAGTGGGTGCGCTCGATCGCCGTCCAGTGGTCGATCGGGAAGAGCGAGTCATCGCAGTCGATCTGGGAGAGCAGCATCCAGGACTGCGCGGTGAAGACCACCGCGCGGTACGAGCGGATGTCACCGCCCGCGTCCGTCACCACGACGCGGTCGCCCGCGGCCCGGTGCAGCCGGGTCACGGCCGGGCGGGGCGCACCCTCGTGCAGCGAGGCCAGCGAGGTGCCCTGGGGCCAGTGGACGATCTTCTCGGGCTCGCGCTCCCACAGCCGCAGGGGGAGCTGCTGGCTGCCGCCGACGATGCCGCGGTGGTGGTCGTCGGCCTCGGTGTAGACGACGCGCAGGATCTCCAGGATGGAGTTGGGGAAGTCGGTGTCCCAGCCGCCGGTGCCGAAGCCGACCTGGCCGAAGATCTCCCGGTGGCGGAAGGAGGTGAAGGCCGAGGAGTCGCAGAGGAAGCCGTAGAAGGTCTGGTTGTCCAGCTTCTCGACCAGCCGCGACCAGATCTCCCGGATCCGGGGCACGTCCCGCTCGCGGATGGCGCGGTTCATGTCGGAGAAGTCCGCGCCCTCCTCCAGGCAGGCGTTCCAGGCGTCGGCCACCTCGCGGTAGACCGGCGGCAGGTCGTCGATGGTGCGGGCGTAGTGGGACTCGCCCTTGAGGTCGACCACGGTCGAGGGGGTCTCGGGGGCCAGCGGGTTGGGGAACGGCCGGGTCTCCAGGCCCACCAGGTCGATGTAGTGCTGGAGGGCGGTGGAGGACGGCGGGAAGCGCATCGCGCCCATCTCGGCGGTCAGCGCGTCGTCACAGCCGTCGAAGCCGACGGTGCGCAGCCGTCCGCCGATCCGGTCGGCCTCGTAGACCACGGGCCGCAGGCCCATCTTCATCAGCTCGTACGCGGCGACGACACCGGAGAGACCGCCGCCGACGACCGCGACCTCGGCGCCGTGCTCGGTCGCCGGTATCTGGCCCAGGCCCGCGGGGTGGGCGAGGTAGTCGTCGTAGGCGTAGGGGAAGTCCGGGCCGAACATGGTGATGGGCGGAAGGGCCTCTTGGGCCCGCGTTTCCTGCTCGTCATGGACGGCGGTGGGCACCGTGGACGTCATGGGGTACGGACTCCTTGCTGCTTGGTGCTCAAAAGGGTGGTTCGGGTGCGGCAGGGGCCGGACGGATCAGCCGAGGGAGGTGTAGAGACCGGGGCGGCGGTCGCGCAGATACGGGTTGATCCGGCGCGAGGTCGTCAGCAGTTTGGGGTCGACGTCGCCGAGGAGGAGCTCCTCGCCGCGGCCGGCGCGCAGACAGGTGGCGCCGTCGGGCCCGGCCAGACAGCTCAGCCCGACGAAGTCGAACTCGCCCTCGCGGCCGCTGCGGTTGACGTACGCGATGTACATCTGGCTCTCGAAGGCCCGCACCGGAATCAGGGATTCGGCGACGAACTCGAAGGGGTGCATCTGCGCGGTGGGCACCACCAGCAGATCGGTCCCGGCCAGGGCGTGGGCCCGTACGTTCTCGGGGAACTCCACGTCGTAGCAGACCAGGATGCCGACGGTCAGCTCGCCGATGGTGGCCTGGACGACGGGGGTCTCCCCGGGGGTGAACGACTCCCGCTCGAAGCAGCCGTAGAGATGGGTCTTGCGGTAGTTGGCCAGCTCGGTGCCGTCCGCGCCCACCAGCCGCGCGGAGTTGTGGACCGCGCCCGCGTGGCGCTCGGGGTAGCCGTAGAGGATGGCGAGGCCGTGCGTCGCGGCGATCTCGGCCACGGCCCGGCCGCTCGGCCCGTCGGCGGGCTCGGCCAGCTCCCGCACGCCGCCGCCGATGGCGTAGCCCGTGAGGAACATCTCCGCGGTGACCAGCAGCCCGGCGCCGTCGGCGGCCGCGCGGGCGGCGGCCTCGTCGAGGACCTTGAGGTTACCGGCGGGGTCGCCGGGGTGACCGGAGTTCTGGAGCAGAGCGGTGCGCAACGGCGGCATGGGCAGACCTTGAGGCGAGGAGTACGGGCATAAAAACAGTACGTTGCCTCCGGATCGCCCAACAAGACGACTTCATTGCGTCCGGTGTCGATTCATGACGTATGGGGATCCGTGCACGGCGATTTGTTGCAGGCGCCCCGAAGGGGCGCGGGGAACTGCGCGCCCAGCCACAACGGAGCCGCAGCCGACCGACAGCAGGACATGGCAGACGCCCCGAACCGCGCACCCAGCGGAGCGCCTACGTAGGGGCGCCCGAACTAAACCTCCGCAGCAGGGGCGACAGCACCAGCACGGACTTGGTGCGCTCCACGAACGGCTCCCCCGCGATCCGCTCCAGCACCCGCTCGAAGTGGCGCATGTCGGCGGCGAAGACCTGGACGACGGCGTCCGCGTCACCGGTGACGGTGGACGCGGACACCACCTCGGGGTAGCGCGACAGGCCCCGGCGGATGTCCTCCGGCGAGGTGTTGTGGCGGCAGAAGAGCTCGATGAAGCCCTCGGTCTCCCAGCCCAGCGCCACCGGGTCGACCCGCACCGTGAAGCCGGTGATGGCTCCCTCCGCGCGCAGCCGGTCCACCCGTCGTTTGACGGCGGGCGCGGACAGCCCGACGATTTCGCCGATGTCGGCGTAGGAGCGGCGGGCGTCCTCGGCGAGGGCGTGGACGATGCGTTCGTCGAGATCGTTCAGTCGCACTGGGGGGCAATCACTTCTCTGCTGTGGCCAGTCGGGATCGGCGCATGCCGTATCCGAAGTACAGCACAAGGCCGACGGCCATCCACACGCCGAAGACCACCCAGGTCACGAACTGCAGGCTGCCCATCATCCACAGACACAGCGCGAAGCCGATCACCGGGAAGAGCGGGGACAGCGGCACCCGGAAGGTCCGGGGCATCTCGGGCCGGGTCCGGCGCAGCACGATCACGGCGATGTTGACCAGAGCGAAGGCGAAGAGCGTGCCGATGCTGGTGGCGTCGGCGAGCTGGCCGAGCGGGATCGCGGCGGCGAGGACACCGCAGAAGAGCGAGACGATGACGGTGTTGGCGCGGGGTACCCCGGTCCTGGCATGGACCGTGGAGAAGACCTTGGGCACCAGCCCGTCCCGGGACATCGCGAAGAGGATGCGGGTCTGCCCGTAGAGCACGGTCAGCACCACGGAGGCGATCGCGACGACCGCCCCGGCCGCCAGCAGCACGGCCCAGAAGTTCTGTCCGGTGACATTCTTCATGATCGAGGCGAGCGCGGCCTCGGAGCCGGAGAACTTCTTCCACGGCAGCGCGCCCACCGCCACGGCGGCCACCAGGCAGTACAGCGCGGTGACGATGATCAGCGAGAGCATGATCGCGCGGGGCAGGTCGCGCTGGGGATTCTTGGCCTCCTCACCGGCCGTGGAGGCGGCGTCGAAGCCGATGTAGGAGAAGAAGAGGGTGGCGCCGGCGGCGCTGACGCCCGCCATGCCCAACGGCATGAACGGGGTGTAGTTGCCGGCCCGGATGCCGGTGAAGGCGACGGCGCAGAAGAGGATCAGCGCCGCGATCTTCACCCCGACCATGATGGCGTTGGCGCGGGCGCTCTCCTTGGCGCCGCCCAGCAGGAACGCCATGGCCAGCAGCACCACGAGCAGCGCGGGCAGATTGAAGATCCCGCCGTCCCCGGGCGGGGCGGCCAGGGCGTCGGGGATGGTGATCCCGAGGGTGCCGTCGAGCAGTTCGTTGAGGTACTCGCCCCAGCCGACGGCGACAGCCGCCACCGAGACGCCGTACTCCAGGATCAGACACCAGCCGCAGACCCAGGCGATCAGCTCGCCCATCGTGGCGTAGGCGTATGAGTAGGAGGAGCCGGAGACCGGGATGGTGCCCGCCAGCTCGGCGTACGACAGCGCGGAGAACAGCGCGGTGAGCCCGGCTATGACGAAGGACACGATGACCGCGGGGCCCGCGTCCGGCACCGCCTCGCCGAGCACCACGAAGATGCCGGTGCCCAGGGTGGCGCCGATGCTGATCATGGTGAGCTGCCATACGCCCATCGAGCGCCGGAGGCTTCCGCCCTCGCCCTGGCCGCCCTCGGCGACCAGCCGCTCCACCGGCTTGCGCCGCATCAGCCGGGCGCCCAGCCCGCCGACCGGAGGGTCTGGTTCCGGTTGCTGGGTGGCGGGCGGTGCTGCGCCGTGCTCCAACACTTGGGTGGCTCCTTAATCGCTGCCATCAGGTGGTGGCGACCGACTGCGGACATACGGGTACCCGGGAGGGAGACCCGCAGGTGGGAATCGCCGAGCAGCCGGTCTCCGCCACTCCACGTCAGCGCAAGACCCTATGAGCCGTCCGCCGACGGCCGTAATGGACCATGGTTGCGCATACGTGTCGCAACGTTGCGCGCGGGGGCGCCCGACGGTGAATCGTTGCGAAACACTGAGCTCGTCAGCGCGCGTTTCACCCGAATGCCGCGATACTGCACCATTTTAGCGGTCGTTGGTGGGGACGTGACCACTGACAGTCTGCAACCACCCGATCACTCCCGCCTCGGTGCCGAGCCGGTGTTCCGGCCTCGTGACCAGGGGGGTGACAGCGAGCGCCACCCGCTCGAATACTGCGCGAGAGTGTGGGAGGACTTCATCCGGACGCTGGGCCGGATCGAGGCGGACTTCCTCCAGCGCTCCGGTACCACGGAACCGGGCGTCAAGGCATGACGTACACCGAGCCGAGGCCGGGCGGCTACGGGCCCCCTCCCACCGGCCACCGGCCCGCCCCCGCGCCCCCTCCCGGGGAGCGGTTCGAGGCGGCCGCCGATTATGAGATGAATCCTTTCCCCCTGCCCGACCCGGAGACCATCGAGGGCCGCTGGGACCTGGAGGGGGACCTGGCCCGGCTGCTCCAGACGTCCTCCGCCGAGGAGGCGGTGCACACCACCGGCCCCATCGGACCACCGGTCACCCCCCTGCGAGCCCCCTCCCCCGCGCATGTGCGGGGGCGCGGCAAGCGCCGCCGGGTCCGCTTCCGGCTGCCGACGATGCCGTGGCTGCATGTGATCAGCCTGATCTTCGCGGCGGTCACCACGGTCATCGTCGCCATGCTGAGCGTGCTCGGCGGAATGATCTCCTACCGCCCGCTGCGCTATCTGGCCTCTCCGAGCACCTCGGAGTCCATGGCGGCGTGGTGGCCCCTGCTGGTCTACGGACCCTGGCTGGTCGCCTCGCTGTCGGTGCTGCGGGCCGCCCTGCACCGGCGGGGCGCGGCGCACTCATGGGCCGTGGTGGTGCTCTTCTCCACCATCGCGGTGTTCCTGTGCGTGGCCCACGCCCCGAGGAACGCGCCCAGCATGGCCGTGGCCGGTCTTCCCCCGGTCGCCGCGCTGGTCTCGTTCCACCAGTTGGTACGGCAGATCACGCTCACCAGCCCGCCACGCCACGCGCTGCCCCGGACCCGGGGCGAGCAGCGTGGAATGGCGAGATGAGACACCGTCGCACCACAGCGCCACAGCCCCACTCACCCGAGCCGAGTGGGGCTGTGGTGCCGCGTGGGACCCGACGTCGGCCGAACCCCTGAACCGTCAGTCCCAGGAGGCGTGGAGGGGCTGGCCCTCCGCGTAGCCCGCGGCGCTCTGGACGCCGACGACGGCCCGCTCGTGGAACTCCTCCAGCGACCCCGCGCCCGCGTAGGTGCAGGAGCTGCGCACCCCCGCGACGATCGAGTCGATCAGGTCCTCGACGCCCGGCCGGGCCGGGTCCAGGAACATCCGCGAGGTGGAGATGCCCTCCTCGAACAGCCCCTTGCGGGCCCGCTCGTACGCCGACTCCTCGCTGGTGCGGTTGCGCACCGCGCGCGCCGACGCCATGCCGAAACTCTCCTTGTAGGGACGGCCGTCGGCGGTGTGCTGGAGGTCGCCGGGCGACTCGTACGTGCCCGCGAACCAGGAGCCGATCATGACGTTGGACGCCCCGGCGGCCAGCGCCATGGCGACGTCGCGGGGGTGCCGGACACCGCCGTCCGCCCAGATGTGCTTGCCGAACTTCCGCGCCTCGGCGGCGCATTCCATGACCGCGGAGAACTGCGGCCGGCCCACGCCGGTCATCATGCGGGTGGTGCACATGGCGCCCGGCCCGACGCCGACCTTGACGATGTCGGCACCGGCCTCGATGAGATCGCGCACCCCCTCGGCGGCGACCACGTTGCCCGCCACCACCGGCACCCGCGGGCCCAGCCCCCGGACCGCCTTGAGCGCGCTGATCATCGACTCCTGGTGGCCGTGGGCGGTGTCCACGACGAGGGTGTCCACCCCGGCGTCGAGGAGCGCCTGCGTACGGCCCTCCACATCGCCGTTGACCCCGACGGCCGCCGCGATCCGCAGCCGGCCCGCCGCGTCCACCGCGGGCGTGTAGAGCGTCGCGCGCAGCGCTCCCTTGCGGGTCAGGATGCCCGCCAGCTTCCCGTCCGCGTCCACGGCGGGCGCCAGCTTGCGGTGGGCCGCGTCGAGGCGGCTGAACGCCTCCTGGGGGTCGATGTCGGCGTCGAGCACCATCAGCTCCCGCGACATCACCTCGGACAGTTGGGTGAACCGGTCCACCCCGGTCAGGTCGGACTCGGTCACCACGCCCACCGGGCGCCCGTCCTCGACCACCACGCCCGCGCCGTGTGCCCGCTTGGGCAGCAGTGACAGTGCGTCGGCGACGGTGCCGGTCGGGGCGAGGACGATCGGGGTGTCCAGCACCAGATGGCGGCTCTTGACCCAGCGGACCACGTCGGTGACGACGTCGATCGGGATGTCCTGCGGGATGACGACGAGGCCACCGCGCCGGGCGACCGTCTCGGCCATGCGGCGGCCGGCGATCGCGGTCATGTTGGCGACGACGAGCGGGATGGTGGTGCCGCTGCCGTCGGGGGACGAGAGGTCCACCCCCTGGCGGGAGCCGACCGCGGAGCGGCTCGGCACCATGAACACATCGTCGTACGTCAGGTCGTACGGCGGCTTCTGATCGTTGAGGAAACGCACGTACTTCATTGTCACATGCGCGTACGGGAACGAACGTCGGACCGCATCAAGGCCCGTCCGGCGGCTCCGACCAGGGCGGATGCGGCCGCCCCGGGCCGGAGCCGGTCCGGGGGCGCGTCCCGGGGGCTTCCGGGGGCCCCTGAGGACCTGCTGAGCGCCCCGAGGGGCTTACGGCCCGTCCGGGTCGGCGCGGTCGAGGGCGGGGTGGGCGGCGGGGGTGGTCTCGGCCAGCAGGTAGTCCGCGGCGGCGGTGTCCGTCACCAGGCTGGTGACCAGGCCGGACCTCAGCACCGCCCCGATCGCCTCGGCCTTGCGGCGGCCACCGGCGATGGCCACCACCTCGGGGATCCGGCGCAGCCGGTCGGCCTCCACGGTGATACAGCGCTCGCCCAGGTCGCGGCCGATGCGGCGGCCCTCGGCGTCGAAGAGGTGGGCCGACATCTCGGCGGCGGCGCCCAGGCTCTCGTAGTGGGCCCGCTCCTCCTCCGTCAGCATGTCGTAGACCGTGGAGATCCCGGCCTCCCAGGAGCCGATGGAGACGCAGGCCACGGTGACCTTGTCGAAGTACTCGAAGGCGCGGGCGATACCGGTCTGGCCGCGCAGGGCGTCCGCGGTGGCCGTGTCCGGCAGCAGCATCGGCGCGTAGATGGGATGCGCCTCACCGCCGGAGACGGCGGCGGCGCGGCGCACCGCCTCGACCGAGCCGCGCTCGGCCGTGCCCGCGTCGTACACGCCCGTGAGCTGGACGACGGTGCACGGGGGCAGCCGGTGCAGCGCGGCCGCCATGTGGATCGTGGACCGTCCCCAGGCCAGCCCCAGCACATCCCCCTCGGTCACCAGCTCGCCCAGCAGGTCCGCGGCGACCTCGCCGAGGTTCTCCGGGTCCGGGGTGTCCGCCTCGGCGTCGGCCGGGGACTCCACGACGACCGCGTGGCGCAGCCCGTAGCGGGCGCGCAGCGCGTCGGAGCGCTCCGCGTCGAGCTCGGCGGGAACCCGGATTTCGATGCGCACCAGATCGCGCTCGAGCGCCGTCTCCAGCACCCGCGCGACCTTGAAGCGGCTGACGCCGAACTCCTCGGCGATCTGGATCTTGGACTTGCCCTCGAGGTAGAAGCGGCGCGCCATGGCGGCCGCCTGCACCAGTTCGGCGGGTCCCATCCGCGTGGCTGAACGGCCCGTCGACACCGCGGTCTCCTCACTATTCACTGTCCGGACTCACCGTTCATCCTGTCAGAAACGGCGGAGTTGGTTTGGCCTTCACCCTTGAGTTCATCGACCGGTGGCTACGTCGCCTCATGAACCGGGGGTGCCGGTCGCCTTTTCGGCGAGGTGGCGCAGCTCCCGTACGGTCTTGGCGGGGTCGTCGGCGCCGTAGACGGCCGAGCCCGCGACGAATACATCGGCGCCCGCCTCGGCGCACCGCTCGATGGTCTCGGCCGAGACCCCGCCGTCCACCTGCAACCACATCTGAAGGCCGTGCTTGTCGATGAGCTGCCGGGTGCGGCGGATCTTCGGCAGCATGATGTCGAGGAACGCCTGGCCGCCGAAGCCGGGCTCCACGGTCATCACCAGCAGCATGTCCAGCTCGGGCAGCAGGTCCTCGTACGGCTCGATGGGCGTGGCGGGCTTGAGCGCCATCGAGGCCCGCGCGCCCTTGGCCCGGATCTCGCGCGCCAGCCGCACCGGCGCGGCCGCGGCCTCCACGTGGAAGGTGACGGAGCCGGCGCCCGCCTCGATGTACTGCGGCGCCCAGCGGTCCGGGTCCTCGATCATGAGATGGCAGTCCAGCGGGGTCTCGGTGGCCTTGCCCAGCGATTCGACCACCGGCACGCCGAGGGTGAGGTTGGGGACGAAGTGGTTGTCCATGACGTCGACGTGGAGCCAGTCGGCGCCTTCGACCGCCTTCGCCTCATCCGCCAGGCGGGAGAAGTCTGCGGACAGGATGCTGGGATTGATCTGCGGGGCCATGGCTCCAAGCCTCCCACGATCGGCGCCCGTCCATGGAGCCGGGATCTGATCATCAGTCCCGCTCGGATCGACGGACGCCGAGGGAGACGAGATCATGAAGGTGGTCGAGCAACCCCTGGCCGTCGCGCCAGGTCATGTGAGTCGAGAGCGCAGAAGTGGCTCTTGTGACGTAAGTGGCTCGTGTGACAAGCGACAAGGCAAGGGAAACAGGCAACCCACTATGACGAGCGATCGAATACCCCCGCACCCGCGCACCGCGGTGTGCGCGGCGCTCACGGCGGCCCTCATCGCGGCGCCGGTCGCCGGGGCCGGGCCCGCCTCCGCGGCGGCCACGGCACCGCGGCCGGTCTGCGTCTCGCACCAGTCCGGGCTGGCCGGAACGATGTCCAAGGACATCGTCGGCGCGCTGCGCGGCCGGTCCGGAACCGTCGCGATCAGCCTCCGCGATCACGCCACCCACACCCGCTGCACCCTGCGCGCGAACCAGAGGTTCGACTCCGCGAGCGTGGTGAAGGTGACGGTCCTGGGGACGCTGCTGTGGGACGCGCAGCGGCACCACCGGGGGCTGACCAAGCGCGAGAAGACCCTCGCCAAGGCCATGATCACCAAGTCGGACAACGCATCGACCAGCAAGCTGTGGAAGCGGCTCAAGCCGTCCGGGGTCAAGGCGTTCCTGCGGGCGGCCGGAATGGACGCCACCGTGCCCGGCAAGGACGGCTACTGGGGTCTCACCCGGATCACGGCGAACGACCAGGAGCGGCTCCTGGACCTGATCACGCACGCGAACACGGTGCTGACCGACGCGTCCCGCGCCTACGTCCTCACGCTGATGGGCAAGGTCATCCCCGAGCAGCGCTGGGGCACCCCGGCCGGCGCCCCGGGCGGTACGAAGATCCATGTGAAGAACGGCTGGCTGGAGCGGTCCTCGCACGGCTGGCGGGTGCACAGCATCGGCGCCTTCACCGGCGGCGGCCACGACTACACCCTCACCGTGCTCACCCAGGGCAACCGCACCATGGAGGCGGGCGTGGCCACCATCGAGGCGGTGGCGCGCGCGGTGCACAAGGACCTCAACCCCACCGCCCACGCCGATACGCTCTACGCCCCGACCGACCGGCCCGAGGAAGCGCTTCCGGCGGTTCCGGAGGACTGACCCCGCAACGGACAGCCCCGGAAACGGCCCGGAAATGAGCGCGGTCAGCCGGTGCGGCGCAGCAGGGCCAGATACATGGCGTCCGTGCCGTGCCGGTGCGGCCACAACTGGACGTCGGGGCCGTCGCCCAGCTCGGGCACCCCGGGCAGCAGCGGCCGGGCGTCGATCCACTCCGCGGAGACGGCCTCGCCGCCCCGCCCCTTGAGGACGTCCTCGACCACGGCCCGGGTCTCGGCCGGATGCGGGGAGCAGGTGGCGTAGCCGACCACCCCGCCGATGCGCGCCGCGGCCAGCGCCTCCCGCAGCAGCCCGCGCTGGAGCGGGGCGAAGCCCTCGAGGTCCTCGGGGCGGCGCCGCCAGCGCGCCTCGGGGCGGCGGCGCAGGGCGCCGAGGCCGGTGCAGGGGACGTCCACCAGCACCCGGTCGAAGGACGCCGGGCGCCACGGCGGCCGGGTGCCGTCCGCGGCGATCACCTGGTACGGCCCGGGGTTGCCCGCCAGGGCCCTGGCCACCAGCCGGGCCCGGTGCGGCTGCTTCTCGGCGGCCAGCAGCGAGGCGCCGCGCTCCGCGGCGAGCGCGCCGAGCAGCGCGGCCTTGCCTCCGGGGCCCGCGCAGCCGTCCAGCCAGCGCCGGTCGTCCCCCTCCAGCGGGGCGTTCGCCAGCGCGAGGGCCACCAACTGGCTGCCCTCGTCCTGCACTCCGGCCCGCCCGTCGCGCACCGCCTCCAGCGCCCCGGGCTCGCCGCCCTCGGTGAGCCGCACCGCGTACGGCGACCAGCGGCCCGGCTCCGCGGCCTGCTCGCCGACCGCGTCCAGCAGCTCCGCGGGGGTGGACCGGCCGGGCCGGGCGACGAGGGTGACCTCGGGCCGTTCGTTGTCGGCGGCCAGCAGTTGCTCCATACCGGCGCTGCCGCCGCCGAGCGCGTCCCACAGGGCGGAGACGACCCAGCGCGGATGGGAGTGGCGGACGCCCAGATGCTCCTCGGGGTCCTCGTCGTACGGCGGGGCGACCCGCTCCAGCCAGCCGTCGAGATCATGGCCGGCGATCTTGCGCAGCACGGCGTTGACGAACTTGGCCCGGCCGTCGCCGAGCACCACCCGGGCCAGCTCCACGCTCGCCGAGACGGCGGCGTGCGTGGGGATGCGGGTCCCGAGCAACTGGTGGGCGCCGAGGCTCAGTACATCGAGCACGGGCGGATCCACCTCGCGCAGCGGGCGGTCCACGCATGCGGCGATGATCGCGTCGTAGGTGCCCTGGTGGCGCAGGGTGCCGTAGACCAGCTCGGTGGCGAGCGCCGCGTCCCGGGAGTCGAACCGCGGCCCGCTGCCGGCCTCCGCGCTCTCCCGCGCCTTGCGCAGCAGGGGCGGGAGAACGAGGTTGGCGTACGCGTCCCGTTCGTCGACCGCCCGCAGCGCCTCGAAGGCGAGGATCCGCACGGGGTCCTTCTGCGGGCGGCGGTAGGGCTTGCCAGGCCGGTTCGGGGCGTGGGGACGGCGACGACGGGGCTGGTCGGTCACGGGAAATGTGCTCCGGGGGACGGATCGGGCTGAAGGAACCAGCCTACGTCGCCGGGGCGTCGGCGGTCGTGGGGCCGCCGTCCAGGGCCGTTCCGTCCACGATGGTTCCGCCCACGGTCGTGCCGTCCACGACGGTCCCGTCCACGGTCGTTCCGTCCAGGGCCGTGGGGGCGACGGCCGCGCCGGACACGCTCGCTCCGTCCACGGCGAACCCGTCGCCCACCGCCGTCGGCTGCTCGAACTGGGTGCGGTACAGCTCCTCGTAGCGGCCTCCGGCGGCCAGCAGCGCGGTGTGCGTACCGCGCTCCACGATCCGTCCGTCCTCCACGACCAGAATGAGATCCGCGGCCCGGACCGTGGACAGCCGGTGGGCGATCACCACCGCGGTGCGCCCGTCCAGCGCCTCGCCGAGCGCCTCCTGCACATCCGCCTCAGAGGTGGAGTCCAGATGCGCGGTGGCCTCGTCGAGGATCACCACGCGGGGCCGGGCCAGCAGCAGCCGGGCGATGGTCAGCCGCTGGCGCTCACCACCGGAGAGCCGGTAGCCGCGCTCGCCGACGACGGTGCCGAGGCCGTCCGGCAGGGCCGCGATCAGCCCCTCGAGACGCGCCCGGCGCAGCACCTCCCACAGCTCCTCGTCGGTGGCCTCCGGCCGGGCCAGCAGCAGATTGGCGCGGATCGAGTCGTGGAAGAGATGGCCGTCCTGCGTGACCATGCCGAGGGTGCCGCGGATCGATTCGGCGGTCAGGTCGCGGACGTCCACCCCGGCGAGCCGTACGGCGCCGTGGTCGGCGTCGTAGAGCCTCGGCAGCAGCTGTGCGATGGTCGACTTGCCGGCGCCGGAGGAGCCCACCAGCGCGACCATCTGGCCCGGTTCGGCGCGGAAGGACACCTGGTGCAGGACCGGGACGCCACCGCGGGTGTCCAGGGTGGCGACCTCCTCCAGGGAGGCGAGGGAGACCTTGTCCGCGGCCGGGTAGCCGAAGTCCACGCGGTCGAACTCGACGGACACGGGCCCCTCCGGGACCTCCCGGGCGTCCGGCTTCTCCTTGATCAGCGGCTCGAGGTCGAGCACCTCGAAGACCCGCTCGAAGCTGACGAGCGCGCTCATCACCTCGACCCGCGCCCCGGCCAGCGCGGTCAGCGGCGCGTACAGCCGGGTGAGGAGCAGGGCGAGGGCGACGACGGCGCCGGGGTCGAGCCGCCCGTGCAGCGCGAACCAGCCGCCGAGGCCGTAGACCAGGGCGAGGGCCAGGGCGGAGACCAGGGTCAGGGCGGTCACGAAGGAGACCTGCACCATCGCGGTCCGCACCCCGATGTCCCGCACCCGCCGGGTCCGCGCGGCGAACTCGGCGGACTCGTCGGCGGGCCGCCCGAAGAGCTTGACCAGGGTCGCCCCGGGCGCGGAGAAGCGCTCGGTCATCTGCGTGCTCATCGCGGCGTTGTGCGCGGCCGCCTCGCGCCGCAGCTTCGCCAGCCGTCCGCCCACCCGGCGCGCGGGCAGCAGGAAGACGGGCAGGAGCAGCAGCGTCAGCAGGGTGATCTGCCAGGAGATCCCGATCATGACGACGAAGGTGAGCAGCAGCGTCACCACATTGCCGACCACCCCGGAGAGGGTGTCGCTGAACGCCCGCTGTGCGCCGATGACGTCGTTGTTGAGCCTGCTGACCAGCGCACCGGTGCGGGTCCGGGTGAAGAACGCCACCGGCATCCGCTGGACGTGGTCGAAGACGGCGGTGCGCAGATCGAGGATCAGCCCCTCGCCGATGTTCGCCGACAGCCAGCGGGTCACCAGCCCGAGCGCCGCCTCCGCCACGGCGATCGCGGCGATGAGCCCGGCCAGCCAGAGCACCGTGCCCTGTCCCGAACGGTGGACGATCGCGTCCACCACCCGGCCGGCCAGCAGCGGCGTCGCCACCGCGAGCACCGCCGTGACCGTGCTCAGCACCAGGAACAGCAGCAACTGGCGGCGATGCGGACGGGCGAAGGCACCGATGCGGCGCAGCGTCTCGCGGGAGAAGGGCCGCCGGTCGTCTTGAGCATTGGCCGCCTGGTACAGGGAGTGCCAGGCGGTCGATTGCATGTCCATCACGCACCTCCGAGGTCTCGTGAGGAACGTAAGACTTCAACCGAGGTTGAAGTCAATGTCCGCCTCCTCGGCGCGTCCACAGCGCGTGTGGCGCGGCGGCCCGCTCAGGCCCCGAGCCGCTCGCCCTCCGCGATCCGCACCCCACGCGCCCAGTCCGCCGCGAGCATCGGCTTCTTGCCCTGCGGCCGCACCCAGGTCAGCTCGACGGCATGGCTGCCGGTGCCCACGTACACGGCCTTCTTGGTGGCGGCCAGCAGACCGGGCTCCAGTTCCGTACGGTCCGCCACCGGCCGCGCCGAGACGACCTTCAGCCGCTCCCCCCGGAAGGTGGTCCACGCGCCCGGGGCGGGGGTGCACGCCCGCACCAGCCGGTCGACGCGCAGCGCGGGCGCCGTCCAGTCGATCTCCGCGTCCTCGACGGTGATCTTCGGGGCGAGCGAGATGCCCTCGGCCGACTGCGGCACCGGGCGCAGGGTGCCGTTCTCGATGCCGTCCATCGTCGCCTCGAGCAGCCCCGCACCGGCGAACGCGAGCCGGGTCAGCAGATCGCCGCTGGTGTCAGTGGCCCGCACCTGCTCCGTCACCACCCCGAACACCGGCCCGGAGTCCAGCCCTTCCTCGATCTGGAAGGTCGAGGCGCCGGTCATCTCGTCGCCCGCCAGCAGGGAGTGCTGCACGGGGGCCGCGCCCCGCCAGGCCGGGAGCAGCGAGAAGTGCAGATTGACCCAGCCGTGTGCGGGGATCTCCAGCGCGGCCTTGGGCAGCAGCGCGCCGTAGGCCACCACCGGGCAGCAGTCCGGCGCGATCTCGGTGAGCCGGGCCAGGAACTCCGGATCGCGCGGCTTGGCGGGCCTGAGCACCTCGATACCCGCCTCCTCGGCCCGCTCGGCGACCGGGCTGGCCACCAGCCGGCGGCCGCGCCCGGCGGGCGCGTCGGGACGGGTCACCACGGCCACCACCTCGTGCTTCTCGGACGCGATCAGCGCGTCCAGAGCGGGCAGGGCGACCTCGGGGGTACCGGCGAAGACGAGCCTCATGGGTGGCGAACTACCTCTCACACAGCGGATACGGCGGGAACGTCGCAAACAGCGTCTGAAGTCTATGGTCCGCCGTCCGAGGGGGCGTACGAGCGGACTGCCGCACGCCCCGGACCGTGACCGACGGGCGGGTGCCGCGTTGGTCAAGGCAGATTGACCGCATCGGGCCGCTGTCGCGGCCCGATCCATTTCCCGCCGTCCGTCCGACTCCCCCGATCCAGCCCCAGCCCCTCCTCCCCAACTCCCCATATCCCATTCCCTTATCCCTTCATCCCCCGTCAACGCCGGTTCGAGAGGCTTGTTCATGGCCGACCACGCAACTCATGACGCCCAGGCACGGGCCAGCCTGCACCTCCTGGTCCGGGACATCGAGCGGGTCCGCCGCCAGGTGGACGCGCTGCGCACGCTCACCGCCCAGCTCGGCAACGTCTACCGCCCCCGTCGCACCGGCCCGTCCGCCGGTTTCGTGGTCTACGGACGCGCCCCGGCCCCCACCGTGCGGCTCGCCCAGGAACTGCGGGACAGCGTCGAGACGCTGGTCACGGCCGCGGTCGACTTCGACCGCTCGCTCGGCTTCTCCTGGGACGCGGTGGGCTCCGCGCTCGGCGTCACCAAGCAGGCGGTGCACCGCCGTTACGGCGCCCGCCGGGCCGCCGCGCAGAACGCGACCGAGGGCGGCGAACCGTCCACGGCCCGCCCGGCCGAGCCCGCCCCCCTGCCCTCGGTGCCCGCCGCCCGCACGGTCCCCCCGCAGTCGACCCCGTCCCTCCGCGAGGACCCCCGCCCCAGCGCTTTCCCGAGTCCCCGGCCGTCCCTCTAGAGGCTCGGTTCTCCCCCAGCCACCGCTGGGAGGTGCCCCCGCCGGGATCACCCGATGTCCAGGGGATCCACCCGCACCGCGGGGTCCCTGTCCCCCCGGGCCAGGCGGCGGGCCTTCGCCTCCTTGAGGGCTGCCGCGAGGGCGCTGCCCTGGCCGGGGCGGACCCGTAGCAGGGCGCGCTCCCAGACCTCGCCCGCGGGCGGGTCTCCGGGGCGGCGCGGGCGGCCGGGGGGTGGCGGGGGCAGCGGGACCGGGCCCAGGGTCTCGGCTCCCTCGGGGAGCCGGGTGGAGGCGATCAGCTCGGCCACCGCCTCCGCGGGGCCGGTCACCGCCGCCATCCGGGAGATCGGCGGGAAGCCCAGATCGGACCGCTCGGCCAGCTCGCGCGCCGCGAAACCGGCCGGGTCCCAGCGCACCAGCGCCTGGACGGGCCGCAGCGTCGGCTCGGCCATGATCACCACCGTGCCGCCCCCGCTGTCGTCCCCCTCCTCCCCATGGCCGCGGACCAGCGAGGCCGCCTCCAGCCAGTGGCGCAGCGCGTCCTCACCGGCGCGCAGATCGGGGCGGCCGAGCAGGGCCCAGCCGTCGAGCAGCAGCGCCGCGGCGTAGCCGCCCTCCGCGACCGGCTCGGCGCCCGGTGTGCTCACGACGAGCGCCGGGCGGTCGGGGACGGACGTCAGCACATGGTCACGGCCGGAGGTGCGGACGGGCACGGACGGAAAGGCGCGGCCCAGCTCCTCGGCGGTGCGCCGGGCGCCGACGACGGACGCCCGCAGCCGGACGCCCCCGCATTCGCGGCAGTGCCAGGCGGGCTCGTCCCGCCCGCACCAACCACACACCAGGTGGTCCGCGTCCCGCGCCTCCAGCGGGCCCGAGCAGTGCGCACAGCGCGCGGGCTCCCGGCAGCGCTCACAGGCCAGCTTGGGCACATAGCCCCGGCGCGGCACCTGTACCAGCACCGGGCCCCGGGTCAGCGCGTCCCGTACGGTCTGCCAGGCGAGCGTGGGGAGCCGGGCGGCACGGGCCTCCGCGTCCCGGGCCACCTCGCCCTCGTCGACCGTACGGATCAGCGGGGCGGCCGCCCTGACCCGCTCGCGGTCGGCCTCGAGCGGCCGGGCCCAGCCGTTCTCCACCAGTTGGGCGGCCTCGACGGTGCGGCCGAGGTCGCCCAGCAGGAAGCCGGCCTTCTCATGGACGGCGCGCAGCAGCAGCACATCGCGGGCATGCGGCTGCGGCAGCCGGTCGTCGCTGTGGCTGCGGTCCCCGTCGTCCCAGATCCCCACCAGCCCGAGGTCCCGGACCGGTGCGAACATCGCCGCCCGGGTGCCCACCACCGCCCGGACCGAGCCCCGGCTGACCGCCAGCCAGCGGCGGTAGCGCTCCTCGGGCCCGAGGTCGGCGGTGAGCAGCACATGCCGCCCCGGGCCGCCGAGCACCTCCGTGAGCGCGGCGTCCACCCGCTCGGCGGTCCGCCCGTCGGGCACGACGACGAGCGCCCCGCGCCCGGACGCGAGCGTGGCGGCCACGGCGGTGGCCCACTCCCGGGGCCAGTGCGGCCCGGGCAGCGCGGTCCATACGGCACGCGGCCGGTCCCCACCCACCAGCGCCTCCAGGAACCCGGGCCCGGCCGGATAACGCGCCCAGCTCCCCGGCGCGGGCGGCCCCGGCGGGGGCAGCGGCGGCGGCGACGGCTCGCCCTCGGCACGGGCATTGCGCTTGGGCAGGGCCAGCTGGAGCACATCGGCGAGCGATCCGGCGTACCGGTCGGCGACCGCCCGGCACAGCGCCAGCAGGCCCGGCCCCAGCACCTGCTCCGTGGAGACCACCTGCGCGAGGGCGGCCAGCGGGCCCCGGTAGTCGGACTCGGCGACGCGCTCGATGATGTACCCGTCGAGCAGCCCGCCCCCCTCACGCCGCCCCTCGCGCACCTTCCCCGTACCGGCTCCGAACCGCACCCGCACCCGCACCCCGGGCCGGGCCTCGGCGTCCATCTCGGCCGGCACCGCGTAGTCCCACAGCTTGTCGAGGTGGACCGGCCCCTTGTCGACCAGCACCCGCGCCACCGGCCGCTCCGCGGCCAGCGCCGCCCCCCGCCAGGTCCGCGGTTTGGCCTTGGGCACCTTGGCCTTGCGCACCGTCTCCCGGATGAGCGCGAGCTGCTCCCCCTCCGACGCCTCCGCCGGATCCCTCGGCCGCTCGTTGTCCCTGCTCACAGATCAAGTCTTAGCAGACCGTACAGACACCGGACGCATGCGAAGGCCCGGACGCCGCGGGGGCGTCCGGGCCTTCGTCGGGAGTCGTGATCGAGCCGGGGTCCTACAGACCCGCCGCCGCCCGGAGGGCGTCGACGCGGTCGGTGCGCTCCCAGGTGAAGTCGGAGTGCTCACGGCCGAAGTGGCCGTACGCCGCGGTCTGGGCGTAGATCGGGCGGAGCAGGTCGAGGTCGCGGATGATCGCGGCCGGGCGGAGGTCGAAGACCTCGGAGATGGCCTTCTCGATCTTCTCGGCGTCGACCGCCGCCGTGCCGAAGGTCTCGACGAAGAGGCCGACCGGCTCGGCCTTGCCGATGGCGTACGCGACCTGCACCTCGCAGCGCTGGGCGAGGCCGGCGGCCACCACGTTCTTGGCGACCCAGCGCATGGCGTAGGCGGCGGAGCGGTCGACCTTGGAGGGGTCCTTGCCGGAGAAGGCGCCGCCGCCGTGGCGGGACATGCCTCCGTAGGTGTCGATGATGATCTTGCGGCCGGTGAGGCCGGCGTCGCCCATCGGGCCGCCGATCTCGAAGCGGCCGGTGGGGTTCACCAGCAGGCGGTAGCCCTCGGTGTCGAGCTTGATGCCGTCCTCGACCAGCTCGTTCAGCACGTGCTCGACGACGAATTCCCGGATGTCGGGCGCCAGCAGCGAGTCCAGGTCGATGTCGGAGGCGTGCTGCGAGGAGACGACGACGGTGTCCAGGCGGACCGCCTTGTGACCGTCGTACTCGATGGTGACCTGGGTCTTGCCGTCCGGGCGCAGGTAGGGGATGGTCCCGTTCTTGCGGACGTCGGACAGCCGGCGGGAGAGCCGGTGCGCCAGGTTGATCGGCAGCGGCATCAGCTCGGGCGTCTCGTCGCAGGCGTACCCGAACATCAGGCCCTGGTCGCCCGCGCCCTGCTTGTCCAGTTCGTCCTCGTCGCCCTCGACCCGGAGCTCGTAGGCGGAGTCCACACCCTGGGCGATGTCCGGGGACTGAGAGCCGATCGACACCGAGACGCCGCAGGAGGCGCCGTCGAAGCCCTTCTTCGACGAGTCGTAGCCGATCTCGAGGACCTTGTTCCGCACGAGCGTCGCGATATCGGCGTACGCCTTGGTCGTCACCTCGCCGGCCACGTGCACCAGGCCGGTGGTGATCAAGGTTTCGACGGCGACCCGGGAGGTCGGGTCCTCCCGCAGAAGGGCGTCGAGGATGGTGTCGCTGATCTGGTCAGCGATCTTGTCGGGGTGACCCTCGGTCACGGATTCCGAGGTGAACAGGCGGCGGGACACATCGCTCCCTGGGGTTGCAGCGGCTGCTGGCTGATCATGGTCGGGACCGCCCGGGGGCTGCGCCCGATGCGGTTCCTGGGCCAGTTTATCCGGCACGTCCACCGGTCAAGCATCCCCGTCCCACAGAACGGGCAGGCCCGTGACCGGGAACATACCTTGCCTCAAGCCGAAATACAGCCCCACCCCGCCGTGGCGGGAATGTGTCATGAGCCCGATCGGCCGTGTCCTGCCCCCGTCGAGCCCGTGGCGGAAGTCCCGGCGAGCCTCGGGTCCTGGCTCAGCCCAGGCGGCGGGCCACCAGGTCCCAGACGGTGTCGGCGAGCGCGCCCTTGGGGCCGTACGGCACGGGCGTCTCGGTGCCGTCAGCGCCGAGCACCACGGCCTCGTTGGTCTCGGCGCCGAAGGTCTTGTGCTCGCCGACCTCGTTCACCACGAGCAGATCGCAGCCCTTGCGCGCCAGCTTCGCCCGGCCGTTCGCGAGCACATCGTCGGTCTCGGCGGCGAAGCCGACCACGATCTGGCCGGGGCGGGCGCGCTCCGCGGAGATCTCGGCGAGGATGTCCGGATTCCGTACCAGGGCGAGCGGCTCGGGCTCCTGGCCTTCGCGCTTCTTGATCTTCCCCTCGGCGTACCGCGCGGGGCGGAAATCGGCGACGGCGGCGGCCATCACCACGGCGTCGGCGTCCGCGGCGGCCTTGAGGACGGCCTCCCGCAGTTGTGCCGCGGTGCCCGCGCGCACCACATCGGCGCCGGCCGGGTCGGGCAGCTCGCTGTTGGCCGAGACGAGCGTCACCCGCGCGCCCCGGGCGACGGCGGCACGGGCCAGGGCGTACCCCTGGCGGCCGGTGGAGCGGTTGCCGAGGAAGCGCACCGGGTCCAGCGGCTCGCGGGTGCCTCCGGCGCTGACCACGACATGGCGGCCGGCCAGATCGGCGGTGAGCGCCTCGGTGCCGCGGGCCAGCACCCGGCGGCAGACCTCGAAGATCTCCCCGGGGTCCGGCAGCCGCCCCTTGCCGGTGTCCACGCCGGTGAGCCGCCCCACGGCGGGCTCGATGACGATGGCGCCGCGGCGGCGCAGGGTCGCCACGTTCTCCCGGGTGGCCGGGTGCTCCCACATCTCGGTGTGCATCGCGGGCGCGAAGACGACCGGACAGCGCGCGGTGAGCAGCGTATTGGTGAGCAGGTCGTCCGCCAGGCCATGGGCGGCCTTGGCGAGCAGATCGGCGGTGGCGGGGGCGATCACGACCAGATCGGCGGACTGGCCGATGCGGACGTGGGGCACCTGGTGGACGGACTCCCAGACCTCGGTCGTCGCCGGATGTCCGGACAGCGCCGACCAGGTCGCCTCGCCGACGAAGTGCAGCGCCGAGGCGGTCGGCACGACGCGTACGTCATGGCCGGACTCGGTGAGGCGGCGCAGCAGCTCACACGCCTTGTAGGCGGCGATCCCGCCACTGACGCCCAGGACCACCTCGGGCTTGTCCATCGCTCGGCTCTCCCCACCGGGTACGTCGTATGCCGCGTCGGGCCGTACGCCCAGTCACGGTACGCCGGTTCTCACGTACCCATGACACACCACGGGCCCGGCATGACTGCCGGGCCGGTGGCTCAAGCGATTCGAAACCTACTGGGCGGGGCCCTCGATGGCCTCGGAGGTCAGCAGGCCCGCGTTGATCTCGCGGAGCGCGATCGAGAGGGGCTTCTCGTGGACGTGGGTGTCCACGAGGGGACCGACGTACTCGAGCAGGCCCTCACCGAGCTGGGAGTAGTACGCGTTGATCTGACGCGCGCGCTTGGCCGCGTAGATCACCAGGCTGTACTTGGAGTCGGTGGCCTCGAGCAGCTCATCAATCGGAGGGTTGATGATCCCCTCGGGCGCGGTCATGGGAGAGGACACTCTCTAGCCTTCCTTATTTCGCCACATGGCAAGAGTGAATCGAAGATCAAGCCACTCGCATCAAGGCTAGCAGCTCGCCCGCCACGTCCTCGACGGAGGTATTGACCAAGGTCATATCGAACTCTGACTCGGCGGCCAGCTCGGTCCGCGCGGCCTCCAGCCGCCGCTCGATCACCTCGGGCGCCTCGGTGCCCCGGCCGGTGAGCCGGCGCACCAGCTCCTCCCAGCTCGGCGGCGCGAGGAAGACCAGCCGCGCCTCCGGCATGGACTCGCGGATCTGCCGTGCGCCCTGCAGATCGATCTCCAGCAGCACCGGCTCCCCCGCGTCGAGGCGGTCCATGACCGCCTCGCGCGGAGTGCCGTAGCGGTTGCCCGCGAATTCGGCCCACTCCAGCAGCTCACCATTGGCTATGAGCTTGTCGAACTCCCCGTCGTCCACGAAGAAGTAGTGGACGCCGTCCCGCTCACCGGGGCGCGGGCGCCGCGTCGTGGCGGAGACCGAGAGCCAGACCTCGGGGTGTTCCTTGCGCATATGGGCGACGACCGTGCTCTTGCCGACCCCGGAGGGGCCGGAGAGCACGGTCAGTCGCGGTCGTGCGGAGTGTGCTGCCATGGAGCGATTATCCAGGTTCCCGGGAGTGCCTGGAAACGCCGGGCCGGGTCAGCCGGCGGCGCCGCCGAACTCACGCTCGAGCGACGCGATCTGGTTGGAGCCCAGACCCCGCACACGACGGCTCTCGGAGATGCCGAGCCGCTCCATGATCTGCTTGGCGCGGACCTTGCCGACGCCGGGCAGGGACTCGAGGAGAGCGGACACCTTCATCTTGCCGATGACGTCGTTCTCCTGGCCCTGCTTGATGACCTCGTGCAGGGAGGCGCCGGAGTGCTTGAGTCGATTCTTGACCTCGGCGCGCTCCCGGCGAGCCGCGGCGGCCTTTTCTAGCGCGGCTGCGCGCTGTTCAGGGGTAAGGGGCGGAAGAGCCACGCCTACGTCACCTCGGATGTCGAACTGTCGGATATGGACCGGTGAGGAACCTAGTCGCCCCTCACCTGGGGAGCAACGCGCAACGCAGCACGCGTTCGCTCTCGTCGGAGACTAGCGGCCGATCCCGCTCCAGTCAGCGAGAACAGACGAAAAGTCCTGGTCAGACTCGCTCGACTCAGACATTTACGGACAAAGTAACCGGGTTATTCGGCCACGGCACGCACTTCATCAGCCATTCGGGAGGCCGCCGCGACCAGCGACGCGGCGTCCGGACCGTGCCGGAGCACCCCCCGGCTGACGCTCGGAACGACATTTCGCACCGCCGCGCCGAAGACCGCCGGAAGATCGGCGGGGGTCGCGCCCTGGGCCCCGATACCCGGGGCCAGCAGTGGCCCGTCGATCGCCAGATCGGCGCCCAGCCGGTGCGCGGTGCCGCCGAGGGTCGCCCCGACGACGGCCCCGTACGAGCCGAGGCGGCCCTCGGCGGCCTCGGCGGCGTTCTCGGCCTTGAGCGCGGTCAGCACGGTGGCCGCGACGGTCGTCCCGTCGGGCCGTACCGCGTGCTGCACCTCGGCGCCCTCCGGGTTGGACGTCAGCGCCAGCGCGAAGACGCCCGCCCCCGCCGCCCACGCCGCGTCCAGCGCCGGGCGCAGCGAGCCGAAGCCCAGGTAGGGGCTGACGGTGACCGCGTCCGAGAACAGCGGGCTGCCGGGGTCGAGGTAGGCGGCGGCGTACGCGGCCATCGTGGACCCGATGTCGCCGCGCTTGGCGTCCATCAGCACCAGCGCCCCGGCGTCCCGGGCGTCGGCCACGGCCCGCTCCAGGACGGCGATGCCGCGCGAGCCGAAGCGCTCGAAGAAGGCCGACTGCGGCTTGAGTACGGCGACGCGCCCGGCGAGCGCGTCCACGACGGTCCGCGTGAACCGCTCAAGACCCGCGACATCGTCCCCGAGCCCCCAGTCGGCGAGCAGGGAGGCGTGCGGGTCGATGCCGACGCACAGCGGGCCGCGGGCGTCCATGGCGGCACGCAGCCGGGTGCCGAAGGGGGTCGTCATGCGTTCTCCTTGTGGACGGCCGCGCCGACGGCCTCGGCGAGGGTGGCGTACGGGCTCGCGGCCAGACGGGCCGCGAGGCCGCGGTGGATCTCACGGCACCAGAACGGCCCGCGGTAGATGAACGCGCTGTAGCCCTGCACCAGCGTCGCCCCCGCGAGGATCCGCTCCCACGCGTCGTCGGCCGTCTCGATCCCGCCCACGCCCACCAGCGTGAGCCGGTCCCCCACCCGGGCGTACAGGCGGCGCAGCACCTCCAGGGAGCGCGCCTTCAGGGGCGCGCCGGACAGGCCGCCGGTCTCGGCGGTGAGCCGGGCGGGGGAGGTGAGGCCGAGGCCGTCGCGCGCGATGGTGGTGTTCGTGGCGATGATGCCGTCCAGGCCGAGCTCGACCGCCAGATCGGCGACCGCGTCCACGTCCTCGTCGGCGAGATCCGGCGCGATTTTGACCAGAAGTGGCACCTTGCGGTCGGTGACCGTGCGGTCCGCGGCCTCGCGGACCGCGGTCAGCAGCGGCCGCAGCTGGTCCACGGCCTGGAGATTCCGCAGTCCGGGGGTATTGGGCGAGGAGACGTTGACGACGAGGTAGTCGGCGTGGGCGGCGAGCCGCTCGGTGGACGTCACATAGTCGGCGACGGCCTCCTCCTCCGGGACGACCTTGGTCTTGCCGATGTTGACGCCGACCGTCGTGCGGAAGGCCGGGCGCCGGGCCGCGAGGCGGGCCGCGACCGCCGCCGAGCCCTCGTTGTTGAAGCCCATCCGGTTGATCAGGGCGCCGTCGGCGACCAGCCGGAAGAGCCGCCGCTTGGGGTTGCCGGGCTGCGGCTGGGCGGTGACCGTGCCGATCTCGACATGGTCGAAGCCCAGCATGGCCATGCCGTCGATCCCGGCGGCGTTCTTGTCGAATCCGGCGGCGAGCCCGAACGGCCCGTGCATCCGCAGGCCCAGCGCCTCGGTGCGCAGCGCCTTGTCGCGGGGGGCGAGGAGGGCCGCGACGAAGGTGCGCAGGACGGGGACGCGGGCGGCCAGCCGGATCCAGCCGAAGGCCAGGTGGTGGGCCTTTTCCGGGTCCATGCGCCGGAAGAGCAGGTTGAAGAGCAGCGAGTACATGAGGGGCTTTCTGCGCGCGGCGGAAGCGGGGGAAGAGTGGCGGCTCGCGAAGAGGGGGACACCGGCCGGTGTCCCCCTCCCTCGCCTCACTCCTCGCGGGCGGCGGTCAGATGTTCCGCGTGTTCCTGGAGCGATCGGACGCCGACCGCGCCCCGGCCCAGCGCCTCGATGCCCTGGACGGCGGCCGCGAGCGCCTGGACGGTGGTCAGGCACGGGACGCCGCGGGCGACGGACGCCGTACGGATGTCATAGCCGTCGAGCCGGCCGCCGGTGCCGTACGGGGTGTTGACGATCAGATCGACCTCGCCCTCGTGGATGAGCTGGACGATGGTCTTCTCGCCGTTCGGGCCCTCGCCCTCGCTGTGCTTGCGCACCACGGTCGCGTTGATCCCGTTGCGCTTGAGCACCTCCGCCGTGCCCGAGGTGGCCAGCAGCTCGAAGCCGAGGCCGACCAGCTCCCGGGCCGGGAAGATCATCGAGCGCTTGTCCCGGTTGGCGACGGAGACGAACGCGCGCCCCTTGGTCGGCAGCGCGCCGTACGCCCCGGCCTGCGACTTGGCGTAGGCCGCGCCGAAGACCGAGTCGATGCCCATGACCTCGCCGGTGGAGCGCATCTCCGGGCCGAGGACGGTGTCCACCCCGCGCCCGGAGGCGTCCCGGAACCGACTCCACGGCATCACGGCCTCCTTGACCGAGATCGGAGCGTCCATCGGCAGCGTGCCGCCGTCGCCGCTGGAGGGCAGCAGCCCCTCGGCGCGCAGCTCGGCGATGGTGGCGCCCAGCGAGATCCGGGCGGCGGCCTTGGCCAGTGGCACGGCGGTGGCCTTGGAGGTGAAGGGGACGGTACGGGAGGCGCGCGGGTTGGCCTCCAGCACGTAGAGGATGTCCCCGGCCATCGCGAACTGGATGTTGATCAGCCCGCGGACGCCGACCCCGCGCGCGATGGCCTCGGTCGAGGCGCGCAGCCGCTTGATGTCGAAGCCGCCGAGGGTGATCGGGGGCAGGGCGCAGGCGGAGTCGCCGGAGTGGATCCCGGCCTCCTCGATGTGCTCCATGACGCCGCCGAGGTAGAGCTCCTCGCCGTCGTAGAGCGCGTCCACGTCGATTTCGATGGCGTCGTCGAGGAAGCGGTCGATGAGCACGGGGTGTTCGGAGATCAGCCCGGCGTGCCGCTCCAGGTACGCGGCGAGCGAGGGCTCGTCGTAGACGATCTCCATGCCGCGGCCGCCGAGCACGTAGGAGGGGCGGACCATGACCGGGTAGCCGATCTCGGCGGCGATGCCCTTGGCCTGCTCGAAGGAGAAGGCGGTGCCGTACTTGGGCGCGGGCAGCCCGGCCTCGGTGAGCACCCGGCCGAAGGCGCCGCGCTCCTCGGCGAGGTTGATCGCCTCGGGCGAGGTGCCGACGATCGGCACGCCGTTGTCCTTGAGCGCCTGGGCCAGGCCCAGCGGGGTCTGGCCGCCGAGCTGGACGATCACCCCGGCGACCGGGCCCGCCTGCGCTTCCGCGTGGACGATCTCCAGCACGTCCTCCAGGGTGAGCGGCTCGAAGTAGAGCCGGTCGGAGGTGTCGTAGTCGGTGGAGACGGTCTCCGGGTTGCAGTTGACCATGACGGTCTCATAGCCCGCGTCATGCAGCGCGAAGGAGGCGTGGACGCAGGAGTAGTCGAACTCGATGCCCTGGCCGATGCGGTTGGGGCCCGAGCCGAGGATGATCACCGCGGGGGTCTCGCGCGGGGCGACCTCGGACTCCTCGTCGTAGGAGGAGTAGAAGTACGGGGTCCTGGCGGCGAACTCGGCGGCGCAGGTGTCGACCGTCTTGTAGACGGGCCGGATGCCCAGCGCGTGCCGCACCTCGCGGACCACGTCCTCGCGCAGCGAGCGGATCCCGGCGATCTGGGCGTCGGAGAAGCCGTGCCGCTTGGCCTCGGCGAGCAGCTCGGGGCCGAGCTTGTCGGCGGCGGCGAGCTCGTCCGCGATCTCCTTGATGAGGAAGAGCTGGTCCACGAACCACGGGTCGATCTTCGTCGCGTCGAAGACCTCCTCGGGGGTGGCGCCGGCGCGGATGGCCCGCATCACGGTGTTGATCCGGCCGTCGGTGGGGACGACCGCCGCCCGGAGCAGCTCGGACTTGCTCCCGGGCTCCCCGGTGAAGTCGAACTGGCTGCCCTTCTTCTCCAGCGAGCGCAGCGCCTTCTGGAGCGCCTCGGTGAAGTTGCGGCCGATGGCCATGGCCTCGCCGACCGACTTCATGGTGGTGGTGAGCCGGGCGTCGGCGGCCGGGAACTTCTCGAAGGCGAAGCGCGGCACCTTGACCACGACGTAGTCGAGCGTGGGCTCGAAGGACGCCGGGGTCTCCTGGGTGATGTCGTTGGGGATCTCGTCCAGGGTGTAGCCGACGGCCAGCTTCGCGGCGATCTTGGCGATGGGGAAGCCGGTGGCCTTGGAGGCGAGCGCCGAGGAGCGGGAGACGCGCGGGTTCATCTCGATGACGATGACCCGGCCGTCCTCGGGGTTGACCGCGAACTGGATGTTGCAGCCGCCGGTGTCGACGCCGACCTCGCGGATGACGGCGATGCCGATGTCCCGCAGCGTCTGGTACTCGCGGTCGGTGAGCGTCATCGCCGGGGCGACGGTGATCGAGTCACCGGTGTGCACGCCCATGGGGTCGAAGTTCTCGATGGAGCAGACGACCACGACGTTGTCGTTGCGGTCGCGCATCAGCTCCAGCTCGTACTCCTTCCAGCCGAGGATGGACTCCTCCAGGAGCACCTCGGTGGTCGGCGAGAGGGCCAGGCCCTGACCCGCGATACGGCGCAGCTCGTCCTCGTCGTGGGCGAAGCCGGAGCCCGCGCCGCCCATGGTGAAGGAGGGGCGGACCACGACGGGGTAGCCGCCGAGCTGCTCGACGCCCGCGAGGACGTCGTCCATGGAGTGACAGATGACCGAGCGGGCGGACTCACCGTGGCCGATCTTGGCGCGGACGGCCTCGACGACCTCCTTGAACTGGTCGCGGTCCTCGCCCTTGTGGATGGCCTGGACATTGGCGCCGATCAGCTCGACGCCGTACTCCTCGAGGGTGCCCGCCTCGTGCAGCGAGATGGCGGTGTTGAGCGCGGTCTGGCCGCCGAGGGTGGGCAGCAGCGCGTCGGGGCGCTCCTTGGCGATGATCTTCTCGACGTACTCCGGGGTGATCGGCTCGACATAGGTGGCGTCGGCGATCTCCGGGTCGGTCATGATCGTGGCCGGGTTGGAGTTGACCAGGATGACCCGCAGGCCCTCGGCCTTCAGCACCCGGCACGCCTGGGTGCCGGAGTAGTCGAACTCGGCGGCCTGGCCGATGACGATCGGGCCGGAGCCGATGACCAGAACGGACTGGATGTCGGTGCGCTTAGGCACGCTGGCCCTCCATCAGGGACACGAAGCGGTCGAAAAGGTACGCGGCGTCATGCGGACCGGCGGCGGCTTCGGGGTGGTACTGGACGCTGAACGCGGGGCGGTCGAGCAGCCGCAGCCCCTCGACCACGTTGTCGTTGAGGCAGACGTGGGAGACCTCGGCGCGGCCGTAGGGGGTGTCGGACGGCGCGTCGAGCGGGGCGTCCACGGCGAAGCCGTGGTTGTGGGCGGTGACCTCCACCTTGCCGGTGGTGCGGTCCTGCACCGGCTGGTTGATCCCGCGGTGGCCGTACTTCAGCTTGAAGGTGCCGAAGCCGAGCGCGCGGCCGAGGATCTGGTTGCCGAAGCAGATGCCGAACAGCGGCGTGGAGCGCTCCAGCACGGCCCGCATCAGGGAGACGGGGTGGTCGGCGGTGGCCGGGTCGCCGGGGCCGTTGGAGAAGAAGACCCCGTCCGGGTTCACCGCGTAGACGTCCTCGGCGGTGGCGGTCGCGGGCAGGACGTGCACCTCGATGCCGCGCTCGGCCATCCGGTGCGGGGTCATGCCCTTGATGCCCAGGTCGATCGCGGCGACGGTGAACTTCTTGGTGCCGATCGCCGGGACGACGTAAGCCTCCTCGGTGGCCACCTCGCCGCTGAGGTCGGCGCCCTTCATCTGGGGGGCCTCCCTCACCTTGGCCAGCAGCGCGGCCTCGTCGGCGAGCGCCGCGCCGGAGAAGATGCCCACGCGCATGGCGCCGCGCTCGCGCAGATGGCGGGTGAGGGCGCGGGTGTCGATCCCGCTGATGCCGACGACGCCCTGGGCGCTGAGCTCCTCGTCGAGCGAGCGGCGGGAGCGCCAGTTGGAGGGCGTACGGGCCGGGTCGCGCACCACGTAGCCGGAGACCCAGATCCGCTTCGACTCCGGGTCCTCGTCGTTGACGCCGGTGTTCCCGATGTGCGGGGCGGTCATCACGACGACCTGGCGGTGGTAGGAGGGGTCGGTCAGGGTCTCCTGGTAGCCGGTCATCCCGGTGGAGAACACGGCCTCGCCGAAGGTCTCCCCCACGGCTCCGTAGGCCCGGCCGCGGAAGGTGCGGCCGTCCTCCAGGACGAGGACTGCGGGGCTCGTGGCCCCCCTGTTGGAGGTGGTCATCGTGCACCTTCCGTGTCGTGCGAGGGGACGGCCGCTTCGCTGGGGCCGCCGGAGAGTTCGGTGAGGGCGTCCACCCACGCGGTGTGCTCCGCGGCGTGGTCGGAGCGGAAGCCGGAGTCGATCAGCCGGTCCCCGTGGCTCCAAGTGATCACCAGCAGCCCGCCCTCGGCGAGGACCTTGCCCGCGATGCCCTTGTCGAGCCGGGCGCCGCGCAGCTCGGCGGCGGGGATGAAGAAGTCCCGCGCGCCCGGCCGTACGACGCTCACACCCTGGTCGGTGAGGGTGAGCTCGACCCGGCTGCGGGTGCCCAGGCCCTGGGCGACGATCCGGTCCAGCCACTGCCCGGCGGTGGTGGAGCCGTGGTAGCGGCCGCTCATCGTCAGGGTGGGGGCGCCGGGCTCGGCCGGGGCCTGGGGCAGCTCGGGGAGGTCGCCCTGGAGGGTGCCGCGCCACTTCCAGCCCTCGCGCATCAGCCAGTAGACCAGCGCGATGACCAGCAGCAGCCCGACGACCCAGCCGATCCTGGCGACCCAGTCCGTTACGTCCTGCGATTTCTGCTCGGCGGCGAGGCCCGCGAATCCCGCGAGGCCCGCCACCGGATGACTCGGAGTTGTCACGCCAGCTTCCCGTCCACAACCGTCGCCCGGCCCCGCAGGAACGTGTGCGTCACGCGGCCCGGCAGTTCGCGGCCCTCGTAGGGGGTGTTGCGGCTGCGGGAGGCGAAGCCCGCGGGGTTCACCACACCACGGTAAGCGGAGTCGAGCAGGGTGAGGTTGGCGGGCTCCCCGGCGGCGATGGGGCGGCCGTGGCCGGTCAGACGGCCGATGGCCGAGGGCCGCACCGACATCCGGTCGGCGACCCCCGTCCAGTCCAGCAGCCCGGTGTCCACCATGGTGTGCTGGACCACGGACAGGGCCGTCTCCAGACCCACCATGCCCATGGCCGCCGCGCCCCACTCGCAGTCCTTGTCCTCGTGCGGATGCGGGGCGTGGTCGGTGGCCACGCAGTCGATGGTGCCGTCGGCGAGCGCCTCACGCAGCGCCATCACATCGGCCTCGGTGCGCAGCGGCGGGTTCACCTTGTAGACGGGGTCGTAGGAGCGCACGAGCTCGTCGGTCAGCAGCAGGTGGTGCGGGGTGACCTCGGCGGTGACGTTCCAGCCCTTGGACTTGGCCCAGCGGACGATCTCGACCGAGCCCGCGGTGGACAGATGGCAGATGTGCACCCGGGAACCGACGTGGGCGGCGAGCAGCACATCGCGGGCGATGATCGACTCCTCGGCGACGGCCGGCCAGCCGCCCAGGCCCAGCTCGGCGGAGACGACGCCCTCGTTCATCTGGGCGCCCTCGGTGAGGCGGGGCTCCTGGGCGTGCTGGGCGATCACGCCGTCGAACGCCTTCACGTACTCCAGCGCGCGGCGCATGATCACCGCGTCGTCCACGCACTTGCCGTCGTCGGAGAAGACCCGTACCCCGGCGGCGGAGTCGTGCATCGCGCCCAGCTCGGCGAGCTTCTTGCCCTCCAGGCCCACGGTCACCGCCCCGATGGGCTGGACGTCGCAGTAGCCGGACTCCTTGCCCAGCCGCCACACCTGCTCGACGACGCCCGCGGTGTCGGCCACCGGGAAGGTGTTGGCCATGGCGTGGACCGCGGTGAAACCGCCGATCGCGGCGGCCCGGGTGCCGGTGAGGACCGTCTCGGAGTCCTCCCGGCCGGGCTCGCGCAGATGGGTGTGGAGGTCGACCAGGCCCGGCAGCAGGATCTGCCCGGCGGCGTCGATCACGGTGGCGCCGTCCGCGTCGAGGCCGGTGCCGACCGCGGCGACGCGCTCGCCCTCGATGAGCACGTCGCGCGGCTCACCGCCGAGCGGCTTCGCCCCGCGCAGCAGCGTCTTGTGGGTGTCGCTCATGGTCACTTGCTCTCCTCGGTGCGGGCGGCGGCGACGGCGGACTCGTTCCCGCCGAGCAGCAGATACAGGACGGCCATGCGGATCGAGACGCCGTTGGCGACCTGTTCGACGGCGGTGCAGCGGTCGGAGTCCGCGACCTCCGCGGTGATCTCCATGCCGCGGTTCATGGGGCCGGGGTGCATCACGATGGCGTGCTCCGGCATCCGCGCCATACGGTCGCCGTCCAGGCCGTAGCGGCGGGCGTACTCCCGCTCGGTGGGGAAGAACGCGGCGTTCATGCGCTCGCGCTGGACGCGCAGCATCATCACGGCGTCGGTCTTGCCGACCACCGCGTCGAGGTCGTAGGAGACCTCGCAGGGCCAGCTCTCCACGCCGAAGGGGACCAGCGTCGGCGGGGCGACCAGGGTGACCTCGGCGCCCAGGGTGGACAGCAGATGGACGTTGGAGCGGGCCACCCGGCTGTGCAGGACGTCGCCGACGATGGTGATCCGGCGCCCGGCCAGGTCCTGGCCCACGCCGGACGCCCCGGAGGCCAGCCGGCGGCGCATGGTGAACGCGTCGAGCAGCGCCTGGGTGGGGTGCTCATGGGTGCCGTCGCCCGCGTTCACCACGGCGCCGTTGATCCAGCCGGAGGTGGCCAGCCGGTGCGGGGCGCCGGAGGCGTGGTGGCGGATCACCACGGCGTCGGCGCCCATCGCCTCCAGGGTGAGCGCGGTGTCCTTCAGGGACTCGCCCTTGGAGACCGAGGACCCCTTGGCGGAGAAGTTGATCACGTCGGCGGACAGCCGCTTGGCGGCCGCCTCGAACGAGATGCGGGTGCGGGTGGAGTCCTCGAAGAAGAGGTTGACGACGGTACGGCCGCGCAGGGTCGGCAGTTTCTTGATCGGCCGGTCGGCGAGCCGGGCCAGTTCCTCGGCGGTGTCGAGGATCAGGACGGCGTCGTCGCGAGAGAGATCGGCGGCCGAGATGAGGTGGCGCTTCATCCGGTTGCTCCGTGGGTGAAGGAGGTGTGCGGGCGTGCGGGCGGGCAGGCGCGGGGACCGGTGACCTGGTGGCACCGGTGGTCCGTCGGGCGGGTTCTCTTCGGTCGCCGGGGCGGCACCCGCCGTCGGTGAGGGGCGCTACTTCCCGTCCGCGGGGGTGGTCCCGCGCAGCCCGAGGAGCACGCTGTCGCGGCCGTCCTCCTCGGTGAGCTGGACCTTGACCGTCTCCCGCAGCGACGTGGGGAGGTTCTTGCCGACGTAGTCGGCGCGGATCGGCAGTTCCCGGTGGCCGCGGTCGACGAGGACCGCGAGCTGGACCGCGCGCGGCCGCCCGATGTCACCGAGGGCGTCGAGGGCGGCGCGGATGGTGCGGCCGGAGAAGAGCACATCGTCGACCAGGACCACGAGGCGGCCGTCGATGCCGTCGTCGGGGATCTCGGTGCGGGCGAGCGCGCGGGCCGGGCGCAGCCTCAGGTCGTCGCGGTACATCGTGATGTCGAGCGAGCCGACCGGGATCCGGCCGGGCTTGCCGGTGATCTCTTCGAGCCGGGCGGCCAGCCGCCGGGCGAGAAAGACACCACGGGTGGGAATGCCGAGCAGCACCACGTCATCGGCGCCTTTGGCGCGCTCGACGATCTCGTGGGCGATGCGGGTGAGAACGCGCGCGATATCCGGTGCTTCCAGCACGGAACGCGCGGCGTCCGAGGTGTGGGCGTCCATACGAAACGGACCTCCTTCTCCGCCTCACGGGACGGACCTTAAAGGACGGTCGGATTTGCGCCATTCACACTAGCAGGAGTATCGAGTGCCCCCGTCAACGCCCCTGGCCGGAGCCCCTCCGCCCCATTCGGCTTGACGAATGGAAATTACGCTGCGTAACCTCACAGTGAGTGACCAGCCGCGCGGCACAGCCGCACGTCGATACAGCGTCCGGGGAGCTTTATGTCCAGCGAATACGCCAAACAGCTCGGGGCCAAGCTCCGCGCCATCCGCACC
Source organism: Streptomyces yongxingensis (assembly GCF_055597465.1). NCBI lineage: Bacteria > Bacillati > Actinomycetota > Actinomycetes > Kitasatosporales > Streptomycetaceae > Streptomyces > Streptomyces yongxingensis. The sequence goes on from NZ_CM145717.1 coordinate 2,543,418, forward strand.
CAGCAGGGCCTCTCCCTCCACGGTGTCGAGGAGAAGTCCCAGGGCCGCTGGAAGGCCGTGGTGGTGGGATCGTACGAGCGCGGCGACCGCGCCGTGACCGTGCAGCGTCTCGCCGAGCTGGCCGACTTCTACGGCGTCCCGGTGCAGGAGCTGCTTCCGGGCACGAGCCCGGCCGGAGCCGCCGAACCGCCGCCGAAGCTGGTACTGGACCTGGAGCGACTGGCCCATGTGCCGGTCGAGAAGGCGGGCCCGCTGCAGCGGTACGCCGCGACGATCCAGAGCCAGCGTGGCGACTACAACGGCAAGGTGCTCTCGATCCGCCAGGACGATCTGCGCACCCTCGCCGTCATCTACGACCAGTCGCCGTCCGTGCTGACCGAACAGCTGATCAGCTGGGGCGTGCTGGGCGCCGACGCCCGCCGCGCGGTCCAGCACGAAGACGTCTGAGTCCCTCTTTCCCTGTTCACAGCAGTTCACCTGCAGAAACGTGCCGCCGGGGGCGGTGGAGCCCTTCTGGGTCCTCCACCGCCCCCGGCGGCTTCGTCATGTGATGAACGCGGCTATGCCTGGTGTTCCCGGGGCTCCTGCTCGCGACGCAGACTCGGCTTCAGCTCCTTGATACGGCCCAGCAGGCCGTTGACGAAGGCCGGCGAGTCATCGGTGGAGAACTCCTTGGCGAGCTGCACCGCCTCGTCGATCACCACCGCGTCCGGGGTCGCGTCCTCCCACACCAGCTCATACGCGCCCAGCCGCAGGATGTTCCGGTCGACGACCGGCATCCGGTCCAGCGTCCAGCCCACCGCGTAGGTGGCGATCAGCTCGTCGATCCGCTCGATGTGCTGGGCATATCCCTCGACGAGCTGCATCGTGTATTCGCTGACCGGGGGCTGCCGGTCGTCGGTCCGGGCGAGCCGGATCCAGTCCGCGAGCACGGTCTGCACGGCGCTGCCGCGCTGATCGGCCTCGAAGAGGATCTGGAAGGCACGCTTACGGGCCTTGTTGCGGGCAGCCACGGTTAGTTGTTCACCCGACCGAGGTATTCACCGGAGCGGGTGTCGACCTTGATCTTCTCACCGGTGGTGATGAACAGCGGCACGCCGATCTCGTAGCCGGTCTCCAGCTTGGCGGGCTTGGTGCCACCGGTGGAGCGGTCGCCCTGGACGCCGGGCTCGGTGTACTCGATCACCAGCTCGACGGCGGCGGGAAGCTCGACGTACAGCGGGTTGCCCTCGTACATCGCCACGACGGCCTCGAAGCCCTCGAGCAGGTAGCGGGCGTTGTCGCCGACGACCTCGGGGGTGATGTAGATCTGGTCGAAGGTGTCCATGTCCATGAACACAAAGCTCTCGCCGTCCTTGTACGAGAACTGCATGCCGCGCTTGTCGACATTGGCCGTCTCGACCTTCACACCGGCGTTGAAGGTCTTGTCGACCACCTTGCCGGACAGCACGTTCTTGAGCTTGGTGCGCACGAAAGCAGGGCCCTTGCCGGGCTTGACGTGCTGGAACTCGACGACGGACCACAGCTGGCCGCCGTCGAGCTTGAGCACCATGCCGTTCTTGAGGTCGTTCGTGGATGCCACGGTTGCGGGATCTCCTGGACTGCAGCTGGCGGAGACCAGAGAGCCGCCGGCGCGCCCGGTTCCGCTAGAGCGCGAGCAGCTCTTTGGTCGTGATGGTGAGTAGCTCGGGTCCGCCGTCCGCCTCGGGGCGGACGACGAGCGTGTCATCGATCCGGACACCGCCCCGGCCCGGGAGGTGGACCCCCGGCTCGACGGTGACCGGCACACAAGCGTCCAGTTTACCCATGGCGGACGGTGTGAGCCGAGGGTCCTCGTCGATTTCCAGGCCCACACCGTGTCCGGTGCACGGTTCCAGCGCGTCTCCGAAGCCCGCGGCGGCCAGCACCTGACGGGTCACCCGGTCCACGTCCCGGTACGCCCGGCCCGGCAACAGCGCCTCCCGCCCGGCCCGCTGAGCGGCGAAGACGGCATCGTACAGCTCGACCTGCCAGTCCGCGGGCGAGGGCCCGATGACGAAGGTACGGCCCACCTGGCAGCGGTAGCCGCGGTAGTCGGCGCCGAGACAGATGGTGAGGAAATCGCCCTCCTCGACCCTCCGGTCGGTGGGCGGATGGCCGGGGCGCCCCGCGTTGGGCCCCGCCGCGACCACGGTGGGGAAGGCCGGGCCGTCCGCGCCGTGGTCCACCAGCCGGCGCTCCAGCTCCAGCGCCAGATGCCGCTCGGTGCGGCCCACCAGGATCGACTCCAGCAGCTCGCCGAGCGCCTGGTCGGCGAGCTCCCCGGCGATCCGCATACAGGAGATCTCCTCGTCGTCCTTGATGAGCCGCAACTGCTCGACGGCGCGCCCCAGATCGGCGAGGCGGACGCGGGGGGCGGCGGCGCCGAGCGCCCGATGGCGGGCGACGGTCAGATCGTGCTCCTCGACGGCCAGCGACTCGGCGCCGTCCGCCGCGGCCAGATCGGCGGCGGCCACGGCCGGATCGCCGTCCGCGCCGGGCATGACCAGCAGCCGCGGCTCGTCGGAACGCGGCGGGCCCGAGGAGAGCGGGGGCGCGGACGGGACTTCGGTGGCCACCAGAACGTCCTGGACGGGGCCGAGCAGCAGCACGGCCCCGGGCGGCGCGGCGCCGCACAGATAGCGCACATTCGCGGGCCGGGACACCAGCGCCGCCGCGCTCCCGGCCGCGGTGCACTGATCGTGCAGACGGGCACGTCGGGCCGCATACACCTCGGACATGTCCCCGAGCGTACGCACGCCTGGCGGATACGGCTTCTCCAGTGGCTCCGGTCGGGGGTACCTCCCAGCGGTAGCTGGGGGCGAGCCGAAGGGGCGCGTCGCTGTCGAAAGGGAGTCGCGCGCAGGGAGCGAGGAACGAGCGACCGAGCACGTCGACCGTCGACAGGGGGCACCTCCCAGCGGTAGCTGGGGGAGACTTTTGCGCCCCGGAGGCGAACCGAGCCTTGAAAAAGGGGGACGGGGGGTCCTACCAGCTCGGTGGGCTTGCGATGGAGCGGGTGACGACCTCGTCGAGCATGCGGGCCGTGGTCTCCACGTCGTACGTGGAGTTGTCGATGATCGGCAGGCCGGAGCCGTACCACCCCGCCATCCGGCCGTGGATCCGCGCCACCTCCTCGTCGCTGAGGCGGCGGTTCCCGGTGCGGGCCGCGTTCCGCTCCAGGACGATCTCCAGGCCCGGAAGGACCACCACCGGCAGCAGCCCGGGGCCCACATGGCGCTTCCAGCCGCCGAGGCCGACGACCGGGCGGTCGGGGAAGACGGCGTCGTCGAGGATGCAGGAGATCCCGTTGGCCAGGAAGTTGCGGGCGGCGAAGCCGCAGGTGCGGCGGGCGAGACGATACTGCGCCTCGGAGTTCTCGTTCCACCCGGACTGGGGGTTGGCGAAGCCGGACCGGACCCACTCCCGCACATCGTCCAGGCTGATGTGCGCGGTCGGCACCCGGCGGCGGTCGGCCCAGTAGCGCGCGACCGTCGTCTTGCCCGCCCCGGCCGGTCCGATCAGCAGCACCGCCACCGTCGCCTGCGAGACATCGGCGAGCGACGGGTCCGCCGGGGGGTTCGGCAGCGGCACCGGGCCGCCGGGCGGCAACTGGACGTGGCCGGTGGTGTTCACCGTCTCCAGCGGCGCCCCGGGGGGCGCGGGCGGGGCCGGCGGAGGGGACACCGGATGCGGCGCGGGCGGTGCCACGTGTCCGGGCACGGGAGGCGCGTGCGGGGCGGGGGGATTGGGGTGAGGTCCCGGGTGATGGCTCGCACTCGCGCCCTGGGCCCAGCCCGCGCCCTGCGGCCCGGGAACCGGCCCCGGCTGATGGGGCGGTGGCAGCGGAGCTCCCACTGCATGCTGCATCCGGTGGCACTCCGTCTCGTACAGGCAGTTCTCGTCCGACAACTGTCAGGTGCTGATACGGCGGTGAGGCCGCTCCTACCGAACGGTACCTGCCCAAAGCTCCGCTGTGTGAACGGACCGCGAACCCGCTGTGTCCCCGCCGCCCCTCGTCAGCCAGGCATTTCGTCCTTCAAAGGCCGCAACTGCGAGGGCTCGGGGGCTGTTCGAAAGCCCGCGGCGAGGCCGCGGGCTTTCGAAGGCGATGACAGAGCTGTGACGCGGGAAGGCGGTTACGGCCCGGGTCAGCCGGAGATCTCGGCGTACGCCGCGAGCAGCACCGCCGGGTCCGGACCCTCCAGCACGGTGGGCTTGGCGAGACCGTCCAGGACGATGAAGCGCAGCAGGTCACCGCGGGACTTCTTGTCGACCTTCATGGTCTCCAGCAGCTTGGGCCACTGGTCGCCGCGGTAGGTGAGCGGCAGGCCCACGGCCTCCAGGACGGTGCGGTGCCGGTCGGCCGTGGCGTCGTCCAGACGGCCCGCCAGCCGGCCCAGCTCGGCGGCGAAGACCATGCCCACGGAGACGGCCGCGCCATGGCGCCAGTTGTAGCGCTCGTTCTTCTCGATGGCGTGGGCGAGCGTGTGCCCGTAGTTGAGGATCTCCCGCAGCCCGGACTCCTTGAGGTCGCTGGAGACGACCTCGGCCTTGACCCGGACGGAGCGCTCGATGAGTTCGGCGGTGTGCGGACCGGCGGGCGTACGGGCGGCGACCGGGTCCCGCTCGATCAGCTCCAGGATCTCCGGGTCGGCGATGAAGCCCGCCTTGATGACCTCGGCGAGCCCGCTGACGTAGTCGTTGACCGGCAGCGAGTCCAGCGCGGCCAGATCGCACAGCACCCCGGCCGGGGGGTGGAAGGCGCCGACGAGGTTCTTGCCCTCGGCGGTGTTGATCCCGGTCTTGCCGCCGACGGCGGCGTCGACCATGCCGAGCACGGTGGTGGGGACGGCGATCCAGCGCACACCCCGCAGCCAGGTCGCGGCGACGAATCCGGCGAGGTCGGTGGTCGCGCCGCCGCCGACGCCGACGATCACATCGGTGCGGGTGAAGCCGGTCTGGCCGAGCGCTTTCCAGCAGTACGCGGCGACCTCGGCGGTCTTGGCCTCCTCCGCGTTGGGCAACTGGATCGCGATGGCGTCGTACCCCTGCTCGGCGAGGTCCTGGCGGATGGCCTCACCGGTCTCGGCCAGCGCCTCGGGGTGCAGGACGGCGACGCGCTTGGCGAACGTGCCGATCAGCCCGGCAAGCTCGCCGAGCAGCTGCCGGCCGATCAGCACCTCGTACGGTGCGGTGCCCGCGGTGCCTCCGACCTGGATGCGCGTAGGGGTATCGGCCACAGGGGGTGTCATGCGTTCTTCAGCTCCAGTACGTCCAATACGGCCTCGGCGACGGCCTCGGGGGGGCGGTCCTCGGTCGACACCACGGCGCGGGCGACCTCGGTGTACAGCGGACGGCGCTGCTCCATCAGCTCACGCCAGCGCTGGCGCGGATTGACCGCGAGCAGCGGGCGCGGGGCGTCCAGACCGGTGCGCTTGACGGCCTCGGCGACGCCCATCTCCAGGAACACGACGGGGAGGCCGGCGAGCAGCGCCCGGGTGCCCTCGTCGAGGACGGCGCCGCCGCCCAGCGCGAGCACGCCCCGGTGCTCGGCGACGGCGGTCCGCACCGCCTGCCGCTCCAGCTCGCGGAAGTGCGGTTCGCCCTCGTCGATGAAGATCTCCGAGATCTCCTTGCCCGCCGTCGCGACGATGTCGGTGTCGGTGTCGCGGAAGGTGGTGCCGAGCCGCTCCGCGAGCACCTGCCCGACGGTGGTCTTACCGACCCCCATGGGCCCGACCAGCACGACGGCCGGACCCTCGCTGACCTGCCCGCTCACCGGATGGCCAGGTTCTCGAGGAAGCCCCGCACATTGCGGCGGGTCTCGGTGACCGAGTCGCCGGCGAACTTCTCCGCGACCGCGTCCGCCAGGACCAGCGCGACCATCGCCTCGGCGACGATCCCGGCCGCCGGGACGGCGCAGACGTCGGAGCGCTGGTGGTGGGCCTTGGTGGCCTCGCCGGTGGTCACATCGACCGTGGCCAGCGCCCGCGGCACGGTCGCGATCGGCTTCATCGCGGCCCGGACGCGCAGCAGCTCGCCGGTGCTCAGCCCGCCCTCGGTGCCGCCCGAGCGGCCCGAGGAGCGCCGGATGCCCTCGTCCGTGGAGACGATCTCGTCATGGGCCTTGGAGCCGGGCACCCGCGCGAGGTCGAAGCCGTCGCCGACCTCGACGCCCTTGATGGCCTGGATGCCCATCAGCGCGGCGGCCAGCCGCGCGTCGAGCCGGCGGTCCCAGTGCACATGGGAACCGAGGCCCACCGGCACGCCGTACGCGAGCACCTCGACGACGCCGCCGAGCGTGTCGCCGTCCTTGTGGGCCTGGTCGATCTCGGCCACCATCGCCTTGCTCGCGTCGGCGTCCAGGCAGCGCACCGGGTCGGCGTCCAGCTTCTCGACGTCGGAGGGCTTGGGGTGGACGCCGTACGGCGCCTTCGCCGCGGCCAGCTCCACGACATGCGAGACGATCTCGATCCCGGCCGTCTCCTTGAGGTAGGAGCGGGCCACGGTGCCCAGCGCCACCCGGGCGGCGGTCTCGCGGGCGCTGGCGCGCTCCAGGATCGGCCGGGCCTCGTCGAAGCCGTACTTCTGCATCCCGGCCAGGTCGGCGTGGCCGGGGCGGGGGCGGGTGAGCGGGGCGTTACGGGCGACTCCCTCGAGGATCTCGGGGTCCACCGGGTCGGCGGCCATGACCTGCTCCCACTTGGGCCACTCCGTGTTGCCGACCATGATCGCGACCGGGGAGCCGAGGGTCAGCCCGTGGCGTACGCCGCCGATGAAGGTGACCTCGTCGCGCTCGAACTTCATCCGGGCACCGCGGCCGTAGCCGAGCCGCCGTCGGGCCAGGGCGTCCGCCACCATGTCGGTGGTGATCGGCACCCCGGCGGGCAGCCCCTCCAGCGTCGCCACGAGTGCGGGGCCGTGCGACTCCCCCGCGGTCAGCCAGCGCAACCTGCTCAACGGTGCTCCCTCATGCGCGTGCCTCGACGTCGTGCGGCGCGGCCCGGTCCGCGCGACTCCGGCCCGCACCTTTCGATCCTCCCACGACCGGGGCGTCCGCTCGGTTCGTGGTCCATGGGGTGGACGCTCACGGCGCCCCGGGGAGAGGCCGGGGACGGGCCGGGCGGGGCCGACGAGGGGCCCGAGGGGCGGCTCAGCGGGCCGCGAGCGCCTCACGCATCGCGGCCAGCGGCGCCGGGGCGCGGCCCGTCATCTGCTCGACCTGGAGCACCGCCTGGTGCACCAGGAGGTCCAGGCCGCCGACCACCGAGCCGCCGCGCGCCGTCCAGGCGGCGGCCAGCGGGGTGGGCCAGGGCTCGTAGAGGACGTCGAAGAGCGCGCCGGGGCGGTCCGGTACGGACGTGGCGAGCGCGTCGGTGGTGCCCGCGGGGGTGGTGGCGATCACCAGCGGCGCGCCGAGCGCCTCGGCCGCGTCGCCCCAGTCCGCCGTGCGGACCGCGACGCCCAGCCGCTCGCCCCACTGCCGCATCTCGGCGGCGCGGGCCTCGCTGCGGACGTACGCGGTGACCTCGCCGTCGCAGATCCGGGAGAGCGCGGCCAGCGCGGAGGAGGCCGTGGCGCCGGCGCCCAGTACGGCCGCGCGCGGCACGCGCCCGACGCCGCGCTCCCGCAGCGCCGCCAGCATGCCGGGGATGTCGGTGTTGTCGCCGCGCCTGCGGCCGTCGTCACCGAAGACGACCGTGTTGACGGCCTCCACCGAGGCCGCGGTGTCGCTGACCTCGTCCAGCAGCGGGATGACGGCGCGCTTGAGCGGCATGGTCAGGGACAGCCCGGCCCAGGCCGGTCCCGCGTCCTCGCCGAGCCGCTTGAAGAAGTCCGGCAGCCCGGTCTCGTCCACCTCGAACCGGTCGTACGTCCAGCCGGTCAGGCCCAGCTCGCGGTAGGCGGCGCGGTGCAGCACCGGTGACAGGGAGTGGGCGATCGGCGAACCGAGCACCGCTGCCCTGCGGTTTTCCAACATCTTTCCTCAGCCGTTGCTCTTGCGCTGCTTATTGAACTTGTTGACCCACTTCTGGTGATCCGCGTAGGTCTTGGAGAACTCGCTGGTCTTGCCGTCGAGCGAGATGAAGTAATACCAGCCGTCGCTGGTCGGGTTCATCGCCGCTTTCAGCGCGTCATGTCCCGGATTCCCGATCGGGCCGGGCGGAAGTCCCTTGTAGAAGTACGTGTTGTACGGGTTGTCGTACTGCTTGATCTCGCTGATCGGAATATCGATCTTGCTCTGGTTCTTGATGTAGTTGTAGGTGGAGTCGAATTCCACCTTGCCGTAGGTCTCGGGGTTCGCGGGCTTGAGCCGGTTGTAGACGACCTCGGCCATCTTCCGGAAGTCGTCGTGGGTGACGCCCTCCGCCTGGACCAGGCTGGCCACGCTGATGAGCTGGAGCGGGGACTTCAGGCCCAATTCCTTGGCCTTGCCCTCCAGGTCCAGACCGGAGTAGTTCCGATTGGCCTCGGCGACCATCTTCCGCAGCACGTCCGCGGGCTTGGCGCCCTCGCCCACGCTGTAGCGGGACGGGTACAGGAACCCTTCCAGCGGATCCTTGATCTTGCTGTTGTCGTCGGCCCAGGAGGGCAGCCCGAGGTTCTTGGCCTCCTTCTTGGCGACGCCCGCGGTGGTCCCCGCCTTGAGGCCGATCTTCTTGTCGATCGCCGCGTAGATCGTGGCGTCGCGCATGCCCTCGGTGACGATCAGGGCGTTGCTGCTGCTGGGGTCGAGCATCAGCTTGACCGCTGCCGCGCCTGACATCTCCTTGCGCAGCGTGTAGGTGCCCGGCTGGACGAACTTGCCGCTGTCCTCCACGGCCTCCACGAAGGCGCCGCTGCTCTTGACCACGCCCTTGTCGGCGAGGATCGAGCCGATCTCGGCGTTGCCGGAGCCGGAGGGAACCTCCACCTCGATCCGGCCGGTGCCCTGGCCGGAGTAGTCGGGCGCGGGGCCGAAGCGGGTCTGCCAGAAGTCGTAGGCGTAGTAGCCGCCTCCGCCGACCACGCCCACCAGGACGACGGTCACGAAGAGGCAGGCCACGCCGCTGCGGCGCTTCTTGGGCCTGCCCTTCTCGCCGGAGCGCTCGCCGTCCTCGCCATCGTCGTCCGCGCCGTTCTCGCCGTCGCCCCGGCCGCCGCCGTCGCTGAAGAACGGATGGTCGTCCTCGTCGTCCGCCCGGAGGGGCGGCTCCTCGGGGGCCTCGCGCTGGCGCGGCACCTGGTGCTCCGCGGGCACCGTGGGCATCTGCTGTGTGCCCTGTTGTCCCTGGTAGGGGTCCTGGCCCGGGTAGGAAGCGCCCTGGCCGCCATAGGGGTCCCGCGGGTCCATCCCGCCGTACGAGCCGTCCTGGGCCGGGTAGGAGGAGCCGCCCTGGCCGGGGTACTCCTGCGGGTGCCCCTGATGCGGGTAGCCGGCGTCCTGGCCGTCCCACTGGGGCTGCTGATGCTGCGCTTGAGGATCCTGCGGATAGCCGTGCGGATACTGCTGGTGCCCGTAAGGATCCTGGCCGTACTGGCCCTGGCCGTAGGCGCCCTGTGCGTACGGATCCTGGCCGTAGGCGTCCTGTGCGTAGGCGTCCTGAGCGTACGGATCCTGTGCGTAGGTGTCCTGCTGTGCGTAGGTGTCCTGTGCGTAGGGATCCTGGCCGGCCGCCGTGCGGTGGCCGCTCCACTCTCGGTCCCCGTACAGCGGATCCTCGGGGTGCCACGGTTGGGAGCCGGGTCCCCGGCCGTACTCAGTCATCGATCCCCTAGCGACGGAGGTGGTCACCGCTCGGCGTGTTCGTGGCACGGGCGGCGGCGGCCATGCCGCGCGGAACGTTACCGTATCGCGATCAGATGACCACTTCGACGGCTTCCCCCGGGGCCCTCCCCGAGACCCGCTCGGTCTCCAGCGCGCTCTGCAGGATCACCACGGCCGCCGCCTGGTCAACGACGGAACGGCCCTTCTTGGACGTCATCCCGGAGGCCCGCAGCCCCTGGGACGCTGTGACAGTGGTCATACGCTCGTCGACGAGCCGCACCGGCACCGGGTTGACCCGCCGCGCCAACTCGCGCGCGAAGGTGCGCACTTTGGCCGCGGCCGGCCCCTCGCGCCCGTTGAGCGAGCGCGGCAGGCCGACCACCACCTCGATCGGTTCGTACTCCTCGACGATCGCCACGAGCCGCTTGTGGGCGGCCGGGATGTCGCGTCCCGGCACGGTCTCCACGGGGGTGGCGAGGATCCCGTCGGGGTCGCACGAGGCGACCCCGATCCGGGCGTCCCCGACGTCGATGGCGATCCGCCTGCCGCGTCGCACGGGATCAGGCCGCTTCCGCGACAAGCCGCTCGACGGCCTCGATGGCCTCGGCGACGGCCTCCGGGTTCTGCCCGCCGCCCTGGGCCACGTCCGGCTTGCCGCCGCCTCCGCCGCCGAGCGTCTTGGCGGCGGTGCGGACCAGGTCACCGGCCTTGAGCCCGCGCTCACGGGCGGCCTCGTTGGTGGCGATGACGGTCAGCGGGCGGCCGCCCGCCACGGTGAAGAGGGCGACGACGGCCGGGCGGTCGCTCGGAATGCGGCCGCGCACGTCCAGGACCAGCTTGCGCAGATCGTCGGCCGAGGTGCCGTCCGGCACCTTGGCGGCGGCCAGGGCCACGCCCCGGACGTCCTTGGCGCCCTGGGCCAGACCGGCGGCGGCCTGCAGCACCTTCTCGGCGCGGAACCGCTCGATCTCCTTCTCGGCCTCCTTGAGCTTGCTCAGCATGCCGGAGATCTTCTCCGGGAGCTCCTCGGGGCGGCCCTTGACCAGGTCGGTGAGCTGGGAGACGACCGTGTGCTCTCGGGCGAGGAAGTTGTAGGCGTCCACGCCCACCAGGGCCTCGACCCGGCGCACCCCGGACCCGATGGAGGACTCGCCGAGCAGCTTCACCAGACCCAGCTGGGCGGTGTTGTGCACATGCGTGCCACCGCACAGCTCCTTGGAGAAGTCGCCGATGGTCACCACGCGCACCCGGTCGCCGTACTTCTCGCCGAACTCGGCGATGGCGCCCTGCTTCTTGGCGTCGTCCATGCTCATCACCTCGGCGGTGACGTCGAGCTCGCGCGAGAGCACCTCGTTGATTTTCTGCTCGACGTCCGTGAGGACCGCGCCGGGCACGGCGGTCGGCGAGCCGAAGTCGAAGCGGAAACGGCCGGGCGAGTTCTCCGAACCGGCCTGGGCGGCGGTCGGGCCCAGGGCGTCGCGCAGCGCCTGGTGGGTGAGGTGGGTGGCGCTGTGGGCGCGGGCGATGGCGCGGCGGCGCTTGATGTCGATCCGGGCGTGGGCCCCGGCGCCGACCGTCACCTCGCCGACCTGGACGACACCCTTGTGCACGCTGACCCCGGGCACCGGCTGCTGGACGTCCCGGACCTCCACCACGGCGCCGGTGTCCAGCTTGATCCGGCCGGTGTCGGCGAGCTGGCCGCCGCCCTCGGCGTAGAACGGGGTGCGGTCCAGGACGACCTCGACCTCGTCGCCCTCGGTGGCGGCGGGCGAGGACACCCCGTCGACCAGCAGGCCGACGACGGTGGACTCGCCCTCGGTGTGGGTGTAGCCGGTGAATTCGGTCAGGCCGGAGCTGTCGGCCACCTCGCGGTAGGCGGACAGGTCGGCGTGGCCGGTCTTCTTGGCCTTGGCGTCGGCCTTGGCGCGCTCCCGCTGCTCCTTCATCAGGCGGCGGAAGCCCTCCTCGTCCACCGAGAGGCCCTGTTCGGCGGCCATCTCGAGGGTGAGGTCGATCGGAAAGCCCCAGGTGTCGTGGAGCAGGAACGCCTTGTCGCCGGGGAGCACGGTGCCGCCGGTGGCCTTGGTGTCGGTGACGGCGGTGTCGAGGATGTTGGTGCCGGCCTTGAGCGTCTTGAGGAAGGCCGACTCCTCGGCGAGGGCGACGGTCTCGATGCGCTTGCGGTCGGTGAGCAGCTCCGGATACTGCTGGCCCATCGTCTTCAGGACGACGTCGACCAGCTCGCCGACGACCGGCTCGGTGGCGCCGAGGATGCGCATGTTGCGGATGGCGCGGCGCATGATGCGGCGCAGCACATAGCCGCGGCCCTCGTTGCCGGGGGTGACGCCGTCGCCGATGAGCATGACGGAGGTGCGCATGTGGTCGGCGACCACGCGCAGCGAGACGTCGGTGTCATGGGCGGCGCCGTAGGCGACCCCGGTCAGCTCGGTGGCCTTGTCCATGACGACGCGCAGGGTGTCGGTCTCGTACATGTTCCGCACGCCCTGCAGGATCATCGCCAGGCGCTCGAGGCCGAGGCCGGTGTCGATGTTCTTGCTGGGCAGCTCGCCGAGGATCGGGAAGTTCTCCTTGCCCTCGCCCGGACCGCGCTCGTACTGCATGAAGACCAGGTTCCAGATCTCCACGTAGCGCTCGTCGTTGACGGCCGGGCCGCCCTCCTCGCCGAACTCCGGACCGCGGTCGTAGTTGATCTCGGAGCAGGGGCCGCAGGGGCCGGGGACGCCCATGGACCAGTAGTTCGGGCCCATGCCGAGGCGCTGGATCCGTGTCGAGGGCACGCCGATCACCTCGCGCCAGATGCGCTCGGCCTCGTCGTCCTGCTCGTAGACGGTGATCCACAGCCGCTCGGGGTCGAGGCCGTAGCCGCCCTCCTCCTGGGAGCTGGTCAGCAGCTCCCAGGCGTAACGGATGGCGCCTTCCTTGAAGTAGTCGCCGAACGAGAAGTTCCCGCACATCTGGAAGAAGGTGCCGTGGCGGGTGGTCTTGCCGACCTCTTCGATGTCCGGGGTGCGCACGCACTTCTGCACGCTGACGGCGCGGTCGAAGGGCGGTTTGACCTCACCGAGGAAGTACGGCTTGAAGGGCACCATGCCCGCGGGGACCAGCAGCAGCGTCGGGTCGTCCGCGATGAGCGACGCCGACGGCACGACGGTGTGCCCGCGCTCTTCGAAGAAGCGCAGCCAGCGGCGGCGGATTTCAGCCGACTCCATCAGTGGTCCTCATTTCCGGCTTTGTGGAGCTTGTAGGGGGTGGTGCGGGTCAGCTCGGCCCGGCCCCGCTGGGCCGGGAGCCGCTTGCGGTCGTCCGGCGGTGGCGCGGTGAGCCCGAGCGCGTCCTTGAGCGCGGCCTCGCGGTCGGCCATGCCGTCCCGTACGTCGAGGGCGAAGACCTTGATCCGCCGGCCCGCCAGCACCGCGCGGTCGGCGGCCTGCGCCGCCAGGCTCTCCGGGGTGAGCTGGTTGAGCTTGCGGTTGACCTTGGTGGTGGCCCACACCCCGGCGGCGACGCCGGTGGTGAACCAGAATGTGCGGCGGAACATCCGGTCTGTCAGCCCTTCGATCCACGGTTGCGGCGGCCGCCCCAGCGGGCGGACGGCAGGGTCTTCCCGACGACGACGTTGCGTGCGGGCTCGTCCTCCGCCTGCCCCTTGCGGCCGATCGCCCGCCGGACGCCGTAGCCGAACGCGGCCACCTTGACCAGCGGACCGCCGAAGGCGGTGGAGACGGTCGAGGAGAGCGCGGAGGCGTTGGAGGTGACCTCCTGGACGTCGGAGGCGATCGAGTCCACCCGGGCGAGCTGGGTGTTGGCCTCGCGCACGGTCGCGGACGCCTCGCTCAGCAGCGGCACCGCCTGGTCGGTGACCTCCGCCACCAGCCTGGTGGCCGCCTTGAGCGTCTGGGCCAGCCTCACCAGCGCCAGCGCCAGGAAGGACACCAGGATCGCCCAGAAGACGGCCACGAGGATCCCGGCCACCTCTCCACCGGACACGTCGCACCGCTCCCTGTCGCCGCTCGTCGTCGTTGTGTCGTGTTGGTCGTTCTCGGCGCGCTGACGTGTCGTGATGACGCGTCGTTCGGCGTCGTCCGTCGCCCGCCGCTCTCGGGCGGTATCCGGGTGCGGGCGGCAGGTATCGACCTTATCGCGCCGCGGACGCGCACCCGAAACGGATAACGGCCGCCGGGCGCCCGGTCCGGACCCGCCACCGGACGAGCCCGCGGGTTCCCCGTCGACCGGTGTCGAGGGGGAACCCGCGGGCTCGGGCGCGTACGGTCCGCTCCGCCGGATCAGCGGGCGTAGTACTCGACGACGAGCTGCTCGTCGCAGATCACCGGGATCTCCTTGCGGTTGGGGTCCCGGTCCAGGCGGAAGGCGAGCGCCTTCAGGTTGACCTGGAGGTAGCGCGGGGTCTCGCCGTCGGGGGCGTAGCCACCCTCGCGCGCCACCTGGAAGGGGACCTTGTCGCGGCTGCGCTCGCGGACCATCACCACGTCGTCCGGGCGGACCCGGAAGGACGGCTTGTCGACCTTGCGGCCGTTGACCTCGATGTGGCCGTGGGTGACCATCTGGCGGGCCTGGTAGATGGTGCGGGCGATGCCCGACCGCAGAACGAGCGCGTCAAGGCGGCGCTCGAGCTCGACGACCAGGGCCTCGCCCGTCTTGCCCTCGGCCTTCCGGGCGCGGTCGTAGGCACGGGCCATCTGGCGCTCGCTGATGTCGTACTGGGCGCGCAGCCGCTGCTTCTCCAGCAGCCGGACCTTGTAGTCACTGGTCTGCTTGCGGCCACGGCCGTGCTCGCCCGGCGGGTAGGGGCGGGCCTCGAAGTACTTGACCGCCTTCGGGGTCAGAGCGATGCCGAGCGCCCGCGACTTCTTGACCTTGGGACGCGACTGGTTCACGGGGAACGAACCTCCATGTAAGTTAGGTGAGCCTTACCTTAGCCGAGGAGAACGCATGTTTCGACCTGGGATCCCCCTGCCCAGCACTGGTCAGAGCCCCGAGGAGGGTCAGCCGCGTCCCATGGAAAGCACCCTGCGGCCCACGGCGGCAGAGCGCGTACGTACTCTCGTTGAATCCAAGGCTACGGCTTCGTTGACGATTCCCGGAATCGAGGCCCTGGACGACCTGGGGGCGGACGGTCCCGCCGCCCGTACGGTCGCCCCGGACGGGGATGTGCTGCTGCTGGTGCCCAGCGCCTCCCCCGCCGCCCGCGCCGCCACGCACGCCCAGGACGCCGAGCTGACCTGCGTGATGGAGATCACCGACGTCGCCCCCGTCGCGATGCCCCACCGGATCCGCGGCCGCGCCTGGGTGGCCGGCTGGCTCACCCCCGTCCCCTGCGGCGAGCCCACGCGCACCGCGGCGGCGCTGCTGGCCGAGCGGCATCCGGTGGGCGAGCTGCTCGGCCTCGACCAGGCGCCGCGGCCGCCGCGACGCGGTGAGCCGGCCGCCGGGGTGGGGCCCGCCGGGAGAGCCGCCTGGACGCTGCTGCGGCTGGAGGTCGGCGAGGCGTGCGTGGACGACCTGTGGGGCGCGGACGGCGTCGAACCGGACGACTTCACCTCGGCCGGCCCCGATCCGCTGGTCCGGCACGAGGCCGATCTGCTCCAGCATCTGCACGCCGCGCACAGCGAGCAGGTGCGCGGGCTGTGCGCGCTGCTCGGCGACCGCTCCGACCTGGTCTGCACCCGGGGCCCGGCCACCCCGGTGGCGCTCGACCGCTTCGGTCTGCGGGTGCGCTTCACGGACCAGGCGGACCGGCCGTTCGACGCGCGCTTCGACTTTCCCGAGCCGGTGCGGAACGTGTCCGAGCTGCGGTACGCGATGCACGCCCTGTTCGACGCGGCGGCGGGCTGAGGGCGCCCACCGTCACGGACGCGAGTGGACTGACCGGGCGCGGCTGCCGGCGGGGGCCGACCCCTACGACGAGGGCGCGGCCGGGCCGTCGGCGGCCGGCGGCGGGTCGCCGCGCAGCCGGGCCCGCACCCGCTCCACCACATCCGCGTACCGCGCCTCGGCCCCGTACCGCGTGGGCTCGTAGTACCGCTTGCCGTGGATCTTGTCCGGTGCGTACTGCTGCGCCGCGATGCCGCCCGGCAGATCGTGCGGATAGAGATAGCCCTGCGCGTGGCCGAGCTTCTTGGCGCCCTGGTAGTGGCCGTCGCGCAGATGCGGTGGCACCGGCCCGGCCAGGCCCGCCCGCACATCGGCCAGCGCCGCGCCGATCGCGGTGGTGGCGGCGTTGGACTTGGGCGCGAGCGCCAGGGCGATGGTGGCGTGGCTCAGGGTGAGCGCGGCCTCCGGGAAGCCGATCAGGGCGACCGCCTGCGCCGCGGCGACGGCGGTGGGCAGGGCGGTGGGATCGGCGAGGCCGATGTCCTCGCTCGCCGAGATCATCAGCCGGCGGGCGATGAACCGCGGGTCCTCCCCCGCCTCGATCATCCGGGCCAGATAGTGCAGCGCCGCGTCCACGTCCGAGCCGCGGATGGACTTGATGAGGGCGCTGGCCACGTCGTAGTGCTGGTCGCCCGCGCGGTCGTACTTCACCGCGGCCCGGTCGACCGCCTCCTCCAGCGAGGTGAGCGTGACCTCGGACTCGCCCTTGTCCAGGGCCGCCCCGGCGCCCGCCTCCAGCGCGGTGAGCGCTCGCCGGGCGTCGCCGCCCGCTATCCGCAGCAGATGCGCCTCGGCGTCCTCGGGGAGGGTGACCGCCCCGCCGAGCCCGCGCTCGTCGGTGAGCGCGCGCCGCAGCAGCCCGCGCAGATCGTCGTCGGTCAGCGGCTCCAGGGTGAGCAGCAGCGAGCGG
Organism: Streptomyces yongxingensis; assembly: GCF_055597465.1. Classification (NCBI taxonomy): domain Bacteria; kingdom Bacillati; phylum Actinomycetota; class Actinomycetes; order Kitasatosporales; family Streptomycetaceae; genus Streptomyces; species Streptomyces yongxingensis. Next base: position 2,560,010 of record NZ_CM145717.1, read on the forward strand.
GAGAGCAGCGGGGAGATCACGGAGAAGTACGGATTCTCGGTGGTGGCCGCGATCAGCGTCACCCAGCGGTTCTCCACGGCGGGCAGCAGCGAGTCCTGCTGGGCCTTGCTGAAGCGGTGGATCTCGTCCAGGAAGAGCACGGTGTCCCGCCCGTACGCCCCGGAGGAGCGGCGCGCGCCGTCGATGACGGCCCGGACCTCCTTGACGCCCGCGGTGATGGCCGACAGCTCGACGAAGCGCTTCTGGGTGGCCTGGCTGACCACATACGCCAGCGTCGTCTTGCCGATGCCCGGCGGGCCCCAGAGGATCACCGACGACGGCCCGGCCGGACCGCCGCCGCCCTCGCCCACGAGCCGCCGCAGCGGGGATCCGGGGCGCAGCAGATGCTGCTGGCCCACGACCTCGTCGAGGGTGCGCGGACGCATCCGCACGGCCAGCGGGCTGCTGGCCGGATCCTTCTCCTGGCGGTCCTCTGCGGCGGCGGTGAACAGGTCTGGCTCCACGCGGGAAGCCTATGCCAACCCACCGACAACGCCGCCGCACGCAGGGTTCGGGGGGGGTGCGGGCTCAGCCCTGAGCGCCCGTCCAGAAGTCCCACCAGCGGGTCAGGATCAGCATCCCGATGACGCCGATCCACACCACCGGCACCACCCAGTGGAACTCCATGAGCCCGCGCCGCAGCCCGTCCGGCGCGGGGAGGTATCCGTGCTTGAGGTTGTGGCCGGTGACGTAGCAGAACATCACGATGGTGGCGACCCAGGCCAGGCAGCACCACAGGCACAGCGAGCCGATGACGTACAGCGACTCGTACTGCAGCCAGGTCACGAAGCCGACGCCGAAGAGCGTGCCGGCGTTGAAGGTGAGCCAGTACCAGCGCGGGAAGCGCGCCCCGGCCAGCAGCGACATGCCCACGCAGATCACGATGCCGTAGGCGACGAGGCCGAGCATCGGGTTCGGGAAGCCGAACGCCTGCGCCTGGTCGCTCTCCATGATGTTGCCGCAGGAGACGACGGGGTTGAGGCTGCAGCCGGGCGTGAAGACCTTACCGTCGGCCTTGTACTCGAGGATCTTGTTCTTGTCGATCGTGATGACCCAGGCGGCCAGCAGTCCCAGCGCTCCGGTGATCACGAGCAGGAGGGCGAAGGCACGACTGCCGCCCGTCCCGACCCGCGCGCCCTCCCGCGCCTCGCCGGACTCCACGTCGTCCATCACTGTCGTCGCCATACTCGCCGTCCGTCGCTCTCCGCCGTCTCCAGCCCCGTCGGGCACGGCCATTGTGCCGCACCCGCTGTCGCCGTAAGGCGCGCTTACCACGGTCATGCCATGGTGCCCTGTCCCCCGTTCGGAGGACATAAGTCGGGCTTCCCGGTCGTCCCCGGCACCGGCGCGGCACCGTCACGCTCATGGGCATGGCAGACGAAGCGGTACGGGTGCGCGGCCTCCGCAAACGCTATGGCGCGGTGACCGCGCTGGACGGCGTTGACCTGGGCATTCGACAGGGAGAGGTGTTCGGCGTCCTGGGTCCCAACGGGGCGGGCAAGAGCACGACGGTGGAGATCCTCCAGGGCCATCGAAGCCGGGACGCGGGCGAGGTCACGGTGCTGGGCCGGGACCCCGCCTCCGGGGGACGCGACTGGCGGTCCCGGATCGGCATCGTTTGGCAGGATGAATCCGCCCCGGCCGAGTTGACGGTGCACGAAACCGTGCGCCATTTCGCCCGCTACTACCCCCGGCCACGCGACCCCCACGAGGTCATCGGCCTGGTCGGTCTCGAGGACAAGGCGGGCAGCCGGATCAAGACGCTGTCGGGCGGCCAGCGGCGCCGGCTGGATGTGGCCCTCGGCGTGATCGGCGGTCCGGAGCTGCTGCTCCTGGACGAGCCGACGACGGGCTTCGACCCCGCGGCGCGGCGGCGGTTCTGGGAGCTGATCCGGCGGCTGGCCGACGAGGGCACCACGATCGTGCTCACCACGCACTATCTGGACGAGGCGGAGGCGCTGTCCGACCGGCTCGCGGTCATCGCCGCGGGCACGGTCGTGGCCGAGGGCGCGCCCGGCGAGCTGCGCGAGCGGCACGGCAGCCGGGCGACGGTCCACTGGAGCGAACCGGGCGGCGGGGCGCGCCAGGAGGAGACGGAGACCCCGACCCGTACCGTCGCGGAGCTGATGGGCCGCTTCGACGGGGAGATCCCGGGGCTGCGGATCTCCCGGCCCACCCTGGAGGACGTCTATCTGCGGCTCACCGGACAACTCGACGAGCAGCCCGGGGAGGGTGCGCGATGACCACCATGACCACCACCTCCGCCACCGCCCGCCGCGCCTCCGGGGCCGCCCCCGGGCGGCTGCCCGGCGCCTGGACCCTCGGGCTGCACCGGGGCGTCCTGGAGCTCAAGCAGTTCTTCCGCCGACGCGAACAGGTGGTCTTCACCTTCGCCTTCCCCATCGTCTTCCTGGCCCTGTTCGCCTCGATCTTCCGGGACGATGTGCGGGGCGCGGGCGTGACCGCCTCCCAGCTGTACGCCGCGGCGATGATCGCGTCGGGGGTGATGTCGACCAGCTTCCAGTCGCTGGGCGTCTCCATCGCGCTGGAACGGGACGAGAAGGTGCTGCGGCGGCTGCGCGGTACGCCGATGCCCCCGGCCGCGTACTTCCTCGGCAAGCTGTGGCTGGTCCTGGTCTCCGGGATCGCGGAGACGGTGCTGCTGCTGGTCGTCGGCACGGCGCTCTTCGACCTCGATCTGCCCACGGGCGCGGCCACCTGGTTCACCTTCGCCTGGGTCTTCGCCCTCGGACTGACCGGCTGTGCGCTGCTGGGCATCGCGGTCAGCAGCGTCCCGCGCTCGGGCAAGAGCGCCACCTCGGTGGTCGTTCTGCCGTTCCTGGTGCTCCAGTTCATCTCCGGCGTCTTCATCTCGATCGACACGCTGCCCGACTGGATGCTGGACGTGGGCGCCCTCTTCCCGCTGAAGTGGATGTGCCAGGGGTTCCGGGGGGTGTTCCTGCCGGACTCGGCGGCCGCGCTGGAGCAGGCGGGCTCCTGGGAGTACGGGCGGATCGCCCTGGTGCTGGGCGCGTGGTGCGTCGGAGGATTGGTGCTGTGTCTGCTGACCTTCCGCTGGAAGAGCCGCCGGGACGGCTGAGCGAACCGGCCGGCCCCCGCGATCCGGACGTGTACCACCGCACCTACCGCCGCTGGGACGTCTATTTCGCGATCGTCTTCGCGGCCACCTTCCTGTTCGTCCTGGGCGGATCGGACCCCGGGCCCGGACTGCGCGCGGTCGCGGCGGCCTTCTTCGCCGCGACCGCGCCGTGGTACGTGCTGGTCGGCCGGCCGGTGCTGCTCGCGGAGGCCGAGGACCAGCCCCGCGCGGTGGTCTATCTGGTGGGGCTCTTCCTGCTGTTCGTGGTGCCGTCGGCGCTGGTCGGCGAGGTCCGGATCGCCATCTTCGCGCTGACGCCGCAGTGCTTCATGCTGCTGCGGATGCGCAGGGCGCTGATCGCGGTCACCGTGATCAACATCGCCCCGGTGGTGGTGTGGGCGCTCGTGGAACGGCCGGACTCCGGGGATCTGTTCTTCAACTCCCTCTTCGCGGCCGTCTCCTGGGCCTTCTCGCTGCTCATCGGCAGCTGGATCATCATGGTCCTGCAGCAGAGCACCGAGCGCGCCCGGCTGATCGCCGAACTGGAGGCCAGCCGCGAGGAGGTGGCCCGGCTGTCGGTCGCGCACGGCGCCCTCGCGGAGCGGGAGCGGCTGACCCGGGAGATCCACGACACCCTCGCCCAGGGCTTCACCAGCCTGCTGATGCTGGTTCAGGCCGTGGAGTCGGAGCTGGACCACGATATGCCGCTGGCCCGCCGCCACTTGGGCCTCATGGCCCGTACGGCCCGGGAGAACCTCGCGGAGGCCCGGGCGCTGGTCGCCGGGGCGGGCCCGGCGGACCTGGACGGCAGTTCGCTCCCCGACGCGCTGCGGCGGCTGGCCGCGCGGCACGGGGAGCAGACCGGCGCCCCCGCCCGCGTCGAGGTCTCGGGGGCGGTCCGGCCGCTGCCCGCCGCCGTGGAGGTGGTGGCGCTGCGCGGCTGTCAGGAGGCGCTGGCCAACGCCCGCCGGCACGCGGGGCCGGGCGCGGTGGTGACCATCGCGCTCGGCTACGGCGAGGACGCGCTGCGGCTGCGGGTCCGGGACACCGGCCGCGGCTTCGACCCCAGCGCCCCGTCCGAGGGCTACGGCCTGGCCGGGCTGCGCGCACGGGCGGGCGAGGTGAGCGGCACGGCTGAGGTGGCCGCCGCCCCGGGCGAGGGCACGACGGTCGCGTTCGAACTGCCCGTCCGGCCGCCCGCCCCGTCCACCCATCCCTCCCGGCCGACGGTACGAACGAGGAGTGCACGGTGATCCGGATCCTGATCGCGGACGACCACCCGGTGGTGCGGGAGGGGCTGCGCGGCATGCTCGGCGCCGAACCCGATCTGACGGTCGTCGGCGAGGCGGACAGCGGCCCGCGGGCGGAGGCGCTGTCCGCCTCGCTGCGGCCCGATGTGGTGCTGATGGACCTGCGGATGCCGGACGGCGACGGAGTGGAGTCGATCGCCCGGATGACCGCCGCCGGACTGCCGTCCCGGGTGATCGTGCTGACCACGTACGAGACCGACGGGGACATCCTGCGCGCGGTGGAGGCGGGTGCGGCGGGCTATCTGCTCAAGGACATGCCCCGCGCCGAACTCGCCGAGGCCGTGCGCTCCGCCGCGCGCGGCGAGACCGTACTGGCCCCGTCCGTGGCCGCGCGGCTGATGGACCAGCTGCGCGACCGGCCCGAGCGACCCCGCCTCTCCGAGCGGGAGACGGCCGTGCTGCGGCTGGTCGCGGAGGGGTGCACCAACGCGGAGATCGGCCGCCGTCTCTTCATCGGCGAGTCGACGGTGAAGACCCATCTGCTGCGGGCCTTCGGCAAGCTGGGCGTGGACGACCGCACCGCGGCGGTCACCAGCGCGATGCGGCTGGGGCTGCTGTAGGGACGCACGAAAGGGGCCCGGGGACGTTCCCGGGCCCCTTTCGTGCGTCGGTTCGCGCCTCGGTCAGGCGAGGCTCGAGCGTCCCTCAGGCGAGGCGTGCGCGGACCGCTTCGACCACCTCGGTCAGCGGGACCGGGGACTGCTCGCCGGAGTCCATGTCCTTGAGCTGGACCACGTCCTCGGCGAGGTCGCGCTCGCCCGCCACGATCGTGTAGCGGGCGCCGCTGCGGTTGGCGGCCTTCATCGCGGCCTTCAGACCCTTGCCGCCGTAGGCGAAGTCCGTGGCGATGCCCGCCGTACGGAGCTCGCCGACCAGGCCGAAGAGGACCTTGCGGGCCTCCTCCCCCAGCGGCACCGCGAAGACGCTGACGGCGGCGGGCAGGTTCAGCTCAACTCCCTCGGCCTCCAGCGCGAGCACCGTACGGTCCACGCCGAGCGCCCAGCCCACCGAGGGCAGCGCCGGACCGCCGATCATCTCCGAGAGCCCGTCGTAGCGGCCGCCGCCGCCGACCGCGGACTGGGAGCCCAGGCCGTCGTGGACGAACTCGAAGGTGGTGCGGGTGTAGTAGTCCAGGCCGCGCACCAGCCTCGCGTCGTCCTCGAATTCCACGCCCCGGGCGGTGATCAGCTCGCGGACCTCCGCGTGGTACGCCTTGCACTCCTCGCACAGGAAGTCGCGCAGCAGCGGGGCGCCGGCGAGCTGGGCGCGCACCGCCTCGCGCTTGTCGTCCAGCACCCGCAGCGGGTTGATCTCCACGCGCCGCCGGGTGTCCTCGTCCAGGTCCAGGGCGCGCAGGAAGTCCTGGAGGGCGGTCCGGTAGACGGGGCGGCAGGTGGCGTCGCCGAGCGAGTTCAGCAGGATGCGGAAGTCGCGCAGCCCCAGCGAGCGGTAGGCGTCGTGGGCCAGGACGATCAGCTCGGCGTCCAGGGCCGGGTCCTCGGCGCCGATCGCCTCCGCGCCGACCTGCGAGAAGTGGCGGTAGCGGCCCTTCTGCGGCCGCTCGTAGCGGTAGTACGAGCCCGAGTACCAGAGCTTGACCGGCAACGATCCGGCCTTGTGGAGATTGGCCTCCAGGGCGGCCCGCAGCACCGAGGCGGTGCCCTCGGGGCGCAGCGCGAGCTCGTCGCCGCCCTTGGTGGTGAGGGTGTACATCTCCTTGGTCACGATGTCGGTGGACTCGCCGACGCCGCGCGCGAAGAGCTCCACGTTCTCGAAACCGGGGGTCTCGATGTAGCCGTAGCCGGAGCGCTTGAGCGGTGCGGCGATCGCCTCGCGCACCGCGAGGTACGTCGCGGAGGCCGGCGGGATCAGGTCGTACGTGCCCCGGGGGGCTTTGAAGGTGCTCAACGGAAGTCTCTCGTCACATTCCTCGTCGCGGAGCCGGGCGCCGGGCGCCGTCTCCCAGGCCGGCGGCCACCTCACGCAGAAACGGGTTGGTGGCGCGCTCGCGGCCGATGCTGGTCTGGGGGCCGTGGCCGGACAGCACCACGGTCGAGTCGTCGAGCGGCAGGACCACACGGGCCAGCGACTCGAGGATCTCGGCGTGATCGCCGCCGGGCAGATCGGTGCGTCCGATGGAGCCGGCGAAGAGCAGATCGCCCGAGAAGAAGACGGACGGGATGTCCGCCTGCTCGGGCATCTGGAAGGTCACCGACCCCTTGGTATGGCCCGGGGCGTGCGCGACGGTGAGCTCCAGACCGGCCAGCTTCAGCTCGGCGCCGTCGGCCAGCTCCTTGACGTCATCCGGCTCGCCCACGGTGAGTTCGCCCATCAGCGGCATCCCGATGGAGCGCCCGAGGGCCTTCTCGGGGTCGCTCATCATGAAGCGGTCGGACGGGTGGATCCAGGCCGGTACGTCATGTGCGCCGCAGACCGGGACGACCGAGGCGACATGGTCGATGTGGCCGTGGGTGAGGACGACGGCGACGGGCTTGAGCCGGTGCTTGGCGACCGCCTCCGCGACGCCTTGGGCCGCCTGGTGGCCCGGGTCGATGATCACGCACTCCTCACCGGCGGCGGGGGCGACCAGATAGCAGTTGGTCCCCCAGGCCCCGGCGGGGAACCCGGCAATGAGCACGATCGTCCTTAGAAGTCGTCCGGTGGAAGCTTGTCGGCAGCTTCAGAGCCTACCGGCGGCGCCCCGGCCACAGCGAACCCGTATACGGTACGGCCGAGCCCTCGTACACAACAGCAGCACACCGACGGCACACGCCATGAGGAGACGACCCGGTGGTCAGTAACGAGCAGCGGCGGCGGCAACTCGCCCGGGAGAAGTACCTTCGGCAGCAGCAGCGGCGCGAAACCGCCCGGCGCAAGTCGCGCCAGCGCAATGTGGTGATCGCCGCCGTGCTGGCCGTGGTCCTGGCCGGTGGCGGTGCCGTCGCGGCCACAGGCGCACTGTCCGGGAACGACAAGGACAAGAAGGACGACGCCGCCTCCTCCGCCACCCCCTCGACGGCCCCCACCAGCAAGGCGCCGGACCCCTGCGCCAAGGAGGCGAAGGCGGTCGCGGGCAAGAAGCCCAAGAAGCTGTCGTGGAAGAAGGAGCCGGCGGTCACGATCGACAAGTCGGCCTCCTACACGATGAAGCTGGAGACGACCTGCGGGGACATCTCCGTGACCATGGACGCGGGCAAGGCGCCGCACACGGTCAACTCCTTCGGCTTCCTGGCGGGCAAGGGCTACTTCGACCACACCAAGTGCCACCGGCTGGTGAACCAGGGGATCTACGTGCTCCAGTGCGGTGACCCGCAGGGCACCGGCGCGGGCGGCCCCGGCTACACCCTCCCGGACGAGAACCTCAAGGACGCCTCGATCAAGGGCGGCAAGTACCCGGCGGGGACCGTCGCCATGGCCAACCAGTACAACCCGCAGACCAAGAAGGGCCGGAACACCGGCGGCAGCCAGTTCTTCCTGGTCTACAAGAAGAGCGACCTCCCGCCGGACTACACGCCCTTCGGCACCGTGGACAAGGCCGGGATGAAGGTCCTGCAGAAGATCGCGGGCGCCGGGGCGGCTCCCCCGGACCAGACGATGAACACCGCCCCGAACGCCAGCGTGGTGATCAACAAGGCGACGGTCACCAAGTCCTGAGGTCGCCGGGCCCGCGTACTGCGAAATTTCGGTCGCGCAGGATACGGACAGCCGGGGCACCGGTCGCCTATGTTGGCGTTGTGTAGGGTGCCTGCCCCGGTGGCCGCCACCCTGATGTGAGACCGGCCAGGGCGTATCCCGGCCGGAAGAAACTGTGGACGATGCCCGCGGGCCGCGCGCCCGCCCCGGCATCATGTGGAGGAGGCGCTGTGAGCAGCGAGCCTTGGGGCCGCGTCGACGAGGCGGGGACCGTGTACGTGCGTACGGCCGACGGGGAGCAGGTCGTCGGATCGTGGCAGGCGGGATCGCCGGATGAGGCCCTCGCCTACTTCGAGCGCAAGTACGACGGTCTGGTCGTCGAGATCGGCCTCCTCGAGCGCAGGGTCAAGACCACCGATCTGTCGGCCAAGGACGCGACGGCGGCCATCGAGCACATCCGCCGGCAGGTCGACGAGCATCACGTGGTCGGCGATCTGGACGCGCTGAGGAAGCGGCTCGACAAGCTCGCCGGGGAGGTCGAGGTCCGCCGCGAGCAGCGCAAGGCGGCCAAGGCGGTCCAGGCCGACGAGGCCCGCAGGGCCAAGGAGGACCTGGTCGCCGAGGCCGAGCAACTGGCCGCCAGCGAGCAGTGGCGGGCGGCCGGGGAGCGGCTGCGCGCCCTGGTGGACACCTGGAAGGGCCTGCCCCGGCTGGACCGCAAGACCGACGACGAGCTGTGGCACCGCTTCTCGCACGCCCGCTCGGCGTTCTCCAAGCGGCGCAAGGCGCACTTCGCGGCCCTGGACGCACAGCGCGAGGAGGCCCGGCAGACCAAGGAGAAGCTGGTCGCCGAGGCCGAGGCGCTCTCCGGCTCCACCGACTGGGGCCCGACCGCGGCCCGGTACCGGGAGCTGATGTCGGACTGGAAGGCCGCGGGCCGTGCCCAGCGCGAGGCCGAGGAGGACCTGTGGAACCGCTTCCGCGGTGCGCAGGACGTCTTCTTCCAGGCCCGGAGCGAGACCTTCGCGGAGCGTGACGCCGAGCAGCGGGAGAATCTCACCCGTAAGGAGGAGCTCGTCGTCGAGGCCGAGAAGCTGCTGCCGATCTCGGACCTGAAGGCGTCCCGCGCGGCCTTCCGGTCGATCAACGAGCGCTGGGAGGCCATCGGCCATGTGCCGAGGGACGCCCGCGCCCGTATCGAGGGCCGGATCCACGCGGTGGAGCGCGCCATCCAGGAGGCCGAGGACACGGAGTGGCGGCGGACCAACCCCGAGGCGCGGGCGCGCGCCGAGGGGCTCACCGGCCAGCTCCAGGACGCCGTGGACAAGCTGCGGTCCCAGATCGACGCGGCCCGCGCGGCGGGGAACAACGCGAAGGCGGACAAGCTCTCCAAGGAGCTCGAGGGCCGGCAGGCGCTGCTGGACCAGGCGCTGAAGGGCCTCCAGGAGTTCGGCGGCTGAGCGCGCGCCGATCGGCGCAACGGCGGCGGCCCCCGGTGCGAAGGCGCCGGGGGCCGCCGCCGTCGTGTGCTCAGCGGACGCGGATCTCCTCAGCGGGTGCTCAGCGGGCGCGGGCCGAGGTGACCCGGTAGACGTCGTAGACGCCCTCCACGCCGCGCACGGCCTTCAGGACGTGGCCCAGGTGCTTGGGGTCGCCCATCTCGAAGGTGAAGCGCGAGGTGGCCACCCGGTCGCGGGAGGTCTGCACCGCCGCGGAGAGGATGTTGACGTGCTGGTCGGACAGCACGCGGGTGACGTCCGACAGCAGCCTGGACCGGTCCAGCGCCTCGACCTGGATGGCCACCAGGAAGACCGACGACTGGGTGGGCGCCCATTCGACGTCGAGGATGCGCTCGGGCTGCTGCGAGAGCGAGTCCACGTTGACGCAGTCGGCGCGGTGCACCGAGACGCCGCTGCCGCGGGTGACGAAGCCGATGATGGGGTCGCCGGGGACCGGCGTACAGCAGCGGGCCAGCTTGACCCACACGTCCTCGACACCCTTGACCACCACACCCGGATCGGCGCTGGAGCGGCGCTTGGTGCGGCGGATGGGCGGGGCGGTCTCGGCGATGTCCTCGTTGGCGGCCTCCTCGCCGCCAAGCGCCTGGACGAGCTTCTGCACCACGTTCTGCGCGGAGACATGGCCCTCGCCGATCGCCGCGTAGAGCGCGGAGATGTCGGGGTAGCGCATCTCATGGGCGAGGGTGACCAGGGAGTCGCCGGTCAGGATCCGCTGGATGGGCAGGTTCTGCTTGCGCATCGCCCGGACGATCGCGTCCTTGCCCTGTTCGATGGCCTCGTCCCGGCGCTCCTTGGAGAACCAGGCGCGGATCTTGTTACGGGCGCGCGGCGACTTGACGAAGCCCAGCCAGTCGCGGGACGGCGCGGCGCCCGCCGCCTTGGAGGTGAAGACCTCCACCAGGTCGCCGTTGTCCAGGGTGGACTCCAGCGGCACCAGCCGCCCGTTGACCCGGGCGCCGATCGTACGGTGGCCGACCTCGGTGTGCACGGCGTAGGCGAAGTCGACCGGGGTGGCCCCGGCCGGAAGCGCTATGACATCGCCCTTGGGCGTGAAGACGAAGACCTCGTTACGGGACAGGTCGAAGCGCAGGGACTCCAGGAACTCGCCCGGGTCCTCGGTCTCCTTCTGCCAGTCCAGGAGCTGCCGCAGCCACGCCATGTCGTTGATGGCGTCGTCCTTGCCCGCCTTACGGGGCACATCGGTGCGCACCTTGGAGGCGCCGACCACCGCCTCCTGCTTGTACTTCCAGTGCGCGGCGATGCCGTACTCGGCGCGGCGGTGCATGTCGAAGGTGCGGATCTGCAGCTCGACCGGCTTTCCGCTGGGCCCGATGACCGTCGTGTGCAGCGACTGGTACATGTTGAACTTGGGCATCGCGATGTAGTCCTTGAACCGCCCGGGCACCGGGTTCCACCGCGCGTGGATGGTCCCGAGCGCCGCGTAGCAGTCGCGGACGGTGTCGACGAGGACGCGGATGCCCACCAGGTCGTAGATCTCGGCGAAGTCGCGGCCGCGCACGATCATCTTCTGGTAGACGGAGTAGTAGTGCTTCGGCCGGCCGGTGACGGTGGCCTTGATCCGCGCCGCCCGCAGATCGCCCTGGACCTGGTCGGTGACGACGGCCAGGTACTCGTCCCGCTTGGGGGCCCGCTCGGCGACCAGCCGCACGATCTCGTCGTACATCTTGGGGTAGAGGATCGCGAAGGCGAGGTCCTCCAGCTCCCATTTGATGGTGTTCATGCCCAGGCGGTGGGCGAGCGGGGCGTAGATCTCGAGCGTCTCGCGGGCCTTCTTCTCCTGCTTCTCCCGCTTGAGGTAGCGCATGGTGCGCATGTTGTGCAGCCGGTCGGCCAGCTTGATCACCAGCACCCGGGGGTCCCGGGCCATGGCGACGACCATCTTGCGCACGGTCTCGGCCTGGGCCGCCTCGCCGAACTTGACCTTGTCCAGCTTGGTGACGCCGTCGACGAGCAGGGCGACCTGGTCGCCGAAGTCACGGCGCAGGGTGTCCAGCCCGTACTCGGTGTCCTCGACGGTGTCATGCAGCAGCCCGGCCATCAAAGTGGCCGGATCCATACCCAGCTCGGCCAGGATCGTGGTCACCGCGAGGGGGTGGGTGATGTACGGATCGCCGCTCTTGCGCTTCTGGCCGCGGTGCCAGCGCTCGGCCACCTGGTACGCGCGCTCGATCTGGCGCAGCGTCGATGCCTCCGCCTTGGGGTCGTTGCCGCGCACGATGCGCAGCAGCGGCTCCAGTACCGGGTTGTACGGGCTGGAGCGCTGGACGCCGAGGCGCGCCAGGCGGGCCCGCACGCGGTTGGACGAGCCCGAGCGGGGCGCGGGGCTCTGTACGGGGCGCGCGGGGGGCGTGGTGGCGGGCAGGCTGTTGCCGCGGCCCGCGGCGGGCTTCGGGCTGGTCTGCTCGGGGCCGCGCCGGACCGTGCCGTCGCCATTGTTCCTGGGCACGCCTGGGGCCGCCGTCGGCTCGGCGGCGGTGGGCGCGTCCGGCTGTGCGGAGGGGGTTCCGCCCGGACGGACTTTGGGCGAGAGCGGCTGGGCCTCGTCTGGCAAGAGCACTCCTAGCGGTCCGGACCCGAAAGGGTCGGGCTGCCATGGTATCGATCCCGCCACTCCGCTTGCCTCTCGACCGCGAAGCCGGGCACGACGGGGCAGGGGCGGCATGGCGGAGGGCGGGGACCCGGCGGTGCGCGTCCCCGCCCTCCGGCGGTCCTCCCGGCCCGTTCTACGGGCCGTAAGCCCGGCTCAGACCGTGATCAGGGCCTCCAGCGGGGCGCTGTCGAGCGAGCCCAGCAGCCGGTCGCGGCCGGCGAGGAAGCCGAGCTCCAGCAGCACGGCGACCCCGGCGATCCGGGCGCCGGCCCGCCGGATGAGCCGCAGGGACGCCTCGGCGGTGCCGCCGGTGGCCAGCACGTCGTCGATCACCAGCACCCGGTCGCCGGGCTCCAGCGCGTCGGCGTGTATCTCGATCTCGGCCGTGCCGTACTCCAGCTCGTAACGCTGGGCGAGCGTCGCCCCGGGGAGCTTGCCGGCCTTGCGGACCGGTACGAAGCCGATTCCGGCGCGGACGGCGGCCGGGGCGGCGAGGATGAAGCCGCGCGCCTCCAGGCCCACCACCTTGTCCGCCCGGTGCCGGAGGCACAGCTCGGCGAGCGCCTCGGTGAGCGCGCCGAAGGCCGCGGCGTCGGCGAGCAGCGGGGTGATGTCCTTGAACATCACGCCCGGCTTGGGGTAGTCCGGCACGTCCTGGATGCGGCTGAGCAGCAGCGTGCGCAGTTCCTCGGCGGAGGCTCCGCCGAATCCGTCCGGGCCGCCCGCCGTGGTCTTCGTGGTCTCCGTCATCTCTCCGGCTCCCCCGCTCATCGCCGCTTGCCCGACGGCCGGCCGCGCCCCCGGTTGCGGGAGGCGGGCTGGCGGCGCTGGCCGACGACTCCGGCGGGGGCCGCGGCGGCGTCCTCCAGGGCCGGGGCGTCGTCCTCCTCGGAGGACGGGTCGGCCGTCTCGGCCTTGGCGGCCGCGGCACGCTTGGCCTTCACCCGCTTGGCCAGGGACTTCATCCTCGGGTCGCGCTCCTTCAGATCGGCGACCAGCGGGGTCGCGATGAAGATCGAGGAGTACGCACCGGCGGCGAGGCCGACGAAGAGCGCCAGGGAGATGTCGTTGAGCATGCCCGCGCCGAGCAGACCGCCGCCGATGAACAGCAGCGCGCCGACCGGCAGCAGCGCCACGACCGTGGTGTTGATGGACCGCACCAGGGTCGAGTTGAGGCTGCGGTTAGCGATCTCGCTGTAGGTGAAGCGGGTCTGCTTGGTGATGTCCTTCGACGCTTCCTTGAGACCGTCGAAGACCACGACGGTGTCGTAGAGCGAATAACCGAGGATCGTCAGCAGACCGATCACGGTGCCGGGGGTGACCTCGAAGCCGACCAGTGCGTAGACACCGACGGTGATGGTGAGGTCGTGGATCAGGGCGATCAGGGCGGCCAGCGCCATCCGCCACTCGAAGGCGATGGCGAGATAGATCACCACCAGCACCATGAAGATCGCCAGACCCTGCCATGCCTTGCTGGCGATCTGCTCGCCCCAGCTCGGGCCGACCAGCTGGGTGTCGATCTTGCTGGTCTTGACGCCCAGCTCCTTGGCGAGCTGCTCCTGGACCGGCAGCGCCTCCTTGGTGCCCAGCTCGCTGATCTGGATCCGCATCCCGCCGCGGCCGAGCTCCTGGACGACGACGGTGTGGCCGCCGGAGGCGTCCTCGGCCGCCTGGCGCACATCGGTGCTCGAGACCTTGGTGTTGGGGGTCGTGAAGACCGCGCCGCCGGAGAACTCGATGCCCATGTTCAGGCCGCGCACCGCCAGGCCCACGATGGCCGTGATGGTGATCAGTATCGAGACGCCGTACCAGATCTTCCGCTTGCCGACGAAGTCGTAGCCGACCTCGCCTCGGTAGAGCCTGGCGCCGAGAGTGCCGAGTCGCGACATCTCACGCCTCCTTCGTGTCAGCGGGACCGGGGGCGGCGGGACGGCGACGGCGCAGCGGCGGTGTGGCCCCGAGGCGCTTGGGGTCAAGGCCGGACCACGGGTGGCCGTTCCCGAAGAACGGACGGCGGGCGAGGATCGTCATCAGCGGCTTGGTGAAGAGGAACACCACGGCGATGTCGAGCAGCGTGGTCAGGCCCAGAGTGAAGGCGAAGCCCTGCACCTTGCCGACGGTGACGATGTAGAGCACCGCGGCGGCCAGGAAGGACACGAAGTCGGACACCAGGATGGTGCGCCGGGCCCGCGGCCAGCCGCGCTCGACCGCGGGGCGCAGCGAGCGGCCCTCCCGGATCTCGTCGCGGATCCGTTCGAAGTAGACGATGAACGAGTCGGCGGTGATACCGATGGCCACGATCGCGCCGCAGACCGCCGGCAAGTTCAGCGCGAAGCCGATGCCCGGGCCGAGCAGCACCATGATCGTGTACGTCAGGATCGCGGAGACGCCGAGGCTGGCCATGGCCACGAGGGCGAGACCGCGGTAGTAGACGACCAGGTAGATCACGACGAGCGCGAGGCCGAGGGCACCGGCGATCAGACCGGCGTCCAGTTGCTCACCGCCGAGCGCGGCGGAGACGGTGGTCTCGTCGGCGATGTCGAAGGACAGCGGGAGCGCGCCGAAGGACAGCACGTTGGCCAGGTCCTCGGAGCTCTGCTGGGTGAAGCCGCCGGAGATGGTGGCACGGCCGCCGGTGATGGCGCCCTGGGTGACCTCGGGGTCGGAGACGACCTCGCCGTCCAGGACGATCGCGAAGCGGTTCTGCGGGGACTGCTGCTTGGTCAGCTCGCCGGTGGTCTTGGCGAACTTCTTGGAGCCCTTGTTGTTGAAGTCGAGCTGGACGATCCAGCCCGCCCCGTTCTGGCTCTCGAAGACCGACGAGGCGTCGTCCACGTCGGTGCCCTCGACCTCGGAGGGGCCGAGGACGAACTTGGCGTCGCCCTTCTGGCTGCAGGCCAGCACCGAGTCGGTCGGCTTGGCGTTGGCCGCCTTCTCGGCCGCCGCGGCGCGTCCGGCCTTGGTGGTGCAGTCCAGCTTCGCGAACTGCTTGGCCAGCTCTTCCTGGCCGCTGGAGCCCGAGGGGCTCTTGGACGGGTCGGGCTTCGGGGTCTTCGACGGCGAGGGGCTCCCGCCGGGCTTCTCGTCGGCCTTCAGGCCCTTGGAGAGGGCCCGCCCCTGGGTGCTGGGGCTGGCGGAGGAGGACGAGGAGGCCGATGACGAGGCCGACGGCGTACCGGACGGCTTGCCGCCCTTGTCGTCGCCCTTGTCCTGGCCCTTGCCGCTGGCGCTGGCCGACGGGCTGGGGGTGGAGTTGGGCTTCTCGGGGGTCTTCTGGCCGCTGGTGGTCGTGACCACCGGCCGGAAGTAGAGCTGGGCGGTGGTGCCGACCTGCTGCCGGGCCTGCTTCGCGTTCGTCCCCTTGGGGATGTTCACGATGATGTGCTTCTCACCCTGCGTCTGGACCTCGGCCTCGGAGACACCCAGACCGTTGACCCGCCGCTCGATGATCCCCACGGCGGTGTTCATGTTGTCCGTGTTGATCGCGTTGGGCTTGCCCGGTTGGTTCTTGGCCTCCAGCGTGAAGCTGGTGCCGCCCGCGAGATCGATACCCAGTCGCGGCGTGGTGTGACCGGAGACGAACATGCCTCCGGTCAGCGCCGCGATGGCGATCAGGATGACGGCCAAGGGGCGCCCTGGCCTGCCCTGTGACCCGGAGGACCTGCGGCCCTTCTTCGGTGCTGCCACCTTCTCGTATCTCCCTGTCCAACCGCCCCGCATCGGGTGTGCGCGGGGCGGCACGAAGTCTTGTGGGGACGGGCCCCCGCCGGAGCCTAGACCGTCCAGGGAACCGCGGCGCACCGATCGAGGGCGCGCCGCGGTTCCCGGATGACGGACTTACTTCGCGTCGGTGCCGCCGTCCCGCTTGTCGTCCTCGGAGGTGCTCGCCGCGGCGGCGGCTTCGTCCTTGCCGAGGTCGATCTTCTTGACGTCCGTCTTCCCGGCCTCGTCCTCCGCCTCGTCGGCCGCGTCGGCCTTCTCGACCGCGTCGTCGGCCTTGTCCGCCGTGTCGGCCTTGTCGGCGGACGAGTCGGCGTCGGCGTCCGCGGCCTCGGTCAGCGAGGAGGCGTCGTCGGGAACGACAGGGGTGTCGGTGGCGTCCTCGTCGGGGTCGATGCCGTGCACGATGCGGTTGTACTCGGAGTCCGGCAGGACGGCTCCCACCGCGTTCTTCGCGTAGATCGCGTGCACGCCGGGGGCCACCTCGAGGAGGACCGTGTCGTCGTGGACCTCCTTGACCGTCGCGTACATGCCGCCGATGGTCCGCACGCCGGAACCCGGCTGCATCTCATTGCGCATCGACTGGGCCTGGCGCTGCTTGTTCTTGGCCGAACGCGTCATCAGGAACATGGCCCCGATAAGCACGATGAACGGCAGGAGAGTCACGATATTCACGGGACGGAAATTCCTTCACACGACCGCGGGGAGCGGCCTGGTCTACGGGGGTGGGTATACCGCACAGTGAGCGGACGGCATACGGACGGCATCGGCGGAGTCTAAGCGAGCCCACGCCAATGGAACAACGCCCGGCGCGGCACCGGGGTTCCTGACCCCGCCATTATTGGTCCTCTACGCCATGATGCCGGGTAAGCGAGCGCTTATGCCTTGCCGCGGCCCGTCCGGCCCGTCATGGCACGTCACGCGCCCTCATGCCGCGTCCCCGGCCCATCATGCCTCGAAGAGGCCCGCCTGACCGCCGGCGGCGGTCTGGGGCGGCGGGGTGAGCCCCATATGCGCCCAGGCCGCCGGGGTGCCGATCCGCCCCCGGGGGGTACGGGCCAGCAGCCCCTCCCGGACCAGGAAGGGCTCGGCGACCTCCTCCACCGTCTCACGCTCCTCCCCCACCGCGACCGCCAGGGTCGACAGGCCCACCGGCCCGCCACCGAACAGCTTGAGCAGGGCGCTGAGCACCGCCCGGTCCAGCCGGTCCAGGCCGCGCTCGTCCACGTCGTAGACGGCCAGGGCGCTGGCGGCGATCTCGCGGGTGATCACCCCGTCCGCCTTGACCTGGGCGTAGTCGCGCACCCGGCGCAGCAGACGGTTGGCGATCCGGGGGGTGCCGCGGGAGCGGCCCGCGATCTCGGACGCGCCCTCGGGCTCGATGGTCACGTCGAGCAGCCCGGCGGAACGGTGGACGACCAGCTCCAGCTCGGCCGGGGCGTAGAACTCCATATGGCCGGTGAAGCCGAAGCGGTCGCGCAGCGGGGGCGGCAGCAGCCCGGCCCGGGTGGTGGCGCCGACCAGCGTGAACGGCGGCAGCTCCAGCGGGATGGCGGTGGCCCCGGGCCCCTTGCCGACGATGACGTCGACGCGGAAGTCCTCCATCGCCATGTAGAGCATCTCCTCGGCGGGCCGGGACATCCGGTGGATCTCGTCGAGGAAGAGCACCTCGCCCTCGGCGAGGGAGGAGAGGATCGCGGCCAGGTCGCCGGCGTGCTGGATGGCCGGGCCGGAGGTGATCCGGATCGGGGCGCCCATCTCGGCGGCGATGATCATGGAGAGGGTGGTCTTGCCCAGTCCGGGCGCGCCGGAGAGCAGCACGTGGTCGGCGGTGCCGCCGCGCTGCCTGGCCGCCTTGAGCACCAGGTCCAGTTGCTCGCGGACCCGCTCCTGCCCGACGAACTCGCCGAGGTCCTTGGGGCGCAGCGCGGCCTCCACCGCCTGGTCGTCGCCGTCGGCGTCGGCGCCCACCAGCCTGCCGCCCGCGCCGGACGGGGCGTCGTCGGCGGTGGCCGGTGGGGTCTCGTCCCAGTTCACTGCGTTTCGCCTCGCGATGTCGTCTTCGGTGGTGCCGCCGGTCGCGGCCTGCCGCGGCCGCGGTGGCTCACCGTGTGCGGTTCAGGGTCTGCAGGGCGGCCCGCAGCAGCTGAGCCACCTGGGGTGTGCCGCCCGCGGCGACCGTCTCCTCGGCCTGCGGGGTGACGGCGGCCACCGCCTCGTCGGCCTCCCGGGTGGCGTAGCCGAGGCCGACCAGTGCGGTGTGCAACTGGTCGCTCCAGCCGGGGGCGGCCGCCGAGCGGGCGCCGGGCACGGCGGAGCCGAGCGGCTCGCCGAGCCGGTCCTTGAGCTCCAGCAGCAGCCGCTGCGCCCCCTTCTTGCCGATGCCGGGGACGGCGGTGAGCGCCTTCTCGTCCCCGGTGGACACCGCGAGCCGCAGCGCGTCCGGGGAGTGCACGGCCAGCATGGCCTGGGCCAGCCGGGGGCCGACCCCGCTGGCGGTCTGGAGCAGCTCGAAGACCTGGCGCTCGTCGTCGTCGGCGAAGCCGTAGAGGGTCAGCGAGTCCTCGCGGACGACGAGGGAGGTGGCCAGCCGGGCCTGCTGGCCGACGCGCAGCCCGGCCAGGGTGGCCGGGGTGCACTGGACCGCCATACCGATCCCGCCGACCTCGATCACGGCGGTGTCCGGGGCGACGGCCGCCACCGGACCGGAGACGAACGCGATCATGAGGTACGGCCTTTCGTGGTGCGCGCGCTGCTCGTGGGGCTGGCGGTGTTCGTGGTGTGGGCGGTGTTGGTGGGGCGGGAGCTGCTCGAGGTGCGGGCGGGGCTTGTGGTGCGGTGGGCTGCGACGGCCTGCTGGAGGCGGTTGGTGGCGGGGGCTCGCCAGATATGGCAGATGGCGAGCGCCAGGGCGTCGGCGGCGTCGGCCGGTTTGGGCGGTGCGTCCAGCCGCAGCAGCCGGGTGACCATCGAGCCGACCTGCGCCTTGTCCGCGCGCCCGGATCCGGTCACGGCCGCCTTGACCTCGCTGGGGGTGTGCAGCGCGACCGGCAGCCCGCGGCGGGCCGCGCACAGCATGGCGACGGCGCTGGCCTGGGCGGTGCCCATGACGGTGCGCACGTTGTGCTGGCTGAACACCCGCTCCACGGCGACGAATTCCGGCCGGTGGGCGTCCAGCCACTCGTCGATGCCGCGCTCGATGAGGACGAGCCGGTCGGCGGTCGCGGCGTCCGCCCCGGTCCGTATGACGCCGACGCCGAGCATCCGCAGCGGGCGGCCCGCGACCCCCTCGACCACGCCGACGCCGCATCGGGTCAGCCCCGGGTCCACGCCCAGCACACGCACCGCGCCCCTCCCCTCACCGCGCTTCGGTCACCTGTTCCTGCGCAGGCTAGCGGCTGCCGCCGACAACACCCGCGGACAACGCCGACGGGCCGGTGGGGTGCTGCCCCGCCGGCCCGTTCGGCGTTGTCCAAGGGCGTTGACCGCCGCGCCGATCCGCCGTCAGGCGTCCACCTTGGCCATGACCTCGTCGGAGACGTCGAAGTTGGCGAAGACGTTCTGCACGTCGTCGCTGTCCTCGAGAGCGTCGATCAGCTTGAAGATCTTGCGCGCGGCGTCTTCCTCGAGCTGGACCTGCATCGTGGGCACGAAGTTGGCATCGGCCGAGTCGTAGTCGATGCCCGCCTCCTGGAGGGCGGTGCGGACCGCGACCAGGTCGGTGGCCTCGCTGATGACCTCGAAGGACTCACCGAGGTCGTTGACCTCCTCGGCGCCCGCGTCCAGGACCGCGCCCAGCACGTCGTCCTCGGTGAGCTCGCCCTTGGGGACGATGACGACGCCCTTACGGTTGAACAGGTACGACACGGAGCCCGGGTCGGCCATCGAGCCGCCGTTGCGCGTCATGGCGACGCGGACGTCGGAGGCCGCGCGGTTGCGGTTGTCGGTCAGACACTCGATGAGCACCGCCACGCCGTTGGGGCCGTAGCCCTCGTACATGATCGTCTCGTACTCGGCGCCACCGGCCTCCAGACCGGCACCACGCTTGACCGCGCTGTCGATGTTCTTGTTCGGAACCGACTGCTTCTTCGCCTTCTGGATGGCGTCGAAGAGCGTCGGGTTGCCCTCCGGGTCCGCACCGCCCATCCGGGCCGCGACCTCGATGTTCTTGATCAGCTTCGCGAAGAGCTTGCCGCGCTTGGCATCGATCACGGCCTTCTTGTGCTTCGTCGTAGCCCATTTAGAGTGGCCGGACATCCGCCTGTCTCCTTCGCGTAACCCATTGCTGTACGAACGCCTGAGATCCTACCGGGATCGGCTCAGCCGCGGCGCGGACCGCCCTCCCGTCTCTCCCCCCACCACCACGGCCCAGCGCTACGCGCGCCGCACCATGTCCACGAAGAGCCGGTGCACCCGGTGGTCCCCGGTCAGCTCCGGGTGGAACGAGGTCGCCAGGACATTGCCCTGCCGGACGGCGACGGTGTGCCCGTCGAACGTCGCGAGCACCTCGGCACCGCCGCCCACGGACTCGACCCACGGCGCTCGGATGAAGACCCCCTCGACCGGGCCGTCCTCGATGCCCTGGACGTCGACCTCGGCCTCGAAGGACTCGTTCTGACGGCCGAAGGCGTTACGGCGCACGATCATGTCGATGCCGCCGATGGTCTCCTGGTCGTCCCGGCCGTCGAGGATCTTGTCCGCGAGCATGATCATGCCCGCGCACGTACCGTACACCGGCATCCCGGCCCGGACCCGCTCGCGCAGTGGCTCCAGCAGCCCGAAGATGATCGCCAGCTTGGACATGGTGGTCGACTCGCCCCCGGGGATCACCAGGGCCGCGACCTCGGCGAGCTCCTCGGGCCTGCGGACCTGCCGGGGCGTGGCCCCGGCCGCGGTGAGCGCGGCGAGATGCTCGCGGACATCGCCCTGGAGGGCGAGCACACCGATCACGGGGGCGTCGGGGGACGTGGTCGACGGAGACGGTGCGGACGACGTGGATGGCGTGGTCACGGAAGCGAAGACCTCTCGAACGTCAGGGGCACCACGCGCCGGGGCGGTGGGCCGGAGCGCGTGGTGCCATGTGGTGCCGTACGGGCGCCGGTTACCAGCCGCGGCTGGCGTAGCGCTCGGCCTCGGGGAGGGTGTCGCAGTTGATGCCGACCATGGCCTCGCCGAGGTTCCGGGACGCGTCCGCGATGACCTTGGGGTCGTCGTAGAAGGTGGTGGCCTTCACGATCGCGGCGGCGCGCTTGGCCGGGTCGCCCGACTTGAAGATGCCGGAGCCCACGAACACGCCCTCGGCGCCGAGCTGGCGCATCAGCGCGGCGTCGGCCGGGGTGGCGACGCCACCGGCGGAGAACAGCACGACCGGCAGCTTGCCGGTCTGCGCGATCTCCGCGACCAGCTCGTACGGGGCGCGGATCTCCTTGGCGGCCGCGTAGAGCTCATGGTTGTCCAGGCCGCGCAGCCGGGCGATCTCGCCCTTGATCTGACGCAGGTGGCGCACGGCCTCGACGACGTTGCCGGTACCGGCCTCGCCCTTGGAACGGATCATGGCCGCACCCTCGGCGATCCGGCGCAGCGCCTCGCCCAGGTTGGTGGCTCCGCAGACGAACGGGGTGGTGAAGGACCACTTGTCGCTGTGGTTGACCTCGTCGGCGGGGGTGAGCACCTCGGACTCGTCGATGTAGTCGACGCCGAGCGACTGCAGCACCTGCGCCTCGACGAAGTGGCCGATCCGCGACTTGGCCATCACCGGGATGGAGACGGCGTCGATGATGCCCTCGATCATGTCCGGGTCGGACATCCGGGCCACGCCGCCGTCCTTACGGATGTCGGCCGGCACCCGCTCGAGGGCCATGACCGCGACGGCACCGGCGTCCTCGGCGACCTTGGCCTGCTCGGGGGTGACGACGTCCATGATCACGCCACCCTTGAGCTGCTCGGCCATACCGCGCTTGACGCGGGCGGTGCCGGTCGCGGGGGCGTCGGAGTTGGACGTGCTGGCGGGCGTGATGGACACGGTTTGACCTCACTCGATAATGAAAAGTGCGATGAGCCCATCGTAGGGCCGTTCGATACCGGTACATGACCCGGCCATCCGGTCCAGGTCACGAGCGTGCGTGCTACACGAATGACAAAACCGCGCGGGAGCGGGGAGCGGCAAGGGCCAATCGAAGGCCGGTGGCTCGAAGCGACCGGTGAATCCTCGGTACGCGAAGGGCGGTCACCCCCTCACCGCAGGGCCCCTCAGCAATCGGCTTCCTCGGTGCCCGGCACCCGCCCGAGCGCCGCCGGTGGCTCGTCGTCCATCTCGAAGGCGAGCGGGAACGGAGCGTGGCCCGCCAGCCGGAACCAGCGCACCGTCCGATGACGGCGCAGCGCCCGCGCCGCACGCACCGCGTCGTTGTGGAACCGCCGGGCCATCGGCACCCGCCTTACCGCCGCCGTGAGCTCCCCCAGCGCGTCCTCGCCACCCGGCGCCTCCCGTACCGCCTCGGCCTGGGCGCTGTGTTCGAAGACGGCCCGCAGCGCCTGGCTCAGTTCGCTCTCGGCGACCTCGCGGTGCTCCTCCTCGGACTGCCGGGCGGCGTGCGCGGCCTGGTACAGCACGATCGAGGCGGCGGGATCGAGCACTCCGGCGGTGGCCAGCTCCTGGGCGACGGAGGCACGCCGCAGCAGCTGCGCGTCCAGTGCGGCCCGCGCGGCGTCCAGACGGCTGTGCAGCCGGTCGAGGCGTCCCGCCGTCCAGCTCAGGTAGACGGCGATGACGACCAGGGCGACCGCGATCCAGATCAAGGTGCTCACGGCCCGCCACGCTACCGCCTGCCGCCCCCGGCGTCCGGGGTGGAGCCTTCAGCCGGGACCGCCGCGCACGGCGGTGTGCGGCGGCCGCACCCGGGTAGGCCACGACGGCGCCGCGGACGATCGACGGCAGGTCAGGGCCCTTCCAGCGGAGCGCTCAGTCCCTCGCGAGCCCCAGCCGCGCCCACAGCCGCGTACGGTCGTCCGCGGCCACGGACGCCGCCCCGTCCGTCACCGTCTCGTAGACCGCGAGGATGTCCGCCCCCACCGTCGACCAGTCGAAGCGCCGTACGTGCCGGCTGCCCCGCTCCCGCAGCTCGGCCAGCCGCTTCTCGTTGCCCAGCAGCCGCACCGCGGCAGCGGCCAGGGCGTCGGCGTCCTCGTTGGCGAACAGCTCACCCGCCGCTCCCCCGTCCAGCACCTGGGCGAACGCGTCCAGGTCGCTGGCGAGCACCGCGGCCCCCGCCGACATGGCCTCGACGAGGATGATGCCGAAGCTCTCGCCGCCCGTATTGGGCGCGATGTAGACATCGACGCTGCGCAGCAGCCGCGCCTTGTCCTCGTCGCTGACCATCCCCAGGAACTCCACACGCTCCCGCAGCGGCGCCGGCAGATCGGCCACGGCCTCCTTCTCGTCGCCGCGCCCGGCGATCAGCAGCCGCGCCCCAGGCCGGGCCTCGAAGATCTTCGGCAGGGCGCGCATCAGCACCGGCAGCCCCTTACGGGGCTCATCGATCCGGCCGATGAAGCCGATCGTCTCCCCCTGCCACTCCTCCTTCGGCTCGGCGTCCGCGAAGAAGCCCACATCGACGCCGTTGGGGATGACCACCGCGTCCCCGCCGAGGTGCTCC
Organism: Streptomyces yongxingensis; assembly: GCF_055597465.1. Lineage (NCBI taxonomy): Bacteria > Bacillati > Actinomycetota > Actinomycetes > Kitasatosporales > Streptomycetaceae > Streptomyces > Streptomyces yongxingensis. The sequence continues at coordinate 2,583,598 of NZ_CM145717.1, forward strand.
ACCAGCGTCCGGCGCGCGTACTCGCTCACCGCGATCCGCGCGCTGATCTTCTCCAGCGCCGGCTGCAGGATCGGATACGCGGCGATCATGGCCCGGGAGCGTGGATTGGAGGTGTGGAACGTCGCGACGATCGGCCCCTGGGCCGCCCAGCAGGCCAGCAGCCCCAGCGAGGGCGAGGTGGGCTCGTGGATGTGGATGACATCGAAGGCGCCGTCGTGCAGCCAGCGGCGCACCCGCGCGGCCGACAGGAAGCCGAAGTTCAGCCGGGCCACCGAGCCGTTGTACGGCACCGGCACCGCGCGCCCGGCGGAGACCACGTACGGCGGCAGCGGCGTCTCGTCGTCCGCCGGGGCCAGCACGGAGACCTGGTGGCCGCGCCGGAGCAGATGGTCGGCCAGATCGCGGATGTGGAACTGGACGCCGCCTGGGACATCCCAGGAGTACGGGCAGACGATCCCGATCCTCAAGGCTTCTCCGTTTCAGGGCGTCCAGGGCCGCCAGGATTTCCGGGGCTTCCGGGACTTCCGTGACCCTCGGGACTTCCACCGCTTCCGGGACCTTCGGGACCGCGATCCAGGTCCGCGAGCCACAGCCGCTGCAGCATGTGCCAGTCCTCCGGGTGCTCGGAGATCCCCGAGGCGAAGGCGTCGGCCATCTCCTGGGTCATGACGGCGATCCGCTCCGCGCGGTTCCCGTCCCCGGGCACCTCGACCGGCGGATGCACCCGCCCCCGCATCACCGGCGACTCGTCGTACCAGAGGGTCACCGGCAGCAGCAGGGCGCCGGTCTGCAGGGCGAGCGCGGCGGGCCCGGCCGGCATCTTCGCCCGCTCGCCGAAGAACGACACCTCCACGCCCGAGGCCGACAGATCGCGGTCGGCCACCAGGCACACCAGACCGCCCGAACGCAGCCGCCGCGCCAGCGTCCCGAAGGCGCTCCCGCCCTGGTGCGGCAGTACCTCCATGCCCAGCCCCTCGCGGTAGGCCACGAACCGGTCGTACAGCGACTCCGGCTTCAGCCGCTCCGCGACCGTGGTGAAGGGCACCCCCAGATGAGTGGTCACCCAGGCTCCGGCGAGGTCGTAGTTGCCCATGTGCGGCAGCGCCAGGATCACGCCCCGGCCCTCGGCGAGACCGTCCACCAGATAGTGCACGTCCTTGACGTCGAAGCCGCCCCGTATCCGCTCCGGGCTCCACGCCGGAAGCCGGAAGGACTCCATCCAGTAGCGCAGGTACGAGCGCATGCCCGCCCGCGACAGCTCGGCCAGCCGCCGGGGCGAGGCGTCCGGCACCACGCGCGCCAGATTGGCCTCCAGGCGCAGCACGCCCTTGCCGCGCCGCTTCCACGTCTGGTCGGCGATGCGCTGCCCCAGCGCCACGGCGACCGGCTCCGGGAGCTTCTTGACCGTGCTCCAGCCGAGTCCGTACAGCGCGTCGGTCAGCCTCCCCTTCACCGCGCCTCGCCCTCCTGGGGCACCGCCCGCTCCCCGGCGTCCGCCTCCGCGGCCTCCCGGCGCACCGTCACCACCCGCTGGACGAGGGTCACCGCGCTGCCGACGGCCACGATCCACAGCGCGATCGGGAGCAGGATCTCGATATGCGGCACGCCGAACGTGTGCAGCCCCGAGAAGCCGCACGCCACCAGCGAGATCACCAGCCGCTCGGCACGCTCCACCAGCCCGTTGACGTTCACCGGCAGGCCGATGCTCTCGCCGCGCGCCTTGGTGTACGAGACCACCTGACCGCTGGCGAGGCAGAAGATCGTCACCGCACACAGCACATTGTCGTCCCCGCGGCCCGCGTACCACAACGTCAGACCGCCGAAGATCGCGCCGTCGGCCACCCGGTCCAGCGTGGAGTCGAGGAACGCGCCCCAGCGGCTGGAGCGCCCAAGCTGCCGCGCCATATTGCCGTCGACCAGGTCGGAGAAGACGAACAGCGTGATGACGACGGTGCCCCAGAAGAACTCCCCCCGGGGATAGAAGACCAGTGCGCCCGCGCACACGCCGGCGGTGCCGGTGAGGGTCACCGCGTCGGGGCTGACCCCGAGACGGATCAGCAGGGCGGCGAACGGTGTGAGAACACGCGTGAAGAATGCACGCGCGTACTTGTTCAGCATGGCCTTCCCGGGGGGTCGAAACGGGCCGGGTGGTCAAGAGGCCACCGGCGCGCCCATCGTAGCCACGCCCCGGAGGGGCGCCGTGCACCTGTCGGACAGCACCGCGACCCCGTGCACGGTACGGCCGCCTGTGTGACGTATGGACGCACCGTTACAGGGGTGGAAAGCTCGAAGTATCGCAAGGTGTCGACCGGGAGGCGAGACACATGGGCGACAAGACGAGCACGCACCCAGGGGCCGCCGGAAGGGCAGTGGCGGCCGACCGGCCCAGCTCCCTGCGGAATGTGGTTCTGGTCGGCCACAGTGGGACCGGGAAGACGACGCTGGTGGAGGCCCTCGCACTGGCGACGGGCGCGGTCAACCGGGCAGGCAGGGTCGAGGAAGGCGGCTGTCTCTCGGACTACGACGATATCGAGCACCGGCAGCAGCGTTCGATCCAGCTGTCGCTGGTCCCTGTCGAATGGGGCGGGATGAAGATCAATCTCCTGGACACCCCGGGCTATGCCGATTTCGTCGGGGAACTCAGGGCCGGTCTGCGAGCGGCGGACGCGGCCCTTTTCGTTGTCTCGGCCGCCCAGGACGCCCTGGGCATCACCGGGGCCACCCGGATGATCTGGGACGAGTGCGCCGCGGTCGGAATGCCGCGCGCCATCGTGATCACCCACCTCGAAGCGGCCCGCGCCAGCTTCGAGGAGATGACCGAGCTGTGCCGGGACAGCTTCGGCGGCGACGACCCCGACGCCGTACTGCCGCTGTACCTGCCGCTGCGCGGCGAACCGGGGCCGGACGGGCACGCCCCCGTGACCGGGCTCATCGGGCTGCTCACCCAGCGGGTCTTCGACTACTCCTCGGGGGTGCGCACCGAATCGCCGCCCCGGGAGGAGCAGCTCCCGCTGGTCGAGGAGGCCCGCGGCCGGCTCATCGAGGGGATCATCGCCGAGAGCGAGGACGAGACCCTCATGGACCGCTATCTCGGCGGTGAGGAGATCGACGTCAAGACGCTGATAGAGGACCTGGAGAAGGCCGTCGCACGCGGCAGCTTCCACCCCGTCCTGGCGGCGGCGCCCGCCGCGGCGGGATCCAAGCAGGGCCTGGGCACCATCGAACTGCTGGACCTGGTGACCGGCGGCTTCCCGTCCCCGCTGGAGCGCGAGACGCCCGCCGTCACCACCCCGCAGGGCGCCGCACGCCCGCCGCTGAGCTGCGATCCGGACGGTCCGCTGGCCGCCGAGGTGGTCAAGACCTCCTCCGACCCGTATGTCGGCCGGATCTCCCTGGTGCGGGTCTTCTCCGGCACCCTCCGCCCCGACGAGACCGTCCATGTGTCCGGACACGGTCTGGAGGACCGCGGCCATGAGGACCACGACGTGGACGAGCGGGTCGGCGCCCTGTCCGCGCCCTTCGGCAAGCAGCAGCGCACCCTCCCCCAGGCCATCGCGGGCGATCTGGCGTGCGTGGCCAAGCTGACCCGCGCCGAGACCGGGGACACCCTCTCGTCCAAGGACCAGCCGCTCCTGATGGAGCCCTGGCAGATGCCCGATCCACTGCTGCCGGTGGCCATCCAGGCGCACAGCAAACCGGACGAGGACAAGCTGTCGCTGGGCCTGTCCCGGCTGGTCGCCGAGGACCCGACGATGCGCCTGGAGCAGAACCCGGACACCCATCAGGTGGTGCTGTGGTGCCTGGGCGAGGCGCATATGGACGTCGCGCTGGAGCGGCTGCGCAGCCGGTACGGCGTCCAGGTGGACGCGGTGCCGTACCGGGTCTCGCTGCGCGAGACCTTCGCGAGCAAGTCCGCCGGGCGCGGCCGCCACGTCAAGCAGTCCGGAGGGCACGGCCAGTACGCGATCTGCGAGATCGAGGTGGAGCCGCTCCCGGAGGGCTCGGGCATCGAGTTCGTGGACAAGGTCGTGGGCGGCGCGGTGCCCCGGCAGTTCATCCCGTCCGTCGAGAAGGGCGTGCGCAGCCAGGCCGCGCGCGGCGTCGCCGCCGGGTACCCCCTGGTCGATGTGCGGGTCACGCTGCTGGACGGCAAGGCACACTCGGTGGACTCCTCCGACGCCGCCTTCCAGACGGCGGGCGCGCTCGCGCTGCGCGAGGCGGCCGCCGACGCCCGGATCGACCTGCTGGAGCCGGTGGTGGAGGTGGGCGTGCTGGTCTCGGACGACTATGTCGGCGCCGTCATGAGCGATCTGTCCGGCCGGCGCGGCCGGGTGGTCGGCACCGAACAGTCCGGCGGCGGACAGACCTTGATCAAGGCGGATGTGCCGGAGATCGAGATCGGTCGGTACGCGGTCGATCTGCGATCTCTTTCGCATGGCACGGGACGGTTCAGCCGCTCCTACGCCCGGCACGAGCCGATGCCCCACCAGTTGGCCGAGCGGATGCGCGAAGAAGTGGCCGCCGGAGCGTAGTTCACGGCCCGTCCGTGGCGTAGTGCACGGCCATGTCACACGGCCCGTCCGTGGCGTATGTCACGGCCCGCCCGCCCCAACCGCGCCGGGGCAGGCGGGCCTTCGCCGTCGGCCGTCCACCGGCGGTTCCGCGGGCGGTCTTCTCCACGAGGGTTTTCCACAGGCCGCACACGCACTGGCGACAGGCGGCGCACACCCCGGATACGCTGAGGTCGCAGCGCAAGAGCGTGCCGTATTGGGGGCGTTGGTGACGGACGGATTCGACTTCAGTCCCGGGGCGCAGGTTCCCCTGTCGGGAGCGGCGGGACAGACGGCGGCGACGCAGGCCCTGGCCTCCGCCGCCTACCGCGACGACCCCGTGGCAAAGTTGCTCGACGCCAATTCGGAGTGGACGGTCTCCGAGGTCAAGAAGCCGAGGATCTCGCTCTTCGAGCCGAATCTGGGCGAGGCGTTCGCGCGCGCCGTCCAGCTGAGAATGCTCGGCGGCGGGCGGGGCCAGGTGATCCAGTCCTTCGGCATAGAGCCGCAGACGGTCGTCGAGCACTGTCTGGCCGCCAACCGCATCCGCAAGACCCGTGACGCCCGGCTCACCGCCGTCATGGTGATCTTCGGGCTGCTGTTCCTGCCCGGGACGCTGCTGTGGCTCGGCGCCTTCCAGCTACGCCGCTCGGTCGCCGGGGCCCAGGACAAGCGGATGGGCGCGCTCGGCACGGCCCTGCTGGTGGCGCTCGGCGTGATGGTCGTCATCTTCCTGGTCAAGCTGCCCTTCGGGGGCTTCTGGGGGATCTATCTCCGGGGCGTCGTGGTCGCCCCGGTCATCGGCTGGTACATCGCCAAGCAGATCTGCGAGCGCACCGCCAAGGACCTCAGGGACTCCTGGGGCGGGCTGCTCTCCGGCGGCGGCATAGGCGCCAAGGTGCCCGAGACGGTGCCCAACCACCCGGGCCAGACCGCCGCCGAGGAGCTCCGCAAGGCGCTCCACAAGCTCACCGCCGAGCAGTACAGCAATGTGGTCTTCTACGCCGGTCCCAAGGGCATATTGGGCATGGGCACCCGCTGGGGAAGCTGGCAGCTCGCCGAGGACCTGGTCTCGGCCGATCCCGACAAGGAGATCGACCCCTTCCGCAGCTGGGACGTCATACGGGCGATCCACGACCAGCTGCGCATGCTGGAGCGCACCCCGCTGCACACCGGCGGCTTCCCCACCCCCTCCGTGCGCCACTGGGTGGTCTCGCCGATCGGCGAGGGGGCCAAGGCGGTCGAGCGCGGCGGCACCTCCGAGGAGGAGGGCTTCCAGATAAAGGGCGTCGATCTCCAGCGGATCTGCGACCAGCAGCAGTTCGGCGCCGGCGACCGGCACTACCTGGGTGTGCAGTTCGTGCTCTGGGACGGCCAGTTGGTGATCACCTTGATGATCACGGTCACCCTGCTGCACAAGACGTTGCGGATCGAGGTCACCGGGCATGCGCTGGGGCCGGTACACCCGCTGTTCACCAGCAAGCCCTCGGCGCCCTCCAAGACGGTCGCCAAGACCTTCCGGTTCTGGGAGACCAAGTCCATCCCGCTGCCGCTGGTGAACGCGAAGGAGGTCGTGCGACTGGCCGCGCGCGCCCCCTTCACCTGGTACCCGCCGATCCTGGACCACCTCGGGGGCAAGCTGGTGCTGCCCGAACCGTTCGGCCTGCGGCACGCCTGGGCGGACAAGCCCTGGCGCCACCGCTTCATGGCGGACGACGCGCTGCGCGCCGCCACCCCGGTGCTGCGGGTGGTCCATGAGGCGGCCATCGGGGTGCTCAAGCACCACGGCGTGGACACCGAGCGCTTCGGCAACCGCTCGCTGGCCCTCAGCGGCCAGGTCCAGGACGCGGCCCCGAAGAAGGCCGACCTGTACGACGCGTAAGAGCACGACGCGTAAGGCGAACGCAAAGGGGCCGGGCCCTGGCCGTGCGGCCAGGGCCCGGCCCATGAGCCGTCAGGCCCCCGGCTGGGGCCAGGCGTCGGCGAGCAACCGGCGGGTGTCGGCGAGGAGTTGCGGCAGCACCTTGGTCCTGCCGATCACGGGCATGAAGTTGGTGTCCCCGCCCCAGCGCGGCACCACATGCTGATGCAGATGCGCCGCGATCCCGGCGCCTGCCACGGTCCCTTGGTTCATGCCGATGTTGAAACCGTGCGCACCCGAGGCGGTACGCAGCGCGGTCATCGCGGCCTTGGTGTATTCCGCGAGCTCCACCGTCTCCTCGGCGGTGAGATCGGTGTAGTCGGCGATGTGCCGGAACGGGACGACCATGAGATGGCCGCCGGTGTACGGATACAGATTGAGCACGGCGTACACGGCCTCGCCGCGAGCGATGATCAAGCCGTCCTCGTCGGACTTCTCCGGAATGGAGCAGAACGGACAGCCATCGCCCGCGCCCGGGCCGGTCGGCTTGTTCTCCCCCTGGATGTAGGCCATCCGATGGGGCGTCCACAGGCGCTGGAACGCGTCAGGCGTCCCCACTCCGATCTGCTGTTCCGGCTCACTCGTCATGCGGGCCAGCATATTCGCCCCGCAGGGGTGGGGAAGAGCCGAGGGGCGGCCCTGGTCAGGGCCGCCCCTCGGAATTCTGGCCTCCGTGGAGACCGCTGCTGGATCAGACCTGGATCCGGCGCTCCACGGTGTCGGCGATCTCGGCCAGCGCCTGGTCGATCGGAATGCCGTTCTTCTGCGAGCCGTCGCGGTAGCGGAAGCTCACCGCGCCGTTCGCGACGTCCTCGTCGCCCGCGATCACCATGAACGGGATCTTGCTCTTCTGCGCGTTGCGGATCTTCTTCTGCATCCGGTCCGAGGACGAGTCCACCTCCATCCGCAGGCCCTTCGCCTTGGCCTGCGCGGCGAACTCCTCCAGGTACGGCACATGGGTGTCGCCGATCGGGATGCCGACCGCCTGCACCGGGGCGAGCCACACCGGGAAGGCGCCCGCGTAGTGCTCGAGCAGCACCGCGAAGAAGCGCTCGATCGAGCCGAAGAGCGCCCGGTGGATCATGACGGGCTGCTGGCGGGAGCCGTCCGCCGCCGTGTACTCCAGCTCGAACCGGGCCGGCTGGTTGAAGTCGACCTGAATGGTCGACATCTGCCAGGTGCGGCCGATCGCGTCCCGGGCCTGGACCGAGATCTTGGGGCCGTAGAAGGCCGCGCCGCCCGGGTCCATGACCAGCTCCAGGCCCTGCTTCTCGGCGGCCTTGCGCAGCTCCTCGGTGGCCTCTTCCCACTGGTCGTCGCTGCCCATGAACTTGTCGGAGTCGTCCCGGGTGGACAGCTCCAGATAGAAGTCGTTCAGGCCGTAGTCGCGGAGCAGGTCCAGCACGAAGGTGAGCAGATTGTCCAGCTCATCGGCCATCTGCTCCTTGGTGCAGTAGATGTGCGAGTCGTCCTGGGTGAAGCCCCGGGCCCGGGTGAGGCCGTGGACCACGCCGGACTTCTCGTAGCGGTAGACCGTGCCGAACTCGAAGAGCCGCAGCGGCAGCTCGCGGTAGGACCGCCCGCGCGCCCGGAAGACCAGGTTGTGCATCGGGCAGTTCATGGCCTTGAGGTAGTAGTCCTGGCCCTCGAACTCCATGGGCGGGAACATGCCGTCCATGTAGTGCGGCAGATGGCCGGAGGTCTCGAAGAGGCGCGCCTTGGTGATGTGCGGGGTGTTGACGAACTCGTACCCCGCCTCCTCGTGCCGCTTGCGCGAGTACTGCTCCATCTCCTTGCGGATCACGCCGCCCTTGGGGTGGAACACCGCGAGGCCCGAGCCCAGCTCGTCGGGGAAGGAGAACAGGTCCAGCTCCGCGCCCAGCTTGCGGTGGTCGCGCTTCTCGGCCTCGGCGAGGAAGTCCAGGTACGCCTTCAGCTCGTCCTTGGTCGGCCAGGCGGTGCCGTAGATCCGCTGGAGCTGGGGGTTCTTCTCGCTGCCCCGCCAGTACGCGGCGGCGCTGCGCATCAGCTTGAAGGCCGGGATGTTCCGGGTGGTCGGCAGGTGCGGACCGCGGCACAGGTCCTTCCAGCACAGCTCGCCGGTCTTGGCGTCGAGGTTGTCGTAGATGGTCAGCTCGCCCGCGCCGACCTCGGCCGACGCGCCCTCGGCGGCGTCCGCGGCCGACCCCTTGAGCCCGATCAGCTCCAGCTTGTACGGCTCGGCGGACAGCTCCTCGCGCGCCTCCTCGTCGGTGACCGCACGGCGGGAGAACCGCTGCCCCCGCTTCTGGATCTCCTGCATCTTCTTCTCGATGCGCTTGAGGTCGTCCGGGTGGAACGGGGTCTCGACGTCGAAGTCGTAGTAGAAGCCGTCCTTGATCGGCGGGCCGATGCCCAGCTTCGCCTCCGGGAACAGCTCCTGCACCGCCTGGGCCATGACGTGCGCGGTGGAGTGGCGCAGGATGTCCAGACCGTCCTGGCTGGTGATCTCCACGGGCTCGATCTCGTCGCCCTCGGCCGGCTGGTACGCCAGGTCCTTGAGCTGCCCGCCCACGCGCACGGCGACGATCGAGCGGTCGCCGGCGAAGAGGTCCGCCGTCGTAGTGCCCGTGGCCACCACGCGTTCTTCCCGCTCGGAATCGCGTTGGATGATCACACGGACGTCTGACACCGGTCTCTCCTGACTGATGGATGGCTCCCCGCGGCGAATACCGCGCAGCGTGAATCGTACCGAGCCGACGGGCGGGACCGCGAAACGGTTGTGGCCGCCGTCCCCGCGCGGGGTGACGGTCACCGGACGCCGTCACCGCCCGCGAGGGCCGTCGGACGGACACCGTCCCCGCGCACGAGGGCCGTCGGACCCCCGCGCGCGAGGGCCACCGGACGGACACCGTCACCGCCCGGGGCGGCCCTCACCCGACGCCACAACGCGCTCGGGCGGCGCTCAGGGGCCGCCGCCGCACGCCTCCTCGAAGAAGTCCAGGTTCTCCTGGAGCGACTTGACCAGCCGGTCCCGCTCGGCCTCGTCGACCTGGACCGGGGTGACGCCGCCGGCTCCCCTGAGCCGCCGGAAGCCGCCGCGGCTCTCCAGCCGCCCCCGCACCCGGATCGGCAGCCCCACCAGATGGGCATGGCCGGCGATGCGGTAGTCCTCCTCGTCCAGGGTGATCCGCACCTGCGCGACCTCCGCCCCGGAGAGCACCCGCAGCCGCACCGTCCCGGGACCGCCGGGGCCGGTACGGCGCAGCCGCACCACCGCACCGGTGAGACACACGGGAACGGACGGCTCATCCCGGACATAACGAGCACCCGCCTCCCTTAACCCCGGGAGATCGCCGGGCGAGAACTCCACCGGATCGGGCCGGGCCGCGAACCCCGGCGGCGGACCGGCGGCCGGTGACCACTCCAGCGCCACCCGCGCCCCCTCCGTGCCCTGGACCAGCGCGATCACCGCCTCGGTCAGCTCCCGGCTGGCCCCCGCCGCGACCGCCGCGTCATACGCCTCCATGCCTCCGGTCGTCCGGTGGTAGTCGGCGGCGTCCCGGAGGGCGTACAGCGCGCTCAGCAGGGTGACGGCGGTGGCGCGGCCGTCCTCCTCGACCGGCACGAAGACGGTCAGCTCACGGCCGCCGGACCCGGCGCCCGGGGGCCCGGTCAGCACCCGCTCCAGGGACGCCTCGGCGGCGCGGCGGTGCCGGGCGCCGTAGTAGCCCGCGCGGCCGCGGGCGGCGAGCGCTCCGGCCAGCAGGGTGTCGCGAACGGCGGCGCGCAGCCGCTCCTGCGCGGTCCAGGCGGAGGTGCCGCCGGGGGATTCGGGCACCTCACGCCGCCAGCGGATCTCGTCGCTGGGCACGGCGAGGCCGGTGAGCACCTCGCGGGCGGAGGGCGCGGCGCTGCGGCTGAGCGCCGTCAGCGCCTCGCCGAGCAGATCGCCGCTGTCGGGGAAGTCCCGGCTCTCGGGCACCAGCAGGCTGGTGCCGCCCGCGAGCCGGCCCGGCGGGGTCCAGCGGGCATAAGCCCCCGGGGCGCCGCCGCGGCGGCGCCAGCCGTGCCGGGCGAGCAGGGCGCCGAGGACGGCCGGATCCACCTCGTCGGGGCGCGGGACCGACAAGGGTGCCGGATCGTCCTGGGGCCATGGTCGGTCCATCACGGTCTCCCTCCCGCCCCGACCCGGGTCATGATCTCGCAGAGCGCGCGGTCGTCGAAGATCCGCGAGGTCGGGATCCGCACGGTGGTCCGGCGGCGGCCCGTGACCGGGTGGCCGGCCAGATTGATCCAGTAGCAGCAGTGGCGCAGGGACAGCCGGTCGTGCCCGGCTCGCAGCCAGTCCTCCTGGCCGCGCGGCACGATCATCACCACGAGGATCTTGTGCACGGAGACCGGGCTGCGGGCCAGCTTGACCAGGTGGTCGTTGTCGAGCGTGAAGGCGAAGGTCGGCCCCGGAGGGCCCGGCGCGATCTGGTACGTGGCCTTGAGCTGCACCTTGATGGTGACCTCGTCGTCCACGGCGTGGCCACGGGCGCTGTGGCTGACGTGCCAGTCGATGCCGTGGTCGGGGAAGGGCTGGGCCAGTGAGCAGCCCGCGGCGGCGGCCACGGCGTGCAGATAGCCCACCTGAAGGGTCTCCATACAGGCGGTGGTGGCGATTTGGCCACGCACGGGAGGTGATCCGCTCAGGGCAAGGCCGCTCGCCGTCGGGGCCGGGTCGGGTGTTGCGAGCGTCATGTCCGTGACGCCTTCCGGTCGTCGCCGGCTTCGTACACCTGTGTTGTCTCCGCGTCAGGACCTCGGCAAACAGCGGCGGTTCGAGGTCCCTCCTCCGGGTATCACCTGGTCGGGGCGGGATCAGATGTCATCGAGGGGAAATGCACGAGGAGTTGAGGCCATGCCGTCCTGGTTCGAGGGGCCGCTCGCCGCCTTTGACACGGAGACCACGGGTGTCGATGTCGAGCATGACCGGATCGTATCGGCGGCCCTGGTGGTGCAGCGCGGGACCGGCAGCCTGCCGGAGATCCGGCGCTGGCTGGTGAGTCCGGGCGTGCCGGTGCCTCCGGCCGCCACCGAGATACACGGCCTGACCGACGCTCATCTCCAGCGTCACGGCAGATGGCCGGCGCCGGTGGTGGACGAGGTGGCGCGGGCGATAGCGGAGCAGGTCGCGCGGGGCACCCCGCTGGTGGTGATGAACGCGCCGTTCGATCTGACCCTGCTGGACCGGGAGTTGAAGCGGCATCGCAACTCCAGCCTGGCGGGCTATCTTTCGCTGCGCTCGATGACCGTTCTGGATCCGCGGGTGCTGGACAAGCATCTGGACCGCTATCGCAAGGGCCGCCGCACCCTGATCGATCTGTGTGGACACTACGGCGTGGAGCTGACCGGCGCGCATGACGCGGCGGCGGACGCGGCGGCCGCACTGCACGTCGTGCGGGCGGTGGGCCGCCGGTTCGCCTCCCGTCTGGAGACGCTGACGCCCGCCGAGCTGCACGCGCGCCAGACGGTCTGGTACGCGGCGCAGGCCCGGGGGCTGCAGGCGTGGTTCGCGCTCAACGGCTCGGACGAGGTCTGCGATCCGGCCTGGCCGCTGCGTCCGGACCTTCCGGCCGCGGCCTGAACGCTCAGGTCCGGCGCGGTGCGCCCGACACTCAGGTCCGGCGGAGCGAGAAGGGGTGGCCGGCCGGGTCGGAGTAGATCCGTACGTCGCGCAGGCCACCGTTGTTCTTGGTGTCCAGCGGCCGCGCGCCCAGGTCGACGACCTGGCGCTCCGCGGCGTCGATGTCCTCCACCAGCAGGTCCAGATGGGCCTGCTGGGAGTCGTCCGGCCGTGGCCAGCTCGGCGGGGCGAAGCCGTGGTCCCGCAGGAAGGCCATCCGCGACCCGCCGGGTGCGACGATCTCGACCCGGTCGGGGGTGGTCAGCGGCTGGATCTCCGCGCCGAGCACCCGGGCGTAGAACTCGGCGAGCTCTTCGGGGTCGGCACAGTCCAGGGACAGGACGGCTGCGGTCGCGACGGCCATGAGTTCCCCTCCACATCGTCACCCACGGAAGCCTTATCCGGATACCCCGCTCCTGGCCGTACAAGCACGCAGACAGGAGGCCGGGCCGCCTGCTGGCGGCCCGGCCTCCTGAGGTGGTGGGCGATACTGGGTTCGAACCAGTGACCTCTTCGGTGTGAACGAAGCGCTCTCCCACTGAGCTAATCGCCCGGGTTGTTCTCTTCGGGGTCTCCCCGGCGGAACGACCTGAACAATACAGGTCGCGGCGGGTTTGGTTCAAACCGCGTTTCCGCCGGAGGGCCCGGAGGGCGGACCGGGCGGCGCCCCGGCCGGACCGGCGGGCCGCGCGGCGAGGTGCGCCCGCAGCCCCCGCAGTCCGGAGCGCATCATCAGGGCGTGGTTGGCCCGGAAGATGGGACGGCCGGGCAGGGCGAGACGGCGCAGCAGGGGCTTGCGGGCCACCACCTCCTGTTCGAAGAGGGCACGGGTGCCGGTCCCCTGGGGCAGCACCGTCCAGCGCGCCCAGCCCTCCAGATCGCCCGCGAAGCCGATCTCCAGCACGCCGTCCGCCGGGTCCTGGCGCGCCTCGCTGACGATCAGCCGCAGGTCGTACGGGACGAGGGAGCGGAAGCGGGCGGCGCCGCTGCGCGCGTCGATCCGCCGGACCTCACGGACCTGGGGCCACCACCGCGGATAGTCGTCGCCGTTCGCCAGCACCGCGAAGACGGCGGCGGGCGGAGCGTCGAGATCCCATCGGCTGCGGAAGCGGTAGTGGCACCAGTCCATGTCCTCAGTCTGGTCGCACCTGAGGTGCGCGGCTACAGGGTGTCCGGCGGACCACGCGGCGGAGCCGCAGATCGACGCCGCGGGAAGGGGCGGGGAGGGGAGCGGCCCGCCGCAGGCGTCAAGACCCTTCGGACACCCCCTACCCCGGCAGCTTGTCGCCGACGAGCGCGAGGTTCTGGATCGCGGCGAGGCCGTACTGGGCCGTGGCGTTGGTGCTCACCCAGGCCGCCTCGACGCCGGGCTCCAGCACGTCCGGGCCGTCCACCTTCACCGACTTCCAGCTGATGGTGGCATCCGGGTAGCCGTCGCCCTCGTGGTATTCGGTGAACTTCTGCCAGGCGCGGGCGGCCAGCTTGTCGTCCTTCAGCTGGACGGCGGCGTAGGCGTCGAGCCGGGAGTGGCCCTGGACCAGGATCAGCGAGCCGAAGTCGGTGCCGTAGCGGGCCTTCTGCTCGGCCTTGGTGGCGTTGAAGTAGCGGCAGTAGTCCAGCCATGCCTCCTTGAACTTCGGCAGGTCGATGAGGTCGATCACCTCGGCGCAGACCTCGACCAGGCCGAAGACCGCGGACAGATGGGAGACGCTGACCTTGGGCCGGTCGGCGATGGCGTACGTGCCGGTGTCGAGGTCGTACAGCGCGCTGCCCTGGACGAAGCCGTTGGGCTGGGCGGCGATGGTCTCCATGGTGGACCGCAGCCGCGCCTCGGCCTTCTCGGCCTTCGGCCCGCGCCGCTCCCACTCGGTGAGCCAGGCCCCGGCGAGACCGCTCCAGTCGGTGCCGAAGCCGATGTCCAGGGCGTGCGGATCGGGCTCGTAGTCGGGGTCCTCGCGGACCTTGCGCTGCGGATCGAGGACGAGGAACGTCTCGTCGGAGTCGACGAGGGCGTGCATGATGTCGCCGATCCGCTCGTCCGCGGTGAGGAAGTAGTAGTAGCGGCGGTACAGGGCGGTGGAGATGCGCTGCTGTTTGGCGCTGTCGGCGAAGTGCTGGACGCCGTGGCGGGTGCCGAGCCCGGCCCACTTGCCGAGGTGGTAGGCGTCGACCTCGCCGGTGTGCCGGGTCATGGCTTCGGCGAAGCGGAAGATGTCGGAGCGGCCGGAGCGCAGATACGCCAGCCACAGCCACAGGTCGGGCGAGAGCTCGGAGTTGTCCCACGCGTAGCCGCCGACGTCGTACCGCCACTGGTGCCGGTCCCCGTCGTAGGTGTGCATGATGTCGCCGTAGTCCCAGAAGCCGTACCAACGGCGCTGGTCGACCTGGCCCTTGTGGTAGTCGAAGAGGAAGTCCAGCCGGTCCTCGATCTTCGCCTTGGCCGGGGTGGAGCGGTCGACGGGCGCGAAGAGACCGCCGAAGACCTTGGCACGGGCCAGGTCGGCGGGGCCGGCGGCCAGTTGGGGCGGGGTGCGTACGGCGGCGGCCTGCCGGACGAGGGTGTCGGCGTCGGGGGTGGCCGCGTTGGCCCAGAAGGTGAGTTCGCTGGTGCGGGCGATGCCGTACGGGGTGCCGAAGCCGGGCTCGTAGTCCTCGTAGGTGATGTTGAGGCCCTCGAGCTGTTCGGGGTAGGTGTCCTGGCCCATGCCGTCGTGGTAGAAGCGCAGGTCCATGGGCTGGGCCTCGGGCGACCAGAGCCACAGGGTGACCTCGGCCTCGTCCCCGGCGGCGCCACGGATGTCCAACTGGGCGGGGAACTTCTCCCAGAAGTCGCGCAGTCCGAAGGAGAGTCCGCCGCTGACGCCTCCGACGTAGCCGAAGCCGCTCGCCCGGCCGCCGCCGCCCGCCGCGATCCAGCCGTGGCCGGGCTTGGTGCGCTTGCGCAGGGTGAAGCCGTCGGCGGAGAGCTGGGCGAGGGTGTAGTCGCCCCAGGTGGGGATGAGGTGCAGCCGGGAGGTGACGCGCTGGTCCCAGCCGGCCGGGTCGGGCAGCTTCTCGCCCTTGACCTGGGCGGTGCGGACGCCCTCGCCGGGGTCGCGGCGCAGCCCGGTGACGCCCTTGACGGCCTCGGTGAGGAATCCCTTGCCCTCGCCCGCGATGCGGATGTGGCGGTCGTACGCCTCGTCGCGCATCGGCACGGAGAAGCGGACGCCGAGGCCGCGGATGAAGTCTTTGTTCTGGTCGCCGTCGAACGTGATGGTGTGCACCATGCGGAACGATTCGGCGCCCGCGTAGAAGTAGAGCCGGACGCTGAAGGGGAGCCAGGCGCGGCGGCCCTTGCGGTGCTTGCCGTCGATGCGGACGACGGCGCGGACGGGGCCCTTCTGCTCGACCTTCGCCCCGCTGATCTCACCGTCGAACCGCTCCCACTCGGCGCGGCCGTGGTCGCCGTCGTCCACGTCGCCCTGGCGGAGCAGGACCAGCCGGCCGTCGCGGGCGATCTCGGTGGAGCCGCGGGTGACGGAACGCACGAGCTGCTTGCCGTCCTTACCGATGACGGCCTTGATGACGCCGGTGTCGACGGTGATCCTGCCGCCGCTCTCGGAGACGGCGACCTTCTTGGCGGGTGCGGCGGGCGTGCCGGGGGTGAGCTGGTAGGCGCTGCCGGTGAGGCCCTCCCCCGCCGCGTGCGCGGTCCACTTCAGCGAGCCGTCGGGCCAGTAGGCGGTGGCCCAGGTCTGCAGGGGCACGTGTGTGCCGTCGGAGGAGGTCAGCGCGAACGTCCGGTCGCCGGGGTGGGCGCCCTTGGGCCAGGGGACGCCGAAGGTGGAGCCCGCGGCCGCGCCCAGGCCGCCGTCCTCCAGCCAGGTGATGTCCACGGGCTCGTCCGCGGCCTTCTCGGCGGGGCTGTCGGCAGCGGCCTTCGGGGCGTTGTGGGCGAGCAGCCAGGAGAACGGCACGGCGGCGCCGGTGGCGGCGGCCTTGAGGAGGTTGCGTCGGGGGATCGGGGGCATGTCCGCTTCACCTTTCATACGGGGGCAGGTGCATGACATGAATCGGCGGAGGAGGCTCCGGGGCAGGCAGCGCCTGGGGAGGGCGGCGCCTGGTCAGACGCGGGCGCGGCGCTCCACCGCGACCGCGCACCCCGCGAGGGCGCCCGCGGCCGGGGCGATCAGCGGCAGCATCTGCCAGGCGGCCACGGCGAGTACGGCGAGCCCGCCGATGAGCAGCAGCGATCCGCCGGGGTCGGTGGCCAGCCCCTGGCGTGCGGCGGTACGGGCGGCGGCCGGCCATGAGGTTCCGGGCCGCCGTAAGGCCGCCGTCCGCAGCCCGAGGACGACCACCGCGAGCAGGCCCGCCACGCTCACGGCGATCAGCGCGGGCCCGCCGGGCAGGGCCCCGGAGCGGGCCACCCGCAGATCGAAGGCGAGCAGCGCGAGCGCCGCCCACCACAGCAGGGAGAACCGCCAGCCGCTCCGGGTCGCCTCCCGCAGCCCGGCCAGGAAGTCCCGCCAGGTGGACCGCTCACCGTCCAGATGGCGGCGCAGATGCGCACAGCCGGCGGCGAACGCGGGCAGCATGGTGATCACCGGCAGGGCGGCGAGCACCACCCAGACGCCGGTCAGCAGGCATTCGGCGAACAGCGCGAAACGCAGCGGGCCGCGCCCAGCGCGTCCTACGGCGGCCGCTCCCCTGGCGGCTCCCATGGCCTTTCCCATGACGGCCTCAGCCCTTCAGCCCGGAAGTCGCCGCGCCCTCGACCAGATAGCGCTGGAAGGCCAGGAAGAACAGCAGCACCGGCAGCAGGGCGACCATCGACATGGCGACCATGCCTCCGTAGTCGGCGACGGAATCCTGGTCGATGAAGAGCTTCAGGCCCAGCGAGACCGTGTACTTGTCCGGTTCGTTGAGGTAGAGCAGCGGCCCGATGAAGTCGTTCCAGGACCAGATGAAGGTGAAGATCGCGCTGGTGATCAGGGCCGGGCGGCACAGCGGCAGCACGATGTTCCAGTAGATGCGCAGATGGCCACAGCCGTCCAGCCGCGCCGCCTCGTCCAGTTCCCGGGGCAGCCCGCGCATGAACTGCACCATCAGGAAGACGAAGAAGGCGTCCGCCGCCAGGTACTTGCCGAGCAGCAGCGGCACATATGTGTTGATCAGGTGCAGCTTCTGGAACAGGATGTACTGCGGAATGATCAACACCTGGAACGGCAGCAGCAGGGTGGAGATCATGAGCGTGAACAGCGCGTCGCGCCCGGCGAAGCGGATCCTGGCGAAGGCGTAGGCCGCCAGCGAGCAGGAGAACAGCACGCCGATCACCGAACCGGCCGCCAGCAGCAGCGAGTTGGTGAAGAAGGTCGAGATCGGCACGTCGGCGATGCCGTCGCTGAGCCGGCGGTAGTTGTCGGTGATCGGATCGGTGGGCAGTAGCTGGAGGCTGCCGATGATCTGGTCACCGGGCTTGAACGAGCCGCCGATCACCCACACCACGGGGTAGAGGATCACCGCCAGTACGGCGAGCGCCCCCACATGCCACACGACTGACCGCGCACGGCGCCGCCCGACCGCCACAGAAGCACTCACGCCGCCTCCCGCTCAGTCCCGGCGCGCTTCCCTGCGCGGGCTTCCTTCGTCACTGCTCGCTCCTTCGTCGCTGCGCGGCTCCTCAGTCCAGCCCGCGCAGCGCGCCGGGACACGCTCACTTGGCATCCTCCTCGTAGTGCACCCAGCCGCGCTGGGTCTTGAACAGCACGGCGGTCACCAGGCCGATGCCGAGCATCAGCATCCAGGCCATCGCGGCGGCGTAGCCCATGCGCAGATTGCGGAAGCCCTGCTCGTAGAGGTACCAGCCGTAGACCAGCAGGGAGTCGCCCGGTCCGCCGGTGTTGGTGCCCGACCCCGCGATCACCACCGCCGAGGTGAAGACCTGGAACGAGTGGATGAGCTCCAGCAGGAGGTTGAAGAAGAGCACCGGCGAGATCATCGGCAGGGTGATGGACCGGAACCGCCGCCAGCGGCCGGCGCCGTCCATCTCGGCGGCCTCGTACAGCTCGCCCGGCACCTGCTTCAGCCCGGCCAGGAAGATCACCATCGGCGCGCCGAACTGCCAGACGGTCAGGGTGATGAGGGTGGGCAGCGCCCAGTCCGGGTCGCCGATCCAGCCGCCGACGTCCCATCCGAAGAGACTCATCGACTTGTCGACGATCGCGTCGTCGTTGAAGATCGCCCGCCAGACGATGCCGATGCTCACACTGGCCCCGATGAGCGAGGGGGCGTAGAACGCCGAGCGGTAGAAACCCTGGCCCTTACGGGGCTTGACCAGCAGCAGCGCCACGGCGAGCGCCGCCGCCAGCTTCAGCGGGGTGCCGATCAGTACGTACTTCAGCGTCACCTGGACCGAGGTCCACCAGCGGTCGTCCTCGAAGAGGTCCTGGAAGTTCTTGAACCCGATCCACCGGGGCGAGTCGAAGAGGTTGTAGTCGGTGAACGCCAGATAGAGCGAGACGAGCATCGGGCCGAGGGTGAGCAGCAGGATCCCGATGCACCAGGGCGTCAGGAAGAGATAGCCCGCGAGGGTCTCCCGGCGGCCCTGGCGCCGCCTCGCCGCCGGGGCGGGGCCGGTGCCGGGGCCGGCCTTCTCGGGGGTCGTCCCGTCAGGAGGCCGCACTCCGTCCGCCGCACGCGTCGTGGTCGGTGTCACGGAAGCTCTCCTCACGAGCCGAGCGCGGACTCGGCCTCGCTGAAGAACTGGTCGACCGCCTTGCCCATCGAGGACTGCCCCAGCGCGACCTGGGTGTAGATCCTCAGGAAGGCGGCCTCGGCGACATCGGCACCGGCCGGATGCGGGGTGATCGGCTCCAGCTTGGCCCCCACGCTCTTCTCATACGCGGCGATCTTGGCGTCGACGCCCTGGGGCTGGTAGGCGTCGTACTGGGCGGTGGTCGCCGGGATGCCGCGGTTGTAACCCATGATCTTGCCCACCTCGGGGTCATGGGTCATGAAGTCGATGAACTGGGCGACTTCCTTGGGGTGCTGGGTGCGGGCGGAGCCGCTGAG
The DNA here is from genome assembly GCF_055597465.1 of Streptomyces yongxingensis. NCBI lineage: Bacteria > Bacillati > Actinomycetota > Actinomycetes > Kitasatosporales > Streptomycetaceae > Streptomyces > Streptomyces yongxingensis. The sequence goes on from NZ_CM145717.1 coordinate 2,602,775, forward strand.
CATCAGCGAGGAGAGGTACTGGCCGGTGCGCTTGCCGTCCGTGGTCGGGATCGGCCCGAGGTCGAGGGTGGTCTTGGTCTCGGCGGCGAAGCGGACCAGGAAGTTGTCCCAGGTGAACTCGGAGGCCGACAGATCGGCGCTGATCGACGCCTTGGGCTTGGCCTGCTCGGACTTCTTGCCCGGCACCAACTCGTCGGCCTTGGCGTGGCTCTGCCAGCGGCCCCACCACTCGGTGAGGTCGTCCTTGGTGAAGCCGAGCTTGTTGTCCTCGGTGAAGAACGCCTTGCCGTTCTGCCGCAGATACAGGTCGTAGAGGTACATCACATTGGCGTTGTCGCTGGCGCCGTAGAGGGTGCCGTCGCTCTTGCGTACCTTCTTGGCGGCCGCGAAGAAGTCGTCCCAGGTCCATCCGTCCTTGACGGTCACTCCGGCCTTCTGATACGCGTCCGGGTTGTAGAAGAAGGCGAAGGTATTGGCGCCGACCGGCACTCCGAGGAGCTTGCCGTCGATATCCCCGGCCTTCTCCAGTCCGTCGCGGAATCCCTTCAGGCTGAGATTTCCGGCGTCGGCCTGACCGTTCAGATCCAGCAGGAGGTTCTTGTCGCCGTATTTGCGCAGGAAGGCGTAGGAGTTCTGGAAGACGTCCGGGGCGTTTCCGCCCGCGGCCTGGGTATTGAACTTGCTCCAGAAGTCGGTGTATTCGGAGAAGTCCGTCTTGACCTTGATGTTCGGATATTCCTTCTCGAAGAGCCTGACCGTCTTCTGGATCAGCTCCGCGCGGTCCTTGGCACCCCACCAGGAGTAGCGGATGGTCACCTTGCCGTCTCCGGAACCGCTTCCCCCGCCACAACCGGTGGCCAGCAGCCCCAGCGCGGCCAGCACGGCCGCGACCGCCCGGACCCCTCTCGCCCTCGCCGTCCATCGCCCAGCACCCATGACACGCCCCTCCCGGGCAGGTCGTCCGACTGCCCCCGCTAGCTTGAAACGTTTTAGGCAAGCGCTTGCCGGGACAAGTTAGGGACCAACGAGGCGTACGTCAACGGTTCGGACAGGATCACTCAGGATCGGGGTGAAGCGCTTCGACGAAAGCGCTTGGGAGGGTCGTGCCGACCACCCGGCACCGGGGACCTTCCGTCGCGCACCCCGGGCGCCTTCGGGCACGGGCCCCGGGGGGCCTTCTGTCACGGGCCCCGGACACCTTCGGACATGCGACAACACCGAGGGCCCGGAAGGCTGATGCCTTCCGGGCCCTCGGTCCAGGGTGGGCGATACTGGGTTCGAACCAGTGACCTCTTCGGTGTGAACGAAGCGCTCTCCCACTGAGCTAATCGCCCTGGCGCACGCCCAACATTAGCGCATGCCGGACCGTGCTCATGACCAGTCCTGCGACGCGGGGCCGCTCACTGCTCGATCTTCCACGGCATGACGATGCCGAACTTCCACACATAGGCCGACACCGCCGCGGCGCAGATCACCACCGCGATCGTGGTCAGTATGAGATTGCGCCTGCGCACCTTCGGGTCCAGGGCACGGTGCGCCGCCTCGGTGACCTTGCGCTTGGTCCAGGCCAGCACCAGCTGGGCCCAGACGAACTCGGTCGCCCAGATCGCCATTCCGGCGAAGATCACGAGCCACCCCGGACCGGGCAGGGGCAGCAGGATGACACCCAGGGCCACGACCCCGAGGCCGACGATGAACACGCCGACCTGCCAGCTCAGGTGGAGCGGGCGCGACCGCTTGATGAACCGCGGCGCCCGGGAGCCCCATACCGGCTCCTTCGTCGGCGCATCGCCCCCCGTCGCGACCTGGGGGCCCGCTTCGGCAGCCCCGCGCCGCCCGTCACTCTCCGCATTCATGTGACCCAACTTACCTGATCGTTTGAAGTCACCGGAACGGCGGTAGTGGCCAGTCGGGAGCTGGGCCGCATGAGCTACCAGAAGAGCCGCAAAACGGTCAGAGGGGTTTACAACGGCACCGTAGGTGGCATGTCGATTTCGCCGACGTGCGAATCCCCGAGCGCACACTGAGCGAAAGGCCCTGGCGCTTATGAACACCACGGTCAGCTGCGAGCTGCACCTGCGCCTCGTTGTGTCGAGCGAATCCTCACTGCCTGTACCCGCGGGCCTGCGGTATGACACGGCCGACCCTTACGCCGTGCACGCCACCTTCCACACCGGAGCCGAAGAGACGGTCGAATGGGTGTTTGCCCGCGATCTTCTCGCCGAGGGCCTGCACCGGCCCACCGGCACCGGCGACGTCCGGGTGTGGCCGTCCCGCAGCCACGGCCAGGGAGTCGTCTGCATCGCCCTGAGCTCCCCGGAGGGGGAGGCACTGCTCGAAGCCCCGGCGCGGGCCCTGGAGTCGTTCCTGAAGCGAACCGACGCCGCGGTGCCACCCGGTACCGAACACCGTCATTTCGACCTCGACACAGAGCTCTCCCACATCCTGGCGGAGAGCTGAGACCCGGCGAGAGCTGAGCGCTCGGCCGTCCGACTCGGGGAGACGGCGCGAGCCGGGGCGCGACCGCATCACATACCGACGATCCCGACCATGGCAATCCCGACAACGGCAGAGGCAGGCGACGGTGCCGTCGCCGCGGCAGCACCCGCAGTGACGGCACCGTCGTATGACCGTCCGGCACCGTCACAGGACCGCCCGGGGCCGCCTGGGACACGTCCGGGGCCCGGCAGGACTAGAGTCGGGCAGATCGAGGGCAGCCCAGGGGCAGCCGCCGACCCAGCCGGCCAGGGAGCCAATCGTGCTGATCAACCACGACACCCGGTGCGCGCTCGACGCCGTCGTCGATCTGGTGAACACCGCGCCCGAGGGCGCGGACCGGGACGACCTCGCCGATGTCGCCGCACTGCGCCGGTTCGTCGAGCGCAATGACATCAGCGACATCGGCACGCTCGGGGAGCGCGACCTCACCGCGGTCCGGGCCGTACGGGCCCGGTTCGCCGAGGTCTTCGCGACGGCCGGGAACGAGGGCGCCGCCCGCCGCACCGCCGAACTGCTCAACGCGATGATCGCCGCGGCCGGCACCACGCCCCGGCTCACCGACCACGACGGCTATGACTGGCATGTGCACTACTTCGCGCCCGGTGCCTCGCTGGCCGACCACCTCGCCGCCGACGGCGGCATGGCGCTGGCGTTCCTCGTGGTGGGGGGCGAGCGGGAGCGGCTGCGCCGCTGTGAGGCCCCGGACTGCCGCCACGCCTTCGTGGATCTGTCCCGCAACCGCTCCCGGCGCTACTGCGACAGCCGCACCTGCGGCAACCGGCTGCATGTCGCGGCCTACCGCGCCCGGCGCCGCGAGGCCGCGAGCTGACCGTCCGCGACGCCGCGGAGATCCGTCAGAAGGGCCCTAGCCGGGCTGGACACCTCACCACGGGTGGCCGGGCGGGCGCCGTCTCACCGCCGACGAACGGGCGGCGCGCCGCGTCACCATCGGCAACCGGACGGGGCGCCGTCTCACCACCGGTAGAGGTCGTGGACGGCGGTCACGAAGAGCAGGGTGCCGATGAACGCCAGGAACAGCATCAGCGGCGGCTGCGAGAGGGCGAAGAGACAGCCGCGGGTCTCGTCGCTCGGCGGAACAGGGGGTCCTTCGATGGGGGATTGCTCCCCGGGCGGTGATTGCAACATCTCGCGGAGATCATGACCCAGCCATGAGCCCGCCTGCGACCGGTGATCGTTTTTTGATCGGTCGCTTGTCAGATCCCGTGCTTTTTGAGTATGGCCTCGATGTCGGAGAAGTCATCTGTGCCAGAACTCGTTCCGCCCTTGGTCTTCGGCTTCCCCGACGCCTTGACCCCGGTGGCTCCCCGGCCGGGCCCCAGGGCGGGCTCCGAGGCCCCCGCGGACACCCCGCCGGCACGTTCGGCCGCGGCCGCCGCGCGGCGCTCCTTACGGGTGCCGCCGGAGCGGTGCTCGACCGCCCGGCTGATCATGAACAGCGCCCAGGAGAGGCCCAGCAGACCGAAGCCCAGCCAGACGCTCGGCTTGAAGACCAGGTCGGTGAGCCAGCCCAGGATGCCGGTCATCGCCAGGCCCAGCGGGATCAGGGCGTAGGCGGCGATCCGCGTCGCCGCGAGGAACCGCTTGCGGTAGGCGGTCAGCCCGGCGATGCCCAGACCGGCCGCGGACAGCGCGGCGCAGAAGGTGTCGGTCAGCATCGTTCCTCCCGTGAACTGGGCTTCCGGTATGTCCATCGTGCACCCCCTAAGGCCGCCGGGGCCATGGCCCGAGCCCGGGATCAGGGACATCTCCGGGTACGGGGCAGGGTCCGGGGGCTGGAAGACTGGCCCCATGAGCCACACCGACCCCTCCCCCCGCCCCGTGCTCGACGTCTGGTGCGAGTTGCAGTGCCCCGACTACCGTACCGCCCTGGGCGATGTGCGCGCGCTGCGCGACCGCTTCCGGGACGCGCTGGACATCCGGCTGCGCCACTTCCCGCTGGAGCGCCATCGGCACGCCCACGCGGCGGCCCAGGCGGCTGAGGAGGCCATCGCCCAGGGGCGCGGCTGGCCGTTCGTCGAGGCCGTCCTGGAGCGCACCGAGGAGCTCGGGACCCGCGGTGAGCCGCTGCTGGTGGAGGTGGCCCGGGAACTGGGGCTGGACGCCGAGGAGATGGACACCGCGCTGGTCGACGGCCGGCACATCCTGATCGTGGACGCGGACCAGGCCGAGGGCCGGGCGATCGGGGTCACCGGCACCCCCACGTATGTGATCGGCGGCGAACGGCTCGACGGCGGCAAGAGCCAGGAGGGGCTGCGGGAGCGCGTGGCGGAGATCGCCGCCCGGCTCGTCGCCGAGCGGTCCTGAAGCCCTGAAAGCCCTCGGAACGGGCCCCCTCGGAGCAGCGGCTGGCAGAACTCAGAGCAGCGGTTTGTAGAGCTGGTACTCGATGGGCTCGTAGCCCAGCGACTCGTACAGCCGCAGCGCCGGGGTGTTGCCGCCGAAGACGTGCAGGCCCAGGCTGCGGGCCCCGCTCGCCAGGCTCGCGCGCTCGGCGGCCAGCATCAGGGTGCGGCCGTGTCCGTGGCCGCGGTGCTCCTCGGCGACCTCGACAACGTAGACATACGCCTCCCCGCTCTCGGCGGCGTCGGGCTCCCCCTCGCGCAGCGCGATCCAGATGGTGCCCACGTCCGTGCCGCCGTGGGCGAGGACGCGCAGCAGGGCCCCGGGGGTGTCCGGGCCCTGCGGCAGCAGCCTGGCGTAGTCGGTGTCCGCCTTGGTCCCGGCCTGCTGCCGGGTGAGTCCGCGCGCCAGCAGATCGGCGACGTACCCGGCCCGCGCGTGGGCGCGCCACGCCGGGTAGTCGGCCTCCGCAAGGGGACGTATCGCGCTGCCCTCGGGCAGCTCGGGCGGGTCCGTGAGCCGCTTGAGCATGTTGCGGCCGCGCTCGCGGTAGCCGAGCGCGGCCGTGAGCCCGAGGGCGGTCGTGGCCGACGCGGGGACGCTCACCATCAGCTGGGTGCAGCCCCAGCCGCGCAGCACCTCCTCGGCGGCGAGCGCGGCGACCGTGCCGCGGCCGCGGTGCCGGTCGGCCTCGTCGATGTGGAGCCGCTCGATACGCCCGGCCGCCGGGCCCAGGCGGGCATCGGTGGCGAGGCGTACGGAGCCGACGGGGCGGCCGTTGACGCACACCTCGTACGCGCGGGCACGCCCGCCGCCGTCGGTGTGCTGTTCGGGCGCGGTGGGCCGCAGAGTGGTGGTCACGAAGGTGTTCTACCGGCCCGCCGGGCGATCGTCACCCGTTTTCCGGCGCGGATCCGCCGCGACGGGCCGGTGAAGTCCCGGGCCTGCCCGCTCAGGGCCCGATGTCCCCGCCCGCCCGCTCAGGGGTCGATGTCGGCGGCCGCCCGCTCAACGAAGATCCGCAGGGCCTCGGCGGTGACCGGGCCGGGGGCGGCGCCGGGCAGGGTGTGGCCGTCCACGCGGTGCACGGCCTGTACGTCGCGGGTCGTGGAGGTCAGGAAGACCTCCTCGGCCCGGTACAGCGCCTCCAGCGGCAGATCGGTCTCCTTGGCGCCCACCCACTCCAGCACCAGGGCGCGGGTGATCCCGGCGAGGCAGCCGGAGGAGAGCGGCGGGGTGTGCAGCTGGCCGTCGAGGACCACGAAGACGTTGGAGCCGGTGCCCTCGCAGAGCGCGCCGACCGTGTTGCCGAAGAGGGCCTCGGTGGCGTCCTGCTCGCGGGCGCGGGCGAGCGCGACCACGTTCTCGCCGTACGAGGTGGTCTTCAGGCCGGTGAGCGCCCCGCGCTCGTTGCGCGCCCAGGGGACGGTGATCACGGCCGTGGCGTCGGGCCTGCGGACCGCCTCGACCAGCGCGACCACCACGGTGGGCCCGGCCGTGCCCCGGTCGGAGCCGAGCGGTGAGACCCCCCCGGTGTAGGTGATCCTCAACCGTCCGAACGCCACGGGGTGGGCCTTGAGCACCTCCTCGCAGCCCCGCCGCACCTCGTCCAGGTCCGGCTCGGGAAGCCCCAGGCCCTCGGCCGAGCGGGCCAGCCGCCGCAGATGGCGGGTGAGGGCGAAGGCCCGCCCCTCGGTGGCCTTGACGGTCTCGAAGACGCCGTCGCCGACCGTGAGCCCATGGTCGAACACGGACACCATGGCGCTGTCCGGGTCGCAGAGGGATCCATCGAGCCAGATGGCCGGTTTCATCGCGTCGCCCTTCCCGTCGGCTGCTGTACACCCGACGCTACCGCGAGCAGCCGGGCGGCCTTGAGTTCCGTTTCGTCCCATTCACGTTCCGGCTCTGAGCCCCAGGTGATGCCCGCCCCGGTGCCGAACCGCAGCACGGCCCCGGCCGGGCCGCGGTCGATCCAGAAGGTCCGTATCCCGACCGCCAGCTCACCGGTGCCGCGGTCGGCGTCGACCCAGCCGATACCGCCGCAGTACGGGCCGCGGGGCGCGGTCTCCAGCTCCTCGATGACGCGCAGCGCGCTGGACTTGGGCGCGCCGGTGACCGAGCCGGGCGGGAAGGTGGCCGCGAGCAGTTCCGGCCAGCCGGCGCCGGGGGCGAGCTCGCCCCGCACCGTGGAGACGAGGTGGACCAGACCGGGGTGCGGTTCGACCGCGCACAGCGCCGGGACGGTCACCGATCCGGTGGCGCAGACCCGGCCCAGGTCGTTGCGGACCAGGTCCACGATCATCACGTTCTCGGCGTGGTCCTTCTCCAGCAGGTCCTCGGAGGCACGGCCGGTGCCCTTGATGGGGCCGGACTCCACGGTGCGCCCGGTGCGCCGCAGGAACAGTTCGGGCGAGGCCGTGGCGACCTCCACCCCGTGGGCCGGCAGCCTTACGGTGCCCGCGTACGGGGCGGGGTTGCCCAGGGCCAGCAGCGCGGTCAGCGCGTCCACATCGGCCCCGGCCGGATCGGGCAGTGGCGCGGACAGCACCCGGCAGAGGTTGGCCTGGTAGACCTCACCGGCCGCGATCCGCCGCCGGACGGTGCGCACCCCCGCGGTGTAGGCGGCCCGGTCCAGTGACGAGGTCCACTCCCCCGCCGTGGGGCCGCGCCAGCCGCCCGGTGCCGGCGGCGGCACCGGCTCGGCCCGTACATCCCCGAAGCGAGCGCAGACCAGACGGCCCTCGAAGTCCGCGACAACGGCCCAGAAACCCTGGGTTTCCAGGGCCGACGGGTCGCTGGTGACATCCCGTAGATCGGTGGCGAGCAGGCCGCCGAAGCGGGCGAGCGGGGGCAGGTCGTGCACGGTCGCGAGTCTATGGTGCCCAGGTCAGGGCGGCCTCGGGAGGGAGTGCGGCGCGCGAGCAGGGCAGCACGCTGCGGAAACGGAATTTGAGCTGGCCCCGGAATCCGCTAGAGTTCAACACGTCGCCGGGACGCGGAAGCGCCCCGGAGAAACGGCACCTGCGGACGTGGCTCAGTTGGTAGAGCATCACCTTGCCAAGGTGAGGGTCGCGAGTTCGAATCTCGTCGTCCGCTCGGTGTGGGGGTTTCGATCCCCACGGCTGGTGGAGTGGCCGAGAGGCGAGGCAACGGCCTGCAAAGCCGTCTACACGGGTTCAAATCCCGTCTCCACCTCGGACGATTAGCTCAGCGGGAGAGCGCTTCCCTGACACGGAAGAGGTCACTGGTTCAATCCCAGTATCGTCCACTCGGATCCTCGCGGATCCACCCTGCGCGATTAGCTCAGCGGGAGAGCGCTTCCCTGACACGGAAGAGGTCACTGGTTCAATCCCAGTATCGCGCACGCAGTCCTGCGGACGATTAGCTCAGCGGGAGAGCGCTTCCCTGACACGGAAGAGGTCACTGGTTCAATCCCAGTATCGTCCACACCGATCGACGGAGGGCCGGAGCGAAAAGCTCCGGCCCTCTGGCGTTTCTCAGGCGGAGAGGCTTCTCGGGCCAAGAAGCTTCTCAGGACGAGAAGAGCATGTGCCCGAAGCCGCGCTTGTGGTGGCCGTGGTGGCCGCCGTGGTGGCCGTGCTGCGGTGCGCCCCAGGCGGGTGCGGCCGGGTACGCCTGCGGGGCACCGGGCGGGGCGGGCGGCACCGCTTGCGTCCACTGCGACTCGAGGCGGGTCAGCGCCTCCAGCTCCCCGTAGTCCAGGAAGATCCCCCGGCAGCCGCTGCACTGCTCTATCTGCACGCCATTGCGGTTGTACGTGTGCATCGGCGCATGGCACTTGGGACACTGCATGGTCCGCTCAACTCCTCATGCTTCGGACAGAACGCGCCGGAACACCCGTCCGGGCGCGTGGAGTTCACCCTACGGCCTCATCCCGCGGCCGCCATGAAGCGGGCGATGCGGACGGACGCCTCCACCATCGCCTCCTCGGCCTCGTCCAACGCCCGTCCGGCGGCCGCCGCCTTGGCGAGCGCGAGCGCGGCGGTCTGGACGGTGAGGGCGCGGGCGGGCACGTCCAGCCGCGGCCAGGGATCGCGCTGCCCGGCGGCGGAGCCGCCCGCGGCCCGGTACGCGCCCAGGAACCGCTCCCAGTCCTCGGCGGCGAGCAGCCCGGCGGCGTACCAGGCGGCGGGACGGGCGAGGTCCCAGGCCGGGTCGCCGAGGCCGAGGTCGTCGATGTCGATCAGCCGCCAGTCGGTGGCGCGGTGGCGGATGAGCTGGCCGAGGTGGAGATCGCCGTGGCAGAGCCTGCTGTCTTCGGCGCCTTGGTGTGGGCCCACGGGATCGCGACGATCCACAAGGTCCCCGCGATCCACGCGATCCGTACGGTCCACGCCCCGCGCCCAGCCGGGCAGTCCGGCCCAGGCCCGCAGCACGGCCCGGGTGGCCACGCTGTCGGGGAGTGCCGCCGCCCGCAGCCGGGCGATGGCGCGGGCCGCCTTGGCCGGGCCGCGCATCGCCGGGAGCGGGCCGGGCAGTTCGGCGACCGGCACGGCGTGCAGCCAGGCCAGCAGCTTCCCCGCCTCGACCCAGGGGGCGGCGTCCGGTGCGTCGGGTGCCACGGGTTCGCCGTACGGCCAGAGGGTGACCTGCCGCCCGTCGGGCAGCGCGGCCATGCCGTCGACCGGCGGCAGCAGTATCTCCGCGCACCGGGGGTCGGCCGCGACGCCGAGCCGGACGGCCAGCTCGGCCGGGTCCGTGTCGGGCGGATGCGCCTTGGCGACGACGCGGCCGCACCGGACGACGGTGGCGTCGGGCCGGTCGGCCAGGACGGTCACCTCGGCGGTGGCGTCGCGCTGGGCCCGGCGGAGGGCGGTGACGAGCTGCGCCGCGGTTCGGCTCACGGCTCCCCCATGTCTTCGGCTGCCCCGGATCGTAGCTCCTGCCGGGCGGAGTGCCCGCGCTCTGGACCTCCTGGTGTCGGGCGATCACCCGGGCGCGGGCCCTACGCCCTCCCTCTTTATCTGGGTTACAAAATTTGAACTCTGTAACCCATGGCTGTACGTTTCGACGCCATGGACACACATCACACGGGAACCGACGCGTCGGAGGACCTGCCGAGCAACTGGGGCCGGTGGGGCGAGGACGACGAGCGCGGCACGCTCAACCTCATCACCGGGGAAGCCCGGGCCAGGGGCGCGGCGGAGGCCCGCACCGGCCGGACGGTGTCACTCGCGCTTCCGATCCGGCCGGCGCCGCTCATCAGCGGCCCCTTCGCGCCCTCCACCCAGGACGCCTCGCCGGTCCAGCAGATGATGGTCTACGTCGGCTCCCCGGCGCCCGCCACGGCGGATGTGATGCTGGTGACCAACCACCACCCGCGCTCGACGCACCTCGACGCGCTGGGGCACGTGATCCGGGACGGGCGGGTCTATCCGGGGCGGCCCGTGGACGAGGCCGTGACACCGGCCGGTGCCCGGCACGGCTCCACAGCGGCGTACGCCGCCGGGATCGCCACCCGGGGGATCCTGCTCGACCTGGCGGCCGACGGCCCGCTGCCCAGTGGCCATGCGGTCACCTCGCGGGACTTCGAGGCGGCCGAGGAGCGCCAGGGCGTACGGCTGGAGTCCGGGGACGCCCTGGTGGTGCGCTGCGGATGGTCCATGACGCCCGACCCCGACCGGCCGATGCCGGGGATGAGCCTGGACGCGGTGCGCTGGATGCACCGGCGCGGCGCGTCGCTCTACGCGGGTGACATCGGCGACGCGCACCCGGACCTGGACCCCGCCTGCCCCTTGCCGCTGCACCGGGTCGCCCTGCCGATGATGGGCCTGCCCCTGATCGACGCCGCCGAGGTGGACGAGCTCGCCGCCGTCTGCGCGGAGCTGGGCCGCTATGCTTTCCTGCTCACCGTGGCGCCGCCGCGTATCCACGGACTGACCGGGGTGCCCGTCAACCCGCTCGCGGTCTTCTGACGAGCCACTAAGCGCTCCGCTGGAAGTGCCCTGACCTGCCGTCGATCGTCCGCGGCGCCGTCGTGGCTGGTCGCGCCCGCGCGGCGGAGCCGCACACCGGCACAGCCCCGCGCCCCTGCGGGGTGCCACCGAACCGCAGCCGCATTCCGCCGATCCGCTTAGGAGGAATTGGAGTTGAGGGAGCAGTCGGTACCCGCCGCCGGGGCCGGGAGCCGCGCAGTGCGGTTCGTACGGAACGGCGAGCCCTGATGCGTTCGGGCCCGGCCCTCGACGCCGAGACCATCCTGACGGCCACCGAGGACGTACTGCGCCGCCATGGACCGGCGAAGGCCACGGTGCTGGACGTGGCGCGCGCTCTGGGAGTCAGCCACGCCAGCGTCTACCGCCACTTCCCGTCCAAGGCGGCGCTGCGCGAAGCCGTCACCCGGCGCTGGCTGGGCCGGGCGCGCGACCCCCTGGCGGCGGTCGCGGCCGACACCCGGCAGGCCCCGCCCGAGCGGCTGCGCACCTGGTTCACCACGCTCTTCGCCGCCAAGCGGACCCTGTTGTCCGAGGACCCGGAGCTCTTCGCCACCTACCGGGTCCTGACGGCCGAGCACAGCAGCGCGGCCGCCGACCATGTGACCGACCTGATCGAGCAGTTGCGCGTCATCATCGCCGACGGCGTCACCAGCGGCGACTTCACCTCCCCCGACCCCACCGCGACGGCGCGCACCGTCTTCGACGCCACCATGGCCTACCACCACCCCGCCCACGCCCCCGAATGGCAGACCCCGGGGTCCGAGGCCGCCCTCGAGGCCGTCTGCACCCTGCTCATCGACGGCCTGCGCCCGCGCTGATCCCCGGCGAATGCGTGGGGAACCGGACCTTCCGCCACCTGGCAACCGTCTACCTCGCCGCCATCAACCGATGGCTCGGGCCGAACGGCTCTCCTGCCACCGCTGTACTGCCGTTTGCACGGCCGACGACCGCCACCGCGAGCGGAGGGAAACCTCGCTCCGCACCACCTTCCAGCGCGGCTTGCACCAGCCAATCCGCCTCGGTCAACGTGAGTCAGGAAGGCGTGGAGGATCAGACACGAGCGCGAAACTAGCGACGATGGCCCCGGCGGTCAAAGCAACTGCCCGGAAATGTCACGCGCTGACGACGTGGACGGCCGGCCCGGCCGTTGTCGCGGGTATACGACATCACCCGTGACGGGCAAGGGTGCGGTCGCAGACCTGCCAGCCACCGCTTGATGAAACCTGCTGGGCTGATGGCGAACGCGCTGCCTTCACAGGACGGAACGCCATGCCGATCACCACCTCCGCTTCGGTCAACGGCCAACTTTCATCCCCTCGAACCCCGCTGAAGGGGTGGCCGGCCGTGGTCTCGGTGATGCTGGGGATCTTCGCCATCGTCACCACCGAGATCCTGCCGATCGGTCTGCTGACCTCGATCGGATCCAGTTTCACCGTCTCGGACGGGATGGCTGGACTGATGATGACCATGCCCGGCTTCCTGGCGGCTATCGCCGCTCCACTGGTCACCGCGGCCACGGCACGCTTCGACCGCCGACTGTTGCTGTGCGCTTTCATGCTCCTGCTGGCATTGGCGAACTTCCTTGCCGCCGCGGCGCCCGACTACTGGCTCGTATTGACTTCTCGGATCATGGTGGGGATCACCATCGGCGGCTTCTGGTCGATCGGGGCTGGGTTGGCGGAACGACTGGTGCCGCCGGTCTCGGTCGGCAGGGCTACCGCTGTGATCTTCTCTGCCGTGCCGCTGGGATCCGTCCTCGGCGTACCGGCCGGCACCCTCATCGGAGATCTCGCCGGATGGCGAACGGCCTTCACCGTCATGGGAGCCCTGACGGTCGGTGTACTGGTCATGCTGCTCCTGCTCGTGCCGCCGCTTCCTCCGATCCAGACCACAGGGCTGGGCGTCCTCAACGGCATGCTCCGCAGCGTCAACATCCGCTTCGCACTCTTGCTGACGTTCCTTGTTGTGCTGGCTCACTTCGGCACGTACACCTACGTGACACCGTTCCTGGAACAGGTCACCCACGTCGGCGGTGGTCTGATCACTGCATTCTTGCTGCTCTACGGTGCCGCCGGCATCCTCGGCAACTTCCTGGGCGGCGCCTGGGTGGCCCGGCATCCCCGGACCGTCTTCGGGCTCGCGGCCGGTCTGATCGCCGCGGCGACCCTCCTCCTTCCGGCGTTGGGCCGCTGGGAGGCGGGCGCGGTGATACTGCTGATCGTGTGGGGCATCGCGTACGGCGCCGTGCCAGTCGCGTCGCAGACCTGGTTCTCCAAGGCGGCACCGCATGCCCCGGAAGCGGCATCGGTCCTGTTCACCGCCTCTTTCCAGGCAACGATCTCTATGGGCGCGCTCGTAGGGGGAGTCGTCCTGGACCGCAGCTCTCCGTCCGCGGTCATGGTGCTGGGCGGATGCACCGCGGTTCTCATGGTCCTGACCGTAGGCACGTTTCGCCGAGCGGCTCACTGATCCGGACCGCACGGAGCAGTCCTGAACGCACAGAGACTCGCCGCCCCTTCTCTCGGAGTCCTCGCGTCAACTGGTCCCCCGCGCCACCGCCCTGGCCGACGCCGCAACTCACCGGCACTCCCGATGGGCGTCGGCCGTCGCCGCTACGCCACGGAGGCCGACCGGCCGCACGGTCGGCCGACGTCCTCGGCCACCCTGCCGAGCCTGGTCGTGGGCATGTTCCAGCTTGCCCGCATCGATGACGGCGACCGGCTGCTCGATGTGGGCACGGGAAGCGGGTATGGGGCCGCCCTCGCCGCTCGTCGACTGAGCGACGAACAGGTGACAAGCGTCGATGTCGACCTTTACCTGACCGAGGCCGCCCGCAAACGGGTGAGCGAGGCTGGGGTCGCTCCCACGCTCGACACGGTCGACGCGACCGGCGACCTGCCGTACGAGCCCGCGAGCTTTGACCGGATCGTCGCCACCGTGTCCGTACGCACGATTCCGGCAAGCTGGCTCCGGGTACTCCGCCCCGGCGGTCGGCTGGTGACCACGATCGCCGGTACCTCCCTCCTCGTCACGGCCGAGAAGGACGAGGACGGGGGCGCGACCGGGCGCGTCGAGTGGGACCGGGCAGGGTTCATGCACGCTCGCCACGGTGACGACTACCCGCCCGGGGTGACCGTTCGCCTCGCCAAGGCTGCGGAACTGGACGGGGACGACGTCACCCGCGGTCCGTATCCCGTCGTCGACGTGGCGAACGCGTGGGACCTCGCTTCCATGCTCGACGTCGAAGCGCCCGGTATCGAGCACGAGTACCGGGAGGACGGCGAGCAGCGTGTCGCGCTCATGGCACATGCCGACGGATCGTGGGCCCGAGCCACGGCGACCGGGAACGAGCGGCCCACCGTGCACCAAGGCGGCCCCCGCCGACTGTGGGACGCCCTCGACAAGGTCCGCGACTACTGGCTGAGTCACGGCGAGCTACCGGTGCGAGGGGCTCGCGTGGACGTCATGCCCGACGGCCGTACCTTCCTCGGCCGCGGGAAGTGGTCCGTCGAGCTGAGCTGATCCCGGCGGGAGCCACCGCCCGCTGACGGGTTCCTTACGGCGGCGGTCCGGATCGGCCCCGAAAAGGCGCGATGCCCGGACAGCTCCCCAGCTGTCCGGGCATTCGTGCCGTCCGCCGCACCCCCGTCCCCACGGGGTTAATGGCCGGAAGTCCCCGGCCCGGGCCGCTCTCCCGGGCCCGGGGCGCCTCAGCGCCCCAGCATTCCCGCCACGGACGACGCCTGTGTGACGACGGCATCCCAGCCGCCGAAGGTGATGGTCAGGAGGATGGCCATCGGCAGCACCATCGCCGCCGCGACCAGAGGATGGCGGGTGCCGGTCTGCGGGCCGCCGAACGCGTCCACCGCCGCGCTCACGGACCTGCGACGACGTGTTCCGATGACCGTGCGTCCAACCGTGTCCGCCATCGTCCCTCCTCCGTCACATCTGGGGCGGCGAGCGTCTGACCTCGGGGGACGAGTGCTGCGCCCGCCGCTTGACGACAACATTAGGCGCGCACCCCGGTCCTCGGCGTCATGCCTTCGTACCGATTGCCGGGCCTCCCGGAGGATGACCCCGGGAGGCGTCGACTACTCCCCTGGGTGGAGATGCGCTCTCACGCCTTGGGGTCTTCCCGGAGGGGACCGCGGAAGAGATCCCTCCGAAGACCCTCCGGAGTCCATGGAGTGTGCCCCTCCGAGCGCGTGCGAGCCCTACTCGCCCTCCCCCTCCTCGCTCCGCGGCACCGGCTGCTCCACCAGGGCCAGGACCCGGTTGGCCATGAAGCGGGCCGTCCGCACCACGGACCCATTACGGGTGACTTCGCTCACTTCCACCACCCCCCGCCGGACCGCCGTCTCGACCCTCCGGCCCGCCCTGGTGGCCACCACTTCATACGTCCGCGTCGTGTCCCCCGCGTCCACGACTATCTCCACACGATCACCCTTCACGGTCTCAATCCCCCTTCTGAGACGGCCTTTTGAGATCACGCAGCGGCGGGCCCGAGCGCGGATTGCCACGATTCCGGCCCACTTCTCCAGGATCCCAGGCACCACTGACAATCCATCGGCCGACGCATGCGCGGCCTCTCAGCGCGAGGGGCCGTCAATCCGTAAGCTGTGCACGTCAGACGGACGGCGACGGAACAACAGCGGCGAACCGACCGCAGTTCGACGGCAAACGGCAAGCAGACGGCAGCGGATGGGGCTCCCCACCAGGGGTTAAGGGAAGGGGCCCACCGGAGGTAGGGGACGGACATGGCGATGATGCGGCTCCGGCGCGAGGACCCGCGTGTCGTCGGCTCCTTCCGCCTCCACCGGCGGCTCGGCGCGGGCGGCATGGGAGTGGTCTACCTCGGCTCCGACCGGCGCGGGCAGCGGGTGGCCCTGAAGGTGATCCGGCCGGACCTCGCCGAGGACCGGGAATTCCGGTCCCGGTTCGCCCGGGAGGTCTCCGCCGCACGGCGGATCCGCGGCGGCTGTACGGCCCGGCTGGTGGCCGCCGACCTGGAGGCCGACCGCCCCTGGTTCGCCACCCAGTACGTACCGGGCCCCTCCCTCCACGACAAGGTGAACGAGGAGGGCCCGCTGCCCGCCGCCCAGGTCGCGTCGATCGGGTCGGCGCTGGCCGAGGGGCTGTTGGCGGTCCATGAGGCGGGGGTCGTCCACCGCGACCTCAAGCCCTCCAACATCCTGCTCTCCCCCAAGGGCCCGCGCATCATCGACTTCGGCATCGCCTGGGCGACCGGGGCCAGCACCCTCACCCACGTGGGCACGGCGGTCGGCTCGCCCGGCTTCCTCGCGCCCGAGCAGGTGCGGGGCGCGGCGGTGACCCCAGCGACCGACGTCTTCGCGCTGGGCGCCACGCTCGCGTACGCCTCGACGGCGGACTCGCCGTTCGGGCACGGCAGTTCCGAGGTGATGCTGTACCGGGTGGTCCATGAGGAGCCGCAGCTGCTCGGCGTCCCCGACGCCCTGGCGCCGCTGCTCCACGCCTGTCTGGCCAAGGACCCGGAGGACCGGCCGAGCACCCTGCAACTGTCGCTGCGGCTGAAGGAGATCGCGGCGCGCGAGGCGCACGGCCACGGCTCCAGTACCGGGGGCTACGGCGGCGGGCCGGGCCGTCCCCCGGCGCGGCGCCCCGAGGCGTACGCCGACCAGCACACGGAGCGGCGCTCCGGCGGTACGCCCGCGCCGCGGAGCGGGCCCCCGTCCCAGCGGCCGGGAGCCAGTACGGGCGGGGGCTCGGGCCGCTCCTCGGGGCGGAACACGCCCGCGCGCCCGGCACAGCGCCGGGGTGGCCCGAGGCCGCCCGCGCGTACCGACCGCCCGGGGCGCCCGGCCCAGACCGTGCGCACCTCGCCGAACGGGCGCCGCCCCAGCGGGCCCAACCGGCGGCTGCTGCGGCAGCGGCTGACCGTGTTCGTCGTGGTGACGCTGCTGGTGGCGCTGGGGATCGCGGCGGCGCAGGGGTGTCAGGGGCCGGCGAACGGCTTGGGCGCGCCACCGAAGCCGACGGGGACGGTTTCGTCGGCGGCGCTGGACTCGGTGGGGGGCTCGGTGGCGGCCGAGCCTGACGGCCGCTAGTTACTGAGTGTCCGGCGGGGCTTGGCGCCTGCGGCGGGCTGTTCCCCTACCCGCCCCTTCCCACAGCTGGGGCTCCGCCCCAGACCCCGCTCCTCAAGCGCCGGAGGGGCTGGGAGGCGGGGCCAGGGGCGAAGTCACTGCCACGCGGCGGACCGTCAGAGTCCCGGTCTGCCCGACGTGACCGCGTAGAAGGCGACCGCCGCCGCCGCGCCCACGTTGAGGGAGTCCACGCCGTGGGCCATGGGGATCCGGACCCACTCGTCCGCGGCCATCAGCGCCTGGGTGGAGAGCCCGTCGCCCTCCGCGCCCAGCATCAGCGCGACCCGCTCCAGGCGGTGCGGGGCCGCGTCGTCGATGGTGGTGGCCTTCTCGTCGGGGGTCAGCGCGAGGATCTTGAAACCGGCCTCCCGGACCGCCTCCAGTCCGCGCGGCCAGCTCTCCAGCCGGGCGTACGGCACGGAGAAGACGGCGCCCATGGACACCTTGACCGAGCGCCGGTAGAGGGGGTCGGCGCAGTCCGGGGAGAGGAGCACGGCGTCCATGCCGAGGGCCGCCGCGCTGCGGAAGATGGCGCCGGTGTTGGTGTGGTCGTTGACGGACTCCATGATGGCCACGCGCCGCGCGCCCGCCAGGATCGTCTCCGCGTCCGGCAGCGGCTTGCGCTGCATGGAGGCGAGGGCGCCGCGGTGGACGTGGTAGCCCGTCACGCGTTCGGCCAGTTCGGGGCTGACGGCGTAGACGGGGGCGGGGACGTCCTCGATCACGTCCCGCATCACATCGACCCACTTGGACGACAGCAGCATCGAGCGCATCTCGTAACCGGCGACCCGGGCGCGCCGGATCACCTTCTCGCCCTCGGCGATGAACAGGCCCTCGGCCGGCTCACGCTTGCGTCGCAGCTCCACATCGGTCAGACCCGTGTAGTCGCTCAGCCGCGGGTCGTCCGGATCATCGACGGTGATGAGATCAGCCACTTAAGTGATACTGCCTTGTCCTGGATGCGGTGCCAATGAGCCCGACGCGAATAAGTTACCGGCGGTTACGTCCGATGACGTCACCGGTGGTCACGGGACGAGAGGGCGACGACCTCGCCGATCACCACGACCGCCGGGGGCCGTACGCCCTCGGCCGCGGCCTTCTCCCCGACGGTGGCGAGGGTCGCGTCCACCCGGCGCTGGGCCGGGGTGGTGCCCTCCTGGACCACGGCGACGGGGGTGTCGGCGGCGCGGCCGTGGGCGACGAGGGTCGCGGCGATGGCGCCGATCTTCTCCACGGCCATGAGCAGCACCAGCGTGCCGCGCAGCCTCGCCAGCGCCGCCCAGTCCACCAGGGAGCTGGGGTCGTCGGGGGCGACATGCCCGCTGACCACCGTGAACTCATGCGCGACGCCCCGGTGGGTCACCGGGATCCCGACCGCGCCCGGGACACTGATGGAGCTGGAGATGCCGGGCACGACGGTGCACGGGATACCGGCCTCGGCGAGCGCCTCCGCCTCCTCCATGCCGCGCCCGAAGACAAAGGGGTCGCCGCCCTTGAGGCGGACCACCGACTTGCCCGCCTTGGCGTGCTCGATCAGCGCGTTGTTGATCGCCTCCTGGGCCATGAAGCGGCCGTACGGGATCTTCGCCGCGTCGATCACCTCGACGTGCGGCGGCAGTTCATCGAGCAGATCGCGCGGGCCGAGGCGGTCGGCCACCACCACGTCCGCCTCGGCGAGGAGGCGGCGGCCGCGCACGGTGATCAGGTCCGGATCGCCAGGGCCGCCGCCCACCAGCGCCACATGGGGGCCGCGGGTGCGGTGGCGGGGCGCGGCGAGGGTGCCGTCCCGCAGCCCCTCCACCACGGCGTCCCGCACGGCGGCGGAGCGGCGCGGGTCCTGCCCGGTGAGGACGGCCACGGTGACGCCCTCGCTCCGCCCGGTGGCCGGGGTCCAGGCGGAGGCGGCCTCGGCGTCGTCGCTGCGCACGCACCAGATGCGGCGCGCCTCGGCCTCGGCGGACGCGGCGGCGTTGGCCTCCGGGTCGTCGGTGGTGATCAGGACGTACCAGGCGCCCTCGAAGTCGCCCTCCTGGTAGCGGCGGCGCTCCCAGCGCACCTCCCCCGCCTCGGCCATGGCCTCGACGGAGGCCGTGGCGGACGGCGAGATCAGCAGGATGTCCGCACCGGCCGCTATCAGCGCGGGCAGCCGGCGCTGGGCGACCTGGCCCGCCCCGAGGACGACGACACGCCGCCCGGAAAGGCGCAGCCCGACCGGGTATGCGAAGTTTTCGGACATGGCGGTGCGGCTCTCCTCGTGCGAAGCAACGGCCGCTGCGGCGCTGGAGCGGCTGATCGACTGTGGGGTGGAGCCCCCGCCGACACCCTACGCGGCGGGGGCACGCATCAGTTCTTCTCCGTGACCCCTGCGGAGTCGAAGGTGGCCACCTCGTGCATCGCCCGTGCGGCGCTCTGCACCACCGGGAGGGCGAGCAGCGCCCCGGTGCCCTCGCCAAGACGCAGATCCAGGTCGACCAGGGGGCGCAGGCCCAGCTTGTTCAGGGCCGCCACATGGCCCGGCTCGGCGCTGCGGTGGCCCGCGATGCAGGCCGCCAGCACCTCGGGTGCGATGGCGCGGGCGACCAGCGCGGCGGCGCCCGCGCTCACCCCGTCCAGGATCACGGGCGTACGCAGCGAGGCGCCGCCCAGCAGCAGCCCGGCGATCGCGGCGTGCTCCAGGCCGCCGATCGCCGACAGGACGCCGATGGGGTCGGCCGGATCGGGCTGGTGCAGTTCGAGCCCGCGCCGTACGACATCGATCTTGCGCGCGTGCATCTCGTCGTTGATGCCCGTACCGCGCCCGGTCACCTCGGCCGGTTCGGCGCCGGTGTAGATGGAGACCAGGGCGGCCGACACGGTGGTGTTGGCGATCCCCATCTCCCCGGTGAGCAGCGCCTTGTTCCCGGCGGCCACCAGATCGCGGGCCGTCTCGATGCCCACCTCGATGGCGCGCAGCACCTCCTCGCGGGTGAGCGCGGGGCCGACGGTGAAGTCTCCGGTGCCCGCCCGCACCTTGCGCGGCAGCAGCCCGGGCGTGCTGGGCAGATCGCTCGCCACGCCGACGTCCACGACGCACACCTCGGCGCCCACCTGGCTGGCGAAGGCGTTGCAGACCGCGCCGCCGCCCAGGAAGTTGGCCACCATCTGGCCGGTGACCTCCTGCGGCCAGGCGGTGACGCCCTGGGCGTGCACCCCGTGGTCGCCCGCGAAGACCGCGACGGCCGCGGGCTCCGGGATCGGCGGCGGGCACTGCCGGGACAGCCCGCTGAGCTGGGCGGAGATGATCTCCAGCATGCCGAGGGCGCCGGACGGCTTGGTCATCCGCTTCTGCCGCTCCCACGCCTCGCCGAGCGCCTTGGCGTCCAGCGGGCGGATGCCCCGCAGGGTCTCCTGGAGCAGGTTGTGCGGATCCCCGCCGGGCAGGGTGCGGCGGCCGTACGACTCCTCGTGGACGACCCAGGACAGCGGGCGGCGCTTGGACCACCCGGCCTTCATCAGCTCGGGCTCCTCCGGGAACTCGTCGACGTATCCGACGCACAGATACGCCACGACCTCCAGGTGCTCGGGCAGCCCGAGCTCCCGCACCATCTCGCGCTCGTCGAAGAAGCTGACCCAGCCGACGCCGAGGCCCTCGGCGCGGGCGGCGAGCCAGAGGTTCTCCACCGCGAGCGCGGAGGAGTACGGCGCCATCTGCGGCTGGGTGTGCCGGCCGAGGGTGTGGCGGCCGCCGCGGGTGGGGTCGGCGGTGACGACGATGTTGACCGGCGTCTCGAGGATGGCCTCGATCTTCAGTTCCTTGAACTGCTTGGCCCGGCCCTTGGGGAGGGACTTGGCGTACGCGTCCCGCTGGCGCATGGCCAGCTCGTGCATGGCCCGCCGGGTCTCCTCCGAGCGGATCACGACGAAGTCCCACGGCTGGGAGTGCCCCACGCTGGGCGCGGTGTGCGCGGCCTCGAGGACGCGCAGCAGCACTTCGTGCGGGATGGGGTCGGGCCGGAAGCCGTTACGGATGTCCCGGCGCTCGCGCATCACGCGGTGGACGGCGGCGCGCTCGGCCTCGTCGTACCCCTCGGCGCGGGGGCCGATGGGGATGGGGACCGCTTCGGGCTCCGGCTCGGGGTCGGATTCCGACTCGGGCTCCGGCTCGGTTTCCGACTCCGGCTCCGGCTCCGCGGCGGATTCGGGGGCTGACTCGGGGGTGGTGTCCTCGGGGGCCGTCTCGGGTTCCGATTCCGGCTCGGGCTCCGGCTCGGGGGCGACGGCTTCGGCGTCGGCGGCTTCGGCGTCGGCGGCTTCGGCGTCGGCGGCTTCGGAGGTGCCGGCGTCGGGCTCCGTGGCTTCGGTCTCGGCCGCTTCCGCGTCCGTGGTCTCCGGTTCGGCGGTCCCGGCCTCGGGCTCGGTGGGTTCCGTCGCCCCGGCCTCGGGCTCGGCGGCTGCGGGCTCGGTCGCTTCCGGGGCGTCGGATTCCAGGGCACCGGCCTCCGGCTCCGTGGCGTCCTGTTCGGTGGCCTGGATCTCGGGCTCAGTGGCCTCGGGCTCGGTGGTCCCGGGCTCGGTAGCCTCCGGCTCGATGGTCCCGGGCTCGGTGGCCTCGCCTTCGGGGGCCGTCTCGGGGGCCGCGGCCTCGGGTTCGGCGGGCTGGGCCGCCGCCCCTGCCTCAACCTCGGCCGTGGGCTCGGTGGCTTCCGCACCGGTCTCCGGCCCCGCCTCGGCGGCCGCTTCCGCCTCCGGCTCGGCGGGCGTCGCCTCGGCCTCGGCGGTCTCGGGCGCCGCCGCCTCGGAAGCTTCGCTCGCGGCAGCCTCGGCGGCCTCGGCGTCCGGGGTGTCCGCCGCTTCGGCCTCGGGAGCGTGCTCCTCCGGTGACGGCTCCTCAGCCACGGCCTCGGCTGCCGCCTCGGGGGCCTCCGCCTCGGCGGGCTCCTCCGGCGTCGTGGCCTCGGCCTCCGGTGCGGCCTCCGCCTCAGCCGCCGCC
Source organism: Streptomyces yongxingensis (assembly GCF_055597465.1). NCBI lineage: Bacteria > Bacillati > Actinomycetota > Actinomycetes > Kitasatosporales > Streptomycetaceae > Streptomyces > Streptomyces yongxingensis. The sequence continues at coordinate 2,624,686 of NZ_CM145717.1, forward strand.
TCGGCCTGCGGCTCGGCGGGTGCCTCCTGCTGGGGCGCCTCGGCGGCGGCCGGCTCCTCGGCGGCGGACTCCTCGGGCTGAGGCGTCTCGTGGGCCACTATCGAGTGCCCCGGGTCCACGGCGGGCTGCTCCACCGTTTCGGCGGGCTCTTCCGGGAGTTGCTGAGCGGCCTCCTGAACGGGGGCCTCGGCGGCGGGAGCGGGCGGCTCCTCGATCGCGATCGGCTCATGGGCGAGCTGCGCCGGAATCTCCGGCGCGACCTCCGCGACCGGAGCCGGGACGGGCTGGGCCTCGGGCTGTTCGGTGATGGGCTCGGCCTGCGCCTGGGCCGGGATCTCGACGACCTGCTCCTCGGCCACGGCGGCCTGCGGGCCGGGCTCCACGACGGGCGCCCCGGCCTGGGCCGGGATGGTCGCGCCCGTCTGGTGCGGGTCCACGACCGCCGGGTCCACATACCCCTGGTCCATCGCGACCGGCTGCGCCTCCGGCGCCACCGCCTCGGGCTGGGCGAACTGCTCGGGCGCGGGCTCCGCTTCGGGCACCTCCGCGACCAGGGGCTCCTCGGCCGGAACGCCCGGCTCCACGGGAACGCCCGGCTCCACGGGAGCGCCCTGCCGCACCGGCGGCGTGGAGTCCCACGCGTCCCCCGGCGGCGGGGCGTCGACGAGCTGCGAGAGGTCCGCGAGCTGGGGCCCGGGGAGCCGCCCCGGGTCGTCGGGCTGCGGGGTGAAGTACTGCGGCCCGGCGGCGTACTGCGGCGCGGTGGAGTAGTCCGCCGCCAGCGGCTGCTCGGGCATGACCGGCTGCGGCTCGGGAGCGACGAACTGCTCGGGCGCGGCGAACGGCTGCTCGGGCATGACGAACTGCTCGGGCCCGGCGTACTGCTGCTCGGCCATCCCGCCCTGCCCGGGCGCCGGGACGCCCTGCTGCGCCCCCGCCCCGTACTCCGGCTGCGGCTCGGGCAGCACCTCCGGCTGGGGCGCGACCTGGTGCGGCACCTGCGGCTGCGGCTCCGGCGCGACCTGCGGCTCCGGGACCTCCGGGACGGCCTGCTGCTCGGGCGGGACCTGCGGCTCAGGCGCCGCCTGCGGCTGGGGCTCCGGCTGGCGTACGGGCGCGGCGTGCCGACCCGCCGCCGGACCCCGGTCGGCGAGCGAACGCACCACGCCGTTGGAGGTGTCGGGCACCGGCGGGCCCATGTGGAGCGGTCGCCGGGTGGGGGCGGTGGGCGCCACGTAAGCGGCCGGGGCGGGGGCGGGGGCCGGCTGCGGTACGGGCTGCTCCGCCACGGGCTGTGGCTCGGGCATCTGGGTCTCGGCGTACGCGGCGGGGTCGAGCACGCCCGCCTCGTACGCCCCGGTCTGGTACTGGGCCTGCTGCTCGCTCCAGGCGCCCTGGGCGCCCGGCATCAGCAGCAGGTCGTCCTCCTCGCCCACGTGTTCGGAGCCGTCGAGGAAGGTGTAAGCGGCGCCGGGAGGGACACCGGGCTGCGGCTGCTCGATGTAACCGGCGTCGGCAGGCGGGGCATGGACATCCGCCGGGTGCGGGTGTCCGAGTCGTCCGCCTGCGTTCTCCGGCAGCCCCTCTCCCGGGACCTGGCCGGTGTCGGTCATGCGTACCCCTCGCCCATCGCTAGTGCTCCTTCCAACCGCCTACCGCCGAGAGCAAGCCCCCTGAGCAAGAACGAGCATGCGCCGTGCGCGGCACGTAGACACGCCCGAGGCTTGCCTACCGCGGCCCCACCAAGGGAGGGGCACATTCCGGCCTTTGGCCAATAAAGCACCGAACGCCGGGCAGCGGTAAAGGCAGTACAACGATCCGCCAGCCTACCCCGCGCGGCGCCCCGGGCAGGTCACCGGGGCGAAGCTCGGGGCGAACGTCACAAGGACAAAATCACTGGTGCGGGCGGTGGCCGCACAGCATGAAGGCGACCGCGCGCTCCCGTTCGGTCCAGCTACGCGTGTCCAATTCGACGGACTGCGACAGCACGCATTCGACGGCGTAGCCGCCGTCCTCCAGCGCCGCGCCGATGGCCTCCGCCTCGTCCCGGGTCGCGGCCTGCGTGACGATGCGCTCGGGGCGGCGCGCGGCGCACGCGGCGACCACGGGCGCGCCCCCGCCGCCGATCCGCACCACGTCGGGCTCGGGCAGGTCCTCCAGCACCTCGGGGGCGACGCCCTGGACCACCTGGAGCTGTACGGCGAAGCGGCGGGCCAGGGTGGCGGTGCGCTCGCAGGCGTCCGGGTCCCGGTCGACGGCGATGACGGCGGCGCCGAACCCGGCGGTCTCGACGGCCGCCGCGCCGCTGCCCGCTCCGATGTCCCAGACCAGGTCGCCCGGGCGGGGGCCGACGCGGGCGAGTTGGAGGGCGCGAAGCTGCGGGGACTCAGCTTCGCTCAGCGCGGTCCCGTACGCGGGTCCTGGCAGCGCCCAGCCGCGGACGGCGCCCGGGTAGCCGGGCTCGCGTCCGGCGATCCAGCCGCCGCTCTGCAGCGCGCCGCGGGCGGCACCGGCCGACGAGCCGCCGCGGACGGGCGCCATGGCGGAGCCGCCGATGACGATGACGACGTTGGGGTCGCGCCAGGCGTGGTCGGCGACCTTGTCGGAGGTCAGCACGGTGACCTGCTCGCGCTCGGTGCCCAGGGCCTCGCAGATGACGAAGGTGCGGTGCACCGGGCCGAGCAGCAGCGCGAGTTCGGCGGGCCCCGCGCCGGGCGAGGTGAGGACGGCGACCTTGGTGTGGGCGCGGCAGACGTTGACCGCACGGCGCAGATCACGGCTGTGGGCGACGACGACCTGGGCGTCGTCCCAGGGCATCCCGGCCCGCGCGAAGGCGGTGGCGACGGAGGAGACGGCGGGGACGACCTCGACCTCGAGCCCGTGCTCGGGGGCGCGCAGGGCGCGGACGACCCCGAAGAAACCGGGGTCGCCGTCGGCCAGGACCACGGCGGAGCCGCGGTGCTGCGCGACCCTGCGGGCCGCGAGGTCCACGCTGCCGAGCCGGATCCGCTCGGCGCCGGGCGGGACTTCGGGCAGCGCCAGGTGATGGGCGGCGCCGGCCACGAGGGTGGCCGCGCCGAGGGCGGAGCGGGCCGCGTCCGTGAGCGGGGTGCCGTCCCAACCGATCACCGTGACGCGGTCGGCCATCGTCCTTGTTCTCCCCTATGTGTGGCGGGTCGGGTCTGTCGGGTGCGTCGCGGTGGGGTGCGGGTGCGTCGCGGTGGGGTGCCCGTGAGGGTCCACGGGCGGGTCGCGGCCGGTGCGCCGCGGATGCGCGGGTCACGGCCCCGGACGCGGCCGAGGCGCGGGTGCTCAGCGCGGACAGAGAGTACCCCGGCTGGTCCGGACCGCCGGAGTGGGGGCGGGCGCGGGGGTGGTGCGCCGAGGGCGCGGACGGCGCGAATGCGCCGGATCTCCGCCCCGGCCGGGGCGCGGTGGGGGTGTCAGCCCCAGTCGGAGTAGCTGGGGTAGACGCCGAAGCCGTCGGGCCCGGAGCGGTCGGGGCCGCCGTCGAGGTCCTCGGCGAGCAGGCTCCAGACGATGAGATCGGTGCGCAGATCGGTCCAGCCGCCGTCCTCCGTCTGGGTGCGGGCTATCCAGGCGTGGCGCAGTACGCCCTCGCTGATGCAGCCGACCTTCTGGGCGACCTGCTGGGCGGCGGTGTTGCCGGCGGCGGTGCGCAACTCCAGGCGCTCGAACTTCTGGTCCTGGAACAGCCAGCGGGCCACGGCCAGCACCGACTCCGAGGCATAGCCCTCACCGCGCGCCCAGGGGGCGACGATATAGCTGGCCTCGGTGGCCAGCAGCTTCCAGTCGGTATTGCACAGATGCACGATGCCGACGAGCCGCTGGGTGAGGAATTCGGCGACCGCGAAGACGATTCCGCGGCCGGTGGTCCGTTCCGCCGGGGCGAGCCGCAGCGCCTGGTCGCGGGCGTCGGCGAGGCTGTACGGATACGGCGCCCGGGTCCAGGCGATGACGCTTTCGTCGTTCATCATGTCCGCGAGCGCTGGTATGTCCGCTTCCTCGAACGGGCGCAGCACCAGCCGTTCCGTGCTGATGGAGATGTCCGGGAAGGTGGATGTCATGCGCCGCTCCGTAACCGGGGGTCGTTATCTGGGCCGTGGAAAGGCCCAGCATGCAGCATCACCCAGGGGAAACGCAGCACGGGGGGTGAATCGGAAGGCTCCGCATCCGGTTGTGGTCCGGATGCGGAGCCTTGAGGGATCCACCGGCGGGTGGGAAACGTTGGCGAATTCGTTGCGGTGGTGACGGTGTGCCGCGGATCAGAAGGACGGCAGCACGGAGCCCTGGTACTGGTCCTTGATGAACTTCTTCACCTGCGGGGAGGTGAGGAGCTTGGCCAGCTTCTTCACGCGCGGGTCGTCCTCGTTGCCCTTCTTCACGGCCAGGAAGTTGGCGTACGGGTTGTTCTTGGGCGACTCGAGGATGATGGCGTCCTTGGCGGGCTTGAGGTGCGCCTCGATGGCGTAGTTGCCGTTGACGACCGCGGCGTCCACGTCGTCGAGCGACCGCGGCAGCTGGGCGGCCTCCAGCTCCTTGAACTTCAGGCCCTTGGGGTTGGCGGTGATGTCCTTGGGGGTGGCCTCGTTGCCGACGCCGCTCTTGAGCTTGATGACGCCGCCCGCGTCCAGCAGCTTCAGCGCGCGGGCCTCGTTGACCGTGTCGCTCGGGACGGCCACGGTGGCGCCCTTCTTGAGCTCGTCGGCCTTCTTCACCTTGTGCGAGTAGAGGCCGAGCGGCTCGAGGTGCACGGTGACGACGGGCACGATGTCGGTGCCCTTCTTCTTGTTGAAGTCGTCGAGGAACGGCTGGTTCTGGAAGTAGTTGGCACCGACCGAGCCGTCCTGGGTGGACAGGTTCGGCGTGTTGTAGTCGGTGAACTCCTTCACCTCGAGCTTGAGGCCCGCCTTGTCGGCCAGGTGGTCCTTGACGTAGTTGAGGATCTCCGCGTGCGGGACGGGGCTCGCGGCGACGACCAGCGCGCCGTTCTTGTCGTCCGACGAACCCGGGGCGCCGCATGCCGCGACACCGAGGGCGAGCGCTCCGGCGGCGAGGACGGTGGTGACGGTCTTGGTGGTGTTACGCACGAAAAGTGCCTTTCTTCGAGGGCGCGCGCATCCGCCGCGGGTGCGGAAGCGGAATACGAGCGGGGTGGTACGGGGTGCGGGGGTGTGGGGGCTCAGGGGACCTTGGTGGGCTCCACGGTCTCGATCTCGGCGGGCGCGGGCCGCTGCTCCGGTGCCGGAGCGGGCTTCCCGGCCCGGGACGCGCCGCCGCGCAGCAGCACCAGCCGCGGGGCGACCGAGGAGCGGCCGCGGTGCGACAGGCCGCGGGCGGCGAGGTCGCCCGCGAACTGGATGATGGAGATGACCACCGCGAGGATGGCGACGGTGATCCACATCAGCTTGGTCTCGAACCGCATATAGCCGTAGCGGACCGCCAGGTCACCGAGGCCACCGGCGCCGACCGTGCCGGCCATCGCGGAGTAGCCGATGAGCGCGACGATCGTGGTGGTCGCGCTGGAGATCAGCGCGGGCAGCGACTCGGGCAGCAGCACTTTGCGGACGACGGTCCAGGTGGAGCCGCCCATCGACTGCACGGCCTCCACCAGCCCGCCGTCCACCTCGCGCACCGAGGTCTCCACGAGCCGGGCGTAGAAGGGGATGGCGCCGATGGCCAGGGGCACGATGGCGGCCTCGGGGCCGATGGTGGTGCCGACGATCGCGCGGGTGAAGGAGATCAGGGCGACCATCAGGATGATGAACGGCATCGAGCGGGCGATGTTGACGACCTGCCCGACGACCTTGTTCACCACCACGTTCTGGAGCACTCCGCCGCGGTCGGTGAGGACCAGCAGCACGCCGAGCGGCAGTCCGCCGACGACGGCGATCAGCGCCGACCAGCCGACCATGTAGAGGGTGTCCCAACACGCCTGCTCCAGCAGGGGCTCCATCTCGGACCAGGTCACTTGGCGCCCTCCTTGAGCAGCGGGGTCGGGTTCGCGCGCGGGCCGTCGGCGACGGCCGCCACATCGACCTGGAGGCCCTGCTCCCGCAGGAAGCCGATCGGGACGACGTTCTCCTCGAACCGGCCGGGCAGCTCGATCCGCATCCGCCCGACCTGGTGGCCGCCGACGGTGTCCATGGCGGCGCCGAGGATCGAGATGTCGATGTTGTACGTACGGGACAGCTGGGAGATGACCGGCTTGGTGGCCGCCTCGCCCTGGAAGGTGACGTCCACGACCGTGCGGTCCTCGCCCGAGGCCACCCCGCCGACCGGGAAGAGCTCCTGGGCCAGCTCGGAGCCGGGCGTGGCCAGCAACTCGCTGACCTTGCCGGATTCCACGATCCGCCCGTCGCGCATCAGCGCGGCCGAGTCGCAGATCGTCTTGACGACGTCCATCTCGTGGGTGATGAGCAGCACGGTCAGGCCCAGTTGCTCATTGAGGTCGCGCAGCAACTGGAGGATCGAGCGGGTGGTCTCGGGGTCGAGCGCGGAGGTCGCCTCGTCCGAGAGCAGCACCTTGGGGTCGCCGGCGAGCGCGCGGGCGATGCCGACGCGCTGCTTCTGGCCGCCGGAGAGCTGCGCGGGGTACGCCTTCGCCTTGTCGGCGAGGCCCACCAGCTCCAGCAGCTCCAGGGCCTTGCGGGTGCGCTCCTTGCCGGAGACGCCGAGGATCTCCAGGGGCAGCTCGACGTTGTCCCGGACGGTGCGCGAGGAGAGCAGGTTGAAGTGCTGGAACACCATGCCGATGCGGCTGCGGGCCTGGCGCAGCGCGGACCCGGCCCTTTGTCCCCGCCCGGCGAGCGCGGTGAGGTCCTGGCCGGCCACGCTGACCGTGCCGGAGGTGGGGCGCTCCAGGAGGTTGACACAGCGGATGAGGGTGGACTTCCCGGCGCCGCTCTGGCCGACGACGCCGTACACCTCACCCTCGCGGACATGCAGATCGACGCCGTCGAGGGCGGTGACCTCGCGGCCTCGTGAGCGATAGACCTTGGTCAGGTCCGTGGTGGTGATCACAGGGTTTCCGTCACTGTTGAGTGCACGGCGGGGTGCCGCCGGGCACGGCTCGTTCATTGCGGAACGCGGCAGGGTGGACCCGAGGGCATGCCCGGTGTGGGGGCGCGGTTCGGGTTCCGGTGACGCGGGGCGGCGCGGTCCGGCGCGATGGACGCACGGATCCGGCTCAGCAGGTCTCGCTTCGGGGCGCGAGGCTCAGGCAGGGGCCCTCAGCAGTCACACATTCGACACCGACAACGAGCACCGGGCGTGGGGATCGCCTCGGTCGCAGGGGTGCGGCAGCTCGTCGTGGTCATGGCTGCAAGTAAAACAGACACCGGCACGGACCCATCAAGCATGTCCGTATAACGGACAGTGCTGCTCGGTCCGTGGACGGTCGGCGGGGTGGCCGGGACCCGGTTCAGACCCGGCAGGTGATCTCCACTCCGCCGTCGGAGACCTGCGCGGACACGGCCGACAGGTCCTCGACCACGACATCGGCGACCAGCTCCGCCCGGTCGGTCGTTGTGGCCAATGCCACGGTCCGCATCCCGGCCGCGCGGCCCGCCGCGAGCCCGGCCGGGGCGTCCTCGAAGACCACGCAGCGTGCCGGGTCGACTCCGAGCCGCTCGGCGGCCAGCAGGAACGGCTCGGGGTGGGGCTTGCCACGGGTGATGTCATCGGCGCTGATCAGCGTCCCCGGTCGGATCGCCACCTCGGCGAGGCGGGCCTCGGCCAGCTCGCGGTTGGCCGAGGTGACCACGGCCCAGCGCCCGGCGGGCAGCCCCGCCAGCAACTCGGCGGCGCCGGGGAGCAGTTTCACCCCGCCCGGTACGTCCTCCAGTTCCAGCTCGTCGATGCGCGCCCGGGCCCGCGGGGCGCGGTCGGCGGGGAGCAGCTCGGCGATGATGTCGTCGGCCGGGCGGCCGTGCAGCTCGACCCGGGCGAAGTCCTCCGCCGCGATCCCCTGCTCCTCGGCCCAGCGGGTCCAGCAGCGCAGGACCGAGTCCAGGGACGAGACGAGGGTTCCGTCGTTGTCGAACAACAGCGCGTCGGCGGAGATCTTCATGAGCCGCAGCGTACGTGGGGGTGACGCGGGCCCTCGGGCGCGGGGCCGAGCGCAGTGCGCCGGGCCGGGCCGATTACCCTCGTCCCATGCTTGTCACTCCCTGTGTGCGCCGCCGTCGGGTGCGCCGCCGCACGGCGCGGAGGTCCCGTTGATCGACGCGCTGACGGTCGCGCTCGGTGTGACCGCGCTCCTCCTCGCCGCGTGGTGCGGCTTCGCCGCCTACCGGGACCAGCCGACCAAGGACTGGCACTTCATCGGCATGGCCGTGGTGGCCCTGCTGGCGATCGTGCAGCTGGTCATAGGAGTGGTGCGGCTGGTGGGCGGGGCCGACCCCCAGCAGGGCGTGGCCATTTTCGTGGCGTACCTCATCGGCTCGGCGCTCGCGGTGCCGATCGCGGCGTTCATGTCGCTGACGGAGCGGTCCCGCTGGGGGTCGGCGACGGTCTCCGCGGCGGCCGTGGTGCTGGCCGTGCTCGAGGTGCGGCTCTACGACATCTGGGGAGGCGTCGGTGGCTGAATCACGGGAGGCGTCGATGACCGAGGACTCGGCGGCCGGGAAAGCGGCCGGGAAACCGGAATCCACCGCGCGCACCGGGCTCGGTCAGGGCCCGGGGCGGCTGCTGGTGATGCTCTACGGGGTGTTCACGGTGGCCGCCGCGTCCCGCTCGGTCTACCAGCTGATCGCGCAGTACCAGGAGGCCCCGCTCGCCTACATCCTCTCGGCGGTCTCCGCCGTGGTGTACGCGTTCATCACGGTCTCGCTGGTGCGCGGCGGCGAGGGCGCCCGTAAGGCGGCGTTCGTCTGCTGTGCGCTGGAGCTGCTGGGGGTGCTGACCGTGGGCACCTGGACCCTGGCCGACCCGTCGGCCTTCCCGGACCAGACGGTGTGGTCCGACTACGGGATGGGCTATCTGTTCATCCCGATCTTCCTGCCGGTCACGGGCCTGCTGTGGCTCAGGAAGGCCCGCCGGGGCTGACCCCGGCGGGCCCGCGGCCCTGCGTCCCGCGTCAGGCGCTGGCGGCGTACGCCGTGGCCGTGGCGTCCTTCTCCAGGGTGACCAGGCTCAGCCGGCGGTTGACCTCCTCGGTGCCCACCTGGGCATAGCCGTAGCGGCGGTACAGCCGCAGATTGCCCTCGCTGCGGTGGCCGGTGAACAGGCGGTACCGCTTGGCGGCCCGCTCCTCGGAGAGCCGCTCCTCGATCGCCGCGAGCAGCCGTCCGCCCAGGCCGTGCCGCTGCATCCGGGGGTGGACGATCAGCTTGGCGATGGCGGCGGTCCCCTTGTCGTCGACGACTCCGCGGACCGAGCCGACGACCTCCGCGCCGAGCCGGGCGACGAGCACACAGCCCTCGCTCAGTTCGGCGCGCAGGTCGTCGAGCGACTGCGTCAGCGGTTCGATCGAGTAGTCGCCGTAGAGCTCCGCCTCGCCCTGGTAGCACAGATACTGCAGCTTCAGGATCTGCTCGGCGTCGTCCGCGGTCGCCGCGGAGATGGTCACGCTCATGCCCATGTGCGCATGCCTCCCCTATGTCGTCAGTCCACCGGTCGCGGTGAGGGTAGGAGTGCGACCGGGGGTTCATGGCCTGGGTGGAGGCGCCGCGTGGTCGGCGTCCGCCTCCGAGGCGCCGGTTGTCTATCGCTCCTTTCCCCACGGTTCAGGAGCCGCAACCTCCGCCGTGAGCATTCTGCGCAGGCAACCCAGACATCGGGAACGTACCGGGCCCAGACTGCCCTGTGACATTCCCAACTGACCGGCGATTTCGCGATACGTGGGGTCCGCTCGGGAGAGCATCGCCGCGAGCAGCGCGGGGCAGCGCCCGGGCAGCCGCCGCACCGCCGCGCGCAGCGTCCGGCGGGTCTCCGCGGCCAGCACGGCGTGTTCGGCCGGACGGGGCTCGGGGCCGCTGGGCGGGCCGCCGGCCACCGGGTCGTACGGCACCTCGCGGCGCGCCCGGCGCCTGGCCCCGCGCACCTCGGCCCGTACGGCGCAGCGCAGCCAGCGGGCGGGGTGGGGCGGCGGTCCGGTGTCCCGGGTGTGTTCCAGCAGCCGTAGCCAGACGGCCTGTTCGAGTTCGGCGGGCTCGACGCCGACGCCGTGTGCCTCGGCCGCCGCTTCGGCGGCCAGCAACGGGCCCAGCTGCTTCACAAGGTCCATGCCGGGCGGGACGAGGGCGGGTCGTGGGGCGGTTGCCGGGCGACCGTGGTCTCACCCGACCGGGGAAGCGGCGGGGCCGCGCCTTGACGTTCAGGCGCTCCCGCCGCCTCTCACGGGCGGATCACTCGCCTTACGGACGGATCACTTGCGGAAGTCCGCCGCCGCGAGCAGCGCCGTGTCCGCGTTGTCGGAGAATATTCCGTCGATTCCGGTCGCGAAGTATGCCTTGAACGCCCCGAAAGCATCACCGTAGGCGTTGGGGTCGCTGCCGCGGCGGAAGTCGGCCGGGAGGAAGGTGTTCTCGTTGCGCATGGTGTACGGGTGCAGGATCAGCCCCGCCGCGTGCGCGTCCTTCACCACACTGGTCGGCGTCCCCAGCTTGCCGTCCGGCGTCCGGGGGATGATGACCGACAGATCGGGGCCGATGCCCTGGGCGTAGCTCGCGATCCACTTGAGCCCCTCGGGCTTGACCAGGTCCGCGACCGTCCGCGGGTCGTTCGCCTCGACGAAGTCCCAGGGCCGGCTGTTGACGGTGGACAGCAGCACGACGGCCGGGGTGTCCACCAGCTTGCGCAGCCGCTGGATGCTGCTCGGCTCGAAGGACTGGAGGAACAGCGCCGAGTCCTTGCGGTGGCGGCCGTAGCGGCGGAGCAGCTTGGCCAGCCGCTCCTCAAGACCGAGGCCGAGCTTGCGGAAGTAGGTGGGGTGCTTGGTCTCCACGTACAGCCAGATCCGGCGGCCGCGCTCGCGGCCCTCGCGGTCGGCCCACTGGAGCACCTCTTCGAACGTGGGCACCTCCCAGCGGCCGTCGTAGAGGGTGTTGCGCTGGCGGTTGCCCGGGATGCGCTCCTTGGCGCGCAGCGTCTTCAGCTCGGCGAGGGTGAAGTCCTCGGTGAACCAACCGGTGAGCTTGGTGCCGTCGACCGTCTTGGTGGTCTTGCGGTCGGCGAACTCCGGGTGGGCGGAGACGTCCGTGGTGGCCGTGATGTCGTTCTCGTGGCGGCAGACCAGGTGGCCGTCCTTGGTGGGGACCAGGTCCTGCTCGATGATGTCCGCGCCCATGTCGAGGGCGAGCTGGTACGAGCCGAAAGTGTGCTCGGGCCGGTAGCCGCTGGCGCCGCGGTGGCCGATCACGGTGGGAACCGGCAGCTCATGGCCCCGGCCGGACGTCCCCGCGGCCGCGTTCGGCGCGGTCTCCGTCCCGGCGGCCGTCGCCGTGCCCGCACCGCTCAGCGCCATCGCTCCCGCACCGAGGGCCGCGGCCCCCAGCAGGGCGCGCCGTCCGGGCTTCTGCTCCCGCTCCATGCAGCACTCCTTGATGTGGTGTTCAACACCTGTCAAATCCCGTCAGAGAACGGCCTGATGGTAGGCGTGGGCGGCTTTCCACCGGGAGACATCGGGCGAAACGCGTGGGGAACGTGGGTCAACACCGCGTATCAGGTGGGTGAACCTGGTGTGCGCCGGAGCGCGACCGGCGAGTATCGTCCTCATCGGCGCCCGGGTGCGGTACGAGGTTGACGACCGTACGACGGTGCGTCCCAGACCTTGACCCCGACCGGAGGGCCCGTGTCCCGATTCGCGTTTCTGAAGGCAGTACTCGGTCCGCTGATGCGCCTGATGTTCCGCCCACGGGTCGAGGGGGCCGAGGGCATTCCGGGCTCGGGCCCGGTGATCCTCGCCGGGAACCATCTCACCTTCATCGACTCGATGATCCTGCCGCTGGTCTGTGACCGTCAGGTCTTCTTCATCGGCAAGGACGAGTACGTCACGGGCAAGGGCCTCAAGGGCCGCCTGATGGCCTGGTTCTTCACCGGCGTCGGCATGATCCCGGTGGACCGGGACGGCGGACGCGGTGGCGTGGCGGCGCTGATGACGGGGCGCCGGGTGCTGGAGGAGGGCAGGGTCTTCGGCATCTACCCCGAGGGCACCCGCTCCCCCGACGGCCGCCTCTACCGCGGCCGCACCGGTATCGCCCGCCTCGCGCTGATGACCGGCGCGCCCGTGGTGCCGTTCGCGATGATCGGGACCGACCGGATCCAGCCGGGCGGCAAGGGGCTGCCGCGGCCGGGCAAGGTCGAGGTCCGCTTCGGCGAGCCGCTGGAGTTCACCCGCTACGAGGGCATGGACCGCGACCGCTATGTGCTGCGGGCCGTGACCGACGAGGTGATGAGCGAGGTCATGCGGCTGTCGGGGCAGGAGTACGTGGACATCTACGCCACGAAGGCGAAGTCGGCCGCATAACGGCTGACGCCTGACGTTTCGGGCGAACCGCGGCGGTCCGGTGTTCGGACCGCCGCGGTTTTGTGTCCGGGCGCGGCGCGGTTTCATCCGGGCCGTCGTGACTTTGTGTGCGGCCGGGCGCCATACGTTCGGGCGTCACCGCCGCCTCGCGGTCCGCTGAGCCGACGCTCCGGCCGGTGTCGCGGGTCACCATATGTGCGGAAGGACTAATTCCGCTACCCGCTGGTCACCACCGGGCCCGGCCACTATGGTGCCGCGGGTGACCACGATGACCGTGCCCTCCCCCGACTTCGTGATGCTGCGCGGTCGGCGGTTCGCCGTGACCGATTTCGGCGGGCCGGGCCACCCCGTCCTGGCCCTGCACGGCCACTTCGGCCGGGGCCGGATGTACGCGCCGCTGGCCGCCGCCCTCGCCCCCGAACGGCGGGTGATCGCCCTCGATCAGCGGGGGCACGGGCTGACCGGCGGCGGTGGCCCCTTCACCCTGGACGAGTACGTGGCCGACGCCGCCGCGCTGCTGCGGGAACTCGGTCTTGGCCCGGTCCCGGTCGTCGCCCACTCCACCGGCGCGGTCGGCGCGTACGCGCTGGCCGCCCGCCATCCGGACCTGGTGAGCGCGCTCGTCGTCGAGGACATCGGCGCGGTGACGGACCGTCCGGTGGTCAGCCATCCGGTGCTCGATGTCTCCGGGTGGCCGACCTGGGCCGTGGACCGGGAGAAGCTGCGCGCCGCCATCGAGTCCCGGGGCATCCCGGACGCCTCGTACTTCCTGGACAGCGCCGAGCCGGACCCGCAAACGGGCGGCTGGCGGCTGCTGTTCGAGCCCAGCCACATGATGGCGTCGCAGCAGGCCATGTGCGGTGACTTCTGGGACGACTGGCTGGGCTCCTCCTGCCCCGCGCTGCTGATGCGCGGCGAGCACAGCTCGCTGCTGCCGCCGGGCCACGCCCACGAGATGTCCACCCGCCGCCCCAACACGCGGCTCCGCGAATTCGCCGGGTGTGGCCACTGGATCCACGACGACGCGCCCCGGCCGTACGCCCACGCGGTCCGTTCGTTCCTGAGCGCGCTGTAGCGGGTGTCCGGCGGGGCTTGGCGTCGGCGGCGGGCCACGCGGCGGAGCCGCATATCGATGCTTCCCCCTCCCCGCCCCTTCCCGGCACCTAACGATGTGCGGCTCCGCCGCGTGGGGGGCTCCGCCCCAGACCCCGCTCCTCAAACTCCCCCAGCTACCGCTGGGAGGTGCCCCCTGAGGGGCTGGAAGGCGGGGCTCCGCCCCGTAGCCGCTCCGGGCCGGAAGCGCCCCGAAGGGGCGCGGGGCTGCATCGATATGTGGCTCCGCCACGGGGCGCGACCAGCCACGACGGCGCCGCGGACGTCGACGGCGTCTCGGGCCGGAGCCGTCAGGCCCAGGGCAGCTCCGAGCGGTGCCGCCAGTAGGTCTGCGGGGGCTCGGCCAGCTGCTCCAACCGGGCCAGTCCGGACTCGTCCAGGCGGAGGCCGGCGGCGGCCAGGTTGGACCGCAGCTGGGCCGTCGTGGCGGCGCCGGAGAGGACGACCGTCACCCAGGGCCGGTGCAGCACCGCGGCCAGCGCGACGGCGTCCGGAGTGGCGCCCGTCTCCTCGGCCACCTGGCGCAGGGGCTCCGGAAGCTCCTCGGCCGCCTCGGTGAGCCGGCCGTTGGCCACGGCTTCCTTGACGATGACCGCCCGGCCCGCCTCATGGGCCTCGGCCAGCGCCGCCCCGGCCGAGGGCTCCAGCAGGTTGTAGGTGGACTGGACGGTACGGAAGAGCGGCCGGCCGTCGACCTCCACGGCCAGCGCGGCACGGATCGCCTCGGCCTGGCGCGGACCACTGGTGGAGACGCCGACCGTCACGCCCTCCGCGGCGAGCCCGGCCAGCCGGGCGTGCAGCTCGGGGTCGGTGAGGGCCGGGCTGTCGGGGGTCACCGAGTGGATCTGGTAGAGGTCCAGCCGGTCGCCGAGCAGTGCGTCGGTCAGCTCGCGCTGCCGCTCGAAGGTCTCGACGCCATGGTCCTTGACCTCGTGCGTCGCGGCGTCCGTACGCCACTCGGCGACATACGTATAGCCCCACTTGGAGCCGACCACCACGTCCCGTGCGGCGTCCGGGCGGTCCCGCAGCCAGTCGGCGAGGAACTCCTCGGCCCGGCCGTAGGAGCGCGCCGCGTCCAGATAGCGCACCCCGGCGGCGTACGCGGCGTCCAGCAGCTCATGACTGCGCCGCCGCATCACCTCGACCGGGCGCTCGGCCGGGAGGTCACGGTCCCGGCCGAGGTTGATGTAGGCGGGGCGGCCGACCGCGGCCAGGCCGAGCCCGATCCGGGCCGCCCCCGCCCCGGGGGTCGCGATCTCCGCGAGACGTTCGACACCCATGGCTCCGTCCCCACCTCTCCCTTTCCGTCTCTCCCTGACCGTCTCTCCCCGTCAGCGCTTGGCGCCCGCCCACGCGTACTGAGCGGCCAGATCCTCCTTGACCTCCGCGAGCTGGGCCCGCACCGCCACGGGGGCGGTGCCGCCGCGTCCGCCGCGCGCGGCCAGCGCGCCCTGCACATTGAGGACGCCGCGGACCTCCGGCGTCAGATGCGAGGAGATCTTGGCGAACTGCTCGTCGGTGAGCTGATCGAGCTCGATGCCCGTCCGCTCGCACTCCTTGACGCATTCCCCCGCGACCTCGTGCGCCACACGGAACGGCACGCCCTGCCGCACCAGCCATTCGGCGATGTCGGTGGCGAGCGAGAACCCGGCCGGGGCCAGCTCCTCCATGCGCTCACGGTTGACGGTCAGCGTGGCCATCATCCCGGTGAAGGCCGGGAGCAGCACCTCCAGCTGGTCGCAGGAGTCGAAGACCGGCTCCTTGTCCTCCTGGAGGTCGCGGTTGTACGCGAGCGGCAGGGCCTTGAGCGTGGCCAGCAGTCCGGTGAGGTTGCCGATCAGCCGGCCGGACTTGCCGCGGGCGAGCTCCGCGATGTCCGGGTTCTTCTTCTGCGGCATGATCGAGGAGCCGGTGGAGAAGGCGTCGTGGAGGGTCACGAAGGAGAACTCCTTCGTGTTCCACAGGATGATCTCCTCCGCGATCCGCGACAGATCGACGCCGATCATGGCGGTGATGAACGCGAACTCGGCGACGAAGTCACGGGAGGCCGTGCCGTCGAGCGAGTTGGCGGACGAGCCCCGCTCGAAGCCGAGGTCGGCCGCGACCGCCTGCGGGTCAAGGCCCAGCGAGGACCCGGCCAGCGCGCCGGAGCCGTACGGCGAGACGGCGGTGCGCTCGTCCCACTGCCGCAGCCGCTCCGCGTCCCGCGACAGCGCCTGGACATGGGCGAGGACATGGTGGGCGAAGAGCACCGGCTGGGCGTGCTGGAGGTGCGTACGGCCGGGCATCGCGACGTCCGGGTGCGCCTCCGCGAGCCCCACCAGGGCCTGCTGGAGGTCGGCGATCAGCCCGCCGATGATCCGGGCGTGGTCGCGCAGATACATCCGGAAGAGGGTGGCGATCTGGTCGTTGCGGGACCGTCCGGCCCGCAGCTTCCCGCCGAGGTCCGGGCCCAGCCGCTCCAGCAGACCGCGCTCCAGGGCGGTGTGGACGTCCTCGTCGGCGATGGTGCCGGTGAAGTCGCCGGAGGCGACATCGGCCTCCAGCCGGTCCAGGCCCGCCAGCATCCGCTCCAGCTCATCGCGGTTAAGCAGCCCCGCCGTGTGCAGCACCCGGGCGTGGGCGCGGGATCCGGCGATGTCGTACGGCGCCAGGCGCCAGTCGAAGTGCACGGAGGCGCTGAGCTTCTCCAGTGCCTCGGACGGGCCGTCGGCGAAGCGGCCGCCCCAGAGCCGGACGTCGCCGCTGTTGCCGTTGCTCACGCTGTTGCTCCTGTCGGCTGTGGGTGTGCGACCGCCTCCCCGCCGCGGGGCGGGGAGGCGGCTCGTGATGCGTCGCGTACGTCGGGTACGCGGGCTTGACGCTGGTGCGAAGGCTACTGCCGCAGATCCCGCTTCGCGGCGATCTTGCTGGACATCCCGAAGATCTCGATGAAGCCCTTGGACAGCGACTGGTCGAAGGTGTCGCCGGTGTCGTAGGTCGCCAGGTGGAAGTCGTACAGCGAGGTGTGCGACTTCCGTCCGGTGACGACGGCCCGGCCGCCGTGCAGGGTCATCCGGATCTCGCCGGAGACGTGCTCGTTCGCCTCGGCGATGAATCCGTCCAGGGCCCGCTTGAGCGGCGAGAACCACAGACCGTCGTAGACCAGCTCGCCCCAGCGCTGCTCGACCTGCCGCTTGTAGCGGGCCAGCTCGCGCTCGACGGTGACGGCCTCCAGCTCCTGGTGGGCGGTGATCAGCGCGATGGCGCCGGGCGCCTCGTAGACCTCCCGCGACTTGATGCCCACCAGCCGGTCCTCGACCATGTCGATCCGGCCGACGCCCTGGGCGCCCGCCCGCTCGTTCAGCCGCTGGATGGCCTGGAGCACGGTGACGCGCTCGCCGTCGATCGCGACGGGGACGCCCTTGTCGAAGGTGATGACCACCTCGTCGGCCTCGCGCGGGGTGGCCGGGTTGGAGGTGTATTCGTAGACGTCCTCGATCGGCGCGTTCCAGATGTCCTCCAGGAAGCCGGTCTCCACGGCCCGCCCGAAGACGTTCTGGTCGATCGAGTACGGGGACTTCTTGGTGGTCGCGATCGGCAGGCCCTTGGCCTCGCAGAAGGCGATCGCCTTGTCCCGGGTCATCGCGTAGTCCCGGACCGGCGCGATGCAGGTCAGATCGGGGGCGAGGGAGGAGATACCGGCCTCGAACCGCACCTGGTCGTTCCCCTTGCCGGTGCAGCCGTGGGCGACGGTCCCGGCGCCGTGCTTGCGGGCGGCGGCCACCAGGTGCTTCACGATCGTCGGCCGGGACAGCGCGGAGACCAGCGGGTAGCGGTCCATGTACAGCGCGTTGGCCTTGATCGCCGGAAGGCAGTACTCCTCGGCGAACTCGTCCTTGGCGTCCGCGACCTCCGCCTCGACCGCCCCGCAGGCGAGCGCGCGCTTGCGGATGACGTCCAGGTCCTCGCCGCCCTGGCCGACGTCCACGGCGACGGCGATGACCTCGGCACCCGTCTCCTCGGCGATCCAGCCGATGGCGACGGAGGTGTCCAGACCGCCCGAGTAGGCGAGTACGACGCGCTCGGTCACGGGGTGCCTCCTTACGATCCATGCGCTTCTCTGCATGAGTATGCACTGGACCGTATGTTTCGTCAAAGCGGCGGGCGCCGGATCCCCACCCGGTCACCGATCCGTGCGCCGCCGGACGTCCGCCATCAGCTTGGCCAGCAGCCCGGCGAGCACCGTGCGCTCCTCGCCCGAGAGACCCCGTACGAGCCTGGCCTCGCGGCCGAGCACGGTGTCGACGGACCGCTCGATGAGGGCGTGTCCCTCGGCCGTCAGGCACACCAGGACGGTGCGACGGCCGGTGGTGCCGGGCCTGCGCAGAACGAGGCCGTCCCGCTCGGCCCGGGCGACGCGCTGCGAGATCGCTCCGGCGGTCACCAGGGTCCGGCGGGCGATCTCGCGCGTGCTCAGGGCGTAGGGCGGACCGGAGCGGCGGATGACGGACAGCAGATCGAGGGTGGCCGCGTCGATTCCCGCCGCGCGCAGCGCCCGGTCGCGGTCGTCGGCGAAGAGCTTTCCCAGCCACCAGATGGGGGTGACGATCTCGATCGACTCCGTGGGGGCACCCGGCCGTTCCCGCCGCCAGGCCGCGGCGATGTCCGCGGCGGAGTGGACGGCCCCGGGCTCCTCCGATGAGCCATGGGCGCCGGGCTCCGGGACATCGGGGTCGGGGTCGGCCATGAGTGCGTTCTCCTGTCGCCATGAGTTACGTTTAGACCTAAACGTAACTCAGTACAGGAGGACTTGTGAGCCGCACCGTGCTCATCACCGGCGGTACCAGCGGCATCGGCCGTGCTGTCGCGGAGGTGTTCATCGCCGACCAGGCGGAGGTCTTCATCACCGGCCGCCACCCCGGCACCGTCGAACAGACCGCCAAGGAGACGGGGGCGCACGGCGTCGTCTGTGATGCCGGCTCCCCCGAGCGGGTCGCCGCCCTCGCCGACCGCTTCGGCGAGCTGGACGTCCTGGTCAACGCGGCCGGCGGGCTGCCCGAGGCCGCGGCCGACGGGCTCCCGCCCCTGGACGCGCTGCTCGCCCAGTGGCACAGCAGCTTGTCCCAGAACCTGCTCACCGCGGTGCTGACCACCGCCTCGGTGCAGGAGAAGCTGACCGGCGGCAGCTCCGTCATCAGCATCGGCTCGATCGGCGCCGAGCGCCGCGGCGGCTCCTACGGCGCGGCGAAGGCCGCACTGGCGGCGTGGAACGCCTCGACGTCGGCCGAGCTCGCGCCGAAGGGCGTCACCTGCAATGTCATCTCCGCGGGCTTCATCGCCGGTACGAACTTCTTCCAGGGCGGGATGACCGACGAACGCCGCGACGCGCTCGTGGCGGAGACCCACAACAAGCGCGCGGGTACGGTCGAGGACATCGCCCGCACCGCCTTCTTCCTGGCCTCGCCCGGCGCGCGGCACATCACCGGCCAGACCATTCACGTCAACGGAGGCGCTTTCACCACGCGGTAGCACCTGCCCATTCGGCCGCCGGGCTGAGACCATGGCGGGGCGGGGAGCGCAGCTGCGGACCGAGGGGGAGTCGGGGCCGGTGCAGAAGAAGCAGATGATGGTGCTCGGCGCATTCGTGGTCGGGGTCCTGTGGATCAACAACCACGGTGACGGCAACACCCGTGACGACAAATCGCCGAATCCACATCAGACAGCCCGGTATCCCGTCCACTTCGAGAGGGACGACGGGAAGAAGGACGGCGGGAAGGGCACCAAGAAGCAGCCCAAACCGCGCTCAACGGTGTCCTACCCGATCAAGTTCCACCATCGGTGACATCCGTGGAGGCGCGGACGGCGGACCGCTCCGGCCGAGACGACTCCCAGCCGCCCGGGGCCGTTCACGGCGCCGTGGGAAGGCGTTCGGAACCGGAACGCACGCTGACCGCCATGAATCACCTGAACACTGCCCCCAGCCGCCGCCGGTTCCTCGCCGCGGCGGTCGGCCTCGGCGCCACCGCCGCCGCCGGGACGTCCGGGGTGGCGGCCGCCGCCACCGGCCCGCGGCCGCTGCGCGTGGCCACGTTCAACATCCACCACGGCGCGAGCCCCGCCGACGTCACGGACCTGGACCGCGTCGCCCGGGTGATCGAGGCCATGCGGGTGGACGTCGTCGGCCTTCAGGAGGTCGACCGGTTCTGGAAGCGCAGCGGCTTCGTCGACCAGCCCGCTTGGCTGGGCGAGCGGCTGGGGATGCGTCACGCCTTCGGCGCCAACCTGGACTTGGCCCCGGAGGAGCCCGGCCGGCCGCGCCGTCAGTACGGCACCGCCGTGCTCTCCCGCTGGCCGATCCGGTCCTGGACCAACACCCATCTGCCGCTCGTCCCCGGCCATGAGCAGCGCGGTCTGCTCCAGGCCACCCTGGGCGTGCGCGGCACCTGCGTCGACTTCGCGGTGACGCATCTGCAGCACGACGACAACCAGGAGCGCGAGCGCCAGTCCGCCCGGATCGTCGAGCTCCTCGGCTCCTCCCCCGAGGGCACCGTCCTGGTCGGCGACCTGAACGCCACGTCCGAGACCCCGGAGATCCGGACCCTGACCGACGTGCTCGGCGATGTGTGGCCCCAGGCCGGCACCGGCGACGGCTTCACCTACGACTCCGTCAACCCGCACGCCCGTATCGACTTCCTCCTCCCCTCCCGCGACCTGCGCCCGCTCACCGCCCAGGTGTTCACGGCGGACCCGGAGGCGTCGGACCACCTGCCGGTGGTGAGCGATCTGCTGCTGCCCGTGCGCCACCGCCGGTGACGCCCGAACCTGTGAATCCTGGGCCGGACCTGTGAGCTGCGACCGAAACCTGTGAATCCCGGCGGCCGTTGAGTCATCCCGCGCTCGCGGCCGTATTCCCTTGCGCCGGAGCCCAAGGGAAGGGGACAGGCCGTGACGACGCTACTGAACAGCCGGGCCGGACGGCGGCAGGCCATGCGCCGCATCCAGCCCCGCCGTTCGCCCGCCGTGCCGTTGATCCTGCTCAGCCTGGCAGGTGCGGCGGCGGTGCTGTCGCTGTGGTGGCAGAACACTCCGAACGTCGAGGGCACCGCGCAGTGGCTGACCCACGCCGGGCGGCTCAGCGGGCTGCTCGGCGGCTATGTCCTCGCCCTCGTCGTCCTCCAGATGGCGCGCGTTCCGGCGCTGGAGCGGCGGGTGGGGTCGGACCGGGTCTCGCGGTGGCACGCGTTGAGCGGGCGGTACGCGCTGTGTCTGATCGTGGCGCACGTCGGGCTGATCATCGCGGGCTACGCGGAGCAGGCCGGCACCGGCTTCGTCGACCAGTCCGTCACCGTGGTCATGGACTACCCGGACATGATCAAGGCGGTGGTCGGCACCGCGATGCTGGTGGTGATCGGGCTGGTCTCGGCGGGAATGGTGCGCCGCCGGATGCCGTACGAGGTGTGGTACTACCTGCATCTGTTCACCTATCTGGCGGTCTTCCTGACGTTCTGGCACCAGCTCGCGACCGGCGCGGAGTTCGTCGGGAACAAGACCGCGGAGACCGCCTGGTACGCGCTGTACGGCACGGTCACCGCGCTGGTGGTCTGGTACCGGCTGCTGGTGCCGCTGCGGCTGAACCTGCGGCACCGGATGCGGGTGGAGGCCGTCGTACCGGAGGCGCCCGGAGTGGTGTCGGTACTCATCAAGGGGCGCAAGCTGCATCGGCTCGGGGCGCAGGCCGGGCAGTTCTTCCGATGGCGGTTCCTGGCCCCGGGGATGCGCTGGGGCTCCCATCCGTACTCGCTCTCCGCGCCGCCCCGGCCGGAGCTGCTGCGGATCACGGTGAAGGCGGTGGGCGGCCACAGCACGGGGCTGGCCTCGCTGGAGCCGGGGACGCGGGTGTGGGCGGAGGGTCCGTACGGGGCGATGACCGCGGCGCGGCGCAGCCGCGGCAAGGTGCTGATGATCGCGGGCGGGGCCGGGATCACTCCGATCCGGGCGCTGTTCGAGACGCTGCCGGGCAAGGGCAGCGACCTCACCCTGCTCTACCGGGCCCGCAGCGTCGAGGACCTGGCGCTGTGGAACGAGCTGAAGCAGATCGCGACCGAGCGCGGAGCCCGGCTGCTGTACGCGGTGAACGGCCCGGACGGCGCCCGGCCGGAGATCACCGCGGAGCGGCTCGGCCATCTGCTCCCCGACATCGAGGACCACGACGTCTATCTGTGCGGCCCACCGGGCCTGGCCGAGCACGCGTACGGGGCGCTGCGTGAGGCGGGGGTTCCGGATCGCCGGATCCACCACGAATCCTTCGAGCTGTGACCGAGGTGAAGCCATGAAGAGGAAGCATCCGCTGCGCCGCATCATCGTGGGAACGGCCGCCACCGTCTCCGGTGTGGTGCTGCTGCTCGCACTGAAGCAGCCCGGTTCGGGGGGCGGCCAGGCCGTCGCCGGGAACCAGCCGGGGCAGGCGCCCCCGGTCGCGGCCACGGCACAGCCGGGCGGGGCCGGCGCGGGGGCCGGGGCGGGGGCGGGCGGCGCCCGTACGGTCACCGGCGACGCCGTGCAGACGCAGTACGGCCCGGTCCAGGTGAGCCTCACCGTCAACGGCGGGAAGATCACCGGCGCGCAGGCGGTCAAGACGCCGGACTCCGGGCCGCGCAGCGAGCAGATCGCCAAGGACTCCATCCCGAAGCTCAACCAGCAGGCGGTGGCCGCGGCGAAGGTGGACACGGTCTCCGGGGCCACCTACACCAGCGAGGGCTACGCCAAGTCGCTCCAGAGCGCGCTCGACAAGGCGGGTGCCAAGTGACGTACGGAATGGACGAACCCGAGCCGCTGCGCCATGTCGAGCACGTCATGGGCACGGTCTTCTCCTTCGACGTCCGCGAGGTCGCGCCCGCCGACCGGCCCCGGGTGCAGGCCGCGCTGGACGGGGCCGTGGTGGGGCTGCACCGGGTGGACGAGCTGTTCTCCACCTACCGCCGGGACAGCCAGATCAGCCGGCTGGGGCGCGGTGAGCTGACGCTGTCGCGCTGCGCCCCGGAGGTCCGGGACGTGCTGCGGATGTGCGAGGACGCCGAGCACCGCAGCGGCGGCTGGTTCACCGCCCGCTACGCCGGTGGCCGCCTCGACCCGACGGGCCTGGTCAAGGGCTGGGCCGTGGAGCGCGCCGCCCGGATGCTGGTTTCCTCGGGCGCCGGGTCGGTGTGTGTGAACGGCGGCGGCGACGTCCAGGTGCACGGCGGCCCCTGGCGGGTGGGCATCGCCGATCCGCTGCGCCGGGGCGAGCTGGCGGCGATCGTGGAGACCCACGGCGAGCTGGCCGTGGCCACCTCGGGCCCGGCCGAGCGGGGCTGCCACATCCTGGACCCCCGCACCGGGCGCCCCCCGGCGCAGGGCCTGGCCTCGGTCACCGTGATCGCCACCAGCCTGGCCGACGCGGACGCCGTGGCCACCGCGGCCTGCGCCATGGGCGCCGAACGCGCCCGCCCCTGGCTGGGACGGCTCCCCGACGCCGAGGCGTTCGTCATCACCGCCGACGGCTCCACCTGGCACACCAGCGGCTTCGCCCGCTATTCGGCGGAGCTGTGCGTATAGGGCGATCGAGCGGCGCTCATTCGTCGCCGCGGATCGCCTCGGCCAGGACCTGGACATGGCCGTGGTCGAGGTCCTTCACGGCCGTGAG
Organism: Streptomyces yongxingensis; assembly: GCF_055597465.1. Lineage (NCBI taxonomy): Bacteria > Bacillati > Actinomycetota > Actinomycetes > Kitasatosporales > Streptomycetaceae > Streptomyces > Streptomyces yongxingensis. Next base: position 2,647,953 of record NZ_CM145717.1, read on the forward strand.
GAGGGTCAGGGGGCCGGAGGCGGTCAGCTCGCGGAGGTGGGTGACGGCCTCGCGGCGCTCCGGGGTGGTGAGCTCGGCGCGGTAGCGGCGGGTGAATTCCGGGAAGAGGTCCGGGTCATGGCCGTACCAGCGGCGCAGTTCGGTGGAGGGGGCGGCGTCCTTGGTCCATTCGTCCAGGTGGGCGTCGGCCTTGGCGAGGCCGCGGGGCCAGACGCGGTCGATCAGGACGCGGGTGCCGTCGTCCGGGCCGGGGGCGTCGTACACCCGGCGGATCCGGATCGCGGGCTTGCTCGTGGACGCTTTCTTGGTGGCCATGCACCCATGGAACCATCGCCTCGGCGACCACCCGCAGGGATAATGCGCCACATGGGAAAGGTGTACGAACGCATCGACGGCAGACTCCGCACCTTCATCGAAGAGCAGAAGATCTTCTTCACCGCCACCGCCCCGCTGGCCGGGGACGGCACGGTGAACCTCTCACCGAAGGGGCTGGCCGGTTCCTTCGCCGTACTCGACGAACTGACCGTGGCCTACCTGGACTTCGCGGGGAGCAACGCCGAGACCATCGCCCATCTGCGGGAGAACGGCAGGATCACCCTGATGTGGTGCGCCTTCACCGGCCCGCCGAACATCGTGCGCGTCCACGGCCGGGGCGAGCCGGTGTTCCGTGACGATCCGCGCTTCCCCGCGCTGCTCGAGCACTTCCCGGACATCGATGTCGACGCCCACGGGCTGCGGGCGGTCATCGTGGTGACGGCCGAGCTGATCCGGGACACCTGCGGTTACGCGGTCCCGTTTATGGACTACCGCGAGGACCGCCCGCTGCACGCCTCCCGCTTCCGGCGGGAGGACGACGAATCGCTGGACCGCTACTTCCACAAGAAGGAGCACATCGCCAGCAGCATCGACGGTCTGCCGGGGCTTCCGCTGCCGCTGCCGCCGCTCGGCTCGCCATAGTGGGTGTAGTGACCACATAACGAGACGGTGTTGCGGAAGGCACCTCCGGAAGCGTTCCATCACGCGGTGCGATCCGAATCGAAGAGCTCCGCGGCCAACTCCTCGACGACGGCGGGGCAGGCGCCCTCGCCGTCACCGGAGCCCGCTGCCGCCGACCGGGCGGCCCGGCGGGCCGTCACCGTCTTCCCCCTCCTCGTCCTCGCCGCCGGTGCGGCGGGCCTCGGCACGCCCGGCACCTTCAGCGGCTGGGCGCCGAACGTGCCCTACTTGCTCGGCATCGTCATGTTTTGCATGGGTTTGACGATGACCCCGCAGGACTTCTCCGGTGTCATCAAGCGGCCCTGGGCGGTGGCGCTCGGGCTGGTCGCGCACTATGTGATCATGCCGGGTCTTGGATGGCTGATCGCCCACGCCCTCGGCCTCTCCCCGCAGTTGGCGGCCGGTGTCATCCTGGTCGGCTGTGCGCCGAGCGGAACGGCCTCCAATGTAGTGACGTATCTGGCACGCGGCGATGTGGCGCTGTCGGTGTCCGTCGCCACCGTCTCCACGGTGCTCGCGCCGCTGGTCACCCCGCCGCTGACGCTGCTGCTGGCCGGGGAGTTCCTGCCGGTGGACGCGGAGTCGATGGTCACCGACATCCTCAAGACCGTGTTGCTGCCGGTGGTCGGGGGGCTGGTCGTGCGGCTGGTCGCCGGGCGGTTCATCCAGCGGGTGCTGGGGCTGCTGCCCTGGCTGTCGGCGGTCACCATCGGCGTGATCGTGGCCATTGTGGTGGCCGCCAGCGCGGACGCCATCAAGTCGGCGGCGGCGCTGGTGCTGCTCGCCGTGGTGCTCCACAACGGGCTCGGCCTGGCGCTGGGCTACGGGGCGGGGAAGCTGGCCCGGCTGGGCGCGCCCGCCAGCCGGGCCATGGCCTTCGAGGTCGGCATGCAGAACTCCGGGCTCGCCGCCTCCCTGGCCGCCGCCCACTTCAGCCCGCTGGCCGCGCTCCCGGCCGCCGTGTTCTCCGTCTGGCACAACGTCTCGGGGGCGGTGGTGGCGGCCTGGATGGCGTACCGGGCGCGCAGGACGGAGACCGGCTGACGGCGACGGCCCGGCCCGCCCACGGACGCGGCTGACGGCCGACCCCCGTTCGGCCGTCAGCCGATCCTGTCCGGCCGTCAGCCGATCCTGTCCGGCCGTCGGACGACGGCCGGCTCCCACGCCCGGTCGACCACCCGCACCAGGCCCTTGTCGGTGAGCTTGATCTGCGGCGAGACGGGCAGCGTCATGGTCGAGATGCTCATGAAGGCATTGCGGTGCCGCCAGCCCCACCGGTGCAGCGCCTCCCGTACGGCGGCCGCGCCCCGGGCGACAGCGGCGGCCGGGGCCGGGGACATCACGCCGCCCACCGGCAGCGGGAGGTGGACGACCGGCTCTCCGGCGACGGCCACACAGATGCCACCGTGGGAGCCGATCACCCGATTGGCCGCATGGCGCAGCGCGGTGGCGTCGGTGGCGACGACGGTGAGGTTGTGACTGTCGTGTGCGTACGTGGTGGCGACCGCGCCCTCGGCCAGCTCGAAGCCGACCACGGGGGCCATCGTCCGGCGGCCGGAGCGCTGGTGGCGCTCGTACACCGCGAGCACGGCCGTCCTGCCCTCCCACTTCACGATGCCGTCCCGTACGGGCAGCACGACCTCGGCCGGTTCGGTGAAGGTGTCCACGGGGTTCACCCGCAGCGCCCGGAAGGCGTGTTCCCCATCGGGCAGGTCCACCCGCCAGCGGCAGTCGTCCTCGTCGAGCGGGCTGAGGCGTACCGAGTCGGCGAAGGGGTTGCGGACCGGGGCCGTCGCGCCGGCGCCGGCGGCCTCGACGACCTGTCCACCGCAGACGACGGTCACCGGCGTCGGGTCCTCCAGCGCGCGCAGCAGGACGAGGTCGGCCCGCTTCCCCGGTGCCACCACGCCACGGTCGTCCAGGCCGAGGCGGCGTGCCGGGTGCAGGGTGAGGGCCCGGAGCACGGTCAGCGGGCTGAGCCCGGCGTCCAGCGCGACCCGGGCGATATGGTCCAGATGTCCGCGCTCGAGGATGGCATCGGCTGCCAGATCGTCCGTGACCAGGCAGAAGTCGGGCAGGACGGGGAGCTCGCGGAGGCGGGCCACCAACTCGGGGGTGAGGCACTTCTCCTGGAGCATCAGCAACATTCCGAGCCGGGCCTTCTCGACGGCGACCTCGGGGGTGTTCTTGGTGTGGTCGGAGTCGATCCCCGCCCAGAGGTACTCGCCCAGATCGTCGCCGGTCAGGCCCGGGCAGTGGCCGTCGAGCCGGACGCCCTTGCGCCGGGCGGCCTCGACGATCGACCGCATCCGCGGGGAACCCTCGACGACGGCCCGGTAGTCCATCACCTCGCCGAGCGTGGTCACCCCGTCCCAGTCGAGCATCTCGGCGATGTCCTCGGCGGTGAGCCGGGATCCGGCGGTCTCGAAGCCCTCGAGCGCGGGGACGCAGGAGGGCACGGCCCACAGCATGGTCTGCGCGGGCGCGCGGCCCTGCTCGATCATCCAGGCCATGGCCTCGCGCCCCGCGACGTTGACGATCTCGTGCGGATCGGCGAGCACAGTGGTGGTACCGCGCCGCACCGTGATCCGGGCGAACTCGGCGGGGGTGAGCAGCGAGCTCTCGATGTGCATATGGGCGTCGATGTACCCGGGCGCCAGCAGCAGCCCCTCGGCGTCCAGGACGCGGTCGGAGTCGATCCGCACACCGGGCGCGACCACGGCTCGGATGAGGTCCCCGGTCACCACCACGTCCGCCGGCCGGATCTCGCCGGTGTGCACCGAGACGACGCCGGCACCACGGATGAGGAGATCGCAGCGGCTTGGCATCGGCATGGGGTCTCCTGCTCGTTCTTTGCTCTGGAATGGGGAGTGGGAGGGTGCGTCGGCCCTACGCCGAAGCGCCCGGCGCGGCAGCACTCGACGTGGCAGCACTCCGTACGGCAGCACCTGACACGGCAGCGCTCCGTACGGGGGCACTCGGCGCGGGCGCGGTGTGCGCGCCGTAGCGGTCACGCAGCCGCGACATCAGGAACGCGCGGAACGCCTCCGCGTCGACGCCCGTCGCCACCTTCGCGTTGGGCGGCAGGCCGGTGCGCCCGTGGACGTCGGCGACCAGCGCGCCACGGGTGAACTCGCCCGCGCATTCCACGGTCACCCATGCCTCGGTCCACTGGAGGAGGTCCGGCCGGATGGCCGCAGCGACAGCGAGCGCGTCGTGCACGGCGCAGGCACGCACGGCGTGGCGGCGGGCGTAGCGCTCGATGAGATGGCTCAGCATCCGCCCGGCCGCCGAGGTCGCGGGCGCGCCGTCGGCGATCAGTGCCTCGGCGTCGGCGAGCGGGGTCAGGGCCTCGCGGGTCACATCGAGCCCGACGATGCGCAGCGGCACCCCGGCCTCGGCGACATAGCGGGCGGCCTCGGGGTCGGCGTGGAAGTTGAACTCGGCGGCGGGCGTGGTGTTGCCCGGGGCGAAGGCCGCGCCGCCCATGATGACGATCTCCGCCAGCCGCTCCCGGACGTCGGGGTGGGTGTGCAGCAGCGCGGCGACGTTGGTGAGCGGCGCCGTGGCGATGAGGGTGATCTCTTGGGGGGCGCCGACACGGATCCGTTCGGCCATCCAGTCCACGGCGTGGCCGGGGTGGGCGGCCCGGGTGGGCGTGGGGAGTTCCACACCGCCCAGGCCGTACGCACCGTGCACCGGCTCGTCGGGGTGGCGCAGCGCGCGGGCCAGTGGGCCGGCGTAGCCGCGGAGCACCGGGGTGGCCGCCGCGGCGCCGCCGATCAGGTCGCACAGCCGCAGGGCGTTGTCGACGACCCGATCGAGTCCGACGTTGCCCGCGACGGTGGTCACGCCCACGACGTCGAGTTCGGGTGACGCGTACGCCAGCAGCAGCGCGATCGCGTCGTCGATCCCGGGGTCGCAGTCGATGATGACCCGGTGGGGGGCCTGGCTCATCCGGAGACCTCGCGCTGGAAGCGGTCCACCCACGCGTCGTTGTGATCGACCGCGTAGCCGAGGTCGGGGGAGGTGAACCCGGCGGCGGACGGGTCGGTCGCGGCCTCGCCCGCCACCTTGGTGAGGGACGCGGGCACCTTGGCGTCCTTGTTGACCGGCTTGTCGTTGAAGGAGGCGGCGGCCTTCTCCTGGACGTCCGCGGAGAGCAGATAGTCGATGAACTTCTCGGCGCCCGCCTTGTTCTTGCCGCCCTTGACGATCTGGGCGGTGTTGGCGGCGACGTAGCGGCCCTTGTCGAACGGTGCCCAGCCGATGGGCTTGCCGGCCTTGGCCGGGTCCACGGCGAACAGGTCGAGGCCGGGGGCCATCTCGACCTCACCGCGGTCCAGGAGGCTCACCAGTTCGGTGCTGCGGTTGAAGAACTTGAGCACATGGGGCTTGAGGTCGGAGAGCTTCTTGAATCCGGCGTCGGCGTCCTTGGGGCCCGTGCCGTACGTGGCGGACGTGGCCTCCAGGAAGGGCATTCCGGCGCTGGTGGACATGTCGGGGACGGCGACCTTGCCCTTGTGCTCGGCCTTCCACAGGTCGTTCAGCGTGGGCGGCTCGCTGAACTTGTCGGTGCGGTAGAGCATGCCGAGCAACTGGTAGGTGTAGGCGGGGCCGTAGCCGTCCTCGCTCCTGGCGAACGCGTGCACCTTGGAGAGGTTGGGGACCTTCTTGGGGTCGATCTTGTCGAAGAGGCCCTGCTTCTGGCCCATGGCGGCGAAGAGGTCGGTGATCATGACGACGTCGACGGTGGGGTTCGCCTTGTTGACGCGGAGCTTGGTGAGGCGGTCGGCGTTGGCGCCGGTCTCCACGGTGACATCGATCCCGGTCTTCTTCTCGAACGGCTCGACCACCGTCTTCTCGAAGCGGTCCGCCCCGAAGCCGAAGGTGGAGACGGTCAGCTTCTTGGGGTCGGCGTCGGCGGTTTCGGCGCAGCCGGACAGGGACAGGGAGAGGGCGGCCGCGGCCGCCGCGCCGGCGAGGACTCTGGTGCTGTGGGTCATGCGGGACACTCCTGCTGTTTCGAGGTGGCCGGCCGGGCGTCGCCGTCGTCGCCGGCCAGGGGGACGGCCCGCGCGAGGGGCAGGTGGAGCCGTACCGGCTCCCCCGCGCGCAGGGTGTCATCGGTGCTGATGGCGTGGAGGACCCGGTCGCCGACGGTGGCGGTGACCGCCACGTCCGTACCGCGGAAGCGGACCGCGGCCACGGTCCCCTCGACCACTTCACCGCCGGGGGGCGGCTTCTGTCCGGGGGCGAGGACGCCCACATGCTCGGGCCTGATGGTGATCGGGCCCCGGCCGGGGAGGTCGAGGAAGTTCTCATAGCCCAGGAACTCCGCGACGAAGCGGGTCGCGGGCGCCCGGAAGACCTCGCGCGGCGGGCCCTGCTGCACGATCCGGCCGCGGTCGAGGATCACCATGGAGTCGGCGAGTTCCAGCGCCTCCTCCTGGTCGTGGGTGACCAGGATGGCGGTGAGACCCGTCTCGCGCTGGACGCGCAGCAGTTCCTGCCGCATCTGGACGCGCAGCCGCGCGTCCAGGTTGGACAGCGGCTCGTCCAGCAGCAGCACCGAGGGGCGGATGGCCACCGCGCGGGCGAGCGCGACCCGCTGCTGCTGGCCGCCGGAGAGCTCCTTGGGCTTGCGCCGGGCGAGATGGCCGAGGCCGACCAGCTCCAGTACCTCGCCCACCCGGGTGCGGATCTCGGCGGCGGGCACGCCCCGCATCCGCAACCCGAACGCCACGTTCTTCTCCACGGTCAGATGCGGGAAGAGTGCGTACGACTGGAACACCATGCCGATGTTGCGGCGCTCGGGCGGCAGCCGGGTGGCCTCCTCGCCGTCGAGCAGGATGGTGCCGGAGCTGGGCGGGAGGAATCCCGCGATCATCCGCAGGGTCGTGGTCTTGCCGCAGCCGCTGGGCCCGAGCAGGGCGGTGAACTGTCCGCGCTCCACGGTCAGGTCGATGGCGTCCACGGCCACCGACCCCGAGAACTCCCGGGTGATGGCCCGGAGCTGGACCACTGGCGTCGTCATCTGGCGCATCCCTACTTGCTGAAGACCTTGTTGAATCCGACGAGCCGCTCCGTGACCAGGGCGACCAGCACGGTCGCCACCAGCAGCAGCGTGCTCACGGCCGCGACGACCGGGTCGAAGGAGAATTCCACGTAATGGAGCATCTCGACCGGGAGGGTGGAGACACCGGGACCGTTGAGGAGCAGTGACAGCGGCACATTGTTGAAGGAGGTGAGGAAGGACAGCACGGCCGCGGAGACGATACCGGGCGTCATCACCGGCAGGGTGATGTGCAGGAACGTCCGCAGCGGCCCCGCGCCGAGACCGCGTCCCGCCTCCTCCAGGGCGGGGTCGGCCATGGCGAGCGAGGCTCCGGTCACCCGCACCGCGTACGGCAGGAGCAGCACGGTGTGGCCGATCAGCAGCGCCCCGAGGGCGGTGATCCGCAGGGTGACCATCAGCTGCTGGAACAGGGCGAACCCCAGGACCAACTCCGGCACGATCGCCGGGGACAGGAACAGCGCCTCGATCGCCCGACGACCGCGGAACCGGCGGCGCTGGATCGCCAGCGCGGCCGGAACGCCCACGAGCAGCGCCAGGGCCGTCGCTCCGGCCGCCACCAGCGCGCTGGTGATGAGCGCGTCCTGGAAGGGCTGGTGGGCGAGCGCCTTGGTGAACCACTTCCCCGACAGGCCCGGGGGCGGGAACTCGACGGTGTCACCGGAGGAGAACGCGATCGCGACGACGAGCAGGATCGGTCCGAGCAGAAACAGCAGCGCCAGCGCGGACAGCGCGGTGAGCACGGGACGCCCTCGCATCAGACCGCCCCCACCCGGGACAGCCGGCCGGATATCCAGCTCGCGGCGAGCACCAGCACGGTCATGATCAGGGCGACCGCGCTCGCCGCGCTCCAGTCGAGCTTCACATTGGCGTAGTCGTACAGCAGCGTGGCCAGCGTGCGGTTGCGGGTGCCGCCGAGCAGCAGCGGGGTGGTGAACGCGGTGACCGCGCCGGCGAAGACCAGGGTCGCGCCGACCAGCACGCCGGGCAGCGCGAGGGGCAGCACCACGCTCCGGAACGCCCGGCCCGGTTTGGCCCCGAGCCCCCTGGCCGCGTCCTCCAACTTGGCGTCGATATGGGAGAGCGAACTGTAGGAGGTCAGGATCATGATCGGGGTGAAGAGCTGGGTGAGCCCGGCGACCAGGGCGAATTCGGTGTAGAGCAGTTGGGTGCCACCGTCCACGAGCTTCAGGTCGATCAGCACGGAGCTGATCAGTCCGTTGCGGCCGAGGATGACCAGCCAGGAGAAGGTGCGGACGACGGTGGAGAGCAACAGCGGAAAGACGGCGAGCGCGAGCAGCAGACCCTGACGGCGCCTGGGTGCCCGGGAGATCAGGTAGGCCACCGGGAAGCCGAGCAGCAGACAGATGACCGTGGTGAGGGCGGCGACCCGGATGGTCCGGGCCGCCACCTCCAGGACGTAGGCGTCACCGAGCATCCCGCCGAGCTTGCCGAGGACATCGGGGTGTTCGGCGGCGGGCGGGGCGAAGAGCGTGGTGCCGAAGGGGTAGAGGAAGCCGAAGGCGAGAAGCGCCACGCCCGGCAGGAGCAAGAGGCCAGACGCCGCTCTGCGTGACACGAACCCGTCCTCCGTGAATCTGGCGAAGAGTGATGTGCAACCGGTTGCAACAACCGGTTGCAGGCAAGCTACGCTAGGCGCGGGGAGGCCGTCAACGGCCATCGGTTAAAACCGTGTAACCGGCAACGAAAGCAGGGGCGGATGGTTCGGCTGGCAGATGTCGCACGGGCGGCGGGCGTGTCCACTTCCACGGCGTCGCGCGCCCTCAGCAGGCCCGGCATGGTCGCGGAGGAGACCCGGGAGCGGGTGGCCCGCGCGGCCGCCGAGATGGGATTCCGGCTCAACGCCACCGCACGGGCGCTGACGACCGGCCACACCGGGCTGGTGGGGGTCATCGTCCCCACCCTCGCCAACCCCTTCTTCCCGCCCATCGTCACCGGCGTTCAGCAGCCCCTCACCGAGGCGGGCGGAAACGTCCTGCTCGGTGTCTCGGACCATTCGGCGGACCGGGAGCGGGAGCTGGTGACCCAGCTGGGGTCGCGGGTCGACGGGCTGGTCCTGGTCGCACCGGTCAGCCCGGACGCCACGCTGCGCTCGTTCGCCGAGCGGCTGCCCGTGGTGACGGTGGACCGTACCACCCCGGGACTGCCCGGCGTGGTGGTGGACACCCCCGGAGGCGTACGGAAACTGATGGCGCATCTGCTCGGCCTCGGCCACCGGCGGATCGCCTACCTCGGCGGCCCGCCCGGCTCATGGATGGACCGGCAGCGCCGGAAGGCCGCCCTGGCGGCGGTGGCGGACGGCGGCGGGGAGCTGACCGTCCTGGACCCCGTACCGCCGCAGTTCGACGCCGGGCTGGCCGCGGCGGAGCATCTGGTACGGCATGAGGCCCATGTCACCGCCGTCATGGTCTACAGCAGCTATGTGCTGCTGGGGCTGTTCGTGGGGCTGGGCAACGCCGGACTGCGCGTTCCCGAGGACATGAGCCTGGCCGCCTCGGACGATCTGACCGTCATCGGCATGACCCGGCCGGGCAGCACCGCGCTGCACGTCCCCCTCCAGGAGGCGGGCGACGCGGCGGGCCGACTGGTGCGGGAGGCCCCGGAGGTGGGCTCGCGGCCGCCACGCGTCCGCATCACCACACGGCTGGTGGTACGCGACTCCACCGCCCCGCCGCCGAAGACCGCACGCGCAGAAGGACCCTAGCGCTCCTTCTGGGCCAGCCGCAGCAGGTGGTCGGCGAGCGCCTGGCCGCCCAGCGGGTCGCGGCTGATCAGCAGGAGCGTGTCGTCGCCCGCGATGGTGCCGAGGATGTCGTGCAGCTCCGCCGAGTCGATGGCCGAGGCGAGGAACTGCGCGGCGCCCGGCGGAGTGCGCAGCACCACGAGGTTGGCCGACGCCTCCGCCGAGATCAGCAGCTCACCCGCCAGCCGGGCCATCCGCGCCTCGCTCGCCGACTCGCCGAGCGGGGCGCGCGGCGTACGGTCGCCGCCCTCGCTCGGCACCGCGTAGATCAGCTCACCGCCGGTGTTGCGGATCTTCACCGCGCCCAGCTCGTCCAGGTCCCGGGAGAGGGTCGCCTGGGTGACGGAGAGCCCGTCGTCCGCGAGCAGCTTGGCGAGCTGGCTCTGGGACCGCACGGCCTGCCGGTTCAGGATGTCCACGATCCGGCGGTGGCGTGCGGTGCGGGTCTGCGGCACGGCCGGTCCGCCGTGGCCCGCGTCCTGCGCGTCGGTGTGCTGCGCCTCGGTCATCGGTGTCGTCAGTCTCCGGCTCGTCGTTCCCCGTCTCCCTCATGTGCGGCGTCCAGGACGGCCGGCAGCTCCCGGAGGAAGGTGTCCACCTCGCCATCGGAGATGACGAGCGGCGGGGCGAGCCGGACCACATCCGGCGCGACCGCGTTCACCAGGAGTCCCGCGTCCTGAGCCGCCTTCTGCACCTGCGGCGCGAGGGACTCTGTGAGCACGATACCGAGCAGCAGCCCGGCGCCGCGGACCCGGGCGACCGATGCGTGGTCGAGCGACTCGATTCCGTTACGCAGCCGCTCCCCCGCCCGCTTGACCCGGTCCAGGAGGCCGTCAGTGGCGATGGTGTCGAGGACGGCAAGACCGGCCGCGCAGGAGACGGGGTTGCCGCCGAAGGTGGATCCGTGCTGCCCCGGGGTCAGCAGATCGGCCGCGGGCCCGAAGGCGACGGTGGCGCCGATGGGCAGCCCGGCGCCGAGCCCCTTGGCGAGCGTGACGACATCGGCCTCCACGCCCTGCGCCTGGTGCTCGAACCAGTGGCCGGTCCGCCCGATCCCGGTCTGGATCTCGTCGAGCACCAGCAGGGTGCCGGTGGCCCGGGTGATCTCCCGCGCCGCGGCCAGATAGCCGGCCGGCGGCACGATGACGCCGTTCTCGCCCTGGATGGGCTCCAGGATGACGAGGGCGGTGTCGGTGGTGACGGCCGCGCGCAGCGCCTCCACGTCCCCGTACGGTACGTGCGTGACGTCGCCGGGCAGCGGGAGGAAGGGCTCCTGCTTGGCGGGCTGGCCGGTCAGCGCGAGCGCGCCCATGGTGCGGCCGTGGAAGCCGCCGGCGGTGGCCACCATATGGGTGCGCCCGGTGCGCCGCCCGATCTTGAAGGCGGCCTCGACCGCCTCCGCACCGGAGTTGGAGAAGTAGACGCGCCCGGAGCGGCCGAAGAGCTGGAGCAGCCGCTCGGCGAGCGCCACCGGGGGCTCGGCCACGAAGAGGTTGGAGACATGGCCGAGGGTGGCGATCTGGTCGGACACCGCCCGGACGACGGCGGGGTGGGCATGGCCGAGCGAGTTGACGGCGATACCGCCGACGAAGTCGAGGTACTCCTTGCCGTCCGCGTCCCAGACCTTGGTGCCCTCACCGTGGGTGAGCGGGAGGCGGGGGGTGCCGTAGTTGTCCATGAGCGCCCCCTGCCAGCGCCGCTTCAGCTCCGCGTTGCTCACTGGTCCTCCCCCTTGTCGCCCTGGCTGTCGTGGTCGATCGCGGTCCCGTCCGGCAGGACCATCGTGCCGATGCCCTCGTCGGTGAAGATCTCCAGCAGGATGGAGTGCGGTACCCGCCCGTCGAGCACACGGGCGGTGGTGACCCCGTGGCGCACGGCGTACAGACAGCCCTCCATCTTCGGCACCATGCCGCTGGCCAGCTCCGGCAGCAGCTTCTCCAACTGGCTCGCGGTGAGCTTGCTGATCACCTCGTCGCTGTTGGGCCAGTCGGCGTAGAGGCCCTCCACGTCGGTGAGCACCATCAGCGTCTCGGCGCCCAGCGCGACGGCGAGGGCGGCAGCGGCCGTGTCGGCGTTGACGTTGTAGACATGGCCGTCGTCGGCGCTGCGGGCGATGGAGGAGACGACCGGGATCCGGCCGTCGTCCAGCAGGGCCCGGACCGCGCCGGTGTCGATCTCGGTGATCTGGCCGACCCGGCCGATGTCCACCCGCTCGCCGTCGATCTCGGCGAAGTGCTTGGTGGCGGACATCAGGTGCGCGTCCTCGCCGGTCATGCCGACGGCCAGCGGGCCGTGCCGGTTGAGCAGCCCGACCAGTTCGCGCTGGACCTGTCCGGCCAGCACCATCCGTACGACGTCCATGGCGTCGTCGGTGGTGACCCGCAGCCCGGCCTTGAACTCGCTCACCAGACCGTGCCGGTCCAGCTGTGCGCTGATCTGGGGGCCGCCGCCGTGCACGACGACGGGGCGCAGGCCCGCGTGGCGCAGGAAGACGACGTCCTGGGCGAAGGCGGCCTTCAGCTCGTCGTCCACCATGGCGTTGCCGCCGAACTTGACCACCACGGTCTTGCCGTGGTGCCGGGTCAGCCAGGGCAGCGCCTCGATGAGGATGCGGGCCTTGGGCAGGGCGGTGTGTTTACGGGTGGTCGGCTGGCTCATGAGGAGTAGGCGCTGTTCTCGTGGACGTAGTCGGCGGTGAGGTCGTTGGCCCAGATGACCGCCGAGGCGCTGCCCGCGGCCAGGTCGGCGGTGATCCGGACCTCGCGGAAGCGCATGTCGACCAGTTCCCGGTCCTCGCCCACCGAGCCGTTCTTGCACACCCAGACGTCGTTGATCGCGACGTTGAGCTGGTCCGGTTCGAAGGCGGCCGAGGTGGTGCCGATCGCGGAGAGCACCCGGCCCCAGTTGGGGTCCTCGCCGTGGACGGCGCACTTGAGGAGGTTGTTGCGGGCGATGGAGCGGCCCACCTCCACCGCGTCGTCCTCGGTGGCCGCGCCCACGACCTCGATCCGGATGTCCTTGGAGGCGCCCTCGGCGTCCCCGATGAGCTGGCGGGCGAGATCGGCGCAGACCTCGCGGACCGCCTCGGCGAACTCCGCGGCGTCGGGGGTGACACCGGAGGCGCCGGAGGCCATCAGCAGCACCATGTCGTTGGTGGACATGCAGCCGTCGGAGTCGATCCGGTCGAAGGTGGTGCGGGTGGCGGCGCGCAGCGCGGTGTCCAGCCCGGGGGTGTCCACGTCGGCGTCGGTGGTGAGGACGACGAGCATGGTGGCCAGGCCCGGGGCCAGCATCCCGGCACCCTTGGCCATACCGCCCACGGTCCAGCCGGCGGGGCTCTGCGCGACGGCGGTCTTGTGGACGGTGTCGGTGGTCTTGATGGCGATCGCGGCCTTCTCGCCGCCGTGCGGGGAGAGCGCCTCGGCGGCCTTGCCGACCCCGGACAGCACCGCGTCCATGGGCAGCCGGACGCCGATGAGCCCGGTGGAGGCCACGGCGACCTCGCCCGCGCTGTGGCCGAGGACCTCCGCGACCTTCTCGGCGGTGGCGTGGGTGTCCTGGAAGCCCAGCGGGCCGGTGCAGGCGTTGGCGCCACCGGAGTTGAGGACGACGGCCGAGACCTGGCCGCCCTTGACGACCTGCTCGGACCACAGGACGGGGGCGGCCTTGACACGGTTGGAGGTGAAGACGGCCGCGGCGGCGTGGCGCGGGCCGGTGTTCACCACGAGTGCTAGGTCGGGGTTTCCGTTCTCCTTGATCCCTGCCGCGACGCCGGAGGCCGTGAAGCCCTGGGCTGCCGTAACGCTCATGGAGCGACTCCGATCGTGGAAAGTCCCAGCTCCTCGGGGAGGCCGAGGGCGATGTTCATGCTCTGCACCGCGCCGCCGGCGGTGCCCTTGGTGAGGTTGTCGATGGCGCTGATCACGAGGGCGCGGCCGGCCGCCTCGTCATGGGCGACCTGGAGCAGCGCGGCGTTGGATCCGTACACGGCGGCGGTGGAGGGCCACTGGCCCTCGGGGAGGAGGGTGACGAACGGCTCGTCCCGCAGCGCCTTGTCGTACGCGGCGCGCAGGCTCTCCCCGGTGACTCCGGGCCTGGCCTTGGCGCTGCAGGTGGCGAGGATGCCGCGGGGCATCGGGGCGAGGGTCGGGGTGAAGGAGACCGACACCCGCTCCCCCGCCGCGGCGGACAGGTTCTGGATCATCTCGGGGGTGTGCCGGTGGCCGCCGCCGACGCCGTACGGGCTCATGGAGCCCATGACCTCGCTGCCCAGCAGATGCGGCTTGGGCGCCTTGCCCGCGCCCGAGGTCCCGGAGGCGGCGACGATCACGGCCTCGGGCTCCAGCAGCCCGGCCGCGTATGCCGGGAAGAGCGCGAGGGAGACGGCGGTGGGGTAGCAGCCCGGCACCGCGATGCGCTTGGTGCCCTCCAGCGCGGCGCGGGTCCCGGGCAGCTCGGGGAGGCCGTAGGGCCAGGCGCCGGCGTGCGGCGAACCGTAGAACCGCTCCCAGTCCGCCGCGTCCTTCAGCCGGAAGTCGGCACCGCAGTCGACGATCAGGACCTGGTCGCCGAGCTGTTCGGCCACGGCGGCGGACTGCCCGTGCGGCAGCGCCAGGAAGACCACGTCATGCCCGGCCAGGGCCTCGGCGGTGGTGGGCTCCAGCACGCGCCCGGCCAGCGGGAGCAGATGGGGCTGCAGCCCGGCGAGGGGCTGTCCGGCGTTGGAGTTGCCGGTCAGGGTGCCGATCTCGACCTCGGGGTGGGCGAGCAGCAGCCGCAGCAGTTCCCCGCCCGCGTATCCGCTCGCGCCCGCCACCGCAGCACGTATGGCCATCGCCGTCGTCCTCCCTAGATGATGGCATGACTATACGTTTCACGACAGCTTTATGCAAAGGTGCCCGACCCACCGCCCGGGAACGCGACCGAGACTTTTGGGTGACGGATGAGCGCGCGGGCGGGCTCGGCGCTCTCCTGAGAGGCGCCGAAGCCGTACCGGATTTCCGCTGCGCCCGTTCCCCCGGCCCGCGCGGCGCTAGGGTCGGGTCCCATGATCGTATGGCTCAACGGCACGCACGGCGCGGGCAAGACGACGACCAGTGCACTCGTGCAGCCACTGATCCCGAATTCACGGGTGTTCGACGCCGAGAAGGTCGGCGAGACACTCATGGACATCACGCCGGGGCTGCCCTGGACGGGCAACTTCCAGCACTGGCCGCCGTGGCGGCCGCTGGTGGTCGAGACCGCCCGCCATGTACTCGACTACACCGGCGGCACTCTGGTGATCCCCATGACGGTCCTGGTCGAGCAGTACTGGCGCGAGATCAGCACGGGCCTCGCGCACCATGCCATTCCGGTACGGCACTTCGTCCTCCACGCCGACCAGGACACCCTCCGCGCGCGCATCGCGGGCGACACCGTTCTTGGCCCCGACTCCCCGTTCCGTCTCCAGCACCTTGAGCCCTACGCCGAGGCGGCCCGCGCGTGGCTGCACGACGAGGCCGAGGTCGTCGACACCACGCACCTCACACCCGCCCAGGCCGCCCTGCGGATCGCGGAGGCCGTCAAGAGTTGAGGTCCGGGCTCAGACGACGATGACCCGGCGCCCGCGCGTGTGACCGGCATGGCTGTCGATGTGCGCCGCCGCGGCCTCGGCGAGCGGGTACGACTTCTCGACCGGGATGTGGAGCTTGCCCCGCGAGATGAGGTCGACGGCCTCGGCGAGCGCTTCCGGCACGCTCCCGGCCACGCCGGAGAATCGGACACCGAGCTCCGGCGCACCGAGATCGGCGATGGAGATCACCTTCCGCGGATCGCCGGTCAGCTCGACGAGCTCGCGGATCACCCCCGAGCCGGCCAGATCGAGGGCCGCGTCGACCTGGCCGAGCTGCCGCACCCGCTCGGCCCAGCCCTCGCCGTACGTCGTGGCGACGGCACCCAGGCTCCGCAGATAGTCCTGGTTCGCGGCCCCGGCCGTGCCGATCACCGTGATCCCGCGGTCGCGGGCGATCTGCAGCACCGCCGACCCGACTCCCCCGGACGCGCCGCTGACCAGCAGCGTCTGCCCGGACCGCACCCCGACCTCGCGGATGACGCGTAGCGCGGTCTCCACCACGGAGGGGTACCCGGCCGCCTCCTCGAACGTCAGCCCCTCGGGCATACGGGCCCAGGCCGACAGCACGGCGAACTCGGCATAGGTGCTCGAACCCTCGCCGAACACGTGGTCGCCGGCCTCGACCCCTTCGACGCCCTCGCCGACCTCGTCCACCACCCCGGAGGCGTCCTGCCCGACCCCGGAGGGCAGGGCGATCGGATGGGCCCCCAGGACCTGGCCTTCACGGAGCCGCCAGTCGACGGGGTTCACGCCCGCCGCCCGCACGGCGATGCGTATCTGGCCGGGGCCCGCGTGGGGCTCCTCGGCGTCTATGAGTTGCAGAACGTCCGGACCGCCGAACTCGGCGAAGCTCACTTTCTTCATGTGCCGGACCATAACACTAACGGTTAGTTTTTAAAAACGGTTACGGCTTTGCATCTGATAGCGTGAGGGCATGACCGTGCCGCCCGGACGCCGTGAGCGCAAGAAGGCCGCGACCCGCCAGAAGATCGCTGATGCCGCCCTGCGGCTCTTCCTGGAACGCGGATACGAAGCGGTGGGCATCCGTGAGGTGGCCGCCGAGGCCGACGTGGCCGTCACCACGCTCTTCTCCCACTTCGCCTCCAAAGAGGCCCTGGTGTTCGAGCAGGACGAAGACTTCGAGCACCGCCTCACGCAGGCGGTCACCGGCCGGGCGCCGGACGAACCGCTCCTCCCCGCGCTGCGCCGCGAGATCCACGCCCTGGTGCGGCATTGCACGGGGGACAGCGCCGCCCCGATCTGGCACATGATCGACGGATCACCTGCCCTGCGGGAGTACGAGGAGTCGATGCGGCTGCGCCACGCGGAGTCGCTGGCAGCGGCCATCGCCGCCGATCCCGGCCTGCCACAGACCACGACCGCCTGCCGGACGATCGCGAGGTTCGTGGTCGACGCCTATTCGGTGGCCCGTGAGGCGGCCGATCCGGAGGCCGCGGTGGACGAGATCTTCCGGATGATCGAGGCGGCCTGGGAGGTCGCCTCACCTTCTCGCCGTACGTGAGGAGCGGTTCCTCCAGGCAGGACAGGGGCCGGTCGGGGATGCGGAGCTTCAGCCCGGCGCGGTGCCGGATGGGCCGGGGCCGCCGGGGCGCGCGACACTGAAGGGGGTGCCGGGTCGCGATCCGCGGCCTCGGACGAGAGGGAGCGGTCGTGACGGACCGGAGTCGGGAGTCGGGCAGCAGGCGGTTGCTCGGCGAACTGCTGACCGCCAGCCATCTGATGCCGCTGGAGATGCTGCCGGTCGCCGTGGCCGAGCACGCGGCACCCGCCGGTATCGGCCAGGTGCTGATCTACCTGGTCGATGTGCGGCGGCGCGTGCTGCGACGGCTGACCGCCTCGGGCGCCGTGGGGCCGGAGGGCGGGGAACCGGAGGAGCTGAAGGTCGAGGGCACCGTGCCGGGCCGGGCCTACCAGTACGGTGAGGTGCTGCCCGCCGCCCCCGCCGAGCCGGGCCGCCACCAGTGGTGGGTGCCGCTGCTGAACGGCACCGAGCGCATCGGTCTGCTGCGGATCACCACGGCCACCGACGACGCACGGGCCCGCGAGGACATGAAGCTGCTCTCCGCCCTGGTGGCGCTGATCGTGGTCAGCAAGCGCGACTTCAGCGACGCCTTCGCCCGGCTGGTGGGCAGCGAGGCGATGACCATCGCGGCCGAAATGCAGTGGCGGCTGATGCCACAGACCACCTACGCGGACGGACGGGTGGCCATCTCCGCCGTCATGGAGCCGGCGTTCGACATCAGCGGGGACGCGTACGACTACGCCACCGACGGGCCGATGGTGCGCCTGGCGGTCTTCGACGCGATGGGGCACGACACCTCGGCCGGGCTGACCGCCAACCTCGCCCTGGGAGCGTGCCGCAACGCCCGCCGCCGGCGCGCCGACCTGGTGCGGACCGGCGAGCGGATCGACGAAGCGCTCATCGAGCAGTTCCAGGGAGGCCGCTACGCCACCGGCATCCTGGCCGAGCTGGACACCCGGAGCGGGGAGCTGTGCTGGGTGAGCTGCGGCCATCACCCGCCGCTGGTCATCCGCGGCGGCCGCTGGACCACCCAGCTGCGGTGCCCGCCGGGCCTCCCCCTGGGCATGGGGCTGGAGCTGGGGCTGGAGGCCACGCTGTGCCGCGAGCAGCTCCAGCCCGGTGACCGCGTCGTGTTCTACACCGACGGCATCACCGAGGCCCGGCGCCCCGGCGGCCGCGAGTTCGGCCTGACCCGGTTCGTCGACTTCCTGATCCGGCAGCACGCCGACGGGCTGCCCGTTCCGGAGACCCTGCGCCGCCTGGTCGGCGCCGTCATGGCCCACCACGACGGCCGCCTCCAGGACGACGCGACCGTCCTGATCTGCGAATGGCTGGGCCCCGTGCCCGGCCCCACCGCTCAGGCCGCGGCCCTGATGGGCGTCCCCTCCACCTAGCCGCCCGTGCGAGGCGGGAGAAGGGGACCGCCCCGGCCGGGCGAGTGCCGGCCGGGGCGGTGTGGTGCGGTGGGGCGTCAGGCGCGCCAGGCGTGTCAGCCGAGGGTGGCCAGGGCCTGGTTGAGGGTCGCGGACGGGCGCATGACGGCCGCGGCCTTGGCCGTGTCGGGCTGGTAGTAGCCGCCGATGTCGGCCGGGGAGCCCTGGACCGCGATCAGCTCGTCGACGATCGTCTGCTCCTGGGAGGAGAGCGTGTCGGCGAGCTGGGCGAACGCCTTGGCCAGGTCGGCGTCGTCGGTCTGCTTGGCCAGCTCCTGGGCCCAGTACAGGGCCAGGTAGAAGTGGCTGCCGCGGTTGTCGATACCGCCGACGCGACGGCTGGGCGACTTGTTCTCGGCCAGGAAGGTGCCGGTCGCCCGGTCGAGGGTGTCGGCGAGGACCTGGGCCCGCGCGTTGCCCGTCTTCTGCGCGAGGTGCTCGAAGCTGACCGCGAGGGCCAGGAACTCGCCCAGGCTGTCCCAGCGCAGGTAGTTCTCCTTGACCAGCTGCTGGACGTGCTTGGGCGCCGAGCCGCCCGCGCCGGTCTCGAACAGACCGCCGCCGTTGATCAGCGGGACGACCGAGAGCATCTTGGCGCTGGTGCCCAGCTCCAGGATCGGGAACAGGTCGGTCAGGTAGTCACGCAGGACGTTGCCGGTGACCGAGATCGTGTTCTCGCCGCGGCGGATCCGCTCGAGGGAGAGCTTGGTCGCCTCGACCGGGGCCAGGATCCTGATGTCCAGGCCCTCGGTGTCGTGCTCGGGCAGGTACGCCTTGACCTTCTCGATGAGATTGGCGTCGTGGGCGCGGCCCTCGTCCAGCCAGAAGACGGCCGGGTCGCCGGTGGCGCGGGCGCGGGTGACAGCCAGCTTGACCCAGTCCCGGATCGGCACGTCCTTGGTCTGGCACATCCGGAAGATGTCACCGGCGCCGACGACCTGCTCGATGACCGCGTTGCCCGCCCCGTCCAGGACGCGGACGGTGCCCGTGGTGGGGATCTCGAAGGTCTTGTCGTGGCTGCCGTACTCCTCGGCCTTCTGCGCCATCAGGCCGACGTTGGGCACCGAGCCCATCGTGGCCGGGTCGAAGGCGCCGTGGGCGCGGCAGTCGTCGATGACGGCCTGGTAGATCCCGGCGTAGCTGCTGTCCGGGATCACCGCGAGGGTGTCGTGCTCCTCGCCGTCCGGGCCCCACATGTGGCCGGAGGTGCGGATCATGGCCGGCATGGAGGCGTCGACGATGACGTCGGACGGCACATGCAGGTTGGTGATGCCGCGGTCGGAGTCGACCATGGCCAGCTCCGGGCCCTCGGCCAGCTCGGCGTCGAAGGACGCCTTGATCGCCGCGCCCTCGGGCAGGGCCTCCAGCCCCTTGAGGATGCCGCCCAGACCGTCGTTCGGGGTCAGACCGGCGGCGGCGAGGGTCTCACCGTGCTCGGCGAAGGTCTTGGGGAAGAAGGCGCGCACGGCGTGGCCGAAGACGATCGGGTCGGAGACCTTCATCATCGTGGCCTTCAGGTGCAGCGAGAACAGCACGCCCTCCGCCTTGGCGCGGGCCACCTGCGCCGAGAGGAACTCGCGCAGCGCCGCGACGCGCATCACGGAGGCGTCCACGACCTCGCCCGCCAGCACCGGCACCGACTCGCGCAGCACGGTGGTGGAGCCGTCGTCGCCCGCCAGCTCGATGCGCAGCGAACCGTCCTCCGGGATCACCACGGACTTCTCGGTGGAGCGGAAGTCGTCGGTGTCCATGTGGGACACATTGGTCTTGGAGTCCGCCGTCCAGGCGCCCATGCGGTGCGGGTTGGCCTTGGCGTAGTTCTTCACCGAGGCGGGGGCGCGGCGGTCGGAGTTGCCCTCGCGCAGCACCGGGTTCACCGCGGAGCCCTTGACCTTGTCGTAACGGGCGCGGATCTCCCGCTCCTCGTCGGTCTTCGGGTCGTCCGGGTAGTCCGGCAGCGCGTAGCCCTGCTGCTGCAGCTCGGCGATCGCGGCCTTCAGCTGCGGGATCGAGGCCGAGATGTTCGGCAGCTTGATGATGTTGGCCTCGGGGGTCTTCGCAAGGTCACCCAGCTCGGCGAGGGCGTCGGGGATGCGCTGGCCCTCTTCGAGGTACTCGGGGAACTGGGCGATGATCCGTCCCGCCAGGGAGATGTCCCGGCTCTCCACGGTGACCCCGGCCGTGGAGGCATACGCCTCGATCACCGGCAGGAACGAGTACGTCGCGAGGGCAGGGGCCTCGTCCGTGTGCGTATAGATGATGGTCGAGTCAGTCACCGGGTGCTCCGCTCCACGTCTGCAACATTGCTCGACATCAAGATATCCGGTGCCGAGTGCTTTCCCGAAAGGGCCCTGGGCAGAAAGCCGCGCCCTGGTCACGGCCCGCGCTCCGATGGGATCGTCCGGTCCATGCCGATGACTCTGCGGGGCGCGCGGGTGGGCTTGCGCCCCACCGTCCCTTCCGATGTTCCCTCCCTGGCCGCGATCCGCGCCACGCCCGAGGTGTACGCGCGCTGGCGGGGCGGCGAGGACCTGGTGGCGGCGGTGCGCGAGGACCTGGCCGAGCCCGGCGCCGAGCAGCTCACCATCGAGGACGAGGGTGTGGTGATCGGCTTGATCCAGTGGTCGGCCGAGACCGACCCGGAGTACCGGCACGCGAGCATCGACATCTATCTGGACCCGGCGGTGCACGGGCGGGGGCTGGGCACCGACGCCGTACGCACCCTGGCCCGCCATCTGTTCACCGACCACGGCCACCACCGGATCGTGATCGACCCGGCGGCGGACAACGCCGCCGCGATCCGGTGCTACGGCAAGGTCGGCTTCCGGCCCGTCGGCATCATGCGGTCCTATGAGCGCGGTCCGGACGGGACGTGGCACGACGGCCTGCTGATGGATCTGCTGGCCGAGGAGCTCACCCCGTGAGCGGGAGGCCCCGCGGGCGGGAAGCCCCGCGGGCGCTCCTGTCAGGTACCGTCCACGCGCAGCCGCCACTCGCCCGGCCGGCCGGTGAGGGTGACCGTGGAGAGTGGCCGGATGTCGACGTTCCAGTAGCAGTGCGGCGGCGCCTTGATCGCGTACATCAGGGCGGCGCGGACCACCCCGGGGTCGGCCACGGCCACCATCTTGGCGTGGTCCTCGGCCGGGCGGGTGTCCAGCCAGCCGCCGATCCGCATGATGAACGCGTGCAGCGACTCCCCGCCGTGCGGTGCGGAGCGCGGATCGCCGAGCCAGGCGTCCACCTCGGCGGGTTCGCGCGCCATCACATCGGCGAGGGAGCGGCCCGCCCAGCGGCCCATGTCGCAGTCGCGCAGGGCGAGTTGGACCAGTGGCGTGAAGCCCAGCGCGTCGCCGGTCTCCCGGCTGCGGGTCGACGGCGAGCAGTAGCGCAGCTCCGCCGCGGCCAGCGGAAGCAGCGCGGGGGCCGCGCGCTCGGCGGCGAGCCGGCCCTCCGGATCCAGCGGCCGGTCGTCGCCGAAGCGCTCCCCCAGCCGGGAGGAGCTGCGGCCGGCGGCGACCAGCGTCAGCCGAAACGTCATCCCGGCATCGTAAGGTCACGGCCGCGACTCCAGGGCCCGTAACCAGGAGAAGAGCAGGGGTCTTTGGGTGTGCGCCGGGCCACCGGGCGGCTCGAGGGCGCCCCGAAGGGGCGCGGGGCTGTGTCGATGTGCGGCTCCGCCGCGCGGGCGCGACCAGCCACGACGGCGCCGCGGACGATCGACGGCAGGTCAGGGCATGGGCATTCCCAGCGGAGTGCGTACGGGGTGTCCGGCGGGCCTTGACGCCTGCGGCGGGCTGCTGCGGGAAGGGGCGCAGCCCCGATCCGGGGCCTGGGGCCAAGGCCCCGCCCGGGGCCTGGGGCAGAGCCCCAGTTGCGGGAAGGGGCGGGGAGGGGAGCAGCCCGCCGCAGGCGGGACGACCCGTCGGGCACCCCCTACGCCCCCACCAGCACCTCCTCGCACGCGGTGCGCAACCGCCGCACCCCCTCGGCCAGTTCACCCGTGCCCGCCACCGAGGCGAAGCTCAGCCGCACATGCGGCGCGGGCGGTTCGGCGCAGAAGTACGGGCGGCCGGGGGCGACGGCGACCCCGGCGCGCAGCGCGGCGGCGGCCAGGGCGGCCTCGTCGGTGCCCTGGGGCAGCCGCAGCCACAGGTGGTAGCCGCCGGGTGGGACATGGCGCAGCTCCAGTGCGGGCAGCTCCCGCCGTACGGCGGTGACGAGCGCTTCGCGGCGCGTGTGCAGCTCGGCGGCCACGGTGCGCAGATGGCGGGGCCAGGACGGCGCGCCGACGAGTTCCAGGGCGGTCTCCTGCAGCGGCCGGGGCACGAAGAAGCTGTCGACCACCTGGATCGCGCGCAGCCGCTCCAGCGCGGGGCCACGGGCGGCGAGCGCGCCCACCCGCAGGCTGGGCGAGGTGGCCTTGGTGAGCGAGCAGACGTGGACCACCGCCCCGTCGGGGTCGTCGGCGGCGAGGGTGGCGGGCAGCGGGGCCGCGTCCTCGTGGACGAGCCGGCGCGCGAAGTCGTCCTCCACCACGAACGCGCCCGCCTCGCGGGCGGTCGCGAGCACCTCGCGGCGCCGCCCGGCGGAGAGCACCGCTCCGGTGGGGTTCTGGAACAGCGGCTGACAGACGAAGACCCGGGCACCGGTCGCCCGCAGCGCCTCGGCGAGCAGATCGGGGCGCACCCCGTCGGCGTCCACCGGGACCGGGACGGGGCGCAGCCCGGAGGCGCGGGCGGCGGCGAGCATGCCGGGGTAGGTGGGGGACTCCACGAGGACGGGCGCGCCGGGCGGCGCGAGCGCGCGCAGCGCGCAGGTGAGCGCGGACTGGCCGCCCGCGGTGACCAGGACGTCGGCGGCGCCGAGAGCCCCGGCCGGGCCGCCGATCTCCCGGGCGAACCAGGCGCGCAGCTCGGGCAGGCCCTCCACCGGCGGGCGGTCCCAGGCCCCGGGCCGCCGCCCGGCGCGGGCCAGGGCGGCGGCCAGCGCCCGTTCGGGCTGGAGGGAGGAGTGCAGATAGCCGCCGTTGAACTCCAGGATCCCGGGCGGCGGGGCGGCGAGCGTGGCCAGGACGCCGGAGGCGTCCACCGAGCGCGGCACCGACTCACCGGCCGTCTCCACGCTCAGCGCGACCTCCTGCCAGGAGGTGTCGCCCGGCCTCGGCGCCCCGGCCCGTGGCCGGTCGGCGCGGAAGGCACCGGCGCCGGGGCGGGTGACCACCAGCCCTTCGGCGACGAGCGCGGCAAGGGCGCGGGAGACGGTCACCGGGCTCACCCGGTGGCGCTCGACCAGGGCCCGGCTGGACGGCAGTTTCTCTCCGGGTGAGTAGCGGTCCAGCTCCTTCCGCAGCGATTCCGCGAGATCAGCCACACTGCTACGCTGTTGCATGACAGCACAGGATAGCGCTACCGACAGCAGTGCGATAGCGGTGAGCGGCGCCCCCGCCCCGCGAGGCGGCCCCGCCCCGGGCCGGGGCGACGCCCGGGCGGCCCCGGCGCTCCCGACACCGTTCGCCCTCCGCACCGGCACCCTGCTCGCCGCGCTCGGCGTGGCCGCCTTCTCCCTCACCTTCCCCGCCACCGCCTGGGCGCTCACCGGCCTCGGCCCCTGGTCGGTGACCACCTGCCGGGTGGTGCTCGCCGCGCTGATCGCGGGCGGGGCGCTGGCCGCCCTGCGGGTGCCGGTGCCAGACCGCCGCCACTGGCCGGGGCTGCTGGTCGTCGCGGCCGGGGTCGTCGTGGGCTTCCCGCTGCTGACCACGCTCGCCCTGGAGACCTCCACCACCGCGCACGCGGCCGTGGTGGTCGGCCTGCTGCCGCTCACCACCGCCGCCTTCTCCGCCGTACGCACCGGAGTGCGGCCCTCGCGGGTGTTCTGGGCGGCGGCGCTGGCCGGGGCCGCGGTCGTGATCGCCTTCGCGGTGCAGCAGAGCGGCGGGGCGCTCACCACCGGCGATCTGTATCTGTTCGGCGCGCTGGTGGTGTGCGCGGCGGGCTACACCGAGGGCGGCCGGCTGGCCGGCCACATGCCGGGCTGGCAGGTGATCGGCTGGGCACTGGTGGGCTGTCTGCCGCTGTCGGTGCCGGGCGCGGTGCTCGCGCTGACGGGCGAGGACGTCCACCTCGGCGGCCGTGCGGTGGCCGGGCTGCTGTGGCTGGCGGCCGGTTCGCAGTTCGTGGGCCTGGTGGTCTGGTACCGGGGGATGGCCGCCATCGGGGTGGCCAGGGCCAGCCAGCTCCAACTGGCCCAGCCGCTGCTCACCCTGGTGTGGTCGGTGCTGCTGCTCGGCGAGACGCTGACCCCCGCCGCCCCGATCGCCGCCGTCGCGGTGCTGGTGTGCATCGGGGTGACACAGCGGGCCCGGGTCCCGGCGGGGGCGGTACGGGCTTCCCACCCCGGCCGGACGGTCAATTCCGAAACCGCCGATGGGGCGGACCGGATTCCCGAAGCGGTGGACCGGAATCACTCCCCGGCTGGAGCAAACCAGGACAACCGGCCATAGACTGGCCTCAGGGATCGCATTGTCCTCAGCAGACCGCATTGCCCTCCAGCGGACGGGAGGTCACGCACATGGAGGCGACCGTAGGCGACAAGCTGCTGGTGCACGGCAGGGTTGTCGGAATTCACGATCGTGTAGCGGAGATCATCGAAGTGCTCGGGGATAACGGGGAACCGCCTTACCGCGTGCGTTACGAGGACGACGGCCACGAGTGCCTGTTCTCCCCCGGGCCCGACTCGGTCGTCCGTCACCTGGCCGCCGGACCCGGGCAGCGGTAGCTGTCCCTGCGGGGCAGGGCCTGGGTCAGCGGGGCGGACGGACGCGATACGGATAGTGGTCGGCGACCACACGCGCCATGGCGCCGTTGCGGTCGGCGGCCACTTCCTTCGCCGAGAAGTACACATTGCCGCGCACCTGGGGGAAGTCCCGGTCGAAGGTGAGGTGCCGGGACAGCTCCGCCGGGTCCTGCCAGGGCGCGGGCTGCGCCGGATCGCCCGCCTTGTAGAGCGCCTCGCCGATGTAGAGGTTCACCCCGGTGCCCCGGACCGCCTCCGACCACCAGGGGACGAGCGCCGCGTAGTCGGCGGCGGCGAAGCCGATGTTCCAGTAGACCTGCGGGACGACGTAATCGAGCCATCCCCGCCGCACCCAGCCACGGGTGTCCGCGTAGAGGTCGTCGTAGGTCTGCACCCCCGCCGTGGTGGCGGAGCCGAGCGGGTCGGTGGCCCGGTTGCGCCAGACGCCGAAGGGGCTGATGCCGAACCGCACCCGCCGCCCCCGCCGCTTGATCCGCACGGCCGTCTCGTACACCAGGCGGTCGATGTTGTTCCGCCGCCAGGCCGCGCGGTCCGGGAAGCCCGCGCCGTAAGCCTCGTACGCCGCGTCGTCGTCGAAGACCTGACCGGCCACCGGATACGGGTAGAAGTAGTCGTCCCAGTGGACGGCGTCGATGTCATAGCGCGCGACCGCGTCCAGCATGGCGTCCTGGACAAAGCGGCGCACCTCGGGCAGCCCGGGGTTGTAGTAGAGCTTCCCGCCGTACGGCACGACCCACTCGGGGTGCACCCGGGCCGGATGGGTGGGGATCAGCCGTGCGGGGTCGGTGTGGTTGGCGATCCGGTACGGGTTGAACCAGGCGTGCAGCTCCAGACCGCGCCGGTGCGCCTCGCGCACGGCGGTGCCCAGCGGATCCCAGCCCGGGTCCTCGCCCTGGACGCCGGTGAGGCACTCCGCCCACGGCTCGTACGGCGAGGGCCACAGCGCGTCGGCCGTCGGCCGCACCTGGAAGACCACCGCGTTGAGCCGGCGGCTGACGGCGGTGTCGAGGAAGCCCAGCAGCTCGGCCCGCTGCCGCTCCACGGGGAGACCGGGCCTGGACGGCCAGTCGCGATTGGCGACGGTGGCCAGCCACATCCCGCGGAACTCGGGCCGGTGCCCACCGCCCCGCCCGTCCGCCAGCGCGTCGCCCGCCGGGACGGTGGCGGCCAGGGCTCCGGCGGCCGCCACCGTGAGACTTCTGCGCGTGATCCGACCCATGAAACCCAACTCCTCGCCTCGGTCGTGCGTCAACGTAAGCCCGCCGCCACCGGCCGGGGCCCGAAGGGGCAGGAGACCGTCCCCTGTCGGCCCCGCGAGAGCGTGGTGCCGGGCAACGCCGACGCGCCGGGGCGCCACCCAGCGGTGGCCGGGCGACCCGTGCCGGGCGTCGTGCGCCGGGCGCCATGTGGCGGCGAGCCCGATGTGGTGGCAACTCCCGCTGATGATGGGGCCCTTGTGGGGCGCCCGGCAATGCTTACCGCGAATCCGGGACGGTCAAGCCCAACGCCCCTTGAGGCCCCCTTGACTTCACCCTTCTCGCACGGCCATCCGGCCGCTAGCATCGGATGACGCACGCATGGGAGCGCTCCCAAATACCCTCACCCACATGGCCCTCACGCCTCACTACCCCCACGTCCGGAGAGGAAGTTCCCGTGCGCAGCAACGGCAGAAGACCGGTCGGCGCGCTCATGGCCGCGCTGGCACTCGTCGGCGGCTTACTCACCGCGGCGGCCTCCCCCGCCGCGGCCCGCCCCGAAGCCGCCCCCGCCCGTGGCACCGCCCAGGCCGACGCCTCCACCTGGAAGAACGTCCGCGTGGACGGCGGCGGCTTCGTCCCCGGCATCGTCTTCAACCGCAAGGAGAAGAACCTCGCCTACGCCCGCACCGACATCGGCGGGGCGTACCGCTGGGACCAGTCCGGCAAGCGGTGGGTGCCGCTGCTGGACTCGCTGGACTGGGACCACTGGGGCTGGACCGGGGTGGTGAGCCTGGCCAGCGACTCGGTGGATCCCAACAAGGTCTATGTGGCGGCCGGTACGTACACCAACGGCTGGGACCCGGGCAACGGCGCGATCCTGCGCTCGTCCAACCGGGGCGCCAGTTGGCAGTCCACCACCCTCCCCTTCAAGCTGGGCGGCAACATGCCCGGCCGCGGCATGGGTGAGCGGCTGGCGGTGGACCCCAACCGGAACAGCGTGCTCTACCTCGGCGCGCCGAGCGGCAACGGGCTGTGGCGCTCCACCGACTCCGGTGTCACCTGGTCGAAGGTGACGTCCTTCCCCAACCCCGGCACGTACGTCCAGGACGCGAGCGACACCAGCGGCTATCTGAGCGACAACCAGGGCGTGGTGTGGGTGACCTTCGACGAGCGCACCGGCTCCTCCGGCAGCGCCACGAAGACCATCTACGTGGGCGTGGCGGACAAGGACAACACCGTCTACCGCTCGACGGACGCGGGCGCGACCTGGTCGCGGGTGGCCGGGCAGCCCACCGGCTATCTCTCCCACAAGGGCGTCCTGGACGCCAAGAACGGCTATCTGTACCTGACCACCAGCGACAAGGGCGGCCCGTACGACGGGGAGAAGGGTCAGGTGTGGCGGTACACCACGGCCACCGGGGAGTGGAAGAACATCAGCCCCATGGCGGACGCCGACACCTACTTCGGCTACAGCGGGCTCACGGTGGACCGCCAGAAGCCGGGCACGCTGATGGTGACCGGCTACAGCTCCTGGTGGCCGGACACCCAGATCTTCCGCTCCACCGACTCCGGTGCCACCTGGACCCGGGCCTGGGACTTCACCAGCTATCCGAACCGGTCCTTCCGCTACACCCAGGACGTCAGTGCCGTCCCCTGGCTGACCTTCGGCACCAACCCCTCCCCGCCCGAAGTCACCCCGAAGCTGGGCTGGATGACCGAGGCGCTGGAGATCGACCCGTTCGACTCCAACCGGATGATGTACGGCACGGGGGCGACGGTCTACGGCACGGAGAACCTCGGAAACTGGGACACGGGCGGCAAAATCGCCATCACGCCCATGGTCAAGGGCCTGGAGGAGACGGCGGTCAACGATCTGGCCAGCCCACCCACCGGCGCCCCGCTGCTCAGCGCGCTCGGTGACATCGGGGGCTTCCGCCACACCGATCTCGACGCGGTGCCCGCGCGGATGTACACCTCGCCGACGTTCACCACGACCACCAGCCTGGACTACGCCGAGACCAGTCCGAACACCGTGGTCCGGGTGGGCGACAACGACTCCGCGCCGCGGATCGCCTTCTCGACCGACAACGGCGCCAACTGGTTCCAGGGCAGCGAGCCGTCCGGGGTCACCGGCGGCGGCACAGTGGCCGCGGCGGCCGACGGCAGCGGCTTCGTCTGGGCCCCGGAGGGCACCTCGGCCGTCTACCACACCACCGGTTTCGGCACCTCGTGGTCGGCGTCGAGCGGCATCCCGGCCGGGGCGGTCGTGGAGTCCGACCGCAAGAACCCCAAGAAGTTCTACGGCTTCAAGGCGGGCACCTTCTACGTCTCCACCGACGGCGGCGCCACCTTCACCGCCAGGGCGTCCTCCGGGCTGCCGGCCGACGGCCCGGCGCGGTTCAAGGCGCTGCCGGGCGCCGAGGGCGACATCTGGCTCGCGGGCGGCAGCACCGGCGGGGCGTACGGGCTGTGGCACTCCACGGACTCCGGCGCGACCTTCACCAAGCTGAGCGGTGTCCAGCAGGCGGACACCATCGGCTTCGGCAAGGCGGCGCCGGGCGCCTCGTACCAGGCGCTCTACACCAGCGCGAAAATCGGCGGGGTGCGCGGCATCTTCCGGTCCACCGACGCCGGGGCGAGCTGGACCCGGATCAACGACGACGCCCACCAGTGGGGCTGGACGGGCACCTCGATCACCGGCGACCCACGGGTCTACGGACGGGTCTACGTGGCCACCAACGGGCGCGGCATCCTGCGCGGCGACATCTCCTGAGCGCGAGGGCGGGCCGGGGCCGGATTTCCGGCCCCGGCCCGCCCCCTACCGATAACCGGAGGGTAACGTCTGGGACGACAGGGGGACGACACAACGGACAGTTGAACCAGCGAAAGGCACGATGTGACCGACATCGAACGCGTCGGAGTGGTGGGCTGTGGCCAGATGGGCGCGGGCATCGCGGAGGTGTGCGCCCGATCCGGCCTGGACGTCATGGTCGCGGAGACCACGGGCGAGGCCCTGGAGATAGGGCGTACCCGGCTGACCAACTCCCTCGGGAAGGCCGCGGAGCGCGGCAAGATCACCGAGGAGCAGCGCGACGCGACGCTGGACCGGCTGAGCTTCACCACCGATCTGGGGGAATTCGCCGACCGAGATCTGGTGATCGAGGCGGTCGTCGAGAACGAGCAGGTCAAGACGGAGATCTTCCAGGTCCTCGACCAGGTGGTGACCCGCCCGGACGCGATCCTCGCCTCCAACACCTCCTCCATCCCGCTGGTCAAGCTGGCCGTCGCCACCTCCCGCCCGGACCAGGTGATCGGCATCCACTTCTTCAACCCGGCGCCGGTGCAGGCGCTGGTGGAGCTGATCCCGGCGCTCACCACCGGTGACGAGACCATCAAGCGCTCCGAGGCACTGGTCGGCGACATCCTGGGCAAGCACGCCATCCGCGCCCAGGACCGCGCAGGGTTCGTGGTCAACGCGCTGCTCATCCCCTATCTGCTGTCCGCCATCCGGATGTTCGAGTCCGGGATCGCCAGCCGCGAGGACATCGACAACGGCATGGAGCTGGGCTGCGCCCATCCGATGGGCCCGCTGAAGCTGTCCGATCTGATCGGCCTGGACACCATCGCGGCGATCGCCGACTCGATGTACGAGGAGTACAAGGAGCCGCTGTACGCCGCTCCCCCGCTGCTGCTGCGGATGGTGGACGCGGGCCGGATGGGACGCAAGACGGGCTCGGGCTTCTACACCTACTGAGCCGGACTCGCGCCAGGTGACGGCGGCGCTGACCGGATCGTTCCGCCACCGGCCCCGATCGTGCCTGGCCGAGGGCGTTCGTCCCTGGTCAGACTGGGGACCATGAAGCGAGCGCTGATCGTCATCGATGTCCAGGAATCCTTCCGCGCCCTCCCGTCCTGGGAGCGGATCGCCAACCCGAAGATCGCGGATCCGGTCAGCCGGCTGGTCCGCCTCGCCCGTGCCGAGGGGGACCAGGTGATCTGGGTGCTGCACACCGAGCCCGGCAGCGGGGGCGCGTTCGACCCGGAGCAGGGGCGGATCCGGCTGCTGGAGGAGCTGGAGCGGCCGGTTCCAGGTGAGCCGGTCCTCCACAAGACCGCCCACAACGCCTTCACCACCACCCGGCTCCAGCAGTTGCTGACCGAGGCGGGCGTGCGCGAACTGGTGGTCTGCGGGATCCGCACCGAGCAGTGCGTGGAGACCACCGCCCGGGTCGGCAGCGATCTGGGCTACGAGGTCGTGTTCGTCACCGACGCCACCACGACCCATCCGATCGGCGCGTTGAGCGCCGAGGCGATCGTGGAGCGCACGGAGGCGGTGCTGCGCGACCGGTTCGCCCGGATCGCCACGGTGGCCGAGCTGGAGGCGGAGTCGGGAGCCCCCACGGCATGAGCCGGGTGGTGTTCGTGCTGGTGCCCGGGGTCCATCTGCTCGACCTGGCCGGACCGGCCCAGGTCTTCGGCACGGCGGCGGACCTCGGGCCGGCCTACGAGCTCAGCTATGTGGCCGAGCGGGAGCTGGTCCCCAGCGCCCAGGGTCTGACGCTCACCGCGCGGACCGAATGGCCCACGACGGGCCCGGACGACCTGGTCGTGGTGCCGGGCTGGCGGATCTCACCACCGCACGACGGCCGGGTTCCCGGTCCGGAGCCGCTGGAACGGCTGTGCGCCCACCACGCGGCAGGGGGCACCGTGGCCAGCGTATGCGCCGGGGCACTGGCGCTGGGACGGGCGGGGCTGCTGGACGGCCGCCGCCCGTGGCCAGCGTATGCGCCGGGGCACTGGCGCTGGGACGGGCGGGGCTGCTGGACGGCCGCCGGTGCACCACCCACCATGAGCTGCAGGACGAACTGGCGGCCCGGCACCCCCGGGCGACGGTGGTCCGGGATGTGCTGTTCACCACCGACGACCGGGTGGTGACCTCGGCGGGCATCGCCAGCGGTATCGATCTGGCGCTGCATCTGCTGGCCGTGCGGCACGGACCGGCGCTCGCCGCCCAAGTGGCCCGGAACATGGTCGTCTACGCCCGCCGTAACGGCGATGAACCGCAGGCCAGCGCCATGCTGCGGTACCGCGCCCATCTGGACGACGTGGTCCACCGGGTCCAGGACGTCATCGACGCGCGGTTCACCGAACCGCTGTCGCTGGCGTATCTGGCCGTCGGCGCGGGGGTCAGCGAACGCACCCTCACCCGGCTGTTCACCCGCGCCACCGGCGGGCTCACCCCGCTGCGCTATCAGCAGACGCTGCGGCTGGAGCGCGCGGAGCATCTGATCGGCCAGGGCTCGACGGTGGCGGCCGCGGCGCGGGAGGTGGGGTTCGACGACGCCCGGATGCTGCGCCGCCTGCGGGCGCGGGCGCTCTGACGTCGTTGATACGCGATCGCCGATCGGAGGCGTCGAGGCCGTCAGTCCGAGCCGTCGAGGTCGCGGCCCGCGTCGGCGCCGAGGACGCCGTCCAGCTCGGAGATCTCCCCCACCAGCCGGAGGACGTCCCCGGTGCCCTCGAGGGCGAGCGCCACCTCGGCGACGCCCGTATCGGCGGGCCGGGCCTCCTCCTCGGCCCGGACGACCCGGGTGGTGCGGTCCCGGCCCTTCCACGGCGCCCGGTCCACCCGGACCCGCAGCACCTTGTACCCGGCGGCCGTGCACAGCTCCAGCACGCGGGGCAGCAGCCCGGCGCCCACCCGGTACGAGAGCTGCAACTCCACCCGTTCGGCCGACCACAGGGCCGGCAGCCGGCGGGTGAGCAGCGGATAGCCCCGGATCACCAGGAAGTGCGCCGCGGTGGCGGCGGTGGCCAGCAGGGCCAGACCACCGCCGCAGGCCATGCCCACCGCACAGGTCAGCCAGACGGTCGCGGCGGTGGTCAGTCCGCGGACGGCGTCCCGCCGGACGAAGATCAGGCCGCCGCCGATGAAGCCGATACCGGAGACGATCTGCGCCGCCACCCGCGAGGGGTCGAGGCCGACGTGCTCGCGGAACAGCACATCGGTGAAGCCGTACTGGGAGACCTGCATGAACAGCGCGCTGCCCACGCCCACCAGGGTGTGGGTGCGCAGCCCGGCGCTCTTCTGCTGCACCGCCCGCTCGAGCCCGATCAGGGTGGACAGCACCAGCGCGACGCCGAGTTCGGCGAACTGCCGCACTCCCTGGTCGGCGCCGAATTCCCACATCGGAGCGGCGATCAGTCGCACATCCGTCCCTTCTGTCCGGCCTGTGGATGGACGCCATCCATCCGGTCCGCCCCGCCCCTCGCGGTCCCTTCCCCCGACCGCCGTCCCCCATGAGTACCCGCTGAGTACCGCCTTTCGCACGGGGTGTGCGCCGGTGACTCACACACCATCCCCACACACGCTCCCGCACCACCTGCGCATGCGCTTGACTCGGAGCGTCACTACTGCACGGACGTTACATCCGGAAGGGGATCAACCCGTGACCACCGAGCCCGAGCAAGCCGCGTTAGCCGTGGAGCTCGCGGAACTGCGCCGGACCGTCGAAGTGGGCTTCACCCGCGTCGACGGCCGGCTCGCCCTGCTCGACCACCGCGGAGAGCAGGCAGAGGAGGACGTGAACCAACTGGGCGGGCGGCTACGGATACTGGAGCACGGACGCTGGCCGCTGCCCTCCATCGCCGCCCTGACCGGGGTGTCCGCCCTGGCCGTCGCGGTATGGCAGGCGGCGGGACACTAGCCCGGACGGCCGGCGGCCCGGCCTAGCCGAGCCTGATGTGGTGGAGCAGCAGCAGCGCGGCCGCCATGTTGGCCGCGGGCACCTCACCCCGCGCCACCAGGTCGGGCACCAGCTTCAGCGGCACCCACTCGCGGCGGTCCGATTCGAAGTCGTCCTCCGGGTGACCGACGTACGACGCCTCCTCGGCCCAGTAGATGTGGTGCCGTGCGTCGGTGAGCCCGTTGGACGGCTCGACGGAGAGCAGATGGCGGAGCGGGCCGGGCCGCCAGCCGGTCTCCTCCTCCATCTCCCGAGCCGCGGCGTCGGCGATGTCCTCACCGTCCTCGACGACGCCCGCGGCCAGCTCCCAGCCCCAGGCGTCGGTGATGAACCGGTGCCGCCACAGCAGCAGCACCTCGTTGGCCGCGTTCACCGCGGTGGCCACGGCCACCGGGCGCAGGCGGATCAGATAGTGATCGAGTTGACGTCCGTCGGGGAGCCGGACATCGGCGAGGTTGACTCGGAACCATCGGTTCTCGTACACGGTCCGCTCCCTGAGGTTCTTCCAGCGCACTGTCAGCCACCTTTCGTCGCACGGGAGGCCATCCTGGGCCACCCGCTGACGAGAGTGCGGACCCGCGAGCGGAACCGCGGTCACAGAGGAACGCGCAGTGCCCCGTCGATGAGTTCGGCGGCCTCGGCCGTCGCGGCGCTTCCGCTGGCCGCGAGGTGCTCCCGTACCGCCCGCAGTCGGTCGCGTAACCGCTGGGACTCCATGCCCCGCGCCCGCTCGGTCATCTCCACCGCGGTGGCGCCCGCCCGGTCCGCCTCGCCCTGGCGCAGCTCGATATGGGTGAGCATGGCGAGCCGGTGCACCCGGCCCCGGTCGTGGGCGGGGGTGCCGACCGCGGCGGTGGCGTGCTCGCGGGCGCCACCGAGGTCGCCGAGGCTCAGCAGCGCCTCGGCCACCTGGACGTTCACCAGACCCGGCTGGACGTAGCCGGTCTCATCGGGCTCCTGGCCCGGTCTGATCCGGTCGGCGGCGGTCTCGGCGCGCCGGATGCAGGACAGCGCCCCGGCGCCGTCGCCGAGCCGGGCGTACGCCTTGGCCTGCATGGCGTAGAGGTCGGCGGCGAGGGCGGGGGTGATCTGGGAACCCGCGGCGCGCAGCGCCGACTCGGCGAAGGCGACCGCCTGCCGGTACTCCTTCATGAAGAGGGACTGGTTGACCAGCAGCGCTATCACATACGCGCCCAGGCCCCGGTCGCCGCTGGCCTTGGCGAGCCGCAGCGCCTGGTGGAAGTAGCGCTGGGCCAGGCCGTGCGCGTTGGAGTCGTAGGCGCAGATCCCGGCGATGGCCACCAGGCCGCCGGTCGCCCGGTGCAGTTGGCGGCCGGTGTCGTCGGCGTAAGCGCCGCGCAGCAGCGGCGCGGCCTCGGAGTTGAGGAACCCCACCACCCGGGTCCGGGTCGCGACGCCGCCGGCCTTGCGGTACATCTGCTCGTAGTGGGCACGGGCGGCGCCCAGCGTCTCGATGTCGGTCATGCTGACGCGGGTCAGCCCGCGCCGGGAGACATCGGAGTCCTCGGGAGGGTTCTCCCACTCCCACACCGGGATGACGGCGGGGGTGCCGGTGACCGCCGGGGCCTCGACGACATGCGGGCGCTGCTGTTCGTCGGAGCGCCACAGCGCGGTGGCGCGCTCGACGAACCCGGAGAGCGGGGTGGCGGGGCCCCGGGCGCTGCCGGGGGTGCCGAGGCCGATGTCGTCCAGGGTGAGGGCGCGGTGCAGCCGCTCGCCCAGCACCTCGCAGATGAGGTCGGGCACCTGGCCGCGCGGCCGCTGGCCCTTCAGCCACCGGGCCACCGCGGTGTGTTCGTACCGCAGCTTCATGCCCCGGGCCCGGCCCGCCTCGTTGACATGCGCGGCCAACCCCGCGTGGGAGACTCCGGCCTCGTCGAGCACGGAGTCGAGCAGTGTGTTGGGCTCCATCTCGCCCTCCCGAAGCGCTCGGTGGCGCCAGCGTAGTGGAGGGCGATTCGCACGGGGTGTGAATCGGGACGGCGGAGGACGCGGGAGCGCCGGGAGCCCGGGCGAGGGCGTCCCGGCACCGGGCGGACGGCCCCAGTGATCAGCGACGATGAGGAACAAGCTCATCCCACATGGCTGAGTGGGCGTGGAGCAGTACTGCTGCCCGGCCATTTCCCTGGCTACCGGGCCGATTTGTCGTCGGACCCGGCGATGCCGTCGGCGCGGTGCGGCCCTGGCGCGTTGAGCCCGTAGTGGTCGCCGATCATCCGCAACGTGAAGCAGGCGATGGCCGCCCCCAGCGCGGCGGGCACACCGTAGACGCCGGTGCGTTCGCATGCGACGGTGATCCCAGCCCCCAGCAGCGCGGGGATCGCGTACAGATCTGCGTACAGCACCGTCGGCAAGCGCAACACCAGCACGTCCCGTAACGTGCCGCCACCGACTCCGGTCACCATGCCGAGCAGCACGGCCTGCGGCGCGCCGATGTGATACTCCAGCGCGGTGGTCGCTCCGGTCACCGCGAACAGACTGAGGCCGGCCGCGTCGAACACCGTGATCAGCGTCGTGTAGCGCTCCAGGTGCCGCCACAGCAGGAACGTGACCATGCCGCCGGCTACCGCGACAGCCAGGTACCGCCAGTCGCTGAACGTTGCCGGGGGCAGTGCGCCGGCGAGCACGTCCCGGAGCACTCCGCCGCCCAGGGCGGTCACCATGGCGAGCGCGAGCACGCCGACGATGTCCAGACGTGCC
Organism: Streptomyces yongxingensis; assembly: GCF_055597465.1. Taxonomy (NCBI): domain Bacteria; kingdom Bacillati; phylum Actinomycetota; class Actinomycetes; order Kitasatosporales; family Streptomycetaceae; genus Streptomyces; species Streptomyces yongxingensis. The sequence goes on from NZ_CM145717.1 coordinate 2,683,858, forward strand.
ACCCGCGTCGCGGTGAGCGCGCCGTTCAACGCGAACGCGAAGGTGCCCAGCAGGTCGAGTACGAGGTGCAACATTCCATAGCCGTGCATCGTCGGCCCCTCGCACCTCCCGCCGTCGCTCGTCTTAACGTCCTCGGCACTGTCTCACCAGGTCACAGTGCGCGCACCGCTTTGACCCGAACGGCCGACACGCGATGCGCGGCCTGTCGCCGCGCCGGCATCCTGGATCCTGGCGGGACCGATGGCGAGCGAGTGATACCTGGTGGGGCGCAAGCGGAGGGTAACGCTGTGACAAGACGTGGCTGTGACACGGAACAGGGCGCGGTGGTGCTGATCGCCGACCGGAGCTGGGACGGTCTCGCGGACCGGCCCTCCGGGCGCACCGAGGTGGCCGTGCGCGACGGTCGGGTCGCCGAGGTGGGTCCGACCGTCGACCGCATCGGCGCCGAGGTGGTCGAACTCGGTGATCGCATGCTGCTGCCGGGACTGATCGACTGCCACATCCACACCACCGTCGATCCCAGGCGGCTCCTGCGTGCCTTCGCATCCGACGGGTCTGCGGCGATCGCGCTGAGCGCCCTGCCGGTATTGCGCAACCTGCTCCACCGTGGCTTCACCACGATCCGCGACCTGGCCACCTTCGCCGCCGAGCCGGTCACGCTGTATCTGCGCGACGCCATCGCCCGTGGTCACATTGTGGGGCCGCGGATGGTCGTCGCGCCGTACCTGATCTCCGCGCGGGGCGCGCACGGCGACGCCTCGACACTCCTCGCGTCACACTTCGACCGCGAGATCGGCGCGCTGGCAGACGGCGCGGACGAGATCACGCGCAGGGTACGCGAGACCATCCGTGCCGGCGCCGACTGGATCAAGTTCGGCGCCACCGGCGGCTTCGCCACTCCCTCAGACGATCCCACGCGGACCACCTACACGCAGGAGGAGATGAACGCGCTGGTCGCCACGGCGCGCGACGTGGGCATCCCCTGCACGCCGCATGCCTACGGTGACGAGGGCGTGTCGCGTGCCGTCACCGCCGGTGTTCGCTCGATCGAGCACGGCAACCTCGCTTCGGCGTCGACACTGGCCCAGATGGCTGAACGGGGCGTTTTCCTCGTGCCGACCCAGTTCATGGTCCTCGACGCGCTCGACCACCTCGACGACGACAGCTACTGGGAGGGTAAGGATCCAGCGGAACGGGTGAAGTTCACCCGCTACGCCGACCAGCTCCGGGAGTCCGCGCACAACGTGGCCGCAAGCGACGTGCGCATCGCGTTCGGCGCCGACGCCGGTATGTTCCCGCACGCCGACAACTGGCGCGAGTTTCCGGCGATGGTCAAAACCGGTATCGCCACCGTGCGGGCCCTTCGCGCTGCCACCAGCGTCGCCGCCGACCTGCTCGACCGTCCCGACCTCGGACGCCTCCAGCCCGGCGCGACCGCCGACCTGATCGCACTGCCCGCCGATCCCTTCGACGACATCACGGCCGTTGCGGACGTCGACTTCGTCATGCAAAAGGGCACCGTGCACCGCGGTCCCACCCCTGGTATCGCAGGTAAGCCCCCAACGGGACGCTAGCTAGTACCGCGTCAGTCAAGGTTTGCCCGGTAGCGAGGCGTCCTGGTGCGGTCAGCTGCAAGGCGCCGAATCGGCCTCGTAGTGGGCCTACTCGGTCGGTTCGGCAACGCCGCAGATGGCCGTGCCAGGGCGGCGAGCGGGGCAAACCTTGGCTGACGCGGCACTACTAGGCCCGGTGGGCGTCGGCGGCGGGGCGGGTGAGCGGCGTGGGGGTTGCGAGCGGGCAGCGGTCGTAGCGCAGGGCGAGCAGCGCGACGTCGTCGGCGAGCCGGCCGCCGGTGTGGCGCAGCAGCGCCGAGCGCACCCCCGCCACGACCGCCGCGGGGACGAGCGGTCCGGCGCCCGGGGCCTCGGACAGGGCGCGGCGCAGCGGGAAGAACGTGCCGTGGACGTCGCGGGCGTCCTCGGCGCCATCGGTGTGCAGCACCAGGGTGTCCCCGGTCCCCAAAGAGCCCCAGCGGGCGATGGGAAGCTCGTCGGGGAGCGGGAAGAGGCCGAGCGGCGGCAGCACCTCGCCGGGGGCGGTCTGCCGGGCCAGGGCCGGGCCCACGGGCTGTTCGCGGAGGCGGTACGGCCACGGGTGGCCGCAGTTGAGCGCGGTGATCTCGCCGTCCCGGCCCACCTCCAGCAGCAGCACGGTCACGAACTCCTCGTCCACGTGGCTGTCCAGCGGGCACTCCTCGCTCACGCGGGCCCGCAGATGGCGCTCCAGGGCGCGGTCGAGCCGGCGCAGCACACCGGTGAGCCGGGGTTCCTCATGGGCGGCCTCGCGGAAACTGCCGAGGACGGCGGCCACGGTGCCGATCGCGGCGAGGCCGTGCCCGCGCACATCGCCGATGATGACGCGGACGCCGTACGGGGTGGCCAGCGCCTCGTAGAGATCGCCGCCGACGGTGGCGCCCCGGCTGGCGGACAGATGGCCGCCGGCCAGCTCGATGCCGCCCAGCCGGGCCGGGAGCGGCCGCAGCACCACGTCCTGCGCGGCGGCGGCCACCGCCCGGAGCTCCTCCAGCTCGCGGACCAGCCGCCTCCTGCGGCCCGCCGTCAGATAGCCGCCGACGGCCACACCGATGATGGCGCAGCAGGTGACCAGCGGTGCGTGCGGCTCCTCCACCTCGCCGTCGGGCTCCAGCGCGGTCGGAGGGGCGAGGGCGAACAGCAGGCTGGCGCCGCCGAGCAGCAGAACGCATCTGCGGCGGCCGCCGCTCGCGCAGGCGATGGCGGGTGCGGCGGCGATGAGGGGGACGACCTCGGTGTGGTGCGGGGTCAGCAGTTCCCAGCAGATGACGCCGAGCACCCACAGACAGGGGACGGCGCGGGTGGCCGCCCGCAGATTCCGAGCCCTCCGTACGAACGCGCCGCCGACTGCCGATGTCCCGATCATGTGTCGCCCCCAACGCCTGCCAATGAGGCGGTCGGCCGAGCCCCCGGACGGTCGGTCCCGCATGGGCCGTACGACCGGCACGATTCTTGCGACAGCTTCTGCCAATTGGACCAGCCGCCTCCGCATCTCACCTGATCGGGTGACAGCGGCCTGGCCGCCCACCCGAACACCCCGCCGTGCCGCGGACGAGGTGTCGGCTGTTCGCCGTCCACCGGGTGGGGTGGCTCGGGGCTGCGCCCCGGGCAGCCCCGAGCACCCGCCGTAGGCGGCCGCCGGGGGAAGGCGCGGACTTTCCGTCCCGGAGCCGCAAGGCGTGTGAGCCGCCGCCCCGCCGCGCCCGAGATGCCGACGGCGCATACTCGGCCACCTGCCTGCCCGCGACCCGCACGGGCCGGGCGGGCGATCGCGGGCCGGGCCGAGCCGCGTCCGTACCCTTCGTGCGGGCCCTGCGGCCCGCTGCGCAGGGGCTTCGCGCCCGGTCGGCGCGGTCGGCGCGGGCTGACCGGGCCGACCGCGGCGAGGGACGGCGGAGGGGCGCACCCGTTGCGTAACGGGTGCGCCCCTCCGTGGTGGCGAGCGGCGGGAGCCGGTTGCTGTCAGGCTCCGCGCAGGGTGGCGCCCGTGCGGTCGGCGGCCGCCGACACCGCGGCGTCGCGGGACGCGGCGATCTCCTCGGCGGTCAGCGTGCGGTCCGGGGCGCGGAAGCGCAGCGCGTAGGCCAGCGACTTCCTGCCCTCGCCGAGCTGCTCACCGGTGAAGACGTCGAACAGGCGGAGGGATTCGAGCAGGTCCCCCGCGCCCTCGCGCAGCGCCGTCTCGACCTCGGCCGCGGGCACGGACGCGTCCACGACCAGCGCGACGTCCTGGGTGGCCACCGGGAAGGTGGAGACGTGGGGTGCCTCCACGCGGCCGGTGCCGGCCTGCTCCAGCCGGTCGAGCTCGATCTCCATCGCGCAGGTGCGCTCGGGCAGGCCCAGGGCCTTGGTGACCCGGGGGTGGAGCTCACCGGCGTTGCCGACGAGGATCTCCTGGCCGTCGACGACGGCCAGCAGCGCGGCGCAGCGGCCCGGGTGCCACGGGTCCTGCTGGTCCTGGCGGACGATCAGCTCGGCGCCCGCCTCGCGGGCCACGATCCGGCCCGCCTCGACGGCGTCGGCCCAGCTCACCGGGGTGCCCTTGCCCCACCAGCCGGCCTGCTCGCGGTCGCCCGCGAGGACGACGGCGGCGCGGCGCGGCTGGTGCGGCAGCGCCGCGTTGAGCCCGGCGATCTGCTCGTCGGTGGGACGGCGGTCGACGGGCAGGATGGCCGCGGGCGGCTCGTCACCGGTGGCGCGGAAGACCAGACCCGTCTCGAAGAGCGCGTGGTCGTGCTCGCCGCGGCCGGCGTTGCGGCGCAGCGCGCCGAGCAGCCCGGGCAGCAGCGTCGTACGGAGCGCGGGCTCGGTGTCCGAGAGCGGGTTGACCAGCCGGACCAGATCGCGCCGCGGGTCGTCGGCGGCCAGCCCGAACTGGTCGAGGACCTCCTCGCCGAGGAACGGGTAGTTCAGCGCCTCGACGTATCCGGCCCCGGCCAGCGCCCGGCCGACCCGGCGGTGCAGCCGCTGACGCTCGGTCAGCCCGCGCCCGGCGGGGGGCCGGGGCAGCGTCGAGGGGAGGTTCTCGTACCCCTCGAGCCGGATGACCTCCTCGGCCAGGTCGTTGGGGTCGGTGAGGTCCGGCCGCCAGCTGGGCACGGTGACGGTGAGGTCGTCGGCGCCGTAGACATCACAGCCGATCTGCTGCAGCCGGCGCACCACGGTCTCGCGGCCGTAGGACACCCCCGCGACCTTGTCCGGGTGGTCGGCGGGCAGCGTGATGGTGTGCGGGGCACTGGGCGCGATGATCTCGGTGACGCCCACCTCGGCGGTGCCGCCCGCGAGCAGCACCAGCAGATCGACGGTGCGCTGCGCCGCCGCCGAGGTGGCCTCGGGGTCGACACCGCGCTCGAACCGCCGGGACGCCTCGGAGGACAGCTTGTGGCGGCGGGCGGTGCGGGCGACCGGGACGGGGGCGAAGTGGGCGGCCTCGATGACCACCTCGGTGGTGCCCGCCACCTGGCCGGACTCGGGGTCGGCGGCGGTGTCCGCGATCTCGGTGTTGGCGCCGCCCATGACACCGGCGAGGCCGATGGGGCCGCTCTCGTCGGTGATGACGAGGTCCTCGGCGTCCAGCACGCGCTGGGTGCCGTCGAGGGTGGTGAGCTTCTCGCCGGGCTCCGCGCGGCGCACCCCGATCGCCCCGGTGATCCGGGAGCGGTCGTAGGCGTGCAGCGGCTGGCCCAGTTCGAGCATCACGTAGTTGGTGATGTCGACGGCGAGCGAGACCGGGCGCATCCCGGCCTTCTGGAGCCGGCGCTGGAGCCAGATCGGGGAGTGCGCCTCGGGGTCGAGCCCGGTGACGGTGCGGGCGGTGAAGCGGTCGCAGCCGACCGGGTCGGCGACCTTGACCGGGTAGCCGTGGCTGTTGGGCGCGGGCACGTCGAGGAGGGCCGGGTCGCGCAGCGGCAGCTCGTAGGCGGTCGCGGTCTCGCGGGCGACACCGCGCATCGACAGGCAGTAGCCCCGGTCCGGGGTGACGGCGATGTCGAGGACCTCGTCGACGAGCTGGAGCAGCTCGATGGCGTCGGTGCCGACCTCGTGCTCCGGGGGGAGCACGATGATGCCGTCGTGGTCGTCGGACATGCCCAGCTCGCTGGCGGAGCAGATCATGCCCTCGGAGACCTTGCCGTAGGTCTTGCGCGCGGAGATCGCGAAGCCGCCGGGCAGCTCGGCGCCGGGCAGCACGACCACGACCTTGTCGCCGACCGCGAAGTTCCGGGCGCCGCAGACGATGTTCTGCTGCTCACCGGTGCCGTTGGCCCGGCCGACGTCCACCTGGCAGTAGCGGATGGGCTTCTTGAACCCCTCCAGCTCCTCGATGGCCAGCACCTGCCCGACGACCAGGGGGCCCTTGAGCCCGGCGCCGAGCTGCTCGACCGTCTCGACCTCGAGCCCGGCGGCGACGAGTTTGGCCTGTACGTCACGGCCGGTCTCACCGGCGGGCAGGTCGACGTACTCCCGCAGCCAAGAAAGCGGGACCCGCATCAGATCTCCATCCCGAAGGGCCGGGTGAAGCGCACATCACCCTCGACCATGTCTCGCATGTCTTCCACGTTGTGCCGGAACATCAGCATCCGCTCGATGCCGAAGCCGAAGGCGAAGCCGCTGTACCTGTCCGGGTCGACACCGCAGGCGATGAGCACCCGCGGGTTGACCATCCCGCAGCCGCCCAGCTCGATCCAGCCCTCGCTGGAGCAGGTGCGGCAGGGCCGGTCCGGGTTGCCCACGGACTCGCCGCGGCACACGTAGCACAGCATGTCCATCTCGGCGGACGGCTCGGTGAACGGGAAGAAGTTCGGCCGCAGCCGGGTGGACATGCCCTCGCCGAAGAGCGCCCGCACCATGTGGTCGAGCGTGCCCTTGAGGTCGGCCATGGTCAGGCCCTCGTCGATGGCGAGCAGCTCGACCTGGTGGAAGACCGGGGTGTGGGTGGCGTCCAGCTCATCGGTGCGGAAGGTGCGGCCCGGGCAGATCACATAGATGGGCGGCTCGCGGTCGATCATCGACCGGATCTGCACCGGCGAGGTGTGGGTGCGCAGCACCACACCGGAGCCCTCGCCGTCCTGGTCACCCTTGGCGCCGCGCACGAAGAAGGTGTCCTGCATCTCGCGGGCGGGGTGGTCGGGCGGGAAGTTGAGCGCGTCGAAGTTGAACCACTCGGCCTCCACCTCGGGGCCCTCGGCGACCTCGTAGCCCATCGCCACGAAGACGTCCTCGATGCGCTCGGAGAGCGTGGTGATCGGGTGGCGGGCGCCGGCCGGGACGCGGTCGTACGGCAGGGTGACGTCCACCGCCTCCTCGACCAGCACCCGGGCGTCACGCTCCGCCTCCAGCTCCTCCTGCCGGGCCTTCAGCGCCTGGTTGACCTGGCCGCGGGCCTGGCCGACGCGCTTGCCCGCGTCCGCCTTGGCGTGCGGCGGCAGGGCGCCGATCTCACGGTTGGCGAGGGCCAGCGGCGAGCGGTCGCCGGTGTGGGCGACCTTCACCTCGCGCAGCGCCTCGAGATCCCCAGCGGCGGCGATGGCGGCGAGCGCCTCGTCCCGCCTGCGGGCGATCTCTTCCGGTTTCAGTGCCTCGACCTCGACAGGGTCGTACGACTTATTGGGTGCCGACATCTCTTCCCGTGCTTCCGATTGTCCCCCAGCTACCGCTGGGAGGTGCCGAGCTGCGCGACCCCGGCTCGACTGGCTGCGACCGCTGCGCCCCATGAAGGGGACGCCAAGGTGCCAAAGCCCGAGTCTAAGGGGCGCGAGAGGGGTGCTGTCCCGGGGGACACCGCGCGACGGCCGCCGCGCTCGGGGTCCGCCCCGTGCCGGAGAAGCCCGCGGGCGGATCAGGCCAGATAGGCCGGGGTGCCCACGGGCAGGGTAAATCGGAACTCCGCGCCGCCGCCGCGGGCCCGGTCGACGGTGATCGTCCCGCCGTGGGCCTCGACGATGCCCTTGACGATGTAGAGCCCCAGGCCGGTGCCGCCGCGCTTGCTGCCCCGCCAGAAGCGGGTGAAGACGCGGCTCATCGACTCCTCCGGGATACCGGGGCCCTCGTCGCTCACGGTGACGGCGGTCCTTTCGACAGTGGGGCCTTCCGTGGGGCCTTCCGCGACCGGCTTGGCCGGTGCGGGCGCGATATCAATGGTGACCGTTCCGTCGCCGTGGCGCACCGCGTTTTCCAGCAGGTTGCCCAGGACCTGATCGATCTTGTCCGGATCGGCCCACAGCCTGGGCAGCGGCCCTCTGACCCTGATCAGGAACCGCTCGGCGGTGTGCCCGGCCGCGGTGAGCGCCTGCACATGGCGGCGGACGGCGGCGGCGAGGTCCACCGGCTGGCGGCGCACCTCCAGCCGGCCGGAGTCGATCCGGGAGATGTCCAGCAGCTCGGCGATCAGCCGGGTGACCCGGTTGGCGTCGGCGTCGACGGTCTCCAGCATCAGCCGCTTCTGGTCGTCGGTGAACCGCTCCCACTTGGCCAGCAGCGTGGCCGTGAACCCCTTCACGGACGTCAGCGGCGAGCGCAGCTCATGGGCGACGGTCGCGATCAGCTCGGCGTGGCTGCGCTCGGTGCGGCGGCGGGCCTCGGTGCCGCGCAGACAGACCACCACCCGGCGCACCGGCCCGGTGGGCCGCTCGCGCACATAGCGGGCCGAGACCAGCACCTCGCGCCCGCCCGGCAGCAGCAGGTTCCGCTCGGGCTGACCGGCCCGGATGGCCAGCCCTCCATAGGGATCGGTCAGCGCCCACCAGCGCCGGCCGTCCAGGTCCTCTAACGGCAGGGCCACCTCGAGCCGGCGGCCGATCGCGTCCGCGGGGTCGGTGGCGGTGATGCGGGCCGCCGCCGCGTTGAAGCACGTGACCAGGCCGGTTTCGTCGGCCACGACCAGGCCGTCGGGCAGATCGTCGGGGTGCGGCCCGAGCGCGTCCGGCGCGCCGCCGGGGCCGGGCACACCAGCTCCCACCCCGGTGGGCGGGTGGTCCTGCTCCCCGCCGGGCGGCTCCGCTCCGGGCGCATGGGCTTCGGCCGCCCTGGCGCCGGAGGTCCTGACGTCCATCCCCACACCCCCTCTCGGATCCCCTCCCAGAGGGGGCAACCCTACTAGGTCGATGTGACGGAGCGGCACCCTGCGGGAGCGCGCTGCGCACGAGCGGAGGCATAGAGGCACACGGCGGCGGCCGTGGCGAGGTTGAGGCTCTCGGCCCTGCCGTGAATCGGAACGCGCACCACCTCGTCCGCGAGTGCGCGGGTAGCCTCCGGCAGGCCCCATGCCTCATTGCCGAAGACCCAGGCGGTGGGGGCGCCCAGCAGCCCGTCGTCCAGCTCGGTGTCCAGGTCCCGCTCCCCCGCCCCGTCCGCGGCCAGCACCCGCGCCCCGGCCTCCCGCAGCCCGCTCACCGCACGCTCGACGGGCACGCCGACGGCGACGGGGAGGTGGAAGAGGGAGCCGACGGAGGCGCGTACGGCCTTGGGGTTGTACGGGTCCACGGAGGCGTCCGTCAGCACGACCGCGTCCGCCCCGGCGGCGTCGGCGCACCGCAGCACGGTGCCGGCGTTGCCGGGGTCGCGGACGTTGGCGAGGACGGCGACGAGCTTCGGCCGGGCGGCCAGGATCTCCTCGAACGGCGAGTCCAGGAAGCGGCACAGTCCGACGATGCCCTGCGGGGTGACCGTGTCGGACATCTCCGCGACGACGTCATCGGTCGCGGTGAACACGGGGATGTCGGCGGCGCGGGCGGCGTCGAGGATCGGCTGGTGGCGCTCGGTGGCGTCGGGGGTGGCGTACACCTCCACGAGGTGCGCGATGGCCTCCCGTACGGCCTGCGGCCCCTCGACGATGAACCGCCGCTCCTTGCCGCGGAAGCTGCGCTTGGCCAGCCGCCGGGCCGCGGTGACGCGTGGCGATCGCAGGGACGTCAATTCGGGGGTCGCCATGGGGTGGGTGCGCTTTCTCGTGTGGTGTGGTGATGGCACGGGCCGGGATTTCCCCCACCCCGCCCCTTCCCGAATCCGGAGGCAAGCCCCCGGGCCCCCGGAAGGGGCGGCGGCGCGCCCGGCCGCGGCAGGCCAGGCCCCGGCCCGCGGAGAGGCCAGCAGCGTGCCCGGCCGCGCCGGGGCACGTCCCGGGCCCCGGAGGGCTCACGGCGCCCGGTCCCGGGGACCAGCGACGTGCCCGGTTGCGGCGACGCAAGCCCCCACAGGGGCAGCGGCGCGACCGGCCGCGGGCATCGTCCCGCAGGGCGGATTCCCCCACCCCGCCCCTTCCCGAAACCGGGAGCAAGCCCCCGGACCCCCGGGAGGGGCAGCGGCGCGCCCGGCCGCGCCGAGGCAAGCCCCAGGCCCCGAAGGGGCCCCGGCCACGCAAGCCCGCGAGGACAGCCGCGCGCCCGGCTGCGGGCAACCGACCCGCAGGGCGGGGACCCACCCGGTTGTGGGCAATCGTCCCGCCAGGGGGCACCTCCCAGCGGTAGCCGGGGGAGGGACGGGTGGGCACAACCCGGCCACCGGGGCGCACCCGGCAACGAGACCCGAGGGGGCAGCGGGGCGCACCCGCACGGCGGCGACGGGTGGGCGCACCCGGCCGCCGGGCCGCGACCGGTGACGGAACCCCGGGGAGCACAACCCGGCCACCGGGCCGCGGCCGGTGACGAAGCCCAAGGGCCGCGGACGGGGGGCGGAGCCGCAGGGGGCGACGACATGCGCGGACCCGCAGGTGAAGCCTTCACCTGCGGGTCCACTCGGCAATGCTCAGCGCAGCGCTTACGCGGCCTTCGGCGCGTTGACATCGCTCGGCAGCGCCTTCTGCGCAGCCTCCACCAGCGCCGCGAACGCGTTCGCGTCGTTGACCGCGAGGTCCGCCAGGATCTTGCGGTCCACCTCGATGTTCGCGGCCTTCAGACCCTGGATGAAGCGGTTGTACGTCATGCCATTGGCGCGGGCAGCGGCGTTGATGCGCTGGATCCACAGCTGGCGGAAGTCGCCCTTGCGCTTCTTGCGGTCGTTGTAGTTGTAGACCAGAGAGTGGGTGACCTGCTCCTTGGCCTTGCGGTACAGGCGGGAGCGCTGGCCCCGGTAGCCGCTGGCCTGCTCGAGGATCGCCCGGCGCTTCTTGTGGGCGTTGACTGCCCGCTTGACGCGTGCCACTTGTTTAACTCCTTGTACGGGGCCGCGGGTGACTCACGCGGCCCGGAAACGAATAGGTCTCGGTGGGTCCCGGTCTGGCGCTCGCCTGCCCCGCCGGAGCGGGGCGGGGGCGTCACTTGCCGAGAAGCTTCTTGATCTTCTTGGCGTCGGCAGGGGCCATCTCGACCTTTCCGGCCAGGCGGCGCGTCAGCGTGGACGGCTTGTGCTCGAGAAGGTGGCGGCGACCGGCGCGCTGGCGCACCACCTTGCCGGAGCCGGTGAGCTTGAAGCGCTTGCTGGCACCGCTGTGCGTCTTGTTCTTCGGCATGTCGCCGTACTCTCCTCGTCGGGGCGCTTCCGCCCCATCCGGGCGTGGCCCGATCGGGCCACGGACCGGTGTACGCGGAAGCGTCTGTTATGTCGGTCTGTGTCGGGACCAGGGTCCCGGGGGCCGAGGCTGGCGCCTCGAACTTCAGGCCTCGGCGGGCTCCTCGGCAGGCTGCTCCACGGACGCGTCCGGAGACTGGTCCAGGTGGGGAACGCCCTGACGCTCCGCCTTGCGGGCTGCCTGTGCCTCACGGGCTTCGGCCATCGCCTCGGTCTTCTTCTTGTGCGGACCGAGAACCATGATCATGTTTCGGCCGTCCTGCTTGGGGTTGGACTCCACGAAGCCCAGCTCCTGGACGTCCTCAGCGAGCCGCTGCAGCAGACGGTAGCCGAGCTCGGGCCGGGACTGCTCACGGCCACGGAACATGATCGTGATCTTGACCTTGTCGCCCTGCTTGAGGAACCGGACGACGTGACCCTTCTTGGTGTCGTAGTCGTGCGGATCGATCTTCGGCCGGAGCTTCATCTCCTTGATGACCGTGTGCGCCTGGTTCTTGCGCGCCTCACGGGCCTTCATGGCCGACTCGTATTTGAACTTTCCGTAGTCCATGAGCTTGCAGACCGGCGGACGGGCGTTCGCCGCCACCTCGACCAGGTCGAGGTCGTACTCCTGCGCAAGCTCCAGGGCCTTGGCAAGCGGCACAATGCCGACCTGCTCGCCACTGGGACCGACGAGTCGCACCTCGGGGACGCGAATCCGGTCGTTGATGCGGGGCTCGGCGCTGATGGATCCTCCTCGGTTACACCACGCGACCGCCTGGCGGACTGCCGCGTAAGTCTGTTTCGGTTGAGACCACCGCGCCGTGACGCACAAAACGCCCCGCACGGTACACAGGCGGGGCTCCTCACTGACCGGGAGCACCGCCGCGATATCACCGCGGGGCGCAGCCTGACCGAGGACCTGCCGACCCAGGGGTCGGGAGGTGGGAGCGTGGAGCCTCCACTTGTGGGCCGGACACACAGGTGACCGGCCGGTCGTTTATCTACGATACCAGCACCCGCGCGGGATGCTCACCCGCCGCGTCCCCGGCGTCCGCCGTTCCCCGGTCCCTCGTTCTCTCATTTCTCCCGTCCCCGCCGTTCCCGTGAACTCACCCGCCCCGTGCGTACGGCGCCGGGCGGACGCCTAGGCTGGGGCACACCGTCCATCAGGAAGTGAGCCCCGACCACCATGAGCGACGCCAACGCCGGGCAGCCGCCGGCCCCCGACTTCGACCGGATGACCCGGGACATCGCGGATGTGCCCGCCGTCGAGGTGATCACCACGGTCGCGGTGCACCTGATGAGCGCCGCCGCGGTCAATCTGGGCCTGGCCGAGGAGGGCCCCCAGCACAAGGACCTGGACGAGGCGCGGAAGCTGATCAACGCCCTGGCGGGGCTGGTCACGGCCAGCGCCACGGAGATCAGCTCCTTCCACGCGGCTCCGCTGCGGGACGGTCTGAAGTCCCTCCAGCTCGCCTTCCGCGAGGCGTCGGTGGTGCCGGACGAGCCGGGGCAGGGGCCCGGCGAGAAGTTCACCGGCCCGGTCTTCGGCTGACCGGCTGCCGTCTTCGGCTGACCGGTTGCCCCCTTACGGTCGGGCCCCCGGCTGGCATCTCACGGTCGGGGCCCCCGGCATCTTACGGTCGGTGCCTCCGGCATCGACTCAGGCCGCCTCCGGGCCTCTCGTCGCTCAGGCCGCCTCCGGGCCCTTGGTCTCCGGGCCGCCCGCCTCGGGGCGGTGGCCGCCGCGCATGCGTCCCCACGGCCCGGTCGCCGGGGGCGGATGCGCCTCCTCCCGCTCGGCCCGGCCCGCCGGATGGAGATGGGTGAACCGGTGCACCCCGGCGGCGAGCACCCCGCCGACCAGCGGCGCCACGATGAACAGCCACAGTTGGCCCAGCGCGTCGCCACCCGCGAAGATCGCGGGGCCGAAGCTGCGCGCCGGATTGACCGAGGCCCAGGTCAGCGGGATGCCGATCAGATTGGCCGCGGCGAGGGCGAGGCCGACCGGGACCGGTTCGGCGCCGACCATCGGCACCGCGTGGGTCACCGTGAGGAAGACGAAGACCAGCAGGAAGGTCAGCAGCACCTCGGCGAGGAAGGCCCCGCCCGCGCCCATGCCCACCGGCGAGCGGCCGCCGTAGCCGTTGCTGCCGAAGGCGCCGGCCGTCTGGAGCCGGGGCACCTGGTTGGCGAGCAGGAAGAGTATCGCCGCGCCCACGATCGCGCCGACGAACTGCGCGACCCAGTACTGGACGGCCGTACGGATGTCGATGCGCCTGGCCAGCAGCACACCGAGGGTCACCGCCGGGTTGATGTGGCAGCCCGAGATGCGTCCGAACGCGAAGGCGATCGCGATCAGCGTGAACCCGAAGGCGAGCGAGATCCCGAGGGCGTTGATGTAGTCGCCCGCCAGGACCAGCGAACCGACTCCGAAGAGGACCAGCATCGCGGTCCCGATGAACTCCGCTACGACCGTTCTCGTCTCCATGGCGCTCTCCTCACGCAGATTCCGACCGCCAGTCGCCTAAGCATTGTGGGGGGAATCGGGAGGATTCGCCTGTTGGTCCGAATGGGGAGGGCCGGGCCCCGGCCCTCAGCGGCTGAAGAGCGGCTCGCCGGAAACCTGAGCGCCCGGCGGCAGCAGCGCCAGGGTCAGCCCGCGCACCAGCCGCGCCCGCAGCACCTCGTCGGCGGCCAGGGCGCCCGCCACCCGGTGCGCCGTCTCGCGCGCCGGCGCGTCCGGCGTCAGGGCGAGCCCGAGCATCCCGTCGGCGTCCGCCGCCGGGGCCAGATGGGCCCGGAGCACCCCGGGCTCGGCGGCCAGCACGGTGCGCACCGCCTCGGTCACGGCCGGGTCGGCGAGCGGATCGGCGCTGGTCCGCCCCTCGGCGAGCGCCAGCAGGGCGGGGCCGGTCAGCTGGTACGGCACCGGGCCCGCGAGGTCCAGGACCAGGGTGTCCGCCTTCTCATGGGCGGTGGCCTCCAGCGCCTGGCGCAGCGGTACGGCCACGGGCCGGGCGTCCGGGCGCCAGCGGGCCAGCGTCTCGAGCGAGGTGAACGCGGGCAGCGCGCGCCGGCCGTCGGGGGCCTGGAGCGTGGGCACCGCCATGTCGCTGGTCTTGTCGCGGCGCAGCCCATCGGGCCCCACTTCGGCCTCGCCGAGGATCGCCACCACGGGGACGAGGAGGCGGGCTTCGGTGAGCGCCGCGAGCACCTCCGGTTCGGCCGAGCGGTCATCGGCCCAGGCGGCGAGCGCCGCGGTCAGCCGGGGGTCGGCGGAGCCGTCGTCGCCGGAGAAGCCGGGGTCGGGAATGTTCTTGAGCGCCACGCCATGAGGGTATCGACAGCGAGGAGACCGAGATCCCCCGCACCCCCACCCTGCGGCGGGGGCGGCGCGAGGGAGACGACGTGGACCACGTGAACGACGGCGGCCCGGCCCCGTCCGCCCTGTCCGGTGCGGGCGGGCTGAAAGGGCTGAGCGACGTGCTCGCCGACGCCCTCGCGCCCGTGGCCGCGGGCTCCGCCGCGGACTTCTCGGTCGCCGTCCTGGAGCCCGGATCGGGAGCGAGCGGGGGCCATGGCGACGGCGCGTACGCCACGGCGAGCGTCGTCAAGGTCGGCATCCTCGCGGCGCTGCTGCTCGGGGCGCAGGACGAGGGGCGACGGCTGACCGCCCGGGAGCGCGCGTACGCGGGCGTGATGATCGAGCAGAGCGACAACGACGCGGCGACCGCGCTGTTGCGGACGATCGGCGGGGCGGCCGGGCTCGACGCGGCGCACCGGCGGCTCGGCCTGACCGCGACCCGTACCGGGGACGGCGGGCGCTGGGGACTGACCCTGACCACCGCCGCCGACCAGCTGACCCTGCTGCGCGCGATCTTCACGGACGGCTCGGTGTTGAGCGACCGGGCGCGGACGTATCTGCGAACGCTCATGGGGCGCGTCATCGACCGCCAGAGCTGGGGCGTCTCGGCCGCCGCCGACGGCGACGGCCCCGGATCGCGGCTGAAGAACGGCTGGATGCCCCGCGATACCACCGGGCTGTGGGTCGTCAACAGCGTCGGCGAGGTCACGGCGGCCGGGCGGGCCTTTCTGGTCGCGGTGCTGTCCGAGGGCAACGCGGACCTGAACAGCGGCGTGGAGCTGGTCGAAAGAGTGGCTCGGACGGCCGTGGCAACGGCCCGCGCATACGCGTCAGGGTAAGCGGCACGCACGCCGGAACGATCCCGAGCCGCCGCCCCGCCGGGATACGGCCCGGAGCCCCGCGCGCCCCGGCGTGATAGGGCCCGGAACCCCGCGGGCCCCGGCGGGCGGCCCGCACAGCGGCCGGCCCGAGCCGCCGCACGCCGCCGTGCCTCAACGCGCGCGGTCCCCGGGCAGCGCCCGCAACGCACCCGATCCGACGCCGGGGTGGCCGGGGCTCCGCTCGGCGCGAACGGTAGGTCGTGAGCGACGCCCACAGCGGGCCGCCTCCGCCGACCATCGCGGCGACGCGGCCCAGGCCAACGACCGACTCAGCGCGTCCCCACGAGCACCGCGCGCTGCGCACCCGAGCCGCGGCGCACCCCGAGCCGACGACCCGGCGGCCGGGTGCCACCCAGCGCGCACGGAACCCCGCCACCGACACGCCCCACAGTGCGTTCCGATCCGCCATCACCGCGCCCAAGGCGCCCTCAGCGGGTGCGGATTCCCGTCAGGAGTGTGCGCAGCCTCGGTGGCACCCGCAGGGGACCCGAGCCGCGCCATAGGGATACCGCGGCGACGACCAGGGCCGTGCCGGCGAGGCCGGCGAGGAGGGCCATCCGGTTGGGGCCGGAGCCGTCGTGGGCGCCCTGGGTGTGGCCAGGACCGTTGCCGAAGTAGCGGTTCGGGGAGGCGGCCACGGCGGGCCGCTGGGCCTCGGGCTTCAGCTTGTCGCCCGCGGTGATCGCCGCCGCCGGGTTCACCAGGCCCGCGCCGAGGTCGTCGCTGCGGCCGCCCTCGGGGACGTCCTGGGCGGTCCGGGTGAGGAGCCCGCGGATCTGGCGCGGGCTCAGGTCGGGGTGGGCGGCGCGGACGAGGGCGACGGAGCCGGAGACGAAGGCGGCGGCCGCGCTGGTGCCCCAGCCCTCGTAGTAGCGCTTGTCGGGGTCGGCGATGACCACGTCGACGCCGGGTGCGCAGACGGTGGCGTACCAGCGGCGGGTGGAGAAGGCGGCGCGGGAGCCGTAGCGGTCCACGGCGGTCACGGCGATCACCCCGGGGTAGGCGGCCGGGTAGGAGACCCGGTCGCCCTTCTCGCCGCCGTTGCCCGCGGAGGCGACCACGACCGCGCCCTTGCGCAGCGCGTACTGCACGGCGGCGTCCTCGGCGGCCTCGGGGTGGGCGGAGGCGCTGTCGTCGCCGAGCGAGAGGTTGATGACGTCGGCGCCGTGGTCGGCCGCCCAGCGGATCCCGGCGGCGAGCGCGCCGCCACGGGTCGAGCGGGCCTTCTTACGGGCGGGGTCGGAGTCCTCGAGGATCACCCGCACCGGCAGGATCCGCGCCTTGGGCGCGACGCCCAGCACGCCCTCGCCGCCGGAGGCGCCGTGGCCGTGCCCGGCGATGATCCCGGCCATGGCGGTGCCGTGGCGGGCCCAGGCGCGCTCGCCGCGCCGGGCGCCGAAGCCGATGAGGTCCTTCCCCGGCAGCACCTGGCCTTCGAGGTCGGGATGGCCGTCGTCGACGCCGGTGTCGAGGACGGCGACGGTGATCCCGGACCCCTTGGTGGTCTGCCATGCCTCGCGGACGTGGAGGGTGTCCAGCGCCCACTCCTGGGCCTGTATGCCGTCGGCGTATCCGGGCGCGGCGGACACCAGGGTCAGCCCGGCGGCGGCGAGGGCCACGGCGAGGCGCCGCCCGATCCCGGTCATGACGTGGTCTCCGTGAACGTGGCCAGGGCCCGGCGGAATCCGGCCTCGATCGCGTCGGCGATGCCCCGGGCGTCGTTGCCGAGGCCGGACTGCGCGGGGGCCGAGGTGGCACCGCGCTGGGTCGCCTCGCCCGCCGACTGCGGGTCGGTGACCTCACGGCCGTCGGCGAAGCCGGTGACGGTGTAGATGACGGCGGGGGCTTCGGTGAGGATCCGGATCCGCCAGCTGGCGCGCTGGTCGTCGCCGAAGCCGGCCGCGGCGGTGCCCTTGGCGGCGTATGTGCGGGGCATCAGATCGGTGCGCTCGTCCAGCTTCTCGGTGACGAAGCGCTGCCGCAGCGTCCGCATTCCGCCGGGGCCGGAGGTGGTGATCAGCACGCCGACGGTGGTGACGCTGGTGCTGGTGGCGTCGGTGTACGTGGCGCGCACCAGTCGTTTGCAGCCCACCGGGGCCAGCGCCTTGGCGAGCAGCGGATCGAATCCGCCGCCGCAGCTGCTGTCCGGGGCGACGGCTATCCGGGTCCAGACGCGGTCGGCGCCGCCGGGGCCCTCGCCCTTCCCGCGCAGGGTGCGCGGGAAGAGGTCGTCCACGGGGATGCTGTGCCAGGCGGAGCGGGCGTGGGCGTAGGTGTCGGCGGTGGACGGCGGGGCTCCGGGGTCGTCGCCCAGCCAGCTACCGGCCGCCGCCCCGCCGAGCAGCCCGAGGCCGAGGACGAGGCTCGCGGCGGCGGCCGCCGTACGGCTGGGCGGCCGGCGCCGGCCGCTCGGCCCGACGTCCGCGAAGAGCCCGCCGGTGCGCGGTGACACGCCGGTACCCGGCGATGCCCCGGTGCGCGGCGGCGCGGAGGGGCGCGGCGGTGTCGAGGGCTGCGGAGGTACCCCGGTGCCGGGCGCCCCGGCGGTGCCCCTGGAGAACGGGGCCTTCGCCCGTACGCCGAGGACGGGCGTCTCCGGATCCGGGGTGAACCCGGGCGCGTTGGCGGGGCGCGGCGGGGGCGCGGAAGGCCGTTCGGGCGCCGTGCGCGGGGGGTGTGCGGGGCGTGGTGGGGGCGTGCTGTGGGGTGAGTGCGCCTGTTCCGCGTCGGTGCTCACCTGCACCCCCTCGCACCCGTCGAGACCTGCTTCACCTGGCTCCGTCCGGTTCGCCGCGCCACCACACCGCCTTTCGGACAGGCGGGCCCGTATACGGACAACACGCCGCTGACCTGCCGGTCGTGGCGTCCGCGACACTCTACGGCCAGCCGGGGGCCCTGCGCACCGGCCGCCCTCTACCCAGTGGTAATAGCGGTCTGGCAAGCTGCGTCCATGTCCGCTGCCGCCGCTGACCGGGCCCGGTACGACCGGGCCACCGCCCATCTCGAAGCGCCCGTGGCGATTGTCGACCTGGGAGCCTTCGACGACAACGCCCGGGATCTGGTCCGCCGGGCGGGAGGCAAACCCATCCGCGTGGCCAGCAAATCGGTGCGCTGCCGCGCGCTGTTGGAGCGGGCGCTGGCGCACGACGGCTTCGCGGGGATCATGAGCTTCACGCTCCCGGAGTCGCTGTGGCTGGCGCGCGAGGGGTTCGACGACGTGCTGCTCGCCTACCCCTCCGCCGACCGGGACGGCTTCGCCACTCTGACCGGCGACCCCAAGCTGGCCGAGGCCGTGACCGTCATGGTGGACGACCTCTCCCAGCTCGATCTGATCGACAGCGTTCGCGCCGGGACCGAAGAGGTCCGGGTCTGCCTGGAATTGGACACCTCGCTGCGGATGCTCGGCGGGCGGGTGCGGGTCGGGGCGCTGCGCTCACCGCTGCGCGAACCGGAGCAACTGGCCGCCCTGGCGCGGGCGATCGCCGACCGCCCCGGCTTCCGGCTGGTCGGGCTGATGGCGTACGAGGGGCATGTCGCGGGCGTGGGCGACGCGGTGCCCGGGAGTCCGCTGCGCTCGCGCGCCATCCGGCTGATGCAGTCCGTGGCGCGCCGGGAGCTCGCGGCGCGCCGGGCCGCGGCCGTACGGGCGGTGCGGGCCGTGGCGGACCTGGAGTTCGTCAACGGCGGCGGTACGGGCAGTGTGCAGCACACCGCCGCGGAGGACGCGGTGACCGAGATCGCCGCCGGGTCCGGGCTCTACCAGCCGCGCCTGTTCGACCACTACACCTCGTTCCGCGGCCGTCCGGCGGCCCTGTTCGCCCAGCCGGTGGTGCGCCGCCCCGGGGTGGGCGTGGTGACGGTGCTCGGCGGCGGCTATCCGGCGTCGGGGGCGGCGGGCCGGGACCGGCTGCCGGTGCCGTATCTGCCGGAGGGGCTCGCGTACGACTCGATGGAGGGGCCGGGCGAGGTGCAGACCCCGCTGCTGGGCGCGGCCGCCGACGATCTGCTGATCGGGGACAAGGTGTGGTTCCGGCACGCCAAGGCCGGTGAGCTGTGCGAGCGGTTCGACACTCTGCGGCTGATCGAGGGGGACCGGGTGGTGGCCGAGGCGCCGACGTACCGGGGCGAGGGCAGGACGTTTCTCTGACCGACATCTTTCGAGCAACGACCGAAATGCGACGGCGACGCGTCTAGACGGACCGGCCGTCGCCCGCCAGCGCCTCGATGCCCTTGACGATCTTGTCCATGTCGCTGAGCGGCGGCGCCTTGTCGCTCTCGTCGAACCCGAAGCGCACCACGACCATCGTGTCCGGCATGGTGGGCGAGGGGAACGCCACCGACTGGACGATGCCGTCGTCGCCCTTCTTCGTCACCACCTTCCAGCGGACCAGATAGCCCTCCTTGCCCGCGACCTCGACCGCCGACGCCTTGAGCTGCTTGTGGGAGGTGATCCCGCCGTACGCCTTGCGGTCGGTGTCCTCGTCGGTGCCGTAGGACTCCTCGGCGTTCTGCGCGATGTCCTCCTTGGCTATGCCCTTGGCGGAGGTGGCCTTGTAGCCCTCGGCGGTCCGGGAGAAGGCGCCGCCGCGCACACAGTCGGTGGACGGGTCGCCCGGGCAGGGGTAGCGGGAGGTGGTGACGCCCGCGCCGCCGGAGCTGCTGCGCCCCGCCTGCCAGCCGGAGAGCACCGGCAGGCTGATGCCGTTGCCGGGGTCCGGGGCGGTGTCCGGGTCGTAGCTGGGCGGTGCGCTGGGGCTCTCGGTGGGCCCCTCCGAGGGGTTGTCCGGGGTGGGCAGGTCCGGGGCCGGGTCGCCGCCGTCGTCCGGCGCGGAGGTGCTGGGGGCGGGCCCGGTCTGGGCGTTCCCACCGCCGTCGCCGCCGTCGCCCAGCAGCACGATGCCACCGACGATCGCGGCGACGACGACGCCGACGGCGACGGAGAGCGCCGCGATCCTCGGCCCGCGGCCCCGGCTGTGGCCGTGGCCCCCCTGCCGCCCCGGCAGGTAGGGGGGCGGCGGCGGGCCGAAGGCCGGGTCCGCGGCGCCCGAGGCATCACGGGTGTACTCGGTCCAGGCCGAGCCGTCCCACCACCGTTCCATGGCGGGGCCGTTACCTGCGTAGCCGGGATCGGGGTACCAGCCGGGAGGCGTGTTCATGGTCACACGGTCAGCCTATGGCCAGGGGTGGGGTCCGTACACCGCGGATGGCAGGACTACGCACCCGGACTACAACGGCGTGACATATGCCCCGGCGATCCCGCCGTCCACGAGGAACTCGGCGGCGTTGACAAAGGACGCGTCATCGCTGGCCAGGAAGGCCACGGCGGAGGCGATCTCCTCCGGCTCGGCGAACCGGCCCACCGGTACGTGCACCAGCCGCCGCTGGGCCCGCTCCGGGTCCTTGGCGAACAGCTCCTTCAGCAGCGGGGTGTTGACCGGCCCCGGGCACAGCGCGTTGACCCGGATGCCCTCGCGGGCGAACTGCACGCCCAGTTCGCGGGACATGGCCAGCACCCCGCCCTTGGAGGCGGTGTAGCTGATCTGGGAGGTGGCGGCGCCCATCACGGCCACGAAGGAGGCGGTGTTGATGATGGAGCCCCGGCCCTGCCGCCGCATGTACGGCAGCGCGGCCTTGCAGCACAGATAGACGGAGGTGAGGTTGACCTCCTGGACCCGCTTCCAGGCGTCGAGCCCGGTGGTGAGGATCGAGTCGTCGTCGGGCGGGGAGATCCCGGCGTTGTTGAAGGCGATGTCCACCGAACCGTAGGTGTCGAAGGCGGTCTTGAAGAGCGCCTCGACCTGCTCGGGGTCGACCACGTCCACCCGCACGAACAGCCCGCCGACCTCGTCGGCGGCGGCCTTGCCCGCGCTCTCGTCGATATCGGCGCAGACGACCTGCGCGCCCTCGGAGGCCAGGCGGCGCGCGGTGGCCAGGCCAATGCCGCTGCCCGCTCCGGTGATGACGGCGGTACGGCCCACCAGACGGCGGCACACGGGGGTCTCGGTCACGTCAGTCGCTCCTCGGTGCTGATGAAGACGTTCTTGGTCTCGGTGAAGGCGGCAAGGGCGTCGGGGCCCAGCTCCCGGCCCAGGCCGGACTGCTTGTAGCCGCCGAAGGGGGTGGCGTACCGCACGCTGCTGTGCGAGTTGACGGACAGGTTCCCGGCGGCGACGGCGCGCGAGACCCGGACCGCGCGGCCCACGTCCCGGGTCCAGATCGAGCCGGACAGGCCGTAGTCGGTGGCGTTGGCCAGCGTCACGGCGTCGGCCTCGTCCTCGAAGGGGAGGACGACGGCGACGGGGCCGAAGATCTCCTCCACGGCGGCGCGGTCCCCGGGGCCGGTGGCCTCCAGCACGGTGGCCGGGTACCAGAACCCCTTGCCCTTCGGGGCCTCGCCGCGGATGGCGGCGGGCGCGTCCTCGGGTACGTAGGACCGTACGCGCTCCCGCTGGGCGGCCGAGATCAGCGGGCCCATGGCGGTGGCGGGGTCGGCCGGGTCGCCGACCGCGAAGCCCTTCACGGCGGGTTCCAGCAGCTCCATGAAACGGTCGTAGACGGATGCCTGGACCAGGATGCGGCTGCGGGCGCAGCAGTCCTGGCCGGTGTTGTCGAGGAAGGAGCCGGGCGCGGAGGCCGCGGCGCGCTCGAGGTCGGCGTCGGCGAAGACGATGTTGGGGCTCTTGCCGCCGAGTTCGAGGGTCACCCGCTTCACGCCCGCGGCGCATTTGGCCATGATCTCCTTGCCGACCGCCGTGGAGCCGGTGAAGACGACCTTGGCGACGCCGGGGTGCTCGACCAGCGCGGCGCCCGCGACCGGACCGGCCCCGGGCAGCACCTGGAAGAGCCCCTCGGGCAGGCCCGCCTCCAGGGCGAGTTCGGCCAGCCGGAGCGCGGTGAGCGGGGTGGTCTCGGCCGGTTTGAGGACCACGGCGTTCCCGGCGGCCAGGGCGGGGGCGGTGCCCCAGGCGGCGATCGGCATGGGGAAGTTCCACGGCGCGATGACCGCGACCACGCCGAGCGGCTCATGGAAGGTGACGTTCAGACCGTCGGCCACCGGGATCTGGGCACCGCTCAGCCGCTCCGCTCCCCCGGCCGCGTAGTCCAGCAGATCGCGCACATTGCCCGCCTCCCAGCGG
This sequence comes from Streptomyces yongxingensis, assembly GCF_055597465.1. NCBI lineage: Bacteria > Bacillati > Actinomycetota > Actinomycetes > Kitasatosporales > Streptomycetaceae > Streptomyces > Streptomyces yongxingensis. The sequence continues at coordinate 2,706,317 of NZ_CM145717.1, forward strand.
GCGTTGCCGATCGGATGGCCCGCCTCGCGGACCTCGAGGGCGGCCAGCTCCTCGATGTGCCCGTCCACGGCGGCGGCGAAGCGGCGCAGCAGCCGGGCGCGGTCGGCGGGCGCGAGCGCGGCCCAGCCGCGCTGCGCCTCGGTGGCGCGGGCGACGGCGGCGGCCACCTCGTCCGGGGTGGCGGCGGGGACGGTGGCGATGACCTCCTCGGTGGCCGGGTTGAGAATCCGGTGCTCGTGGGGGTGGTGGTCGGGGTGCGGGTGCTCGTTGCTCACCTGGTGGTTCCTCACATGCGCTCGAAGGACCGGAAGCGCTCCCAGTCCGTGACGGCGGTGTCATAGGCGTCCTGCTCGACGCGTGCCATGTTGAGGTAGTGCTCGACCACCTCGTCGCCGAAGGCGGCCCGCGCTATGGGGCTGTTCCGCCACAGCTCGGCGGCGTCGCGCAGCGAGGTCGGGACGTGTTCGGCGTCGCCGGTGTAGGCGTTGCCGGTACAGACCTCGGGGAGCTCCAGCTCCTGCTCCACGCCGTGGAGCCCGGCGGCCACCATCCCGGCCACGGCCAGGTACGGGTTGACGTCGCCGCCGGGGAGCCGGTTCTCCAGCCGGTGGGAGGGGCCGTGGCCGATGACGCGCAGCGCGCAGGTGCGGTTGTCCGGGCCCCAGGCGACGGCGGTGGGCGCGAAGGAGCCGGGGCGGAACCGCTTGTAGGAGTTGATGTTCGGGGCGTAGAGCAGGGTGAAGTCGCGCATCGCCGCGATCTGTCCGGCGAGGAAGTGGCGCATGGTCTTCGACATGCCGTACGGGCCGTCGTCGTCGGCGAGCACGGGGTGCCCGGCCTCGTCGCGCAGCGAGAGGTGGATATGACAGGAGTTGCCCTCGCGCTCGTCGTACTTGGCCATGAAGGTGAGCGCCATGCCCTCCTGGGCGGCGATCTCCTTGGCGCCGGTCTTGTAGACGGCGTGCTGGTCGCAGGTGGTCAGGGCGTCGGCGTAGCGGAAGGCGATCTCGTGCTGGCCGAGGTTGCACTCCCCCTTGGCCGACTCGACGGTCATCCCGGCGGCGCCCATCTCGTTGCGGATGCGGCGCAGCAGGGGCTCGACGCGGCCGGTGCCGAGGACGGAGTAGTCGACGTTGTACTGGTTGGCGGGGGTCAGCCCGCGGTAGCCGGTGTTCCACGCCTGCTCGTAGCTGTCCCTGAAGACCATGAACTCCAGCTCGGTGCCGGTGTACGCGGTCCAGCCGCGCTCGGCGAGCCGGTCGAGCTGACGGCGCAGGATCTGGCGCGGGGAGGCGACCACCGGGCTGCCGTCGTGCCAGGCGAGGTCGGCGGTGAGGAGGGCGGTGCCGGGGTTCCAGGGGGTGCGGCGCAGGGTGGCGGTGTCGCCGTGCATGGCGAAGTCGCCGTAGCCGCGCTCCCAGGAGGACATGGCGTAGCCGTCGACGGTGTTCATCTCGGTGTCGACGGCGAGGAGGTAGTTGCAGCCCTCGGTGCCGTGCTCCAGGACGTCGTCGAGGAAGAAGCGGGCGGCGAACCGCTTGCCCTGGAGCCTTCCCTGCATATCGGTGAAGGCCAGGACGACGGTGTCGATCTCCCCGGCGGCGACCAGTCTGGTCAGCTCGTCGACCGAGAGCGGGGGCGTGCGGTCTGCCACGGTGGGGCCTCCTGCGTCGGAGAATTCTGGGGGGGGAGGGCGGGTGCGGAGAGGGGTCGGGGGCGCGGGGTGGCCTTAAGGTAATACTGCAGACCATTGGTTGGGAAGTAGGTGCGGACGGTTCGATGAGCGAGAGCGGGAGTGGGCGCGGGAGCGCGGCGGACGACCGGCTGGCGCCGGTGCTGCGCCCGGTGCGCGCGGGGAACGGCTTCGAGGAGGCGCTGGAGCAGATACTCCAGGTGCTGCGGCTGGGACTGGTCCCCGACGGCGGCCGGCTCCCGGCCGAGCGGGAGCTGGCCGACCGGCTGCGGATCAGCCGGGTGACCCTGCGCGAGGTGCTGAAGGTGCTGCAGGACCAGGGACTGGTGGAGAGCCGCCGCGGCCGCTACGGCGGCACCTTCGTCCGGGCCAGGCCCGAGCCCGCCGAGGGCGGCGGCGAGGACGAGCTGCGGCGGAGGGTCGAGGCGGTCGACGTCGAGGACACCCTGAGGTTCCGCGAGGTCCTGGAGGTGGGCGCGGCGGGGCTGTGTGCCGCGCACGGGCTGGACGCGGGGCAGGCGCGGCGGCTGCGGGCGGCCCTGGACGCGACGCGGGACGCCCCGCTGGCCGACTACCGCCGCCTGGACACGATGCTCCACCTCACGCTCGCGGAGCTGGCGGGCTCACCGTCGCTGGCCGCCCAGTACGCGGCCGTCCGCGCGACCGTCAACGACCTGCTGGACTGCATTCCGCTGCTGGTGAAGAACCTCGAGCACTCCCAGGCCCAGCACGGGGCGCTGGTCGAGGCGGTGCTGGACGGGGACGCGGACGGGGCGCGCGAGGTGATGCGGGAGCACTGCGAGGGCACGGCGGCGCTGCTGCGCGGCTTCCTGGTCTGAGCGGCCGGCCCACGGGGTCATTAACCACGGTTTTACGCAGAGGTCTTGCGCATCGCCGACCGGAGGGCAAAGGTATGGCCCCACACCTTTGCCATCGCCCCCTCGTGTGGAGCAGGAGTGTCCCCCATGGCCGACGGTACCGAGTCCGCCCGCACCGAATCCGCCCGCACCTCCGTCGGCGGCGCCCCGCCGGGCGGCGGCCCGGCGCCCTCCCCCGAGGACGCGTACCTGGAGCGCCGCACCCTGCGGCGCGGCAGCGCGGGCCCCCTGCTGCTGACCGGCCTCGGCGTCGCCTATGTGGTCTCCGGCGACTTCTCGGGCTGGAACTTCGGCCTGGCGGAGGGCGGCTTCGGCGGTCTCGCCATCGCCGCCCTGCTGATGGGCCTGATGTACGCCTGCATGGTGTTCGCCCTGGCGGAGCTGGCCGCGATCCTCCCCACCGCGGGCGGCGGCTACGGTTTCGCCCGGCGCGCCCTCGGCCCCTGGGGCGGCTTCCTCACCGGCACGGCGATCCTCATCGAGTACGTCCTGGCGCCCGCCGCCATCTCCATCTTCATCGGCGACTACGTCGAGTCGCTCGGGCTCTTCGGCCTGGAGTCCGGCTGGCCGGTCTATCTGGCGTGTTTCGTCATCTTCATCGGCATCCATCTGTGGGGCGTGGGCGAGGCCCTGCGGTTCAGCCTGGTCGTGACCGCCATCGCCGTCGCCGCGCTGCTGATCTTCGCGGTGGGCGCCCTCGCCGACTTCGACGCGGGCTCGCTCAACGACATCCCGGCGGACCACTCCTCCTTCGGGGCGAGCTCCTGGCTGCCGTTCGGGCTGCTCGGCATCTGGTCGGCGTTCCCCTTCGGCATGTGGTTCTTCCTGGGGGTGGAGGGGGTGCCGCTGGCGGCCGAGGAGACCCGGGACCCGGCCCGTACGCTGCCGAAGGCCATGGCCTGGTCCATGGGCATCCTCCTGCTCCTCGCCCTGCTCACCTTCCTCGCGGCGACGGGGGCGCGCGGCCCGAGCGCCGTGCAGGACGCGGGCAACCCGCTGGTCGAGGCGCTGCAGCCGGACGGCAAGGCCACGGTGCTGTCCCGCGTCGTCAACTACGCGGGCCTCGCCGGGCTCGTGGCCTCCTTCTTCTCGCTGATCTTCGCCGGTTCGCGCCAGTTGTTCGCGCTCTCCCGGGCCGGCTATCTGCCCCGCTTCCTCTCGCTGACCAGCAGGCGCAAGGCCCCCTTCCTGGGCCTGCTGGTCCCGGGCGCCATCGGCTTCGCCCTCGCGGCGTGGACCGGCGACGGCGCCCGGATGCTCAACACCGCGGTCTTCGGCGCCACCATCTCGTACGCCCTGATGTCGCTCTCCCACATCGTCCTGCGCCGCCGCGAACCGGGCCTGGAGCGTCCTTACCGCACCCCCGGCGGCACGGTGACGTCGTCCCTCGCCTTCGTCCTGGCCTGCTCCGCGCTGGTGGCCACCTTCCTGGTGGACAAGGACGCCGCCTTCATCGCGCTCGGCGTCTACGCGGTGGCGCTGGCCTACTTCGCCTTCTACAGCCGCCACCGCCTGGTCGCGGCCGCGCCGGAGGAGGAGTTCGCGGCGCTGGCGGAGGCCGAGGCGGAACTGTCCCGCGACTGAGACCATTCCCACGGCGGAGAACCGTCCCGCGACGGAGAACGGCCCCGCGACCGAGAACCGTCCCGCGACCGAGCAGATCCACGAAGATCGGAGTCCCCGGTGTCCAAGCCCCTGATCGGCGTCAGCACCTATCTCGAACCCTCGGCGAGCTGGGGCGTGTGGAACCTCCCCGCCGCGCTGCTGCCCTCGGGCTACCACCTGCTCGTCCAGCGCGCGGGCGGCCTGGCCGCGATGCTGCCGCCGGACGAGGACCCGGCCGCCGCCGCGTGCGTCGTCGCCCGCCTCGACGGGCTCGTCATCTCCGGCGGCCCGGATGTGGAACCGGTGCGGTACGGGGCCGAGGTGGAGCCGCGCACCGGGCCGCCCGCGCGGGAGCGGGACGCCTGGGAGCTGGCGCTGATCGACGCGGCCCTGGCCTCGGGCACTCCCCTGCTGGGCATCTGCCGCGGCCACCAGCTCCTGAACGTCTCCCTCGGCGGCACCCTGGTCCAGCACCTGGACGGCCACGCGGGCGCGCCCGGCGTCTTCGACCACCACGAGGTGAAGCCGGTCCCGGGCACGCTCCTCGCCGGGATCCTCCCGGAGCCGGTGTCCGTCCCCACCTTCCACCACCAGTCCGTGGCCCACCTGGGCAAGGGCCTGACCCCCTCGGCCCACGCCACGGACGACGGAACGGTGGAGGCGGTGGAGCTGCCGCACGCGGAGGCGTTCGTACTGGGCGTGCAGTGGCATCCGGAGGCGGGCGACGACGTACGCGTCATGCGCGCCCTGGTGGAGGCGGCTTCGGGCTGAGAAGCCGAGAGGGACCGGCTCAGCCGAGCTTGAGCAGCAGTTCGGTGAGTTCGGCGGGCATGGTGATCATGCAGTCGTGACCGGTCTCCAACTCCCACACCTGTGACGGGCTGCCGTTGGGCTGGACAGCGGGGACGGGTCGCCGGGTGATGCCTTCCGGCACATTGGCGACGCAGTGGATGTGGGTCCGCGGGATCGCGTTCACGGCCGGGTTGTCCAGCCGGACCGGCTGCTGGAGGCAGCGCACCGGCTGATCCGACAGCATCGACCGCAGCCACTCCACATCCGCCGGTTCGGTGACCCCGAACAGACCCGAGGACGGCTCCATCCCGGCCATGGGTGGTATCCGCCAGCCGCTCTCGGACGTCAGGGCCTGGTCGATCATGGCCTGGGTGAAGGGCATGACATCGACCGCGCTCTCGCCGTCCTCCGGGACCATGGCGTCGAGATAGACCAGCTGCGCGATCCGCTCCGGGACCCGGTTGGCGGCGGACGAGATGACCAGCCCGGCGTAGCTGTGCCCGACGAGCACGACATCGGTGAGGTCTTCCTCGGCGATCAGCCCGACGATGTCGTCGACATGCGTATCCAGCCCCACCTCCGGGCCCGCCAGGTGCACCGTGTCGCCGTAGCCGGTCAGCGTCGGCGCCAGCACCCGATGCCCGGCCGCCGCCAGCCGCGGGACCACCCGCTCCCAGCACTGCCCACTGTGCCAGGCACCGTGCACCAGCAGATATGTCGACATGGCTCTGCTCTCCATCCACGCGCAAACAAACGGGACACTGTCCCGATTGAAGATATGGGACAGTGTCCCGCTTAGCAAGCGGGGACCGGCGCGGCGGTCAGGAGGTGATCTCGTACGGGTCGCCGTAGACCTTCCACTTCAGCGGGGGCGTCAGGTCGAAGTTCTTCTCGTTGAGGAACTTCCGCTGCTCGGTGTCGACCCGGCTGGTGTCGCTGTGCGCCTCCTCGCTCTTCATGGCCTCCTTACGGGCGTCGAGGAAGGCGTTGAGGTAGGTGGTCTCATTGCCGCCCTGCGCCGGGGACTTGGCCTTGGACAGGGCGGTCTTACGGATGCCGCCGAAGCTGTACTTGCTGTCGCCGGGGCCGTGCATCACGATCGCGTCGTAGTAGATGAACTGGCCGAGCGCGCCCAGGCCGTCGCCCTTGCCCTGCTTGACGGCCGGGTTGAAGTACACGCGGTCGCGCTCGTGCTCCTGGGCGTCCTGGAACGCCTTGTCGGCGGCGGCCTTCTTCCAGTCCTTGGTGAAGTTCGGGTCCAGGCCGTCGTGGGAATCGCCGCCATTGACCTCGCGCAGCGCGGGGAGGTACTTGGCCAGGACGTTGCCGGGCTTCTGCTGGGTGTAGTACTCGACGAGTTCCAGCATGTCGCCGGTGCCGGAGCAGAATCCGATGATGCCCGCGGTGTAGCCGCGGCCGTCGCCTATGTCCTCGATGTACTTGAACTGGGCGCGCCAGTCGAGCGAGGAGTTCTCGGCGCTGGAGACCAGCTTCATGGCGATCTCCTTCTTCGCCGGCTCGTCCAGGCCGCTCGCCGCCGCGGCCTTGTGCGCCGAGTGCGTGTGGCGCGCGTCCGACGAGGACGGCAGGTGGTCGGACGCCTGCCCGACTCCGACGCCGGTGAAGACGAGCGCGGCCGGTACCGCGACGGCCACGGCCGCGAGGCCGATCCTCCTGTGCACGGGGGACATGGGGACTCCGTTCCTTGTCGACTGTGGGGGAAGTGCGCGCGGCCGCCCCAGGGCACACCGGGACAGCCCCGGGCCCTGAGACGATCCGTTAGGAACCTTTCCTAACCATTCAAGCGAGCGCGTCGTGTCCACCACAAGGGTTTCGACGCCATTCAGCGCCATTCGACAAAGAAGCGACCCGTGTCGTACCGCCTCGGGAGGCGGCGCCAACTCCCGTGTTACGGCTGGGGGATGGGCATCGCGGGGTCCGCGCCGCCGGTCGCCCCGGGGCGCTTCCCGGTCGCCCCGGACGCCCCGGCGCCGGACGGTCCGGCGGGAACGGCCGGCTCGGCAGCGCCCTCGGCCGCGGCCGGCACCTCCGTCACCGGCCGTGCCGCGATCGCCCGCCACCACGGCTCCAGCGGCAGCCCGTGCTCCGGCTCGAACGGCTGGCCAGGACGCGGAACCACCACGGTCGCCCCGGCCTCCTTCGCCGCCGTCACCGTGCCCTCGGCGGGCTCCTCCCACGGATGCGGGGCGAGGTTGAAGGTGCCCCAGTGGATCGGCATCATGATCCCCTGCGCCGGGTCGCCGCCCTGGAGATCGAGATGGGCCCGCATGCCCTCCTCGGGGGTCATGTGGATGTCAGGCCAGTGATCGGAGTAGGCACCGACCTGGATCATGGTCGCGTCGAACGGCCCGTACGCCGCGCCGATCTCCGCGAAACCGGGGAAGTAGCCGGTGTCCCCGCTGTGGTAGATCCGGCGCCCGGAACCGGCCACCACCCAGGAGGCCCACAGCGTGTGCTGGGTGTTGCGCAGCCCGCGCCCGCAGAAGTGGCGGGCGGGGGTGGCGGTGAGCGTGAGCCCGGCGACCTCGGTGGACTCGTGCCAGTCCAGCTCGGTCATCCGCTCGGCCGGGACGCCCCAGCGCTCCAGATGGGCGCCGACCCCGAGCGGGACGACGAACATCGCGTGGCTCCGCACCAGCGCCCGGATCGTGGGCATGTCCAGATGGTCGTAGTGGTCATGGGAGATGACCACCGCGTCCACCGGCCCCAGCTCCCGCAGCGGCACCGGCACCGGGTGCAATCGCTTGGGCCCCACCATCGAGAAGGGCGAACAGCGCCGGCCCCAGACGGGGTCGAACAGCACCCGCCGCCCGTCGATCTCCGCGAGCACGCTGGAGTGCCCCATCCAGGTCAGCCGCAGCCCGGAGGCGGGCGGGGTGGCCAGATCGGCGACGGTGGTGGGGTGCACCGGCACGGTCCCGGCCGGGGCCCGGCGGACGCGCTCCTCCTTGCGGAAGTAGGTGGACGCGAACTTCAGCATCGAGCCCGACGGGGCGGTACGGGCCCCCACCGGGTTGACGAACACACCGTTCGCGAAGTTCGGCGACCGCCGGATGCGCTCCATCCGCTCCCCACCGGGATCCGCTCCGAAGGCGGCGGGGCGCAGGGCGGCGGTGAGCCGGGAACGTGTCGGATGGGAGCCGGTCACGGGGCCTCCAGGGTGAGAGGGCGGGGGCACTCCAACGCGCGGTGCCGTTGGGCTGCAATGACACAACTCTTACGAGGGGTGACCTTGTTCCGGAACGATGCGCCCGGCCGTGGAGAGGGTGCGCTCGGCTGCGGAGACGATGCGCCCGGCCGTGGAGAGGGTGCGCTCGGCCTCGGGGACGGTGCGCTCGGCCTCGGGGACGGTGCGCTCGGCCGCCGAGAAGGACAGCACCAGATGGTCCTCCACCGGGTGGTAGCCGAGACGCTGGTAGAGGGCGTTGCTGGTGGGGTTGTCGAGATCGGTGAAGAGCAGGACCTCCTGCACCCCGGCGGCCCGCGCGGCCCCGCTCACGGCGGCCGTGGCGGCGCCCGCGTAACCGCGTCCGCGCAGCTCGGGCGGGGTGTAGACCAGGGCGACCCGGGCCATGTCGGCGACCGTACGGCTGATCCCGGCGCAGGCCACCGGCCGGCCGTCGAGCTCCCACACCGTGATCCCGTCATGGCCGAGCTTGTCGTCCACCTGCGCGGTGACATCGCCCCTCAGCGCATCGGTCTCGCGGGCGAACCCCTCGTACCAGGTGATCAGCAGGTCCCGGTCGGCGGTGGTGGCGGTCCGGGGCCGCCCCGGCGGGGCGGGATCGGGCGGGGTGAGGTCATCGAGACGATAGAGCCGGTGGGTCTGCTCGACGCTGCTCACCGCACCGGTGAAGTCCTTCCAGGCGGTGGCGAAGGTCTCGGCGGTCTCGCGCCCCGCGTTCACTCCGGTGACCTTCAGCTCGCCGTCCCGGGCGAGGGTGCGGGCGAGGGCCCGGGCCGCCTCGCCGGAGAGGGCGGAAAGCAGCGGGGGGTATGGCGGGGTGCACAGGAACGCGCCCTCCACCGCCCCATCCCCTCCGGTCCACCAGCCGTAGACCGGCGGCTCGGCGCCGTATCTGCCGCTTCCCGCCACCGTGAGGGAAGTGAGCACCGTGAGCAAAGTGGTGTTCCGGGCCGGGTGAGCGCGCAGGAAGCCACCCGCCGCGGCCCGGAACTCCTCGAGGTCGTACGTCACCGTCCACGCCATGTGCACCAGGCTGGCGCGTGGCGGCGGAGCGGCGCACCCCAATTTCCTCGCTTCCGACCGGACGGCCGCTCGGCGCCGGTCATCGGCGGCCGGTCAGCAGCTCAGGTTGGAGCCGGGGGTGGTGCCGAGTATCTGAACGAACCGCTGGTAGGCGTCTATTCGGCTCTGCACCTGGCCGGGGTTGCCGCCGTTGCACTCCAGGCTGCCGTTGATCGCGCGGATGGTCTCGCCGAAGCCGCGCTGGTTGACCATGGCGTCGTGCGGGGTCATCGAGCCGGCCCCGCGCTGGGTGTTCCAGAACCACAGGGCGGTCTTCCAGGACACCGCGGCGTCCCGCTCCACCAGCCAGGGGTTGCCGAGCAGATCGATGCCGAGCGCGTCGCCCGCGGCCTTGTAGTTGAAGTTCCAGCTGAGCTGGATCGGTCCGCGGCCGTAGTACGCCGCCTGGCCCGCGGGGCAGCCGTACGGCTGGTTCCAGTCGCAGTAGTGCGGGTAGTTGGCGGTGTTCTGCTCCACGATGTGGACCAGACCGCCGGTCTCGTGGTTGACGTTGGCCAGGAAGGCGGCCGCCTCCTGCTTCTTGACGGTGTCGCTGCCGGTGTTGGCGAAGCCGGGGTAGGCGCTCAGGGCGGCCGTCAGGCCCTGGTAGGTGTAGAACGAGTTCCGGTTCGGGAACATCTGGTTGAACTGCGCCTCGCTCACCACGAAGCCGCTCGGGTTCTGGCCCTCGCCGCCGCAGTTGTAGGGCTCCCAGTACCAGGTGCTGATCACCGGGTCATAGCCCGGGTTGTCGTGCTCCGCGCGGTAGTACTTGCCGTCGGTGTACCGGACGATGTCGCCGGTGACGTACGGCTTGCCCGCCACCCAGTTCGGGTAGTCGCAGGCCGCCTGGGCGGTCGTTCCCGCCGCCGAAGCTGAGGCCATGGGCATGACAAGCAGACTCGCACACACCGCCGCGGTCGCCGCGAGCGGCGCCAGAACACGTCGTCTCCACATGGGGCCGATCTCCTTCGCGTGGGGGGCCCTGGAACTCTGAGGGACACTCAAGCGGTTTGGTCTATACCAGTCAAGGTATAGACCAAACCTTTGTGCGGGGACGAGCAAAAGGGCGGACATCACGGGATGACCGGAAGAGCGGACAATCGCGGGATGCCGGAAGAAAGGCGCCGAGGCCGTGGTGGTGCCGGTTTCATCAGTCCGGCAGCAGGTGTGACACGAGGGTGCGCGCCCATTCGGCAGTGGGGGCCTGGTCGGTGAAGACGGCCCGGTAATAAAGGGGGGCGAGCAGAGCCTCGGTGGCGCGTTCGACGGTCGGGACCCAATTACCCCGGGCGCGTTCCCGATCGAGCATGGCCTGGAGCTGCTGCTGACGTTCTCCGGTGCACGCGCCGGCGCCCTGCTCCCCGGCCGCGCCGATGGTGGCGCGCACCAGAGGGAGGGTGTCCGGGTCGTTGAGGTCCTTGGCGAGGTCGGACGCATAGCGTTCCAGGTCACCGCGGAGACTTCCGGTGTCCGGCACCACGATGCCACCGGAGAAGCGGCTGGTCGCGACGTCGGCGAGCAGGTCGCCGACGGAGCCCCAGCGACGGTAGACCGTGGTGGCGTGCACGCCCGCCCGGGCGGCCACGACCGGGATCGTCAGCAGTTCGTCGGCCTCGTCGGTAAGCAACTCCTTGACGGCCCGGTGGACGGCCGCGCGGATGCGGGCGGAGCGGCCGCCGGGCCGGCTGCCGGCGCGGGGCACGGAGGAAGTCGTAGCGGGCATGCCATCAGTATCGCACTGATCGCTGCTTTTTTAGCGCAGCGATCAGTGCGTTAGTGGTACCTTGAGGCCACTAACGCAAAGTTCACTGCGAGGCCGTACATGCCTATTGAATCCGCCGTCACCGCCGCACCGCCCGTCGGCGATCCGCGCCACATGCCACGGAAGGGTGCATTCCGCTCCGTGGCCGCCACCTTTGTCCTCTTCCTGGCCGCCTCCAGCGCACCGTCCCCGCTCTATGTGATCTACCAGCAGCAATGGCAGTTCGCGGCGTGGGTGCTGACCCTCGTCTTCGCCCTCTATGTGGTCGGCCTGCTGGGCTCGCTGCTCGTGGTCGGAGCGCTGTCGGACCATCTCGGCCGCCGGCTGGTGCTCGCCGCGGCGATCGGCCTGGAGATGGTCGCGCTCGCGCTGTTCCTCACCGCCGGGAACGTGGTCGTCCTGGCCGCCGCCCGGGTGCTGCAGGGCATCGCCACCGGGGCGGCGACGACCACCCTGAGCGCCACCCTCGTCGACCTCGAACCGCCGCACGCCCGTGGGCGCGCGGGCACCGTCACCTCGGTGTCCCCCCTGACCGGGCTCACTCTCGGCGCTCTCGGCTCCGGTGTGCTGGTGGAGTTCGGCCCCGCCCCGACCCGGCTGGTCTACGCACTGCTGTTCGGCGGAATGGTGCTGGCGGCGGTGGCCGTCGCCGTCCTGCCGGAGACGTCTCCCCGTCGGCCGGGAGCCGTCGCATCCCTGCGTCCGCGGGTCGCCATGCCCGCGCATCTGCGCGCGGACATCCTCCCGGTGGTGCCGGCGATGATCGCGGGCTGGGCCCTGGCCGGGATGTACCTCTCGCTCGGCCCGTCCGTCGCGGCCAAATTGCTGGGGCTGCACAGCCATCTGGTCGGCGGCGTCGTCGTGACGCTCCTGACGGGCACCGGCGCGCTCGCGGTCTTCCTGCTCCGCTCCCGGCCCGCGTCCTCGCTGCTGACGCCCTCGTCCGCACTGCTCGGGCTCGGCACCCTGATATCACTCGCCGGAATAGCGGAGAACCTCACCTGGCTTGCCGCCGTCGGCACCGTCGTCGCGGGCCTCGCCCTCGGTGCGTCGGTGCTGGCGACGTTCGGCACCTTCGCCCGGGTCGCCGAGCCGCACGAGCGCAGCGCGGTCTTCGCGCTGGCGAACGTCATCGCCTATCTGGGAAACAGCGTGCCCGCCGTACTCGGGGGAATCGCGGTCACCGCCCTGGGGCTGAGGACCGCCGCCGAGAGCTACGCGATGGCGATCGCGATGATCGCCTTCTCCGTCCTCGTCCTGCCCCTGAACCGGGTACGGGCGCGGCGCCGCGACGTCATGGCCCCGTGCGGATGACGGGCCGCCCAACGGCAGAGGATCCCGCGACCGCCCTTTTCATCCACCAACCGATACGGCATTCCACAATGCGGAACGAGGAGACACCGTGACCACGACAAGCAGGCCCAGGAAGACCCTTGAGGTGCGGCGATCGGACCACACGACGATCCGGTACACGGCCGGCGGTCCCGCCGGAGGGCCGACTCTGGCTCTCATCCACGGCTGGGGGTGCGACCGCGGCGACTTCGACGCGGTGACCGACCATCTGCCCGAGGACTACCGCGTTCTCGCGATCGACCTCGCCGAGCATGGCGAGTCGCGGTCGACGCGGGACGTCTGGACCATGGAGGAGTTCGCCCGCGACGTGGCGGCAGTACTGGAAGCCGAGTCGGTGGACACGTGCGTCGTGGCCGGGCACTCCCTCGGCGGGGCGGTCGCCGTCGAAGTCGGCCGGCTGCTCCCTGCCACGGTCTCTCATGTGGTCGCACTCGACGCGCTGCACTACCTGTCCCTGTTCCCGGCGCTGAGCGAAGAACAGACCGACGCGATGCTGCACATGTTCCGTGAGGACTTCGCCGGAGCGGTGCGGGGCCTCGTCGAGGGAGGTTCGCCGGCCGGGACCAGCACGGCTCTCAAGGATGCGTACTTCGAGAAGATGGTCGCGGTGCGGCAGCCCGCGGGTCTGCGTTCCATCGAGGGTCTGGTGCATTGGGACATGGACGCGGCGCTGCGCGAGACAAAGCAGCCGATCACCGTGTTCGCGATACGTGACCTGGTGACGCAGGAAGCGATCGACCGCTACGGGGACCGCTTCGACATCGTCCTCGTCGACCTGGGCAGCCACCACTTCCAGGTGGAGGCCCCCGAAGGCACGGCGAAGATCCTGGCCGGCGTGGGAACCGAGTAGGGATCCGGGAACCGGCCCTCGCTCGAGGCCGGGGGCCACGCGCGGGATCAGGTCTCGCGCTCGGGGCGATAGGTGTCGGCGTCCACCCCGAAGGTCCAGGCGACGCCCTCGCGGGCGGTCCGGACCCGGGGCGGCACGCGCAACCAGTACGTGCGGTGCGTACCGTCCGGCTCCGGCGTGGAGTTGACCACCTCGACCATCGCCACCGGCTCGTCCCCGGCCAGCTCGATGCGCCACAGGACCCCGGTCTCGTCGCGGTGCACCGGCCGGGCCCCGGACTCGTCGAGATAGCGCTCATAGCCGTAGTGCTCCAGCATCACCCGGCGCAGCTCCGCGTTCTCCTCCTCGCGGATGCGGTCCGGGGTCAGCTCGCCGAGCTGCTGGAGGAAGGCCGCGGGCACCGGCATGCCCCGCCAGGCGTACAGCGCGAAGCCGTCGGGGAAGGCGAGCGCGGGACCGTCGCCGCGGTCGAGACGGCCCGCCTCGTCGCGGTGCAGCTCGGCCGGACGCTCCGCCACGATCACCGCCTTCTCGTACGGCCACCACCAGCCGGCCGCGCGGGCGACCGCGGCGAGACCGGCCAGCGGGTCGGATTCCACCTCGTCCGCCACGGCGGCCAGCCAGGGCGCGTCGTGCTGGCCCAGCACCGCGTCCAGCAGGGCGAGCCGGACGGCCGTGCCCCGGTCCGAGTCCGGGTCCGGCGCCAGGGCCTCGACGATCCCGGTGCGGACGCGCTCGGTGAGGGCGCGGGTGACCTCCCACAGCGGCGCCGCCGCGAGCGCCCACCGCCCGGCCCAGCCGGCCGGGCCCAGTGCGTCATGGAGCCGCTGCCTGGCGCGCGCCCAGGGGTGGGTGCGCACGGCCTCCCGCACCGAGGCGCCCACGCCGCCCGCGACCGGCTCGACCCCGGCCGCCCGCAGCAGTTCCGCCGCCCGCTCGGCGGCCTCCCGGTGCAGCCGCTCCTCCTGCCCGGTCAGCAGCATCACGGCCGCCGTGGCCGCCAGCGGGGAACCGGCCCAGACGATCCGCTCGGGCGCGGTGAGCCCGGCCCGCTCATAGGCGCGGCGGAGGCCCGCCTCGGCCGCCTCGCGGTCGGCCGGGCCGGCGGCGGCCGCGACCGCGCGCCAGCGCGCCGCCCGGTCCTCGTCCGCGAGCGCGTCCACACCACTCATGCCGGTCTCCACCACTGTCGCCATCACATTCGCCGTCGCCGTCGTCATCGCTCCGCTCCCCCGCTCTCAGTCCGCCACGACGCGCACGGCGCCCGGCACGTACTCCCGCTGGCGCACCACGCGGTACCAGCCCTTGGGCAGCGGTATCGCGGCGTGCTCCTCGTGCACCACCCGCCCGCCGTCGGGGAGATGGAGGTACGAGACGCCGAACGGGCCCGATTCGCGCACCAGCGTGCCCGGCCCGACCACCGCATGGGCGTGCCCGGTCACCTCGCCGAGCGCCAGCACCAGCCGGCCCCGACCGTCCCTCGGCTGCCGCGGCAGCGCGTCGATGCCCTGCGGCAGCGCCTCCGCGGCCACCGGAACGATCAGGACGTCGCCCTGTCGGTACATGCCAATTCCCTTTCACCGCAGCCCTGTTGGACCCTCCGCGCACCGCGGGGGCCGGTCGATGGTCATGACGTTAGGGGGAGGCACCGACAACGCCGCCCGGCGGCACGGCCCGGCAGCGGCGCCGTGGGCGCCCCCCCCGTCAACGCCCGCCGGGGCGGCTGTCGGTGGCGCTTGGTACAACTCTTCGCACGCCATTCGGAATCAGATCCATATCAGGTCCGCCCACGCGAACACATCAGGAGATACCGCCCATGTCGGTCGACCACCTGGACGAACTGCACGGCCTTCCGGCCTTCGACTTCCCCCTGCCCGACCAGGAGGTCGTACTTCCCGAGGCGGACACCGTCGCCTGGCGGATCTCCTACAACCCCTATATCGACGAGGAGGAGGGCGGCTTCGACGGGCGTTTCCAGCGCTTCCTGACCACGGTGGCCCCCTCACGGGTGCGAGCGCTGATCATCGGTATGTGGGGCGAGACCTACGAGGGCGACGCCGACGACGCCATCGAGCAGCTCCTCATGGCCAAGGACCGGCTGACCTCGCTGGAGGCGGTCTTCATCGGCGACATCACCGCGGAGGAGTCGGAGATCTCCTGGATCGAGCAGTCCGATGTGACACCGGTCCTCCACGCCTACCCCGGCCTGCGCGAGCTGGGCGTCCGCGGTGGGAACGGGCTGTCCTTCCCCGCCGTCGCCCACGCCAACCTGCGCACGCTCCGCTTCGAGACGGGCGGGCTGCCCGGCGCGGTGGTGCGCGGCGTCGCCGCCAGCGACCTTCCCGCGCTCGAGCGCCTGGAGATGTGGCTCGGTGTGGAGGAGTACGGGGGCGAGGCCACCGTCGCCGACCTCGCCCCGATCCTCAGCGGCGGCCGGTTCCCCGCCCTGCGCCACCTGGGCGTGCAGAACAGCGAGATCCAGGACGAGATCGCCGCCGCCCTGGCGGCGGCCCCCGTGGTCGCCCAGCTCGAATGCCTCGACCTGTCCATGGGCGTCCTCACCGACGAGGGCGCGGCGGCGCTGCTCGACGGCCAGCCGCTCACCCATCTGAAGTGGATCGATCTGGACCACAACTACTTCTCCGCGCCCATGGAGCAGCGGCTGCGGGAGGCCCTGGAGCCGTCCGGGGTGAAGGTCGTGATGTCCGAGAAGGGCGACCAGGACGAGGACGAGGGCGAAGTGTTCCGCTACACGGCCGTCTCCGAGTGATGCCCATGCCACACCGAGAACCCGACCGGGAAGGTCCCCGCTTCGCCGTGGTCGGCAATCCGGGCGGCCGCCGGGTGGAGATGTTCACCGCCGCCGCCGTGGCCGCCGGACTGCCCGCGCCCCGGGTGCTGGCCTGGCGCGATGTGCTGACCGACGGCGCCGCGTTCGAGCCCGCCGAGACCGTGCGGATCGACTCGCCGGGCGAGGACGAGGAGGTGGAGTGGCTGCTGCGCGGCGCCTCCGATCCCACCCGGGTCGAGGGCACCGGCCGCTGGTACGCGCGGTTCACCGAGGCCGTCCGGGGCGTCGCGGCCGCGGCGCGCACGGCCGGGGCCACGCTGCTGAACGACCCCGGCGAGCTGGCCGTCCTGTTCGACAAGCGGCTGTGCCACGGGGTGCTGGACGGCGCGGGGGTCCCGGTCCCGCCCTCGCCGACCTCCGGGCCGCAGGCTCCGCCGGTGCGCGGCTGGGACGATGTGCGCGCGGCGCTCGGCACCTCGGGGCTGCGGCGCGCCTTCGTGAAACTGGCCCACGGCTCGTCCGCGTCCGGGGTGCTCGCCGTGGAGACGGCGGGCCCCGGCCGGGTGCGGGCCACCACCTCCGTGGAGCGCACGGAGGACGGCCGGCTGTTCAACTCGCTGCGGGTGCGGCGGTACGACAGCGAGGCGGAGGTCGCCGCGATCATCGACACCCTGGCGCCGGACGGGCTGCACATCGAGCGCTGGCTGCCCAAGGCCACCCAGGACAAGCGGGTGGCCGATCTGCGGGTCGTGGTGGTGGGCGGTCGGGCCACCCATGCCGTGGTGCGCACCAGCCGCTCCCCCATGACCAATCTCCATCTCGGCGGGGTGCGCGGCGATCTGGCCGCCGCCCGCTCGGCGGCGGAGGCGGCCGGGGTGGCCTGGAGCGAGGTGCTGGGCACCGCGGAGCGGGCGGCGGAGCGCTTCCCGCGCACCCTGTGCGTCGGGGTGGATCTGCTGCCCGGCCCGGGGTGGCGGCGGTTCGCCGTCGGTGAGGTCAACGCCTTCGGCGATCTGCTGCCCCGGCTGACCGGTCTGCCCGGCAGCGGCGCGGAGGGTCTTGACACCTACGCGGCCCAGGTCGCCGCCGTGCCGCGCGTCCGGAAGGAGGCCCACCACGATGCCACTGTCTGAGCCCGATATGAACGAGGTGGTGGGCAGCCACGATCTGCTGCTGCTCACCCTCGACACCCTGCGCTACGACGTGGCGGCCGAACTGGCGGCCGCCGGGCGGACGCCGCACCTCAGCGCCCGGATGCCGGGTGGCGTCTGGGACGAGCGGCACGCCCCCGGCAGCTTCACCTACGCCTCCCACCAGGCGATGTTCGCGGGCTTCCTGCCGACCCCGGCCGCCCCCGGACCGCACCGCCGGCTGTTCGCGGCCCGCTTCGCGGGCAGCGAGACCACCGCGGCGGGCACCTATGTCTTCGAGACTCCCGATCTGGTGTCGGGGCTCGCGGCGGCCGGGTACCACACGGTGTGCGTCGGCGGGGTCGGCTTCTTCAACCGGCGGGGGCCGCTGGGCTCGGTGCTGCCCGGCTACTTCCAGGAGAGCCACTGGGAGCCGGAGTTCGGCGTCACCTCCCCCACCTCCTTCGAGGCGCAGATCGACCGCGCCGAGAAGGTGATCGCCGGTCTGGACCCCGCCCGCCGGCTGTTCCTCTTCGTCAATGTCTCGGCGCTGCACCAGCCCAACTGGTTCCATCTGCCCGGCGCCACCCGCGAGGCGGGCGACACCCGCGCCACCCACGCCGCGGCCCTGGAGTACGTCGACCGCCATGTCGACCGGCTGCTGGCCGCCCTGAGCGGCCGCGGTCCCGCCTTCGCGATCGTCTGCTCCGACCACGGCACCGCGTACGGAGACGACGGCTACACCGGCCACCGGCTCGGCCATGAGGTCGTCTGGACCGTGCCGTACACCCACTTCTTCCTCGAGGCCCGATGAACATCAGCACGCTCGGCTCCACCGTCCGCCCCTACCAGTCGTATGTCTACGCCTATCCGCACAAGACCGCCTACCGGCCGCTCGTGGAGCGCCCCGCGCTGCGCGAGCTGTGGGCGGCCGAGCCGAAGGACACGCTGTCGCTGTATCTGCACATCCCCTTCTGCGAGGTCCGCTGCGGCTTCTGCAACCTCTTCACCCGGATCGGCGCCCCCGAGGGGCTGGTGACCGCCTATCTGGACGCGCTGGAGCGGCAGGCGGGGGCGGTGCGCGAGGCGCTCGGCGAGGAGGCCCGGTTCGCCGCCGCGGCGTTCGGCGGCGGCACCCCGACGTTCCTGGAGGCAGCCGAGCTGGAGCGGCTCTGCGACATCGCCGAGAAGGGGATGGGCGCGGACCTGGCCGCGGTGCCGCTCTCGGTCGAGGCGTCCCCGGCCACCGCCACGGCCGACCGGCTCGCGGTGCTGGCCGGGCGCGGCACCACCCGGCTGAGCCTGGGGGTGCAGAGCTTCGTCGAGGCGGAGGCGCGCTCGGCGGTGCGGCCGCAGCGCCGGGCCGATGTGGAGGCGGCGCTGAGCCGGATCCGGGAGGCGGGCATTCCGGTGCTCAACATCGATCTGATCTACGGCATCGACGGTCAGACCGAGGAGAGCTGGCGCCATTCCCTGGACGCCGCCCTGGCCTGGCGCCCGGAGGAGCTGTATCTCTACCCCCTCTATGTCCGCCCGCTGACCGGGCTCGGCCGCAAGGAGGCCAGGGAGCCGGAGGCGGAGTGGGACCGGGAGTGGGACGAGCGGCGGCTGCGGCTGTACCGCGCGGGCCGCGACCATCTGCTCGCCCACGGCTATGAGCAGGTCTCGATGCGGATGTTCCGCGCCCCGGGCGCGCCCGCCACCGGCGGGGAGGACCACGCCTGCCAGACGGACGGCATGGTCGGCCTCGGCTGCGGCGCCCGCTCCTACACCTCCGCCCTGCACTACTCGTTCGACTACGCGGTCGACATGCGGGAGATCCGCGGCATCGTCGACGACTACGTCTCCCGGCCCGCGGCCGACTTCGCGCGCGCCGAGCACGGCCGGTGGATGACCGGCGACGAGGCCCGCCGGCGCCATCTGCTGCAGTCCGTCCTCCAGGCCGAGGGGATGGAGGCGGCGGAGTACCGGGCCCGGTTCGGCACCGATCCCGCCGAGGACTTCCCCGCCGAGCTGGCCCGGTTCTCGGCCCGCGGCTGGCTGGACCCGGACGCGGCCCCCGGACGGCTGCGGCTGTCCCCCGAGGGGCTGGCACACTCCGACGCGCTCGGCCCCGAGCTGTTCTCGCCCGCCGTGCGCGCCGCCATGGCCGCCTACGACTTGAAGTGAGGGGCGCGGGCATGGACTTGACCATTCTGTACCGGGGTCCGCTCGCCTCGTGCGACTACGACTGTCCGTACTGCCCGTTCGCCAAGCGCCGGGACAGCCCAGAGCGGCTGCGTGCCGACCGCGCCGCGCTGGAGCGGTTCACGGCCTGGGCGGCGGAGCAGACCGGCGACCGGCTGTCGGTGCTGTTCACCCCGTGGGGCGAGGGGCTGGTGCGCTCCTGGTACCGCCGGGCGCTCATCGAGCTCAGCCATCTGCCGCACGTCGCGCGGGTCGCCATCCAGACCAATCTGAGCTGCCGGACCGGCTGGACGGCCGAGGCCGACCCCGCCGCCCTCGCCCTGTGGTGCACCTACCACCCGGACCAGACGCCGTACGACCGGTTCCTCGCCAAGTGCCGGGAGCTGGCCGCGCGCGGGGTGCGCCACAGCGTCGGCATCGTGGGGCTGCCCGCCCATCTGGACCAGGCCCGCAGACTGCGCGCCGACCTGCCCGAGCGGGTGTATCTGTGGGTGAACGCGGCCGAGGGCCATACCTACACCGACGCCGAGGCGGCCGAGTGGACCGCGCTGGACCCGCTCTTCGGCTACAGCCGCCATCCGCACCGAAGCGCCGGTCTGCCATGCCGGACCGGCGCCTCGGTGATCTCGGTGGACGGCGACGGCACGGTGCGCCGCTGCCATTTCGTCCCTGCGGAACTGGGCAATCTCTACGACGGGTCGTACCGTGCGGCGCTACGGCCCCGCCGGTGTCCGCTGGCCGTCTGCGACTGCCACATCGGCTATGTGCACCTGGAGTCGCTTCCGCTGTACGACGTGTTCGCGGGCGGTGTGCTGGAACGCGTCCCGGCGCCGCCCCCGCCGGTCACTTCATGGTCGGTCGGTCACACTGTTTCCCCCTCGATCCCCCTGGGCACGATGAGCGTCACAGAACCCGACGTCCCGGAGGACGTCACAGAAACAGAAAGTCCGCGTCCCCGGCCTTCGCGCTCTGTATGAAGCGTTTCATCTCCAGATGCGTGTAGATCAGGGCCGGTCCGTCCGGATCGGTCGACTGGCGCAGCGCCACCCGCCCGTCCGTCAGTCTCATCGCCTCGACGCAGCTTCCCCCATTGCCACCGCTCCACGGCTTGTGCCAGCCCTCGCTGCCGAGGTCCCTCGCCGGCATCCCGCTGTAGACGCGATTCCCGCATATGCGATCCATCGTTCAGATCTCCTTGCGAATGCGACTCAGAATCGCCTGAGTCGTCTGTGCAGGCGCGGCCTGCGCGCACATCCGGTCCAGGGCCTCCAGGAACGCCGATACGTCATCGCGCTGGTCGAAGTAGGAGCCGCTGACGAGCGTCTCCGTGTACGCGATATCGGGCAGCTCCGGGATCGGGAACCGGAAGATATGGAAGGGGCCGTACATCGCCGGGTGCGGACCGGCGTCGAACGGCATGACCTGTAGCCGGATATGAGGGGCCTCGGCCTCCTCGATGAGCCGCGCGATCTGGGCACGCATGGTCTCGGCGCCGCCGATGGGGCGGCGCACCACCGTCTCGTCCATGACCACCCAGAGCATCGGCGGGTTGTCCCGGGTGAGCAGCGCCTGGCGCTCCATGCGGAGGGCTACGTTGCGCTCGATCTCCGACTCGGGCGCATGCGGCATGCCCGCACGGAGCACCGCGCGGGCGTAGTCCTCGGTCTGCAGCAACCCGGGGATGTAGTGCGGCTCGTAGGCCCGGATCAGATTGGCCTCGACCTCCAGACTGACGAAGGTGTTGAACCACTCCGGCAGGACGTCCCGGAACCGGTGCCACCAGCCGGCCTTGTTGGCCTCGCGCGCGAGGGAGAGGAACCCCTCGACCTCCTCGGGGTCGGTGACGCCGTACGTCCGCAGCAGCTTCTCGACGTACGGGAGCTTCAGGCCGACCTCGGCCTTCTCCATCCGCCGGATCGTGGCATGGGTGACGTCCAGGGCGCGCCCGGCCTGTTCGAACGACAGCCCGGCCTTCTCCCGAAGGTCCTGGAGCCGTTTGCCGAGCACGACTCGCAGGACGGTCGGGGCTCCGCCCGCCCGCGCATCCGCCACTACCGTCCCCCTCCAAGTACCTTCACGACACAGCAGTCTGGCATGGGCTCAGCATTCCGAACAGCCTGCGCTTGCGATTCTGTAATTTACAGATTGAACCTTGCCATACGCGAGTGTGACAGAGCATAGTGTCGGCGTGGCTCCTTCCTATGAGGCTCTCCGGTTAGGGCGCGGCGGCACCGTGGTCGCTCCGCCCCGCCACGACGTGTTTCGTCTGCCGGCGCTGAGCACGTCCGCCGCCGAGGCGAGAAGGCATGTCGTCCGGCGGCTGGGCTCATGGGGCATCGACCAGGACACCCGGGACAGCGCGGAGTTGATCGTCTCCGAGCTCTTCACCAACGCGGTGCGGCACACCTCCAGCGAGGACGTTCGCTGCTCACTCCAGCTCATAGGCACCCGGCTGCGGCTGGAGGTGGCCGACCAGGGCTGTGCGCGCACGGTGCCGGAGGCCCGGTCGGTGAGCGCGGACCAGGAGGGCGGCCGCGGGCTGATGCTGGTGGAGGCCATGTCGGAGGCATGGGGGGTCAGGCCGAACCAGGGCGGCGCGGGCCGCGCTGTCTGGGCCTATCTGGCGGTCTAGCGGCCCTGCGGCGACGACACGACGGACGAGCGGTGCCGAGGGAATAGGGGCAGCGACAGCGCGCCGGGCGGTCAGCCTCGGGGCGCCAACGGGGGTCTGCCCCTATTCCTCCGGGACCGCTTCGGGTCACGGATCGTTCATCGTTCAGGGCCGCAGCGGCAGCAGATCCGGCCGCTTGGGCTCCACATGGTCACCCGAGGACTCTCCGCGCAGCCGTCGGCCGATCCAGGGCACCAGGTATTCGCGCGCCCAGTGGATGTTGTCCCGGCGCACCTCGGCCGCGGTGCGCTGCCCCTCCGGGGGCCAGGGCTGATCGGGGTCGGCGGGGACGTCGAGGCCGAGCACCTGACCGGCCCGCAGCGCGACCCGGGTATGCCCGTCCGGCGACAGGTGCAGCCGGTCGGCGTCCCAGGCCCGGCGGTCCTGCACCGAGCGCAGCGACCACAGGTCGAGCACCGGGCAGCCGTGGCGGTCGGCGATCGCCCGCACATGCGCCGTATACGTGGCGATCTTGCCCCGCAGATGGCGCAGCACCGGTACCCCTCTGGTGTCGAAGCCGGTGCACAGCAGCACCGTGCCCACCCGCGCCCGGAGGTCGGCGACGGCCGCTTCGTAGCGCTCGGCCACATCGTCGGGGTCGCTGCCCGGGCGCAGGATGTCATTGCCACCCGCGCAGAAGGTGACCAGATCGGGGCCGAGTTCGATGGCGCGGGCCACCTGCTCGGCCACGATCTGGTCAAGGAGTCGACCGCGTACGGCCAGATTGGCGTAGCGGAAATCGTCGTGGGGTCGTTGGTCGGACAGCAGGACGGCGAGCCGGTCGGCCCAGCCGACGAACACCCCGTCAGGGCCGGGGTCGCCGACGCCCTCGGTGAAGCTGTCGCCGACGGCTGCGTACGACCCGATGGAACCGTTGCTGAATCTCTCCTTATCGTCTGCCACGTCGGGACATCATTCACCCGATGGCGTGACTTACGCCACCGTAACCAGGGCTTGACGTGGGGTGATCTATCCCACCTGGTCAGTTTCGGCGAAGGTGGAATACGGCGGCGTCCAGGTCGCCGCTCAGCCCGGTGCGCAGGCCACGGTGAGCGAGCACCGCTCCCCGGTGCACCTCCCCGGTCTCCAGGTCCCGGTACGTGGCCGCCGGGTCGAGCCCGCGCAGCCGCAGCGGGGGCTGCGGCCGGCCGTAGTGCTGCGCCTGGAGCCAGGCCAGTACGACGGTCTCCTCGCCCCGGACGTACTGCACGGCGCTGAGCCCGTCACCCTCCGGCGGCCGCAGCCGGTACAGCTCACCGTGCTGGACGACCGGGCGCACCCGCTTGTAGAGCGCCACCCAGTCGCGGGCCTCGGCGAGTTCGGCCTCGCTCCAGCGGGTCAGATCGCCGCCGACGCCCAGCACCCCGGCCATCGCGCTGACGAAGCGGAAGCGCAGCGAGCTGACCCGGGCGTTGCCCATGGCGTTGGGGCTGTCGGTGACCCAGGCGGCCATCACCCGGGCCGGGTGGAGCTGACCGAAGCCGTGCTGGATGGCCAGCCGGTCCAGCGGATCGGTGTTGTCCGAGGTCCACACCTGGTCGGTCAGGCCCAGGACGCCGAGGTCGATCCGGCCGCCGCCGCCCGAGCAGGACTCGAAGGCGACCCCGGGGTGGGCGGCGCGCAGCCGCTCCAGCAGCTCGTACAGCCCGCGTACGTGGTCGATCCACAGCCGCCGCGGATAGGGGTCGCCGGGCCAGCCGGCGTCCGAGAAGGAGCGGTTGAAGTCCCATTTCACATAGTCGATGGGCGCGCCGCTCAGCAGGGTGTCCAGCCGCTCCCACAGATACCCGCGCACCTCGGGGCGGGCGAGGTTGAGCACGAGCTGGTTGCGGAACTCGGTGCGGGCCCGGCCGGGGTGGTGCTGCACCCAGTCGGGGTGGGCGCGGTAGAGGTCGCTGTCGGGGTTGACCATCTCCGGCTCGACCCAGATGCCGAACCGCATCCCGAGCGCGTGCACCTCGTCGGCCAGCGGCTTCAGCCCGTGCGGAAAGCGGTCCGGGTTGGGCGTCCAGTCGCCGAGCCCGGCCCGGTCGCTGGTGCGGGCCCCGAACCAGCCGTCGTCCACGACGAACAGCTCGACGCCCATGTCGGCGGCCAGCCGCGCGAGCGAGCGCTGCTGCTCCTCGCTCACCTCGAACTCGGTGGCCTCCCAGGAGTTGTAGAGCACCGGCCGGGACCGGTCGGCGCCGGGGACCACATGCGCGAGCTGCCAGGCGTGCCAGGCGCGGCTCGCGGCCCCGAAGCCGCCGTCGGTCCACAGCCCCGCGAAGACGGGGGTGGTGAAGGACTCGCCGGGCGCGAGGAGCAGCTGGCCCGCGTCGTCGTGGCCGACTCCGCCGACCGCCTGGACGGCGCCGTCGCCCAGCAGTTGGACGGCGATCCGCCAGGCCCCGGACCAGGCGAGCGCGCAGCTGTGCACCTCGCCGCTCTCCTCGGTGGCCTCCCCGCCGTCCAGGGCGATCCAGGGCAGATGGTGATGGCTCGTGTGACCCCGGCGGCTGCCGATCACCTTCTCGCCCGGGGTGAGCTCGGTGCGGGCGAGCCGGCTCTCGGCGGCCCAGCGGCCGTGCAGATGGGACAGCCGCCAGCGGTCGCGCGCCGGGAGCGACCAGGCGGCGGAGTCGGCGCGCAGCAGCTCCACCGGCTCCCGCCCGGCGGCGCCGGTGTGGGCGAGGGTGGTCCAGCGCTCGATGACATCGCCGTCGTCCCGCATCCGGTAGTGGAGGGTGATGTCGAGGTGGGGCAGCGGATCGTGGAAGCGCAGCCGCAGTTCCTCACCGGTGCCGGGGTCGAGGACGGTGCCGCCGTCGAAGCGCCACTCGGTGCCGCGTACGCCCCCGGCGTGCACGGACAGGGCGGGGCGGGCGAAGCGCGGGCCGCCCTCCACGGGGTACTCCTCGCGCCCGTCCAGCGGTGATTCGAACGGCCAGTCCGGCGGCCCCGGCTCGGCGGCGAGGGCCTCGGCGTCCTCGACCGCGATCCTCGGCCCCCAGTGGAGATGGAGCAGCTCATCACGGTCGGTGAGGTGCAGGGCATAGCTACTGTGCCGCCCCGAGAGCACCCAGAGCCGACCGCTTCCACCGGTTTCGATCATCGCACTCCCCAATTCTCCACAGGTGTCAACATGATCGGGGAGGGCGGGCGGTGCGGCAATGCCCGCACCCTCACGAGACCGATTGCCCGGTGCACCCATGTCGTATGGTCAGCTTCAGCCGCCTCGTCGACGAGCCGCGTCGGCGGCCGATGGTGAAGGAGAGCCCGTGACGCAGCAGTCGCAGTCGCCGCAGGTCCCCCAGGCCGAAACCCGGCTGGTGGGGGTACGCAATTTCCGTGATCTCGGTGGACTGCCGGCTGCCGACGGCCGCCGCGTACGGCCCGGTGTGCTGTTCCGCAGCGGCCATCTCGCCCATGCCACCGAGGCGGACACGGCCTATCTCGACTCGCTCGGCCTGCACACCGTCTTCGACTTCCGCAACGCCGCCGACATCAAGCTGGAGGGCCCGGACGTCACGCTCCGCGGGGTCCGCAACGTCAATCTGCCGCTGTCCGACCCGGCCGACGGCGCCGGGTTCTGGAGGATGGTCCGCGAGGGCGATCTGGGCACCCTGCGCGAGCTGCTCGCCGAGGGCCGGGCCGAGAAGCGCATGATCGGCTCCTACCGTTCCATCATCACCACCCGGCTCGTCGAGCACGGCCGGATCCTCCGCGACATGGCCGAGGACAGCTCACCGGTGCTGATGCACTGTTCGGCGGGCAAGGACCGGGCGGGGCTGTCCATCGCGGTGACCCTGCTGGCCCTCGGCGTCGGCCAGGAGGCCATCGAGGCCGACTACCTCGAGTCGGCCGCCGCCCACCGGCGCTACAAGATCTGGCGCAAGGGCGCTCCGGGGGACGGCTCCGACCCCATGTCCCCCGAGGTCATGGAGCTGCTGCTGCCGCTGTTCGACGCGCGCGCCGAATATCTGGCGGCGGCCTTCAGGACCATCGAGGAGACCTGGGGCGGCACCGAGCGCTATCTCGCCGAGGGGCTCGGCCTCGCCCCCGAGCAGCGCGACCGGCTCCGGGAACGGCTGCTCACGGGCTGACGGCCCCGCTCCGGACGGGAAGGGCTCATGGGCTGAGGGGCTTCGGGTGCTGAACGGCCGCGGCCTCACCACATGGTGTCGGCCCCGGCCTCCGGCTCGGTGACCCAGCCCGCCGTCAGCACCAGCCCGGTGGCGCGGTGCACGGCCAGGAAGCCGAACGGCCGCTCGTACCGCACGCTGATCAGCTTCGCCGTCCGCTGCGGCGGCGCCGAACCGGGCGCCATGGCGAACGCGGTCACCGCCGCGGCGAGGAAGCCCTCGGCGCTGAACGAGGCGGTCATGGACTGCTCCGCCGAGGACAGTGCCAGCGCGGCGGGGCTGATCCCCGGGAAGTGGCCGCGCGTGGTGTCCTGGGCGGCACGCAGCCCGAACAGCGCGGCCCGGCGCAGCAGATCGTGCCGCGCCGTCACGGTGAACTGCGGGGTGGCGAGCGTCGCCCGGGGTGTGGGATCCCAGCTCGGGACCTCCCCCACCCGGACCCCGGGCCCGGCCTCGCCCGGCGGCAGCGCCGAGCCGGGCCATCCCTCGTACCGCCCGGCCACCGCGCCGATCCCGGCCTCCAGCACCTCGCCGCCCGGAGCGTCCTCGGCGCCGAGGACCAGATGCACATCCAGCCCGTTGCCGCCCGCGACCCCGGACAGGGTGAGCGGACCGGCCGGGGTGTCGGGGACGACCCGCAGCACCCCGTCGAGGTCGTCCGTGGAGCGGGTGAGCCCGGCCAGCGACCGGTCCCGCCAGGGTCCGCTCATCGGCCTCAGCCAGCCCGGCTGGAAGGGCTGGAGCCAGGCCGTCTCCACCGTGAGCGCTCCGGCCAGCACCAGCCGGGTGTCGGGGGTGAGCGGCACCGGCATCTCGGCGATCGCGCCCCGGGTGCGCCGGGACGCCCAGCCGTCCAGCTCCTCGCGGTCGCGCTCGGCGTCCCCGGTCAGCGTGGAGCGTACGCCCGGGGGCAGCGCGGCCTCCCACTCGGGCCGGACCGGCAGGTCCTGACGGGTCCACAGCCCGGTGGCCGCGTGGACACCGTCCATGGCGTCCAGCGCCCCGAGCAGCCGCCCGCCGAGCGCCGTCGCCCCGTCCGCGCCGACGCCCAGCGCGCCCTCCAGCTCCTGACGGGCCGGGCCGTCGGCGCCGCCGGCGAGCAGGGCGAGCAGTGGCCAGACCCCGGTGGCGGCGAAGGCCGTGCCGTCGTCCGCCACGGCCGCCCGCGCCCACCTCGCCGTCATCGTGTTCACGGCCCGTACGGCGGTCGCGTCGATCATGCCGGGTCCCCCATCGGTCAGCGGCCTGCCACCGCCTGTTTGACGAGCGTCCGGCCGAAGTCCCAGATCAGGCCGCCGCCGTCGTGTGCGTCGTCCATGACCGCTGTGAACGCCTCGACGAAACGGTCCACTTCCCGCTCGCCGATGATCAGCGGCGGGATCAGCTTAATGACCTCCAGATGGTCGCCGGACACCTGGGTGAGGATGCGATGGCGCCGCAGCAGCGGGACGACGACCATCTGCGCGAACAGCCCCTTGCGCGCCGCCTGGAGCATCGCCCACCGGCCGCGCAGCCCCAGTGAGCTGGGTCTGCCGAACTCGATGCCGATCATCAGCCCCCGGCCGCGGACGTCGTGCAGCAGCTCGTAGCGGTCCACCAGCGCGGCGAGGCGGTCGCGCAGCAGCTCACCGGTGCGGCGGGCGTTGGCCACGACCTCCTCGTCCTCCATGACGGCGAGGACGGCGAGCCCGGCCGCCATGGCCTGGGCGTTGGAGCCGAAGCTGGCCGAGTGGACCAGCACCCGGTCCATCGACGAATAGACCTTTTTGAAGATCCAGTCCTTGCCGAGGGTCGCGCCGACCGGCACATAGCCTCCGGAGAGGGCCTTGGCCACGCAGACCAGATCCGGTTCGACGCCGTCCTCGTGTTGGTAGGCGAAGAAGTCCCCGGTGCGGCCGAGTCCGGTCTGTACCTCGTCCGCGATGAGCAGGGCCTTGTGGCGGTGGAGCAGCTCCTGCGCGGCGCGCAGAAAGCCGGGCGGGGCCTCGTGCACCCCCTTGCCCTGGATGGGCTCCACCACGAACCCCGCCACGTCCCCGCGCGCCAGCTCCCGCTCCAGCGCGTCGAGGTCACCCATCTCGATCGGGGTGTCGGGCAGCAGCGGGGCGAACCCCCTGCGGAAGCCGTCCTCCCCGTTGACCGACAGCGAGCCGGTGGTCAGCCCGTGGAAGGCGTGGGCGCAGTACAGGACGCGGGGCTTGCGGGTGGCGTAGCGGGCGAACTTCAGGGCCGTCTCGACGGCCTCGGTGCCGCTGTTGCCGAAGAAGACCCGGTCCAGATGGGGGGCGTGGGTCAGCAGCCGCTCGGCCAGCAGACCGGGCAGCGGCTGGCAGTCGAAGCGGGTCAGATCGGCCAGGTCGGCGTCCAGGACGTCGTGCAGCGCCTTGCGGACCACGGGGTGGTGGCGGCCCAGGCCCATCACCCCGAAACCGGCGAGCATGTCGAGGTAGTCCTGGCCCTCGTCGTCCCAGAAGTACGCGCCCTCGGCCCGCTCGTAGACCTTGTCGAACCCGATGGTGCGCAGCATCCGGGGCAACTGGTGGTTCAGGTGCCGGGTGTGCAGGTCGTACCGCTCCGACGCGCGCTCGGCCAGCAGCTTCCCGAGGTCGAAGCCCGAACGCCGCTGCTGCTGCTCGGCTGCTGTCATGCCTGGCTCTCCTTGGCGGCGGTACGGGCCCCGGCAGCGGCGCTCGCCCGCTCCGGGTGGGCCGCCTCGACACGGGTCAGGGCCGCCCCGATCCGGCCCGCGATCTCGGCGGGGGTGAGCCCGATGTCGGCGAGCACCTCACCGCGCTTGGCATGGGCCAGGAACGCCTCGGGGATGCCGAACGTCCGCACCGGCAGGTCGACTTCGGTGTCCCGCAGGGTCTGGGCGACCGCCGCGCCCACTCCGCCGGTGCGCACATTGTCCTCCACGACCGCCACCAGCCGGTGGCGCGCCGCGAGTCCGGGCAGCTCGGGGTCGACGGGCTTGACCCAGCGCGGATCCACCACCGTGCAGCCGATGCCGCGCCCGGCCAGCAGCTCGGCGGCGCGCAGCGCGACGGGGGCCATGACCCCGGCCGCCACGAGGAGCACGTCCTCGCCCCGGCGCAGGACGTCCATCCCGCCCACCCGGTCGATCGCCGGAATCGGCTCCCCCACCGACTCCTTGGGGAAGCGGATGACGGTCGGGGCGTCGTCCACGTCGATCGCCTCGCGCAGCTGGGCACGGAGCTGGTCGGCGTCGCGCGGGGCGGCGATCCGCAGCCCCGGCACCACCTGGAGCACGGACATGTCCCACATGCCGTTGTGGCTCGGCCCGTCGGTGCCAGTGACACCGGCCCGGTCCAGGACGAAGGTCACCCCGCATCGGTGCAGGGCGACATCCATGAGCAGCTGGTCGAAGGCGCGGTTGAGGAAGGTGGCGTAGACGGCGAGGACCGGGTGGAGCCCGCCGGTGGCGAGCCCGGCCGCCGAGACCGCCGCGTGCTGCTCGGCGATGCCCACGTCCCACACCCGCTCGGGATACGCCTCGGCGAAGCCGGCGAGGCCCACGGGGTGCAGCATCGCGGCGGTGAGGGCGACCACATCGGGCCGCTCGGCGCCGATCCGCACCATCTCCTCGCCGAACACCGAGGTCCACGAGCGGCCGCCGGAGGGGGTCAGGGGCGCGCAGGTGAGCGGGTCCATCGCGGCCACGGTGTGGAAACGATCCGCCTCGTCCTCCAGCGCGGGCCGGTAGCCCCGCCCCTTCTCGGTGAGGCAGTGGACGAGGACCGGGCCGTGGAACCGCTTGGCGCGGCGCAGGGCCGACTCGACCGCCTCGGTGTCATGCCCGTCGATGGGGCCGACGTACTTCAGCCCCAGGTCCTCGAACATGCCCTGCGGCGCGAAGGCGTCCTTGAAGCCCTTCTTGGCGCCGTGCAGCGATCCGTACAGCGGCTGGCCGACCACGGGGGTGCGCTGCAGCACGTCCTTGCCCCAGGCCAGGAAGCGCTCGTAGCCGTCGGTGGTGCGCAGGGTGGCGAGGTGGTTGGCGAGCCCGCCGATGGTCGGCGAGTAGGAGCGCTCGTTGTCGTTGACGACGATGACCAGCGGCCGGTCCGGGGCGGCGGCGATGTTGTTGAGCGCTTCCCAGGCCATACCGCCGGTCAGCGCCCCGTCCCCGATGACGGCCACCACATGGTCGGTGCGGCCGTGCACCTCATTGGCCTTGGCGAGGCCGTCGGCCCAGCCCAGCACGGTGGAGGCATGGCTGTTCTCGATGATGTCGTGCTCGGATTCGGCCCGTGACGGATAGCCGGACAGCCCGCCCTTGTGGCGGAGCTTGGAGAAGTCCTGGCGGCCGGTGAGCAGTTTGTGGACGTAGGACTGGTGGCCGGTGTCCCACAGGATGCGATCGGCGGGCGAGTCGAAGACGCGGTGCAGGGCTATGGACAGCTCGACCACGCCGAGGTTCGGTCCCAGATGGCCCCCGGTCCTGGCCACCGCGTCGATCAGGAACTCCCTGATCTCCTGGGCGAGCGCGGCCAGTTCCTCACCGGTCAGCGCCTTGAGGTCGTGCGGGCCCCGGATGTTCTCCAGCAACGGCACGGTCGGTTCCCCTCCTCGGTGTATCAGCTCACAGTGACGTCCGGAGTACCCGTCGGGACCCCCTCGTCCTCCATGCGCCGCGCGATGTTCATGGCCTCGTCGATCAGGGTCTCCACGATCTTCGACTCCGGCACGGTCTTGATGACCTCGCCCTTGACGAAGATCTGCCCCTTGCCGTTGCCTGACGCCACCCCCAGATCCGCTTCCCGCGCCTCACCCGGACCGTTCACCACACACCCCATGACCGCCACCCGCAGCGGAACCTCCATGCCCTCCAGACCGGCCGTGACCTGGTCCGCGAGCTTGTACACATCCACCTGCGCCCGGCCGCACGACGGACACGAGACGATCTCCAGCCGCCGCTGCCGCAGATTCAGCGACTCCAGAATCTGGATCCCGACCTTGACCTCCTCGGCCGGAGGCGCCGACAGCGACACCCGGATCGTGTCCCCGATCCCCTCACTCAACAGCGCACCGAACGCCACCGCCGACTTGATCGTCCCCTGGAACGCCGGACCCGCCTCCGTCACACCCAGATGCAGCGGATAGTCACACTGAGCGGCCAACTGACGATAGGCGTTGACCATCACCACCGGATCGTTGTGCTTCACCGAGATCTTGATATCCCGGAAACCGTGCTCCTCGAACAGCGAACACTCCCACAGCGCCGACTCCACCAGCGCCTCCGGCGTGGCCTTGCCGTACTTCTCCAGCAACCGCTTGTCCAACGACCCCGCGTTCACCCCGATACGAATCGGCACACCCGCGTCCGACGCCGCCTTCGCGATCTCCTTGACCTTGTCGTCGAACTGCCGGATGTTCCCCGGATTCACCCGCACCGCCGCACACCCGGCATCAATCGCCGCGAACACGTACTTCGGCTGGAAATGAATGTCGGCGATCACCGGAATCTGCGACTTCTTCGCGATCACCGGCAACGCGTCCGCGTCATCCTGCGACGGACACGCCACCCGCACGATCTGGCACCCCGACGCCGTCAACTCCGCGATCTGCTGCAACGTCGCACCGATGTCCGCCGTCACCGTCGTCGTCATCGACTGCACCGAGATCGGCGCGTCGCCACCCACCGCCACCGACCCGACCTGGAGGCGGCGTGAGACCCGGCGTGGTGCGAGGGGCCTGCCCGGCACGGCGGGCAGGCCGAGTGCGACCGGTTCCGCCGTGCTCATCCGGTCCGGTTCCGCCGCGCTCATCCCGTCACCCATGGCTTCCGGCGGCGGTCTCCCGGGCGGCGCGCAGCGACTCCTTGAGGGAGCCCATGGTCGCCAGGACCGCGGTGGGCTCATAGCCGCAGTGGGCCATGCAGTTGTCGCAGCGCGGAT
Organism: Streptomyces yongxingensis; assembly: GCF_055597465.1. NCBI lineage: Bacteria > Bacillati > Actinomycetota > Actinomycetes > Kitasatosporales > Streptomycetaceae > Streptomyces > Streptomyces yongxingensis. Next base: position 2,738,344 of record NZ_CM145717.1, read on the forward strand.
CCTTGCCGCGGCCGTAAGCGTCCCAGTCGGTCTCCTCCACCAGTTGGCGGTAGGTCGGGACATAGCCGTCGCTCATCAGGTAGCAGGGGCGCTGCCAGCCGAAGAGGGAGTAGTTGGGGATGCCCCAGGCGGTGCACGGGAAGTCCGTCTTGCCCTCGAGGAAGTCGAGGAAGAGCGGGCTGTGGTTGAGCCGCCAGCGACGTCGGTTGCCCCCGGCGAACGCCTTGCGGAACAGCTCCCGGGTCTGCTCGACGCCCAGGAAGTGCTCCTGGTCGGGTGCCTTCTCGTACGCGTAGGCGGGCGAGATCATCATCTCGTCCACCTCGAGCTCGTCATTGAGGAAGTCGAGCACGTCGATGACGGTCTGCGGGGTGTCGGTATTGAAGAACGTGGAATTGGTGGTGACCCGGAAGCCGCGCCGCTTGGCCTCCTTGATGGCCTCCACCGCCTCGTCGAACACCCCCTCCTTCGCCACCGATTCGTCATGCCGCTCCCGCAGCCCGTCGATGTGCACCGCGAAGGCGAAGTACGGGGAGGGCTTGAACAGGTGCATCTTCTTCCGCAACAGCATCGCGTTGGTGCAGAGGAAGACGTACTTCTTCCGCGCCACCAGCTGCCGTGCGATCTCGTCGATCTGCGGGTGCATCAGGGGTTCGCCGCCCGCGATGGACACCATCGGCGCACCCGACTCCAGCACCGCGCCCACCGCCTGGGCGACGGGCATGCGCTGCTTGAGCACCCCGGCAGGATGCTGGATCTTCCCGCAGCCCTCGCACTTGAGATTGCACGCGAAGAGCGGCTCGAGCTCGACGATCAACGGGAACTTGTCCCGCCGCTTGATCATTTTCTGTTCAAAGAGATACGTCGCGACCCGGATGGTCTGGCGGAGAGGCATGGCCATCTAGCTCACCTCCTGGGAGCAGCGAAGAACGGTGCCAGTGAAAGAAAGCGGGAAGAACGGTCCGAAGGATTCGGAAAGCCGATATTCCACCGCGTAGCGTGCCGATACGGACGAGTTCATGTTCAGGAGCGTCCACGACCACCCGGACGGCCGCAACCGGACGGACGCCGTGGCCGACGGCGGTGCGCAGGGTCGCGGCGGACTCCATGTCCACCGCGATGGCGCCGGTGCTGTGCAGCGCGGCCCGCTCCGCGCCGCGCACCACATGGTCCGAGCCCACGACCGGGCCGATGTGGACGGCCCGGCGGGGGCCGCCGGGGAGGGGATGTGACAGGGCGTCGGCGAGGATCCGGGTGCCGGTGCACACGGTGCGGCCCGCCGGATCGCGGGTCTCGTCGGCGACAACGATGTCCCCCGGGTGCATCCCGGGGGCCAGCCCGGCGCAGAAGCCGGTGGCGACGACGGCGGTCCGCCGCCCACCGGGCCCGGTTCGCCGCCCCTCGGGCCCGGTCCGCCGCTCACCGGGCCCACCGGAGGACCTCCCGGTCAGCGCCCGGGTCACGGCGCGCTCGGCCGACTGCGGCCCCATGCCCGTGCGCAGCACGGTCACGGCCCCGGCGGCGGCGCCGAGGTCGGCGCCGCGCAGGGCGAACCGCTCGATGCCGAGCGCACAGGCGATCAGCAGCGCCGCACCGCCGGCCTCCGTGGCCGGGTCGGCGGACATCAACTGCTCCGCGGTCGCGCCCCGGTGGGCTCGCCGTGGACATACCGGCCCAGTGCCGTGACCGGGAACACCTGCCGGTACAGGTGGTAGTTGATGGAGAAGTCCCAGGGGAAGCCGGTGCCGGTGAAGTACGGCTCGTCCCAGGAGCCGTCCTGCCGCTGGGTCCGGGTGAGCCAGGTGATCCCGCGCTCGACCGCCGCGCCGTCCCGCTCCCCCGCCGCCAGCAGCGCGAGCAGCGCCCACGCCGTCTGCGACGCGGTGGAGGCGCCCCGGCCCATCCACTCGGCGTCGAGGTAGGAGCGCTGGTCCTCGCCCCAGCCGCCGTCCTCGTTCTGGACGCTCTCCAGCCAGCGGACGGCCCGGCGGACCGCCGGATGGGAGGCGGGGACGCCCGCGGCGATCAGCGCGGGGACGACCGAGCCGGTGCCGTAGACGTAGTTGGTGCCCCAGCGGCCGAACCAGGCGCCGCTCGGCTCCTGCTCGGACAGCAGCCAGGAGATACCGCGCCGGGTGCGGGCGTCGTACGTCCGCCCCTCGTGCGCCAGCATCTCCACGACATGCGCGGTGACATCGGCCGACGGCGGGTCGATGACCTCACCGAAGTCGCAGAACGGCAGCTTGTTGGGGAGCGGGCTGGTGTTGTCGACGTCGAACGCGCCCCACGCCCCGTTCTTCGACTGCATGCCCAGGGTCCAGCGCATGGCCCGCCGCACGGCCGCCTCGATCCGCTCGGGCTCGGGGTGGTCGACCCGGCGCAGCGCCAGGATGACCTCGGCGGTGTCGTCGATGTCGGGGTAGTTGTCGTTGTGGAATTCGAACGCCCAGCCGCCGGAGGGCAGCCCGGGCCGCCGGACCGACCAGTCGCCGGGCCGGTCGATCTGCTCGGTCAGCATCCAGTCGGCGGCCTTGACCAGCGCCGGGTGGTCCGGGGCGAGACCGGCGTCGGCGAGTGCGATGGCGGCCAGGCAGGTGTCCCAGACCGGGGACTGGCAGGCTTCGATCATCCGGCTGCCGTCCTCGCGCCACACCGCGAAGCGGTCCAGCGACTCCAGACCGGCGCGCATCACGGGGTGGTCGAGGTCGTAGCCGAGCAGATGGAGGGCGATGACGGAGTAGACGGCGGGTGGCTGGATGCCGCCCCAGCAGCCGTCGTTCTCCTGCCGCTCCACGATCCAGCGGGCGCAGGAGCGCAGCGCGGCCCGGCGCAGCGGGCGGAAGGCGACCTTGTGGTAGGCGTGCAGCACCCGGTCCAGCCGCTGGAAGGCGCCGTCCCAGGAGGCGACGGGGGCGAGCGGGCGCGGCGGATTGGGTCTGCGGGGGTCGGTGTGGAGTTCGTCGAGGGGGAAGGGGGCCGGGCGCACGGGACGTTTGGCCGAGACGATGGTGAGGGGCACGATGGTCTGCCGGGCCCAGCAGCCGAAGTCGTAGATGTTGAGCGGAAGCCACTTCGGGAAGTAGATGATCTCCGGTGGCAGCTCGGGCAGGTCCTCCCAGCGCCACCAGCCGAAGAGGGCCAGCCAGATCCGGGTGAACACTCGACTGCTCGCGATCCCGCCCCGGGAGCGCACCCAGGCGGAGGCGGCGGCCATATGGGGCGCGTCGGGCTCGTCGCCGGCCAGCCGCAGGGCGACGTACGCCTCGATGGTGGCGGAGAGCTCCGGCGGACCGCCGTGGAAGGTGGCCCAGGTGCCGTCGGTGGCCTGCTGGGAGCGCAGATAGCGGGCCGCGGCGTCGAGGGTGTCCGGGTCCTGGATGCCGAGGAACTGGCGGAGCATCAGATCCTCGGCGTCCATGGTGACGTTGGTCTCCAGGTCACCCTTCCACCAGCCCCGCTCGTCCTGGCGGGACAGCAGGTGGTCCACCGCGCGGGCCGTCGCCTCACGGGCGACACTCAGGGTCTTGGACTCGGATGACTCGGAGGGTTGGACGGTCGGTGTCGCTGTCATGGCTTCCCCTCTGCAGTGTGCTCATCTGCCGTCTTTGGGGCTTCCGTCGGCCGGCACCCCGGCTGGGTGCCGGCCGGCGACTGCGAACTAGCGGTCCATGGCGATCATCTCTCTCGTACGACGACGAAGTCGGCGAGCGCCACGAACCGCGCCCGGATCTCGGCGGGCATGTCCACCGAGCCCAGCGCCTCCATGGCGGTCGCATGCTGTCTGCGGGCCTCCTGAGAGGTCCAGTCCCGGCCACCTGCCTGCTCGATCAACGCGGCGCGGACGGCGAATTCTTCCTCCGAGAAGTCGGCGAACTCCTCCTCCGGCTTGTGCGCGTCGGCCGCGAGGATCTGGGCGAGCCGCTCGGAGTCGGGGCCGCCAGCGTCGAGCGCGGCGACCACGGGGAGGGACTTCTTGCGCTGGCGCAGATCGCTCCAGGTCCGCTTGCCGGTCGCCTCCGGGTCGCCCCAGATGCCGAGCAGGTCGTCGACGGCCTGGAAAGCGAGGCCCAGGTGATAGCCGTAGCGCTCCAGGGTGTCGGCGGTGCGGTCGTCGGCGCCGCCGAGCACGGCGCCGATGGAGGCGGCGCAGGCGAGCAGGGCGCCGGTCTTGTTGCCCTCCATCTCCAGGCACTCCTCGACGGTGACCCGCTCGCGGTGCTCGTAGGAGATGTCCTGGGCCTGGCCGTCGATCAGCTTGCGGGTGGCGGCGGTGAGCCGGCGGGTGGCCCGCCCGGCCTCGGCGGTGCCGATCTCCAGCAGTATCTCGTTGGCCAGCGCGAACAGGGCGTCACCGACCAGGATGGCCTGGGCCGGGCCGTGCACCTTCCACACCGTGTCGCGGTGGCGGCGCTGCTCGTCCCCGTCCATGAGGTCGTCGTGGAGCAGCGAGAAGTTGTGCACCAGCTCGACCGCGACCGCGCCGGGCACCCCGGCCTCGGGCGCGGCGCCCGCCGCCTCGGCGGACAGCAGGGCGAGCGCGGGGCGGACGGCCTTGCCGCCGCCGCCCTCGGCCGGATTGCCCTCGGCGTCGATCCAGCCGAAGTGGTACGCGGCGACGGAGTTCATGGGCGGGGCCAGCCGGTCCACGGCGGCGCGCAGCACCGGCGTGGCGAGCGTACGGCCGCGCTCCAGCAGCGCCATGACGCCTGCGGTGTCGACACCTGGGGTCGCCGGGGTCACGGTCTCTCCTCTGTTCTTGGTGGTGGTGCTCATGCCGCCTCCTTGGGCGTCCCCCCGCCCGGGGCGGGGAGAGGGTTCACATGCGGGCGGCCTAGGTCGGTGAGGGCCGCGCGGGCGGCGGAAAGACCGCTGCGCACGGCGCCCTCCATGGTCGCGGGCCAGCCGGTGGCGGTCCACGCACCGGCCAGGTAGAGGCCGGGCGCGTCGGTCGGGGCGGAGGGCCTGAGGCGGCCGACGCCGGGGACGGGGGCGAAGGTGGCGGTGCGCTCCCGGGTGACGAAGAAGTCGCGCACCCGCGCCCCGCGGGCGAGGGGAAGCAGCCGCTCCAGCTCGGGCAGATAGCGGGCGCGCAGCTCGGCCACCGGGCGGTCGATGTCGTCGTACGCGGCGGACTGCGACACCGCCAGGTACTGGCTGTCCCCGGCCCCGGGCGCGTCCCTCAGCCCCGAGGCGTCCGTACGGTCGAAGACCCACTGGACGGGGGAGCCGATCGCGGCGAAGAAGGGGCGGCGCAGCACCGTGCGGTCGTAGATCACGTGCAGGTTGAGGATGGGCGCGGTGCCGATGCGCAGCAGCCGGCCGGGGTCCTTCAGGGCGCCGTCGGGCAGCAGGGCGTGCGCCTCGCGCTGCGGGACGGCCAGCACGAGCACGTCCGCGCCGTCCGCCTCGGCCTGCGGCTCCTCCCCCGGCCGCCCGGCGGTGGCCGCGCTCCAGCGGCCCTCGGGGGTGCGGGTGACGGCGGTCACCCGGGTGCGCAGCTCGGTGGTCACGCCCGCCGCGTCCAGGGCGCGGTGGGCGTGGGTGTGGTGCAGCTCGCCGAGCGGGGCGCGGGCCCAGCCGATGTCGGCGGCGCCGGGCCGGGAGAGCAGCCCGGTCTTGAAGACCATCGCGGCCAGGCCCAGCGAGACATGGGGCGCGGTGGCGTTGAGCGTGGCCACGCCGACCAGGTCCCACAGCGCCTCGACGGCGCGCGGCGACTGGCCGTGGCGGCGCAGCCAGCCGGCGAAGTCCACCCCGTCCAGTGCCGGGTCCTCGGGGTCCAGCCGCCCCAGGGCGAGCGCGGCACGGCCCACCTGGGCGCGCTCGGCGAGGGAGAGATGGGGGTAGGTGGCCAGGCTCGCGGAGAGATGGAGCGGCACCGGCAGGGCGGTGCGGCGCAGCCGGCCGAGCCGCCGCCCGCTCCGTCCCCGGGCGTCGAGGACGGGGACGTCCAACCGGCCCTGGAGCGGGGCGAGTCGGGCCGCGCCGACCCGCTCCAGGAACCACTGGTAGGCGGTGCAGCAGCGCAAGTGCACATGCTGGCCGTTGTCGACGCTCAGCACGCCCGCCGGGGAGGAGCGGTGGAAGGAGAAGGCGAGGCCGCCCAGCCGGGGGCGGCCCTCGACCAGGGTGACCCGCAGCCCGGCGTCGGCCAGCGCGAGCGCGGCCGTCGTACCGGCGAGCCCGCCGCCGATCACCAGCGCGCTCCGCCCGGCGGGGCGTCGCCCGGCGGCCGGAGCCGGGTCAAGGGTCGAGTGGGTCACACCGGCCTCCCGGTGCCGCGGCGCTCGACGGCGCGGGCGTCAAGACCGGCCAGCCCGCGCACCGCCACATACGCCTTCTCATGGCCGGGCAGCGAGACGCGGCCGCGCAGCACGGCCGCGGGGTCCTTGGCGATCCGGTCCAGCAGTCTGCGGTAGATGCCCGCCATGGCGGACACGCACGCGCCGCTGCGCCGGTCCAGCAGCGGCAGCAGCCGGAAGCCCTCGGCGAACAGCGCCCTGGCCCGCCGCACCTCGAAGTGGACCAGACCGGTGAAGTCGGCGTCCGGCGGTGCGGTGGAGCTGCGGAACGCCGTGGTACAGCCGAATTTGGCCAGGTCGTCGGCGGGCAGATAGGTGCGCCCGGTGGCGGCGTCCTCGCGGACGTCGCGCAGGATGTTGGTGAGCTGGAGGGCGAGCCCGAGGGTGTCGGCGTAAGCCGGGGCGCGCTCGAGCTCGTCCTCGCTGTGGCCGGTGCCGGGGGCGGTCCCGAAGACGCCGAGCGAGAGCCGTCCGATGGCGCCCGCCACACAGCGGCAGTAGCCCTTGAGGTCGTCCCAGGTCTCGTAGGTCTGCCCGGCCACGTCCATCAGCACGCCGTCGATCAGCTCGTCCAGCGCGTCCAGCGGGATCGGGAAGCGGTGTGCGGCATGGGCGAGGGCGACGGCGACGGGGTCGGTGTCGTCCTCGTCGATGCCGCCGCCCCGCATCCGGTCCAGCAGGGCACGGGTGTCCGCCAGCCGGGCACGCTTGGCCTCCGGGTCGAGGGGGCCGTCACCGATGTCGTCGACCCGGCGGGAGAAGGCGTACAGGGCCGACATCGCATGGCGCTTCTCCGTCGGCAGCAGCCTGATGCCGTAGGCGAAGTTGCGGGCCTGGTGGCCGGTCACGGCCTCGCAGTAGCGGTACGCCGCGAGCACTGGCGCGGACGCGTGCGGAGATCCCTTCACGGTCCGGCTCACCCCTCTCTTCGCAGTGTCGCCCCCACCTCGCGCAGCAGGCTGAGCTTGGTGGGCCTGGGCGGTCCAGGGAGTACGTCATGTCCCGCGGCCGCGACCGCCCGCAAGGCGGCCCGCCCCCCGGCCACGAATCCGGCGAGCAGCACCTTGAGCCTGCCGTGGACGCTACCCACCAGGGGGGTGCCTTCATTCAGCAGGGCAGCGGCGCGTTCCGCCTCCTTCGCGACCAGGGCGCGCAACCGTACGCCGCCCCGGGGGGCGGCGAGGTCGGCCTCGGTCACGCCGAAGCGTTTCATGTCCTCGGCGGGCAGATAGACGCGGTCCCTGCGGAGGTCCTCGGCCACGTCCTGAAGGTGCTCGATGATCTGCAGGGCGGTGCAGATGGCGTCCGAGTGGCGGATCCGCTCGGGGCTCGCGGTGCCGGTGATGCCGAGGACGAGCCTGCCGACCGGGTTGGCGGACAGCTCGCAGTAGTCGAGGAGGTCCTGGTAGGTGGCGTACCGCCGGATCCGCTGGTCCTGGCGGTTGGCCTCGATCAGCCCCAGGAAGGGCTCTTGGCCAAGCCCGTGGCGGTGGACGGTGGGGCGCAGGGCCCGCAGCAGCGGATGGCGCGGCTCCGCGCCGGGCTGGAAGACCCGGCGGAGGTCGGCCTCGAACGCGTCCAGCATCGCGAGCGCGTCGTCCGCCCGGTCGCGGTCAAGACCGAGCAGCTCCGCGTCGGCGCCGCCGGGGGCCAGATCGCCGTCGCCGATGTCGTCGACCAGCCGGGCGTAGCCGTAGACGGCCATCAGATCGGTGCGCCAGGCGCGGGGGAGGAAGAAGGGGGCCACGGGGAAGTTCTCGTGGGCGGCCTTGTCGAGCACGGCGCGAGCGGCTTCCTGCCCGCCGCTCCGGCTGCTCGACGTGGTATGGGACCCGCTGCGCTCGTCCTCGACGGTCACCGTGGACAGCCAGGCGTACGGGCGAGACCCAGGACGCCACGTGGGTCCCGGCGACCGGGCCCCCCGGGAGCGCTAGAGATGGGCCGTGTAGCCAATGCCGTCACATCCCCCGTTCTACACCGGTTACCAGGGTCGGCACGATCCGGACACGCCGCTCCGTCTTGTCAACGGGCCCCGGCCCCCAGCCCCCGAACAGGCGACAAGGGCCCGGCTCCGGCATGATCCGGACGGGCATTGCCACAGCTTACGCCTCTCGGTGTACACATGTACGGGGCGATACCCCGATGTGACCTTCGACGGGGCGCCGGGCGGGTGACCGGCGAACGCCCCCGGGCCGGTGTCCGGGGGCCTTCGGGCGGTCTCAGACGACCTCTTCGTAGAACTCCGAGATGTCCAGCACCCGGCACAGGTCGCGGAGCTCGAACTCGAAGAAGTGCTGGCCCTCGGAGAGCGCGAAGGACATGTGGCCGAGCGCCTCCATGGAGATCACCCCGTACAGCCGCACCCAGCAGCGGAGCATCACGGCGATGGCTCCGGGCGGCATGTCGACGTCCTGGTCCTCGCTGAGCGCGGTGAGGGTGCGCGCGAGGCCGGGGTCGAGCTCCTCGACCTCGGGGGCGGGGAAGCCCCGCACCCGCCACAGGTCGGACACCAGATCGGAGTAGACGGAGCCGAAGACCCAGCTCATATGGCGCTCGGGCTTGGTCTCCTCACGGCCGAGCCCCGGGGCCCACGGGCCGAGGATGAGCCCGAACTCATGGGGGTGCTTGATCGCCCAGACGCGCAGCGCGCGGGCGCCGCTGATCCACCGGCGGCCCGGCTCCTCCTCGGGGTGCTGGCCGAGGACGCCGCGCATGAAACGGGCCATCTCCTCGAAAATGTCCACACGTAGCTGAAGGATCAGCGCATCCCGGCTACTGAAGTAGCGGTAGACGGCCGGCGCGGTCATGCCCATCTCACGGGCGATGGCCCGGATGGTCACATTTTCCGGGCCCTCCTGAACCAGGAGCGTCCGGGCGACGTCCTTGATCTCACGGATGGTCGCGATGCGCAGCCGCTCGCGCCGTGAGTACGGTGCGACGTGCGCTTCCCCTGGCGACACGCGTCCCCCTCCCTGATGCTGCGCCGCTCGACAACCCGGCGTACAGGCACACGATACAGCGCCTCCGTTTAGTGAACAGCGGCGGTGACAGTGCCTCTGGTTCAACTGCTAGCCCCCTGACCCTGCCACAGATCCGCGGGGATGCCCCGCCGGATGGCTCAGCGACCACCATCCGGGTCACCCGGGGGCGCGGGGGAGCGTCCGTACATACGTCGGACATTCATTCGGAGGCATTGTGCGCGAGTGCTCTCGGGAGCGGACGGGGGACGGTGGACGGCCGCACTCGGCGCCACCTGGGAGTAAACGGCCGTAGCGATCGTGAAATGAAGTTCTCGCCCACCCCGGCGCGCCCGGGGAAAGGGTCCGCCTCACCCCTTCCACCAGGAGCGTCAAGAAAACCGACCGGTCGGCGCGGTGGATTTCCGCCCCGGCCCGGGGGACGGTTTCCGCGGTTCGCCGGAGGGCGTCGCCCCGGCGCCGGAGCGCTGCCGCGCGGTCGGCCCGGGCCTCGCCCTTCGCGTCCCGCCGCACGGCTTCCGCATTCTCGTCCGCATCACCACGGGACGCGTTTTCCCGGAAATGCGCCCGCGTCCCGTGGATAACGCTGCACCGCCACGAACCCCTGCTTCTGACGGTGTGCCGGGTTTCCCGGGCCGGGTCGCGGGGGCGAAATCGGGAAAGGCGACAGCGCCGGCCCGGCCCGGAACTCGGATTCCGCTTCCGCCCTCCGGCCTACGGGTGATGGGGGCAGGCGGCGGGGGCGGCGGGAGCGGTCCGGCGGGACGGGCGGGGCGCGGCGGTGCTTCGCTCGCGCGGAGTCACCGTCACCATCACGTCCTTGAGCGGCCGCAGCGAGATCACCGGTGAGCCGTACCGCAGTTCGGTCCCCGGGATCCGGCTGATCCGGAAGCGCTGGTTCACCATGGCCACGATGGTGCGCAGCTCCAGCAGCGCCATGAAGTTGCCGACGCACTGCCGGGGCCCCGAGCCGAACGGGAGGTACGCCATCCGCGGCCGCTCCTTGATGGCCTGCGGGGTGAACCGGTACGGATCGAAGGCCAGCGGGTTGTCCCAGTGGCGCGGGTTGTGGTGGGAGACCAGCGGGGACAGCAGGATCGAGGAGCCCGGCTCGATGTCGTAGCCGCCGAGGGTGTCCGCCTCGACCGCCGCCCGGGGGAAGATCCAGATGGGCGGGTGCATCCGCAGACTCTCGTCCACGACCATCCTTGTGTACGTCAGCCCCTCGGCGCTCTCCGCGTCCGGCGGCCCGCCGCCGAGCACCGTGGCGATCTCGGCGTCCAGCTCCTCCTGGACCGCGGGGTGGGCGGCGACCGACAGCAGCGTCCAGCACAGGGCGACGGCGGTGGTCTCGTGGCCGGCCAGATAGACCGTGAGCAGCTCGTCCTTGATCTGCTGATCGGTCCAGGGCTCACCGGTGGCCGGGTCGGTGGCCCGCTCCATCAGCGCGATCAGCGGCCCCTCCCCCGTCTCGGCGTAACTGCGGCGCACATCGGCCACGATGCGGTCGAAAACCCGGTGGATCCTGAGGATCTTGCGCTGACGGTCCGTCGGCACCCAGGAGGGCAGCATCTCGGTGGCGGTGCCGCGGCGGAACATCACCTCCACCACATCGTCCACGATCGTCTTCAGCAGGGCCGAGTCCGGCTTGATGTCGTAGGCGAACAGCGAGCGGGAGAGGGTGACCAGGGTCAGCCGCAGCATGTCGGTCATCAGGTCGACCGGCTCACCGGCGGCGGCCTTGCGCTCCCAGGTCTCCAGCATCTCCTCGGTGGCCCGGATGATGTTGGGGATGATGTCGGCGATGGCGTTCTTGAGGAAGACCGGCTGCACCGCCCGCCGGTGGGCGCGCCAGAACTCGCCGTCGGTGGTGAGCAGCCCCTTGCCCATGACGACGCCGAACTGCTCGTAGAGCGGGCCGCGGACGTAGTTGCCGTTGTTCTCCACCAGCACCCGGCGCACCGCCTCGGGCTCGGTCACCTGGTGCACCAGGAACGGGCCGAGCCGCATCCGGACGATCTCGCCGTGGTCACGCTGCAGACCGAGCAGGAATTCGGCGGTGTTCCGCTTCCACGGGCCCAGACTGCCCAGCAGCGGGGCGCCCTTGGGGCCGGGTGCGATGCGCGGCGCGGAGGTCGCTGTGGTCATCGGTGGTCTCCTTGCTTTCGCGGCCGCGGCCCGCGGGGCACCGGAAACAGGCGGCGCACGAAGAGATGGTCGAAAAGGACGTCGGAGGTGAGGCGCCGCAGGGCGATCGTGCTGTGGGCGAGGAGTCCGACGGGGTAGCGGGCGCGCGGCCGGGAGCCGCGGGCGCCCTTGGCCACCACCTTCGCCACCCGGCGGGCCACATCGTCCGCCTGGATCGCGAAGGTGCCCGCCAGGGTCCGGCGGCTGCCGGTGTAGATCGCCTCGAAGTACTCGGCGCTCTCCCGGCGGAAGGTCTCGTACGTCCGGCTCACCGGCCGCAGATTGGCCACGTAGGTGGCGCCGAAGCGGGTGGTGCGCACCGGGCCCGGCTCGACGAGCACGACCCGCACCCCGAAGTCGGCCACCTCGTTCCGCAGGGAGTCGCTTAAGCCCTCCACGGCGTGCTTGGTGGCGTTGTAGAAGCCCGAGCCGGGGACGGCGTAACGGCCGAAGATGGAGGAGACGTTGACGATGGTGCCGCCGCCGTGGGCGCGCATCGCGGGCAGCACCAGCTGGCTGAGCCGGACCAGGCCGTACACATTGGTCTCGAACTGCTCGCGCACCTCGGCCAGGGATGCCTCCTCGATACAGCCCGACATGGCGTAGCCCGCGCTGTTGACCAGCACCCCGACCGCGCCGTGTTCCGCCTCGACCTTGGCGACCGCGGTGGCCATGGACTCCTCGTCGGTGACGTCGAGGGCCAGGGTGCGGATGCCTGAGCCCGCGAGCTCCGCCAGCGTCTCGGGCCGCCGCGCGGTGGCGTACACGGCGTGCCCGGCCCGGTGCAGCCGCAGCGCGCACGCGCGGCCGATGCCGGAGGAACAGCCGGTGATGAGGACCGGGATGCCGGCCCCGGAGCCCGGGGCCGGCTCATGGCCGGTCACGCGGGGGGCGCGTCGAACGCCCCGAGCTGGGTGGCGAGGTCGTAGGAGTCCATGGAGAACCAGCTCTCCACGATCTTGCCCTCGTCGTTGAACTCGTCGATGACGATGCCGGGGATCTCCAGCTTGCGGCCCTGCGCCGGGATGAGTCCCGCGTAGTCGTCGCCGGTGTGGGTGCCGCGCGCGGTGAAGCGGCTGACGACCTTGTTCCCCTCCAGGATCCAGTCCTCCACAGTGACGTGGAGGTCGGGGAAGGAGGCGCGCTGGAGCCGCACCCACTCCTTCAGGTGCTCCACGCCCTCCTTGCCGTTGGCGGCGGTGCCGTGGCTGATGTGGTCCTCGGTGGCGCCCTCGTAGATGACGTCCAGGTTGCCCTTGTTGAGGCACTCCTCGTAGTAGCGCTCGAGGACGGCCTTGTTCTGCTCGGGAGTGGACATGGATTGCCTTTCTATTCCGTCATGTTTCCCAGCGGGCCGGAGAGTCCCGAGACGGTCGCCACGGGCTCCCCGGAGTCTGCGTCGGTGATCCGCCAGACGCCGAGCGAGGGATCACCCTCGACGCGGGTGGGTCCGCGCTCGGCGGAGTGCGGTGCGATCCGGCCGAGGATCAGGGGGTCGGCGGTGACCGAGAGGCCGTCGCCCGGGGTGGTGCACCGCCGCACCACGTTCTCCAGCGCGGCGATCGGAAGGGCCGTCCCGGGCACGTACGGCGTCGCCCACAGGTCGACCGGCAGGCAGCGCGGGACCTCGGCCACCAGGCGGCCCTCCGGCCCCGCCGTCCATGCGGAGAGCGGCACCACGGCGCCGCGCCAGTGCAGGAAGGGCGGCCCGGAGCGGAGGGTGGTGGTCTGCTGGACGTCGGGGCGCGGCGGAGCGGGCGGCCGGGGCGGGCCGGTCTCGTGGACGATGCGCAGGCTCGCCTCCGGGCCGTCCCTGCCGCCCTCGTGGCGGTAGCGGACCTCCACGATCCAGTCGTGCCCCTCGTGGAAGCCGCGGATCTCGCGGACCAGCCGGATCGCGGGGCCGTCCCGGCGCAGCAGCGCCAGCGGCACCACGATCTCCTCCAGCGCACCGGCCCGCAGCGCCGGGAAGTCCTCCGGGACGATCCATTCGGCGGCCCGCAGGGCGTTCTCCAGCAGCAGGGAGGGCGGCAGCGCGGGGGCGCCGTCGATGCGGAAGTCGCCGAGCGCGGGGGTGTGTTCGGGGTCGAAGACCACGCGTGCCGTGAGCTGGGCGTGCGGCTGGTAGGAGGTCACCTCGCCGAGGTGGAAGATCTTCGGATAGGCGGTGGCGAAGCCGGGCAGCGCGGGCACCACCGGATAGCCGACGGCCTGCCCCGGGTCGATGGCCTTGCCCAGCGGCCCGACGAAGGTGACCTCGCCCTCGGACCCCGCCAGCAGTTCGGCCCGCCAGCGCTCAAGACCGTCCGCCACGTCGAGCGCGGCCATGTAGCGCAGGGTGGCGGCGAAGTTGGCGATCAGCCCGATGCGGTCCCAGGTGGGCCAGGCGAGGGTCATCACGGGGAACGCGGCCCGGCGGGCGGCCCACTGGCCCAGCCGCGCGAGCCCCTCGTTGGCCGCGGCGTATTCGAGCTGGCCGACCATGCCGCCGAGCCGTCCGGTGAGGGAGCCGACGCTGCAGAAGAACTTCAGGTCGCGCCTCCGCACCTCCTCGAAGACGTTGAGGAACCCCTCGATCTTGACCTCGACGGTGCGCAGGATCTCCTGATCGGTCTTCTTCGGCAGCCGGGCGGAGGTGTCCACCCCGGCGTTGTGCACCACCCCGGCGAGCCTGCCGCCCTCCAGCGCGTCCTCGCGCCGGATGAGCGCGCGCACCTGGGCGCGGTCGGTGAAGTCGCAGCGCGCGTACTCGACGCGCAGCCCCTCGCGCCGGGCGGACGTCACATGGGTGGCCAGCTCCCACAGCCGGCGGGCGCGGGCCAGCCGGCCGCGGACCGCGGCGGGCGACTCGCCCTTGGTACGGCCCGCCCAGACCTGCTTCTCATAACGCCTCCACCCGGCCTCGTCCACCCCGAACCAGGGCTCGTCCCCGCTCGGGAACGGCTCCCGGCCGGTCACCACGACCCGTACGCCGTGCCGGGCGGCCAGCGACCGGGCCAGCTCCCAGCCGATGCCGCGGCCGCCACCGGAGATCAGCACGGTGTCCTCGGGGCCGAGGCTGAGGGCGGGCGCGGCCACGGGCCGGTCCTCGGGGGTGAGGGTGAAGCGGCGGCCGTCGCGGTAGCCGACCTCGATCTCACCGGTCCGGCCGAGCTCGGCGGCGACGATGCCGGGCAGTCCGGCGGAGGCGGCCAGGTCGATGTCGACGACGCGGGCGGCCACGTTGGGGAACTCCCGGTGCAGGGTCTTGGCGAGCCCCGCCCAGATGCCGCCGAACGGCTGCTCAAGACCGTCCCGCGGATGCCGGCCCATCCCGCCGCCGAGGTAGCTGACGGCGAGATAGCACAGCCGGTCCGCGGCGGTCTCGGCCGCCCAGTCGTCGTAGACCCCGCGCAGCGCGGTCACGGTCTCGGTCAGCGCCCGCCGCCAGGACCCGGCGGAGGCGGCCCGGTCCGGGTCGTACGCCCGGCCCACGGTGAGGTCGACGATGGCGTCCACGGGCCCGGGTCCTTCCGGCTCCCGGCGCACCAGCGCGCCGTGCTCCTTCAGTTCGCGCTCCACACCGGCGGCGATGTCCTCCTCGCCGCCGATCAGCAGCACCCGCAGCCCGGCGAGCCGGGGGTGCGGCCCGGCGGGGCGGGGCAGCTCGGTGAGCCGCCACACCATCCGGGTCACCGGCTGGACCGGCGCGTCCTGCTGAGTCACGGTCATGTCCGGTCCTCCCCCGCCGGTGCCTGTTCCAGGGGGACGGCCTCGCCGGTCTCGGCGTCGATGTAGCCGATGAGGGTGGCCCTCATGTCCTTCATCTGGAGCAGCATCCGGCCGTCGGGCCGCACCGCCACGAAGCGGTTGCTGATCGTGTCGGCCGTCAGGTCGAAGCCGGGCGGGGTGACGAAGAGGTCGATGCCCTCCCCGGAGGCGGCCAGGTCGTGGTCGCTGATCTCCTCGTACAGATCGATCCGGCGGATCGAGAGCGGCGCGGCCACCGGCACCAGATGCCCGTCGACCAGGTCCAGCACCCCCACCCGGGCCAGCCCGTCGAGCAGGATGCTCGGCACGGTGAAGCGGGACCACACCGGGTCGCCGGCCGGGATGTCGGGCGCGTAGCGGGCGCGCTTGCCCCGGGCGTGGATCCGGGTGTCGGTGGTGGAGACGAAGGGGCCGGTCAGCCGCACCGGGGAGCCGGGCTGGTGGTACGGGTCGGGCACCGGGGTCTCCTCCCCCGCCGGCCACTCCTCCCAGCGCGGCGCGGTGGGCGCCTCGCTGTCGAGCAGCACCCGGGCCAGGAAGTGCACCCGGTCCTTGACCAGGACCACTCCGCTGGGCGCGACCACGTCCTCGGTGATCCGCACCTGGACGACGGTCACCTCCCCGGGGCCGT
Organism: Streptomyces yongxingensis; assembly: GCF_055597465.1. NCBI lineage: Bacteria > Bacillati > Actinomycetota > Actinomycetes > Kitasatosporales > Streptomycetaceae > Streptomyces > Streptomyces yongxingensis. Next base: position 2,754,192 of record NZ_CM145717.1, read on the forward strand.
CCACCAGCTCGGCGCGGACGCGCCTGGGGCCGGCCGGGATGTCGCGGTAGACCCGCAGGAAGTGCTCGAAGCGCAGGTCCTCGAAGGCGATCACCCGCTTGCCGGGGACCAGGGCCCGGGCGGCCTCGGCGGCCAGTTCGGTGACGAAGGTGCCGGGCAGGGTGGCCTCGCCGCGCACCGTGTGGTGTTCGAGATAGCCGTCGGTGTCCAGGTCGAAGGGGCATTCGTAGACCACGGACCGCTCGTCGGACTCCACCAGCCGGCGCAGGAAGAACCCGGGCCGCCGGTCCAGATAGCCGGGGTAGAAGCGCTCCACCGTGGCGCGCTCGGCGTCGCCGAGGTGGACGACGGAGGGGCGCCGCACGGGGGCGTGGAGCTCCTGGACGAAGTGGTGGATGCCCTCGGCGATGGCCATGTTGCTGTACGAGCCCGCGCGCTCGTAGTACGCCTTGGTCAGCTCGTTGGCGCCCATGCCGACGCCTTCCCACAGCGTCCAGCCGATGGTGAACTCGTCCGTCGGCGAATCGCCGGCGCGGGTGTGGGTCGCGGCGGCGGCCAGGAAGTCGTTGGCCGCGGCGTAGTCGGCCTCCCCCAACTGCCCGAAGTAGCCCAGCAGCGAGCCGAAGTTGCACCACAGCCGGGGCGGTGCGGTGCGCAGGGCGCGCTTGAGATGGAGGTAGGAGTCCAGCTTCAGGTCGCGGATGGAGGTGAACTCGGCGAAGCCCTTGTCCTTGATCAGCCCGGAGCGCTGCAGCCCGGCGGCGTTGACCAGCAGGTCGATCCGCCCCCGCTCGTCCAGGACCCGGCCGATCACCCGGTCCACCGCCGCGCCGTCGCGCATGTCGCAGGCGAGGTAGGTGACCCGGCCGGCGCCGCTGTGGGCGGCCATCTCGTCCAGGTTGCGCTTCGCCCAGCGGGCGTTGACCATGCGGTCGAAGGCGCGGTTGATGTCGGCCACGGTGCGGCCGTCGCGCCGGGCGATCTCCGTCTTGATGTAGCCGGCGCGGCGGGCGGCGAACTCCTCGTCGGTGCCCTGGTACGTCTCCGGCGGATAGTCGTCGAGGGAGTTGCTGCCCAGGACGTAGATCCGGGGCCGGAAGTGCTCGGCGACCGCCTTGACCACCTCGGCGGTGATGCCCCGGGCACCCCCGGCGACCACCACGACCGAGTCCGGGCCGAGGACGGCAGGCGCACCCGCTTCCAGGCCGTTCGGCTCGTCGGAGAGCAGATACGCCTTCCGCACGCCGTCGAGGTCGAACACCGCGGGGAAGACCCGCTCGGCCGCGCTCTCCTCCTCCGCGCGGGCCATCGCCTCGGTGAGGTCGGTGGCCGAGGTGCACAGCGCGAAGGCGAGGCAGGCGTCGCGCTCCAGGGCCGCGGTCTTCCACAGCCCGGTGAAGAGCCCGGTGTACGGATGCGGGATGCCGCCCGGCGCGGCGCCCAGCAGCAGCGCCACGGCCGAGGAGCCGGGGTCGCCGAGGTCGTCGTAGAGGTGCTGGAGGGTCAGGTAGGCGGCGTCGTGCAGGGCGGTGAGGGCGGGCGAGGGGCCGTCCGCGGCCGCCCGGCCGAGGTCACCCACCACCCTGAGGTGGGTGACCCCGGGGCCCGCGCCCGCCAGGGCCCGGCGGACCGACTCCTCGGTGACCTCGGGCAGGTGGTGCCAGCCCGGGCGCGGGGCCGCGAGCGGCGCCGTGGACAGGACGGTGAGGTCCGCGTCCGGTGGCGCGGCGGCGGCGAGCGGCTCGGGGGCGTCGGTGAGCACCACCGCCCCGGCGGGGAGGAACGGGACGCGCTCGCGCACGGTGCGCGCGGGCAGCTCGGTCAGGACGGGCACCTGGCGGCGGACCCGTACCGGGGTGCCGTCCGCGAGCCGCCCGTCGGTGGCGAACGCGGCGGGCAGCGCGGCCGGGGCCGCCTCCGGGCCCTCGGACTCCGAGCCGGCGGACTCGGGGCCGTCACCCGGGATGGTCAGCCGGAGCCGGGCCCCGGCGGCGCCCTCGCTCCCGTCGGTGGCGATCTCCACGGTCCCCGAGGGCCGGTGCAGCGCCTTGAGGACGGCGAGTCCGCCGGCCGCGCCCAGGTAGCGGGCGTGCTCGGGCGCGGGCGCACCGCACAGCAGGGTCTCGTCCGCGGCCACTTCCCCGCGCCCCGCCTCGACGGCACCGAGCGGCTCGTCCACGTACGCGAGCACCTCGAGCCCGGCGGCGCGGGCCCGCTCCTCGGTGGTGAGCGCGAACAGGAAGGCGCCCTCGGCGAGTTCACGGGCCTCCGGCGGCAGCAGCTCGCCGATCAGCGTCCGGTACTCGGGGAGGCTGTTGCCGTTGATCCCGCCCGCGAGCGCGAAGTCCAGTTCACCGGTGCGCAGATAGCGGCCCGCGGAGGTGATGGAGGAGACGGCGGAGGCGAAGCCGGAGTCCATCGTCATGTTCGGGCCGTTGAGGTCGAAGTAGTTCGCCACCCGGGCCGAGATGATGTTGGGCATCTGGCCGGGGAAGGAGTCCTCGTTGGAGGCCGGGATCATGCCGCGGACGCGCTCGCCGAGCCGCTCCAGCACACCGGGCAGGGCGTCGGAGGGCAGCTCGCCCAGCGCCTCGGCGATGTCGTCGAGGTAGCAGCGGTTGGCGTAGAGCATCGCGGCGCGGGTCGGGCCCATATGGCCGACGAACACCCCGGTCTTGAGCGCCCGCTCCTGCCAGAAGTCGGGCATCTGGTCGCGCAGTTGATGGGCGCACTCCACGATCATCAGCTGGCAGCGGTCCAGGGCGCGGATGGTCTTGGGAGGCAGCCGGACCTTGCTGAACGGCGGCGCCGGGTACTCGTCGCCGAAGCTGTCGCGGGGGCGCGGCCCGCCGCCCAGCCAGCGGGTGACCTCCTCGCGGCCCGCCAGCCCGGGGAGATGGGCCGACCAGCCGACGATCGCCACCCGGCTGCCGGTGTCCGGGACCTTGGTGACGGTCGCGGGGGCCCGGCCGGTGGCGGTGGTGTTCGCGGCGGCGGGGCGCGCCCGGTGCTCGGAGACGATCAGATGGGCGTTGGTGCCGCCGAAGCCGAAGCCGGACACCGCGGCCAGCCGCGGGCCGTCCGGCTGCTCCGGCCAGCCCTTGTGCTCGGGGGTGATCTCCAGTCCGGTCTCGGCGAGCCGGAAGTCCTCGCGGGGGTTGGAGAAGCGGAACTGACCGGGGATGGTGTGCTCGGCCAGGCCCAGCAGGTTCTCGATGAGCGAGACCACGCCCGCCGCCCAGCCGGTGTGGCCGATCAGGGACTTGTTGGAGGTCACCGCGGCGGGCCCCTCGGTGCCGTAGTACTCCCGCAGCGTGGTGAACTCGGCGAGGTCACCGGCCGGGGTGCCGGTGGCGTGGGCGTTGACCCAACTCACCGCGCCGCCCTCGACCTCGCCCGCCTCCAGGGCGCGCCGCACCGCGAGGCTCTGACCGGCGGCGTTGGGCGCGTAGATGGCCTTGCCCTTGCCGTCGGAGGAGGAGCCGAACGCGCGGAGCACGCCGAGCACCTCGTCCCCGTCGGCCCGCGCCCGGCTCAGCCGTTTGAGGACGACCAGCGCGGCGCCGTCGGCGAAGATCACGCCATCGGCGTCCTCGTCCAGCGCGTGCACCTCACCGCGCTTGGAGAGCCCCTGGAGCTTGGAGAAGAGCACGGTGCCGCGCGGCGCGAGCGCGAAGGCGCCGCCGCAGACGGCGATGTCCTGCTTGCCCATCAGCAGGCCCTTGGCCGCGATGTCGATCGCGTACAGCGAGGAGGAGCAGGCGGTGTCCACCATGTGCAGCTCGGTGGAGGGCGGCAGCAGACCGCGCATCGCCAGCTCCCCGACGCGGTGCGGCAGGAAGCGCGAGCGGTCCTGGCCGGCGCGCCAGTAGCGGCGGTTCAGGGCCTCCTCGATGTCGCCGCGGAGGGTGGTGCGCTCGCCGTCGTCCAGCGGCAGGTCCCCGAGGATGTCGTGGGTCATCCGGGTGACGCTGTCCAGCACTCCGGCCTCTTCCAGGTGCTGGCTGCCGTCGGGGGTGTAGCCGACGACGAAGGAGCAGCGGTCGGAGTCCTGGTGGCGCACCCCGTCCAGGGCCTGGACCAGGCTGTGCCGCAGCCACATGGTGGTCAGCTCGTGGTCGTCCGCGCCCTCGGCCATGCTGTCGACGGAGCCGGGGGCGGCCTGGAAGTCGGTGATGAAAACGCAGCGGTCGGCGTACGCCTTGTCCTCGGCGGCGGTGTCGACGGCGTGGAAGTTCTCATGCCGCCAGCGGTCCCGGGGGATCTTGACGAACAGCTCGTCACCGGTCGTACGGAGCTTCCAGAACTCCTCGGGGCTGTTCGCCCCGGCGACCGCCAGGCCCATGCCGACGACGGCGATCGCGTCGTCGGGGACGTCGGGGACGTCGGGGGGCAGGTCGGAGCCGGGCGCGTCCACGGCCTCGGCGACGGCGGCTGTCGTGGCGGCGGCCCGGGGCCGTACGGGCTCGGGCCCGGGGGCCACGACGGGCTCGGGCGCGACGGGCTCGGGCGTCACGACGGGCTGGGGCGCGACGGGCTCCGGCGTCACGACGGGCTCCGGCTCGGGTGCGGCCTCCTCCCGTACGGGGGCCGCGGCGGGCGGCGACATGAGGGCGGCCCCCAGCGTCAGTCCCCCGTCGGCGAGCACCACCTGTCCGGTGATCCACCGCGAGGCGTCGGAGGCCAGGAAGGCGACGACGTCGGCGAACTCCTCCGGGGTGCCCAGCCGTCCGAAGGGGGTCGCCCTGGCGATCACCTCCTTCATCTCCCGGGCCCGGGGGAACTTGTCCGCGACCTCGCTCTCCAGCATGGCGGCCGAGGCGGTGTTCACCCGGATGCCCAGTGGGGCGAACTCCACGGCGAGATAGCGGGTGGCCGCCTCGGCGGCCGCCTTGGCGGGGGCGCAGGCCGAGTAGTTGGCCATCACCATCTGCGAGCCGCCGAGCGCCGAGACGGTGACGATCGCCCCGCCGCCGCCCCGCGCCATCAGCGGGGCCGCGGCGCGGGCGCAGCGCAGTCCGCCCTTGTAGTTGGTGTCGATGGCCTTGGCGATGTCCTCGTCGGTCACCTCGGCCAGGGGCAGCAGGGCCCCGTTGGCCGCGCTGTTGACCAGGATGTCCAGCCGCCCGTGGCGCTCCTCGATCTCGGCGAACATCCGGTCGACCTGCTCCTGCCGGGCCACCGAGGCCCGTGCGAGCTCGACCCGGGCGCCGCTTGCCACCAGTTCGTCCCTGGTGCGCTTGGCCTGGTCGTGCGAGTGGAAGTAGTTGAGGACGATATCGGCGCCGCGGGCCGCGAGGGTCCGCGCGATCGCCTTGCCCACGCCCTTGGAACCTCCGGTGACCAGGGCCACCTTCCCCGTGAGGTCATTCATGGGAACGACTGACTCCTTCTGCGACGAGGGGGCGCTTCAGCCCGTGGCGGAGGCCGGTGTGTGGGCTCGCTGGTCGTTGAGCTGCTGGAGCACAAAGTCGGTGATCTTGCCCATGGTGTTGTAGGTGGCCAGCCGGAAGCCGGACTCGCGCGGCGGCAGCCCGTAGCGGCTGGAGACCCTGGACAGGAGCTCGACCTGCTTGACGGAGTCGACGCCCAGCTCGGCCTCCAGCTGCACCTCGTCCTCGAAGACGTCCTCGGGGTATTCGAGCGCCTCGGCGTAGAGGGTCCGCAGCTCCCCGAAGAGCTGGTCGCGGCCGTACCCCTCGGACCGCGGCCCGGGGGCGGACGAGGCCGGGGCCGCCGGGGCCTCCGGTGCGGGCGCGGGGGCGGCCTCGGCGGCGGGCTCCGGCTCGACGCCGGCCGCGGGCCGCGCCTCGGGCTCGGTGCCGTGGCCCTCGGCGGACTTGCGGAAGGCGTCCAGTTCGGTGCGGACCAGCTCCAGCACCATGTGGCCGCGCTCGCTCCAGTACGCCGCGAAGACGTCCTCGGGCACCGAGGGGGCCAGCAGCTCGGCGAGCCCGCCGCGCTCGGGCGCCGCCAGACCGGCCTCGCGCAGCGCGTCGAGGGTGCCGTCGAGCGCCAGCCGTCCGCCGGTCAGGGCCAGCGTGGGCAGCGACCGCACCGCGGAGCCGTCGTCGGTCACCTTGGCGACCAGCTTGGAGAGCGCGGCGCGCCCGCCCGCCTCGACGAACACCTCGGCGCCGGTCTCCCGCAGGTGCCGTACGGCCGCGGCGAACCGCACCGGCCGGGTGAAGTGCTCGGCCAGCAGATCGGCGAGGGCGTCGCCCGGCTCGTAGTAGCGCTGGAGGATCGGCGAGTACACCGGGCGATTCAGCGGACGCTGGTCCAGCTTCCGTACATACGCGGCGAACTCGGGGGCGGCGGGTGCGAGCGCCGGGGTGTGGAAGGGGAACGGGGTGTCGATCTCGATGGCGCCCACGTCCAGTTGCCCGGCGATCGCCACGACCCGGTCCAGGATCCCGGCGGGGCCGCTGACCACGGTCTGCTCGTCGTGGTTCTCGGTGGCGACGGCCAGCAGCGGCTCGTCCACCAGCTCCAGCAGCTTGCGGGTGCGCTCGGCGCTCGCGGCCAGGGCCACCATGCGCCCGTCGACCCCGCCCTGCCGCTCGATCACGGCCACGCGCTGGGCGACGATCCGGACCCCGTCCTCGACCGAGAAGGCACCGGCCGCCACCAGGGCGGTGATCTCGCCGAGGCTGTGCCCGGCCAGGACGTCGGGGGCGACGCCCTGGGCGGCGAGGATCTCGTAGGCGGCCAGACCGGCGCCGTAGATGGCGACCTGGGAGGCCCAGGGGTCGTTGTCGAGCAGATCGCGCAGATCGGCCTTGCGCTCACCGAAGAGCACCTCGGAGATGCGGCTGCCGTAGAGCTCCTCGGTCACGGCGTCGAGCCGTTCGAAGACCCGGCCGATCCGGGGATGGCGCTCCTTGGCCCGGCGGAGCGCCTCGCCGTCGAAACCCCCTTGTCCGGGGAAGAGGAACGCCGTCGTGACGCCGGGGGACGGATTGCTGGACATGCCGATGCCTCCATGGCTGTGGTGGTGACGGTGGGTGAGGTGCGCCACCCGCGCGGGTGGCGCGGCGCTGTGGGCGGCCGAAGGCCGTTGTGAGGTCGCGGCCGTGCCCGGTGGGCGCGGAGCGAAGGAGCCCGGCTACGGGGCGTCCGGCGGACCACGCGGCGGAGCCGCAGATCGGTGCTTTCCGCTCCCCGCCCCTTACCGCGGTATCGCTGTGCGGCTCCGCCGCCTGGCAGGGGCTTCGCCCCCAGGCCCCGGGGGTCCGGGGCGGAGCACCGGTTGTGGGAAGGGGCGGGGAGGGGAGCAGCCCGCCGCAGGCGTACGCGTACCGTCGGACACCCCCTAGGCCACGCGGGCGACCGGGGAGTCGAGCAGGAAGGTGCCCATGCTCCCGAGGTTGGCGGCGATCAGCCGGTCGGCGAGCCGGGTCGCCGGGGGCAGATGCCGGGGGGCGCCGCGGACGAGCCAGCGCACCATCCGGATCTTCCAGCCCGGCTCGGAGCCCGGCGGGATGTGGTCGAAGAGGGCGTGGATATTGGCCGGGGAGTAGAACTCGGCGGGCGGGACGATGGTGGCGAACATCCCGACCATGCCGCTGCCGTGGTGCGGGCTGCGCGCCATCGCCCGGATGAACTCCAGCTCCTCGCGGCTGTAGTCGGCGATCGCGGCGTGGTCGCGGGTGTACCGGAAGTGGCCGCTCACCAGGGCGTCGCGGCGCCGGGCGTAGCCGGCGAGGGCGGGGGCGAGGTCGCGGTCCCCGGCCAGGGCCGGCTCCACGGCCTCCACCAGCAGTTCGGCACCGCGCAGCGAGTCGGTGATACCGGCGGCGGTGATGGGGTCGCGGGTGTAGCCCGCGTCGCCGACCAGGGCCCAGCCGGGGCCGTGGCAGTGGCGCAGGAAGTTGGGGACCGCGCCGGTCATCCACGTGTCGACGCGCCGGGTCTCCCGCAGACGCGCCGCGAACTCCGGGTCGACCTCCTCGAAGGCGGAGACGACCGTGGCGTCGCGCTCCCCGTCGGCGGACGCCTTGAAGTCCTTGACCGGCAGGGCCAGTCCGACGATGGTCAGGCCGTCGTGGGTGGGCCAGGTGAAGGCGTGCTGATGGCGGTGGCGGTAGGTGCGCACCTTGCCGTCGTGCGGCAGACCGGCCCAGTACGACCAGTGGCTCTTGTTGAGCACCGGGTGGGAGTCGTACTTCTCGGCCCCCACCAGCCGGGCGACGGTGGAGTTCGAGCCGTCGGCGCCCACGACCAGCCGGGCGTGCTCGACGATGGAGGTGCGGTCCTCGGTCTCGGCCCGGACGCCGATGACGGTGCCCTGGGCGTCCGTCAGCAGCTCCCGCAGCGCGACCTGTTCCCGCAGCTCCGCCCCGGCCTTGACGGCGGCCTCGAGCAGGATCTCGTCCAGCTTGCGGCGCTCCGGGGAGTACGCCTCGGCCACACCCTCGACGGCGGGCAGCTTGGCCATCAGCGATACGGGGCCGCTCTGGAGACCGTAGGAGTGAATGGGCGGGCAGCCGGTGGCCGCCACCTCGTCCAGCAGCCCCCAGCGCTTCAGCCGGAGAATTCCCGGAGGGTGGACCAGATTGGTGGCGGCCCCCTTACCGCCGGGGAATTTCGCCCGGTCGAGGAGAAGGACCCGGTACCCCGCTCTCGCCAGGAGCATCGCGGTCGATGCCCCGCTGATGCGCGCTCCTACCACAATGACGTCGTACATAGCGTCCCCCATACCCAACGGTCACCCGGGGTCCGGGGGCCGGTGGATCTTCTTGTTCGCTCTGACTTCGCTCTGTCGAAATTAGTTGCGCGACCGACTCGGGAGGTTTCCCTGGTATGAATCCTCGACGGCCCCCGAAGAAATCACCTTCGTCTCGGCCGGTGCGGTGCGGCCGCGCGGTGCCGTGAGAATGGCCAGACAGCCGGCAGCGGCGATTCCGGCACCGATCCAGGCGGCGGGCCGCAGCCCGTCCACGAATTCCTGGGGCGAGCCGTATCCGCCCAGCGTGGTGAATACGGAGGTGAGCACCGCGACGCCGAGTGCGCCGCCGAGCTCCCGGAAGGTGTTGTTGGCGCCCGAGGCGATTCCCTGGTCGCGGGGCGCGACGACGTTCATCGCCATTTCCGCGACGGGCGAGAAGAACAGCCCCAGGCCGATTCCGCCGAGCACCAGACCGGGCACCTGGTCGGCGTAGGCGGTGTCCGCGCTCACCACGGACGCCAGCCAGCCGAGACCCGCGGCCTCGAACAGCAGGCCCGCGGCGACCACCAGACGGTTGCCGAGCCGGGCGGTCAGCAGCGCCGCCAGCGGGGCGACGACGACCGGCATCGCCGTCCACGGCAGCATCTTCACGCCCGCCTCCAGCGGCGAGAAGCCCTGGATGTTCTGCATGAACTGGGTGAGCAGGAAGACCAGCCCGAACATGGCCGCGAACATCAGCAGGCTGGCCGCGTTGACCGCGCTGAACGCGCGGTTGCGGAACAGCCGCATCGGCAGCATCGGTTCGGCCGTGCGCAGCTCCCAGCCGACGAAGAGCGCGAGCACCACCAGGCCGCCGGCCAGGAAGCCGAGCACCTGGCCGCTGGACCAGCCGTGTTCGGTGGTGGACACCAGCGCGTAGACCACGCCGAACACCCCGAGGCTGACCAGGACGGTGCCGACCGGGTCCAGCGAGGTGTCCGGGCGGGTGGACTCGGCCAGCTTCCACAGGCCGAGCGCCAGCACCACCACGCCGATCGGCACATTGACCCAGAAGATCCACTCCCAGGAGATCTTCTCCACCACGGCCCCGCCGATCAGCGGGCCGAGCGCGACCGCGAGCCCGCTGAGGGCGCCCCAGACGCCCAGCGCGACACCGCGCCGGCGCTCGGGGACGGCCACCGTCAGCAGGGTGAGCGTCAGCGGCATCACCACGGCCGCCCCGAGGCCCTGTACGGCCCGGGCGGCGATCAGGGCGTCCGCGCTGTCGGACAGCGCCGCGGCGGCGGAGGCCCCGGTGAAGACGACGAGGCCGGCCAGGAACACCCGGCGGCGCCCGAACCGGTCACCGGCGGCCGCACCGGCCATCAGGAAGACCGAGAAGGTGAGGGTGTAGCCGTTCACCGTCCACTCCAGGTCCTGGAGGCTGGTGCCCAGGTCCTTCTGGATGGCGGGCAGCGCGGTGATGACGACGAGGTTGTCCAAGGCGGCCATGAAGACGGTGAGTCCGGACACCACCAGCGTCCACACGGGGTTCATTCCGATCGGGCCGGAACGGTCAGTCATGAATACCTTTCCTATGACGGCGCGATTGCTGTGCGACAGGTTGGTTCACGTCGTTATCCGGCCGACGGATAAACGGGCAGACGGCGGCAACGCTAACCGGCCACGCCTCTCCCCGGAACTGTACTTTGGTACAGGTGGCGGTAGCTGAGCGCGACCAGACCGGCCTGTAGCCGCGATTCCACCTGCAGTTTCGCGAGTATCGACGCCACATGCGCCTTCACCGTGCGCTCGGTCACTTGCAGCCGCAGCGCGATACGGCGGTTGGACCAGCCCGCGCCGAGCAGCGCAAACGTCTGGCCCTCCCTGGCTGATAACAACGGCACACGTTCCAGCTCCCGCGCCCAGTTGGGCACGGAAATATCGGGCACGACGGTGAGACCGCCCCTGTCGGACACGGTGACATTTCCCCCTAGTTAGGCGGCTCTTCGAGCCGCCGATCATGCAAGAATCAGACTTGATTGCTCTCTTGATTATTGCGGCCGCACGCCCGTACGAGTCAAGGATTTCCGACCCTTTCTCGCCTCGCGAGAAAGGGCTGGTGAAGCGCGGGAAATGCGCTTCGCGTTTACTCCTGTTACCGTAAATTTACTTCGTTCTCGAATCGTCGCCACCCGGACCGGCGGGACGGCCCCGCCCCAGGTCGGCCAGCGCGGCCGCCGTCCGCTCCACCGCCTCGATGACGGTCACCGGACACCGCGTCATGAGCTGTTTGGGCTTCATCACCAGCACCGAACCCATGACCAGCCCGTCCCAGGTGACCGGCGCCGCGCACTCGTTCCACCCCGCCGCGCACTCCTCGTGCCCCAGGGCGTACCCCCGCGCCCTGATCCGGTCCAGCGAGGCCAGGAGCCGCACGTCGTCCTGGTAGGCGCCGGGACCGGCCTCGGCGGGCACCGGCCGGTCGAGCACCTCCGACTGGATGGTCTCCGGCAGATACGCCAGGATCGCCCGCCCCGCGGCCCCCACCCGCAGCGAGTGCTCGACGGTCTGCACCGCACGGGGCGTCATCCCCAGCTCCGTCAGATCGGAGTCGCCGACGGCCATGTCGACGCACTGCCGGTGCGCGCCGCCGAACGGCGCCAGCAGATAGAGGAAGGCCAGCCCCCCGGTGGCCCGGCGCAGCGCCTCCAGGAGGGCGTGGGCGGCCTCCGGCGCGGGCGAGTGGGCCAGGGCCTTCAGACCGAGCTGCGGAGCCGCCGAGCCCAGCCGGTAAAGACCCCGGCCCTCGCGGACGAAGATGCCCTGGTGCACCCCGGACTGGAGGATCCGGTAGACGGTCGAGTCGTCCAGATCCGCCGCTCTGGCCAGCGCCCCGGGCCCATGGGCCCGTCCGCCGAGCTGGGTGAAGGCCCGCTGCACGCGGAACACCCTCTCGGCATGGCCGCTTCCGCCCACGGCACCACTACTGGCCACCCCGTCAGCCCCCCGCGCAGATTCCCCCGTCGCCCTGCCCAACGTGCCACGATTCCACACCCATTCCCACCCGCGGTGCACGGTCCGCTTGTGGACAACAAGGCCCCGCCGGGTTGCCCGGCGGGGCCTGATGGTCTATGGAACGGCGTTCGCCGAGCGGCTACTTGCCGGTCTCCTTCTCGTACGCCTTGATGACCTCGTCGGTCGGGCCGTCCATCAACAGCTCGCCCTTCTCCAGCCACAGCACCCGGTCACAGGTGTCCCGGATGGACTTGTTGTTGTGGCTGACCAGGAAGACCGTGCCGGCCTCCTGGCGGAGCTCGCGGATCCGGGCCTCGGAGCGCTTCTGGAACTTCCTGTCACCGGTGGCCAGTGCCTCGTCGATCATCAGCACATCGTGGTCCTTGGCCGCGGCGATGGAGAACCGCAGCCGGGCCGCCATACCGGAGGAGTACGTACGCATCGGCAGGGTGATGAAGTCACCCTTCTCGTTGATGCCCGAGAAGTCCACGATGCCCTGGTAGCGCTCGCGGATCTGCTCACGCGACATACCCATGGCCAGACCGCCGAGGATCACGTTCCGCTCACCGGTGAGGTCGTTCATCAGCGCCGCGTTCACACCGAGCAGCGACGGCTGCCCGTTGGTGTAGACCTTGCCGCGCTCGGTGGGCAGCAGCCCCGCGACGGCCTTGAGCAGGGTCGACTTCCCCGAGCCATTGGACCCGATCAGACCGATCGACTCCCCCTTGTACGCCACGAAGGTGACCCCACGCACCGCGTGCACCTCGCGCATCCCCGGGGCGTTCTTCCGGCCCAGCATGCGGCTGAGGGCGGCGGTGGCGCTGCCCTTCCCCTTGGGCCCGCCGTTGACCCGGTAGACGATGTGGACGTCGTCGGCGATGACGGTGGGCACCCGCGTCGGCGCGGAAGCCACCTGAGCGGCCTGCTCGGCCTGCTCCGCCTGGGCACCTTTGTCGAGGGTTTGCTCAGCCACGGCCGTACTGCTCCTCTGCCTTCCAGAAGTACACGAATCCCCCGGCGCCCATCAGCACCGCCCACCCCAGCGCCAGCGCCCAGACATGCGGCGGCAGGCTCGACGAGGGGTAGTCGTTGATCAGGGCGTACCGCATCAGGTCCATGTAGACCGCCGCCGGGTTGGCCAGCAGCACGTCGGAGACCCAGGAGTGCGCCCCCGCCTTCTGGAGCATGTGCTCCAGCGGATACATCACACCGGAGGCGTACATCCACGTACGCAGGATGAACGGCAGCAGCTGCGCGAGGTCAGGAGTCTTGGCCCCCATCCGGGCCAGGACCAGGGCCAGACCGGTGTTGAAGACGAACTGCAGCGCCAGGGCCGGGATGACCAGGATCCACGCGAAGGCCGGGAAGTGCCCGAACCCCAGCAACACGACAACCAGCACGATCATCGAGAAGAGCAGTTGCTGGAGCTGCTGGAGCGCGAACGAGATGGGGAGCGAGGCCCGCGGGAAGTGCAGGGCCCGCACCAGCCCCAGGTTCCCGGAGATGGCGCGCACCCCGGCCATCGCGGAGTTCTGCGAGAACGTGAAGACGAACACACCCGTCACCAGGAACGGGATGTACATGTCGTTCTTCATTCCGCCCCTGCCGCCCAGCAGAAGGCCGAAGATGAAGAAGTACACCGCGGCGTTGAGCAGCGGGGTCACCACCTGCCACAGCTGGCCGAGCTTGGCCTGGCTGTACTGAGCGGTGAGCTTGGCCTGCGAAAAGGCCAGGATGAAGTGACGTCGGCCCCACATCTGGCGGATGTACTCGCCGAGGCCCACCCGGGCGCCGCTGACCGACAGCTCATACTTCCGCGCCAGCTCGGCCGGGGACAGGCCGTCGTCGGCTGATGGCGGGCCACTCACGGCTACCGCACCGTCGTGCGTAGTCTCGCTCACAGTTGACACTTTCGTCTTCAGGGTGCGCTGAGCGGGGCCGCGCCCCGGGTCGCGCCCGATGCTCTTCGTTACGAGCTTGTCAGATGACAGGAGGTCGGCCCAGTCGGGTCAGGCGCCATACCGTACGCCACTTCATGGGCCGGCGTGGACCACACGGTGTCTTCCAGCCTTCCCGGAACCCTCCGAACCAGGCCCGAAGTGCGGTTTTCGAAGGACGCCTGGCCAGTGTGAGCAGCAGCCAGACGCCCAGATAGACGGGGACGAGCAGCGCAGGAAGGTTACGCCGGGCCAGCCAGACCCGGTTGCGCGCCACCATGCGGTGGTAGACCGCGTGCCTGCTCGGGGCGGTGGTCGGATGGTGCAGCACCATGTCCGACCGGTAATCGATCATCCATCCGGCGTCCAGCGCCCGCCAGGCCAGATCGGTCTCCTCATGGGCGTAGAAGAAGTCGTCCGGCAACCCTCCGACCTGCTGGAACACCGCAGTACGGACCGCGTTGGCACCGCCCAGGAAGGTGGTCACCCGGGAGGACCGCAGGGGGTCGGAGGCGCGCAGCCGGGGCACGTGGCGACGCTGGGTGACGCCGGTGTCCGGGTCGGCGATGCGGAACGAGATGATGCCCAGCTTCGGGTCGGCGGCGAACGCCTGACGGCACAGCTCGGCCGTGTCGGTGCCCGGCAGCAGTCCGTCGTCGTCGAGGAACAGCAGCACGTCGACGTCCGACCCGCCGGGTCCGAACGCCTCGATGCCCACGTTGCGACCTGCCGGAATGCCCACGTTCTCGGGCAGCTCGACGGTCCGGACGCCCTCGGGGAGCGGGGGCAGCGGCGAGCCGTTGCCCACGACGACCACCTCGACCGGGTCGCCGTCCTGCTTGGCGACCGAGTCGAGGAGTGCGCGCAGCTCCTCGGGGCGATTGCCCATCGTCAGGACGACCGCTCCGAGCTTCATTGTGCTCATGCTCACTTGAGCCTGCTCGACGCGAGGATGGACACGAGGTGAAGCAGGGTTTGCAGCAGGGCGATACCGGCCAGTACGGCAACGCCCAGCCGGGTGAAGAACAGGTCGCCGCGCACCTGGTCCACGACCGCCACCACGAGGATGAGCAGCGACGCCTCGACCCCGAGGACCAGCCGGTGGAACTTCACCGCCGCGGCCGCCCTGCGGGCCAGCGCCACACCGGACGAGCGCGGCTCGGCGGCCGCCTCCTTGACCGGCGGCAGACCGCCCTGGTGCCGGGCGACCCCGACGAGGTCGGTCTCGGCCTTGATCAGGATGGCACCGAGCGCGGCGAGGGTGCCGAGGAACGCCCACAGCCAGTCGATCCGCCCGGAGCCCCACAGGTCGGCGGCGCGCAGACCGAAGCCGACGAGCACCGCGGCGTCGCACAGGTAGGCGCCGACCCGGTCCAGATACACACCGCTCAGCGAGAACTGCTTCTTCCAGCGGGCTATCTCGCCGTCGACGCAGTCCAGCAGCAGGTAGAGCTGGACCATCAGCACCCCGAGCACGGCGCCCGCGATCCCCGGCACCAGCAGGGCCGGGGCCGCGAGGGCGCCGAAGACGGTCATCAGATACGTCAGCTGGTTGGGCGTGACCCGCGTGTTCACCAGGTGCCGGTCACAGCGCAGCGAGATCTCCCGCATGTAGAGGCGCCCGGCCCAGTGCTCACCGCTCCGCCGGTCCTTCACCCCCGCGGGGTGGACGACCGGGCGGAGTTCAGCCACTGATGGCTTGACTGACTGCTTTGGCATAGTCGGCGTATGCGTCCCTGATCGCGTCGGATGAGAGGTCGAGGTGCTCGAGGATCGTGTAGCGGCCGGGGCGCGTCTTCGGAGCGAACTCCACGACCTGGACGAACTCGTCCACGGTGAAGCCGATCTCCTCGGGCAGCACGGGCAGCCCGTGCCGGTGCAGCACCTCGGCCATGTGCTCCGACTCCTCGTGCGCCCCGCGCAGACGCATCGCGAAGGCGGCGGCCAGGCCGCACTGCTCGCCGTGGCTGGCGGCGCGCTTGGGGAAGAGGAGGTCGAAGGCGTGGTTGATCTCGTGGCAGGCACCGGAGGCCGGGCGGGAGTCCCCCGCGACCGACATCGAGATGCCGGTGAGCACCAGTCCCTCGGC
Organism: Streptomyces yongxingensis; assembly: GCF_055597465.1. Classification (NCBI taxonomy): domain Bacteria; kingdom Bacillati; phylum Actinomycetota; class Actinomycetes; order Kitasatosporales; family Streptomycetaceae; genus Streptomyces; species Streptomyces yongxingensis. The sequence goes on from NZ_CM145717.1 coordinate 2,769,886, forward strand.
CAGCACCTGGAGGAAGCCGTCGTCGCCGACCCCGCCGGGGTGGCGCAGCACGGCCTCACCGGCCTGGCGCGCCATCGCGGCCGCGAGGCCGTCGATCTGCTCGCCGGTCTCCCGGTTGGACAGCTCCCAGTCGGCGACCGCGGAGATGTTGGACAGGGCGTCACCGATACCGGAGCGGACGAAGCGGACCGGCGCCTCCCGGATCACATCGAGGTCGATGACCACGGCGATCGGGTTGGGCACCCCGTACGAGCCGCGGCCCGCGTCGTTGTCGAGGGTGGCGACCGGGGAGCACAGACCGTCGTGCGAGAGGTTGGTGGCCACGGCGACCAGCGGGAGGCCGATGCGCGCCGCGGCGAACTTCGCACAGTCGATGATCTTTCCGCCGCCCAGCCCCACGACCGCGTCGTAGTGCCCCGACTTCATGCGGTCGGCGAGCTTGATCGCGTCATCCAGGGTGCCGCCGCCGACCTCGTACCAGCTCGCGCCCGGCAGCGCCGGCGCCAGCCGCTCGCGCAGCAGGGCGCCGGAGCCGCCGCTGATGGCGATGGCCAGCTTGCCGGAGGAGGAGATCCGCTGGTCGGCGAGGACCCCCGCGAGATCGTCCAGGGCGCCCGCGCGGATGTCGACGACGAGCGGCGAGGGGATGAGCCTCGTCAGTACTGGCACGCGATCTCACGGCCCTTCGCCAGATCGTCGTGGTTGTCGATCTCGACCCACTTGATGTCGCCGATGGGGGCCACGTCGACCTTGAAGCCGCGGTTGACCAGCTCCTGGTAGCCGTCCTCGTAGTAGAGGTCGGGGTCGCGCTCGAAGGTGGCCTTCAGCGCGTCCGCGAGGTCGGCGGCGGCCTCGCCCTCGATCAGGGTGACGCCGATGTACTCACCGGTCGCCTCGGCCGGGTCCATCAGCTTGGTGATCTTCTGGACGCCCTTGTCGGGGTCGGCGACGACCTTCATCTCCTCGTCGGCGAGCTGCTTGACCGTGTCCAGGGCGAGGATGATCTTCTGGCCGTTGCCGCGCGCGGCCAGCAGGGTCTTCTCGACGGAGACCGGGTGCACGGTGTCGCCGTTGGCGAGGATCACGGAGTGCTGGATCGCGTCCCGGGCGCACCAGAGGGAGTAGGCGTTGTTCCACTCCTCGGCCTTGTCGTTGTCGATCAGCGTGAGCTTGAGGCCGTAACGCTTCTCCAGGGCCTCCTTGCGCTCGTACACGGCCTCCTTGCGGTAGCCGACGACGATGGCGACCTCGGTCAGACCGATCTCCGCGAAGTTGCCGAGGGTCAGGTCGAGGACGGTGGTCTCACCGTCCACTGGCACCAGGGCCTTGGGGAGCGTGTCGGTGTAGGGGCGCAGACGCCGTCCGGCGCCGGCCGCGAGCACGAGGCCGATCATGCGGGTTCTCCTGATTCGTCGTGTACAGCGGGTGCTCCTGAGGACACCCAGAAGCGGATGCTCTCGATGAGCACCGCCAGCGCGAGGGCCGCCGCCAAAGCGGTCAACGCGATGGTGAAACCTTGGTTCTGGTGGTGCAGCAGGGCAGCGGCGGCCGTGACCGCCACCGTCCGCCCCTCGTGCCCGCCGATCGCCCGCACCAGCCGGTGCGGGGGCGCCCCTGTGCCACCGCGGATGCGGTACACCGTGTCGTAGTGATGGTAGGCGACTGCCGCAACGAGCCCGAAAGCCGCCGGCAAGGCGCCGTTCACCTCCGAGCAAGCCGCCAGGATCAGGATGCTGCCGTATTCGGCCGCGCGGAAGAGTGGCGGCACCAGCCAGTCGAGGGGGCCCTTGAGGGGCGCGGCGACCGCGACGCCCGCGAGGACCGCGTAGAGCGCGGCGCAGCCGACGGGCACCCAGGAGCCGAAACCGGCGGCCGCGGTGGAGGCCAGGACGGCCGCCGCGCCGAGCGCGGCCGAGAGCGGGGCGAGGTACGAACTCATCCCGCGGGGGGCTGCCTTGGCGACCAGCTCGGCCAGCGGGCCGGAGTCGGTCAGCTCGGTGAGGGCGCGGGCGGCCCGGTCCGTGCGCTCGGCCCGGCGGGTCAGCGAGCGCAGCACCCGGCCCGCGGTGGTGTAGCAGGCGGCCAGCGCACAGCCGATGAGAGTCGCGTAGAAGGTGATACGGGGCGTGGTGAACGCCGTCAGCACGGCGATCATCGCCCAGCGCTCGCCGATCGGCAGCACGATCATGCGGCGCAGCCAGACCGTCCAGCCGACGCTGTCGAGGCGGCCGGAGAGGGTGGCGGTGGGGCTGGTGTTGCCGGTGGCGTCGTGGTTGGCCTCGTTGAAGGCGAAGTCCACGACGTGGCGGCAGGTCTGGAGCACCATCGCGCCGAGCGCGAGCGCCCAGACGTCGTCGCCGTCGGCGCGGGCCGCGCCGAGGGCCAAGCCCGCGTAGTAGGCGTACTCCTTGGCCCGGTCGAACGTGGCGTCCAGCCAGGCGCCGAGCGTGGAGTACTGGAGCGAGTAGCGGGCCAGCTGCCCGTCGGTGCAGTCCAGCACGAACGAGGCGATCAACAGCACACCGGCCGAGACGAACCCGGGCCGGGTGCCGGTGGCCGCGCAGGCCGCGGCGATGAGCGCGGTGAGGAGGGAGGCGGTGGTGACCTGATTGGGGGTCAGCCCGCGCCGGGCGCACCAGCGGGCGAGGTAGCGGGAGTACGGGCTGACGCAGAAGGTCGTGAAGAAGCCGTCCCGCGCCTTCACGGCCGATCGCAGCCGCACCCGCTCGTCGTCCACCGCGTCCACGGCGTCCCGTGCCTTCGCCCGCGACAAGGCGTCCGCGGGCACGGCGGCCACGAGCACCCCGAGCTCGGGCCGGTGCACGGAGACGCCTTCGGCGTCGAGGGCGGCGGCGATGTCGTCCACGCGGGAGTGGGCGTCGGCGGCGCCGTGCCTGGCCGCCTCCGCGGCCACGGACCGCGACGGTGCGGCGAAGCCGTCGGCGGCGCGCCCCGCGCCGACCGTCTCACCGGCCCGCGTGGCGGGCCCGGCAGCCACGGCCGCTCCGGGCAGGTCCGCGTCGCCGCCCCTGGCGTCCGCGCCGGGGCCCGGGACCGGGCCGGCGGGCGGCCGCGCCTCCCACGCCCGGTCGGGCACGGTGGCGGGCACCACTGTTGGCGCGGCCTCGCGCTCCAGGCTCTCGGCGGAGCCGAGGGCCTGAGCGGGGGCGGCGGTGGGCGCCCCACCTCCGTTCCCAGAGGTCCGCGCCGTGGCGGCGGCAGCCGTCACGGCGCGGGCCAGGGCCGCACGGGCCTCGGCCTGCACACTGAGCGCACCGCGCACCGTGGCGGCGGGGAAGCGGGGGTCGGTGAGGGCCAGCCGCAGGGCATGGACATGGCCGACGAAGCGGGGGTCCACGAGGGCCACTCGCTCACGCGCCGGGACGGCGGCGAGCTCCGCCGTGACCCCGGCGGCGTCCGTCGCCGTACGCACGGCGAAGCCCAGCGACCGCAGGTCGTCCTCGAGGGACGAGCCGGCGACCGGCGCACCGGTGAGAATCGCGGTCGACAGACGAACTCACTCCTTGGCAACTGACATGGTGGCCGCGCCGCTGATGGCACTGGCCTGGGGCCCTCCGGACCATGGGCATCGCACGCCCTGGCCCCGTGGGGTCGGCGGCACGTCCGGCAGAGGCTATCGGATCGATGGAAGCCGCCGTTCACCGCACATTCACCACACGATCGGGGGAACGACCACTTCCGCGCGCCGCCGATCATCATGGTGGATGGCGGCTGTCCTCCACAAACGGCGATCGCCCCGCCATGGATAAGGTGCGGGGCATGACATGGCTGATCACAGGTGGTGCCGGATATATCGGGTCGCATGTCGTGCGGGCCATGGCCGAGGCGGGCGAGTCCGTGGCCGTGCTCGACGACCTGACCAGCGGCGCCCGGGCACGGCTGCCCGAGGACGTGCCGCTGGTGTGCGGCTCCACCCTGGACCGTGAGCTGCTGGACCGCACGTTCGCCGAGCTGGGGGTGACCGGTGTGGTGCATCTGGCGGCGAAGAAGCAGGTCGGGGAGTCCGTGGAGCAGCCGCTCCGCTACTACCGGGAGAATGTGCACGGGCTCACGGTGCTGCTGGAGGCGGCGGTCGCGGCCGGTGTCAGCCGCTTCCTCTTCTCCTCCTCCGCCGCCGTCTACGGCATGCCCGATGTGGAACTCGTCACCGAGGACACTCCGTGCCTGCCGATCAATCCGTACGGAGAGACCAAGCTGGCCGGAGAGTGGCTGGTCAGGGCGGCGGGCGCGGCCCATTCACTCTCCACGGCCTGTCTGCGCTACTTCAATGTGGCGGGTGCCACGCGCCCCGAGCTGGCCGACACCGGAGTGTTCAACATCATCCCGATGATGTTCGAGCGGATCACCGCGGGAGAGCCGCCGCGGATCTTCGGCGATGACTACGACACCCCCGACGGCACGTGTGTCCGCGACTACATCCATGTCGAGGATCTGGCCTCCGCCCATCTGGCCGTGGCCCGTCACCTGGCCGCACAGCCGGGGCCGGGCGATCTCACGGTGAACATCGGCACCGGCCGGGGCGTCTCGGTGCGGGAGATGTCCGATCTGATCGGCGAGGTCACCGGCCGCCCGGAGCTCACCCCCGTGGTGGGGCCACGCCGGGCGGGCGATCCGGCCCGGGTCGTCGGATCCACCGAACTGATCGCCAAGGAGCTGGGCTGGAGCGCCCGGCACGATGTGCGCGCGATGGTGGAGTCGGCCTGGGAGGGCTGGTGCCTGCACCACCCCGAGGCCCGGCGCGGCTGACCGGCGCACCGGCCCCACGGGGCACCGGCGCCGCTGACCGGGCACCGGCGCCGCTGACCGGGCACCGGCGCGGCTGACCCGGCGCCGCCCCGGCTCCGTAGTTCACTGGTGAGCCAAGGGACCGCGGCGCCGGGAGGAGGCCCCTACGCACATGGGCGCAGGTCATGACCACGCCCGCGGCCGGACCACCGCGGGCGCCGCCCACCGGTGGCGGCTGCGGATCGCCCTGGCCATCACCCTCACGGTGATGGCCGTGGAGATCATCGGCGGTCTGCTCGCCGGCTCCCTCGCCCTGCTCGCGGACGCCGGCCATATGGCGACGGACGCGCTCGGGCTCGCGATGGCGCTGCTGGCGATCCACTTCGCGGGCCGTCCCCCGAGCCCGCACCGCACCTACGGGTACGCCCGCGCCGAGATCCTGGCGGCCCTGGCCAACTGTCTGCTGCTGTTCGGCGTCGGCGGCTACATCCTCTATGAGGCGGTGCTGCGGTTCCTCACCCCGGCCGCCACCGAGGGCGGGCTGACCGTCCTCTTCGGCGCCGTCGGCCTGGCCGCGAACCTGGTGTCGCTGGCCCTGCTCCGGGGCGGGCAGCGCACCAGCCTGAACGTCCGGGCGGCCTTCCTGGAGGTCGCGGCGGACGCGCTGGGCTCGGTCGCGGTGCTGGTGTCCGCCGGGATCATCCTCGCGACCGGCTGGCAGACGGCCGACCCCATCGCCTCCCTGGTGATCGGCCTCATGATCGTCCCACGGACGTACAAGCTGCTGCGCGAGACGCTGAACGTGCTGCTGGAGGCGGCGCCACGGAATGTCGACATGGCGGCCGTACGCGCCCACATCCTCGGGCTGCCCGGGGTCGAGGGGCTGCACGACCTCCATGTGTGGACCATCACCTCGGGAATGCCGGTGCTCTCCGCGCATGTGGTGGTCGCTCCGGGGGCCCTGGACGCGATGGGCCACGAGCGGATGCTGCACGCCCTCCAGGGGTGTCTCGGGGAGCACTTCGACGTCGGGCACTGCACGTTCCAGCTGGAACCGGGTGGGCATGCTGATCACGAAGCCAAGCTGTGCCACTGACACAGACGAGGGGCACATGTGCGGCAGACTTGGACGTTCACGAGTCGGAACTATGAGGATGGTCATGCCGATCACACCTGCCAACGGCGGCTCCGCCGAGACCGCCGAGACCGCCGCGTCGAGCGGTTCCGCAGAACGGATCATGCTCGAGCTGGTCGACGAGGACGGTACGACGATCGGCACCGCGGAGAAGCTCTCCGCGCATCTCGCACCCGGCAAGCTGCACCGGGCGTTCTCCGTCTTCCTCTTCGACGACGAGGGGCGGCTGCTGCTCCAGCGCCGTGCGCTGGGCAAATACCACTCCCCCGGGGTCTGGTCCAACACCTGCTGCGGCCACCCGTACCCCGGTGAGCCGCCGTTCGTGGCCGCCGCCCGGCGCACCGCCGAGGAGCTGGGCGTGGCGCCCGTGCTGCTGCGGGAGGCGGGCACGGTCCGCTACAACCACCCGGACCCGGCCTCGGGCCTGGTGGAGCAGGAGTACAACCACCTCTTCGCGGGGCTGGTGCGGGCGACCCCGCGCCCGGACCCCGAGGAGATCGGCGAGACCGCCTTCGTCACCCCCGACGAGCTGGAGAAGCTGCGCGACGAGGGCCCGTTCTCGGCGTGGTTCATGACCGTGCTGGACGCGGCCCGCCCGGCGGTCCGTGAGCTCACCGGGACGGCGGCAGGCTGGTAGCGGCGCCGGGCAGCGGAAGGGCGGCCCAGACCACCTTGCCGCCGCTCGCCGTGTGGTCCACGTCGTAGACCCCGCCCGCCTCCTCCGTGATCGCCGTCACCAGCAGCAGTCCCCGCCCGCCGGTCCCGCCCTGGTCCGCCATCAGCGCGACGGGCCGGTAGGGATGGTTGTCCTCGACGGCGATCCGGACCCAGTCCCGGCTCAGGGAGACCTCGACGGCGATCTCGGGGGAGAGCAGCGCGGCGTGCCGTACCGCGTTGGTGACCAGCTCGGAGGCGATCAGGAGCAGACTCTCCACCAGTTCGTCGTCCACCGGCACCCGCTGATGGACCAGCAGCTCGCGTACCGCGTGCCGGGCCTGCGGCACGGAGGAGTCCAGGGCCGGTGCGGTGAACCGCCAGGTCCCCTCGTAGGCGACCGGGGGCGGGGGCGGGGCGTGTCCCGCTTCGGAGGGGACTCTCCCGACGATCTCCATGTGCGATACCCACCCCTCGCCGCGGCCCGACCTCTCGTATCGAGTGTTGGGAAGCTCTGGTACTGACCGACGGAGTACGCACAATTTGATGCTTATCGAGCGTTTTTGATCGTTGGCGTATGCCAGGGTCACGCGCTCGACTGTTCCTGCTCGCGTGGATTCCGAGCCTTGACTCCGCCGTGACCGGCTCGAACGGCGGGGTCCCAGCCGGGCCCCGGCCCGGATGCGGTCGGAGGCGCCGCCGCGCGGCCCGGATACGAGCGGCCCGGATACGATCCGCCGCATGGAGCCCTCTCTGGAGCACGAGGTCGCCGACGGCATAGCGACCGTCGTCATCCGCCATCCCGCCAAGCGCAACGCCATGACCCCCGGGATGTGGCGGGCGCTGCCCCCGCTGCTGGCCCGGCTCGCCGCCGACCCCGCCGTACGGGCGCTGGTGCTCACCGGCGACGGCGACACCTTCTGCGCGGGCGCCGACATCGGCTCGCTGAGCGCCACGTACGAGGAGACCACCGGGATCGCGCTGCCCGCCGAGGAGGCGCTGGCCGCCTTCCCCAAGCCGACCCTGGCCGCGGTGCGCGGCTACTGTGTGGGCGGCGGCTGTCAGCTCGCGGCCGCCTGCGATCTGCGGTTCGCCGAGGAGGGCGCCCACTTCGGGATCACGCCGGCCAAGCTGGGGATCGTCTACGCCCCCGGCTCGACCCGCCGGCTGGTCGAGCTGGTGGGACCGGCCACCGCCAAGTTCCTGCTGTTCTCGGGCGAGTTGATCGACACCGAGCGGGCGCTGCGCACCGGTCTGGTGGACGAGGTGCTGCCGGCGGGCGGACTCGACAAGCGGGTGGCGGAGTTCACGCGGGTGCTGGTCTCCCGGTCGCAGCTCACCCAGGCCGCGGTCAAGGAGTTCGCGACCGGGCCCGTCGAACCGGACCGGGTCGCGTACTGGCAGGAGCAGGCGCGGCTCAGTAAGGAGGCCGCCGAGGGCATCGCGGCCTTCTTCGAGCGCCGCCCGCCGCGGTTCCGCTGGACCCCACCGGCCGAATGACCACGGCGGGCGTCGCGGCCGGGTCAGGCGGGTTCACGGGATCCGTAAGGGCGTCACGCCGGCCGGGGTGTTGGCCGGACCGGACGGGCCGGTGGAATCCGTAGGAGCGTCACGGCGGCCAAGGAGTGGCCGGATCCGGCGGGGCCGATGAGGACTGGTGAGACCCGGGCTACCGGGGCTGACTACCTGTCGGTAGCGTGCGGCCCATGACCACACTTCCCGAGCTTGCCGCCCGTCGCTGTTACAGCGTCGTCAACCCCCTCCACTCCGCCATCTACTTCTCCCCCGACTTCGGCGAGGAACTCGCCGGGCTGGGGCTGAAGGACGGCGCGGCCGCGTACTTCGTCGGCCGCGCGGCGCCCCTGGGACGGGTGGGCGCGGGCACCGTCACCGCGACCTTCTTCAACTTCAGCCACGACCTGGTCGCCCGCCACATTCCGGCCGCGTGGGACGTGGTCTCCCCCGAGGTCGCCCTGGAGGCCCGGCTGCGGGCCGCCGACTCGGTGCTGCGGCGGGTGCTGGGCGAGGAGGCCATCGCCTCCAAGGAGATGGCCGAGGCCGCGGAGCTGGCCCTGCGCGCCACGGAGGCGTGCTCGCGCCTGGCGCGCCCGCTGTACGCCGCCCACGCCGATCTGCCCGTTCCGGACGCTCCGCACCTGGCGCTGTGGCACGCCGCCACGCTGCTGCGCGAACACCGCGGCGACGCCCATCTGATGACCCTGGTCGGCGCCGGGCTGGACGCGGTCGAGGCGCTGGCCTCCCACACCGCGACGGGTCAGGGCATGTCCACCAAGTGGATCCTGCGGACGCGCGGCTACAGCGCCGAGGAGTGGGAGGCGGGCCGCCAGCGGCTGCGCGACCGCGGCCTGCTCACCGCGGACAACGAGCTGACGGAGGCGGGTGAGCGGCTGCGCCAGGACCTCGAGGCCGAGACCGACCGCCTGGACGCGGCACCGTACGAGCACCTCGGCGCCGAGGGCGTGGCCCGGCTCACCGAGCTCGCCACCGCCTTCTCCACAACCGCCCGCGAAAACGGCGCTTTCCCGACCGACCTCCGCGGCAAGAACTGACCAACGGCCCCCTGGGGCGCCCGTCCGTGGCCACGCCTCCCGGGAGGGCGCGGCCACGGACGCGAGGCCGCCGGAACCTGGAGGCGACGTACCTCCACCTCCGGTGGCCCCACCGGTATGACGCACCCCGCGGGCCCCAGGCCCGCGGCGGACTCGGCCCCGGTCCGCGCCCGCGGCGCGACGGCCGGGCAGAGTGGGCCCGTCTCCGGGTGCCCGGCGGATCTTTCCCCTCCCCGCCCCTTCCCACTACCAGGGGCGCAAGCCCCTGGCCCCCGGGCCCCGGGGCGGACCCCCGCCACGCGGCGAGCCGCATATCGATGCCCCGGCCCGGGGGGTCTGGGGGGAGAGAGCCCCGGCCCAGGAGTCTGACGCGAAGCCCCGGCCCGGAGTCTGGGGCAGAGCCCCGGCCCGGGGTCCTGAGGCGAAGCCCCGGCCTGGAGGTCTGGGGCGGATGCCCCGGTCCGGGGTCTGGGGCGGATGCCCCAGTTTCGGGGAGGGGCGGGGAGGGGAGCAGCCCGCCGCAGGCGTCACCAGCCCCTCCGGACAGCACGCCTGGGCACCGTAGGCCCGGCGCAGGAGCCCGGCGGGGCCCCGGTCAGCGGCCCCGCCGAAGGTCGCGTTTGGCAGGGGCACATCCGGATACCCGCCCGTTGTGCGCGATCGGCCGTCTGACAACCGGGCGCCCACACCGCGCGCCGCGTACGCCGGCAACAGCCCGTGCGCCGCGTAGCGAGCGGTGCCCGGCGGCCGCCGCCGAGCCGCCACCGACCGACAGGAGGTATCCCGTGTTCCGCGCCATCGCCGACGTGCTCCGTGCCATCGGTGCCGCCATCGCGACCGTGGTGACGCTTCCCTTCCGCGCTGTGGCCCGCCTCCTCGGCGGTGCCTCCGACGCGGCGAGCGGACCGCGCCGCAGGCGGGTGTGATGACCGTTTCCGGCTGATACCGGTGTCCGCCCGGCCCGTACCCGGGCCTCTCCGGCCCGCCGATAGCGTCGGCCGCGACCGCTTCGTCAGTGCCACCTGCCACAATGCAGGAGCAGTGCAGACCGAAAGCGGAGCGTGATCGTGACGACGTCCATCGAAGGCAGGATCGCCGAGGAACTCGGCGTACGGGAACGGCAGGTCAAAGCCGCCGTCGAGCTGCTCGACGGCGGCTCCACCGTGCCGTTCATCGCGCGCTACCGCAAGGAAGCGACGGAGATGCTCGACGACGCGCAGCTGCGCTCCCTGGAGGAGCGGCTGCGCTATTTGCGGGAGCTGGAGGAGCGGCGCACCGCGATCCTCGACTCGATCCGCTCCCAGGGCAAGCTGGACGAGGCCCTGGAGGCGCAGATCCTCGCCGCGGACTCCAAGGCCCGGCTGGAGGACATCTACCTCCCCTACAAGCCGAAGCGGCGTACGAAGGCGCAGATCGCCCGCGAGGCCGGGCTCGAACCGCTCGCCGAAGGGCTGCTGGGCGACCCGACCGTGGAGCCCACGGCCGCCGCGGCGGCGTTCGTGGACGCCGAGAAGGGTGTCGCGGACGCCGCCGCCGCGCTGGAGGGCGCGCGGGCCATCCTCACCGAGCGGTTCAGCGAGGACGCGGACCTCATCGGCGAGCTGCGTGAGCGCATGTGGGAGCGCGGCCGGGTGGCCACCAAGGTGCGCGAGGGCAAGGAGGAGGCGGGCGCCAAGTTCGCCGACTACTTCGACTTCGCCGAGCCGTTCACCGAGCTGCCCTCGCACCGGGTGCTGGCGATGTTCCGCGGTGAGAAGGAGGAGGTCCTCGACCTCACCCTGGAGCCGGAGGAGCCCTCCGAGGAGACCGGCCCCACCTCCTACGAGCGCTCCATCGCCCAGCGCTTCGGCATCGCGGACCGCGGCCGCCCCGCCGACAAGTGGCTGGCCGACACGGTGCGCTGGGCCTGGCGCACCCGCGTCCTGGTCCACCTCGGCATCGATCTGCGGCTGCGGCTGCGGCAGGCCGCCGAGGACGAGGCCGTCCGGGTCTTCGCCGCCAACCTCCGCGATCTGCTGCTCGCCGCCCCGGCCGGGACGCGCGCCACGATGGGCCTCGACCCCGGCTTCCGTACGGGGGTGAAGGTGGCCGTGGTCGACGCGACCGGCAAGGTGGCGGCCACGGACACGATCTATCCGCACGTCCCCCGCAACCAGTGGGCCGAGGCCCTGGACAAGCTGGCCCGGCTGGCGCGCGAGCACCAGGTGGAGCTCATCGCGATCGGCAACGGCACGGCGTCCCGCGAGACCGACAAGCTGGCGGGCGAGCTGTGCGGCAAGCACCCCGAGCTGAAGCTCACCAAGGTGATGGTCTCGGAGGCGGGCGCCTCCGTGTACTCGGCCTCCGCCTTCGCCTCGCAGGAGCTGCCGGACCTCGATGTCTCGCTGCGCGGCGCCGTGTCCATCGCGCGCCGGCTCCAGGACCCGCTGGCCGAGCTGGTCAAGATCGATCCGAAGTCGATCGGCGTCGGTCAGTACCAGCACGACCTGTCCGAGGTGAAGCTCTCCCGCTCGCTCGACGCGGTCGTCGAGGACTGTGTGAACGGCGTCGGGGTGGACGTCAACACGGCCTCCGCCCCGCTGCTCAGCCGGGTCTCGGGCATCGGCACCGGCCTCGCGGAGAACATCGTCTCCCACCGCGACGCCAACGGACCGTTCCGCAACCGTAAGGCGCTCAAGGACGTGGCCCGGCTCGGCCCCAAGGCGTACGAGCAGTGCGCGGGCTTCCTGCGCATCCGCGGCGGCGACGACCCGCTGGACGGGTCGAGCGTGCACCCCGAGGCGTATCCGGTGGTGCGGCGGATGGCCACCACGGCGGGCGGCGACGTGACCACTCTCATCGGCAACACCTCGGTATTGCGCGGCCTGCGGCCGGACGATTTCGTGGACGACGCCTTCGGTCTGCCGACCGTCACCGACATCCTCAAGGAGCTGGAGAAGCCGGGCCGCGACCCGCGTCCCGCCTTCAAGACCGCGACCTTCAAGGAGGGCGTCGAGAAGATCGGCGACCTGTCGGCCGGGATGATCCTGGAGGGCGTCGTCACCAATGTCGCGGCGTTCGGCGCGTTCGTGGACGTCGGTGTGCACCAGGACGGTCTGGTGCACGTCTCCGCGATGTCCAAGACGTTCGTCAAGGACCCGCGGGACGTGGTCAAGCCCGGTGACATCGTGCGGGTGAAGGTCCTGGACGTCGACATCCCGCGCAAGCGGATCTCGCTGACGCTCCGGCTCGACGACGAGGCGGGCGCCCCGTCCGGCGGCGGCCGCGACCGCGACCGCTCCGACGACAGCCGCGGCCAGCGCGGCGGCGGGGGCCGTCGCGGCGCGCCCCAGCAGCGCCAGGGCGGGAGCCGCGGCCAGCGCGGCGGCGGCCGCGACGCGGCCCCGGTGAACGGCGCGATGGCCGACGCCCTGCGGAGGGCGGGCCTCCTGGACCCGAAGAACCGCTAGCCCGCCGGGCGGTTGGGCGCCGGTTCGCCCGTCCGCCCCTGCCCGGTCTCGCCATCGTGGCGAGACCGGGCGGCAGGCAGCCAGGCGGCGGAGGCGTGTCCCAGGCCGCCCACCGGCCGCGTGATGGCCACGCGCCGGGCGCCCGCCCACGAGCGCGATCGCGCGGGTGCGGGCGGCGCCAGGGACCGGGTATCCCGTACGGCCGGCCAGGTGGGGCGGGGGCGGGCCCGCTCGGTCCGGAAGGCAAGCCCGGACGAGACCGCGTGGGGGCCGGCTGCCCCCTACCGTTCCACGGGCGTGACCCGGACCGCCTCGTTGGTGCGGGCCACCAGGTAGGAGCGGCCGCGGACGGCGCGGGGATCCAGGGGAACGTGGTGGGTGCCCGGGTCCAGGACCGCGTCGAAGAGTTCGCGCGTACGGGGCCGGGACAGCCGGTCCAGGCGATGGGCCACAAGCGCCACCCGGCACGTGGCCGCGACCTCGACCACCGCCTCGGCCCCGCCCGCCACCGTCGTCAGGCCGAGGAGGCGGCGGTGGTCGTGGGGGGTGCGGTCCAGGGCCTGTTCGACCTGGGCGATGAGCAGGGGGACGATCGGGGCGAGCGCGGTGACGCACACCGCCTCGGAGCGCGCCGCCGCGAAGGCGTCCCGGACCGCGTCACGCTCGTCCTGACCCACCGTCCGGCCGAAGACCACCGCACCGTATTTGCGCAGCTCATCGGCATGGGCACCGGCCGCGTCCAGGGTGACCTCGGCGCCGATGCCGATGCGGCGCAGCGCGGCGGCCAGCTTGGCCAGGACGGCGGCGCGCGGCCCGATCAGCAGCGCCCTCGGGCCGTTCGGGATCTCGGGCGCGAGTGCGCCGTCGGCCGTCAGCAGCCCCTTCAGCGCGGTCCGGTACTGCTCGCCGTGGAAGCGGAAGGGGCCGAGGTCGTGGTAGCCGTCGCGCTCGGCGTCCGGGATCTCGCCGGTCTGCCAGGCGAAGTCACGCCAGACGACGTCGGGACCGTCCCGCTCGATGACGGCGGTGACGGCCCCGCACTCCAGCCCCTCGCACTCCGGGCAGCCGTAGAGGACGAACCGGCTCCCGGCCGGCGGCGCCTCCGTCTCCAGCAGCAGCCTCCGCACCTGCTCGGCGAGGGCGGAGGGCCCGATGTCGACGGCGAGCGACGAGACCGCGTCGAGGTCGGCGAGGCGCGCCAGCAGGGGTCTGCCGTCCACCACGAAGTCCAGGAAGTCGCGGTGGGTTTGGTACGCGCCGTCGGCCAGCACACCGCCCGCGCGCATCGCCGGGGCCAGCCCGAAGGTCACGTACTCGGAGGTCATGCCCCAAGTATTCCCGCTTCCGGGCGGTATCAGGGGGTAACCGGCGGTGCGCCGCCCGGACCGGTGGGTCCGGGCGGCAGGACACGGCCGCGCCCGAAAGCGGCGGCCGGGGCCGCTAGCGGGCGTCGGCCACGGGGGCGCGATCGCCCGACCCGGCCGCGCCGTCCTCGTTCCCGGACGGGGCATCGGCACCCGACGGGGAACCGGCATCCGACGGGGAGTCGGCGTCGGACGGGGTCGCCGGGCCGATGCGGATCTCGAACTCGCCCGCGTACTTCTCATGACCTGCGATGACCGCCATCTCGACGGCCTCCTCGCCCTTCTCGCCCCGGACGATCAGCGGATCGCGGCGCAGATCCTTCAGCAGGGCCCAGCACAGCCCCACCATCACCAGCGTGAAGGGGGCCGCCACCAGGATCGTCAGGTTCTGCAACCCGGTGAGGGCGTCGCCCCCGCCGCCGCCGATCAGCAGCATGACGGCCGCCACCGCGCCCGTGACCACGCCCCAGAAGATGACCACGAAGCGGGTCGGCTCGAAGGCGCCCTTCTGCGAGAGCGTGCCCATCACGATGGACGCCGCGTCGGCGCCGGAGACGAAGAAGATGCCGACGAGGATCATCACCAGCACGCTCATCACCCCGGCGATCGGGTACTGCTCCAGCACCCCGAACAGCTGCCCCTCCGGGGTGGATTCCTTCCCCAGCCGCCCCGCGGCCTGCAGCTTCATCGACGAACCGCCGAAGATGGCGAACCAGATCAGGCTCACGGTGCTCGGGACCAGGATCACGCCGCCCACGAACTGCCGGATGGTGCGGCCGCGGCTGATCCGGGCGATGAACATGCCCACGAACGGCGTCCAGGAGATCCACCAGGCCCAGTAGAAGACCGTCCAGCTGCTCAGCCAGTCCGCGACCGACTTGCCGCCGGTGGCCTCGGTGCGGCCCACGAGCTGCGGCAGATCGCCGATGTACGAGCCGATCGAGGTCGGCAGCAGATCGAGGATGATGATGGTCGGGCCCGCCACGAAGACGAAGACCGCGAGGAAGAGCGCCAGCACCATATTGATGTTGGACAGCCACTGGATGCCCTTGGCGACACCCGAGACGGCGGACGCGATGAAGGCCACCGTCAGGATCGCGATGACGGCGACCAGCAGCCCCGTCCCCACGTCGCTCTTCCAGCCCAGCACCTCCACACCGCTGCCGATCTGCAGCGCGCCGAGGCCGAGTGAGGCGGCGGAGCCGAAGAGCGTGGCGAAGATGGCCAGGATGTCGATGACCCGGCCGCCCCAGCCGTTGGCGTTCTTGGAGCCGATGAGGGGCGTGAAGACCGCGCTGATGGTCTGCCGGCGGCCGCGGCGGAAGGTGCTGTACGCGATGGCCAGGCCGACGACCGCGTAGATGGCCCAGGGGTGCAGCGTCCAGTGGAACAGCGTGGTGGACATCGCGGTCTGCATCTTCTCGGCCGCGGTGCCGGGGTCGGTCCCGGGCGGCGGGGTCATGAAGTGCGACAGCGGCTCGCTCACGCCGTAGAACATCAAACCGATGCCCATGCCCGCGCTGAACATCATCGCGACCCATGAGACGGTGCGGAACTCGGGTTCCTCGCCCTCCTTTCCGAGGGTGATCTTGCCGTAGCGGCTCATGGCCAGCCAGAGGGCGAATATCACGAACCCCGACGCGGCCAGGACGAAGGCCCATCCACCGTTGTGGATCAGCCCGGAGAGCATGCTGTTCGAGACGCTCTCCAGGGTGTCGGTGGCCACGGACCCCCAGACGACGAAGGCCAGCGTGAGCGCGGCGGAGACGCCGAAGACCACGCGGTCCGTCCGGGGGGTCCGATGGGGCCCGGCGGGGTCGGAGCCGGGAAGATCCACGGTCACCGGGGGATCGCCGCTGACGTCCCCCGTGGTTGTACCTGTCTGCGGCACGCAAGAGACCTTTCACTGGGGGTTTATCTGACGGATTTCCGGCTACCCAGGACTCGGAGATGCATGCCACCGGCCGTGGGGCCGGTGTTTTCGTGTGCCGTCAGGGCGTCAGGACAGCACCGTCGGGGCGTCAGGTCAGCACGCGTCCACCGGCCGCCCCGCGGTGAGGTGGTACGCGGCGCGGCCGTCCAGCAGCAGCGGCACCAGCGCGCGGGCCGACTGGCGCAGCGGTACGAAGGCGCTTCCGTCGCCCTTGACGCGGCGCGCCGTCACCCCGTGCAGGGCCAGCTCGTCCCGCACTTCGCCGTACTGTTCGGCGTCCAGCCAGTAGCCGCACGGCGGATCCTGGAGGACCGTGTCCTCCTCCGGCGGTTCGTTGTCGGCGCCGCCGAGGTGGACCGGGCCCCGGTCGGCGTAGCCGGCCAGGCGCGCCGCCGTCGTGGCCGCCTCGATCCGGGCGCGCCGCTGGGTGATGAAGTCGAAGGTGCCGTTGAGGGCGGCCAGGTGGGAGCCCACCCGGCGGCGGTTGTTGAGGGCGGGGTCGGCCTTCTCGGCGTCGGTGAGCGGATCGACCCGGGTCTCGGCCAGTAGCCCGACGGAATGCTTGACGCCCGCGGTGTTGCGCAGGATCCGCTCCTGGCCGTCGCCCGCCACCTGCTTGACCGGCTCGCCGGTCTCGGGGTCGGTCCAGATGCCGTAGACGCCGGTGGTGTGGCCCGCGGCCTCGACGCTGGGGCGCACATAGGCGTCCGACAGAGTCCGCGCCTCGCGGTGCACCGGGTCTTCGGTGTTGAGGTTGCGCGGCCACAGCGCCAGCAGGTCCTTCACGTAGTACGGCTCGGTCGCCCCGTACTCGTGCAGGTCGTAGACGGTGTCCGGGCGCCAGTCGCGGATGACGCCCGCCATCGCGCGGGACTCAGCGGTGGAGAGCGCGATGTGGTCGCGGTTGATGTCCACGCCGTCGGAGTTGCCGCGGGTGTCGGCGGCGCGGCCGTCGGGGTTGGCGGTCGGGACGACGAGCACCTGGGTGCGCTCCAGGAAGCGCCGCGTCCGGCCGTCCTTGGCGTAGGCGAGGTCGCGGATGGTGGACAGACACGCCTCGCGGCCGGAGGGCTCGTCGCCGTGCTGGGAGCAGATCAGCAGCAGGACGTTGCCGCGCGCCGCGCGGGCCGGATCGGCGGGTGCGGCCGGTGCGCCGATCCGCACCAGCCGCAGCGGCCGCCCCTGCGCGGTGGCGCCGATCCGGTCGACGGCGACGCGCGGGGCGGCCTTGTCGACGGCCGCGAGGAAGTCCGTCTCCTCGGCCTGGGTGGTCCACCGTGCGCCATGGCTGACCTCGAACCCCGTACGCGGCGGGCGCTGTTCGGCCCGCGCGGGCGCGCTGAGGAACGATCCGGTCAGCAGCGCACCGATCGCGCCGCAGGTGGCGCTGCGGATGAGGGGTGACCGCGAGAACACGAAGGACCTCCTGTTGTGAGGGGATGCGGGGGCGATATCGGTGATGGCGTCCTGCCGGGCCCGCCACCGGCGGGCCCCCGCGCGGCGGCGGGGGCCCACCGGCGCGGGTCAGCCGTGGGTGGACATGGACGGGAGCGGGTTCCGGTGGTGCGGGGCCCGTACGCCCTTCAGTGGGGGTGTGGCCGCCGTGCGCGAGGGGGCGGCCGCGGCCTTCGGGGCGCCGCCGACCAGCGGCAGACGGGCCGAGGTGCGGGGCAGGTCCAGGGTCAGCCGCGGGGTGGTGGAGGGCGGTTCGACAAGGCCCGCGTCCGTACCGGCGATGATCAGTCCGAGGCGGTGGCCGGCCGGGACCACGTGGTCGGTCGCCGCGAGGTCGAGGGTGATGGTGTACGCCTTGCCCGGGGTCAGCGGGTGGCCCTTGCCGTCGTCCGCGGAGTGGCCGAGGTCGGCCCAGCCCCGGCTGAAGACCGTGTAGTCCACGTCCTCCTTGTCGGCGGCGGTCTCCTTGAAGCAGGCGCTGTCGCCCTCCGTGCCGCTGCCCCAGCAGGTGCGCCGGTCGAGGGTGGTGATCCCCTCGCCGGCCGCCGTGTAGTCGCGGATGGTGGCCGGGCCGAGGTCGACCAGGACCGCGGAGAGATGGGCGCTGGTGGTGGAGGGCGTGGCGGTGACGGTGACCGTGCCGGAGCCGGACAGCCGCAGGTCCTCCTTGAGCGGACCCGTGGTGAAGCCCGCCTTGCCGGGCGTCGAGGTGTCGATCGCCGCGGACCAGTCGGCCTCGCTCAGCGCGGGGTCGTCGGTGAAGGTCTCGGTCGCGCCGGGCTCGGCCCGTTCGGTGCCGAGCACGCCCACTCCCGCCGTGGCGCCGCCGCGCGGGCGCAGGGTGGTCTGCCGGGTGCCGGAGGGCGGCCAGACCCGGTCGGTGGACCACTGGTCGGGGGTGCGCTCCACATCGGCCATCGGCTCGCGCTCGATGCCGTTGTCGACACCGAGGAGGTAGTGGTCGAACCAGCGGTGCAGGGTGCGCACCCACTCCCCGCGCCGGTAGTCGAACGGGTCGACATGCCCGGTCTGCGAGAGCCAGATCTTGCGCTCGACGCCCGCGTCGGCGAGGGCGTTCCACCACTGGCCGAGGTGCTTGGTGCGGACGTTGAGGTCCTGCGCCCCGTGGACGGCGAAGACGCTGGCCCGCACCTTGTCCGCGTCCGGTACGTAATCGCGGGCGGTCCACAGACCGGTCCAGTCGCCGTTGCGCGGGGCGCCCTCGACGAGACGTTTCTGTACGGCGGCGCAGCGGGCGTGGGCGTCATCGCTCTCGACGGCGTCCGAGAGCCCGTCGGGGCCGGAGTCGAAGAGCGCGGCGCCCTTGGCGAAGTAGTAGTCGTACCAGGAGGAGATGGCGCCGATGGGCACGATGGTCTTGAGTCCCTTGACGCCGGTGGCGGCGACCCCGTTGGCGATGGTGCCGTCGTAGCTCTTGCCGATCATGCCGGTGGCGCCGTTGGTCCAGCTCGCCTCGACCGTCTGCCCGCCGGTGCGGGTGCGGTACGCGGTCGCGCGGCCGTTCAGCCAGTCGACCACAGCCTTGGCGGAGAGGATGTCGGAGCGGCCGCCGACGTCCACACAGCCGTCGGAGCGGTTGGTTCCGGCGAGGTCGACCAGGACGGTGGCGTAGCCGCGCGGTACGAAGTAGTTGTCGTAGAAGAGCGGGAATCGGACCGGATTCCCGGCCGCGTCATAGGTCTTGGTCTGGCTCTCGTTGCCGCGCCCGCAGCAGGAGTAGTACGGGCTGGCGTCCATGATGACGGGGATGCGGCGGCCCTGAGCGGCGGGTTCGCGCGGCCGCACGATGTCGACGGCGACCCGGTCGGTCCGTCCGTCCCCGTCGCCGTCGATCGTGGTGTCCACCCATACGGATTCGCGGATGGCCCTCTCGTAGGAGTAGACCGGTCTGCTTTCTGACGGGCTGTCCGCCTTGCTGTCCGATCTGCTCGGCGTGGCGGAAGCGGCGTGGGCGGCCGGGGCGCCGAGCGGTGGCAGCAGCGATATGGCGGCGGCGACCAGCGCGGTGACCGCCGACAGCACGAGTGTGGTCCAGGGGATGCGGGATGTCCGCGTCTGTAGCAGCACGGGCGGACCGTAGCGCGAGTCAACTCCTGTACAGAAGAGGGCGATACGTGTCGTCCGCGGGTCCGAGTCGATGCCCATTGCGTCCGGATGTCGATTGGATGTCGGACGGCGTGATGGACGTGAGGTGCGCGTGAGGAGTACATAGGGTCACGAGTGATCGTTCTCCCCTACGAGTTGGAGGACTCGTGCGTCACCACAGACTCCTCGTCCCGGGCGCGGCCGCGGCCTGCCTGCTGTTGGCGATCCCGGCATCGGCGGCCGATGCCACGCCGGGCGCCCCCGGCATCGGGGACTCCTACTACCCCTCGTACGGCAACGGCGGGTACGACGTCTCCCATTACGACCTGCGGCTGAAGTACCAGCCGAAGACGGACCGGCTGGAGGGCACGGCGACGATCGTGGCCGACGCCCGGCAGGATCTGTCCCGGTTCAACCTGGACTTCGCGCTCGATGTGAGCGAGGTGCTGGTGGGCGGGAAGAAGGCCGCCTTCAAGGCGACCGGCGACCATGAGCTGGAGATCACCCCGGCCGCGCCGCTCGCCTCCGGCCGCCCCTTCACCGTGGTCGTGCGCTACAGCGGTACGCCCTCGAAGGTCGTGGCGAACGGTTTCACCTCCTGGCTGCGCACCCCGGACGGCGGGATCGCGGCCAATGAGCCGGAGTCGGCGTGGTGGTGGTTCCCGAGCAATGACCATCCGCTGGACAAGGCCACCTACGACGTGTCGGTGGCGGTGCCGGACGGGACGCAGGCGATCAGCAACGGCACCCTCCAGTCGACCAGTTCGAAGCTGGGCTGGACCCGCTACAACTGGCGCTCCAGCAAGCCGCAGGCCACGTATCTGGCCACGCTAGCGGTCGGCAAGTTCGACATCACGACGGACACCACCGCCAACGGTCTGCCGGTGATCAACGCCTACAGCAAGGACCTCGGGGACAACGCGGGGGCGGCGCGGGCGAGCGTGGAGCGGACGGCGGAGATCGTGGACTGGGAGTCCACGGTCTTCGGCCCGTACCCCTTCGACGCGCTGGGCGGCTATGTGCCCAATGTGCCCACGGGCTACGCGCTGGAGACCCAGACCCGGCCGTTCTACAGCCCGAAGGGGTTCGCCAAGGGCGCGAACACTTCGCTGGTCGTGCATGAGCTGGCCCACCAGTGGTTCGGCGACAGCGTCTCGCTGAAGGACTGGCGCGACATCTGGATCAACGAGGGCTTCGCCAGCTACGCACAGTGGCTGTGGTCGGAGAAGGAGGGCGAGGGCACCGCGCAGGAACTGGCGGACTACACCTACGCCTCCTACCCGGCCGACGACCCCTTCTGGAAGGTCGAGCCGGGCGACCCGGGGCCGGAGAACCAGTTCCATGACGCGGTGTACGACCGGGGCGCGCTGGCCCTCCAGGCGCTGCGGAACCACATCGGCGACAAGGACTTCTTCGCGATCCTGAAGGGCTGGACGGCGGAGCACCGGTACGGGAACGCCTCCGTCAAGGACTTCGTGACCTATGCGGAGAAGGTGTCGGGCAAGCCGCTGGCCTCGCTCTTCGACACCTGGCTGTTCACCCCGTCCAAGCCGGCCGCGGCGCAGGCGCGGGCGGCGGAGGTGAGCCCGGCCAAGGCGCCGGTGCGGCCGAAGTCGTGGCAGCGGATCCAGGACACGCACAGCGCCCACGGGCGCTGAGCCCCCCGGGCCCCGGCCGGGTCCCCCCACCCCGGCCGGGGCCCGGCGCCTGCGCGACGCGGCGGCGCTGTCGCGTACGGCATCGGCGTCGCGGACCAGATCGTGGCCCGCGACCCGGACCTGGCCGGAGTCGGCGTGCGAAGTCCATGGCGCCATCATGGCACACTCCTGGCATCACACCGAGGCTTCATGGCGTCACACGTGTCATCGATGACACCACCATGGCTCCACGCATGGCATACCCCCTGGTCACAGCCCCATCCCGCGGCACCAAGCCATGCGCCACGGCACTGAACGCCATTGATCATGGCCGTCCGGTGCGGGCGCGGCGCCGGGCCTCGCGGGCGATGGGGAGGTAGCGCAGTCGCTCGGGCAGCAGCGGGACCACCACCCGCGCGGCCCTCCCGAACCACCGCAGCCGCCGCTCCTGCCCCCGCGTCCACTCCAGCCCGATCGCCTCCCGCGCCTCCGGCGGCATCAGCCCGGCGGTGAGGAACGCGCGGAAGCGGGTGAACAGCGGGCGCAGCAGCGGCCACAGCAGACGGAGCGGCAGCGCGCCCGGCGGAGGCACGGCCGCGTCGGGTGCGGCCAGTTCACGGGCGACGACGGTCGGCTCCAGCCGTTCCCGCACCATCGCGCGGTAGTAGGGCCAGAACTCCTCGACCGATCCCGGCATCTCGCGCTCGTCGATGCCCAGCACCCGCCCGATCCGCAGCCATTCCCCGTACAGCTGCCGCTCCTCGGCCCCGGTGAAGGGGCGGGTGCCCAGATAGCGCTGGGCGCGCAGATAGACCGGATAGCCGGTGGCGTGCACCCACGCGTAGACGGGCGGGTCCAGCGCCCGGTAGGGGCGGCCGTGCGCGTCCACGCCCTGTATGGACGCGTGGAGCCTGCGCAGCCGGTGGCCCTCCGCCTCGGCCTCCGCGCCGCCGTACACCCACAGTTGCACCGACCGGAGCGAGCGCTCCCCGCGCCCCCAGGGGTCGGTGCGGAAGACGGAGTGCTGGTCCACGCCCGCCCCGATGGCCGGATGCGCCACCTGCATGGTCATCGCGGCCGGCAGGGCGAGCACACCGCGCAGCTCCCCCGCCACGGCCCACAGGATGCCGCCCACAGGGGGCGGATCGTGGCCTTCGGTGGTGTGGCGGGGGCTCTGAGCGCTCATGGGTCCACCGGTGGTGCGGTTACTTCTCTCCTGTTCCAGTGTGCGCGCTCGCGCCGCCGTCGAGCGGGCGCAGGGTGAGCGTGTAGTCGTAGGCGCCGTCGGCCTTCACCCGGTACTGGTCGCGCACCGGGTTGGGGGTGTCGCCCACGCCGGTGACCGCGTGGTCGGCGTGCAGGGTGTTCCAGCCGTCGTTGCGCTTCAGGAAGTGGGGATAGGCGGCGCGGTCGAGCTCGTCGTACGCGCTGGCGCCCGCCTCCAAGTCGCCGGAGACCAGCAGTCCGGCGCCGCCGCGGTCGGTGAGGGACGCCCAGCGCACATCGTCGTGGTTGCCGTGGTCCTGGGGCTTCAGATACTCCACGTACTGGTCCTCGACCGAGGAGGACCAGACGCCCATGGGGGTGCCGTCCTTACGGTCGTTGAGGTTCTCCACCGGCCCGCGTCCGTACCAGCGGAAGGTGCCGTACCGCTCGGGCACCTTCAGCTTGAGGCCGATCCTGGGCAGATAGGGCAGGGTGCGGAAGTCGCCGCGCGCCTCGACCTGGTGCCGGATCCGGACCTGGCCCGCGCCGTCGACCCGGTAGGCCACGGTCTGCCCGAAGGACGCCCCGGTCACATCGGGTGCGGCGGCCGTGGAGCGGACGGTGACGGTGACCGTGCCGTCGTCGCCGGGGGTCACCTCGACGCCGTCGACGGTGGTGCGCAGCCGGTCGAGACCCAGGGAGCGCCAGCGCTTGCCCTCGGCGGTGCCCCAGTCGGAGCGCTCATTGCTGATCGGGGCGCGCCAGGCGTCCAGTTCGGGGCCGGAGCGGAGCAGTTCGCGGCCCGCCACGCGCATCGAGGTGAGCGTGCCCTCCTTCTTGCCGAAGGTGTAGCGGAAGCCCTCGCCGCTGACCCGCACCGCCTCGCCGCTCTCGACGGCCTTGGCGGGGCTTTCGGCGGCCGGGGCGGGGGCGGGCTCGGGCACCTTGTCGCCGCCGACCGCGAACTGGCCGAAGGAGACCACATGTCCGGCCTTGGCCCAGTCGGTGGAGTGCGCGGTGACGGCCCGTACGGTCAGATGGCGCTCATAGCCACCGGGGTTGGCGGGCGGGGCCGGGAGCTGGACGACGGCGCTCTCCCCGGGCCCGACGTCCAGGGCGCGGGTGCCGCTCGCGACGGTCCGCGCGCCCTCGGTCACCGTCCAGCGCAGCCGGAGGTCGTCGGTGCCGGTGAAGGCGCGCTCATTGGTGACCTTCACCTTGCCGGTGCGGGCGCCCTCGCCGCCCGGGTCGGTGATGCGGATGGGGGCCTGCACCCAGGCGAGCTGGGCGGTCTCGGGTTCCGGGTCGCGGTCGGCGGTGACCAGGCCGTCCACACCGGATTCATAGAGCCCGTAGGAGAGATAGTCGCCCTTACGGGTGAAGTCGTCGAAGTTCAGGGCGATCAGGGCGTCGCGCTCGGGGTCCTGGCCGGCGGCCAGCCGCTCCGCGCCGAGTGCCGTGTCATAGACCCGGACCTGGTCGATGGTGCCCTTGGCGGTCCGGCCGGTCCAGCCGTCCTCCATGGTGTCGTTGTTCCGGCCGACGCCGAGGTCGAAGCCGGTGTAGTCGATGTGCCCGCTCCACTCGGTCTTGGCGAGCTCCTTACCGTCGGCATAGAGGCGCAGCGCGCTGCCGTCGTAGGTGCCGGTGACCCGGTGCCAGGCGCCGGCCCAGCCGTCGGGCACGGGGGCGGTGACGGTGCGGGGCTTGCCGCCGCTGGTGATGGTGAATTCGAGGGTGTCCTCATCCTTCATCCGCAGGACGTACTGATCGCCCTTGCTGACGATGGTGAAGTCCCCGGTCCAGGGCTCGGCCGGTTTGACGCGGGCGTCGAGGGTGACGGCGGTGCCGGTGAGGTCGAGCTTCGGGTCGCGGTAGGTCTCCACGAAGTCGTCAAGACCGGACAGATACAGCGCCTTGCCCTTCCCGCCGTAGCCGTCGACCACCTTGGGCTTGCCGGACAGGGAAGCGGCGATGTCATGGCCCGAGGAGTCGGGGGTGGTGATCAGCGGACGGCGGATGTTCTGCTCGGCCCAGTCCCAGATGAAGCCGCCCTGGGCGCCGGGGTAGGCGCGCATCACCTCCCAGAACTCGCGGAAGTTGCCCAGGCTGTTGCCCATGGCGTGGGCGTACTCGCCCATCACGATGGGCTTGGTGAAGGTCTTGGCCTTGGCTTCGAGGGAGGCCGGGGTCGGATAGCGGGGTCCGGCGATGTCCGCGAAGGGAGCGTCGCCGTCGGGGCGGTTGGACTGGTGGTAGAGCGGGCGGGTGGGCTCGTTCGCCCGGGTCCACTCCGCCATCGCGTAGTGCGCCTTGCCCAGCCCGGCCTCGTTCCCGGTGTCCCACATGATCACGCTGGGGTGGTTCTTGTCGCGCTCCACCATGCCCTGGTGGCGCTCGAGGAACGCCTTCTGCCATTCGGGGCGCTCGGCCAGGCAGTCGTCCGGGCAGTTCTCGTGGCTGTGGGTCTCGACCTCCATCTCGTCGTCGATCAGGATGCCCTCGCGGTCGGCGAGCTCATAGAGATACGGGTCCGAGGGGTAGTGCGAGGTGCGGATCGCGTTGACGTTCAGCCGCTTCATCAGCCGGATGTCCTGCTCCATCCGGGCGCGGGTGGCATGGCGTCCGGTGGCCGGGTCGGTCTCGGCGCGGTTGACGCCACGGATCAGGATCCGCTTGCCGTTGAGCGTGAGCTGCTTGTCCTTGACCTCGATCTCACGGAAACCGACGCTCTGGCGCACGGTCTGGATCGCCTTGCCCTCCGGATCGCGCAGGGTGAGCACCAGCGCATAGCGGTTCGGCGTCTCGTCGGACCACTTGGCGGGATTGGCGATCTGCCCGGTGAGCTCCGCCTTCCCGGCCTTCTCCGCGGCCGTCAGCCGCCGCACCTCACGCCCCTCGGGGTCGTAGAGCACCCCGGTGACCTGATGGGGTCCGCTCTTGTCGCTTCCGGTACGCGCGATGTCCACTTCGGTGCGCAGGGTGGCATCCCGGTAGGCGGCATCGAGATCGGTGGTGACGTACGCGTCCTCCATGCGGGTCGTCGGCGTGGAGTACAGCGAGACGGAGCGGAAGATGCCCGCGTAGCGCCACTGGTCGTAGTCCTCCAGATACGATCCCGCGCTCCAGCGGTGCACCTGGACGGCGATCCGGTTGGTGGCACCGGGACGCAGATAGTCGGTCACATCGAACTCGGCGGGCACATAGCCGCCCTGGTCGTAGCCGACGTAGTGGCCGTTGATCCACAGGAACCAGCCGGAGGTGACCCCGTCGAAGCGGATCACCTGCCGCCGCCCGTCCCAGTTCCGGGGCACCGTGACGTCCCGGACGTACGCCCCGGTCGGGTTCGTGTCACGGGGCACCTTGGGCGGGTCGTCCGGCGCCATCTCGCTCTGGACGTTGCGGAACACCGGATGGTCGAGGTCGTCGGTCTGCCAGGTGTGCGGGACCTGGACGCGCTGCCACGCCGAGGCGTCGTAGCCGTCCTTCCAGAAGCCGCTCGGGGCGTCCTCCGGCCGGTCGGCCAGGGCGAACCGCCAGGATCCGTCCAGGCTGCGCTCCCACCGCGCGCGGTCGGGCCCGTCGGGCCGCAGCCGGGTGTGCGGGGGCTCCTGGCCCTCGCCGGTGCGCTCCGGGTCCTCGAGGTAGGTGTGCACATCGGCGGGAAACTTGCCCGCGTCCGGGGACCTCCCGACGGCCGTGTCCGCGGCCGTGAGACCGAGGCCGACGGCGGTGGTCATGGCCAGCACCGCCCCGATCAATCGCCGTATCCGATACCTGCCGCGTTCCGAGCTCAATCCGACCCCACCTCACAGATTCGGAAGAAAACCAACACAGCTCAACGGCGTCGCACGCTATTCATCGGTAAAGAGAGCGTCAACAGGTCCTACCCATCTCGGTGTTCACCGTGTGGCGGTGGGAGGTTTCACAGCGATGATGCGACAGCAATACTGATGAACCCGATCGGGCAGCACAGCGGAGCAGGACGACGCGGAAGCGAGGCACGGCCGATGACCACCCCCGGCACCGAGGAACCCACCCTCACCGTCGACGAGCTGGCGGCCCGCGCCGGGGTGACCGTGCGCACCGTGCGCTTCTACAGCACGCGCGGGCTGCTGCCGCCGCCCGCGATCGGCCCGCGCCGGGTCGGCCACTACGGCCCCGAGCACCTCTCCCGGCTGGCGCTGATCGAACAGTTGCAGCGCCACGGCATGACCCTGTCCGCGATCGAACGCTATCTGAGCCAATTGCCACCGGATCTGAGCGAGAACGATCTGGCGATCCACCGCGCCCTGGTCGCCTCCTGGGGCCCGGACGCCCCCGAGGAGACGACCCGCGAGCAGGTGGACCGGCGGGCCGGGCGGGCGCTCACCGAGGAGGACATCGACCGGCTGGCCGCACTGGACGCGCTGGAGCGCACCGATGACCCGGATCGGTTCCGGATCGACCCCAAGGTGCTCCATCTGGGGCTGCGGCTGCTGGAGGTGCCGATCGAGCTGGAGACGATACGCACGGCCCACGCGGTCGTCCTGGAACACACCCGCTCCGCGGCGCGGGAGCTCAGCCGGCTGTTCCGGGACGAGGTGTGGGGGCCCGAGCGCGATCACGAGTCCGGGAGCGGGCCGGAGCGGACGCAGGCGAAGAAGTCGCTGTCGGCCCATATGCAGCCGCTGGTGGTGGAGGCGCTGGTGATCGCGTTCCAGCGGTCGATGAAGCAGGAGCTGCGGGCCTGGTACGGGCAGGACGCGGACTGAGCGGGCCCGGGGCGGAGCCCCTGCCACGCGGCGGGGCGGGCCGGGGCGACGCGGCGGGCCGGGGCGGCACGGCGGCCCGGGGCGGCCCGGCGTCCGCCCCGGGGGAAACCGGCTGGTCAGCGGCCGCCGATGAACTGGTCAGCGGCCGCCGGTGGGAGGTTGCCGACCGCCGGTGGGTGGGTCAGCGGCCGCCGATGAGCGCGGCGGCGAGCTCCTCGGGGCGGGCGGCGAACGGCGAGTGGCTGCCCGGCAGCGGCCGCACGGTGAAGGGCTGGTCCGGCATGGCCGCGTCGGCCTCCGCGATCATCAGATCCTGCATCGCGGGGGTGCACGCCCAGTCCTCGGCGCACCGGATGAAGGTACGCGGGATCCGGCCCCACCGATTTCGGGTCAGGGTGATCGGGGTGGTCGGCACCGCGAAGGGCAGATCCGGGCTCAGGGCGTGGTACCAGCGGGCGAAGGACTCGGCGGGGACATCGTCGTAGAAGGCCAGCCGCAGCTCCTCCACGTACGCCGGATCGGCGGAGTGCGGATTGATCCGGAACGCGCCGATGGCCTCCGGGTCGCCCAGCATCAGCCCCTGCCCCCGCACGGTCGCGGTCTGCTCGGGGGACATCAGATAGTCGGCGAAGCGCGGGCGCCCGGCCGGGACGAAGGACGACAGATGGATCAGCTCGTCGACGAGCTCGGGCGCCCGCTCCGCGGCCAGCGACGCGGGGGCGCCACCGGCGCTGTGCGAGACCAGGGCGACCTTCGGATACCGGCGGACCGATCTCAGCGCGACGACGACGGCCTCCGCGCACTCCTCCAGGGTGACCCCGGCCAGCGCCGACTTCTCGGTCGCCAGACCCGGCTGGCCGGGCAGGAGGAGGCCCGAGGGCAGCGGTGCCTCGAACCCGTGCCCCGGCAGATCGACGGCGAGGCTCGCCGCGCCGAGCCGGGCCAGGGCGCGCTGGGTGGACGCCCACTGCCAGGAGGCGTGCCAGGCGCCGTGGACCAGTACGAACACGGTGCCGGACGGAACCGGGCCGGGGTGGGAATCGGTGAGAGGGGTTCTGGGGCTCGTGGCGCTCATGGGGACAGTCCACCGGCACGGCCAGGCGTTATCCAGCGCCATATCTGACAACCCCGCCGCCGATATCTCCCGGATATCACCTCGACTATCCTCGGCCCCATGGAGTCACGTCATCTGCGCTACGCCGTGGCGCTGGCCGAGCATCAGCACTTCGGACGGGCGGCGGCCGCCCTCGGAATCGCCCAGCCCCCGCTGTCCCAGCAGATCGCGGCGCTGGAGCGGGAGCTGGGCGCGCGGCTCTTCGACCGTACGGCGCGCGGGGTGTTCCCGACCGCCGCGGGCGAGGCGTTCCTGGTCAGGGCGCGCCGGGCGCTGGCCGAGATGTCGGCCGCCGCGTCGGACGCGGGCCGGGCCGCCCGGGGCGAGACGGGACGGCTGCGGCTCGGCTTCATCGGCTCGGCGCTGCTGGAACTCCTGCCGTCCGTGCTGGGCACGTTCATCCGCGACCGCCCCGAGGTGCGGCTGGGGCTTCAGGAGATGTCCACCCGCCGGTCCACGGCGGCGCTGCTCGGGGGCGAGCTGGACCTCGCCATCGGGCGCGGGGCGCCCCGGGGCGCCGGTGCCGAGGATCTGGTGTCGGTCACGGTCGGCCGGGACCATCTGGTGGCGGTCGTCGGGGCCGCCCATCCCTTCGCCGGGCAGGCCAAGGTCAGCCTCGAACAGCTCAAGGGGCAGCATCTGATCGTCGCGCCCGCGGAGGAGGAGCCGGCGGTCGCCGCCTGGCTGGCCGGGCTGCTGGGCGAGGACGCCGACGTGCCCGCGCGGGCCGGTGGGGTCACCGAGGCATGGGATGCCCACACCATCATCGGGCTGGCCTCGTGCGGGGTCGGGGTGGGGCTCGGCCCGGCGTGTCTACGGGTGGCGGCGCGGCCGGACGTCCGGGTGTCCGAGGTGAGTCCGCGGGTGGAACTGCCGGAGCTGGTGATGTCGTTCCGTGCCCAGGACCGCTCCCCCGTGCTGGCGGCCTTCCTGGACATCACCCGGGAGCGGTGCCCGGGGGTGGCCGAACGGCTCGAACGCCGTCTCGGCGCCCACTGACGGGCCGGGCGGCCCGGCCCGTCAGCGGGGGAAGCGGTACGGAAGCGGTACGAGTGGCCGGCGGCTAGTCCGTGAAGCGCTCCCCTCGCTCCGCCTTCTCCACCAGCAGCGCGGGCGGGGCGAACCGCTCCCCGTACGCCGCCTCCAGCTGCCGGGCACGGGCCACGAAACCGGCCACGCCGCCCTCGTATCCGTTGATGTACTGCAGCACCCCGCCCGTCCAGCCGGGGAAGCCGATGCCGAGGATGGAGCCGATGTTGGCGTCGGCGACGGAGGTCAGCACGCCCTCCTCCAGCAGCCGGACCGTGTCGATGGCCTCGCAGAAGAGCATCCGCTCCTTCATGTCCTCGAAGGGGATGCGGGTGCCCGCACGCACGGCATCTCCGGACCCGCCGGAGCCGCCCGGGGCGAAGTGCTCACGCAGCCCCGGCCACAGCCCGGCGCGCTTGCCGGTCGTCGCGTCGTAGTCGTAGAAGCCCGCGCCGCCGCTGCGGCCGGGGCGCCCGAACTCCTCCACCATGCGGTCGATGACCGCGTCGGCCGGATGCGGCCGCCACTCGCCGCCCGCCTCCTCGGTGGCCCGGCGCGTCTCCTCGCGGATCTTGCGCGGCAGGGTGAGCGTCAGCTCGTCCATCAGGGAGAGCACCTTGGCCGGGTATCCGGCCTGGGCGGCGGCCTGTTCCACGGAGGCCGGGTCGATGCCCTCCCCCACCATCGCCACGCCCTCGTTGAGGAAATGGCCGATGACCCGGGAGGTGAAGAAGCCGCGGGAGTCATTGACCACGATCGGGGTCTTGCTGATCTGCCGCACCAGGTCGAAGGCTCGGGCCAGCGCCTTCTCGCCGGTGCGCTCACCCTTGATGATCTCGACCAGCGGCATCTTGTCGACGGGCGAGAAGAAGTGCAGCCCGATGAAGTCGTCGGCGCGCTGCACCCCCTCCGCGAGCAGGGTGATGGGGAGGGTGGAGGTGTTGGAGCACAGCAGGGCGTCCGGGGCGACGACGCCCTCGATCTCCTGGAACACCTTGTGCTTGAGCGCCGGGTCCTCGAAGACCGCCTCGATGACCGCGTCACAGCCCTCGAGGTCGCGCGGATCGGCGGTCGGGGTGATCCGGGCCAGCAGCTGGTCCCGCTTGGCCTCGGTGGTCCGGCCCTTGGCGAGCGCCTTGGCCAGCAGGCCCTCGGAGTACGCCTTGCCCTTGGCGGCGGCCTCCAGGGACACGTCCTTGAGGACGACCTCGATGCCCGCCTTGGCGCACGCGAACGCGATGCCCGCGCCCATCATCCCCGCGCCCAGCACCGCGACCTTGCGGACCTGGCTGGGCTCGATCCCCCGCGGCCGGTTGGCACCGGAGTTGACCGCCTGCAGATCGAAGAAGAACGCCTGAATCATGTTCTTGGCGGTCTGGCCGACGACCAGCTCGGTGAAGTACCGGGCCTCGATGATCTGCGCGGTCTCGAAGTCCACCTGGGACCCCTCGACGGCGGCGGCCAGGATATTGCGCTGCGCCGGGTAGGGCGCGCCGTTGAGCTGCTTCCGCAGATTGGCGGGGAAGGCGGGCAGATTGACGGCGAACTTCGGCTGCGCCGGGGTGCCGCCCGGGATCCGGTAGTCCTTGTCGTCCCAGGGCTGGGCCGACTCGGGGTGGGCGGCGATGAAGGCACGCGCCCGGGTCAGCAGCTCCTCGCGGGTGGCCACGACGTCATGCACCAGCCCCGCATCCTGGGCCCGCAGGGGGCTGTATCGGGTGCCCTGGAGCAGCCACTTGAGCAGCGCGTCGGTGACGCCGAGCAGCCGTACGGTACGGGCGACGCCCCCGCTGCCGGGGAGCAGGCCCAGGGTGACCTCGGGGAAGCCGATGCGGGCCCCGGGGGCGTCGAGGGCGATGCGGTGGTGGCAGGCGAGCGCGATCTCCAGCCCGCCGCCGAGCGCCGCGCCGTTGATCGCGGCCACCACGGGCTTGCCGAGGGTCTCGATCCGGCGCAGCGCGCGCTTGATGCGGAGGTTCTTCTCGTAGACCTCCTGGGCCTGGCCGGGCCCGACCTGGATGAGGTCGTTGAGGTCGCCGCCGGCGAAGAAGGTCTTCTTGGCGGAGGTGACGATGATGCCGCGAATGGTGTCCCGCTCGGCCTCGAGGCGGTCGGCGATCGCGTCGAGGGAGTCGATGAACGCGGCGTTCATGGTGTTGGCGGACTGGCCGGGGTCGTCGAGCACCAGGGTGACGACGCCTTCGTCGTCCTGCTCCCAGCGGATGGTCGAGGCGGTGGTGGGGTGGGTCATCTGAGGTCTCCAGGGCGAAGGGGCGTGGGGAAGGGGCGTGGGGAAGGGCGGGAAGGAAGGGGCAACAGCGGCGTCTTGAGAGCGGCCCGGCTCTCCGCGGTGTCCGGCCGATCTACGCGGCGTCCGGCGGCTCTACGCGGTGTCCGGCGGGCCATGCGGCGGAGCCGCGTGGCAGGGCTCCGCCCCTGGACCCGGGGTCTGGGGCAGAGCCCCAGTTGAGGGAAGGGGCGGGGAGGGGAAAGCAAGCCGCCGCAGACGTCAGGATCCGCCGGACGGCACACCTAGAGCCGCTCGACCACCGTCGCGATGCCCATCCCTCCTCCCACGCACAGCGTCACCAGCCCGAACCGCCCGCCGCGCCGCTCCAGCTCGTCGATCACCGTGCCGAGGATCATCGCGCCGGTGGCGCCCAGCGGATGGCCCATGGCGATCGCGCCGCCGTTGACGTTGACCTTGTCCAGGCTCAGCCCCATGTCGTCCACGAAGCGCAGCACCACCGCCGCGAACGCCTCGTTGATCTCGACCAGATCGATGTCGTCGATGGTCAGCCCGGCCTTGGTGAGCGCCTTACGGGTGGCGGGAGCCGGGCCGGTGAGCATGATGGTCGGGTCGGCGCCCGAGACGGCGGCGGAGACGATCCGGGCGCGCGGCGTCAGCCCGAAGCGCTCGCCGACCTCACGGTTGCCGATGGCCACCAGGGCGGCGCCGTCCACCATGCCCGAGGAGTTGCCCGCGTGGTGGACGTGGTCGATCGCCTCGACCCAGTGGTACCTCTGCAGCGCCACCGCGTCGAAGCCGCCCGCCTCGCCGATGGCGGCGAACGAGGGCTTCAGGCCCGCCAGGGTCTCGGGGGTGGTGCCGGGGCGGATGTGCTCGTCCCTGTCGAGGACGGTCAGCCCGCTGCGGTCGCGGACCGGGACCACGGAGCGGTCGAAGTACCCCTCCTTCCAGGCGCGGGCGGCCCGCTCCTGGGAGAGCGCGGCGTAGCTGTCCACGTCATGGCGGCTGTAGCCGCCGATGGTGGCGATGAGGTCGGCCCCGATGCCCTGCGGTACGAAACCGGTCTCGTAGTTGGTCATCGGGTCCGCGAACCAGGCGCCGCCGTCGGAGCCCATCTTCACGCGGGACATCGACTCGACCCCGCCCGCGAGCACCAGGTCCTCCCAGCCGGAACGGACCTTGGCCGCCGCCAGGTTGACGGCCTCCAGGCCCGAGGCACAGAAGCGGTTCTCCTGGACGCCCGCGACCGTGTCCGGGAGCCCGGCCGCGATGGCCGCGATCTTGGCGATGTCGGAGCCCTGGTCGCCGAGCGGGCTGACGACGCCGAGGACCACGTCGTCGATCGCCGCCGGATCGACCTCGGGGAACCGCCGCCGCATCTCATGGATGAGGCCCACCACCAGGTCGACGGGCTTGGTGCCGTGCAGGGCACCGTCGGCCTTCCCGCGCCCGCGCGGGGTGCGGATGGCGTCGTACACATACGCTTCGGTGCTCACGTCAGCGGCCTTTCAGGGGAGGGTTGGGGCGGGGACGGCTCAGTGGTCCGGCGGGAAGCGGAGGCATGGGGCTCATGACGGGTTTCCCTCGATGAGCGAGGTGACTCCCCAATCGCGGGCCACCGCGTCGGCGTCCGCCCCGGGCCGGGCGGGCGCGCGGCGCACCGCGCCCGGGGTGGCGGAGAAGCGCGGGGCGGGCGCGGGCTGGGTGATCCCGCCGTGGTCGATGAAGGTGGAGCGGGCGGCGAGCTGCGGATGGGCCGGGGCCTCCCGCAGCGACAGTACGGGGGCGACGCAGGCGTCCGAGGCGCCGAAGACGGCGGTCCACTCCTCGCGGGTGCGCTCCTGGAAGCGGTCGGCGATGGCGGTGCGCAGCGCGGCCCAGCTGCCGAAGTCATCCCGGGCCGGGGCCTTGTCGGCGATCCCCAGCAGCTCGATGAACTCCGTGTAGAACTTGCGCTCCAGGGGCCCGACCGCCATATAGCCGCCGTCGGCGGTCTCATAGGTCCCGTAGAAGGGGCAGCCGCCGTCGAGGAGGTTGGTACCGCGCTGGTCCCGCCAGCCGCCGGCGGCCATCATGCCGTGGATGGCGGCGGTCAGATGGGCGGTGCCGTCGACGATCGCGGCATCCACGACCTGGCCGGGGCCGCCCGCGCGGGCGTGGTGCAGGGCGGCGAGGAGGCCGATGACGAGGTAGAGCGAGCCTCCCGCGTAGTCCCCCAGGAGGTTGACGGGGGCGATGGGCGGGCCGTCGGCGGCGCCGATCATGCTGAGGGCGCCGGTGACGGCGATATAGCCGATGTCATGGCCGGCGGTCCGGGCGAGCGGGCCCTCCTGCCCCCAGCCGGTCATCCGGCCGTAGACCAGCTTGGGGTTACGGGCCAGGCAGTCGTCCGGGCCCAACCCCAGATTCTCGGCGACCCCGGGGCGGTAGCCCTCGATGAGGATGTCGGCGCGCTCGACGAGGTCGAGCACGACGGCCGTGCCCCCGTCGGCCTTCAGGTCGATCAGCACCGAGCGCTTGTTGCGGTTGGCGAGGTCGTAGTCCGGGTCGATCCGCAGGCCCCCGGCGCTTCCGGGTCGGTCGACCCGCACGACATCGGCTCCGAGGTCGGCGAGGACCATGGCGGCGAACGGGCCCGGCCCGATCCCGGCCAGCTCCACCACCCGCACCCCGGCCAGCGGGCCGCTCGCCGCCCCTTCCTCCGCCACCGTCATCCCGTCCCCCAATCGTGTGACACCACCGCTGTAACACCGCCGATGCTAAGAACGCGTCCCGCATTCCACAAGCCCTCCCCCTGGGCTGTGGATAACCAAACTCCTTGACCGCCAAGGGCGTTCGGCCTTGCGGGCGCGCGGCGGGCCGGGTGTGGCGCCGACCGGGCTTTCCGGATCAGGTCTTCTTCAGGTCGGGCCCCGCCATCGACAGCGGCTGTCCGGGCACGAGATGGTCCTCGTCGCCCTCCGGATCGGTCAGCCGGCCCAGCCGGCGCGGCACATCGGCGCCGACCAGCACGATCACCACCAGCGTCAGTCCGAAGGTCAGCACCGCCAGCGCCCGCCCGAGGGACATGCCCTCGGCCAGATGGGCGCCGAGCACCGGCGCCACCGCGCCGCCGAGCGCCCCGGTGTTGTAGACGAAGCCGAGCGAGGCCGCCCGGCTCCCGGTCGGGAAGTGGCCCGCGATGTACTTCGGCAGGATGCCGGAGATCCCCTGGCTCAGCGCGAGCAGGAAGAACAGCAGCACCCCGAGCCCGACCAGCGAGTCCTGCACCGCGAACACCGGGAAGACGAAGGCCAGCGAGGCGAGCAGGGTCACGGCGTAGGCGCGCCGGGTGCCGAGCCGGTCGCCCACGAAGCCCGCCAGCCAGCAGCCGGCCATGGTCCCGAATCCGGCGTAGAACATCACATCGGTGACCTCGGAGGGGGTGTACTCGAGCTGCTCCTTCAGATAGGTGGGCAGCAGCGCCTGGATCGGCCAGCTGTAGAGGAACGCGCAGAAGACCGTGCACATCAGGGACACGTACAGCGGCCAGCGGCGCCGTCCGCCGAGCTGGGCCGCGAACGCGAACAGGCACCCCGCCGC
This sequence comes from Streptomyces yongxingensis, assembly GCF_055597465.1. Classification (NCBI taxonomy): domain Bacteria; kingdom Bacillati; phylum Actinomycetota; class Actinomycetes; order Kitasatosporales; family Streptomycetaceae; genus Streptomyces; species Streptomyces yongxingensis. Next base: position 2,804,871 of record NZ_CM145717.1, read on the forward strand.
CAGGATCGACAGCGGCCAGCGCCGGCCCGCGCCCGCCGGGGTGAAGACCAGGAACAGCGCGACGCTCGCGGCCACGGTCAGCGCCGTGTTGACGCTCGCGCGGGTGCGCCCCGAGAACAGCGGCCGGAAGGGGTTCGGCCGCGCCCGCGCCGCCGCCACCTCCTCGTGCCAGTCCCCGGCCTCCGGGAGCGCGCGCCGCACCCACAGGGCGACCAGCACCGGCAGCACGCCGATCCAGAACATCCAGCGCCAGCCCCAGTGGGGCACCACCCACTTGTAGAGCTCGGAGGCGATGACGGTGCCGCCCGAGTAGCCCGAGATGAGGAAGCCGGAGGCGCGGTTGCGCAGCCGCGCGGGCCAGCTCTCCAGGACGTAGGTGGCGCTTGCGCTGTACTCACCAGCCATGCCCATGCCAATCACCAGCCGGGCCGTGAACAGGCTGATGTAGTTCCAAGCGAACCCGCAGGCGAAGGTCCCGAGCGAGTAGAGCAGAATGCTGATGATCATGGCGACCTTGCGCCCGTAGCGGTCGCCCAGCGCGCCCAGCACCGCCCCGCCGAGCCAGCGGGTGATGAAGGCGCCCGAGACCAGGCTCGCCGCCGACGCCGTGCTCAGGTCGAACTCGTCGGCTATCTCGGTCAGGACGAGCGTGATCAGCACAAAGTCGAAACCGTCGAGCAGATAGCCGATCCAGGCGGCGAACAGGGACTTCCACTGACCGGGTGAAACCTCGCGGTACCAGGGCACCTTGGCGGCTACGGTCACGACAACAGCCCTCCCTCCTCAAGGAGTTGACGTACGGTCTTGACGGCCGCCTCGCCCAGCGGCACCTGGGGCGCGGCGGTGTCCGCGCAGTCGATCACGCCCAGCAGCCGCAGCGCGGCCTTGAAGCCGCCCAGCCCCGAGGAACTGCCGCCCATGAGGGTGGGATCCCCGGCATCGGTGATGGCGAAGAGCGCGGCCAGCCGGTCCTGTTCGGCGGCCGCCTGCTCCCAGCGCCCCGCGCGCGCGTGCTCGTACAGCCGGACGAACCCGGCCGGATCGACGTTGGCCAGCCCCGGGACGACGCCATGGGCGCCCGCCAGCAGGGCGCCGTCCACCGCCAGTTCGGAGCCGGTGAGCACGGTGAAGGTGTCGGCGAGACCGCGCCGGCGGACCTCGACCAGCAGCCGCCGCAGCGCCCCGTCGTCCCCGCTGCTGTCCTTGACCCCGGCCAGCGTGGCGTCGGCGGCCAGCGGCAGCAGGATCGAGGGCGTCAGCTTGGAGTGGACGGAGACGGGGATGTCATACGCGAACAGCGGCCTGTCCACGCCGTCGCGCAGCCGCCGGAAGTGGTCGGCGATCTCCAGGGGGTGGGTGCGGGTGTAGAAGGGCGCGGTGGCCACGATGCCGTCCGCGCCCAGCTCCGCCGCCGTACGGGCGTGATCGAGCACCCGCGCGGTCGTCATGTCGATCGCTCCCGCGAGCACGGGAACCCGGCCGTCGGCGGCCTCGATGACCGCCGTAAGGGCCGCACGGCGGCTGTGGTCGCTCAGGTAGGCGGCCTCTCCGCTGGAACCGAGCGCGAACAGCGCGCTCACCCCCGCGTCGATCAGCCGCTCGGCGAGCACGGCGAGGGAACGCGTGTCGACCTCGCCCGTGGGCGTGAGCGGGGTGCACAGGGGCGGAACGACACCGGTAAGGAGAGCCGGAAGACTCATGGGCACCCAGCCTTCTGGATAGCAGGGCAATACGGACGTGGGACGTCCTATGTTCGGGCCCGAATCTGACGGAGCGCCATCGCCCTGTCAAGTGCGTTCCCCGCCTCAGCGCCTCGTCCGAATCCCGCCAGCGCGCCACGAACCCACCGGCCAGTCTTGAGCGCATGGACGAGAACTGTGAAATGCGGGCCATCGCGCCCGAGGTGCTGAAGCAGTTGCGGATCACCGATGACGCGGGGAACCCGCCGCGGCTGGTGGTGGAGGGCGAGGAGGGCGGCAACCCGATGCGCTGCTGCCTGGGCCGGAGCCGGCCGCACGAGACCATCGCGCTGGTCTCCTACGCCCCGCTGCGCCGCTGGGCGCGGGAGACGGGTGCCACGCCCGGCCCGTACGACGAGGTCGGCCCGGTCTTCATCCACCCCGAGGAGTGCGACGGCTGGACCGGCCCCGGCATCGCGGACGGCATCCGGGGCCAACGGCGGGTGCTGCGGGCGTACACGGCCGAGGGCAACATCCTCGGCGGGCGGCTGCTGAACGACGGCGAGCCGACGATCGAGGAGGGGCTGGCCGAGCTGTACGGGGACCCGCGGGTGGCGGCGGTGCATGTGCGGGCCGTCGAATTCGGCTGCTTCCTGGCCGAGACGCGACGGGTCTGAGGCATCCGGCACTCCGGAGGCAGGCGACGCCGGGGGGTACAGGGGTTCGCCCGGCGCCGCGCTCGGAGTACCGCGTGCACAGCGCTCGGAGTACCGCGTGCACAGCCGCCACGTTCGGACGTCGGGCTCACCACACCGCGTTCAGAGCGTGGCGGCTTTCAGGGCCCGGCGGCACAGCGCGTCCGCGCGCCGTGTCGTCTCGGGCTGCCGGAAGTCGCGGGCCAGATGCAGGGTGTACGCGCAGGCGTCCGCGATGGTCACCCGATGGCCGACGGAGACGAAGAGCGGCTTCACCGCGTCGCGGGTGCGCAGCGCCCGGCCGACCTCCTCGTCCCCGTCGAGCAGCGGCGACCAGTCGCCGCGGCGCGGCCCCGGGTCGGCGTGGCGGAAGCCGAAGGGGTTCTTGGCGACGCCGATGGTGGGCAGCCCGGTGAGCACGCCGAGATGGCTGGCCAGCCCGAAGCGCCGGGGGTGGGCGAGGCCGTAGCCGTCGCACACCACCAGGTCGGGGCGGCGGCCGAGCCGCCGGTCGAGGTCCCCGAGCGCGTCGAGGACGGCCGGGATCTCACGGAACGCCAGCAGCCCGGGGACGTACGGGAAGGTGACCCGGCCGACCGCGGTCGCCTCGGCGACGACGGCGAGGCTACGGGCGTCCAGGGCGACGGCGGCGGCCGCGACCAGGTCGCGCTCGTCGTCGTACGCCACGTCCACCCCGACGACCGCGCCGGTGCCGGTGCCCGGCTCCGGCACCTCCCCGCCGACGACCACGGACGCCCGTGTCCGCTCCTGGACGGCGATGGCCTCGGCCTCGGTCGTCGGCCAGTCGCGGGGCAGCTCATATCGTGGATCGACGGCGCTGGTCATCGTGCGGTTCACGTTACTAGTCTGCCCGGCATGTTCGTACTGGAGATCACATACACCGCCCCGGCCGACCGCGTCGAGGCCGCCCTCCCCGAGCACCTCGTCTGGGTGGACGACCACTTCGCGAACGGCGCCTTCCTCGCCTCCGGCCCCAAGAATCCCCGTGACGGCGGGGTCATCCTGGCGCTCGGCGACGACCGGGCGAAGATCGAGGAGATGCTGGCGAGCGACCCGTTCGTGGTCGCGGGCGTCGGCGAGTACACCATCACCGAGTTCCTGGCCACCCGCACGGCCCCCGCGCTCGCCGATTACCGCCAGCAGCGGCCGTAAGGAGCCTGACCCGGGGCGAGGTCAGCGTACGCAGAGCCGGACCACGAGCGAGACGCAGTCCCGGGAGTCGCCGGAGCCGGAGCCGGAGCCGCCGGGGTCGGTCGGCTTGGCCGTGGGCCGCTGCGTCGGCTGCCCGCTCGGGGTGTCCTCCGGGTCCGACGTGCCGCCGTCCGTCGGCTTCGCGGTCGGCTTCTCGGTCGGTTCGCCGGTCGGCCGATGCGACGGGCCGCTCGACGCGGAGGACGAAGAGGGCGAAGTGGGGGAAGACGGCCGCGACGAGGGCGAATCGGGGGAACCGGACGTCGGCGCCTTCCGCGAGGGCGATACGGCACTGGACGGCACATCCGTCGGGGAATGCCCCGTGGGCACGCTCGTGGTGGACGGCCGGTTCCGGGACGCCTCCCCGGGAACGCCCGCCCGCGACCCCTCCGAGTGCCGCGAGGCCCCGGATGTGGCGGACGACTCGGAAGAAGCGGAAGAACTGGAAGAGTCAGCGGAGTCGGATGTGTCCGATATGGATGGCGTGGAGGCCGCCGCCGGCTGCTGCGCCTCCGCCGAGCCGCCGTCCGTCAGCGCCAGCCCCGTCATGACCGCCGCCCCCGCGACCAGCAGCACACCACCCGCGGCCGCCGCGACCGCCACCGGCCCCGCCTGGCGCACCTGCCCCCGGACGAGGTGGTGCATGGAGCGGCGGGAGGAGACCAGCGGCCCGTTCGAGGGCGCCGCGTGCGCACCGCCGCCGGCCGCCAGGGCAGCCACTCCGGCGGCCTCCGCGGCACCCACCGCACCGGCGGCCGCCAGTGGCGCCAGGAAGCGCGCCATGTCCCGGTCGTACAGCGCGAGCAGCGCCGGGCCGGTCAGCGCGGGCAGCCGGTCGTCGGCCGCGACCAGCAGCTCCATCCGGCCCCGGCAGTCCCGGCAGCCTTCGATGTGGACGGCGATCTGCTCGGCCTGGTGCGGGGAGTCCGCGCCCCGCACATGGTCGGGCAGCCCCTCCCAGTGCCCACCGCACGCGGCGCTCGCCGGATAGCCGGGCTGGGCGCGCAGGAACTCCTGGCGCACGCTCTCCCGGACGCGCTCCACCAGGGCCGCCGCGCCGTCCGGGCTCACCCCGGCCCGCCGTGCCACCTCCTCCGGCGGGAGCCCGTCCACCTCGGCGAGCCACAGCACCTTGACCCAGCGCTGCGGCAGCTCGTCGAGGACCTGTACGAGCGGTTCGAGGTACGACGCCTGCTGCGACGGACCCCCGTTCCCCACCCCGGCCGACAGCGCCCTTACGGCGCTCGTCAGCTCGGCCGGGACGGCGTCGGCACCGAGGGGATGCCCGGCGCGGATCCGCCGCCACACGCTGTAGTGCGCCTCGGCCACCAGGTCCCCCGCAACCCAGGGGTTGCCGGTGAGAGTTCGGGCATATCCGCACAGACGCGCATATTCGGCTTCGTAGATTCGGCTGTAGGCGGCCGTGTCGAGCGCCGCGTGACCTTCGGTCATGGTGGAACAACCCCTGGGGTGGGTGCCTCGTCATTGCCGACGTTTCTGTAACAGCTCCGCACGGCGCCCGAGACCTTGCATGGTTTGGCAAGCCTAAATGCCCTATGTCCCCTCGAAAAATCAGTCGTGACGCACGTCACGTCGAAAGCGGGTGCACTGGCCTGATCGTCCAAACGTCTTAACGGTCGTAAGGGCGACGCGCCCCGCACCGATCGCAAGGGAGCCGACGTGACCACTGTCATCGACCAAGCCGTCCAGGCACAGCTCATCGCGTCGACGCCCGAGTCACGCGCGATCCCGGCGTGCCTGCGCTACGAGCGGGACGACCCGTTCGCCGTCCGCATCTCCTTCCCTCCCTCCGCGTCCCTCGACGGCTCCGCGGTGGAGTGGACGTTCGGGCGCGAACTGCTCGCGGCCGGGCTGCGCGGCCCGGCGGGCAGCGGGGACGTGCAGATGTGGCCGAGCGGACCGCAGGGGACGGTCCTGGAGTTCCATGCCCCCGAGGGCATGGCCATGGTCCAGTTCGACACCGCCGACCTCCGCAGATTCCTCGGCCGGTCGTACGCGGTCGTCCCCGAGGGCAGCGAGGCCGGGGAGCTCGACCTGGACGAGGGGCTGGCGTCGCTGCTGAGAGACGCCTGACGTCCGTACGGAAGCCCGGGCCGGTACGGAGGCTCGGGCCCGTACGGGCGCTTTTAGCCCGCCCCTACCGGTGGCCCTACCGGTGAGGGGTCAGGTGGCGGTCACGGCCGTGGTCGACGCCAGCATCGTCGTGACGACGGCGGCGGCGAGCGCCGTCCGCACCTGCGCGATCACCTTCTCCAGCACCGGGCCCATGCCCCCGCAGCGCTCCCCCAGCTCCAGGATCCGGCGCTTGCGGACCTTGGCGTCCGTGGCCGTCACCACGGACCTCAGCTCGCCCGCCGCCGCCAGGGTGACCAACGCCGCGTCCCGTTCGGACACCTCGGCCGCCGGCTGCTCGCCGCGCAGCACGCGCACCGCGTCGTCCCGCATCCCGGCCACCTGGCCGGGCCGTTCCAGCGTGTACTCCTTGGCCGGGAACAGCCCCAGCATCCGCTTCCCCTTCGCCCGCACATATCCGGCCGCCACCATCTGGTCGCGGACCGCGTGCTCGGTCAGCCGCGGCTGATGCCCCACCCAGATCTGCCAGCTGCGCGGCCGGGATTCACCGATCAGCTCCAGCAGCCCGTCGAGTGCTTGGTCGCCGGTGGCGGCGTCGGCCACGGGGCAGGGGCTGCCGTCGGAGTCGGTGAGCATGCCCCGCTGAACGAGTTCGGTGAGGGCTGCGGCGCGGACGAGGAGGGCGGTGTGAGCACCGGCGGGTTGGCCGGTCTCGGAGTCGTAGGAGAGCAGGTAGAGCGAGGCGGCGAGGGAGAGCGATCCGTTCGGCACGGGAACCTCCGACGGTCGGGCGTCCGGTGGGGCGGCGTGCTTCGACCATATCCGCCACGCGCCCTCATGATCGACCCTCCGCCACGGGGCCCCTTCCGGGACACGGCAGCCCCCGGGACGGCGGCCCCGGGACACGCGGAGGTGGCGGCGACGCGTACCCCCGTGTGTACGCGTGGCCGCCACCGGTCCCCGCCCCCGTCGCCCCCCTCGGGCCGCATCCCCCGTCGGCCCGCTCGGGCCGTCTCCCCCGTCCCCCGTCGGCCCCGAGCCATCTCCCCCCGTCAGGCCCCCGTCAGGCCCTGCTCACGGGTGGTACAGCTTGACCACGGCAGTCGTGGTGGTGCGCTTGAAGTCGGCGAGCGGTGCCTGGTCGTAGCCGCCCATCTCGCCCCACGTCACGACGGTGACGGTCCGGCCGTCGCGGCCCACGCCGAAGAGGTGGATGCCGGGCTCCGAGTCCGGGTACGAGGTGTGGACGCCGTAGACATGGGCGCCGTCCTCGGCCGTCAGGGCGCCGTAGTCCCGCCATGAGGCGGTGCCCTCCGGGAACTGGCTCTCCCAGTCGGCGGCGCAGTTCCGGATCTTCTCCTCGGCCGCGGCGGCGAGCTTGCGGGCCGCCTCCACCGTGCCGGTCCTGACCACGATCTGGGTGGCGCCGGTGTCGTACTCGGTCCAGAAGGTGCGGTGGGTCGCCCCGGCCGACGGGAAGGTCTTCTCCACGCAGAACGGAGGGGTCTCGGGCAGGCCCTTGGTGACATCACTGGCGTACCAGTCGGAGTTCGGGTGCGGCGGGAGCTCCCTCGGCAGGAGGTGGGCGGGGGTGCGCTGGGGCACGGCCGCCTGCGCCCCCGCCCCCGTCCGGGCCTGGGCCGACGGTGCATGGGCCTGGGCCGGCCCGGTCCCGGCCACGGCCACGGCCACGATCGCGGCCGCTGCCACGACGCCGAGCGCGGCGCCGCCGAATGAGTGCGTGGGCTTGCGCATGAGGTGCTTCCTCGTCTCTTCCCGATCTCAGGGTTTCAGCATGTCGCCGTCGCACCGGGAGGTCGCGGCGGCAGGACAAGCGTGTGCGCCACCTGGCCGTGGCGGCTACGACCGGCGGGGCATTCGGGACGCTGGAACGCCTGCACGTACGCTGACTTGGGGGTATGACAACACCCTGGAACGCGCTCGTGGGACGCCCACGGAACGATTCGCGGCGCCGGGGACGATATTGGGGGGTGGTGGGCGTGGGGAACGCCGAAGAGGTTGAGGACTTCGCCGAGAGACTGCGGGCGCTGAAGGAGCGCTCGGGCCGCAGTTACGGCTCGCTGGCCACACGACTGCACGTCAGCACGTCCACGTTGCACCGCTACTGCAACGGCGACGCGGTCCCGGCGGACTACGCCCCCGTCGAGCGCTTCGCCCGGCTGTGCGGCGCCACCCCGGAGGAGTTGGTCGCCCTCCACCGCCGCTGGATCCTCGCGGACGCCGCCAAGCGCCGCGCGCGCGAGGCCGACCGCGGGGGCGTGTCGTCGGCACCGCGCCGGGGCGACGACGCCGCGCGCCCGGCCTCGGGCGACGGCAAGACCCCGGCCGACGCGTCAAGGGCCACTCCGATGCCCGACCCCCACCCGGCCGTACACCACACCTCCGCAGCGGCCGACCCCTCACCCGGCCGCCCCGGAGGCGACGCCGGCCCGGACCCGTCGGCACAGGCCCGTGGCACCGCGCACCGCGGCGCGGCCGCACACCAGGACGGCAACCCACACCAGCGCGGCGGCGCCACCGACCGGGCCGACGACACCATGACCGACGGCATGCGCGCCCAACCGCCCGCCACGCCCACGGGCGAGGTCGGATCCCCGCCCGCCAAGCGAACCCCATTGCTCGCCGTGGCGGCCGACGCCACGGACACCGCCACCGCCTCACGCGTACGGCGGCCGTGGGCGCTGCTCGCCGGGGCCGCCGCCGTTGCCGTGCTCGCCGTTACGGCGGTCGAGGTGCGGCCGCCTGGCGATGACGGCCGTAAGGACACCGCGGCCGCGCCTCCCTCCGCCGCACCGTCCTCCACCCCGCCCGCCGGGCCGACCGCCCGGGGCCATCTGGACCGTCGGAAGACGGACGGCGACAAGGCGTCCGGCGCGCCGCGCGGCGACGCCGGAAAGGGCGAACGCGGCAAGGAGCGGAGAGCCAAGGGGGACGCCTCCGGCTCCCCGACGCCCGGTGCGACCAAGGGGACGGACCACGGCGGGTCCACCCAGGTCCCGCTCACCCTCTCCACCCGTTCCCACGTCTGGGAGAACGGCTGCGGCCACCGCTATCTCATCGACCGGCTCCCGTCCCAGGTCGCCCCGCCGCCCACCGAGCAGGACGCCCCGACGTGGGCCGCCGCCCATGGCGCGGTGCATGGCGGGACCACCAATGTGGAGGTCACGGTGCAGGGCCGGGCCTCGTCGGCCGTCGTCCTGCAGGCCCTGCACGTACGGGTCGTGGGCCGCCGCACCCCGCTCGCGTGGTCCTCGTTCGCCATGGACAACGGCTGCGGGGGCTCCCTCACCCCGCGCGCCTTCTCGGTGAATCTGGACGCCGCCCGTCCGCTGGCCCGGCCCACCGACGGCAATGACGCGGGCAAGCCGATCCCCGCCGTCCACTTCCCCTACCGCGTCTCGGCCTCGGACCCGGAGGTGCTGCTGGTCAACGCCCGGACGGCGGGCTGCGACTGCGGCTGGTACCTGGAGCTGGACTGGTCGAGCGGCGGCCGCTCGGGGACGGTGCGGATCGACGACCACGGCTCGCCGTTCCGCACCAGCAGCGTCAAGGGCCGCCCCGCCTACGCCTACGACTACACCGACGGCACCTGGCACAAGAGCGACTGACCCCCGGGGCCCCGGCCAACCGCACTGCCCCCCGTTGCCCCGGCCACACCGCACTGACCCCCGGGGCCCCGGCCGCACCGCACCGTCCCCGGCCACACCGCCGTCTCACTCCACCACCGTCGTCAGCCGCAGCGCCGCGTCCCGCACATCGGCGTGCGGATGGCCGCGCAGCGTGCGCAGTCGCTCCCGCCAGAGCTCCGCCCACTCCGTACGGGCCCCGGCCACCTCGGTAAGGGCCGCGGCGAACAGCCCGGAGGCATGGCCGCCGTCCTCGTCGAGCTCCCGCGCGGCGCGCAGGAGGGCCGCGTCGGAGCCCGGCCGCGTGGCGGTGTTCAGCCGTCGGCGCAGGGCGTCGGCGGTACGGACGGCGAGCGCGGGGCGGGTGGCGTGCAGCCGGGCGAGGCGGGCGAGGGCGGCGGTCAGCGGGCCGGGGCGGGCGTCCAGGTCGAGGGCGTTCACCAGCACATGGGATGCCTCCTGGACGAACGTCTCGTAACCGGCCAGGAGTTCACCGGCGGCCCGAGCGGTGCGCCGGGTCACCCGGGGCCGCATCCGGGCCCGGGTGGCGAGCCGGTCGGCGAGGTGCTGGATGCGGCGGTGGGCGGGGCGGTCCCGGTCCGGTTCGGCGTCGGGGCCGCCGGGCCGGGCGTCGGCGGTGGCGAGCGCGGCGAGCGCCCAGGCCAGCGGGTTGTCACCGGGCGACCCGTCAGGCGCCGCGGCCATCAGGTCCAGCAGGGCGTCGGCGGCGGGCCGCCAGCTCGCCCGGTTGCCCAGGTCGGTGACGGCCGCCACCAGCACGGCCGCCGCGTCCGGCGCCCACGGCGACCAGCGCGCCAGGGCCCCGTAACCGGCCGCCGCCACCTCGGGGTCGTCGGTCTCGCAGACGGCGCGTATGAGCTGGGCGTAGCGGCCGCGGTGGGCCTCGGGGAGGTCCAGCGGGCGGGTGCGCAGCACGGCGTGGCGCAGCTCGCGCCGGCCGCTCGCGGCGGCGGTCAGCAGCTCCCAGGCGCGTGGGGTGTCGAGCAGCCCGGTGGCGAAGGCGACGCAGGCGGCCTGCACATCGGGGTGCTGGCCGGGCTGTTCGAAGGCGTCGGCGAGCAGCGCGGCGGCGTCGGCCACCGGGAGCAGGGTGGCGGCGAGCCGGACGGCCTCCTTACGGCTGGTGACCTTCGCGGGGACGGGCGGTACGGCGGTGGCGACCCCGTCCGGGGCGAGCACCCCGCGCACCAGCCGTCCCAGCCGTGACGGCTCGACGTGCCGGGACGCTCGGGTGGCCGCGTACATCGCCACCCGGGCCCGGTCGTCGCCCGCGTGGGCCAGCAGGGCGGGCAGGGCATCGCCGGGGCGGTCGGTGCGGGCGAGGGCGGCGAGCGCGGTCTCCGCCAGGACCACATCGTCGGTGTCCGTCCAGGTCCGGACGGTGGCCGCGCCGCGGCCGGGGATCGGCGCGGCGTCGGCGACGGCGGCCGCCCGCTGCCGCGGCCGCAGGGAGGTGTCGGCGGCGGCCCGGTCCAGGACGCGGGCGGCGGCGGCCTGCTGACGGGGCAGCCAGCGGCCGGTGTCCCGCCCGGTGGGCGGTGTCCAGTGGGTGCCGGGGGTCAGAAAGCGCCCGTACGGCGGGGTGTCGCCGAGGACGAGGTCGAGCAGATCGGTGCGACGGCGGGTCAGCACGGCCAGGACGGGCGGCAGCACGGCCGCCGAGGGCTCGTGCGCGAGCAGCTCGGCCACGCGGGCGTCCCGCTCGGCCGGTGGTTCCAGCCACAGCCCGATGGCGGTGCGGGCCGTCGCGTCACTGCCGAACGAGATGGCCTGCCACAGAAGTTCCTGGAGTTCGGGCAGGGTGTGGGCGCGCCGCCCGAGGGAGCGGGCGAGGGCGAAGGTCAGCTCGTGGTCGACCCGTTCGGCGCCCGCCTCCAGCCAGGGCCGCAGCGCCTCGAACACCGCCTGCTCCTGGCCGCGCCGCAGCTGGTGGTCGAGGCGGCCCAGGTCGGCGGCGCCGACGCTGCCCGCGAGCCGGGTGAGGGTGCGCAGCGCCCAGCCCAGCACCTGCCGCCGCCCGGTGACGGCGTGTTCGCGCAGCAGCGCCACGGCCAGGTGGCGCAGCGCCTGGCGGGTGGCGGAGGACGAGTCGCGGGCGGAGATCGCGTCGGCGGCGATCCGGTCCAGGTGCTCGGCGGCGTCGTCGGTGAACAGCGCGGGGTGGGTGCGGGCGAGCGCGCCGAGCGCCGCGGAGCGCACCGGGTCCTGCTCGTTGCGCAGCCGCTCCAGCAGGCGCAGCAGCTCGGTGAGGGCGTCCGGGTCGCCGGAGCGGGCGACGCACCGGATCAGCGGCGGATGGGCCAGGGCGCGGTCCTCGGCCGAGGGGCGGCGCACGGCGGCCTCCAGCTCCTGGCGCGCCTCCTCGACCGGCAGATGGGCCACCGACTCCAGCACGGTGGTCCAGGGCGCGCCGCGCTCGCGCGCCTGGGCGGCCATCCGGCGGGCCTCGGCCTGACGTCGGGGGCGCGGCAGGACCTCGAGCACGGCGGGCTCGATCACGGCGTGGGCGGCGTCGCGGCCATCGGTGGCCTGGTCGTAGAACGCGGAGCGGCGGGCGGGCGGCAGCGCGGCCAGCAGCCGCGCGAGGGCGTCGGCGTCGTACCGCAGGGCCCGGCCCAGTTCGGCGAGTTCGGGCGGGTCGGCGCGGACGAACCGGCGCAGCACGGCCCGGTCCAGCCCGCGCCGGGTGCCGCTGTGCTCGGGGGCGAGCAGCAGCCGCAGCGTACGGCTCGGCTCGGCGGCCACCAGCGCGGACAGCCGGGCCCGTACGGGGGTCGGCAGCGGGCCGTGGCCGTAGTCCTCCAGCAGCTCCAGCACCCGCTCGGGCTCGACGGGCGCGGCGAACGCGACACAGGGTGCGTAGCGGGTCCACCAGTCGGCGCGCAGCGGTGCGGACAGCGCGGCGAGCTGGCGCGCCGCCTCGTCCAGGACGGCCACCGGGTGCCGGGAGACGAGGGGCCGCCAGCCGCGGACGGCGTGGAACAGCCCGGGCAGCAGCCGCGCCACGGTCTCGGCGCCGCATCCGGGGAGCAGCCGGGCGGCCTCACCGTCGCCCCAGCGCTCCCGGAACGGCTCGATCAGCCGGTCCGCGAGCGCGGTGCGCCGCCCGGCCACGACGGTGCGCGTCAGTTCGCGCCGTACGGTGGCGGGCGCGTCCTCCAAGGCCGCCTCCAGCGCGGCGTCCGGGACCGCGCCGGGGCCGCCGCGGCGGGCGGTGTCGAGGGCGCGGTGCCGCACCACGGGGTCCGGGTCGGCGAGCCGCGCCGCGAGATGGCCAGTGCGCCCGCCGGCGGCCGCGGCCACGGCCGCCAGCCGCCGCTCGTAGGTCCCGCGCCGCTCCAACTCCTCGATCAGCGCGCCCAGCCGCCCCTCGGCGCTGGCCGCCCGCGCCCGCCCGGCCAGCTCCCGCATCCGGCGCGGAAAGGGCAGGGGATCGAGGGCGGCGAGCAGCTCGTCGGCGAGGGCGCGCCGGGGATCGGGGACGCCGTGGGCTTCGGAGCCGCCGTCGGCTTCGGAGCCGCCGTGGGCTTGGGGAGCGCCGTGGGCTTGGGGAGCGCGGGGAGGCTCGGGGCCGCGGTGGGCTTCTGGGCCACGATGGGCTTCGGACGCGTTGACCATGCCAGGGATTGTGCCGCTCACACGTGCGATCACACGTCCCGCCGGGAAATGGTTCCCGGGACACCCGTCGCCCCAACGCCTCGCGCCCGTCCGCGTCCGCTCGCGTCCCGCCACGCCCCTCACCTCCCCGCCACGCCCGCGCGCGACCCCACCGCACCCACTCGCACCCCACCGCTCCCGCGGCCTCCGTACGCCGTGCGAGGGGGACCGGCGCCACTTAGGCTCGGTGTGTGGGCCGGACGGGTGCGTCGATGGATCCACTCGGGACCGACCCTGTCGTCCGAGCCCGGAGGAAGCCATGCCGGAGCTGTTCATCGGCGGCCACTGGACGACCGCCCTCGACGGACACAGCCGCGAGATCCGCTGCCCGGCGGACGGCTCACTGGTCGCCGTGGTCGACGAGGCGGGACCGAAGGACGCCGCCGCCGCGGTGGCGGCGGCCCGGGACGCCTTCGACCGCGGATCGTGGCCCGGCACCCCGGCCGGCGACCGGGGCGGGCTGCTGCTGCGGGTGGCCGATCTGCTGGAGCGGGAGAAGCCGACGCTCGCCCGCGCCGAGTCCCTGGACACCGGGAAGCGGCTGGTCGAGAGCGAGTACGACCTCGACGACATCGCCAACTGCTTCCGTCACTTCGGCACTCTCGTCTCCTCCGGGAGCGGCGGCCGCGTGGTGGAGGTGGGCAGCCCGGAGATCGACAGCAGGGTGGTGCACGAACCGGCCGGGGTGTGTGTGCTGATCACGCCGTGGAACTATCCGCTGCTCCAGACGGCCTGGAAGGTGGCGCCCGCGCTGGCGGCCGGGAACACCTTCGTCCTCAAGCCCAGCGAGCTGACCCCGCACACCGCGATCCATCTGATGCGGCTGCTGACCGAGGCCGGGCTGCCGGGCGGCGCCGCCAATCTGATCCTCGGCTCGGGGGCCATCACGGGCGCGCCGCTGGTCACGGACGAACGCGTGGACATGGTGTCCTTCACCGGCGGAGTGGTCACCGGACGCTGGATCATGTCGGCCGTCGCGCCCACGGTGAAGAAGCTGGCCCTGGAGCTGGGCGGCAAGAACCCCAATATCGTCTTCACCGACTGCGATTTCGACACCGCGGTGGACTACGCGCTCACGGCGGTGTTCCTGCACTCCGGACAGGTGTGCTCGGCCGGTGCCCGGCTGCTGGTCCAGGAGCAGTTGCACGACGCGTTCGTCGACGAGATCGTCCATCGGGCCCGGAACATCCGGCTGGGCGGACCGTTCGACGGACACGCCCGCACCGGGCCGCTGATCTCCGCCGAGCACCGCCAGAAGATCACCGACTATGTGGCGGCGGGGATCGACGAGGGCGCCGTGCTGCGCTGCGGCGGGACCCCGCCCGACGACCCGGACCTGGCGAAGGGCTTCTACTACCTGCCGACCGTGCTGGACGACTGCACCCCGGACATGTCGGTGGTGCAGGACGAGTCCTTCGGCCCGGTGCTCACCGTGGAGCGGTTCCGGGACGAGGACGAGGCGGTGGCGCTCGCCAACGACACGGTGTACGGCCTGGCGGGCGGGGTGTGGACGCAGGACGCCGAGAAGGCGCACCGGGTGGCGTCCCGGCTGCGGGCCGGGACCGTGTGGATCAACGACTTCCATCCGTATGTCCCGCAGGCCGAGTGGGGCGGGATGAAGCAGTCCGGCATCGGCCGGGAGCTGGGCCCGTCGGGGCTGCACGAGTACCAGGAGCTCAAGCACATCTGGCGCAACACCGCACCCCGTCCACAGCGGTGGTTCGAGTGACGGCGACCGAGCCGGCCGAACCGCCCGCGATGACCGTCAACCTCGCCTGGCCCAGGGCTCAGGTCTACAACGCGCCACCGGACCGCGGCACCGGTATCCGCGCTGGGGCGCGGTCCTGTTCGTGAGGAGAGGCCCGTGGACCAGTTCGACTACGTGGTGGTCGGCGGCGGTACGGCCGGATCGGTGGTCGCCTCCCGGCTGTCCGAGGACCCCTCGGTGAGCGTCTGCCTGCTGGAGGCGGGCCCGTCGGACCTCGGGGACGACAACGTGCTGCGGCTGAACCGCTGGATGGGGCTGCTGGGCTCCGGCTACGACTGGGACTATCCGGTGCAGCCGCAGGAGAAGGGCAACAGCTTCCTGCGCCACGCCCGCGCCAAGGTGCTCGGCGGCTGCTCCTCGCACAACTCCTGCATCGCCTTCTGGGCCCCCGCCGAGGACCTCGACGAATGGGCGGCCATGGGCCTGGACGGCTGGTCGGCCGCCGACTGCTTCCCGCTCTTCCAGCGCCTGGAGGACAACGACGCGCCCGGCGACCACCACGGCCGCGGCGGCCCGGTCCGGATCCGCACCGTGCCGCCCGAGGACCCGTGCGGCAGGGCGGTGCTGGCGGCCTGCGAGGAGGTGGGCATCCCCGTCACCCCGTTCAACACCGGGATGACGGTGGTGCACGGAGCCCACTGGTTCCAGATCAACGCCCGCGAGGACGGCACCCGCTGCTCCGCCTCGGTGGCCTATCTCCACCCCGTCATGGACTCCCGGCCCCATCTGGAGGTGCGCACCGGCCTGCGGGCCAGACGGCTGGTCCTGGACGAGGACCGGCGCTGTACCGGGGTGGACTACCTCTCCCCCGATCTGATCCACACCCTGAGGGTGCACGCCCGGCGCGAGGTCATCGTCTCCTGCGGCGCCATCGACACCCCGAAGCTGCTGATGCTCTCCGGGATCGGCCCCGCCGCACATCTGCGGGAGACGGGGGTGGAGGTGGTCGTGGACTCCCCCGGGGTCGGTGGCAACCTCCAGGACCACCCCGAGGGCGTCATCATGTGGAACGCCGAGCAACCCATGATCAAGAGCTCCACCCAGTGGTGGGAGATCGGCATCTTCACCGCCACCGAGCCCGAGCTGGACCGCCCGGACCTGATGTTCCACTACGGTGCGACGCCCTTCGACATGAACACCTACCGCCAGGGCTACCCCACCTCGGAGAACGCCTTCTGCCTCACCCCGAACGTCACCCGCGCCCGCTCCCGGGGCACCGTACGGCTGGCCAGCCGCGACTTCCGTGACAAGCCGCGCGTCGATCCCCGTTACTTCACCGACTCCTACGACATGGACATCATGACCCGCGGTCTGCTGCTGGCGCGCAAGATCGCCGCCCGTCCCGCGCTGGCCATGTGGGCGGGCGCCGAACTCGCCCCCGGGCCCGATGTGAACAGCGGCGACGAGCTGGCCGGCTACATCCGCGCGACCCACAACACCGTCTACCACCCGGCGTGCACGGTGCGGATGGGCGCGCCCGACGACCCGGACGCCCCGCTGGATCCGGCGCTGAGGGTCAAGGGGGTGACGGGGCTGCGGGTGGCGGACGGCTCGGCGATGCCGTATCTCATCGCCGTCGATCCGTGCATCACGACGATGATGATCGGCGAGAAGTGCGCGGACATGATCAAGCGCCGCCACCCCTGAGGGGTGGGACTCGAACTGGAGAATTCCTCGGCTACGGGCGCCACTGCGGGCCCGTACCGGTGCCCCTCGGCACGACCGCCTCGATCTTCGCCCGGATCTCCCGCATCACCGCGACGATCCGCTCCTCCCGCCCCTCGGTCAGCCGGGCCGTCGGCACCGAGCAACTGATCGCGTCCACCGCCGGGACGTCGTACCGCAGGGCGAAACCGAAGCCCACGATGCCCAGGACCCCCTCCTCCCGGTCGATCGCGTGACCCCGCTCCCGCACTCGCTTCAGATCGGCCAGGAGCGAGGCGCGGGTGCGGTGGGTGTTGGGCGTCATCGGCTCCAACTCACCATCTCTCAGTGGGAGTTCACCGTCGATCCGCTCGGCGAGCAGCGCCTTCCCCAGGGCCCCCACATGGGCCGGGAGGCGACGCCCGACGCGGCTGAAGGGGCGAAGGTACTCATGGGACTCCCGCGTGGCGAGGTAGACGACATCGCCGCCGTCCAGCCGGGCGAAGTGGATGGTCTCGCCCAGCGCGTCCGACGCCTCGTCCAGATACGGCCGCGCCGCCCGCACCCGTGGATCGCTGTCCAGATAGCTGGTGCCGGTGAGCAGTGCGCGGATGCCGATGCCGTACAGCGAGCCGGTGACGTCGGTGCGCACCCAGCCGCGGTCGATCAGGGTCTTGAGGAGGGCGTACATACTGCTGCGCGGGACGCCGAGCTCCTCGGCGAGTTCGCGCAGCCGGGCCGGCCGGTCGCCTCGCGCGGCGAGCAGCTCCAGCAGTTCCACGGTGCGGCCCGCGGACTTCACTTCGCGCACCCCACCGGTTTCCGCCATGGCCCACATCGTAACTGTCGCCGTACGCCTTGACGTTGAACCGATTCAAGGCTTCCATCGTGGAGCCACGATGTCCTGGGAGCGCTCCCAGACCCCAGGCATTCACTCCCTCCCTCGAGAGGATCCCCATGCGATCGATCCCGCACGACTTACGCAGACTCTTCATTCTTGTCATGACCGCGTCGCTCTGCGCGCTGGGGCTGAGCCTCGGCGTCACCTCCACCGCACGGGCGGCGGTCCTGGGGAACGGCTCGGTGACCGACCCCAACATCGTCTACACCGGCCGCTGGGACCTCGGCTCCGCCACCGCCGCCGTCCCCAACTGGACCGGCGGCTACCTCCAGACCGCGTTCACCGGCACCACGGTGAAGGTCAAGGCCCGGGAGGCGGTGAACTTCTACGCCAGCGTCGACGGCGGCCCCGATGTGTTCTACGCGGGCGTCAAGGGCACCGTCACCCTCACCTCCCAGCCGCTCCCCCAGGGCACCCACACCCTCCGCGTCTCCTACCGCTCCGGCGACACCGTCTTCCAGGGCCTGGTCCTGGACGCGGGCGCGGGCACGGTCGCCCCGCGCGTCCCGTCCGGGCTCATCGAGTTCGTCGGCGACTCCATCACCGCGGGCGCCCTCACCGACCGGCTCGCGCTGGACTCGTACGGCTGGAAGACCGGCGAGCGGCTGGGCATGCGGCACACCCAGATCGCCCGCTCGGGCTACTGCCTGGTCGGCAAGGGCGGCTGTGCGGGGCTGGCCACGCAGTTCTTCAAGACGGCCTCGACCGGCGACCAGAACTGGGACTTCTCCCGCTACCAGGCCAGTGCGGTGGTCATCAACCTGGGCACCAATGACATCGGGCACGGCGTCACGGGGCCTGAGTTCCAGTCCGCGTACACCGGCCTCCTCCGCGACATCCGCGCGAAGTACCCGAACGCGGCGCTCTTCGCCGTGCAGACCCTCAAGAAGCGCTATGTGGCGGAGACCAAGGCGGCCGTGAGCGCGCGCAACGCGGCCGGTGACGCCAAGGTGAGCTATGTCGACACGACCGGCTGGCTCACGGACGGCACGGACTACGAGGACGGCAACGGCCACCCGAACGAGACG
The DNA here is from genome assembly GCF_055597465.1 of Streptomyces yongxingensis. NCBI lineage: Bacteria > Bacillati > Actinomycetota > Actinomycetes > Kitasatosporales > Streptomycetaceae > Streptomyces > Streptomyces yongxingensis. The sequence continues at coordinate 2,823,217 of NZ_CM145717.1, forward strand.
GGGCACACCAAGTTCGCCGACCGCCTGGCGCCGATCATCGCCGCGAAGCTCGGCACCGCACCCGGCTCCGCGCCCCTCAAGGCGGCCGCGCCCCTCAAGGCCGCCGCCCCCGGCCGGCCCGGCGACCCCAACATCCGGTTCACCGGCCGCTGGGACACCAAGAGCTCGGCCACCGCCTACACCCCCTACTGGGCGGGCGCGTACTTCCGCACCGGCTTCACCGGCCGCACCGTCAAGCTCCAGCAGCGCAACGCGATCGACCTGTGGGCCAGCATCGACGGCGGCCCCGCCACCTTCTACGACGAGGCCAAGGGCACGGTGAACCTGACCCCGACCCCGCTCCCCGCCGGAAACCACACCCTCCAGGTCAACTACCAGGTGGTCGCGGGCTCCTACCACGGTGACGCGGTCTTCCAGGGCCTGACCCTGGACAGCGGCGCCACCACCTTCACCCCGCCCACCCCCAAGAACCTCATCGAATTCGTGGGCGACTCGATCACCGTCGGCACCACCACTTCGCAGAACGCCCGCACCGCCTACGGATGGCTCATCGGCGAGCGGCTCGGCGCCGACCACACCCAGATCGCCCAGGGCGGCGCGGCTCTGGTCGACACGGCGGACGACCGGATGAGCCTGGAGCAGCAGTTCACCAAGCTGAACCCGAACGCCGCCACGCCCGACTGGGACTTCTCCCGCTACCAGGCGAGCGCGGTGGTCATCAACCTCGGCACCAACGATGTGGGCCGCGGTGTGACCCCGGCGCGGTTCCAGGCGTCGTACACCAGCCTCCTCCGCAAGGTCCGCACCGCCTATCCGAACGCCTGGATCTTCGCCCTGCGCACCTTCAGCGGCCGGTTCGGCACCGAGACCAAGGCCGCCGTGACCGCTTCCGGCGACGCCAGGGCCTCCTACGTCGACACCACCGACTGGCTCGCCGCCGACGACCTCTCGGACTCCGTCCACCCCAATGACAAGGGCCACCGCACCATCGCCGACCGCCTGGCCCCGGTCATCTCCGGGCACCTTCCGGGCCTACCGCACGTGAACCGCCACAACCCACGGTGACCAGCCGTTTTGTCCCGTTTGGACGGCGCGGGGAAAGGTACTCGGGAGCCATGGTTCGATGGGGATACACGATGATGACCGAGCAGGCCGGTCCACGTCAGCTCGTCGACGACGTGGTCCGGGCCGAGCAGGTCGGGTTCGACTTCTCGGTGACCTCCGACCACTACTTCCCGTGGCTGGACTCCCAGGGGCACGCCCCGTACGCCTGGAGCGTGCTGGGCGCCGCCGCGCAGGCCACCTCCTCGATCCCGCTGACCACCTATGTCACCTGCCCCACCGTGCGCTACCACCCGGCGGTGGTGGCGCAGAAGGCGGCGACGCTCCAGCTGCTGTCCGAGGGGCGGTTCCGGCTGGGGCTCGGGTCCGGCGAGAACCTGAACGAGCATGTGGTCGGGCAGGGCTGGCCGTCCGCGGATGTGCGGCAGGAGATGCTGGAAGAGGCGATCGAGATCATCCGGGCGCTGTTCGGCGGTGGCCACGTCACCCACCACGGCACCCACTACGACGTCGACTCGGCGAAGCTGTGGGATCTGCCGGACCAGCCGCCGCCCATCGGCGTCGCCGTCTCCGGGCCGCGGTCCTGTCGCCTGGCCGGGCGGCTGGCCGACATCCTGATCGCCGTGGAGCCCAAGTCCGAGCTGCTGGAGGACTTCGAGGCGAACGGCGGCGGCGGAAAGCCACGGATCGGCCAGATCCCGGTCTGTTACGACCCCGACCGGGACGCGGCGATCGCCCGCGCCCATGACCAGTTCCGCTGGTTCGGGGGCGGCTGGAAGGTCAACTCGGAGCTGCCGGGGCCCGCCTCCTTCGCGGGCGCCACCCAGTTCGTCCGGCCCGAGGACGTGGCCGCGTCCATTCCGTGCGGCGATGACGTCGAGGAGTTCACGGAGCTGATCCGGCCCTTCGTGGACGCGGGCTTCACGGATGTCGCGCTCGTCCAGGTCGGCGGCGACCATCAGCGGCCGTTCCTGGACTGGGCCGAGAAGCGGCTGCTGCCCGCGCTCAGGGAGCTGTAGCCCGGGGAGTTCCAGGAGTGTCCGCGCGCCGTACGAAGAGTTCGTGCAGATCGCGTACGGCGCGCGGCACCGATCCCGAGCGGCGGCGCTGGATCATCAGCAGCACCTCGGTGGCCTCGCCGTCCGCGAGCGGCCGGTGGGTGATCGCGCCCCCGCGCTCCAGGGGGTCGCCGATGACGCTGAAGTCGGGGAGCACGGTGACGCCGAGCCCCTCGGCCACCATCAGCTTGCCCATCTCGGCCCCGTCGGTGGAGTACGAGAAGGACGGGGTGCGCCCGGCCAGCAGCCGGTGGATGAAGCGGTGCATCAGATAGCCGGAGCGCATCACGATCAGCGGCTCCCGCCCGTCCAGCAGATCCGCCGCGCTCACCGTCGGCCGGGCGGCCAGCGGGCTGTCCGGTCGCAGACAGACCACCGGGCGGCCGCGCAGCAGCTCGGTGGCCTCCAGGGAGGGCGGGACGTCGTCGCCCTGGAGGCAGTTGACCAGGCCCAGGTCGAAACTCCCCTCCAGCAGCGCCCGGTGGATCTCGGCCTGCTGCGCGCCCACCACCTCGACCTGGGTCACCGGGTGGGTGGCGCGGAACTCCCGGACGGCCGGGATCAGCAGCGGGACGGTCGCGGTGTTGACCGTGCCCAGCCGGATCATCCGGCTGACGCGGTGCTGGTCGCCGGCGGCGCCGCGCAGCCGGTCGACCGCCTCGATGACGCTGGCGATATGGGGCAGCAGTTCCCGTCCCTCCGCGCTGATCGTCGCGCCGGAGCGTTTGCGCTCCAGCAGATCCACGCCGAGTTCGCGTTCGAGGTTGCGCACCGTCTCGCTGAGCGCCGGCTGGGACAGATGCAGTTCCTCGGCGGCGCGGCGGAGCGATCCGAGGCGGGTGACCGCGGCGATGTATTCGAGCTGTTCAATGCGCACACGCCGCACCATGCCCGCCGAGCTCGCCCGCTTCAAGGGGATCCCTATCACGGTCTCATGAATACCGACTCACTCCCCGGCCCGCCTCCCGGGTAATCTCGAAGCGGGCGCCGCGGAATTCCGCGGCCCGGCCCGTGCGTCCGGGATATGGAATGGCTCCCGGGCCTTCTTGACCGGCAGGACTTCCCCCTGGTTGGATCGGTGACATGAAGCGACAGGACCTCACGCGGCGACGCCACGTCGACCTCGCGCGTGTCTCCAGCGCGTTCTGTTGCTGTCCGGCCTGACCCGCCGTACGGGTCCGAGCGAGCCCTGAGGGATCGCCTCCGCTTCGCTCCCCGTCGCCTCCCATGATCGGGAAAGGCTTTTAGCCGCCGCCACCCAGGAAATGCGGCCGCGCTGCCCCGCCTTCGGCGCCCCTTCGCGCTCCCGTTCTTTCCGCGCCCCTGCCACGGTGAATTCCGCTCGCCGCCGGGGCGCCGATTCGCCCTGCCCGCAATTGCTCCACCGGGAGTTCCCCATGCCCGCAGAACCCCTCCGTTTCGCCTATTGGGTGCCCAATGTCAGCGGCGGTCTGGTCACCAGCACCATCGAGCAGCGCACCGACTGGGGCTATGACTACAACCGCGACCTGGCCGTGCTCGCCGAGAACAACGGCTTCGACTACGCCCTCAGCCAGGTCCGCTACATGGCCAGCTACGGCGCCGAGTACCAGCACGAGTCCACCAGCTTCAGCCTCGCGCTGCTGCTGGCCACCCAGCGGCTGAAGGTCATCGCCGCCGTCCACCCCGGGCTGTGGCACCCCGGCGTCCTGGCCAAGCTGGGGGCCACCGCCGATCACCTGTCCGACGGGCGGTTCGCGGTGAACGTCGTCAGCGGCTGGTTCAAGGGCGAGTTCAGCGCGCTGGGCGAGCCCTGGCTGGAGCACGACGAGCGCTACCGCCGCTCCGAGGAGTTCATCCGGGCGCTGCGCGCCATCTGGACCCAGGACCACGCCGAACTGGCCGGGGACTTCTACCGGATCCGTGACTTCTCCCTCAAGCCCAAGCCGCTGAGCACCCCCGAACGTCCACATCCGGAGATCTTCCAGGGCGGCAACTCCACCGCCGCCCGCGCCATGGCGGGCCGGGTCTCCGACTGGTACTTCAGCAACGGCAAGGACTTCGACGGCGTCACCGAGCAGATCAGGGACGTCCGCGCCTCCGCCGCCACCGCCGGCCGCCCCGCGCCCGGCTTCGCCCTCAACGCCTTCCTCATCGCCCGCGACACCGAGGCCGAGGCCCGCGAGACCCTTCGCGAGATCGTCGCCAAGGCCGACACCGAGGCCGTGGCCGGCTTCCGTGGCGCCGTCCAGCAGGCGGGCCGGTCCACCGCCGACGGCAAGGGCATGTGGCAGGACTCCTCGTTCGAGGACCTGGTCCAGTACAACGACGGCTTCCGTACGGGGCTGATCGGCACCCCCGAGCAGATCGCCGAGCGGATCGTGGCCTACAAGCGGCTCGGCGTGGACCTCTTCCTGCTGGGCTTCCTGCACTACCTGGAGGAGGTCGAGTACTTCGGCGAGCGGGTGCTGCCGCTGGTCCGCGAGCTCGAGGCGGAACTGCCGGAGCCGGTGCCCGCGCTCACCTGACCACCGCCGTTCCCACCGGCTCCCGCCCCACCGGCTCCCCGCCCCACCGCCCCGACCGCGATCACGAAGGGTTGCTCATGGCCACCGTCCTGTCCCTCTCCGGCTCCCCCTCCGCCACCTCCCGCACCGCCCGGCTGCTGCGCCATCTGGACGCCAGGCTGACCGCCCAGGGCCATCATGTGGTCCCGCTCGACGTCCGCACCCTGCCCGCCGCCGCGCTGCTCGGCGCGGACTTCTCGCACCCGGCCATCGTCCGGGCCAAGGCGCTGGTCGAGCAGGCGGACGGGCTCGTGGTGGGGACGCCGGTCTACAAGGCCGCCTACTCCGGGCTACTGAAGTCCCTGCTGGATCTGCTGCCGCAGTACGCGCTCGCGGGCAAGACCGTGCTCCCGCTGGCCACCGGTGGCACCACCGCCCACGTCCTGGCCATCGACTACGCGCTGCGGCCGGTGCTGTCCTCCATGGGCGCGGCCCATATCGTCCAGGGCTGGTTCACCCTGGACAAGGACATCACGGTGGAGCCGGACGGCGGGGTGAGCGTGGCCGCCGGGGCCGCCGGGGCGCTGGAGCAGGTGGTCGACCAGTTCTCAGCGGCGCTCGGCCACCCCACCGTGCTGGCCGCGGCGAGCTGACCGTGCCGTCCCTGCCCGAGCCCGCCCATGTCATCGCCGATGACACCGAGGCGCTGAAGGTGGCCGCGGCGCTGGCCGAGGAGTTCCGTACGGGCGCCGCCGAGCGCGACGCGCGACGCAGGCTGCCGCGGGCCGAACTGGACCGGCTGTTGGCGTCCGGGCTCCTCGCCATCACGGTCCCGGCCGGGTACGGCGGCGCGGAGGTGTCCGCCGTGACCCTCGCCGAGGTGTTCCGGCTGCTCGCGGCCGCCGACGCCAGCCTCGCCCAGATCCCGCAGAGCCACTTCGTCTACGTCAATGTGCTGCGCCGTCAGGGCACGGAGGCCCAGCAGGCGTTCTTCTTCGGCGAGGTGCTGGCGGGGAAGCGGTTCGGCAACGCCCAGTCGGAGGCGGGCACCAGGCACATCCAGGACATCCGCACTCGTCTCGCCCCGGCCGCCGACGGCTCGTACACCCTGACCGGTGTGAAGCACTACTCCACCGGCGCGCTGTTCGCCCACTGGATCCCGGTGCTGGCCCGCGCGGAGAACGACGATCTCCATGTGGCCTATGTGCCGCGGGACGCGCCCGGTCTGACCGTCGTGGACGACTGGGACGGCATGGGCCAGCGGACGACCGCGAGCGGCACCGTCCGGCTGGCGGCCGTGCCGGTGCCGGCCGACCGGGTCGTACCGCACCACCTCACCTTCTGCGGGCCCCAACTGCACGGCGCTTTCGCGCAGTTGCTGCACGCGGCCATCGACGCGGGGATCGCCTCGGGGGCGCTGGCGGAGGCGGTGACGTTCGTCCGCACCAAGAGCCGCCCCTGGTTCGAGAGCGGCTTCGAGACCGCCGCCGAGGATCCGCTGCTCATCCAGCGCTTCGGCGAGCTGGCCCTCCAGGTCCGGGGCGCTGAGGCCCTGCTGTCCGCCGCCGCCCGGGCCGTGGACACCGCCCGTGGCCGCCTCGACGAGGACACCGCCGCCGAGGCGTCGATCGCGGTGGCCGCGGCGAAGGTGGCGGCGGCCAACGCGGCCGTGGAGACGGGCAGTTCGCTGTTCGAGGTGTCCGGCACCCGCTCGGCCCTGGACGCCCTGGGCCTGCACCGCCACTGGCGGGACGCCCGTACCCACACCCTGCACGACCCGGCCCGCTGGAAGGTCCAGCACATCGGCCGCTATGTGCTGAACGGAACGAAACCACCCCGCCACGGCCTCCTGTAACCACCGCCACCGCAACACCCGAACGGAGTCGCACCATGTCCCTCACCTTCCACTGGTTCCTGCCCACCAACGGCGACAGCCGCCATGTCGTCGGCGGTGGCCATGGCACCCCCGTCACCTCGGCCGGAGGGGACCGCCCGCCGTCCGTCGGCTATCTCTCCCAGATCGCCCGCGCCGCCGAACACCTCGGCTTCGCCGGTGCGCTCACCCCGACCGGCGCCTGGTGCGAGGACGCCTGGCTGACCACCGCGATGGTCAGCCAGCACACCGAGCGGCTGAAGTTCCTGGTGGCCTTCCGCCCCGGCTTCCTCTCGCCCACCTTCGCCGCCCAGATGGCCTCCACCTACCAGCGGCAGACCGGCGGGCGGCTGATGCTCAACGTGGTCACCGGCGGCGAGAGCCAGGAGCAGCGCGGTTACGGCGACTTCCTCGACAAGGACGCCCGCTACGCCCGCACCGGCGAGTTCCTGGGCATCGTCCGCGACCTGTGGGACGGCAAGACCGTCGATCACGCCGGGGAACACCTCCACGTCGAGGGCGCCAAGCTGGCCCGGCTCCCCGACCCGATCCCGCAGGTCTACTTCGGCGGCTCCTCCCCCGCCGCGGGCCAGGTCGCCGCCCGCCACTCCGATGTCTACCTCACCTGGGGCGAACCCCCCGCCCAGGTGGCCCGGAAGATCAACTGGATCCGCTCCCTCGCCGCCGAACAGGGCCGTACGATCCGCTTCGGCATCCGGCTGCACGTCATCACCCGCGACACCGCCGAGCAGGCATGGGCCGAGGCGCGCCGGCTGCTCGACGGCTTCGACCCGGAGACCGTGCGCTCCATCCAGAACGGCCTCGGCCGCAGCGAGTCCGAGGGCCAGCAGCGCATGCTCGCCCTGCACGGCGGCAGCCTGGACAACCTCGAGATCTACCCCAATCTCTGGGCCGGTGTCGGCCTGGTGCGCGGCGGCGCGGGCACGGCCCTGGTGGGCAGCCACGCCGAGGTGGCCGAGCGGATCGCCGAGTACCACCGCCTCGGCATCGACGAGTTCATCCTGTCCGGCTATCCGCACCTGGAGGAGGCGTACTGGTTCGGCGAGGGCGTCCTGCCCCTGCTGCGCCGCCAGGGCCTGTGGTCCCACCCCTTCCACACCTCCGCCACCCCCGAACCGCCCACCGCCCAGGTCCCCTTCGCGGCGGCGAGCAGCTCCTGACGGCACGGCGACGAGCGAGCCCCCGGGGATGCGGGGGCTCGCTCATCGCTCACCTCAGTCCGGCAGTCCCCACGGCTTGGAGTCGCCGACGGCCGGGACATCGCGCGGGGCCGGGTCCGGGCGGTGGCCCCGGGGCGTGATCAGGGCCGTCTCGTCGCGGGCGAGGGGGATCTCGATACGGCCGGGGCCGGTGGTGCGGTAGTGGAGGGAGCGGCCCCGGTGGTCGCGGACGTCGATCGGACCGGGGATGCCGTGGTGCAGGACGAGGGGGGCGCCCGCCTCGCTGTGGACGCGGATCCAGCGGGTGCGCCCGGCCGAGCGGTCGGCGTCCACCAGGAAGGCGCCCTGGGTACGCAGGGAGTGGATCGAGAGGTCGGGCCAGCGGCGGGAGACGGACGGGAAGACCCGCACCACGCCGTTGTGGCTCTGGACGGCCATCTCCAGCACCGACTGGGCCGCCGTCAGGGGGCTTTCGGTGGCGAGGTTGCCGCCCTCGACGTACATGGTGTTCGGGGTGATCCAGGCGTTCTTGATCAGGTTGCCGTCCGTGAGGAAGGTGAGGAAGTCCAGCGCCTCCTCGGGCCGTTCCATGCGCGAGGCCATGGAGGAGGCGACGGCGTAGCTGTAACCGGCCCACAGGCTGCGGTCCTTGACCCAGTGGTCGAAGGTGGTGCGCATGATGTCCCGGTCGGCCGGGCGGTCCCAGTCCAGCTCGTGCAGGGGATAGAGCCAGAGCATATGGGAGAAGTGGCGGTGGGACTCGGTGAGCGGCTTGGCCGCGCCGATCATGATGCCGGTGGCATCGCGGGGGTAGGCCACCAGGCGGTCCAGGATCTCGCGCCAGCGCCGGGCGCGGGGGTGGTCGGTGCGCAGGACGCGCAGACAGTCCAGGAGGGTGGCGCAGCCCCAGCGGAGCAGGGAGAGGTCGTAGGTGCAGTCCTCGGCGTCCGCCCACTCCGGTGAGCGGGTCAGCGGCAGATGCAGCTTCCCGTCTCCGCCCTCGTACAGGAAGTGGTCGTAGAAGTTCACCGCCTTGGCGAGGATCGGGTAGAGGACGTCGCGCACGATGCGGATGTCCAGGGTGTGGCGGTAGCTGAGCCAGACGTTGTGCATGGCCCAGATGAGATTGCCGTTGTTGTCGGTCTTGGTGGAGGTGCCGGGGATGCCGACGGTCTTGGCGCCGGGGCGCAGCAGCCAGTCGGAGGGGTGGGCGAGGGCGTAGGTGTTCCCGTCCCGGTACTCCGGGGGGACGGACAGCGGCAGGTTCTTCTCGAAGTCCCGGAAGGTGGAGGTCACGGAGTCGAGTTCGAGGTGGTTGGAGCCCTGGACCAGCCAGGTGGCGATCTGGACGTTGAGGTTCCACCAGACCGCGGTCCAGCTGCCGCCGGTCTCCGGGTACCACGGCCCCCATTCGGACATCGAGGGCCCGTCGGCGCGGGTGGCGCAGGCGGCCTTGTAGAGCTGGATCCAGTAGAAGTGCTGAAGGCGCTTGTCGGGTACGGAGAGCAGGCTGTGCTGGTAGTAGCGGTGCCACCAGGCGCGGTGTGGGCGCACCAGGTCGTCGGGGTCGGCGGCGAGGGTGCGGGCCACCTCGGCGACGGCCAGTTCGGTGGTGCGCGAGAGGTCCCCGGGGTGGCGGTAGACGATGTGGGCGGCCAGCAGCCTGCCGGTGCCCACCCGCCGTTCCCGCCAGGCGGTGGTCCAGCCGCCGCCCGCGATCAGCGGCTGCTCCACATAGTGGGTGTCGCCCGCGGAGCCGGTGCGGGGGTCGGGGTTGCCGGTGTAGTCGGCGGGCTTGTCCTTGGTCCTGGGGGAGGCCGCGGGCATCCATGTGAACGACCAGGCCGCGCTCTCCTCCCCCGCGCTGGGCCGGGTGGAGATCAGCAGCGCGGTACGGGCGTTGTGCACCAGCATGGTGAAGCGGACGCTGCCCCGGGTGGTGGTGACGGTGCCGCGCAGTTCGGCGTCCCAGATGTCGAGGGTCCAGTCCACCCCGGTCACCTCTCCGGCGAGGGTGAGGTCGAAGTGGCCGATGGGCAGGCGGGAGTAGCCGTACGGGGCGCGCCACTGGGGCCGCTGGTCCTGCACCTGACTGTGGCTGAGCATGACCTTCACGGAGTTGGGCGTGGCGCCCTGGTACACCACCGCGCCGAGCAGGCCGTTGGCCAGGAAGGGGCCGTCCTTCCAGTCGCCGGGCATCCGCCGCCACCGCGGGGCGGCGGCCCTGGCCATCCGTTCGGGCAGGGCCGCCGCCCCGCCGGACGCCTGGGGCGCGGCCCAGGCGGTGCCGGATCCGGCCAGCCAGCCCCCGGCGCCGACCGCGGCCGCGGCGCCGATCACACCTCTTCGAGAGATCCCGTTCCCTGTTGGCGCGGTCACGTATGTGCCTCCCCTATCCGGTGGTGAACTACCGGCATGGTGCAGGGCACTTGAGCACCTGGGAATACCTCCGACGTATGGAAATTCAACTGGCTACGTATGCGCAGATGAGGCGGGCTCAGCTCCTCACATTGAGCCGTCGAGTGCCGGAGTGAGCCGATGTCTCGCCTTCGGCGGCCGCGGTCACGGTCATAGCTCGGCGAGTTCCGCGCGCAGCCGTACCGTCTCCGCCGGGTCCCAGCCGTCGTGCGGCACCGACGACAGCAGGAGCCGGGTGTACGGGTCCTCCGGGGTGTCCAGCACCCGGGCCGTCGGGCCCGTCTCGACCGCGCGGCCGCGCCGCATCACCAGCGTGTCGTCCGTGATGTGGCGTACGACGGCCAGGTCATGGCTGACGAAGACCAGGGCCACACCGGTCTCCCGGCGGATGTCGGCGAGCAGCCGGAGGACCTGCGCCTGGATGGACACGTCCAGCGCCGCCACCGCCTCGTCCAGCACCAGCACCTCGGGTTCCACGGCGAGCGCACGGGCGATGGCCAGCCGCTGGCGCTGCCCGCCCGACAGACCGCGCGGGCGGGCGTCGGCCTCCCGCTTGCCCAGGCCCACCTGGTCGAGCAGCTCCTCGATCCGGCCGGCGGCGGCCTGCCCCTCGTACCGGCCGTGCAGCCGCAGGGCGGTGTGCAGGCACTGACGCGCGGTCAGGCGCGGGTCGAGCGATACGTACGGGTCCTGGAAGACGATCTGGATCTCGCGGGCGCGGCCCAGCCGGGCGGCGCGGCGCGCGCCCGGTCCGAGGAGCCGTCCGCCGCCCCGCCGTCCCGGTGTGCGCTCCCGCCCGTTCACCGTGATGGTCCCCGCGTCCGGGCCCACCAGGTCCACCAGGATCCGGGCCACCGTGGTCTTGCCGGAGCCGGACTCCCCGACGATGCCCAGCGAGCCGCCCGCCGGGACGGAGAACGAGACGTCGTCCACGGCCGTGGTCCGGCCACCGCCCGGGAGTGCGTAGGTCTTGCGCAGCCCCTGTACGGCGAGTGCGGGCTCGGTCATGCGCTGCTCCTCGATACGAGTTCCAGTCGGCGGCAGGCCGCGGAGCCGTCCCTCTCCGATCCGTCGCCGAGCGGGACGGCCACCGGCGCCCAGGTCTCGCACTCCGCCTCGGCCCGTGCGCAGCGCGGGAGGAAGGGGCAGCCGGTGAGGGCGTCGGACAGGGAGGGCGGGCGGCCGGGGATGGGCCGCGGTTCGCGGTCGTCCCCCAGGCTGGGCGAGCATTCCAGCAGACCGCGGGTGTAGGGGTGTTTCGGGTCGGCGAACAGCCCGTGGGCGGGCTGCTGCTCCACCACACGGCCCGCGTACATCACGTACACGCGGTCGCAGTAGGCGGCCGCGAGCGGCAGGTCGTGGGTGATGAAGAGCGTCCCGAGGCCGCTGCCGGCCCGCCGCCGCTCCTCCTGGACGCCCCGCAGCAGGGCCAGTACCTCCGCCTGGGTGGTCGCGTCCAGCGCGCTCGTCGCCTCGTCGGCGAGGAGGAGATCGGGGTCGGTGGACAGGGCGGCGGCGATCACGACCCGTTGCAGCATCCCGCCGGACAGCTCGTGCGGGCGCTGCCGCATCCGGCGCTCGGGGTCGGAAAGCCCCACCGAGGCCAGCAGCTCCGTGGCCTTCGCCACCGCGTCGCGCCGGGACAGGCCCAGGACCCGGGTGAGCGGATCGGTGAGGAAGTCGCCGATCCGGCGGACCGGGTTCATCGCGGAGCGCGGGTCCTGGAAGATCATGGAGACGGTGCGGGACCGGTGGAGGCGCAGCCGGGCCGGGTCCATGGCGAGCACGTCCTCGCCGTCCACCCGCACCGAGCCGGAGGCCCGCGCCCCCTCGGGGAGCATGCACAGCACCGCCCGGGCCGTCGTGGACTTGCCCGAGCCGGACTCGCCCACCAGGCCGACCACTTCGCCCCGGCCGACCCTCAGCGACACCTCGGCGAGCATCGGCCGGGCGGCGGCACCGGCCGGCAGCTCGATGGTGAGATCCTCGATGTCCAGCAGCATCGCCGGCTACCTCCCCTTGCCCAGCCGGTCCGAGACCCGGACCCCGACGATGTTGAAGGCCACCACGACGGCGGCGATGGCCGTGCCCGGTACGAGGGCCGGGAGCAGCGCCCCCTGCACCACGGCGTCCTGCCCCTCCTGCACCATCAGCCCCCAGTCGATCGAGGGCGATCCGGCGCCGAAGCCCAGATAGCTGAGGGTGGCCAGGCTCATCAGCCCCTCGCCGAAGAGCACCACGAGATAGCCGACGATCGCCCCGGCCAGATTGGGCACCAGATGGCGCACGCAGATCCGGGTCCCGCTCATGCCCTGCACCCGATAGGCGTCGATATACGGCTTGGACCGCTCGGCGAGGGCGAGACTGCGGGTGTACCGCGCGATGGTGGGCGCGTACGCGAGCCCCAGGGCGATGATCGACGTGGTGAGGCCGTCGCCGAAGACCGCGATCACCAGGACCACGAACAGCAGGCCCGGGAAGGCGTACATCACATCGGTCACCCGCGAGAGCAGGGTGTCCACCCAGCCGCCGCGCCACGCCGCGACCGTGCCCATCGTGACGCCGAGCAGCGCGGCCAGCGCGAGCAGCGCCAGGGGTGCCAGCAGGCTCGACCGGGCGCCGTACAGCACCCGGGAGAGCAGGTCCTGCCCCGAGGCGTCGGTGCCCAGCGGATGCTGGGAGGTGGTCCCCGCGAGCGAGGCGGACAGGTCCACCGCGTCGGGCGCGTGCGGGGCGATCAGGGGTGCGCACACCGCCGCCACCACGACCAGGGCGAGGAAGCCACCCGCGATCATCACCGGTACCGGGCGCCGGGCCCGTATCCGCACCGGGATCAGTGCCCCGGCCGTCACCGTCGTCATGCGGTCTTTCCTTCCGGCTTGCTTCCCCTCGGCTGCCCGCCCGGCGAGACCCGGGGGTCGATCAGGGGATGGATCAGGTCGACCAGCGTCGTCACCACGACATAGCCGATGACCATCAGCAGCAGCACCGCCTGGGTGACCGGGAAGTCATGCGTGGTGATCGCGCTGACCAGCAGCGAGCCGATCCCGCTGAGCCCGAAGGCGGTCTCGACCACCACCGTTCCGGCGAGCATGCCCGCCATGACGAGCCCGCACATGGTGACGATCGGGCCGAGCGCGTTGCGCAGCACGTGCTGGATGACGATCTGGCGCTCCGACTGCCCGGAGGCGCGGGCCGCCTCCACATGGTCGGAGGCGTACGCCTCGGCCATGGCCTGCCGGGTGACCCGGCTGATCACCGCGAGGGCGCTGAGGGCGAGGGCGAACGCGGGGAGCGTGAGATGGTGCAGCCGCCCGGCGAGCCCCTCGCCCTGGCCCGTCACCGGGAACCAGCCGAGACGCACCCCGAACAGGGAGACCAGCGCGATGGCCGCCACGAAGGCGGGCACCGAGGCGGCCAGCGTGGTGCCGCCGACGACCGCCGAGTCCACCCAGCCGCGGCGCAGCGCCGCCAGCACTCCGGAGCCGACGCCCAGCACCACGAAGAACACCGTGGCGTAGGCGACGAGCTCCAGGGTGGTCGGCAGCCGCGCCCCGATCAGGTCGGCCACATGGTCGCGGTACTGGAACGACCGGCCCAGGTCGCCCTGGAGGCCGTCCCACAGCCACCGGCCGTACTGGACGACGAGCGGCTCGTCGAGGTGGTGCTCCGCGCGGACCGCCGCGAGCTTCTCCGGGGTGAGTTCCTGCCGGCTCCCGGAGAGGAGGACGGCGGGGTCCCCGGGGGCCGCGTAGACGGCGGCGAAGATGAGGAACGAGGCGGCGAGCAGCGTGGCGAACAGGCCGGCGATCCGCCGCGGCAGTCCGCGGATCATGGTGTCAGCCCTTCTTCGTGCCGAGGTCGGCGGCCCACGGGTAGTACATCGACACCATGGACGCCGGCGGGCCGGTGTACGTGTCGCCGAGCACCATCACCGACGGCACCTGCACCAGGGGGATCCACACCGCGTCGTCGGCGAACTTGGTCTGCGCGTCGATGACGAGCTTCGCGCGCTCGCGGTCGTCGATGGTCTGCTGGGCCTTGCCGACGAGGGCGTCGTAGCCCTTGTCCGAGTAGCCGAGCCAGTTGTTGGCGTTTCCCGATACGCCGTTGTCGTAGAAGCCCGCCGGGTCGGCCTTGGAGATGTACCAGTCGACCGGGATCAGGTCGAAGCCGTTGCGGGACCCCGGGTCGGAGAAGAACTCGTCGTAACGGCTCGACGCGATCGTCTTGACGATGACCTTCAGCCCGATCTTCTGGGCCGCGCCGCGCACCGCGTTGGTGATGACCGTCTGGCTCTCGCCGCCGTCGCTGGAGACGACGATCGGCTTCGAGGGCGCCCCGGCCTGCTCGACCAGCTTCTTCGCCCGGTCGATGTCGTCCGCCGAGGGCGAGACGGTGTAGGCGGTGGAGCGCTCGAGGTCCTTCTGCGCCTTCTGGAAGGCGGCCTTCTCATAGCCCCAGGCCCCGGGGCCCACCGGGGTCGCCCACGGCTCGGCGAGGCCGTTGAACCCGGACTTGGCGATGCCCTCGCGGTCCATGGCCAGCGACAGCGCCTTGCGCAGCCGGGCGTCCTTCAGCGCACCGCTGTTGGTGGGGCTGAGCGACCAGGCGGTGGTGGACCGCCCGTAGTAGGCGCGCACGCCCTTCTTCTTGGACAGCACGGCGGCGGGGCCGGTGGCGGTCAGATAGGCGCCGTCCGCGGCGCCCGTGGAGATGGAGTTGACCAGGGCGCTGCCGGAGGCCCAGCGGAAGACGACCTCCTTCGTCAGCGGGCGGACGCTCTTGTCCCAGTAGTCCGCGGAGCGCTCGATGGTGAGGGAGGAGCCGGAGTTCCAGCTCTTCAGCCGGTACGGTCCGGTGCAGGCGTCGGGGTGGCCGGGGGTGCCGAAGTCGTCGCCCTGCTTCTCCACCGCCCGGCGCTCCATGATGATCCCGGCGTCACCGGCGAGGGCCTTGGTGAACAGGGCGCTCGGCTTCTTGAAGGTGATGGTGACCTGGTTCGCGCCGGTCTTGGCGATCGTGTCGACGTCCTCGTACTCGTCCGACTCGTTCATCTCCGGCCGGGCGTGCCGCTTGAGGCTCCACACCACGTCGTCGGCGGTCATCCGGGCGCCGTCGTGGAAGGTCACGTCGTCGCGGAGGGTGAGGACGAGCTTCTTGTCGCCGGTGTACTCGGCCTTCTCCGCCAGCCGCGGCGCGGTGGTCATATCGGGCCTGAGCAGGAGCAGTCGCTCGCACACGTTGGCCATCACGGTACGGGTGCTGCTGCCGCCCTGGGCGTCCATGTCCAGGGAGGCGGGTTCCTGTTCCACGAGCCAGTTCACCGTGGTGGCCGCGCCGGATGCCTTGGGGGTGGTGTCGGTGAGCTTGAGCTTCGCGGGGTCGACGGACGCGCCGCCGGACCCGGAGGTCGCCCCGGAACACCCTGCGGTGAACAGCAGGGCACCCACGAGGCCGACTGCGGTGGTACAGAGCTTGGTTCTCATGGCAGGCTCTCTGGTCGTTCGTGCGGACGTGAGGGGCGTCAGTTGGGGGCGTGCGGACCGTCGTAGAGGTTCCAGGGCAGGTGCTGGTACGCGTGGTCGCAGGGGGTTCCGGGGGTCACGTGGTAGTCACCGGTGGTCAGGTCCACGCAGGAGGACAGCAGCGTCGTCCACCACTTGACCTCGGGCTGCCGGGGGTCGGGGTGGGTGCACAGGCCCTCGGGGTGGCCGAGGTGGTCGGACATGGCCTGGTGGATCAGCTTGCGGGACTCGTCCGGCGCGCCGGCCTCGCGCAGCCGGCGCAGCCCGGCCTCGGCCCGGGGCACCCGGATCAGGGAGTCGGAGGACTCGGGGCGGTAGCGGGCCGCGAGCTGGACGGGGACGGTGGTCTGGTAGTGGTTGCCGTGGACGAGCAACCCCTGCGTCGGATACATCCAGCCGTGTGCGCCCGGAGTGGTCTCGAGGTCGAGGGCGAAGCCCTCACGGCAGGTCAGCAGGGCGTTGCTGGCGATGTGGCCGCGGGTACGGCACAGTACGTCGACCGCCTCGCTGATCGACTCGCTGTCCAGGACCCGGCGGCGGATCACGGTCTGGGGCAGCCCCACGGCGTCGTCGAACCGGCCGCCGAGGCCGTTGGCGTTGAGGGCGACGCCCGCGGAGTTGGCGCCCTGGCGGCCGATCTGCCCGGCCTCGACCTGCATGATCACGGTGGGGTGCGGGGGCTGGACGATCCGGAGCATCAGGACGGTGTCCGCGACGCCCGCCCGCCAGTCCCAGTTCTGGCCGCAGTAGACGTGACCGTCGCCGCTCGCCTCGCCCAGCACGGCGAAGGACGTGCAGCCGTCGGTCACCTCCCGGTCGTCCGTGACGTCCGCGACGGCGTCCGCCCGGGCCCGCATCCGGGCGAAGGTCTGGTCGTAGATGATCTCGCCGCGGGCGTTGAGCGCGAGCACGTCCAGGAGCCCGGCACCCGCCCCCTCGGCGATCCCGCGCATCTCCTCGACGAGCTCGGGGGCGTAGGCGCGGACCGGCTCCAGCCAGCGCTCGGCGCGCGCGGTGACCTGGTCCCAGGTGAGCCCCGAGGATTCGCCGAACGCCTCCTCGTAGTAGGCGAGCGCCCCGCCGATGCTGTCGCGCGCCGCCTCGCCGTACTGGCGGCCGCGCTCGGCCGGCGGGCCGGAGATCTCGACGGTGGGGATGGTGGCGGCTGTCATGGCACTCCTGTGTTCCGAGGCCCGGGCCCACGAGGGGCTGTAACGTGTGTTTCAGGAATCAGCGTTCTTGGAACGGTGAGCCCAGATAGTAATGTCCGCCACAGGGAAGTCAAGAGCTGTAATGAGCGAACCGAAAAGCGACGCCGGGACGGCACGGCTGGCCTCCGCGGTCCGGGATATGTGGGGTGAGCTGTCCGCTTCCGAGCGGGTGGTGGCCCAGTACCTGGTCAGCGCCCCGCCGGAGAATCTGCTGTTCGCGAGCGCACAGGAGCTGGGTGCGGCCAGCGGCACGAGCAACGCCACCGTGGTCCGCGCCCTGCAGCGCCTCGGCTACTCCGGCCTGCCCGCGCTCAAGAGGGAGCTCGCCGCCGGCTTCACCTCCGCGACCGCCCCCGAGGAGCGGCTCAAGCAGCGCATCGCCCGGGTCGGCCACGACCTGGACGAGATCAAGGACCGGGTCTTCGACGAGGCCGCCGAGCGTCTCGACCAGTGCCGCCGCCTACTGGAGACGGATGTGCTGAAGCAAGCGGTGCAAACGCTGGCGGACGCGCGTGAGGTGGTCGCCTACGGCGTCGGCGCCTCGGAGCTCGCCGCCCGGCATCTGGTGCTGAAGCTGCGCCGGGCCGGCCGCCGGGCGCGCTTCGTCGGCGCCACCGGCTTCACCATGGCCGACGAACTGCTGAGCCTCGGCCGCGGGGACGCGGTGGTAATCCTCCACCCCGGCCGCCGGCTGCGGGAGTTCACCGTGCTCACGGATCGGGCGCGGGCGGTCGGCGCGAGCGTGGTGCTGGTCACCGACGTTCCCACGGGGCCGTTGGCCACCCACGCCGATGTGGTGATCAGCGCCCCGCACACGCCCACCGGCATCACCGCGGAATCCCTGGCGGGCATCGTCGTCATGGACACCCTCGTGCTGGCCCTCGCCTCCCTGGACGAGACCCGGGCGGTCGAAGCGTCCCATCAACTGACCGTGTTGAGGGGGCAGTTGATCGACCGGTCCGAGCCGCGGCCGCGCAAGAGCTGAACGGGCGGTGCGACGGCGCGCCGGGAGTCCCGCGGGGTTTCCTACCGGGGCTTCCTACCGGGAGGGCGGGCCCGCCGGGGAGAGCAGGGTGCCGAGCGGGCCGAGGTCGAGGTTGAGGTCCTCCATCCGGATGCCGTGACGGGCGCACATCTCCTCCATGCGCTGCTGGAGGATCATGAGCGTCATGCCGACGCGCTCCTCCTGCTCCTCCGTCAGATCGCCCTTGTCGACGCGGTGGAGGGCCTGGCGCTCCATCAGCTGACGCAGCAGCTCGACCACGGTCAGCACCAGCTTGGCCAGATCGCGCTCGACCGTGTCCGCGTCGGTGCGCAGCCGCTGGGCGGCGGCGGAGGAGGAGGCTGACATGCGCGGTTTCCTTTCGTCGGGGCCTTACGTCAGGGCAGCAGCGGGGCGGGGTGTTCGGCGTCGACCGGAGCGATGACCGCGCGCAGGTCGATCCGTACGAGATCGACGTCCGCGATGGACAGGACGAGGTCCCCGGCGAGCACGACCCCGCCCTGGAGCAGCCGGTCCAGCAGGTCGATCAGGGCGACCTCGCGGCCCGCGAGCGCCCGTGCGTCCTCCTCGTCCAACGCCCGGCTCATACGGGCCCCGTCCAACGCCCCGCTCATACGGGCTCCGGCCGGGGGGCCGGCTCGGGCGGAAGGGCGAAGGAGTACGGCGCCCAGGGGCCGGTCACCTCGACGCGCACCCCGGGCTGCCCCTCGGCAGCGGCCAGGACACGGGAGCGGAACTCCTCGGCGCGGTCGGCGGGCACCAGATACGCGTCGTTGGCGATGTTCTCGCCACCGGGCTTCCCGCCACCCGCGGTCCCGCCACCGGCCACCTGGGCGAGTTCGCCGCGCTGCGGCCGATGGGCGACCCTGCCCACCGCCAGGCCCCCGGCCTCCTCGGCGATCCGCGCGGCCGTCCGCGCCGCCGTCTGCCAGGCTTCCTCGGCGCCGCGCCGGCGCCGGCGGCGGGCGGCGAGATAGGCCCGGCCCGGACTGAGCGCCTCCTCCCCGCCCGTGGCTTCGGCGGGCACCGCCGCGTCCCCCGCCAGGGAGTCCGTGGGATCGGTGGAGACCTTGACGCCCCATTCGACATGTCCGGCGAGCCGTTCCAGCAGCGGCAGGAACTGGTCGCGGCGCTCCTGGAGGACCTGCCGCACCCGGTCCTCGTCCCGGTAGACAGTGGCCAGCCGCAGCGGCAGTACGGCGCCCAGCGGGGCCAGCCCCGCCACCACCCCGTGGTGGCCGCGGGCCAGCGCCTCCAGCCGGGGCAGCTCCTCCAGGCCCGCCTTCAGCGCGCCCTCCTCGAACTCCTCGGCCGGGACCGGGCCGACGGCCGCGGCCAGGTCCCCCGTCTCCACGAGCCCCACCTGCTCGTCCGCCACCCCGCGCAGTACGGCCGCCGCCCGTGCGGCCTCCGGGGTGGGGCGCAGCACCGCGTAGGCGTACACCATGTGCTGTCGCCGTGCGCTCTCGGTCAACCGTCCACGCTCCTGTCCTCGGCCCGTGCCCGCAGCGCCGCGATCTCGGCGCGCAGCCGGGCGTTCTCGTCGGTGAGGGACCGCTCCGCGTCGTCGTCCTGTACGGCCCGGGTGCGGGCGCGGGAGGACAGCGACGGATCGTGCTCCCACCAGTCGATGCCCATCTCCTTCGCCTTGTCGACGGAGGCGACGAGCAGCCGGAGCTTGATGGTGAGCAGCTCGATGTCCAGCAGGTTGATGCGGATGTCGCCCGCGATCACCACGCCCTTGTCCAGCACCCGCTCCAGGATGTCGGCGAGCGACGGGGCGCCCTCGGCGCCCTGGCCGTACGGGGTGGCGGGCAGGCGTGGCGAGCCCAGCCCGCCCGCCACCGGTTCTGTCGTCGTCACGGGGCTCTTCTCCGCTCGTCCGGCCGTTCCCGGCGTTCCAGCTCTTCCAGCCGGTCGAGCAACTCGTCCTCGCGGCGGTCGTACGCGTCCTCGTCGATCCGCCCGGCCAGCAGGTCCTGTTCCAGGTCGGCGAGGGCGCGCCGGACCGGCGCCGGGTCGTAGTAGTCGCGCTCGGCGGCCGCGGCCAGTTGCTCGGCGGCCCAGACGGTGGCGCGCACCGGTGCCAGCGGAAAGGTGAGCAGCCCGGTCAGCAGTCCCATGGCGCTCCCGCCTCAGGCCACGAAGCTGTACGGCGGCAGGGGGCCGCGCAGCCGGAAGTCGTAGCCGTCTCCGTAGCCCTGCGCGAGTTGCCGCGCGGCCCGGGAGAACTCCTCGGCGCGCCCCCGCTCCACCAGGAACGAGGCGTTGAGGAAGTCGTCCCCGGCCGGGGGGGCCACCACGTTGCCGCGGGCCATCTCCGACAGCCGTCCGACGACCTGGTCGGCCAACTGCCGCTGGCGTGCGTCCAGTTGTCGTGCGACCAGCTCGCCGAGGGCCACCCGGTCCGCGTAGGTGCCACCGCCGTCGCGGGTGCGTTCGTTGAGGCGCCGGGCGTCGTCGGACTCGGTGAGCACCTCCCGCAACAGGTCGTCCTGCGAGCGGGCCGCCTTCAGGTTGAACTCCGCGGTGGCGTGCAGCTCCTCGAGCCCGCGGACGTATTCGGCGCGCTTGCCGTCCAGCGCCGCCGTCACCGCGGCGTCGTCGGGCGCCAGCATGCCGAACCGCATCGGCAGCACCGCGCCGTCCGCCATCAGCCGCTCCTGGACCTCCTGGTGGGCGGCGAGGTCACGGCGCTTGGGACGCAGGTCCGGCGGCGCCGGGCTCACCACGCAGGCCAGCGGCCCGCCGGTGACCGCCCGCAGAGCGCCGGACACGCCGCCCACGGCCCGCAGTCCCTCCAGCCGCAGCGGATGATCGGACCCGGTGATCGCGTAGATGTAGAGGGACGGGGACGTGGTCGACATGGTCACCTGTCCTCGTCGTCGCGGTCGAAGACATCGCTGATGGCCCCGAGGGCGCCGCTGATCGCCCCCTCGGTCTTGCCCCGGGCGCCGCCCTCGACGATGTTGCCGACGATGTCGCTCAGCTTGTCCGGGGCTTTGCGGCCCGATTCCAGGTCGAGGCGGTTGCACGCCTCGGCGAAGCGCAGATACGTGTCCACGCTGGCGATCACGATCCGGATGTCGATCTTCAAGATCTCGATGCCGACGAGGGAGACCCGGATGAACACGTCGATGACGAGGCCACGGTCCAGGATGAGTTCGAGGATGTCGAAGAGGCTTCCGGTCCCTGAACCGGTCGATGCGGTGGCAGGCAGCCCGCCGGTCTGCGTCATCACGGTCACGTGTGCTTCCTCTCGGTCGCGCTCGGTCGCCTGTCCGCGTCTGATACGGGCGCGGTGGCGGTGGCGTTCACCGATGCGGCGCGGATGACACATGGGCGCGCACGCAGGGGACGGCCCCGCGCCGCGGACATCACCGGCGCGGGACCGTGGGAGGAAACCCGGCAAAGGAACGGCCGTGCCTGGTCCGGCGCGCGGCGTCTAGCGTCCGCGGTCGAGCTGACCGCGGGCGTAGCGGTGTTGCCGCTCGTAGCCGAGGAGTTGGCCTTGTGAGTCGAGGGTCACACGGTAGGTGGCCATGATGGTCATGGTCTCCGGCACCCGCTCCAGCTCCACCACCTCCACATCGGCCACCCATCCGTCCGGCGTCGGCTGCATCGCGGAAACCGCCTCCGGCGCGGTGCCCAGCAACTCCCCCAACTGCCGGGCGGCGCCCCGCATGGCCTGCGCCACGGGTACGCGGCGGGGTTGCGCGGGGGTCTCCTCGGACGTGTCCGTGCGCGGTGTGTCCGGATCAGTGCTCGTCATGGTCCTACCGTGCCAAGTCCTGTGGGTGCGTGGTGTGCGGATCGCCAAAGCGGCGACGGGGAGGCACGGAGTCTCCCCTGCCCGCCCCTCCCCGAACCAAGGGGCTCCGCCCCCTGCCCCCCGAACGCCCTCCGGCCTGTCCTCGATCGCCGGACGGGCTGGATTCACTGCCGCTGTCATCCGGCTGAAGACGGACCAGCGTCATCCGGCACCCAGCGCAGGATGTCGCCGGGCTGGCAGTCGAGGGTGCGGCAGATGGCGTCGAGCGTCGTGAACCGCACCGCCTTCGCCCGGCCGTTCTTCAACACGGCGACGTTGGCGGGCGTGATGCCGACGGCGGCGGCGAACTCGCCGACCGACATCTTGCGCCGGGCGAGCAGAAGGTCGAGGTCGACGACGATCGCCATCAGACCACCTCGGCCATCTCGGTCTCCAGATCCGTCGCCTTCCGCAACAGGCTCCGCATGATGACCATCAGCATCGCGAACGCCGCCCCCACGCCCACGCTCACCATCGCCGCTCCCAGGGCACCGATGACCTCCATGCCGTCGTCGGGAGTGGGGATCTCGGCCAGCGCCAGATGCCCAGTGACGCCGAGCGCCAGCAGCGTCGCCACGACCGAGGAGCCGATGATGGTGTCGACCCATCGGAAGGCCAGCGGCGTGAAGATCGCGCCGCGGCGGACCATGGCGAGCAGCATCCACACCGCGACGAGCGCCACCTGGACGCAGGCGACGCCGAGGATCGCCACCGTCACGTACGGCGTGGCGAACGGGGCGTAGGGAGGGAAGCGGTCGACCTCGTCGGCCGCCGTCGTCGGGATGACGACGATCTGGCCGAAGAGACCCGCCATGATCGCTGCGACGATGCCGGCCCGGAGCGCGACGATGAAGAGTCGATGCATGCATCGACTATCGATGGATTCCTATCGATAGTCAATCGATGTTTCCATGCGCTCGTCGCAGCCCGTCCGGGGGTTGACCGTCCACCCGGCCGCCCACCAGTCCTCGGGCCCCGTCGCCGGTACGGGCGCTGCGCACCGGCACGCTCGACGTCGCCCTGCTCGTCGGACGTCCGGAGGCCATCGCGCACGCGGCGGTCCACCTCGCGGGCGACGAGGCCGCGTTCGTCCACGGCCTCGCGCTGGACGTCGACGGCGGCCGCACCGCGGCGGCCGTCATCGCGGCGTAGCGGACCGCGCGTTTCGGCTGGTGGGCATGGGGGCGCGTTAGCGGTGCGCGGCACCCTCGGAGGCCGTCCGGGCGAGCGTGTCCGCCACCGTGGTGCATGCGAGCCGGACCACGGAGCGCAGCTCCGCGTCCGGCGCACCGGCCCGGCTCAGCACGGCCAGCGACTGGTTGACCGCGACGACGTACGTGGCCAGCTCGTCGAGCACCCGGGGGTCGGCCGACGCCCCCGCCAGCGCCTCGCGCACCCGTCGGCGCTGGAGGTCGAGCAGACCGCGCACCTTGGCGCCGTTCTCCTCCTGGAACGTCGGTGACTGCGTGGCGGACTGTGCGATGAGGCACCCGGTGGGGACGGCCGGGTCGGCGATGCGAGCCAGGATGACATCGAAGAACGCCTCCACCGCACGCACCGGATCACCGGGATACGCGGCGAGCGCCTGCTCGTACTGGGCCCCGTAGACCGCCGCATAGCGGTCGAGGCACTGGCGAAAAAGCGTGTCCTTGTTCCCGAAGGTGCCGTAGAGGGAACCGCGCCCGAGGCCGGTGGCGGAGCCGAGGGCATCGAGCGAGGCGTCCGCGTATCCGCGCTGCCAGAACACCCGCATGGCCTGATCAAGGGCCGTCCCTACGTCGAACTGCTTCCGGCCCGACATGCGGCACACCTCCTTCTTCGCGGCTGCGCTGTGATCCTACCTACATCTTGGATCGATTGGTCAATCTATGTTTGATCGATCGGTCCAAGATGGTTAGCGTGGTGGCCGGTGGTTATCGCACTCGAAAGGCCGCATGATGATCGACGACATCGCATCGGAGGTCCGCACACCGGACTCCCGCACACCGGCCGTGCCGCCCGGCGACGGACGGGGGGCACGCGGCGGGTTCTGGCTCGTGGCCGCGGTGTACACCCTGGTCATGCTGGGTGGAACGCTGCCGATCCCGCTGTATGTGTTCTGGGCGCCGCGGATGGGCTTCGGACCGTTCACCACGACGCTGGTCTTCGCCGTCTACGCGCTGGGGACGGTGCTCGCCCTCATGGTGTTCGCCTCGCTGTCCGACGACGCGGGCCGCCGTCCCCTCCTGATCGCCGCCCTGGTCGCCGCGGCCGCGAGCACATCGCTGTTCCTCGTCGCCGACGACGTGGGAACCCTGCTGGCGGCGCGGTTCCTGTGCGGCCTGGGCACCGGCATCTTCACCGCCACGGCGACCGCGGCGCTGGGCGAGCTCGCCGGGGAGGAGCACGCCCGGCGGGCGTCCATCGTCTCCACGGCGGCGAACATGGGCGGGCTGGGGCTGGGTGCCGTTGTCGCCGGCCTTTTCGCCCAGTACGGCACGGACCCCACGCACCTGGTGTTCTGGGCCTACCTCGCGAGCCTGGTGCCGGCGTTCCTCGCCCTCGTCGTCACCCCGGAGACCGTCACGGCCCGGCGGCGCCCCACTGTGTCCGTGCGCCGCCCGACCGTCCCCGACCAGCGGGCGGCGCGGGCCGAATTCCTGCGAGCCGCCACGGCCGTCCTCGCCGCGTTCGCGGTCAGCGGGCTGTTCTCGTCGCTGGTGCCGTCCTTCCTCCGTGAACGGTTGCACGTCCACAACCTCGCGGCCGTCGGCGCGGAGGTCGGGCTGCTGTTCCTCATCGCCCTGACCGCGCAAGTGGCCGCCCCGGCACGGTGGCTCTCCGGGCGCTGGGCGGCGCCGGCGTTCCTGATAGCGGGCGTCGCGGTGTTCGAGACCGGGCTGTGGACACGGTCACTGGTGACGTTCGTCGTCGGCACCCTCCTGGCGGGTACCGGCATCGGTCTGGCGTTCCGCCGCGGCATCGCCGTCACCCAGCGGCTGGCCGACCCGCGGCGCAGGGCGGATCTGCTCGCGACGTACTTCCTGTCCGCCTACACCGGCACGATCGTGCCCACGCTGGCCCTGGGCCTCCTCGACCAGACCATCAACCAGAACGTGGCGACCCTGATTCTCGCCGTCGCCGTCGTGGTGACGACCCTCGCCGGAGCGCTGAGCCGCCCCGCCACGTGAGCGACGGCCGCAACACAACCACCCCTCCAACCCCGTTCCAGCCCCATGAAAGGGCATCATCATGAGTTCGTCTTCAACCTCCCTGCCCACACCCCGAGGCCCCGGTTCCGCCGCCCGGGCGCCGGGCCTCCCGGATGGCTTCACCGACACCTTCACCAGCCACTACGTCGACACCGGAGAGCTGCGGCTGCACGCCGTCACCGGCGGTGAGGGGCCCCCGCTGCTGCTTCTGTGCGGCTGGCCACAGACGTGGTACGCCTGGCGCCTCCTGATGCCGGCGCTGGCCCGGGACTTCCACGTCGTGGCGGCCGATCCGCGCGGTGTGGGGCTGTCCGGCAAACCCCGGGGCGGGTACGACACCGGCACGCTCGCCACCGACATGGTGGCGCTGATGGAGGCGCTCGGGCATCGGCGGTTCGCCATGGTCGGCCATGACATCGGGATGTGGACCGGCTACGCCCTGGCCGCCGATCACCCCGAGCGGCTCGACCGGCTGGCGGTCGCCGAGGCCGCCATCCCCGGCCTGTCCCCCTCACCGCCGCTCTTCGGCAGCGGCGAGGCCAACGACCGCCTCTGGCACTTCGCCTTCAACCGCCTCCCCGACCTCAACGAACGGTTGGTCAGTGGCCGGGAACACCTCTACTTCGGCCATCAATTCGCCACGAAGGCCGCGAGGCCACTGCCCGGCCACGCCGTCCGGCACTACGTGGACACCCTCGCCGCCGACCCGGACGCCCTGCGCGCCAGCTTCGCGTTCTACCGTGCGCTCGACACCACCATCGCGCAGAACCAGCGGCGCACGACCCGACGGCTGACCCTCCCCGTCCTCACGATCGCGGGAGCGGACAACTTGGGCGAGGCGGTCGGCACCACGATGAGGCTCGCCGCGGACGACGTGGAAAGCGTGGTCCTTCCCGACTGTGGCCACTACCCCGCGGAGGAGGCCCCGGACGCGATGCTGTCCGCACTGACCCCGTTCCTGGCCCCGTACCGGGAGAGCTGACCGGCGCTCAGAACATGCGGGGCTGGCCCGAGGAGGCGCTCAGTCCGCCGTCGACCGGGATGTGGACGCCGTTGACGAATCGGGCGTCGGCACTGGCCAGGAAGGCGATGACGTCGGCGACTTCCCCGGGCTCGGCCGGGCGCTGCATGGGGATGCGCTGACGGAACGCGGCCATGGCGGTTTCGCTCTGCACTATGGGGGCGGCCATTTCGGTGGCGGTGAGGCTCGGGTGCACCGCGTTGACCCGCACGCCTTCGGCGCCGTGGTCGAGCGCCATGGCGTTGGTCAGGTTGGCCACCGCGCCCTTCGCCGCGTTGTAGGCGGCCAGACCCCAGTCGCCGCCGAGAGCGGAGACCGAGCCGACGTTCACGATGTTGCCGCCGACGGCACGCAGATGCGGCAGTGCGGCCCTCGACGCGTAGAAGGTGCCATCGGCGATGACGTCCATGACCCGCCGCCAGCCGTCCGTGCCGACGTCCCCGACGGTGCCGACCGCGACCGCGGCCGCGTTGTTGACCAGCACGTCCAAGCGGCCGTACTCCGCCACCACGCCATCGATGAGGGCGGTGACCGCCGATTCGTCGGAGACGTCCGCGACGCGGGCGACGACCGTCGAACCGGCGGGCGCGGTGGCGACCGTCTTCCGCAACTTCTCCTCGGTGCGTCCGACCGCGATCACGGTGGCGCCGTCGCGTGCGCAACGATGGGCGGTGGCGGCACCGATGCCGGATCCGGCGCCGGTGATGAGAACGACCTTGCCGGCGAAACGGGTCTCGCTCACGTTTTGTCCTCCATGGTGCTATCGCTGATCGGTACGACGTTGAAGTATTCCCCAGGTTGATGGTGCGTCCGAAGCCGCCCATCAGTGCGGCGACTTCGCGCCCCCTCCGGAAGCGGCATGTGTCCCGGGCGTCCCGGACGTTCGGAACGTCCCGGGCAGGACCTCGGCGGCGTCCGGCAGATGCCACGGATAGGGCGCGATCAGTTCGCTGATGGCCGGTTCGGGGCCCCAGGAGCCGGGGGCGTAGGGCTGGACCGGCGGGGGGTTCTCCAGGAGGGGGGCCGACGCGGCCCAGATGTGCTCGATGCCGCCTGACCGGGTGAACAGCGACTGGTCGCCCAGCATGGCGTCCAGGATCAGGCGTTCATAGCCCTCGAGCCCGTTCTCCTCGCAGAACGACCCGGCGTACCCGAAGGCCATCGTGGCCGGTTCGAGCCGCATCGCGGGGCCGGGCTCCTTGGTGAGGAAGCGGGCGGCGATCCAGCCGGGGTCCCCGAAGTCGATCACGATCTTGTTGGCCCGGTTCCTCTCCTGGTCGGCGAGGTCGGTCGGGAACATCCGCAGGGGCGGCTCGCGCAGTCCGAGGGTGATCACCTGGCGGCCCTGTGCGAGGTTCTTGCCGGAGCGCAGATGGAACGGGACCCCGGCCCACCGCCAGTTGTCCACCTCCACCCGCAGCGCGGCGAACGTCTCGGTCGTCGAATCGGGGGCCACACCGGGTTCGTCGCGGTAGCCCTCGTACTGGCCGCGTACGACATCCCCGGGCGCGATGGGGCGCAGCGCCTCGAAGACCTTGTCCTTCTCGTCGCGCAACGGCTCGGCGGCGAGCGAGACCGGTGGTTCCATCGCCACGATGCCGAGCACCTGGATCAGATGGGTGACGATCATGTCCCGGAAGGCTCCGGTGCCCTCGTAGAAGTGGGCACGGCCCTCCAGGCCCAGCGTCTCGGGGACATCGATCTGCACATACCTGATGTGGTCCCGGTTCCAGTTGGGCTCGAACATCCCGTTGGCGAACCGGAGGGCGAGGATGTTGTCCACCGACTCCTTGCCGAGGAAGTGATCGATGCGGAAGACCCGGGATTCGTCGAAGACCGCGTTGATCGTCTCGTTGAGCGCCCGCGCCGACGCCAGATCGGTGCCGAAGGGCTTCTCCACGATCACCTTCGCGTTCTCGGCCAGGTCCGTGTCGCCGAGCATGCCGATGGTGGACGCGAACGCCGAGGGCGGAATGGCCAGGTGGAACAGTCTGCGGGACGGCCCGCCGAGGGAGTCCTCCGCCGCCCGTACGGCCGCGAGCAGCGCCCCGGGGTCCTGGGGGTCGGCCGCGCCGAAGGACAGCGACTCCTCGAAGGACTTCCACCCCGGCCCGGTCGGCTTGGACCGTCCGAAGGTGGCGACCGCGTCATGGGCGAGGGTGCGGAACGCGTCGTCGCTCATCGCGGAGCGGGTCGGGGCCGAGCCCACGATGCGGTAGCCGTCGGGGAGGAGTCCCGCGGCGGCGAGGTGGAACAGCCCGGGAAGCAGCTTGCGCTTGGCGAGGTCGCCGGTGGCGCCGAAGAGCACGATCACATGGTCGTCCGGTGCCGTCATCGCCCGCTCCTCTTCTCGGCGTGTCCGCCGAACTCGCTGCGCATGGCGGACAGCACCCGGTCGGCGAACTCGCCGAGGCCCCGGGACTGGAAGCGGTCGGTGAGCGCCGTGCTGATCACGGCGGCGGGCACGCCTTCGTCCACCGCCGCCCGTACCGTCCAGCGCCCTTCGCCGGAGTCCGAGACGCGCCCGGTGAAGTCGTCCAGCTTCGGCGACCGGGCCAGCGCGTCGGCGGTGAGGTCGACGAGCCAGGAGCCCACGACCGAGCCGCGGCGCCACACCTCGGCCACCTCGCCGACGTCTATCTCGTACTGGTACGCCTCCGGCTCGCGCAGCGGGGTGGTCTCCGCGTCGGCGGCGCGCTTGCGCAGTCCGGCGTCCGCGTGGTCGATGATGCTGAGCCCCTCGGCGATCGCGGCCATCATGCCGTACTCGACCCCGTTGTGGACCATCTTCACGAAGTGGCCGGCTCCGCTCGGGCCGCAGTGGAGATAGCCCTCCGGCGCCGTTCCGTCGGTGTGTCTGCTCGGTGTCGGCTCGGCGGAGCCGGTGCCGGGCGCGATGGTGCGGAAGATGGGGTCGAGCCGGGCGACGGGCCCGTCCTCACCGCCGATCATCAGGCAGTAGCCGCGTTCGAGTCCCCAGACACCGCCGGAGGTTCCGCAGTCCAGGTAGTGGATGCGGTGCGGGGCGAGCTGCGCCGCGCGGGTGATGTCGTCGCGGTAGTAGGAGTTGCCACCGTCGATGACGGCGTCGTCCGGGTCGAGGAGCTCGGTGAGCTGGTCGAGGGTGGGCTGTACGACGGCGGCGGGCAGCATGAGCCACGCGGCCCGTGGCCGCTCCAGCTTCGCCACCAGGTCGCCGAGCGAGCGGGCGGCGACGGCGCCCTCGCCCTCCATTTCCCGGACGGCGCTCTCATTGACGTCGTAGACCACACAGCGGTGGCCGTCGCGCATCAGCCGGCGCACGAGGTTCGCGCCCATCCGGCCGAGCCCGATCATGCCGAGCTGCATGGGGGTGTCGGTAGCCATGTGCTCTCCTGTCGCGTCATTGCCCGCTCAGCCCGAGGCCGCCACCAGGTCGCGCGCCACCTGGGCGACGCGCTCGGGGGTGAATCCGAACTTCGTGAGCAGTTGTTTGAGGGGGGCGGAGGCGCCGAAGGTGTGCATGCCGACGACGGCCCCGTCCGCGCCGACATACCGGTCCCAGCCGAACGTGGAGCCCTCCTCCACCGCGACCCTCCGCGTGACCGCGGGCGGCAGCACCTGGTCGCGGTACTCGCGCGGCTGACGGTCGAACAGCTCCCAGCACGGCATGCTCACCACCCGGGACGCGATGCCCTCGGCGGTCAGCTCCTCGTGTGCGGCCAGGGCGAGTGCCACCTCGGAGCCGGTGGCGAGCAGGATCACCTCGGGCTCGCCCCGGTCCGCGTCCGCCAGGACGTAGGCACCCCACGCGACACCGGTGGCCGCCCCGAGCCGAGTGCGGTCGAGGGTGGGCAGGGGCTGGCGGGAGAGGACCAGCGCGGCCGGCGCCCGGCGGAGGCCGGCGACCACCCGCCACGTTTCGGCGACCTCGTTCGCGTCGGCGGGGCGGAACACCAGCAGTCCGGGCGTGGCGCGCAGCCCCGCGAGCTGCTCGACGGGCTGGTGGGTGGGCCCGTCCTCGCCGACCCCGATGGAGTCGTGGGTGAAGATGTGCACGGTGGGGATCTCCATCAGCGCGGAGAGGCGAATGGCCGCCTTGGCGTAGTCGGAGAAGATCAGGAACCCGGACCAGTACGGACGGAGCTTCGTCAGCGCCATCCCATTGGCCACCGCGGCGGCCGCGTGCTCCCGGACGCCGAAGTGCAGATTGCGCCCGGCGCGGTCATACGGCTGGAAGTCGCCCGCACCGCCGAAGGTGAGGCGGGTCTTGGTCGACGGAGCCAGGTCGGCGGACCCGCCGAGCACCCAGGGCACCGACTTGGCCACCGCGTTCAGCACCTGGCCCGAGGAGTCGCGGCTGGCCAGGCCCTTCGGGTCGGCCGGGAAGGTGGGCAGCGCGGTCTCCCAGCCGTCCGGCAGCTCACGGCGCTGGATCCGCTCCAACTCGTCGGCGAGCTCGGGGTACGCGCCGCGGTAGGCGTCGAACGTCTTCTCCCAGTGGCTGCGCAACTGGCCGCCGCGTGCGCCGATGCCCCGTGCGAACCAGTCGGGCACACCGTCGGGGATGTGGAAGTCGGCGTCGGGTGGCAGGCCGAGGGCGCGCTTGGTGGCTTTGACCCCCTCCGGTCCGAACGGCGCCCCGTGTGCTTTCGGTGAGTCCTCGACCGGCGAGCCGTACCCGATGTGACTGTGGACGAGGATCAGGGTCGGGCGCGCGGCCTCGGCCCGGAAGGTGTGGAAGGCGAGGCCGATCCGGCCGAGGTCGCCTGCGTCGGCCACGGTGGTCACGTTCCAGCCGTAGGCCAGGAAGCGTGCGGCGAGGTCCTCGGTGAAGGTGATGTCGGTGTGGCCCTCGATGGTGACCCGGTTGGAGTCGTAGATCCAGCACAGGTTGGACAGCCGCAGATGTCCGGCGAGCGAGGCCGCCTCGGAGGAGACGCCCTCCATCATGCAGCCGTCCCCGGCGAGCGCGTACACATCGAAGTCGAAGAGCGTGAAGTCGTCGCGGTTGTACCTCGCCGCCAGCCACTGACCCGCGATCGCCATGCCGACGGAGGTGGCGACGCCCTGACCGAGCGGGCCGGTGGTCGCCTCGACGCCGCTCGTCCACCGGTACTCGGGGTGGCCGGGGCAGCGCGAGTCGAGCTGCCGGAAGGACTTCAGATCGTCGAGGGTCACCGCCGGACGGCCCAGCACCTCGTACTCGGGGTCGACCGTGCGCACGCCGGTCAGGTGCAGCAGCGACCAGAGCAGGGCGGAGGCATGGCCCTCGGAGAGCACGAAGCGGTCGCGGTTCGGCCAGATGGGATCGGCGGGGTCGAAGCGCAGAAACCGCTGCCACAGCGTGTACGCGACGGGCGCCATCCCCATGGGCGTTCCGGGGTGCCCGGAATTCGCCTTCTGGATCGCGTCCATGCACAGTCCGCGGATCGTGTTCACCGACAGCGTGTCCAGGTCGGTCATGGCGACGCCGCCCTCCGTGCGCTCGATGGATGTCTGCGAAGCCTCGCTGTGTGCCGGATCGGACGATCGTCGCGAGGACGTTATTGAAGCCTCGGCGGAGGTGGGTGGGTGTGGACGGCGCCGCGCGGCTCGGCCGCCCGGGTCCTGTTTCCCGGGTCGCTCCCCTTCCGTCTCCGTCATTTCCACGGCACCACCAACACCGCGGCCCCGCAACTGGCCGCCCCCGGTGCCACCGCGCAACCTGGAAGCAGGCGGAACCGGAGGAGACCGTGTGATGGCCGGACCGATAGCAGCGCTCTTCGACATCGACGAAACCCTGGTCCACACCGGAGGCTCGGGGGCCCGGAGTTGGGCCTGGGCCTTCGACCGGTTGCACGGCGTGGCCGCCGATATCGGTAAGCACACGTCGGCCGGGGAGACGGATCCGCAGGTCGGCCGGGAGACGTTCCGGGCCGTGCTCGGCCGCGAGCCCAGTCACGATGAGATGGCCCGCCTGTACGCCGCGTATCTGTGGCATCTCTCGGAGGACATCCGGACCTCGGAGGGGTATCGCGTCATGGACGGCGTCGAAGACACGCTGCGGCGGATCACGGACGCGGGGATCATCCTCGGGCTCATCTCCGGCGCGATGGAGGGCGCGGCCCGGATCAAGATGGAACCGGGCAGGCTGGGCCGCTATTTCGTGTTCGGCGCCTACGGCTCGGACTCCCCGGACCGGGCGGAGATCACCCGCCTGGCGATGGCCAAGGCCGCCCGGCTCCACGGGCGTGATCTGGGCCGCTCCGACGTCTACGTGGTCGGGGACACCCCCCGCGACATCGAGGCCGCGCGGGCGGCGAACGCGACCGCGGTGGGGGTCGCGAGCGGCCACTACTCCGCGGCGGAGCTGCGTGCCGCGGAGGCCGACCATGTGCTCACGTCGCTGACCGAGCCGTTCCCGCACACCTGAGAACGGCGTGAGAACGAGCGGGTCCGACCCCCGGCTCTGCCTTGTGCGGCGGCACCCTTCTCGCGGTCGTAGGCGGCCCGCACCTCCGGCACCGGTGTGGAGACACGGGCCATGTCGATGCTTTGATCTCTTCCTCGGACGGACGCGTTCGACCGCCGCGGAACGGAGGTGCGCATGGCAGGCAACGACGGACGAGTGCATGCCTTCCGGGGAGGCGCCATGAGGCTGTCCACCCGCATCGCGCTCGCGGTCGGCGTAAGCGTGCCGCTGCTGGTGCTGGCCTCCGGCTGGCTGCTGCTGCATCTGGTCGCCGATGACCTGCGCGCACACCAGAACTCCCAGTTGCGCGCTCGCGCCACGGTCGTCGCCAAGAACGCCAAGGCGTTCCTCGAGGTCGACGGGACCGACCGCCCGGTCATGGAGCAGGCCCGGCAGCGGCGGCTGGTCAACTCCGCGCGGGACGTGGGCGTCCGGCTGACCGCGCCCGGGGGCACGATCTCGGCCGGGCCGCAGCCCGATCCGTTCCCCTCGCTGCCCCGCAACGCCCCGAAGCCGGTCACCGTGACCTCCGGCGACACCGACTGGCTGGTCCTGTCGCTGCGTGTCGGTGCCGCGAAAGACGGCACCACGCCGAATCTGTGGCTGTTCTCGCCGGACACCGCCGAGGAGGAGCTGGCACTGGTGCGCCAACGGGTCGTGTTCGGGGCGCTGTTGGCCGCGCCCCTGGCCGGGGCCGCCACCTGGGCCATCGCGGCCCGGGCGGTCCTGCCGCTGCGGCGGCTGCAGCGCCGCACCAGCGGCCTGGACCCCCGGACCAGTGCCGTACGCCTGGAGCACACGCCGACCCGTATCGGCGAGGTCGACGACCTGGCGTACACGCTGCAGACCGTGCTGGCCCGCTACGACGAGCAGGTCGAACGCACCGGGGAGGCGCTGGCCACCGCCCGCGCGTTCGCCGCGACCGCGTCCCACGAGCTGCGCACCCCGCTGATGAGCATGCGCACCAACATCGACATCCTCGCCGACCACCCCGACCTGGACCCCGTGGACCGGGCGGAGGTGCTCGAGGACCTGGGGCGCGAACACACCCGGCTGCAGGGGCTGCTGGTGATGCTCAGGGCGCTCGCGCAGGGCGACCTGGTCGAGGCGGACGCGTTCGCGTCGCTGGACCTCGCGGAGGTGCTGGACGCGTCCGTCTCCGACCTGCGGCGCACCCGTCCGGACACCGAGGTGTCCGTGCGCGCCGCCCCGGGGCTGCTGGTGCACGGCTGGGAGGAGGGGCTGCGCTCGACGGTGGACAACCTGCTGACCAACGCCTGGACCCATGGCCGCGCCACCGACGGCACGGCCCACATCGAGGTGACCCTGCGCCACTCCGGCGACCCGCGACAGCCGGTCGCGGTGCTCACCGTGGACGACCACGGCCCCGGCATCCCACCCGAGCGCCGCGAGGAGGTCTTCCAGCGGTTCCGGCGCGGCCCGGACAGCCCCGGCTCCGGCCTCGGCCTGACCCTGGTCGCCCAGCAGATCACCCTGCACCGGGGCCGGATCACCGTACTGGACCGGCCCGACGGACGCCCCGGCACACGCTTCGAGGTGCGGCTGCCGGTCACCGGCGTCCGGGACGTGGAGAGCACCCTGCCGCTGCTCCGCCGGGACTGGCTGACCGGCCGCCCTCCGCCGACGACGACGCCCGGCACGCGGGAAGACACCCACCCGCGGGGCACCGGTGTCTCCGCGACGTCGCCGGACCAGATGATCGATTCCAAGGGATCGGCTGCGCGCGGACAGCCCGTCCTGCGCTCACTGACCGCCTACGACCACTGACCCTTGAGAGTGATCATCTAGTTGGACGGTGCCAGGGTGCGCACGACGTCGAACTCGTTGCCCTCGGGGTCGGCCATGACCACCCAGCTCCGGTCAGGGCCCTGGCCCACGTCCACCTTGGCGGCGCCAAGGCCAAGCAGCCTGGCCACCTCGTCGTCGGTACTGCCGTCGATCGGGCTGACGTCCAGGTGGAGCCGGTTCTTCACGGTCTTGCCCTCGGGCACCCGGATAAAGAGCAGGGTAGGCGGCATCTGGCGGGCCCGGACCTCCTCGACGGTCGGCTCCCAGGAGCCGATCTCGACCTTGCCCTCGCTCCAGTCGATCACCTTGAAGCCCAGGACCGCGCACCAGAAGGCCGCGAGCCGCTCCGGATCACGGCAGTCGACAACCAACTCAGTGAACCTACTGGTCAATTACTCCCCCAGACAGTGTGGACGGGGGCTCAGCCTATGGGACCGGGCAACCCGTCCGGCAGGTGCGGGATCGCTACGACCACCAACCCTTGGAATCGATCATCTAGGCGGCGCGGACGGTGGCGAGCGCGTCGCTCCAGCTGACGACCTGGTCGAGCAGGGTGTTCACGGCCTCGGTCTGGTGCTCGGCGGGGGTGAACCTGCTGAAGTCCTCGAAGTCGGTGAACAGGGACAGGGCGACCTGTGCGCGCACATCGGCCACCTGCAGTTCGGCCATGACCAGGCGCAGGTGCTCGACCGCGCGGGTGCCACCGGCGCTGCCGTAACCGACGAAGCCGGCGGCCTTGTTGTTCCACTCGGCGTACAGGAAGTCAATGGCGTTCTTCAGGGCACCGGAGGTGGAGTGGTTGTACTCGGGGGTGACGAACACATACCCGTCGAAGGAGCCGATCTTCTCCGCCCAGGTCCTGGTGTGCGGCTGCGAGTACTGGCCCAGCGACGGCGGGACCGCCTCGTCCAGGAGGGGGAGCCGGTAGTCGGCGATGTCGACGAGCTCGTACTCCGCGTCGGTGCGCTGCCGGGCGATGTCGACGACCCACCGGGCGACGGCTTCGCCGTTGCGGCCGGGGCGGGTGCTGCCGAGGATGATGGCGATCTTGGGCATGTGCGTACTCCTTTCCGTCCCGTGGCGCGTTCCCAGAGTCGGGCCCGTAACTCGTCCGGTTGGACCGCTGTCCCCCATCGCCCGCCCCCCCACGCACGACGTCAGCGGGTGACGCGGGGGCGGGAGCGTATTCTGCCGGGCGTGTCGAGGGTGACGATCGGGGATGTGGCACGGGCGGCGGAGGTGTCGACCGCGACGGTGTCCAACGTGCTCAACGGCACGGGCCGGGTCTCGGAGGCGACGCGGGCCCGGGTGAGGGCGGTGGCCGGTGCGCTCGGTTACGGCCCGGCGGGTAGCGGCGGGCGCACCCTGGGGCTCGCGGTGACCGCTTACGGGGACAGCGCGTGGGACTTCGCGAGCGTGCCGTACTTCGCCCAGGCCATCAGCGCGGCCACCGTCGCAGCCCATCGGCGTGGCTACGCGCTGACGGCGATGCCCGCGGGGCCGGCCGAGCACATGTGGCGCACCCTCCCGGCCGCCGGGGTGGTGGTACTGGACAGCCCGACCGGCGACCCCGTGGTGCGGGTGCTGCGCGCCCGCGGTCTGCCGCTGGTGTTCGACGGCCGGCCCGGCGATCTGCGGGCGCGGGAGACATGGGTCGACAACGATCACGAGGCCATGACCCGCCGTGTGCTGGAGCATCTGGCCGGGCAGGGCGCGGAGCGGATCGCGCTGATCGCCGGGCCCACCCAGGAGTACTACAGCCGCGCGAGCGCGAGCGCCTACCGGCGGTGGTGTGCGCGGGCCGGTGTGCGGCCGTGCGTGGTCCCGTTCGACGCGGACGATTCCACGGGACGGGGTCTGGACGCCCTGCTGACCGGCGAGTTCAGGGCGGACGCGGTGTTCGGCCTGTACGACCCGTGCGGCCGTCAGGTCCTGGCGGCGGCCGCGCGGTGCGGGCTCTCGGTGCCGGAGGACCTGATGGTGGTGTGCGGCAGCGAGGATCCGGCCTACGGGCGTACGGACCCGCCCATCTCGACGGTGTCGCTGGGCCCCGAGCAGGCCGGAACGGCGGCTGTCGACGCGCTGGTGAGCCTGGTGGAGGATCCGCCGCGCACACCGCCGCCCGTGGTGATCGGGACTCGTCTGGTGGTTCGTTCGTCCTCGATGCGGCGATCCCGCCGACAGGCATCGTGAGGGCGGGGCGGCCCGGGTACGTCAGGATTCCGTGGGCGTGATGTCCAGCGCCGTGAGGAAGGCCGTCGCCGCCGGTGTGCGGCTGAAGCGGCTCCAGATGACGTACTCGACGCGGGCCGGTGCGTCGGCGACCTCGATGGTGACGACGCCCGCGAGATGAGGCGCGTAGGCGGTGGGAAGCATCGCCACGCCGAGGCCCGGTCCGACGAGCCGGGCGATGAAGTCCGCGCTGGTCACTTCGAAGGCGACGTCACGGGTGAGCCCCGCGGCCTCGAAGGCCAGGTCGGACTGGGCGCGCCCGGCGGTCCCGGCCGGGAGGTCCACGAACACCTCGGTGGAGAGCCTGCGCAGGTCGACCTGTGATTCCTCGGCGAGGGGATGGTCCGGCGCGACCACGGCGACGAGCCGGTCGCGCGCGAGTTCATAACTGGCGACACCTTGGGGGCGGGCGGTGGTCGGCAGGCCGAGGAACGCCACGTCGAGGACGCCTTCCCTGACCTGCTCGACGAGGTCGTCGCTCGCGCCCACCCGCAAGCTGATGCGCACGTGCGGGTACCGCTCGCGGAAGTCGCGCAGCGCGCCCGGGATGTCGACCGCGGTGACGGTGGGGATCAGGCCCACGGCGAGCCGTCCGCGTACCTCCCCGACGGCCGCGGCGACCTCGGCGGCCGCGCGCTCGGCGGCGTCCAGGCACTGGCGGGCGGCCGGGAGGAAGGCCGCACCGGCCGGTGTCAGCCGCACCCGGCGGCTGGTGCGCTCGAAGAGTCTCGCGCCGAGTTCCTTTTCCAGCCGGGCGATTTGGTGGCTGAGTGCGGACTGGACGACCAGACACCGTTCCGCGGCGCGCGTGAAGCTGTTCGTCTCGGCGATGGCGACGACGTACCGCATCTGCTGAAGCTCCATGGATTCATCGTGGATCGAGATCGATGAGGTGACAAACATGTGTTGGACTCATCCACGACCCCGAAGTGAGACTTCGAGGCATGACACGGCACACCACACACGTGGTTTCCGGCGGGGCCGGCGGTGTCCGCCACGGAAACCTGCCACGCACCGCCCTGACGGCGCTCGCTCCCTCGGTGTGGGGCACGACGTATGTCGTCACCACCGAGCTGCTCCCCGAGGGCCACCCGCTCTTCGCGGGGTTCCTGCGCGCGTTGCCCGCCGGCCTGATCGCGCTGGCCCTCACCCGGACGCTGCCGCGCGGCGCCTGGTGGGGGAAGGCCGCGGCGCTCGGCGTGCTGAACATCGGGCTGTTCCTCCCGCTGCTGTTCGTCGCGGCCGAACGCCTGCCGGGTGGCGTGGCCGCCACCTTGGCGGCGGCCCAGCCGCTGGTCGTCGCCGTCCTGGCCGTCACCGTGCTCCATGAGCGCCTCTCGCTGTGGCGCCTCCTGTGGGGTGTGACGGGCGTCGTCGGCGTCGGGCTGGTGGTGATCGGGCCGAACGCGGCACTCGACACCGTCGGGGTCGTGGCGGGCCTCGCGGGCGCGGTCACGATGGCGCTCGGCGTGACGCTCACCAAGCGCTGGGGGCGCCCCGCCGGGGTCGGTGCCACCACCTTCGCCGGGTGGCAGCTCACGGCGGGAGGGCTCTTCCTGCTGCCCCTCACCTTCCTCGTCGAGGGGGCGCCTCCCGCGATCGACCTGCCCGCCGCCCTCGGCTACCTCTGGCTGGGGCTGGTCGGCGGTCTGATCACCTACGCCCTGTGGTTCCAGGGCATCACCAGCCTGCCCGTCGCCTCGGTCGCGGTTCTGGCCCTGCTCTCGCCGCTGGTGGCCGCCGTTCTCGGCGCCATCGTGCTGGACCAGACGCTCGGCCCGATCCAGCTCGTGGGATTCGCGCTCTCGCTCGCCGCGATCGTCGCGGGACAGCTTCCGCCACGCACCCGCGCACGCGCCCACCCCCAGCCACCCGAACACGACTCCGTCTCCGCCCCCACCCCGGAAGGGACACCTCGATGAAGATCGCCGTCGTCGCGGTGTTGCGCAACTGGATGTCTGCCGAGACCACTCGGCCGACTGGGGCCCCGCCCCAGACCCCGGCCTCCAGGGGCGCGGCCCCTGCCACGCGGCGGCTGGGCGAAGGACGGCGACGGCGGGTCAGCGGTGGCAACCGCAGGCGGCGTGCCGTCCGTGCACGGTGGCGAGGGAGGCGGGCCGGGCCGCCGGGAACGACGCGGCGGCCGCCTCGGCGCCGGGCTGGTCCGCGTCCCAGACGCGCCTGCCGCCCGCCAGCGTCAGGCGCACTTTCGTACCCGTGATGTCCTTGACCGGCACCCGGGTCACATCCCGGTCGAGCACGATCACATCGGCGGCCCGGCCCGGGGTGAGCACACCGGTCTCGTGGTCGATACGGAGCTGATGAGCCGAGCCCGCCGTGTGCATGCGCAGGCTGGTGGCGCGGCTGATGCCCTCCCGCTCCGGATACAGCGCCCCCTCCTCGCCCTGCCGGTCGACGGCGGTGCGGATCTGGTTGAAGGAGTCGAGCGGGTCCACCGGCCAGTCCGATCCCCCGGCCAACGCCGCGCCGTACCGCTCCAGGCTGCGCGCCGGATACATCAGCCGGTGGCGGTCCGGGCCGATGTAGGGCAGGAGGGCGTCCATCGTCCACACATTGCGCATCGCCCACTGGAGCTGCATGCAGGCGACCACGCCCAGCGGTGCGAAGCGCCGGTAGTCATCCGGGTGCACCAGTTGCAGATGGGCGATGGTGTGCCGGTTGCCACGGCGGCCGTTGGCGCGTACCGCCGCCTCGTAGCCGTCCAATGCGGTGCGCACCGCGCGGTCGCCGATCGCGTGCGCGTGCACCTGCCACCCGGCCCGGTCCAGTACGGTCGCCAGGCGCCCGTACTCGGTGGCGGTGACGTACAAGTCGCCCCGGTTGTCGGTGGGTTTGCCGTCGCCGTCGAGGTACGGCTCCAGCAGCGCGGCGGTCTGCGCGGGGTGCTCGATCACTCCGTCCAGGAAGACCTTCGCCGTCCCGAAGCACAGGCCCGGCACCTGTCCGTACGCCGTGCGCCGCTCGTTGACGTGGGCCAGCGCGGCCTTCGGGTCGCGGACGAGGTCGACGTCCAGGCGCAGCGCGGGAATCACCCGCTGCGGCAGCCGGTCCGAGGCGGCCAGATCGGCGTAGGCGCGGAGGCCGTCGGTCTCGGTGGCCGCGTCCATGTACGTGGTGATGCCGTTGGACGCCGCCTGGCGGAGGGCCTTCGCCGCGGCGGCCAGCGCCTCGTCCCTGTCCGGTGGCGGAATGACCGCGGCGACGATGTCCTGCGCGGTGTCCTTCAGCAACCCGGACGGTGCTCCGGCCGCGTCGTGGACGATACGGCCACCGGCCGGGTCCGGGGTGCTCGACGTGATCTTCGCCAGCTCCAGGGCCCGCTGGTTGACCCACGTGTTGTGGGCGTCCGAGCCCTTGAGCGCGATCGGCCGGCGGGTCGGCAGCGCGTCCAGGATGCGGTGGTGGGTCTCGGTCCCGGCCGGCAGGCCGACCGGGTTCCAGTCCTCCACCACCAGCCATCCGTCCGGTTCCTGGTCCTCGCTCGCGTTCAGGAAACCGGTGAGCTCCGCCTGGAGCGCGGCGACGGTGTAGCTCTCATTGCCCAGGGACGGGTTGAGCGAGCGCCACCCGGCCTCCAGGCAGTGGGCATGTGCGTCGATGATCCCCGCCATGACGGTGCCGCCGCGGGCGTCCACGAACTCCGTGTCCCTCCCGGCCAGACGCCGCACCACGGACGCCGGGCCGACCGCGAGGATCCTCCCGTCCCTTCCCACGGCGAGGGCCTCCTGCTGCGGCGCATACGGCAGCCCGGTCAGCACCCGCCCCCCGTGGATGATCGTCGCGGCCGAACGACGGGATCCGGACGGACGACGGCCGGGGGCCGCGAACGCGGCAGAGGGGGCCAAGCCGAGTGCGCCCGCGACACCCACCGCGCCCGCGGCCGACAGGAGGCGACGACGCGCCAGGTCAAGGCTCATGCTCATCTCCCTGAGTGTGATGCGGTGTGATGCGTCAGCCTTGGTGATTAAGCCCTTAAGCACCAGCCGCCCGGCACTGCCGATATGGCCCGTGGGCAAGGGTGTCCACAACGGATTCCGCAGCCATCTGCTCCGCCGGACGCACCGTTCCTCCCTCGACACGTGGCTACCGGCGCTGCTCCCAGGCGGTCCGGGTGAGTTCGTACTCGACTTCACCGTGTTCGGATCCCTCGATCGCCTCCGGCCACTCCTCGGTGAAGGTGCGGAGGAACGACAGGCCCGACTTCTCCATCACGCGCCGGGACCCGGTGTTCACGGCCATGGTGTTCGCGGTGACCCGTTCCACGCCGAGGTCGGTGAAGCCCTTGTGGATCAGGGCCCGGGATCCCTCCGTGGCGTAGCCCTTGCCCCAGGCGGCCTTGTTCAGGCGGTAGCCGAGCTCCACCACGGCGGGGCTGTGGTCGTCCAGGGGGCGGAACTCGAACCAGCCCAGGAAGGTTCCGGTGGCCTTCTCCTCGGCGGCCCAGTAGCAGCGGGTCCCGAGGCCCGGGTGGTCGTGGAGGAACCGTGGCAGGGTCTTCGTGCGGATCGTCTCCCGGCTCGTCGGCTTGCCGCCGGTGAGGAAGCGCATGACGTCGGGGTCGTTGTCGAGCGCGAAGAGGTGGTCGGCGTCGGCGTCGGTGAACGGGCGCAACACGAGCCGTTCGGTTTCCAGGAAGACATGCATGCCGCGATCTTCACCACCGGACGTCCGGGCCCGCCACCGGATATTCCAGAGCCGGGGCTCTGCCCCGGACCCCGCTCCTCAATCTCCCCCAGCTACCGCTGGGAGGTGCCCCCTGGACGGGCTGAGATCAGCCCGTCCGGCGATTGAGGACACGCCCGAAGGGCGTCCGGGGTCCAGGGGCGGAGCCCCATGGTTCGGGAAGGGGCGGGTAGGGGAAAGCCCGCCGCAGGCGCGACCGCGGTCAGCCGACCATCGCCCACGCCTCCGCGGAGAGCGAGGGCGCCGCAGCGGGCCGAAGGCGGCCGGGGGCGATGGCGTACGAGGTCCGGCCGCCGTACGGCTCAGGCCACCCGATACGGCCGCGCCCGCTCGCTGTTCAGCGTGAGCCCCAGCCCGGGCGCTCCGTCGTGGCCCGGGGTGACGCTGCCACCGTCGGGCGCGAGGGCGCCGTCGAACAGGAGGCGCTCGACGCGCACATGGTCGTGGAACCACTCCAGGTGGCGCAGGTTGGGCACGGACGCGGCGGCGTGGGCGTGGGCGTGTGGGGCGCAGTGGCCGGAGATCTCGAGACCCTGGCCGTGGGCGAGGGCGGCGGCGCGCAGCCAGACGGTGATGCCGCCGCAGCGGGTGACATCGGCCTGGAGGCAGTCCACGGCACCGGCGGCGAGCATGTGCGCGAAGTAGGGCAGGGTGTAGCCGTATTCACCGGCCGTGACCTCCACCGGGACCCGGTCGCGGACGGTGGCGAGGGTGGTGAGGTGGTCGGAGGAGACGGGTTCCTCGAACCAGG
Source organism: Streptomyces yongxingensis (assembly GCF_055597465.1). Lineage (NCBI taxonomy): Bacteria > Bacillati > Actinomycetota > Actinomycetes > Kitasatosporales > Streptomycetaceae > Streptomyces > Streptomyces yongxingensis. Next base: position 2,864,989 of record NZ_CM145717.1, read on the forward strand.
TCACACCGTGGTCGGCGAGCGTGTCGGCGATGCGGATGGCTTGTTTGGCGTCGTAGGCGCCGTTGGCGTCCACGTACAGGGCGGTGGTGTCGCCGATGCTCGTACGGGCCTCGGCGACGCGTTTCCGGTCGCGTTCCTCGTACCGCCCCCAGGACTCCCCGATCTTGATTTTGACGCGGGGAATGCCCTCTTCCTCGGTCCAGCCGCGCAGTTGCCGGTCCTGGCGCTCGGCGTCGTACGTGGTGAAGCCGCCGCTGCCGTACACCGGTACCTCGTCCCGCGCCCTGCCCAGGAGGTGGACGAGGGGCAGGTCGAGCAGGCGGGCCTTGCAGTCCCACAGGGCGATGTCCACGGCGGCGATGGCCTGGGCGGCCACACCGGGCAGTCCGGCGTTGCGCACGGCGCGGTGCATGGCCTCGTTCGCGCGGGGCACATCGAGGGCCGGGGTGCCGGTGACCACGTCGGCGAGCAGATCGTCGATGACCAGGGCGGTGGCGGCCGGGGCATAGGTGTAGCCGAGCCCGGTGACCTGGCCGCACCGGACGGTGGCGAGGACGAGGGTGGTGCTGTCCCAGCCGAGGGTGCCGTCGGCCTCGGGGGCGTCGGTGGGCACCGTGTAGACGGCGCTGTCCACCCCGTCCACGACGTGCTCGCCCACGCCTCCTGCCACCACGCCACCCGTCACCACCGTGCGGTCACCTTCCCCCGCGGCGCGTGCGTCGCGAGGCGGCGCGGCCGACCCCCGCCGCGGCCCCCGCCACGGCCGTCGCCGTGAGGGCGGCGGCACCGGCGGTGGTCGCCCAGCGGGCCGCGCGCGAGGGCGGGGCCACGCGCTGTGCCAGGCGTTCGGGCCGCTCGCTGGGCAGGGTGGTGTCGAGGCCCAGGGCCAGTGCCTCGGCCAGGTGGAGGGCCCTGCGGCCGGTGTCGCCCTCCTCGATCTGGGTTCGGCAGCTGAAGCCGTCCGCGAGCAGCAGGCTGCCGGGGGCGGCCGCGCGCACGGCGGGCAGGACGCCCTGTTCCGCGACGGCCATCGAGACCTCGTGGTGGCCGCGTTCGAAGCCGAAGTTGCCGGCCAGTCCGCAGCAGCCCTCGTCGAGGACGTCGGTGACGAGGTGGGCGCGGCGCATCAGTTCCCGGTCCGCGTCGTCCTTCATGATCGCGTGCTGGTGGCAGTGGGTCTGGACGACGGCCTGCCGGCCGAGCGCGGGTGGCCGCCAGCCGTCGGGGGCGTGGTGGACGAGGTGTTCGGCGAAGGTGCGGAACTGCCCGGCCAGCCGCGCCACGTCCTGGTCGGCGGGCATCAGTTCGGGTGCGTCGGCCCGGAACACCGCGGTGCAGGAGGGTTCGAGGCCGATGATCGGGGTGCCCGCCTCGAGGTACGGCCGCAGCACCCGCAGGGTACGCCGCACCACCCGTTTCGCCGTGGCCAGTTGCCCGGTGGAGATCCAGGTCAGACCGCAGCACACGGGCTCGGTCGGTACGGCGACCCGGAAGCCGGCGTCCTCCAGCACCCGGACGGCCGAGATGGCGACCGAGGGGTGGAAGTAGGTGCTGAAGGTGTCGGGCCACACCACCACGGTCCGCGGGTCGGCCGGGTCCGGCTCCTCGGCGGCGCGGGCGCGCCACCACTGGAGGAAGGACCGCGGGGCGAACACGGGCGCCTGGCGTGCGCCGTCCACACCGGCCAGCCGCTTGCCGAGAGCGGCCACACCCGGCGCCCGGGCCACGGTGTTGACCAGCGAGGGCGCGATACGGGACAGCCGGGCCCACACCGGAAGCCAGCCCATGGAGTAGTGCGCCGCCGGGCGCGGGCGGCCCGCGTAGTGGTGGGCGAGGAACTCGGCCTTGAGCGTCGCCATGTCGACACCGGTCGGGCAGTCGGACTTGCAGCCCTTGCAGGCCAGGCACAGGTCCAGGGCGTCACGGACCTCGGTCGAGCGCCAGCCGTCGGTGACGGCGGAGTCCGGGTGGCCGCTCAGCATCTCGAACAGCAGCCGGGCCCGGCCGCGGGTGGAGTGTTCTTCCTCGTTGGTGGCCCGGTACGAGGGGCACATCACGTCGCCGTGGTGGCCACGGCAGTTGCCGATGCCGACACAGCGCATGACCGCGCGGGTGAAGGAGTGCTCGTCGTCGGGGTAGCCGAAGTGGGTGTCGGGGGTGGCCGGCCGCCACCCCGGACCCAGGCGTAGCTGACCGTCGACCGGATTCGGGCCGGTGGCCATGTGCTGGCCGGTGGCCGTGTCCGGGCCGGTGGCCTTGCCCGGGCTCGGGCCGGTGACCTTGCCGGGGTTCATCCGGTTCTCCGGGTCGAACAGGGCCTTCACCTCGCCGAACGCGGTCACCAGCCGCTCGCCGAACATCCGGGTGAGCAGCTCGCCCCGCGCCTGGCCGTCCCCGTGCTCGCCGGACAGCGAGCCCCCGTACGAGACCACCAGGTCGGCGGCGCGTTCCACGAAGCGGCGGAAGTCGGCCACGCCGTCGGCCGTCTTCAGCCCGAACGGGATGCGGGTGTGCACACAGCCCTGCCCGAAGTGGCCGTACAGCGTGGGATGGTCGTAGCCGAACTCCGCGAACAGCCCCTTCAGATCGCGCAGATAGTCCCCCAGGCGCTCGGGCGGGACGGCGGAGTCCTCCCAGCCCTCCCAGGTCTCCCGGTCGTCCGGCGGGCGCGCGGTCACCCCGAGGCCCGCCTCGCGGGCCCTGAGCATCCGCTGCTCGCGCCGGGGGTCGTCGGAGAAGGCCACCGTGGCGTCCTTCTCGTCCCGCCCCACCGCGCGCAGCAGCGCGTACGCCTGCTCGTCGACCTCCTCCTGGGTGTCCCCGCCGAACTGCACCATCAGCCAACTGCCGCCCTCGGGAAGGGAGTTGAGGGATTCGAGGTAGGCCCGCTCCTCGCGCATGAGCTGCGCCATCCGCCCGTCGAGGGCCTCCAGTTCGCCGGGGGTGCAGTGCTCCAGGAGCCGGGGCACATCGTCGGCGGCGGTGCAGATGTCCTCGTAGCCGAGCACCAGCAGCGACTGGTACGGGGGCACGGGCACCAAGTCCACTTCGGCGCGCACCACCGTCACCAGGGTGCCCTCGCTGCCCACCAGGGCCCGGGCCACGTCGAAGCCGTTCTCCGGCAGCAGCGAGTCCAGGTTGTAGCCGGAGACCCGGCGCGGAATCTTCGGGTAGCCGCGCCGGATGTCCGCGAGGTACTCGCCGACGACGCGGTCCAGCCCGTCGTAGATCTCGGCCCGGCGGCCGCCCTCCGCCGCGATCCGCGCCCGCTCGGCCTTGGACGTCGGCCCCACCCACATGCGCACGCCGTCGTAGGTGAGGACCTCCAGGCGGCGCACGTTGTCCACGGTCTTGCCGTACGCCTGCGCCGACGCGCCGCACGAGTTGTTGCCGATCATCCCGCCCAGCGCACAGTGGCTGTGCGTGGACGGCTTCGGCCCGAACTGCAGCTTGTGGTCGGCGAGTTGGCGGTTGAGCTCGTCAAGGACCAACCCCGGCTCCACCACACAGGTGCGCGCCTCGGGATCCACCGAGACCAGGGCGTGGCAGTACTTGCTCCAGTCGATCACCACGGCGGTGTTCGTGCACTGACCGGCCAGACTGGTGCCGCCGCCCCGTGACAGGACGGGCGCGCCGAAACGGGCGCACACCTCCACCGCCCGCGCCCCTGCCTCCACGTCGCGCGGGACGACGACGCCGATGGGCACCTGGCGGTAGTTGGAGCCGTCCGTGGCGTACGCGCCCCGGCTGCCCGCGTCAAACCTGACCTCGGCGTCCACCTCCGCACGCAGTGCGCCCTCCAGTCCGCTCGCGGTCCGCATCGTGCGCTTCTCCCCTCCGTCAGGCGTGCCCGCGCCCCGGCAGGCGCTCGGCGTACTGGGCGACCTTCTGCCGGATGCCCCGGTGGGCGATCCCGGCCAGCTCGGGGTCGTGCAGCGCGGCCTTCACGGTCTTCTTCGCCATGGGGACCATGAGGTGGGGCGGGATCGGGGCGATCTCCTGGTCGACCGTGAACTCCAGGACGACCGGGCGGTCGCCGGCCAGCGCCTCGTCCCAGGCCCTGCCGACCTTCTTCGGGGACTCGCAGCGGATGCCCCGCAGCCCCAGCAGCTCGGCGTACGCCCCGTAAGGGATGTCGGGGATGGTCTGGGAGGCGGGGTACTTCGGGTCCCCGGCCATGGCGCGCTGCTCCCAGGTGACCTGGTTGAGGTCCTGGTTGTTGAAGACGCAGAAGACGAGCGGCGGGCCGCCCGCCAGCCGGTCCATATAGCGCTTGACGGTGATCATCTCGTTCATGCCGTTCATCTGGAAGGCGCCGTCGCCCACGAAGGCGATCACCGGGCGGGTGGGGTACGCGAAGCGCGCCGCGATCGCGTACGGCACCCCGGGGCCCATGGTGGCCAGCGTGCCGGACAGCGAGGCGTCCATTCCGTCGCGCAGCTTCAGATGGCGCGCCCACCAGTTCGTGGCCGATCCGGAGTCGGCGGTGAGGATCGCCCGGTCCGGCAGCCGCGAGGAGAGCTCAGCGGCCACCGACTGGGGGTTGATGGTGTCCTCGAAGTGCTGGCCGGCCCAGGTGTCGCAGATGGTGAGCCACTCCTGCACATCCTTCTCGATCTTCTTCCGCCAGTTCCGCTTCTCCTTGCGCCGCAGCAGCGGGAGGAGCGCCTTGAGGGTCTCCTTCGCATCCCCCACCAGATGGGCGTCCATGGGGTAGCGCATGCCGATCATGCGGCCGTCGATGTCGATCTCGACGCCTCGGGCCTGCCCCTCGTCCGGCAGCCACTCCGAGTACGGAAAGCTGGTGCCGATCAGGAAGAGGGTGTCGCACTCCTTGATCATCTTGTCGCTTGCGGTGCTGCCCAGCAGACCGATCGGCCCGGTCACATAGGGCAGGTCGTCGGGGAGGACATCCCGGCCCAGCAGTGCCTTGGCCACTCCGGCGCCCAGCAGCTCCGCCACTCCGACGACCTCGCCCGCGGCATCGGCAGCCCCCTGGCCGACGAGGATGGCGACCCTCTCGCCCTCGTTGAGGACATCGGCGGCGCGGCGGAGCTCATCGGGGTCGGGCAGGACGCGGGGGCGGCTCCAGCCCACGCTGGAGAACACCGATCCGTGTGCTTTGGGCGGGGAGGGCTGGGCGTCCTTCTCCTGGATGTCGTTGGGGATCACGATGGTCGCCACGCCGCGGGTGGTCAGCGCGGTCTTGAAGGCCCGGTCGATGACATGCCGCGCCTGGCCGGGGTGGGTGACCATCTCGCAGTACTCGGAGACGTCGGCGAACAGCCGGTCCAAGTGGATCTCCTGCTGGTAGTGGGTGCCGAGGCTGAGCCGCTTCTGCTGGCCCACGATGGCCACCACCGGCTGGTGGTCCAGTTTGGCGTCGTACAGGCCGTTGAGCAGATGGACGGCGCCGGGCCCCGAGGTGGCGGCGCAGACTCCGACCTCGCCGGTGAACTTGGCGTGGCCGCAGGCCATGAACGCGGCCATCTCCTCGTGCCGGACCTGGATGAACTCAGGGTCGCCCTTGGCGCGGTCGAACGCCCCGAGCAGACCGTTGATCCCATCCCCCGGATAGCCGAAGACCCGCTGCACCCCCCACTCCCGCAGCCGAGCCAGCACGAAATCCGATACCTGAGCCACGGCACCTCCTCGGTAGCGCTGCACGAAGCACCTCCCAGGAGTAGCCGTCGACCGGGCCGGTAAACCTGGCGCATGGCCCGCGGCCGGCCGGGGCACCCGGGCGCTGGTCGGCACGTACGCATGCGACGGCCGCCCGGGCACGCACGGCCCGCCTGGACACTGGGCACGCAGGCCCGCCCGGAAATGCGACGACCCGCCGAGGGAGGACACGATCATGAGCGGAGAGAAGAAGGGCGCCCGGACCGCGGCCGAGGAGATCGAGGCGGAGATCGCCGAGGCGGAGACACGGGTGACCGACGACGAGGAGGACAGCCATTACGGCGAGTCGGGGGACGCGATCACGCCCAATGTCGACGCCCAGGAGGAGAGCCAGGGCGAGAGCTCAGGGACGGGCGGCCACCAGTAGGTCCACCAGATAGGTCTCCTCCACCCTCTCGTCCGGGAAGAGCTCGCGCAGACGACCGCGCTCGTCGGCGAGGAACGCCTGGGTGGCGGCCTCGCCGAGGACGAGGAACGCCGAGTGACTGGTGATGTTGGCCAGGTGGGTGTCGAGGGGGACGACACGGCTCCAGCGCACCTGGCGGCGGGTGACGCGGAGACCGGAGAGGCCCGCGAGCCGGGCGGCGCGGCTGTCGTCGGGACGCCCCTGAGGGGCCGACTCCACACCGGAGTGGGCCGCGACGCGCTCGGCCTGGGCGGCGATCCACGGCACGTCGAAGGCGGTGGTGTTCCACCAGACCGCCAGCGCGCCACCCGGGCGCAGCACGCGCAGCGCCTCCGGAACGGACCGGTCGGTGTCGGTCCAGTGCCAGGACTGCGCATACGTGATCAGGTCGCGGGAGGCGTCGGCGAGCGGCAGGGCGTTGCCGTCGCCCCGGACGATCGGCGCGCCCGGAAGCGTCCGGCGGAACTGGGCCGCCATGCCCGCGCCCGGCTCGACGGCGATCACATCGGCGCCGCGCTCGCGCAGGAGGGCGGTGGCGATTCCGGTGCCCGCGCCGACGTCGGCGACGCGGGCGCCCGCGAGGGGGCGTCCGGCGAGCTCCTCGACGGCGTCGAAGAGGGCGGGCGGGTAGGAGGGGCGGTTCGCGGCGTACTGGGCGGCGGCCGCGTTGAAGGAATGGGCACGCGAGGTGGCGGTCATGCGCCCATCCTCACCCGTTCGGCTCCTCCTGCCGAGCCCCCGTGTTCCGGCCGCGTCCCGGCCGACGCGCCCGACCTTGGTCCAGCCGGTCCAGCCCCGCCGCCTCAGCAGCTCGATCAGCCGGCGGGCCGACGGCATGGTGTCGAACACCAGGGTGTCCATCACCCTGACCAGCGGCGGCTCGATCTCGGCATCGTCGATGTAGTCCTCGCCCCGCTCCTCGGCCATCCGCGTGAGGTAGGCGGCCAACTCGTCGGCCAGCTCGTCCAGCCGTGGGTCGTCGTCGGCGTGGTCGAGCGCCCGGCCCAGGGTGCGGTAGAAACCGATGAACCGCGGGTCGGCGATCTGCTCCCGCTTGCGTGCCATCCACTCCGGGACCCGCTCGGGTGCGTGCGCGGCCAGCGGGATCCAGCCGTCGCGTTCCACCTGGACGATCCGCTCGTCGACCCCGAGCGCCCGCAGCCGGTCGAGGAACTCGACCACCTCCGGGGGCAGCGCCAGGCCGTCCCCGGCGGCCAGGCGGGCGATCCGCTCACGGTGCCGCTGCCGGTCCCGGATCTCCGCCCGCAGCCGCTGGTCGATCTCCTCGACCGCCGCCGCGAACTCCTCCTCACCGGCCCGGAGCAGCTCCCGTACGCGCGCCAGCGGAACCCCGGCCTCGGCGAGGGTCCGGATCCTGATCAGCTCGACGACGGCGTCGGCGCCGTACCGCCGATAGCCGGAGCGGTCCCGCTCCGGCTCCGGGAGCAGCCCCTTGGCGTGGTAGTGCCGCACCGCGCGCACCGTCACTCCGGCGTACGACGCCAGCTCGCCGATGGTCAGCATCGGACCAGTCTCCTGTCTCCTGTCTCCTGGGAGTCGCCCACATCGCCCACATCGCTCACATCGCTCACGAGGTCGGCCCGTCGGCCGGGTGGCGCCGGATGATCTGCGCGATCTCCCGGGCGTGGGTGAAGACCAGCCGGTGGCCGGTGTCGAGCCAGGTCGCGGAGGTGTCCGGCCGTTCGCGCACGAGCCGGTCGATGCCCGCGCGCCAGAGCCGGTTGTGCCGGGGCGCACGCCCTTCGGTGCTGTCGCCGGCGATCGCGGCCGACATGATCATGTGGATCGGACGGTCGATCTTCCGGTACCGGTCGAGGATTCCGGCCCGCACCACATCCATCTCCACCTGCAGATCGAGGATGTCCCGAGGGCTGAGCAGCACCTGACGCGCGGTGCCCCTGGCCCGCTCGATCTCCCGCCACATGGCCGGGTCCTCCGCCATCGCGCGGAACTCCGGCAGGTCGGCGTCGGTGATGAACGGTTCGGGCAGCGGGTTCGCCCCGTCGATGAGAACCAGCCCGGCGACGGCGTCAGGGCACTCCGAGGCGTAGTGCACGGCCAGGTCCGCGCCCAGCGAGTAGCCCACGAGCACGGGCGGCGAGGGCAGACCGAGGCGTCCCGACTCCGCCAGCACGGCGAAGAGATCGCTCCGGAACGCGTCGAAGCAGTACCGGTCGGCGGCGGAGGCGAGGCCATGGCCCCGGAGGTCGAAGGTCACCACGTCGTGGTCGCGCCGCAGGAGCTCGATCAGCTCGCGCAGGTCGGCCCGGGTGGAGTTGAGGCCGGGGCACAGGACCAGCGGTCGTCCCCGGCCGCCGCGGGACACCGGGATCGTGACACCGTCGTGGTGGACCGTGAAGTGCTGCGTCGTCGTCATGCCGACCATGCTGCGAGGCTGCCCCTGCGTCAGGGTCAACCGCCACGGCGACGATATGCGGCTCCGCCGCGTGGCCCGCCGCAGGCGTCACGATCGGACAGCCCCTAGCGCACCCGGTACGGGTTCTTCCACAGGTACGCCCTGCGGTGCTCGCTGTCGTTGCCCGCGATGAGCCGGCCGTCCCGGCTGAAGACCACCTCCTGGATCTCGTTGGCCTTCCCCTCCGCGCCGGCCGACAGGATGGCGCGTGGTTTACGGGTGGCCACGTTCCACAGCAACAGTCCGTATTCGGAGGGGGTGGCGAGCGTCTTGCCGTCCGGGCTGAACGCCAGGTGGTGGACCTCCGACGCGACAAGGGAGTCGCCGAGGGTGGCTCGCTGACGGCCCGTCTTCACATCCCACAGCCGCACCTTGCCGTCGTAGCTGCCGGTGGCGAGGGTCTTGCCGTCCGGGCTGAAGGCCAGGCTCAGGACTCCTTGCGCGGGCGAGATGGTGACCCGCGGATCGCCCTGGCCGTAAGGTTCCGGATCGCGGTGTGCCACGTCCCACAGCCGCACCGAGTGTTTCGGGGTGAGGTTGCTGCCGGAGTCGTCGCCCGCGGAGGCCAACGTCCGGCCGTCCGGGCTGAAGGCCACGCCCGTGACTTTGGCCTCCTGATCGTAGTAGGCGAGCAGCTCGTCCTTGCGACTGTTGATATCCCGCAAGAACACCGAGCCGGGCCCATTGCCGGTGGCGAACAGCCTGCCATCCGGGCTGAATGCCACCTGCTCGCCGCCTTCGACTCCGTCGAGGAAGCGCATCTGCCGGTGCTCGGCCACGTCCCACATGGTCAGCCAGCCGGTCGTACTGGTGGCGGCGAGAAGCTTGCCGTTGGGGCTGAACGCCACGTCGCGGTTGGCGAACCCGTCATTGCCGACGCTGTCGCGCTGGGTGAAGGTGGCTCCTGGCTTGCGGTCGGCGACATTCCACAGCCGCACCTTGCCCTCGTCGCTTCCGGTGGCGAGCGTCTTGCCATCCGGGCTGAACGCCATCCCCTCGGCCGTCCTGGCCTTCCCGGTGGGGCCGAGGGAGGCTGTGGGTCCGAGCGTGCGATAGGGGGGGCTGGGGCCGCGGTCGGGGGAAGAGCCGGGGAGATAGACGGCGATCAGGACGACGGCGAGGACGAGGATCCCGACTCCGCCGAGCAGGACGGGCAGCCCCGGGGCGGGCGTGGTGAGCGGGTCCGGGACCGGCGGGTTCGGCGAGGTGTCCGGGTCCGGTGGGGTCGCGGGACCGCCGGGCGCGGCGCCCCGTGCCGGGTCGTGCGCGGTCGGAGCGGGCGGCGCCGGTACGGGGGCGGCGGGCCCGGAACCGCGCGGCGACAGTGAGGTGCGCGTCTCGGCGTCGGGCGAGCCGGGAGTGCCCAGCGAGCCCGGGGCGCCCCGCGGGCCGGGTGTCACGCGCTCGGGCCCTGACGGCGACACCACGGTGCGGGTGTGGGCGTCGGCGATGCCCGTCGTGTCGGCCCGGCGGCACGACTCGATGACCTGGGCCGGGGTCGGCCGCCGCTCCGGGGCCTTCTCCAGGCAGCGGGCGGCGATGGCCCGGAGAGGCTCGGGGCAGCCGTCGAGGTCCGGAGCCTGCTCCAGGATGCGGTAGATGACGCTGTGGTCGGAGCCACCGCCGAAGGCGAGCCGTCCGGTGGCGGCGAAACTGGCGATCACGCCGAGGGCGAACACATCACCGGCTTCGGTGACGTCCTGCCCCCTGATGTATTCGGGTGCCATGTAGGCGGGCGTTCCGGTGCGCATCCCGGTGGCGGTCACCGCGGTGACATCCGCGGCCCGGGCGATACCGAAGTCGATGACCTTGGGGCCCTCGGCGGTGAGGATGATGTTGGAGGGTTTCAGGTCACGGTGGATCACATCGGCGGCGTGGATGGACTGCAGGGCCTCGGCCACCCTGGCGATCAGCCCCAGCGCCGCGTCGGCCGACAGCGGCCCGCTCTCGGCGACCGCGTGCTGCAGGGACGGCCCGGGTACGTACGCCGTGGCCAGCCAGGGCTCTTCGGCCCGCAGATCCGCGTCCACCACCGGCACGGTGTAGAGACCCTGGACCCGCCGGGCCGCGGCCACTTCCTGCTCGAAGCGCTTGCGGAACGACGCGTCGCCCGCGTATTCGCGGTGGACGACCTTGACCGCCACCGCGCTGCCGGCCGGCGTACGCCCCAGGTAGACCCGGCCCATTCCCCCCGCGCCCAGCACCGCCTCCAGCCGATACGGCCCGGCCGTGGCGGGATCGGCGGCCCCCAAGGGGCGGTGTGGTGGCGGAGTTGTCGGCCACCCCGGTTGCCGCCCCGCCCCAACGGGTGGAACCGCCAATCGACCATGGTCATGGTCCGGTCGGGACATGCTCCCCGTCACCCCGTCTCTCGCCGTTCGGGCGAGCGACAGCGTAAACGAACCCACCACCCCGTAACAGCTCTCCCCCATACGAAGACGCGACCCGAAGACAGCCACCGGTCCGGCCGCCGCCGCTCCGGTGGCCGCCCTTCTGACCCGCGTCGGATGTCCCATCAGGATTGGCGGCCCGCGAGCGGGTACTCAGGACGCCGGACAATGTCGGAGCAGGGAGGGACCACGCCCGTGGACGAGAAGAACGTCTTTGTGATCGGCCTGGACGAGGCCAATGTGCCCATTCTGGAAAGCGGGCCCGGTGCCGAGCGGTACCGGTTCCACCCCCTGCTCACGGTCGAGGATCTACAGAGCGGCGAGGTGTCCGTGGCGGATCTGATCGCGAAGGCGGAAGGTGTTCTGGATGCCTTTGACGGCAGCATCGACGCGATCGTCGGCTACTGGGACTTCCCGGTGAGCACGCTCGTGCCGATTCTCAGCGAGCGCTACGGCACGCGCAGCACCAGCCTGGAGTCGGTGGTCAAGTGCGAGCACAAGTACTGGAGCCGGCTGGAGCAGCGGAAGGTGATCGAGGAGTGTCCGCGGTTCGGCCGGGTGGATCTGGAGGCGCGGGACCCGCGGCCGCCGGAGGGCGTCCGCTTCCCGATGTGGCTCAAGCCCGCCCTCGCGTACTCCTCGGAGCTGGCCTTCTCCGTCAAGGACGAGGAGGAGTTCCGTACGGCGGTGAGCCGGATCCGTGAGGGCATCGGCCGCGTCGGCAAGCCCTTCGACGCCGTCCTCGAACGGCTTGAGCTCCCGCCGGAGATGGCGGGTGTGGGCGGTCAGGTGTGCCTCGCGGAGGAGGCGCTGAGCGGGGTGCAGGTCGCCGTGGAGGGATACGTCCACCAGGGCGAGGTCACCGTCTACGGCGTGCTGGACTCCATCGACTACCCCGACAGCCCGTCCTTTCTGCGCCACCAGTACCCCTCCGCGCTGCCCGAGCCCGTGATCCGGCGGCTGCATGACGTCTCGCGGCGGGTGATGCGGCAGATCGGCACGGAGGGGGCGACGTTCAGCATCGAGTACTTCTACGACGCCGCGACGGACGAGATCAATCTCCTGGAGATCAACCCCCGGCACTCCCAGTCGCACGCCGAGCTCTTCGCCTACGTCGACGGGGTGCCCAACCACCACTGCATGCTCAGCCTCGCCCTCGGCGAGGACCCCGCCCTGCCGTACCGCGAGGGCCCCTACGCCATGGCCGCCAAGTGGTACTACCGGTGGTTCGCCGACGGTGTGGTCCATGACACCCCCGTCGACGAGGAGATCGAGCGCATCGAGCGGGAGATCCCGGGCGTACGGATCGAGGTGGTGCCCGAGGAGGGACAGCGGCTGTCGCAGATGGAGCAGCAGGACAGCTACAGCTTCGAACTCGCCCACATCTTCACCGGCGGGGACGGCGAGGAGGACCTGCGCGAGAAGTACGACCGTTGTGTCGCCGCCCTGAACCTCCTCTTCGACGCCACCGCCCCGGGCGCCCGGCGGGATCAGCGGGAGGAGCGGACGGAACCGGAGCAGGAGACGCGGGTGCGGCACGGCTGAGCCCCGACCGCCCGCGGACGCGACCGGCGCCACGGACACCGCCGGTGTGCCGGTCGCGTCCGTGGGAACCCGTGCACCCCTGTCACCAGGGCGGCCACCAAGGCCCCGCCAAGGCCGCCACCAGGGAAGGAGCATGTCGGCCTATGCGCCTCGTGAGCAATCTGCCGTGCGCCACGAAGGACGAGGAACACATCACGATCCCCATGTCCGACGGCGTTCGCCTGTCGGCGCGCATCTGGCGTCCCACGTCCTCGGACGAGGAGCCGGTGCCCGCGGTGCTGGAGTACATCCCCTACCGCAAACGGGATCTGACCTCCGTGCGCGACTCCATCCACCACCCCTACATCGCCGGTCACGGCTACGCGTGTGTCCGCGTCGACCTGCGGGGCACCGGCGAGTCGGAGGGGGTGCTGACGGACGAATACCTGGGGCAGGAGCAGGCGGACGCCGAGGAGATCCTGGCGTGGCTGGCCGACCAGCCCTGGTGCGACGGCGCCACCGGCATGATGGGCATCTCCTGGGGCGCCTTCGCCGCCCTCCAGGTGGCCGCGCGGCGGCCACCGAGCCTGCGCGCCATCGTCATCGCCTCCTTCACCGACGACCGGTACGCCGATGACATGCACTACATGGGCGGTGCGCTGCTGTCCGACAACCTCGCCGAGGCGGGCACCATGTTCGCCTACGCCACCTGTCCGCCGGACCCGGCGGTGGTCGGCGAGCGCTGGCGCGGGATGTGGCACGAGCGGCTGGAGAACGCCCGCCCCTGGGTCGTGGAGTGGCTGCGCCACCAGCGCCGCGACGACTACTGGCGGCATGCCTCGGTGTGCGAGGACTACCAGGCCGTGCGGTGCCCCGTGCTGGCCTCCAGCGGCTGGGCGGACGGCTACTCCAACGCCGTGACCCGGCTGCTCGGCAATCTGGACGTACCGCGCAAGGGCCTGATCGGGCCGTGGTCGCACAAGTACCCGCACCTGGGCGAGCCGGGCCCGGCCATCGGCTACCTCCAGGAGGTGGTGCGGTGGTGGGACCACTGGCTGAAGGGCGTGGACAACGGCGTCATGGACGGGCCCATGCTGTGGACGTGGATGCAGGACAGCGTGCCACCGTCCACCGCCTACGAGGAGCGGCCCGGCCGCTGGATCGCCGAGCCCCGGTGGCCCTCCCCCAACGTCGAGCCGGTGGTGCACCCGCTCACCGGATACCGCATCGCCGACCCCGGTGACACACCTCCCGGCCAGGAGCCGCGGGGCGAGCCGCTGACCGTCCAATCGCCGCTGTCGGTCGGCCAGTTCGCGGGCAAGTGGGCCTCGTACAACGCGCCTCCGGACCTGCCGTACGACCAGCGGGAGGAGGACGGCGGTTCGCTGGTGTTCCAGACCGATCCGCTCACCGAGCGGGTCGAGATCCTCGGCTCCCCCTCCGTCGAACTGGAGCTGTCGGCCAGTGAACCGGTCGCCTTGGTCGCCGCCCGGCTCTCCGACGTGGCTCCGGACGGCCGCGCCACCCGGGTCACCTACGGTCTGCTCAACATCGCCCACCGCGAGACCATCGGCGACCCCGAGCCCCTGGAGCCCGGCCGGCGCTGCCGCGCCCGGGTGCGGCTCAACGGCGTGGCCCAGGCGTTCCCGCCCGGCCACCGCATCCGGCTGTCGCTGTCCACCTCGTACTGGCCGCTCGCCTGGCCCCCGCCCCGGCCGGCGCTGCTGACCGTGCACGAGGCCGGCAGCGCCCTCACGCTGCCGCTGCGCCGGGCGTCCGCGGGCGAGGACCGGCCCCAGCGCCCGTTCGGGGAGCCGGAGGGCACGCCGCCCGCCGCCACCACCCCGATCACCCCCCGCGAGGAGCGCTGGGACGTCAAGCGCGACCTGGTGGGCTACCGGTCCGAGCTGGAGATCGTCAAGGACGCGGGCACCCTGCGCTTCGACGACATCGGGCTGGATGTCGGCCGCCGGGCGTACGAGCGCTATACGGCGGTCGCGGACGACTTCACCTCGGTCGGTGGCGAGTCGACCTGGACCATGCGATTCCACCGCGACGACTGGGATGTGCGGGTGGTGACGAGCACGGTGCTGCACTCCAGCGAAACGGAGTTCTTCGTGGACGCCACGCTGGACGGCTACGAGGGCGACCGGCGGGTCTTCTCGCGCACCTGGAACGAGACGCTGCCCCGGGACTGCCTGTGACTCTTCTCGGGCCACGTCCTCTCCTGAGGCCGCATCCTCTCCTGAGGCCGCGTCCTGCACGCGCACCACATCGCCCGCGCACGGCACGGCTCGCCGGGGGTACTCGCCACTGATGGTGTTCAAGACGCCTCCAGGTGTGTACGCGCCGCAGGACGACACATGGCTGCTGGCCGAGGCCCTGCTGCGGGAGGACATCACGGCCGACACGGCGGTGCTGGACGTGGGGACCGGCAGCGGGGCCCTGGCCCTCGTCGCGGCCAGGCGCGGTGCGGCCCAGGTGACCGCGGTCGATGTCTCACCGCTCGCCGTGGGCGCCACATGGCTGCGCGCCCGCCTCAAAGGGCTGCCGGTGCGTGTCCTCCAGGGCGATCTGCTGACACCGGTCGCCGACCGCGGGTTCGATCTCATCGTGGCCAATCCGCCGTATGTGCCGGTGGCGGGGCGGCGGATCCGCCGGGGCCGTGGGGTGGCCTGGCGGGCCGGTGCCGACGGGCGGGCGGTGGTCGACCGGATCTGCCGCGACGCGCCACCGCTGCTGCGTCCGGGCGGTGTGCTGCTCCTGGTGCACTCGGCGCTGTGCGACCCGGATCGTACGGTGGAGGAGTTGGCGGGGACGGGGCTGCGGGCGGCCGTGACCAACCGCCGCACGATCCCCTTCGGGCCGGTGCTGCGCGAGCAGGCCCCCTGGCTGGAGGCCCATGGGCTGATCGCCCCGGGCGAGACGAAGGAAGAGCTGGTGGTGATCCGTGCCGAACGACAGATGTGATCACGCGGTGAGCGTGCGGATGGGGACCGACGGCCCGATGCTGATCGAGGGGCCGGTCGAGGTCACCCTGCCCGATGGCAGCGTGGTGCGCTCCGACCGCTTCACGGCGGCCGTGTGCCTGTGCGGCCGCAGCGCGCGCTACCCGTGGTGCGACACCAGCCACCGCCGCGGACCGCCGAGGTCACGGCGCGGAGCGAGCTCGGAGGAGTAGCCGCGGAGCGGGCCCCGGAGCGGGAACGGGCATCGCGGAACACCGCCGGATCTCCGGACAGCGCGGCGATCATCCGACGTCTGGAATATGTCAGGTGGGGCACTCATCACGGATGCGCTGTGGAGTGCTCGACATCGGATCCCGTACCGTCCATCTCAAGATCGCCGACCTTTTCCCCGGTGGCCCCCCGGAGCCGGTGACCTCGTGGAAACAGCCGGTCCGCCTGGCCGACGCGACCGATCGCCAGGGGGTGATCCCGCGCGCGGCGATCCGGTCCCTGGTCGGCGCCGTCACCGCGAGTGCCGCGGCCGCGTCCGCCCACCACGTCGACCACCTGATCCCCTTCGCCACCTCGGCGGTGCGGGACGCGACCAACCGGGACGCGGTGCTCGACGAGATCGAAGCCGCCACCGGTATCCGCGTGGGTTTCATGAGCGGCGAGGACGAGGCACGGCTGACGTTCAGGGCGGTGCGCGGCTGGTTCGGCTGGTCGGCGGGGCGGATCCTGCTCCTCGACATCGGCGGTGGCTCCCTGGAGATCGCCTGCGGGACCGGGGCGGACCCCGCTCTCGCCATCTCCCTGCCGCTGGGAGCCGACCGGCTCACCCGCCACCATCTGCCCGATGCCACACCGGTGAAGAAGCGGGACGTCAAGGCGTTGCGCCGGCACGTACGCTCCGTCCTCGGCCAGGGCACTGCCGAACTGCGCGCACAGCCGGCACCCCTCTCCTGCGTCGCCACGTCCAGGACGTTCACCCAGCTTGCCCGCCTCGCCGGAACGCCGCGGCCCGGCAACGGTCTGCCCGCGGTCCACACTCTCAGCCGAAAAGAGCTGGTGCCCTGGGTGTCACGGCTCGCGGTCAAAACGGACGGGCAGCGAGCGAAGCTGCGCGGAATCTCTGCCTCCAGGGCGCATCAATGCCTGGCCGGTGCCATCGTCGCGGAGGCGGCCATGGACGTCATGGCGGTGAAACGACTCACCATCTGCCCATGGGCCTTGCGCGAGGGTGTTCTGCTCGACCATCTCTCCCGTCTCGAGGGCAAACGTCCGGAGTTCATGACCGCCATTGGATCCTCCTGTGGCCAACCGAAATCCCTGGAACTCGGCCCGCGCTTGTCACGGACGACATGACCTGTCACAGCGCCCCTACGGCGCTTGGCCTCCGCCGGTTGTCGGCGGAGGCCATCGCCGCCCGCGATCCGCGCCCTCCCCCAGGGGGCGTAACCTGGCCGGAGGGCCCAGGGAGCGCACCGCGACGAAGAAGCGCGGGCCCGGGAGTGGTCCCATGGTGACAATTCTGCTGTCGATCATGTTCGCCCTGCTCGCGGCCGGCAGCAACGCACTCGGAACGGTATTGCAGCGGCGCGCGGCACTCACCGTTCCCGCGTCACGGTCATTGCGCCTCGGGCTGATCCGCGACCTCATGCACACTCCCGTCTGGTTCGGCGGAATGCTCGGCGTCATCTTCGCCGCCCTCTTTCAAGCGCTCGCTCTGGCCACCGGATCACTGGCCGCCGTCCAACCCGTCTTCATTCTTGAACTCCCCCTCGCCCTGGTGATCGGAGGAATGGTCTTTCACGTCGGGCTGTCACGGAAGGCATGGCTCTGCGTGGCCTGCATCGTCGCCGGACTGGCTCTGGTCCTCCTCTCGCTGGCCCCCACCGGAGGGCGGGAACAGGTGCCCGGGATGTGGTGGCTGCCCGCGCTCGCGGTCACCGGAGGGATCGGTGCCGCCCTCGTGCTCACCGGTCTGCGGCGCCCCGCCGGTCTGACGCGGGCGGCCTCCCTCGCGGCGGCGGCGGCCATCGGAAACGCCGTCACCGCGGCATTGGTGAAGTCGGCCATGAACATTCTCTCCGCTCGGGGCGCCGTGGCGTTCTTCACCGCATGGCAGACGTACAGCTTCGCGGCCGTTGGCGCCTTTTCGCTGTTCCTGCTCGGCGTGGCCATGCAAGGGGGCCCGCTCATCGGCTCACAGCCCGCTTTGACGCTGGGCGATGCCTCGGTGAGTTTCTGTCTCGGTGTGACGCTCTACGGAGAGCAGCCCCGCGCCGGATTCTGGCTCGTACCGGCACTGATGGGACTGGGTGTGCTCCTCTACGGAATCTTCGGGCTGTCCCACACTCGCTGCCTCGCCCAGTGCCTCGACCGGAGCCGGGATGAGCTCGATGCCATGGGGCAGCCGGCCGCGGCGCGCGGCTGAGATCGCCGGTAGAATCGTCAATACGGCGAAGTTGGGCATCCCGGGCACAGCGCGCGGCGTGGCATCGGACCTCTACGAGCTGCTGGAGGGTCGCAAGTGATCAGCCACCATGCCTACGCCGTCGAGCCGTGGTGTCTGCGCGAGACCGAGCTCAACCTGGACGTACTGGCCCAGAGCGAATCCGTCTTCTCGGTGTCCAACGGGCATGTCGGCTGGCGCGGCAACCTCGACGAGGGCGAGCCGCACGCCCTGCCCGGCAGCTATCTCAACGGTGTGCACGAGCAGCATCCGCTGCCGTACGCGGAGGGCGGTTACGGATTTCCCGAGTCCGGCCAGACGGTCATCAACGTCACCAACGGCAAGCTCATCCGGCTGCTGGTCGACGACGAACCGTTCGACCTGCGCTACGGGCGGTTGCGCTCCCATGAGCGGGTGCTCGATCTGCGCACCGGACTGCTCCACCGCGTCTGCGAGTGGACCTCGCCGGTCGGCAAGACGGTCCGGGTGCGCTCCACCAGGATGATCTCCTTCAGCCAGCGCGCCATCGCCGCGGTCGCCTACGAGGTGGAGCCGCTGGACGACCGGACGAACGTGGTCGTGCAGTCGGAGCTCGTCGCCAATGAGCAACTGCCCACGCTCGGCGGCGATCCCCGGGTCGGCGCCGCCCTGGAGTCATGCCTGCTGCCCGAGGAGAACTTCGCGCTCGACCTGCGGCTGCGCCTGGTGCACCGTACGGCGGCGAGCGGGCAGCGGGTCGCGGCCGCGGCCGACCATGTGGTGCGGGGCCCCGGATCCACCCGTACCTCCGGCGAGAGCACCGATGACGTGGGCCGCGTGACCGTCACCGCCGTGCTCGACCCCGGCGAGCGGCTGCGGATCGAGAAGTTCGTCGCGTACGGCTGGTCCGGATTCCGCTCGCTGCCGGCCGTCCGGGACCAGGTCGAGGCCGCGCTCAGCGGTGCGCGCAACACCGGCTGGCAGGGCCTGGTCGACCAGCAACGCGAGTTCCTCGACGGCTTCTGGCGCCACTCCGACATCGAGGTCGACGGCGACGCGGAGATCCAGCAGGCCGTGCGCTTCGCCCTCTTCCACGTCCTGCAGGCGGGCACCCGGGCCGAACAGCGGGCGATCCCGGCCAAGGGCCTGACCGGCTCCGGCTACGACGGACACGCCTTCTGGGACACCGAGGCGTTCGTGCTGCCACTGCTCACCTACGCCTCGCCGAACTGCGTCGCCGAGGCCCTGCACTGGCGGCAGAACACTCTGCCCGCGGCGCGGGAGCGCGCCCGGCAGCTCGGACTGCGGGGCGCCGCCTTCCCGTGGCGCACGATCGACGGCGCGGAGTGCTCCGGCTACTGGCCGGCCGGGACCGCGGCCTTCCACATCAACGCGGACATCGCCGCGGCCGTCGTGCGCTACGTCCGGGCCTCCGGCGACACCGACTTCGAGCGGCGGACCGGGGTGGAACTGCTGGTGGAGACGGCCCGGCTGTGGCATTCCCTCGGCCATCACGACTCCGGGGGCCGCTTCCACATCCACGGCGTCACCGGCCCCGACGAGTACAGCGCGCTCGCGAACGACAACGCGTACACCAACCTCATGGCCCGGGCGAATCTACGGGCCGCCGCCGACGCGGCCGACCGCCACGCGGCGGAGGCCACGGCGCTCGGTGTCGACGATGCGGAGACCGCCGCATGGCGTGACGCGGCCGAGGCGATGTCCGTGCCGTACCTCGACGCGCTGGGCCTCCACGAGCAGTCGGCGGGCTACACCGCGCTCGACGTATGGGACTTCAAGGGCACGCCACCCGAGCACTATCCGCTGATGCTGCACTTCCCGTACTTCGACCTGTACCGGAAACAGGTGGTCAAACAGGCGGACCTGGTGCTGGCGATGTTCCTGTGCGGTGACGCCTTCGAACGCGACCAGAAGGCGCGGAACTTCGCCTACTACGAGCCGCTGACCGTCCGGGACTCCTCACTGTCGGCCTGTGTGCAGTGTGTGATGGCCGCCGAAGTGGGCCATCTGCGCCTCGCCTACGACTACTTGGGCGAAGCCGCGCTGATGGACCTGGCCGACCTGGAGAAGAACACCCGCGACGGCCTGCACATCGCCTCGCTGGCAGGCACCTGGATCGGGCTGGTCGCCGGTTTCGGCGGCCTGCGCGACTACGGGGACGTCCCGTACTTCGCGCCCCGGCTTCCCGAGAGTCTCCACCGGCTGGCCTTCTCGCTGCGGATCCGGCGGAGCTGTCTGCGGGTCGACATCACGCGTCAGCAGGTCACCTACGCGTTGCGGCAGGGCGACCCCGTCCGGATCAGCCACGGCGGCGAGGTCATCACCCTCGCCGAGGACGCCCCGCAGACCCGCCCCCTCGAACCGCCCACCGCCCTCCCCGAGCCCGCCCAGCCACCGGGCAGACGGCCGGCACCACGCCACTGACGCCCGACGCCGAAAGACTTCGTGCAGACTGATCCACCGGCCGGGCGGGCTCCGCCCGGCCGGTGGCCAGGAAGCCGGACAGTGCCCTCGTATGCGCGGCATCCACGTCTGTGCGGCTACCCGTGGTCCAGCGACGCCCAGAAGCGGGTGAGAACCTCGGCACCGCGGCGCGGATCATGCGTCATCCACCAGTGGCCCAGCCCGTCGAGGACCTCCACCCGGGCACCGGCCCGGCGCGCGGCGCGGCGTCGCTGCTCGACGGTCCCGACCACGTGGTCCTCGGTGGCGAGCAGCACGAGCCCCGGCCGCCGGGCCGCGTTCTCCAGGTCCCGGCCGAGTTCGTCCATCACCGGTCGGGTGGCGGAGCCGTAGAGCGCGATCACGGCCCGGCCCATCGCCTCGTCCTGGCCCTGGGCGACCCGCTCGGCCACCGCCTCGCCCATCCCCCGCTCGACGAGCGTCGCGATCCGCCGCTCGAGGGGCGCGCCGAAGCGTGCGGCCACATCGGCCTCTCCGACTCCCGGTGTCTGCCATCGCTGGGCGAGCTCATGCCAGACGTAGTCGGGCTCGTAGACCGCGATCGTGTCGCTGGCCCAGCTGCGTACGAGGTCCGGGCGGCTCATCACCGCGTTGAGGACGTGTCCGCCGCCCCAGTCGTGGCCCACCAGGTCGACGGGCTCGGCGAAGCGCGTCAGCTCGCCGATCAGCCAGTCGCGATACTCCCCGACGGTCGCCCCGAACCCGGCCGGCAGCGGCGCGCCGAACCCGGGCGGGGACAGCCGGACCAGGCCGGCCGGAGCCGCGCCGGCGGCCTCCAGTTCGGCGAGCAGGAGGTCCCAGACGGCCGCCGTCTCGGGATTGCCGTGCACGAAGACCGCGGGCATCAGATCACTCCCCCCTGGAGCGGCACGGTTGGCTGCAGAACCGATTCCACCAGCGCCTCGGCTCGGAGATGGGCCACCGCCCGATAGTCGGGGTCACGGGCCATGTCGGCGAACGCCTGGCGGCTGGGATAGCGCACCAGGAGCACCGTGTCCCATGCCTGCCCGTCTTCGGCGACCAAGGCACGGCCGCCGTCCCCCAGGTACTCCACCCGCAATCCGTACCGCCCGTGGATCTCCGAGCCCAGCGCGTCCATGTAGCGCTGGTAGCTCTCGCGGCCACCGTCCGGACGGAACCGCAGCAGGTTCAGCATCACCACGGGGCCACCGGGGTCCTCGGCCAGCAGCGCATCGAGGGCCCGCTCATCCATCTCGATCATCAAAAACCTCCCTCAGGATGAGGAGCATCGTATTAACTTGTTGAACGACACGCAAGTTAGTTGCTCCTGCCAGGGCCCGGCCGACAGGGCCAAGTGCCCCGTCGTCCGTGGCCCCGGAGATCTCAGCCCATCCGCGCGGGTGGTGTGGCATCGTGCCGGGCGCGCGCGGCGGTGCGTGGGCGGCGGGCGGACGGTGGGCGGCGGGTGTCGGCGGGTTTGAGGCGGACGACGGCGTCCAGGCCGCCGCCGGGCGCGGCGTCCAGGGTGACGTCGCCGCCGGCGGCGCGGGTGAGCTGCTGGACTATGGGCAGGCCCAGTCCGGTGCCGTCGTGGTAGGCGTCCGCGGCGCGCCAGAAGCGGTCGAACGCGCGTTGCCGTTCGCTCTCGCTCATGCCGGGGCCTTGGTCGATCACGTGCAGTGCGACGTTCGCCGGGGCGCGGGGATCCTCGCCCACCGGGGTTTTCGCGAGGGTGATGACGGATCCGGGGGGTGAGATCCGCAGTGCGTTGGAGAGCAGGTTGTCGATGATCTGTTCCAGGGCGCCGGGGATCGCCCACACCTGGCCGATGTGCGGGCCGGAGACCGCGATGTCGACGAGGTGTTCGGCGGCGAAGGCGGTCCACATGGCCGCTCGGTCGGCGACGACGGTGTCCAGGTCGGTGGGTTCGGGGGTGGTGGCGGAGTTCTCCAGCCGTGCGAGGGCGAGCAGCCCTTGCACCATGCGGCCGAGCCGTTCCACTTCGCCGACGGCCTCGTCGAGGCTGCCCTGGGCGCGGGGATCGAGGTAAGGCTCGAAGTTCTCCAGCCGCAGACGCAGTGAGGTCAGTGGCGTCTTCAGTTGGTGGGACGCTTCGGAGGCGAACGCCTCCTGGGCGCGCAGCAGATGCTGCAGACGGGAGGCGGTGTGGGTGAAGGAGGAGGCGAGCTGCCGGAGCTCGGGTGGGCCGAGGTCGGTGGCGGGCGGATCCGTGAGGGTGCCGTTGGCGAGTTGGGTGGTGGCACGCTCCAGGGCCCTGACCGGGCGGGTGATCCAGCGGGAGAGGGCGAAGGCGATCACCGTGACGGTTGCCAGCACACCGACCCCGACGGCGATCAGCACCAGCCACGCGTCACGGATCTTCTCGGTCAGCCCGTCCAGAGGATAGGTGACGCGCACGACACAGCGGACCGTGGTGCCGGAGCTTCCCGGCATGGTGGCGACGAATGCCTCGCCGCCCAGGACCGGGTCCTGCCGGGTGCCGGTGGTGGATCTGTTGCGCAGTGCGGTGGCGATGTCGGGCTCTCCGGAGAGGTCCGTGCCGGTGGCGACGGTGTTGCGGGAGTCCGTCAGCACCTTCCCCGTGCTGTCGACGACGATCACGTGGCTGCTGGTGCGGCCGGCGAAACCGGCCACCACTTGCGGGACGTCGGAAGCCGCCTCCTCCTCGACCTTCTCCTCCAAGACCTCGGCGAGCATCACCGCGCCCTGCTGGCCGCTGTTGCCGAACCTCGATGTTTCCCCGCGGGCGTACACGTAGCCGAACGGCACTTCGAGGCAGAGCAGCACCAGCAGTATGAGGCTGAGGTAGCTCAGGAGGAGGCGGCGTGTCATCGGGCGTTTCCCAGGTACTCGGAAGAGCTGGGGTCGGACGCTTCCGGGGGCGGGGTGAGGCGATAGCCGATGCCGCGGATGTTGTCGATCCAGGAGGAGTCGCCCAGTTTGCGGCGCAGTGCGGCGACGTGGACGTCGAGGGTTTTGGTGGGGCCGAAGTAGTTGGGTTCCCAGACGGTGTCGAGGATCTGCTGGCGGGAGCAGACAGCGCCGGGGTCCTGCGCGAGGTAGGCCAGCAGGTCGAACTCCTTGGGCGCCAGGGCCACCGGCGCCTGGTGGAGGGTCACCTGGCGGGCACGACGGTCGATGATCAGCGGGCCCAGACATTGGACTCCGCCGGCCCCACCCGTCCCGGATCCGTGCGCAGCGCCTGGTGCCTCCTGGTCGGCCTCTGGGGCGGTGGGCCGGGCGCGCCGGGTGACGGCACGGATGCGGGCGACCAGTTCTCTCACGCCGAACGGCTTCGAGAGGTAGTCATCCGCGCCGAGTTCCAGGCCGAGTACCCGGTCGACCTCGTCGCTCCTGGCAGTGATCATGATGATGGGGACGTGCGAGCGGAGTCTGAGGGCCCGGCAGACGTCGATGCCGTCCATATCGGGCAGTCCCAGGTCCAGCAGCACCATCTCTGACGGGTCGGCGGCCAGTCCGTCGGCGCCGGTACGGGCGTGGTGCACGGTGAACCCGAAGCGGTTCAGCCCTTCCACCACCGGTCCGGCCACTCGGTCGTCGTCCTCGATGAGCAAGACACGCATGTCGACAGGTTCACAGACTTCAGGTCTGCCGGGTGGCGAAATCACCGGAACCTCTCACGAATGGATGTCAGCGATACGGGATCCGTTGGACACGGCGGGGCGGGGCCGTCGATCGGTCAGCCGGTAGCTGTCGGCCGACGGCCCGCGAGATCTCCCGAGCTGCTTCAGCCCTCGTTCTCCTCGGTGCCTTCCTCCTTGGTCTTGACCACCTTGAAGCTCTTGTCGAGGTAGACCTCTATGGCCGTACCGTCGGACTTCCGCACCTCGACCGCGTAGAGACCGGGGTTCTCCTGGTCCTCCTCCGACTTCAGGACGGTGCCGGGGTGTGCGGCCAGGGCCGCCTTCTCGGCCTTTTCCTTGATGGCGCCGGTCAGCGGCGGCTCCTTCTTCTCACCGGCTTCGCCACCGGCCGCGCCGCCCTCGGCCGCCCCGGCGTCGGCCGGGGCGGAGACAGTGGCCGCCGTGTCCTTCGCGTCATCCTTGGAGTCCGAACCGCCGCAGGCAGCGAGCGAGAACATCAGGGCGACGGCCGGGATGGCGACAAGAGCGCGGATCTTGGCATTCATAAAGTCCTCCAGGAAAGGCGTGCGGTCGTTACCGAACTGGCGAGCCGACCGCCGCGGTTCGGTGTCTGTTGACGCCAAAACCTTAGAACCGGCCACTACAGCACATGACCAGCGTTGTGACAGCGTGGAGTTAGGACTCTGATAAGAATCTTCGACGCCTACCGCCGGTTCGTTTACTCACCCAGCGGACGGCGAACGGCCATCATGGCTGTCAGCGGCCCTGACACACCCCTCGCCGGCTTTCAGGTCCTCCGCCGCAGACGGCAGATCGACTCAAACGCTTGATGGTTCTTGCTTCGCCGCTGTGTGTGCACTGGATCGTCATTTACCCCGCCTCCCGTAATGTCGATGACAGCACGGGAAACCCGCGGAATTCGTATGCGCCGCTCATCAGGACAAGAAGCCCCTCTCCGGGAATTCCCCGGTTATCACCACCGCGTGTCGGCGCCGACCACAACGGTTTCCCCGGCTCCCTCCTTTCTCCTCCGCTCAACCGGACGGTGCCCATGTCACAAACGACGATCGACGAACTACGGCTGATTCGCCCCGACCTGATCGAGCCGTTCACCGTTCACCTCCCGGGTGCCCGGGCGACGGTGCTCGGCCGACTCTGGGGAGCCTTCTCCCGCGACCCCGTTCCGGGTATCACCGGCCGACGGCACGAGGCGGACACCGTGGTCATCACCCTGGAGAACGGAACCCGGCTCACCGCCCCGTCATCCGTCGCCGACCGGTTCGCCACCGTCCCGGAGGACTTCACCGTGACCGGCCCCGACGGGCCGATCACCGAACCGGCCCGTCTCCTCGGGGCACTGGGGCGGCACACCGCGTCAGTGGAGCGGCTGGCCGCCGAACTCGACAACAGCGTGGCCAACCTCGCCCTCGCCCGCGCCGCGAACGCCGACCCCACCACGCGGGCCATCGGCGATTCGGCCGACGCCGAGCAGGCTGTGATCGACGGCCATCCGCAGCACCCGTGCTGCCGTACCCGCACCGGTCTGTCCGTGGCCGAGGTGCTCGCCTACGCGCCCGAACACCATCCGAGGGTCGAGCTGGCCCTGCTCGCGGTCCCCGCGAGCCGCTGGCAGGGCACCGGGGACTGGCCGCCCGAGCTGCGCGATGGCGACACGTTCCTGATGCCGCTCCACCCCTGGCAGCGCGACCACATCGCGGCTCGTCACACCGACCTGACGGTGACGGCGGACCGTACGATCGCGGCCCGGCCGCTGCTGTCCATGCGGACGTTTCAGCCGCGGGACGCCTTACCGGGCTGTCACATCAAGACGGCCCTGGATGTGCAGGTCACCAACTACCGGCGCACCATCTCCCCGGCCGAGGTCGCCGACGGCCCACCGCTGTCCGAATTGGTCTCGGCGGTCGTGGACAAGGCCGGGTACGGCGAGAGCCTGCGAGTGCTGCGCGAACTCGCGGGCGGCACCGTACGTGTGAACGGTGAACCGTCGCCGAACCTGGCGGCGATGGTCCGCGAGTCCAGCGAACGCCACCTCGGGCCCGGCGAGATCGCCGTACCGCTCACCGCTGTGCACGCCACCGGGGCCGCCGTCGTGGCAGGAGACCCGGTGCGCTGGCTGGCGGACTTCGCCGGGCTCGTCCTTCCCCCGGCCCTCACGCTGCTGTCGATGGGCGTGGCGCTGGAGGCCCACGGCCAGAACACCCTCGTCGCCCTGCGGGACGGGCGGCCGGTACGGGTGCTCTACCGCGACCTGGACGGGGTCCGGATCCACCCCGGCAGGCTGGCCGCACACGGTTTCACCCTGCCCCCACTGGCCGGCAGCCGGGCCGGAGACGACGAGAACGCCCTGCGCACGAAGCTGTTCGGGGGCCTGCTCAGTGGTGTCTTCAGCGAACTGGTGGACGTCCTGTCCCGTACCCGCGGCGCCGATCCCGAGGACCTGTGGGCGGCGGTGGCGAAAGTGGGCCGACGCGTCTACGACGAGCTGCCCTCCACCACCGGCGACGCCGCGGTCTTCTTCGGCGACACGCTGCCGTTGAAGGCGACCATCGCCATGCGGCTGGCCGACAACCCCGGTACGGCGCAGTGGATCCCCGTCCCCAACCCGATGGCCCGCCCCTGCTGACCCCCGTGATCCCCCAACACCCCCTCGCCCCGACGCACGCACTGGAGCCGCACCGCATGCCCGTCCCCAGTACCACCACGTCCGCCGCGCCGACCGGCCGTCATGCCCTGGCCGCGGACGACGTCACCGCGCACACCCTGCTCAACTGCCTCATCCGCGAGGTGTCAGCACCCGAACGCCAGGTCACCGTCGACCAGGACACCCTGCTGCTGCGGCTGCCCCGCCGCGACATCCTGCTGCGCGTTCCGCTGCGCCGCGTCTCGCTGATCGGAGCGCACCGGTTCGCCGGCCCCGTCCAGCGGTACGACGGCACCACCTGGACCACCGTGAGCTGGCGCGAGCTGGCCGGCTACATCCAGGACGAGCTGGAGCTGCGCACCGGGGTCACCAATGAGGAATTCCTGGAGCAGGTCACCGACAGCCGCGAGACCATCCGCGCCGTGCTGGAACAGCGTGCCGTGCTGGAACAGCGTGCCGGCCGGACTCCGCCGACGGACCCGTACCTGGAGTCGGAGCAGTCCCTGGTCTTCGGCCACCGTTTCCACCCCACACCCAAGGCCCGCACCGGCGAGCCGGAGGACTGGCTGGAATACGGTCCGGAGACCGGCACCCGCTTCCCGCTGCGCCACCTGGCCGTCCGCCGCCACCTCGTACGCGAAGAAGGCGATCCGCAGCTGCTGGACGCCCTGCACCGGGCGTCGGACCGCCCCGGCTTCGTCACCCTTCCCGTGCACCCCTGGCAGTACCGGCTGCTGAGCGGCCACCCCGGGCTGCGCGCGGCCATCGCCGCCGGGGACATCGTCGACACCGGCACCGCCGGCCCCGATTTCGCGCCCACCGCATCGGTGCGCACCCTGTACCAGCCGGAGGCCGACACGTTCCTGAAGTTCAGCCTGAACGTGCGCCTGACCAACTGCGTACGCAAGAACGCCGACTACGAGCTGTCCGGCGCCGTCGCCCTCAACCACCTGCTGGGGCCGCTCTTCAGCCGGATCAGCGACGACCACCCGGGGTGCGCGCTGCTCGCCGAGCCCGGCTACCGCACCATCGCCCTCGGCGACGACACCGCCCTGCTGGAGGGCTTCGGCGTCATCGTACGGACCGGCCTGCGCGGCCATCTCCAGCCAGGGGTGACTCCGTTACTCGCGGCCGCGGTCGCGGACGAACACCCCACCAGCGCCGCCCACGTCTCCCACCTGCTCGCCCGCGGCGCCGGCGACGCCCTCGCCTGGTGGGACGCCTACCTCGGCCTGCTGCTCCCGCCCGTGCTGACCGCCTACTTCGCCCATGGCGTGGTCCTGGAACCGCATCTCCAGAACGTTCTCGTCGGAGTCCGCGACGACGGCACCCCGGCCCAGATGCTCTTCCGCGACCTGGAAGGCACCAAGCTCCTGCCCGACCACCACCGCCAGGCGCTCACCGACCTGCCCGAGGACGTCCGCGGCCCGCTCACCTACGACGCCGAACGGGGCTGGAACCGCGTCGCCTACTGCCTGCTGGTCAACCACACCGCCGAAGTCCTCGCCGCTCTCGCCGACACCGACCCCACCCTCGAGCCCGCCCTGTGGGGACTGGTCCACGACCACCTCGAAACCTACGCGCGCTCCGCGGGCGACCCGCCCCGGCTGCGCGCCCTGCTGTCGGGCGTACCGCTCCCGGCCAAGGCCAACCTTCTGCTGCGCTGGTCCCGCCAGGCCGACCGGCACGCCGGGTATGTTCCCCTGCCGAGCCCGCTCGGCGTCGGCTTCCCCCGCAAGGTGACCCGCGACGCGACCCCGGAGGCGACCCGATGAGGGACGAAGTCGTGCGCCACATCGGCGCTCTGGCCGACGAGAACCTGCCCGCCTACGTCTACGACCTGCATGCCTTACGCGAGCACGCCCGTGCCATCCGCGCCGCGCTGCCCAAGCGCGTGGAACTGCTGTACGCGGCCAAGGCCAACTCCGACCCCAGGCTGCTGAGCGTGCTGGGTGACCACGTCGACGGCTTCGAAGTCGCCTCCGGTGGAGAACTACGCCACGTTCGCGGGCTCTTCCCTGACACACCGATCGCGTTCGGCGGCCCCGGCAAAACCCCCCGTGAACTCGCCCAGGCTCTGGACACGGGTGTGGAACGGCTGCACATCGAGAGCGAGCAGGAACTGCGCCTGCTCACCACCCTGCTGGCTGACCGCACCGTGGACATCCTGCTGCGAGTCAACCTGCCCATCGCCCTCGGCCCGGTGGCACTCGCCATGGGAGGACGGCCCAGCCCCTTCGGCCTGGACCCGGCCGACCTCGACCGATGCCTGACGATCATCGCCGCCGAGCGGCGGATCCGGCTGCGCGGCATCCACGTCCACCTCGCCAGCGGCCTGGACGCCACCGCCCACCTCGCCCTGGCCGACGACGTCCTTTCCCGGGCCCGCGACTGGGCACACGCCCACCGCGTCGAACTGGCCGAGGTCAACATCGGCGGCGGCATGGGCGTCGACTACGCCCGCCCGGACCAGAAATTCGACTGGCCTGCCTTCGGCGCCGGGCTGCGCCGGCTCCTGGCCCGCCACCCCGGATTGACCGTGCGGATCGAACCCGGCCGCTCGGTCACCGTCTACTGCGGCTGGTACGTCACCCAGGTCCTCGACCTCAAGCGCAGCCACGGCCAGGCGTTCGCCGTCCTGCGCGGCGGAACCCACCATCTGCGCACCCCTGCCACCAAGCAGCACGACCAGCCGTTCCGGATCCTCCCCGCCGATGCGTGGAACCGGGCCTGGGACCGGCCGGAGGCTCACAGCGAGCCCGTCACCCTGGTCGGGCAACTGTGCACCCCCAAGGATGTTTTGGCACAGCGCGTCCCCGTCGATCGTCTGCGCGCCGGTGACCGGATCGCGTTCGCCATGGCCGGCGCCTACGCCTGG
Source organism: Streptomyces yongxingensis (assembly GCF_055597465.1). NCBI lineage: Bacteria > Bacillati > Actinomycetota > Actinomycetes > Kitasatosporales > Streptomycetaceae > Streptomyces > Streptomyces yongxingensis. Next base: position 2,894,421 of record NZ_CM145717.1, read on the forward strand.
AACATCTCCCACCACGAGTTCCTCATGCATCCCGCCCCGTCCTTCCATCACCTGGACCGCGCGCCGGTGCCCACCACCTCCCCCGCGTAGAAGACCATGACCATGCACCGCCACCTCCCCGGCAGCGACAGGGCGCGCACCCTGCGCGAGGTGCTTGCCGCCCCCGACAAGGGCGGCAAGCACCGGCGCGTCCGCAAGGGCGGCAGGCGGCGGGCCCCGAGCGAAGCCATAGCCACGCTCGGCGCCCGCAACTTCCGCCGCTACCTGGCCGGACAGCTCGTCTCCAACGTCGGCACCTGGATGCAGCGTGCGGCTCAGGACCTCCTGGTCCTCCAGCTCACCGGAAACAGCGGTGGCGCGGTGGGGATTCTGACCGCGCTGCAGTTCCTGCCCCAGACCCTCTTCGGGCTCTCAGGCGGCGTCATCGCCGACCGCTTCGCCAAACGCCGCCTTCTGCTGACCACACAGACCGCCATGGGCCTGCAATCCCTGCTCCTGGGCGTCCTCACCATCACAGGCGCGGTGAACGTGGGGAGCGTGTACGTCCTGGCCTTCGTCCTGGGCACGGCGACCGCCCTGGACTCCCCGGCGCGCAACGCCTTCGTCTCCGAACTGGTCGGCAAAGAGCGCCTCGCCAACGCGGTCAGCCTGAACTCCGCCCAGTTCAACGTCGCCCGCATCCTCGGCCCCGCCGTGGCGGGCCTGGCCGTCGCCGCCGCCGGAACCGGACCGGTGTTCCTGGCCAACGCCGCGTCCTACCTCGCCGTGCTCTACGGGCTGATCACCATCCGCCCCGACGAACTGCACGCCCCCCGCCGGCCCAAACGCGGCAACGCCCGCCTGGCCGACGCCTTCCGCGCCATCAGAACAACTCCCGACCTGCTACTGCCGATCACTGTCGTCGCCTTCGTCGGCACCTTTGGACTGAACTTCCAGGTCACCATCTCCCTGGTCGCCATCACCGTCTTCAACTCCGGCGCCGCCGCCTACGGCTATCTGTCCGCCGCCTACGCCGTGGGCAGCCTGATCGGCGCGGTCCGTGGCGCAGGCCGGCGCAAACCGCCCACCGCACACCGCCTGGTGATGTCCACCGTCGTCTTCGGCCTCCTGGAAGCAGCCGTCGGACTCATGCCCGACTACGACACCTTCATGGCCCTCCTCATCCCCACGGGCCTCGCCTCGGTGACCGTGACAACCACCGCCAACGCCATGACGCAACTCCACGCCGACCCCGCCCTCCGGGGCCGCATCCTGTCCGTCTACCTCCTCGTCCTCCTCGGCGGCACCCCCCTGGGAGCACCCCTGGTCGGCCTCGTCTCCGACACCCTCGGCGCCCGCTACAGCCTCATCCTCGGCGGCGCCGTCTCCGCACTGTCCGCCGTCACCATGTCCGCGCTGATCACGGCACGGGCCCGCCGAGCCCGACCCGCCGAGCAACACCACACCGCCCCACCCGTCAGCGAGGCCGGCACCCTCCTCCCCAACGAGCCCACCGCCGGCCGAACCGCAGGCTGACCCCCGGGGGAGGTTGGCCAATCCTTAACCATGCCCTGCATCACCGCTGTATCTGCCCTACCCCACGGGCACCTAAAGTGGTCGACGTTTCCCCCACCTCGCCGGAAGACCCACACCGCGCCCACAACAGGCACACAAGGACTCCGGCGAAGCCATCAGCAGTCGGTGGCTCTCTCCCCAGCCGCCTTTCCCCGCTTCCACAAGCCTGCCGCACAGCCCTCGTCCTACTGACCTCCAGGAGGAGATGTGTCACCCGACCCTGAAGCCCGAGGCCGGTCTTCCGCTCCCGATGATCTGGACGACACGGCCATCATCAGCGTGACCAGCGGTGAGACCGCATCACCGGCCGGCGACCCCGATGACGCCCGAGCCATCACCCACGGGACCACCCGCGACATCGCGGAAGCGTGGCCCACCAGCACCTCCACAGAGCCACAGACCAAGCTCGACCGCCCGGAGCCGAAGGACGAATCCCTCTGGAACCGCCTGGGCGACCACAAGGCCACAGCCATCACCGCGGCCGTCGCCGCCGTAGTCCTCGCCGGTTCGCTCCTCGCCATGTCAATGGTCACCGACACCGTCTCCTTCTCAACCGGCGGCACACAACCCGCGGGAGGAGAAGCCTCGATCACCGCCCCCGCGGACCCCACCACCAACGAACCCATCCCGCCGCAAGCCTCGACCGCACCACAGCCGTCAGCCAGTCCCAGCACGACCAGTCCTTCCCGGGACGACGATGACGATGAACCCGAAGACGGCCACGAGGACGATGACGACCACCATGAAGGCAGTGGGCGATAGCTGCTGTCCGAGGGGGGCTCGACCCAAAACCCCAGAGTGTACGCCTCGATGATCGAGCGATCGACGAACACCTCCAGGGACAGCGTGCCGTTCGTGAGCGTCAAAGGGCCCCGCTGGATCCCCAGATCCCCCTGGGCACTGGAGTTGTTCCCGGACCGCGTGCGGTCCACCCCCAGTTGTGAGACGGCGGTGTCGAAGAACAGTCGGGTCCTCTCCTCGCCCTGCGGGCTGCGCAGCACATCGAGGCCGAACCTGTCGGCGCTACCGGCCTCCAGCGTCGCCTTGATGTGCAGCACGTCTCCCTCGATGCGGGAGAGGAGGGCGTTGGCGTCGGCGATGGACGTCTTCTGGCCGATCGTCAGCAGTGGAGCGCCGACGTGGAGCCGGGTGACTTCGGCGACCGGTTTGAAGCTGAGGTCTCCGTCGGGGCGCATGGAGAGTTCGACCGGTAGACCGGCGTTGTGTGCCCAGCCCGCGTCGTAGTGTGCCTGCTCCGAACGCCGGTCCTGTGCGATGGTGAAGAGCAGGGAGCGCCCCTTGTCGTCCACTGTTCCGCTGGGGCCGGTGAAGTGGTCGCCGTAGTCGAGGAGCTTCGGTTCCGTGGTGTCGGGGGTCCAGGTGTGTGTCTGGGCGTCCCAGGTGCCGACCCAGTAGAAGACGTACTTGCTGCTGTACTCGCCGGGGCCTGCTGGGAAAGCCGGGTTGATCAGCAGTGCACGACGCTCGCGGCCCTGCGCGTCCTCGCCGATCGGCAGGAAGGTGGGCAGTTCCCACACCTGGCCCGTCCTGGGGTACGCGGCCACGTCCCCGACCATCAGCGGCCCTGAGTACGTCCAGTCGGTGAGGTTCTTGGAGGTGTAGAGGAGAGCCGTACCTCCGACATCGGTGCCCGAGGAGTTCTGGACGCCGGAGCCCACGAGTTGGAGCCAGGTGTCTCCTTCCTTTCAGACGAAAGGGTCCCGGAAGTCTCCGAAGCGGACCTTGCGGCCCACACCGACGTCGAGGTCGGCGCGTTGGCTGATCACGAGGGTGGGGTGCATCGTCCACTCCACGAAGTCCGGATCGAGCGGGTCGACGGGGCGGGCGAGGCCGACCGCCTGGTTGGGGCGCTGGGAGTCGTTGCCGGCGGTGAACAGCAGGACGGGGACGCCGCTCTCGTCGAGAGCCGAGTCTCCGGACCAGACGCCGTCCGGAGCCACACTGCCGGCAGTCGGGGCGAGCGCTCCTGCTCGCCCTCTTCCTCATCTTCCCGTTCGTCTCCGCCGTGGTCCTGTCCTTCACCAACCAGCGGCTGTCCTCACCGTTCCCGGTGCAATTCACCGGCCTGGAGGATTACCGGCGCATCTTCACCGACCCGGAGTTCTGGCGGTCCTTCGGCAACAACACTCTTTTCGCAGTCGTCGTCGTGCCCGTACAGACAGCCGCCGCCCTGACCCTGGCCGTCCTGGTCAACCGGCGCCTGCCGCTGCGGCTCTTCTTCCGCACGGTCTACTTCCTGCCCACCGTCACCGTGATGGCCGTCGCCTCCGTCGTGTGGAAGGCGTTGCTCCTGCCCGACTCCGGTCTGGTCAACGGAGTACTGGGCACCTAGTCCTTCGGCCATCTCCAGCCAGGATGGCTGTCCAGCACCAGTTGGGCGATGCCCGCGATCGTCCTGACCTCGGTGTGGCAGGGCGTGGGGTTCCAGATGGTGATCTTCCTGGCCGGTCTCCAGGCCATCCCCGCCTCGCTGTACGAGGCGGCCCGGGTCGACGGGGCGAACGCCTGGCACCAGTTCCGCCATGTCACGCTGCCGGGCCTGCGCAACACCCTGGTGTTCGTGATCAACGTGACGGCGATCTTCGCCTTCCGGCTTTTCGACCAGGTGTACATGATGCCGCAGTTCCCGGGCGGGCCGACGGACTCGACTCGCACGATGATGCTGCAACTGCTCCAGACCGGATACACCCGGCGCATGATCGGCCAGGCGTGGGCCATCGCCGTCGTCTTCTTCCTGTTCGTTCTCGTCGGCACCTTGGTCCAGCGCCGGCTTGGCCGTGAGGAGCGCGCCGTCCGATGACTCTCTTCACCGCTCCCAAAAGGCGCTCCGCGACACTCCACCCGGAACGATCCCGCCGCAGCGCCCACAACCGGCTGACGAGTGCCTGGTACCAGCGCACGGGCCCGTCCCACGTAGTGGCGTGGACCGGCCGGCGAGAGAGGGGCGGCTTCCGGTTCCAGGACGCGGCCCGCTTCGACCACGGACCGGACTTCTATGCCCCCGCACTGTTGCGCGCTCCGGAGGGGCGATGGCTCCTGTGGGGCTGGTCGTGGGAAGCCCGCGATTCCTCGTGCAGCAAGGAGGCGGGTTGGGCAGGAACCCTGACCCTCCCTCGGGAGATCACCCTGCGGCCCGACGGAAGCCCGCACCAGGCGCCGGCTCGCGAGTTGGCCGAGCTGCACGCGAACACGTGGCAGAAGGTCTGCACGACGCAGCCGGACACGATGTCCGTACTCGGCGGCGTGAGCGCCGCCGCCGATGTCCGCGTCCGCCTCAGCCTGGGGCGGGACCCTGCGTGGGGGCTAAGGATCATGCTGGGGATGACGGGAAACGCAGAGTACCTGGACCTGGAGATCCGCGATGGCGCGTTGACGGTCGACCGTGGGCACGAGGGCAGGCCGCCTGTCCTGTCCCGGGAGCCTCCCTGCTCCTGGGACAACGAGGTGTTGGACTGGACCGGTTCTGCGAGGACTTCGCCGCGGGCGGCCTGCCACCGACAAGCCGCACCCTGCTCAGCCCCCACAGACGCGCTACTCCAGCAGTGGATCGTGCATTGAGGCGGGGTTACGTCCATGGGTGGTTCTGGGAGAAGTAGCGCTTCGACCAGCGAGGGCTAGATCACAATCCTTTCTTCAGTGACCATCACTGCCACCGAATTCATATCGATGAACTTACTCTCGTCCGGATTAACCAACTCCTTGTAATTCTTGGACGCGAAGAAGGCGTCGTGATCTGCCCAGCTTTCAAACCAGATCTCAGTGAGGCCGTCGTAAGCGGGACTCGGGTAGCTTTCAGCGGGTACCGGGTGGGAGACGGTGTATTTCTTCACGTACTGCCGCGCTTCCGGAATTGAAGTGAACAACGGAGCGTGGCGGTCCCGGTGATGCTCAACGAATTCCTCGAAGGTCATTCCATCGATACGGTTGATCATGAAAACGAACTTGATCACGGAATTTTTCCTTTCGTGCCGGCGGATGCGAGAGGTCGGCGACCGGATACCCCCGACAGCGGGCCGCAAGCCATGGGGTTAACCTAAACGCTCACATCGATGTCAAGGGCAAGTCGCTGTGACCCAACGCACATGAGGAGTCGAGATGCGGATCGGTGAACTGTCCGCCCGGACAGGAGCAAGCCGTCGATCACTGCGCTACTACGAGCAGCAGGGCTTGCTGGTCAGCACAAGGTCCCCGAGCGGTCAGCGGTGCTACGACGACGCCCACGTCAATCGGGTGGCACTGATTCAGATATTCCTAGCGGCCGGAATGTCCAGCAGGACCATCGCTCAGATGGTCCCCTGCATGACGGAACCCAACATGGACAGAGCTCGGCAAGCCTTGACCGCAATGAATCAGGAGCGAACCCGCCTTTCATCCACAATTGACAGTCTGACCGCCGCCAGAGAAGCACTTGATCACCTAATTGACGTCAATCTGGCCTATCTGGCGAACGCGGCGGATGACTCGGCATCGGACTGACCGAATCAACATGTCCAACCCCCGCTGCACCGGCCACCAGGTCTGGAACAAGCAGAGCAGATGCTGGCGGGCAAGAACCCCGCGAGCGCAAGCGCACCCGCCACCCGCACGTCTTCCGCGGACTGCTGACTGCGGGATCCGCGGACGGCGGGTGCAAGGCCGGCAGAGCCAGGACCGCCTGTACTACCGCTGCAGCCGGTCACGCCAGGTCGCCGGCCAGCGCCGAATGACAAAGCTGATCTACGAGCCCGGAAAACAGCTTGTGCGGGCCGAGGCAACGCTCGACCCGCACAAGTTGGGAATATGGTCTGTGTCCCGAGGGGATATGTGGACCAATACCCCACGGCTCGTGACCCTCACGACGGTGCTGATGCTGGCGTAGCCGCGGGCTGAACCGCACCGGGTTCGTCAAAGATTTCAGATTTCGGTTGTGACCTGGGGCTTCTCAGGCGACTCCGCCCACGGGCGACCGCCGAGGCTGGTGCAAGGCGCCGTACGGGTCAACTGTTCCCGGGCCTTGAAAGCCTTCCGGTAGACGGTGTCCAGTTCCCGCTTTCTGAGGTCTGGCCCCTGGCGGGGGCAAGCCTTCAGCGTTCGCCAAGCTCGCCGGTGTCTGTCCCGTCCCGGCCTCCTCCGGCAAGACCGACCGGCACCGGCTCAACCGCCGCGGACACCGCAAGCTGAACTCCGCGACCGGGTCGTCATCGTCCGCATGCGCTTCCATCAGCCGACCATCGACTATGTGGCCCGGCGCACAAGCGAGGACAAGACGAAGAACGAGCTCATCCGCTGCCTCAAACGGTGTCCCGCTCGGGAGATCTACCAGATGATCAAGGCCCAGCCCGACCCCGCCAGAGCGGCTTGATGAACTATAGGAGTCGACCGTTCACCTGCGGTGACGCCCCGCGGGCGTGAAAATCGGTACAGGGGCTGTCCGCCGACGCCCCTTGATGTTTGGGCCGTCCCGCACGACACCATCGAAGGCCGACGTGGCCAGGACGCGCCCGAAGTTGTCTTCGTTCAGGAAGGTAGTCACCGCACCGTAGGGCCCGAGCGCGACGCCTGCGGCGGGATCTTCGTCGCCGGTTCCATCACCTGGGGAATGATCGCCGACGTTACCGCCCCGGCCGTTTCGACGTCATCGGCGCCCTGATCTGCCTCGCCAGCGAAGCGGTCACCGGTACGCCTTCACCCGGCCGCCGGGCCAGAGCCCGCGGGAGCTGCGCGACCCGCACAGCGGGGACGAGACCGACGACGGCGAGGACGGGTAGCCGCGGGCCCGTACAGGTGGAAGTGATCCGGCCCGGAGCCACCCATGGCTTCGGGCCGGACGGGCCTTGTAGTGGGCTTCGCCGCTCCTGGGAGTCGTTCCCGGAGTTTCGGCGGCCGGGCCCGGTGGATGAAGGTCAGCAGCTTGACCACGACGGGCCTGGCCTCGCTCGGCGGTCGGCCGAATCGTTGGCGGAGACGGTGCCGGGCCGGGACAGGTCTGGTAAAGGCGAGGAGGGGCGGGGACCACGGTGTATGGTCTCTCCGCCGGTCCGGGGAGTCAGCGGACATCAATGTGTTGTCGCGGACGGTGAGCTGGTGCCCAGCATCCTTCGCATCTGGATGATCTCTGCGGTTTGTTCGGTGATGATCTCGGCGGCCAACTTCTTGCCGGGGCCGTAAGCGCCGCGCTGTTTCTCTTTCTTGGCCATGGCGATGGCTTGGCGGTGGTGCGGGATCATCTGCTGGGCGAAGGTGACGTCGGCCTGGTTGTGTCGTCCGGCGGGCGCTGAGGCCGACGCGGAGGTTGTGGGGTTCGGTGTGCTGGCAGAGTTGCTGCCGCCGCTGCCGCAGGCAGCCAGGGCGAGTGCCGTGACCACTGGGGCGGCGGTCATGGCGGCGCCTCGGGGCAGGAAGCGGTAGACGTTCATCGGACGGGCTCCTGGAGGACGCAACAGGGAAAGGGTGTGACCTACCTGTACGCGGCCTATGGGGAACTGCTAGCGGCGCCGCGCCGCAAAGGGAGGGTTGTTCACCCTGGCCAACTGGGGTCACCTGGCGCGGCCGGTTGCTGGTGGTGAGCACAGGCCGGGCGGTCGTGCGGTGGCGGACCGGGTGGGGCCAGAAGGCCGGGTGCGGGCGCCGTAGGCGGCCCACCTGTCGCCGAACCGCCGGGCGACTTCGCTCCCAGAGGCAGGTTCTTCAAGGTTCAGAGAGCGAGTAGCAGGCAGGAGCCCCAAGGCGCATGCGCAGAGCAGTGGAGCAGCAGGCCAGGGTGATCTCGTCAGCGGCTTTCGATCCCGGACATCCGGCGTAGGTAGTCGTCCTCGTCGATCTGGCGGGCCGCGTAACGGCGGCGCAGGATCTCCTTGGCCTCATCGGGCACCATGCTCGACGTCTCCCCGCGGGTCCGGCGGCCGCGCACGAGCGCGCGCCCGGCGGCGACGCCTGCGGCGATCACGAGCACAAGCAGGACGACACTCAAGACGAACCAGAGCATCATGCCGCTCATCATCCAACCCATCATGGCGGCTTCCTTTCTCCCTTCTCGCGTAGTGGCGCCGCGGGCGGTTCTCGGTCCGACCTGATCGCTGGATGGGGGGTGTCCACCCCACCCCTTGCGATGATTCAGGATTCTCTGAATTCAAGACTTTATGTACTGTCGTGGTGTGCTGACTCTTGCCTCCGACGTCGAGGTGCTGGCCCGGTTCGGCCGGGCGCTCGCCGACCCGATCCGCTGCCGCATCCTGCTCGCCCTTCGCGACGCGCCCGCCTACCCCGCAGACCTCGCCGACGCTCTCGGCGTCTCCCGTACCCGGCTGTCGAATCACCTGGCGTGCCTGCGTGACTGCGGGCTGGTCGTCGCCGCGCCCGACGGCCGTCGCACCCGCTACGAACTCGCCGATGAACGCCTCGGCCACGCCCTGGACGACCTGCGCACCGCCATGGTGGCCGTGGAGGCCGACCGCACCTGCCGGGACGCCGACGAGAAGGACTGCTGCTGACCATGACCGCCGAGATCCCGATATCCCTCGGTCCCTCCCCGGCCCGCCGCGACGCGCTCACCCGCCGGATACGCCTGCTGGTCGCGGCCACGATCACCTACAACGTCATCGAGGCGCTCGTCGCCATCACCGCCGGCACCCTCGCCTCCTCCACCGCCCTGATCGGCTTCGGCCTCGACTCCGTCATCGAGGTCTCCTCCGCCGCCGCGGTCGCCTGGCAGTTCTCCGCGGCCGACCACGCCGCGCGCGAGGCGAGGGAGAAGACCACGCTGCGGATCATCGCGGTGTCGTTCTTCGCGCTCGCCGCGTACGTCACCGTCGACGCCGTCCGCGCGCTGACCGGCACCGGCGAGGCCGACCGCTCCATCCCCGGCATCGTCATCGCCGCCCTCTCCCTCGCGGTCATGCCGTTCCTGTCCGCCGCCCAGCGCCGCGCGGGCCGCGAACTCGGCTCCGCCTCCGCGGTCGCCGACTCCAAGCAGACGCTCCTGTGCACCTACCTGTCCGCCGTACTCCTGGCCGGGCTGGTCCTCAACGCCACCCTCGGCTGGTCCTGGGCCGACCCCATCGCCGCGCTGGTCATCGCCGCCATCGCCGTCAACGAAGGCCGCGACGCCTGGCAGGGCAAGGGCTGCTGCGCGACCCCGGCCGCCGCGGCGGTCCCGTCCGCCGGCACCGGAACGGACGCCTGTGGCTGCCACCCCGGCTGCGACTGCTGCAACTGACCCCACCTCACACACCAACTCGCCGCCGACTGGACGACCTACCGCCACCAGCGCTGGCCGGCCTCGTCCAATCCCCACCTGCTGGTCAGCCAGAAGACCGCGGTCGACCCCGACCACCCGGCCGTCAGCATTGGCCTCCTGAGTGGAGCCCTCCCCGCGGGCTGACGCCGAGCGGCCTGAGACAAGACCGCATCCTCAACGAAGCGGCCGAAAGCGCCGACCCGCTCCGGCTGATGCGCCTGTTCGGCATCACCGAGCAGACCGCCATGCGTTACGTCACCGCCGCCCATCCTGAGCGCACCGCGAAGCTGCTCAAGTGACCGGCCCTGGACGCCCTCTGGCCGATGCAGCCTGTCCGCCGGTGATGAACCCGCCCTATGACATCCAGGCGCTTTGGGCGCGGCGTGCTGCTTCGGGGAACAGCTTGGTCGCGCGGGTGGGGATTGCGGCGCGGGCATCGGGGGTGATGGCCAGGGTGGTGTGCAGGGCGTGGAGGTTGCGCTTGGCCGATGCGGTGTTGGTGCAGGCGACGCCCCAGTCGGAGCCGTAGACGATGTGGGTGTCGCCGAACACAGTCGCTGCGGCCGCGATTTGCTGGTCGCTCGCGGATGCCGCGGTGTCGACCCAGAGTCGGCTGAGGGCGGTTTGGATGTCCTGAGTGGTCAGGCCGCGCGGATTGGGCACCCAGGCTTCCGCGCCGAGGAGTGAGAGGCGTCCGGCCAGCAGGGGGACGGTGGCCCCGGCGTGGGCGATGACGAAGGTGATGTTGGGGTATCGGTTGAAGACGCCGGCGTAGAGCATGCCGGTGATGGTGCGTCCTGTGTCGAAAGCGACTTCGATCAGTGGTGTGGGCAGACCCGCGGTGGAGGGGGCGTAGGCGTTGGGGTGGACAAAGACCACGGCGTGCTGGCTGTCGAGGCGTTCCCACAGCGGGCCGAGGTGAGGCTCGGCCAGCGAGCGTCCGTTGTAGACGGTGGTCATCGCCCAGCCGTCGGCGCCGTTCACGCGTCGGGTCTCTTCGAGTGCGGCGGGTGCGTCGTCGGTCGGCAGGGCGGCCAGCAGACCGAACCGTGAGGGGTGCTTGGCGACGATCTCCAGCCCGTAGTCGTTGGACGTATGCAGGAGCTGGTGCCCGGCGGGAACGTTGCTGAGCATCTGCAGGGCGGTGCCGGTCTCGTCCATGAAGTCGAGGGTGGCGTCCAGGCTCCACTCGTACGGTTCGGGCACGAGGAAGTTGTTGGCGTGGCTCGCCTCCAGGATCCTTTGCCGCATCTTGGGGGTGGTCGGCGGCGAGAAGTGGGCGTGTACGTCGATGAGACCAGGTTCGGTTTGCGTCATGCGGTGCTTCCAAGGCCGGCGGTCGGCGTGGGGGAGGTACGGGCGGGGGTGATGCGTTCCAGGTCGGTGGCGAGCGCGATCAGGTCGCGGTCGCGGTGGGGCAGGCCGAGGAGTTCCATGCCGACAGGCAGGCCGCCGCTGGTCGAGCCTGTGGGAGTGGTGACGGCAGGGAAGGCGGCCTGGGCGGCCAAGAGCGTGTTGGTGGGCATGGGCCGTGAGTGGGGGGCGTTCGTGTCGAAGGCCCCGTCGTCGATGTCGGTGCGGGAGGGGGCGGGGATCCTGACGCTCGGATAGCACAGGGCGCTCAGCTTGTGCTGGGCGAAGAGGCCGGCGATCTGGTGCTGTAGGTGGGTGCGCAGTTCGAGGCCGCGGCCGTAGGCGCCGTCGTGGTGGGGATCTTCGGGGCTCTTGGCGACGGCGCGGAGGAGGGCGTCGGTGGGCCTTGGCCGTCCGGTGGCGACGATTTCGGCAATGTCGGTGAAGGGGGCACCGGATCGTGTCAGTGAGTGGTTGATATCGCGGCGGGACTGGCGCAGGTACATGAACGTTTGGTGCAACAGGTCGGACAGGCGCGGAATCCCGACATCGATCAGCGACGCTCCTGCTTCACGCATCGCGATGAGGCCCTCCTCAACCACCCGCGCAACGTCGGGATCGTCACCGGGCACTGTCGCGCACACCTGGCGCAGCACACCGATCCTGGCCCCCTTGAGAGCCTCGGGCGGCAGCGGGTCTTGCGCTGTTCGACGGTGTGGGGGCAGGGCGGCCAGGGCGGTGAAGGGATCGTCGGGATCCCAGCCGGTCATCGCATCGAGGAGGGTGGCGGCGTCGGCGACCGAGCGGGCCAGCGGTCCAGGAGAATCCTGCTCGCGAACCAGCGCAGTGACGCCGTGGCGGCTGACCAGGCCGACGGTGGGCCGGATTCCGACCAGGCCGCAGAAGGAGGCCGGGACGCGGATCGAGCCGCCGGTGTCGGTGCCCACGCCGGCCATCGCCAGGCCGGCCGCTACTGCTGCCCCAGTGCCGCTGCTGGAGCCGCCGGGATCACGGGAGAGATCGTAGGGGTTACGGGTGACACCAGAGCGGGACGAGTGACCGTGCCAGGACATGGCGAAGTCCGGCAGCGCCGTCTTGGCGAGGATCACCGCGCCCGCCTCACGCAGCCGGACCACCAGGTGCGCGTCCGCTGCGGGCACATGGGCGGCGAGTGCGGCCGAGCCGCTGGCGGTCGCGATCCCCGCGGTGTCGATGTTGTCCTTGATCACCACGGGTACGCCGAAGAGCGTGCCAGGTGGTGTCGTGCCGGCGTCGAGGCGCGCGGCATCGTCCATCGCAGCGCGGTTGAGCGTGACGACGGAATTGAGCTGGGGGTCCAGGGCCTCAATGCGCTCCAGGTGAGCGGCCACGATCTCGCTCACGGTCACCTCTCCACTCCGGTAGAGGGCCTGAAGTCCAGCTATGTCCTGCGGCAGCTCAAGCATGATCAAACGTCCCTTCTCCCAGCGCGCGCGACCACGCCGGGGCCATGGCGGCGCGACAGCGTGCGCCGCCTGCGGCTTCGCATCGAACGGAAGGCGCCACCACCACGTGGCCGGCCTCGGTGATTCAGGCCCACAACGCCTTGATGCCGGCGGCAATGGCACGGCCCTGGCGACGTCCCGCCTGGGCGGCGGCCTGCGCGCGGTGGGAGTCGTAGGGGTTGGGGCCGATCGCCTCGAGGCTGTCCTCGTTCGGGACGGCCAGAAAAGCGCGCGCATCCCGATTGAGACGGTCGACATCGTCCTGGGCACTGGGGATACCCGCGTACCCCTCGTACATGGGAGCGAGGACGACGATGCGGTCGTGCCCCGCCGCGAGAGTGGCATTGGCGGCGGAGACCATGCCCGCGTCGATCCACTCATGGCCATTGAACGAGACGCTGGGCCAGATACCGGGGACGGCGCCACTGGCCGCGGTGGCGGTCTCGATCGAGACGCCCGAGTCCGGGCCCAGCAGTTCCAGGCGGCCCGTGTCGGCGTCGGTGACCGCGACGCGCATGTTGGCCGGCCACTGATCGGTCCGCAGCCGTGCCCGCACCACGCCACGCCGGGTTTCGGTATCGACGCCCGGGGCGAACTTGCGGGCCACCCGGCCGAATCCTGCCCCCACGGCCTCAAAATCGCCCGCACCGGCGCGGAACGCCTCGGCCCAGCCCGCGTAGACATCGGGATCGGTGCGCATGACCGGCTCGTGGTCGCCGGCGTGGGCCTGGTCGGCGTAGAGAGCCTCCCAGTCCGTGCCCGAGGTGTAGTTCGTGCCGACGAACGAGCCGGCGGACGTTCCGATCACCGTGTCCGCGTCGCGCAGGTCGACGCCCTCGTCGAGCAGACCGGCCAGCACGCCGATCTCCCATCCCATGCCGGTTACGCCGCCCCCGCCCAGAACGAGTGCGCGGGTCGTGTCCGTGGAAGCCATATCAGCACTCTTTCCGAGAATCATCGTTTCCGATAATCGACGTTACCATAATGGCATGCAGAACTCGCCCCGCGGCCGGCCCCGCCGCTCAGACATCGATCGCCTGGCCCTCGAACACGCCTTGGGCCTGCTGGAGGAGCGCGGATACGACGGGCTGCGGATGAAGGACGTGGCCGAGTCGGCCGGGATCGGGCTCGGCGCTCTGTATCGGCGTTGGGCAGGCAAGAAGGAGCTGGTCATGGCAGCTCTGCAGGCGGACATGGCGCAGCACGAGGAGGTCGAGAGCGGCGACCCGCTCGCCGACTTGGATGCCGCCCTGGAGCGCATCGCCAACGCCGTGCCGAACGGCCTCGGCCGCCTGATCGCCGTCTGCCTGAGCCAGCCCGACTCCGAGCTCGCACTCGTGGCGAGGGAGGCCAAGCTCGTGCCGATGGCTGACGGCCTCACCGCCCGCCTGGAGAAGGTGATCGGGCCGGTGCCGGACGCACGACAGCGCGCCGAAAGTGGGCTTTCCTACCTCATCTGGAGTGCGGCCGTCGCGCGGGAGGACAGCGGTGCACAGTCCTTGCGCGACCAGGCCCTCAGCATCATGGGAGTGAGCTCGCCGTAGGCAGGCACAGCAGGTCTTGTAGTCAGCTGAACAGGAAACTGGCCACGCCGCCGCATGTCGGTGCAGGACAACTGCCCGGATGGTCAGTGCGGGTCGGCGCTGTGGCCGTCGTGCTCGCCCTCGCCGGGATGGCCACTCTGTGGTGAGCCGCCCATCATGCGGAGCATGGCCGCCCCGCCAGTCCGCAGGAACCGTATGGCCAGGGCTGCGGCCAGGAGCAGGAAGGCGATGTTGAGCCAGGTCGTGTAGTTCCAGGACACGCCTTCCATCGGGATCTTCGCGTCGGCCTGATCGGGGATCAGGCCGAGCCCGCCGAAGGCGAACTCCACGACGTATCCGGCGAGGACCGTCGCGGCGTAGAAGGTGACCAGCAGGAAGGCGGTCATCCGCGGGCCGTAGTACTTCCGGTAGATGTTCAGGATCGGCAGGATCAGCAGGTCGGCGAAGATGAACGCGACCACGCCGCCGAAACTGATGCCTCCCTTCCACAGAACCACCGCCAGCGGCACATTGCCGATGGAGCACACGAACGACGCGATGGCCACGAGCGGTCCGACCAGCGGGCCCCACAGCTTCGCCGCGAGCGGGTGGCCCTCGAAGAAGAACGCGCGCCAGAAGGGGTCCGGCACCCACGCGGCGATGGCACCGGCGATGAGCAGGCCGAGCACCAGGTCCCGCAGGATCGCGGCCCATTCCATGACGAAGACGTGCGCCACCGAGGTGTAGCCGTCACGGGAGAACAGCCGTTGCGTGAATGACCCCTGGCGCCGCACCGACATGTCCATCGCCGCGTGCCCCTCCATGGACCCGGCCATACCGCGCTCGGCCTGCTCCCGCGCCCCGTGCAGCAGGCGTTCACGGAGGAACATCCGGAAGAGCACCGCCAGCACAGCGATCATGATCGGTCCGCCGGTGAATTCGGCAGCGGTGAACTGCCAGCCCATCAGCAGAGCCATGATCACCCCGAGTTCGACCACCAGGTTCGTCGAGGCGATCTCGAAGGCCATCGCGGCGGTGAAGTTCGCGCCCTTGCGGAAGAGGGACCGGGCCAGCGCCACCGCGGCGTACGAGCAGGAGGAAGAGGCAGCGCCCAGCCCGGCGGCGAGCGCCAGCGTACGGGGGCGGTCATCACCGAGCAGCCGGATGATCGCGGATCTGCGCACGACTGCCTGCACGACTGCGGACAGTGTGAAGCCCAGAATCAGCGCCCAGGTGATTTCCCAGGTCATCGACCCAGCGATCGACAACGCGTGCAGAATCGCGTCCATCGGCCTTCACCTTCCTCACCCGTCATCACTCCTGTCCGCCGAGAGGCAAAGCATTCCCAGACCCGCGCGCCGGACGTCTGGTGTCCACCGTCACAGGGGCAGCTGGTAGCCCGCGATCCAGTAGCGCAGCTGGCCGATGAGGTAGGTCCATGCGCCAGTGACCTGCAGAATGCCGACGATGATCAGCATGACGCCGCCGACGCGCATGACGGTGGGGGCATGGCGGCGGGCGAAGCCGAAGACGCGCAGGGCCCGGCGGAAGGCGAGGGCTGCCAGCAGGGAGGGCAGGCCGAGGCTGTAGACGAAGGCGAGCAGGGCGCCGCGTTCCGCGGTGCCGGTAGTGGCGGACATGCTGAGGACCGCGGCGAGGGTGGGACCGATGCACGGCGTCCAGCCGAGTCCGAACAGCACCGAAGGCGAACTCCAGTACCTTCTCGCACGTCGGGCGCAGGCTCAGTCCCACGACCACTCCGGCGGCCTCAGCACGGGCTGCCTGCCCGTCCTGCTGCCGACCGGCGCGGACCAGGACGACGGGCCGGTCGGCTCGTGCCAGCACATGCAGACCAATGTCGCCGAGGAAGAAGCCTTCGACCGGGCCGACACCTCGCGAGCCGAGCACCAGCATCTCGGCGTGGTGGGCGGCGGTGAGGAGGGCGGTGGTGGCGTCCTCCGCGACCAGGCTCTTGGTGATTTCCAGGCCCGGGTAGAGCGTGCGCAGTTCGCTGTCCGCAGCGTGGAGGAGGCGTTGCGCCCCTTCGCGATGCGCTTCCTCCTCCCAGAGGCCCTCTCGTATGGGTGCGGCCGGGGCGCATGCATGGACCAGCCGCAGCGGGAGCCCGCGTAGCAGGGCCTCAGCCGCCGCCCAGTGCGCAGCGGCTAGGCTCTCCGGGGAACCGTCGAGGCCCACGGTGACGGAAAGCCGTCGCACATGTCCGCTCCCCGAGGGAGGTCGCAGTGCCGGTGCAACGGCTCGAACCACGACCGCGACGGCTCGGGCCAAGGACGCCTCTCCTGGGTATGAGGCCGGGCTTGGCATAAAGCGTGCGGCCTCAAGCCGCCCACCGCCGAAACAGTGAGCGGCTCGGGTTCTACGACCTTGATATGTGGTCAGCCGAGGGTGACCGTGCGGGCGAAGGTGGCGTCGGTCTCCTGGGCGATTTCGTTGAGTACGTCGGCGGGGACGTTGCTGTCGACGTTCAGGACGGCGAGCGCCTCACCGCCCGGCACGGACCGGGAGACCTGCATGCCGGCGATGTTGAAGCCCGACTCGCCGAGTACGTGGCCGACGGTGCCGACGATGCCGGGCCGGTCCTTGTACCGCAGGAAGATCATGTGGTCGCTGACCGCGAGGTCGATGGTGTGCTGACCCACGGACACGATCTTCTGGATGTTCCTGGGGGCGGTCAGGGTGCCGGAGACCGTGACCTGCTCACCGCTGTTCAGGGTGCCGCGGACGGTCACCACATGGTGGTGGTCGGGGGACGTCGAGCTGGTGGTGTGGCGCACATCGACCCTGCGTTCCTGTGCGAGCAGTGGTGCGTTGACGTAGGAAACCGCCTGGTCGACGACGCTCTCGAAGACGCCCTTGAGTGCGGAGAGTTCCAGCACCTTGACGTTGTGCCGGGTGATGTCGCCGTACACCTCGACATCGAGCCGGACCGCGACCTCCCCGGCCAGGGCGGTGAAGATCCGGCCGAGGTTCGCGGCGAGCGGTACGCAGGGGCGGACGTCCTCGGCGACGACGCCGCCCTCGACGTTGACCGCGTCCGGGACCAGCTCTCCCGCGAGCGCCAGCCGCACCGACGTGGCGACGGCGATGCCCGCCTTCTCCTGGGCCTCATCGGTCGAGGCGCCCAGATGCGGGGTGGCCACGACGTTGTCGAACTCGAAGAGCGGGGAGTCGGTACACGGCTCCTGGGCGAAGACGTCCAGACCCGCGGCGGCGACGCGGCCCTCCTTGAGCGCGCTGGCCAGTGCCTGCTCGTCGACGATCCCGCCGCGCGCGGCGTTGACGATCCGGACCTCGGGCTTGACCTTGTGCAGCGCCTCGTCGCCGATCAGGCCGACGGTCTCGGGCGTCTTCGGAAGGTGAACCGTGATGAAGTCGGAGACCTCCAGCAGTTCGTCGAGCGAGAGGAGCTTGACGCCCAGCTGCGCGGCGCGCGCGGGTTGGACGTACGGGTCGTAGGCGACGACCTTCATGTCGAAGGCGGACATCCGCTGGGCGACCAGCACGCCGATGCGGCCGAGGCCGACCACACCGAGGGTCTTCTGGCTCAGCTCGACGCCGGTGTACTTGCTGCGCTTCCACTCGCCGTTCTTCAGCGCCGTATTGGCCTGCGGAATGTTCCGCGCGGTGGCGAGGAGCAGGCCGCAGGCGAGCTCGGCGGCGGTGACGATGTTGGACGTGGGAGCGTTGACGACCATGACGCCGGCCTTGGTGGCGGCGGAGACGTCGACGTTGTCGAGGCCGACCCCGGCGCGGGCGACGACCTTCAGCTTCTTGGCGGCGGCGATGACCTCCGCGTCGACCTTGGTCGCGCTTCGCACCAGGATCGCGTCGACATCCGCGATCGCGGGGAGGAGTTCGGCCCGATCGGCGCCATCGCAGAGTCGGATCTCGAAGTCCGGGCCCAGGGCGCCGACAGTGGCGGGCGACAGCTTTTCGGCCAGGAGTACGACAGGTTTCGAGCTCACGGTGGATTTCAATCCCTACTGGTTCGTTGAGGAACGGCCGCCCCGGCGGCCGCATACGGCGGCGACTTCGACGCATGGCCGGCAGGGAGGACGAAGGAAAGCTCGTCCCCCCTGCCGCAGGACCATGAGTCAGGCGGACACCGACTCAGGCTGTGTCTCGCGTACCGGCGGCGCGAGGCGGCCGGTGCGGTGCAGTCCGTACAGGGCGGCGGCACAGGCCAGGCCGAGTGCGCAGAACGCGATCCACGGGAGCGCGGAGACGCCGGCCGCGCGGGCGGCGTCCAGAGAGGCCCCGGTCAGCAGGTTCCCGAGCGTGATGCCGACGCCGCAGATGGTGTTGTAGAGCCCGTAGTGGGTGGCGACCAGGCGGTCACCGGAGAGCCGGACGATGGTGTCCATCTCGAACGGGTAGGCGATCATCGTCCCCACCGCCAGGAGCAGAGCGGAGAGCGCGGGCGGCACGGCCGCGAGCAGCCACAGCCCCACTCCGCCCTCCGGCACGGGCACGGCCGTCGGTACCAGCAGGGGCACGAACGCCACGCCCATGGTGAGCAGGCCCCAGGCAAGGGCCCGGCCCGGCTCCATGCGGGCCTTGCACCACGCGGTCACCTTCGTCTGGAAGAGGATCGTGCTCAAGCCCGAGACAGCGAAGAGCATCGCCACCGCCGCTGTCCCGGACGTTCCGTCGCCGCCCAGGCGCCGCACTTCCAGCGGCAGGGCGAGATAGACCTGGAACTGCATGACGTAGAAGCCGATCATGGCGACCGAGAACAGCAGGAACGGCCGGTTGGCCACGATGGTGCGCCACTGGGACAGCACGCCGTCCTGTTGGCCGCTTCCCTTGGTGGCCGGTGCGTCATGTGCCCGGCGGGCGGGCAGACTGCGGAGCTGCACGATGCTCAGCAGCGCGAAGATCCCGGCCGACACCAGGCAGGCGACGCGGAAGTCGACACCGGTGAGCACCATGCCGACCAGGGGGCCGAGCAGGATACCGGCCTGGTAGAAGATGTTGAACAGCCCGAACGCTTCGACCCTGCGCTCCCCGGCGTCCGCCGCCAGATAGGCCCTCACCGCCGGGTTGAACAGGGCACCCGCCAGCCCGGTCGCCGCGGATGCGGCGAGCAGCGCGGGCAGCGCCTCCACCAGTCCGAGGGTCGCGAAGCCGACGATGCGCAGCATCAGCCCGGCGATGATCAGCGGCTTGTAGCCGAGCCGGTCGGCCAGGGTTCCGCCGACCAGGAACATCCCCTGCTGGCTGAAGTTGCGTATGCCGAGCACGAGTCCGACGGCCCAGCCGGCCAGCCCGACCGTGCCGGACAGGTGCGCGGCCAAGTACGGCATCAGCATGTAGAAGCCGAGGTTGATGGAGAACTGGTTCACCATCAACAACTGGACGCTGCGCGGGTAGGAACGCATCTGCGCCAGGGTCCCCCCAGAACGTGACTGCCGGTCCATCACCGGTCTCCCTCCTCCCGGGCGTCGAACTCAGCGAGCTCGGCAGCGTCGTGCTCCTGCGCCGGGCCGGACAGGGTGAGCGGGTCGACCACGGTGGTACACCGGGTCCAGCGGCTGACTTCCTTCTCGTCCAGGCGGCCGATCATCTCCGGTTCGACGGGCGGCGGGGAGTCGAGCAGACCGTGTGCGGCGCAGTAGTCGTCGTCGTAGACCGTGCCGAGATAGCGTTGCGGGCCGTCGGGGAAGATCGCCGCGATCTTCGTGTCCGCAGGCAGGGTACGGGCCAGCCAGCCCGCCACCAGGGCGACCGCGCCGACGCTCCAGCCGCCGGTGGCGTAGTGGGAGGCGGCGAGCCGGCGGCAGGTCCACACCGCATCGGCCGGCGCCACCCAGTGCACCTCGCTGAAATTGTCGTAGGCGACGTTGCGGGGGTAGATGCTCGAACCCAGGCCGCGCATCAGCCGGGTGCGGGCCGGCTGCCCGAAGATGGTCGACCCGATGGTGTCGACGCCGACGAGCTTCAGCTCCGGGTACAGGGCCTGCAACACCCGGGAGACGCCGGCGGAGTGGCCGCCGGTACCCACGCTGCACACCAGCACGTCGATGTGGCCCAGTTCGGAGGCCAGCTCCAGCGCGAGCGGGGTGTAGGCGGTGGTGTTGTCGGGATTGTTGTACTGGTCGGGGCACCACGAGCCGGGGTGCCGCGCCATGAGCTGAGCCACTCGCTCGCGCCGTGCCTGTTGCCAGCCGCCGGTGGGGTGGGGTTCGGGGACGACGTCGACCTGGGCTCCGTAGGTGGTCAGCAGCTGGGTCATGGACCGCTCGAGACCCGGGTCGGTGACCAGGGTGACGGGGTGGCCGTAGACCATGCCGGCCAAAGCCAGCCCCAGGCCGAGGGTGCCGCTGGTGGATTCGATGATCCTGGCGCCGGGGCGCAGATCACCACGGGCGCGGGCCCGCTCGACCATGTACAGGCCAGGCCGGTCCTTGATCCCGCCGGGGTTGAAACCCTCCAGCTTCGCCCAGAACCCCCGGTCAGCGGGGGTGAGGGGATCGGAGATCCGGAGAACCGGGGTGTCGCCCACGAGCCCGGACAGGGCCGAGCGGGCGGGAAGTGTGATCTTGGTTGTGGTCTGCGGGTGCATCTTCCGCTCTCATCGGTGGTGTGACGGGGTTTCGTCGGACGCGCCGTCCGGCCCAGGAAGAGGCATCCGCCTCGGTACCTGGTGGCAGCACGCGCGGCCGGTGTCGATGGCCGCGAAGGCCCGTCTAGATCCGCCACCGACAGACGACGGCGAGGGTGGAGCGGCCTGAGCGCCGTATCCGGGGTCTGCTTCCTCCGTGTCGAGCGACCCACTGCTGGCCGACCACGGCGGCAGTCACTCCCGCCGCGACTCCGGCGAAGACGGCCGGGGCCGCGGTGTCGGTGAACAACTGCCGGGCCTGCGGAGGCACTTGGCTGACCGCGTAGGGCGCGCAATGCGCACCGGAGTGTGGATGCGGTCCGTGGGGCATCGCACGCTCGGTGTCTGCCGACGCGAGCGCGGGGAGATCGGCCGAAGCCGAGGCCGAGGCCCGGCCCTGCGTGTGGCTGTCGTCAGCGTGCGGGGCAGAACAGCCGGACGCCCACAGCAGCAAGACTCCGAGAACGACGACCAGCAGCCGAGCCCTCGTAGCCGGGCGGCTGGTGTGAGCGTGGCAAAGGGGGTGTAACGGCACGGTTCCTCCGGGGAGCGGCCGCCGCTCCCACGGCGTGGGGAGGCAGCGGCGGATCGGGATCAGCAGGCATCCGAGCAGGCAGGCGCCGAGAAGCGGTCCGACCAACACGAGGAAGTGTGGCCACGGGCGTCCAGGGAGCCGGAACTGACCGCACGTGGCCGGCCCGTCCCGCGGGGCGGGCCGTCATCTCTCAGGAGAGCGGCGGCCAGTCGGGTACGCCGGAATCTAGACCTGCTGCACCACGGAGACCCTCGAATCCGTCAACGAAGGAACGGTCGACTTCGACCGGAAGGGGCCGGGCTTCCCCCATGCAAACGGGCGCGTCGTTGGCACACGGCCCCGTGTGGACAGACTTGGAGCGGCCAGATACAGGTCCTGCTGGGGCTGGCCGGAGACGCAGCCTTCAGCCGTGTGGGGCGGGCCGTCGCCCTCGTGCTGGCCGTCGGCCGCCGCAGCGTCAGGCGACGCGCTCGCGACAGCGCCGCCTCCTCCGGCCCCGCTCGTGTGACCTTCCTGCGTCACGGCGGACCCGTGTGCGGGCGCGGTCGCACCGACCGTTGCGTGCCCCTGGGCGCTCTCAGCGCTCGCGCCGTGCGTGACCAGGACGCCGAGCACCAGCACGGCCAGCCACAGCAGACGCAACGGTCCCGTGGAGCGGGGCCGCAGCATGCCGGAGCGCAACCAAGCCGTAACCATGCCGTGATCGTATCCATTGCCCGGCGGCGCGGCGCAAACTTCCCTCGGAAACACCGCGTTAACAGCTGTACACACATTTCACGCAATGGGTCAGGCTGATGCTTCGAGTCTCGTGAAACGACAGGTCGCCCCACCCTCGGCACCTATTCGCACGAGCCTCGACCATCTGGCCTCCGCAGACGTGATCCGCCTCACGCCTCCGTCAACGGCCCTCGTGACCTCACTCGGCCTGTGGAGCGTCGCCGATGCCCCTGCGGCGACGCGGCCCGGCGGGCGTCTGCGCTTCGGCGGCCACATCCATTCGCCAGGTGCCCGGTTCACCCGGAAGCAGCGCAGGTCAACCTGGCGGGCCATCGCCCGGGCCAATGTCACCGCCGCCAAAAGTGACGGCGCTGTGCCGGATGGAATGGTGCTCGAGAGCCCACCCGACGCCGCCGCCACGCGCCGTGCCGGCCTGGCCGGCCACAGCGACCTGCTCCTGACCACCTGGCGTCCCCCTCCGCGCTCCCGTGCGCACCAGGCAGACGAGCTCGCCGAGGGCACTGGCACGGACGCCGAGGAGGGCGCGGCGGAGATGAGATCGCCCAGGTCGTCCGCTCGATCAAGGACCTGGCCACCGTGGTGCGCCAGGCCGGGTCCGAGGACAGGGCCGAGATCTAGGGAACGTGGCCCATGGCCCGCGTCGATCTCGTGCTGCTTCAGCCAGTTCCGCAGCTGGGTGGAGCTCTTCCACGAGAACCTCGGGGGTCCGTGCCGACACCAGGCCCTTGCCCATATCGATGGCAGCGGCTCTCGGGTGGCTCCAACCACGGGTGACGCAAGGCTGGCGCAAGCCGCCACACCGGTCAACGGTCGCGGTCACGATCGGGATGGAGACCATCGCCTTGGCGGCTGCGCGGCGGAGGGCAAGCTGCTTCCGACACGTCGTGGGCCGACAGCACCCCCGGTCGGCCCGGGGCCAGGGTTACGTCGAATCGCAGGCATGCCGCGACCTGAGGGGAGTCGCCCAGCGGGGTGTTGGTGAACCTTTGGGTGATACTGACACTCGGCCGATGCCGTTCGACCAGGGCGTGGGGGCCAACGGCGTGTGTTATCTCGCTGGACGTCAGCTCGCCGCCACCGGCATCGCTCACCAAGTGTTCCCGGGCCTTGAATGCCTTCCGGTAGACGGTGTCCAGTTCCCGCTCCCTGAGGTCTGGCCCCTGGCGGGGGCAAGCCTTCAGCGAGCGTGTCGTTACCGATGCGCCCAGGGCGCGCATGGGGGTGATGGTGTAGGAGTAGCAGCGAGTGACTTGTCCGCGTCCTCCCGCGATCGGGTTGCCGTCGTCGTAGGGAGAGGTGAAGGCAGCCACGACCTCGGCTACGGTGTCGTGGACTGTGTAGGAGTCCAGGTTCGCGGTCCGCGAGACCTGCCACAGCGTGAAGTGAACGTGGGCGGACGAGGGGAACGGTCTGTTTCCGCTCTGCCGGATGGCGCGGCCGAACGCATGGGCCAGGTCGGTGGACGCCTTGATGGCCGTCTGCTTGTTGTGGTGCGCCGTCCTTTTCTGCCCGATGTACACGCTGACGATGCCGACGAGTGCGAGGACACACACCGCACCGAGGGCCTTGGCCCACGGTGCGGTGCGTCCCCTTCTGGGATCACGCCTCAAGGGCGTTGCCTCCTGCTGTCCGGGGCGTTGTTCGCCTCGCGCAGACTTCCGATCGCCTGCTGCATAGCGTCAGCGTACGCGGAAGTTCCGGTCTTGTTGGGGTGATAGCTCTCCCTGCTGATGCACCCGCTGTCCGTCGAGAGGCACTTGAAGTCCCCATCGCCGTTCTGCGCCTTGACGAGCTTGTTGATTCCCTCGGGATCGTCGCAGGCCCGTTTTCCGTCGAAGCTGCGGTCGGGGTTCACATAGACGATGTTCTTGTCGCCGAGGCTTTCCACGGTCTTCATTTCGGCCTGCTGCATGTAGACGGCCATGCGGTTGAGGATCTGCGCCCCTGTGGTACCCACGCCGGTCACGCAGGTGAGGCTGATGCTGCCGAAGAGT
Source organism: Streptomyces yongxingensis (assembly GCF_055597465.1). Classification (NCBI taxonomy): domain Bacteria; kingdom Bacillati; phylum Actinomycetota; class Actinomycetes; order Kitasatosporales; family Streptomycetaceae; genus Streptomyces; species Streptomyces yongxingensis. The sequence goes on from NZ_CM145717.1 coordinate 2,918,463, forward strand.
TGCGGATACCCCATGACCATGATCTTGGCATTCGGTGCCTTGGCGCGGATCAGCTCGAGCAAGGGGCCGACGCCGATGATATTGCGGTTCGGGTCGCCTGACTGAGCGGCATCGATCTTTTTCTTTATATCCTCTTCGGGAGGACAGCCGGTCAGCGCACATGCTTTGAGTACCTGCGGGAATCCGGCATCATTTCCTCCGATGGACAGGGTGACCATCGTGGTGTTCTCGTCGAGGACACCGGAGTCGATTTGCGGTGCTTCCCTGAACTGTCCATCCAGGTTCACCACCTTTCCGTTGCTGCCCAGGTAGCCGCTCGTTTGCTGGGCGACATCCGTGGTGAATGCCCCCGAGCAGGCGACGAACCCTAGTTCGCTGTCCGTGGACCAGGCGTCGGCGAGTTCGCCAGCCGAAGTGGATTGCCCGGGAAGCTTCATCTTTCGGGGCCACGCGTTCTTTCCGCGGCGACAGGCACTCCACGTGTCTTTCCCATAGTCGGCGTCGGTCTCGGTGTAGTAGTTACCGGAGCCTTCACCCGAGGAATAGGAATCGCCCAGGGCGGCGACGATGTCGCGTGGTTTTCCCGGGAGTGGCTGAAAGGCGACCGCGTCGAAGGCGATGTCGTCATCCCCGGTGCCGTCCTCGGTTTCGGTGCTGAGTGTCACGCTGGCTCGACCATTGAGCTTGTAGACACCCAGAGAAACCCAGTTGTTTGCTTTACGGCCCTGATTGATATAGCGATCCTTCGTGGTCCCGTCACCCAGATTGATGACATAGTGAGCCTGTTGCGCCCATGCGCCATGGTCGGGGAGATGGACCGCGATACGGTGCCAGCCGGTTTGGGCGCTCTTCAACTGCCAGGTGCCCGAGACGTTCAGCTTTCCGCCCTTGTCGCCGGGCGTTCTGGTGTGGCCAAGATAGAAGTGGCCACCGAAACCGGCTCCCAGCTGATGAAGATCCATCTTCGAGGGATACAGCCCCGAACCGTCACCGGCGAAAGCAAAGGTGAACTTTCCGGCGTTTGCCTTGGGCTGGGGGCAGTTGGGTCGAACCGAAGCAGTCCCATCAGCCGTGTCGTCGATGACAAGCGCCTTCGGCGGGGCCGCGTTGCCGCTGTCGGTCGCGTTCACCGAGCAGTTGGGCGGGTAGGCGGTGCCGTCTGCTTCTTCAGGGTACGAGGTGTTGAAGCGTACGATCTCGTTGCCGCAACTGGTGGAACAGTCCTTCCATTGAGCCTTCTTGTGCCACCAGCAGGTGAACTTGATGTCATCGCTGCCGGTAGCGATCTTGCAGGGCCCCGCGTTGGGCTCGTTCTCGGCTCCGTCGTTGATCTTGGAGGGGTCACAGGAGTCGTCCGCCACCGTGCAGAACAGGTCCTCCGGAGGCTTGACACTTTGCCGGTAGCCGTCGCTCGTCCACCATGCGGGCCTGAACGCGGCAACGGTCTTCCCGGGCGACTCCAGGGCGTCGAAGGAGTAGGCGGCGAACCCCAGGACCTTCTCCTCGTACGGCCAGTCCTGCGGGTGGGCGGCATCACGGGGGCTTGAGGACAGGAACGGGCTGCGCCCTGCATCCCATTCCGGGTTGGCCGGGTTGTTGCCCCAGCCCACACCCCATGCCCCACCGTGCTTGCTCGCCTCGCTCTGTGGGTGGAAACCGGAGTTGTACGCCCAGAGGGCGAAGAACCAGTTTTCCGGGCGTGCGGCGTCGCCGTTATTGATGGTGAGCCCGGCCAGACGGGTGTCATTCCACTTGTCGGTCAGGATCTGATGGCCGTACGCCAGGTTCACGGTGTAGTCGAGAGCAACGGCGCGCTGCACGTCGTACCGCAGGGAAGAACCCTCGCCGGGCTTCTCCTTGCCGGACAAACGCATACGGTCGGTCGCCTGGGTGATGCCGTATCCGCAGTCGGCCTTACTCCAGTTGATGGCCCACGGGTCGGGCTGCTGGCCATTGGAGGCATAGGAGATACCGTAGAAGTTGCCTATGAGTGGATTGCCGGTGACACCGGGTACCACCATCCGGGATGCCTGCCACATGTTGGACTCTTGCATGGTGACACCGAGCATCACCTGTGCGGGAACGTGGCCGCCGCCTACCAAGCCGCTCTGGGTGAAGTAGTCGCCCGGAGAGTAGGCCGGCATCCCCAGGTTCTTCCAGTTCGCCGGTCGGTGGATGGCGTTGTCGAGGTTGTCCTGGATGAGCTGGTCAACGGCCCACTCGACCTGCCGCGGCTTGGGCTGCATGGCCTGGTTGCGCGGATCGTTGCGCGGTACCGAGCAGGTCCGTTCGCTCTCGCTCTCGACCGGGTCGCTGGGCGACGCGGCGCGCAGGCCGTGCCGTGCCGTGCCGGTCGGCGCCCGCAGTGCGGGGGACGGCTGCCTCCCCTCGCCCGCGTGCGCACCGGTGGTGCTCGCCGGGTTCACGGAGAACGACGGCTTCTTTCCTGTATCGAGCACCGTGAGGGCTACGCGAACCGGTCTGGCCGAGGCGGCATCGGGACGCGGATTGCCGGAGTTCTTACCGTCGGCCCATGCCGTCCTTGTCACCACAGCTTCGGCGCGCGTTGAAACCTGGGCCTCTTTGGAGGCTGATGCCAGACGCCGCACCGAAGAGGGAAGTCGATTGGACATCTGCCGGGTGGCGCCGGTGACGAACACCTGTCCCGTAGCGCTGCGCGTGATACCCGTTTTGGTCAACGGTCCTTCTGCGAGCACAGAGGCGCGGTTCCTGGCGCCGGGTGAGCGTGTCTGTGCAGGGGCGATCCGCTTTACTGTCGCCGTGCCCTTGGCGGTCTTGTCGAGGAAGACCACACCGCCGTCGGCATCGGGCGTGAGCCGATAGGGTACCGCCGAGGTGGTGGCGAGGGTAGTGAGTTTGCCCCGGTCACCGATGCCGACTACCTGCCCGGCCGCGGCTGCGGCGATCCCGCCACCGGACACAGGTACGGCCGAGGTCAGCTGGCCCGGTACCTCAACAGGCTTCTCCACTCTGCCAGTCACGGCGTCGACCCGCACCAGCCGAGTCGCCGCCCTGTCCTCACCGCCAGATTGCGTGAGCACCGCGGTCTCCCCGGTACCGCAGCCGGGGTTGTAGTAAGAGAGAGAGGCTTGCAGGCCGAGTTTGGAGACTTTTCCCGTCTCCAGATCGACGATCGCGGTGAAGCCGCCGCGGGCCATGAGCTGCGTCTTGTTGGTGAAGGTGCGGGGCGCGTACACCACGACGACACGCCTGCCCGAGGCGGTCACGCACGCGTTTCCGATCCATGCGTCCGCGTCGAACCCCGGCTCGGCGAGGGTCGCGGCCGTCCGCCACGCGTAGCCGTCCTTCTTCTCGGCCGTCAGGATGTGGAAACCGTCAGCGTCACCGCTGGTGGTCCAGGTCCGGTCCGCGGACTTCTGCCAGCCGTTGCCGAGGATGCGGGTACGGTCTTCGGGCGAGACCGACGCAGGATCATTCTTCTCTGATACGGCTCGCGGCGGATCCGAAGGAGCCTTGGCGCCGGATTCCCCTCCTTGCGCCCAGGCCGCCTGAGTCTGTAAGAGCGACGCGCCCATGGCGAGCGCGGCGGTCATGGCGAGGGCCGTCGATCTTAATCGTCTTCGCACATCAACTCCACGGTGACAGGTCTACTGGACGGCATTGACGGACTTCGCCTGGGCTACGGCCGACTTGATGGTCTTCCTTGCCTCATCCAGTGCCACCTGGTTCTTGGCGATGGCGGTCTGCTGAAGAGCGACCTCCGCGTCGAACCAGACCTTCTCAACGTTGTATGTGCTTCTGCATGACACGTCCGCCTTCGCTGTGGCGATCTCCTCATCCGTCACGTTGTACGGATCGGAGAAGCGCGAGTCGTCGCCTGCATCCATCGGCTTGGCGTACGAGTAGCCCCGCGCCTTCATGCACGACGACCATTTGGCGAAGGCGTCGACCACGCTCGGCGCGTTCATCGACTCAAGGTAGGAGTCATCACTGATCTGCTGGGCAAGAGCGTCCGGCTGGGCCGAGGGAGCCTTCCCGTCGGCCTGCGCGACGCACCCCTTGAGCGTCGTGTCGTCGGCACCGGACTCATCGACCGCGCCGGCCTCCTGGGCCTCGTCGTATGCCCGCTGTTCCGCCGCGTCCGGGTGGTATCCGCGCTTGGCCGCCAGCCCGGCATCGTGAATCCCGTACCGCCAGTCGGTGAGCGTCTTGCCGCCTATCTCGGGAAGGTCGGGGGCCGGCGTCCACTGCTCGTAGCCCGCGGCTTTCATACACTCGTCGATCAGACTGTCCCGGGTGGCCGCGATGAGCCGGGTGTCTGCCTTCGCCGGCAGGTATGCCTCGATCGGTAGCCGCCAGGTTGCCGGATTTCCCGGGTCACCCACCTCCGCCTTCGAGGCGTGGGCGCTGTCCGCCGCACTAGCCGATGACGTGCTGTCATGCTTCGGTGGAGTGTTTGCCAGGTTCCCGGCGTATGCCACAGCGCCCACCGTTACGGCTGCCACAACGGGAACCGTGACCTTCGCGATGGTCCTCTTGGATCCGCTCATCTTTCCCCCCTCTGCTTCCGCCACCGTCAGGAGGTCCAGCGGAATGATGCGTTGTTGTTTTTGACGTGCCTGAACTGATCTATGTGCTGCCCAGCGCCCATCACGTCCTGAGCGCCCTTGTAGCCACTGTTGAAATACACCCGGGCCATGTACTTGTAGTGCTCGTTCTCACCGGAGGCAGCATTGTTCTTAAGCCGTTGCCCGGAGCCGGGCCATGGGTTGCTGACGCCGAGTGAGCAGAATTTCATGACGTGGACCGTGGGATCACTGCCGCCGATCTTTACGGCGCTGAAGTCGTACACGCTGTATCCGATGTTTCTGTAGGCTCCGCCCTGTCCCGAGTTGTAGTAGAGGTGGAGTTTGAATTTAGAGGCATAGGGGTCCTTGCAGACCTCCATGCTCATGATGTTCTCCTCGTTCCCGTTCGCCTGGGCGCTCGGCGCGACAGCTACCGAGACGAGAAGCGCGGCGACCACACTGCTCAGCGCACCAATCGTTTTACGCATGCTCCTCCAACCTTGAAGATCGATTGCAGCCTTGCGTGGCGTTCACAGTTTCGAACGCGCGTGCACTGCGACGGGGTGACTATAGATGGTTTTCTGGTGTGGCGAGTGGTCGCCTGAATTGGGGTGGCGGGATCCCTCTCGCAACCCCGAAGCCTTGTTCGGATGCTCTCCTGGATTGATCTGCACCGATGGCTGCGAGCTGCCACACGGAGTGTTAGGCGGGCAGGCATGGAATGGCCGGTTCCCCGTCCAATGGCGGCTCGATGGTCGGAATTTCAACAACTTTACTCAATGCAGTCTTGTGATCTTGTGGCGTTTACTCGGATGGCAGCAGGGGTGACGGCGACGGTAAGCCCCTCATCTCAGCTCGAAGTCCAAGTCCGGAAGCCGCGTCACTGCTGCGGTAGTGACGCGCGGCGTAGGAGTTCTACATCTCTGCCTCTTAACCTCGCCGTTGCCATTTAGGTGAGAGGGCGTCGCTGATCATCAACCGTTGAGGGGGCGCGGCGACTTCATTGCCCGGACAGGGCGGAGTCCCGACGCGATGGCCGGGCTCTCCCCGGTCCTTCGGATCGGAGTGGGGGACGACTGCTGGCCAGTCAACTGGTCGGGGAGGTGCGGCAAGGGGGTGGAATGCTGCAGCCGGTAGCGGCTTTCTTGGGTTCGGCAGTGGCGAGTTCGCCCGCCCAGGAGAAGGAGGCGGGCACGGAAAGGAGTGGATCGCCGACACGGCGGGGCCCGGGCCTGACTTGCCGATCTCGACTACCAGCCCACGCCGTATGCAGGGTCCAGCCGGGCCCGGTCCACTCAAAGAATGCATCGGCGAGGCGCGGTCGCCCCGTCTTCGCCAGACCACGGCCCTCTCTCCCGACTCAATCGGCTGGCCCCGCCAGCTGCCGGATCAGCGGAACCACGGCGGCCCGCTCCCGCAGTACGTCGCCCCCGGCAGGGTGGCCGGCAGTTGCGGTTCGGCCCGTAGCGCGTCCGTGGAGACCCACAGCAACGGTTGCCGTACCACCGACACGGAATCCAGCTCACCGGGCCGCCGCACAAGCACCGAACGGCCTCATACCGAACTGGCCGTACTCGGGTGGCGCGCCCGCGGCTATCGGCCACGCAGCACGCTGCTGCCGAAATCAAGGGGCACCGGCCTTCAGCCGTTCAGGCAATTCGGTGAGGTGACATCCGGCCAGGTGGCTGGGAAGTGTCTCTGGATGAACGCGACAGACACCGGAGAATAAGACCTGGGGGAGAAGCCGACGAAGGGGGCGTCGTGGCACAGCTGCGCCTGGTGCAGGTCGGAGTAAACGACGGCAAGCTACTGGACGCCGTCATCGGTCTAGGCGATCGGCACCGCAAGACGCTCGGCCTTTTACCGCGCGAAGCCTTCCGGGAGAGCGCAGCCGCCGGGACGCTGCTGGCGGCGATGGCAGGACGGCAATTGGCCGGGTACGCGTTGTACGGGTTGCCCCGTCAGGAGATCCGCTTGGCGCACCTGTGTGTCGCTCCGGAGTGGAACGGCCATAAGGTAGCCCGGCGGCTCGTGGAAGAGATCACGCGTCGGCACGCCGATCGGCGGGGCATCAAGCTCAATTGCCGCCGTGACTACGGTCTCAATGGCATGTGGGAGAAGCTCGGGTTCGTCCCACTGAGGGACCGGCTGGGCAGGGGCTCGGATCACGCGGTGCTCACCACGTGGTGGAAGGACCACGGGCTTCCGGATCTTTTCTCCTCGCAGGCTGATGAGGCTCCTCTCATCGTGACCGTCGACTGCGGTGTGATGACCAGGATGCATGGCGCTCCTGAATCCGCGGCTGCGAAAGATGCGCAGGCGCTGCACGCCGAGTGGCTGAGCGATCTCCTCCTCATCGTGGTGACTCCACGCTTGCTGCACGACATCGACAAGATCGCAGATGATAGCGAACGGCAAAGGGCACTGGGAGCAGCGCACAGCTATCACCGTCCGTCGATCTCCGACGAAGTCGTGCGGCAGCACATGGAGCACTTGACCGGTGTGGCCGAGCGTCGCACGGCCGTCCTTCCCGATGGGGCTGCGGCTGACCGGATCAGGTATGCCGCCGAGGCCGCCGCAGCAGGGGCGCACGTCCTGGTCAGCACCGACGAAATCCTCACCTCGCTCGCGGAAGAGATCTGGGAAAAGTGCCGGCTACAGGTGCTGCCGCCCGCGGCGGTGGTATCGAATGTGCATAACCTCCGCGAGTCTCAGGGATACAGTCCCGGGTTGCTGGGGACGTCTCTGGAGGCCCGGGTCGTGACCTCGTGGCAGGACGGTCTGCTCACCTCGTTCGGCATTCAGCAAGGCACCGGTGTGGACTCCCACCTCGCGGCGCGCCTTCGGGCAGCCATCTCGCGCGGCGATGGGCGATGCGTACTCATCGCGGACGCCGAAGGGCAGCCGCTCGCACTGTACGCGTGGCGCACGGACGAGCGAGTCCTGGAGGTCCGGGTCTTACGCACCGTCGCGCACCGACTGGAATCGACCTTGGCCCGGCAACTGGTCTTCACCCTCCGCCGACACTGCCGGGACGGCGGCGGCCATGCGGTGCGCGTTACGGATCCGGGGGTATCCGACCAGGTGCGCTCGGCGCTCGACTCCGACGGATTCACGCGACGCGACGAGGAATGGGGTGGCCTGGTCATCGACGTGTGCGCCGATACTGCGGACGTTGTCGAAGCGGCCGAACACGCGGCGCAGACCATCGCGGTAGCCCCACCGGCCATCCCGGCCCCGGTCTCCGCGTACATCGCCGCCTCCGTGGAACGCACGCTATGGCCGGCCAAACTGATCGATTCATCCCTCCCATCGTTCCTGGTCCCGATCAAACCAGGTCCAGCCGACTTGCTGTTCGGCCTCCGAGAGTCCCTGATCCCGCGGCCCGACGAACTCGGCATCAGCCGGGAGCACGTCTACTACCGGGCACCGACCCGCCACGGTGAAACCGCACCAGCCCGCTTACTGTGGTACGCCAGCACGGACAAAAGCACCGCCATCTCCGCGGTAGTGGCCTGTTCGCGTCTCGACGAGATTGTGGTCAACGAAGCGGACGCGTTGTACGACCGCTTCCGCCACCTCGGAGTCTTCGACCGGACACAGGTCAGGAACATCGCGAACCGCCATGAGGGCCGTGCGATGGCCCTCCGCTTCTCCGATACACAAATATTCTCGCGTGCGGTGCCTTTGGCTCGTCTCCAACACCTCGCCGAGACGCAGGGGCATAAGTTGTCCCTGAGGTCGATCTTTCGGATCGGCCCGCGACTGTTCCGCGCCGTGTACGAGGAAGGGCACATCAGACCGTGACACCGCCATCGAGACAAGTGGTCCTGATGTCGATCCATCCGCGCTTCGCCTCGGCGATTCTCAGCGGCACCAAGACCGTCGAGCTGCGACGGCGTCGGGTCGCTGTCCTTCCGGGAGCGTTCTTGGTGCTCTATGCCTCCGCGCCCGAGATGGCACTGGTCGGTACGGTCCGCATCGCCACCACCACCACCACCGAACCAGACCGCCTCTGGGGAAACGTTGCCACCCGAGCCGGAATCACCCGGCGCGAGTACGACCAGTACGCAGCCGGAGCTGGCGCAATGTCGGCCCTCTTCCTCAATGCTCCGAGGAGACTGCCCGCTCCCGTGCCGCTCACCACGCTGCGCCGAGCGTGCCCATCCTTCACCGTCCCGCAGAGTTACCGCTATCTCAACGTGGAGGAACTCAAGTCCATCGCAAACACCGACGCAGCAGGGGCCGAACTCCTCCAGCGGGTCATCGACTCCGGCTCCGCCTGACCAGGAACCAAGGACCTGCCGGGGGCACTGTGGTGTACGCGTGTGTGGATCAGGGCTGACCTGACGGCCGAGCGCCCGGGCAGCCCACCACACACTCACCCGGCTGCTTCGAACTCCACGTCTGTCGGTGCGAGGCCATAGGGTCTTCCCCGCACGCTTCGACCGCATCGAGCACCAGTGGGGGGCCACTATGCAAGCCAAGGAGACGCTGTTAGCCGACCTCGTGCAGGGACGCGCCCAGCAGTTCCAGGTGCCGCTCTACCAGCGGACGTATTCCTGGACGGAGAAGCATCTGAAGCAGCTGTGGAGCGACATCCTGGAACAGGCCGAGCTGCTGGAAACAGGAGGGAAAGCCAGCACGCACTTCCTCGGTTCGGTCGTGCTCGCCCCGTCCCCGCAGAACGAGGCCACGTTCCCCCGCTGGCTCGTCGTCGATGGTCAGCAGCGGCTGACCACGCTCGCCCTCGCCCTCGCCGCGATCCGTGACCATATCGCCGAGGCCCAGCCGGAGGAGGCCGAGCGCATCGATGAGGAATACCTGATCAACAAGCGCAAGAGCGGCAACGACCACTTCCGGCTGCTGCCGACCCAGGCCGACCGGCCGCAGTTCGCCGCGCACATCCGCGGTGCGGTCACGGACCAGGTCGCCGGTGGCGGCGTCGCGGCGGCTTACGGCTTCTTCCGCCGTAAGCTCGTCGCGGCAGACGATCCGGCGGCCCCGCAGGACGTGTTCCGCATCGAGCAGGCCATCACATCCCGGCTCACGCTGGTGGCGGTGACCGCCGAGCGTGGCGACAATGTGCACCGCATCTTCGAGTCCCTCAACAACACCGGACTCAAGCTCAGCCAGGCCGACCTGCTGCGCAACTACCTCTTCATGCGGCTGCCCACCCGCGGGGAGCACATCTACGAGACCTACTGGCTGCCGCTGCAGGACAGCTTGAGCAACGACGAGCTGGAGCAGCTGATGTGGCTGCAGCTGGTGCTCGACGGGGACGACCGGGTCCGCCGCCAAGACCTGTACACCGCCCAGCAGCAGCGATTCGAGCACGGGGAGGTGGGCGAGCCGGAGATCGAGGCGTACATCAAGGAACTGCACCGCCATGGTGCCCTCTTCCACCGGATGCTCCACCCCGAGGAGGAGCCTGACCCATCGGTCCGCGCCCACCTGCGCCGCCTGGACGCCTGGCAGGCCCAGGTCACCTACCCCGCGCTGATGCTGCTGCTCGACCGGCGCGAGCGCGGGGAGCTTGACTCCCCCGCCACGGCCCGCGCCATGTCGTACATCGAGAGCTTCCTGGTCCGCCGGATGATCTGCCGAGTGCCGACGAACAACCTCAACCGGATCTTCCAGGCCGTGCCCGGCCAGCTCCCGCTCGACGTGCCGGTCGACCAGGGCCTGCACCAGCTCCTCTCCGCGGACAACCGCTTCTGGCCCGACGACCACGAACTGCGCGAGAAGGTCCGCGCGGCCCCCTTCTACCAGTACGGGCGCTGGCATCAGCGCAGGATGGTCCTGGAGCGGCTGGAGGAGAGCTACGAGCATCCCGAACCGGTGGACTTCGCGGCCGCCCAGCTCACTATCGAGCACGTCATGCCGCAGTCGCCCGGCGACGAGTGGCTGGAGATGCTACGCGAGGACGCCGCCGACTCCGAGAGCACGGAGGACCTGCACGCCCGCCTGCAGCACACCCTCGGGAACCTGACCCTCACCGCGGTCAACTCGGAGCTGTCCAACCACCCCTTCGAACGCAAGCAGGGCCTGCTCCAGGGCAGCCACCTGGAGATGAACCGCCGTATCGCCGCCACCGAGCGCTGGGGAGCCAAGGAGATCCTGACCCGCGCCGACGAGCTCGCCGAGCGCGCGATCGGACTGTGGCCGGCCCCACTGCGAGGAGTCGGCCGAGCCGAGCGCAGCCGGGACTGGCATCTGGCCCATCAGGCGCTCGCGGCGCTGCCGCACGGCACATGGACCTCGTACGGCGACCTCGCCGCGTTCCTCGGCTCCGGCGCCCAGGCAGTAGGCACCCATCTGGCCAACACGCCCGGCGTGGCCAACGCCTACCGGGTGCTCACCTCCGACGGAAAGGTCTCCGACGGCTTCCGCTGGGCACCCCAGGACACCGGCGGCGACATCCGCGCCCGGCTGGCCGCCGACGGCATCCGCTTCACCATCTCCGGAGCCGCCGACCCGGCACAGCGCCTCACCTCCGACGATCTCGCCCTGCTGATCGCCGGCGCCGACGAGGACCAGACGGACGGCGAGGACACCACACAGGACACCGCGACAGCCGGCCAGGGCGAGGAGACACGCGCAGACCGGTTCATCCGCCAGCTCACGGCGGACGACTCCTCCGAAACGGTGGAGGCGGTACGCACGCTCCTCGCTCGCTGGGAAGCACTCGGCGGCTGGATCGGTTACGGCGCGGGACACGTCACCACCAGCGCATTCCTCGTACTCGGAGAGGCAGGCGGACCCGGACACGGCATCTGGCCGCTGACGCTCTACCCGGGCAGCGGGCGCGGCGGCACGGCCGAGGTGGTCTTCCAGCACCTCGCGGCGCGCGAGCCCTTCACCGACCGCGCCCTGCGAGCCGAACTCCTCAAACACCTCAACGAACTGGAGGGCGTCGACATCCCGGTAGGCAAGCTGGAACTCCGGCCCAGCTTCCGGCTGTCCCTGCTGGAGAAGGACCACAACCGCAAGCTGCTCACCGAAACCCTGACCTGGTTCCGGGACCGCTGGGAGAGCGGGCGCACGTCCTGAGAAACGGGCCGGACGAGGGAAACCAGGCGGGACTGTCCTGGGCTACGTACCGTTGGCGCACCTGATGCACCCCGCAGGGCGCATGTGGCCCGGACCGTGACGGTCGTTGCGTACTTCTCGATGAGAGCGGCGCGCGGGAGGATGCCGCCGCTTGCGCCGATGACCGCAAGCTTCTGGTACTCAAGCCCCTTGAACCGATGCATCGGATCGTTCACGAGTTCGATTGACCAGGCACAACAGAGCCAATTGATGTTGAGGTTCCCGCGAGTCACCCACGGCGAACTCATCGACCTGCCCTCGGCCGTCCTGGCCACCGGACAAGCCGCCGGGCTCGTCCCGACGGAGCGTTGTGTCGCTCTCCTCGCCGGCATCCGCAACGGCCGGCTCGTCGCCCGTCCCTCGTTCTTCCAGCTGAAGAACGTCCGCGACGCCCGCCGCCAAGGAATCCCCCTCCACCTCGTACAACACGAAGACGTCCTCATCTTCACCCGCCCCGAGAAGCCCTCAGCCGCCTCCCGGCCGCTGTGCGCCCGCCGCGAGCGGCAAGCCGGGACCGAACGCTGCCGCTACCCCCGATCCCATCGGAAGACAAGGCTAGGAACGCACACACGAAGCGGGGAAGCCATGACACCAGCCGCTACCACCCCGAGCTCCCCAGCAGCAGTGCGCCAGGTCCAGCAAGCGGATGAGCCGCCCGAGGTGACCGTGATCCTCCCGGACGGTCCTGTGCCGCTCACCCCGCATGCCGCCAAAGCGGTACTGGCCTTCATCCAGGACGAGTACCAACACCGTCGCACCGTTCATCACAGCGGCTGACCACCCACGACCGGGCGAAGACACGGTGGACGGCTGGCCCTCCGGGCCGAGCCAGAGGTACGACGGACGACCACCGTCCACCGTGCACACCAAGCGATCCCAAGGAAGACGGCCCATGCCCCGTTTCGCCTTCGCCGGACGCTGCTCCACCGAGGACCTCCAGGACCCGGAGACCTCCCGCAACTGGCAGCTCACCCGCGCCCGCGCTCTCATCGAACCCGCCGGAGGCGAAATCGTCGCCGAATACTTCGACGCCGGACACTCCCGCGCACTGCCGTGGAAACGCCGCCCCCAGGCCGCCGCCCTCCTCACAGCCCTGCGTGACCCCCACCGCGGCTTCGACGCGGTCGTGATCGGCGAACCCCAGCGCACCTTTTACGGCAACCAGTTCGGCAACACCTTCCCCCTGTTCACCCATTTCAACGTCCCCCTTTTGGTTCCGGAAATCGGCGGGCCGATCGATCCCGACAACGAGGCCCACGATCTCGTCATGTCCGTCTTCGGCGGCATGAGCAAAGGCGAACGTAATCGCGTCAAGATCCGCGTACGCACCGCCATGGGCTCTCAAGCCAAGATCGAAGGCCGCTTCCTCGGCGGCAGACCCCCGTGCGGCTACCGGCTCGCCGACGCCGGCCCACACCCCAACCCGGCCAAGGCCGCCGACGGCAAACGCCTCCACCGTCTCGAACCCGACCCCCAAGCCGCGCCCATCGTGGTCCGCATTTTCACCGAGTACCTTCGCGGAACCGGCCTATACGCCATCGCCGAAGGCCTGACCCGCGACAACATCCCCTGCCCCTCAGCCCACGACCGCGCCCGCAATCCGCACCGCGACGGCCGCGCCTGGTCCAAGAACACCGTCCGCGCCATCCTCACCAACCCCCGCTACACCGGCCACGAAGTATGGAACAAACAACGCAAACAGGAAATCCTCCTCGACATCGACGATGTCACCCTGGGCCACCGCACCCAACAGACCTGGAACACCCCCGAACAGTGGATCTGGTCTACCCAACCCGTCCACGAACCCCTGGTCAGCAAGACCACCTTCACCCGCGCCCAAGCCAGGAGACACGACCGCCGCCAACACCACCCCGCAGAACGCAGCCCCCGCACCACACCACGCGCCTACGCCCTGCGCGGACTCATCCGCTGTTCCCTGTGCGACCGCAAGATGCAGGGCACCTTCAACCACGGCCACCCCCACTACCGCTGCCGCTACCCGTACGAATACGCCAAGAGCAGCCCCCTCGACCACCCGCTCACCGTCTACATCCGGGAAGCCGTCATTCTCCCGGAACTCGACCGGTGGATCGCACAGACCTTTGCCCCCGGACAGCTGAAGAGCACGCTGCAGGCCATGCAGCGATCCCAGCAGACAGCAGCCACCCCCTTGCCCGGTCTCGAGGCCGCCCGCCGCACCATCGCCGACTGCGACCGGCGACTGAACCAATACCGCGCGGCACTCGACGCCGGAGCCAACCCCACAACCGTGGCCAGCTGGATCAGTCAGGCCGAAGCCGACAAAGCCGCCGCACAAGAACAGCTCATCGCCGCCAGCGCAGCCCGGCGCACCGTCCTCACCGACGAACAGATCCACAGCATGATCAAAGACCTCGGTGATCTCACCGACCGGCTTCTCACCGCCCCCGCCGACCGCAAGGCTCCTCTCTACCAGGCTTTCGGCCTCGCGCTCACCTACAACATGAAGAAGCGGGTTGTGACCGTTGAGTCACAACCCGCTTCTTCCGTGTACGTAAGAACGTGTCCGAGGGGGGACTTGAACCCCCACGCCCGATAAAGGGCACTAGCACCTCAAGCTAGCGCGTCTGCCATTCCGCCACCCGGACCAGGTGTGCTCCGCGGCTCGGCCGCGGCGACATGGACCACGATACCAAGGTTTCGGCGTGCGTTTCACCTGCGTATGGCGGGCGCCCGCCCCCGCGCCGACCTGGGGGGACGCGGGGGTGGGCACGGAGGGTGGTCAGTCGGGCATCAGGTGGTAGTCGGGGAAGTTGCCGGGGAGGCGCTCGGGGCCCGGGGCCTCGGTGACGGCGCGGACCAGGAGGTCTCCGCCGACGAAGGCGCCGCGCCAGGAGGCGCCGAAGCCGCCGAAGAGCTCGTCGCGGTCGCCGCGGGAGCGGGGCTTGCCGTGGCCGGTCTTGAAGGCGCGGATCTGGGGGGCCAGGCGGTCGTAGGTGGCGGGGTCGTCGCAGGAGAGGGTGGCGACGAGGGCGCCGTTGCTGGCGTTCATGGCGGCGAGCAGTTCGGCCTCGGTGTCGACCAGGACGAGGGTGTCGACCGGGCCGAAGGGCTCGGCGTGGTGGAGCGGGGAGGTCGAGGGCGGGTTGAGGAGGGTGACGGGGGCCGCGTAGGCGGAGAGGTCCTGGCCGGGGAGGAAGTGGCCGTCGGCGAGGTCGCCGCGGTGGAGGGGGACGGCGCCGCGGTCGATGGCCTCGGACACCTGGTCGGCGAGCTCCTTGGCCTTGGCCGCGTTGATCAGGGGACCGAAGTCCAGGTCGGGGAGGGGGTCGGAGGGGTTCTCCACCGCGAGGGGGTGACCCACGCGGATGGAGCGCACCGCCGGGAGGTAGACGGAGAGGAAGGCGTCGAAGGACGAGCGCTGGACGACGAAGCGCGGATAGGCGGTGCAGCGCTGCTTGCCGTAGTCGAAGGTCTTGCGGATCAGCGGGGCGAGGGCGTCCCAGTCGGTGAAGTTCCAGATGCCCCAGGCGTTGAGCCCCTCCTGCTCGAGGATGTGGCGCTTGCCGAGGTCGGCGACGGCGGTGGCGACCCGGGCGCCGGTGTCGCGGCCGCCGACGAAGGAGACGCAGCCGATCTCGGGCGAGCGGACCAGGGCCTCGGAGAGCTCACCGCCGCTGCCGCTGACGAGGGTGACCGGGATGCCCTCGCGGGCGGCGAGCGCGCAGGCGAGGGTGAGGCAGGCCAGCCCGCCGTCGGTGGGCGTCTTGGCGATGACGGCGTTGCCGGCCAGCGCCTGGACGAGCATGGCGTGGGCGAGGACGCTCATCGGGTAGTTCCAGCTGGCGATGTTGGAGACCGGGCCGGGCAGCGGGGTGCGGCCCTCGGCCATGCGGTCGATCTCGTCGACGTACCAGCGGACGCCGTCGATGGCCCGGTCCACATCGGCCTGGGCCAGCCGCCAGGGCTTGCCGATCTCCCAGACCAGGAGCAGGGCGAGCAGCTCGCGGTGCTCGCAGAGCGCGTCGAGGGTGGCGGACACCCGTGCCCGGCGCTCCGGGAGGGCGATGTGGCGCCAGCGGCGGTGCTGGTCGAGGGAGGCGCGCACGGCCTGGTGGGCGGTGGTGGCGTCCAGCCGTGGCGGGCCCGCGATGGGGGTGCCGTCCACGGGGGTGGTGGCGGGGAGGGCCCGGCCGTCGCGGTGCCAGGTGCCGTCCCAGAGGTTGAGGACTCGGTCGTCCTGGAACGCCTCGGGGGCGACGGCCAGGCAGCGCTGCCAGGCGTCGCCCCAGGCGGTTCCGGGCTTGAGGGTGAGGGTGGGTGCCATCGGTGATCTCCGCTCTCGTTGCACAGGCGGGGCGGGATGTGGCGGGCCGTACGGCAGGGACGCCCGTACGGCGCGGGTGTGCGTACGGGGAGCAAGGTAGCGGCACGGAGCGTGACCGTGGCCCGATCGCGGATCGGGTATGGCTCACATCACGCGAGGTTGCCGGGTGTTTCGGCCAGAAGGGCCAATACCAGCCCGGCGGTCTCCGTGGGGGTCGCTCCGACGCTCACGCCCGCCGCCTCCAGCGCCGCCTTCTTGGCCGCGGCGGTGCCCGAGGAGCCGGAGACGATGGCGCCCGCGTGGCCCATCGTCTTGCCCTCGGGGGCGGTGAAGCCCGCGATGTAGCCGACGACCGGTTTGGTGACGTGGTCGGCGATGTACCGCGCGGCCCGCTCCTCCGCGTCGCCGCCGATCTCCCCGATCATCACGATGAGGTCGGTGTCGGGGTCGTCCTCGAAGGCGGCGAGGGCGTCGATGTGGGTGGTGCCGATGACCGGGTCGCCCCCGATGCCCACGCAGGTGGAGAAGCCGATGTCGCGCAGCTCGTACATCAGTTGGTAGGTGAGGGTGCCGGACTTGGACACCAGCCCGATCCGGCCCGGCTTGGTGATGTCGGCGGGGATGATCCCGGCGTTGGACTGGCCCGGGGAGATCAGCCCGGGGCAGTTCGGGCCGATGACCCTGGTGGCGCGGGCCCGGGCGTACGCCTGGAAGGCGACCGCGTCATGGACCGGGATGCCCTCGGTGATGACGACGGCGAGCGGGATCCGGGCGTCGGCGGCCTCGGTGACGGCGGCCTTGGCGTGCGGCGGCGGGACGAAGAGGACGCTCACATCGGCGCCGGTGGTGTCCATGGCCTCGCGTACGGAGCCGAAGACGGGCACCGTACGGCCGTCGATGTCGACCCGGGTCCCGGCCTTGCGCGGATTGACACCGCCGACGACATCGGTGCCCGCGGCGAGCATCCGCCGGGTGTGCTTCATGCCTTCCGCGCCGGTCATGCCCTGGACGATGACCTTGCTGTCCTTGGTGAGGAAGATGGCCATATCGAGGAGCCCCCTTATACGGCGGATGTGTCGGACACAGCGGATGTGCCAGACGCGGCGGATGTGTCGGACGCGGCGGACGCGGCGAGTTCGGCGGCGCGCGCGGCGGCGCCGTCCATAGTGTCGGCCTGGTGGACGAGTGGATGAGCCAATTGGCCAAGGATGGCTCGGCCACGTGCGGCGTTGTTGCCGTCGAGCCGGACCACCAGCGGTTTGGTGAGGGTCACGGTGTCCAGGGCGCGCACGATGCCGTCGGCCACCGCGTCACAGGCGGTGATGCCGCCGAAGACATTGACCAGGACGGAGCGCACGTCCGGGTCGTCGAGGACGAGGGACAGCCCGTCGGCCATCACCTGGGCGGAGGCGCCGCCGCCGATGTCGAGGAAGTCGGCGGGGCGGGCGCCGCAGCCGGCGACGACGTCCAGGGTGGACATCACCAGCCCCGCGCCGTTGCCGATCACGCCCACCTGGCCGTCCAGCTTCACATAGCCGAGCCCGGCGGCCGCGGCCCGGGCCTCCAGCGGGTCCCGGGCGCGGTCGTCGGCGTCGTCCCATGACGGCTGCCGGAAGCGGGCGTTGTCGTCCAGGGTGACCTTTCCGTCCAGGGCCACGATCGCGCCGCTACGGGTCACCACTAGCGGGTTGACCTCGACGAGGAGGGCGTCGTGTGCGGTCAGGACGGTCCACAGCCGACGGATGGTCTCGGTCGTCTCGCGCGGCAGTCCCCCGGCGACGGCGATCTCGGCGGCCTTCGCCTCGGTCACCCCCTCGGCCGGGTCGACGGCGATCCGGGCCACAGCCTCGGGGCGGCGCGCCGCGACCTCCTCGATCTCCATACCGCCCTCGGCGGAGGCGATGGCCAGGAAGCGGCCCGCGGCCCGGTCCAGGGTGAAGCCGAGGTACAGCTCCCGCTCGACCTCGACCGGTTCGGCGACCATCACCCGGTGGACGGTGTGGCCCTTGATGTCCATGCCGAGGATCCGGCGTGCGGTCAGCTCGGCCGCGGCCGGGTCGCCGGCGAGTTTCACCCCGCCCGCCTTGCCCCGGCCGCCGGTCTTCACCTGGGCCTTGATGACGACGCGTCCGCCGAGTCGCTCGGCGGCCGCGCGGGCGGCTTCGGCCGTGTCCACGACCTCCGCTCTCGGCACCAGGACACCGTTGTCATGGAGGAGTTCCCGTGCCTGATGTTCGTACAGGTCCATTGCCAGCTCCCTGATGGCCCGTCAACAGCGCTTGATCCAGCGCTGGATGCAACGAGTGGCGCACGCCCCCTGGACATCGCTCGGCCGATGGTGGGATAACAAAGTTCATACAGGATAACGTCGACTGTATGCAATCCAGCGATCCATCCGCGAGGCAGCACCGACCCCCTACGAAGGGACGCGATTCGCCATGCCCGACGACAGCCAGGACCTCATATCCGGCGGGCACTTGGTCGCCAAAGCACTCAAGGCAGAAGGCGTCGAGGTCATCTACACCCTCTGCGGCGGCCACATCATCGACATCTACGACGGCTGCGTCGACGAGGGCATCGATGTCATCGATGTCCGCCACGAACAGGTCGCCGCCCACGCCGCCGACGGCTACGCCCGGATCACCGGCAAGCCCGGCTGCGCCGTCGTCACCGCCGGCCCCGGCACCACCGACGCGGTCACCGGTGTCGCCAACGCCTTCCGCGCCGAGTCACCCATGCTGCTCATCGGCGGCCAGGGCGCCCACAACCAGCACAAGATGGGCTCCCTCCAAGACCTTCCGCACGTGGACATGATGGCGCCGATCACCAAGTTCGCCGCCACCGTCCCGGACACCGCCCGCGCCGCCGACATGGTCTCCATGGCTTTCCGCGAGTGCTTCCACGGCGCCCCCGGCCCCTCCTTCCTGGAGATCCCGCGCGATGTGCTGGACGCCAAGGTGCCGGTGGACAAGGCCCGCGTCCCCCAGGCCGGGCACTACCGCGCCTCCACCCGCAACGCCGGCGACCCCGAGTCCGTCCAGAAGCTGGCCGATCTGCTGGTCCAGGCCGAGAAGCCGGCGATCCTGCTGGGCAGTCAGGTGTGGACCACCCGCGCCACCGGCGCGGCCACCGAGCTGGTGCGCACCCTGAACGTGCCCGCGTACATGAACGGCGCGGGGCGCGGCACCCTGCCGCCCGGCGATCCGCACCACTTCCAGCTCTCCCGCCGCTACGCTTTCGCAGGCGCCGACCTCATCGTCATCGTGGGCACGCCCTTCGACTTCCGGATGGGCTACGGCAAGCGGCTCTCCCCCGACGCCACCGTGGTCCAGATCGACCTCGACTACCGCACGGTCGGCAAGAACCGGGACGTCGACCTCGGCATCGTGGGCGACGCGGGGCTGATCCTCTCCGCCGTCACCCAGGCCGCCTCGGGCCACATCAATGGCGGCGCGGGCAAGCGCAAGGAGTGGCTGGACGAACTGCGCGCCGCCGAGCAGGCGGCGATCGAGAAGCGGCTGCCCAACCTCCGGTCCGACGCCTCCCCCATCCACCCCTACCGCCTGGTCAGCGAGATCAACGACTTCCTCACCGAGGACTCGATCTACATCGGGGACGGCGGCGACATCGTCACCTTCTCCGGCCAGGTGGTCCAGCCCAAGTCGCCCGGCCACTGGATGGACCCGGGCCCGCTGGGGACGCTCGGCGTCGGGGTGCCGTTCGTGATGGCCGCCAAGCAGGCCCGCCCCGACAAGGAGGTGGTGGCGCTCTTCGGCGACGGCGCGTTCTCCCTGACCGGCTGGGACTTCGAGACGCTGGTCCGCTTCGACCTGCCGTTCGTCGGCATCGTCGGCAACAACTCCTCGATGAACCAGATCCGTTACGGCCAGAAGGCCAAGTACGGCGAGGAGCGCGAGCGGGTCGGCAACACCCTCGGCGATGTGCCCTACGACCAGTTCGCGCGGATGCTCGGCGGCCACGGCGAGGAGGTCCGCGATCCGGCGGACATCGGCCCGGCGCTGCGCCGCGCCCGGGAGTCCGGCAAGCCGTCGCTGATCAACGTCTGGGTGGACCCGGACGCGTACGCCCCCGGAACCATGAACCAGACCATGTACAAGTAGGGAGGCGCCACCATGTCCCAGGCTCCCCAGGCCCATCAGGCCCTGTCGGGCATCCGCGTCCTCGACATGACGCATGTGCAGTCCGGTCCCTCCGCCACCCAGCTGCTCGCCTGGCTCGGCGCGGACGTGATCAAGCTGGAGAACGTCACCGGCGACATCACCCGCAAGCAGCTGCGCGACCTCCCGGACGTGGACTCGCTGTACTTCACGATGCTCAACTGCAACAAGCGGAGCATCACGCTGAACACCAAGAGCGAGCGCGGCAAGGAGCTCCTGACCGAGCTGATCCGCCGCAGCGACGTGCTGGTGGAGAACTTCGGTCCGGGCGCCGTGGACCGCATGGGGTTCTCCTGGGAGCGCATCCAGGAGATCAACCCCCGGCTGGTCTACGCCTCGATCAAGGGGTTCGGCGAGGGCCCGTACACCAAGTTCAAGGCGTACGAGGTGGTCGCGCAGGCCATGGGTGGCTCGATGTCCACGACCGGCTTCGAGGACGGCCCGCCACTGGCCACCGGCGCCCAGATCGGCGACTCCGGCACCGGGGTGCACTGTGTGGCGGGCATCCTCGCCGCGCTCTACCAGCGCACCCACACCGGGCGCGGCCAGCGGGTCAACGTGGCGATGCAGCACGCGGTGCTCAATCTGTGCCGGGTCAAGCTGCGCGACCAGCAGCGGCTGGCCCACGGGCCGCTCGCCGAGTACCCGAACGAGGACTTCGGCGACGAGGTGCCGCGCAGTGGCAACGCCAGCGGCGGCGGCCAGCCCGGCTGGGCGGTCAAGTGCGCGCCCGGCGGGCCCAACGACTACGTCTACGTCATCGTGCAGCCGGTCGGCTGGGAGCCGATCACCCGGCTGATCGGCCGCCCCGAGCTGGCCGATGACCCGGAGTGGGCCTCGCCGGAGGCGCGGCTGCCGAAGCTGGCCAAGATGTTCCAGCTGATCGAGGAGTGGTCCAGCACCCTGCCGAAGTGGGAGGTGCTGGAGCAGCTCACGGCGCACAACATCCCGTGCGGGCCGATCCTGTCCACCAAGGAGATCGTCGAGGACGCGTCGCTCGCGGCCAACGAGATGATCGTCGAGGTCGACCACCCCGAGCGCGGCTCCTTCACCACGGTCGGCTCCCCGCTGAAGCTCTCCGACTCCCCGGTCCGGGTCGAGCGCTCCCCGCTGCTGGGTGAGCACAACGAAGAGGTGTACGTCGGGGAGCTGGGGCTCGACGACGAGGAAGTGCGGCTGCTCAAGACGAACGGAGTGATCTGACGGTGACGTATGACAACGATGCCGTGCGCGCGGTGCTGGACGCCGCCCGCGCCGAGGGGCGCACGGCGCTGACCGCCCCCGAGGGGAAACGGATCACCGACGCGTACGGGATCCCGACCCCGGCCGAGGGGCTGGCGGAGTCCGCCGACGAGGCGGTGGCGCTCGCCGACCGGATCGGCTTCCCCGTCGTCCTCAAGATCGTGTCCCCGGACATCCTGCACAAGACCGACGCGGGCGGGGTCCGGGTGGGGCTGACCTCCTGCGCCGAGGTGCGGAGCGCGTTCACCGCGATCGTCGACAACGCCCGTGCCCACGACGCGAAGGCCCGGATCCTCGGCGTCCAGGTGCAGCAGATGATCCCGGACGGCGGGCAGGAGGTCATCGTCGGCGCGGTCACCGACCCCACCTTCGGGAAGGTCGTGGCGTTCGGGCTCGGCGGGGTGCTGGTGGAGGTGCTGAAGGACATCACCTTCCGGCTGGCCCCGGCGACGAGGGACGAGGCGCTGTCGATGCTGGACGGGATCCGCGCCGCCGAGGTGCTGCGCGGGGTGCGCGGCGGCGAGGCGGTGGACCGCGCGGCGCTCGCCGACCTGATCGTGCGGGTCTCCCGGCTGGTGGCGGACTTCCCCGAGATCACCGAGGTCGATCTCAACCCGGTGTTCGCCACCGCGAGCGGGGTGCTCGCCGCCGATGTGCGGCTGCTGATCGGCGACCCCGCCCCGCAGACCCGCCGCCGCTACTCGCGCGAGGAGATCCTCGGCTCGATGCGCCGGCTGATGCAGCCGCGCTCGGTGGCGGTGGTGGGCGCCTCCAACGAGCAGGGCAAGATCGGCAATTCGGTGATGCGCAACCTCATCGACGGCGGCTTCCCCGGGGAGATCCACCCGGTGAACCCCAAGGCCGACGACATCCTGGGCCGCAAGGCGTACAAGACCGTCGGGGACGTCCCCGGCGAGGTGGACGTGGCGGTCTTCGCGATCCCCGCGAAGTTCGTGCCCGCCGCGCTGGAGGAGGTCGGCCGCAAGGGCATCCCGAACGCGGTGCTGATCCCGTCCGGCTTCGCCGAGACCGGTGAACACGAGCTCCAGGCGCGGATCGTGGCCATCGCCGAGGAGCACGGGGTGCGGCTGCTGGGGCCCAACATCTACGGCTACTACTCCACCTGGCAGGATCTGTGCGCCACCTTCTGCACCCCGTACGACGTCAAGGGGCCGGTGGCGCTCACCTCGCAGTCCGGTGGCATCGGGATGGCCATCCTCGGCTTCGCCCGGACGACCAAGACCGGGGTCTCGGCGATCGTCGGCCTCGGCAACAAGTCGGACCTGGACGAGGACGATCTGCTGACCTGGTTCGGTGAGGACGACCGCACCCAGTGCATCGCGATGCACCTGGAGGACCTCAAGGACGGCCGGGCCTTCGTGGAGGCGGCGCGGGCCACGGTGCCCCGGAAGCCGGTGGTGGTCCTCAAGGCGGGCCGTACGGCCGCGGGTGCCAAGGCCGCCGGGTCCCACACCGGCGCGCTGGCCGGGGACGACGCGGTCTACGACGACATCCTGCGGCAGGCCGGGGTGATCCGGGCGCCGGGCCTGAACGAGATGCTGGAGTACGCGCGGGCGCTGCCCGTACTGCCCGCACCCCAGGGTGACAACGTCGTCATCATCACCGGCGCCGGGGGCTCCGGGGTGCTGCTGTCGGACGCGATCGTCGACAACGGGCTGTCGCTGATGGAGATCCCGGAGGACCTGGACGCCGCCTTCCGCCGCTTCATCCCGCCGTTCGGCGCGGCCGGGAACCCGGTGGACATCACCGGCGGCGAACCGCCGTCCACCTACGAGGCGACCATCCGGCTGGGCCTGGAGGATCCGCGGATCCACGCCCTGGTCCTGGGCTACTGGCACACCATCGTCACCCCGCCGATGGTGTTCGCCGAGCTGACCGCGCGGGTCGTCGAGGAGTTCCGCGCCCGGGGCATCGCCAAACCGGTGGTGGCCTCGCTCGCGGGCGACACCGAGGTCGAGGAGGCGTGCGCGTACCTCTTCGAGCGCGGGGTCGTGGCCTATCCGTACACCACCGAGAAGCCGGTGGCCGTCCTGGGGGCCAAGTACCGATGGGCCAGGTCGGCGGGGTTGCTCACGTAAGCCAACCGCGTTTCCCGGAGCACGAAGAGTTTGGACAGGGGGCGCTGGCCGGGTTCCTTCGAATCCAAGGGGACGACATGAGCACAGCAGAACGACCGGAAGGGGTCCTCCCCTTCCGCGAAGTGCAGGACAGCAAGGGACGTACGTATCGCATCGGCGAGACCGACCGCGACATCCTGGGCCACAGCCGGAAGCTGATGGTCTATCTGCCGTGGATCGCGATGATGGCCATCAGCGTGTCCGAGTACGCGTACGGCTCGGCGGAGGACACGCTCTCGGAGGCGCACGGCTGGACCCAGAGCAACACCTTCTGGATCCTGAGCGTCTGGGTGTTCTTCCAGGCGGGCATCGCCTTCCCGGCCGGATGGCTACGGGAGAAGGGGATCCTGACCGCCCGCAAGGCGATGTTCCTGGGGTCCGGACTGTGCCTGATCGGCTTCCTGGCCCTCTCCCACCTCGACAACGTTTTCGCGGCGATCGTCGGCTTCGGTGTCATCGGCGGTCTCGGTTCCGGGTTCGTCTACGCCACCTGCATCAACATGGTGGGCAAGTGGTTCCCGGAGCGGCGCGGGGCGAAGACGGGATTCGTCAACGGAGGGTTCGCCTACGGCGCGCTGCCGTTCATCTTCATCTTCAACTACTGGTTCGACACCGGGAACTTCGACGAGGTCCTGGACCTCATCGGGGTCTATGTGCTGATCGTCGTGGCGGTCTGCGCCTGGTTCTTCAAGGACCCGCCGAAGAACTGGTGGCCCGCCGACATCGACCCGCTGAACTACGCCGGCAACGCCAAGAGCGCGGCGAGCCTGGCGAAGAACCCGCCGGCGGTGCGGCAGTACACGCCCAAGGAGGCCATCAAGTCCGGGATGCTGCCGCTGATGTGGGTGTCCCTGGTGCTCACCGCGGGAGTGTCCATCTTCGGGATCTCCTTCCAGGTCGACTACGCCAAGGAGGTGGGCTTCGGCCCGCTGGTGGCGGCCTCGTCCATGGGCATCATGTCCGTCGTCAACGGCGTCGGACGCGGTGTGGTCGGCTGGCTCTCGGACCTGTGGGGGCGGAAGACGACCCTGGTGTTCGTCATCGTGGTGCTGGGCCTCGCCCAGTTCGGGGTGATCTGGGCCGGTAACATCCACAACGAGGTGCTGTTCCTCTTCTTCGCCTTCCTCTCCGGGTTCGGCGGCGGTGCCTTCTACCCGATGTTCGCGGCGCTGACCCCGGACTACTTCGGGGAGAACTACAACGCCACCAACTACGGCCTGGTGTACAGCGGAAAGCTGATCAGCGGGCTGTTCGGCGGTGGCCTCGGCTCGATGGTGGTCGACTCCTGGGGCTACGACGGCGCGTACGCGCTCGCCGGAGGCATCTCCATGGTGGCGGCCGCGGTGGCCCTGCTGCTGCGGCAGCCCGGCCGGCCGCGGATCCGGGGCATCGCCCCGAACCCGCAGCCGATCAGCCGCGAAGCCGTCTAGATCCGCCGCGAGGCGGCCCGGCTCAGCCGCGGGGGACCCTCGCTCAGCCCCGTCCGCCGCACCGCAACGACCGCAGATAGCGGGCGGAGCGGCGGGCGGTGGTGAGCGAATCGGCGGGCTGGTCGTGCTCCACCATCCAGTGGTGGTCACGGCGCCCGCCATGGGTCCTGCCGACCGCGCTCAGGAAGCGGCGGTAGTCGATGTCACCGTCCCCGACGTCCACCATCCGGTAGCCGTCGGGGACGGTTTCGTCGTGCTCCCCGTCCTTGACGTGGAAGAGCGGATAGCGGTGCGGGGCCCGCAGGACGTAGTCCAGCGGCTCGAAGGGCGCCGGGGAGCCGTCGGCCTTCCTTCCGAAGCGGTACTGGGCCACATACGCCCAGTAGATGTCCATCTCCAGGTGGACCAGCTCGGGGTCGGTCTCGGCGAGCAGCACGTCGTAGAGGCGGACGTCCGGCCGGTCGGTGGCGAAGGAGAACTCCTCGGCGTGGTTGTGCTGGTAGAACTTCATCCCGCGCGCCTTCGCCGCCGCGCCATAGGTGTTGAACTCCTCCGCACAGCGCTTCCAGCCGTCGACCGTGGAGCCGTAGCGCCAGGGCCCGGAGGCGGTGCCCACATGTGGCAGGCCGAGCGCCTGGGCGTCGTCGAGCACCTGGGTGAGGTTGGTGGCGAAGGTGTACGCCTTCGGGTCGTCGGAGTAGTAGCCGACGTGGCTGCCGATACCGCGCAGCCCGTTGTCCCGCATCAGCCGCCCCAGCTGCTTGAGGGTGATGTCGCCGGTGCCCTGGGTGTAGCCGGCGAACTCCACCTGGTCGTAGCCGTACCGGGCCAGCTCCTCGAAGACGCCGGCGAAGCCGATGGACCGCACCTGGTCGCGGAGGGTGTAGAGCTGGATGCCGAGGTGGCCGCGGGGCACCAGCGGGCCGCCCCGGCCGCTCTGGGCCGACGCGGCGGTGGTGCTGCCCGTCTGGGCGGCCGTGGCGGTGCCGGTGCCGAGCAGGCCGGCGGCCGTGGCGCCCGCGGCGACGCCGAGGAATCTGCGGCGGCGGAGGGTATCGGCGAGTTCGGGGTTGTCCTGGGCCCTCTTCACGGGGTGTCTCCTTCGGTTGCGTTCGTCAGACCGGCGAGGCGGAGGAGCAGGTTCTTGACGTCGGTGGCGGCCACCTGTCCGCTCACCGCGCCGGGCTGGGAGCAGAGGAGGACGGGGCCGTCCTCCTCGCGGTCCGGGAGGCGGCCGTGGCTGCCGCGCACCGGGGACGGATCGAGCGGGACGACGGCCATGCGGTAGCGCATCCCCGTCTTCTTGCGGGCCAGCGCGGTGGCGGCCCGCACCCGTACATAGGGGTCCTTGGGGTCCATGAACAGCTCGGCCGGGTCATAGCCGGGCTTGCGGTGGATCTCCACCAACTGGGCGAAGTCGGGGGCGCGGGCGTCGTCGAGCCAGTAGTAGTACGTGAACCACGCGTCCGGCGCGGCCACCGCGACCAGCTCCCCGGAGCGGGGGTGGTCCAGGCCGTGGGCCTTCTTGCCCTCGTCGTCGAGGAGTTCGGCGATGCCCGGCAGACCGGCCAGGGCGGCGCGGGTGGCGTCCAGGTCCTCCGCGCGGCGCACATACACATGGGCGAGCTGGTGGTCGGCGACCGCGAAGGCCCGGGAGGCGCCGGGGTCCAGATACTCCATGCCGTCCTGGGTGTGCACCTCCAGCAGCCCGGCGCGGCGCAGCGCCCGGTTGATGTCCACCGGCCGGGAGACCCGGGTGATGCCGTACTCGGACAGCGCCACGACGGTGCGGCCACGGGCGGTGGCATCGTCGAGTAGCGGGCCGAGGGCGGTGTCGAGCTCGGCGGCGGCGGTGTGGGCGCGCGGGTCGTCGGGGCCGTACCGCTGGAGGTCGTAGTCCAGGTGCGGGAGGTAGCTCAGCACCAGATCGGTGGGGCTGGTGCGCAGGATGTGGCGGGTGGCGTCGATGATCCACTGCGAGGAGACCAGGTCCGCGCCCGGCCCCCAGAAGTGGAAGAGCGGGAAGGTGCCCAGCTTCGCGGTGAGTTCGTCGTGCAGCGCGGGGGGCCGGGTGTAGCAGTCCGGCTCCTTGCGGCCGTCGGCGTAGTAGACGGGGCGCGGGGTGACGGTGATGTCGGTGTCCGAGCCCATCGCGTACCACCAGCAGACATTGGCCACGGTGTAGCCCGGGTGGGCGCGGCGGGCGGCGTCCCACAGCTTGTCGCCGCCGACCAGCCCGTTGTGCTGCCGCCACAGCAGCACCTCGCCCATCTCGCGGAAGTACCAGCCGTTGCCGACGATGCCGTGCTCGGCGGGGGTGGTGCCGGTGAGGAACGTCGACTGGGCGGCGCAGGTGACGGCGGGCAGCACGGTGCCCAGCGCGGCGTGGGAGCCGGAGCGGGCGAGGGCCTTGAGGCGGGGCATGTGGTCCAGCAGCCGGGGGGTGAGCCCGACGACGTCGAGGACGAGGAGGGGGGTGGGGCCGGTCCTGGCGCTCGTATCGCTCCGGTGGCTCAGGTCGCTCACGGCAGCTCCTTGAGGCCGAGGTCGGTCAGCAGGTCGCGGGCGAGGGCGAGTTCGGCGGCGATGCCGTCGGCGAGCCGGTCGCGGGTGCGGGGGCGCAGCTCGGGCGGGAGCGCCTGCCAGGTGTAGGTCTCCACTTCGAGGTGGCGGGTCAGCGGGGCGGGCCCGCCGACGAGACGGGCCAGGGCGTCGGCGAGCACCGGGAGGGTGGAGGTGAGCGGGGGCTCGGGCGGGGCGTGCAGCGGGACGTGGAAGTGGGACCGCCAGGGCGCGGTGTCCGCCAGCCCGCCGGCAAGCGCCTGGTCGAGGTCGTCGGTGCCGGTGACGCCGCCCTCGGGGGCCCGGGTGCGGGTCTGGTGGAGGAAGCGGGGCTCGGCGAAGGCCGCGAGGGCCTCCCGCACCGCGGGCTGCCCCGGGTCCTCGGCGTGCAGCGCGGCGGACAGCTGCGCCTTGACGACCGGGACCCCGGCGGCGGTGAGCGCGCCTGTGGCCGTGTGCGGATCCTCGAACTGCGTCGCCAGATGGCAGGTGTCCAGGCAGACCCCGATGCGCTCCAGGGGCGGGCCGCCGGGCGCGGTGAGCGCCTCGATGGCCTGCGCGGTGGTCTCGACCGTGCAGCCGGGCTCGGGCTCCAGGCCGATGCGGACGGAGCGGCCGGTGAGTTCCTGGATGGCGTCGAGCCGCTGGGCGAGGGTGGTGAGGTGGCGGCGGGCGGCACGGGCGGCGTCGGCGTCGAAGGGGGCGCGCCAGGCGAGCGGCAGCGTGGAGACGGAGCCGTCGGTGATGTCCTCCGGCAGCAGCGCGGCCAGCAGCCGGGCCAGGTGGGTGGTGTGCTCCAGCCGCTCCGGGTCGGTCCAGTCGGGCTTGTAGACGCGGTACTTGACCTCCTGGGCGCCGAACCCCTCGTACGGGAAGCCGTTGAGGGTGACGACCTCCAGGCCGCGGGTGTCCAGCGCGGTGCGCAGCCTGCGCAGTTCGGCGGGGTCGGCGCTCAGGGTGCGGGCGGCGTCGCGGGCCAGCCACAGGCCGATGCCGAGCCGGTCGCGGCCGAGGCGGCGGCGGACCGGTTCGCAGTGCAGCCGGAGCTGCTCCACGACGCCGTCGAGGTTTTCGGCGGGGTGGACGTTGGTGCAGTAGGCGAGGTGGACGGTGGAGCCGTCGGGGTGGCGGAAGCGCATGGGGTCCTCCTCACCGCTGCGTCGGCGCGGCGGCCGGGGCGCCGCCGCGCAGGATGGAGTTGCCCTCGTGGGTGGCGGTGGCCGCGGTCTCCTCGGCGTCGAGGTCCAGGTCCAGGCGGCCGCTGAGCCCGTAGAACGCGACCGGGTTGCGCCACAGCACCAGGTCGACGTCGTCCTCGGTGAAGCCCTCGGCGCGCATCAGGTCGCCGACCTTACGGGTCTTGAGCGGGTCGCTCCTCCCCCAGTCGGCGGCGGAGTTGACCAGGACCTTCTCGGGCCCGTACGCGCGCAGGATCGCGACCATCCGCTCCTCGTCCATCTTGGTGTCGGGGTAGACCGAGAAGCCCAGCCAGCAGCCGCTGTCCTTGGCCTCCTTGACGGTGGTCTCGTTGAGGTGGTCGACGAGGACGCGGTCCGGGGGCAGCGCGGACTCCCCGACCACGTCGAGGGTGCGGCGCAGTCCGGCCAGCTTGTCCCGGTGCGGGGTGTGGACGAGGGCGGGCAGGCCGTGGTCGGCGGCGAGCTGCAACTGGGCGGCGAGGGCGGCGTCCTCGGCGGGTGTCATCGAGTCGTAGCCGATCTCGCCCACGGCCACGACGCCGTCCTTGACGAGATAGCGCGGCAGCTCGTCCAGGACGGGGGTGCAGCGCGGGTCGTTGGCCTCCTTGGGGTTGAGGGCGAGGGTGCAGTGGTGGGCGATCCCGTGCTGGGCGGCCCGGAAGGGCTCCCAGCCGAGGAGGGAGTCGAAGTAGTCGTAGAAGCTGGCGGGCGAGGTGCGGGGCTGCCCGAGCCAGAAGGACGGCTCGACGAGGGCGCGCACCCCCGCGGCGTACATGGCCTCGTAGTCGTCGGTGGTGCGGGAGGTCATATGGATGTGGGGATCGAAGATGCGCATCAGGACTCCTCGCGGGTCAGGGCGCGGGGCGCGCCGGGCAGGGCGCGGGTCAGGGCCAGGACGCGGTCGAGATCGCCGGGCACGGGCCGTCCGGCGGCGGTGCGCTCACGGGCGTAGTCGCCGAGCATCCGGCCCAGCTCGCCGTCCCCGCGCGCCCGCCGCTCCCAGTCGGCGACGGCGGTGAGGGGCACCCCCGTGAACAGGCACTTGAGCACGGCCTGCCGCCAACTGTGCGGCGAGAGGTGCCGGGCGGCATACGGCCCGACGGCGGCGGCCACGAGCCGGGTGTCGTTGGTCCGCAGGGCGTCCTCGACGAGCGGCACGGCGTCGGGCCCGGCGAACAGCCCGAGATGCGGAAGCGCCCGCAGAACGGCCCGGCGCTCGGCGCCCGTGCCGTGCGCGTACAGCCTCGCGACGGTACCCGCGTCCGCGCGCGCGGCGTGGAGGATGAGGATGCGGGCGGCGTCGGGGAGGTCGTGCGGGATGAGGTCGTCGGTGGCGGGTTGGGGGGAGCGGACGTGGCGGCCCGCGGAGGCGAAGTCCAGCTCCCAGCGGGCGGGGCCGGCAGCGTCCGGGCGCGGCCCGGTTTTCGCCGCGTCCGTCAGGGCGCTGTCCAGCCAGGCGCGTCCTGCCTCGTCCAGGCGTTGCTCCACGGCGGCGCGGAGCTCGGTCACGGTCAGCATCGGACGCCTCCCTCGCTCGCGGCCCGTTCGGCGTCCTTGAGGAACCGCAGGGAGGCGCGGGCCAGTTCGGGACCGGCGTGGGAGTGGCGGGGCAGCTCGACGCCGACGAGCCCCCGGTACCCCGCGGCGCGCAGCGCCTCCAGCACCGGCGGGAAGTCGATCTCCCCCTCGCCGAACGGCAGATGCTCGTGCACCCCGCGCCGCATGTCCTCGATCTGCACATGCCGCACCCAGGGCGCCGCCGCGCGGACGCACTCGGCGGGCGGGTCGGGTTCCAGGCACTGGCAGTGGCCGATGTCGAGGGTGAGGCCGAGGGCGGCCGGATCGCCGAGCGCCGCGCGCAGCCGGTGGAAACCGGCGAGGTCGCCGAGGAGGTGTCCCGGCTCCGGCTCGATCGCGAGGGAGACGCCCACCGCCCCGGCGGCCACGACCACCGGGCCGAGGGCGTCCGCCAGCCGCCGCCACGCCGTCTCCGCGGACTCACCGGGCGGCAGCACCCCGCTGAAGCAGTGCACGGCCGGGGCCCCGAGGTCGGCCGCCACCCGCACGGCCCGCAGCAGCAGATCGACCCGGGCGCCGCGGGCCCCGGGGTCCGGGTCGAGCAGGGTGGGGTGGTGCTTGCGCCGGGCGTCGAGCACGTACCGGGCACCGGTCTCGATCGCGACGCCGAGGCCGAGCCGCTCGAGGTCACGGGCGACGCGGCGGGTGCGGGCGGCGAGGCCCGGCGCGAGCGGGTCGAGGTGCATGTGGTCGAGCGTCAGCGAGACGCCGTCGTAGCCGAGGTCGGCGAGGAGTGCGAGGGCGTCGCTCAGGCGGAGGTCGGTCAGGCCGTTGGTGCCGTAGGCGAAGCGGAGGGGTTCGGGGATGGGGCGGCTGGGGTCGCCGGTGCGGCTCATGTCGCGCTGACCTTTCTCGACAGCCGGCGGGCGACGGGCATCAGCGCGAGCAGCCCCGCCGCCGTACGGTGCGCCCCGGCGCGGGAGGCGAGCACGGCCTGAAGCGGGATCATCGCGCGGATGCCGCTGCCGACGGCACGCTGGAGGAGGTACGGGGACGGGTTGAGCGCGGCATGCGCCAACGGCCGGGCGACCGTGGCCAGGTACCCGCCCGCGAGGGCGACCCCCGCGAAGCGGCCGGCCGCCGCGCCGGGCAGGGCGATGGCCCCGATGTTCCGGCTCCACATGCCGGTGAGCGTCCGGCCAACGGCCCCACCCCCAGCGCGACCGCGCCCCGACGTAGGCACGCCCGGCGTGGTGGCCACATCCACAGCCGCGACCGGCGCACGGTGGCCCGTCTCAGGGGCGGGGGCCGGGCGCCGGGTCGCGGCCCAGGCGATGCCGGTGGCCACCGCCAGAGCGCCGAGAGGGACCGTCGAGGAGCCGCCGGTCGCCTCGCGGCGGGAGACCGTGGTCACCGCGAGGGTGTGGGCGCCCAGGAGGGCGGCCGGGCGGAGGGCCGGGCGTATGTGCCCGGCGGAGGCCGTGGCGCCGAGGAGGAGGTCCAGCGCGCGGGCGGCGGCCATGGTGGGCGGGCCCGCGAGCGTGTTCTTCAGCCCGAGGTCGTACGCCCACACCGTGCCCGCCAGGGCCGTCGCCGTGGCGAGGGCCGGGGGACCCGCTGCGGCGGCGCAGAGCAGCCCGGCGGCGGTCAGCCCCGTCGCGGCGGTCAGCGCCGCGGCCGGGGCGATACGGCCCGACGGCAGCGGGCGGCCGGGGCGTTCCACGGCGTCGATGTCCCGGTCCGCCCAGTCGTTGAGCGCCATGCCCGCCTCGTACAGGCACAGCGATGTGCAGACCGCGAGCGCCGTGCCCCGGTTGGGGCCGCGCCGGGCGGCGGCCGCGCCCGCCAGTGCGTCACCGACCACCGTGAACAGGGCCGACACCCTGAGCAGTTCGGCCCAGTCCCCCCACGTCCCGAGGGGCCCCCGGTCCCCCGCCTCGCCCGTCACGACCGGCCCCGCAGCCGCCCGGCGAAGCCGATGAGCGCCGCGTACTGGTCGGCGAGGGCGGCCGGGCCGCCGTCCGGGTCCTTGAAGTAGAAGCCGAGTTCGGGGAGCGGCCCGGTGAGACCGACCTCATGGGCGCGGGCGGTCAGCCGGGCCAGATCGAGGACGAGCGGCGCGGCGAGGGCCGAGTCGCAGCCCTGCCAGATGGTCTGCAGGACCATCCGCGAGCCGAGGAAGCCCTCGAAGGAGACGTGGTCCCAGGCGGTCTTCCAGTCACCGAGCGCGGGCACGTTGTCGATGTGCAGCTCGCCGTCGGGGAGTTCGCCGAGCGTGTCGGAGAGGACCCGCGCCTTCCCCGCGTTCTTGGCCGCCGCGGCGCCCGGGTCGGCGAGGGCGGCGCCGTCGCCGCCGCCGAGGAGGTTCGTCCCCGACCAGCTCCGTACGGCCAGCGCCCGCTGGGCGAACATCGGCGCGAGGACCGACCGCAGCAGCGTCTGCCCGGTCTTGCCGTCGCGCCCCGCGTACGGCAGCCCGGAGCGCTCGGCCCGCTCGCGCACCCGGGGGTGGTGGAGCCCGGTGGAGGGCGTGAAGTTGACGTACGGGCATCCGGCGCGCAGCGCGGCGGCCGCGTAGAGAGAGCTGGGCGGCAGCGTCCCGGCGTCCTCCGGAGCCGCTTCGGTGGAGGCGACGTTGACGACGACGGCGCGGGCCAGCTTGTGCGTACGGAGGAATTCGGTGAGGTCGGCCGCGAACGCCGCGATCAGCTCCTCCTCGCCACGGCCGTCGCCGGGCTGTGGCCCGCCCGGTCGGACGGCCGCGTCGGCGGCGGCGAGTTCGCCGCGTACGGCAGCGGGCAGCCCATGCGGCAGCACCCCGTCGGCGGCCAGCGCCTCGGCCCGTTTGGGCAGCGGGGTGGCGGCGGTGTCATGACCGCCGAAGACGAGGTCGGCGAGCGCGGGCAGGCCGCTGTCCGCGAACGCCGCGGTCTCGGTGACCATTCCGGTCGCCGGCTGCAACCCCCCGGCGACGGCGGCACAGCCCGCCACGGCGGTAGTGGCGACGGAACCGCGAGCGCCGATGAGCCAGACCCCCGTACGGGGTGCGTCGCGGAGTGGGGTGATGTCGTCGGGACGGGTGGTCACTGGCTGCCTCCCGGGGGCTGGGCGTGGGTTGCGCGGGTGGTGCGGGGTGCCGCGGATCCGTGTCGGCGGCGGGGGTGGGTGTGTGCGGCGCCGGTTCGGTCGTGGCGTAGGGGTGTCGTGGTCGGGCGAGCGCGGCCGAGGCCGCCCCGCGCCCGGGAGTCGGGGCCGGGGCGGGGCGGCCGGAGCCGTCGGGCGGGTGGCCCGGGACCGTCCGTGTTCCGGCGTCGGACAGGTGGTTGGGGTGGCGGCGGGAGGAGGCGGCGTACTCCTGCCCGCCGCCACGCCGTCCCCACGGCTCCCCTCGGGCCGTCGGGACGGCGGACCGGGGGCGCCTAGCCGTCGTGGTGGTGCTGGTGGTGGCCGCCGCCCTTCGCCGGCAGGTCCTTGACGCGGATGTCGCGGAAGGAGACCTCGTCGCCCTCCCCGTGGTTCTGGATGCCGACATAGCCCTGCCGCAGGCTGCGCGCGGGGTCCCGGTTGGTGAAGTCGTTGATCTTCACGCCGTTGAGCCAGATCCGCAGCCGCTCGCCCTGCACACGGATCTCGTAGGTGTTCCACTCCCCCGGCGGGTTCAGCGCCGCGTCCCGCTTGGCGAGGTCCGCGGACTGGAAGCCGTAGACCGAGCCGGTGGTGTGATCGGGGGTGTCCGTGGCGTCGATCTGCACCTCGTAGCCATTGTCGACCGCCGACCAGGGGTCGTCGGAGGCCGGGAAGCCCACGAAGACGCCGGAGTTGTCGTCGCCCGCCATCTTCCAGTCCAGCTTGA
Organism: Streptomyces yongxingensis; assembly: GCF_055597465.1. Classification (NCBI taxonomy): domain Bacteria; kingdom Bacillati; phylum Actinomycetota; class Actinomycetes; order Kitasatosporales; family Streptomycetaceae; genus Streptomyces; species Streptomyces yongxingensis. The sequence continues at coordinate 2,952,531 of NZ_CM145717.1, forward strand.
GCGAGTACGAGCCCAGCTCGCGCGCCTGGTACCAGAGCATCCCCATGCCGCCCGTCGAGGTGAGGGTCCCGGACGCGGCGTCGAGGGTGAAGTTCCCGGGGCCCGCCTGCTTCCAGCCGTCCGTCGAGGTGCCGTCGAAGAGCGGGCGGTAGCCCCGCTCGGGGCGGCAGTCGGCGTGTGCGGCGCCGGTGGCGTAGCGGATGCCGCCGAGCAGGTGCTGCCGGAAGGCGGGGTCGGCGTAGGACTCCTTGGTGTGGCCGAAGCCGGTGTAGAAGGCGCGGCCGCCCCGGTACTGCTGGCACCACGAGATGGGGTGGTCCTCGCCCATCGCGCCGCCCTGGTACGAGGATTCGTCGAGCGTGGCGAGGACCCGCACCCGCTCCCTCGGGTTGGTGCGGTAGTTGTACCACTCATCCGTCCGCTCCCACGTCGGCGGCAGATGCGCGGTCGCGGGGTTGGCCCGGTCCTCGACGTCCACGGTGGCCCGCTGGATCGCGGGGTGGGACTGGAAGTACGCCCCGGCCAGGCCCTCGTAGAAGGGCCAGTCGTATTCGGTGTCGGCCGCCGCGTGGACGCCGACGTAGCCGCCGCCCGCCCGCACATAGCCTTCGAACGCCGACTGCTGGGCGCTGTCCAGGACATCGCCGGTCGTGGAGAGGAAGACGACGGCGTCGTAGCGGGCGAGGTTGTCGGGGGTGAAGGCGGCGCCGTCCTCGGTGGCGTCGACGGCGAAGCCGCTTTGCGTGCCGAGTTCCTCGATGGCGGCGATGCCGTCGGGGATCGAGTCATGGCGGAAGCCGGCCGTCTTGGAGAAGACCAGGACCCGGTCGTCGGCGGCGCCGGAGGTGGCGGCCCCGGACGCGGCGGCGGGCAGGGCCGTCAGGGCGAGCAGCAGCGTGGCCCCGACGGCGGCAAGGCGCGCCCCACGCGATCCGGAGCGGCGCCCGGACGCGGGTTCGGGCCCGCGCCCGGAAGGGGCGCCCGAGCCGGAGTCGGGTCTGGAGTGCGGAGAGGTGTGCGGGTGCATAACCGTCGTGCTCCTTCCTCCCGGGCCGGGGCGGCGGCCGCGCACGGCCGCCGCCCCGGCTCCGGTCGTCAGCCGGTGCCGATCGTGAAGTCGTCCACGTCGAAGAGCGCTCCCGCACCGCCCTTGAAGACGAGGGACAGCGTGGTGGTACCGGTCGGCGGCTTCGTCAGCGTCGTCTTGACGTCCTGGAAGGTCTCCCAGTCACCGGTCACCGGCACGGTGACGGTGCCGAGCAGCCGCCCGGTCGGGGAGCCGCTGCGGATCTCCAGCGTGCCGCCGGCGCCCGCCGAGGAGACCCGTGCGGTGAAGTCCTTGGCGTTGCCCAGCACATACGGGGCGAAGGAGATCCAGTCCCCGTTCTCGATGTCGCCGACCGTCTTGCCGCCGTTGGCCGGGGTGTGGTTGATCACCGAGACGCCCTGGCTGTCGTCGTAGTGTTCGGCCTGCCGGTGCTTGGGCTGGACGATGGACTGGTCGTGGGTGGTCAGCGGCGGCTGGCCGCCCCCGCCGCCGTCGGTGTACTCGGCGTCGAAGACCCCGAAGATGTTGGCGTTGGGGTCGTGCTCGCCGTCCGCGTTGGTCTTGATGGTGCCGGAGCAACCGTTCGCCGAGGTGACGGGGTGGCCGTGGCTGTCATGGCCGAGGATGTAGGTGACCTTGACCTTGGCGCAGTCGACGGTCCCGTCCTCCGGGTCGGTCACCTTGACCTTGAACGGCACCTCGTCGCCGAAGCTGAAGAGCTGTCCGTCGGCGGGCAGTTGCAGCGTCACCTTGGGCGCGGTGTTGCCGACCGTCAGGTGCACATTGGCGCTGGCGGTGCGGCCGGTGGGGTCCTTGACGGTGAGGGTCGCGGTGAAGGTGCCGTTCTTCTTGTACGTGTGGGTGGGGTTGGTGGCGGCGGATGTCGTGCCGTCGCCGAAGTCCCAGTGGTAGGTGAGGGTGTCGCCGTCGGCGTCCGAGGTGCCCGCCGAGGAGAAGGCGACCTTCATGGGCGCCTTGCCGGAGGTGCGGTCGGCGCTCGCCTCGGCGATGGGCGAGTGGCCGTCGGTGGCGTTCTCGATCCGGTAGAGCGCGGAGTGCTCGTCACCGTTGAAGTAGCCGAGGCCGTAGTCGAGGACGTACAGCGCGCCGTCCGGGCCGAAGGCCGAGTCCATGACCTGGGTGCCGGACCACGGGAAGTCGTTGATCTTCTGCACGGCCCCGTCGGCGCCCTGCTCGATCCGCTTGATCCACTGGCGGCCGAACTCCCCCGCGAAGAAGTTCCCGTCGTAGGCTTCCGGGAACTTCACCGGGGAGTCGAGCGAGGCGTCGTAGCGGTAGACCGGCCCGGCCATCGGCGACTCGGAGCCGGAGCCGAACTCGGGCACGGAGTCGTTGTCGTACGGGATCCAGGCGGGCTGGGCGGGCGGCAGATCGGTGAGCCCGGTGTTGTACCGCGAGGTGTTCTTCGGCGCGGCGCAGTCGAAGGCCGGGCCGGAGGTGCCGGTGGCGAAGTCGTAGTCGCGGTACGGCTTGTTGTCGGCGATGCAGTACGGCCAGCCGTAGTTGCCGGGCTTGGTCACCCGGGCGAACTCGACGGCGCCACCCGGTCCGCGCTCGGGGTTGGCGGCGCCGGCGTCCGGTCCGTAGTCGCCGACGTAGACCGTGCCGGTCGGCTTGTCGACACTGATCCGGAAGGGGTTGCGGAAGCCCATCGCGTAGATCTCGGGCCGGGTCTTCTCGGTGCCCGGCCCGAAGAGGTTGCCGTCCGGGATGGTGTACGAGCCGTCGTCGGCCACCTTGATCCGGAGGATCTTGCCGCGCAGGTCGTTGCTGTTGCCCGCGGAGCGCCGGGCGTCATAGGCGGGGTTGCGGTTCTCCCGCTCGTCGATGGGGGTGAAGCCGTCGGAGGCGAACGGGTTGGTGTCGTCGCCGGTGGACAGGTACAGGTTGCCGTCGGCGTCGAAGTCGATGTCGCCGCCCACGTGGCAGCAGATGCCGCGGGACGCGGGGACGTCCAGGACCTTCTTCTCGCTGCCGGTGTTCAGGGTGCCGTCTTCGTTGAGGGTGAAGCGGGAGAGCCGGTTGACGCCGTCGAACTTGGCGAAGTCGGCGGCCGTGCCCTCGTTGGGGGCGTCGCCGGCGGGGGTGTCGAGCGGGGGCGCGTAGTAGAGGTAGATGGCGCGGTTGTCGGCGAAGCCGGGGTCGATGCCGACGCCCTGGAGCCCTTCTTCGTCGTGCGAGTAGACCGGCAGCTTGCCGGACACCTTGGTCTCGCCCGTGGCATCGGTCAGCCACAGGGTGCCGTCGCGCGAGGTGTGCAGCACGGAGCGGTCGGGGAGTACAGCGAGCGTCATGGGCTCGCCGGTCTCCTCCACGCCCTTGGCGAGGGTGACCTGCTGGAACTGATCGGCGGCCGCAGCGGGTTGATCCGCGCCCGCCGGCGGAGCGGTGAAGGCGAGCCCCGCGCCGACGAGCAGTGCGCTCGTGACGAGCGCGAGGGGCCCGCGCAGTCGAAGCCTTTTCCTGTGCACGCTGATCCTCCGTGGAAAGAGGGGGGTACGGGCGGGCCGTCAGGCCGCCGTGACTGGCACAGGCGCGCGCCGTCGCGCCGGGATGACCGGTCCGGGGCGAGGGGCCCCATGTGACCGGTACATCTCAAGGACCGTAGCGGGGTTTGTCCGGTCCGGAAACCCCTTTGACACACAACGGGCCCTGCTTCATCCACGAGCAGGACAAAGCCGGATGAGGGCGCGATGTGCGGTCCCCCACCCAGGGGCCCTTGGGGCGGGTCCTCGATGCCCGGACGGGCCGGGCCGGAGCCGGGCCGGAGCCCGGCCGGCCGGAGCCCCGCTGGACCCCGGCCGGAGCCGGGCTACTTGTCCCCGCCGCCGAACGCCGCGTCGAACGACGCCGTCGGCGGGTCGAAGTCGAAGTGCTTCAGCCGGGCCAGCGCCTCCGGGGCGCCGGTGAGCCGGTCCATCCCGGCGTCCTCCCACTCGACCGAGACCGGACCGTCGTATCCGATCGAGCGCAGCATCCGGAACACGTCCTCCCACGGCACATCGCCATGGCCGGCGGAGACGAAGTCCCAGCCGCGGCGGGGGTCGCCCCAGGGCAGATGGGAGCCGAGGCGGCCGTTGCGGCCGTCCAGCCGCTTCCGGGCCTCCTTGCAGTCCACGTGGTAGATCCGGTCCCGGAAGTCCCACAGGAAGCCCACGGGGTCCAGGTCCTGCCAGACGAAGTGGCTGGGGTCGAAGTTGAGCCCGAAGGCGGGGCGGTGGTTCACGGCCTCCAGGGCCTGGTGGGTGGTCCAGTAGTCATAGGCGATCTCACTGGGGTGCACCTCGTGGGCGAAGCGCACGCCCTCGGCGTCGAAGACGTCGAGGATCGGGTTCCAGCGCTCGGCGAAGTCCTCGTAGCCCCGCTCGATCATCCCCGGCACCACCGGCGGGAACATCGCCACCAGATGCCAGATGGAGGAGCCGGTGAAGCCGATGACGGTGCGGACCCCGAAGGCGGCCGCGGCGCGTGCGGTGTCGGCCATCTCGGCGGCGGCCCGCCGCCGGACGCCCTCCGCGTCGCCGTCGCCCCAGATCCGGGCGGGCACGATGGCCTTGTGGCGCTCGTCGATGGGCGAGTCGCACACGGCCTGGCCGACCAGGTGGTTAGAGATGGCCCAGCAGCTGAGGCCGTACTTCTCCAGCAGCTCGCGCCGCCCGTCCAGGTAGCCGGGCTCGCCGAGCGCCCGGTCCACCTCGAAGTGGTCGCCCCAGCAGGCGAGTTCCAGGCCGTCGTAGCCGAAGTCACGGGCCAGCCGGCAGACCTCCTCCAGGGGAAGGTCGGCCCACTGGCCGGTGAAGAGCGTGAAGGGTCTGGGCATTCCGGCCTCCTCCTCAGACGGGTACGGGGGTGTAGACGCAGTTCTTCTCCGCGCTCTCCTCCACGGCGGCCAGCACCCGCTGCACCTGCAGCCCGTCCTCGAAGGACGGCTCGGGGCCGGTTCCGTCGGCGATCGCGAACACCATGTCCCGCGCCTGGTGGACGAAGGTGTGCTCATAGCCGAGGGCGTGGCCCGGCGGCCACCACCCCTCGAGGTAGGGGTGCTCGGGCTCGGTCACCAGGATCCGGCGGAAGCCGGAGTCGGCGGCGGGCTCGGTGTGGTCGTGGAAGGACAGCTCATTGAGCCGCTCCAGATCGAAGGCGAGCGAACCGTGATCGCCGTTGAGCTCGATCCTGAGCGAGTTCTTACGGCCCGCGGCGAACCGGCTGGCCTCGAACGAGGCCACCGCACCGGAGCTGAACCGCCCGGTGAACAGCGCCGCGTCATCGACCGTCACCGGCCCGCGCGCCGCCCCGCCCGTCCCGGAGCCGCCGAGCCCGGCCACCGCGCCGGCGGGCAGCGGCCGCTCCCGGATGAAGGTCTCGGTGAGCGCCGAGACGCCGATCAGCCGCTCCCCCGCCAGATGCTGCGCCAGGTCGACGATGTGCGAGCCCAGGTCGCCGAGGGCGCCGGAGCCCGCGTACTCCCGCCGCAGCCGCCACACCAGGGGGAACTCCGGGTCGACGATCCAGTCCTGGAGATAGGTGACCCGCACGTGCCGCAGCACGCCGATCCGCCCGTCCGCCACCATCCGGCGGGCGTACGCGATCGCGGGCGCGCGGCGGTAGTTGAAGCCCACCATCGCCGCCTGGCCGCGCTCCCGCGCCCGCCGGGCCGCCTCCACCATGGCCTCCGCCTCGGACACGGAGTTGGCGAGCGGCTTCTCGCACAGCACGTGCTTGCCCGCCTCCAGGGCCGCGATGGCGATCTCGGCATGGCTGTCGCCGGGGGTGCAGACGTCGACCAACTGCACATCGTCCCGGGCGATCAGCGCCCGCCAGTCGGTTTCGGCGGCGGCCCAGCCGTGCCGGTCCGCGGCGGCCCGTACGGCGTCCGCGTCGCGCCCGCAGACGGCGGACATCGCGGGGCGGGCGGGGAGGTCGAAGACACGGCCGACGGTACGCCAGCCCTGGGAGTGGGCGGCGCCCATGAAGGCGTAGCCGACCATGCCGACGCCGAGTGTCTTCGCTTCAGGATTTTCCATGGGACTCCTTCTGACGATCGCAAACCGACGCGAGGTGGGGGGTCTGGCCCTCAATCGGGCTCAGCTGAATCCCGTGGGGAGGTATTCGTCCACGTTGTCCTTGGTGACGACGGCGGAGTAGAGGGTGAGGGAGGCCGGGATCTCCAGCTCCGCGAGACCGCCGACGCCCTTGCCCTGGCCGAGCGCGCGGGCGAGGTCGATGGCGGATGCGGCCATGGTGGGCGGGTAGAGCACGGTGGCCTTCAACACGCTGTTGTCGGCCTTGATGGCGTCCATGGCGTGCTTGGCGCCCGCGCCGCCGACCATGAGGAAGTCATCGCGCCCGGCCTGCTTGATGGCGCGCTCGGCGCCCACGCCCTGGTCGTCGTCGTGGTTCCACAGGGCGTCGAAGTCGGAGTGGGCCTGGAGCAGCTGGGCCATCTTCGCCTGGCCCGACTCGACCGTGAACTCCGCGGCCTGGCGGCCGACCTTCTTGATGTTGGGGTAGTTCTTCAGGGCGTCGTTGAAGCCCTCGGTGCGCTGCCGGGTCAGCTCCAGGTTGTCGATCCCCGCCAACTCGATGACCTTGGCGTTCTTCTTGCCCTTGAGCTGCTCGCCGATGTAGCGCCCGGCGTTGAGGCCCATGCCGTAGTTGTCGCCGCCGATCCAGCAGCGGTACGCCTGCGGCGAGGCGAAGATCCGGTCGAGGTTGACCACCGGGATGCCCGCCCGCATCGCCTTCAGCCCGACCTGGGTCAGCGCCTTGCCGTCGGCGGGCAGGATGACCAGGACGTCGACCTTCTTGTTGATGAGGGTCTCGATCTGGCCGATCTGCTGGGCGGTGTCGTTGGAGCCCTCGGTGGCCTCCAGGTGGACGTCCTTGTACTCCTTGGCGCGCCGCTTGGCCTGCTCGTTGATGGCGTTGAGCCAGCCGTGGTCGGCCTGGGGCCCGGCGAAGCCGATGGTGACCGCCTTACCGGGCTTGTCATCGGCCGTGTTCGCGGCCTGCTTGGCATTGTCGCCGTCGTCGTTGTTCTCGTTGCTGGTGCACCCGGCGGCGAACAGCGCGCCCGCCGCGGCGGTGCCCAGGAGGAGGTTTCTGCGGCTGGTGGCGGAGGAGGAGCTCTTGGCATACCTCATGGCGTCGAACGACCCTTCTGTACCAGGACGGCGGCGACGATGATCGCGCCCTTCGCGATCTGCTGGACATCGCTCTGAAGGTTGTTCAGGGCGAACAGATTGGTGATGGTGGTGAAGACGAGGACGCCGAGGACGGAGCCGGTGATGGTGCCGCGGCCGCCGCTGAGCAGCGTGCCGCCGATGATCGCGGCGGCGATGGCGTCGAGTTCGTAGAGGTTGCCGTTGGTGTTCTGGCCCGAGCCGGTGAGGACGACCAGCATGAAGGCGGCGACACCGCAGCACAGTCCGGAGAGCAGATACAGCAGCAGCCGCTGCCGCCGGACGTCGATGCCCGCGAGCCGGGCCGCCTCCGCGTTGCCGCCGATGGCGACCGTGCGCCGGCCGAAGGTGGTGCGGTTGAACACCAGCCAGCCCACCACGGTGACGGCGGCGAAGATCATCACCAGCGGCGGTATGCCGAGGACGTAGGCGTCCGGGAGCCCGAGGTCCAGGACCTGGTTGACGGTGACGACCTGGGTCTTGCCGTCGCTGATATGGAGGGCCAGGCCGCGGGCGGAGGCGAGCATCGCGAGGGTGGCGATGAACGGGACCATCCCGCCGTACGCGATGAGCACCCCGTTGACCAGTCCGCAGCCGAGCCCCACCAGGACCGCGCACAGCAGGATGCCGCCGAGCCCGTAGTCCTGGGTGGCCACCGTGGTGGCCCACACCGAGGCCAGCGCGACGATCGCGCCGACCGACAGATCGATGCCGCCGCTGGTGATGACGAAGGTCACGCCGACGGTGACGACGCCGATGACGGACGCCTGGGTGAGCACGAGCTGGAGGTTGTCGGTGCTGAGGAACTCATCGGGCTTGGTGAAGCCGCCGACGGCGACCAGCACCGCCAGCACCCCGACGAGGGAGAGGTTGCGCAGGTCGGCCAGGCGCCGCAGCCTGCTCAGCGGATCGGTGTCGGTGCGGCCGGCCGGCGGCTTGCCGACCGGGCCGGCCGTCAGCGTGGCGCCCGCGCCCGGTACCGGGGCGGGGTCGGCCGGGGGCGGGGACGCCGGCCTGCTCCCGGGTGAATTCACGACGGGCTCCCTTCCATGACGAGATCGAGGACGCGGTGCTCGTCCAGCTCCCGCGCGGGCGCCGTATGGACGACGCGCCCCTCGCGGAGCACCAGCACCCGGTCGGCGAGGCCCAGGACTTCGGGCAGTTCGCTGGAGACGAGGAGAACGGCCATGCCGTCGTCGGCGAGTCGGCGGATCACGGCGTACAGCTCGGCGCGGGCGCCGACGTCCACCCCGCGCGTCGGCTCGTCCAGCAGCAGCACCCGGCAGCCGCGCAGCAGCCAGCGGGCCAGTACGGCCTTCTGCTGATTGCCGCCGGACAGGGTGCGCACCGGCCGCTCCGGGTCGTCGGGGTGCAGCGACAGATCGCGGACGCAGCGGCGGGCCGCCGCCCGCTCCGCGCCGCGGTCCACCCATCCGGCGCGGGAGAAGCGGGTCAGCGAGGAGACCGAGACATTGCGGGTGACGGACTCCAGCATCAGCAGCGCCTGCGCCTTGCGCTCCTCGGGGGCGAGGCCGAGCCCGGCGCGCACGGCGGCGGTCACGCTGCCGGGGCGCAGCGGGCGGCCGTCCACCAGGACCCGGCCCGAGGTGGGGCGGCGAGCGCCGTAGACGGTCTCCAGGATCTCGGACCGCCCGGAGCCGACGAGGCCCGCGAGCCCGACGATCTCGCCGGGCGCCACCTCGAGGTCGATCGGCTCGAACTCCCCCTCCCTGCCGAGGTTCTCCAGCCGCAGCACGGGCGTGGTGGTGGCGAGCGGGGGCGCCGCGGTGCGGCGCGGGAACGCGTACTCCACGTCCCGGCCCGTCATCAGGGCCACGACCTCGCGGGTCGGGGTGGTGCGCGCGGGCAGCCCGCGGGCCGCGGCGCGGCCGTCCTTGAGCACGGTGACGCGGTCGCCGATCCGGCGGATCTCCTCCAGCCGGTGCGAGATGTACACGACGGCGACCCCGGCGGCGGTGAGATCCCCGACGATGCGGAAGAGGTTGTCCACCTCGTCGGGGTCGAGGGCCGCGGACGGCTCGTCCATCACGATCAGCCGGACGTCGTGGGAGAGCGCGCGGGCCATCGAGACGATCTGCTGCCCGGCCGCGGAGAGGTCCCCCACCAGCCGCGCCGGGTCGATCTCGGGGTGCCCGAGCCGGGTGAGGAGGGCGGCGGTGGCGGTGCGGGCCGCGCGGGAGCGGACGAAGCCGCCGGTGGCCATCTCATGGCCGAGGAAGACGTTCTCGGCGACGGACAGCCCCTCCACCAGGTCGAGTTCCTGGTAGATGGTGGCGATCCCGAGGCGCATGGCGGCGATGGGCGATTTGAGGGTGACCGGTTCGCCGCGCCAGAGGATCTCGCCGCTGTCGGGCTGATGCGCCCCGGCGACCACTTTGATGAGGGTGGACTTGCCCGCGCCGTTCTGGCCGAGCAGACAGTGCACCTCGCCCGCTTCGACGTCGAGGTCGACGCCGTCCAGGGCCCGTACGCCGGGGAAGGACTTGGTGATCGCGGACATGGTGAGGAGTGGGCGCGGGTCGGGTGGTGCCGGTGCCATGGCGGGCCTCCTCGGCGGATCGCTCGATGCGGTGCGGTCGCTCGATGCGGCGGATCGCTCGATGCGGTGCGGGTCGCTGGGGCGTGCGGGACGTTTGGGCGTACGGGACGTTTGGGCGTACGGGTGCGCGGCGGGGCGGTGATGTGGTGGTGGGGTGGCGGGGCGCGACGGGGTAGCGGCGCGGCCCCGGTGGGTGTGGGGCGCCGGGTGGTGTGCGGCTCGGTGGTGCCGGTGGTGCGGCTCGGTGGTGCGGCTCGTGCCTCGACGTGGCGTACGCCGAGGGGCGGTGCGGTGCTGATGCCGTGGTGCTGCTGCGCTGTGCCGGGGTACGGCCCGGCCGGGGCCGGGCGGGGTCAGGCGGTCATGCGGTGGTGGCGATCAGGCGGTCATGCCGGTGAGAAGAGGTGGTCACTGATCAGGCGGGCCGCGCCGGTGACCCCGGCGACCGGGCCGAGTTCGCCCAGCACGATGGGGAGGTTGCCGGTGGCCAGGGGCAGGGACTGGCGGTAGACCTGGGTCCGTATGGCGGCGAGCAGCGTATGGCCGAGCCCGGTGACACCGCCGCCGATGACCACCAGTCCGGGGTTGAAGAAGCTGACGAGCCCGGCGATGACCTGGCCCGTACGGGTGCCGCCCTCCCTGATGAGGTCGAGCGCGGTCGCGTCGCCCGCGGACGCCGCGGCGGCGACGTCCGTGGCGGCGAGGCTGCCCACCTCCTCCAGCCGGGCGGCGAGTTCGGCGGACCTGCCGTCGCGGGCGGCCGCCTCGGCGTCGCGGGCCAGCGCCGCGCCGCCGAAGTACGCCTCCAGACAGCCGTGGTTGCCGCAGGCGCAGGGGCGGCCGTCGGGTTCGGCCTGGATGTGGCCGATGTCGCCCGCGCTGCCCGTCGTCCCGCGGTGGACCTCACCGCCGACGACGATCCCGCAGCCGATACCGGTGCCGATCTTCACGCAGAGGAAGTCCTTGACGGAACGGGCGACTCCCGCGTGCTGCTCCCCCATCGCCATGAGGTTCACATCGTTGTCGACCATGACCGGGCAGCCGAGCTCCTGGCTGAGCGCCTCCCGTACCGGGAAGCCGTCCCACCCCGGCATGATCGGCGGCGCCACGGGCACGCCCTCGGGGAACCGCACGGGGCCGGGCACTCCGATGCCCGCCCCGTCGAACCCCTCGGCCACGCCGGACGCCCGGAGCTTGGCGGCCATGTCCAGCACCTGCTCGAAGACCGCCACGGGCCCCTCGCGCACATCCATGGGCTGGTTGAGGTGGCCGAGGATCTCCAGTTCGGCATTGGTCACGGCGACGTCCACGGAGGTGGCGCCGATGTCCACGCCGAGCAGCCGCAGCCCGGGCGCGAGCCGGATGTTGTGCGAACGCCGGCCACCCCGCGAGGCCGCCAGCCCGTCCGCGACCACCAGTCCGGTCTCCAGCAGCCGGTCGATCTCCACGGCCAGCTTCGAACGCGACAGGTCGATCTGATCGCCGAGCTGAGCACGGGAGTTGGGGCCGCCGTCGCGCAGCAGGCGAAGCAATCGCGCCTGATGCGCGTTCGCCGGTCGTGCCGTCATGCGCCTCACGCTGCCCCTCCCGCCGTCATCGGCATCCACCTGGCTTGGCTTTCACGGGGAACGTAGCAGCGGTTGTCGGAGGTGGGAAGAACTTGCGCCGCAATTGGCTTCGACTTTCTCCTGTCTCAGGACAAAGTGATGCGCGCACGGATGCCCTCGAATGCCCGGCGACGCTTCAGCCCGGCTGCCTCAGATGGCGCATGAGCTGCTCGAACAGCGCCCAGCTCGAGGGCGAACTCCCGTCGCCGAGCGGATAGTAGAAGCCCGGACGGGCCGCGGGCCCCAGCGGCACGGGCCGGGCGGGCAGCGGTGTGCGCCGGGCGAAGGTGAGGCCGACGTCCTGCGCCTCGTCGGCTCCGAGCGCGAAGCCGACCGGGACGGCGGGCGGTTCGAAGCGGGCGGGCAGGCTCAGATCGCGGCGGGCGCCCCGTAGCTGGACCAGCAGCGACTGGAGCCGGTGCTCAGTCACCAGCGTGGCCGCGAGATCGGGCAGGACATCCAGCGGCGGCTTCTCGCCGGGGCCGTAGCCGAAGGCCAGCGTCACGTCCTGTTCGACGCCCCGGGCGGTCCGCTCCACCCGCAGCGTGGCGATCGCGGGCCGGTCGGCACGGCCCACCGCGACCACCCAGGTGCCCTCCGGGGCACGGTCGCGGGCGAGGGCCGTCAGCGCCTCGCACGACCAGGGCAGATTGACGGGCTCGGCGGTGCTCCAGCCCTCGGGTGGACCTCCGGTGACGGCGGTCCAGGCCGCTTCGAGGGGCCCACCGAGGACGAGCCGCTCATCGGCGGGCTGCACGGTGCGGAAGGACAGGGCGAGTTGACGCTCCCCGGTGTCCTCGGCGCCCTCGAGGAAGGTCCGGGCCACCGGAGTGCGCTCCGGTTCCGCCTCGACCGGGGTGAACCCCCCGTCGTGCCAGCGCAGCAGGGCGCCGGACAGCCCGTCGTAATAGCCGCCGCCCTCGTCGTCGCGCACCACCCAGCGGGACGGCGGCGCGGTGAGCGACAGGCGCGTGGGCAGGCTGAGCCGGGAGGTCGCGGGGGTCACGATCTGGACGGCGCGGTCGCTCGCGGCCGCGGCCCGCATCGCGTCCGAGAGCCAGGCCGTCATGGCCACCACGGGTCTGTCCTGGAGCAGCACCGCCGTACGCTCGGTGAGCACGTCGACGGCGGGCTGGGCCGCGGCCGGGGCGGCGGCGGACGCGGCACCGGCGCCGGGCTGTGCGGCCTCGCCGCCCGCCGCCGCGGCCGGCGGCCAGACCGAGCCGCCGCACAGCCGGGCGAGACGCCGCGCGAAGGACGCCGCCAGCAGCTCGGCGCGCTCCACTCCGGTGGCGGCCCTGGCCTCGGTCCACCACACGGGCACGCCGGTGCCCTGGGCCTCGGGGCCCAGCAGCCGCGCCGCCTCGCCCGCTACCCGCACCAGCAGCGGCGCCTCCACGGACACCAGCGGGCGGCCCGCCTCGTCGCACATCTGGATCACCGCGCCCTCGCCGGCCGAGCGCACCTCGAGGTCGGGGCCCCCGGCGAACAGCCCGGCGACGAGGCTCCAGATGTCGGGCATCCGCTCGGTGAGCGCGATCACGTCCTTGGTCATCGGCCGTCCTCCTCCGGGTGCCGCTCCTGCTCCACCCATCCCGTCTGGATCAGGCGGTCGGGCTCACCGCGCCGGACCAGCAGCCCGCGCCCGGGCGGTTGTGCGGACGCGTACACGCCCGGGAACAGCTGGCCCTCCATCCGGTCGCCCGCCATCACCAGGGCCGATGTGCCGCTCTCCCGCAAGGTCATCAGGAACGGCTCGTACAGGGCCCGGGAGCTGCCCGCCACGCGCCGGGCGACCACGAAGTGCAGTCCGATGTCGGGCGCGTGCGGCACATACGGCAGGAAGGGCTGAAGCGGCTGCTGACCCGCGGTGGTGAGGATGTCGTAGTCGTCGACGAGGATGACGATGCGGGGCCCGTCGTACGCCGGGCCCGCCGAGGGCGGCGGGGTGCCGGTGGTCTCGTCCGGCATGCGCTTGGCCAGCTCGCCCGCGATGCCCGCGGCGAGCCCCTCGCAGATCCGGGAGTTGTACGCATAGCCGCCCTGGTACGCCTCGGGCACCACCTCGCGCAGCCCGCGCCGCGGATCCATGATCCCGAAGACCAGCTCCTCGTCGGAGTACCGCGCGGCCAGGCCGTCGGCGATCAGCCGCAGCAGATTGGTCTTGCCGCACTCGTTGTCCCCGAGGATCAGCAGGTGCTGGTCGCGGTCGAACAGGTCGAGCAGCACCGGCTCGAGCGCGGTCTGGTCGACCCCGATCGGCACCCGGCGGGGCTGGGACGTGGCCGACGGCAGCGACCGGGCGGGCAGCCGCGCGGGCAGCACCCGCACCCGCTGCGCCGTCTCCCCGGGCCAGGCCGCGCCGATGGACCGGGCCGTCTGCTCGACGGCCGCGCCCAGATCGGCGGTGGAGGCGCCGCCGTCCAGGCGCGGGAGGGCGGTCTGCGCGAACAGCTTGCGGTCGGTCAGGGCGCGCCCGGCGTCGTCGGGGGTGAGGGTTTCGGCGAGCCTGCGGTCGATGCTGCTGTCGCCCGCGTCGTTCAGCCGCAGCTCGACATGGGTGCCGAAGGTGGACTGGTGGCCGATGCGCACGTCGTTCCAGCGCAGCATCGCGGCCACGACGTGGATGCCGTACCCGCCGCCGCGCTTGAGCAGGTCGCCCACGGCGTCGTCCAGGGCCTCGAAGTCGTCGCGCAGCGCCCCGAACCCGTCGATGAGCAGCACGATGTCGGTGGACGCCAACTCGGGCAGGGACCCGGCGGCGCGCAGGGCGCGCAGCCGCTCCATCGAGTCGATGCCGTGCTCGCGGAAGAGCTCCTCGCGGGCGTCCAGCATGCCGCGCACCTCCTCGACCGTGCGGGTGGCCCGCTCCCGGTCGGCCCGCCCGGCGACGCCACCGACGTGCGGCAGCGCGGCGAGCGCCTGCAGACCGCCGCCGACCAGGTCGAGACCGTAGATCCCGACCTCACGCGGGGTGTGGGTGAGGGCGAGGGAGAGCGCGAGGGCGCGCAGCAGCGTGGTCTTGCCGGACTGCGGGCCGCCGATCACGGCGGCGTGGCCGCCGGCGAGGGTGAGGTCGAGGATCCACTGCCCCTGCCACTGCCGCCCCGGGTCGTCCAGCAGCCCCAGCGGCACCCGCATCGTCCCCGGGCGCCGGACGAACTGCATGCCGCGGGCCGCGTCGACCTCCACCGGCCCCGCCGCGGCGTCCAGCGCGAGCGCGGCGGGCAGCGGCGGCAGCCAGATGCGGCGCACCGGGTCGGCGGCGCCCCTGATCTGGTCCACCATCACGGACATCACGGTCGGCCCGGGGTCCCGGGTGCGCTTGCCCGCGCCGGGCGCGGCCTCCCCGGCGGGCGCGGAGTCCTCCGGCCCGGCGAGCGTGTTGTACGCGGGATACGGGTGGATGGCGGGCCCGGTGTCCTCCACGGTGCGCGGTGCCGGGCCCCGGTACGGGCCGGAGACGTACCCGGCCTTGAACCGCTCGTACGCCGTGGTGTCGACCTTGAGGTAGCCGAAGCCGGGCAGCGGCGGCAGGTGGAAGGCGTCGGTGGTGTCCAGGACGGTGCGGCTCTCGTCGGCGGAGAAGGTGCGCAGGCCCAGCCGGTAGGAGAGGTAGGTGTCCAGGCCCTTGAGCTTGCCGCCCTCGATCCGCTGGCTGGACAGCAGCAGATGGACACCGATGCTGCGGCCGATGCGGCCGATGGACAGGAACAGATCGATGAAGTCGGGCTTGGCGGTGATGAGTTCGCCGAACTCGTCGATGACGACGAAGAGGTGCGGCAGCGGCTCCAGGTCGGGTCTCGCCGTCTCGCGCACCGCCGCGTAACCCGAGATGTCGGCGACGTTGCCCGCGTCCTTGAGCACTTGCTGACGGCGCTTGACCTCGCCCGCGAGGCTGGTGTGCACCCGCTCCACGAGCCCGGCCTGGTTCTCCAGGTTGGTGATGACGCCGGCCACGTGCGGCAGCCCGTCGAACGGGGCGAAGGTCGCGCCGCCCTTGTAGTCGACCAGCACCAGCGCCAAGTCCTGTGGCGGATGGCCGGCCACCAGGGCGAGGACGAGGGTGCGCAGCAGCTCGCTCTTGCCGGAGCCGGTGGCGCCGACGCACAGGCCGTGCGGGCCCATGCCCAGTTCGGCGGACTCCTTCAGGTCGAGCAGCACCGGCTCGTGGGCGTCGTTGACGCCGATGGGCACCCGCAGGAAGGAGCGCTCGCCGCGGGGCGCCCAGGCACGGGCCAGGTCCAGGGCGCCGGGGTCGTCGATGCCCAGCAGTTCGGGGAAGTCGACGGGTCCGGACAGCGGGGCGTCCACGAGGGATTCGGCCGACAGCCGCAGCGGGGCCAGCATCCGGACCAGGCCCTCGGCCCCGGCGGCGGTGACGTCGTCCACGGTGCCGTGGGCGCCCGTCGGCTGCCCACCGCGCAGGTCCTCCACGACCACCTCGTCCTCGCCGACGGTGATGCGGATCGCCACCTCGCCCGGTTCCTGCACCCGCTCGGCCACCAGGTGGAGCACGGTGACACCCATCTCGCGGTGGGCCACGGCCTCGTCGGGGCGCGGCAGCTCCCGTGCCTCCTCGCCGTGGTCATCGCTGATGACGAGCAGCCGGCCGCTGAGCCCGAGCGCGTCGGCCCCGGACAGGCCGCGCCGCACCTCGGCCGCGTACGCGGCGCGCTGCCGGAGGTCGCGGCCGAGGAGCCGGGCGAGCTGGGGCAGGTCGGGGGCGATCCGGCGGGCGGCGACCGGCCCGTCGCGCTCCTCGGCGTCCAGCAGGTGCGGCAGCCACTTGAGCCAGGCCCAGTCCCGCTCGACCCGGTCGCCGGGGGCGGCGAGCGCCAGGGCCACGTCGTCGGGGGCGTGGGCGACGGCGGTCTGGACGAGCAGCGCCCGCACCACCCGCAGCACCGCGTCCCGCTCCCCCACCACGCTGACGTTGCCCACGCGGTCCAGCGGTACGGTCAGCGGCAGATCGGTGACCAGCGCGTAGCGCCCGACCAGGGCGCCTGCCTCGTTGAGCATGAACGGGTCGGGCGGGGTGAGCACACTGCCCGACTGGCGGGCCACGGTCAGCGGCCGCAGCGGCATCTCGCCGGTGCCGATCCGCACCCGCAGGAAGTCCGGGTCGGTGCGGCGCCGCTCCCACAGCCGGGCCGGGTCGCGCACCACGTCGTACAGGGCCTGCGGCGGCGGGTCGAGCACCCGCGCGGTGGCGCGCCAGGCCCGCTCCTCGGCGCCGAGTTCCTCGCGCAGCTCCTCCAGATACTCCAGATACCGCTCGCGCTGCCGGCGGCGGGTGCGCTGTGCGCGCCCGCGCTGGGAGAACAGCAGCACCAGGGCGCCGACGACGGTGACGACGAGGACGAGGGCGCCGATCGCCGCGAACTGGCCGCTGCGCAGCACGGTCATCATGACGACCGAACTCATCACCCCGGCGATCGGCAGCAGCGACATCGCGGCCCCCGCCGCCTTGCCCTCGGGCAGGTTGGGCGGGGCCTCGATGGTGCGCGGTTCGGGCTCGGGCAGCGGGCGGGTGGTGCGGGCGGGCCGGTGCACCAGGTGGGTTGTCATCGCCGTCCTCCCCTGTGTCCTCCCCTGTCGCGCACGGCGCGGTCCAGGAGTGCGGCGGCCAGGCGGCCCGCGGCCAGCCGGGTGCTGTGGGCGAGCAGCCCGGTGCGGATGGCGCCGCCCGCGGCCAGATGGCGGTCGTACGGAATGGCCATCACCTCGACCCCGCTCTCGGCGAGGTGGGCGCGGGCCACGTCCAGGTCGAGCGCGGTGTCGGGCGAGGACTCGGTGAGGGCGACCACCGTGCCGGGCAGCATGGGGCGCGGCACCGCGGCCATCCAGTCCAGGACGGTGCGGGTGCTCGCCACGCCCTCCAGGGTGGCGGGCGCCACCAGCACCCTTGCCTGCACGGTGTCCAGCGCCGTACGGGCCAGCTCCCCCGGCAGCGTCTCGCAGTCGACGACGGTGACACCGAAGTAGCGGCGCAGCGCCATGGTCACGGTGCGGTAGGCCCGGATGTCCAGCGGAGTGCCGATGCGGCCCTGGCTCCCGGGCAGCAGCCAGCCGCCCTCGGGCAGTTGGACCAGATAGCCGGTGACCTCCGCGAACTGCATCGAGGGAGATACGACTTGGGCCACGTCAGCGCAGGTCCAGCGGACCGACTCGGCGCCGAGCCGGATGGGCAGACTGCCCAGCGCCGGGTCGGCCTCCACGACGAGGACCGGGTCCTGGCGGTAGTGCGCGAAGGTGAGGTTGAGCAGCGCCGCGACGGTGGTCTTGCCCGCGCCGCCCCGGATGCTGCTCACCGCGATCTGCCGG
The DNA here is from genome assembly GCF_055597465.1 of Streptomyces yongxingensis. Classification (NCBI taxonomy): domain Bacteria; kingdom Bacillati; phylum Actinomycetota; class Actinomycetes; order Kitasatosporales; family Streptomycetaceae; genus Streptomyces; species Streptomyces yongxingensis. The sequence goes on from NZ_CM145717.1 coordinate 2,970,276, forward strand.
CCGGTGGTGACCGGTTGCTGCAGCGCCCGGGCAACCTCGGTGGCCTCCTCCACCTCACGCGAGGCAGACGCGGCGACCAGCCGCCGCAGGGTGCGCCCGGCGCGGCGAGTGACCGGGTCCCCGCTGCGAAGCCTGCCCTGGGCGAGGGCGAGCCGAGGGTCGACGGGCGGCACGGGGGTGGGGGCGGGCAGGTGCTGGGGGCGCGCCTGAAGACGCCGGTCGGGGGGTGCGAGGGGTGAGGCGGGCGCGGCGGGTACGGGAGGCGCGGCGGGCGCGGCGGGTGCGGGGGGCGCGGCGGGTGCGGCGGGTTCGGGGGACGTGGCGGGTGCGGCGGGTTCGGGGTCATCTGGGCCCGCGGCCCCGTTCACCCGCCGTGGGGCGGGGGCGGGGTGGGCCGCGGTAGCTCCCGAACCGCCGGGAGCCTCCCCGGCCCCGGGGGCGCCCGAAGCCATCAGAGCGCCCAGAGCCTCGTAGCCTTCCGATGCCTTGGATTCGGAGGCACCATCCTCGGCGGCCCCGGAGGGCCCGGGGCTCTTGGAGACAGGCGTGTTCCGCAACTGGCGGAGCACATCGCTCTGCCAATCCCCTGCGCCCATGACGCCTTCCCTCGGCTCGGATACGGACAACGGTCGACTACGGCAACGGCAACGGCAACGGCCGGGATCCGGCGCTAGAACGCGTCCAGCAATCGCCCGTACACCCCGAACACCCCGACCACCAGCGGAAACAGCACGATGACGCCGACCGTCTCGACCAGGTCCACGATCCGCCGGAGCCGGACGCGGACATGCTCGGGCGGCCGTACGGTCAGCACGCCCAGCGGGAGCAGCGCGGCGACGGCGAGCGCGGCCAGCGGTCCGTACGGTCGGCCGTCGGTGGTGTCGAGCCAGAGCACCACCAGACGTACCAGCAGCACCAGGGCCGCGGCGAGCAGCGCCACCACCTCGGCCGCCAGCGGGTACGCCCGCGACCGGGACAGCAGGACGACCGCGAGCACCGCGGTGAGCGGCACCGTCCACGGGGAGGCATCGCCGACGGCGAGCAGCCCGGCGGCGGTGGCGGACACCGCGGTGACGAGCGTGGCGAACACCAGCCCCCGGTGGGTGGCGGCGAGCGCGGTCGCCACCTCGTGCCGACTGACCGACGCCCCGCCCGAGCGCCGGTCGTCAAGACCGGTGAGCCCGGCGGCGGTCAGTGCCAGGCGCGGCAGAAGGCCGAGCGCCACCACGGACACCACGGCGAGCACCGCGCCCGACCGGGCCTGCTGGGCATCGGTGTGGGCGCCGTCCTGCAACGCGGCGACGACCTCCCACAGCCCGCCGGTGACCACGACGGCCCCGGCGCCGATGTACGCGCCCCGCCCGACCGTGGCCGAGGCCCCGAGCAGCAGCAGCGTCACTACGACGGCCCCCGCCACCCCGGCGAGCCGCGCCGCGCCGCCCCAGCCGTGGGCGTCCGCGGCCGTCCAGGCGGCGAGCACGCCGAGGGCGCCGCCGGTGAGCATGAGGGTGGCGCCGAGGTCCCGGTTGCGCAGCCGGGCGGCCGCGGCCCCGGTCAGCGCCAGCGCCGCGGCCGCCACGGCCAGGGCGGTGGCCACGCCGGAGTCGGGGAGGCCACGCCGCGCCAGCAGCCCGACGGCCAGCGCCAGCGCGAGGGTGGCCGCGCTCGCGGTCCACTGCCGCGCCGCCGCCGACCACCGCCATGCCCGGAGGTCCAGGTCCTCGGCCACCTCGTCGGTGACGTCGTGCACCACCGGCGCCGCGGGAACGTCCCGCTCCCGTACCAGCCGCAGCACCGCACCGTCCGGCACCGACGCGGACGTGAGCGTGGCGTCCTGCGGCAGGACGACCCCCTCGGCGGTGACCAGATGCCGCAGCGTCGGCCGGTCCGCCACCTGGTCGTCGACCAGCCGCAGCACATCCGGCAACAGCCGGCCGACCGGCTCGTCGGCGGGCAGCACGATGTCCACCCGCCGCCGCTCCCCGACCAGCGTGACCCGGCTCAACTCAGCGCCCCGCACCTGCTTCGCCGCCCCCACGATCATCCCTCCCCCGATGGGCCCTACCGGGCCGTGTCCGTCGCGGCGGTGGACGAAGGCGTCAGCACGCCCGGCCCGGACCGGCCCTGCTTGCCGATCGTGTCGGAGATGAACGACCACCCCACGCACCCGGCACACAGCACCGCCGCGATCACGATGCCCGCGAACACCTTCCCCAGATTCTCATCCACCGACCGCCGCCCCCGCTGCGCGCCGAACAACAGCGCGTCCCGGATCCGCCGCCGCCGGACCGCCACCGACTCCAGCAGCTGACTGTCGTAGTCCCGTGCCATCAGTTCTCACGTCCGGCCCGTTCGCGCAGGGTGGCAAGGTCCGGGGCCGTGGCGTGGGAAGCCAGGTCCACGCGGCCGGCCTGGGGGTCGGCCGGCTCGCGGGCGAACTCGGTGAGGGCCTGCGAGGGCGCGAGTCCGCTTTCCTTGGCCCGCCGCAGCCGCTCCAGCCACCGCAGGCCCGCGTGATAACCGGCGTCCTCGGCGGCGTCGCGGGGCTCATAACTGGCGGCCCCTTCGGCGTCCGCGGCCCACAGATAGCCGAGGACGCCCCCGCGCTCACTGGTGACCGGGGCATACTCGACCTCCCCCTTGGCGGTCCTGGCATATTCGTTCCCACCGAACCCCGTGTTGTGGTGGAAAACGCGGTTCCGGTAGGGGATTTCAAAACTGCCCCACACATCGGATGCCGAACCGTCCTCGTCGAAATAATTGTCGACGCCGGTCTCCGTCGGTTTTCCGAACCAGGTGGGATCGTCGGGATCGGTGTCGTCGCCGATGAGTTCGGAGATTTCCCGCAGAGCCGCCGCGAGGCGCGGATAGTTCGCGGCGTGCACGGCTTCCTGGGGCCGGCCGCGCAGATCGTACGGCATCCACGCATCGGAGTACGTCGTCAGTCGTGCCGTGTAATAGCCGAGGAGCATGGACGCACCGAAGGTGAGCAGCCGCTCCTCGCGGTGCTCGACGCCGTCCGCCCCCAGCCATACGCCCGGGCACCTGATGTCCGCCTCCACGGCGCCGGGCTCGCCGGGGCGCAGCCCGCGCCTCACCAGGCGGATCAGGTCGCTTCCGTCCGGCTCGGTCACCTCGATCTCGCCGCTGAAGAGGGAGTTCTCCGGATGGCCCGACTCCGGGACGGAGACGCGGACCCGAGGGTTGCCGACGGCGAGTCGGTGGCTCGCCAGCAGCGAGAACCCGTCCAGCACACCAGTGAGGGTCCGCTCGACAGCGTCCCCGGCGTCGTCCTCAGCCCCCCACGTCCACCGGGCGACGGGCGTTGACGCGATCACGGCGCTCCTCCAGGATCAGGGACGAATTTTCCACCGGGGGGAATCATCAGGGTGCCGTCCTCGACTCGAATGACGAACTGCACGTTTGTGGTGCCATACACCTCGTTCAGCCGCCGGGCCATGTCCTTGGCTTGCAGATCCGCCAGAGTGCCCTTGGTGTCGAGCACGAATGTCTGCACATCGGCATGGGAAAGGGTCAGCTGGTGTATGTTTGCGAAGATCGCTTTCATCAGCTTCTTGGGGTTCGTGAGGGTCTTGAACTGGTATCCGTAGGCCGTGCCCCTGTGATCGTAGGCCAGCACGTCCAGGTCCGCCCCTTCCTCCAACCGGACGCCGGGCTTGATCTCGAAGCCGGCCTCCTTGACCTCGAATTTGATGTCGTCGATCCCACTGGCGTGCAACCGGTTGGCGAGGTGTAGCTGATCCGCCACACCCTTCATGTCCGGCTTGGCCAGGCTGGAGACCATCCCGTGGTAGCCGTAGGCGTGGTTGAACCGGCCCGAGGCGATGGTGTCGGCGATCTCCTGGCCCTGCGGATGACGGGTGAGGTTGTCCAGCAATTTGTTCAGGTCGTCCCGCTTGACCTTCGAACCGCGCAGTTGTTCGCGGATCAGCCGCTCGGTCTCGCCCCCGCGGTCGAACGGCCGGGGCTCCTCGGGGGGAAGCCCGTAGTGGCCACCTGGGCCACCCGGGTCGTGGGGGCCACCAGGGCCGCCCGGACCGCCCGGGTCGTGGGGGCCGCCAGGACCACCACCGCCGCCGCCCGGGCCGTCACCGCCACCCCCGCCGCCCGGGGCGGCGGGGTCGTGGGCGGGGGTGCCGGTGTCGTGGGTGGTGGGGTGGGAGCCGCCGCTCGTGGTGGGAGTGTGCTTCTCGGGCGGATCGTTCGGTGGGTCGTTCGGGTCGTCCTTGCTCGCGCGGGGGCCCAGGTCGTCGGGGGCGCGGCCCACCTCGTGGCCGGGCGCGCCCACATGGGCGAGCTCCCGCTGCCGGGGGCGCTGGGCCGCGTCCAGCGCCTGCCGGTCGGCGGCGGACGGCTCGTGCATCGGGTGGTGCACGGTGCCGTCGGGGAGTTCGAGGGCGCCGTTCTTGTGCAGGACGCTGCCGTCGGGCAGCTTGACCGAGCCGTCCGGGCGGAAGACCGTGTCGTCCGGAAGTTTGAGTGAGCCGTCCGGCAGCCGCGCACCGCTGCCGGCGCGCAGGTTCTTCAGATGGCTCACCAGGTCGCCGACCTTGAGCTTGGACAGCCCGATGCCCGCGCCCTTGAAGACGTAGGTCATCGGGTCCACGACCTTGCCGACCTTGCCCGCCGCGCTGAGCGTCCGCGCGACGGCGCCCGACTTGGCGGCGGACCCCGCGCCGTCCGTGGCGATGGCCGTGAGCACGTTGAAGGTGACCCCGCCCGCCGCTCGAGCCGGGTTCTTGCCCCACTCGTCCCATGCCACCATCGCCTTACCGGCGTTGATCATGGTGTGTTTGGTGCTCTTGAGAAACCCCGGCAACATGGAGTCGGGGGTCGCGAACCAGCCCGGCACCAGCGTGTTCAGCGACAGGCCCACGGCCAGCTTGCCGAGGTTCGCCCAGGAGTTCTTGAAGGCGTCCCAGCCGTCGACGCCGACCATGGTGCCCAGACCCCGGATGGTGCCCCAGACGCCGTCGACGATGAAGCCGTCCCAGACGAAACTCTTGACCCAGTGGTCGATCTCGTACCAGTGGTGTGTCTCCGACTCCTGAGTGCCCCAAGGGGTCTTCTCCGCGTGCTGGAAGACGTCAGCCGTGTAGCCGTACATCCCCGGCTTGTGGGTCCCGTCGTCGACCACCCAGTGGGTGCCGCCGACCAGAGCACTGATCTTGTTGGCGCAGCTCCGCTCCGCGGCCTCGAACGCGGCCGTGGCCGCGCCCACGTCGGCGATCAGGTCGTTGTTGTGCTGGACCTTGTCCCCGTCGTCCTTCCAGTCGTCGTCACCCCCGTTCTCCCTGATGAACTCGGCGGCGTCCGCCCTGAGCCGCTTGAGCCGCTCGATGATGGGCCGCACCTCGGTGGCGTATGCGCTCAGGGCGCTGCTGACGGCCTCCAGCTTGGTCGCGAACGCGTCGGCCTTCTCCTTGACCGGCCTGGTGGTCGCGAACAGCTGCTCGGCCTCGGGCGCCGTGTAGTACGCCGACAGGCCCTGGAACTGGTCGTGGACCCCCTGGCCGGTCTTGCGGATGTGTCCGGCGTCCGCCTTCAGCGCGGGCGCGTCCTTCTCCAACTGCTCAAGATTTCCCGTGAATTCGGGAATGCCATCCAGACTGATCATTTCGGACCGCTCCGGTGGTGTTGACCCGGAGGGTTCAGATCGGGCGCCTTCAACGCCTCGCGCTGGGCGTGCGCCGCCATGGCGAGGTCGCCCCCGACGTACTCCTTCGTGGCGGTCGCCGCGCCCTTGATCGACTTGCCGGAGCGCGCGGCGATGTACTTGATGTCGTTCTCTGTCTTCTGCTCGAACTCGACCAGGGCCGCCGCGACGGGCCCGCCCTCGGGCTTGGGCCCGCACCCCATGCTCAGCGTGCCCGCCGACTTCGCGGCACTCAGCAGGTGCTTGCCGTACGACTTCGCCTGGCCCTCGATGTCGTCGGCGACATGTCCGGTCCTGAGAAGGACACCGCGCACCCCACTGGTGTCGATGTCCCAACCGTCCTCAGGCTTCCCCACCACGTCCCCCTTTCAGCCTCAACGGCGCGCGGTGTCACGCGAGTTCAGCCGATGGCGTCCACCGCCGCCTTGGCCCTGGCCAGGGTCTGCTGGGCGGTTCCGTCGTTCTTCTCCAGAGTGGCCTTCACCAGGTGGATGATCTGCCGGACCTCGGCGGCGGCCTTGTTCCACCGCGCTTCCTTGCCGTGGTACTCGTCCGCCACGCCGTCGGCGGTGAAGTCCGCCATGGCCGCCTTCACCGCCCGGTCCCGGTCGGTGAGCACCCGCTCCAGCTGCCCGATCACCACGCCGAGGCTTCCCTGCACCTCACCCGACGCCCCCGTGTCGTAGCTGCGCCGATCCTGATTCCCCATTGCTCGTCACCCCCGCCGTCTTCACCGGCCGTTGAAACGGGCCGCGTCGAAATTGGCCGCGGCCATGGTCTGCCGCGCGTTGTCCGCCGACTCCACGTCACCGCTGCCGAATGCCTTGTCCATCCCGGACTGGCCGCCCAGGATGTCCCGCAGCGAGCCGTTGAGCGCCGCGGTGATCTCGTCCGCGTTCTGCTTGAACTGGTCGAACGCCGCCTTGCCCGCGCCGTTGAAGCGGCCTTCCAGCGGCTGCGCCGCGGCGATCAGTTGGCGGATGAGCGCCCCCAGGTCATCACTCGATCCGGATGTCTGGGAGGTCAGCGTTGACAGCGTGGAACTGCCCATGTCGAACTTCACGAACCCACCCCCGTTGGGTAGTCGCCATGGTTCCGTCGAGCGGGCCCCGCGTCGGAGGCCCGACCCATCTCAGTATGGCCCCGGGCACCGACAGTCCCGCCACCGCTCTGTAACAGTCGGTCGCCCAGCCCGTAACAGGACCGGCGGCGGGCCGGCCACTACGATCGCCGATCATGGAGATAGCGGCGTACATCGTGATCGTGGCCCTCGTGCTGCAGTATTCGCTGCTGGGGTCGAGGATTCAGAAGATCCAGCGCAGGGCGGACCGCATCGAGCGCAAGCTGGACCTGATCCTCGGCCACCTGGACATCCAGGTGGCCGAGCCCGGGTTGGAGCGGGTGGCGGCCCTGGTGCGGGAGGGCAAGAAGATCGAGGCCATCAAGGTCTACCGGCAGCTCACCGACGCCGACTTGAAGGAGGCCAAGGACGCGGTCGAGCGCATGGAAGTCGCTTAAGACGTCATCTCATGTCGCTTAAGACGTCATCTCATTGGGTTGCCTCGGTAGGCTGCCGGCCGCGGTGGGGATCGTTGTCGCCATGGGCGACCGGCTCGGGGCCGGCGTCGAGCGCATCGAGCACCGCGTCGCCGTTCGCCCTCGCCCACTCGGTCAGCATGTGGATCGGATCGATCAGCGTCGCCCCGAGCGGGGTGAGCTCGTACTCGACGCGGGGCGGCACCTCGGCGTAGGCGTGGCGGCGGATGAGTCCGCGCGCCTGGAGCCGTCGGAGCGTCTGGGTCAGCATCTTGCGGGAGATGCCGCCGATCAGCTCGATCAGCTCGCCATGGCGCACCGGGCCCTTGCTGAGGCCGTAGAGCACGACCACCGTCCACTTGTCGGCGATCAGCTCGACCGCCAGACGCCCCGGACAGTCGGCGAGAAAGGGATCACCGGGACCGAAACCGCTCATGGCGCCAAAGGTACCTGCGCCAGAGGTACCTGCTGGTTCCTATCGGAAACATAGCCTGGGTTCTCTCCCCCCTTCCCAAGCCAGGAGAGTCATGCGAGTCATCACCCAGCAGAGGCTCGGCGGTCCCGAGGTGCTCACCATCGTGGACGCGCCCGAGCCCCGGCCCCTCCCGACCGAGGTTCTCGTCCGGGTCAAGGCGATCGGGCTGAATCCGCTGGAGGCGCTCCTGCGCTCCGGCGAGTTCCCCCCGCTGCTCGGCCGGCCGCCGTTCATCCTCGGCTGGGACATCAGCGGCGTGGTCGAGGAGGGGCCGCTGACGTATCGGTTCAGGCCCGGCGACGAGGTGTTCGGGATGCCGCTGTTCCCGCGGGCGGCGAGCGCGTACGCCGAGGTCGTGTCGGCGCCGGCGTTGCACCTGGCACACAAGCCGGCGTCGCTCTCGCACGTCGAGGCGTCGGCGCTGCCGGTCGTCGGGCTGACGGCGTGGCAGGGCCTCGTCGACCTCGGCGGCGTGAGCGAGGGTGACCGCGTCCTGGTCCACGGCGGTGGTGGCGGGGTCGGCCACGTCGCGATCCAGATCGCGAAAGCGCTGGGCGCGCACGTGATCGCGACCGCCAGCGGGAGCAAGCGGGAGTTCGTCGAGGGGTTCGGCGCCGACGAGGTGATCGACTACACGGCGGTCGACTTCGCCGGGGCGGTCCGCGACATCGACGTCGTGCTCGACACGATCGGCGGCGACACCGTCGAGCGGTCGCTCGCAGTGCTCCGCCCGGGCGGGCACCTGGTGACGGCGGTCGCCGAGGAGGATGCGGAGCTCGCCGCCACGTACGAGGCGGCCGGTATGCGCTTCAGCGGCATCGCGGTCGACCCCGATCCGGTCGCCCTGCGAGGTCTCGTCGAACTCGTCGAACAGGGCAGGCTCCGGGTCCACGTGCAGGAGACCTTCCCGTTCGAGCGCGTCGCCGACGCGCACCGGCTGCTCGACGGCGGTCACCTCCAGGGCAAGCTCGTCCTCACCCTCTGATCCGGTCGTGGGGCCTCCGCCGATCCGCTCACGACGCGGGCCGCGCCGCCGCGAGCCCGGCAAGCCGCTGGGTCGTAGAGCGGTCCGGCGGATCGGGTCAGGAGCGCTCGCGGTCGTGGTAGGTGCGGCGGGTGTGTTCGGTGTGGGCGCGCATGACGGCCGTGGCGCGGTGTTCGTCGCCGGCGGTGATGGCCGCGATCAGCTCGCGGTGCTCGATCCAGGACTGCTTGCCGCGCTGGCGGGCGACCGGGGTGTAGTACCAGCGGACCCTGCGGTCCACCTGGGCGGCCAGCTCGGACAGGACCGCGTTTCCGGCGAGCCGCATCACCTTGGCGTGGAATTCGGCGTTGGCCGCGACCGCGCCGTCCACATCGTCGTCCAGCACCGCGCGCTCGCCCTTCGCGCACAGGTCCTCCAGGGCGGCGACGCCGGCCTCGTCGGCCCCGGCGGCGGCCAGCCGGGCGGCCTCGGCCTCGAGGAGCGTGCGCACCGTAAGGAGCTGATCGGCCTCCTCCTCGGTGGGCTCGTGGACGAACGCGCCCTGGGCGGGCCGCAGATCGACCCAGCCCTCGGTGTTGAGCCGCTGAAGGGCCTCGCGCACCGGCTGGCGGGACACGCCGAGATGGCCCGCGAGCTCGCTCTCCACGAGGTGCTGGCCGGGGCGGAGGGCGCGGGTGGTGATGAGTTCGAGCAGCGCCTCGTAGACGCGCTCGCGGAGTGGCCCGGGCCGCTCCAGCTTCGGCACCGCGCCGTGCGGCAGTCCCCTGGACAGCATCGCGCCCCCTCTGGCTCGTTGTTCACCTGATGTCCGGATTCACCGGACGCGTGAATTGGTTATTGTCTACAGTTTACTCACCCTGTCCACGCCGCCGACACATCCCAGGTGCCTTGACGTCTAGTCACCGACTCGTTGAATCCTTAAAGTCCGGGCACATGCCCACCAATGATCGTCTAGGCTTGCTCCATCGCTCACGCACTCTGGCCCCACCGGGCTGGAGCCGCTGGCTGGTGCCGCCCGCCGCCCTGTCCGTCCACCTCTCCATCGGCCAGGCTTACGCGTGGAGCGTGTTCAAGCCGCCCCTGGAGTCCTCGCTGGACCTCTCGGGCACGGCCAGCGCGCTCCCCTTCCAACTGGGCATCGTGATGCTCGGCCTGTCCGCCGCCTTCGGCGGCACGCTCGTGGAGCGCAACGGCCCGCGCTGGGCGATGTTCGTCTCCCTCGTCTGCTTCTCCTCCGGCTTCCTCGTCGCCGCGCTCGGCGCCGCCACCAGCCAGTACTGGCTGGTGGTCCTCGGGTACGGCTTCATCGGCGGGATCGGGCTGGGCATCGGCTACATCTCCCCCGTCTCCACGCTGATGAAGTGGTTCCCCGACCGGCCCGGCATGGCCACCGGCATCGCCATCATGGGCTTCGGCGGCGGAGCGCTCATCGCCTCGCCCTGGTCCAGCAAGCTGCTGGAGCACTTCGGCACCGACAGCGGCGGCATCGCCGCCACCTTCCTGGTCCACGGCGTGACCTACGCGGTCTTCATGGCCCTCGGCGTAGCTCTGGTGCGCGTACCCCCCGAGGGCTGGCGGCCCGCCGGCTGGGAACCGCCGCAGGAGCAGGGGCACATGATCAGCACGGCCGACGTCTCCGCGCGCAACGCCATCCGCACCCCGCAGTTCTGGTTCCTGTGGGTGGTGCTGTGCATGAACGTGACGGCGGGCATCGGCATCCTGGAGAAGGCCGCGCCCATGATCGGCGACTATTTCAAGGACACCGACACCCCCGTGTCCGCCACCGCGGCGGCCGGTTTCGTGGCCCTGCTGTCGGCGGCCAACATGGCCGGGCGGCTGCTGTGGTCGTCCACCTCCGACCTCATCGGGCGCAAGAACATGTACCGGGTCTATCTGGGCGTGGGCGCGCTGATGTATCTGGCCATCTCGCAGCTCGGGGACTCCGCCAAGCCCCTGTTCGTGGTGTGCGCCCTGGTGATCCTCTCCTTCTACGGCGGCGGCTTCTCGACCGTTCCGGCGTATCTGAAGGACCTGTTCGGCACCTATCAGGTGGGCGCCATCCACGGCCGGCTGCTCACCGCGTGGTCGGTGGCCGGGGTCCTCGGCCCGTACATCGTCAACAAGGTCGCCGACCACCAGGAGGAGGCGGGGAAGACCGGCCCCGGCCTGTACTCGCTCTCGCTCACCATCATGATCGCGCTGCTGGTCGTCGGCTTCATCGCCAACGAGCTGATACGGCCGGTCCATCCGCGCTTCCACGAACCGGCCCTCGCGGCGGCCGAGTCCGAGGCGGCGCCCGCCGAGAAGGGAGCGGACCGATGACCGAGCCCCCCAGGAACCGCACCGCGCTGACCGTGGCCGCCTGGGCCTGGGTCGTACTGCCCTTCGGGTACGGGGTCTACGAGCTCGTCCGGAAGGCCACCCAGCTCTTCACCGGCTGAGCCCGCTCCACCGTCCGAGGTCCATCACCGCGAAACCGAAGGGGGTTGAGGTGTCGTCCGACTCCTTGACCCTCTTCTCGGGCATACTGTATTCAATATTCAGTCGACGATTCCCGGACGCTCGGTCCCCTCACGTCGCACCGCGCGGCGTGACCGCCGTAAGGAGCCCGTCGTGGCCCGTAACCGCCAGCGCAACCGACAGCAGAAGCAGTACCCGCGGCTGACCCACCCCCTGGTGCGGGACTCCGTGAGCGGAGAGCTCCGCCGTGCCTCCTGGGACGAGGCGCTCAGCCGGGCCGCCGCCGGGTTCCGGGCCGTGACGGCGGCCCACGGGCCCGACGCGTTCGGCATGTTCTCCTGCGCCCGCGCCACCAACGAGATGAACTACGTGGCCCAGAAGTTCACCCGGGTGGTGATCGGCACCAACAACGTCGACTCCTGCAACCGCACCTGTCACGCGCCCAGCGTGGCGGGGCTGTCCGCCGTCTTCGGATCCGGCGGCGGCACCTCGTCGTACGGGGAGGTCGAGGACACCGACCTCATCGTGATGTGGGGCTCCAACGCCCGCTTCGCGCACCCGATCTTCTTCCACCACGTCCTCAAGGGCATCCGCAACGGCGCCCGGATGTACGCCGTCGACCCCCGCCGCACCTCGACCGCCGAATGGGCGGAGAGCTGGCTGGGGCTGAACGTCGGCACCGACATCCCGCTCGCCCACGCCGTGGGCCGCGAGATCATCCACGCGGGGCTCGCCAACCGGGCCTTCATCGAGCGCGCGACCACCGGCTTCGAGGAGTACGCGGCCCATGTGGAGCCCTGGACGCTGAGCGTCGCGGAGAAGGTCACCGGCGTCCCGGCGGACGCCATCCGCGATCTCGCGCACGCCTACGCCACCGCCGAGCGCGCCCAGTTGTGCTGGACGCTGGGCATCACCGAGCACCACAACGGCACCGACAACGTCCGGGCGCTGATCAATCTCTCCCTGCTGACCGGCCATGTCGGCCGGTACGGCTGCGGGCTCCAGCCGCTGCGCGGCCAGAACAACGTGCAGGGCGGCGGCGACATGGGCGCCATCCCCAACCGGCTGCCCGGCTTCCAGGACATCCTGGACCCGCCCGTCCGGTCCAAGTTCGAGCGCGCCTGGGACGTGGTCATCCAGCCGCGCTACGGGCTGAACCTCACCGAGATGTTCGAGGCCATGGAGGCGGGCGAACTGCGCGCCGTCTACTGCATCGGCGAGAACCCGGCCCAGTCCGAGGCCGACACCGAACAGGCCGTTAGGCGGCTGGAGTCGCTGGAGCACCTGGTGGTGCAGGACATCTTCCTCACCAGGACCGCCGAGCTGGCCGATGTGGTGCTCCCGGCGACCGCCGGCTGGTGCGAGACGGAGGGCACCACCACCAACAGCGAGCGGCGCGTCCAGCGGGTGCGCAAGGCCGTGGAGCCGCCGGGCGAGGCGCGCGAGGACATCGACATCATCTGCGAGCTGGCGCGGCGGCTCGGCCACGACTGGAAGTTCGAGGGCGCGGAGCAGGTCTGGAACGAGCTGCGCGACGTCTCCCCGGACCACTTCGGCATGACCTACGAGCGGCTGGAGGAGCACCAGGGCATCCAGTGGCCCTGCCCGAGCACCGACCGCCTCGAGCCCACCTATCTGCACAGCCGCCTGTGGGAGAGCGATCCGGCGCTGCGCGGCCCGCTCGCCCCCTTCGGTCCGGTGAAGCACGATCCGCCGGTCGATCTGACCGATGACGCCTTTCCGATCCGGCTCACCACGGGGCGGCGCCTGGACTCGTACAACACCGGGGTGCAGAGCGGGGGTTTCGCCTCTCCGCTGCGGCGCGGCGAGTACATCGAGCTGTGCCCGGAGGACGCGGCCCGCTACCGGGTGGAGGCCGAGGAGCGGGTGCGGGTCACCTCGCGGCGCGGTTCGGTGGTGGCGCCGGTGTGGATCGATCCCGGGCTGCGGCCGGGGCTCGCCTTCATGACCATGCACTTCCCCGACGAGGTGGACACCAACTCCCTGACGATCGAGGCGAACTGCCCCATCGCGGGGACGGCGGAGTTCAAGGCGTCGGCCATAAGGATCGAGAAGATTCCCGTGACCGCCGTAAGGAGCTGATCGTGGATCTGCGGTTCGGTGACAGCAAGCCCACGGACGAGGAGCGGGCGGCGGTCGACGCGCTGCTCGGCCCGCCGGAGTCCGCCTGGGAGGGCGCGGACGACCGTACGGACACGGATCTGCGCTGGGCGCGCGGTGGCCGCGAGGCACGGGAGCGGCGGGATCTGCTGTTGCCCGGGCTGCACGCCCTCAACGACCGGGTGGGCTGGATCAGCGAGGGCGGCCTGGACTATCTGTGCCGTCGGCTGACGGTCCCTCCGGCGGAGGGCTACGGCGTGGCGACCTTCTACGCGATGTTCGCGGTGAAACCCCGTCCGGCGACCGTCGTCCACGTCTGTACGGATCTGGCGTGCGCGGCCCGGGGCTCCGCCCAGGTGTGCGCTGAGCTCGAACGGGACGTGGGCCCGGCGGGTTCGGCGGGGTCCGGGGCCGTCTGGCAGCCCAGCCCGTGCCTGGGCCTGTGCGAGCGCGCCCCGGCGGCCCTGGCGATCCGCGCGGGCGAGGTCCCTCAGGCCGCGGTCGTCGCCCCCGCCACCGCCGAGGCGGTCGCCGACGCGGCGTCGGCGCCGCACGAGGCGGCGGCCGAGCCGCCCGCGGTGGCCGCGGTCCCCCAGGCCGGCGCCGAGGGCCTGGTGCTGCTGCGCCGGGTCGGGGTGGTGGACCCGGGGTCGCTGGACGACTACCGCGCCCACGGCGGATACGCCGCGCTGCGGCGCGCGTTCGCGCTCGGGCCCGCCGGGGTGATCCGGGAGGTGACCGAGGCGGGTCTGGTCGGCCGGGGCGGGGCCGCGTTCCCGACCGGGCGGAAGTGGTCGGCCACCGCCCAGCAGCCCGACCATCCGCACTATCTGGTCTGCAACGCCGACGAGAGCGAACCGGGCACGTTCAAGGACCGGGTCCTGATGGAGGGCGATCCCTACGCCCTCATCGAGGCCATGACCGTCGCGGGCTACGCCACCGGGGCCCACCGCGGCTATCTGTACCTGCGCGGCGAGTACCCCCGCGCGCTGCGCCGGCTGCGCACCGCCATCGACCGGGCCCGGGCCCGTGGCTTCCTCGGTGAGGACGTCATGGGCCAGGGGTTCGCGTTCGACATCGAGATCCGGCGCGGCGCGGGCGCGTACATCTGCGGCGAGGAGACCGCGATCTTCAACTCGATCGAGGGGCGGCGCGGTGAACCGCGCAGCAAACCGCCGTTCCCGGTCGAGAAGGGGCTGTTCGGTAAGCCGACCGCGGTCAACAACGTGGAGACGCTGGTCAATGTGTTGCCGATTCTGATCGAGGGCGCGCAGGCGTATGCGCGTACCGGCACCGGCACCTCGACCGGCACCAAGCTGTTCTGCGTCTCCGGCACGGTCGCCCGGCCCGGCGTCTACGAGCTGCCGTTCGGGGCGACGCTGCGGGAGCTGCTGGAGCTCGCGGGGCCGCCCGAGGCTCTGCGCGCGGTACTGCTCGGCGGCGCCGCGGGCGGATTCGTGCGCCCCGACGAGCTGGACGTCCCGCTGACCTTCGAGGGCACGCGCGCCGCGGGCACCACGCTCGGCTCGGGAGTGGTGCTGGTGCTGGACGAAGGCGTCGAGCTGCCCCGCATCCTGCTGCGCATCGCGGAGTTCTTCCGCGACGAGTCCTGCGGCCAGTGCGTCCCCTGCCGGGTGGGCACCGTACGGCAGGAGGAGGCGCTGCACCGGCTCAAGGACCGTACGGGCGCCGCCGCGGCCGGGGACATCGCGCTGCTGCGCGAGGTCGGCCAGGCCATGCGGGACGCCTCGATCTGCGGTCTGGGCCAGACCGCCTGGAACGCCGTGGAGTCCGCCATCGACCGCCTGGGAGCCTTCAAGTGACCGCGATACCGCTGCGACCCCCGCGCCGACTGGTCGACCTCACCCTGGACGGCGAGCCGGTCCGCGCCCCGGAGGGCAGCACCCTGCTGGACGCCTGCCACGCCGCGGGCAAGGACATCCCGACCCTGTGTCAGGGCGACACGCTCACTCCGAAGAACGCCTGCCGGGTGTGCGTGGTGGAGGTGGAGGGCGCCCGCACCCTCGCCCCCGCCTGCTCCCGCCGGGTGGAGCAGGGCATGGAGGTGCGCACGGACACCGAGCGGGCCCGGCACAGCCGTAAGGTCGTCCTGGAGCTGCTGGCGTCCTCCACCGATCTGTCCACGACCCCGCGCGCCGCCGAGTGGATCGAGGAGTACGGGGCCGAGCCGGACCGCTTCGGCGCGGACGCCGCCCGGGTGGACGAGGAGCCCAAGGTCGACAATGACCTGTACGTCCGCGACTACGACAAATGCATCCTCTGCTACAAGTGCGTGGACGCCTGTGGTGAGCAGTGGCAGAACACCTTCGCGATCGCGGTCGCGGGCCGCGGCTTCGACGCCCGGATCTCCACCGAGCACGACGCGCCGCTCACCGACTCCGCGTGTGTCTACTGCGGCAACTGCATCGAGGTGTGCCCGACCGGCGCGCTGAGCTTCAAGACGGAGTTCGACATGCGGGCGGCCGGGACGTGGGACGAGGCGGCCCAGACGGAGACGACCACGGTGTGCGCCTACTGTGGTGTGGGCTGCAATCTCACCCTCCACGTGCAGGAGAATGAGATCGTGAAGGTCACCTCGCCGCACGACAATCCCGTCACGCACGGGAACCTGTGCATCAAGGGCCGTTTCGGGTACCAGCACGTACAGAACCACGCACAGAACCGGGATTGATCGACATGGGACGGGTCACCGAGCGACGCCGCGTCATCCGCATCCGGGACGGGGTGGTCAGCACCCGGTCGGACACCCTCGTGGCGGAGGAGCCGCTGGAGATCCGGCTGAACGGGAAACCGCTGGCCATCACCATGCGCACACCGGGCGACGACTTCGCCCTCGCCGCCGGGTTCCTGGTGAGCGAGGGCGTCCTCGGGCGCGCGGACGAGCTGGCGAACATCGTCTACTGCGCGGGCGCCACCCAGGACGGATCCAACACCTACAACGTGGTGGACGTGACGCTGGCCCCGGGCGTGCCGGTCCCGGACATCACCCTCGAGCGCAATGTCTACACGACCTCGTCCTGCGGGCTGTGCGGCAAGGCCAGCCTGGACGCCGTGCGGACGACCGCGCGCTGGCCGCTGGCGGACGGCCTCGAGGACGCCGGGGGCCCGGGCCCTGCCGTCCGGATCGAGCCGGAGACGCTCTCCGTGCTCCCGGACCGGCTCCGCGCGGCACAGCGCGTCTTCGACCGGACCGGCGGTCTGCACGCGGCGGCGCTGTTCACCCCGGACGGTGAGCTGCTGGACCTGCGGGAGGACGTGGGGCGGCACAACGCGGTGGACAAGCTGGTGGGGCGGGCGCTCCAGCAGGGCCTGCTGCCGCTGTCCGGGTCGGTGCTGATGGTCTCGGGGCGCGCCTCCTTCGAGCTGGCGCAGAAGGCCGTGATGGCGGGGATCCCGGTGCTGGCGGCGGTGTCGGCGCCCTCCTCGCTGGCGGTGGATCTCGCGGCGGAGACGGGGCTGACCCTGGTCGGCTTCCTCCGCGGCACCTCGATGAACGTGTACGCGGGCGAGCAGCGGCTCGCCCTGCGGACAGCGGTCGGCGGGGCCTGAGGAGCGGTCCGCCCGCTGCACGGGTTGGCGGGCCGGCCGACGGGGAGCGCCCCCTGCGTCGGCCGGCCCCTACCGGGCCAGGTAGCCCCGTTGCCGCGCAGCCCCGCAGTCTCGTCCATACGTTCCGCGTCCGGGCCTTCACTCGAAAGTGTTCTTGACCGCTCGTTCTGGTTAGGTGCTAGGGTTGAGCCATGGCCAGAACGAAGGAATTCGATCCAGAGGCCGCCCTGCAGTCGGCTCTCGAGCTGTTCTGGCAGCGCGGCTATGAAGCGACCTCGATGGCGGACCTCGTCGACCATCTCGGCATCGGCCGCGCCAGTATCTACGCGACCTTCGGCAGCAAGCACGAGCTGTACCTGAAGGCCATGGACCGCTATGCGGAGTCGCGCGACCCGTCCCTGCTGGCCGAGCTGTCCCAGCCCGGCCCGGCGCTGCCCGCAGTGCGGGCGGTGGTGCGCCGTTTCGCCGAGGAGGCCGCCTCTCCGGAGATGCGGCTGGCCGGCTGCCTGGTGACCAACACGGCGGCCGAGCTGGCGCCGCACGACCCGGCGGCGGCCCGCCGGGTGGAGCTCAGCTGGGACCGCGTGGAGACCCCGCTGTGCTCCGCGCTGATACGGGCCCAGGCCCAGGGGGAGCTCCCCGAGGACCGCGACCCCCGTGCGCTGGCGCGGATGCTGTTCGTGCTGCTGCAGGGGCTGCGGGTGGTCGGCAAGGCGTCGGACGACCCGGCCCGGGTGCGGGACGCGGCGGAGCAGGCGCTGGCACTGCTGGACTGATCTCCATGGCCTGACCTGTTCGGGCTCACCTCTCACCCTCCACAGCCCATCGACCCGGGGCCCCACCACATCACGATCACGGGAGTCACGCAGAGCCCATTCGCATGCCCGCATATTAAAACGATCGGTCAAATATTGGGGAAGAGATGACCGTCACCGACACCCCGTGCGACACCGGCACCAGGACCGGCACCGGCACAGACCCCGCCACCACGACCCGCCATCGCCGGGCCTTCGCCCTGCTCGGCTCCGTCCAGATCACCCTGATCTTCACCCTCGCGGCGATCGCCGTGCCGCTGCCCGAAATCGGCCGCGCCTTCGGCCTGGAGCGGGCCGATCTGATCCTGCTCAGCGCCGCCTATGGGCTGACCTTCGCCGGACTGCTGCTCTTCGGTGGGCGCCTCTCCGACCGCTACGGCGGGCGGCGCGCCCTCACCGCCGGGCTCATCCTCTTCGCCGCCGCCTCGGCCGCCGCCCCGTTCGCCCCCGGCATCGGGACCCTGCTCGCGGCCCGGTTCGCCCAGGGCGCGGGGGCGGCCCTGACAGCGCCCGCCGCCATGGGCGTGCTGCGTGCCGTCTTCCCCGCTCCCACCGCCTACGGCAAGGCGATGGCCACCTGGGGCGGGCTCTCCGTGCTCGGGGCGACCGCGGGCAATCTGCTCTCCGGCGTGATAGCCGAGCTGCTGTCCTGGCGCTGGAGCTTCGCCGTACCGCTGGCGGTGGCCGTGGCCGCCCTCGTCCTCGCGCCCCGGCTGCTGCCGGACACCCCGCCGAGCCGGGGCCGGGCGCTCGATCTGCCGGGCGCGCTGCTGGCCACGGCCGGGATCACGCTCGCCAGCTACGGGCTCGTGGTCACCGACGCCCGGCCCTGGTCGTCGGCCGGGGTGCTGGTGCCCCTGCTCATCGGGGCCGCGCTGCTCATCGCGTTCTGGTACGCCGAGCGCCGGGCGGGCGATCCGCTGCTGCCGCCGCGCTTCCTGCTGGACCGGCGGCGGGCGCTCGCCCTCGCGGCCATCGCGTTCAGCGCCTGCGCGACCGCGATGACCTTTGTGACCCTCTCACTCCATCTCCAGCAGGAGCGTGACTGGTCGCCGCTGCGGACCTCGGCCGCCTTTGTCCCGTTCGCCATCGCCCTGTTCACCTCGGGCCGGGCGGCCGGGCCACTGATAGCCCGCTTCGGCCCCCGTGTCGTCACCGCCGCCGGGCTGGCCACGGCCGGGGCCGGGCTGGTGCTGCTCGCCCTCACCGGGCTCGACCCGCACACCCCGTACGCCTCCGCGCTGCTGCCGGGGCTGGTGCTGCTGCCGGCCGGTGCCGCCGCCTCCTTCGCCGGGGCCGCCGTGCTCACCACCAACGGGGTGCCGCATGAGCGGACCGGGCTCGCGGGCGGGGTGCTGAACACGGCGATGGAGCTCGGCCCGACCGTGGTCTTCGCCATCGTGCTCACCTTCGGCAGCGATGCCGTCTCCCTCGCCGCGACGGGGGCCGCGCTCGCCCTCGTCGCCGCCCTGAACCTCCGCGTCCAGCGGAGCCGTCCCTCCCGTCCCTCCTCTCTTCCTCAAGGAGCCACGCAGTGAACCGCTTCACCGGAAAGACCGCCCTCGTCACCGGAGCGGGCACCGGTCTCGGCCGTGCCATCGCGCTCGCCTTCGCCGCCGAAGGCGCCTCCGTGGTGGCCGCGGGCCGCACCGCATCCACCCTGGCCGAGACGGTCCGCCTCATCGAGGCCGCCGATGGCCGGGCCACCGCGGTGACCGCCGATGTGACCGACTCCGGCCAGTTGCGGGAGCTGGTGCACTCCGCCGTCGACCGCTTCGGCGGACTGGACATCGCCGTCAACAACGCCGGGATACTGCGCGGCAAGGGGCCCGTCGGTGAGGTCAGCGAGGAGGACTGGGAGGCGGTGCTGCGCACCAATGTCACCGGTGTCTGGCTGGCCATGAAGCACCAGATCGCGCACATGAAGGAGCACGGCGGCGGGGCGATCGTCAATGTCTCCTCCAACCTCGGGGCCCACCTGCGGGTTTCGGGCCTCGGCGCCTACAGCACCTCCAAGGCGGCGGTCGCCACGCTGACCCGGATCGCCGCGCTCGACCACATCCATCAGGGCATCCGGATCAACGCGGTCAGCCCCGGCGCCTCCGACGGACCCATGTCGCTGCTGCCCGGTGAGACCGAGGCCGACCGCGCCGAGCGGGCGAAGAGCGAGACTCCGCTGGGCCGGGTCGCGGAGGCGGACGAGATCGCGGCGGCCGTGCTCTACCTCGCCTCACCGGCGGCGGGCGCCGTGGTCGGCACGGATCTCGTGGTGGACAGCGGCTCGTCGGCCTGACCGGCCCCGAGCACCCGGCCGAAGCCCGGCAGGAGCCCGACAGGAGCCCGGCCATGGGGCTGTCCCCACCCGAACCCGGGGGCTTGCCGCATGGCCGGGGCGCCACCGCCCCCGGAAGCTGGTGAGACATGAACGCACCCACGAAGCGCCCTCGTTTACGCCTCGTCACGGCCGCCGCCGCCACCGCCGCCCTCCTCGGCGGCGCGGCCGTCGTCCCGGCCGCCGCCACCACGGCACCGCACGTCGGCCCCGCCTCCTCCGCCACCTCGTCCCCCGGCTCCGCCGACTCCTCCACCTCCGCCGGCCACCGGCTCACCGAGGCCGAGTTGCGGCGCGCGGTGGCCCGGACGCTGGAGGACGCCGGGTTCGTCGGCATCACCGTGGAGGTGCGCGACGGGCACCGCCGGATCCACGCCCGCGCGGGCGAGGCGGAGCGCGACACCGGCCGCCCCATGCCGTACGGGGCGCACTACCGGGCCGCGAGCGTGACCAAGTCCTTCGTGGCCACCGTCGTCCTCCAACTGGTCGCCGAGGGGCGGCTCTCGCTGAGCGATCCGGTGGACAGGTGGCTGCCGGGCGTGGTGAGCGGCAATGGCAACGACGGCCGCCGGATCACCGTCAGGAATCTGCTCCAGCACACCAGCGGCATCCACAACTACTCCTACAGCGAGGACACCGGCGGCTCGGCGGCGGACTTCGAGCGGACCCGGTTCGACCATGTCTCCCCCGAGCAGGTGGTCGCCGGGGCGATGAAGCACCGGCCCGACTTCCCGCCCGCCCCGGCCGATGACCCGAAGCCCGACTGGAACTACTCCAACCCCGGCTATGTCCTCGCCGGAATGATCATCCAGAAGGTCACCGGCCGCGCATGGCCGGAGGAGGTCCGCGACCGCGTCATCCGCCCGCTGGGTCTGACCGGCACCTATGAGCCCGGGGACGATCCACGGATCAAGGCCCCGTACGCGCATACGTATCAGCGCTTCCCCGGCTCCGGTCCTGGCACCTGGACGGACACCACACTGCGGAACGTCTCCTGGGGCGGTGCGGCCGGTTCGCTCATCAGCACCGACCGCGATCTGGACCGGTTCTACACCGCACTGCTGAGCGGCCGCCTGCTGCCCCCGGCGCAGCTCGCCGAGATGCGCCGGACCGTCCCCGTCGGACCGGACTTCGAGGTGGCCTTCCCGCACGCCCAGTACGGGCTCGGGATGATACGGCAGCCGCTCAGCTGCGGCGGCTACCGCTGGGGCCACGGCGGCGACCTTGAAGGGGCCACGGTGCGCGCCGGCTTCACCGAGGGCGGGCGGCGCTCGGTGACCATCAGCTCCAGCGGCAAGACCGCCGATGACGAGCAGATACTTCGGGCCGAGGGAGCCCTTCAGGGCCTCATCGACCGCGTGCTGTGCGAGGGGATCGGAGGCCGTAAACTCTGACACACATTGGAGGGTTCGGAGAGTTTTAGCCGCGAGGAGGAGGCCCATGCGGATCGGCGAGCTGTCCCGCCGCACCGGGGTGAGCGAACGGCTGCTGCGCTACTACGAACAGCAGGGCCTTCTCCGGCCCGAGCGGCTGCCCAGCGGCTATCGCGCGTACCGCGCGTCCGACGTGGCGGCGGTGCGGCGCATCCGCGCGCTGCTGGCGGCCGGGCTGACGACGGCGACCATCTCCCAGGTCCTGCCCTGTCTCCGCGACGACGGTGAGCACCTCGTGCCCACCTGCCCGGATCTGCTGGGCGAACTGCGGGCCGAGCGGGACCGGATGACCTCGGCCATCGAGGAGCTCGAGCTGTCCCGGTCGCTGCTGGACCGGGTCATCACGGCGGGCCAGACGGCCATGGGCTGACCGAAGCGGGGCACCGTCCGGGGGCGGGCACCATCCAGGGGCGGGCACCGTCCGGGGGCGGGCACCATCCAGGGGCGGACGCCATCCGGACGCGGGCGCCGTCCGGGGGCGGGCGCCGTCCCCCTCGCGCCCCGCCCTCACCCCAACTGGCGCAGTGTCACGAGGATATGACGCACGGTCCTTGTCCCGGACGACCGCAGGACGAGACACTTTCAGCCGCAGTCATGTGTGAGACATGGGATGTCTTGATGTCCTGACGGCATGATGCCTCATGGCGTGATGCCCGACGGCCTCGACGTCCAGATGCCGATGCCTCGACGAGGCAGTCTGAAGGGCAGGCCGTGACCATGGCGTCAGTTCTCCGCACACGTCCCCGCACCAGACCGCCCCGCTCCCGTACCAGACCGTGGCGGCGCCGCGCCTCCGTGCTCCTCACCGCCGCGGCGCTGGCCCTGATCCCGCTTCCGGTACGGGCCGCGGACACGGATTCCTCCGCGTCCGCGGCCCGCGCCGACTCCGGCTTCGAACAACAGGTCCTCTTCAAGTCCGCCCAGGAACAGGGCTACTCCTGCTTCCGGATCCCGGCGGTCGTCAAGGCCAAGGACGGCACCCTGCTCGCCTTCGCCGAGGGCCGGGTCGACAACTGCGGTGACGCCGGGGACATCGACCTCGTCCTCAAGCGCTCCACCGACGGCGGCCGGACCTGGGGCCCGCTCCAGGTGGTCAACGAGGGCGCCGGTGACACCCACGGCAACCCCGCGCCCATCGTGGACCAGCGCACCGGCCGCATCGTGCTCGCCAGCACCTACAACACCGGCCGCGACGACTCCCAGAGCTGCGACGTCCCCTGTGACCGCTCCCCGCACCTCCAGTACAGCGACGACAACGGCGCCACCTGGTCGGCCCCGCGCGATCTGAGCTCCTCGCTGATGCCGGCCCAGTGGAACTCCTGGTACGCCACCGGCCCCGTCCACGGCATCCAGCTCCAGCGCGGACGCCACAAGGGCCGTCTCGTCTTCACCCTCAACACCGAGAGCTTCAGCGGCGGCCGCATCACCGACAACCACGCCGCGCTCGCCTACAGCGACGACGGCGGCAACCGCTGGCGCATCGGCGCGGTGGACAGCTACCCGCTCGCGGAGGACGGCACCTTCCGCCAGAAGCCGTCCGAGATGACGCTGGTGGAGCGCGCTGACGGCTCGATCTACGTGAGCGGCCGGGAGCAGGACGGCACCGATCTCGGCCACCGCGACTACGCCATCAGCCGGGACGGCGGCCAGAGCTTCGCCGCGCCCTTCCGCACCATCCCCGATCTGCCCACCCCCCAGGTGCAGGGTTCGATCCTGCGGCTGCGCGACCCGGCCCGCGACGGCTACAGCCGACTGCTCTTCTCCGCCCCCGCCGACCCCGACCGCCGCCGCACCATGATGGTCCGCTCCTCCTGGGACGAGGCCCGCACCTGGGACGGTGTCGACCGCGGCAAGGTCGTCACCACCGACTGGTCCGGTTACTCCGACATGGTCGCGATCTCCCGCGACACGGTGGGGCTGCTGTACGAGGGCGGTGCGGTGGACGCCCGTGACGAGATCCGCTTCGCCCGCTTCACCGAGGACTGGCTGGGCTCCCGCCAGGCCCCCTCCCCCACCACCGACGACCGCGCGCCCGGCGCCCGGTCCGCGACCGTGCTCGGCGGCCCGGCCACGCGCGACGACGGCCGCTTCGGCGACGCGCTGTCCTTCGACGGCACGGACGACGCCGTACGGGTCCCGTACCGGAACACCCTGCCGCTGGGCACCCGCGACTTCACCGTGAGCCTGTGGTTCCGCTACTCGGCCGCCTCCGGGCAGCATCCGTTCCTGTGGATGGGCGGCATCGGCAACAAACAACCGCAGGTCTGGCTGCGGGGTGAGCCCGGGAACAACCGGATCCGGGCGCTGATGACCACGGTCAACGGCTTCGCCACCTTCACCAGCGCCTCGGTGTCCACCGACGCCGCGTACAACGACGGGCAGTGGCACCACCTCGCCCTGGTCCGCGGCGGCGGACGGCTCTCCCTCACCGTGGACGGCGGCACCGCGGTCACCGCCCCCGACGCCCCGGGCACCGTGAGCCGCACCGCGCCCTTCGGCCTCCACCTCGGCCAGGCCGTGGACAGCCGCTCCCATATGACGGGCGATCTCGATGAGTTCCGCCTGTACGCCCGCGCCCTGTCCGACACCGAACTGCGCCGCGTCCGCGAGTTCAACGCCCCGCTCGACGACCCCCACTCCGGCACCCTCGTCCGCCTCCCCCTCGACCGGGTGCGGCCATCCCACAACTCGTCACGCCACAGCTAGACAACACAGAACTCATTGCCCTCCGGGTCCTGGAGCAGCACCGCGTAGTGCTCCATCCCCGGCTCGTCCATGATCCGCAGGACCGTGGCTCCGGCATCCTTCAGCCGGTCCACGGTCGCGGTGACGCGCTCGGTGCGGACCGCGAGGGGCACATCCCGCCCACCGCCCACCTTCAGATCGAGATGCAGCCGGTTCTTGGTCACCTTGGACTCCGGAACCTGCTGGAACCACACCCGCGGCCCCTTCCCCTCCGGATCCACGATGGACTCCGCGGTCTCCCCGGTCCCCGGGGGCAGCTCCTCCTCGGGCACCCCCATGTCCGCCCAGTACTCCCGCCAGGTGGCGTGGCCACCGGGCGGGGGCTCGGGCACATAGCCCAGGGCCTCGGCCCAGAAGGCCACCATCCGGCGTGGCTCGGCACAGTCGATGGTCAGCTGCAGCGTGAGCGTCGTCATGTCCGGAGCTTCCCAGAGGGGTCTGACAACGAGGCCCGCGAAGGGTGCATCCCGCGGGGATGCCCGGCGGATCGTGTCGCCTGCGGCTGGCTGATCCCCTCCCCGCCCCTTCCCACAACTGGGGCTCCGCCCCAGACCCCCGGGGTCCGGGGGCGGAGCCCTTGGTGGCGGGAATGGGGCGGGGAGGGGAACGATCCGGGGTGCGTCCCGCTAGGGTCTACGGCCGTGACCGAAGCCGACTTTCTCCACTCCACCCGGGCGTCCTACGACGCCATGGCCATCGACTACGACGAGCGTTACCGCGATGAACTGGCGGCCCAGACGCTGGAGCGGGCCGTACTCGCCGGGTTCGCCGAGCTGGTACGGAACGCCGGGGGCGGACCGGTGGCCGATGTGGGCTGCGGACCGGGCCGGGTGACCGCGCATCTCCACGGTCTGGGGCTGTCCGTGTACGGGATCGACCTGTCGCCGCGGATGGTGGAGCTGGCCCGGCGGGAGCACCCCGGGCTGCGGTTCGAGGAGGGGTCGATGCTGGCCCTGGACATCCCGGACGGCACCCTCGCCGCCGTGGTGGCGTGGTACTCCACGATCCACATTCCGCAGGAGCGGCTGCCGGATGTGTTCGCCGAGTTCCACCGGGTGCTGGCGCCCGGTGGATACGCGCTGGTGGGCTTCCAGGTGGGCGATGAGCCGCGGGTCTACACGGAGGCGTTCGGTCATGAGGTGTCGCTGACCTTCCGCCGGTGGCAGCCGGACCGGATCGCCGAGTTGCTGGCCGGGGCCGGACTGCCGGTCCACGCCCGGACCGTCCGTGAACCGGAGCGCTGGGAGCCCACCCCGCAGGCGTCCCTCATCGCCCGCAAGCCGCTGCCGCCTGCCGACGACCGGACCGCCGGAAACGCGGCCGCCACGAGCTGACGTCAGACGCGGGTCAGCGCGGCGTCGTCCGCGCTGTCCGTATCAGCCTGAGCCCCGGACCGGTTCTCGGCTCCCGGCACCGCCGCCTCCGGCGCCCGCGCCGCGAAGCGGCGGGCCAGCACCGCGCAGACCATCAGCTGCATCTGGTGGAAGAGCATCAGCGGCAGCACCGCCAGGCTCGCCTGGGCGCCGAAGAGCACACTCGCCATCGGCAGCCCGGCGGCCAGGCTCTTCTTCGACCCCGCGAACACGATCGTGATCCGGTCCTCGCGGACGAAGCCCAGCTTCCGCGAGCCGTACGAGGTGAGCGTGAGCATCACCGTGAGCAGGACCGCCTCGACGCCGAGCAGGATCGCCAGCCGGGCCGGGGTCACCTGGTGCCAGATGCCCCGGTTCATGCCCTCGCTGAACGCCGCGTAGACCACGAGCAGCACCGAGCCCCGGTCGACCAGCCGCAGCACCACCCGGTGGCGTGAGATGAACCCGCCGATCCAGCGGCGCAGCAGCTGACCGGCGACGAAGGGGGCCAGCAGCTGAAGCCCGATCTTGATCATCGAGTCGGCCGAGAAGCCGCCTCCGCTGCCGCCCAGCAACAGCGCGACCAGCACCGGGGTGACCACCACGCCGAGCAGGCTGGAGAAGGAGCCCGCGCAGATCGCGGCGGCCACATTGCCCCGGGCGATCGAGGTGAAGGCGATGGAGGACTGGACCGTGGAGGGCACCAGGCACAGGAAGAGCAGCCCGGTGTAGAGGGGATGCGTCAGCACGTACGGCACCAGGCCGCGCGCGGCCAGGCCGAGGGCCGGGAAGACGACGAAGGTGCACACCAGCACGGTCAGATGGAGCCGCCAGTGGCGCACCCCGTCCAGCGCCTCACGGGTGGAGAGGCGAGCACCGTAGAGGAAGAAGAGGAAGGCGACCGCGACCGTGGTGGCCCCGTCGGTGATGGTGGCGGCCCGGCCGCTGACCGGGAGCAGCACGGCGAGCGCCACGGTGCCGATGAGTCCGAGGATGAAACCGTCCAGGGGGAGCCAGGAGGGAAGGGTGGGAAGGGCGATCTTGCGGACGTGCGGGCGGTGCGGCATTCGTTCTCTTTCTCGCTCTTTCTGGCCGGACTTCTCGCTCTTCCTGGCCTGGCTTCTCGCTCTTTCTGGCCTGGCTTCTCGCTCTTTCTGGCCTGGCTTCTCGCTCTTTCTGGCCTGGCTTCTCGTTCTTCCTGGCCTGGCGTGGACACGGACGGCGCCCGTTCCATGGTGCCCCCGATCAAGGCCATCGGGAATCCCGTATACCGCTCTGACTGTCATCGCGTTCCGTGATGGCCTGGGCGTACAGTGGCCGCCATGTACGACCCCGCCCAGCTCCGGACGTTTCTCGCGGTGTCCCAGACCCTCAGCTTCACCCAGGCCGCCGACCGCCTCGGGGTGCGCCAGTCCACCGTGAGCCAGCAGGTGCGCAAGCTGGAGACGGCCGTCGGACGGCAGCTCTTCGCCCGCGACACCCATGGGGTGGAGCTGACCGAGGACGGCGAGGCGATGCTGGGGTTCGCCCGCTCCATCCTGGAGGCGAACGAGCGGGCGGCGAGCTGGTTCCGGGGCACCCGGCTGCGCGGCCGGCTGCGCTTCGGCGCCTCGGAGGACTTCGTGGTGACGCGGCTGCCGGAGATCCTGGAGGGGTTCCGCCGCGATCACCCCGAGGTGGATCTGGAGCTCACCGTCGAGCTGTCGGGCACGCTGCACGAGCGGCTGGAGGCGGGCAAGCTGGATCTGGTGCTGGCCAAGCGGTCCGAGGACCGGCCGGGCGGGCAGTTGGTGTGGCGGGACCGGCTGGTGTGGATCGGCGCCGAGCGGCTGCGGCTGGATCCGGACCGTCCGCTCCCCCTGATCGTCTTCCCGCCACCGGGGCTCACCCGGGCCCGCGCGCTGGATGTGCTGGAGCGACACGGCAGGTCATGGCGGATAGTGTGCACCAGTGGCAGTCTCAACGGCCTGGTCGCGGCGGCCCGCGCCGGGCTCGGGGTGATGGCCCACACCCATGGCCTGATTCCGCCGGGCCTGGCGCCGGTCCCCGAACGGGCGGGGCTACCCGACCTCGGCCCGGTGGATTTCGTACTGCTGTACGGAAAGCGTCGGCACGAGGACGCCTCGCACGCCGCCGCGGAGGCACTCGCCGCCGCGATCCTGGCGGGGCCTGTGCCACGATCGGAGAGATTTCGTGCAGAAGACCGTTACAGATAAGCCACACACGCGGCGCATAGGACCAGACTCCACGCAATCCGCCCTCGTCGGCGCCTGATTGATACCCTTTCACCTCACTGTCCGCCCGGCATTCCGTACGTTCCGGGCACAAAACACCTCTCCCGCATCGGGGGCCGGATCGGGTACGGTCGCGGCGCTGTGCCCAGCGGCTTCAAGGAGCAGGTATTGCGCGAGTTCACCGTCCCCCCGTTGGCGACGCCGCCTCAGGCCGGAGGACTGGCGGATGCCGTCTTCGACCATGCGGACTCCGACCCCCTCCGGGTTGCACTGGCGCGCAAAACGGCGGACGGCGGCTGGCAGGACGTGACCGCGGGCCAGTTCCGGGACGAGGTGACGGCGCTCGCCAAGGGCCTGCTGGCCCGTGGTGTCCGATTCGGCGACCGCGTCGCCATCATGTGCCCCACCCGCTACGAGTGGACGCTCTTCGACTTCGCCCTGTGGACCATCGGCGCCCAGAGCGTCCCGCTGTACCCCACCTCCTCCGCCGAGCAGGTCTGCTGGATGCTGCACGACGCGGGGGTCTCCGCGTGTGTCGTGGAGCATGAGGACCACGCGATGACGGTCGGCTCGGTGGTCGGCCGGCTGCCGCATCTGAGGCAGCTGTGGCAGCTGGACGCGGGGGCGCTGGAGGAGCTGCTGGCGGCCGGGGAACCCGTCGAGGACGATCTGGTGGAACGGCACCGGCTGGCCGTGACCCCCGAGCAGCCCGCGACCATCATCTACACCTCGGGCACCACCGGCCGCCCCAAGGGCTGTGTGATCACGCACGCCAATCTGATGGCGGAATGCGACAACATCGTCGAGCGGTACGAGGAAGCCTTCCACTCCAAGCGGGGCGACGAGGCCGCCACCCTGCTCTTCCTCCCGCTCGCCCACGTCTTCGGCCGGATGGTGGAGGTCGCCGCCATCCGCGGCAGGGTCAAGCTCGGTCACCAGCCCAAGCTCTCGGCCGCCGCGCTGCTGCCCGATCTGAAGACGTTCCGGCCGACCTTCATCCTCGCGGTGCCGTACATCTTCGAGAAGGTGTTCGCGGCGGCCCGCCGCAAGGCCGAGGCGGAGGGCAAGCTGGGGGTGTTCGAGAAGGCCGTGGACGTGGCGGTGCGGTACGCGGAGGCGCAGGAGGCCAAGGCGTTCGGCACCGGGCCGGGTCCGGGCGCCGGGCTGCGGGTGCAGCACCAGTTCTTCGAGAAGGCCGTCTACGGCAAGGTGCGCGCCGCGATGGGCGGCCGGGTGCGGCACGCGATGTCGGGCGGTTCGGGCATGGAGCGGCGGCTCGGACTGTTCTTCGCGGGCGCGGGCGTCACCATCTACGAGGGGTACGGCCTCACCGAGTCCACCGCCGCCGCCACCGCCAACCCTCCCGAGCAGACCCGCTTCGGCACGGTCGGCGTGCCGATCCCCGGCACCACGGTGCACCTGGCCGACGACGGCGAGGTGTGGGTGCGCGGCGGCCAGGTCTTCGAGGGCTACCTCGGCGATCCCAAGGCCACCGACGCGGTGCTGCGCGACGGCTGGCTGGCCACCGGCGATCTGGGCACGCTGGACGACGACGGCTATCTCACCATCACCGGGCGGAAGAAGGAGATCCTGGTGACCTCCAGCGGCAAGTCGGTCTCCCCGGCGGGCCTGGAGGAGCGGGTGCGGGCGCATCCGCTGGTGGCCCAGTGCATCGTGGTGGGCAACGACCGCCCGTACGTCGCGGCGCTGGTCACCCTGGACTCGGAGGCGGTCGCGCACTGGCTGGCGATGCGCGGCAAACCGGAGCTGCCGCCGGGCGAGCTGGTCCGGGACCCCGATCTGGAGACCGAGATCCGGCGCGCGGTGGTCGCGGCGAACACCACCGTTTCCCAGGCGGAGTCGATTCGTACCTTCCGGATACTTGCCGCGCAGTTCTCCGAGGAGCATGGTCTGCTGACGCCGTCGCTGAAATTGAAGCGAAAGGCGATCGAACAGGCGTATGCCGTCGAGGTCGAGGCGCTGTACCACTCCTGAGCCGCGAAGGGGGCACGAAATGATCGATGTCATTCTCCCCGAACTTCCCGAACGCGAACTGGCCCTGTTGTCCGAGGAGACACCCCAGCCCAGCGGCCCGAGGCTGGCCGGGCGCGTGGTCCTGGGCGGGCCGGTGGCCTTACCGGTCACCGCCGAGCTCGTCGGACCGGATCCGGAGCTGCTGGACTTCCTGCGCACCGAGGCGGACAACGCCGTCTATCACCTGGTGCATCTGTCGGTGACCTGCGCCCGGGACGCGCCGGACCCCGTCCTGCACTCGGTCAATCTCGATCTCAGCCTCACGGCGGAACCGGTGCGGCGGGGCACCACGGTCTTCCAGCCGGTGGCCTGGTCCATGACCCCGCGCCGGCTCACCGCCGAGGTGACGGCACCGGCGCCCGCGGCCCACCTCGGCCCGCGGCTCGGATTCCAGGACGGTGGCGGCACCGTCTTCGGCGAGCGGGTCTGTCTGGAGGCGCGGCGGGAGCTGCGCTCCGACCCGGGCTGGGAGATCCGGCACACCTCCGCGGTGCGCATCGGCGGGACGTACCGGCTGGCCATGGTGGTGCGGGCACCGCGCGGGGCGGTGAGCCGGGCGGCGGTCGCGGTGGGCGCCACGGTGCGCGAGGGCCACACCCTGCACCGCTTCCGGGAGGAGCTCGAGGAACCGCTGCGCCTGGCCGCGCTTCAGTAGGGACGGAACCGGGGGGCACACAGCGGTACGAGCACAGGCGAGGAGCGACGGAACACGGTGGACGGCCAGGACGGGGACGGGCATCCGGCGCTGACGGCCGAGGAGCTAGGGGAGTTGACGCGGGTCTTCCCGCCCGGCCCGTCCGCCGTGGCGCTGCTGCGCAGAGCGGGCTTCCCCGCCGAGCACATGCCGGCGGCCGCCACGACCGCCGGGGAGTTCTGGTCCGCGGTGGCCGGGGCGGTCGCCGCGGGCCGGGTCGCGGACGGCAGGCTGCGCGTCCTGGCCGCCGCCTGCGTCTCCTATCCGCACAACGAGGTGTTCCGCGCCGCCTTACGGGAGCGGCCGGGCGGCCGCGGGATCCGGCGGGTGCTGGTGACCGGCGCTGCCCCGGGCGGCCAGGAGTTAGCCGCGGTCCAGCGGGCGGCCCGTGGCGTCCTGACGGTGGACCGGTGCCCCGCCGCGGCCGCCACCGATCTGCGGCGGATCCTCACCGTACGCCCGGATGTGCTGCATCTGGTCTGCCGCCGTGAGGGGCGCACGCTGGTCTTCGAGGACGGCGACGGGCGGGCGCATCACACACCGGCCGCACGTCTGGCCGAGCTGCTGACCGTCTACCGCCGGCTGACCGGCGCCCCGCTGCCCGGGGTGGTGCTCGGCTGCCCCGAGGGCGCGCCGCTGGCCGGTCTCTTCGCCGGGGCGGCCGAGGTGGTGGTCGCCCACCGCGGACCGCTGGACGGCGCGGCGTCGGCGGCCTTCGCGGGCGGGCTCTACGGTCTGCTGGGCGAGGCGCCCACGCTGGAGCGGGCGGCGGAGCGCATGGGGCGGGACGGGGACGGGGTGGTGATCCTGCGCGGGCGCCCCTGGTAGACGGCCGGCGGGAATACCGAAGGGAATGCCGGGCAGCCGTTGATCGTTGCACTTCTGGAAGCACGCCCACATCCGACGTAAGGATCGACTGCTCGTGAGCAAGGTCCCCTTCATCACGCTCAACAACGGCGTACGGATGCCGCAGCTCGGCTTCGGTGTCTGGCAGATCCCGGACGACGAGGCGCAGGTCGCGGTGCGGAACGCACTGGACGCCGGGTACCGCAGCATCGACACCGCCGCGATATACGGCAACGAGGAGGGCACGGGGAAGGGACTCGCCGCGTCGGGCATCGCGCGCGACGAGCTGTTCGTCACCACCAAGCTCTGGAACGGCGAGCAGGGGTACGACTCGACCCTGCGCGCCTTCGACACCTCGCTGACCAAGCTGGGCCTGGAGTATGTGGATCTCTACCTGATCCACTGGCCGATGCCCGGGGTCGACAAGTACGTGGACACCTGGAAGGCGTTCGAGAAGATCTACTCCGAGGGCCGCGCCAAGGCCATCGGCGTGTCCAACTTCCACCCCGCCCACCTTCAGCGGCTGCTCTCCGAGACCTCGATCGTCCCGGTGATCGACCAGATCGAGCTGCACCCGCAGCTGCCGCAGGCGGAGCTGCGCGCCTTCAACGCCCGCCATGACATCGCCACCGAGGCGTGGTCCCCGCTCGGCCAGGGCAAGGGCCTGCTGGAGGACCCGAAGCTGGCGGCGATCGCCGAGAAGCACGGGAAGTCCCCGGCCCAGGTGGTGCTGCGCTGGCACCTCGACCTCGGCAATGTGGTGATTCCCAAGTCCGTGACCCCGTCCCGGATCAAGGAGAACATCGACGTCTTCGACTTCCAGCTGGACTCCGAGGACCTGGCGGCGATCGACTCCCTCGAGACCGGCGTCCGTCTGGGCCTGGACCCCGAGACCTTCAACGGCTGAGCCCGAGCGCTCCGCCGTTCCGCCCCGTCGCGCCCCCTGCGGCGGGGCGGACCCGTATCCCCATACGGGGCAGATGCGGCCCACCGAGCGAGGCACGTCCCCGGCAATTACGCTTGGCGCCCAGAAGGGCACACAGCGTGACCACATTCCTAGCCGAGGAGACAGAAGATGTCCCGCAGACGCCGTCACGGCCTCGAGCTGGCCGCCGGTTGCACCGTCGCGATAGCCGCCCTCTTCCTGGGGAGCGGCATACCCGCGGTGGCCGACCCCGGTGAACCCTCCCCCCGCCCCCGGCGGGAGGTGCCCCCCGAGATGCTGGCCTCGATGCAGCGCGATCTGGGTCTGACGGCCGATGAGGCGCGGATGCGGATATCCAACGAGTACCGGGCCGGAGAGGCCGAACCGGGGCTGCGCAAGAGCCTGGGCAGCTCCTACGGCGGCGCGTGGGTGTCCGGCAACACCGCCGAACTCACCGTGGCCACCACCGACGAGGAGCAGAGCGCCACCATCACGGCCGGCGGCGCCAAGGCCGCCGTCGTCAAGCACAGCCTCCAGGCCCTCGTCGACGCCAAGCAGGCCCTGGACCGCGCCGCCTCCGAGCGCCCCCCGGCCGTCGATGTCGCCTCCGCCTGGTACGTGGACGTCAAGACCAACAGCGTCGTGGTGCAGTCGGCCGAGCCCACCGAGGCGGCCGCCTTCGTCGCCGCGAGCGGCGCGGACCGCGAGGTGGTACGGATCGTGGAGTCGGCCGAGCGGCCGAGCCCGCTGTACGACCTGCGCGGCGGCGAGGCGTTCTACATCAACGACGCCGCCCGCTGCTCGATCGGCTTCCCGGTGACCAAGGCCGAGCAGAACGGCTTCGTCACCGCCGGGCACTGCGGCAGCCAGGGGGACACCACCGCCGGCTTCAACCGGGTGGCGCAGGGCACCTTCCAGGGCTCCAGCTTCCCCGGCAACGACTACGCATGGGTGGCCACCAACGCCGACTGGGTCCCGCAGCCGTGGGTGATCGGCCCCGAGGGCACCAACGTCACCGTCACCGGCTCCCAGGAAGCGCCGGTGGGCTCCTCCGTCTGCCGCTCCGGCTCGACGACCGGCTGGCACTGCGGCACCATCCAGCAGCACGACACCAGCGTGCAGTACCCCCAGGGCACGGTCAGGGGGGTCACCCGCACCAACGTCTGCGCCGAGCCGGGCGACTCCGGCGGCTCGTTCATCTCGGGCAGCGAGGCGCAGGGCGTCACCTCCGGCGGCTCCGGCGACTGCACCGTCGGCGGCACGACGTACTACCAGCCGGTGAACCCGATCCTGACGACCTACGGGCTCACCCTCACCACCGGCTGACGCCGGGCGCCGAGGCCGCCGCGGTCGAGCGACCGCCGGCGGTCTCGCGCGTGTCCGGCACACCGTGACGATCGCCGGCGCTTGACGTGTTCGGAGCACCTTGACCAATCCGCACCCGTCCGGGCGACGAATGAGGTACGACACCTTGCGTGTGCGCCGCATCGTTCCCGGAAGGACGGCCCGTGAGAGAACCCGTGTACATCGGCGGACCCGCCGCGCGCGGACCAGACCTCGAAGAGTTGCTCCAGATGGTGGCCCGAGGGGACCAGAACGCGTTCGGAGCCCTCTACGACGCCGTCAGCGGGCCGGTCCTGGGGCTGACGCGCAGTCTGCTGCGCGACCCGGCCCAGGCCGAGGAGGTCACACAGGAGGTCCTGGTCGAGGTGTGGCGGTCCGCGGCGCGGTTCGAACCGGGCCGGGGCAGCGCCATGTCCTGGATCATGACGGTGGCGCACCGGCGCGCCGTGGACCGGGTGCGCTCGGCGCAGGCCGCCTCCGACCGCGAGGAGCGCGCCGCGCTGCTGTCCCGCACCCCGGCGTTCGACGAGGTGACCGAGCAGGTGGAGGCCAGGCTCGAGCGTGAGCAGGTGCGCCGGTGCATGCGGACGCTGACCGAGCTCCAGCGGCAGTCGGTAACGCTCGCCTACTACCGGGGCCGCTCCTACCGTGAGGTGGCGGAGCTGCTGTCGCTGCCCCTCGGGACCGTGAAGACCAGACTCCGGGACGGGCTCATCCGGCTCCGGGACTGCATGGGGGTCGGCGCATGACCAGAGCGGATCTGCACACCTTGACCGGGGCGTACGCGGTGCACGCCCTGTCGGGGCGGGAGTTGACCGAGTTCGAGCGGCATCTGGCGGTCTGTGACGCCTGCCGCCAGGAGGTACGGGAGCTGCGGGAGACCGCCGCCAAACTGGCGGTGGCCACGTCCCTGACCCCGCCCCCGACGATGAAGGACGATGTGCTGCGGCGGATCGCCACGGTCCGCCAGGAGCCGCCCCGGGTGGCGGCGCGGGAGGCCCGGGAGTCCCACGCGGGCCCCCGGCGGCGCACCGGGCGGCGGGCGATGAACTTCGCGCTGGCGGCCTGTGTGGCCGCGGCCGCCGCGTGCGGCGGGGTCGCGGTGTGGCAGTACCGGCAGGCGTCCGACGCCCGCGACACCGCCCGCCGCTCCGAGCAGCGGGTGGCCCAGGCGGAGGAGATGACCCAGGTGCTGGCCGCGCCCGACGCGCGCACCCGCAGCGGCCGGATGACGGACGGCTCGACCGGCACGGTGGTGGTCTCGCGCGGGCTGAACAAGGCGGTGTTCCTCGCCTCGGGGCTGCCCGAGCCGCCCGCCGGGCGGATCTACCAGCTGTGGTTCAGCGACGGCGGCACGATGCGCCCGGCCGGTCTGATGGACTCCTCCGGCCGGAGCACGGCGGCGGTCATGAGCGGCGCGGTCGGGGAGGCGTCGGCCATGGGGGTGACGGTCGAGCCCGCCGGAGGGTCGAAGGCCCCGACGAGCGATCCGCTGGTCCTGTTGACGTTCCCCTCGGCGTGAGCGGGCGACGTCGGGTCATCAGATGGCATCGGCTCTCATCAGGTGACATCGGGCGTCGTCGGGTGACATCGGGTGACATGGAGCGCGAAGCCGCCGATCCGCGGGACCGGGTGCGGTAAGGGAGAGGGATGAGCACGTCCCTCTCCGTCTTCACCTCCGATCTGCGGCTGTCCGACAACCCCGTGCTGCGCGGCGCGCTGCGCTCCGCCGAGCGGGTCGTGCCGCTGTTCGTCGTGGACCGCGGCCTGGCCGGGACGGGGTTCGCGGTCCCCAACCGGGTGGCGTTCCTGGCCGACGCCCTGGCCGATCTCGACGCGGGGCTGCGCGAGCGCGGCGGGCGGCTGGTGGTCCGCCGGGGGGACGCGGTGGCGGAGATCCTGCGGGCGGCGCGGCAGGCGGACGCGGACGAGGTGCACATCGCGGGCGGGGTGAGCGGCTACGCCACCCGCCGCGAGCGGCGGCTGCGCGAGGCGCTGGAGGCGGACGGACGGCGGCTGCGGGTGCACGGCGCGGTGGTGACGGCGGTGGAGCCGGGCGAGGTGACCCCGGCGGGCAAGGACCACTTCGCGGTCTTCACCCCGTACTTCCGCGCCTGGCAGCGGGCCGGGTCGCGCAGGCCGCTCACCGCGCCGCGCACGGTGAACGTGCCGTCCGGGCCGCGCTCGGAGCCAGTGGCGGCGGTCATCTCGCTCGCCTCCGGCAGCCCCTCCCCCGGGCTGCCCGAGGGCGGGGAGACGGCGGGCCGCCGCCGCGTGCGCACCTGGTGGCGGTCGGGGTTGAGGAGTTACGCCGAGCGGCAGGACGATCTGGCGGGCGACGCCACCTCCCGGCTCTCCCCGTATCTGCACTTCGGCTGTCTGTCCCCGGTGGAGCTGGTGCACCGGGCGCGGGAGGCGGGCGGCGCGGGCGCCGACGCCTTCGTACGGCAGTTGGCCTGGCGGGACTTCCACCACCAGGTGCTGGCCGCCCGGCCGGACGCCGCGCACGCCGACTACCGCCCGCGGGGCGACCGGTGGCGCGCGGACGCGGCGGAGGTCGCGGCCTGGAAGGCGGGGCGCACCGGCTATCCGCTGGTGGACGCCGGGATGCGGCAACTGCGCCACGAGGGCTGGATGCACAACCGGGCGCGGCTGCTGGTGGCGAGCTTCCTCACCAAGACGCTCTACCAGGACTGGCGGATCGGCGCCCGGCACTTCCTGGAGCTGCTGGTGGACGGGGATGTGGCCAACAACCAGCTGAACTGGCAGTGGGTGGCCGGCACCGGCACCGACACCCGCCCGAACCGGGTCCTCAATCCGCTGGCGCAGGCCCGGCGGTTCGACCCGGACGGCGCGTATGTGCGGCGCTGGGTGCCGGAGCTGGCCGGGGTGACCGGCTCCGGCGTCCACACGCCGTGGCGGCTGCCGAGGGCCGAGCGGGACCGGCTGGACTACCCGGACCCGCTCGTGGACCTCCAGGAGGGGCTGGCCCGCTTCCGGCACGCCCGGAGGTGACTCCACGCCCGGGGGTGACTCCGGGACCGTCGGCCGGTCTACGGGGTGTCCGCCGGACCTTTCAGCCCGCCGCAGGCGCCAAGATCCGCCGGACACCCCCTAGTCGGCGCGGGCGCCGTGCTGCGGGGCGATCGCCTCGATCCGGCCGGCGAGCTCGAAGTCCAGCGCGGTCACCTTGCCGCCGACACTGTGGGTGTTCACCGTGACGCCCACCTTGTTGTAGCCGAGGGTGAGGTCGGAGTGGTGGTCGAGCTCCTCCTGGATGGTGGCGATCTCCGCCACCAGCCCGGCCGCCTGCGGATGGCCCTTGAAGACATACGTCCGGGAAAGCCGGTCGTCCGCGAACGACCAGCCGGGAAGCTGCTCCAGACGTCGCTGGATCTCCTGGTCGGTGAGCGGCTCGACTGCCATGACACGTCCCTTCGTCGCGGGTGACCGGTGGCCCTTCCACCCTGCCATGGGCCCCGCCCGGCGTCGGCTACCTTCAGGTCATGACGACTGCCGCGCCGCCCCGGGTGGGCGCACTGCTGCGCGAGTGGCGGGACCGCCGCCGGATCAGCCAGCTCGAGCTCGCGCTGCGCGCCGACTCCTCGGCCCGCCACATCAGCTTCATCGAGACCGGCCGGTCGCGGCCCAGCCAGGAGATGGTGCTCCGGCTCGCCGACCACCTCGACGTCCCCGTCCGCGAGCGCAACGCCCTGCTGATCGCCGCCGGTTACGCCCCGCACTATCCGGAGCGGTCGGTGGACGACCCGTCGATGAGCGCCCTGCGCGACTCCCTGGAGCGGCTGCTGACCGGCTATGAGCCGTATCCGGCGCTGGTGGTGGACGGCACCTACGAGGTGCTGGCGGCCAACCGGGGCATCGCGGCGCTCCTGGAGGGGGTGGCGGAGCATCTGCTGAGGCCCCCGCTGAACGCGATGCGCCTCACCCTCCACCCCGAGGGCCTCGCCCCGCGCATCCGCAACCTCCGCGAATGGCGTGGCCATCTGCTGGACCAGATGGACCGGCAGCTCGCGCTGCTGCGCTCCTCGCCGCTGCGCGCGCTGTACGACGAGGTGGCGGCCTATCCGCTGCCCGAGACCGGCGGCCGGGAGACGGCGACCGCCGGTGACACCCCGCCCTTCGCGCTGCCGATGATGATCGAGCACGGCGGGCGGGTGCTGTCGTTCATCTCGACGATCGCGACCTTCAACACCCCCATGGACGTCACGGTCTCCGAACTGGCCATCGAGACCTTCCTCCCGGCCGACCCGGAGACCGCCGCCGCCCTGGGCCGGTTCAGCCGACCCTAGGGACGCGGTGTCAGCCGGCCGTGGAGACCAGCTCCCCGGGTGAAGCGGAACCGGATCCCGGACCGGAGGGCGCCGGCCCGGAACCCGATGCCCCAACCCTGCCGCCGCCGCGCGCGGGGGTCGATTACCGCCGAGGTAATGGAGACCGAAGGCAGACCGTGATGACTCAGGACCGCTGGGACTCCACGAGCGCGATGGCCTCCTCCTTGGTGGCCACGGCGGGCGGCGAGCCCTCCAGCGGCTTGCGGGCCGTCTCCTTCATCACGGCGGCGGCGATGATGCCGACGACCGCCGCGAGCATCGTGTAGTAGGCGGGCATCAGATCGTTCCCGGTGCTGCTGACCAGGCCCTCGGTCACCAGCGGGGTGGTGCCGCCGAAGAGCGAGACGGAGATGTTGAAGGCGATGGAGAGCGAGCCGTAGCGCACGTTCGTCGGGAAGAGCGCGGGGAGCGAGGCGGACATCACGCTCACGTACGGCAGCAGACACAGCCCCAGGAGCAGCAGACCGGCGAAGACCGGGACGATCCCGCCCTGCTTGATGAGCAGGAAGCACGGCACGGCGAGCACCAGGAAGCCGACGGAGCCGGCCATCAGCACGGGCTTGCGGCCGATGCGGTCGGAGAACCGGCCGACGAAGGTGATGGCCGCCATCAGCACCAGCATCACGATGATGATCGAGACCAGGGCGCTGGTGCTGCTGTAGTGGAGGGTGTCCGACAGATACGTCGGCATGTAGGACAGCAGCATGTAGTCGGTGATGTTGTACGCGGCGACCAGCGCGACGCACAGCGCCATCGCACGCCACTGGGTGCGGAACACCTGCCAGAACGGCAGGCTTTCGCGCTCGGCCGCGTTGGTGGAGCCCTCGTCCTCCAGCTTCTGGAACGCGGGGGTGTCATCCAGCTTCAGCCGCAGATACAGACCGACCAGCCCGATCGGCGCGGCGGCCAGGAAGGGAATGCGCCAGCCCCAGGAATCCATCGAGGAGTCGGCGAGCGTCACGGTCAGGATGGTGACGAGTCCGGCCGCGGAGGTGTAGCCGATCAGCGTGCCGAACTCCAGAAAGCTGCCGTAGTAGCCACGGCGCTTGTCGGGCGCGTATTCGGCGATGAAGGTCGAGGCGCCGCCGTATTCCCCGCCGGTGGAGAAACCCTGGAGCATACGGAACAGGATGAGCAGCGCGGGCGACCAGAAGCCGATGGCGGCGTAGCCGGGGATGAGTCCGATGGCGAGCGTGCTGGACGCCATCATGATCATGGTGAAGGACAGGACCTTCTTACGGCCGATCCGGTCGCCCAGCGGCCCGAAGAACAAACCTCCCAGCGGACGGACCAGAAAGGCCACCGCGAAAGTCGCCAGGGAGGAGAGCACCTGGGCCGTGCCATTGCCGGACGGGAAGAACACTTTGCCGATGGTGACCGCGAGATAGCTGTAGATCCCGAAGTCGAACCATTCCATGGCGTTTCCCAGCGCGGCGGCCTTCACCGCTTTCCGGACGGTCCTCTCCTCGGTGACCGTGATGTCGCTCCGACGCAGTGGAGGGTTCTTGCGTCGCTGGACGGCACGCCAGAGCAGGCGGTGCCGGGAGGGCGCGGACGCGGAGACTTCGGCATCGGTTTGGACAGGCACAAGCAACTCTTTTCAGTGGACAGGCCCGTTGCGCATACCCCGAGATCGCCGCGGCATGCGCGGCGTGTCGCAGACCACCCATGACGAGGGCCGCGGCGCTCAAGGAACGTTCGACCCCGGCCCGAGCCGGAACAGGCATCTTCAGGGAAAACCCGGCGGGTTGCTTTACCGATTCTTGGCCTTCGCCATACCTGTCCACGCCATCGCACGACCCGTCACGCAGCGCCGAAAGGCGCCGAACTCAAGGGGACATCATGCTCTACGGCAATGCCCTCCGAAAGGCCATCAGTTCCTCTTCCACCACCCCTCTCATCGGCATCTACGACATGTACTCGGCGTCCATCGCCGCACAGCACTACAACGGCTTCTTCGTATCCGGATTCGGGTTCGCCGCATCGCATTACGGGCTCCCCGATATCGGCTTCATCGCCTGGCCCGACATGCTCGCCTTCGTGGAGCGGCTGCGGCTGGCCTTCCCCGAACACCATCTGCTCGTGGACATCGACGACGGCTATGTGGACCCCGAGGTCGCCTGCCATGTGGTGCAGCGGCTGGAGCGCACCGGGGCCTCCGGGGTGATCCTGGAGGACCAGCGGCGCCCGCGCCGCTGCGGCCACGCCGACGGCAAGCTGATCCTGCCGCTCGAGGAGTACCTCGAGAAGCTCCAACTGGTGCTGAGCAGCAGGAAGGACCTGGTGGTGGTGGCGCGTACGGACGCCACCGAGGAGCCCGAGATCCTGCGGCGGGCGGCCGCGCTGGCGGAGACCGACGCGGATGTCGTCCTGGTCGACGGGGTGCGCAGCGTGGAGTGGATCCGCAAGGTCCGCAAGGTCATCGGGGACAAGCCCCTGCTGTTCAATCAGATCGCGGGCGGGAAGTCGCCGAGGCTCTCCCTGTCCGAGCTGTCCGAACTCGGGGTGGATGTCGCCATCTACAGCACTCCGTGCCTGTTCGCCGCCCATGGCGCGATCGACGGGGCGCTGAGCGATCTCAAGACGGCGGACGGGCGGCTGCCGGACACCCGGAAGACCGGGGCCATCGGGGTCAAGGGCGCCACGGAGCTGCTGGAGAAGAACATCAGCAGGCACCACGGGGACCGTCAGCCCGCCAGGGTCGGATGACGAGGGTCGCGCGCATGCCCTCGACCTTCCTCGGGCCCGGCCCCGGCCGGCGCCGTAAGCCCCGCAAGGGCGTCCTTCCCATCCGTCCGTCCACGGCGGGGCTCCTCCTGGCGGCCACCGCGAGCGTGCTGTGCGCGGGCCCCGCGTCCCCCGCCAGGGCCGCGCCGCCGCCCGCGGGCACCCCGCACGACGAGGACTGCGAACCGGAACAGGCCGCACCCGCCTCCGACCAGCACAACGGCCTCGTGGTCATCGACAACTCCGCCGCCGACTCCTGGCTGGAGGTCGACCGCACCCTCAACACCCTGCTGCTGAGCCGTGGCACGGCGGGCAGCGACCACGACGGGGGCGGAGGCGCCATCGACGTCCTGGCCGGCGACATCACCGGCGCGGATCCGGTGCTGCCGCAGATCGGCCACCCGCCGTGGCAGACCGGAAGCGGTGATTGATGTGCGATGGAGGTCCTGGCCGCTGTCGTGGCCGGGCCGGCTCGGGAGGGCGGTGGACCCCTATGTCGCCGCCCTCCTCGGGACGGTCGCACTGGCGGCGCTGCTGCCCGCGAGCGGGGCGGCGGCCACGGCCGTCGGCGATGCCGCGGACATCGCGATCGGGCTGCTCTTCTTCCTCTACGGTTCGCGGCTGTCCACCCGTGAGGCGCTGAACGGGCTGCGGCAGTGGCGGCTGCACCTGGTGGTGGGCGGGAGCACCTTCGCGCTCTTCCCGCTGCTGGGGCTGGCCGCGGGCGGCCTCGCCCCGTTCCTCCTCACCGACCAGCTCTACACCGGTCTGCTCTTCCTGTGTGTGGTGCCCTCGACCGTCCAGTCGTCGGTCGCCCTCACCTCCACCGCCCGGGGCAATGTCCCGGCCGCGATCTGCGCGGGGACGTACTCCAGCCTGCTCGGCATGATCGTCACCCCGCTGCTCGCGGCGTGGCTGATCGGCTCGGACGTCCGCTTCTCGGCCGATGGGCTGCTGGCCATCGCCACCCAGCTGCTGCTCCCCTTCCTCGCCGGGCAGGCGCTGCGCCGCTGGACCGCGCCGTTCATCGGCCGCCACAAGAAGGTGCTCGCCCTGCTGGACCGGGGCTCGATCCTGCTCGTGGTCTACACGGCGTTCAGCCGGGGCATGACGGAGGGCATCTGGAACCAGATCACCCCGGCCCGGCTGCTGGCGCTGCTGGGGCTGGCCGCGGCCGTGCTGGGGCTGGCCCTCACCACGACGTCGTTCACCGCGCGGCGGCTGGGCTTCCGCCGGGAGGACCGCGTCACCATCGTCTTCTGCGGCTCCAACAAGTCCCTGGCCACGGGGTTGCCCATGGCGGCGGTGCTGTTCGGGGACGCGGCCGGGCCGGTGATCCTGCCGCTGATGCTCTTCCACCAGCTGCAACTGATGGTGTGCGCGATCATCGCGGGCCGGTGGTCCCGGCGGGCGCCGGAGGCCGTCTCCGCGCCCGGAGAGCGCGTCAAGATCACGGAGGCGAGGGGGTAGCGGGACCTGGGACCAAGGGGAGAGAGCGGCGGCTCGGGAGCAGTGGCTCAGGCGCGGCGGCTCAGGCACAGCGGGCGATCACCACGATGGCCGCGTCGTCGTTGACGACCCCGCCGGTGTGCCGGAGCAGATCGGCGTGGAGATAGTCCACCAGCGACTGCGGGCCGCCGCCCCCGCCCTTCCAGGCCGCGAGCCGTTCCGGGAGCGGATAGAAGGCGCCGCTGCCGTCCCGGGCCTCGATGACCCCGTCGGTGTGCAGCACCAGAAGGTCCCCGTACTCGAAGCGGAACGTCTCGACCTGGTAGTCCCCCTCGCTCGCCACCTCCAGGCCCAGTGGCGCCGCGGGCTCGCGCACGTCCAGCGTCGCGATCCCGCTCTTGTGCAACAGCAGTGGTGGGGGGTGGCCGCAGTTCACCATCCCCGTCACCGGGCCGTCGTCGTAGACGTCCAGCACCACGGCGGTCACGAAGGACTCCAGGAAATACCGCTCCTCACCGCCGATGTGGTGCCAGTTCCAGCACATGGCGTTGCCCATGTGGGCGGCGATGCCCGGCAGTGAGAGGTTGCGATATGCGGACCCCCGGAAGGCCCCGATCAGCACGGCGGCGTCGCCGATCGCGGCCAGTCCCTTTCCCCGGACGTCCCCGATGACCAGCCGGGTCGCCCCCTCGGTGCGCACGGCCGCGTACAGATCGCCGCCGATCTGCGCCTCCTCGTCGGCCGCGAGATACAGGGAGGCGATTCTCAGCTCCCCGATCCGTTCGGGCAGCGGCCGCAGCAGCACCTCCTGCGCCGCCACGGCCACTGATCGCACCTGGCTCAGCCGGCGCCGGTGCCGGTCGGTGACATAGCGAAAGCTCGTCACCAGCCCCGAGATCACGATCAGGGCGACGATCTGCGCCTGGTGGTTGGCGGTCATCAGGCCGCCGTGGAGCGCACCGATGATGATCTGAGCCCCCACGG
The DNA here is from genome assembly GCF_055597465.1 of Streptomyces yongxingensis. NCBI lineage: Bacteria > Bacillati > Actinomycetota > Actinomycetes > Kitasatosporales > Streptomycetaceae > Streptomyces > Streptomyces yongxingensis. The sequence goes on from NZ_CM145717.1 coordinate 3,013,366, forward strand.
CGAGGGCTCCGATCACGGCCGTTCCGCCCGCGCCCGCGAAGGACGCGGTGATCGCGGGTGCCGCGATCAGGAAGGGGCCGAGGTGGACGGTGGGCGGCGTAGTGAGATCGGTCAGCGTGACCGCCAGGATGATCGCGAGCGGGACGGCGAACAGCGCCCGGCTCGACCGCGTTTCCCCACCGATGCGGGTGAGGTCCGGCGAAACGCGCATACCTCCTGCTTACACCCGATACGGATGTGGCGCTGACCGCGACCGCGCCACGATCGCGGTGCGCGCTCAGGCGACGCCGTCCGAGGTGACCGCCGGGCTCGCCGCCGTGACATCGGCCGCCCCTGTGGCCTCCGCGCCGTCCGCCCGGCTCGCACGCCGCGCCGCCATCCACACGTAGACCAGCACACCGGCGAACAGGAACAGCACGCCCTGGTACACCGCCGCGTATCCGGCGCCCGCGACCAGCCAGAACGAGAAGCCGAAGCCCGCCAGCGCGAGCACCAGGTCCCGGACGAAGCGCCCGGTCCGCACCTCCTCGCGGCGCCCGGACAGCAGGAAGTACAGCTGCGCGCCCGCCGCCAGCAGATACGGGACCGTCGCCGAGAAGGTGGTGATCAGCACGAGGATCTCGAAGAGCCCGCTCGACCCCGAGGTGTAGTTGACCACGGTGAGCAGGGACGCCAGGAGCACGCCGACGATGACGCCGAAGGTCGGCACCCCGCGCCGCTTGGTGGCGAACGCGGCCGGGAAGAGCCCGTCCCGCGCGGCCGCGTACGGGGCCTGTGCGCTCATCAACGTCCAGCCGTTGAGCGCGCCGACGATCGACACCACGGCGGCCAGCGCGATCAGCGTGCCGCCCCAGCCCCCGCCGAACATCGCGTCGACCGCGTCCGAGAAGGGGGCGGTGGAGTCCACCAGGTCCTGGTGGGCCACGGTGCCGAAGACCGACACCGTGCCGAGCAGATAGACCACGGCCGCCCCGACCGTGCCCAGCACGCTCGCCCGTCCCACATTGCGCTCCGGGTCCCGCACCTCGCCCGCGCTCATCGAGGCCGACTCGACACCCACATAGCTGTAGAGCAGGATCGCGGCCGCCGCCGACAGGCCGCCGAGCGCGCTGCCACCGCCCTCGTTGAACGAGCCGAGGTTGTGCGGGTCGAAGAAGAAGAGGCCGACGACGGCGACGAAGAGCAGCGGGATGAACTTCAGCACCGTGGAGACCAGCTGCACCGCGCCCACCCAGCGGGTCCCGGCCAGGTTGGCGAGCGCGGGGAGCCAGAGCGCCAGCAGCGCCACGGCCAGGTTCGCGCCCTTCGACTCGTGGCCGGGGACCAGGACGTGCACATAGCCGACCGCCGCCACCGCGAGCGCGGCGTTGCTGACCCAGGTCATCGTCCAGTACGACCAGGCCGACAGGAACCCGGCGAAGTCGCCGAACGCCGCGCGGGCGTGTACGTACGGCCCGCCGGTGCTCGGGTCGCGCTCGGCGAGCCGCCCGAAGACCAGCGCGAGCGCGATGGCGCCCAGGGTCAGGATGCCGAAGGCGAGCAGGCTGAGGGTGCCGAACGGGGCGACGGAGGCGGGCAGCAGAAAGATGCCACCGCCGATGATGTTTCCCATGACGAGCGCGGTCGCCGTGGGCAGGCCGAAGCGGCGGGGGTGGGGCTGGTCGTGCATAGGAACATGGTCACAGAAGGTGTAGGGTGCACCAAAATCACCGGGTTTTGTTCGGCACGACCCGGCTGACCACGGTAAATGGTGCGGTGGGGGTGCTGTCCCACCGGGAATCCTGCACGGTGCGCGCCGCGTCGGGCGCCTTCGCCGACCGTGGGTCGGCGGGCACCTCGGCCTCTGCCGGGGCCTGCGCCGCCGACGCCGCTGCGGCCGGGGCCTCTGCCGCCGCGACCTCCACAGGGACCGCCTCCTCCTCCGGCACCTGGGGCCCGTCCGCCTCCTCCAGCCAGCGCCGCAGCACCTGGTGCACCCGCTCCGCCCCGACCAGTTCCTCCCCCGCCACCACCGGCGGGGTCAGCTCGGCCGGCCACAGCAGAAAGGGGTGCCCCTGCTCCCCGCCGAGCCCGCCGTGCGAGCCGATCTGCTCCTCGAAGGCGTGCACCGTCCCGCGCGCCGGGTCGTAGGCGGAGTTGACCATGATGTCGGGGGTGTTCCGGAAGTGGGCGGTGCGCCGTACGGCGCTCTCGGCGCCGGGCCCGAAGACCGTGAGCGGGCTCGCCCCGAAGACCTCCCCGGTGTCCAGCCGGTGCTCGGCCCCGTCCGCGCCCAGCACCACCGCGCCGTGCGCCTCGGACCGTACGAGCACGAAGCCCACGCCGGGGTGGTCGGCGAGTGTGCGCAGCAGCGCGGGGTGGCGGGCGTCGATCTGCTCGCGGCTCATCCGCCCCGGTACGTCGGGGAAGGAGATCAGGCCGAGATTCCCGGAGGCGAGCACGATGGGATCGGAAACGGCGGTGTCCGCGACGTCCGTGGCACCGACGACATCGGGGGCCTCCCGCCCCCCGCACCGCCCGTCCCCGTCCACCCCGGGCTTCTCCGGACGGTGCAGCGCCGCCCGCCCCGCCTCGCGCGCCTCCGCCCCGCTCGGGGTCCGCCCGGCCCGCCGCGACACGGGCAGCCCGCAACCGGCCCGCACCAGGTCCTCCAGCCTCAGCCCGTACGCCCCCGCGAAGGTCTCGCCGTGGCTCTGCCCGTGGTCGGACAGCAGCACGATGCGGTAGTCGCGCGGGGCGTGCTCGGCGACCTTGGCGATCAGCGCGATGGAGCGGTCGAGCCGGGCGAGTACCTGCCGGGCGTCCCGGCTGCGCGGCCCCGAGTGGTGGGCCACCTCGTCGTACGCCACCAGATCGGCGTAGATCACGGTACGGCCCGAGAGGATGTCCCCCATCACCGCCGTCACCACGACATCCCGCTCCACGACGGTGGCGAACGCCCGGATGAGCGGATACAGCCCGCCCCGCTTCACCCGGGGCGTCTCGCGGCGCAGCTTGGCGCGGGTGGACTGGCAGATCTCCCGGACCACCTCGGCGAGGAACGACACGGCGGTGCGGGTGGCGTTGGCGGGGTCGGCGAAGTACGCGAAGTATCCGGAACGGGAGCGGTTGTGCTTACCGCGCCGCGCCGCGACCGAGAGGACCAGCGCGAGCTGATCGGCGCCGCCGGTGAAGAGGTTGCCCCGGCTGGCCCCGTCCACCGTGAGGAGGCCGTCGTGTCTCGCCCGGGCGGCGGCGCGGCGCTGGAGCACCGCCGCGCTGGTCGGCCGGTTGCTCACCATCACCTCCCCGGTCTTCTTCTCGTACCAGCGGAAGGCGGGGACGTCCTCGTTGGAGCCGTGCAGGATGCCGAGTTGGCTGGCGCCGGTCTGGCTGGACCAGTCGGTGCGCCAGGGCGTGACCTTGTGGGTGCTCTGGAGCCAGCCCGCGACGGTGGGCATCACCGGGGGCCGGTTCTCGCGCTCCCGCAGCGCCTCCCGGAGCACCGCGTGCCCCACCCCGTCGAGTTGCAGGAACACCGTCCCCGGGGGCTCGTCGCTCCCCCCGTCCTCACCGAGCCGCCGCCTGCGCCGCACGGCCAGTCGCGCCAGCCGCCGCCGGTAGGCGCCGTCGTCCCGCACGGTCAGGAAGGTGCTCGTGGCGGACGACGCGGCGGACATCACGGCCGCCACCACGACGGCCGTCTCCGGCTCGGCGGCGCCGCGCCCGTCCGGGTTCACGCTGAGGGCGATCAGCAGCATGGAGCCGTTGAGCACGAACACCAGGAGCCCCAGAACCAGCGCGGGCATCAGCAGCAACGCCCGTACGAGCAGCGGCCACACCAGCGCGCTGAGCACCCCGAAGGCCCCCGCGCCGCTGGCCGCCGTGACGGCGATCTGCGTCGCGCTGTCGCCGTCACCTGACTTCAAGCGGAAGTCGGGGAGGATCCCGGCGAGCGCCAGCATCGTGAGCGTGGACACCGCCCACACCGCCGCCACCCGCAGCAGGGTTCCCCCCACGGTCTTCCATCGGGGCTTCTGCACGCCGCGCCCTCACTTCGCGTCACCGGCCCGCGCCATGCGCGCGAACCGGCCTCAAGCGTGGCACAGGGCCCCCGCGACCCGGCGGACAGTGGGTTACCAGGACGGATCGATTCCGCTTACGGCAGCCCATGAATTCGCCGGGAGCGCGACGCGTCGCGCTCGGCGCTACGGGACCGGGAACCGGCCGGGCTACGGGGACCAGGAGTCGGCCGGGCTACGAGGACGGGGAACCGGCCGGGCTACGGGGACCAGGAGTCGGCCGGATCGTCCAGCCACACCCGCTGACCGGTGGGGCCCGGCCCGACCGTAAGGCCGAAGCGGGTGTGGTCCGGCCTGCCATGGCCGACCCACCACCCGTACGCGGCCTCGGCCTCGTCCCACAGCCGACGCTCCCCCGCCTGCCAGACGCGCGCTTCCGCCTCCCCCTCGCGGAACACGACACACGCCCAGGAACGGTCGATCAGCCCGTAGAGCCACACGGGTCGCGCACCATCGTGCGGGGCGGCCACGACCTGCACGCAATGCCGTACCCGGAGCCCCAGCGCGAAGGGGAGGGCGGAGTACGGAGGAGCGATGAACTCCCCCTCGGGGATGCCGGTACTGGACGTATCGGCGCCGCCGCTGCCCCCGCCCTCGTCCGGGACGTAGGCGCCGTGCGGCGGCAGCGACAGCCGCTGGCCGCGCAGTTTCATGAACTCCACGGGGCCGGTGAAACGCCCCGATGCCGTCCCGTCCCGACGCACCACCAGCCGGACGACGGCGTCCGCATGGGTGTAGTGGGTGCCCCAGGGGGCGACGATCAGGCCCCCGGGCCGCGTCTGTTCGATCCACGCCCCGGGGATCTCCCGGAGGCCGACGGTGGCCAGGACGCGGTCATACGGTGCGTTGCCCGCAGAGCCCTTCGCACCGTCACCGAGCACGACATCCGGCCGCAACCCGGCCCCGGCCAGCCGCCGGCGCGCATGGCGCGACACGTCCGGGTCCACCTCGACCGTGGTGACCTTACGGCCGCCACAGCGATGTGCCAGCGCCCCGGCCGTCTCCCCCGTGCCGGTGCCCACGTCGAGCACGGCCATGCCCTCGTCCACGGCCAGGTCCCGCAGCAAGGCGTAGACGACGGAGGGCATGGAGGATGAGCTGGTGGACACCCGGCCCGGTTCGGGGCCGGTGTGCTCGCCGTCGTCCCACTGCGTCACGATGGGCGCGTCGCTGTCGGCGGCGGCGTACCAGGCGTCCGGTTCCTCGGCCTTGTCGACCGCGACGGCCCCCTGTGTCCGCGTATCGAACGGCCACATCAACTCCGGCAAAAACGCGGCCCGGTCAACGGCGGCGAAGGTCGGCGCCCAGTCCTCCCCCATCACCCCCGCCCCGAGAAGCACCCGCCCCAACGCGGCCCGGCCGGGCCGGGCGATGCCCTCGAACGTCATGCGGCCTTGGGCGGGTTCGGCACGCCGGGCCCACCGTCGGGCGTCGGCGGCGGATGCGGCCCGGGGTAGGGCTGGCCGGGCAGCTTGTCACCGTTTCCGCCGTCGTTTCGGCCCCGGACGATCCGCGACATCGACGCTCTCCCCCTCCAGCCGGGCGCCCGCCCCGTCGAGACCGCGCCCCTCATCACCATAGGGCGCGTCACTGGAAAAGCGCTCGAGCTCAGGCATTCGTGACTGTCACCAGGCCGACCACGGCGAGCGCGGTGAGTACGGCCATGGCCGCCGGACCCCTGCGATTGTCCTATGCGGATTTGGGTTCGGCTGACCCCGAACCTGCCACCTACCACCGCGCCCCGCCTACTTCCGCACGCGGAAGCGGAGCATCGTGACGGCGCCCGACTGGGTGTTGCTGAAAGGTTCCAGGTCGATCCTGCCGAGGCTTGGGGGCGAGAAGCGGACACCGTCGCCGAGCAGCACCGGTAGGACATACACCAGGATCTCGTCGACGAGCCCGCGCCGCAGGCACTGCGCGGCCACGTCGGCACCGAGGATCTCCAGGTTCTTGCCGCCCGCGGCGCCGCGCGCCGTGGCAACGGCTTCCTCGATGTCACAGGTGAGGAACGTGACGGTGGGGTCCGGCTCGTCGGGAGGCTCGTGGGTGAGGACGAACTGTGCTCCCCCGTCGTAGGCGGTGTCCTGGTCGGCCATGCGCTTGGCGACCTCGTACGTGCCCCGGCCGACGAGCATGGCGCCCGTGGCCGCCATAACCTCCGGGAACGCGTCCCCGGTCAGGTGCTCGAAGATCCAGTCCATCGCGTGGCCAGGACCGGCGATGAACCCGTCCAGCGACATCGCCCTGTTCACGACCACTTTGCCGGTGCCGATGCTCACATCACCCATGCGCCTTCTCCAAGGATTGTGGAGGCCCGGGGCCGAATCATAGTTCGGCCGGTGGGGAGGGCGGCGGCCCTGACCTCATTGATCGGTGTGGCGGAACAGGGATGACGAACAATTCCGGCCCCGGTGAACTCGAAGGCGCAACGCCCCACAGCGGCGCCGTGCGAAGCGCGGACGTAGCTCCACGGGGGTGGGCAACGCCCGCATCCGTACGGCAGCGGCCATCGGGGCCCGACCCACGGAGAGAGGACAAGATCGTGAACGGATACAGGAGCATCGCCTTGGCGGCGGCGACCGCGGCCCTGGCCGGCGGACTCGCGCTGGCGGCCCCGGCCCATGCCGTGAGCACAGGCCGGCCGGCGGCCGCCGCGTCGGCGCGGCACGGCGTCCACATCGACGGGTACGAGCCCGACTCGGTCGTCACGCGGGGCGCCTGCAAGGGCTGGATGAACACCAAGAAGACCGACGGTCACTGGTTCGCCCAGGGGCTCGTCCAGTCCTGGAACGGCACCCGCTGCGCCATGATCCTGGAGCGCGAGCACAACGGCGGGGCCTACGACATGATCTCCGATCAGCACATCGTCCCGGACAACGGTAAGGACAAGGACTCGACCGGCTACTACTGGGACCACACGGGCTACAAGTCCCGTGTGTGCATCGCCAACCTCGACTGGGGCGACGCCTCCTGGCACTGCGGCAAGGGCATCTGAGCGCAGCCGACGCGCACCGGTACCGGAGCAGTGCGGGCGCCCGGCACGGCCGGGCGCCCGCGCGCAGCCGAAAGGAGCCCAAACGTGAACGTGCGCGAGCACCTCGGCGAGGCGCTGGAGTTCGAGGAATACGTACGAAGGCGGCACGACGCTCTGCTGCGCACTGCCCGGCGCCTGATCTCCGACCCGTTCGAAGCCCAGGACCTGCTCCAGACAGCGCTCGCCCGAACATACGACCGCTGGGACGGCATAGCGGACAAGCAGCTCGCCGACGCCTATCTGCGCCGAGTCATGATCAACACTCGAACCGAATGGTGGCGGGCCAGAAAGCTGGAGGAGGTCCCCACTGAGCAACTGCCGGACACGAGCGTCGAGGACGACACCGAGCAGCACGCCGACCGGGCTCTGCTGATGGAGGTCATGAGGGCGCTCTCCCCGAAGCAGCGCAGTGTGGTCCTGCTGCGATATTGGGAGCAGATGTCCACGGAGGAGACGGCCGTCGCCCTCGGCGTGTCGGTCGGAACGGTCAAAAGCACACTGCATCGCACACTCGCCCGGCTCCGCGAGGAGCTGAAGCGTCACGTGAGAGACTCGGGCGATGATTATCGAACGTGCGTACGCACACATTGACTCGGGGTCGCACGAGGAGGAGACGTGGCCCTGGTCCGTGCCCTGTGTGCGGGGGTTGCTGGCGGACGGGCTGCGGTTCACCGCGCCCGTGACGTTTCTCGTCGGGGAGAACGGGTCGGGCAAGTCGACGCTGGTGGAGGCGCTCGCGGAGGGGTTCGGACTGGACCCGTACGGCGGCTCGCACGACTGGCAGTACGCCAGCCACCGGCCCAAGTCGCCGCTGGGTGAGCGGATCCGCTTCGACGCGGCGCCGCGCGGTCGGCGGATGCTGGGCAGTTGGTCGGCGCGCAAGGGGTTCTTCCTGCGCGCCGAGACCGCGTTGGACGCCCTGCACCGGGAGGGCTTCGCCCCGCATTCGGTCAGCCACGGCGAGGGGTTTCTCGCGGCGTTCCGGGGCAAGTTCCTCCAGCCCGGGCTGTACGTCATGGACGAGCCGGAGGCGGCGCTCTCCTTCGCCTCCTGCCTGGAGCTCATCGGTCACCTCAATGAGCTGGTGAAGAACGGCGGCCAGGTCATCTGCGCGACGCATTCGCCGCTGCTGACCGCGCTGCCCGGTGCGGACATCGTCGAGGTCGGCGAGCACGGGATGCGGCGGGCGGCCTGGAGCGAACTGGCCCTGGTCGACCACTGGCGCCGGTATCTCGCCGATCCGCGGAGCTATCTGCGGCATGTCCTGGACTGAGTCCGGAGCGAGTGCCGGACAGGGCGCGGGCCGCCTCGCCGGCCGCCGGGCCGGTGGGAGGTTGGGCCCGGCGGCGCCGGACTTGCCGGTCACCGCGAGGCGAGCTCGGCTCGATAGCATTCCGTCACATAGGGCATCCCCGCCGGACGCTCCGCGTCCAGCAGCCCGCGGACCCGCCCCAGCAGCTCCTCCCGCGTCGCGGGCTCCAGAGTGATCACATAGCTGCGAGAGGCGACCATATCCACGATCTCCCCGGCCGTCATCGGATGGTTCCAGCGGAAGTCCCGCCGCTCAACGGGCCCAAACGGCGCGCCCACGCGCTCGACTTGCCGGTCTTCCGTCGGTGCGGCGGCGTAGTCCCGCAGGATCCGCTCCAGCTCCGCCACCCAGGTCACCGAGAGATCACGGGAGTTCCACACCAGGCCCAGCCGCCCTCCCGGGCGCAGCACCCGGGCGACTTCCGGGACCGCCCGCCGTGGGTCCACCCAGTGCCATGCCTGCGCGCAGACCAGGGAGTCCACGCTCGCGTCCGACAGCGGGATCGACTCCCCCGCCCCCTCCAGGACTCGCACATCGGGGAGCACCTGGGAGAACTGCTCGCGCATCCCGGCCGAGGGCTCCACCGCGAGGACCTCCCGGCCCGGGGCCCGAAGCGCACGGGTCAGCTTGCCGGTACCCGCGCCGAGATCGACCACGGTCCGTACGCCCCCGGGCACCAGCCAGGCCACCGCCTCCGGCGGATAGGGCGGGCGGCCACGCTCATAGGCGTCCGCCGCGGCCCCGAACGAGCCCGCCTGACGATTCTTCTCCTGTTCCTCGGCTGTCGTCATGCCCAGCAGCCTGCCAGGTGGCCACCCGGTGCCACCATGCGGACGACAGCGCCAGGGGCGGATCGGGCCCAGACCGTCTTGCGAGAACTGCTGGTCGCGGCTCGCACGGACCGCAAGGCACTCCTCGATCGCAAGCCGGTAGCAGGTCGCATCGTGGCGGCTGCCGATCAAGAGGTCCCCTGAGCCTCGGCTCAGGTGTCCCCGGTCAGCACCGCGTGGAGCGCGGCCTCGGCGGCGTCGAAACACTCGGGGAAGGGGCCCTCGCCGTCGGCCCAGCGACCGAACGCCTCCTCGGAGACGATCGAGGCCACCCGTGCGGTGAGGTGCGCCTCAGTAGGCCCGGCCCCGCGCCGTTCCAGGGCGGCCCGAAGCGCGGCGGTGACCTCTGCCGACTTGCTGCGCTCGCGTTCCAGCAGCTCCGCACTGGACTGGATGATCGCTCTGCGCTGCCCGGAATCGGTGACCATCGCGCTGACCTCCGCACCGACCTCGCGGAGGGCCGACAGCGCCGCCCGCAGCGGCGCAAGCCCGGGATCCGCGGCGAGGACGGCCTCGGCCACGGCGAGTGGAAGCCGCTCGGAGCCGGCGAAAAGAATCTCCCGCTTGTCCGGGAAGTACCGGTGGAAGGTCCGCCGGGTCAGCCCCGCCCGCTCCGCGATCTGCGTCACCGTCACGGCGTCGTAACCATGCTCGCCGAACAGGTCCAGTGCCGCCCGGCGCAGGCGTTCCGGAGCTCCGGCGTCCCAACGTGCCATGCCCGCATCTTACCCATGGAGATGTCTCACTGTGACATCGATGCTAGCCTGGCGATGACACAATGAGACATTGCAGAGAGTGAAGAGCTATGACGCAGAGCGAGATCTGGATTCTGGGGGCCACCGGCCGGGTCGGCCGGGCCGTCGCGGCACAGATCGTGGCGGGCGGGACCGTCCCCGTGCTGGTCGGGCGCGATACCGGCCGGCTGCGCAAGGCCGCCGCCGACCTCGGGCTCGACGCCGGCTCGAAGATTGTCGTCGCGTCAGGGGCGGACGCCATGTCGGCTGAGATCACCCGGCAGCGGCCCGCCGTGGTCGTCAACACCATCGGCGACTACGCCGAGAGCGCCGTCCCGCTCGCACGCGCCTGTATGCCGGGCGGCCATTACCTCGACCAGGCCAACGACCCGACCGCCTTCCACCGCCTGTTCGCCCTGCACGACGAGGCCACCGCCGCAGGAAGCACCCTGGTGACCGGCGCGGGATTCGGCGTCGTCGGAACCGAGGCGATCGTGGCACGCATGTGCGAGAACCGTCCCGTGCCGAGCCACGTCCGGGTGGACACCTTCGCCTCGGTCGCCGTCGAGGAAGGGGTGCTCGGCGCTGCCCTTGCCGCCAGCATCGTGGACGGCTTCGCGATGGGGGGCCGCCGTTACGAAGGTGGCCGGTTGGTCAAGACCCGCTTCGGCGGGGAGATCCATCGACTGACCCTGCCCGACGGGGAGCGCATGTCCTCGGTCGGTGTCCCCTCCGGTGAACTCATCGCCGCGCACCGGGTGAGTGGAGCCCCCTCGGCGTCGGCGACCTCCGGCCTCATTCCCGCCTCGCTCGCCGTTCGAGCGGCCCTGCCGCTGTTGTCAGCGATCCTGCGGATCCGGGCCGTGCGGACCTTCGCGATCGGCCGGATGTCCGGGATCAAGGCCAAGGCCGCTCCGCGCCCGCGCTCCCACACCTGGGGCCACGCCGTCATCACCTGGCCCGACGGCACCGTCCGCGAAGGCTGGCTGCGGACCGGCGACGCCATGGACTTCACCTCCGCCGTAGCCGCGCAGACCGCGTTCCGGCTCGCCGCGGGCAAGGGACGGCCCGGCGCTCACACCCCGGCCGCCGCTCTCGGCCCGGACCTCGCCATCGCCGCCGGAGCCGACTTCGTGGACGACGCCCTTCTCTGAAGCTGAACGCCGCTGCGATGGCCAGGCCCGGCGAGGGGATGCCTTCACGTCTCGGCGCGGCGGAACTTACGGTTTGTGGGTTACCCAGAGCAGTTCCGCCGGCCAGCGGTGTGCCCAGTCGGGTGGGTCGGTTTCGTTGTAGCCGTTGGGTGTTCCGAGTTCGGGCCGCGGCTCGATGAGGTCGTCGATGATGAGACCCGCGCCGCGCAGGACCTTGACCCAGTCGCCGTAGGTGAGCTGATAGCTGGTCGCGCCGTCGTCCTCGGCGATGGTGTTCAGCCCGAAGTAGTCCTGCTGCAGCGTCGTGGTCACGCGGCTGGCGGCTTCGTCGTAGCAAGCTTCGAACCATGGGCTGGCGACGTTGAACACCAGGCGCCCGCCTCGGCCCAAGACGCGTGCGGCCTGCGGGACGGCCAGGTGCGGGGGCGCCCAGCTGAGCCCACCGAAGTCGCAGAACACCAGGTCGAAGCTGTCGGCGGCGAAGGGGAGTTGTTCGGCGGCGCCTTGCACCAGCGGGTAGCGGGCCGCTCCCATCGCGCGGGCCGCTGCGGCGAGTTGGGCTTCGGACAGGTCGAGCCCGACCACGGTGGCGCCCTCGGCGGCGAGCGCCCTGGACCACTGGCCGGCGCCGCAGCCGAGTTCGAGGACGCGCTTGCCGGTGACGTCGCCCAGGGCGTGCAGGTGCGCGTCGGGAATGGAGTACATGCCCCACAGCCGGGGTGTGGCGCCGATTCGCGGGTCGTGCTCGTGCTGGTAGGCGCTGCTGATCTGGTTCCAGAACCGCCGGTTGGCGGGGATGCTGTCCACGTGCCGACTCCAGCACTGCCTGCCGGGGGCGGTCAACACGATGAGGGCACTGGCCGGCCCTCGCCTCGGTCCGGCCCTGGCTCGGCCCATGATCCGTCAGAAGGACCCTAAGCCCGGCCATGCGCCCGCTGGGCGCGACGGGAGAGGGAGTCGATCACGACGGCCAGCAGCAGCACACCCCCGGTGATCATGAACTGCACGGCGGTCTGGACGTCCATCAGCGCCACGCCGGAGGCGATCGACTGGATGACGAGCACACCCAGCAGGGCGGACCAGGTGCTGCCGCGGCCGCCGAAGAGGCTCGTGCCGCCGATGACGGCCGCCGCGATGGCGTTCATCAGCAGGTCCGTGGTGACCGATGTCTGGCTGACCGAGTTGATCCGGGAGGCCAGGAAGAGGCCGCCGATGGCGGCCATCGTGCTCGACATCATGAACGCGGAGATGCGCACCCAGGCCACGTTGATCCCGGCGCGGCGGGCCGCCTCGACGCCGCCGCCCAGGGCGAAGATCATCCGGCCGTAGGCCGTGCGGCGCAGGACGTAGTCGAGGATGACGAGGACGATCACGAAGATCAGCAGGGCGAGCGGCAGGCCCTGGAACTGGTTGAGCACATACGCGGCGGCGAAGGCGAGCACCGCGAGCACGCCCGTGCGGACGGCGATCCAGGCCGGGGAGCGGGTGGGCACTCCGGCGGCGCGACGGCGCTGGACATCACGCCAGGCGGTCAGGAAGTACCCGGCGGTGCCGAGCGCCGCCAGGGCGTAGGCGGCGGCGACGTCGGAGAAGTAGTAGTTGGTCAGCTTGGCGACCAGGCCCTGATCGTCGAGGTTGATGGTGCCGTACGCGCCCATGATGGCGAGCATCAGGCCGTACCACCCCAGCAGTCCGGCGAGGGTGACCACGAACGCGGGGACGCCGACCACGGCGGTGAAGAAGCCGTGGACGAAGCCGACGGCCGTACCGCACAGCGCGCCCAGGATGATGGCGGGTGGTTCGGGCATGCCGAAGTTGACGTTCAACACGGCGAACAGGGCGGAGGCCAGGCCGCTCACCGAGCCCACCGACAGATCGATCTCGCCGATCAGCAGGACGAAGATCACGCCGACCGCGATCATGCCGGTGCCGACGATGTCCACGCTGAGGTTGGAGAGGTTGCGCGGGGAGAGGAAGTGCGGGTTGAGAATCTGAAAGGTGATCCAGATCGTGAGCAGCCCGAGCACGACCGGGACGGCACCGAGCGTCCCGCCGCCCACCCGGCGCCCGAACGCGTCGGTGAAGCGTTCGGCACCGTGGGCGCTGGATCCGCCGGGGATGCTCACAGCTCCCCCTCCCGCGCCACGCGCCGCGTGACCGCGTTGTCGGACGCGCCGGTGATGGAGGAGACGATCTGCTCCTGGGAGGTGGTGGTGACGTCGAAGAACCCGTTGTTGCGGCCCAGGCGCAGCACCGCGACCCAGTCCGCGACGGCCTTGACGTCGCCCAGGTTGTGGCTGATCAGCAGCACCCCGAGCCCGCGTTCACGGAGCCGTTCCACCAGGTCGAGGACCTGGGCGGTCTGCTCGATACCGAGGGCGGCGGTGGGCTCGTCCAGCATCACCAGGCTCGGTTCGCCGAGCAGCGCCCGGGAGATGGCGACGGTCTGCCGCTGGCCTCCGGAGAGGGACGCTACGGGCCTGCGGACGTCGGGGATGCGGATGGAGAGGGTGGCCAGCAGATCGCGGGTGCGGCGCTCCATCTCCACCTCGTCCAGGACACCGATCCGGGTGATCTCGCGGCCGAGGAAGAGATTGCCGACGACGTCCAGGTTGTCGCAGAGCGCGAGGTCCTGGTAAACGGTGGCGATCCCCAGGTGCTGGGCGTCGTGCGGGCGGCCGATGTGGATGGGGCGGCCCCGCCATTCGAGGGTGCCCGTGTCGGCCGGTTCGACGCCCGCGATCACCTTGACCAGGGTGGACTTCCCCGCACCGTTGTCGCCCACCAGGGCGATGACCTCACCGGCGTGGATCTCCAGCTCGACGTCCGTGAGCGCCTGGACCGCGCCGAAGCGCTTGAAGACGCCACTCAGCGCCAGCAGGGGCGGGGCCGACGGTCGGGCCATCCGCGCCTCCCTTCATTCCGCGTCGTGCGATTCATTCCGCGTCGTGCGGTGAGCCGCCCCGGTCGATGAGCCCGGCCCTGCGGCAGTCATCCGCGTACTTCTTGGTGCATATCTGATCGACGCGATACAGACCGTCCTTGATGACGGTGCTCTTGATGTTGTGCACGGTCACGGCCACCGGCTCGAGCAGCACCGCGGGGATGCCACGGGTGGTGGAGTTGTTGACCCTCTGCTTCGCGATCTTGCTGAGCGAGTGGCCGCGCCCCAGCGCGACGGCCATCTCCGCGGCGGTGTACGCCTCGGGCTTGAACGGCTTGTAGACGGTCATGTACTGCTCCCCCGTGAGGATCCGCTGAATGCCCGCGACCTCGGCGTCCTGGCCGGTGACCGGGGGGATCGGATGGATCCGGGCCGCCTTGAGGGCGGTGATGACGCCCGAGGCCAGGCCGTCGTTGGCGGCGAGGACGCCGTCGATGCCGTAGGGGCCCAGGGCGGCGATGGCGGCGGCCATGTTGCGGTTGGCGTTCTCCGGCCGCCAGCCGACGGTCTCGTAGGACTTGGCGATCTTGACCTTGCCCTGGAGGACGGACCGCGCTCCCCGTTCGAACCAGCCCGCGTTGGGGTCGGTCGAGGAGCCGTTCATCATGACGATCTGGCTGCTCCTGGCCTTCGGGCCCAGCGCCCTGAGCAGCGCCTCGCCCTGGAGCTTGCCGACCCTCCCGCCGTCGAAGGAGACATAGCCGGAGATGGGCCCCTCCGCGAGACGGTCGTAGGCGACGACCGGGACACCGGCGCGGTGGGCCTGGACCACGGAGTGGCGGACGGCCTTGGTGTCGACCGCGTCCAGGATCAGGACATCGATCCCGTTCGTGATCATGGCGTCGATCTGGTTGCGCTGGGAGGTCGGATCGTGCTGGGCGCTGGAGTAGCTCACCGTGCAGCTCGGGCAGAGCTGCTTGACCCGCTGCTGGATCAGGGGTGCGTCGAAGCGCTCGAAACGGACGATCTCGTTCTCCGGGAGCAGCAGGCCGATCCGCAGCGGCCCGCGGTGGGTCCCGGCCGCGCCGACCGTCTCGCCGACCTGGGCCGCCTTGCCACAGGCGGCGAGGGACACGGCCAGGACGAGGCCCGCCGCGACGGCGACGGCCGCGCGGAGGCGGTCGCGCGTACGGGGGCGCGTCGGGGGGTACGCCCGGGAGCGCGCACGGGAACGGCTCATCGCCGAGCGCGTACGGGAACGGCTCATCGCCTCGCCCTCCTCCTTCTCGGCCCCCTCCTCCCCGTGGCCCCCTCGTCCCCCTCCGTCCGTTCCTCGGCTCCCGCGTCGGCCGGGCCTTCGGGGAGCTCCGCCGGAGGCCGGTCCGTGGGCTCTTCCGGGCTCCCGCCCCGGGGCTCCTCCCGCGGTGACGACAAGCTGATCTCGCCCCAGACCTGCTTGCCCCCGCTCAGCGGCACCGAGCCCCAGGTCTGCGACATCGCCTCGATGAGCAGCAGCCCCCGCCCGCCGGTGGCCTCCCAGTCCACGGTCGCCGGTTTGACGGGGGTGCGCGGCGAGAGGTCGTTCACCGCGATCCGCAGCCGGTCCGCGGTCAGCGTCAGGTTCAGCCGCACCTCGCCCCGGGTGTGCACCAGGGCGTTGGTGACCAGCTCGGAGGTGACCAGCAGGGCCACGTCCAGGTCCTCCTCCGCACCCCAGTTGCGCAGGGTGCGCGCGGTGAAGCGGCGGGCGTGCATCACCGCGTCGGGCAGCCGCCACACCGTCCAGCTCGCCCGGGTGGGCCGCACCCGCATCCCGTCGTAGCGCAGCAACAGCAGCGCCACGTCGTCGTCCCGGCGGCTGTCCCCGCCGAGCAGCGCGTCCGCCACCCCGCCGGGGTCGGACGGGTCGGCGCGGGCGAGCGCCTGGCGCGCCCGGCTCACTCCGTCTTCCAGGTCGAGCCGGGCGGACTCGACCAGACCGTCCGTGACCAGCGCGATCAGAGTGCCGACGGACAGCCCGGCCGCGGTCATCGGGAACTCGGCGTCCGCGACCACGCCCAGCGGCGGGCCGCCCTCGACGTCGAGCTCCGCGGTGGTGCCGTCCGGGTGGCGCAGCAGCGGCTGGATGTGTCCGGCCCGGACGAACCACGCCTCGCCCTCCTCCATGTCGAGATCGGCGTAGCAGCAGGTCGCGAAGAGATCGGTCTCCATGCCGACGAGGAGGCGGTTGGCATGTGACACGACCACATCGGGCGGGTGGCCCTCCACCGCGTAGGCCCGGATGGCGGTGCGCATCTGGCCCATGATCGTGGCGGCCGCGGCGCTGTGGCCCTGCACATCCCCGATGACCAGCGCCACATGGCCGTCCGGCAGCGGGATCACGTCGTACCAGTCGCCGCCCACCTCCAGGCCCATCGTCGCGGGCAGATAGCGGGTGACGGCCACCCCGCCGGGCAGCTCCGGCAGCTTCCGGGGCAGCAGGCTGCGCTGGAGCATGGTGGCCAGCTCGTGCTCGGCGTCCAGGGCGTGGGCGCGCACGAGGGCCTGGCCCACCAGACCGGCGGTCGCGGTCAGCAGCGAGCGCTCCTCCGGGCCGAACTCATGCCGCTCCTCCCAGCCGATCAGGCACACCCCGACGATCCGGCCGTCCGCCGGGAGCGGGAGGACGGCGAGGCCGCCGGGGCCGATAGCGGCGAGGCCGGGTTCGAGATCGGCGCCTTCGGGCCAGAGGCTGACCTGCCCCTCCCGCAGCGCCTCCGCCAGCGTGGGCAGGGCATGGCTGGGCGGCTCGGGCCATTCGGACCGCCAGGCGGCCCGCCACACCTCGGGCCAGGCGGTGGGTTCTGCGGGGGCGAGGACGGCGACCACCAGCTGATCGGCCTGGACCTCGGCGACCGCGAACCGGCCGGCCCCCAGCGGATCGCGCAGCGCGCCGACCACGGCCCGGCTCACGTCCCGCACGGTGGTGGCCCCGGCCAGGGCGGCGGACAGCCGCTGCACCAGGGACACCTCGTCGGCGCTCGGCCGCAGATACGAGGTCTCCGCGATCACGCCGAGCATGCGCCGGGGCGTGCCGTCCGCCCCCGTCTCGACCCGGGCGCGCAGGCCCAGCCAGCGCAGCTCCCCGTTGGGCCGGCGGATCCGGAACTCCAACTGCGCGGTGCCGGCGGTCAGCAGGTCGGGTTCCAGGACCGACATCAGGGCGGGCACGTCGTCCGGGACGGTGGCCGCCAGCAGGGTCTCCACCCGCCCGTCGAAGTCCTCCCCCGGAATGCCGAAGAGCTCGAGCACCTGGATGTCGGCGGTCATCCGCCCGCTGTCGAGGAGCAGCACGAACGAGCCGACCCGCAGCCGGTCCAGGGTGAGGCCGGGCAGCTCGGGTCCCCGCCGGGTGAGCGCCTGCGGTCCGGCCGCCTCGACTCCGGCGGCCACGTGGTGGGCGTAGAGCTCGATGAAGCCGCGGCGGTCGGCGTCGGTCCCGCCGGGTGCCTCGTCCACGACCACCAGACACCCCAGCCCCTTGCCGTCCCCGCCGAGCGGCAGCGCCCCCAGCGAGACGCCGGGCGTGGTGGGGGTTTCGGGTGTGGTGGGCCCGATGGGGCCGTAGGCGGCGAGTTCGGTGGGGGTCAGCCACAGGGGGCGCCCGCTGCGGAAGGCGTCGGCGACGGGCGAGCGCCCGGACACGGGGTAGCGGGCCGGCAGCGCGTACGACCGTCCGGCGCCGCGCACCGTCTCGGCCAACCGCAGCTCGGCACCCTCCGCGTCCAGCACGTAGACAGCCACCAACGCGGTCCCCGTGAACGTCAGCACATGCCCGGTCACAGCACGCCTGCACCGCCTCCGTGCGCGGACCGCCGGTCTCGTGGGGCGTACCCGGGCCCTTGATCGGCCTCCGCGCGGCGACCGGTCATGACCACCGGCGGGGCCTTCGCTGCCGCGCCCCCTCGAAAGGGATGGCGCCTCTCCTCAAAGCATGGCACAGCGGGGTGAACCCGGCCATATCCCCTCGGGGGCGACGCGCTCGACGCGACTCGATGGCGATCGACGGTGCGGGAGACTGGGCGGCATGGTGCGGCTGCGGGTGGTCACGACGGACGACTGGCCGCTGTGGCGGGACGTCCGCCGGGCCGCGCTGGCCGAGGCGCCGCACGCCTTCAAGTCCCGGCTCGCCGACTGGCACCGCGGCGGCGAGGAGCGGTGGCGCGCCCGGCTGGAGATGCCGGACGCCTACCACGTCGTGGCCCTGCTGGACGGCCGGGCGGTCGGGATGGCGGGCGGCATGCCCGGGGACGGGGACGGGCGGCCGCCGGAGCTGAGGTCGGTGTGGGTCAGCCCCGAGGCGCGCGGCCACGGTGTCGGCGGCCGGCTGATCGCGGCGGTCGAGACCTGGGCCCTGCGGACGGGCGCCACGGCGCTGCGACTGGCGGTGATCCCGGGCAACGCACCGGCGATCGCCCTCTACGAGCGGCATGGTTTCGTCGCCACGCGGGAGCCGGGGGATCTGCTGGCCGACGGCGTGACCAGGGAGCTGGTCATGGTGAAGGCGCTCCGGCGGAGTTGACCCGACCCACCACGCCCGCCACCACAGTCGTGAATTCTGTTCATTGATATGGACACGCCATCAACTCTGCCCTACCTTGACTCTTGGTCTAGACCATGATCCATCACAGGAACGGAACAGACCGGAGGTGGGCCCATATGCCCGCATTACGCACCAGACGTACCAGACACTCCACCCGCTCCAGGGCGGCCCTGGCGTTCGCCGCGCTCGTCGGGGTCCTGTCGGCGGGGGTCGTGTCCGGGGGAACGGCCGCGGCGAAGGAGGCCGCGGCGTCGCCGACGGACGGATGGACGCAGACGTCGTTCACATACTCGATGCACAAGCCGTGGAATCTCGACCTGAGCGAGCGCTACCGCTACGACTCGGGCTCGAAGACCCACACCATGTGGGTCAATTCCACGGACGAGCCGCTCGAAGAGGGCAGCGACACCGATCCGCGCACCGAAATGCGGTGGAAGCAGGAGTACTCCTCGGGGCAGCACATGTGGGACGCGGATGTGTATGTGCCGTCCGGGACGAACGGCGCGGACATCATGCAGATCCTGCGGGGCAAGCACCCCAGCGGAACACCGGCCACCGACATCATGCTGCGGGCGTCCAGCGCGAACGGAGGGACGCTCAAGCGCTATACGGACGCCGTCATCAAGACCGGTATCTACAACACCTGGTGGAACCTGAAGGTGGCCCATGACGCGGACACCGGAAAGATCCAGGTCTACGCCGACGACAAGCTGGTGCTGACGGTCGACGACCGGGGACCGGCGACGCGCTACTTCAAGAACGGCGTCTACCACCACGGCAGTGGCCGGGCCGAGGCCCGCTTCCGCAACATCCGCCATTGGGTCAAGTAGAGGAGTGGGACCGTGTCCAGGAAACACCGTGTGATCGCCGGAATCCCGGCGGCCTGCGGACTGCTGCTCGCGGCGTCGGGTGTCGCACACGCCGAGGTCGAACCGGGTGGCTGGTCGTCGGAGTCCCCGGGGTTCAAGGTGCAGGAGCGGGGGTGCGGAGAGGTCGACAACCTCACCTTCAAGCTCACCTGCTCCACCGCGAGCGGGGACCAGCGGGCCGAGCGGCGCTATGACACCTACACCGGCGGGACCCACCAGTTCGAGGGCTACTTCCGGGTCACCAGCATGGGCGGCACCCGGATCAGCCTGAAGCAGACGTTCAACGACACCGACGGCGACGCCGGTCCGTACTTCATGCTCGCGGTCGAGCGCGGCGGGCGGCTGTACGCCGTGCACGGCGGGGACACCCTGTCCAACGCGGGGACGGTCGGGGCCACGGTGCGCGTCAACACGGTGCACCAGGTCGGCAAGGAGCACCGTACGTACATAAACGGCTCGCTCAAGCACACCGTGGACAGCCCCGGCGGCAGCTTCTACGACAAGTTCGGGGCGTACCGCACCGGCAGCGGCAACGGCCCGGCCACCGTGGTGTGGAGCAACGTGAAGTTCTGGCGCAAGTGAGCGGCTCGGTACGCGTCCTGGCGGCGGCGGTTCTCGTCGCCGCCGGGCTTTCCGGAATCAGTGGGTGTGCGGCGTCCACGGAAGCGCCGGACGCTCCGAACACCCCGAACGCCCCCGGGGAGGCCCGGACCGGGACCGTGCTCACCGTCACCCGGGTCTCCCCCGTCGACGCCGAGCTGAGCTGGCGGGGGAAGGCGCCGGGCGCCGCGGGGCGGATCGTGGAGTTCGCGACCGAACCCCGGGGGCCCTGGACGATCCTCACCTACGCCCCGCTCGGACAGACCACCTACCGGCACCCGGACCTGATCCCGAAGACCCACTTCTTCTACCGGGTGCGGCCGTACTACGGACCCGCGTCCCGGCCGGTCGACGTCACCCTGCCCAGAGGCGCGTTCACCAAGGCGGAGCAGCGCCAGGAGCACACGTGGGCGCCGCCGCGCACCATCCGGCGGGCAGGGGTGCGCACCAGCCCCGTCCGGCGGCCGTCGGCGACCCCGACCGATCTGCGCGCGACCGTCATGCACGCCAACGGCATCCGGTTCACCTGGACCGACCACGCCGAGGGCGAGCGGGGCTATCTGCTGGAGGACCGGCCCCGGGGCGGCGGCTCCTTCCGTCCGGTCGCGGTGCTCGACCCGGACATCAACTCCTTCGGGCTGATCACCCTGCCGAACGAGAAGCGGGCCTCCTACCGGGTCCGTCCCTTCACCTACGGCGAGCGGTCCAACATCGCCCGGATGACCACCGGCGAGCGGCCCGCCGGGCGCGGCTGAGCGCCGCCGCCTCAGTCCCGGGCGTCCCGGGTGCCCCGGGTGCCCCGGGTGCCCCGGACGTCCCCGGTGTCCGCCGGGGACGGGGCGAGCACCTCCGGCAGCGGGGTGTGCCGCGCCCCGGCGACGAGGACGTCGAAGCCCCAGGCCAGCCGGTCCTGGGGGGACCCGGACAGCAGCCGGGTGCCCAGCGCGGCGATATGCGGATGGGTCCGCGGTGAGACGTCCCGCACCACCGTGGCGAGCGCCTGCCAGTCCGCCTCGCTCTGGGGGGTCTCGCCGGGGGCCCGGTGGGCGTGCTCGGCCGCGGTCGCGGTGGCGAACTGGAGCAGCAGATCGAGCAGCCACGCGGCCCGGTCGGGCTCGAGGCCGCCCTCGTCCAGCAGCGCCAGCAGCGCCTCCACCAGCTTCAGATAGTGCTTGCCGATGGGGCGGGCCACCAGGGCGGACTGGGCGAGGCCGGGGTACTCGAACAGCACCGAGGTGTACGAGGTGAGGATCCGCACCAGCCGGTCGCGCCACTCGCCTTCCGCCGTCGCCGGGCTCAGGTCGACGGCGCCGAGGAGCTCGTCCAGGACGGCCGCGTGCAGCTCGGCCATGTTGCGGACATAGACGTAGAGCGACGCCGGCCCGGTGTCGAGCTCCTTGGCCAGGCGGCGCATCGTCACCCGCTCCAGGCCCTCGGCACGCATGAGGTCGACCGTGGTGGCGATGATGCCTTCCCGGGTCAGGGCCGGTTTCGCCGGACGTTCCCGGCGGCTCCGCGGGGCGGTGGGATGCGCTGTCATGGCGCCATCGTACCGGTCGGCGAACGCGTTCGTCACGAACGCGTTTGCCACGAACGCGTTCGTCGCCCTACGCTCCTCCCATCCGCGGCGCACCCGCGCCGAGCCAGGGAGGCATCCATCGCCATGTCCACACAACCCCGTATCGCCATCGTCGGAGCAGGGCCGGGAGGGCTGACGCTGGCGCGCGTGCTGCACGTGCACGGCATCTCCTCGACCGTCTACGAGCTGGACGCGTCGCCGACCGCACGCGACCAGGGCGGCACGCTGGACCTGGACGAGGAGTCCGGCCAGCGGGCGCTGCTGCACGCCGGGCTGCTCGAGGAGTTCCGGCCGCTGAGCCGCCCCGAGGGCGGGGAGCTGCGTCTGCTCGGCAAGGACGCGGACGTCGGCTTCCACATCCCCCCGCCGCAAGACGGTGACGGCAACGACCGTCCCGAGATCGACCGCAGGGCGCTGAAGGAACTGCTGCTGGGCTCGCTGCCCGAGGGGACGGTCCGCTGGGGCCGGAAGGTCAGGGCGGCCGCCATCGGCGCGGCGGGGCGGCCCACGCTCACCCTGGCCGACGGCACGACCGTCGCGGCGGATGTGCTGGTCGGCGCGGACGGGGCGTGGTCCAGGGTCCGGCCCCTGCTGTCCGACGCCGATCCGGTCTACACCGGGGTGTCATGCGTCGACGGCATCCTGAACGACGTCGACACCCGGCACCCGGCCGTCGCCGAACTCGTGGGCCGCGGCTCGATGTTCGCCCTCGCGGACGAGAAGGGGCTGTTCGCCCAGCGCAACGGCGGCGGCCGGATCCGCGTCTACACCGCGGTCAAGGCGCCGGAGGAGTGGAGCCGTTCGGGTCTCCTCGACCCGGCGGACCCGGCCGCGACCAGGAAGCGGCTGCTGGACCTCTTCCCCGACTGGGACGAGGGGCTGCGCGCGCTGATCGCCGACAGCGACGGCCCGCTCGTCCCCCGGCCCATCCACGCCCTGCCCATCGGCCACCGCTGGGAGCGGGTGCCCGGCGTCACGCTCCTGGGCGACGCCGCCCATCTGATGTCCCCCTTCGCCGGGGCGGGCGCCAACCTCGCCATGCTCGACGGCGCGGAACTCGCTCTCGCCCTGGCCGCCCACGACGACCTGGAGACGGCTCTGCACGCCTACGAGACGGCCATGTTCCCGCGCGCCGAGACGGCGGCCACGCAATCGGCCGACCACCTCGTCGACTTCTTCCAGCCGGACGCCCTGCGGATCATGCGGGATGCCTTCACCACGATGACCGCCGGAGGTGCGGACCGATGACCACGCCCGCCGAATTCTTTGTTGAGCCCTACCCCGGTCTGCCCCTGACGGTGCGGGACGTGGGCGCGGGCCGCCCCGTGCTCGTCCTGCACGGCGGCGGCGGACCCGCCAGCGTGAGCGGTGTGGTGGACCACTTCGCCGCCACCTCCCGGGTGCTGGCGCCGACCCACCCGGGCTGGGAGGACACCCCGCGGCCGGAGTGGTTCTCAAACGTGGGCGACCTCGTCGAGACGTATCTGGATCTGCTGGACGACCACGAGCTGGACGATGTCCTCGTCCTCGGCAGCTCCTTCGGCGGCTGGATCGCCGCGGAGATGGCCGTGCGCGACCGGGGCCGCCGCATCGGCGGGCTGGTCATCATGGGCGCGTTCGGACCGCGAGTCGAAGGGCACGAGGTCCGGTTCCCCACCGCCCCGCCCGGCCCGCCGCCGGGTGAGGGTTCCGGGCCTGGTGAGGACTCCGGTCCCGCTCAGGGCTCCGGTCCCGCTCAGGGCTCCGGTCCCGGTCAGGGCCCCGGGCCCGGTCAGGGCCCCGGGCCCGGTCAGGGCCCCGGGCCCGGGGAAGGCTCCGGCGCACCGGCGCCGCGCCGGGGGCCCTCGCCTGCGGCACTCCAGGCGCTGGCGGCCTACTCCGGGCCGACGAAGTCCGATCCGAAGCTGCTGCACCGGCTCGCCCGGGTGACGGTGCCCGCCCTCGCGGTGTGGGGCGAGAACGACACCGTCGTCCCGCCCGACTACGGCCGCGCGTACGCCGCCGCCATCCCCGGGGCGCGCTTCGAGCTGATCCCTGGTGCGGGCCACCTCCCCGCCCGGGAGGCCCCGGAGGCCACGTTCGCCGTGATCGACGCGTTCGTGGCCGCCGCCTGGCGCTAGGGTCCTTCTGACGGATCTCCGTGGAGGAAGGAGCGGCGTCCGGGGCGTGCTCTCGGCGTGCCGCGCGGAAGCCCTCGTAGCGGAGCTACTTGGGCTTTCGCGCGGTGCGGCGAGAGGGCGTGCCGGGCGTCGCGACGCCGCGGAGATCCGTCAGAAGGACCCTAGCCGCCACACCTCAGCCGGGGCGTCCCAGCTCCTTGCGGAAGAGCTCCAGCACGTTGCCGCCGAGGATCTTCTCGATGTCCCCCTCCGGAAGGCCCCTTCGGACCAGCGCCTCGGTCACCAGAGGCAGTCCGCGGGGGCCTTCGAGTCCGGGGACCACCAGCCGCGCGTACTCGACGTCCTCGCAGCAGGGCGGGGTGGTGTCCGCGCTGACCTCCTTGATGAAGTCCGGCCCCAGACCCACATGGCCGACGCCGATCACCTCGGCGATGTGGACGATGTGATCGGCCAGCCGGTCCACCGTGCGGTCGGCCGGGGCGGTGGCCAGGAACTCGCCGAGGAAGTTGACGCACACCGTGCCGCCGGTGGCGGCGATCCCGCGCAACTGCTCGTCGGTGAGGTTGCGATGGTGGTCAAGCAGCGCGCGGGCGGAGGAGTGGGTGGCCATCACCGGGCGGGTGGCCAGCTCCAGCACATGGGCCACTCCGGAGGCGCCGAGGTGGGAGACGTCGAAGAGGATGCCCAGGCGCTCCATCTCCTTCAGCGCCCGGGCCCCGGCCTCGGTGAGCCGGCTTCCGGTGGCGTCCTCACCGCTGCCGTCGGCCAGGGCGGTGCGCCCCCAGTGGGCGAGCGAGGCGATGCGCACCCCGAGGCGGTGGAGGGTCGGGAGGAGCTCGACGTTGGCGTCCAGCCCGGGGGCGCTCTCCAGCGCCAGCACCAGGGCGATCCGGCCGTCGGCGAGCGCGGCGTCGATGTCGTCGCCGTCCAGGCACAGCCGTACCTCGTCGGCGTTGCCCTCGGCGAGGGTGTGGGCGCACTCGATCATCCGCAGCGTCTCGCGCAGCGCGCCCTCGGGGCGGAACCGGTCGTCGATGAAGATCGGGAGCACCTGGAGATCCACCCCGCCCTCGCGGAGCTGCGGCAGCCAGCGCTCGCGGAAGTAGCCCGCCCAGCGGTGCGGCGGGCGGGCGGTGACGGCGATCAGCAGGTCGTTGTGGGCGTCGGCGACGACGGCGCGCTGGTGGAGTGCACGGCTCATACGGACGACGGTGGCCTTTCGTAGGACCGGGGGCCGGGGACCCCGGGGCCCGGGGGCGGCGGCGGTCATCGTGACGTACGGGCCGCCCGCCGGTCCACGGATTTTCGCGCGGCGGACGGGGGTCGCGCCGCCGCGCGAACGGTACGGCCCCCACGGTCTGGCCATGGACGCGTTGGTGTCCGGCAGGTCTCTTTCCCCTCCCCGCCCCTTCCCGATACCAGGGGCTCCGCCCCTGGACCCCGGGATCTGGGGCAGAGCCCTGCCACGCGGCGGAACCGCATACCGACGCTGCGGGAAGGAGCGAATCCCCGGCCCGGGATCAGGGGCCGGACCCCCCGCTCCGGAGTCAGGGGCCAAGCGTCAGCCCCGAAGTCAGGGGCCAAGCCCCAGTTCCGGAGTCAGAGGCCGAACCCCCGCCCGGGATCAGGAGCCGAACCCCCGCCCCGGAGTCAGGGGCCAAACGTCAGCCCCGAAGTCAGGGGCCAAGCCCCAGTTCCGGAGTCAGAGGCCGAACCCCCGCCCGAAGTCAGAGGCCGAACCCCCGCCCGGGATCAGGAGCCGAACCCCCGCCCCGGAGTCAGGGGCCAAACGTCAGCCCGAGGTCAGGGGCCAAGCCCCAGTTCCGGGGTCAGAGGCCGAACCCCCGCCCGAGGTCAGGGGCGGAGCCCCGGTTCCGGGGTCTGGGGCCGGGCCCCAGTTTCGGGAAGGGGCGGGGAGGGGAGCAGCCCGCCGCAGGCGTCACGATCCGCCGGCATCCCCTGAGACCGCGTGCGGCCCGCCCTCAGTTGAGGGCGATCAGCCCGATGGCCAGCCCCGCGCCGAGCAGCCCGACGGCCTGGGGCCGGGTGATCCGCTCCCGCAGGAACGTCAGCGCGAGCAGCACCGGCACCACCGGATAGAGCGCGGACAGCACCACGGCGACGGACAGCAACTCCTGCCGGGTGGCGAGCAGATAGAGGATGGTCGCCAGGGTGCCGAGCGCGCCCGCCACCGCCGCCACGGCGGCCGCCCGGCGGGGCAGCCGCAAGGAGGCGCCGGTCGCGGGGAACAGCGCCAGGATGACGGCCACCGACACGGCCCGGCTGACCACCACCGGCCACCATCCGGCCGAGGCCGGTATCCGGGCGAGCGCGAAGAAGTGCACGGCCAGGCCCACTCCGGCGACCAGCGCCATGACGACGGCCGGGCGCAGCCGGTCGGCCCCTTGGGCCCGCCCGGCCGGGGCGGCGACCGATGTGGCTGTCGGTGCCGCTGTCGGTGCCGTTGTCGGTGTGAGTGTCGGCTTCTCCGCCGACGTGGCTGCCGGTGTGGCCACCCGTGTCCCTGCCGACGTGCCCGCCCGGGTCGCACCCGGTGTGCCCGCCCGGGTCGCCGTCGGCCGCGGCTCACCGCGCGAGACCAGCCAGAGCGCGGGCAGCCCGAGCGCGATCCCGGTGAGCGCCGGGGGCGAGGGCCGGTCGCCGAGGAGGGCGATCCCGGCCAGCACCGGCAGGCCCACCGCCGTGACATCGCTGACCGGCACCACCACGCTCATCGGCCCCTGGTTCATCGACCAGTAGAGGCACGCCACGCCCACCCCGGTGCCGAGCCCCGAGAGCGCGCCCCAGCCCAGGGCCGACGGCGGGGCGTTGGCGCCCTGGGTGAGCAGCACCGGGACCAGGCTGACCACCGTGCCGCCCGCCTGTGCGCAGGCCGCGACCGTCACCCCGTGCCGGTGGCGGGAGACCAGGCCGCTCAGGAAGTGGGTGGTGCCGAAGCAGAGCGCCGAGGCGACGGCCAGCAGCTCACCCATGGTCCGTACGGGCCCCGTCCTCGGCGGCCGACCGGGCGGCGGCCCGGTCCGCGGCCCCGACCGGGCACTCCACGCCGTCCGGGGTGCAGGCGGTCCGGTCGCACAGCCGGCACATCCGGTCGGCCGAGCCACTGCCCTGGTAGAGCCCGTCGAGCAGCGTGGCCAGCAGTGCGCCGAGGTCGCGGACCTCCGCCTCGCCGAGGCCGTCCAGCACTCCGGTGAGCCGGGAGGTCCGCGAGGTCAGCAGGTGGCCCGCGGTCCGCCGGCCCTTGGCGGTGGGGTGGACCCCGGTCCAGTTGCCGATTCCGCGCCGCCGCTCGACCAGGGCGTCCCGCTCCAGCCCGTCGACCATCCGCACCGCCGCGGACTGGGTGAGCCCCACCCGGCGGCCGAGCTCGGTCACGCTCACGCCGGGGTCGGCGCGGAGCACGATCAGCGCGGCGGCCGCGCTCATGCTCAGGCGGGACGCGGCGGCCGGGGCGCTGAGCAGATCGTCCGTGATCGCCAGCGCCGTGGCCCCCAGCAGGTTCGCTACGCGTTCCCTCTCATCATGCATGAGTCATGCATACCCCTAGGGACTGGATCCATGCACCACCCGGCGGGGTGAGAGGATCGGAGCGGGACGGCCCGAGGGAGGAGGCGGGAGATGTCGGTGGAGATCACCTGGTGGGGGCATGCCACCGCGACCGTGCGGGACTCCGGTGTGCGGGTGCTGACCGACCCCCTCTTCGTACGGCGGCTGGCCCATCTGCGGCGCCGCCGGGGAGCCGTGCCACCGGCCGCCGCGGCGGTGGCGGACGTGGCGCTGGTCTCGCATCTGCACGCCGACCATCTGCACCTCGGCTCGCTGGCCAAGCTGCTGCCCGGCACCCGGCTGGTGGTGCCGCGCGGGGCCGGGCGGGCGGTGCCCGGGCTGCGGCGGGTGGTGGCGGCGCGGGGGCTGCGGGTGACCGAGATGGCGCCGGGGGACGTGTGCACGGTCGGCGAGGTGCGGATCCGGGCGGTACCGGCCGCGCACGACGGGCGGCGGCTGCCGTACGGGCCGAGCCGGGTGCCCGCGCTGGGATATGTGCTGAGCGGCGAGTCGACCACGTACTTCGCGGGGGACACCGGGCTGTTCGACCGGATGGCGGAGGCGGTGGGCGCCTGCGATGTGGCGCTGCTTCCGGTGGGCGGCTGGGGCCCGTACCTCGGCCCCGGCCATCTCGACGCGGGCCGCGCGGCACAGGCGCTGGCTCGGCTGGGGGCGCGCTGCGCGGTGCCGGTGCACTACGGGACGTACTGGCCGATCGGGATGGACGCGATCCGTCCGCATGAATTCCACGCCCCGGGCGACGACTTCGTGCGCCACGCCGGGCGGCTCGCCCCCGAGGCGGTGGTGCACCGGCTGGTGCACGGGGAGTGCGTGCGGCTGGAGCCCGCCAGGTGATAGGGGATCTGGCGGATCTGGCGCGGAGCGTGCCGTCCGAGTCGACACAGCAGGCGGTGGGGTACCCCTCGCTGTTCCTGCTGGTGGTGCTCGGGTCGCTGGTGCCGGTGGTGCCCACCGGGGCGGTGGTCTCCTCGTCCGCGGTGGTGGCCATCCACCAGACCGCTCCCCCGCTGTCGCTGCTGGTGGTCTTCGGGGTGGCCTCGCTGGCGGCCTTCTCCGGGGACGTGATGCTGTACTGGCTCGGGCGGCGCGGGGTGCGATCGAAGAACGGCTCGCGGTGGCTGGAGCGGATCCACGACCACGCGGCGCCGGAGCGGCTGGACCAGGCACAGACGCGGCTGGACGAGCACGGGGTGGCGGTTCTGGTCCTGTCCCGGCTGATCCCGGCGGGGCGGATACCGGTGATGCTGGCCTGCCTGCTGGCGCGCTGGCCACTGCGGAGGTTCGCGCACGGCGCCGGACCCGCGGCGCTGGCCTGGGCGGTGACGTATCAGCTGATCGGGATCCTGGGCGGCTCGCTCTTCCCCGAGCCATGGGAGGGCGTGGCGGCGGCCGTGGTCCTGACGGTCGTGATCAGCACGGCCCCCGCGCTGTGGCGCCGCGTGCGCCGCCGTGCCGCTCGCGACGCGCAGAGCGAGGCCGCGGGCTGACGCCCCCTCCGCCCCGGGCCGCGCCCGGCGGCCCGGCCCGCTCCGGCAGCACCCCTGCCGCACCGGCCCGCCCGCCGCGCCTTACGGGGTGCCCGGCGGATCTTTCCCCTCCCCGCCCCTTCCCGATACCAGGAGCTCCGCCCCCGGGCCCCCGGTCTGTGGCGGAGCCCCGCCACGCGGCGAAGCCGCATATCGATGCGGCGGGAACGGCAGAGCCCCGGCCCGGGGCCTGGGGCAGAGCCCTCATCCAGGGCCCTAGGGCAAAACCCCCGCCCGGGGCCCGGCACAGAACCCCGCCCGGGGCCTACGCAGAGCCCTCATCCGGGACCTGAGTCACAGCCCCGATCCAGGGCCTGGGGCAGAACCCCGAGGTGGGGCCTAGGCCAGAACCCCGGCACGGGGCTTAGGGCAGAGCCCCGATCCAGGGCCCGGGGCAAAACCCCAGTTTCGGGGCCTAGGGCAAAACCCCGGCCCGAGGCCCGGCACAGAACCCCAGCCCGAAGCCCAGGGCAGAGCCCCGGCCCGGGGGCCGGCACAGAACCCCCGATCCGGGGCCTAGGGCAAACCCCCGGCCCGGGGCCCGGGGCAGAACCCCGATCCGGCGCCCCGATCCGGAGCCCCGGTCCGGGGTCTGGGGCGGAGCCCCGGTCCGGGGTCTGGGGCGGAGCCCCGGTCCGGGGTCTGGGGCGGAGCCCCGGTCCGGGGTCTGGGGCGGAGCCCCGGTCCGGGGTCTGGGGCGGAGCCCCGGTCCGGGGTCTGGGGCGGAGCCCCGGTGCGGGGTCTGGGGCGGGGCCCCGGTTTCGGGAAGGGGCGGGGAGGGGAACAGCCCGCCTGGGCACGGCGCCCGGGGTGGCGGGCCGTCACCACCAGCCGGGGGCAGCCGGGAAGGCGAGACCCGGCAAAGCGACACCCAGCGCAAGCGCATCAGCGGTCGAGGCGCAGCACCTCTCGCAGCGCACGCGTCACCGCGGCTTCCGGGTCGGGGACCGAGCGCTCCACGCGCCAGGCGACGAAGCCGTCGGGGCGGACCAGGACCGCTCCGTCGGGGGCGGTGCCGTGGAGTTCGGCCCAGTCCGTGCCCGGTTCGGGGGCGAGTTCGTGGTCCGGTCCTTCGCCCACCCGGTAGCAGTCCAGCGGTACGCCGAGGGCGTCGGCGGCGCGGCGGCCCGCCTCGTGCCAGGCGGCGCCGCCCGGCCCGGTGAGCAGCACACAGGTGCGCTCGTACAGATCGAGGGTGGACAGCCGCACCCCGCAGCGGTGCACCCACATATGGGGTGCGCGGCTGCCGGGCTCGGCCGAGACCGTGAAGTGGTCGGGCACCGCGGGGGCGGAGGGGTCGGCGCCCGCGACCGCGCCCCGCACATAGCGGTAGCCCATGGCGACCGCCATGACATTGGACTGCGGGCCCTGGCCCTCGGTGGCCGGTGCCGAGTAGCCGGGGTGGCTGTGCTCGGCCGAACGGGCGGCGGCGCGGGCGCTGGTGGCCTGGGCCACCGGACGCCGCTCCATGCCGTAGGTCTCCAGCAGCGCGGGGCCCGCCCAGCCGCCCATGACGGCGGCGAGCTTCCACGCCAGGTTGTGGGCGTCCTGGATACCGGTGTTGGAGCCGAAGGCGCCGGTGGGCGACATCTCGTGCGCCGAGTCCCCGGCGAGGAAGACCCGGCCGTCGGAGTAGTGGTCCGCCACCCGCTCGGCCGCGTGCCAGGGCGCCTTTCCGGTGACCTCGATCTCCAGGTCGGGCATGCCGACGGCGGTGCGGATGTGCTGGGCGCAGCGCTCGTCGGTGAACGCCTCCAGCGGCTCGCCGTGCTCGGGGTGCCAGGGGGCGTGGAAGACCCACTGCTCCTGGTTGTCGACGGGCAGCAGCGCCCCGTCGGCCTCGGGGTTGGTGAGGTAGCAGGCGATGAAGTGGCGGTCCCCGACCGCGTCCGCGAGCCGCTTGGCGCGGAAGGTGATGGACACGTTGTGGAACAGCTCACCGCGTCCGCTCTGCCCGATGCCAAGGGCCTCGCGCACCGGGCTGCGCGGGCCGTCGGCGGCGATGAGGTAGTCGGCACGGACCGTGGAGCGCCGCTCGGACCTGCGGTCCAGAAGGGTGGCGGTGACGCCGTCCGCGTCCTGCTCGAAGGAGATCAGCTCGGTGGAGAACCGCAGATCGCCACCGAGCGCCTGCGCCGCGCTCAGCAGCACCGGCTCCAGGTCGTTCTGGCTGCACAGGCACCATCCGGCAGGGCTGATCCGGGCGGCCTTGCCACCCGGGTCCATCTCCCGGAAGAGCCAGTTGCCCTCCGTACCGGTGAGGGACGGAGTCTGCAGGATTCCGTGGTTGTCGGCCAGCACGGACGCGGCCTCGCGGATCGCGGACTCCACTCCGGCGGTGCGGAACAGTTCCATCGTCCGGATGTTGTTCCCCCGTCCGCGCGGGTGGTGCGAGGTGCGCGGGTGTTTCTCGACCAGCAGATGACCGATCCCCAGTCGGCCCAGGAACAGTGAGGCGGACAGGCCCACCAGGGAGCCGCCCGCGATGAGGACGGGCACACGCTCAGCATTGTCGGCAAGACGGTTCATTGTGCTGCTATGCCCGGTGCTTCCGGGCTGTTCCGGGGCGCTGACCAGGCGTTCGCTCGGATGGCTCACATATCTCGCGCCATTGGTGGGAGCACTCCACGATCGTCTAACGGGCGGGTGTCCTCGATGCCCGGAAGGACGCGTCCGCGAAATAAGGAGTGGAATATGAGCACCCTGTCCGACATTCCGGAGACCACGGTGGACCAGTCGCCGACGACCGTGGAATCCGCTCTCACCGACACCAGATTGCGCGTCGTGTTGCTGGTGCAGGTCAACAGCGGTGCCGAGCAGCGCTTTCTCCGTGCCTACGATCAGCTCTCCCAGCAGGTGGCCGCGGTACCCGGGCACATCAGCGACCAGCTGTGCCAGTCGATCGAGAACCCCTCGCAGTGGCTGATCACCAGCGAATGGGAAAGCGCCCCTCCGTTCCTCGCCTGGGTGGACTCGCCCGCGCACCGGGAGATGGTCAAGCCCTTCCACGGCTGTGTGGAGGACACCCGCTCACTGCGGTTCAGCATCCTGCGGGAGACCCTGACCGCCGGATCCCCGCCGGTCGATGTCACCACCCGGGGCGTCGACGCCGCGCTGCGGGTCGGCGACGGGCTGGTCCGGCAGGCGCTCACCTTCACCGTGAAGCCGGGCAGCGAGGACGCCGTCGCCAAGATCCTGGCCGATTACGCCTCTCCGCAGGCCCGGGTCGACGAGACCACCCGGCTCTCCCGCACCTCGGTGTTCATGAGCGGCAACCGGGTGGTGCGGGCCGTGGAGGTCAAGGGCGATCTGACCGCGGCGCTGCGCTTCGTGGCCCGGCAGCCGGAGATCAGGGCCGCCGAGGAGGCCCTCAATCCGTATCTGGAGGAGGACCGCAACCTTGACGACCCCAGCTCGGCACGGGAGTTCTTCGCCCGTGCCTCCCTCCCGGTGGTCCACCACATGACGTCCGGCGGGCCGCGCCCCGCCCAGGGCGTCCACCGGCACGCCCTGCTCTACCCGGTCAAGACCGGCTGCGGCCCGGCGGTGGCCAGTCTGCTGGCCCGGCAGGACGAGCTGGCGGTGAACAAGGAGATGGCCGCGGAGCAGACCGCCAAGACCCTGCTGAGCAGCACCATCTTCCAGCGTGACGACATCGTGGTGCGGCTGGTGGACCTGGCCGTGCCGCTGGACCGGAACCCCGCCATGGCGGCCGGGGTGAGCGGCCGGCGGGCCGCCGCCGTGCTGGGCCGGCTGCTGGACCTCGGGGCGGACGGTGCGGTGATCGACCTGTCCATGGACGACGGGCTGCGCCGCTTCCTCGCCGACTGCGACATGACCCCGGTCACCGACCGCAAGTCGGCGGACCACTGACGACGTCTCTCCCCCTCGCACCTCTCACCCCGTGGCGCGGACCGCGCAACGCTACCTGGAGGAACTCATCATGACCACGCATGCCCCTCTCGTCGTCGACCTCGCCGCGGTCGCCCCCAACCGCCGGCGCGGTGGCGATGTGCGCGCCATGCTCACACCGACTCTGGTGGGTGCCACGAGCGGCTTCATGGGGATGGCCATCGTGGGGCCCGGTGAACGGGTCGCCGAGCACTACCACCCGTACTCCGAGGAGTTCGTGTTCGTCGTCAGCGGCGACATGGAGGTGGATCTGGACGGCGAGGCGCATCCGCTCCGCCCCGACCAGGCGATCCTGATCCCCATCAACATGCGGCACCGGTTCCGCAATGTGGGGAGCACCGAGGCCCGGATGGTCTTCCACCTCGGGCCCCTGGCGCCGCGCCCCGAGCTCGGCCACGTGGACACGGAGGCCGCCGAACCCGCCGAGGCGACGTCGTGACCCGACGGGTGGTGGTCACCGGGCTCGGTGTCGTCGCCCCCGGGGGTGTGGGGGTCCCGGCCTTCTGGGACATGCTCACCGCGGGCCGTACGGCCACCCGCAACATCACGCTCTTCGACGCGCAGCGGTTCCGGTCCCGGATCGCCGCCGAATGCGACTTCGACCCGCTGGCCGGCGGTCTGAGCTTCGAGCAGATCGAACGCTCCGACCGCTATGTGCAGTTCGCGCTGGTGGCGGCCCAGGAGGCGGTCCGGGACTCCGGTCTCGACCTCCAGGCGCTCAACCCCTGGCGGATAGGGGTTTCGCTGGGCAGCGCCGTCGCCGCGTCCACCCGGCTGGAGCAGGACTACGTCAAGGTCAGCGACGCCGGTGAGCACTGGGACGTGGACCACCGCAAGGCGGGTCCGCACCTTCAGCACGCGTTCTCGCCGAGCGCGCTGTCCTCCGGGGTGGCGGAGCTGACCGGGGCGCAGGGCCCGGTGCAGTCCGTCTCCACCGGCTGCACCTCCGGTCTGGACGCGATCGGATACGCCTTCCAGGCGATCGAGGAGCGACGGGCCGATGTGTGCATCGCCGGGGCCGCGGACTCGCCGATCACCCCGCTGACCGTGGCCTGCTTCGACTCGATCAAGGCCACCTCGGCGAACAACGACAACGCGGCCACCGCGTCCCGGCCGTTCGACGCCCACCGGGACGGCTTCGTCCTCGGCGAGGGCGCCGCCGTGCTGATCCTGGAGGAGCTGGAGCACGCCCGGGCCCGAGGGGCACGGGTCTACTGCGAGTTCCGGGGGTTCGCCACCTACGGCAACGCCTACCACATGACCGGTCTGACGCGGGAAGGACTGGAGATGTCCGAGGCGATCGACCACGCGCTCGGCCACGCCCGCGTCAACAGCTCCGAGGTCGACTACGTCAACGCGCACGGCTCGGGCACCAAGCAGAACGACCGGCATGAGACGGCGGCCGTGAAGCGGTCCCTGGGCGAGCACGCGTACAAGACCCCCATGAGCTCGATCAAGTCCATGGTGGGCCATTCGCTGGGGGCGATCGGCGCCATCGAGGTGGTCGCCTGCGCCATGGCCCTCGCCCATGGCGTGGTGCCGCCGACAGCCAACTACGAGACCCCCGACCCCGAATGCGACCTCGACTATGTCCCGCGCACCGCCCGCGCCCTCCCGCTGCGCCATGTGCTGTCGGTCGGCAGCGGGTTCGGCGGCTTCCAGTCCGCGGTGGTGCTGAGCCGGGCGGACGGGAGTGCGGCATGACATCCGCGAAGAGCACCCGGAACCGGGGCGCGGCCGTCACGGGCCTCGGTGTGATCGCCCCGGGCGGAGTGGGCACCGACGCCTTCTGGAAGGCCACCCGGGAGGGGATCACCTTCCTGGACCGGATCTCCCGCGAGGGCAGTGAGCACTTCCCGGTCCGGATCGGCGGCCAGGTCCGCGGCTTCGATCCGGGCTCGATGATCGAGGAGCGGTTCCTCGTCCAGACCGACCGCTTCACCCATTTCGCGATGGCCTCGGCCGATCTCGCGCTGGACGACGCCAAGCTGCCGGTGGACGACATGTCGCCGTTCGCCGTGGGCGTGGTGACCGCCGCCGGTTCCGGGGGCGGTGAGTTCGGCCAGCGCGAGCTGCAGCAGCTGTACGGCAAGGGGCCGCGCTATGTGGGCCCGTACCAGTCCATCGCGTGGTTCTACGCGGCCAGCACCGGCCAGGTCTCCATCCGCGGCGGGTTCAAGGGCCCGTGTGGGGTGGTGGCGAACGACGAGGCCGGCGGTCTGGACGCGCTGGCGCACGCCCGCCGGTCCATCCGGCGGGGGGCGGACGCGGTGGTGGCGGGCGCCTCGGAGGCGTCGCTGGCGCCGTACTCCATCGTCTGCATGCTCGGCTGGGACGAGCTCAGCCGGGCCCGTGACGCGGGCCGGGCCTATCTGCCGTTCACCGAGGACGCCTGCGGATTCGCGCCCGGGGAGGGCGGGGCGATGCTGGTCGTGGAGGAGGAGGGGGCCGCCCGGCGCCGCGGGGTGCGGATCCGGGGCTTCATCGCCGGCTACGGCTCGACCTTCACCGGGGCGTCCCGGTGGGAGCGGTCCCGGGAGGGGCTCGCCCAGGCCATCCGCGTGGCCCTGGAGGACGCGGAGTGCGCGCCGGAGGAGATCGACGTGGTCTTCGCCGACGCGCTCGGGGTGCCCGAGGCGGACCGCGCCGAGGCGCTCGCGATCGCCGACGCACTCGGGCCGCACGGCACCCGGGTCCCGGTGACCGCGCCGAAGACCGGCTTCGGCCGGGTGCACTGCGCGGCTCCCACGCTGGACGTGGCGGCCGCGCTGCTCTCCATGGAGCACCGCGTGGTGCCTCCGACCCCGTATGTCACCGACGTCTGCCATGACCTCGACCTCGTCACCCGCAGCTCCCGCCCCGCCGAGCCGCGGACGGCGCTGGTGCTCAGCCGAGGACTCATGGGTTGCAACGCGGCGCTCGTGCTCCGCGGACCGGAAGGAGATTACTGATGTCCAGTCAACTGTCCTACGGGGAACTGGCCACGCTGATGAAGCGGTGCGCCGGACTCACCGTCGACCCGGACATGATGCGGGACCGGCCGGACTCCACCTTCGAGGAGTACGGCCTGGACTCGCTCGGTCTGCTCGCCATCGTCGGCGAGCTGGAGAACCGGTACGGCACTCCGATCGAACCGGGGGCCGAGAGCTGCAAGACCCCCGGTGACTTCCTCGACGTCATCAACACCTCACTTACCTCAGGAGCATGAAGATGGCAGGCCACACCGACAACGAGGTCATGATCAAGGCGCCGTTCGACCTCGTCTGGGACATGACCAACGACCTGGAGAACTGGCCGCAGCTGTTCAGCGAGTACGCCTCGGTCGAGGTGCTCCAGCGGAACGGGGACACCACCACCTTCCGCCTGACCATGCATCCCGATGAGGACGGCAAGGTCTGGTCCTGGGTCTCCGAGCGGGAGACGGCCCGCGATGTGCGCACGGTCTGGGCGCGCCGCGTGGAGCCCGGCCCCTTCGCCTACATGAACATCCGCTGGGAGTACGAGGAGGAGTCCGAGGGCACCCGCATGCGCTGGACCCAGGACTTCGAGATGCGGCCCGACGCGCCGGTCGACGACGCCACGATGACGGACCACATCAACCGCAACTCCCGTATCCAGATGGACCTGATCCGGGACAAGATCGAGCAGCGGGCCCGGGAGACGGTGGGGGCATGAGCGTGTACCGCACCATGATCGTCGCCAAGATGCAGCGGGACGCGGCGCCGCAGGTCGCCAAGATCTTCGCGGAGTCCGACCGCGGCGAACTGCCCAAGCTGATCGGCGTCACCGGCCGCAGCCTCTTCCAGTTCGGCGATGTGTATCTGCATCTGATCGAGGCGGAGCGGCCGCCGGCCACGGAGGTCACCAAGTACTCCAAACACCCGGAGTTCCGCGACGTCAGCGCGCGTCTCCAGCCGTATATGCGGGCGTACGACCCGGAGACCTGGCGCGAGCCCAAGGACGCCATGGCCCACGAGTTCTACCGCTGGGACCGCGACCAGGGCTAGCGCACGTGTCGCGCCGCACGGGGCCGCCGACGGAGTTCACCTCCCGGCGGCCCTTTTTCGTTGTGCCCGCGAGTTCGTCATGCGCGGCGAGAGAGAATCCGCACTACTGAACTCATCGGAATGATGCCTGCCGAAAAGGTGAAATGGCATCACCTCATTCGCGCGGCGAACGAGTGATCATTGCGCTTATCTACACCCAGAGGGCTTACAACCGAGCAGATCGCGGGCCGCGCCGAGTGGCAGGGGGAGCCCTCTTCGCTGACGGTGGATGAGACGCCGCTGCGATCCCTTTATCTGGCAAATAGTCAGTATCGTGACGGCGCCGGAAGGAATGACTCATGCGATCTACTCGCGCACTCTTCACCGGGGCGGCGATTGCCGCCACCCTGACCCTGGGCGCCCCCGCCGCCGCGTTCGCCGCCGACGTCTCGGACCCGGGCGGTCACGGTGGGTACTCGAGCAGCCAGGAGTCCTCCGAGGACGGCTACGGCCAGGGCGGCAGCTCCTGGAAGGACAAGGAAGACCACGGCCGCGAGGAAGGCCGGGAAGAGCACGGCAAGGAAGAAGAGCAGGGCAAGGAAGAGATGAAGGGCAAGGAAGAGGGCGACGACTGGTCCTCCTCCCACGGCAAGGAAGAAGGCAAGGAGGAGGGCAAGGAAGAAGGCAAGGAAGAGGGCAAGGAGGAGGGCCGGGAGGAGGGCCGGGAGCACGAGTGGTCCGGTAAGAAGGACCACGACTGGTCCGGTGGCTCCTGGAAGGACCACGAGAAGGGCGAGAAGCCGCGCGGTGGCGTCCACACCGGTGGTGGCGGCATGGCCACCACGGGCAGCGGCATGGCCGCCGGCTCGGTCCTGCTCCTCGGTGGCCTCGGTGCCGGCGCCTACGCCCTGCGTCGCCGCAAGCCCACCGGCACCGCGATCTGAGCCTGACTCTTCGTATCCCGTGCTGCCGTGGCACCTCCGCCGAGCGGTGGTGCCACGGCAGTTCCACGAGCGCT
This sequence comes from Streptomyces yongxingensis, assembly GCF_055597465.1. Taxonomy (NCBI): domain Bacteria; kingdom Bacillati; phylum Actinomycetota; class Actinomycetes; order Kitasatosporales; family Streptomycetaceae; genus Streptomyces; species Streptomyces yongxingensis. The sequence goes on from NZ_CM145717.1 coordinate 3,051,155, forward strand.
GTGAGAAAAGCGGCCGTGAGAAAGGCGCCTTGAGCTGAGGCGCCATGAGACAAGGCGCTGTAAGAAAGGCGAACACCCCCATGGGAAAGCCGGTCAAGCAGGGCGCTGCCGATGGCAACACCCGCATTCTCCGCTGGGCCGCCGCGTCGGCCCTTATCGGCGTATTCCTCATCTACAACTCCGTCGACGCCGCCTCTCAGAACACCCCGTCGGCCCCGTCGGCCCGGCCCTCGGCCAGCTCCCCCGCGTCCATCTCCGAACCGGAGAGCGACACCTCCAACGAGGACGCCTACGCGGATTCCCCGGAGCCGACGACCGCCCCCGAGTCCCGTCCGGGACCCGCGCTGCCGCGCTCCCCCGCCTCCCATCTGGACATCCCCTCGATCGGCGTGAGCGCGCCCTTCACCCCGCTGGCGCTGGACGCCGCGGGCGTGCTGGTCCCGCCCCCGGACACCGAGCAGAACCTGGTGGGCTGGTACGAGGGCGGCCCCTCGCCCGGTGAGCGCGGCAACGCCATCGTGGCCGGGCATGTGGACACCAAGATCGGCCCGGCGGTGTTCTACCCGCTCAGCCAGCTCAAGCCGAAGAGCAAGGTGGCCATCACCCGCGAGGACGGGATCGTGGCGACCTTCGTGGTCGACAAGATCAAGACGTTCAAGAAGAACGCCTTCCCGGACGAGCAGGTGTACGGGGACACCCCCAACGCCCAGCTCCGGCTGATCACCTGCGGCGGAGTCTATGACCACACGGCCAAGGACTACACGGCCAATGTGGTGGTGTTCGCGCACCTGTCCTCGTACCGGTACAGCTAGCTGTACTGAGGCAAGTAACTGGCTGCCGGCGCTGCCCGACAGGCAACGGGCGGCCCGGGGTCAGCCGCGGCGGGCGGCCCAGACGGTGCGCTCGGTGCGGACCGCGAGGTCGCTTCGGCGCAGGATGCTGTGTGGGCTGTCGACATCCAGGAGTTCGTCGAGTGCGACGAGGTCTTCGGGGCTGAGTGCGGGTGCGGCGGCGCCGCGGATGCGCTGCAGGCTGCCGTGGGCATAGCGGCCGATGGCCTGACTGTGGTTGCCTTCGATGTTCACGGTGATGGTGCGCTCGTCCTCGACGGTGAACCCCGCGGCGGTCAGCATCGGCCCCCAGTCGGCACCGCGGTGGGGTACGTGTTCGGCGTGATAGCTGTCGGTTGCGGCATGGGCGCGCTCTTCGAGCCCAGGTCGGCCCTCGGGCGCGTCGGCGGGCAGGAATCGGGGGAAGCCGTCCAGTTCCACGACGGCGAACAGGCCGCCCGGCGCGAGCAGTTCGTGGACGGCGGCCAGTGCGCGGTCGGGGCGGGCCATGTGGTGCATGGAAGCGGAGGCCCACACCAGGTCCGGTGTGCCTAGGTCGGGCCAGTGGTCGGCGTCGAGGTCGGCCTGCACGGTGCGCACGCGGTCCCGCATGCCGCGGGCGCGTGCCTTCTCGCGCAGGAGCTGCAGGTGGCCGGCGGAGGCGTCGACGGCGGTGACGTGCGCGTCGGGGAAGCGTTCAAGGAGGGCGAAGGTGCCCGCACCGGTGCCGCAGCCCAGATCCACGATCTGGCGCGGCTCGGACTTCAGCGGGAGCCAGGCGGTGATGGACGCGATGTGCTCGGCGAGCACCTCGGCGTCCAGGTCGAGGATCTCTGCCTGGCCGCTGTCGTCGTGCGCCTGGTGGTGGCCGTGCGAGCCGCCATGGTGAGGGGTGTGCTGGTGCGCTGGGGTCATGTCGTCACCGTAGCCAGGTCATGCGCGAACCGCACAACTACTTGCGGAATACGCAAGGAGGTGACCGGATGCGCTGCCCGTCACGCAAAATCGCCCTCCTCGGCGGGCGGTACACCCCGTGCGGACAGGAGCCGCTACCCGCAGGGGCCCCGCGCACTGTCGCAGTCGGCGGATTCGCCTACGTCGGGTTGGTGGCCGCGGCGGGCATCGCGGTCGAAGATGCCCATGATCTCGCACGGACCACCCTCGGCGCCGATGGCGTGCGGCATCATGGTGGGGAACTCGGCGGCCTGGTTGGTCTCGATGCGGAACCGGCGGTGGCCGAGCATGAGAATCGCCGTACCGGACAGAACCACCATCCATTCGTGGCCGGGGTGGGCGCGCATGCGGGAGGGATTGTCGGGGGGCGGTTCGGTCATCCGCTGACGCATGACGCTCATGCCGGGGTCGCCCTTCACGGGCCAGCGCATCAGGCCGCGGGTGCCGTCGATCATCGGGCTGATGACGACGTCGGCGGCGGCGTTCTCCACGAGCTGGTCCAGGGTGGTGTCCAGGGCGCGGGCGAGAATGACGAGCTGGTCGAGGGCGAGGCGGCGCTGACCGTTCTCGATGCGGCTGAGCGAGGACTGGCTGAGGTTGGCGCGGGTGGCCAGTTCCTCCAGGGACCAGCCCTGTGCGACCCGCAGGGCGCGGATCCGTTTGCGTACGAGGCTGTCCAGCTGCCCATCTTCTTGCTTCATAGGCAACATGCTATGCCTTTGCTGCAACGCGGGCTTGACGTCGTCGCATGCAGATGGGTCCAGCACGGGGGGCCACGTACGACGAAAGGGCGCGACATGTCTGCGCGGACTTCCCGTACGGAGAAACACCACGGTGCCCGCGTCGTCCTCGACGACGCGGGCACCGTGGTGTTGGTGCGGCTGGGGGTCCGGCGGAGCACGCGGCGGAGCCGCACAGCGATGCTTTCCCCTCCCCGCCCCTTCCCGATACCAGGGGCTCCGCCCCTGGACCCCGGGGGTTAAGGGGCGGAGCCCCGACACGCGGCGGAGCCGCATATCGACGCCGCGGGGCCGCAGGAAGGGGCGGAGCCCCCGACCGGAGTCTGCAGCAGAGCCCCCGGCCGGGGGCTGCAGCGGAGCCCCGGGCCGGGGGCTGCGGCAGAGCCCCGGGCCGGGGTCTGGGGCGGAGCCCCCGGCCGGGGTCTGGGGCGGAGCCCCCGGCCGGGGTCTGGGGCGGAGCCCCCGGCCGGGGTCTGGGGCGGAGCCCCCGGCCGGGGGCTGGGGCGGAGCCCCCGGCCGGGGGCTGGGGCGGAGGCCCGGTTGTGGGAAGGGGCGGGGAGGGGGACGGCCCGCCGCAGGCGTCACGATCCGCCGGACACCCCTTAGCGGCGGACCTTGTCGGGCACCGTGGAGTCGAAGGCGTACAGAGCGCCGTTGACGGGCCGGATGTCGGTCACGTTCAGACCGGCCTCGGTCATCCGCGCCACCATGCTCTCCTCGGTGTGCTTCCGGCCGCCCACATTGAGCAGCAGGAACAGGTCCATCGCCGTGGTGAAGGAGGACGGGCTGTTGTCGACGAGGTTCTCGATGACGACCACCCTGGCGCCGGGCCGCGCCGCAGCGACCACGTTGGCGAGCGTCCGGCGGGTGCTCTCGTCGTTCCATTCGAGGATGTTCTTGATGATGTAGAGGTCGGCCTCGACGGGGACCTCACGGCGGCAGTCGCCGGGCACGAGCGTCGCCCGCGAGGCCAGCGCCCCGCCGTCCCGCAGCCGCGGATCGGCGTGCGCCACCACCTGCGGCAGGTCCAGCAGCGCGCCGTGCAGCGCCGGGTGCTTCTCCAGCAGGCTGGCCAGCACATGCCCCTGGCCGCCGCCGATGTCCACCACCTCCTTGACCCCGTCGAGGTCGAGGAAGGCGGCGACGTCGGTGGCGGACTGCCGGCTGGAGGTGGTCATCGCGGCGTCGAACACCCGGGCCGACTCGGGCGCGTCCTCATGGAGATAGGCGAAGAAGTCCTTGCCGTAGATCTCGTTGACGACACAGCCGCCGGTGCGCACCGCCCGGTCCAGCAGCGGCCACGCCTCCCAGGTCCACGGCTCGGTGCACCACAGGGCGATGTTCCGCAGGCTGCCCGGGGTGTCCTCGCGCAGCAGCCGGGACATCTCGGTGTGCCGGAAGCGGCCGTCGTCGGTCTCGGCGAAGATCTGACAGCAGGCCAGGGAGCGCAGCAGCCGGCGCAGCGGATCGGGCTCGACGTCCACGGCGGAGGCCAGCTCACCGATGGAGGCGGGCCGGTCGCCCAGCGCGTCGGCGATCCGCAGCCGGACCGCGGCGCGCACCGAGGCCGCCCGTGCGGCGCCGAAGACGATTTCGCGCAGCCGCATGGGCGGCGGGAGCGCGGCCGGTGGCGGCTGTGCCGCGGCGGCTCTGTCGGTGTCCACAGTGGTCATGTCGCCACCTCTCAGCACCGGCCCGTGGGCGCGGACAGCTCACAGACGTTGTCGGTGAAGGTGTTGTCGGGGCCCTTGTCCCGGTCGGCGAGGTCGGCGGGCTTGTTGCCGCTCATCACGTTCCGGCTGATGGCGTTCTTGGCGTTGGGGGCGCCGACGACGCTGGTGTAGAGCACGATCCCGCCGGACATGGGCGAGGTGCCCACGTTGTCGTTCACCTGGTTGCCCGTCACCCGGGTGGACTCGGCGCCGGTGAGCACGATGCCGGCGCCCTGGATGAAGGGGAGCCGGTCGGTGGCCGCGCAGTAGGCGTTGTTCTCGTAGACGGTGTTGTGGCGGACGTTGAGGTCCCCGGCGCGCGGGGTCGACTCGTCGCCGACGATGAACACCCCGGCGCAGTTGGCGGTGATGGTGTTCCCCTCGACCGAGAGGTCGCGCAGCCGGCGGACCACGACACCGGTCCGGTTGCCGCTGAGCTGGTTTCCGGCCACCAGGGTGCCCAGGGCGTCGGTGGCGCCGCCCTCGGCGTCGATGGTGTTGGCCAGGAAGACGCCGGACTGCTTGTTGTCGCGCGAGACGTTGTCGGCGAAGGTGCCGCGGGTGGACATCTCCTGGCCCATGCCCTGCTGGCCGTTGTCCTCGGTGGTGGTGTTCCGTACGGTCATCCGGTCGGTGCCGGAGCCCCAGATGCCGTTCTTGGGGAAGCCGGTGACCTTCAGTGAGCCGATCCGGACATCCGAGACGGGGTCTTCGGCCGTCCCGGTGACGCAGATGCCGTGGCCGGCCTCGCCGCAGGCGTTGGCCGACGGCTTCGCGGCCGGGGAGAGCACGGTGGACTCGCCCGCGCCGATCAGGGTCAGCCGGTCGGTGGTGATCTGGATGTTCTCCCGGTAGGTGCCGGGCCGGATCTCGATGGTGTCGCCGGGCTCGGCGGCGTCCACGGCGGCCTGGATGGACTGGCCGGGCTGGACCACATGGCGGGTCGCGGCCTGGTCGACGGGGGCGGCGTGGGCTCCGGGGAGCTGGGCGAGTTCGATGACGAGGACGGCCGTGAGGCCGGCGAGGTGGCGGAGTTTAGGTGTGCGCATGAAAAGGAAGTTAGGTGCGCTCCGCACCGCTCGCCACTTATGTTCCACTCATCACTTATGCACCGGATTAACCCACTTGGTGGCTTGGTCCGCGCTCCCCCACGACGGCGGCGCGGCTCATTCGAGCACGCGGGATGCCCCGACCGGCAGATCCCACAGCTCCTCGCGCGGGCGCCCGGTGGTCTCCCAGGCCGCGCGGACCCGGTGCAGCGGCTCCAGGGGCGGCTCGGCCGAGAGCAGGAAGGTGGACCAGTGCATGGGCGCCAGCACCCGCGCCCCCAGGTCCAGATGCGCCTGTACGGCCTCCTCCGGGTCGGTGTGCACCCCGCTCAGCATCCAGCGCGGCTCGTACGCGCCGATGGGCAGCAGCGCCACATCGATGCCCGGGTAGCGGCGGCCGATCTGCTGGAACCAGTGGCCGTAGCCGGTGTCCCCGGCGAAGTACACCCGATGTCCGCCGGGCGCGGTGATGACCCATCCGCCCCACAGCGAGCGGCAGGTGTCGGTGAGGGTGCGCTTGCTCCAGTGGTGGGCCGGGACGAAGTCGAAGCGGACCGGGCCGTCCTCGCCGGGCAGTTCGGCCGCCTCCCACCAGTCCAGTTCGGTCACCCGGGTGAATCCGCGCGCCCGGAACCAGCGGGCCAGCCCGGCGGGCACGAAGACCGGCGTCGTCTTCGGCAGCCGTTTGACCGTGGGCGCGTCCAGATGGTCGTAGTGGTTGTGGCTGATGACGACCGCGTCCACCGGCGGCAGGTCCTCCCAGCGGACCCCCACCGGAGTGACCCGGGCCGGGGTGCCGAGGATCTTGCGGGCCCAGACCGGGTCGGTGAGCACGGTGAGCCCGCCGATCCGCACCACCCAACTGGCGTGCCCGGCCCAGGTGAGCGCGGTCCGGCCGGGGCCGGTGAGCGGCAGCGGCCCCGGTTCGAAGGGCAGCTCGGGGATCTCGCGGAGGGACTCCACGGGCGGTCTGAGCCGGCCCTCCCGGGCCAGCCGGGCCAGCGCCCGCACCCCCGGCAGCGGGGAGGTGAGCCGGTCGGCGAACGACGGCGGCCAGTCGCGGATCTCGCCCGGCGGACGCGGGGCGCCCGGCTCGGGGGCGGCCGGTCCGGGGCCGGTCGGCTCGGGGCCGGTCGGCTCGAGGGCGGCTTGCTCGGGGGCGCCCGGCTCGAGGGCGGCCGGGGCCAGCCGGTGCCGGGCGGCGGAGCCGGGCCGGGCGCGGCGCCGCCCGGCCGGTTCCGCCGGTTCCGCCGGTTCCGCCTGCTCGGCGTGGTCGGTCATGGCCTGGCTCCCTTCCGTATCTGGGCCGTGTCCGGGCCGGTCCTTCGGTGCCGGCGCGCCATGGAGGTCCGGGGCGGCTCAGGTCACCGGACTGCTTTCGATCAGGTCGCGGAAGGCCGCCTCGAAGGCGCCCAACGCCGCGGCCACATGGGGCAGTTGCAGCGGATCCGGCGTCCGGAGCGCCCGTAGCCGCGACTCCTCCGCCGCGCCGAGCAGCGGCAGGGTCGCCAGCCGGAGCCGCAGGGTGTGCGGGGGGTCGCCGAAGCGGTGGCCCCCGGCCACGCTCCGGCCGATCCGCCGCACCAGCTCGCGCTCCAGCTCCACCGAGTCGGTGATGCCGCGGGCGGCGAGCACCCCCCGCAGCTCGTCCAGATCGGCGTAGAGGTGCCGACCGGTCTGCGGCGGGCGGGCCAGCGCCCCGACGGCGGTCAGCGCGCGGTAGGCGGCCGCGGCCACGGCCCCGTGCGCCCGGGCCGCCGCGGCCATCCGGTCCCGGACCGGCTCGGGCTCGCCGAGGGCGTACGCGGCGGCCGCCGCGATGGGAGCGGGCAGCCCGGAGCGTACGGCGGTGAGCATGGACAGCACCCGGCCGCGCAGCTCCGCCCCGCGCTCGGTCGCGGGGAACCGGGCGATCGCGGCGGGCCAGCCCGCCGGGGTGAAGGCGCCCGCCAGGTCCGAGAGCACGATCACGTTCTCGGGGGACATCTCGGCGGGGCTGAGCAGCACCGTGCCCTGCGGATGGTGGACGGTGTCCCGCCAGGTCTCGTCGCTGACGATCAGCAGCCCCTCGGCCACGGCCGCCTCGCACACCTCGTGCAGCAGCTCGGGCGGGGCCACGGTGCCCGTGGGGTCGTCGGCCGCCGACAGCAGCAGCACCCGGGGCACCCCGCCCTCGGCGCGGATCCTGCGGACGATCTCCAGCAGCGCGAACGGATCGGGCAGCCCACCGCATTCGGCCGGGACGGGCGCGTGGTGGGCGCGCCGGTCCACCAGCCGCACCAGCGGCGCGTACCAGGCGGCGCAGGGGCGGGGCAGCAGCACATCGCCGCCGGGGGCCGAGGCGAGCAGCGCCAGCAGCAGCGGCTCGGCGCCGGGGGCGACCACGACGTGCTCCGGGTCGGTCCACAGCCCGCGCCGCGACCAGTAGCCGCAGGCCGCAGAGCGCAGTCCGGCCGAGCCGCCGACCGGCTCCGGCGCGGTGTGACCGGCCGCCGCGACGAAGCTGTCGAACAGCTCCGGGAGGACCGGCAGTCCGCCGTCGTCCCGGTCCGCCGGTGCCGGGGCGGTCCACTGCCGCTGCATTCCGTCCACACCTCCGCCCGTGTCCGGCGCGTCACCGCCCACGTATGTCCACCTTCGCAGATCTCCGGCGCCGTTTCGCGGAAGGGGCCCGGGGGACCCGGGCGCCATGACAGCGATGCCGGAACAACACGATGTGGTGGACCTGCTCACCGCGGACCACCGCGCGGTGCGCGACCTCTTCGAGGGGTACCGCGCCGCCACCGACCCCGAGCGGCGGCGGCAGCTGGTCGACCGGATGACGGTGGAGGTGGTGCGGCACTCCGTGGCCGAGGAGGCCCATCTGTACCCCACGGTCCGCAAGGCGCTGCCGAACGGCGACCGGATCGCCGACGAGGAGATCGAGGAGCTGACCGAGGCCGAGCGGATCCTGTCCGACCTGGACGCCGTGGACCCCCGGGACCGGCGGTTCGACCCGCTGGTCCGGGAGCTGATGGACGTGGTGTCCATGCACATCCGCGGCGAGGAGGACCTGGTCTTCCCCGAGCTGCGGGAGCGGCTCACCCCCGAGGAGCGGATGGCGCTGGGCCTGCGGGTCGGCGAGGCGACGGCCGCGGTGCAGGGCGTGCCCCCGGTCAGCCCGGAAGGTCCCGGTCCGGGCCGGACGCTGGCCGATCGGGTCCGGGAGCTGCTGACCGGCCGAACTCGATGAGGTTCCGCTCCAGGCCGCGGCCGCGGGTGCGCACCACGGTCTCGGCGAGCTCCGCCAGCTTGCGGTTGGTCCGCTGGGAGAGCCGGCGCAGCAGGTCGAACGCCTGGTCCGGGTCGCAGCCCAGGACGTACATGACGATTCCGCACGCCTGGTCCACCACCGGCCGGCTGCGCAGCGCCGTGTCCAGCTGGTCGACCTGGACCAGGGCGGCGCGGTAGAGCCGGTCCCGCGCCATGCTCTCGGTGGCCAGGTCGCCGAGCAGCTCGGTGGCGCCCTGGGCGGCCTTCCTGAGGGGACCTGGGCGCAGCCCGTAGACCGAGACGGTGACGGTGAGCCCGTCGTAGGCGAAGGGCAGGGCGGCGGAGGACCGGATGCCCGCGTCCAGCGCCCGGGCGCGGTAGCGCGGCCAGCGGTCGTCGTGGAGCAGATCGTCGGCGCCCGCCGGGCGGCCGGTGTCGAGCGCCGCGATGATCGGGCCCTCCCCCTCGCTCAGCTGGACCGACACCAGCGGGGGCAGATCGGGGTGGGTGGCCACCGTGGTCCGGTCGGCGTCCACGGCGCCGGAGGGCTCCTCGGCGAGCACGGCGGTGGCGGTGGCCCCGCAGCTGTCGGGCGTGCCCGCGGCGGCCTGCTCCGCCAGTTCGACCAGGCCGCGCCCGAGGGATGGTGCGTCGGTCTGGCGGGCCACGCGGATATGCGTACGGTCGGGCATCGCCGGATCCACTCCTTTCACTCGGTTTTCACTCGGTGCGATCTGCTGTCCGGCCCCGTCCCCCCGGGACCCCGATTTTTTCGCCTTCCCATGGCATTGAGTGGAAAACAACACCCATGCGGTCCTCCGGGGTCGCTCAGGCTACGGTGTGCCCATGCCAGGCGCAGAGCAGTTTGGTGCGGAACTCTCGGACTTCCGCAGACGAGTCGAGGAGTTGCGGACCGCGCGGGCGCTGCCTCCGCAGGAGCGGCCGTCCCTGCTGGACGCCGCTCTCTTCGAGCTGCAGCATGTCGTGGACGTGCTGTGGCCGCGGTACGAGGAGCTGACGGCCACCTCCCGGAGCCCCGGCGGGGGCCGGGGCGACCCGCAGGAGCAGCAGCTGCTGCGGGCGCTGTTCCAGCGGCTGCCGATCGCTACGGTGCTGCTGGACCGCGATGCCGTGGTGCGGCGCATGAACTTCACCGCCACCCAGTTGTTCCACACGCGGGCCGGATACGCCACCGGTCGCCCGCTCACCGCCGCGCTGCGGCGCGACGCGCAGGCGGCGCTGCGCTCGCAGGTCGCCGCCGTCGCGCGCGGCGAGGGCGACCGCAGCCTGACGGTGTGGCTGTCGCAGCCGCCCGTCCACGGTGAGGCGCGGGTGACCCTGGCCGCGCTGCGGCCGCCGGGCGAGCCGCATCCGGCGGTGCTGGCGGCGTTCCAGCCCGGGGTGGCCGGCCCGCCGGCGGGCGAGGGGGCGGCAGAGATGTGGCCCCAGGAGTCGCGGCCGGATCTGGGCGAGGTGTCCCGCCATGTCGAGCTGCTGGACCTGGTGGACGACACGGCGGCGGCGCTGCTGAGGGTGGCGTCGGCCGAGGGCGGTCCGGAGGCCGTGCTGACCGCGGCCGCGGAGGTGCTGCACGGCCGGTTCGCGGACTGGGTGATCGCCGACCTGGCCCCGGAGGACGGTCCCGGCAACCCGCGCCGGGTGGTGGCGCTCGGCCCGCGGGACGCGGTGGGCGACCGTACGGCGTCCCTGGCCGAGCAGGATCCGGCCGACTGCCCCCTGGTGGTGGACGCGCTGTACGACGGGGCCTCCGCGCTGCGGGTGAGCCCGGTCGACGCCGACGCCTTCGGCCGGGACGGGACGGGCGCTCCGGTGCTGGTGCGGGAGGAGGTCACCTCGCTGCTGTGCATACCCCTGCGCGCCGGCACGGGCCCGGTCCTGGGGGTGCTCACGCTCTTCCGTACGGGCGGGCGCGGTGCCTTCGAGATGGCGGAGGCGGGCGTGGCGGACCGGATCTCCCGCCATGTCGCCCTGGCCATGCCGCGTACGGCCCCGCGCGCCCCGGCGCCCGGGGCGTGACCCGCGTACGGTCCCCTCTCAGGCGACACCTGCGCCCGCCTGCCTGCCCAGGCGGGCGCTGTCGCTGAGCAGGCGGGAGACCCGCGTCCGGGAGATGCCGAGCCAGTCGGCGATCCGGGCTTCCATGCCGGTGCGCGCGTCGGCCTCGCTCAGACCGGTGTGGGCGGCGATCCGGCGGAACTCCGCGGAGGTGTCCGGGGCGTCGTCGTGCGGATGCCGGGGATGTGCTCGGGGATGTGCTCGTACGGACGTCATACGCCGTATCTCCCTTGAGCTGTCGTCGGTCTCACCGCGAGGGCGAAACCGGACGAAAAGCGCGATCCGCTGGTCACGCCGCCGGCAGCCGGGTCGCTCCCGTGGCGTGCCTCCGGTCCGAAGCGCACCGGCCAGGTGCCCGCCCCGGGCCGTATCAAACGAGGTTTCCTTCCCCGGGCCCCGGTTACCCGTCGCATCTGCCGGCATCCGCGCTCGAGGAGGGCCCCATGACCGAGTACGGCTACTTCCTGGCCGCCGAAGAACACGGGCCCGCGGACCTTGTCGAGCAGGCCCGGATGGCGGAGCAGGCAGGCTTCAGTCATTTGTGGATCTCGGACCACTACCACCCCTGGAACGCCGCCCAGGGCCAGAGCTCCTTCGTCTGGTCGGTGATCGGCGCCCTCGCGCAGGCCACCAGCCTGCCCGTGCAGACCGCGGTGACCTGCCCCACCATCCGTATCCACCCCGCCATCGTGGCCCAGGCCGCCGCGACCAGCGCGGTGCTGCTGGAGGGCCGCTTCCGGCTGGGTGTGGGCAGCGGCGAGGCGCTGAACGAGCACGTACTGGGCGACCGCTGGCCGCCCGCGCCGATCCGGCTGGAGATGCTGGAGGAGGCCGTGATGGTGATGCGCCAACTGTTCGAGGGGCGCCGCGTCACCCATCACGGCAAGCACTACACGGTGGAGAACGCCCGGCTGTACACCGTGCCCGAGGAGCCGGTGCCCATCGACATCGCGGCCTTCGGATCGGCCGCCGCCGCGCTGGCCGGACGGGTCGGCGACGGCTTCATCACCATGACCCCGGACGCGGAGCTGGTGGCGCGGTTCCGGCGCGGCAGCGGCGCCGGGGGCAACAGCAAACCGGCCCGCGGCGGCCTGAAGGTGTGCTACAGCGCGGACCCCGACGAGGCGCTGCGCACCGCCCACCGGCTGTGGCCGACCGAGGCGCTGCCCGGCGAGGTGCTGTCGACGCTGACCACCCCGGGCCAGTTCGAGCAGGCCGCCCAGCTCGTCACCCCCGAGCGGGTGGCCGACGCAGTGGTCTGCGGGGATGACGCGGAGGCGCACGTGGCCGCGCTGACCGCGTACGCCGAGGCCGGATTCGACACCGTCTACGTCAATCAGATCGGCCCCGACCAGCGCGGCTTCTTCGACTTCTACCGCACCAAGGTGCTGCCGCAGGTGGCCGGTTGACAGCGATCACCGAGAAGAGCGATCGCGAGAGGAGCGATGACCCACCATGACCATGAAAGTGGCCGACTACATCCTCGCCCGACTGTCGGAGTGGGGTGTCGAGCATGTGTTCGGCTACCCGGGGGATGGAATCAACGGCCTGCTCGCCGCATGGGGGCGGGCCGAGAACGAGCCCCGGTTCATCCAGGCCCGGCACGAGGAGATGGCCGCGTTCCAGGCCGTGGGCTACGCCAAGTTCAGCGGCCGCCTCGGCGTCTGCGCGGCGACCTCGGGCCCCGGCGCGATCCACCTGCTGAACGGGTTGTACGACGCCAAGATGGACCACGTCCCGGTGGTGGCGCTGGTCGGCCAGACCCACCGCAGCGCGATGGGGGGCTCGTACCAGCAGGAGGTGGATCTGCACAGCCTCTTCAAGGACGTGGCCTCGGACTTCCTGGAGACGGTCACCGTCCCCGAGCAGTTGCCCAACGTCCTGGACCGGGCCATCCGCACCGCCTACGCCCGCCGCGCCCCCACCGCCGTGATCATCCCGGCGGATGTGCAGGACCTCGACTACTCCGCGCCCACCCACGAGTTCAAGATGGTGCCCTCCAGCCTGGACCGCAGCGGCTGGTCCGCGGTGCCCTCCAACAGCGCGGTGGAGCGGGCCGCGGAGGTGCTGAACGCGGGCGAGCGGGTGGCGATCCTGGTCGGCCAGGGCGCGGCCGGGGCGCGCAAGGAGGTCCAGCGGGCCGCCGAAACCCTCGGCGCCGGGGTCGCCAAGGCGCTGCTCGGCCTGGACGCGCTCAGCGATGAACTGCCCTATGTCACCGGGTCCACCGGGCTGCTGGGCACCCGCCCCTCGTACGAGATGATGCGGGACTGCGACACCCTGCTGACCATCGGCTCCAGCTTTCCGTACAGCCAGTTCCTGCCGGAGTTCGGCAAGGCGCGCGGGGTCCAGATCGATCTCGATCCGCACATGATCGGGATGCGCTATCCGTACGAGGTCAACCTGGTCGGCGACGCGCGCGAGACCCTGCTGCGGCTGCTGCCGCTGCTGGAGCGCAAGGAGGCGCGGGACTGGCAGGAGGAGATCATCGCGGGCGTACGGCGCTGGCGCGAGGTGATGGGCTCCCGCGCGGAGGTGTCCGCGGACCCGGTCAACCCCGAGTACGTGGCCCACTGCCTGGACCCGCTGCTGCCCTCGGACTCCATCGTCACCTGCGACTCCGGCTCCGTCGCCAACTGGTACGCGCGCCATGTGCGGATGCGCGGTGAGATGCGCGGCTCGCTGTCGGGCACGCTGGCCACGATGGGCTGCGGGGTGCCGTACGCGATCGGCGCCAAGTTCGCCCGTCCGGACCGGCCGGCGGTGGCGCTGGTCGGGGACGGCGCGATGCAGATGAACGGCCTGGCCGAGCTGATCACGGTGGCCAAGTACCGCCAGTTGTGGGAGGACCCCCGGCTGGTGATCGCCGTCTGGAACAACCAGGACCTCAACCAGGTCACCTGGGAGATGCGGGCGATGGGCGGGGCGCCGCAGTTCCTGCCCTCGCAGGCGATTCCCGATGTCTCCTACGCGCGGTTCGCCGAATCGCTCGGCATGACCGGCATCCGGGTGGAGAAGCCCGAGCAGGTCGAGCAGGCGTGGCACGAGGCGCTGAGCGCGGACGGCCCGGCGGTCGTGGAGTTCCTCACCGACCCGGACGTCCCCCCGATCCCGCCGCATGCCACCTGGGAGCAGATGGAGGCCACGGCCGAGTCGATCCTCAAGGGCGACGCGGACCGGGCGGGCATGGTCCGCCAGGGCCTGAAGGCGAAGGTGCAGGAGTTCCTGCCGCACCGGAAGAAGACGTCGGACGACGCCTGATGCACCTGATGTTCCCGTTTCGACCCCGTCCGCGCTGGCTACCCGCCGCACCGGACGCATGCGATACCCGGACCGGAAGGACGTGAGCAGCAATGAAGGTCGCCTTTCTCGTCGCCCCGGAAGGCGTGGAACAGGTCGAGCTGACCGACCCCTGGCAGGCGGTCCGGGACGCCGGGGGCACCCCCCGTCTGGTGTCCACCAAGCCCGGCCGCATCCAGGCGTTCAACCATCTCGACAAGGCGGACACCTTCGAGGTCGACCAGGTCGTGAAGGACGCGACGGTCGGGGAGTACGACGCCCTGGTGCTGCCCGGCGGGGTGGCCAACCCCGACTTCCTGCGCCTGGACGACAAGGCGGTCGCCTTCGCCAAGGGCTTCTTCGACGCGGGCAAGCCGGTGGCCGCGATCTGCCACGCCCCCTGGACGCTGGTGGAGGCCGATGTCGTACGCGGCCGCACCCTGACCTCCTGGCCGAGTCTGCGCACCGACATCACCAACGCCGGCGGAACATGGGTGGACGAGCAGGTCAAGGTCTGCACCGGCGGCCCCAACGCCCTGATCACCAGCCGTAAGCCGGACGATCTCAAGGCGTTCTGCGAGGCGTTCCTGGAGGAGTTCGCGAAGACGACGAAGGGATCGGCACGATGACGGAGGACCGCAAGGAACGGCAGCGCGACAGGTACCGCGCGCCCGACCCCGCCGAAGGGCCGCTCACCACCGACCAGGGCGTGGCCGTCGACCACACTGATGACGCCCTCACCGTGGGCGAGCGCGGCCCGACCCTGATGGAGGACTTCCACTTCCGCGAGAAGCTGACCCATTTCGACCATGAGCGCATCCCGGAGCGGGTGGTGCACGCGCGGGGCGCGGGCGCGTACGGCTACTTCGAGCCGTACGAGTCCTGCGCGGAGTTCACCCGCGCCGCCTTCCTCCAGGATCCGTCCGTGCGTACCCCGGTCTTCGTGCGGTTCTCCACCGTGCAGGGGCCCCGGGGCTCGGCGGACACGGTGCGGGACGTGCGGGGCTTCGCGACGAAGTTCTACACCTCGGAGGGCAACTACGACCTGGTCGGCAACAACATGCCGGTCTTCTTCATCCAGGACGGGATCAAGTTCCCCGACTTCGTGCACGCGCTCAAGCCGGAGCCGCAGAACGACATCCCGACCGGCGCCTCCGCCCATGACACCCTGTGGGACTTCGTCTCGCTCCAGCCCGAGACCATGCACATGATGATGTGGCTGATGTCGGACCGGGCGATTCCACGCAGCTACCGGATGATGCAGGGCTTCGGGGTGCACACCTTCCGCTTTGTGGACGCGCAGGGCCGCGGCACCTTCGTGAAGTTCCACTGGAAGCCGAAGCTGGGCGTCCACTCGCTGGTGTGGGACGAGGCGCAGGAGTGCCAGGGCCGCGACCCGGACTTCAACCGGCGCGATCTGTGGGAGGCGATCGAGGCGGGTCAGTACCCCGAGTACGAGCTGGGGGTGCAGCTGATACCGGAGGAGGACGAGTTCAACTTCGACGTCGATCTGCTCGACGCCACCAAGATCATTCCGGAGGAGCAGGTGCCGGTGCGGCCGATCGGCCACATGGTCCTGAACCGCAACCCGGACAACTTCTTCGCGGAGACCGAGCAGGTGGCCTTCCACACCGCGAACGTGGTCCCCGGGATCGACTTCACCAATGACCCGCTGCTGCAGGCCCGGAACTTCTCGTATCTGGACACCCAGCTGATCCGGCTGGGCGGGCCCAACTTCTCGCAGCTCCCGGTCAACCAGCCGGTCGCCCCGGCCCGGACCAACCACCGGGACGGCTACCACCAGACCGCGCTCCACCGCGGCACCAACTACTCGCCCAACTCCCTCGGCGGGGGCTGCCCGGCCCTCGCGGGGGCGGACGGCTATGCCTTCTCCCACTACGCGGAGCGGGTCGACGGCGACAAGATCCGCAAGCGGAGCGAGTCCTTCAAGGACTTCTACAGCCAGGCCGCGCTGTTCTGGAACAGCATGAGCGACTGGGAGAAGCGCCATATCGTGGACGCCTTCCGCTTCGAGCTGGGCAAGGTCGGCGCGGTGCATGTGCGGGAGCGCACGGTCGAGCAGCTGGCCCGGGTCGACTACGACCTGGCCTCGCAGGTGGCCCAGGGCATCGGCGTGGCGAATCCGGAGCCGGGCGCCAACAACCACAAGCCGCAGGTCTCGCCCGCGCTGAGCTTCGACAACCTCCAGGGCGACGGCTCGATCCGCACCCGCCAGATCGCGGTACTGGTCATGGACGGCGTGGACACCGGCCAGCTCACCCAGGCCCAGGAGGCGCTCACCGCCCAGGGAGCCGTCGTCGAGGCCCTCGCCCCGCACGACGGCAAGGTACTCGGCGCCGACGGCAACGGCTACGCGGTGGACCGCGCCCTCCCCACGGTCGCCTCCGTCCTCTACGACGCCCTCCTCCTCCCCGGCGGCCCCACCGGCACCCCCGGCCTGGCCTCGGACAGCGAGGCCATGCGCTTCGTCCGCGACGCCTACCGTCACGGCAAGCCCATCGGCGCCCTCGGCTCCGGCGTCGGCATCCTCTCCTCCCTGGACCCGGAGGGCCTCCACATCGCCTCCGGCCACGGCCACGTCTGCACCGACCGCGGCGTCGTCACGGACACCACGACGGGCACGGCGAGCGAGGAATTCACCCAAGCCTTCACCGAAGCCATAGCCGCCCACCGCCACTGGGACCGCCCACGGGTCCGCTGCTGAATTCCGCGGGGCGCGGTGGGCCGATATGCGGGTGGGGGTGTGGGCGGAGTCTGGCTCCGCCCACACCCCCACCCGCCGGCAACGTGCGGACCCGGGCGCGCTCGCGCGGGGCCCGCTCGGGGGCGGCTGGGGCTTGCCGGGGCGGGCTCGTCGAGGCGGGCCCCGCCCGCGGGTGAGCGGGCACACTCGGGCCCGGGTTACCGGGCGCACTCGGGCCCGGGTTACGGCGCGTTCGGCGCGTCCGGCCTCGGGCCTCGTCGGCGCGTCGGACACGTGTCGGTGCGAGGTGAGGCGGGGCGGGGGTGCCGGGAGCGGGGTTCGGGGCGGAGCCCCGGTGGGGGTGAGGGGGCGGAGCCTCCTCTTTCGGGAAGGGGCGGGGTGGGGAACTGCCTACGGCTCGCGGCCCAGCAGGGCCAGGAGCCGCGCCTGCGCATCCGCCCCCGCCGGAGGCTCAACCGGCGCCGCAAACAGCCCGCTCTCCTCCAAATCCGCCGCATACGGCGCGACCTCCCGCACCGAAAAGTCCACCAGCGGCTTAGGAATGCGCTCATCCGCCCCGATGGCCCGGGCCAGATCCCACGCGTGCACCGCCGCGTCAGCCGTCATCTGCGCGCAGTAATGCGTCGCGGGGCTCTCCCCGTACGAGAGGTCGACCATCCGGTCGAGCGCCCCCGGCTCACGGAAGGCATCCCGCGCCGCAGTCGCCACCACGTCCCACGTGGCGACGGGGTCGTCACCGAGCAGATCGCCCTCCAGCGCATCGCTCTGGTCACCGGCGCTCGCCCCCTCCCGGACCAGCGGCGGCACCCACATCTGCTCGACGGCGAGATGGTTCACCAGGTCGCGTACGGTCCACTCGGTGCAGGGCGTCGGGTCGTCCCACTGATCGGGCCGGACCGCGTGCACCCGTTCGGTGAAGAGGTCCAGCGCCTCGCCGTACCTGGTCAACAGCGGATTCTCCGCCATGGTCGATCACCCCGTGTGAGGAGGATGAGGGGGCTGAGGAGGCGCCCCGGGCCCCGGAGGCGTCGGAGGCGCGGCAGGCCCGGCTGGACCACCAGAAGGCCCGGCAGGACCACTGGGGCCACCAGAAGGCCCGGCAGGACCACCGGGTCCGGGAGGAGCAGCGGGCCCCGAAGGGGCAGAAGGCGCGGAAGGCGCGGAAGGCGCGGAAGGCGCGGTCGGCCCAGAAGGCGCACTGGGCCGCCGCCCCGCCCCCTGCCCCGCCGCGTTCTTCAGCCACCCCGCCACCACCAGCAACAGCGCGAAAACGACGAGCGCCGCCGCCCACCCCGGCAGCGCCAGCGCGAACAGCAGCACCAGGCACGCCGTCAGCGCACCCCCCGCGTAGAGCGCGGCCGCCGCCGCGCCACCGTAGAGGCGGACCGCGCGCCGCCCGGACTGCTCGCGCAGCTCCCGGCGGACTTCTTCGCGGACGGCTCGTGCGACCGGCTCCGCCACATCCCCGGCCGAGGGTATGCCCGCCTTCGGATAGGCCGATTTATCAGTCATGTGCCGCCGGGTACCCGTCCCCACCCTCGTTAACAGTCCTCGAACAGTCCTCGTCGACCCGGACGGACCACGGGTACGCGGGCACTTCCGCAGGGCATTTCCGCAGGGCGCTTCCGCAAGCGCCCTTCCGCAGGGCACGGCGCCGGACCCGGCCCCTGATGTCCCGCGTCCGACGCCGCTCCTCACTCCCTACGGGCCGCTCGGCCGAACGACGGGTCCCCCTCCCCCACGAGCCCCAAACATCGGCCTCGAACCTCGGCCCCCAATCGTCCCGACGACCTCGTGTCGATACCGCCGTCATGGGTACGCGTGGGGGACGCGAAATCTGGAGGGAGTACATGCGACTCGGACATCTCCAACCGCTCTACGACCGCCCGGGCCCCTGGGCCAGCGTCTACTTCGACACGTCGCACCCCGACGAGTCCGCGGCCGAGGAGCAGGAACGCGCCGCCCGCGAGGCGAGCCGCCGGCTGGAAGGGCAGGGCGCCGACCAGGCCACCTGCCGCGCGGTGTACGAAAGGCTGACCGCGCTGCCGCCCGCCGCCGGCCCGGCCGGGTGGGCCGTCTTCGCCACGGCCGGCGAGGTGGTCCTCGACACCCCGCTGCTGACCCCGCCGCCGATGAGCGAACCCCCGTGCTGGTCGGCGCTTCCGCATGTGGGACCGCTGCTGGAGCTGACCGGCGAGGACCCGTCCTGCCTGGTGGCGTACATCGACCGCACCGGCGCGGACGTCGAGCTGCGCGACGCACGCGGCGGCGACCGGGTCGGCTCCGTGGAGGGCCGGCAGTGGCCGGTGCACCGGACCGCCAGCGCCGACTGGTCGGAGCGCCACTTCCAGCTCAAGACCGAGAACACCTGGGACCAGAACGCGGCGCTGATCGCCGACGCGCTGGGCGCCTGCCAGAAGGAGACCGGCGCGGATCTGGTGCTGCTGGCCGGGGACCCGCGCGAGCGCCGCGCGGTCCACGAGCAGTTGCCCAAGGAGCTGCGCTCGGCGGCGGTGGAGACCTCGCGCGGGGGCCGCGCCCCCGGTTCCGCCCCGCCCGGCAGCCACGCCGCCCGGCTGCTGGACCAGGAGGTGGACGAGGCACGCGCCCGGTACGCCCATGAGCGCGGCGAGGAGGCGCTGGAGCGGTTCCGGGCCGGCCGGATGCCCTCCGGCGGGCGCGTGGAGGCCGCCGAGGGGGTTCCGGCGCTGGTCGACGCGGCGCGTGAGCACCGCATAGGCTCGTTGCTGATACGCCCGGACGGGCCCGATCTGTACCGCGAGGTATGGGTGGGCACCGAACCCGACCAGCTGGCATTGCGCCGCACGGATGTCCAGTACCTGGGCGACACCCGGCCGTCCCCGGCCCGCGCCGACGACGCGCTGATCCGCTCGGTCGTGGCCACCGGCGCCGAAGCGCTGACGGTGGCACCGGCCGAGGGGGAGACGAACGGCGACGACATCCCGGTGGGCGGCCTCGGCGCACTGCTGCGCTGGCCGTACGACGGCGGCGCGGATTGAACATCCCGGGAGCGGAGGTGAACGTCCCGGGAGCGGATGGACATATCCCGGAAGATGACCGACCCGGGAGACACACGGACCCGCTGAGGAAGGCGACCGACATGCAGCGAGGCAGCGACCGGCTGAGCGTCCACAAGGACGACGAGATGAAGCACGAGCTCCAGGGGCTGATCCGCTCCGGACACCCGACCCGTGCCGAGGAATGGCACGACCCGGAGCCGGCCGCCGACGACGACCCGGACGTCGCCCTGGGGCCGGTCCCGGCGCGGGGGACGACCGGTGAGGCCGAGGCGGTGCGGTTCGAGTTCGCCCGCCGGCTCGGACGTACGTCCTTCCCGGCCGATCGTGAGGAGCTGCTGCGCGTCCTGGAGGACCGGCACGCACCGGACGGGCTGATCGCTCTGGCCGAGGAACTGCCCGCCGACCAGACGTTCCACACGGTGCAGGAGGTGGTCTCGGCGCTGGGGCTGCGCCCGAGCACGTAGGAGTTCGCTCAGGGATTGCGGACGGCGCGTACCCGTCGCGCATACCTCCCGCCCCGCCTGGGTACTGCGGGCAGCACATCACCCACGAAGGGGGAGGTGGACAGATGCCCCACGACCCACCTCGCGACCCGACGCGCCCGGTGCGGGAGGTCATGACACGGCCCGCGATCTGGGTGCGCCCCGACGCCTCGCTGGTGGAGGCCGCGCAGTTGATGCGCGCCCAGGACATCGGCGATGTGCTGGTCGCCAGCGACGGGGAGGTGCTCGGGGTCCTCACCGACCGCGACATCACCCTCCGCGCGGTCGCCGAGGGCGTCGACCCGCTCGCCGTCACCTGCCACGCCGTATGCACCCCGGACCCGGTGACGATCGGGCCGGACGAGGAGGTGGCCGAGGCGGCCGCGCTGATGCGACGGCATGCGGTGGGACGGCTCCCGGTGGTCGAGGCGGGGCGTGCGCTGGGCGTGATCAGCCGGGGCGATGTGACGGGGCCGCGTGTGTGACGGGGTCGCCTGTGTGACGGGGTCGCCTGTGTGACGGGGCTGCCCCGAATTCCCGCATCGCCATTCCCGGCATCACCATGCCCGCGTCACGTTCTGCCGAAGGGGCGGTGGGGTTCGCCTCCCCACCGCCCCTTCGCCGCGATACCGGCCACTCATATATTGAGACGGTTCTTCTCGTGATGCGAGATGCCTTCTACGGTGGAGCCACCCGTTCACCGGTCCCGAAGGGGAAGGTCCGCCATGCCGAAGGACGCCGCCGTCTACACCCACGGCCACCATGAGTCGGTGCTGCGCTCGCACACCTGGCGCACGGCGGCCAACTCCGCCGCGTATCTGACCGGCCATCTGCGGCCCCATATGCGGATCCTGGACATCGGCTGCGGCCCCGGCACCATCACCGCGGACCTGGCGGAGCTGGTCCCCCAGGGGCAGGTCACCGGCGTCGACGCCGAGGGCGCCGTCCTGGAGCGGGCCCGCGCGGTGGCCGACGAACGCGGGCTGACCAACGTCTCCTTCGCGGTCGCCGACGTCCATGCGCTGGACCACCCCGACGACTCCTTCTGCGTGGTCCACGCCCATCAGGTGCTGCAGCACGTCGGCGACCCGGTGGGGGCGCTGCGCGAGATGCGACGGGTGTGCGCGCCGGGCGGCATCGTGGCGGTGCGCGACTCCGACTACGCCACCATGACCTGGTACCCGTCCGTCCCCGGACTGGACGGCTGGCTGGACCTCTACCACCGGGTCGCACGGGCCAACGGCGGTGAGCCGGACGCCGGCCGCAGGCTGCGCTCCTGGGCCCTGGAGGCGGGGTTCACCGACATCACCTCGACCGCCACGGCGTGGGCTTACGCCACCGAGGAGGAGCGGGCGTGGTGGAGCGGTCTGTGGGCGGACCGCACGGTCGCCTCCTCCTACGCCCGGCTCGCGGTGGACGGCGGCCATGCCACGGAGGAGGAGCTGCGGTCGATCGCGGAGGCGTGGCGGGCGTGGGGCAGGGCCCCGGACGGTTGGTTCGCCGTCCTGCACGGTGAGATCCTCTGCCGCGTCTGAGCAGTTCAACTAGGCTCGCCCGCATGGATATTCTGGGGACTTCACTCCGCGTGTGCGTCGACGACCTGGACTCGGCGATCGCCGTCTACGAGAAGCTGACGGGAGCCGAGGCGGTGCGCTTCCAGCGCGGCCCCGTCGCGGTCGCGGCGGTCGGCTGCTTCTTCCTGATGAGCGGACCGGAGTCGGAGATGTCGATTCTCCGCAAGATCACGGCGACGATCGCGGTGAAGGACGTGGACGAGGCGATCGCCGATCTCACGGCGGTCGGCGGGCAGATCGTCGCCGGTCCGCTGCCCGCCCCCGTGGGCCGCACCCTGGTGGCGCGCCACCCCGACGGCTCGATCTTCGAGTACGTCGACCGGAATCCGACGGCGTGACCCGCCCGTGAACACACCGTCCGGCAGACCCGTCAGGAGGGCGGTCCCGGATCCACGATGGCCTCCTCGTCGTCGACCTCCTCGTAGAGATCGTCCACATCCCGGAGCTCATCGCTCTTGATCCGGACCGCCTCCTCCTCGGCGGACAGCCCGCTGGTCGAGCCCTCCTGGGAGTAGACGTCCTGCTCACGCGGGAGGTCGGGGTCCGGCTCGTCGTACAGCAGCCCCGCCGGTTCCGCCACGCTGCCGACCGGCTCCCCCGCCTCCGGCTCCTCATCGGTCAACCGCTCGTCGAGCGACTCCCGCTCACGCGTCTCCGCGCTCGTGGTGTCCCGGTACCCGGCGATCGTCGGCTCGTCCCCGGCCACGGGCAACTGCTCAGGATCCTCCGCCCGCTGCTGCTCGGGCGTCCCGTCCTGGAGATCGGGAATCCCCTCATCCTCCGGATCCGCCCCAGGATCATGCGGTCTCTTCACGGTACGCGGCTCCTCTCCCCTGATGCGCTGTGCCGCTGTCCGCACCCGGGTGCCCGTCATGGGGCATCGCCATGCGGGCCCAGGCCCGCATGGCGATGCCCCATGACGCGGGGTCCGCGACGCGGGCCGCAGGGCGCTTGCACGGCACAGGACGCGTACGGGCGCGCCCCGGGGCGGCTCGGCCCCTGGGTGCGACCCGGCAGACCTCTGCGGGCCGTAGGCCCGCTACGCGGGGCGCATGCGGAATTCGTAGGGGGCGGGGAGCGGGTGCTCGGCGTGGATCCGGGCGCGGGCCTCCTCGGTCAGTGGGTCCTCGGTGCCGCCCGCCAGCCGTTCCACGATCGCGTACCAGGTGTCGCTCAACGTCTCGTCGCCCTCGCGCAGATCGCAGACCTCGAAGCCCTCGTCGAAGACGGCACGGGCGGCCAGGGCGTCGCCCTGGGCCAGCAGGACCTGCGCGCGCAGCAGCCGGAAGCGGCCGCGTGCGCGGATCGCGGGGCGGAGTGCGTCGAGGACCGCTCGGGCGTCATCGGCGCGGTCGGCCGCGAGCAGCGCGACGATGGCCTCCCGGCCGAGCGCCGCCTCGGCCGTCTCCAGGGCCGCCGGGTCGGCGGCGACGGGCGGCGCGGCCAGCGAGACGGCCGTCCCCTGCCCAGCGCCCTGCCCCTGCCCCCGCCCCGGCCCCTGCGTCAAGTCCGTACCCGTGCCCGCCGTTTCGAGCACCGGGGGCGCCTCGGGCGGCGGGGCGGCGGCCGAGGTGAGGAAGAGCCGTACGGCACGCAGCAGCCGTTCCGCCGCGCGCGCCCGATGGCCGGAGGCGGTGTCGGCGACGGCCAGACACCGCAGCGTCCAGGGCGTCTCCGCGCACCGCAGCGACCGCTCCCAGCTGCGCTCGGCCTGGGCGCGGTCGCCCGCGTGCCACTGGGCGACGCCCAGGTGGTACTCGGCGGCGGCGGTCGAGGGCGCCGCTTCCAGGAGGTCGCGCCAGGCGGGCGCGACCACGGAGGCGCCGGGGTCGGCCTGGGAGGGGCCCGGCTCCCAGTCGGGCAGGGCGCCGGTGCGCAGCAACCGGCGCCACGGCTCCTGCTCCTCCCCCAGCGTGTCCGGGTCGAACGGCGTCCCGGGCAGCCGGAATCCGCCGCGCTCGATCTCCAGCGCGCCCCAGCCGGAGCCGGTCGCGAGGCGCTCCGCCGGTTCCGCGTCGGCGTACGGGCGCCAGGCGGCGTAGGCCGCGTCGACGGCGGCGCGCGGCAGCGCCGCCTCCAGCCGGGTCTCGGTCTCGCGGCGGGCGGCGGCCCAGTCCGGGCCGTGGACGGCCGCCGGGTCGGCGGTCAGCGGGCCGTACGCCTCCAGCCAGGCGAACTCCTCCCCCGCCTCCAGCGGGACGTGCTCGAGCTGGGTGCGGGCGAGGCCGGCCTGGATCTCGGCGTAGCCGCCGGTGCCGGGCTCGGTCAGCCACTGCTGCCAGCGGCGTCCGCCGGGACCCGCGCCCCAGACGAAGAGCTTGCGGCCGCGCAGCAGATCGGTCGAGGTCTGGACGAGGCCGCCGCCGTCGGCGTCGAGCGAGGCGATCCAGCGGCGGGCGCCGTCGGGCACCTCGTAGAAGTAGTCGGCGGGGTAGGCGCCGCGCAGCGGATACGTACGGTCGGCGCCGTCCCACTCCGGGACCGGGACCTTGCTGAGGGTGCGGGCGTAGCCGAAGTGCCAGGCGTCGTCGGCGGGGGCGAGGACGCGGGTGTGCTCGTCCTCGGGGACGGCGATGTTGGACCACCAGTAGATGGGGGTGGGGAGGTGGTGGGGGTTGCGGATCCTGACGCCCACGTAGAGGAACGCGGAGTCGGCGGGCAGCCACAGATCCACCTGGAAGGGCAGATCGCGCAGCCGCTCCCACTCCCACAGCCGCACCATCGCGCCCCCGTCGGCGGCGTCGGGCGCGGGGACGCGGGCGGCGTGCAGGGGTGCGCAGGAGAGGGTGGTGTGGCCGGTGGCGCCGATGTTCCACTCGATCCCGCCGGAGAACCAGGCGCCGTTGAGGGCGAAGTCGGCGGGCTGGAGCACCGGGTTGCGGTACAGCAGCTCACGGCCGGTCGGCTTGTGGACCAGTGAGTGGACCCGGCCGCCGAG
Organism: Streptomyces yongxingensis; assembly: GCF_055597465.1. Taxonomy (NCBI): domain Bacteria; kingdom Bacillati; phylum Actinomycetota; class Actinomycetes; order Kitasatosporales; family Streptomycetaceae; genus Streptomyces; species Streptomyces yongxingensis. The sequence goes on from NZ_CM145717.1 coordinate 3,075,807, forward strand.
CCCGGGCAGCACGGTGGCGCGCAGTTGGTCGTTCTCCAGGACGATGGCGTCGAGCGCGGCGGGGGCGCGGTCGCGGCCGTAGCCGTCGCGCAGCCGCACCGGCAGCACCGAGCGCAATGGTGCGTAGGCGACCTGACGGGCCATGTCGGCGGGGAGGGTGGCCCGGGTGCGGTCGTCCACGCGGTGCACCTCGTCGAGGGGGCGCAGCGCGGGCAGGGGGTTGTCGGGCCCCACGGGGGCGGTGGGAAGGGTCAGGGTGGTACGTCGCACGCTCGTGGCCACGGGCTGCCTCGTTCCGACTGCCTTGGGTCACCTCGGTGCGGCGACCGTCCGGTGACCATGGAACAACGCCGACGGGCCCGCTGAACAGAGCGGCTTCGGACCGATCGTGGTGGCCCGTCAGCCGCACCGTCCGCCTGCGCCCGGCACCGTCGGCCGACACACCCGCACCGCCGGTCGGCCCTCGGGGGCCGTCAGCCAGGGTCGGTCCGCTGGTTCAGCATGTCGCTGGTCATGGCCCAGCGCTCGTGGTCGCGCCAGGCGCCCTCGATGTAGAGGAAGTCGGGGGAGAATCCCTCCAGCCGGAAGCCATGGCGCTTCACCAGCCCGATCGACGCCTTGTTGTCCGGCTGGATGTTGACCTCGACGCGGTGCAGCCCCAGCGGCCCGAAGGCATGGCGCAGCACGAGCCCGAGCCCCTCGGACATATAGCCCTGCCCGGTGGCGGGCGGAAAGGCGCCGTAGCCGATCGAGCCGCACTGGAAGGCGCCGCGCACGATGTTGTTGATGTTGATGAACCCGGCCAGGTCACCGGTCTCCCGGGCACAGACGAGGAAGCCCTCGCGGTCCTCGCGCTCCAGCTGGGCGATGTAGTGCTGAAAGGCCGATTCGGTGGTGGGGAGGGTGAGCCAGGGGCGGTGGAACGCCACGCTCTCCCGGGCGCGCCTGGTGAACTCCGCACCGTCCTCGCGGCGGGTGTGGCGGATGGCGGCCCGGGTTCCCTCGGCGACATACCGGACGTCAGGCATGCGGCAATGATGTCAGCAGCGCCATGGCCGCCGCATAGCCGGAGCCGCCTGATATGGCCGCGTCCACGGGGATGTCGGTCATCGCCCATGGGCCGACCGCCACGGGGGAGAGCCCGGTGCCGACATAGTTGACCGCCGGGTCCCGGGACAGGCCGGTGCCCAGGCCCTTGAGATATGCCTCCTTGCGGGTCCAGCAGCGGGCGAAGGCGGCGGGGCGGTCGGCGGGCGCCAGCGCGTCCAGCTCGGCGCGCTCCTTGGGGTGCAGGCTCTCGGCGACCTGCTCGACCACCGAGGCGGGCTGGAGCTTCTCCACGTCCACGCCGACCGGGGAGCCCGCGAAGGCGAAGAGCACCAGATCACCGGCGTGCGACATGTTGAAGTGCAGCGGGGTGCCGGACACGGCGGGGCGGCCGTGCGGCCCGCCGCAGCCGGGGCATGCCTCGCGGGTGAACGGCACATCGGCCGGGGCCATGCCCAGATAGGCGCCGAGCAGCTCCCGCAGCCCCAGATGGGCCGCCGTGTAGCGCTCGCGGTCCTCCGCCCGCAGGAACTTCGAGGCCCGCTCCCGCTCCTCGGCGTCCAGGATCGTGCCGGGCGCGGCCGCGTCCATGGCCGCGGTGTACCGCGAGACGCTGAGCAGCCAGGTCTCGGGCTCGCCGCCCTGCGGCCAGGCATCGGCGACGGCGGTGGGCAGCGGGTCACGGCCGACGATGCGCGGGGCCGGTGGGGGTGTCAACTCGCTCCTCCAGTGGAGTTCGGGACCGCTGACTTCAGCAGCTCCAGGGTGGGCACATCGGATCTGATCAGCCCGAAGGTCTGGATGTACAGCGACAATTCGGCCTCCAGGGCGCGGATCATCGTATCGGCGCGTCGGAAGCCATGGCCCTCGCCCTCGAAGGTGAGATAGGCGTGCGGGACGCCGCGCCCGGAGACCGCCTCCAGGAAGCGCTCGCACTGCTCGGGCGGACAGATGGTGTCGTCCAGCCCCTGGAGCAGTACGAAGGGTGAGCCGACGCGGTCGGCCCGGTGCAGCGGGGAGCGCTCGCGGTAGCGGTCGGCCACCTCATCGAGCGGGCCGACCAGCGATTCGGTGTAGCGCGACTCGAAGTCATGGGTGCCGCCGGTGGCCCAGGAGACCAGGTCGAGGATGGGGTAACTGACGGTGGCGCAGGCGTAGAGGTCCGTGGCGGTGAGGGAAGCCGCCGCCGTCCAGCCGCCGGCGCTGCCGCCGCGGATCGCGAGCCGGGCGCGGTCGGCGATGCCCTCGTCGGCGAGCGCCCCGGCGACGGCGGCGCAGTCCTCGACGTCGACCACGCCCCACTGCTCGCGCAGCCGCTCGCGGTAGGCGCGGCCGTAGCCCGTGGAGCCCCCGTAGTTGACCTCGGCGACGCCGATGCCGCGCGAGGTGAAGTAGGCGATCTCCAGGTCGAGCACGAGCGGGGCACGGCCGGTGGGCCCGCCGTGGGCCCAGATGACATACGGCGGAAGCTCACCATCCGGTGCGGTGTGGCCGGGATGGTGCGGTGGGTAGAGCTGGGCGTGGATCTCCCGGCCGTCCGGTCCGGTGAAGGTGCGGGCCTCCGGCCGGGGGTAGTACGCGGGGTCCACGGGGTCGCTGTGGGCGCTGCCGATGACCCGGGAGCGCCCGGTGCACACATCCAGCTCCACCACCTCATGGCCGCTGTGCGGGCCGGCCGCGACGCCGACCACACGGGTGCCGTTCACGGCCAGCGTGGGCTCCCACTCGGTCCAGGGGCCCGGCACATCGGCCAGCTCGCCGGTCCCTGGATCGAGGACGCCGAGGGCCGCCGCGCCCCGGCCGTGCAGCACCGCGATCAGACCGCCGGCCAGCGGGGCGAACCAGCGGTGGCCCAGCTTCCACAGCGGCCCGGCGAACTCCTCCTGGCGCGGGCACAGCTCCACCGGCCGCCCGGCCGTGGCCCGTTCCCGCGCACCGGCCGCCTCCTCCGGCGGCTGGAGACGGTGCAGATTCCACCAGCCGGTGCGGTCGGTGGCCGCGAGCAGCGCGCCGTCCTCGGCCCACTCGATCTGGGCGACCGACTCCTCCGGCCCGCCCAGCACCCGCCGGGCGCCCGTGAAGGAGCCGTCCTCCGCGACATCGGCCAGCATCACCTCCGTGCCGTCCCAGGGCATCCGGGGGTGGTCCCAGACGATCCAGGCGGCCCGCCGGCCGTCGGGCGAGAGCCGGGGCCCGGTGAGGAAGCGATGGCGGTCGTCGGTCAGCTCGCGCACCGCCGCACGGTCCTCGGCGGCCGAACCGTCCAGCGGTACGGCGGCGATGACCCGCCGCACATCCGTCGGCCCCGCGCCGGTGAACTCCTCCAGCACACACCACACCTCGCCGCGCTCCGGGCGGAGCACCGGGTCGGCCCAGCGCAGCCCCTCCCCCACCGCCGACAGCGGGGTGAGCGGGCGCGGCGCGGCCCCGGCCGGGGCGTCCGGCTCATGGACGTACAACCGCTGGTCGGCGAAGTGGACGAAGACCACCAGCGGGCCGCCGCTCGCGCGGTCCACCGCGGCCCAGGGCGTTCCGCCGTACCCCATCACCTTGCTGCGCACGTTCCACGGCGGGGGCAGCACCGGGACCTCGGCGCCGTCGGTCCGCCGCCGGATCAGGGCGCGGCGGCCGCCCTCGCCGGGGCGCGGAGCGGTCCACCACACCTCCTCGCCGACCGTGCCCACATACTCCGGATGGCCGTCGTGGGAGGCGACGAGCGCGGCGTCGACCGGGGAGGGCCAGTCGCCGTAAGGGGCCGTGACGGCCGTCTGCTGCTGCACCGTGTTCCTCACGCCCTCTGCAGGAAGTGGTCGAGTACGCGGACGCCGAAGTGCAGGGCCTCCACCGGCACCCGCTCGTCCACGGCGTGGTAGAGCGCCTGATAGTCGAAGCCCTCGGGCAGGCGCAGCGGCGAGAAGCCGTATCCGGCGATGCCGAGCCGGGAGAACTGCTTGGCGTCGGTGCCGCCCGACATGCAGTACGGCACGGCGCGGGCGCCCGGGTCGAAGTGCTCGACGGCGGCGCGCATCGCCCGGTACGTGGGGGTGTCGATCGGCGCCTCCAGCGGGCGCTCCCGGTGGTGGAACTCCCACTCCACATCCGGTCCGGTGAGCCGGTCGAGGGTGTCGTGGAACTCCTCCTCGCCGCCGGGCAGCATCCGCCCGTCCACATAGGCCGTCGCGCTGCCCGGGATCACATTGACCTTGTAACCGGCCTCCAGCACCGTGGGGTTGGCGCTGTTGCGCACGGTGGGCTCGATCAGGGCGGCGGCGGGCCCCAGCTTGGCCAGCAGGGCGTCGACGTCGAAGTCCGGGGCGTCCACCTCGGCCGGGACGCCCTGGAGCGCCGCCAGTTCGGTGAGCGCGGACTTCACCGTGGGCGTCAGCCGGACCGGCCAGCTGTGCTCACCGATGCGGGCGACGGCGGCGGCCAGCCGGCTGACCGCGTTGTCCCGGTTGACCTTGGAGCCGTGTCCGGCGCGGCCGTGTGCGGTGAGCTTCAGCCAGGCCGTGCCGCGCTCCCCCGCCGCGATGGGGTAGATCCGCGTCCCGGACCCGGCGTGGAAGGTGAAGGCTCCGGACTCGCTGATGCCCTCGGTGCAGCCCTCGAAGAGCTTGGCGTGACGGTCGGCGAGGAAGCCTGCGCCCCAGGCGGCGCTGTCCTCCTCGTCGGCGGTGAAGGCCAGCACGATGTCCCGGCGCGGCCGCACGCCCGTCCGCGCCCAGGCCCGGACGACGGCGAGCACCATCGCGTCCATGTCCTTCATGTCGATGGCGCCCCGGCCCCAGACGACCCCGTCGCGCACCTCCCCGGAGAAGGGGTGCACGGTCCAGTCGGCGGGCTCGGCGGGCACCACGTCCAGATGGCCGTGGACCAGCAGCGCGGGCGCGGACGGATCGGTGCCCTCGATCCGGGCCACGACATTGGTGCGCCCCGGCGACCGCTCCAGCAGGGTGGGCTCGATCTCCACATCGCCGAGCATCTCCGCCACGTACTCGGCGGCCGGGCGCTCCGAGCAGTCGCCGCCGCCGCGGTTGGTGGTGTCGATCCTGATCAGATCGGAGGTGAACCGCACCACCTCCTCCAGCGCCTGGGAGTCGATCGCCTCGGGACGGTCCGTGTCAGCCATATTGCTCCTCCACCGCGGCCGAGACGACCGTCGTGACGGCCTTGAAGCAGCGGATCCCCTCGTACATGGTCGGTGAGGTGTACGCGACGCGCCGCTCGCCGCTGCGCTCCACGCCCGGCACGACGCTCGCCGCCCCCACCAGATGCTCGGCGTCGAATTCCAGCTCCACCGTGAACGGCCCGACGCGGGCGGGTTCGTGGCGCACCGCCAGCACCGCCGCCTCCCGCGCCGCCTCCCGGATGTCCGCGGCCGTGCGGGCGGGGGTGCGGCACACCGCCGCATAGCGCGAGACATAGTCCTTGACCGCGACGCACCGGGCGTCGGGCACATAGTCCTTGGCGTCCTCGCAGGTCTTGTCGTCCCCGGTGACCAGCACCACCGGCACCCCGTACTCGGCGACCACCAGCGCGTTGAGCCGGCCTTCGCTCGCCCGCGCGCCGTTCACCCACACGCCGGTGATGGAGTTGGCCAGGTAGGTGTGGGCGAGGACGCCCTCGGTGCCCGCGCCGGTGTGATAGCCGACGAACGCCACCCCGTCCACATCACCGTGCTGCACACCCTCGACCATGCTCAGGGCCTTGTGCCGCCCGGTGAGCATCTGCGCGCGGTCGTCCAGCTCCTCCAGCAGCAGATTGCGCATGCTCCAATGCGCCTCGTTGATGAGCACCTCATCCGCACCGCCGTCGAGGAACCCGGCGACGGCCGCGCTCACATCGGAGGTGAACAGACGACGGCAGCGCTCCCACTGCGGGGTGCCGGGCAGCACATCAGCCGGCCAGGTCACGCCGGTGGCGCCCTCCATATCGGCGCTGATGAGGATCTTCATGCCTCGTCACGTTACGCGCCGCGCCCGACCCGAACCACCCCTGTGGATAACTGGTCCAGTCCACCGTTCCCGCCTGCGGCGCGCGGGGTGCGCCCGCCGTGCCGGACTACGCCCGCGAGACCACGAACCAGCGGGCCGGCAGCTCGACCCGGGAGCCGTCCGGCCACTGCTCCGTCTGGGCCAGCGCCGTCGGGCCGTCGGCCAGGACCTCCAGACCGGCCTCCGCCAACACCTCCGGAACCTCCTTGTCCGCCGCGTCGGCCGGCCGCAGCCCGTGGTCGAAGACCCGGCGCAGCTTCGGCGGCGGACCGCCCGGGCTCGCCGCCAGCTCCCCCAGCACGGCCTTGGACCGGGCCGTCAGCTCCACGACGAACCCCCGCCCGCGCCGCCCCAGCAGCGTGGCCACCGCCTCCGCGACCGGACGCCGGTCGGCGGCGTCGCTCTGGTGGATGACGGCCCGCATGTACACATTGGCGTCGCCGAGCCGCCGGGCCAGCTCCGCCACCGCGGCAGCGTCCGTCAGGCTCAGCCGCCGGTACTCCGCCGCGCCCGCCGGGTCGGCGCGCCGTGCGTGCTCCACCGCGGCCTGGGACAGGTCGACGCCCAGCGCCCGCCCGAAGCGGGCGGCCAGATAGCGGGTCTGGGTGCCGTTGCCGCAGCCCAGGTCGACGATCGGCAGGGAGGTGTCGGCGTACGGGGCGAGCAGGTCCAGATGCGGGGCGGCGCTCAGCAAGGGGTCCGCGTCCCAGATGGCGTCCCCCGGGGCGTCCGAGGTCTCCCGCCAGTAGCTCTCCCACGCCTGCCGGTAGCGCTCCGAGACGCTCATCGCCGCTCCCCTGGGTGTGTCAACGCCTGATCGGCCGTATGTGCCAACGCCTGCTCGAACCACACCGTTTTACCGCCCCCCGTGCGGCTCGTCCCCCACTCGCGCGCCAGTTTGCTGATCACCCGCAGCCCGCGCCCGCTCTCGTCGTCCCGGTCCGCGCTCAGCAGCGCCGGCAGTTCGTGGTCGTCGTCGGTGACCTCGCACAGCAGGGCGTCGGTGCGCACCAGGCGCAGCCGCACACGGTGGGTGTGGGCGTGCCGTATCGCGTTGGTCACCGCCTCGCTCACCAGGAGCTCGGCGGTCTCCACGGACTCCGGCAGCCCCCACCGCAGCAGCCGCTCGCGGACGAGCCGGCGCGCCCGCCCGACCTCGCTGGGGTCCAGCGCGAGCCGCCACTGGGCGACATCCTCGGCCGGTATGCCGTTCAGCCGGGCCATCAGCAGCGCCACGTCGTCCTTACGGCCGCCACGGCCGTCCGGGTCCCGGGAGGCGGCGGCCAGCGCCCGGATGATGGTGTCGCACGCGTCGTCCATGGACGCCGCCGGATGCGCCGCGGACTCGCACAGCGCGGCGATCCCGGCGCCGATGTCCTGGCCCCGCACCTCGACCAGGCCGTCCGTGCACAGCACCAGCCGGTCGCCGGGCGCCACCCGCACCGTCGCCGTCTCGAAGGGCACCCCGCCCACGCCGATCGGCGCCCCCGTCGGCAGGTCCAGCAGCTCGCTGCGGCCGTCCCGGGCCCGCACCAGCACGGGCGGGATATGGCCCGCGTTGGAGACCACCAGCTCGGAGCCGACGGGGTCGTAGACGGCGTACAGACAGGTGGCCAGATAGTGCTCACCGAGCCGCTGGGCCAGATCGTCGAGGTTGCGCAGCAACTGGGCGGGCGGCAGATCGAGCGCGGCCATGGTCTGCACGGCGGTGCGCAACTGCCCCATCATCGCCGCCGAGGTGAGCCCGTGCCCCATGACGTCGCCGACCACCAGCGCGGTGCGCGACCCGGGCAGCTTGATGGTGTCGAACCAGTCCCCGCCGACCCGGCCGAGCCGAGTGCCGGGCAGGTAGCGGGTGGCGGTGTCGCAGCCCGCCATGCGCGGGGTCACCTGGGGCAGCATGCTGTCCTGGAGCGTCTCGGCGACGTTCTCCTGGTAGGTGTACATCCGGGCGTTGTCGAGCACGAGCCCGGCGCGGGCGGCCAGTTCGGCACCGGTCGTGCGGTCCATGTCGTCGAACGGCTCACGCCCCGGGCGCCGCAGTAGCACCATGAAGCCCAGCACCACATCGCGCGCCTTGAGCGGCACGATCAGGATCGACCGGCCGTTGATCAGGGGTCTGAGGTCGCGCTTCTCGAACTGCCCGGCGATCCGGTCGCCCACCTCGTCGCTGATGTGCGGGATCAGCACCGGCTCGCCCGTGACCATGCACTGGAAGAACGGGGTGTGCTCGGGGAACGCGATGCTCTCCCCGACCGGCACGGTGTCGTCCCAGCGGCCCGGTTCGTCGTTGTGCTCGACCCAGACGCGGTGCCAGACGGTGGTGACGTCGGGCGGGCCGTCGGGGAACCCCTCGCCCGCCAGGACCTGGGCGCGCAGATGGGTCCCGGCGAAGTCCGCGAAGCGCGGGACGGCGGCGCTGGTCACCTCGCGGATGGTGCGGGCGAGGTCCAGGGAGGTGCCGATGCGTCCGCTGACCTCGTTGAGGAACTCCAGCCGCTCACGGACCGCCGCGTACTCCAGGTCCACCTCGTCGGGGTCCGGCGACCGCTCCGGGGCGTGCGCCCGATCCGGTGCGCCGTCGCCCGGGATCGCGCTCCGGCGTACGGCCTCCTGGCGCGCCCGGCGCTCGCGGTAGCGGGGCATCCCCCAGTCCGGCGTCACCGGGACGCGCTCGTGGTGGCTGATCTCCAGGACCGGATAGCCCAGTTCCAGCACCTGGGCGACGATCCGGCCGGCCGTGGCCGGGCCCATGTTGGGCAGGATGTCCGGCAGCCGGCCGGCCAGCCGCTCGGCGCCGGGGAACTCGGTGTGCAGGGCGAATCCGGGCCCGATCCGCTCGTCCCGCCCCAGCGCGTCGCCGCCCACCCCCTGGGCGTCCGCCGCCAGCACCAGCAGCCGCTCCGGCCCGGGGCCCACCAGCGGATACGCCCACCACAGCACGTCCACCCGGCCCTGGCCCGGCTCCGCCATACGGGCCCGCCCCGCGGTGGGGTAGTACACGGTGCCGAGCCGCGAGTCGTCGAGTTCCGGGCTGCCCGTCGCGTCGGTGCGCACCTCGGCCCCGCGTAACGCCCCCGAGACCGGCATCAGGTCGACGGCGGCACGGCCGACGGCCTGTTGGCGCGTGGGGCCGAAGAGCCTGCGCGCACCCGAACTCCAGTGCGTGACCCGCCCCTCGGCGTCGATGACGACGACCGCGAGCGGCATCCTCCCGTGGACACCCCTGCGCTGCTCCGGCACGGCGGGCGGCTCGCCCTGGCCGTCGTCGCAGCGCGACGTGCCGTACTCCATAGGCGGAAGACTCCTTCGCACGCAAGATCTGCGACAGCGCTACCCACGGTACGGCTGTTGCGGGCGACTGCGGGAGGCAATACCCGAATAGGTGTCATGTGCGGGTACGTGCGAGGGGGCCGTGTCGAGCGGACCTTTCCCCTCCCCGCCCCTTCCCGATACCAGGGGCTCCGCCCCTGGACCCCGGGAGCCGGGGCAAAGACCTGCCACGCGGCGGAGCCGCATACCAATCGCCGCGGGAACGAGCGAAGCCTCGATCCGGGAGCCTGGAGCGGAGCCCCGGGGCCGGAGGTCTCGGGCGAAGCCCCAGGCCGGGGGCCTGGAGTGAAGCCCCGGACCGAGGGGCTCGGGCGAAGCCCCCGTTCCGGCGTCTGGGGCGAAGCCTCGATCCGGGGGTCTGGGGCGGAGCCTCGATCCGGGGGTCTGGGGCGGAGCCCCGGACCGGGGACCTGGGGAGAAGCCTCAGTTCCGGCGTCTGGGGCGAAGCCTCGACCCGGGGACCTGGGACGGAGCCTCGATCCGGGGACCTGGGGCGGAGCCCCGGACGGGGGACCTGGGGAGAAGCCTCAGTTCCGGCGTCTGGGGCGAAGCCTCGACCCGGGGGCCTGGGGCGAAGCCCCGGACCGAGGACCTGGGGAGAAGCCTCAGTTCCGGGGGCTGGGGCGGAGCCCCAGTTTCGGGGAGGGGCGGGGAGGGGAGCGGCCCGCCGCAGGTGTCACGAGCCGCCGGACGCCCCTAGTCCTCGTAGCCCAGTTGGAGATCGCGCTCCGTACGGCCGCCGCCCGCGACCTGGAGGACCGTCGCCACCGGCGGGTAGCCGGCCGCGATGACCGTGTACTCGCCCGCCGACAGGTCGATGAAGCGGAACGCGCCGTCGGGGCCCGTGGTCGCCGTGTCGACCACATTGCCCGCCGCGTCCAGCAGCGTGACCCGGGCGTCCTCCACCACCCGGCCGCCGGTGGCCCGTACGACCCCGCGCAGGACCGCGCCACCGGCCAGTTCGATGTCCTGCCGGGTCTCGCGGGCGGCCTGGACGGTGACGGGGAGGGCGGCGGGGCGGAACGCGGGGGCGCTGGCGGCGAGGGTGTACTCACCCGCCACCAACTCGTCCATCACATAGCCCCCTTCGCGGCCGCTGCGGGTGGCCGCGACCACCTCGCCGCGCACATCGGTCAGGGTGACCGTCGCCTCCCTTACGGGCGTGCCGTCCGCCGTAAGGACGGCACCGGCGAGCCGCCCCGCGCCGCCGAGCACCACGTCCAGTTCGACCGGCCGGTCCCCGACGGTGACGCTGACCGCCCGGGGCTGGTGGCCCCCGGCCGCCGCGATCAGGACGTACGACCCGGCGCCGGGCGTGCTCAGCGCGTACCGCCCGTCCTCCCCGGTGGCGCCGCGCCCGATCTGGCGTCCGCCGATGTCGATGAGGGTCAGGGCGGCCCGTGGGACCGAGGTGCCGTCGTGGTGCTGGACCGTGCCGCAGACCGGGACGCCCGCGGTGGGCGGCGGCGCCGTGGGCGAGGCGGCCGCGGCGTGCCGGGGCCTGGTGCCCGCGCGCGCGGCCGGTACCACGGGGTCGTGCAGATCTTGCGGGTCTTGCTGGACGGCATAGTCGGTGTGGGACACCAGAGGTTTCTCCTTCAGGAGGAAGGCGAGCAGGAAGCCCAGGACGAGCACCGGCACGAGATAGAGGAAGATCCGCGGTATGGCGTGGGCGTACGCCGCGATGTAGCCGTCACGCAGGGCGCCCGGCATGGCGTGCACCATCTGCGGGGTGACCGAGTCGGGGTCGGGCAGACCGGTTCCGTCGCCGCCGCTCCCGTACGCCGCCCCGGAGGGCAGGTCGACCTGGAGGCGGTCGGTGAGCCGGTTGGCGAAGAGCGTGCCGAAGACGGCCGCGCCGACGCTGCCGCCGATCTGCCGGAAGTAGTTGTTGGCGCTGGTGGCCGAGCCGAGGTCGGCCGCGGGCACGGAGTTCTGCACGGCGAGGACGAGCACCGGCAGGACGAGCCCGATGCCGAGCCCGAGGACGCCCATCCACAGGCTGTAGTCCTGGCGGGAGGTGCCCTCCTCCAGCCGGGAGAGCAGCCACATGCCGGCGATGGAGATCAGCCCGCCGACGACGGGGAAGACCTTGTAGCGGCCGGTGGTGCTGATGAGGTGTCCGGAGAGGATGGAGGCCAGCACCATGCCGCCCATCATGGGCACCATCAGCAGCCCCGACTCGGTGGCCGAGACGCCGTCGACCATCTGGAGGAAGGTCGGCAGATAGCTGGCGGCGCCGAAGAGGGCGACGCCGATGACGGCGCCGATCAGCCCGCTGACGCAGAAGACCGAGTCGCGGAACAGCCGCATGGGGATGATCGGTTCGGGGACGACGCACTCCACGACGACGAAGAGGATCGCCGAACCCGCCGCCCCCAGGGCGAGCCCGAGGATGACGCGGGAGCCCCACGCGTACTCCGTGCCGCCCCAACTCGTCAGCAGCACCGCGCAGGTGGAGAACAGGGACAGGAACAGCGCGCCCAGATAGTCGAAGCGGGCCCGCCGCGGCGGCTCCGGCACCTTGAGGACGGCGGCCACGACGGCGAGGGTGAGCAGCCCGAAGGGGACGTTGACGTAGAAGCACCAGCGCCAGGAGACATGGTCGGTGAAGAACCCGCCGAGCAGCGGCCCGGCCACCGAGGCGAGACCGAACGCGGCGCCGATGAGCCCCATATAGCGGCCACGTTCCCGCGGGGGAACAATATCGGCCATGATCGCTTGGACGCCGATCATCAGACCGCCGGCGCCCACGCCCTGCACCGCCCGGAAGGCGATCAGCTCCTCCATCGTGCGTGACCAGCCCGCGAGCGCGGATCCGGCGATGAAGACGACGATCGCGAAGACGAAGACGCTCTTACGGCCGATGAGATCGCCCAGCTTGCCGTAGAGCGGCAGGACGACGGTGACCGCGAGGAGGTAGGAGGTGACGGTCCAGGACATCTTGCCCAGGCCGTGGAGTTCGCCGACCACCTCGGGGAGGGCGGTGGCGACGATGGTCTGGTCGAGCGCCGCGAGCAGCAGCGCGAGCATCAGCCCGAAGAAGACCATCCGCACCCGGGCCGCGCTGAGCGGGGCGGGCGCCGGGGCGGCGCCGTCCGCCGGGGGCGCCGCCGCACCCGCCCCGGCGCCGCCGGCTTCGGTTCCGCCGGCTTCGGTTCCGCCGGCTTCGGTTCCGCCGGCTTCGGTTCCGCCGTCGGTGACGTGGGCGGGAGGGCCCGCCGGTTCGTACCCGCCGTGCTCGTGGCTCTCTCGCCGCTTCGGCACGGTGGCGCCGGTGGTCCCGGTGGTGCCGCCCACGTCCTTCTCCCCTCGTCACGTCTGCGCCGCCCATTTCTCGCATCACGCGCAACGGGGGGCAAACAGCGACGAATCGCCAACGAGGGGCCGCAGACGGCATTCGCGCCGGTGAGAGTGTGTACGGGGGTATGCGGTACCGCGGAGAAAACCACCCGAACCGGTGAGTGCGACGTTCGGTCCGGGAGACGGGACACGAGGCCGGGGACGCGGACGCGGACGCGGACGCGGGCGGGATCAGGGCGCCATGGGCGCCATGGGCGCTATTCGGCCGTCTCGGCGGCGAGCTTGGCCAGCAGTTCGTCGTAGATCCGGGCCAGCCCCTTGGGGGCGAACGTCCGCTCGAAGAAGCCGCCGATACCGGTCGCGCCGGTCCAGGTGGAGGTGACGACGACCCGCGACTTCCCCTCACCCGCCGGGGTGACGGTCCAGGTGGTGACCATCGAGGAATTGCGGTCCTTCTCCACCAGCTCGCCGTCGGTCGGCTCGGAGACCTCCAGCAGGCAGTCGCGCACCCGCTTGCTGGTGGCCTGGAGCTTCCAGTGCACGACGGTTCCCTCGCCGTCGCCGCCCTCGCGCACCTCGTACTCGCTGAACTGCTGCGGGAGGAGCCGGGGGCGGGTGTCGCGGTAGTCGGCGAGTGCGTCGAACACATCCTCGGGCTTACCCGTGACGATCCGCTCCGTGGTGGCCTCGACCTGCCCCATCGCATTTCCTTCCGCCCTCGACGTGGCGCCCTGAGCTCATGACGCCCTGACAAGCGCAAGCCAACCACCTCAGCGGCACCGGCCCAAATCCGGGGTTGACGAAAACCAGTCAAACATGTGTTCTATTGTGGTAACGAGCGAGACCCGGAGGTGCCTGCGATGCGCTGGGACAACCTGACCCGAGACGACACGGCGGCCACCCCGGCCCTCTTCGCCGCGGCCGCGGTGACCACCCGCACCTTCGACACCCCGGAGTTCCGCGGGATCACCTTCCACGAGATCCGGGCGCGCTCGGTCATCAACCGGGTGCCCGGGGCCTCCCGGATGCCGTTCGAGTGGACGGTGAATCCGTACCGCGGCTGCACCCACGCCTGCGTCTACTGCTTCGCGCGCAAGACGCACAGCTATCTCGACCTGGACACCGGGATCGGCTTCGACTCCCAGATCGTGGTGAAAACCAACGCGCCGGAGCTGCTCCGCCGCGAGCTGGCCTCCCGCCGCTGGACCGGTGAGCACATCGCCATGGGCACCAACGTGGACTGCTACCAGCGCGCCGAGGGCCGGTACCAGCTCATGCCCGGCATCCTTACGGCGCTCGTGGAGCGCGCCAACCCCTTCTCGATCCTCACCAAGGGCACCCTGATCCTGCGCGATTTGGAGCTGCTGCGGCGGGCGTCGCGCGTCACCGACATCGGCGTCTCGGTCTCGGTCGGCTTCACCGACGGCGAGCTGTGGCGCACCGTCGAGCCGGGCACGCCCTCGCCGGAGCGGCGCCTGGACGTCGTACGGACGCTGTCCTCCCACGGCATCCCGTGCGGTGTGCTGATGGCCCCGGTGATCCCCTTCCTCAGTGACTCCCCCGAGCGGCTGCGGGCCACCGTAAGGGCGATCGCGGAGGCCGGGGCCAGCTCCGTGACCCCGCTGGTGCTCCATCTGCGTCCGGGCGCCCGTGAGTGGTTCACCGCCTGGCTCACCCACCACCACCCCCGGCTGCTGCGGCGGTACGACGCGCTGTACGAGGGCGGGTCCTACGCCCCGAAGTGGTACCAGCGGCGGATCACCGGGATGGTGCACGACTTCGCCGCCGAGTACGGCATCGGCCCGTACGCGTCGGGCACCCACCGCAATGTGCCCGAGAAGCCGGACGCCCGCCCCGAGGAGGAGCCGGACGCCCGGGCCGACTCGCCGCCGGCCCAGCTGTCACTGCTCTGAGGCCCCGCCCCAGCTGTCACTGCTCTGAGACCCCGCCCCCGCTGTCACTGCTCTGGGAACCCGCCCCCGCTCCCCCTCACGGCACTCGCGCCTCACCCACCTTCTCCGCCGCGCCGCCCTTGCCCGCCGGCTCCGGCGCGCCCCCGCCCGTGACGGCGCCCTCGCCGGTGATCCGGGCCAGCGCTGCGGCGGCCGCCGCACTGAGACGTATGTGCTGGGCGGCGGCGGTCAGGGCCGGGATGGCGCGCTCGTCGCCGATCGCGCCCAGGCCCTCCACGCAGGCACGGGCGATCGCCCAGTGCCGGTCGCGGGCCGCCAACTGCCGTTCCAGGGCGGCCACCAGGGCCGGTACGGACTCGGGGGCCCGCAGCTCCACCAGCAGCCGGATGGGGTGCAGGGAGTACGCGGTGCGCAGCGGGTTCGTGGCCAGGGCGGCGGCGGCCCGCGCGGTGCGCGGATCGCCGAGCCGGGCCAGCACCCGGGCGGCGGTCGCACAGCGGGCCGGCTCGCGGTAGTTGAGCAGGAGGACAAGGGTTTCGAAGGCCCGGCGGTCTCCGGCGCTGCCGAGCACGAAGGCGGCCGTCTCCCGGGCCCACAGCGGCTGCTCCGGCGCGACCAGGATGCGGGCGAGCTGTTCGCGCGCGGCGGGGGTGCCCTGGCGCACGAGCGCGAGCAGCGAGGCATGGGCCGCCGTCTCCTGCGGGGTTGAGAGCGAGGCCCGTACCCGCTCCGTCAGCGTCCGGAATTCATCGTCCATACGAGGTCTCCCCTCCCCGGTGGGCCGCGTTCCGGCACGGCCTCACTATGTGCTCTGGCATCTTGGTTACCCGCGAGTTAATATGGCGACACGAGCAGCACCCCTGCTCCGGCGGCCTGGTGACGCAGCCGCCTTGTGTGACGTCGGTTCGGCAGTTCCAGAACAGCAGTTGAGGCACGGCCCCGGGACAGGGTCGGCCGCGTGTCTCCCATGGGCAGTTTCCTCCGTGTGGCGCTGTCCGTAAGGGAGCGTGCAAGCCCTTCCATCGGGGATTTGTGTCAGCCGCGTCAGCCCCCCGCGCGTGCGTGGCGTGAACGGCAGCAGTGGCATGACACGAGCTCCCCTCAGTCGTCACTTCATCCCCGCATCCGGGGAACACCCTCTGGAGTCCGCGATGGACCGTCTCCCACACACCGGCGTCAGGCTTACGTCCCCCTCTGATCTCTCCCCCTCCCGGGCCCCGCTCACTACTGTCGCCGTCGTCGGGCTCGGCACGATGGGCACCGGCATCGCCGAGATCCTGGCCCGGGCGGGCCGCGAGGTGATCGGCATCGACATCGACGAAAGCGCCTGCCGCCGAGCCGTCACCGCGCTCGAGGTCGCCACCGCCCGCGCCGTGCACCGCGAGCGGATCAGCGAGCGGGAGCGGGCCGGGATCCTCGACCGCTTCCGCGTCTCCACCGATCTGCGCGCCGCCGCCGGCGCGGAGCTGGTGATCGAGGTGGTGCCGGAGGACTACGACACCAAACACGAGGTCTTCGCCGAGCTGGAC
The DNA here is from genome assembly GCF_055597465.1 of Streptomyces yongxingensis. Lineage (NCBI taxonomy): Bacteria > Bacillati > Actinomycetota > Actinomycetes > Kitasatosporales > Streptomycetaceae > Streptomyces > Streptomyces yongxingensis. Next base: position 3,091,926 of record NZ_CM145717.1, read on the forward strand.
ACCGTGGTCAGCCCCTCCGCGATCCTCGCGACCGGCACCAACGCGCTGTCGGTGACCCGGCTGGCCGCCGAATCCGCCCGTCCGGAGCGGGTCTTGGGCCTGCACTTCTTCAATCCGGCGCCCGCGATGAAGCTCGTCGAGATCGTCTCCAGCGTGCTGACCGCCCCCGCGGCCGTCGAGGCGGTCACCGCGCTCGCCCGCGACCTGGGCAAGGAGCCGGTGGCGCTCGGCGACCGGCCCGGGTTCGTCGCCGACGGGCTGCTGTTCGGCTACCTCAACCAGGCCGCCGCGATGTACGAGGCCAAGTACGCGGCGCGGGAGGACATCGACGCCGCGATGAAGCTCGGCTGCGGGCTGCCGATGGGCCCGCTGGCCCTGCTCGACCTGATCGGCGTCGACACCGCCCGCACCGTCCTGGAGGCCATGTACGCCGCCTCCGGCGATCGGCTGCACGCGCCCGCGCCCATCCTGGGGCAGCTCGCCCGGGCCGGTCTCACCGGCCGTAAGGCGGGCCGCGGCTTCTACACGTACGAGGCGCCGGGCAGCGGCACCACCGTCCCGGACGCCGCGACGGCCGAGGTGCGGCACTCCACGGAAGGGGCGCGCCCCGTGCGCGCCGTCGGCGTCGCCGGCTCGGGCACGATGGCCTCCGGGATCGCCGAGGTCTTCGCCAAGGCGGGCCTGGAGGTGGTGCTGGCCGGCCGGACCCTGGAGAAGGCCACGGCGGCGAAGGCCCGCATAGGGAAATCCCTGAAAAGGTCGGTGTCCAAGGGGCGGATGACCGAGCGGGCCCGGGAGCAGACGCTGGCCCGGATCACCCCGGCCGACGCGCTCGACGCGTTCGCCGGCGTGGACCTGGCCGTGGAGGCGGTGGCCGAGGACCTGGTGGTCAAGCAGGAGCTGTTCCGGGTGCTGGACAAGGTCTGCAAACCGGGCGCGGTGCTGGCCACGACCACCTCCTCGCTGCCGGTCGTCGCCTGCGCGCGGGTCACATCGCGCCCGCAGGACGTGGTGGGCCTGCACTTCTTCAACCCGGCGCCCGCGATGAAGCTGGTCGAGGTGGTGCACACCGTGCTGACCGCGGACGATGTGCGCGCGACCGCGCACGCGGTGTGCGCGGCAGTGGGCAAGCACCCGGTGGACTGCGGCGACCGGGCGGGGTTCATCGTGAACGCCCTGCTGTTCCCGTACCTCAACAACGCCGTGAAGATGGTCCAGGAGCACTACGCCACCCCGGACGCCATCGACGCCGCGATGAAGCTGGGCGGCGGCTATCCGATGGGCCCCTTCGAACTGCTCGACGTCGTGGGGCTCGATGTGTCGCTGGCCATCGAGCGGGTGCTGCACCGGGAGTTCCGTGAGCCGGGCCTGGCGCCGGCGCCGCTGCTGGAGCATCTGGTGGCCGCCGGGTGCCTCGGGCGCAAGACCGGGCGCGGCTTCCGCGAGTATGCCAAAGCCTGAGTACGCCTCCGGGTGGGGTGGACCGTCTGACTCCGGTTCCCGGTGGGGCGGGCTGCTGGAGCCTTCCGTCGGTCTGCCCCCGCACCGGCACTCACAAGCGTGTTACGTTCCCCACATGTCCCAGCCCGTGAAGGCCATGCGTACGGAGCGTACGAAGCGAACCCCCTCATCCGGTGGCGGTGAGAGCGCGGGAAGCCGCCGCGCCGCGGCTCAGCGTCTGTCCATGCGCCGCAAACTCGCGGCCGCGGCGATGGAGTTGTTCGCGACGCAGGGGTACGAGGCGACGACCGTCGACGAGATCGCGGCCACGGCGGGGGTGGCCCGGCGCACCTTCTTCCGGCACTTCCGCTCCAAGGAAGAGGCGATCTTCCCGGACCACGACGACACGCTGGTGCGGGCGGCGGCGGTGCTGGACGCGGCGCCTCCGCATGAGAACCCCCTGGACACCGTGTGCCGCGGGATCAAGGAGGTCATGCGGATGTACGCGGCTTCGCCGGCCGTCTCCGTGGAGCGCTACCGGCTGACCCGTGAGGTACCGGCGCTGCGGGAGCGGGAGATCGCCTCGGTGGCCCGCTACGAGCGGCTGTTCACCCGCTATCTGCTGGGCCACTTCGACGAGGGCGCCCACCACGACGGCGACGACGATCCGCTGCTGGCCGAGGTCGCCGCGTCGGCCGTGGTCACGGCCCACAACCATGTGCTGCGGCGCTGGCTGCGGGCGGGCGGCCAGGGCGATGTGGAGACCCAGCTCGACCACGCCTTCGCGATCGTCCGCGAAACGTTCGGGAGCGGCATCGGGGGGCGCCCCGCCGTGGCCGGCGGGCGCCCCGCGGCGGCGGTCTCGGCGTCGGAGGAGGATGAGGTGGTGGTGATGGTGGCGCGGACGGACGCACCGCTGACGGAGGTCATGCGGACGATCAAGGAAGCCTTGCAGCGGTAACGCTGCCGCTTGGGTCAGCCGGGGTTCGGCCGGTTCTGGGCTCGCCCCCGGGTTTGGTGAACCCCGTCTTGGGCTGGGGTTGCCCACCCATGCGGTTGGTTCGGCACCGCCGGACCCCGCCGTCAGACGTCCCGCCGTCGCGGCGGAAACGAGGGGCGACACCCGCCCCTCCCCCAGGCAGACCCCGGGCCAAGTGGCCCGCCGAACAGGCGGCTCGGCACCGCCGGACCCCGCCGTCAGACGTCCCGCCGTCGCGGCGGAAACGAGGGGCGGGGCCCGCCCCCCACAGGCAGGCCCCGCCCCAGGCGGCCGCGCCGACGCCGCCCCGGCCCGGCGGGCCGGGGCGGCGCGGGCGCCTCAGCCGGTCTTGGTCAGCTTCGCGGCGAAGCCGCCGTTCTTCGGGACGTCCACCTTGAGCCGTGAGGCCGCCGTGACCTCCTGGGTCTCGGTGACGACCTTGCCGCCGGGGCCGTCCTTCCACACCTCGATCCGCCAGTCGCCCTTGCCGAGGAAGCTCAGCGGCTCGTCCAGCGTGCGGGCCGCGCCCGAGGTGATCGCGCCCAGGTACCAGGTGTCGCCGGAGCGGCGGGCCAGGACGGCGCGGTCGCCGGGGTCGCCGTCGACCAGCTTCGTCTCGTCCCACACCGTGGGCACCTGGTTCAGGAACTTCAGCTCGAGCGGCCTGCTCTCGTACGACTCCACGCTGTCGGCGAAGTGCTGCACCCCGGACTCGTAGACGACCGACAGCGCGAGTTCGGCCGCGTCACTCGTGGGCCGTACGCCGGTGAAGGTCACCGGTGTGAAGTCCATGGGCCCGATGAGGTTCCGGGTGAAGGGCAGGGTCGTGTAGTGCGCCGCCGGGAAGGGCTGGCGGCCCGGCTTGGGGCGGGTGCCCTCTGCGCCCTTGACCGCCTCGGTGCTCATCAACTGCGGCCAGGTCCGCTCCTGGCCGCGCGGGATCGTGGCGCCGTGGAAGTTCAGCATCAGCTTGTGCCGGGCGCTGTCCTTGAAGACCGCGTCGTACCAGCGCATCCGGTCCTGGCCGTCCGACTCCAGGAAGTCGATCTTCAGCCCGGCGATCCCCCAGGACTTCCACAGCGGGAACAGCCGGTCCCGCTCGCTCTGCGCGTCGATCGTCTGCCAGCGGGCCCACAGCCAGACGCCGACGCCCTTCTCCTTGGCGTACGCGGTCAGCTCGGGCATCCAGGAGTCGCTCCAGCCGGAGTCCACCAGGATGTACTCCCAGCCCTCGCGCGCCGCGAAGTCCACGAACTTCTTCTGGGCGTCCAGGCTGGTCGGGCTCTGCCCGTCCGACCACCAGGACCAGGCCGCCTTGCCCGGTTTGATCCATGAGGTGTCGGCGACCTTCGAGGGGGCGGCCAGATCGGTCGGCAGATCGCTCTCGGTGACGGTGGCGAGGTCCCCGATGACCATGGTCCGCCAGGGGGTGGTCAGCCCGGGGCCGCTGACCTCGGCGGGGTCGGGGAGGGTGAGCTTGAAGCGGTCGGTGGCGGAGTCGAGGGTGAGCCGGGAGCCGCCGTAGGAGCTGTTGAGGTCCGCCTCCTCGATCAGCATCCAGCTCGAGCCGATGTGGAAGAGCGACGGATAGCCGTAGTCGCCCGCCTCGGCGTCGGCCACCGTGCCGTGGTCATGGGCGGACTCGTAGTCCTGGCGGCCGTTGTCGTACGGCAGGAGGAAGGAGTCGGCGGACGGCGGGACGGCGTACTCGGTGCTCTCGCCGAGCACGGTGACCGTCCCCTTGTCCGGCAGCACATAGCGGTAGGCCAGCCCGTCGGCCGAGACCCGGGTGATCACCTTCAGCGTCCGCCCGTCCTTGCGGAAGGTGAAGGTCGACTCGGAGGCGTCGGAGGTGTGGTGGGTACGGCGGCCGGTGGTGGTCGTATAGGTCTCGTGAACCTTGCGGTCGCTGCGCCCCACGAACCGCAAGCCCTTGCTGAAATCGGTCTCGGCGGTGCGGATACCCAGGCCCGACGGCCGCAGCACGGTGGTGGAGCCATGGCGCGCGGCCAGCGTCAGCGCGCCCTCGTTGTTCAGCTTGAGCTCGCCGCTGACCTGCCCCTTTCCGGTCAGCCGCCAGTCCTGCGCACGACCGTCCGATGCCGCCGCCGCCCGGAGCGGCACCAGCACGGCGGCCGCACAGGAGAGAGCGGCCACGGCCCTGGTGACCTTTGATCGTGCCGTTCGCATCGTTCCTCCTCGTTCACCGCATCCTCGACACGGCGCTCGATACATCAGAGCAATCAGGTGCCTTGACGCATCATCAGCCCGTTTCTACGCTCCCGTCTAGCCAAATCATCGGAGCAATCTGCGGAGCAATCTGTTCGCTTCGGGGACGGGAGAAGATCGGGATGCCAGTCAGCAGACGTGGATTCCTGGGCCGGGTGGCGGCGGGCGCGGCCGCGAGCACGGCCGTCGGCGCGGTCCTCCCCGAGCAGGAGGCGGCGGCCCAGCCACAGCAGGCGGTGACGCTGCGGGGCATGCGCACCGACCAGGAGTGGGAACGCTTTCTCAGCGGCCAGGATCTGCTCTGGAAGCGCTTGCCGAGAACGTGGTACGAGGGGCCGTTCCTCGGCAATGGCCTGCTCGGCTCGATGATCTACCAGGAGCCCGGGGAGAACGCGCTGCGCTTCACGGTCCACCACAGCGAGGTGCAGGACCACCGGCCCACCGAAGGCGGCAGCGACTGGGGCGTGGCGCGGCTCCCGGTCGGCAATCTGCTGCTGCGCCCGGTCGGCGCCATCACCGGCGTCGATCTGCGGCTGGATCTGTGGAACGCCGAGCTGCGCGGCACGGTCACCACGGACAAGGGCGAGCTGAAGCTCCGCGCACTGGTGCACAACGACCGCACCATGCTGCTGGCCACGGTCGAGGCGAGCGCCGGTGAGGAGGGGTTCCGCTGGGAGTTCAAGCCCTCACCGGCGGTCAGCCCGCGCATCGTCCGCGAGGATCCGCCGAAGGGCTTCGAGCCCAACCCGGCCCCGGTCAGCCGCACCGAGGACGGGCTCGGCATCACCGTCCAGTCGCTGGTGGCGGGCGGGCAGACGGTGACCGCGTACAAGCAGCGCGGCAGCGGCCGGGAGCGCACGTACTACCTGGCCGTGGCGCACTCCTTTCCGGGTACGGACGCGGAGGGCCGGGCGCGGACCACCGTGCGCAAGGCGTCGGCGCTGCCGGTCTCCAGCCTGCGGCGCACCCACTACGAGTGGTGGCACCGCTTCTACCGCAAGAGCTTCATCTCGGTGCCCGACGGGATGCTCCAGAGCTTCTACTGGATCCAGCTCTACAAGCTGGCCTGCGCCGCGCGTGAGCACGCCCCCGTCATGGCCACCACCGGCCCGTGGGTGGAGCCGACCCCCTGGCCCGGGGTGTGGTGGAACCTCAACGTCCAGCTTGAGTACTGGCCGGTGCACGGCTCCAACCACCTGGAACTGGACGCGATCCCGCGCACCCTCGCCGAGAACACCGATGTGCTCATCAGCGGCCTCAAGCCCGAGTACCGCGCCGACTCGGCCGGGCTGCGCCGCTCGACGGACGCGCAGTGCGAGGACAACGGCACGGTGCCGGTGCCGGGCGTCGGGGACTCCCCCGAGGTCGGCAATCTGCCCTGGGCGCTGCACAACGTCTGGCTGACCTACCGCCACACCATGGACCGGGGCCTGCTGGAGGATGTGCTCTATCCGCTGCTGCGCCGCTCCACCAACTACTACCTGCACTTCCTCACCCAGCAGCCGGACGGCAGGCTGCATCTGCCGAAGACCTTCTCCCCCGAGTACGGCGCGGCCCCGGACTGCAACTACGACCTGGCGCTGCTGCGCTGGTCCTGCCAGACCCTGCTGACCACGGTCGAGTTGCTGGACAAGGACGATCCGCTGGTGCCCAAGTGGCGCGAGGTACTGGAAAAGCTGGTCGACTATCCGGTGGACGAGAACGGCTTCATGATCGGCACCGGGGTCCCCTTCGCCAAGTCCCACCGCCACTACTCCCATATGCTCTCGGTCTACCCGCTCTACCTGGTCAACTGGGACCAGAAGGAACACCGGGACCTGATCGCCCGCTCGCTGGAGCACTGGATCAGCTTCGAGGGCGCGCTGCGCGGCTACAGCTTCTCGGGCGCGGCCTCGATCTCGACGCAGATGGGGCGCGGCGATGACGCGCTGAAGTATCTGCGGGAGCTGGTGGCGCGGTTCATCCAGCCCAATACCCACTACTACGAGGCGGGTCCGGTGATCGAGACCCCGCTGTCGGGTGCGCAGGCGATCCACGACATGCTCTGCCAGAGCTGGGGCGGGATCATCCGCTTCTTCCCCGGGGTGCCGGGCGAGTGGCAGGACGTCACGCTGCACGACTTCCGCACCCAGGGCGCGTTCCTGGTCAGCGGGGTACGGACGGGCGGGAGGACGCGCTGGGTGCGGGTGCGCAGCCTGGCCGGGGAGCCCTGCCGCGTCCGCCACTCGATCGGCGGCCGGGTGGCGGTCGCCGGGGTCGGCGGCCCCGCGCCGAAGTGGCGTGACCTGGGGAACGGCGAGATCGAGCTGGAGTTGGGCCGGGAGGACGAGGCGGTGATCCATCCCGCCGGCGCCCGGCCGGACTTCCGGATCGCCCCGGTGAAGGTCACCACCCCGGCCGAGCCCTGGGGCCTGCCGGAGCTGCCGCAGGCGGGCGCGGTCACCCAGGTCGATCTGACCGGGCACTTCGACAACGACGCCATCACCACCGAGATGTACTACGGGGACGGCGACTTCGACGGTACGGGCCGCACCTACCCGATGGCGCAGCTTCCGCAGACCGGGCAGACCGAGGACGACGGGATCACCTTCGCGTTCAGCAACGGCAGCGAGGGCTCCAACAACAATGTCATCGCCGCAGGCCAGAAGGTGACGGTCGAGGCGGGAAGCTATACCAAGCTGCATGTGCTGGGCGCGGGCGACACCGGCAACGTGTCCGTGCCCGCCGAGGCCACGTACGCCGACGGCTCCACGGGCAAGCTGACCATCCGGCTGACGGCCTGGATGTCGGGTCCGGCGTACGGGGAGACGGAGGCGGTGCGGACGAGTCGGATCCACACCCGCACCGGCCCGTTGGGCACCAAGGCCGCGATCTTCCACCAGGTGGCGGAGCTGGACCCGGCCGAGGAGCTGTCGGCGATCACCCTGGGCGCCCCCTCGGGCACCGCGCGGGCGCACATCTTCGCCCTCTCGCTGGAGAAGGACGGCTGAGGACGACTGACAGGCACGCGCACCACCGGATCCACACCGCGACGGCCGCCCCGCTCGGGGCGGCCGTCGTTGCTCATGTGTGCACCGGAGATGACAACTGAGGGAAATTGTTGGCACGCAGTGTCTTGCGAGGTGGCACAGCGTGCCATACGGTGAGGGTGTCCGGGCGGCCGGCGCACTGCCAACCTCCGTGCGTCGGCTGTCCCCGCAAGCCGCTTTGCGCGCCCGGACGACGCCTGCGTCACCAGGCACCCGGCGCCACCCGCGCCGCATCGAGCACCACCTCCGCCGAACCGACGGCACCGCATCAGCATCACCCGTCACGAGCCCAGCGTTCCCTCAGGCGTCCCCCATGGACGCTTCGCCGGAGGCACCGATGAACGAGATACTTGACGCGATCCTGGCGTCGGACACAGCACCCGAGGAGTTCGCGGCACTGCGCGTCCCCGAGTCGTACCGCGCGGTGACCGTGCGCAAGGACGAGGCCGAGATGTTCGCGGGCCTCACCACCCGGGAGAAGGACCCCCGCAAGTCGTTGCACGTGGACGAGGTGCCGGTGCCCGAGCTGGGCCCCGGAGAGGCGCTCGTCGCCGTGATGGCCAGCTCGGTCAACTACAACTCCGTGTGGACCTCGATCTTCGAACCGCTGCCGACCTTCGGTTTCCTGGAGCGGTACGGCAGGCTCTCCCCCCTGGCCAAGCGGCACGACCTGCCGTACCACATCATCGGCTCCGACCTCGCGGGTGTCGTGCTGCGCACCGGCCCCGGCGTGAACTCCTGGAAGCCGGGCGCCGAGGTCGTCGCGCACTGTCTGTCGGTCGAGCTGGAGAGCGCCGACGGTCACAACGACACCATGCTCGACCCCGAGCAGCGCATCTGGGGCTTCGAGACCAACTTCGGCGGGCTCGCCGAGATCGCGCTGGTCAAGTCCAACCAGCTCATGCCCAAGCCCGCCCATCTGAGCTGGGAGGAGGCGGCCGCCCCGGGCCTGGTCAACTCCACCGCCTACCGGCAGCTCGTCTCCCGCAACGGCGCCGGGATGAAGCAGGGCGACAACGTCCTGATCTGGGGCGCGAGCGGCGGGCTCGGCTCGTACGCCACCCAGTTCGCGCTGGCCGGCGGGGCCAACCCGGTCTGTGTGGTCTCCTCGCCGCAGAAGGCCGAGATCTGCCGGCGGATGGGCGCCGAGGCGATCATCGACCGCACCGCCGAGGACTACAAGTTCTGGAAGGACGACGGCACCCAGGACCCGCGCGAGTGGAAGCGGCTCGGCAAGAAGATCCGCGAACTGACCGGCGGCGAGGACGTGGACATCGTCTTCGAGCACCCGGGCCGGGAGACCTTCGGCGCGTCCGTCTATGTCACCCGTAAGGGCGGCACGATCGTCACCTGCGCCTCGACCTCCGGCTACACCCACGAGTACGACAACCGCTACCTGTGGATGTCGCTGAAGCGGATCATCGGCTCGCACTTCGCCAACTACCGCGAGGCGTGGGAGGCCAACCGCCTGATCGCCAAGGGCAAGATCCACCCGACGCTGTCCAAGACGTACCGGCTGGAGGACACCGGCCAGGCCACGTACGACGTCCACCACAACCTCCACCAGGGCAAGGTCGGCGTGCTGTGCCTGGCCCCCGAGGAGGGCATGGGCGTGCGCGACCGGGCGATGCGCGAACAGCACATCGACGCCATCAACCTGTTCCGTGACGACTTGTCGGAGCGGACCAGCAAGCACAGCCGTGACGACTTGTCGGAGCGGACCAGCAAGCACAGCCGGGACGTCCGATGAGTGGCACACCCCGCCCCAAGGACCGCCCCTGGCTGATGCGCACCTACGCCGGGCACTCCACCGCCGAGGCGTCCAACGAGCTGTACCGGCGCAACCTGGCCAAGGGCCAGACCGGGCTCTCGGTCGCCTTCGACCTGCCCACCCAGACCGGCTACGACCCGGACCACATCCTCGCCCGCGGCGAGGTGGGCCGGGTCGGGGTCCCGGTCTCGCACCTGGGTGACATGCGGCGGCTGTTCCGGGAGATCCCCCTGGAGCGGATGAACACCTCCATGACGATCAACGCGACGGCGATGTGGCTGCTGGCGCTGTACCAGGTCGTCGCGGAGGAGCACGGCGCCGATATCGCGAAGCTCCAGGGGACAACGCAGAACGACATCGTCAAGGAGTACCTGTCGCGGGGGACGCATGTCTTCCCGCCGGGCCCGAGCCTGCGGCTGACCACCGACATGATCGCGTACACGGTCCACCACATCCCCAAGTGGAACCCGATCAACATCTGCAGCTACCACCTGCAGGAAGCCGGGGCCACTCCGGTGCAGGAGATCGCCTTCGCGATGTCCACGGCGGTCGCCGTACTGGACGCGGTGTTCGCCTCCGGCCAGGTTCCCGAGGACCGTAAGGGCGACGTGGTGGCCCGGATCTCCTTCTTCGTGAACGCGGGCGTCCGCTTCATCGAGGAGATGTGCAAGATGCGCGCATTCGGCCGCATCTGGGACCGGATCACCCGCGAGCGGTACGGCATCGAGAACCCCAAGCACCGCCGGTTCCGCTACGGCGTCCAGGTGAACTCGCTCGGCCTGACCGAGGCCCAGCCGGAGAACAACGTCCAGCGCATCGTCCTGGAGATGCTGGCCGTCACCCTCTCCAAGGACGCCCGTGCCCGCGCCGTCCAGCTCCCGGCCTGGAACGAGGCGCTGGGCCTGCCCCGCCCCTGGGACCAGCAGTGGTCGCTGCGCATCCAGCAGGTCCTCGCCCACGAGAGCGATCTGCTGGAGTACGACGACATCTTCGAGGGCTCCCATGTGATCGAGTCCAAGGTCGCCACGCTGGTGGAGGAGGCCGAGGCCGAGATCGAGCGGATCCAGGAGATGGGCGGCGCGATGGCCGCCGTCGAGTCCGGCTATCTCAAGGCGCGGCTGGTGGCCTCCCACTCCGAGCGCCGGGCGCGGATCGAGGCGGGCGAGGAGAAGATCGTCGGCGTCAACTGCTACGAGTCCACCGAGCCCAATCCGCTCACCGCCGACCTCGACACCGCGATCATGACGGTGGACCCGGAGAACGAGGCACGGGTGGTCTCGGCGCTGCACACCTGGCGCGAGCAGCGCGACGAGGGACCCGCCCAGGAAGCCCTCGGTGCCCTCCGTAAGGCCGCCGTGGGCACCGACAACCTGATGGAGGCGACCCTGCGCTGCGCCCGCGCGGGCGTGACCACCGGGGAGTGGGCCTGGGCGCTGCGCGATGTCTTCGGCGAGTACCGCGCCCCCACCGGGGTCGGCGGCGCGCCCCTGGCCGTCGCCACGGAGGCGGGCTCCCTGCTGGCCTCGGTCCGCGAGAAGGTCGGGAAGACCGCGGCCGACCTCGGCGGCGGAAGGCTGCGGCTGCTGGTCGGCAAGCCGGGTCTGGACGGGCACAGCAACGGCGCCGAGCAGATCGCCGTACGGGCCAGGGACGCCGGTTTCGAGGTGGTCTACCAGGGGATCCGGCTCACCCCGGAGCAGATCGTCTCGGCGGCCGTGGCCGAGGACGTGCACTGCGTCGGGCTGTCCATCCTGTCCGGGTCGCACGCCGAGCTGGTGCCCGACGTGCTGGAGCGGCTGCGCACGGCGGGCGCCCAGGACATCCCCGTCATCGTCGGCGGGATCATCCCGTCCTCGGACGCGGCCGCCCTGCGCGCGGCGGGTGTCGCCGCCGTTTTCACCCCCAAGGACTTCGGTATCACGGAGATCATCGGCCGTATCGTCGATGAGATCCGCGCCGCGAACACGCTTCCCCCTCTGGAGGTTCTCGTATGACCGCCCCCGACCGCTCCGACGCGGCCAGCCGCCTGCGCCCCCGCCGCTCGTGCCTGGCCGTCCCCGGCTCCAATCCGCGCTTCCTGGAGAAGGCCCAGGGGCTCCCGGCCGACCAGGTCTTCCTGGACCTGGAGGACGCCTGCGCCCCGCTGGCCAAGGAGGACGCCCGGCACACCATCGTCAAGGCGCTGAACGAGGGCGACTGGACCGGTAAGACCCGGGTGGTGCGGGTGAACGACTGGACCACCCACTGGACGTACCGGGACGTCATCACGGTGGTGGAGGGCGCGGGCCCGAACCTGGACTGCATCATGCTGCCCAAGGTGCAGGACGCTGAAGCGATCATCGCGCTGGACCTGCTGCTCACCCAGATCGAGAAGACGATGGGCTTCGAGATCGGGCGGATCGGCATCGAGGCGCAGATCGAGAACGCCAAGGGCCTGGTCAACGTGGACGCGATCGCCGGCGCCTCGCCGCGTCTGGAGACCATCGTCTTCGGCCCGGCCGACTTCATGGCGTCCATCAACATGAAGTCGCTGGTCGTGGGCGAGCAGCCGCCCGGCTATCCGGCGGACGCCTATCACTACATCCTGATGCGGATCCTGATGGCGGCCCGCATGCATGACCTCCAGGCGATCGACGGCCCGTACCTCCAGATCCGGAACGTGGACGGCTTCCGCGAGGTGGCCGGACGCGCGGCCGCCCTCGGCTACGACGGGAAGTGGGTGCTGCACCCCGGCCAGGTGGAGGCGGCCAATGAGGTCTTCTCGCCCTCGCAGGAGGACTACGACCACGCCGAGCTGATCCTGGACGCCTATGACTACTGCACCTCGGCGGAGGGCGGTATGAAGGGCTCGGCGATGCTCGGGGACGAGATGATCGACGAGGCCAGCCGCAAGATGGCCCTGGTCATCGCGGGCAAGGGCCGCGCCGCCGGGATGAGCCGTACGTCCACCTTCCAGCCCCCGGAGGCGTGAGCCATGCAGTTCGGCCGTACCTATGAGGAGTTCACGGTGGGCGACGTCTACCGGCACTGGCCGGGGAAGACGGTCACCGAGTACGACGACCACCTCTTCTGTCTGCTCACCATGAACCACCATCCGCTGCACATGGACAGCAACTATGCCGAGAAGACGACCGATTTCGGCAAGAACGTGGTGGTCGGTAACTACATCTACTCCCTGCTGCTGGGCATGTCCGTCCCCGATGTCTCCGGAAAGGCCATCGCCAATCTGGAGGTCGAGTCACTGCGGCATGTGGCGCCCACCTTCCACGGCGACACCATCTACGGCGAGACCACGGTCCTGGACAAGACGCCGTCGAAGTCCAAAACCGACCGGGGCATCGTGCACGTGGAGACCAAGGGCTACAAGCAGGACGGCACCCTGGTCTGTGTCTTCCGGCGCAAGGTGATGGTGCCGACCGCCACATACATCAAGGAGCGGGGCGGAGAGCAGCCGGGCCGCCCGGAGCTGGGAGAGCAGTGATATGAGCCGCCTCGCACAGACGGAGGGCCTGACCGACATCCAGCGGGAGATCCTCTCCACGGTCAGGGATTTTGTCGACAAGGAGATCCTGCCGGTCGCGACCGAACTGGAACATCGCGATGAATATCCGACCGCGATCGTCGAGGGGCTGAAGGAGCTCGGCGTCTTCGGGCTGATGATCCCGGAGGAATACGGCGGTCTGGGTGAGTCACTGCTCACCTACGCACTGTGCGTGGAGGAGATCGCCCGCGGCTGGATGAGCGTGTCGGGCATCATCAACACCCACTTCATCGTGGCGTACATGCTCAAGCAGCACGGCACCGAGGAACAGAAGGAGTATTTCCTTCCCAAGATGGCGCTGGGGGAGATCCGGGGCGCCTTCTCGATGTCGGAGCCGGGGCTGGGCTCGGACGTCTCGGCCATCACCAGCAAGGCGGTGCGGGACGGCGACGGGTACGTCCTGAACGGGCAGAAGATGTGGCTGACCAACGGCGGCACCTCCACCCTGGTGGCGGTCCTGTGCCGGACCGGCGAGGCCCAGGAGGGGGTCGCGCCGCACAAGGCGATGACCACCTTCCTGGTCGAGAAGGAGCCCGGCTTCGGGGAGGTCCGGCCCGGGCTGGCCATCCCCGGCAAGATCGAGAAGATGGGCTACAAGGGGGTCGACACCACCGAGCTCATCATGGACGGACTGCGCATTCCGGCCGATCGGGTGCTCGGCGGGGCGCCGAACCGAGGTTTTTACCAAATGATGGACGGCGTCGAGGTCGGCCGGGTGAATGTCGCCGCCCGCGGCTGCGGGGTGGCACGGCGCGCTTTCGAGCTGGGCGTCGCATACGCACAGCAGCGGCATACCTTCGGTAAGCCGATCGCCCAGCACCAGGCCATCCAGTTCAAACTGGCCGAAATGGGAACAAAGGTCGAGGCGGCGCATGCGATGATGGTCAATGCGGCCCGGAAGAAGGATTCGGGCGCGCGCAACGACCTCGAGGCGGGAATGGCGAAGTACCTGGCGTCCGAGTACTGCAAAGAGGTCGTGGAGGACGCCTTCCGCATCCACGGCGGGTACGGCTTCTCCAAGGAATACGAGATCGAGCGGCTCTACCGAGAGGCACCGATGCTTCTCATCGGCGAAGGGACCGCTGAGATTCAGAAAATGATTATTGGACGGAGGCTTCTGGAGGAATACCGAACCCAAGACTGAACGTCCCTTTTGGGGTGGTATCCGAGAGAAGAAGGTCACACCGCGCCGAGGGTCTTCGGTCACTGACCAGCCACCGACGGGCCCTGGCGCTTGCCCAGTTACCGCTCGCAACCGATACCATCCCGTAAAGCCGCCGTCCCCAGTCTCGCGTCGCGGCATCCTCCGCTACGAAGGTCATCCATGCCCCACAGCCAATCCTCTGCACAACGCGGCCGCGTCCGCCTCGCGCGCGGAGCATCGCCGTGGCTCCTCCCGACCGTCGCCACCGCGGCGGTCAGCCTTGCTCGGTCCCGCCGCTCCGGACGCTGGACGGCGGTCGCCGTGCCCGCCACCGCGCTCGCGGCGGGCATGCTGTGGTTCTTCCGCGACCCTGAGAGAGAGATCACGCAGGGCCGTGTGATCTCTCCGGCCGACGGTGTGGTGCAGAGCATCATGCCGTGGAAGGACGGGCGCACTCGCGTCGCCATCTTCATGAGCCCGCTCAATGTCCACGTCAACCGCGCCCCGCTGGCCGGTACGGTGACCTCCGTGGAGCACATCCCCGGCGGTTTCGTTCCCGCGTTCAACAAGGAGAGCGAGAACAACGAGCGGGTCGTCTGGCACTTCGACACCGAGCTCGGCGACATCGAAATGGTCCAGATCGCCGGCGCCGTCGCCCGGCGTATCGTGCCGTATGTGCCACAGGGCACGAAGGTCGAACAGGGTGAGCGGATCGGTCTCATCCGCTTCGGCTCGCGCGTCGACGTCTACCTCCCCGAGGGTGTCGATGTCGCGGTCGAGGTCGGCCAGGCCACCACCGCGGGGGTGACTCGCCTTGACCGTGATTGATCCCGACACACAGGCCGCCTGGGTCCCCGAGGCCGAGGTGGACGCCGTCGATGTCGACGAGACGGACGACATGCCGCTGTCGACGCGTCTGTCGATAGCCGACACGCTGACCCTGGGCAACGCCACGTGTGGCTTCCTGGCGGTCTACTTCACCACCACCGGCGTCCTCATCCCGCACCTCACGGGCAGCGAGGACGGCGGGATGACCCGGCACAGCGCCGCCTCCGCGGTGATGCTGATGCTGCTCGCCTCCGTCTTCGACCTCTTCGACGGGCTCGTCGCGCGGAAGCTGCGCAGCTCGGCGATGGGCGCGGAGCTGGACAACCTCTCCGATCTGATCAGCTTCGGGCTGGCCCCCGCGTACTTCGTCCTCGTCTGGGGGATGGTGTCCGACGACGCGTATCAGCGGGTCTCGGTGGTGGGCGCGATCGTGGTGCTGCTGGCGGTGGTGCTGCGGCTTGCCAGATTCTCCTGTGTCACGCTGCGTGACGGCGTCTTCCAGGGCATGCCGAGTCCCTTCGGCGCCCTGACGGTCGTCTCGGTGGTCCTGTTGGGCCTGCCGTTCGTGCCGACGCTGCTCGCGATCGTGGGTGTCGCGTGGCTGATGGTGAGCCGGGTGGAGTACCCCAAGCCGCGGGGCCGGCTCGCGGTGGCCATGCTCGGCTGGATCGTCACCAGCATGGCGCTGCTGGCCGCCTGGGCCTTCGAGGCCCCCGGTGGTGAGCTCCTCCTCCAGTCGGCCTGCGCCCTGCAGGTCGTCATGGGCGCGGTGATCCCCCTCTTCGCCACGGCCCGCCGGGTGAACGCGTTCCGCGACAACCGCCGCGAGGCGAGGGCAGCGCAGCTGCCGTAGCGGCCGTAAGGCCGCCCGTCCTTCGACGGAACGCCGTGGGGCCCGAGCTTCCCGCTCGGGCCCCACGGCGTTTTCGGGTTACACAGCCGGGGTCACGGCCCCACGTCGAGGATCCGCACCGGCTGTCCCTTCCACCCGTCCGCCGCGGCCGTCGCGACCACCGCCCCGGCAGGGCGCTCAGGGGTCGGCTGGGCCACGTACGCGGTGTGGGCGGCCGCCCATCCGGCGGCGTCGCGTGCCACCGCCAAGGCGGCAGGCAGGTCGTGGGTCACACCAGGGTACGGGTACGCATCCGATACCCGTACCCGTACCCGTACCCGAATTCGGGAGATGCGCCGAAGTCAGCCGAGGAAGTCCGCCGCCAGGCGTTCCGCGGTGCGTTCCAGGAGGGGGCCGGCCTCGGCGATGCAGCGGGCCGGGTCCGGTTCCAGGTCGGTGAGGGCGTAGGCGCGGCGGATGCCCGCGTTGCCCAGGGCCGCGGGGGCCAGGGCCAGGCGGCCGCAGACCGCGACCACCTCGATGCCCCGCGCGCGGGCCGCCGCCGCGACGCCTGCCGGGGCCTTGCCGTGGAGGGTCTGCTCGTCCAGCGAGCCCTCCCCCGTGATCACCAGGTCCGCGCCCTCCAGCGCGGCGGGGAAACCGAGGACGTCGAGCATCACCTCGATGCCGGGGCGGAAGGTCGCGCCCAGGCCGACGAGCGCGCCGAAGCCGATGCCGCCCGCCGCGCCCGCGCCGGGCGCGAGGGCGTACTCGGCGGCCGCCGACCCGACCGCGCGCTCCAGGACGCGTACGTAGTGGGCGAGGGCGGCGTCCAGGGCCGCCACATCGTCCTCGCCCGCGCCCTTCTGCGGGCCGTAGACCGCCGCCGCGCCCTTCGGCCCGGTCAACGGATTGTCGACATCGCTGGCCAGCACGGTCTCGGTCGCGGCGAGGCGCGGGTCGAGGCCGGACAGATCGGCCGTGGCGAGGTCGCGCAGCGGGCCCCCGCCCGGCGCGACAGGGCTACCGTCCTCCCGCAGGAAGCGCGCGCCCAGCGCGCTGAGCATCCCCGCGCCGCCGTCCGTCGTGGCGCTGCCACCGACGCCGAAGACGATCGTGCGGGCGCCCGCGTCCAGCGCCGCGCGCAGCAGCTCCCCGCTGCCGTACGTGGTCGCGGTGAGCGGCGCGAACACCCCGTTCGGCAGATGGCGCAGCCCGGACGCCTCGGCCATCTCCACCACGGCCGTGGACCCGCGCAGCGCGTACGCCGCCGTCACCGGCGCGCCCAGCGGCCCGGTGACCCGCGCCTCGCGCCGTTCGAACCCGGCCGCGACCGCCGCGTCCACCGTGCCGTCCCCGCCGTCGGCGACGGGCAGCGCCGCGATCCGCAGGCCCTCGCCGCCCCGGGGCGCGCCGCGGCGCAGGCCCGCCGTGACGCGCTCGGCGACCTCCACCGCCGTGAGCGAGCCCTTGAACTTGTCCGCGGCGATCAGCACGCGCTTGGGGGGCGTCGCCTGCCCCTGCGCCCATGTCCTGGTCCCGGTCTCGGTTCCAGTTCCGGTTCCGCTCCCCGTCCCTGCCGTGGCTTCCGTCTCCGAAGCCGCCGAGTCCTCCGAAGCCTCCGTCGAAGCGTCCGTCACCTTCGTAACCCCTCGCATTCGCACAGGCGGTCGCGCCGCTGTGACCCTATCCGGCGCGGCCGCACCGGTACACCCACCTCAGATGGGTACACCTGACCCATGGCCCTCAGCGGGAGCGCACTCGCGGACCGGATCCTCGGTGGCTGGCTCGGCCGGATCGCCGGGAACATGCTCGGCAAACCCGTCGAGAACGGCGACCATTGGACCCGCGACCGCATCGACCGGTATCTGCGCCGCGCCGACGCCCTCCCGCTGACCGACTACCTCCCCGCGCTGGAGCCGCCGCCCGACCCGGTGGAGTTCGAGCTGCGCCCCGAGTGGCAGAGTTGCGTCCGCGGCCGGATCCACGGCAGTTGCCGCGACGACGACGTGGACTACTCCGTTCTCGGCCTGCACCTCCTCGAGACCCACGGCCCCGACTTCAGCACCGAGCAGGTCGGCGAGGTGTGGCTGTTGCGGCTGCCGTATCTGCAGACCTTCACCGCCGAGCGGGTCGCCTACCGCAATCTCACGGCCGGGGTGAAGCCACCGCTCAGCGCGACCCTCGACAACCCCTACCAGGAGTGGATCGGCGCCCTGATCCGCGCCGATATCCACGGCTGGGTCAACCCCGGCGATCCGCGGCGCGCCGCCGCGATGGCCCGCCGCGACGCCGTCCTCTCCCACACGGGCAACGGGGTGTACGGGGCGATGTGGGCGGCCGCGCTGATCGCGGCCGCGTTCACGGCGGACGGTCCGCGCGCCGCCGTCGAGAGCGCCCTGGACCGGATCCCGCCGCGCTGCCGCCTGGCCCGTACGGTGCGCCGGATCGCATCGCTGCACGACGCGGGCGTGACGTGGGCGGACGCGCTCGCCCAGTTGGAGCGGGAGACCACCGGGCTGCCCTGGATCCATGTGGTCCCCAACGCCGCCGTCCTCACGGCCGGGCTGCTCTACGGCGCGGGCGACTTCACGACGACGATCGCCCTGACGGTACGCGGCGGCCTGGACACCGACTCCAACGGCGCCACGGCCGGATCGGTCGCGGGGGTGCTGTGCGGCGCGGCGGCCATCCCGCCACAGTGGACCGAGCCGCTTGAGGACCGGGTGCGCAGCGCCGTCTTCGGCTTCGACGGGGCCCGCGTCAGCGACCTCGCGGCGCGTACGCACCGGCTGGCGGTCGCGGGCCAGGCGGTCTCGGGCTAGGGGGTTTCGGTCCGCTCGCCGACGATGGGGGCCGGATCGGCGATCCGGTCCAGCCACTCCCGCAGGAGGCCGCGCTCGGGCGCGGTCAGCGCGTCCGTCCGGGGCAGCGCGGCACGCAGGGTGACGGCGGCCGCGACGGGTCCGGGCTCGGCGGCGGCGGGCGCGTCCGTGGTGATCGCCGCGATGGCCGCCTCACGGGCGGTACGGGACAGCTCCGGATCGCGGCGGTCCTCGGGCGTGGCGATGAGCGTGAACGTTGTACCGCAGCCGGCCGCGTGGACGAGCGCCGCGGCGCGCTCCTCGGGGATGGCGAGCCGCCCCGCCTCTGCGATGCGCCGGATGAGCCGGGCGAGCATCTCGAAGGCGGCGACGGCGGCCGGTGAGGACACCCCGGGGCGGTGCCCGCCGTACATCAGCGAGTACAGCGCCGGGTTGGCCAGGCCGAGGCCGATGTGGAGGTCCCAGCCGGCGCGCAGGTCCTCGACCGGGTCGTCCGTGGGTTCCTGGGCGGTCTTGCTGCTCAGGTACTCCGTGAAGCCGTACGCGACGACCGCGTCGAGCAGGCCCTGTTTGTCGCCGAAGAGCCGGTAGATGGTCGGCGGCTGCACCCCGGCCGCGGAGCTCACCGCGCGGGTCGAGACCGCGTCGGGGCCGCCGTCGGACAGCAGCCGGGCGGCGGCCGCGACGATGCGGTCGCGGTTCCCATCGCGGTTCCCGTCACGGTCGCCGTTTGCCTCGCGGTTTGCCTCGCGGCTCGCGTCGTGGTGTGCGTCCGGCGCGGTGACGCCCTCCCTCTCCATGGTTCCAACGATAACAGGATCTCGTTAGCGACCTTTCGTTTCCGGTGATACGTTGACGGCGATATCGCTGGAAACACGCAGAGGAGGTCACCGTGATCATCGTTACCGGAGCCAATGGGCAGCTCGGCCGGATGGTCGCCGAGCGGCTGCTGGAAGCCGTCCCCGCCGAGGAGATCGGCGTCAGCGTGCGCGACGTGGAGGCGGCGCGGGACCTCGGCGCGCGGGGCGTGCGCGTCCGCCGGGGCGACTTCGCCGACCCGGACACCCTCCCCCACGCCTTCGAGGGCGCCTCGAAGGTTCTGATCGTCTCGACGAGCACCACGGGCGAGGTCGCCGTCCGGGGCCACCGCACGGCCATCGCGGCCGCGGCGGCGGCCGGGGCGAAGCGGATCCTCTACACGAGCCACATGGGCGCGAACCCGTCCTCCCCGTTCGCCCCGATGCCCGACCACGCCGCCACCGAGGAGGCGCTCCGGCAGTCCGGTGTCCCCTTCACCTCGCTGCGCAACGGCTTCTACATGTCATCGGCCGTGGAGCTGGTCAGGGGCGCGCTGGAGACGGGCGTCCTGGCCGTGCCGGAGGACGGGCCGGTCGCCTGGACCGCCCATGCCGACCTCGCCGACGCGGCGGCCCTCGCCCTCACCGGCGAGGTCCTCGACGGCCTGAGCCCCGCGCTCACCGGCCCTGAGGTGATCGACATGGCCGGAATCGCGGAGATCCTCACGCGGCTGACGGGCCGACCGATCCGCCGGGTGGTCGTCTCCGACGACGACTACCGGGCGCGGTTGGTCACCCATGGCGTGCCCGAGTCGTCGGCCGACCTGCTCGTCGGCCTCTTCGCCGCCGGCCGCGACGGCGACTTCGCGCCGGTCGACCCCACGCTTGCCGATGTTCTCGGTCGACCCGTTGCGCGCGTGGAGGACTACCTGAAGTCGGCGCTCACGACGCGTCGGTGACGTACCGCACGAAGCGGGCCCAGTCGGCCCGGCCCAGGGTGAGGCCGGGCCGCGTGGTGTCCTTCGAGTCGGAACGGATCCACCGCGCCATCGCCCGCGGCCTCGTCCGTCGGGTCCGCCATCGCCACCCCCGCCATTCCTCTCGGCCCGGTCAAGAAGCCGCGGCGCAGGACGGTCCGACCACGCGGAGTCACAGGGATCGGTGATTCCCCGCCGAGAGGGTGAACCCCACGGGGAAACGCGCTCGCCGTCGGCCGCGCGGCGTGCGTACGCTCGCCGCATGAGCAGCGAGACGACGCACCGGCCGCTGGTGGCGATCCTGAGCGGGGCGGGCATCTCCACCGACTCCGGGATCCCCGACTATCGCGGTCCGCGGGGGCTGTGGCGGCAGGACCCCGAGGCCGAGAAGCTCGTGACGTACGAGTACTACATGACCGACCCCGAGATCCGGCGCCGCTCCTGGCAGATGCGGCGCGACAGCGAGGCGCTGCACGCCCGGCCCAACGGGGCGCACGAGGCCGTCGCCCGGCTGGAGCGCTCGGGGGTGCCGGTGCGGGTGATCACCCAGAACGTGGACGGGCTGCACCAGATCGCCGGGATGCCCGCGCGCAAGGTGCTGGAACTGCACGGCACCGCGCGGGCCGTGCGGTGCACCCACTGCGAGGCGCGGTCCGGGATGGACGAGGCGCTGGAGCGGGTCGCGGCGGGTGAGGCGGATCCCGCGTGCCGGGAGTGCGGCGGGATCCTGAAGTCGGCCACGGTGATGTTCGGGGAGAACCTCGATCCGGACGTGCTGACGGAAGCGGTCGCGGTGGCGCAGGCGTGCGAGATCTTCATCGCGGTCGGCACCAGCCTCCAGGTTCAGCCCGCGGCCTCGCTCGCCGGGCTGGCCGCCGAGCACGGTGCCCGGCTGATCATCGTCAATGCGGAGCCGACGCCGTACGACGAGCTCGCGGAGGAGGTCGTTCGCGAGCCCATCAGTACGGCTCTGCCTGCTCTGCTGGATCGCATCGCGGTGGGTGACGGGGGCTGATCGCCCCCGTTCCGCGTCAGAAGAGGCCGGGCAGTTCCTGCCGCGCCTCGAACTCCAGCAGCCGCCGCTTGCGGTCCAGGCCACCGCCGTAGCCGGTGAGGCTGCCGGTCGAGCCGACGACGCGGTGGCAGGGGACGATGATGCCGACCGGGTTCTTGCCGTTGGCCAGGCCCACCGCGCGGGAGGCGGCCGGCTGTCCGATGCGGTCGGCCAGCCGGCCGTACGACCAGGTCTCGCCGTACGGGATGGCCCGCAGCTCGGCCCAGACGCGGCGCTGGAAGGGCGTGCCGTCCAGGTGCAGCGGCAGGTCGAACTCGGTCAGCTCGCCCGCGAAGTAGGCCGTGAGCTGGCGGACGGTCTCGGCGAAGGGGGCGTCGGCCGGGTCGCCGGGGCTGCCGAAGGTCTCCTCGGGTGGGCGGTGGCGCTGCTCGACCATGTAGAGGCCGGAGAGGTCGGTGCCGGTGGCCACGAGGGTGAGGGGGCCGTAGGGGCTGTCGATGGTGGTGTGGGTGCGGCTCATGGTGTTCCTCGGCGGTGTCTGGGTGATGCGTGGGGTGCGGGTCGGGCGGCTTAGCGGGCAATCGTCCCGCGCGACGATTGCCCACGAACGGTCATGCCGCAGGTAGGCGGTTGATGGCGTGAGCCGCGTCCGTGGCCCATAGGTATTGGACGGCGTAGGCGCGCCAGGGGCGCCAGCGGGTCGAGTGGCGGGTGAGGGCGCCGGGCGTGGCGGGCAGGCCCAGATCGGCGGCGGCGCGGCGCACTCCGAGGTCGGTCGGGAGGAAGGCGTCCGGGTCGCCGAGGGCGCGCATCGCGATCACCTCGACGGTCCAGGGGCCGAGCCCCGGCAGCGCGCCGAGGCTCGCGCGGGCCTCGTCCCAGTCGCTGCCGACGCCGAGCGCGACCCGGCCCTCGGCGAGCGCGCCGACCAGCCCGGTGAGGGTGGCGCGGCGGGTGCGGGGCATGGCCAGCTTCTCGGGGTCCAGCCCGGCGAGGGCCTGGACGGACGGGAAGAGGTGGGTCAGGCCGCCCGCCGGGTCCTCCACGGGCTCGCCGTGCGCCGCCACCAGGCGCCCGGCGTGGGTGCGGGCGGCCGCCGTGGACACCTGCTGGCCGAGCACCGCGCGCACCGCGAACTCGTCCGCGTCCACCGCGCGCGGCACCCGCCGCCCCGGGGCCTTGTCGACCAGCGGGGCCAGCTGAAGGTCCGTACGCAGCAGGTCGTCCACGGCGGCCGGGTCCGCGTCGAGGTCCAGCAGCCGCCGGCAGCGGCTGATCGCCCCGGCCAGGTCGCGCAGGTCGGCGAGGGAGAGCTGGCAGGCGATGTGGTCCGGGCGCGGGCTGAGGGTGACCACCCCTGGCCCGTACGGCAGCCGCAGCGTCCGCCGGTACGCGCCGTCGCGCCACTCCTCGACACCGGGGACGGCGGTGGCGGCGAGGTGGCCGAAGAGGTTGTCCGGGCACAGCGGCGCCCGGAACGGCAGCCGCAGCGTGAGTGCCCCCGGCACGCTGGTGCACGGCCCGCGCCGCGCCCGCTGCCGCAGCTCGGTCGGGGAGAGCGCGAAGATCTCCCGTACGGTCTCGTTGAACGCGCGGACGCTGGCGAACCCGGCCGCGAAGGCGATGTCCGCCATCGGCAGCGCGCTGGTCTCGATCAGCAGCCGCGCGGTCTGCGCCCGCTGGGCCCTGGCGAGCGCGAGCGGGCCCGCGCCGAGCTCGGCGAGCAGCTGCCGCTCGATCTGCCGGGTGCTGTATCCCAGCCGGGCCGCCAGGCCCGGCACCCCGTCCCGGTCCACCACGCCGTCGGCGATCAGCCGCATGGCGCGGGCCACCAGATCCGCCCGCTCGTTCCACTGCGGCGAGCCGGGGCTGGCGTCCGGACGGCACCGCTTGCATGCCCGGAACCCGGCCTGCTGGGCGGCCGCCGCGCTGGGGTAGAACCGCATGTTCTCGGGCTTGGGCCCGACCACCGGGCAGCTCGGCCGGCAGTAGATCCCGGTGGTCACGACGGCGATGAAGAACCACCCGTCGAAGCGGGCGTCCTTGGCCTGTGCGGCGCGGAGGCACCGGTCGGTGTCGGTGTGCATGGGTCCAGCATCCGCCAGCGGGGTGGGGACAGGCTCGCGGGAATCCGACATCGATGTGCCGCGCCGTGCGCGTGGCCCCCACGTGGGATGTTGCCGCAAAAGGGGAGACCAGCGGCTTGTAGGTGGGCATGATGGGGGTGTGACGGACTACGCGGAGTTTCCCCTGCCCGATGGCACCCCCGTGCGCCTGGAGCTGACCCCGGTGGCCACCGCTTCCGCCCCGGCGCCTCCCAACGGCTCGGGCGAGGGCGGGAAAGGGCCCGCGATGCCCGGGGGTATCGGGGGTGTGACGCCGGTGGGGCGGGCGCCCAGGGGCGCGGCGGCGCTGGCCGTCGAAGGGCTGCAGGCCGTATTGCGGCCGCTGGGGCCGCTGTTGCAGGAGGTGCACAACGCCATCTCCGCCGCGCCGAATCCGCCCGATGAGATCCAGGTGCAGTTCGGGGTGCAGGTCGGGCAGGACCTGAAGCTGGGCATCGTCGGGGCGAACGGCCAGGCGAGCATGACCATTTCGGCTACCTGGCAGCTATCGGGTTCGCGTACGGCCTGATCGATGGATTGGTTTCTCCCCGTCCGGTCCACCGGGCAGCGTCCAGCCACGGTGTCGGTGCTGAGCCAGTCCGACCGCGAGGCGGTCGGCTCCGGTGTGCTGCTGCCCCGCGCCCGCTTTCTGACCTGCGCGCACGTTATCAACTGCGCGCTCGGGAAGGAGAACACGATCTGCGCCGAGCGCCCGGCGCAGGAGACCCTGAAGGTGCTGGTGCACGGCCCGGACGGCGAGCCGCACGCGTGCACGGCCCGGCTGGCGGTGTGGATACCGCCCGGCGCGGCGAACGGTGTGGAGTGGGACGGCGACCTGGCCGTGCTCGAGTTCGTCGAGCCCCTCCCCCGCGATGTGCGGCCGCCGCGCTGGCAGGCCATGGCGGAGGGGCAGTTCGTCCGCGCGTGGCACGGCAGCGGGCTGCACGCCACCGTCGCCACCGCTCGGGTGACCTCGTGCGACGGCCGGATCGGCTATGTGGACGGCGAGGGGCTGACCGGGGTCGCCATCGATCACGGCTACAGCGGAGGGCCGCTGTGGTCGGGGGACGCGGGCGCGGTGGTCGGCCTGGTGGCGGCCGCCCTCACTCCGCCGCGCCACCCGCGATACGGCACCCCGCTCTCGTACTCCCCGGAGCATGTCGCCCGCCGCAGCTGGGGCATCCCCTGGCAGCGGATCCGGGCCGAGCTGGCCCGCGCGGGGGCCGAGCACGTCCTCGACGAGCCGGCGCCGGTGGACGGCAGGGCCGTCGACCCGGCCCACCGGGCGCTGGCCGCCGTGCTCGGCCGGGCGCTGGCGGACCCGGTCCGGCGGGCCGACTGCGCGCGCGCCGTCGCCGGGCGGTGCGGGCACCATCACCGGGCGGACGGATCCGCGCCGTCGGTCGATGAGTTCGCGCGGTTGCTCACGACCGACGGACGCGCGCTGCCCGCCCTCACCGAGGTGCTGCATCCCGCCGCCCCGGGCGCGGTCGCCGAACTCCTGGCGGCGGGGCGGATGTCGGGCGTGCCACGGCTGCTCTCCCCCACCGAGCTGGACGAGTTGCTGGCACTGCTCGGGCAGGTGCCCGCGGCGACGGCGGCCCGCTTCCCCTCGGTCATACGGGCCGCGCTGCCGGTCGCCGAGCTGCCCGGGGCGCTGCTGGCCGGAGCCGACTGGGGCAGTCCGGACGCCACCGTCCGCATGGCGCGGATCACGGCGCTCGTCGAGTATCTGGAGGGGCTGCGCGGGGACAGTCGCCCGGTCCCGGAGGGCACCTCGGTCGTCCCCGGGCTGCTGCGCGTGGCCGCCTATGTGGCGGCCCTGAGCCCGTCCGGGCCGCGCGACGGGCTGCGCCGCTGGAGCACGGCGGTCGCCGCCCGCCTCGGGGTCCACGAGGCGGCCCTGGCGGAGCGCCGGGCGGACGCCCATGAGTGGGCGGAGCGGCAGCGGGCACCCATGGCGGCGCCCCGGGTGCTCGTATGGCTCACCGCCCACCCCGACCACGACGGCACCCACCACTACCGCCTGCGGCTGTGGTGTGACGAGGGGGCCGGGCCGCGGCGCGTCTCGGACGGCGGCGACAGGCCCCGCAGCGCGGCGCAGGCGGCCGAGGACATCCTGACCGTGATCGAACCGCTGCACCGGGCGCTCCCGGCGGGCATCCGCCCGGTCATCGAACTCATCGTGGACCGTGAGGGGCTGGAGGTCCCGGTCGACCAGTGGGAGTGGCCGGGTCCGGCCGGGCTGCTCCCCGGAGTGCTGGGCGCGGAGTATCCGCTGGTCGTCAACTGCCCGGAGCTGCTGCGGGGTGAGCGCTTCAAGGCGGCGCGGCGCCACCGCTGGGAGCGGCTGGACGACGGGGGCGCCGTGCACATCGACCGCTCCACGGGCGGCAAGAACGGGGTGTACGGGCTGCTCATGGACCACCTGGACGCCCCGCTGGCCACCGTGGACGGCGTCCCGGCCGATGTCCGCATGGAGATCGTGCAGCTGTGTCTGGCGATGGGGGTGCCGGTCGTGGTCTGGGACCGGGACAAGGCCGGGGAGTCCGGCTCCCCTGCCGTGCGGGCGGTCGCGGGCACCCCGCCGGGCCGCCTCCCCGAGACGGTGCGCGCCTACCGCGCCCGGACGCTCGGCCGCCCGCAGGGCTCCCCGGGGCGTCCGGTGCTGGCCTGGGCCGAGCCGGGTCGTGAACTGCCGCAGCTGGAATTGGCCGACCCGACGGAGCCGTGATGAACACCGACGACAGCGCGATGGAGGTCGCATGACGGCACGCGACGGCGACGGCAACCGGGACGGCGTCCCGGGCGATGACGGCTTCGCCCCTCCACCGGACGGACCCGCTCCCCCCGCGGAGGAGTTCTCCATCGATTTCTCGCCTCCCTCCTGGTACCAGCAGAACTCCGGGCCGTCGCCGTCCCCCGCCCCGCCGGCGCGGCAGGACCCGCCCCCGGCCGAGCCGGCGGAATGGCGGCTCTTCCGCGGGGACGGCGTGGCGCGCGCGACTCCGCTGCCGTCGGCCCCGCCCTGGCGGCGGTTCGGCGGCACCGCGCGTCCGGGGACCGACGGGGGCGAACCTCCGCCGTATCTGATCTCACCGGCCCACGCCGACATCGTGAACGCCGCGCTCCATCTGCGCCGCCCCCTGTTGGTGACCGGCCAGCCCGGCACGGGCAAGTCGTCGCTGGCCCAGGCGGTGGCGCATGAGCTGGGCCTCGGCGAGGTGCTCCGCTGGCCGGTCAACAGCCGCTCCACCGTGCAGGACGCGCTCTACCGCTACGACGCGGTCGGCCGGCTGCGTGAGACGACCATGAGCAGGGATCAGGGCCGCCCCGAGCCGGACATCGGCTCCTTCATGCGGCTCGGCCCGCTCGGCACCGCCCTGGTGCCCCGGTCGCGGCCCCGGGTGCTGCTCATCGACGAGCTCGACAAGGGCGATGTGGATCTGCCCAACGATCTGCTGACGATCTTCGAGGAGGGCGAGTTCGAGATCCCCGAGCTGTCGCGGCTCTCCGACGAACAGCCCGACGTGCGCGTTCCGACGCTGCGGATCGAGGAGAAGACGGTCGTGGTGCGCGGCCGGGTACGCTGTAAGGAGTTCCCCGTCGTCGTCATCACCAGCAACGGCGAGCGCGACTTCCCGCCCGCGTTTCTGCGCCGCTGCGTGCGGCTGGAGCTGCCGCCGCCGGACGAGCACCGGCTGCGTGCGATCGTCACCGCGCACCTCGGCGAGGACGCGCTGCACGAGGTGGACGATCTGCTCCAGGCGTTCCTGCGCCGGCGCGCCCCGGGCGAACTGGCCACCGACCAGTTGCTGAACGCGGTCTTCCTCCGCGCGGGAGGCGTGGACCTGGACGCGGACGGGCTGCTGGACGCCGTGCTGCACCGGCTGACCGGGGCGGTGTAGTCCGATGGCCAGGGACGTCGGCCAGCTCGGCGAGGACCTGGGCGCGCTGCTCGCGGTCCTCGCGGACAGCGGCGTCCCGCTGGCGCAGGAAGAGCTGCTGGACGCGCTGTGGCTGGCGGGGCGACTGCCCGCCGGGGCCGAGGACGCGCCGGTACTGCGCTGCCTGACCCGGCCGCCGGTTGCCGCGCCGCCCGACGCCCCGGCGGAGGAGGAGGCGGACGCGGACGGGGACTACCTCCTCGCCCCGTCGGCGTCCCGCGGCGCCCTGGGCCCGCCGTCGGCGCCGGCCGCGGGGCCCGCGGGCCCGCTGCACGCCGCGCCGA
The DNA here is from genome assembly GCF_055597465.1 of Streptomyces yongxingensis. Lineage (NCBI taxonomy): Bacteria > Bacillati > Actinomycetota > Actinomycetes > Kitasatosporales > Streptomycetaceae > Streptomyces > Streptomyces yongxingensis. Next base: position 3,119,669 of record NZ_CM145717.1, read on the forward strand.
ACCGCTCCCGCCCGGCGGACCGGCGCGCCCCGGATACGGCCGGCGCGCTGCCGCTGCGCGTCCCGGAGGGCAAGGCGCTCCGCGCCGAGCTGCGGATCGGCCGGGCGCTGCGCCCGCTCAAGCAACACCGGCCCAGCGTCTCCAAGCGGGAGCTGGATGTGGACGCGACGGTGGCGGCGCTCGCCGAGACCGGTCTGCCGGACGTCGCCCTGCGCCCCGCCCGCGAGCGCTGGCTGGATCTGGCGCTGGTCATCGACGACGGCATGTCGATGCTGCTCTGGCAACGGCTGGCCACGGAGATCCGCGCGATGATGGAGCGGCTCGGCGCCTTCCGGGTGGTACGGACGTACGGGCTGCACTCCCGCGGCCCCGCCGGCCCGCCCGAGCTGAGCGCCCGCCCCTTCGATCCGTCGTCGGCCGCGAGGCCGTCGCAGACGCTCGCCGATCCGTCCGGTCAGACGCTAGTCCTGGTGTTGAGCGACGGCATGGGTCCGGCCTGGCGGGACGGCCGCAAGCACGCGGCGGTGCTGCGGTGGGCGCGGTGCGGGCCCACCGCCATCCTGCACGCGCTGCCGCGCCGGATGTGGGACGGCTCCGGCATCCGGGCGCAGCGGTGGCAGGTGACGACCCGGCAGAGCGGCGCGCCGAACACCGAGTGGAGGGTCAGCGACCCCGTGCTCCCGGCGGACCTGGCCCCGTTCGACGGCATTCCGGTGCCGGTCATCGAACCGGATCCCACGTCGATGACCGCCTGGGCGCGGCTCGTGGCCTCCCCGGGCGGAAGCGCGCTGATGTCCCTTCTGTGCCGTCCGGAACCGGCCCGTGAGGGCGGAGCGGCGCCCGCCGACGGGCTCGGCGCCGTCCAGCGCTTCCGTGACGCGGCCTCTCCGGATGCCTACCGCCTCGCCGCGCACCTCGCCGCCGTCGCCCCCGTGTCCGTGCCGGTCATGCGGCTGGTGCAGGCCGCCGTCCCCTGGCAGGCGGAGACCGCTCACCTCGCCGAGGTCTTTCTGGGCGGGCTGATGCGGCCGGTCGCGGCGGGGCCACCGGCGGATGAGCCGCTGCCGCAGCACCGTGTCTTCGACTTCACGGAGACGGCGCGGGATGCCCTGCTGGACGCCGTGCCGACGGCCGAACTCATCGGCACCGGGCGGCACATCGGGCAGAAACTGGAGCAACTGGCTGGCCGTGCACCGGACTTCCCCGCGTGGCTGGCCCATCCGGACGGCCCCGACAGCCTTCCCGCCGGGGCGCGGGCCTTCGCCGAGGTGGGATCCCGCCTGGCGGCGCGGTTCGGCGCCCCCACGCTTCCGCCACCCCCGCCCCCGCCGTCGGTGGTGGAGCTCCCGGTGGGGCCGAGGCCCCCGGACGACGTCGAAAGCTGGGCGGCAGACCTGGGGTTCGTCGCGGCGGCGCCCCCGGGAGCCCCGGATTTCCGGGAGAACCCGGAAAACAGGGAGACCTTGGAGACCGGGGACGCTTTCGCGGCCCTCTTTCCCTTTCCCGAGCCGGCCGGGGACGGCCCGGGGGAGCGGCAGGACACGGAAGCATGGCAGCCGCCGCACTGGGCCATCTGCCCGTCCTGCGGCAGTCCGCTGGAGCAGGACGACCGCTTCTGTGGCTCTTGCGGCACGGATCTCCGCGTTCCCCTGCTAGCCTCGCGGACCGACCACTGCCCCGACTGCGGGGCGGCCGCGCCGCCGTACAACCGCTACTGCGGGCACTGCGGCCACCAGCTCCCACCGCATGAGCCCGCGGCCTTCCCGCCCCCCCCGCCCGCTTGGCCCACCGGCGCCCCGCCCGCTCAGACGCCGTCGGTGACGGGCTCCTCGCTCGGGTACTCCGCGTCGGTCGAGCTGTCGTCCGACCGGCTGATGCGCGGCAGGCCGCAGAAGCGCAGAAGAGCGCAGCTCGCCTCCCTGTTCAGGTTCGGCGGCCGGAGAGACGAGGCGGAGCGGCAGCGCAAGCAGGAGCTGATCCGTACGCCGGTGCTCTCCTGCTACCGCATCGCGGTGATCAGCCTCAAGGGCGGTGTGGGCAAGACCACGACGACCGCCGCCCTCGGCTCCACCCTCGCCGCGCTGCGCCCGGACAGGATCCTCGCGATCGACGCCAACCCCGACGCGGGCACCCTCGGCCGCCGGGTGCGGCGCGAGACCGCCGCGACCATCCGCGACCTGGTCAACGCGATCCCGTATCTCCACAGCTACATGGACATCCGGCGGTTCACCTCACAGGCGCCGTCGGGGCTGGAGATCCTCGCCAACGACGTGGATCCGGCGGTCTCCACGACCTTCGGCGACCAGGACTACCGCCGGGCCATGGACGTGCTCGGCCGGCAGTATCCGATCATCCTCACCGACACCGGCACCGGTCTGCTCTACAGCGCCATGCGCGGTGTCCTGGACCTCGCCGACCAGCTGGTCGTCGTCTCGACCCCCTCGGTGGACGGTGCGAGCAGCGCGAGCACCACGCTGGACTGGCTGGCCGCGCACGGCTACGCCGATCTGGTCTCCCGCAGCGTCACGGTCATCTCGGAGGTGCGGGAGACCGGCAAGATGATCAAGGTCGAGGACATCGTGTCGCACTTCGAGACCCGCTGCCGCGGTGTGGTCGTCGTGCCGTTCGACGAACATCTCGCGGTGGGCGCCGAAGTGGACCTGGAGATGATGCGGCCGAAGAGCCAGGAGGCGTACTTCGATCTCGCGGCCATGGTCGCCGAGGGTTTCCCCCTCGAGCCCCGGGCGGACGGCTGAGATCTACGGCATAGCTGCCGGGGGCGTGGCTCGGGGCGGGTCCGGGACGCCCTATCCTCTACCCATGTCTTCCGCCTCCGACTCCGGTTCCGCTGAACTGATCCGCATCGTCTCCCGCTCCTCCCCCATGGCCCTCGCCCAGGTCGAACGGGTCCGTACCGAGCTGGCCGCGCTGCGGCCGGGGATCCGTACGGAGGTCGTACCGGTCACCACCTCCGGCGACCGGTGGATGGGCGATCTGTCGAAGCTGGGCGGGAAGGGGGCGTTCACCAAGGAGGTGGACGCCACGCTGCTGGCGGGTGAGGCGGATCTCGCGGTGCACTGCATCAAGGACGTGCCCGCCGACCGTCCGCTGCCCGCGGGCACGGTCTTCGCCGCGTACCTCAAGCGGGACGACATCCGCGACGCCGTGATCCACCCCGGCGGGCTGACCCTCGACGAGATGCCCGCGGGGACCCGGATCGGCACCTCCTCGGTCCGCCGCGTCGCCCAGCTCGCCATCACCCACCCGCAGTTGGAGTGCGTGCCGATGCGCGGCAACGCCAACCGCCGGCTGGAGAAGCTGGACGCGGGCGAGTGCGACGCGCTGCTGCTGGCCGTCTCGGGCCTGGAGCGGATCGGCCGTACGGACCGGATCAGCGAGATCCTGCCGGTGGACACCATGTGCCCGCCGATCGGGGCCGGGGTGCTGGGGCTCCAGTGCCGGGAGGACGACACCGAGACGATCGAGGCCGTGGCCGGACTCGGCGACGCCGCCGTCTGGAAGGAGATCACCGCGGAGCGCATGCTGCTGCATGTGCTCCAGGGCCACTGCAACTCCCCCATCGCGGGCTACGCCAGGGCCGAGCGCGACGGCCGCCTCTCGCTGCGCGCCCGGGTCTTCAGCCCCGACGGCAAGACGGTCCTGGACGCCCACGAATGGGCGGGCCCCCTGGACCCGGCCACCCTGGGGACGTCGGTCGCGGTGGCGCTCCTCCGCCAGGGCGCCCGCGAGGTCATCGACACCATCCCCCACTGAGGCGGCGTCCCGCGCCGAGGCAGCCGACGGCCCCTGCCGCGCGTTCGGCGGGGCTTCACCAGGGCACTGTCCGCCCGGAGCGGTCCAGATAGGCCAGGCCGGGCGTGCCCAGTCTGGACAGCAGGACGTCCACCAGCAGCGGGACGCTCTCCTCGACGGTGAACGGCGCGTCCGGCCCCCCGAGCGCGGTGCGGATCCAGCCCGGGGCCAGGAGGACGAAGCCGCGCTGTGTCTCGGCCTGCCGGGCCGCGAAACCGCGCATGAACATGTTCAAGGCCGCTTTGCTTCCCCGGTAGACCTCACGGCCCGCGGTCGTGTTGTTCGTGATGCTGCCCTGTCCGGACGACATCGCTCCGATGAGGCCGGTGGGGGACACCAGGTCTTCGAGCGCCTCGATGACGCGCATCGGGCTCAAAGCGTTGGTGATCATCACCTCGACGAAGTCGTCTGTCGCCACCTTGCCGATGGGTGTCTGCTCGTTGTTCGTGGTGCCGGCGTTGACGAAGAGCAGGTCGAGCCGGCGTTCCACAAGACGTTCGTGCAGGGGCGCGAGGTGGTCGGGCTCGTTGATGTCTAGATGCTCGATGCTGACGTGGCCCTCGGCACTGTCGGCGAGATCGTGCAGGGGCGTTCGCGCGGAGGTGTCGCGGACCGTGCCGATGACGTTCCAGCCTCGGCCGAGGAATTCAGCCGCCATCGCGTGGCCGAGGCCGCGCGACGCCCCGACGATGAGGGCGGTCGGCATGTGCTGCCCTGTGGCAGTCGATGACATGCGGCGTCATCTCCGTTCCTTTACGTGGCGAGCTCACTTCGTGCGTGCTTGACCCGGACCGCCTCGGGGCGACACCGGAGTGCGACCGCTGGGGCTCTTGATCGGTACGGGACAAGTCTGCTCGCCGTGCTGTCGCGGGAGCGATCCAGGCAGCTCGATATGTAGGATTCCCGCTATGGCAGGTGCGTCAGTGTCTGGATCCGTCGCGATACAACCCGATGATGTGCGAATCATTCGAGCACTGCAGGTCGCCCCGCGAGCCTCCTTCGCCTCGATAGCGGCCGCGCTCGGCCTCACCGAAGCCACCATCAACCGCCGGTATCGGCGCCTGCGGTCCGACGGCGTCATCCGCGTCGCCGGCGTGGTCAACCCGGGGGCGCTGGGACAAAGCAGATGGCTGGTACGACTACGCTGCCGGCCCGGCAGCGTCGCGGCGATCGCGGGCGCACTCGCCAAGCGAGACGATGTCAACTGGGTGGCCCTGGGCGCGGCGGGCTCCGAAGTCACATGCGCGACTCAGTCACGGGATCAAGCCCAGCGGGAAGAGCTGCTCGGCGAACGGCTTCCGCGCACCGCGGCGGTGCTCGACATCAGTGCCTTCGCCATGCTCCGCCAGTTCATGGGAGGCCGCGGCCACTACTGGGCCGCGCTCCACGGCGTGCTGTCCCCGGAGCAGGAAGCCATGCTCGGGAGCGACAGCCCCCCGTTCACGGAGTCTCCGGTCGTCACCGACGACCCCGTACACCTCACCGCCGAAGACGAGAAGATACTTGACGCGCTCGCCGCGGATGGCCGGGCCAGTCTCGTCGCCCTCGCCACAGCGGCGGACTCCACCCCGGGCCGCGTATCCCGACGCCTGCGCGTCCTGCTTCGGGAACGCGTCGTCCACATCGACGTCGAGATCGCCCCAGCGGCTCTGGGCTATCACGCGCGGGCCAACCTGTGGCTGCGAGTGCACCCGTCAGAGGTGAAGAACGTCGGACGCTCGCTGGCACGCGAACCCGAGATCGCTTTCGCGGCGGCCATCTCCGGCCCCTACAACGTCCATGCCGTCGCCCACTGCCGAGACCTCGACGAACTCTTCGAATTCACGTCGGAGCGCATCGGGGCCCTGCCCGGCCTGCAGAGTATGGAAGTCTCACCTGTCCTACGGCACATCAAGCAAGCAGGCACGCTGCTGTCCGGCGACCGCCTCGTCGGGCCCACCACTCAACCGTGACGTAACACGGCCTACCGCGCCCGCAGCCGCCGCCACACCGCCCGCGCCGCGTGGTGGCCCGACATGCCGTGGACGCCGGGGCCCGGTGGGGTGGCGGAGGAGCAGAGGTAGACCGCGGGGTGGGCGGTGGCGTAGGGGACGCGGGCGAGCTTGGGTCGTATGACGGCCTGGACGCCCTCGAAGGCGCCGCAGGCGATGTCGCCGTCGATGTAGTTGGCGTTGCGGGCGGCGAGTTCGGGTGGGCCGGCCGCCGCGCGGGCCAGGACCAGATCGCGGAAACCGGGGGCGAAGCGCTCGATCTGACGCTCGATCACCTCCGTGGCGTCGCCCTTCCAGCCGCTGGGCACATGGCCGTACGCCCAGAAGGTGTGCTTGCCCTCCGGGGCGCGGGAGGGGTCCAGGAGGCTGGGCTGGGCGGTGATCAGGAACGGGACGGAGGGGTCGCGGCCCTCGACGGCGGCCCGGAGCGCCGCGCCGATCTCGCCGGAGGTGGGGCCGATATGGACGGTGCCCGCGCGGCGGGCGTCGGGCGCGGTCCAGGGGACCGGGCCGGACAGCGCGTAGTCGATCTTGAAGGCGCTGGCCCCGTAGCGGTAGCGGCGGTAGGCGTTGCCGAGACCGGCGATGCGGGCCAGGGCGCGCGGCGAGGTGTCGAAGATGTAGGCGCGGGCGGGCGGCAGTTCGTCGAGCCGCTTGACCTCGGTGGAGACGTGGATCGTCCCGCCGTGTGCGCGCACGTACGCGCCCAGCGCGTCCACGATCGACTGGGAGCCACCGCGCGGGATCGGCCAGCCGACCTCGTGGGCCGCGACGGCGAAGATCAGGGCGAGGCCGCCGGTGGCCGGTGCGCTGGTGGGCGCGATGGCGTGCCCGGCCAGCCCGGCGAACAGGGCGCGCGCCTTCTCGTCGCGGAACCGGAGCGGACCGGCGAGCAGCGAGACCGGCTGGAGCGCGTGCAGTCCGAAGCGGGCCCAGGTGATCGGGTCGCGGGGCACCCCGTCCCAGAGGGCGCGCAGCAGATCGGGGGCGAGGGTGGCCCAGCGGCCGAGGTAGGGGGCCAGCAGCCGGCGGTAGGTCCCGGCGTCGCGGGGGCCAAGCGACATGGCGGTCTCGCCGACCGATCGGGCCAGCACCGCGGCCGTGCCGTCCGGGAAGGGGTGGGCCAGCGGCAGCTCGGGGTGGAGCCACTCCAGGCCGTACCGGGCCAGCGGCATCCGGTCGAAGGCCGGGGAGCCGATGGCGAGCGGGTGCACGGCGGAGCAGGGGTCGTGCCGGAAGCCGGGGAGGGTCAGCTCTTCGGTGCGTGAGCCCCCGCCGATGGTGTCCGCGGCCTCGAAGACCTCCACCGCGCAGCCGCGGCGGGCGAGTTCGACGGCCGCGGTCAGCCCGTTCGGTCCGGCACCCACAACGACCGCGTCGAGCATGGACGGCACGTCGGCTCCCCCTCGTCCTCGAGGTATCAGTGGAACGATCAGCCGGCGGCGGCCAGCAGGCCCAGGATATGCCGAACGGCCGCCTCGTCCCTGGCCGCCGTGAAAGGAAGGGCGTTGCCCCCGCTGATCCGGAACGACGTGCCGTCCAGTGTGCTGTGCGCCCCGCCCGCCTCGTCGACCAGCAGCAGTCCCGCGGCGTGGTCCCAGGCGTTCTCCCAGGTGAAGGCGACGGCGTCGAGCAGCCCCCGGGCCACGTTCAGATACTCCAGACCGGCCGAACCGCAGGGTCGCGCCTCGGCCCCCGGCGCCCGCAGGCCCGACAGGGTGCGTTTCTCCGCGTCGGTGGTGAAGTCGAAGTGGGAGATGGCGACGTGGAGGGCCGTGCCCGGCTCCGGGGAGCCGCTGTGGATCGGCTCGCCGTTCAGCAGCGCGCCCCCGCCACGGCGGGCGATGGCCATCAGGTCGAGCACCGGGGCGTACGTCCAGGACGCGAGGAGCTCTTCCCGGTGGGCGAGGGTGACCAGCGTCGAGAAGCCGGGGTCGCCGTGGACGAACTGCCGGGTGCCGTCGACCGGGTCGACGATCCAGACGGGCGCGTCGCCGCCGAGGGCGGTGAGCACGGCCGGGTTGGCGTGCACCGCCTCCTCGCCCACCACCACGGAGCCGGGCAGCAGCTTGGTGAGGGCGTCGGTCAGACGCTCCTCGGCCTGCCGGTCGGCGGTGGTGACCAGGTCGTGCGGGCCCTGCTTCTCGACGATCTCATGAGCGGCGAGCTGCCGGAAGCGCGGCATGACCTCCTCGGCGACCGCCGCGCGGACCGCCTCCTCCACCGCGCCGAGATCACCGGTGAGAAATTCATCGATCATGCGTTCATCGAACCACGGCTCGGCGACCACCGGTGGCATGGCGGCTGCCGGACAGTGTCATCGAGGTGAAGGCATCGGAGCGCGGCGGAACGCGCGAGTCCTTTCTCACCCGCCCCCGGTCATCTTCTTTCTCGCCTGACCCCGGTTCACCCCATTGACACATGGCTGAAACCCGCCTTACGTTGCGGGCACCACAATTCACTAGTGAATAAATATTCACTCCTTTCCCCGAATCACCCTCCCCACCGCCTCCTGAGTGGTCCCGACGGTGCGGCACCAGACCTGCCGGACCTCACCGAAGTCAGCGACCAAGGACGTTCAGATGCTCAAGCCAGACCCCGACGGCGCCGAACGGTTCCGGGCGCGACGCCGCCGTATCGCCGACGAAGGCAGCCCCGCCGACACCCACGACCTACGACTTCTGGCCACAGAAGTGCGGCGCAGCGTGGTGCGCATGATCGACGAGGCCCAACTCGGCCACATAGGCGGCGACCTGTCGGTCACCGACATCCTCGCCACCCTCTTCGGACGGGTCCTCGACGTGGACCCCGGCGAGCCCCGCAGACCGGACCGCGACCGATTCATCCTCAGCAAGGGCCACTGCTCTGCGGCCCTGTACGCCACGCTCGCCCACTGCGGCTACTTCCCCCTGTCCGAGTTGTCCACGTTTATGGCCCCGCTGTCCCCGCTCAACGGCCATCCGAACCGGACCAAGGTGCCGGGTGTGGAGACGAACACCGGGCCACTGGGGCACGGATTCCCCGTCGCGGTCGGCTGCGCCCTGGCCGCCAAGCTCTCGGGCCGGTCCTACCGCACCTATGTCGTCCTCGGCGACGGCGAGTTGCAGGAGGGCAGCAACTGGGAGGCGGCGATGACCGCCGCCCACTACGACCTCGGCTCCCTCACCGCGATCGTCGACCGCAACCGCCTCCAGCAGGGCGCCCGCACCGAGGACACCAAGCGTCTGGAGCCGCTGGCGGACAAGTGGACCAGTTTCGGGTGGGAGGTACGCGAGGCCGACGGACACGACCACGCCCAGCTGCTGTCCGCCCTGCGGCCCTCCACGACGGGCCGGCCGGTCGCCGTGGTGGCCCACACCGTCAAGGGCAAGGGCGTGTCGTTCATCGAGGACCGCGTGGAGTGGCACCACAAGGTGCCCGACACCCGCCAGGTCCACGCCGCACTGGAAGAGCTGAGCCGATGACCGCCGATCTGATACCCGACAACGCCACCCGGACCCATGACTGCCGGCGGGCCTTCGCCGAGGAGCTCATCGCCCTGGCCGCCGAGGACCCGCGGATCGTCGCCGTCTGCAATGACTCGGTGGGGTCGAGCAACCTCGTCCGCTTCCGGGAGCTGTACCCCGACCGGCTGATCAATGTGGGCATAGCCGAGCAGGACCTCGTCGGCGTGGGCGCGGGGCTGGCGAACGGCGGGCTGATTCCCTTCGTGAGCGCGGCCGGTCCGTTCCTCACCGGCCGGGCCACCGAGCAGATCAAGACCGATGCCGCGTACAACGGTCTGCCCGTCGTGCTGTGCGGCCAGAGCCCCGGCCTGGCGTACGGCGAGCTGGGGCCGACCCACCACTCGATCGAGGATCTGTCGTGGATGCGGGCCATCGCCGATCTGGCCGTGGCGGTCCCGGCCGATCCGGCCCAGACCCGCGCCGCCGTACGCTGGGCGGCCGCCCATGACGGCCCGGTCTATCTGCGCATCCCGCGCTTCAAGGTCCCCTCCGTCACTCCGGAGGGCGCCCCCTTCGAGCCCGGACGGGCCATCCAGCTCACCGAGGGTGATGACATCACGGTGCTGGCCATCGGCACCCTGGTCTCCCGTGCGCTGGCCGCGGCCCGGACGCTGCGCGCCGAGGGCATCGGCGTACGCGTGCTGAACATGACCTTCGTCGAACCGATGGACGAGGAAGCGGTGCTGCGCGCGGCCCGCGAGACCACGGGCCTCATCACGGCCGAGGAGGCCACCACCACGGGCGGGCTGGGCGCGGCGGTGGCCGGCCTGGTGGCCCAGAACCATCCGGTCCCCATGCGAATCCTGGGGGTGCCGCGGCAGTTCGCGCCCACCGGCAGCACCTCTTTCCTGCTGGAACACTTCGGCCTGACCGCGGACGGCATCGCCGTCGCCGCCCGGGAGCTGCTGTCCCATGAGCACGGCTGAGCCGCTCGTCCTCGCCGTCGACCAGGGCACCAGCGCGACCAAGGCGATCCTGGTCGACCGGCACGGGGACATCGTCGCCCGTCGATCCGCCCCGGTGGCCCTGGCCACCCCGGCCCCGGGATGGGTCGAACAGTCGGCGGAGGAGATCTGGGACAGCTGCCGGCGAGTCGTCGCCGCATGCCTCGACGGGCAGGACGTCTCACGCGTGGCCACCATCGGCCTGAGCACCCAGCGCGAGTCGCTGCTGCTGTGGGACCGGGCGACCGGAGCCCCGCTGAGCCCGCTGCTCGGCTGGCTGGACAAGCGCACGGCGGGCGATCCCGCGCTCCTGCGCGCCGTGCCCGACGCGGAGCTGATCCGCGAGGTCAGCGGTCTGCCGCTGGACCCGATGTTCTCGGCGCCCAAGGCCGCCTGGCTGCTGGACCGGTACGACCCCGATCGGCGCCGCAGCCGCGCGGGCGACCTGTGCCTGGGCACGGTCGACTCGTGGCTGCTGTTCAAGCTCGGCGGGGCCCACCTCATCGAGGCCGGCAACGCCGCCCGCACCCAACTGCTCGATGTCCGCCGGTGCGTATGGGACGAGCGGCTCACGCGGATCTTCGACGTGCCGCATGAGGTGCTGCCACAGGTCGTACCGTCACAGGGCCCGTTCCCCGGGACACGCGGGCTGGCGCCTCTGCCGGACGGGGTGCCCGTGACCGCCGTGCTCGGTGACTCCCACGCGGCGCTGTTCGCCCATGCGGGCTGGCAGCGGGGGACGGTCAAGGCGACGTACGGAACCGGTTCGTCGGTGATGGCGGTGATACCCGCCGCGACCAGGGTGTCCTCCGGGCTGTGTCTGACCGTCGCCTGGCAGACCGGCGGCTGCCCGACCTGGGCGGTGGAAGGCAACATCCGCTCCACCGGGGCCACCGTCAACTGGCTGGCGGGCCTACTCGGGCGTCCCCCGTCCGAACTGGCGGAGCTGGCCGCCGACAGCAGCGAGGGCGTGACCATTGTCCCGGCGTTCGGGGGTCTGGGCGCCCCGTGGTGGGACGAGAACGCGGTCGGCCTGATCAGCGGGATCACCCTCGGCACCGAGGCCGGGCATATCGCACGGGCCGCGCTGGAGTCGATCGCGTTCCAGGTCGAGGACGTGGTGGCGGCGGTCGAGCGGGAGACCGGCCCGGTGGCCCGGCTGCTCGCCGACGGTGGAGCGAGCTCCAACCCGGTGCTGATGCAGCTGCAGGCCGACACCAGCGGGCGCGTCGTGGAGCGGGCCCTGGCCCGCGATCTGTCGGCCCTGGGCGCCGCCCACCTCGCGGGGCTGACCCGGGGGGTGTGGGACCAGCCCGCCTTGGACCAGCTGAACCGGCCCTGCGAGATCTCCACGCCGGTCGAGGACAAGGCCACCCGCGCCCGGAGGCTCGCGTCCTGGCATGCGGCGGTGCGGCGCGCCCGTCTCCGAGCGCCCGCCGGGCAGGACGACCCCGCCCCGGCCGCCCCCGTGCTGTCCCCGCCCGTCGGCACCGGGACGACCGCCGAACCGGCACCCGCGCCGCGGGCGCCCGCCGCCCCTCGTCGGGCACCCGAGCCCTCGACCACCGGAGGAACGTCATGACGGGGAGATACGCGGGACGGTCCGTCGTCGTCACAGGAGCCGCGCGCGGGATCGGGCTCGGGATCGCCTCCCGGTTCGCCGGGGAGGGCGCCGACGTCCTGATGGTCGACGCGGACGGTTCCGTGGTGGACACGGCAAGGGACCTGGCCACCGAAAGCGGCACCGGGACCCTCGGTCTCCGGGCCGATGTGACCTCGCCCGAGGACGTGGCCCGTGCCTTCGCCCTCGCCGAGGACACCTGGGGCCGGCTCGACGTCCTGGTCAACAACGCGGGCGTCATCACCATCAGCCGGCTCGAAGACCTCACCCACGACGACTGGCAGAAGGTCCTGTCGGTCAACACCACCGGCACCTTTCTGTGCGCCCAGGCCGCGGCCGCGGCGATGCGCCGGCACGGCCGCGGCGGGCGCATCCTCAACGCCGCCTCGGGACAGGCACGGCAGGGGTTCATCTATACGCCGCACTACGCGGCCAGCAAGTTCGGGGTCGTCGGCCTCACCCAGAGCCTGGCCAAGGAGCTCGCCAAGGACCGGATCACGGTGAACGCCTACGCCCCCGGCATCGTCGGCAGCGACATGTGGGACTACAACGACCGCGTCTGGGGCGGGCTCCTCGGCACTTACGAGCCCGGGGAACTGATGGCCGAGTGGATCGCGGGAATCCCGCTCGGGCGCGCCGGAACCCATGACGACATCGCCCATCTGCTGCTCTTCCTCGCCTCACCGGAGGCGGAGTACATCACCGGCCAGACGATCAACGTCGACGGCGGGATGTTCATGAACTAGCGCCGACCGACGTCGGCAACCGAAAGCCACTCGGAGGATTTCCATGAGCACGACCGGCAACGCCGCGACAGCTGTTGACGCACCACCGGACACCCACCGCATACGGCTACCGTCCTGGCTGACGGGCATGCTCACGGGATCGCGCGGGCCCGCCCTCGGGCTGGTCGCCATGTGCGTCGTCTTCTTCATCGCGACGCCGTACTTCCTCACCCAGAGCAATCTGCTCAACATCGTCGACCAGACCGCCGTCCTGGGTCTGCTCGCCCTGGGCATGACCGCCGTGATCGTCATGGGCGGCATCGATCTCTCGGTCGGCGCCGTGCTCGCGCTGGCGACCATGGTGGTCGGCTGGCTCTCCCACAACGAGGGATGGCCGCTGTGGCTGAGCGCGATGGCCGCGATCGGCGTCGCGGGGGCGTGCGGCCTGGCCAACGGGCTGGGCATCACGTACACCAAACTGCCGCCCTTCATCGCGACGTTGGCGATGATGTCGATCGCCCGCGGGCTGGCCAACGTCATCACGGACGGACAGCAGATCGTCGGGTTCCCCGACTGGTTCGACAATCTGTCCACCTCCCGGTACCTCGGCATCTTCACCGCGTCGACCGCCGTGCTGGCGGCGCTGTACGTGGCCGGCTGGGCCTATATGCGTTACCGGTCCGGCGGGCGCGCCCTGTACGCCATCGGCGGCAGCGCCGAGGTCGCCCGACTCGCCGGTATCCACGTGAAGCGGCGGACGGTGCTCGTCTACACCGCGACCGGACTGTTGGCGGGTCTCGCCGGGGTGTTCCTGACGATGCGCCTGGACTCCTCCCAGCCGAGCGCCGGTACCGGCTATGAGCTCGACACCATCGCCGCCGTGGTGATCGGCGGAGCGAGCCTCAGCGGCGGTGTCGGCTCGGTCAGCGGCACGCTGTTCGGCGTGCTGATCATCGGAGTCCTGCGCAATGGACTCAACCTGCTGGGCGTGTCCCCGTTCATCCAGCAGATCGTCATCGGTCTGGTGATCGCGCTGGCCGTCATGCTCGACGTCCTCCGTCGACGGGAAACGCGCTGACCACCCCGGTCTCTCCCCCTTTGATCACCCCGGCACGACCAAGGAGCAGTTCCATGACAACGCGACGAGTGATAGCCACCGGGATCGCGGCCACCATGCTGGTCGGCGTGGCCGCCTGCGGGCGGGGCGGCGGCGGTGCCAAGACGGCCGACGGCAAGCAGGTCACGATCGGCCTGGCCGTGGCCAACCTCCAGGCCGACTTCTTCAATCAGATCAAGCAGTCCGTGACGGCCGAGGCCAAGAAGAAGGGCATCAAGGTCGTCGTCTCCGACGCCCATGGCGACGCGGCCACCCAGGTCAACCAGATCCAGGACTTCGTCAGCCGTCAGGTGAGCGCCATCATCTACATCCCGGCGGGCGCCACAGCCGCCGGCGTCCCGGTGAAGGCGGCGAACCGCGCGCACATCCCGGTCGTCACGGTCGATCGCAACCCACCCGGCCAGCCCGGCAAGTCCTTCATCGCCAGCGACAGCGTGGCGGCCGCCCGGACGCTCGGCGACTGGGTCGTCAAGCAGTCCGGCGGCAAGGGACAACTCGGGATCCTCCAGGGCCAGATCGGCACCACCCCGCAGGTGGACCGGCAGAAGGGCTTCGGCGAGGCCCTCAAGAAGGCGCCGGGCATCAAGGTGGTGTCCCAGCAGCCCGCCGACTGGGCGCAGGACAAGGCGTACTCGGTGGCCCAGGACATGCTCCAGGCACACCCCGGCATCGACATCCTGTGGGGGCAGGCGGACGCGATGGCGCTGGGCGCCGCCCAGGCCGTCAAGGCGTCCGGTTCGCACAAGAAGCATCTGATCGTCGGCTTCGACGGGGACATCGCCGGGCTGAAGGCCGTCCGCAAGGGCACCGTCGACGCCACGATGGTCCAGCAGACGCGGAAGATGGGCCGGATGTCCGTGAACACCGCCCTGGACATCATCAAGGGCAAGAAGGTCCCGGCCGTACAGCTGCAGCCCGCGTTCCTGCTGACCAGCAAGGACCAGAAGAAGGCCACCGAGTTCATCAAGACCCACCCGTGAGCGGCGGCATGGAGGAGACGCGACGATGACGGACATCGGCCGGCACCCGGCGGCGGGGTCCTCCCAGGGCCTGACCGTACGGGGGATATCCAAGCGCTTCGGGGCCACCCAGGCGCTCGACCGGATCGACCTGGACGTGCACCCCGGTGAAGTGGTGGCGCTGCTCGGCGAGAACGGCGCCGGAAAGTCGACGGTGTCCAACATCGTCGCGGGCACCTTCCCCTCCGACACCGGCCGGATGACCTGGCAGGGGCGGCCCTACGAACCCAAGTCCCCCGGGGACGCCATCCAGCACGGCATCGGACTCATCCACCAGGAGATGCGTCTGCTCCCGGACCTGTCCGTGGCCGAGAACGTGTTCCTCGGCCGGCTTCTGCGCCGCCGCGGTCGGATCGACCGCGCCGAGATGAACCGGCGGGCGCGGGAGCAACTGCGGCGGCTGGGGCTCGACATCTCCCCCACCCGGCTGGTGCGCACGCTGCGCGTGGCCCAGCAGCAGCAGGTCGAGATCGCCAAGGCGCTGACCCTCGACGCGCGCCTGCTGATCCTCGACGAGCCGACGGCCGCTCTCGGCGGCGAGGAGACCGATCACCTCTTCGAACGGATCGACGCGCTGCGGAAGGACGGCATGTCCTTCATCTATGTCAGCCACCGGCTGGAGGAGATCGCCCGGATCTGCGACCGGGTGGTGGTGATGCGCGACGGACAGTGCGTCGCCACACACTCGACCGCGAACGTGCCCGTGACCCAATTGGTGGAGGAAATGGTCGGGCGCAGCATCGAGCGCATCTTCCCCGACACCGGTGCCCCTCGGCCGCGCGAGGTGCTCCAGGTGCGCGACCTGGCGAACGCCTCCTTCCAGGACGTCTCGTTCACGGTTCACGAAGGCGAGGTGCTCGGCATCGCGGGGATCGTCGGGGCGGGCCGTACCGAACTGGTGCGCGCGATCGCGGGTGTCGACCCGGTGACCGGGGGGTCGGTGGCCGTCGAGGGCCGGGTGCTGCGGCTGCGCGGACCCCGCGACGCCATCGAGGCGGGCATGGTGCTGGTTCCCGAGGACCGCAAGGCCCAGGGAGCCGTACTCGACCTGTCGATCGGGGACAACGTGGCCCTGCCGAACCTCGACCGGATCGCCCGCCGGGGCTGGCTGAGCCCGCGGCGGGTGGCGTCGGTGGCCGGCGACGCCATCCAGGTCATGACCGTCAAGGGGCGGGCGGGCCAGCCCGTGCGCACGCTCTCCGGCGGCAATCAGCAGAAAGTCGTCATCGCCAAGTGGCTGGAGCGCAAACCGAAGGTCGTCATCCTCGACGAGCCGACCCGCGGCATCGACGTCGGTGCCCGTGCCGCGATCTACGAGGTGATCGCGGACCTGGCCCGGTCCGGTATGGCGGTCATCGTGGTCAGCTCCGACCTCGACGAGGTCCTGGGGCTGTCCCACCGTGTGCTCGTCCTCAGCCGGGGACGGCCGCGGGGGATCCTTCGGGCGGCCGAGGCCACCGACGCCGCGGTCATGCGTCTCGCCACGGCATGATGCACAGGGCGGCTCGCCCTCGCCCGGGCGCCGTCGCCCGAGCGCTTGGGCCTGCCTGAAAGGACGACATGAATCCCCACAGCCGGACCGGTCAGCCGATGACCCGCCGCACCACCCGCATGGCGACCAGCGACGAGCAACTGCGGCTGATGACCCGTATCGCCCGCCTCTACCACGAGCAGGGCATGCGACAGCCGCGGATCGCCGAGGAGTTGCACATCTCCCAGGCGCGCGTCTCCAGGCTGCTCACCCAGGCCGCCAAGCTCGGCATCGTCCGCACCATCGTGGTACCCCCCGACGGTGTCTTCGCCGATCTGGAAGAGGAGATCGCGGCGGCTTACGGGCTTCGCGATGTGGTCGTGGTCGACGTCGAGGGCGAGGCCGACTCCGTCATCCCGGCGCTCGGCGCGGCGGCCGCCGTCTATCTGGAGACGACGCTCATGGAGGGCGACCGGCTGGGAATCTCCTCGTGGAGCGCCACACTGCTGGCGGCCGTCGAGGCCATGCGGTCCCGGCCCGGCGGGCGGTTCCTGGAGGAGGTCGTCCAGCTGATGGGCGGGGTGGGCGAGCCACAGGTCCAGGTCCAGGCGACCCGGCTGATGGGGCGGCTCGCCGAGATGACCGGGGCGGAACCGGTCTTCATGTCGGCCCCGGGTCTGGTCGCCGGGGCCACCGTCCGGGACGCGATCCTCGCCGACCCCAAGGTGAGCAGCGTGGCCGCGGCCTGGAAGAACCTCACCCTCGCGATCGTGGGCATCGGCAGTCTCGAACCCTCACCGCTGCTGCGCCGCAGCGGCAATATCTTCGCCCTCGACGACCAGGAGAAGCTGCGCAGTCTCGGCGCCGTGGGCGATATCTGTCTGCACTTCTTCGACGAGAACGGCACCCTGCTCGACAGCGATCTCAACGACCGCGTCATCGGCATCACCCCGGATGTCTACCGAGCCGTCCCGCGCCGTATCGGGGTGGCCGGCGGAGACCGCAAGTACGCCGCGATACGGGCGGCGCTGCTGGGCGGCTGGGTCGATGTCCTGATCACCGATCTCGGGGTCGCCGGCCGACTGGCAGGCAGGCCCGACCGACACGCGCCGTGAAACCGGCCGACACACGCCGGGGAACCGGCCGACCGAACCTTGGAGGAGCCCATGGCCGTCCCCTCGTTCCGACTCGATGACAGCGTCGCCCTCGTCACGGGAGCCGGCAGCGGCATTGGCCGGCGCCTGGCGATCGGGCTCGCGGAGATGGGGGCCGATGTCGGGTGCCTCGATCTGCCGCAGAGCGATCTGGCGGGCACGGCCGAGGCGATCGGGGAGACCGGGCGACGAGCGGTCGCGCTCCCTGCCGATGTGACGCGGGTCGAGGCTCTCGCGGAGGCCGTGGCCCGGGTCGAACGCGAACTGGGTCCGCTCCGGCTGGCGGTCAACGCCGCCGGGATCGCCAACGCCGCCCCGGCCGAGGACATGCCGGTCGAGCAGTGGAACAAGGTGATCGAGGTGAACCTGAACGGTGTGTTCCTCTCCTGTCAGGCCGAAGGCCGGGCGCTGCTGCGCAACGGCGGCGGCTCCATCGTCAACATCGCCTCCATGTCGGGCACCATCGCCAACCGGGGGCTGACCCAGGCCCACTACAACGCGTCGAAGGCCGCCGTGATGCAGCTGACCAAGAGCCTGGCCACGGAGTGGTGTGACCGCGGCATCCGGGTCAACAGCGTGAGCCCCGGCTATACGGCCACCCCCATGAATCGCCGCGCCGAGGTGGCCGAACGCGTCGCGCGGTTCGAAGCGGACACCCCACTGGGCCGGATGGCGACGGTGGACGAGATGGTCGGGCCCACGGTTTTCCTGCTGAGCGATGCGGCGAGCTTCGTCACGGGGGTGGATCTGCTGGTCGACGGGGGCGTCACCTGCTGGTAGGGGCCCTCGCCGAGGGCGCCGCAGGGGTCACGGCACGCGTTCGGCGGGCTGGTCGGGGGCCGGTTCGGGGCTGGGCTCCGCCGGGCGGTGGGCCAGGGCGCCGGTGGTGAGCAGGCCCAGCGTCACGATGGCGAGCCCGCACCCGGCCATGATCGCCCAGCCCAGGTGGCTGGCCCCGGGGAACCCGGAGCTGAAGGGGCCGTGCACCCGGGCGGTGGAGACCGAGCCGAGGACGGCTACGCCGAGGGCCGCCCCCACCTGACGGCCGGTCGAGGTGACCGCGGCGGCCACCCCCGCCTGGGAGCGCGGCATCCCGGAGACGGCCGAGTAGGTGAGCGGGGCGTCGAGCATGCCGAAGCCGATGCCGAACGCCACGTAGGCGATGACGAGGTACCAGATCGGGGTGTCCGCCCGCACCTGGGTCAGCAGCAGTCCGCAGGCCGCCGTACCGGCACCGGCGATCACCATCGGGACGCGCGGGCCGCGGGCGCCGACGATACGGCCCGCGAGCGGCGAGGAGACCAGGGTCATGGCCGCCATCGGCAGCGTGAGCAGCCCGGTGTGCAGCGGGGAGAATTCCTTGACGTCCTGGAGGTACAGGGCGTTGAGGAAGAGGAACCCGGCGAGCGCGGCGAAGCCGCACACCGCCGAGGCGATGGCGCCGCTGAAGGAGGGGCTGCGGAAGAAGCGGACGTCCAGCAGCGGTTCGACGCGGCGGAGTTCATAGCGGATGAGAGAGACGGCGGCGGCCACGGCGACGGTGAAGCAGCCGACGATGGGCGCCGAGTCCCAGCCCTTGACCGGGCCCTCGATGATGCCGAACGTGAGCGTCGCCAGCGCCACGATCACCAGCAGCTGCCCCACCGGATCGAGCCTGCGCGGCCGCGGGGCCTTGGACTCGGGGACGAACAGCGCGGTGAGGGCCAGGGCGAGGGCGGCGACCGGGAGGTTGACCCAGAAGACGGCCTGCCAGCCGGTGGAGTCCACCAGCGCACCGCCGACGACGGGCCCCAGCGCGATGCTGACGCCCGCGACCGCGCCCCACATCCCGATCGCCCTGGCCCGCTCCTTCAGGTCGGTGAAGGTGTTGGCGATGATCGAGACCGCGACGGGGTTGAGCATGGCGCCGCCCATGGCCTGCACCATCCGGAAGGCGATCAGCGAACCGGTGTCGGAGGCCAGCCCGCACAGCAGCGACCCCAGGCTGAACAGCAGCAGCCCGGTCTGGAACGTTCTGCGCCTGCCGAACCGGTCGGCCATGGAGCCGGAGAGCATCAGCAGGCTGGCGAGCACCACGGTGTAGGCGTCCACCGTCCACTGGAGCCCCGAGGGCGTGGCGTCCAGATCCTCCTGGATGGACGGCAGGGCGAGGTTCACGATGGTGGTGTCGAGGCCCACCATGAACAGGCTGATGCAGCAGATCCCCAGGATCAGCCACTTGTGGCGGTGGTGCGGCGGCGGGCGGTCGCCCTCGCTGTCCGCGTGGCCCGGGGTGGCTGGGCTCGTGGCGCCGGCCATGGTTCGCCTCCCGATCGGGGCGGGTCGTGCCCCCGGCGCACGGGCCGCTGCGACCTCCGCATCGCACGGCGCGCCCGCCGGGGGTGTCCTCGCCTGGTTCCGGACTATGCCTTGCGGCCGGTGATCACGACGGTGTCCGCGCCGAGGGGCACCCGTCCGGCGGGCTCGATGCCCACCGCGCGGAACCACTCCTCGTACTCGGCGCCCGTGTAGACCATGCCCTCGCCGGAGGCGATGGTGTGGAAGTACGCGGACAGCAGCGCCGCTCGCTCGGGGCCGGTGCCGTCGTCGTCCTGGCGCGGGGTGACCACGTAGATCCCGCCGCCGGGAGGGAGGGCGCGGGCGGCCTTGGCGAGGAGTTCCTGGACTCGCTCGGGGGACCAGATCTCCAGGAAGTGCGCGAAGAGCACTCCGTCGCAGCCGGTCGGGAACTCGTCGTGGAAGGCGTCGAGGCTCACCGCCCGCACCCGGTCGGCCAGCCCCAGCTCCTCGATCTTCTGGTTGGCGGCCGCCGCCACCGAGGGCAGATCGCCGATGGTGATGCGCAGATCCGGCCGACGGGCGGCGAAGTTGGAGGCGTTGATGGCCGTTCCGCCGCCGATGTCGAGGAGGTGGGTGCACTCGGAGAGATCGAGCTTCTCTCCCAGTTCGGCGCCCACGAGCCTGCTCACCGAGGACATCATGGTGTGGAATGTGGCTTCCAGTTCGGGATTTTCGGCGAGCCGCCCGTAGAGGGTGGGCGCCGTTCCCGGAATCTCCCGCCGCAGACCGACGTTGGTGTCTTCCTTGAGGGATTCACAGAACCAGGCCATCGCCCGGTAGATACCGTGTTGTTCCCAGGGAATGTTGGAGGCGGGCGCCTCGTCGAAGTTGGCGGTCAGCGGCTTCGAGAGAGGGGTGGTGTGGTAGCCGTCGCCCTTCTTGTCCAAAAGCCCGAATACCGTACAGCCGAGAAGGAGGATGCGGGTGGGCTGCTCCTTGAGGCCCAGTCGGGTGGCTATCTCGCCCACGGCCAGGCCGGGCTCCTTCTCCACCAGTGCGAAGAGCCCTAACTGGAATGCCGCGCTCAGGAACTGAAACCGATAGTGGGCCTTGTAGAGCCCCCGGAGTTCCACATCTATCGGTACCTCGGTTTGTGTCATGCCCAACCCTTCTGTGGCAAGGAGTCGTTCGGCCGACCGCACATCAGAGCACAAAAACCGAGGTGATTGTAACCATGTTCGAAGGTTTTCGGGGGTCCGCTTTTTGTTCTCCGCGGCCGCCCGCCGATAGCCGACGGGCGGCCGCGGAAACGGAATTAACCCCTCCTTGGGAAAAGGGGCCGTGCCCCCTTGCGGTGCGCGGCTGAGCCGGTCCGTCGGTGAGCCGGTCAGCCGGTCAGCGCGGGGATGACGTGCTCGCCGTACGCGTCGAGCGTGCGCTCCTTCGCGTCGTGCATCGCGTAGACCGCGAACTGGCCGACCCCCAGCTCGCGCAGCCGCTCCAGCTTCTCGATGTGTGCCTCGGCCGGGCCCAGCAGACAGAACCGGTCCACGATCTCGTCGGGCACGAACGCCGTGTCCGGGTTGCCGGCCCGGCCGTGGTGGGCGTAGTCGTACCCCTGCCGCTCCTTGATGTACGCGGTCAGGGACTCGGGCACGGCGCCGGAGTGCTCGCCGTAGCGGGAGACCAGGTCGGCCACGTGGTTGCCGACCATGCCGCCGAACCAGCGGCACTGCTCACGGGCGTGGTCCAGGTCGTCCCCGACATACGCGGGGGCGGCGACGCAGATGGTGACCGCGTCCGGATCGCGCCCGGCCCCGGCTGCGGCGGAGCGCACCGCCTTGACCATCCACTCCGTCAGGAACGGGTCGGCGAGCTGGAGGATGAAGCCGTCGGCCTTCCGCCCGGCCAGCGCGAGCGCCTTGGGGCCGTACGCCGCCATCCACACCGGCAGCCTGCTGTCCTCGATCCAGGGGATCCGCATCGGGCTGCCGTCCACGACGGCCTCCCTGCCCTCCGCCAGATCGCGGATGGCGTCGATGGCGTCCTCGAGCCGGGCGAGGGTGTTGGGCCTGCGCCCCGCCACCCGCAGCGCGGAGTCGCCGCGGCCGATCCCGCAGATCGTGCGGTTGCCGTACATCTCGTTGAGCGTGGCGAAGGTGGAGGCGGTCACCTCCCAGGTGCGGGTGGACGGATTGGTGACCATGGGGCCCACGATCAGCCGCTCGGTCCGGGCCAGGATCTGGCTGTGGATGACGAACGGCTCCTGCCACAGCACGGCGGAGTCGAACGTCCAGCCGTAGCCGAAACCGTTGCGCTCGGCGCGGCGCATCAGCTCGACGACGGCCGAGGCGGGTGGATCGGTCTGCAGCACGAGTCCGAAGTCCATGCTCGCTCCCTGGGTCAGCTCAGGTACTGACAGGTGTCGCGGATGAGGAACTGGCCGTGCCCGGCCCGTCCGGTGTACTCCCGCTGGTCGATGACGGGGACTCCGCGCGAGAGCACGGTCTCGACCTGCCCGGTGATCTGCTTGCCCTCGTACGCCGAGTAGTCGACGTTCATGTGGTGGGTGTCGGCCGACAGGGTCTGCCGCGCCTCCGGGTCGTAGACGACGATGTCGGCGTCGGCCCCGGGCGCGATGGTGCCCTTGCGCGGGTAGAGGCCGAACATCCGGGCCGGGGTGGCGCAGGCGATCTCGATCCAGCGGCGGCGGGAGATATGGCCGTCCACCACGGCCTGGTGGAGCAGGTCCATCCGGTGCTCCACGCCCGGCATTCCGTTGGGGATCTTGGAGAAGTCGCCCCGGCCCAGCTCCTTCTGCCCGGCGAAGCAGAACGGGCAGTGGTCGGTGGAGACCACCTGGAGGTCGCCTGTCCGCAGCCCCCGCCACAGCGCGGCCTGGTGCTCCACGGGCCGCAGCGGGGTGGAGCAGACGTACTTGGCGCCCTCGAAGTCCGGTTCGGCGAGGTTGTCCGTGGACAGGAACAGATACTGCGGACAGGTCTCGCCGAAAACCGGAAGCCCCAGGTCACGGGCGTGGGTCAGCTCCGCGACGGCCTCCTGGGCCGACACATGGACGACGTACAGCGGGGCGTCGGCCACCCGGGCGAGCTGGATGGCGCGATGGGTCGCCTCCGACTCCAGCAGCGCCTTGCGGACCTCACCGTGGTAGCGGGGGTCGGTCCTGCCCTCGGCCAGGGCCTGCTCGACCAGGACGTCGATGGCGATGCCGTTCTCGGCGTGCATCATGATCAGCCCGCCGTTGCCGGAGGCGCGCTGCATGGCCCGCAGGATCCGCCCGTCGTCGCTGTAGAAGACCCCCGGATAGGCCATGAACAGCTTGAAGCTGGTCACGCCCTCCCCCACCAGGAGATCCATCTCCTTGAGCGTGCTCTCGTTCACATCGGAGAGGATCATGTGGAAGCCGTAGTCGACGGCGCAGTTGCCGCGCGCCTTGAGGTGCCAGGCGTCCAGCCCCTCGCGCAGGGCGTGGCCCACCGTCTGCACCGCGAAGTCCACGATCGTGGTGGTGCCGCCCCAGGCCGCCGCCCGGGTGCCGGTCTCGAAGGTGTCGGAGGCGAAGGTGCCGCCGAACGGCATCTCCATATGGGTGTGCCCGTCGACCCCGCCCGGGATGACGTACTTGCCGGTGGCGTCGATCGTACGGTCGGCGGTCCAGCCCTGGGCCCACTCGTTTCCGGGCGCGGCGAGGGCGGCGACCTTGCCGTCCTCGATCAGCACATCGGCCGGGGTCTCCTCGGCGGCGGTCACGACCAGCCCGCCGCGGATCACGGTACGGGACATCAGCTCGCGCTCCTTCCGGACCGGGTGGTCTCCAGGGCGGTCCTGAGGGCCGCTTCGAGGATCTCCGCGCCCTCCTCGGCCTCGGCGACGGTGAGGCTGAGCGGCGGGGCGATCCGCAGCACGCTGCTGTTGTGCCCGCCGCCCTTGCCGATGAGCAGCCCGCCCTCCCGGGCCGCCTCCAGCACGGCGGACGCGCTCTCGGGCGACGGACCGCCGGTGCCCGGGTCCACCAGCTCGATGCCAATCATCAGCCCCCGGCCGCGGACCTCGCGCACACCGTCCAGACCGGCGCAGGCGGCGCGCAGCCGCTCGATCAGCAGCCCGCCGACCCGGCGGGCGTTGCCCTGGAGATCGTGTTCGACCAGGTGGTTGAGGTTGGCCAGACCGGCGGCCATGGTGATGGGGCTGCCGCCGAAGGTGGAGATGGAGTTGGCGCCCAGGCAGTTCATGACCTCGGCACGGGCGATGACACCACCGATCGACATGCCGTTGCCGATGCCCTTGGCGAAGGTGAGGATGTCGGGCGGCCCGGAGCCGTCGTGCGCCTGCCAGCCCCAGAAGTGGTCGCCGGTGCGGCCCCAGCCGGTCTGCACCTCATCGGTGATCCACAGGATGCCGTGCCGGTCGAGCACCTCGCGGAAGGCGGCGAACAACCCGTCGGGCGGCGAGGTGAAGCCGCCGACACCCTGGATCGGCTCGGCGATCAGCGCGGCGACATTGCCGTGCGCCTGGCCGAGCACGTCCTCGAGGTCGGCCACGCACGCCTTGATGAACTCGCCGTCGGACAGCCCGGCGAACGGGCCCCGGGTGCGCACCGCGCCGTGCACGTACAGCGTCTGCAGCGGGGACAGGCTGGTCGGCGACCAGCCGCGGTTGCCGGTGATGCCGACGGCCGAGAAGGAACGGCCGTGGTAGCTGTTGCGCATAGCCAGGATCTGGTTGGAGCGGCGGTAGGCCGTGGCGAGCAGCAGCGCCGTGTCATTGGCCTCGGTGCCGGAGGTGGTGAAGAAGACCCGCGCGTCCGGGATGCCGGACAGCGCGGCGACCCGCTCGGCCAGGTCGACCATGGGCCGGTCGAGGTAGAGCGTGGAGGTGTGCAGGATCCGGCCGGCCTGCTCGCTGATCGCCTTGGTGACCTCGGGGAGGGCGTGGGCGGTCATCGTGGTGAGGATGCCGCCGAAGAAGTCGAGGTAGCGGTTGCCCTCGGCGTCCCGGACATGGCGTCCCTCGCCGTGGGTGATCTCGATGGGGCGCTGGTAGTAGACGGCGAGCCAGTCGGGGAGTACGGCCTGGTGGCGGGCGTGGAGGGCGGCGTGGGGGCCGCTGCCCGGGGCGCTGTCGCCGATGTCGCCGCTCATGGCCGCACCAGCCCCTCGTAGGCGTCGGGGCGCCGGTCGCGGTAGAACGCCCACTGCCGGCGCACCTCGTCGATCAGGCCGAAGTCGAGGTCGCGGACGATCAGCTCCTCCTTCTTGTCACTGGCCACATCGCCGACGAACTGGCCGCGCGGATCGACGAAGTAGCTGGTGCCGTAGAAGTCGTTGTCGCCGTACTCCTCGGTGCCGACGCGGTTGATCGCGGCGATGAAGTACTCGTTGGCGACGGCCGCCGCGGGCTGCTCCAGCTGCCACAGGTAGGCCGACAGACCGCGGGAGGTGGCCGAGGGGTTGTAGACCAGCTGTGCCCCGGCCAGGCCCAGCTCGCGCCAGCCCTCGGGGAAGTGGCGGTCGTAGCAGATGTACACCCCGACCTTGCCGACGGCGGTGTCGAACACCGGCCAGCCCAGGTTCCCCGGCTTGAAGTAGTACTTCTCCCAGAACCCCTTGACCTGCGGGATGTGGTGCTTGCGGTACTTGCCGAGGTAGCTGCCGTCCGCGTCGATCACGGCGGCGGTGTTGTAGTAGAAGCCGGACTGCTCGAGCTCGAAGACGGGGACGACGATCACCATCCCGGTCTCCCGGGCCAGCTCCCCCATCCGCCGCACGGTCGGCCCGTCCGGCACCGCCTCCGCCCACCGGTAGTGTTCCGCCTCCTGCACCTGGCAGAAGTACGGCGCGTTGAACACCTCCTGGAAGCCGATCACCTTGGCGCCCTGAGCGGCCGCCTGCCGGGCGTATTCCTCATGCTTCGCGATCATCGATTCGGTATCGCCGGTCCAGGTGGCCTGGACGAGAGCGGCACGTACGAGGTTGGCCATGATCAGCTCCTCAACCTGTGTCTACGCACGTAGAATCCGGCTCTGAAGAACGTAAGAGCGCACTGACCACTCTGGCAATACCGCCGCCGTTACTCAACGAAGACGATCACGTTTCGTGTTTTATCGGATTGTAGGTGGCGGTGCTCGGTCGTGAGCCGTAGGTTTCCCCACCCCGCCCCTTCCCGAAACGAGGGGGCTTCGCCCCTCGACCCCCACAGGGGCTCCGCCCCGGATCCCGCTCCTCACCCCCAGCCACCGCTGGGAGGTGCCCCCTGGAGGGGCTGGAATACCGAGCCGACGTCAGGCGGGGCCGGGGACGCCCGGCAGGCGCGCGGTGCGGAGGGCGTGGGCCAGGTCGTGATGGGTGCTGGAGGAGACCTCGGTGGCCGCGTCGAGCAGCAGGGGCACCAGCGTGGCGGGGTCCTCGGCCGCCGCTCGCGCCGCGTCCTCCGGCGTACGGGCCCGTACGAGCGCCTCCAGCAGGAACGCGGCCCTGCTCCGGGCGCCCGCCGCGAGGAGCGCCTTCACGGTGTGGGCCACCTCGGGGACGGGGCGTGAGACGCTCTGCCGCAGCAGCCCCTCGCCGTCGGCCTCGCGGTCCGCCGCGACCAGCGCCTCGGCGGCCGCCGCGAGCTGCGCGGGCGGCAGGCACGCCGTCTCCCACAGCAGCGTGGACACGTCGACCCCGAGACCCGCGCGCTCCAGCTCCTCCGCGAGCACCGGCAGCCGCGCGGCGGGCCAGGCGGCGGCCTCGTACAGCACGACGTGGGCCTCGCCGGAGCGGCCCTCGGCCCGGAGCCGGCCCAGCCGCGCGACCGCCTCCTGGGCGGCACGCCGCGCCGAAGCGCGCTCCGCCGCCTCGCGGGCGAGCCGCCGCCCGTCGTCCGCCGCCCTGTCCCGCCTATGACGTCTGCCGCCGTCCGCGCCCGCGTGCGCCCCGGCGAACCGCGCACCACGCGGGGTCGCGCGGACCTCGGCTCCGCTCTCCGCCGAGGGAGGCGCGGGCGGGGGCAGCTCCGGCGCCACCGCGGCGGCCTCATCCCCGGCCCCGGCGAACCGCGCGCCGCGAGGCCGAGCTCGCGCGGGGGCGGGAACGGGCGCGGGCGCCGTCGGCTCCGGACTCCGCGCGGTGGGCTCGAAGGACGCATCCGCAGCGGGCGCCGAGGCGCCCGCGGGGATGCCCGGTGACGTGGACCCCGGCCCCAGGGTCGTCGCCGCGACCTCCGGGGTCGGCACCCCGGGCCCCGTGACCACCTCCGCCGCCCCCGCGAACCGCGCGCCGCGAGGTCG
Source organism: Streptomyces yongxingensis (assembly GCF_055597465.1). Classification (NCBI taxonomy): domain Bacteria; kingdom Bacillati; phylum Actinomycetota; class Actinomycetes; order Kitasatosporales; family Streptomycetaceae; genus Streptomyces; species Streptomyces yongxingensis. The sequence continues at coordinate 3,146,601 of NZ_CM145717.1, forward strand.
CGGCCTCACGGGGGCAGGAGCGTGCTGGGCGGTGACGGGGCCCGGCGTCGCCGACCAGGGCTGGGCGGGCTCGTCGCCCCCGGCGACCGCCGGCTCACCGCCAGGCCCGGCGGACACCTCGTCCCGCGCGGCGGGCCCGAGCGACGCGGCGCCGGGGCCGCTGCCCACCCCTGCCGCGCCACCGCCCTCCCACGCAGCGGACCCGACCGACCCGGCACCAGAGCCGCTGACCACCCCTGCCGTACCGCCACCGCCCCGCGCGGCGGACCCGACCGACGCGGAGCCAGGGCCGCTGCCCACCCCTGCCGCGCCACCGCCCTCCCACGCAGCGGACCCGACCGACCCGGCACCAGAGCCGCTGACCACCTCTGCCGCGCCGCCGCCCTCCCCTTCGTACGCCGTCGCGAACCTCGCCCCCTGCGGACGCCCTCCCCGGCCCACCCCGCCCGTCGCGGGCGCGGGCGCACCCGCGGGGGTGCTCGGTGGTACGGGTCCCGCCGCTGCGGCCTGTGCGGCCAGGCGGGCGTGGAGTTCCTCCGTGCGGGCGGTGGCGCGCTGATAGTCGTCGTGGGCCCAGGCCAGCTCCGCGGCGAGGCGGTGCCGGGCGGCCGGGTCCTCGGCGGTGGACAGGGCCGACCGGAGGTCGACCGCGCGTTGGGCGGCGTTCCGGCGTTCGCGGAGCATGCCGTCCAGGCGGTCCCGGAGGGCCTCGCGACGGCCGGGCCCGGCGTCGTGGGCCGCGACCGAGGCGCGGTAGAGGGTCGCCGCGCGGGACGCCGCCTCCTGGGCGGCCCCGGGGCCGTGCTGGGCGGAGAGGTCCTGGAGCAGGGACTGGACGAGGTCCCACGGCGGCACCTCGAGGCCGTCGAGACAGGCCCGCAGCCCGTCCGGGTCGCGCAGGGCGAAGACGCCGTACCAGCCCGCCCGCGCGTCCAGCCGTCTCGTCAGCGCCCGCAGATACGTCGCGAACTCCTCGACCTCGGCCGGGAGTTGCCCGCCCGCCATGGCCACCCCTCCCCCTCGGACGATGGGCGATGCACAACCCGAGGCCACGCATTCGACACCCTGCGTGTTACGGGACCGGTTACGGCTGTGCTACGGGCGCTTTTCCGGCTCCGCACACGACAGCCAAACTTGCAAGTTTGACTGTTGATTTCTTATGCTCGAGCCATGACCCCGCATGATCGAACGCCCATCGCGGCCGACCCGCGGCCGGAGGAGCACCTCGCCGTCGACCTCGCCGGCGTCGTCACCCAGCTGATGCGCCGCATGCGGGCGGCCTCCTCGCAGGGGGCGCTCACCCCCTCCCAGCGCGCCGTGCTCAGCCGACTCTGCAACGAAGGGCCGACCACCACCGCCGCACTGGCCCGCGCCGAGTTGGTCCGGCCGCAGTCGATGCGCATGATCCTGGCGGCGCTGGAGGAGCAGGAGCTGGTGGAGCGGGCCCCGCACCCCACCGACGGACGGCAGGTGGTCTTCTCGAGCACCGAGCGGGGGCGGCAGGCGATCGCCTCCGTACGACAGGCCAAGCAGAGCTGGCTGCTCGACGCGATCGACACCCGCCTCGACGCCGATGAGCGCCGCACCCTCGCCGAGGCCACCGACCTCCTCAAGCGACTGGTCCAGGAATGACCGACACCGCGGGAAAGCCCGCCATACCGGCGACCGGGGCGGCGGGCGAGAGCCACGCCCCCGCCGATCCCTTCGGCCCCCGGCTGATGACCCCGCTACTCATCGGCTCGGTCCTCAACCCCGTCAACTCCACGATGATCGCCACCGGCCTGGTGGCCATCGGCCACGACTTCGGGGTCGGCGCCGCCCAGACCGCCTGGCTGGTCGCCTCCCTCTACCTCGCCAGCGCCGTGGCGCAGCCGGCGATGGGGCGGCTCGCGGATCTGCTCGGTCCGCGCCGGGTCTTCCTCTCCGGGCTGCTCGTGGTGTGCGCCGCCGGGCTGGTGGGCGCGCTCGCGCCCGCGTTCGGCTGGCTGATCGCCTCGCGGGTGCTGCTCGGCATCGGTACCTCCGCGGCCTACCCGGCGGCGATGGCGCTGCTGCGCGCCCAGTCCTTCGCCACCGGACGGGAGACGCCGCGCACCGTACTCGGCCGGCTCTCGCTCGCCTCGCTCGGCAGCGCGGCGGTCGGACCGGTGCTGGGCGGGGTGCTCACCGCGACGGCCGGATGGCGGGCGATCTTCGCGGTCAATGTGCCGCTGGCCCTGATCGGCATCACGCTCGCGCTGCTCTGGCTCCCCAGGACCCGCATGACGAGCGCGGAGGACGGCGCGGACTCCGGGGCCCGTACGGAGGGCGCGGGGTTCGATCCGCTCGGGATCGCGCTGTTCACCGCCACCCTCACCACCCTCATGATCTTCCTGATGGACCTGGAGCGGCCCAACTGGGCGCTGCTGCCCGTCGTCCTGGTGCTCGCGGGCGTCCTGACCTGGTGGCAGTTGCGCCGCCCCCGCCCCTTCATCGATCTGCGGATGATCGGCCGCAACCGCTCCCTCGCCCTCACCTACCTCCGCCACGGCACCGCGTACCTGGTCATCTACATGGTCATGTACGGATACGCGCAGTGGCTGGAGGAGGGGCACGGCTACTCCGCCTCCCACGCCGGTCTGATCATGCTGCCCATGTCGGGCGCGGCCGCCGTGTGCTCCCTGCTCGGCGCCCGGACGAAGGGCATCTACGCACCGCTCGTCCTCGCGGCCGTCCTGCTCGCCGCCGGGAGCGGGGTGCTGCTGCTCGCCGACGAGTCCACCCCGCTGGTCGCGCTGCTGCTGGCCGCGGTCCTCTTCGGGCTGCCGCAGGGGCTGTCCTCGACCGGCAACCAGGCCGCCGTCTACACCCAGGCCCCGCCGAAGAGCGTCGGCGCGGCGGCCGGGCTCCAGCGCACCTCGCAGTACCTGGGCGCGATCACGGCCGCCGGGCTGATCGGGCTCTTCTACGGGCAGCGGGCGACCGCCGCCGGGCTGCACGGCATCGCCATGGTGGCGGGTGCGCTCAGCCTCGCGGTGCTGGTGCTGACCGCCACCGACCGGGCCCTGCGCGGCCGCGCCCGTACCCGCACCTGACCACCTTCCGTCCCCTCATACGCCCCACAGACCCACCCCAGGAGGCACCGTGCCCGCCACCACGCTCGACCCGAACACCGCCCTGGTCCTCGTCGACCTCCAGAAGGGCATCACCGGACTGCCCACCGTCCACCCCACCGCCGAGGTCGTCGAGCGCGGCGCCCGGCTGGCCGCCGCCTTCCGCGAGCGTGGGCTGCCGGTCGTCCTGGTCCGGGTGGTGGCCGGGGCTCCGGGCCGCACCGAGGCGCAGCGGGGCGGGGGCGGCGGGCAGTTCCCGGCCGACTTCGCCGACCTCGTGCCGGAACTCGGCCGCGAGGACGGCGACATCGTGGTCACCAAGCACACCTGGGGCGCCTTCCACGGCACCGACCTCGACCTCCAGTTGCGCCGCCGCGGGGTGACCCAGGTGGTGCTCGGCGGCATCGCCACCAGCATCGGGGTGGAGTCCACGGCCCGTGCGGCGTACGCGCACGGGTATCACGTGACTCTCGCGACCGACGCCATGACCGACATGGACGCCGAGGCGCACCGCAACAGCGTCGAGAAGGTCTTCCCCCGGCTCGGGGAGACGGACTCCACCGACGCGATCATCGGCCTGCTGGGCTGACGGACGATCTGGCGGACAGGCGCAGGGGTGCCGTTGACGAGCGGTGAACCAGGTGACAAACGATCACTTGCGGAGTCGAGAACGGTACTCGCCCGGGGCCATGCCCCGGGCACGTCGGAAGGCACGGCTGAAAACGTGCGGAGAGCCGTATCCGACCGCGCCGGATATCGACTCGACCGATTCATCGGTATCGCGGAGCCGGACGGACGCCAGGTCCATGCGCCACTGCGTCACGTACGCGCCGGGCGTCTGTCCGAGAGCGGACCGGAAGCGCCTGGACAGCGTCGCCCGGGAGACGCTGGTCGCGGCGGCCAGGGTCTCCGTGGTCCAGGGGTGTTCCGGTTGGGCGTGGACACATGCCAGGGCGTCGCGCACGACCGGGTCACGCATCGCGCCCAGCCATGAGCCGGACCGCTCCTCCGGATGGCGGGCCAGCCAGGCGCGTACGAACTGGACGAGCAGAAGGTCGACGATGCTGTTGACGGCGGCGGTGGTGCCGATCTGCGGCTGTGCGAGCTCCGCCGTGAGAAGCTCGACGGTCCTTCTGAGCTGTGCGTTCTCCCGGGCTGCGACGTGCATCGGCCGGGCCAGGGAGGTGAGCACCGGTGTGCTCACCTCCGGGTCCTGCTCATAGTGCAGGACGATCACTTCCGTCTGCGCCGGGGCCGAGCCCAGTTGGAGGGCTCTGCCATCGGCGAGGGCCTGGACCGCCGCCTCACGGTCGCAGGAACCCATCGTCACGCTGGAGCCGCCGGCTATCCCGTGTGCGGTGCCCGGCGACACCAGGACGGCGTCTCCGGCCCGCACCTCCAGGGGTTTCTCGCCTGGGACGTGGAGCCACATCGTGCCGCGGGACACCACGTGCAGTGCCGCTCCTGGATAGGAGTCCAGCCACTGGCCCCAGGTCCCTCCGGCCTTCAGCACGACCCCGAGCGCCCCTCGCGCACCCGAAACACGCAAGACCTCCGCGAGTACGTCCATGGTTCCATTCTCGTTCGACGGGCGTCAGACCACGTCAAGAACGATCTTTCCGTGCACCTTCCGCGTGAACAGTGCCTGGATGGCGTCGTCCACGTCCTGCCAGTCGCCTCGCAGTCCGACCGGTGCCGAGAGCTTCCCGGCGGCCATGAGGCCCAGCAGGTCCGTCAGCTCCTCGCTGGGCGGCGTCATGTCGCCGTAGGTGGCGATGGTGCGTGGTTCGCCGAAGCCGAACAAGGTCCCTGAGGGGAACGTGGTGTCCTGCCCCGAGGAGAAACCGACCAGGTGGATGGTGCCGCCCTCGGCGAGGGAACTCCACGCCTGGCCCACCAGCGGTCCACCGACCGTGTCCAGGACGAGGTCGAACCGGCCCTCGGTCTCGGCCAGGTCGGTCAGGACCTCGTCGGCCCCGAGTTCGCGGAGTCCGGCAGCCCGGTCCGGCGAACCGACAAGCGCCGTCACCCGGGCGCCCGCCAACGCCGCCAGCTGGACGGCGAAGTGCCCCACGCCCCCGCTGGCGCCGGTGACCAGGACGTTACGCGCCAGCAGGGAACGCTTGCGCAGCACCCGCAATGCGGTGACCCCGGCGACCCCCAGCGCGGCGGCGTCGGCCAGATCCACGCCCTCGGGGACGGCGCCGAGCCAGGCTGGGCTGACCGCCACCCGCTCCGCCCAGGCGTAGGGAGCCATTCCCAGCGCGACGCGCGCGCCTTCGGGCGGCCCCGAGCCGTCGGATGCGGCGCGCACCACGACGCCGGCCGCGTCGTGACCGTGCACAGCGCCGGCCGGCCACTCGTGCGGGTACCTCAGCTCGCCGAAATTGAGACCGATGTGCCGTATCTCCACCAACGCCTCACCGGCGGACGGCACGGGCTCATCGACATCGGCGAACCGGACGGGTCCGGCCTCGCTGTGATCGACCACAAGGGCGCGCATAAGGTGTGCTTCCTTCTCTCGTGGATCCGCCTGAACACTCGGCGCGGTGGCGGGCGGCAGCGGATCGAGTGCGCGAATGCCGCACTGCCGCGTGCGCAAAATCCTTACGCACGGTCAGGACAGCGACCAGGCCCGTAAGGATCAATCAGTTGACGATCTGTGTCAGTGCGACTCGCGGCGCGTCACCGGCCTCGGCGTCGTGCGTGAGGGCACGGTGGCGGATCCGGTGGGGCGTCCAGCCGTCCAGGGCCGGAGGGGCGGAGAGAGGCGCCCCGGGGCGCGCGGCACACTCAACGCGCCCCCGAGTACGGCGGGCTCCCCCGAGCCGGAGCCCGCCGTACCTGGTCAGCGCTTCGGGCTCACCACCATCGCCGAGCCGCCGCCCCGCCGTTCGGTCTCGGCCGCCGCCAGCCACCGTCCGCCGGACAGCCGCTGCACACCGGTGGCCGCCCCGATCTCGGGGTTCTGCTTGAAGGAGTGGCCGAGTGCCTCGAGCTTGGCGCGCTCCGGGCCGTTCCACAGTCCCGGTTCCAGCTCCGTCTGGGCGGCGTTGCGCTGGCTGGCGCGCGGTGCGGCGATCGCGTCGACCAGCGGCATGCCCCGGTCGAGATGGTTCAGCAGGGTCTGGAGCACGGTGGTGATGATGGTCGCCCCGCCCGGGGAGCCCAGCGCCAGCACCGGCTTGTGGCCGTCCAGCACGATCGTCGGCGACATGGACGAGCGCGGCCGCTTCCCCGGGCCCGGCAGGTTCGGGTCGTGGACGGCGGGATCGGCGGGCGCGAAGGAGAAGTCGGTCAGCTCGTTGTTGAGCAGGAAGCCACGGCCGGGGACGGTGATCCCGCTGCCGCCGGTCTGCTCGATGGTGAGGGTGTAGGCCACCACGTTGCCCCACTTGTCGGCGACCGTGAGATGCGTGGTGTTCTCGCCCTCGTACGTGGTCGGGGCGGCGTGGCCCCGGGCGTCGCAGGAGCCGGGCCCGGACGGGTTGTTCGGGTCACCCGGCGGGACGGGGCTCTTCAGCACCGCGTCGTCCTTGATCAGGCAGGCCCGGGAGTCGGCGAACCGCTGTGAGGTGAGCCCCTTGGTGGGGACGTCCTCGGCGGCGGGGTCGCCGACCCAGCGGCCCCGGTCGGCGAACGCTATCCGGCTGGCCTCGATATAGCGGTGCAGATAGTCGACGTCGCTGAGCTTGGAGAGGTCGGTCTTCTCCAGGATGTTGAGCGCCTCGGCGACGCTCGTGCCGCCGGAGGACGAGGGCGCCATGCCGTACACGTCCAGACCGCGGTAGTCGGTCCGGGTCGGGGCCTGCCGCTTCGTCCCGTAGGACCGCAGGTCCTCGGCGGTCAGATCGCCCGCGCGCACGACGCGCTGCGCCTTCGGGTCGACGGGCGGCTTGCGCACGGTGTCGACGATGTCGCGGCCCAGCTCGCCCTTGTAGACGGCGCCGACGCCCTTCCTGGCCAGCAGCGCGTAGGTACGGGCCAGGTCGGGGTTGCGGAAGGTCGAGCCGACCGCCGGGGGCTCGCCACCGGGCAGGAAGAGCTTGGCGGTGGCCGGGAAGTCCTTGAAGCGGGCCTGGTTGTCGGCGGTCTGCTGACGGAAGGTCGGGTCGACCGTGAACCCGTCGCGGGCCAGCCGCTCGGCGGGCCGCAGCACCTGCCCCAGCGATCGGGTGCCCCAGTCCTTCAGGGCGTCGTTCCAGGTGGCGGGGGTGCCGGGGGTACCGACGCTCAGCCCGCTGGTGACGGCGTCGGCGAACGGCAGCGCTTTACCGTTTTTGTCGAGGAAGAGCTTCTGGTCCGCGCTGCGGGGCGCGGTCTCGCGGCCGTCGAGCGTGTAGACCTTGTGCCGCTCGGCGTTGTAGTAGACGAAGTATCCGCCGCCGCCGACACCCGCCGAGTACGGCTCGGTGACCCCGAGCGCGGCGGCGGTCGCCACCGCCGCGTCCACCGCGTTGCCCCCGTGCCGCAGGACGTCGATCCCGGCCGCCGAGGCGTCGGGGTCCACGCTGGAGACCGCGCCGCCGTAGCCGACGGCCACGGGCGTCTTGGCGGGAGCGCCCTTGTCGGCGCTCCCGTGCCCGGCGGCACCGGCCGGGACGACGCCCAGTACGGCGACCATTCCGGCCGCGGCGGCGAGCGCGGGCAACCGGCGCCGGACGGCCGCCGCGGCGGAACCGGCGGACTCGGCGGACTCGGCGGACCCGGCGGATGCGTCGGTGGTGGACCTGGTTGACGATGCGGCTGGTCGTGCGGCGTGCCCCATCCGTGACCTCCAAGCGAAATGACAGGGGCCGGAGCCTACCCGCGAGCCACATGCCCCCAACAGGGGTGCATCGGTCCCCCATCCGTTCATGTGTCCGTTTCGGCGTTCGTTCATCCGTACGCTCGAACGTGTACCCGGTCGGCCGCTACGATGCGCGGCCATGACAGACACCCTGCAGGACCTGATCGCCTCCGCGGCCGCCCTGATCGTGGGCCTGGCCGCCGGCTGGGCCGTGCACTCCGCGTTCGCGCGCCGCAAGCGCGCCCGCGAGCAGCGCTTCTTCGGTCTGCCGGACGGGTCGGAGTGTGTGATGGTCACCCACCGGGACAGCACCTCGGCCCACTGGAGCATCCCCCGCCATGACGCGCTGGCGCTGCTGGGGCTGGCATCGGTCGTGGAGAACTGCGGGGCGCACGCCGAGGTGGCCCCGCATGACACGGGGCTGCAGGGCTTCGGGGCGCGCACCGAGTTCTGCGTCGGCGATCCGACCGCGCACCGCAGGCTCGCCGCCCATATGACCAATCTACTGCCGGGCGTCACCGTGCACCCGGGGGACGACTCCGGCACGGACCGGGGGATGTTCACCATCGCCGGTACCCACTACCGCCCGGATCCGGGCGCGGTCGAGCATGTGCTGCTGGCCCGGCTGACGGCGGGCGACGAAAGCCGCCCGGTCTTCCTGGCCGCCGGGCAGCGGCCGGTCACCCATCGCGCCGCCGTACGCCACCTCGTCCGCAACCGCGCCCGGCTGGCCCGGAAGTACGGCGCGCAGGGCTCCTTCTGCCTGCTGCTGAAGGTGGTCAACTCGCAGGCGTACGGCCCGGATCTGGTGGAGGTGGTCGCGGATGTGACCAAGTCCGCGACCACCTCGGTCGGCCCCCGCGCCGCCGCGAAGGCGGCCGCGAAGGACGACTGAGGCGGCCAAGGACCGCGGAGTCGGCCAAGGACGGCTGGGTCAGCCAAGGACGGCTGGGTCGTCAGCCGCGAACCCGGCCGAACAGCCGCGCCCCACCCATCAGGCACAGGGCCGCCAGGGCCAGGGTGACGGCCGCCCCGACGGCGACCGTGGTGGTGGCGTAGTGCCCCAGGAACACCTGGCGCACCGCGTCGACCGTGTAGCGGAACGGCACGGCGCGCGAGGCGCCCGCCAGCCATCCGGGGGCCAGGGTCATCGGCAACAGCAGCCCGGAGAGCAGCATCAGCGGCATGCCCGCCGTATTGGCGATGGCGGCGAACTCCGGGGCCGTACGGACGTTCATGGCCAGCCCGTAGGAGAGCGCGGACAGGGCCGCCGCGAGCACGGCCACGAACAGCAGCCCGAGCAGCACGCCGAGGAGCGGCGCGCGCAGCCCGAAGGCCAGGCCGAGCAGCACCAGCAGCACCGACTGGGCCACGAGCTGGACGACATCACGCAGGGTGCGGCCGAGCAGCAGCGCCAGCGGGCTGACCGGGGTGACCCGCATCCGGTCCAGTACGCCGAGGTTGCGGTCCATCAGCAGGCCGAGCCCGACGTACGACCCGCCGAGCAGGGCGAGCTGGACGAGCACACCGGGGACCAGCGTCTGCCAGGACGATCCGCTGACGCCCATGTCGAGTTCGGTCAGCAGAGGGCCGAAGAGGGCGAGGAAGAGCAGCGGCTGAAGCATTCCGAAGAAGAGATTGGTCTTCGAGCGAAGCGTTGAGCGCAGACAGCGGCCGAAGATGATGCCGGTGTGGGCGAGAAGAGTCATAAGAGGCCCTTGGATGTGTCGGATGTCGTAGCTGGCGTTACGGGGTGTCCGGCGGCCGCGCGGCGGAGCCGCATATCGAGGCTTTCCCCTCCCCGCCCCTTCCCGCAGGATCCATCTGCGGCTCCGCCGCGTGGCAGGGGCTCCGCCCCTGGACCCCGGACCCGGGCCGGAGCCCCGCCACGCGGCCGGAGCCGCGGGAAGGGGCGGAGCCCCGATCCGGGACCTGGGGCGAACCCCCGGTCCGAGGTCTCCGGCGAACCCCCCGGTCCGCGAGTCTGAGGCGAAGCCCCGACCCGCAGGTCTCGGGCGGAGCCCCGCCCCGGGATCTCGGGCAAAGCCCCGGCCCGGGGGCGGAGCCCCGATCTGGGTCTCGGGCGAGCGCCCGATCCGCGGGTCCGGGAACCCCCGGCCCGGGATCTGGGGCAAAGCCCCGATGGAGGATCTGAGGCGCCCCCGGTCCAGGGCCTGAGGCGAACCCCCGGCACGGGGCCTCGGGCGAACCCCCGACCGAGGATCTGGGGCGCCCCCGGTCCAGGGCCTGGGGCAAAGCCCCGGCACGGGGCCTCGGGCGAACCCCCGACCGAGGATCTGAGGCGCCCCCGGTCCAGGGCCTGAGGCGAACCCCCGATGGGGGGTCCGGGGCGGAGCCCCGGTCCGGGGTCTGGGGCGGAGCACCAGTTTCGGGAAGGGGCGGGGAGGGGAACAGCCCGCCACAGGCGGCGAGACCCGTCGGACACCCCTAGATGGCGAGGGGCTGATCGGCCGTGCCCCGGCCGGTGATCGCGAGGAAGGCGTCCTGGAGGCTGGCGGCCGGATCGCCCGCATGGCGGCTCTTGAGCTCGGCGGAGGTACCTTCGGCGACGATCCGCCCGGCGTCCACGACCACGATCCGATCGGCGAGCGCATCGGCCTCGTCCAGGTAGTGGGTGGTGAGGAAGACCGTGGTGCCGTGCTCGGCGCGGACGCGCCGCACCAGATCCCACAGCTCGGCCCGGCTTCCCGGGTCGAGACCGGTCGTGGGCTCGTCGAGGAAGAGCACCTCGGGCCGGTTGACCAGGCCCAGCGCGATCTCCACCCGGCGGCGCTGACCGCCGGACAGGGCGGCGGTCGGGCGGTCCATGAGCCCCGACAGGCCGAGCTCACCGGCGAGTTCCTCGGCACGCCCGGCCGCCGCGCCCTTGGACATCAGATGCAGCCGCCCCTGGGTGACCAGTTCCTCGCGTACGGAGCACCCGGGGTCCAGGCCGCCCGACTGGGCCACATAGCCGATCCGCCGGCGCACGCCCGCCGGATCGCGGAGCAGATCGCGCCCGGCGATCTCGGCCTCGCCTCCACTGGGCGGCAGCAGGGTGGTGAGCATGCGCAGGGTCGTGGTCTTACCGGCCCCGTTGGGGCCCAGGAAGCCGAGGATCTCGCCGCGACGGACGGTCAGATCGATCCCACGGACGGCGTGCACGGGGCCGCTGCCCAGCGAGAACGTCCGGGTGAGGCCGTGAACGCGGATGACGGATGAGGACATGCCCCGATCAGAGCACAACGCACGCCAAACTTGCAATCGACTTAAAACTTTCATGCGAGTGCGAGTTTGCAACGGGCTACACTGACGGCCATGAGCGAAGGACTGCGGGAGAAGCACAAGCGCCGCACGCGCCAGCGGATCGCGGACGTGGCCACCGGCCTGTTCCTGGAGCGCGGCTTCGACCGGGTCACGGTCGCCGAGGTCGCCGAGGCCGCGGAGGTGTCCGTCAACACCGTCTACAACTACTTCCCGGCCAAGGAGGACCTGGTCCTGCCGCCCGACCAGGCGTCACCCCGGCGGCTCGCCGACATCGTGCGCGAGCGCCCGCCCGGCCGGTCCGCCGCCCAGGCGGTGCTGGACCGGCTGCGCGAGGAGGTGGAGCGGCGCGACCGCTCGCTGGGGCTGACCGAGGGCTTCGGCCCGTTCTTCGCGATGATGCGGGCCGCCCCCACGCTGCTGGCCCGGCTGGAGGAGCTCGGCCACCGGATGAACGACGAACTGGCCGCCGTGCTCGCCGAGGAGACCGGCGCGGCGCCGGAGGATCCGCTGCCGCGTGTGGTGGCCGCCCAGATCAGCGGCTATCACTCGCTGATCTTCGGCGAGATCGGACGGCGCGTCACGGCGGGCGAGCGACCCGACGCCATCGCCAAGGCGGTGACCGAACTCCTCGACGCCATCGAGGAGATGCTCGGCGCGCCGATGCTCGGCTATGCGGTCCGGGAGGGACGGGAGGAGCGATCGTGTTCCGAGTGACGATCCGGGGTGCCTTCGAGGAATTGGGCGAGGACGGTCGCGAGGCGCTGCGCGGTGCGGTCGACGCCGTCCAGGTGGCCTTCACCGAGGCGGGCACCTTCACCTGCGACCGCAGCCTTTCGGCGTTCACCTTCCGCTGCGAGGTTGCGGCGGAGCCGGATGACGGCGAGCGGGAGGCGACCGAACGGGCCATCGCGGCCCTGGCCGCGCATGGTTACCCCCATCGGATCCTGAGGATCGGCGTGACGGACATGCGGAACATCAAGATCCGCCGCAAGGGCGCCCGACGCTGAACGCTCGCGGGGCGGGCGGCACGTAGCGCGGTCCCGGGCCCGGTCCGGGCCCAACCGAGGGCCTGGGGCCGAGGCTTGCACGGTGGGCGCGATCCCGCGCGAGCGGCGCTACGGGGTGTCCGGGGGCCACGCGGCGGAGCCGCATATCGAGGCTTTCCCCTCCCCGCCCCTTCCCGCAGGATCCATCTGCGGCTCCGCCGCGCGGCAGGGGCTCCGCCCCTGGACCCCGGACCCGGAGCGGAGCCCCGCCACGCGGCCGGAGCCGCATATCGATGCCGCGGGAAGAGCCGAAGCCCCGATCCGGGGTCCGGGGCGGAGACCCCCGCGGTGGAGCCGCATATCGGTGCTGCCGGGAAGGGGCGGGGAGGGGAACAGGCCGCCGCAGGTGTCACGATCCGTCGGACACCCCCAAACGCGGGGGCCGGGGCCCAGCCCGTGCCCCACACCCAGCCCCGGGGCCGGGACTCAACGCGCGGTCACATCTCGGCACCGGCGGGGTTCCGCGCGAGCGGAATTCCGCATAGGCGGGGCCGGACCCTGGCGGGTCCGGCCCCCGGATAGCGCCCCGGGCCGGGCCGGCCCCGGCAGCCGACTGCGACCCTCTATCGTTACCCACGCGTAACTTACCGCACTATTACCGCCGGTAAACACCCGAGTTACCGTCAGGTCACAAGCACCGGTGCTCCCCTGCCCCCACGGCATCCCCCACCAGGAGCCATCGTGACCCCTGCCCGAAAAGCCCTCCGCCCCACGACCGCCGCCGCCCTCTCCGTCACCGTCATGGCCGGTGCGGCCTTCGGCCTCGCCCCCGCCACCGCCGCCGCGGCACCGGCCCCGACCGCCACCACAGCCGCCTCCACCGCCACTTCCTCCGGCGTCTCCGTCCGCTTCGTCGACATCCCCGGCGGCGGCGGCGTCAACCTGGCCGCCAACGTCGTGGCCCCCGCGAACGCCGACGCCTCCCACCGCCTCCCCCTCGTCGTCCTGCCCACCAGTTGGTCCCTGCCCCAGGTCGAATATCTCGCCCAGGCCAAGAAGCTCGCCGAAACCGGCTATGTGGTGCTGACCTACAACACCCGCGGCTTCTGGCAGTCCGGCGGGAGGATCGAGACGGCCGGGCCGCCCGATATCGCCGACGCGTCCAAGGTCATCGACTGGGCGCTCGCCAACACCCCGGCCGACCCCGACCACATCGGCATGGCCGGGCTCTCCTACGGCGCCGGGATCAGTCTGCTCGCGGCCGGTGCCGACCCGCGGATCAAGGCCGTGGTGGCCATGAGCGGCTGGGCGGACCTGGTCGGCTCGATCTACAGCGGCCGCACCCAGCACACCCAGGCCGCCGGGCTGCTCGCCGGGGCCGGGGCGCTGACCGGCCGGCCCAGCGAGGAGTTCCGGCAGATCCTCGATGACTTCTTCTCCTCCAATCTGGCCAAGGAAAAGGATCTGATCGCCTGGGGCGAGAAGCGCTCCGCCGCCACCTACCTCGACCGGATCAACGCCAATGGCGCGGCCATCATGCTGGGCAACTCCTGGGGCGACTCGATCTTCCCGCCCAACAGCTACGCCGACTTCTTCGAGAAGCTGACCGGCCCCAAACGGCTGGAGCTGCGGCCCGGCGACCACGCCACCGCCGAGCTCACCGGGCTGCTCGGACTGCCCAACACCACCTGGAACCACGCCCGGCAGTGGCTCGACCGCTACCTCAAGGGCGAGCGCAACGGCATCGACCGCCAAGCGCCGGTGCAGCTGACGTCCCGTACGGCGGACGGTGACGACTACGAGGGCTACCCCAGTTGGTCGGCCGTCCCCTCCGAGCAGCGCCGCGTCCCGCTCGCCGCCACCGAGAAGGTCACCGCCAACCACGACTCCGGCGCCAACGCCGGAACCGTGCTGCTCGGCGGCGCCCTCGACCAGTTCCTGAAGCTCCCGCCGCTCGCCTCGGTCCCGCTGCTGCCCCGGTCCTACGCGGCCGTCTGGCAGACCGGGGCCTACGCCCGCGAGCAGCGCGTCCGCGGCACCGTGAAGCTCCACACCACCGTGACCGGCGACCGCGCCGACGGTACGGCGGTGGCGTATCTGTACGACGTGGGCCCGCTGGGCGTCGGCAAGCTCATCACCCACGCCCCGTTCACCTTCCACGACCGCACCCCGGGCACGCCCTTCGCCGTGGACCTGGAGCTGTTCTCCACCGCGTACGACGTCCCGGCCGGTCACCGGCTGGCGCTGGTCGTGGACACCGTCGACCCGCTCTACATCGAGCACAACCCCGACGGCGCACACCTCACGTTCTCGTCGCCGGACGCCGACCCGTCCCACCTCACGATCCCGGTCCGCGACTGAAGCGACCGAAGCAACCGAGACTCCCTCCGGCCGTCCCGGCTCAGCCGCGGGTGTCCCCCGGCATCGGGGCGGCCGGTTCCGCGGCGGCGACCTCGACCTGGCGGGTCTTCACACTGCGCCGCTCCCGCTTGGCCACCCAGTTGGCGAACCACGACAGCAGCATGCACATCCCGATGTAGATCGGTGAGATCACCATGACCACCGGGATGAACGGCAGGTCGTAGTCGAGATTGGACGCGATCAGCTTTCCGGCGTGCAGAAACTCCTCATAGGTGATCAGAAAGCCGAGGGAGGTGTCCTTCAGGGCCACCACGAGCTGGCTGATGATGGCCGGGAGCATCGCCCGCACCCCCTGCGGTACCAGTACGGACATCATGACCTGCGTCTTCCGCAGGCCGAGCGAGTACGCCGCCTCGCGCTGGCCGCGGTCCACCGAGTTCACCCCGGCCCGGAACACCTCGGCCAGCACCGAGCCGTTGTACAGCGTCAGCCCGGTCACCAGGGCGGGCAGCGGCTGGACCCGCAGCGCCACGAAGACGAAGAAGATCATCACCAGCACGGGCATCGCCCGGAAGAACTCCACCACCAGCGTGGCCACCCAGCGCAGCGGGCGGCGCTCGGAGAGCCGCCCGGCGGCGAGCACCCCGCCGAGGGCGAGCGAGAGCACCGCGGCCATGCCGAACGCCTTGAGGGTGCCCGCGAGCCCGTTCAGCAGCAGCTCCTGGATGCCCTTGTACTCGAACGGCATCCACTTGCGGTAGGCGAACTGACCGGTGTGGATGAGGAGATAGACGATCCAGCCGAGCAGGACCAGCAGCACGGCCGTCCCGGCCAGCGCGTACATCCGGTGCCGCCGACGGGTGTGGGGCCCGGGGACGTCGTAGAGGGCGCTGGTGATCGAGGGGGCGGTCATCGCGGCACCCCCCAGCGCCGCTCCAGCAGGGAGAAGATCGCGCTGATGGCGAGGGTGATGATCAGGTACCCGGCGGCGATCCAGACGAAGGACCAGATGATGCTGTAACCCCGCTCGTTGAGGGGTTTGTAGGTGCCGAGCAGTTCGGTGACGCTGAACGATCCGGCGATGGCCGAGTTCTTGGCGAGCGCGATCAGGGTCGAGCCGATGGGCGGGATGACCGTGCGGAACGCCTGCGGCAGCACCACCGCGCTCAGCGTCTGGTCGAACGTCATGCCCAGGCTGCGGGCCGCCTCGCCCTGCCCCACCGGCACCGTGTTGATGCCCGCTCGCACCGCCTCGCAGATGAAGGCCGAGGTGTAGCAGCCGAGCGCGATCACCGCGAAGACGGTGAACGGCAGCACAAGACCGAAGCGCGGCAGCCCCAGCATCACCGCGAAGAACAGCAGCGTCAGCGGGGTGTTGCGGAGCACCGACACCCAGACGGTGCCGAACACGCGCAGCGAGGCGACCGGCGCCACCCGGAAGGCGGCCATGAGGATGCCGAGCGCGAGGGCGAGCAGCGAAGCGTAGACGGTCAGCTGCACAGTGCCGAGGAAGCCCTTGCCGTAGAGCGAGAAGTTCTTGGTGAGCACGTCCATGGGAGGGCCTTCAGCCGGTGCGGTAGCGGTCGATGGGGGGCGGCTTGGGGGCGGGCACACCCGAGAGGCCGAGGGTCGCCTCGTACGCCTTCTTCCAGTCGCCGTCGCGCTCGTGGAAGAGGATCGCGTCGTCCAGCGCGAAGCGCAGCGCGTTGTCCCGCTTGGGCACGCCGATGCCGTACGGCTCCTTGGAGAAGGGCCGGCCCACCAGCTTCAGCTCGTCGGGGGCCTTGGCCGCGTAGCCGAGCAGGATGGTGTTGTCGGTGGTCACCGCGTCCACCTGGAAGCTGAGCAGGTTGTCCACGCACACCGAGTAGGTGTCGTAGGCGACCGCGTGGGCCTTGGGGTAGTCGGCCTGGATGCGCTGCAGCGGGGTGGAGCCGGCCACCGAGCAGACGGTCCTGCCCGCGAGGTCGGCGGGGCCGTGGATGTCGTTCTCGTCGGTGCGCACCAGCAGCGACTGACCGGCCATGAAGTACGGCCCGGCGAAGCCGACCAGCCGTTTGCGCAGCGGATTGATGGTGTAGGTGCCGACGTAGTAGTCGATCTGGCCGCTCTGGAGGGCGGTCTCACGGTTGGCGGAGGCGATGGTCTGGTACCGGATGGTGCTCGGGGCGAAGCCGAGGGAGGCGGACATCATGCGGGCGATCTCGATGTCGAAGCCCGAGTAGCGGCCGGTGGCCGGGTCCCGCTCGCCCAGATAGGGCTGATCCTCCTTGACCCCGACGGTGAGATGGCCGCGGCGCTCGGCCCGGCGCCAGGTGGGCGAGGCGGGCAGCCGGAAATGGGTGTCCACCTTGTAGGTGGGCAGCTTCTCGGCCCGGGGGCCCTTGGCGGGCGGGCTGCCCTCCTTGCCGCAGCCGGGCATGAGCAGCAGGACCAGGGCGGTGGTGAGGGCGGCGGTCGCGCGGCGCAGACGCCTCATGTCCGTCATCACCCGGCTCAGTGCTTGAGGATCTTGGACAGGAAGTCCCGGGCGCGCTCGCTCTCGGGGGCCCGGAAGAACTCCTCCGGCGTACGGTCCTCGACGATCCCGCCGTCGGCCATGAAGACCACCCGGTTCGCGGCGGAGCGGGCGAAGCCCATCTCATGGGTGACCACGACCATGGTCATGCCGTCCTGGGCGAGTCGGCGCATCACCTCCAGCACCTCATTGATCATCTCGGGGTCGAGGGCGGAGGTCGGCTCGTCGAAGAGCATCACCTGAGGGTCCATCGCCAGCGCGCGGGCGATGGCCACGCGCTGCTGCTGGCCGCCGGAGAGCTGGGCGGGGAACTTCGCGGCCTGGTCGGCGAGTCCGACCCGGTCCAGCAGCTCGCGGGCGCGCCGCTCGGCATCCTGCTTGGCGCGGCGGCGGACCTTGGTCTGACCGAGCATCACGTTGTCCAGCACGGTCCGGTGGGCGAAGAGGTTGAACGACTGGAAGACCATGCCGACCTCGGCGCGCAGCCGCGCCAGCTCCTTGCCCTCCTCGGGCAGCGGTCGGCCGTCGACCACGATGGAGCCGGACTGGACGGTCTCCAGCCGGTTGATGGTCCGGATCAGGGTGGACTTGCCGCCGCCGGAGGGGCCGATGATCACGACGACTTCGCCGCGCCCGACGGTGAGGTCGATGTCCCGCAGAACGTGCAGCGCGCCGAAGTGCTTGTTGACGCCGCGCAGCTCGATCAACGGCTCACCGACGGCCATACCCGGCCCCACCCACCTTCCGCGTGTCCCCGGGTCAGCGGTCTCCCGGTCAGCGCAAGCTATCCGGACAGCTGCGGAGCTTTGAGTACGGACACGCGCTCAAGGGCGGATACCGCCCGACAGGGCTTACGAGGTGTCCGGCGGATCGTGACGCCCGCGGCGGGCCGTTCCCCTCCGCGCCCCTTCCCGCAGCATCGATATGCGGCTCCGCCGCGTGGTGGGGCTCCGCCCCGGACCCCGGCCGGGCGACCCGGATGTGCGCGGGCGTCCGCCCGGTCGCCCGCCGCGTCGGCGTGCGGACCGCGATCAGCCCGCGGCGCAGGTGTTCACGGCGCGACGGCCGGCTCGTCAACCCCCCGGGGTCTGGGGCGAAGCCCCAGGGCGGGGGCTGCGGCGGAGCCCCGGTCCGGGGTCTGGGGCGAAGCCCCGGCACGAGGTCTGGGGCGAAGCCCCAGTTGTGGGAAGGGGCGGGGAGGGGAACGGCCCGCCGCAGGCGTCACGACCGGTCGGGCGCCCTCTATGCCTCGGCGACCTCGGCGTAGCGCTGGGAGAGTTCGGGGGCGCCGTCGGCGGCCCACTGCTGACCGGCCTCCACGACGTCGACCTCCCGGCCGGAGGCCAGCCGGACGACGGGCCGGCCGTTGGGCCACACCTGCCAGACGGCCCCGGGGACGGTGCGGACGATGACCGTGCCCAGGTAGAGACCCGCGTCGTTACCGAGCCAGGGGAGCTCGTCCGGGTCGTCGCGCCAGCGTGGCGCCATCTGGTCCAGCGCCTCCAGGGAGGCCGTGGAGTCATCGAGCCCGATACCCGCGTCGGAGGCCCGCGCACGCAAAAGTTCGCATTCGGAGAGCAGTTGGGCGACGCCCTGGGGGTCCTCCTCCTGGGCACCCATCAGGGCCGCGCCCGAGGCGGGGCCACGTCGCTTGCGCCAGTTGCCCAAGAAGGAGATGTTCATACCGCTCAGCGTGGCATCCAGGCCACCGGCGCACCACAGGGCGCGCGGTATGAGCTGTGACCCGATGCTTGTCTTGACGACACCCACCTGCCTCCATACGTTCTCCGGGCACCTGTCGAATCACCGGTCGGGTTGGTTGCGAGAGGGGACACATATGCGCGTCGCGAGACCGTGGACAACCGCCGGGATCGTCGCGGGAGGTGTCACCCTCGCACTCATCGCACCCTCCTCCGCCGCACCGGCCGACGTGCCGACCCACAAGCCGCTCCCTTTGGAGCGGCTTTTCGACAACCGGGCGGTCAGCGATGACACCCGGCCGGGTGACGCCGACTTCGACGGTGCGGGCGCCTCGCTCTCCGCGCAGGATCTGCGGGCCGCCGGCTGGACCCCGGGGCGCGATATCGCCCTGGACGCGGCGCGGCTGACCTGGCCCAGGAGCGCGGGGGCACGGCCGGACAATGTGGTCGCCGACGGCCAGGCGGTGCGGCTGCGCGGCCTCGGCGAGGCGCTGACCTTCCTGGTGGCGAGCAGTTCGCCGAACGGGCCCGGCGCCGGGGCGAGCGGCGTCGGAACGGTGCGCTACCGCGACGGGTCGAGCCATCCGTACACGTTGAGCGCGCCGGACTGGCGGGCGGGCCCCGCCGCCACCAAGGCGGTCGGGCTCCCCCATCTCAACACCGCCGCCGGGCAGCGGCAGGAGACGGCCCGGCTGTACGCGGTGCCGGTGCCGTTGGAGCGCGGCTGGGAGGTCGCGTCGGTGGTGCTGCCGAGGGATCCGGGCCCGGCGGCCGACCTCCATGTCTTCGCCGCGTCGCTGCGGCAGCCCGCGTACGGGTGGACCGGGAGCTGGGCGGCGAGCACCGCCGGGTACACCAAGGTCGGGCCGTGGACCGATCAGACGCTGCGGCTGGTGGTGCACACCAGCGCGGGCGGGCCGAGGACCCGGGTCCGGCTGGAGAACACCTTCGCCGCGTCGCCCGTGGAGATCGGGCATGCGACGGTCGCGCTCCAGGCGAGCGGCGCGGCGGCACAGGGGTCACCGGTGCCGCTGACCTTCGACGGGCGGCCGGGGACCTCGATCCCCGCGGGCGCGCAGGTGTTCAGCGATCCGGTGGACTTCCCGGTCCCGGCGGACGCCAATCTGCTGGTGAGCATCCATCTGCCGGGTCCGGTCGCGGCGGTGCCGGTGCACAGCCAGGCCACCCAGCGGTCGTATCTGAGCGCGGCGGGCAGCGGTGACCGCACCGCCGAGCCGGGGGCTACGTCCTACACCGGCACCCTCACCACCTGGCCGTTCCTGACCGGGGTCGATGTGCGGGGCGGGCCGGGTTCGGTGGTGGCGCTCGGCGACTCGATCACCGACGGCACCAAGTCCACCAATGACGCCAACCGCCGCTGGCCCGATGTGCTCGCGCGGCGGCTGCGCGGCCAGTCCGAGGTCCCGGCGTACGGGGTGCTCAACGCGGGCATCTCCGCCAACCGCGTGGTCGCCGACCGCTATCCCGGCGAGGGCGTCTCCACGGACACCGGCGGGGTCAGCACCCAGCACCGGCTGGAGCGGGATGTGCTCGCCCAGACCGGGGCCCGTACGGTCGTCGTCTTCCAGGGCATCAACGATCTGCGGTGGGGCAGCTCGGCCGAGGAGCTGATCGCGGGTCTGCGGTCGGTCGCGTCGCGGGTGCGGGAGCGCGGGCTGCGGGTGGTCGGGGCGACCATCGCCCCGTGCGAGGGCGAGTCGCTGTGCACGGCGGACGCGGACGCGCGGCGCTCGGCCGTCAACGCCTTCATCCGGGACAGCGGCGGAGTGTTCGACGCCGTGCTGGACTTCGACGCGGTGGTGCGGGACCCCGAGCACCCGGCGCGGATCCTGCCCGCCTATGACAGCGGGGACCATCTGCACCCGGGCGACGCGGGGTTGCGGGCGATGGCGGAGTCGATCGACCTGCGGAAGCTGATCGGGTAGGGGAGCCTCAGGGGGCTCCCCCTCCTCGTAAGGATGCTCCGGCTCTTAAGGACGCTCCGGCTCTTGAGGGCGCTCCGTTTCTTGAGGAGGCTCCGACCCGTAAGGACGCTCCGCCCCGCCGCGGGGTCACACCTCCAGGTCGACGACGACCGGGGCGTGGTCGGAGGCGCCCTTGCCCTTGCGCTCCTCGCGGTCCACATACGCGTCGCCGACCGCCTTGGCGAACGTCTCGTTGCCGTAGACCAGGTCGATGCGCATGCCGCGGTTCTTGGGGAAGCACAGCTCGCGGTAGTCCCAGTAGGTGAAGGGGCGGTCGTACTTCAGCGGCCGCGGCACCACGTCCGAAAGGCCCGACTCGCGCAGCGCCGCCAGGGCCTCGCGCTCCAGGTCCGTCACATGGGTCAGCCCGTCGAAGGCGGAGCGGTCCCAGACGTCCTCGTCGGTCGGCGCCACATTGAAGTCGCCGAGGACCGCGAAGGGGCGCTCACCGGCCGCGTCCCCGGCGACGGCCGTGCGCAGCGCCTCCAGCCAGCGCAGCTTGTAGTCGTAGTGGGGGTGGCCGATCTCCCGGCCGTTGGGCACATAGACCGACCAGAGGCGGACCGGGCCGCAGGTGGCGCCTATCGCCCGCGGCTCCTGGCCGCCGTCGTAGTCCGGGCCGCCGGGGAGGCCCACGGTGACGTCCGTGAGCCCGGCCTTGGAGAGCAGCGCCACTCCGTTCCACCGGCCGGTGGCGTTGACCGCGGCCTCGTAGCCGAGCTCGCGGAGCGGCTCGTACGGAAAGGCGGACTCGGCGCACTTGGTCTCCTGGACGCACAGGACGTCCGTGCCGCTGCTCTCCAGCCAGGCCAGCAGCCGGGGCAGCCGGGCGGTGATCGAATTGACGTTCCAGGTCGCGATGCGCATAGGCCACAACCTACATCCCGGCTCTGACAGCCGGCCCGGCCCTCAGAGGGTGAGGGATTCGCCCGGGGTCAGCCGCAGGTGCTCGGCGCCTTCCGTACCGGGGCCCTCGGGGCCGAGCATCCGCCCGTAGACCATGTGCGCGACGTCGGACAGCAGGGCGTCGTGGATGTCGATGGCCCGGCGCGGGCCGACCGCGCGGACATAGTCGAGGATCTCGGCGAACTTGTTCCAGGGGGCGTGCACCGGCAGCATCAGCGTGTCCACCCGCCGCCCGGCGGGCACGGTAAGGGCGTCGCCGGGGTGGAAGAGCGCCCCGTCCAGCAGATAGCCCACATTGGTGATCCGGGGGAGGTCGGGGTGGATGACGGCGTGCAGTTGGCCGTGGACCTCGATGTCGAATCCCGCCGCGGTGAAGGAGTCGCCCTCCCCGATGGTGTGCACCCGCCCGGGGAACGCCGCCGAGATCTGCTGGGAGACGCTGGAGAGGGTCCAGATGTGGGCGGCGGGGTTGGCGTCGAGCGCCGTGCGCAGCCGCTCCTCGTTGAAGTGGTCGAAGTGCTCGTGGGTGACCAGGATCGCGTCCGCGCCGACCGCGGCGTCCTCTTCGCTGAAGGCCCCGGGGTCGATGACGAGCGTCTGCCCGTCCTTCTCGATCCGGACGCAGGCATGGCCCTTCTTGGTGAGCTTCATGGAGATCATTGTGCTACCGCGGCCCCCGTTGACCGCACTGCCCTTCCGGGCTTGTCTCCTGGGCCTCGCGGGCTCGTCCGCTCAGCCTTCCGGGCTCGTCTCCTCCCGGATGATCCGCTGGGCCACGGCGAAGGCGGAGTTCGCCGTCGGCACCCCGCAGTAGACGCCGGTGTGCAGCAGCACCTCCTTGATCTCGGTGGGGGTCAGCCCGTTGCGCAGCGCGGCCCGGGTGTGGAAGGCGAGTTCGTCGAGGTGGCCGCGGGCGGCGAGGGCGGTGAGGGTGACCACGCTGCGGATCCGCCGGTCGATTCCGGGCCGGGTCCACACCTCGCCCCAGGCGTAGCGGGTGATGAAGTCCTGGAAGTCGCCGGTGAACTCGTCGGCCAGCGACTGCGCGCGGTCCACATGGGCGTCGCCGAGCACCTCGCGGCGCACCTTGATGCCCTGGTCGTACGCGTCGGCGCGGGCGTCCAGCACCGGTTCGGGCACGTTGTGCCCGTATTCGACGACCTCGGCGCCGGGCGGCACGGGCGAGAGCACGGGCTTGGGCGGGGGCGCGGGGATCGCGGTCATCCCGGTCGGGTGGTCCGGGCTCTGCCAGGAGCTGGAGAAGTGGCGCACCAGCAGATCGGTGACGGCCATCGGCTGCTCGACGGGGGTGAGATGGGAGGCACCGGGGACGAGCGCGAGCCGTGCGTCGGCGATCCCGGCGACCAGGACGCGGGCGTCGGCGGCCGGGGTGACCTGGTCGTCGGCGCCGGCCACCACGAGGGTGGGGATGCCGATCCGGCTGAGCTCGGCGCGGATGTCGAAGGCGGCGAGGGCCTCGCAGGCGGCGATGTAGCAGCCGGGGTCGGTGGTGCGGACCATCTGAACGGCCCACTCGACGATGGCGGGCTGGGCGGCGGCGAAGCCGGGGGTGAACCAGCGCTCGGGGGTGGCGCGGGCGATCGGGTCGAGGCCATTGGTGCGGACCACGACGCCGCGCTGCCGGAAGGAGTCGGCGGTGCCGAAGCGCGGGGAGGCGGAGACCAGGGCGAGTGAGCCCACTCTATGGGGATGTCGCAGGGCGAGTTCGGCACCGATGGCCCCGCCGATCGAGCAGCCCGCGTAGCCGAAGCGCTCGACGCCGAGCTGGTCGAGGGTGGCCAGCAGCCGGGCGGCGAGCTCGGCCACGGAGGGGGCCGGGTGGGCGGGAGCGCCGCCGTGGCCGGGGAGGTCGAAGCGGAGGACGCGCCAGTGGCGGGAGAGCTCGGGTATCTGGCGGTCCCACATGTGCCAGGTGGTGCCCAGCGACGGTCCGAGGACGAGCACGGGCCCGTCCTCGGGGCCGTCGGTCCGGTACTGAAGTGTCTTCGTCTCGCTCACCCGAAAACGGTATCCGACACGGGTGGCGGGGCTTTCGGGCGCGATGCGCCCAGGATGTGAAGTCCTTACGGCGTGACCGTGGAGACCACGTAAACCTTCGGATGCACCGGGTTGTCGAACTTGACTGTGATCCTCAGCTTGGGTTGCGGGTCTTTCTGCTTGATGACCATCCCCGCCCAGTCGTGACCGGGGGCTCCGACCTGCCAACCGACCTTGCTGGCCTGCTGCTTGGTGATGGTCACCTCGCCCTTGTCCAGGGCGGAGCGGCGGGTGCCGAGCTTGGTCAGGAAGGAGTCGAGGCCCTCGCGGGACGTGACGAACTGCACGTACAGCGAGCTGACCTTCCAGGAGTTGGTCTCGTAGAAGGCGACCTTCTTGGAGTAGGGCGGCACCGGCACGTCGTATATGCGCCGCTGCACCCGGGTCGGATATCCCGCCTCAAGGCCCTTGGCCGACGCCGCCTCCGCCTTGTCCTCACCGCCGTTGCGGCTCTGGAGGGCGGAGATCACCAGATAGCCCGCGGGGATCGCGATCAGCAGGAAGACGACCAGGATCTTGAGCCAGCGGCGGGGCGGACGGCCGCCACCGGGCACGGGCCCGCCGGGCATGGGCCCGCCCGGTGTGGGCCCGCCGGGGCGCATGCCGTCGGCCGGGGGCATCGCGGCGCCGGGCCGCTGGTCGGCGGCGGTCACTCGCGGCCTGCCTGGCCGCGCGGCGCCAGCCGCAGCGGGGAGGAGGACCCGGCGCGCTCGTACCGCTCGACGCGGCGGCGGTTGGCGCGGCGGAAGCGGCGGGCGACCAGCCGGGCGAGGTCGGCGGCGCCGACCATCCCGGCCTCGGGGCCGAGCTGCGCCTTGACGATCCGGGCCTCCGGCCGGTAGCCGCGGCCGGTGAGGGTGCGCCGGAAGGCGTTCCGGGCGGGCCCGATCAGCAGATCGTCGGCGGCGCTGACGCCGCCGCCGATGACGAAGCAGGAGGGGTCGAGGGCGGCGGCGAGATTGGCGATCCCGACGCCGAGCCACTGGCCGATGTCCTGGAGCAGTTCGACGCACATGGCGTCGCCCTGGCGGGCCAGCTCGGTGATCAGCGGCCCGGTGATCTCCTGGATGTTGCCGCCGACCCGGTCGTTGATCCCGTACGCCACCGGCGATTCGGCGGCGGCCAGTTCACGGGCCTCGCGGACCAGGGCGTTGCCGGAGCTGTACTGCTCCCAGCAGCCGCGGTTGCCGCACGGGCAGCGGTGGCCGGCCGGGACGACCTGCATATGGCCGAACTCCCCGGCGACCCCGTACTTGCCGCGCTTGACCTGGCCGTCCTCCAGGATCGCACCGCCGATCCCGGTGCCGAGGGTGATCATGACGAGATGGTCCTCGTCGCGTCCGGCGCCGAACCGCCACTCCGCCCACGCGGCGGCGTTGGCGTCGTTGTCGACCAGGACCGGGACGGCGAGCCGCTCCGCGAGCCGGTCGCGCAGCGGCTCGTTGCGCCAGGACAGGTGCGGGGCGAACAGCACGCGGTTGCGGTCGGCGTCCACCCAGCCCGCGGCGCCGATGCCCACGGCGTGCACATCGTGCCGGTCGGAGAGGTCCAGCACCAGCTCGGTGATGGTGTCCTCGACGACCTTGGGGCTCTTGGACTTGTCCGGCGTCTCGGTGCGCAGCTTCTCGAGGATGGTGCCGTCGGCGTCGACGACCCCGGCCATCACCTTGGTGCCGCCGATGTCGATGCCGACCGTGGGCACCCGGGGCGCGCTGAGGTGCGAGCGGCGCTCACGGGTGCCGACGGTCCGCAGCACGGTGGCCCGGGCCGAGCCCCGGTGCACTCGTTCGCGGTAGATGCTCATCGGCCGGCCCCCTCGCCGGTGTGGGGGGTACGGTCGCTGCGGGTACGTGCTCGCAAGAGTTCGTCGTCCCTGCGGGGGTCTCGGGAGGCCGCGGGGCCTCGGGTGCGTCGGTCGTGGCGGGTGTGGCCCGCCGTGCGATTGTGCCTCACCCGCGCCTCATGCCGCATGGCGAGCCTACGGCGCGCGACCCCCGGAAAGCACCGGAACACGGCCGACGACCCGGCCGCGCGGCCCTTGGCGAACCCGCTCAGCCCTTGGCGACCCCTCCCGACAGATCGGGGGCGGGGGTGCGGGCCAGCTCATGGCTGAGCTGCTCCAGCTCGCTGCCGCCCGCCATCTGCCGGGTGAGCTCCTCCAGGGCGATCTCGTCCTTGGCGTGGCTGCCCGCCATGGCGCCGCGCTTGAGCAGCACGAAGCGGTCGCCGACGAGATAGGCGTGGTGCGGGTTGTGGGTGATGAGGACCACGCCGAGGCCCGCGTCCCGGGCGGCCGCGACGTACTTGAGCACGACCCCGGACTGCTTGACGCCCAGCGCCGCCGTGGGCTCGTCCAGGATGAGCACCTTCGCGCCGAAGTGGACGGCGCGGGCGATGGCCACACACTGGCGCTGACCGCCGGAGAGGGTGCCGATGGGCTGGTCGACATCGCGCAGATCGATGCCCATGCGCAGCAGTTCGCGGTGGGTGGTGGTGCGCATCGCCGCCACGTCGAGGCGGCGGAACGGCCCGCGACCCTTGTGGATCTCCGAGCCCAGGAAGAAGTTCCGCCACACCGGCATCAGCGGGACCACGGCCAGGTCCTGGTAGACCGTGGCGATCCCGCGGTCGAGGGCCTCGCGCGGGGAGCCCAGCCGGGTCTCCTCCCCCTCGATGGCGAAGGTGCCGCCGTCGTGCTGGTGCAGCCCCGCGACGATCTTGATGAGGGTGGACTTGCCCGCACCGTTGTCCCCGAGGACGCAGGTGATCTCCCCGGCGCGCACCTCGAGGGAGACGCCGTCCAGGGCCTTGACGTTGCCGTAGTACTTGCTGATGCCGCTCAGCGCGACCAGGGCCGCCCGGGACGCCGGAGACGTCTGAGATGCCTTGGATGTCCGGGACGTGCTCATTTACTCTCCTCCGCCCGCTTACGGACCCACCAGTTGAGCAGCGTGGCGAGCAGCAGCATCGCCCCGAGGAAGAACTTGAACCAGTCGGCGCCCCACTGCGCGTAGACGATGCCCTTGTTGGTCATGCCGAAGATGAACGCGCCGACGGCCGCGCCGACCGCCGAGCCGTAGCCGCCGGTCAGCAGACAGCCGCCGATGACGGCCGCGATGATGTAAAGCAGCTCATTGCCCACGCCCTCGCCGGACTGGACGACGTCGTAGTTGAACAGCAGATGCTGGCCGGAGATCCAGGCGGCCAGCGCGACGCCCAGATAGAGGCCGATCTTGGTGCGCTCCACGGGCACGCCGACCGCGCGGGCCGCCTCCTTGGCGCCGCCCACCGCGAAGATCCAGTTCCCCGCGCGGGTGCGCAGCAGGATCCAGGTGGCGAGCGCGATCAGGGCGAACCACCACAGGACGGTGATCTGCACCTCGACGTCCCCGATGGTCAGATGCGAGGCGAAGACCTTACGGGCGGAGGGGAAGCCCTCCATGTCGGCGATGCTCTTGGTGGAGACGGTGTCGCTGATCAGCTTGGTGAAGCCGAGGTTGCAGCCCTGGAGGATCAGGAAGGTGCCGAGCGTGATGATGAAGCTCGGCAGATTGGTGCGGACCAGCAGATAGCCGTTGAAGAAGCCGATCGCGAGGGTGGCCAGCAGGGACACCCCGACGCCGACCCACACGTTCGCCGTCATCTGGTACGAGAACATCGAGGAGATCAGCGCCGAGCTGGTCACCAGGACCCCGGTCGACAGATCGAACTCCCCGCCGATCATCAGCAGCGCCACCGGCACCGCCATGATCCCGATGGTCGAGGAGGCGTACAGCACGGTGCTGAAGCTGGACCACTGGAGGAAGGCGTCGGCGACGATCGAGAAGAAGACGAAGACGGCGACGGCGCCGACGACCGCGCCCAGCTCCGGACGGCCCACCAGTCGGCGCGGCAGCGAGCCGCGCACCGGCCGCGGGGACGAGAGCTCCTCCTCGGCGGGCGGTGCCTCCGCGCTCATCGGGTCCCCCGCTTCGTGTACGACGCGAGCTCGGCGGCGTCGTCCTTGGTGATGATCTGCGGACCGGTGAGCACCGGCCTGCCGCCACCGAGCACATCGGCGTTGTAGCGGTTGAGCCACAGCAGGTCCACGGCCTCATAGCCCTGGAGATACGGCTGCTGGTCCACGGCGAAGCCGAGGGTGCCGTCCTGGAGCGCGGCGGCGACCTTGGCGTTGAGGTCGAAGGTGTCGATCTCGGCCTTGCTGCCCGCCTGATCGGCGGCCTTGGCGGCGGTGTCCGCGAAGGGTGCGCCGAGGGTCAGCACGGTGTCGATGCCCTTGTCGGACTGGAGCTTGGCCTCGATCGAGGACTGCACATCGGGCATGTTGGTGCCCTCGACGTAGATCTTCTCCATCTTGCCGTCGAAGGTCTTGGCCGCGCCGTCGCAGCGCTGCTCGAGGCCGACGTTGCCCTGCTCGTGGATCACGCACAGCGCCTTCTTCTGGCCCCGCTTGTCGAGCTCGTCGCCGACGGCCTCGCCCGCGATGGTCTCGTCCTGGCCGACGTGGGTGAGCGCGCCGAACGCCTTGGACACCTCGGCGCCGGAGTTGACGGTGATCACCGGTATCCCGGCCTTGCGGGCCTTGTTCACCACGGACTTCATGGCGTCGGGCTTGGCGAGGGTGACGATCAGGCCGTCGACCTTCTGGTCGATGTAGGACTGGACCAGCTGGGCCTGCTCCTTGCCCTCCTCGTTGTGGGCGTAGAGGAACTTGATGTTGTCCTTGACCGCGGCCTGCTTGGCACCGCTCTGGACGATGTCCCAGAAGGTGTCGCCGTCGCCGGAGTGGGTGACCATCGCGAAGGTCCACTTCGGGGTGTTGACCGCCGCCCGTCCCCCGGCGGCCGCCTCCCGGGCGGCCCGCTCCTCGGCCCGCTTGCCGCCCGTATCGCTGCAGCCCGCCAACGCCGTACCCAGCACCGCCGCGAGCACGGCGGCGGTCATCGCGCGTGCCCCTCTCCGCACCGTCACCACGAAGGCCCGCCCTTCTCACTGTGTGTTCGTCCCGCTGTCACCTTCGCGGCCGGGCACCGCATGATCGGTCCCGGCCGCCGCCCAAGTATCCGTCACCGGTCATCGCCGGGATGGGCGGGGGCCCGGCGCCCGTACGGCTTGAGGACTTCTAGCCGGGGACGCGGGACACGTCAAGGACGAAGGGCGCACCACACGGTGTGAGGCAGGGTTCAGGGGCGTACGAGGAGCTGGAACTCGAAGGCGTAGCGCGAGGCCCGGTAGGTGTGCGAGCCGAACTCCACGGCCCGGCCGGTGTCGTCGAAGGTCGTGCGCTCCATGGTCAGCAGGGGCGCGCCCGCCGGCTCCCCGAGCTGCTCCCCCTCCTCGGCGGTGGCCGCGCGGGCGCCGACCGCCTGGCGGGCGCTGTGCAGGGTGATCCCGGCCGCGCGCATCAGCCGGTAGAGCCCGGTGTCCTCCAGCTCGGCGCTGTCCAGCTTGAGCAGGCCCACCGGGAGGTGGTTGCGCAGATGGGCCATGGGCTCGCCGTGCGCCAGCCGCAGCCGCTCGATCAGCACCACCTCTTCGCCCTCCGCGACGCCGAGCGCGGCGGCGACCTCGGCGCTCGCGGGCTCGGTGGTGTTCCGCAGCACCTGGGTGGCGGGGCGCTGACCGGCCGCCTCCAGGTCGTCGTAGAGGCTGCTCAGCTCCAGCGGGCGCTTGACCTGGCTGTGCACGACCTGGGTGCCCACGCCCCGGCGGCGCACCAGCAGCCCCTTGTCGACCAGCGACGAGATGGCCTGCCGGACGGTGGGGCGGGACAGCCCGAGCCGCCCGGCCAGCTCGATCTCATTGCCCAGCAGGCTCCCGGGCGCCAGCCGCCCCTGCTCGATCGCCGCCTCGAGCTGCTGGGACAGCTGGAAGTACAGCGGGACCGGACTGCTGCGGTCGACGCTGAGCTGGAGCGCCTCCGCCCCGCCCGAAGCGTCTTCTTCCTCCATAGCCACGGGCCGAGGGTATCCGGATGAGCACATGACGGGAAGTCGTGAAGTTCTGTTGTCAGGACAAACTACGCACAGGTGATCAGTCGGAGCCGACAACGCTGTCACCCGTCACGGCCCCGGCCGCCCACCGCCGTCCGCCCCCAGCCAGCACCGGGAGCGGTGCCCCGGTCCGACCCCGACCTCGGGCGGACGCCGCGCACAGGCGTCCATCGCGAACGGGCAGCGCGGCCGGAAGCGGCAGCCGTCCCCGGCCACCACCTCGCGGCGCTCGGCGTCCCGCCGCGCCAGAGAAGGCAGCCGCCTGCCTTGCCCGGGACGGCGTCGTCCTGTTCGACAACCCCGATGCCCTTCTGATCCGCGCTTTCAAGCGCGACGTCAGTGGGCGGCTTCCGCTGGGTCCGGGGGTGTGGTCGGGTAGACATCGGCGTCGAAGAACCGGGCGAAGGGCAGAGTTGCCAGCGTCTCCGCGACTTGCTTCTCATCGGTGGCGGTTGACGGTGTCATTACGCGGCGTGAGCAGGACGCGCCTCGTCGGCACCGAATTTCGTCCGGAAACGTGAACTCAGGGCCGGGAGGCCACACTTATCGGGATTCGAAGGACGCGATGGTCACTCGGTCGTGATGACGAGCTTGCCACCCCTGGGTGTGCGGTTGCGTTCGAGCTCCGTGAGCGCCGCGATCGCCTTGCCGAGCGGCACAGTGCGTGCGACCGGCAGCCGTAGTACCCCCTTACCCGCAGCCTGTGCGACCGCGTCCAGGTCCGCCACGACGGCTTTCCCGAGCAGCACCTGATACGGCCCGGGCAGGGCGCTTCTCACGAACTTCGCCGGCGTGGGGTTGATGTCGATGATGCGGCCACCAGGCTTGAGCAACACCCGTGCCGCTTTGATCGGCAGTAGGCCGACCGTGTCGAACACGACGTCGAATCGCCCTGCGAGTTTCGTCGCGTCGAAGTCGAATTCGACGATCGGGGTGATACCGAGGTCGTGCGCCTCGTGCATGGCGGCACCACGGCAGCTGCCTCCCACGGAGGCGCCGTGCGCCAAGGCGATCTGTGCGGCAGATCGGCCGACTCCGCCGAGGCAGCCGTGAATGAAGACGGCTTGCCCGGCGTGCGGCTTGCTCGCGCCGACCATGGCCTGGAAGGCGGTGAGTCCGACGACGGGGATCGCGGCGGCCTCCTCCCAGGAGAGATTCGCCGGCTTTTTCACGACCGACTTCTCTTCGGCGACGGCCATCTCGGCGAACGCTCCTGCCGCCTTCAGACTTGCCCCGCCGAGCACTTGGTCGCCGACGCCGAGTCGAGTGACGCCGGCGCCGACCGCCGCCACGACGCCCGCGAAGTCGTGACCCAAGCCGCGCGGGAATTTCCGGCCGGTCATGATCTTCAGCTCGCCGTTGCGGATCTTCCAGTCCATCGGGTTCGCGGCCGCTGCCTTCACGCGGACCAGGACCTCACCGGGGCCGGGCCGCGCCGGCTCGAAATCCTCGAACCGCAGCACCTCGGGACCGCCGTACTGGTGGTACTGGATGCGCTTCATCGTCGTCACGGTGAATACCCCCCTATCGATGTCATCAGGTGACATCACTCTACCCCACTGATGTCACCTGATGACATCAGTGAGGGGAGCCGGCGAGCGACAGCACTAAACTCGCGGCATGGGACGATGGGAGCCTGGAGCCAGTGGCCGACTGCGTGAGGCCGCACTGGCCCTGTATCTCGAACGTGGCTTCGACCAGACCATGGTGGCCGACATCGCCGACCGGGCCGGCGTGACCGCCCGCACCTTCTTTCGCCACTTCGCCGACAAGCGCGAGGTCCTCTTCGACTGGTCATCCGAACTGGAGGGGAAGGCGCTGGCCGCGCTGGAGGCGGCGCCCGACACGGCGTCGACACTGGACCTCGTCGCGGCCGCGCTGTTCGCCGCGGCCGACATGATCGGACGTGACCGTGAGCTCGCACGGAAGCGGCACGCGGTGATCATGGCCAATGCCGATCTCCGGGAACGTGAATTGATCAAGCAAGCACGCATGTCGGCCACGCTCGCCGATGGGCTTCGACGACGGGGCATCGGTGACGCTGAGGCCAGCCTGGCCACCGAGGCCGGCTCCGCGGTGTACCGGGTCGCCTTCCAACGATGGGTCGACGCCGCCGACGACCTCGACCTGCACGACGCCATTCGCCAGTCGTTCGCCCAACTGCGAACCCTGACCGCCTCCAACTGATCCCCCTCGGTCGCCTCGGTCCACCGGGCGCTCGCGGGGGCCCAGGCAGCCGCGCCCAGAGCGAGGCGCACGCAGCCGGCCTCCGCCGACCGGTCCGCGCACGGTTCACCGGGCCTGGCAGCGGCACCGATTCCGCGTTGCCGCCTCACCTGGTGGGCTCGCCCCTCACCCTCCCGCGCCGGCCTGCTCGCGCAGCCGGGCCGCGGACCGCGCCAGCCGTATGGCGCCGAGCACGGGCAGGGTGAGCGCCATCAGCAGGGAGGCCACGAACGCGGGGGCGCTGATCCCGTCGAACGCCAGGGAGAGCGCCACCGCCAGCACCGGCACCGTCACCAGGGGCGACAGGACGAACAGCGTGGCCTGCCGCTTCTCGCGCCGGACCCACGGCGCGGACCGCCACAGCCGGACGAGCGCGCCGAGGGCGGCGACCAGCCCCAGGGGTATGCCCACGCCCGGGACCAGGCACAGTGGTACGGGCAGCACGGCGAGGCCGAGCGTCACCCAGGTGGCGCCGACGTCCTCCGGCTCGGGCGGGATGCTGCCGGACTCCTCGGCCAGCGCGTCCGCCGCGATCTCCTCCGGGGTTCCGATCCAGTCGAGCACCTGCCGCACCCGCTCATCGCCGATCGCGGAATCACCGTCCCCAGCGGCATCCTCGGCGAGGTCGTCCGCGAGCGCGGCCGCGATCTCCTCGCGCAGGTCCTCGAGCAACTCCTCCCGCCACGCGGCGGGAAGCGCCGCGGTCCGCCGCTCGACCGAGGACAGAAAGGTCCGCACGAGGGGGTGGCCGAGGGGGCTGCTCATGTCGTCTCTCCGGGTGCGAGGAAACGGTCACCGGTCCAGGGCATTACAACCGGCATCCGTCAGCGTGTAGCACCCGCGCGAGGGCCGCGCCCGGATTCGCGCAAATGCGCATCCCGCTGTGTTCGACAGGCTAATGGGCCGCCGTTCCGCCCGCGCCACGGGTCATGACCCGGTCCAGTTCGGCCCCGGTGAGCCCGGCGGGCAGCGACGCCGTGTCGGGGCGGGCGCGCAAACCCTCCAGGACGAGCGCGGCGATACGGCGGGCCGCGCGCCCCCAGGCGTCGGGCGGGAGTTGGGCCTGGGCGAGCATCGCGCCGGTGACGACGAGGTCGGCGGCGGTGGCGTCGGGGCGGATCGAGCCGTCGCCGACACCCCGCTTCAGGACCGTGTCCAGCGACCGGGAGATCCGCGAACCGAGGGGGTCGGCCTCGTCCGCCGAGAGCGGGCCGGGCGCGCCGAGCAGCGGCAGGGCGAGATGGTGCCGTTCGGCGAGCAGCCCGTGCAGGAAACCGGCCAGCGCGTCCAACGGCGGTGCCGCGCTGTCCTCGGCCTCCTTGGCGAGGGCGGCCACGAGTTCGTAGGAGCGGTGCATGACGGCCGCGTACAGTTCCTCGCGGTCGGCGAAGTTCCGGTAGAGCGTGGCGATGCCGACCCCGGCCTCGCGCGCCACCACGTCCAGCGGCACGGCGGGCCCGTCGCGGAGCAGGACCCGTTCGGCCGCGTCGAGGAGGGCGGCGCGGTTGGCGACGGCGTCCGAGCGGCGGCGCGCGGGTTGGGCGGGACTCATGGGGCCATCTTCCCGCTCCGGGCCGGGTGGCAGGGCGACGGACGCGAGAGTCGTACGGCGATGCCCAGATTTTCAGCCGCTCCACCGCTCTCGTGTCCGCCGCCGCGTCACCGCTTCATCACCGCTTCATCCACTCATCCTCGTACTTCTTGTACGTACCGTCGTGGGTGGCCAGATGGACCCACTGGTCGACGTACTCCTTGAACTGGGCGTCGCCGCGCGGCAGTACGTACGCCTTCTCGGAGAAGGAGAACGGCTCGTCGGGGTGGACCGCGCACAGCTCAGGGTGGATCGCGGACTGATAGCGGGTCTCGCTGGCGTCCGTCATCATCACATCGGCGCGGCCCGCGATGATCTCGTCGAAGATCGTGGTGTTGTCCGGATGGACGGTGAGGGTGGCCTGTTTGATATGGGCTCGGGCGAACTGCTCATTGGTGCCGCCCGGGTTGACCACGACTCGTACGCCCGGCTGGTCGATCTCCTCAAGCGTCCGGTACTTGTCCTTGTCCTCGCAGCGCACGATCGGCGTCTTGCCGTCGGTGAGGTACGGCTCGCTGAAGGACGCCTTACGGGCGCGGGTCAGGGTCACCGACACCCCGCCCATGCCCACGTCGCAGCGTCCGGCGACGAGGTCGTCCACCAGGGCGGCCCAGGTGGTGGGCACGAATGTCGGCTTGGCGTCCAGGCTCTTGGCGAGGTCCCCGGCCATCTTGATGTCGATGCCGGTGTAGGCGCCGGACTCGGGGTCGCGGTGGCTGAAGGGCCGGTAGTCGCCCGTGGTGCACACCCGCAGCACCCCGCGCTCGGGCACCCGGTCCAGCAGGGTGCCGCGCTGCTGCCGGGCGCGCTCGGCGGCGTTCGCCCGCGCCGACTCGGCCTGTGAAGCGGGTTTCGAGGTGGAGCCGACGGCCAGCGCCGAACCGGCGGCGGTGGCGGCGAGCACGGCGGCGAGGGCGGACAGCGTGACGGTACGTCTCACGGCACCTCCTGGGCGCGGGCGGGCGGCCGATACGAGCCGCATGATCACAGCGCGGTCAGGGTGGCAGAAGTCCCGGCCCACGGGAAGCCGTTGACCGCGGGATGGGATACGTGGGAGTCGTGTACCGCCGTCAGTACGGCTCGTGCGGCGGGTCCAGCGGAGGCGCCACATCCGCGAGGCGGGCCAGCAGTTCGGCGGCGCGCTTGCCCACGGTGTCCCGGTCGCCCTCGGACAGCGCCGAGCCCATTCCGCAGGCGACGGCCCCGGCCGCGATCCAGTCCGGAGCCTCGGCCAGGGTCACCCCGCCGGTGGGGATCACGGCGGCCTGCGGCAGCGCGGCCCGTACGTCGCTGACCCATCTGGGCCCGTAGGCGGAGGCGGGGAAGAGCTTCAGGGCGTCCGCGCCCAACTCCATCGCGCGCACCGCCTCGGTGGGCGTGGCCACCCCAGGGAAGACCGGCAGACCGTAGCGGTGACCGGTGCGGATGACCTCGGGGTCCAGGCTCGGCGAGACGAGGAAGCGGGCGCCCGCGTCCACCGCCATCCGGGCCGAGGCGCCATCGAGCACCGTGCCCGCGCCGATCACCGCGTCATCGCCGACCTCCCGGATCAGTGTGGTGACCGCCTCCAGGGCGAAGGGCGTGGTCAGCGAGATCTCCAGGCTGGTGATCCCGGCGGAGAGCAGGCTGTCCGCCGTGGCGTGGGCGTGGTCGTAGCTGTCGCTACGGACGATGGCGAGCACGCGCTGCGCGAGCGCGGCCCGGGTGATCTCCCAGCGGTACACGGCGGTCGCCGCCTTTCCTCTCCCAGGTGCTGCTGGCGATGCCGCCCCGGATTGCCTCCGGGATATGCGGCGGTTTCGGTGTGCGGTGGACGATACGCGGTGCTGTGCTGCGCTTGGTGGATCGGTATCCGGGTTGTCCGTCTTACCGGTGCTGCTCTGTGGTGTTGTGGCGTGCGCGGCCTGCGCGCTCTCCGGTGGACCGTGGGTGCCGCGGTCGGTTCAGCGGTATACCGCGTCCCCGCCCTTGGACAGTTCGGCGAGCGCCCGGTCCCGCGCGGCGGCGGTGGGCAGCCCGTCGGTATCGGTGGCGGCCTGGACGACCAGGGCGGCCACGCACGCCGCCTCGGCGAGCGCCTGGTCCTCGTGCAACCCGCGCAGCCGCGCCGACAGATAGCCGGCCGCGAAGCCGTCACCGGCGCCGATCGGATCGACGACCGGCACCGCGTGGGGCGACTGGTCCCAGCCGCCGTCCGCGGTGAGGACGGTCGAGGAGTGGTCGGCGCGCTTGATCACGACCTCGTCGGCCCCGCCGCGCAGCAGCTCCCGCGCGGCCTCGTCGGCGGGTTGGGCGGTGAGCAGCTCCAACTCCGCCTCGCCCGCGAGCACGATGTCGGCGTCGCGCAGCAACGGGCCCGCCGTCTGGGCCCACTGCGCCGCACCGCCCAGCTTGTGCCGTACGTTCGGATCGAAGGACACCTTGGCCCCGGCCTCACGGGCCAGCTCCACCAGGCGGCGGCTCGCGGCCGCCGCGGTCGGCGAGAGCATCGGCGTGATCCCGGACAGATGCAGCAGTTGGGCACCTTCGAGGGCCTCGGGGCGTATCTGCTCGGGCGTCAGCCGGGAGGCGGCCGAGCCCATGCGGTAGTACTGCACATCGATGGCGCGGTACGCGTGGCTGTCCCGCATCAGCAGCCCGGTGGGGGCGTGGTCGTCCACGATCGCGTGGGCGACGTCCACGCAGTCGGCGCGCAGCTCGCGCAGCACCGCCTCCCCCGCGGGGTCGGCGCCCACCCGGCCGAGCCAGCGCACACCGTGGCCGAGCCGGGCGAGGCCCACGGCCACATTGGATTCGGCCCCCGCCACCGACCTGCGGAAATGCACGGCCCGGTCCAGCGGAACCCCGGGCTCGGCGAGCAGGAGGAGCATCGCCTCTCCGCACGTGACCACTTCCGGACCCTTCGCCACCATGCCTCCCCGCACGTCCGCTGCTACCGAGACGGTATCGGGAAGCAACGACAATGGCCCGCGCGGGGTTCCCGGGACAGTGGCCGATAGTTCCCGGGACAGTGGCCGATTCAGGACAGCGGCGGGCGCGGAGGGGGCCCGGGACAGGGCGGGGCGGGCGGGCACAGCACCGCGGCCGCTGCCCGGCGGGGGCAGCGGCCGCGGTTGCGGGGGGTGGCGGTCTTCGGTGGCCGCGTCAGCAGCCGCGGTCCACCAGGTCGAACGAGGCGTAGTGATCCGCGGTGTAGTAGTCCTCGTCCGTCTGCTTACCGGTGACGATGCGTCGGGCGCCACGGTCGTCGGAGCCCGGGGTGATCACGGTGTACTCGTGGTAGTAGCCGGAGGACTGGGACGGAAGGACGCCTTCACGGTTCTGGAAGACGGTGCCGTCCTGCGGGAACGGGAAGGGGCCGCCCTTCTCGATCAGGTCCAGGGTGTCATGGGCCTGGGAGGGCAGATCCGAGTAGCAGATGTCGCCAACGGCGGCGATGACCTGCGACGACGCAACGGTCTGCGATATCGCCGGGGTGACGGCGGTGGCCGCGGTGGCCGTACCGCCGATGAGCAGCGTCGAGACGAGGGCGCCGAGGGCACCGATGCGGGCGATCCGTGGGGGGATTGTCATAGACATAGCATGACGCGCGTAGACGCTGTCGTGTCAATGCCAAGTGACCGCCGTTCTCCGGGAGTTCACAGGAACTGCGCCAAGCGTCGGAGGAGGTGACGAAAGCGTAACTTCTTGCCTCAGAGGCAAACTTTTTGCCTGAGAGGTCAAGGGCTGGCTATACCGGAGACATGAACCCGCTCCCCCACGGGCCCGCCGAGCGGCCCACGGGCGGACCGGCCGACGGTGACTCCGGCGGACCGTCCGCCGAGCTGCCCACCGTCGCTCCCCGCCTGCGTGACCTGCGGCGACGCAGCGGTCTGACGCTCGAGGCCGCCGCCCTTCGCGTCGGGCTCTCGCCCGCGCACCTGTCCCGGCTGGAGACGGGCCGCCGCCAGCCCTCGCTGCCGATGCTGCTGGCCCTGGCCCGTACCTACGGAACCACGGTATCCGACCTCCTGGGCGAGGTGTCCGCGGAGTGGGACCCGGTCGTACGCGCCGACCGCATGGAGGCACAGGAGGCGGGCGGCTGGACCTACTGGCAGGCCGGCGGCTCCGGCCGGGCCATGCAGGCGCTGCGGCTGCACGTACCGGAGCGCTCCGCCGTCCAGGAGGAGCTGGTGCGGGTCCACCCCGGCGAGGAGTGGCTCTACGTCCTGGGGGGCCGGCTGCGGCTGACGCTCGGCGAGACCGTGCACGCCCTCTCCGCGGGCGACGCGGCCCATTTCGACTCGCTCACCCCGCACCGCATCGCCGCCGCCTCGCCCGGCGGCGTGGATCTGCTCTTCGTCCACACACTGCTGCAGAGCGGCGCGGCCGAGCTGTGCCTCGGTGACTCCGCTCGCCGAGGAAGGCCCGGTACGCCATGAAGGACGCGAACGACGCGAGTGCGACCGATGCCCCGATGAACCCCGCGAAGCCGGCCCGGACCGGCCCGAACGAGGAGGACCGGGCGCCGATGACGTTCACGGTGCGGGTCTTCATCTACCTCGTGGGCGTCCACTTCATCGCCGCTTTTCTCTTCTTCCTCTTCTACGTGGCGGGCGCGAAGTAGGCGCTGACCTGGGGGCTGCCGCCCGGGGTCAGGCCGTAGGCGACGCCCAGGGGCCCGGGTCAGGCCGTAGGCGACGCCCAGGGCCGGGGGCCGGGCCGTAGGCGACGTCCGGGGGCCGGGGCCGGGCCGTCACCCCGCGTGGGTGGAGAACATCCCGCCCGTGGGCCCCTGCTTGTCGCCACCCTGCGCCTTCTTCAGGGCGTTCGCCAGGCCCTCGATGGTGAGCGACTGGAGGATCACCCGGCCATTGCCCTCCAGCGTGGCCAGCGACAGTCCCTCACCGCCGAAGACCGCGTTCATCAGCCCCTGGCGGTTGAGCCCGCCGATGCGCTCCACGCCGTACTGAATGCCTTCCTCGAAGGCCACGATGCAGCCCGTGTCGACCTCGATCCGGCCACCGAAATCGGCCGGGTTGAGGTCGATGAAGTTGCCCGCGCCACAGATGATCACGGTGCCGTGCCCGGTGAACTTCTCCAGGACGAACCCCTCGCCGCCGCTGCGCCCGGTCTTCCCGCCCTGGAAGGCGATCCCGAACTCCACGGTGGACTCCGCCGCCACGAAGGCGTCCTTCTCCGCGAACCACGCCCGCGTGCCGTCCAGCTCCAGCGCCCGCATCTCACCGGGCAGCACCCCCGCGAAGCCGACGGTGCCCTCGCCACCGGTGGCGGTGAAGTACTGGAACGCCAGCGACTCCCCCGCCAGCGCCCGCTGCCCCACCTGCATGGCGGTGCCCATGGCCTGGCGCAGCATCCCGCCCATGCCACCGCCAGCGCCGCTCCCGCCGTTGCCCCCGGCGGACTGACCGCCGCCCCCGCCGGGCCCGGACAGCCGGGTCTCCATCGTCACGTTCGACGTCTTGAACAGGAACTTTCCGGCCTCGCAGTAGACGGTCTGCCCCGGGTGGAGGGTGCAGACCGCCATCTGCATGGCGTTGCCGACGATCTCTTGCCGCAGGGTCACAGCCAATCTCCTCGAGGGTCGCGTCAGGTGGTGCCAGGTGCCGTCATAACCGGACATCCGAGTCAACGTCCGACCCGGACCACCAGGTTCCGTGAGCTTGACACAATGCCGGTCGTGGGCCGGCCCCGGGTCGATGCCGAAGGGAGCAGGGAGCATGGCGATGAACACCAGCGCCGCGACGACCGCCCGCACCATGTGGGCCCTCTACGAGCCGATCCACGCGGTCGCGTACTTCGCCCCGGAGGCCCTGGCCGCGTACGAGGACGCCGGGCTCCGCGGCTTCTGGCGCGGCTACTTCGCGGGCCGTGCCGCGCCCCTCGGGCCGGTCGGGCCGGAGCCCGTCGTGGCGTCCTTCTTCACCTTCGCCCCCGCGATGGTGGCCCGCGCCCTGCCCGACGTCTGGTCCCTGACCGCGCCCGAGCGGGCCCTGGAGCTCCGCCGCGCGGGCGCCGCGGCCGCCCTCACCCGGCTGCTCGCCGGGCACGAGCGCGAGGTGGAGCGCGCCGCCGAGGCCCTGGTCCCGCGCGCGGCCGGGCTGGACGGCTCCGGCCGGGTGCTGGCCGCCGCGAACGGCGTGCTGGACTTTCCCGACAAACCGGTCGAGCGGCTGTGGCATGCGGCGACCCTGCTGCGCGAGCACCGCGGCGACGGCCATGTCGCGGTCCTCGTGGCCGCCGGTCTCGACGGCTGCGAAGCCCTCGTCCTCCGTTCCGCCGTGGACGTCCCCCGCGCCGAGCTCCAGCCCCACCGCGGCTGGACCGACCAGGAGTGGGACGCCGCCGCCCAGCGCCTGACCGACCGTGGCCTCCTCACCCCGGACGCCACCGCGACGGAGGCCGGACGCGAACTGCTCCGGACGGCCGAGACCGCCACGGACCAAGCGGCGGAACGCCCCTGGCGTCCGCTGGCCCCCGAGCAGGTGGCGACCCTGGTCCGGCTCCTCACCCCCCTCACCACCGCCTGCGCCGCCGCCCTCCGCTTCCCCAACCCGATCGGGGTCCCGCAGCCGACGGGGTGATCGGTCTCAACATGACGCCCGGCCGCCCGGCGCCCCGGCCAGCCGACACGGACACAGATAATCCGTGCGCGCGACACGTGGAGGCGTGCCAAGAAGCCCGAGTCGTCCCAGGCCGACGATCAGCCGTCCCCGGCGGATGAGGGGGAGCAGCCGCCTGCCGCCGCATAGGAGTGTCCCGGCCTCCCGTGCCCCACGGAGCCCCGAGCGGCATCCCCCGGGCGCCGCACACGAGAGAGCCCCGGAGACCCCACGACAGGCCCTGGAGCTCTCACTGGCCCAAGGGCTAGTTGACTGGGCGTAAGCGGAACCGCCGCGCCACGGGGTCCTGTTCCTAAGCTGATGGGAAACCGGGACCCGCCAGGCCGTCAGGCGGCTTTGGCCGGCCGGAACCGGATGGGAGCCAGAGTGGTGCGTCCAGAAAGGGGTCTGCGGAGTGAGCGCTGAGGCAGCCGCCATCAATCTGGGGCGGACGGTCGCGACCCGCGTCGTGCGGATATGGCTCGAACCGCGCCGGCGCGAGCAGGAGAGCCGGATGGAGATGTCCGCCCTGGTCCGGCGGCGGGTGCCGGGGCTGCGGGCGCAGCGGGGCGTGGAGCGGCAGTTCGAGCAGATCGCGGACGCGGTCGCGGCGCGGCTGGAGCCCATGTGCGGGCATGAGTTCCGCGGCCTGGAGGAGGGCGGGCGGCAGGCGGCGCTCGACGGTGTTACGGCGGCCTTCGCCCACGCGGACCTGTCCGACGAGGCGATCCTCGGGTCCGACGCCAACCCCGCCGAGCTGGCCCGCCGGGTGCGGGCCTCCGCTCCCCCGCCCGCCGGGCTGGGCGAGGCGGCCACGCACTTCTACGAGCTGCTGCTGGCCGAGTGCTGCGACTGCTACGTGCGGATCCTGCAGCGGCTCCCGGTCTTCACCGAGCGCGGGATCGCCGAGCTGCTGGGGCGGGTCGGCGAGCTCGGCTCCGAGCTGAGCCGGGTGCTGGAGCGGCTCCCCGTCAGATCGCTGTACGCGCCGCAGGGGGCGGATCTGGACACCGCCTTCCGCAGGGAGTACCTGGAGTTCCTCAGCCGCACCCTGGACGAGGTGGAGCTGTTCAGCTTCACCGCCGGTCAGGCCCCGCGCACCAAGCTGTCCGTCGCCTACATCAGTCTGCGGGTCAGCACGGACGGAGACGGCCGGGCCGCGCCGAGGTCGGCCGGTGGGCCCGACCAACGGCTGCGGACGGGCATCAGCTCATGGGACGGTCCCGAGCAGGAGTCGTCGGCGAGCGTACGGGTCGAGGCGGCGCTGAAGGAGTCGGCTCGCATTCTGCTGCGCGGGGAGGCGGGTTCCGGCAAGACGACGCTGCTCAACTGGCTGGCCGTCACCGCGGCACGCGGCGCCTTCAGCGGGGATCTGGCCGAGTGGAACGGCCTGGTCCCCGTCCTGGTCAAACTGCGGCGCTACGCCTCCCGCGAGCTGCCGCGCCCGGAGGAACTGCTGGACGCCACGGCCGGGCCGCTGACCGGTCATATGCCCCGCGCCTGGGTGGATCGCGCTTTTCAGGCGGGGCGGGTGCTGCTGCTCGTCGACGGGGTGGACGAACTCGTCGCGGGCGAACGGCGCAAGGTCCGGGAGTGGCTGCGGCTGTTGCTCAACGCCTACCCGCAGACCCGTACGGTGGTGACGTCCCGGCCGACCGCCGCGCGCGGCGACTGGCTGCGCGCGGAGGGCTTCGCCCCGGTGGGGCTGGAGCGGATGACGCCCGCGGATCTGCGGGCGTTCGTACGGCAGTGGCATCAGGCGGTGGGAGCCCAGGGCGGCGATCTGCCGTGCGCCCTGGAGGAGCTGCCGCACTACGAGCGGGCGTTGCTGGCGGCGCTCCAGGACCGCCCTCATCTGCGGACGCTCGCAGCGAGCCCCCTGCTGGCCGCGCTGCTGTGCGCGTTGCACCTGGGGCGGCGCCGGCGGCTGCCGCGCAACCGCATGGAGCTGTACCGCATAGCCCTGGAACTGCTGGTGCAGCGCCGCGACGCGGAGCGCGGGGTGCCCAGCGCGCTGGACGTACAGCTCAGCCTGACCGACAAGCTGTGCGTGCTGCGGGATCTGGCGTGGCGGCTTTCGGACAACAACCGCAGTGAGATCTCTACGGAGAAGGCGCTGGCCCATGTCACCGTCAAGGTGGCGTCGATGCGCCATCTGGACGCCGGGGGCGAGGCGGTGCTGGATCACCTGGTGTCGCGTTCGGGGGTGCTGCGCGTCCCCGCCGAGGACCGCATCGACTTCCTGCACCGCAGCTTCCAGGAGTACCTGGCGGCAGAGGAGGCGGCGGCAGAGGACCGCATCGGCAATCTGGTCGAGCGGGCCCATCTGGACACCTGGCGGGAGACCATCATCATGGCCGCCGGACATGCCAACCGCAGTCAGCGGCAGGAACTCGTCACCGGCATCCTGGACCGCGCGGAGGCCGAACGCCGCCATGCGCGGAGCCTGCGGCTGCTGGCGGCGTCCTGTCTGGAGACGATGGAGTCCGTGCCGGAGGGGCTCGCGGCACGGCTGGACGAGAACCTCCGGGTGCTGGTGCCGCCGAGGCGCCGTAAGGACGCCGTGTCACTCGCGGCGGTGGGGGACCCGGTGCTCCGTCGGCTGCCGCGCTCGCTGGACGGTCTCACGGACGCGGCCGCCAGGGCGGCCGTGCGGACCGCCGCGCTCATCGGTGGCGAGCGTGCGCTCGATGTGCTGGATGCTTACGCGGAGGCGGAACGAGTCGGTGCGCACCAAGACCTCGCCGATGCCTGGGAGTATTTCGATCCGGACGAGTACGCCCAGCGGGTGCTCGCCAAGCTTTCCCTGGAACGCGTCACGCTGAAGCTCTCCCACCCAAGTCAGTGGGCCGCGGCCAGGAAGCTGGGGTCAGTACGAAAGCTGTCGATCAGCTATCCACTCACGTCCGGTCTCGCGACGCTCACAGATCTCCCCGGACTCTCCTCGCTGTGGATCTTACGGCTGGTGGGCGACAACGACCTGAGCCCGCTCGCCTCCCACCCCCAGCTCAGCACGCTTTCGATCACCGGAGACACTGCCCTGGAGGACGCCTCACCGTTGAGCGCGCTCACGCACCTTGAGGAATTGAGCCTCGTCGGCTGGTCTTCCCTCCCTCCCGTGAGCGAGATCCCC
Organism: Streptomyces yongxingensis; assembly: GCF_055597465.1. Taxonomy (NCBI): domain Bacteria; kingdom Bacillati; phylum Actinomycetota; class Actinomycetes; order Kitasatosporales; family Streptomycetaceae; genus Streptomyces; species Streptomyces yongxingensis. The sequence continues at coordinate 3,189,808 of NZ_CM145717.1, forward strand.
GTGCCGGGGACCTTGACGACACTGAACCTGGGAGTCCTGCCCCACGATCCTGACTTGGGGTTTCTCCACGATCTACCGTCGCTCGACAGGCTGTACCTGGCAGGCTCGGGGACTCCGCGCAACCTCGCGAGCCTTTCAGCGGCAACCATCTCCGAACGACTGTGGCTGGGCGGCTTCGACTTCACCGCATGCCTCCCCGTCTTGTCAGCCTTCCTGCGCATCCCGGACCTGAGCTTCTACGGCTGCGCCCTTCCGGCGGACCTCAGCCCGCTCAACGCCGCTCCTTCCCTCGAATTGGTGTTCTTCGGCGCATGCCAAGGTCCGAACCCCGGCCCCCTGGACCTCTCGTCCCTGGCTGGGCGTTCGGACCCGACGCAGCTCACCATCAAGGTGGGCAGGACGCAAACAGTCACCGGAGCCGAACAACTCGGTCCCGGCATCCGCGTCCAGTACCTGTAGCGCCGGAGCTAGCCGCCCAGCTCCGCGTGGCGCGCCGCCAGCCGCTGCGCGCCGTGTTCGGTCAGCGAGCCGTGCAGCCGCAGCCGGGCCACGCCGCCGTCCGGGTAGATGTCGATCCGGACGTGGGTCACCGGCGGGGCCGCGTCCAGGAGGAAGCGGTGGACCGTGTCGGGCTGGAGGCGGGTGCGGGGCAGCAGTTCGGTCCAGGCCGGGGCCGTGTGGTCGGCCGGGTCCGCGCCGGACGTCGCGTCGAGGCCGTACAGCGCCGCCCAGCCCGGCGCGTTGCCCTTGTAGCAGCCGGTGTCGATCTCCACGGCGCGGATGGTCCCCTGGGCGGCGAGGCGGTAGCGGACCCAGTCGTGGCCCTTGTCCCGGCGCCGGCGGGTCTCCCAGCCCTCGTCCATACGGCGGGAGCGGCCCGGCCGGATGGAGTTGGCGGGCGGGGAGTAGAAGCGGTCGGAGGCGTCCTCGGCCGCCCCGCCGTGCTCCAGCGCCACCAGGTCGAAGGTGCCGAGCGCGGTGAGCCAGGCCGGGTCGGGGGCGGCCTCGCCGTGGACGCGGAGGCGGGCGATGCCGCCGTCGGGGTGCTGCTTGAGGCGGAGGTGGGTGAAGCGGCGGCGGACGGAGACGGGGAAGCCGTTGGCCGCGTGGCCGCCGATCGGCGTACGGGGGACGAGCTCGGTCCATACGACGTCGTCGGCGAGGAGCTCCTCGGGGGACGGGGTGCCGTCCACCGCCGTCGCCTCGACGCTCACCGCCCGCGGGTGGTTGCCGCGGAAGTGGGCGGTGTCGACCACGATGCCGTGGACGACCCCGGGCGCGCCGAGGCGGACCAGGGCCCAGTCGTGGTCGTCCTCGGCCGGATGCGGGGTGTCGGCCGAGGCCCCGCGCCGCCGCCGGGTCTCCCAGCCGTCCATGACCTTGCCCTTGTGGCCGAAGGACTCGGGGGCGAAGCGCGGCGTTTCGGGCTTCAGCAGATTCTCGCGCTCGGCGAAGAACTCGTCGTTGGCCGCGATCACGCTTCCGCCCAGCCGCCGGTCGGCCAGGTCCAGGAGGTGGGTGAAGGGGAGGTCGGCGGTCCGGTAGTCGGCGTACGGATCGCCACCGCCGTACGGGGCGGCGTCGCCGGTGAAGCGGGGGATCGGCGCGGTCATGGGCGGGCCTGCCTTTCCATCGGCGCGGTCATGGGCGGGGCTGCCCTTACCAGCGGCGCGGTCATGGGCGGGGCTGCCTTTCCAGGAGTCGGCCGGTGGGTTCGGTCGGCGTGCCATGGTCGGCGATCTTCCGGCCGCGCAGCCATGTGGACCGTACGACGCCGTACAGCGTTCTGCCCGCGTAGGCGGTGACCTGATTGCGGTGGTGGAGGGCGGCGGGGTCCACGGTGAAGGTCTCGTCGGGGGCGAGGACCGCGAAGTCGGCGTCGCGCCCGACGTCGATGGCGCCCTTACGGTCGAGACCGACGAGCGCGGCGGGGCCGGTGGACATCCAGCGGGCCACGTCGTCAAGGGTGTGGCCGCGCCTCCGGGCCGCCGTCCAGACGGCGGGGAGCCCGAGCTGGAGCGATGAGATGCCGCCCCAGGCCCGCCCGAAGTCGCCGACCTTGAGGTCGGCCGTACAGGGCGAGTGGTCGGAGACCACGCAGTCGATCTCCCCGGCCGCCAGGCCCGCCCACAGGGCGTCCTGGTTGGCGGCCTCCCTGATGGGCGGACAGCATTTGAACTCCGTGGCGCCGTCGGGGACTTCCTCGGCGGTGAGGGTCAGGAAGTGCGGGCAGGTCTCCACGGTGATCCGGACGCCCTTACGGCGGGCGTCGGCGATCAGCGGCAGCGCGTCGGCGGACGAGAGGTGCAGGACGTGGACGCGGGCGTGCAGCTCGCGGGCGAGGGCGATGAGGTCCGCGATGGCCTCGTTCTCGGCGGCGCGCGGGCGGGATGCGAGGAAGTCGGCGTAGCGCGGGCCGGTGGGCGGCGGGGCGCCGTCGATGAGGCGGGCGTCCTCGGCGTGGACGATGAGCAGTCCGCCGAAGCCCGCGATCTCCCGTAGGGCGGTCCGGAGCTGGTCGGGGGCGAGTGGCGGGAATTCGTCCACGCCGGAGGGGAGCAGGAACGCCTTGAAGCCGAGGACGCCCGCGTCGTGCAGCGGCCGCAGCTCCTGGGCGTTCCCGGGCACGGCGCCGCCCCAGAACCCGATGTCGACATGGGCCGACCGCCGGGCCACGGCCCGTTTGACCTCCAGGGCCGGGACGGTGGTGGTCGGCGGGACGCTGTTGAGCGGCATGTCGACGAGGGTGGTGACACCGCCGGCCGCGGCGGCGCGGGTGGCGGAGCCGAACCCCTCCCATGCGGTGCGGCCGGGGTCGTTGACATGGACGTGGGTGTCGACGAGGCCGGGGAGCAGGACGTCGTCGCCGAGGTCCTCGACCCGCGCGCCGTCCGGGTCCGGGGCGTCGTACGGCCCGACGGCCACGATGCGGCCGTCGGCGACGGCCACGGAGGCCGCGCGCGGGCCGTCCGGCGTGACCACGTTGGCCGAGCGCAGCACCAGCTCGACGTCGGACACCGACACCCTCCTCGCCCCTCGCCCTCGACACTTCCGCGAACCGGAATCAACTTTCCGTTGAATCATTCACATGATTCACTCCGTGGACGGCCCCGGTCAAGGCCCCACCCGACGTGACCTGCGAGGGAATCGGCACGTCGACCAGCGCACCGCCAGTGCGGACCTTGGCGGACCTCAGGGCATAGATACCCCCGGCGAGGGCCATGCCGAAGACCCAGGAGAACGGGGCCACGTCCTCGAACCCCTTGACCAGGGCCAGCACCGCCGACACCGCGGCCGAGGGCACGAAGGCGATGATCGCCTCCGGATTGAAGCCCTTGCGGTAGTAGTAGGCCCCCGCCTCATCGGCGCTGAAGAGCGCGTCGACGTCGATACGGCCGCGCCGCACCAGGTAGTAGTCCACGAGCAGGACGGCGACCAACGGACCGAGGAAGGCACCCAGGGCACCCAGGAAGTACTGGATGACGACCGGGCTGGAGTAGAGCTTCCACGGCATGACCACGATCGCCAGCACCGCCGTGATCATGCCGCCGCGCCGGAAGTCGAGGTACTTCGGCGCGAGATTGGCGAAGTCGTACGCGGGCGAGACGAAGTTGGCGACGACGTTGATGCCGATGGTGGCCACCATGAACGACAGCGCGCCGATCACCGTGACCACCGGGTTGTCGATCTTCGCGATGACCTGGACCGGATCGGAGATCGCCTCGCCGAACACCGAGATCGTGCCGGCCGTCATCAGCACGGCGACAACGGCGAAGGCGGTGAAGTTGACCGGCAGCCCGAGCAGATTGCCGCGCCGGTAGGCCCGGTGGTCAGGGGTGAACCGCGCGAAGTCGGCGTAGTTGAGCACGAGGGTGAGGAAGGTCGCGACCGTCAGACTGACCGCGATCAGGCTCTGATGGAGTTGCTCACCCGCGCTGAGCCCGGTCAGGCTCTCGGTGAGCGAGATGTCCCCGCCCGCCTTGGCGATCAGCCAGACGGCGAGCGCGAGCATGACCAGCCAGACCACCGGGCCGGTGGCGAGGTCCTGCACCTTGCGGATGAACTCCATGCCCCGGGTGAGCAGCACCGCCTGCAGCAGCCACATCACCAGGAAGGCGATCCAGCCGAGGGTGGACAGCCCGAAGACGGAGTTGTGGTCGTATTCGGCGAGCGAGGGCGCCAGTTGGACGCCGAGGAGGATCAACGCCTCCGACGCCAGCCAGGTCTGGATGCCGTACCAGGCGACCGCCATCACCGCTCGCAGCAGGGCGGGGATATTGGCCCCGTACACCCCCCAACTGGCCCGCGCGAGCACGGGGAAGGGCACACCGGTGCGGTGGCCGGCGTGGCCCATGCGGTTCATGAGCCAGTAGAGGATGGTGACACCGGCCAGGAGAGCCAGGAACACCTCCCACGTCGGCAGCCCCAGCACGAACAGGCTCGCCGCGAAGGCGTAGTTGCTGATCGCATGGGTGTCGGACATCCACATGGCGAAGATGCTGTACGTCCCCCACTTGCGCTCCACGGCGGGGGCGAGGTCCTCGTTGTAGAGACGGGGGTCTGGCGTGGCGGGTGGTGCCATGGCGCCCTCCATAAGAGTCGTCCGGAATAACTTTTCCGCATGACGGTGCCTTGAAGGTGTTGCCGTTCGATTACGCCGACGTTGCCCGCGGACTCACCCGTGGGATCAGGACGGCCGTGCGCTGACAGGCCAGCCGCCGATGGCCTTGGGACGGGGCGGGGCGAAGGTGCGCACCTTGCTGGTGGAGAGACCGAGCCCGACCACCGACTCGGCGAACCGCACCGCGGCGGCGACGCCGTCCACGACCGGGACCCCGCCCAGTGCCGCCGAGACCTGGTCCTGGAGCCCGGCCATGCCACCGCACCCCAGGCAGATCACCTCGGCGCCGTCCCGCTCCACCACCTCGCGCGCGGTCCGCACGATGGCCTCGACGGTCCGCTCCGGGTCTTCCTCCAGCTCCAGCACGCCCAGGCCGGTGCCGCGCACCGCCGCGCAGCGCTGCGCCAGCCCGGCGGTGAGCAGCCGGTCCCTGATCTGCGGTACGGCCCGGTCGAGAGTGGTGACGACCCCGTAGGCGTGGCCGAGCATCATGGCCAGCTGGGCGGCGGACTCGGTGATGTCGAGGACCGGTACGTCGAGGAGTTCCTGCGCCCCCTCGCGGCCCGGCTCGCCGAAGCCGGCCATCACGAGGGCGTCGAAGGGCTCGTCGTACGTGGCCAGTCGGTCCAGTACGGCGGCGGCGCTGAGATAGCCCTCGAAGTGACCCTCGATCGACTCGGGCCCCCACAGCGGCTCGGTGGCCACGATCTCGGTGCCGGGGCTCGCGCTCGCCTCCGCGATGGCCCGGATCGAGGCCGTCATGGAGGCGGTGGTGTTGGGGTTCAGCACGAGGATGCGCATGGGACTCCCGCAGCGGTTCCGGTCCAGTGATTCAGGACGTCGATTCCGTAGGATGAAAGTTGACTTTCGATACAGAGAACCTAGCCAGCCCCGCCACCGGCGTCGAGGGAACCCGGTATTCCGGCATCGGCCGATCATGGCCAGTCCCCCATACCGGCCGTGACCGGCACCGACAGCATTTCCAAGCCCGCTGTGGGCGTCGCCGGGGACCGGTAGGCTGCCCGTGGCCGGTCGGCAGCGGATCGTCACCGCGTGCGGACCGGTGCCGACCGCTGGGAAAGGAACACCGACGTGCCGTCCGCCGAGTCCAAGACCGCCGCCACCACCGCCGGATCCGGTGGCGTCCAGTCCCTGGAGCGCGCCTTCGATCTGCTGGAGCGGATGGCCGACGCCGGGGGCGAGGTCGGACTGAGCGAGCTCTCCACCAGCAGCGGGCTGCCGCTGCCCACCATCCACCGCTTGATGCGCACGCTGGTGGCCTGCGGCTACGTCCGGCAGCAGCCCAACCGCCGCTACGCCCTCGGGCCCCGGCTGATCCGGCTCGGCGAGAGCTCGTCCCGGCTGCTGGGCACCTGGGCGCGGCCGTATCTGGCGCGGCTGGTGGAGGAGACCGGCGAGACCGCGAACATGGCGCTGCTGGACGGCGATGAGGTGGTGTACGTCGCGCAGGTGCCCTCGCGCCATTCGATGCGGATGTTCACCGAGGTCGGGCGGCGGGTGCTGCCCCACACCACGGGCGTCGGCAAGGCGCTGCTGGCGGGCACGCCCCCCGAGGAGGTGCGCGCGCTCCTGGGGCGTACCGGCATGCCTGCGGCGACCGAGAAGACGATCACCTCGCCGGACGAGTTCCTCGACGCGCTGCGGCAAGTCCACGAACGGGGCTACGCGGTGGACGACAACGAGCAGGAGATGGGCGTGCGCTGCCTCGCCGTCTCGGTGCCCGACTCCCCCGCCCCGGCGGCCATCTCCATCTCGGGCCCGGCGGGCCGGGTGACGGACGAGGCCACGGAGCGGATCGTGCCGATCCTGAAGGAAGTCGCGGCGGAGCTGTCGGGCGCGCTGGCCAGCACGGGGTCCGCCTGACGGCGGAGGGGAACGGCGGGCGGCCCCCATGGGGTGTCCGGCGGACCACGCGGCGGAGTCGCGTAGCGATGCTTTCCCCTCCCCGCCCCTTCCCGTAACCAGGGGCTCCGCCCCTGGACCCCGGGGCCTGGGGCGGAGCCCGCCACGCGGCGGAGCCCCATATCGATGCCGCGGGAGGGAACGAAGCCCAGGCCCGGGGGCCTGGGGCAGAGCCCCGACCCGGACCCTGGAACAGAACCCCGACCCGGAGCCAGGAACAGAGCCCCGATCCAGGGGTCTGGGGCGGAGCCCCAGTTTCGGGAAGGGGCGGGGAGGGGAGCAGCCCGCCGCAGGCCGCACCTGACGTCCCGCTCGACGCACGCGCCCCATCGCCCGGCGGCGGACCACCGAGGTGGGTCCGGACCACTGGGCCACCCACAGCCTGGCAGGACCGCCGGGCCGACGCCGGTGCGGGCGGGACCGCTGAGGCGACGCCGGTGCGCGCGAGACCGCTGAGGCGCCCCCGGGCGCCGGGCGGGAACGCCCGGCCGCCACCCGACGCAAGCGGGACCACGCGGACCCGGACCACCGCCCGGCGCGGGCGGGGCCGTCGGGCTGGGCGGCTCGGGCTTGACCGTTGACCGTTGTCCGGGCGCTCAGTCCCTCCCTATGCCCGTCTGTGGCACATTGCCGAACTGGTCGATCGCCACGCGGACACCCGTCAGGGCGGGGCCCAGGGCGCTGACCGAGCCCAGGGCGCCCGCGATGAGGAGCAGCGAGCGGCGCAGCCGGTGCAGCTCCGGGGCGCCGGTGCGGGCCATGGCGTCGAGCGCGGCCAGCTCGTCGTCCGCGATCGCCCGGTCGGGTAATTCCGCCGGGTGGGCGGCCAGTTCGCGCCTGAGCCGGGCCACGGCACGGCGCAGCTCGGCCGCCCTCGGATCGTCCTCGGTGCCCGCCACTCGCCTGACTTCCACGACTGCGGCGCCCTCCACTGACAAGGCGCCGGGTTCACCCCAGAGCCTCGCGCCATCGTTGGCCAACACTGCCCTTCTCCCCCTCGCGCCCTCTCGCACGAGCCTGCCCCCTCTCCCGCATGGCCGCCCCAACCCTCCACCTCGCGTGGATTCGGACACAAGGGGCCGCGGATCAGTTAACGCCACTCAGTGCACGACGCGCTATACGGAGAGCGAAAATCAGACCGGCTGGGATGAAGCCCCCGCGCGGCCCCGATGTGCGGTAAGCAGGGCCCATGGAACGCACAACGGAGGACTCCGCGCAGGTCGCCGGGATCGTGCTGGCCGCCGGGGGCGGCCGGCGGCTGGGCGGGCGCCCCAAGGCCCTTTTGACGCATCGGGGACGGCCACTGGTGGAGCACGCCGCGCACGCGCTGCGGGAGGGCGGCTGCGCCCCGGTGCACATCGTGCTGGGCGCCGCGGCCGGGACCGTACGGGCGCGGGCCCGGCTGGACGGGTACGTCCTGGTGGACAACCCCGACTGGGAGCAGGGCATGGGCTCCTCGCTGCGGGCCGGGCTCGCCTCACTGGCCGGTACGGGCGCGGAAGCGGCGCTGGTCGCGCTGGTGGACCAGCCGGGGATCGGCGCCGAGGCCGTGGCGCGGGTGGTGGCCGCGTACCGTTCGCCGTCCACCCTGGCGGCCGCCGCGTACGGCGGGGAGCGGGGGCATCCGGTGCTGTTCGGCGCGGACCGGTGGGCCGATATCACCGCGAGTGCGGTGGGCGACCGGGGGGCACGCGCCTATCTGCGGGCGCATCAGTCCGCGATCAGGCTCGTCGACTGCTCGGACATCGCCCGTACGGACGACATCGACACCCCCGAGGACCTGACGCTGCTGGAGTGAGGGGCACCGACGGGCAAGGTGGCGGTTCAACAGCACATTGAACTTCCACCATGAGAAACTTACTATCCACAAAGCAGAAGCATCGCGAGCGCCCAGCCGAGACTCGCCCAAGGAGTGACAGCCCATGTCCGCACCAGCGCCGTCCCCGCTGGCCATCGTCGACGCCGAACCGCTGGAGCGTCAGGGGGAGGTGCTGACCGACGCGGCCCTGGCCTTCCTGGCCGAGCTCCACCACCGCTTCACCCCGCGCCGGGACGAGCTGCTCGCGCGCCGCGCCGAGCGCCGCGCCGAGATCGCCCGCACCAGCACCCTCGACTTCCTCCCGGAGACCGCCCACATCCGGGACGACCCGGACTGGCGCGTCGCCCCGGCCCCACCCGCGCTCGAGGACCGCCGGGTGGAGATCACCGGCCCCACCGACCGCAAGATGACCATCAACGCCCTCAACTCGGGCGCCAAGGTCTGGCTCGCGGACTTCGAGGACGCATCCGCACCGACCTGGGCCAATGTGATCGGCGGTCAGCTCAATCTGATCGACGCCTATGAGCGCCGGATCGACTTCACCTCCCCCGAGGGCAAGAGCTACGCCCTGCGGCCCGACGACGCGCTGGCCACCGTCGTCACCCGGCCGCGCGGCTGGCACCTCGACGAGCGCCATCTGCGCGCCGCCGACGGCCGCCCCGTCCCCGGCGCCCTGGTGGACTTCGGGCTGTACTTCTTCCACAACGCCCGCCGTCTGCTCACCCGGGGCCAGGGGCCGTACTTCTACCTCCCCAAGACCGAGTCCCACCTCGAGGCCCGCCTCTGGAACGACGTCTTCGTCTTCGCGCAGGACCACCTCTCCATTCCACAAGGGACGATCCGCGCCACCGTTCTGATCGAGACGATCACGGCGGCGTACGAGATGGACGAGATCCTCTACGAGCTCCGCGACCACGCCTCCGGGCTCAACGCGGGCCGCTGGGACTACCTCTTCTCGATCGTGAAGAACTTCCGCGACGGCGGCCCCGGTTTCGTCCTGCCGGACCGCAACGCGGTCACGATGACCGCCCCGTTCATGCGCGCCTACACCGAACTGCTCGTCCGCACCTGCCACAAGCGCGGCGCCCACGCGATCGGCGGCATGGCGGCCTTCATCCCCTCGCGCCGCGACCCCGAGGTCAACGCCGTCGCGTTCGACAAGGTCAAGGCCGACAAGGACCGTGAGGCCGGCGACGGCTTCGACGGCTCCTGGGTCGCCCACCCCGATCTGGTCCCGGTGGCCCGCGCCTCCTTCGACGCGGTCCTCGGCGACCGGCCGCACCAGAAGGAGCGGCTGCGCGAGGACGTCCACGTCACCGCGGCCGAGCTGATCGACATCGCCTCGCTCGACGCCAGGCCCACGTACGAGGGGCTGCGCAACGCGGTCGCGGTCGGCATCCGCTACATCGAGGCGTGGCTGCGCGGGCAGGGCGCCGTCGCGATCTTCAACCTGATGGAGGACGCGGCCACCGCCGAGATCTCCCGCTCCCAGATCTGGCAGTGGGTCAACGCGGGGATCGTCTTCGAGAACGGCGAGAAGGCCACCGCCGATCGGGTCCGTAAGGTCGCCGCCGAGGAACTGGCGGCGATCCACGAGGAGGTCGGCGAGGAGACCTTCGCCGCGGGCAGGTGGAACCAGGCGCACGATCTGCTGCTGAAGGTCGCGCTGGACGAGAACTACACCGAGTTCCTGACGCTGCCCGCGTACGAACTGCTGGACTGACGCGACCCGTTCACGCGGAAGAAGGGCCCCGGACCGTACGGTTCAGCCCTCTTCCGCGATACGGGCCAGGCGCCGCGCCTCGGTGCGCGCCTCCCGGGCGATCTGGTCCTCGTCCACGGTGAGCAGCCGGCCCGACTCGACCACCGGAGCGCCGTTCACCAGGGACAGGGTCACCGGGGCCGGGGCGCCGAGGACGAGGGCCGCGACCGGGTCGGCGATGGACGAGTGGCCGAGGCCGTCCAGCTTCCACAGCACCAGGTCGGCCAGTTTGCCCGGCTCCAGCGAGCCGATCTCCTCCTGGCGGCCGAGCACCCGCGCACCGCCGTGGGTGCCGAGGCGCAGCGCCTGACGGACGTTCAGCGCCTTCTCCCGGTGGCCGCCGAGCCGGTTGATCAGCAGCGCGTTGCGCAGTTCGGTGTGGAGCTCACCGGATTCGTTGGAGGCGGTGCCGTCCACGCCGAGGCCGACCGGCACGCCCGCGGCGAGCAGATCGGGGACGCGGGCGATCCCGGCGGCGAGCCGGGCGTTGGACGAGGGGCAGTGGGCCACCCCGGTGCCGGTCCGGGCGAACGCCTGGATGTCGGTGTCGCTCATATGGACGCAGTGGGCCATCCACACGTCCTCGCCCAGCCAGCCGGTGGACTCGAAGTAGTCGGTCGGCCCCATCCCGAACCGCTCATGGCAGAACTTCTCCTCCTCCACCGTCTCCGAGCCGTGGGTGTGCAGCCGTACGCCCTTGCGGCGGGCCAGCGTCGCGGACTCGCGGAGCAGTTCGGTGGAGACGGAGAAGGGCGAGCAGGGCGCCACCACGATCCGCAGCATGGCGTCGAACGCCGGGTCGTGGTGGGTGTCGATGGCCTCCTCGGTGGCGGCCAGCGCGTCCTCCATGGACTCCACGGCGAAGTCCGGCGGCAGTCCGCCGTCGGAGGTGCCGAGGTCCATGGAGCCGCGGGCGGCGGTGAACCGCACCCCCAGCTCGCGCGCCGCGCGGATCTCGGCGCCCAGCAGATCGCCGCTGCCGCGCGGAAAGACGTAGTGGTGGTCCATGGCGGTGGTGACCCCGCCGCGCACCATCATCGCGAGCGAACCGCGGGCCGCCGCGTGGACCATCGGCTCGTCGATCCGCGCCCAGACGGGGTAGAGCGCGACCAGCCAGTCGAAGAGGTTGCTGTCCTGGGCCAGGCCGCGGGTGAGCCACTGGTAGAAGTGGTGATGGGTGTTGACCAGGCCAGGGGTGACCAGATGTCCCGTGCCGTCGACCCGGCGGCCGACGCCCTCCAGCCCCTCCGGCGCGCGCCCCTCGCCCACCGACTCGATGCGGTTGCCCGCGACGACGACATGGCCGGAGGCGTACTCGGTGTCGTGGGCGTCCACGGTGGCGACGGCGCAGTTCTCGATGACGATGCGGTTCACGGAGCGTGGCCCTCCCGTCGTATCGGTCGAATGGGGATCGGTGGGGCGGTCAGTCGGTGGGGATCCTCGGCTCCGCGCCGTCCCGCAGCACGGTGGCCTCGATGAGCCCGTAGGGCCGGTCGGCGGCGATGTAGACCTCGTTGTCGTTGGTGAGGCCGAAGGGTTCCAGATCGACCAGGAAGTGATGCTTGTTGGGCAGTGAGAGGCGTATCTCGTCGATCTCGGGGCGGTGCTCGATCACCCGCGCGCCCATCTGGTACAGCGTCTGCTGGAGCGAGAGCGAGTAGGTCCCGGCGAACGCGCTCAGCAGATGGCCGCGCGCCTCGGCGTGGCCCAGGTCCCAGTCCGGCATCGGCCGGGTGTCCTCGCTCCAGCCGTAGCGCCAGCGGGCGTGCACATCGGTGGCGAGGATCCGGTCGCGCGCCTCCGGGAGCGTGGTGTACCGGTCCTTCACATAGCCCCGGAACTCGGAGTCCGTGGTGTTGAGGACGGTGAGGCCGGTGAGCCCGGAGACCACCTCCCAGCGCTCGCCGTCGAAGGTGATCTGGGCGGTGCGGACCTCCTGGCCGCGGCGGACGAAGGAGTGCTCGGCGCTCCCGGCCGTCCCGATCCGCTCCCAGGCGTACTCCTCGACACGGATGCGGGCGCGGTGGATGGGCTCCTGGCTGGTGACGAAGTGGCGGGCCAGCCGGATGCCGAACTCCTCGGCCGTGTCGATGCCGTGCTCCTTGGCGAAGGCGTACACGGTGTTCTTGGTGGTGTCGGTCGGCAGGACGTTGGCGTTGCTGCCGGAGAGGTGGACCTCGTCCATCTCTCCGGAGAGCGCCACCGAGACGTTGAGGTCCTTCAGGTGGTGCACGGCTCGATCGCGCACCACCCGGACGACACGGGTTTCGGCTTTGCCGTAGCTGTTCGGGCCGAGCGTGGGCATCGGTGCTAGCTCCCTCGGTAGACGGAGTAGCCGAACGGGGTGAGCAGCAGCGGTACGTGGTAGTGCTCACCCGGCTCGACGGCGAAGGCGACCGCGACCTCCGGGAAGAAGGCGTGGGTCAGATACGGCCCGGTCTCGAAGCGCAGCCGTGCGTGGGTGGTGCCCTCGGGGAGGGCGGGCAGGTCCCCGCAGCGTCCGTCGGCGTCGGTGAGCGAGTCGGCGTGCGCCGTCCACTCCGCGCCCGGCCCCGAGCGGACGGACAGCTCGACGACCACGCCCACGGCGGGGCGGCCGATGCTGGTGTCCAGGACGTGGGTGGACACCGAGGTGGCGCCGCTCGCCATCACCGCTCTCCTTCCGCCGGGGCCCGCGGGGCCTCCAGGGTTTCCGTCAGGGTTTCCGTCAGCCGGGTCAGCCGGATGCGGTTGATCTTTCCCAGTTCGGTGCGGACGATGTCGCGCTCGGTGTCGGCGTCGTGGTGGATCCGCTCGCGCAGCGCGGCCAGCATCTCCTCGCCGGTGCGGCCGGTGGCGCAGATCAGGAAGACATGGCCGTGGCGCTCCTGGTACGCGAGGTTCAGCTCCAGCAGCTCCGCGCGCTCCGCGTCCCGTACCCCGCTCTGCTCCCGCGCCGAGGCGGCGTCGCCCGGTGCCGGCCGTCCGATGGGCGGATGCCCGGCCATCGCCTCGGCCAGGTCGGCGGCGGTCAGTCCGGCCATGGCCGCGTCCGCGGCGTCGAGCAGTTCCCCGACCGTCCCGTACGGCCGCCCGGCCGCCACCGCCGCGCCCCAGGCCCGGCTGGCGCACACCGCGCGCAGCATCGCGGCGGCGTCCCGGTCGTCCACCGCGTTGAACCGGGCCAGCCCCGGCGGTGCACTGGAAGTCACTCTCGCAAGCTAGGAGCCTCCCTCGCCGGACGTCAACAGTTTGTTGAAAAACCTCGCGTAACGACGAGGAATGATCAGTCCCCGCCCTTCTCGCGGTTGAGGTAGTTGTAGACGGTGAAGCGGCTCACCCCGAGGGCCCCGGCGACCGTCTCGACGCCGTGGCGCACCGAGAAGGCGCCGCGCTGCTCGAGCTGGCGGACCACGGACTGCTTGGTCTTGCGGTCGAGGGCCGAGAGCGGTACGCCGTGCCGGCGCTGGAGGTCGGCGAGGATGCGGTCGAGCGAGTCCGACAGATGCGGCAGCCTTACGGCGACCACCGGGCGGCCCTCCCAGGAGAGCACCACATCGTCGCCCCGGGCCCGCTCCGGGGCGATCATCTCGCCGCCCATGGCGTCGACGAGCGGCTTCACCGCGGCGGCGAAGGGGTGGTCGGCCGGTACGCTCACGCCTCGGCCTCCCCGAGGACGTTGACCTGGAGCGAGATCCGGGTGGCACCGGCTTCGAGGGAGCTGCGCAGCAGCCGGTCGACGGCCTCCAGCACCGCCTCCGCGCCGCCCTCGGCCGTATTGCCGAAGGGGCCGACGTCCACGGCGTCCAGCGGGGCGGCCTGGACGGTCTCGCGGGCGGCCACGGCGTGCGGCGGCACCTCGTCGAGGTCGAACGGTTCGGTGGTGAACTCAACCCTCAGTCTCACGCCGCCAACCTACTGCGTCCCGCCCTAACACGACGCCCCCGATGCGGGGGACAGAACGCCCAAGTCCCTCCCCGCGGCCGCCCGCTTCGGGGAGCATGGACCGATACCGCATCCGCCTTCCGTCCACGGAGCGCCCCGATGACAGACAACGTGCCGGTGCGTTGTCCCGCGTGCCGTCGCGAGCAGTCGTTCACGCCGCCCGCCCTCCCCTGTGCGTGCGGCGCCCCGGTCACCCTCCCCGTCCTCCGCGACGGCACCCCGGAGGAGCTCGGCCACCGCACCTGGGAGAACCTCTGGGTGGCGGTGAACTGCCCGGCCTGCGGCCGCCAGGGCCACTGGCCGCGGCCGGAGCTCGGCTGCGACTGCGGCGCGGTGGTCCGCGTCCCCGTCGCCGCGCCGCCCCCGGCCGGACCGGGCGCGGCGGCCGGACCCGGCGGCCCGGCGGTGCGGCGCCCGGCGTTCCGGCCGGTCACGATCCGTACCGCGCGGGACGCGGTCACCGCCGCCGCGCAGTATCTGAAGTGGCTCGGCTTCCGCAGCCTGCGGCCCTCGGAGGACCGGGCGGTCTCCGGAGTGGACCTCTGTGGAACGGGCGTGGTCGCCCAGGTCGATCCGACCACCCGCCCCACCGGGCTGCGGGACATCGAGTGTCTGTGGCTGAACGGGCTCCACAAGTCGGCGACGGGCGTCTTCTTCTCGCTCGCGGGCTATGCGCGGGAGGCGCGGGCGCGCGCCGACGCGCTGCATCTGCCGCTGTTCATCATGGATCTCACCGGCACCCCGCAGCCCGTCAACGACCCGGCGGACGTACTGATCCGGATGGGCCCGCCGGGCGGCTGACCCGGTCGGCCCTCGGCCGACGCGGTCGGCCCTTGTGCTCATGACCGGGGAACGCTTCCTCTGAGGGGCCGCTGAGGGGCCGCCCTCCACCGTTCACCCGTCCCATCCGCTCGACCGGCCGGAGGCCGAACGATGGCTGTTCCGTGGTACCCGAGGTCATGGGCCGCTCTCGCCGCCGCCCTGACCCTGCTTCTGGTGACCGGATGCGGGGGCGACGGTGGGCCCCCGCCCACGGTGGAGAGCTCCTCGCCCGCGCCCGGACCGTCGTCCCGCACGCCCGCACCGCCGACCGGCGGCGCCGGCCCCGACGGTGGAGGGAGCGTGGAGGAGGACATCCAGGCGGCGGTCTCCGTCACCAACGCCTACTGGCAGACCCACTGGCCCCAGCTGTTCACCGGCGGCTACAGCCCGCCCCAGGTCGCGGGGGCCTACGACGGCGACACCCCCGGCACTCCGGTGTGCGGCGACGCGCCCCTCCCGGACGACAACGCCGTGTACTGCCCGGACGGCGACTACATAGCGTGGGACATGGATCTGATGCGCTGGGGGCACGCGCGGGGTGACGCCTGGGTCTATCTGGTGATCGCCCATGAGTGGGGCCATGCCGTCCAGAACCGGCTGGACGCGGGGTTGGTGGACCTGGCCCGTGAGCTCCAGGCCGACTGCCTGGCCGGGGCGGTCCTCTTCGGCGCCGCGCAGGACGGGACGCTCACCTTCGAGGACGGCGACACCGAGGAGCTGGCGGACGCCCTGACCGCGCTCGCCGACAGGACCCCGTGGACCGATGTCTCCGACCACGGCGACGCATCCCAGCGGGTCTCCTACTTCAGCCGCGGCGCGCGATCCGGGGTGAAGTCCTGCCTGCCGAACGGCATCCAGTGACGGGAGCCAGGGGGCGGGAGCCCGGGGGCGGGAGCCCGGGGACACGTGGCGTTCCGGGGTGCGGGGTGTGGGCCCCTGCGGGGGTGTGGGCCCCTGCTGTGGTAGAGGGGCCCGCATCTCATCAACTGGGCGCGGCCTGGGGCTCGGCCCGCTCGGCAAGCGTTTCCGATCTGGCCGGATCGGCCTCGGACCGGGTCTCGGGCAGCAGCTCCCGGGCGGCCGCCTCACGCAGCTCGACCTTGCGGACCTTGCCGCTGACCGTCATCGGGAAGGCGTCCATGAGCCGCAGATAGCGGGGGACCTTGTAGTGGGCGAGGCGGCCCCGGCAGAAGCGGGCGAGCTCGTCGCGGGTGAGGGTCCTGGCGCCCTCGCGCAGGATGACGCAGGCCAGGATCTCCTCGCCGTACTTCTCGTCCGGTACGCCGACGACCTGCACATCCGCGATCTTGGGATGGGTGTGCAGAAACTCCTCGATCTCCCGCGGATAGACGTTCTCCCCACCGCGGACGATCATGTCCTTGATCCGGCCCACGATCTGGACGTACCCCTCGTCGTCCATCACCGCGAGGTCGCCGGTGTGCATCCAGCGCGCCGAGTCGATCGCCTCGGCGGTCCGCTCGGGCTCCTGCCAGTAGCCGAGCATCACCGAGTAGCCGCGGGTGCACAGCTCGCCGCGGGTGCCGCGGGGCACGGTCGCCCCGGTCGCCGGGTCGACGATCTTGACCTCGACATGCGGCAGCACCCGGCCGACCGTCGAGGTGCGGCGCATGAGGTCGTCATCGGGCCGGGTCTGGGTGGAGACCGGTGAGGTCTCGGTCATGCCGTAGCAGATGGACACCTCCTCCATGTGCATCTCGCCGACCACCCGCCGCATCACCTCCACCGGGCAGGGCGATCCGGCCATGATCCCGGTGCGCAGCGAGCTGAGGTCGAAGGTGGCGAAGTCCGGCAGGGCCAGTTCGGCGATGAACATGGTGGGCACGCCGTACAGCGAGGTGCAGCGCTCCCGTTCGACGGCCGAGAGGGTGGCGACGGGGTCGAAGGTGGGGGCGGGGATGACCACGCAGGCGCCGTGGGTGGTGGCCGCGAGGTTGCCCATCACCATGCCGAAGCAGTGGTAGAAGGGCACCGGCACACAGATCCGGTCCTCGGCGGTGTAGCGGACCGTCTCCCCCACGAAGAAGCCGTTGTTGAGGATGCTGTGGTGGGAGAGGGTGGCGCCCTTGGGGAAGCCGGTGGTGCCGGAGGTGTACTGGATGTTGACCGCGTCGTCGCAGCCGATCCGGGCCTCGCGCTCGGCCAGCCGCCCGGGGGCGACATCGGCTCCCGCGCGCACCAGCATGTCCCAGGTCCGGTCGCCGATGTAGATGACATCGCGCAGGGCGGAGCAGGCCGAGCGCACCTGCTCGACCATCCGGCGGTAGTCGCTGGTCTTGTGCTCGGTGGAGGAGACCAGGACCGAGATGCCCGCCTGCTGGAGCACGTACCGCAGCTCGTGGACGCGGTATGCGGGGTTGATATTGACCATGATGGCGCCGATGCGGGCGGTCGCGTACTGCAACAGCACCCATTCGGGGCAGTTGACGGCCCAGATGCCGACCCGGTCGCCCTTGGCGACCCCCTTGGCCATCAGCCCGAGCGCGACCTCCTCCACCGACCGGCCGAACTCGGCGTAGGTCCAGCGGCGGCCGGAGGGGATGTCGACGAGCGCCTCGCGCTCGCCGTACAGCTCGACGGCGCGGGCCAGGTTGGCGCCGATGGTGTCGCCGAGCAGCGGGAGGTCACCGACTCCACTGGCGTAGGAGAGCCCGGCTGGGCTTGGTGGGTCGGACGTCAGGTCGGTCATGGCAGCTCCTTGGTGTCACGGTCACGGACGCCTTCACGTTCGTGAGGGTGGGTCATCATATGAGCGTCAGTCATCAGATCTCCTCATGAAACTCGATACCGCCGCCCTGTGCCGTGCGTTCACGCAGCTCGATCCGGCGAATCTTCCCGGAAACCGTCTTGGGGAGGTCGGCGAACTCCAATCGGCGGATCCGCTTGTACGGCGCGAGCACCGCCCGCGAGTGCGCGAACAGCGCTTTCGCGGTGTCCGGGCCGGGCTCCCAGCCCTCCGCGAGGACGATGTACGCCTTCGGCACGGCGAGCCGCACCGGGTCGGGGGCCGGGACGACGGCGGCCTCGGCCACCGCCTCGTGCTCCAGCAGCGCGCTCTCCAGCTCGAACGGGGAGATCTTGTAGTCGGACGCCTTGAAGACGTCGTCGGCGCGGCCGATGTAGGTGATGTAGCCGTCGGCGTCGCGCGAGCCGATGTCCCCGGTGCGGTAGTAGCCGCCCGCGGTGGCCTCGGCGGTGCGCTCCTCATCGCCCTCGTAGCCGGTCATCAGGCCGACGGGGCGGCCCTCGGGGCCGGTGAGGTCGAGGCAGATCTCGCCCTCCGCACCGGGCCGGCCGGTGACCGGATCGAGCAGGGCGACCCGGAACCCGGGGGTGGGCCGTCCCATCGAACCCGGCTTGAGCGGCTGTCCGGGGGTGTTGGCCACCTGAACGGCGGTCTCGGTCTGGCCGAAGCCGTCCCGGATGGTCACCCCCCAGGCGCGCCGCACATGCTCGATGACCTCGGGGTTCAGCGGCTCGCCCGCGGCGACGGCCTCCCGGGGCGGGGTGCGGAGCTGAGTGAGATCGGCCTGGATGAGCATCCGCCAGACGGTGGGCGGGGCGCAGAAGGTGGTGATGGAGCAGCGGTCCATCTCGGCCATCAGCCGGGTGGCGTCGAACCGCGTGTAGTTGTGGACGAAGACGGTGGCCTCGGCGTTCCAGGGGGCGAAGAGATTGGACCAGGCGTGCTTGGCCCATCCGGGGGAGGAGATGTTGAGGTGGACATCACCCGGTTTGACCCCGATCCAGTACATCGTCGACAGATGTCCGATGGGGTATGAGATGTGGGTGTGCTCGACCAGCTTGGGGCGGGCGGTGGTGCCGGAGGTGAAGTACAGCATCAGGGGGTCGGTGGCGAGGGTCGGCCCGTCGGGGGTGAAGGGCTCATCACCCCCGGCGCCGTCGGCCGTGGCGCCCGCCGTGCCGTCCACCGTGATGGCGGCGGTCCCGGCGTCCTCGTAGGCGAGCCAGCCCTCGGGCGCGCCGCCGACCGCGATCCGGGTGTAGTCCCCGGCCACGTCCGCGAACTTGCCGGTGTCCCCGGCCCGCACGATCACATGCCGCGCCCGGCCGCGCTCGATGCGGTCGGCGAGGTCGAGCGGTCCGAGCAGCGGGGTGGCGGGGATGACCACGGCGCGCAGCTTCATCGCGGCCAGCGCGGTCTCCCACAGCTCGACCTGGTTGCCGAGCATGACCACGATGCGGTCACCGGCCCGCACTCCCCGCTCGCGCAGCCAGTTCGCGGCCCGGTTGGAGCGGCGGCGCAGTTCCTCGAAGGTCAGGCGGATCTCGCCGCCGTCCTCCTCGACGATGTGCAGGGCGGTACGGTCGCCGCCGCGCCCGGCGATCCCGTCGAACCAGTCCAGGGCCCAGTTGAACCGCTCCGGGCGGGGCCAGCGGAACCCCTCGTACGCCGCCGCGTAGTCCTCCCGGTGGCCGAGCAGGAAGTCCCGTGCCGCACGGAAGTCCTGGGCCGGATTGATTGCTGTCACTTGTCCTCCTGAAGGGCGTACCGCTCGCTAGCATCGTGCGACGGGTGATCTGAGTCTCACTACCCCCGGACGGGGGTGGCGCTGGATGCGGGAGGTGGCCGTGGCGGGATCGGACGGGGCGGGATCGGGCAGGGCCGTCGATGTGCACAGCACGCTCCAGCGGATGCGCCGGCGCGGTGGACTGCCCGTCGCGTTCGGCGGGCTCTTCTCGGGGTCACGGCAGTTCCGGATCTCGGAACTCACCGGCACCACGACCAACTCCCTGCGGGGACTGGCCATCACACCCGGCAACGGCCTCGGCGGCAAGGTCCTCACCATGTCCCGGCCGATCTCGGTGGCGGACTACCCCACCTCGCGGGCGATCAGCCATGAATACGACGCGGCGGTGGGCGCGGAGGGGCTGCGCTCGATGCTCGCGGTGCCGGTGGTGGTGCGCGGGCAGGTGCGCGGAGTGCTGTACGGCGCGCTGCGCCAGCCGCTGGTGCTCGGCGACCGCGCGCTGAACTCGGCCGTGGAGGCGGCCCGCGAACTGGAACGGGCGCTGGAGCACGAACTGGCGCGGGAACTGGCGGCGCGGGACGAGGCGCAGCGGATGCTGGCGGAGGCTCGGCAGCGGCGGCTGCGGAGGCAGCCGCGGTGGGCGCCGCCGACGGAGGAGACCGATCCGGCGGTGTGGGAGGAGGTGCGCGAGGCCCATGGCGATCTGCGGGCCCTGGCGCACCGGGTGCCCGACCCGCAGTTGCGGGAGGAGATACTCACCGCCTGCGGCCGGCTGGCCAGGGCCTCCTCGGGGCGCGGCCGGGAGCGGGAGCGCTCGGGCGGGGCGGAGCTGTCGCCGCGCGAGGTGGACGTGCTGGCGTGTGTGGCGTCGGGGGCGACGAATTCGGCGGCGGCGGAGCGGCTGGGGTTGCGGCCGGAGACGGTCAAGAGCTATCTGCGGTCCTCGATGCGGAAGTTGGGGGCCCGTACCCGTCTCCACGCCGTTGTCGAGGCCCGCCGGGCGGGGCTGCTGCCGTAGGGAGTGTCCGGCGGTACGCGTACGCCTGCGGCGGGCTGCTCCCCTACCCGCCCCTTCCCGAACCATGGGGCTCCGCCCCCTGGACCCCGGACGCCCTTCGGGCGTGTCCTCAAGCTCCCCCAGCTACCGCTGGGAGGTGCCCCCTGACGGGCTGATTTCAGCCTCTCCGGCGATTGAGGAGCGGGGTCCGGGGCGGAGCCCCGGTTACGGGAAGGGGCGGGTAGGGGAAGCGTCGATATGCGGCTCCGCCGCGTGGTCCGCCGGGCAGGGCCTGGCGCCGAGCGGCCAGTCCGCCACTGCCCCAGGGCGCACGCCGGTCATATGGGGCGATATCCTGCACTGAGGTCAGTGCTCGCGACCCGAGACGACAGGAGGGGCGCAGGTCCGAGCCCGAGCCCGCTATCCGAAAAGGACCGTCTATGCCCGAGCGCCGCCGCACCCCGCGTCCCACGAAGCGCTACCCCTGGCGGCGCCCCGCCGGGGCGGACCGGGCCGACGCCACACCCCGCCCCGCCCCGGGCCCGCCGCGCGGCGAGCCGCCGACCGCGGCGGCCGACGGGGCCCCGTCCGAGGCCGACGAGCGCAGTGTGGTGGACGCCGCCGTGTACCGGGACGGCCGCCGGGTCGGCACCCCCGGGTCCCTGGCCGCCACCTACCGGCGGCTGCGCGAGGAGACGGGCGCCATGGCGTGGATCGGGCTGTACCGGCCGAGCGAGGCGGAGTTGCTCTCGCTCGCCGAGGAGTTCGATCTGCACAAGCTGGCCATCGAGGACGCGATGGAGGCCCATCAGCGCCCCAAGCTGGAGCGCTACGGCGAGACGCTCTTCGTGGTGCTGCGCGCCGCCCGCTATCTCGACGCGCCGGAGGAGGTGGACTTCGGCGAGCTGCACGTCTTCGTGGGCCCCGACTTCGTCATCACCGTCCGGCACGGCGCGGCGCCGGACCTGTCCGCGGTGCGCGCCCGGATGGAGTCCACCCCCGAGTTGCTGGCGCTGGGCCCCGAGGCCGTGCTGTACGCGATCCTCGACGCGGTCGTGGACGGCTACGCCCCCGTCGTGGCGGGGGTGCAGAACGACATCGACGAGATCGAGACCGAGGTCTTCCGCGGCGATCCCGAGGTGTCGCGGCGCATCTATGAGCTCTCCCGCGAAATGGTGGAGTTCCAGCGCGCCACCCGCCCCCTGGTCGGGATGTTGCACGGGCTGATGGCGGGCTTCGACAAGTACGGCACCGATGAGGAGCTCCAGCGCTATCTGCGGGACGTCGCCGACCACGTCACCCACACCAGCGAGCGCGTGGACGGCTTCCGCTCCGCCCTCACCGACATCCTCGCGGTCAACGCCACCCTGGTGACCCAGCAGCAGAACGCCGAGATGCGGGCGCTGGCCGAGGCGGGCTTCGAGCAGAACGAGGAGGTCAAGAAGATCTCCGCATGGGCGGCCATCCTGTTCGCCCCCACCCTGGTCGGCACCATCTACGGGATGAACTTCACCCATATGCCCGAGCTGCACTGGGTGCTGGGCTACCCCTTCGCCATCCTGCTGATGGCGGTGGTCTGCGTCAGCCTGTACCTCATCTTCAAGCGCCGCGACTGGCTCTGACGGCGTCACACCTCTCCGGCTGGACCGGCGGTTCTAGGGAATCCCTCGATGAACCGCTGATTCAGCCGTTTTCCGTGGCCCCTCCATGCCGTTTGTGCTTCGATGCCGTGCGGCACGGCACCGGCAGGCGAGCGACGGGAGTGGGCGTATGGACCGGCGAGGGTTCCTCAGGGGCGCGGCCGCGCTGTCCACCGCGGGGCTGGTCACCGCCGTCGGCGGTACCGCGACGGCCACCGCCGCGCCGCCCCGGCTGGTCGCCGCCCAGGACTGGCTGTCGGCCATCGCCGACGCCACCCCGGTCCAGCGGCTGACCCTGCCCGGAACCCACGACTCCGGCGCCCGCTTCGGCGGTCCATGGACGGAGTGTCAGAACACCACCATCGCCGACCAGCTGGCCAGTGGCATCCGCTTCCTGGACATCCGCTGCCGCGCCTTCGAGAACGCTTTCCCCATCCACCACGGCGCCTTCTACCAGCACCTCAACTTCGACGACGTGCTCGGCGCCTGCCGCTCCTTCCTCTCCGCGCATCCGTCGGAGACCGTGCTGATGCGGGTCAAGCAGGAGTACTCGGAGGAGAGCGCCGCGGAGTTCCGCCGGATCTTCGACATCTATCTGGACGACAAGGGCTGGCGCTCCCTGTTCCGCCTGGACAGCACCCTCCCCACCCTGGGTCAGGCCCGGGGCAGGGTGGTGCTGCTCGCCGACTCGGACAACATGCCGGGGGTGCGGTACGGCGACGGCGCGCTCTTCGACATCCAGGACGACTACATGGCGGAGCCGATCGGCAAGTACCCGAAGATCGAGGCGCAGTTCCGCAAGGCGGCGGCCCAGCCCGGCAAGCTCTTCATCAACTACGTCTCCACCGCCGCCCTGCTGCCGCCCCGCTCCAACGCGGACCGGCTGAACCCCCGGGTGAAGTCGTTCCTGGAGGGCGCCGAGGCACAGGGGTGGACCGGGCTCGGGATCGTTCCGATGGACTTCCCGAACACCGCGTCCGGCCTGGTCGACGCCCTCGTCCGGCACAATCCGGCGGGCTGACCCGGGGCGTCAGCGGCCGTGGATCCGGCGGAAGACGTGGACCGCCGGGTCCGCGTAGCGCACCAGCTCCAGCGCCTGCTCCGGGAACCACTCCCCCGCCTCGGGGTTGACGGTCCCGCGCACCGGGTCCAGGGGCCCGTCGGTGCCGCGCAGGCAGCGCCCGTCCGACTCGCCCGGCGTCTTCACCCACAGCGCGGCGTCCAGCAGCGCCTCGCCGGTGCGGGTGGTGGGGCGCCGGCCCAGGCCCCGGCCCGGCGGGTTGCACCATGACTGGACGTCGTTGTGCTGGTGCGTCGCGGCCCTCGGGGTCCAGGGGCCCTGGCCGTTGCGGCTGGTGTCGGTGACGTAGTGCTTCATACCGGCCGGGTCGTCCGGTACGTGGGCGCGCAGCCAGCGGCGGGCGTGCCGCCGCGACCAGCTCTGCTCGGCGCAGTCCTCGGGGTCCCCGCCCTCGTCGGCGTAGGCGAGGCAGGAGGAGATCAGCCGGCCGTACCAGGCACTGTCCTGGTCGGTCTGGTAGTGGGAGACATTGAGGGCGAAGCCGGTGGCACGGTCGATCCCGGCCTTGATCAGCCGGGGCACGATGCTGCTGACGGAGTGCCAGCCGGAGTGGCCCGCGTCCAGGTACACCGCCGCGTTGCCGAGCGCGCCGAGGACGTCGACCGCGTAGTTGATCTCGGAGTAGCGGGCGGCGGTCTCCGGGTCCTCGACCACCGGGGTGTCCGGGTCGCCCGATGCGCTCGCGTCCTCGGGGTCGGGGGTCACGGGGTCGGGGGTCACGGGGTCGGGCGTGGGCAGCGGGGGCAGCTCGGGCAGGGTGCTGGGCTGTTCGGCGGAGGGCTCGGGGGCGGGGCTCTGGGAGGCGGAGGGCTCGGGGGCGGCGGCCTCCTGGGCCTCCGAGGGCATGGGCGCCGGGAGTTCGGAGGCGTCGGGGCGCGGGTCGGCGGACTGCGAGTCGGCGGACTGCGGGTCCGTGGGCTGCGCGGCCTCCTGGCCGGTGCCGGGGGCGGCCGATGCGGCGGGCGGGGCCGTGGACGCGTCGGGGTCGGGCAGCGGCGGCAGTTCGGTGGGCGATGCGTCGACGGCGGGCCGCTCCTCGACGGCCGTCTGCTCGGGCCGCTCCTCGACGGCCGTCTGTCCGGGCCGCTCCTCGACGGCGGTCTCCTCGGCGTTCGAGGCATCGGCGCAGTCGGAGGGCAGCAGCGCCAGCGAATCGGGTTCGAGGACGATCAGCACCTCGCGGTCGCCGATGCCCTCGGCGACGGCATCGATCCACGCCTGGTACGCGGCGAGGCCGTCCGCTCCCCCGCTCGAGTAGCTGCCGCAGTCACGGCCCGGGATGTTGTAGAGGGCCAGGACCGGCAGCCTCCCCTGCAAGCCGGCGCTCCGCGTCGTCCGGCGGACCAGCCGTGTGACCTGCTCCGGGGTCTCGTCCCCGTACCAGACCGCGTGCGGCGTCCGCACCATGGCGAGGAGCCCGGCGGAGTCACGGAAGTCGCCCCGCCAGGCGAGCCGGGCCACCTGGCGGTAGGAGTCCCGGTCGGGGGGCGGGGCGTAGAGGCGGGTCACGCGAGAGGACTCGTCGTCGTCCTCCGGCACGGCCGCGCTCACCACGGGGCTGATCAACAGGGGCAGGGTGGCCGCGGCCACGACGGCCGTCGACACGGTGAGGATCTTGCGTCTCTTACGCACGTGGGCACTCCAGGGGGGCGGCAGGACCAAGGTCGGTTTCTGACTCTCACTCAGGAACCGGCCCCCGGCAAATGAACCCTCCGCCAGATGGCGGAGGGTTTTTCCCGCTCAGGAGTGGCCTTATGTCAGACGATCCTTCTGTGATCTGATGCGATTTCAGGTGCTTGGATGTCGGCGACGGCGTTTCAGGCGACCGAGCCGATCGGGTCCGCGGGCGCCCGGGTGTCGTGGTGGATCGGGGTGCCGGCACCCGTCAGCGGCGTTCCGCTGCCGCCCCGCCGGTTCGCGACGATCTCGCCCGCGATGGACAGCGCGGTCTCCTCGGGCGTACGGGCGCCGAGGTCCAGCCCGATCGGGGAGCGCAGCCGGGCCAGCTCCGGCTCGCCCACACCCGCCTCGCGCAGCCGCCGCAGCCGGTCCCGATGGGTGCGGGCGGAGCCCATCGCGCCGACGTACGCCACGGGCAGCCGCAGCGCCCGCTCCAGCAGCGGGACGTCGAACTTCGGGTCGTGGGTGAGCACGCACAGCACGGTGCGGCCGTCCACCTCGGTCCGGTCGAGATAGCGGTGCGGCCAGTCGACGACCACCTCGTCGGCGTCCGGGAAGCGCGGCTCGGTCGCGAAGACCGGACGGGCGTCGCAGACCGTGACGTGGTAGTTCAGGAACTTCCCGATCCGCACCAGCGCGCTCGCGAAGTCCACCGCCCCGAAGACGATCATCCGCGGCGGCGGCACGCTGGACTCGGCGAGCAGCGTGACGGGCCGCCCGCAGCGGCTCCCCTCGGCGCCGATCTCCACGGTCGCGGTGCGTCCGGCGTCCAGCAGGGCGCGTGCCTCCGCGGCGGCCGTACGGTCAAGCTCGGGGTGGCCGCCCAGGGTGCCGTCCCAGCCGCCGTCCGGGCGGACGAGCAGGGCGCGGCCCAGCAGCTCGGGCGGGCCGTCCACGATCCGGGCCAGCGCGGTCGTCCGGCCGCCGTCGGCGGCGGACGCGGCGGCGGCGAACACCGGACGCAGCTCGCGGTCGGCCGCCCGAACCGGGCTGACCAGGACGTCGATGACCCCGCCGCAGGTCAGACCGACCGCGAAGGCGTCCTCGTCGGAGTAGCCGAAGGTCTCCCGCACGCTCTCGCCGGTGCGCAGCGCCTCCTGGCACAGCTCGTACACCGCGCCCTCGACACAGCCGCCGGACACACTGCCGACCGCCGTGCCCTCGGCGTCCACGGCGAGCGCGGCGCCGGGCTGGCGGGGTGCGCTGCCGCCCACGGCGACCACCGTGGCGACGGCGAAGTCCCGGCCCTCCTCGCACCAGCGGTGCAGCTCGGCGGCGATGTCCAGCATGTTGATCAGCTCCTTGGGCAGCCACGTACAACCGCGTCAACGCCCCGGGCCCGAAAAATCTGCCCTCAGGTGCCGGTCAGATGTTCCGGGCGGACGGGCACGCGCTTCAGGGGGAGCCCCGTGGCGGCGCGGATGGCGGCGACGACGGCCGGGGTGGAGGAGAGCGTGGGCGCCTCGCCGACGCCGCGCAGCCCGTACGGGGCGTTGTCGTCGGCCAGCTCCAGCACCTCCACCGGCATGGCCGGGGTGTCCAGGATGGTGGGGATCAGATAGTCCGTGAACGACGGGTTGCGCACCCGCGCCCCGTCCTGCGAGACGACGATCTCCTCCATCACGGCGAGCCCGAGCCCCTGCGTCGAACCGCCGTGGATCTGCCCGACCACCGACAGCGGATTGACCGCCTTGCCCACGTCCTGCGCGGCCGCCAGCTCGACCACCTTGACCAGGCCCAGCTCGGTGTCGACCTCGACGACCGCGCGATGGGCGCAGAAGGAGTACTGCACATGGCCGAAGCCCTGTCCGGTGCGCGGATCGAACGGCTCGGTCGGCCGGTGCCGGAACTCCCGCTCCAGGTCGATCGCCTCGTCGCCGAGGATCCCGGCGAGGTCGCCGATCACCTCGCCGCCGTCGGTGACCACCTTGCCGCCCTCCAGCCGCAGCCGTTCGGCCTCCGCCCACGCGGGGTGGGCGGCGCCGAATCGCTCGCGGCCGCGCCGCAGCACCTCCGCCCGGACCGCCTCGCAGGTGTGCTTGACGGCGCCGCCCGTCATATACGTCTGGCGGGAGGCGGAGGTGGAGCCCGCCGAGCCGACCCGGGTGTCGGCCGGGTGGAGGGTGACCCGGTCGACGCCCAGCTCGGTGCGGGCGATCTGGGCGTGCACGGTGACACCGCCCTGGCCGACCTCGGCCATCGCGGTGTGCACCAGGGCGACCGGCTCGCCGCCGATCACTTCCAGCCGGATCCGGGCGGTGGAGTAGTCGTCGAAGCCCTCGGAGAAGCCGACGTTCTTGATGCCGACCGCATAGCCCACCCCGCGCACCACGGCCTCGCCGTGGGTGGTGTTGGACAGCCCGCCCGGCAGGGCCCGTACGTCCACCGGGCCGCCCGCCGCCTCCCAGGCGCGCTCCGGCGGCATCGGCAGCGCCTTGACGCGGCGCAGCAGCTCGGCGACCGGGGCCGGGGAGTCGACCACTTGCCCGGTGGGCATGGTGGCGCCCTGCGACATGGCGTTGCGCTGCCGGAACTCCACCGGGTCCAGGCCGAGTTCGGCCGCCACCGCGTCCATCTGCGCCTCGTAGGCGAAGCACGCCTGGACGGCGCCGAAACCGCGCATCGCGCCGCAGGGCGGGTTGTTGGAGTAGAGGGCGATGGCCTCGACGTCCACGTTGTCGACGACGTAGGGGCCGATGGAGAGGGAGGCGGCGTTGCCGACCACCGCCGGGGAGGAGGAGGCGTAGGCGCCGCCGTCCAGCACGATGCGGCACTGGACGTAGAGCAGCCTGCCGTCGCGGGTCGCGCCGTGTTCGTAGGTGAGCTTGGCGGGGTGGCGGTGGACATGGCCGAAGAAGGACTCGTACCGGTTGTAGACGATCTTGACAGGCTTTCCGGTGCGCAGTGCCAGCAGACAGGCGTGGGCCTGCATGGACAGGTCCTCGCGCGCGCCGAACGCCCCGCCGACGCCGGACAGCGTCAGCCGCACCTTGTCGGCGGGCAGCCCGAGCACCGGGGCGAGCTGTTCGCGGTCGACGTGCAGCCACTGGGTGGCGATGTAGAGGTCCACCCCGCCGTCCTCGGCGGGCACCGCGAGCCCCGACTCCGGGCCGAGGAACGCCTGGTCCTGCATGCCCACCTCGTAAGTACGGCGGACCACCACATCGGCGCGGGCCCGGGCGGCGGCGACATCGCCGCGCCGGATGGGCTGGCGGTGCACGATGTTCGGGTGCGGGACGTGGGACGCGTGGTGGTCCTGGCGGCCGGGGTGGAGCAGCGGGGCGTCCGGCGCGGTGGCGGTGGCCTCGTCCACGACCAGCGGCAGCTCCTCGTACTCCACCGCGATCCGGGCGGCGGCGCGGCGGGCGGTCTCGGGGTGGTCGGCGGCGACGATCGCGACGGGCTCCCCGTGGTAGCGGACCCGGTCCTTGGCGAGCACGGGCTGGTCGCGGATCTCCAGGCCGTAGTGGGTCCCGGCGGGCAGGTCCTCATGCGTCATGACGGCGTACACCCCGGGCAGGGCGAGCGCCCCGGCGGTGTCGATGGACCGGATCGCGGCGTGGGCGTGGGGGCTGCGGAGGGTGAAGCCCCACAGCATGTCCTCGTGCCACAGATCCGAGGAGTACGCGAACTCGCCGGTCACCTTGAGGGTGCCGTCCGGGCGCAGGGTGGACTCACCGACGGTCCCCCGGGTGGCGCCGGTGGCCTGGGTGAGGGTGGTGGGGGCACTGGCGGTGCGGTCGGCTGCCATGGTCAGACCGCCTCCCCGGTGCGGGCGGCCGCGAGCCGGACCGCGTCGAGGATCTTCTCGTAGCCGGTGCAGCGGCAGAGGTTGCCGGAGAGCGCCTCGCGGATGTCGGCGTCGGAGGGGTCGGGATCGCGCTCCAGCAGCTCATCGGCGGCCACCAGCAGCCCGGGGGTGCAGAAGCCGCACTGGACGGCGCCCGCGTCGATGAACGCCTGCTGGATCGGGGCCAGCGGGGCGACCTGCCCGGGGCGGGATGGCTCGGGCTGCCGGGGAGGGGCTGTCTCTGGCTCTCCGGGGCGGCCCGTACCGGACTCACCAGGACGGACAGCCTCGGGCGCACCGGGGCGGCCCGCGCCGGGCTCGCCCGGTCGGGCCGCTTCGGACTCGTCCGTCCGACCCGCCTCAGCGGCAAGCCCGGACCGCTGCCGGGCGTGGTCCGCGAGTCCCTCGACGGTGACCACCTCGCGCCCCTCGGCCTGCCCCGCCGCCACCAGGCAGGCGCACACCGGCACCCCGTCGAGACGGACCGTGCAGGAGCCGCATTCGCCCTGCTCACAGGCGTTCTTCGAACCGGGAAGCCCCAGCCGCTCGCGCAGCACGTACAGCAGGGACTCGCCCTCCCAGACGTCATCGGTCTCGTACGTCCGCCCGTTGACCGTCATGTTCACGCGCATTGTGCGGTCCTCCCCTCTCCCTGGCGATACGCCTCCCAGGTCCAGCCGAGCGTGCGGCGCGCCATGACCCCCACCGCGTGGCGGCGGTAGGCGGCGGTGCCGCGTACGTCGTCGATCGGGCGGCAGGCCCCGGCACACAGCTCGGCGAAGCGCCGGGCGACCGACGGGTCGAGGGGCGCGCCGCTGTCCCAGAAGCCGCCCTCGTCCAGCGCCGCGCCGAGGAACTCCTCGGCCTCACGCGCCCGTACGGGCGTGGGCGCGGCCGATCCGATGCCGGTGCGCACGGTGCGGGTGCGCGGATGGAGCGCGACGGCGAAGGCGCAGACCGCGATCACCATGGCGTTCCGCGTGCCGACCTTGGAGAACTGCTGCGGACCGTCCGCCCGTCGGATGTGCACCGCACGGATCAGCTCATCGGGCTCCAGGGCATGGCGCTTGACCCCGGTGAAGAACTCCTCGACCGGGATCAGCCGGGTACCGCGCACCGACGCCACCTCCACCTCTGCCCCGGCCGCCAGCAGCGCGGGATGCGCGTCGCCGGCGGGCGAGGCGGCGCCGAGGTTGCCGCCGACGGTGCCGCGGTTGCGGATCTGCGGTGAGCCGACGGTGTGCGCGGCGAGCGCCAGCCCCGGCAGCTCGGTCCTGAGCTCCTCGATGATCCGGATGTACGGGACGCCCGCGCCCAGCCGGACCGTACGGTCGGTGGCCTCCCAGTCGGCCAGTTCGGCGACGCGGGTCAGATCGAGCAGATACTCGGGCCGCCGGTGATCGAAGTTGATCTCGACCATCACATCGGTGCCGCCCGCGATGGGCACGGCGGTGGGGTGCTCGGCCTTCGCGGCGAGCGCCTCCTCCCAGCCGGCGGGGCGCAGGAAGTCCATGGGTCTCTCTTCTCGAATCGTCGGCGTCGGCGTCGTGGGTCGGGGGCTCTCCGCACGTGGCTGCCCCTACGCGGCTCCCCACGCGTGGCTCCCCACGCGCGGGGGTGTCCTCCAAGAACTCTGCACACGGCTCAACGCCAGTAGACCGAGGTGTGGGCCACATGGTGCAGTCACCAAAGACATGAAGCAATTGGCTGGCCAGGGGGCGGGTCTTGTAGATTCGAACGAACGGCGGGGACCGGAAACCTCGCGGTATTCGACCGGCAACACGGAACAAGATCGGCTGGCATCACATGCGGCTGCGCGCACTGCTGGAGAACGACACCCTGGGGCTGCGGCTGCTCGGCGGCGAGGGCGAGCTGGACCGCACCGTGCGCGGCGTGATGACCACCGATCTGCGCGACCCCAGCCGCTATCTCTCGGGTGGCGAGCTGGTGCTGACCGGGCTCGCCTGGCGGCGTGAGCCGGAGGACTCCGAGCGGTTCGTCCGCATCCTCGCGGCGGCCGGGGTGGCGGGTCTCGCGGCGGGCGAGGCGGAGCTGGGCGCCGTGCCCGAGGATCTGGTGCTGGCCTGTGGCCGCCATCGGCTGCCGCTGTTCTCCGTGGTCGAGGACGTCGCGTTCGCCACGATCACCGAGCATGTGGTGCGTCAGGTCTCCGGTGAGCGGGCCGGGGATCTGGCGGCGGTCGTGGACCGGCACCGCCGGCTGATGACGTCCGGGCCCGCGGGCGGCGGCCCCGAGGTCGTCCTGGACCTGCTCCGCTCCGACCTGGACCTGACCGCGTGGGTGCTCTCCGCCACCGGCCGCCGGATCGCGGGCCCGACCGCCGCCGGGGCGGCCCCGGAGCCGCCCGCGGCGGTCCGCGCCCAGTTGGCGGGCGAGCAACTGGCCGCCCGGCGCGACGGGCGGCGCGGCCCGCACCGGCTGACCGCCGCGGACGGCATGACGTACTCCCTCTTCCCCATCCGCAGCGGCGACCCCGGCGACGACGTGCGCGAGACCGTACTGTCCGACTGGGTGCTGGCGGTCGGCGCGGACGCCGACGAATGGCCGGAGGAGCGGCTGGATCTGCTCTACGGGGTCACCCAGCTCATCGCGGTCGAGCGCGACCGGCGGGACGCCTCCCGCACGGTGCGGCGCAGGCTCGCCCAGGAGGTGCTGGAGCTGGTCCAGTCGGGCGCGCCGCCCGCCGAGGTCGCGGCCCGGCTGCGGGTGGCCGCCCCGGTGCTGCTGCCGGGTCTCGGCACGGCGCCGCACTGGCAGGTGGTGGTGGCCCGGGTGGAGTGGGGCGTCACGGCGGAGCAGGAGCGCGGCGGGGACGGCGGGACGCACCTGGGCGGCATGGGGAAGAGCGCATACGGCGGGGCGCGAGGCGGCGGGGACGGCGGGGCGCGAGGCGGCGGGGACCGCGGGGCGCGGGAGGGCGGCGCGCGGAAGGGCCCGGACGGCGGGGCGTGGGGTGGCGCGGACGGCGGGGCGCGGGAGGGCGCCGCGCGCGACGGCGCCACATGGGACGCGAGCGCGCGGGACCGGGGCGCGCGGGAGGGCTCTTCGCCGGACAGCCGGGGCGTCCCCGGTGGCATCCCCGGCGGCCGGGTGGCCCAGTCGCTGCTGGAGGAGATCCTGGTCGACCCGTACGCGACCGGGCCGGAGCCCTCGGACCGGATCGCCGTGGCGCACACCGGTGACGAGGCGGTGGCGCTCGTACCGCTTCCGGCGCTCCCCGACGGCCCGTCGGACGGCGCCACGGACCACCCGGAGACGGGGGGGCTCCAGGCCGACGCGCTGCTCGCCGCCGTTCGGGAGCCGCTCTCCCGGGGTCTGGACGGCGACGGGCGGCTGACGCTCGGCGTCAGCGCCGCCGTGCACTCGGCCGACGGGCTGCGCGGCGCCCTGGAGGAGGCCCGGCACGCCCGGCGCGTGGCCGCCGCGCGCCCCGGGCGGGTGTGCGCGGCCGGGCATCAGGAGCTGGCCTCGCACGTACTGCTGCTCCCCTTCGTCCCGGACGATGTGCGGCGCGCCTTCACCGCCCGGCTGCTGGATCCGCTGCGGGAGTACGACCGGCGCCACCGGGCCGAGCTGATCCCGACGCTGGAGGCGTTCCTGGACTGCGACGGCTCCTGGACGCGCTGCGCCGCCCGGCTCCACCTGCACGTCAACACGCTGCGCTACCGGATCGGCCGGATCGAGCAGCTGACCGGGCGCGAGCTGTCGCGCCTGGAGGACAAGCTGGACTTCTTCCTCGCGCTGCGCATGAGCTGACGCGCCGCGGAAGCGACCGCGGCAGCGCCTGCGGAAGCGACCGCGGCAGCGCCTGCGGCGGCGTCTGCGGAAGCGCCTGCTGAAGCGCCCGGAGCGCACCTCCGTGCCCCACCGCGACATCACCCTTGCCAGGGGTTTGTGAATTCATTCACACCAACCCCTTGGCCGGGCGCGCGCATTCATGCTGAGATTCGCCCACGGCTTCCGGCTCGATGGCGCGCTTGGGGAGGGCAATGTGGCGGACACCGCCATGTCACCACCTGGATCGTCAGGTTCCCATTCCGAGGTACGAACGGGGCGCGGGCTCGACCCGCTTGTGGACGACCCACTCGACACGGCGGTATGGCGGCTGCGCTCGCGCGGCTGCTGGAAGGACGCCGCCGAGCTGCTCACCCCACGGGCGGCGGACGACGCCTCGGCCGCGCTCAAGCGCAGCGTCGTCCTGACCGAACGGTGCATGTACACCTCGACCGGCTGGGACGCGGCCGAGGACGCCCTGCGGGCGGCGGAGGCGCTCGCGCTCACCGACTCCGAGCGCGGCGCGACCGCGTGCGAGCGGGGCTATCTGGCGTACGCGTCCACGCTGCTCGGGGTGCGGGACCGGGCCGACGAGGCGCGGACCGCGCTCGGCCGCGCCGCCGCGCTGCTCTCACCGGGCTCCCCGATCCGGCCGCTGCTGGACTTCCGGCGCGGGCTGATCTCCCAGCACCTCGCCCACAACCCGACCGGCGCCCTGGCCGCCTTCCAGCGCGCCCACGCGGGCGCGGCGGCCCACGGCGACACCCTGCTGCGCTCGTTCACCTGGCGCCATCTGGCCGCCATGGCGGAGGCGGACGGCGATCTGCCCGACGCGCGGCACGGCTTCGCGGAATCGCTGCGGATCCGCGAGGAGCTGGGCTACCTGGTCGGCATCGCCCCGGCCCTGGCCGCCCTGGCCGACGTCGAGCCCGACCCCGACGAGGCCACCCGCCTCCGCACCGAGGCCGCCCGATTGGTCCGCCTCCTGGGCGGCGTCCCCGTCTGGCTCGCGGAACAACTGTCCCCCGAGGAGACCGCCGACTGACCGGCCCTGGTTCGCCCCGGGAGCAGCACAGCATGCCCCGGGGCGAACCCGGCCGGGAGTGTGGGACGTATCGCTATGCGGCTCCGCCGCGTGGCTGGGGCTCCGCCCCAGACCCCGGGGTCTGGGGCGGAGCCCGCCTTCCAGCCCCTCCAGGGGGCACCTCCCAGCGGTAGCTGGGGGAGTTTGAGGAGCGGAGCCTGAGGCGAAGCCCCACCATCCAGCCCCTCCGGCGCTTGAGGAGCGGGGTCTGGGGCGGAGCCCCAGTTTCGGGAAGGGGCGGGGAGGGGAACAGCCCGCCGCAGGCGCCAAAACCCGTCGGATGCCCCCTACCGGCCCCCCAGCCCCCAGCCCCCAGCCCTCAGACCGTAGGAGCGAAGTGGGCCCTGGTGAGGGATTCGACCGTGTCGAGGTCACGCGCGGCCAGGGCGTCGAGGAGGGCCATGTGCTCCTCCGCGTCGGCGACGAGGTCGGCGGTGCGGGTGACACGGCCGCAGGCCAGGGGCCACTGGGCGCGGCGGTGCAGATCGTCGGCGACGATCACGAGCTGCTGGTTTCCGGCCAAGCCGAGCACCGTCTGGTGGAAGGTGCGGTCCGACTCCAGGTAGGCGGCCCGGTCGCCCCTTACGGCGGCCGCCGCCGTCGCCTCGGCGAAGGGTCGCAGCCCGGCCCAGCGCTCGGGCGCGATCGCCTCCGCCAGGCCGAGCATCACCGGGACCTCCAGCAGCGCCCGCACCTCCGCGAGCTCGGCCAGTTCGCGCTCGCTGCGGCGGGCGACCCGGAAGCCCCGGTTGGGCACCACCTCGACGGCGCCCTCGCCCGCGAGCTGCTGCATGGCCTCCCGTACGGGGGTGGGAGAGACGCCGAAGCGGTCGGCGAGCACCGGCGCGGAGTACACCTCGCCCGGGGTCAGCTCACCGCCGGCCAGCGCGTCCCGCAGGGCGTCCAGGATCTGGCCGCGCACCGAGTGCCGGCGCGGGGACCTGCGTGCCGCGGGCGCGCCGCAGGAGGGCAGCGGCTCGATCGCCACCTGTGCTTCGGACTGCTCCACTCCGGTCCTCCTGACATCCCATCGAAACGATATGCGGAGGGCGCCCCCGGGCAAAGCCCGTAAACATCATTTAAGGTCGCGGTAACGTTGCGCCTCGTACACGGACCGTAGGCCGACCGCCCAGCCGGTCGGTCGGATTACCCGCGATCGGGTTCCGTGAATAGAATCAAGCCGCTTGCACAGCGCGAGTGTTCGGATCGCATCGCACCTATCCGCGTGTCCCCCCGCCTACTTGGCGGCCTCTTGTCCCAAAACCGCTCGAGGCCCGGCAGGATTCCGCCAGGATGTCGCGCGCGGTAGGCCGCACTGCGGCCAGAACTTCATGAAGCCAATCAAGGGGCACCGGATGAGACTGACCGACATATCGCTGGTCCTGCCAGTCGTCGTGGCGCTCGCCGGCGTCGTGGGGGCGGCGGTTGTCCTCGCGCGCGGCCGACGGAAGAAGGACGAGAGCGTCATCACCGACTCCTGGGAGCGCAGCGAAGAGCGTCGGCGCCGTAAGGAGGCCATCTACGGGATGGCCGCCTATGTTCTGCTGTTCTGCTGCGCCGGGGTGGCCGCCGCGCTCTCCTTCCAGGGCCTGGTGGGCTTCGGGCGGGAGAACCTGGCGCTGACAGGCGGCTGGGAGTACCTGGTGCCGTTCGGGCTCGACGGCGCGGCGATGTTCTGCTCGGTGCTGGCGGTGCGGGAGGCCAGCCACGGTGACGCCGCGCTCGGCTCGCGCATGCTGGTGTGGCTGTTCGCGGGCGCCGCGGCCTGGTTCAACTGGGTGCACGCGCCGCGCGGCATGGGCCACGCGGGCGCCCCGCAGTTCTTCGCGGGCATGTCGCTCTCGGCGGCGGTCCTCTTCGACCGGGCCCTGAAGCAGACCCGCCGGGCCGCGCTGCGCGAGCAGGGCCTGGTGCCGCGGCCGCTGCCGCAGATCCGCGTCGTGCGCTGGCTGCGCGCTCCGCGCGAGACCTTCGCCGCCTGGTCGCTGATGCTGCTCGAGGGCGTGCGGACGCTGGACGAGGCGGTCGAGGAGGTCCGCGAGGACCGGCGCGAGAAGGAGCAGAACCGCGCCCGCCGCCGCGACCAGGAGAAGCTGGACCGGGCCCGGATCCGGGCGATCAACCGGCAGCACCGGATGTGGGGCCGCCGCGGTGGCCGTCAGGTGGAGGTCACCGCCGCCACCCCGCCGCCAGCGCAGCTCAGTTCGGAGCCTGCCATAGGCGAGAAGGTGCTGGAGACCGCCGGGGCCCCGGAGCAGGCCCAGCTGGCCGCCGCCTCCGCCCGGCCCGCCCTGCGGTCCGCGGGCGGCGCCGAGTCCGCGACCGGCGACCTGGGCCATGACCTGGACCGCGACCGGAACAAGGACCGCGACCGGGATTTCAGCTTCGGCTTCGGTGAGAAGGACAAGGACGCCGAGGCCGACCGTCCCCACACCATCGACCTCACGGCCGAGGACGACACCCTCACCATCCCGCGGCTGGACTCCCTCGAGGAGAAGCTGGCGCAGATCGAGCGCGCCTTCGGCTGAGCGGGGCTGAGGCGGTGGCCAGGGCGGGGACACGGGTCCCCGCCCGCCGCCCGGCGGATCCGTACCGCGCAAGGCGCCCACGCGCAATCGCGCAAGGCGCCCACGCCCAACCGCGTCAGGCACCGACGCGCCACAACGTCCGCGCCACGCATCCGATAGGACGCGGCCGCGGAAGGACGCGGCTACGGAACGCCCTCGGCTTCGAGTTCGAACCACAGGACCTTGCCCACCCCGTGCGCCCGCACGCCCCAGGCGTCCGCGAGCGTATGCACCAGCAGCAGTCCACGCCCGGACGTGCTGTCCTCGGCGGGCCGGTCGCGCAGCGTCGGGTGCCGGGACACGAAATCCCGCACCTCCACCCGTAATCGACCGGTGACGCGCGCGCCCGGCCCGTCCCCCAGCGAGGCCGTGACCTGCGCGCCACGGTCGGTGTGCACCAGCGCGTTGGTCACCAGCTCGCTGGTGAGCAGCTCGGCGAGATCGGCCCGGCCGGGCCCTCCCCAGTGCCGCAGCATCTCGCGCAGCTCCGCGCGTACCCGCGCCACCGCCGCGAGATCGTCGTGCGCCAATCGCTTGGTCAGGACCGGGCCACGCTCCACCGGAACAACCTCCGGAACGGCCTCCGCGGCCTTCGGCCTCGCATCCGGCCGACCGTGCCCATGCCCCCGGCCCGGCCGTACAGGCTGACGCTTCATCCTCCCCCGCCCCGGCCGCCCCCTGACGGCGGCCAGCGTCGAATGTCGTCGAACACGCTCACGGAAATGCATGCCCGCGTGTGGGCCCCCACACACCGAGGGAAATGTTGGGAGTGATCCGCTGAGTGATCCCCCGAGCTCGAGCCGAGGAGCCGTGATGCACGACGACCGACCACTGGTGGAGGGGCGCCTGGACCGCGCGCTGCGCCAGTTCATCAGGCCCGCCCAGTACACGGCCCGGGTGCCGCTCGCCC
Source organism: Streptomyces yongxingensis (assembly GCF_055597465.1). Taxonomy (NCBI): domain Bacteria; kingdom Bacillati; phylum Actinomycetota; class Actinomycetes; order Kitasatosporales; family Streptomycetaceae; genus Streptomyces; species Streptomyces yongxingensis. Next base: position 3,226,734 of record NZ_CM145717.1, read on the forward strand.
TCTCCGCGTGGCGCACCCCCGGTGAGCCGGTGCCGGTCGCGGAGGCGCTGGCGGGCAGCTACGAGCCGTTCGCCACCGGCACGGACTGGGGCAGCCCGTGGTCGACCTGGTGGTTCCGGCTGGAGGGTGCGGTGCCCGAGGGCTGGGCGGGCCGGCGGGTGGAGGCCGTCATCGACCCGGGCTTCACCGACGACGCCCCGGGGTTCCAGGCCGAGGGGCTGGTGTACGACGCGGAGGGGGTGCCGATCAAGGGCATCCATCCGCGCAACCGCCACATCCCCGTAGCCGCCCCGGCGGCCGGTGGCGAGCCCGTACGGCTGCTGCTGGAGGCCGCCGCCAACCCGTCCGTGCTGCGCGACGGCTTCGTCCCGACCCGGCTGGGTGACGTGCTGACCGCCGGGGACGAGCCGCTGTACCGTTTCGCCTCGGCCGAGCTGGCCGTCCTCGACGAGACCGTCTGGCATCTGGTCCTGGACATCGAGGTGCTCTCGGAGCTGATGCACGAGCTGCCGGAGGACCGGCCGCGCCGCCACGAGATCCTGCGCGCCCTGGAGAACGCGCTGGACGCGCTCGACCTCCACGACGTCCCCGGCACCGCGGCCGCCGCCCGCGCCGAGCTGACCGACGCGCTCGGCCGTCCCGCGCACTCCAGCGCGCACCGGGTCTCGGCGGCCGGACACGCCCACATCGACTCGGCGTGGCTGTGGCCGCTGCGCGAGACGGTGCGCAAGGCGTCCCGCACCTTCGCCAACGTCACCGCGCTCGCGGGCGAGTACCCGGAGCTGGTCTTCGCCTGCTCGCAGGCGCAGCAGTACGCCTGGGTCAAGGAGCACCAGCCGCATATCTGGGAGCGGATCAAGAAGGCGGTGGCGGACGGCAACTGGGCGCCGGTGGGCTCGATGTGGGTCGAGTCGGACGCCAATATGCCCGGCGGTGAGGCGCTGGCCCGGCAGATCGTGCACGGCAAGCGGTTCTTCCTGGAGGAGCTGGGGGTGGACACCGAGGAGATCTGGCTGCCGGACTCCTTCGGCTACACGGCCGCCTTCCCGCAGCTCGCCAAGCTGGCGGGGGTGAAGTGGTTCCTCACCCAGAAGCTGTCGTGGAACCAGTCCAACAAGATGCCGCACCACACCTTCTGGTGGGAGGGCATCGACGGCACCCGGGTCTTCACCCACTTCCCGCCGGTGGACACCTACAACGCACAGTTCAGTGCCTCCGAACTCGCCCACGCCGAGCGGAACTTCGCCGACAAGGGGCTGGCCACGCGCTCGCTGGTGCCCTTCGGCTACGGCGACGGCGGTGGCGGCCCCACCCGCGAGATGCTGGAGAAGGCGCGGCGGCTCGCCTCCCTGGAGGGCTCGCCGACCGTCGAGATCCAGCCACCTTCGGTGTTCTTCACCGAGGCCGAGCGGGAGTACGGGGCCAAGGCGCCGGTGTGGTCGGGCGAGCTGTATCTGGAGCTGCACCGGGCCACGTACACCACCCAGGCCAAGACCAAGCAGGGCAACCGGCGCGGCGAGCATCTGCTGCGGGAGGCCGAGCTGTGGGCCACGGCCGCCGCGCTGCACACGCCCGGCTACGCCTATCCGTACGACGAGCTGGACCGGATCTGGAAGACGGTGCTGCTGCACCAGTTCCACGACATCCTGCCGGGCTCGTCCATCGCCTGGGTGCACCGCGAGGCGCGGGACACCTACGAGATGGTGTTCGCCGAGCTGGAGGAGATCATCGCGGGGGCGGTGGCCGCGCTGGGCGGCGGCGGGCCCGCGGTGCTCAACGCCTCGCCGTACGAGCGCGAGGAGATCGCCGTCCTGGACGCGCGGACGGCGGCCGCCCTGCCGTCCGGGGCCCCGGTCCAGCCGCTGGGCGAGGGCCGTACGGCGGTCGCGGTACGGGTCGCCGGGCTGGGCGCGGCACCCCTGGGGACCGCCCCGCAGGCGCCCGCCGCCGCCGGCGGCGCACCCCATGGGGCGCCGCCGGTGACCGCCCTGAGCGACGGCCAGTCCATCGTCCTGGACAACGACCGGCTGCGGGTGACCATCGACGCCGAGGGGCTGCTCACCTCGGTGCTGGACCTGGACGCGAGCCGCGAGGTGCTGGCCCCCGGCGCCCGCGGCAACCTCCTCCAGCTCCACCCCGACCACCCCAACCACTGGGACGCCTGGGACATCGACCGGCACTACCGCCGCAGCCACACCGATCTGACCGACGCCGAGTCCGTGGAGCTGATCGAGTCCGGTCCGCTGCGCGCCACGGTCCGGGTCATACGGTCCTTCGGCGCCTCCCGCATCACCCAGGAGCTGACGCTGGCCGCGGGCAACCGCCGCCTCGACATCGCCACGGAGGTGGACTGGCAGGAGTCGGAGAAGGTCCTCAAGGCGGCGTTCCCGCTGGACATCCACGCCAAGGTGTCCACCGCGGAGATCCAGTTCGGCCATGTGGACCGCGCCACCCACACCAACACCAGTTGGGACGCGGCCCGGTTCGAGATCTGCGCCCACCGCTGGCTGCGGGTGGCCGAGCCCGGGTACGGGACGGCGGTGCTCAACGACTCCACGTACGGCCACGATGTGACCCGTACGGCGCATGACGGGGGCGCGGGCACGGACGCGGGCACGGACGGGAGCACAGGCGGGGGCACGGGCGAGGGCGAGGTGCTGGGCACCACCGTGCGGCTCACCCTGCTGCGCGCCCCGCACAGCCCCGACCCGGAGACCGACCTGGGCGTCCACCGCTTCCGCTACGCCCTGCTGCCGGGCGCGGGCGTCGCCGAGGCGGTCGCCGAGGGACTCGCCCTCAACCTGCCGCTGCGCACCCTCCCCGCAGGACCGGCCGAGCGGGCGCCGCTGGTGTCCGTGGACAACCCCGCGATCACGATCGAGTCGGTCAAGCTCGCGGAGGACCGCAGCGGCGATGTGGTGGTGCGGCTGTACGAGTCCCAGGGCGGCCGGGCGGCGGGCACGCTGGTCACCGGCTTCCCGGTGCTCGGGGCGGAGGTGACGGACCTGCTGGAGCGCCCGCTGCACGAGGCGGCCACGGGCCCGGGCGGACTGGCCCTGGCACTGCGCCCGCACCAGATCCTGACGTTGCGGCTGCGGCCGGTGCGGTGAGGGGCTGAGCAGGGATGTGGCCAGGTGGCCGGGGGCGGCTGACCGCCCCCGGCCACCCGGGGCCCGGAGACTGAGCCCGGCGGGCCCAGGCGCCTGGAGGCCGGTCAGGGGCGCGGTACGTTGCGGAGGTTCGAGCGGGCCATTTGGAGCATCTTGCCGACGCCCCCGTCCAGCACCATCCTGCTGGCCGAGAGCGCGAAGCCGGTCACCATCTCCGCCTTGATCTTGGGTGGGATGGACAGCGCGTTGGGGTCCGTGACGATGTCCAGGAGCGCGGGGCCCTTGTGGTGGAGTGCGGCGCGCAGCGCGGACCGCAGGCGCTTGGGCTTCTCCACCCGCTCGCCGTACACCCCGGCGGCGCGAGCGATCTGCGCGAAGTCGGGGTTGTGGTAGGCCGTGCCGTGCGAGGGCAGGCCCGAGACCAGCATCTCCAGCTCGACCATGCTCAGCGCGGAGTTGTTGAACAGGATCACCTTCACCGGCAGGTCGTACTGGACGAGGGTGAGGAAGTCGCCCATCAGCATGGTGAACCCGCCGTCGCCGGACATCGAGATCACCTGGCGGCGGCGGTCCATGAACTGGGCGCCGATCGCCTGCGGCAGCGCGTTGGCCATCGAGCCGTGGGTGAAGGAGCCGATCATCCGGCGGCGGCCGTTCGGGGACAGATAGCGGGCGGCCCATACATTGCACATCCCGGTGTCCACGGTGAAGATCGCGTCATCGGCGGCCTCCTCGTCCAGCACCGAGGCCACGAACTCCGGGTGGATCGGGATGTGCTTGTCGACCCTGCGGGTGTACGCCTTGACCACGCCCTCCAGCGCGTCGGCGTGCTTCTTCAGCATGCGGTCGAGGAAGCGGCGGTCGGTCTTGGGACGCACCTTCGGCGTCAGACAGCTCAGCGTCTCCCGGACGTCGCCCCAGACGGCGAGGTCCAGCTTGGAGCGGCGGCCGAGGTGTTCGGCGCGGACGTCCACCTGCACGGTCCGCACATCGGCGGGCAGGAAGGCGCCGTACGGGAAGTCGGTGCCCAGCAGGATCAGCAGATCGCATTCGTGGGTGGCCTCGTACGCCGCGCCGTAGCCGAGCAGACCGCTCATGCCGACGTCGTACGGGTTGTCGTACTGGATCCACTCCTTGCCGCGCAGGGCGTGCCCCACCGGCGCCTTCAGCAGCTCCGCGAAGGCCATCACCTCCTCGTGCGCCCCGGCGCAGCCCCGGCCGCAGAAGAGCGTCACCCGCTCCGCCTCGTTGACCATGCGGGCGAACCGGTCGATCTCCGCGTCGCCCGGACGCACCGTGGGCCGGGACGTCACCAGGGCGTGCTCCTCCGCGCGCTCGGGCGCCGGGCGGGCGGCGATGTCCCCGGGGAGGGCCACCACGCTGACCCCGCTGCGGCCGATCGCGTGCTGGACGGCGGTCTGCAGGACGCGGGGCATCTGCTGGGGGTGGGAGATCAGCTCGCAGTAGTGGCTGCACTCCTGGAACAGCCGCTCGGGGTGGGTCTCCTGGAAGTAGCTGGTGCCGATCTCGCTGCTGGGGATGTGCGAGGCGAGCGCGATGACCGGGGCCATGGAGCGGTGGGCGTCGTAGAGCCCGTTGATCAGATGGACGTGCCCGGGGCCGCAGGAGCCCGCGCAGGCGGCGAGGGAGCCGGTGAGCTGCGCCTCGGCACCGGCGGCGAAGGCGGCGGTCTCCTCGTGCCGGACCTGGATCCAGTCGATCGCGGCGTTGCGGCGGACCGCGTCCACCACGGGGTTGAGGCTGTCGCCGACCACGCCGTACAGCCGCCGCACACCGGCGCGCACCAGGATGTCCACGTATTGCTCCGCCACGGTCTGCTTGGCCATCGCGCGCCCTCATCCCTCTCGCGTCGTCCAGGGTCGATGGGATCGGTGGCGCTTGTCCGCCACCGTGTGCCTTTCGTCCATCAACCCATGGACGGCGCGCTTACGCCTCCCAGACGGCGGCCGCCGTACGGTCGTCGGCGTAGCCCTTCACCCCGGTCTGGGTGTCGGCGAGGAACGCGGCGAGGCCCGGCGCCTCCGCCGTGTCCCAGCGTTCGGCCAAGCGATCGGCGAGGGCGGCCTCACCGCGCAGGGGCTCGGCGAGGCCCGCGCTGCACAGCAGAAGGGTGTCGCCCGGCCGGGCGACGGAGGCCCGGAACCGGAACGGCCCGTGGACGGGCTCTGACTCGGGCTCTGACTCGGGCTCTGACTCGGACTCGGGCTCGGACTCGGGCTCGGGGGGCTGCTGAGGGCGCTGGGGCTCTTGGGTCGGTCGCTGGACGGGCGGACGACCACTCCCATAGCCGATGACGGGTCCGCCGACGGTGTCCCGCTCGCCCCCGGCGGGTTCCAGGTCCTGCCAGACACCGTCCCGCAGCCGGAAGAGCCCACCGTCGCCGACGCCGAAGAACACCCGGGTACGGCAGGCCGGATGCGCCGGGAGCAGGAGGCAGCGCACCGACGCGGTGTGGTCGGCGGGGGCGAGGCCGCGTACGGTCGCGCCGGCGCGCAGCCGCCCGTAGGCACGGTCGGTGAGCCGGTGCAGCCCGGAGCTGAGGGCGCCGCGGTTGGCGGTGTGGATGTCCTCCGTCAGCCGGGCCTGATTGCGGCCGACCGCCCCGGCGATCCACTCGCACAGCTCACGCGCCACCCGATGCGCCCCCGGGGCCGCCCGCCGCCCGCTCGCCACGGCCACGAGGAGAAGGGCGCTGTCCCCGGTCCCGAACCGCACCGCGAGCAGCGCATCGCGCCGCGGCTCGCCCCGATAGCGGGCCAAGTCCCCGCGCGACGACGCGGCCCGCAGCGTCAGCGTGCCGTACCGGGCGCCCTCGATCACGGTGTCGGGGACCACGTCCCGGAGATCCTCCGGATCGGTGACGGGAAGCGTGGTCGGCTCGGTCTCGTACGTGGGCGGCTCGTCCCCGACGTACGAGGCGGCCGCGGCCCGCCAGGGCCGCGACGGATCGGCCTGCAACGCGGCCTCCGGCGGAGGCGGCACCCCGGCACCACGCGGACCCGACGATGGCGCGGGCGACCCCGGCACCCCGGCGCGCCTGGGCGGGCCGGCCGAGCTGGTGGGCCCGGGCGCACCCGCCGGGCTACTGCGTCCGGGCCCGCTTCCCGGACTGCTGCGTCCGGGCCCACTTCCCGGGCTCGTGGGTCCAGGCGCGCCCGCCGGGCTTGCGGGCCCAGGCGCGCTCCACCAGCTCGCGGATCCGGGCGCACCCGCCGGGCTTGCGGGCCCTGGCGCGCTCCCCGGGCCCGTGGGTCCGGGCGCACTTCCCGAGCCGGTCCGTCCGGGCGCGCCCGCCGGGCCCGGACGCCCCGGTGCGTCGCTCGGATCCGCGCGGCCGGGTGCGTCTCCCGGATCCGCGCCGCCCTGTGCGGCACCGGCTCCCGCGCCGCCCCACGCGGCACCCGACCCCGTGCGCCCCGGCCCGGCACCGGAACCCCCGCGGCCCTCGGTGGGCGGTACGGCGCCCGGTCCCGCGTTGCCGCCCGCCGAGGGCGATGCGGCGTCGGACCCCGCGCGGTCCTGGGTGGGCAGTGTGGCACCGGGCTCCTCGTCGGCGGGAGATCGCCACCCCTGCGGGCCACCTCCGGCGTCGGCGTCGGAGCCCGGGGCGGCACCGCCCGGCTCCCCCGTCCGCGGGCCCCAGGGGGCGCCCGCGGCCGGTCTCTGGTCACTGGCGTCCTCGTCGCCGGCGAGCGTGCGGGAGGCCGAATCGAACCGCTCGTCCACGGAGTCGGAGGCCGCAGCGGGCCCCGCGTCGGCACGACGTGGGTCGTACAACTCGCCCCACCAGTCGTCCTCATGACGGCGTCGGTCGCCCTGCTGGCTCATCCCCACATTGTCCACAGGGAGGCTCCACGGGAACACCACGCGCTGACCGGCGCGAGGCCCGCCCAAGATCCGCTCAAGCCGACCAGAGCGCGCTCAGCCGTTGGGCCCCAGGAGCCCGGCCCTGGCATACCGCCCGCCCCTGAGTCCGGGGCGGAGCTCCGGAGACGAGCCGCTGCTCGCGCCCGACGCGAGGCGCGAACGCGGCCGGAGGCAAACCCGAGCGGCAGGGAGTGAAACCCCGCGAGCCGAGGGCCGGGAGGTCAGGCCCGGCGCCGAGAGCCAGGGCCGGGCCCGAGAGCCAGGGCCGGGCCCGAGAGCCGGGGTCGGGAGCCAGGGCCGGGGCTGTGCTGCAAGCCGGGACCGGGACCAGGGCCGGGACCAGGGCCGAGGCCAAGGCCGCCAGGCGGCCGGGGCCCGAGCGGCTCCGCGCTCTCACCCCCTGTACGCCTCCAGCAGCCGCAGCCAGATCTCGCTGATCGTGGGGAACGACGGCACCGCGTGCCAGAGACGGTCGATGGGGACCTCGCCCGCTACCGCCACCGTCGCCGAGTGGAGCAGTTCGCTGACCCCTGGGCCCACGAAGGTGACGCCGATCAGGTGGCCCCGGTCCAGGTCGACGACCATGCGGGCGCGGCCGCGGTAGCCGTCGGCGAACAGCACCGCGCCCTCGACCTGGCCCATGTCGTAGTCGACGACGCGGATGCTGCGGCCCTCGGACTCGGCCTGCTCCGCGGTCAGCCCGACCGCGGCGACCTCCGGGTCGGTGAAGACGACCTGCGGTACGGCCGCCTCGTCCGCGGTCGTCGCGTACGCGCCCCAGCGGCTCGTGTCCAGCCGCTCGACGCCCCGCGCGCGTGCCCCGATCGCCGCGCCCGCGATGCGCGCCTGGTACTTGCCCTGGTGGGTGAGGAGCGCCCGGTGGTTGATGTCGCCCGCCGCGTACAGCCAGCCGTCGGGGACGTCCTTCACCCGGCAGGTCTCGTCGACCGTCAGCCAGCCGCCCGGTTCGAGGCCCACCGTCTCCAGCCCCAGATCCGCGGTGTGCGGGGCGCGCCCGGTGGCGAAGAGCACCTCGTCCGCCTCGAGCTGCTCCCCGCTCTCCAGGGTCACCGTGACCGGTCCTTCCGCCCCGCCCGGCCGGGCGAGCCCCTTCACCGACGTACCGGTGCGGATCTCGGCCCCGGCCTCCCTCAGCGTCTCGGCGACCAGCTCGCCCGCGAACGGCTCGATCCGGGCCAGCAGCCCGGAGCCGCGCACCAGCACGGTGACGCGCGAGCCGAGGCCGCACCAGGCCGTGGCCATCTCGGCGGCCACCACACCACCACCCACGATGATCAGCCGGTCCGGCACCGTGGAGGAGCTGGTGGCCTCCCGGCTGGTCCAGGGCCGGGCCTCGGCGATCCCGGGCATGTCGGGCAGCGCGGCCCGGGTGCCGGTGCAGACGGCCACGGCGTGGCGGGCGGTGAGGGTCCGCTCCTCGCCGCCGGATCCGTCCGGCGGCGTCACCGCGACCCGCCGCGGCCCGACCAGCCGCCCATGGCCGCGCACCAGGTCGATCCCGGCCGACTCCAGCCAGGTGAGCGCACCGTCGTCCTTCCAGTTGCCGACCTGCTTGTCGCGGTGGGCGAAGACATCGGCCGCCGCCAGCGATCCCCCGACCGCCTCCCGCAGCCCGGGCACCTGGCGTGCCTCGGCCCGCGCGAGCACCGGGCGCAACAGCGCCTTACTGGGGACGCAGGCCCAGTACGAACACTCACCACCGACCAGCTCACGCTCCACGATCACCGTGGAGAGCCCGGCGGCGCGGGTCCGGTCGGCCAGATTCTCACCGACCGGGCCCGCGCCCAGCACGATGACGTCGTACTCGTCCGTGGCCTGATTCATCGCAACCCGCTCTCTCGCTCGTATCACCGTCGCAGGGCCCCCAGGGGCCTCGCAGGGCCATCGTGGCGTCGAGTTACCGCGCACAGCCACCCCAATCGGCGTTTCGGCCGAGCGCTCTCGGCATCGCGAGGCCCGGGTCCCGCGTCCCCTGCGTACGGGGCGCGGCCGCTGCGTAAGGGGCGCGGCCGCGCGACAGTGATCGCATGACTGTTTTCACCGAACCCGAGATCGGCTATCTCAGATCGCAGCGGATCGGCCGGCTGGCCACCGTGGACGCGCAGGGCCAGCCGCAGGCGAACCCGGTGGCGTTCTTCCTCAACGAGGACGGCACGGTCGACATCGGCGGCTACGCCATGGGCAGGACGAAGAAGTGGCGCAACACCGGGACGCATCCGAAGGTGGCGCTGGTCGTCGACAGCCTGGTGAGCGAGCAGCCGTGGATGGTGTGCGGAGTGGAGATCCGCGGCGAGGCGGAGCGGCGCACGGGGCCGCATGACCTCGGCGCCCAGCTGAGCGACGAGGTCATCCGGATCCATCCGCGCTGGGTGCACAGCTGGGGTCTGGAGGACGTGCCCGGGGCCACGACCCGGAGCGTGAGCTGACCGGGGCCGGTCTCGGTTTCGGCCCCGAGCCGGACCCGACAGGCACGGTGGCCTCCGGACCGGACGGGGCCCGGACCTGACGGGTATCCCCATCGGGTTGCCCCGTCCGGCGCGTACCGCTACCGCCCGCGCATCGGCCCCCGCTTGCGCTCCATCATGTGGCGGCCGAGCGCCTGCCGCTGCTTCCAGTCCCGGCGCAGCTCGGCGCGCAGCCGCGCGTCCGTACGGGCCGCGAGCCGCTCGTTCTCGCGGAGCAGCTTGCGGTAGCTCTCCAGCCGCCGCTCCGGCAGCGAGCCGTCGTCGATCGCGGCGAGCACCGCGCACCCCGGTTCGGCCCGGTGGGCGCAGTCGGGGAAGCGGCACCGCTCGGCGAGCTCCTCGATCTCGGCGAACGCCCGCGCGACACCGCCCTCGGCGTCCCACAGCCCCACCCCGCGCAGCCCCGGGGTGTCGATCAGCACCCCGCCCGAGGGCAGGGGCAGCAGATCGCGGGTGGTCGTGGTGTGCCGCCCCTTGCCGTCGCTGTCGCGGATCGCCCGTACGTCCTGGACGGCCTCGCCCACCAGCGCGTTCGCCAGCGTGGACTTGCCCGCGCCGGACTGGCCGAGCAGCACGGAGGTGCCGGGGGCGAGCAGGGCGCCCAGCTCGTCCAGCCCCTCCCCCGTCGCGGAACTCACCGGCAGCACCCGCACACCGGGCGCCGCCGTCTCGGTGTCGGACACCAGATGGGCCAGGGTGTCCGGGTCGGGCACCAGATCGGCCTTGGTGAGGACGAGCAGCGGCTGGGCGCCGCTCTCCCAGGCCAGCGCGGTGAACCGCTCCACCCGCCCCAGGTCGAGCTCGGCGGCGAGGGAGACGGCGATGACGGCGTGGTCGGCGTTGGCCGCCAGCACCTGGCCGTCCGAGCGCTTGGAGGAGGTGGACCGTACGAGGGCGGTACGGCGCGGCAGCAGCGTACGGACGTACGCCGGATCGCCCTCGGCGTCCACGGCGGCCCAGTCGCCGGTGCACACGATCCGCATCGGGTCGCGCGGCGTCACCAGCTCGGTGTCGGCCCGTGCCAGGCCGCTCGGCGTGACCAGATCGCACTGGCCGCGGTCCACCCGGATCACCCGGCCGGGCACCAGGCCCTGTGCGGCGTACGGGGCGAACGCCTCCGCCCAGCCGTCGTCCCAGCCATAGGCGGCGAGGGAGTACGGAGACGCGGAGTCGGAGGAAGTGCTGAACACGGAGGAAACCCTTCGAAGGGCGGCCTCCGAAGAGGGGTCAGCCGGAGACCGCGGGGGTGGAAATGAGGAACTCCTGAACGCGAGCGGCGCTCGCCACCGAGACCGTCATCAATGTCCTCACCTCCTGCTTTCCTCAACGCGCGGCAACGCGGGCCAACACGGCCCGCACGGAACGGGGAAACCGTAGCCCATCCCCGCACGGGGCGCCATCCATTTTTCTTTCGCCGAAAACGAAGGGCCGCCTTCAACCGCCTTGTGACCAGGGGCACCTGTCCTCGGACAGCGACGCCCGAACATGCTTGCGCACCTGTCCGACGCTGAGGTACCTTCGCGGCAGTTGATCTTTGTTTTTCACGCGCGATAAATGGGTCAGGTCACCAGGTCACGGGGGAGTGTACCTAGTTGTCCACAGTCGCCGATTCGCCATGGCATCACGATGTCCATGATTCGGTAGCGGTCATCGGTTTCTCTTGTCGTTTACCGGGGGCCAGGACGCCCGAGGAATTCTGGCGTCTGCTCAGCGAGGGCGGGGACGCGGTCACTTCCGTACCGGAAGACCGATGGACTCCGCGCCAATCCGACGGCGGGTCCGGGGCCGGAGCCGGAGCCGAAGCGGGGACGGAATTCGGCGCCTTCCTCGACGCGGTGGACCACTTCGACGCCGACTTCTTCGGCATATCGCCGCGCGAGGCCGCCGCCATGGACCCCCAGCAGCGGCTGATGCTCGAACTGGGCTGGGAAACCCTGGAGGACGCGGGCCTCACCCCGGCCCGGCTCGCCCAAGGGCGGACGGGGGTGTTCGTCGGCGCCATCAACGACGACTACGCCACACTGCTGCGGCGGCACGGCGGCGACTCCGCGGTCACCCATCACACTCTGACCGGCCTCCAGCGCGGCATGATCGCCAACCGGCTCTCGTATCTGCTGGGCACCCGCGGCCCCAGCATGGTGGTGGACTCGGGCCAGTCGTCCTCGCTGGTCGCGGTGCACACGGCCTGCCAGAGCCTGCGCAACGGCGAATGCGACACCGCGCTCGCGGGCGGTGTCCACCTCAATCTCGCGTACGACGGCGCGCTGAGCGCCGCACGCTTCGGCGGGCTCTCCCCCGACGGCACATGCTTCACCTTCGACGCCCGGGCCAACGGCTTCGTCCGGGGCGAAGGCGGCGGTCTGGTGCTGCTCAAACCCCTCGCCCGCGCGCTCGCCGACGGCGACCGGATCCATGGGGTGCTGCGCGGCGGCGCGGTCAACAACGACGGCGGCGGGGACAGTCTCACCACCCCCAGCCGGACCGCCCAGGCGGAGGTGTTGCGCCGGGCGTACGCCGCGGCCGGGGTCGGCCCCGACGAGGTGCAGTACGTCGAACTGCACGGCACCGGCACGCCCGTCGGCGACCCCATCGAGGCGGCGGCGCTGGCCGAGGCGATCGGCGCCGCGCGGACGAAGGACCGTCCGCTGCTGGTGGGGTCCGCCAAGACGAACGTGGGCCATCTGGAAGGGGCCGCGGGGATCACCGGCCTGATCAAGGCCCTGCTCTCCCTGAAGGCGGCGCATCTCCCGCCCAGCCTCAACTTCCGCTCCCCCAACCTCGCGATTCCGCTGGAGGAGTGGAATCTGCGGGTGCAGACCGAGCTGTCGGCGTGGCCGCGCCCGGAGGCGCCGCTGATCGCCGGGGTGTCGTCGTTCGGCGTCGGCGGGACCAACGCCCATGTCGTCGTGGAGCGGGCCCCGGTGGGCTCACTCGCCACGAGTGCGGCCGAAGGCGTTGCGGGCGCGTGGGGTGGTGACGTACTGCCGTGGGTGATCTCGGGCCGGACACCGGCCGGGGTGCGGGCGCAGGCGGCCCGGTTGCGGTCGTTCGTGGCGGGCGGTTCGACGGACGGCTCGGCGGACGGTTCCGCGGACGGCGACGTCTCCCCCGCCGATATCGGATGGTCGCTCGCCGAGCACCGGACGGCCCTGGAGCACCGTGCCGTGGTGGTGGCCGGGGACCGCGAGGGGTTCCTCGCCGGGCTGGACGCGCTGGCCTCCGGTGAGCCGTCCGCCCAGGTGGTCAATGGGGTGGCCGGCGAGTCGGACACGGGTCCGGTGTTCGTCTTCCCGGGGCAGGGCTCCCAGTGGGTCGGCATGGCCGCCGAACTGCTCGACGCCTCACCCGTGTTCGCCGAATCCATCGACCGCTGCGCCCGGGCCCTGGCCCCGCACACCGACTGGGACCTCCTCGAGGTCCTGCGAGAGGCCGAGGACGGCGCCGCGCTGGAGCGCGCGGAGGTGTTGCAGCCCGCGCTCTGGGCCGTGATGGTCTCACTGACGCGGGTGTGGCGTTCGTTCGGTGTCGTCCCGTCGGCCGTCGTGGGCCACTCGCAGGGCGAGATCGCGGCCGCGTGCGTGGCCGGAGCGCTGTCGCTGGAGGACGGTGCCCGGCTGATCGCCGTACGCAGCCGGATCGCGGGGGCGCTGATCGGCCGGGGCGGTCTCGCGTCCATCGGCGCGTCGGAGGAGCGGGCGGCCGAGCTGCTCGCGGACCGGGACGACGTCTGGATCGCCGCGGTCAACGGCCCCGGCGCGACGGTGGTCGGGGGCGGCCCGGAGGGGCTGGCCGAGGTCACGGCCAGGGCGGAGGCCGCCGGGCTGCGTCACCACACGGTGGCCACGGCGTACGCCTCGCACACCCCGCATGTCGAGGCGATCCGCGAGGAGTTCCTGCGGCTCGCGGCGCCGATCGCCCCGCGCGCCGGGGACATTCCGATGTATTCGACCGTCACCACCGCCCCCATCGCGGGCGAGGCGCTGGACGCCGAGTACTGGTACCGCAACCTCCGCGAACAGGTCCGCTTCCACGACACCGTCCAGAACCTGATCGCGGATGGCAACTCCCTCTTCCTGGAGAGCAGTTCGCACCCGGTGCTCACCACCGCCGTCCAGGACACGGGCGGTCTCGCCGTCGGCACCCTGCGCCGGGGCGAGGGCGGCACCCAGCGGCTGCTGCTCTCGCTGGCCGAGCTGTGGGTGCGGGGAACCGCCCCGGACTGGGAGCGGGTGTTCGCCGGGACCGGCGCCCGCCGGACCGAGCTGCCCGGCCGTGCCTTTCAGCGGCGACGCCACTGGTTCGACACCGTGGCGTCCACGGCGGCCACGGATGTCGCGCCGGGAGCCGCGGGCGCCCCGGGGGCCGTGGGCCGTGATGTGGTTCATCAGGTGCGGGCCCAGGCCGCCGCCGTCCTCGGACATACGACGGTGGCCGAACTCGACCCCGGACGGACCTTCAAGGACCTCGGCTTCGACTCGATCTCCCTCAGCGATCTGTGCAACCGCGTCAACGCCACGCTGGGCACCCGCCTCTCCCCCGCCGCGCTCTTCAGCCACCCGACCCCGGCGAGGCTCGCGGAACACCTCGCCGCCACCGCCGCCGGTCCTTCCTCCCCCTCCGCCCCGGAGGTCGCCACCGGCGCCGACGAGCCGATCGCCATCATCGCGATGAGCTGCCGCCTCCCCGGTGGGGTGCGCTCCCCGGAGGACCTGTGGCGGCTGGTGGCGGACGGACGGGACGCCATCTCGCCGTTCCCGGACGACCGCGGCTGGGATCTGGAGCGGCTGCACGGCACCGAGGGCGCCGGCAGCAGCTTCGCCCGGAGCGGTGGATTCATCGACGGGGCCACGGACTTCGACGCCCGCTTCTTCGGTATCTCCCCGCGCGAGGCCCTGGCGATGGACCCCCAGCAGCGGCTGCTGCTGGAGACCTCGTGGGAGCTGCTGGAACGGGCGGGCATCGCGCCCGACGCGCTGCGCGCCACCCGTACCGGTGTGTTCGTCGGCACCATGGACCAGGAGTACGGGCCACGGCTGCACGAGGCACCGGAGGCGGTGGACGGCTATCTCCTCACCGGCAAGACCGCCAGTGTCGCCTCCGGCCGTATCGCCTATCTGCTCGGGCTCACCGGGCCCGCCATCACCCTGGACACGGCCTGCTCGTCATCGCTGGTGGCCCTGCACCTGGCGGTGCAGTCGCTGCGGCGGGGGGAGTCCTCGCTGGCCCTGGCCGGTGGGGTCACCGTCCTCAACACCCCGGGAATCTTCACCGAGTTCAGCCGCCAGGGCGGGCTGGCCCGCGACGGCCGGTGCAAGGCGTTCGCGGCCGGGGCCGATGGCACCGGTATGGCGGAGGGCGTGGGGCTTCTGCTGGTGGAGCGGCTGTCCGACGCCCGCCGCAACGGCCATCGGGTGCTCGGCGTGATCCGTGGCACGGCGGTCAACCAGGATGGCGCCTCCAACGGCCTCACCGCGCCCAACGGCCTCTCCCAGGAGCAGGTGGTCCGGCAGGCGCTGGCGGACGCGGGCGTGTCGGCGTCCGATGTGGATGTGATCGAGGCGCACGGCACGGGCACCGCGCTCGGCGACCCGATCGAGGCACAGGCGCTGCTCGCCACGTACGGCCGGGACCGGCCCGCCGACCGGCCCGCGCTGCTGGGATCGGTGAAGTCCAACATCGGCCACACCCAGGCGGCGGCCGGAGTCGCGGGCGTCATCAAGACGATCATGGCGATGCGCCACGGTGTCGTCCCCGCCACGCTGCATGTGGACGAGCCGACGCCGCACGTGGACTGGGCCTCCGGTGGTGTGGAGCTGGTGGCGGAGGAGCGCCCGTGGCCGGAGGCCGGACGGGCGCGGCGGGCCGGAGTCTCGTCGTTCGGCATCAGCGGGACCAACGCCCATGTGGTCCTGGAAGGGGCCCCACCGGCCCCCGTCCCCGCCCCCTCCCGCGCCCCTCGTCCCGCCAATCGGCTCGTCGAGACGGAGGGTGTGCTGCCGTGGGTGGTGTCGGGCCGGTCGCCCGCCGCGCTGCGGGCGCAGGCGGCCCGGCTGGGTGCGTTCGCCGCCGCTTCCGACGCCACACCGTCGGACATCGCGTACGCGCTGGCGACGCGGCGGGCCGCCATGGAACACCGTGCGGTGGTGGTGGCCGGGGACCGGGACGACTTCCTGGCCGGGCTGGACGCGATCGCCTCCGGTGAGCCCTCCGCTCATGTGGTCACTGGGGTGGCCGCCGGGTCGGCCGCCGGTCCGGTGTTCGTCTTCCCGGGTCAGGGGTCGCAGTGGGTGGGCATGGCGGCCGAACTGCTCGACGTCTCGCCCGTGTTCGCCGAGTCCATCGACCGCTGCGCCCAGGCACTGACCCCGCATATCGACTGGGATCCGCTCGATGTGCTGCGGGCGACCGGGGACGACGCGTTGGACCGAGTGGATGTGGTCCAGCCCGCCCTCTGGGCCGTCATGGTGTCCTTGGCCCAGGTGTGGCGTTCGCTCGGCATCGAGCCCTCCGCCGTCATCGGCCACTCCCAGGGCGAGATCGCGGCGGCGTGTGTGGCCGGTGTGCTCTCGTTGGAGGACGGCGCACGGCTGGTGGCCCTGCGCAGCCGCCTCATCGCGCGGGAACTGGCCGGACACGGCGGCATGGTCTCCCTCGCCACCTCCGCCGACCAGGCACACGACCTGCTGACCGGCCACGACGACGTCTGGATCGCCGCAATCAACGGCCCCTCCTCCACCGTCATCGCCGGGAGCCCCACCGGACTCGCCGAGGCCACGGCACGGGCCGAGGCCGCCGGGATCCGGACCCGTGCGATCGCCGTCGACTACGCGTCCCACACGCCGCACGTCGAACACATCCGCGAGCAACTCCTTGAGCTCGCCGCACCCATCACCCCCCGCGCCGGCGACATCCCCCTGTACTCCACCGTCACCGCGACCCCCATCGACGGCGGGACCCTCGACGCCGAGTACTGGTACCGCAACCTCCGCGAGCGGGTCCGCTTCCACGACACGCTGCGGACTTCGCTGGCCGACGGTCGCACCCTCTTCCTGGAGTCCAGCCCCCACCCCGTCCTCACCACCGCCGTCGAGGAGACCGGCCACGCCACCGACCAGCCCGTGCTCGCCACCGGCACCCTGCGCCGCGACCACGGTGGCGTCCGGCAGCTCCTCAGCGCCCTCGCCATCCTGTGGGCCCATGGCGTGGCCCCCGACTGGACGGAGGTGTTCGCACCCGGCGGTGACACCCCCGTCGATCTGCCCACCTACGCCTTCCAGCGCGAGCGCTACTGGCTCGCGCCCGTCGGCCCCGGCTCCGCCCTGCGGGTCGAGCTGCCGTCCGCCACCGTGGCCACCGAGGGGCCCGAGGCGCTCGACGGCTTCGCGCGCCGGGTGGCCGAAGCGGCCGAGGGCGCGCCACGGCTGCGGGTGGTGCTGGACGAGGTGTGCCGCCACGCGGCCGCCGTGCTGGGGCTGGCCTCGGTGGACGAGGTGGAGACGCGGAAGGTCTTCCGGGACCTCGGCTTCGACTCGCTGACCGCCGTGGAGCTGCGGAACCGGCTGGCCGGGGCGACGGGCGTGGCGCTCGCGCCGTCCGTCGTCTTCGACCATCCGACGCCCCTGGCACTGGCCCGGCATCTGCTGGACCGGATCGCGGGCGGGGACGCCGCCGGAACGGGCCCGTACGCGCCGGGCGCCGTCGCGCCGGTCGTGCCGGGGGCGGCCGCCCTGGACGAGCCGATCGCGATCGTCGCCACGGGCTGCCGTTTCCCCACGGGCGTACGGTCGCCCGAGGACCTGTGGCGGCTGCTGCTGTCCGACCAGGACACGCTCTCCGCGTTCCCGGCGGACCGCGGCTGGGATCTGGACGCGCTCTACCACCCCGATCCCGAACGCCCCGGCAGCAGCTATGTCCACGAGGGCGGATTCCTCCCGGACGCCGCCGACTTCGATGCCTCCTTCTTCGGCATCTCGCCGCGCGAGGCGATGGCGATGGATCCCCAGCAGCGGCTGTTGCTGGAGACCTCCTGGGAGGCGCTGGAACACGCGGGCATCGACCCGCTGTCGCTGCGCTCCAGCCGCACCGGGGTGTTCATCGGTCTCGTACCGCACGGCTACGGCGGTGAGGGCGCCGACACCGAGGGGGCCGAGGGCTATCTCTTCACCGGAGCGGCGGGAAGCGTGGCATCGGGCCGGATCGCCTACAGCTTCGGGCTGACCGGACCGGCCGTCACGGTGGACACGGCGTGTTCGTCCTCGCTGGTGGCACTGCATCTGGCCGTACAGGCGCTGCGCAACGGTGACTGCGGCATGGCGCTCGTGGGCGGCGCCTCGGTGATCTCCACACCGGGTGTGTTCACCGAGTTCAGCCATCAGCGCGGGCTCGCCCCCGACGGCCGCTGCAAGCCCTTCGCGGCGGCGGCGGACGGCACCGCGTGGGCGGAGGGCGTGGGCGTGCTGCTGGTCGAACGGCTGTCGGAGGCCCGCCGCAACGGCCACCAGGTGCTGGCCGTCATCCGTGGCACGGCGGTCAACCAGGACGGTGCCTCGAACGGCCTCACCGCGCCCAACGGCCCCGCCCAACAGGCCGTCATCCGGCAGGCGTTGGCGAACGCACGTCTCACGCCGTCCGATGTGGACGTGATCGAGGCACACGGGACCGGTACGGCGCTGGGAGACCCCATCGAGGCGCAGGCACTGCTCGCCACGTACGGCCAGGGCCGATCCGCCGAACGTCCCGCGCTGCTGGGCTCGATGAAGGCCCACGTCGGCCACACCGGCGCGGCGGCCGGGGTCGCGGGCCTCATCAAGATGGTGCTGGCCCTGCGCCACGGTGTCGTTCCCCGCACCCTGCATGTGGACGAGCCGACGCCGCAGGTGGATTGGGATTCCGGCGCGGTGCGGCTGGTGACGGAGACTACGGCCTGGCCCGAGGCGGAACGGGCACGGCGCGCGGCGGTGTCGTCGTTCGGAGTCAGCGGCACCAACGCCCATGTGATTCTGGAAGCGGCCCCGGCGGCGGACACCACCTCCCGGTCCGTGCCCACGGACGGTGTGCTGCCGTGGGTGATCTCGGCGCGTTCGGAGGTCGCGCTACGGGCGCAGGCAGCGCAGTTGCGCGCGTTCGTGGCCACGAGCGATCGGCATCTCGCCGACATCGGCTGGACGCTGGCACGGCACCGGGCCGCGCTGGAGCACCGCGCGGTGGTCGTGGCCGCCGACCGGGACACCTTCCTGGCCGGGCTGGACGCCATCGCCACCGGTGAGCCCGCCGCCCATGTGGTCAGCGGAGTGGTTTCGGGCGAGCCACCGTCCGGTGCGGTGTTCGTCTTCCCGGGTCAGGGGTCGCAGTGGGTCGGCATGGCCGCCGAACTGCTCGAATCGTCAGCGGTGTTCGCCGAGTCGATCGGCCAATGCGCCCGAGCTCTCGCTCCGCATGTCGACTGGGATCCGCTCGATGTGCTGCGGGCGACCGGGGACGACGCGTTGGACCGGGTGGATGTGGTCCAGCCCGCCCTCTGGGCCGTCATGGTGTCCTTGGCCCAGGTGTGGCGTTCGTTCGGCATCGAGCCCTCCGCCGTCATCGGCCACTCCCAGGGCGAGATCGCCGCGGCGTGTGTGGCCGGTGTGCTCTCGTTGGAGGACGGCGCACGGCTGGTGGCCCTGCGCAGCCGCCTCATCGCGCGGGAACTGGCCGGACACGGCGGCATGGTCTCCCTCACCGCCTCCGCCGACCAGGCACACGACCTGCTGACCGGCCACGACGACGTCTGGATCGCCGCAATCAACGGCCCCTCCTCCACCGTCATCGCCGGAAGCCCCGCCGGGCTCACCGACGTCATGGCGCAAGCGGAGGCCACCGGGATCCGGGCCCGTGCGATCGCCGTCGACTACGCCTCCCACACCCCCCACGTCGACCGCGTCCGGGAACAGCTCCTCCAACTCGCCGCACCCATCACCCCCCGCGCCGGCGACATCCCCCTGTACTCCACCGTCACCGCCACCCCCCTCAACGGCGAAACCCTCGACGCCGAGTACTGGTACCGCAACCTCCGCCAAACCGTCCGCTTCCACGACACCCTCCACACCCTCCAAGCCCACGGCCACACCCTCTACCTCGAAACCAGCCCCCACCCCGTCCTCACCACCGCCATCCAAGAAACCAACACCCACGCCACCGGCACCCTCCGCCGCGACCACGGCGACACCCAACAACTCCTCACCTCCCTCGCCACCCTCTGGACCCACGGCCTCACCCCCACCTGGCCCACCATCCTCACCCCCACCACCCCCACCCCCACCAACCTCCCCACCTACCCCTTCCAACGCCACCACTACTGGCTGGACTCCGCAGCCCCCGGCCGACACCGCGCCGACGCCACAACGGGTTCAGACCCGCACACCGGTTTCTGGGAGGCCGTGGAGCGCGAGGACCTGGAAGGGCTGGCTCGGACCCTGCGGCTGGAGGAATCCCAGGCGGAGTTGACGACCCTGCTGCCCGCGCTGTCGGCGTGGCATCGACGGCAGAGCGCGGCGTCCACGATGGACGCGTGGCGGTATCGCGAGGGCTGGAAGCCGCTGCCCGACACCACCGCGCCCACGCTGTCCGGCACCTGGCTCGTCGTCCTGGCGCCCGACCAGAAGGACGATGCGCTGTACGAGGCGGTCGCCACGGCGCTGGACCGGCACGGGGCCACGGTGGAAACGGTGGTCGTGGCGCCCGACGATCCGCGCCGCTGGGCCGACACTCTGGCCAGCCTCACCGCACACGCCACGGCGCGCCCCACCGCACCCGTCGTCGGCGTGCTCTCGCTGCTCGCCCGCGACGAGGCCGCCGGGCCGCACCGCACCCTGCGGCTGATCCAGGGCCTTGAGGCGGCAGGGCTGTTCGCGCCGCTGTGGTGTGTCACCCAGGGCGCGGTGTCCGTCGGCGACCACGACCCGCTGACCGGCCCGGCGCAGGCGCTGGTCTGGGGCCAGGGCCGGGTGGCGGCACAGGAACTCGCCACCCGCTGGGGCGGGTTGGTGGATCTGCCTCAGGAGCTGGACGAACGGACCACGACCCGGCTCTGCGCCGTACTGGCCGCCGACAGCCACGAGGACCAGGTCGCGGTCCGCGCCACCGGGATCCTCGGACGCCGTATCGTCAGGGCACCGCGCCTCCGCGATGTGCTCGATGACGGCTGGTCCCCCGGCCCGGGTACGGTCCTGATCACCGGTGGCACCGGGGCCCTCGGCAGCCAGGTGGCCCGTCGGCTCGCGGCCCGTGGCGCCGAGCACCTGCTGCTCGTCAGCCGTCGCGGGGCCACCGCGCCGGGGGCGGCCGAACTGGTGGCCGAGCTGACCGCCTCCGGGGCCAAGGCGACCGTGGCGGCCTGCGATGTCGGGGACGCCGACGCGCTCCGCGCGCTCCTGGCCTCGATTCCGGCCGCGTACCCGCTGACCTCGGTATTCCACACGGCGGCCGTCCTGGACGACGCCGCCATCACCTCCCTCACCCCCGAGCAGGTGGACCGCGTGCTGCGGGTGAAGGCCGATGCGGCGTGGCGGCTGCACGAGCTGACCCGGGACCTGGAGCTGTCCGCGTTCGTGCTGTTCTCCTCCCTGGCGGGCACCGTGGGCATGGTGGGTCAGGGCAACTACGCGCCCGCCAACGCCTACATGGATGCCCTGGCTCGCCACCGCCGCGCACAGGGCCTGGTGGCCACCTCCGTGGCCTGGGGTTCCTGGGCGCAGGGCGGTATGGCCGAACGGGACGCGGTGACCGAGTTGCGGCTGCGCCATGGCATACCGCTGCTGCCGCCGGAGTCGGCGCTCCTCGCGCTGGAGGCGGCACTGGCGGACGACGAAACGGCTCTGGTGATCGCCGATATCGACTGGGACCGCTTCGCCCACGCCTACACCGCCGCCCGCCCCAGCCACCTCCTCGATGAGATCCCCGAGGCCCGGCGGGCGCTCGGCGCGGCCGAGGGTGCGGGGGCCGGGGCGCCGGGCGGCGGCAGCGGTACGGGCGGTACGGGCGGTACGGTGGCGGCCTTGCGCGACCGGCTCGCCGACGCGAAGCCCGAGGAGCGCGACCGGCGGCTCCTCGAGGCCGTACGCGGCCAGGTGGCCGCCGTCCTCGGCCATCACTCGGCCGAGGCCGTGGGCACCAGACGGCCGTTCCTGGAGCTCGGCCTGGACTCGGTCACCGCGGTGGAGCTGCGCAACCGGCTCGGGAGCGTCACGGGGCTCCGGCTGCCCGCCACCGTGATCTTCGACTTCCCGACCGTGGCCGAGCTCGTCGACTATCTGCACACCCAGCTCTTCACCGGCATCGACGACGGCCCGGACGGCGACGGCCCAGCGGCCACCGGCGATGGCACCACCGAACTCGACCGCCTGGAACGGCTGTTGGGCACGCTGCCGAGCGACGCCCCCGCCCGTTCCGAGATCGCCGACCGGCTGCGCCGACTGCTCCGGTCCGTCGTGGACGCCATGGACTCCGTCGGCAATGTGGACACCGTGGACAGCGCCGAGGAGCCGGTGACATCCGACGATCTCGAAGCGGCCACCAACGACGAGCTCTTCGACTACATCGAGAAGGAGTTCGGGATCTCCTGATCCCTTGCCGCCCGGCCCGCTGACCACCCGGTCCTTCCGCCCTCCCCACCTCCCACCGCCGACTTCTCGCATGGAGCCCCGACATGGACGATGTGCACAAGCTCCGCCACTATCTGACCCGGGTCACCGCGGAGCTCAAGGAGACGCGGGCGCAACTGCGGGTGGCGGAGTCGGCGGCCGCCGAGCCGGTGGCGATCGTCGGGATGAGCTGCCGCTACCCCGGCGGAGTGGCCTCGCCCGAGGCGCTGTGGGAGCTCGTCGAAGGCGGCGGTGACGCCATTTCCGGGTTCCCGGTCGACCGTGGCTGGGATCTGGCGGGGCTGGTCGACCCGGACGGCGAACGGCCGGGCACCTCGTACACCGCCGAGGGTGGATTCCTGCACACCGCGGGCGAGTTCGACGCCTCCTTCTTCGGCATCTCACCGCGTGAGGCGCTGGCGATGGACCCCCAGCAGCGGCTGCTGCTGGAGACCTCCTGGGAGCTGTTCGAGCGAGCGGGCATCGATCCGGCGTCGCTGCGTGGCAGCCGGACCGGGGTGTTCGTCGGCGCCAGCTTCCATGACTACGGCAGCCGGCTGCCCGCGATCCCGGAGGAGGTCGAGGGCCATGCCATGACCGGTGTCGCGGGCAGTGTCGTCTCCGGACGCATCGCCTACACCTTCGGGCTGACCGGCCCGGCCCTCACCGTGGACACCGCGTGTTCGTCGTCGCTGGTGGCGCTGCATCTGGGGGTGCGGGCGCTGCGGAACGGCGAGTGCGGGATGGCGGTCGTCGGCGGTGTCGCCGTGATGTCCACACCGGATCTGTTCACCGAGTTCAGCAGGCAGCGGGGGCTGGCCCGGGACGGCCGGTGCAAGGCGTTCTCCGCCGCCGCGGACGGCATGGGCGCGGCGGAGGGCGTGGGACTGCTGCTCGTGGAGCGGCTGTCCGACGCCCGCCGCAACGGCCACCAGGTGCTCGGCGTGATCCGGGGCACCGCGGTCAACCAGGACGGCGCCTCCAACGGCCTCACCGCGCCCAACGGCCCCGCCCAGCGGCGGGTGATCCAGGACGCGCTGGCCGACGCGGGCGTGGCCTCGTCCGAGGTGGATGTGGTCGAGGCCCACGGGACGGGCACGGCGCTGGGCGACCCCATCGAGGCGCAGGCGCTGCTCGCCACGTACGGCCAGGACCGGCCCGCCGAACGCCCCGCGCTGCTGGGATCGGTGAAATCCAACCTCGGCCACACCCAGGCCGCGGCGGGCGTGGCCGGTGTGATCAAGATGGTGATGGCGATGCGCCATGACGTGGTGCCGCGCACCCTGCATGTGAACGAGCCGACGCCGCATGTGGACTGGGCCTCCGGCGCGGTGGAGCTGGTGACGGAGAACGCGCCCTGGCCCGAGGCGGAACGGGCACGCCGCGCGGCGGTGTCGTCGTTCGGGGTCAGCGGCACCAACGCCCATGTGATCCTCGAAGCGGCCCCGACGGTCGACACGACGCCCGAATCCACGCCCACGGAAGGTCCGCTGCCGTGGGTGATCTCCGCACGCTCCGAAACCGCGCTACGAGCACAGGCCGCACAACTGCTGACGTTCGCGGCCACGAGTGACCGGCACCTCGCCGACATCGGCTGGACGCTCGCACGGCACCGGGCCGCGCTCGACCACCGCGCGGTGGTCGTGGCCACCGACCGGGACACCTTCCTGGCCGGGCTGGACGCCATCGCCACCGGTGAGCCCGCCACCCATGTGGTCAGCGGAGTGGCCCCGGAAGAGCCACCGTCCGGTGCGGTGTTCGTCTTTCCGGGGCAGGGGTCGCAGTGGGTCGGTATGGCCGCCGACCTGCTCGCCGCCTCTTCGGTGTTCGCCGAATCCATCGACCGGTGCGCCCAGGCCCTCGCCCCGCACATCGAGTGGAATCTCCTCGACGTCCTGCGCGAAACCTCGGACGACACCGCGCTGGACCGGGTGGATGTGGTCCAGCCCGCCCTCTGGGCCGTCATGGTGTCCTTGGCCCAGGTGTGGCGTTCGCTCGGCATCGAGCCCTCCGCCGTCATCGGCCACTCCCAGGGCGAGATCGCCGCCGCATGCGTGGCCGGTGTGCTCACCCTCGACGACGGCGCACGGCTGGTGGCCCTGCGCAGCCGCCTCATCGCGCGGGAACTGGCCGGACACGGCGGCATGGTCTCCCTCACCGCCTCCGCCGACCAGGCACACGACCTGCTGACCGGCCACGACGACGTCTGGATCGCCGCAATCAACGGCCCCTCCTCCACCGTCATCGCCGGAAGCCCCGCCGGGCTCACCGACGTCATGGCGCAAGCGGAGGCCACCGGGATCCGGGCCCGTGCGATCGCCGTCGACTACGCCTCCCACACCCCCCACGTCGACCGCGTCCGGGAACAGCTCCTCCAACTCGCCGCACCCATCACCCCCCGCACCGGCGACATCCCCCTGTACTCCACCGTCACCGCCACCCCCCTCAACGGCGAAACCCTCGACGCCGAGTACTGGTACCGCAACCTCCGCCAAACCGTCCGCTTCCACGACACCCTCCACACCCTCCAAGCCCACGGCCACACCCTCTACCTCGAAACCAGCCCCCACCCCGTCCTCACCACCGCCATCCAAGAAACCAACGCCCACGCCACCGGCACCCTCCGCCGCGACCACGGCGACACCCAACAACTCCTCACCTCCCTCGCCACCCTCTGGACCCACGGCCTCACCCCCACCTGGCCCACCATCCTCACCCCCACCACCCCCACCCCCACCAACCTCCCCACCTACCCCTTCCAACGCCACCACTACTGGCTTTCGGCGGCCGAGTGGGTCGGCGATCTCGCGGGCGCGGGGCTTTCCGTGGTGGGGCATCCGCTGGTGGCGGCCGGGGTGAGCATGGCCGAGGGCGGCGGGTTCGTGTTCACGGGCCGGATCTCCACCGTTACCCATCCCTGGCTGGCCGACCACATGGTGCTGGACCGGGTCCTGGTGCCGGGCGCGGCCCTGCTGGAGCTCGTGCTGGGGGCCGGGCAGCACGTGGGCGCCGAACGGCTGGACGAACTCGTGCTGCACACCCCGCTGACCGTGCCGTCCGACGACACCGCCCTCGACATCCAGGTGGGCATCGACGCGGCGGACGAGCGGGGCGCGTGCGCCGTACGGCTGCACTCCCGGCCGCACCGACCGGGGCCGGACGACGATCCGGCGGACTGGGTGTGTCATGCCACGGGGACACTGACGGCGTCCGCGTCGTCGCCCGGCGACGAGCACAGGGACGCGGACGCGGAGCCGGAGGTCGAGGCCCAGTGGCCGCCCACCGGCGCGGAGCCGGTGGACATCGACGCGTTCTACGAGCGGCTGGCGGACCACGGCTATGGCTACGGCCCGGTGTTCCAGGGCGTGCGCGCCGTATGGCGCCGGGGCGAGGAGACGCTCGCCGAGGTGCGGCTTCCGGAGTCGGCGGCCGGTGACGCGGACCGGTTCGGTGTGCATCCGGCGCTGGTGGACGCGGCGCTCCAGACGCGGCTGGTGGCGCTCTTGGAGGGCGAGACGGAGCGGATGATGCCGCTGTCGTTCTCCGGGGCGCGGCTGCATGCCACGGGCGCCACCGTCGCCCGGGTCCGCATAGCGCCCACCGGGCCGGGCGGCATCTCGGTGCGACTGACGGATCTCGCCGGTCTGCCGATCCTCACCCTCGACGAGGTGGTCTCGCGGCCTCTGACGGCCGACGCGCTCACGCTCGCCACCGGGACGGTCCCGGACGCGCTCTTCGAGGTCACATGGGCGCCGCTGCCCCTCCGGCCGTCCGAGGCCACGGAGCCCATGGCGGCGCTCGGCACCGCTCTGTCCGACGCCCCCGACGCCCCCGTCCATGCGGACGTGGCCGCGCTCCTCGCCGCCGTACGCACCGGCACACCGCTGCCCCCGCTGGTGGTGCTGCCCGCTCTCCCGGCGCAGGCCCCGGACGGTGTCGCCGACGTGCCCGCCACCAGCCGCGGGCGCCTGGCGGCCGTGCTGGAGACGGTACGGGAGTGGCTGAGCCACCCCGAACTCGACGGCGCCCGGCTGGTGTTGGTGACCCGGGGCGCGGTGGCCGCGTTCCCGGGTGAGCGGGCCGAGCCGGCGTCGGCCGGGGTGCGGGGGCTGTGGCGTTCGGTGTGCTCGGAGCACCCGGGCCGGTTCGCGCAGGTGGATCTGGACGGTGCGCCCGAGTCCACGGCCGCGCTGACCGCCGCCCTCGCCACCGGTGAGCCCGAGCTCGTGGTGCGCGCCGGAGCGGTGTCCGTGCCACGGCTGGGCCGGGTCTCGCCGTCGGACGCCGGAATACTGGCGGCCCCCGAAGGGGCCTGGAGCCTGGACCTGGACACCGGAGGCACCGTGGAGGGGCTGCGGCTGGTGCCCGCTCCCGGGGTCGAGGAGCCCCTGGCCCCGGGCCAGGTGCGGATCGCGGTGCGTGCCACGGGCGTCAACTTCCGTGATGTCCTTGCCTCGTTGGGCGTCGTGCCCAGCGATGAGGGGCTCTTCGCGGCCGAGGGCGCCGGTGTGGTGCTGGAGGTCGGCCCCGGTGTCGACGGCCTCGCGGTGGGCGACCGGGTGATGGGTCTGGTGTCGGGCGCGTATGCGGGCCCCGTGGCGGTGGCCGACGCCCGGATGGTCGTGAAGATGCCCCACGACTGGACGTTTCCGCAGGCGGCGTCGGTGCCCGCCGCGTTCCTGACCGCGTACTACGCTCTGGTCGAGCTGGCCCGGGTGCGCGCGGGCGAGTCGGTTCTGGTGCACGCCGCCGCGGGGGGCGTGGGGATGGCGGCGGTGCGGCTGGCGCGCCATCTCGGGGCCGAGGTGTACGCCACCGCGAGCGAGCCGAAGTGGCCCGTGGTGCGGGGCATGGGCGTTCCGCCCGAGCGGGTGGCGTCGTCGCGCACCCCGGAGTTCGCCGACCGCTTCCTGACCGCGACCGATGGCCGGGGCGTCGATGTCGTACTGAACTGCCTGGCCGGGGAGTTCATCGACGCCTCGCTGACGCTGCTGCCGCGCGGTGGCCGGTTCATCGAGATGGGCAAGACGGATGTCCGGGACGCCGATGAGGTGGCCGCGCGATGGCCGGGCGTCGGCTATCGGGCGTTCGACCTCGCCGAGGCCGGGGCGGAGCGGCTGGGCGCGATGCTGGCCCATCTCGCCGAGCTGTTCGAGGCGGGTGTGCTGGCGCCACTGCCGGTGACGGCGTGGGACACCCGCCGGGCGCGGGAGGCGTTCCGCCACGTCAGCCAGGCGCGCCACACCGGAAAGGTGGTGCTCACTCCTCCCCAGGAGACGATTGACGGCACCGTGCTGATCACCGGTGGCACGGGGGTCATCGGCTCGGCGGTGGCCCGGCATCTGGTCACCCGCCATGGCGTCACCGACCTCGTCCTCGCCGGCCGCCGGGGGCCGGACGCCTCCGGAGCGCGCGAACTCAACGCGGAACTCAGCGAGTTGGGCGCGACGGCCCGGGTGGTGGCGTGTGATGTCTCCGACCGCACGGCGCTGGGCGCGCTGCTGGACGGCCTGCCGGGGCTGCGCGGTGTGGTGCACGCGGCCGGGGTGCTGGACGACGGTGTGGTCTCCGCGCTGACCCCCGAGCGGCTGGACACCGTGCTGCGCCCCAAGGCGGACGCGGCCTGGTATCTGCACGAGCTGACCCGGGACCGGGACCTGGCGCTGTTCGCGCTCTTCTCCTCCGCCGCCGGGGTGCTGGGCTCGGCGGGCCAGGGCAACTACGCGGCCGCCAACGCGTTTCTGGACGCCCTCGCCCGGCACCGCCGTGACCAGGGCCTGCCCGCACACGCGCTCGCCTGGGGCCTGTGGGGCGAACGCGGCGCGATGACCGGTGGCCTGGCCGCCACCGACCTGGACCGGATGCGCCGTCAGGGTGTGCGGCCGCTCACCACGGACCAGGGGCTGGCACTCTTCGACGCGGCCATACGGGCGCCCCGCGCGCTCAGCGTTCCGATGCGGCTGGACGTGGCCGCCCTGCGCCGCCACGGCGAGCCCGCGCCGCTGCTGCGCGGACTGGTCCGTACGACGACGGTCCGGCGCGGCGCCGCCAACACGGCCACCGGCGGTGGGCTGCGGGATCGCCTGGCCGCGCTGCCCCCGGCGGACCGCGAGCGCACGCTGAGCGACCTCGTACGGGCCCAGGCCGCCGTGGTGCTCGGGCATACGGGCGGTGACGCGGTGGCCGGGGACCGCTCCTTCAGGGACCTGGGCTTCGACTCGCTGACCGCCGTGGAGCTGCGCAACCGGCTCGGCACGGCCACCGGCCTGCGGCTTCCGGTGACCACCGTGTTCGACCACCCCACCCCGGCCGCGCTGGTGGCCGAGCTGCTGCGGCTCCTGGCGCCGGACGGCGGGACCACCGCCGCCGGGCCCGCTCTCCCCGCCCCGGCCGCCCGTGCGGCCACGGCCGCCGATGACGACGACCCGATCGCGATCGTCGGGATGAGCTGCCGCTTCCCCGGCGGGGTGCGCTCGCCCGAGGAGCTGTGGCGGCTGCTGGCCGAAGGGCGGGACGCCATCGGCCCCTTCCCCGACGACCGCGGCTGGCACGCCGAGCTGGGCCGCCCCGGCGCGCCCGGGGACGGGGACTACGCACAAGCCGGTGGCTTCCTGTACGACGCGGCCGACTTCGACGCCGAGTTCTTCGGCATCTCGCCCCGTGAGGCGCTGGCCACGGACCCCCAGCAGCGGCTGCTGCTGGAGACCACATGGGAGGCGTTCGAACACGCGGGCATCGACCCCACCGCACTGCGCGCCACCCAGACCGGGATCTTCGCGGGGCTGATCTACAACGACTACGCCACGCGCTTCCCCGAGCAGTTGGCCGACGGCTTCGAGGGCTATCTCGGCAACGGCAGCGCGGGCAGCGTGGCCACCGGCCGGGTGGCCTACACCCTCGGACTCGAGGGCCCGGCCATCACCGTGGACACCGCGTGCTCCTCGTCCCTGGTGGCGCTGCACCTGGCCGCGCAGGCGGTACGGCAGGGCGAATGCGGCCTCGCGGTGGCCGGTGGGGTGACGGTGATGTCGACCCCGCGGCCCATCGTCGAGTTCAGCCGGGTCGGCGGGCTCGCCCCCGACGGGCGCTCCAAGGCGTTCGCCGCCGAGGCCGACGGGATGGGCTTCGCCGAGGGCGTCGGCATGCTGGTGGTCGAGCGGCTGTCCGACGCCCGCCGCCACGGCCACCGGGTGCTGGCGCTGCTCCGGGGCTCCGCGCTCAACCAGGACGGCGCGTCCAACGGCCTCACGGCGCCCAGCGGTCCGGCCCAACAGCGCGTCATCCGGCAGGCGTTGGCGAACGCGGGCCTCACGGCGGCCGATGTGGACGTGGTCGAGGCGCACGGCACGGGGACGTCGCTGGGGGACCCGATCGAGGCGCAGGCACTGCTCGCCACGTACGGCCGGGACCGGCCCGCCGACCGGCCGGTGGTGCTGGGCTCGGTGAAGTCCAACCTCGGCCACACCCAGGCGGCGGCCGGGGTCGCGGGCGTCATCAAGATGGTGCTGGCCCTGCGCCACGGCGTCGTACCCCGCACCCTGCACGCCGAACGCCCCACCGAGCGGGTGGACTGGACGGCCGGGGCGCTGCGGCTCGCCGCCGAGAACGAGCCCTGGCCCTCGGCCGATGCGCCTCGGCGCGGCGCGGTGTCGTCGTTCGGCATCAGCGGCACCAACGCCCATGTGATTCTGGAGGAGGCACCGGACACCGACATCGCCGCTGAGCCGACGCCGGTGGCGGTGCCGTGGGTGCTCTCGGCGAAGAGCGCCGACAGCCTGCGCGAACAGGCCCGCCGACTGCGGGAGCGGCTGGCCGCCGACCCGGATCCGGTGCCCGTCGATGTGGCCCGCTCGCTGCTGTCCCGGGCCGTCTTCGGCCATCGCGCCGTGGTGATCGGCCGCACCCGGGAGGACTTCCTTGACCGGCTGGCGGCGCTCGGCCGCGGCGAACCGGCCACCGGTGTGGTGCTGGGCGCGTCCACCGACGGGCCCCTCTCCGCCGACCGGTCGGGGCCGGTGTTCGTGTTCCCCGGGCAGGGCTCGCAGTGGGCCGGGATGGCGGCCGAACTCCTCGACGCCTCAACGGAGTTCGCCGAGTCGTTCGACGCCTGCGCCCGGGCACTGGCCCGGTATGTCGAGTGGTCGCCGCTCGATGTGGTGCGCGGACGCCCCGGCGCGCCGTCGCTGGACCGGGTCGATGTGGTGCAGCCGGTGCTGTGGGCGGTCATGGTGTCCCTGGCGCGGGTGTGGCGGTCCCATGGGGTCGAGCCCGCCGCGGTGGTGGGGCATTCGCAGGGCGAGCTGGCGGCGGCGTGTGTCGCGGAGGTGCTCTCGCTGGACGATGCCGCCCGTGTCGTCGCGCTGCGCAGTCGGCTGATCGGGAGCGAACTGGCGGGCCGGGGCGGCATGGTCTCGCTGCCCGTGCCGGTGGACGAGGCCGGGAAGCTGGTGGCGCCCTGGGGCGAGCGGATCTGCGTGGCCACCGTGAACGGGCCCGGCTCGACCGTGGTCGCCGGGGACGCGGCGGCGCTGGACGAGCTGATGGCGGCGTGTGAACGGGACGGGGTACGAGCGCGCCGCGTCCCGGTGGACTACGCCTCGCACACCCCGCAGGTCGAACGGATCCGGGAGCGGCTGCTGGAGCTGGCCGCGCCCCTCACGCCCCGCCCCGGCGAGGTGCCGATGTACTCGACGGTGACCGGCGCCCTCCTCGACGGTGCGAGTGCCGACGCGGAGTACTGGTACCGGAACCTCCGCGAGACCGTACGGTTCGAGCAGGCGACCCGTGCCCTGGCCGACGCCGGGCACACGGTGTTCATCGAGGTGAGCCCGCACCCGGTACTGGTGCCCGGGATCGAGCAGACGGTCGAAGAGCGGATCGAGCAGCGGATCGAGCGGACGCCGCAGGGCACCTCGGCGGACCGCGCGGCCGTGGTGGTGGGGACGCTGCG
Source organism: Streptomyces yongxingensis (assembly GCF_055597465.1). NCBI lineage: Bacteria > Bacillati > Actinomycetota > Actinomycetes > Kitasatosporales > Streptomycetaceae > Streptomyces > Streptomyces yongxingensis. The sequence goes on from NZ_CM145717.1 coordinate 3,257,788, forward strand.
GCGGGACGAGGGCGGCCGGGAGCGGCTGCTCACGGCGCTCGCGGAACTGTTCGTGGCCGGAGGCGCGGTGGCGTGGGCGACCGCGTTCGCGGGCGGGCGGCCCGTCGATCTGCCGACGTACGCCTTCCGCGCGCGGCGGTACTGGCTGGACGCGCCCGAGCCCACCGGGGACGCGGGCGGCGCCGGGCTCACGGCGGTGGACCATCCGCTGCTGGCGGGGGCGGTGACCCCGGCCGGGAGCGACACGGTGCTGTTCACCGCGCGGCTGTCGCAGACCACTCACCGCTGGCTCGCCGACCACGCGGTGCTGGGCGGTGTGGTGCTGCCCGGCAGTGTGTTCCTCGACTGGGCGCTGTACGCGGGGCGTACGGTCGGCTGCCCGTATCTGCCCGAACTGACCCTCCGGGAACCGCTGTTCCTGCCCGCCGCCGACGCGGCGCAGCTCCAGATCCAGGTGGGCGAGCCCGATGAGGAGGGCCGGCGGGAGCTCACCGTGCACTCCCGCCGCACGTCGCAGGCCGGGGACACGGCGGCGGGCTGGACCTGCCATGTGCGGGCCGTCGTGGCACCGGATCCGGCGGGCCCGGACGACGGTCAGGAGGGTGGTGGCACGGGCGCGTTCGCGGAGATGGCGGCCGTCTGGCCGCCGCCCGGGGCCCGCGCGGTCGACCTGACGGGCTTCTACGACCGGCTGGCGTCCGACGGCTTCGACTACGGCCCGGCCTTCCGCGGTCTGCGGTCGGCCTGGCGGCGCGACGGGGACGTCTTCGCGGAGGTGGCGCTGGGCGAGGGGGCCGGTGGCGGGCCGGTGGACGGCTTCGCGCTGCACCCCGCGCTGCTCGACACCGCCCTGCACGCGATCGGTCTCGGCGGGTTCTTCGACCAGGCGGAGTCGGCGGGTGCGCCGATCCGGATGCCGTTCTCCTGGACCGGCGTCCGGCCGCACTCCGCCCCGGACACCGCCCCGCCCGCCACCGTACGGGTGCGGCTGTCCGCCGTCGGATCGGATGCCATCGGCGTCCATCTCACGGGCGACGACGGTCAACCCCTCGCGCATATCGCTGAGTTGACACTGCGGCCGGTGTCCGCGGACCGGCTGCGGGCTGCCGCGGAGGAGCGTGCGGCCCGACCCGTACGCCGCGAGCGGCCGGGCACCCGGACGCAGGACACCGCCGCCGCCCAGCGCGTCCTGGACGTCGCGTCCGAGGAGCGGGAGCGGCTGCTGGCGGACCTCGTCCGGGAGCAGTTGCGCGCGGTGCTCCACCACGAGGCGGGCGCGGAGATCGGCCCGGACACCGAGTTCCTGGCGCTCGGCATGGACTCGGTGCGCGGGATCGATCTGCGCGACCGGCTCGCCACGCTGCTCGGGCTCCGGCTGTCGGCCACGGCGACGTTCGAGCACTCGACCGTGGACCGGCTCGCCGGGCACCTGGCCACGCTGGTGGACAGCCGGGCCGCCACCCGGCCGAGCGCCCTCGTGGCCGAGGAATCCGCCTCCCCGGAGCAGACCACACCGGGCCAGGCCGCACCGGAGCAGGCCGCCCCCGAAACAGCCCCCGCGACCGCGCCGGACGGCTCCGCGCCGCCGTCCGCCATCGAGCTGGAGCTCGCGAAGGCCACCGCGGCCCCGGAGTCGGACCCCTATGACAGCCTCACCACCCTCTACCACCAGGCATACGCCAGCGGCCGGGCCCAGTCGGTGGGCATGGCGCTCATCCAGGCCGCGGGTCGGCTCCGGCCGTCCTTCACCGCCGAGGACGCCGCCGGCCACATCCTCCCGCCGGTGAAGATGGCGAGTGGCGACGGCACCCGGGCCACGCTGGTGTGTCTGCCCGCCATCACCGCCACCGCCGGGCCGATCCAGTACGGGATGATGGCGCAGATGTTCGAGGGCAGGCGGGATGTGCTCTCGCTGGTCAACCCCGGTTACCTCGAAGGCGAGTTGGTGGCGGACAGCTTCGACGCCCTGATCGAGCTGCACCTCCATCAGCTGCGCGCGGCCCTCGGCACCGAGCGCTACGTCCTGGTCGGCCACTCCATGGGCGGGCTGCTCGCCTACGCCCTGGCGGAGCGGGCCGAGGGCGCGGGGCTGCCGCCGGGCGCGGTGGTGCTGCTCGACACCTTCGAGGCCACCCACCAGTTCTCCGAGAAGACCCACATCGCGCTGAACGAGGGCCTGGACTCCCGGGAGCAGCTGCTCGGCGACTTCGCGCTGACCGGCGCCAAGCTCTCGGCGAGCGGGCGCTACAACGCGCTGCTGATGGAGGAGTGCGTCCTGCGGCCCGTCCAGAGCCCGACGTTCTTCCTCAGCGCGGCCGAGCCCATGCCCCACCAGGACGAGGGGTTCGAGGGCGACGCGTGGCGCGCGTCCTGGCCCTTCCCGCACACCGCCCGGACCACCCCGGGAGACCACTTCACGATCATGGAGCACCACCTCCCCGAGACCACCGAGGCCATCGAGAACTGGCTCACCGAACGCGGTCTGTGACCGACCGCGTCCGCCCCGGACCGCACCGTCCCTCGCGCCGCCGAAACGTGCCGCCCAAGGGGTGTCCGACGGTACGCGTACGCCTGCGGCGGGCCACGCGGCGGAGCCGCATATCGATGTTTCCCCCCGCCCCTTCCCGCAACTGGGGCTCCGCCCCAGACCCCGCTCCTCAAGCGCCGGAGGGGCTGATTTCAGCCCGTCAGGGGGCACCTCCCAGCGGTAGCTGGGGGAGATTGAGGACACGCCCGAAGGGCGTCCGGGGTCCAGGGGCGGAGCCCCTGGTAGCGGGAAGGGGCGGGGAGGGGACAGATCCGCCGGACACCCCGTGAACCGCTTCGCCGACCCCGACCGCTTCGACATCCACCGGGACGCCCGGGGGCACCTGGGCTTCAGCCACGGCGTCCACCACTGTCTGGGCGCGCCGCCGGCCCGGCTGGAGGCCACGATCGCGCTGCGGGCGCTGCTGGAGCGGTGTCCGGATCTGGCCCTGGACACCGACCCGGACACCCTGGCCTGGGGCACCAGCATGATGCGCGGCCTCCTGCGGCTGCCGGTGCGGTTCACCCCCGCGGGGTAGGGCGGGGTAGGACGCGGCGGCGGTCAGCGCACCGGGTGATCGTCGTCCGCCGCGGTGTCGTCCCTGGCCGTGACGTCGTCCTGGGCGGCGGTGCTGTCCGTGGCGCCGCCCGCGCCGTCCGCCGCGGACCGTACCTCCGGACGCCTCGGTCCCTGCCGGGGCGTCCGGGGCTCCCCGGCCGCCTTCCCCGAGGGCTGTGTCCCCGTGGGCTGTGCCTTCCCCGAGGGCTGATCGGCGGGCTTCCCGGCGGGCTTCCCGACCTTCCCAGCCTTTCCTGCGGCTTTCCCCTCCGGCTTCTCCCCCGCCTCGCGCTTCGTGTGCAGCCGGGAGCGTATGTCGCCGTGCGGCAGGAACTGGGCCCAGCGCTCGGGGAACTCCGACGGCGGGGTGATCTCCGCCGCGCCGTCGTCCGCCGTGCGCTGGTCCTTCGCCCGCAGCCGGGCCGCCTCCTCCCGGGCCCGGGAGGCGCGCTCCGCACGCCCGGCGGCCGTGGCCACCGAGGGCCAGACCCGGTCGATCGCGGCGTTGACCGCCGCCCCGACCAGCACCGCGAAGGCGGACACCCCGATCCACAGCAGCACCGCGACGGGTGCGGCCAGCGAGCCGTAGATCGTCGGGCCCTCGACCGTATGGACCAGGTAGATCCGCAGCAGAAAGCTGCCCAGCACCCATATCGCGAGGGCCACCAGCGCCCCGGGGATGTCCTCCCGCCACGGCGAGCGCACCGGCACGGACACGTGGTAGAGCGTGGTGAGGAAGGCGATGGAGAGCACGATCACCACCGGCCAGTACAGGACCGGTACGAGATCCCCACTGGACGGCAGCAGGTCCACCACCGCCTCCGGCCCGATCACCATCAGCGGCAGCGCCACCGCCCCGACCACGAGCGCCACCAGATAGAGCAGGAAGGACAGCAGGCGGGTCCTGACGATCCCGCGCTTCCCCTCCAGCCCGTACATGATCGTGATGGTGTCCACGAACACGTTCACCGCACGGGAGCCGGACCACAGGGCGATGGCGAAGCCCAGCGAGATCACATCGGGACGGCCGCCCTTGATCACATCGTCCAGCAGCGGCCGGGCGATCTCCTTGACGCCCCGGTCGGACAGCACGGTCGCGGAGGCGTCGAGGATGTTCTGCCGGATGGTGGCCACCGTGTCGGTGCTGGTCCAGGCGTCGAAGTAGCCGAGCAGCCCGATCAGGGCGAGCAGCAGCGGGGGCAGCGACAGCAGGGTGAAGAAGGCCGCTTCGGCGGCGAGCCCGGTGACCCGGTACTCCATACAGGAATTGATCGTGTCCTTCAGCAGCAGCCAGGCCATCCTGCGCTTGGACACATTGCGGTACAGGGCGCGGGCCTTGCGGAGCCGGCCGGACGGCGTCGGTGTTTCTTCTGCTGGCTGCACCTTCTCACCGTATCGGGGGTTTTCACCGCCGCTCATCCGGTGACCAGGCCGAATCGCCGCAAAAGGTCGCCGCGCAGACGTTGGCGGAGGGGATGCCGCGCCGACTCGGCACCACCCTCCGCCCGCCGGGCCCACTGTCAGTGCCGGATACAGCCATGCGCAAAGGTTGCGCCGCGTTGCAGCCGTCCGGACGGTCGGTGGGAGCGTCGAGGGCCGCGGGTCAGCAGCCTCCGCAGTTGTAGTAGGTCACGTCCCAGTGGTTGCTCTCGCGGGCGTAGATGTTGCCCGAGCCGGACTTGTACTGCTGGGCGCCGTCACCGGGGCGCGGGCCGATGTTGGTGAAGGTGCCGGTGATGTAGTTGCTGAGGCAGCTCGTCGGGCTGAAGTCCAGCTTGTAGCCGTTCCAGTGGCTGTACGTACCGGAGGCGTGCCCGGTCTCCGTGCCGCCGGTGATGGTGAGCGCGCAGCCGGTGGCCCCCTTCAGGGTGATGGCACCCTGCACGGTGGTCAGGTTGATCTGTTCGAACGAGGTACAGGTGGGGTTGTTGCGGTCCGAGCAGCCCCCGCTGGAGGTCCAGGAGATCCCGGCGCCGCGCAGCCGGTTCGCCGCGTCGGAGTGGCTGAGCTTGGTCACCGCGGCGGCGGAGGGCGCGTCGGCGGCCACCGGGGCGCTGGGGGCGGCCGCCGCGCTCTGGGCGGTGGCCACGCCGGTGGTGGCGAGGAGCGCGCCGCCGAGCAGGGCGCCGAGTCTGATCCGGGTGCTGGTCACAGCCATGGTCGTCTTCGTCTCCTTCGTCTGCGGATCCGTGGACCGTCGAGGACGGCGGCAGCACGATCCCAGCCCTCCGGGCCGGACGGGCGACTCACCGGGGACGTCGCCGCCGTATGGTTATCTGTCCACCTTGGCTTCCTCCCCCTCGTGATCGAGGGGGAATCCTACGGCTCGCGCCGTGGGGATTCCTGCTTCGTCACCGACTGCCCCGTCCGGGAGGACTCCCGTTGAGGTCTTACACCGGCTCCACAGGCCGACACCGCCAGCCCGGCGGCCAGAAGGTTCTTCGCCGCGTTCACGTCCCGGTCGTGGGTCGTGCCACAGCTGTCGCACGTCCAGGTGCGGACGCTGAGCGGCATCCTCTTTTGCAGGGTGCCGCATACGGAGCACAGCTTGGAGGAGGGGAACCAGCGGTCGACCGCGATCACTTCGCGGCCGTACCAGGCGGCCTTGTACTCCAGCATGCTCCGGAACTGCGACCACGCCGCGTCGGAGATCGCCCGGGACAGCTTGCCGTTGCTGAGCATGTTCCGGACGGTGAGATCCTCGATCACGAGCGTTTGGTTCTCACGCACGAGTCGAGTGGTCAGCTTGTGCAGATGGTCACGGCGACGGTCGGTGATGCGGGCGTAGACCTTGGCGACCTTGCGGCGCGCTTTGGCCCGGTTGGCGCCGTCGCCCCTGGCCTTGCGGGCGAGGTCGCGCTGGGCGCGGGCGAGGCGGGCACGGTCGCGCCGCTCGTGCCTCGGGGTGGCGATCTTCTCACCCGTGGACAGGGTGAGCAGGTGGTCGAGCCCGGCGTCGATACCGACCGCCGAGCCGCCGGCGGGAAGCGGCTGGACGGCAGGGTCCTCGACGAGGAGGGAGACGAACCAGCGCCCGGCCGCGTCCTGGGAGACAGTTACCGTGGAGGGGAGGGCGCCTTCCGGCAGGGGACGCGACCAGACGATGTCCAGCGGTTGGTCCATCTTCGCCAGCGTCAGTTTCCCGTCCCGGAACCGGAAGGCGCTGGAGGTGTACTCGGCGGACTTGCGGGACTTCTTGCGCGATTTGAAGCGCGGGTACTTCGACCGCTTGGCGAAGAACGCGGTGAACGCGGCCTGGAGGTGCCGCAGGGCCTGCTGGAGCGGAACCGAGGACACATCGTTGAGGAAGGCCAGATCCTCGGTCTTCTTCCACGCCGTCAGCATCGCCGATGTGGCGTTGTAGTTGACCCGCTCCTGACGCAACGCCCACGCCTCGGTACGGGCCGCGAGCGCCATGTTGTAGACCTTCCGCACGCATCCGAACGTGCGCGACAGCTCCGCTGCCTGCGCATCGGACGGATAGAAGCGGTACCGATACGCCCGCTTCACATGGGTGGCCATGGCTCACAAACTAGCACATCAGTCAGTAAAATCCTGACGGGTTATCAGTGGCGGACACTGGATCGCCCCGGCGACCATTCGACCTTCCCCGCCCCGCTCCACAGGAGTCCGATCCCTCCCCCGCCTGAAGGCGGGGGCTTCCCCGGAGGTCCCCGATGACCACCACCGTGACCACCTGGCACCTGGAGCAGACCGCTCCGTCCGATCTCAGCCCGGCGCAGGAGCCGCCCGCCACGGCCGGGGTGCGGATCGTCCGGGCCGAGGTGCCGAGCCCCGAGTTCAGCCACTTCCTCTACACAGCGGTGGGCTCGGACGTGGAGTGGACCGACCGGCTGGTGTGGTCGCGGGAGGCGTGGGAGGACCATCTGCACCGGCCCGGTGTGGAGACCTGGGTGGCGTACGAGCGCGGGACCCCGGCGGGGTACATCGAGCTGGAGGGCCAGGACGAGGGCGTGGTGGAGATCGTGTACTTCGGTCTGCTGCCCGCCTTCCGGGGCCGCCGCATCGGCGGGCACCTGCTGACCTGGGGGACCTCCCGCGCCTGGGACATGGCCGACCGCCGGCCGGACCGGGCGCCGACCAAGCGGGTGTGGCTGCACACCTGCAGCAAGGACGGGCCGTACGCGCTGGACAACTACCGCCGCCGGGGCTTCCGGGTGTTCGACGTCAAGACGTCGGACGAGGAGTGACCAACACCACAACGTCTTACATTCCGAGACAGATTCGTCCGCATAGTGGATAAAGGTGGACTCGTCAGAGACCACCATGCGACGCTTCCATCATGTCTCGAGCTGGAATTGCCTTGGTGAGTCGACGCCACGTCGACCTCGGCCGCATGTCCAGCGCGATCTGTCCGGCGGGCTGACCCGCACCTCGACAGGGCCGTCACCAGGGCCCCGGGCAGCACCACCACATCTTCCGCACGCCCCCGACGACGTGGGCGGGCGCGCACGTCTCGACACTCCCCGCCGCATGTCGCACAGGTCACCGCCGTACCTCCTGTCCGCCTGCGCATACGCAGGTCAGACGGTGCGCGCACATACGACCCGCCGCACCTGAGCCGCTCAGAAGGACACACACCGCCATGGTTGCCACCCCGGAACGCGCAAGCGCTACGCCCCGCCGCAAGGCCGGACGCCACCGCGGCGAAGGCCAGTGGGCCGCGGGGCACTTCACCCCCCTCAACGGCAACGAGCAGACCAAGAAGGACGATGACGGTCTCAATGTGCGGACACGCATTGAGACGATCTACGCCCACCGCGGTTTCGACTCCATCGACGGCGCCGATCTGCGCGGCCGGATGCGCTGGTGGGGCCTGTACACCCAGCGCAAGCCCGGGATCGACGGCGGCAAGACCGCGATCCTGGAGCCGGAGGAGCTGGACGACGAGCACTTCATGATGCGCGTCCGGGTGGACGGCGGCCGGCTGACCACCGAACAGCTCCGGGTCGTCGGCGAGATCTCGGAGGAGTTCGCCCGCGGCACCGCCGACATCACCGACCGGCAGAACATCCAGTACCACTGGATCCGGATCGAGGACGTGCCCGAGATATGGCGGCGGCTGGAGGCCGTCGGACTGTCCACCACCGAGGCGTGCGGCGACTGCCCCCGTGTGATCATCGGCTCCCCGGTCGCCGGGATCGCCGAGGACGAGATCATCGACGGCACCTGGGCGGTCGACGAGATCCATCGGCGCTACATCGGCAGCAAGGAGTTCTCCAACCTGCCGCGCAAGTTCAAGACCGCGATCTCCGGCTCGCCGCTGCTCGACGTCGTGCACGAGATCAACGACGTCGCGTTCGTCGGTGTACGCCACCCCGAGCACGGCCCCGGTTTCGACCTGTGGGTCGGCGGCGGTCTTTCCACCAACCCCAAGATCGGCGTCCGGCTCGGCGCGTGGGTGCCGCTGGAGGAGGTCCCGGACGTCTGGGCCGGGGTCACCTCGATCTTCCGCGACTACGGCTACCGCCGGCTGCGCAACCGCGCCCGGCTGAAGTTCCTGCTCGCCGACTGGGGCCCGGAAAAGTTCCGCCAGGTGCTGGAGGACGAGTACCTGAAGCGCCCGCTGATCGACGGCCCGGCGCCCGAGCAGCCGATCCAGCAGTGGCGTGACCACATCGGCGTGCACCGCCAGCAGGACGGCCGCTACTACGTGGGCTTCGCGCCGCGCGTCGGGCGGGTGGACGGCGCCACCCTCACCAAGATCGCCGACCTGGCCGAGGCGCATGGCTCCGGGCGGCTGACCACCACCGTCGAGCAGAAGATGATCGTGCTCGATGTGACCGAGGACCAGGTCGACTCGCTGGTCGCGGGACTGGAGGCGCTGGACCTCCAGGTCAAGCCGTCCCCGTTCCGGCGCGGCACGATGGCCTGCACCGGTATCGAGTTCTGCAAGCTGGCGATCGTCGAGACCAAGGGGCGTGGCTCCTGGCTCATCGATGAGCTGGAGCGCCGGCTGCCCGAGTTCAACGAGCCGATCACCATCAACCTCAACGGCTGCCCGAACGCCTGCGCCCGTATCCAGGTGGCGGACATCGGTCTCAAGGGGCAGTTGGTCATGGACGACAACGGCCAGCAGGTCGAGGGCTACCAGGTGCACCTGGGCGGCGCCCTGGGCCTGGAGCCGGGCTTCGGCCGCAAGGTGCGCGGGCTGAAGGTCACCGCCGCCGAGCTCCCCGACTATGTGGAGCGGCTGCTGCGCCGCTTCCAGGAGGAGCGCGAGGACGGCGAGCGCTTCGCCACCTGGGCGGGGCGTGCCAGTGAGGACGCCCTGAAATGAGTGAGCGTGCCGCGCCGTTCTACTGCCCTTACTGCGGGGACGAGGACCTGCGTCCCTCGGAGGAGGGCCATGGCGCGTGGGAATGCGCGTCCTGCAACCGCGCGTTCCGCCTGTCGTTCCTCGGGTTGCTGGCCAAGGGCCTGCGGCGCGACCCGATCGATGAAGGGGGCACGGCGATATGACGACACGGCTTGAGGACACCGATCTCGAAGGGCTCGCCGAGGAGGCGGGCCGCGAGCTCGAGGACGCCCCGGCGCTGGACATCCTGCGCTGGGCGGCGGACACCTTCGGCTCGCGTTTCTGCGTCACCTCCTCGATGGAGGACGCGGTGGTGGCGCATCTGGCCTCCCGCGCCTTCCCCGGTGTCGATGTGGTCTTCCTCGACACCGGCTACCACTTCCCCGAGACCATCGGCACCCGTGACGCGGTGGCGGCCGTGATGGACGTCAACGTCATCACCCTGACCCCGCGCCGGACGGTGGCCGAGCAGGACGCCGAGTACGGCTCCCGGCTGCACGACCGCGACCCCGACCTGTGCTGCGCCCTGCGGAAGGTCCAGCCGCTCGAGGAGGGATTGCGGGAGTACGACGCCTGGGCCACGGGACTGCGCCGGGACGAATCGCCAACGCGCGCCAATACCCCGGTCGTTGGCTGGGACGCCCGGCGCCGTAAGGTGAAGATCTCCCCGATCGCCCGCTGGACGCAAGCGGATGTCGACGCCTATGTCGCCGAGCACGGCGTGCTCACCAATCCCCTGCTGATGGACGGCTATCCGTCGATAGGCTGCGCGCCCTGCACCCGTCGGGTTCTGGAGGGCGCGGACATCCGGTCCGGCCGCTGGGCGGGGAGCAACAAGACCGAATGCGGGCTGCACGGCTGATGGCTGTCGACCAGGAGAACGAGATGAGCGCCCCCACGACCACCGGTGCCACGGTGTGGCTGACCGGTCTGCCGAGCGCGGGAAAGACCACGATCGCCTATGCGCTGGCCGAGCGGCTGCGCGGCGAGGGCCGCCGGGTGGAGGTGCTCGACGGGGACGAGATCCGCGAATTCCTCTCCTCCGGGCTGGGCTTCTCCCGCGAGGACCGGCACACCAACGTCCAGCGGATCGGCTTCGTGGCCGAACTGCTGGCCTCCCACGGGGTCACGGTGCTGGTGCCGGTCATCGCCCCGTACGCGGACAGCCGCGAGGCGGTGCGCAAGCGCCACCAGCGCGAGGGCACCCCGTATCTGGAGGTGCACGTGGCCACGCCCGTGGAGGTGTGCTCCGAGCGGGACGTCAAGGGGCTGTACGCGAAGCAGGCGGCGGGCGAGATTTCGGGTCTGACCGGTGTGGACGACCCCTACGAGGCCCCTGCCGACCCGGATCTGCGCATCGAAACCCACAGGAACAGCGTGCGGGAGTCGGCGGCCGAGGTGCGGTTGCTGTTGAGTGAAAGGGGACTGCTGTGAGCCACGCACGCGCGGCCACCGCATCACGGGCCACGGCGCTCCCCGCACCCGGGCGTCGTACCTACGGCGATTCCGCCGATATGACGGGAAGCTACTACCGCAGCCGAGCGAACGAAAGGGGCGCGGCATGACGACCGTGACGGCGATCAACGCGGACGAGGGCGCGGGCCTGTACGCGCTCGCGCACCTGGACGCGTTGGAGTCCGAGGCGGTGCACATCTTCCGCGAGGTGGCGGGCGAGTTCGAGCGGCCGGTGATCCTGTTCTCCGGCGGCAAGGACTCCATCGTCATGCTGCACCTCGCGCTCAAGGCGTTCGCCCCGGCGGCGGTCCCGTTCTCACTGCTGCACGTGGACACCGGGCACAACTTCCCCGAGGTCATCGCCTATCGGGACGCCACCGTCGCCCGGCACGGGCTGCGGCTGCACGTGGCGTCGGTCCAGGAGTTCATCGACGACGGCCGGCTGCGCGAGCGCCCGGACGGCACCCGCAATCCGCTCCAGACCGTGCCGCTGCTGGACGCCATCGAGAAGAACCGCTTCGACGCGGTCTTCGGCGGTGGCCGCCGGGACGAGGAGAAGGCCCGCGCCAAGGAGCGGGTGTTCTCCCTCCGGGACGAGTTCGGCGGCTGGGACCCGCGGCGGCAGCGTCCCGAGCTGTGGCAGCTCTACAACGGCCGCCACTCCCCCGGTGAGCACGTCCGGGTCTTCCCGCTGTCCAACTGGACCGAGCTGGACGTGTGGCAGTACATCGCCCGGGAGAAGATCGACCTGCCGCAGATCTACTACGCGCATGAGCGCGAGGTCTTCCGGCGCGGCGGCATGTGGCTGGCGCCCGGTGAGTGGGGCGGCCCGAAGGACGGCGAGACCGTGGAGCGGCGCATGGTGCGCTACCGCACCGTGGGCGACATGTCCTGCACCGGTGCCGTGGAGTCGGACGCGGTGAGCATCGAGCAGGTCATCGATGAGATAGCCGCCTCCCGGCTGACCGAGCGGGGTGCGACCCGCGCCGACGACAAGCTGTCGGAGGCCGCGATGGAGGACCGCAAGCGCGAGGGGTACTTCTAAGATGACGAGCAATCTGACCTCCGGGGAGCAGGCCGCGGCGGCCGCCGTGGAGCGGTCCGCGGCCACCTCGCAACTGCGGTTCGCCACCGCGGGCTCGGTGGACGACGGTAAGTCCACGCTGGTCGGGCGGCTGCTGCACGACTCCAAGTCGGTGCTGGCCGATCAGCTCGAGGCCGTGGAGCACGCCTCGCGCAGCCGTGGCCAGGAGGCGCCGGACCTGGCGCTGCTGACGGACGGGCTGCGGGCGGAGCGGGAGCAGGGCATCACCATCGATGTCGCCTACCGCTACTTCGCCACGCCCAAGCGGCGGTTCATCCTCGCCGACACCCCCGGCCATGTGCAGTACACCCGCAACATGGTCACCGGCGCCTCCACCGCCGAGCTCGCGGTCGTCCTGGTGGACGCGCGCAACGGCGTGGTGGAGCAGACCCGGCGGCATGCCGCGGTCGCCGCCCTGCTGCGGGTCCCGCATGTGGTCCTCGCCGTCAACAAGATGGATCTGGTGGACTACGCGGAGCCGGTCTTCGCGGCCATCGCCGAGGAGTTCACGACCTACGCGGCCTCGCTGGGCGTGCCTGAGATCACCGCCATCCCGATCTCGGCGCTGGCCGGGGACAACGTGGTGACCGCGTCGGCGAACATGGACTGGTACGGCGGCCCGACCGTGCTGGAGCACCTGGAGAGCGTGCCGGTGGGCACCGACCCGTCCCAGGACCCGGCGCGTTTCCCGGTGCAGTACGTGATCCGTCCGCAGACCGCCGAGCACCCCGACTACCGCGGCTACGCGGGCCAGATCGCCTCCGGTGTGCTGCGCGTGGGCGACGCCGTCACCGTGCTGCCGTCCGGCCGGACGTCCGCCATCACCGGGATCGACGCGCTGGGCGCGATGGTGGACGTGGCGTGGGCCCCGCAATCGGTGACCCTCACCCTCGCCGACGACCTGGACATCTCGCGCGGGGATCTGCTCGCGCCGAGCGACCACGCGCCCGAGACCACCAGGGACGTCGAGGCCACCGTCTGCCATCTGCACGACCGTCCGCTGCGCGTGGGCGACCGGGTGCTGCTCAAGCACACCACCCGCACGGTGAAGGCGATCATCAAGGACATCCCGTCCCGGCTGACGCTGGCCGATCTGTCGCACCACCCGGCACCGGGTGAGCTGGCAGCCAATGACATCGGCCGGGTCGTGCTGCGCACCTCCGAGCCGCTGGCGCTGGACGCGTACGACGCCTCGCGCCGCACCGGCTCCTTCCTGCTGATCGACCCGGCCGACGGCACCACGCTCACCGCCGGAATGGCGGGCGACTCCTTCGCGGCACCGGCGGACGGCGCCGAGGCCGCGCGGGACGACGAGGGATGGGACTTCTGACCATGGCCGGTGAGGTGTTCTCGACATTCGCCAAGGAGGGCGGCCGCGTGGGCAGCGGGGCGCTCGGCAGCGGGCAGGGCGGGGTCGGACGATGTGCGTGCTGACGCCGCAGTCCGCCCCTGTCCACCAGCACCGCCGCCGAAAGCCGACTGAACTGCCGGGCGTCCTCTGACGCCGCCCCGGCCCGTCGAGAGGAACACCCGTGTCGTCTGCCGTCCGCCCCATCGCCCCGCGACCAGCCACGCACCCCCGCCGCCGCACCCGGATCCTGGCGGCGGCGGCCGTCCTTCCCCTGCTGATGGGCGCGCTGGGCGCCTGCGGCTACGGCTCGGAGAAGAAGAACGACGACACGGGATCCTCGGCGGTCCCAGCGGCCGGCGGTGAGAAGGTCGACGGCCTGGACAAGGTGAAGGTCGGCTACTTCGCCAACCTCACCCACGCCACCGCGCTGGTGGGGCTGCGCAAGGGCGGCCCGATCCAGCAGGAGCTCAAGGGCACGAAGGTCGCGCCGTACGTCTTCAACGCCGGGCCGTCGGAGATCGAGGCGCTCAACGCGGGCTCCATCGACATGGGCTGGATCGGCCCGTCGCCGTCCATCAACGGCTATGTGAAGTCCCACGGCTCCAACCTCAAGATCATCTCCGGTTCGGTCTCGGGCGGTGTCAAGCTCGTGGTCAACCCGAAGAAGATCAAGACGCTGAACGACGTCAAGGGCAAGAAGATCGCCACCCCGCAGTTGGGCAACACCCAGGACGTGGCGTTCCTCAACTGGGTCAAGAGCAAGGGCTGGAAGGTCGACCCCCAGAGCGGCAAGGGCGATGTGTCGGTGGTCCGCAGCGACAACAAGGTGACGCCCGACGCGTACAAGTCCGGTGCCATCGACGGCGCGTGGGTGCCCGAGCCGACCGCGTCCAAGCTGGTCGCCGATGGCGGCAAGGTGCTGCTGGACGAGTCCTCGCTGTGGCCGGACAAGAAGTTCGTGATCACCAACCTGATCGTGAAGCAGTCGTTCCTGAAGGAGCACCCGAAGGTCGTCGAGGCCGTGCTGCGCGGCTCGGTGAAGACCAACGCCTTCATCAAGGCCAACCCCGAGCAGGCGAAGAACGCGGCCAACGCGGCCCTCAAGGAGGAGACCGGCAAGCCGCTGCCCGCCGAGGTGATCGACCCGGCGTGGAAGTCCATCCAGGTCACCGACGACCCCCTCGCCTCGACGCTGAACACCGAGGCCGACCACGCGGTCCAGGCGGGCCTTCTGGAAAAGCCCGATCTCAAGGGGATCTACGACCTGGGCCCGCTGAACAGGGTCCTGAAGGCCGAGGGCAAGCCGACGGTCTCCGCCGCGGGCCTCGGCAGCCAGTAGCCGCCCGTCCGTCCCGTACGCACCGTACGCAGGTACACGCATGTACGCATCCATCAGGAGGTGACCGGATGTCCCCGGCACTGACCACCGAGAAGGACGACCGGGCGAGCGCCACGACGGCGGGCTCCCCCGGCCCCGCCGGCTCCGCCGGGTCCGTATCGATCTCCCACGTCCACAAGGTCTTCGGCCGTCCCGGGGCGGCCCAGCCCGTGCTCGAGGACATCAACCTCCAGGTGCGGCCCGGGGAGTTCGTCTGCATCCTGGGGGCGTCCGGCTGCGGCAAGTCCACACTGCTCAATCTGATCGCCGACCTGGACAAGCCGTCCTCGGGGGCCATCGAGGTCCCCGGCGGCCGGCCGGCCCTGATGTTCCAGGAGCACGCCCTGTTCCCGTGGCTGACCGCGGGGAAGAACATCGAGCTGGCGCTGCGGCTGCGCGGTGTGCCGCGCGCCGACCGCAGGCCGCGGGCCGAGCGGCTGCTGGAGCTGGTGCGGCTCGGCGGCGCCCACGGCAAGCGGGTGCACGAGCTCTCCGGCGGGATGCGGCAGCGCGTGGCGCTGGCCCGCGCGCTGGCGCAGGACTCCAGTGTGCTGCTGATGGACGAGCCGTTCGCCGCGCTCGACGCCATCACCCGCGATGTGCTGCACGAGGAGCTGACCCGGATCTGGAGCGAGACCGGCGTCTCGGTGCTGTTCGTGACCCACAACGTCCGCGAGGCCGTCCGGCTGGCCGAGCGGGTGGTGCTGCTGTCCTCCCGGCCGGGGCGGGTCGTCCGCGAGTGGTCGGTGGACATGCCGCAGCCGCGCCGCATCGAGGACGCGGCCGTCGCCGATCTGTCCGTTGAGATCACTGAAGAACTGCGTGGGGAGATCCGCCGCCATGGCCAGCAGTAAGACCACCCGCGGCGCCGCGGTCGAGGAAGCCGACGGCGGGAACGGCGGGAAGCAGCCGATAGAGAAGTCGGTAGAGAAGTCCACGGCCAAGACGGGTGGAGGGCAGGACCTGGCGGGTCTGGAGGCCGGTCTGGACGCCCTGGACGCGGTGCAGACCAAGCGGGTCTCACCGGCCGAGGTGCTGGTCCAGAAGGTGTTGCCGCCCATCGTGGCCGTCGCCTTCGTCCTGGCCCTGTGGAAGGTGCTCGTCGTCGC
Organism: Streptomyces yongxingensis; assembly: GCF_055597465.1. Lineage (NCBI taxonomy): Bacteria > Bacillati > Actinomycetota > Actinomycetes > Kitasatosporales > Streptomycetaceae > Streptomyces > Streptomyces yongxingensis. The sequence goes on from NZ_CM145717.1 coordinate 3,273,569, forward strand.
GAAGGTCACCCCCGACTACAAGCTCCCCGACCCGGGGCTGGTCTGGGACTCGCTGCGCCAGCTGTGGCTCCAGGGCGAGCTGCTCGACATCATCTGGACCAGCGTCTCGCGCGGTCTGTTCGGCTTCCTCATCGCGCTGGCGATCGCCACCCCGCTGGGACTGGTCGTCGCCCGGGTGAAGTTCATCCGCGCCGGACTCGGCCCGATCCTGTCCGGACTGCAGTCGCTGCCGTCGGTCGCCTGGGTGCCGCCCGCGGTGATCTGGCTGGGTCTGAACGACCAGATGATGTACACCGTCATCCTGCTGGGCGCGGTCCCCTCCATCGCCAACGGGCTGGTGGCCGGCATCGACCAGGTGCCCCCGCTCTTCCTGCGCGCCGGACGCACCCTCGGCGCCCGCGGTCTGGTCAGCGCCCGGCACATCCTGCTGCCCGCCGCGCTGCCCGGTTACGTCGCAGGGCTCAAGCAGGGCTGGGCCTTCTCCTGGCGCTCACTGATGGCCGCCGAGATCATCGCCAAGTCCCCGGACCTGGGCCTGGGTCTTGGCCAGTACCTGGAGAACCAGCGCAACAACTCGGATATGGCGGGGGTGCTCCTCGGCATCCTCCTGATCCTCATCGTCGGCATCGCCATCGAGCTGCTGATCTTCGCCCCGATCGAGCGCCGGGTGCTGCGCAGCCGCGGCCTGCTGGCGAGCGCGCGCTGAACGAACTGAACCAAACCCACCCGAGCGGAAGGCCACGGAAAGCCCTCACCATGTCTGTCCCGACCCTGCTGATCATCGCCCACGGCAGCCGCGACCCCCGCCATGCGGCGACCGTCGACGCGCTGCGCGCGCGGGTGCGGTCGCTGCGGCCGGGGCTGCGGGTGGAAGCGGCGTTCCTGGAGTTCAACGCGCCGCGCGTACCGCAGGTGCTGGCCCGCCTCGCCGCGGAGGACGCCACCGAGGTGATCGCCCTCCCGCTGCTGCTGACCCGCGCCTTCCACGCGAAGACCGACATCCCGGCGGTGCTGCGCGAGGCCACGGCCCGCCACCCCCGCCTTTCCGTCCGCCAGGCCGAGGTCCTGGGTCCGTCCCCGCTGCTCGTGGACGCCCTGGAACGCCGCCTGCACGAGGCGGGGCTGCGCCCCGCCGACCGCTCCTCGACCGGGGTCGTCCTGGCCTCGGCGGGGTCCACCGACCCGGAGGCGATCGCGGTGATCGCTGAAATCGCGCGGGAGTGGCGGCACACCGGCTGGTGCGCCGTGCGACCCGCGTTCGCCTCCGCCTCCCTTCCCCGCACCGAGGACGCCGTCCGCGCCCTGCGCGCGGAGGGCGTCCCCCGGGTGGCCGTGGCCCCCTACGTCATCGCCCCCGGCCGCCTCCCCGACCGCATCGCCCACGGCGCCGAAGCCGCGGGCGCCGACCTCCTGGCCCCCGTCCTGGGCCCCGCCCCGGAACTGGCCCGCCTCCTGCTCACCCGCTACGACGAGGCGCGACGGACGGGCCCGGTCCTGCTGACCGCCTGACCGCTACTCGGCCGTCGGTTGGGCCCTCTCCGGCACCCCGGCATGGCGCATGAGCGGGGCAGCTCGCCCCGGCCCGTCGGGTAGCTCAAGCGGCCTCGGCGCGATCGAAAGAAGTGCCTCCCGACCGACTGAGCCACATCAGCCGTGCCGTCACCCCGTCCTCACCACTGCCGCGCGTGAACCATCGAAGAGCCCGCTCGGGCGAGTCAAGTGCGGTACACGCGTGCTCTCATGGCCTACGGGGTTCCCCAGCCGTCAACACGCCAATTGGAGGCGCTGGTGGCGTTCCGTATGCGACAGCGGGACGCCCGTGCTCTACGCATACGGCTCTGTACCGAGGCTGGACACCGTACACATCGATGTGCCGCACGGCCCTCTCCTGCTGGACGCGGAGTCGCAACTCGCGCGGTATCGCGTATTTCTCGACAAGGCCCTGGCGTTCTCCTTGTCGGCCGAAAAATCTCAGGACTTCATCCACTCCATCATGCGGCAATTGTGAAGGGCAGGATCATGGAAAGGCCAATGACATGGCGGAAGTCGTCGTTCTCCGGGCCCGGCGAGACCAACGACTGCGTTGAACTCGTCGCGGCGGGCGGTGAGATACGGATTCGGGAAAGCGACGCCCCTGCCGACATCCTCACCACCACACCGGGCCGACTCGGAACCTTCATACGCGCCGTCAAGGCGGGGGCGTTCGACCAGCTCGGGCGGTAGCCATGGGGCGCACGTCCGGGTAGTCCACCTCGTCGGGGAGGCGGTAGCCGAGTTCGGTGAGGCGTTGGGCGACGTCCGCCGGGCTTCTGCCGGTCAGGCTCGCGCTGTGGAGGACGTGTTCTAGGTGGACGCCGTCGAGGAAGGAGCGGTCGACGGTGGCCAGGAGGCGGATGTCCTCCTCGTCCGGGGTGGCGGGGACGTTCGCGTTCTTGTGCAGCCAGTGGCCCAGCGCGTCCAGCCGCTTGGCGATGTCGGCCGGGCTGCGCCCGGTGGCGAGGGCGGCGCGCAGGATGTGGTGCAACCGGATGCCCACGACGTTGTTCCGCTCCAGCCAGGGGGCTCGGCCGTCGAGGTTTTCGCTGAGGATGACCAGGTCGTCCGGCTCCACGGGGTCCGGCACGGTGGGCGGGCGGGAAGCGCCCAGCTCCGCCAGGCGGGCGACGATGTCCGCCGGACGGCGGCCGGTCTCCTGGGCGACGGTGAGGACGTGGCCGAGGGACCCCTCGGGGTCCTCCAGGATCCGCTCATCAGCGGGTTCGGGGACGTACGGCAGTCGGATGCCGAGCGCGATCAGGCGCGTGGCGACGGTGTGCGGGTTGCACCGCAGCGTCGTGGCCACCTTGCGCACATGCCCGCTCGACGCCTCCCCGCCCCAGTCCAGCCACTCCCCATTGCCCCGGGGGTCGGTGCGGATCAGCACGATGTCCCGGGGGTCCGGAGTCTCGGGCAGCGGTTGGGGGGCCGGAACCGTCCAGCCGAAGGCGGTCAGCCGCCGTGCGGCATCGGCGGGGCTCAGGCCCTGCCGTCCCGCCGACGCGAGCAGGTCCCGCAGCGGGACGGGCTTGCCGACCTCGAGCCATGAGAGGTTGTACGTGTCCGCCTTGAGCAGCAGCGTGTCGTCCGGGTCCACCGTGAGCGGCAGCGGGATTTCGGGAAGCTCGATGTCGGCGAAGCCCAGTTCGGTCAGTTCCGACACGACGGCGGCGGGGCCGCGCCCCAACGTGGCGGCGGCGTACAGAACATGCCCGTAGGGCACCCGTCGGGCGGGCTCGATCCAGGAGACGTCACGCCCGATGCGGATACGGGTGAGCGGTTCAGCGCTGTTCGACATGGTGGACCTTTCGGAAGCGGCGGGATCGGACTGGAGGGTCATTCGGCCACCGCGATATAGCGGCCGCTTCCCTCGTACTCGTCGTCCTCGTCCCCCCAGCCCTCGTCGTCCTCCTCCTGCCTCCCGCGCAGGTTCACCCGCACCCCCGCGGGCTCCAGCGTCGTCCATATCCGCAGCATCATGGATTCGCTGAGGAAGTGGTGCGAAAGGTCGAGCTCCTCGAGGTGGGTGAGCGGCTGCCCGTGCAGCAGTGCCTCCGCGCCCTCGTCGGAGAGCGTGCCCATGGCCAGGCTCAACGAGGTGAGCCGCGGCACGACCGGTGCGGACGCCAGCGCGGCGGCCAGCTCGTCCTGGATGGGGCTGTTCTGCAGCCCCAAGTGGCGCAGCGCGGGCTTGCGGTCACCCGCGAAGAGCGGGGCGAGCTGCTCGACGGTGGTGCCGCCCCCGTACTCGTCGTCGCCCAGCCACAGCTCCAGCCGCTCCAGCGAGGGCAGATCGGCGGCCGCGATGTTCGCCGCCACCTCCGGCGGCAGCCCACCGGACTCCACCCGCAGCGCCCGCAGCCCCGCGTGCCCCGTCACGGGGAAGTCCAACCCGTCCCCACCACGGACGACCAGTTCCCGCAGCCCGGGGAAGGCATCCAGGAGCGGCGCCAGATCGGACTGGTCGATGGTGGAGATCATCGCTTCCTCGTCCTCGAGGTCGCCGAGAAAGAGCGCTTCGAGACCGGTCAGCCGGGAGCTCAGGTCGATCAGCGCCTCGTCGGGCAGGTAGTGCAGACCGTGGCCGAGGATCAGCGCCCGCACCCGCTCCAGCTCCACCGTGCCGGTGAACCGCTCCCAGCAGTCCTCGTAGTCCTCGTCGGTCGAGTACGGCCCGGTCTCGAGACGCCAGGCGACGGACGCGGCATCGGGCAGCAGCGTGGCGGGGGTGTACGGCGGAACGGTCAGCACCGGCAACCCGTAGAAGTTCTGGGCGTGTTGCACATACGACAAGAGGAGGCTCCCGAGGCTTCCGTGTCCAAACAGCTCTGCGCCATGTTCTACCAGCCCCCTCCGACACGGCCCCCGCCCCTTCCCCCCCCGGCCGTTCACCGTACGTTCCGCAGACCGCCCCCCGTGTGTGTCGGCCCGGCCCCCGGACGGCGCTGGACTTCCGGTCATGCGCACCGAAGAGAGCACCGTCCGCCGGGGTCTGGGCGTCCGTGTGGGGGTCATGCTGGGGACCGCCGTCGTACTGGCGGCCGTCCATCCGCCCGCGCAGGCGGCACCGGACACCGGATCCTGGACGACGGAGGCGGTGGCCCCGGGGGTGCGGGTGCGGGCCGGGGTTCTCCGGGACGCGGACGCCAAGCCAAGTTGGACGGTCACCGTGCAGGGGCCCGGCTCCGCGCCGCTGGGCGACCGGTCCTGGGCGGACGCCACGGCGGGGCGGCTGCGCGACACCGGGTTCGAGCCGCGGGTCGAGCGGGTGGCGTGGCCCGCCTACGCGGACACCCCGCACGGCACCATGGGGTGGCGGCTGCGGGTGGGCTCGTACGGCACCTCCGGCGAGGCGCAGGGCGCACGCGAGAAGGTCGCCGCGGCCGGGTTCACGGCGGTGGCGGAGTGGACCGGCTACGACGGGCAGCGGCCCGCGGACCGGGAGAGCGTGCATGTGGCGGTGATCGACCCGGCCCGGTTCACCGGCACCGTGGCGGCCACGCACGACGTCAGCGTGGCGGACCGCGAGAAGACCTCTTCGGTCGCCGCGAAGCGCGGCTCCCTGGTCGCCGTCAACGGTGGTTTCTTCGTCACCTCCGACGCCGACGGCGTCCAGGGCACGATGGCCGGAATCGCCGCGTACGACGGCGAGTTGGAGTCGATGTCCGCCGGTTCGCGGGCCGCGCTGATCCTCGGGGACGGCGGTCGGCACGCCCGTATCGCCGATCTGACCAGCACGGTCACGGCGCGGGCGGGATCGCCCACGTACGCGGTGCAGGGCATCAACCGGGTGCCCGGCAAGGTGCGCAACTGCGGCCGCCCCGGGGCGACTCCGACCGAGCTGCCCCGGCAGGACCTGACCTGCACCGAGGCCGACGACCTGGTGAAGTTCACCCCGAGGTTCCGCGCCGCGCTGCCCACCGGGCCCGGGACCCAGGTGGTGCTCGACGCGGACGGCCGTGTGGTCTCCACCGGCCCGCGCGGCGGCACGGTCCCGGCCGGGGGCTCCGTGCTCCAGGGCATCGGCGCCGCGTCCGGCTGGCTGACGGCCCACGCCCGGCAGGGCGAGCGGATCGCGCTGGAGGAGGTCGTCCGGGACACCGCCGGCCGCCGGGTCCGGCTCGACGCCGACGACAGCATCGTCAGCGCCGCCCCCACCCTGGTGAAGGACGGCCGCATCGCCATCGACGCCGCCACCGAGGGGACCCTGGACCCGAAGAACCTCTCCTTCGGCTACGCCTGGTCGAACGTCCGGCAGCCCCGCACGATGGCCGGGCTCGACGCGAAGGGGCGGCTGATCCTGGCCACGGTGGACGGTCGGCAGCCGGGTGTGAGCGAGGGCTTCACCCTGGAGGAGGCCGCCCGCTTCATGCGCTCCCTGGGCGCCGTCCAGGCCCTCAACCTGGACGGCGGCGGCTCCACCGCCATGGCCGTGAACGGCCACCTCGCCAACGTCACCTCCGACGCGACGGGCGAGCGCGCGGTGGGCGACACGGTCCAGGTACTGCCGTAGCGGGACGCGCCCGTCATCGCTGAGTGTTCGGCTCACTCCTGTGGGTGACATTTACCCCCTCTGGCCGCCGCCTCACGACTCGGGCTGGAAGCGTCGGCGGTCGTCAGAGCTGCGTGCCATGCTGGAGCCAGGGAACACACGAGGAGGCGGTGGTGACGATCATGAGCGTCGCTGAGACGCGAATCGACGATCACGAAGGCCCCTGGACGGTCGAGGACGTCCTTGCACTCTCGGAGCATCCGGCACGCGCCCGCTTCGAACTCGTGGACGGTGCCCTCATGATGTCCCCTGCCTCCGACTGGGACCACCAGACGGTGTCTTCCGCATTGCACAGCCAGATCAAGGCCGCCCTGGCCCGGTCAGGCGCGCCGTTCCGCTCCGGCGAAGCGGTGAACGTGACGGGGGAATCGAGACTCTTCATTCCCGACATCGCCGTCGTCGACCGTGCCGCCGCTCCACGCGGCACACTGGCCGCGCCGCTCGAGGCGGCGGTGCTTCTGGGAGAGATCGTGTCACCGTTCAACCGGGCCGCCGACCGCATCCTCAAGCCCGCGCTCTACGCCCAGGCGAAGGTGCCCGCCTTTTGGCGGGTCGAGCTGGAGCCGGATGTGCGTGTGGTGGTGCACGAGTTGGAGGGAGCCACCTACCGCGAGGTGGCCACGGTCACGGGAAAGCAGTCCGTCGACGTCGCCGGAGTGTTCACCGTCGACGTGGATCTCGACGCCGTGCGCCGCGAGCTGGAGGGCTGAGGCGCGGCCCTGGCCCTCCGGGCGGAAGACGAAGAGCGGGGCGTGACCGCCCAAGGGCGCAGCCGGTTGGTCTCGCCACCCGGCTGCGCCCCTGGGACTGGTCACTTCACCCGTCTGAGCGTATGAGCCCCTATTCGGCCGAGCCTTACTCGACGACCTTCAGCAGCTTGTTCGGCGTGCCCTCGCCCGGGTTGGAGATCTTGTCGGCGGTGGCGCCGTCCGTCAGCCCCTTGGCCACGTCGGCCGGCTTGGCGTCCTGGTGGCCGCTGAGGTAGACGGCGGCGGCGCCCACGACGTGCGGGGTGGCCATCGACGTACCGGAGATGGTGTTGGTGGCGTCGTCGCCGGTGTTCCAGTCGGAGGTGATGTCCGAGCCGGGGGCGTAGATGTCCACCACGTCGCCGTAGTTGGAGAAGTCGGACTGCTCGTCCTGGTCGGTGCTGGAGGCGACCGTGATCGCGTCCTTCACCCGGGCGGGAGAGCTCTGGCTGGCGTCGGCCGACTCGTTGCCCGCCGCCACGCCGAAGGTGACACCGGAGTCGATGGCCTTCTGCACGGCCGCGTCGAGGGCCTCGTCGGGGGTGCCGCCCAGGCTCATGTTGGCGACGGACGGGCCCTCGTGGTTCTCGGTGACCCAGTCGATGCCCGCGACGACCTGCTCGGTGGTGCCGGAGCCCTGGTCGTCCAGCACGCGGACCGCGACGATCTTGGCCTTCTTGGCGACGCCGTGCTCGGCACCGGCGATGGTGCCGGCCACATGGGTGCCGTGGCCGTTGCCGTCGTCGGCGCTGTCGTCGTTGTCGACCGCGTCGAAGCCGGACGTGGCGCGGCCCTCGAAGTCCTTGTGGCTGGTGCGGACACCGGTGTCGATGACGTACGCGGTGACACCCTCACCCGCGCTGTCGGGGTAGGCGTACTTCTTGTCGCCCTGGGTGTCTTCCTGGTCGATCCGGTCCAGGCCCCACGACGGCGGGTTCTCCTGGGTGCCCTTGATGGTGTAGCGGTGGTTCTGGACCACCTTGGCGACCGACGGGTCGGCGGCCAGCCGCTTGGCCTCGGTGTCGGTCAGCCCGCCGGCCGAGAAGCCGTTGATGGCGGAGTCGTAGCTGCGGCGCAGCTTGCCACCGTACTGCTCGGCGAGGTCCTTGCCCTCCGAGGCGGCCTTGACGCTCTTGCCGCCCTTGAGCATGACGATGTAGCTGCCGTCCACCGCGTTCTTCGCCTGGGTGCCGTAGACGGTGCCCTCGGCGGGTTGGGCGGTGGTGGCGCCGGCCGGAACGGCCACGAAGACACCGGCGGTGACGGCGGTCGCGGCGGCTATGGCCAGACCGAGTCGACGCGCGTTGCGCTGCTTGTGAACTGCCATGACGAGGGTTCCTCCTCGTGCGGTTGTGGGGGGAATCCGCACCCCGGATCGCGTCCGATCCCTCAAGTGCGGTCGATCCGGAGTGTGTTGGGGCCACTCCGGTTCTGACAAAACCCTGACTGATGAGTACGGGTCAATTCAAGATCCCCACCAATGTGTGACATAGGCAACGTTCTCCGCTTCGGCCGCGTCCCGGCCTCGAGGTCAACGCCCTTTGCGTGTAAGGGGCTCGCATCAGGGAGGGTAGGGCTGTCCCCCCTTCCACGGTTGGAGGGAACCACCGGACGGTTCACCGGTCAGCAGGATGGGTCGGCCCGACGCCACGGCCTAGCGTCGTCCACGAGTGGCGGGACGGTCCGCCACCAGGGCATAAGGGGATGTCGTGGCGGACACAGGCCGCTTGGAGAGGCCGCGCGGGATAGCGGCACGCGCGGGCAGTTGGAGCGCCCGTCACCGGTGGGCGGCGGTCGGGGGCTGGGTGCTGCTGGTCATCCTCGCCCTGGCCGTCGGCTCGATGACGGGCCGGGTCGATGTGACGGACAGCGAGCAGGTTCCCGGCGAGTCCGGGCGCGTCTCGAAGATTCTCGACGAGGCGGGCATTGACGACGCGGCCGGGGAAACCGTGCTGATCCAGGCGAAGGGCAGCGGGCTCACCGCGAACGACCCGGCCTTCCGCACGGCGGTCGACGCGGTGATGGCCGGCGTACGCGACACCGGCCAGGTGACCGCGCTCCGCTCCCCGTACGAGACGAAGACCATCTCCGCCGACCGGCGCTCCGCGCTGGTGCAGTTCGAGATGCGCGGCGACGCGGAGAAGGCGGCCGACCACATCCAGCCGGTCCTGGACGCGGTGGACAAGGCACAAGACGGCCACCAGGCCCTGCGGATCGAGGAGTTCGGCGACGCCAGCGGCCAGAAGGCGTTCGACGACGCGTTCGGCGACGACTTCGCCCAGGCCGAGTACTCCGCGCTGCCGGTGGCGCTCGGCATCCTGCTGATCGTCTTCGGTGCGCTGGTGGCCGCGCTGCTGCCGGTGGTGCTCGCGATGACCGCGTTCCTGGCCACCACCGGTCTGGTGGCGGTGGTCAGCCACTGGGTGCACATGAGCGACACCGCCAACTCCGTGATGCTGCTGGTGGGCCTGGCCGTAGGCGTCGACTACTGCCTGTTCTACCTGCGCCGGGAGCGTGAGGAGCGCGCCGCCGGACGGGACGCGCAGACCGCGCTGCGGGTGGCGGCGGCCACCTCCGGCCGCGCCATCCTGGTCTCCGGCGTCACGGTGATCGTGGCGATGGCGGGCATGCTCTTCACCGGTATCGCGGAGTTCAAGGCGATGGGGCTTGCCACGCTGATGGTGGTGGCGGTGGCGATGGTCGGCTCGGTGACGGTGCTGCCCGCGCTGCTGTCGCTGCTCGGTGAGCGGGTGGAGAAGGGCCGGGTGCCGTTCCTGGGCCGCGCCAAGCGGCGCGGCGGCACCGAGAGCCGCGTCTGGCGCGCCGTCCTCCGTCCGGTGCTGCGCCGCCCCAAGCTCTCGCTGGCCCTCGCCGGTGGCGCGCTGATCGCGCTGGCCGTCCCCGCCGTGGGGATGAACACCGCGAACCTCACCCTGGACCAGGAGTTCGGCGACCGGCTGCCGGTCGTGAACGCGTACAACCACATCGACGAGGCGTTCCCGGGCGGGTCCGACCCGGCCAGGGTCGTGGTGAAGGCGGACGACATCGACGCGGCGCCGGTGCGCGACGCCATCGCCCGCTTCCGCACCGAGGCCGTGGCGAAGGGCGCCTCCAAGGGCCCGGTCGAGGTGACCGTCCACCGGAAGCAGAACCTGGCCGTGGTGGAGGTCCCGCTGATCGGCGGCTCGGACGAGGGCAAGGCCGAGAAGAGCCTGGACGTGCTGCGGAACGAGGTGCGCCCGGCGACCCTCGGCGCGGTGGACGGCGTGGACGCCCCCATCGGCGGCTCGACCGCCTCCTCCAAGGACTTCAACGACAAGCTCGGCTCGGCCGTCACCCCGGTCTTCGCCTTCGTGGTGGTCTTCGCCTTCCTGCTGATGCTGATGTCCTTCCGGTCGCTCACCATCGCCGTGACCTCCATCGTGCTCAACCTGCTGTCGGTGGGCGCCGCGTACGGCATCCTCACCGCGGTCTTCCAGCACGGCTGGGGCGCGGGGCTGGTCGGCGCGGAGGGCGTGGGCGCGATCGTGTCCTGGCTGCCGCTGTTCCTCTTCGTGATCCTGTTCGGGCTGAGCATGGACTACCACGTCTTCGTGGTCTCCCGGATCCGCGAGGCGCACCTGGCCGGCCGCACCACCAAGGACGCGGTGGTGCACGGCGTGGTGACGACGGCGGGCGTGGTCACCAGCGCCGCCGTCATCATGGTCGCGGTCTTCTCCATCTTCGGAACGCTGTCGATGCAGTCCATGAAGCAGATGGGTGTGGGCCTCGCGGCCGCGGTCCTCATCGACGCCACCGTCATCCGCGGGGTGCTCCTCCCGGCCGTGATGTCGCTGCTGGGCGAGCGCAACTGGTACCTGCCGAAGTGGCTGGGGTGGCTCCCGGACCTCGCGCACGACGAGCACGCCCCGGTCCGGCGGCCCACGAGCCCGGTGGGCGCTTCCCCGATGCCGGAAGCGGACGAACGGCCCCGGCACGCGAGGGTCTGACGACCACATCCCGACAACCCTCAACACACCCCTCAACCGGTCACACGGCCTTCGGGCCGTGTGACCGGTTCGGTGTTCCGGGGTGGGGTGCGGTGGGGTGGGGCGCGAAAAGGCGTTGCGGTGCGTCCCGGCCGGTCCCTACGGTGCGGGGATACGGCGGAGATCCGGCATACGCGTCCTTTCGCGTACGCGCGCACGGGAGGAGTACACCGATGGGCGGAAGTCCCGGCATCGGCGTGTTCACCCGCATCACTCGTGGCTGTGCCCGGGTGGCGTGTGCGCGCGCCCTTCCTCTGCCTGCCCGCCGCCCGCGGCGCGGCCCCGGTGCCCTGGCCGGCCCGGACGCGCCCGGTGTCTCTCCGAGTCGGTGAGCCGTTCGCGCTCGAGGTGTTCCCTCGGCCCGAGCGGCTGACTCGCCGGACTTCCCCTCGGTCTCTCACTGTCGCGGTGAGCTGACCTCACCTTCACGCGCCCTCGGCCAGGGCCCCCGCCAGTCCAGGAATCACTCGTTCCGGGACGGGCGGCAGGGCCCGTTCCGCGCTGCTGCCGCCCGCCCGGCTCCGAAAGGACCGTGGCCGTGGCCCGCAATCGACACCATCCCCGAGCCCCGCGCGGTGGCGAACCGCGCCGCAACGCCGAACCGCGCCGCACCACCGAAGCACCCCGCACCGAACCGCGCCGTACCGAACGCGACCGGGCGAGGCGTGCCTACGGGCAGAACTTCCTCATCGACCCGGGCGCCGTCGCCCGCGTCGTACGCGCCGCCCGCCCCGGGCCCGGCGATCTCCTGGTGGAGGTCGGCGCGGGCAAGGGGGCGCTCACCGAGGCGCTGGCCCCGCGCTGCCGTGAGCTGATCAGCTATGAGATCGACCGGCGTCTGATCCCGGGGCTGCGGGAGCGACTCGCCCGCCATCCGCGGGTCCGGCTCGTGCACCAGGACTTCCTGAGCGCGGCACCGCCGCGCGAGCCCTTCGCCCTGGTCGGCAACGTGCCCTACGCCCGTACCGCCGAGATCGTGGCCTGGGCGCTGCGGGCGGTGCCCCGGCTGACCTCCGCCACGCTGCTCACCCAGGCGGAGTACGCCCGTAAGCGCACCGGCGACTACGGGCGCTGGTCCCTGCTGACCGTACGGTCCTGGCCGGAGGTCGAGTGGCGGCTGTGCGGGCGGGTGGCGCGGGCCGCCTTCCGGCCGGTGCCCGCGGTGGACGGCGGGATCCTGCGGCTGACCCGGCGGCCGCGGCCGCTGCTCACCGACCCGGCGGCCAGGTCCGCCTACGCGGACCTGGTCGAGCTGGGCTTCACCGGGCTCGGTGGCTCGCTCCACGCGTCACTGCGCCGGGTCTGCCCCGCCCGCGCGCTCGACCGGGCGTTCCGGGCGGCCGGGCTGGGGCGGGACGTGGTGGTGGCGTATGTGACGCCGGAGCAGTGGCTGGTCCTCGCTCAGGAGTTGACCGAGGTGGTGGCCGGAATGCGGTCGGCCGTTTCGAAGGAGTTGATGGTGCGGGTGAAGTCCCGGGTGGACAACAGCAACTTGTAGATGATGGCCAGCTCGAAGACGAGCAGCAGAGCGCCCGAGACGACGGTCGTCGCCACCACCGCGTCGACGGCCGGGCCGATGATGAACACGCCCATCTGGAACTCGATACCGCTGATGAGATGAGCGCGGATGCGGTGGCGCTGCAGGAAGTTCCGGCACCGGACCCACCACGGGAAGCGGCGCCGGAACTCCTGGTGCAGATCGACGACGGCGGGGCGGCGCGCGGCCGGGGCCGCGGCCGAAACCGGGGCGGCCGTGGCCTCCAGGGTGGCCGTGGTTTCCAGGGCCGCCACCGGCTCCAGAGGAGCGACCGGCTCCAAGGGCGCCACCGTGTCGCGGTCCGTCTCCAGGTCGGCCTCGGGGTTCTCCCGCAGCAGGTCCTCCATGAAGGCCAGCTCGGCCTGGTTCTCGGCCTTGCGGGCCGCCCGCATCCGGGCCTTGATCTGCTTGCGCATCCCGTGCCGGATCTTGAAGATCTCCAGCGAGTCGATGTAGCGCAGCGCGTCCAGGGAGGCGACGGCCAGCGCCAGCCACAGATACAGGACGTCATCGGTGCGCGCGTACTGGCCGCCCATCAGCGCGACCGAGCACACCAGCACCCGGATCCGGTCGAAGACGAAGTCCAGCCAGGCCCCGAAGACCGAGCCGGTGCCGGTCAGCCGGGCCAGCTTGCCGTCCATGCAGTCGAAGATGAAGCTCACGTGGTAGAGCACGGCCCCGAGCAGCAGCCATCTCCAGTCGCCCTGAGCGAAGCACGCGGCGGAGCCGAGGCCCACCAGGAACGCACCCCAGGTGAGCTGGTTGGGGGTGGCCCGGGTGTACCTGGCGATCCAGCGGACCAGCGGTGTGGCCACCGGGTCCACGAGCATGACGGTCCACCACGCGTCTCGCTTCTTCTCGGTGATCCGGCGGACCTCGGCGAGCGGCGGTATGTCTCGGGGCATGGTCAATCTTCCTGGCGTTCGACAAGAGTTCACTCGAAGGTAAGAAGCCGTTAAGAGAAGAGACAAGATCGGGCAAGGGCAACCTTTGCCGGGGGATAACGGTCTGCTGGGGGGACCGGGTCCATGGCAGGACCAGGTGCGTCGGCGGCGCAGCCGGTCCTACCGCTGGTAACGGGCGAGCACCAGGTTCCCGTCGTCCACCAGCCGCTCCCGCAGCTCCCCCATTCCGATCGCCCCGCTGTAGTACTCCTGCAGAGCCGGGGTGGCCACCTTGTCCTTCCACTCCGGGTAGCCGCGCACCGTCTGGGCGGGCGCCGGGCGGAGCTGTCCGGCCAGGGCGGTGCCGGTGGCCCAGCCGTGGCGGCGGGTGCGCAGGGCGGGGTCCCGCAGCGCGGTCCGGCCCGTGGGGAGCATCCAGTCGCCCCGGGCGAGCCGCACCATGTGCGGCGGGCGCAGGAAGAAGTCGATGAAGCGGGCGGCCTCCCGCTGGTACGGGCTGTCGGCGGCGACGGACAGCGTCTGCGGGCTGACCCCCTGCCGCTGGTCGCCGCCGGGCCCGGCGGGGGACGGCAGTACGGTCCAGGCGAACCCCTTGGGCGCCTGCTGCACGACCTGCTGACGGTAGGAGAAACCGAGCGGCACCATGGCGTACTTCCCGCCGAAGAAGCCGGGGAGGGTGTCGGAGCCGCCCATGCCGAGGGTGGTCCGCGCGGCGGTGCGGTCACCGCCCAGTTGGTCGTGGATGACGCGGGGCACCCGCTGGTCGGCGGCGTCGAACCGGACGGTGACCTTGCCGTCCGCGCCCCGGTGGAAGACCTTGCCGCCGGTGGAGAGCGAGAGGTTGAGGGTCGCGGAGACGGGCTCCTTGAGCGGCCAGGCCACGCCGTACGTCCCGTCGCGGGTCAGCTCTTCGGCCGCGTCCTCGAACTCGGCCCAGCTCCAGGGCCGTTCGGCGGTGGGGATCCGCACCCGGGCCCGCTCCAGCAGCGTGCGGTTGGCGATGAGCACGCGCGGCTCCTGGAGGAACGGCACACCGTGGACGCGGCCGCCGAAGGTGGCGGTCTGCCAGGTCGGGGGCGGGATCTCGGCCTTGAGCCGCCGGGGCAGCAGGTCGGTGAGATCGGCGAGATAGCCGCCGTAGGCGAAGTCGGCGAGGTCGTCGGTGGCGTCATGGATGATGTCGGGTGCCTCACCGCCCTCGAAGGAGGTGAGCAACTGGTCGTGGACGCCGTCCCAGCTGCCCTGGACGTACTCGACCCGGATGTCGGGATGGGCCGCGTTCCACTCCCCCACGAGCTGCTTGTTGGCCGCCACCGATTCCTGCTGCCAGGCCAGGGACTGGAAGCGGAGGGTGATCCGGCCGCCGGTCGCCCGCCGCCGCTCGGGCGCGCAGCCGGACAGCAGCGCCCCGGTGGCGGACGCGGCCAGCAGCGTTCGGCGGCGCATCAGTGCTTCACCGCCCCGGCCAGGGTGCCGCTGGTGATCCGGCGCTGGATGAGCGCGAACAGCACGAGCGAGGGCAGCGTCGCCAGCAGTGAGGCGGCGGCGAGCGGGCCGAGATCGGCGACACCCTCGGTTCCGATGAAGTGGGTGAGGATGATCGGCATCGTCTGTTTCCGCGGGGATTTGAGCAGGACGAGCGCGAAGAAGAACTCGTTCCAGGCGGTGATGAACGCGAAGAGGGCGGTGGCCACGATGCCGGGGGTCAGCAGCGGCATGGTGACGGAGATCAGCACCCGCAGTCGGCCCGCGCCGTCCACGGCCGCGGCCTCCTCCAGCTCGCGCGGTACGGCCCGTGCGTACCCGGCCAGCATCCACAGGGCGAACGGCAGGGACCACACCACGTACACCATGGTCAACCCGGCGAGGGAGTCGATCAGGCGGACCTCCTTGAGCACCAGGAACAGCGGGATGATCACCAGGACGAAGGGGAACGCCTGGCTGACCACGATCCAGCCGGTGGCCGCCCGGGACAGCGAGGAGCGGTGGTGGCGGGCCATCACATAGGCCATCGGGGTGGCGATGACGACGGTGATGACCGCGGCGGCGAGGGAGGCGATCAGGCTGTTGCCCGCGGACCGCAGCAGCGGCTGCTCCTCGAACGCCTGGCGGAAGTTGTCGAGGGTGGGATGGTCGGGGATCCAGCCCGGGTGGAGGCTCGCCAGCTCGCGCGGCGGTTTGAACGCGGTGGAGACCAGCCAGAGCAGGGGGAAGGCGAGGAAGACCAGATAGCCGAGCAGGGCGAGGTACTGGCCGGTGCGCGCCGCGCGGCGCCTGGCGGTGGGGCGGGGGCTCATGCGTCGTCGTCTCCCTTCAGCCGGGCCACGAGATGGACGGCCAGCAGGATGGAGACCACCGCCACCAGCACACAGCCCATCGCCGCCGCGTAGCCGAACTGGCCGTAGCGGAACGCCTCTTCGTAGGCGAAGAGCATCGGCAGCCGGGTGCGGCCGCCGGGCCCGCCGCCGGTCAGGACGTAGACCAGCGCGAAGGAGTTGACGTTCCAGATGAAGCTGAGCGCGCTGATGGCGAGGGCGATGGGCCTGATGGCGGGCCAGGTGACGGCGCGGAAGCGGCGCCAGGCACCGGCGCCGTCCATGGCCGCGGCCTCGTGCAGTTCGCGCGGCACATTCGAGAGCCCGGCCAGCAGGGTGACCGTGACCTGCGGAAGCCGTGCCCAGATGCCGACCACGACGACGGCGGGCAGGGCGGTGGACAGACTGCCGAGCCAGTCGCGGTGGGTGCCCAGCGTCTCGTTGAGCACCCCCGCGTCGGGGTGGTAGACCAGCCGCCACATGATGCCGACCACGACCTCCGGCATCGCCCAGGGAACGATCGCGAGCGCCCGCGACAGCCAGCGGAACCGCAGGTCCTGGTGGAGCAGCAGCGCGAGGCCGAGCGCGAGCAGGAACTGCGGTACGGAGACGGCCACCGCCCACACCAGGCCGATCCGGAAGGACTCCCAGAAGAGGGTGTCGCGCAGCAGGTCCTGGAAGTTGAGCAGCCCGATCCACTGGGTGGGGTCGGTGCGGCCCGCCTGGGAGTCGGTGAAGGCGAGCGCGATGCCGTAGAGGAGCGGGCCGACGCTGAGGAGGAGGATCGGGATCAGCGCGGGCAGGACCAGGAACCACGCCCCGTGGGCGGCGCCCTGACGGGGCGGCACGCGGCCGCCCGGGCCCCTGGCGGAGCCCCGGTCCTTGGCGGAGCCCTGGTCCTTGGCGGAGCCCGGGTCCGAGCGCGCCGGGTCGGCGGTCGCGGGTATCACGGCAGGGCCCCCTTCGGACGCGGTGGGAGGGCGGCCCGGGTGGGAGAGCCCACGTCATCGTGCGGAGGGCGGGCGGTGCAGTCAAGCGGTTCTCCCCGCGACAGTCGACGCGGCTGTCGGTACGACGCTACGGACGTCGATATGGCCGTCGGTACGGCAGTCGGTCCGTCGGCCGGTACGGCAGGTGGCGCACAACTCGATGCGAGACTTGGCCCTCGGCAGGGAGTGGTCGGTGAGGAGAAGGGGCACGGCGGTGGCGGAGGTCGCGTTCACGGAGGAGCGGGCGCGGGCGGTGCTCTCGGCCGCGCTGCCGCCCTACCGGGCCGGTACGGCGGAGGCCCGGCTGCTGGCCCTGGGTGAGAACGCCGTCTTCGCCGTCGACAGCCTCTCCCTGGTGGTCCGGATCAGCCGCGACCTGGAGGTGTGGGACCGGGCCGCCCGGGAGCTGAGGATCGCCGACTGGCTCGCCCGGGAGGGGCTGCCCGCGGTCCGCCCCGACCGGCGCTTCGGCCCCGAGCAGCCGCTTCCGTTCGCCAACCATCTCGTCACGTACTGGCAGCGGCTTCCCGACCCGGTACGCCCCGCCGGGGCGCGCGATCTCGCGGAGCTGCTGCGGATGGTGCACGCCCTGCCCGACCCGCCCGGCGACCCGGCGCCGCTCCCGCTGCCGCGCCGCGATCTGCTGGGCGGGGTCGAGCGCTGGCTGCGGCTGGCCGGGGACGCGATCGACCCGGCGGACGCGGCGTATCTCCGCGGCCGCCGGGACGACTTCGCGGCCGCCGTCGAGGAGCTGACCCCGCGGCTCGCCCCCGGGCCGATCCACGGCGACGCGCTGCCGCGCAATGTGCACATCGGCCCGGACGGGCCGGTACTGGTGGACCTGGAGACCTTCTCGCACGATCTGCGCGAGCACGATCTGGTGGTGATGGCCCTGTCCCGGGACCGCTATGGGCTCGGCGCGGCGGAGTACGACGCGTTCGTGGCGGAGTACGGGTGGGACGTCCGCGAGTGGCCGGGCTGCGCGGTGCTGCGGGGCGCGCGCGAGACCGCCAGCTGCGCCTGGGTCTCCCAGCACGCCCCGGGCAACCCGGCGGCCCGCGCCGAGTTCACCCGCCGCATCGCCTCCCTGCGGGAGGGCGACACGGCGGTGCGCTGGCACACGTTCTGAACGACCGGCTCCGGTTCAGGGCCCACCACGCGCCGCGCCGACTGACCCGCCGCGCGGCCCGCCCTCAGGCGCGCCACCCCGGGTCGCGGCCGCTCAAGGCAATCGCGCGGTCCAGCGGCGGCGCGTCGGCCGGGACGGGGACCCTGGGGCCGAACAGCTCCTTCGGGCGCTCCTCGTCCGGGACCGCCGACAGCCATCCGATGATGGTCTCGACGCTGCCGGGATCGCAGTCGTAGGGCTGGCCGGTGGCGCGGGCGAGATCCCAGCCGTGGATCACCAGCTCGTCCAGCGCCACGACGCCCATCATCCGGGCGGGCATGGTGACGCCCCCGGCCTCCGTGGTGCCCTGCCAGGCGGACGGCTCGCGCCAGGCCACGGCCAGCGCGTCCAGACGGCGCGGCAACTCCTGCCGCCAGTCGGGGTCCACCCGGTCGGCCGACCCCTGCCCGGGGGCGGGGCCCGCCGCGCCCGTGGTCTTCTCGGCGGCGTGGCGCATGGCGAGGGCGAGCCCCATGAAGTGGTCGAGCAGATCTGCCACGGAGTAGGCGCCACACGGTGTGGGCGCGGTGAGTTGCTCGTCCGAGACGCCGCTGAGCAGCGCCGTCACCCGCTGGGCTGTGGGTCCGAAATCGATCATGGTGGTCTGTTCGTCGGTCACGGTCGTCTTCTCCTCGCTCGAGTCCCTGGTCCGGCCCCGTCCCCCGTACGGACCGGCCGGCCGCCGGAAACTCATCGGTGCGGCGCGCTCCGATATCCGCCCGCCCGGCCGCCACCCCGGCTACCCCACCACCGCCCCCGCCTCCCGCAGCGGCCAGCCGCCGTCCACGACCGCGTCCGGAGTGCCCTTGCGGCGCAGCCAGGACTGGAAGTCGGCCGCCCAGTGCGCGTACCACCCCACCTGCTTGCGGTGGAGGTCCCACAGCTCGAGCCCGGCGACCTCCCCGTACCGCTCGGCGAGCGCGCAGGCGACCCGCACCGCCGCCAGCGCGTCCGCCCCGGCGTCATGCGCGCGGTCGTGCACCACTCCGTACTCCCCGCAGACGGCCTCCAGCGTGCGCTTGCCCTTGCGATAGCGGTCGACGGCGCGGTCTATCGTGTACGGATCCACGACGGGGCCGGTCTCCGCGCCCTCCAGCCGCTCGCTCAGCGGGCGCAGCCCGTGCCGCCCCAACTCGGCGGCGAGCAGGCTGAGATCGAACGCCGCGTTGTACGCCACCACCGGGGCGCCGGCGCGCCAGTGGGCCACCAGCACCTCGGCGACCTCCTCGACCACCTCGCGCGCGGGCCTGCCCTCCGCCGCCGCCCGCTCACCGCTGATCCCGTGCACCGCCACCGCGTCGTCAGGGATGGGCACTTGGGGGTCGGCCAGCCACTCGCGCCGCCCGACCGGCTCCCCGCCCCTCACCTCGACCACGGCCGCCGTCACGATCCGTGCCGTCCGCGGATCGGTGCCCGTCGTCTCCAGGTCGAATCCGATCAGCAGCCCCCGGTGCCAGCCCATGGCCGCCCCTCCCTTTGTCGTACTTCCCCCATGTGTGCACCACCTTCCCATGCACCACTGACAACGGCCGGTGCGCCGGACCGAGTCCTCAGACGTCTGAGGACTTTGTGTTAGAGTCCCCGCCGTCCTCGGATGATCGTTCAGGGAGAGGCGGCGCGGTGGCGGCGGAGACGGCACCCTTGCGGCACGGACCCGTGGTGCCACGGGTCGAGAGCGCCCTGCGCGCGATGCTCGCCGAGGGCCGCTGGCGGCCCGGCGAGCGGCTGCCCAACGAAGTGGCGCTCGCCGCCGAACTGGGCGTCGGCCGCTCCTCGGTGCGGGAGGCCGTGCGGCTGCTGGCCCATGACGGGCTGGTCGAGGTGCGCCACGGCTCGGGCACCTACGCCGCGCGGCCCCCGGCCCCCGCCGGGGAGGGCGATATGCGGCGGCTGCTGCGCCGGGCCCGGCTGCGGGAGGTGTACGAGGTGCGCCGCGCCCTCGAGGTCGAGGCCGCCCGGCTGGCCGCCGGGCGCGTCCGCCCCGAGGACATCGGGCGGCTGCGGGACCACCTCGCACTGCGCGAGGAGCGGGCCGGAGGCGATCCGTCCGCCTTCGTGGACGCCGATCTGGCCTTCCACCGGACCGTGGTGGAGCTGTCCGGGAACGCCGTGCTGCTCGGCCTGTTCACCTCCGTCCTGCCGGTGCTGCGCGAGGCGCTGGTGGAGATGGTCAGCCATGAGCCGGCGCTGCCCGATGTGTCGTGCGCCCACGCCGAGCTGCTGGACGGGCTGGCGCGCGGGGACGCCGACGCCGCGATCGCGGCCACGGTCTCCCATCTCGAGGCCGTCATGGAACTCTTCGACAGCGACAGCGACAGCCACAGCCACACCAGCGCGTTCGAAAGCGACACCAGCGAAAAGGAGGTGGCGGCCCCGTGACCGCCCCGGCCGTCCCCGTACTCAGGCTGCGCGAGGTGGATGTGGTGCGCGACGGCACCCCACTGCTGCGCTCGATCTCGCTCACCGTCCACCAGGGCGAGCACTGGGCGCTGCTCGGCTCCAACGGCGCGGGCAAGTCCACCCTGCTCAGCCTGGCGGGCGCGCTGGTGCACCCCACGCGCGGCACGGTGGAGGTCCTCGGCCGCACGCTGGGGCGGGTGGATCTGCGGGAGCTGCGGTCGTTCGTGGGCCATGTGGATCCCCGGCATCCGCTGCGCTCCCCGCTGCGGGTGCGGGACGTGGTGCTCACCGGGCTGACCAACACCGTGGAGCCGGTCCCCCGCCACCGCCCCACCCCCGACCAGCGCGACCGGGCCGACCGGCTGCTGACCACGCTCGGCATGGGCGGGAAGCTGGACGCGCGCTGGCCGACCCTGTCGCAGGGCCAGCGCGGCCGGGTGCTGATCGCCCGGGCGCTGATGCCCCTCCCCCGGCTGCTGCTGCTCGACGAACCGGCCACCGGTCTGGATCTGGCCGCCCGTGAGCAGCTCCTGGAGAGCCTGGACACCCTGCGCCGGGACCACCCCGAACTGGCCACGGTCCTGGTCACCCACCACCTGGAGGAGCTGCCCGCCAGTACCACCCACGCCATGCTGCTGCGCACCGGGGAGTGCCTGGCGTCGGGCGCGGTGGACGAGGTGGTGACCACGGACCACATCACCAAGTGCTTCGACCACCCGGTGCACATCAGCCGCACCGACGGCCGCTGGGCCGCCCGCGCCCTGCGACCCCCGTACCGGGGCGCGGGCTCGTACCCGGGCAGCGATTCCTGAGGTCAGGACACCGGCCGGGAGTCCGCCCAGACGCTCTCGAACTCCTCGCGGTAGGTGCCGAAGAGCCCGCCGTCGCCCTCCTCGGCGCCGCCCTCGCGGACGACCTCGCGGCCCCGTCCGCCGCCGCGCAGCACCAGGACCGGGGCCTCCATGCCCCGGGCCTTGCGCAGATACGACTGGACGACCGCGAGGCCGTCCGCGCCGTCGCCGTTGACCAGGTAGGCGGTGAAGCGGGGCGTCTCGTCGAAGACATGGATCTCGAACGCGCCCGGGTCCCGCAGCCGGGCGCGCACCCGCCGCATATGGAGGATGTTCATCTCCACCGAGCGGCTCATCTCGCCCTTCTTCAGGCCGAGCTCGCGCTCCCGCCGCCGCACCGCGCTGCTCGCCGGGTTGAGGAAGAGCAGCCGGGCCCGGCAGCCGGATTCGGCCAGCCGGACCAGCCGGCGGCCCGAGTAGTTCTGGACCAGGAGGTTGAGCCCGATGCCGACGGCGTCGAGGCGGCGGGCGTTGCCGAAGAGGTCCTCGGCGGGCAGCTGGCGCTGGAGCCGTACGCGGTCGGGATGGACGCCCACCACATCGGCGTAGCGGTCGCCGACGAGGTCCTCGACGGCGTCGATGGGCAGCCGTTCGGCGGAGGGGGAGCCGGTGCCGCTGCCGAGGATCTCCAGCAGCCGGGCGGAGGCCCGCTCGGCCTGGGCGAGGACCGTCTCGGACAGGGCGCGGTTGCGGGAGACCACATTGCGGGAGACCTCCAGCTCGTCCAGGGCCAGCTCCACCTCGCGGCGGTCGTCGAGGTACGGCTCGAAGCACGGCCAGTGCTGGACGAGGAGCTCCCGCAACTGCGGCAGGGTCAGGAAGCTGACGACATTGTCGTCGGCCGGGTCGAGCAGATAGCCCTTGCGCCGGCTGACCTCCCGTACGGCGACCGCCCGCTGCACCCACTCCTGCCCGGCGGGGCCGGCCGCGGCGATGACCCAGTCCTCGCCGTGGACCGGTTCGTAGATGGGCCGCAGCACGGCGCTGACGACCGCGCGCAGCCGCTGTTCCACGAGGTTGAGCCAGATATAGGCCCGCCCGGCCCGGCGTGCGCGCGTGCGCACCTCGCTCCAGGCTTCGGCGCCCCAGTCCAGTTCCGCTCCGATCTCCATCGGCCGCACCAGGGACACCGCGCCGGGAGGTGCGTCGGTGGAGCCATCACCCCCGGGACCTCCGTCACCGGGGGGCAGCTCCAGCCCGCCCGAGCTCACCTGTGCACCGCCTTCCGCCCCCGTCCAACGATCACCGCAGACTACTGCGCTGGCGGGGGCGGTGCGACACTCAGGTCCTGCCTATCAGGTCAACGTGCCTCTTCTGTATGGCCGTTGTGTCCGGACAGTGCAGGCGGCGTGAGGGGATTCATAGCGGTGACATCGCGCGGGGAGAGCTGGAAGCCCTGCCAGTGCACCGGCATCGGCTCCTGATCCTCATCCCGGGCGATGTGATGGAACCCGATGTTGACCCACACGATCGGGTGCTTGAGGGTCTGGCCATTGACCCACCTGTCGACGCTCTTTCCGGCACCGGCGCCGCAGTTGCGCAGATTGTTGCTGGCGAACTGCTCACACTTGTTGTACTCGGTGAAGTAGACGTCGTGTTTGGTGAAACTACGTCCCTGGTACTTGGTGGTGTGGCCGGGAACGATCTCGTAGCTGCGCGGATGGCCGTCCTTGTTCTTGCCCGCCGAGCTGACCACGCGCCACCACCGCGCCGCCGCCGCGTCGCCCGCCAGCTCCTTGGTGACCTTGGTGCGGGTGGTCTTGGTCTTCGGGATCCGCCCCGAGGCCGCGGTGGTCTTGGAGTCGTACTGCTCGACCTTGCTCTTGGGCGAGCCGTCGAGCCCGAAGTTCAGCCGCCAGAAGACGTTGTGGGCATGGCTGGTGGCGTAGTCCTTGGCGCCCTTGCCGATGGGCCAGCCGCGGCCGTCGCCCGCGTCGTAGTCCATCGGGGAGAGCGTGCCGGTGGCGCCGACCTGCATGGTCATGGTGCCGTCACCGGCGAACCGCCACTCGGTGATGTACTCGTACCAGCCGACCTGGTTGACGGTGTAGAGCAGCAGGTCCTTGCCCTGGAGCTGGTAGACCTTGCTCTCCTCGCCCCCGAAGCCGCCCTCGCCCATGCGGTAGGCGTGGCCGCGGGCCCGGGTGGTGGCGCACAGGCCCTTCACATTCGGATGGTCGGGGTCCCAGGCGTCGGGCACCCGCACGGTCTTGATGGTGCCGCCGGGGCATTCGGCCGGGTCCAGCTGCTGGAGCCCCTGGGCGAAGTCCTGCCCGGTGAGGTCGTCATACTCATTGCTGCCGTCGTCGTACGGCACATGGATCTGGCCCAGCTTGGCCGAGGTCAGCACCTTGATCGGGGCGCTTTCGCCCTTGGGCTGGTACGAGACGTCGTCGAGCACGAGCCCGGCCTTGCTCTCGTAGTGCCAGCACATCCGCCAGGTGGTGCCGCCGTCCAGCTTCTGCTCGATTCTGTACGGGGCGCTGCAGTCCGCCGCGGCAGCGGTCCGCGGGGCCGCCTGGGCGCTGCCGACCGGCCCGGCGGCGATCGCCACGGTGCCGAGCAGCGCCGAGGCGCCGATGGCCGCCGCGACCCGGGCACGGGCGCGGCGGAGCCTGCTGTCAGGCATGGGGAGACTCCTGTAATGAAGCGTTGAGGGGTGTGCGAAGCGCCGGTGCCGGGCGCTTCGGCCGTCAGCCGTCGGCGGTCAGCCGAGCTTGGCGACCTTGTGGGCGCTCAGGTCGATCACCATCTGCCGGGTGTCGATCCAGGGGCCGTTCACCACCCGGGTGAACAGCCGCACGCAGCGGTGCTTGCCGCAGTCCTGGACCGAGGCCGGGCCGGGGTTGCTGCCCTCGCCCGCGCGGTAGACGAAGCCGGTGACGGTGAGCTGGTCCGGGCGGGTCAGCGCCTTGCCGGTGGCGTCCTTGAAGTCCTTCTTCAGCCCCTCGCCCAGCTTGTCGGCCATCAGCAGCCGCGCGGCCTCCATCACCTCGTCGCGGTTGGGCGGCGGCTGCACCCCGCGCTGGGTGTCGGTGCCGGTGACCTTGCCGCTGCCGAGGTCGACCGTCTTGGTGACGTAGGTGTCGTCCTTGTAGTCGTAGTACGTCACCTCGGCGCGGCGCGGCGGGTCGGCGGCCCCCACCTCGTCGGGGCTCAGCTCCGCGAGGTCGGTGGAGAGCCGCTCGGGGCCCTTGGCGCCCTTGACGTCCTCACTGCTCATGCGGAAGTCGCGGCCGGCCGCGAGGCTCTGGGCGCGCTTCATCTCGTCGTCGGTCAGCGGATCGCGGCCGCTGCCGGTCTTGCCCTGCTCGGGCGCCTCCTCCACCACGCCGGGCAGCTGCCGGGCCGCCTGGCCCTGCTCCGCCGAGGAGCTCTGGGGTCCCCCACTCGAGCCCTCCTCGCCGGACGCGCTCCCCGGGAGCGTCACCCCGACCATGACCGCCGTGGCGGTGATCGCCACGGCCGCGCCGGCCACCACCTTGCCCAGATGGCGGTGCATCACCTTGCGCACATCCTCCCCCAATCCCCCCTGTCGTCACATCAGACCGCATAGCGGGATACGCGTATGCGTCAGGTCACCCGGTAGGACGAACCGATATGGCCGTAGGTTGCCTCACTTCTGAGGAAGTTCTGTCGAATGAGCGGATGGCTCCGGCCAGTTGGGAAAGGATGCAGGGTCGGTCAGGTTCCGTCCGGTGCCTGGGGTGCTCGCGGCACCCGGAGAAGAAGTGGAAGAGTCGACGCATGCAGGTCTGGCCGGGACAGGCTTATCCCCTTGGCGCCACCTACGACGGCGCCGGAACCAACTTCGCGGTGTTCTCCGAGGCCGCTGTCCGCATCGAGCTGTGCCTCCTGCACGACGACGGCTCGGAGACGGCGGTCGAGCTGCGGGAGTCCGACGCGTTCGTGCGCCACGCCTATCTGCCGGGGATCATGCCGGGGCAGCGCTACGGCTTCCGGGCCCACGGCCCGTACGAACCGGAGCTCGGCCACCGCTGCAATTCCGCCAAGCTGTTGCTGGATCCGTACGCCAAGGCGATCAGCGGGCGGATCGACTGGGGCGAGGAGGTCTACGGCTACCACTTCGGGCGGCCCGACAAGCGCAATGACCTCGACTCCGCCCCGCACACCATGGCGTCGGTGGTGGTCAATCCGTACTTCGACTGGGGCGACGACCGCCCGCCGCGCACCGACTACCACCGCACGGTCATCTACGAGGCGCATGTCAAGGGGCTGACCATGCGCCACCCCCGGCTGCCGGAGGAACTGCGCGGGACCTACGCGGCGCTCGCCCATCCGGCGATCATCGAACACCTGACGGAGCTGGGCGTCACCACGCTGGAACTGATGCCCGTGCACCAGTTCGTCCACGACCACCGGCTGGCCGACGCCGGGCTGGCCAACTACTGGGGCTACAACACCATCGGGTTCTTCGCCCCGCACAACACCTACGCCTCCTGGGGCGACCGGGGCCAGCAGGTGCTGGAGTTCAAATCGGCCGTCCGGGCGCTGCACCAGGCGGGTATCGAGGTCATCCTGGACGTGGTCTACAACCACACGGCCGAGGGCAACCACCTGGGCCCCACGCTCTCCTTCCGGGGCCTGGACAACGCCTCGTACTACCGGCTGACCGAGGACCGCCGGTACTACATGGACACCACCGGCACCGGGAACTCCCTGCTGATGCGGTCCCCGCACGTGCTCCAGCTGATCATGGACTCGCTGCGCTACTGGGTGACCGAGATGCATGTGGACGGCTTCCGCTTCGATCTGGCGGCGACGCTGGCCCGGCAGTTCCACGAGGTGGACCGGCTGTCGTCGTTCTTCGACCTGGTCCAGCAGGATCCGGTGGTGAGCCAGGTGAAGCTGATCGCCGAGCCCTGGGACGTCGGCGAGGGCGGCTACCAGGTCGGCAACTTCCCGCCACTGTGGACCGAGTGGAACGGCAAGTTCCGGGACACCGTGCGGGATCTGTGGCGCGGTGAGCCGAGGACGCTGGCCGAGTTCGCCTCCCGGCTGACCGGCTCCTCCGACCTCTACCAGGGCGACGGGCGGCGCCCGCTGGCCTCGGTCAACTTCGTCACCTGCCATGACGGCTTCACCCTGCGCGACCTGGTGAGCTACGACGAGAAGCACAACGAGGCCAACGGCGAGTCCAACCAGGACGGCGAGAGCTACAACCGGTCCTGGAACTGCGGGGTCGAGGGCGAGACCGACGATCCGGCGGTGCGGACGCTGCGCGAGCGCCAGATGCGCAACTTCATCGCCACCCTGATGCTCTCCCAGGGCGTGCCGATGCTCAGCCACGGCGATGAGTTCGGGCGCACCCAGGGCGGCAACAACAACGCGTACTGCCAGGACAACGAGGTGTCCTGGGTGCGCTGGCCGGATCACGCCAAGGCGCAGGACGGCGAGTGGGAGGACCGCTCGGCGCTGGAGCTGCTGCGCTTCGCCCGCTCGCTGGTGTGGCTGCGCCGCGACCACCCCGTCTTCCGGCGCCGCCGCTTCTTCCACGGGCGGCCGGTGGAGGGCACCCATGACGAGCTGTCGGACATCGCCTGGTTCACCCATGAGGGAGAGGAGATGACGCCGCGCGACTGGCAGGCGGCGCACGCCAAGTCCCTCGCGGTCTTCCTCAACGGCAGCGCGATCTCCGAACCGGGGGCGCGCGGGGAGCGGATCACCGATGACTCGTTCCTGCTGCTGTTCAACGCCCATCACGAGCCGCTGGACTTCGTCGTGCCGATCGACCACGGCAAGCAGTGGCAGGTCATCGTGGACACGGCGGTGGCGGAGGGCGTGGAGCCGGGCGGCGGATCGAAGGTGGCGGCGGGCGACCGGCTGACCCTGGTGGACCGCAGCCTGATGGTGCTGCAACGGCCGGCCTAGTGACCTGAGTCGGAGATTCGTCGTTAGTTCGGTATGAGCCGTCCGGGTCCGAAGATTCCACCGCTGTCACTGACTGATGCCCAGCGGGCGGTGCTGGAGGGGTGGGTGCGTCGTCGCACGACGGCCCAGGCGTTGGCTCAGCGGTCGCGGATCGTGCTGGAGTGCGCGGAGGGCCACTCGATCATGGAGGTGTCGCGCCGGCTGCGGGTCGCCCCGGACACAGTCCGCACCTGGCGGCGACGTTTCCTGGAACATGGCCTGGACGGCTTGTCCGATGAGTCGCGGCCCGGCGTTCCACGGAAGATCACTGATGCCGATGTCGAGCGTCTGATCGTCAAGACGCTGGAAGAGAGCCCGAAGAACGCAACCCACTGGTCCACCAGGTCGATGGCCGCGGCCACGGGAATGTCGCAGTCGGCCATCTCCCGGATCTGGCGGGCGTTTGCCCTGGCCCCGCACCGCACGCAGACGTTCAAGCTGTCCACGGACCCGCTGTTCATCGACAAGGTCCGCGACGTGGTCGGGCTCTACCTCGACCCGCCGGAGAAGGCCCTGGTCCTGTGTGTTGACGAGAAGTCGCAGATCCAGGCGCTGGACCGCTCCCAGCCGGTCCTGCCGATGATGCCCGGCGTTCCCGAGCGTCGCAGCCACGACTACGTCCGGGCCGGTACCACCACCTTGTTCGCCGCTTTGGAAGTGGCGACCGGGAAGGTCATCGGCTCCCTGCACCGTCGGCACCGGGCTGTGGAGTTCAAGAAGTTCCTGGCCAGGCTCGACAAGGAGGTTCCGGCGGGTCTCGATGTGCACCTGATCCTGGACAACTACGCGACCCACAAGACGTCCGAGGTCAAGAAGTGGCTGCTGGCGCACCCGCGCTTCCACCTGCACTTCACGCCCACGAGTTCGTCCTGGCTGAACCTGGTCGAGCGGTGGTTCGCCGAACTCACACAGAAGAAGCTCAAGCGCGGCGTCCACCGCTCCGTCCAGGCTCTCGAACGCGACATCCGGGCATGGCTGGCCGACTGGAACGAGCAGCCGCGACCGTTCGTCTGGACGAAGACAGCCGACGAGATCCTCGACAAAGTCGCCGCCTACTGCCACCGAATCTCCGACTCACGTCACTAGGGGCTGGTGTCTGCTTATAGGTCCGGGGCCCGCCTGGGCCGAGGGGCGCGGCCTGCGGTCTGCGCGAGCCGCGAGGGCAGTATCACCGCGGCGTACCAGACCAGGGCCACGCATACGAACCCCGTCGCCCCGGAGGTCAGTGACCGTGTGAGGGAGTCGTCCCGTGCGCCGCAGACGAGGGCGAGGGCCGCCGACAGAGCCAGGACGACGGCGGGCAGCGCACGGGGGACCGGCATGACGTCTGGAGCGGCGGCGCGCGGCAGCAGCGGCACCAGCCAGGTCGCGAGGGCGGAGCAGGTGCAGGCGATCAGGGTGGCCCCGAGCACGTCGCTGGGCCGGTGGCCGCCCATGGTGGCGGAGGCGGAGGCGACGCAGGCGAGCCACAGCACACCGATCGCGGCGACGTAGGGCCGGATGCGGGGAGCGACGACGAGGACGGCGGCGAGGGTCAGCGCGGCGGGGACGGTCGCGTGCCCGCTGGGGAAGCCCTGGAAGACGAGATTCTCGGGGGCGTTCACCAGGTCGGGGCGGGGCAGGACCTTGTGGAGCACCTCGCCGCCCCCGGCGGTGAGAACGACGATTGCGAGCGCCGCGGACCCCCGCCACCAGTACCGTCCCACCAGGGCGAGGACCACGAGGACGGCCAGACCCACCATCAGAGTGGGCTCGGCGCTCTCTCCCATCGGCGGCATAGGCGTCGAGTCCAACTCCGATCCCGACAAGGGGTAGATCCACGCATCCAGCGAGCCGGCCTCCGAACTGTTGAAGATCCCGTTCTCGGCCCGCTGTCCGACCGGGGTGCAGACGGCGAACAGGTACATCGCCAGGAGTCCAAGGGCGTACAGCAGAGGCGGCATCCACGGCCGTTTTGTACTCGAAGGGCCGGATACGGTGCGGACTTCCGGGGTCTGGCCGGAGGTGTCCGGGCGGTGTGTGGGCAGGGTCGAGCTGTCGTATTGAGTCATCGCTTTCCTTCTTCGTGTGCCTCGTGCGTGGTGCTGGTCCGCTATCCGGCGAGCGGATGGACCCGCCTGCGGTGAGCGGCGATCGCCAGAGCCGGAAGAGGCGCGATCAGGAGGACGAGGACCACCAGCGTCGGCAGGGAATTCATGAACCCGTCCGGCCGGGCGACGATCGCCTGCGTGCGGATGAACGCGACGGCCGCGACGGGAATCAGCCACCGGCGGTCGCCGGTGGCGCCCGTCGCCGCCCACGCGGCGATCACCGCGGCGACTTCGAGGGTGAACAGGCCGCGCTGGAAGGCCGGACTGACAGCGGTCAGCTGGAGGCTCCCGGCCACGAACATGGCGAGCACCACGGGCACCAGCCAGCGGAACGAGTGACGCCGCAGCCGGCCAGTACGACAGACCGCCAGCACGGCGCACGCGATGCACAGCGTCACCGACAGCGCCAGGTCATGGGCCGTGATCGGGGAGCCCAGCCCGTAGTAGCCCAGCCCGTACTTGCCTTCGTGGCCGAAGAGGGTGGAGCTGCGGAAAGTGGCACCGGCGTAGACCATCGCCACCGCGGCCGGCAGCGCGATCCACGCCTTGCCGCGCAGCAGGGCGACCAGGCAGACCAGCGGCAGCAGCCCGTAGGGCAGCAGTCGCGTCTTCGTGCCGGGCCCTTCCGCCCACGGGTACCAGCCGGAGAAGTGGAACGAGATGGCCTGCTGGCCGGGATCGATGTGCAGGGTCCAGTGCCATACGTCCTGGAGGTACGGCACGAGTGCCAGCACGGCGAGGGCGAGGGCCGCCAGATGAACGCCGTCCAGCCACCACGGCCGTGCCGTGTCGTCCACGACGGCACGGGCGCGGGCCCCCAACCCGCCGCGCACCAACGGCACGATCTCCCGTGGCGGAGGCCAGGCGCGGCCGGGATACGCCTCGTCCAGACAGGCCAGCAACTCGTCTCCCTGCCGGGAACGGTAGGACGCGGGGTAGGCCGCGAGCAGGAGACGGTTCATGCCTCCGCCACCCCACGATTCCGTGAGCGTCCGATGACGAAAGCCGCCGCCTGCTGCATCCGCAGCGCCTCCTGGCCGAGCAACTCGGTGCCGTCCTCGGTCAGCCGGTAGTACCGCCGCGCCCGCCCGTCCACCATCTCCTCGTGGTCGGTGGCCACCAGCCCGGCCCGTTCCATCCGCTCCAGCGCGCCGTAGAGCGTGCCGACGGCGATCCGGAGCCGCCCGTCCGTGGCCGTCTCGGCGGCCTTGATGATGCCGTAGCCGTGCAACGGCCCGTCCATGAGCGCGGCGAGGATGAAGAACTGCGGCTCTGTCAGAGACGGATTCTTTCGCGTCATGCATCGAGAATATATCGATGCTCGATATATATCCGCAAGAGGTGCCGGGCGGCCCGGGCGTCGCCCGCACTCGAGCAGCCGCTTCCCACTCCTCCAACGACCCCATCGTCCTGTTGACGCCTTCACCCCGAAGGGTCATCGAAACCCTCAAGTAGATGTCCTTTTTGTGGTGGGGCGCGCCCGGTGGGTACGTACGTTCATATGACGGCTGCCCCCGGCACACCCACCGCCACCTACCGCCTCCAGCTCCAGCCCGCCTTCCCCTTCGCCGCGGCGGAGCGAGCGGTGCCGTATCTGGCCTCGCTCGGCGTCTCCCATCTGCATCTGTCCCCCGTGCTGGAAGCGGTGCCCGGCTCCACCCACGGCTATGACGTGGTGGACCACTCCGCCGTCCGGGCCGAACTGGGCGGCGCGGAGGGCCTGCGCGCGCTCGCCCGTACGGCGCGGGCGCACGGCCTCGGGCTGATCGTCGACATCGTCCCGAACCATATGGCCGCCCCCGCCCCCGAGTGGCTCAACGCCCCGCTGTGGGGGGTGCTGCGGGAGGGCCCGGAGTCGCCGTACGCGCGGTGGTTCGACATCGACTGGCGGACCCACGGCGGCAAGGTGCTGCTGCCGGTGCTCGGCGGTCCGCTCGGCGAGGAGTGGGAGCGGCTGCGGGTCGAGGACGGGACGCTGCGCTACTACGACCACGCCTTCCCGCTGCGGCCCGGCACCGAGGGGCTGTCGCTCGCCGAGCTGCTGGACGCCCAGTGGTACCGGCTCGGCTGGTGGCGGCTGGCCCGCACCGAGCTCAACTACCGGCGGTTCTTCACCATCTCCGAGCTGATCGCGGTGCGGGTGGAGGACCCGGAGGTGTTCGCCGCGACCCATGCCACGCTGCTGGAGCTGGTGCGGGACGGGGTCGTGGACGGGCTGCGGATCGACCACCCGGACGGGCTCGCCGACCCGGAGGGCTATGTGCGGCGGCTGGACGGGGCGGTGCGGGCGGCGACGGGAGACGGCGGCCGGTGGACGGTGGTCGAGAAGATCCTCGCCCGGGACGAGCGGCTGCCCGCCGCCTGGCCGGTCGCCGGGACCACCGGCTATGACGCGCTGCACCACATCGACGGGCTCTTCGTGGACCCGGACGGCCTGGAGAAGCTGACCGCTCTCTACCGCGCCTTCGCCGCTCCCCCGGCCGACCTGGGCGGCGACTGGGCCGCGACGGTCCGCCGCGCCGCCCATGAGGTGGTCACGCATGAGCTGGCCGCCGAGGTGGAACGGCTGACGCGCACCGCCTCCCGGATCTGCGCGGCCGATCCCCGGCTGCGCGACCACGCGCCCTGGGCGCTGCGCACGGCGATCCGGGAGCTGCTGGTGCGGCTGCCGGTCTACCGTCCGTACGCCGCCGTGGGCGGCCCGCCCGCGACGGACGCCGACGCGGTGATGCTGCGCTCGGCGGCGGCGGACGCCCGCGAGGCGTTCACGGTAGCGCAGGAGGCCCAGGTGCTGCGGGTGGTGCGGGACGCGGCGCTGGGCGGGCTCGGGGACGGCCCGGACCACCGCGACTTCTGCGCCCGCTTCGCTCAGACTGCGGCCGCGCTGCGCGCCAAGTCGGTCGAGGACACCGCCTTCTACCGTTACGCCCCGCTGCTGTCGGCCGCCGAGGTGGGCGGCGATCCGGGCCGGCCGGCCGTGGCCCCGGAGGAGTTCCACGCCTTCTCGGCCCGGCGCCTGAGGGACTGGCCCGCCACGGGCACGGTGCTCTCCACGCATGACACCAAGCGCAGCGCGGACGCCCGGGCCCGGCTCGCGGCGCTCACCGAAGGCCCGGGCTGGTGGGGGCGGACGGTGGAGGAGCTGACTCGCTCGGCCACCGCCCCCGCCTCCGATCCCCATCTGGCCTGGACGGCCTGGCAGACCGCGCTCGCGCTGGGCCCCGGAGGCCACGGGGACGCCGAACGGCTGGTCCCGGCCGTGCTCAAGGCGGTGCGCGAGGCGGGGCTGCGGACGACGTGGACGGAGCAGAACGCGGCGTACGAGGCGGAGGTGACCGCCTTCCTGGAAGCCGGGCCCTGCGCGGCCGACCCGTCGGTGTGGGCCGCGATCGACGCCGAACTCGACGGTCCGGCGCGGGCCAACGCGCTCGGCGCCGCCCTGCTCCACCTCACCATGCCGGGCGTCCCCGACCTCTATATGGGCACCGAGCGCGTCTATACGGCCCTCGTCGACCCGGACAACCGCCGCCCGCCCGAGCTGGGCGGCGAACCGGCGGACGGCCCGTCGGCCGAAAAGCTGCTGCTCACCCGGGCGGCACTGAACCTGCGACGAGAGCATCCGGGGTGGTTCGGCCCCGGGAGTACGTATACGCCCCTGCTCGCCTCCGGTCCGTCCGCCGAGCACTGCGTGGCCTTCTTACGGACGGACGGCACGGACAGCACAGACGGCACGGACGGCACGGACGGCACGGACGGCACGGACGGCACGGACAGCGCACACGGCGGCGCCGTCACCGTGGTCACCCGGCTGTCGCGGCGGCTGGCGGAGGCGGGCGGCTGGGGCGCCACCCGGCTGCCGCTGCCACCGGGCGGCTGGCGGGACCTGCTGACCGGGCGGACCGCCGAGGGCTCGACAGCGCTGGATGAGCTGCTGTCCCGGCTTCCGGTGGCGCTGCTGGTCCGGATCTGACGCGCCCACCGGAACGGCCCGACCGGACTCATGGGAACGGTCCGTCCGGGCCCACCGGAACGGTTCGCCCAGCGCCCTGCCTGACGGCCCGCCAGAATGCCTGCGGCCTCCACGTCCTGAAGCATTTACAGCTGCCCGGGGGCGCGCTACGTTCACCAAGAATTGGGAGCGCTCCCACGCCGACGGTTCCTGACCCGTTCACGTCGAAGGGAAAGCACGCGCAATGCCTCGACGATCACTGGCACTCGCCTCTTCCGCACGCCCGCCGGGCGGCTCCCGCACGCGCAGGTCCGTACTGCTGGTCCTGCTCTCGGTCCTGCCCGCCCTGGGCCTCGTCTTCTTCTCCGGCGGCAGCGCCTCCGCACACGGCGCCCCGATGGCGCCGGGCAGCCGCACCTACCTCTGCTGGAAGTACAGCCTGTCCTCGACCGGTGAGGTCAAGCCGACCAACCCGGCGTGCAAGGCCGCGTACGACAAGAGCGGCGCGACGCCCTTCTACAACTGGTTCGCGGTGCTCCGCTCGGACGGCGCGGGCCGCACCAAGGGGTTCATCCCGGACGGCAAGCTGTGCAGCGGCGCGGCCACCGTCTATGACTTCTCCGGCTTCGACCTGGGCAGCAAGGACTGGCCGGTGACCCATCTGACGTCCGGCAAGTCGATGCAGTTCTCGTACAACGCCTGGGCCGCGCACCCCGGGTCGTTCCGCAGCTATGTCACCAAGAGCCCCATCGACCCGACCAAGCCGCTCACCTGGAACGACCTGGAGGACCAGCCGTTCAACACGGTGACGAACCCGCCGCTGTCCGGTCAGGTCGGAACGGTGGACGGCAAGTACACCTGGACGGCCAATCTGCCCTCCGGCAAGAGCGGGCGCCACATCATCTACACCGTGTGGACGCGCTCGGACAGCCAGGAGACCTTCTACAGCTGCTCCGACGTGGTCTTCGACGGCGGCAACGGCGAGGTGACGGTCCCGGGCGTCGGCAGCGGCGGCGGTGGCAGCGACCCCACGGACCCGCCGGGCAACCCGCCGACGGCCTCCTGTGCCGCCACCCAGAAGGTGACCAGCACCTGGAACGGCGGCTACCAGACCGAGGTGACGGTCTCCAATTCCGGTGCCACGCCCATCTCCTCGTGGATGGTCGACTGGACGGTGCCGTCCGGACAGCGGATCGACAGCGTCTGGAACGGCAAGCTGACCACCACCGGCGCCTCGGCCTCGGTGACCAACGCCGACTGGAACGGTTCACTGGCCACCGGGGCCTCGACGACCTTCGGCTATACGGCCGGCGGCGGCTCTCCGGACACAACGGCCGCGCCGATCTGCATGGTGCACTAGTCTGCGTCTCACACCGGTCCACGCAGGTGCTCCGACCCGCTCATTGATCTGTCAGGTGCACCTCATCCCGCGCGCCGGTCTGCCGCTCCTTCCCCCTCGCGGGCGGCAGACCGGCCCCGCTCAGCTCGCCTCGTTCCAGGAGTGGGCGACGTCCACGACCAGATGGCCGTCCGACTGGAAGACGCGGAACGGCAGCCGCGCCCGCACCCCGAGCCCGACCTGGGTCTCCCCCTCGAAGCTGCTGGCGTAGCGGGTGTCCCGGAAGGTCTTGTAGCCCGAGACGTCCACCCCCGGCAGCGGCTGTCGGGCCTTGCCCGGGTACGTGCTCTCGCCCGCCTCGTAGTCGTAGCTGGACGCGCCCACCTTGATCTCCAGGATCGCCCCGCCGCCGACCGGGATCGGATCACCGGTACCGGCCTGGTTCAGGGTCTCGACGTAGCCGACGCGGTAGCCGATCCGGTCGGCGGCCGTCGCACCCCTGATGTCGAAGACCATGCGGTCGTAACACTCGTTCTGACCGGTTCTGATGTTCTCCAGCGGCTTCCCGCTGAGGGACGGCTCCGTCTTGTCGAGGCTGCCCCAGGCGGTCGCGCACGCCGCCACCTGGCTCGTGCCGACGGCCTGCGCGACCCCGGCCGTCCCCGCCAGCCCGGCGCCTGCCAGCACGATCGCCGCGATCGCGGTTCCCCACCGTCGCATGTCCAACCTCCATGGGTCGATTCCGGATAACGCGCCCTTGTGACGCAAGGGGTTCGACCGGGCGTGGGAGGCGGAGGTTGTCCCCATCGAAAGAATCTTGGGAACCCCCTAAAAGGCGTGGACGCGGAGGCGGGGGCGTGGCTAGAGTGCGGGCACGCCCTTGATCGAGGAAGGAGGCGAGAGCAATGGACATCACGACACCTCCGCGCTCCCGCCCCCTGTCCCCCGGGCGTATCCGCGTCTGATCACGCATCCGCCGATCAGGCATCCGACCGGGAGCGCATCACTCTCCTGGAAGGAATCCCATGACCGATCTGGTCATCCGTCCCCTCACCGAGGGCGACGCCCATCTGTTCCACGATCTGCACGTCCCCGCGCTCGTCGGCCGGGGCACCCTCGGCCACACCTACGCCACCGTCGGCCAGGGCGGCGAGTACCGCCCCGACTGGACCTGGGTGGCGCTGCGCGAGGGGCGGGTCGTGGCCCGTGCCGCGTGGTGGGCCGGGCCGGAGGACTCCGCGCCCATCGCCCTGGACTGGTTCGACTTCGCCGAGGGCGAGGCCGACGCGGCCGCCGAACTGCTGCGCACCGCACCGCTGCGCACCGAGTACAGCCTGCTGGCCCCGCCCGGCTGGCGCGACCGGCCCGAGGTGCGGGCCGCCGCCCAGGCCCGTGTCGACGCCGCCGTGGCGGCCGGGCTCGAGCCCCTGGTCGAGCGCTACCGCTATGAGTGGACGCCGGAGTGCGGACTGCCCGCCCGCCCGGGGCGTCTTGAGTTCCGGCCGGAGCCCGACGACGCGGTGATCGAGGACGTGCTGCGCCGCATCATGCCGGGCTCGCTCGACGCCCACGACCGGCGCGCCATCGAACGAGAAGGTGTCGACGCCGCGGTGCGGGAGCTCATGGACTTCCTCTCCTGGTGCCCGTCGCCGCGCGAGTGGTGGCGGCTGGCGTGGACGCCCGAGGGGGAGCTGGTCGGCATCCAGGTGCCCGCGCACAACCCCAACGGCCCGTGCGTGGGCTATATCGGGGTCGTCGCCGAGCAGCGCGGTCACGGCTACGCGTACGACCTGCTCGTGGAGTGCACCCACGATCTGGTGGAACGGGGGGCCACGAAGATCGCGGCGGCGACGGACCAGCCCAACCTGCCCATGGCCGCGCACTTCGCCAGGGCGGGGTATCCCATCACCCAGGAGCGCATCGACCTCGTCTGACCGATGTCGACCCGCTGACCGATGTCGCCCTGCTGCGCCGCCGGCGCCGCGTCCCGCAGCATGGTCGAGGACCGCAGCCAGGTCGAGGTGAGGAGACGCCAGTGCTGTTCGAGGTGTGGGCGCCGCACGCCGAGCGGGTCGGGCTCCATGTGGACGGGCGGGACCGCCCCATGGAACCCGACCCGGGCCGCCCGGGGTGGTGGCGGGCCGAGGCCGAGGCCGGGCCCGGCACGCGGTACGGCTTCGCGCTCGACGACGGCCCATCGCTCCCCGATCCGCGCTCCCGCCGCCAGCCGGACGGCCCGGAGGGGCTGAGCGCGGTGGTCGACCACTCCCGCTTCCGCTGGGAGCGGGAGTGGTTCGGGCGGCCGCTGCCGGGCGCGGTCCTCTACGAGCTGCACATCGGCACCTTCACCCATGAGGGCACCTTCGACGCGGCGGCTGAACGGCTGCCGCACCTGGCCGAGCTGGGCATCACGCATGTGCAGCTGATGCCCGTCTGCCCGTTCCCCGGGATCCATGGCTGGGGGTACGACGGCGTGGCGCCCTGGGCGGTGCACGAGCCGTACGGCGGGCCGGAGGGGCTGGCGCGCTTCGTGGACGCCGCGCACGGGCACGGCCTCGGCGTGGTCCTCGATGTGGTCCACAACCATCTGGGCCCCTCCGGGAACCACCTCCCGGCCTTCGGCCCGTACTTCACCGACACCCACCACACCCCCTGGGGCGCGGCGGTCAACCTCGACGCGCCCGGCTCCGACGAGGTGCGCGCGTACTTCATCGGCAGCGCGCTCGCCTGGCTGCGCGACTTCCGCCTCGACGGGCTGCGGCTGGACGCGGTGCACGCCCTGCGCGACACCCGGGCCCGGCACTTCCTGGCCGAGCTGTCGGCCGCCGTGGACGCGCTGGCCGCCCGCACCGGCCGTCCGCTGTTCCTCATCGGCGAGTCCGATCTCAACGATCCGCGCACCACCGCCCCGCGCGAGGCGGGCGGCCACGGTCTGCACGCGCAGTGGAACGACGACTTCCATCACGCCCTGCACACCTTCCTCACCGGTGAGCGGCAGGGCTACTACGCCGACTTCGCCGCCGAGGGGCCCGGGGCCCTGGTCAAGACGCTGATGGGCGGTTTCTTCCACGACGGCACCCACTCGGCGTTCCGGGGCCGCCGCCACGGCAGTCCGCTGAACACCCACACCACCCCCGCGCACCGGCTGCTCGGCTACGCCCAGACCCATGACCAGGTGGGCAACCGCGCGGTCGGCGACCGGCTCTCCGCCCGGCTCTCCCCCGGGCTGCTGGCCTGCGCGGCGGCCGTGGTGCTGTGCGCGCCCTTCACCCCCATGCTCTTCATGGGCGAGGAGTGGGGCGCCCGCACACCCTGGCAGTACTTCACCGACCACCAGGATCCCGAGCTGGCCGAGGCGGTGCGGTCCGGCCGCCGCCGGGAGTTCGCCGCCCACGGCTGGGCGGAGGGCGACGTGCCCGACCCCCAGGACCCGGCCACCCGGCTGCGGTCCTGCCTCGACTGGCGGGAGCCGGAGCGGGAGCCGCACCGGGCGCTGCTCGACTGGTACCGCCGGCTGATCGCACTGCGCCGCGCCGAACCGGCCCTGACCGACCCCACCTGGTCGTACACCGGCCTGTCCTCCGGTTCGGACGGCTGCTTCAGCTTTCAGCGCGGCCCGCTGCGGGTCCTGCTCAACCCGGGCGACCGGCCGGTCAAGACCTGGCTCGGGCCCCGTACCGGCGAGGTCACCGAGGTGGTGGCCGCCTGGCGGCGGATCGAGCCGCCGGGTCCGGACGGCATGCTGAGGCTGCCGCCCGAGACCGCCGCCGTGCTGCGCTGCGGCTCACGATGAGGAGCCCGAGGCCCGGGCCGAGACGCCTGAGCCTCTCCTCGGGCGTCAGCTCTCCTCGGGCGTCAGCTCTCCTCGGGCGTCAGCTCTCCTCGGGGCTCAGCCGCAGCGAGATGGAGTTGATGCAGTACCGCTGGTCGGTCGGGGTGGGGTAGCCCTCGCCCGAGAAGACATGGCCCAGGTGGGAACCGCAGCGGGCACACCGCACCTCGGTGCGGACCATCCCGTGCGAGCGGTCCTCGAGCAGTTCTACGGCCGAGCTGTCCGCCGGGTCGTAGAACGACGGCCAGCCGCAGTGGCTCTCGAACTTCGTCTCCGAGCGGAAGAGCTCCGCCCCGCACGCCCGGCAGGAGTAGACGCCGACCGTCTTGCTGTCGGTGTACTCACCGGTGAAGGCACGCTCGGTACCGGCCTCCCGCAGCACGTGGTACTCCTGCGGGGTCAGCTCCGCGCGCCACTGCTCCTCCGGCTTGTCGATCTCGTACGCCATGGGGACGGACCTCCTCAGTTCTCCGGACTCTGCAGGCGGGCGAGGATCTCCGGACCGAGGTCGGTCACATCGCCGGCGCCCATGGTGAGAACAAGGTCACCGGGCTTCGTCATTCCGGCGATCAGCTCGGGCACCGCGTCCCGGTCGTGCTCGGCGGTCACATCCGCCCCGTGGCGGGCCGCGGCGTCGATGATCAGGGCGCTGGTGACGCCGGGGACCGGGTCCTCGCGGGCGGGGTAGATGTCCAGGACCACGGAGGCGTCGGCAAGCGCGAGCGCCTCGCCCATCTCGGTGCCCAGCTCCTGGGTGCGGCTGAACAGATGCGGCTGGAAGACCACCAGCACCCGGCCGTCCCCGGCGCCGCCGCGGATCGCCTCGAGGTCCGCGGCGATCTCGGTGGGGTGGTGGGCGTAGGAGTCGATCACCTGCACCCCGGCCGCGGTGCCCTTGAGCTGGAGCCGCCGCTTGACGCCCGTGTACGAGGCGAGGGCGGGGGCCAGCTCGGCGGCCGGGACGTCGAGGGCGGCGCCCGCGGTGAGGGCGGCCACGGCGTTGAGCGCGTAGTGGCGGCCGGGGACGGAGACGGTGAAGGTGAGCTCCGCGCCCCCCAGGGACTCCGCGAGCCGTACGGTGACCTCGCTGGTCAGCCCGTGCGGCTGGATGGCCAGGACCCTCACGTCCGCGCTCGCGTCCTCGCCGTAGGTGAGCACCCGCAGCCCGTCGCGCCCGCTGACCCGGGTGGTCAGCTCACGGGCGCCGGGGTGGTCGGCGGAGATCACCAGCGCGCCGCCGGGCCGGACCCGGCCGACGAACGTCTGGTACGACTCGTAGATCTCGTCCATCGAGGCGTAGTTGGCGTGGTGGTCGAGCTCCACATTGAGGATGATCGCCACCTCGGGCGCGTACTTGTGGAAGCTGCGGTCGCTCTCGTCGGCCTCGGCGACGAAGATCTCGCCGTCGCCGTGGAGGGCGCTGGAGCCGGGGGCGTCCAGATCGCCGCCGATGACGTAGGACGGGTCCAGGCCGAGGGTGCGCAGCGAGACGGCCAGCATTGAGGTCGTGGTCGTCTTGCCGTGGGTGCCCGCGACCGCGATCGGCCGGGAGCCGTCCATCAGCGCGGCGAGCGCGTCGGAGCGGTGCACCACCGGGATGCCGCGCTCCCGCGCCGTGACCAGCTCGAGGTTGTCGTCGCGGATGGCGCTGGAGACGACGACGCTGGTGGCGTCGGCGGCGAGGTTCTCGGCGGAGTGGCCGATGTGCACCGTGGCGCCGAGCTCACGCAGCGCCCCGACGATCGGCGAGTCCTTGGTGTCGCTGCCCGAGACCCGCGCGCCGCGCATGGCGAGGACCTTGGCCACGCCCGACATCCCGGCGCCGCCGA
Source organism: Streptomyces yongxingensis (assembly GCF_055597465.1). NCBI lineage: Bacteria > Bacillati > Actinomycetota > Actinomycetes > Kitasatosporales > Streptomycetaceae > Streptomyces > Streptomyces yongxingensis. Next base: position 3,313,569 of record NZ_CM145717.1, read on the forward strand.
TGCCGATGAAGTGCGGTCGATCCAGCGTGTCGGAGGCGGTGCCGGCCGGTGCCATGTACGGGTCTCCCCTGGTTCGCGGTGTGAGCTGTCGGCCCGATTCTCGCACCCCCGGCGGTCCACCCCCGCCGATGGCCGCGGGGACCGGGGCCGGGGTCGGGACCGGGGCTCAGCCGATGGCCGCCGGGACCGGGGCTGGGACGGGGGCTGGGGCTCAGCCGCCGGCCGTGGGCTGGTCCTCGTCCACCGCGTGCGAGAAGAGCTTCAGCACCGGGACCCCCACCTTGTGGCGCGCCCGCGAGGCCCAGTCCCGGTGGAAGAACTCCTCCACGAAGTGCGGGGCGGTGAGCACGATCACCTCATCGGCCCGGGTCTCCTCCACCACCCCGCGCAGCACCTCCAGCGGATGGCGCTGGACGACATGGCCCCGGGCCCGGCTCCCGGCCGCCTCGAGCGCCGCCACCGAGTGGGCCAGCGCCCGCTCGGCGGGCTCCAGCGCCTCCCTGCCCTCCGGCTCCTCCCCCTCCTGGGCGGCCTGCTCCAGCTCGCCGAGGGCGATGTCGTCGATCGCGCGCAGCAGCCGGTCCTTGCTCCCCCTGGGCTGCATCAGGACGACGAAGGAGACCGGGTCATCGCCGTGCAGGGTGGTGACGAATTCCACGTCGGCGGGGGTCAGGGGCTTCTCAATCATCAATACGCTCGTGAACACGGCGGATGCCCTTCTCCTTCGCGATCCTCTTCGCGGGTTTACGGACGTTTTTATAAGTTATTGGTAAATCCGACGGTAGCGGGTGAAAAGAAACCCGGCTTCCTCCAGAACGGAAGCGAGAGTGAAGCGTTCCGGTTCCCCCAGCACGGGGCCGTTCATGATCCGCTTCGCGTCCCCGGCGGTGACCAGGGGGGCCACCGCCAGACACAGCTCGTCCAGCACTCCGGCCGCCGCGAACTCCGCCAGCAGCGTGGGGCCGCCCTCGGTGAGCAGCCGGGTGTGCCCGAGCTCCGCGAGCGCGGCCACGACCGCCGCCGCGTCCACCCGCCCGGACGGCCCCGCCCCGGCGAAGACCACCTCGGCCCCCGCCGCGCGGGCCGCCTCGATCCGCTCCTCCGCCGCCGTCGCGCCCGTGATCACGATCGTCGGCACCAGCGGCTCGGTGAACAGCGGCCGCGAGAAGTCCAGGTCCAGGCTGGCGCTCACGACGGCGATCGCGGGCGCGGGCGGCTGGCCGAGCGCCGCCCGCCGCTCGGCGAACGCCTCCCGGGCGCGCGCCGGGCGGTAGCCCTCGCGGCGCACGGTCTCCGCGCCCACGACGACGGCGTCGGCGAGCCCGCGCAGCACCCCGAAGATCCGCATGTCCGCGTCGGAGGACAGGGGCTTCGACCGGCCGTCGTGATGGGCCGCCCCGTCCAGCGAGGACACCATGTTGGCCCGCAGATAGGCGCCGGAGGGGCCGTGCGGAGGCTCCGGATACGCGTAGGCGTCGGCCAGTTCGTCAAGCGCCCATTCGCGGTCCTCGGCGGGCGTTACGGCGGAAATGCCCGCAGGTGTCGCGGCGGAGGTTTCGGCAGGCGTTTCGGCAGATGTTTCGGCAGGTGCGGGGACAGGCAGGGGGAACAGGCGTCGCATAGGCCGCAGTGTGACATGCCTCCCTCTCGGACAGTGGTCGGGTGAAGAACGACTACCCTGGATATCCGTGTCCGCACCAACCACCGCATCCGGCTCGGCAGGCCGCATAGCCGCCGAAGCCCCCGCAGCCCTCACCGCCCGTGCACCGCAGGTTCCGGCGGAGCGTCTGGTCGCCGAGATGGTGCCGCCGCCCCGCTTCGCCACCGTGAGCTTCGACAACTACCTCACCGACCCCGGCCAGCCCAGCCAGGCTGAGGCGGTCGAGGCGCTGAGAGCCTTCGCCGCACGGCTCGGCGGCGGCGCGGACGCGAAGGGCGGGCGCCGCAGGCACTGGTTCCGCCGGGAGGCCAAGCCCGCCGCGGGCGGCGGCCCGCGCGGGATGTATCTCGACGGCGGCTACGGCGTCGGCAAGACCCATCTGCTGGCCTCCCTGTGGCACGCCACCCCGGCCGCCCCCGAGTTGAAGGCGTTCGGCACCTTCGTGGAGCTGACGAACCTGGTCGGCGCGCTCGGCTTCCAGCAGACCGTGAAGACCCTGAGCGGCCACCGGCTGCTGTGCATCGACGAGTTCGAGCTGGACGACCCGGGCGACACCGTCCTGGTCTCCACGCTGCTGGGGAAGCTGGTCGAGGCGGGTGTGGCGCTCGCCGCGACGTCCAACACACTGCCCGGCAAGCTGGGCGAGGGCCGGTTCGCCGCGGCCGACTTCCTGCGCGAGATACAGGGTCTGTCCGCCCACTTCCGTACGCTGCGCATCGACGGCGAGGACTACCGCCACCGCGGTCTGCCCGCGGCCCCGGCCCCGCACTCCGACGAGACGGTCACCCGGGCCGCGCACCGCGTCCCCGGCGCCTCCCTGGACGACTTCCCCGCCCTGCTGGACCACCTGTCCCAGGTGCACCCGAGCCGCTACGGCGCGATGTGCGACGGCGTCCAGGCCGTCTGCCTGACCGGGGTCGCCCCGGTCCCCGACCAGTCGACCGCGCTGCGGCTGGTGGTGCTGGCGGACCGGCTCTACGACCGCGAGGTGCCGGTGCTGGCCTCCGGGGTGCCGTTCGACCAGCTCTTCAGCGAGGAGATGCTGCGCGGCGGCTACCGGAAGAAGTACTTCCGGGCGATATCGCGGCTCACCGCCCTCGCCCGCGATGCGAAGGGACTGGCACCTTCTTTTTAGGGCTCGGTTCTCCCCCCAGCTACCGCTGGGAGGTGCTCCCGCCGGGGCGCTTCAGCCGGTGTCGACGGTCGACCGTGCTCGGGCAGTCGTTCCTCGGGCCCTGCGCGCGCTCTCCCTTTCGACACCGACGCGCCCCTTCGGCTCACTCGCCGGCCGTGCCGCGTGGAACAGAGGGTTCCCGCGCATCGCTGATCAAATGACGCGCATCGCTGATCGAATGGTTCCCGCGCGCCCGCGCGCGTGATACACACGTCCGGTCATCTTCTCTGTCCGCCAGCAGGGAGTTACCGCATGTCAGCGACACGACGTCAGCTTCTCGGCCGCACCGGCGCGCTGGGGGCTTCCATCGCCTCGATCGCCTTCACCGGCAGCGTCTCCGAGCTGTTCGCCGGGACGGCCGCGGCCGCCGAACCGGCTTCCCCACCACTCGGCCGGGGTGGCTACGGCCCCCTGGTCCCCGACCCCGACGGGCTGCTCGACCTCCCGGAGGGATTCCGCTACCGGGTGCTCTCGCGCGAGGGCGACGAGCTCCGCTCCGGCGAGGGCAAGGTCCCCAGCCACTGCGACGGCATGGCCGCCTTCCCGGGCCGCGCCGGCGGCCGCCACGGCCGTACGCATCTGGTCCGCAACCATGAGAACCGTAAGGACGCCGCGATCCGGGTCCCCGCCGTGACCGGCCTCACCTACGACCCGATGGGCCTGGGCGGCTGCACCGCCCTGGAGCTCGACTCGGGCAACCACGTACTGTCCGAGCGGGTGGCCATCGCGGGCACCGCGGTCAACTGCGCGGGCGGCCCCACCCCCTGGCACACCTGGCTGACCTGCGAGGAAACCGAGGACCGGGCCGGTACGAACGGCTACACCAAGGACCACGGCTTCATCTTCGAGGTCGACCCCTACGATCCGCGCCGCACTGGCGCCGTGCCGCTCACCGCCATGGGCCGCTTCCAGCACGAGGCCATCGCGGTCGATCCGCGCAGCGGTGTCGTCTACGAGACCGAGGACGCCTTCGAGAAGCCCTTCGGGCTCTTCTACCGCTTCCGGCCGAAGAAGCCGCTCGGCGGCATCGGCTCGCTGCGCGCGGGCGGGGAGCTTCAGGCGCTGCGGGTGCCGGGGGTGCCCGACCTGTCCACCATCCAGGAGCCGGGCACCACCTTCGACCACGTCGAGTGGGTGGACGTCCCCGACCCGCTCGCCCGCCAAACCCCCATCCGCTTCCAGGACTTCGGCCCCGGAGGCATCACCCACGCCCAGAAGCTGGAGGGGTGCTACTGGGGCGGTACGTCGGTCTACTTCGTCTCCAGCTTCGCCAAGAGCGCGGACGGCTCGGCGGCCGACCACTTCGGCCAGATCTGGCGCTACGACCCTGACCGAAGGCGCCTCACACTGGTGATCGTCTTCGGGCCCGAGACGGATGTCCAGCTCCCCGGCGAGTCCCCCGACAACATCACGCTCGCACCCAGCGGCGGCCTGATGGTCTGCGAGGACGGCAACGGCGCGCAGCATGTCTTCGGGGTGACCCGGCGCGGCGAGGTCTACGCGATGGCACGGAACCGCCAGGCCCTGACATCAGCCGCTGCCGCGGCGGGCGGCACACCGGAGGAGCCGGAATGGGGTGAGTTCGCGGGCGTCACCTTCGCACCGGACCGCCGCACGATGTACGTGAACTGCTACACCCCGGGCACGACGTTCGCCGTGACGGGGCCCTGGCGCCATTAGCGCCTGTCCGGCGGAGTGCCGGTCCGGCGGAGCTGCGTGGCGGGGCGCCGTGCCAGGCGTCGCGGGCACGCGAAGCTCCGCCGGGACAGGGCCGAGCGGCCCGTGCGCGGTCCCGGCGGGGGCAGGCGGTGCGCGGCCCCGGCCGAGGCAGTCGGCGCGCCGGTCCCGCCGGGGCACCCGGTGCGCGGCCCCGGCCAGGGCACCCGTACCCGGCCCCGCCTGGGTGCCCGGTGGGCGGTCGCTAGCCGGAGCAGGCGGTGCGCTGGGCCTCCTGCCATTCGCAGACGGGGCACAGCGTCGCTCCGGGGCGCGCGGCGGGGTACTCGGTGGGCTCGCCGCACTGCACGCAGTCGGCGTACGGCGGGCGCTCGGGAAGGTCCGTACGGTCGTCCATGACCCGAACCCTACGACCGGCGGGAGCTCAGCGCGCAGGCCAGCGCGGTCGCCCCGGCGGCGGCCGCGCCGGTCAGGGCCAGGGGCAGCAGGGGCATCGGCACGGTGCCGCTGTGCGAGCCGTCGACCAGCCCCGACACGGCGGCGTTCGCGGGCGAGGCCCCGGCCACCGACACCAGCAGCGCGGCGAGCAGCGTGGCCGGGATCGCCCAGCCGGGGCGGCGCAGCAGCGGCCGGTTGCACAGCGCGCCGACGGCCGTGCCGAGCAGCGCGCACGCGACCGCGGTGAGCAGCCCGGAGACGGTCGCCTCGGGCACGGGGATCTCGTGCAGGTGGTCCGCGGTGTGCGGATCGCCGACCGCCGCGACGAACAGCGTCCCGACGGTGCCGAGCACCAGCGCCGCGCCCAGCGCGGTCAGCACCGAGGCGAGGTGCACCCGGCCCGGCCCCACCGCCGCCGAGGCGCAGTCGCGGGCCGCGGCGGGCTCCTGGGTGACGCACACCCGCACCAGCCAGGCGGCGACGGGCAGCAGCGCGGCGGCGGCGTAACCGAGCGAGTCGAGGATCGGCTGCCCGGTCTGCACCCCGACCCCCAGGAACGCGGCGTAGAGCAGCAGTGGCGGCAGCCAGCGGTGCGAGCGGGCCAGCAGAGCCGTCTGATAGCGCAGCAGCGCGGTCATGCCTTCTCCTTCGCCTCTTGGGCGGGCTCCTGGGTGTCGTTGATGGTCGTCACCGCGCGGATGTGCCAGGGCGGGTCGGCGGTCAGGAGGGTGCGGAGCAGGGCATCGGAGTCGGCGGCGCCGACCTCGACCGTCAGCCGTACGCCCCGCCCCGCCGGACCGTCGGCCCCGCTCCCGTGCGCGGGCGCGGGACCGTACTCGCGCACCACCGCGCCCGGCAGCTCACCGGGCAGCCCGGCCCCCGCCACTCCTTCGGCCTCCACCCGCACCCGTAGCCCGACGCGGGGTCTGTCCTGCGCCACCGACGACCGAACCGTGCCGTCCACCGGCTCCAGCCGGGTCTCGGCGACGCGCAGGACGCGGTCCGGGGCCCCGGCCAGGCGGCGTGGGTCGTGGTCGACGAAGACGACCGCGCCGCCGTCGGCGACGCGTTCGGCGACCGCCGTGTCCAGCACCCGGCGCGCGGCCTGGTCCAGGCCGGTCCACGCCTCGTCCAGGATCAGCAGGCCGGGGGCGGCCAGCAGCGCCTGTGCCACGGCGATCTTCTGGCTGGTGCCCTTGGACAGCTCGGCGAGCGGGGTGCCGGCGTAGCCGTCCGCGCCGAACCGCTCCAGCCACTCCCCCGCCCCGCGCGCCGCCGCGGCGCGGGACAGCCCATGGATCCGTCCCAGGTGGGTGAGGTAGCCGAGCGCGGAGAAGGGCAGCTCGGCCGGGAACCGCTCGGGGACGTAAGCGGTGGGCGGGCGGCCGGTGATCCGGCCCGCGCTGGGGGCGTCGATCCCGGCGAGCAGCCGCAGCAGCGTGGACTTTCCGCTGCCGTTGCGCCCCTGGATACGGGTCAGCGAACCCGGCGGCACCTCGAGATCGACACCCCGCAGCACCCAGGGTCCGCCCAGGCCGTAGCGGCGGCCGACTCCTCGCAGTCTCATGCCGGTTGAGCATAGGCGCGCCCCTCGGGGAGGGGAGGCCCTCGGCGCGCGGAGGCCCGGGGCCCCGTCCGGCGGATCGTCGCGGGCCCGCGACGATCGGCACGGCGCCCCCGGTCAGCCGCTGTGTCACAGGCGCGAAGATCCCGGACCGGGCCTGCTGGCGGTCCTGGCACACTGGGCGGGTGACCAGCACCGACGCCGACACCGAGACCGGCACCCAGACGACCGCTCACCAGGGCACCGGGTCCGGCGCCCGCAGCAGCCCGTTCCGGCAGCCGAGACCGACCGGGACGCCGCGCCGCAGTTCGTCCTGCCCCTGGTGGTCCGGATCGAGAAGGCCGCGCCCCCGGCGCGTACGGACGCCCTGGAGACGGCGGCGCGCGCGGTGCTGGTGCTGCTGTCGGACGAGCGGGCGACGGCCGCCGACGGCGAGTGGGCCCAGGCCGTACGGGACTGGCAGGACGCCCGGATCCGCAAGGTCGTACGGCGGGCGCGCGGCGCGGAGTGGCGGCGCGCGTCCGGGCTGCCGGGCATCACGGTCACGGGCCGGGTGCCCGCCGCCGATGACGGGGACGAGCCCGCATCGGGGGACGGGGCTTCGTCGGCGGCCGCCGAGGTGCGGGTGTTCCCGCCGGTACCGCTGGACGGCTGGCCCAAGGAGCTGGCCAAGCTCCAGGTCTCCGGCACCGACCTGGACGACCCCGAGCCGCCGCCCGCCCCCGACCCCACCGGTCCGGTGCTGTGGCTGAACCCCCATGTGGAGATGTCGGCGGGCAAGTCGATGGCCCAGGCCGGGCACGGCGCCCAGCTGGCCTGGTGGGAGCTGGACGACGCGGCGCGGGCGGCCTGGCGCGAGGCCGGGTTCCCGCTGGCGGTGCGTACGGCGTCGGCCGAACGGTGGGACGAGCTCACCGCGAGCGGCCTGCCGGTGGTGCGCGACGCGGGGTTCACCGAGATCGTCCCGGGGTCCTGCACAGTCGTGGCGGACCACCCGGCGCTGCGGCGGTGGTAAGACCGTCCGCGACGCTGGGGGCTCTCGACGCTGGGGGCTCGGGAGCCCGGGGACAGACAGCCCCCGGGCTCCCTCCGCGCCCGGGGGCTACCCCTTGCGGCGGCGGATAGCGCGGGTGACGACCGGCGGGAGCACATCGGCGGCGAACCGCCGGACCGCTGTGGGGCGGCGTGCGGCGGGCGCGGACGCCGGTGCGGTGGACGCGGAGCGCGGCTCGGGAGCCGGGTCGCGCGGCTCATGGGCGAAGCGGGAAGTGGGTGGGGTCGGGTTCGCGGGCTTCCCCGAGAACCGCAGCACCCTGCGGCCCGCGATCTCCTGCACGCTGGTGTGCATCCCCTTGCGCCACTCCTCGTCCGCGAGCAACTCGTCCTGGATCGGCTCCGGGTCGCCCCAGGTGCCGTAGAGCTTCTGTGTGGACAGGCAGATGGGCCGCAGGCCGCCGGTGAACACCGCCTCCCAGGTCGCGGCGGCCACGCCGGGGGTGTGCTCGGAGCGGAAGTCGTCGAGGACGACGAGGCCGTCGGGTACCAGTGTGTCGTGCGCGGTGTCGATGTCGCCCGCCACGTGCTCGTACAGGTGCGAGGCGTCCACGTGGATGAAGCGGCAGGTGTTCGCGGCGACGTGGTCGGGCACGACGGAGGTGGGGCCCTGGATGACGTTCGGCAGCTCGTCCCAGAAGGCCAGGTAGTTCTGCTCGAAGGCGGTGCGGGTCAGGGTGGCGTACGACTTGCGCGCCTCCGCCGCGTTCTTCTCGTCCGGCGCCTCGGCGTCGAAGAGGTCACAGATCGTGAACCGCTCGTTCGCCCGCAGATAGGCGGCGGTGAAGATGGCGCTCTTGCCCATGTAGGCACCCATCTCCATCAGGTCCCCGCGCTGTCCGAGGCGCTCCTGACGGCTCAGAAAGCGGTCGAAGAGCACTTGGTCAAGGCTGGGGAACCATCCCTTGACGTCGTTGAGGCAGCGGGGACGCGGGGCCGCGGGGGCGGTGGTGACCGTCATGTGGCTCTCTGTTCGTCGATGGCGGCGGTCTTGAGAGACGTGTCCGGTTGAACGTGTCCGTTTGAACGTGTCCGGGAGCCCCAGGAGGACAGGGCTTGGGGACGGGGTCCCGGGGACGCGAGTGGGCGCCACGGTCGCAGTGGAAGGCAACGCCGGGCCGTCCCCCTTGTGACCATTCTGTGACCACGCCTCCTCCGGAAGGTCTTACGGAGCGGTGACGGAACGGCGCGGGGGCGGGCCCGAGCCCCCGCTCGGGCCTAGCGTCGCCCCCATGCGCGTACTGGTCACCGGAGGTGCGGGCTTCATCGGCTCGCACATCGTCACCGCCCTCGTCGAGCACGGCCATGAGCCGGTCGTCCTCGACGCCCTGCTTCCCGCCGCTCATCCGACGGCGGCCCATCCGGCTCCGCCATCCGTGGACGGGGAGTGGATCCACGCCGATGTGCGGGACCGGGAGGCGGTGGCCGCGGCGCTGCGCGGCGTGGACGCCGTCTGCCACCAGGCGGCGATGGTCGGTCTCGGCAAGGACTTCGCGGACGCCCCGGCCTATGTGGGCTGCAATGACCTGGGCACGGCGGTGCTGCTGGCGGCGATGGCCGAGCGCGGAGTGCGCGAACTGGTGCTGGCCGGGTCGATGGTCGTCTACGGCGAGGGGCGCTACGACTGCCCCCGCCACGGCCGGGTCCGTCCCGGACCACGCGCCGAGGTGGACCTCGCGGCGGGCCGCTTCGACCCCCTCTGCCCGGAGTGCGGCACCCCGCTGCGGCCCGGTCTGGTGGACGAGGACGCCCCGGCCGATCCCCGCAATGTGTACGCGACGACGAAGCTGGCCCAGGAGCACCTGGCGGCGGCCTGGGCCCGGTCAGTGGGCGGCCGCGCGGTATCGCTGCGCTACCACAATGTGTACGGGCCGGGGATGCCGCGCGACACCCCCTACGCGGGGGTCGCCTCCTTCTTCCGCTCGGCCCTGGCGCGCGGCGAGGCGCCCACGGTCTTCGAGGACGGGGGCCAGCGCAGGGACTTCATCCATGTCCGTGACGTGGCCGCCGCCAATGTCGCCGCCCTGGAGGCGGCGCGGGAGGCGGTGGCCCCGTCCGCGCTGACCGCGTACAACACCGGCAGCGACGACCCCCATACGGTGGGCGAGATGGCCACGGCCCTGGCCACGGCGTTCGGCGGCCCCGCGCCCGTGGTGACGGGCGGCTACCGGCTGGGCGACGTACGGCACATCACCGCGTCGTCCCGCCAGATCCGCGACCAACTGGGCTGGCGCCCGGCGGTCTCGTTCCACGAGGGCATGACCGAATTCGCCCACGCCCCGCAACGAGCGGGGGTGTGAGGGAGCGGGGGCGCCTACGGGGTGTCCGGCGTATCTTTCCCCTCCCCGCCCCTTCCCGTTACCAGGGGGCTTCGCCCCTGGACCCCGCGGGGTCCAGGGGCGAAGCCCTGCCACGCGGCGGAGCCGCATATCGATGCTGCGGGAAGGGGCGGGGCGGGGAGCAGCCCGCCGCAGGCGCCCCGTCCCCGGACAGCACACCTAGGGCCTGAGGGGCGGCGGGCTCAGGTGCCGCCATCCGAGGCAGACGGGACCGCTCAGGCGACGGCGGCCCGAGCGAGACCGAGCCCTCGCGTGGCGGCGGGGTGAGGAGCAGGGACCCCACGTTGCGGCGGCGGGCCGAGGGGCAGGGCCCCTACGTTGCGGCGGTCCGGGAGCGCCAGGCCCTCACATCGCGGCGGCGGGGAGGCGGACCTCGAAGCGGCAGCCGCCGTCGACGTTGCGGACCGCCGCCTGGCCGTCGTGAGCCTCGACGATGCCGCGGACGATGGCCAGGCCCAGACCGGCACCCGCCGGGGGCGTGCGGGCGTCGCTGCCCCGCCAGCCGGTGTCGAAGACCCGCGGGAGGTCTTCCTCCGGGATCCCGCCGCAACCGTCGGTGACCGACAGGACGACCGTGTCCGCCTCGCGCTCGGCGGTCACCGCGACCGTGCCGTCCGCCGGAGTGCGGCGGACCGCGTTGACGAGGAGGTTCCCGAGCACACGGGTCATCTCCTTGCCGTCGACCTCCACCGGGATGGGGTCCACGCGGTCGCCGATCAGCTGGACACCCAGCTCGCGGGCGAGCGGATCGACCCCGGCGAGGGCGTCGCCGACCAGGTCGTAGACGGAGATCCGGGTGGGGCTGAGGGAGAGCGCCCCGGCGTGGATGCGGGAGAGCTCGAAGAGGTCGCCGACCATCGTGTTCAGCCGCTCCACCTCGGTGCGTATCCGGCGGAGATAGCGGTCCGGGTCCGGGGCCACCCCGTCCTCCAGGGCCTCGGACATCGCGCGCAGCCCCGCCAGCGGGGTGCGCAGATCGTGGGAGATCCAGGCGACCAGCTCCCGGCGGGAGGACTCCAGGGCGCGCTCACGCTCACGGGAGGCGGCCAGCTTGGCGCTGGTGGCGGCCAGTTCACGGCCGAGCGCGGCGAGTTCGGCGGTGGCCTGGCCGTCGGGGGCGGCGAAGCTCCCGCCGTCCCCGAAGGAACGGGCGGCGAGGGCCAGCGCGTTGCTGCGCGCCACCACCCAGCGGCCCAGCAGCAGCGCGGTGGCCAGGGACACCACGGCGGCCATGGCGCATACGGTCGTGACCACCGTCAGGTCGTGCGGGGACAGGAACATCGCCCAGGCGACCGCCAGCGTCCCGGTGAGCATCGCCGTGACCGCGACGACGGCGACGACGGCGAGGGACACCGCGACCGAACGGCCGCGCACCAGCCGCAGCGCCAGCGCGCCCAGCAGACCGGCCGCCGCCGCGCCGAGGAAGGCGAACACCGCCATGAGGAGCACATCACGCATCGGAGCCCGGCCCCCGTTCCTCGTCCCGCCCCTGATCCGCGCGCCTCTCGTCCTGTCGCCCCTCGTCCCCGCGTCCCTCGTCTCCGCGCCCCTCGTACCGCCGTCCCTGGCCGTAGGTCTCGTCGTCGGTCTCGGGCGGGGCGTCGAAGCGGTAGCCGATGCCCCATACGGTCTGGATGAGCCGGGGCGCGGCGGGATCGTCCTCGACCTTTCCGCGCAGCCGCCGCACATGGACGGTGACGGTGGACAGATCGCCGAAGTCCCAGCCCCACACCTCGCGCATCAGCTCCTCGCGGGTGAAGGCCACCCCGGGGCGGCGCAGCAGGAAGGCCAGCAGGTCGAACTCGCGCACGGTCAGGGCGAGCTCCCGGCCGTCCCGGGCGGCGCGCCGGGCCAGCGGGTCGAGGGTGATCCCGGCGCGGTGCGTCACCTCGTCCGGGCCGGGGCCGGGGCCAGGGCCGGGGCCGGACGAGCCGGGGGCCCGCGGACCGGTGCGGCCGCGGCGCAGCACCGACTCCACGCGCAGCACCAGCTCCCGGGGGCTGAACGGCTTGGTGACGTAGTCGTCCGCGCCGATCTCCAGGCCGAGGATCCGGTCCTCCTCGTCGCCGCGCGCGGTGAGCATGATGACCGGCACCGGGCCCTTGTCCCGCAGCGCGCGGCACACCTCCAGCCCGTCCATGCCGGGCAGCATCAGGTCGAGCACGACCAGGTCCGGTCGGCGGGCGGCGGCGCGGGCGAGCGCCCCGGGGCCGTCGGCGGCCCGGTCCACGGCGAAGCCGGCCCGGCCGAGGTACCCGGCGACGACCTCGGCCACGGTCGGGTCGTCGTCGACGACGAGCACGCGGGTGGGAGAGGGGTTCTGCTGCATGCCCCACAGCGTGACACCGGGTGTGGCACCAGGGGGTGCCGGGGAGCCCGCCGCCCGGCCGACGTCCGTGTTTCGTAAGAACCTGAAGCCCGAAATGTCGGTTTCTCCTTCGTAGTGTGGTGCGGGTGACGAACTCGACCACCCCCTGTGCGGACGTCGTCCTGCCGTGTCTGGACGAGGCCGCCGCCCTGCCCTGGGTGCTGGCCCGCATCCCCGACGGCTGGCGCGCCATCGTCGTCGACAACGGCTCCACGGACGGCTCGGCCACGATCGCCCGCGCCCACGGCGCCACCGTCGTCCACGAACCCCGCCGTGGCTTCGGCGCCGCCTGCCACACCGGGCTCCTCGCCGCCGAAGCCGACATCGTCTGCTTCTGCGACTGCGACGCCTCGCTCGACCCCGGGCTGCTGGCCGCCTTCGTGCGGACCGTGGCGGCGGGCGACGCCGACCTCGTGCTGGGCCGGCGACGTCCTCAGGAGCGGGGGGCCTGGCCGGTGCACGCCCGGCTCGGCAACCTCGCGCTGACCCGCATGCTGCGGCGGCGCACCGGCCTCACACTGGGCGACCTCGGCCCGCTGCGGGCCGCCCGGCGCGAACCGCTGCTCGCCCTCGGCCTCACCGACCGCCGCAGCGGCTACCCGCTGCAGATGGTCGTGCGGGCCGCCGACGCCGGCTGGCGGATCGAGGAACGCGAGGTGCCGTACCGGCCGCGCACCGGGAAGTCGAAGGTCACCGGCACCTGGCGGGGCACGTGGCACACGGTGCGCGATATGCGCGCCGTGCTGCACCGGCCGTCGGAGGCCCGCGACCTGGCCGCCCCCACGAGGGCCGCGCGGTGAGCGCCGCGCCACATGAGGGTGCCCACGCGTCGGAGGCCCCGTCGGCTCCGGGCCGCCTCGGCTCCGGACCTGGCAGCGCCGACGGGCGGCCCATCGCCGGTGCGGACGTCCGCACGGACACCGGCTCCCGGGCGGCCCACGGGGACGGGACGACACTGCTCATCATCGCCAAGGAGCCGATGCCCGGGAGGGTGAAGACCAGGCTCACTCCCCCGTACACCCCCGCCGAGGCCGCCGCGCTCGCCGAGGCGTCCCTCGCCGACACGCTGCACGCCGCGCTCGCCATGCCCGCCCGTCGCCGGGTGCTGGTGCTCGATGGCCGGCCCGGGCCGTGGCTGCCGCCGGGGTTCGAGGTGGTGGGGCAGTGCGACGGCGGTCTGGACGAACGGCTCGCCGCGGCCTTCGCCGCCTGCCGGGGCGCCACCCTGCTGATCGGCATGGACACCCCGCAGGTCACCCCCGCTCTCCTCGCCCCCGCGCTGAGCCCGGGGAGCTGGCACGACTGCGACGCCTGGTTCGGCCCGGCCGCCGACGGTGGCTTCTGGGCCCTGGGCCTGGCGGAACCGGACCCCGGGCTGCTGCGAGGCGTGCCGATGTCCACCGACACGACCGGTGCCGCCCAGCGGCGTCGGCTGACGGACGCGGGGCTGCGGGTGCGCGACCTGCCGATGCTGCGCGACGTGGACACGGCGGAGGACGCCGTACGGGTGGCGGCCGACGCCCCGGGCGGGCGGTTCGCCCGGGCCCTGGCCCGGCTGTCGTCCCGGAGCACCGCCCGATGAGCACGGCCGAGACGGTGCGAGACGGATCGATACGCGAGGGATCCGTACACGACGGAGCGGTGCGCAAGGGATTCGTACACGACGGGTCTGTGCACGACGGGTCCGTACACGACGGAGCGGTGCGCGAGCGGACGTCCGCTCGTCGCGCGGCCGCCCCCTGGCACGCCGACCCCTATGTCCGAGCGCTCCACGCGGGCCGGGGCCCGTTGTTCCTGCGCCGGGCCGACGGCTGGATGCTGCCCTTGGACGTCGAACGCTGGTGTGCGGACGCCGACGCGGCCGACCGGACCGTGCTGCGGCGCTGCCAGGGCCCGATACTCGACATCGGCTGCGGACCCGGCCGGCTGGTGGCCGCGCTGGCCCTGCACGGCCGCCCCTGCCTGGGCATCGACGTCAGCCAGGCGGCGGTCGCCCGAACGGCCCGCGCGGGTGGGCCCGCACTGTGCCGCTCGGTCTTCGAACCGCTGCCCGGCGAGGGACGCTGGGGCACGGCGCTGCTGATCGACGGCAATATCGGCATCGGCGGCGATCCGCGCGCCCTGCTGGCGCGCGTCGCCCAACTCATGGCCCCCGACGGGCTCCTGATCGTGGAGGCCGCGGCGGCGGATGTGGACGAGCGGGTGCGGGTGCGCGTGGACGACGGCCGGGGCGACGTGGGAACGGCCTTCCCCTGGGCCCGCGTCGGCGTCCGGGCGCTGCTGCACCACGCACGGACGGCGGGCTGGGACCCGGTCGAGCAGTGGACCGCGCGGGACCGGGGCTTCGTATCCCTGCGCCACACACCACCCTTGCCGCGGCACAGCACGGAGCGCTGAGCCGTGCCCGCATCGCCGCGCCGCCTGCCGCGGCCCGGCCGAGTCGCCCGGTGGCGCGGCCGGGTGCCCGATCAGGCGTCTCGGCCACACTCCGTCCCGGGCCCTCGGCCACCGGCCCGCGACCGCCCCGCACCACCGTCCGGCGGCATGGACGAGCCCCACCCACCGGACCGCCCCACACCGCCACCCGACAGCGCGGACAAGCCCCGCCCACCGGACCGCCCCACACCTCCCGCGCGGGCGCGGACCGCCCGCCGCTGGATCGCCCCGCTCGCTCTGGCCACGCTGCTCGGAGCTCTGGTCGCCGTCCTCGCCCTCACCTTCCGCGGGGACGACTTCCACACCGCGCCCGGCGTACTGTCCCGCTGGTACGCCATCGCCTGGGCGCTGTTCGCCGCGGCCGCCTGGGCGGTCCGCCGCCTCGGCGCCCGTCAGGCCGCGGTGTTCGTGCTCGCGGGCAGCGCGGCGGTCGCCGCCACGGGACTGCTCGCCCCGCCGCGCACCAGCACCGACGCCTACCGCTACGCCTGGGACGGACGCGTGCAGGCCGCGGGCATATCGCCCTATGACCACGCGCCCGAGGACCCCGCGCTCGCCTCGCTCCGCGACCGCTGGCTCTTCCCGCAGGGCTCCGCCTGCCATGGCCCCGACCGCGCCCCCGTCCGCCCCGCGCCCGAACCTCCCACGCCCGGCGCCGGCCCGCGCGCCGATCCGGAGCCCGATCACCCGCCGAGCGCCTCCGCCCAGCCGCAGTGCACGCGCCTGAACCGCCCCTCGGTCCATACGATTTATCCTCCCGCCGCAGAGGGCTATTTCTTGCTTGTACACCGCTCGGCGCCGTCAGGTTCCACCCTCCTCCCCCTCCAGACCGGCGGCGCGCTGCTGTCCGTCGCCACCACCGCCGTACTGCTCGCCGCGGCACGGCGACGCCGCGACCCCCGCCTCGCGACCGCCCGCGCCGCGCTCTGGGCCTGGTGCCCGGCCGTGCCGGTGGAGGCGGTGAACAACGCCCATGTCGACGCGCTGGGCGTGCTGTTGACCGTCGCGGGCCTCGTCGCCGTCCCCCGCCGCCGCGCCCTGGGCGGTGCGCTGCTCGGCGCGGCGACCGCAGCCAAGCTCCTGCCCGCCGTGACCCTGCCGGGCGCGCTCTCCGGCGTCCTCACCACGGCCACCCCCAGGCCCCTCACCGCGCTCAAGAGGCCCGGACCCGTCGGAAGCCCCGGCTCGCCGACCGCGCCAATCCGCCGCGCCGCGGCCATCGTGCCGCCCGCCACCGCCGTCGTGCTGCCCGCCACCGCCGTCGTCGCGCTCGGCTACCTCCCGTACGTCCTGCTCTCGCACTCCTCCGTCCTCGGCTATCTCACCGGCTACGTGGCCGAGGAGGGCTACGAGACGGGCTCCACCGCCGCCGCCGACAAGAACCGCTACGCGCTGCTGCGCCTGCTCCACGCCACCCCGGAGACCTGGGCCCTCCCCGTGATCGCCGCCGTCCTGCTCGTGGTCGTGGCGTGGGTGCTGCTGCGCGGCGACCCCCAACGGCCCTGGCGCGGCGCGCTGGTGGTGACCGGGACCGCGTTCCTGCTGATGACGCCCGGCTACCCCTGGTACGCACTGCTGGTGGTGGCGCTGGTGGCCCTCGACGGGCGCTGGGAGTGGCTCGGCCTGCCGCTCGCGGGAGTCGCCCAGTATGTGACGGCCCGTGCGGTGGACGACGGGGCGTGGGTCGGGACGCTGGGGTACGCGGTCGCCTGCGCGGCGGTCATGGCCGGCTGGGCCCTGCGGGCCCGGCGGGCGGCTTCCGCTCCCCGGCCGACGCGGCCGACGCAGCCGCCGCGCCCCGACGCCGAGGACCCGGGCGACGCCGCCACCCCCGGATCGCCATCCGGATCACCAGCCACAGGGCCGAGGCGCCGAAGAGTACGGCGGTGACCAGCAGCCAGCGCGGCCAGAAGACATCGGCGCTCAGCCCGGTCGCGTTCTCGTAGCGGCGCTCCTGTCGGCCGAGGATCAGCGGGAACCACACCAGCAGCAGCACACCGGAGACGAAGGCGGGCACCCGCACATGGTTGATCCACCGGGACGGGGCCGGGAGCACGGCCGCCACGGCACGGTCCGCGAGCGCGTACAGCGGCAGCAGCACCAGGTCATGGAGGACGGCGGCCCCGACGAACCACAGCGCGATCCCGAACCAGTCGCCGCTCAGCAGCCTCGCCCCGGCGTAACCGGTCAGCGCGAAGGAGCACAGCAGCAGCACCAGCCGCAGCGGCGACTCGCCGTCCAGCCGCCGCAGCCCAAAACAGTGCCGTCCGGCGGCCCTCACACCGTCCCCCCGACGTCCGAGAAACCCCACACCGTCCCCCCGGCGTCCGAGAAACCTCATACCGTCCCTCCGAAGGTCAGCCGCCCGACCCACTTGGTGTTGTGCACACCCGGAGCCCCGGGCACGATCACCCGCGCCGGATAGCCGTGGTCCGGCGACAGATCCGCGCCGTTGACCCTCAGCGCCAGCAGCGAGCGCGGATCGCGGACCTGCTGCTCGCTCAGCACGACGCTGCGGAAGGAGCCGTGCCGCTGCACGGACTCCACCAGGACCTTCGGCGGCCGGTCGGCATGTCCCACCAGCGCGGCGAGGTCCGCCAGCCGCACCCCGTCCCACCGCTGGTCGGCCGTGGACCACCCCTCCACACAGGCGATGGGCAGCGCCGCGCCGTGGCGCTCCAGCCGCAGCAGCCGCTCCCGGGTGAGGACGGTCTCGCGGCCCCCCGCTCCCCGCACCACCAGCCGCCAGTCGGGCCCGATGTCGCGGGCGCGGATGCCGACGGCCGCGACGGTCTTGTTGATCTGGAAGCCGTTCGGCCCCCGGCCCGGGTCACGGCCGTGCGGGGCGAGCAGCGCGCTCGTGCGCAGCGGGCCGCCGATGCTCTGACCGGCCGTCACCACCAGCAGCGCGAAGGAGCCGGTGCCGACCATGGCGAGCGCGCCCCGCCGCGACATGGTCGGCGCGGCGGGCCGCGGGCTGACCAGGCCGGTCTCGTCCGGCGGCTCCGGCCGGGTGTCGGAGGTGCGGGTGCGCAGCTCGGCCCGCAGCTCGCGGCTCCGCAGCGCCCGCACCATGAGCGGGAGCCGCAGCGCCACATGGACCACGAGGGCGGCCATGAAGATCCACGCCCCGTAGAAGTGCAGCGGGTAGAAGGAACCGGGGAAGATGTAGTCCAGTTGGACGTTGAGCACGCCGGTGGCGAACTCGAACAGTCCCCCGCCGACCAGCAGGAGCAGCGAGAGCCGCTCCAGCGCGTGCCCCAGGGATCGCACCGGCGGCCAGGCGAACAGCTTGGGGATGACCGACCACAGCTTGGCCAGCAGCACGGGGACGAGCACGACACCGAGCGTGACGTGCACCCCCTGGGTGACGCGGTAGAGCCAGGAGGGGTCGGTCGGCCAGGAGAAGAGATAGAAGCCCAGCAGCCCCTTGTCCGGCGTCTGGTCGTTGACCGGGGACAGATCGGGGTCGTAGGCGGCGTACGACAGCAGTCCGGTCACGAAGAGCACGGGGATGCCGAAGAGCAGGACCAGGCCGAAGACGGACGTCAGCCAGGGGCCGCGCAGCGGGCTGCGCCACAGGGCGCGGCGATCACGGTCGGTACGGGGAGGGCGGCTCATGGCATGACCGTAGGACCGCCGCACCGCCGCCAAGGGCCTTGAGCCCATGACGAAACGGTGACGTCACCCGCCCTGGCCGGGAAGATCTGACGGTCCGGTGACAGCGCGCGGCGCGGCGGCCCGGCGGCGGGCTCGGCGACGTAGCGTGACGTCGTGAAGCTCCCTCTCCGCAACGGCGTCGACATCCAGCCCACCCAGGACGGGACGCGGACCGGCCGTCGCCGCGACGTGCTCGCCGCCGCTGCCGCCGCCGCGCTCTTCGCCGTCGCCGCCGTCGTCGGCACCCTGATCCAGCGGACCGATCACTCCCTGTACGTCGACTGGGCGCCGCTGTACGCCGACTGGCTGCCCCATGTGGGCCCGGGTACGCCCCTCGCCCTGGCCGTCGCCGCGGCGGTCGTGGTCCACGGCCACCGGCTCGCGGCGCGGCTGCCCTGGCGGGGGCTGCTGGCGGCCGTATGGGCGGCGGCCATGGCCTGGATCTGGTCGCTGGCGCTGGTCGACGGATGGCGGCGCGGGGTGGCGGAGCGGCTGACGGCGCGCCACGAGTATCTGCGCGGCATCGACCGGTTCCAGGACATCGGCGCGGCCCTGCGCGGCTTCACCGGCCATATCCTGCTCACTCAGCCCGATCACTGGCCCGCCCACATCGCGGGCCATCCGCCGGGGGCCGTGCTCACCTTCGTGGGCCTGGACCGGCTGGGCCTGGGCGGCGGTGGCTGGGCGGGGGCCTTCTGCGTCACCGTGGGCGGCTCGGCCGCGGTCGCGATCCTGGTCACGCTGCGCGCCCTGGGACAGGAGCGGGCCGCGCGTACGGCCGCCCCGTTCCTGGTCCTGGCGCCCGGGGCGGTGTGGGTGGGCGCCTCGGCGGACGGCTATTTCGCGGCCGTCGCGGCCTGGGGGCTCGCGCTGCTGGCGCTCGCGGCGACGCGTACGGTCCGGGCGCCCGGGGCGGTCGCGTTGGGCTCCGGGCTGCTGCTGGGGCTGACGGCCTATCTCTCGTACGGGCTGACGCTGCTGGCGCTGCCCGCCGCCGCCGTACTCCTGCTGGCCCGTACCGCGCGGCCGCTGCCCTTCGCGCTGACCGGGGTGGCGGTGGTGGCCGGGGCGTTCACGCTGGCCGGGTTCCGTTGGTGGGAGGGGTACTCCCTACTGGTCGAGCGCTACTACCAGGGCGTGGCCGCCGATCGCCCGTACGCGTACTGGGTCTGGGCCAATCTGGCCGTCGCGTCGGTGGTCGCGGGTCCGGCCTGTGTCGCGGGCGCGCGGCGGATGCTGTCGGCGGTGCCCGACGCCGCCCGGCGGCTGCGCGCGGGCAGGCCGGGCGGGCCGGGCAGGCCGGGCGGACCGGACGGGCCGGACGGGCCGGGCAGGCCGGGCGGGCCGGGCGCCCCGGACGGGCTCGTCGTGCTGACCTTCGCCGCGCTGCTCGCGCTCGTCGTGGCCGATCTGTCCGGGATGAGCAAGGCCGAGACGGAGCGGATCTGGCTTCCCTTCCTCGTCTGGCTGCTGCCGACCACGGCACTGCTGCCCGCCCGTGATAGGCGCCGATGGCTCCTGGTCCAGACCTGCCTCTCACTGCTCGTCAATCACCTGCTTTTGACCGGTTGGTGAGGATGACCGATGTGAAGAGCACGTGATACTTCTGTGATACTGAGGGGGACGTACATCTGTACTGTTGCCAGGGGGCGGGACCCGTGAAGGCGCTGAAGATCGTGAAGGCGTTGAAGGCTTTAAGCGCGAAGAACGCCTATGGCGTGGCCGCGCCCATAGGCGCGCTGACGGCCGTGGCCGTCGTGGTGGCGCTGCTGATAGCCCTGACCTCACCGGGGGACGCGGGGGGCACGCAGGACGGGGACCTCCCCGCGGCCGCGGCGTCCCCCAAGTCGGACCGGGTCCCCAAGGAGCCCAAGAAGGAAGACAAGTACGCCCATTGGGACGGCAAGGTCAAGGTGCTCGGGGACGGCTCCACGTCCTACACCGGACCGCAGCCGCACCAGCTCAAGCCCGAGAAGCTCAAACCCGGTGAGAAGCCGCCGCAGTTCGTGGTCTTCTCCTGGGACGGCGCGCTGGAGAACGACGACCATCTCTTCTCCCGCTTCCGCGAGGTGGCCAAGGAGACCAACGCCACCATGACGTTCTTCCTGAGCGGCATGTATCTGCTGCCCAAGTCGAAGAGCGACCTCTATCGGCCGCCCCAGCACAAGCCGGGCTCGGCCGCCATATCCTTCCCCACCGACGAGCACATCAGGGAGACCCTGGAGCAGCTGCGCGGGGCCTGGCTGGACGGCAATGAGATCGGCTCCCACTTCAACGGCCATTTCTGCGGCGCCAAGGGCGGGGAGGACTGGTCCACCCAGGAGTGGAAGAGCGAAACGGAGCAGGCGTATTCGTTCGTGAAGCAGTGGAAGACGAACACCGGCTTCACCGACATCAAACCGCTCCCGTTCGACTATGACGTCGAGCTGGTGGGCGGGCGCGCGCCGTGCCTGGAGGGCCAGAAGACGCTGATTCCGGCGATCAAATCCCTCGGCTGGCGCTATGACGCGAGTTCCCCGGGCGACTTCCAGCTCTGGCCGTCCAAGATCGATGGAATCTGGAACTTCCCGCTGCAACTGGTGCCGTATCCCGAGAGCGAGAAGCAGGTCCTCTCGATGGACTTCAACTTCCTCTTCAACCAGTCCGGTGACAGCACCGAGGGCGATCCGGCGAAATACGCGGAGTGGGAGCGGCTGACCCGCCAGGGATATCTGAACGGCTTCGAACGGGTCTACAACGGCAGCCGAGCGCCGCTGTTCATCGGCAATCACTTCGAGACCTGGAACGGCGGCATCTATATGCAGGCCATCGAGGACGTGATGAGGAGCGTCTGCCGCCGCGACGGAGTGCGGTGCGTGTCGTTCAAGCAGCTCGCCGACTGGCTGGACGCCCAGGACCCGAAGGTCCTGGCGAAGCTGCGGATGCTGGACCCGGCGGAATCGCCGGACTGGTCCACGTACACCAAGACCAAGTAAGCGGTCCCGTTGCGGGGCATTTTCCGCCGGTGCGGCTCATGCCGGGGCGGCTCGCGCCGGGGTAGCTCATTCCGCCCGTGCGGCTCATGCCGAGGTAGCTCATTCCGCCCGTGCGGCTCACGCCGGGGCGGCTCATTCCGCCGCCCCGTCCGTCATATAGCTCTTCCAGATGTCCATGGGATAGGTGTCGCCCGAGGTGTCGGGGCCTCCCCCGCCCATTCCCTCGAGCGGCATCAGCTCCTGCGACTTCGGATCCACCCGGGACAGCGAGACCGCCGTCGAGAGCTTCTCGGTGTACCCGACGAACCAGGCGGAGGTGCCGTCCTGCGCCGTGCCGCCCTTACCGGCCACCTCGCCGCCGGCCACCGCGGCCTCGTGCGCCGAGCCGTCCGGGCTCTGGACCGCGCCGCGCAGCGCGTCGTCCACCTGCGCCGCGACCGCCGCGCTGAAGGCCCGTTTGGCGCGGTCCTTGCGCAGCTCGACCTTCTGCCCGCCGTGGGTGAGTCCGCTCACCGAGTACGGCGCGTAGTGCGTGCCGTCGGCCGCGAACGTCCCGTAGGCGCTGGCCATACGGATGGAGCTGGGCGTCGCGGTGCCGAGCGAGAACGCGGGCACCCGCGCGCCGAAGCTGCTGGGCAGCAGCCCCGCGTCGATGGACGCCCGCCGGACCCGGTCCAGGCCGACGTCCATGCCCAACTGGATCATCGGGGTGTTGATGGACCGCACGATCGCCTGGCGCAGCGAGACCTGCCCATAGGAGGCGTCGCCGTCATTGGTGGCCCGCACGATCTTGCCGCTGCGGTCCCAGTACGGGCCCTCGGGCGTATGCACCGCGATCTTGTTGTCGCCGTCGTAGAGCGTCGAGGGCGTCACGGGCGTCCGCGCGCCGTTGCGCTCCAGCAGGACGCCGTCGCGCAGCGCCGCGGCGTAGACGAAGGGGGTGAAGGAGGTGCCGGCCGGGACGGTGGAGGCGTTCGCGTCGTTGAATCCCTGCTCCAGATAGCCGGGGCCGCCGTACAGCGCGCGTATGGCGCCGCCGGGGGCCACCGAGGCGGCGCCTATGCGCACATAGCGGTCCTCGGGGCGCTGCTCGGGGTCGAGGTTGTCCCGGGTCTTCTTCACCGCCTTGGCGAGCGCCTGGACCTTCGGCTTCTCGAAGGTGGTGTGGATCTGATAGCCGCCCAGGTCGAAATCGGCGTCGGATATGTCGGTGTGGGAGCTGACATACGCCTTGGCCGTCTCCACCAGATAGCCGACCTGACCGGTGAGCCCCACCGGCCTGGGCTGCGCCTTGGGCTCGGGGAACGTCGTATAGCGCGCCCGCTCGGACTTGGACAGCCTTCCGATGTCCACCATCCGGTCCAGCACCCACTTCCAGCGGTCTACGGCCCGCTTGTGGTTCTTGGCGCTGAGCGTCGGATCGAAGGTCCCGGCGCCCTTGAGCAGCGAGGCGAGCAACGCGCCCTCGCTCGCGTTGAGTTCCGAGACGTCCTTGCCGTAGTACGCGTACGAGGCCCGCTGAATGCCGTAACTGCCGCGCCCGAACCAACTGGTGTTCAGATAGCGCTGGAGGATCTCCCGCTTGCTCATCCGGTCGTCCAGCTTGATGGCCATGAACATCTCGGTGAGCTTGCGGGAGAAGGTCTGGCGCTGATTCAGATAGGCGTTCTTCACATACTGCTGGGTGATGGTCGAGCCGCCCTGCGTCTCACCGCCCGTCACCATCCGCGTCACGGCGCGCATCAGCCCGCTCGGGGACACCCCGCTGTCGGTGTAGAAACTGGCGTTCTCGGCGGCGAGCACCGCCCACTGGACCTTTTCCGGCACCTTGTCCAGCGGCACCTCTTGCCGGTTGACCGGGCCGGTGCGGGCCATCTCGGTGCCGTCGGCCCAGTAGTAGACGTTGTCCTGCTGGGTGGCGAAGTCGTTGAGGTTCTTGGGAATCTCGGTCTGCAGATACAGAAAGCTCAGCAAACCGGTCAGACTGCCGAGGAAAAACAGGGAGAACAGGGCGATCTGACGCCACGACGGCAGCCATCGCCTCACACCGCGCCGCCCCGCCCTGGGGTAGTCCAGCCGCACTCGCGCGGCCGCCCAGCGGCGCAGCCGCATCCCCCGGCTCCTCGAGGACGGCTTACGGCGGTGCTTGCGGTGCTTCCCCATGGCGTTGTCGCTGCTGCCCAGCACGTGTTTCCCCCACGCTCGCTCCGCGCGCGGGCGCGGCACAAAGGTGTGATCTTCCATCCCCCCAGACCAGACCGATCCTATTTTCCCTTCTGAACGTCTGTCGCCACAGGGCCCCAATTTTTTGTAACAGTGACCATATTCAGGGACTCCACCCACCCGATGACCTTTCGCACCGCCCGGGCCGCCCCCCTGACCACCGCCCGGACGGCCACCGCCCGGACGGCCACCGCCCGGACGGCCACCGCCCGGACGGCCACCGCCCGGACGGCCACCGCCCCGGCCGTCGGCCGACGGCCGACGGCCCCGAGGGCGTCCCCGCCGTGACACCCCGAAGCTCAAATGAACCTCTGAACCATGGGGCCGGGGGATTCGTCCTCCCTCTATGGGGTCATGACCCCGGCACGCGAGAACACACCGCGGGGGACGCGGTACGGAACGAGGAGGGGGAGCCATGGTGCGCCTCGGTACCGGAATCGGCTGGCGACCGGAGATCGCCGACGACATCGCGCGGCTGCCCGGCATCGACTGGGTGGAGGTGGTGGCGGAGAACATCTGCCCCGACCATGTGCCGGACGCGCTCCGGCGGCTGCGCGAGCGCGGGACCACGGTGGTCCCGCACGGGGTGTCGCTCGGCCTCGGGGGAGCCGAGCGGCCCGACCCCGGCCGCCTCCGGGCGCTGGCCGACCGGGCCGAGGCGCTGGGCTCGCCGCTGGTCACCGAGCACATCGCGTTCGTCAGGGCCGGGGGGCCGCTGACCGCGTCACCGGCCATGGAGGCCGGGCATCTGCTGCCGGTGCCGCGGACCCGTGACGCGCTGGACGTGCTGTGCGAGAACGTGCGCATCGCGCAGGACGCGCTGCCGGTGCCGCTCGCGGTGGAGAACATCGCGGCGCTGATCTCCTGGCCCGGCGAGGAGATGACCGAGGGTCAGTTCCTGGCCGAGCTCGTGGAGCGCACGGGGGTGCGGCTGCTCATCGACGTGGCCAATCTGCACACCAACCACGTCAACCGGGGCGAGGACCCGGCCAAGGCGCTGGACGAACTGCCCACGTCGGCGATCGCCTACGTCCATGTGGCGGGCGGGGTGGAGCGGGACGGGGTGTGGCACGACAGCCACGCCCATCCGGTGACCCAGCCGGTGCTCGACGTGCTCGCCGAGCTGTGCGCCCGTATGGCACCGCCCGGGGTGCTGCTGGAGCGCGACGAGGACTTCCCGGCGGCCGACGAACTCGCGGGCGAGCTGGACGCGATCCGCGCGGTGATGGCGGCGGGGGCCGGGGGCGGGGCCGGAGCCGGGGCCGAGGCTGCGGTGATGGCGTCCGCCGTGCCGGACGCTCCGGTGCCGGACGCTCCCGTGCCCGACGCCGTCCGGGAGCGGCTGGCGCTCGCTCAGGCCGCGCTGCTGTCCGCACTGGTCGGGGGCACCCCGCCGCCCGAGGGCTTCGACCGGCGGCGGCTGCGGGTGCAGAGCGCGGCGCTGACCGCCAAGCGGGCATCCGTGATCGCCAAGGTGGCCCCGGAGCTGCCCGAGATCCTGGGCACGGGCTACCGCCCGGCGTTCGCGCGGTACGCCGACGGCCGCCCGATGACCGGCGGCTACCGCCGCGACGCGCTGTCGTTCGCCGAGCATCTGCTGGCGGACGGCCGGCCCGAGGACGCGGCCGCCCGGCGCCGGCTGACGCTGTGGTGGCGGGAGCGGTCCGGGCCCGCGCCCCTGCCGTCCCATCCGGCGGCGCGGCTGGCCCGCCGGGTCCGGCTCGCGCTGAGCGGGGGACGGTGAACGGCATGGGCGCGATCGTGTTCCTGGTCTACCTGGCGGTCGCCGTGTCGTCGGTAGTGCTCATCTCCGGTACGGTCCGGGCCCGGCGCAGGGAGGTCTCGGGGCCGGTGCACGCCCGGGCGCAGGACCTGCTGGAGGCCGCGTTCCTGGCGGGCGGGCCGGGCCGGGCGGCGGACACCGTGATCAGCGCGATGTACGCGGACGGGCGGCTGGCGATCGGCGACCCCGGCGTGGTCTCGGTACGGCAGCCGGTCGCGCGCGGCCCGGTCGAGGAGGAGCTGCTGCGGCTGTGCGCCATCTCCCCGCACGGCGGCCTGAACTGGCTGCGCCGGGAGCTGATGCGCAGTCCGGCGGTGCAGGCGATCGGCGACCGACTGGCGGGGCGCGGGCTGATGGTGCGGCCGGACGCCCTCCGGTTCTGGCACCGGCTGGCACGGCTCCAGGTCGGGCTCTGCCTCGCGGGCACGTTCCTGGGCATCGCGATGGCCGTCAACATCACGGACAGCGATGAACTTCCGCTGATCCTCAAGATCGCCCCCGCGCTGCTCACCGGCTTCGTCGTCGGCGGGACCTGCGCCAGTACGAACAGGCGCAGGGTGACCGCGGCCGGGACGCGGGCGCTGGCGACGTACCGGAGGGACTCGGGGATCGGCGTACGGCGCGCCCGGTCCGTCGGCCATGCGGCGGCGGTCCCCGTGGCGGTCGTCGTCGCGCTGACCGGTGCGGCCGCCCTGACGGACGATCCGCTGCTGCGGGCCCAACTGCTGGACGCGCAAAAGGTGCCCGCCGCGTCCGGTTCGGCGACCGACCCGAGTTCGTCGGGGTCGGCGGGGCCCTTGGACTCCGGCGGCGGGTCGTGGTGCGGAGGGGGCGGCGGAGGCGGTTCCGGCTGCGGAGGCTCCTCATGCGGGGGCTCGTCCTGCGGCGGAGGGGGCGGAGGGGGCGGTTCGGGCTGCGGAGGAGGCGGTTCGGGCTGCGGTGGGGGCGGGGGCTGCGGAGGCGGCTGAGTCGCCACGACGAAGGGCCGCACCGCGGCCAGGAGGCCCGGCGGGGCCGCCGGGTGCGGGCGGGGGCGGCGGGTGCGGGCGGCCGACCGCGGCCCGACCGGGCCGAGCAGCGGCGGGTCAAGCCGCCAAGGCTCGGGTGCCGATGACGACCGGTGAGGCGTCCTCGCCGATTCGTGGCGGCTCGGCCATCGGCATCCCGTGCCGCAGCGGTACGGAACCCAGGTGACCCCGTCGCGGTCCCGAGCAGAGTTACGGGGTGTCCGGCGGACCGATACTTTCCCCTCCCCGCCCCTTCCCGATACCAGGGGCTCCGCCCCTGGACCCCGGGCTCAGGGGCGGAGCCCGCCACACGGCGGAGCCGCATATCGATGCCGCGGGAAGGAACAGAGCCCCGGCCCCGGAGTCAGGGACGGAGCCCCGGCCCCGGGGCCAGGGACAGAGCCCCCCCACACGGCGAAGCCGCATATCGATCCCGCGGGAAGGAGCAGAACCCCGGCCCCAGAGTCAGGGACGGAGCCCCGGCCCCGGGGCCAGGGACAGAGCCCCCCCACACGGCGAAGCCGCATATCGATCCCGCGGGAAGGAGCAGAACCCCGGCCCCAGAGTCAGGGACGGAGCCCGACCCATGCGGCGGAGCCGCATATCGTTAGGTGTCGGGAAGGGGCGGGGAGGGGAGCAACCCGCCGTAGGCGTCACCGTCGGACACTCCGTCGCGGGGCTGCCCGGCGCGCGCCGCATTCGTGCGAGTCGTTCATATCGTGAAAACCGTGGCGCGGTAGCGGCCGGGTCGAGTAGAACTCGGCCATGTTGTGGGTCCTCTTCCTGCTCGTCGCGTGGGGCGCGGCGGTCGTCAGTTGCACGCGGCTGTGCCTGGCGGCGGTGGCCGCCGCTCAGCCGATGGAGCCCGATCCGGTGGCGGACGGGAAGGGGCTGAGCCTGTGCGAGGCGGCGTTCCTGTCCGGCGGGCCGCGGCGGGTGGGGGATCTGACCCTCGTCACGATGTACCGGGAACGGCGGCTGCTGCTCGCGCACACCGGCTATGTCACCGTGGTGGACCCGGACGGGCGGGACGAGTTGGAGCGGGCCGTGATCAGCGCGATAGGGCCGGAGGGGCAGGCCCCGGTGCGCCCGGTGCGGGCGGCGCTCGCCACCGCCGCCCCGGTGCGGGCACTGGGCGACCGGCTGGTGGCGGCGGGGCTCGCCGTGCCCGCCTCGGCCCGTACGAATGTGGCGGTCGCGGTGCGGCATGTGCGGGCGGCCTGCGTCCTCGTCATGGTGACGGCGGCGGCCGCGCTGCTGCTGGTGCCACCCGCGGCGGGGCGCGGTCCGGTGGCCGCGTGGTTCGTGCTGCCGCTGCTGCTGACGGCGAGCTGTCTGCTGATCGCCCGGGTCGAGGCGCATCCGTACTCGCGGTGGGCCTCCCCCGCCGGTCAGCGGCTGCTGGGCCGGATCGACGTGCCCCCGCGGCGGACCCTCGCCCAGCGCTCCGGCGGCGACGCGGACGGCGGTGACGACGACGGCGACCTGCTCACCGCGCTCGCCGTGCACGGCACCACCGCCCTTCGCGACCCGGCGCTGCGCGCGGTCCTGAAGACGCATTGGGGTCATTGACCCCGACACCGCGGCCCGGTGCTTTACATGGTCATCCGGCGCGCCAAATATCCCTTTCATCGCGCGTTGCACGAAGGGATGGCCAGTGAGAGCAGCAGCGCTGTACGGCATCCTCGGGCCGCTGTCCCTGTCGCTGGCCATGAGCGCGCTGCTCGCGACGCCCGCCACCGGCCGCCCGCTCGCCGCGCCCACCACCCCCGCTGCCGCTGCCACGATCCCCGCAACGCCCACCGCGTCCATCGGGTCCGCCACGCCCACCGCCGTCGCGGCGGGCACGCCCTCCGCGACCCGTTCGGCCCCCGCCGCCTCCGCCGCCCCCGTCGCCACTGCCACGCCCACCTGGACCACCTGGTCCGCCCCATCCGCCTCGGCCGCCCCGGCCGCCGCCCCACCCAGTGACGCGGCCGCGAGCCGCGGCGTGGCGCTGGCCGCCCGGCGCGCGGCGCAGCGCGGTATCGGCTTCCGCCGCTGCCCCCGCGCCGAGGCGCTGGCCGCCCCCATCACCTGCGGAAAGGTCTCCGTACCGCTCGACTACGCCCGTCCCCGCGGCAAGCACATCTCCCTCACCGTCAGCCGGGTCCGGGCCACCGGCCCGAAGGCCCGGCGTCAGGGCGCGCTGGTCTACAACCCCGGCGGACCGGGCGCCTCCAGCATGGCGTTCCCCGAGTACGCGGCCGAGGGCGCCTTCCGCCGGGTGGCCGCCGCCTACGACTTCGTCGGCTACGCCCCACGGGGGGTGGGCCGCTCCGCCCCGCTGTCCTGCCAGCGGCCGTCGGCCTACGCCAAGGCGCCGACCAGTTCGCCGCCGCACCCCACGGCCGCCTTCAAACGGCGGCTGGTGGCGCGGGCGCGCGCCTACGTGCGGGGCTGTGTGCGCCGGACGGGCCGCGCGCTGGCGCACTACACGACGCTGAACAACGCCCGCGACCTGGAGGTGCTGCGCGCGGCGCTGGGCGAGCGGCGGCTCACCTTCGTGGGCGCCTCGTACGGGACGTACTACGGTGCCGTGTACGCCACGCTCTTCCCGGGGCGGGTGCGCCGGATGGTCTTCGACAGCGTGGTCAACCCCGCCCCTTCGCAGATCTGGTACCGGGACAACCTCGACCAGTCGCTGGCCTTCGAGCGGCGCTGGCGGGACTGGCGCCGCTGGGTCGCCCGGCACCACGCCGTCTACCACCTGGGCGCCACCGCGGACCGGGTGCTCGCCTCGTACGACACGGCGCGGCGGCGGCTGGGGCGGAAGCCGGCGGGCGGGGTCGTCGGCACCGCCCAGCTCCAGAGCGCGTTCCTGAGGACCGGCTACAACGACGCCTACTGGGACCCGGCCGCCCGGGCGCTGGCCGCGTATCTGCGCGGCGATCCCGAGCCGCTGATCGAGCTCGCCGCGCCCGATCCGGCGGAGGCGGCCGACGACGAGAACGGCAACGCCGTCTACACCGCCGTGGAGTGCAACGACGCGCCCTGGCCGCGCGCCTGGGCCACCTGGGACCGCGACAACACCGCACTCGCCCGCCGCGCGCCCTTCGAGACCTGGGACAACGTGGCGATGAACCTGCCGTGCGCCTTCTGGCCGCTGAAGCCCGGACGCCCTCTCGACGTGGGGAACCTCGAGGCCGTGGGCCCCCGGACCGGGCGGGTCACGCTGCCGCCGGTGCTGCTGCTGTCAGCGGAGCGGGACGCGGCCACCCCCTACGCGGGGGCGAAGGAGCTGTGGCACCGGCTGCCCGGCTCCTCGCTGGTGACCGAGCGGAAGGCGGGCACGCATGGTCTGTGGGGCGGCCCGAACGCCTGCGTCAACCGCCATGTGGACACCTATCTGCTGACCGGGAAGACCCCGGGCCGGTCCGCCTTCTGCGCCCCGCGCCCGGAGCCCGCACCGCTGCCGGAACCGGCCCCGCTGCCCGAGTCGGGCAAGCAGCCGGCCGCGATCCCGGGCACGCCGTAAGCGGGCGCCAGGGCCGGTGCCGGGTCGTGACGCCTGCGGCGGGCTGTTCCCCTCCCCGCCCCTTCCCACAACTGGGGCTCCGCCCCAGACCCCGGAGCCCAGGGGCGGAGACCCCCTGCCACCCGGCGGACACCCGTAAGGGCGTCCGGTCAGACCGGCGTCAGGCCAGACCGGCGACGAGCTCGGAGACGGCCCTGCGCCGCCCGGTGTAGAACGGCACCTCCTCGCGCACGTGCCGACGCGCCTCGGAGCCCCGCAGATGGCGCATCAGGTCCACGATCCGGTGCAGCTCATCCGCCTCGAAGGCCAGGATCCACTCGTAGTCGCCGAGCGAGAAGGACGCCACCGTGTTGGCGCGTACATCGGGGTAGCCGCGGGCCATCTTGCCGTGGTCCGCGAGCATCCGGCGGCGGTCCTCGTCGGGCAGCAGGTACCAGTCGTAGGAGCGGACGAAGGGGTACACGCTGACGTACTCGCGCGGGTTCTCGTCCGCGAGGAAAGCCGGGATGTGGGACTTGTTGAACTCGGCCGGGCGGTGCAGCGCCATGTTGGACCAGACCGGCTCCAGGTGCCGCCCCAGCCGGGTGCGGCGGAAGAGGTTGTACGCCTCCTGGAGGGCGTCGGAGGTCTCCGAGTGCCACCAGATCATGACGTCCGCGTCGGCGCGCAGCCCGGACACGTCGTAGGTGCCGCGCACGGTGACGTCCTTGGCGGCGAGCTGGGAGAAGAGCTCCTCGACCTCGTCGGCGTAGCCGGTGCGGTCCTCCGGCAGCACATCGCGCAGCCGGAACACCGACCACAGGGTGTAGCGGATGACCTCGTTGAGGTCCTTGGCCTTCTTACCGGCGTTGGGAGTCTTCTCAGGTGCAGCAGTCATGGCCCTATTCTCGCTCTCCGGCTCCGGCGCCCGGCCCCAGGGGGCCCGCCAGGGCGCCCAGCAGCTCATCGGCCGCCTTACGGGCGCTGCCGACGCACGCCGGGATGCCCACCCCGTCGTAGAGCGCGCCGCACACCGCCAGCCCCGGCACCTTGGCGACCTCGGCACGGATGCGGGCGACCCGGTCGAGATGGCCCACCGGGTACTGGGGCAGTCCGCCGTCCCAGCGGTCCACCCGGCTCGCGACGGGCTTCGCCGTCAGGCCGACGGCCTCGCCGAGATCGGCGAGCGACATCCTTACCAGATCGGCGTCGTCCCGCTTCAGATCCGCCTCGTCGTCAAACCGCCCGATCGAGGTACGCAGCACGAAGAGATCGGGACCGGCGTCGCGCAGCCAGCCCCACTTGCGGCTGGAGAACGTGGCCGCCTTGATCGTCCGGCCGTCGACCGGCGGCACCAGGAAGCCGCTGCCTTCGGCGAGCGCGGCCATATCGGTGCGCCGGAAGGCCATGGTGAC
This sequence comes from Streptomyces yongxingensis, assembly GCF_055597465.1. Lineage (NCBI taxonomy): Bacteria > Bacillati > Actinomycetota > Actinomycetes > Kitasatosporales > Streptomycetaceae > Streptomyces > Streptomyces yongxingensis. Next base: position 3,344,837 of record NZ_CM145717.1, read on the forward strand.
CAGCGCCATCGAGGCGTAGTCCACGGTGGCCAGCTCGGCGGAGGCGGCCGGGGCCCCGGCCGCCAACAGCCGGGCGGCGGCGGGCGCGGGCACCGCCAGCACCACGGCGTCGGCCGCCACCACCGGCGGGCCGTCCGTACCGTCCGCGGCGTCCACGCCGTCCGCGGCGTCCAGGCCGTCCACGGCGACGGTCCAGCCGTCGGCGGTGCGCCGCAGCTCCCGTACGGGCGCCCCGGTGCGGATCTCGCCGCCCGCGGCCCGTACGGCGTCGGCGACCGCGAGCGGCAGCCGCCCGATCCCGCCGTCGATGCCCATGAACACCGGGCCGTCCTGCCATCGCGCCGAGCGCTCGCTCAGCTCCCGGACGCCCTCGGTCAGCGGGCGGCCCGACTGGGCCACCTCGAAGAGGGTGGGGACCGACGCGCGCATCGAGGTGCGGTACACATCGCCCGCGTACACCCCGCCCAGCAGCGGTTCCACCAGCCGGTCCACGACCTCGCGGCCGAGCCGCTCCGCCAGATACCCGCCGAGCGCCACGTCCTCGCCGACCGGCGTGGGCGGCAGCTCGCGGTCGCGGGCGATCCGGGCCAGCCCCTCCTCCGAGATCACCCCGGAAGCGGCCAGCGGCTCCAGATCGCCGGGGACGCCCATCACATGCCCCTTGGGCATCGGGCGCAGCCCGCCGCGCGTCCAGAGGGAGGCGGTGGCGGTCGCGGGCGGCTGAAGCCGGTCGCCGAGGCCCACGGCGCGCGCCAGCTCGACCGCCTCCGGGCGGCGGGCGAGCATCGACTCGGCGCCCAGGTCCACCGGTACGCCCTCGATCTCCCCCGAGCGCAGCTTGCCGCCGAGCCGCCCCGACGCCTCCAGGACCGTCACCCGCGCCCCGCCGTCCAGCAGCCGGTGGGCCGCCGCGAGGCCCGCGATTCCGCCGCCGATGACCACGACATGGCCGGTGCGCCCCGCCCCCGGGGTGTTCGCCGCTCTCATGCCCCCACTCTCTCACCCGCCCCCAGGGCGTGCTGCGCCGAGGCCGTGGCCAGGTCCGCCTCGATACGGGCCGCCGTGGCGCGCAGCGCCGGGAGGAGCTCGCCGCGGGCGCTCTCGGCGGTGCCGCGACCGGCGTGGGTGGCCACGTTGAGCGCGGCCACCACGCGTCCGCGTGCGTCCCTTACGGGCACGGCGAGCGATCGCAGCCCCTCCTCCAGCTCCTGGTCGACCAGGGCGTGCCCCTCCGCCGCCGCACGCTCCACGACGTGCGCCAGCTCGGCCACGTCGGTCACGGTGTGCCGGGTCAGCGGCTCCGGCCGCACCCCGGCGAGGTGGGCGGCGCGGGCGTCGGGGTCCAGGCCCGCGAGCAGCACCCGGCCCATGGAGGTGGCGTAGGCGGGGAAGCGGGTGCCGATGGTGATGTTGACGCTCATGATGCGGACGGTGGGGACGCGCGCGATGTAGCGGATGTCGCCGCCGTCGAGGACGGCCAGGGACGCCGACTCATGGACGGTGCGGACCAGTTCGCGCATGTGCGGCTGGGCGATGTCGGTGAAGCCGAGCTCCGCCAGGGGGGCGTAGCCGAGCTCCAGCACGCGCGGCAGCGGCCGGAAGGCCCGGCCGTCTGCCTCGGCGTACCCCAGCTCGACCAGGGTGAGCAGCGAGCGCCGGGCGGTGGCCCGCGCCAGCCCGGTGGCCTCCGCGACGGCGCTGAGCGTCATCCCCCCGCCCCGGCCGCCGCCCGGCACCGCGCCGACGAGGCCGTGGGCCGTGCCCTCGGTGGCGCCGGACGCGCCGCGCACCGCGTCCGGCGCCACGGGGGTCTCGCCCTGGCCCGCGCCCCGCGCCCCGCCCAGGGCCCGCAGCACGGCCAGTCCGCGCGCGAGGGACTGCAGAAAGCCCGCTCCCAGCTCCCGCTTGGCCATCCGCGCCGGGTCCTCGCCGACGGCCGATGCCCCGCCCACGGCCGCCGACGCCACGCCCGCGGCGGGGCTGCCGCCCACGGTCGGGCCGGACGCACCGGAGGCACCGAAGGCTCCCGTGCCCGAAACGGCCGGAGCGGTTGAAGGAGCTGAGGCGGCCGGAGCCGAGGCGGCCGGAGCGGTCGAAGAAGCCCAATGAGCCGAAGTGCCCAAGGCACCCGAAGCGGCCCAAGGGACAGAGACCGAGGCGGCAGGCCGTCGCCGCCGGGCCGCCAGAGCCGCCTCCATCGCCGGGAGTTCCGCACCCAGCGGCCCCAGCACCGCCGCCCGCAGCGAGTCCACATCATGGCGGCTGGTGTGGCTGACCACGTTGACCGCGCAGACGATGCGGCCCGAGGCGTCCCGCACCGGCACGGACACCGCCACCAGGCCCGGTTCGATCAGCTGGTCGTCGACGGCCCAGCCGTCGCGGGCGGCCTCCTTGACGCGGGCCTCGAAGTCCTCGCCGCAGGCGGGCCGGTGGCGGGGCGGGACGGCCGGGAACGCGCTGTCCAGGGGGTCGTCGGCGCGGCGGGCGCGCCAGGCTGCCCAGTCGGCCCCGGACCACTCGGCGGCGAAGAGCGCGCCGGGCGAGCAGCGCTCGGCGGGGAGCAGATCGCCGATCCGGAAGGCGAGGGACATGGTGCGGCGGCGGGTGACCTGGACGACGAAGCGCACCCCGCCGCCGTCGGGGACGGCGACCGAGACCGACTCGTCGAGCCCGTCCGCGAGCCGCTCGGCGAACGGGCCGAGGGCGGCGGGCAGTCCGCTCGCGGCCAGATACGCGTTGCCCAGTTCCATCAGCCGGACCGCCAGGCCGATGTCACGGCCGTCGCGCGTCACGTAACCGAGCTGTTCGAGCGTGCCCACGACGCGGTCGACCACGGACCGGGCGAGCCCCGTGCCGCGCACGAGATCGCCCGGCCGGACCGTCGTCCGTCCCTCGTGCGCGGCCAGCCGGGTCAGCTCGCGCAGCACGGCGAGACCGCGTTCGAGAGGCCCGACGGGGCCATTGACAGGTGGTGGCACCGGGCTGAAACTCATCACCAGCCGATTATGAACGAAGTTTCACTCAGCGAACAAGTGGCGAAGACGTAGCGGGCCGCAGGGACCACCACCGCGACATGGACCACCACAGCAAGGGGACGATGTGATGCGCACGACCGTCGGCATCATCGGCGGCGGGCCCGCCGGGCTGCTGCTCGCCCGGCTGCTGCACCGCGCCGGGATCGACTGCGTGGTGCTGGAGAGCCGGGACCGGGCGTATGTCGAGCGGCGCCAGCGGGCCGGGATCCTGGAGCAGGGCACCGTGGATGTGCTGCGGATGTGCGGCGCCGGCGGGCGGCTGGACCGCGAGGGGCTGCCCCACCAGGGCATCGAGCTGCGCTTCGAGGGCCGCGGCCACCGCGTGGACTTCCCCTCCGCCACCGGCGGGAAGTCGGTGATGGTCTACGCCCAGACCGAGATCGTCAAGGATCTGATCGCGCTCCAGCTGGAGGAGCCGGGCGGTCCCCCGCTGCTGTTCGAGGCCGAGGCGCTGGCCATCGAGAAGCCGGACTCCGCCGCGCCCGTCATCCGCTTCCGCCACGAGGGCCGCGAACAGACCCTGAGCTGCGACTACGTGGCCGGTTGCGACGGCTTCCACGGCATCGCCCGGCGCGCGATCCCCGCCGACCGGGTGCGCGCCTTCGAGCACGCCTACCCCTACTCCTGGCTCGGAGTGCTGGCCGATGTGGCGCCGTCCTGCGAGGAGTTGATCTACGCCCGCCATCGGCGCGGCTTCGCCCTGCACAGCATGCGCTCCCCCCACGTCTCCCGGCTCTACCTCCAGGTGCCCAATGGCACGGACCCCGACGACTGGTCCCATGAGCGGATCTGGGACGAGCTGTCGGCCCGCTTCGCCCTCGACGGGGACCGGACGCTGGAGCGCGGCCCGATCACCGCCACCTCGGTCACCCCGATGCGCAGCTTCGTCCAGGAGCCGATGCGCCACGGCCGGCTCTTCCTCGCGGGCGACGCGGCGCACATCGTGCCGCCGACCGGTGCCAAGGGGCTCAATCTGGCCGTCACCGACGTGATCACGCTGGCCCGTGCGCTGATCCACCACCAGGGGACCGGCTCGCCCGAGCTGCTGGACGGCTACTCGCGGACCTGTCTGCGCCGGGTGTGGCAGGCCGAGCGGTTCTCGTACTTCATGACGGACACGCTCCACCGCCGCCCGGACGAGACCCCGTTCGAGGACCGGGAGCGGATCGCGCGGCTGGAGCGGATCGCCTCCTCCCCCACCGCCTCCGCCGAGCTCGCCGAGAACTACGTCGGCCTTCCGCTGTCATGACCGCCTCCGGCCCCTTCACCCCCGTCAGCCCACCGGGCACCCGCGCCACCGACGGCCGGGACAGCGGCCGCTCGGTCGCGGGCCGGATGCTGGCGGTCCTCGACGCCTTCGACGCCTCGCACCGCTCGCTGTCCCTCACCGCCCTCGCCCGGCGCGCCGGGCTGCCGCTGGCCACCGCGCACCGGCTGGTCGCCTCGCTCACCCGCTGGGGCGCCCTGGAGCGCGACGCCACCGGCGCGTACCACATCGGGCTGCGGCTGTGGGAGGTGGCGACGCTCTCGCCGCGCGGGGTCGGGGTGCGCGAGGCGGCCCTGCCGTTCATGGAGGACCTGTACGAGGCCACCCACGAGAACGTCCAGCTCGCCGTGCGGGACGGTCTGGAGGTGGTCTATGTCGAGCTGATCTCGGGACACTCGGCGGTCCAGGTGCGCACCCGGGTCGGCAGCCGCTGGCCGCTGCACGCGACCGGCGTCGGTCTTGTGCTGCTCGCGTACGGGCCGCCACGGCTGTACGAGCGGGTGTGCGCCCGCCCGTTGCGCCGCTACACCGAGCTGACGATCCAGGACCCGCACCGGCTGCGGGCCGCCCTCGCCGAGGTGCGGCGCACCGGGATCGCGGTCAGCGACCGGCAGATCACCATGGACGGGCTGTCCATCGCCGCCCCGGTGCGCGGACCCGGCGGGGAGGTGGTGGCCTCGCTGTCGGTCGTGGTGCCGGCCGCGGAGGGGCGGGCCCCGGGGCTGATCCCGGCCGTACGGGTCGCCGCGCACGGCATCTCCCGTACCCTCGCCGCCGCTCTGGGACAAGACCCCGTCGTGGAACCTTCCGGCCGGTGAAAGACCCGCGAGCGCGCCTTGCCGCGCCCGGTGTCCGGCCACATCCTGTGTGGCACCAACCGAGCCGCCGAGCCCGAACGCCCAGGCCCGAGAGGGGACATGGAGACATGCCCGAAGTGACCGCAGAGCCCACCGCGCAGGGCCGGGAGGCGCCCCGCGGCGGCTGGCAGCCGTACCACACCCTGTGGGCCATGCTGCTGGGCGGCTGGCTCTTCAGTTACGCCGACCGCACCATCACCGGCCCGGTCGTCACCTGGCTGATCGAAAACGACCACGGCATGCTGGGCTCCGCCAGCCATCCGCACGCGCTCGGCGGTCTGATCGGCAGCCTCTTCTTCGCGGGCTACATGCTCACCCAGTTCCCCGGCGGCTATCTCGGCGACCGCTTCGGGCACCGCACCATGCTCGCGGTCTCGCTGCTGTGGGCGGGGGTCGCGACGCTGGCCAGCGGCCTGATGAGCGGGCTGATCGCCTTCGTGGTGCTGCGGGTGCTGACCGGACTCGGCGAGGGCGTCTTCTACTCCAACGACCGCTCGCTGATCGCCCAGCGCACCCCGCCCGCGAAGGCCGGTCTGGGCATGGGCGTCGCCATCACCGGACTGTCCATCGGGCTGACGGTCGCGACCATCAGCGCGCCGTACCTGATCGACTGGGGCGGGGAGGTGTTCGGCGAGGAGGATGCCTGGCGGATGCCGTTCCTGGTGCTGGGCGCCGCCACCCTCGCGTTCGGCTGGGCCACGGCGGTCTACATGCGCCGCATCGGCGGCCCGCTCAAGGCCACCGGCTCCACGCTGCGGCTGCTGGGGATCTCGGCGGTGCTGTGCGCCGCGGTCATGGCGGTCTATCTGATCGCCGACGGCGCGGGGATGCCGAGCTGGGGCGTGGCGATCCTCGAGTGCGTGCTGGCGTTCCTGCTCATCGGGGCGATCTTCGCGCGGCGCGGCGGCCGGCTGGGCGCGGTCTCGCGGAACCGCAATGTACTGCTGCTCAGCTTCGCCTTCATCGCGGTCATGTGGAATCTGTGGTTCTTCAGCTTCTGGTCGGTGTCGATCGTCGCGGACGCCGCCCACAGCTCGTTCCAGAACGCCGCGCTGGTGGCCACCTTCAACGCGGGCGCGGGCATCCTCGGCTTCCCGGCCGGGGGCATGCTCTCGGACCGGGCGAAGGCCCGGGGGTGGGGGCGGCGGCCGCTGCTGATCGCGTTCACCGTGGTCCAGGGGGCGCTGGTGCTGGTGTTCGCCGCGTATCTGCAGACCCATGAGAAGCCCTCCCTCTGGGTGATGTCCGTTCTGCTCTTCGTCACCAGCCTGTTCTTCAACGCGCTCCAGCCGATGGCGCACGCGCTGCTGAACGATGTGGTGGACGCGGCCGAACGCGGCGCGGCCTTCGGACTGTTCAACCTGGTCGGGGAGATCGGCGCGGTGGTCAGCCCGGCGCTCAGCGGCACCCTCTTCGACCACTACGGGAGCTGGACGCACGCGGTCTACATCGACGGCGCGCTGATGCTCGTCAGCGCGGTGCTCTACATGCTGATCCGGGAGCAGACCTCGCGCGCTTAACTTGGTGCCCTATAGCCGGACATCAATGGCGGAGGGGCATACATGACGGCGGCACGACGCATGGTGGTCATCGGAGGCGACGCGGCGGGCATGTCCGCCGCGTCGCGGGCGCGCAGGCTCAAGAGCCGGGGCGAGCTGGAGATCCTCGCCTTCGAGCGCTCCCCGTTCACCTCGTACTCGGCCTGCGGCATCCCGTACTGGGTCGGCGGGCTGGTGAACGGCCCCGACGAGCTGGTCGCCCGCACGCCCGACACCCACCGGGGCCGCGGGATCGACGTACGGACCCACACCGAGGTCGTCGAGATCGACCTCGCCGGACAGCGGGTCCTGGCGCGGGACCTCGATCCGCGCGGCGAGGGCGAGCAGTGGCACGGCTTCGACGACCTGGTCATCGCGACCGGCGCCCGGCCGCGCCGCCCCGGGATGCCCGGGATCGACGCCCCCGGCGTCCACGGGGTGCAGACCCTGGACGACGGGCGGGCACTGCTGGAGTCCCTGGAGGCCACCCCGGTCGAGCGGGCGGTGGTGATCGGCGCCGGGTACATCGGGGTGGAGATGGCCGAGGCGCTCATGCGGCGCGGCTCCCGGGTGACCGTCCTGGAGCGCGGTGAGCAGCCGATGTCCACGCTCGACCCCGACATGGGACGGCTGGTGCGCGACGCGATGTCGGGGCTCGGGATCGACACCGTGACCGGCGCGGAGGTCACCGAGGTGGTCACGGGCGAGGACGGCCGGGTGCGTGCGGTGGCCACCAAGATGAGCGAATACCCCGCCGACCTGGTGGTCCTGGGCCTGGGGGTGGCCCCGGAGACCGGGCTCGCCCAGGAGGCCGGGCTTCCGGTGGGCGAGTACGGCGGGCTGCTGACCGATCAGGCCATGCGGGTGCGCGGTTACGACAACATCTGGGCGGGCGGTGACTGTGTCGAGGTCCTCGACCTGGTGTCCGGCCGCACCCGGCACATTCCGCTGGGCACCCACGCCAACAAGCACGGGCAGGTCATCGGCTCCAATGTGGGCGGCGACTACGCGACCTTCCCCGGTGTCGTCGGCACGGCGGTCAGCAAGGTCTGCGATCTGGAGATCGCCCGCACCGGGCTGCTGGAGGCCGAAGCGGCCGCCGTGGGGCTGCAGTTCGAGGCGGTCACGATCGAGGCGACCAGCCGGGCCGGGTACTACCCGGAGACCCGTCCGATGACGGTGAAGATGCTCGCCGAGCGGCGCACCGGACGGCTGCTCGGCACGCAGATCGTCGGCCGCGAGGGCGCGGGCAAGCGGGTCGACGTCGCGGCGGTCGCGCTGACCGCCGGGATGACGGTGGAGCAGATGACGGCGCTGGACCTGGGGTACGCCCCGCCGTTCTCGCCGGTGTGGGACCCGGTACTGGTGGCGGCTCGTAAGGCGGCGGCGACGGTAAGGGCGGCGGAGCGCCACTGAGCCCGCGCCGTGCGCTCTTCCGGGGTGTCCGACGGATCGTGCCGCCTGCGGCGGCAAGCCGCGGAACCGATCAGCGCGCGCCGTCGATGATCCGCAGCGCGAGCGCGACCCGCTCGGCCAGGTGGCGGGGGCAGCTCCACGCCTCGGGGGCGAAGGGCGGCTCGGGCGTGTCGTACTCCCCCGGCGCGTACAGATGGTTGAGATGCGCGCCGTAAGGGTCCTCGTGGAAGCCGAAGTGACGGCGGCTCGCCAGCTCGGCCAGCACCTCCCAGGGGTGCGCGTCCCCGTGCGGGCAGGGCCCGGCCGCCGGATCGGTCCGCACCGCGCCGAGGATCGCCCGCAGATCCCGGTGGACGGCCTCGGGCGGGGCCTCCCCGCCCGAGGTCACCGACCAGCAGGCCACCAGCAGCAGCACCAGCCGCTCGCGCGGATCGGCCGGGCCCGCCGCGAACCGCCGCGCGGCCCACAGTCCGGCGTCCTCCGCGGCCTGCCCGTCCCGGCAGCGGAAGCGCACGGCGTGGGTGAGCCGTTCGATGTCGAGCCGTCCGTCGGGGCGCAGCAGCACCTCGTCCAGGTGGGCGGTGTCCCGGAGGCCGAAGAGCCGCTCACGCCCGGTGCGCAGATGGTCCAGCGCCTCGCGGGCGATCGCGGCGAGGAACGCGGGGCACAGCCATGCCTCCAGCGGCGCCGTCTCCAGCTCCTCGCGGTGCCAGTGGCGGTAGACGCCCCGGCCGCCGGGGCTGAGCAGATGGATGCCCACGGTGGCCTGCTCCGCGGTGTCCCGGCCGACCTCGGGGTGCTCGCCCTCGCCGTGCGCGCAGGACGCGCCGCCGAGGCCGGGCAGCACCGCCTCCAGGGCGTCGACCATGGTGTCCAGGACCCGCCGGTCGCGGATCCGGCCGCTGGCGGCGTACCAGCAGGCGGCGTGCAGGACGACCACGATCCCGGCGCGGTGGTAGCCCAGGGGGTTGGCGACCAGGTTCCTGGCGTAGGCGGACAGCTCCTGGGCGGGGTCCACCGCCGCGCTCGGGTAGTCCCAGACGATCGAGCGCAGATCCTCGGCGCGGCGCGCGTCGCGGACCGGGAGCCGGGGCGGGATGCCGCCCACGCTGCCCGGGGCGATGATATCGATGGCGACCCGCGCGTACCCGGCGATGTCGCGCGGGCACAGCCACTGCTCCTTGGTGGCGTCGTCCTCCCAGTCGGGGTCCTGGTCCTCGGCCAACCCGTTGGTGAGCAGCGGCAGATCGTCCACGAAGTGGTCGATCCGGTCGTCCAGATCGCTCTCGTACGGATGCGTCCGGTGGGCGCAGGGGGCGTCGCGCAGCCGCCGGTCCGTGGCGTGGAGGGCCTCCAGGGCCGCCGCCGCGACGTCCTTACGGGAGAAGCGGCCGATGTGCGCGGCCATCATGACCAGCCCGAGCGTCCAGGCGTACGCCTCCTCGCCCGCGGGATCGGCCGCCAGCCGCCTGGCACAGTCCAGGACGACCCGGTCCGAGTCGCCGCCATAGGTCTCGTGGAGGATGCCGTCCCAGTCGTCGACGAAGTGGACACACTCCGGCGGCTCCTGCGGGGCTGACAGCGCGGTGGCGGGCATGTCGGTCATGCCCCTCACGACGCCACGGGAGGCACGCGGGTTCCCGCTTGGTTCAGACCTTCACAGAAGGTGCGCGCGATGCGCTCTGGGTGTGCACATACTCGACGAGTCGGGTGAGCGCGTCCGGATCGGTGCTGGGCAGCACGCCGTGGCCGAGGTTGAAGATGTGCCCCTCCACCCCCCGGGCCGCCTCCAGCACCTCGTCCGCCTTGGCCTCGACGGCCGTACGCGGGGCGAAGAGCACCGCGGGGTCGAGATTGCCCTGGAGCGCCTTGCCGGGGCCGACCCGCCGGGCGGCCTCGTCCAGCGGCACCCGCCAGTCGACGCCGACGACGTCCGCGCCCGCCTCGCCGAGCAGCCCGAGCAACTCACCCGTGCCCACCCCGAAGTGGATGCGCGGCACACCGTACCCGGCGACGGCGGCGAAGACCTTCGAGGAGGCGGGCAGCACGCTGCGGCGGTAGTCGACGGGGGCCAGGGCGCCCACCCAGGAGTCGAAGAGCTGGACGGCCGAGGCGCCCGCCTCGATCTGCACCTTGAGGAAGGCGACAGTGATGTCGGCGAGCCGGTCCAGCAGCGCGGCCCAGAGCGCCGGGTCGCCGTACATGAGCGCCTTGGTGTGCTCGTGGTTGCGCGAGGGGCCGCCCTCGACCAGATAGCTGGCGAGCGTGAAGGGGGCGCCCGCGAAGCCGATGAGCGGGGTCGCGCCGAGCTCGCCGACGAGCGCCCCGATGGCCTCGGTGACGTACTTCACATCGTCCGGGTCGAGCGGACGCAGCCGCTCCAGATCGGCGCGGGTGCGGATCGGCCGCTCGATGACGGGCCCAACACCGGGCTTGATGTCGAGGTCGATCCCGATGGCCATGAGCGGCACGACGATGTCGCTGTAGTAGACGGCCGCGTCCACCCGGTGGCGGCGCACCGGCTGCAGCGTGATCTCGGTGACCAGGTCGGGCCGCGTGCAGGACTCCAGCATCGCGATGCCCTCGCGCAACTTGCGGTACTCCGGAAGCGAGCGCCCCGCCTGCCGCATGAACCACACAGGCGTATGGGGCACCGGCTCCCGGCGGCAGGCCCGCATAAAGGCCGAATCGGCTGTGGCACTGGCCGCGGCACGGCCGGTCTGCTGCTGGCCCGAGGGCCGCTCGTTGGCGCTCATGCCCCAGATTTTCGCACGGGCCGAACGAGTGACCCGCCAACCCGGGTGTTCCTCCCCGGTTGGGGCCCTCAGTGCGCCTAGTCTTCCGGGCATGGCAGCGGTTCAAGGACACCTCTCGAACGGTGCTGACGGCCCTGACGGCACGGACGCGGGCGGTGAGGACACACCTCCCGCCTTCCGGCATGCCGTCGCCGCGCTGAGCGGTGTGCGGGTGCGGCCCGAGGTGGAGCTCGATCCGACCCCACCCCCGCGTCGGCTCGCACCCTACTCGTACGCGCTGGAGGCGGTGGTCACCGGCGCGGCGGGCGATGACGAGGAGCTGGCCGAGGGGCGGCTGATCCTGCTGCACGACCCGGCCGGGCACGACGCCTGGCGCGGCGCCTTCCGCCTGGTCACGCTGGTCCACGCGGACCTGGAGCCGGAGATCGCGGCGGATCCGCTGCTGCCCGAGGTGTGCTGGTCCTGGCTCACCGGCGCGCTGGAGGCACGCGGGCTGCCCTACGGGGAGCCCAGCGGCACGGTCACCCGGGCGAGCTCGCACTACTTCGGCGCGATGGGCGAGCGGGAGCCGTCGACCCGGATCGAGATCCGCGCCTCCTGGACCCCGTCCGACCACCCACCCCCGGAACCGGCCCACTCCGGCCCACGCCGCCCGGAGCCGACGGGAGAGGGCGCCACCGAACGGCTGGGCGTGCCGGACACCGCGGGACACCTGGCCGCGTGGTGCGACCTCCTGTGCCAGATCGCGGGCCTGCCTCCGGCGGGGGCCACGGAAGCGGGGGTCGTCTCGCTCCCCCAGCGGAGGGGCCCTCAGGCGCGCTGAGCTTTCGGGACGTCTGGAAAGAGACGCTGAGCTTCCGGATGTCCTGAAAAAGATCAGGCGCGATCGATCAGTCGTCCTAATTGCCCGAATTGTTACTCACCAAATCGTGATCTTTCCCTAAAGCCCGGCCGTATCGGTGCCGAAGGACGTGGTGACCCGTCCCACCACTTCCCCAGGAGGACCTGGTGTCTGTTCTCCTCGAGCAACCGTCCAGCCTGGTCGCCTACCGCCCCAACAAGCCGACGGCCATGGTGGTCGTTGCCGACCCCCGCGTTCGTTCCACCGTCACCCGCCACCTCTGGGCCCTCGGGGTGCGCGACGTCATCGAGGCGTCGTCCATCGCGGAGGCCCGTCCCCGCATCGGGAATCCACGCGACATCTGCGTGGCCGATGTCCACCTCCCCGACGGCTCCGGCCTCACCCTGCTGTCCGAGACCCGCGCCGCGGGCTGGCCCAACGGGCTGGCCCTGTCCGCCGCCGATGACATCGGCGCCGTACGGAACGCACTGGCCGGCGGCGTCAAGGGCTATGTCGTCACCGGCACCCGCACCAACCTCGGCATCCCGGGCCGCCCCGGCGCCGCCCCGCTCGGCGCCGCCGCCCGGATGCACCGCCGCCCGCCGGGCGCCCCCGGCCACCCGGGCGGCTACCGGGAGCTGTCGGGCCGCGAGGTCGAGGTGCTGAGGCTGGTTGCGGAGGGCCAGTCGAACAAGGCCATCGGCGTCTCGATGGGCCTGTCCGCGCTCACCGTCAAGAGTCACCTCGCCCGGATCGCCCGCAAGCTGGGCACCGGGGACCGGGCGGGAATGGTCGCGGTCGCTCTGCGGACCGGAATCATCCACTGAGCCATACCGCCCACCCGGCCGCCACCCACCACCCCCGCGCCCGTCGACGGAACGTTCCGTCGACGGGCGCCCTGCGTACTCGCCGCACACAGCTACCCTTGACAGGTGACCGACGCCCAAGAGACCGCAGCAGAGACGACACTGCGAACCACCGGGGGCGCTCCTCCGGACGACCTCCCCCCGGCGCCGGTCCCCTTGCTGGAGCCGCGCGAGGGCATCCCGCCCGTCACCGCCGACGCGGACACGCTGGCCGAGGTCATCGCGACCTTCGCCGCGGGCCACGGCCCGGTGGCCGTCGACGCCGAGCGCGCCTCCGGCTACCGCTACGGACAGCGGGCCTATCTGGTCCAGCTGCGCCGGGCCGGAGCGGGGACCGCACTGATCGACCCCGTCGGCTGCCCCGACCTCTCGGGTCTGGGCGCCGCGATCGCCGACGCCGAATGGGTCCTGCACGCCGCGACCCAGGATCTGCCCTGTCTGCGGGACATAGGCATGGTCCCGGCCCGGATCTTCGACACCGAACTCGCGGGCCGGCTGGCCGGATTCGCCCGGGTGGGGCTCGGCGCCATGGTCGAGAACATCCTGGGATACGCCCTGGAGAAGGGCCACTCCGCCGTCGACTGGTCCACCCGCCCGCTGCCCGAGCCCTGGCTGCACTACGCCGCGCTCGACGTCGAGCTGCTGGTGGACCTGCGCGACGCGCTGGAGGACGAGCTGGCGCGGCAGGGCAAGCTGGAGTGGGCGCACCAGGAGTTCGCGGCCATCGCCGCGGCCCCGCCCGCCCCGCCGCGCAAGGACCCCTGGCGGCGGACGTCGGGGATGCACAAGGTCCGGCGGCGCCGGCAGATGGCCGTGGTGCGCGAGCTGTGGACGGCCCGGGACCGGATCGCCCAGCGCCGCGATGTCTCGCCGGGCAAGGTGCTGGGCGACGCGGCCATCGTCGAGGCCGCGCTGGCCCTGCCGGGAGACGTCCGGGCGCTGGCCGCGCTGAACGGTTTCGGCCATCGGATGAACCGGCGCCAGCTGGAGCAGTGGCAGGCCGCGGTGGACCGGGCGCGGGCGCTGCCGGAGGCGGACCTCCCCCAGCCGGGCCAGCCGGTGGCCGGTCCGCCCCCGCCGCGGGCGTGGGCCGACAAGGACCCGGCCGCGGCGGCACGGCTCTCCGCGGCGCGTGCGGCCGTCACCCAACTGGCCGAACAGCTGAATCTTCCGCAGGAGAACCTGATCGCCCCGGACACCGTCCGGCGGCTGTGCTGGGAGCCGCCCGCCGAGCCGACGACGGATGCGATCGCCTCCGTTCTCGCAGGTCACGGCGCCCGTCCCTGGCAGATCGACCAGGTGACCCCGGTGCTGACGGCCGCCTTGCTGACGCCCCCGGCGTGATGTGACGCGCGTGGACCGGCGGCCCCGCCGCCGGCCCGCGGCTGTGACCTTCAACCCTGGCGGTCGTGAGGACTGGGCAGCTTGGTTACTCATAAGTAGCATGAGGGTGTGACGGCGCGCCCCCGGCGTGCCCGCAGCAGTGCCATCCCGCACCTGGAGGAGAGCCAACGTGCCTCGTACCGCTAGGGACGTCGTCTTCGTCGACGGCGTCCGGACCCCATTCGGCAAGGCGGGCCCGAAGGGCATCTACCACGAGACCCGCGCCGACGACCTGGTCGTCAAGTGCATCCGGGAGCTGCTGCGCCGCAACCCGGATCTGCCGCCGGAGCGCATCGACGAGGTGGCCATCGCCGCGACGACGCAGATCGGCGACCAGGGCCTGACCATCGGCCGCACCGCGGGCATCCTGGCCGGGCTGCCCCAGTCGGTCCCCGGCTACGCCATCGACCGGATGTGTGCCGGTGCGATGACGGCCGTGACCACCACCGCGGGATCCATCGCCTTCGGCGCCTACGACGCCGTGGTCGCGGGCGGTGTCGAGCACATGGGCCGCCACCCCATGGGCGAGGCCGTCGACCCCAACCCGCGGTTCGTCTCGGAGAAGCTGGTCGACGAGTCGGCCCTGTTCATGGGCATGACGGCGGAGAACCTCCACGACCGGCTGCCGCACATCTCCAAGCAGCGCGCCGACGAGTTCGCGGTGCGCAGCCAGGAGAAGGCCGCCAAGGCGTACGCCAACGGCAAGATCCAGCAGGACCTGGTGCCGATCTCGGTGCGCCGCACCTCCCCCGAGGGCGGGGAGCTGGGCTGGGGCCTCGCGACCGCCGACGAGCCGATGCGCCCGGGCACCACCCTGGAGGGCCTGGCCACGCTGAAGACCCCGTTCCGCCCGCACGGCCGGGTCACGGCCGGTAACTCCGCGGGGCTCAACGACGGCGCCACCGCCTCGCTGATCGCCTCCGAGGACTTCGCCCGGGAGCTGGGCCTGCCGGTGAAGATGCGCCTGGTCTCGTTCGCCTTCGCGGGCGTCGAGCCCGAGGTGATGGGCTACGGCCCGGTCCCGGCCACCAAGAAGGCCCTGGCGAAGGCCGGTCTGTCCATCGAGGACATCGGCCTGTTCGAGATCAACGAGGCGTTCGCCGTCCAGGTCCTGTCGTTCCTGGACCACTACGGCATCGCGGACGACGATGAGCGCGTCAACCAGTACGGCGGCGCGATCGCCTTCGGCCATCCGCTGGCCTCCTCCGGTGTCCGCCTGATGACGCAGCTGGCACGGCAGTTCGAGGAGCGCCCCGAGGTCCGCTACGGCATCACGACGATGTGCATCGGCTTCGGCATGGGTGGCACCGTGATCTGGGAGAACCCGCACTTCGAGGGGAACAAGTGACCAACACCGCAGAGCTTCTCAAGGGAGCGGCAGAGCTCTTCCCGGGCGAGGTCGTGACGCAGGCGCACGTCCGCCACCTCGATCTCCCCCAGGGCGCGGGCCGCTTCGCGCTCATCACGCTGGACAACGGCCTGGACCACACCAAGCCCACCACCTTCGGCCCGGCCTCGCTCGCCAACCTCAACGCGGCGATCGACCAGGTCGAGAAGGAGGCGGCGGACGGCGAGATCACCGGTGTCGGCATCACCGGCAAGCCGTTCATCTTCGCCGTCGGCGCCGACCTCAAGGGCGTGGAGCTGCTGAAGCGCCACGAGGACGCGCTGGCCATCGGCAAGGGCGGCCACGACGTCTTCAAGCGGCTGTCCACGCTCGCCGTGCCCACCTTCGCGTACTACAACGGCGCGGCGATGGGCGGCGGGGTCGAGGTCGGGCTGCACTGCGCCTACCGCACCGTCTCCGCGGCGCTGCCCGCCTTCTCGCTGCCCGAGGTGTTCCTCGGGCTGGTGCCCGGCTGGGGCGGCTGCACCCTGCTGCCGAACCTGATCGGCGCCGACCGCGCGGTGTCCGTCATCATCGAGAACTCGCTCAACCAGAACAAGCAGCTCAAGGGCGAGCAGGTCTACGAGCTCGGGATCGCGGACGCGATCTTCGAGGGCGCGGACTTCCTGGAGCAGTCGCTGATCTGGACCGCCGCCGTCCTCAAGGGCGAGATCGAGGTCGTACGGCCCGAGATCGACCGCGGCGACGCCTGGCACGAGGCCGTGGTGCGCGGCCGCGCCATCGCCGACGGCAAGGTGCACGGGGCGGCCCCGGCCGCCTACCGCGCGCTGGAGATCATCGACGCCGCGCGCAACGGCGACCTCGCCCGAGGCTACGAGGCCGAGGAGAAGGCGCTCGCCGACCTGATCATGGGCAGCGAGCTGCGCAGCGGCATCTACGCCTTCAACCTGGTGCAGAAGCGCGGCAAGCGCCCGGCCGGCGCCCCGGACAAGTCGCTGGCGCGCCCGGTCTCCAAGGTGGGCGTCGTGGGCGCGGGCCTGATGGCCTCGCAGCTCGCGCTGCTGTTCGCGCGGCGTCTCGAGGTGCCGGTCGTGCTGACCGACATCGACCAGGAGCGGGTCGACAAGGGCGTGGGCTATGTCCACGGCGAGATCGACAAGCTGCTGCTCAAGGGCCGGATCAACCAGGACAAGGCCAACCGCCTCAAGGCCGCGGTGACCGGTTCGCTGGACAAGGCCGCCGCCTTCTCCGACGCCGACTTCGTCATCGAGGCCGTCTTCGAGGAGATGGGCGTCAAGCAGCAGGTGTTCGCCGAGGTCGAGGCGGTCGTGCCGGAGCACGCCATCCTCGCCACCAACACCTCCTCGCTGTCGGTGTCCGAGATGGCCTCCCAGCTCAAGCACCCCGAGCGGGTCGTGGGCTTCCACTTCTTCAACCCGGTCGCGATCCTGCCGCTGCTGGAGATCGTCCGCGGTGAGCAGACCGATGACGCGTCGCTGGCCACGGCCTTCGGCGTGGCCAAGAAGCTGAAGAAGACCGCCGTCCTGGTCAAGGACGCCCCGGCGTTCGTGGTCAACCGGATCCTGACCCGCTTCATGGGCGAGATCCAGAACGTCATCGACGAGGGCACCCCGGTGGACGTCGCCGAGCGCGCCGTCGAGCCGCTGGGCCTGCCGATGTCCCCGCTGGTGCTGCTGGAGCTGGTCGGCCCGGCGATCGGCCTGCACGTCTCCGAGACGCTGCACGGCGCGTTCCCCGACCGCTTCACGGTCTCGGAGAACCTCAAGCGCGTCGTCGAGGCGGGCAAGCGCGGCTTCTACGTCCACGACTCCGGCAAGCCGGAGCTGGACCCGGAGGTCGCCGCGCTGCTCCAGCAGGGCGACACCGTCCTCACCGAGGAGCAGGTGCGCGCCCGGGTGCTGGACGCGGTCGCGCAGGAGATCGGGCTGATGCTCGAGGAGGGCGTCGTCGCCGAGGCGCAGGACATCGACCTGTGCCTGATCACCGGTGCGGGCTGGCCCTTCCACCTGGGCGGCATCACGCCGTACCTGGACCGCGAGGGCGTCTCGGAGCGGGTGAACGGAAAGACGTTCTTGGCGCAGGGCGTGGCGAGCGTTCCCGCGTAGCGTCGGCGGCGCGTGGCATGCCCGGGTGCCGGGCGGGCGAAGGCCCGTCCGGCACCCGGGCGTTTGGGCTTGCCCCACCGGCGGCGCCGCCCCAGCGGGGGCGCCCTTGCCTACGCCACCCGCCACGGCCGGACCACCGCCCGGATGGCCGCCACCCGTATCCGGGTCCCCGCCGCGCCGGACCACCGCCCGGCGGTGAACACCCGCTACCTCGTATCCGGGCCGGACCACCGCCCGGCGGCGGGCAACTGCCACCTCGTATCCGGGCCGGACCACCGCCCGCGGTGAACACCCGCCACCTCGTATCCGGGCCGGACCACCGCCCGGCGGCGGGCAACCGCCACCCGTGCCCGGGGCGGGTCACTCCCGGTGGCCGGGTCAGGCCCGGGGCGGGAAACGGGCCGGCGGCGCCTGCCGCGGGCGCCGGGCGGCCGCGTCGAACGGGCCCTCAGTGGGGCTGTGGCGCCGCTCAGCCGCCGCCCACGCGGGTCCAGGCCCGGAGTGCCAGCCCGCGTTCGTCGGTCTTCTGACGGGTCACCAGAAGCTTTCCGTCCAGCGCCAGCGCGGCCAGCACCACCCGGCCCTGGCCGTCCAGCGCCAGGGCCGGGGTGTGGGCGCCCTGTTCGCCCGAGGGCGTCCACCACACCCCCGCGGCCTCGTCCTCGCAGGGGTGGGCGGCGACGGCCAGCCCACCGGCCGCGGGGTCCTGGTGGGCCAGGACGGTGCAGTCGTGGCCGTCCACCATGGCGCGCACCGCGGCGACCGGGCCGGTGCCCGTGGCCCCGCCCAGCGGCGCGGGGGCCGGGGAGTCCGGCCGCCAGGCCATGACCTCGCCGCTGCGGGCGTCGCGCCAGTAGTGGGTGAGGGTGCCGGGGCTGCTCTCCACCATGGACGCCGAATCCGGCCGGGCGTCGGCGGGGACGTCCTCGCCCCGCTTGGGGGCGGCGCCGGGCTTGGGCTGGTACCAGCGCAGCGCGGCGCCCTTCCCTGCCGGTGCGAGCAGTTCGAGACGGCCGTCGGCGGTCGCGGCCGCCGACATGCCGCCCAGGACGTGCGTGCCCTTCCAGTCGGTCCAGCGCTCCCAGGTGCCCTTGGGGTCCTGCCGCCGCGCGCTCACCCCGCCCCCGGCGTTGCGGACGAAGACGCGGAGGGCGCCGGAGGAGTCCACGGCCGCGGCCGGCGGGCCGGTCCGCTCGGCCTTGCGGGCGTCCTTGGGATGCGGGGTGCCCAGGGAGTGCCACGCCGTCAGCGGGCGGCCGGTCTGGAACTGGGTGGCGTGGACGACGTCCACCCGCGCCGGCTCACCGACGCCGCCCGGCCGATGCCGAAGCCCCACCAGATGGGCATAGCCCTCGGGGCTCTGAACGACGGTCAGGCCCGCCAGGCGGCCGGAGACCTCGATCAGCCACGGCCCCGTCCACTCCGCCCCTCCGGGGCGTTCCTCGGTCCAGCGGGCGACACCGCCCGTCACCGCTGCGTAGGCCGTGAGCCTGCCGTCCTTGCCGCGGAGCAACCGCAACGCCATGGCCCGCTGCCAACCCTTCCCCGAGCCCTTCCACCTGATCGAACGATGTCCATAGTAATTTGCCTGGACTATGGATGGGGTTGTGGTCGTGGACGCCGCCAATGTGGTCGGTTCGGTTCCGGATGGCTGGTGGCGTGACCGGCGCGGCGCCGCCGAGCGGCTCCGCGACCGGCTGGCCGTCCTCGCCGGGACCGGGATCCCCGACCGCCCGGGCGTGCCCGGCTGGGCCACCGACCCTCCGGTGGACATCGTGATGGTGGTCGAGGGCGCGGCGCGGGGCGTCGAGCCGGTGGCGGGCGTACGGGTGGAGAGCGCGCCGGGCAGCGGCGACGACCACATCGTGGCCGTGGTGGCGGCCCGTGAGGAGGGCCGCCCCTGCCTGGTGGTGACGGCGGACCAGGGGCTGCGGGCGCGGGTCACGGCCCTGGGCGCGGAGACGACGGGCCCCCGGTCGGTCCGCCCGGACGGCTCGGCGTCTTAGGTCCCGGCCCTGTCAGGGCCAAGGAGATGTCCGATGGATTGTGATGCCTGCGGCGGGCCGCTCCCCTCCCCGCCCCTTCCCTCAACTGGGGCTCCGCCCCAGACCCCGGCCGTCGCAGGTGGCGCGGTCGGGGACGCAGGCGCAGCGCGAGCCCGCTCCTCGCCCCTCGGGGCCCAAGGGCGGAGCGTAACGGGCCCTCCGTCCCAGACCCCAGCCGGACGACCCCGTTGTACGCGGTCATCCGCCCAGTCATCCGCTGCGCCAGCATGCCGACCGCGACCAGCCGCCGGTGCGGGCGTCCACGCCCCCGCCCCCGCCCTGCGGACGCCCTGGCGCCCTGCCCCCTCCTGTTCACCAGGCAGCCGCTCGACCGCCGCGCCCCAGGTGGCCCGGTCGGCGCCCCGGCCGGTGAACTGACCGCGGCGACGGTCGGCCCCTCGCACTCCCGGGGTCCAGGGGCGGAGCCCCCACGCGGCGGAGCCGCATATCGATGCTGCCGGGAAGGGGCGGGGGAGGGAAAAATGCGCAGGCCCCTACCCCGTACGCGTCCCCGCCTCGGTCACCCGGCTGTGCCGGCGCCCGTAGAGGAAGTAGACGAAGAAGCCGATGACCATCCACACCCCGAACCGCACCCAGGTCTCGGCGGGCAGATTGAGCATCAGCCACAGCGACGCGGCCACCGACAGGATCGGCAGCACCGGCACCCAGGGCGTGCGGAAGGCGCGGGGCAGATCGGGCCGGGTGCGGCGGAGGATGATGACGCCCAGCGCGACCACGACGAAGGCGAAGAGCGTGCCGATGTTCACCAGGGCCGCCAGTTCGGAGATGGAGGTGAACCCGGCGACCACGGCGATGACCACGCCCAGCACGATCGTCGAGCGGTACGGGGTGCCGAAGCGCGGATGCACCCGGGAGAAGACCCTGGGCAGCAGCCCGTCCCGGCTCATCGCGAAGAACACCCGGCTCTGGCCGAGCAGCAGGATCATGGACACGGTGGTGAGCCCGACGGCGGCGCCGAAGCTGATGAGTCCCGCGTAGAACGGATGGCCGGTCGCCTTGAAGGCGTCGGCGAGCGGGGCGTCCACCGACAGCTTGGTGTACTTCTCCATGCCGGTGACCACGATGGACACCGCCACGTACAGCACCGTGCAGATGAGCAGCGAGCCGAGGATGCCGCGCGGCATGTCCCGCTGCGGATTCCGGGTCTCCTCCGCCGCGGTCGCCACGATGTCGAAGCCGATGAAGGCGAAGAAGACGACGGCGGCCCCGGTGAAGATGCCCTGGACGCCGAAGGTCGTCGGCTGGTAACCGAACATCAGCTGGATCAGCGGCGCCTTGAGACCCGCGCCGGAGACCGAGCCCCGGGCCTCGGGGATGAAGGGGTGGTAGTTCTCCGGGTGGATGAAGAAGGCGCCCGCGATGATGACGAGCAGCACCACGGTCACCTTGATCGCGACCACCGCGGAGGTGACCCGCGCGGACAGCTTCATGCCGAAGACCAGGACCGCGGTGATCGCCAGTACGAGCAGGAAGGCCAGCAGGTCGAAGGAGAAGCCGTGCGCGACACCGGGCCCGGACAGGGCGTCGGGCAGATGCCATCCGGCGTTGTCCAGCAGCGAGCGGATGTACCCCGACCAGCCCACCGAGACCACGGCGCAGGCCAGCGCGAACTCCAGCACCAGGTCCCAGCCGATGATCCAGGCGGGCAGCTCGCCGAGCGAGGCGTACGAGAAGGTGTACGCGGATCCCGCGACCGGAACCGTGGAGGCGAACTCGGCGTAGCACAGCGCGGCCAGGGCACAGGCCACACCGGCGGCCACGAAGGACAGCGCGGTGGCGGGCCCCGCCTGCTCCTTGGCGACCGAGCCGGTGAGCACGAAGATGCCGGTGCCGATGATGACGCCGACGCCGAAGACCGTGAGGTCCAGGACGGACAGGGTCCGGGTGAGGGTGTGCTCGGGCTCCTCGGTGTCCCGGATGGACTGCTCGATGCTCTTCGTCCGCAGGTAGCGCGGCCGGACTCTGCCTCCGGTGCCTCCGCCTGGTTCCGATACGCTCACCGGTGCCACCTCCACGCCTGCCGTGCGGCTCATGCTTCTGGTTACCGATCGGCGGCGAGGTATGCACGCTCAGGGCCGTCCCCGATTCACCCGATGGGGGCGGGCGGTGCGACGCACACTGGGCCGATCGGAGCAGGAAGCGCTCCGACCGGCCCAGGCGGGATGGGGCGGTGGCTCAGTCGCGCACCGGCTCGGCCGTCGTCGGCCGGGTCACATCGGCGCCCTGGGAGCCCGCGTCCGCGGACTCGTGTCCGTAGCGGCCGCCGATCCTGGAGACCAGCCCGGTGACCTGCCGGGCGATGTCCGGTGCGGTCAGCCCGATCTCGGCCATGACCTCCTTACGGGAGGCATGGTCGAGGAAGCGGGGCGGGATGCCGAAGTCGCGCACCGGCATGTCGACGCCCGAGTCGCGCAGCGCCTGGGCGACGGCGGAGCCCACACCGCCGACCCGGCTGTTGTCCTCGACGGTGACGACGACGCGGTGGCGCTCGGCGAGGGCGGGCAGCTCCTCGTCGACCGGCTTGACCCAGCGGGGGTCGACCACCGTTGTGGAAATGCCCTGTTTGTCGAGAAGGTCGGCGACCTCCAGGCACATCGGGGCCAGCGCGCCCACCGAGACCAGCAGCACATCGGGCCGCTCGCGGTCGGCCGCCGCGGGCTCCCGCAGTACGTCCATGCCGCCGATCCTGCCGACGGCCGCGACCGCCGGGCCCACCGCGCCCTTGGAGTAGCGCACCACGGTCGGCGCGTCCTCCACCGCCACGGCCTCGCGCAACTGGGCGCGGACCTGGTCGGCGTCGCGCGGGGCGGCGATCCGCAGACCGGGGACGACCTGGAGGAGCGACATGTCCCACATGCCGTTGTGCGAGGCCCCGTCGGTGCCGGTGATACCGGCGCGGTCCAGGACGAAGGTGACCCCGCACTTGTGCAGCGCCACATCCATCAGGACCTGGTCGAAGGCGCGGTTGAGGAAGGTGGCGTAGACCGCGAAGACCGGGTGCACACCGCCGGTGGCCAGGCCCGCCGCCGAGACGGCCGCGTGCTGCTCGGCGATGCCCACGTCGTAGACCCGGTCCGGGAAGCGCTTGGCGAACTCGGTGAGCCCCACCGGGTGCAGCATGGCCGCCGTGATCGCGACGATGTCCTCGCGCTCCTCGCCGAGCTTGACCATCTCCTCGCCGAAGACCGAGGTCCAGTCGGCGCCGGAGGCCGAGATCGGCAGCCCGGTGTCCGGGTGGATCTTGCCGACGGCGTGGAAGCGGTCCGCCTCGTCCTGGAGGGCGGGCTGGTAGCCGCGGCCCTTCTCGGTGAGGCAGTGCACGATGACCGGGCCGCCGAAACGCTTCGCCCGCTGCAGCGCCGACTCCAGCGCCTCGATGTCATGGCCGTCGATCGGGCCGACGTACTTCAGCCCCAGGTCCTCGAACATGCCCTGCGGGGTGATGAAGTCCTTCAGCCCCTTCTTGGCCCCGTGCAGCGTCTCGTACAGCGGCCTGCCGAGGACCGGGGTGCGCTCCAGCAGGTCCTTGCCGCGGGCCAGGAAGCGCTCGTAGCCGTCGGTGGTGCGCAGGGTGGCGAGGTGGTTGGCCAGGCCGCCGATGGTCGGGCCGTAGGAGCGCTCGTTGTCGTTGACGACGATGACCAGCGGGCGGTTCTTGGCGGCGGCGATGTTGTTGAGCGCCTCCCAGGCCATACCGCCGGTCAGCGCCCCGTCGCCGATCACGGCGACCACATGGTCCTGCTTGCCGAGCAGCTCATTGGCCTTGGCGAGGCCCTCGGCCCAGCCGAGGACGGTCGAGGCGTGGCTGTTCTCGATGACGTCGTGCTCGGACTCGGCGCGCGAGGGATAACCGGACAAACCACCCTTGCTCTTGAGCTTGGAGAAGTCCTGGCGGCCGGTGAGCAGCTTGTGCACGTAGGACTGGTGGCCGGTGTCCAGCAGCACCTTGTCCCGGGGCGAGTCGAAGACCCGGTGCAGGGCGATGGTCAGCTCCACCACGCCGAGATTGGGGCCGAGATGGCCACCGGTCTTGGAGACGGCGTCGACGAGGAAGGAGCGGATCTCCGCGGCCAGCTGGTCCAGCTCCTCCGGAGTGAGCCGGTCCAGATCGCGCGGTCCCGTGATGCGGGTCAGCAGCACCCGTGCCTCCTTGCTTCGAGCGTCTCCATGGAGCTTGCCGTCCGCCCGAGTCTAATGTTCCGCCCTCCGGCGCAGACCTCCCCCCATGCGATCTCCGTCACGCGTGTTCTTTTCAGACAGCTGCCCGGTGCCTTCCGTGAAGGCACCGGGCAGCCGGGTGAGCGGATGAGGCGTGCGGGGTCAGCCGCGACCCGCGGACCGCTGTGTCCTGCGCGACACCGAGTCGATGACGACGGCGGCCAGCAGCACCCCACCGGTGATCATGTACTGGACGGAGTTCGCGACGCCCAGCAGGTTCATCCCGGACGAGATCGAGCCGATGACCAGCATGCCGAGCAGCGCCGACCAGACCGAGCCCCGGCCGCCGAAGAGGCTGGTGCCGCCGATGACCGCGGCCGCGATGGCCTCCATCAGCAGGTTGCCGGTGCCGGCCTGCTGGCTGGCGGAGCCGATCCGGGAGGCGATCATGATGCCGCCGCACGCGGCCATCAGCCCGGCCAGCGAGTAGACCGAGATCCGGATGGCGACGACGTTGATGCCCGCGCGGCGGGCGGCCTCGACGCTGCCGCCCAGGGCGATCACCTTGCGCCCGTAGGAGGTGCGGCGGACCACGAAGTCCAGGATCACCAGGACCGCCACGAAGATCACCAGGGCGAGGGGCAGGCCCTTGTACTCGTTGAGCCGCCAGGCCGCGGCGAAGACGATCACACCGAGCACGGCCGTACGGACCAGGATCTCGCTCAGCGGCCGCGAGGGTATGCCGACCGCCTTACGGCGCCTGCTGTCCAGGAACTGGGCGAGGAAGAAGCCCGCCGTCGCCACCGTGGCCACCCCGTACGCGGCGATGAGCTGGCTGAAGTAGTGCGCGGTGAGATCGCGCACGAAGCTGTCGTCGGCGATGCTGATGGTGCCGGTGGTGCCGAGCACCTGGAGCATCAGACCGTTCCAGGCCAGCAGACCGGCCAGGGTCACCACGAAGGCCGGTACGCCGATCTTGGCGAAGAAGAAGCCGTGCACCGCGCCGAGGACCGCGCCGCTGGCGAGCGCCGCGAGTACCGCGATCCCCTCGGGCACCCCGTGGTTGACGTTGAGCACCGCCAGGGTCGCCGCGGCCAGACCGCTGAGCGAGCCGACGGACAGGTCGATCTCCCCGAGCAGCAGCACGAAGACGATCCCGACCGAGATCATGCCGGTGCCGCCGAGCAGGATGGAGAGGTCGGAGAGGTTCTTGGGCGAGAGGAAGGCACTGTCCTTCGCCTGGAAGACCGCCCAGATGATGGCGATGCCGACGATGACCGGGACCGCGCCCAGATCACCGCTGCGCATCTTGCGGCCGAACTCCGTCAGATAGCCCTTGAAGCCCTCCTGACGGACCAGCAGCCGGGGGTCGACGACGGTGACCGCGTCCTTGGCGACGGGGTTGGCGTCGGCCGGGCCGCCCGCCTTGTTGGCGCCGTTCGACGTGCCGCCGCCTGTCTTGTCGACGTTCGTGGTCACTTCGCGGCCTCCCCGCTACGCGCCTTGCGGCGGGTCACGGCGTTGTCCGTGGCGCCGGTGATGGCGGAAATGATCTCTTCCTGAGAAGTGGTCTTCACATCGAAGGTGCCGTTGTTGCGGCCCAGCCGCAGCACCGCGACCCGGTCCGCGACGGCCTTCACGTCGGCCATGTTGTGGCTGATGAGAATGACGGCGAGGCCGCGGTCGCGCAGCCGCTCGACCAGGTCGAGGACCTGCGCGGTCTGCTCGACGCCGAGGGCGGCGGTCGGCTCGTCCAGGATCACCAGCTTGGGCTCGCCGAGCATCGAACGGGCGATGGCGACGGTCTGCCGCTGGCCACCCGAGAGCGAGGCGATCGGGATCCGCACACTGGGGATGCGGATCGACAGGGTCTGGAGCAACTCACGGGCGCGCCGCTCCATTTCGACCTCGTCGAGCACCCCGGCGCGCAGGATCTCGCGGCCGAGGAAGAGGTTGCCGACGACGTCGATGTTGTCGCAGAGGGCGAGGTCCTGATAGACGGTCGCGATGCCCAGCTCCTGGGCGTCGTGCGGCCGGGTGACCTGGACGGGCCTGCCCTGCCACTCGACGACGCCCTCGTCGGCGGGGCCGACTCCGGCAATGCTCTTGACGAGGGTCGACTTGCCGGCGCCGTTGTCGCCCACCAGGGCGACGACTTCACCGGCGTGGACCTCCAGATGGATGTCGGTGAGCGCCTGGACGGCGCCGAACCGCTTGGAGATCCCGCGCAACGCCAACACGGGTCCGTTCGGCACGATGGCCATCTCCGTTCCGGGCAGGGTGGTCCCTGCTGTGTGACGGAGGGGAGAGCGCGCTCTCCCCTCGATTGGGGGGTGAGTTAAGGGGTGCGGGCCGTCCGGGGGTACGGACGGCCCTGCTCCGTCTATGTGCCGGTATGTGCCGGAGACCGGCGTTAGTTCAGACCGGCCTCTGCGCACGCCGCCTTGAACTTGGCGGTGCAGATCTGGGCGACCGTGTAGTTCCCGTCCTTGACGACGGTGTCCTTGATGTTCTTCTTGGTCAGCGAGATCGGGGTGATCAGGGTCGCCGGGATGTCCTTGGTGGTCGGGCTGTCGACCGTGTTGGACTCGTTGACCTTCTCGCCGCGGCCGAGCGCGATGGCCATCTCGGCGGCGGCCGCGGCCTCGTCCAGGTAGGACTTGTAGACGCTCATGTACTGCTCACCGGTGACGACCCGGCGCACACCCTCGAGTTCGGCGTCCTGGCCGGTGACCGGGGGCAGCGGGTCGAAGCCGCCGCTCTTGAGCGCGGTGATCGCGCCGCCGGCCATGCTGTCGTTGGCCGAGTAGACGCCGACGATGTTCTTCTTGCCGAGCGAGGAGATGGCGCCCGTCATGGCCTCGTTGGCCTTGTCCGCGAGCCAGCGGTCGATGTCGTAGGACTTGCCGATGTCCACCTTGCCCTTGAGGACGGACATCGCGCCCTTCTTGAACATGGCGGCGTTGGGGTCGGCCTCCCAGCCGTTGAGCATGACGATCTTGCCGCTCTTGGCCTTGTCGCCCAGCGCCTTGAGCAGGGCCTGGCCCTGGACCTTGCCGACCGTCTCGTTGTCGAACGAGGTGTACGCGGAGACCGGGCCCTCGGCGAGCCGGTCGTAGGCGATGACCGGGATACCGTCCTCGTCGGCCTTCTTGACCGAGCTGGCGATGGACTTGGAGTCCACCGAGTCAAGGATGATCGCGTCGACCTTCTTGGTGATCATCGAGTCGACCTGCTGCTGCTGGACCGAGGGGTCCGACTTGGCGTTGACGTACAGGACCTTGCAGTCGGCGCAGAGTGCCTTGATCTTCTTGGTGACGAAGGGCCGGTCGAAGTTCTCGTATCTGGCCGTCTGATCCTCGGGCAGCAGGAGCCCGATCGTGAGCGGACCGGTCTTCTTCTTGTCGTCCTTCTTGTTGCTGTCGGCTTCCTTCGCCGAGCCACAGGCGGCGAGGGCTACCGTCATCGACATGACAGAAGCGGCAAGAGCGACGCGACGCATCGTTGCGTTCATTTAGGGGTGACCTCCCTGACGAGGCCGCGTCATTGCGGCCGAGGTGGCTGGAAGTCAACTCGGCCGCCCGCATGGCGTCAAGAAGTAAATCCTTAACGAGATGGCAACGGTGCCATTCGTTATCTGAGTGAACGCAGTCGGACAGGCCGGATAGACGGAGCGTGACCGGACAAAGCCTCTCAGGCACACCCACGGCCCAACCGCCCCCGCCCGGCGGTCAGGTGAGGGCCGGAGCCCCCGCCGAGAGCGCCCCGTCCAGCAGCGTCGAATCGCCCATCTCGCTGAGCACCAGCGCGAGCGCGCCCAGCACCTCGGCCCGGCCGCCGAGCGCCCCCGGCATCACCGAGAGCTGATGGGCCGCGCTCGGGATCGCGTACCGCGCGACGGACTCCCGGATCGGGCCCAGCACCAGCTCCCCCGCCTCGGCGAGCTGGCCGCCCAGCACCATCCGGCTCGGGTTGATCAGATTGCAGAGGTTCGCCACCCCACTGCCGATGTGCCGGCCGACGTCCCCGATCACCCGCCGGCAGCCCGGGTCGCCCTCGCGGGCGAGCTGCACCATGCGCTCCACGGTGAGGTCCGCCCCATGGCTGGAACGCAGCAGCGGCAGCACATAGCGGGCCGCGGTGAAGGTCTCCAGACAGCCCCGGTTGCCGCAGCGGCACACCGGTCCCGACTCGTCCAGGGTGATGTGGCCGATCTCGCCCGCCGTACCGCCGGGGCCGCGGTAGATCTTCCCGCTGATCACCAGCCCCGCGCCGACACCGTCGGCCACCTTGATGTACGCGAGGTCGCCGACCCCGCGGCCGGAGCCCCAGACCAGCTCGCCGAGGGCGCCGAGGTTGGCGTCGTTGTCCACGTGCACCGGCACGCCGAGCCGCTGGGCCAGGTCGTCGCGCGGATTGGTGCCCGCCCAGCCCGGCAGGATCGCGGTCGAGCCCAGCGTGCCGGTCTCCACGTCGATCGGGGCGGGCACGCCGAGGCCGACGCCGACCACCTTGTCCTGGCTCAGCCCGCTGGCCGTGATCAGCCTGCTGACCAGTTGCTCGGCCCGGTCCAGACCCTGGGAGGAGGAGGCGTCCACATCCAGCGGCTCGGCCTCCTCGGCCAGCACCTGATGGGCGAGGTTGCCGATGGCGACGCGCAGATGCGTATGGCCGAAATCCACCCCTACGACGATGCCCGCGTCACCGCTGAGCGAGACGCTGCGCGCCCGGCGGCCGCCCGCCGAGGTGGGCGTGACCTCGACCGTTCCGCCGTCCTTGAGCTCACGCACGATGTTGGAGACGGTGGCGGCGGACAGCCCGGTGGACCGGGCGATCTCCGCCTGGGTCAGCGAGCCCGCCATCCGCACCGCACGGACCACCCGCTCGAGGTTGGCCCGGTGCAGCGACGACTGCGATCCCGGAGTCTCCACGCCCATCCACTCCCGCCTTCGCGGGCGGCACGACGGCCGCTCCGCCCGACCGGACCGCAGCAGTGAGGCCCGGCTGTGTCTCCAACATGTGAACTCTAAGCTGAGCCGCCACGGTTGTCCCACGTCAAGCCCCTGACCGCGGTGGGACCGCTCGCGGTACCCTTCGCCGCCCACAGCGGCACGGCCCCGTCCCTTCCGCGAAACGGAAAGGACGGGGCCGTGAAAAGCCCTCCGCGATGTGCCCCTATTTGAGCGCGCCCGCGGTCAGACCCGCCTGGACCTGCCGCTGGAAGAGGATATAGACGCCGAGTACGGGAAGCATCGCCAGCACCAGACCGGCGAAAAGCGCCGACCAGTCGCCCTTGTACTGCTGACTGGCCGCGAGCTGCACCAGTCCCTGGGTGAGCACCCGCTTGTCCTCATCGGTGTTCAGCACCGTGGGCAGCATGTACTGATTCCACTGCCCGAGGAAGTTGAAGATCCCCACGCTGATCAGCCCGGGCTTCGCCATCGGCAGCATGACCTGGAAGAACGTCCTGGTATGGGACGCCCCGTCGATCAGCGCCGCCTCCGCGACCGAGGACGGCAGCGTCTTGAAGAACGAGGTGAGGAAGAAGACCGTGAACGGCAGCGAATAGGCGATATAGACCAGAATGAGCCCATGAAAGGTGTTGAGCAGACTCATGTTCTTCATCACGAAGAACAGCGGCACCAGCGCCAGGATGATCGGAAAACTCATCCCGCCGACGAACATGAAATAGATGAACCGCTTTCCCGGGAATTCGAAGCGGGCCAGGATGTATGCCGCCATCGAGCCCAGCAGCATCGTCCCGATCAGGGAGCAGCCCACCACCAGGATCGTATTGAGGAAGAAGTCGCCGATGTTCGACTTGCTCCAGGCCCGGGTCCAGTTGTCGAAGTGCAGGGCCGAGGGCAGCCCCCAGGGCGAGGTGAAGATCTGCTTGTCGGTCTTGAGGGAGCTCATCACCGCCCACAGCAGCGGCAGCGTGACCAGGAGTCCCCAGACCACCAGGATGCCGTGCGAGAAGACGTTGAGGACCTTGCCCTCGCTGCCGATCCGGCCCTCGGGGGTGAAGCCCGGCGGCGGCTGCTTGGCGACGGGCCCGGTGGCCGGTGCCTCGTCCTCCTTGGTGACGCCCGGGAGCTCCGAGGGCTCTGCGTGCGAGGTCACTGTGGTACCCCCAGATCGGCGGTCGGGCGGCGGTGGCCGGGTGCGGTCGGTGTGATCGGCATCAGTACTCCAGCCGTTCGCGCCGGCCGAGCCTGGTCACGATGACCGCGAAGACCAGGGTGACGATGAGCATCGCGACGCCGATCGTGGTGGCCCGTCCGGCCTGCCCGTCGTGGAAGGTCTTGGTGTAGACGTAGTAGCCCATGACCTGGGTGGAGTCGGCGGGGCCGCCCGGCCCCACGGTCATGATCTGCACCACGGCGAACGCGTCGAGCGCGATGATGCCCATATAGATCCAGCCGGTCTGGACCGTGTCCCACAGCAGCGGCAGGGTGATCTTGAAGAAGGTCTTGATCCGATTGGCCCCGTCGAGCAGCGCCGCCTCGTAGAAGTCCCTCGGGATGGAGCTCATCCCGGCGGAGAAGAGGACGACGTAGAAGCCGACGTTGCTCCAGACCATCACCGCCATCAGGCACCACAGCGCCAGCTTCGGATCGGCCAGCCACTCCTGCTGGAGCGAGTCCAGGCCGACTCCGTCGAGGAAGGAGTTGATCGCGCCGTTGCGCGGGTTGTAGGTGAACTGGAACAGCAGGGCGACGATCGCGATCGACAGCACCTGCGGGAAGAAGTAGATCACCTTGTACAGGCTCGACCCGCGCACCCCGGAGACCGCCGCGTTCTTACGGCCCCGGCCGCCCACGTTGAGCATGAAGGCGAAGAAGAGCCCGAGGCCGAGCGTCACCAGCGGCACCACCAGCAGCAGCACGACATTGTGCCCGACCGCTTTCCAGAAGAGGTCGTCATGCAGCAGCCAGTCGTAGTTCTTGAACCCGACCATTTTGAAGTCGGAGCTCAGGCCCGTCCAGTCCGTGAAGGAGTAGTAGATGGCCTGGACGAACGGCGAGATCACGAAGACCGCGTAAAGGATCACCGGCAGGGCCAGGAACCCCGCGATGAACCGGTACTTCCCATGCTGCATTTCTACCGACCTCGGTCTTCCCCTACGGATAATGCCGCCGGCGACGCGTGAAGCGGCATCAGACGTGCTTGTACTTCTTGACGGCGTCGTCCTTGGCCGTGTCATCGGCGAACTTCTGGCACTTCTTGATCGTCTCGGCGGGGGTCATCCGGCCGGCCATCATCTCGCCGAGCGCGCCGACGCCGATCTGCTGCTTCTGCAGCGTCACGTACCAGTCCTGGAGCCGCGGGTTGACCACGTTCTTGCCCGCCTTGGTCAGCGCCTCCTGCGCGGACGCCAGGCCCGGCGGCAGGGTGAGACCGTCGGTGCCGCCGTTGAGGGAGGAGAGCGAGGAGACCTGCTTGACGAAGTTCTTGGTGGACTTCTCGCCGAGCATGATCCGCAGCAGCTCCATGCCACCCTCGGGGTTCTTCGCCGACTTCGGGACGATGAAGGGCTCACCGCCGGAGGCCCACAGGGTGCCGAACGGCAGCTTGTCGCTCTTGTCCAGGCTGGAGGGCGCGGCCACCGCCATCTGGAAGTCCTTCGGGGTGGTCTTCTTCGCCTCGTTCTCCACCCAGGAGCCGTTCGGGATGAACAGCGCCTTGCCCTGGTTCCACGCGGTCTGGGACTCGATGTGGGTGAGGCCGGGGGTGCCCTTGAGGATGTAGCCCTTCTTGTAGAGCTCGTAATACGCCTCGAATGCGGCCTTGACGGCCGGGTGCTTCCAGGCGTTCGGCTCCAGGTTGTCGATCGAGTCCAGGACCTCCCGGCCGCCGATCTTGGCGATGAAGGGGTAGAGGCTGAACGGCAGGTAGTAGGGGAACTTGCCGGGGTAGGTCCAGCCCGCGATGCCCTTCTTCTTGGCCTTCTCGCAGACCTTGAGCATGTCGTCCCAGGTCTCGGGGTACTCCACGTCGAGCTTGGCGAGGTTGGTCTTGGAGTACCAGACGCCGTAGACGGTGTAGGCGTAGTAGAGGATCCACACCGGCTTGCCGTCGAACTGGCCCATCTCCACGACGCCGGGGCGCAGGGTCTCGCGCACCGTCTTGTTCGGGTCGTCGAGGGAGGGCGCGTCCAGCAGCGGGGTGAGGTCGGTCAGCTGGTTCTTCGCGACCAGGGTGCCGAAGTCCATCTGCTCGGCGCCGGAGTTGTCGACCAGGTCCGGCGGGGTGCCGCCGTTGAAGCGCGGCTGGAGCACGGTCTGGATCTTCTGGGTGGCGGAGTGCTTGACCTTCCCCTTGGTCTTCGGGAAGGCCGCGGCGTACTCAGCCTCGGCGTCCTTGGCGTACTGCTGGCCGAAGCCGCCGTCGAAGATGACGACGTCGAGCCCGGCGCTCTCATTGACCGCGAGCGGGTTCTTGGCGCTCTTCTTGCCCTTGTCGACCTTCTTGGAGTCGTCGTCACCGCCACTGGCACAGGCGGACAGCGCGCTCATCGCCGGCACGGTGATCAATCCGAGCGCCGCCGAGCGCTTGATCAGATCGCGACGGCCGACATCTGAGGTGGATCCCATGCTCAAGTCCTCGCCTTCGTCAGGACTCAGGCGGTGTAACGGTCTCCCGTACATGCTCGCCTCCGGCGAGGGGCCCCGACACCGCGGGTCAGTTGAAGCGTCAAGCGGAGTATTGCTGGGTGTACGCCGGGGAGAGCGGATGACCCGCCGAGGCCCTCCGATATGGGCCGCGGTGCGGCCTTCCCCCTGGGGCGACAGGTATAGTCCACTGGGCCGTATATGGGCAAGATCGAAAGGTCATCGGGTATCAGTCTTTCCCGAGTTGAGACCTGGCCGACATACCGTAAGGGGAGACATGCCGCGCGGCGCGCCGCCGTGCGCGCTCCCCGAAAGGCGGTTCCCGTGTCCCGGAAGCAGCTCACCCTCGCCACCAGCATTGTCGTGACCGCGACACTCGCGGCCACCGCGGGGTGCGGCTCCGGCAGAGGGGGCTCGTCCGCCGGGGACAGCAAGGGCGGCGCGGCGATCGGCAAGGGCATGGCTCAACTGCCGGTGGAGCCCACCCGGGCGCCGACCGAGGAGCCCACCGACGACCCCACCGACGACCCCTACGACGACCCGTATGACGAGCCGTCGGACTCCCCCACCGGCGGCTCCGGCCTGGTCACCCCGGACGCCAAGATGGGCACCTGCGGATGGGGTTCGGACGGCAAGCCCTACGCCAATGTGAAGATCAGCAACTCCGGCTCCAGCACGGCCTACTACTCGCTGCTGGTCGGCTTCGTCGACAGCTCGGAGGAGGTCGTGACCACCGGGGTGGAGTCCGACGCGCGCGTGGCGGGCAACGCCGAGAAGACCATCAAGGTCACCGGGATCAAGGCGGACAGCTCCCACACCGCGAAGAAGTGCCGCCTGTCGCTGGCCACCAAGTCCGACGACGCCGGCTGACGACACGCCAGGGGCGGCCTCGAGAGGCGCACGGAATCGCCCCCATGAACGCGGGCCGTACCACCGACGGTGGTACGGCCCGCGGCGTACCACCCGCCGCACGGGCGCCCATTGAGCGCTGTCCGCATCCTTGACACCAGCCTCCCCCTGCCTCCCTACTTATCTCTGCCCGACCCAGTGGACAACGTTGTCAGACTCGTTGAGAGGCTGAGTATGCGACAGAGACGACCCCAGAGACGATGGCGTGGGATCGGACGGTCGGCCGCCCTGGTGGCGGCCGTCCTGCTGGCGGTGACGGCCCAGGGCGGTGCGGTCGCCGCCCCCGCCGGCCCGGACTCCGCGCACCACGCCGACCGCACCTTCGCCTCGTCCTTCGAGTCGGGGGATCCGCAGCCCGACTGGCGGAACACGGTCGAGACCGGCCCCGACGGCAAGAAGAAGGCGTCGGGAGTCGACGGGGGCTACTCCTCCGGGATCCCCGGCAATGTCACCGACAAGGTCACCGAGGTCCGCGCGAGCGGGGAGAACACCGACGGCGGGGAGATCAAGGAGAACCTCGTCGACGGCGATGTCACCAGCAAGTGGCTGGCCTTCGAGACCACCGGCTGGCTCGAGTTCGACCTGAGCGAGCCGGTGGAGGCCGTCCGCTACGCCCTCACCTCCGCCAATGACGCCCCCGGCCGGGACCCGAAGGACTGGACCCTCAAGGGCTCGGCCAACGGCTCCGACTGGACGACGCTGGACACCCGTAAGGACGAGACGTTCTCCTCGCGCCAGCAGACGCGGGAGTTCTCTTATCGCAACTCGACGGCCTACAAGCACTTCCGGCTGGAGATCACCCGCAACGCCGGGGACGACATCGTCCAGCTCGCGGAGGTGCAGTTCGCGGACGGCGACACGACCCCGCCCGCGCCCTCCGACATGCGCACCCAGATCGACCGCGGCCCGACCGGCTCCCCCACCGCCAAGGCCAACGCGGGCTTCACCGGCACCCGTGCGCTGCTGTACGCGGGCACCCACAAGCCGGACGGCCGGGCGTACTCGTACAACAAGGTCTTCGACGTCGACACGGCCGTCACCCGGGACACCGAGCTGTCCTACCGGATCTTCCCGTCGATGCCCGAGACGGACCTGAACTACCCGGCCACCCATGTCTCCGTCGACCTCGCCTTCACCGACGGCACCTACCTCAGCGAGCTGCCCGGCGCGGTCGACCAGCACGGCGCCCGGATGAGCCCGCAGGGCCAGGCCGCCTCCAAGACGCTCTACGTCAACCAGTGGAACCACAAGGAGTCGCGGATCGGCGCGGTCGCCGCGGGCAAGACGGTCGACCGGATCCTCGTGGCCTACGACTCCCCCAAGGGCCCCGCGAAGTTCCGCGGCTGGGTGGACGACATCGCGATCGCCCCCAAGGCGCCCGAGAAGCCGCTGAAGCACCTGTCCGACTACGCCCTGACCACCCGCGGCACCAACTCCAGCGGCAGCTTCTCGCGCGGCAACAACTTCCCGGCCACCGCCGTCCCCAATGGCTTCAACTTCTGGACGCCGGTGACCAACGCGGGCTCGACCGACTGGCTCTACCAGTACGCCCGCGCCAACAACGACGACAACCTCCCCACCATCCAGGCGTTCAGCGCGAGCCATGAGCCCAGCCCCTGGATGGGCGACCGGCAGACCTTCCAGGTGATGCCGTCCGGGGCGGGCGGCACCCCCGACGCCGGGCGCACCGCCCGAGCGCTCCCCTTCCGCCACGAGAAGGAGACCGCCCGTCCCTACTACTACGGGGTGACCTTCGAGAACGGCCTCACGGCCGAGATGGCGCCCACCGACCACGCCGCGGCCATGCGCTTCACCTATCCGGGCGAGGACGCGAGCGTCATCTTCGACAACGTCAACAACAACGGCGGGCTGACCCTGGACGCCGAGCACGGCGTCGTCACCGGCTACTCCGACGTCAAGAGCGGGGGGTCCGCGGGCGCCACCCGGCTGTTCGTCTACGGCGTCTTCGACACCCCGGTGAGCGCGAGCGGCAAGCTGGACGGAGGCGGCGGCAAGGACGTCACGGGCTACTTCCGCTTCAAGCCGGGGAAGGACCGCACGGTCACCCTCCGGCTCGCCACCTCGCTGATCAGTGTCGACCAGGCGAAGACCAACCTCGACCGGGAGCTGCCCGCGTCGCGGTCGTTCGAGCAGGTCAAGCGGGCCGCCCAGGCGGAGTGGGACGACATCCTGGGCCGGGTCGAGGTCGAGGGCGCGGACCGCGGCCAGCTCACCTCGCTGTACTCCAGCCTCTACCGGCTGTACCTCTATCCCAATTCCGCTTTCGAGAACACCGGGACGACGGCGAAGCCCCGCTATCAGTACGCGAGCGCCTTCTCGCCGGCCACCGGGGAGAACACCCCGACCCACACCGGCGCGAAGATCGTCGACGGCAAGGTGTACGTCAACAACGGCTTCTGGGACACCTACCGCACCACCTGGCCCGCCTACTCCCTGCTCACCCCGAAGCGGGCGGGCACGATGGTCGACGGCTTCGTGCAGCAGTACAAGGACGGCGGCTGGATATCCCGCTGGTCCTCGCCGGGCTACGCCGACCTGATGACCGGCACCAGCTCGGACGTGGCCTTCGCCGACGCGTATCTGAAGGGCGTGCGGTTCGACGCCGAGGCCGCGTACGAGGCGGCACTGAAGAACGCCACCGCCGTGCCGCCCACGTCGGGCGTCGGCCGGAAGGGCATGTCCACCTCGCCCTTCCTCGGCTACACCAGCACCGAGACCCATGAGGGGCTGTCCTGGGCACTGGAGGGCTATCTCAACGACTACGGCCTCGCCAACATGGGCAAGGCGCTCTACGCGAAGACGAAGAAGGCCCGCTACAAGGAGGAGTCCGAGTACTTCCTGCACCGTGCGCAGGGCTATGTCTCGCTCTTCGACGACAAGGCGGGCTTCTTCCAGGGCAAGGACGCGAGCGGAAAGTGGCGCGTGCCCTCGGACAAGTACGACCCCCGGATCTGGGGCTACGACTACACCGAGACCAACGGCTGGGGCTACGCCTTCACCGCGCCCCAGGACAGCCGGGGCCTGGCCAACCTCTACGGCGGCCGGGCGGGCCTGGCGAAGAAGCTGGACACCTACTTCTCCACACCGGAAACCGCCTCACCTGAGTTCAAGGGCTCCTACAGCGGCGTCATCCACGAGATGACCGAGGCGCGGGACGTCCGCATGGGCATGTACGGCCACAGCAACCAGGTCGCCCACCATGCGACGTACATGTACGACGCGGCGGGGCAGCCGTGGAAGACCCAGGAGAAGGTGCGCGAGGTGCTCTCCCGCCTCTACACCGGCAGCGAGATCGGCCAGGGCTACCACGGCGACGAGGACAACGGCGAGCAGTCCGCCTGGTACCTCTTCAGCTCGCTGGGCTTCTATCCGCTGGTGATGGGCGGCTCGGAGTACGCGGTCGGATCGCCGCAGTTCACCAAGGCCACGGTGCATCTGGAGAACGGCCGCGATTTGGTGATCAAGGCGCCGCGCAACAGCCGGGCGAACGTGTACGTCCAGGGCCTGAAGGTCAACGGCAAGGCGTGGAACTCCACGGCCCTCCCCCACTCGGTGCTCGCCAAGGGCGGCACGCTGGAGTTCGCGATGGGCGCCAAGCCGTCGAAGTGGGGCACGGGGAAGAACGCCGCCCCGTCCTCCATCACCCAGGACGACAAGGTCCCCACCCCGCGCCACGACCTGACGGTGCCGAGCGGCGGTACGGCGCTGCTGGACAACACCTCGGGGACGGACGCGGCCTTCGAGTCGGTGGACCTGCCGGTCACGGAACCGGGCCGCGCGGTCCAGTACACCCTGACCTCGTCGGACCGTGCGAAGGCCCCGACGGGCTGGGTGCTCCAGGGCTCGCGGGACGGCGAGAAGTGGCGGGACCTGGACCGCAGGTCGGGCGAGTCCTTCCGCTGGGACAAGCAGACCCGCGTCTTCTCGGTGCGCACGCCCGGTACGTACGCGCACTACCGGCTGGTGCCGGACGACAAGTCGACACTGGCGGAGGTGGAGCTGCTGAGCTGATCCGAGCGATGCCGTGAGGGAGCGGGCCGTGGCCGGGAATTCGTCGGCCACGGCCCGCGTGCGTACCGGGCGCCTCGCCTCAGCGAGGACCGGTGGACGCCGTCTCCTCACCGTCGTGATCCAGCCGGGCCCGCTCGACCTTGGCCAGGTTCTCGGCCGACCAGGTCATGGGCCAGTCGCCGCGCCCCTTCGCCCAGTGGGCGCTACGCCATATCGCGGCCTTCGCATGACCACGAATGCCAGGATGGGCGGATGGCTACCGTCCTGGCGTTTCACGCCCACCCCGACGACGAGGCCCTGCTGACCGGCGGCACCCTCGCCCGGCTCGCCGACGAAGGGCATCGGGTAGTGCTCGTGGTCGCCACGGACGGCCTCATGGACGCGGCCCCGGAGCACGGCGAACCGCCCCGCCTGCGCGAACTGCGGACGAGCG
The DNA here is from genome assembly GCF_055597465.1 of Streptomyces yongxingensis. Taxonomy (NCBI): domain Bacteria; kingdom Bacillati; phylum Actinomycetota; class Actinomycetes; order Kitasatosporales; family Streptomycetaceae; genus Streptomyces; species Streptomyces yongxingensis. Next base: position 3,382,483 of record NZ_CM145717.1, read on the forward strand.
CGGCCATCCTCGGCGTCGACCGCGTCGTCCACCTCGGCTACGCGGACAGCGGCCACGGCCCGCTCTTCTACCCCGACCCGCCGGACCGCCCCCGCTTCGCGCGGGCGGACACGGAGGAGGCGGCGGAACGGCTGGCCGCGATCCTGCGCGAGGAGGACGCGGCGATGCTGCTCACGTACGACGCCAACGGCGGCTACGGCCACCGCGACCACATCAAGGTCCACGAGGTCGGCCGCCGCGCCGCCGAACTGGCCAAGACGCCAAGGGTCCTCGAGGCGACGATCCCCCGCGACACCGTCGAACGCCTGCTACGCCTCGTACGGCTCCTGCGCGTCCCCCTGCGCCACGACCCCGCCGAACTGAGCAGCCGCTTCAGCCCCCGCTCGGCCATCACCCACCGCTACGACGTCCGCCACTACGCCCGCCAGAAACAGGCGGCCCTGGCCGCCCACCACTCCCAGGTGAACGGGACCGGCCGCATGAATCCCGTCATGCGACGAGTGATCCGGCTACCGGCCCCGCTCTTCGGCCTGCTGCTGGGCCGGGAGTGGTACATCGACGCCTCCCCCTCCCGGCCCCCGCACCGCTAGCAGTCGGCGAACAAGTCCTCCGCACGTGAGACGGTCACCGCACGGTCAAGCCACGTGTCGAGGAGGTCCAGATCCTTGCACGACCCCACGCGCTCGCGGGTCTCGGCGGTGACTTCGAGCCCTCGAGCATTGAGGACCCGCAAGACACTCTCGGCGCGGACCTCGACCTGGGTTTCGGCCCGGGTTTCAGCCCGCACCTCGGCGAAGGCTCGCTGCGCGTGCTCGGAACGGAAGAAGTTCAGCAACGCGGACATCAGGTCGCTCCAGATCTTTCGTGCCGGGGTGTTTCCGAGTCCCGCTTCGACGAGCTCGGCGTATCGGGCCTGACGACAAACGCGCTGCTCGTCTCCGGGAAGGGGACGCCGAGCAGTTGTCTGAGCGCTCGGACTATGGCGCCGGTGTCCTCCTGGAAAATCCGGTGGAGGGCCTCGTGTGAAGAACTGACCATGCGTCGAAACCTAGAGAGGGGAGGGCAAATGCCGGTGGCACTTGCCCTCACTTCACTCGATCGTAGGTCGCGACTCTTCGCGTTGACTCACTCAGCCGCGGGCCACCGCGAAGATGTGCAGGTCCGCGTTGTCCGGGAGGGTGACGCTCTTGATCGTCTTGCCCTCGGGTGCGTGGAACGCCTTCGTGGCGAAGACGTAGGCGTCCACCACGTCCTTGTCGCCGCCGCTGATGTTGCGGTACGGGGTCTTGGCGACGGTCACGTTGCCGTACTGGACCGTTCCGCCGCCGCCTCCCACCGTCCAGTCGGTGAAGGACAGGTCCGCCTCGTCCGAGCTGCCGTCCGTATAGGTGACCTTGGCGGTGGCCTTCTGGTTGCCGTTGACGGCGCTGCCGAGGAAGGAGAGGCCGGTGGACGGGGGCAGGGCGATGGTCTGGCCGATGGCGGAGGCGTTGTCGGGGCGGCCGGGCGGGGAGGCGGGCCAGGTGTAGTCCAGGCCCTGGGTGGTTCCCTTGGCGCCCGGCTCGAGGCCGGCCGCGGCGAGGGCCTGGCGGGAGTAGCTCCAGCCGCCGCCGTCGTAGTCGCCCTCGTCGTGCTCACCGGCGTCCTCGGTCGCGCCGACGTTGTTGTACGCGGCGAGCAGCGAGCCGGGGGCGGCCACGGTCAGCGTGATCGGCTGGACGACCTCGGTGCCCTCGCTGGTCACCGTCACCTTCGCGTCGTAGAAGCCCTCGGCCGTGTCCTTCCCCGCGCGCAGGGAGATCTCCGCCGTGCCGTCCGCGCCCACCGTCCCGGAGGCGGGTGAGGCGGTGATCCCGTCGGGGGCGTCGGTGGTGAAGCGCACCTCGGGGCGGTCGCCCTCGCTGACCGGGACGGCGGCCACCTTGACGGTCAGGCTGTCGCCCGGGGCGAGCGTGCCCGTGGTGGGCCCGACCCCGATCTGGTAGGGCTGCTCGCCCTCGCGGAAGGAGGGCGGGGCGTCGGACGGGGCCGAGCCCCAGGCGCGGTCGGGGGCGTCGGACAGGGTGTAGTCCAGCGTTCCGCCGTGCCGTACGAAGGACTCCGGCAGCCAGGGGCGGTCGCTCGCCCGCCCGTTCACCTTCAGCGCCTGGACGTACGGCGCGCCGGGCGCGGCCTGCGGGGCGCGGACGGAGATGTCCCGGCCGCCGCGGTCGATCTCGATCCGCGGGAAGAGGGGCGAGGCCAGGACCAGTTCGGCGCGGGAGGGCACCTGCGGATACATGCCGAGGGCCGAGAAGACGTACCACGACGACATCTCGCCGAGGTCGTCGTTGCCGGGGATGCCGTCGGACTTCGTGGTCCACAGCCGGCGCATCGCGGCGCGCACGGTCTCCTGTGTCTTGTACGGCTGCCCGGCGTACGCGTAGAGATAGGGGACGTTGATCGACGGCTCGTTGTCCAGCTCGGACTTCTCGCCGCCCGCCCCCGTGAGCGCCCAGCCCCCGTCGGCGTCGTGGAAGAAGGCGTCCAGGCGCTTCACCGCGGCGTCCTTACCGCCCATGGCGGCGAAGAGACCGGCGGGGTTGTGCGGGACCATCCAGGTGTACTGGGCGCTGGTGCCCTCGACGAAGCCGTTGCCGGTGGCCGGGGTGAAGCCGGTGACCCAGCTCCCGTCGGCCTTACGGTTGGCGGCATAGCCGCCGGTCTCCGGGTCGGCGGCGGCGTTGAAGTTGTTCTGCCACCACTGGGCGCGGCGCGCGAAGGTGTCGGCGGTGTCCTTACGGCCCGCGGCCCGCGCCAGTTGGGAGAGCGCGAAGTCCGCGCCGGACATCTCCAGGGTCTCGGCCGCGCCGCCCCAGGCGTTGGAGACGGACGGCATGTAGTGCAACTTCAGATACGTGTCGAGGGAGGGCCGCTGGCCGACCGACATGATGGGTTTGCCGGCCGGGCTGAGGTCCTTCTCGGTCGGCTCGGTGGCCGCCTTGACGAGCGAGTCGAGGGCGGCGCCGAGGTCGAAGTCGTCGCCGCCGAAGGCCCGGATCCCGGCGAGGGCGGCGGCCGACGGGTCGCCGTTCATCACATGCGTCCCCGAGGCGCCCTGGAGCCAGCGGTCCCAGACGCCGCCGTTCTGCCGGGCGAGGTTCAGCAGGGACTGGGCGATGTCGGAGCCCTTGTCCGGCTCCAGCAGGGTGAGCAGTTGGAGCTGGGAGCGGTAGACGTCCCAGCCGGAGAAGGTGCCGTACTGGGCCCGGTGGCCCCGGCTCACCCGGTGCACCTCGCCGTCGCTGCCCCGGTAGCGGCCGTCGGTGTCGCTGATCACGTTGGGGTGCAGCAGCGAGTGGTAGAGCGCGGTGTAGAAGGTGGTGCGGTCCGCGTCCGCCCCGCCGCCGACCCGGATGGCGGAGAGCTGCCGCCGCCAGGCGTCGTACGCGGCGCTCCGCACCTGGCCGAAGCCGCGCCGCGGCGGGTTCTCGGCGGCGAGGTTGGCCCGGGCGCCCCGGTCGCTGACGTAGCTGATGCCGACCTTGACGCCCACCCGGCGGGTGCCCGGGGCGAATTGGAGATAGCCGCCGGATCCCTTCCCGGCCACGGGGCGGCCGTCGGTGCCATAGCCGCCGGAGCCGCCCTCGGCGCTGGTGGTGCCGGGCCGCAGGGTGCCGTCCCGCCAGGTGCCCTGGGCGGTGAACGGGGTGTCGAACGTGGCGGTGAAGTGCAGCGTGTAGTAGCTGCGGCGCCCCTCGGGGTCGAGATAGCCGCAGAAGTTGCCGCTGGTGACCGAGCCGGAGACGGTGCGGTGCGCCGGGTCGATGGTGAGGTCGGCGTCGGTGCTGCCGACCTCCGAGGAGGAGGTGCGGATCAGCAGGGAGGCGGTCTTGTCCGCGGGGTAGGTGAAGCGGGCCGAGCCGGTGCGGGCGGTGGCGGTCAGCTCCGCACCGGCGCCGGAGGCGAGGGAGACCTTGTAACGGCCGGGTTCGGCGGTCTCGTCGGAGTGGCTGAAGTCGGAGGCGTAGACCTTGTCCTTGGTGTCGGCGGCGGGTGAGGAGGTGACCTCGCCGACGTGGGGGAAGAAGGGGATGTCGCCCGCGCCGCCCGCACAGCCGGTGCCGGACATGTGGGTGAGGCTGAAGCCGCGGACGCGGGTGGCGTCGTAGTGGTAGCCGCCGGGCGCGGCGGTCCTGGTGGCGTCGCCGCGGGTGTTCTCCGGGCTCCACGACAGCATGCCGAAGGGCGCGACGGCACCGGGGAAGGTGTTGCCGCCGGCCGAGCTGCCGATGAGCGGATCGACGTACGCCGCCGGGTCCTTGACCAGCGTCGGCGGCGGGGCGGCCGACGCGGGCGCGGTGGCCGCGGTGGCGAGGAGCCCCGCGGTCAGGGCCGCGGCCGCCAGGGCGGCCAGGGGTCTTGAGGGCATTGCGGTCCCACCTTGTTGGGAAGGGCCGCGATCGCCGGGTCGAACAAGCCGTGGGGACCGTACCGCACGGGGGCCGTCGGCCGTAAGAGTGCGGGGACGGTCTTGACAGGGACGCCCGGTTGGCGGCGTACTGATCGTTACAGTCAGCCTGACAACGTTGTCGCGTTCGCCGGTCGAGCAAGCCGCTTCCGCGTACCGACAATCGCTCATCGGACGCGCCATCATGGGCGCATGATCCTCCGCCAGCTACGTGACACCGACGAGGACGCCGAGGCGGCATGGGAGGTGGTGGCCGCCGCCTTCGGGGACTCCGCCGCCCTCGCGGGCAAGGACGGATGGCCGCCGGGGTACGTGGCCGAGGTCCATGAGCGGAACCGCCATCTCGCCCGCACCGACCCGGGCGGCTGCTGGCTCGCCCTGGACGAGGCCGGGATGCCGCTCGGCGTGGCGCTGTCGGCCCGGCGCGAGGGCACCTGGGGGCTGTCGATGTTCGCGGTGCTGCCGCGGGCCCAGCGGCAGGGTGTCGGCCGGGAGTTGCTGGCCGCGGCGCTGCTGTACGGACGGGGGTGTCTGCGCGGCATCATCTGCGGATCGGAGGATCCGCGCGCGGCGAGCACCTACCGGCGTGCCGGGTTCGCGCTGCATCCGGCGATGCGGCTGCGCGGCACGGTCGGCCCGGAGACCAAGGAGCGGCTGTCCCCTCCCGACGGCGCGGTGCACGAGGGCGTGGCCCGCCACCGGGACCTGCTGGACTCGGTGGACCGCCGCACCCGGGGCGGCGCGCACGGCGCCGACCACGAACTGCTGCTCACCCAGCGGCGGTTGCTGGTGGTGGACGACCTCGCGGGCAGCGGCTACTGCTACGTCGGCGAGGACGGCAAGGTCGAGATGCTGGCCGCGACCTCGCGGCGGCTGGCGAAGCGGCTGCTGACCGCCGCGCTGTTGTGCCTTCCGGAGGGCGCCGACGCCCGGGTGCCGGGGCTGACGGCCGAGCAGCAGTGGGCGGTGGACGTGGGGATCGAGGCCGGGCTCGAGCTGTCCACGAGCGGCTATGTGTGCCTGCGGGGCATGCCACCGCCGATGCCGTACATCCCCTCGGGGACGTTTCTCTGACCGCCGGGCACCTGGTACGCGGACGGGCCGCACCCCCGCCGGGGGTGCGGCCCGCCGCCGCTGCCGTGCGCCGCTGAGCCGCGCTTACTTGCGGATCAGCGAGCGCAGCACGTACTGCATGATGCCGCCGTTGCGGTAGTAGTCCGCCTCGCCGGGGGTGTCGATGCGCACCTTGGCGTCGAACTCCACCTCGCCTGCCTTGACCTTCACCGTCTCCGGGATGCCGCCCTCGTTGAGCGCGGTGACGCCGGTGATGTCGAAGGTCTCCTCGCCGGTCAGGCCCAGCGACAACGCCGAGGCGCCCTCGGGGAACTGGAGCGGCAGGACGCCCATGCCGATGAGGTTCGAGCGGTGGATGCGCTCGTACGACTCGGCGATGACGGCCTTGACGCCGAGCAGCGCGGTGCCCTTGGCGGCCCAGTCGCGGGACGAGCCGGAGCCGTACTCCTTGCCCGCCAGGATGACCAGCGGGGTGCCGGCCGCCTGGTAGTTCTGCGAGGCGTCGTAGATGAAGGAGACCGGCCCGCCGTCCTGGGTGAAGTCGCGGGTGAAGCCGCCCTCGGTGCCGGGCGCGATCTGGTTGCGCAGCCGGATGTTGGCGAAGGTGCCGCGGATCATGACCTCGTGGTTGCCCCGGCGGGAGCCGTAGGAGTTGAAGTCACGCCGCTCGACACCGTGCTCGGTGAGGTACTTGCCGGCCGGGGTGTCGGCCTTGATCGCACCGGCCGGGGAGATGTGGTCGGTGGTGACCGAGTCGCCCAGCTTGGCCAGCACCCGGGCGCCGGCGATGTCCTCGACCGGGGCCGGGTCCATCGTCAGGCCCTCGAAGTACGGGGGCTTGCGGACGTAGGTGGACTCCGGGTCCCACTCGAAGGTGTTGCCGGTCGGCACGGGCAGCGCCTGCCACTGGGCGTCACCGGCGAAGACGTCCTGGTAGGACTTGTTGAACATGTCCTCGCCGATGGCGTTGGCCACGACGTCGTTGACCTCGGCCTCGGTCGGCCAGATGTCCTTCAGGAAGACCGGCTTGCCCTCCTGGTCGGTGCCCAGCGCGTCCGTGGTGATGTTCACCTTCATCGAACCGGCGATGGCGTACGCGACGACCAGCGGCGGGGATGCCAGGTAGTTCATCTTGACGTCGGGGTTGATCCGGCCCTCGAAGTTCCGGTTGCCGGAGAGCACCGAGGTGACGGCGAGGTCGGCCTCGTTGACGGCCTTGGAGACCTCGTCCGGCAGCGGGCCGGAGTTGCCGATGCAGGTGGTGCAGCCGTAGCCGACGAGGTTGAAGCCGACCTTGTCGAGGTAGGGGGTCAGACCCGCCTTGTCGAAGTAGTCGGTGACGACCTTCGAGCCCGGGGCCAGGGTGGTCTTGACCCACGGCTTGCGAGTCAGGCCCTTCTCGACCGCCTTCTTGGCCACCAGCGCGGCGGCGACCATGACGTACGGGTTCGAGGTGTTGGTGCAGGAGGTGATCGCGGCGACGGTGACGGCGCCGTGGTCGATCTCGTACGTCGAACCGTCGGGGGCGGTGACCTGAGTCGGCTTGCTCGGCACGCCGTTGGAGACGGCCGGGGCGTCGGAGGCCGGGAAGGACTCCTTGCCCGCCTCGTCCTCCTCCGCCTCGGCGACGTAGTTACGGACGTCCTGCGCGAACTGCGTCGCCGCCTCGGCGAGCACGATGCGGTCCTGGGGCCGCTTGGGGCCGGCGATCGACGGGACGACCGTGGAGAGGTCCAGCTCCAGCTTCTCGGAGAAGTCGGGCTCGGCGGCCGGGTCCAGCCACAGGCCCTGCTCCTTGGCGTACGCCTCGACGAGCGCGACCTGCTGGTCGGAGCGGCCGGTGAGCCGGAGGTAGTTCAGGGTCTCGTCGTCGATCGGGAAGATCGCGGCGGTGGAGCCGAACTCCGGCGACATGTTGCCGATGGTGGCGCGGTTGGCGAGCGAGGTGGCGGCGACGCCCTCGCCGTAGAACTCGACGAACTTGCCGACGACACCGTGCTTGCGCAGCATCTCGGTGATCGTCAGCACGAGGTCGGTGGCGGTGGTGCCGGGCTTCAGCTCGCCCGTCAGCTTGAAGCCGACGACGCGCGGGATCAGCATGGAGACCGGCTGGCCCAGCATCGCGGCCTCGGCCTCGATGCCGCCGACGCCCCAGCCGAGCACACCGAGGCCGTTGACCATGGTGGTGTGGGAGTCGGTGCCGACCAGGGTGTCCGGGTACGCCTGGCCGCCCCGGACCATGACGGTGCGGGCCAGGTGCTCGATGTTGACCTGGTGGACGATGCCGGTGCCGGGCGGGACGACCTTGAACTCGTCGAAGGCGGTCTGGCCCCAGCGCAGGAACTGGTAGCGCTCCTTGTTGCGGCCGTACTCCAGCTCCACGTTCTGGGTGAAGGCGTCGTTGGTGCCGAACTTGTCGGCGATCACGGAGTGGTCGATGACCAGCTCGGCCGGGGCCAGCGGGTTGATCTTCGCCGGGTCGCCGCCGAGCTCCTTGACGGCCTCACGCATGGTGGCGAGGTCGACCACGCAGGGCACACCGGTGAAGTCCTGCATGATCACGCGGGCCGGCGTGAACTGGATCTCCTGGCTGGGCTGGGCCTGTGAGTCCCAGCCGCCCAGCGCGCGGATGTGGTCGGCGGTGATGTTCGCGCCGTCCTCGGTGCGGAGCAGGTTCTCCAGCAGCACCTTGAGGCTGTAAGGGAGCCGGGCCGACCCCTCGACCTTGTCCAGCCTGAAGATCTCGTACGATTCGTCGCCCACCTGCAGGGTGCTGCGGGCGTCGAAGCTGTTCGCCGACACGACAGTCTCCTTCATGCATGATTTCGCGCGTACCACCGCAATGCTGCCGTCACATGCCCGCGCCGATCCGCTAAGGTATGGCTAAGTTAGGTAAGCCTTACCGACGCGGGGCAGCGATGCGCCTTCCAGCAGATATCTCGATGTCGAGATAACTCTAGTACATCGCCCTCGCGCGGTCATGCCCTGCCCGGGTGCGAGCGCGGTGTTCCCCGCCGCGCTCACCCGTGTGCACCGGTGTTCCCCCGTCTTCACCGGTAAGGGTGATCGCCGACTGAGCCACCGCCGCCACCGCGATACTGCTGCCATGGACCCGCATCTGCTCCGCACGTTCATCTCCGTGGCCCGCTGCGGATCCTTCTCCGACGCCGCCCATGAGCTGGGCTTCACCCCGGCGGCGGTCTCCGAGCACATCGCGTCCCTCGAAGCGGATCTGCGGACGTCGCTGCTGACCCGGCGGCCGGTCATGCTCACCAGCGCGGGCGCCCGGCTGCTGGAACACGCCGGTCCGCTGCTGCTCCGTCTGGACGCGGCGCGGGCCGACGTCGAGCGGCTGTCGGGGTCGGGCGCCGCCCGGCTGGTGGTGGGGGCCTCGCCGCTGGCGATGACCCCGAGAATCGCCGCGGCCCTGGACCGGGTGCGCCAGACGCATCCGGCCGCCAATGCCTCCGTGCGGATCCTCGGCCGCCGGGAGATCCCGGCCGCGGTGGCGTCCGGAACCCTGGACCTGGGGCTGGTCGACGGCCCGGCCACCCCCGCCGACGCCCTGCCGCTGCCCGAGGTGGGCCCGCTCACCGCCGTCACGGTCGCGGAGGCCCCGCTGGTGGTGGCCCTGCCCACCGGACACCCGCTGGCCCGCCGCCTCGGCCTGCGGCTGGCCGACCTCGCCGACACCCACTGGCTGGACGCCCCGGACGCCGCCATGCCGCTGGAGCAGCTGCGCGCGGTCAGCCGGACCGACGGCTTCCGCGCTTCACTGACGTACGAGGGCACCGATGTCCGCGGCCTCCTCGCCCTCACCGCCGCCGGCCACGGCCTGGCCCTCCTCCCCCACCCCGCCACCAAGGGCGCCCCCGGCATCGTCACCGCCCCCCTGATCGCCCCCCGCCTCCTCCACCGCACCGAACTCCTCCACGGCCCCGCGGTGGACGGCCCGGCGCGGACGCTGGCGGCGGTGGTGACGGGGGATCGTCACCGGTACGGGTGATCCCGGGGCCGGATCCCCGCACGCCGCGTATCGGCCGCGATAGACCTCGCGTTCCGACACCCGGTGGAGGACCGATGAGCACACGACCGCCCGCGTACCCGGCCGACGATCCAGAGACCGCCCTCAAGTACGCGGTCCAGCGCATCCGGGGCTTCGACCGCGTACAGGTCATCGAGGGGTTCATCGAACCGCTGTCGCCCGCTTGGGATCACGAGAGCACCATCGCGAAGGTCCGGGAGCTCATCGCACCCAAGGTGAACGCCCTGGTCTGCATGGCGGGATCAGGCGATCTGGACCTTCCCGGCACCCCCAACTGGTTCGTACCGGATCTGGCCGTTGCGCCACGCGAACTCGCCAAAGGCGCCGGACCCTGCTCCCCGACCAGACCCTCCTGATCGTCGAGGTGACCTCCGACTCGAACGGAGACACCGACCGGGTCGTCAAGCGGCGCCGCTATGCCGAGTACGGCGCCCCGCTGTACCTCCTGGTCGACCGGCAGCAGCGCGCCTGCACGCTCTGTTCGGTGCCCGGGAACCTCGGCTACACCAAGGTGGACGGCCCCCACCCCTTCGGCACCCCGCTCCCGCTCCCCGAGCCGTTCGGCCTGGAGCTGGACACCTCCGAATTCTGAATCCTGATGGGCCTCAGCCGCCCGCGAGGCGGGTTCTGACCAGGGTCAGGACCTCCTCGTCGGAGAGGCCCAGGGCGCGGGCCTGGTCCACCAGGCCCTGGACGCCCTCCAGGAGCCGGGCGCGGGCCGTGGGCTGGTCGCCGGTGACGACGGCGCCGCGGCCACGGCGGAGTTCGATCAGGCCCTCCTCGCGGAGCCGTTGGTAGCCGCGCAGGACCGTGTGGACGTTGACGCCGAGGGAATCGCCGAGCGCACGGGCGGCGGGGAGGCGTTCGCCGGGACGTACGGTGCCGTCGGCGATCGCGCCGCGTACGGAGGCGGCGATCTGGTCGGCCAGCGGGACCGCGGAGCCGGGGTCGACGCGGAAGAGCATCTCAGCCGCGCTCCCCCGCCACGGGGCGGTCGCGCTCGATCAGGGTGTTGAGCAGCGCGGCGGCGGTGGCGGCGTCGTCCACCGTCACCGCGAACTCCCCGCCCGTGGCGAGCGTCAGGAACAGCGCGTCGCCGGAGCGGAACACCAGCGCGCTGCCGCCGCCGCGGATCCAGTAGCCCCAGCCGCCGAGGCTCAGCGCGGCGGCCTCGCGGCTGGTGGCCCGCTCGATCCGGTCAACCGCGAGCCGCTGGGCGCTGAGGCCCTTGGTCAGGCGGAGGGTGGGTACGAGGGTGAGGAGGCCGGAGCCGAGGAGGACGGCGGTGACCACCGAGAGGAACGCACCCGTACCGGTGAATCCGTCGGCCTTACCGTCCGCGCCGAAATGCGTGGCGAGCGGATCCGGCAGCCGGCCGCGCAGCCCGGCGAAAGTCGCCATGACCACGGCCCACGCCAGCACAAAGGGCAGAGCGACGATGAGCGCGCGCCGCCGGACGGGACGCATACCGACCCCCTCAGTCCACCCGTATTTCCCCATTTGTTTGCATGCTAAGAGAACAATGCCGGAGTGGTGAGCCGTCACTCCTTCCGCCTCCCCCGTCGCGTGCGCATCTCATATGTGAGATAGCCTCGTCTCCATGACTGACGACTACCTCTCACGCATCGGCAAGCTCATCCGTGACGCCCGTCAACACCGGGGCTGGACCCAGTCCCAGCTCGCGGAGGCCCTCGGCACCAGCCAGAGTGCGGTCAACCGCATTGAGCGGGGAAACCAGAACATCAGCCTTGAGATGATCGCCAGGATCGGCGAGGCCCTGGACAGCGAGATCGTCTCCCTCGGCTACGCGGGCCCGATGCACCTCCGGGTGGTCGGCGGCCGCCGGCTGTCCGGGGCCATCGACGTCAAGACGAGCAAGAACGCGTGTGTGGCGCTGCTGTGCGCCACGCTCCTCAACGCGGGCCGTACGACACTGCGGAGGGTCGCCAGGATCGAGGAGGTCTACCGCATCCTCGAGGTCCTGGGGAGCATCGGCGTCCGCACCCGCTGGATCAACGACGGCGCCGATCTGGAGATCGTGCCGCCCGCCGAGCTGGACCTCGAGGCCATGGACACCGAGGCCGCGCGCCGGACGCGCAGCGTCATCATGTTCCTCGGCCCGCTGCTGCACCGGATGGACCGCTTCCGGATCCCCTACGCGGGCGGTTGCGACCTCGGCACCCGCACCGTGCAGCCGCATATGACCGCCCTGCGCCACTTCGGCCTCGAAGTGACCGCCACCGACGGGATGTACCACTCCCACGTCGACCGCTCGGTCGCCCCCACCCGCGCCATCGTGCTGACCGAACGCGGCGACACCGTCACCGAGAACGCGCTGCTGGCGGCCGCCCGGCACGACGGCGTCACGGTGATCCGCAACGCCTCGTCCAACTACATGGTCCAGGACCTCTGCTTCTTCCTGGAGGAGTTGGGCGTCAAGGTCGAGGGCGTGGGCACCACGACGCTGACCGTCCACGGCGTGGCCCACATCGATCGCGATGTCGACTACTCGCCCTCCGAGGACCCGGTCGAGGCGATGAGCCTGCTGGCCGCCGCCGTCATCACCGAGTCGGAGCTGACGATCCGCCGGGTGCCGGTGGAGTTCCTGGAGATCGAGCTGGCCGTCCTGGAGGAGATGGGGCTGGACCACGAGCGCGGCCGGGAGTACGCGGCGGACAACGGCCGCACCCGGCTGGTCGACCTGACCGTGCGCCCGTCCAAGCTGCAGGCCCCCATCGACAAGATCCACCCGATGCCGTTCCCCGGCGTGAACATCGACAACGTCCCCTTCTTCGCGGCGATCGCGGCCGTCGCCCAGGGCTCGACGCTGATCCACGACTGGGTCTACGACAACCGCGCGATCTACCTCACCGAGCTCAACCGCCTCGGCGCCCACGTCAAACTCCTCGACCCGCACCGCGTCCTGGTCGAGGGCCCGACCCGCTGGCGCTCCGCCGAGATGATGTGCCCGCCCGCCCTGCGCCCCGCCGTGGTCGTCCTGCTGGCGATGATGGCCGCACCGGGCACCTCGGTGCTGCGCAACGTGTACGTCATCAACCGCGGCTACGAGGACCTCGCGGAGCGGCTGAACTCGATCGGCGCCCAGATCGAGACCTTCCGCGACATCTGAGAACGCCTTCGGGGCAATCCGCCGCACCCCGCCGACACCCGCACCCATGCGGGGCTCGGCGGGGTGCGGCGCTGTCGCGACCGATCGCCGTGGTCCTGGCGGCGGCCGCCGGCCGGCAGGGGTGGAACCCAATTCAAATAAATTAGGAATTAATATTGACGTGGTGCGAGCGCCACGCGAACCTGGATCCGCCGGACCGGACGCGCGGCGCCGCCGAGACCGCGGCCGGCCGGTTCGGCACCCGCGAGGAGGTGGCCGCGGCCATGCCTTCCTCGGCTCCCACGGGTCCTCGTACATCACCGGCACGAGTCTTCTCGTGGACGGTGGCTGGAGCGTTCGTCAAGTCCTCCGCATGACCACCGGGATCAGCTCGCACCAGAAAGGCGGTACGACATGGCGCCCTACGCCCGTCGCGGCGTGCACGGCCAGACCGTGGAGGCCCTCGCCCGCCGCGTGCTGAGCGGCGACCTCCCCGAGGGATCCACCCTGGACATGGTCGCCCTCCAGAGCGAACTGGAGGTCAGCCTCACCGCCCTGCGCGAGTCGCTGAAGGTCCTGGCCGCCAAGGGGATGGTCGACGCCCGTCAGAAACGCGGCACCTTCGTGCGGAGCCGTTCGGACTGGAACCTGCTCGACGCCGACGTCCTGCGCTGGCAGTTCGAGAGCGACCGCACCACCGACGCCGACAGCGCGCTGCTGCGCGACCTCGCCGAGGTGCGCGGCATCATCGAGCCGGCGGCCGTACGGCTGGCCGCCGAGCGCCGCACCGACGCCGACCTCGCCGCCCTGGACGCCGCCGTGGAGGCGATGGGGCAGGGCGGCTCCGACGCCGCCCACGCCGTCGAGGCCGACCTCGCCTTCCACCGCGCCCTGCTCGCGGCCACCCACAACGAACTCCTCGAACGCATGGAGATGGTGATCGAGTCGGGCCTCGCCCACCGCGATCGCATCGTGCACGGCTCCCCGCACAGCGAGGACCCGGTCCCCGCCCACAACGCCGTCCTGGACGCCGTACGCGACCGGGACCCGCGGGCCGCCGAGGCCGCCATGCGAGCCCTGCTCGACCAGGCCGGTCGCGACCTGGACCGGATCGGCGACCCCTACGACATCGGCGGCTCCCCCGACATCGGCGGCTCCCACGACGACACGGATGGGCCCACCGGTCGGTGAAGATCACCCGTAGCGAGACCTTCCTCGTGCCGCCGCGCCGACTGTTCTGCCGCGTCCACCCGGAGCCGTTCCGCTTCGTGGCCGGCCATGCGCCCCGCGGCGACGGCTCCTTCGCGGAGTGGTGACGGCGGTGTTGGAGATCGTCACCGACCCCGCGCACGGCGGCCGCTGGACCTCGCTCCGCGCCGATGGGCACGAATGGCTGTGGCACCGCCCGGCTCCGGAGCGGGCGCGGGTGTCGCCCGGGGACGCCTTCGTGGACGCGGGCGGCCTGGAGGAGTGCGTGCCCACCGTCCGCGGCACCCCCGACCACGGCGACGCCTGGTCGCGTCCGTGGCACCGCGAGGGGGACGCGGACACCGTGCGCTGCGACCGGTTCGCGCTGACGCGCACGATCCGCGGTACGGCCGACGGCGCCGAGGCCGACTACGTCCTTACCGCCGACCCGGGCTTCCGCTTCATCTGGGCCGCCCACGCCCTGCTCGGCCTGACCCCGCGGGCGGCCTTGCGGCTGCGCGAGGGGGCGCGCACCCGGCTCTTCCCCGAGGCCGCGCCGCTGCTGGACCGGCCCTGGCCGGCCGGGGCGCCGTGGGTCGAGGGTGCCTGGCCCGCACCCCTGGGCCTCGCCCTCGACCGGTTCGGACCGGACGACGGCACCGCGGTCGGCGCGGTCGTGGACGCCCCGCGCGCGTGCGTCCACGACGGCGCGCGGTGCCTGGCCCTCGCGCTCGAGGCCGACCGGCAGCCGCTGTCCGTCGCCGTATGGCGCAACCTCGGCGGCTTCCCCGCCGGAAACCCCTACCGCAGCACAGGAGTCGAGCCGATGCTCGGCCGCGCCTTCGACCTCGCCGAGGCGGGTCCCGCCGACGCCGCGCGGGTCCCCGCCTCGGGCGAGGTCCGCTGGCGGCTCACGCTCACCGCGACCTGCCGCTGCCCCTGAACCCGCCCCACGCATACGAGGAGTTCCGCCCGTGGACCTGCGAGCCGCCCTGGCCGCCCATCGGTTGGTCGCCATCGACGCCGCCGACGGCGGCAGCCCGGACGCCCTGCGCGCACGCGCCCGCGCCCTCCGCACCACGGTCGAGAAGGCCACCTCATGATCGGGGACCCGCGCCCCACCCGCCCCGACCGCCTCGGCCTGGGCGAGGGCATCCGCTGGACCGGCGAGGCCCTCGTGCTCGTCGACATCCTCGAGGGCCGCCTGCTGACGGCCCCCCAGGACCCCACCGCGCCGCTGGAGACACTGGCCGAACTGCCCGTTCCGCTGGGCGCGGTGGCGCCCGTGGCGGGCCGGCCCGGCACCTGGATCGCCGCCGCGGGCACCGGGATCTGCCTGCTCGGGCCGGGCTCCGCCACCACCTGGCTCGCACGGCCCGAGGCGGATGCCCGCCCCGCCCGGCGCATGAACGACGGCACCGCCGACCCGTCCGGCAGGTTCTGGGCGGGCAGCATGGCCTACGACGCCGACGAGGACGCGGGCTCCCTCTACCGGGTGGACCACGACTCCACGGTGACCCGGGTCCTCGACGGCATCACCGTGCCGAACGGGCCCGCGTTCACCGCCGACGGCCGGACCATGTACCTGGCCGACAGCGCCCGCGGTGTCGTCCGCCGTTACCCGGTCGACCCGCCGACGGGCACGCTCGGCCCGCCGACGACGTATCTCACGGTCGACGACGGCAGCCCGGACGGGATGGCCGTCGACGACGAGGGCGCGGTGTGGATGGCGGTCTGGGGGACGGGGACGGTGCGCCGTCACCTGCCGGACGGCACGCTGGAACGCACCGTGCGGCTGCCCGCGAGCCAGCCCGCCGGGGTGTGCCTCCAGGGTGACGTCCTGCACATCACGACGGCCACGGTGGGCCTCGCGTCACCGGGCCCGTACGACGGCGCCCTGTTCTCGGTCCGGGTGGGGGTGCCGGGACCACCGGCGGCGGAGTACCGCCCGGCGGCCGGGCCGATCGGGGGCCCGGTGTGAGCGCGTCGCGTTCCGCGGGCGACGGGGAAGCGCGTGTGACCGCCTCGCGGACGGTGGGCCGCCGTGCCGCGGTCGGCGGCGGCGTGGAATCGCGGGCCACCGCGTCCTGAAGGACGGCGGGCGGGAGGCGACCGCCTCCGGCGACGGGCTGGAACCGCCACTGAAACCGCCGCCGAAGCCGCCGCCGAAGCCCTCGCTGAACCCGTCACGCGCCGCGCGCGGAGCCTCCTGCCGGGCAACCGACGCCGTCCATTTGCCTCGTATGGCGTGAATGCACCATTCGGACCCTAGGTCCCGCCGAGAGTGGTCCACAGCCCCTTCCGGAACTATCGTCCGCTTCGTACCGTCAAGGGCTGCGGTATCCCGCTTCACGCCGACCGACTGGACGCCTTCCGTGCCCGATCCCTCCCACGCCGCCACCTGGCGCTTCGCCCTGCCGCACACGCCGGCCGCCGTACCGCTGGCGCGTGCGCTGATCCGGAACACCCTGGCCGACATCGGGGCGCCCGTGGACGGCGACACGGCGGAGCTGCTGACGGCCGAGCTGGTGGCCAACGCGGTGCGGCACACGGCGGGCGACGAGCCGATAGAGCTGGTGGTGGAGCTGGTGCCGACCGGGGGCTGGCAGGTCGAGGTGCACGACCAGGACCCGAATCCGCCCGGCGGGCTGGACTCGCTGGGGCGCCCCGAGGGGCCCAAGAGACCCGACGGCCTCGCCGAGGGCGGACGCGGTCTGCTGCTGATCCGCACCCTCAGCGCGGACGCGGGCTACCGGTCGACCCCCTACGGCAAGGCCGTCTGGTTCGTCCTCCCGCCCACCGACGGCTGAGGGCCGCCCGTCGAGCGCTACCGGGCGCCGAGCGTCGCGACCAGCACCGCCTTGATCGTGTGCATCCGGTTCTCCGCCTCGTCGAAGACGACGGAGTGCTCGGATTCGAAGACCTCGTCGGTGACCTCGAGCTCGGTCAGCCCGTGCCGCTCGTGGATCTCACGGCCGACGTCGGTGCCCAGATCGTGGAAGGCCGGCAGGCAGTGCAGGAACTTCACCGCGTCGTTGCCCGTGGCGCGCAGCACATCCATCGTCACCGCGTACGGCCCGAGCAGCGCTATCCGCTCGTCCCACACCTCCTTGGGCTCACCCATGGACACCCACACATCGGTGGCCACGAAGTCCGCGCCGCGCACACCCTCCTCGACGCTCTCGGTGAGCGAGATCCGGGCGCCGGAGGTGGTGGCGAGCTGCCGCGCAAGCTCCACGATGGTGTTGTCGGGCCACAGCAGGCTGGGCGCCACGATGCGGACGTCCATGCCCAGCAGGGCGCCGGTGACGAGGTAGGAGTTGCCCATGTTGTACCGGGCGTCGCCGAGGTAGGCGTAGGCGACCTGATCCAGCGGCTTGTCGCTGTGCTCGGTCATCGTCAGCACGTCGGCGAGCATCTGGGTGGGGTGCCACTCGTCGGTGAGGCCGTTGTAGACGGGCACCCCGGCGTGGGCGGCGAGCTCCTCGACGACGCCCTGCCCATGGCCCCGGTACTCGATCGCGTCGTACATCCGGCCGAGCACCCGCGCGGTGTCCCGCACCGACTCCTTGTGACCGATCTGGGAGCCGACCGGATCGAGATAGGTCGTCGAGGCGCCCTGGTCGGCGGCCGCGACCTCGAAGGCGCAGCGGGTGCGGGTGGAGGTCTTCTCGAAGATGAGGGCGATGTTCCGGCCCCGCAGCCGCCGCTCCTCGGCCCCCGCGCGCTTGGCCGCCTTCAGCTCGGCGGCCAGCTCGATCAGGCGGCGGAACTCGTCGGCGGTGAAGTCCAGCTCCTTGAGGAAGTGGCGGCCGGTGAGGTCAATCGCCATAAGGGTGGCTCCTAGGTCACGGCGAACACGTGGCGGATCGGCGGCTACGGCAAGGTGCCGCGGCCTGGAGCATGGAAGCATATACGACGCTCTGCATATATGCGGAGGCAGGTGGGTGAATCCTGTCCTTACGCTCGAGGGTGAACCCTGGCCTACGGTTCCACCGGGTCCCGCTCGACCGGACAGCTCATGCACCGCGGCCCGCCCCGGCCCCGGCCCAGCTCGCTGCCCGGGATGTCGATGACCTCGATCCCGCACTTGCGCAGATGGGTGTTGGTCGTCGCGTTCCGCTCGTAGGCGACCACCACGCCCGGCTCGACCGCGAGCACATTGCAGCCGTCGTCCCACTGCTCGCGCTCGGCCGCGTGGACGTCCTGGGTGGCGGTGAGCACGCGGATGGAGTCCAGGCCGAGGGCCGCGGCTATCGCGCGGTGCATATGCTCCGGCGGATGGTCGGTGACCTTGAGGTCCTCGCTGCCCGCGCCCGGCTCGATGGTGTACGAGCGGAGCATCCCCAGCCCCGCGTACTGGGTGAAGGTGTCCCCGTCCACCATGGTCATCACGGTGTCCAGGTGCATGAAGGCCCGCCCCTTGGGCATGTCGAGCGCCACGATCGTCCGGGCCGAACCGGCCTCGAAGAGCCGGTGCGCGATCATCTCCACCGCCTGCGGAGTGGTCCGCTCGCTCATCCCGATCAGCACCGCGCCCTTGCCGAGCACCAGCACATCGCCGCCCTCGATGGTCGAGGGGTACGCGGCCTGGCCCTCCGACCAGACGTGGAAGTCCTCCTTCGCGAAGAGCGGGTGATGGCGGTAGACGGCCTCGTAGTGCACCGTCTCGTGCCAGCGGGCGGGCCAGCGCATCGCGTTGATCGACACCCCGTCGTACACCCACGCGGAGGCGTCCCGGGTGAAGAGGTGGTTCGGCAGCGGATTGACCAGGAAGTCATCGGGCTCCATGGCGTGGAAGCGGACGGAGACCGGCTCCGGGTACCGCTCCAGGTACTCCCGCTTGGTCATGCCGCCGATCAGCGCCTCGGTCAGCTCCGGAGCGGTCAGCTCGTCGAAGGCGGCGCGCAGATGATCGGTGGCCAGCGGCCCGTACTCCTTCTCGTCGAAGACCCGGTCCAGCACCAGCGCCCGCGCGTCCGGCAGGGCCAGGCTCTCGGTGAGCAGGTCCCCGAAGAGATGCACCTCGACCCCGCGGTCCCGCAGCACGTCGGCGAAGCCGTCGTGCTCCTGGCGGGCACGGCGCACCCACAGGACGTCGTCGAAGAGCAGAGCGTCCTTGTTGGTGGGTGTGAGCCGCTTGAGCTCCAGGTCGGGGCGGTGCAGTATGACGCGGCGCAGCCGCCCGGCCTCGGAGTCGACATGGAATCCCATGACCCCATCTTCGCCGCTCGCGGCCCATTGTGAACGCTCCACGACCCGGATCTCCCGATCTCCCGCGCCGGTCGCCCTCGGCGGGGGGTGGGGGGACGCGCACGCCGTAGGGGAGGCGCCACCGCGGTCCGCCACGGGCGGTGAGCGGGCGCCGGGCGGCTCCCGTTGGTTCCGCCGCGGGGCGGAGGAGCCGCCATACCGCGCGCGGGGCGCGTGAGAGCCGCCAAGGCCCGGTGAGCCGGGCCTGGCCGGGATACGCGCGCCGCACGGGAGGCGCCATGCAGTCCGCCGCGGGCGGGAAGCAGGCGTCCGGCCGACCACCGTGGTTCCGCCGCGAGGGCGGGAGACCGCCAGCGGCCCGGTGCGCCGGGCGGCGGGCGGCGGGAGTACGCGCCGCACGGGAAGCGCCATCGCGGCCCACCGGCCGACCCCGGCGGGGGCAGGGCCCGCGTCCGCCCGGCAGGGGCGGGACCTGCATCGGCCCGGCGGGGACGAGGCCCACGTCCGCCCGGCGGGGACGAGGCCCGCGTCCGCCCAGCAGGGACAGGACCCCGTCCGCCCGGCAGGGACAGAGCCCGTATCCGCCCAGCAGGGACAAGACCCGCATCCGCCCAGCAGGAGCAGAGCCCGCGTCCGCCCAGCAGGGACAGGACCCGCGTCCGCCCAGCAGGGACAAGACCCGCATCCGCCCAGCAGGGACAAGACCCGCGTCGCCCCGGCAGGGACAGGACCCGCGTCCGCCCGGCAGGGGCGGGGGCCATGCCTGCTCCGGCAGGGGCGGGACCCGGGTCGCGCCGGGTGGCTAGCCGGCCGCGATCACCACGATCAGCACCAGCGCGACCGCGATGAACCCCAGCAGGGCGGAGACCCACAGCTGGCCGGGCTTCAGATCGATACGGCTGCCGTCCTCGGCGCTACCGCGCCGCCATCGCCGCCGTGCCGCGCGCCGGGCGGCGCGGGCCGCCGCCTCCTGGTGCTCCCGGCACTCCTCGGCCACGCCGCCGAACAGCGCCTTCCAGCCCTTCTCGCCGAACCCCGTGCTCTGCCGGGTGCCGACGATCCGGCGCACCACCTCGCGGCCCGCGCCGTCCCCGGCCGTCCACAGGCCGGGCAGGACGCAGGCCATCAGCTCCGGCACCGCGCCCCGCCGCGCGTACGGGCGAACCAGCCCCTCGTACAGCATCAGCGCGTTGCGCACCCGCAGCCTGCGGTCGGGGTCCGGGGCCGGTCCGCCCGCGCCGCCCGGGGCGCGGTGCGGCGGGTCGAGGTAGAGCTGGGCGAGCAGCACCTTCTCGCAGACCGCGTCCGCCAGCTCCGGTCCGCGCTCGGGCGCGCGGCGCACCAGCTCGACCACGACGCGGGTGGCCCGCTCGGCGGGCAGCCCCTCGTCGAGCGCGCTCAGCAGCAGGCCGTCGTCGGCCTCCCGCAGCGCCTCGGCCAGGGCGTCCCCGCCGTGGCGCAGCGCCTCGCGCAGCGTCCGCGCCCCGGTGACCGAGATCCGGCGCGCCCCCGCGCGCGCCGGGCTCTCGTGGGCGTGGTCGGGTGCGGTCTCGTGGGTGGTCTCCGTACCTGTCGGGTCCTCTGTCTCTTTCACCATCGACGTATCTCTCCTCACAGCGCCTCCAGCACCTCCCGTATCCGCGTGACCGCCCCGGCGTCGAGCGGCTCGTCGCCGTCCTGTGCCAGCCGGGGCAGGAAGTCGCACAACACGGCCAGTTGCCGCTCGTCCCCCGCCGCCCGCCGGATCCAGCCGACCAGCGCGTCCTCGGCCGCGCCTGCCGATCTGGCCCAGGTCAGCGCGGCCCGCAGCAGCTCGGCCAGCCGTGGCCCGCACTCCGGATGGGCCGCGAGCAGCGCCGTGGCCAGCGGCCAGGCGGCGTACGGCTCCAGCTCCGGCACCTCGCACAGCCCCCACAGATGCGAGGTGCGGGTGGTGACCGCGCGCAACGTCGCGAGCAGCGCCAGGTCCCGGCGGGCCCGCCGGGTGTCGCGCAGCCAGTGGGTGAGCGCGGCCAGTACGGTCTCCGGCTCGGCCCCGGCCAGCAGCCGCACCACGCTGTGGGAGGTGGTGCGGCCGTCGTCGGCGCGGGCGAGCCGGCCGAGTTCCTCCAGGGACGCCGCGACCGAGCCCGCCGCCAGGCCGTAACCGTGGGCGAGCGCGGCGGTCTCGCGCTCCCGTTCGTCGTCGCCGCGCGCCCAGTCGTGCAGCAGCCCGTTCACGGCGGGGCGCACCTCCGGGGCGCGGGACGCCCCGGCGAGCGCGGTGGCCGCGGCCATCCGCTGCACCGGGCTGTCGGTGCGGCCCAGCGGCAGCGCCAGCTCGACCAGGCCGTAGAGGTAGTCGCGGGCGCACAGCACACCTGCCGCGACCGCCGCGCGCACCCACACCTGGGGGCGTGGGTCGTCGCACAACGCACGCAGCCAACGGGCCATCGGGCCGCGGAGGTTGTGGTGGGCGTCCCAGGACTCGTGGAGCACGGCAGGGGCCAGCCGCCGCCCCTCGAACCACACCGCGCGCACGGGCACCGAGGCGTCCCCGAGGTCCTCCACCCCCTCGCCGTGGACCGCGCGCGCCGTGGCGAGGCAGGCCCCGGGGCGGGCGGAGAACAGCGGGCGGCCGGGCGCGTACTGCGGATCGAGTGTGACGGCCAGTTCCCAGGCCAGCAGCTCGGCGGCCTCCGCCACGACGCTGTGCGCCGAGCCGTCGAAGACGGCGAGCGCGATCCGCAGCGCGGTGGCGCGCAGCGCGGGCAGCGCGGCGGGCAGGGTGCCGGGGCCCCCGGCCTCCAGGAACCACTCCCGGGCCTGGTGCGGGGCGAACGACCGGCAGTGCTCCAGCAGCCGCTCGTCGGACAGCCTGCCCTCGGCGTGCGCGGCCAGATGGCCGGCCAGCCGGGCGGCCTCGCCGGGCCGTGGCTCGTCCAGGCCGAGCGCCTCGGCCAGCTCGGGGCGCCGGGCGGTGGCCCGCGCCGTCTCCAGCAGCCCGGCGGGGCGGTCGGCGAGCAACTCGGTGAGGTGGCGGTCGAGGACGTCGGCGGCGGCCGGGGGCCGGTACGCCACGGCGTGGCGGCGGCCGCGCAGCAGCCGGTCGGCGGCCGGGCCACCCGCCACCAGCACCACGCAGAACGCCTCGTGCTCGGCGAAGTGGGCGCGCAGCCGGTCCAGCATTGGCTCGGCCGTGGATTCGGCCTGGTCTGCGGGGAGTTCGAGGAGATAGCCGTGGCCGCGCTCGGTCTTCTCCACGCCGGACGCCCCGTCCGGGCCGGCGTATCCGAGCCGGGAGACCCCGCCACCGGTCAGCTCGGCCAGTTCGGCGAGGAGGGCGAGCCCGGTCCAGGTGCGGCCGGTGCCGGGTTCGCCGCACAGCGCCAGCAGGTGGGTGCGGCGCAGATGGCCGCGCATCGCGGCATGGCCGGGGACGGCCCGGTGGAGCCGGCGCAGCCGGGCCAACTCCTCGCGCGGCACCGGGCCTTCGGGAAGGGGGTACGGCGCCGGTTCGGCGCGGAGCCGGGCGGGGCCGTGGGCGATGTGCAGATGGGCGCGGGCCTCGCGGGCCGTACGGGCGCCGCCCGGCTGGCCCGCCCCGTCCAGCGGGCCACCCTGGGGGATGTCCAGCCGTCGTCCCCGCGACTGTGCCGGGGCGCTCACGTCTTCGGGTGCGCTCACGTCTTCCGGTGCGCTCATCGCCCGCCGTCCTTCATGCCGTGGCCCCCGTCTCCCGATGTGGTGGTGACGGGGTGCCGGTGAATGCCGGAAGCGGGCGGCGGGGCTCGTCCCCCGGCCCACCCCGCCGCCCTTCTCCGGTGCGGGGCGCTCGGGCCCTGTCCGGCAGGCCGTCACCGGACAGCGGCCGGGCCGTGCGCACCCCCGTCGCTCACGGTCCCGCGCCCTGTGCCGACTCCAGGGTCGCCGGGGAACGGCGGGACGGCTGTAGCCGTTTACACAGTCGCGTCACAACGCGGGGGAGTGCGCGCCCGCGCTCAATCCGGGGCGCGCTCAATCGCCGGGGGCACGCTCAATCCGGGGCACGCTCAATCGCGGGGGCGCGCCGGGATCTGCTCCCCCGTCGCGCGGCCCTCGGCCAGCAGCCGCAGCAGTCCGATGTCCATCACCTCGAAGCGGCGCGAGGCGGTCCGGACCACGCCCTGGCCGCGCAGCAGCCGCAGCGCCTTGGCGACCGCCTCCCGGGTCGAGCCCACCGCGGCCGCGATGTCGTGCTGGGGCATCTGCAGGTCGATGGTGATGGTGCCGTCGGCGCCGGAGTGGCCGGTGCGCTCGGCGAGTTCCACGAGCCGGGCCGCCAGCCGCTGGAGCACCTTCTCCGAGGCGAGTGACCGCCGCTCCCCGTCGGAGCTGCGCAGCCGGGAGCTGAACTGACGCATGATCAGTACGGTCGCGACGGGACGCGCGGCCAGATAGGCCCGGAACCGGTCGCCGGAGACCACCACCGCCTCCATCCGGCCGAGCGCGGTGACGGTGGCGCTGCGCGAGCCGTGGTCCACCGCGGCCTGGTCGCCGACGACCTCGCCCGCCCCGCGCAGCGCCAGGATCAGCCGCACCCCGCGCTCGGTCTCCACCGAGACGGTGGCCCAGCCTGAGGTGATCGCCACGACGAAGGTCGTACGGTCGTGCTCGCGCAGTACGACCTCGCCGGGGACGTAGCCGCGGGGGGTGCCGAGGGCGAGCAGCGCGCGGCGGTCCTCGGCGGGGAGCGCGTGCAGGAAGGGCCGTCCGTCCTCGAAGAGACTCATCCGCCCTCCCCGCTCAGCTCGTCGTCGTCATTGCCTGCGGAGAACCCAGGGACCGCTCAGCACGCTAGGCAGGTGGCACGGGCACGTCAATGGTGCCGTATCGGGTCCGTGCCGGATCCACGGTTCTCGCCGTTGCCGGTACGAACTCGTGTGCGCAAGGCGCCGCCCGCGACGGCCGCGAGTGCGGCCGTCACGGCCGTGAAGACCCACCCGGCGCGCAGCGCGTCAAGACCCGGCCGTGCGGCGCCGCCGGTGATCGCGACAAGCGCCGCGACGCCCAGGGCCGAGCCGCCCTGCCGGGACATCATCAGCACCCCCGAGCCGAGGGAGAGCTGACGGGCCGGAAGCAGTCCGGCGGCCGCGAACATCACCGGCTGGTAGAGCCCCGCGCCGAGCCCGGTGAGCACCAGTCCGGGCATGAACTCCCCGGCGTAGTGCGCACCGTCGCCGCCCGCGAGGAGCAGCCACCACATCGGCCCCGCGGCGAAGCACAGCCCGCCGACGATCGCCGTGGTCCGCTCCCCCAGCGCCCGTACGATCCGCCCCGACAGCATCGACACCACCAGGACGGTGAGCGGCCAGGGCGTGACGGCGAGGCCCGCCCCGGCCGGGGACCAGCCCCACACCTCGGTGAACAGCCACGTCGCGGCGAGGAGGGAGGCGGCGTAGGCGAGGAAGTAGCTGAGCAGACCGAGCGCGGCGGCGGTGAAGGCACGGGTCCGGAACAGCGCGGGGTCCACCACCGGATCCGGATGGCGGCGTACGTGCGCCACGGCCAGCGCGCCCAGGACCAGGCCCGCGGCGAGGAAGCCGAGGGTGGCCGGGGCGCCGTAGCCCCAGTCGGCGGCCTCGACGCAGGCGGTGATGAGGGACCCGGTGCCGAGGAGGACCAGCAGCGTGCCCACCGGATCGAGGCGGCGGCGCTCACCGCGGACGGGCCCGGTGCGCGGCAGCAGCCGCAGCCCGGCCGCCCAGGCCACCAGCACCACGGGCGGGTTGATGAGGAAGATCCAGCGCCAGTCGGAGGCGGCCAGCAGTCCGCCCGCCACCGGGCCCGAGCTCGCCGCGACCGCGCTCACGGCCGTCCAGACGCCGACCGCCGTGGCCCGCTCGCGCGGCGGGAAGGCGGGCAGGGCGAGCGAGAGGGAGGTGGGGACCAGGACGGCCGCCGCCACGCCCTGCACGACCCGCGCCGCGATCAGCGTGCCGAGCCCGGGGGCGGCCCCGCAGGCGAGGGAGGCGAGCCCGAACAGCGCGATGCCGGTCAGGAACGAGCGCCGCCCGCCGATCGCGTCGGCCAGCCGCCCGGCCGGGACCAGCAGCGCCGCGAGCACGATGGTGTAGGCGTTGAGCACCCAGGACAGCTCGGCGGTGGACGCCGAGCGGAAGTCCGCGCCGATCGCGGGGAAGGCGATATTGACCGCGATCATGTCGAGCACGGCGAGGAACTGGGCCGCCGACGCGACGGCGAGGATCAGCCAGCGGCGGCGGCCGGGGGCCGCGTCGGGGGTGGTGGCGGGGGCCGTACCGGGGGCGGAGTCGGGGGCGGGGGCGGGCACACCGCTCCCCTGGGCCTTCGAGGAAGGGGTCGTCATGCCCGTCCAGCATCGGCCCCGGGGCACGGCGGAACGAGTGGCAGGAGTGACAGCATGCGCTACATTTCTGCCATGCGGTCCATCGCCCTCGCCGTCACCCCGGGCATGCCGATCTTCGATCTGGCGGTGCCCTGCCATGTCTTCGGCTCCGATCGCCCCGGACTCCCCGACCCCTGATACGAGCTGCGGGTCTGTGCGATCAGGCCGGGCGGTGAGGGGCCCGGTGCACCGGTCGCCGCCCGCTCGTGGTTCGCCGCCCACACCCCGTACGGCGCCGAGGAGCTGATCGCGGCGGACACGGTGATCGTCCCGGCCTCGGCCGATGTGCGCGGCGATCCGCCCCAGGAGCTGATCGACGCGCTGCGCGAGGCCCATCGGCGCGGCGCCCGCATCGTGTCGCTGTGCTCGGGCGCGTTCACCCTCGCCGCGACCGGACTGCTCGACGGCCGTACGGCGGCCACCCACTGGATGTACGCGGCGCTGTTCGCCGAGCGCTATCCGGCCGTACGGCTCGATCCGTCCGTGCTCTACGTCGACCACGGCGATGTGCTGACCGGGGCGGGGTCCACGGCCTGCATCGACGTCTGTCTGCATCTGGTGCGCGAGGACTACGGCACCGAGGCGGCGAACACCCTGGCCCGGCAGCTCGTCGCGCCCGCCCACCGGCCGGGCGGCCAGGCCCAGTACATCGAGGCGCCGCTGCCGGAGCGCACCGACGACTCGCTCGCCCCGCTGCTGCACTGGGCCGCCGAGCGGCTGCACCAGCCGCTGACCGTGGCCGACCTCGCCCGCCGCGCCCACACCAGCCCGCGCACCCTGGCCCGCCGCTTCCACGCCGCCACGGGCACGACGCCGCTGCGCTGGCTCCAGGGCCAGCGGATCGCGCGCGCCCGGGAGCTGCTGGAGGGCGGCGACCTGCCGGTGGACCGCATCGCGGAACTGTGCGGCCTTGGCACGGCGGCCAACCTGCGCCGCCACTTCACCCGGGCGGTCGGGGTGCCCCCACACGACTACCGCCGCGCGTTCCGCGCCCGGGAGGCGCGAGCACCGGCCGTCTGAGCCCGGACGGGCCGGGCCCGGGGCGGTTCCGAGGCCCGAGGCCAGGCCCGAGGCCCGAGGCCGTCGCGGGCCTCGGGGCCCGGCCGGGGCACTACAGCCGTGGGTCCACCGGCTCCGACTCCAGCGCGAGCACCGCGAAGACCGCCTCGTGGACGCGCCACAGGGGCTCGCCCTCCGCCAGTCGGTCGAGCGCCTCGAGGCCGAGCGCGTACTCGCGCAGGGCGAGTGAACGCTTGTGGCCCAGGTGGCGCTCCCGCAGCCGGGCCAGGTTCTCCGGGCGGGTGTACTCCGGGCCGTAGATGATGCGCAGATACTCGCGGCCGCGGCACTTCACGCCGGGCTGGACCAGTCGGCCGTCGCCCTTGCGGACGAAGCCCTGCAGCGGCTTGACCACCATGCCCTCGCCGCCCGCGGCCGTCAGGTCCAGCCACCACCGCACCCCCTCGGCGACCGACGCCTCGTCCTCGGTGTCGACGATCAGCCGCCGGGTGGGGGCCAGCAGCCGGGCGCCGTCGGCCGCCGGCTTCTCCGCCTCGATCATCCGGTCGATCAGGGCGAGCTGCTGGTCGTGCGGAAGCGCGGTGGCGAGGTTGCGGCCCTGGACGGCCAGGATCTGGAACGGCGCCATCCGGATACCGTCCAGCCCGTCGACCGGCCAGCAGTAGCGCCGGTAGGCATCGGTGAACGCGGCCGCGTCCGAGGCCCGTTCACGCTGCTTGCCGAGCAGCGCGGACACCTCGACACCGCGCGCCTCCGCGCCCTCCAGCGCCGCGAGGACGCCGGGGAAGACGGCGCGCGAGGCGGCGCCCACCGCCGCGTACTGGTGGCGCAGCAGCCCCTCGGCCTTGAGCGACCACGGCATCAACTCGGCGTCCAGCAGCAGCCAGTCGGTGTCCAGCTCCCGCCACAGCCCGGCGCGATCGAGGCAGTTGCTCAGCCCGCGCAGCACGGTCTCCGTGAGCCGGCCGTCGTCGAAGAACGGCCGTCCGGTACGGGTGTGGATCGCGCCGGAGACGCCGTCCGGCGCGCCGAAGCGCTCCCGCGCGATGTCCGCGTCACGGCACACCAGCGCCACCGCACGCGAGCCCATGTGCTTCTCCTCGCAGATCACCTGGCGCACCCCGTCCGCGCGGTAGGCGGCGAACGCCTCCGCCGGGTGCTCGAGGAAGCCGCCGTCGGCGGCTCCACCGCCGGTCCCCTCCTTGGAGGTGGCGGTCGGCGCCATGGTGGGCGGGAGGTAGCCGAGCAGCCGGGGGTCGACCGCGAACCGGCTCATGACCTCCAGCGCCGCCGCCGCGTTCTCCTCCTTGACCGCGATCCGGCCCATGTGGCGGGTCTCGACGATCCGGCGGCCGCGCACATCGGCCAGGTCGAGCGGACGCCCGTCGGCGCCTCCGGGGGCCTCGGTGGTGAGCGGTTTGACCGGTTCGTACCAGACCCGCTCGGCCGGGACGTCCACCAGCTCGCGCTCCGGCCAGCGCAACGCGGTCATCCGGCCGCCGAAGACACAGCCGGTGTCCAGGCAGATGGTGTTGTTGAGCCAGGAGGCGCGGGGGGTGGGGGTGTGGCCGTAGACCACGGCGGCGCGGCCGCGGTAGTCCTCGGCCCACGGATAGCGCACGGGCAGGCCGAACTCATCGGTCTCCCCGGTCGTCTCCCCGTACAGGGCGTGCGAGCGGACCCGGCCGGAGGTGCGGCCGTGGTACTTCTCGGGCAGCCCGGCGTGACACACCACCAGCGCCCCGCCGTCCAGTACGTAGTGGCTGACCAGCGACTCGATGAAGTCCCGCACCCGGTCGACGAAGGCCGGGTCCGCGGTGTGCTCGCGGTCCAACTGCTCCACGGTCTCGGCGAGGCCATGGGTGACCCGGACCTTGCGGCCCTTGAGGTAGCGGCCGAGCTTGTTCTCGTGGTTGCCGGGCACGCACAGGGCCGCGCCGGAGGCGACCATGCCCATCACCAGGCGCAGCACCCCGGGGCTGTCGGGGCCGCGGTCGACGAGGTCGCCGACGAAGACCGCCGTACGGCCCTCGGGGTGGGCGGCGTCGACCGGGCGGCCGAGCTCGTCGCGGCGCAGGGCGTAGCCCAGCTTGCCCAGCAGGGTCTCCAGCTCGGAGCGGCAGCCGTGGATGTCGCCGATGATGTCGAACGGGCCGGTGAGATGGCGCAGATCGTTGTAGCGGCGCTCGGTGGCGACCTCCGCGGCCTCGACCTCCTCGGCGCCGCGCAGGACGTGCACCTTGCGGAACCCCTCGCGCTCCAGGGACTTCAGCGAGCGGCGCAGCTCGCGGCGCTGGCGGGGGATGACATGGGCGGGCATTCCGGCGCGGTCGGGGCGCTGGGCGTTGCGCCGGGCGCACTCGCCCTCGGGCACGTCGAGGACGATCGCCACGGGCAGGACGTCGTGCTCGCGCGCGAGCTTGATCAGGCTGCGGCGGGACTCGCTGCGGACGTTGGTGGCGTCGACGACGGTCAGCCGTCCGGCCGCCAGCCGCTTGCCCGCGATGTAGTGGAGCAGGTCGAAGGCGTCGGGGGTGGCGCTCTGGTCGTTCTCGTCGTCGGCGACGAGCCCGCGGCAGACGTCGGAGGAGACGACCTGGGTGGGCGGGAAGTGGCGCCGGGCGAAGGTGGACTTGCCGGAGCCGGTGGTGCCGACGAGCACCACGAGGGACAGGTCGGGCACGCCGATGGTGCGCTTCTCCTCGGTCATGCTGCCGCCTCCTTCGTCGTGGTCGCGGTGGTCGTACCGGTCGTGTGGTCGCCGCCGATGCGGAAGAGCGCGAGCTGGGTGGGCGGGCCGACCTCGGGGTCCTCGGGGCCGACGGGGCGGAACTCCACCGCGTACCCGTGCCGTTCGGCGACCTCCTCCGCCCAGGCCCGGAACTCCTCGCGCGTCCACTCGAAGCGATGGTCGCCGTGGCGCATCCGCCCGGCGGGCAGGGTCTCCCAGCGCACGTTGTACTCCACGTTGGGCGTGGTCACCACGACGGCCTGGGGCCGTGCGGCGCCGAACACCACCTGCTCCAGGGCGGGCAGCCGGGGCGGATCCACATGCTCGATCACCTCGCTGAGCACCGCCGCGTCATATCCGGCGAGCCGGGAGTCGGTGTAGGTGAGCGCGCCCTGGGTCAGCTTCAGCCGGGCCGACTGCCGCTCGGCCGCGCCCGTGTCGAAGCCGGGGCGGTCCAGCCGCAGCCTCCGCGCCGCCTCGTTGAGCGCGCGCATCGACACATCGACACCCACGATCTCGGTGAACCGCGCCTCCTTCAGCAGCGCGCCCAGCAACTGGCCCTGGCCACAGCCCAGATCGAGCACCCGGGCCGCCCCGACCCCGCGCAGGGCGTCGAGTATCGCCTCCCGCCGCCGGACCGCCAGTGGCACCGGCCGCTCCTCGGAACTCTCCTCGCTCTCGTCCTCCTCCATCAGCTCGGCCGCCGCCGGTTCACCGACGGCGTTGTCGATCTCCTCCGCCGCGGTGTCGTCGGCCTCGGCGAGCCGTGCCAGCTCCAGCCGCTCCAGCGCGCTGCGCGTCAGCGACCAGCGCCGGGCCAGATAGCGGTTGGTGATCAGCCGCTGCTCGGGGTGGCTCTCCAGCCAGCCCTCCCCGGAGCGCAGCAGCTTGTCGACCTCGTCCGGGGCGACCCAGTAGTGCTTGGCGTCGTCGAGCACGGGCAACAGCACATACAGATGGCGCAGGGCGTCGGCCAGCCGCGGCTCGCCCTCCAGCACCAGCCGTACGTACCGCGAGTCGCCCCATGCCGGGAACTCCTCGTCCAGCGCCACCGGCTCGGCCGTCACCGCCCAGCCCAGCGGCGCGAAGAGCCGCTCGACCAGGTCGGCACCGCCGCGCGCCGGGAGCGCGGGCACCTCGATCCGCAGCGGCAGCGCCCGCTCCGGCAGCTCGGGCCGGGCCTTGCACTGGCCCCGCAGAGCGCTGGAGAAGACGGCGCTCAGCGCGACCGCCAGCAGGGAGGAAGCGGCGTACGGGCGGTCGTTGACGTATTGCGCGAGCGCGGAGTCGGGGGCGCCGCCCCGGCCCTTGCCGCGGCCCCGCCGCACCAGCGCCACGGGGTCCACTTCCAACAGCAGCGCCGCGGTGCAGCGTTCGGCGGTCGCCTCGGGGTAGAGGACATGCGCGGTGCCGTAGGAGGTCGAGAACCGCTGCGCCTTGTCGGGATGCTTGTGCAGCAGAAACCCGAGGTCGGTCGCGGGGCGCTCGGCGGTGCCGGTGGTGGTTATCGTCAAGAACACCCGTCCGAGTATCGCCCGGCGATCCTCCCTCACCTAATGGTTTCTCACCGCGGCCGCCAGCTCCGCGATCCGCTCCGGGCCCACCCGGCAGCAGCCGCCGATGAGCCGTGCCCCCGCGTCCCGCCATGCCTTCACCCGCCCCGGGTCGAAGGTCGCCCGGCCGCGCCAGCTCCGTGCCGTGGCATCCCACTCCTCTCCGCTGTTCGGATACACCACCACCGGCTTGCCGGTGGTGTCGGCCGCGATCTCCACGGCCCGGTCCGCGTCGCCCGGCTCACAGCAGTTGACGCCGATGGCGATCACCTGGTCGACCCCCGCGGCCAGGGCGAACGCGTCCCTCAGCGGCTGCCCGGCCCGGGTGGTCCGCCCCGCGATGCTGTAGGAGAGCCATACCGGCACCCCGCATCCCTCGACGGCGCTCAGCAGCGCCGCGGCCTCATCGGCGTCCGGCACCGTCTCCAGCGCCAGCGCGTCGGGACCGGCCGCGGCCAGCGCCTCGATCCTCGGCCGGTGGAACCGCGCCAGCTCGGCCACGCTCAGCCCGTACCGCCCGCGGTACTCGCTGCCGTCCGCCAGCATCGCCCCGTACGGGCCGACGGAGGCGGCGACCCACACCGGCTCCGCGCCCCGCTCGCCCGCGGCCGTCCGCTCGGCGGCCGCCCGTTCGGCCCCCGTGCGCGCCAGCTCGACACTGCGCCGCAGCAGCGCCGTGGCCTCCTCGTGGCCCACGCCCCGGTGGGCGAAGCCCTCGTAGGTGGCCTGATAGCTGGCGGTGATGAGCACCTGTGCGCCCGCCCGGGCGTAGGCGGTGTGGGCCGCCTCGAGCTGTCCCGGGTCGTCGGCCAGCAGCCGGGCCGACCACAGCTCGTCGGAGAGATCGCAGCCCTGTGCCTCCAACTGGTTGGAAAGACCGCCGTCGAGGACGAGCGGTCCGCGCTCCAGCGCGGCGGCCAGGGAGGTGGGGGTTACGGACATCACGGGTGCTCCTGGTGGTGCGCTCAGCCCAGCTGGGCCTGGACCTGCGAGGAAATCAGCTCCAGGTGGTCGAGGTCGGTCAGGTCCAGCATCTGGAGGTAGAGCCGGGAGGCGCCCGCCTCCGCGTAGCGGCCGATCTTCTCGACGACCTCGGCAGGGGAGCCCGCCAGGCCGTTCCGCTTCAGCTCCTCGACCTCCCGGCCGATCGCCGCGGCCCGCCGGGCGACCTCGGCGTCGTCCTTGCCCACGCACACCACGAGCGCGGTGGAGTACACCAGGTCGTCGCCCTTGCGGCCGGCGGCCTCCGCCGCCTCCCGCACCCGGCCGAACTGGCGCTCACTGTCCTCGGGCGAGGCGAACGGCATATTGAACTCGTCCGCGTACCGCGCGGCCAGCCGCGGGGTGCGGGTGGCCCCCTGGCCGCCGATCAGCACCGGCACCTTGCTCTGCGCGGGCTTGGGCAGCCCCGGGGAGTCCACCAGCTGGTAGTGGGCACCGTCATGGCCGAAGGTCTCGCCGACCGGGGTCTGCCACAGCCCGGTGACGATGGCCAGCTGCTCCTCCAGCCGGGCGAACTTCTCCTTGGGGAAGGGGATCCCATAGGCCCGGTGCTCCTCCTCGAACCAGCCCGCGCCCAGGCCCAGCTCGACTCGTCCACCCGACATCTGGTCGACCTGCGCGACCTGGATCGCCAGCACACCGGGCAGCCGGAAGGTGGCGGCGGTCATCAGGGTGCCCAGCCGGATCCGCCGCGTCTCGCGGGCCAGCCCGGCCAGGGTGATCCAGGCGTCGGTGGGGCCAGGGAGACCGTCCACGTCTCCCATGTGGAGGTAGTGGTCGGACCGGAAGAAGGCGTCGAATCCGAGGTCCTCGGTGGCCTTGGCGACGGTGAGCAGCGTGTCGTAGGTCGCCCCCTGCTGGGGCTCGGTGAAAATGCGAAGATCCATGGCACCCATCCTGCCTCGTCACGCGGCACCACCCCACTCCCCACCCCACTCGCGGAAGGTGAGGTGCCTGAGCATGCCGTGCACCCGGTCCCGGGCCTCGTCCGCCGCGTCGATCGCCTCCACGCACTGCCAGTACAGCGCCTCCTCCTCGGTATTGGAGGCGACCCCGACCAGCGCGAAGCCCGCCTCCGCCAGCAGCTCCCCCAGCGCCAGCAGCACACCCCTCGGATCGCGCACCTCCGAGAGCTGGGCGGCCCGTAAACCGCCGCCGCGCAGCGTGGGGTGGTGCAGCGCCGGGCGGAACAGGGCGCCGCGGGCCCGCCCGCCCGCCTCGCACAGACCGCGCGCCTCCGCTCGCGCGGCCGCCGGGCCACTCACCACGAAATATCCGCCGACCGCTTCGGCCAGCGCTTGAACCTGCCAGGCTTCGGCCACGATGTCGTGCACGCTCCCGGCCTTCGCCAGGGCGTGCCGGGTGACACCGATCAGCCGCATCGCGTCCATTCCCCGCACCCCTCTCAACGGACTTCCGAGCCCGTCACTCCTCCACTACCCAGAGTGATAACTAACAGGCCGAAAAGCTAGGGGAATTCAGGAATCTGTTGACAACAGTTGCGGTGTGGATAACTTCATCACTACGGAGAGTGACGGATCAAGGGGTCGGAGCCCCGCGGGTCAACCGGAGATCACGGTTCACCGCCACAGCCCCCGTTCACCGCCATAGCCCCCCGTTCACCGTGAGATCACCCATTCACCGGCAAAGCCCCCGTTCGCGGCCGGCCCCCGTCAGCGCCGCGCTCAGCCCCCGCTTCGCGGTCAGCGCCCGTACGCCGGTCAGCCCCGGACGCGCTCAGCGCCCGTACGCCGTCAGCGCGCCCCGTTCACCGGAAACCGCACCTCGTTCCGGTCGATCTTCGCCGAGAGCGCCGCGAGCGCGTCGATCCCCAGCACCTCGCAGAACTGGAGCAGATACGCCAGCACATCGGCGACCTCGTCCTCGACCCGGGCCGCCCTCCCCTCGTCCTCCATCACCCGGACCGACTGCTCGGGCGTCAGCCACTGGAAGATCTCCACCAGCTCCGACGCCTCGACGCTCAGCGCCGCCGCGAGGTTCTTGGGGGTGTGGTACTGCTGCCAGTCGCGCGCCGCCGCGAAGGCGGCCAGCCTGCGCTGCAGCGCCGCCACATCCAGGCCGTCGGTTCGTCGCTCGCTCTCATGGGACTCGCTCACGCCCCAGGTTTACCACCGTGACGGGGGCGTCCCCGACCGCCCCCGTCACGTCCCCCACCGTCCCCACGAGCCGGATGTGCCCCCGTGCGCACATCCGGGCCGCCACCCCCAGGAGCTCCCGCGCCTGCCGCCGGTCCAGACACCGGTCGAAACCGTCGGCCAGCACGGTCAGCACCTGCCGCGCGGGGAGCACATCGGCCGCCGGGTCCACGGCCAGCACACCGGGCCCGGTCAGCAGCACCAGCGCGAGCGCGAGATACCGCAGCTCGCCGTCGCCGAGGCGCTCCACCGGCATCGCGCCGAGCTCCCCCTGCTCGACCAGCGCCCGCACCACCCCGTCCGCGCGCCCCTCCGTGACCAGCCCCTCGACCGGCCCGGCGCACCCCGCCCGGACCGCCGCGACCAGCGCCGCGTGCCGCGTACCGCACTCCCGGCTGGTCCGCCGCAGCACCGCCGCCAGGTTCTCGCAGCCGCCGCGCAGCCGCCCGTCCCTCGGCGGCGCCGGCGCCCGCATCCGGTCCGGCCGCGGATCGCAGGGGAAGACCGAGCGCAGCGCGATGACCACCTGCTCGGCGGCGGCCAGCGCGAGCCGCTGCCCCTCCGTCGTGCCCGCGACCCGCAGCGGCAGCAGCGAGGTCGCCAGCCGGTCGTCGGGCAGCGGGGCGCGGGTCACCGCGACCGCGCCCGCCGTGTGCCAGGCGGCCTGGACACAGCGCCGCCCCGGGTCGCGCAGCGCCGTCTCCAGCAGGGTCTCCCCCGCCCCCGTCATCCGCTCGCCCACGATGCGCAGTTCGGGCTCGGCCTGTACGGCGACATCGAGCCGTACCGGCCCGACCGGGCCGTCCACGGTGCAGCCGATGCGGAAGCCGCGCCGCCCCTGCCGGTCCGGCCGCGCCCGGCGCGGGATGTACGCGGCCGGATCGCGGAACACCTCAGCGAGCCGGGCGCCGCCCGCGAGCCGCGCGAGCGCCGCGTACGCCTCCAG
The DNA here is from genome assembly GCF_055597465.1 of Streptomyces yongxingensis. Lineage (NCBI taxonomy): Bacteria > Bacillati > Actinomycetota > Actinomycetes > Kitasatosporales > Streptomycetaceae > Streptomyces > Streptomyces yongxingensis. Next base: position 3,417,356 of record NZ_CM145717.1, read on the forward strand.
CACCCCGGACTTGCCGCTGCCGCTCGGACCGGAGATCAAGGTCAGCGGTCCCAGCCGAAACGCGGCACGGCGGTGGCTCTTGAAGGCCGACAGCCTCAACTCGGACACGATGGGCCGCAGTTCGGTCCTTGCGGGCAGCAGCCCGGATGCGCTCATGCTCCGGAACATATCTGTGGCACATACCGCTGAACCGTTACTCCTTCCGTATCTTCCTACCATCGGGGGATAGTCGCGGTGGCTGATGATGACCAAGGGACGGCGGATGTTCAGCGCTGAGTCCTGGCGAGGTGTGGCGAGGCGCGCTGCCGAGGCGTAGCGGGGCGGCCCGACGAGACGCAGCGGGGCGGCCCGACGAGACGCAGCAAGGCGCCCTGACGAGGCGCATGGGGTGTGGTGTCAGGAAGCGGACGGATCGGGAGGGAACGCGCCCGTGAGAAGCCGCCGGACGCGCCAATTTTGTCAACTACATGTCAGTCCCGCCCACTTCACGGCCCGCCCGCATCCCGGCCGCCGAAACTCGGACGGTGGCCGTCGGCCCGGGGCTCGATGCGCGCCCTCAGCACGGATGCTGAGACGCGGACCGCTTCCCTAAACCCTTTGGCGGAGCGGCCCTCACCCCCCAGGCCGATTTCCACGAGGACACGTGGTGCCGCCCGAACGGCTGTCCTAGCGTGCCCTCTTACTGGAACCTTAAATCCCTAAGGAGCGTCATGTTCGGGCGAATAGGACGGTTCTCCGTCAACCGTCCATGGCTGATCGTCGCGATGTGGGTCATCGCGGCGATCGGCCTGGCCATCCTTGCCCCACCGCTGAAGTCCAGCACCGACCAGGCCGACTTCCTCCCGTCGCACTACGAATCGGTGCGGGTGTCCAAGATCCAGGAGCACGCGTTCCCGCAGCAGGAGAGCGCGGCCGCCATCCTGGTCTACCAGCGGCCGGACGGGGGCAAGCTCTCCGAGGCCGACAAGGCCGCCGTCATCAAGGCGACCAAGGGGTTCCAGGACAAGAAGTACAAGACCTTCAAGTCCGTGCTGACCACGCCCGAGGCCGTCTCCAAGGACGGCAAGATGGCGCTGGCCAACATCTACTCGACCAAGAAGGACCTCTACGACGAGGACACCCAGCAGTCGATCAAGGATCTGCGCGCGGACCGCGACAAGCTGCTGAAGGGCACCTCGCTGAAGGTCGATGTGACCGGTCCCGCGGCCTCGGGTCTCGATGCCACCGAGTCCGAGGGTGACACCGACGCCATGATCATGATGGCCACCCTGGTCCTGATCATCGTGCTGCTCGGCGCCATCTTCCGCAGTCCGCTCATCGCGCTGATGCCCGTGCTGATGATCCTGGTCATGTTCATCATGGCCCAGGGCCTGATCGCCACCGCCAGCGACTGGTTCGGGCTCGAGGCCGACAGCGGAGTCTCCGCGATCCTGATCGTGGTGCTGTTCGGCGTCGGCACGGACTACATGCTGTTCCTGCTGTTCCGCTACCGCGAACACCTCCGCCAGGGCCAGGAACCCAAGGAGGCCCTGGTCAACGCGGTCTCCCGGGTCGGCGAGACCATCGCTTCGGCGGCCGGCGCGGTCATCGTGGCGTTCCTCGCCCTGACGCTGTCGACGATGGGCAGCATGCGCGCCATGGGCCCCTCGCTGGCCATCTCCGTCGCGGTGACCCTGGTGGCGGCCCTCACCCTGGTGCCCGCGGTGTTCTCGCTGCTGGGAACGAAGGCGTTCTGGCCGTCCAAGGCGTGGAAGCAGGCCCCCCGCAACCGGCTCGCGGGCGCCACCGGCTCCCTGGTCTCGCGCCGTCCCGGCCTGATCGCCACGGTGTCCGCCTGTGTGCTGGCGGCCCTCGCGGTGGGCGCGTTCGGCTTCAAGGCCGAGTTCGACACCGACAGCTCGCTGCCGAAGGACCTGGAGTCCGTCCAGGCCATGGCGGAGCTCCAGAAGAGCTTCTCGGCGGGTGAGTCCGACCCGAGCCTGGTGTACGTCCGGTCCGACGGCGGCGCCAAGCTGGACGCCGCGGCGCTCAGCGGGTTCCGGAAGAAGCTGGAGGGGGTCGAGGGCGTCGGCGAGGTCTCCCCCGCCGTGCCCAACCCCAAGGGTGACGTGGCCCAGTTCAGCGTCGTGCTGAAGTACCGGCCCGCCTCCGAGAAGGCCATCTCGCTGGTGGCCGGGGAGCTGCGGGACACCGCGCACGACTCCGCGCCGCAGGGCACCGAGGCCCTGGTGGGCGGGACGACCGCGGTGCTGGCCGACATCGAGGACGCGGTCAACCACGACTACCGGCTGGTGTTCCCGGTCGCGGGCGTGGCCATCATGGTGATCCTCGGCCTGCTGCTGCGCAGCGTGGTGGCGCCGCTGTACCTGATGCTCGCCGTGGGCCTCGGCTTCGCCGCGACCCTGGGCTCGACGGTCTGGCTGTTCCAGGACATCAGGGGCGAGCACGGCCTGCTCTTCATGCTGCCGATCGTGGTCTATCTGTTCGTGGTGGCGATCGGCACGGACTACAACATCCTGATGGTGGCCCGATTGCGGGAGGAGGTCGGGAAGGGCAAGTCCCCGGCCGAGGCGGCCCGGCTCGCGGTGGCCCAGTCGGCGCCGACGATCGGTTCGGCCGCCATCATCCTCGCGGGCACCTTCGGTGTGCTGATGCTGGCCAGCAACACCATGCTCCAGCAGATGGGCTTCGCCGTCGCCTTCGGCATCCTGCTCACCGCGTTCATCATGGCGCTGCTGCTGGTGCCGACGGTGACCGCGATGCTCGGCTCCAAGGCGTGGTGGCCCAACCACCGCTTCGACTCCCCCCACGCCTCCGGTGACTCCGGTCCGGGGCGGGCCGAGGAGCCCGACACCGCGGCGACCGTACGGGTGTGATCCGCGGCTTACGCGGCCGCCGAAACGCCGCGGTGGCCCTTCGCGGCATCGTCGCGGAGGGCCACCGGTGGGGGGACGGGGGCTCGGGCGGATCAGGGGCCGACCGGCCAGAACAGCTCGGCCGGGGCCCCGCCGCCATGGCCCGTCGCATGGGCGTCGAACAGGTCCCGGAAGTCCGCGTCCGGCGGCCAGAGCATGGAGTGCTGCGAGCGGTAGCACTCGATCGCCTCGTACTTGGCGGACCAGGAGGCTTCCCCGGCGGTCTCGGCCATCGGGTCCAGCAGGGCGCGGCCCTCGGGGAGCGGGGGGATGTCACTGCCCCGCAGTCCGTAGGGCAGGTCCTCCCAGCACCGCACCGGAACCTTCCCGGCCAGCGCGGTGACCACCGCGTCACGGGTGCGCCGGTGGTCGATGTGGTTGCCGACCGCCGCGCTGGTCAGGACCTCCTCGGGCTGGATCCGCTCGGCCAGTACGGCCACGGCGGCCGCGAGCAGGTCGCAGAGCCGGGGTTCGGCGGCCTCGCTGCCCTGCACCATCGGCCCGTCGACGTCGATGAGCCAGGTGCCGTCGGGCCGCCGCCGGTAGACCGCGTCGAGGAACTCGCCGTGGAGCGGGGTGGCGCCCAGCCGGGCCAGGGCCTTGCGGTCCTCCTCCCGCCGGTGCTCCATCGGCTCGGTCTCCAGGCCCCAGGTGTAGTGGAAGTACTCGGCGATGGGTGAGTACGGCAGCGGCGGGATGCCCGCGAACAGGGTGAGGACCGTGACCTCGGCCCCCGCGGAGGCCAGGTGGTGGATCCGGCTGCCGGCGGACAGCACGGCGTCGTCCAGGTGCGGGGAGACGACGAGGATGTGGGAGGGCATCAGGACGGGGACCGTTCGTCATCGGTGGTGGACGGTTCGTATCCGGCGGTGGGCTCCGGCGCCCCGGTGGTACGGGGGACCTGCTGACGGGCGCCGTCGGCGGTCTCCATCTCCCCGGTCTCGCCCTGGGCCATGGCGGCGGCGATGGCCGACGCGGAGCCGGGGCGGTTCTTCTGCACCCAGCCGGGGATGTTGCGTTGTTTGAGGGACCCCTCGGAGATGACCAGCGCGCCCGGCGGGACGTCCTCGGCGATCAGCGCGCGGGCGCCCGAGTAGACCCCGTCGCCGATGGTGACCGGTGCGATGAGCCCGTTCTGGCCGCCGATGCGGACGTTGCGGCCCACGACGGAGCGGTACTTCTTGCGGCCGTCGTAGTTGGCGAAGCCGGACAGGCCGCCGATGTTGCTCCCCTCGCCGATGTCCGCGTCACCGATGTACGACAGATGCGGGACCTTGGCCCCGGCGCCGAGCGTGGAGTTCTTGATCTCCACGAACGTGCCGACCTTGGCGCCCTTGTCGAGCCGGGTGTCGGGGCGCACATACGCGTACGGACCGACCTGCGCCGACGGGCCCAGGGCCGCCTGGTCCAGCACCGAGCTGGTGACCTCGGCACCGGCCCCGAGCCGGGACTTGAACACGGTCGAGTAGGCCCGCACCCGGGCGCCAGCGCCGAGGTCCGAGGCGGTCACGGTGGACCGCTCCACCAGCGCCCCCTCGCCCACGGCGGAGTCCCGCACCTCGGTGTCCGGGCCGATCACCGCGCCGGACGCCACCGAACTGGCGCCGAGGACACGGGTGTTGGGAAGCACCACCGCCCCGGCGGCCAGCCTGGCGCCGACGTCGATCCAGGCCGTACCCGGGTCGGCGATGTCGACCCCGGCCGCCAGCCACCAGCGGTTGATCCGGTCGCGCAGAACGGCCCGCACCCGGGCCAGCTGGACCTGGTCGTTGGCGCCCAGGATGTCGTCCGGGTCCTCCGCGACCGTGATGCCGATGCGCAGGTCGTGCGCGGTGAAGTGGTCGAGCACGGTGGCCAGGTACTCGCCGGTGGTGCGCCCGCTCGCCAGCAGGTCGTCGAAGGCGGCGCGCAGGGCGGTGGCGTCGAACGCGTAGACCCCGGCGCCCACTTCGCGCAGCCGGCCGCCGACGGGACTGTCGCCGGGCTCGCGGCGGTCGCCCCGGTCCGGCGGCAGCAGGGCCTCGTACTCGCCCACCTCGGACCGCAGCACCAGGCTGTAGCCGACCGAGTCCGGCAGGTGGCCGGACAGCAGGGTCATGGCATTGCCCGCCTTCTCGTGCTCGGCCACCAGCCGGGCCAGGGTGTCGCCGGTGAGCAGTGGCGCGTCCCCGCAGCTGACCAGGATGGTCCCGGTGAAGTCCGGGAGCCGGTGCACGGCGGCGAGCAGGGCGTGGCCGTAGCCGCCCTGGTGCTCCTGGACGGCGGTCTCCGGCGCGGGCGCGGCGTCGGCGAAATGGGCGGCGAGGTACGCCTCGACGTCCGCGCGCTGGTGTCCGGTGACCACGACCGTGCGCCGCGGCGCGAGTTCGGCCACGGCGTCGAGGACATGGCCGAGCATGGCCCGGCCGCCGACCTCGCGCAGCACCTTCTGGGGGCCGGGGCCCATGCGCTCCCCGTGCCCCGCGGCGAGCACCACGGCGGCCAGCTCCCGGGCGTGCTCGTCCCGGGCCCGCCGTTCCGGGTCGCCCCCCGGCCCGGAACGCCATTCGCTTCTACTATCGAGTATCTTCTGGGAAATCATCTCAATCAGCCCCTCCTGAGGTGGATCAGGCCGCCCGGACTGCATTTCGGACAGCGTGACGCAGGTCTCAGACAAGGGCGAAGCAGACAGGCCCGCAAGGGATGCCCAGGACCCTTGGCAGGAAGCTGACTGCGCGCTCGACCGCTCCGCCCGGCCTTCCTAGCATCGAATTCACCACATGACGTCAACCGGCCATCTGAGGCGTCCGGATGGCGGAAGAGGAGTTATCCGTGAGCGTCTCTCGTCCGGGCCTTCCGGAGGGAATTCCGGAGAATGCGCGACCGCTGCACATCGCGATGTTCAACATCCCGGCGGACGGTCATGTGAATCCGAATCTCGGGCTCTGCGCGGAATTGGTCGAGCGGGGCCACCGGGTCAGCTTCTCCATCGACAAGGGGCACGCCGAGGCGGTGCGGGCCACCGGGGCCGAGCCGGTCCTCTACACGACGACCTTCCCGGACGCGAGCCGCGGTGAGCGGTTCCCCATCACCGATGTGGTCGCGATGTCCTCGCTCTTCCTGCGGGAGGCGGTCGCGGTGCTGCCGCAGCAGCTCGCCGCGTTCGAGGACGACCGCCCCGACCTGGTCCTCTACGACTACGCCGCGCTGTCGGCCCAGATCCTGGCCAAGCGCTGGGGCGTCCCGGCGGTGCGGCTCTCCCCGACCAGGGTGTCCAGCAACACCTACGAGCGGGACCTGGCGCCGTTCTACGCCACGGTGGCGGACGACCCGGCGTGGCTGGCCTACCGGAAGGAGTTCCAGCACTTCCTGGACGAGGGCGGGATGGACCTGACCATCGAGGAGTTCCTCTACGTCGGCTGGGCCGACCACTATGTGGTCACCATCCCGCGGGCGTTCCAGGCCGACGCGGACGAACTCGGCGACGCCTACACCTTCGTGGGCCCCGTGGCGCGCGGCCAGGACCACCGGGCTCCCTGGAAGCCGCCCACGGACGGCCGTCCGGTGCTGCTGATCGCCTTCGGCTCGGTCGCGCCCGAGGTGCCCGAGGTGCAGCGGATCTTCTTCGAGTGCGCGGAGGCGTTCGCCGACGGGCCGTGGCATGTGGTGATGTCGATCGGCAGGCATCTGGACCCGGCGGACTTCGGGCCGCTGCCCCCGCACATCGAGGTCATCCCCGATGTGCCGCAGCTCCAGGTGCTGGCCGAGGCGGCGGTGTTCATCACCCACGCGGGTATGGGTTCCACCATGGAGGCGATCCAGTACGGGGTTCCCATGGTGGCCGTGCCCATGGGGTTCGACCAGATGGAGAACGCCCGGGTGATCGACGGGCTGGGCATCGGCGTGCGGACGCCCTTCGAAGGCGTCACCGGCGAGGAGCTGCGGGAGGCGGTGGAGCGGGTGTCCGCCGACCCCGAGGTGGCCCGGCGGCTGGCGGAGCTGCGCGCCGAGATCCTCGCGGAGGGCGGCGCCCCCGCGGCGGCCGACGCGATCGAGGGCGTGCTACGGCGCGCACGGGCCTGACGCGTGTCCGCATCGGGGACGGCCGCCGGGGCGGGGCCGGCGCGGGAGGTGCGCCGGGCCGCCCTGGCCGCCTTCGTCTGGGCGGTGGTCTTCACCGCGATGCATGCGTACTGGTTCGCCGGGGGCCGGTTCGGGCTCGGCGACGCGCCCGAGGTGGTGCCGGAGGCCACCAGCACCAGCGACCGGATCCAGGGCGCGGTCATCACCGGCATGTTCGCGGTGGGCATCGTGCTGCCGCTGGCGCTGACCCGGCCGTGGGGGCGGCGGCTCCCCCGGTGGGCGGCGCTGTTCTGCCTGTGGACCGGCGCCGCGCTGGTGGCGGTGCGCGGGGGCGCCGGGCTGCTGGACACGGCGCTGCGCGGCACCGGCCTGGCTCGGCACGGCCTGACCGGCCTGACGTACGAGCAGATCACCGGCGACGCGCACCCGTCGGCGTACACCATCTGGTCCGGGGTCTGTATCGACGCCTACTTCGTGCTCGGCGGGATCCTGTACGGCCTGACCGCCCTCCGGCTGGGCCGGAGGGCCCGGCCCGGGCGGCCCGTCACGGCAGAGTGACCACCAGCGCGGCGTGCGCGAGCCCGGCGCCGAACCCCGCCAGCAGGGCCAGTCCCCCCGAGGGCAGCGCCCCGCGGTCCCTGAGGGCCTCCATGGCGAGCGGGACGGACGCGGCGGAGGTGTTGCCCGCGGAGGTGATGTCGTCGGCGACCACGACGTGCGGCGGCAGGTCCAGGGCCTTGGCCACCGCCTCGGTGATGCGCAGGTTCGCCTGGTGCGGAACGAAGGCGGCAAGCTGGTCCGCCGTGACCCCCGCCTGTCTCAGGGCGGCGGCGGCCGTGCGCGGCACCTCCCTGATCGCCCAGCGGAACACCTCGGATCCGGCCATCCGCATGTACGGCCAGGGCCGGTCCGCGTCGCGGGCGGTGGTCCAGGGCTCCCGGTGGGCGATGAGGCCGTGCTGCTCCCCGTCGGACCCCCAGGCCACGGAGTGGATCCCGGGTTCGGCGGCCGGGCCGACCAGCACCGCGCCCGCGCCGTCCGCGAAGAGGAAGGCGGCGCCCCGGTCGTACGGGTCCACGATGTCGGTCATCCGCTCGGAGCCGATCACCAGCACCCGGCGGGAGGTGCCCGCGCGGATGAGCCCGTCCGCCACGGCGAGGGCGTAGCAGAAGCCCGCGCAGGCGACATGCACATCGAAGGCGGCGGCGGACCGCGCGCCGAGGGCCGCGGCCACCTGGGGTGCCGCCGCCGGGGACTGGTACAGGTAGGACATCGAGGCGAGCAGCACGGTGTCCACGTCGGCGGGGGCCACGCCCGCGTCGGCCAGGGCCTTGCCCCCGGCGTGCGCGGCCATGGTGATCACCGTCTCGTCGGGCCCGGCGTAGCGCCGGCTGACGATGCCCGACCGGCGCCGTATCCAGGTGTCGGAGGAGTCCAGGCGCGCGCACAGCTCCGCGTTGGGCACGGTGCGGGCGGGACGGTAGCCGCCGAGGCCCAGAATGCGCGCGCCCGCCTCGCCCTGACGTCCGGTCATGCCGGGCCTCCGCCGACCCGTACCAGGGTGCCGTCCACGTAACTCTGGCGGCAGGCGCCCCGGCGCACCTTGCCGCTCGTGGTCTTGGGCAGGGTGCCGCGGCGGATGACGACGACGTCCTCGGCCTCGAGCCGGTGGTCGCTGCGCACCCGCTCGCGCACGGCGCTGACCAGCACGTCGTGGCCGGCCGCGCGCAGCGCCCGGCCGTCCGCCTCGATCACCACCACCAGAGCCTCCCGGTCCCCCCGGTCCACCGCGAAGGCGGCCGCGGAGGCGGGGCGCAGCGCGGGGTGGCTGCGCTCGGCGGAGTACTCCAGGTCCTGCGGGTAGTGGTTGCGGCCCTTGACCACGAGGAGGTCCTTGAGCCGTCCGGTGACGTAGAGCTCGCCGTCGCGGACGAAGCCGATGTCGCCGGTGCGCAGGTACGCCCCGGTGTCGGCGTCGTCGGCGATCCGGGCCCGGAAGGTCTCCTCGCTCTCCCGCTCGCGGCCCGCGTAACCGGCGGCCACGCAGGGGCCGGTGGCCCAGATCTCGCCCACCCGGTCGGGGTCGGCCGCACGGCGGGTGGCGGGGTCCACGATGCGCACGCGGGTGGCGCCGATGGTGCGGCCGCAGCTCACCACGGGGATCGCGTCGGTGTCCGTGGTCTCCGTGACCCGTCCCTGGCCGAGGTCGGTGGGCGACAGGGTGAGGGCGCGCGGGAGTTCGCCGGGGCCGCTGCCGCTGATCTTGAGGGTGTGTTCGGCGAGTCCGTAGCCCGGCGAGACCGCCCGGGGGTCCAGGCCGTAGGGGGTGAACGCCTCGGTGAACGCCCGGATGGTGTGGAGCCGGACGGGCTCGGCGCCGTTGACGGCCGCCCGCCAGGCGGAGAGGTCGGTGCCCGGCGCGGGGCGTGCCTCGCGTACGCACAGGTCGTAGGCGAAGTTGGGGGCGGCGGCGTGGGTGCCGCCGAACCGGGAGAGGGCCTCCAGCCAGCGGGCCGGGCGGCGTACGAACGCCTCGGGGCCCATGAGGTAGGAGGGGATCCCGGCCCACAGCGGCAGGACGACGCCGAACAGCAGCCCCATGTCGTGGAAGAGCGGGAGCCAGGAGACCACGGTGCCGCCCTCGGCCGGCCACAGGGCGTCGGTCTCGGCGGCGTTGTGCCAGAAGTTGCGGTGGGTGACCATCACGCCCTTGGGCGTGCCGGTGGAGCCGGAGGTGTACTGGAGCAGCGCCACGTCGTCGAGTCCGGCGGCGGGCAGGGGCTCCCCCGCGGGCGCCGTCTCGGGCCATTCGTCGGTGGCCAGCAGTTCCAGGCCGCGCAGGTCGGGGGCGTCGGGGAAGTCGGCCAGCAGCAGGTCGCGGGTCTCGGCGGTGGTGAGGACCAGGGTGGTGCCCGAGTCGTCGGCCACGGAGCGCAGCCGGCGCAGCGCCTGGCTGTTCCTGGGCACCTGCACGGGCGCTCCCATGACCCCGGCGGCGGCGCATCCGAGCCAGGCGCGGACGAATTCGAGGCCGGTGGGGTACAGCAGCACGGCGCTGCGGCCGCGGCTGTCCCGGCGGCGGAGTTCGGCCGCGCGGGCCAGGGTCTGGCGCAGGAGTTCCGCGTAGGTGACCCGGTCGTCCGGGTCCTCGCCGTTGCGGAGACAGCAGTAGGCGAGGTCGTCCGGGTTCTCGGCGGCGCGCCGGGCGAGCAGGGCCGGCAGGGACATCAGCTTTTCGGGGTCATGGCCGACAGAAGTCATGTCCATCCTTTTCAGCGGTGGATGGCTCCTGTATAGCCAGCGGCACCGGGCCCCTCAAGGCCGATATCACCATGCTGCCAATATCACGGAATACCGCCCGGTAACAATTCCTGGCGGCCATTCAATGACGCATCAGTTCCGCCCGCCGCCACGCGAAATGAGGAAAAGGACTTTCAGGCCGATCACTCCGGAGATCACCAGCAGGTGATAGCCGAGCAATTGGAAGAGTCCTATTCCGGGAACGACCACCGGACCGCCGTCGATACTGAGCAGGATCACCGACATGACCCCGCTCGTGGCGGCGATGAAGGTCAGCAGGATCTCGTGCACCAGCGACCTGATGTACGTACGGTCGCGGGCGTTGGCGAAGAGCCGCACCCCGACGCCGAGGCGGCCCTGCTCGAGCGCGCTGGTGACCCGGTCCAGCCGCCGGGGCAGTCTGCGCAGCAGTTCCCACGCCGCCATCACATCGGTCGGGCTGATCAGCTGGCCCAGCGGTTCGCCGCCGGCGTGGGCGAAGCCTCCACCCGCGAAGGTCCGGGCCTCCTCGACCATGACGAAGCCCGGGGCGATGAGCATCAGGGTGCCCTCGAGGGTGCCCAAGGCCCGGAAGACGGCCGCGACCTCGGGCGGGATGGTCAGCCCGTGCCGCTGGACCAGCCGGAAGAGGTCGGTGAAGATCTGCACGCTGGGGGTGGAGCCGGGGGCGAAATAGCGGGACAGGAAGCGGCCGAGCTCCCGTTGGAGCCGCTGTTCGTCGATCTCCTCGGGCCGGGTGACCACTTCCAGCAGCGCGTCGCACAGGGCGGCCGGATCCTGGCTGTTGAGCGCGAAGAGCAGGGACCGCAGGCCGGAGCGGACCTGGGCGTCGACCCGGCCGACCGAGCCGAAGTCGATCACGCCGATGGCGCCGTCGTCCAGCAGCAGGATGTTCCCGGGGTGGGGGTCGGCGTGGAAGGTGCCGTCGGTCATCACCTGGTGGAACATGTTGACCATGACCTTCCTGGCCAGCGCCAGGCGTTCCTCCGCGGTGCCCTTCAGGACCGCGGCGGCCGAGCCGATGGGGGTGCCGGAGAGCCGCTCCATGACCAGCACCTGCTCGCCCGACCACTCCTCGTACACCCTCGGCAGCCGGATGCCGGTGCCCTCCGAGCGCCGGCTCCAGGCCGCGCTCACGGTGGCGAGGTTGGCCGCCTCGATGCGGAAGTCCAGCTCCTCGCGGACCGAGGTGGCGAACCCGTCGGCCAGGTCCACCACCCCCAGCGCGCGGGCCCAGCCGGCCCGCCGCTCCAGCGTCCTGGCGAACCGCAGGATGATCTGGAGGTCGCATTCGGCGACCTCCCGGACCCCCGGGCGGCGCACCTTGACCACGACCTCCTCGCCCGAGTGCAGCCGTGCCGCGTGGACCTGCGCGATGGACGCCGCCGCCAGCGGCTCGTGGTCGAAGTGGGCGAACGCCTCCTCCAGCGGCATGCCCAGCTCCCGCTCCAGGGCCTCCCCCACCACCTGCCAGGGCTCCGGGGAGACCTGGTGGTGCAGCCGCCCCAGCTCGGCGATGAACGCGGGCGGGAGCAGGTCCCGGCGGGTGGACAGCACCTGGCCGAGCTTCACGAAGGTGGCGCCGCCCTCCTCCAGCGCCAGCCGCAGCGGCCTGGCCATCCGGCTGGAACCCGGCCCCCGGCCCACGGTGGGGACCGCGCCGTACCGGCCGGGGCGCAGCCCGTGCCGCATCGCGATGGACACGATGTGCCAGTAGCGGCGGGTGCGGGCCACCCGGGACCGCACCGACCGCACCCAACCGCGCGGCCCGCCCAGCGTGCCGCTGGGCGCGACCACTTCGAGGACGGCCAGGAAGCCGGTGGTCACCACCAGCGTGGAGCCGAACTGCACCCCGGTGAGGATGCCGCGCTGCTCCGGCCGCTGCATCAGCAGGCTGAAGACGGCCAGGCCGACCACGCTGACCAGCCCGGCCAGCAGCGACCGCACGATCCCGATGCGCAGGCCCAGCAGTTTCCGGGCGCTGAACACGAACGCCATGATGAACGCGCTCATCACCAGGAGGGCCAGGAGGAACTGGGCCAGCTTCATCACTGCGCGGGGTCCTTGGGGGTCAGCGTGCGGCGGCCCGGTGGTAGGCGCGGGCGGCCAGCGGGGCCACCACGATCAGCAGGGTGCACAGGATCGCGGTGCCCGCGGCCAGCGGATGCTGGGCCGGCAGGGCGTCGCTCACCACCGTGGAGGGGTTGCCCCACAGGTCCCGGCAGGCGCTCACCACGGAGCTGATGGGGTTCCACTCACCGATGATCTGCATCCAGCGCGGCAGCCCGTCCAGCGGTACGAAGGAGTTGGAGAGCAGCGCGAACGGCAGGACCATCAGCGAGGAGATGGTGTTCACCGCCTCCGGGCTGCGCACCACCAGGCCGATCAGCGCGCCGATCCAGCACATGGTGAAGCCGAGGAGGAGCAGCAGGCCGAAGCCCGCGGCGGTCTTCACCACGCCGTGGTGCGCCTTCCAGCCGATCAGCAGGCCGACCACCGCCATGACCAGGCAGCTCAGCGCCGTCATCGCCATGTCCGAGACGGTCCGGCCGAGCAGCACCGCGTAGCGGGACATCGGCAGCGACCGGAAGCGGTCCACCAGACCGTTCTTGAGGTCGTCCGCGACACCGGCGGCGCTGGTGCCCACCGCGGAGAACATCACCTGGGTGAAGATGCCCGCCATGATGTACTCGCGGTAGTTCCCGCCGGGCACCGACATCGCGCTGCCGAAGAGATAGCCGAAGATCAGCACCATCACGACGGGCGCGATGGTCACCCCGATCAGCTTCTCGGGCACGCGGGCGATGTGCTTCATATGACGCCCGGCCAGGATCCAGGTGTCGGTTGCCAGTTCCTTCATGCTGCCGTCTTCCCCTCGTCCTCGTCGGACTCCCCGGCGCTGTTGCGCCCGGTCAGCGCGAGGAACACGTCGTCCATGGACGGCCTGCGCATGGCGAAGTCCGTCACCTCGATTCCCTTGCCGCGCAGCGCGGTCGCCGCTTCGGCGATGGAGTCGATGCCGGAGCCCACCGGCACCGACACGCTGCGGCCCTGGTCCCCGACCACGGGCTCGCCGACCGCGACGCGCTCCAGCAGCCCGGTGACCTCCGGGACCGTGGCCGGGTCGGCGAGGCTGACCTCGAGGCGCTCCCCGCCGACCTTGCGCTTGAGCTCGTCGGGGGTGCCGTCGGCGATGAGCATCCCCTGGTCGATGACCGCGATGCGGTCGGCGAGCTGGTCCGCCTCCTCCAGGTACTGGGTGGTGAGCAGGACGGTGACGCCCGCGTCGACCTGTTCGCGGACCATGGACCACAGGGTCATCCGGCTGGTGAGGTCCAGTCCGGTGGTCGGCTCGTCCAGGAAGAGCACGCTCGGGTCGGCCAGCAGGCTGGCGGCCAGGTCCAGCCGGCGCCGCATACCGCCCGAGTAGGTCTTGGTCTCCCGGTCGGCGGCGCCGGTGAGGTCGAAGCGCTCCAGCAGTTCCTCCGCCCGCCGCCTGGCGCCCGCGCGGCCGAGGCGGTAGAGCCTGCCGATGAGGACGAGGTTCTCCCGGCCGGTCAGCCGCTCGTCCACGGCCGCGTACTGTCCGGCCAGGCCGATGCGCCGGCGGACGTCCAGGGGCGCCTTGACGATGTCGTGGCCGGCCACCGTCGCCCGGCCGCCGTCCGGCGGCAGGAGGGTGGCCAGGATCCGTACGGTGGTGGTCTTCCCGGCTCCGTTCGGTCCGAGGAGGCCGAGCACGGACCCGGCGGGCACCGTGAGGTCGACGCCCTTCAGCACCTCGTTGTCGCCGTACCGTTTGCTCAGGCCCTCGGCCTCGATCGCCACGTCCATGTTCTCTCCTGGAAAGGTCGCCGGTGTGTGCGTGGTCCGGGCGGCGCCGTCATCGGTCGATGCCCGCGAGACCGCGGGCCGTGCGGCGGCCGGTTCCCCGGGAGACGGCGAGCGGGTCCCAGCGCTCGTCGCGCTCGGGCAGCAGGTCCACGTCGCCCAGCACGGCGCCGTCGTGCACCTCGTGGATCAGCCGACGGCCGACGATGGCGGAGGCGCAGGCGATGCCGCCGACGGCGACACCGGTGATGCCGCTGCCGTAGCGGGTGTTGGCGCCCACCACGTGCAACCCCTCGACCTGGGTGCGGGTGTCGGGGCGCGCGCCGACGCCGCCCCAGTCCGCGAGGCCGAAGGGGGTGCCCCCGGTGGACAGGGTGTAGCGCTCATGGGTCAGCGGGGTGGCCGCCTCGAGGTGGGTGATGTGGTCCCGGAAGGGGCCGATCGCCCGCTCGGCGGCCGTCAGCATGGCCTCGGTGAACTCTTCCTTGCTCTTCCGATAGGCGCCGTCGCGGCGGTAGCGGGTGCCGTCGGCGGGCCCGGTGGTCACCCCCCAGCGGTCGTACTCGGGCGGGCAGAGCGTCATCACCTGGAAGTTGCTGTGGCCCGGCGGGCACACGGTGCGGCCCTCGGGGTCCTTCTGGGAGGCGAAGGACAGGAAGAGGAAGGAGACCGGGTCGATGTCGCCCTCGGCGAGCCGCCGGTAGTAGGTGTCGATGTCGTCGTCCGCGTACCACCACAGATTGGCGTTGCGGCGCTCGGGCAGCGGCCGGTCCAGGGCGACGTACAGCGTGGCGAACGGCAGCCCCATGGCCGCCTCGCGGGTCTTGGTCACCAGCTTGGCGGGGAAGTGCTCGGCACCCACCAGGTCGAGCACGGTGCGGCGGTAGTCGGCGTTGGAGACCACCAGCGGGGCGGAGAAGCTGCGCCCGTCGGCCAGCCCCACCCCGGTGACCTTGCCGCCGTCGACGAGGATGCGGGTCACATGCGCGCGGGTGAGCAGGGCCCCGCCGTGCGCCTCCAGGGACTCCACCAGGCCCGCGGCCAGCATCTGACCGCCGCCCTCGGGGTAGTAGGCGCCGCGCACGTAGTGGTCGGTGACGGTCGCGTGCATCGAGACGGTCGCCTGGTCCGGCCCCATGCCGTAGTTGGGCGACTGGGCGGCCAGCACGGTCCTGGCCCGCGCCGAGAGACCGCAGTGGTCGAAGAGCCTGGACAGCGGATGGCGGCCCCACTTGAGGGTGACGGGCGTGCGCGCGACGAGGTCGGCGACGGTCAGCTCCTCCCCGGACAGCAGGGCCGAGCGCATCTCGGCGCCCAGGGCCTCGCAGATGTCGAGGAAGGTGTCCAGGCCCTCGGCGTCCTCCGGCAGCGTCTCCTTCAGGCGCCGCCGGTAGCGGTCCCAGCCGGCGGGCATGAACATCGAGGTGCTCGGCAGCACGATCTCGTCGAAGCCGTCCTGGTCCATCTCGCGGTAGGTGATCCGCTTGTCCAGGCCGAGGCCGCCGAGGATCGCGGGCAGCACCCCGCCGGGGCCGCAGTCGCCGAGGTAGTGGACGCCGACGTCGAACTCGTAGGCGCGGCGGCGGCGGAACACATGGCTGTTGCCGCCCGCCACGTCATGCTGCTCGAGCACCAGGACCCGCCGCCCGGTCACCGCCAGATAGGCGGCGCAGACCAGGCCGCCGATGCCGGAGCCGACGACTATCGCATCCCAATCATCGCGGTTCGTCATGCTGGGGATCCCATCTCTGTCTCAATCGCCGTAACCGTCGCAGCAATCGGGGCCGCGGTCCCGGGCCGTGACCGGAAGCTGCCACCCACACCTTTCGCCCGTACGAGGCCGTGGAGCCGGTGGGTCCGCCGCCGTTCGCTCACCTTCGCCTCCGCCTTCATCGCAGCCGCAGCAGTGCGCAGGCGACGGCCCCGTCGCGGTCCACCGAGGTGATCACCGCGACCTTGCCGGAGGCGTCCGGGGCGTCCTCGGCGGTGGCGAGGACCGCGACCACCTGGAAAGCCGCCGCGGCCGCCGAGGTGTCCCCGATCGGCTCGGGGTGCGGCACCCAGCGGGGCTCCACCGCGCCGAACAACGCCTCCAGCACGCCCCGTTCAGCCACTCCGGCGGTCCCGGCGGGGGCGGAGGGCGAGACGGCCCACACCTCGGCCGGGGTCACCCCGGAGCGCCGCAGCGCCCGCTCCACGCACCGGGTCAGCGCGGGTGCCGGCCCGTCCGGGCCGGCCACCCCGGACTCCACCAGCACCACTTCGGCCAGGCCCGTCGCCGCGTCCGGCGCGTCGGCGGGGACCAGCCGCAGCACCGCGCAGCCCTCGCCGAGCACCACGGCGTCGGCCCGCTCGTCCTCGCCCCGGGTGTGGTGCTCCAGCCAGGCGCGGGCGGCCGAGTGCTCCTCCACCGCGCCGACCAGCACACTGCCGGCCCGGCCCGAGGTCAGCAGCCGCCGTCCGTAGTGCAGCGCCTGGAGCCCGGAGGCGCGGCCCGCGGCCACGGTGGCGTTGGGCCCGCGCAGCCCGTACCGGATGGCGCACTGCCCCGAGGCGCAGTTCATCACCGTGTTGGGGAACTGCGAGGGGTCGACGTAGAAGGGCTTCTCCTGCAGGAAGGTGTCGCGGGTGTGGTCCATGATGGACCGCGCGCTGCCGGTGTTGGTGCCGAGCACCAGCGCCACGTCGTCCCCGCCCGAGGCGGGGCCGGGGTCGCCGTCCGTGACCTCCCGCAGCAGCCGGTCCACGGCCGTGACGGCCAGTCCGGTCACCCGGTCCATGGACCGGGTTCCCTTGCGTCCCAGCACCTCGCGGATGACGAAGCCCGGCACCAGACAGGCTCGTTCACCGGGGCCCGACCACTCGGCCGGGTCGAGTTCCACCGCCGTGCTCCGCCCGGACCGCAGCCCCTCGACGAAGGCGTGGCGCCCGATCCCGTACGGCGACACCGCCGACCAGCCCGAGATCACGGGACCGCGCACCGCGGCAACCATGGCCGTCACAACCGATCCACTCCTTGGGGAATCCACGCGGGTCCCGGCGGCCGCGCCCCGGGAGCCCGCTCACAGATAGAAGACCGCGCGGTAGCCGGGCCAGCGGGCCGCCATGGCCCCGGCCGGTACCGTGCGTACGCCGGGCAGCAGACCGGACGTCGCGTCCGGGCCGTACGCCCGCAGGTCCTGCTCCTCGATCCACACGCCGACCCCGGCGGCCAGCAGCACGTCCAGGCCCTCGCCCGGGGTGTTGACCTGGGTCAGCTCCCGCTTTCCCAGGCGTGGTACGGGCGTCCGGGCGGCCCGGACGGCGTAGCCGACCGCCGGGCCGCGCAGCAGGACGTCCAGGCCGCCCAGGTGGCGGTGGAACAGATAGGCGCAGTAGAGGCCGTCGGAGAACTGGGTCTCCACCGCGCCCCGGTAGGCGCGCTCCACGATGGCCAGCGCGCGCCGCTCCTCCTCCGCCACGGTCACATCACCCCCAGGTAGAGCGTCTTGTCCGCGGCGGCCACATGCTCGGCGAACCGCGCCGGGGCCCGTACCGGGACCTCCGGGATGTGGTCCACCGCGCCGCGGTCGTCGCTGCAGAAGCGGCAGGCGTACCAGCGCAGTCGGCCGGGGAAGGCGGTGAGCATCTCCCGCACCAGCAGGCTCGTGGACGGGTAGTCCACGGACCATGCGGCGAGGTTGCGGGGTTTGCTGTCGCCCAGCCCCTTCTGGGTGAGCATGGTGGCGTAGCCGCATGCCCAGATCTGCACCGTGGCCCCGTCCTCCAGCATGGCCTGCGCCAACCGCAGCACGCTGGTGAGCAGGTCGTTCTCGTACGGCGCGCCCATGACCGTCAGCAGCACGTCCGAGCGGGGAACCGTCGTGGTCCTGGCCATCTCAGTGCCACACCACCCGGACGCCGGGGGCGAGCACGCGGGCGGAGACCTCCGGCATGCCCACCACCCG
Source organism: Streptomyces yongxingensis (assembly GCF_055597465.1). NCBI lineage: Bacteria > Bacillati > Actinomycetota > Actinomycetes > Kitasatosporales > Streptomycetaceae > Streptomyces > Streptomyces yongxingensis. Next base: position 3,435,411 of record NZ_CM145717.1, read on the forward strand.
TGCCTCGGGGATCAGCCGGTCCGCGGGCAGGCCGCGCTGGGCGAGGGAGAAGTCGTCCACCCACACCTCGCCGCCGGCCTCCGCCAGGGCCCGCACCTCCGCCGAGCCCTCCTCCGGCTCGCGCACGGCGGCGGTGACGGCGTCCTGCACCAGCACGAGTTGCACCGGGTGGCCGGAGAGGGCCAGGGTGCGGGCGTCCCGGACGAACGCGCCACAGGCGGCGCCCGCCCAGGGGCCACGGCTCTCGATGAGCAGATGAGGGGGGTGGGGAATCGGTGGGTCTTCTCGCGTCATGATGTCCATGCCTTCAGCCGACCGTCGTACCGTTCACGGCGTGGCCAGCATCGCCAGGGCCGGGGCGGTGTTCCAGGCGGGCGACATGATCCTGCCAGTGCTCCCGCCGGCCGTGGAGCACGAATTCGATCAGGTCGGCCGAGGTCACCGCGCCGTTGAGCTGCCGCATCCGCTTGCCGACGGCGGCCGTCCGCGCCGCGATCCCGGGGTCGGACGCGACGGAGGACACGGCGTCCCGCAGCCGCGCCGCGGTCGCCTCGTCCAGTGGGACGTGCCGCCCGAGCCCCAGGTCCACGACGCGCTCGGCGTTGATGTGCTGGTCGTTGACCTGCGGGACGGTGACCATGGGGACCCCGTGGTGCATGGCCTCGAGCACCGAGCCCATACCGCCGTGGGTGATGAAGGCCGAGGCCCGCTCCAGCACCGCCAACTGGGGTACGGAGCGGTGCTGTTCGACATTGGGCGGCAGCGGGCCGAGCAGCGCGGGGTCGAGGGTGCCGGTGGCCAGCACCACATGCCAGGGCGTGCCGGTGAAGGCCGCCACCACCTCCCGGTAGAAGGCCGGCTGGCCGCTGCCCGCGGAGCCCAGGGCCACCAGCAGCACCGGCCGGTCGTCCTCGGGGGCCCGCCACTCGCCCTGGTGCCCCCGGTCCCCGATGCAGGGGCCCACGAAGGCGTAGCGCCCGTCCACGGCGTCCCCGTCGATCTGGAACTCCCGGGGCATCGGCACCAGGCAGCGTTCGGGCAGTCCGGTGTAGTCGTCGATGGACAGGGCGATACCGGCCTCGTCCAGGAACGTGCGGAATCGCCGGCGGTACTCCGACCAGCGCGGATCGTCCGCGAAGAACGCGTCGAACATCTCCTGGCGGGCCCGGCGCTCCTCCGGGCCCGCCGTGGACACATGGGTGGAGGCCAGGCAGATGACCGGGACCTGCCAGCGGTGGGCCAGCAGCCGTCCGGTGAGCGCGCCGAAGTCGTGCAGCACCAGGTCGGGCCGGTCCGCCTCGAACGCCCGCAGTTGCCCGGGAAGGATGGCGATCGCCTCGTCGAGCGCGAGGCGGGACATGGCGACCGGATCGTCGGAGGGCCAGTCCTCGACCCGGTCGGAGGCGGGCAGCGTCGTCTCGTACGGCACCAGGGTGGCCCCGGCGGCCCGCACCTGCGGGCCGAACTCGGCGGGCACGGCATAGCTCACCCGGTGCCCGCGGCGCACCAGCTCGGCCACCGTGCCGAGCGTGGGGTTCACATGGCCGTGGGCCGGGATGTTGAAGAACGCGATATGGGCGATGGGTCTGTCACTCGGGTCCATGTCTGCTCCGGGTCAGTCTCTGGTGACGACGACGGGGAGCCGCGAGGCGCCGATCATGTCCGAGGTGTCGAGGAACTCGATGTCCGCGTCCGGCACCACCTGGATGGAGCGGTAGCGGTCCAGCAGCAGATTGAAGGCGATCCTGCTCTCGAGACGGGCGAGCGGGGCGCCGATGCAGTAGTGGATGCCCTGGCCGAAGCCGACGTGCCGGTTGTTCTCCCGGTGGATGTCGAACCGGTCGGGGTCCGGGAAGGCGCCTCCGTCGCGGTTGGCGGAGGAGATCCACACATGGACCAGCTCCCCGGCCGGGATGATCTCCCCGCCGAGCTCCACGTCCTCGGCCGTCATCCGCACGAAGTTGCTGAACGAGGGCCGGATGCGGACGACCTCCTCGATCGCCTGGGGCACCAGGGAGCGATCGGCGCGCACCTCGCGGTACAGCTCGGGGAAGCGGTCGAAGGTCAGGACGATGTTGCTGATCAGGGCCGCGGTGGTGGTGATCCCGCCCATCAGCAGGACGCCCGCGAAGCCCACGATCTCTTCGTCGTCCAGCGTCCGGCCGTCCATCTCGGCCTGGACGAGCGTGGTGATCAGGTCATCGCGCGGCTCGGCGCGGCGCCTGCGGATCTGCTCGAACATATAGGTGTTGAGGGACTTCAGCCGCATCGCGGTCGCCCGGTGCCCCTCGACGCCCTGATTGCTGGCGTGCAGCAGATTGGCCCATTCCGCGAAGAGGTGGGCGTCCTCGTGGGGGGCGCCGAGGATATCGGCGATGACGGCCACGGGGAACGGGAAGGCGAAGTCCGCCGCGATGTCGAAGTGCTCCTTGTCGCCCACCGCGTCCAGCAGCCCGGTGGCGATCTTGACCAGCTTCGGCTCCAGACCGGCTATGTAGCGGGCGCTGAACGCCTTGCTGACCAGCATCCGGAATTTCCGGTGCCGGGGCTCGTCCATCGCGGCGATGTTCCCCTTGAAGAAGACGTCGTAGTCCTCCTGGGGCGGCGTGATGTCGGACATGTCGTTCACGAAGACATCGGTGTTGGCCATGATGTGCGTGACATCCTCATGCCGGAACACCGACCACTGGAAGGTCTGCTCGTTGTAGCTGACCGGCTCTTCTCGCCGCATCTTCGCCAGCCAGTCGAAGAAGTGCGCGTTCGCTTCGGCGGCCTGCGGGGGACGCACGGCATCACTGGTCGTCATCGCGTTTCTGCTCCTTATGAAGTTACGGGTCTACTGGGCCGCCGTACCGTGAGCGTCCGGTCCTGGGCCGTCCATTTCCTCGAGTTTCGCGGCCAGAATGCGGCCGATCTCCGCCAGCGGACCGGGCTTCATCAGGTCCGTGTGCTGCCGGTCGACTTCGCGCGTCTCGATCCGCCCGCCGACATACGGGCCCCAGGTGGCCGGGGTCGGGGAGATGTCGATCTTGTCGAGCGTGGCCACGACCAGCAGGATGTCCCCGCTGAACTTGTCCGGCAGATGGGTGTTGAACAGCTCGCTGTTGTTGGCGTAGATCCTGGTGATGGCCTCGATGTGGCGGCCCTCGAGGGTGGCCATGGCGCTGCCGAGGCGCTGCAGCACCTCGGTCACCCGCTCATGGGTGAGCGGTCCGTTGCCGAGGTAGCGGCGGTCGTAGCCGACCCACCGCAACAGGTCCGCCAGCACGTCCTGTTCGTCGATGGGCGGCATTTTCTGGTTCGGGTAGGTGTCCAGCACGCCCAGCAGGTCGGTCTCCTCGCCCAGCGCCTCCAGGCGGGCGGCCATGGCGTGGGCGATGACCCCGCCCGCCGAGTAGCCGACCAGCCGGTAGGGGCCGGAGGGCTGGACGGTGCGGATCTGCCGCACATAGTCGTCGGCCATTTCGGCGATGGTCGAGGGCAGTCGCTCGCCGTCGTCGTCGAGGCCGCGCGCCTGGAGGCCGTAGACGGGGTACTCCTGGCCCAGGTGCTTGATCAGCCCGGAGTAGCACCAGCTCAGGCCGCCCGCCGGGTGGACGCAGAAGACCGGGGGACGGGTGCCGTGCGGCCGCAGCGGCAGCAGCACGTCCAGCGGCTGTCCGCGGTCGTCGTCGTCCAGGTGGACGGCGAGTTCGGCGGGGGTCGGGGCCTCGAAGAGGCTGCGGATGGTCAGTTCGACGCCGAACGTGGCGTGGATGCGCTTGAGCAGCCGGGTGGCCAGCAGCGACTGTCCGCCGAGGTCGAAGAAGTTGTCCTCCACGCCGACGCGGGGAGCGTCCAGGATCTCGGCGAACAGACCGCACAGGATCTCCTCGCGCGGTGTACGCGGCGCCCGCCCACCCACACTCACCGGCGTCTCCGGCGCGGGCAGCGCCTTACGGTCCAGCTTGCCGTTCACCGTCAACGGCAGCCGCTCCAGCACCACGAACGCCGACGGCACCATGTGCTCGGGCAGCATCCCCGCCGCATGCGACCGCAGGACCCTCACCTCGACCCCGGCACCCGCGTCCGGAACCACATAGGCCACCAGACGCTTGTCCCCCGGACGGTCCTCACGAACCACCACCACCGCCTGACCAACCCCAGCACACTCCCCCAGAACCGACTCGATCTCACCCAGCTCAATACGGAACCCCCGCACCTTCACCTGGTCATCCGCCCGCCCGACGAACTCCAGCACACCCTCATCGGTCCACCGCGCCACATCCCCCGACCGATACATCCGGCTACCCGCCGGACCGAACGGATCAGCCACAAACCGCCCCGCCGTCAAATCCGGACGCCCCCAATAACCACGCGCCACACCCGCGCCCCCGACATACATCTCCCCCGCCACCCCGGCCGGCACCGGACGCAGACCTCCGTCGAGGACATACACCCGAAGGTCGGGAATTCCGACCCCGATCACACTCCCCGCACCGGATGTCGCGATACGGGAATCCAGCGCCGCATAACTGACATGCACCGTGGTCTCGGTGATTCCATACATGTTCACCAGCACCGGACCGGTGTCCCCATGCCGCTCGAACCACTCTGCCAGCCGCCACACATCCAGCGCCTCACCGCCGAACACCACCCACCGCAACCCCAATCGGGCACCCATGTCCGGAGCCTCACGATCAGCCTGCATCAGCTGGTAAAAGGCCGACGGGGTCTGATTCAGCACCGTCACACCCTCATCCACCAGCAACCGCAAGAACTCACCCGGTGAACGACTCACCTCGAACGGCACCACCACCAGCCGCCCACCCCGCAGCAGCGCACCCCACAACTCCCACACCGAGAAATCAAACGCGAAGGAATGGAACAGGGTCCACACATCGTCCGCACCAAAGCCGAACCACTGATCCGTCGCCTCGAACAGCCGCACCACATTTCCATGCGGTACCACGACCCCCTTGGGCCGTCCCGTCGACCCGGACGTGTAAATGATGTACGCGGCCGCCTCCGGCGACATCCGGATGCCGACATCCGACCCGTCCAGCCCCGCCAACTCGGCCGTGACCTCGGCGTCGTCGAGCACCACCAGCGGAACCCCCGCCGGCACCCCGACCCCCGCACCCGCCACCGTCACCACCAGCGACGGACCCGCGTCCTCCCACACATACGCCACCCGGTCCGCCGGATAACCCGGATCCACCGGCACATACACCGCCCCCGCCTTCAACACCGCGAGAACGCCCACCACCAAATCCACCGACCGCGGCAGCACCAGCCCCACCCGGTCCTCGACGCCCACGCCCCGCGCCACCAGCAAACGCGCCAGCCGATTCGCCCGCGCGTTCAACTCCCCGTACGACAACGACTCCTGGCCGCACACCACCGCCACACTCCCGGCGGACTCCCGCGCCCGCGCCTCGAACAGCTCGGTGAGGGTGGTGTCCGGGCGCTCGGCCGGGGTGGCGTCCCCCGGCGGCAGCAGCCGGGTCCGCTCCTCGGGCAGGAGGAGGTCCACGGTGCCCAGGGCGCGGTCCGGGCCCGCGGCCGCGAGGGACTCCATCAGCCGGACGAACCGGCGCTGGTGGAGGGCGAGATCGTCCTCGCCGTACAGCTCGGGGTTGCCCTCGAAGTCGATGCGCAGCCCCTTCCCCTCGCCCAGGTCGTGGACCACGACCGACAGGTCGTCCACCGGGCCGAGGTTGAGGGTGTGCGGGGTCGCGGGCAGCTCGCCGAAGGTCAGCCCGTGGCCGAACATCATGATGTTGATCTGCGGTCCGACCAGGCGCTGGTCGCCGCCGAGCAGGCCGAGGTCGCGGCGCAGGTCCTCGTAGCGGTAGCGCTGGTGCCGCAGCACCCGCCGCATCGCCCCGGCGACCTGGGTGAGCAGGGCGTCGAAGGTGGACTCGGGCCGTACGGACAGCCGCAGCGGCAGGACGTTGGAGACCATGCCCGGGGTGGCGCGGGCGACCTTGCCGAGCCGGCCGGTCACGGGCAGTCCGACGACGATGTCATCGCCCCCGCCGAGGCTCTGCAGATAGGCGGCGAGCACGGCCGTCACCACGGGCGGCCAGGGGACCCCGGCCCGGTCCCCGGCCTCCCGCAGCGCGCGGGTGGACTCCGGGGAGAGCCAGGTGGTGCCGCGCAGCAGGCGGGTGGGCATGGTGGGGTCCGCGGCCGTCAGGCTGGGCGGCTTGGGGCGGTCGGCGAGCAGGGTGTTCCAGTGCGCCTTGTCCTTGGCGAAGTCCTCCGAGGCGCGGTAGCGCTCGTCGGCGGCCACCAGCTCGGCCAGCGGGGCGAACGCGCCCTCGGGCACCGGGGTTCCGGCCGCCAGGGCAGTGTAGATCTCGGCGACCCGCTGAGTGACCAGGGCCCCGCTGAAGCCGTCCAGCACGATGTGGTGGCAGCGCAGGTACCACAGGAAGCGGTCGGGGGCGGTCTCGAGGACGGCGAAGCGGACCAGCTCGTCGTCGAGGAGGTTCAGCGGGCGCCGGAAGTCGGCGCGCATCCACGCCTCGGCCGCGGCCTGCGGGTCGTCCTCATGGCTGACGTCGAGGTACTGGACCGTGCCCGTGCCGTCCGGGTCGACCACCTGCCATACGCCCTCGGCGTCCTCGACGAAGCGGGTGCGCAGCGCGTCGGTCTCCCGGACGACCCGGCGCAGCGCCTCCTCCAGGAGGTCGGGGTCGAGCAGTCCCTGGATCTCCAGGTACTGGGCACCGTTGTAGATCGGGTTGTCGGGGTCCAGCCGCTGGGCGTACCACATTCCCGACTGGGCGGCGGTCAGGGGGAGCCGGGTGGTCCGGGCGTCAGGCATGTCTCGTTCATCCTCGGTCGCAGTGAGGCTCGCGTATCGGGTGGCGCGCTCTCGCGCGGCGGCGGTGCCAGGAGGCGGGCCCCGGCCCGGGGACGGCCGCACGGATCAGGTGCGGCCGTCCCCGGGCCCGGCGTGGTGGGGCGGTGGGGTCAGGCGGCGTTCATCGCCTCGACCAGGCTCTTGGGCCGCATGTCGGTCCAGTTCTGGTTGATGTGCGCGAGGCACGCGTCGCGGGTGTCCTCGCCGTGGACGACCGTCCAGCCGGCCGGGACCTCGGCGAACGCCGGCCAGAGGGAGTACTGCTGCTCCTCGTTGACCAGGACGAAGAAGCGGCCCTCGGCGTTCTCGAACGGGTTGCTCATGTCGTGTCTCTCCTTGTTTCGGTTCCGTGAGGGTTTCGGTGCTCCGGGCGGCTCCCGGAGCGGAAGGGCCGGGCTCAGTCGCCGGTGCGGAGCCGCTCCCGGAGGATCGGCCCGATGACCCGCATGGCCACCGGCTGGGTCATCTCGCCGTGGACGCACTCGATGTCGTGGACCTCGACCCGGCCGTCCACGTACCGGTCCCAGGTGTGCGGGTGCAGCCCGAGCTCCTCGCTGGAGCGGGCGGCGCGGAAGAAGACCATGTCGCCGGTGAACCGGTCGGGGGTGAACGCCTCGCTCACCACGGCGAAGTTCCGGTAGATCCGGAACATGTTCTCCGACTGGGCCGCACTGAGCGTGGCGAAGGGCGAGCCCTCCTCGCGGATGGCCTCCATCACCTCGTCGCGGTCGAGGGGGCCGTCGTGGCCGAGGTCGATGCCCGCGACCTCCAGCAGGTCCCGGAGGAACTGCTGCTGGCTCCACGGCTCGGCGTTGACCGGCGCCGCGTCCATCGGATAGCCGTCCAGGCTCATCAGCAGGGCGACCTCCTCGCCGGACGCCTGGAGCCGGGTGGCGATGCCCTGGGCGATGGGCGCGCCGAGGGACCAGCCGAGCAGGTGGTAGGGGCCGTGCGGCTGGATCTCCCGGATCGTCCCGAGGTAGTCCTCGATGGCCTCCTCGATGGACCCGGGCAGTTCGGTGAGGTCCCGGAGCCCCCTGGCCTGGAAGGCGTAGATGGGCCGGTCGCGGTCCACCTCGGGGATGAGCCGGGTGTAGGGCCAGCCGACGCCCGTGCCGGGGTGGACGCAGAACAGCGGGGGCAGGGAGCCCTGCGGCCGGATGGGCAGCAGGACGTCCAGGTCGTCGCCGTGGTCCAGCTCGTACAGCCGCTCGGCCAGGCCCGCGACGGTCGGGGTGTTGAGGACGGTCCGGATCGTGAGGTCCACGCCGAAGGCGAGCCGCACCTGGTTGGCCAGCCGCACCATGAGCAGCGAATGGCCGCCCAGTTCGAAGAAGTTGTCGTCGATCCCGACCCGGGGCAGCCCCAGGACGTCCGCGAACACACCGCACAGGATCTGCTCGCGCACATTGCGCGGGGCGCGGCCCTCGGCGACGGCCGGTGCCTCGGGGGCGGGCAGCGCCTTGCGGTCCAGCTTGCCGTTGGGGGTCAGCGGCAGCTCGGGCAGCGTCACGAAGGCGGACGGCACCATGTACTCGGGCACCTCGGCCGCCAGGTGGTCGCGCAGGGCCGCCGGGTCCGGCGCGCCACCGGCCGCCGGGGCGACGACGTACGCCACCAGGCGCCGGTCGCCGGGCTGGTCCTCGCGGACGACGACCGCGGTGTGCGCCACCTCGGCGTGGCGGGCCAGCACCGCTTCGATCTCGCCCAGTTCGATCCGGAAGCCGCGCAGCTTCACCTGGTCGTCGGCGCGGCCGAGGAAGTCCAGCGCGCCGTCGGGCCGCCAGCGGGCGACGTCCCCGGTGCGGTACATCCGGCCGCCGTCGGCGGAGAAGGGGTCGGCGACGAACCGTTCGGCCGACAGGCCGGGGCGGCCCAGATAGCCCCGGGCGAGCTGGACGCCCGCCAGGTACAGATCGCCGGGCACGCCGGGCGGCACCGGGCGCAGCGCGTCGTCGAGCACGTACAGCCGGGTGTTCCACACCGGCCGGCCGATGGGCACCGGGCCCGGCGCGGAGTCACGCTCGCACTCCCAGGAGGTGACGTCCACCGATGCCTCGGTCGGGCCGTACAGGTTGTGCAGTTCGGCGTCCAGAGTGCGCAGGAACTCGTCCTGGAGCTCCCGGGGCAGCGCCTCGCCGCTGCACAGGACGCGCCGCAGTCCGGTGCACCGGGCGGCGCCCGGCTCCTGGAGGAACACCTGGAGCATCGAGGGCACGAAGTGGACGGTGGTGACGCCCTCCGCCCGGATCAACTCGGCCAGATAGGCGGGGTCCTTGTGGCCCTCGGGCCGGGCGACGACGAGCGCCGCGCCTTCCAGCAGCGGCCAGAAGAACTCCCAGACGGAGACGTCGAAGCCCGCCGGGGTCTTCTGCAGCACCCGGTCCTCGGGGCCCAGGCCGTAGCGCGCCTGCATCCAGGCGAGCCGGTTGACGATGCCCTCGTGCGGCACCATCACGCCCTTGGGGCGGCCGGTGGAGCCGGAGGTGTAGATGACGTACGCGGGCGACGCGGGGTGCAGCGGTGCGCGCCGCTCGGCGTCGGACACATCGCCCTCCGGGAGCCCGGCGAGGGTGTCCAGGGTGCCGGGCGCGTCCAGCGCCAGAACCGGCACGGACTCCCCGACGGGCAGTCCGGCGGCCGTCTCCGTGGTCGTCAGCAGCAGCGCCGGGGCCGCGTCCTCCAGCATGAAGCGGATGCGGTCGGCCGGGTAGCCGGGGTCCACCGGCACATAGGCCGCGCCGGTCTTGACCACCGCGAGCAGCGCCACGACCAGTTCCAGCGAGCGCGGTACGGCGATGCCGACGAAACCCTCGGGGCCCACTCCGCGCTCGATGAGCAGCCGGGCCAGGCGGTTGGCCCGCGCGTTGAGCTCCGCGTAGCCGAGGGTGGTGCCCTCGAAGACCAGCGCCGGCCGGTCGGGGGTGCGGGCCGCCCGCTCCTCGAACAGCGCGGGCAGGGTGGTGGCGGGCACCTGGTGGGCGGTGTCGTTCCAGCCCCGCAGGATCCGCTCGCGCTCCTCGGCGGTCAGCACGTCGACGTCGGCGACGGAGGTGTCGGGGGCGGCGGCCATCGTCCGCAGCACCCGGACCAGCCGCTCGGCGAGCGCCTCGGCGGTGCCGTGGTCGAAGAGGTCCGTGCTGTAGCGCAGCACGCCGTCGATGCCGTCGGCGCCGCCGTCGGCGAGCAGCTCCTCGCTGAGCTCCAGGCTCAGGTCGAACTTGCTGATGTCCACCGCCACCGGCTGCGGCGTGGCGTTCAGGCCGGGCAGCACCACGTCCGTGTCCGCGGTGTTCTGCAGGGTGAGCAGCACCTGGAACAGCGGGTGGCGGGCCTGGGACCGCTCCGGGTTGAGGACCTCCACCAGCCGCTCGAACGGGACGTCCTGGTGGGCGAACGCGCTCAGGTCCCGCTCCCGGACCCGCTGGATCAGCTCCTTGAAGGTCGGCGCCCCCGAGGTGTCGGTGCGCAGCACGAGCGTGTTGACGAAGAACCCGATCAGGTCATCCAGCGCCTCGTCGGTGCGGCCCGCGACCGGGGTGCCGATGGGGATGTCGGTGCCGCCGCCGAGCCGGTCGAGCAGGGTGGCGAGGCCGGTCTGGAGGACCATGAACAGCGTGGCCCGGCCCGCCCGCGCCAACTGGGCGAGCGAGGCGTGCAGTTCGGGGTCGATCCGGAAGACCACCGCGCCGCCGCGGCCCGAGGCGACGGCGGGCCGGGGCCGGTCCGCGGGCAGGGCCAGCTCCTCGGGGAGCCGGTCCAGGCTCTCCTTCCAGTAGGCGAGCTGGCGGGCGATCGGGCTGTCCGGATCGGCCTCGTCCCCCAGCACCTCGCGCTGCCAGAGGGTGAAGTCCGCGTAGTGCACCGGGAGTTCGCGCCAGTCGGGGGCGTCGCCGCGCAGCCGTGCCACATAGGCCGTGGACAGGTCGCGGGCGAGCGGGCCCATGGACCAGCCGTCCGAGGCGATGTGGTGGATGGTCACCAGCAGGACGTGGTCGGTCTCGCCCAGGGTGAACAGACGCGCCCGTACGGGGATCGCCGCGGCCAGGTCGAAGTGGGCCGTGACCTCGGCGTTGAGGGCGTCGGCCAGCTCCTCCTCGCGCACCTCGGAGTGGACGAGGGAGATCTCGGCCGACTCCAGGACGACCTGCCGGGGCACCCCGTCGGTCTCCTGGAACACCGTCCGCAGGCTCTCGTGCCGGGCGACGACGTCGCGCAGGGCGGCCTCGAGGGCGCCGGTGTCCACCTCGCCGGCGAGCCGCATCGCGGTGGGGATGTGGTAGGCGCCGCGGTCGTCGCCGAGGCGGTCGAGGAACCACAGCCGCCGCTGGGCGAAGGACAGCGGGAGCTCCGCGGGCCGCGGCTGCGCGGTCAGCGGGGTACGGGCCGCTCCGGCCCCGGCCAGCAGGCCCGCGAGCCGGGCCGGGGTGGCGGCCTCGAACAGCGAGCGGATGGCCAGCTCCACGCCCAGCGCCGAGCGCACCCGGGACACCAGCCGGGTGGCGAGCAGCGAATGCCCGCCCAGGTCGAAGAAGTTGTCGTCCACGCCGACCCGCTCCACGCCGAGGACCTCGGCGAACAGCCCGCACAGGATCTCCTCCTGCGGGGAGCGCGGCGGGCGGGCCGACGCCCCGGCCACTTCCGGGGCGGGCAGCGCCTTGCGGTCCAGCTTCCCGTTGGCGGTCATGGGCAGTTCGGGCAGGGTGACGAACGCCGACGGCACCATGTACTCGGGCAGGGTGGCCGCGAGCCGGGTGCGCAGCGCGGCGACGTCGGGGCGGCTCCCGGGGTCGGCGACCACATAGCCGACCAGGCGCCGGTCGCCCTCCTGGTCCTCGCGGACGACCGCGGCCGCGTGGCCCACGCCGGGGTGCGCGGCCATGACCGACTCGATCTCGCCGAGTTCGATGCGGAAGCCGCGCAGCTTGACCTGGTCGTCGGTGCGGCCGAGGCACTCCAGGAGGCCGTCGGGGGTCCACCGGGCGCGGTCCCCGGTGCGGTACATCCGGCTGCCCGCGGGTCCGTACGGGTCGGCGACGAAGCGCTCCGCCGTGAGGCCCGGCCGGTTCAGATAGCCCCGGGCCACGCCCTCCCCGGCGAGGTACAGCTCGCCGTCGGTGCCGGGGGCGACCGGCCGCAGCCAGCGGTCCAGGACCAGCGCCCGGTAGTTGTGCAGGGGGCGGCCGATGGGCGGCGCCGACTCCACGGGGGTGTCGGTGTCCCACGCCGTGGCGTAGACGGTGGCCTCGGTGGGGCCGTACACATTGGACAGCCGCCCCGCCGACAGGGTCTTCTGGATGTCCACGGCGGCCTGGGTGCCCAGCCGCTCGCCGCACAGCAGCACCGTGTCCGCGGTGAGCCGTACGTCCCCCTGGCCGACCAGTTGGGCCAGCGCCGAGGGCACGGCGCTGACCACGGTGCCGGGCAGCTGCGCGGTGGGCCGTTCGGCCAGCGCCAGGAGGTCGTCCAGGACCTCCAGGGTGCCGCCCGACATCAGCGTCCCGAACATCTCGAAGACGGAGACGTCGAAGCTGAGCGAGGTGGTGAACAGCAGCCGGGTCAGCCGCTCGGGGCCCAGGGCGGTGCGCGCCCAGGCCGCGAGGTTGACCACCGCGCGGTGCGGCACGGCGACACCCTTGGGGCGCCCGGTGGAGCCCGAGGTGTAGATGACGTACGCGGGCGAGGCGGGGTGCGGCGAGTGGCCGCGGTCGCCGTCGGCCGGATCGGTCGCCGGGGCGCTCTCCAGGGCCCGCTCGACCTCGGGGTCGTCGAGGACGACCACCCGGTGGCCGGTGGCGGGCAGGGCCGCGTCGACTCGGGACTCGGTGAGCACCAGCGCCGGAGCGGCGTCCTGGACGATGTACGCGATGCGGTCGGCCGGGTACTTGGGGTCGATGGGCAGATACCCGGCGCCCGACTTGAGCACCGCGAGGACGGCCACCAGGGTGCGGTGGTTGCGCGGCAGCGACAGCGCCACCAGCTTCTCCGGGCCCGCGCCCAGCGAGATCAGGTGGTGGGCGAGCCGGTTGGCCCGCTCGTCGAGCTCGGCGTAGCTGAGGGCGGTGTCGCCGTGCACCACCGCGAGGTGGTCCGGGGTGCGCGCCACCTGCTCCCGGAACATCCCGGGCAGGGTCGTGGCGGGCACCTCGCGCGCGGTGTCGTTCCAGTCCACCAGCACCTTGCGGCGGACGGCGGGGTCGAGCGCGTCCACCCGCCCGACGAGCTGCCCGGGGTCGGCGACCACCGCCTCGAAGAACCGGGTGAGCCGGTCGACCAGGGAGGCGACCGTCGCGCGGTCGAACACATCGGGGCGGTAGCCCACCTTGAGCAGCATCGTGGGCCCGGGGGCCATGGCGAGGCTCAGCGGGTAGTGGGTGGCGTCGCGGCCGGAACCGCCGGTGACCCGGGCGCCGGCGAGGGAGGACTCCACCGTCCCGGAGTCCACCCGGTAGTTCTCGAAGAGGACGAGGGTGTCGAAGAGGGTGCCGACACCGGCCAGGCCCTGGATCCGGGTGAGTCCGAGGTGCTGGTGGTCCATCAGCTCGGTGTGCTGGTCCTGGAGCCGTCCGAGGAGCTGCGCCAGCGTCTCGGCCGGGTCCAGCCGCACCCGCACCGGCAGGGTGTTGATGAACAGCCCCACCATCGTCTCCACCCCCGGGATCTCCGGAGGGCGGCCGGACACGGTGGTGCCGAACACCACGTCGTCACGGCCGGTCAGCGACGCCAGCAGCAGACCCCACGCGCCCTGCACCACCGTGTTGAGCGTCCAGCCCCGCGACCGCGCGAGCGCCGTCAGGCCCTCGGTCAGCTCGGCGGACAGCGACGCGCTCAGCTCCTCGGGGACCACCTCGGCGTGGCCGGTGGCGCGCGGCGCGAGCAGGGTCGGCTCGGCCAGATCCGCCAGCGCGGTGCGCCAGGCCGCCTCGGCGGCCGCGGTGTCCTGGTCCGCCAGCCAGGCGAGGTAGTCGCGGTACGGGGTGACCGGCGGCAGGCCCGAGGCGTCCCCGCCCCGGGCGTACAGCTCGAAGAACTCGCCCGCCACGATCGGCGAGGACCAGCCGTCCATGAGGATGTGGTGCTTGGTCAGCACCAGCCGGTGGTCCCGCGGGCCCATCCTGACCAGGGTGAACCGCATGAGCGGCGGCCTGGCCATGTCGAACCGGCGGGTGCGGTCCTCGTCCACGACGCGGCGCACCGCGTCCTCGCGCCGCTCCTCGTCCGCGATGGTGCTCAGGTCGTGCTCCTGCCAGGGCAGGGGCACCTCGCGCCGGATGACCTGCACCGGGCGCTCCCCGCCCTTGTGCCGGAACCCGGCGCGCAGCACGGCGTGCCGCTTCAGCAGGGCCCGTCCGGCGGCCTTGAGGGCCTCGGTGTCGATGTCGCCCTCGAGGTGGAACACGCTCTGCACGGTGTAGGGGTCGATCCCCTCGGTGTCGTACAGGGCGTGGAACAGCAGTCCCTCCTGCAACGGCCCCAGGGGCAGTACGTCCTCGATCCGGGATTGCTTCACCGGGTGATCCCCCACTCCTCGTCGAGCTCGTCGTCGTCCAACTCGTCCTCGAGTTCGTCGATCTCCTGCTGGCTCAGCGACACCAGCGGCAGGTCCGAGGGCGTGTGGCCGCCGGAGGCGCCGCCCTCGACATGGGTGACCAGGGCCTGGAGCACTTGCGCCCAGACCTCGCTGAGTTCCTTGACCTCGGGCTCGCGGAACAGCGCTCCGGGGAAGGCCCAGGCGACCCGCAGGCGGGGGCCGTCGGCGTGGTCCTCGGTGACCGCGTTGAGGGACAGGGCGTACATCATCGGGGCGTCCTGGTCGGAGAACCCGGGGGCCTTCTCCGGCGCCGCGGCCCAGTCGGCGTACTCCGCGCGGCCCGCCATGTCGAACCGGCCGAGGTAGTTGAAGCCGATCTGGCGGGGCAGGAAGCCGGCCAGGACGGGCTTGGTGTCCAGGTTGAGGTGGCGCAGCAGCCCGAAGCCGAGGCCGTTGTCGGGGATGGAGCGCAGTTGCTCCTTCACGCGCTTGAGCGCGTCCCCGAGGGCCGGTCCGCCCGCCAGGACCTCCCGCCAGTCGAGCGGGCCGGGGTCCAGGCGCACCGGGTGGATGCTGGAGAACCAGCCGACCGTCCGGGACAGGTCCACACCGTCGGTGAACTCCTCGCGGCCGTGTCCCTCCAGGTCCACGAGGACGGCCGGGTGGTCCTCACCGCCGCGCGAGCGCCGCCAGTGGGCGACCGCCAGGGCGAGCGCGGTGAGCAGCACGTCGTTGACGCCCGCGTTGAACGCCGCCGGGACCTTGGTGAGCACCGGCCCGGTCAGCTCCGGCGGCAGGATCTGCCACAGCCCGCCCATGGTGTGGTTCATGTCCTGCGACGGGTCGAGCGGCCGGTCGCTGAGCAGCGGGTCCGGCACGTCCAGGGTGCTGGACCACAGCTGAACCTCCTTGACCCGCTCGGGGGTGTACGCGGAGGCCACCAGGTGTTCGGCCCAGCGCCGATACGAGGTGCCGACCGGCTGGAGTTCGGCCGGGCGTCCCTCCTTGGCCGCCTGCCAGGCCGCCTCCAGGTCGGTCTCCAGGATGCGCCAGGAGACGCCGTCCACCACCAGGTGGTGGATGATCACCAGGAGCCGGCCGGAGCTCCGCGGGCCCGCGTCGAACCAGACCGCCTGGAGCATCCGCCCCTGCTCGGGGGAGAGCCGCGCCCAGGCGGTCTCCGCCTCCCTCTCGATGGCGGTCTGGAGGGCCTCCGCGCCCAGCCCCGTGACGTCGACCCGGGTGAGGGACTCGGCCGCGCGCACGGTGCCGCGCGTCGGCACCTCCAGCGACCACTCGCCGCCGCCCTCGGGGCGGGTCAGCCGCATCCGCAGGGCGTCGTGGTGGTCGAGCACGGTCTGCACCGTGGTCTCCAGCAGCTCCTCGCCGAGGTCGGCCGGGACCTGCAGCAGCACCGACTGGGCGTACTTGCCGATCGGGCCGCCGCGGTCGCGCAGCCGGTGGATGATCGGGGTGAGCGGCACCGAGCCGACGCCGGTGTCGGTCCCCTTACTCACGCGCTTGCCGACGGTGCCCGCGTGGGCCGCCAGGGCCTCGACCGTCTTGTGCTGGAAGACGGCCCGCGGGGTGAGCGAGAGCCCGGCCTTGCGGGCCCGGCTGACGAGCTGGATGGAGATGATGCTGTCGCCGCCGAGGTCGAAGAAGCTGTCGTGCACACCGACCTCGGACAGGTCGAGCAGATCCGCGAAGATCTCGCAGAGGACCTCCTCCTGCGGGGTGCGCGGCCCCTGCTTGGTGACCGTGGCGGCGAAGTCCGGCGCGGGCAGCGCCGCCCGGTCCAGCTTGCCGTGCGCGGTCAGCGGCAGCGCGTCCAGCAGGACGACCGCGGCGGGCACCATGTAGTCCGGCACCGCGTCCGCGACCCGGGTCCTGAGCGCCGCCGGGTCGGGGCGGGCGCCCGCGGCGGGCACGGCGTAGCCGACGAGGCGCCGCTCGCCCGGCTGGTCCTCGCGGACGACGGCCACGGCGCGCTCCACCTCCGGGTGGCCCGCGAGCACGGTCTCGATCTCGCCCAGCTCGATGCGGAAGCCGCGCACCTTGACCTGGTCGTCGGCGCGGCCGACGTACTCGAGGTTGCCGTCGGCGCGGCGGCGGGCGAGGTCACCGGTGCGGTACATCCGGGCGCCCGGCGCGCCGTACGGGTCGGCGACGAAGCGCTCGGCCGTCAGCGCCGCACGGTTGAGGTAGCCGCGGGCCAGGGCGGTCCCCGCGATGTACAGCTCGCCGGTCACTCCGGGCGGGGCGAGCCGCAGCCCCTCGTCCAGGACGTAGAGGCGCGCGTTGCCCTGCGGGCGGCCGATCGGCACGGGTCCTGACGGAACCTCGTCACCGGGCTCGATACGGAACTCCGCGACGTTGACGGTCCCTTCGGTGGGCCCGTACACGTTCAGCACGGTGGCCCCGGGGTGGCGGGCCCGCCAGTCCTGGAGCGCCTCGCCGAAGAGGGCCTCGCCGCCGAGCAGCAGCTCGTTGTCGGGCGAGAACGCGTCGGGGAGGGCCGCGAGCAGCGGCAGATGGCTGGGGGTGGCCTTCAGGAAGGTCACCGGGCGACCGGCCAGGGCCCGCTCGGCGGCGGGGTCCTCCTCCAGCGCGGCGAGGTGCACCGCGCCGCCGACGACGAGCGGGGTGTAGAGCGCGGTCACCGTCAGGTCGAAGGAGACCGGCGAGTGCAGCAGCGCCGCACCGGCCGCGCTCGGGTAGGAGCGGCCCGTCCAGTCCAGGTAGTCGGACAGGGAGCGGTGGGTGACGACGACGCCCTTGGGACGGCCAGTGGAGCCGGAGGTGTAGATGACATACGCCGGGTGGTCCACCGACAGCGGCGCCAGCCGCTCACCGTCGCCCAGATCCGTCTCGGCCAGGGCCTCGACCCGCGCCAGCGTCTCCTCCGCGTCCAGAACCACCCGCGTCAGACCGCCGGCCTCGGGCAGCCCCGCGGCAGTGGCACTGTCCGTCAGCAGCAGCGCCGGGTCCGCGTCACCGAGCATGTAGGAGATCCGCTCGGCCGGATAGTCCGGATCCACCGGCAGATACGCACCACCGGCCTTCACCACCGCCAGCAACGCCACCACCTGCGCCGCCGAACGCGGCAACGCCAGCGCCACGATCCGCTCCGGACCCACACCCATCCCCACCAGCAACCGCGCCAACCGGTTCGCCCGCGCGTTCACCACCCGGTACGACAAGGACTCCTCGCCCTCGATCAGCGCCACCGCATCCGGCGTACGCCCGACCTGCGCCTCCACCAGCGCCGGCAGCGACCGCACCGGCACCTCCAGCACCGGCCCGTTCCACTCCGTCAGCAGCCGGGAACGCTCCCGCTCGGAGAGGATCTCCACCCGGCCCAGCCGCACCTCCGGATCCGCGACCACCGCCTCCAGCAACCGCACAAACCGCGCCACCATCCCCTCGACCGTCCCCCGGTCGAACAGATCCACGCTGTAGCGGATCTCGCCGTGGACGCCGTCGGCGGCACCGTCGGCGCCGTGGCGCTCGGTCAGGTCGACGCTGAGGTCGAACTTGCTGACGGCCACGTCGACGGGCTGCGGCTCGACCGTGACCCCGTCGAGCGCCAGCTCCGGCTCGGGGTTGTTCTGGAGGTTGAGCATCACCTGGAACAGCGGGTGGCGGGCGGCCGACCGCTGCGGGTTGATCGCCTCGACCAGCCGCTCGAACGGCACGTCCTGGTGCGCGAAGGCCGACAGGTCCGACTCCCGCACCCGGTCCACCAGTTCACGGAACGAGGGGTCGCCCGAGACGTCGGTGCGCAGCACCAGGCTGTTCACGAAGAAGCCGACCAGGTCGTCCAGGGCCTCATCCGTACGGCCCGCGACGGCCGTGCCGAGGGCGATGTCCTGCCCGGCGCCCAGCCGCGACAGCAGCCCGGCCAGCGCCGCCTGCACCACCATGAACACACTCGCCCGCGACTCCCGCGCCAACCGCACCAACCCCCGATGCACCCGCGGCGAGATCCCGAACTCCACCACATCCCCACGCCCGCTCAGCACCGCCGGACGCGCACGATCCACCGGCAGCGCCAACTCCTCCGGCAACCCCGCCAGCCGCTCCCGCCAGAACCCCACCTGACGGTCGAACACACTCCCCCCGGCGCCCTCCACACCGAGCACCTCACGCTGCCACAGCGCGAAGTCCGCGTACTGCACCGGCAGCTCCGGCCACACGGGCGCACGGCCCGCGCGCCGGGCGGTGTACGCGGCGGACAGATCGCGGGCGAGCGGGCTGAGCGACCAGCCGTCCGAGGCGATGTGGTGCATGGTCAGCAGCAGCACATGCTCGCTCTCGGACTGCTCGGACTGCCCGGTCAGGGAGAACAGATCCGCGCGCAGCAGAACCTCGTCCGCGAGGTCAAAGGGCCGCGCCACCGCCGCGCTCAGCGCCTCGCCCAGCCCCTCCCGCGACACCTCGGACTCCGCGAACGGCACCTCCACCGAGGACCGCACCACCTGCCGCGGCACCCCGTCCACCTCCGCGAACACCGTCCGCAGACTCTCGTGCCGCGCCACCACATCACCCAACGCCGCCCGCAGCGCCACCCGGTCCAACGCACCGGACAGGCGCGTGGCGTAGGGGATGTGGTACGCCGAGGAGCCTTCCTCGATGCGGTTGATCACCCACTGGCCGTGCTGGGCGTGCGACAACGGCAGCACCTCGGGGCGCACATACGGGCGCACCCCCGGCCGCGCGTCGCCCGCGTGGGCGAGCTCGGTCTCCAGCCGGGCCGCGGTGGGCGCCTCGAAGAGCGCGCCCACGGCCAGTTCCACGCCCAGCGCGGAGCGGATCCGCGACACCAGGCGCGTGGCCAGCAGCGAGTGCCCGCCCAGGGCGAAGAAGTCGTCGTCGGGGCCCACCCGGTCCACGCCCAGCACCTCGGCGAACAGACCGCACAGGATCTCCTCGCGCGGTGTGCGCGGCGCGCGCCCCGCACCGCCGGTGACGGCGTCGGGGGCGGGCAGGGCCTTGCGGTCCAGCTTGCCGTTGGCGGACACCGGCAGGCGGTCCAGGGACACGAACGCCGGCGGCACCATGTACTCGGGCACCGCCGCGGCCAGGTGGGCGCGCAGGTCCGCGGTGTCGGGGGTGTCCGCCGGGTCCGCGGCGACCACGTAGGCCACCAGCCGCTGGTCCCCGGGCCGGTCCTCGCGGACCACGACGGCCGCCGCGGCGATCCGCGGATGGCCGGTCAGGGCGGCCTCGATCTCGCCGAGCTCGATGCGGAAGCCACGCAGCTTCACCTGGTCGTCGGCGCGGCCGAGGAACTCCAGGACCCCCTCGTCCGTCCAGCGGGCCACATCGCCGGTGCGGTACATCCGGCTGCCCGCCGGGCCGTACGGGTCGGCGACGAAGCGCTCGGCCGTCAGATCGGGCCGGTCGAGGTAGCCCCGGGCGAGCTGCGCGCCCGCGAGGTAGAGGTCGCCCGCGACACCGGGGGCGACCGGGCGCAGCATGGCGTCCAGGACCAGGGTCCGGGTGTTCCAGACCGGGCGGCCGATGGGCACCGGGCCGGGCGTGTGTCCGGCCTCGCACTGCCAGTAGGTGACGTCGACGGACGCCTCGGTGGGGCCGTACAGGTTGTGCAGTTCCGCCGTCGTCAGGACGGAGAAGAACCGCTCGCGGAGCGGGTCGGGAAGCGCCTCGCCGCTGCAGATGACGCGGCGCAGCCCGGCGCACCGCGCGGCGGCCGGCTCCTGGAGGAACTCCTGGAGCATCGACGGGACGAAGTGGAGCGTGGTGACGCCCTGATCGCGCACCAGGTCCGCGAGGTACGCCGGGTCCTTGTGGCCGCCGGGGCGGGCGACGACGAGCGTGGCGCCCTCGGTGAGGGTCCAGAAGAACTCCCACACCGACACGTCGAACCCGGCGGGGGTCTTCTGGAGCACCCGGTCGTCCGCGGCCAGCCCGTACTGCCCCTGCATCCAGGCGAGTCGGTTGACGATGCCCCGGTGCGGCACGACGACGCCCTTGGGGCGGCCGGTGGAGCCCGAGGTGTAGATGACGTAGGCGGGGTGGTCCGGGCTCAGCGGCGCGGTGCGCTCCGCGTCCGCCACGTCGGTGTCCGCCTGACCCGCCAGGGCCTCGGCCTGCTCCGGCGCGTCCAGGACCAGGACGGGCGCGGCCGTGGTGGGCAGACCACCGGCGGTGGCCGCCGTGGTGAGCACCAGGGCGGGCCGGGCCTGGGAGAGGACGTAGGAGGTGCGGTCCTGGGGGTGGTCGGGGTCCACCGGGAGGTAGGCGGCGCCGGTCTTGGTGACCGCGAGCAGGGCGACGATCAGCTCCACCGAGCGCGGCACGGCCAGGGCCACGGTCCGCTCGGGGCCGACGCCCTGGGCGATGAGGTGGCGGGCGAGCCGGTTGGCCCGGGCGTTGAGGTCGGCGTAGGAGACCTCGGTGGACTCGAAGACCACGGCGGGGTGGTCCTGGACGGCCGCCGCGCGGGCCTCGAAGAGCCGCGGGAGGGTGTCGGGCCGCACCTCGTGCGCGGTGTCGTTCCACCGGACCAGTACGCGTCCGCGCTCGTCGGCCGCGAGGGCGTCGACGGCGGCCACCCGCTGGTCGGGGTCGGCGGCGACGGCCGCGAGGACGCGGGTGAGCCGCTCCGCGGCGGTCTCGGCCGTGGCGCGGTCGACCAGCTCGGGGCGGTGGCCGACGCGCAGCCGGATGCGCTCGCCCGGGTAGGCGATGAGGCTCAGCGGGTAGTGGGTGGCCTCGGCGCCGGAGAAGCCGGAGATCCGCACGCCGTCCACGGTCCGGTCCAGGCCGGACGGGTCGAAGGGGTAGTTCTCGAAGACGGCGAGGGTGTCGAAGAGCGCGCCGGTGCCGGTCTCCCGCTGGATCTGGGTGAGGCCGAGGTGCTGGTGGTCCATCAGCTCGGTGTGCTGGTCCTGGAGCCGTCCGAGGAGCTGCGCCAGCGTCTCGGCCGGATCCAGCCGCACCCGCACCGGCAGGGTGTTGATGAACAGGCCCACCATGGCCTCGACACCCGGGAGCTCCGGGGGGCGGCCGGATACGGTGGTGCCGAACACCACGTCGTCACGGCCGGTCAGCGACGCCAGCAGCAGACCCCACGCGCCCTGCACCACCGTGTTGAGCGTCCAGCCCCGCGACCGCGCCAGCGCCGTCAGCTTCTCCGTCAGCTCGGCGGGGAGTTCCAGGCTGAACTCCTCGGGCATCCGGTCCACCCGCTGGCCGGCGCCCGGCACGAGCAGGGTCGGCTCGGTGACGCCGTCGAGCGCGGTGCGCCACGCCTTGGCCGCGGCGTCCCGGTCCTGGCGGGACAGCCAGGCGAGGTAGTCGCGGTACGGGGTGACCTTGGGCCGCCCGCTCTCGTCGCCCCGCCGCGCGTACAGCTCGAAGAGGTCGTCGACCAGCAGCGGGAAGGACCAGCCGTCCAGCAGGATGTGGTGCAGGGTGACCAGCAGGCGGTGCCGGTCGTCGGCGAGCCGGGCGAGGGTGAAGCGGATCAGCGGCGGTGCCGCGAGGTCGAAGCGGCGCGTGCGGTCCCGCTCGACCAGCTCGTCCAGCGCCGTCTGCCGCGCCTCGTCCGAGCCGCCCCGCAGATCCGCCTCGTACCAGGGCAGTTCCACCTCGTGCGGGATGACCTGCACCGGGCGGCTGAGCTTCTCGTGCCGGAACCCGGCCCGCAGATTGGGGTGGCGGCGCAGCAGGGCGGCACCGGCGGCGCGCAGCCCCGCCGGGTCGACCTCGCCCTCGAGGTCGAAGCCCAGCTGCACGGTGTAGGCGTCCACCGACCGCTCGTCGTAGAGGGCGAGGAAGAGCATGCCCTCCTGCAGGGGCGACAGGGGCAGAACGTCGGCAAGTCCCGGCTTGGTCACGAATTCCTCCACTCGGATTCCAAAAGGTCGATCTCCGCCTGCGACAACGACACCAACGGAAGGTCCGAGGGGGTCCAGCCACCGCTCACGGACCGGTCGGACCGGTCCGACAGCGCGTCCAGTGCCGTGAACCAGTCCTCGGCGAGGTCCCGCACCTCGGGCTCGGACAGCACACCGTCCGGCCACGACCAGGTGGCGGCCAGCCGGGGCCCGTCCACGCCGTCTTGTGTCAGCACATTGATTTCCAGGCAGTGTGCGAGCGGCAGGCCGGGGTCGGCCCCGGCGCCCAGCACGTCCGTCAGGGGGTCGGCGGTCCACTCCGTGTCCGCTCCTCCGGTGTCGGAGGGGGCCGCGAAGCGTCCCAGGTAGTTGAACGAGATCTGCGGTACGGGGCGCGTCGCCAGGGTCCGCGCGGTGTGCGGGTTGAGGTGGCGCAGCAGTCCGTAGCCCAGTCCGTTGTCCGGCAGCGCGCGCAGCTGCTCCTTGACGCGCTTCAGGGCGGCCGTTCCGGGGGCCTGTTCGGGGTCCGGGCGGCCGGGGTCGAGCCGCACGGGGTAGAGGCTGGTGAACCAGCCGACCGTGCGGGAGAGGTCGATGTCCGGGGCGAACTCCTCGCGGCCGTGGCCCTCGAGGTCGATGAGGACGGCGGTGTTGTCACCGCCTTCGCGCCGACGGCGCCAGCCGGTGACCGCGAGGGCCAGGGCGGTCAGCATGACCTCGTTGACCGACGCGCTGAGGGCGGCGGGCACCTCGGTCAGCACCGCGGTGGTGCGCTCCGGGTCCATCGTCAGGGTGAGGGACCTGGCGGTGCCCACGGTGTCCCGGGCGGGGTCGAGGGGGCGCCTGCCGAGAGTGCGCTCGGGCGCGGCGGTCATCCGCTCCCACAGCTCGAGTTCGGCGGTGCGCCGGGGGCTCTGGGCCTCGTCGGCGAGGCGCTCGGCCCAGGTCCGGAACGAGGTGCCCACGGGCTCGAGCCGGGCCGCCTTCCCCGCCCCCGCGGCCTGCCAGGCGGCGGTCAGATCGGGCACCAGGATGCGCCACGAGACGCCGTCCACCACCAGGTGGTGCAGGACGAGCAGCAGCCGCCCGGGCCGGTCCGGTCCGGCGTCGAACCAGACCGCCTCGACCATGCCGCCGGTCGCGGGGGCCAGGCGGTCCAGGGCGCGCCCCGACTCGGCGGTGACGCGCTCGGACAGGGCGTCACCGTCCAGCCCGGCCACCTCGACCCGGGTGACGCGGGGCGCGGCCGGGACGGCGCCGGGCTCGGGCACCTCCATGACCCAACCGGCCTCGGGCGTCTGCCGTGTCAGCCGCATCCGGAGCACGTCATGGTGGTCCAGCACGGTCTGCAGGGCGTCCTGGAGGCGGGTGAGCCCCAGGTCCGCCGGGACCCGCAGCAGCATGGTCTGGCTGAACCGGTCGACGGGGCCGCCCCGTTCGCGCTGCCAGGCGATGATCGGCGTCTCCCGGATCGGGCCGACGCCGCTGTCCCCGGCGGCGGGGCGGCTCGTCACCTCGGCCTCGCGGGCGACGGCCGCGAGGGCCTCGACCGTGCGGTGCCGGAACACGTCGCGCGGGGTGATGACGAGCCCCGCCTTGCGGGCCCCGCTGACGAGCTGGATGGAGACGATGCTGTCGCCGCCGAGGTCGAAGAAGCTCTCGTCGACGCCCACATCGGCCACCCCGAGCACCTCGGCGAACAGCCGGCACAGGGTCTCCTCGCGCGCCGTGGTGGGGGCGCGCCCCGGGGCGGCGGCGGTGCGGTCGGGCTCGGGCAGGGCCTTCTGGTCCAGCTTGCCGTTGGGGGTCAGCGGCAGATGGTCCAGTGCCACGACCGCGCTCGGCACCATGTACTCGGGCAGCGCGGCGGCCACATGCTTGCGCAGGATCTGCTGGTCGGGTCGCGCGGCACCGGGCTCGGGCACGATGTAGCCGACGAGCCGGCGATGGCCGGGGCGGTCCTCGCGGACGACGACCACGGCGCGTTCCACGTCCGGGTGGCCCGCGAGCACGGTCTCGATCTCGCCGAGCTCGATGCGGAAGCCGCGCAGCTTCACCTGGTCGTCGGCGCGGCCGACGTACTCCAACTGGCCGCCGGCGCTCCAGCGGACGAGGTCGCCGGTGCGGTACATCCTGGCCCCCGGCGGCCCGTACGGGTGGGCCACGAACCGCTCGGCGCTGAGCCCGGGGCGGCCGAGATAGCCGCGGGCGAGCCCGTCACCGGCGATGTACAGCTCGCCGACCACGCCCACGGGGGCGAGCCGCAGCCGCTCGTCGAGGACGAGGGCGCTGGTGTTCCACACCGGGCGGCCGATCGGCGGGGCTCCGGTGCCGGGGGCGAGGGGGCCGCTGGTGGTGGCGGCGACGGTGGATTCCGTCGGCCCGTAGGCGTTGACCATGCGGCGCCCGGACGACCAGCGCTCCACCAGTTCGGCGGGGCATGCCTCGCCGCCGACGATGAGGGTGCGGAAGTCGGTCAGGCCCGTGGGGGCCACCCCGGCGAGGGCGGCGGGCGGAATGAGGGCGTGGGTGATCCGCTGCCCGGCCAGGACGTCGGTGAGGGTTTCGCCGACGAGCGGCCCGGGCGGCGGGACGACCAGGGCCGCACCGTGCGGGAGGGCCATGCACACTTCCAGCACCGCCGCGTCGAAGCTCGGCGAGGCGAACTGCAGCACCCGGCTGTCGGGGGTGACGAAGAACCGCTCCGCCTCCGCCCCGGAGAAGGCGGCCAGGCCGTGGTGGGTGACGACGACGCCCTTGGGGCGGCCGGTGGAGCCGGAGGTGTAGATGACATACGCCGGGTGGTCCACCGACAGCGGCGCCAGCCGCTCACCGTCGCCCAGATCCGTCTCGGCCAGGGCCTCGACCCGCGCCAGCGTCTCCTCCGCGTCCAGAACCACCCGCGTCAGACCGCCGGCCTCGGGCAGCCCGGCCGCCGTGGCAGTGTCCGTCAGCAGCAGCGCCGGGTCCGCGTCACCGAGCATGTAGGAGATCCGCTCGGCCGGATAGTCCGGATCCACCGGCAGATACGCACCACCGGCCTTCACCACCGCCAGCAACGCCACCACCTGCGCCGCCGAACGCGGCAACGCCAGCGCCACGATCCGCTCCGGACCCACACCCATCCCCACCAGCAACCGCGCCAACCGGTTCGCCCGCGCGTTCACCACCCGGTACGACAAGGACTCCTCGCCCTCGATCAGCGCCACCGCATCCGGCGTACGCCCGACCTGCGCCTCCACCAGCGCCGGCAGCGACCGCACCGGCACCTCCAGCACCGGCCCGTTCCACTCCGTCAGCAGCCGGGAACGCTCCCGCTCGGAGAGGATCTCCACCCGGCCCAGCCGCACCTCCGGATCCGCCACCACCGCCTCCAGCAACCGCACAAACCGCGCCACCATCCCCTCGACCGTCCCCCGGTCGAACAGATCCACGCTGTACTCGACGACACCCTCGATCCCGGCGGGTGTGTCCTGCGCCTCGTGGCGCTCGACGAGGTCCAGCGTCAGGTCGAACTTCGCGGTGGAGGTGCGCAGTTGGCGGATCCGCGCGTCGACGCCCGGCAGGTCCAGCTCGGGGTCCGGGTTGTTCTGGAGGGCGAGCATCACCTGGAACAGCGGGTGGCGGGCGGCCGACCGCTGCGGATTGACCACCTCGACCAGCCGCTCGAACGGCACGTCCTGATGCGCGAAGGCCGACAGGTCCGACTCCCGCACCCGGTCCAGCAGCTCACGGAACGAGGGGTCGCCCGACACATCGGTGCGCAGCACCAGCGTGTTCACGAAGAAGCCGACCAGGTCGTCCAGCGCCACGTCATTGCGGCCGGCGACCGCGGTGCCGAGGGCGATGTCCTGCCCGGCGCCCAGCCGCGACAGCAGCCCGGCCAGCGCCGCCTGCACCACCATGAACACACTCGCCCGCGACTCCCGCGCCAACCGCACCAACCCCCGGTGCACCTGAGGCGAGATCCCGAACTCCACCACATCCCCACGCCCGCTCAGCACCGCCGGACGCGCACGATCCACCGGCAGCGCCAACTCCTCCGGCAACCCCGCCAGCCGCTCCCGCCAGAACCCCACCTGACGGTCGAACACACTCCCCTCAGCGCCCTCCACACCGAGCACCTCACGCTGCCAGAGGGCGAAGTCCGCGTACTGCACCGGCAGCTCCGGCCACTGCGGAGCCCGGCCGGCGACGCGCGCGCGGTAGGCCGCGGTGAGGTCGGTCGAGAGCGGAATCAGCGACCAGCCGTCGGCCACGATGTGGTGCATGGTCAGCAGCAGCACATGCTCGGCCTCGGACTGCTCACTCAGGGAGAACAGATCCGCGCGCAGCAGGACATCGTCGGCCAGGTCGAACGGCCGGGCCACCGCCGCGCTCAGCGCCTCGCCCAGCCCCTCCCGCGACACCTCCGACTCCGCGAACGGCACCTCCACCGAGGACCGCACCACCTGCCGCGGCACCCCGTCCACCTCCGCGAACACCGTCCGCAGACTCTCGTGCCGCGCCACCACATCACCCAACGCCGCCCGCAGCGCCACCCGGTCCAACGCACCGGAGAGGGTGATCTCGAAGGCCAGGTTGTAGGTGGCGCCACCGTCCTCGAGGCGGTCGAGGAACCACAGGCGCTGCTGGGCGTGGGACAGGGGCAGCACCGTGGGACGTTCATAGCGGCGCACGCCGTCCCGGGCCACCGCCGCCGAGGAGAGGGCTTCGGCCACCCCCGCGGGCGTGGCGGCCTCGAAGAGCTCACCGACGGTCAGCTCGGCGCCCAGCTCCGAGCGGATCCGGGACACCAGCCGCGTGGCCAGGAGGGAGTGTCCGCCGAGGTCGAAGAAGTTGTCCTCCACGCCGACGCGGGGAGCGTCCAGGATCTCGGCGAACAGACCACACAGGATCTCCTCGCGCGGTGTACGCGGCGCCCGCCCACCCACACTCACCGGCGTCTCCGGCGCGGGCAGCGCCTTACGGTCCAGCTTGCCATTCACCGTCAACGGCAGCCGCTCCAGCACCACGAACGCCGACGGCACCATGTGCTCGGGCAGCATCCCCGCCGCATGCGACCGCAGGACCCTCACCTCGACCCCGGCACCCGCGTCCGGAACCACATAGGCCACCAGACGCTTGTCCCCCGGACGGTCCTCACGGACCACCACCACCGCCTGACCAACCCCAGCGCACTCCCCCAGAACCGACTCGATCTCACCCAGCTCAATACGGAACCCCCGCACCTTCACCTGGTCATCCGCCCGCCCGACGAACTCCAGCACACCCTCATCGGTCCACCGCGCCACATCCCCCGACCGATACATCCGGCTCCCCGCCGGACCGAACGGATCAGCCACAAACCGCCCCGCCGTCAAATCCGGACGCCCCCAATAGCCACGCGCCACACCCGCGCCCCCGACATACATCTCGCCGGAGACACCGGTCGGCACCGGCCGCAAGTCTTCATCGAGCACATACACCCGAAGGTCGGGAATTCCGACCCCGATCACACTCCCCGCACCGGATGTCGCGATACGGGAATCCAGCGCCGCATAACTCACATGCACCGTGGTCTCGGTGATTCCATACATGTTCACCAGCACAGGGCCCGTGTCCCCATGCCGCTCGAACCACTCCTCCAGCCGCCACACATCCAGCGCCTCGCCGCCGAACACCACCCACCGCAACCCCAACCGGGAACCCACGTCCGGAGCCTCACGATCAGCCTGCATCAGCTGGTAAAAGGCCGACGGGGTCTGATTCAGCACCGTCACACCCTCATCCACCAGCAACCGCAAGAACTCACCCGGTGAACGACTCACCTCGAACGGCACCACCACCAGCCGCCCACCCCGCAGCAGCGCACCCCACAACTCCCACACCGAGAAATCAAACGCGAAGGAATGGAACAGGGTCCACACATCATCCGCACCAAAGCCGAACCACTGATCCGTCGCCTCAAACAGCCGCACCACATTCCCGTGCGACACCACGACCCCCTTGGGCCGTCCCGTCGACCCGGACGTGTAGATCACATACGCGGCCGCCTCCGACGGCACCCGCACCCCCACATCCGACCCGTCCAGCCCCGCCAACTCGGCCGTGACCTCGGCGTCGTCGAGCACCACCAGCGGAACCCCCGCCGGCACCCCGACCCCCGCACCCGCCACCGTCACCACCAGCGACGGACCCGCGTCCTCCCACACATACGCCACCCGGTCCGCCGGATAACCCGGATCCACCGGCACATACACCGCCCCCGCCTTCAACACCGCGAGAACGCCCACCACCAAATCCACCGACCGCGGCAGCACCAGCCCCACCCGGTCCTCGACGCCCACGCCCCGCGCCACCAGCAAACGCGCCAGCCGATTCGCCCGCGCGTTCAACTCCCCGTACGACAACGACTCCTCGCCACAGACCACGGCGACACTCTCCGCCGAAACCCGCACCCGGGCCTCGAACAGCTCGGGAAGCGTGGCGGTCGGAACGCGATCGGACATGAGCTGAACACCTCGAAAAAAGCGTGGCTAGTGGAGGATTCGACGAACGGCGTACGGAATTCACGGCACAACAAGGCCGGGGTGGAGGGTTCCTCCCCTACGGCTCGGACAATCCGCGGGAGACCCGTCCGCCCCGGCCTCGAATTCTTCTCGGCGGGTGTGGTGACCGAGCGGTCTAGCCGCAGCCTCCTGCGTGTCCAGTATCTCCACCGGGGGCGGAGAACCGGGGCAGCTCGTCATGATGCTGCCAGCCTTTCTCGACCTCTTCGAGAGGTTGGCCGCGGAAGGCCGCGACAAAGGGCGCCAGCCGGTCCGCGCCCCAGAACTTCTCGCGTCCGTAGATGAAGAACGGAACGCCGAACAGGCCGTCCTGATACGACTGGATCAGGCAATCCAGTCCCCGCTTGCGCAGCCCGGGGTCGTCCGACGCGTCCGCGAGCTGCTCGGCCGGGAGCCCCAGCTCCGCGGCGATCTCGCCCATCGTCTCGCGCCGGGTGATGTCCCGGCCCTCCTGCCAGCGGGCCCGGTAGGTGAGCTCGATGAAGCGGCGGCCGTGGCCCTCCTCCTGGGCGGCGAGGTAGGCCAGGTGGGAGACCTCCCAGTTGGGGTCCTTGTCGACCGGCACGGTCATCGTCAGGCCGCGCGCCTTGGAGATCCGCGAGAGGTCCTGGAGGATGTAGAAGTTCTTCGCGCGGGACATGGCGACGATGGGCAGCTCCACATCGGCCTGGTCCAGCATGTTCTGGGTGATGGCGTCCGGCTCCCAGAAGGGGATCCAGTCCATTCCGTCGGCCACGTCGGGGTAGCGCTCGATCAGGTCCAGGTAGGCGAACCAGGAGTACGGGCTGCGCAGCGAGAAGTACCACCTCGGTGGCTTCTTGGGCTTGGGCACGGTGATGCTCCGCCTTCCGGTAGAGGTCGGTCGGGGCCGGTCGTGGACCGGCCGGGGTCTCCGGTCGTGGACCGGTCGGGGTCAGATGGTGATGCCGCCGTCGATCTGGAAGACGGCGCCGGTGATGTAGGCGGCCCGGTCGGAGACCAGGTAGGAGACGAGGTCGGCGACCTCGTCCGGCCGGCCCAGCCGCTTCAGCGGAATCTGCTGCAGGGCCTTCTTGCGCACCTGGTCGCTCAGTTCCGCCGTCATATCGGTCTCGATGAAGCCGGGGGCGACCACATTGGTGCGGATGCCGTACCGGCCGACCTCCTTCGCGAGCGACCGGGAGAAGCCGATGATGCCCGCCTTGGAGGCCGAGTAGTTGGTCTGGGTGGGGTTGCCGTAGACCCCCGCCACCGACGAGAGGTTCACGATGGCGCCGGACTTCCGCTTCATCATCTCGAAGATGACGGCGCGGCAGACGTGGTAGACCCCGTCGAGGTTGGTGCCGATGACCTGCTGCCACTCCTCGTCGGCCATCATCAGCAGGGGGTTGTCCCGGGTGATGCCGGCGGAGGTGACCGCGGCGTCGACCGGGCCGAGGGTCTCCTCGGTGCGGCTGACGAACGAGCGCACCGACTCCATGTCGGAGACGTCGGCGCGGACGGCCAGCGCCCTGACGCCGAGCTCCCGGACCTCCTTCTCCAGGACGTTCGCCGCGGCCTCGTCGGACCGGTAGCAGTAGGCGACGTCGAAGCCGTCCCGGGCCAGGCGCAGGACCACCTCCCGCCCGATGCCGCGGGATCCGCCGCTGACGAGGGCGACCCTGGACTCACTGTTGTGCACGACTGTTCCCTCTCCTGATGGGCTGCGGGCCCTCCCGGTCGGCGCGTGGGCCGGTGGTGCGGGCCGGCGGGCTATGGAACGGCGGGGGCCGCGACCTGGTCGGCGGAGGCCGACGGGCGCAGCTGGTCCCCGGGGCGGAACGCCATCACCATGCGGGAGAAGGTCAGCGCGACCTCGCCGCCGACCAGCGTCTCGCCCTCGAAGATCACGGTGTCGGTGAGCGCCCGGAAGAGCCGCACCCGGTGCTCCAGCACGTCTCCGGGGTGGACCGGGCGGTGGAACTCCACCCCGGACATCGAGCCGGCCAGCATGACCTGGCCGGTCGGGCCGCCGGTCGCCTCGGCGCCGCACACCGCGAGCAGCCCCGCGGCCTGGCCCCAGGACTCGACCAGCAGGGTCTGCGGATAGCCGAACTCCTCCGGGGCCGCGTCCTCACCGAGGTGGCGGTACCAGGGCTCGTTGCAGGTGATGGCCTTGAGCGCCACCAGCCGGTCGCCGGGGACGAGCTCCACCACCCGGTCGATCAGCAGCATCGGATGGCGATGCGGCAGCAGGCGCTTGATCCCGGCCGCGTCGATCATGGTGTGACCTCCGTACGAAAGCCCAGCCGCACCTTGGCGGACGTGCCGCGCTCGGTGGCGGCCGTCGCCGAGTACGTCCAGCCGCCGTCGGCCGCCTTCCAGTCGGCGCGGACGGTCAGGACGTCGCCGGGGAAGACCGGGCCGATGAACCGGGCCGACTCCAGGGCCCGCAGCGCGATGGCCCCGTCCCCGGGGGCGGTGGCGAGGGCCGCGCGGTGGGCGCACTCGACCACGCACACCCCGGGGAAGATCGGGAAGTCCGGGTAGTGACCGGCGAAGACCGGCTCCTCCGGTGCGATGCGGAACCGGACCTCGCTGCTCAGCCCCGGCTGCCCGGCGTCCGCCGAGGCCCGCCGCACGACCTCGGGCACGGCCCGCACCGGGCTGTTGGTGGTGTTCGCGGTCATCGGGCGCGCAGCTTCTGGGTCAGCAGCTCGTGCGCCTGGCGCAGCGACACCACCTGGCGCAGCTCGGACTCCGCGAACTTGACGCCGTACTTCTTCTCCAGGACCACGATGACCTCGAGCGCCATCAGGGAGTCGACCTCGAGGTCCTCCAGGAAGTCGGCGTCGTCGGCGACGTCGGTGGCGTCGACCTCCAGGATGTCGGCGACGATGCCGCGCAGTTCGTCCATGTCGAGCGGGGCCGCGCCGGCCGGGTCGGAGTAGGTGACGGACATGGGGTTCCTTTCACACAGCGGGAAGGGGGTCACAACAGGCGCAGGAGTGCGCAGGCGAGCGCGCCGTCACGGTCCACGGACGTCACCACCGCCAGCCGGCCCGCGGCCCGGCCGTCGTCCTGGGCCGCCGTCAGCACGGAGACGATCTGGAAGGCGGCGGTCGCGGCGGCGGTGTCGCCGATCGTGTCCGGCTGCGGGATCCAGCGCACCTCGTGACCGGCGAACCCGGCCCGCAGCGCGGTGCGTTCCTGCTCGCCGAGGAGACCGGCCGGGCCCGAGGGGGACACGGCCCAGACGTCCTCCCGCGACGCCCCGGCCCGGCGCAGCGCGCGCTCCACGGCGGACCGCAGCGAGGGGCCAGCCCCGTCGGGGCCCGCCACCCCGGACTCGACCGCGAGCACCTCGGCGAGCCCCTCGCCGTCGGCCACCGCCTCGGCGGGCCGCAGCCGCAGCACCGCACAGCCCTCGCCGAGCACGACACCGGTCTCGTCCTCGCCCCGGGTGTGCCATTCGAGCCAGGCACGGGCCGGGGAGTACTCCTCGACGGCGCCGCACAGGACGGTCATGGCGCGCCCGGAGGCGAGCAGCCGCCGGGCGTAGTTGAGAGCGATGAGCCCGGAGGAGCGCCCGGCGGCGACCGTGGTGTTCGGGCCCTTGAGCCCGTACCAGATGGCGCACTGCCCGGCGGGGCAGTTCATGATGGCGTTGGGGATGTGCGAGGGGTCGATGTAGAAGGGCTTCTCGTGGATGAGGGTGTCGCGGGTGATGTCCATCATGCTCTGGGCGCTTCCGGTGGTCGTGCCCAGGACGAGGCCCACGTCGGCGCCGCTCTCGGCCGCGCCGTCGGCCCCCGTGACCAGTTCCCGCACCGTGGCCACGGCCAGTCCGGTGACCCGGTCCATGGACCGGGTGCCCTTGCGGCCCAGCACCTCCTTGATGACCAGGTCCCGGGCCAGGCACACCCGCTCGTCGGGGACCGGCTCACCGCCGGGCTCCGCCGCGGTGGCCGTGGCCCGGCCCGACCGGGCGCCGTCGACGAAGGCGTCCCGGCCGATGCCGTACGGCGAGACCGCCGACCATCCCGCGATGACGGGACCGCGCGGCGCGGTGGCCGGCGCGCTCACGACTGGTTCCGGCCGTCGCCGAAGGCGTCCAGGACCCGCTCGTCGAAGGTCACCAGGCGGCCCTCCTTGCCGTTCTCCACCACGCCGTAGGCGTGGGTGATGGTGCCGGTGGAGGTCTGCACCAGGTGGCCGTCGCGGACCACATAGGTGTCCAGGCGCGAGGTGTAGAGCAGGTTCTTGAAGACGTTGTCGACGGTGTAGACGACGTAGAGGTCCTCTTCGAGCAGCGCCTCGTCCAGCAGCGTCACCCGGGAGTGGGTGACGGCGGGGATCCAGTTCTTCTCCTCCAGCAGCACCCGGATGGAGATGCCGCGCGCGTCCACGAAGCGGTGCTTGGCCTCCTCCATCAGGCGCAGATAGCCCGACATCTGGAGGCGCTCGAAGAAGTGCACGAACGGGTAGGGGATGCGGAACTTCCAGCCGTAGGCGTTCTGTCCGGCCAGGAGCCGCTCCAGCACCGCGTCGGTCTCGGCGCAGGCGCCGGAGATCAGCTTCTCGGTGACCGCGGGCACGGCCGCGCCCGGCTCGGCGCCGCCGATGCGCGCCGTGACGAACCGCTCCAGGCCCTCGGGCACGGGCAGCCTGCGCAGCATCCGCACATCGTTCTCGTCGCGCCGCAGCACGGCCTTGACCTTGGAGGCGACGGCCTTCTTGGGGGCGCCGTCGCGCTCGACGGTGATGGCCACCTTGAACGCCAGCTCGGTGGCGTCGTCCTTGGTCACCGGGGTCACCTCGATGGACGCCTCGTCATCGACGACGAGGGCGGTCTGGAGGCGGGAGTCGATGTCGACGATGTCGAATCCGAGGCCGTGCTCCTCGTAGAGCCTGCCGACCGGGAGCCCGCTGCGCCGGAAGTGCGCGATGACGGCCTTCTCGACCAGGTAGTTGACGTGCTTGAAACCGATGATGGTGCCGATGTTGGCACCCTCGTATCCCGGGCTGAGGACGACCGTGGTCGACTCGTTCAGCAGCGACTTGACGGCTTGCGACATCACTTCTCCGTGAGGTGTGGGGCGGCCCGGTCCGAGAGCCGCCGGAGGAACGCGCCGACCAGGGCGGAGAACGACTCCGCGTGCTCGGACATCGGGTAGTGACCGCACCCGGGGATCGCATGCAGCTCGGCCTCGGGGAGGTCGGCCGCGAGCAGGGCGCTCTCGGCGGCGGCGAAGTCGTCCTGGCCGGTCACGACCAGGCCGGGCACGGTGATCAGTTCGGGGCGGAGCCAGGGGGTGCGCAGATAGTGCTCGAAGAACCGCACCCAGCCGTAGGGGCCGACCCGTTCGCACACCCGCTCCGCCATGTGCCGCCGGACCTCCGGGGTGATTCGGCGGGCGGAGTGGGTGCGCAGCCCCTCCTCCATGATGTGGAGGAAGTCCCGCTGCATGCCGGAGACGGAGTCCCAGGCGAAGTCGTCCGGTGAGCGCCGGTAGAAGGGCGAGACGAGGACCACGCCCCGGATCCCGTACCGCTCGCGCACGTCGTTGCCCGCCTCGGCCTCCCGGCTGAGCAGGTCCAGCAGTTGGTTCGCCGAGAACGAGTGGGCGACGACGACGTCGGGCGGGTCCGGCAGCCGCTCCAGGGCCGTCACGATCCAGTCGGTCCGCTCCGGCCGGCGGCTCCACGGCTGGACGTGGTCGGCGCGCCAGGGCAGATCGGCGGTCCAGGTCTCCAGGTCCGGCGGCAGGTGCGGGGCCGGCCCGTCCCAGACCGCCCCGCTGCTGGCCAGGCCGTGCAGGAACAGGGCGCGCAGCCGGGTCGCGCCCCGCGCGGGGCGGTGGCGCAGCAGCAGGGGCTGCCGCGCCGTGCCGCGGATCCCGGCCGTGCCGGACTCACCGTGGGCCATCAGGACCGGCCCGGGGCCAGCAGGGCGAGTCCGGCGGTGGCGTCGTCGCCGTCGCGGCCGGCGAGGGCGTAGACGGGCCCGGCGCCACCGTCGGCGTACCAGCCGATGGTTCCGGCGCACTGGAGGACGCCGAGGACCGCCGACGCCTCGCCGAAGGTGTCGGCCAGCGCGTGGTGGACGGCGCCGGACGGCAGCAGCGAGGAGTCGGCCCCCTGCTCGCCGCCGGGACCGAACCAGGCGGCGGGCGGGGTGCGGTCGTCCCCGGCCAGCCGCTCCAGGCACGCCTCGACGCTTCCGGCGCGGACCGCGGAGCTGACCACTGCCCGGGCCTCGGCGCCGCGGACGGCGGCGGCCGCCCGGCGCTCCACGACGACGGCGGCGGCGCCGTCCACGATCCGGTCGGCCCCGGTGAGGCGGCGGACCATCTCGTTGTCCGGTTCGACGGCCAGGACCAGCGCCCGGTCGGCGCGGCGGGCGCCGACGAGGGCGGCGGCCCAGCGGACCGCGTCCAGGCCGGAGGTGGCGCCGTTGCAGACCATCAGGTTGGGGCCGCGCAGCCCGTACTTGATGGCGAGCGTCGAGGCGATCACATTGCTGGACGCGTTGGGGGTGTCCATGGGGCTGACGCCGCCCGCGGTCCCCTCGGCCGCGATGGTGTCCACGACCGAGCAGACGGTGTCCACGTTGCCGTAGTTGGAGGCCACGAGGACGGCGACGGTCTCCCCGGGGACCGTGAGCCCCTCGGGGCCGAGCAGCCCCGCGTCCGTCAGCGCCTCGTCCGCGCAGGCCAGCGCGAGCTGGGTGGCGCGGTCCTTGAAGCGCAGCCCCTTCTTGCCGATGCGGGCGGCGGGGTCCACCGGCTCCGCGCCGCCGGGCACGGGGGCCAGCAGGTCCCTCGGGGTGGCGACGCCGGGCAGCGCGAGCCCGACTCCGGTCAGTACGGCGCTCATCGGGCCGCCTCCACTACCGCCACGGCGTTGATGCCGCCGAAGCCGAAGGCGTCGATCTGGGCGAGGGAGACATCCGCCCGCTGGGCGGTGCCGCGCACCAGCCGGAATCCCTCGGTCTCCTCGGCCGGATGGTCAAGACCGGTGATCGGAGGCACGCGGTGCTCCCGCATGGCGCGCAGCGCCACGACGAGGCTGAGCACGCCGGAGGCGCCGGAGGTGTGCCCGGTCATCGACTTGATCCCGGTCATCACGGGTCGGCCCAGGTGGTCGCCGTACACCTCCCGCAGCGCGGTGGCCTCGGCGGCGTCGTTGAGCGGGGTGCCCGTGCCGTGCACCATCACCAGTTCCACGTCCTCCGGTTTGACGCCCGCCCGGGTGTGGGCGTCCTTGATGGCCAGGGCGATGCCGCCGGGGTCGGGCGCGGTGGCGTGGTAGGCGTCGCAGTTGACGCCCACGCCGCGCACCCAGCCGTGCCCGCCGCCGCCGTCGGCGCGGCGCAGCACGATCGCGGCGGCGCCCTCGCCCATCACGGTGCCCTTGCGGTCCCGGTCGAACGGGCGCAGCGCGTCCGGCGGGTCGAGCTGGAGCCGGTCGGAGAGGCCGAACATGCTCTCGGTGATGACGTCCACGCCCGCCACCACGACGGTGTCGGCCTCCCGGAACTCCAGCAGATCCACGCCCAGGGCCAGCGAGTACAGCGAGGCGGAGCAGGCGTTGGAGATGGTGGTGGTGTCATCGGCGCCGAACCGCTCCCGCAGCGCGGTGCCGAAGTGCATGCTTGCGGCGTCGAAGTCCTGTCCGTCGCGCCACCACAGCTCCAGCGAGCGCAGCTCGCGCAGCCCGGTGCCGATGAGCACGGGCACCCCGCGCAGGTCCCGGGGCAGACCGGCGTCGTCCAGCGCCTGCCCGATGGCCGTGGTGAGCAGGGCGGTGGCCCGGCCCACGACATCGGTGCCGGGCGCCGGCCGGTCGTCCACCTCGTACAGCAGGTCGGCGTTGTACCAGTCGCGGTTGAAGCCGCGCAGGCTGTGCAGCCCGCCGCGCCCCTGGCAGAGGCTGTCGAAAATCTCCGCCGGGTCGGCTCCCACGCTGGCGACGGCGCCGACTCCGGTGATGGGCCAGCGGCTCATCGGTGCTCCTCGTACTTGCCCAGGATGACGACCGCGTTGTTGCCGCCGAAGGCGAGACCGTTGTTCTGCACGATCCGCAGATCCGCCTCGACCGCCTGGTTGGGCACGCAGTCGACCTCGCATTCGGGGTCGGTGGCGGTGTGGTTGATGGTCGGCGGGATGAAGCGGTGCACGATCGCCAGCGAGCAGGCGATCGCGGCGAGGGCGCTGGCGGCGCCCATGGTGTGGCCGAGCATCGACTTGATGGAGATGGTCCGCGGCGGGGCCGCGCCGTAGACCTCGCGGATGGCGCGGGCCTCGGTGATGTCGTTGGCCTTGGTGCCGGTGCCGTGCGCGGACACCAGGTCCACCTCGCCGGGCTTGACCCCGGCGTTCTCCAGGGCGAGCGCCATGCAGCGGGCGACGCTGCTCTGGTTCGGGGCCACCTGGTGATAGGCGTCGCAGTTGAGGCCGTAGCCGAGGACCTCCGCGTAGATGCGGGCGCCCCGGGCCAGCGCCGACTCCAGGCTCTCCAGGACGAGCACGCCCGCGCCCTCGCCGGTGAGGATGCCCTTGCGGTCGACGTCGAACGGCTGGCACAGCTCGGGCGCGATGGTGCCCAGCCGGTAGAAGCCGGCGAAGGTCTTGCGGCACATGGCGTCGGCGCCGCCGCAGAGGGCGAAGTCCACCTCGCCGGTGCGTACGGCGTCGAAGCCGTAGCCGATCGCGTAGTTGCCCGCGGCGCAGGCCGTCGGAATCGTCACCGCCTCGACGTCCGTCAGCCCGAGCTCATGGGCGACGGCCGCGGAGAGGCGGCCGGCCCGCACGCGGCGCGCGATGGTGGAGTCCATCTTCTCCGGCCCGTGGGCGATCTGGCTCTCCACCAGCTGGTCCAGATCGAAGGACTCCCCGTCGGTGGTGCCGATGGAGATGAGGCCGCGCTGCTCGCGCAGTACGTCGACGTCGAGCTTCGCGTCCTCGACGGCCATGCGGGCCGCGGCTGCCGAGAACTGACTGGCCCGGCCGAGTTCCGCCACGTCCAGATTGCGTATCCACTTCTCCGGTTCGAAGTCGACGATTTCGCAGCCGTTGGCGTGGGCGAACCCCTCGGTGTCGAAGGCGGTGATCGGCTTCGCTCCGCTGCGTCCGGAACGCAGCCCTTCGGCGAACTCGGCGGCGCCCACTCCAATGCTGGAGAAAACGCCAAACCCGGTAAGAACCACTCGGTGAGCCGCGACGGCGGAACCGTCGCGCGCGGGAGCAGTCATCGAAACCTCCAACCAGTCTCGGCTTGAACAGCGGACGGGATTACCAGCCGGCTGACTCGGCGACGACCTCGTGGACGCCCTTGAGGTTGACCATGCGAGCGAGCTCGGACTGGTCGATGACGACCTTGAACTCCTTCTCCAGGGAGGCCAGGATCTCGATGGCGCGCAGCGAGTCGGCGTCGTGGTCCTCGCGGAAGAGACTGGTCTCGGTGACCTCGTCCTCCTCCAGCTCGAGAATCTCGCAGACGATTTCCTTGATCTTCGCAGCGCGCTCTTCGGTAAGGGTAGGCATGATGAATTCAACCTCT
The DNA here is from genome assembly GCF_055597465.1 of Streptomyces yongxingensis. Lineage (NCBI taxonomy): Bacteria > Bacillati > Actinomycetota > Actinomycetes > Kitasatosporales > Streptomycetaceae > Streptomyces > Streptomyces yongxingensis. The sequence continues at coordinate 3,473,736 of NZ_CM145717.1, forward strand.
CGGTCATTGCCGCCGGGCGGGAATCCCCCCGTTCGGCGCTCCTTTTGCGTTCCCGCACTCAAAACCATCGCAGTACGGTTATGCGATGTGCACGCCCTGCGTCAGGAAGGTGCCAACACTGCTTCGTCCAGGCGCCTTTTGATGTCGCTCGTCAGGGAATCCCGCTCGGCATTCAGGTAGAAATGGCCACCGGGCAGGACGCGCATGTCGAAGGAATGTCCGGCGACCTCGGACCAGTGCTTCATCTCGTTCTCCCCGGCGCCCGGGTCCCGGTCTCCGGCATACGCCACGACCGGACAGCCGACGGGGTGCGGGACGTCGGCCCGGTAGGTGCCCGCGATCCGGAAGTCGGCCCGTACGGACGGCAGCACGATGTCCCGGATCCCGGGGTCGGCCAGCAGCGCGGCGTCCGCGCCGCCGAGCCGCACCACCTCGGCGATCAGCTCGTCGTCGGTGCCGAGGTGGATCTCCTTGGGGGTCACCAGATGCGGGGCCTCGCGGGACGAGACGAAGAGCCCGGCCAGCCGGTCCGCGTGGGCCGGCTGGAGGCGCAGGGCCAGTTCATAGGCGAGGGACGCCCCCATGCTGTGGCCGAAGAAGGCCACCGGGACGTCGAGGAAGGGGAGCAGTTCCGCGGCCAGCGGGTCGGCGAGCTCCGCCATGCTGGTCGCGCACGGTTCGGCGATCCGCTCCTGACGGCCGGGGTACCGGGTGGCCAGCACCTCGACGTCGGGGCCCAGCGCCCCGGCCCAGGAGTGGAAGAACGTCGCGGTCCCGCCCGCGTGGGGCAGGCAGACCAGCCGCGCCCGCGGCCGGCCGGCCGCCGGGTACCGCCGGAACCACCGGGTTCGGGCACTGCCGGGCGATGTCATCGTCGCTCTCCTCGTGGCTGTCTCCCGCGTCTCCGCGTCTCCCTCGGCCGGGACGGCGACCGGCCGCCGCCTCCCGGGGCCGGTCGCGCTCCGGTGGGCTCGCTGCCCGCTTCCCGTGAGGTGTCGGCGGCGGGTCGCGGGGAAGGGCCCCACCGCCGGGTCGCACTCCGCCGCCCGCTCGGCGGCGGGCGGGAGGACCCGGGACACCTTTCTAACCAGGCCCACCCCGCGCCTCAACGTCCCTTTCAGGAAGGTGCCAGGGCGGGCTCCGGAGGCGGATCCGGGGCGGCCGGAGCGGAGTTGAGGGAGCGGGGTAACAGCTTGCTGCCAGTGCGCGGCGGAGGCCGCGTCGCGATGGATCACCGGCGCCCGGGCGGGGCAGGATGCGCAGGAGATCCTCTGTATCCATGCCCGTAACCCACCAGTCAGCGAGCCACCCGATGACCGACGACCCGACCTCTCCGGCCGCGACCGAGCCTCCATGGGCGTTCCTGGCCCGGCTGGAGGAGCAGATCGCGCTGGACCAGGAGGCGTGTCTGCGCGACTGCGGGGCGCCCTGGGGGGAATTGCTGGAGCGATTCGTCGACGCCCTGACGGGCCGGCCGTGCCCCGACCCGGAAGCCGCCGACGGCGGGGCAGCAGACGGACCGGGCACGCCGGGCGAACCGAGCAGGTTAAGCGTGGACGGGCCCGGCGGACCAGGCGGGCCGGGCGAGCCGCGCAGCCGAGTCGGGCCGGGCGAGCCAGGTGGACCGAGCGGGCCAGACGCGCCGGGCGCGCGGGGCGGGCCGGACGCGCCGGGCGGACCAGGCGGACCAGACGCGCCGGACGGGCCGGGCGGGCCGGGCGGACCAGGCGGGCCGGGCGGCGGACCGAGCAGGCCAGACGGGCCAGGCACGCCGGGCGGACCGAGCAGGTCAAGCGTGCCGGACGGGCCCGGCGGACCAGGCGGGCCGGGCAGCCCAGATGGACCCAGCGGGTCAGACGCGTCGGGCGGGCCGGGTGGACCGAGCGGGCCAGACGGGCCGGGCGCGCGGGGCGAGCCGGGCGGACCAGGCGGGCCGGACGGCGGACCGAGCGGGTCAGACGCGCCGGGCGGCCCAGGCGCGCCAGGTGGACGGAGCGGGCCGGGCGCGCCGAGCCCCGGGGACGGCGCCGGGGAGTGGCGGCCCCCGCCGGCGAGGCCGTGACGGTGGCCGGATTTGGTGCGGACGGTCCGTCAGCGGGTGGCCCGGCACCGGACGGTCCGTCAGCGGACGGTCGTCACCCGACGGCCCGGCCGGCGGCGGTGTCGGTCTTATCGGGGCGGCACGCTCCGCAGCCGGGGGCGGACCGGCGGCCGCGGCAGCGTCTCGGTCAGCCCGGCCGCGGCGTCGATGACCGTGTTCCGCAGCCCGCGCTCGGGCAGCTTCGCCATCCTCGTCCGCGGGCCCGACAGTACGAGCGCGGCGGAGACCCGCCCCTCGCCGTCCCGGACCGGTACGGCCAGCACATACTCGTCCAGCACCATCACATCGGGCCCGTGCGCCCAGCCGCGCTGCCGGATCAGGGCCAGCTGCGCCGCGTTGAAGCGTGCGCCGCGCAGCCCCGCGTACAGCTCGTCCGGGTCCTCCCAGGCCAGGAGCACCTGGGCGACCGGGCCGGACTTGGCGGGCCGGGCCGTGCCGAGGGGGACCGCGTCCTGCCCGGTGACCGGGTCGACCGAGCTGGCCACGCAGATGTGCACGGCGTCGCGGCGGCGGTGCACCCGGGCGTTGAGCCCGGTGCGCGCGTGCAGATCGGCCAGCACGCCCTCCGCGAGGTGCTCCAGCCGGTCGCGCGGCTGCCCGGCCGCGGCGTGGCCGATCCTGGCGCCGGGCAGGAACCGGCCGTGGGCGTCCCGGCTCAGCAGCTCGAGCCGTTCGAGGGCGGTGGCGATGCGGTAGACGGTGGGGCGAGGCAGCCCGCTGATCGCCACCACCTGGGCGAGGCTGGAGGGGCGTTGCTCGACCACGCTGAGGATCATGGACGCCTTGTCGAGCACTCCGACGCCGCTCATCGGCAGCGGCCGTGACGCGACGCTCATCGTGCCCGCCCCGTCGGCGTCGGCGCGCCGGTAGACCGGTCCGATCGGCATGTGACTCATGGAGGATTCGCCTTCCGCACGGCGGACACCGGATGGCGCGAGGCTCCGAGGCCGCGCGGCACCGGAATCCCGCACATCGACGGCTCGCAGGTGTGGCAGCCGGCCGCCGGGACGGGGCGGGAGCTGCGGCTCGCCGGTCCCCCGCTCTGATGTGCCCATCCAAATCGAAGGGCCCCGGCACGGGCAACGCCGGAGACAGGAAACTGCCAGGCCGCCCCCGCCGGACGGCGGCTACCGGGTGTCCGGCGGCTCTTTCCCCTCCCCCCGACCAGGGGGCTTCGCCCCCTGGACCCCGGGGTCCGGGGCGGAGCCCCAGTTGTGGGAAGGGGCGGGGCGGGGAGCAGCCCGCCGCAGGCGTCCCGCCCCGCCTAGCCGCGACCATTCGGCTCCGCCCCCGGCGTGGGCGGCAGAAGCCCCAGCTCGGCGGCGCGCACCCCGGCCTGAAACCGGGAGTTGGCGCCGAGCTGGCACATGATGTCGGCCACGTAGCGCCGGTAGGTGCGCACCGAGACGGTGAGTTCGCGGGCCGCGACCTCGTCGGTGACCCCGGCCTGGAGGTACTTGAGGATGCGGCGGGCGAACGCCGCCCGGGTGCGGTCCCCGAAGACGAACCGCTCCCCGGCCCGGAAGGCGTCCTTCCAGATGGACTCGAAGAGCATCCGCAGCGAGTGCAGCAGCTCCGCCACCCGGATCACCGACGCCCGCCGCCCGGCCGCCGACTCGGCCACCACCAGCGCCACGCTGTCGTCCACGATGAGCGCCTGGAGCGGCGGCATATGGGCCACCCGGATGGCCACGGCCCACTCCCGGCCCAGCTGTTCGCGGACGAAGTCGTCGTCCAGCAGCGTGGGCGTGGTCAGCAGCCGGATCGCCACGCCCTCATGGGCGCCGTAGAGCAGGTCCCGCTCGACCTGGTCGCTGCGCCGCCGCAGCCGGTCCGCCCGGGACGGCCGTCGGGCGTGGATGATGTCGATGCTGGTCCGCGCCTCTTTGACCAGGCTCTCGGCCGTCTCCAGCACCGTGTCGTAGGCGTCGTCGACCACGGTGATGAGCTGCTCCTGGGAGCTGCGGTCCCGGTGCAGCGCGACCATCGACTCGATGCGCGCCTTCGCTTCCAGCAGGGCCTTTTCGAGTTCGTCCTCGCGCGAGCCGGACATGCCAACCATCCCCCTGAAGATATGGATCAGCGGGCCGCCGCGATCCCCCGTGGCGGCCCGGTCCCGACAGCGTTGTGTCGTCGCCCTCAGTCGGCGAGCAGGCCGAGCTCGACCGCGCGCGCCCCGGCCTGGAAGCGCGAGCTGGCGTCCAGCTCCCGCATGATCTCCGCGACATGACGGCGGTAGGTGCGCAGCGACACATTGATCGCCCGCGCCGCGGTCTCGTCGGTGTGACCGGCGCGCAGGGCCTCCAGAACGGTGCGGGCGAACTCCGTGCGCAGCCTCGGCGCGAGCCCGAGGTGGTCCGCCAGCTTGCGGCCCCGGGACCAGGCACCGGCGAAGAGGAGCTCCAGGGCCCGTACGGCGCCGAGGTCGTTGACGACGGCCACCTGCCCCTCCGGCTCCTGGACCTGCGTCTGCACCAGCGCCGAGGCGCCGTCGACCACCACGATGCCGCGCAACTCGCTCTGCGAGACGCGCACTTCGGGGCGGACCCGGGTCAGCGGGCGCAGCCGCTCGGCCATGCCCTCCGCGGCCGGCACGTTGCACAGCACCCGGACCACCGCCCGGCTCGGGGTGCGGTCCAGCTCCTCGATCACCGCGTTCTCGAAGGCGCCCGCGCCGGTGAGGGTCACGGCCACCGAGTACCGGGCGCCGCCGATGAGCGGGGCGAGGGAGTCGCCGAGCCGGGCGCCGTCGGTGCGCACCACCGGGGAGGGCGCGGTCAGTCTGCGCGAGTGCAGCAGAACCGTGGACTCGATCAGCTTGCGCGCCTGTAACAGCGCCTGTTCCAGATGAGACGCGTGGTCGTCGGCCCGCTCCGTCGTCTCGTCGCCACCCCGTGGATCAACACCCCGCGGATCAACACCACGTGGATCAATTGCCACACCCATCCCGAATCCCCCGTCGATTGGCATGCACCGGTTCTTCGCCATCCGCCGGGCCCTGAGAATTCACCCGAGCGGAATGGCACCGTGCGTAGCAGTGTATTGGACACTAGATTGAGTGCACAGATTGGGTCAACCGTCAGCGAGTCAAGGCGCTCACCGGCCAAAGAACAAGTAAACGACCGTTTTCCGTGAAGCGTGCACCCATGCGCCGCGACTGTCAGGTTGCTGCGCACCGAGCCCCTAAGCGGAATCGCTTCCCCTCCTTTTTGTGCCGATGCGCATGCGTACGATCACGCTTCGCCACGCCGGTGTCCTCTTGAGGCCAACGCCGCTCCCCCACGGGCACCTTGCTGCCTACGGTGATCACGTGATGGCACGGCCCCCCCGGGCCGCTTCAGCACCTTACGTCACAGTAGTCGGTAAAAACCACATCCGCATCGGGAATTGCGACCTGCGCTATCGTCCGAAAACCGCCATGAATTGCCCCCTTCTTTGTTGAGCGATAAAGAATTCAACCGTATCAGGGGAATGAATTCGGCCATGGTTTCCGCTCCCCGCCCGTCCTGCCGGGGAACGAATCCCGCTCCCCCGTGCGGCGGAGCCGGATGGTCCCGGAGAGGGACGCGGCCCCCGGCACCGAGCGCGAAGATGATCGCAACGCACAGAAGGAGAGCTCGATGGACCGGTGGGACCGGATGGGGCGGCTGGCCGCGTACGGGGGCGCCGCCGCCATGGCCCCCTATGCCGTGATCAAGGTGTCGTGGGTGGTCGGCTCACTGCTCGGACTGGCGCCCGTCGGGGCCGGGTTCGGGCTCGCCGAATGGGTGGTGCTCAACACCGTCACGGTCGGCATGGCGGTCATCGGGATCACCCTCGGACTGGCGCTGGCCCGGCCGTGGGGGATGCGGCTACCCGGGGTGCCCCTGGTCTTCTGCGCCTGGGTCGGCGCGGGGTTCCTGGTCTCGATGCTGCCGTACGCGGTGGCCGACTCGCTGCTGTCGGAGCCGGACACCGCCGGGTCCGGGAGCGACAGCGACCCGCAGATGCCCGGCTGGGAGGCCGCACTGATCCAGTTCGGCTTCATCGGCATGGGCCTGGGCCTCACCCTCGCGCTCCCCGCCTATCTGCGCAGGCGCTGGCCGGAGGCGTTCACCGGCCGGGCCGGCGGGCCCTCACCACTCGGCCGGGCGGCCGTGGCGCTCGGCGCCGCCGTCGGCCTGATGTGGCTGTACTGGGCGGCGGGCGGCACCGCGGGCCTCGCCCACCCCGACGAGGGCCGCACCACCTGGCGCCTGCTGTGCGGGATCTGCGGCACCTGGGCGCTGGTCGCCGCGTTCGCCGTGGCCCACCCGGGCCGCGAGGGCCCCGGACGGCTCCCCCGCTGGCTCCCGTCGGTCCTCGGCTGGCTCGGCTCGGGCTCGCTGTTCGCGTGGAGCGGCTGGAAACTGCCCTTCACCCTGTACGTCGCGATCGCCTCGCCCTCCGACGTCGTGCTCCCGGAGCGGCTGGGCCTCGCGATCGCCCTCCACCTGTGCGCCATCGCGGCGGGCGGCGCCATGATGTGGACCCTCACCCGAGCCCCGTCCCGGACCGGCCCGGGCGTGGCCGCGGCCCCACCCGCCTGACGCCGCCCGCCGCCGCCTGCCGCCAACGGCCGCGCGGGGCCCGAGCCTTCCGTCTCAGCGCTGCTCGCGCACGGGCTCCAGCACCGCCACGCACTCCACGTGGTGGGTCACCGGGAAGAGGTCGAAGGCGCGGGTGCGGCGCGGGGCGTAGCCCGCCTGGCGGAAGTACTCGAGGTCGCGGGCGAGGGCCGCCGGGTCGCAGGCGACGTAGGCGATACGGCGGGCGCCCAGGGCCGCGAGCCGGGTGACCGTCTCCTTGCCCGCGCCCGCGCGGGGCGGGTCCAGGACGATCAGGTCGGCCTCGGTGATCCCGGTGCGGGGCAGCACCTGTTCGACCTTGCCGTGCTCGATGCGGACGCGCTCCAGGTCCTGGAGGTTGTGCCGGGCGTCCTCGACCGCGCGCTTGCTCGACTCGATGCCCAGCACCGCGCCGCGCTCCCCCACCCGCTCGGCGATCGCGCCCGCGAAGAGGCCGACACCGCAGTACAGATCGAGGGCCATCTCTCCCTTACGGGGCATCAGACCCTGCATCACGGCCTCGACGAGGACGTCCGCCGCCTTCGAGTGGACCTGCCAGAAGCCGCCCTCGCCGACCCGCCAGGTGCGGCCCGCCGCGCGCTCGCGGACGAAGGGGCGGCCGTGGACGCGGTGCACCAGACGGGTCCGCTCGCGGCCGCGGGACTCGCTGACCCGCAGCACCGAGACCGGCCGGTCCAGCTCCACGATCGGCAGCCGGCCGCCGGGGCGCGGGGTGAGGACAACCTGCCGGTCGGAGGAGCCGGTGGCGGCGATGGCCTCCACGGTGGCGATCTGGGGCCATTCGCGCTTCTCGACGCCGAGTTCGGTGACGCCGGGGGCGGCGATCAGACAGTGGTCGATCGGCTCGACCTCGTGCGAGCGGTGGCGGCGCAGCCCGGGACGGCCCTGCTCGTCCACCGCGTAACTCACCCGGGTGCGCCAGGCCGGGACCTCGCCGCGGGCCACCTTGTCGCCGGGCGCGGGCTCGACCGTGCCGTCCCAGCCCGCCTCTTCGGGGGTGAGCCCGGCCAGCCGGGCCAGCTGCTCGGTGATCACCTCGGCCTTGAGCCTGCGCTGGGCGCCGGGGGCGGCGTGCTGCCAGTCGCAGCCGCCGCACTTGCCGGGCCCGGCGAACGGGCACGGCGCCTCGACCCGGTCCTTGGAGGCGTCCAGCACCCGCACCGCGTCGGCGCGCAGGAAGCGCGCGCCCTCCTCGCCCTCGGTCACCCGGGCGACGACCCGCTCGCCGGGCAGCGCGTGCCGGACGAACAGCACCTGGCCCTCGGCGGTCCGGGCGATGCAGTGGCCGCCGTGCGCCACCGGGCCGACCTCGACCTCGTACTCCTCGCCGACCAGCGATGCCTTGGGTTCACTTTGCATGGCGGGCTCAGGCTCCAGAAGGGGTGAGGGGGCGCGGTGGGACAACAGCCCACCAGTCTACGTCGCGCCGGACCTCACCCCGTCAACGCCCGGACACCCCTCAGCCCCCCGCCCGCGAGGTGACGCCCGTCTCGCCCTTCGCCCCCTTCTCGCCCTTCTCCCGCTTGGGCGGGATCACCGGGCCGCGCCGCACCGCACCCGGCGCGCTCCACTCGGCCCGCTTGCGGGCCCGCTTCCGGGCCAGCTCGGAGGAGTCGAGCTGCCACGGTACGGAGGTCACCATGACGCCCGGGGTGAACAGCAGCCGCCCCTTGAGCCGCAGCGCGCTCTGGTTGTGCAGCAGATGCTCGTACCAGTGGCCGACCACGTACTCGGGGATGAAGACGGAGACCACATCGCGCGGGCTCTCCCGGCGCAGGCTCTTGACGTAGTCGATGACCGGGCGGGTGATCTCGCGGTAGGGCGAGTCGAGGATCTTGAGCGGTACGTCTATGCCGCGCTCGTGCCACACCGTCTGGAGCGCCTTGGTCTCGGCGGGGTCCACATTGATGCTCAGCGCCTCCAGCCGGTGGGAGCGCATCAGCTTGGCGTAGGCCAGGGCGCGCAGCGTCGGCTTGTGGACCTTGGAGACCAGGACGATGGAGTGCACCCGGGAGGGGCGCACCTCCTCCTCGTCGAGCTGTTCGGTGGCCGCCGCCAGCTCCTCGGAGACGCCGTCGTAGTGGCGCCTGATGGCCGTCATGGTGACGTAGAAGATGACCATGCCGAGCAGGGCGACCCAGGCGCCGTGGGTGAACTTCGTCAGCAGCACCACGACCAGCACCAGGCCGGTGAAGAAGGCCCCGAAGGTGTTGATCGCGCGGGCGCGGATCATGCGGCGGCGGGCGTTCGGGTCCCGCTCGGTGGCCAGATGACGGTTCCAGTGCCGCACCATGCCGGTCTGGCTGAGGGTGAACGAGACGAAGACACCGACGATGTAGAGCTGGATCAGCCGGGTGGAGTCGGCCCCGTAGAGGTAGACCAGGACCGCGGCGGCGGAGGCCAGCAGCACGATGCCGTTGGAGAAGGCGAGCCGGTCGCCGCGGGTGTGCAGCTGGCGGGGCAGATAGCGGTCCTGGGCCAGGATCGAGCCGAGCAGCGGGAAGCCGTTGTACGCGGTGTTGGCGGCCAGGAACAGCACCAGCGCGGTCGCCGCGGCCAGCACCACGAAGAAGAACGAGCCGTCGCCGAAGACCGCGGCCGCCACCTGCGAGATCACCGGGTTCTGGGTGTAGTCGGCGCCCAACGGGGTGCCATTCTTCAGCAGGTCGTGCGCGGGGTTCTCGGCCATCTTGACGTCGGTGGCCAGGGCGAGGGTGATGATGCCGACGAACATGGTCACGGCGAGGCCGCCCATCAACGCCAGCGTCGTGGCCGCGTTACGGCTCTTGGGCTTGCGGAAGGCGGGCACGCCGTTGCTGATCGCCTCGACGCCGGTCAGGGCGGCGCAGCCGTCGGAGAACGCGCGCAGCAGCAGGAAGATCAGCGCGAAGCCGGCCAGACCGGTCTGCTCGGCGTGCACCTCGTAGCCCGCGGTGGGGGCCTTCATGTCGTCGCCCAGGACCAGCCCGCGGTAGGCACCCCAGAGGATCATCAGGAAGACGCCGCCGACGAAGACGTAGGTGGGGATCGCGAAGAGCTTGCCCGACTCCCGTACGCCCCGCAGGTTCATGAGCGTCAGCAGCAGGATGATCCCGACCGCGCAGAGCGTCTTGTTCTCGACGAAGAAGGGGACGGCCGAGCCGAGGTTCTCCACACCGGAGGAGATCGATACCGCGACCGTGAGGACGTAGTCGACCAGCAGGGCGCTGGCGACGGTCAGCCCGGCCTTGGGGCCGAGGTTGGTGGTGGCGACCTCGTAGTCACCGCCTCCGCTGGGGTACGCGTGGACGTTCTGGCGGTACGAGGCGACCACCGTGAACATCAGCACGATGATGGCGATCGTGATCCACGGGCTGTAGTGGTAGGCCGACGCACCCGCCACGGACAGAACGATCATCACCTGCCCCGGCGCGTACGCGACGGAGGACAGGGGGTCGGAGGCGAAGACGGGGAGCGCGATGCGTTTCGGGAGGAGGGTCTCCCCCAGCTTGTCGCTGCGCAGCGCCCGCCCGATCAGGATCCGTTTCGGGAGGTCGGTCAGTTTGGACACGCAGAGGATCGTAAGGGGTAGCCCCGGCCCCCGCCCACCCGCCCACCCCGGGGAAAGGGGCGGGCGGGAGCACGGACCCCCGGGCGGTCAGGCCAGCCGCGCGGGCAGCGTGCGGTGGCCGTTGGAAATGAAGGACTCCACCGGCTCCAGCGGGTCCTGCCCGGACGCGAGGGTGAGCCCGGGGAAGCGGTCGAAGAGCGCCGGGAGCGCGATGGCGGCCTCCAGCCGCCCCAGCGGGGCACCGACGCACAGATGGACGCCGTGGCCGAACGCCAGATGGCTCTTGAGCTGCCGGGTGACGTCGAAGGCGGCCGCGTCCTCGCCGTGCACCTCCGGGTCGCGCCCGGCGGCCGCGTAGGCGGCCAGGATCGCGTCGCCCTTGCGCAGCACCACGCCGCCGTCCAGCTCGATGTCCTCCACGGCGTAGCGCAGCGGCAGGTTGGCGACCGGGGCGGAGTGCCGCAGTGTCTCCTCGATCACATCGTCCCAGGTGGCCCGGCCCGCCCGGACGTGCTCGAGCTGCTCGGGCCGGGTGAGCAGCGCGTGGATGGCGTTGTCCAGGAGGTTGACCGTGGTCTCGTGACCGGCCGAGAGGAACAGGGCGAGGGTGTCGGTCAGCTCCTTCTCGCTGAGCCTGGAGTCGCTCCCCTCCTCCCGCACCGCGATCAGTCCGCTGGTCAGGTCGTCGCCGGGCTTCTCGCGCTTGGTGGCCACCAGCTCGCCGAGGACGGCGTACATCTCGCCGTAGGTGGCGGTGACCTCCTCCGCGGAGGCGGAGGTGTGGAAGATGCTGTCCACGACCCGGCGCATCCGCTCGCGCAGGTTCTCGTCCTCGAGCCCGAACAGCTCGGAGATCACCTGGATGGGCAGCGGGTACGCGTACGCCTCGCGCAGGTCGACCACCTCGCCCGGCCCGGCGGCGGCCAGGTCGTCCAGCAGCCTGGCGCAGATCTCCTCGATGCGCGGCCGCAGGGCGGCGGTGCGCCGGGCGGTGAACGCCTTGGAGACCAGGGTGCGCAGCCGCCGGTGCTCACCGCCGTAGGCCGTGAACATGTTCTCCACGGCGACCCAGGTGATCAGCGGCCACTCGGGCGAGATCTCACCGTTGATCCACGCGGGCCAGTGCTGTCGGGGGTCCTTGGAGACCCGGGGGTCGGTCAGCAGCTGTTTGAGCGTGCGCTGGCGGCTTATTGCCCACGCCACCACGCCGTCAGGAAGCTCAACAAGCGTCGCCTCGCCGCCTGCTGCGACTCGGGCTGCCTCTCCGACGATGTCACGGCCGGCGGGGTCGAGGACGATGGGACGGGGTTCCACTGGCTGCCTCCAGGGCTCTCGTCGAATGGGGCCGACTTGGACACGGACGCTCTGTACGGCTCGGCCGGAGCCGCCGCCTGGGCGGGGAAGCGCACCGGCAGGGCGGCCAGGGCGCGGTGGAAGGGCCCGGTCCGCCAGGTCAGCTGCTCGACGGGAACCGCCAGTTCCATGTCCGGCAGGCGGTCCAGCAGCCGCTCGATGGCCACGGAGGCGATCACCCGGGCGGGCCGCTCGGCGGGGCAGCGGTGGGCGCCCGCGCTCCAGGCCAGATGGGCCCGGTTGCCGGAGCGGCGGTCGGAGGCCAGCGCGGCCTCGTGGTTGGCCGCCGCGTAGCTGATCAGCACCGGGTCGCCCTTGCGCAGCCGTACGCCCGCCACCTCGCAGTCGTACCGGGGGAACCGGGTGCCGTAGTTGGCCATCGGCGGATCGTTCCAGAGCACCTCGTCCAGGGCGTCCTGGACGGGCATGCTGCCGCCGGACAGCTCACCGGCGAAGCGGTCGTCCGACAGCAGCAGCCGCAGCGCGTTGGTGATCAGGTTCTGCTGGGGGTCGGTACCGGCCGCCATCAGCAGGATGATCTGCTGCATCAGCTCCTCGTCGGCGAGCTGCGAGGGGTGCGCGATCAGCCAGGAGGTGACGTCGGCGGCGAGGTGCTCGCGCTTTTCCGCCACCAGGCCGGAGATCCACCGGAGCAGTTCGTCGTTGGCGGCCGCCGCGTCCTCGCCGCTGTCGAAGAGCTTCATCATCGTCTCGACCAGCTTCGGCCCGTCCGCCGGGCGCGCGCCGAAGAGCTGGTTGAAGACCAGCAGCGGGAGCACCGACGCGTATTCGGTGATCAGCTCGGCCCGGCCCCGGGAGGCGAAGGCGTCGATCAGCGTCTCCGCGCTGCGCTCGACGTACTCGCTCAGGGCGTGCGGATCCACCCGGTCCAGGCTGTCGGTGATCGCCCCGCGCAGCCGGGCGTGTGCCTCCCCGTCGCTGAACAGCGCGTTCGGCCGGTACATCATCATCGGCGCGACCGGGTTGTCCGGCCCCACGGTGCCGTCCTGCATCGCCCGCCAGCCGCGCGGGTCCTTGGCGAACCGCTCGGTGTCGCGCAGGATCTCCAGGCCGAGCTGATAGCTGGTGACCAACGAGGCGTGCACCCCCGGCGACAGCTCGACCGGTGCGATCGGCCCGAAGGTGGCGCGCATCCGCGCATAGGCGCCGTGCGGGTCGGCGGCGAACTCGGGACCGTACATCGGTACGGCCGCGCGGGACCCGGTGGCGCTCCCGGCCTCGGCGGGGGCGGCGTGCGCGGGGCAGCCGGGCGGCGGAACGGGCCCGGCGGCTGGACTGTTGGTCACACAATCTCCTGAGAACTACGGGTCTGGCGGGCCTGTAGGTACTGGACGAGGGCGATCAGCGCGTGGGTGGAGGAGGTCCGGTCCCGGGCATCGCAGGTCACCAGGGGCGTCTCCGGAAGCAGATCGAGGGCCTCCCGGACCTCCGACTCGGCGAAGCGGGGAGCGCCCTCGAAGTGGTTGACGGCGACGGCGTACGGCAGTCCGTGCTCCTCCAGGACGGCCATCACCGGGAAGGACTGCTCCAGCCGCCGGGTGTCGGCCAGCACGAGCGCGCCCAGCGCCCCGAGCGTCATGTCCCGCCACAGCCGGGTGAAGCGCTGCTGCCCCGGCGTGCCGAACAGATAGAGCACCAGGGACTCGCTGAGGGTGAGCCGGCCGAAGTCCATGGCGACGGTGGTGGTCGTCTTGTCCTCGATGCCCCGCAGATCGTCGGTGAGCGCACCGGCCTCGGTCATCGTCTCCTCGGTGCGCAGCGGCCGGATCTCGGACAGCGAGTTCACATAGGTCGTCTTGCCGACGGCGAAGTGCCCGACGACCAGGATCTTCGCCGCCACCCGCACCGTGGCCGGGAGATAGGCCGCCTGGTCAGAGGCGAGCGCGGAGTCCATCGAGCACCTCCTGGAGGAGCTGGACCTCGGGGAGTTCGGCGGGCGGGATGGGGGCCCGCGCGCTGATGTGGCCGCTGTCCACGAGGTCGCCGAGCAGGACCTTGGTGACGCTGACGGGCAGCTCCAGATACCCGGCGACCTCGGCCACCGAGAGCGCGCCGCCCAGACACAGCTCCATCACCCGCCGCTTCTCCGGGCTGAGCCCGGTGAGCGGCCGGTCGGGATGGGCCATGACCAGGGTCACCAGGTCGAAGGTGTTACGAGTCGGGTAGGCACGGCCGTCGGTCACGACATACGGCCGTACCAATCCTCGTTCGCGCCTCCCCGGGCTCATGCGTGGCTGCCGATCCCCTGCCGCGGGAGGCCCTGCCGCGGCGGGCTGGTGAGCTCCTTGCCGAGCCGGTCGACGAGTTTCTGCATCCGGTAGCTGACCGCCTCCATGTCCACGGCCTCGGTGGCCGAGACCGCCAGATACGCACCGGGCCCGGCGGCGATCAGGAAGACGTACCCGCCGACGAACTCGACGAGCGTCTGCTGCCAGGGCGTCTCGTGCGGATCACAGAACTCGGAGGTGGAGCGGCTGATCGATTGCAGCCCGGAGAGTGCGGCGGCCTGGCGCTCGGCCTCGTCGCGCGCGATGCCCTGGGAGTGTGCCCGGAGCATCCCGTCCGCGGAGAGCAGGATCGCGTGCCGCGCCTCCGGCATCTTGACGACCTCGTCGAGCATCCAGCCGAGCTCGTTGTTGAGATGGTCGTTCATGCCTGGCGATTCCCTTCGTCATGGTGAGGGGCGGAGTCCTGGGTGGCGGAACGGCCGGAGCGGGTGCCGCGGGCGAAAGCGCCCATCCGCGAAGCGGTTTCCTTCGCCGACCGCACGCGGAACGCGCCCGTGTCGGGGTCGGCGGCGCCGGTCTGCCCGGCGCCCGTGGTCCAGTCGCCGGGCGGCGGGGTGGCCGCGGCCTCCCGGCGGCGGCGCTTGGGCAGACCGCCCGCCGTGGTGCCGTACACACGCGTGCCCTCGCCGTCGGGGGACGGCTGGGGCGCCGGGGCGGGTGCCGGTTCCGGGGCGGGCGCCGCCGGGCCCGGTGCCGGAGGCTGGGCCTGGTGCGGGATCGGGGCCTGGTGCGGCCCCGGGGCCTGGTGCGGGATCGGGGACGGCTCCCGCGCCTGGGCCGGGGCGGTCGGCGCGTGCGGCGCCCTTCTGGGGGGACGGGTCCGGCGGGAGGGCAGGGTGTGCAGCGGCTCGGCGCCCTCGGGGTCCTGCCCGACGGTGCCCGGCCGCTCGTCGGGGTCGATGTGGGTGAGCAGCTCGGTCGGCAGGAACAGCACGGCGCGCACACCGCCGTACGGGGACCGGGTGTCCACCGAGACGCTGAAGCCGTACCGCGCGGCCAGCAGGCCCACCACGGCGAAGCCGAACTGCGGCGGGTCGCCGAGCCGGGAGACGTCCACGGCACGCTGGCCGGAGAGCAGGTTGGCGGCCCGCTGGACCTCCAGGCCGTCCATGCCCACACCGGCGTCGTCGATCACGATGCAGGCACCGTTGTGCACCGGCTGGAGGCTGACCTCCACGGAGGTGTTGGGCTGCGAGTGGCGGGCGGCGTTGTCCAGCAGCTCGGCGACCGCGAGCACGGCGGGCTCCACGGCCCGGCTCACCACGGCGACGTCGATCAGTGTGTGCACCTGAACCCGCTGGTAGTCGCGGATGCGCGACTTGGCACCGCGGACCACGTCGGTCAGCGAGGAGGCCAGCCGCTGCCGGCCGGGCCAGGAGCCGCAGAGCACGGCGATGGCCTGGGCGCGCCGGCCGAACTGGGCGTTGGCGTGGTCGATCTCCAGCAGGTCCCGCAGCACATCGGGGTTGTCGTGCCGCTCCTGCATCTCGGAGATGGAGACCTGCTGTTCGTTGGCGAGTCCCTGGACGGCTCGCATGGACGCCTTGAGCGCCGCCTTGGCGGAGGCGTCGGCGCGCGTCTGCGCCTTGTCCACCGTCCGGGTGAACTGCTCCATGACGGCGTGCAGACTCTGCGCGAAGGCCGTACCGGCCAGCTTCTCGTCGCGCAGGCCCGGCAGCGGGCCGGGCTGGCTCAGCGCGTCGGCGATCGAGGGGAGGCGTACGTCGACGAGGTGGCGCACCTCCTCGTCACGGGCGAGCAGGCTGTCCTCGAGCGTGGCGTTGCGCCTGCGGACTCCGGCGGTGATCTGCCGCTGGCGGATCAGAAGCACCAGGACGACGAGAAGCCCGACGGCCAGACACCAGCTCACCGCCTCCGATATGTGATCAGTCATCAGGAACCTCGTGCAGGAGAAACGCGGGCGCGGAAGGAACGTTCAGAGCCCTGATGTCCCGTCCGGAAACGGAATACGACGATCATCTTAGCCATGTCGTGACCTAGCGTCCGACACCCGTGACAAAGTTCGAACCAGCCCGAATGACTGGGCATTTGTCATGTGGTTTCGGTGAAGATCCGGGATTTCAGGCGAAGATGAAGGGTCGCGACCACCTGAGGAGCGCCGTAACCCGGGCCCACCGTAGTGGTCGCGGCTGATCACCGACAGCCCTTTCACCGGGCATCCGCAACCGGAAATGATCGTTACCTCTTTCCTCCCGGCGTGTCCGCGATCACCTCCGGCCACCTCCCCCCATCACGGATCACCGTGGGAACTTTCCCGCTATGTCATACGTCACCACCTTCATTTCCGGACCGTCGCGCGCGGACGGGGGAGCGGGCCGCCGGTACGGATACGGTGGGGACAGGTGCCGCGGCGGCCGACTCCCGTCGTCCCCGGGCACCGGCATCGGGGTCCCGCCCCGCTGTCGCCCCGTAGGTCCTGGAAGGAAGATGTGAGCAGGGTGTTTGCGCAGGTCGGCACGGTCATCAGGAGTGCGGGGTAGGACGCATGCATATCGTGATCATGGGCTGTGGCCGGGTGGGCGCGGCCCTCGCCCAGACCCTGGAGCAACAGGGGCACACGGTCGCGGTCGTCGACCAGGACCCCACCGCCTTCCGCCGCCTCGGCGCGGGCTTCGGCGGGCGCCGGGTGACCGGCGTCGGCTTCGACCAGGACACCCTGCGCGAGGCGGGCATCGAGGAGGCCGGGGCCTTCGCCGCGGTCAGCAGCGGCGACAACTCCAACATCATCGCGGCCCGGGTGGCCCGCGAGATGTTCGGCGTGGAGAACGTGGCGGCCCGGATCTACGACCCCCGCCGCGCCGAGGTCTATCAGCGCCTCGGCATCCCGACCGTGGCCACGGTGCGCTGGACCGCCGACCAGATGCTGCGGCGGCTGCTGCCGTCCGGCGCTGAGCCGCTGTGGCGGGACCCCAGTGGCGGGGTCCAGCTGGCCGAGGTGCACATCTCCCCCTCGTGGGTGGGCCACAAGGTCAGCAAGCTCCAGGAGGAGACCGGCGTGCGCGTCGCGTTCCTCACCCGGCTCGGCGAGGCGATGCTGCCGACCTCCGAGACGGTGCTCCAGGAGGGCGACCTGGTGCATGTGATGATGCGCACCGACGAGGTCGAGAAGGTCGAGGCGGCCTTTGAAAAGGGTCCCGAGGAGGCCGGGCGATGAGAGTTGCCATTGCCGGTGCGGGCGCCGTGGGGCGTTCCATCGCGAGCGAGCTGCTGGAGAACGGGCACGAGGTGCTCCTCATCGACAAGGCGCCGACCGCCATCTCGGTGGAGCGGGTTCCGCAGGCCGAGTGGCTGCTGGCCGACGCGTGCGAGATCACCTCGCTGGACGAGGCCGCGCTGCAGCGCTGCAACGTGGTCATCGCGGCCACCGGTGACGACAAGGTCAACCTCGTCGTCTCGCTGCTCGCCAAGACCGAGTACGGGGTGCCCCGGGTGGTCGCCCGGGTCAACAACCCCAAGAACGAGTGGCTCTTCAACGAGGCGTGGGGCGTCGATGTGGCCGTCTCCACCCCGCGTCTGATGTCGGCGCTGGTCGAGGAGGCGGTGAGCGTCGGCGATCTGGTGCGGCTGCTCCGCTTCAGCCACGGCGACGCCAACCTGGTGGAGCTGACGCTGCCGCCGGAGGCGGCGCTGGTGGGCACCCGGGTCGGCGATGTGGAGTGGCCGGAGGACACCACGCTGGTCACCATCATCCGCGGCACCCGCGTGCTGACCCCGAACAAGGACGATGTGCTGGAGGCCGGGGACGAGCTGCTGTTCGTCGCGGCGCAGGCGCGCGAGGAGCAGCTCGAGCAACTGCTGTCCGTCCAGCGCCAGGACGCCGCCGGTTAGGCCGTGAACTCCCGCCCTGGGCTCCCGGCTCGGGAGCCCAGGGCGGCGGGCCTCAGTGCCGGGGCGGCTGCCGGTCGGCGGATTCGGTACGGGCCTCGGACACGATCTGGCCGGTCCACTCCGAGAGCAGCGGATCGGCGACCTTGTCGGCCTCGGCCTTCGCCCGCTCCCGGTCCCGCTCGGCCTTCTCCTCCGCCTCCATCTCCGCGATGACGTCGATCGGCGGCGGGGCCTTGGCCAGGAAGATCCAGGTCAGATAGACGCAGAGCAGGAACGGCGGAATCCCGAGCGCGACCTTGACCCAGCCGAGCTGGGTGGCGTCCCCCCACCAGTAGAGCGGGAACAGCACGGCCGACTTGGCCAGCAGGATCAGCCCCCACGCCCAGGTGGACCGGGTGTAGGCGCGGAACCGGCCGGGGTTGCGGGTGCGCCAGGAGAGGTTCTCCTTCAGCATCGGCCCGAGCAGCACCCCGATCAGCGGGAAGCGGAAGATCGCCGAGAGGATGTAGGCGATCGCCAAGCCCAGGGTGTAGAGCATGCCCGGCAGATAGAAGTTCTTCGCGTCGCCGGACATCATCGCGAAGATCGCGCCGAACGCGACCCCGAAGACGCCGCTGAAGGCGTGCTTCAGCGTCTCCTTGCGCACCAGCCGGGCGAGCCCGAGCAGCACGGTGAGGCCGAGCGCGGCGATCGCGGCCAGGTGGATGTCCCGCTTGATCGTGTACAGCAGGACGAAGACCAGACCGGGGACGGTGGTGTCCACCATGCCCCGCACCCCGCCGAACGCCTCCAGGAGCGCGGTGTCCGCCGCCGCCCTGCTGTCGGCGGCGGTGCGTCGGTGCCCGGTCGGGGGCGTCTTGTCGTCTGGCGTCACCGGCTACTCCTGTCCGAGCGGTCGGAGTTCGTACTTCGGATTGAACAGCACCCGGCGCCCATGGCTCATGGAGATCCGGCCCGAGGCGATCAGCTTGCGCCCCGGTTCTATCCCGATGATGGAGCGACGGCCCAGCCACACCACGTCCAGCGCGGCGGTGCCGTCGAAGAGCTCCGCCTCCAGTGCGGGAACTCCGGCCCGCGGTCTGAGGGTCACCGTGCGCAGCGTGCCCGTCACCTTGACGATCTGGCGGTCACCGCAGTCGCCGATCTTGGTACAGCCCGCGGCCTCCGCGTCCTGCTGCAACTCGGCGGAGTGCAGTTCCTCCTGGGAGCTCGACAGCCGGTCCAGCATCCGCCGGAACCGGCCGGCCGGCCTGTCTCCCCTGTCGGCCCCGTCGGAGGGGTGGCGTACGGAACTCATACGGCCAGCGTACCGGTGAGCCATCACCGAAACGCCGTCCCCGCGCTCATCGCTCGAACCGGTACCCCATGCCCGGTTCCGTGATGCGGCATCCCCCGGGGGCAACCCCCGGACCCCCGGCCGGACACCCACCTCGCGGCCTCACCGCTCGAACCGGTACCCCATGCCGGGTTCCGTGATGCGGCATCCCCCGGGGGCAACCCCCGGACCCCCGGCCGGACACCCACCTCGCGCCCTCACCGCTCGAACCGGTACCCCATGCCGGGTTCCGTGATGAAGTGCCGCGGATGGGAGGGGTCGGCCTCCAGCTTGCGGCGCAGCTGCGCCATGTACACCCGCAGGTAGTTGCTCTCGGTGCCGTACGAGGGACCCCAGACCTCCTGGAGCAGCTGCTTCTGGCTGACCAGGCGGCCGGCGTTGCGCACCAGGACCTCCAGCAGATGCCATTCGGTGGGGGTCAGCCGCACATCGCGGCCGTCGCGGTGGGCCTTCTTCGCGGCCAGGTCGACGGTGAACGCGTCGGTCTCCACCACCACCGAGTCCTCCGGCTGCCCGACGGGCTCGGCGCGGCGGACGGCCGCGCGCAGCCGGGCGAGCAGCTCGTCCATGCCGAACGGCTTGGTGACGTAGTCGTCCGCCCCCGCGTCGAGCGCCTCGACCTTCTCGTCCGAGGTCTGACGGGCGGAGAGCACCAGGATCGGCACCCGGGTCCAGCCCCGGAGCCCCCTGATCACCTCCACCCCGTCCATATCGGGCAGGCCGAGGTCGAGCACGATCACATCGGGATGGCGGGCGGCGGCGAGCCGGAGCGCGGTGGCGCCGTCCGAGGCCGCCTCCACCTCGTACTTGCGCGCCTTCAGGTTGATCACGAGGGCGCGCACGATCTGCGGCTCGTCGTCCACCACGAGCACCCGGTTCATCCGGCGGGCCTGCCTTTCCGCATCGTTGTGCCTGACATGGAGCCGACCTGGACCGGGAGGGCGGGGGCGGCCGGCGGGCGGTCGCGGGCGACACGCAGCGTGAGCACCATGGTCATCCCGCCGCCGGGGGTGTCCTCGGCGGTCAGCCGCCCGCCCATGGCCTCGGCGAAGCCGCGGGCGACGGCGAGCCCGAGGCCGACCCCGGCGCCGCGCGGGGCGTCCCCGTACCGCTGGAAGGGCTCGAAGATACGGTCCTTCTCGCTGTCCGGCACGCCCGGCCCGCCGTCGGCCACGCGCAGCTCCACCCGGTCGCCGAGGGCGCTCGCGGAGACCAGCACGGGGCGGTCCTGCGGGCTGTACTTCACCGCGTTCTCCACGATGTTGGCGACGGCGCGCTCCAGCAGCCCGGGGTCGACCGCGACCATCGGCAGCTCCTCGGGGATGTCGAGGGCGACGTCGGCCTCGGGGACGCCGACGAGCGCCATCGGCACGACCTCGTCCAGGTCGATCTCCCGGATGAGCGGGGTGACGGTGCCGGTCTGGAGCCGGGAGATGTCCAAGAGGTTGCCCACCAGGTGGTCCAGCCGGTCGGCGCCGCTCTCGATGCCCTCCAGCAGCTCGGCCTCGTCCTCCGCCGACCAGGCCACGTCGTCGGAGCGCAGGGAGCTCACGGCCGCCTTGATGGCCGCGAGCGGGGTGCGCAGATCGTGGCTGACGGCGGCGAGCAGCGCGGTGCGGATGCGGTTCCCCTCGGCCAGCTCACGGGCCTGCCCGGCCTCCTGGGCCAGCCGCTGCCGGTCGAGGACGACGGCCGCCTGGGCGGCGAAGGCGGCGAGCACCCGGCGGTCCTCGGCGGGCAGGACCCGGCCGGAGAGCGCGAGCGCCATATGGTCGCCGACCGGCATGTCCACCTCGGCGTCCTCGGGCCGCTCGGGCGGCGGAGTGCCGCCGTGGCCGCCGACGCTGCCCGCGCAGGTCCAGGGGGCGACATCGCTCTCCCGCTCCAGCAGCGCGACGGAGTCCATGGCGAACGTCTCGCGGACCCGCTCCAGCAGCGCCTCCAGGCTGGTCTCGCCGCGCAGCACGCTGCCCGCGAGGAAGGAGAGTATTTCGGACTCGGCGCGCAGCCGGGCGGCCTGATGGGTGCGGCGGGCGGCGAGATCGACCACGGAGGCCACGCAGACGGCCACCGCCACGAAGATCGCTATGGCGACGATGTTCTCGGGGTCGGCGATGGTGAGGGTGTGGGTGGGTGGCGTGAAGTAGTAGTTGAGCAGCAGCGATCCGACGGCCGCCGAGGCGAGGGCGGGCACCATGCCGCCCAGCAGGGCGGCCAGCACATTGAGGAACAGGAAGAGCAGCACCTCGTTGGCGAAACCGGGCCCCGCCTCCGAGGCGAGGGTGGCACCGGTGGCGGTGAGCAGCAGCGTCAGCAGGGCCGGTCCGGCCACCCCGACCACCCAGCCCGCGATCAGCCGGGACCGGCCGAGCCGGGCGCCGCGCGCGACCGGCAGCCCGCGGCCCTTGGCGACCTCGTCATGGGTGACGATGTGGACGTCCAGGTCCGGTCCGGACTCCCGGGCGACGGTGGCGCCCACCCCGGGTCCGAACACGTACTGCCAGGTCTTGCGGCGGCTGGAGCCGAGCACGACCTGGGTCGCGTTGACCCCGCGGGCGAACTCCAGCAGCGCCCTGGGGATGTCCTCCCCTATGACGTGGTGGAAGGTGCCCCCGAGGTCTTCGACGAGGGTGCGCTGGACCGCCAGCTCCTTGGGAGAGGCCGAGGTCAGACCGTCGCTGCGGGCGATGTAGACGGCGAGGATCTCGCTGCCGGAGCCCTTGGCCGCCATCCGGGCCGCCCGGCGGATCAGCGTCCGCCCCTCCGGGCCGCCGGTCAGCCCGACGACGATGCGCTCACGCGCCTGCCAGGTGGAGCGGATGGAGTGCTCGTCGCGGTACTGCTGGAGGTATTCGTCCACCCGGTCGGCGGTCCACAGCAGGGCCAGCTCGCGCAGCGCGGTCAGGTTCCCGGGCCGGAAGTAGTTCGACAGCGCGGCGTCGACCTTGTCGGGCGCGTAGATGTTGCCGTGCGCCATACGGCGGCGCAGCGCCTGGGGCGACATGTCGACCAGCTCGATCTGGTCGGCCCGGCGCACCACCTCGTCCGGGACGGTCTCCCGCTGGCGTACCCCCGTGATCGACTCCACCACGTCCCCCAGCGACTCCAGGTGCTGGATGTTGACGGTGGAGACGACGTCGATGCCCGCCCGCAGCAGCTCCTCGACGTCCTGCCAGCGCTTCTCGTTCCGGCAGCCGGGGACGTTGGTGTGGGCGAGCTCGTCGACGAGCGCGACGGCGGGGCGGCGCGCCAGCACCGCGTCCACGTCCATCTCGCCGAAGGTGGACCCCCGGTACTCCACCTCCCGGCGGGGCACCTCCTCGAGCCCGTGCATCATCACCTGGGTGCGCCGGCGGCCGTGGTGCTCCACGAAGCCGACCACGAGGTCCGTGCCCCGCTCGACCCGGCGGTGCCCCTCGGACAGCATCGCGTAGGTCTTGCCGACGCCCGGTGCCGCACCGAGGTAGATCCGCAACTTTCCGCGTCCCATGCCCCTATTTTCCCTGTTGGACGGCGCCTGAGCGCTCGGCGAGCTTCCGGCGGGCGATACCCGTCGAGCAAACCCCGCCCCCGGCCGGACCGGCCGTCCCTTGACGCCTCCCTTACGGCCGGCGGCGCCCTCTTGACGCGTCTCTGACGCGCGGCGCCCGAACACCTCGGGGCAAACCCCGGGAAAAAGCCGGTGGGCCGTACTCCGCAGAGAAGAGTACGGCCCACCGGTAGACGCTCACATCGGGCCGGGCCTTACGCCGTCGGCTCAGCCGGACGCGAGCGAGCAGCCCGCCAAGGCGTCAAGACCGGAGGGGGCGGTCGAGCCCTGGCGGGAGAATGAGAGTTCGATGCGGTCGATCGTGGAGGCGCGCTTGTCCTTCAGCGGGCCGAGGATGGCGTTCTGCACGAAGTTGGGGCCGCCCTCGCCCGCGGAGGAGGCCAGCCGCTTGTTGGCCTCGTCGAGCTGGGTCTGGAGCAGCGCGATATTGCGGTCCACCTCGGCCTGGGCGGCGGCCGGCACGTCGCCGATCTCGGAGGCGACATCGGGGCAGCTGATCGTCTGGCCGGAGCCCGCGCCGGCCCCGCCGCCGCCCTGCTCGGCTCCTCCGCCCTGGTCGGCTCCGCCACCCTGGTCGGCTCCGCCACCCTGCTCGTCCGCGGGCTGGGACGCGGCGGCGGTCGGGCTCGCGGCGCCGCCCGCCTCGCCGCCCGCGCCGGTGTCGGAGCCCGCTCCCGCCCCGGCGTCCGACAGCGTGCACTCGGCGAGCGCGTCCAGCCCCGCCGGCTTCTCGGCGTGCCGTCCTATGGAGATCGCGATGCGGTCCAGGGTGGACTTCCGCTTGTCCGCCAGCGGGCCGAGGATGGCGTTCTGCACGAAGTTGGGGCCGCCCTCGCCCTGGCTGGTGCTGAGCCGCTTATTGGCCTCCGCCAGCTGGGTGTCCAGCAGGGCGAGGTTGCGGTCCACCTCGGCCTGGGCCTCCGCCGGGATCTCCGGGAGGGAACCGGCGACGGCGGGGCAGCTGATGGTCGAGGCCGCCTTGGTCGACGCACCGGCGTCGCCGCCGCCGTCCTGACCGGCCATGGCGGCTCCCACCGCGACGGCCGCACACGTGATACCGCCGATCGCCCCGGAGACCAGGATTCTCCGGCGGTGCAGTAACGGAAGGCCACGCGACATCTGATCACTCACCTCGTTGAGGTCGGACAGGGGGTGTGTCTCGCGACGCGCCCTCTCCCCCTCGGAGCGTCACAAGGTCTCGCGCCCATGAGTACGGCCAGTACGGCGGGTGTGTTCAACGGCTCCCGGGAAAATCCCGAAAACCCGAAGGGAAGGCTCCGGGACATGCCGAAGGGGCCCGGGGGCCCTGCCCCGGGCCCCTTCCGGGCCTTGGCTCTCCGCCGTGCGCGAGCAGACGTACGCGAGCTGCCGCGAGCGAGGGCGGCTCAGCGCACCTCGGAGATCTCCGGGCCGCGCTGGAGCCGGTCGGCGCCACCCGCGAACCGCGAGCCCTGCGCCTCGTCCTGCTGCACCCCGTCGGGCACCATCTGCGCGTCGTCCGGCAGCTTGAGGACGATCGGGTCGCGCGGGGCCATCGGGCCATCGCCGCGCACCACGACCGTGTCCCGGAAGATCGCTTCCAGGAGGCTGCCGGTCTCGGGCTGCACCGCGCCCTGCCCGGAGATCACGCCGCGCAGGAACCAGCGGGGCCCGTCCACGCCGACGAAGCGGACCACCTGCACACCGTTCTTGCCGTCCGGGAGCTGCACCGGCACCTGGGCACGCAGCTCCCAGCCGAGCGGGCCCTCGACCTCGTCCACGATCCCGCCCTGCTGGGTGATGCCGGTGGCGATCTCGTCGCGCACCTCGCCCCAGATGCCTTCCTTCTTGGGCGCGGCGAACCCCTGGAGCTGCACGGCGCTGTCCCGCAGCACCACGGTCGCGGCGACGATCGCGTCCCCCGCGACCTCCACCCGCAGCTCCATGCCCTCCACGCCGGGCACGAACAGCCCGCCGAGGTCCACCCGGCCCTCGCCGGGCTCACGCACCTCGGACACGTCCCAGGGGCCCTCGGGGCGCGGGGCCGGCGGCAGGCTCACCCGCCCGCCCTCCACGGGTGCGGCGGTGTCCTCAGCGCCGTCCGCGTCCTCCGCGTCCTCGGCCAACTCGTCGGAGGTCACGTCGAGCGACTCGACGTCCTCCTTGCTGCGCTTGCGGCGACGTCCGAACACGTCATCGTCCTTCCCGGTCGGAACCGACCGAAGCGTATCCATTCCCACCCGTTGTGCCGTCCACGGCGGCATGACCGCCGGTGGACCCGAAGCCCCCTTCGGCCCGCGCCGACCCGGGAAGCTCCGCCACCTCCTGGAAGCGCACCTTCTCGACCTGCTGGACGACCAATTGGGCGATCCGGTCGAAGCGCTCGAACCGCACGCTCTCGCGCGGGTCCAGATTGACCACGATCACCTTGATCTCTCCACGGTACCCGGCATCGATGGTCCCCGGGGCATTCACCATGGCGACGCCGCAGCGCGCGGCGAGTCCGGACCGTGGATGCACGAAGGCGGCATACCCCTCCGGGAGCGCGATAGACACTCCGGTGGGCAGAACCGCGCGCTCTCCGGGGGCCAGCTCCGCGGGCTCGGTGGTGACCAGGTCGGCCCCCGCGTCGCCGGGGTGGGCGTAGCCGGGGACCGGCACCTCGGGGTCCACCCTGCGGATCAGCACGTCGACGGGCAGCGGGCTCATGGGTTCACCTCGAAAGCGCGCGCGACCTTCACCTGATCCGGGTCGGCGAGCGCCGCGTCGATCTCCTCCGCCCGGCCGTTCTCGATGAAGTGGTCGACCCGCACCTCTATGAAGAGGGCCTGCGCCCGCACCGCGACGGGGCCGTCGGGGGCGTCGATCCGGCCCGTGGCCGAGCAGTAGATCTTGCGGCCGTGCACGGCGGTCACCCGTGCCTCCAGGTGGAGCTCGGCGCCGACCGGCACGGGCCGTACGAAGTCCGTCTCCAGCCGCCCGGTCACCGCGATCACCCGCTGGAGCCAGTTGAGCGACCCGAGCGTCTCGTCCAGCGCCGCGGCCAGCACCCCGCCGTGGGCCAGGCCCGGCGCGCCCTGATGGCCGGTGCGCACGGTGAACTCGGCGGTGACGCTCACGCCCTCGCCCGCCCGTGTGGTCAGCCCCAGGCCCCCCGCCCGGTCGCCGCAGCCGAAGCACTGGTCGTAGTGCGCGCCGAGGGTCTCCCCGGGCGCGGGCGCGTCGGGGTGGCGCACGGGTGCCGTGGCGCCCTCCGGCGGCGTCAGCCCTGTCGTTCGTCCACTCACAACGGCTGACCTTACCCGCGAGAACAACCGGGGTCGGCGGCCATGCCAAGCTGATACGCATGCAGCCTTACGAAGAACGCCTCAGCGCGCCCCGTTCCTGGTGGTTCATCGCCGTCCTGATCGGGGTCTCGGTGGGGTTGATCATGCTGCCGTTCGGCACCCTGCCGATGCTCGGCGGGCTGATCGGCGGGGCGGCACTGGCCTGTGTGGCGGTGAGTTCGTACGGCTCGGCGCGGGTGCGCGTGGTGGCGGACTCGCTGGTCGCCGGAGAGGCGAAGATCCCGGTGTCGGCGCTGGGGACCCCGCAGGTGCTGGACGCCACCGAGGCGGCCGCCTGGCGGACCTACAAGGCCGATCCGCGGGCGTTCATGCTGCTGCGCAGCTACATCCCGACCGCGCTGCGGGTGGCTGTCACCGATCCGGAGGACCCGACACCGTATGTGTATGTGTCCACACGGAATCCGGAGGCGCTCGCCGCCGCGCTCACGGCCGTGCGCCCGGCGTGACGGGGGCGCGCGGGGAGCTCATTTCTCCAGGGCTACGGGGAGGTCCCAGGGGATCTGCTTGGCCCGCAGATCCTTGCGGACCTTGCGCGCGAGCTTCTTGGTGTCGCGCCGGTTCATCGCGGCTCCCACGGCCGCGCCGACCATGAAGGGCGCCAGGGACGGCATGTTCCGGAAGCCGCGTCTGAGGACCTGCTGCCGCAGCTCGCGCTTCATCTGGACGCCGAGAGCCGCGTTGACGGTCGCCGGCTGGCCGACGTCGATACCGCGCTCCTCGGCCCAGGCGCCGAGATAGGCGACGGCGCGCTGACGCGTGGAGCCGGGCGCACGCACGCCGTAGACCTCGTGCAGCTCGGCGATCAGCTTGAACTCTATGGAGGCCACGCCGATGATCTCGGCGGCCAGCTCGGTGGGCATGGCGGGCGGGGCCGGCAGCATCGCCGCGGCACCGACGCCCGCGCCCACTGTGGCGGTGCCGCCCGCGGCACCGGCCACCAGCTTGTCCGCGAGCTCTTCGGGGCCCAGCCCCGGGAACTGCTTGCGCAGCGTCGCGAGATCGCGGACGGGAATACGTGGAGCGTTCGCGATGATCCGGTCGGCGACCGCGTAGACCCCCGCTCTCGCGCGCTCACCGCCTCGTCGCACGCCACGGCCGACAGAGGTCGCGAGCGAGGCCATCCGGCCCCGCTCGGTCTCGTCCATGTCGTCGTGTTCCACCTCCACGCCGACCCCGCGGCTCAGGCCGCGCAGTCGCGGCAGATCGGCTGGCCGTTCTTGGTCTCGGCGGCCAGCTGGCTGCGGTGGTGCACAAGGAAGCAGCTCATGCAGGTGAACTCGTCGGCCTGGCGGGGCAGGACCCGGACGGACAACTCCTCGTTGGAGAGGTCCGCACCGGGCAGCTCCAGGCCCTCGGCCTGCTCGAACTCATCCACGTCGACGGTGGACGCGGACTTGTCGTTCCGCCGGGCCTTCAGTTCCTCGATGCTGTCCTCGTTGACGTCATCGTCGGTCTTGCGTGGGGTGTCGTAATCCGTTGCCATGTCTGTCTCCCCCTCTGGGTGTCTGTGGTGTCTCCAGCGCACGTAACGCGTGAGAGGCCGGACTTGTGCCCGACCCGAGGCGGAGATTTTGCCTCACATCAAGGTCTGTTACTCAATCGACACCCAACCGCACCCCTGAAGAGGTGATCGGGTTGGATGGCCATCGGGACCGTACACGGTCCGAATGTCGCACTCACATGCGCCATGACGTGTACTTCCCGTGATCACGGCCCCTGAAAACCCGGATTTTCCCGGCTTTCTGTCAACCGCGACGATCACGCAGAGTATATGGCCGGAAAATCGCCCATGTGATCGATCACACACCCTACCCCGGGTGGGCGGATCCCGAAAATTCCGCCCAAAGCGAACACATCCCGGCGGGTCCCCGGCCGCGCGCTCTCCGACGTCACACCGGCAGCACCACCCGTATCACCAGGCCACCTCCCTCGCGCGGCTCCGCCGCGATGCGGCCGCCGTGGGCGCGCGCCACGGAGCGCGCGATCGACAGCCCGAGGCCGACGCCCTTGTCGCTTCCGGTGCGCTCGGTGCGGAGCCTGCGGAAGGGCTCGAAGATGTTGTCCATCTCGTAGGCGGGGACCACCGGGCCGGTGTTCGCGACCACCAGCACGGCCTGGCCCTGCCGGCTCTCGGTGGTGACCTCCACCCAGCCGTCCCGGGCCACGTTGTAGCGCACCGCGTTCTGGACCAGGTTCAGCGCGATCCGCTCCAGCAGCACCCCGTTGCCCTGGACCACCGCGGGGGCGCGCTGTCCGCGCAGTTCCACGCCCTTGTCCTCCGCCTCCGCCCGCACCTGCTCCAGCGCCTGGGAGGCCACCTCGGCGAGGTCCACCGGCTTGCGGTCGACGATCTCGTTGTCGCTGCGGGCCAGCAGCAGCAGGCCCTCCACGAGCTGCTCGCTGCGCTCGTTGGTGGCCAGCAGGGTCTTGCCGAGCTGGGTCAGCTCCGGGGACGCCTGCGGGTCCGAGAGCTGCACCTCCAGCAGGGTGCGGTTGATCGCCAGCGGGGTGCGCAGCTCGTGCGAGGCGTTGGCGACGAACCGCTGCTGGGCGGTGAACGCCCGGTCCAGGCGCTCCAGCATCTCGTCGAAGGTGTCGGCGAGCTCCTTGAGCTCGTCGTCCGGGCCGTCCAGCTCGATCCGGCGGGACAGGTCCGAGCCCGCCACCTGGCGCGCGGTCCGGGTGATCCGGCCGAGCGGCGAGAGCACCCGCCCGGCCATCGCGTAGCCGAAGGCGAAGGCGATCACGGACAGGCCCAGGAGGGCTATCAGGGAGCGGCGCAGCAGCCCGTCGAGGGCGAGCTGGCGCTGCTCCTTCATGCACGTGTTCAGGACCGCGTTGAACTGGTCGGGGCTACTCTGGCCGATGATCTCGGGGCAGGTGTTGTTGGTCGGCTGGACACTGCCGCCGACGAGCTTGAACGGCAGCTCGTTGCCGACGTGCAGGGCCTGGGCGGCCAGCAGGTAGATGATCGTCAGCAGCACCACCCCGGCGATCAGGAACATCCCGCCGTACAGCAGGGTGAGCCGTATCCGGATCGTGGGGCGCAGCCAGGGGTTCGGGCGCGAGCCGGCCTGCGGGTCCCAGCTGGGCTTGGGCGGCACCGTCGGCGGCAGCGGGGTCGGAGTCGTCGCCATGCCCGATCAGATCCGGTAGCCCGAGCCGGGGACGGTGACGATCACCGCGGGCTCGCCCAGCTTGCGGCGCAGGGTCATCACGGTCACCCGCACCACGTTGGTGAACGGGTCGGTGTTCTCGTCCCATGCCTTCTCCAGCAGCTGCTCCGCGGAGACCACGGCGCCCTCGCTGCGCATGAGCACCTCCAGCACCGCGAACTCCTTCGGCGCCAGCTGGATCTCCTTGCCGTCCCGGAACACCTCGCGGCGGTTGGGGTCCAGCTTGATCCCGGCGCGCTCCAGGACGGGCGGCAGGGCCACGGTCGTCCGGCGGCCGAGCGCCCGGACCCGCGCGATCAGTTCGCTGAAGGCGAAGGGCTTGGGCAGATAGTCGTCCGCGCCGATCTCCAGGCCCTCCACCCGGTCGCTGACGTCGCCGGAGGCGGTGAGCATCAGCACACGGGTGGGGATGCCGAGTTCGACGATCTTGCGGCAGACGTCGTCGCCGTGCACGAGGGGCAGGTCCCGGTCGAGGACGACGACGTCATAGTCGTTGACGGCGATCCGCTCCAGGGCGGCGGCTCCGTCATACACGACGTCGACGGCCATGGCCTCCCGGCGTAGTCCGGTGGCCACCGCATCGGCGAGCAACTGCTCGTCCTCGACGACGAGTACGCGCACGTCGTTGGTCCTTCCTTGATTGCCGCAGTGGGCGGGGTGATCTCGCCAAACTCGATGGGTGTTCGGCGCCTCCATCCTGCCTCGAAGTCTCATAAACCGGCGGTAAGAGGGTCGCCGCGGGATCCCGAGTGCGGATCATGGCCGCGGCGGAGGGGCCCGCGGCGGCCGGAACACCGAATTCAGATTCTTTCGGGTCCGGAGGTTTCCCCCGAAGACGGGGTGGGGAGGACGACTGCACACCCGCGATCACGCCCTGTCCCCGGCATATCTGGCTGGCATTGCCGTCGGCAGGGGCACGCACGTGATCAACCCGCCGTCGGCACACCCCCGTGCCACCGACCCACGACGAGGGGGCGCAACATGGACGCGTTCACCGCAGGCATTCTGCAGCGCATAGAGAACACCAAGTCCGATCTCATTCGCGCCCGTGAGACGGGCGACGACTTTCTTGTGGACGTGGAGCAGTCGGAGCTGGAAGACCTCCGTCGCCTCGCCGCCGAGCACGGCGTCGAAGTAAGCGCCTCGTTTGCTTGATCCTTGTGGATTCCGGACCCGATCCAGATCCGGATTCCATATGACCGTGTGACCGATTCCCCTTCACCGCCGGATGGCGATCCAGAAAACATCCGGTAACCACGCCGAAGCGCCCCGGTGTCCTCGTGACTCCGGGGCGCTTCGGTGTGTGTGGACGGGGCCGGGGGCGGGATCAGTCGTGCCAGGCGCCCAGATCGTCCAGAAGCCCCCGCAGCGGCTCGAAGAGACCGGGGGCGGCGGCGATGGTCAGCTCGGTGGAGGCCGGGACGCCCGGCCGCCCTCCGGTGAGCGCGCCCGCCTCCCGCGCTATGAGCGCACCGGCCGCGAAGTCCCAGGGGTTGAGCCCGCGCTCGTAGTAGCCGTTGAGCCGCCCGCAGGCCACATCGCACAGATCGATGGCGGCCGATCCGCCGCGCCGGATGTCCCGCACCCGCGGCAGCACCCCGCCCAGGACCCTGGCCTGCCCGATGCGGCGCTCGCGCACATACCCGAAGCCGGTGCCGATCAGCGACTCCTCCAGCGGGGCCGCGGGGCGGCAGTGCACCTGCTCCCCGTTCCGCCAGGCGCCCTGGCCCAGGACCGCGTGGAAGGTCTCACCGCGCACCGGGGCGATCACCACCCCGACGACCGCCTCGCCGTCCTTCTCGGCGGCGATGCTGACCGCCCACGACGGAAGGCCGTAGAGGTAGTTCACGGTGCCGTCGAGCGGGTCGATCACCCAGCGCACCCCGCTGCTGCCCTCGCTGCTGGAGCCCTCCTCCCCCAGCACTCCGTCCCGCGGGCGGCGGCGCGCGAGGAGGTCGGTGATCAGCTTCTCGGCGGCGATGTCCATCTCGGTGACGACGTCGATCGGGCTGGTCTTGGTGGCCGCCACCCCGAGGTCGGCCGGGCGGCCGTCGCGCAGCAGGTCCCCCGCGCCGCGGGCGGCCTCCAGCGCCGTCTCGAGGAGTTCGGTCATGAGCGGGTCGGTCATCGTGCTCCTTAGCGGATTGCCCGGAGGGGCGAGCGGCGGTGGCGGGCCGGGGCGGCGGGCGCGGCCGGCCGGAGCCCGGGGCGTGAGGGCGGGCGCGTTCAGTCGGCGCCCGCGGCGGCGGGGCGCGGCGACCGGGCCGGGCAGCAGCCCACCGGGCACACGTCATGGCTCGGGCCGAGGGCGCCCAGGGCGCAGCGCTCCGGGGCGGCCGCCGCCCGGCCCTCGGCGAAGCGCTCGGTGGCCGCGCGCTCCAGCACCAGATCGCGCACACACGCGGCGAACCGAGGGTCGGCGCCGACGGTCGAAGCGCGGGAGACCGGCAGCCCGAGCTCGGCCGCCTTGGCCGTGGCCTCGGTGTCGAGGTCGTACTTGACCTCCATATGGTCCGAGACGAAGCCGATCGGGACCATGACGACGGCGGGCGCGCCCTCGCCGTGCAGCTGCTCGAGGTGATCGCAGATGTCCGGCTCCAGCCAGGGGATGTGCGGCGCACCGCTGCGCGACTGGTAGACCAGCCGCCAGGGGCGCTCGACGCCGGTCTCCTCGCGCACCGCGTCCGCGATCAGCCGGGCGACGTCGAGGTGCTGGGCGACGTACGCGCCGCCCTCCCCGTCCTCGGTGTGGGCCTCGACCGGGCCCGAGGTGTCGGCGGCGGCGGTCGGGATGGAGTGGGTGGTGAAGGCGAGGTGGGCCCCGGCGCGCCGGTCCCCGGGCAGCTCCGCGAGGGCGGCCAGCGTGGCGTCCACCATGGGCCGTACGAAGCCGGGGTGGTTGAAGTAGTGCCGCAGCTTGTCCACGCGCGGCAGCGGCAGGCCCTCGCCCTCCAGGGCGGCCAGGGCGTCCGCGAGGTTCTCGCGGTACTGCCGGCAGCCCGAGTACGAGGCGTAGGCGCTGGTGGCCAGCACCAGGATGCGGCGGTGGCCGGCGGCGGCCATCTCGCGCAGGGTGTCGGTCAGATACGGCGCCCAGTTGCGATTGCCCCAGTAGACCGGCAGGTCCAGGCCGTGCTCGGCGAAGTCCTTGCGCAGCGCGTGCAGCAGCTCGCGGTTCTGCGCGTTGATCGGGCTGACCCCGCCGAAGAGGAAGTAGTGCCGGCCGACCTCTTTCAGCCGCTCGCGGGGGATGCCCCGCCCGCGCGTGACGTTCTCCAGGAACGGCACGACGTCATCGGGGCCCTCCGGACCGCCGAAGGAGAGCAACAGCAGTGCGTCATAGGGGTCGGGGGCAGGCTGTACTGACTGATCCGGCATGCTCCCGATCCTGCCACCCGCCTCTGACGGGCGGGAAACGGCCCTGCGCGAACCGGGCGCGGGCCCGTAATCTGTATCAGCGCTCGACGATCCTTACCCTGCTCACGGCGGAGACTGCCTTGCCCAGTGCCAGCCCCTACCGCGCGATCTTCGCCGCCCCCGGCGCCAAGGAGTTCTCCGCGGCCGGCTTCCTCGGGCGGATGCCGCTGTCCATGGCGGGCATCGGCGTGGTCACCATGGTCTCCGAACTCACCGGCCGGTACGGGCTCGCGGGCGCCCTGTCGGCCACGCTGGCGCTCTCCGCCGCCGTCATCGGCCCGCAGATATCCCGGCTGGTCGACCGGCACGGCCAGCGCCGGGTGCTGCGCCCGGCGACCCTGGTGGCGCTGACGGCCGTCTGCGGGCTGCTGCTGAGCGCGCACCGGGGCTGGCCGGACTGGACGCTGTTCGTCTTCGCCGCCGCGTCCGGCTGTGTGCCCAGTGTGGGCTCCATGGTGCGGGCCCGCTGGGCGGCGATCTACGAGGACTCCCCGCACGAACTTCACGCCGCGTACGCGTGGGAGTCCATCGTCGACGAGATCTGCTTCATCGTCGGGCCGGTCATCTCGATCGGGCTGTCCACCTCCTGGTTCCCGGAGGCGGGCCCGCTGCTGGCCGCCTGCTTCCTGGCGGCCGGGGTCTTCTCGCTGACCGCGCAGCGGGCCACCGAGCCCGTACCGCATCCGCGCGGGCACCACACCGGCGGTTCGGCGCTGCGCTCGCGCGGGCTCCAGGTGCTGGTGGCCACCTTCATGGCGACCGGCGCGATCTTCGGGGCGATCGACGTGGTGACGGTGGCCTTCGCCGAGGACGAGGGCCACAAGGGCGCGGCCAGTCTGGTCCTGGCGGTCTACGCGGCGGGCTCCTGCCTCGCGGGCGCGGTCTTCGGGGTCCTGCGGCTGAGCGGTCCGGTGTCCCGTCGTTGGTTGTGGGGTATTTGTGCGATCGCCGTGAGTATGATCCCGCTCCAACTGGTCGGGAACCTGCCGTTCCTGGCCGTGGCGCTCTTCGTCGCGGGCCTGGCCATCGCACCAACGATGGTCACCACCATGGCCCTTGTCGAACGGCACGTACCACGCGCGCATCTGACCGAGGGGATGACCTGGGTGAGCACCGGGCTCGCGGTCGGGGTGGCGCTCGGCTCGTCGGCCGCCGGATGGGTGGTGGACGCGG
This sequence comes from Streptomyces yongxingensis, assembly GCF_055597465.1. Lineage (NCBI taxonomy): Bacteria > Bacillati > Actinomycetota > Actinomycetes > Kitasatosporales > Streptomycetaceae > Streptomyces > Streptomyces yongxingensis. The sequence continues at coordinate 3,507,483 of NZ_CM145717.1, forward strand.
CCGGCGCCCGGGCGGGGTACGCGGTGCCGGCCGTGGCCGGGGCGCTCGCGGCTGCGGTGGCGTTCCTCGGGTACCGCCGGCTCCGGCCGGCGCCACAGCGGGAGGGGTCGGGTGCGGATGGCCGTCAGGACCGTGAAGACCGTACGGAGCAGCGTGTGGCGTAACTGGGCGGGGAACGTGATGGCCCGCCCGGCGCGGATCGTCGCCCCGTCGTCCACGCAGGAGCTGGCCGAGCTGGTGCGCCGGGCGACGACGGAGGGGCTGAAGGTGAAGGCGGTGGGCACCGGGCACTCCTTCACCACCGCGGCCGCCACCGACGGGCTGCTGATACGCCCCGACCGGATGGCGGGCGTGCGCGGGCTGGACCGCGAGGCGGGGACCGTGACCGTCGCGGCCGGCACCTCGCTCCGGCAGCTCAACGAGACGCTGTCGGCCCATGGTCTTTCGCTGGTCAATATGGGCGACATCATGGAGCAGACGGTGGCCGGGGCGACCTCCACGGGCACCCACGGCACCGGCCGGGACAGCGCCTCGATCGCCGCCCAGATCAAGGGCCTGGAGCTGGTGACGGCGGACGGTTCGGTGCTGCGCTGCTCGGCGGAGGAGAACCCGGAGGTCTTCGCGGCGGCCCGGATCGGGCTCGGCGCGCTCGGCGTGGTCAGCGAGATCACCTTCGGGGTGGAACCGGAGTTCCTCCTCACGGCGCGCGAGGAGCCCATGCCCTTCGACCGCGTGATGGCCGATTTCGAACAGCTCGTGGCCGAGAACGAGCACTTCGAGTTCTACTGGTTCCCGCACACCGGCAACTGCAACACCAAGCGCAACAACCGCAGTACCGGCCCCGCCGCCCCGGTGGGCCGGGTCAGCGGCTGGGTGGACGACGAACTGCTGTCCAACGGCATCTTCCAGGTGGCCTGTTCGGTGGGCCGGGCGGTCCCCGCCACCATCCCCGGAATCGCCAAGATCTCCAGCCGCGCCCTGTCCGCCCGGACCTACACGGACATCCCTTACAAAGTCTTCACCTCTCCGCGCCGGGTGCGGTTCCTGGAGATGGAGTACGCCGTGCCGCGCGAGGCCGCCGTCACGGTGCTGCGCGAGCTCAAGGCGACCGTCGAGCGGTCCGGACTGCGGGTCAGCTTCCCGGTGGAGGTGCGCACCGCGCCCGCCGACGACATCCCGCTGTCCACCGCCTCCGGGCGCGATACCGCGTACATCGCCGTCCACCTGTACCGGGGCACTCCGCACCGGGCGTACTTCACGGCGGCCGAGCAGATCATGATCGCGCACGGCGGCCGTCCGCACTGGGGCAAGCTGCACAGCCGCGACGCCGCCTATCTGGCCGGGGTCTATCCGCGGTTCGGCGAGTTCGCGGCGGTGCGCGACCGGCTGGACCCGGACCGGCTGTTCACCAACGACTATCTGCGGCGGGTGCTCGGCGACTGACGCGCCTCACGGTCCGTCGGCCGACTGACGCCTCACGGCCTGTCGGCCGACGGACGCGTCACGGCGCGCCGGTGGCGCTCGGCGTGGGCGTGGCCTCGCCGGAACTGTCCGTTCCGCCCTCCGTGGCACCGCCGGACGGGGTCCGGGAGGGGCCCGGGGTGGCGGGCGCGGAGGTGCCGGGCGCGGTCGCGCCGCCGGTGCCGCCGTCCTGGCCGGAGTCGCCGCCGGAGCCCTTCCCGGAGCCGGACGATCCGGACGCGTCGGAGGTCGGCGCGGTCGAGGCGTCGGCCGCGCCGCCCCCGCGGGAGATGCCCGGGGACGGCGCCTCGTCGCCGCCCCGGGAGGAGCCGGGGCTCCGCGACGGGTCGGCCGGGTCCCGGCGCGAGGGGCCGGGGGTGGACTTCGGCCCCGAGGAGCCGCTCACGCTGTCGCTGACGGTGGTTCCGGTCCGGTTCTCCCCCCAGACGTTGGACACCGGGCCGCCGGAGAACATCTCGATCCCCGTGATCACGCTCATGGCGGCGACGAAGACGGCGGCCGCCCCGAGGGCGCGGCGTCGCCGGACGCGCGGCCGGGCGCCGTGCGTGGTCGGCTCGCCGTACTCGCCGGGGGCCGGGGCCCCCGGGGGCGCGACCGGCTCGGCGGGACCGGCGGGACCGCCGTACCGCCGGCGCCCGGTCGGCCGCGTCTGGACCCGCACCTCCTTGATCTGCTCACCGGTGCGCCGGAACAGGTGCTGGAAGACGGTGCCGCCCGCGGTCGCCACCACGCTCACCACACCGGCGCCCAGGATCGTCCCGTAGACGCCCAGTTTGGACGCGAGCACCGCGGCCGCGACGGCCGCCAGCGCGCTGCCCGCCACATGGGCCACGCTCAGCTCGATCCGCCCGCTCTTGTGTTGTCCGTCGCTGTCGGCCTTGCCGTGCATCTCCCGCCTCGCTTGGACATTCGTTCCAGCCTGCAGGGAGAAGTGACCGATAAACGAAGCAGATCGTTCCGATTCTGTCGTTTCTGTGAAACTTGCCACCCAAATTGGGCCTCACTTCGGAGGATTCAGGCTGCCACCCCCCTCCCGGCCATGAACTCGGCTGGCGTGCCGCTCCACCTGAGCGGCCCGAATGGAGTACTGTGGCGAGCCCTGGCCCCGCTTTCCCGTCCGGCCGCCCGGACCCAGCGGGAGGGGTCGGAGGGCGGCAACCAACCGGCCCGGGCAACTCGGCAAAGTTGTGGCAGGCTGCACCCGGGCAGGCCACACTCGTCTAGCGGGAGAGCAGCGACGCAACCGTGACGTCGGCAGGCACCACCCGGGAGGTCCCCATGCCCGAACTGCGTGTCGTGGCCGTCAGCAACGACGGCACACGGCTGGTGCTCAAGGCTGCGGACAGCACGGAGTACACACTTCCCATCGACGAGCGACTGCGCGCCGCGGTGCGCAATGACCGCGCTCGGCTCGGCCAGATCGAGATCGAGGTCGAGAGCCATCTGCGGCCCCGTGACATCCAGGCCCGTATACGTGCCGGCGCCACCGCCGAAGAGGTCGCGCAGATGGCGGGCATCCCCGTCGACCGCGTGCGGCGCTTCGAGGGCCCGGTGCTCGCGGAGCGCGCCTTCATGGCCGAGCGCGCCCGTAAGACTCCCGTGCGCCGCCCCGGCGAGAACACCGGACCGCAGCTCGGCGAGGCCGTCGCGGAGCGGCTGTTGCTGCGCGGCGCCGAGAAGGACACCACGCAGTGGGACTCCTGGCGGCGCGACGACGGCACCTGGGAGGTGCTGCTGGTCTACCGGGTCGCCGGCGAGCCGCACTCGGCGAGCTGGACCTACGACCCGCCCCGGCGGCTGGTCCAGGCGGTGGACGACGAGGCGCGGGCGCTGATCGGCGAGGCCGACGACACGCCCGAGCCGAGCTTCCCGTTCGTGCCGCGGATCGCCCGGCTGCCGCGTGACCGGGACAGGGACCGCGATCGCGACCGGGACCGGACGTCGCCCGAGCGCCTCGGCGACGACGACGCCCCGGCACCCGCGTCCGCCTCGCTGGACGACGGCCTCGGTGAGCGGGACTCGCTCACCAGCCTGCTGGAGGCCGTGCCCAACTTCCGTGGCGACATGGTCGTGCCCGACACGCCGGTCGCGTCGGCGGCCCCTCCGCCGGACGAGCCCGCCGAGGAGCCGGAGGCCGTCGAGCCGCCCGCCTCCGCGGCGAGCGCGGGTTCGGCGTACGCGGATGTGCTGATGCCGCGCTCGGTGGCGGGCCACCGCGACCGGCTGACCGGTACGACGGACCGCCAGGCCGAGGCGGACGGCGTCCGCCCGGGCCGCCGGGCCGCGGTGCCGAGTTGGGACGAGATCGTCTTCGGCACCCGCCGCAAGAAGCAGGAGTAGCGGCCGCCGCCGGGCCCCGCCACCGCACGCCGGTGGCGGGGCCCGGCGGTGTGGTCAGCCCCGCTCGGGTCCGGTGGCCACCGGACGGGAGCCGTCCGAGGACCATTCGCTCCAGGAGCCGACGTACAGGGCCGCCGGAACGCCCGCGACCGCCAGCGCCAGCACCTGGTGCGCGGCCGAGACCCCGGAGCCGCAGTACACCCCGACCTCGGCGTCCCCGGTGGCGCCCAGGGCGGCGAACCGCTCGGCCAGCCGCTCGGCGGGCAGGAAGTGGCCGTCGTCCGTGACGTTCTCCGCCGTGGGAGCGGAGACCGCGCCCGGGATATGGCCGCCGACGGGGTCGATGGGCTCGACCTCCCCCCGGTAGCGCTCGCCCGCGCGCGCGTCCAGCAGCACCCCGCGCCGCGCGAGCGCCGCCGCGTCGTCCGCCTCCAGCAGCGGCAGGGCCCCGGGGCGCGGGACGAAGTCGCCCTCGGGCGCGTCCGGCACCTCGGTGGTCAGCGAGCCGCCGACCGCCGTCCAGGCGGGCAGACCCCCGTCGAGCACCCGGACGGACGGATGCCCCGCCCAGCGCAGCAGCCACCACGCGCGCGCCGCGGCCCACCCCTGTCCGCCGTCGTACGCCACCACGCGCCGGTCCTGGCTCACCCCGGCTCGGCGCATCGCGGCAGCGAACGCGGAAAGATCGGGCAGGGGGTGGCGGCCGGATTTTCCGGGCGGGCCCGCGAGCTCGGTGTCGAGGTCGACGTAGACGGCACCGGGCAGATGCCCCGCCTCGTATGCGGGGCGGCCAGGAGGCCCGCCGAGCTGCCAACGTACGTCGAGCAGGAGCGGAGGATGATCCTCCGCCAGCTCACTCATGAGATCGGATGCGGTGATGATGGCATGCATAAGGATCATCCTTGCGTAGGTGTCTCTGCGTCGATTGGACCACCCGGTCACCCGGTGTACGTCCGGGTGACACCAGAGCGCAATGAAGCGGAAACGGACGTGCGGTAATAATTCGGGCATTCTGCTGTGGGGCACGGCGAATTGCGGCTCCGCCAGGGCGCTATGTGCGACAGGTGGTGCAAACATCTGTCGGGCCCCCCGCATCAGCACCTCCGCACGACCGCCCCGCGCCGCCGACCGGCCCGGGGCCGTACGTCCACCACGATGGTCCGAGGAGAGAATGACGTATGACCGAGGCAGCGACTCGGCGCACACCGGGCACGCCCTGCTGGACGAGTCTGATGGTGCACAGCCTTGCCGCGACACAGGACTTCTACCACTCCCTGTTCGGGTGGGAGTTCACCCCGGGCCCCCAGCAGCTCGGCGCGTATGTCCGCGCGGTCCAGGGCGGCCGGCCGGTCGCCGGGTTGAGCGAGCTGCCTCCGGAACGCCATCTGCCCGTGGCCTGGATGACCTATCTGGCCTCCGACGACGCCGATGAGACCGCCGAGATGATCCGCGCGTGCGGCGGCACCGTGGCGGTGGGCCCGCTGGACGCCGACGAGGCCGGCCGGATGCTGATCGCCGCCGACCCCGAGGGCGCGGTGTTCGGGGTGTGGCAGGAGTGCACGTACGCGGCGGCGGAGCCCGGGGCGCCGGGCACCCCGGTCTGGCACGAGCTGCTGACCCGTGAGGGCTCCGGGGTGCTGAAGTTCTACAAGATGGTCTTCGGCTACCAGGCGGAGGCGGCGGCCCCGGAGGAGCCGGGCTGCCGCACGCTGCGCCTGGACGACCGGCCGGTCTGCGCGATCCAGAGCGTGGGCGGCGCCCTGCCGCGCGGCCGGGGCCCGTACTGGATGACCCACTTCGCGGTGGACGATGTGGACGAAACCGTGCGCCGGGTGACCGCGCTGGGCGGTCAGGTGGTGCGGCCTCCGTCGCGGGGAGCGAGCGGCCATCGGGCCACGGTGCGGGACCCGGAGGGGGCGGCCTTCACCGTCGTACGGCGCACCGGGCGCACCGAGGGATGAGCCGGGCACCGGCCGGAGGGCCGGGGGGCCATGAGCCGGGCACCGGCCGGAGGGCCGGGGGCCATGAGCCGGGCACCGGCCGGAGGGCCGGGAGGCCGGTCCACGGGAGGGCCCCGTCAGTCGACGGGCAGCACCTCCGGCGACAGGGTGGCGGCGCGCGCCCGCGCGGCCGTCATCCGGCGCCGGTGGTGGCGCCGGCACAGCACCTCGTAGCCGACCTCGCTCCCCGGCCGGTTGACGTCGCCCACGACCACCTGGGCCCCCTCGACGACCATCTGGCCGCCGACGGTACGGGCGTTGTGCGTCGCCCGGGCACCGCACCAGCACAACGCCTCCACCTGCAGCACCTCCACCCGGTCGGCGAGCTCCACCAGGCGCTGGGAGCCGGGGAAGAGCTTGCTGCGGAAGTCGGTGGTGATGCCGAAGGCGAAGACGTCCACCTCCAGGTCGTCCACCACCCGGGCGAGTTGGTCGATCTGCGGCGGGGTCAGGAACTGCGCCTCGTCCGCGATGACGTAGTCGACCCGGCCCCCGGCGGTCAGCGCCTGGACCACATGGGTGTAGAAGTCGAGGTCGTCGGCGACCTCGATCGCCTCGGTGGCCAGTCCGAGCCGTGAGGAGAGCTTGCCCTCGCCCTCCCGGTCGTCCCTGGTGTAGATCATCCCCTGGAGCCCGCGCGCCGAGCGGTTGTGCTGGATCTGCAGAGCGAGGGTGCTCTTTCCGCAGTCCATCGTTCCGGAAAAGAACACCAGCTCGGGCATGAGGAGGCGGGGCCTTTCGTAGGGCGGGGGTGACCGGGGGCGGGGTGACCGGGGGACGGGCGTGAACGAGGGGCGGGCGTGAACGAGGGCGCTCAGGAGCGTACTTCGAGGAGCGGCACGAGCTGCTCCAGGGGGGTCATCGAACCGTGCAGCCCGACCATGGCGGACTCCTTCGGCTCGGTGTGCGAGGCGACGATCGCGACGTCGTCGCGCGCGGCGGCCACGATATCGCCGATCCGCCGGTACACCCGGTCGTCGACGCCCTTACCGCCGCCATCGGCACCGCCGGGCCCGCCGAACCAGCCCGCCTCGATGGCCTCGTCACGGCCGGCCACCCACATCCGCTCCCCCAGCACCTCGCGCCAGACGGCCAGCACATCGCCCGCGGCGCCGGGAACGGCGTACACATGGCGGGCGCGGCCCTCACCGCCGAGCAGCGAGACGCCCGCGCGCAGCTCCCAGTCCTCGTCGAAGTCGATGCGCGACTCCGGGTCGAAGGGGATGTCGATCATGCCGTGGTCGGCGGTGACATAGAGCGCCGAGCGGGGCGGCAGCCGCTCGGCGAGCCGCTGGGCGAGCCCGTCGACATAGCGGAGCTGCTCACGCCACTCGGGCGAGTCCACACCGAAGCGGTGCCCCTTGCCGTCCACCTCGCTGTAGTACGTGTAGACGAGCGAGCGGCCCGCGGCGCCGAGCTGCTCGGCCGCGAGGTCCATCCGCTCCTCACCGGTGAGCCGCCCGTGGAAGGTGCCGCCGCTCAGCGCGACCTTGGTGAGCGGGGTCTCGGCGAAGGTGGGCGCGGAGACCTGGCAGGTGTGCACGCCCGCGGCGTCCGCGAGCTGGAAGACGGTCGGATACGGCTGCCAGGCGTGCGGCTCCGTCCAGGGCTGCCAGCGCAGCTGGTTCATCAGCTGGCCGGTGTCCGGGTCCCGCACCGTGTAGCCGGGCAGGCCGTGGGCGCCGGGAGGCAGTCCGGTGCCCACCGAGGCGAGCGAGGTCGCGGTGGTGGACGGGAAGCCCGCGGTGAGCGGCTCCCCCGAACCGTTCAGCGAACTGGGCAGCAGCGAGGCCAGAAAGGGCGCCTCGTCGGGGTGAGAGCGCAGCAGCTCCCAGCCGAGGCCGTCCACCAGGAAGACGCAGACGCGGTCCGCGGGGGCGAGCACCAGGTCGGAGGAGAGCCCCGGGACCTCCTGGCCCGCGGCCACGGCGGGCAGCAGATCGGCGAGCGAGCCGGTGCCGTACCGCGGCAGGGGCGCGGAGCGAGGGTCGAGCGGGGTGGGCTCGGGCCAGAGGGAGGCGGTGGAGGGCAGCGGGCCGGTGGCGGAACCGGACATCAGCGGCCGGTCTCCGGGGTGGCCGCGGTGGCCTCGGAGAGCGCCTGGGCGAAGGCGAGGGTCTGACGGACGGTGTCGGGGCCGTCCCCGGCCTCGCTGACGCGCAGGCTGAGGTCGTCGGCGGTGGAGGAGCCGGTGTAGCCGTGGTCGGCCTCGCAGTTGGGGTCGCCGCAGGCGGCGGGCTCCAGGTCCAGACGGCTGACGGCGCCCCAGCCGATGGTCAGCACGACCTCGCGGGGCAGCGTGCCCGGGGTGTACGACTCGGGGTTGGCGACGACGCGGCTGAGCACGACCGAGGAGATCCGCTGGAGCTTCACGGACTCGGTGGAGGTGGTGGCGTACGGCGACGGGGAGGTGCCGTCCGCGGCCTGCTCGTCGGTGTGGCTGACGATGAAGCGATTGCCGGTGAGGACGAGGACCGTCACATGGCGGCGGACCTCGTTGGCGTCGAAGGTGGTCTCCTGGTGGACCAGGTACGACACAATGGGCTCGCCGCCCACGGCGGCCTCCACCGCCTCGGCCACGAGTGCCGGGTAATAGCCGCTGCGCTCGATCGCCGCGCGCAGCCCCTGGGTCGTCGTACCGGTCTTCGCCATGTGCACCATCCTACGGGGCGACGCCGACACGGGCGCCCGTGCCCGTCAAGGCTCGGACGACTGCCCGCCAAGGCTCGGACGGCTCGGCAGGCGGCTTGGCAGGCGGCTCAGTAGGCGGGCATGTGGCGGGGGCCGAGGTCGGTGCGCGGGGGCGGCGGGGCGAGCCGCGCCGAGGCGCCGAGCACGGACAGGCCGTGCTGGGCGACGACCACGGGTTCGAGGTCGACGGCGACCATCTCTGGATGGTCGTCCACCAGGCGGGACACCCTCAGCAGCAGCTCCTCGAGGGCCGCGGTGTCCACCGGCTTGGAGCCGCGCCAGCCGAACAGCAGCGGCGCGGTCCGGATGGACCGGATCAGCCCGGCGGCGTCCCGGCCGGTGACGGGGACGAGGCCGTGGGCGGTGTCGCCGAGCAGTTCGGAGGGGGCGCCGGCGAGCCCGAAGGAGAGCACGGCCCCGGCGGCGGGGTCGATGGCGGCCCGTACGACGGTGTCCACGCCGCGCGGCGCCATCCGCTGCACCACCAGCCCCAGCTCCTCGGGGCGGCCCAGGTAGTCGGTCAACTCGGCGTAGGCCCTGCGCAGTTCCGTCTCGCTGCCCAGCTCGAGCCGCACCCCGCCCAGGTCGGCGCGGTGGCGCAGATGAGAGGCGGTGGGCTTGAGCGCGACCGGGAAGCCGAGCCGCTCGGCGGCCCTTACGGCGGCGTCGGGGTCGGGCGCGGGGAGGGCGGGCAGCACGCTGACGCCGTAGCGGGCCAGGAGGCGCTGGGTGTCGGCGGCGGACAGCTCGACGCCGGGGCCCGTGCCGTCGAAGGCCCCGCCGCTCGAGGCTTCGCCGATCCCGACGCCCATGTCATGGCCGGTCCCGCCGCCGGTTCCGACGCTCGCGCCGCCGCCGGTCCCGACTGCCGTGCCACCGCCGGTCCCGACTGCCGTGCCGTCGCCGCCCGCGCCGTCGGCCGGGGCGAGCAGCACCTGGATGTCGGCGGCGGCGCCCGCCTCGTCGATGTCGTCGTACTGCGGGACCCGCCCGGGCTCGGCGGCCTCCTGCCGCCAGCGCGCGTACCGCACGGCCTCGGCGAGCGCGCGCACGGCCCGCTCGGCGGCGGGGTAGGCGGGGATCCGGCGGGTGCCCGGGGCGGGCTCGCCGCCGGTGCCGGCCAGGGCCTGCGCGAGCTCCTGGATCTCCAGGTGGACCACCGCCACCGGCTTGGCAGGGCCGGGCCCGGGAGCCTGCGCCGCCTCCCTTACGGCCGCGGCGAGGGCCCGCGCGCTGCCGTCGCCGACCCACGGGATGGCGGTGACGACCACGGCGTCGCAGGTGTCGTCGGCGAGGGCCTCGGTCAGGGCGCGCCGGAAGTCGTCCGGGGTGGCGTCCGTGGTCAGGTCGCGGGGCGGCAGCGGGCGGAGTTCCTCGGTGAGGCAGGCGTCGTAGGTGATCAGGCCGAGCGACTCGGAGTTGCCGAGGATGGCGACGCGCGGACCGGCGGGCAGCGGCTGGGAGGCGAGCAGCACCCCGGTGTCGGCGAGTTCGGTCACGGTGTCGACCCGGATGACGCCCGCCTGCCGCAGCAGATCGGAGACGGTGGCGTCCGGGATCCGGGTGGTGGGCACGGCGTGGCCGGTGGGGGCGCTGCCGGTGTGACGGGCGCCCTTGACGACGACCACGGGTTTGACGGCGGCGGTGCGCCTGGCGAGCCGGGTGAACTTGCGGGGGTTGCCGATCGACTCCAGGTACATCAGGACGACGTCGGTCAGCGGATCGTCGTACCAGTACTGGAGCAGGTCGTTGCCCGAGACGTCGGCACGGTTCCCGGCGGACACGAAGGTCGATATCCCCGCGATCCCGGCAAGGCTCGCCAGTCCGGCGCCGCGCCGGTTCAGCCCGGACAACAGCGCGATGCCGATCGCCCCGGACTGGGTGAACAGGCCCAGCCGGCCGGGGTTGGGGAGCTGTGGGGACAGAGAGGCGTTCAGCCGGACGCCGTCGGCGGTGTTGATGACGCCGAAGGCGTTGGGGCCGATGACCCGCATGCCGTAGGACCGGGCCTGTCGGACGAGGTCGCGCTGCCGGTCGCGTCCCTCGCTCCCGCTCTCGGCGTATCCGGCGGAGAGCACGACGAGCCCCTGGACGCCATGGTCGCCGCATTCGGCCACGACGGCGGGCACCCGCTCGGCGGGGACGGCGACGACGGCCAGGTCCACGGGCTCCTCTATGGCGCGCAGCGAGCGGTGGGCCGGGACGCCCTCGGGCTCCAGGCGCGTCATGTCGTCGGGGAAGGCGTGGTTGACGGCGTGGACGCGCCCGGTGAAGCCGCCGTCCAGGAGGTTGCGCAGCACGGTGCGGCCGACGCCGCCGGGCGTGCGGCTGGTGCCGATGACGGCCACGGAGCCGGGCGCGAGCAGCCGCTGGACGGACCGGGCCTCGGCCCGCTGCTCGCGGGCGCGCATGACGGCCAGGGAGCGGTCGGTGGGTTCGAGGTCGAACTCGAGTCGGACGACCCCGTCCTCGAAGCTGCGCTTCTGGGTGTAGCCCGCGTCCGTGAACACCTTGATCATCTTGTTGTTGGCGGGCAGCACCTCGGCGGCGAACCGGCGGATGCCCCGCTCGCGCGCGACCGCGGCGATGTGTTCGAGGAGGGCGGAGGCCACCCCGCGGCCCTGGTGGGCGTCCTGGACGAGAAAGGCGACCTCGGCCTCGTCGGCGGGGGCCGCGGCGGGCATCCCCCTGCCGTCGATGCGGTCGTAACGAACGGTGGCGATGAACTCATCCCCCACGATGGCCGCCAGGCCCACCCGGTCGACGTAATCGTGGTGGGTGAAGCGGTGGACATCGCGGTCGGAGAGACGGGGGTAGGGCGCGAAGAAGCGGTAGTACTTCGACTCGTCCGAGACCCGCTCGTAGAAGCTGACCAGCCGCTGGGCGTCATCAGGGGTGATGGGACGGATCTGTGCCGTGCCGCCGTCCCGGAGCACCACATCGGCTTCCCAGTGGGTCGGGTAGGCGTGATGGTCCGACGGGCTCCGCATGGGAGCCAGGGTACGGGTCCACCCGGTCCGAATGGTGGACACCCTTGCGTCGGGGCCAAGTGTCGGGGGAAGGTCCGTATCGGGCCAGTCCGGGCATGGCCGGGCTCACTCGGACATCGTACGGGTGAATCCGGACACCGTATGATTTTGGTCTAGACAACAGCACCGTCACACCTGAAGGGCAACACCATGGCTGAGCGCCGCGTCACCATCGGCTGGGCCGAGGGCCTGCACGCCCGCCCTGCGTCGATCTTCGTCCGGGCGGCCACCGCCTCCGGCGTCCCCATCACGATCGCCAAGGGCGACGGCACCCCGGTCAACGCCGCCTCCATGCTGGCCGTGCTCGGCCTGGGCGCCCAGGGCGGCGAGGAGGTCGTCCTCGCCTCCGACGCGGACGATGCCGAGGTCGCGCTCGACCGACTGGCGAAGCTGGTGGCGGAGGGCCTCGAGGAGCTTCCCGAGACCGTCTGACCCGGGCGAGCCCTGTCTGGAATTCCCGGCTGATTCCCGGGGTGATTTCAGGGATTCGGCACGGCGGGGCCGCGGTGGCCGTATTGGTCGCCGCGGCCCGCCGTTTTTCTGCTACCGCACACAGAATTCCCAATGAGTTGTATACGGGAGCTCTGTTAATTCCGGCCGCTCGCCGTGTTGACGGAATGTTTCGAAGTCCTCACCGGAATCGGGCGGCGCAGCCGGTATTCCGACAGCGCGCGCTCGGTGTGCGCGGTGGCGAGCGCCCGCGCGCGGTCGGCGTCGCCGCGCGCCACCGCGTCCACCAGCGCGCCGTGCTCCGCCCAGGACTCCACGGCCCGCGCGGCCGGGTCGGGGCGCGCGGCGCCCTCGAGCGGCGCGGGCCGCGATCCGGGAGCGGCCGCGTACACCCACGCGGTCTTACGGCGCAGCTGGACGAGCAGCGCGGCCAGGCTCGGGCTGCCGGACGCCTGGGCCAGCGTCTCGTGGAACCAGTCGCCCAGCGGCCGCAGTTCGCCGAGCTGACCGCCCTGGGCCCGCTCCCGGCCGAGCCGGACCAGCCCGCGCAGCACCTTCAGATGGGCCTCGGTGCGGCGCTGTGCGGCCCGTGCGGCGCCCAGTGGCTCCAGCAGCGCGCGGATGTCCAGCAGATCGGCCGCCTCACGCTCGGAGGGCTGGGCGACGCAGGCCCCCGCGTGCCGCCGGGTCGTCACGAAGCCCTCGGACTCCAGGGTGCGCAGGGCCTCGCGGACCGGCACCCGGGAGACGCCGTAGCGCCGGGCGAGCAGTTCCTCGGTGAGGCGGCTGCCGGGCTGATATGCGCCGGATACGATGTCGTCGCGAATCGCCGCGCAGACCGCGTGTGCCGAAATCCGGCGACCGCCCTGGACCGCGTTCGTATCCCCGCTCACTTACGGTCCCGCATTGTCGAACCTCCGCCTTAACCCCCGCGAAACGCGGCCATGGAACGCGTATTGAACGACTCTATTCCACGCGGACGCCATTTCCGATGACGGGGAGCATTTCATGGATATTTTTTGGTCAGGCGGGCGGTGGCACGCCGAAGGCCCCGTCCGGCGGACGGGGCCTTCTCGGAAGTCTCGCGGGATCTCGGGATCGCGAGACCGCGCGGCGTTCGCGTCGGTCGCGCGACGGGTCAGACGTTGAGGCCGTGCGAGCGCAGGTACGACAGGGGGTCGATGTCCGAGCCGTAGTCCGGGCTGGTGCGGGCCTCGAAGTGCAGATGCGGTCCGGTGACGTTGCCGGTGGCGCCCGACAGGCCGATCTGCTGGCCGGGGGTGACCTTCTGGCCGACCGAGACGCTGATCGACGACAGGTGGGCGTACTGGGTGTAGGTGCCGTCGTTCATCTTGATGACGACGTTGTTGCCGTAGGAGCCGCCCCAGCCCGCCTCGACGATCTCGCCCATGCCCACGGAGTGCACCGTGGTGCCGGTGGAGGCGTGGAAGTCAATACCGGTGTGGCTGCCGGAGGACCACAGGCCGCTGGACGCCTGGTAGCCGGTGGAGACGTAGGAGCCGCTGATCGGCGACACGAAGGTGTTGAGGCGCTTGCGCTCGGCCTCGCGCGCCGCGCGCTCCTTGGCCTCCCGCTCGGCCTTGGCCTTCTTCGCCGCGGCCTCCGCCTTCCTGGCGGCCTCCTGGCGGGCGATCGCCTCTGCCTTGGCCTTGGCGGCGGCCTGCTCGGCGGCGGTCTCCTGGGACTGCGCCTGGGCCTCGATGTGGTCCGCGATACCGTCGCCGATCACGATCGCCTGGGTCAGACCGGTCTGCTGGGGGTTGGAGCCCCCGTCGGCCGCGAACGCCTGTCCGGTGATCCCGGCGACCACACCCGAGGCGACGGTCGTGATGCCCACGACGTTCGCGCCCGTGCGGATGTTGGCCTTGCTGGTGCGGCGATGCTTCCCGGTGGCAGTGCGGGTGGACGCCATACTGAGGCGCACTCCTTTCCTTCCTTCTCGCCTACCGGGTTAGCTGACGGGTTCGGAGCAGGAAGGTCTCCTACGGACTCCTCCCCCGGCCGGGGAAGGCGCCCGATTCACCCCTGGGGACGTGTTGGGTCCCCGGCTCCCCTGGCTCGCGCCGTACGGGGACTCGGCGATGACTGTCCGGTGCCGCGGGTGCGGCGGGTCGCTGGCGAACAGCCGGACTGACGCTAAACGGGCCCGCTTTCGATCACCAAACGGTTCCGGTTTTTTGTTGCTCTCCCCACAAACCAAACAAGCAGTCAATCCCATAAATCGGGCGTATGGGAAGGCCCCCGACGCCCTTACGGGGCCGGGGGCCTTCCGCTGTCGGCTCATGGACCGGACGTCTGCCGGACCGCCTCCGGACCGTCAGCGAGCGGGCCGGAGCGGCGGCTCATCGAACGGTTCCGGCCAACTCTCCTCGGCTCAGCCCGAGATGACGCGCACCTCGCCGATGCCCAGCGCCCGGACCGGCTCCTCGATCGCCGAGGCGTCCCCGACCAGCACCGTGACCAGCCGGTCCGCCGGGAAGGCGCTCACCACCGCGGCGGTGGCCTCCACCGTGCCGGTCTCCGCGAGACGGACGTACAACTGCGCCTGGAAGTCGTCCGGAAGATGCTGCTCGACCTGGTCGGCGAGGGTGTTCGCCACGGACGCCGCCGTCTCGTACTTCAGCGGGGCGACGCCCACCAGGTTCTGCACCGCGACATCGCGCTCGTCGTCGGTCAGCCCCTCCTCCTTCAGCGTGCGCAGCACCTTCCAGAGGTCGTCCAGCGCGGGGCCGGTCACCTCGGTGGCCACCGAGCCGCTGATCGCCAGCATCGAGGCGCCCGAGGATCCGCCCGCGGGCGACGGGGGCTCGGAGCGCAGCACCTGGCCGAAGGCGCGCACCCCGTAGGTGTAGCCCTTCTCCTCGCGCAGCACGCGGTCGAGGCGGGAGGTGAGGGTGCCGCCCAGGCAGTACGTGCCGAGCACCTGCGCGGGCCAGACCCGGTCGTGGCGGTCGGCGCCCACGCGCCCGATGAGCAGTTGGGTCTGCACCGCGCCCGGCCGGTCGACGATCACCACACGGCCGGTGTCGTCCGCCACGATCGGCGGAGCCGTGCGCGGCGCGCCCGCCCCGCCCGTCCAGGCGCCGAGGGTGTCCACGAGCGCCCGGTCCAGGTCGACGCCGCCGAGGTCGCCCACGATGACGGCGGTGGCGGTGGAGGGCCGGACATGCGCCTCGTAGAAGGCCCGCACGGCCGCGGCGTCGATGCCCTCGATGGTCTCCTGGGTGCCCTGGCGCGGCCGGGACATCCGCGACTCGGCCGGGAAGAGCTCCGCGGAGAGGGCCATCGAGGCGCGGCGGGCCGGGTTGGCCAGCTCATGGGGGATCTCGTCCAGCCGGTTGCGCACCAGCCGCTCGACCTCGCCGTCCGGGAAGGCGGGGGCGCGCAGCGCGTCGGCCAGCAGACCGAGGGCCTTGGGCAGCCGGGAGGCCGGGACCTCCAGGGAGACGCGGACGCCGGCGTGGTCGGCGTGGGCGTCCAGCGTGGCGCCGCAGCGCTCGAGCTCGGCGGCGAACTCCTCGGCGTCGTGCTTGTCGGTGCCCTCCGACAGGGCGCGCGCCATGATCGTGGCGACGCCTTCGAGCCCGGCCGGCTCGGCGTCCAGCGGCGCCTCCAGGTTGATCTCGACGGCGACGACCTGCTGGCCGGGGCGGTGGCAGCGCAGCACGGTGAGGCCGTTGGGCAGCTCACCGCGCTCGGGGGCCGGGAACGCCCACGGCCTGGGGGCGCCGCCCTTGGGCTGCGGGTGGAAGGTCATGGTCGCGGTGACGGCGTCGCTCACTGGGCCGCCTCCCCTTCTGCGTCGGTCTCGGCGGCTTCGGCGGTGCCGGCTGCGTCCTCTGCGCCCTGGACGGGCTCGTAGACCAGCACGGCGCGGTTGTCGGGGCGCAGCCGCGCCGCGGCCACGGCCCGCACCTCCTCGGGGCTGATGTCGAGCACCCGCTCCACGGCGGTCAGCGCCAGTTGCGGGTCGCCGAAGAGCACCGCGTAACGGCAGAGCTCGTCGGCCCGGCCGCCGACCGTTGCCAGCCGGTCCAGCCACTCGCGCTCGATCTGCGCCTGGGCGCGCTCCATCTCCTGCGGGGTCGGCCCCTCCTCGGCGAAGCGGGCCAGCTCCTCGTCGACGGCGGCCTCGATGGCGGGCACCTCGACACCGCCGGAGGTCTTCACGTCCAGCCAGCCCAGCGAGGGGGCGCCCGACAGCCGCAGCAGGCCGAACCCGGCGGCCACGGCGGTGCGGTCGCGGCGCACCAGGCGGTTGTGGAGCCGGGAGGACTCGCCGCCGCCGAGGACGGTCAGCGCCAGGTCGGCGGCGTCGGCCTCACGGGTGCCGTCGTGCGGCAGCCGGTAGGCGGCCATCAGCGCGCGGGCCGGGACCTCCTCCTCCACGACCTCGCGCAGCTCGCCGCCGATCACCTCCGGGAGTGTGCCGTCGCGGGGCGGCCGCTTGCCCTCGTGGGAGGGGATGGACCCGAAGTACTTCTCGATCCAGGCGAGCGTCTGCTCGGGGTCGATGTCGCCGACGATCGACAGCACCGCGTTGTTCGGCGCGTAGTAGGTGCGGAAGAACTCCCGCGCGTCCTCCAGGGAGGCCGCGTCCAGGTCGGCCATGGAGCCGATCGGGGTGTGGTGGTACGGGTGGCCCTCGGGGTACGCCATGGCGACGAGCTTCTCGAAGGCGGTGCCGTACGGGACGTTGTCGTACCGCTGGCGGCGCTCGTTCTTCACGACGTCGCGCTGGTTCTCCAGGCTCTCCTCGTCCAGCGCGGTCAGGAGGGACCCCATCCGGTCGGCCTCCAGCCACAGGGCGAGCTCGACCTGGTGGGCGGGCATGGTCTCGAAATAGTTGGTGCGCTCGAAGCTGGTCGTGCCGTTGAGCGAGCCGCCGGCCCCCTGCACCAGCTCGAAGTGGCCGTTGCCGGTGACCTGCGCCGAGCCCTGGAACATCAGGTGCTCGAAGAGGTGCGCCAGGCCGGTGCGCCCCTTGACCTCATGGCGCGAGCCGACGTCGTACCACAGACAGACCGCGGCGACCGGGGTCAGATGGTCCTCGGAGAGCACCACGCGCAGGCCATTGGCCAGGCGGTGCTCAGTCGCTTTCAAGCCGCCGGAGCCGGCCTGCTGCGTGGCCGTGTGACCCATGGGCATGTACGTCCCTTCGATCGCGTGATGGAGCGCGTGCCAGCCGCTTGCGCAGCGCTTCTGTCACTGTATGCAAGGGGACGGACATCTGGCGAAGTTCCGGTCCACTCCCGTCCTGCCGAGCTGTCCCGAACCGTTTCCGCGCCCCTCCGGCGCCGGGTCGGGGCCCCTTCGACGAGCCTTCGCGCGGTGCCGCCGGGCGCGGTTCCGGGGCCCGCCCCGGCCGCGAGCGCCCCGGGCCGTTCCACACTTGTCGGTGGACGGGGCCACAATGGTCCGCGTCAGATCCCGCATCGGCAGTTGAAGGAGCCCCAAGCGCGATGGCCCGCCGCCGCACGAAGACCCCGCCGCCGGACGACTTCGAGGAGCGCATCCTCGACATCGACGTCGTCGACGAGATGCAGGGCTCCTACCTCGAGTACGCCTACTCGGTCATCTACTCGCGCGCGCTGCCCGACGCCCGTGACGGGCTCAAGCCCGTGCACCGCCGCATCCTCTACCAGATGAACGAGATGGGCCTGCGCCCCGAGCGCTCCTATGTGAAGTGCGCCCGCGTCGTCGGCGAGGTGATGGGAAAGCTCCACCCGCACGGCGACGCGTCGATCTACGACGCGCTGGTGCGCATGGCGCAGCCGTTCTCCATGCGCCTGCCGATGGTCGACGGCCACGGGAACTTCGGCTCGCTGGGCAACGACGACCCGCCGGCCGCGATGCGGTACACCGAGTGCCGGATGGCGTCGGCGACCTCGCTGATGACCGAGTCGATCGACGAGGACACGGTCGACTTCTCCCCGAACTACGACGGCAGTGAGCAGGAGCCGGTCACCCTCCCCGCCGCTTATCCGAACCTGCTGGTCAACGGCACGTCCGGGATCGCGGTCGGCATGGCCACCAATATGCCGCCGCACAACCTGGGCGAGGTCATCGCCGCCGCCCGCCATCTGATCAGGCACCCGGGCGCGGACCTCGACACGCTGATGCGGCACGTGCCGGGGCCCGACCTGCCCACCGGCGGCCGGATCGTGGGCATGAGCGGCATCCGGGACGCGTACGAGACGGGCCGCGGCACCTTCAAGATCCGCGCCACGGTGGCCGTGGAGGACGTGACCCCCCGCCGTAAGGGCCTGGTCGTCACCGAGCTGCCCTTCGCGGTGGGGCCCGAGAAGGTCATCTCCAAGATCAAGGACCTGGTCGGTGCGAAGAAGCTCCAGGGCATCGCGGACGTCAAGGACCTCACCGACCGTGAGCACGGGCTGCGGCTGGTGATCGAGATCAAGAACGGCTTCAACCCCGAGGCCGTGCTGGAGCAGCTCTACAAGCTCACGCCGATGGAGGAGTCCTTCGGCATCAACAACGTGGCGCTGGTGGACGGCCAGCCGCTCACGCTGGGCCTGAAGGAGCTGCTGGAGGTCTATCTCGACCACCGCTTCGACGTGGTCCGGCGGCGCAGCGAGTTCCGGCGCACCAAGCGGCGGAACCGGCTGCACCTGGTCGAGGGTCTGCTGGTGGCCCTGCTGGACATCGACGAGGTCATCCGCCTCATCCGGCAGAGCGAGAACGCGGCGGAGGCCAAGCGGTCCCTCATCGACCGCTTCGGCCTCTCCGACGTCCAGACGCAGTACATCCTGGACACCCCGCTGCGCCGGCTGACCAAGTTCGACCGGCTGGAGCTGGAGTCGGAGCGCGACCGGCTCAACGCCGAGATCGAGGAGCTGACCCGGATCCTCGACTCCGACGCCGAGCTGCGCAAGCTGGTCTCCTCCGAACTGGCCGCGGTGGCCAAGAAGTTCGGCACCCCGCGCCGCACGGTGCTGCTGGAGTCGTCGAACGCGCCGGTGACCGCGGTGCCGCTGGAGGTCGCGGACGACCCCTGCCGGGTGCTGCTGTCCTCCACCGGGCTGCTGGCCCGTACCGCCGACGGCGAGCCGTTCCCGGTCGAGGGGAAGGCCAAGCGCGCCAAGCACGATGTGATCGTCTCGGCGGTCCCGGCCACGGCCCGTGGCTCCGTGGGGGCGGTGACCTCCACCGGGCGGCTGCTGCGGCTCTCGGTGATCGACCTCCCGATGCTCCCGGAGTCGGCCGCACCCCCGAATCTGGCGGGCGGGGCGCCCATCGCCGAATTCCTCTCGCTGGAGGACGACGAGGAGCTGATCTGCCTCACCACCCTGGACGAGTCCTCACCGGGGCTCGCGATCGGCACGGAGCAGGGCGTCGTCAAGCGCGTGGTCCCCGACTACCCCGCCAACAAGGACGAGTTGGAGGTCATCGGCCTCAAGGAGGGCGACCGGATCGTGGGCGCGGTGGAGCTGAGCACCGGCGAGGAGGACCTGGTCTTCATCACCGACGACGCCCAGTTGCTGCGCTACGCGGCGAGCCAGGTGCGGCCGCAGGGCCGCGCCGCGGGCGGTATGGCGGGCATCAAGCTCGGCTCCGGCGCCAAGGTGATCTCGTTCACGGCCGTCGACCCGGCGAGCGACGCGGTGGTCTTCACGGTGGCGGGCGCGAGCGGCACGCTCGATGACTCGGTGCAGCAGTCGGCCAAGCTCACCCCCTTCGACCAGTACCCGCGCAAGGGCCGGGCCACGGGCGGGGTGCGCTGCCAGCGGTTCCTGAAGGGCGAGGACCGCCTGGTCATGGCCTGGGCGGGCACGGTCCCGGCCCGCGCGGCGGGGGCGAACGGCTCCCCGGCGGCGCTGCCGGAGATCGACCCGCGCCGGGACGGCTCGGGCGAGCCGCTCGCCAAGCCGGTGACGGTGGTGGCCGGACCGGTGTAGCCCGCACGAGCCGGTATGGCCGGCCAGACCGGTCCGGCCGGACGAACCGGTCTGGCCGGACGAGCCCGGACGAGCCGGGTCCGGCCCGGACGAGCAGGACGAGCGCGCAGGGGCGCGGCACCGCGAGGTGCCGCGCCCCTCGCCGTTCCCGGGCACCCGCGCCGCGCCGCTCACGCCCCTCGGGCCCGTCCGCACGCGGGCCGCCCCGCTCCCGGGGCCCGGCATGACCCGATGTGACGGCCGCCCCGCTCCCGACGCGCGGTACGGCCCCTCGCCGCGTTGCCGGAGTGGCCCGAGTACGTCTCCCGCCCAGGCCGGGGACGACCCCGCGCCGTGCGCGCGACCGCGCCAGGCTCCCCTGGCTGCCGCCGGGAGAGGCACCTGCTCGCGTCCGGGCGCCCCGGCGAACGTGGCCCCGGACGGCCGACGGCGGACGATTCAGTGACCGCTGCCGTTGCGCCGGGCGCGCATCTGCCGGAGGGCGAGGCGCGCACCGGCGTGGCCGCGGTCCGCCGCCCGCTGGAAGTGCCGCTCCGCCTCGCCCAGCTCGCCACGGTCCAGATGGACGGTGCCGAGCACCACCATGGCCGAGAGGTCACCCGTCGCGGCCGCCTTACCGAGCCAGTGAACCGCCTCGGCGTACGCGCCCCGCTGCCCCAGGCCGATGCCGTAGACGGTCATCCCTCGCGGATCCCCGGCCTCGGCCGCCTTACGGGCGAGCGCTTCGGGGATCGGCCGCCCCTCGTCGTAGGCCGCCCTCACCATGGCCCTCAGCCCGGGATCCAGCGAGCGCGCCCCGCGTCTCCCCCGGCGTCTGCGCCACCGCGCCCATAAGCCGTCCATGTCCGCCCCCTCCGCCCCCTGAGCGCCATTTTCCCGCCTGCTCCCACCCCATGGAACGGCGAGTACGCGGCGGAATACGGACTGCCGCGCTCCGCCGCCTGGGACCGATGAGGTCCCGTCCGGCTCCGGTCGTTCGCCCCGCCACCACGGCTCCGGCGCGTACGCACGGCCCGATGAGCGCTCTCGATCAAGAGAGGTTAGGCTTACCTTCGTGAGCACGTGCGCGACCGCCTCCCGCGACCTGTCCGAGCCGCTCGCCGGGACGGCGGCCACCGCCTCCACCTGGCTGCTGGTGGAACAGCCCGGCCCCTGGGGCGCCGAGGCCCTCACCGCCAGCCGGCTCGACCCGGCCGTGGGGCGCGCCCTGGAGCGCGCCGCCGAGGGCACCGGCGTACGGGTCGCGCTGATCCGCCGCCCCGGCCGCCACGCCGATCTGCACACCGGCGCCCGGCACCGGGTGTTCGTGGCCCACACCCGGCCCGGCCGCTCCTGGATCCGCACCACCGCCCTGGACGACCCGGCACGGCTGCTCGGCCTGGACTTCGCCGCGCTGGGCGCGGGCGACCCCGGCGGGCTCACCCTGCGGCCCCAGGCGCCCCACGAACCCCATGACCCCGCCGCCTGGGAGGAGTACACGGGCGATCCGCTGGTGCTGGTGTGCACCAACGGCAAGCGCGATCGCTGCTGCGCCCTCCTCGGCCGCCCGCTGGCCGGTGAGCTGGCCGCCTCCGGGATCCACAGCACCTGGGAGATCACCCATATCGGCGGCCATCGCTTCTCCCCCACCCTCGTCGTGCTGCCGCACGGCTACACGTACGGCCGTGCCACCGCGCAGGGCGTCAAGGACGTCATCGAGGCGCTGCGGCACGGCCGGGTGGTCACCGACGGCTGCCGCGGCCGCTCCGCCTGGGAGCGCCCCGGCCAGGCGGCGGAGCTGGCCGTTCGCGAGCTGACCGGCGAGTACGGGGCCGACGCGCTGACCGTCGTACGGACCGAGGGCGAGGCCCCGGTCTGGTCCGTGACCGTCGCGCACCGCGACGGCCGGGCCTGGCGGGTGAGCGTCGCGCAGCTCGCCGCGGCGCCGCCGCGGCCGGAGAGCTGCGGCTTCCCTCTGGGCTCCCCGGCCCGGATGGAGGTCGTCGGGATCCGGACCGCCCAGCGGCCCGCACACGGCGTACGGGCGATGGCTGCCGGGCGCCTCTGACTCCCGGGCCCCGCTCTCCGGGCGCCTCTGGCCCCCACGCCCCTCTCCAAGCGCCTCCGCCGCCCCACGCCCCGCCCTCGTCACACCCACGACCACCACCCCCGTAGCACCCCGGGATGGCCGCTCCCGGGGCCCTCCTCGGGCGCCTCTCCAGGTCCTGCCCCGGTCCCTCCCACCCGCCCTTGGTTACCCTTCGTTGCCATGAGCGCCGCGATACCGCCGGGGCCGGCAGCCACGGCCACAAGGTGGCGCATCGGCTGGCCCCGACGCGTCTTCTCCCAGGTCCTGCTGATGCAGCTGGCCATCGCCACGGGTGTCACCGTGCTCGCGACCGGCCTCTTCCTCGCGCCGCTCAGCGACCACCTCGACGACCAGGCCATGCGCCGCGCCCTCGCCATCGCCCAGACCACGGCCGCCGAGCCCCGGATGGCCGAGGCGCTCCAGCACACCCGGCCCACCCCCGGCGGGCCGGTGCAGACCGAGGCGGAACGCATCCGCCGGGCGACCGGCGCCGAATATGTCGTGATCATGGACCGCCGCGGGGTGCGCTGGTCGCACACCTCCCCGGACGAGATCGGAAAGCATGTCTCCACCGACCCCACCGAGGCCCTCGAGGGCCGGGAGGTCATGGAGATCGACGAGGGCACCCTCGGCCGGTCGGCCCGCGGCAAGGTGCCCCTGCGCGCCGGGGACGGCCATATCGTGGGCGCCGTCTCCGTGGGCATCTCCTACGAGAGCGTGCGCGCCCGGCTCGTCGCCGCGGTCCCGGAGATGCTCGCCTACGCGGGCGGCGCGCTCGCGGTCGGCGCCCTGGCCGCGTACGTGGTCTCCCGCCGGCTCCAGCGACGCACCCATGACCTGGCCTTCTCCGATATCTCGGCACTGCTGGCCGAACGCGAGGCGATGCTCCACGGCATCCGGGAGGGCGTCGTCGCCCTCGACGCCCACGGCCGGATCCGGCTGATCAACGACGAGGCCCAGCGGCTGCTGGATCTGCGCCCCGAGGACACCGGGCAGCACCTGGAGGCGGTGCTGGCCCCGGGCCGTACGACCGATGTGCTGTCCGGGCGGGTCACCGGCGCCGATCTGCTGACCGTCAGCGGCGGCCGGGTGCTGGTCGCCAACCGGATGCCGACGGACGACGGCGGCGCGGTGGTCACCCTGCGTGACCGCACCGAACTGGAGCGGCTGGGCCGCGAGCTGGACGGCACCCGGGGACTCATCGACGCCCTGCGGGCCCAGGACCATGAGCACGCCAACCAGATGCACACCCTCCTCGGCCTGCTCGAACTCGAACTGCACGACGAGGCGACGGAGTTCATCACCGAGGCGATCGGGGTGCACCGGGCCACCGCCGAGCAGGTCACCGAGCGGGTGCACGATCCGCTGCTGGCCTCCCTGCTGGTCGGCAAGGCCACGGTCGCCACCGAACGCGGCGTCTCGCTGTCCGTCGCCGAGGACAGCCTGCTGCCCAACCGGCTGGTGGACCCACCGGGGCTGGTGACGATCGTCGGCAATCTCATCGACAACGCCCTGGACGCGGCGGTCGGTTCGCCGGAGCCGCGGGTCGAGGTGGAGCTGTGCGCTGACGACCGTACGGTGCTGCTGCGGGTCTCCGACACCGGCCCCGGGATCCCCGCCGACCGGCGCGATGTGGTCTTCACCGAGGGCTGGTCGACCAAGGAGCCGCCCGCGCACGGCAAGCGCGGCATAGGGCTCGCGCTGGTACGCCGCCTCGCCGGACGCCAGGGCGGCAGCGTCCGCGTGTCCGACCGCGAGGGCGGGGGCGCGGAGTTCACCGTCGTCCTCCCCGAGGCGCTGACCGAACAGCCGGCCGGGACGCCGCTGACCGTGACAGGAGAGCCACGATGACCCTTGGAACCGGACCGGGCGGGCCCCTGGAGGTGCTGGTCGTGGACGACGACGTCCGGGTGGCCCGGGTCAACGCCGCGTACGTCGGCAAGGTGGCCGGGTTCCGCGTCGCCGGGCAGGCCCACACCGCCGCCGAGGCGCTGGCCTTCCTGGAGGGCGCCCAGGGCACCCACGTCGACCTGGTGCTGCTCGACCACTATCTGCCGGACGAGACGGGGCTGTCGCTGGTGCGGCGGCTGCGGCAGCTCGGCCATCACACCGACATCATCATGGTGACCGCGGCCCGCGACATCGCGACCGTCCAGGCGGCGATGCGCCATGGCGCGCTGCAGTACCTGGTCAAGCCGTTCACCTTCGCGGGGCTGCGCACCAAGTTGGAGGGGTACGCGGCGCTGCGCCGTGCGCTGGAGGGCGACGGCGAGGCCGGGCAGGACCAGGTGGACCGGATCTTCGGCGCCCTGGGCGGCGCCTCGGCCGGCCCCGCGGAACTGCCCAAGGGCCACTCGGCGCTCACCGCCGATCTCGTACGGGAGGTGCTGCGGGGCGCCGAGGGCCCCCTGTCGGCGCAGGAGGTGGCCGAGCGCTCCTCGCTCAGCAGACAGACCGCACAGCGCTATCTGAAGCTGCTGGAGCGCACGGGCCGGGTGCGGCTCAGCCTCAAATACGGCGAGACCGGCCGCCCCGAGCACCGCTACGACTGGGTCTGAGCCCTTCCTCGCCTCAGGCCGCGCCCGCCCCGGTGAGCGCCCGCACCTCCGTCTCGGCGTGCTTGGCGGCATGGCCGGGGCCGTCCGCGGGCGCCGGTGAGGTGACCGTCCCGAGCCAGCCCGCGAGGAACCCGAGGGGCACCGAGACCAGCCCCGGGTTCTGGAGCGGGAAGAGGTGGAAGTCCACTCCGGAGAAGATCGCGTCCGGGCCGCCGGAGACCACCGGGGACAGCACCACCAGCACCACCGCCGGAAGCAGCCCCCCGTAGACCGACCAGACCGCGCCGCGCGCGGTGAACCGCCGCCAGAACAGCGAGTACAGCAGCACCGGAAGGTTCGCCGACGCGGCGGCGGCGAACGCGAGCCCCACCAGGAACGCCACATTGAGGTCCTCGGCGAGCAGCCCAAGACCGATCGCGGCCGCCCCGATCCCCACCGCGGCGATCCGCGCGACCGCCACCTCGCCGCGCGGGGTGCGGCCCGCCCGCCTGCTCAGCGAGGCGTAGAGGTCATGGGCGACGGAGGCCGAGGAGGCGAGGGTGATCCCGGCGACGACGGCGAGGATGGTGGCGAAGGCGATCGCGGCGACGACCGCGAACAGCACCGTGCCCCCGGTCGATCCGGCGCCGCCCCCGAGGTCGAGCGCGAGCAGCGGAACGGCCGTGTTCCCGGCCGCGTTGGAGGTCCGTACGGCATCGGTGCCCAGCACGGCGGCCGCGCCGAAGCCGAGCACGATCGTCATCAGATAGAAGCCGCCGATCAGCCCGATGGACCAGATCACCGAGCGGCGGGCGGCGCGGGCGGTGGGCACCGTGTAGAAGCGCGAGAGGATGTGCGGCAGCCCGGCGGTGCCCAGCACCAGGGCCAGGCCAAGGCTCACGAAGTCCAGCCGGGCGGTCCAGCTGCCGCCGTACTTGAGCCCGGGGGCGAGGAAGTCCACGCCGTGGCCGCTGTTGCGCGCCGCGGTGCTGAGCAGGGTGTCGAGATCGCCCCGGAAGCGGACGAGGACCAGGGCGGTCAGCGTGACCGCCCCGCCCATCAGCAGCACGGCCTTCACGATCTGGATCCAGGTGGTGGCACGCATCCCGCCGAGCGCCACGAAGACCACCATCAGGGTGCCCACGCCGATCACCGTCCAGGCGCGGGCGCGCCCGCCCGTCTCCCCGATCAGCAGGGCGACCAGACTGCCCGCGCCGACCATCTGGGCCACGAGATAGAGCACACAGACCGTGACCGAGGAGATGCCCGCGGCGATCCGGACCCGGCGCTCCCGCATCCGGGCGGCCAGCACATCGGCCAGGGTGAACCGGCCGCAGTTGCGGACGAGTTCGGCCACCAGCAGCAGGACCACCAGCCAGGCCACGAAGAAGCCCACGCAGTACAGCACGCCGTCATAGCCGAAGAGCGCGATCAGGCCGGAGACTCCGAGGAAGGACGCGGCGGACATGTAGTCACCGGCGATGGCGAAGCCGTTCTCCATCGGGGAGAACAACCGCCCGCCCGCGTAGAACTCCTCCGGCGAGCCGTGCCGCCGACGCCCCGCCCAGGTGGTGATGGACAAGGTGGCCGCCACGAAGACGCCGAAGAGCAGCAGCGCCAGGCTCCGCTGATTGCCGATCACCGCCCGTGCCCCCGCATCATCTCCTGCGTCACCCAGCGGAGTTCGAGCGCGACCCGGTCCCGGCGCAGCCGTGCGTGCCGGGCGTACGCCCAGGTCAGCAGGAAGGTGGTGGCGAACTGCGCGAGCCCCGCGACCATCGCCACATTGAGCGTGCCCACGACCGGACGGGCCATCAGATGGGGTGCGGTGGTGGCCGCGACGACATACGCCAGGTACCAGACGAGGAACGCGGCGGCCGCGGGGAACACGAACCGGCGATGGCGCCGGCGCACCTCCTGGAAGGCGGCGCTGCCGTGCACCTCCGTGTAGACCGCCTGGGCGGCGGGCGGACGCGCGCGCCGAGGCCCGCCGTCCGTGTCGTCCGCCTCACCCCAGCCGGACGCGAGCGCGTCGTACCACGGGTCCTCCAGCCGCGCCGCTCCCGTGTCGCGCGCGTTGTGCATGTCCACCCCGAACACTCCTTGTTCACTGCCGCCTTCGCCGCGTGACCAAGGATGGGCAGATCAGAAAGATCCAGGACCCTTCAATACCGGACCTTCACCCCATCAGGTGACTCAGGTGATGAACGGCCCGGAAACGGCACTCCAGGAGCGGGCAGAGCGGAAAACGCCGAACGGGGTCCCCCGGGTGGGAGACCCCGCCGAACCGGCCCCGCCGGGGGGCCGGGCGTCAGACGTCGATGCGCGACCGGTCCAGGGTCGCCGCCGAGTTGGTGATGAACTCCTTACGGGGCGCGACCTCATTGCCCATGAGCAGGTCGAAGGCGCGCTCGGCGGCCTCCAGGTCGCTGATGTTGATGCGCCGCAGGGTGCGGTGGCGCGGGTCCATCGTGGTCTCCGCGAGCTGGTCGGCGTCCATCTCACCGAGACCCTTGTAGCGCTGGATGCCGTCCTTGTAGCGGATCTCCCGGCGCTGGAGGTCCAGCAGGGTCTCCTGGAGCTCCTGGTCGGAGTAGGTGTAGAGGTACTTGCTCTGCCCCCGCTTGGGGTTCACCAGCTCCACCCGGTGCAGCGGCGGCACCGCCGAGAAGACCCGTCCCTGCTCGACCATCGGCCGCATATAGCGCTGGAAGAGGGTCAGCAGCAGACAGCGGATGTGGGCGCCGTCGACATCGGCGTCGGCGAGGAAGATGACCTTGCCGTAGCGCGCCTGGTCGATGTCGAAGGTCCGGCCCGATCCGGCCCCTATCACCTGGATGATCGCACCGCACTCGGCGTTCTTGAGCATGTCGGAGACCGACGACTTCTGCACGTTGAGGATCTTGCCGCGGATCGGCAGCAGCGCCTGGAACTCGGAGTTCCGGGCCAGCTTGGCCGTGCCCAGCGCCGAGTCCCCCTCGACGATGAACAGCTCGCTGCGGCCCACGTCGTCACTGCGGCAGTCGGCCAGCTTCGCGGGCAGCGAGGAGGACTCCAGCGCGGTCTTACGGCGCTGCGCCTCTTTGTGCTGACGGGCCGCGATGCGCGTACGGGCCGCGGCCACGACCTTCTCCAGGACGGCGCGGGCCTGCTGCTTGGCATCCCGCTTGGAGGAGGTCAGGAACGCCTTGAGCTCCTTGGAGACCACATTGGCCACGATGCGGGAGGCCGCCGAGGTGCCCAGCACCTCCTTGGTCTGCCCCTCGAACTGCGGCTCCGCCAGCCTTACGGTCACCACCGCCGTCAGGCCCTCCATGGCGTCGTCCTTGACGACGTCGTCCTCGGCGACCCGCAGCAGCTTGGTGGCGCGCAGCGCCTCGTTCACGGTCCTGGTGATCGAGCGCTCGAAGCCGGAGACGTGGGTGCCGCCCTTGGGGGTGGCGATGATGTTGACGAAGGACTTGACGGTCGAGTCGTAGCCGGTGCCCCAGCGCAGCGCGATGTCCACGCCCAGCTCACGGGTGACCTCGGTCGGGTTCATGTGACCGCGCTCGTCGAGGACCGGCACGGTTTCCTTGAAGGTGCCCTGCCCGGACAGCCGCAGCACATCGCAGACGGCCTTGTCCTGGGCGAGGTACTCGCAGAACTCGCTGATCCCCCCGTCGTAGCGGAAGGTCTCCTCGACCGGCCCCTCCTGCCCCTCCAGGCCCCGCTCGTCCCGGACCACCAGGGTGAGCCCCGGCACCAGGAACGCGGTCTGCCGGGCGCGCGCGTACAGCGTCTCCACGGAGAGCTTGGCGTCCTTGAGGAAGATCTGGCGGTCCGCCCAGTAGCGGATGCGGGTGCCGGTGCGGGTCTTGGGGACCCTCTTGCCCTTGAGGAGGCCGCTGGACGGGTCGAACGGGGCGTCCGGCCCGGATTCGGTGAAGATCCCGGGGACGCCGCGGCGGAAGCTGATCGCGTGGGTCCTGCCGTGGAGGTCCACCTCAACGTCGAGACGGGCGGACAGCGCGTTCACCACGGAGGCGCCGACGCCGTGCAGACCGCCGGAGGCCGCGTACGCGCCGCCGCCGAACTTTCCGCCGGCGTGCAGCTTGGTCATCACGACCTCGACGCCGGACAGCCCCGTCTTGGGCTCGACGTCCACCGGGATCCCCCGGCCGTTGTCCCGCACCTCCACGGATCCGTCGTCGTGGAGGATCACCTCGATGTGATCGCAGAAGCCACCCAGGGCCTCGTCCACCGAGTTGTCGATGATCTCCCAGAGGCAGTGCATGAGACCGCGGCTGTCGGTGGAGCCGATGTACATGCCGGGGCGCTTGCGCACCGCCTCGAGCCCCTCGAGGACGAGAAGGTGCCGCGCGGTGTAGTTACCGCCGCCCCGGTCTGCTCCGGTCAGCAGCGCAGTGGACGGCACGGACGTGTCGGCGGTCACGCGGTTCGCTCCTCGCTGAATTTCTGGTTGGCCCGACTGTGGGCACGATGGTGGCATGGTCGCCCGTCAGAGCGTACCGAGGCTTGATAGAGCCTTTGTGCCGCCACCCGTTGAAACGTCCATGCTAGTCGCACCGGCCACCGTTTCGCTCGTACGTTCGATAGGTCACGGCGGTGCCACACACATCACGTTCCCTTTCAGGCATGAACCATTTAGGCTCCGGGCACGTCCTCATTCACAACCGGCAACCCAGCCGGGAGGGCAAACCAGACAATCGACGCGAAGCATCAAAGCTAGGCAATACGGCTCATTCGCCGCCAAACGTCACCATCCGGCCTACTCAGAAGCAACTTTTGGGAAAAAGCCACGAGCGGGAACGATTTCAGGCTGGTTGGATGTTGACCCTGGTACGACAGCTCGTCGAGCTAGAGAAGAGGCGACGTGACTACTGTTCTGACCCCCGCGAGCCCGTTGACGGCCGCTGACCGCTGCGATCGCTGCGGCGCCCAGGCGTACCTGCGCGTCGTGCTGATCAGCGGTGGTGAACTGCTCTTCTGTGCCCACCACGGGCGCAAGTTCGAGCCGGAACTCAAGAAGATCGCCGCGG
This sequence comes from Streptomyces yongxingensis, assembly GCF_055597465.1. NCBI lineage: Bacteria > Bacillati > Actinomycetota > Actinomycetes > Kitasatosporales > Streptomycetaceae > Streptomyces > Streptomyces yongxingensis. The sequence goes on from NZ_CM145717.1 coordinate 3,537,059, forward strand.
AAATACAGGACGAGACCGAGCGACTCACGGCCGTTCCGGCGTCCGCGTCCGAAGACGAACGCTGACGCCTCATACCCACGACGACGAGCGACGCCGGCCCAGGGCCGGAATCCCGGGCGGTCTGCCCCTGAGCGGGGCGGCCGCCCACGCTCGTATCGTGGGTCTTTCGGGACTTTCGGCATGACCCAAGGGCCCTGCGGAACTCGCTCCGGGGCCCCTTCCAGGCCCTTCCACGGGCGCCCCCGGGCTCGGCGTCAGCCATGGGCGGCCACCAGACCGGCCACCGAAGAGATCCTCGTGTAGACGCCGGGCCGCCCCGCCACGGCGCATCCACTCCCCCAGGACACCAGGCCCACCAGCCGTCCCCGGACCACCAGAGGCCCTCCGCTGTCCCCCTGACAGGCGTCCCGCCCCCCGTCCGGGAGCCCGGCGCAGACCATGGAGCGCTGGTCGTAGTCCCCCTCCGCATTGCCCGGATAGGCGCTTTCACAGACGCTGTCGGCCAGCACCCGGACCGTCGCGGTGCGCAGCGACGAGGCATAGGTGCCATCGCCCTCCGTATCGCCCCAGCCGTACACGGCGGCCCGCTCACCCGGCCGGTACGCCTGGTCGCCGGTGCCCGCCATGCGGATGGTGTAGGCCGCGGGCACCGCGACCCCCAGGGTGAGCACCGCGATGTCCCCGGCCCGGTTGTCGCCCTCGTAGGCCGGATTGACCCAGACCCGCGCGAGCGGGTACTCCACCCCGTCCTTCTTCCGCAGGTCGTTGCGGCCGATGATCACCTTCAGGTCCCGTACCTCCTGCCAGTCCTTGCCGAGCACCCCACGGCTCAGACAGTGGGCCGCCGTGACGACCGTTGTGGGGCCCACCACCGCCCCGCCACAGAACTGGCCCGACCTCTTGTCCCCGAAGAGCGCACGGCTGGCCACGGCCACCGTCCAGGGCGCCTCGACCGTACGGGCCGGATGCCCGCCGATCACCACACGGTCGGCCGTCGCCGGAGCGGGTGCGGTGAGCACTATCGCGAGTGCGGCGGCCAGCGGCACCGCCAGGGCGATGAGGAGAGAGCGGGGCGACCTGGGCATGCGGCCTCCTGACCATACGGAGCAAGACGCATACTCAGCGTTACCCCCTCTGTCGCGAAGCGCATCCCGAGTGGGCCAAGCGGGGAACATGACCACGGAACATGACCCCGCGCAGCACGAAGGCCGGGCTCCCCCGGAGGGAGCCCGGCCTTCGTGCTGTACCGCTTCGCTATGAGGCGGCGGTCCGCATCATCAGTCCAGGTAGTCGCGGAGGACCTGGGAGCGGGACGGGTGGCGCAGCTTCGACATCGTCTTGGACTCGATCTGACGGATGCGCTCACGCGTCACGCCGTAGACCTTGCCGATCTCGTCGAGGGTCTTCGGCTGACCGTCAGTGAGGCCGAAGCGCATCGAGACCACGCCCGCCTCGCGCTCGCTGAGCGTGTCGAGCACGGAGTGCAGCTGCTCCTGCAGCAGGGTGAAGCTGACCGCGTCGGCCGGGACGACCGCCTCGGAGTCCTCGATGAGGTCACCGAACTCGCTGTCGCCGTCCTCGCCCAGCGGGGTGTGCAGCGAGATCGGCTCACGGCCGTACTTCTGGACCTCGATGACCTTCTCGGGGGTCATGTCGAGCTCCTTGGCCAGCTCCTCCGGGGTGGGCTCACGGCCCAGGTCCTGGAGCATCTGGCGCTGGACGCGCGCCAGCTTGTTGATGACCTCGACCATGTGCACCGGGATACGGATGGTGCGGGCCTGGTCGGCCATGGCGCGGGTGATCGCCTGACGGATCCACCAGGTGGCGTACGTGGAGAACTTGTAGCCCTTGGTGTAGTCGAACTTCTCGACCGCGCGGATCAGACCGAGGTTGCCCTCCTGGATGAGGTCCAGGAAGAGCATGCCGCGGCCCGTGTAGCGCTTGGCCAGCGAGACCACCAGACGGAGGTTGGCCTCCAGGAGGTGGTTCTTGGCGCGGCGGCCGTCCTCGGCGATGATCTCCAGCTCGCGCTTGAGCTTGGGGGCCAGCTTGTCGGCGTTGGCGAGCTTGTCCTCGGCGAACAGACCGGCCTCGATGCGCTTGGCGAGCTCGACCTCCTGCTCGGCGTTGAGCAGCGGGACCTTGCCGATCTGCTTGAGGTAGTCCTTGACCGGGTCGGCCGTGGCACCGGCCGCGGCGACCTGCTGCGCGGGGGCGTCGTCCTCGTCCTCGTCAGAGAGCACGAAGCCCGCGTTCTCCGGCTCGGCCTCGGCGCCCTCGGGGCCGGGCTTGCCCGGTGCCTCCTCGATGACGTCCTCGCCCTCGAGGAGCTCGTCGGTGACGTCCTTCTTGGCGGTGGTCTTCTTCGCGACCGTCTTCTTGGCGGCGGCGGTGGTCTTCTTGGCGACCGTCTTCTTGGCGACCGTCTTCTTGGCGGCGGCCTTCTTCGCGGGGGCCGCCGTGGCCTCACCGGCCGGGGCAGCGCCCGGGTCCGCGGTGGGAGCGGCCGGGGCGGCGGGGGCCTTCTTGGCGGTGACCGTCTTGGCCGCGACAGTCTTGGTGGCGGTGCGCTTTGCCGGGCTCTTCGCTGCGACGCTCTTGCGGGTGCGCTTGGGCGCCTCTGCGGCACTGACCATCAGCGTCACACCCTCCTCGTCGAGGATCTGGTTGAGGCTGCGCAGTACGTTCTTCCACTGGGTTGGCGGAATCTGGTCAGCCTCGAAGGCCCGGCGCACATCGTCGCCGGCGATCTGCCCCTCAGCCTTTCCCCGCTCGATGAGCGCCATGACAGACTCCGACTCGGCGATCTCCGGCGGGAGCGTACGGGATGTGCTGGCCGACACGAACAACCTCTCGGAACGTTGGAAACGGCTTCCGGCTCAGTCCACTGGGGACCGGAGCCGACGACCGCCGGCAGGGATGAACCGACGGCGCGGGCGGAGTGCGGAGGTGTACAGCGTTATGAGCGACATCCGTATTCCCTCCGCGGCTGCCACCTCTTTAATCATCGCGCTGCCCCAAAGAGCGTTACGCCCAATACTCGTGGCCCGAGTCACACCCCATAACGGTCTTAATGCCCATCCAACGGGACAGAAAACTCCCAGTCGCGCACCGATGGGAGTCGGACGGCGCTGATCGATCAGATCGCGCCGCGCCGCCGAACCCGCGACGCGGGATCCGGCGACGCCCTCTCGTACGCCGTACGGCATCCATCGGGCCGGAACTCGCCGCCCACTGGCACCGCCTTGCCGTACGTCGTACACAGCACGCTCCGGACACCCGGCGGTCCGGGCGGCCGGACGCGCCGCGGATCAGTGCTCGCGCGGCGCGGGCACCCCGACCTCGGCATGATCGAGATCCGGGTGGACGGTCAGCAGCTGGCGCATCGCCGCCTCGGCCGCCACGGCGTCACCCTCGCCGATCGCCTCGACGATCCGGCGGTGGTGGGCGACCCCCGCCTCGGTGAGGCGGTCGCAGCCGGAGACCGGGGCCCCGGAGACATGGAGCGCGGCGGCGACGATGCCCGCCAGGTGCTCCAGCATCCGATTGCCCCCGACCTGGAGCAGCAGCCCGTGGAACTCGGCGTCGGCGCGGGAGAAGGTGAGGGCGTCACCCTGTGCCAGCGCATGGTTCATGATCTCGACCATGTCGCCGAGCCGCTGCTGCACCTCCTCGCGGCCGTGCCCGGCGGCGAGGCGGGCGGCCAGCGGCTCGATGGTCCAGCGCAGCTCGCACAGCTCGCGGCGCTGGCCGTCGCGCTGTGGACCGAAGGCGCGCCACTCGATGATGTCCGGATCGAGCAGATTCCAGTCGCTGACCGGGCGGACCCGGGTGCCCACATTGGGGCGGGCGCTGACGAGGCCCTTTGCCTCGAGGACGCGCAGCGATTCCCGCACGACGGTGCGGGAGACCTCGAAGCGCTGACCGATCTCCTCGGGGACGAGCGGACGGTCCGCGCCCAGGTCACCGGAGACGATCATCTGGCCCAGCTGCTGAACGAGTTGGCCGTGCAGCCCGCGGCCCCGGTTGCCGGCCGCGCGTCGGCCCACCCGGCCGATCTCCGCCTCGGCACCGTCCCAGGAGGAGGGGGCGCTGCCGCGGTCGGCGCCGGGGGCTTCGGCGTAGGTGTAGCGGTCAAGCTCGCCCGAACCGGCCAGGCCGGAGTCGGCGGGGCGAGCCGCGGTCATCGTGGTGTGCGCAAGGGTACTCACGCATCCTTTGTCGGCGACGCCTCGGAAGCCCTTGAGGTCTTTGGTGAAAAGCACACGAAAGGGTGATCGCCCATTACCTCATAATTGACGCTCAATCGGACAGAAAGAAGCACCTTCGGGGAGTTGCGAGCAGTTCGCGCGATGGCTGTGCGAATCCGCTTCGGGCCTGATCCACTGGCTCGGTACGGGGCCGGGCGACCTCCGGACCGAGCGGGCGGCGAGGTGGGGGGTCGTCGGAGCGGGCGGGCGTCGGAGCGTGCGGTCGGGCGGTCGACGGCGCGGGGCGGGTGCTACTGGCGGGTGCTCTTACCGCGCAGACCGGTGAGGGCGTAGGCGCACAGCAGGACGGCCACCGACAACATCAGCGCCTGTCCGACCGGTTGGGACGCGAGCCGCAGCGCGACCGCCAGCCCTCGGTCGATCATGGAGGGTGACCGGTCCAGCGTCGCCGCGCGCAGCCGGTGGGGCAGCATGACCAGCGAACGCAGCGACGGGTCCTGCGCCGCGCGCTGGACGACGGGCACCGCGAGGATCGGCACGGCGAGCAGGGTGGCCAGCCCGAGCGCGGTGGAACGGAAGACGCCGGCGGCGAGCAGCCCGGCCCACGACGAGCCGATGGTCAGGCCGAAGACGCCGACCACCAGCGCGGGCCAGTCGCCCGGCAGCGGTACCGCGTTGCCGCCCACGAGCAGCAGGAGCGCCGCGCTGTCGAGCACGATGACGCCGAGCGACAGCAGGACGGCACCGGCCGCGCAGACCGCGAATTTCGCGGCCAGCAGCCCGAGTCGGCGGGGCACGGCGTCCCGGGCCGCGGCCAGTGCCGGAAAGCGGAACTCGTCGCCGAAGGCGAGGGCGCCCAGGAGACCGGCCGCGATGGCGACGGGAGGCAGCGGGAGGTCGGCGGGCCAGCCGGTGAGCCGGTGCAGCTCCCCGGCGTCACCGGCGCGGGCGAGCAGCACGGAGGCGAGGAGCGAGGCCACGATGGAGGCGACGCCGATCAGCCAGCCGGTCCGTACGCCGGTGGCGCGGCGCACCTCGTAGCGCATCGGCCAGGCGGGGCCGGGGAAGCGGAGCCTGGGGAGCAGCCGCAGTGGGGGCGCCTCGGGGTCGCGGGCACGGGCGGCCGCGGGAGTCCCCGGGCCCAGATCGGCGGTCTCCTCGACCAGCCGGTGGACCACGATGCCGTGGCGATAGGCGGTCTCCCCGACGGAGGCGGGGGACAGGCCGTAGACGGAGATGTGGGTCTCGTCGTCCCGCACCACGGAGAACGGGTCGGCGGGCGCGGCGACCAGTTCCTCCTCGGCCTCGGTCCCGACTCCGATCCCGGCTGCGACACCGACCCCGGTCCGCGTGTGAGCCGCTTCGGCGCCGGGCGCGTCGGTGTCGGTGGCGGGGGCGGGGATGGCGGCGGGGGCGGAGGCGGGGGCAGCCTTGTCCGCCGGGTTTGCCGGGTCTGCCTTGTTGGCCTTGTCGTTGGCCGTCTTGTCGTTGGCCGCGGCTTCCGCGGCGGCCTTCTTCGCCTCGGCCCCGGCGGCGGAACCCCGGGTGGCGAACTGGGCCTTCCTGACCTTGCGCCAGATCGCCCTCTTCCTGACCTTGGGCCCGGCGCTCTCGGCCTTGACGACGTCGCCCCTGTCGGCCACGTCGGGCTGGGCGGCGTCGGCGGCCTGGGCAGCCTCGGCCTTGGCCGCGAGCTCGGCCGCTGCCCGGGCCTCCTCCGCCGCCTGGGCCTCGGCCAACTTCCGGGCGGCCTCGACCTCCTCCTCCAGGACGGCGGCGAGGCGGCCGACGAGCGGCGAATGGACGACGACACGCGGACGCAGCCGGGTGCGGGCGAACTCGTCCACCGGCTGATCGGCCACCAGCCGCCCCGATTCCAGGGTGAGCACCTGGTCCGCGAGGCGGATCACACCCTCGGCGTCCTCGGTGGCGACGAGGACGGCACCACCCTGAGCGGCGAATTGGCGCAGCAGCCCGTAGAGCCAGGCGGTCTCCCGGGCCGACAGGCCCCGTGCGGGCTCGTCGAGGACCAGGGTGTGCGGGTCTCCGAGCAGTGCGGTGGCGATCCCGAGACGGCGCTCCGCCCCGGTGGACAGATCACCGAGACGCTCGTCCGCCAGATCGGTGAGGCCAACCACATCGAGCACGACATCGGCGCGTGCGGCGGGCACCCCGGCCGCGGCACCGAGCATCCTCAGATGCCCCCGCACGGTGCGGCCCGGGTGGCCAGGGACGTCCTCGAGGAGAACGCCGATCTCATGAGCCGGGCGCCGGATGCGGTGCAGGGGGCGGCCCCGGAAGAAGGCGGAGCCATGGCCCCGGTCGAGCTGCAGCAGAAGCCGCAGCGCGGTGGTCTTGCCCGCGCCGGGGCCGCCGACCAGTGCGGTGACCCGGCCCGCCGGGGCCTCGAAGGTGAGGTCGTCGACAACGGGCGGATGGTTGCGGCGGGGGGTGCTGGTCAGTCCGGTGGCCTGGATCATGGCTTCTCCCGCGGGGCATGGAACCGCTCGATGGCACGTGGGGACTGGTGGCGTACCGAAGAACGGTAACCCGCTATGTCCTATTTCTTCAGGACATAGCACTCCCGGGGAGTCGTCGTGTCATGGCCCGTCACACCTCGGGACGAAGCATGGGCGGATTGAGCAGCGTCGCCCCTCCGGCCCGGAACAGCTGGGCGGGACGGCCACCCTGACGGGTCGTCGTACCGCCGGTGGGCACCAGGAATCCCGGGGTCCCGGTGACCTTGCGGTGGAAGTTGCGCGGGTCCAGGGCCACGCCCCACACCGCCTCGTACACCCGGCGCAGCTCGCCGACCGTGAACTCCTGCGGACAGAAGGCGATGGCCAGCGAGGAGTACTCGATCTTGGAGCGGGCGCGCTCGACCCCGTCCGCGAGGATGCGGGCATGGTCGAAGGCAAGGGGGGCGGCCAGCTCGCTGTCGCGCCCGAAGGCCCCGTCCTGGTCGAGCAGCGACTCGACCGGCGCCCAGCGCACGCTGTGCGCGTCGCCCCCGGCCCGGGGCGCGGGCAGATCGGGCGCCAGCGCGAGATGCGCCACGCTGACCACGCGCATCCGGGGGTCCCGCTTCGGATCACCGTAGGTGGCGAGCTGCTCGAGATGGGCGGCGTTCGGCGGGACCGGAAGCGTGGGCTCATGGGCGAGCAGCCCGGTCTCCTCGGCCAACTCCCTGGCAGCGGCGACGGCGAGATCCTCATCGGGCCGCACGAACCCACCGGGCAGCGCCCACCGCCCCTTGAAGGGCGGCTCCCCACGGCGAACGGCCAGCGCACACAGCGAATGCCGCCGTACGGTGAGCACGACCAGATCAACGGTGACGGCGAATGCCGGAAAAGCCGACGGGTCGTAGGGCATGACGCGATCATAGTCGTCTGCCTGACGATAATCAGGCTCTTGAGCATGATCACCGATGTTCGTGAAATCGCTCTCTCAAGCGCTCGCCTGCACGATTGCCACACCCCCTTCCGAATCCCCCGACCCGCGCCGCGCCCGCGAACCACCACTCCTCAGCCCACTCCCTGCCGCCCACCGCCCGCTCCCGGCCCCCGCGCCTCGGCCCATTTCCCTTGCCGCCCACCTACCGCCCCCTGGCCGCCGGACCTCAGCACATCCGCCTGCCGCCCATCGGCTGCCTCCGGGCCGCGGGTCTTGGGCCCGAGCCGTCCAGGGGATCGGGATCCCCGAGGGCAACCCGCCGGCCGCTCCTGGCCCCCGCGCCAGGGCTCCCCCGGCCGGGTCAGCGGCGGCTGCGCGTACCCCGGCCGCCGGTGCGGCGCCGGGGGCGCGGCCGTCCTTCCGGGCGGCGCCTGCCACCCGGGGCGCTCGCCCCGGCCGAGCCGCTCCTGCCGCCCGGGCCCGCCGCCCCGCTCGGCCGCTCCCGCGCCGACTGCCGCTCCCTCTGGCCTTCCGCCTTCCCCGATTCCTCCGCTTCCTCCAACTCCTCCGCTTCCACGCGGGCGGCCGACTCGGTGGGCTCAGCCGACTCGGTGGGGTCAGCCGTCTCGGCCGGTCCGTCCGTTTCCATGGCCGTTTCGACCGGGACTCCGGCCGCCCCCAGCGGCTCGGCGGCAGCCAAGTCGCCGAGCCGCTCCAGCTCCGCGTGCACCGCGGCGTGCACGGCGCGGTCGGCCCGGTCGGCCCGGTCGGAGCGCTCGGAGTCCTCTCGGCGCAGGCATTGACGCAGCAGCTTCGGGTGGACCCCCTCGTTGCACGCCTGGTGCAACAACCTCGCGAAGAGGTAGTCGGGGTCGACTCGCAGGGCACGGCCGAGCGCCACCCGTGCCATGAGCTCATCACCCGCCGACCAGGCGACCCACCCCGCCAGGGTGAGCGGCGCCGCCGCATGCTCCCCGTAGGAGCCGACACAGCGACGGGCCAGCGCGCGCCACAGCCGCAGCGCCGCGTCGGCGTCCGCTTCCTCCATCCACCCGGCCACCCGGTCCCGGGTCCGCCGGTCCTGCAGCCCGATGATCATCGCCGCCGCCTCCCGGTCGTCGAGCAGACCGTCATCGCGGAGATCGGCCGCGCAGGCGTCGGCGACCGGCGGCGCGGCCTGGAACGTGTCCAGCGTCCGGCCCACCAGACCGAGGGTTTGCGCACACACCGTCGCGGAGCCGGCGCCGTCCAGAATCCTCGGCACGAGCTCGGCCCCGGCCGCGTCCAGCGCCCGCTCCTGACCATCGGCCCGGGGCCCGCCGAGCGGGGTCAGCCTGGCCTCCATCTCGCGCAGCGAGCCGCGCACCTGGACCCCCGCGAACGTCGCCGCCGCGGCCATGACCGAGGTGCCGGGCAGGGCGAGCGGAACGCCTTCCGGCGGACAGCAGCGCCGGTCGGGGCAGACATATGACCAGAAGCGGCCGCCGGAGATGCACAGCGCCTCGAACACCGGCACCTCCAAACCGCCGCACGCGATGCGCAGCCGCTGGGCGAGGGGCCGCAGCCGCTCCATCGCCTCCTGCGCGGACTCTCCCTCGGCCGGCTCCTGGCACAGGAACAGAACGACCCCGTCCGGCCGCACGCCACGCCGCTCGCTGCCGCTGATCAGGCATTCGGCGAGCTGATCGCAGACCTCGGGCCACTCCTCCGGGACCCGGGGAATGCCGAGCCTGAGCCTGCCGCCGAACCGGCCGCGGGCGCCGTGCAGCGCGATCATCACAATGCTGTCGTCCGGCTGGAAGCCCAGGACATACGGCAGGGCATCGGCGAGCTCGGCCGGGCTGCGGAGGGTGACCTGCTCTTCGCCGGGCAGACCGGCCGCTTCGTTGTGTCGAGTCATGGCCCGACGGTCCCTCAGCCCCGCCGACCCCGCCACCCCTGTGGATAACGTTATCCACAGGCCGCCGGGGGCGTTGGCGCGATGTCGGTGGGATCGGGTTGCATGGGGGCATGAGCGACGAAGACCTGCGCCTCTCGGCCGACCGCGTCCTGGCCCGCCTCGTCGGGGACACCACCGGCACCGCCCGGCTCCGGGAGGATCAATGGCGGGCGATCGAGGCGCTGGTCGCCGAGCGCCGCCGGGCACTGGTCGTGCAGCGCACCGGCTGGGGCAAGTCGGCGGTGTATTTCGTCGCCACCGCGCTGCTGCGTGAGCGCGGCAGCGGTCCCACCGTGATCGTCTCCCCGCTGCTGGCGCTGATGCGCAACCAGGTCGACGCCGCCGCGCGCGCCGGTATCCACGCCCGCACGATCAATTCCGCGAACACCGAGGAGTGGGACACCATCCAGGCGGAGGTGGCCGCGGGCGAGGTGGATGTGCTGCTGGTGAGCCCGGAGCGGCTCAACAACCCCGACTTCCGCGACCAGGTGCTGCCCCAGCTCGCCGCCGCCACCGGCCTGCTGGTGGTCGACGAGGCACACTGCATCTCCGACTGGGGCCATGACTTCCGGCCCGACTACCGCAGGCTGCGCACCATGCTCGCCGATCTGCCCCAGGGCGTGCCCGTGCTCGCCACCACCGCGACCGCGAACGCGCGGGTCACCGCCGATGTGGCCGAGCAGCTGGGCACGGGCGAAGGAGCCGGGCGGGCGCTGGTGCTGCGCGGCCCGCTGGACCGGGAAAGCCTGCGGCTGGGTGTGCTGCCGCTGCCGGACGCCGCGCATCGGCTCGCCTGGCTCGCCGACCACCTGGATGAGCTGCCGGGCTCCGGGATCATCTACACCCTCACCGTCGCCGCGGCCGAGGAGGTGACCGCGTTCCTGCGGCAGCGCGGCCACACCGTCGCGTCGTACACCGGCAAGACGGAGAACGCGGATCGCCAGCAGGCCGAGGAGGACCTGCTGGCCAACCGGGTCAAGGCGCTGGTCGCCACCTCGGCGCTGGGCATGGGCTTCGACAAGCCGGACCTCGGCTTCGTGGTGCATCTCGGTTCGCCGTCCTCCCCCATCGCCTACTACCAGCAGGTCGGGCGCGCCGGGCGCGGTGTGGAGCACGCCGAGGTGCTGCTCCTTCCCGGCCGCGAGGACGAGGCGATCTGGCGGTATTTCGCCTCGCTCGCCTTCCCGCCCGAGGAGCAGGTGCGCCGCACGCTCGACGTGCTCGCGGCGTCGGACCGGCCGGTGTCGCTGCCCGCGCTCGAGCCCCAGGTCGAGCTGCGGCGGTCGCGTCTGGAGATCATGCTCAAGGTGCTCGACGTGGACGGCGCGGTGCGGCGGGTGCGCGGCGGCTGGACCGCCACCGGGCAGCCCTGGGCGTATGACGCGGAGCGGTATGCGTGGGTGGCGCGCCAGCGGGAGACCGAGCAGCAGGCCATGCGGGAGTACGCCACGACGGCCGACTGCCGGATGGAGTTCCTGCGGCGGCAGCTGGACGACGAGAAGGCGGCGCCCTGTGGCCGCTGTGACAACTGCGCGGGGGCGCGGTTCACCACCGAGGTGTCCGCCGCCGCGCTGGACGCGGCGCGCGGTGAGCTGGGGCGCCCCGGTGTCGAGGTGGAGCCGCGCCGTATGTGGCCGACCGGGCTGCCCGCGGTGGGCGTCGACCTCAAGGGCCGCATTCCGGCGGATGAGCAGGCCGCTCCGGGCCGGGCCCTGGGGCGTCTGTCCGACATCGGCTGGGGAAACCGGCTGCGGCCGCTGCTGGCCCCACAGAGCCCGGACGGGCCGGTGCCCGACGATGTGGCCGGTGCGGTGGTGACGGTGCTCGCCGACTGGGCCAAGGGCCCCGGCGGCTGGGCCTCGGGCGCGCCGGATGCCCCGGGCCGACCGGTGGGCGTGGTCACCATCGCCTCCCGCACCCGCCCCGAGCTGATCCGGTCACTGGGTGAACGGATCGCCGCCGTCGGCCGGTTGCCCCTGCTCGGGAGCGTCGCGTACCACGACGGCGAGATCGACACCCGAGTGCCGCGCACCAACAGCGCCCAGCGGCTGCGGGCGCTGCACGGCGCGCTGACCGTGCCGGCGCCGCTGGCGGCGGCCCTCGCCGAGGCGGGTGGACCGGTGCTGCTGGTGGACGACCTGGCGGACACCGGCTGGACCTTGGCCGTCGCCTCCCGACTGCTCCGCCGGTCCGGGGCGGCGGGGGTGTTTCCGCTGGTCCTCGCTGTGCAGGGGTAGGGAAGGCCGGGGCCGCGGCGGGGCGTGAACCGGCCAGGAATATAGAACGCACATCCAGGCAAAACGGTCGGTGGTGGCGACTGTGCATTGCCGCACGCGGGCGCTACCGCGAGAATTGTCAGCAGCTCCCCCGCCCCCGGTCCGGCCGTGGTACCGACGGGGCTGTGTCGTGGCCCGCGCCCGTGCCCGACCCTTCGCACGGACCGTGGGCGCAGACGAAGGGAGGACCGTGACCTTCGGCTTCGCTCCGCCACCGTCCGCCGATTCCGCTTCCCGAGCCGGCCGGATGCTCCAGCCCGCCGAGTGGGCGGCAGCGGGAATCCCGCTGCTGCGCAATCCGCGCGAGGTGGTCACCGGACTGCACATCCGCCATCTGCCCAGGCCCTCGACCGCCGTCGTCGCGGTCCTCGATCCGGACGAACGGCTCACGGCGAGCGCCTCGTTCGTCCGCCGCGGCGCTGCCGCCGTCGACGGCTGGGACTTCCGGAACGCGCTGCTGGCGCAGTTGCGCCGGGTGATCCCGCACGATCTGCGGCGCCGCACACCGATCCGCACCGCCGTGCTGCTCTACTGCCGCGAGGGCGAGAGCCGGTGGACGGAGGAGGACGGCGCCTGGATGTGGGGGCTGCGCGACGCCTGCACCCTGCACGGCCTGCGCTGCGGTGCGTACATCACGCTGACCCACGACGGATGGCGGGTCCTCGGCGAGGGGCGGGGCGGCCGTCGGCCGCACTCCGCTTCGCTGCCCACCGAGCTGGGCGTGGCCGTCGAGGACGACGGCGACGCCAAGGCGCTGCCACGGCCCCACCTCGGAGGGCGGCGCAAGGCACTGAGCCACTCCGCCGCCGTCTGACCGGTCGCGGGCCGCGCGGCCACCGGCCGTCCGGACGCCGGACAGCTCCGCCACAGGGGACAGAGACTGCCGGACACCGGGCGTTCGGGGACGTGCGGCCTCAGACGCCCGGGCCGATGAGGGTGTTGATGCGCTCCGGATCGCCGCAGACGATCAGCAGCGTCCCGGCCCGGCCCATCGCCTCGGGCAGCGCGCGGGCCACGGCGTCGTTCGCACCGCCGTTGACGGCGACGACCACGACCGGGCGGCCCTTGGCGCGGTCGGCATCCGCGCCGGCGTAGAAGACATCGTCTCCGGCGTCGTACTGCGCCCAGTAGGACGCCTCGCCGAAGGACAACTCATGTGCCGCCCAGGGATGCTGCTCCCCGGTGGTCAGCACCAGGATGTCACCAGGCGCCCGGCCGGAATCCAGCAGCAGGTCGACCGCCTCGTCCGCCGCGTCCAGGGCGCCGTCCACCGTGGCGGGGATCAGCTGGATCTGGGGCGTGGCCTTCGTGGCGGTGGGTGCGGCCTTGGCAGCCGAAGCCGCCGGGGCGGTCGGCACGGGCTTCGTCGCATCGCTCGTGGTGCGCTGCGACTGAGCCGACGAGGTTCCGGCGGAGCCACGGTTGGGACCGGGGCTTCCGGGCCGCCGCGGTGCGGGCCGGGGGCCGGGACCAGGGACAGGACGAGGGGTCGGCGCGGTACGGCCTACGGCCGGTGTCGCGCGGGGACCCGGGACACTCTCGTGAATCTGAGGCTCCTCGGGGATGAGAGGCATGGGCTGATGTCTATCAAACGTCGGTGCGAGTCGCATCGGCGGGTGGCGGTTTTGACCGCTTGGTCTGCTCAGAAGTCGAAGCCGAGTTGGCCTTCGTCCTCCAGCCCGACCGGTTCGGATGTGCTGCGGAACCGCTTCAGGTGCCGCCAGCGGGGCAGCCCGTCCATATAGGCCCAGGACAGCCGGTGGTGGGGCGTGGGCCCCAGTTCCCGCAGGGCGGCGCGGTGCGTGGGGGACGGATATCCGGCGTTGTCCCCGAAGCAGAAGTCCGTGTGCTCGGCTCCCAGTTCGGCCATCATCGCATCCCGGCGGACCTTGGCGATCACCGAGGCGGCGGCGACGGACACACAGGACTGATCGCCCTTGATGACCGTACGAACCGTCCAGGGACCGCCGAGGTAGTCGTACTTCCCGTCCAGGATCACCGCGTCCGGCCGGACCGGCAGCGCGTCCAGCGCACGCGTGGCGGCGAGCCGGAGGGCGGCCGTCATCCCCAGGTCGTCGATCTCCTCGGGAGAGGAGTGACCCAGGGCGTGTGCGGTGACCCACGAGTCCAACTCCTGGGCCAGGGCCGTGCGCTTCTTGGGACTCAGCAGCTTGGAGTCGGTGAGCCCGGTCGGCGGACGACGCAGACCGGTGACCGCCGCGCAGACCGTCACCGGACCGGCCCATGCCCCGCGCCCGACCTCGTCGATACCGACGACGATCTTGGCTCCCGTCGTGGCGCGGAGCGAGCGCTCGACACTGTGAGTGGGCGGTTCATAGGCCATGGCGAGGACAACCTTACGCCGCTCTTACCTGCGTTCGGAACCCGGATCCCCGGCAGTGATCACCGGCCGCCCCCGGCGGTCGCCGCCCTGGTGGATCCGGTGGCCGTTTCCGCCCAACACGACGCGATGCCCGGCAGGTTCGACGGGTGGGGCAAACCGGACGGCGCACCGCATCACGCCCACGCGGAGGGTCAGTCGGCGCCCGCCGGGACCCACTCCGGCAGCGCCTCGGTGCGGTCCAGCCAGTCGGCGGGCGGCGCACCGGTGGCCTCGGACGCGACCACTCCCCCGACGATGGCGCAGGTGGTGTCCACATCGCCACCGGCCGAGGCCGTCCTCCAGAACGCCTCCTCGAAGGAGCCCAAGTGGCGGGCGGCCGCCCAGAGGGCGAACGGCACGGTGTCATGGGCGCTGGTGCGGCGGCCGCAGCCGAGCACCGCGGCGACGGTCCCGGCGTCCGCGTAGTCGAGCATGTCGCGGGCGCGGCGCAGCCCCGCCCGGACGGCGCTGCGCGGCACCACCTCGACCACCCGGTCCAGCAGCTCCCCGGGCCCTCCGTGGCCCGCCGGATCGGCCACCAGCGCCGCGGCCGCGGCCACCGCCATGGCTCCCGCCACCGCCTCGCGGTGCTGATGCGTGGTGTACGCCGAGATCTCCGCCTGATGCGTGGCCTGCTCCACATCGCCCGCGTACCAGGCGCCCAGCGGAGCGATCCGCATGGCGGCGCCGTTGCCCCACGACCCCTGCCCCTGGAACAGTCCGGCGGCCAGGTCACGCCAGTCGCCGCCCTCCCTGATCAGGCGGAGCATCCGGTTCACGGCGGGGCCGTAGCCCCGGTCGAAATCATGGTGGTCGGCGAAGGACCGGGCGAGATCGTCCTGGTCGATCCGGCCGTGAGCCACCAGGACGGCCAGGATCGAACAGGCCATCTCGGTGTCGTCGGTCCACTGCCAGGGGGTGGGCGGCAGCTCGCGACGCTTGAGGTAGGGATAGTTGGCGGGGACGAAGAACTGGGAGCCGAGGGCGTCGCCCACGGCCAGCCCGCGCAGGCTCCGCAGAGCCCGGTGGAAACGGTCAGCGGTCATCGCTGCGCACTCTAACCGGTGTGGCCGTAGGGCTTGGGGGTGCACCAGCGCTCGAAGGGCCGGTCGAGGTGGTAGCGCCCGTCGGAGCCGAGCAGCAGGGTCCGCATCTCGCCGTTGCCGGGGTTCGACAGCGACTCGAATTCGGCGACGTTCCAGTGCAGCCACCGCATGCAGAACAGCCGCATGGTCAGCCCATGGGTCACCAGCAGGACATTCGGCGGATGGGCCGGGTCCTCGAAGCTGCGCCACAGGCTTTCCAGGAAGGCGTCCACCCGGTCATAGACATCGGCGCCCGACTCACCCTGTGCGAACCGGTAGAAGAAGTGCCCGTAGGCGTCGCGGTACGCCATTTGTTTCCGCACGTCCTCGCGGTCCTGCCAGTTCCCCCAGTCCTGCTCTCGCAGCCGCGGCTCCTCCCTGACCCGGGTGCGGGAGGGGTCGAGATCGAGCAGCTTCAGGGTCTGGTGGGTGCGGCGGTACGGCGACACATAGATCGACACGCGCTCGTCGCCGAAGGTGGCGCGCAGCCGCTCGCCCGCCTCCTCCGCCTGCCGGCGCCCGGTCTCGGTCAGTCTCAGGGCATGGTCGGGCACCCTTTCGTACACCGAGTCATCGACATTCCCCTCTGATTCTCCGTGCCGTAGGAGGACGATGCGCCGGGGTCGTGCCATGGCGCCACCCTAGATCGAGGCCGTGGCCGGCGCCTCGCTCCCCTCCTCGGCCATGGGCCGGCCTCCTCGTATCTCGCGGCGCCGCCCGGTGAAGCGGCTGCGCAGCAGCCGGTCGTGCGAGACCACCACCAGCGCCCCGGTCCACTGGGCCAGCGCCTCCTCCAGCTCCTCCACCAGGCCGAGGGCGAGATGGTTGGTCGGCTCGTCGAGCAGCAGCAGATCGGCGGGGCGGGCCAGCAGCCGGGCGAGCGCCAGCCGGCGGCGCTGGCCCGCGGAGAGCGACCCCACCGGGACGTGGAGGGCATCCGGGCGGAAGAGCCCGTACGACAGCAGCAGGTCGGCCTGCTCCTCCGGTGTCCCCGGCAGCCCCCGGCCGAAGGCCGACAGCAGCCGCTCCCGGGGCCGGGCAACCGGTATCTCCTGAGCGAGGTAGCCGATCCTGCCCCGGCGGACCACCCGACCGGCCTCCGGTTTCTCCACCCCGGCCATGACCCGCAGCAGCGTGGATTTGCCCGCGCCGTTGGCACCGTGGACGAGCAGTCTCTCTCCGGCCGCCACCGTGAGCCGGTCGACCGCCAGCCGCTCCCCCACCCGGACGTCGTGGAGGTCGACGAGCAGACCGTCCGCCGTGCCCGCGGCCGGGAGCGCCGAGAACCGCAGCGGCTCCGGCGGGCGCGGCACCGGGTCCTCCTGGAGTCTGCGCAGCCTCTCCCGCGCGTTCCGCACCCTGCTGGACACCGAGGACTGCACACGCCCCCGGTCCCGGTCGTAGGCCATCTTGTTGCCGTCCTTCATGCCGCGACCCGGGGCGACCCGCCGGGCGACGGTGGTGGCGGCCTCGGCGAGCGCGGCCGTCTCCGCGCACCACTCCTCGTACGCCTGCTCCCAGCGGCGACGCGCGGCGGTCTGCTCGGCGACGAATCCGCCGTACCCCCCGCCGTACCGCACCAGGGTGCGCCGATCGGCGTCCACCTCGACGATCGCGGTCGCCACCCGCTCCAGGAAGACCCGGTCGTGGGAGACCGCGAGGACGGTGCCCGGATGCGCCCGGAGCGCCTCCTCCAGCCAGCCGAGCGCCGCGCCGTCGAGGTGGTTCGTCGGCTCGTCCAGCAGCATCACCTCGGGGGCGGCCGCGATCAGACAGGCGAGCCCGAGCCGCGCCTGCTCACCGCCCGACAGACTGCCGAGCCGCCGCTCGTACCCGATGCCGCCGAGCCCCAGGCCGTGCAGGGCCTTCTCCACCCGGGCATCCGCCTCATAGCCACCGCGGGCCTCGAACGCGGTGAGCAGATCGCCGTACGCGGCGAGCACGTCGGGGGCGCCGCCGCCGAGATCCGCCTCCAGCTCACGCAGCCCGCGCTCCATGGCGCGCACCTCGGCGAGGGCGGTGTCCACCGCGTCGCGCACCGTGTGGTCAGGCGGCAGCTCGGGGGTCTGGCCGAGGTGGCCGACGCCGCCGTCGGCCACCGTCACCACGGCGCCGTCGTCCGGTGATTCGCGTCCGGCCAGCAGCCGCAGCAGGGTGGACTTACCGGCTCCGTTCTCCCCCACGACGCCGATCCGCTCCCCCGGCCGCACCGCGAAGGACACGTCGTCGAGCAGCAGCCGGTCGCCCCGGGACAGCGTGACGCCTCGCAGCGAGATCTGAGTGGGCAAGGGCGCACCTCCGAGCACGCGAGCGGCCATCCGGACCGCACACTCCAAACACAACTGAAGTTGCGTTACCCTCAGCATGGCACAGCAAACCCACTAACACAACCGGAGTTGCACTTGTCCACAGAGAGCGCCGCCCCGACGCCGGGCACCGTGCGCCCCGGCGGGCGCACCGCGCGCACCCGCTCGGCGGTGCGCGACGCCGTGCTCACCGGCCTCGCCGAGCACGGCTATCCGGGTCTGACCGTGGAGTACGTCGCCGAGCGCTCCGGCGTCCACAAGACGACCGTTTACCGGCGCTGGGGCAGCGTCGAGGGGCTCGTGGCGGACGCGCTGGACCTGGCTGGAGAGGACGCCTGGACGCCGCCCGACACCGGAAGCCTGGAGGGCGATCTGCGCGCCCTCGCCCGCGAGGTGACCGAGACCTTCGGCAGCGCGCCGGCCGCCGCCGCGCCGACCGCCTTCATCGCGGCCGCTTTCCAGTCCGAGCGCGCGGCGCAGGCGCTGCGCGACTTCTACACCGAGCGCTTCGCGCGCTGCGAATCCGTGGTGCGGAGGGCCGTCGACCGAGGTGAGGCCCCCTCCGGCACCGACGCCGCGGCGGTCGTACGCGCCGTCTCCGCGCCCTTGTTCTTCCGGGCGCTCATCACCCGCGAGCCCATCGACACCCCGCTCGCCGACCAGACGGCGGCCGCTGTCGCCGCCGCGGTCCGGGCCGGGGCGTATCTTCCCGCCCGCCGCTGATCAGGAAGAGCGCCCCTTGACCGGCAGAGGGCTCCGCCTCACACCGTCCAGGCGGACTCGACCCGTACGACATCGCCGGCGATCGCCGCCACATCCGCTTCCGTCTGCGCGCGCAGGCCGAGCCGCTCGACCCGCTCCACGCGGTACTTCCCGTGCTCGGCCGCCGAGTCCCACATCGACAACACCAGGAACTCGCTCCCCGGCGCCTCCCCGAACACCCCGCGCAGCATCCCGGGCGAACCGGCCATGGCCGGATTCCACACCTTCTCCTGCACCAGCGTGAAGTGATCCACCCGGTCGGGGCGCACCCGGCAGTGCGCGACGCGCACCACGTCCGCGTCGGAGAACCGCGGCTCGAAGCCGACCTTCACATCGAATCGGTGCTCGAACAGCCGGACTTGCATATCCCGGTACGTGCCCGACTGCGAGGCCGCCAGCCGGTCGTGCGAGCGCGCCATGAAGGAGTCGTAGAACGCCCGGCTCTCCCAGAACGAGAAGACATGCGCCACGTTCGGCCGCCCCCGGCTCCAGCCACCGCCCTGCCCCCGGAATCCCGGTTCGCCGGGCAACCCCGCCCACTTCCGCTGCCCCCGCTCGAAACCCGGGCGGTCCACCACGGTGCAGCGAATCCACTTGACCAGCACCGCGCCATCCTACGGCCGTACGGTGGCCCTCATCACATACCGGAGAGTCCGCCCCCGGTTCGGCATCGCGTCATACGGCGCCGGGGACAACGGCGGCGGGGCGCGGACCCGAAGGCCCGCGCCCCGCCTGGGATGTCATCCCCTCGGATGTCATCCGCAAGGTCTCACGATCAGCTGCAGCCGCTCGTCGAACCGCAGCCCTCGCACAGGTAGCAGCTGCCCGCACGGCGCATCTTGGTGCCGCAGGAGAAGCAGAGCGGCGCGTCCGCGTTCAGCCCCAGCTGGATCTCGACCAGTTCGGTCGAGCTGTGGGCCTCCTTCGCCGGCTCGGACCCGGCCCGCGACTGCGACGACGGCCCACTGCTCTTCGGGGCAGCCACATGGCGCGGCGCCGACTGGGCCAGGCCCTCGACGTCCACCTCGTCGTCGGCGGCCTCGTAGGAACCGGTCTCCAGGTGGCGCTGGCGCTCCTCGGCGGAGTGGATGCCGAGCGCCGAGCGGGTCTCGAAGGGCAGGAAGTCCAGCGCCAGCCGGCGGAAGATGTAGTCGACGATCGACTGCGCCATCCGCACGTCCGGGTCGTCCGTCATACCGGCCGGCTCGAAGCGCATGTTGGTGAACTTCGAGACGTAGGTCTCCAGCGGCACGCCGTACTGCAGGCCGACCGACACGGCGATCGAGAAGGCGTCCATCATGCCCGCCAGGGTCGAGCCCTGCTTGGACATCTTCAGGAAGACCTCACCGAGACCGTCGTCCGGGTAGGAGTTGGCGGTCATGTAGCCCTCGGCGCCGCCCACCGTGAAGGAGGTGGTGATGCCGGGACGGCCCTTGGGGAGGCGCCTGCGGACCGGGCGGTACTCGACGACCTTCTCGACCTCGGGCTCGGCCTGCTCCTTCTCCTCCTTCTTCTTGGCGGAGAGCGGCTGGCCGACCTTGCAGTTGTCGCGGTAGATCGCCAGTGCCTTGATACCGAGCTTCCAGCCCTCGAAGTAGATCTCCTCGATCTCCTCGACGGTGGCCGACTCCGGCATGTTGACCGTCTTGGAGATCGCGCCGGACAGGAACGGCTGGGCGGCCGCCATCATCCGCACATGGCCCATCGGCGAAATGGAACGCTCGCCCATCGCGCAGTCGAAGACCTCGTAGTGCTCGGGCTTCAGCCCCGGCGCGTCGATCACATTGCCGTGCTCGGCGATGTGGGCCACGATCGCCTCGATCTGCTCCTGCTGGTAGCCGAGCCGCTTGAGCGCCTTGGGGACCGTGTTGTTCACGATCTGCATGGAGCCGCCGCCGACCAGCTTCTTGAACTTGACCAGGGCCAGGTCCGGCTCGACGCCCGTGGTGTCGCAGTCCATCATCAGGCCGATGGTGCCGGTCGGCGCGAGCACCGACGCCTGGGCGTTGCGGTAGCCGCTCTTCTCGCCGAGGCGCAGCACGTCCTGCCATGCCTCGGTGGCCGCAGCCCAGACCGGGGTGTCCAGGTCGTCCATGCGCTTGGCGGCGGCGTTGGCGTCCGAGTGCTGCTTCATGACGCGCTTGTGGGCGTCCGCGTTCCGGGCGTAGCCGTCGTACGGGCCGACCACGGCGGCGAGCTCCGCGGAGCGCTTGTACGAGGTGCCGGTCATCAGGGAGGTGATGGCTCCGGCCAGGGCCCGGCCGCCGTCGCTGTCGTAGGCGTGGCCGGTGGCCATCAGAAGGGCGCCCAGGTTGGCGTAGCCGATGCCCAGCTGGCGGAAGGCGCGGGTGGTCTCGCCGATCTTCTCGGTCGGGAAGTCCGCGAAGCAGATGGAGATGTCCATCGCGGTGATGACCAGCTCGACGACCTTGGCGAAGCGCTCGGCGTCGAAGCGCTGGTTGCCCGCGTCGTCGTCCTGGAGGAACTTCATCAGGTTGAGCGAGGCGAGGTTGCACGAGGAGTTGTCCAGGTGCATGTACTCGCTGCACGGGTTGGAGGCGGTGATCCGGCCCGATTCCGGCGAGGTGTGCCAGTGGTTGATGGTGTCGTCGTACTGGATGCCAGGGTCGGCGCAGGCCCAGGCGGCCTCGGCCATCTTGCGGAAGAGGGCCTTGGCGTCGACCTCCTCGATGGGCTCACCGGTCAGCCGGCTGCGCAGCCCGAACGACGAGCCGGACTCCACCGCCTTCATGAACGTGTCGTTCACGCGGACGGAGTTGTTGGCGTTCTGGTACTGGACGGACGTGATGTCGTCGCCGCCCAGGTCCATGTCGAAGCCCGCGTCGCGCAGGGCGCGGATCTTCTCCTCCTCCTTGACCTTGGTCTCGATGAACGCCTCGACGTCCGGATGATCGACGTCGAGCACGACCATCTTGGCCGCGCGGCGGGTGGCGCCGCCCGACTTGATCGTTCCGGCGGAGGCGTCGGCGCCGCGCATGAAGGAGACGGGACCGGAGGCGTTGCCTCCCGAGGAGAGGAGCTCCTTGGAGGAACGGATGCGGGAGAGGTTCAGGCCGGCGCCTGAGCCGCCCTTGAAGATCATCCCCTCTTCCTTGTACCAGTCCAGGATCGACTCCATGGAGTCGTCCACGGAGAGGATGAAGCAGGCGCTGACCTGCTGCGGCTGCTTGGTGCCGACGTTGAACCAGACAGGCGAGTTGAAGCTGAAGACCTGGTGCAGCAGCGCGTAGGTGAGCTCGTGATCGAAGATCTCGGCGTCCGCGGGCGAGGCGAAGTAGCCATTGTCCTCACCGGCCTTGCGGTAGGTGCGCACCACGCGGTCGATGAGCTGCTTGAGGCTCGCCTCGCGGTCCGGGGAGCCCACCGCACCACGGAAGTACTTGCTTGTGACGATGTTGACCGCGTTCACCGACCAGAAGTCGGGGAACTCCACGCCGCGCTGCTCGAAGTTGACCGAACCGTCGCGCCAGTTGGTCATGACGACGTCACGGCGCTCCCAAACCACCTCGTCGTACGGATGCACGCCGGGGGTGGTGTGAATGCGCTCGATGCGCAGACCCTTGTTCGCCTTGCTGCCCTTGGAGCGGGAGCCTCGTGCCGGGCCGCTCGTCGTCTCTGTCATTCCGCCTCCCTGTACGGGCGAAAACGCCCTGATGTGCCCATTTCTTCCCCGGGCACGGTGTGTCTGTCTTTCACCCGGACGCGCAAGCGCGCCGGGCGGGTGTGTGGGCCGCCGGTCAGTCGGCGGCGATGGCCGGCGCGGGGGCCTCCGCGGCCCCTTCGGCGCCGGGCCCGCGATCGTGCGCGGGAGGCCGTTGCTGGTCACGCAGCTCCGCCACGGCGGCCTCGAAGTCCTCGAGGGAGTCGAAGGCGCGGTAGACGGAGGCGAAGCGGAGGTAGGCGACGAGGTCGAGCTTCTGGAGCGGGCCGAGTATGGCGAGCCCGACGTCATGGGTGGACAGCTCGGCGCTGCCGGTGGCCCGGACCGCCTCCTCCACCTGCTGACCGAGCTTGGCGAGGGCGTCCTCGGTGACCGGACGGCCCTGGCACGCCTTGCGAACCCCCGAGATGACCTTGTCGCGGCTGAAGGGCTCGGTGACCCCGCTCCGCTTGATCACCATGAGTGACGCGGTCTCGACGGTCGTGAAGCGACGCGAGCAGTCGGGGCACTGGCGGCGCCTGCGGATCGAGCAGCCGTCATCCGTGGTACGGCTGTCGACGACGCGACTGTCGGGGTGCCTGCAGAAGGGGCAGTGCATGACTCCGATCCCTCCCTCACCCTCAAAAACGGCGCATGACTGAACATGCCTGAACATGCCTGATGAGCCCCGTGCGGGCCGTAAGGCCCTCCGAGGCGGCCACAAGCATAGGCCAAAAATCTGTCGACGGATTCACCAGGGACCACAACCTGTGGGTGGCTTGCATCCATCAAACCACTAGATCTGGTGTCCGGCACTCAACCGAGCCGGATGGCGTGTCACGGGTCGGGAGCAGGCACGAGACTACGCGACCCCCGTGCGTCCCGGATTCACAGGGGTCGGGATGCAAGACTGGGGCCGCCGCACGACGACCGGACCAAACGGCCTATACACCCAACCCTGTGATCACGTCAGTCCATCTGCGAAATTTCACTCGAACGTGTGTTTGGCGCAACCTTTCGAAAGCAACTACCGTTGTCCAACTAGGGAGAACATCTCGAGAGGGGCCGTCGTGACCACCACCGCAGAGAGCGCAACCGTTACCGCCCAGGAGCGCTCCCAGAGCCGACTCGAACAGACACACGCGATGAACCAGACCCACCCGATGAACGACGACACCACGACCCCGGAGGGGCAGAAGCCCGCGCGCTCGCTACCAGGGCGACCTCCAGGCATCCGGGCGGACAGCTCGGGGCTGACCGACCGGCAGCGGCGCGTCATCGAGGTCATCCGCGACTCTGTGCAGCGGCGTGGCTACCCGCCGTCCATGCGGGAGATCGGCCAGGCGGTGGGCCTCTCCAGCACCTCGTCCGTCGCCCATCAGCTGATGGCTCTGGAGCGGAAGGGCTTTCTGCGGCGCGACCCCCATCGGCCCCGGGCCTACGAGGTCCGAGGCTCCGACCAGCCCAGCACCCAGCCCCCGGACACCACCGGCAAGCCCGCCGCCTCCTATGTACCGCTGGTCGGCCGGATCGCGGCCGGTGGCCCGATCCTCGCCGAGGAGTCGGTCGAGGATGTCTTCCCGCTCCCCCGGCAGCTGGTCGGCGACGGTGAGCTCTTCGTGCTGAAGGTGGTCGGCGACTCCATGATCGAGGCCGCCATCTGTGACGGCGACTGGGTGACGGTGCGCCGCCAGCCCGTCGCGGAGAACGGCGACATCGTCGCCGCCATGCTCGACGGTGAGGCCACGGTGAAGCGTTTCAAGCGTGAGGACGGCCATGTGTGGCTGCTTCCGCACAACGCGGCCTACCAGCCGATCCCCGGCGACGAGGCCACCATTCTGGGCAAGGTGGTCGCAGTGCTGCGGCGCGTCTGAGCGCGCCGGATCGAGGTGCGCCCTTAGCGTGCCCCACGACCGGGCCCCGGGACCACTGCGCCGGTTCCGGGGCCCTGCTGTGCCTGGCGACCGTCGGGCCCCGTCAGTCGGGCCCTGTCAGTCGGGCCCTGTCATATGAGGCGACCGCGCCCCCGCTAGGACTCCTGGGCCTTGGCCGCCGCATCGATGGCGGCCAGCGAGCGGCGCACCTGGTTGCGGTCGGTGGTGTACCAGAATTCCGGCATGGACTTGCGGAGGAACGAGCCGTAGCGGGCCCGCTCGACCCGCGGATCCAGGACGGCGACGATGCCCCGGTCGCCCGAAGCCCGGACCAGCCGGCCCGCGCCCTGAGCCATCAGCAGCGCCGCATGGGTCGCGGCGACGGCCATGAAGCCATTGCCCCCGGCCTCCTCCACCGCCTTCTGGCGGGCACTCATCAGAGGGTCGTCGGGACGGGGGAAGGGCACCCGGTCCATCACCACCAACTGACAGCTGGGCCCCGGCACATCGACGCCCTGCCAGAGGGACAGCGTGCCGAACAGGCAGGTCCTGGCGTCGGCGGCGAAGGAACGGATCAGCTCGCCCAGCGTCTCCTCACCCTGGAGGAGGATGGGCACGTCCAGACGCCCACGCAGCTCCTCGGCGGCCGCCTGGGCGGCGCGCATGGACGAGAACAGCCCGAGCGTGCGACCGCCCGCGGCCTCGACCAGCTCGGCGAGCTCATCGAGCATGTCGGCGCGGCTGCCCTCGCGGCCGGGCTGGGCGAGATGCTTGGCGACGTAGAGGATCCCCTGCTTGGAGTAGTCGAAGGGCGAGCCGACGTCGAGACCCTGCCAGCGCGGCGCGGCCTCCTCGCCGCCCTCCGGATCCTGCGGGCTCTCGGGGGCGAGACCGAGTGAGGCCGCCACCCCGTTGAAGTCCCCGCCCAGCTTGAGCGTGGCGGAGGTGAGGACGACGGACCGGTCCTCGAACAACTTCTCGCGCAGCAGCCCCGACACCGAGAGCGGGGCGACATGCAGCGAGGCGCCGAAGCGGTCGTGCCGCTCGTACCAGACCACGTCGTACTCGGAGGCTTCGACGATCCGCTCGGCCACCTGGTGGATGTTCTCCACGGCGCCCAGCGCCTGCTTGCGGACCGCGTCCTCGTCCTTGACCGAGGCGTCCCGTGTAGCGCCGAGCGCCGAGATCACCGTGCGGGCCGCGTCGCGCAGCGCCATCAGCACATAGCCGAGGTCCTCGGGGATCTTCTCGAGGCGGCCGGGCAGGGCGAGCTCCATCAGCCGCTCGAAGCCCTCCGAGGCGGTCTGGAGGGCATCCGCCGCCTGTTCGTTGACCAGCTTCGCGGCACGCCGCACGGCACGGTTGACCTGGCCCGGGGTGAGCTCTCCGCTGGCGACGCCGGTGACCCGGGAGACC
The DNA here is from genome assembly GCF_055597465.1 of Streptomyces yongxingensis. Classification (NCBI taxonomy): domain Bacteria; kingdom Bacillati; phylum Actinomycetota; class Actinomycetes; order Kitasatosporales; family Streptomycetaceae; genus Streptomyces; species Streptomyces yongxingensis. The sequence goes on from NZ_CM145717.1 coordinate 3,562,365, forward strand.
AGCTCGTGGGCCTCGTCGACGATCAGCACCTCATGGCTGGGCAGCACGGGGGCGCCCTCGATGGCGTCGATGGCGAGCAGCGCGTGATTGGTGACGACGACATCGGCGAGCTTGGCCCGCTCACGGGCGGCCTCGGCGAAGCACTCCGCGCCGTAGGCGCACTTGGACGCGCCGAGGCACTCCCGGGAGGTGACCGATACCTGGGACCAGGCACGGTCCGAGACACCGGGGGTCAGATCGTCCCGGTCGCCCGTCTCGGTGTCGTCCGACCAGTCGCGCAACCGCAGCAGGTCCTTGCCGAGCTTGCTGGTGGGCGCGGCGGCCTCGAACGGGTCGAAGAGCCCGGCCTCATCGGCGTCCTCCTGCGGTACGCCCTCGTGGAGCCGGTGCAGGCACAGATAGTTGGAGCGGCCCTTGAGCATGGCGAACTCGGGGCGGCGGCGCAGCAGCGGGTGCAGCGCCTCCACGGTGCGGGGGAGGTCGCGCTCGACGAGCTGCCGCTGCAGGGCGAGGGTCGCCGTGGCGACGACGACACGCTCGCCGTGGGCGAGGGCGGGCACCAGGTAGCCCAGGGACTTCCCGGTGCCGGTGCCCGCCTGGACCAGCAGGTGGGAGCTGTCGTCGATCGCCTCCGCCACCGCTTGGGCCATGGCGGTCTGGCCAGGGCGCTCGGTGCCGCCGACGGCGGTCACGGCGGCGTGCAGCAGATCTTCGAGTGGAGGCGAGGACGATTCAGTCATAGGGCTGCCAGCCTAAGGGGCGGCACCGACATCACTCCTGTCGGTGTGGTCGGTGACGGACGGTTTCGGCCGGGCGGGGTTCGGACGGATCTTCGCTTCGTGGCACGGGCGGATCCGCGCCGCGTGGGAACCGGGACCGGGCGAGCGGTGTATCAACAGTGGAATCTCGCATCGAGGCGGATGGATCACCGGGGGGCACGGATGGTTGCGGACGTTCACAGGACGTGTCGCAGGGCACGGTCGCGCAGCATCAGCGCGGCGCGTTTGCCGGGGAGTTCGACTTCCGCGGAGAAGCGGAAGCCGGCACCGAGGAAGGCTGCCACGGAGGGGGTGTTGCGGAGATCCGGTTCGGCCACGACCCGGGTGCAGGACGGACGGTGCTCGAGGACGAGGTCGGCGGCCGCGCGGAGCAGGGTCGTCCCCAGACCACGGCCGCGATCGCTGACCCGGCCGATGAGCAGGTGGATACCCGTGTCGTGCGGCCGGGCCGGGTAGTACCGGGCGAGCGGGTCCAGATCGGCGCGGTAGACCTCCCAATAGCTCATCGGGACGCCGTCCAGGACGCCCAGACAGGGCACGCTGCGCCCATCGCCGTCGAGCTGGTCCCCGAGGTGGCTCGCGGTGGTCTCCTCGGGGCCGTCGAGCTCCCAGAAAGCGGCCACGGACGGGTCGTTCATCCATCGGGCGATGAGCCGCAGATCACGCCCGATCCGGACCGGCACGAGCTGGAAGGTGCCCAACGGGGTGCCGGTGGGCCCCCATTCGACGATGTGGTCGAGCAGATCAGACCGGTCGTCGGCCTGCGGTCGAGCGGAGTCCAGGTCGATGAGTCGTGCGATGTCCTCTTCCTGGCGCAGCCGCATGTCGATGGTGTCGTCGGTGCTGGAGCTCGTACTGGAGTCGGTGTGCGGCACGGCGATGCTCTCCTCTCAGGGGTCTGGGCACGTTGGGAGGGGCGCGGGGGTGAGGGGCGTGATCGCGGGTCGCGGAGTCAAGCCATGGGAGTGACGGCGGTGGAGCCGGAAGGCGAGACAGACAGGGAAAGGGGGTTGGGGATGGCCACATAGACGGACTGGGTGTCCACCGGTCCCACGAGCTCGTCCAGGCCGCGCAGCCGCGTGAGCAGATTGGCCTTGCAGCGCAGGGTGGGCGTCTCCAGGAGCCGGGCGGGAAGCGGTGAGCGGGTTCTCCCGGGGCCGGACGCGGCCTCGGCGAGAAAGCGGCGGAACGCGGCCAGCAGGACGCGCTCGTCGACGAGTCGCTGGGATCCGAAGGCGCCGATCAGTCCGAGGACGTTGTTGACACCCAGGTAGTAGGCGAACCGCTCGTCGATGACCTCGTCGGAGACGAAGGTGTCGCTGCGGCCGCCGATACCGGGCAGCCGGCGCTGAAGTTCGGCGTGCCGGGACGCACGGAAGTAGTAGCCCTGGTTGTCCCGGTAGCGGCCGCCGACCGGCCAGCCGTCGGGGTCCAGCAGCACCAGGGTGTTCTGCTGGTGCGCCTCGAGCGCGATGCCGGCCTCTCCGTCCAGCCAGAGCAGGGGGCGTACGACCGTGTGCAGATAGCGCAGGAACCACTCCGTGCCGGCCGCCGCGGTGGAACGGCCGGTGCGAGCGGCGAGCCGGGCGACGAGGCGGGCGAGCCGGGAGCGCATCACCGGCTGTCCGGGCCAGGGGCGCGGCGCGAGGAGTCCGGCGACGCAGACGGCGTCGTCGCCGGGGCCGAACGGGTTGTGCCGGATGACGACGTCAAGGCCCGTCAGCGGTTCGCCATCCGGTCCGTCGACGGCGAGCCAGGCCGGGTCCCGGACGATGTCGAAGCCCGGGAAGCCGGGGAAGGCCGCCCGCCACTGCTCGGCCAGTCCGCTGCGGAGCAGCCGGTGCACCTCGACACCGCGGCGGAGTTCCTTACGGAGGTTCTCACGACGGGAGTTGGTGATCCGCAGACCGAGGGAGAGTTTGAGCATGGCAGGAGCACCGGGCCGGTAGACGGTGCGGACCGAGGAGGTGGGGTGCCAGGGCCCGCCGGACGGCCCGAGGTCGTGCAGCAGGCCCGCGTCGAAGAGCGCGGCGGCCTCCGGACGGTGCCGGATCTCGCGAGCTTGCCAAGGGTGCAGGGGCAGGGGCACGGTCCCGGTGGGCAGTTGGAGGCCGCTGCCCGCCAGGGAGAGGGCGAGCCGCTCGGCGGGTACGGTCCGGCCGCGCTCCGTCCAGGCCGACTCGCAGGCCAGTGCGGACCGGCCGACCGCGATCCAGTGAAGGGGGAAGGAGCCACGCGTCTCCGGTGAGCAGATGGTGGATTCGGAGTCGGAGAGGCCCTCGCGGCTCTTCGGCGTGGGATGCAGAGGGTGGCCGAAGAGGAGGGACTGTTCCGCGCTGAGGAACGGGGTGCTCGTGCTCGGATCGGCGGGCGTGGCCCGGCGGAGGGTGAGGAAGAGGGCGGTGCGCCGTACGGAGTCCGCGACACGGCCGACGAGTTCGGTGGCGTCCGCGTCGGGGTCGTCCCGCCGCGCGCTGTACGTCGCCTCGCGGGTGAGCAGGGCCGCGAGGGTGACGGCGCCGACAGCGGGCGCGTCATGGGGGCCGTGCTCCAGCAGCGGCGGCCCGAAGCGGTGCCAGCCGGTGGGCGACCAATAGCGCACCGGGACGAGGAGGACGGTTCCGCTGGCGGCGAGGGAAATGCGCAGGGTGTCGCCGTCGGGCCGCGCGAGGCCGCTCTCGCGCACCCAACAGCGCAGCAGGTTCTCGACGGCCGCGGCGTCGGCCGCGATCTGCGGGTCGGGGTCGTCGAGGGGGTCCGCGCCGACCTCGCGGGCGCCAGCCTCGCGGGCGCGGTCGTCGGGCGTTTCACGGCTGTCGCGGTGCTGCCGGGGCACGGCCGTCGCGGCGAGGGGCGGCCCTTGGGCGGGCAGCCGCGGCGCGGGCGACTCCTCCGCCGAGGGCTCTGGGGCGGGTAGCGGCTCCGGGGCAGGTGGCTGGGATGCTCCCATCCCCGCTCCCGCCGCGCCGGCGAGCGGCGTCGTGGCGGGCGACGCGTCCGGGGGCAGTGGCACCGGCGCCGGGGGCGGTGGCACCGCCCCCGGGGGCGATGGCGGTGCTGGGGGTGCCGCCTGATCGCCCGCAGCCGTCGTGGCGGTGGACGGTGCCCTGACCGTCGGGACCGCCGTGGGTGGCGCGGGCGGTCTTGTCGCCTCGGCCGGGGGAGGCGCGGTGTGGGGCGGGTGCGGGAGGGGCGGCGGGGGGCCGGGGCGAGCGGAGTCGTCGGGGTCGGTCAGGGCGCCGGGCGCGGGCTGCGGTTGGGGAGACAAGGGGGCTCCCCCGGGGGTGTGCGGCATGGTGGGTGCGGCGCGGGCGTCACGGCGTTCATGTCCTGGGCCCGGCGCCTGCCTCCTTCGGTGATGCGATGGCGGTGCGGTCGTACGGTGCGGGACGCGTCACCGGTGGTCTCCGGTGAGTGGCGGTGCGAACGGGGCGGCGGGAGGGAGTTCACGGGAGCGGGCGCCAGCGGTGCGGATCGCCGCGTCCAGGGCGTCGGTGAGCCGGTCCAGGACGGCCTCTGCCTGCTCATCGGTGATGGTGAGTGGAGGGAGAAGGCGGATCACCGCGCTGTGGCGTCCGCCGAGTTCGACGATGAGCCCGCGGCGCAGGCACTCCTGCTGGACGGCCGCCGCGAGCGCGGGATCGGCGGGCGGAGCCGCCGCACGCGCGTCACCGGCGCATGGGGCTCCCCCGCCCAACGCCCCGTCCGCGCCGTCACCTTGAGTGCCCTCCCGGCGGGCTCCCTCACGCGGAGTCATCCCGCACGGGGCCGTCTCGCTCGGGGATGCCTGGTACCTCGGGGATGCCTGGTACGGGGATGCGCGGCCCGGGGTTCCCTCGCGGTCGGCGTTCGTTGCGGACCCGGCCCGCGCGGCATCCCCGGCCCCCGCGGTGTACCCGGCCGACGCCGCGTTCCCGGCCTCCTCTGCAGCCCCGGTCTCCGGGTCCACCAGCTCCACGCCGATCATGAGGCCGCGGCCGCGTACGTCTCCGATCCACCGGCGTCCGGTGGCGAATTGGCGTAGCCGGTCCAGCATCCGGGCGCCGACGGTTGCCGCGCGTTCGGCGAGGTTGTTCTCGCGGACGTAGGCGAGGGTCGCGGCGCCCGCGGCCATGGCCAGTTGGTTGCCGCGGAAGGTGCCCGCGTGGGCTCCAGGAGGCCAGACGTCGAGGTCCTCGCGGTAGACGACGACGGCCAGCGGCAGGCCACCGCCGATGGCCTTCGACAGCACCATCACATCGGGCACCACTCCGCTGTGGTCGACCGCCCAGAAGGCCCCGGTGCGTCCGACGCCGGTCTGGACCTCGTCCGCGATGAGCGGGATGGAGCGGGCCGCGGTGATGTCGCGCATCCGGCGCAGCCAGCCGTCCGGGGCCGGGATCACCCCGCCCTCGCCCTGTACGGGCTCGAGGATCACCCCGGCCGGGGCGGGCACCCCGCCCTTCGGGTCGTCGAGCAGCTTCTCGGCCCAGCGCGCGGAGAGGTCGGCGCCGTGCTCCCCGCCGACCCCGAACGGGCAGCGGTAGTCGTCCGGAAAGGGCAGCCGGGTCACACCGGACGACGGGGCGCCGCCGGAGGCGGCCAGCGCTCCGGCCGTCATGCCGTGGTAGGCCCCGGAGAAGGCGAGCAGGCCGTCGCGCCCGGTGGCGGTCCGCACCAGCTTGAGCGCGGCCTCGACCGCGTCCGTGCCCGCCGGTCCGCAGAACTGCACCCGCGCCCGGGCGGCCAGCTCGGGCGGCAGGGTGGCGAACAACTCGTCCGTGAAGGCGTCCTTGACCGGTGTGGCCAGGTCCAGGACCTGCAGCGGCGCCTCCGCGTCCAGGACGGCCCGGATCGCGTCCAGCACCACCGGGTGGTTGTGCCCCAGGGCCAGCGCACCGGCGCCGGAGAGACAGTCGAGGTAGCGGCGGCCGTCGGCCCCCTCGACCGTCATCCCCCGGGCGCGCACCGGAACGATGGGCAGCGCCCGGGCGTAGGTGCGGGCGGCGGACTCACGCAGCGCCTGGCGCCGCAGAATGCCCTGCGTGGCGCCGCCGTCGTCGGAGACGGCGGCCAGGGCCATCGGCGGGAGCTGGGTCACGGCCACGCGTCTCGGTCCTCCTGCTGCTGAACACCCTCCGGCTGTTCCCCCGTACGTACCAACGACGCGTGGCGCTCTGGATCACGGGCTGGGCGAAGATCCTTGCGGCCGGGAACCAAGGACCCGCCCGCAGCCGTCGTACGCGGCACCGGCATAGTGGGATACCACCCCATTGCCGGGGCGGTGCATGACAATTCCACACAGGCCGTAGAGCAGCTCAGAACCTCAGGGGGAGTCCCGCCCATGCCATCCAAACGCCGACCCGCACTGGCCGTGGCCGCCATAGCCTCGGTTCTGGCGCTCACCGCCACCGCGTGCGGCTCCTCGGACGACACCACCGACGCCAAGCCGACCGCGTCGTCGGAGCAGCAGGGCGTGGGCGACATCAAGCTGCCCGACAACCTCAACGACAAGTTGAAGAACCTCGGCATCGATCTGGACCAGTGGAAGAACGGTGCCTGGAACAAGTGGGACAAGGACGACTGGCTGCGCGAGGCCGGTGACTTCATCAACCCGATCATCAAGGGCCTGTGGAAGCCGGACCGGATGCGCGACGCGCAGGAGCCCGACAAGCCGGTGGACGACAGCGACATCGCGGACGACCAGGGGGTGACCGACCCCGATCCGCAGCCCGTCCCGGCCAAGGAGGTCGCCAGCCCGTACAGCTCCAACGTCCCCTACGCGGGCAAGGTCTTCTTCGACGGCCCCGAGGGCTCGATGGTCTGCTCCGCGACGGTGGTCGAGGACCCGGCGCACCCCGGCAAGTCCAACCTGGTGTGGACGGCGGGCCACTGCGTCCACGCGGGCAAGGGCGGCGGCTGGTACAAGAACCTGATGTTCGTGCCCTCCTACAACGACGCGGGCAAGTCGCAGGCGGAGCTGGAGAACGCCACCAAGGAGGAGCTGGCTCCCAAGGGCGTCTGGTGGGCCGACTGGGCGCAGACCTCCTCGCAGTGGATCGACAACGGCGCGGCCGTGGGCGGCAAGGGCGCTCCGTACGACTTCGCGGTGATGCATGTGAAGCCGGAGGTCAGCGGCGGCAAGTCGCTCGAGGAGACGGTGGGCGGCGCGCTGCCGGTCGACTTCAACGCCCCGGCGGTGAAGTCCATCGACGAGATCACGGCCACCGGCTACCCGGCCGCCCCGCCGTTCGACGGCCAGAAGATGAACCAGTGCGCGGACAAGCCGGGCCGGCTCTCCCTGGACGCCAAGCAGCCGACGATGTACCGCATCGGCTGCACCATGACCGCGGGCTCCTCCGGCGGTGGCTGGGTCGCCAACGGCGCGGACGGCAAGCCGGCGCTGGTGTCCAACACCTCGATCGGCCCGTCCAACGCGACCTGGCTGGCGGGCCCGCACCTGGGCCCCGAGGCGAAGGGCGTCTACAGCGCGGTCAGCAAGAAGTTCGCGAGCCAGTGACCGGCTGAGCCGGTAGCCGTCAGGCAGCCATCCATCCCATGGCGAGGGCCCGCCCCCGGAGATCCGGGGGCGGGCCCTCGCCGTGCAGGTGTCGTAGCCGACGCGGTGCGGCTGTCGTGACTAGCGCTGTCCGGCGGCCGCGGCCGGGATGAAGCGCCGCAGCTCCGCCGCGAGCTCCTCGTGCACCCGCGCCTTGAGCAGGGTGCCCTCGGGGGTGTGCTCCTCGGAGAGCACCTCGCCCTCGGTGTGGGTGCGCGCGACGAGCTTGCCGTGGGTGTACGGCAGCAGCACCTCGATCTCGACCTGGGGCCGGGGCAGCTCCTCGTCGATCACCGCGAGCAGCTCGTCGATGCCCAGCCCGCTGCGGGCCGACACCGCCATGGCGCGCCGCTCCATGCGCAGCAGCCGCTGCACAACGAGCGGATCGGCCATGTCCGCCTTGTTGATCACAACGATCTCGGGCACGTCGACCGCGCCCACATCGCGGATCACCTCACGCACGGCGGCCAGTTGCTCCTCCGGCACCGGATGCGAGCCGTCCACCACATGGAGGATCAGATCGGCGTCGCCGACCTCCTCCATCGTGGAGCGGAACGCCTCCACCAGGTGGTGCGGCAGATGCCGGACGAACCCGACGGTGTCCGCCAGCGTGTAGAGCCGCCCGCTGGGGGTCTCGGCCCGGCGCACGGTCGGGTCGAGGGTGGCGAACAGCGCGTTCTCCACCAGGACACCGGCGCCGGTGAGCCGGTTGAGCAGCGAGGACTTGCCCGCGTTGGTGTATCCGGCGATGGCGACCGAGGGGACCTTGTGGCGCCGGCGCTCCTGCCGCTTGATGTCGCGGCCGGTCTTCATCTCGGCGATCTCGCGGCGCATCTTCGCCATCTTCTCGCGGATGCGGCGCCGGTCGGTCTCGATCTTGGTCTCACCGGGACCACGGGTGGCCATACCTCCGCCCGAGGATCCGGAGCCACCGCCACCCATCTGGCGGGACAGCGACTGACCCCAGCCTCGCAGCCGCGGCAGCATGTACTGCATCTGGGCGAGCGAGACCTGCGCCTTGCCCTCTCGGGACTTGGCGTGCTGGGCGAAGATGTCGAGGATCAGGGCGGTCCGGTCGACCACCTTGACCTTGACGACGTCCTCGAGGTGGATCAGCTGTCCGGGGCTCAGCTCACCGTCGCAGACCACGGTGTCGGCACCGGACTCGACCACGATGTCACGCAGTTCCTCGGCCTTGCCGGAGCCGATGTAGGTGGCGGGATCCGGCTTGTTGCGCCGCTGGATCACGCCGTCGAGCACCAGGGCGCCGGCGGTCTCGGCGAGGGCGGCGAGCTCCGCCAGGGAGTTCTCCGCGTCCCGGACGGTGCCGGAGGTCCACACGCCGACCAGCACCACCCGCTCCAGGCGCAGCTGCCGGTACTCGACCTCGGTGACGTCCTCGAGTTCGGTGGACAGCCCCACCACACGCCGCAGCGCGGCACGGTCGGAGCGGTCGTACTGGTCGCCGTCACGCTCCTCGTCGATCTCGTGACTCCAGGCGACGTCCTCTTCCATCAGGGCGTCGGCCCGAAGGCTCTCGGCGAGGCGCTGCCGGTCCTGCGGAAGGGAAGAGGAGTGGGTCAAAGGAATCCTTAGGTCGTGGAATACCGTCACTGTCGACAACGCGTGGCGGGCCCGCGGGATTCCCCGCCGGGCCGGACGCGAACGCCGACCCCTTGATGGTCGCACGCGGCGGGCGGGCCGTCACCCGGGTTTCACGGCCCATGGCACCGCGTAACGTACCGCGTGCCGGCCCGCCCGCGCGCCGGGCAGCGCGGCGCCCTTCGTGGTCTCCTTCTCCGTCTGCTTCCAGTCGGGGTGTCCCGGCATCGGCGGCGTCTTCCTGCCGTACAGCCACGGATGGAGGAATCCGCTCAGATCGCGCCCCGCCACGGTGGAGGCCAGCCGGACGAAGTCGGCGGTCGAGGCCACGCCGTCGCGGTGGCGGAGCACCCATTGCCGCTCCAGCCGCTCGAAGGCGGCCCGGCCGATCCGCTGCCGCAGCGCGTACAGCACCAGCGCGCTGCCGTCGTAGACCACCGGGCGGAAGATGCCGATCGGCTGGCCGGGGTCGGCGGCCTCGGGGGCCGCGGGCGGCCCTCCCTCGGCCCGCCAGGCGTCGGACTGCCCGTACGCCTTGCGCATCCGCCGCTCCAGGCTCGCCTTACCGCGCTCATCGGCGTACAGCGCCTCGTACCAGGTGGCGTGGCCCTCGTTGAGCCACAGATCGGACCAGCGGCGCGGGCTAACACTGTCGCCGAACCACTGGTGCGACAGCTCATGCACCATGATCGACTCGATGTACCACCGGGGAAGCTGTTCGCTGGTGAACAGATCGCGCTCGAAGAGGGAGAGCGTCTGGGTCTCCAGCTCGAAGCCGGTGGTGGCGTGGGCGATCAGCACACCGTAGGTCTCGAAGGGGTAGCGCCCGGCCTTCTTCTCCATCCAGGCCAGCTGCCCGGGGGTGCGCGCGAGCCACTTCTCCAGCCGTGCGCGGTCCGCCACGGGGACGACGTCGCGCACCGGAAGCCCGTGGGGCCCGGTGCGGCGCGGCACGGCGGAGCGGCCGATGGAGATCTGCGCCAGCTCGGTGGCCATGGGGTGGGCGAGGCGGTACGTCCAGGTGGTGCGCGATCCCTTGCGAACGCGCTGCCCGGGCAGTCCGCCCGCGACGACCGTAAGGCTCTTCGGTGCGGTGATCCGGAAGGTGAAGCGGGCCTTGTCGGCGGGGTGGTCGTTACAGGGGAAGACCCGGTGGGCGGCGTTGGCCTGGTTGGCCATGGCCAGCCCGTCGCTGGTGCGGACCCAGCCGCCGTTCGTGTCGCTCCGCGGATCGCTGGTGTGGCGGACGGTGATCCGGAAGGCGGCGCCCTTACGGAGCGGGGCGGACGGGGTGATCACCAGGTCCTCACCGGCCGTCACGAACCGGGCCCGCGCTCCGTCGACCCGCACCGAGTCCACGACGCCCTGGGCGAAGTCGAGGTTGACGGTGCGCAGCGGGGCGGTCGCGCGGGCGTCGATGGTGGTGACGGCGTCGAGCGGCCGGTCCTGACGGTGGTAGGCGAACGCGATGTCGTACGCCGTGACGTCGTACCCGGGGTTGCCGAGCTGCGGGAAGAGGGGGTCGCCGATGCCCAGGGGACTCGGGTGCGCGGGGGACACCGGCCCCGCGGCGGAGGAGGGGCCGACCGCGAGGAAGACGGCGGCCATGGCGGCGGCCACCGGCGCGGTCCTGCGGCGCCCGGTGCGCGGCGGCCAGGGGCGGCGCCCCGAATAAAGCGTCATGCCCTACGGCTACCAGCGTCCCGGCGCCCGCGCAGTCGCTCCCGGGCTTGATCCACCCGAAGGAGTTCAGACGGCCGAAGGAGTGCGGACGACCCAACGGTGGTCAGGAGCGTGCGCGCTCAGGAGGGCGCCGCTGGAGGAGCGCGCCCGCCCGTCAGTGCGCCGCGGCCATGCTGCGGCCCTCGCGCGTCACGTCGTACACCCCGGGGACGTTGCGCATGGCCCGCATCAGCGTCGGCAACCTGCCCGCGTCGGGCAGCTGAAGCGTGTAGGTGTGCCGGACGCGCTGCTCACGCGGCGGTTCGACGGCGGCCGCCACCACCTCCGCACCCTCGGCGGCGATGGCCTCGGTGAGGTCCGCGAGCAGATGCGGTCTGCTGAACGCCTCCGCGAAGAGGGTCACGCGATAGTCGCCGCCCCCGTCCCCGTCGTCCTCGTCCGCCCAGCGCACTCCGACGGTCGAGCGCCCGGTCGCGGTCATCCGCGCCACTCCGGGGCACCGCTCGCGGTGCACGGTGACGGCCCCGCCGCGGACCGCGAAGCCGGTGATCGCGTCGGGCGGCACCGGGGTGCAGCAGCGGGCGAGCCGTACGGTCGCGCCGGGCAGGTCGACGACGATTCCCGCCTCGGGACGGCCCGCACCGGGCGCGGGGGCGACGGTCTGACCGCCCTGCGAAACCTGCGGCCCTCGCGTGACCTGCGCGTACTGCGTCTCCTGCCCGTCCTGCGCCTCCTGTCCGCCCTGCCCGTCCCGGCCGGTGAGCTCGGAGGCGGACTCCGGCTCCTCGGCGGCCTCCCGGGGCTCGAGCTGCGACGCCGGATGGGCGGCCAGCCAGCGGTTGATGGCGATCCGGGCGGCCGGGGTGCGGGCATGGTCGAGCCACTCCGGCGAAGGGCCGTGGGAGGCGGTGTCCCGGGTGTCGCTCGCCATCAGCAGCTGCAGGGTGTCGCCGTCGCGCAGCACTGTGCTCAGGGTCGCGATCCGGCCGTTGACCCGGGCGCCGATACAGGAGTGCGCGTCGTCGCCGTACAGGGCGTACGCGGCGTCCACGCAGCTCGCGCCCGCGGGCAGGCCGAGCGTCCCGCCGTCGGAGCGGAAGACGGTGATCTCCCGGTCCTGGGCGAGGTCGTCGCGGAGCGAGGTCCAGAAGATGTCGGGGTCGGGGGTGGCGCTCTGCCAGTCGAGCAGCCGGGACAGCCAGCCGGGGCGGGTGGGGTCGGCCCGCTCGCCCTCGGGGGCGTCGGCGCCCTCCGTCGGGGCGTACGGATTGCCGAGGGCGATCACTCCGGCCTCGGCGACCCGGTGCATCTGGTGGGTGCGGATGAGGACTTCGGTGACCTCGCCGTCGCGCCCGGCCACGGCCGTGTGCAGCGACTGGTAGAGGTTGAACTTGGGAACCGCGATGAAGTCCTTGAACTCCGAGATCACCGGGGTGAAGCAGGTGTGCAGTTCACCGAGGACCGCGTAGCAGTCCGCGTCGTCGGAGACGAGGACGAGAAGGCGGCCGAGGTCGGTGCCGGTCAGCTCGCCGCGCTTGAGCCCGACCCGGTGGACGGAGACGAAGTGCCGCGGCCGGACCAGGACTTCGGCGGTGATGCCCGCCTCGTGCAGCACGCCCCGTACGTCCCCGGCGGCCTGGGCCAGCGGGTCGGGGCGGCCGGCGTGGGCCTGGAGGAGCTCGCGGGTCCGCGCGTACTCCTCGGGGTGGAGGATGGCGAAGACCAGGTCCTCGAGCTCGGTCTTGAGCGCCTGCACCCCGAGCCGCTCGGCGAGCGGGATCAGCACATCGCGGGTGACCTTGGCGATGCGCGCCTGTTTCTCGGGGCGCATCACGCCGAGGGTGCGCATGTTGTGCAGCCGGTCGGCGAGCTTGATCGACATCACCCGGACGTCGTTGCCGGTGGCGACGAGCATCTTGCGGAAGGTCTCGGGCTCGGCCGCCGCGCCGTAGTCGACCTTCTCCAACTTGGTGACGCCGTCGACGAGATAGCGGACCTCCTCGCCGAACTGCTCCCCCACCTGATCCAAGGTCACATCGGTGTCCTCGACGGTGTCGTGGAGCAGCGAGGCGGTCAACGTCGTGGTCTCGGCGCCCAGTTCGGCGAGGATCAGCGTGACGGCCAGCGGGTGGGTGATGTACGGCTCACCGCTCTTGCGCATCTGGCCGCGGTGGGAGGACTCGGCCAGGACGTACGCCTTGCGCAGCACGTCCAGATCGGCTCCGGGGTGGTGCGCGCGGTGGACCTTGGCCACATGCTCGATCGCGTCCGGCAGCCGGCCGCGGGAGGCGGACCCGAGCAGGGCGGCCCGGCTGAACCTGCGGAGATTGCGCAGGTCGATGCGGGGGAGGCCGCGCCTGCGGCCGAACGGGGCCTGGTCGGTGGCCTCTGCGCTCATGGGCACCTCCGGCGGCGTCGAGCGTCAACCGGCGTGGGTACTCCCCCGGGGCCGGTGCTTGATGCTATCGAGCCCATCACGCACGGCCGACCGGCTCTCGCCCAGAGTGAAACGGATCACCCATTCGAGGGAAGTGTCAGCCGAGGTCCGTGCCCAGCCAAGAGGCATCTATCTCCCCCTCGGCCACGATCACGGCAGGGCCGGTCATCTCCACCGTACCGTCCGGCCGTTCGCTGATGACAAGCCGCCCTCCGGGAACGTCCACGGTGTACGTGACCGGGTGGCCGGTGACCGCCGGATCGTCCCCGTCACGGCGTGCGGCGGCGACCATCACGGCGCAGGCGCCGGTGCCGCAGGAGCGGGTCTCACCGGAGCCGCGCTCATGCACGCGCATCGCGACATGGCGCGGGCCGCGGTCGACGACGAATTCGACGTTGGTGCCGTGCGGGTACGCGGCGGCGGGGCGCACGGCGGGGGCCGCGAAAAGATCACCGGCCTGGGCGAGGTCGTCGACGAAGGCGACCGCGTGCGGATTGCCCATGTTCACGTTGCGCGCGGGCCAGCTGTGGTCACCGACCGTGACCGTGATCGCCCCTTCGGGGCCGGGCTCGGGCAGTGTGGCCTCACCCATCACCACGGTGATCGGGGCGTCGGACCCGGTCGTGGCCTCGCCCGGCTGGGCGGCGTCACCGGCGTCCTTGGCGATGTGGGCCCGGCGCACCCCGGCCCGGGTGGCGATGGCGAGATCGCCCGCCTCGACGAGCCCGGCGCGCTGAAGGTACCGGGCGAAGACGCGGACTCCGTTGCCGCACATCTCGGCGATGCTGCCGTCGCTGTTGCGGTAGTCCATGAACCACTCGGCCTGGTCGGCCATGGCCCGCGCCTCGGGGTGCGCCGAGGACCGCACGACGCGGATCAGGCCGTCACCGCCGATACCGGCGCGGCGGTCGCAGATCCGGGCGACGGTGGCCGCGGACAGCTCAAGACGGCCGTCCAGGTCGGGGACGATGACGAAGTCGTTCTCGGTGCCGTGCCCCTTCAGGAAGGCCAGCCGTGGTGCGGTGCTCATTCCTCGATCCTACGGGGCACCGCGCGCGCCGTCCCCCGGTGCCCGGGCCGCCTGGGGGAACCACTGGCCGGAGGGCCTGAGCAGATCGGAGGAAGCCCGCTACGGTTCGGGCAGCGCCCCGAAGGGGCGCGGGGCCGTGTCGATGTGCGGCTCCGCCGCGCGGGCGCGACCAGCCACGACGGCGCCGCAGTCGGCCAACGACGCATGGCACCACTTCCCGCGGAGCGCTCAGCGGAGGCGGGCCACCCGCCAGAAGGTGAGGGCGGCCAGCAACGCCACGATCACCACGTAGAGCACGACGAAGCGCCAGTCCGGGCGGCGTCCGGAGCCTCTGGGGGGCAGGCCCGGCCAGGTGTAGCCCACCCGGCGGGCGGCCATCAGGCCCCAGCCCGCCGCACAGCAGCTCAGCAGCAGGCCGAGCATGGCCACGACGGCCCCTCCGTCGCCGAACTCGAAGGCGAGCGGGAAGGCGAACATCAGCGAGCCGAGGATGGCGAGGGCGACGATCGGCGCGATCTGCCAGATCCGCAGCCGACGCGGCGGGCGCAGCTCCCGGAATGACTCTCCGGAGACCGAGCCCGCGCCGGCCTCGCCCTCGGAGCCGTCCCCGAGGACCGGCGCGCCGGGTTCGTGGAGTCTTCCGGCCTCGTCAGGGCCGTCCGGGGTCAGTGGCCGCGCGTCTCCGTGCGGCGATTGCTGCGATGCGTCGCGAGGGCCGGCCTCCATCGCCACACGCCCTCCCAACTCCAGACACCACGGCACGATCGGAGCTTGATGATGGCATGCCCGCCGGGGCCCGAATGACGAGCTGAGCTTCCCGATGCCATGACGTGATCAGGCTGTGACCGCCCGTTCAACCAACGCGAGCGCGCTCGCCAGGAGTTCCCCTCTGCGGTCGGCCGCTCCGCTGAGCCAGTGGACCCTCGGATCCCGGCGGAACCAGGAGTCCTGACGGCGTGCGAACCGCTTGGTGGCGCGCACGGTTTCGGCCCTCGCCTCCTCCTCGGCGCACTCCCCCGCGAGCGAGGCGAGCACTTGCTGATAGCCCAGCGCGCGGGAGGCGGTACGCCCGGAGCGCAGTCCGGCGCCCTCCAGCCGGCGGACCTCCTCGACCAGCCCGGCGTCCCACATCCGGTCCACCCGCAGGGCGATCCGCTCATCCAGCTCGGGCCGCTCGACGTCGACGCCGATCTGGAGCGTGTCGTAGACCGCCTCGTGCCCGGGCAGATTGGCGGTGAAGGGGCGGCCGGTGATCTCGATGACCTCCAGCGCCCGGACCACCCTGCGGCCGTTGCTGGGCAGGATCGCGCGCGCCGCCTCGGGGTCGGCGTCGGCGAGCCGGGCGTGCAGGACCCCGGAGCCCCGCTCCTCCAGTTCGGCCTCGAGCCGGGCCCGGACGGCGGGGTCGGTGCCCGGGAAATCGAGGGCGTCGATGGCCCCGCGGATGTAGAGGCCGGAGCCGCCGACCAGGACGGGGGTGCGGCCCTCGGCGAGCAGGCGGTCCATCTCGGCGCGGGCCAGCCGCTGGTACTCGGCGACGCTCGCGGTCTGGGTGACGTCCCAGATGTCCAGCAGCCGGTGTGGCACCCCCTGCCGCTCGTCCTCCGTCAGCTTGGCGGTGCCGATGTCCATGCCCCGGTACAGCTGCATGGAGTCGGCGTTGACGACCTCGCCGTCGAGGTGTCTGGCGAGCGCGACGCCCAGATCGGACTTTCCGGCCGCTGTGGGGCCGACGACGGCGATGACTCGCGGCGGGTGGCCTGCAGTATTCACCGGGCCAGTCTCGCAAATGCCCCGGGGGCTCCTCGAATGAGCGACGTGACGGGGCACCGCCGGGTTCGTTGCCTGTTGCGAGGCTTCGAGTGCCGGTTCGGGGAATCGGCCGCCGCGCGCCGCACAGTCGCCGCGCACCGCACAAGGGGGCACTCCGGGCGGCACGGGATTCCGCCCACGCGAGTTTCGCCCACACGAGTAAGGTATGGAGTAGATATGGGCGTGTTTTCCAGGTTTCGTCGTGTGTCGAAGGAGGCGAGCCGCTCGTCCGAGGAGGCACCGTCCGTGCGGGACGCCCAGGCCACGGCCGACGCCATGACGGCGGAGACCGAGTCCGGGACCGCCGATGGGGCTGAGGCCGCGCGGAGTGGGAAGGAGAACCCGGTGGGTGGAAGCGCCGGGATCCCCAAGCAGCAGTCCGCGGCCGAGGCGGCCGACAGCGAGACCGGTGAGAGCGCCCGCGCATAGGCAACCGACGAGGGTAGGTGGCACATGGGCCTGATGGACAATCTCAAGGCCAAGGCCGGTCAGATGAAGGGCAAGGCCGGCAGCTTCGCGCAGCAGCACGAGGCCAGGATCGGGCGGGGCCTGGAGAAGGCGGCCAAGACGGTCGACACCAGGACCAAGGGCAAGTACAGCGCCAAGATCGAGACTGGCACGGGCAAGGCGAAGGACGCTCTCAACCGCCTCTCGCAGATGGACGAGCGCAAGCCCAAGGACAAGGGCGACGCATAAGACGGGCCAAGCAGACAAGGCACAGAAGACGGGGGCGGGCGATGCCGGGCCCGGACCGGCCGGCCCCGCCGGTACGCGGCCGTGGAGTGCAGGCTCCACGGCCGCGAGCCCCCTAGGACGACCAGCTCGCCACGAAATACCCCACGCCGTACGGTGCTTGGTCATACCGCAACTCCCCCTTCAGGCGCGCCCCCTCGCCCGCCCCCGCGAGCACCTGCAGCGGCGCGCGGCCCGCCGCCTTGAGCTCGTACGCCAACTCCTCGTCGAGCGCGGCCAGCGCTCCGGTGTCGGCGGCCGCCAGCGCCCGCGCCACCTCGGCGTCGAACGGGGCCGCCCGCTCGTCGAGATAGCCCGGCGCCTTCAGCGTGCGGCATGCGGTGCCGTCGCCCATCACCAGCAGCGCGACCCGCTCCGCCCGCCCGGCGAGCTCCCTTCCGACTTCAATACACCGCTCGGCCGCGAGAGGTTCCCCTACGCCCAGCCCCTCGACGGGCACCGCCGGGTCCCACTCCGCGTGCTCCAGCAGCCAGGCGCCGACCGCCAGCGACGTCGGCAGCGACGTCGGCAGCGACGTCGGCAGCGAGCGCGAGGACCCGCCGTCCGCGGCATCACCGCCGCCGGACGCCTCGTCCTCCGCCACCGGCGCGGCGAGCCGCACATCCACTTCCACGCCGAAGCCGCGGAACGTCCCGGCCGCGCCCTGCGCATGCGGCCCGCGCCCGGCGCGATCGGCGGGCCCCACCACGATCAGGCGCTCCGGACGCGCCGCCGCGAGGGCGTGGATGGCCTTGAAGCACTCCGCGCGCAGCCCGTCCAGCTCGGGGGCGGCTCCGGCGGCGACCTCGGGCACCAACAGCGGCGGACACGGGCAGACGGCGGCGGCGATCAGCATGATCGTCAGCCTAGCCGTGCGCTCAGTCGCAGCCGCAGCCCGCGGCGGGCGCGGCCGGCAGCGGCGGAGGGGCGCCGACCGTCGGCAGGCCCAGCATCACCCCCGCGGGCTTCTTCTCCTCGGGCGCGTTCCGCCGCTCCCAGGCGTCCCCGGCGCGGGTGCGCCGCACGCCCCGGGCCGGGCCCTCGGCCAGCAGATGGTGGGGGGCGGCGTAGGTGATGTCGACCGTCACCACATCGCCGGGGCGCACCGGCTCCTCGGGGCGCGCGAAGTGCACCAGGCGGTTGTCGGGGGCACGGCCGGACAGCCGCCGCGTGGCGTCGTCCTTACGGCCCTCACCCTCGGCGACCAGCACCTCCAGCGTGCGCCCGACCTGCTTCTTGTTCTCCTCCCAGGAGATCTCCTCCTGGAGGGCGACCAGCCGCTCGTAGCGCTCCTGGACGACCGCCTTGGGCACCTGGCCGTCCATTTCGGCGGCGGGCGTCCCGGGCCGCTTGGAGTACTGGAAGGTGAACGCCTGGGCGAAGCGCGCCTCGCGCACCACGTGCAGCGTCTGCTCGAAGTCCTCCTCGGTCTCGCCGGGGAAGCCGACGATGATGTCGGTCGAGATGGCGGCGTCCGGCATCGCGGCCCGCACCTTCTCGATGATGCCCAGGTAGCGCTCCTGCCGGTACGAGCGGCGCATCGCCTTGAGCACGGTGTCCGAGCCGGACTGCAGCGGCATGTGCAGCTGCGGCATCACGTTCTCCGTCTCCGCCATGGCGGCGATGACGTCGTCGGTGAAGTCGCGCGGATGCGGCGAGGTGAACCGGACCCGCTCCAGGCCCTCGACCTTCCCGCAGGCGCGCAGCAGCTTGCTGAACGCCTCGCGGTCGCCGATGTCGGAGCCGTACGCGTTGACGTTCTGGCCGAGCAGGGTGATCTCGGTGACGCCCTCGGCGACCAGGGTCTCCACCTCGGCGAGGATGTCGCCGGGGCGGCGGTCCTTCTCCTTGCCGCGCAGCGCCGGGACGATGCAGAAGGTGCAGGTGTTGTTGCAGCCCACGGAGATGGAGACCCACGCCGCGTACGCGGACTCGCGCCGCGTCGGCAGCGTGGAGGGGAAGGCTTCCAGGGACTCGGCGATCTCGACCTGGGCCTCCTCCTGGACGCGGGCGCGCTCCAGCAGCACCGGCAGGCTGCCGATGTTGTGGGTGCCGAAGACCACGTCGACCCAGGGGGCCTTGTTGACGATGGTGTCGCGGTCCTTCTGGGCCAGGCAGCCGCCGACGGCGATCTGCATGCCCGGCCGCCGCGCCTTGATCGGCGCGAGCCGGCCGAGGTTGCCGTACAGCCGGTTGTCGGCGTTCTCCCGCACCGCGCAGGTGTTGAAGACGACGATGTCGGCCTCGCCCTCGCCGGTGCCCTCGGGCGCGCGGACATAGCCCGCCTCTTCCAGGAGGCCCGAGAGCCGCTCGGAGTCGTGGACATTCATCTGGCACCCGTAGGTGCGGATCTCGTAGCTCTTGGGTGCTTGAACGTCCACTGCCGGGCTCCGGTCGCTGCTGATGGTCACCCGACAAGGGTAGGCGCTCACGCGAAGCCCCTCTGCCGGGCGGTTGAACGGGCCACCGACCCGTCCCCCGGCGGTGGACCGAGGGCCGAGCACCGGCACACTGTGTTCCATGACACGGAACAGCGCGCAGGGCAACATGCTCGACAAGGCGATGGCCGTCCTCGACTGCTTCCGGCCCGACGGCGGCGCGTTCCGTCTCACAGAACTGTCCGCGCGGACCGGGCTGGCCAAGACCACCGTGTTCCGGCTCTGCGCCGATCTGGTCCGTCTCGGCCTGCTCGAACGTGACGCCGAGACCTACCGGCTCGGAGGCACCCTCTTCGAACTGGGCTCGCTCGTCCCGCGCCGGCGCGATCTGCGGGAAGCCGCGCTGCCGTTCCTGCAGGACCTCTTCGAGGCCACGCACGAGACGGTGCACCTCGGGGTGCGCGAGGGCCACGAGGTGGTCTACGTCGAGCGCATCCACGGCCACGACGCCCTTCGACTGCCGTCCCGCATCGGCGGCCGACTGCCCCTGACCTGCACCGGCGTCGGCAAGGCGCTTCTGGCGTTCTCGGGCTCCGAGTTGGTCGAGGAGATCCTGGCCGCGCCTCTGCCCGCCCTGACCTCCCACTCGATCACCGATCCGGACCGGCTGCGCACGGCCGTCGAGCAGGCCCAGGTCGCGGGTCTGGCCTACGAAGAGGAAGAGGCGGCTCCGGGGGTCAGCTGCATCGCGGCTCCCGTGTTCGACGGACCGACCTCGGTGGCGGCGCTGTCGGTGGCCGTACCCCGCGGCCGCTTCCGCCCGGCGCAGCTGGCACCGGCGGTCCGGACGGCGGCCCTGGGCCTGTCGAGGGCCCTGCGCTCCGGCAGGTGAGCGGGAGGGCGCGCCCGCTCGACGGGATACGCGCCTCGCCCCTGCCCTCCCGTCACGGCTCGCCCCTCCCCTCCCGTCAGCCGGCCTGGCAAGATCCTCGCCATGGCCGTCACCCTTCCGCGCCTGGACCGGCGCCGTGCCCTGCAGTCCGCCGCCGCGGGCCTCGTCGCCCTCGGGCTGCTGCTGTGGTGGCTGCTGGCGTCGGGCGGTGGCCCCTCGCCCAGCGGCCGGGTGACGTTCGCGACGGGGGTCTCCACCGGGGTCTACGACACTTACGGCCGGATGCTCGAGCAGGACCTCGCCCGGGACCTCCCCGATGTCGATGTGCGGCTGGAGCAGTCCAGGGGGTCCCCGGACAACGTCGAGCGGCTGGCCCGGGGCAGGGCCACCTTCGCCATCGCGGCCACCGACGCCGTCGCCGCCTATCAGGGCGAGGGAGCGGGGCGGCTGCGGGCCTGCGCCCGGCTGTACGACGACTACATGCAGCTGGTCGTGCCGAGGGGCTCGGCCGTGCGATCGGCCCGCGATCTGAAGCATCTGCGGGTGGGGGTGGGCGACGACGGCTCTGGCGTGCAGCTGATCACCCGGGCGCTGATCAAGGCCGCCGGGCTCGACTTCGACCGGGACATCCGGGCGGAGCGGGTCGGCATCGACGCCATGCCGAGGCTGCTGCGGCAGGGCAAGCTCGACGCCTTCTTCTGGTCGGGCGGGCTGCCGACCACCGCGGTGCGCACCCTGGCCCACGCCTACCCGATCCGGCTCGTCCAGCTCGGCGACCTCACCGGCCCGCTGCACCGGCAGGGCGGGGTGACGCGCTACTACCGGGCGGCCACCGTGCCCGCCGACGCGTACGAGGAGATACGCAGGCCGGAGCCGGTCAAGACGATCGCCGTACCGAACCTCCTGGTCACCACGGACCGGGTGGCCCCCGATCTGGCGGAGGGCGTCACCCGCACGGTGATAGAGAACCGGGACCGCATCGGCGCGAAGGTGCACGCCGCCCAGAAGGTGGACCTGCGGACCGCCGTCTTCACCGATCCCCTCGCCCTCCACAAGGGCGCGGCGCGCTATTACCGCTCGGTCAAGCCGTAGTCCGGCACCGCTGCCGCCTCGATATGGCGGACGAACGGGGCCTCGTCCGGCAGGATCATCACATGGCGGTGAAGAACGGCAGGCGGTGGAACCACAACATCCACTACCACCCCCGCATCCTCCACGCGGTCCCCGACGGCGCCCAGCGCGCCCTTGACGTCGGCTGCGGCGAGGGCATGCTCGCCCGCGCGCTCCGGCGGACCGTGCCACAGGTCACCGGGATCGACCTCGACGCGGCAAGCATCGATCGGGGACGTGCGTACGGGGACGACGTCGACTACGTCCTGGGCGATTCCCTGAGCCATCCCTTCGAGCCCGCCTCGTTCGACGTCATCGCGTCGGTGGCCACCCTGCACCATATGGACGCCGCCACCGGACTGGCCCGCATGCGCGACCTGCTGCGGCCCGGCGGCGTCCTGGCCGTCGTCGGCCTCGCCCGGAACTCGATGCCCAAGGATCTGCCGCGCGTCCTCGCCGCCATCGCCGCCGGTACCGTCCACCTCGCCAGGAAAGGGCACTGGAACCATCCGTCCCCCGTCGTATGGCCGCCGCCGGTGACCTACCCGGAGATGCGGGCGCTGGCCGCCGAGCTCCTGCCCGGCTCGCGGTACCGCCGTCACGTCCTGTGGCGCTACAGCATCGTCTGGCGCAAGCCGCCGGACTGAGCGGCGAGCGACCTTACGGCCCGCCTCACGTCCTCACGTCCTTACGGCCCGCCTCACGGTCCTCACAGCCCGCCTCACGTCCTTACGGTCGTCACGGTCTCGCCGGGCCCCGTCCGCGGCACCGTAATGGTCACGCGCAGACCGCGGGGCTCGTTGGGCGCGTAGTCGATCGTGCCCCCGCCCGCCGCGAGCAGCGCGCGGGTGATGGACAGGCCCAGGCCCGAGCCCGAGACGTTCTGGTGGCGGCTGCTGCGCCAGAAGCGGTCGCCGATGCGGGCGAGTTCGTCCTCGGTGAGGCCCGGGCCGCCGTCGGCGACGACGATCGCCACGGTGTCGCCCTCCGTACGCGCCGAGACCTCCACATGCGCCCCCTCGGGCGTGAACTTCAGGGCGTTGTCGACAACGGCGTCCAGCGCACTGGACAGGGCCACCGGGTCGGCCCA
Source organism: Streptomyces yongxingensis (assembly GCF_055597465.1). NCBI lineage: Bacteria > Bacillati > Actinomycetota > Actinomycetes > Kitasatosporales > Streptomycetaceae > Streptomyces > Streptomyces yongxingensis. Next base: position 3,584,448 of record NZ_CM145717.1, read on the forward strand.
GCCGGTGATGGCTGCGGGGCCGGTGTAGGCGAGCCCGACCTCCTCCCGCTCGGCCACCCGAAGCCAGGCGTCCACCCGGTCGGTCGCCAGCTCCGCGATATCGGTGAGCCGCAGATCCGCGGCGGAGTGCTCGGCCAGGGCGAGGTCGAGCAGATCGTCCAGGACTCTGGCCAGGCGCTTGCCCTCCGCCCGCACCGAGGCGATCTCCTCATGGCCGTCCGGCAGCTCCAGCGCCAGCAGCTCGATGCGCAGCAAGAGCGCGGAGAGCGGATTGCGCAGTTGGTGGGAGGCGTCGGCGACGAACGCCCGCTGCTGCTCCAGGACCTGCTCGACGTTGTCGGCCATCTCGTTGAACGAGCGGGCCAGCCGCCGCAGCTCCGGGGGCCCCGAGGCGGCCGCGACGCGTGACTGCATCCGCCCGGTCGCGATGTCGTGGGTCGCGGTGTCCAGGACGCGCACCGGCCGCAGCACCCATCCGGTGAGCCGGAAGGCGGCCCCCACGGCCAGCAGCATCGCGGCGCATTCGCCCGCGCCGATCACCAGCCAGCCGTGCAGGATCCGCGACCGCATCTGGCCGGTGGGCGAGTCGGTGACGACGACGGCCACCACGTCCCCGTCGCGGACGACAGGGGAGGCCACGGTGAGCCTGCCCCGCTGCCAGGGCCACACCTGGGGCGGATCGTGGCTGCGGCGCCCGGCGAGGGCCTCGTCGAACGCCTGGGCGCTCTCGCCCGTGTCCGGCAGCCGCCAGGCGCCGGGCGCCTCGGCCATGGGCGGTGCGTCCCGGTCCCGGTAGAAGACCCCGGCCCGGATGCCATACAGGTCGTGGTAGCGCTTCAGCTCGGCGCGCAGGGTGCCCAGCCGCTCGTTCCCCTCTGCGCCGACCGCCCCGGTCGGCCCGGCGGTGACGAACTGGGCGAGCGCGGCGAAGCGCGCGGTGTCGTCGATCCGGTCGACGACCACACGCTGCTGCTCCCGGGCGGCCAGACTCCCCGCGAGCGGGAAGCCGAGCGCGAGCAGCACGCCCGCCATGAGGACGATGAGGAGCGGGAGGAGCCGAGTGCGCACCGAGGGAGCCCCGGTCGCTCAGCAGGCCGGGGCGACGAGGCGATAGCCCACCCCGCGCACGGTCTCGATCAGGGCGGGCATCCGCAGCTTGGAGCGCAGGGAGGCGATGTGGACCTCCAGGGTGCGCCCCGTCCCCTCCCAACTGGTGCGCCAGACCTCGCTGATGATCTGCTCCCGGCGGAAGACCACACCGGGGCGCTGGGCGAGCAGGGCGAGCAGATCGAACTCCTTGCGGGTGAGCGAGACGGTCGTGCCGTTGACGGAGACCTGGCGGGTGGGCAGCTCGATGGTCACCGGGCCGAGCCGCAGCGGCGGATGGGAGCCGTCCGGGCTCTCCTCGGTGCCGTGGCCCGGGTCGTGGGCGGCGGTGCGGCGGCTGACGGCGTGGATCCGGGCGAGCAGCTCCATGGTGTCGTACGGCTTGACCACATAGTCGTCGGCGCCGAGGTTGAGCCCGTGTATGCGGGAGCGCACATCGGCGCGCGCCGTCACCATGATCACGGGTGTGGCGGTGCGCTTGCGGATCTTGCCGCACACCTCGAAACCGTCCTGGTCGGGCAGTCCGAGGTCGAGGAGGACGACGCCGAACGGGGCGCCGGAGTCCGGCAGCAGCGCCTGCAGCGCCTCCTCGCCGCTGCGGGCGTGGGTGACCTCGAAACCGTGCTTGGAGAGCATGGCGGACAGGGCCGCGGCGACATGGTTGTCGTCCTCGACGAGCAGCAGTCTCACCGGCCCCTCCGCCACCTTTCCGTATCTGGGGAGACGCGCCCCGTACGTGTCCCCGTCACCATGTCTTCGAATGCGGCCACGAACATGGCCACAGGGCATCCACCCCGATCGACGGGCAGCCGTCAAGACCATTCGGTCACACACTGGTTTCCGTTACGCAGCCGGTACGGTGTGCGTCGTCCCGTTCACGCAGAGTGGCGCGTCGCAGCCATATCGTTATCCTCAATTTCAGCTCAGATGTAATGACGCTGGTCGCGGGCGCTCATTAGTGTCCTCCCAACCGAGGAGGACGGAGCGAGACGCCGATGAGCGAAGTATCGGTGACCAAGGACGCCGCACCGGTGGCGAACGCGTTGGTTGCGTTGTCAGGAGTCAACAAGCACTTCGGCGCGCTGCATGTGCTCCAGGACATCGACCTGACCATCAGCCGCGGCGAAGTGGTCGTCGTCATCGGGCCGTCCGGGTCCGGGAAGTCGACGCTGTGCCGCACGGTCAACCGGCTGGAGACGATCGACTCCGGCTCCATCACGATCGACGGCAAGCCGCTGCCCCAGGAGGGCAAGGAGCTCGCCCGGCTGCGTGCCGACGTGGGCATGGTCTTCCAGTCCTTCAACCTCTTCGCGCACAAGACGGTGCTCGAGAACGTGATGCTGGGCCAGACCAAGGTCCGTAAGACGGACAAGAAGGCCGCCGAGGAAAAGGCCCGCACGCTGCTCGACCGGGTCGGCGTCGGCGCCCAGGCGGACAAGTACCCCGCCCAGCTGTCCGGCGGCCAGCAGCAGCGCGTGGCGATCGCGCGCGCCCTGGCCATGGACCCGAAGGTGATGCTCTTCGACGAGCCGACCTCGGCGCTGGACCCGGAGATGATCAACGAGGTGCTGGAGGTCATGCAGCAGCTCGCCCGGGACGGCATGACGATGGTCGTCGTCACCCATGAGATGGGCTTCGCCCGCTCCGCCGCGAACCGGGTGGTCTTCATGGCCGACGGCCGGATCGTCGAAGAGGCCGAGCCGGAGCAGTTCTTCAACAACCCCCGCAGCGACCGGGCCAAGGACTTCCTGTCGAAGATCCTTCACCACTGAGCCCGCTGAGTCCGCACTGGCTCGGCAGACCGCCGGCGGCACGTTCGCCACTGCGTATCTGAACCACGTACTGAACACAGAGGGATGGGCACCATGAGGATTCGTAAGACGGCCGCGGCGGCCACGGTGGTTCTCGCGCTGGCCGCGACGGCGACCGCCTGTGGCGGCGAGAAGGGCACCGCCGGGGACAAGCCGAAGGGCGGCGAGGTCTTCAGCGGCGACTACACGGTCGCGAAGGATGTGAAGATCGACTCGCCGACCCTGAAGGCGGCGCAGAAGCGCGGCAAGATCGTCATCGGCGCCAAGGCCGACCAGCCCTTCCTCGGGTTCCAGGACACCGAGGGCAAGCGCTCCGGCTTCGACATCGAGATCGCCAAGATGGTCGCCGCCGACCTCGGCTTCTCCGCGGACAAGATCACCTTCAAGACGGTGGACTCCAACGTCCGCGAGACCTCCATCTCCAAGGGCCAGGTCGACTACTACGTCGGCACCTACACCATCAACGACGAGCGCAAGAAGCAGGTCGGCTTCGCGGGCCCGTACCTCACAGCCGGTGCCGATCTGCTGGTCCGCAAGGAGGACAAGGGCAAGATCACCGGCCCGGACAGCATCAAGGGCAAGAAGGTCTGCTCGATCGTGGGCTCCACCCCGCTCCAGGAGATCAAGAAGCCGAAGTACGGCGCCAAGACCACCGAGCTGAGCAAGTACTCGCTCTGCGTCAAGCAGCTGCTCGACGGCCAGGTCGACGCGGTCACCACCGATGACGCGATCCTCAAGGGCTACGCCGCCCAGCGCCCGAGCAAGCTGTACGTGGTCGGCAAGCCGTTCACCGAGGAGCCGTACGGCGTCGGCATGAACAAGAACGACAAGGCGCTCCGCGACGCGATCACCGACTCGCTCGAGAAGCACATCAAGAACGGCGACTACAAGAAGGCGTACGAGGGCACGCTCGGCAAGTCCGGCTCCTCCTACGTCGCGCCGAAGACGCCCCTGCCGCGCTACTGAGCAGGGCTCTCCGTCCGCCCGTTCACCCGATCGCCTGTTCACCTCGAAGCCGGTGCGCTCCGCACGCCGCTGACCTGACCGCTACCGCGGAGAATCGATGAACGTACTTCTCGATCATTTGCCCCAGTTCCGGGAGGGGTTCCTGGGAACCCTCTCCATCACGGCGGCCAGTGCGGCGCTGGCTCTCGTGCTGGGCGTCGTCATAGCCGGCTTCCGGGTGTCGCCCATACCGCCGCTGCGGGCGTTCGGGACGGCCTGGGTCACCCTGCTGCGCAACACCCCGCTGACCCTGCTGTTCCTGATCTCGTTCTTCGTGATCCCGCAGATCTTCTTCCCGGGGACGAGCCCCTTCGTCCTCGCCATGATGGCGCTGGGCTGCTACACGTCGTCCTTCGTCTGCGAGGCCGTGCGGTCCGGTATCAACACCGTGCCGCTCGGCCAGGCGGAGGCCGCGCGCAGCCTGGGGATGACCTTCGTCCAGACCCTCCGGCTGATCGTCCTCCCCCAGGCCACCCGGTCCGTGATTCCGCCCATGAGCAGCATCTTCATCGCGCTCACCAAGAACTCGGCCATCGCCGGAGCGTTCAGCAACACCGAACTGTTCAATGTCTCGAAGCTGCTGAGTGACAAGGGCTTCGCGATCGGCTGGATCTTCCTGTGGATCGCGCTGTGCTACCTGGTCATCACCTTCGCGATCAGCGGTCTCTTCCGGCTGCTGGAGAACCGCCTGGAGGTGGCCCGATGAGCTCCAGCGTCCTGTACGACGCCCCCGGCCCCAAGGCCCGCGTCCGGAACCGCGTCTTCTCCGTGGTCGGCGGCCTGGCCGTGCTCGGGCTGATCGTCTTCGCGGTGGTGCGGCTGAACGCCAAGGGTCAGTTCGCGCCCGAGATGTGGGACATCTTCAACTACGCGGGGGTGCGGACCAGCATCCGCGACGGTGTGGTCACCACGCTGAAGGTGTTCGCGGTCGCGGCGGTCCTCTCCCTCGCCCTCGGTGTGCTGCTCGCCGTCGGCCGGCTCTCGGACCACAAGCCCGTCCGCTGGTTCGCGACCGGTTTCATCGAGCTGTTCCGGGCCGTTCCGCTGCTGATCACCATCTACGTGCTGTGGGTGCTCTTCCTGACCTACCGCTCGGACCTGGGCCTCAGCGGTGACAACACCGGCTTCTGGGCCCTGGTCATCGGCCTGACCGTCTACAACGGCTCGGTCCAGGCCGAGGTCTTGCGGGCGGGCATCAACTCGGTGCCCAGGGGCCAGCGCGAGGCCGCGTACGCCCTGGGCATGCGCAAGACCCAGGTCATGATGACGGTCCTGGTGCCGCAGGCCGTACGGGCGATGCTGCCGACCATCATCAGCCAGCTGGTGGTGACGCTGAAGGACACCTCGCTCGGCTATGTCATCACCTACCAGGAGCTGCTGTTCCAGCTTCAGCAGCTGGCCGGCAACATCGTCGTCAACGACGAGAACCCCTACGTCCCGGTGATCATCGTCGGTGGTGTTATCTACATCGCGATGTGCCTGGCCCTCTCCGCCCTCGCCACCTGGATCGAGCGGCGCGGCCGACGCGCCAAGACCGGCATCCGGGTCGCGGACGCCGGACAGCCGCTCGGGGCCGCCGACGCGCTCGACGTCATCGACCAGTCCGCGACCTCCGCGCCGGACGCGTCCGCGAGCAAGACGAACTGAGGGACCGTCCGGGCGACCGGGCGGACGCCGTCCGAAGGGCCGGGCGGATGAGTGAGACCCTTACCAGGGCGGTGGCGCACGCGCCACCGCCCTTCGTCGCTTGACGCGGGCAGCGGCAGTGGGTTGCATGCTTTCTGTGATCGCTCACCGGGTTTCAACTGCCAATTTCCGTACGTCACGTACGACCCGCAGGGCCACAGGAACCGCACCGTGGACCCGGTGATCGTCGCCGGGGCGGGCCCGGTCGGCCTCACCCTGGCCCTCGCCCTCGCGCGCCTCGAGGTGCCCGTCATCCTGCTGGACGAGTCCACGGAAGCCGAGGAGAGCCGACTGGCCCGCACCGTCGTGCTGCGCCCGGACGCCGCCGCCCTGCTGGAGCGGCTGGGCTGCCGGGTCACCGCCCGCACCCGGCCGTGGACCGGATGGCGCACGATGCGGCGGCGGCAGCTGGTGCGGCAGGTGCCCCTCACACCCGGCGGCCTCTTCGGCGGCTCGCCGTCGCCCGAGCGCGGCACCGGCGGCTGGGACGGCGGCCTTGACGACGCCATGGAGGCTCCCGAGGGTGACGGGCCCTCCCCGGAAGACGCGTCGGCACCGGCGCCCTCACCGCTGCATCTGCCCCAGCACGAGCTCACCCGGGCGCTGCGGGGCTCGCTGGCCGCCATGGGCGACGAGGACCTCGTCCGGATCGTCTCCGGAACCCGGATCGACGACCTGGAGCAGGACGACCACGGGGTCGGGGTGCGCACCCGGGGCGCCCAGTCCACCTGGTGGCGGGGCAGCTATCTGGTGGGCTGCGACGGGCCGCGGTCCACCGTCCGCAAGCTCCTGGGTGTGCGGTTCCCGGGCCGTACGGCGGTGGAGCGGCACGCCGTCGCGGCGCTGCGCGCGGAACTCCCCTGGCCCGGCGAGGCCCTGCTGCACCGCTCCCCGCCCTGGCGCAGCATCGATGCCGAGGTGACCGCCCGGCCGCTGCCGCACGGCCTGTGGCGGATCGACTGGCTGCTGCCGCCCGGCCGCGATCTGGTCACTCCCGATGCCCTGATGGTGCGGGTGCGCGACACCCTCGCGGGGTGGTGCGGCGAATCCGAGCCCCCCTATGAGCTGCTGGACACCGGCGTGCACACCGTGCACCACCGGCTCGCGCTGCGCTGGCGCGTCGGGCGCGCCTTCCTGGCCGGGGACGCCGCCCATCTGCTGGGCGCGCTCGGCACCCAGGGGCTCGAGGAAGGGCTGCGGGACGTCGACAACCTCGCCTGGAAACTGTCCCTCGCCTGGCACCACGGGGCCTCGGACGCCCTGCTGGACAGCTATCAGGCGGAGCGGCGCGGAGCCGTCGGGGCCCGGCTGCGCGCGGCGGACCAGGCGCTGCCGCTGGTACGGGCGGCCGGCGGCTGGCACGCGGTACGGCGCACCGTACGGCCCGGCGGGGCGCGCGGGCACGACGCGCTGCTCACCGAGGGTCACCTCGGGCGGGGTCCGCTGGGCGCGCCGCCGGTCTACGACCGCTCGCCACTGGCCCCGGCCGCGCCACCGGACGGCTCGGTCACGGTGGGCACGGCCCTCGGGGCGCCGGTCGCCGATGTGCCGGTGACCGCGCCGGACGGTTCGGTCGTACGGCTGCGGGAGCGGCTCGGCCGGGAGCTGCTGGTGGTGCTGGTCGCGCCCGGCACCGGAGTGTGGGACCGCCGGCACTGGATGCGTGCCGGGCTGATGCCACGGCTGGCGGCGGCCGTCGCGGCGCTGCCCCTGCGCACCGAGCTGCTGGTGGCCGAGGCGTATCCGGGAGCCCCGGCGCACACCGTGCTGCTGGTGCGGCCGGACGGCCATCTCGCCGCGGCGCTGTCCGGGGTGCGGCCGAGCGCGCTGTACGCGTGCGCGGACGCGGTCCGGGGCGGGAACGCGGCCAGGGGCGCCCCGGCGGAGGCGAGCGCGCGGCGATAGTGCGGGAGCGCGGGGCGGTAGTGCGGGAGCGCGGGGCGGTAGTGCGGGAGCGCGGGGCGGTAGTGCGGGAGCGCGGGGCTCAGCGGGGCGCGCCCGAGGTCGCGCTCGGGCGCCTGGCCGCATCTCCGGGCGCGTGGTCGGTGTCCGGGCGCGGGCGGTTGTCCGGGGGCGTGCGTGGTCCCGGCGCGCATCCGGGTCCGAGCCGGTGAGGTTGACCTTCCTTTCCGGCACATGATTCACTTCGCAGCGTGACTGACACCTGCTTGCCTCGCTTCTGGCGGAGGGTCCATCTGGACCTGGTCCGCTACGCGGGCTGTGTCTGTCGTCCGTCCTGCTGATCCGCCACATTCCCGCGCGGCGCGGCCGCGTCCCTTTCGCGATCGTTCAGGACGGTTCTCTGTGCCCGACGTACGTATTTCCACCCCCGGTCCCGTGCGCCCCTCCGCGGACCTCATCACGGACCCCGCATCCGGTCCCGTCGCCCCGCCAAGCGCCGCGGAACTGCTCGAGTTCGCCCGCCGGACCGCCGCCGACGCCGAGCTCGTCGCCTCCCTTCCGCTCGATCCGGAGGGCCGCACCTGGCTGCGCCTCGACGGGCCGGGCGGCAGTGAAGCCTGGCTGATCGGCTGGCCTCCGGGCACCGGCACCGGCTGGCACGACCACGGCGGCTCCCATGGCGCCTTCGTCTCGGCGGCGGGTGAGCTCAACGAGCAGTCACTCGCCGCGCGGCTGCCCACCGAGGGCTGGAAGACCCTGGAGCTGGCTGACGGCGTGGACCGCGAGCGGCGGCTGCCCGCCGGGCAGGGCCGGGCCTTCGGACCGCATCATGTGCATGAGGTGATCAACCCGTCCGACACCGAGCATGCGGTGTCGGTGCACGCCTACTATCCGCCGCTGCCGCTCATGCGGCGCTACAGCCGCACCGGTCAGACGCTGCGGCTGGAGCAGGTGGAGCGGCCCGAGGAGTGGGGATAACGCGATGGGCACGACCAAACGGAGCGTGGACGAGCTGCTGGCCGGGGCCCGAGAAGAGCTCGTTCGGCTGGAGCCCCTCGACGCCGCCGCGGCGCAGGCCGAGGGCGCGCTGCTGGTGGACATCCGGTACGCGGCGCTGCGGGAGCGCGACGGCACCATCCCGGGGGCGCTGATCGTCGAGCGGAACGAGCTGGAGTGGCGGCTCGACCCGCAGTGCGACCACCGGCTGCCCGAGGCCACCCACCACGATCTGCGGGTCGTGGTGGTGTGCAACGAGGGCTACGCGTCCAGCTTCGCCGCGGTCTCGCTGCGCCGGCTGGGGCTGGCACGGGCGACCGATCTGATCGGCGGCTTCCAGGCGTGGCGCGCGGCGGGCCTCCCGGTCGACTAGCGCCCCGCGTCGCAGGCGCCGGGACGGACCTGGAGCTCTCGGAGGTCGGCCGCCGGGGCTCAGAGATCCGGAAGGTGACGCTCCAGCAGCTCCACGTCCTCCCCCTCCTCCTCCAGCGCTCGCCGCACCACCCGCAGCGCCAGCCCCTCGGAGTACCCCTTGCGGGCCAGCATCCCGGCGAGACGGCGTATCCGCTTCTCCCGGTCCAGGCCACGGGTCGCCCTCAGCTTGCGATCGACCAGCTCGCGCGCGGTCCGCTCCTCCTGATCGGCGTCGAGCTGTCCCACGGCGTCGTCGATCAGGGCGGAGTCCACGCCCTTGGTACGCAGCTCGCGGGCGAGCGCCCGCCGGGCGAGCCCCCGGCTGTGGTGCCGGGATTCCACCCACGCCTCCGCGAACGCCGCGTCGTCGATCAGACCGACGTCCTCGAACCGGGACAGCACCTCCCGCGCCGCGTCGTCGGGGATGCCTCGGGTGCGCAGCGCGTCCGCGAGCTGCTTACGGGTGCGTGGGGTCCCGGTGAGCAGGCGCAGGCAGATTGCCCGCGCCTGCTCCTCCGGGCCCGGCGGCGGCCCCTGCTCGGCCCTCGACAAGGAGGGGGCGCCGCTGTCCGGACGGTCCGGGCGCTCCGGACGGCCTGGGCCGTCCGGCCATTCGGTCCGCCGTGTCATGGATCAGCTCTTGGCCGCGGCGGTCTTGGCCGCCTTCGCCCCGGACTTGGCCGCCGGGGCGGCCACGGCCTTCGCCGGTGCGGCGGCGGCCACGCCCGCGGCACCCGCCGCGTCCGCGGTGGGCTCCGCGGCGGCCGGGTCCTGGGGCTTCACCCCGATGCCGAGCTTTTCCTTGATCTTCTTCTCGATCTCATTGGCGAGATCGGGGTTGTCCTTCAGGAAGTTGCGGGCGTTCTCCTTGCCCTGGCCGAGCTGGTCGCCCTCGTAGGTGTACCAGGCACCGGACTTGCGGACGAAGCCGTGCTCAACGCCCATGTCGATCAGACCGCCCTCGCGGCTGATGCCCTGGCCGTAGAGGATGTCGAACTCGGCCTGCTTGAAGGGCGGCGCGACCTTGTTCTTGACGACCTTGCAGCGGGTACGGTTACCGACCGCGTCGGTGCCGTCCTTGAGGGTCTCGATGCGACGGATGTCGATGCGGACCGAGGCGTAGAACTTCAGCGCCCGGCCACCGGTCGTGGTCTCCGGGGAGCCGAACATGACGCCGATCTTCTCGCGCAGCTGGTTGATGAAGATCGCGGTGGTCTTGGACTGGTTCAGCGCGCTGGTGATCTTGCGGAGCGCCTGGCTCATCAGCCGGGCCTGGAGGCCGACGTGGGAGTCGCCCATCTCACCCTCGATCTCCGCGCGCGGCACCAGGGCGGCAACGGAGTCGATGACGATGAGGTCGAGAGCGCCGGAGCGGACCAGCATGTCCACGATCTCAAGCGCCTGCTCGCCGTTGTCCGGCTGGGACAGGATCAGCGAGTCGGTGTCCACGCCGAGCTTCTGCGCGTAGTCCGGGTCGAGGGCATGCTCCGCGTCCACGAAGGCGACCGTGCCACCCGCCCGCTGGGCGTTGGCCACCGCGTGCAGGGTCAGGGTCGTCTTACCCGAGGACTCCGGGCCGTAGACCTCCACCACGCGGCCGCGTGGCAGGCCGCCCACGCCGAGGGCGACGTCGAGAGCGGTCGACCCGGTGGGGATGACCTCAATGGGATCGTTCGGCCGGTCGCCCATGCGCATCACGGCGCCCTTGCCGAATTGCCGTTCAATCTGTGCGAGCGCGGCGTCGAGCGCCTTCTCGCGGTCGGTTCCTGCCATGGGTCCCACCCGGTTTGCTTGAGTCGATCGCTTCACGTCCAAGACGCTAGCGCCTGCCACTGACAAGCGGCCCTGCCGTCCTCGGCCTGTGGATAACTGCCGGGGCCCCCATCAGAATGGATGTTCGATTTTTGTGTCAACCGCGCCGCGCCAGCGCGGCGCGCATCCGCGCGAGGGCCGAGGCTCCGCGCCGCCGCGTGCGCCCGTGCACCCGCAGATCGTCGGTCACGTCGTAGCGCTTGATGTACGCGCCGAGGAACGCCTGCAGCGTCGCGGTCGCCGGAATCGCGATCAGCGCGCCCACCGCACCCAGCAGCGCGGTGCCCGCTATCACCGATCCGAAGGAGACGGCCGGGTGGATGTCCACCGTCCTGGCGGTGATCCTCGGCTGCAGCAGATAGTTCTCGAACTGCTGGTAGATCACGACGAAGATCAGGACCCACAGCGCGTACCAGGGCTCGACGGTGAACGCGATCAGCATCGGCAGGGCCCCGGCCAGGTAGGTGCCGATGGTCGGGATGAACTGCGAGATCAGCCCCACCCAGACGGCCAGCGCCGGCGCGTAGGGCACGCCCAGGGCCTCCAGCAGGATGTAGTGGGCGACACCGGAGATCAGGGCCATCAGCCCGCGGGAGTAGATGTAGCCGCCGGTCTTGGCGACCGCGATCTCCCAGGCGCGCAACACCTCGACCTGCCGGGTCGGCGGCAGCACCGAGCACAGGGCGCGGCGCAGCCGGGGGCCGTCGGCGGCGAAGTAGAAGGCGAACAGGGTCACCGTCAGCGTCTTGAACAACCCGCCGAGCACCTGTGTGGAGACGTCCAGCACATTGTCGGCGCTGTTCTTGACGTAGCTCTGCAGCCAGTCGGAGTGCAGCAGGCTGTCCTGGATCTCCAGCCGCGACAGATGCGTATGGAACGTGTCGTTGATCCAGCTGACCACGTCATCGAGGTACTTCGGGAAGTCCTGGACCATGGTGATGATCTGGTCGGCGAGCATCGAGCCGAGCAGGGTGAAGAAGCCCGCGGCGCCGACGAGGATGGCGAGAAAGACCAGCCCGGTGGCCAGCCCCCGGCGCATACCGCGAGCGGCCATCCGGTCCACGGCGGGTTCGATCGCGAGCGCCAGGAAGAACGCGATCAGGATGTTCAGCAACAGCCCGGTCAGCTGGTCGAAGGCCCAGGTCGCAAGGCGGTAACAGGCCACCAGCGCGAGTGCGAGCACCATGGCGCGCGGCAGCCAGCGCGGCATGCGCGCGGCGGGTTGCGAGGGGTCCGAGGAGGCCCGAGCGGCGCTCGGGTTGTCGTCGGCGTCGGAGGAGAGGGTCTCTTCGGTCGGGGCCACGGAGCAAGTGTGGCGTACACCGGTCGAAGAAATCCGGCCACCCCGGGAAGCTGACGCGTCCGGAGCGGCCGGATACCGCTCAGCGCCTGCTCTCGGGGATCTCCATCGCGGCGCAGACCCCGCGCCAGACGTCCTTGGCCTCCCAGCCGTCCCTCAGCGCCTCGTGCACCGTCCGGCCGCCGAGTTGCGACATCACATGATCGCGCGCGAAGGAGTCGGCGTACGCCGCGCCGAAGTGGTCCGCCATTCGCTGCCAGAAGTCCGTCAACCGCATGTGACCAGTATCGCGCTCCCGGGGTGCACCGGTGCGTGAGCCCCCTACGGACCGTGTCCCGCGGCCTACGGTCTGTCCATGGACCGATCCGCAAGCCTCCCCTCCTCGCCGTCGTCGCCCCCCTTGCCCACTCCCGGGCCCGCCGAGCCGGCCCGGCCGCCCGGGTCCTCCGCGCTCGCCCGCGCCGAGCGGTTCGTCTGGCTGTCCGCCCGGGTGCTGGAGCAGCGCAGATTCGCGTACCACTTCCTGGGCGGCGGCGCCGAGGCGGTCGAGACCGCGCTGGCCGCGCACCTGGGGACCGACGGGGGCTACGGCCATGCGCTGGATCCGGATCTGCGCGGCCCGGTGAGCCAGCCGCCGCACGCCGTGCACGCCTTACGGGTGCTCGACGGGATCGGGCGGTGCGGCGGGCAGCGGGTGGAGCGCCTGTGCCGCTATCTGACATCCGTGTCCACCCCGGACGGCGCGCTGCCCGTCTGCCACCCCTCGCCGCACGGCTATCCGGCGGCCCCCTGGGTCCCGTCGGCGGAGGATCCGCGCGGTGATCTGCTGACCACCGGGCCGGTGGTGGGGCTGCTGCACCGCAATGAGGTGTGGCATGCCTGGCTCTTCCGGGCCACGGACTTCTGCTGGGCGGCGGTCGCCGCCTTGGCGGAGGGCGGCGCGACGTCGCGTCCGCACGAGGTCGCTGCGGCCGTCGCCTTCCTCGACGGGGCGCCGGACCGGGCCCGCGCCGAGGCGGCGGCCGAGCGGCTCGGCCGCCGGGTGCGGGAGGAGCGGCTGGTCGTGCCGCCCCCGGCCCCCGAGCCCGCCGAGGAACGCCCCCTGGCGCCGGGCCCCGGTGAGCCCCTGCAGGCGCATGACATCGCCCGTACGCCCGGTTCGCTGGCGCGCCGGTGGTTCACCGACGCCGAGGTGGAGCGGTCCCTGGACGCTCTCCTGGCCGCACAGCAGGAGGACGGCGGCTGGCCGCCGCACCGGCGCGCGTGGACGCCGGGGGCCACGCTGGAGTGGCGGTCGGTGGCGACCATCGAGGCGCTGCTGACGCTGCGGGCTTACGGACGGCGGATCTGAGCGCGGGTGTCCGGGGCGGTCACAGGGCCCGTACGCCGGCCGTGACGGCGACGGCCACGGCGACCACGACCAGGAAGGGGGCGCGGAGCACCAGCGCGAGCGCCGCCGCCCCCAGCCCGGCCGCCCTCGCGTCCAGGAGGAGGTGCCGGCCGTCGCTGAAGGTCTGCTGGGCGGTGAGGGCGGCCAGCAGGGCCACGGGCAGCAGCGCGGCCAGACGCCTGACGAGCGGGCGCTCCAGGACTCCGGCGGGCACCGACAGACCCAGCAGCTTCACCAGGTAGCAGCCCGCCGCGGTGACGCCGATGGCGATCCAGGTGGTCATCGGCGCTCACCCTCCGTGCCGCGCGTCATGCGCCCGTGCACCGTAAGGACGACGGGAGCGGCGAGCGCCGCCACCAGGACCGGGACCCCGGCGGGCAGCACCGGCTGGCACAGGAGCACCAGCAGGACGCCGAGACCGGCCACGGCGCGTTCGACGGTGCCGCTGAGCATGGGGGCCAGCAGGGCGAGGAAGACGGCGGGACCGGCGGCGTCCAGGCCCCAGGCGTCGGTGTCGCCGAGCGCGGACGCCCCCAGGGCGCCGATCAGTGTGGTGAGGTTCCACAGGACGTACAGGGTCAGCCCGGTGATCGTGAAGCCGAGGCGCGCGGTGCGCCGGTCGGGCTGGGCGAGGGCGACGGCCGAGGTCTCGTCGATGACCCAATGGGCCGCCAGGGGGCGCACCGCGCGCGGCAGCCCGAGGAGTCCGGACAGCCGCAGCCCGTAGAAGGCGTTGCGCACCCCGAGGAAGAACGCCCCGGCGGCGGCGGTGAACGGATTGCCGCCCGCCGCCAGCGCGCCCACGAGGGCGAACTGCGACGCCCCGGTGAAGACCAGCAGGCTGAGCGCGCAGGTCTGCAGCAGGCCGAGCCCGGCGCCCGCCGACGTCACCCCGAAGGCGAAGCCGGAGAGCCCCACCGCGACACCGACGCCCAGGGCGTCGCGGACGACGGCCGAGTCCGCAGGGGGCGCGGCGGGATCGGTTCGTATCTCTATCTGTTCTGACACAGCGCGCACGTTAAGAGAGCGCTTCGGCTCCGGTCTTGTACGTTCTTGCGCGCTCGCGCCGGTAGGCGCCCGGTGGCACCCCCACGATGCGGGTGAAGTGACGGTTCAGGTGGGACTGGTCGGTGAAGCCGACGGCGACGGCCACCTCGGCGGGCGCGGTCCCGGCGTCCAGCAGCCGCCGGGCCCGGCGGACCCGGGCGTCGGTGAGCCAGGTGTGCGGCGGCATCCCGTAGACCACGCGGAAGGCGCGCAGGAGGGCGAAGGGACCGGTGCCCAGCTCGGCCGCCAGCCGTTCCAGGGACGGCGGGTCCGCCATCCGCTCCTGGAGGATCGCGCGGGCGCGCGCCGCCGTCCGCGCACCCGCGGTGCGCGCCGTGCGCTCGGGGAGTGGGCCGCCGTGGTCACGCAGCAGCCGGGCGAGCGCGATGCGCAGCAGGCTGTCGGCGGCCAGTGCGTTGCCCTCCTCGGCGGCCCGGTGCACCGCGGTGACCAGCCGGGCGCCCTGGGGATCGTCGACGGTGGGGATCCGGAACCCGGCCGTGCCCCGGAGCGTGGTCGTCTCGGCGGCGATACCGGCGACCAGGTCCGCGGCCGGGTACAGCACGCTGTACGCCCACCCCTCGGGCGCCCCCGCCCGTCCGGTGTGCGGCACCTCCGGGTTGATGAGCGCGAGTCCGCCGGGCCCGGTGCGCTCGATGGCGCCGCGGTGGTGGAACTCCTCGACGCCCTCGGTGATCGCGGCGATCACGAAGGTCTCGTGGGTGTGCCAGACGAAGGTCTTGTGGATGTAGCGGGCGCGCAGCAGATCGACGCCCGGAAGCTGGGGGTACCGCCAGTGCCGCGCGCTCTCCCGGTTGCCCATGGCACCATTGTGCGCCCCGCCCGGGCCCCCTCTGACCTGCGGCTCCGTCCATTGTCAGTGGTGCGGTGCACGATGGAGGGCATGGCAGGCTCGGCGCTCGACGGATTCTCCCCGGCCACCCGCGGATGGTTCACGGGTGCCTTCACCGCGCCCACGCCCGCGCAGGAGGGCGCATGGCGGGCGATCGGCGCGGGCTCGGACGTCCTGGTCGTCGCCCCCACCGGCTCGGGCAAGACCCTGGCAGCCTTCCTGGCGGCCCTGGACAAGCTGGCGGGTGAGCCGCCCCCCGCCGAGACGAAGAAGCGCTGCCGGGTGCTCTATGTCTCCCCGCTGAAGGCCCTGGCGGTGGATGTCGAGCGCAATCTGCGCAGCCCGTTGACCGGTATCCGCCAGGAGGCGGTGCGGCTGGGCATGCCCGAGCCGGAGATCCGGGTGGGCACCCGCTCGGGCGACACCCCGGCCGCCGAGCGCCGCGCTCTGGCCACCCGCCCGCCGGACATCCTCATCACCACCCCCGAGTCGCTGTTCCTGATGCTCACCTCCGCCACCCGGGAGGCGCTGCGCGGGGTGGAGACCGTGATCCTGGACGAGGTCCACGCCGTCGCGGGCACGAAGCGGGGCGCCCATCTCGCGCTGTCCCTGGAGCGCCTCGACGAGGTGCTCGAGCGCCCCGCCCGGCGCATCGGCCTGTCCGCGACCGTGCGGCCGGTGGACGAGGTGGCGCGGTTCCTTTCGCCGCGGCGCAAGGTGGAGATCGTCCAGCCGCCCTCGGGCAAGGAGTTCGACCTGTCGGTGGTCGTGCCCGTGGAGGACCTGGGCGAGCTGGGCGGCGCCCCCGCCCAGGAGGGCGAGGCGGGCGAGCGGCCGTCGATCTGGCCCCATGTGGAGGAGCGGATCACCGATCTGGTCCAGGCCCACCGCTCCACCATCGTCTTCGCCAACTCCCGCCGGCTGGCCGAGCGGCTGTGCAACCGGCTGAACGAGATCGCCTACGAGCGGGCCACCGGTGAGGCCCTGCCCGAGGACCACTCCCCCGCCGAGGTGATGGCCGAGGCCGGTGCGGCCCGGGGCGCGCCCGCGCTGCTGGCCCGCGCGCACCACGGCTCGGTGTCCAAGGAGCAGCGGGCGCTGGTCGAGGAGGACCTCAAGGCGGGCCGGCTGCCCGCCGTCGTCGCCACCTCCAGCCTCGAGCTCGGCATCGACATGGGCGCGGTCGACCTGGTCGTCCAGGTCGAGTCGCCGCCCTCGGTGGCCTCCGGGCTGCAGCGGGTCGGCCGGGCCGGCCACCAGGTGGGCGCGGTCTCCACCGGTGTCGTCTTCCCCAAGTACCGCGGCGACCTGGTGCAGGCCGCGGTGGTCACCGAGCGGATGCGCGAGGGCGCCATCGAGTCGCTGCGGGTGCCCGCCAACCCGCTGGACGTGCTCGCCCAGCAGCTGATCGCCATGACCGCCATGGACACCTGGGACGTGGACGAGCTGCTCGCCCTGATCCGCCGCGCCGCGCCGTTCGCCTCGCTCCCCGAGTCGGCGTACACCTCGGTCCTCGACATGCTCGCGGGCCGCTACCCCTCCGACGCCTTCGCGGAGCTGCGGCCGCGCCTGGTGTGGGACCGCGTCGCCCATACGGTCACCGGCCGCCCGGGGGCTCAGCGGCTCGCGGTGACCTCCGGCGGCACCATCCCCGACCGCGGGCTCTTCGGCGTCTTCCTGGCGGGCGCCGACCCCAAGAAGGGCGGCGGCAGGGTCGGGGAACTCGACGAGGAGATGGTCTACGAGTCGCGGGTGGGCGATGTGTTCACCCTGGGCACCACCTCATGGCGGATCGAGGACATCACCCGCGACCGGGTCCTGGTCTCCCCCGCCCCCGGCGTCCCCGGCCGACTGCCCTTCTGGAAGGGCGACCAGCTCGGCCGCCCCCTGGAGCTGGGCCGCGCCCTGGGCGCGTTCCTGCGCGAGGTGGGCGCGCTGCAGCCGGAGGACGCCCGCCTGCGGCTGCTGGCCGCCGGTCTGGACGCCTGGGCCGCCGAGAACGTCATCGGCTACCTGGACGAGCAGCGCCGCGCCTGCGGGCATGTGCCGGACGACCGCACGATCGTGGTCGAGCGGTTCCGCGACGAGCTGGGCGACTGGCGCGTGGTGGTCCACTCCCCCTTCGGCGCGCAGGTCCACGCCCCCTGGGCGCTCGCCCTGGGCGCCCGCCTCGCCGAGCGCTACGGCATCGACGCCCAGGTCATGCACGCCGACGACGGCATCGTGCTGCGGCTGCCCGACGCCGATCTGATGGGGCTCGACCTCCTCGACACGGACCCGATGCGCCAGGGCGTGGAGTACGACACCGAGCAGTCCCCGGTGGGCGCGGCCGATGTCGCGTTCGACAAGGGCGAGATCAACCAGATCGTCACCGACCAGGTCGGCGGCTCCGCGCTGTTCGCCTCCCGGTTCCGCGAATGCGCCGCCCGCGCCCTGCTGCTGCCCCGCCGTGACCCCGGCAAGCGCACCCCGCTGTGGCAGCAGCGCCAGCGCGCCGCGCAGCTCCTCCAGGTGGCGAGCGAGTTCGGTTCCTTCCCGATCGTCCTCGAAGCGGTCCGCGAATGCCTCCAGGACGTCTTCGACGTTCCCGGCCTCACCGAGCTGATGGGCGACATCGAGGCCCGCCGGGTCCGGCTGGTGGAGGTGACCACCCCCGAGCCGTCCCCCTTCGCCCGTTCGCTGCTCTTCGGCTATGTGGCGCAGTTCCTCTACGAGGGCGACTCCCCGCTCGCCGAGCGCCGCGCCGCCGCGCTCTCCCTGGACTCGCGGCTGCTGGCCGAGCTCCTGGGCCAGGCCGAGCTGCGCGAGCTGCTCGACGCCGACGTCCTGGCCGAGCTGGAGCAGGAGCTCCAGTGGCTCACCGAGGACCGCCGGATCAAGGACGCCGAGGGCGTGGCCGACGCCCTGCGGGTGCTCGGCCCGCTCACCGCCGTCGAGCTGGCCGAGCGCGGTGCCGAGCCCGGGTGGGCCGAGGACCTGGCCGGGGCCCGGCGCGCCATCCGGGTCCGGATCGCGGGCGAGGACCACTGGGCCGCGGTGGAGGACGCGGGTCGGCTGCGGGACGCGCTCGGCACGGCCCTGCCGGTCGGCGTCCCCGAGGCGTTCACCGAGCCGGTCAAGGACCCCCTCGGCGATCTCCTGGCCCGCTACGCCCGCACCCACGGCCCGTTCACCTCGGCGCAGGCCGCCGCCCGCTTCGGCCTCGGCACGGCCGTCACCGATGGCGCCCTGCACCGGCTCGCCGCGAGCGACCGCGTCGTCCAGGGCGAATTCCACCCCTCGGGACTCGGCCAGGAGTGGTGCGACGCGGCGGTGCTGCGCCGCCTGCGGCGCCGCTCCCTGGCCGCGCTGCGCCATGAGCTGGAGCCCGTGCCGCCCTCGGCGCTCGCCGCCTTCCTCCCGCAGTGGCAGCATCTGGGCACCCACAGCCTGCGCGGTATCGACGGGCTGGTGCGCGCGATCGAGCAGCTCCAGGGCGCGCCGGTTCCCGCCTCCGCCCTGGAGAAGCTGGTCCTGCCGTCCCGGGTGAGCGACTACACCCCCACGATGCTCGACGAGCTCAGCGCCTCCGGGGAAGTCGTCTGGGCCGGTGCGGGCGCGCTGCCGGGCAAGGACGGCTGGGTCACCCTGCACCTGGCCGACACCGCTCCGCTGCTGCTGCACACCCCGCACCCCCTCGAGGCGGGCCCGCTCCACCAGGCCGTCCTCGACTCCCTGGCCGGGGGGTACGGGCTGTTCTTCCGCCAGATCGCCGAGCAGGCCCGCGCCGCCGGGCACGAGTTCCTGGACCCCGAGCTCGCCGAGGCCCTGTGGGACCTGGTCTGGGCGGGCCGGGTCACCGGTGACACCCTCGCCCCGCTGCGCTCCCTGCTGGGCTCGGGCCGTACGGCGGGCTCCACGGCCCACCGCGCCAAGCGCACGGTCCCCCGGGGGCGCTATGGCGGCCTTACGGGCCGCACCGGCCGCCCGACGGCGTCGCGCAACGGCCCGCCCACCGTCGCCGGGCGCTGGTCCCTGCTGCCGGAGCGCGAGCCTGAGCCCACCCACCGCGCCCATGCCCTGGCGCGCACCCTGCTCGACCGGCACGGTGTGGTCACCCGCGGAGCGGTCGCCGCCGAGGGTGTCGAGGGCGGCTTCTCCGCCGCCTACCGGGTGCTGTCCGCGTTCGAGGAGTCCGGCCAGGCGCGCCGCGGCTATGTGGTCGAGGGGCTCGGCGCCGCCCAGTTCGCGATGGACGGCGCGGTGGACCGGCTGCGCGCGGTCAGCACGGCCCGCGACCGCGCGGCGGCCCCGGCCTTCGACGGACAGCGCGGGCAGTCCCGGCGCGCCTACGTGCTCGCCGCGGCCGACCCCGCCAATGCCTACGGCGCCGCTCTCCCCTGGCCCGATCCGCCCGCCGACGCGGGCCACCGGCCGGGCCGCAAGGCGGGAGCGCTGGTGCTGCTCGTCGACGGGGAGCTGACGCTCTACATGGAGCGGGGCGGCAAGACCCTGCTCGCCTGGCCCTCGGGCGAGGCCGAGGCCGCGTCCCCGGAGGACGACGCCCGGCTGTGGACGGCGGTGGAGGCGCTGGCCGAGTCCGCCCGCGCGGGGGCGCTCGGCTCGGTCACCGTCGAGCGCGTCAACGGCGCCCAGGCACTCTCGTCCCCGATCGGCAAGCTCCTGGAATCTGCGGGCTTCCACCCGACCCCCAGGGGCCTCCGCCTGCGCCCTTGATCAACAGCCGCCGTCCACCCCTGAACAACGGCCTTCGCCCGCGCCCCTGATCACCGGGCGCTCCCGCCTGCCCGCGGCCACCGGCATCATGGATGCCATGCCCGAAGGAGACACCGTCTGGCAGACCGCTCAGCGGCTGCACCAGGCCCTTGCGGGTTCCCCACTCACCCGCAGCGACCTGCGCGTTCCCCGTCTGGCGACCGCCGACCTCACCGGCCGCCGGGTCCTCGAGGTGGTCCCGCGCGGCAAGCATCTGCTGACCCGTGTCGAGGGCGGGCTGACCCTCCACTCCCATCTGCGGATGGACGGCTCCTGGCAGGTGTACGGGCCGGACGAGCGCTGGCGCGGCGGTCCGCACCACCAGATCCGGGCCATCCTCGCCAACACCGCCCACACCGCCGTCGGCTACCGCCTGCCCGTCCTGGAACTGCTCCGCACCGGCGACGAGGACCGGGTCGTCGGCCATCTCGGCCCCGATCTCCTCGGCCCCGACTGGGATCCGGACGAGGCGCTGCGCAGGCTGCTCGCCGACCCCTCCCGGCCCCTGGGCGAGGCGCTGCTCGACCAGCGGAACCTCGCCGGGATCGGCAATGTCTACAAGTCCGAGCTGTGCTTCCTGCTGCGCGTGTCACCCTGGCTGCCGATCGGCGAGGTGCCCTCTCCCGAACGCCTGGTGGCCCACGCCAAGAAGCTCCTGGAGGCCAACAGGAACCGGCGCGCCCGGGTCACCACGGCCGAGTCGCGCCGTGACCGTCGGCTGTGGGTGTACGGGCGCCCGGGGCGGCCCTGTCTGCGCTGCGGTACGCCGGTGCGCGCCGCCGACCAGGGGCGCGCGGGTCAGGAGCGCTCGACCTTCTGGTGCCCGAGCTGCCAGGCGGGACCGCAGGGACCGGATCCGTCCTGACGCGGAGGGCCTCCCCGGCGGCGGGCGCCGCCCCTTCTGGGCGACGGACCGCAGTGCACCGGCAGCAGGCTCAGCCCCCAGCCGCCGACCGCTAAGGCCCCCTCTACCGGCCCGGTCTCCCCCGGCTGCACCGCCAGCCGCAGCACGGCCCACCACCAGACGCCGCCCAGAGCGAGCGCGATCACCCATCGGACCGGCCTGAGGCCCTGGGTGTCGGCCCCTCCGACGGCTGCCATGACTGCCTCCTTCGGCGACGCTAGACGCCTGTTCGCACACGGCGGGAGGGCGCACAGGAGGCACGTCGGCGCGTGTCGGACACTTGCGCTCCCCCCAGTCTGCCCAGCCGGGCGATACCGCGCACCCAGAGCGAGCCACCGGGCCGGAGCCACCGGGCCGGAACGAGATGGCCTCGACCTCGCCCAGGGCCCGAGCCCGCCTCAGCCGCGCTGGCCGCCGTTCTCGGCCTGGAACATCCAGTGGTGCTTCTCCAGGTCGCGAGTGAGCTCGATGAGAATGTCCTGGGTCACCGGGTCCGGCTCGTCGGTGGCCCTGATGCGCTCCCGCATCCGTCCGATCACCGCTCCGAGGGCGTTCACGAGCGTCCGGACGGCCTGCGCGTCATCGGTCCAGCCGTCCTTGACCGTTTCGACACCGCTGGTCGCGGCGACCGTCTGGGCCCGTCCGTCCGGCGGCACCCCGAGCGCAGAGGCCCGCTCCGCCACCGTGTCGGCATACTCCCTGGTCGACGCCACGACATCGTCGAGCTGCAGATGGACCGTGCGGAATCGCGGGCCCACGACGGTCCAGTGGATCTGCTTGCCCACCAGGTGGAGGTCGACGAGGTCGACGAGGGCGCCTTGCAGCGCGTCGGCGACGATCTTGAGGTGTTCCTCCGGCAGCGGGCTCTTCACCACAGACATCCACTTCCTCCTGTTCGACCGTTTGGCCCCTCTTGATTGCCTCTCTTCCTCTGGGGTGACCCGAATCCGGACGGACAAACATCGAGGCCCCGGCCGGTATGGCTACCGGTCGGGGCCTGGAGAGCTGGCTTCTCAGGGGTGCTCAGGCCGCCACCACGTCCACGGCTTCCTTGGGCGTCTTGATGGTCACCCGCTCCTCCGGAACGCCCGTCACGGACGTCACAGAGACGGGATTGAGCACGGGCCGCATGGGCGCCGGCACCTTCTCGGTGGTGGACGCGGCCGACTCGGCCAGTTCGGCGAGCGACAGCTCGTCGCTGACCTCGCGCATGACCTGCGACATCCGTACCTCCAGGGCGTCGCAGATGGCCGACAGCAGCTCGGATGAGGCTTCCTTCTGACCGCGCTCGACCTCTGACAGATAGCCGAGCGACACCCGGGCGGAGGAGGAAACCTCGCGCAGAGTACGGCCCTGGCGCTGGCGCTGCCGGCGCAGCACGTCACCCAGCAGGCGACGGAGCAGAATCATCGCTGGCTCCCTCCTCGGACCTCGGATCCGGATCCTTCACGCCCCACCGTACCGCCTCCGGCTGTGCCCGTGCGGGGAGCGATGTCGTGTTCACTCAGGGCTGCAAACATCAAATCTCGTCGTGTTGTTCCGTATCCTTTGCCCCCGCCGTCGCGATCAATTCGCTGAACAGCAGCTTGATTGCGGCATGGACGGTCTGGCCGCGGATTCCGGCGCGGTCTCCTTCGAGCCGCAGCGCCGCCGCGGCCACCGCGTCCGAGGGCCCCGCGACGGCCACATGAACGGTGCCCACGGGCTGGCCGTCCTGGGGTGTGGGACCCGCCACACCGGTGGTGGCCACTCCCCAGTCCGCGCCCAGCGCACGCCGTACCCCCCGGGCCATCTGCCGGGCCACCTCGGCGTCGACCGCACCGCGCTCGGCCAGCAGGGCCCCGTCCACACCCAGCACCTCGCGCTTGAGGTCGGTGGCGTACGCCGTCACCGAGCCCCGGAAGGAGCGGGAGGCGCCGTCCACCGAGGTCAGCTCGGCGGCCACCAGACCGCCGGTGAGCGATTCGGCGGCGGCCAGGGTCTGCCCGCGCCGCTCCAGCAGCGCCAGCACATCGGCCGCCGTCCCGCCGTCGCTCACTTCGTGGCCTCCTCCGTCGTCCGTCCCGCCCGGCGCAGCACGACCGCCTGCCGGACGTAGTCGAGGCCGGTGACCACGGTCAGGACGACGGCCACGGCCATCACCCAGAACCGCAGCGAGGCCAGCGGTCCGGTCAGCGCCAGGATGTACATCCCGACGGCGGTGCCCTGCACGAGCGTCTTCATCTTTCCGCCCCGGCTGGCCGGAATGACCCCGATCCGGATCACCCAGAACCGCATCAGTGTGATTCCGATCTCACGGAAGAGGATCACTCCCGTCACCCACCAGGGGAGGTCGGACAGGGCCGACAGACAGATCAGCGCCGCGCCCATGATCGCCTTGTCCGCGATGGGGTCGGCGATCTTCCCGAAGTCGGTGACCAGGTTGTACCGGCGGGCCAGATGACCGTCGAAGAGATCGGTGATCATGGCGATGGCGAACGCCGCCCACGCGAAGGAGCGCCACGCCGGGTCGTACCCGCCATTGTGCAGCATCAACAACACAAACCCGGGCACCAGCAGCAGCCGCACCATGGTGAGGATGTTGGCGATGTTCCACAAACCGGCGGGCCTGACCGTGGCGGCGGCCGGTCGGCGGTGACCTCCGGCGGCGGAGGCCGGGACACCCGTCATCTGCCCGCCTCTCCGGTGGACGCGCCGCCGCCCTGCCGCTCCAACGGCTCAAGCGGCTCCGCGACGAGGTCCACCCCCTCCGTCGCGATCACCTTCGCTTCGACCATACGGCCCACCTCCGGCTCCCCGTCGGTGCGCAGCAGCGTCTGGCCATCGGTCTCCGGCGCCTGGTGGGCGCCCCGGCCCAGGACCGCCCCGGTGTCGTCGATCTCCTCCACCAGGACCTCCACGACCTCGCCGAGCCGCTCCTCCGCCCGCTGGGCGGTCAACTCCTCCGCGAGCCGCGAGACGCGCTCCAGACGCTCCGCGACCACCTCCGGGTCGACCTTGTTCTCGTAACCGGCGGCCTCGGTACCGTCCTCGTCCGAGTACCCGAAGACTCCGATCGCGTCCAGCCGCGCCGCATTGAGGAAGCGCTCCAGTTCGGCCAGGTCCTCCTCGGTCTCGCCGGGGAAGCCGACGATGAAGTTGGACCGGGCACCGGCCTGCGGCGCCTTGCCTCTGACCGTCTCCAGCAGCTCCAGGAACCGGTCGGTGTCGCCGAAGCGGCGCATGGCGCGCAGCACCCCGGGCGCCGAGTGCTGGAAGGACAGATCGAAGTACGGCGCGACCTTCTCGGTCGAGGTGAGCACGTCGATCAGCCCGGGACGCATCTCGGCGGGCTGCAGATAGCTGACCCGGATCCGCTCGATGCCGTCCACCGCGGCCAGCTCCGGCAGCAGCGTCTCCAGCAGCCGGATGTCCCCGAGGTCCTTGCCGTACGAGGTGTTGTTCTCCGAGACCAGCATGATCTCCTTCACCCCCTGCTCGGCCAGCCAGCGGGTCTCGCCCAGCACATCGGAGGGGCGGCGGGAGATGAAGGAGCCGCGGAAGGACGGGATGGCGCAGAACGAGCAGCGCCGGTCGCAGCCGGAGGCCAGCTTCACCGAGGCGACCGGGCTGCTGTCCAGTCTGCGCCGCAGCGGGGCCCGCGGCCCGGAGGCCGGGGCCACCCCCTCGGGCAGGTCCTCGGGCGCGGTGTCCTGGGCGTGGCCGGGCAGTGCCACCGAGGTGGCGTCCTGCCGCTCGGCGGGGCTGATCGGCAGCAGCTTGCGGCGGTCGCGCGGGGTGTGGGAGGCGTGGATGCCGCCGGAGAGGATGGTCTGGAGGCGGTCGGAGATATCGCCGTAGTCGTCGAAGCCGAGCACCCCGTCGGCCTCGGGCAGCGCATCGGCGAGCTCCTTGCCGTACCGCTCGGCCATGCAGCCGACGGCCACCACGGCCTGGGTACGGCCGTGGTCCTTCAGATCGTTCGCCTCCAGCAGGGCGTCGACCGAGTCCTTCTTGGCGGCCTCGACGAAGCCACAGGTGTTGACGACGGCGACGTCCGCGTCGGCGGCTTCCTCGACGAGCTCCCAGCCGTCCGCCGCCAAGCGGCCTGCGAGCTCCTCCGAGTCCACCTCGTTACGGGCGCAGCCAAGAGTGACAAGGGCGACGGTGCGGCGTTCGGGCATGGGCTCAGACTACTTTGTCCCCACGACAGCCCCCGCTGCCAGGGCTGCCGATCTTCGCGCGGGTCAGCCCGCCTCGGGGTCTCCCTTGGTGTAGCTGAGCCGCTGGACGGCCCCGCTGGTGCCCACGTTCTTCACTTCCTTGCCGTTCACGAACAGCTTGATCGCCCCGGCGTTGCCCAGCACCAGATCGATGCGCCTGCTGTCGCTGAAGGTCTTGGAGTCGCCCTCGCGCAGCACGCCCTCCTCGAGCAGCCGGCCGTTGTGGTCCTGGGCGGAGATCCAGCTCTGACCGCCCTCGGCGGTCAGCTTGACGGTGACCTTGTCCGCCGGGACGCCCGCGATGGCGCTGTCGGACGGGTCGGGCTTGTGCGGAGTGGCGGGCTTGGAGGGGGCGGCGGTGTTGGTGGGCGCGGAGGCGCTGGGCTTGGGCGAGGCGGTGTCCTCGGCGACGCTCGAGTCGTCGCCGTCACCGCCCCGGAACAGGGTGAAGCCCACGAATCCGACGACGGCGACGATCGCCGCGACCATCGCGGCCGTCCAGTTGGGGCGCCGGGGCTCGGGGCGGATCCGCTCGGCCTCGAACAGCGGCGCCGGCGCGGTCGGCGCGGGCCGGCCGCCGTGCTCGGCGTCGAACTGCGCGATCAGGGACTCCGGATCGAGGCCCACGGCGCGCGCGAGCACCCGGATGTGCCCCCGGGCGTAGACATCGCCGCCGCAGCGCGAGAAGTCGTCCTGCTCGATGCCCCGCACGATGGGGGTGCGCACCCTGGTCGAGGAACTGACCTCGTCGACGGTCAGCCCCGCGGAGATACGGGCCTGCTGGAGGGCGCGACCGATGGAAGGCCGGTCGTCTTCGGGGGAGTTGCCGTCTTCGGGAAGGTTGCCGATGGACACGGGGGCGCCTTTCGAGCGTGAGCCACCTGCTGGGGGTTCAGTCTAGGGGTGGGGCGAAAGGGTCGGGCAAGCGGGAGGACGGAGTTTGTCCGCCATCGGGATTGCCGTTCGATCACGATTCTGGGGTCTCACTCCGCCACCTCCCTCAACTTGACGTTTCGGTAGGGGAAACGGTTGCCCGCCAAACCCTTATGAGTGAGCCTTACCGCGGATCACGTCGAGCACGCCATCCAATTCATCCGGCTTGACGAGCACATCGCGCGCCTTGGATCCCTCGCTCGGGCCGACGATGTTCCGGGACTCCATGAGATCCATCAGCCGCCCCGCCTTGGCGAAACCCACCCGCAGCTTGCGCTGGAGCATCGACGTCGAGCCGAACTGGGTGGAAACCACCAGCTCAGCGGCCTGGCAGAGCAGATCGAGATCATCGCCGATCTCCTCGTCGATCTCCTTCTTCTTCGACGTCCCGACCGTCACGTCGTCGCGGAAGACCGGTGCCATCTGCTCCTTGCAGTGGGCGACGACGGCCTCGACCTCGGACTCGGTGACATACGCGCCCTGCATCCGGACGGGTTTGTTCGCGCCCATCGGCAGGAAGAGGCCGTCGCCCTTGCCGATCAGCTTCTCGGCGCCGGGCTGGTCCAGGATGACGCGGCTGTCGGCCAGTGAGGAGGTGGCGAAGGCGAGTCGCGAGGGCACATTGGCCTTGATCAGACCGGTGACGACGTCCACGGAGGGCCGCTGGGTGGCCAGCACCAAGTGGATTCCGGCCGCGCGCGCCAGCTGTGTGATCCGCACGATCGAGTCCTCGACGTCCCGCGGTGCGACCATCATCAAATCGGCCAGCTCGTCGACGATCACCAGCAGATACGGATAGGGCTTGAGCTCCCGCTCGCTCCCCTCGGGCTCCTTCACCTTCCCCCCGCGTACCGCCGCGTTGAAGTCGTCGATATGGCGGAAGCCGTAGGCCGCGAGGTCGTCGTAGCGAAGGTCCATCTCCCGCACGACCCATTGGAGCGCCTCGGCGGCGCGCTTGGGGTTGGTGATGATCGGTGTGATCAGATGCGGAATGCCCTCGTAGGCGGTCAGCTCCACCCGCTTGGGGTCGACCAGCACCATCCGCACATCGTCCGGCGTGGCACGGGCCATGATCGATGTGATCAGGCAGTTGATGCAGGACGACTTGCCGGAACCGGTCGCGCCCGCCACCAGCACATGCGGCATGGTGGCCAGGTTGGCCGCCACATAGCCGCCCTCGACGTCCTTGCCCAGCCCGACGAGCATCGGATGGTCGTCGCCGACGGAGTCCGCCGCACGCAGCACATCGCCCAGGTTGACCATCTCGCGGTCGCTGTTGGGGATTTCGATGCCGACGGCCGACTTGCCGGGGATCGGGCTGATGATACGAACATCGGGGCTGGCGACCGCGTAGGCGATGTTCTTGGTCAGTGCGGTGATCCGCTCGACCTTGACGGCCGGGCCCAGCTCCACCTCGTAGCGGGTGACCGTCGGGCCGCGGGTGAAGCCGGTGACGGCGGCGTCCACCTTGAACTCCGTGAACACCTTCGTCAGCGAGTCCACGACCGCGTCGTTGGCGGCGCTGCGGGTCTTGCCGGGGCCGCCGCGCTCCAGCAGCTCGAGCGAGGGCAGCGAGTAGGTGATGTCGCCGGAGAGCTGGAGCTGCTCGGCGCGCGGCGGCAGCGGCTCGCCGGACTCGACCGCGGACCGGGTGAGATCGGGGACCTGCTGCGGATCCGCCTCGTCGGCTCCGTCCTGACGGCCCTTCCCGGCCACCGCCTTGCCCTTGGCACCGCCCTTCCCGGCGGCCTTTCCCGGCTCCTTGTCGGCATCGCGCGCGCCCGGCACCCCGCCGCTCGCGGCTCCGTCCTCGCGCTCGCCCGAAATCCCGTTGCTGAGCCCGGCGACGAGCGGCGAGGGCTGCACACCGTGCAGCACGGCCCCGTCCAGCGAGGCGGCGGCAGCGGCCGCCACGTCCACCGCGTCCAAGGGCCGGTCGAGCGGCGGTTGGACGGACGACGAGCGGCGCGAGCGCCGGCGCTTGCGCAGCGCCTCCTCCTCGGCCCGCTCCGGGCCTCCGGCACCGTCCGGGTCCTCTTTGGCGAGTGAGGTCCTGCGAGGCCGTCTGGCGGGCGTCTCGCGCCATTCGTCGGCGTACTCCGCCGCGTCGTACCCGGCCTCCGACGCGTACGCGTCCTGGTCCCGCACCAGGCCGAGCCGGACGCCCAGCTGCCGCAGCCGCTGCGGAATGGCGGCGACCGGCGTCGCGGTGACCACCAGCAGCCCGAAGACGGTCAGCAGCACCAGCAGCGGTACGGCCAGCACGTCGCCCATCAGGTAGATCAGCGGCCGGGAGACGGCCCAGCCGATCAGACCGCCCGCGTCCTGCATCGCCGCGGTGCCCTCGCCGCGCCCCGGGGCGCCGCAGGCGATGTGCACCTGCCCCAGGACGCCGATGACGAGCGCCGAGAGCCCGATGACGATCCGTCCGTTTGCCTCCGGCCGCTCCGGGTGGAGGATCAGCCGGACGGCGATGGTGCCCAGCAGTATCGGCACCACCAGGTCGAGCCGGCCGAAGGCGCCGGTGATCAGCATTTCGACCAGCCTGCCGACCGGCCCGTCCAGATTGGACCAGGTGCCCGCCGCGACGATCAGGGCGAGGGCGAACAGCAGCAGGGCGCTGCCGTCCTTGCGGTGGGCCGGATCGAGTCCCTTGGCGCCGCGTCCTATGCCGCGGAACATCGCCGCGAGGCCGCGCGCCATGCCCATCCACACGGCGCGCACGATGCGGAACACGCCGCTGGTGGGATTCGGGGCGGGTGACGGCGCCGCCTTTGCCGCCGCCTTCTTCGAGGCGGCCTTCTTCGCGGGCGCGGCGGACTTCTTGGCGGGTGCCTTCTTCGCGGGCGCCTTCTTGGCGGCCGCCTTCTTCGCCGCGCCTCCGGACTGCCCGGCGCGCTTCTTCGAGGTGCCCGCCGTGCTCTGGGAACCCTTGCCGGACGTACGAGAGGCCATGGAGGCGAGGTTACCCGCGTCCGCCGTACGGGGCACGCATGGCGGGGGCATCAGGCACCACTGACGTCACACCGGTGCCGCTGCGCCGACGAGGCGGTGAGACGGCTGTGACGGCGCGTCAAAGTGCGGGTGACCGGTCGGCGATGACCGACCGACGGCGACGGTGGGGCGGCGGATCAGTTCTGCGAGGGGACCTGGCCGGCCCCGCTCCCCGCACCCGGCTCCAGCGCGTCCAGCGCCCGCCGCAGACCGGTCAGCTTGCGCTCCAGATGGGCCGCGGTGGCCACGGCGGCGGCGTCGGCCGACTCGTCCAGCTGCTTGGACAGCGCCTCGGCCTGCTCCTCGACGGCGGCGAGCCGCGCGGACAGCTCGGCGAGCAGCCCCGCCGACTCCTTGGCCTCCCCGGCGGCGGGCTGGCCACCCTCCAACTGCAGCCGCAGCAGCGACGCCTGCTCCCGCAGCTGGCAGTTCTTCATGTACAGATCCACGAAGACCGAGACCTTGGCTCTGAGCACCCACGGGTCGAAGGGTTTGGAGATGTAGTCCACCGCGCCGGCCGCATAGCCCCGGAAGGTGTGGTGCGGGCCGTGGTTGATCGCCGTGAGGAAAATGATCGGGATGTCGCGGGTCCGCTCCCGGCGCTTGATGTGCGCCGCGGTCTCGAATCCGTCCATGCCCGGCATCTGGACGTCCAGCAGAATCACCGCGAAGTCGTCCGTCAGCAGCGCCTTGAGCGCTTCCTCCCCTGACGATGCCCGCACCAGGGTCTGATCGAGCGCGGAGAGAATGGCCTCCAGCGCCAGCAGATTCTCCGGCCGGTCATCGACCAGGAGGATCTTGGCCTTCTGCACCATGCCCCGTCCTCCTCGTCCCGGCTTGGGGTCTCCCCAGCTCGCAGAGCTGAGGAAAGCACCGGGCGCCGCCCCAGGGGACGACTCCCTTGCGCCGCCCGTCCTTGTGCCGGTCATGGTAGCCGCACCCCGCTGTTCGCCACACCCTGTCACCGCGATGTCACTGTGCACGTAGCAGAAACGCGGTGGGAGACCAGAAGGTTCCCCGAATACCGCGTTCCCACACGTGTTCGGCGACACTCAGTCAACACCACGGCTGTCCCGCGCGTACCTCGGGTCACTCCACCGACATCCACTGCTCCATCACCGTAAGGAGATGATCGGTGTCGACCGGCTTGGTGACGTAGTCCGACGCGCCCGCTTCGATGCTCTTCTCCCGGTCGCCCTTCATCGCCTTCGCGGTGAGGGCGATGATCGGCAGCCCGGCGAACTGCGGCATCCTGCGGATCGCGGCCGTCGTGGCGTAGCCGTCCATCTCCGGCATCATGATGTCCATCAGGACCAGTACGACGTCGTCGTGCTGCTCCAGGACCTCGATGCCCTCCCGGCCGTTCTCCGCGTACAGCACCTGCAGCCCGTGCTGCTCGAGCACGCTGGTCAGCGCGAAGACATTACGGATGTCGTCGTCGACGATCAACACCTTTTCGCCGTGGAAGCCGCCCGCCGGCTCCGGGGCCACCAGGTCCTGGCCGCCCAGCAGCCACGGCTCGGGGGCCTGCGCCTGCCGTCCCGGGCGGCGGCCCGCCGACCGGGCGCCCGACTCCGCCTCCGGCTCCGGCTCCGGCGGGGCCTGCTCCGCACCGTTCCGGGACGCCTCCTGCTCGGCCCGCTGACGCCGCCGGAACAGCCCGGAGCCGCCACGGCCGCGCGCCGCCGGGGAGCCCTCGGAGGCGTCCTGTGCGGCCTCCTCCCGCTCCACCGCGGCACCGTTGTCCTCGGTCTCCTCCACGGCGCTGGGGAGCGCTTCGAGCGCCAGCGGGCTCCGGCCCGAGCTGCTCGGCGCGAGCTGCGGGTAGCCCTGGGGCGGCAGCTCGCTGGGGTGCAGCGGCAGGTAGAGCGTGAAGGTCGAGCCGCGGCCCGGCTCGCTGGCCGCGTGGATCTCGCCGCCCAGCAGCCGGGCGATCTCCCGGCTGATGGACAGGCCGAGTCCGGTGCCGCCGTACTTACGGCTGGTGGTGCCGTCGGCCTGCTTGAACGCCTCGAAGATCACCCGCATCTTGCTCGCCGCGATGCCGATACCGGTGTCGGTCACCGAGAACGCGATCATCTCGGCGTCCGCGTCGCGCAGCGCACCGTGCTCCAGCAACTGCTCCCGGATGGCGTGCGGCACATCCGCGCCCGCCGGCCGGATGACCAGCTCCACGGCGCCGCTGTCGGTGAACTTCACCGCGTTGGACAGCAGATTGCGCAGCACCTGCAGCAGCCGCTGCTCGTCGGTGTGCAGCGTCGCCGGGAGCTCCGGCGACACCCTTACGGAGAAGTCCAGGCCCTTCTCCGCGGTCAGCGGCCGGAAGGTGGCCTCCACATAGTCGACGAGCTGAACCAGGGCGATACGGGTCGGGCTGACGTCCATCTTGCCCGCCTCGACCTTCGACAGGTCCAGGATGTCGTTGATCAGCTGCAGCAGGTCCGAGCCCGCGCCGTGGATGGTCTCGGCGAACTCCACCTGCTTCGGCGAGAGGTTGCCGTCGGCGTTGTCGGCGAGCAGCTTGGCCAGGATCAGCAGCGAGTTGAGCGGGGTGCGCAGCTCGTGCGACATGTTCGCCAGGAACTCGCTCTTGTAGCGCATCGAGACGGCGAGCTGCTCGGCGCGCTCCTCGAGCACCTGCCGGGCTTCCTCGATCTCGGTGTTCTTGACCTCGATGTCGCGGTTCTGGCGGGCCAGCCGCTCGGACTTCTCCTCCAGCTCCGCGTTGGACGCCTGGAGCGCCTTCTGCCGGTTCTCCAGCTCGGCCGACCGCTCGCGCAGCTGCTCGGTCAGCTCCTGCGACTGCTTCAGCAGCACCTCGGTCTTGGTGTTGACGCTGATGGTGTTGACGCTGGTGCCGATCATCTCGGCGATCTGGTTGAGGAAGTCCTTCTGGATCTGGGCGAACGGCTGGAACGAGGCCAGCTCGATCACGCCCAGCAGCTGCCCCTCGAAGAGCACCGGCAACACGATCACATGGGCCGGGGCCGCCTCGCCGAGCCCCGAGGCGATCTTGAGATAGCCCGGTGGCACGTTCTCCACCAGGATCGCGCGCTTCTCCTCGGCGACCGTGCCGATCAGCGTCTCACCGGGCTTGAAGCGCGTGGGCATCGAGCCGTAGGTGTAGCCGTAGGAACCGACCAGCAGCAGTTCGTAGCCGTCGTCGGAGGTGCTGTCCGCGACCACCTCGGTGCCCTCGCCGGGCGGCACGGCCAGGAAGAACGCGCCGTGCTGGGCGGAGACCACCGGGGTCAGCTCGCTCATGATCAGCCGGGCGACGTCCTCCAGGTCGCGACGGCCCTGCATCAGACCGGAGATCCGGGCCAGGTTGCCCTTGAGCCAGTCCTGCTCCTTGTTGGCGAGCGTGGTCTCGCGCAGGTTGGCGATCATGGTGTTGATGTGGTCCTGGAGGACCTGGATCTCGCCGGAGGCGTCCACGTCGATCTTGAGGTTGAGATCGCCGCGGGTCACTGCGGTGGCCACCTCGGCGATGGCGCGCACCTGACGGGTCAGGTTCCCGGCCATCTCGTTCACCGACTCGGTCAGGTCCTTCCAGGTGCCGGCCACGTCCCGCACCCGCGCCTGGCCGCCCAGCTGGCCCTCGGTGCCCACCTCACGGGCCACCCGGGTCACCTGGTCGGCGAACGACGACAGCTGGTCCACCATCGTGTTGATGGTCGTCTTCAGCTCGAGGATCTCGCCGCGTGCCTCGATGTCGATCTTCTTGGTCAGATCGCCCTGGGCGATGGCCGTGGTGACCATGGCGATGTTGCGCACCTGGCCGGTCAGGTTGGACGCCATCGAGTTCACGGACTCGGTGAGGTCCTTCCACGTCCCCGAGACGCCGGGCACCCGGGCCTGGCCGCCCAGGATGCCGTCCGTGCCCACCTCGCGGGCCACGCGGGTGACCTCATCGGCGAACGACGACAGCGTCGT
Source organism: Streptomyces yongxingensis (assembly GCF_055597465.1). Classification (NCBI taxonomy): domain Bacteria; kingdom Bacillati; phylum Actinomycetota; class Actinomycetes; order Kitasatosporales; family Streptomycetaceae; genus Streptomyces; species Streptomyces yongxingensis. The sequence continues at coordinate 3,617,495 of NZ_CM145717.1, forward strand.
CACCATCGTGTTGACGGTGTCGGCCAGCGCCGCGACCTCACCGCGCGCCTCGACCGTCACCTTCTTCGTCAGATCACCATTGGCGACCGCGGCCGAGACCTGCGAGATGTTCCGCACCTGGATGGTCAGGTTGTTGGCCATCAGGTTGACGTTGTTGCTCAGGTCCTTCCAGATTCCGGTCACGCCCGGAACCCGCGCCTGACCGCCCAACTGCCCCTCGGTGCCCACCTCACGGGCCACCCGGGTGACCTGCTCGGCGAACGACGACAGCTGGTCCACCATCGTGTTCACCGTGGTGACCAGCTCGAGGATCTCGCCCTTGGCATCGACGGTGATCTTCTTCGACAGATCGCCCTTGGCGACCGCCGTGGTCACCTCCGCGATCGAACGCACCTGGGACGTCAGGTTGTTGGCCATGCTGTTGACGGACTGGGTGAGGTCCTTCCACGTCCCGGAGACGCCCTGCACCTCGGCCTGGCCGCCCAACTGGCCCTCGGTGCCCACCTCGCGGGCGACCCTGGTGACCTCCTCCGCGAAGGACGACAACTGGTCGACCATCGTGTTCAGAGTGTTCTTCAGCTCCAGGATCTCGCCGCGCGCATCGACGTCGATCTTCTGGGAGAGGTCACCGCGCGCGACCGCCGTGGCCACCTGGGCGATATTGCGCACCTGGGCGGTCAGGTTGCCCGCCATGCCGTTCACCGAGTCGGTCAGATCGCGCCAGACGCCCGCCACACCGGGCACCTGCGCCTGACCGCCCAGCCGGCCGTCCGTACCCACCTCGCGGGCGACCCGGGTCACCTGCTCGGCGAAGTCGGAGAGCTGGTCGACCATCGTGTTGATGGTGTTCTTCAGCTCCAGGATCTCGCCGCGCGCGTCCACCTCGATCTTCTGCGACAGATCGCCGCGCGCGACCGCCGTCGTCACCTGGGCGATACCGCGCACCTGCGCCGTCAGGTTCCCGGCCATGGAGTTCACGGAGTCGGTCAGGTCCGCCCAGACGCCGCTGACCCCGTCCACCCGGGCCTGACCGCCCAGCCGGCCCTCGGTGCCCACGTCCCGCGCCATCCTGGTGACCTGGTCGGCGAACGAGGACAGCTGGTCCACCATGGTGTTCACGGTGTTCTTCAGCTTGAGCATCTCGCCGGAGACGTCGACGGTGACCTTCTGCGACAGATCGCCGTTCGCCACCGCCGTCGTCACCTGCGCGATATTGCGCACCTGTCCGGTGAGGTTCCGGAACGCGGTGTTCACCGAATCGGTGAGATCCTTCCACGTCCCCGCCGCACCCGGCACCTGCGCCTGACCGCCCAGCTCGCCCTCGACGCCGATCTCCCGGGCGACCCGCGTCACCTCGGCGCCGAACGACTGCAGCTGGTCCACCATCGTGTTGACGGTGTTCTTCAGCTCCAGCATCTCGCCGGCCACATCGACGGTGACCTTCTGCGACAGATCGCCGTTCGCCACCGCCGTCGTCACCTGCGCGATGTCCCGCACCTGCGCGGTGAGGTTCCGGAACGCGGTGTTCACCGAATCGGTGAGATCCTTCCACGTCCCCGCCGCACCCGGCACCTGCGCCTGACCGCCCAGCAGCCCCTCGGCGCCGACCTCGCTGGCCACCCGCGTGACCTCGTCCGCGAAGGTGCGCAGCGTCTCGGTCATGGTGTTGATCGTGTCGGCGAGCTGCGCGACCTCGCCGCGTGCGCTCACCGTCACCTTCTGCGACAGATCACCGTTGGCGACCGCCGTGGTGACCTGGGCGATCCCGCGCACCTGCGCGGTCAGGTTCCCGGCCATGAGGTTGACGGAGTCGGTGAGGTCCTTCCAGACGCCCGCGACGCCCGGCACCTTCGCCTGGCCGCCGAGCTCGCCCTCGGTGCCCACCTCACGGGCGACCCTGGTCACCTCGGAGGCGAACGAGGAGAGCTGGTCCACCATCGTGTTGACGGTTTCCTTCAGCTCGAGCATCTCCCCGGACACATGAACCGTGACCTTCCGGGACAGATCACCCTTGGCCACCGCCGTGGTCACGAGAGCGATGTCACGCACCTGAGCGGTGAGCCGGGAGGCCATCGTATTGACGGACTCCGTGAGGTCCTTCCACGAACCCGACATTCCGCGCACCCGGGCCTGACCGCCCAGTTTGCCCTCGGTGCCGACCTCACTCGCGACCCGCGTCACCTCGTCGGTGAACGCCGAGAGCTGATCCACCAGGCCGTTGACCGTGCGGCCCACCTTGAGGAACTCACCCCGCAGGGGATGCGCCGACCCGTCGGAGCCCTGGGCCCGCAGGTCCATGCGCTGCTCCAGGTCGCCCTCGGCGACCGCCGACAGCACCCGGCCCACCTCGGACACCGGCCGTACGAGATCGTCCACCAGGGCGTTGGACGCGTCAATGGCCGCGGCCCACTGCCCCTCACAGGCGCCGGTCTCCAGCCGCTCGGTGAGCTTGCCCTCGCGGCCGACCACCCGCCGCACCCGGGTCAGCTCGCCCGTGAGCTGCAGATTGCGGTCCGCGACCTCGTTGAAGACCGCGGCGATCTCGGACATCACGCCCTCGCCCGAGACCGTGAGCCGCTTGCGGAAGTTCCCGTCCCGCATGGCCGTCATCGCGGTCAGCAGCCGGTTCAGGGCCGCCGTCTCCACTTCAGTCGTCCCATTGCTTCGGGACCGTCCGCCTTTCGCGCGCGTATTCGTGCCCCGCGCCGCTGCGCCAGACTCCACCGTGTCCCTCCCGCAGGGTTGACCGTCCTCGTCGGGTTCTTCTTCCAGCTTCCCCAGTGTTTCACCATGCCCCAACCAGGCCATAACAGTTCGGCAGCATCCCACACCGCCGAGGGCACCTCTGGGTGGAATCGAGGGCGACCGGCATTCGCGACGGCGTCGGTGGTAAGTAACCTGGCAACCGGCCAGGGCATCGGAGGGGCGCTGCGACATGGGTGAGCAGTTCGCCGAGACACTTATGAGGAGACCTGTGATCACCGCGCGGGCAGCCGCCACCTTCGAGCCGGTGGGACGCTCGGTCGCCGCCGCCCGCACCTTTGTCCGGGACACCCTCCACGGGTGGGGCCTCACCGATATCGTGGACGACGCCGTCGTCCTGACCAGCGAACTTGTCACCAACGCGGTGGTGCACGCCGGTACCACCGCCGATGTGGTCTGCATCCGCGCCGACACCGGCGTGCGCGTCGAGGTCGCCGACCGCTACCCCGAGCGCGAGGTCCCGCTGCAGAGCAACGGCGGCCACCACTTCGGCCACCCCGACCGCGAGGGCGGCCGCGGTCTGCTGCTGTGCGCCGCGCTCGCCGCCCGCTGGGGCGTCGAGTACACCGCGACCCACAAGCAGGTGTGGTTCCAGCTCGACTTCCCCGACCGTCCGGCCGGCACCCGGGCCGCCGGGCCCGCCCTGCCCTCCAGTGCCCTGCCCATCGCCGACTCCCGGGTCCGGGTCGGGGTCGTCCAGGTCGACAGCGGCGGATTGATCAGCGCCTGGAACGAGGACGCTCAGGAGCTGTTCGGTTACCAGCCGGAGCAGATCATCGGCAAGCCGCTGACCGACCTCGCCGCCTGGCCGCACACCCCCGGCACCGGCACCGGTGTCGCCGAGGCGCTGCTGCTCTCCCGCTGGGAGGGCTCCTACGGCATCCGCGGCGCCGACGGCCGGGTCTCCCCCGTCTACGCCTCCCACCTGCGCATCCGCGACGCCGAGGGCGAGCCGTCCACCGTCTGTCTGCTGGTGCGCGACCGCGAGCGCGCCGTGCTCCAGAGCCCGATGCGCGGTGCGAACGTGGACGCCGCCGAAACCGCCGAGCGGGGCCCGGCCACCGACGCCTTCGAGGTCTTCATCGGCTCCCCGGCCCCCGACGACCTCGACGGACTGCTCCAGCGCACCGTCGAGCGGGCCCGCGATATGCTCGACGGCGACGCCGCCTATCTGCTGCTCGCCACCGACGACGAGACCGAGCTGGAGGTCCGCGCCTCCACCGGGCTGCCCTCGGCCCGCCAGCGCTTCGCCCGCGTCCCCGTCGAAGCGGGCACCGGGCGCTACGGCTCGGCCCGCATGCCCGCCGTCCACGAGGACCTGTCCGCGGTGCCCGGCGCCGTTCCCCTGCTGGTGAACACGGGGATGCGCTCCGTGGTCACCGTCCCGCTGAAGGTCGAGGGCCGGCTCACCGGCTCGCTCGGCGTCGCCGCCGAGTCCCCCGCCCGCTACAGCAACGAAGAGGCACTGCGGCTGCAGTTCGCCGCCGACCGCATCGCCCTCGCCGTCGAGCGCGCCCGCCTCACCGAGCTGGAGCGGCTGCGCCGCGGCTCCCTGTCCTTCCTCGTCGAGGCGTCCGACCTCCTCGCGGGCACGCTGGACCGCGATCAGACGCTGGCGCTCATGGCACAGATGACGGTGCCCACGCTGGCCAGTTGGTGCGCCGTCTATACGGTCGCCGACCAGGCGTCCGATCCCGAGCTGTCGTATGTCCTGCATGAGGACGAGGACCGCATCGACGGGCTCAAGGCCCTGCTGATGAAGATCGACCCGCCGGAGCAGGTCCCCACCGGCGGCGCCCGCAGCTGGTCCGGCCCCTATGACGCGGCCCACGCCGCCGCCCTGCGCACCTCGCTGCGCAGCCTCAGCCTCGGCGACTCCGCCCGCCCCTCCTCCGGTCCCGGCGCCTCGCTCGCGACCGCTTCCGCGGTCGGCGGGGAGACGGTCGTGCTGCCTCTGGTGGCCCGCAACCGCGTCATCGGCATGCTCATCCTCGGCAAGCCCACCGACGAGCACTTCCGCCAGGAGAACCTGGAGCTGGCCGAGGACCTCTCCCGCCGGGCCGCGCTCGCGCTGGACAACGCGCGGCTCTACTCCGAGCGCACCGCGATCAGCCAGTCCCTCCAGCGCAGTCTGCTGCCGCCCGAGCAGCCCGAGGTCCCCGGAGTCGAGGTCGAGGTCATCTACCGCGCGGCGGGCGAGGGCAACGAGGTCGGCGGCGACTTCTACGACCTCTTCCCGATCCGCGACGGGGCGTACGGCTTCGCCATCGGCGACGTCTGCGGCACCGGACCGGAGGCCGCCGCGGTCACCGGACTCGCCCGGCACGCCCTGCGGCTGCTCGCCCGCGAGGGCTTCGGCGGCCCGGCGGTCCTGGAGCGGCTCAACGCGGCGATCCTCGACGAGGGCGCCCGCAGCCGCTTCCTGACCCTCCTCTACGGCGAGTTGTGGCCGCAGCACGACGGCAGCGCGGTGCTCAAGGTCGTCTGCGCCGGACACCCGCTGCCGCTCCGGCTGCGCCAGGACGGCAGCGTGGAAGCGGCGGCCGAGCCCCAGCCGCTGCTCGGCGTCATGGAGGACCTCGAGCTGTACGAGCAGACGGTGACGCTCGACCCGGGCGATGTGCTGCTGTGCGTCACCGACGGGGTGACGGAGCGGCGCGAGGGCACCAGGATGCTCGGCGACGACGGCCTTGTCGACGTCCTCACGACCTGCACCGGCCTTACGGCGGGCGCGGTGGCCGCCCGGGTGCTGCGGGCGGTCGAGCGCTTCGCCGCGGAGCCGCCCTCCGACGACATGGCGATCCTGGCGATGCGCGTCCCGGAGCCCGAGCCCGCCGACGCCTGAGGCGGCCGGGCGCCCGGGGCGCGCCCGGCGATGCCCGAACATGACGAAGGCCCCCGCCACATGGCGGGGGCCTTCGCAGGAGAGCCCCAATACGGAATCGAACCGTAGACCTTCTCCTTACCATGGAGACGCTCTGCCGACTGAGCTATTGGGGCGCGTCGACGAGATCGATCATACCCGAACTCGGGTGCGCTCCCGACCACCCGCCCCGTGGCTCAGGCGGCTGACTGCAGCAGCCCGCCCAGCGCGTTGCAGGCCGAGACCACGCGCTGCAACTCCCGCCGCGACATGGTCGGATCGACGGGCAGCGCCAGGCACTCATCGGCCGCGCGCTCGGTCTCCGCGAGCCACAGATCGCGCCGGAAGCGCGCGGTGCGGTGCGCGGGCGTCTGTACGGGCACATGGCATACGACGCCGCGAGAACGCAGCGTACGGGCGAAGGCGTCCCGGTCCGGCCGGCCGTTGCCGGGGACCCGAACGACGTATTGCTGGTAGGTGTGTTCCACCCCGGGCGCGACCGGCGGCGTGAGGACGCCACGCAGCTTTCCGTCCAGATAGGCCGCGTTGGCCTGCCGCCGCAGTATCTCCCCGGCGGGCTCGCCGGCAGCCCCGTGTCCGATCACCAGCACGCCGTGCCGCCGGCCGAGCTCGGTGAGGGCCGCCATATCGGCGGGATGTCCGAAGGTGTGAATGGCCACGATGGCCGCGGTCCTGGGCGTCAGCGCCTCGGCCACCGCGGCCGGGTCTATGCAGTAGGTATGGGCGTCGATGTCCACGAACACCGGCCTGGCGCCGGCCAGCAGCACCGCTTCCGCGGCTTCGGAAGTGCCGTAGGACGGCACGATGACCTCGTCGCCCGGCCGCACGCGCGCCCGGGTCAACTCATGCAGCAGCTCATCCGTAGAAGTCCCCATGAGCGGCATCGTGCCCAGGCAACATGAACACCGAGTGGCTCGCAACACAACAAGAGAAGAGCCCTGCCGGAGACCGAAGTCCCGGCAGGGCTCTCTACACAATTTGTTCGGCGGCGTCCTACTCTCCCACAGGGTCCCCCCTGCAGTACCATCGGCGCTGAAAGGCTTAGCTTCCGGGTTCGGAATGTAACCGGGCGTTTCCCTAACGCTATGACCACCGAAACACTATGAAACAAACACCGGACACAACCCATACACATGGGGGTCAGACGGTTCATTGCTTCAGAACCAACACAGTGGACGCGAGCACCTGAGGACAAGCCCTCGGCCTATTAGTACCAGTCAACTCCACCGGTCACCCGGCTTCCATATCTGGCCTATCAACCCAGTCGTCTACTGGGAGCCTTAACCCATCACGTGGGTGGGAGCCCTCATCTCGAAGCAGGCTTCCCGCTTAGATGCTTTCAGCGGTTATCCCTCCCGAACGTAGCCAACCAGCCATGCCCTTGGCAGAACAACTGGCACACCAGAGGTTCGTCCGTCCCGGTCCTCTCGTACTAGGGACAGCCCTTCTCAAGACTCCTACGCGCACAGCGGATAGGGACCGAACTGTCTCACGACGTTCTAAACCCAGCTCGCGTACCGCTTTAATGGGCGAACAGCCCAACCCTTGGGACCGACTCCAGCCCCAGGATGCGACGAGCCGACATCGAGGTGCCAAACCATCCCGTCGATATGGACTCTTGGGGAAGATCAGCCTGTTATCCCCGGGGTACCTTTTATCCGTTGAGCGACGGCGCTTCCACAAGCCACCGCCGGATCACTAGTCCCGACTTTCGTCCCTGCTCGACCCGTCGGTCTCACAGTCAAGCTCCCTTGTGCACTTACACTCAACACCTGATTGCCAACCAGGCTGAGGGAACCTTTGGGCGCCTCCGTTACCCTTTAGGAGGCAACCGCCCCAGTTAAACTACCCACCAGACACTGTCCCTGATCCGGATCACGGACCCAGGTTAGACATCCAGCACGACCAGAGTGGTATTTCAACAACGACTCCACACTAACTGGCGTCAATGCTTCACAGTCTCCCACCTATCCTACACAAGCCGAACCGAACACCAATATCAAGCTATAGTAAAGGTCCCGGGGTCTTTCCGTCCTGCTGCGCGAAACGAGCATCTTTACTCGTAATGCAATTTCACCGGGCCTATGGTTGAGACAGTCGAGAAGTCGTTACGCCATTCGTGCAGGTCGGAACTTACCCGACAAGGAATTTCGCTACCTTAGGATGGTTATAGTTACCACCGCCGTTTACTGGCGCTTAAGTTCTCAGCTTCGCGGGATCGAAACCCCACTAACCGGTCCCCTTAACGTTCCAGCACCGGGCAGGCGTCAGTCCGTATACATCGCCTTACGGCTTCGCACGGACCTGTGTTTTTAGTAAACAGTCGCTTCTCGCTGGTCTCTGCGGCCACCACCAGCTCAAGGAGAAAATCCCATCACCAGCAATGGCCCCCCTTCTCCCGAAGTTACGGGGGCATTTTGCCGAGTTCCTTAACCATAGTTCACCCGAACGCCTCGGTATTCTCTACCTGACCACCTGAGTCGGTTTAGGGTACGGGCCGCCATGAAACTCGCTAGAGGCTTTTCTCGACAGCATAGGATCATCCACTTCACCACAATCGGCTCGGCATCAGGTCTCACCCTTAAATGAGGGACGGATTTACCTACCCCTCGGGCTACACCCTTACCCCGGGACAACCACCGCCCGGGCTGGACTACCTTCCTGCGTCACCCCATCACTCACCTACTACAAGTCTGGTCCGGCGGCTCCACCACTCCCCTTCACCCGAAGGATCCAGGGCGGCTTCACGGCCTTAGCATCGCCTGATTCAGCGTTGACGCTTCAAAGCGGGTACCGGAATATCAACCGGTTGTCCATCGACTACGCCTGTCGGCCTCGCCTTAGGTCCCGACTTACCCTGGGCAGATCAGCTTGACCCAGGAACCCTTAGTCAATCGGCGCACACGTTTCTCACGTGTGTATCGCTACTCATGCCTGCATTCTCACTCGTGAACCATCCACAACTCGCTTACACGGCTGCTTCACCCGGCACACGACGCTCCCCTACCCATCACAGCCCCCGTTAGGGGTCATGCTGCAATGACACGACTTCGGCGGTACGCTTGAGCCCCGCTACATTGTCGGCGCGGAATCACTTGACCAGTGAGCTATTACGCACTCTTTCAAGGATGGCTGCTTCTAAGCCAACCTCCTGGTTGTCTCTGCGACTCCACATCCTTTCCCACTTAGCGTACGCTTAGGGGCCTTAGTCGATGCTCTGGGCTGTTTCCCTCTCGACCATGGAGCTTATCCCCCACAGTCTCACTGCCGCGCTCTCACTTACCGGCATTCGGAGTTTGGCTAAGGTCAGTAACCCGGTAGGGCCCATCGCCTATCCAGTGCTCTACCTCCGGCAAGAAACACACGACGCTGCACCTAAATGCATTTCGGGGAGAACCAGCTATCACGGAGTTTGATTGGCCTTTCACCCCTAACCACAGGTCATCCCCCAGGTTTTCAACCCTGGTGGGTTCGGTCCTCCACGAAGTCTTACCTCCGCTTCAACCTGCCCATGGCTAGATCACTCCGCTTCGGGTCTTGAGCGCGCTACTAAACCGCCCTATTCGGACTCGCTTTCGCTACGGCTTCCCCACACGGGTTAACCTCGCAACACACCGCAAACTCGCAGGCTCATTCTTCAAAAGGCACGCAGTCACGACCGTGCTCCAAAGAACACGGCGACGCTCCCACGGCTTGTAGGCACACGGTTTCAGGTACTATTTCACTCCGCTCCCGCGGTACTTTTCACCATTCCCTCACGGTACTATCCGCTATCGGTCACCAGGGAATATTTAGGCTTAGCGGGTGGTCCCGCCAGATTCACACGGGATTTCTCGGGCCCCGTGCTACTTGGGTATCGCACAAGCAAGTTGCTGACATTTCAGCTACGGGGGTCTTACCCTCTACGCCGGGCCTTTCGCATGCCCTTCGCCTACATCAACAATTTCTGACTCACCCAGCCGCCGGCAGACGACTGAAGTACGAACCCACAACCCCGCATGCGCAACCCCTGCCGGGTATCACACACATACGGTTTAGCCTCATCCAGTTTCGCTCGCCACTACTCCCGGAATCACGGTTGTTTTCTCTTCCTGCGGGTACTGAGATGTTTCACTTCCCCGCGTTCCCTCCACATACCCTATGTGTTCAGGTATGGGTGACAGCCCATGACGACTGCCGGGTTTCCCCATTCGGACACCCCCGGATCACAGCTCGGTTGACAGCTCCCCGGGGCCTATCGCGGCCTCCCACGTCCTTCATCGGTTCCTGGTGCCAAGGCATCCACCGTGCGCCCTTAAAAACTTGGCCACAGATGCTCGCGTCCACTGTGCAGTTCTCAAACAACGACCCGTACCCCGT
>NZ_CM145717.1:8430000-11310836 GCF_055597465.1 Streptomyces yongxingensis
CTCGACCTGGTGCGGAGCGAGGCCGCGGTGGCCCTCGGCCACTCATCCGGCGAGGCGATCGAGGAACACTCCGCCTTCCGCGACAACGGCATGGACTCGCTCGCCGCCATCGACCTGCGCAACCGGCTTGCCGCCGCGATGGGCACGACCCTGCCCAGCACCGTAGTCCTCACCCACCCCACCCCGGCCGACCTGGCCGGCCATCTCCTCGACCACCTCGCCGCGGCGCCGACGGAGGACCACGGCACCGGCGCGGCCCCGACGCCCGACCTGGTCGCCCGCCTCCACCGCGACGCCGTGCGGACGGGCCGCCGGAACGAGGCCGAAACCCTGCTTCTCGACCTCGCCGCCCTCCGGCCGAAGAGCACCGGGCCCATCCCGCCCGCCCTGGACCGGCTCACCACCGGCACGTCAAACACCCGTCTGATCTGCGTGGCCCCCATCGTGCCCCTGACCGGACCCGACACCTACTTCACCCTGGCCGGGGCGCTCCCCGACACCTGGGCCGTCTCCTGCCTGACGCCCCCCGGCTTCCGCACCGACGAGCCACTGCCCGCCACCCGCGAAGCCCTCGTCGAAGGGCTGGCCCACGCCGTGGCCGCGAGCACCGGCGGTGACACCACCGACCCGGTGATCCTCCTGGGCACCTCGTCCGGCGGCATCCTCGCTCACCAGACCGCCCGCCATCTCGCGGACCACGGAACGCCCGTACGGGCCGTCGTCCTCCTGGACACCTACATCCTGGAATCCCCTGCCGCCCGCGCACTCCAACCCCATCTGTGGCACGGACTGTACGAGCGCGAGCACCACGCCGACGGCTTCACCGCCACCGACCTGTCCGCCTATGCCTGGATGGAACAGCTCATCCACACCTGGACCCCCGCACCCACGCCCTTCCCGACCCTGCTCCTGCGCGCCTCGGACCCGCTCCCCGCATCACCCGGGGCGGACCCGGTGCCGCACGACTGGCAGACGGCCCTTCCCCACATCACCACCACCCTCACCACTCCGGGCAACCACTTCACCCTCGTCAACCAGCACGCCCCCGCCGCCGCGGGCCACATCACGGACTGGCTCACCGGGCTGGGATGAGAGGACCCTCGCGCACCGGCCAGGGCCCGGCATTCCCGATACCGGGTCCCGGCCGGTACCGGGACCGTTGTCTCCCGCGGGCCCGGTCACACCGGCTCATCCGGGCCCGCCCCGCGTCCCGGTGGGCTCGCGAGGAGCCGATGCCATGGGTGCGAACGGGGAGGGGAGCGGCCCGCCACAGGCGTCACGGTCCGTCGGACGTCCCCCAGCCGTCCCCGCGGGGGCACCTCCCAGCGGTAGCCGGGGGAGAACCAAGCCCGGAAAAGGGGCTGCGGAAGGGGGTGGGGCCTTGCCACGCTGTGCGGATGGACCGTCAACGGAGATCCCATCTCGCCCACGCCGACCATCCGATCGCCGCCCCGGTCGCCGACGAGTCGGTGGCCCGGCTGCTCGACCGGGCGGTGGCGGACGAGGCCGACCGCGCCCTCGACCTCGGCTGCGGTGGTGGCGAATGGCTGCGGCGGCTGCTGGTCCGCTATCCGTGGATGCGCGCCGAGGGGGTGGACATCCACACCGCGGCCCTGGAGCAGGCACGCGAGGGCGCGGAGGAAGCCGGGGTCGGGGACCGGCTGATCCTCCATGAGATGGACGCCGCGGTCTTCGCCTCGGCGCACCGCTTCGACGTGGTCCTGAGCGTCGGCGCCGCGCACGCCTTCGGCGGTCTGCTGCCCACCCTCGCGGCGGCGCGCGAACTCCTCACCCCGGACGGACATCTCCTCGTGGGCGACGGCTTCTGGGAGCGCGAACCCGACGCCGCCGCCCTCTCCGCGCTGGGCGCCACCTGGGACGACTACGCGGATCTCGCGACGACCGTGGACCGTGTCGTCGCGGACGGCTGGACGCCGGTCTACGGCCACGTCAGCACGGCCGGGGAGTGGGACGACTACGAGTGGTCCTGGACCGGTTCCCTCTCCCGCTGGGCCCTGGACCACCACGAGGAGCCCGACGCCCTGGACACCTACAAGGCCGCCGCCGAGCACCGCTCCCAGTGGCTGTCCGGCTACCGCGGCACGCTGGGCTTCGTCACGCTCGTGCTGCGCCGGAGCCCCTGAGACAGGCGTTGTCAGTGGTGGGTGCGACCATCGCGGCATGTGTGCAGAGAGCTCGACCACCGCTTACGGGGACACCGCCGCGGCGGACCTCGCGCCGGTTCGGCGGCATCGGGAGATCGTCGACGTGCATCTGATCCTGCGCCGGGGCGCCGATGTCCTCCTCGCCCGACGCGCGAACACGGGCTATGCGGATGGGCTGCTGCATGCCCCGTCCGGGCATGTGGAGGACGGCGAGGACGTGCGTGCCGCGATGCTTCGGGAGGCGGCCGAGGAGATCGGGATCAGCCTCGGCCCGGATGAGGTGCGGGTCGTGCTCGTGCTGCAGCACAAGGCGCCGACCGGGGACGCCCGGACGGGGTGGTTCTTCGAGGCGGAGCTGGGGGAGCGGGGGGAGGGCGGGAGCGAGCCGGTGAATCGGGAGCCGGAGAAGTGTTCCGAGCTGGGCTGGTTCCCGCTGGACGCGTTGCCGGACGACATGGTGGCGTACTGCCGCGCCGGCCTCGAGGCGTATCGCGCGGGGCACCGCTTCGCCCTCCACTGGCATGAGCCGGACGACCCCATCGCCTACGCCCCCGAGGGGCCTGGCCGGCTGACCCCGCTCTGACGGTCGGAGGTTATGGGACGTTGTCCCGTTTCGTTAGACTCGGCCGCGAAGGGAAGGGTGCGGTGAACGACAACGATTCAGACGCCGGGCGCGCGGCCCGGCCCAAGCGGGCGGACGCGCGGCGCAACGAGAAGGCGCTGCTCGAGGCCGCCGCCGCGGTGTTCGTCAGCTCGGGCGTGGAAGCGCCGATACGCGACATCGCGGCCAAGGCCGGTGTCGGGACGGCCACGATCTACCGCCACTTCCCGACCCGGGCCGACCTCATCGTCGCCGTCTACCGGCACCAGGTCGAGGCCCTCGCGGAGGCCGGTCCCGCCCTGCTGGCGAGCGGCGAGACGCCGCACACCGCCCTGGGGCAGTGGGTCGACCTCTTTGTCGACTTCCTGGTCACCAAGCACGGCCTCGCCGCCGTGCTCCAGTCCGACGACCCCTGCTTCGACCCCTTGCACTCCTACTTCATCGACCGGCTCCTGCCCGTCTGCACCCGGCTGCTCGACGCCGCGGTCGCCTCGGGCGAGATCCGCTCCGGTCAGGACGCCTACGAGCTGATGCGCGGCGTCGGCAGCCTCTGCGCGGGCGCCGGCGACAACCCCCGCTACGACGCACGTCATCTCGTCGGGCTGCTCATCGCGGGACTGGGCACACCGCGCTGACGCGCGCTGACGCGGTTACGCCGAGAGCTCCCGTACGTAGCGCCACTCCGTGGCCGCCGGTTCATAGCCGAACCACTTGTTGACCGCGAGCATCGGGCCGTTGTCGTCGTCGTTGCCGGTGAACGCCTCCCGGCAGCCCGCCGAGCGGGCGCGGTGGAGGGAGTCGTTCTTGGCCAGCTTGGCCAGGCCGCGGCCGCGGAAGGCGCGGAGGGTGCCGGTCATCCCGGACCAGTAGCGGCCCCGGCCGTCGGTGTGGGCCACGCTGTAGGCGGCCACCGTGCCGTCCACCACCGCGACCGACGTCAGCTCGCGGTCCAGCGCGGGATGCTCCCAGGTCAGGGCCAGCCACTCGGCGTACGGCGGCGCGGCCGTGGCCACATCGCCCGGCTCGTCCTCCGTGCACTCCACATCCGCCTCGTACAGCGGACGCGGATCGTCCGCGAAGTCCGCCGCCGTGCGCAGCTCCACCCCGTCCGGGAGACCGCCCGCGCGCAGCGGCGGCAGCGCCGCCGTCGTCAGGTCCAGCCGCTGGACGCGGGAGCAGCGGCAGCGCCGGTAGCCGCGCCGCTCCGCGAAGGTCACCGAAGACGCCTCGTCCAGTGTCCAGGCGAAGATCTTCGCCGTGCCCAGCCCGGACAGATACTCCTCCGCGGCGGTCACCAGCGCCGAACCCGCGCCCCGCCCCCGAGCCCCCGCGCCCACCGTCGTATGGGCGAAGGCCAGGCCCGGTTCGACGCTGTCGTGGAGGACGCCCACCTCGCACGAGCCCACCACCTGCCCGTCCGCCTCGGCGACCAGCAGCCGGTAGTGCTGTTCGACGGGCGCGCTCTGCGACTCCCAGACCACCGTCCGGGGCGTGGTCACCCGATGGGGGAAGGCGGAGCGCCGCGCCGCCGCCACGGCCTCCGCGTCGGTGGCCCGGAAATCGCGCACAGTCATGGTCATGGTTGCGCAGGTTACGGCCTGTCAGCCCGGCCCGCCCGCCAATTTCCGCAGCTCGTGGGCTAGATCACCGGGACCATGCGGTTCCCCTCGGCCTGGCACACAATGGGTGCCACAAACACCGTCCCCCACCCATGCCCCAGGAGCCCCAACGTGGCCTTGCAGATCACCGTCGACCAGGACGCGGCGACCGCCCCCTTCGAGCAGATCCGCGCGCAGATCGCCGAGCTGGCCCGCTCCGGCGCGCTCCCCGTGGGCTACAAGCTGCCCACCGTACGCGGCTTCGCCGAGGAGCTGGGGCTGGCGGCGAACACCGTCGCCAAGGCGTACCGGGCCCTGGAGGCGGACGGTGTGATCGAGACCCGCGGCCGCCACGGCACCTTCATCGCGGCGGCGGGCGACGCGGCCCTGCGCCGGGCCGCCGAGGCCGCCCAGACCTACGCCCAGCGGGCGCGGCGGCTGGGCCTGGACCGCGCGGCCGCCCTCGCCACCGCCGAGGACGCCCTGCGCGCGGTCTACGGCGACGCCGACCGGTGAGCCTGTCGGTGACCCGGCCGGGCGGCCGCGTCGGCGACCCCGCCGCCGGCTCCGGCAGTGCCCCGGCCTGACATGCTGTCCCCCATGACCAGCGCGCTGCCCCACCCCATGACCGGCCGTACGACCAGCCGCAAAGCCCTCGTCCGGCGCCCCAGCCCCCGCCTCGCCGACGGGCTCGTCACCCATATCGACCGCACCCCGGTCGACCCGGCACTGGCGCTGCGGCAGTGGGAGGTCTACGTCGTGGCGCTGCGCGCGCACGGCTGGGAGACGGTGGAGCTGCCCGCGCTGGACGACTGCCCGGACGGGGTGTTCGTCGAGGACACCATGGTCGTCCACCGGAACGTCGCGGTGATCGGCCGCCCCGGAGCCGAGTCCCGCAGGCCCGAGACCGCGACCGCCGAGGAGGCCGTGACCGACCTCGGCTGCTCGCTGAACCGGATCCGCGAGCCGGGGACGCTGGACGGCGGGGACGTCCTGAAGATCGGCGACACCCTCTACGTGGGACGCGGCGGACGCACCAACGGCGACGGCATCCGCCAGCTTCGCGCCGCGCTGGAGCCGCTGGGCGCGCGGGTGGTGGCCGTACCGGTCAGCAAGGTGCTCCACCTGAAGTCGGCGGTCACCGCGCTGCCGGACGGCACCGTCATCGGCTACCCGCCGCTGGTGGACGACCCGGCCGCGTTCCCCCGCTTCCTCCCCGTCCCCGAGGAGTCCGGCGCCCATGTGGTGCTGCTCGGCGGCGGCAAGCTGCTGATGGCGGCGAGCGCGCCGCGCAGCGCCGAGCTGTTCGCCGACCTCGGCTATGAGCCGGTGCCGGTGGACATCAGCGAGTTCGAGAAGATGGAGGGCTGTGTGACCTGCCTGTCCGTACGGCTGCGGGAGCTGTACGGCTGATATGCGACTGCGGGAGCGGTACGCCTGAGCGGCCGGGCGGCCGAGCAGCCGGGCAGTCGGGCAGCCCCCTCGGCGTGCCCCCCTCGGCGTACGGCGTCTCAGAGGTACAGCCCCGCGTTCGACTCCCCCGACTGCGACGGCACGGCGGGCGGCCGGGTGCCGCGCCGCAGCGCGTACAGCTCCGCGAGCGTCGCCCCGTCCCGCCCGATCACCCCCTCCCGGTCGTCGACCTCTCCGTCGAGCCAGGTGACCGCCTCCGCCCGCGTCAGCTTGCCGACCTCGATCCGGGCCAGACACCGGCCGGGCCGGACCACCGCCGGATGCAGCCGCTCCAGGTCCTCGTTGGTGGTCACCCCGACCAGCACATTGCGCCCCTGGCCGAGCAGACCGTCCGTCAGGTTCAGCAGCCGGGACAGCGCCTGACCGGCGGTGTGCTTGGCCTCGCCGCGGATCAGCTCGTCGCAGTCCTCCAGGAGCAGCAGCCGCCAGCGCCCCTTGGCCGTGCCGTCGTCCTCGCCGATCGCGATGTCCATCAGATAGCCCACGTCGGTGAAGAGCCGCTCCGGATCCAGGACGCAGTCCACCTGGCACCAGTCCCGCCAGGAGCGGGCCAGGGTGCGCAGCGCCGAGGTCTTGCCGGTGCCGGGCGGGCCGTGCAGCAGTAGGAGACGGCCTGCGATGTCGTCCGGGGTGACCTTCATCAGCCCGTCCATGGCCTCGGCCACCGGCGTCGTGTAGTTGCCGCGGATCTCCTCCCAGGTCCCGGCCGAGATCTGCCGCGTGGTGCGGTGCGGGCCGCGCCGCGGCGAGACGTACCAGAATCCCATCGCCACGTTCTCCGGCTGCGGCTCCGGCTCGTCCTCCGCGCCCTCCACGGCCTGGTGCAGCACCTTCTCGGCCAGGGCGTCGTCGACGGCGGTCACGGTCACATCCGCCCCCCGGTTCCACCGGGAGATCAGCAGGGTCCAGCCGTCGCCCTCGGCGAGCGTCGCGCTGCGGTCGTCGTCACGGGCCGCGCGCAGCACGGTCGCGGACGGCGGCAGCAGCGTGGCGCCCGACCTCACCCGGTCGACGGAGTGACTGCGGGCGTACGGCTGCTCGCCGGTCGCGAAGCGCCCCAGGAAGAGCGCGTCGACGACATCCGACGGCGAATCGCTGTCATCGACGTTCAGCCGGATGGGAAGGGACTTTTCGGCAGGTGTCGTAGGCAGGGTCTGCCTCCAGAGAACGGGGGGCCGGTGCGTCGGTCAGCGCACCCGCCCCCATGATCCAGGACCGGGGGCGAGGGCGCACCAAGGTTTGTGGCCGTTTACCGAGCTGTTCCACGGAAGCCCACCGGAATGGGGGCGTTCACGGATACTCTCACCCGTTGTGGGGCGCTGGGGAAGCGAACGGGGCGGGTTGGCCAGGTTATGGCAAAAGAGGCCCCGGCGGACCGGCGCGTTGCTCGGCGTCGGCATCCTCGTCCGGGCGATACACGCCGATGCCCAGGTTGTTCAGTCCTGACGTCGTGTCATACGCCGCCGCCGCGCGAGGCGGGTGAAGAGCGTCGGCACCAGGATCAGCAGGCTCACGGCCCCCACTGCCACCACCCCGCCGCGCGCCGACCACATCCGCAGCGCCAGCATCGCCTCCGCCACCAGCAGATCCAGCGCGAGCGCGCCCGCCACCGCCAGCACCGGGCGGATCAGCGCGTCCAGCCCGCGCAGGGCGCTGCCTATGGCCAGCGCGGGCGCCGCGAGCAGGAAGAACAGCGTGAACGGTGCCCGCAGCGGTGAGTGGACGTCGGCCAGCGCGAGTGCCGCGCCGAGGCCCGCGATGCCGACCGCGGCGCCCACGATCACCGGCAGCGAATCCCCGCCCGCCGGTCTGTTGTCAGTGATGGTATGCATTGGCGACTTTGCCCCCCGAAGCGCCGGATGCCGGGCTTCAATGTCGCGCAGCCGAGGGATGCCGTCAAGACGGGGAAGGTGTGCGCGCGCGCCGTGGACGGGCGGGCGGTTGAACCCCTCATCAGGGCTGGTCGCGCCGGGCGCGCCAGTCGTGCGCCGGGGGTGTTCGGGCGTCGTGTGATGACTCATCCCGAGTGTCGCGTGGTGACTCATCCGGAACCGTCCGACCTATGGGTGTATCAGCCGCGTATCGAAAGATTTTTGCCAACTACCCGCATAGATCGGCCGGTTGAGCGGGATGACATATTCATGTCACGCCGCTGTAATCGATCCCCGCGACGTGACTGACGGTTTCGAACGCGATTGCCCATTTTTCGGGCTATCACGCCTCACATCGGCACAGCAGTGATCCTGCTAGGGAGATCGAATGAAACTGTCCAGACTCACGGCGACGATGGGTGCGTTCGTCGTCGGTGCCGTCCTCGCCCTCACCGGGGCCGGCACAGCCCAGGCCACCGAGAACAGCGCGGGCCCCGCCTATGTGGCGCTGGGCGACTCCTACTCATCCGGCGTCGGCGCGGGCGGCTACGACGGCGCCAGCGGCAGCTGCAAGCGCAGCACCAAGGCGTACCCCGCGCTCTGGGCCGCCTCGCACGCCCCCTCGAGCTTCAACTTCACCGCCTGCTCCGGCGCCAAGACCGGCGATGTGCTGAACAACCAGCTCGGCCCGCTGAACTCCGGCACCGGCCTCGTCTCCATCTCCATCGGCGGCAATGACGCGGGCTTCGCCGACATCATGACCACCTGCGTGCTGCAGTCCGAGTCCACCTGCATCAACGCGGTGAACAGCGCCAAGAGCTTCGTCCAGAACACCCTGCCCGGCAAGCTGGACCAGGTCTACAACGCCATCAGCGCCAAGGCCCCCTCCGCGCATGTCGTCGTCCTCGGCTACCCGCGGTTCTACAAGCTGGGCGGCTCCTGCGTCGTGGGCCTCAGCGAGGCCGAGCGCTCCGCGATCAACAGCGGCGCCGATGCCCTCAACTCCGTCACCGCCAAGCGCGCCGCGGACCACGGCTTCAGCTTCGGCGACGTCACCACGACCTTCACCGGGCACGAGATCTGCTCCGGCAGCGCCTGGCTGAATAGCGTCACCATCCCCATCGACGAGTCCTACCACCCCACCGCCGCCGGCCAGTCCGGTGGCTACCTCCCGGTCTTCAGCTCAGCCGCCTGATCCGGGCGCGCCACCACTCGCAGGGGAGGAGGCCCCGTCCGCCGGGGCCTCCTCGCGGGTCGTCCGCCTCAACCGGGTAATTCGGGCTGAATGGACCTCAGCCGAGCGTGGTTGCCGCCCCCCTCAGCACCAATCCGCACCCCAGGGCGAGGACGACGGCGGCGGTTCCGACGGGCGAGGCGCGGCGCACCGCCCCCAGCAGCCGGTCGATCCGGCCCCCGGACCCCTTGCGCGCCGCCAGCCGCTCCGTGGCCCGCACGCCCAGGCGCACCGCGGCGAACCCGGCCAGCGTGAGCGTCAGCGCCAGCCCGAGCCCGTACGCCACCACCAGGACGAAGCCGAACCACGCCTGGCCCAGCGCGGCCGCGCCGACGAGCACGATGACGGCGGAGGGGCTGGGGACCATGCCCCCGGCGAAGCCGAGCAGCAGCGTGCCGCGCAGGGTGGGGCGCACCTCGTGGGTGTGGGTGTGACCGTCGCCGTGGTCGTGGGTGTGGGCGTGGGCGTGGGCGTGGTCGTGTGTATGCGCATGGCCGTGTTCGTGGTCGTGGCCGTGCTGGTGGGCGTGCATGTGCCGACGGCGGCGCAGCGCCTTGCGGAGCAGACCCGCCCCGGCCACCGCCACCAGCACACCGCTCGCGATGCCCAGCCACGAGATCACCGAGGGGGCGGCCGCCGAACCCGCCGTGACCAGCAGCCCCAGCGCGAACACCCCCAAGGTGTGGGTGACCGTCACCGACGCGCCCAGCGCCAGTACGTCGCGCAGCGCGCTGCGCCCGCCCGCCGCGGCGGCGGCCGCCATCATCGTCTTGCCGTGGCCGGGGGCCAGGGCGTGCATCGCGCCCAGCAGAACGGCCGTGGCGAAGGCGGTAAGGGCGAAGCCGAAGGTGATGTCATGGCGCGCCACCATCGAGGTGAGCGCCTGCGTCCACCGGTCCACTCCGCGCGGCAGCACCGACGAGCCCACCGCGTCGTCCCGGTCGGACTCCGCCGCGCTCGCGAGCGCGGGGCCGCCCGCCGTGACCTTCAGCGCGGCCGACCGCTGGTCGGGCGGCGAGGAGAGCTGCCCCGCCGGGTAGCGGACCAGCCGGTGGGAGGCGGAGGTCTCGGGGACGTCGGCATCGGTGAGCGTCATACGGTCGCCCCGCGCCGTCACCTCCCGCCAGCCGGGGCCCGTACCGATGTCGCGCGGGCGATACGCGACCGTGGCCCGTTCGCCGTGACCCAGCGCGGCCCTGAGGCGGCACTCCACCCGCAGCGTCGGCAGCCCGGCCTGGCCGGGGCGCTGACGGGCCTGCGCGCGCCCGGCGCGTACGGGCACCTCGCGCCCGTCGACCGTCAGCCGCGCCCCCTCCGCCGCGCTCGCGCACCGCCGCGCCGCCCACGCGCCCAACTCCCGCCCGGACAGCACGTCGTCGCCGTCGCGGTCGATCTCCGGCTTCGCCTGGGCGGCGGGGATCTCGGCGAGGTCCTCGACATGGTCGACCCGCAGCGTCCCGGGGGTGACCACGAGCCCGTCGTAACGGTTGACGGTGAAGTTCCCGAGCGGATGCGCCTCGGCACTCCCCGCAGGCAACACCACGATCCCAACGGCCCCCACCAGCACCCCAACGCCCGCCAACCACCGACGCGTGCGCCGCCCGGCGAGCCGCCATCGGCTGCGCTGCCCGGGACTCTCGGTTTCATCGGCGGGGTTTCGGCGGCCGGGCCCCGGGAGCTTGTCGTCCCCGGTCGGAGAAGGGGCCGCGAGCCGCCAACGGGTGCCCTGCCCAGGGTTCCGGGTCTCGCCGCCGCGGCTTCGGCGGCGGAGCCCCGGGCCGGGGGCCGGGGGCTGGTTCCCGGGGCGGGGAGGGGTGGGGTGGGGAATCGTCATCGGGCCGCCTCCAGCTCCTTCAGTGCCGCCTTCGCCGCCCTCGCGCCCGTGGGGGAGAAGCCCGGGTTGAGGTCGAGCGCGGCCTTCAGGTGGCGGCGCGCCGATCCGTCGTCGCCGAGGGACTTCTCGATGACGCCCCGGTGGTAGAGGAACGCCGCGTTGCGGTAGCCCGGCTCGGCGGCGCGCTCGGCGTACTCCAGGGCCTCCTCGTCCTTGCCGTTGCGGTGCAGGGCCCACGCCAGCGCGTCGGCGGTGTGCACGGTCCGGCGCCGGTCCCACTCGGCGCGGGCCGCCTTCAGCGCCTCCTTCACATCGCCGTGGTCGGCCGCGACCAGCGCGCTGTCCAGGTCGGTCGCCACCCCGTTGGCCCGTGCGAGCGCGATCCAGGTGTCGACCACCGAGTACTGCCCGCGCGCCTTGGAGTGGTCGCCCCGCGCCTCGTACGCCTCGCCCAGCGCCGCGAGCTCGGCGGGCAGCGGATAGCGCCGTACGACCGCCTCCAGATCGCGGATCCCCGCCTTCTGGCGGCCGTCCGCGACCGATGTGCGGCCCCGGCCCTCCAGCGCCGGGAGATAGCCGGGAACGGCGCGCAACGCGGTGCCGTACGCGCGCCGCGCCGTGTCGTACGAGCCCTGGTTCCAGGCCAGTTGGCCGAGCGCCGTCGAGACGTAGGCGATATCGCTGGGAGAGGTGGCGGAGTCCCGGGCGCGCAGCAGCACCCGGCGCGCCCCGGCCGGGTCGCCGCGCAGTTCGTGGACGTAGGCGAGGCGGGTGAAGACGGGGATGCCGGGGCGCAGGGAGTCGGCCTTCTCGGCGGCCGTGTACGCGTCCTTGTAGCGGCCCAGTTCGACGAGGGCGTCCACCCGGACGGCCAGCGCCCCCTGGCTGTAGGAGTTCACCTTCAGGGCCTTGTCGGCGTCGCGCAGCGCGCCCCGGAAGTCATGGCGGGCGGCGGCGAGCGAGGCGCGCCCGGCGAGCGCCACGTCGTTGTCGCGCGGCTCGAGGGACAGGGACCGGGCGAACGCCTTGCCCGCCTGCGGATAGCGGGTGGGATCTCCGCTGGTCCTGGCCTGTTCGACATAGGCCGAGCCGAGGCCGGCCCAGCTCTCCGCGTCCTTCGGCTCGGCGCGCAGATGGGTCTGCATCGCGTCGATCTGCCGGGCGAGGCCGTCGCCGCTGAGCTGCTCGTACCGCGCGGCGGCCGGGTGCACCGCGCGGGCGGCGTCCTGGCCGCCGGACCCGCCCGGCCCGTCCGAGGCGTCGATCACGATCGAGGCGGCGGTCAGCCCCGCCGCGAGCGCGAACACCACGGCCGCGGTCCGGGCCGTAGGGGGGAGGGATGGCCGAAGAGCCATGGCGACAGCTGCCTTTCGCTGAGCTACGAACGCGCGGAACGGACGGACGGAAGGGACAAACGGGTGAGGAGGAGCCTGGGCGCGGCCGCCGCGCGGGTTTCGGCGGGGCCGCGCCCGGTGGTACGGGCCCGGTGGCACCCGCGGTTCAGTGCCGGCGCACGCGCGGAGCCCGACGGCGCGACCGCATCCAGAGGAATCCGAGGCCCAGCAGCAGCACGGCCCCGCCACCGGCCGCCGCGGACCCGGCCAGCATCATGTTGTCGTCGGAGGAGGAGCCGACGCCCGAGCCGCCGTTCAGCAGCGACTGCCCGGCGCTCTTCGAGACGGCCTTGGCGTCCGAGCCGGAGCTGGGCAGCGCCAGATACGGGAAGGAGCCGCCGAACTTCTGGTCGTTCTCGTCCACCGCGTCGCCCAGGTCGTTCTTCTTGCCGAGCAGCTCGCCCTCCATGGCCTGGAGCGCGATGTCCAGGACGTCGTCGGAGAGCCTGCGGCCGTTGGGGAAGCCCGCGTTGTCACCGTCCAGCACGCCCAGCCGCTTGGGGCTGCCGTTGGGTTCTATGGACGTGTTGAGCCGGAGCTCCTCGGCGGGGCGGACGTTCGGCGGCTGGTTGAGCTTGGGCACACCGGTGAGGAACGCCTGCACCAGGTCGTCGCGCGGGGTGTCCGGCGCCTTGATCTTGTAGATCTGCTCGACCAGCTTGGGGAGTTCGGGGTCCTGGACGAACTTCAGGAACTGCCCGTCGTCCCACGGCGAGGAGGCGTTGAACTTGTCCTTGTCCTTGCGCGGGATGACCACCTCGTTGACCAGCGGGCTGCCGAGCCGGGAGACCTGGGTCCAGTCGCCGTCGGCGGTCTGGCGGTGGGTGGTGGCCCAGACGCCGATCACCGGCTGGTCCTTGGACTCGGTCAGCGCCGACGTCGGCACCTGGAGGGCCATCGACTGGACGTTGTAGCCCTTGAGGGTGTCATTGCCGACCTCGGACATGTCACCGCCGTACAGCAGGTCGAAGACGCGCAGATCGAGGAAGAACGGGTCGTCGGCCTGACCGGCGAAGGCGGTCGAGCCCCCGCTGTAGCCGATCTTCCGCACCGACTGGTCGCGGAGCTTTTGGTAGTCGGGCATGGACGCCTTGCCGACGTTCGACGGCGCGACCGGCAGATCGCTGCCCAGCTTGGCGCGGGCGACGGCCTTCTGGTGCTTCAGCTTGATGACTTCGAGGTCGTAGGTCTGGGTGAAGTTGAGGGTCGCGTCCTCGAGCGAGTTCACCGGCCCGGTGTTGTAGAGGAACGTGTCGCCGTTCTTGAGGTGGTCCTTGAAGGTCCACCGGAAGAGCAGATCGCCCTGGCCGTCGCCGTTGTTGTCGACGTGCAGGTCGTAGCGGGCGTCATGGGCGAACTTGTAGAAGTTGGGGCCGCCCGCGGGGTCCTGGAACGGCAGCACATTGACGACCATGGTGGTCGTGTCCGGCTTGTCCGGGCTGACGAACGCGTAGACGTCCGTGGCGTCGTACTGCGGCTGACCGGAGATCAGCGGCGCCTCGCGGTGGCTCGAAGCCTGCGCCGTCCCGGGCTGCAGTACGGCCACCCCGGCGGCCGTGAGCCCGCCGGCGGCCAGTGCGCAGCTGACCAGCGCGGCCAAGCTCTTGGTGATTGCGGTCATCCTGTAGGTCCTTCGCACGCTTGTCGGAGCAGTCCTTCATGCGGCTATTCGGACCCGGCGAACGGATGGATTGGTCGGCCCGGGAATTTGTTTGCGCGTGATAGGTATCGTCAACACCCTTGACGCGGTGGTGAATCCGGAACCTGGGATGCGTGGGTGACGGCTCGGGGAGGTAGGGTTACTCTGCCCGGGGCGGGTGCCCTCGTACGGGTGGGGAGTGTCATGGAGCAGATAACGGTACGGAGCAGGCCACGAGTGCCTGCGATCAACTGCGGAAGCGGTGCGTCCAGTGCGCGCCTCGAGCGCCATCTCGCGGTGATGGGCGGCCCTGCCGTCCCGCAGCGGGAGGCGGAGAGCGCGGCGGTGCTGATGCAGGAGCTGACCGCGCGCGATCACGCGCGCGCGAAGAACAGCCGGGGTGCGCGGGTGTCGCTGTTCGCGCCGCTGCGCCGGCTGCGCCGTTCACTGTTCGGCAACCACGGCTGACCCGGCCGGCCCGTAGGCGTCTTCGTCGTCATCCCGGGCAGGCACGGGGTCAACCGGTTCGCTCCAGCCGGTGAGTCCGTGCTGTGATCCACCCCACGCCGCTGTCGCCGTGGGATGCCGACGAGAGGCCACGACCGGCCGCCATGGCCGCTGTGCGGCCGTGGCCGAGGGGCGCGCCCGACGGCGGGCGCGCCCGGTTCCAGAGGCAGCTCGGATGCGGAGCCCGCTCGGTTGTGAGGGACGCGGGCTGAGAGCGGGCGGGCCCGGAGAAGGCAAGCCCAGGGCAAGCGAGCCCACGGAAGACAGGCCCCGAGCGGGCGGGCCCGGAGAAGACGGGACCAGCCCGGGCAGGACCAGGCCGGGCGGGCCCCGGGCGGGTAGCCGGGCTCAGAGCAGGGCGAACTGCCCCTCCGGGCCCTCCTCGTGGTGGTCCAGTACGGACGCCGGGCGCCGGGCCGCGCCGGGCACCGGCAGCACCCCCGCCCCCCGTAGCTCCGCCGAGTCGATCAGCGCGCCGTCCGCCACCCGGTCGGCGAGGGCCCGCAGCTCCGGGCGCAGCTCGGCGAGCAGCGCCAGCACGGTGATCAGCTCCAGCAGCTCCGAGGTCCACGCGGACGGCCAGCCCGCCGGGCCGATCGCCTCCAGCGTCCCCGGCTCCCGCGGGGCGGTGCGCTGCTCGAACCAGGTCTCCAGCACCCGTACCCCGCCCGCCTGGAAGTCCCACGCGGCCTGAGGGACGGGGGAGATACGGCCCTCGCCCAGCAGCAGGGCCTCCTCGTCCGGGTCGTAGTCCAGGGAGCCCGGCAGTCCGCTCGACGGAAGCGCGGCGCGGACATAGGGGCGCCGGCCACCCGGCATGCGCGGGCGTTCACCACTGTGCGCCCCGCGCGTATGCAGCCACAGCGCACGGCGGCCCAGCTCCACGCCCGCTTCCCACAGCTCCGGGTCGGCGGTCAGGGGTACGGCGCACGGCGCGCCGCGCGCCGTGGCGGCGGTCCACGCCAGGAAGTCCTCGGCGGTCACCGGGTGGCCGAGCCGCGTGGTGAGGTGGTCCAGCAGCCCGGGTGCGAGATTGGGCTCCTGTCCGCCGGGGCGGCGGTAGAGCGGACGGATCCGGCCGGGGCGGCCCGCGGGGGAGTGGCCGTCCGGCAGCGCCGCGGAGAAGGTGAGCACCGGGTCCGGGTCCGGTCCGGCGGCCTCGATGACATGGATCTGCCGGTCGTCGGCCACCCGCCACAGCTCGGGGCGGGCGGCGTCGATCAGCCGGTGATCCGGTATCAGCCACTGCTGGTCGAAGGGTCCGTGCGCGATCCGCACCGGCTCGGGACACGGCCCGTCCTCGCGCGCCAGCCGGACGGTGGAGGTGGCCTGGCCGGGCAACTGCGGTACGGAGCTGTGCAACGTACGGGCGCGGGTCGGCCGGAACAGCGCGGCCCGCGCCGCCTCGTCCTCGGCCCGGGTCAGCCGCTCCCAGCGCGCCCCGAGCGAGGGCGCGTCCGGTGCCATGGCCCAGGCCCGCCCGAGCCGCAGCGGCCCCACGGCCCACGGCATCAGGTCCCCCAGCGGTGGCGCCTCACGTTCTCCCACGCCCGGCATGGTATCGATGCGGCCCTGTCCTTCCAGGGGGCTGCCCGACGTCGTCGTCCGCCGCCGCTCGGTGGCTCCGGTCGCCGTGGCCACGGCACACCTGGGACTGTGCGGCCCGGCTGGGGTTCCCCTCCCCGCCCCTTCCCGAAACTGGGGCTCCGCCCCAGGCCCCGGGCCGGGGCTCCGCATCTTTCCGCGGCATCGATATGCGGCTCGGCCGCCCGGCGGGGCTCGGCCGCCCGGCGGGGCTCCGCCACCCGGCAGGGCTCCGCCACCCGGCGGGGCTCCGCCACCCGGCAGGGCTCCGCCACCCGGCAGGGCTCCGCCACCCGGCAGGGCTCCGCCACCCGGCAGGGCTCCGCCACCCGGCAGGGCTCCGCCACCCGGCAGGGCTCCGCCCCGGACCCGGGGGTCCAGGGGCGGAGCCCCTGGTAGCGGGAAGGGGCGGGGAGGGGACAGCCCGCCGCAGGCGCCAAGACCCCGCCGGACCCCCGCTAGTCCGCCTCCACCGTGACCGAGAACGAGAAGCGGTCGCCCCGGTAGTGGATGCGGGCCACGTCCACCACGCGGCCGCTCTCGTCGTAGGTCACCCCCGTGTAGTGCAGGATCGGGCTGAGCAGCGGGACCTGGAGCAGCCGGGAGGTCTCGGGGTCGGCGAGGCGGGCCTCCACCGTGTCCGTGATCCGGCTGATCCGCACTCCCACCGCGTCCCGCAGCACCTTGGTCATCGGCCAGCGGGTGAGGTCCGCGAGGTCGATGCGGTCGGCCAGCTCGGGGCGGACCAGGTTCTCCGCCCAGTTGGTGGGCTCGCCGCTGTGGCCGTCCCGGCGCAGCCGGCGGTAGGCGGTCGCCTCGTCCAGGTCGGGGAAGTACTCCGCGAGCGCCGCCGGCACCGGCGCCGGGCCGTGCTCCAGCACCGTCGTCCGCTCACCCGACTGCTGGGCCACGATCGCGTCCACCGACCCCAGCAGCCGCACCGGCGCGGCCCGCCGCGCGCTCGGCTCGATGAAGGTGCCGCGGCGCCGGTGGCGGCTGATCAGCCCCTCGGTCTCCAGCTCCTTGAGCGCCTGCCGCATGGTGAGCACGCTGACCCCGTAGTGCTCGGCGAGCCGGTCCTCGGTCGGCAGCCGCAGCGGATCGTGCGGGGCCCGCCCGAGTATCGAGGCCCGCAGCGACTGCGAGACCTGGTACCACAGCGGCAACTTGCGGTTGAGGGCGAGGGAGTCGGGGGCGAAGGTGGTCACTCGGTCTCCGGTCAACGGCGGCAACGGCGGCGTTCAGGGGCGGAAATGGCGTTCCAGACCCTGCCATACGTCGTCATAGCGCCCCTGGAGGTGGTCCGCCTCCAGCGCCTGCCGGGTGGCCGTGACCGGCCAGCGCGTCTCGAACATGAAGGCCAGCCCGTCGTCCAGCTTGTGCGGCACCAGCTCGGCCGCGCTCGCCCGCAGATAGGTCTCGTGGTCCGGGCCGTGCGCGGACATCATGTTGTGCAGCGAGCCACCGCCGGGTACGAAGCCCCCGGCGCCGCCGGTCTTCGCGTCGTACGCGCCCTCGATCAGCCCCATGTACTCGCTCATCACATTGCGGTGGAAGTACGGCGGCCGGAAGGTGTCCTCCCCGACCAGCCAGCGCGGGGCGAAGACGACGAAGTCCACGCCCGCGAGCCCGGGGGTGTCGGAGGGCGAGGTGAGCACCGTGAAGATGGACGGGTCCGGGTGGTCGTAGCTGATGGTGCCGAGCACGTTGAAGCGGCGCAGGTCGTACACGTACGGCACATGGGTGCCGTGCCAGGCGACCACGTCCAGCGGCGAGTGGTCGTAGGTGGCGGCCCACAGATGGCCGCAGAACTTGTTGACCACCCGCACCGGGCGCTCCACGTCCTCGTACGCGGCGACCGGGGCGAGGAAGTCCCGGGGGTTCGCCAGCCCGTTGGCGCCGATCGGGCCGAGGTCGGGGAGGGTGAAGGGGCGGCCGTAGTTCTCGCACACATAGCCGCGCACGGACGGCTCCAGCGGCTCCACCCGGAACCGCACCCCGCGCGGGATCAGCGCCACATGCCCCGGCTCGGCGCGCAGCAGGCCGAACTCGGTGTGCAGCAGCAGCCCGCCCCGCTCGGGGACGATCAGCAGCTCGCCGTCCGCGTCGCTGAACACCCGGTCGGTCATGGGCGCGTTGGCGGCGTAGAGGTGGATGGCCATTCCCGCGCGCTGGGTGGCGTCGCCGTTGCCGCCCAGCGTCCACAGCCCGGCCAGGAAGTCGGTGCCCTCCGGCGGGTCCGGCAGCGGGTCCCAGCGCAGTCGGTTGGGGTCGGGCGCGGCCTCGGTGAAGGGCGCCGCGCGCAGCGCGCCGCTGTCGATGCGGGTGAACGGCGGATGCGCGGCGGAGGGCCGGATCCGGTACAGCCAGGAGCGCCGGTTGGTGGCGCGCGGCTCGGTGAACGCGCTGCCGCTCAACTGCTCCGCGTAGAGCCCGAACGGTGCGCGCTGGGGGGAGTTGCGGCCGATGGGCAGTGCGCCGGGCACGGCCTCGCTGCTGTGCTCATTGCCGAAACCGGAGGCGTAGACCAGCTCTTCGGCCGTCTTGCGCGCCCGCTCGATCCCCTGGTCGTGTCCTCGCTGATCGCCGTGCTGATCGCCGTGCTGGATCCCCGTGCCGTCGCCCATCGCGCGCTCCCACCGCTCCGCCGCACACCACTGGTTCTCACTTGATTCCTCTGTCAGACGATAGGAATCGAAACCCGGGCTCGTCAATGATCGGGCAGGATGGTGGCGTGCCCATACCGCCCCTCCGCCGCCATCCGGTCCAGCGCCGCAGCGCCGAGCGCCTCGGCCGGATCCTCGACGCGTGTGCCGAACTCCTCGACGAGATCAGTTACGAAGAGCTGAGCACCCGGGCCGTCGCCGAGCGCGCCAACGTGCCCATCGGCTCGGTCTACCGCTTCTTCTCCAACAAGCGGGCGATGGCCGAGGCCCTGGCCCACCGCAATCTGGACGAGTACGCCGCGCGGATCACCCGGCGGCTGGCCGCCTCGGACGCGGCCTCCGGCTCCGGGCCGGACGGGGGCGGCGGCTGGCGGGAGGCGATGGACGTCGTCGTGGACGAGTATCTGGCGATGAAGCGCGGGGCGCCGGGCTTCGCGCTCATCGAGTTCGGGCATCCCGTCCCGGCCACCGCGCCGCCGGAGCAGCCCAACCATCTGGTCGCCGACCGGCTGCGGACGCTGCTCGCCGACCGGCTGGGGACGGGCGGGGACGAGGCGACCGAGGAGCGGCTGCGGGTGGCCTTCCTGCTCGCGGTCGAGGCGGCGGACGCGCTGCTGCGGCTGGCGTTCCGGGTGGACCCGGAGGGCGACCCGGCGATCGTGGCGGAGACGAAGGAGCTGCTGCGGGCTTATCTGGCCCGGGTCCTGGACTGATCCGGGGTCCACTGCGAGGTCCGGTCGACCGGGGGGTCCGGCCGACCGGGAGTTCCCGTCGATCGGGAGGTCCGGTCGATCGGGAGTTCCCGTCGATCCCTCCCCGGCATGCCTACCAGTCGGTATGGTGAGCGGGTCCGGCGCGTCATCGCGGCCTCGCCGCCGTCCCTGGGAGAGACCGATGAGCACTGCCCCGCGTATCTGCCCGCTCTGCGAGGCCACCTGCGGGCTGACCCTCACCATCGACGAGGGGAGGGTGACCGGGGCGCGCGGCGATCGCGAGGACGTCTTCAGCCGCGGCTTCATCTGCCCCAAGGGCGCCGCGTTCGGGCAGCTCGACGCCGACCCCGACCGGCTGCGGCGCCCCCTCGTCCGCCGTGCCGGGCGCCTCGTGGAGACCGGCTGGGACGAGGCGTTCGCCGCCGTTGAGGAGGGGCTGGCCCCTCGCTTGCGGGAGCACGGGCCGCAGTCCGTGGGGGTCGTGCTCGGCAACCCCAATGTGCATACCGTGGCCGGCGGGCTCTATCCGCCGCTGCTGCTCGGCGCGCTGCGCACCCGTAACGTCTTCAGCGCCAGCACCCTCGACCAGATGCCCAAGCACGTCTCCAGCGGGCTGCTGTACGGCGACGCCAACGCGCTTCCGGTGCCCGATCTGGACCGTACGGACCATCTGCTGATGCTCGGCGCCAACCCGCTGGACTCCAACGGCAGTCTGTGCACCGCCCCCGACTTCCCCGGGCGGCTGCGGGCGCTGCGGCGGCGCGGTGGCCGGCTGGTGGTGGTCGACCCCCGGCGCACCCGTACCGCCGCGCTGGCCGACCGCCATGTGGCGATCCGGCCCGGCACCGACGCCCTGCTGCTCTTCGCCATGGTGCAGGTGCTGTTCGCCGAGGACCTGGTGGCCCCGGGCCCGCTCGCGGAGCACATCAGCGGGGTGGCGGAGGTGCGGCGGCTGGCCGCGGACTTCCCGCCGGAGGCGGTGGCCGAGGCGTGCGATGTGCCCGCCGAGGAGATCCGCGCCCTCACCCGCGAGCTGGCCGCCGCGTCCCAGGGCGTGGTGTACGGGCGGGTGGGCTCCACCACCGTCGAGTTCGGCACCCTCACGAGCTGGCTGGTCGATGTGGTCAACGTGCTCATCGGGCAGTTGGACCGGCCCGGCGGCATGATGTTCCCGCTCGCCGCGACCGGCCGCCGGGAGCGCCCGGCGCGGCCCGGGAAGGGGTTCGCGCTCGGCCGCTGGCACAGCCGGGTCAGCGGATACCCCGAGGCCAAGGGCGAACTGCCCGCCGTCGCGCTGGCCGAGGAGATCGAGACCCCGGGCGAGGGGCGGATACGGGCGGTGCTGGCGCTCGCGGCCAACCCCGTGCTCTCCGCGCCGGACGGCGACCGCCTGGACCGGGCGCTGGCCGGGCTCGACTTCATGGTCAGCGTCGATCCGTACCTCAACGAGACCTCGCGCCACGCCCATGTGGTGCTGCCCCCGCCGCCGCCCAGCCGCAGCCCCCACTTCGACTACGCCTTCAACGGCCTGGCCGTGCGCAACCAGGTCCGCTACACCCGCCCGGCGATCCCGCTGGAGGCGGACCGGCCGAGCGAGAGCGCCATCCTGGCGCGGCTGGTGCTGTGCGTGAGCGGGAACGGCGGCGCCGACCCGGAGACGGTGGACGCGATGGCGATCCAGGGGACCCTCGGCAAGGAGGTCGCCGACCCGTCCTCCCCGGTGCACGGACGCGAGCCCGGCGAGCTGGCCGCGCTGCTGACCGGGGTGGACGGCCCCGAGCGCCGGCTGGACATGATGCTGCGACTGGGCCCGTACGGCGACGGCTTCGGCGCCGACCCCGGCGGGCTGAGCCTGGCGAAGCTGCTCGCCCATCCGCACGGCATCGACCTGGGCCCGCTGCGGCCGCGCCTGCCAGGGCTGCTGAAGACCCGCAGCGGCACGGTGGAGCTGTGCCCGGAGCCGCTGGCCGCCGATGTGGAGCGGCTGCGCCGATCGCTGGCCGACCGGCCCTCGGGGCTGCTGCTGGTCGGCCGCCGCCATCTGCGCTCCAACAACAGCTGGATGCACAACGTCCCGGCCCTGATGGGCGGCAGCAACCGCTGCACGCTCCAGGTGCACCCCGAGGACGCCACCCGGCTGGGCCTTACGGACGGCGGTCTGGCCCGGGTCAAGGGCGAGGGCGGGGAGCTGGAGGTGCCGGTCGAGGTGACGGACGCGGTACGGGCCGGAGTGGTGAGCCTGCCGCACGGCTGGGGCCACTCCCGCCCCGGCGTCCGGCTCTCCGTGGCCGGGGCCCGTCCCGGGGTCAATGTCAACCAGCTCTTCGACGGCTCACGGCTGGATCCGCTCTCGGGGACGGCGGTGCTCAATGGCCACCCGGTGCGCGTATCACCCTCGCTACGGCACTGACCTGGGGTTTTGCGCTTATTGCTCACGCGTCAAGACCTTGTTAACGGAAAGTTGCGGCACCTAACGTCGCCTCGACCGCCAAATCTGGGGGAGTTCAAAGGCGAACGTGAGGTAGCCAACTATGCTGACCATCCTCGGCTTCGTCATGATCGCGACATTCCTTGTCCTGATCATGATGAAGAAGATGTCCCCGATGGGTGCCCTGGTGCTCATCCCCGCGCTGTTCTGTGTGCTTGTCGGGAAGGGGGCGCACCTCGGGGACTACGTCCTCAAGGGCGTCGGCGATCTGGCACCCACGGCCGCCATGCTGATGTTCGCGATCATCTACTTCGGGGTGATGATCGACGTCGGCCTCTTCGACCCGATCGTCCGGCTCATCCTGCGGTTCTGCAAGGCGGACCCGATGCGGGTGGTGGTCGGCACCGCGATCCTCGCGGCGATCGTCTCGCTCGACGGCGACGGCTCCACCACCTTCATGATCACCGTGTCGGCCATGGTGCCGCTCTACCGGCGGCTGAAGATGAGCCTCGTGGTGATGACCGGTGTCGCGGCCATGGCCAACGGCGTGATGAACACACTGCCCTGGGGCGGCCCGACCGCCCGCGCCGCCGCCGCGCTCAAGGTCGACGCCAGCGACATCTTCGTGCCGATGATCCCGGCCCTCGCGGTCGGTCTGCTCTTCGTGATCGCCCTCTCCTACGGCCTGGGTCTGCGGGAGCGCAAGCGCCTTGGCGTGCTGACGCTGGACGAGGTCACCGCGGGCGACCCCGAGCAGGTGCTGGTCGGCGCGGGCTCCGGCGGCAAGGGGGCCAAGGGCCGTAAGGGCGGCAAGGCCGTGCTGACCGGCGGCGGCGCGGGCTCCGGCACCGACGCGGAGGCCCAGTCCTCGGACGGCTCCGGCTCCTCGGACGGCGCTGGCTCCTCGGACGCCTCCGACGAGGACGCCGACGAGTTCAAGGGGCTCGACCCCCACCGCGCCACCCTGCGCCCCAAGCTCTACTGGTTCAACGCGGCCCTGACCGTCGCGCTGCTCGCCCTGATGGTGACCGAGACCATGCCGATCCCGGTCCTCTTCCTGCTCGCCGCCGCCGTCGCGCTCACCGTCAACTTCCCGAACATGAACGACCAGAAGGCGCGGGTGGCCGCGCACGCCGAGAACGTCGTCAACGTCTCCGGAATGGTCTTCGCCGCGGCCGTCTTCACCGGCGTCCTCACCGGCACCGGCATGGTCGAGCACATGGCCCGCTGGCTGGTCGACGGCGTCCCCGAGGGCATGGGCCCGCACATGGCCATCGTCACCGGTGTGCTGTCCCTCCCGCTCACCTACTTCATGTCCAACGACGGCTTCTACTTCGGCATCGTGCCGATCCTCGCCGAGGCCGGGGCCGCGCACGGGGTCTCCGCGCTGGAGATCGCCCGCGCCTCGCTCGTCGGACAGGCCCTGCACATGTCGAGCCCGCTGGTCCCCGCCGTCTACGTGCTCGTCGGCATGGCGAAGGTCGAATTCGGCGACCACACCCGGTTCACCGTGAAATGGGCGGCGCTCACCTCGCTGGTGGTGCTCGCCGCGGGTCTCGCGTTCGGCATCATCTGACCCGTGAAGATCTCGGAGCCCGGTAGGGGCTGGCTGCTGCGCCTGGTCATCGCCTTCTCGTTCACCCAGGGGGCGGTGAGCATGGCGCGGCCGGCCGTCTCCTACCGGGCGCTGGCGCTCGGTGCCGACGCCCGCGCCATCGGTGTGATCGCCGGTATCTACGCCCTGCTGCCGCTGTTCGCCGCCGTACCCCTCGGGCGGCGCACCGACCACGGGCGGTGCGCCCCGCTGCTGCCCATCGGGGTCGCCCTCATCGCCACCGGCTGTGCGTTCAGCGGCACGGCCGGATCGCTGCCCGCGATGGCCGCGTGGAGCGGGGTGATGGGCCTCGGCCATCTGGCGTTCGTCATCGGCGCCCAGTCCATCGTGGCCCGCCAGAGCGCGCCCGAGGACCAGGACCGCAACTTCGGCCACTTCACCATCGGCGCCTCGCTCGGCCAGCTCATCGGGCCCATCGCGGCCGGTCTGGTGGTCTCCGAACACGACGGGGCGATGGGCCGCACCAGCGCCGCCGCGCTGTTCGTCGCCGCCGCCCTCGCGGCCTTCTCCGTCACCTCGCTGTGGCGCATCGAGCGCCGCCCGGACGGAACGGCGGCCGGGCCCGCCAAGGAGGCACCGGCCCACAAGGTCTCGGTACGGTCCATCCTGACCACCCGAGGGGTCGCCTCCGGCATCTTCATCAGCCTCGCGGTGCTCTCCGCCACCGACATCCTCACCGCCTATCTGCCGGTCGTCGGCGAACAGCGCGGCATCTCGCCCGCGGTCGTCGGTGTGCTGCTCAGCCTGCGCGCCGCCGCCACCGTGGCCTGCCGGCTCGCCATGACCCCGATGATCCGGCTGATGGGCCGCACCGTGCTGATGGCCGTGAGCTGTCTGGGGGCCGCGCTGCTGTGCGCGGGCATCGCCCTGCCGGTGCCCGCCTGGGCGCTCGGGCTGCTGCTGGCCGGGCTCGGCTTCTGCCTCGGCGTCGGGCAGCCGCTGTCGATGACGACCGTCGTCCAGGCGGCCCCCGAGGGGGCGCGCAGCACGGCCCTCGCGCTGCGGCTCACCGGCAACCGGCTCGGCCAGGTGGCCGCGCCCGCCTCCGCCGGTGTGCTGGCGGGGCTCGCGGGCACCGCCGCCCCCTTCGTCATGCTGGGCGGACTGCTCCTGATATCGGCGGCGACAGCCGTCCGGCCGCTGCGCGGTCGCCCGGCCGCGGATCCCGACGAGGACCGGCCGGTGCCGGAGAAGCGGCCTGCCAAGGGGCGTACGGAGGAGTCGTCGTCGGCCTCGCGGGGCACGGGGCGGCCACCCCGGTGAGCACGGGGCGGCCACCCCGGTGAGCCGACCGCGAGACGGTCTCAGGGCCGCTCGCCGTCGACCATGGCCAGCCACGCCCTGGCGGCGTCCCCGAACGGTTCGGCGCGCCCGTCGACCGCGTCCATCAGCCACCGCCCCGCCGCCTCGGCCTCCGCTATGACGTCCGCCGGATAGCCGTACCGCACCTGGTGCTCGGCGAACTCGTCCTCGTCGTCCATCAGGGTCGAGCCGTCCGTCCGCTTGCGGATCACATCGAGGTCCAGGTCCACCATCGTGACCTCGTGGGAGGAGAGCCACTCGGCAGGCGTGGCGATGTCGCAGTAGATCTCGGTCTCCCGCGGCGGGGCGTTGAACGCCGCGGTCCACCACGCGCCGCGCGGGATGAGGATCACATGCGCGCAGGCGATCGGCACCATCGGACCGTACCCCTTGCGCATGACGGCGCCGCCCGGCAGCCCCAGCCAGACGCCGTGGTCGTCCTCGCCCAGCCTGCGCATCCGCAGGTTCCAGTGCAGAGTGCCGTCGTACTTGCGGTAGTTGACGGATACGAGATCGGGCATGAGCCGATCCTATGCGGTGGCCGGAGGGGCGTGCCGCCTACCATCAGTGCAATGGACACCCCCGTATCGCCGTGGAAGGACCGCGCGGGACCGCAGGACAGACCGGTGCCGGATGCGGGGAGCGAGGACTTCCTCCACCACCGTGAGCTGCTCTTCTCCATCGTCTACAACATGCTCGGCACGGTCGCCGACACCGAGGACGTGGTGCAGGAGACCTGGCTGTCCTGGGCGTCGGTCCAGGACAAGGAGATCGCCAACCCCCGGGCCTATCTGGTGCGGATCGCCGTCAACCACGCGCTCAGCCAGATGCGCCGGGCCCGCCGCAGCCGGGAGAGCTATATCGGTCCCTGGCTGCCCGAGCCCGTGCTGACCGGACCGGACACCCCCGACACCGCGATCCGCACCGAATCGGTGTCCCTGGCGATGCTGGTGGTCCTGGAGACCCTCACCCCCCTGCAGCGCGCGGTGTTCGTGCTGCGCGAGGCGTTCGCGTACGACCACGCGGAGATCGCCGCGATCCTGGGCCGCAGCCCGGCCGCCGTCCGCCAGCTCGCCCACCGCGCCAAGGAGCGCGTCGAGGCCCGCCGGCCGCGCTACGACCTCGACCGCTCCACCCAGCGCATCGTCACCGAGCGGTTCCTCGACGCGGCCATCGGCGGTGACCTCGACGCCCTGATGGACGTCCTGGCCCCGGAAGTGGTCATGTGGAGCGACGGCGGGGGCAAGCGCCGCGCCGCCCTCCGGGTGATCGAGGGCCGGGAGAAGGTGGCCCGCCTGGTGGCCGCCGTCAGCGCTCAACTGCCCACCTTCCACGCGCGCCCGGTGCAGATCAACGGGGGCCCCGGGGTGGTCCTGTTCATCGGCGGAACGCTGTACGCGGCCGCGGTGTTCGACCCCGCGCCCGACGGTGAGCGGGTGCGCGGCATCTACGGCCTGATCAACCCCGACAAGCTCGGGCGACTCGCCGAGTCCGTCCACCCCCCGGCTGGAAGACTGGCCCGATGACAGAGCTGAACGGGGAACCGGCGGGCATCCGCGAGCTGACGGCGCTGGCCATGACCAACTACGGCCACTTCACCACCATGCGGGTGGAGGACGGTCGGGTACGCGGGCTGTCCCTCCATCTGGACCGGCTGGTACGGGACTGCGGTGTGCTGTTCGGCACCGACCCGGACCGCGACCGGATCCGCGAACTGGCCCGGCGCGCGGTCGCGGACACCGCGGGGCCGCTCACCGTCCGGGTGACCGTGTACGACCCCGACCTCGGTCTCGAGCGGCCCGGGGCCGAGGCCACGCCGCGGATCCTGGTCACCACCCGGCCCGCCGCGGCCCCTTCGCTGCCGCCGCTGAGCGTGCGCACCGCACCGCACCACCGCGACCTGCCGGAGGTCAAACACGTCGGGCTGTTCGGCCTGTTGCGGCTGCGCCGCCTGGCCCAGCTCGACGGCTACGACGATGTGCTGCTGACGGACGAGCGGGGCGCGGTGTCCGAGGGCGCGACCTGGAACGTGGGGTTCTTCGACGGCGCTCGCCTGCTGTGGCCGGACGCCGCGTGCCTGCCCGGCGTCACCCAGGAACTGCTCCGCCGCGGCCACGGCGGACCGCAGCACACCGAGCGGATCGACCGCGAGCGGCTCGGTGAACTGCGTGCGGCCTTCGCCCTCAACGCGGGGGTGGGCGTACGGCCGATCCGGTCGATCGACGGGGTGGAGTTCGACCCGGAGCACCCCGTCCTGGACGCCCTGCGCGAGGAGTACGCCACGACGGAAGCGGAACCGCTGTAGGACGGCCCGCATGAGGGGGCGCCCGGCGGATCGCGCCGCCTGCGGCGGCCTGCTCCCCTCCCCGCCCCTTCCCAAAACCGGGGCTCCGCCCCAGACCCCGGTGCGGGGCTCCGCCCCAGACCCCGGTGCGGGGCTCCGTCCCAGGCTCCGGTGCGGGGCTCCGACCCGGGGCCTGGGCTTCGCCCCTTCCCGCAGCATTGATATGCGGCTCCGCCGCGTGGCAGGGCTTCGCCCAGACCCGAGGCCGGGCCTCGCCCCTTCCCGCAGCATCGATGTGCGGCTCCGCCGCGTGGCGGGGGTCCGCCTCGGACCCCGGGGTCCAGGGGCGGAGCCCCTGGTATCGGGAAGGGGCGGGGAGGGGAAAGACCCACCGGACGCCCCGTAGACGACCTGCGTGAGACGGCCGTGTGGGGCGACCGTGAGAGGGCTGCCGTGAGAGGGCTGCCGTGCGGCCGCCCGGCGTAAGGGGCCGCATGCGGCGGGTCCGCCGCCCGGGTGGTGGGCGGCGGACCCGTGAGCGGCCATGCGTGGTGGGTCGGTCAGCCGGTGAGGGCCCGGTCGCCGTCGTGGCGGGGCGCCGGCGCCGAGGGCTCCTCGCGCAGGCCGTACCGGCTGTGCAGCCGCCGCAGCGGCGCCGGCGCCCACCACGTGGCGCGCCCGCCCAGCCGCATCGCGGCGGGCAGCACGGCCCCGCGGATGAGCGTCGCGTCCATCAGCACGGCCAGCGGCAGCCCGACCCCGTACGCCTTCACCAGCGAGATGCCGGAGACGGTGAACGCCAGGAAGACCACCGAGATCGCCACCGCCGCCGCCGTCACGATCCGCCCGGTGCGCTCCAGCCCCTGGGCGACGGCGGCCGTCGGCGAGCCGGTCAGCTCGTACTCCTCGCGCATCCGGGACAGCAGGAAGACCTGGTAGTCCATCGCGAGCCCGAAGGCGAGGCCGAAGAGCATCACCGGGATCGTGGCGGCGATGTTGCCGGTCGGGGTGAAGTCGCCGAACAACCCCGCGAGATGGCCGTCCTGGAAGACCCACACCAGCGCGCCGAAGGTGGCCGTCAGGCTCAGCGCGCTGAGCACCAGCGCGAGGAACGGCAGCATGACGCTTCCGGTCACCAGGAACAGCAGCACCAGCATGGTCAGCAGCACGGTGCCCAGGGCGTACGGAAGCCACTTCTCCAGCGCCGCGGCGGCGTCGTGGTTGGTGGCCGCGGCCCCGCCCACCAGCGCCTCGAACGGCGCCTTCTGCGAGCGGATCTCGCCGACCAGCCGGTCCGCGTCGTCCGCGCTGGCCGTCTCCGGCACCACGGAGAAGTAGACGGCGTCACCCGAGGCGAAGCGCGCGTACCGCTGGTCGGGCGGGGCGGCCCGGCGGCCCTCCGCGTAGCCGCCGGTGACGGTGCGCACCGCCGCCACGTGCGGCAACCGCGACAGTTGCTTCGCGTACGCGCCGACGGCCGCCCGGTCGGAGCCCCCCTCGGGCGCCACGACCTGGAGCGCGTTCTGCTCGCTGCTGTCGAACTCGGCGCGCACGGTGTCGGCCACCTGACGTGCCGACGAGGACGCGGGCATCACCCGCTCGTCCGGCATGCCGAGGTTGATGCCGAGGAACGGCGCGCCGAGCAGCAGCAGGAACGCGGTCACGATGGTCACGATCGGCACCGGGCGCCGCATCACGGTGGTGGCCAGCCGGTGCCAGAAGCCGCTCTCCACACTCCGGGCGGCGGCCTCGGAACCCGCCCCACCGGCCGTCGCACCGGCCGCCGCGGTCCGCCGCCTGCGGAACACCCGCCCCTTCTCGATCCGGTCGCCGAGCAGGGCGAGCAGCGCCGGCAGCACGATGAGCGAGGACGCGCCGGACAGCAGCGCCGTGAGCGCCCCCGCATAGCCCATGGACCGCACCGCCTGGAGCGGGAACCAGGCCATGGCCAGGGACGAGACGGCCACGGTCAGCGCCGAGAAGGTCACGGTGCGCCCGGCGGAGGTCAGCGTCGCCCGGATGGCGTCCTGCGGGGCGAGCCCCGACCGCAGCTCCTCGCGGTAGCGGCTGACCATCAGCAGGCTGTAGTCGATGGCCAGGCCCAGACCGAGCAGGGTCACCACGCTCGCCGCGAGCGAGCCGACCGTCGTGACGCTCGCCAGGATCCACGTCAGACCCATCGTCAGCATCATCGCCACCAGGGCGACGGCCAGCGGCAGCGCCGCGGCCACCGCGCTGCCGAAGATGAACACCAGCGCGACCAGGGTGATCGGGATGGCGACCGTCTCGCCGGTGGTGGCGTCCTTCTGGCCCTGCTCCAGCAGCTCCCGCTGGAACTTCGTATAGCCGCCGAACGTCACCTCCAGCCCGTCCCGCGAGCCCTCATAGCGGTCCGCCAGTTCGGCGACGCGCTTCTGCGACGTGGTGTCGTCCCCGGTGACCGTGCCCATGATCAGGGCTTTGTGACCGCTCTTGCCGCGAAGCTGCGGGGCCTTCCCGGTGGTCCAGTAGGAGCTGACGTTCGCCACTCCGGGTTCCTTGCCCAGCTTCCGGGTGAGCTCGGTGCCCGCCGCCGTCACGGACGGGTCGTCCACCCGCCCCTCCGACGTCACCAGCAGCGTGAGATTGGGCAGTCCCTGCCCGAACCTCTTGTCCAGCGCGGTGATCGCCCGCGATGACTCCGACTTCGGGTCGTCGAAACCGCCCGCCGTCAGCTTGTCGAACAACGTCGTACTCGCCACCCCGCCGACCACGGCGAGCAGCAGGCCGACGACCAACACCGCCAGGCGCTTCCGCACGACGAAACCGGCCAGTCTGTCCAGCATTCCCTCTTCCTTCCTCAAACGCACCGCGTCTGGAATCCCGTCATGGCATCCCAGACGCCGAGCCCCTCCCGGATGTGACATCCCCGGGCCGCGTGGCTCACCGAACGGCTGTCAGAACCCCGGAGTCGTCGGGGACCTCGGCCGGGCCCCGGTTCCAGGCCCACGGCGAGCGGCCCTCCTCGCGGACCTTGCGGTACAGCAGCACGCAGTAGGTGGCGTCGATGGTCCAGACGGACAGGAAGAGGAAGATGAACAGGTGGTGGCCCGGGTACATCACCAGCACCGTCCAGCCCGCGAAGAACGATCCGATGCCCTTGGCGAGCGCCACGTACATCGACTGTCCGAGCGAGGAGCCGCGGCGGTTCAGCATGAAGATGAAGGACAGGCTCAGGAACACGTTCAGCCCGGTGCCGGTGTAGATGCCGGTGGCGTCCTTGAGCTCATAGGTCGTCATGATGTGGAAGACCGCGGACCAGCCGATGACGCCGAAGACCATCCACCGGAAGGCCCGCCGGCTCATGCCGGGATAGTCCTTCCAGCCGTAGGCCAGCGTCTGCCGGAGGATGAAGCAGTCGACCAGGAACCAGCTCAGATTGATCGGGCGTTGCACATCGGCCTGGTCCAGGACGAGGGAGAGGGTGAACTCCCAGGCGAGGTTGACCTCGACCACGAAGACGGGAATCCCCACCCGCTTGTCCAGTTTGGCGCGGTAGATGGCGAGTCCGTACGCCACCAGCCAGCCCGATGCGCACGGGCCCATCAGGATCCAGAACAGCCAACTCGGCCGGTCCGCCTCC
Organism: Streptomyces yongxingensis; assembly: GCF_055597465.1. Lineage (NCBI taxonomy): Bacteria > Bacillati > Actinomycetota > Actinomycetes > Kitasatosporales > Streptomycetaceae > Streptomyces > Streptomyces yongxingensis. Next base: position 8,460,531 of record NZ_CM145717.1, read on the forward strand.
GGGAGCGTCACCGGGGCGACGTTCGGGAGGTCGATGAGAGCGGGCGGGAACCACACGGCTAATTACCCCTCGTTCACGGTGGATGCGGTCGTCTCGATGCGTTGCGTCATGTGACGCGGGTGCTGGTCAGGCGGTCAGGCGGTCAGGTGGTCAGGTCCACTGGCCGGTGCCGTAGGTGTCGCTGTTGCCCAGCAGCTGTTCGCGCAGCTCCCCCCGGCGCACCTTCCAGGTGGCGGTGCGCGGCAGCTCGTCCCAGGGCACGAGCCGGGGCTTGTCCATCTCGGGCAGGCCACGGCAGGCCCGGTCCCACTCCTGGGGGTCCAGGACGTCGTCGCGCATGCACAGCACCGGGATCGGCAGCTGCCCGGGGACCCCGAGCACGATCACCTCGGAGGCCCGGTCCAGCCGGTCGAGCAGGGTGGACTCCAGCTCGATGCTGCTCATCCCGGGGATCATGTCGACCTCGCGGTCGATCAGCCGGATGCGGCCGTAGCCCGCGTACTCGCCCAGGTCGCCGGTGTTCCACCAGCGGCCCTGGTCCTTGGCGCGGTGCCGGTCGTCCTCGCCCAGATAGGTCAGACACCGCGACCTGGTCCTGACCATCAGCAGCCCCGGCTTCCCCCGGGGGCGTTTGCGGCCGGTCTCCGGGTCCACGACCTTGACCCGGACCAGGGGCGGGAACCCGACATTGGTGGCGTCGTGCGCCCGGGGCTTCCCCGGGCGGACCATGGAGCGGGTGGCCACCCCGGCGGCGATGCCCGCGATCTCCGACTGCCCCACGCCCCAGGCCCACAGCGGCAGCCGGACCCGGGAGGCGCCGAGGAACTTGCGGACCGTCCTGGGGTGCACCGCGTCGAAGGTGCTGATGAACCGCCTTACCCCGGCGAAGAGTTCGGGCCGGGTGTCGGCCAGCTCCTCCCAGTACTGGAAGACGTTCGGACATGCCTCCAGCGAGGTGGGCGGGTGCGCGGCCAGCATGCGCGCCACGTTCTCCAGACCCGGATCGGAGAGGATCACCATCTTCCGCGGCCCGCGGAACAGCGTCCCGCCTGTCCAGGACAGATTGCGGTTGTGGGCGAAGGAGATCCCGCTGGCCACCACGTCCGCCGGCCGGGAGGTCATCAGCGGGAGCCGGTAGGACTCGATGCGGAACGGCACCGCCGCGAGCGTGGTGGCGGGCGAGTGCACCACCAGCTTCGGCACGCCGGTGGTGCCCGAGGTGTGGGTGACCAGCATGGGCTCATGGCGGCCGCGGAACCGCACCGGCGGCCGGGCGCCGCCGCGCACATCGTCGATGCGCAGCGTATCCCCGGGCAGCCCGGGGCGGTCCTCGCCGACGGCCACCAGCGCCATCCCCGGCTCGTCGAGCGCGATCCCGGCGGCGGTCATCCGCTCCAGCACCGTCGTGCCCATCACCAGCACCTTCGGGGAGATCCTGGTGAGCAGGGTGCGGATATGCGCCTCCGACCGGATGGGCGCGATCATCACCGGCAGCGCCCCGAGCCGGGCGGCGGCCGCGGCGAGCAGGATGAAGTCGTAGTGGTTCTCCTTGACGATGGCGAGCCGGTCGCCGTGGCGCAGCCCCGCCCCGTGCAGCCAGCCCGCGGCGTCCTCCACCATGGCCGCCAGGGCGGGCACGTCGAAGCGGGTGCCGGAGTCCGGGGCGATGTCGAAGGGCCGGTCCAGATGCATGACCGTCGGCCTGCCCTGTTCGGCGGCCCAGTGGAACAACCGGCCGACGTTGACGGGCCGTTGAGAACGCGCCGCCATGCTCATCTCCTTGGATAGGGGTGCGTAGGGCTGGGACGGGGGGTATGGCCAGGGGGTGTCCGGCGGGTCTTTCCCCTCCCCGCCCCTTCCCGTTACCAGGGGCTCCGCCCCCGGACCCCGGACGCCCTTCGGGCGTGTCCTCAAGCTCCCCCAGCTACCGCTGGGAGGTGCCCCCTGACGGGCTGAAATCAGCCCCTCCGGCGCTTGAGGAGCGGGGTCTGGGGCGGAGCCCCAGTTGAGGGAAGGGGCGGGGAGGGGAGCAGCACGCCGCAGGCGTACGCGTACCGTCGGACACCCCTTAGGACAGGACGTACAGCGCGGGCGCCAGTAGGCCCAGGAAGCCCAGGTCGTAGGCGTAGAGCCCGAGCTTGCGGGCGCTCAGCCAGCGCCCCCGCAGCGGGCCCTCGCGCAGTTGGGCCGCGTGGAGAGCGGTGGCGGGCAGCAGGGTCAGCAGGGTCCACCACGGCCACCGGGTGGCCAGGCCCAGGACGCAGATCAGCGTGGCCGAGGCCAGGAAGAAGACGGCCATGGCGGTCTTGTAGACCCGCGGCCCGGTCGACGCGGCCAGCGTCCGGCGGCCCACCGAGCGGTCCCCGTCCGCGTCGTTGACGTTGGAGTAGCTGCTCACCATGACCAGCCAGAGCCCCAGCAACAGGCCCACCAGCACCGCGGGGGACGACCAGTGCCGCTCCACCGCCAGGTACGGGGCCAGCAGCCCGGCCGTGGTGGCCAGGCACAGCAGGGTCTCCGCACCGCCCTGGTGATAGCTCAGCCGCAGCCCGGCCGAGTACTGCACGCTGAAGAAGAACCCGACCCCGTAGAGGAGGTAGGCCACGGCCGGGGCCCGCCAGTCCAGCGCCCAGAACGCGCCGATCCCCGCCAGCACCGCGACCGAGGCCGCACAGGCGATGAACCGCACCGCCTCGCGCTCGGTGACCGCCCCGCTGAGCAGCGGCTTGCCGCGGATGTCGCGCCCCGTGTCGCCGGCCTTGTAGTTGCGGGCGTCGCTGCCGTTGCGGAAGCCCACCAGGTCATCGGTGGCGCAGGTGCAGGTGACGATGCCCATGGAGCCGAGCAGGAACAGCAGCATCGCGGCGGTGGTCCCCGGGCGGTCGCGCGCCTGCGGGCTCAGTGTGAGCCAGGCCATGCCCCAGCCGAAGTAGTTCTGGTACACGAAGATCTTCGACAGCCGGAACAGACCGCGCGCCACGTCCCCGCCGCGGCGGGTGCGCGCCGTCGTCCGGCTCTCGCTCGTCAGCGAGGTCACGGCCGTCCTCCCCGGGCCGGGGTCCGCTCCCGCGCCAGGCCCACATAGTTCTCGGCGAAATCGCGCGCGGCGGCGGGGGAGCGCACCACGGCCTCGAGCCGGGCGTACTGCAGCCGCCCGTCGAACACCCGGCCCTCCGCCGGCCGGTGCAGCAGCCGCGACATCCAGTCGGAGAACTCCTGCGCCTGCCAGACCCCGGGCAGACAGGCGGCCGAATAGCCGTCCAGCGGGCCGCGGTCGCCGGTTTCGTAGAACTCCCGGAGGGCCGCGGCGAGCACCTTGACGTCCGCCACGGCGAGGTTGAGCCCCTTGGCCGCGGTCGGCGGCACGATGTGCGCGGCGTCACCGGCCAGGAACAGCCGCCCGTAGCTCATCGGCTCGGTGACGAAGCCACGCAGCGCCACACAGCTCTTCTCCAGGACCGGGCCCTCGGCCAGCTCCGGGGCGCCGTCGATGTCCAGACGGGTGTGCAGCTCCTTCCAGATCCGCTCATCGGGCCAGTTCTCCACCGACTCACCGGCCTCCACCTGGAGATAGAGCCGGCTCACCGCGGGGGAGCGCATGCTGTGCAGCGCGAAGCCGCGGCCGTGCACCGCGTAGATCAGCTCCTCGGCGGCGGGCGGGGCCTGGGCCAGCACCCCGAGCCAGGCGTACGGATACGCGCGCTCGTAGGTCGTCAGCGCGCCGGGCGGCACGGACCGGCGGGAGACCCCGTGGAATCCGTCGCAGCCCGCGACGAAGTCACAGGCGATCTCCACCGGTTCGCCCGCCACCGTGCAGCGCACGGCCGGTGCGTCCGTCTCCAGGCCCCGCAGCTCGACGTCGGGCACGTCGAACCACAGCCGGGCCCCGGCCTCCGTCCGGGCCCGGATCAGGTCCTTCACCAGCTCCTGCTGGCCGTACATGTGGACGGTCCGGCCGGTCAGCTCGGTGAAGGGCATCCGGTGGGCACGAGAGCCGAACCGGAAGACGAAGCCCTCGTGGACCAGCCCCTCGCGGTCCAGCCGGTCCGCCAGACCGGCCTCGCGCAGGAAGTCCACGGTGCCGCCCTCCAGCAGCCCGGCCCGCACCCGCCGCTCCACGTGAGCCCGGCTCCGCCGCTCCAGCACGATCGAGTCCACCCCGGAGAGCTGGAGCAGATGGGAGAGCAGCAGCCCGCCGGGGCCCGCCCCGACGATCGCCACCCGCGTTGTCAGGCGCTTCACGGATGCCCCCTCATCCCACGCTGACGGTGGGGGACTCGGGGGTGTCCTGCGGGCCCGCCTCCTCGGCGAGGCGCATGGCCTCCTCGATCAGGGTCTCCACGATCTTGCTCTCGGGGACCGTCTTGATGACCTTCCCCTTGACGAAGATCTGGCCCTTGCCATTGCCCGAGGCCACACCGAGATCGGCCTCCCGCGCCTCCCCGGGGCCGTTCACCACACACCCCATCACCGCGACCCGCAGCGGCACTTCCATGCCCTCGAGACCGGCGGTGACCTGGTCGGCCAGCTTGTACACATCCACCTGGGCCCGGCCGCAGGAGGGGCAGGAGACGATCTCCAGCTTGCGCGGCCGCAGATTGAGCGACTGCAGGATCTGGGTGCCGACCTTCACCTCCTCCATCGGAGGCGCCGACAGCGACACCCGGATGGTGTCGCCGATGCCCTGCCGCAGCAGCGCGCCGAAGGCCACCGCGGACTTGACGGTGCCCTGGAAGGCGGGGCCCGCCTCGGTCACCCCCAGGTGCAGCGGATAGTCGCAGGACTCGGCGAGCAGCTCATAGGCGCGCACCATGACCACCGGGTCGTTGTGCTTCACCGAGATCTTCAGATCGTGGAAGTCGTGCTCGGCGAAGAGCTCCGCCTCCCACAGCGCCGACTCCACCAGCGCCTCGGGGGTGGCCTTGCCGTGCTTGGCCATCAGCCGCGCGTCCAGCGAGCCGGCGTTCACCCCGATGCGGATCGGGGTGCCGTGGTCCTTCGCGGCGCGGGCGATCTCCTTGACCTTGTCGTCGAACTTCTTGATGTTCCCCGGGTTCACCCGCACCGCCGCGCACCCCGCCTCGATGGCGGCGAACACGTACTTGGGCTGGAAGTGGATGTCGGCGATCACCGGGATCTTGGACTTGCGGGCGATCCGCGGCAGCGCGTCGGCGTCGTCCTGGCTGGGGCAGGCCACCCGGACGATGTCACAGCCGGTCGCGGTCAGCTCGGCGATCTGCTGGAGGGTGGCGTTGACATCGGCGGTGACGGTGGTCGTCATGGACTGCACGGAGACGGGGAAGTCGCTGCCGACCCCCACCGGGCCGACGCGGAGCTGACGGGTGACACGGCGCTTGCCGAGCACCGGTGGCGGCGCGGCGGGCAGGCCGAGATCGACGGTCATCGGGAATCCTCCTCAAGGCGCCGGACGCCCGGCGTACGGTCGGCCGCGATCCGCGTCCGGATCGAGCGGGCCAGGTTTTCGGGGCTCAGGCCGCATTCGGCGAGGATGTCGGCGCGTTTGCCGTGGTCCAGGAAGCGCTGCGGAAGCCCGAAACCGGAGACCGGGGCCGGGACACCGGCGTCGCGCAACTCCTGGGCGAGCAGGGAGCCGTAGCCGCCCACGCGCAGGTTGTCCTCGACGGTCACCACGAGCCGGTACTGCTCCGCCAGCTTGATCAGGGACGGGCTGACCGGTTTGAGCCAGCCGGGGTCCACCACGGTGACGCCCAGGCCCTCCTCGGTGAGCCGGTGCGCCGCCTCGCACGCCGTCGCGGCCATGGCGCCCACGGACACCAGCAGGACGTCGTCGCCGGGGGAGCGGTGCAGCACATCGATGCCGTCGTGCTGGTCGACGGCGGGGATGTCGGGCCCCACCGGGCCCTTGGGGAACCGGATGGCGCTGGGGCCGTCGGTGAGCGCCACCGCCTCGCGCAGCGCGCTGCGCAGGGAGGCTCCGTCGCGGGGCGCCGCGACCCGCAGGCCGGGCACGATCCCGAGCACCGACAGATCCCACATGCCGTTGTGGGAGGCCCCGTCGTCGCCGGTGACCCCGGCCCGGTCCAGGACGAACACCACCGGGCAGGAGTGCATCGCCACATCCATCAGCAGTTGGTCGAAGCCGCGGCCCAGGAACGTGGAGTACACGGCCACCACCGGCACCATCCCCGCCATGGCGAGCCCCGCGGCCGAGGTGACCGCGTGCTGCTCGGCGATGCCGACGTCGAAGACCCGGTCGGGGAACTCCTCGGCGTACGCCGCGAGCCCGGTGGGCTGGAGCATCGCCGCCGTCACCGCCACCACCTCGGGGCGCTCACGGCCGATCGCGACCAGCTCCGCGCCGAAGACCGAGGTCCAGGACGGGCCCGGGGAACCCAGCGGTTCGCCGGTGGCCGGGTCGCTGACGCCGACCGCGTGGTGGTGGTCGCGCTCGTCGTCCTCCGCGCGCCGGTAGCCGTGGCCCTTACGGGTCAGACAGTGCACCACGACCGGCCCGCCGAACCCGGCGGCCTGCCGCAGGGCGGCCTCCACCGCCGCGATGTCGTGTCCGTCGACCGGCCCGAGGTACTTCAGGCCCAGGTCGGCGAAGAGGCCCTGCGGGGCCAGCATGTCCTTCAGCCCCGCCTTGACCGCGTGCAGCGCCTCGTAGAGCTTCGGGGTCTGCCGCAACTGGTGCTTGGACCACTCCAGGAACCGCTCGTAGTCGGGGGAGGTGCGCAGGCCCGCCAGATAGGTGGCGAGGCCGCCCGTGGTGGGCGCGTAGGAACGGCCGTTGTCGTTCACCACGATGACGACGGGACGGTCGGGGGCGCCGGAGATGTTGTTCAGCGCCTCCCAGGCCATGCCGCCGGTCAGCGCCCCGTCCCCGATGACGGCCACCACCGCGCGGTCGGTCTCGCCCCGCAGCCGGAACCCCTTGGCGAGGCCGTCGGCGTAGGACAGCACGGTGGAGGCGTGGCTGTTCTCGATGGTGTCGTGCTCGGACTCCGCCCGGCTGGGGTAACCGGACAGGCCCCCTTTCTGCCGGAGCCGGTCGAAGCCCTCCCGGCGGCCGGTCAGGATCTTGTGCACATACGCCTGGTGCCCGGTGTCCCACAGGATGCGGTCCCTGGGGGAGTCGAAGACGCGGTGCAGGGCGATGGTGAGTTCGACGGTGCCCAGATTGGGCCCCAGGTGCCCGCCGGTCCGCAGCACCTTGTCGATGAGGAAGTGCCTGATCTCACGGGCGAGTTCGGTGAGCTGGCCGGCGTCCAGGTGCTTGATGTCGGCGGGATCGTGGATGGTCTCCAGCAGTGTCATCCGGGCTTGCTCCCTGAAGCTTCGGTGCCGCCGGGTGCGGTCGCTGTCGGTGTCCATCGGTGGCCTCAGGCGCTCCGGTAGGCGACCTCGTGGGCCATGGCGGCCAGTTCCTCCCGCCACTCCGGCTCCAGCGGGGCCTCGGCGATGGCGCGGCAGGCCCGCTCGACGAGCCCGTCGATGTGCTTCTCGACGTCGTCGCGCACACCCGTCTCGATCAGCAGCTCCCGCAGGTGGTCGGCGCCCCGCAGCCGAGCGGGCACCAGCTCGCGGATGTGCGCGTCGCGCTGGATGGCCAGGGCCATCAGCAGCGTCATCTTGTGCTGCTCGAAGTCCAGGCCGCTCGGCTTGCCGGTGACCTCGGCGTCCCCGAAGGCGTCCAGGAGGTCGTCCCGGAGCTGGAACGCCTCACCGAGCGCGGCCCCGTAACTCTCGAAGGCCGGCGCCGCGTCGGCGCGGCCGGCCACCGCGGCGCCCAGGACCAGCGGGCGGTGGATGGTGTAGCGGCCGGACTTGGCGATGGCGATCCACCGCGAGGTCTCCGGGTCCGGCTCGAATTCCACGGACGCCGCCACGTCCATGTACTGGCCGACGATCAGCTCCGAGCGCAGCAGATGCCACTCGGCGGCCACCGCGGGCTCCACCTCGGCCATGATCTCGTCGGAGTAGACCAGGGCCAGATCGCCCGCGAGGATCGCCACGTTCTCCCCGAAGCGCTCCGCCGTGCCCCGCCATCCGCGCTCGCGGTGCAGCACGGCCTGGCTGGTGTGCACGGTCGGCGCGCCACGGCGCACCGCGGACTCGTCCATCACATCGTCGTGGATCAGCGCACAGGCGTGCAGCAGCTCCAGCGCGGCGGCGACGGGGATGACCCGGCCGTCCTCCGGATCGCCGCCGGCGGCCAGATAGCCGCTCAGGCAGAACGCCGGGCGCATGCGCTTGCCGCCCGCGTTGACCAGGTCGGCGATCGCGTCGATGGGGACGCTGGAGCGGGGGTCGAGACCGTGCCAGCGCTCGTACTCGGCGGACAGGAAGGAGTGCAGCCGCTCCTCGACCCGGGGCAGCAGGCTCGTCAGCGTCCGGCGGGCGGTGGTGGCCGGGGCCGAGGCGGGGCGGGGGGTCGCCATCGTATGGACCGTCACTTCGTCCTCCTAGGGGTTCCGGCCGGTGCGTCCGATGGGACCTTCGACCAGGCGTCGTCGAGCCGTTCCCGGTCGTCGGACCGGATGCCGTCGGTGAGCTGCAGGGGCATGGAGAAGACCACGTCCTCGACGGCCGTGGACTCGATGTCGACCTGGTCATGGCCGAACTCGGCCAGCCGGTCGAGGAGTTGGTGGACGAGGGCTTCGGGGACGCTGGCGCCGGAGCTGACGCCGACGGTGGTCACGCCCTCCAGCCAGCCGCTGTCCAGCCGGGAGACGTCCGGGACCAGTTGGGCGGGGGTTCCGGCGTCGCGGGCGACATCGACCATCCGCTGGGAGTTGCTGGAGTTCTCCGAGCCGACCACCAGCACCAGATCGGCCTGCCGGGCGAGGGACTTGATGCCGTTCTGCCGGTTCTGGCTGGCGTAGCAGATGGTGTCGGTCCCGGGGCCAGCGATGTCGTCGAACCGCTCGGTGAGGGCGCGGACGATGCCGGCGGTCTCGTCGACCGACAGGGTGGTCTGGGTCAGATAGGCCACCGGGGTGTCCCGGGGCAGGTCCAGCCGTTCGACGTCCTCGACGGTCTCCACGACCAGGGTCTCCCGCGGAGCCTCCCCGCGAGTCCCTTCCGTTTCCTCGTGTTCCGCGTGCCCCACGAGCAGCAGTACCCGGCCGTCCCGGACCACCCGGCGCGCCTGTTGGTGCACCTTGGCCACCAGTGGGCAGGTGGCGTCGATGACCTGCAGATTTCTTGTGGACGCACCGGCGCGGACGGCGGGCGACACACCGTGTGCGGAAAAGAGGCACACGGCCCCTTCGGGAACGTCGTATTCCGATTCCACGAAGCGTGCGCCCTTGCGCTCCAGGAGGCTGACGACGTAGTGGTTGTGGACGATCTGTTTTCGAACATAAATAGGCGGGCCGTATACCTCAAGCGCCCGCTCCACCATGGCAATGGCGCGGCGGACGCCCGCGCAGAAACCTCGGGGTTCGGCGAGGATGACGCGTTTGCGGGGCGCTCTCGTGTCGGACTGGGAAGTCTTCGTGCTGAAGTGCATGACGTATTGCTCCAACGCCGGCTTGCGCTTCGGATGAGAATGGGCGCGTCACTGTGCGGCCATGTCGCCGTAGGGCGGGCATGGCTTTGTCCTGGCGTTTTCGGATGGCTGTCGAAGGATCGGCGGCCCAGCGGTCAGCAATTGCTCACACAGCCGTGATGGCCTTGCTGACCTGGGGAAATGCCGAAAAAGCCACTACCGGGAGGCAGGGCGTCAAGGACGGTCTCCGGAAGCCGGCGCTCGGAGACGATGCGATGGAAGAGACATTCACTTACCCCCGTAAGTCTCATGTGAGTTCTACGCCGTCCGATGCAGTTCCCCCGTCGGATAAGCGCAGGCCGAAAACACTATAGAAGGCGAGTCTGAGTGCAAGTCTTGCGTATGTGACCTTCGTCACATTCCGAAATATCGGCGGAACTGTCGCTTACGGTTACACCCCATTGCTAAGCTCCCTGCCGCGTTGAATCGACCGTGTCGTCGACTGCGCAACGGGGGCTCTGAGCCGGAAATTCCGGTAGTAACCGCTGGTAACTCTTCGAGTGAATTCACTCGAAGGAGTGATGGACGCATATCCATCATTTCTATCTCCGCTGGTCGCGGTTTTGCGATCGGGAGCGGATGCGTCTGTTTCCTCGGTTCCGTCGACCCGTCCGGCCCGCCGGTTCGGGGGTCCTCACGGGTGTCCCGCGCCGCCTCGGCGCTTCAGCAGGATGTGTCCGGCCCGACCAGTGGAGGCTTCCTACATGACCGCTCCCGGCCCGACCGCGGAGAAGGTGACCGCTCAGCAGCCGCCGTGGCCCGACCCGGACCGGCTCGAGGAGATCCGGCACGCCCTGAGCGGCCGCCCCGCGCTGATCCCCCCGGAGGAGACCGAGCAGCTCACCCGGCGGATGGCCGCGGTGCAGCGCGGCGAGGCCGCCGTCCTCCAGGGCGGGGACTGCGCCGAGCTGTTCACCGACGCCGCACCGCGGGTGGTGCGGCGCAAACTGGGGCAGCTGCGCGAGCTGTCCACGGTGATCCGCACCGGTCTCGGCCTTCCGGTGGTGACGATGGGCCGGATCGCGGGCCAGTACGCCAAGCCCAGATCGGCGCCGTACGACATGCTCGCCGACGGGAGCCGGTTACCCGTCTACCGGGGAGACGCGGTCAACGGCGCCGCCGCCGATCCGCACGCCCGGATCCCCGACCCGGACCGGCTGCTCACCGCCTACGACACCGCGGCCGCCGTGCTGTCCACGATGCGGAACGAACAGACGGCCCACGACGACGCGGAGCGGATCCACGCCTCCCATGAACTGCTGCTGCTCCCCTACGAATTGCCCCTGATCCGGGCGGCCGCCGACGGCGGCGGCTTCGCCTCCTCCCTCCACTTCGGCTGGATCGGCGAGCGGACCAGGGACCCCGCGGGACCGCACATCCGGCTGGCCGTCTCGATCCGCAACCCGGTCGGCGTCAAGGTCGGGCCCTCCGCGACCCCCGCGGACCTCGTGGAGCTGGCCCGGCTGCTCAACCCCGAGCACCGGCCCGGCCGGCTGGCCTTCATCGTGCGCATGGGCGCGGACCGGATCGGCCGGCTGCTGCCGCCGCTGGTGGAGGCGGTCGCGGAGACCGGGATCCCGGTGGTCTGGCTGAGCGATCCCATGCACGGCAACACCATCCGCTCCGGAAGCGGTCACAAGACCAGAACCCTGTGGGCGATCCGCGACGAGATGGCCGCGTTCCACCGGATCCTGCGGGACCGCCGTCAGTGGCCCGGCGGGCTGCACCTGGAGCTGACGCCGGAACCGGTCACCGAGTGCGTCGCGGAGGCCGCGGACGCCGGGACCGCCGCGTTCCCCCGGTTCCGGTCCCCCTGTGACCCCCGGCTGAACCCCGAGCAGGCCGCCGAAACGGTCCACGCGTTCACCTCGCTGCTCCGCGCGGGGTGAACCGTGCCGGTCATCCTTAAGTTCCGATAGGTTCGAGGTTTCGATGCGCACGCTGCTGGTAGACAACTACGACTCGTTCACCTACAACCTGTTCCACTACCTGGCCGAGGTGGGCGGCCAGGAGCCCGAGGTGATCCGGCACGACGACCCCGGCTGGAAGCCCGAGATGCTGCGGGACTTCGACAACGTCGTCATCTCCCCCGGACCCGGCAGCCCCGAGCGCGCGGCCGACTTCGGCGTCTGCCGCGACATCGTCCTCGACGGCGCCCTGCCACTGCTCGGCGTCTGCCTGGGCCACCAGGGGGTGGGCCTGCTGAGCGGCGCCCGGGTGGTCCGGGCGCCGGAGCCCCGGCACGGGCGGCTGTCCCGGGTGACCCACGACGGCACCGGCCTCTTCACCGGACTGCCCAGCCCCTTCGACGTCGTCCGCTACCACTCGCTCACCGTCACCGACCTGCCCGAGGAGCTGCGGGCCACCGCCTGGACCGAGGACGGTGTGCTGATGGGGATCGCCCACCGCGAACGGCCCCTGTGGGGCGTGCAGTTCCACCCCGAGTCCATCTGCACCGAGCACGGCCGGCTGCTGCTGGGCAACTTCGCCGACCTCACCCGGTCCTGGCAGACCCGCCGGGGAGTGGAACCGGCGGCGCGGCGGCGCGGCACACGCTCCCCGCGCGGCGGCGCCGAGCCTACCGCCGCGCCGCGCGCCACCCCGCGGTCCCTGCGGGTGCTGGTGGAGACCCTGCCCACCCGCTGGTCCGACGAGGTGGTCTTCGACCGGCTCTTCCGCGCCGACGGACACGCCTTCTGGCTGGACAGCAGCGCCACCGGGGGCGAGCGCGGACGGTTCTCGATGATGGGGGACGCCTCCGGGCCGCTGGCCCGGGTGGCCACCGCCGACACCTGGGCGGGCACGGTCACCGTCACCGCGGGCGGCACCCGCGAGGTGCTGCACGAGGAGTTCCTGACCTGGATCGAGCGCGACCTGCGCGGCGCCCGGGTCCAACTGCCCGCGCTGCCCTTCGACTTCGCCCTCGGCTGGACCGGATACCTCGGGTACGAGCTCAAGGCCGAATGCGGCGGCGAGCGGACCCACCGCTCCTCGGAGCCCGACGCCGCGATGGTCTTCGCGGACCGCGCCGTGGTGTTCGACCACGAGACCTCGACCACCTACCTCCTCGCCCTGGCGGAGGAGGGCGAGAAGCGGGGCGGCGAGGAGCAGGCCCGGGCATGGCTGCGCGAGACCGCCGACCGGCTGGCGGAGCTGGCCGGGCGGGAGCCCCGCCCCACCCCGCTCACCACCGGCCCGGACGAGGTACGGCTGCGCCACGACCGCGAGCGCTACCTGGAGATGATCGCCACCTGCCAGGAGCTGATCGCCGCGGGGGAGACCTACGAGGTGTGCCTGACGAACATGGCCGAGGCCGACGGCCCGGTGGACCCGTGGGCCGCGTACCAGTATCTGCGCCGGCTCAGCCCCGCGCCGTTCGCCGCCCTGCTCCGCTTCGGCCCGCTGTCCGTGCTGAGCACCTCGCCCGAGCGCTTCGTACGGGTCTTCCGGGACGGCACCGTGGAGTCCCAGCCGATCAAGGGCACCCGGCCGCGCGGCGGCTCCCCGGCCGAGGACGAGCTGCTGCGGGTGGACCTCGCCACCAGCGAGAAGGACCGCTCCGAGAACCTGATGATCGTCGATCTGGTGCGCAACGACCTCGGCCGCACCGCGGAGATCGGCTCGGTGCGGGTGCCCAGGATATTCGACGTCGAGACCTATGCGACGGTCCATCAACTGGTCAGCACCGTACGCGCCACCCTGCGGCCGTCCGGCTCCGCGGTCGAGAGCGTGCGCGCCGCCTTCCCCGGCGGGTCGATGACCGGCGCGCCCAAGATCCGCACCATGCGGATCATCGACGATCTGGAGGCCGGGCCGCGCGGGGTGTACTCCGGCGCCATCGGCTACTTCTCGCTCTCCGGGGCGTGCGATCTGAGCATCGTGATCCGCACCCTGGTGGTCACCCCGGACCGGGTCCGCTACGGGGTGGGCGGGGCGATCGTGGCGCTGTCCGACCCGGACGAGGAGTTCGAGGAGACGGCGGTGAAGGCGACCCCGCTGCTGCGGCTGCTGGGCGCGGAGTTCCCCGGCCGGGTGGGCACCGAGACGGCGGCGGCCCGCTGAGCGTCCGCCGCGGCCTCGGCTAAGCGCTTGCTCACTCTCCGTGTAGGGTGTGCGCCATGGACGCGGAGCCGAAGAACACCGGAGGCAAGGCCGAGCCCTGGGGCGACATCACCCCCGACGCCGCCCGGCGGCTGGTGAGCGCCGCCGTGCACGCCTTCGCGGAGCGTGGCTACCACGCCACCACCACCCGGGACATCGCCAGCCGCGCCGGAATGAGCCCGGCCGCCCTCTACATCCACTACAAGACCAAGGAAGAGCTGCTCTACCAGATCAGCAAGGTCGGCCATGAGCGGGCCCTGACGATCGTGGAGCGGGCGCGGGACAGCGAGGGCACCCCCGCCGAGCGGCTGGCCGACGCCGTCCGCGCCTTCGTCCGCTGGCACGCCGAGCACCACACGACCGCGCGCGTGGTGCAGTACGAGCTCGGCGCGCTCGCGGAGGAGCACCACGCCGAGGTCATCGCGGTCCGCAAGGCCACGGACGGGGCGGTGCGCTCGATCATCGAGGACGGGGTGAAGGCGGGCGTCTTCGACGTCCCCGACGTCCGCGGCACCACGGTCGCGGTGCTGTCCCTGTGCATCGACGTCGCCCGCTGGTTCAACGCCGGCGGGCGCAGCACCCCCGACGAGGTCGGCGACCTCTACGCGGGTCTGGTGCTGCGCATGGTGGGGGCCGGCGGCGGTCAGGGCCGTCAGCCGTAGAAGCGGACGACCGACTCCGCCACGCACACCGGCTTGTCGCCGCCCTCCCGCTCCACGGTCACCGTCAGCGTCATCTGCACGCCGTCCTTGACCTCGGCCACCTCCACGATCCGGCCGGTGGCGCGCAGCCGGGAGCCGACCGGCACGGGGGAGGGGAAGCGGACCTTGTTGACCCCGTAGTTGATGCCCATCCGCACACCCTCGACCCGCAGCAGCCGCGGGGTGAACGACGGCAGCAGGGACAGCGTCAGATAGCCGTGCGCGATCGTGGTGCCGAATGGACCGGCGGCCGCCTTCTCCGGGTCCACATGGATCCACTGGTGGTCGCCGGTCGCGTCGGCGAACAGATCGATGCGCTTCTGGTCGATCTCCAGCCAGTCGCTGGGGCCGAGTTCCTCGCCGACCGCGGACCGCAGTTCATCGGGCGAGGTGAAGATCCTGGGCTCTGCCATGCGTGCCTCCCGGGCAACCACTCACTAAGCGACTGCTCAGCATGCTTGGCTGACCTGGGCGCTGTCAACGCGGCCCGCGCCGACGCGGCCATCGGCATGCGTCAGCGATCGACGGCAGTCTCAGGTGATTCCGGCGCGCTCGCCGGTCGTCCGGTGCTCAAAGGCTCCGACGAGCGCGCTCCCGGCCGGGGCGGCCGGGTGTCATACGGTGGCGTACCGGCTCATCCGGACCGCGCGCCGGGCCGCCGCCAGGGCTTCGGTGGTCAGCAGCGGCAGCGGCACCACGATGCCGCAGTCCGCGCAGACCGGCCCGGCCGAGGGGTAGCGGTCCAGGTCCTCGCGCCAGACCAGGCCCGCCCGCGCGCACACCGGGCAGGCCGCCCCCGGGCCCGACTCCATCGCCGCGATCAGCCGTCGCAGCACATCCGCGAGGCGGTCGTCGGGATGGGCCGAGGGGCTCTCGCAGGGAATGATGTCGCATCCGCCCCAGGTGCGCAGATGCCAGTCGTCGACAGCGCTCGGCTGCCGGATGCCGAGAAGTTTCTCCTGCCTGCGCCGGGCGGCGAAGTCCGCCTCGTACGCGAGCCACAGGGTGCGGGCCTCCTCGAGCTCCTCAAGGGCGGTGAGCAGCCGTAGGGGGTCCGGCCTGCGATCCTCCGGGGTGATCCCGGAGCGGGTGCACAGATGGTGCCAGGTCGCCCGGTGCCCGTACGGCGCGAACCGTTCCAGGCATTTGCGCAGCGATGTGCGCCGAGCGGTGATGTGTCTGCGTGGATTGCGAACCTCTCGGGCGAGTGCTCTGAAACCGGCCACTTCCTACCACCTCCGCGATTGCGGACCCGACTCGTTGTCGAATGGACGTAACGCAGCGCGATCCGGATCCATCGAATTCCCTGGATCTTCGCGGGCAGTCCTCATCCGTCCCCAAGCGGAAAGAAGTTGACGCCCGCTCATCTTCCGGCTCGCTAATACCGCCGGTAACCTCCGTCCGACGGCAATCGGGAGGAGCGCACATGCGACGACGAACCCCCAGGCCCACCAGGACCCGCAAGCTCACCAGTACCGTGCTCGCCGCGGCCGCCGCGCTCGGCCTCGGCATCGCCCTCGCGGCCCCGGTGCCCCAGCCGGCCCGGGCGGAGCCCGCCCCGGCGGCCGCCACCGACTACTGCCGGGGCCAGTGCTCCGACATCCTCCCGCCGGGCGCCACCGGCAACGCCACCCTCGCCGACATCCTCGCCAACCGGGTGCTGGGCACCCATCCCGAGCACAGCGCCGACCAGCTCGGCCCGTACGGCAACCTGGCGAGCGGCTACCCCACCCTCACCGACGACAAGCTGAACAGCTTCTTCAACGACTCCTCCTTCGGAGTCCCCGCCGACCAGGTCGCCTCGGTGACCAAGCCGCGCGACGACGTCACGATCACCCGCGACAAGAAGACCGGCGTCCCGCACATCCAGGGCACCACCCGCGAGGGCACCGAGTTCGGCGCCGGATACGCCGCCGCCCAGGACCGGCTGTGGCTGATGGACCTCTTCCGTCACGTGGGCCGCGGCGAGCTGACCCCCTTCGCCGGCGGCGCCCCCGCCAACCAGGGCCTGGAGCAGGACTTCTTCCGCCAGGCGCCGTACACCGAAGAGGACTACCAGGCGCAGATCGACTACATCCTCGCCCACGGCGGAGAGCGCGGCCGCCAGGCGCTGGCCGACGCCCAGGCGTATGTCGACGGCATCAACGCCTACGCCAAGAAGTCCAAGGACGGCCGGTACTTCCCCGGGGAGTACGTGCTCACCGGCCATATCGACGCGATCACCAACGCCGGTGAGATCCAGCCGTTCAAACTCACCGACCTGATCGCCCTCGCCTCCGTCGTCGGCGCGCTCTTCGGCAACGGCGGGGGCGGTGAGGTGGAGGGCGCGCTCTCGCTGCTCGCCGCCCAGCAGAAGTACGGCCTCGCCGAGGGCACCAAGGTGTGGGAGTCCTTCCGGGAGCGCAACGACCCGGAGGCGGTGCTGACCGTACGCGACGGCAGCTTCCCGTACGCCGGGAAGCCCGCGCATGCTCAGGGCACCGCCCTGCCCGACGCCGGCTCGGTCACCCCCGAACAGCTCGTCTACGACCGCGAGGGCGCCGCCACCAAGGCCCGCGCCAAGGCCCGCACCCAGGTCAAGCCCCCCAAGCCGTCGCTGGAGCCGCTGCGCGGCATCTACGACGACGGCGTGCTGCCCCGCGATCTGTTCAGCCGTAAGAAGGGCATGTCCAACGCGCTCGTGGTCTCCGGCAAGTACACCGCGAGCGGCCACCCGGTGGCCGTCTTCGGCCCCCAGACCGGCTACTTCGCCCCGCAGCTCCTGATGCTCCAGGAGATCCAGGGCCCGGGGATCAGCGCCCGCGGCGCCTCCTTCGCGGGGGTCGGGATGTACGTCCAGCTCGGCCGGGGCCAGGACTACGCCTGGAGCGCCACCACCTCCGCCCAGGACATCACCGACACCTACGCGGTCGAGCTGTGCTCCCCGGACGGCTCCGCGCCGTCCAAGGACTCCACGTACTACCGCTATCGCGGCGACTGTGTGCCGATGGACAAGCTGGAGCGGCGCAACGCCTGGAAGCCCACCCTCGCCGACTCCACCGCCGCCGGCTCGTACCGGATGCAGGTCTACCGCACCAAGTACGGGCTGGTGACCCACCGCGCGACCGTCGGCGGCAAACCGGTGGCCTACACCATGCTGCGCTCCACCTACCGCCACGAGGCCGACTCCATCATCGGCTTCCAGATGCTCAACGACCCCGGCTATGTGACCGACGCCAAGTCCTTCCAGAGCGCGGCGCAGCACATCAACTACACCTTCAACTGGTTCTACGCCGACTCCCGCCAGACCGGGTACTACAACAGCGGGCTCAACCCGGTGCGCGCCGCGGACGTCGACTCCTCGCTGCCGGTGAGGGCCGAAACCGCCTATGAGTGGCGGGACTTCGACCCGAAGGACAACACCGCGGCCACCACCCCGCCCGCCGAACACCCCCAGTCCGTCGACCAGGACTACTACATCAGCTGGAACAACAAGCTGGCCAAGGACTACAGCGCGGCCGGCTTCGGCAACGGCTCGGTGCACCGCGGCAATCTCCTCGACGACCGGGTGCGCGCCCTGGTCCGCAAGGGCGGTGTCACCCGCTCCGCGCTCACCCGGGCGATGGCCGAGGCCGCCGTCACCGATCTGCGCGGCGAGGACGTGCTGCCGGAGCTGCTGAAGGTGGTGCGCTCCCAGCCCATCGACGACCCCCAGCTTGCCGCGGCCGTACAGCGGCTGGACTCCTGGCAGTCGGCGGGCTCACAGCGCCGTGAGACCAGCGCCGGCTCGCACACCTACGGGCATGCCGAGGCGGTACGGATCATGGACGCCTGGTGGCCGCTGCTGGTCGAGGCCGAGTTCAAGTCCGGCCTGGGCGACAGGCTCTATGACGCGCTGCGCACCAATCTGACCGTCGACGAATCGCCCTCGGCCGGACACGGCCCCACCGGCTCGCACGCCGGGTCCTCGTTCCAGTACGGCTGGTGGTCCTATGTCGACAAGGATCTGCGCACGGTCCTCGGCGAGGACGTCAAGGGCCCGCTGGCCCGCCCGTACTGCGGCGGCGGGCAGCTCAGCGCCTGCCGTGACGCCCTGCTGGCCGGCCTGAAGACGGCCGTGGGCAAGACCGCCGCCCAGGTCTACCCCGGGGACGACAACTGCTCGGCGGGCGACCAGTGGTGCGCGGACGCCATCATCCACCGGCCGGTCGGCGGGCTCACCCACGACAAGATCAGCTGGCAGAACCGGCCCACCTTCCAGCAGGTCGTGGAGTTCCCGGCGCACCGCTGAGGCCATGAGGGGCGGGGCCTCGCACCCGGCGGGGCCCCGCCCCGGTCCGCTACCCCTCTCCGATCCGGCCCGCGCGCAGCACCACCCGGGCCAGCTCCTCATGGCAGATGTCGCTGTGCGCCCCGGCCGGCGGCACACCGTGCCGGACCACCTCCGAGACATCGACGCTCACACAGCCCCCGGCCGGGAACGGGCCGTCCAGCGCCTCGGCCAGCTCCAGCCGCGGGCAGCCCTCCACCGCCTGGACGCCGTCGTACCCGATCGCCCCCCAGCGGATGTCGCCCGGCAGCAGCGAGGCATCGTCCCAGGACACCCGCGACGCCACCGGGTACAGCAGCCCCAGCGCGGTGTCATGGCGCGAATGGCAGGACACCACGGGCCCGCTGACCCGGTGCGTGGCGTCGTGCAGCACCCCGCCGCGGTCGGCGGCGTGCGGCAGCCGCCCGGCGAAGGCGTAATGCGAGAACGCCCCCTGGAGCAGGGTCACCGATGCCACCGCGGCGCCCTCCGGCAGCCCGGTCAGCGCGAACGACACCAGCCGGCCGCCGAAGCTGTGGCCGACCAGATGGAGCCGCGGCGCGGGCCGGAGGGCCGCGAGGGCGCCGAGCACCGGACCGAGGCCCTCGCGCCCGACCGTGCCGGCCCGCCGCTTCATCACGTAGTACGTCCCCTGGCGCAGCAGCTCGTGCGCCCCGTCCCAGAGCCCGCCGAGCCCGCTGTCGAAGACGGCGCGGTCCTCGGCGTCGGTCTTCCCGCGCGCCTCGGTGAGCGCGGCGGCGAACCGCTCACAGACCTCCGTCACGTCCTCCCCGAACATCGCCGGTACGCCGTCCTCGTCCGCCTCCGCGTCCGTGTCCGCCGCGTCCCCCGCGCCGCCGGACATCCCGCGGACCCGCACAAGACCGCGCACCAGCACCGCGAACTCGTCCAGCGCCACCGGCCGTTCCGGCCGCTCGGCCAGCAGCTCCGCGAGGCGCGCCACGATCTGCTGCCGCCCCGGGAAGACCGCGTCCAGCGCCCGGTGGGTCTCCGCGTCCAGCCCCGGGGGCGCGCCGGGCGCCTGTTCCCGGGGTAAACCCCCGAGCGACTCGTCGGCGAACCGCATCGACGGCCACACCACTCCCACATAGCCCGGCCGCGCCGGGCCCGCCTCGCCGAGCAGCCCCGGGAAGGGCGCGAAGAAGCGGTCGTACAGTCGTGTGGCCATCGTCCGGGTGTTGTTCCAGCCGTGCGAGAACACCACCAGATCGGTGAGCTCCTGCTGAGCGGCCTGTTCCAGCAGCCGGTCCCGCTGCCGGGTGTCGACGTCCCCGTCCGCGTCGAATCTCAGCTCCCAGTACGGCCTTACGCTCATCCCCGTCATCGTTCTTTCCCCTCGGATGGTCCGATGTGCGTGCATCGTCCCAACTGCCCGGACCGCTGGCCATACGACACGCATACGGTCGCCGTCGGACAATCGGCCAGCCGTTCGACTTACCCGGAATGGGACGGGCGGAACCTGGAATGCCGGGCTCCGTCACCATCCGGCGATAGGGAATTCCCGAATATCCATCGGAAGAATATCGCCGCTGTTCTCGGGATCAGTTCATGACAAGGCGCTGCACTATGCTGCGAACGGAAACGTCATTGGGGTGCCGAATACTCTTCGAGCGGAAGGCCGGAATGCCCTTAAAGGATCGATGGCAGTACCCGACGGCGCTGCTGGACACCACGATGGACCAGCTCAGGACGTTGCTCGCGGTCCATGAGGCGGGCACCGCGCTGGGCGCCGCCCGGCTACTGGGGCGGGAGCAGTCCAGTGTGCAGAAACAACTGGACACCCTGAACCGGAACTTTGGCGCACTGTGCGGAGAGCCGCTGGTGGTCAAACGGGGACGCAGCCAGAATGTGCTCTTCACCGCGACCGGGGAGTCGCTCGCCGGACTCGCGCGCGGCACCCTGGAGGACTGGCGGGAGGGGCTGCACGACTGCCGCCGCCGGCTCGGCAGCCGGCTCGTGGTCGGCTCGACCCGTTACACCCTCGGCTTTCTGCTGAATGCCGTGGAGTTGGTCACCGAGGAATTCGACGGCCGGGGCGTCGAGCTCAAGGTCGAGCATGTGCGCACCCGGGATCTGCTCCAGCGGCTCGACGCCAAGGAGCTCGACCTGGTCTGCGGCAGCGTCCTCACCACGGCGGGCCACGACGGCCGGCTCGACGGCTTCGAGGTGATGGAGTGGCGGCGCAGCGGCCTTTCCCTGGTCACCAACCTCGACGCCGAGGAGCTGCCCGGGCCCTCGGTCCCGGTGAGCGAGCTGCCCCGGCTGCCGCTCGCGGTCTCGGCCGACGGCCTCATACCCGGCTTCCTGCGCGGCTGGTTCGGCGCCCGCTACCGCCAGGAGCTGCACATCGCCGCCGAGATCGACACCGTGCAGTACGGTCTTGAGCTGCTCTCCTCCGGGGTGCTGCGCGGCTGTGTGCTGGTCACCGAGGGCATCGGCGACGCGGTGGCCGACGGACGGATCCGGGCCGGGGCCGGGCTGCGCACCCTGGAGCTGGCCGACGGCATGGGGCCGGAGCTGGAAGTGCTGGTCGGGGTGTTCGTACGGGCCGGGGAGCGCACCGCGCAGGACGCCGGCCATCCGCTCAATGTGCTGTGGAGCGCGCTCGCCGGGGAGAACGCGCGGTGGCGCAGCGTCATGCGCAAGGAACGCCCCGGCCGGTAACCCGCCCGCCGTCGGCGGGTAACCCCTCGGCCGTCCGTGAGGTGGCGGATGTGCCCCTTCCGTTGGCACATACCGACTGGTTAGTCTGCGCTGGGCGGAAGCCGAGCCGGGCAGGAGCCGAGCCGGGCGGAAGCCGATCGAAGTCGAGCCGAGCCGATCCGAGGAGCTGCGAATCGTGGGTACCGTGCGTGGGGCGCGTGTAGTGGTCACCGGAGCGGGCGGCGGCATCGGCGCCGCCCTCGCCCGGCGCTTCGCCGCCGAGGGCGCCCAGGTCGTGGTCAACGATCTCGACGCCGCCAAGGCCGCCGCCGTCGCCGGGGAGATCGGCGGGATCCCGGTCCCCGGGGACGCCTCCGGTGTCGTACCCGCGGCGCGCGAGGCGCTGGGCGGCGCCATCGACATCTTCTGCGCCAACGCGGGCGTCGGCCACGACGGCGGCCCCGAGGCCGACGAGGCGCTGTGGCAGCAGTCCTGGGACGTCAATGTGATGGCCCATGTGCGGGCCGCCCGGGAGCTGCTGCCCGAGTGGCTGGAGCGCGGCAGCGGCCGCTTCGTGGCCACCGTCTCCGCCGCCGGGATCCTCACCATGATCGGCTCGGCGCCGTACGCCGTCTCCAAGCACGCCGCGCTCGCCTTCGCCGAATGGCTCTCGGCCACCTACCGCCACCGCGGCATCGGCGTCCACGCCGTCTGCCCGCAGGGGGTGCGCACCGACATGCTCACCGCCTCCGGGACCGCCGGGGAGCTGGTGCTGGCGCCCACCGCGATCGAGCCCGAGCAGGTGGCCGACGCCGTCCTCGCGGGCATCGACGAGGAGCGCTTCCTGATCCTCCCGCACCCCGAGGTGGCCCGCCACTACGCCTCCCGCGCCGGTGACACCGACCGCTGGCTGGGCGGCATCAACAAGCTGCAGCGCAAGCTCGAAGGGCTCGAGGCGGCGTCCGGGGCGGGCTGACCCCGCGCCCGGTCGCTCCCGTATCTTGCGTATCCCTCCGCCCACCACCCTCACCCCCGTCCAGACAGGGCCGCCCCGATGACGACGTACCAGGACCAGCCATGGCTCGCTCAGCTCACTGAGAAACAGCGCCAGAGGATCATCCCGCGGCCGAGTCCGCTGCACGCGTTCCGGGACGCGGTGCGCACCGCCCCCGACCATCCGGCGCTCGCCTACTTCGACGGACGGCTGACCTACCGGGAGACCGACGAGCTCTCCGACGGCATAGCCGGTCATCTCGCCGAGCGCGGCTTCCGGCCCGGCGACCGCGTCGCGATCATGCTCCAGAACACCCCGCACTTCGTGCTCGCGCTGCTGGGGGCGTGGAAGGCGGGCGGCACGGTCGTCCCGGTCAACCCCATGTACAAGGGCGCCGAGCTCGCGCACATCCTCGGCGACGCCGAGGTGAGCGCCCTGGTCTGCTCCCGCCACGGCTGGGAGGACTACATACGCGAGACGGCCGCCGCGTCCCCGGTGCGCATCGCGCTCACCGCCGACGCCCGCGACCTCCAGACCCGCGATGACGAGCGGGTGCTGCGCGACCGGCCCATCCCGGTCCCCCAGGACACCGAGGACCTCCTCGCCGTCGCCCGCGCCGGGGCCCGCCCGCCGTCCGTCCCCGCCCCGGGCCTCGATGACATCGCGCTGATCAGCTACACCTCCGGGACCAGCGGCACCCCCAAGGGCGCCACCAACACCCACGGCAACATCTCCTACAACGCCGACCGGCAGCACATCCTCCATGAGCTGCCCACCGGTTCGACGCTCTTCGCGCTGGCCCCGCTGTTCCACATCACCGGCATGGTCTGCGAGCTGTGCGCGTGCATGTCCGGAGCCGGCACCCTGGCCCTGGCCTACCGCTTCGAGACCGGCGTCGTCCTCGACGCCTTCGCCGAGCACCGCCCCCTCTACACCGTGGGCCCCTCCACCGCCTTCATGGCGCTGATGGCCCACCCCCGGGCCACCCGCGACCACTTCTCGTCCTTCCGGATCATCTCCTCCGGCGGCGCGCCGCTGCCGCCCGCGCTGGTCGAGCGGTTCCAGACCGGCTTCGGCCCGTATCTGCACAACGGTTACGGGCTCACCGAGTGCACCGCGCCCTGCGCCAGCGTCCCGCCCGGGGTCCGCGCCCCCGTCGACCCGGTGTCCGGCACCCTCGCCGTCGGCGTCCCCGGCCCCGACACCGTCGTGCGCATCACGGACGACGAGGGCCGGGACGTGCCGTTCGGCGAGCAGGGCGAGATCGTCGTCCGCGGCCCGATGGTGGTGCCCGGCTACTGGCGGCGCCCGGAGGCGACCGCGGCCGCCCTCCCCGACGGGGAACTGCGCACCGGCGACATCGGTTTCATGGACGAGGGCGGCTGGCTGTACGTGGTCGACCGCAAGAAGGACATGATCAACGCCTCGGGGTTCAAGGTGTGGCCGCGTGAGGTCGAGGACGTGCTCTACACTCACCCCGCCGTGCGGGAGGCGGCGGTCGTCGGCAAACCCGACGCGTACCGCGGCGAGACGGTCAAGGCGTATGTGAGCCTCCGATCAGGGGCCGAGGTCACACCGGACGAGCTGGCCGCGTACTGTGCGGAGCGGCTGGCCGCGTACAAGTACCCCCGCGAGGTGGAGATCCTGCCCGAGCTGCCGAAGACGACCAGTGGCAAGATCCTCCGGCGGGAACTGCGAGGATGAGAGAGAAGAGGAAGAGAACGGGTGGCGACCATGGCCAGAGCGACGGACGGTGACGGACAGCCGGTGCCACAGCGGCTGCTGGCCGCTGCCACCCGCCTCTTCGCGGAGCGGGGCTACGACCGGACGTCCGTACAGGAGATCGTCGAGGCGGCGGGCGTCACGAAGGGCGCGCTCTACCACTACTTCGGCTCCAAGGACGATCTGCTCCACGAGATCTACGGCCGGGTGCTCCGGCTCCAGCAGGAGCGGCTGGACGCCTTCGCGGACGCCGACGCGCCGGTGGAGACGCGGCTGCGGGACGCTGCGGCCGATGTCGTGGTGACCACCATCGAGAACCTCGACGACGCGACCATCTTCTTCCGGTCGATGCACCAACTCAGCCCGGAGAAGCACAAGCAGGTGCGCGCCGAGCGGCGCCGCTACCACGAGCGGTTCCGCGCGCTGATCGAGGAGGGACAGCGGGCCGGGGTGTTCAGCTCCCGGACCCCGGCGGACCTGGTGGTGGACTACCACTTCGGCTCGGTCCACCACCTGGGCACCTGGTACCGCCCCGGTGGCCGCTGGGCCCCCCAGGAGGTCGCCGACCACCTGGCCGACCTCCTGATGCGCGCGCTGCGGCCGTAAGCGTCCTCAAGCGCCGGACGGGCTGGAAATTCCAGCCCGTCCAGGGGGCACCTCCCAGCGGTAGCTGGGGGGAGCATCTTCCAGCCTCTCCGGCGCTTGAGGAGCGGGGTCCGGGGCGGAGCCCCGGCGGGGGTGCGGGGGCGGAGCCCCTGCGGTGGGGGCCGGGGGTGCCCCCCGGTTACAGGAAGGGGCGGGGTGGGGAACAAACCCCGCCACCGCCCCGCTTACACGTACCGCTTCAGCTCCCGCCGCGCCAGCGACCGCTGATGCACCTCGTCCGGACCATCGGCCAGCCGAAGCGTACGCGCGGCAGCCCACAGCTCGGCCAGCGGAAAGTCCTGGCTCACCCCACCCGCGCCGTGCAACTGCACCGCCCGGTCCAGGATTTCCACCACCGTGCGCGGAGTCGCGATCTTGATGGCCTGGATCTCGGTGTGCGCCTCGCGATTGCCCACCGTGTCCATCAGCCAGGCCGTCTTCAGCACCAGCAGCCGCAGCTGCTCGACCGCCACCCGCGCGTCCGCGATCCACTCATGGACCTGGCCCTGCTGGGCGAGCGCCTTGCCGAAGGCCGTACGGTCCACGGCCCGTCGGCACATCAGCTCGATACCGCGCTCGGCCATGCCGATCAGCCGCATGCAGTGGTGGATCCGGCCGGGGCCGAGACGGGCCTGGGCGATGGCGAAACCGCCGCCCTCCTCGCCGATGAGGTTGCTCACCGGCACCCGCGCCCGGTCGAAGACCACCTCGGCGTGGCCGCCGTGGTAGTGGTCCTCGTATCCGTACACCCGCATCGCCCGCCGCACCTCGACGCCCGGGGTGTCGCGCGGCACCAGCACCATCGACTGCTGGCGGCGCACATCGGCGCCCTCCGGGTCGGTCTTGCCCATCACGATGAAGATCTTGCAGTCGGGGTTCATCGCCCCGGAGATGTACCACTTGCGCCCGGTGATGACGTACTCGTCGCCGTCGCGCTCGATCCGGGTCTCGATGTTGCTCGCGTCGGACGAGGCGACCTCGGGCTCGGTCATCGCGAAGGCCGACCGGATCTCGCCCGCGAGCAGCGGCTCCAGCCACTGCTTGCGCTGCCGCTCGTCGCCGAACTGGGCGAGCACCTCCATGTTGCCGGTGTCCGGGGCGGCGCAGTTCAGGGCGGTGGGGGCCAGTTGGGGGCTGCGGCCGGTGATCTCCGCGAGCGGGGCGTACTGGAGATTGGTCAGCCCCGCGCCGTACTCGGCGTCGGGCAGGAAGAGGTTCCACAGCCCCTGGCGGCGGGCCTCGGCCTTGAGCTCCTCGACGATCGGCGGGGTGAGCCACGGGGAGTCCAGAGAGGCCCGCTGCTCCTCCACGACCGCCTCCGCCGGGTGGACGTGCTCGTCCATGAAGGCGAGCAGCTTGGCACGGAGTTCTTCGGTCCGGGCGTCGAATGCGAAGTCCATGACGGGATCAGCTCTCCTGGAGGGTGGTGAGGCCGCTGTCGATGAAAGCGGGGACGATGTCGCCGATGCGGTCGAAACCCGCGCCGACGGTCTGGCCGAGGGTGAAGCGGTAGTGGATGCCCTCGAGGATCACCGCGAGCTTGAAGTAGGCGAAGGCGGTGTACCAGGAGACGCCGCCGACATCGCGTCCCGAACCCTCGGCGTAGCGCTGGATCAGCTCGTCCGTGGAGGGGTGGCCGGGGGCGCCCCGGGTGGAGGAGATGGGGGAGTCGGCGAGCTGCGGATGACCGCTGTACATCACGATCAGTCCGAGGTCGGTCAGTGGATCGCCGAGCGTGGACATCTCCCAGTCGAGGATCGCCGTGATCCGGTCGTCGGCGTTCACCAGGACGTTGTCGAGGCGGTAGTCGCCGTGGACGACCGTGGGCGCGGGGGAGGACGGGAGCGCCTTGGCGAGCCGGGTGTGCAGCTCGTCGATCCCGGCCAGCTCCCGGCTGCGCGAGGCGGCGAGCTGCTTGCCCCAGCGGCGCAGCTGCCGCTCCAGGAACCCCTCCGGGCGCCCGAAGTCGCCGAGCCCGACCTCGGCCGGGTCCACGGAGTGCAGCGTCACGAGCGTGTCCACGAGGGAGAGGACGACCGCCCGGGTGCGCTCCGGGCCGATGCCGGCGAGCTGCTCGGCGGTGCGGTACGGGGTGCCCTCGACGAACTCCATGACGTAGAAGGGCGATCCGATGACCGATTCGTCCTGGCACAGCAGCACCGGCTCCGGCACCGGCACGGCCGTCGGGTGCAGGGCGCTGATCACCCGGTGCTCCCGCGCCATGTCATGGGCGGTGGCGAGCACATGGCCCAGCGGCGGACGGCGGACCACCCAGCGGGACGTGCCGTCGGTGACGGTGTAGGTGAGATTCGAGCGGCCGCCTTCGATCAGCTCGGCACTCAGCGGCCCGCGCACCAGCCCCGCGCGTTCGCGGTCGAGGTGGGCGCGGAGCCGTTCGAGGTCGAGCCCTGGGGGATTGCCTGCGTTCATCGAACCTCTCTCGTACTCGTATGCGGGGAACGGCGGACCGTCCGTCCCGCCTCATGATGCCGACCAGTCGGTATGTAGTCCAGTGGGACTCCGTTCCCGGGCGTACGGGATCGGTGGCGCAGGTGGTGGGGCTACCAGGCCGGCCCAGGTTTCGGGCGACCAGTCCGGACCACCAGGCCGGGGCTACCGCCCCCGCCGCCGCTCGGCCCGCTCCTGGGCTTCGACGACCGCGTCCCCGTACTCCACCGACCAGGCGCCGAGCGCCTCGATCGGCCCCAGCAGGGTCTCTCCGAGCGGGGTCAGCCCGTACTCGACCCGGGGCGGCGCCTCCGCGTACCGGTGCCGCTCCACCAGCCCGTCGTCCTCCAGGCGGCGCAGGGTGTCGTTGAGGACCTTGGCGCTGATGCCGCCGATGGCCTCGCGCAGCTCGCCGGGGCGGCGCGGCCCCTCCCGCAGCCCGAAGATCACGACGGCGGTCCAGGTGCGGGCCAGCAGATCGAAGCCCAGCCGCGCCCGGCAGTCGGCGATGAATCCGTCCGGGGCGGTGGGCGGCGATGTCCTCGCCGGTTCGCTCACTGATGACCTCCTGGCGGCTGTCCTAGCGCATCCGTCGCACACCGCGCGGTGTGCGACGGACTTCCTAGTGTCGCTGCCCTCGGCAAGTGAGAACGACGGGCGAGAACGAGGAGAGACCGCTATGCGGATCGGAGTGCTGGGCACGGGCAATATGGCCGACGCGCTGGGGACCCAGTGGGCGCGGGCGGGCCACGAGCTGCTCATCGGCGGCCGCTCGCGGCCGAAGGCGGAGGCGCTGGCCGCCCGGATCGGCCACGGCGCGCGGGCGGGGAGCTTGCCCGAGGTCGCCGGATTCGGCGAGGTGACGCTGCTGGCGGTGGCGTACGAGGGCGTCGAGGCGGCCCTGGAGGCGGCGGGCGCGGCCGAGGGGACGCTGAGCGGCCGGGCGCTGATCGACTGCACCAACGCGATCGTCCCCGGCCGCTTCACCCTCGCCACGGACGGCGGACCGGGCATGGCCGAGCGGATCGCCGCGCGGGCCGTCGGGGCGCGGGTCGTGAAGGGGTTCTGCCACTGCGCGGACGCGGTCTGGCGGATGACCCCGCCGGTCTTCGCCGACGGCCCGCTGGCGGTCCCGCTGTGCGGGGACGACGAGGGTGCCCTGGAGGCCGTACGGACCCTGGTCCGCGACATGGGCTGCGTACCGCTGGACGCCGGCGGACTGGAGCGGGCCCGCCTGCTGGAGTCCACCGTGGCGTTTCTGCTGGGCTTCTGGTTCGGCGGGGTGGAGCCGCGCGCCGCGCTGCCGCCGCTGGCGGCGCAGGGTCCGGTGTAGCGGGCGGGGGCGGGTGGCGCGGATGGGGTGTGGAGGGGTGCGGAGGGGCGCGGATTTGCGGTGGCGGTGGGTGCGCAGGAGCGTCGAAGGGGAGGAGCGGGCAAGAACACGCCGGGACGGGGAACACGTGAACGAAGCGCGAGCCCACGAAGGAAACCGCGAGCCCGACGAAGGAAGCCGCGAACCCGCGAACGAACCGCGAACCCGCCACGAACCGCGAAGACCGCGAGGAGCGCCACCATGAAGGCCATCAGCTACCGCCGCTACGGCGGCCCCGAGATCCTGGAGTACGGGGAGCGGCCGGAGCCCAAGGTCGGCCCCGACTCCGTGCTGATCAGGGTCAAGGCCGCCGCCGTGAACCCCGTCGACTGGAAGGCGCAGGCCGGATACCTCGAACCGATCCTGGACGCGGTCTTCCCGGTCATCCCCGGCTGGGACGTCGCGGGGGTCGTGGAGCGGCCCGGCCCGGCGGTGACGGAGTTCCAGCCCGGTGACGAGGTGATCGGGTACGTACGGGAGGACTTCCTCTCCCGGGGCACCTGCGCCGAGTACGTGGCCGCGCCCGTCCGCACCCTCGCCCGCAAACCGCGGAACCTCTCCTTCACACAGGCCGCGGGCATCCCACTGGCGGGCCTGACGGCGTACCAGTCGCTGGTGCGGGCGCTGAGGGTCGGCGAGGGCGACACGGTGCTGGTGCACGCGGGGGCGGGCGGGGTCGGCTCGATGGCGGTGCAGTTGGCCCGGCACATGGGGGCGCGGGTGATCGGCACGGCGGGGGAGCGCAACCACGAGTATCTGCGGGCGCTCGGGGCCGAGCCGACCGCGTACGGGGACGGGCTCGCCGACCGGGTCCGCGTCCTCGCCCCGAACGGGGTGGACGCCGTTCTCGACCTCGTCGGCGGCGACGCGCTCGCCGTCTCCTCCGAACTCCTCGCCCCCGAGGGCCGCCTGGCCTCCATCGCCGACCCCGCCGTCCTCGGCCTGGGCGGCCGCTACGTCTTCGTCCGCCCCGACCCCGACGACCTTCAGGACCTCACCGACCTCGCCGAACGCGGCGCCCTCGGCGTGGAGGTCTCCGCGGTCTTCCCCCTCCAGAAGACGGCCGATGCGCAGCGGCTGAGCATGGAGGGCCACGTCAGGGGCAAGATCGCCATCACGGTGGACTGAGCCGAGCGATCTGGGAGCCGGTCCCGCCCCGGCCCGTACCGGATTGACGGGCGAAACAACTGTAACTACCGTGGTTTCAGTTAGAGTGATCCACTCGAGTCAGGAGGGTGAGATGGCGGGCCTCAGCAGCAGGAGCGCGGTCGCGATTCACGCGCTCACCATGCTGGCGTACCGAGGTGGAGGCTCACTGACCTCTGCGGAGATCGCGGAGAGCCTGGCGAGCAATCCGGTTCTCGTGCGGCGCGTCCTCGGCCGCCTGCGGGACTCCGGCCTGGTGTGGTCCACCGAGGGTCGCGGTGGCGGCTGGTCTCTCGCTCGTGCCCCACGGGAGATCACGCTCTACGACGCCTATGCCGCCGTCGAGGACGGGCGAGTCCTGTCGCGGCACGCTCATCCGCCCAGCGACGCGTGCGAGGTCGGACGCAACATCTGCGACGTGCTCGAGGTGGAGTTCCAGGACGCGGAACGGGCCATGGAGGAACGGCTCGGCCGCACGACGATCGCCAGCCTGCTCCGGCACGTGCTGGATGGCGAGCACGAACT
Organism: Streptomyces yongxingensis; assembly: GCF_055597465.1. NCBI lineage: Bacteria > Bacillati > Actinomycetota > Actinomycetes > Kitasatosporales > Streptomycetaceae > Streptomyces > Streptomyces yongxingensis. Next base: position 8,490,672 of record NZ_CM145717.1, read on the forward strand.
CGCGCCGGCGAAGCGCTGACCGAGTGGCGACGGAAGTGCCTTCTCCGTCGTCACCCATACCTAAAATGTAACCACCGTGGTGTCAGTTTGAACGGCCCCGATCAGGAGGGAGAGCGATGACCTATGAACCCGAGGTGATCACGAGGGACGACGTCCGCGAACCCGCGACGTACGACCTCGTCATTCGCCGTGCACACGTCTTCGACGGCCACAGGGCACACGCCGGGCTGTACGACGTCGCCGTCATGGGCGGAGAGATCGCCGCCGTATCGGCGGAGCCGCTGAGGGGTGTCAAGGAGGTGGACGCGGCGGAAGGATGGGTGATGCCGGGCTTGATCGACACACACATCCACTTCTACGACGTGTTCGCGGTATCCGATCCGGAATCGATGCGGCTGTTCGAGGAGAACGAGCTTCCCGGACGGCTTGGCTCCTTCCTCCGGCACGGGATCACCACCATCAAGTCGGTGGGCGATCCGACCGGCGGAATCCTGGACGCGCGGGCCAAGGTCGCCGCGGGCACGCTACGGGGTCCGCGGCTCCTGGCGACCGGCTGCGGCATCACCGGACGGGACGGACATCCCGCGGCCACCGTCTTCAGGGGCAATCCCTGGGCCCGCGCACGGTTTACGGGCGAGATCGACAGCGTGCGGCAGATGCGTGATCTGGTGCACCATCTGGCCGACCGCAAGGTGGACGCGATCAAACTCCTGTCGGAAGGTGCGTGCGCGCACTCCGGCTCACCCACGTACGTCTGGCACATACCGGCTTTCCCGGAGGCTGTCGAGCTTGTGCGGCTCCCCCTCGATTTCCTTCGCGCGGGAATCGAAACCGGGCACGAGCGCGGTCTCAGGGTGACCGTGCACACGACCCAGCAGGTCGCGGCGCGCGAAGCGATCGAAGCCGGCGCCGACGGCCTGGAGCACGGTGTGACGGTCGAGCCCATCACCGATGACTCGCTCATCGATCTGATGCTTGAGCGCGACGTCACCTACACGCCGACGCTCTGGGCCCACGACGCGAGCCATCCCGACGCTCGGGGCAACGTCAAGAAGGTCGCCGACGCCGGTGTGAGCATCGCCCTGGGCAGCGACACCTTCAGTGGCCGGGGTCAGTTCGGGGCGAACACACTGGAAGAGGCCGAGCTGATGGTGGCGGCGGGGATGACACCCGTCCAGTCGCTTGTCGCAGGCACCAGCGGCGCGGCGCGGCAGTGCGTCCGCCCCGATCTCGGCGCGGTGGCGCCCGGCAAGCGTGCCGACCTGATCGTGCTGAACGCCGACCCCACCCAGGACATCAGCAACCTTCGCGAACTCGGCATGACGATCCTGAACGGCGAGATCGTCTACGAGTGCTAGCCGTACCCCCAAGGCGCCGCCCGATCCCGCATGGGCCGCACCGCGTGGGGCCGGCGTGCGCGCCGGCGCGGCTGGGCCCGGGGCGGAGCCCGGTGGGGTCGAGGGGCGGAGCCCCTCGTATCGGGAAGGGGCGGGGCGGGGAGCTTCGCCCGCCGCAGGCGTCCCCGGGCCGCACTCGTGCCCCCGGCTCCAGCCGGCCGGGCCCCGCCCCCGGCCCGGCCGGCCCTATCGCAGTGTCGCCGCTCCCAGGGCGGCCAAGGCGACCGTGCAGACCACCGCGGCCGCGGCCGCCCGCGGGGACAGGGCGGGCGGCCGGGGCGCGTGCATGGCCCGGATGCGGTGGTGGGCCAGGGCCAGGAAGGCCAGCCAGACCAGCACCACCAGGGCCAGGACCACGAGCGAGACCGGGTCGATACCGCTGTGCAGCGTCTGCCGGCCCGCGAGCGAGGCGGCCACCGCGCACGCCAGCGTCGTACGCCGCCACGCCAGCCGCGTCCGCTCCGGCTGGAGGCCGGGGTCCCGGTCCCGCGTTCGGGATCCGTCGGTCCCTTTCCCCTCCGGCATCGCCTCACACCTCCCCGCTCACCCACCCCACCCGAAGGCGGCCACGATCACCATCAGCAGTGCGACCACCCCGACCGCGAGCCCCAGCACGATCGGGAAGCGGGACGTCGGCAGGTCCTCGCCGCGCCGCATGGCCCGCTCGCAGCGCACCCAGTGGCTGATGGCCCGCAGGGCGCACAGCGCGCCGCCCGCCAGCAGGATGAGCGCCAGCGCGAGCCGCAGCGGGCGGCCGGTCTCCGGGAGGAACTGGTCGACCGCGAACCCGCCGCCCACCAGCGCCATCGCGGTGCGCAGCCACGCCAAGAAGGTCCGTTCGTTGGCGAGCGAGAAGCGGTAGTCGGGGGTGCTGCCCTCCGCCCGCAGCCGTTCGGGCGCGAACCACAGCCGGACGTCCGAGACCGCTGAGGTGTGGCCCGCCCCGCGCGGCTCGGTACGGCGGGAAGGCTCCGAGGGTCCGGAAGAATCCGTCACTTTCCGACCTTCTCACGGCGCCACTCCACCAGCCGCCGGTACGCCTCCCACCCGTCCGGCACCCACTCCCACTCCGGCAGCCGTCGCGTCAGCTCCTCCTCGGTGAGAAACGCGTGCCAGGCGACCTCCTCGGCCTGCGGATCGACCGGCAGCTCGCAGCGCACCTCGTAGACCCGGCTCCACCACGTGTGCTCGGGCGTCTCGTAGAGGAAGGAGAACAGCGGTACGGGCGCGGGCAGCCCCCGCACCCCCAGCTCCTCCTCCGCCTCGCGCAGCGCCGCCTCGTCGTAGCCCTCGCCCGCGCCGACGACCCCGCCGACGAACATGTCGTACAGCGAGGGGAAGACCAGCTTCTCGGCGGTGCGGCGATGGACGAAGATCCGGCCCTGGGCGTCCCGCGCCTGGATGAAGACGCAGCGGTGGCGGAGCCGGTGGGCCATGGCGTCACCGCGTCGGGCCTGGCCCACCACGCGGTCCCGCTCGTCCACGATGTCCAGCAGTTCGTCGGCGGAAAGCGGTTCCTGATCAGGCATACCGCCATACAAGCAGATCGTGGGCGCGGTCAGCGCCGGTGGCCACCGCCGTAGCCGCCCCCGTACTCGCCCCCATAGCCGCCGCCGTAGCCGTTCCCCCCGCCGTTCCCGTACCCGCCGCCGTAGCCGTCCCCGTGACCGCCGCCCTGGCCCTGGCCCGGCCCCGGCCCGTACGGCCCGGAGCCGCCGTCCTCACCGCGCTGCCTCGCCTGCTGCTCGGCCCAGCGGTCGAACGCCTCCACCGCGTCCTGCCAGTCGTCGTCACTCCCCGGCCCCCGGGACGACCAGCCCGGCCAGGACGGCGTCGAGCGGCCCTTGCCGGACGGCGGCGTCCGGGGCTTGTCCTGCGCGGAGGTGTCGGCCGCCGGGGCCTGCGACGCCGGCGGCGCGGCTGCGGGCTGCTGCGGCTCGGGCTTCTCGGCGCGCGCGCCGCGTAACGGGGTCTCGCCCGCCGCCGACTCGGCGTACGGGACGGCACGGCCCTCCGGCTCGTCCGGGGCGGCCGACGAGCTGTCGTGTCCGGGGGCGGCCGTCGCCTGGCGGGCGTCCTTGCCCATGAGCATGAAGAGCGCGGTGGCCGCGCCGGTGGCCGACAGCAGAATCGCCCCGGCGGCCGCCTTGCGCCGGTTGTCCACCGGGCGGCGGCGGGCGTGCCGGGGTCCGATCACCTCGCCGCGGAGCACTTGTGGTGCCTCGTCCGCGGACGGCCCGGCTTCGAGGGGCTGTGGGCCGGGCGTCACGAGCGTCGGGTTCACCACACGACGTTCGACATCGGGCCTCGGCCCTGAGTGCTCAACGGAGCGGTCAGCCATGGTCGATGATGATGCCCGCTTGGCCGAACCGTGTCCAATGTCGGTGAACGATTGTGACCTTTTGTTCCACGCCCAGGTTTCACGGAGGGAGTTGACGAGCCGGAACGGGTCGGCACCGGCCCGGAAACCGCTCCCATGCCCCGGGTTGACGCCGTACTGGCCGGTAGGCAGGATCGCGGTCATGACGCCGCCGGCACACCGTCGGCACACCGGGGCGGGCGTCGGCGGGCTCACGAGAACGGGACACCACACCATGGCGTACGACGCGGATGTGATCGTGGTCGGCGCGGGGCTCGCGGGCCTCGCGGCCACCGCCGAACTGGCCGACGCCGGCCGTAAGGTGATCCTGCTCGACCAGGAGCCCGAGCAGTCGCTCGGCGGCCAGGCCCACTGGTCCTTCGGCGGCCTCTTCCTCGTCGACTCGCCCGAGCAGCGCCGCCTGCGCATCCGCGACAGCCGCGAACTCGCCTGGCAGGACTGGCTGGGCACGGCCGGGTTCGACCGCGAGGAGGACCACTGGCCGCGCCGCTGGGCCGAGGCGTACGTGGACTTCGCGGCGGGCGAGAAGCGGTCCTGGCTGCACGCCCAGGGGCTGCGGCTGTTCCCGCTCGTCGGCTGGGCCGAGCGCGGCGGCTACGACGCGACCGGGCACGGCAACTCCGTGCCCCGCTTCCACATCACCTGGGGCACCGGCCCCGGTATCGTCGCCCCCTTCGAGCGGCGGGTGCGGGCGGCCGCCGCCCGCGGCCTGGTCGAGCTGCGCTTCCGGCACCGGGTGACGGGGCTGGCCCGCAGCGCGGGCGCGGTCGACACCGTCACCGGCGACATCCTGGAGCCGAGCCGGGCCGAGCGCGGCACCTCCAGTAGCCGCGAGGTCACCGGCGCCTTCGAACTGCGCGCCCAAGCCGTGATCATCACCTCCGGCGGCATCGGCGGCAACCACGACCTCGTCCGCGCCAACTGGCCCGAGCGGCTCGGCTCCCCGCCCGAGCGGATGATCTCCGGGGTTCCGGCCCATGTGGACGGCCATATGCTCGGCATCGCCGAGGGGGCCGGCGGACGGATCATCAACCGCGACCGGATGTGGCACTACACCGAGGGCATCCAGAACTGGGACCCGATCTGGCCCCGGCACGGCATCCGCATCCTGCCCGGCCCGTCGTCCCTGTGGTTCGACGCGCGCGGCAAGCGGTTGCCGGTGCCGCTGTTCCCCGGCTTCGACACCCTCGGCACGCTCGAGCACATCATGCGGACCGGCTACGACTACACCTGGTTCGTGCTCACCCGGAAGATCATCGAGAAGGAGTTCGCGCTCTCCGGCTCCGAGCAGAACCCGGACCTCACCGGCAAGAGCGTCCGCGACGTGATCGGCCGTGGGCGGGCCGGGGCCCCGGGCCCGGTCCAGGCGTTCATGGACCACGGCGCGGACTTCATCGTCGAGCGGTCGCTGCCGGCGCTGGTCCGGCGGATGAACGAGCTCACCAAGGAGCCGCTCATCGACGAGGCCGAACTGCGCCGGGAGATCGTCGCCCGGGACCGCGAGATCGCCAACCCGTACACCAAGGACCTCCAGGTCACCGCCCTGCGCGGGACCCGCAAGTACATCGCCGACCGGCTCATCCGCACCGCCGCCCCGCACCGGATCCTCGACCCCAAGGCGGGCCCGCTGATCGCCGTGCGGCTGCACATCCTGACCCGCAAGACCCTCGGCGGCCTCGAGACGGACCTCTCCTCCCGCGTCCTGACCGAGGGCGGCGAACCGCTGCCCGGTGTCTACGCGGCCGGGGAGGCGGCGGGCTTCGGCGGCGGGGGAGTGCACGGCTACCGCTCCCTGGAGGGCACGTTCCTGGGCGGCTGCCTCTTCTCGGGCCGTACGGCGGGCCGCGCGGCGGCCGAGGCGGTGGGGTAGTAACGGCGTAACCCCTCGTACGCCGCCGGTCCCCGGAGTCTTACCGAAGTCTGACGAATCCCGGCAGGAGATGGCGCACCGCCCCCGCCCGGTGCTCTCATCGATCCATGGACCCCAACACCGGTGCCGGACCCGACGGCCACGGCACGCCCGTCGGCCGGCGCCTCGTCCTCGGCATGCTCGGCCTCGGCGCGGGCGCGATGGCCGCGGCCCCCTGGCTGCAGGGCCGGCTGGAGACCGCCCTGGGCGCGGTGGCCGACAAGGACCCGACGGGGGTGACCGGACTCCTCCCCAACGGCGGCGGCTTCCGCTACTACTCCGTCACCTCCTCCGTGCCCCACAAGGACGCCGGCTCCTACCGCCTCACCGTCGACGGACTCGTCGACGAGCCCGGCGCGTACCGCCTCGCCGATCTGCGCGCGCTGCCGCAGACCCGCCTGGTGCGCGACGTCCAGTGCGTCACCGGCTGGCGGGTGCCCGAAACCCCGTTCGAGGGAGTGCGGCTGTCGGCGCTGCTCGACGCCGCCGGGGTGCGCCGAGAGGCCAAGGCGGTCCGCTTCACCTGCTTCGACGGCGCGTACAGCGAGAGCCTGACCCTCGAGCAGGCGCGGCGGCCGGACGTGCTGGTGGCGCTGAAGCTGCGGGACAAGCCGCTCGGCCACTCCCACGGCGGGCCGGTGCGGCTGTATGTGGCGCCGATGTACTTCTACAAGTCGGCGAAGTGGCTCTCCGGCATCACCGTCACCGATGAGGTGCGGCCCGGCTATTGGGAGGAGCGGGGCTATGACGTCGACGCCTGGGTCGGCAGGTCGAACGGACGCGACGATGACCCCACCGCCTGAGGAGGCGATGGCGCCGGCGCGGCGGGCCGACGACCGGGACGGCGGCTCCCGGGTGCTCCGGTTCAGCCCCGCCGAGCGCTGGATCCACCGCACCACGGCCCTCCTGCTGGGCGCGTGTGTGCTCAGCGCGGCCTGTCTCTATCTGCCCGCGCTCGCCGAACTCGTCGGCCGGCGCGCGCTCGTCGTCACCGTCCATGAGTGGACCGGCATCCTGACGCCCCTCCCGGCCCTGCTCGGCCTCGTCTCCCGCGCCTTCCGCGCCGATCTCACCCGCCTCAACCGCTTCGGCCCGCACGACCGCCGCTGGCTGCGCGCGGCGCTGCGGCGCGACCACCGGCCCCAGGAGCGCCCGGCGGGGAAGTTCAACGCCGGGCAGAAGCTGTACGCGGGGTACATCTCGGGGGCGGTGCTGGTGATGGCGGGAACCGGGCTGCTGATGTGGTTCACCGGTCTGGCCCCGCTGGTGTGGCGCACCAGCGCGACCTTCGTCCACGACTGGCTGGCGCTGGCCATCGGCATCGTCCTGCTCGGCCACATCGGCAAGGCGCTCGCCGATCCGGAGGCCCGGCGCGGGATGCGCACGGGCCGGGTCGAGCGGGCGTGGGCGGCCCGGGAGCACCCCCTGTGGCGTACGGACGAGGACGCGCGGGAGCGCCGAGACCGCTGAGGGCGCGCGGGGGCGCCAAGATCGCTGAGGACGCGCGGGGGCGCCGAGGGCGCCGGGGACACCCGGGACGGCCACCCGGACCGGGGTGTGGGGCCCCAAACCGGTGGCCACGAACGCCGCGTCCGCCGATCCCGTGACACCCGGTGCCATGATGCGTCGCATGCGAGAGAAAGGCGCAAGAACGACCGTTATGCGGCTTTGGCTGCATGTCGCCGTATGCCTCGCGGTGATGCTCCCGTTGAGTGGATGCCGCATGTTCGAGTCCCCGCTGCGGCGCGGCGGGCTCTGGGTGAACCCGGACAGCCCCGCCGCGCGGCAGGCTCATGAGCGAGAACACGAGGGAAAGAACGGCGACGCCGCGCTCATCCGGCAGATCGCCCAGCAGCCGGTCGCCGAATGGTTCGGCCCGGCGCCGCCCCGGGAACGGGCCCGCTCCATCACCGAATCGGCGGCGCGAACCGGGTCCACCCCCGTCCTGGTGGCCTATCACATCCCGTACCGCGACTGCGGGCGGTACTCGGCGGGCGGGGCGCGGAACCGCACGGCCTACCGGTGGTGGATCGAACAGTTCACCCTCGGGATCGGCGATCGCAAGGCGATCGTCGTCCTGGAGCCCGACGCGGTGGCCCAGCTCGTCGACGGCTGTGTGCCGCGCAGGCTGCGCAAGGCCCGGCTGGAGATGCTCCGCGACGCGGTCGCCCTGTTCGCCGCGCTGCCTCAGGTCCGGGTGTATCTGGACGCGGGGAACCCGGGCTGGATCAAGAATCCCGCCCGGCTGGTGCGGCCGCTGCGCGAGGCCGGTATCGAGCAGGCGGACGGCTTCGCGCTGAACGTCTCCAACTTCCAGCCGACCCGGCGCACCAAGGCGTACGGCCACCGGCTCTCCACCGCCCTCGACAAAGCCCACTTCATCATCGACACCAGCCGCAACGGCAACGGTCCGCTGCGGGCCCGCGGCGCGGCCCGGCACGGCATCCGGGCGCGGGACTCCTGGTGCAACCCGCCGGGGCGGGCGCTGGGCGAGCCGCCCAGCACCCACACCGGGGACCCCCTCGTGGACGCCTATCTGTGGATCAAACGGCCCGGGGAGTCCGACGGCACCTGCAACGGCGGCCCTCCGGCGGGTCACTGGTGGACCAAGTACGCCCTCGACCTGGCCCGCAACGCCCCCCACCGCCACTGAGCGCTCCGCTGGACGTGCCCTGACCCGCCGTCAATCGGCCGCGGCGCCGTTGTGGCCGGTCGCCCACGCGGCGGAGCCGCACATCGACACCGCCGCGGCGGAGCCCACATCGACACCGCCCCGCGCCCCTTCGGGGCGCCTCTCCTTCGGTGTCGCGCAGGGGCTGGCCGCGTCGCGCGCCGTCGGCACCGTGCCACGCGCCGGACGCTTCCGGCCGCGGCGCAGCAGCCCCACCGACCAGATCGCCACCGGAGCCAGACACAGGGCCAGGGCGAGCACCGCCCAGGTCCGCATCACCGCATGGGTGTGCCCCAGGAAGAACGAGCCGGTCAGCGAGGAGCCGAAGACCCCCGCCCACAGCAGATGGATACGGAACGTGGAGAGCCGGTCGGGGCTGGACGAGTCGCCCTTGGGCGTGACCACGAACCGGCTGGTGCGCCGCAGCACCGCGTCGCACAGCGACTTGGCGTAGATCGGGGCGGACAGCGCCGAGAGCAGCATCCCGGCCAGCCCGCCGGAGCCCTCCGGCTCGTGCGGGGAGACGTTGTGCCGCCGGTTCCAGATGTACAGCCCGATCTGGAGCATCGCCGCGTCGCTGTAGAGCATCATCCACATCTCGGCCGGGATGTGGATCCCGGCGGCGCCCAGCACCAGGAACAGCGCGCACGACAGCGCGGAGAGGAGCCAGTTGACCGCGGTCATCGGGTAGTACGCGATCATCAGCGAGTAGTTCAGCAGCTTGCCCGGCGACAGGGTGAACGGGCCCTTCCAGAACTGCTTGAGCACGGTCTCGTAGGTGCCGCGGCTCCACCGCATCTGCTGGGTGAAGAAGTCCGTCCAGGTGCTCGGCCCCTCGCCGACAGCGAGCACATCGGGGGTGTAGACCGAGCGCCACTTCTTCCCGGTCGCCGGGTTGCGGTGGCGGTGCAGCTCGAAACCGGTGGCCATGTCCTCGGTGATCGAGTCGTACAGCCCGCCGATCGAGCGCAGCGCGCTGATCCGCACCGCGTTGTTGGTGCCCACGAACATCGGGCCGCCATAGGCGTTTCCGGCCCGCTGGATCAGCGCGTGAAAAAGGAACTGCTGGCTTTCGGCGGCCTTGGTGACCGGAGTGTCGTAATTCCCGTAGACCTGCGGACCGACGACGAAGGCGATATCCGGATCCCGGAAGTAACCCAGCATGCGCTCCAGGAAGTTGGGCAGCGGCACATGGTCGGTGTCCACACACGCCATGAATTCATAACCGTCGCCGTGCGCGTCCAGCCAGGCGTTGTAATTCCCGTGCTTGGTCCTCGCCCGGAAAGCGCCCTTCGGCTGATTCCACTTCTCGATGCCCTTGCGCGAGAAGTGCCGTACGCCCAGCCGTTCGCACAGCGCCTTGACCTCGTCGTCGTCCCCCTCGTCGAGCAGCCAGACGTCCAGCGGCCCGGTGTGCCGGATCCGCACCGCCCCCTCCAGCGTGGCCCGGACCATCGCGATCGGCTCCTTCCCGGGCACGAAGCTGGTCAGGAACGCCACGCGGGTCCCAGGCGTGGCCACCACCGGCACCGGATCCCGCGCCACCAGCGTGGCATGGGCGTTGGAGACGACCGTGAACAGGCGAAACCCCTCGATCAGCGCGATCGAGACCAGCATCGCGAGGTCCGCCGCCCGCTGCCACCCCGGCGCGTAGTCGCGCTCCACCCAGTGGTCCGGGTGCAGCAGCCACAGCAGCAGCACCGCCGAGCACACCGGTGCCGCGCACAGCAGCAGCGCGGCGCGGAACCGGTGCGGCTCCTGCGCCAGCAGGCTCCGGCAGCGCACCCGGTAGGGGCGGTCCGCGGGGGCCTTGGTCAGCGGGCCCGCCAGCTCGCTGTACCGCTTGTACTCGTACGCCGGGGCGGGACGGTGGTGCGGGACGCGGGAATCCGACGCGGTACGCGCGGGCGGCGGCCCGGCTACGGCGCGTGCGGTGGTTTTCCGGGGGGAATCTCTGACGGGGGTCGGTGCAGACATCTGGGCACTCCCGCGGGGCTGGCTCGAACCGAATGTCGCGCCACGATGACCCATACGGGCCATATTCTTCAGGTCATCGCGCGAGATGAGAAGGTAACAATCCCATGGGGCATGAGCGTGCACATCGGATATTCGGCGCGCCTTTGTTGACGGTCCGTAAGGCATCCACTCCGACGGCCCAGCGGCGCGCGTCTTACGTGATTTACATCCCGCCGTCTGGCAGGGTCGGCACCGATCGAAGCCCATCGGAATACGGAGGATGGGGCGCAGTCGCCCGATGAGAGTCCTGCACATCATCTCCCGCCTCGGGGCCGGAGGAGCCGAACAGCAACTGCGGCTGCTGCTGCGCCATATGCCGGTGCGCTGTGACGTCATCGCCCTCTCGGGCCCCGGCGCCACCGCGCACGGCATTCGCGCGGACGGCATCCCGGTCACCCATCTGCCTCTGGACGGCCGGCGCGAGCGGCAGTTCACCACCGTGCCCAGGCTGGTGCGGATCATCCGGTCCGGCGGCTACGACCTGGTGCACACCCATCTGTACCGGGCATGTGTGCTCGGCCGGATCGCCGCCCGGCTGGCCGGGGTGCGGGCGGTGATCGCCACCGAACACAGCCTGGGCGAGCGGCGGATCGACGGCCGTCCGCTCAACGGCGCCCTCCGCGCCCGCTATCTCGCCGCCGAGCGGCTGGGCTCGGCGACCGTCGCCGTCTCGGCGGCCGTGGCGGACCGGCTGCGCGACTGGGGCGTGCCCAACCGCCGGATCCATCTGGTGCCCAACGGGATCGACGCCCGTCACTTCCGCTTCGAGCCGACCGCCCGGGCGGCCGCCCGCGCCCGCCTCGGCATCCCCGACCGGGCCTTCGTGGTGGGCGGGGTGGGCCGGCTGGTGGCGGACAAGCGGTTCGACACGGCGGTGCGGGCCGTCGCCGAGGTGCCGGACGCCCGGCTGCTGCTGGTCGGCGAGGGCCCCGAGCGCCCCGCCCTGGAGGACCTGGCCGCCCGGCTCGGCGTGGCCGACCGGGTCCGGCTGCTGGGGGAGCGCGACGGCGCGGTCGGCCCGGCCGACGACCGGCCCGCGGGGCTGCCCGCGCTGCTGGCCGCCATGGACGTCCTGGTCTCGCCGTCCGCCGAGGAGGCGTTCGGCCTCGCGGCACTGGAGGGGCTCGCGGCCGGGCTGCCGGTGCTGCACACCGTCTGCCCCGCCCTCGACGAACTCCCCGACGGCGCCGCGCCCGGCGCCCGCCGTATCGCCCCCGGCCCGGCCGCCCTCGCCGCCGCCCTGCGCGCGCAGGGCGCCCAGGGGCCCCTGCGCTTCCCGGTCCCGGACGCCGTCGACCGCTACGACATCGCCCGCGGCGCCCGCCGTCTGATGGACCTCTACGACCGCACCACCACCTGCGGCCCGGACGGCTGCCTGCGGGTGCCGCCCGTCAGCCGCATGCCGCGGCGCGGCGCCCCCGCGGGCTGAGCGGGCCTCCGCGCCCTGCCGCCCCGGCGTGCGCCCCTCGCGGTTCGCGTCCGGCCGTGCCGGCTGTCCCGCCGCGCGGTCGGCCGCACCACGGCCCGCGGGTGTCGCCCGCCAACCCCCGCATGCCGCGCCGCGCCGCCACCGCATGCGCCCTCTCGCCGTTCCCGGCGGGTCGGTGACGGGCCATCAGCGCATTTGCCGCATCGCCGTGGTCATCGGCGGGGGCCTGGGCCGGGGCCAGGTCGCGGAGTGGTTCCCGCACATGCCGTGGTCGGGGCGGTCGTCGCCCGGTCCGGCCGCGCCCGGCCGTTCGGGGGAGGGTCGTCTGCCCGGGGCGCCACGGGCCGGCTTGGCGATGCCGTGTCCGCGCCATGTCGGCCGCCGTGCCCTGCCCCCTGTCGCCGCGGGCGAGGCCGTGTCCGGGCGTCCGTGGGACGGACCGCTGCCCATGAGGGGGTGCGGGTCAGTCGGCGGGGGCCGCTTCGCGGTGGGCACGGGGGCTGAGGCCGCGCTCGCGCTTGAAGGCGGCGCTGAGGGCGAACGCGCTGCCGTAGCCGACCCGCCGGGCCACCGCCGCCAGCGTGTGCTCCGGGTCCCGGAGCAGATCCGCCGCGAGCGCCAGCCGCCAGCTGGTCAGATACGCCATGGGCGGCTCGCCCACCAGCGCGGTGAAGCGGCGGGCCAGCGCCGCCCGCGAGACACCCGTCTCGGCGGCGAGCCCGGCCACGGTCCACGGATGGACCGGGTTGTTCTGGAGCAGCCGCAGGGCGCGGCCCACCACCGGGTCGCCCAGCGCCCGGTACCAGCCGGGCGCCCGCGCCTCCGGCCGGGAGAACCAGGCCCGCAGCACGGAGATCAGCAGCAGATCCAGCAGCCGGTCCAGGACCGCCTCCTGGCCGGGCTCGTCCTTGACGATCTCCTCGCCGAGCCAGGGCATCAGGGGGCAGTCCCACACCTCGCCGTCCAGCGCCAGCAGCGGGGGCAGCGCGTCCAGCAGCCGCCCGCTGATCTCGCCGTCCAGCAGATAGCTGCCGATGAGCATCGTGGCCGAGCCGTCCGGGCTGTTGCCCCAGGTGCGCACGCCCAGCGCCATCGACTCGGCTAGATCGGCGCCGTCCGCCGTACGGCACACCTCACCGGGGAGGATCCACGCCTGGGGCGCGGTGGCGGGGGCGTCGGCGACCGTGTAGGGATCCGGGCCGCGCGCGATCGCCACGCCCCCCGGGCGCAGCCGCACCGCCTCGCCCCCGTCCGGCACGATCCACGCCTCGCCGCGCGCCATGGTCATCACACACAGCGGGGCCCGGTCCTCGATCCGTACCGCCCAGGGTGGTTCCATCACGACCCGCAGCAGAAAGGCCCCCCGGGCCCGCGGGCCGTCCAGCAGACTCGCCAGCGCGTCCATGGCGCACAGCGTAGACGCTCACGCATGCGGCAGAGCCTCTCGGCCATGGCCCGTCTCACCGTCCGCGAGTTGACTGGCCGTATGACGACACAGCCCACGGAAACACAGCACACGGAAACGCAGCCCGCAGAGCACACGACCGTCCTGGTGCTCGGCGGCACCGGCAAGACCGGCCGCCGGGTGGCGGACCGGCTGAGCCGGGCCGGACACCCGGTGCGGATCGGCTCCCGGTCCGGCGAGACGCCGTTCGACTGGGAGGACTCGCGCACCTGGGAGCCCGCGCTGGACGGGGCCGCCGCCGCGTACGTCGCCTACTACCCCGACGTCTGCGACCCGGGCGCCGCCGCCACCCTCCGCGCCTTCGCCGAACGGGCGGCCGAGCGCGGCACCCGGCGGCTGGTGCTGCTCTCCGCCCGGGGTGTGGAGGCGGCGCTGCCCGCCGAGGAGGCGGTGCGGGTGCCGGGCGTGGCGGCCACCGTGCTGCGGGCGAGTTGGTTCTTCCAGAACTTCGACGAGGGCATTCTGCGTGACGGGGTGCTCGACGGCGAGATCGTCTTCCCGGCCGGGGACGTCAAGGAGCCCTTCGTGGACGCCGACGACATCGCCGAGGTCGCGGTCGCGGCGCTGACCGGGGACGGACCAGGAGACCGGACCTACGAGATCACCGGACCGAGGCTGCTGACCTTCGCCGAGGCGGCCGCGGAGATCGCCGGGGCGACGGGCCGCGCGGTGCGCTATGCGCCGGTCTCGGCCGAGAGTTACGGGGCCGCGCTGGTGCGCGACCACGGGCTGCCGGACGAACTGGGGGCGTTCCTGACCGAACTCTTCGCCACCTTGCTGGACGGGCGCAACGCGCACCTGACGGACGGCGTGCACCGCGTCCTGGGCCGCGCGCCCCGGGACTTCGCGGACTACGCGCGGCAGGCCGCGCGGGGCGGGGTCTGGTCCGGCTGAGGCGCGCCCGAAAGCCGCTGCCTGCCGCGGGGCGTCTGTCTTCGGGAGGGTGTCCGTCCTCGGAAGGGCGTCTGTCTTCGGGAGGGTGTCTGACGTCCGCGGGGCGTCAGGGGAGTGGCTGTTCGGTCCAGATGCACTTGCCGGTGGACGTGTAGCGGGTGCCCCAGCGCTGGGAGAGGGCCGAGACCAGTTGGAGCCCGCGCCCGCCCTCGTCGGTCTCCGAGGCATGGCGGATCCGGGGTGTGGTCAAAGAGCAGTCGGTCACCTCGCAGATCAGCCCCTCGCCGCGCAGCAGCCGCAGCCCGATGGGGCCCTTGCCGTGCCGGATGGCGTTCGCGACCAACTCGCTGACCAGCAGCTCCGTGATGGAGGTGAGCGGAGCCAGGTCCCAGTGGGTGAGCTGGGTCCGGACGTGATCGCGTGCCTCGCCCGCGGCGATCGGCCCCTCGGACAGCGGCCATGCGGCGATGTGGTCGGAGGCGAGCGCATGGGTGCGGGCGATGAGCAGCGCCGCGTCATCGGCGGTGAGCTGCTTCTCCGGCAGCAACTCGGCCAGCACCTGGTCGCACAGCCGCTCCAGCGACGCGTTCTCGCCCCGGTCCCCGTCGCACCGGGCGTCCCCCGGGCCGGGCGCGCGGGCCGCGCTGGACAGCGCGCTCGCCAGGTGCCGCATCCCGCGGTCGATGTCCTGGGCGGCGGATTCCACCAGACCGTCGGTGTACAGCACCAGCAGACTGCCCTCCTCCAGACTCACCTCGGTGGTCTCGAACGGCGGCTGGGCCGCGCCCAGCGGTGGATCGGGGGCGCCGCCGGCGAAGCGGACCGGGTGGCCGGGGCGTACGACGGCCGGCGGCGGATGTCCGGCGCTGGAGAAGACGCAGGTGGCGCCGGCCGGGTCGTACACGGCGTACAGGCAGGTCGCGTAGAAGTCGTCCCCCAGGTCGCTCACCAGGTCGTTGAGGCGGGTGAGCAACTCGGCGGGCGGAAACTCCAATTCGGCCAGGGTGTTCACGGCGGTGCGCAGCCGGCCCATGGTGGCCGCCTCGGACAGCCCGTGACCCATCACATCGCCGATGACCAGGGCCACCCGGGCGCCGGACAGCGGGATCACGTCGTACCAGTCACCGCCCACGTCGATGCCCTCGCTGGCGGGCAGATAGCGCGCGGCGGTGGTGACCGAGGACAGCGACGGCAGAGCACGTGGCAGCAGCCCCCGCTGGAGCTCCTTGGCCCGGGTGTGCTCCATGTCGTACAGCCGGGCGCGCTCGATGGCCTGCCCCATCAGTCCGCTGAGCGCGGTGAGCAGGGCCCGCTCCTCCGCGTCGAGCCGGCGCGGCTCGGCGAAGGCGACCACCGAGCAACCGATGCTCCGGCCGGAGACGATCAACGGCAGAAAGGCCCATGCCTGCTTGTGCGCCGCGGCGGGCCGCCCGGCCATGGCGGGATAGCGCGCGGTGTACTCCTCGGCCGACTCGACGAAGGCCGGCGCCCCGGTCTGGTACACCTCCGCGACCGGCGACACATCATGGATCGAGGCCCCGTCGATCGACTCCAGGAAGGGCTGCGGATAGCCGACGGACCCGGCGATCCGGATCACGCTGCCCTCGATGAGCTGCACCACGATCCCCGAGGCGCCGAACGGCGGCAGCACCCGGTCGGCGATGGCGTTCACCACGTCGCGCATCGTCAGCGCCTGCGCGAGGGCGTCGGTCAGCTCGCCGATCCGCGCGGTGCGCTCGGCCGCCGCGCGCTCGGCCGCGGCCCGCTCCGCCTCTCGCGCCCGGCTCGCGGTGATGTCGGCGGCGTAGACCGTCAGACCGTTCGGCACCGGGACCAGCCGCATGGAGTACCAGCGCTGATCGGTGGGCCAGCGCACCTCGAACCCGACCGGGGTGCCGCTCTCGGCGGCCCGCCGGTAGCGGCTCCGCAGGCCCGGCTCCGCGTCGTCGACGCTCAGCCGCGCGAAGGCGTCCCACAGGGTCCGGCCGAGAGTCGTCCGAGCGGCGCCGAGCAGCCGCTCCGCCTCGCCGTTGACGAAGGTGACGCGCCACTCGCTGTCCACCGCGAAGAACGCGTCGCTCATATGCCAGAGCGCCTGGCTCACCTGGTCGTCCGCCATCAACGTGCCGGTGCCGTCCCGGTCCCGGCCCCGGCCTCGGCCCCGGCCCCGGTCGGGAGGGTCCCCCCGCAGCCGCGGGGCGGCCCACGCGGCCAGCGCCTCGACGGCCGCCCGCCGCTCCGGTGCGGGCCGCTCGGCCGGGACCATCAGCACCGACAGCGCGCCGGTGACCTCCTCCGGAGTGATCAGCGGAACCGCCAGCAGTCCGCTTCCGGCGGGCAGCGCCGGGCCGGTGCCACCCCCGGCGCCGAGGGCCGGCGCCCACACCGGTGCGCCCTGGGCCATCGCGCGGGCCGGGGCGCTGCCGCCGGTCGGCTCGACCTCCTCCCAGTCCCGGGCGACCGTACGGATCAGCCCGTGCACCGCCGCGAGGAGCGGCGATCGGGTGCCGGGGCCGCGCAGATGCACCATGCCGCCGAGACCGCCGGTCTGCGTCACGGCGTGGTCGAGCGCGAATCCGAGCAGATCGGGGCCGCTCAGCCCGTCACCCGCTTCGGTGATCATGCGTATCCGTGCGGCGATGGCCACGTCCATGCCCATGGGGAAAATTTACTCCCTTAGGGGTGTATGCACGGGAGTGTGCCGAGAGGTGTCCGGCGGATCGTGGGGCCTCCGGCGGCCTGCTCCCCTCCCCGCCCCTTCCCGATTCCTGGGGCTCCGCCCCAGCCCCCGAAACCGGGGCTCCGCCCCTGGCCCCCGCAGCCGGGGGCTCCGCCCCTGGCCTCGCGGCTGGGGCTCTGCCCCCGTTCCCGCGATCTGGGCTGCGCCCCTGGACCCCGCAGCCGGGGCTGCGCCCCGCACCCCGGGGGTTCAGGGGCGGAGCCCCTGGTATCGGGAAGGGGCGGGGAGGGGAAAGCATCGATACGCGGCTCCCGCGCGTGGTCCCCCGGACACTCCGTAACGAGTCGCGCGGCGGCGGTCGACCAGGGACAGGGGCGGCGCGGGGTCAGGCGGGTGGTGTGCTGCGGCGGGGGCCGGGCAGGGGTCACCACGGCGCACCACCGCTCCCGGCCGCGTTCGTGAACAGCCCGAGGTGCTCGCGGACGAATTCCCGCACCCCGGTCGCGGGCCTTCCCGTGATCGTCTCGATGTCGTCGGTCCAGCGGTCGTAGCGGTTCTCCGCGTGCAGCCGCGCCATCGTGGCGAGGTGGTCGAAGAGGTGGTCGGGCAGGCCCAGCGCCTTCAGGTCGTGGTTGACCCAGGCTTCGTAGGAGACGTCCACATAAGCGACCGGCCGGCCGAGTGCGTCGGCGAACTCGTCGGCCATGGTGGTCATGTCGACGGAGGCGGGGCCGGTCAGATGGTAGGTCCTGCCGATGTGCGAGGAGGGGTTCACCAGGATCTCCGCCACCACCGCGGCGACGTCCCGCGCCGCGACCGGAGAGGTGCGCCCGGCGCCGAACGGCAGCCGGATCGTGCCCTCCTCCGCGATGGAGCGGTAGGCGAAGGCCGAGAACAGCGGATTCTCCAGGAAGACGGTGGGTCTGAGGTGGGTGACGGGCAGCCCGGACCAGTTGAGCGCCTGCTCGGCCAGCCAGTGCTCCCGCTGCTGCGTCGACTCCGAGGTGCTGGTGAGGTCCATCTGGGAGACCGTCATCTGCGACATGTTGACCAGCGCGTCCAGCCGCGCGTAGTCGCGGGCGACCGCCGCCGTGGTCATCGTGGCCTCCAGGTACGTCGGCGAGACGCTCATGCCGAAGTACATCCGCCGACAGCCGTCCAGTACGCGGACCACATCCGGGGCGCGGGTCAGATCGCCCGCCACCACCTCGGCGCCCGTGGCGCGCAGGGCCTCGGCCCGCTCGTCCTCGCGGTGGACCATGGTGCGCACGGGCAGCTCGCGCCGGCGCAGCTCCTCCACCACGGTGCGGCCGACGGCCCCGACGTTCCCCGCGGCGCCGGTCACCAGGATCGGTGGATCGGGCACGGCTAGGACACCAACTTGTCCAAGGTGATGGGAAGTTCGCGGATCCGGACACCGGTCGCGTGGTGCACGGCGTTGCCGATGGCCGCGGCGGTGCCCGTGATGCCCACCTCACCGAGGCCCTTGGCCCCCATGGGGTTGGTGTACGGATCGGACTCGTCCAGCCAGTGGGCCTCGACCGAGTGCACATCGGCGGCGGAGGCGATGTGGTACTGGGCGAAGTCCTGGTTGACCACATGGCCGAACCGCGGGTCCAGCACGCTGTGTTCGTACAGCGCCATCGAGATCCCCTGGGTCATTCCGCCGATCAGCTGGGAGCGGGCCGTCTTGGGGTTGACGACCCGGCCCACGTCGAACATCCCCAGCAGCCGCGCCACCCGCACCTCGCCGGTGTCCTCGTCCACCCGGACCTCGGCGAACTGGGCGCCGAAGCTGTGCATCGCATAGCGCTCGGCCTCCGGATTGCCGCCGGACAGCTCCGCGGTGACCTCCAGCCCCTCCGGCGGCGCGATGCCGCCGTGCTCGGCCTGGAGCCGGGCCCGCAGCCGGTCGGCCGCCTCCCAGATCGCGGTGCCCCAGCTGTTGATGCCCGCCGAGAAACCGGCGACCGACGCGGCCGGCAGCGCCGTGTCCCCGATCCGCATCTCCACCTGCCCTACGGGTACGCTCAGCGCGTCCGCGGCGATCTGGGTGAGCGCCGTCCAGGTGCCGGTGCCCAGATCGGCGGCGGCGATCCGCACCGTGTAGTGGCCGTCCGGGGCGAGCCGGATCGTGGCCGCGTTGCCGGGGAAGCGGGGGGAGGGGTACGTCGAGGCGGCCACGCCGGTGCCCACCAGCCAGCGCCCCTCGCGGTGTGAACGGGGGACCGGGTCGCGGTGGTCCCAGCCGGCCCGGCGGGCGCCCTCGCGCAGACAGTCCGTCAGATGGCGGCTGGAGAACGGCAGCCCGGACTCCGGGTGCACCTCCGGCTCATTGCGGATCCGGAACTCCACCGGGTCGAGACCGCAGGCGATCGCCATCTCGTCCATGGCCGACTCCAGCGCGTACATCCCCTGCGCCTCGCCCGGCGCCCGCATGATCGTGGGCACCGGGACATCCAGCGGGGCCAGCCGGTGGGTGGTGCGCCGGTGCGGCGCCGCGTACATCATCCGGGAGCAGACGGCCACCTGCTCCGCGTACCCCTTGGCCTTGGCGGTCTGCTCGATCACCTCGTGGGAGAGCGCGGTCAGCCTGCCGTCCCGGCCCGCGCCCAGCCGGATCCGCTGGATCGACGCCGGGCGGTAGCCGACCAGGGCGAACATCTGCTGCCGGGTCAGGGAGAACTTGACCGGCCGCCGGACCCTCCGGGCCGCCATCGCCGCGAGCACGGCGTACGAGTGGGGGTAGACCTTCGAGCCGAACGCGCCCCCGACATGCGGGGAGATCACCCGCACCCGCCCCGGTTCAAGACCCAGCACCCCGGAGATCAGGGCCTGGCTCATGGAGGCGCCCTGGGTGGAGCAGCGCACGATCAGCTCACCGTCCAGCCAGGTGACCACGGCGGTGTGCGGCTCCATCGGGTTGTTGTGGTACATCGGCGTGGAGTACGTGGCGTCCACCATGGTGGGCGACGCCGCCAGCGCCGTATCGACGTCCCCCAGCGCACTGTCGGCGGGCGAGCCGTCCTGGAGCTCTCCGCCGCCCGAGCCGAAGGCCGCGGCGTGCACCGGGGAGTAGAGGTCGTCGCGGTCGGCGCGCAGCACCACATCGGGGGGCCGGCTCTCGTAGTCCACGCGGACGAGCCCCGCCGCGCGGCGCGCGGTCTCCAGGCTCTCGGCGACCACCGCCCCGATGAACTGGCCGCGCCAGGCGACCTCGTCGGACTGGAGCACCGCGAGCTCCGGATCGTCCGGGCGGGTCAGCGCGGGCGCGCCTGGATGGCTGAGCACCGCCAGCACTCCCGGCTCCGCCTCCGCGAGCGCGCTGTCCACCCCGGTGACCCGCCCGGCGGCGATCGTGGACTGCAGCGGATACAGATAGACGGGCCGGTCCAGGGGCCATTCATAGGCATAGGTGGCGGTGCCGGTGACCTTCTGCGCACCGTCGATACGGTCCATCGGGACGCCGATGGCGCGGGGGCGGGCCGTGACGTCGCTCATCGCGCCTCCTGAAGCAGCTCCAGCAGGGTGCTGACCATCGTGTTGCGGGCGAGCGGGACCTTGAAGGCGTTGCCCGGCAGCGGCCGCGCCCCGGCCAGCTCGGCGGCGGCCGCGTCCACGAAGCTCTCCCGCGTGGCGGGCGCGCCGCGCAGCACCGCCTCGGCCGTGGTGGCCCGCCAGGGCTTGTGCGCCACCCCGCCCAGCGCGATCGCTACGTCCCGTACCGCCCCGTCGGTGACCTCCAGCGCGGCGGCGACCGAGACCAGCGCGAAGGCGTACGAGGCGCGGTCGCGCACCTTGCGGTAGCGGGAGCGGGCCGCGGAGTGCGGGGGCGGCAGCTCCACCCCGGTGATCAGCTCACCGCGCTCCAGGACCGTGTCGCGGTCGGGGGCGTCCTCCGGCAGCCGGTGCAGCTCGGTCAGCGGGATCCGCCGCTCGGCGGCCGGACCGGCCACCGTCACCACGGCGTCCAGCGCGGCCAGCGCGACGGCCATGTCGGAGGGGTGGGTGGCCACACAGGCGGGGGAGGCGCCCAGGATCGCCATATCGCGCTGATAGCCCTCCACCGCCGAGCAGCCCGAGCCCGGTACGCGCTTGTTGCAGGGGGTGGTGACGTTCTGGAAGTACGGGCAGCGGGTGCGCTGGAGCAGGTTCCCGCCGGTGGTGGCGAGGTTGCGCAGCTGGCCCGAGGCGCCCGAGAGCAGCGCCTGGGAGAGCACCGGATAGCGCCGCCGGACCCGCAGGTCGGCGGCCAGATCGCTGTTGGGCACCGCCGCGCCGATCCGCAGCCCCCCGTCGGGCAGCTCCTCGATCCGGTCCGAGGTCAGCCGCCGGACGTCGATCAGCACCTCCGGGGTCGTCACCTCAAGACGCATCAGATCGACCAGATTGGTGCCCCCGGCCAGATAGGCCGCCTCGGCCTCCCGCACCAGGGTGGCGACGGCCGCCGGCACCTCATCGGCGCGTTCGTAGCGAAAGGGCTTCATCGGTGAGCCACCTCCGCGATCGCCGGGACGATGTTCGCGTACGCGGCGCAGCGGCACAGATTGCCGCTCATCCGCTCGGCGATCTCCTCGTCGTCGAGCACCACATCGGTGGCGCCCGGGTCCTTGGCCACGGCGCTGGGCCAGCCCTTCCCGGCCTCCTGGAGCATCCCGGCCGCCGAGACGATCTGACCGGGTGTGCAGTAGCCGCACTGGAAGGCGTCATGGGCGATGAACGACCGCTGGAGCGGATGCAGCTCACCGTCGGTGAGCCCGGCCGCCGTGACGATGTCCGCGCCCTGGTGGGCGACGGCGAGCGCGAGGCAGCCGAGGATCCGGCGGCCGTCGAGCAGCAGGGTGCAGGCGCCGCACTGTCCGTGGTCGCAGCCCTTCTTGGGGCTGGTGTTCCCCAGTCGTTCGCGCAGGGCGTCCAGCAGCGTCGTACGGGTGTCGACGGTGAGGCGGTGCTCGGTCCCGTCCACCCGGAGCTCGATCTCGAGGTCCATGGTCCCTACCCTTGATCGTCGTCCTTCGGAACGTCACGCGGCACCCCCATTCTCGGACATATAGGCGCTGATCGCCCGTTCGGCGGTATGGTCACGCCGAAACTCCGTACCGATACGGGCCGCGGCCCACGCCCGGCCGACACCGGTGGACCAGGCCGCGGCCCGGGGCCCGGGACTCCTTCAGGTGCGCTGGATCACGGCTTCCAGATGGGGCAGATAGTGGTCCATGCGGTCCCGCTTGGTGAGCAGATACGGGAGGTTCTCCTTGTGCGGAGTCATCAGCAGCGGCACCTGCTCGCTGACCCGGACGCCGTGCCGCAGCAACGCGTCCCGCTTCTGGGGGTTGTTGGACAGCAGCCGCACGGAGCGCACCTCGAGGTCGTGCAGGACATCCGCCGCCACCTTGTAGTCGCGGGCGTCCGCCGGCAGGCCGAGGGCGAGGTTGGCCTCGACGGTGTCCAGCCCCTCGGACTGGAGCTTCATCGCCTGGAGCTTGGCGAGCAGCCCGATGCCGCGCCCCTCATGGCCCCTCAGATACACCAGGACGCCCCGGCCTTCGGCCACGATCGCCTTCAGCGCCGCGGAGAGCTGGTCGCCGCACTCGCAGTGACGGGAGCCGAACGCGTCTCCGGTGAGGCACTCGGAATGCAGCCGGGTAAGCGCTTCCTCCCCGCCGACATCGCCGTATACCAGCGCTATTTGTTCATCGCCGCGCACGAGGTCCCGATAGCCGATCGCGAGAAAGTCGCCATGCTTCGTGGCCAGCCGGACATTCACCACTCGTTCGACACCCGAGGTGCGCGTGTCGACATCGAACACGCCATCACTTTCTGTCATGTCCCGATCTTATCTGGAAAACCACCGCCCTTGTACAGGAGAATGAGAAAGCCGCAGCAACAAGCTGTCCGGCCGACACATGAAAGGTCCACGAGATATGAGCGGTTCGGGAACGCGCCCGCAGGCCGGCATGGTGTTGCCGACACGGACGACGGAGGAAGTGCGGGCCGACCGGGCCGATGTCGCCGTTCTTCCCGTAGGCAGCTTCGAACAACACGGCGCATTTCTCCCGCTGGTGACCGACACGGTCATCGCCTGCACGGTCGCAGGGGAGATCGCGGCCGCGTATCCGGTGCTCCAACTGCCCCCGGTGACGGTCTCCTGCTCCCATGAACACGCCGCCTGGCCAGGGACGGTGTCGATTTCCGCGGCCACCCTCCACGCCGTCGTCCGCGATATCGCGGACTCACTCAGGCGCTCCGGTATACGCGGTCTGATTCTGGTGAACGGACACGGCGGAAATTACGTACTGCGCAACATCGTTCAGGAATCCGCGGGCACTGACTTCCGCATGGCGCTATTCCCCGGATCGGCGGACTGGGATGCCGCCAGGACACGCGCCGGAGTGGAGACCCCGGCCAACAGTGATATGCACGCGGGTGAACTGGAGACATCGATCCTCCTGCATGCCCATCCGGAACTCGTACGGCCCGGCCATGAAACCTCCGACTGGATATCCGACGATCGGAAACATCTGCTCACCCTCGGTATGTCCGCCTATACCGAGTCCGGGGTCATCGGCCGTCCGTCCAGGGCGTCTGCGGGCAAGGGAAAGGAACTTCTGGCCGGGCTCGTCGATTGCTTCGCCGAGTATCTTTCCCTGGTCGGTGCCGAGGAGGAGGCGTGATGACCTTCCTGGAGACGGAAGAGGCATGGGAGCGGCTGCGCTCCGTCCGGACCGAGGCGGACACCGGGGCCGCCGGTCTGGTCCGGGGCCCGGACGGCCGGTGGCGGTGGAGCGAGGCCGCCTCGCCGGAGGCCCGGCTCCTGGTCGACCGCTACCTCCCGCTGTGCCTGGCCGGGCCGTGGCTGACCATCGCTCAGCTCGGCCAGAGCCTGGACGGCTTCATCGCCACCCGCACCGGCGACGCCGACTACGTCACCGGCGAGGAGGACCGCCGCCATCTCCACCGGCTGCGCGCCCTCGCCGACGCGGTGGTCGTCGGGGCCGGCACCGCCGTCGCGGACGACCCCCAACTGACCGTGCGCGCCTGCGCGGGCGCCCACCCGGTGCGGGTCGTTCTCGATCCGCGCGGACGGGTGCCGCTCGACCGACGGGTGTTCACCGATGGCTCAGCTCCGACCCTGTGGGTGGTGGGCACCACCGGTGAGCGCCGGCCGGCGCCGCCGGACGGCGTGGACGTGCTGGCGCTTGACGACCCGGACGCCTTTGCCCCCCACCACCTGGTGCGGGCGCTTCGGCGGCGCGGGCTCGGCCGGATACTCGTCGAGGGCGGCGGGGTCACCGTGTCGCGCTTCCTGCACGCGGGGGCGCTGCACCGGCTCTACGTCACCGTGGCCCCGGTCCTGCTCGGCGACGGCATCCCCGGGCTGCGCTTCGACGGGACGACGGTCATGCGGGACGCGCTCCGCCCGCCGGTCCGCCGCGACACCCTCGGCGAGGACACCCTCTTCGAACTCGACCTGTCGGCCCCGCAGCCGGCCGCACCACTGGACGGCCAGCACCACGACACCGGGGAGGCTCGCGGCGAAGGTGAGCACCCCGTAGACCACGGCCACGGTCAGCCCCTGGCCCGCGCCCAGGCCCGCGGCGCCGAAGGCCCAGGCGGTCACGCCCTCGCGGGGGCCCCAGCCGCCGACGTTCAGCGGCAGGGCCATGGCGATCAGGGCGAGCACCATCAGGGGCACCAGCTCGGTCAGCGGAGCGTCTGACCCCGCCACCCGCGCGGCCAGGACGAACGTCGTCAGATGCCCGGCCAGCACCACCACCGAGGAGATCACCACCCCCGGCCAGTTGCCCCGGGCCAGCAGCCCGCGGCGCGCCTCGAGGAGCGCGCCGCGGACCGCGCCCCGCCGCCGCCCGGCCACCGGCGCCGCGCGGCGGCGGCGCCGGACGGCCACCAAAGCCACCATGAGGAGCAGCGACAGGACGCCCACCGCGGCCAGTACCCATGCCGTGGTCAGCCCGCCGATCAGCCGACCGGTGTGCTCCAGGACCGGCGAGGGGTGGGCCAGCAGGACCGCCACCCCCACCGCGATCAGCACCACCTGGCCCGCGACCCGCTCCAGCACCACCGCGCGCACGCCCCGGCCGACATCCCCCGCGTCCCGCCCGTGCCGCACCGCGCGGTGCACATCGCCGAGCACCCCGCCGGGCAGCGCGGCGTTGAGGAACAGCGCGCGGTAGTAGTCGGCGACGGCCGGGCCCAGCGGCAGCCGGATCCGCAGCCCCCGCGCCACCAGACACCAGCGCCAGGCGCTGAAGACCGTGGTGAGCAGGCCGAGGCCGACCGCCGCCAGCAGGGTGAGCCCGTCGATGGTGCGCAGGGCCTCGACGAAGGCCCCGGTGCCCAGCCGCCACAGCACCACCCCGAGGATCGCGACGCCCGCGGCCGCCCCGAGCCGGGCCCGCAGCGCGGCGGTCACGCGGCCGCCCCCAGCGTGCGGGGCGCGGGCAGCGCCAGCAGATCGTGGTGGTGCACCACCACCCGCAGCGCGCCCGCCGCGGCCATCGCCAGCCGGCGGCGCAGATACGCCTCGGCGTGCGCGCCGAGCTCCGGCCGCTGCTCCACGGCCGCGCCCACCCAGCCCCGCAGCCACTCGGCCGTCAGCGCGGAGTGCTCGGCGCCCAGCACCCACGGGCTGGCGTGGGTGCGTACCGTCGCGCCGTGCCGGGCGAACGCCTCGGAGGCCACCGCCATCGCGTCGGGGCCCACCAGGCCGCCGCGCCGCTGATGGGCGTTGAACGCCTCGGTGATCTCCGCGTCCATCGGGTCGGCCGGGGTGAGCTCGACCCGCCCCACCACGGACAGCGCCAGCAGCGCCGGGCACTCCGCCTCGGCGCAGGCCGCGGCGATCCCGTCCACCTCCTCGGGGGTGAGCACGTCCAGCAGCGCGGACGCCGTCACCAGCGAGGCGCCGTCCAGCGTGCTCGCGGTCAGCCGGGAGAGGTCGCCGCGCGCCGTCGCGACGGTGATGCGGCTGCCGTCGGTGGCCGCCCGGGGCATCCGCACCGCCGCCCGGTCCAGCAGATCGGGGTCGCGGTCGTGCAGGATCCACAACTGCGGGCCGCCCAGCCGGGGAGCCAGCCAGCGCCCCATGGAGCCGGTGCCGCAGCCCAGGTCGTGGATCACCAGCGGCGGGCCGGACAGCCGGGGGCCGAGCGCCTCGAGGAGTTCGGGGGAGCGGGCCGCCGCGTCGGCGACCTCCCGCAGCTCCAGCCAGTCGGGGGTGTAACGCGGTACGTCGGTCGTCTTCACGCGGCCCTCCGCGGTTCGTCTCGGAGCTGTTCCAGCGCACCGGCCAGATTGCGGGTGGTGTTCTCCCACCCGGCCAGCGCGGTGCGCCGCTCGTGCGCGGCGGCGGTGAGCCGGCGGCGCGCACCGGGGTCGCCCAGCCAGCGGCGCAGCGCCGCCGTGAGCGCGTCGGGGTCGTCCGGGTCGATGAGGATGCCCGGCACCCTGCCGTCGGGTGCCTGCCCGACCGCCTCCGGGACCCCGCCGACGGCCATGGCCAGCACCGGGATCCCCCGGGCGAGCGCCTCGGTCACCGCCATGCCGTAGGTCTCGGCGTACGAGGCGAGCACCACCGCGTCGGCGGACGCGTAGCCGGCGTCCAGCTCGGCGCCGGTCCTCGGGCCGAGCAGATGCACCCGGTCGGCCACGCCCAGCTTCTCGACCAGCTCCCGGAGCCGGGCGGCGTACTCCGGGTCCTGCTCCAGGGAGCCCACACAGTCGCAGGCCCAGGGCAGATCATCGATCCGCGCGAGCGCCTCGACCAGCCGGAGCTGCCCCTTGCGCGGGGTCACCGAGGCCACGCACAGCAGCCGTGAGCCATCGCCGCCGGAGGAGGCGAGCGGCGCGATGTCGGCGCCGGGCGCCGCCACATGGACCCGGTCCGGGACCAGCCCGTGCAGATCCACCAGCCGCCCGGCCGCCCAGGCGCTGGTGGCCACCACCGTCCGCACCGCGCGCAGCGTCCGGCCCTCCAGCGCCCTCAGATCCTCGGCCCGGCCGGGGGCCAGCCCCGTCTCGTCGCCCAGCGGCAGATGCACCAGCACCGACAGCCGCAGCCGCTGGGCCTGCGGGACGACGATGTACGGGAGCGCGCAGGCCACCAGCCCGTCGAGCAGGACGAGCGTGCCGTCCGCCAGCGCGGTCAGGAGGCGGGTCAGCTCGGCGCGGGCGGCCGGGCCCGGCTGGGGCCAGTCGCCCGCGATGGCGTGCTCCTCGACCCGCCAGCCGGAGCCGGGCAGATCCCGGCAGATCCGCCGGTCGTAGACGTTGCCGCCGCTCGGCGCGGCCGGGTCGGCCACCCCGCCGGGCATCACGAAGTGCACCGTACGCGGTGCGGCCGGGCTCATAGGCCACGCTCGTAACTCGCCCAGGCGACATGCGACTCGTGCAACGTGACGGTGATCCCGGACAGCCCGCGGGCGCCCTCGCCCAGCGCCCCCGAGCGCACCCGTGTCGCGAGGCGGTCGGCGATCACCTTGGCGAGGAACTCGGTGGAGGTGTTGATCCCCTTGAAGTCGGGTTCCTCGTCGAGGTTGCGATAGCTGAGCGCGCCGCACACCTCCCCCAGCTCACGGGTGGCCAGGCCGATGTCGACGACGATGTTGTCGTCGTCCAACTCGGCACGGCGGAAGGTGGCGTCCACGAGGAACGTCGCCCCGTGCAACCGCTGCGCGGGTCCGAAGACCTCGCCGCGAAAACTGTGAGCGATCATGATGTGATCGCGAACGGTGATGCTGAACAACGGATGACCCTCCAGATACGGCGCGTCGGGCCCTCGGCCGGGGCACGCCCTCTAGTACGGCCGTCGCGTTCCCCGTGTTCAGACGGATGACACGGCAGATTCCGCGTCGTAGCGAACCCGGTGGCACAGCCCCGGAATCTCGCCCGAGGCGAGCCTCGGAAGCACCTCGGGAAGCTCCTCGAAACCGCATTCGCCGGTGACGAGGGCGTCGAAGGCCGGATCGGCGAGCAGCTCGAGTGCCAGCGCCATCCGGTCGCCGTAGGAACGGCGGGCGCCCCGGGCCGGAGACACCGTCCCCACCTGGCTGCTGCGCACCGTCAGCCGCCGGGAGTGGAACGCCTCGCCCAGCGGCAGGCCGATCCGCCGGTCCCCGTACCAGCTCAGCTCCAGCACGGTGCCCTCCGGGGCGAGGAGCTCCAGCGAGCGGGCGAGCCCCTGCTCGGTGGCGCTGGCGTGCACCACCAGATCGAGGTCGCCCGCCGCCTCCCCGGGGAGCGCGAAGTCCACCCCGAGCGCCCGCGCGACCTCCGCGCGCGCCGGCTCGGCGTCCACCAACTGCACCCGTACGGCGGGGAACCGGGACAGCACCGCCGCGACGGAGGCGCCCACCATCCCCGCCCCCACCACCGCGATCCGGTCGCCCAGCAGGGGCGCGGCGTCCCACGCGGCGTTCACCGCGGTCTCCACCGTCCCCGCCAGCACCGCGCGCGGCGCGGGCACGCCCTCCGGCACCGGGGTCACCGCGCTCGCCGGGACCACATAGCGGGTCTGATGCGGATACAGGCTGAAGACGGCGCGCCCCCGCAGGGACGCCGGCCCCTCCTCGACCAGGCCCACATTGAGATAGCCGTACTTCACCGGCCCCGGGAACTCGCCGTCCTGGAACGGCGCGCGCATCGCGGTGTGCTGGCTCTCCGGTACGCCACCGCGGAAGACCAGGGTCTCCGTACCGCGGCTCACCCCGGAGCACAGCGTGCGCACCACCACGTCCTCGGGCCCGGGTTCGTCCAGGTCCACCTCCCGTATCTCGCCATGGCCGGGGGAGCGGAGCCAGAAGGCACGGGCGGTGCGCGTCATACGACGTTCTCCTGAGGGGCTGAACAATCGGACGGTGGCCCACGTACGGATGACCATGAAGCCGCGAACACGGTACGCGGCACCCATCCACTCCGCCACACAGCCCGGAGGGTGCACGGTGGCCCTGAACAATCCCTACAACACGACGCTGGTGCGCAACGAGACGGCCGCGGGCGCGGCCGCGCAGCTGCTGTTGCTCGTCCTGCTCGGCACGGCGATCGACCTGGGACCCGCGGGCTGGCTGACCGGCCTGGCCTTCGCGGTCGCCACCTGGGCGGTGCTCACCCGCGCCCTCCAGCGGTCCTGGCTCGCCTCCTTCGGCGCGGCCAACCGCGTCACCCTGGCGCGGGCCACGCTCGTCGGCGGGGTGACCGCGCTGGTCGCCGACTCCTTCGAGAGCCCGACGCCGGTCACCGCCCTGGTGTCCCTCACCGCGGTGGCGCTGATCCTCGACGCGGTCGACGGACAGGTGGCGCGCCGCACCGGCACCTCGTCCTCCCTGGGCGCGCGGTTCGACATGGAGGTCGACGCCGTCCTCATCCTGGTGCTCAGCATCTATGTGGCCACCCTCCTCGGCCCCTGGGTGCTGCTGATCGGCGCCATGCGCTACGCCTTCGTGGCCGCGGCATGGGTGCTGCCCTGGCTGAACGGCCAGCTGCCCCCGAGCACGGCCCGCAAGACGGTGGCCGCGCTCCAGGGCGTCCTGCTGCTGGTCGTCGGCGCCGATGTGCTCCCGTATCCGGCGGCCTTCGGCGCCGCCCTGCTGGCCCTGACCCTGCTCGGCTGGTCCTTCGCCCGCGACATCAGGTGGCTGTGGCGCACCCGGGACAGCGGGGCGCGGTGAGCGCGGCGGCGCCGGCGAGCCCGCCGCCCGCTACCAGGGGAGGGGGCCCTCGATGTCGAAGTAGCCTCCCGTCGGGCCGTCCGGGCCCACCTGCGCCATCCGGACGATGATCTCGGCGCCCTCCTCGACGGTCTGGTGACCGGTGTGCGCGTTGAGGTCCGTCGCGGTGTAGCCGGGCTCCACGGCGTTGATCCGCATCTCCGGGAACGCCTTCGCGTACTGCACGGTGACCATGTTGACCGTGGCCTTCGACGCCGGATAGGCGACCCCCGGGTAGGCGTGCATGGGGGTGTCCGGGGTGGAGACCCGCTCCAGCGAGGCCAGCCCGCTGCTGACATTGACCACGACCGGGGCGGCGGACCGCCGCAGCAGCGGCAGGAAGGCGTGGGTGACCCGCACCACGCCGAAGACGTTCGTCTCGAAGACCTCCCGCATCATCTCGGCGGTGACCTCTGCGGCGCCGATCACGCCGCCGTCCGGCGTCCGCGCCTCGATACCGGCGTTGTTGATCAGTACATCCAGTCCGCCGTCGGCCTCGATGGTCTTGGCGGCGGCGGCCACGGACGCGTCATCGGTGACATCGAGGACGACCAGCCGCGCCCCCAGCCGCTCGGCGGCGCGGCGTCCGCGGTCGGCGTCCCGGCTGCCCAGGTAGACGGTGTGACCCGCGGCGATCAGTCGGCGGGCGGTCTCGAAGCCGAGACCCTTGTTCGCTCCGGTGATAAGTGTTGTCGTCATGCCCCCAGGCTGCATCCGGGGCCGCGCGGGCAGCCAGGTGCTCCGTCTTCCTGGGACCGCGGGTACCAGGCTCGTCCCCCGGCCGAGGTGCACACTGGTGACCATGGCGACCACGGAGTTCGGGCAGGCGGTACGGCGCTGGCGGGACCGGGTCCCGCCGGAGGCCGCCGGGCTGCCGGCCGGCGGGCAGCGGCGCGCGGCCGGGCTGCGCCGTGAGGAGCTGGCCCTGCTCGCCGGGATCTCCGTCGACTACATCACCCGCCTCGAACAGGGCCGGGCGTCCCACCCCTCGACCCAGGTCGTCGAGGCCCTGGCCAGGGCGCTGCGGCTGTCGGCGGCCGAGCGCGCCCACCTCTTCCGGCTGGCCGGGCTGGTCCCACCGGGCCCGGAGACGGTCCCGGCGTACATCACCCCGAGCGTCCAGCGGCTGCTGGACCGGCTGACCGGAACGCCCGTGGCCGTGAGCGACGCCTCCTGGACGCTGCTCATGGCCAATCCGCCGTATGTGGCCCTGAGGGGCGATCCGTCCCGGTGGCGCGGCAACGAGCGCAACGGAGTCTGGCGGCACTTCGTCAGCCAGGACAGCGGGTCCCGGCAGACGGCCGAGGCCCGGAGCGAGTTCCAGGCCGCGCTGGTCGCCGATCTCCGTACGGCCGCCGCCCGCTACCCGGCCGACCAGCGGCTGCGGCGGCTGGTCGCGGAGCTGCGCGCGAACAGCGAGCGGTTCGCCGAACTGTGGGACTCCGGCGCGGTCGGCCACCACGAGGCATCGCGCAAGACCATCGACCATCCACGGGTGGGCCCGCTGACGCTGGACTGCGATGTGCTCACCGTGGCGGGCAGCGATCTGCGCATCGTGGTCTACACCGCCGAGCCCGGCACCGAGGACGCCGAACGCCTCGCCCTGCTCACCGTGCTCGGCACCCAGACGCTCACCGGCTAGGGCCCTTCTGACGGACCGTGCCGCCCGCGACGGGCTGCTCCCCTCCCCGCACCGTCGATACGCGGCTCCGCCACGCGGGGGCTCCGCCCCGGACCCCGGCCGGGCGGCCCGGATGTGTGCGGTCGTCCGCCGCACCGGTCTGCCGAACCGCGGTCAGCCCGACGGCGCAGGTGGTCACGACGGTGACGGTCGGCTCGTCGACCCCTGGGGTCCAGGGGCGGAGCCCCTGTAGCGGGAAGGGGCGGGGAGAGGGAAGCGCCGATATGCGGCTCCGCCGCGTGGTCCGCCGGACACCCCGTAGCCCGCCGCTCGCGTACGACGCCGCGGGGCGGCGCGGGTGGTACGGGGTCGGACCGCACACCCCAATCGGGCGATGGGATTTTCATATTTGCGTAATTGGATCGCTGCGTTCCGTAAGATTTTAGGCTCATCCGATGCACGAACCGGCGTTGGTGCGCGCTATCTGAACAGAGGGCGCAACACGGCGCACTCGCGGGGCGTGTGGGGGCCACCCTCGTACGACGAACAGAAGGACAGCGAAGTCCGGTGAATCTTCAAACCGTGGTGAACGTCGTCACCGCCGTACTCGTCACCCGGGTATTCGGCAGTGACGCCATCGCCCTCCTGCGCCGCGCGGCCGCGATGGGAGTCCGCGTCGGCGTATCGGAACTGCATCGCAACAACCAGGAGGGAGGGGAGCGGTGACCAACGACTTCCCGCGCTCGCGCGAGATCACCTCGATGACCGCCGGACTCCCCGCCGACTTCCGTGCCTTCCACCAACTCCACCGGAAGGCGTACATCGACCGGGCCATGGTCTACCTCGGCAACCACGCGGACGCCGAAGAGGCCGTCGACGCCGCCTTCGAACAACTCCTGCGCTGCTGGCCCAAGGTGCTGACCATGGAGAACCCGGCCGCCTACGCCTGGAAGGTCATGAAGAACCGGGTCATCGACCTCGCGCGGGCCCGCAACCGGGGCCCCGCCCTCCTGGACAACGCGACCTTCGAGACCGCGATCCTCAAGGACGCGGTCGACCCCATCGCCGCACTGGAGGAGAGCCTGAACCTCTATCAGGCGATCAAGAAACTCCCCGAGCGCCAGCAGGACGTGGTCATCCTGCTCCACTGCCGCGGCTACAGCGTCGCCGAGACCGCGACCCACCTCGGCATCACCGAGGCCGGCGTCCGCTCCACCGCCCGCTACGCCCGCCGCCGTCTGCAACAACTCCTGGCCAAGGACAACCGATGACCTCACCCATTGACCGCATCCTCGCGCGGGCCCTGCTCAACCCCACCCCTCCCATCGACTTCGAGGCCGCCGAGGCCCGGCTCGCCGCCCGCCACGCCAACCCCGGTGGCACCCCGCCCCAGGAGCGCCCCCCACAACAGGGCCGGCGGACCGCCGCGGCCACCGGAGCCGCGGCGCCGGGCGTGGACGAGCGGATGGCGCAGGACCTGCACACCCTGTGCGAGGCGATCATCGCCCGCCCCGGCGCCCTGACCCAACTGCGGGACTTCCTCACCCGCCGCATCCTCGAACCGCCCGGCTCCCGGGTCCTGGGATGCGTGCTCCAGTTGGCCGGGCATGAGGACCACGCCCAGTTCTGGTGGCAGTTCGCCGCCGGCGCCGGCGACCCCGCCGCCGCGTACTGCCTCTACCTCCACCACATGGCCCTGGGCGAGGACGGCCAGGCGCACGCGTGGCTCGAGTGGTGGCACGAGCAGGCGGGCAACGACGTCCCGCCGGTCACCGACACCGTGGAGGACTGGACCGCCACCGACCACGAGATGGCCGCCGCCCTCCGCATCCTGCACGGCCTGAAGAGGGGGCAGGAGGTCCCGCCCGCCACCAGGGCGGTCATCCACTACGTCGCCGAGGCCGTCGACTTCACCGACGACCCCGACATCGACCTCCCGCTGCCGGAGCCGGGATTCGCCGACCGCATCGAGGACCTCACCACAGCCAAGACCACCAAGACCACCAAGACCACCACGGACGCCGCGCCTCCGCCCGACCGCGCCGTGCTGCCGGAGCGGCCGCGCAGCGGTTCCCCCGCGTAAGTGCGGCTCCGCCCCTGGACCCCGGGGTCTGGGGGCGGAGCCCCAGTTGTGGGAAGGGGTGGGGAGGGGAAACAACCCGCCGCAGGCGGGAGCTGTCGGCCGGAGAATCCTCCGGCCGACAGCTACCACTCCTCGGCACGCGAACCTCGGCGCCCGAACCTCAGCGCTGGGCCACGAGACCCTTGAGCGCGACGTTCAGCTCGAGGACGTTCACCCGCGGCTCGCCGATGAACCCGGCCGTGCGCCCCTCGGTCGTGTCCTTCACCAGCTTCTCCACCTGGGCGACGGACAGCCCGTTCCGCTCCGCGACCCGGTGGACCTGGATCTTCGCGTACTGCGGGGAGATGTCCGGGTCCAGCCCGGAGCCGGAGGACGTCACCGCGTCGGCGGGGACCTGGGACGGCTCGACGGTGTAGCCGGGCACCGAGTTGTTCCTGACGACCGCGGCCTTGGCGTCCCGGACCTGCCGGAGGAGGTCCTTGCTGTCGGCGGAGAGGTTGGTGGCTCCGGACAGCAGCAGCGCGTACTGGGTGTTGACGCTGTTGCTGCCGAGGCCGTTCGCAGGGCGTCCCTGGAACCACTTCAGATCGGGGTCCGGGGTCTCCTGGCCCTTCTTCAGCGGCAGGTCGTACGACTGCCCGATCAGCGAGGAGCCGACGACCTTGCCGTGCGCCGTGATCTCGGAGCCGTTCGCCTTGTCGTGGAACAGCCCCTGGGCGACGCCGGTGACCACCAGCGGGTAGACGACGCCCGTCACCAGGGTCAGCATCAGGAGGGCGCGGAGCCCGGCGCCGAACAGCCGGACGGTGTTCGTGACGGAATGGTTCATGGCGATCAGCCGATCCCGGGGATGAGGGAGATGAGCAGGTCGATGATCTTGATGCCGATGAAGGGCGCGATCAGGCCGCCGAGACCGTAGATCCCGAGGTTGCGCCGCAGCATCCGGTCCGCGCTCATCGGCCGGTAGCGCACGCCCTTCAGGGCGAGCGGCACCAGCGCGATGATGATCAGCGCGTTGAAGACGACCGCGGAGAGGATCGCCGAGTCCGGCGAGGACAACCGCATGATGTTCAGCTTGTCCAGGCCCGGGTAGACCGCCGCGAACAGCGCCGGGATGATCGCGAAGTACTTCGCGACGTCGTTGGCGATGGAGAAGGTGGTCAGCGCGCCCCGGGTGATCAGCAACTGCTTGCCGATCTCCACGATCTCGATCAGCTTGGTCGGGTTGGAGTCGAGGTCGACCATGTTGCCGGCCTCCTTGGCGGCCGACGTCCCCGTGTTCATCGCCACCCCGACGTCCGCCTGCGCCAGCGCCGGGGCGTCGTTGGTGCCGTCACCGGTCATCGCGACCAGCTTGCCGCCCGCCTGCTCGCGCTTGATCAGGGCCATCTTGTCCTCGGGCGTGGCCTCGGCGAGGAAGTCGTCGACGCCCGCCTCCTCGGCGATCGCCTTGGCCGTCAGCGGGTTGTCACCCGTGATCATGACGGTCTTGATGCCCATGCGGCGCAGCTCGTCGAACCGCTCCCGCATGCCCTCCTTGACCACGTCCTTGAGGTGGATGACGCCCAGGACCCGGGCCCCGCCGGTGTCGTGCACCGCCACCAGCAGCGGGGTGCCACCCGCCTCAGAGATCCGGTGGGCGATCCGGTCCGCGTCCTCGGCGACCGTGCCGCCCCGCTCCCTCACCCAGGCGATGACCGAACCGGTCGCCCCCTTGCGGATCTTCCGCTCGCCGACGTCCACACCCGACATCCGGGTCTGCGCGGTGAACCCGATCCACTCGGCGCCCACCAGCTCGCCCTGGTGGCGCTCGCGCAGTCCGTACGCCTCCTTCGCCAGGACGACGACGGACCGGCCCTCGGGGGTCTCGTCGGCCAGCGAGGACAGCTGGGCGGCGTCCGCCACCTCGGCCGCGGTGGTGCCGCGCACCGGCACGAACTCCGCCGCCTGCCGGTCGCCGAGGGTGATGGTGCCGGTCTTGTCCAGCAGCAGCGTGGAGACGTCACCGGCGGCCTCGACCGCCCGGCCCGACATCGCCAGCACATTGCGCTGCACCAGCCGGTCCATGCCCGCGATGCCGATCGCCGACAGCAGGGCGCCGATCGTCGTCGGGATCAGACAGACCAGCAGCGCCACCAGCACCACCATCGTCAGACGCGTGCCCGCGTAATCCGCGAACGGCGGCAGCGTGGCGCAGGCGAGCAGGAACGCGATGGTCAGCGAGGCGAGCAGGATGTTCAGCGCGATCTCGTTGGGCGTCTTCTGCCGCGCGGCGCCCTCGACCAGGTTGATCATCCGGTCGATGAAGGTCTCGCCAGGCTTGGCGGTGATCCTGACGACGATGCGGTCGGACAGCACCTTCGTCCCGCCGGTCACGGCGGAACGGTCGCCGCCGGACTCCCGGATCACCGGCGCCGACTCGCCGGTGATCGCCGACTCGTCGACCGAGGCGACGCCCTCCACGACGTCGCCGTCGCCGGGGATGACCTCGCCCGCCTCGCAGACCACCAGGTCACCGATGGTCAGCCCGGTGCCGGGGATCCGCTCCTCCGAGCCGTCCCCCAGCAGCCGGCGCGCGACGGTGTCGGTCTTCGCCTTGCGCAGGGTGTCGGCCTGCGCCTTGCCACGGCCCTCGGCGACCGCCTCCGCCAGATTGGCGAAGATCACGGTCAGCCACAGCCAGGCGCTGATCGCCCAGCCGAACCAGTCGCCCGGGTCCTGACACGAGAACGCGGTGGTCAGTACGGACCCGATCAGCACGACGAACATCACGGGCGACTTCACCATCACCCGCGGATCCAGCTTGCGGAAGGCGTCCGGCAGCGACCTGAGCAACTGCTGGGGATCGAAGAGGCCCGCGCCGACACCGCTCTCGGCCGAGGTGTGCCCGCTGGGAACGCCGCTGTGCGGCGCCCTGGTCGGAGTGACAGTGGACATGGAGTCCTCGTGGTTTTCTGTGCGGGTGGTCATCACGCCAGCCCCTCGGCCAGCGGCCCCAGCGCCAGTGCCGGGAAGTACGTCAGACCGGTGATGATCAGGATCGCGCCCACCAGCAACCCGGTGAACAGCGGCTTCTCGGTGCGCAGCGTGCCCGCGGTGGCCGGCACCGGCTGCTGCCCGGCGAGCGAGCCGGCCAGCGCCAGCACGAAGACCATGGGCACGAAGCGGCCGAGCAGCATCGCGAGCCCGGTCGTGGTGTTGTACCAGTCGGTGTTCGCGTTCAGGCCCGCGAAGGCCGAGCCGTTGTTGTTCGAGGCGGAGGTGAAGGCGTACAGCACCTCGGAGAAGCCGTGCGCACCGGAGCCCCGCATCGAGTGCGGCGGCGTCGGCAGGGCCACGGAGGCGGCGGTGAAGATCAGCACCAGCGCCGGGGTGACCAGGATGTAGCAGGCCGCCAGCTTGATCTCGCGGGAACCGATCTTCTTGCCCAGGTACTCGGGCGTACGGCCGACCATCAGCCCGGCGATGAACACCGCGATGATCGCCATGATCAGCATCCCGTAGAGGCCGGAGCCCACACCGCCGGGCGCGATCTCGCCCAGCATCATGCCGAGCATGGTGATGCCGCCGCCCAGGCCGGTGAAGGAGGAGTGGAAGGAGTCCACCGCTCCGGTCGAGGTGAGCGTGGTCGACACCCCGAAGAGCGCCGAGGCGCCGACCCCGAAGCGGGTCTCCTTGCCCTCCATCGCACCACCGGCGGCCTGCAGCGCCGGGCCGTGGTGGGCGAACTCGGTCCACATCAGCAGGGCGACGAAGCCGACCCAGATGGTGACCATGGTCGCCAGGATCGCGTAGCCCTGCTTGACCGAGCCGACCATGACGCCGAAGGTGCGGGTCAGCGCCAGCGGGATGACCAGGATCAGGAAGATCTCGAAGAGGTTGGTGAACGGGGTCGGGTTCTCGAACGGGTGGGCGCTGTTGGCGTTGAAGTATCCGCCGCCGTTGGTGCCCAGCTCCTTGATGGCCTCCTGCGAGGCCACGGCGCCGCCGTTCCACGCCTGCGAACCGCCCATGAACTGGCCGACCTCGTGGATGCCGGAGAAGTTCTGGATCGCCCCGCAGGCGACCAGCACCACGGCGGCGACCGCCGCCACCGGCACCAGGACGCGGACCGTGCCGCGCACCAGATCCGCCCAGAAGTTCCCGAGCTCACCGGTGCGCGAGCGCGCGAAGCCGCGCACCAGCGCCACCGCGACGGCGATGCCCACCGCCGCCGACACGAAGTTCTGCACGGCCAGACCGGCGGTCTGCACGACGTGGCCCATGGCCTGCTCACCGGCGTACGACTGCCAGTTGGTGTTCGTCACGAACGACGCGGCCGTATCGAACGCCTGCGCGGGCTCGATCGAGGAGAACCCCAGCGAACCGGGCAGGCCGCCCTGGAGCCGCTGCAGCAGATAGAGGAAGAGCACCCCGGCCACCGAGAAGGCCAGCACCCCGCGCAGATACGCGGTCCAGCGCATCTCGGCGTCGGGGTTGGCACCGATGCCCTTGTAGATCCACTTCTCCACCCGCCAGTGCTTGTCCGAGGAGTAGACCCTGGCCATGTAGGTGCCGAGAGGGACGTAGGCGAGGGCCAGCGCCCCCATGAGGGCGAGCAGTTGCAGCACGCCGGCGAGTACGGGACCCATGCTTGTTCTCAGAACCTCTCCGGGAAGATCAGGGCGAGGACGAGATAGCCCAGCAGGGCGACGGCCACGATCAGGCCGACGACGTTTTCGGCGGTCACAGCTTCGTCACCCCTTTGGCGACAAAGGCCACCAGCGCGAACACCGCGATCGTGGCGACGACGAAGGCCACATCGGCCATCGCGAGCTCCTGGAAAGAGGTCGGGGGAGATCCGCGAACAGCGGATCGAACGGACAACGCAAGAAGGAAACCCCGTTCCCTGGCCGGATCCGACCGTCGTTGACGGGTCCCATACGGCGATCAGCGCGCCTTTGACGGGTCCCATACGGCGATCCGCGTGCGCCCCGTCGCCCTGCTGGGCGCGCTGCTGGGCGCGGTGTTCCTCGAGGCTTCCCGGAGGCGATCGGGATGGCCGTCGCCCTGGTGGCCGCGCGGCCTCACGGCCCCGCCCAGGTGGCCCCGGGAAAGCCGGGGGTGCGCCAGATCTCACCCGCCGCGGTGATCCCCAGCCCCTCGTGGCCCTCCAGCGCCTCGACCCAGTCACGGGCCCCGGCACCCATGGCGAACGCGGCCGTGGCGTAGGCGTCGGTCCGGGTGAGGTGACGGCCGGTCAGGGTGAGCGAGGTCAGGGCGGTGGCGGGCCGGCCGGTGTGCGGGTTCAGCACGTGCGCGCCGCGCTCGCCCGTCCCCGAGGTGGCGACGGCCAGGTCGCGACCGGTGACCACGGCGGCCGGCTTCCCGGGGCGGGCGGGATGGGCGATGCCGATCCGCCAGGGTGTGCCGGGGGCGGCTTCGCCGCGCAGTTGGATGTCGCCGCCGCCGTTGACGCACGTGTTGTGGGCGCCCGCCGCGTACAGCATCCGCGAAACCCGTTCGACCGCCCAGCCCTTGACCATCCCGGAAGGGTCGAGCCGGCCGCCGGGGGTGTGGGTGAACCAGCCGCCGGTGGCGTGTGCCGCCTCGTCGCACAGCGCGAACACCTCGGCCACCTCCGGCCCGTACCGCTCCGGGACCGGCTCGCCACGGCCCAGGCGGCTGATCACGCTGTCGGGGCGGTAGGTCGAGAAGACCTCGTCCACGTGGTGCAGCCAGGCGACGGCCTCCTTCAGGGCCCGGCGGACGGGCGGGGTGGCCGGGTCGCGGAGGTCGAAGGAGAACACCGTGCCCATGGCGTGCTCGACGTGGCGCGGTCCGCGCGCGGGGGCGGACGCGTCAGACACCGGCCCGGTCCAGTGCGCTCTGCAGGGACCGGGCGTACCCCTCGCTGGTGTAGGTGGCACCGGAGACCGCGTCGATGTGCGCACTCTGGGCGCTCAGCGCCTCCTGCGTCAGCCGCGGTACGGCGTCGGCGGCGATCTGCTGGGAGCGGGGCCGGTCGGACGGTGTCCGGAGCGCCTTGACGGCGGTGATCCTGCCGTGCGAGAGCGTGACGGCCACCTGGACCGGTCCGTACGAGGTATTGATCACGCTGCCGGTGTACGTGCCGGAGGCGCCGCCGCTCGAGGGCTGGTGCCCGGTCGGCGCGGAGGACGACGACGCTCCCGGTGTCCCGGAGGAGGGTGGCGATGCCCTCATGTCCGGGGCCGGGTTCTGGTGCGGTTTGAGCGACAGCAGCAGGATCACACCTGCCACGGTCGAGACGGTGGTCACGGCGGCCTTGCGCACGGTGGATCTCCTTCGGAGGCGGCGCGGATCGGACTCAGAACGCGAATGACTCGTGGTGGACACGGCGGCGCGGCACTCCCGCCTCGCGCAGGGCGCGCGACGCGGCCTGCGTCATGCCCGGCGGGCCGCACACGTAGACGTCCCGTTCGGCGAGGTCGGGTACCAGACCGCGCAGTGCCCCGGCGGTCAGCGGGGAGGAGTGGGCGGCTGGCTCGTCGACGACGTAGTGGACGACCGCCCCCCGCGCGGCGGCCACGCCGTCCAGTTCGGCGCGGAGCGCCAGGTCCTCGGGGCGCCGGGCCCGGTAGATCAGGATCACCTCGCCGGGCAGCGTCTCGAAGAGGGTCCGCAGCGGGGTGATCCCGACGCCGCCACCCAGCAGGAGGGTCTTGCGGGCGCGGCGGCGGCGTGCGGTGAAGGCCCCGTACGGCCCTTCGGCGCATGCCCGGGTGCCGGGTCGGAGACGGGCGAGGGCCGCGCTGTGGCCACCGGACGCCTTGACCGTGATCCGCAGGTACGCGGGGTGCGGCGCTGCC
Source organism: Streptomyces yongxingensis (assembly GCF_055597465.1). Taxonomy (NCBI): domain Bacteria; kingdom Bacillati; phylum Actinomycetota; class Actinomycetes; order Kitasatosporales; family Streptomycetaceae; genus Streptomyces; species Streptomyces yongxingensis. Next base: position 8,530,772 of record NZ_CM145717.1, read on the forward strand.
GACAGGGAGTAGGGATTGGCGGCCCACCACAGGCCGCGGGTCAGGAACCGCCACCGGAAGAACTGGCCGGGCTCCGCGCGCAGCCCCTCGAGCCCGCTGCCCGACAGGTACACCGATACGACGCCCGGAGCCTCGGACCGGACCTCGGTGACGTACAGCCGGTGGCGCAGCGCCCGGCGCACCGGGACGGCGAACCGGTACCAGGCCAGCAGCGCCGCCACCGCGATGTAGAGGGTGTACCAGACCACCTGGGCGGGTCGGTTCCCGGTGAAGTCGGCCCCGTCGGAGAGCTGGTGCCCGAAGGCCAGGAAGACCGCGAGATAGGTCGCGAAGTGCAGCAGGTGCCAGATCTCGTAGGGGACGCGACGGCGCACGGCACGCGCGGAGACGACCGCGGTGACGAGGAACAGGAGAAAACCGATCGTCCCCTTGAGCAGGTCCGGGTAGTGGAGGACCAGGGTGGTGGCCTGGTCCACCACACCGGTGTGCGATTCCGCTGCGTACCCCCAGATGACCAGCAGGACGTGGGCGCAGGCCAGCGAGATCGTGTAGCGGCCGCCCAGGGCGTGCCAGCGGGCCAGCCGGTCGGTGCCGATGGCGTGGTCCAGCAGCGGTACGCGCGCCATCAGCAGCAGGAGGACCGCGCACGCGTAACCAGCGAGCAGCCCGGTGATCCGCCCCGCGCCGGTCAGCCAGCCGGCGGCGCCGACGACCGAGGGGGTGTCACTCCACCACAGCGCCAGGACGGCGGCGGCCCCGCCCCAGATCATCATGTGTGCGAGCACCGGGACGGGGCTGGGCGGGCGCGGTGCCGACCGGGACGGGCGGGTGGCGGCCGGGACCGGTGGCGTCGTGCTGGTCATAGGAGTCCTCTCGGTGACGTGCCCGGTCAGCGTCACCCGCGAAGCTCTGAGGACCCTCTGAACCCGAGCCGACGCCTTCGGATTCAGAGGAAACTCATCGGATTCAGAGGAAACTCAGAGGAAGGGCGGGCCTCGGCACCGCGCACCGCGAGGGATGCTGGACGCATCATGGATACGCACTCCACCGGCCGTTTTCTGCTGCGACCTGACGGCGCCCGGGTCCGCGTCCTCGTCGTCGACGACGAACCCGATCTGACCGAGGTGCTGTCGGGAGCGCTGCGCTACGAGGGCTGGGAGGTCCGTACCGCCGCCGATGGCGCGTCCGCGCTGGACGCCGCGCGGACGTTCCGCCCGGACGCGGTGGTGCTCGACTGGATGCTGCCGGACACCGACGGGCTCGCGGTGCTGCGCGCGATGCGGGCGGAGCTGCCGGATGTGTGCGTGCTGTTCCTGACCGCGCGCGACGCGGTGGAGGACCGGATCGCGGGGATCACGGCGGGCGGCGACGACTATGTGACCAAGCCGTTCAGCCTGGAGGAGGTGCTGGCCCGGCTGCGCGGGCTGCTGCGCAGGGCCGGGATGGCGCGGGAGCCGGGCGACGACCGGCTGGTGGTCGAGGATCTCGTGATGGACGAGCAGGCGCGGGAGGTGACCCGCGGGGGCGTGGCCGTGGAGCTGTCCCGCACCGAGTTCGAGCTGCTGCGGTTCCTGATGCGCAACCCCCGGCGGGTGCTGTCCAAGGCGCAGATCCTGGATCGGGTGTGGAGCTACGACTTCGGCGGCCAGGCCCATGTGGTCGAGCTGTACATCAGCTATCTGCGCAAGAAGATCGACGCGGGGCGGGCGCCGCTGATCCACACGGTGCGCGGGGTCGGCTATGTGCTGAAGGCGGAGGCTTCATGAGGCGGCCGCTCATCAAGGGGCTGTCCTGGTGGCCGCCCCGTACGCTGCGTGCCCGGCTGACCGCGGGGCTGGTGGTGCTACTGGCGGTGGCGAGCCTGGCGGTGGGGCTGACCACGGTGTTCGCGCTGGAGGGGTTTCTGGTGCGCCGACTGGACCAGCAGCTCACGGCGGCCGGAGGCCGGTTCCCGGCCAGCCTGGAGCACGGGGAGCGGCACCCCGACGCCGACAACGCGCCTGACACCCGCGGTCAGTCGGACCGCACCTTCGGCGCCCGGCTGCTGCGCGGCACGACGACCGACGCGGCGGTGGTGCGCGACCAGACGGACGCCGCCGTACCGCTGACCGGCGCCGACCGGCGGGTCCTGGCGGGGCTGCCGGTGGACGGCGACGGCCACAGCGTGCGGCTGTCCGCGCTCGGCGGCTACCGCGTGGTCGCGGTCCCCGGGGACGACGGGGATGTCCTGGTCACCGGTCTGCCGCTGCGTCCGGTGGAGGAGACCGTGCACCGGCTGGAGATCGTGGAGACCGTGGTGTTCGGCAGTGCGCTGCTGGCCACCGGGGTGGCCGGGGCGCTGTGGGTACGGCTGTCGCTGCGCCCGCTGCGGCGGGTGACCGCGACCGCCGCCGGAGTGGCCGAGCTGCCGCTGGCCAGCGGTGAGGTGGCCATGCCGCCGCCGGTGCCGGACACCGATCCGCGCACCGAGGTGGGCCAGGTGGGCACCGCGCTCAACCGCATGCTCGGCCACGTCGGGGACGCGCTGGCCCGTCGCCACGCGAGCGAGGAGCGGCTGCGGCACTTCGCCGCCGACGCCAGCCATGAGCTGCGGACGCCGGTGGCCTCCGTCCGCGGCCACGCCGAACTGGCGCTGCGCCATCCGGACCCGGTGCCGGATGACGTGCGGCACGCGCTGGAGCGGATCCAGGCCGAGTCGGAGCGGATGTCCACGCTGGTGGACGATCTGCTGCTGCTCGCCCGGCTCGACGCGGGACGGCCACTGGCCCGTCGCTCGGTCGATCTGACCCGGCTGGTGCTGGACGCGACGGGCGACGCACGGGCCGCCGGGCCGGGCCACCGCTGGACGCTGGAACTGGCCGAGGAACCGGTGACGGTACTCGGCGACGAGCACCGTCTCCAGCAGGTGGTGGGCAACCTGCTGGCCAACGCCCGGACCCACACCCCGGTCGGAACCCGGGTCACGGTCCGGCTGAGGCCGGCCGGCGAGGACTGGGTGGAGTTCAGCGTGGCGGACGACGGGCCCGGGGTCCCGGAGTCGCTCCAGGACCAGGTGTTCGAGCGGTTCGCCCGCGCCGACCCGGGGCGGGCGCGGACCGCGGGCGGCACCGGACTGGGACTGGCGATCGTCCGTGCCGTCACCGCGGCGCACGGCGGCACGGTCATGCTGACCAGCAAGCCGGGCGCCACCGTCGTCCGGGCCCGGCTCCCCCGCCGCACCACGGTGCCCGATCCTGGCTGACCGGACGCTGTACGACCATGAAAAGCCAAACGGTGCCGACCGAGACTCGGACCGAGCTGTGGCCCTGCTGCGGCTCGTCGGTGCTGTGGGTGTCGGTCTCACCGAGTCGGCGGCACGGTCTGTCGGCTGCGGTCTCGGTTCGGTCGATATCGTGCTTCTCAAGCGGCTGGCAGGGCTGTGCCTGCGGCTGAAGGTGACGCTGTCCGGGGAGTGTCCCGCTCGATGAGGGGGCGGCCGGGCCAGGCCGACCGTCCTCGCCGCGATCGACGCGGTGGCGTCCCTCTTCTATCGGCCCCGCCAAGGGCCCTCCGCAGTCTGCTCGACCACGAAGGCGCATAGCAGGCCGTTTGGCGTGCAGGACTCTGCTGATCTGTCCATCACCCTGGCCGCTGACCATGGAACGTGAGCCGACTCCCGCCATACCGCGCCCCATTCCCGGCGCCCGTTTCGGCGCCACGCCCTGATCGCAGCTGACCGCCTGAGCCAACCGGAAGGGGGACGGCGCTAAAACGCTCCCTTCCGGTGAACACTGATCCCCGCCGAAACGTACTAAGAGCCATAGCAGTTGATGGCCGACAGCGCGCCGCACGGAGAGCCGGTGCACGAGCACCGACCGGCCGCGTTTGGACGTTCGGGAAGGTGAAAATGGGAACCCTGACTCTCAGTTGGTCCGTGGCGGTGGTGTCTGTCCTCGTAGCGGCCGTCAGCGCGGTCCGGGTGGCGACCACCAGCGGTGAAACTCGGTTCGCGGCTGTGGGTGAGCTGCTGATGGGTCTGTGTATGGCCGCCATGGCTTTGCCTGCCACGGTCGCCTGGTACGCGAGTTACGGCATGTGGTGGGCGGTGGTGTTCGCCGTGCTCGGATTCGGCGGCGTGACCATGGCGATCAAGCACACGCGTGAGTGCGGCTGGAAGCACGGCCGCCACTGGGTGCACCTCATCGTCGGCAGCGCCGGCATGGTGATCATGACGCTCGCCATGACGAGTACGTCGTCCGGTCCGGTTCTCGCGCTGGGTGGCTCCTCAATGGCACACATGCCGGGGATGGAAAACATGGGGAACGCGGCCGACATGAGCCACATGGACGGCATGGGATCCATGCCTGGAATGGACATGCCCGGTATGAGCACTGCCGCAGCCGATGACGGGGGAGCTGTGGGGTCGACTCCCGTGTGGCGTTTCGCGGTGGCGGCGCTGGCTGTCTACTTCCTGCTGTCGATCGGCGCCTCCGTGTGGGCACGGGTTCGGGGCACCGGCAAGGGTGGCTCGGCTGCGAGCCGGGAGGGCGGCCGGGGTCGCAACTGGGGGCGCTGGCTGCTCTCCATGCCGGACACGGTGATTGTCTTTCTGGTTTCCTTGACGATCTCCGTGTGGGACAGGACCCGGACTGGTGAGCGGCCGGGCCAGGGGCGCCGTCGCAAGCTCGGTGCGGCACCGGACGCGGCGCTGGCAGCACACATCGGCATGGGCGGAACCATGTCCACGATGCTCTTGATGATGGTCGTCTGACGGCGTCGGTTCCTGTGCGCGTACCCCCGGAAGCCGGCCCCGGCGAGCGGCGCGGGGTCGGCGGTCGGCGAGCGAGAGGAAGGCTGAGCCACTGGCCGGTCCTCGGGCTGCTCCCAGCTTGAAGGACTCATCGCGCACGCCGTGCCATCCGCTCATTTCCTGGGCGGCCAGGGGCCGGACGGCGGCTGAACAAAATCCAGTGTGGTCAGCACCACAGGCGCGAGAGATACCCCCTGGGGGTATATTGAGTGTCGTTGGGGGGCAAGGGAACGCGCCCCCTGGCAGACGACCGCATGCAACGACACCCCGAGGAGAAGCCATGACCTCACAACCGAACTCCGGCTCCTGCTGCAGTTCCGATGGTTCCTGCGGCTCCGGCACCACGGCCGACGTCCAGAGCGTCGGCGTCACCACCGTGTACAAGGTGTCCGGCATGACCTGCGGCCACTGCGAGGGCGCGATCTCGCAGGAGATATCCGCGCTCGACGGCGTCACCGCGGTCAAGGCCGTCGCCGCCTCCGGTGAGGTGACCGTCACCTCCGGTGCTCCGCTCGACGAGGAGGCCGTCCGCGCCGCTGTCGACGAGGCCGGGTACGAGCTCGTCGGCACTGCCTGACGCACTCCGCCACTTCCCTCAGGAACGCGAATTCCTTCCCGCCGGGACGTATCGCTCCGCTGATACGGACGCCGTGCGTCCCGGCCCTCCCCAGGAGAACCTTCATGACCAGCACGGTTCCCGAAAAGACGTTGACGCCCGCCGCTGAGGTCGAACTCGCCATCGGCGGTATGACGTGCGCCTCGTGCGCGGCCCGCATCGAGAAGAAGCTCAACCGCATGGAAGGCGTTACGGCGACCGTCAACTTCGCCACGGAGAAGGCGAAGGTCTCGTACGCGGACGGGATCGCGGTCACCGACCTCATCGCCACCGTCGAGAAGACCGGCTACACCGCCGAGGAGCCGCTGCCTCCCGCGCCCCCGAGCGGAGAGGAAGCGACATCCGGGCCCGCCGCGGCCGATGACGAGTCGGCGTCGCTGCGACAGCGCCTGCTCGTGTCACTGGCACTCTCCGCGCCCGTCGTCCTGATGGCGATGATCCCGGCCCTGCAGTTCGACAACTGGCAGTGGCTGTCGCTGACGTTGGCGGCTCCGGTCGTGGTCTGGGGCGCGTTCCCCTTCCACAAGGCCGCCTGGACGAACGCCCGTCACGGTGCCGCGACCATGGACACGCTGGTGTCGATCGGAACGCTCGCCGCCCTGGGCTGGTCGGTATGGGCGTTGTTCTTCGGGCATGCCGGGATGCCGGGCATGCGCCACGGATTCGAGTTCACCATTTCCCGCTCCGACGGCTCCTCCTCCATCTATCTGGAGGCCGCGGCCGGTGTGACCACGTTCATCCTCGCCGGGCGCTATCTGGAGGCGAAGTCCAAGCGCAAGGCGGGCGCGGCGCTGAAGGCCCTGCTGGAGCTGGGCGCGAGGGACGTCTCGGTGTTGCGGAACGGCAAGGAAGTACGCATTCCCGTGCGGCAGTTGGCCGTCGGCGACCGCTTCGTCGTACGGCCCGGCGAGAAGGTCGCCACCGATGGCACTGTCGTCGAGGGCAACTCGGCCGTGGACGCCTCCATGCTGACCGGTGAGTCCGTACCGGTGGACGTGACGGTCGGCTCGGCCGTCACAGGTGCCACGGTGAACGCCGGTGGACGGCTGGTCGTCGAGGCCACCCGGATCGGCGCCGACACTCAGCTCGCCCGGATGGCGAAGCTCGTCGAGGACGCCCAGAACGGCAAGGCCGAGGTGCAGCGCCTCGCCGACCGGATTTCCGGCGTGTTCGTCCCCGTCGTCCTCCTCATCGCCCTGGGCACCCTGCTGACCTGGCTGTTCGTCACCGGCGACGCCACGGCCGCCTTCACTGCGGCCGTCGCGGTGCTGATCATCGCCTGCCCCTGCGCACTCGGGCTCGCGACACCGACCGCCCTCATGGTCGGCACCGGACGTGGCGCCCAGCTCGGCATCCTGATCAAGGGACCGGAGGTTCTGGAGTCCACCCGCCGCGTGGACACCGTCGTCCTCGACAAGACCGGGACCGTGACCACGGGCCGGATGCGGCTTCAGGACGTCTTCCGCGCGCCGGAGGTGGACGAGGAGGAACTGCTGCGGCTTGCGGGTTCGCTGGAGTACGCCTCCGAACACCCGATCGCCCAGGCGATCGCCGCCGGAGCCATCGCGCGAGCCGGAAGCCTCCCCGTGCCGGAGAACTTCGAGAACGTCGCCGGTCTCGGAGTCCAGGGTGTCGTCGATGGGCACGCGGTGCTCGTCGGGCGCGAGCAGCTCCTGCGGGAGTGGGCGATCGAACTGCCCCGGGAGCTGGCCGAGGCCAAGGCCGCCGCGGAGGCCGAGGGGCGTACGGCGGTCGCCGTCGCCTGGGACGGCGAGGCGCGGGGGGTGCTCACCGTCGCCGACGCGGTCAAGGAGACCAGCGCCGAGGCGGTGGCCGAGCTGCGGAGACTGGGCCTGAGGCCGGTGCTGCTGACCGGCGACAACCAGGCCGTCGCCGAATCGGTCGCCAGGGCCGTCGGCATCGACGAGGTGATCGCCGAGGTCCTGCCGCAGGACAAGGTGGAGGTGATCAAGCGCCTTCAGGGCGAAGGCCGTACGGTCGCGATGGTGGGCGACGGTGTCAACGACGCGGCCGCCCTCGCCACCGCGGACCTGGGCCTGGCCATGGGAACGGGCACGGACGCGGCGATCGAAGCGGGCGACCTCACCCTCGTACGCGGGGACCTCCGGGTGGCCGCGGACGCGATCCGGCTCTCCCGGAAGACCCTGGGCACCATCAAGGGCAACCTCTTCTGGGCCTTCGGCTACAACGTCGCCGCCCTGCCGCTGGCCGCCGCCGGCATGCTCAACCCGATGATCGCGGGCGCCGCGATGGCGTTCTCCTCGGTCTTCGTGGTGACCAACAGCCTGCGGCTGCGGTCCTTCACATGAGGCGCGCACACCACACATAACAGGGGCGCGTACACAGCATCGCCCACCAGGGGTGCCCGGTCGGTGGACCGGGCACCTCGTCGTCGAGGCGAACGTCGGCCTCGGCTCGGCCGTCCTCAGCTGTATCCACCGGGTTGTGCTCTGCGAGGTAGTCGCGACCCTATGTGGCGTCGAAGACACCGGCCCGCCATGCCCCGACGACAACGACGAAAATGCTTCCTGCCAGATAGAAGGGTGAATGGCCACCCGGGAGGATTGTCACGGCATCGGTGAACTCCTCGATCCAATTGACCACGAGTGTGATCAAGCTGAGCACGAGAAGGGCCCACCCTACGATCCGGGAGGTCCGGGAGCGGGTGTGCAGTCGGCCCACCTTGATCTTGTGCGCTTCTTTGGTCATACCACGGCTCTCTCTTCCGGGGCAGGCTGTGCGGATACGGTGCCGGAGTCCGCCGAGTCGTCGCCCTCGTCTCGCCTCGCCGAACGGAGGAGGACGACGACGGCTGCGGAGAAGACAGCGATCGAGGTCCAGTCGTTGAGGCGGAGCCCACTGAAGGTATGGGCCTCGTCGATGCGCAGGTACTCGATCCAGAAGCGGCCGACTGCGTACGCGGCGGCGTAGAGGGCGAAGGTCTGGCCCTGCTTCATGGCGAATCGCCGGCCGGCCCAGAGCCCAGTCCGCACTCCCAGAGCCGCAGCGCCTTCCACGGGTCGCCGCCTTCGCCGAAGTACGCGTCGGGACTGGTGATCACGTGGTACAGACGGCCGCCGACGATGCCGAACGGGACGGCCCAGATAGCGATGTCGTCGACTTCATGGCGGTCGCGCCCGAGGGCGGCCCAACGCCTTCGAGTGAGCCACACGGCCACGAAGATGCCCAGGATGATGCAGAAGGCGTACGCCCTCAGAGGCAGCGGCCCCAGGTGTACGACTCCTTGCGCCGGACTGGGCAGGTAAGCGAGTTGCATGCGGACAGCATAAGCGAAGCCGCTAAGCTACTTAGCAGAATTCGACTGGATCACGCCAGGCAAAGCACCCTGAAGGTGCGCCATGAATACCCGCCGGTGCGCACGCCCGCACGGCAATGATCAGCACGGCACCCCGTCCGTCACACGCATCGTCGCCGCCCTGACGAGGCAGCCCCGTGCGGATCTACCCCGCTACTGGCTGCTAAGCGGCATAGCAGTATGCTGTCGTCAGCACCTCACTAACCGGGAGTCTCTGCTCGAGCGGCGCCCCTGGCGCTGACAGGAAGGCGGGCCGGGGCTCCCGGGAGGTGCGGGACAGGAGTGGGGCGGGGCTGGTGAGATCAGGGCCCGCAGGCCACCAGCAGTGGCAGCAGCGGAGCCGCGATAGTGGCCGCCACGACACCCAGCCATGTCACACGATGCGGCCGGGGCTGCGGCGTGAGGACGCGGCGCAGCCGGATGAGGGCCCCCTGCCCACCGGCACCCAGAGCCGCTTGCGGCGCCTGGCCGGCCGCCACCTCACACAGTGCGGTCGCCAGCACATCCCTGGAGTGACATCGCAGGGCCCTGTCGTCCGCGATCATCTCCACCAGCAGCGCGGTCTGCTCCTTGGCGTGCCGGGCGAGCGGCAGGCCGGGAAAGGCGCGGGAGAACGCGTCGACGAGCAGGTGGAGCAGGTGGTGCCGGCCCTCGATATGAGCGCGCTCATGCTCCAGTACGGCACGCATCTGCGCCTCGGACAGAACCTCGAGGGCGCCCCGGGTGACGACGACACGGCGATGGCGTCCGGGCAGGCAGTAGACGGCCGGGGCCCCGTGGTCCACGACCGTGGCGGCGTATCCGGGGGCGGGCTCGCCGATCAGGGCGAGCATGTCGAGGTGCTGCTGCCGCGCCCGGCGCGCCCGCCAGGCGCACCGTACGAGCCAGCCGAAGGGCAAGAGCACGATCACGGCGGGAGCGGCGAGCGCCAGGGCGTCCCCGAGCGTGGGCGCGGACCCGGCCGCAGGGGCGTCGGCGCCGATCCCGCAGGCGGTGAGCAACCCGACGAGGCCGTCGTGCACATGCTGCTCGGTGAGGACCAGGTGGTACACCGTGAGCGCGGTGGCGACGACGAACGTCGCCATGAGTCCCTGCCATGCGAGGACCGCGCTGACCGGAGCACGGTGGGTCCACCGGGCTCGGGAGAGCAGAGGTGGCGCCGCGGCGCCCACCAGGGCCGCGTATCCGGCCAGCGCCACAGCTGTGATCACGCATCGCTCCGCTTTTTGGCCGCTCGGAGGGCCGAGCGTAGTGCGTCTGCCTCTTCCGGTGTGATCTGTTCGATGAAACTGACCAGGGTTCCGGCCGGATCCGGGTTGCCGCCGAGGGCTTCCTGCATCTGCGACGCGGTGTACTGCTGCCGGGTGCACGTGGGCTCGTACACCCAGGCCCGCCCCTCCTTGTGCCGTTTCAGCATGCCCTTGCTGTGCAGAATGTCGGCCACGGTCTTGACGGTGCTGTAGGCGATGGGCCGCTTCTTGCTGAGGTCTGTCAGTACGTCGCGTGCGGTCGCCGGCCGCCCCCAGGCCCACAGGCGGTGCATGATCTCCGCCTCGAGCTCACCCAGCTGCCGCACGATCGCTCCCCTCGCCCCCGAAACGCGAACCCTCCGGTACCAGTGAGCGTTCATCGTAGTGGTCGGAGCCTTGGAGCTCTTCTGTGCTCCGGAGCTCTTCCGTACCCCGCCCTGAGGATGCCGTCGGCACGGGGCACGCGGCGGCCGTACGCAGACGCCTCACCAGAGCGTGTACGAGCAACGCCAGCGAGGCCACGGCCAGGACCGGCTGTGCGGGGGCCCAGTACGACAGCGCTCCGCTCACCCCGAGAGCCAGCACCACCAGCTTGTTGCAGATCGGGCAGCCGACGGCGAACGCGGAGAGCACGCCCGCGAGCAGCGCCCGACGCCCTCGCGGCCCGTCGGTCCGCGCGGCCGGAGGCTCGCCCACGTATGTCGCCACCAGGAGCCCCATGAGGAGCGATGACGCCACCCAGACCGGATAGTTCCACCACAGCACCGGGGTCATCCGGGTGTAGAAGGGCGTGGGTACGACTCCGGTCGGCACACCGATCGCGACACCGGCGATGAGGGCCACGGCCACCGCCACCACCCACTGACGTGGCGTCCACGTACGCATGCGCCAGCCTCTCTGCCGTTACCATTACTGCCAAACAGCTTAGTAGATTGCCTCCAATGCCCGACCCGCACAGCATGATCCGGTCCGCTTCGGTACTGTCGGAGGGCGAAGCGACCACAGACGGAGCCACGACGTGCATGTGAGCCGATACGTACGAACTGCAGGTGCCCTCGGGCACCTGCTGCTCGTCGTCGTGCTCGCGATGGGCATTTTCGTGATGCACTCGATGGGTCATCCCGACAGCGCCGCCGACACGAGCATGGGAGCGGCTCACACATCGGCCACGACCGCCCACCCAGGCGGCGGCATGTCCTCGCCGCAGGCCGTTGTCGTCTCCTCGCACTCTTCGGATTCCCATCAGGACGGCAAGGCGTCCTCCCACTCCCCGGCCATGGGGATGGACATGGCCTCGCTGTGCGTGGCCGTGCTCGGCACGTGGATTCTCGCCGGTCTTCTCCGCGCGGTCCTGAGCCGCGGGACGGACTGGCTGGCACGGCTTCGCGATGGCGCCGTGGCGGCCCTGCGCCCCAATCCCCCTCCGCCCAGACCGCCTGACCTCGCTCAACTGTCAGTCCTGCGGATCTAGGCCGAACGCCACCGTGGGCGGCTCGCGCTGCCCACGCCACCCGTTCGCCAGCCTTTCCACAGAACAGACACCACGAGGTTTTCGACATGACCGCCATCAAGCGCAGCACGCTCCGTCCGCGCGTCCGCCGCATCGCACTCGTCAGCACCGTCGCCGCGGCGGGCTTGGTCCTCGCCGCCTGTGGCAACGACGACGACATGAGTGGCATGGACCACGGGAGCAAGAGCAAGAGCTCCGCCTCGGCGAGCGCGACCACCGGGGAGAACCCCGCACCGGGCACGTTCAACGACGCGGACGTGAAGTTCGCGCAGATGATGATCCCCCACCATGAGCAGGCCGTCGAGATGTCCAAGCTCGCCGACGACCGCGCCGAGGACGCCAAGATCAAGACCCTCGCCGGGGACATCGAAAAGGCCCAGGATCCCGAGATCAAGAAGATGAAGTCCTGGCTCAAGGCATGGGGCAAGCCCGAGTCCGGCGACAGCATGCCCGGCATGGACCACGGCTCCGACAGCAGCATGCCCGGTATGGATCACGGCTCCAGCGGCTCCGACGACTCGGGTATGGCCGGGATGATGTCCGACAAGGACATGAAGGAGCTGAAGGCCGCCAAGGGCACGGACTTCGACAAGATGTTCGCGCAGATGATGATCGACCATCACAACGGGGCGATCGACATGGCCAAGAACGAGCAGAAGAGCGGCAAGAACGCCACCGCGAAGAAGCTCGCCGACGATGTCGTCAAGGGCCAGACCGCCGAGGTCAAGCAGCTCCAGGGCATCCTCGACAAGCTCTGATCCGATCGCACACCGACCGCTCCGGGCTCAGCCGGTCACTCCGGGAGCCCGGGGCGGTCGCCCCCTCCCCCTACTTGTGGGCCGCACGCAGTCATGCCTCGGCCCGCCCCCACGATTCCCGAGGACTCATGAAGATGCACCGCGCCGTCCAGGCAGCCACCGCCGTCGCCGTCGGGCTCACGCTGGCCGCCTGCTCCAGCGGTGACGGCGACACGGACTCGTCCCCCGCCGTCACCACGGTCAGTCACATCCACGGACTCGGGCTGGACCCGTCCGACCAGCGCCTGTACGTCGCGACCCACGAAGGCATCTACACCCCCGATTCCAAGGGCGATCCCAAGCTGGTGGGCAGCAGCAAGGACGACTTCATGGGCTTCACGGTGGCCCAGGGCAAGACCTTTTACGCCAGCGGCCACCCCGCCTCCGGAACGGACGGCCCCGGCAACAAGGGACTGATCAAGAGCACCGACGCGGGCAGGACCTGGAAGTCGCTCTCCCTCTCGGGGAAGTCCGACTTCCACGCGCTGGACTACGCACACGGCACCGTCTACGGCTACGACTCCACCGGCGGCCTGCTCCGCACCAGCAAGAACGGCACCACCTGGAAGGACGGAGCGACCCTCCAAGCGCTCGATATCGCGGTCGACCCGGACAACGCCGACCTCGTCCTCGCCACCACCGCGGAAGGCGTCGCCCGCAGTACCGACGGCAGCACGACCTTCGCCAAGGGCAAGCAGCCGGTGATGGCCTTCCTCTCCTGGAAGGCCAAGAACGCCCTCTACGGCATCGATACCTCCGGCAAGTTGAGCCACAGCACCGACGGCGGCGCCACATGGAAGAAGCTCGCCACCGTCCCCGGCGGACAGCCCCAGGCCCTCACCGCCGTCGGCACCGGGCACATCCTGGCCGCGACCCAGAACGGCGTGTACGAGTCAAAGGACGGCGGCAAGACCTTCACCAAGCGCCTCGCCGTCGAGTCGAGCGGCGGCCACTGACCCCGACCCAACGCCATATCGGCCGCGCCGACACTGCTGCCGTGGCCGCAGGCGCGGTCTCGATATCGACGGGCGCCGGCCATTTCCCACGGATTCCTGCCTCCCTCGGCAGGCGACCCGCACCGCTTACTGCATGGACCTCGCACATAAGCTCTCATCGCGGGAAGCGCATCACGAGATCGTCCCCGAGGGAAGTCGTCCGCTATCTGCTACAGAAGGGCAAACGCCCGCTCGGACTGGCACTGGCCTACCGCGGTGCTGATGAACCGGGTCTTCAGGGCCGCTATAACCGGTTCATCGAGCACAGCCGGCAGCGATATCCGCCACAGTGCACCACCGCCGAGACGAGGCCCGATACATCGCCCTGACCGGTAGAGGGCCGACGTCTCGCCGACCGGGCCAGGAATCGCGGCCAGGCCAGGCAAGAGCAGCATCGGTGCGGGTCGTCCCCGCCCAACCACCCCGCTTCAATCATCCCCTATATTGTTAAGTAGATTAGCCGTGCGGCGGATCTGCGGCCTCGCTCTGAGACGCTCCCACCTCAGGCGCCTGCTCACGAGGGGATGGCTGCGCTGGAGTACTGAGACCCGTTGACGATGACCGATGCCGGGTACCGCTCGAACACCGTCGCGACCGGTGCTCCTACTGCCAGGACAGAAGAGAAGCCAGTGGTTAACGAGCGACAGTCGTCGGGGGACTGGGCCCCGGACGAGACCGGTCACGCCCCCGACACCGCGTATGGGATCTACGATCCCTACCACGGTGGTGCCCAGCACGGCGGTGTGACACCTAGCGGTTACGACGACGAGGACCCGCTGTTCGGCGCGATGCCCAGCATGTATGGCACCACGGCCGCCCTTTACGGCGAGTCCGCCCATCGGCTGTCGTACAACACCCACGGCTACGGCCCCACCACGATGTGGGACGCCCCCGGCCATGAGGGGATGAACTCACCCGCGGTCGGCCCCGGCCCGGCAGACCCGAGCGGGCACATAGCCCAGTGGGAGGACTCCACCGGCCAATGGCGCGATGGAGTCCACTCCACAGCATGCCTCGATGAGTACGAGACGCAGACGCAGACGCAGACGTGGAGCACGGGCACCTCTGCGGATTGGGATGCTTCCCGCGGCTCTCCTGCATCACCGAACTTCCTTTCCGCTCAGGCCGACGAGTCGCCCTGCCAGGCAGGGCATGTCCAGGACGCCACCGAGGATGCGGGGGCTGCCTCTCCCGGACCGTGCCGAGCCGACGTCCGTCATCGCCGCGCGTCCGCCCGGCGATCCGCGCTCCTGACCGTCGCCGTTCCGTCCGCTGTCGTTATGGCCATCACAGGGGCGGCGGCCGTCTCCGTCAGCGTCGACGACCAGGATGAGAAGGCCGCACAAGCCGCCCCGGACACGGCACCGGCCATCGAGCCATCGGCCGCCAACGGCAAGCTCGACGCGCAACTCGCCGGTGTGACACGTGGCGCAGATGACTTCGCCGATCGCGCCAGCCGTACGCAGCAACGTATCGATCTCAAGCAACGTCAACTGCAGGAGCAGAGGCGCAAGGCGGCCGAAGCCGCACACAGAAAGGCGGAAGCGGCACGCAAGGAGGCGCTCCGCCCGAAGTTCGCTCTTCCCGTTGCACAGCGAGGAGTCGGCGAACTGTTCGGAGCGGCCGGCTCCATGTGGTCGAGCCGACATACCGGACTCGACTTCCCCGTGCCCATGAACACCCCGGTGATGGCCGTCACCGACGGCACGGTCGAAGCCAAATGGAATCCGTTCTACGGAAACATGGTCATCGTCAGCGCTCCCGATGGCACCGAGACCTGGTACTGCCACCTTGCCAGTGCCAAAATCCGGGCCGGCCAGGTCAAGGCGGGAGAGGTCATCGCCTACGCCGGAAGCTCGGGCAATTCGTCGGGGCCACACCTGCATCTTGAAGTGCATCCCGGCGGCGGTGATGCGATAGATCCTCTGACCTGGCTTCGCGGCCACGGCCTCGACCCCACATAACAGCGATGGGCGCGGCTCTGGCGAACCGCACCCGTCGCAACCGATACCGCAACTCCCGGCGGGGCGGGCACCCTGTGGTGCCCGCCCCCCCCTGGGCCAAGGACCTATCAGCCAGTACTCCAGTCTGGTTTCGCGATCTTGTCGCGGTCCCGGCTGGGAACGGGTATGCCCACCGGTGATCATCGGGGGTTGTGTGGACCCTGGAGATCGTGCGGTGGCCGCAGGCCATAGCGTAGAACCTGCCCGCTGGCGGGCGATGGTCGACCAGGTCATGGCCCGGATCGCGGGCCGGTTCGGGCGCGTGGAACCCCGGGCAACCGCCCGTGCCTATTTGCTCGGACTGCTCTCGGGTGCCGAACGCGAGAACTGCTGGCGGCTGGCAGAACAGGCCGGCCATGCCCGGCCCGGACCCTGCAGCGTCTGTTGCGCTATGCCCGCTGGGACGCCGACGCCGTCCGTGACGACATCCGCTCCTACGCCGCCGAACACCTCGGCACCGACGGCGGAGTTCGCGTCGTCGACGAGACCGGCTTTCTAAAGAAGGGCCACGCCTCGGCAGGTGTGCGGCGGCAGTACACCGGCACCGCGGGACGCATCGCGAACAGCCAGGTCTGCTGATCCGCCGGAACCGGACCACCGGTGAACTCGCCTTCTGCTTGTGCTGGTCACCTATCGCGGTGACGCTGGCCGAACTGGTCCGCGTCGCCGGTGTCCGCTGGAGCGTCGAGGAGTGCTTCCAGGCCGCCAAGAGTCAGGCTGGCGCAGACGCCATCAGGCAACAGCCCGGCGCAGCCACTGCCGCCGCCGAACCGCCGACGAACCCACTGGATAGATCGCAAAACCGCACTGGAGAACAACCGACCACTTCCGCACCGCTCAACTGGCTCTTGCACCTGACGCTGATGTCAGGGTTTACCTTGCACGGGCTGCGCCGTGGCTCTCAGACTGCGCACGGCGTCATCGAGGCGGGCCGGTCCGGCTCCGCACCGGAACACGAAGGATGAGAAATGAATGCGCTCCAGGACAAGGCGGCCGCCATCGCGGACACCGAGCAGACGGCCATCATCGTTGCCGGCCGGGTCTTCGTCCCTGTCGGCGACATCGAAACGTTTATCGCCGAGGCGCAGGCGACCTACCCGATCGCTGCGGCGAACCCGGGAAACGTGCTGATCTCGTTCTGTGTGGAGGACGCGGCGGCCGGAACCGTCACGGTGCTCGAGCAATGGGCGTCCCAAGAGGCGCTCGATCGGCACCTTGCCACACCGGAGGTCATGGCGCTCTTCACCAAGTGGGGCCCGCACATGCGCAATGAGGTACGCAAGTTCGACGTACTCAACGAGAGAGATCCCCGGGCCTGAGACACCGGCATCAAGGCTGGATCGCGTCGGCACCGCCACAGACGTCCCAGCCCGGACATCTTGTCCTCTGGGAGCGTCGTCGACGATGTCACCACGTTGTAGCCTCCGACCACCGCACCGATCTTCAGGAGTCCACACCCCCCGATGTCCCAGCAGCTCGGGCTCAAGCTGATCTACGAGCCCGGAAAACAGCTTGTGCGAGCCGAGGCTCAGCTCGACCCGCACAAGGTGGGAATATGGTCTGTGTCCGAGGGGGGACTTGAACCCCCACGCCCGATAAAGGGCACTAGCACCTCAAGCTAGCGCGTCTGCCATTCCGCCACCCGGACCAGGTGTCCGCCGGTCGGCCCGTGGCCGTTCCGACAGGGAAAACCATAGCAAACATCGGGACGTGCTCGATCACGGCCGGTGGTGCCCCGGGGGTGGCCGGGTGGGCGGGCTGTGTGACGGGGGCATGACGGCGGTATTGCCGCCTTGGGCTGGGCGGGCGAGCGGAGGAGGATGGGCGGGTGACCCCTGCCGCGGGGTCCGTGGCAGGGCGTTCCGCGGCAGCGCAACGACGAGGAGGCATCGTGAGTGAGTCGCTTTCGGGCGCGACGACGACCGGGACGGTCAAGGGCGAGGACGAGGTGGTCGACCTCTGCCGTGACCTGATCCGGATCGACACCAGTAACTATGGCGACCACTCCGGCCCCGGTGAGCGCGCGGCCGCCGAGTACGTCGCCGAGAAGCTGGCCGAGGTGGGGCTCGAGCCCAAGATCTTCGAGTCGCACAAGGGCAGGGCGTCGACCGTGGCACGGATCGAGGGAGAGGATCCGTCCCGTCCCGCGCTGCTCATCCACGGCCACACCGACGTCGTACCGGCCAATGCCGAGGACTGGACCCACCACCCCTTCTCCGGCGAGATCGTGGACGACTGCGTCTGGGGCCGGGGCGCGGTGGACATGAAGGACATGGACGCGATGACGCTCGCGGTCGTGCGGGAGCGGCTGCGCAGCGGCCGCAAGCCCCCGCGCGACATCGTGCTGGCCTTCCTCGCCGATGAGGAGGCGGGCGGGGTCTACGGGGCCAAGCACCTGGTCAACAACCACCCCGAGCTCTTCGAGGGCGTGACGGAGGCGATCGGCGAGGTCGGCGGCTTCTCCTTCACCGTCAACGAGCAGCTGCGGCTCTATCTGATCGAGACCGCGCAGAAGGGCATGCACTGGATGCGGCTCACGGTGGACGGCACCGCGGGTCACGGCTCGATGACCAACAACGACAACGCCATCACCGAGCTGACCGAGGCGGTCGGGCGGCTCGGGCGGCACAAGTTCCCGGTGCGGGTCACCAAGACCGTACGGTCCTTCCTGGACGAGCTGTCCGACGCCCTCGGCACCCCGCTCGACCCGGAGAACATGGACGAGACGCTCGCCAAGCTGGGCGGCATCGCGAAGATCATCGGGGCCACGCTCCAAAACACCGCCGCCCCGACCATGCTCAGCGCCGGCTACAAGGTCAACGTCATTCCGGGGCAGGCCACGGCGCATGTGGACGGGCGCTTCCTGCCGGGGTTCGAGGAGGAGTTCCTGGCCGACCTCGACCGCATCCTCGGCCCGCGGGTCAAGCGGGAGGACGTGCACGCGGACAAGGCGCTGGAGACCACCTTCGACGGGGCGCTGGTGGAGGCGATGCAGTCGGCGCTGAAGGCCGAGGACCCGATCGCCCGCGCCGTGCCGTACTGCCTCTCGGGCGGTACGGACGCGAAGTCCTTCGACGACCTCGGCATCCGCTGCTTCGGCTTCGCGCCGCTGCGGCTGCCCCCGGAGCTGGACTTCGCCGGGATGTTCCACGGGGTCGACGAGCGGGTGCCGGTGGACGGGCTGAAGTTCGGTGTGCGGGTGCTGGACCGGTTCCTGGACGCCTGCTGAGGGCCTACTGGGTCTGCTGCTGAGCCTGCTGAGCCTGCTGAGGGGCTGAGCCTGCTGAGGGGGCTGCTGGGCCCGCTGAGGGGCTGACACGATCGGCCTAATCGATCACACATACCGAAGGGACCAAAAAGGGTGAATGGTGTCGTAGCTTGATAGCTTGATTGCTCCCTCCTCGTTACATGGTGTGTGCGGCTCGTAACCGGGTCGCGATGCCGACAAGGGGGTGGGTGCTGTGCCCCGCCTTCGGCAACTACCGCATCGATCACGTGACATCGGGTCACGGTCCACCGGGGTGTGATCCCGGGCGGTTTCGGAGCGTGCGCGCTCCGGAGCCGCCCGGGGATGGGGGTGCGGGCGAGATCGCCCGCGCGCGCTCCGGCCGGGACGGAAGGCTAGGGGAGCAGAAAGTTATGCGACAGGTTGCGAAAAAGGGCCTGATCACCGTAGCCGCGGCCAGCGGCGTTCTCGCCGTGACCGGCGGCTATGCCCACGCGGCGGGCTCGGGCGCCGACGGTGGCGCCGCCTACTCGCCGGGCGTCGTCTCGGGCAACAACATCCAGGTCCCGGTGCATGTGCCGGTGAACCTGTGCGGAAACACGGTGAGCGTCATCGGCGTCTTCAACGGCGCGCAGTGCGGCGACCGGTCCGGCGGCGGCTCGGGCGGCTCGTCCGGAGGCGGCGGCGCCCAGTCCGGCGGCTCGCAGGCGCAGGGCAGCAGCGGCGGCTCGTCGGGCATCGGCTCCGGCAACAACGTCCAGGCCCCGATCGGCGTTCCGGTCAATGTGTGCGGGAACAACATCAGCGCGGTCGGGTCCGGGAACAGCAGTGACGGTGGCGACTGCGGGGAGACGGTACCGGCGGTACCGGAGAACCCGGGGGAGCCGGGAGAGCCTGGCAACCCGGGGAATCCCGGGAATCCGGGCAACCCTGGGAACCCCGGGAATCCGGGGAACCCCGGGAACCCTGGCAATCCGGGTAACCCCGGGAACCCGGGTAACCCTGGCAACCCGGGGAACCCCGGAAACCCGGGTCAGCCTGGTAACCCGGGCAACCCCGGTAACCCCGGGAAGCCGAGCAACCCGGGGGGTTCGAACCCCGGTGGTGGCTCGGAACAGCCCGGAGACTCCCCGCAGGGCCACCAGGCCGAGCACGCGGGAGCCCACGGCCTCGACCCGTCCGCGAACCTCGGCAGCAAGGAGCAGCTGGCGCACACCGGCGCCGGCCCCGTCGAGCTGGCCATCCCGGCCGCCGCGGGCATGCTGCTCGCGGGCACGGTGCTCTACCGCCGGGCCCGCGCCGCACAGCGCTGATCACACCTCGCGCCGAGGGGCGCTGACCGGTGCCGGGTGGTGGCCCCACCGCACCACACACCGTGCACCGCACCTCACACGCCGCGCATCACACACCGGGTCTCATGCACCGGGTGACCGTGGCGTCACTCTGGGCGGGCCCCGCAGTCGGCGGGGCCCGCTCGGTCATGTCCCGGTCCGCTACCAGGTCGCCCGAAGCTGGCGGATGATCCGGCGCCGCAATCGCACTCTGCGGCTGCCGTCGGGGTTGAGTCTCAAGCGATCCAACTCCCAGTGTCCGTACTCGGCATGGTCGGTGAGCAGGCGGGTAGTGGCCTTGCGGGAAACGCCGCGCGGCACATACACATCACAGAATTCGTATTCCGGCATCGCATCTATTGTGCGGGAACTGCCCTGCTACGGATAGCGTCTGCACTATGTCTGATGCTGCGCAGCCATCCGCTGCCGAGGTACGTGCCGCCGCCGAAGCGGTGAAAGCCGCACTGGATCGTCACCTCGACGCTGTCGAACGCCGGTCGGGGGAAGGCGATCCGGCCGTCTACGCCGCGTTCAACGAACTGGCCGCGGCAGCCGAGGTCTACGACGAGCTGCTCTATGACGCCTACGACGAGGTGACGCCCTTCGAGATCCCTGGTGACGACCGCCTCCCCGCCTACGCCGGGCCGGAGGAGCCGAGCGCGCTGAGCGTGCTGATCCGCAGGGACTATGTCGTCGCCGAACCGCAGCGACTGCTCTCGCAGGCGCAGCGGATCGCCGACCTGGATCCGGACATCGACACGGGGAACGACAAGCAGGGCGGCGGGGCGGCCGCCGGGGAGAGCGTGCACAGCGCCCTGGGGGTGGTCTTCGGTGAGTTCGAGCCGGACGAGATCGCCTCTCGGCACAAGGAGTTCGGGCTGGAGGAGGGCGACTCCACGCTCTGGGTGGTGGCGGCCGAGGAGCCCCCGGAACCGGGGGAGTGGCTCTCCGCCCCCTTCGACCAGGCGGATCCGCATATGGTCGTGTGCCGCTTCGACGTGAGCTCGGTCTTCGACGAGGAGCTCGAGGACGACGAGGAACTCGAGGACGAAGACGAGGACGACCTGGAGGTCCTGGAGCCGGGCAGCTGAGGTCGGGGAGTCGGGACCGCTCGGCTCCGGACCCGCCGGTCCCGGATCGCTCGGTCCGGGACCGTTTCGCTTTGGGCTGCTCGGTTCCGGACCGCTTGGTGTGGGGCCGCTCCGGTCCGGATCACTCGGCCCCGGATCGCCCGGCCTGGATCACGGCCCCGGATCGTCTGACCGCGAGGTCGGGCGGCCCGGGGGTCCATTACGGGGCGGGTCCTGGCCCGGGGCCCGTCGGTCAGCCGGCGGGTGCGGGTGGGACCTGGGCCTGGAGGAGGGCGCGCAGGCGTGTGGTGCGGTCCTTGAAGGGGGTTTCCGCGACCGCTCGTGGCAGTGCCGCCTCCGCGCCGTGGACCACTGACAGGTGGCGCTCGCCGCGGCCGAAGGCCGTGTAGACCCAGGCTCGGGTCAGCCCCGCCGTGGCGTCGCCCGGCAGCACCACGACGGCCGCGGGCCAGCGCGCACCCGCCGCCTGGTGGGCGGTGAGGGCCCAGCCGTGCCGCACCAGCTCGCCGACCTCCTCGCGCGGCACCACGACCGGCGTGCCCGCGCAGTCCAGACGCAGCCCCTCGGCGTCCGCCGAGACCACGGTGCCCGGCACCGTACGGCCCGGGGCCGGGGTGTATGCCACGCGGTCGCCCGGATCGAAGCCGCCGAAGCGGCCGGGGCCGGGGTTGAGGCGGTTCTTCAAGGCGGCGTTGAGCGCGCGGGTGCCGGCCGCGCCGCCGTGGCCCGGGGTGATCACCTGGGTCTGCTCCGGCGGGACGCCGATCGCACGGGGGACGGAGTCGGCGACGAGCTGCACGGTGCGGTGCACCGCCTCGCCCGCGTCCCGCACGGGCACGATCACGACCTCCTTGCCGGGTGCCTCCACCTGGTTGAGCTCGCCGATCCCGATGCCTGAGATCAGCTCGCCGATGGGGCCCGGGTCGGGGGTGCGGGAGACGACCTGTGGGCAGCGGCGGGCCGCCACCAGGTCCGCGAAGACCCGGCCGGGACCGGCCGACCACAGCACCCCGGGGTCCCCGCTCAGCACCAGACGGGCGCCGTCCGGCAGCGACTCGACCAGCATCGCGGCCGTTTCCACATCGAGCTGCGGGGCGTCCAGCACGGCGAGCAGATCGAGCGCCAGCGCGCCCTCCTCGTCGCGTCCGGGACCCTCGGCGCCGGCCAGCAGCCCGGCGACCGTGACGGCCGCCGAGGCGGCGTCCGGGGTCGCGTCCTGGCTTGGTTCCGAGCCGGTGCCCGGGGCCTCGCTCAGTGCCGCGGCCAGCCGCCGCCTGCCGTCCTCGGCGTGCGCGGCCGCGTAGGCCCGCAGCCCCATGGCGCGGGCGGCGGCGACCAGCGCCGCCGGTTCGGCGCGCGCCGCCTCGCCACCGCTGTGGGCGACCAGGCCGTGGGCCGCGACGGTACGGATGAGCTCCGCGGCGGAGGCGGACGGCGCGGCGGCGGCCGCGCGCTCCCACTCGGCATCGCCCGTCGTCGCCTCGCCGTCCTGTGCGGGGGCGAAGGTGCTCGCCAGCCGGGCGAGGCCGTCGGCCAGGCTCTCCTCCGCCAGGGCGTAGCGGTCCAGCCCCAGCAGCACCCGCACCGGCTGCTCGGCGTCCTCGTCCTCGGCCGCCCGGGGGCGGGCCCCCGCCGGGGCGTCGAGCGCGTCCTGGAAGACCAGCACCGCGCCCTCCGCGATCGCGGCGCGCAGCGCCTCGTCCGGGTCCGGCACGGACGCCTTGGCGAGCGCCTCGCGCAACGCGGAGGACTCCAGCGCGGTGTGCCCCTCGAGGGCGGCACGCTCCAGCAGCCAGCCGGTGAGCGCCAGCGCACGGCGCTCGTCGCCGGGCTCGCAGGCCGGGCCGAGCAGGGAGCGGGCGAATCCGTCCGCCTGGTCGGGGCGTACGCCGGGCACGGCAAGCAGCCGCCAGGGATCCTCGCGCAGCGCCTCGGCGGCGTGCTCACCGAGCGTTTCGGCGACCTTCCCGGCCA
The DNA here is from genome assembly GCF_055597465.1 of Streptomyces yongxingensis. Lineage (NCBI taxonomy): Bacteria > Bacillati > Actinomycetota > Actinomycetes > Kitasatosporales > Streptomycetaceae > Streptomyces > Streptomyces yongxingensis. Next base: position 8,553,691 of record NZ_CM145717.1, read on the forward strand.
GCGTCTCGGGGGCCCCGCCCGCCGCGAGCACCTCCCGGACGTCGCCGCTGCCGGGGATCTCGCCCCCCGGCCCACGCGCCGGACGGGCCGACGGCGGACGTACGGGAGCGGGCGCGGAGGCGGGGGCCGCCGCACGGGCCCGCTCACGGTGAGCGGCGGGGGCTGTGGGGGCGGCGGATGCCGCCGGACGCGGGGCGGGGGCATCGTTGAAGAACGACGCCGCCGACCGCTCACCGCTCTCCACGGCCCGCACGGCGGCAGCCAACGCCTCAGCCGCCGCCGACCGCCGCCCCTTGCCACCACCGCCGGACGCGTCCTGCCCGGCGGGTGCGGAAGCACCGGCTCCCGCCCCCTGGCCCGCGTCGCCGCCCGCCCCGGCGCCGCCCTGGCCCGCTCCTGGGCCGGAGGTGCCGTGCCCGGCGGGAGTCTGCTCCCGGTCGGCGCTTTCGGCATGGGGGCTCGGCTCCGCACCGCCGGACTCGCCCTGTCCGGCGGGGGTGGGAGCACCTGCTCCCGCGCCATCGCTCGCCCCGTCTGGACCCGATTCCGCGTCCCCGGAACCCCGGCGCGCTCCTGGGCCGCCGGACCCGCCCTGCCCAGCGGACGGGGCCCGCTCACCCGTTGCGGGCCCATCGGCCCCGCCTGCCGGGGGCTGTTCGCCGTCGGTGCCTCGGGCGCCGTGGGAGCTCGCTCCGGCGGCGGGGGCCCCTGCCTCGTCGGCCCCGCCCTTCCCGGCGGGTCCGGCGACAGCGGCCGCCCCCGCGTCGTTCCGGTCCGCCCCCGCGGGGGCGCCCGCGACGCCGGGCTCGCCGCGGGCGTCCGGGGCGCGGTCCTGATCCGCCCCGGCGGTAGCGGAGTTGCCCGGGTCACCCGGCGCTCGGGCCCCGGTGTTCGCCGGCTCCGCCGGCACCGTCGGCTCCGGGGAACTCGGGTCGGCCTCCTCGGGCGCGGGTGCGGCATCGCCGGCGAGGCGGTCGGTACTCACAGCGTGCTCCAGTCCTGATCGGGATAGCGGTGCACGGGCGCGGACACATCGTCGAGCGCCTGGCAGATCTCGTCCGGAAGACTAAGGGTCTCCGCCGACAACGCCGCCCTCAGCTGCTGGGCGTTGCGCGCGCCGACGATCGGGGCGGTGACGCCCGGGCGGTCGCGGACCCAGGCCAGGGCCACATTGAGCGCGGTGGTCGCCAGGCCGTCGGCGGCTATGGCGACCGCCTCGACGATCCGGCTCGCCTCCTCGTCCAGATACGGCTCGACGAACGCCGCGAGCTCGGAGGCGCCGCGCGAATCGGCGGGCGTCGTATGGCGGTACTTGCCGGTGAGCACGCCGCGGCCGAGCGGCGAGGACGGCAGCAGCCCGACGCCCAGGTCGAGCGCGGCGGGCAGCACCTCGCGCTCCACACCGCGCTGGAGCAGCGAATACTCCATCTGCGTGCTGGCCAGCCGGGTGTGCGCGCCCGAGGAGGCCAGCTGCCAGGTGGCGGCCTTCGCGAGCTGCCAGCCGCTGAAGTTGGACACCCCCACATAGCGGGCCCGCCCGCTGCTCACCGCGATGTCGAGCGCCTGAAGGGTCTCCTCGAGCGGGGTGAACGGGTCGAAGGCGTGCACCTGCCACAGGTCGACATAGTCCGTGCCCAGCCGCTCCAGGGAGGCGTCCAGCGCGGCCAGCAGATGGCCGCGCGAGGCGTCGAAGCGGCGGTCGGGGTCGGGCACGCTGCCCGCCTTGGTCGCGATCTGGAGATCACGCCGGGGCAGCAGCCCCTCCAGAAGCTGCCCCAGGAGGTATTCGGCGCCGCCGTCCGCGTACACATCCGCGGTGTCGACAAGTGTCCCGCCCGCCTCCCAGAACGCCTTGAGCTGATCCGCGGCGTCGTGTTCGTCGGTGTCCCGCCCCCAAGTGAGCGTGCCGAGCCCGAGCCGGGAGACGCGCAGGCCCGTGCGACCGAGGTGCCTTAGCTCCATGAACGTCGAGATTACTGGCCGGAAAGCGGCCCGTGGCAGCCTGTGGATAACCCGCCCCTGACGTATCCGGGCCATGCGCGCTAGAGTCCCCGGAACAGCGACGTTACTGATCAGTAAGGGGTGCGGTATGAGGCTCGGCATCAACCTCGGCTACTGGGGCGCCGGAATGGACGCGGACAACCTCGCGGTCGCCCGCGAGGCCGACAGGCTCGGCTATTCCGTCTGCTGGGCCGCCGAAGCCTACGGTTCGGACGCCGCCACGGTGCTCGCGTGGGTCGCCGCGCAGACCGAGCGCATCGACGTCGGCTCCGCCATCTTCCAGATCCCGGCCCGCACCCCCGCCATGACGGCGATGACCGCCGCCACCCTGGACACCCTCTCCGGCGGCCGCTTCCGCCTCGGGCTCGGCGTCTCGGGGCCCCAGGTGTCCGAGGGCTGGTACGGGGTGCGGTTCGACAAGCCGCTCGCCCGCACCCGCGAGTACGTGGAGATCATCCGCAAGGCGATGTCGCGCGAGCGGCTGACCCACGAAGGCCGGAACTGGACCCTGCCGCTGCCCGACGGCCCCGGCAAGCCCCTCAAGCTCACCGTGCACCCGGTGCGGGAGTACATCCCGCTGTACATCGCGGCCATCGGCCCGAAGAACCTGGAGCAGACCGGCGAGATCGCCGACGGCGCCCTGGTCCTGTTCTACGATCCCGAGCACGCCGAGGAGACCACCCTCGGCTCGCTGCGCGCGGGCCGCGAGAAGGCGGGCAAGGACCTCGAGGGCTTCGACGTGGTGCCCACCGTCCCCATGGCCCTCGGCGACGACGTCCGCGCCCTCGCCGACCAGTTCCGCCCGTACACCGCGCTCTACGTGGGCGGTATGGGCAGCGCCGAGCAGAACTTCTACAACAAGCTGGCGCAGCGCATGGGGTACGAGAAGGAGGCCGCCGAGATCCAGGAGAAGTACCTCTCCGGGGACAAGGAGGGCGCCGCCGCGGCCGTTCCCCACGAGCTGATCGACTCCACCGCGCTGCTCGGCCCCGTCGCGCGCATTGCCGACCGCATGCAGGCGTACGCGCAGGCCGGGGTCACCACCCTGTCGCTCACGCCCGCGGGCTTCACGCTGGAGGAGCGGCTCGCCGGGCTGCGGGCGGGCGTCGAGGCCCTGGAGCGGGCCGGACTCGCGTAACGCTCAAGGAGCCGGTCCGCACGCCGCGTTCAAGGAGCCGGCCCGGCGCCACGCCGGGAAAGCCGAGAAAGACGGGAAAGCCGGAGAAGTTCTGCGGCCGTGGTGGGGGCTCGGGGGTCTTCCCCGCCACGGCCGTCATCCAGCACAACGCCTCCGACGCCCAGGGGTTACGCGGACGCGGCGCCCGGCAGGGTCCCCCGTTCGGCCGAGCCGGGTGCCCCAGCTGTTGCCGCCGCCGCCACCGGGCCGTTGACTTTTCCTGCGCACGACCAGCGCACGGAGGTGGCGGCGATGCTCTCGGCGAAAAGCGTGTTCCAGGAGATCCTCGACGACGACGAGTCGTTCCGGCTCTTCTGCTCCGTCGCGGCCAGCGGGGAGGCCCAGGGAGGCTGGGAGAACGGCCGGATCGCCGCCCTCGTGCCCGAGAGCCGCCGCGACCTCGCGCCCAAGATCGCCCGCCATGGCGCCGACGAGGACAAACACGGCCGGATCTTCAACGCCCTGCTCCGCAAGCGCGGTCTGGAACCCATGGAGGTGCCGCGCGAAACCGACTACACGATGCTCCTGGAGGCGCGCGGCATCGGCCTCGCCCATGACAAGCTGCGCCGCGACGAGCCGCTCACCGAGCACGACATCGTGATCTACCTCGCCCACAGCCGGGTCACCGAACAGCGTGCCTCCGCCCAGATGATGATGTTGCGCAGGTCCTTCGGCGACCACCCCGACCTCGGCCGCGCGGTGCGCATGATCGCCGACGACGAGCACAACCACCTCGCCTACTGCCACGAGGAGCTGCTGCGCCTGGCCGCCGACGGATACGGCCGGACCATCCAGCGGACCCTGCGGGAGAGCGCGCTCGTCGAGATGGAGGTCTACCGGGACGTCAGCCTGGCCGTGATGGCCCACATGGGACGCCTCCTCCGCTGGCCCGAGCCGAAGTCCGCGCTGCTCGCGGCCGGGATCCACGCCCTGCACGGGTACGAGCGGCTGGGCGGCTGGCGGCGCATGGTGGCACTGCGGATGCCCGAGCGGCGGAACGCGCTGGGCGGACCCGCGACGAGCGCTTCCGGGGCGCCCGGGGTGCCCGAAGCTCCCGAGTTCGTCTGACAGGCCGGCCTCGCCACACCGGCCCCCCGGCCGGAAGACCCCCGCCTGAAGACCTCAGAGCCACCCACGCCGCTTGAACCAGCGGTACAGCACCGCGATCACGCCGCCCATGAGCACGATCACCCCCGGATATCCCCAGGGCTGCTTCAGCTCCGGCATGTGCGTGAAGTTCATGCCGTAGATCCCGGCGATCATCGTCGGGACCGCTGCCATGGCCGCCCACGCCGAGATCTTCCGCATGTCGTCGTTCTGCCGCACGCCCATCTGCGCGAGATGGGCGGACAGGATGTCCGACAGCAGCCGGTCCAGGCCCTCCACATGCTCGTTCACCCGGGTCAGATGGTCGCTGACATCGCGGAAGAACGGCCGGGAGCCCTCGTGCACGAACGGCACCCCGGCGCCGGTGAGCCGCTCCATCGGCTCCCCCAACGGCCCGGCCGAGCGGCGGAATTCCATCACCTCGCGCTTGAAGGCGTAGATCCGCCCGGCGGTGTTCTGCCCGCCGCCCGCGTTCGGGGCGAAGACCTCCGTCTCCAGCTCCTCCAGGTCCTCGTGCAGAGCGTCGGCCACGTCCAGGTAGTGGTCCACGACCGCGTCGGAGACCGCGTACATCACCGCCGTAGGGCCGTGCTGGAGGACCTCCGGCATCTTCTCCAGCCGGTCGCGCACCGAGCCGAGCGGATTGGCCTCGCCGTGCCTTACGGTCACCACGAAGGAGTCACCGACGAAGACCATCAGCTCACCCGCGGTGACGGTGCCGGCCTTGTCGTCGTACTGCACCGGCTTGAGCACCAGGAACAGCGAATCGTCATAGACCTCCAGCTTCGGCCTCTGGTGGGCGCACAAGGCGTCCTCGACGGCCAGCGGATGCAGTCCGAACTCGCTGGTGACCAGCTCGAACTCCTTCTCGGTCGGCTCATGCAGCCCGATCCACAAGAAGGCGTCCCCACTCGCGCGCGCCTCGTCCAGGGCGTCGGAGAAGTCGGCGGGTCCCTCGGTGCGGGCCCCGTCCCGGTAGATGGCACAATCCACGATCACGCTGCGCATTGTGCCTCGCGTGATGCCGGTCGGCACAGGGGACCCTTGTGCCGGACCGGTGCGCATCCGAAGCTGAGCGGCGCCGGAGGGGTCGTAGGGTGGCAGCCATGCCCATGCTGATCCTCGTACGGCACGGCCGGTCCACCGCCAATACCGCGGGCGTTCTCGCGGGCTGGACGCCCGGTGTCGCCCTCGACGAGCGCGGTACGGCCCAGGCCGCGGCGCTGCCCGGCAGACTGGCCGGGGTGCCGCTCGCCGCCGCCGTCACCAGCCCCCTGCAGCGCTGCCGGGAGACGCTGGCCCCGCTGCTCGCCGCCCGCCCCGAACTGCCGCTGCACCCCGACGACCGGATCGGGGAGTGCCACTACGGCGACTGGTCCGGCCGGAAGCTGGCCGAGCTCGGCGATGAACCATTGATGAACATCGTCCAGCAGCATCCGTCCGCGGCCGCCTTCCCCGGTGGCGAGTCCATGCGCGCCATGCACGCGCGCGCGGTCGAGGCGGTGCGCGACTGGAACGCCCGGATCGAGCGGGAGCACGGCGCCGACGCGGTCTATCTGATGTGCTCCCACGGGGACATCATCAAGGCGCTGGTCGCGGACGCCCTCGGCCTCCATCTCGATCTGTTCCAGCGGATCTCGGTCGAGCCCTGCTCGGTGACCGCGATCCGCTACACCCCGACCCGGCCCTTCCTCGTCCGGCTCGGGGACACCGGGGACTTCGCCGGTCTGGTGCCGCGCGAGGAGAACACCGGCGACCGTGGCGGGGACGCGGCGGTGGGCGGCGACGCGGGAGCACCGTGATCGCCGTGCGCAGTAGGGTGGTGCCGCGGTGCGAGGGCACCGTGACAGCCGTGACCGGGCGGTCGTGACACCCAGCGGTCAGCAGTCAGTCAGCCGAGCAGTCGAACCAAATGGAGCAGGACGTTGTCCCGTCAGGTGTTCCTCTATGACCCGCCGGACCGTTTCGTCGCCGGTACGGTCGGGCTGCCTGGTCGCCGTACCTTTTTCCTGCAGGCGTCCGCCGGTGGCCGGACCACCAGTGTCGCGTTGGAGAAGACGCAGGTCGCCGCGTTGGCCGAGCGGATAGACGAGCTGCTGGACGAGGTGGTGCGGCGCACCGGCGGAAACGCCCCGGTCCCCGCCGTCGCACCGACGGAACTCAGCGACACCGCACCGCTGGAAGTCCCCGTGGAGGAGGAGTTCCGGGTCGGTACCATGGCACTCGCCTGGGACGGCGAGGAGCAGCGGATGATCGTCGAGGCGCAGGCGCTGGTCGAGCTGGAGGCCGAGTCCGAGGAGGACCTGGCCGAGGCCGAGGAGCGGCTGCTCCAGGACGATGTGAACGGCCCGCCCATGCTGCGGGTGCGGCTCACCGGGACGCAGGCGCGCGCGTTCGCCAAGCGCGCCCTGGAGGTCGTCAACGCCGGCCGGCCGCCCTGCCCGCTGTGCAGTCTGCCGCTCGACCCGGAGGGACACGTATGTCCGCGCCAGAACGGATACCGCCGCGGAGCCTGACGCCGCCCACCCGTCTGCCATCACCCTCAACGGAGGCTTCGCGCCTCCTGCCCCCGGCCGAGCTGCTGGCTCTCGGTGAGCTGACGGTGCGCGGCCGGGTCCGGGAGGCGTCCAACGCGGTGCTGTACTGCACGGTCGAGTACGAGGGCCACAGCGCCCCTTGTGTCTACAAGCCGGTGGCCGGGGAGCGGCCGCTGTGGGACTTCCCCGACGGCACGCTCGCCCAGCGCGAGGTCGCGGCGTACGAGATCTCCGAGGCCACCGGCTGGGGCCTGGTGCCGCCCACGGTGCTGCGCGACGGGCCGTACGGGCAGGGGATGTGCCAGCTCTGGGTAGAGGTCGATACGGCCACCGGCGGGCCGCACGGGGCCGACGGCGGGCCGGACGGCGACGGCTCGCAGGAGACCGGGGGAGCGGAGCTGCTCGCGCTCGTCGAGGGCGATGAACCGGGCCCCGGCTGGAAGGCGGTGGGCTACGCCGAGGTGGGCGAGGGCCGTACGGCGCTGCTGGTCCACGCCGACGACGTACGGCTGCGCCGGCTGGCCGTCCTCGACGCGGTGATCAACAACGGCGACCGCAAGGGTGGCCATCTGCTGCCCGCGGCCGGTGGCCGGCTCTATGCGATTGATCACGGAGTGACCTTCAACGCCGACGACAAGCTGCGCACGCTGCTGTGGGGCTGGGCCGGGGAGCCGCTGCCGGACGATGTGCTGGAGGTGCTGCGCGGGCTGGCGGGCCGGCTGGCCGACGGCGGCCCGCTGAGCGCCCGGCTGGCGGAGCTGATCACCGGGGCCGAGATCGAGGCCCTGCGGGCCCGTGTCGCCACGCTGTTGCGGACCGGGAGGCACCCCGAGCCCAGCGGCCAGTGGCCCGCCATCCCCTGGCCGCCGGTCTGACCGGACCGGCCCGCCCCGGTCCGGGCGGGGCGGCCCGCACGGGGTCCTTACGGCCGTCCGTTCCGGGGCCGGGCGGGGGCCCGCCGGGCCCCGGAACGGAGTCCATGGAACGCGGACCGGGCAGGGGCAAGCAGCTCGCGGGCGTCCGCGCAAGACCGCCCATCCGGCCAACACCACTGGTCCGGTTCGTATACGGACGCTGCATCCGGTTACGCTCATTGCATGTATGCCTGGCCCGCTTCTGAGGTTCCCGCCCTGCCCGGCAGTGGCCGCGACCTGAGCATTCACGACACCGCGACCGGGGAACGGATCACCCTGACCCCCGGTCCCGTCGCGCGCATCTACGTCTGCGGGATCACCCCGTACGACGCGACCCACATGGGTCATGCGGCGACCTACAACGCGTTCGACCTCGTTCAGCGCGTATGGCTCGACACCAAGCGCCAGGTGCACTACGTCCAGAACGTCACCGATGTCGACGATCCCCTGCTGGAGCGGGCGCAGGAGAACGGCGACGACTGGACCGCCCTCGCCGAGCGCGAGACCACCCTCTTCCGCGAGGACATGACGGCCCTGCGGATGCTGCCCCCGCGGCACTACATAGGCGCCGTCGAGGCGATACCGGGGATCGTGCCGCTCGTGGAGCGGCTGCGCGACCTGGGCGCCGCCTATGAACTCGAAGGCGACATCTACTTCTCCGTGGAGTCCGACCCCTCCTTCGGCTCGGTCAGCCGGCTCGACGCCGAGGCCATGCGGCTGCTGTCCGCCGAGCGCGGCGGCGACCCGGAGCGCCCCGGTAAGAAGAACCCCCTCGACCCGATGCTGTGGATGGCCGCCCGTGACGGCGAGCCGAGTTGGGACGGCGGGTCGCTCGGCCGCGGCCGCCCCGGCTGGCACATCGAATGCGTGGCCATCGCCCTGGACCACCTCGGCATGGGCTTCGACGTGCAGGGCGGCGGATCCGATCTCGCCTTCCCGCACCATGAGATGGGCGCCTCGCACGCCCAGGTCCTCACCGGTGAGCGGCCGTTCGCCAAGACGTACGTGCACGCCGGGATGGTGGCCCTGGACGGCGAGAAGATGTCCAAGTCCAAGGGGAACCTGGTCTTCGTCTCGGCGCTGCGCCGCGACGGCGTCGATCCGGCGGCCATACGGCTCGCGCTGCTGGCCCACCACTACCGCTCGGACTGGGAGTGGACGGACGGGCTGCTGCGGGAGGCCGAGGAGCGCCTCGGCCGCTGGCGTGCCGCCGTCTCGCGGCCCGACGGACCCTCGGCCGACGCGCTGGTGGAGGAGATCCGCGCGGCGCTCGCGGACGACCTGGACTCCCCGGCCGCCCTGGCCGCCGTCGACCGCTGGGCCGCCGCTCAGTCGGCCACCGGCGGTACGGACGAGGGGGCGCCCGGAGTGGTCTCGCGCGCCGTGGACGCGCTGCTGGGCGTGGCCCTCTGATGCCCCGTCCGGGCGCCGCGCCGCGACGGTGAACGCATGAGCCCGCGCCGGGATCCTCCCGGCGCGGGCTTCTCGCTGTCTCGTGCGCGGCGTGCGCGGCGTGCGTGCTGTGGCGTGCGTGGTGTGACGTCGTGTGCCGTGTGCGGCGGTCGTGGTTACCGGTCGGAGCCGGACCCCTCGTCCCCGTCGCCACCCCGGTCCGTGCCGCCCTCGTCGCGGCGGGAGGCGTCCTGGCCCTCGGCGCCCCGGCCCTCGGCACCCTGGCCGTCGTCCGCCTCCTTGACGTCGTCCGCGTCCTTGGCCTCGTCCTCGGCGCCGCCGGTGTCCTCGGCGTCGTCGTCCTTGGCCACCTCGTCGTTGGGGGACGGCTTGCGCGGCCGCCCGTGGCCGGTGGAGGGGTCGCGCAGATAGGGGGCGCCCGGGCCTCCCGTGCCGCCCTCCAGGCCGCCGCTCTCGGTCGCGTGGCCGCCGGGGCCGGGCTGGCCGTCGCGCCGCCGCAGATAGCGCTCGAACTCGCGGGCGATGGCCTCGCCCGACGCCTCGGGCAGCTCGGCGGTGTCCCGCGCCTCCTCCAGCGACTGGACGTACTCGGCGACCTCGCTGTCCTCGGCGGCCAGCTGGTCCACGCCCAGCTGCCAGGCCCGCGAGTCCTCGGTCAGCTCGCCGAGGGGGATGCGCACCGTGATGAGGTCCTCGAGGCGGTTCAGCAGCGCCAGGGTGGCCTTCGGGTTCGGCGGCTGCGAGACGTAGTGCGGCACGGCCGCCCACAGGCTCACCGCCGGGACGCCGGCGTGGGCGCACGCCTCCTGGAGGACCCCGACGATCCCGGTCGGGCCCTCGTAGCGGGACTCCTCCAGATCGAGGCTGCGGGCCAGGTCCGGGTCGGAGGTGACCCCGCTGACCGGCACCGGCCGGGTGTGCGGGGTGTCGCCGAGCAGCGCGCCGAGGATGACGACCATCTCCACGCCCAACTCATGGGCGTAGCCGAGGATCTCGTTGCAGAACGACCGCCAGCGCATGCTCGGCTCGATACCGCGCACCAGCACCAGGTCCCGGGACTTCTCCCCGGTGTCCGCCCGGACCACCGAGAGCCGGGTCGTCGGCCAAGTGATCTTGCGCACCCCGCCCTCCAGGGCCACGGTGGGCCGGTTCACCTGGAAGTCGTAGTAGTCCTCCGCGTCGAGCGAGGCGAAGACCTCGCCCTTCCACTCCCGGTCCAGGTGCCCGACCGCGGTCGAGGCGGCGTCTCCGGCGTCGTTCCAGCCCTCGAAGGCACAGATCATGACCGGGTCGATCAGCTCGGGAACCCCCTCAAGCTCGATCACCCAGCGCCTCCTTCCGACCGGGGCGGACGGATGGTGCCGCCTCCAGCTGCAGTTTCCCATTGCGTGCCACCCAAGCCTACGGCTTTCCGGGGCCCCGGCCGCAGCCCCTGTCCAGGACTACTAAGAGATTCATCCGATCTGTCCTTCGAAAGTTCGGCCGCACCTCTGGACGAAACCCTTAGGGCAGCGCTATACATCGGATCATCGCGAAAGGTCCGATGTTCTCTCTCGCGCATCGTTTCAGGGAGCCCCCATTGAGTCAGCGTCCATCCGTCACCGAGCTCGAGGTCCATGACATCCGGTTTCCCACCTCGGAGCAGCTCGACGGCTCGGACGCCATGAACCCGGACCCCGACTACTCCGCCGCCTACGTCGTGCTGCGCACGGACGCGGGGGAGGAGGGGGCGGCCTCCGAGGGACACGGCTTCGTCTTCACCATCGGCCGCGGCAACGATGTCACCGCGGCCGCCATCCGCTCCCTGCGCCCCCATGTGGTGGGCCGCCCCGCGCCCCTGACGGCCGCCGATCTCGCCGCCCTGCACCGTGAGCTGACCCATGACTCGCAGCTTCGCTGGCTCGGACCCGAGAAGGGCGTCATGCACATGGCCGCGGGCGCGGTGGTCAACGCCGCCTGGGACCTCGCCGCCCGGCAGGCCGGAAAGCCCCTGTGGCAGTTCCTCGCCGAGATGTCTCCCGAGGAACTGGTCGAGCTGGTCGACTTCCGCTACCTCAGCGACGCGCTCACCCCGGAGGAGGCGCTCGCCATCCTGCGCGCCGCCGAGCCCGGCCGCGCCGAGCGCGCCGCGCGGCTGCGCGAGCGGGGCTACCCCGCCTACACCACCTCGCCCGGCTGGCTCGGCTACTCCGACGAGAAAATGATCAAGCTGGCGCAGGAGGCCGTCGCCGACGGCTTCGGCCAGATCAAGCTCAAGGTCGGGTCCGATCTGGACGAGGACCTCAGACGGATGCGGCTCGCCCGCGAGGCCGTCGGCCCCGATGTGCGCATCGCCGTGGACGCCAACCAGCGCTGGGACGTGGCGGAGGCGGTGCGCTGGATGAGCGCCCTGGCGCCGTACGACCCGCACTGGATCGAGGAGCCCACCAGCCCGGACGACGTCCTCGCCCACGCGGCCATCCGCGCCGGACAGCCGGTCAAGGTCGCCACCGGTGAGCACGTCGCCAACCGCGTGGTCTTCAAGCAGTTGCTCCAGGCCGAGGCGGTGGACTTCGTCCAGATCGACGCGGCGCGGGTCGCCGGGGTCAACGAGAACCTCACGATCCTGCTGCTCGCCGCCAAGTACGGACTGCCGGTGTGCCCGCACGCGGGCGGCGTCGGGCTGTGCGAACTCGTCCAGCACCTGGCCATGTTCGACTTCGTGGCCGTCTCGGGCAGCTGGGAGGACCGGGTCATCGAGTATGTCGACCACCTCCACGAGCACTTCGCCGATCCCGTGGTCGTCGAGTCGGGCCGCTACCGGGCTCCGACCGCGCCGGGCTTCTCCGCCCGTATGTACCCCGAGTCGATCGCCGCCTACCGCTATCCGGACGGGCCCGAATGGCGGGCCCGCCTCGCACGGCCCGAACCGGCAGGGCCCCTAACCGCACCGTCCGCACCCGCACAGGCTCAGGAGGACCACCAGTGACCACCGGCGACTTCGAAGGGCTGGCCGCGCTCGTCACCGGCGGCGCCTCCGGCATAGGCGCCGCCATCGCCGCCACGCTGCGCGACCGGGGCGCGCGGGTCGCCGTGCTCGACCGCGATCCGTCGGGCGCCCCGGACGGCACGCTGCCGCTCAAGGCCGATGTCACCTCCGACGAGGGGGTCAGGACCGCGGTGGACGCTGCCGTGGCCGAGTTCGGCGCCCTGCACACCGTCGTCGGCAACGCGGGCATCGGCGCGATCGGCAGCGTCGAGGACAACTCCGACGAGGAGTGGCACCGGCTGCTGGACATCAATGTGCTGGGCCTGGTCCGCACCGCGCGGGCCGCGCTGCCCCATCTGCGCGCCGCCGCGGCCGGCCGGCCCGGCGCCGTCTCCATCACCCACACCTGCTCGATCGCCGCCACCGCCGGACTGCCGCAGCGCGCCGCCTACAGCGCCAGCAAGGGCGCGGTGCTGTCGCTGACCCTCGCCATGGCGGCGGACCACATCCGCGAAGGGGTCCGCGTCAACTGCGTCAACCCCGGCACCGTGGACACCCCGTGGGTCGGCCGGCTGCTCGACCAGGCCCCCGACCCGGGGGCCGAGCGCGCAGCCCTGGAGGCCCGTCAGCCCACCGGACGGCTGGTCTCCGCCGACGAGGTGGCCGCCGCCGTCGCGTACCTCGCCAGCCCCGCCGCCGCGGCCGTCACCGGCACCGCGCTGGCCGTCGACGGAGGGATGCAGGGGCTGCGGCTGCGCCCCGCCTCCTCCTGAGACAACCGCCCCACCGCCTCCGCCCGAGGCCGGCACCACCCGCACGACTCGACCCAGGAACGACCAAGGACGGGACTCGATGACGAGACTCCGCACCACCGGCACCGCCGCCTGCGCCGTGCTGCTGGCCGTCGCAGCGCTCACCGGCTGCAACCGAGAGAGCAATGGCGCCGGCGGCGGCAAGGTCGGCATCGACATGCCGCGGACGGACACCGACTTCTGGAACTCCTACCAGCAGTACCTGGAGAAGGGCATCGACAAGGGCACGGTCTCCGCGCTCCCGCTGTCCAACTCGCAGAACGACATCGGCAAGCTGGTCGCCAACGTCCAGGCGTTCACCGACCAGGGCGCCAAGGCGGTCATCATGGCCCCCCAGGACACCGGGGCCATCTCCTCCACCCTGGAGCAGCTGGAGGAGAAGAAGATCCCCGTCGTCAGCGTGGACACCCGGCCCGACTCCGGCAAGGTCTACATGGTGGTGCGCGCCGACAACCGGGCGTACGGCACCAAGGCGTGCGAGTACCTCGGCGAGAAGCTGGGCGGCAAGGGCCGGATCGCCGAGCTCCAGGGCGACCTCAGCTCCATCAACGGCCGGGACCGCTCGCAGGCGTTCGCCTCCTGCATGAAGAAGAAGTACCCCGGCATCAAGGTGCATGAGCTGCCCACCGACTGGAAGGGCGATGTGGCCTCCGCCAAGCTGCAGAGCCTGCTGGCCCAGCACAAGGACGTGAACGGCATCTACATGCAGGCGGGCGGCGCCTTCCTGCAGCCCACGCTCGCGCTGCTGGAGCAGAAGCGGCTGCTGAAGCCCGCCGGTTCCGCCAAGCACATCACGATCATCTCCAACGACGGGATACCCGAGGAGCTGGACGCGATCCGCTCCGGGAAGATCGACGCCACGCTCTCCCAGCCCGCCGACCTCTACGCCCAGTGGGCCCTGAACTACGCGAAGGCCGCTCTGGACGGCAAGACGTTCAAACCCGGCCCCACCGACCACGGCTCCAAGATCGTCAAGATCGAGAACGGCCTGGAGGACCAGCTCCCGGCGCCGCTGGTCACCAAGGAGAACGTCGACGACAAGAAGCTGTGGGCCAACCAGCTCGAGAAGAAGTGACCATGGCCGAGGCCGAGCAGCCCGCCGTCGTGCGGGCCCAGGGCATCGTCAAACGGTTCGGGCCCACCGTCGCCCTGGACCACGCCCGGCTGGCGGTGCGGCCCGGGGAGGCCCATGCGCTCGTCGGGCGCAACGGGGCGGGCAAGTCCACATTGGTGTCCGTCCTGACCGGGATGGAGCGCCCGGACGAGGGCGAGGTGACCTTCGCGGGCGAGCCCGCCCCCGGCTACGGCGACACCGCCGCCTGGCAGCGCAAGGTGGCCTGCGTCTACCAGAAGTCGATGGTGGTCCCGGACCTGACGGTCGCCGAGAACCTCTACCTCAACCGCTTCCCGGGCGCGGGGCGCATCCGCTGGCGCGCCCTGCGCGAGGACGCCCGCGCGCTGCTGGCCGAGTACGGCGTGGAGGTGGATCCGCAGACGCGGGCGAAGGATCTCAGCGTCGAGCAGCGGCAGTTCGTGGAGATCGCCCGCGCGCTCTCCTTCGGCGCCCGGCTGATCATCCTCGACGAGCCCACCGCCCAGCTCGACGCGGGCGGGATCGACCGGCTCTTCGCCAAGCTGCTCCAGTTGCGCCGGCAGGGGGTCGCCTTCCTGTTCATCTCGCACCACCTGCAAGAGGTCTACGAACTCTGCGACACCGTCACCGTCTTCCGCGACGCCCGGCACGTGCTGACCGCCCCGGTCGCCGGCCTCCCCAAGGAGGAGCTGGTGGCGGCGATGACCGGGGACGACGGCGGGGCGCCCGAGGGCGACTCCCGGGCCGTCGTCCACGCTCCCGTCGCCCGTAAGGAGGCCGACCCGGACGGGGAGCCGGTGCTGCGCACCGAAGGGCTCGCCCTGGACGGCGAGTTCGACCCGCTGGACCTGGTGGTGCGCCCCGGCGAGGTGCTCGGCCTGGCCGGGGCCACGGCCAGTGGCAACACGGCGGTCGGCGAGACCCTGGTGGGGCTGCGCAAACCGGCCGGCGGGCGGCTGTCGGTGCGCGGCCGGCCGGTGCGCCCCGGCAGCGTGCCGCACGCCATCGACGCGGGCATCGGCTACGTCCCGGAGGACCGGCACGACCAGGGCCTGGTCCTGGGCCGCAGCGTCGCCGAGAACGCCACCCTGACCGTCACCGACCAGCTCGGGCCCTACGGCACGGTGCTGCCCTCCCGGACCCGCGCCTTCGCCCAGCGGATGATCACCTCCCTGGACATCAAGACCTCCGGGCCTTCGCAGCCCGTTTCGGGTTTGTCCGGCGGAAATCAGCAGAAGGTCGTCATCGCGCGGGCGCTGGCCCGTGAGCCCAGCGTCCTGGTCGCGATCCGCCCGACCGCCGGGGTGGACGTGAAGTCCAAGGACGCGCTGCTCGGCGTCGTACGGGACGTGGCGGCGGCCGGGAGCGGCGCCGTCATCGTCTCCGACGAACTGGACGATCTGCGGGTGTGCGACCGGATCCTGGCGTTCTTCCACGGGCGGGTGGTCGCGGAGTTCGGCGGCGGCTGGAGTGACCGCCAGCTCGTGGCCGCCATGGAGGGCATCACGGAGCCGGGCACCAACGGCACGGCGGGGGACACCGAAGACCGCACAGAAGGAAGGCAGACATGACCGATACCGCACGGCAGCGGACCGCCGAGGCGGTGGCTGACGGCCCGGCGGGGGGCCGGCCGCGGATCGACTTCGCGCGCTGGCGCGATCTGTCGCTGGTCCCCGTGATCTTCGTCCTCGGGGTGATCGGCTTCATCGTCTCGCCCGCCTTCCTCACCGAGGACAACCTGATCGGCGTCGTCCAGCAGTCCACCGAGCTGGGGCTGCTGGTGCTGGGCGAGGCGCTGATCCTGATCAGCGGGCGGATGGACCTCTCCCTGGAGTCGACCATCGCCGTGGCGCCGGTGATCGCCCTGTGGTTCGTGCTGCCCGAGCACGGGGCGCGGTTCGAGGGCCTGGGGCTGCTGCCGGTGTGGACCGCGATACCGCTGTGCCTGGCGGTCGGGGCGCTGATCGGCGCGGCCAACGGCTTCCTGATGCTCAAACTGCGCGTCAACGGCTTCATCGCGACCCTGGGCATGCTCACCATGCTGCGCGGACTCCAGGTCGGCATCGCCGAGGGCCAGTCGATCGTCAACGTCCCCGAGTCCTTCCGCTACCTCGGCAAGGCCGAGTGGCTCGGCGTGCCCGCCGCCGTGTGGATCTGCCTGGGGCTGTACGCCCTCGGCGGCCTGGCCCTGGGCTATCTGCGGCACGGACGCGCGCTGTACGCGATCGGCGGCAACCCCGAGGCCGCGCGCGCGGCGGGCATCCGGGTGGACCGGATCACCTGGATCGTGCTGAGCGTCGGCGGACTGCTGGCCGCCTTCGCGGGCATCCTGTACACGGGCCACTACGGCTCGGTCGCCGCGACCCAGGGCAACGGCTGGATCTTCCAGGTGTTCGCCGCGGCGGTCATCGGCGGGATCAGCCTCAAGGGCGGCCGCGGCACCCTCTTCGGCGCGCTCACCGGCGTGCTGACGCTGCAGCTGGTCGTCAATGTGATGACCCTCGGCGGGGTACCGCCCCTGTGGAACCAGTTCATCAACGGCTCGATCATCATCGTCGCCCTGATCATCTCGCGCTACGCCAGCGGCGAGAAGCAGGACTGAGAGCCGGGAGGAAGCCATGGCGGTCGACGGCGGACGGGCACCGGGCGGCCCGCGCGAACTGGGGCGCTCGGGGGTGCGCGTACCGCCCCTGGGCCTGGGCTGCGCACCGCTGGCCAACCTCTACGAGGCGGTGCCGGAGGAGCGCGCGCTGGACACCGTAAGGGCGGCGTTCGACACCGGTCTCACCTATATGGACACCGCGCCGCACTACGGCGTCGGGCTGTCCGAGGAGCGGCTGGGGCGGGTGCTGGCCGGGCGCGACCGCGCCGGGTACACGCTCTCCACCAAGGTGGGGCGGCGGCTGCGGCCGCGCGCCCCCGGGGAGCCCGTCCAGGCGGACGGGTTCGCCGACACCCCCGACCGGGTCCGGGAGTGGGACTTCACCCGGGACGGCATCCGCGCGAGCCTCGAGTCCTCCCTGGAGCGGCTCGGGGTCGACGCCGTGGACATCGTCTACCTCCACGACCCGGAGGACCACATCCGTGAGGTCTATGAGACGGGCTTCGCCGCCCTGGCCGAGCTGAAGCGGGAGAAGCTCGTCCGGGCCATCGGCTTCGGCATGAACCACAGCGATCTCCTCGCCCGGTTCGTCGCCGACTTCGACGTGGACGTCGTGCTGTGCGCCGGGCGCTGGACGCTGCTGGAGCGCACCGCCTTCGACGATCTGCTGCCGGTGTGCGAGCGGCGCGGCACCTCCGTGGTGGTCGGCGGGGTCTACAACTCCGGGCTGCTCGCCGACCCCGCCCCCGGGGCCCGCTACGACTACCAGCAGGCGCCGCCGGACCTCCTCGCCCGGGCCCGGCGGCTGGCCGAGGTGTGCGCCGAGTTCCAGGTGCCGCTGCGGGCCGCCGCGCTGCGCTTCCCCTTCGGCCACCCCGCGGTGGCCGGGGCGGTGGTCGGCTGCGCCTCCCCGGCCGAAGTCCGGGACAATGCCGAGCTGTTCGTCCACGAGATCCCCGATGAGCTGTGGCAGGCCCTGGTCCGGCGCGGTCTGCTGGACGACGACATCCCGCTGCCGGTCTGAACCTCCGAGGAGTGCCCGAGTGCCCGTGCCGCGCCGTATCGACGCCCATCACCACCTGTGGGACCTGACCCGCCGCGAGCAGCCCTGGATGGACGGTGCGTGGGCCGAGCCCATCCGCCGCACCTTCACCCCGGACGACCTCGCCCCGCACTTGGACGCGCACGGGATCGACGCCACCGTCGTCGTCCAGTCCAGCTCCTCCGTGGAGGAGACCCGGGAACTCCTCGCCCTGGCCGGCGGATCGGACCGGATCGCGGGCGTCGTCGGCTGGGCCGACCTCACCGACCCCGGAGTGGGCGAGGTGCTCGCGGAGCTGGCCGCCGGGCCCGGTGGCGACCACCTGGTGGGCGTGCGCCACCAGGTGCAGGACGAGCCGGACCCGCGGTGGCTGGACCGCGAGGACGCCCGCCGGGGGCTGGCCGCCGTGGCCGACGCGGGTCTGGTCTACGACCTGCTGGTCACCCCGCGCGAGCTGCCCGCGGCCGTGGACGCCGTCCGCGAGCTGCCGCAGCTGCGCTTCGTCCTCGACCACGCCGCCAAACCGCCCGTGGCGAGCGGGGAGCGCGACCCCTGGGCCTGGCAGCTTGCCGCGCTCGCTGCCCTGCCGAACGTCGACTGCAAGCTGTCCGGTCTGGTCACCGAGGCCGACTGGGACGGCTGGAAGCCCGAGCAGGTGCTCCCGTACGCCTGGCACGTCCTGGACGCCTTCGGGCCGGGCCGGGTGCTGTTCGGCTCCGACTGGCCGGTGTGCGTCCTGGCCGCGACCTACGACGAGGTGGTGGCCCTCGCTGACCGGGCCACCCTCCGGCTCGGCGAGGACGAGCGCGCCGCCGTCTTCGGCGGCAACGCGGCCCGCGCCTACGGTCTGGGAACCTAGCGGAAGGTCTCCGCCCGGGGCCGGGGGCGAGCCCGCCCCGGACCGCGGGCGGGGGCCGGGGGCGGAGCCCCGGTGGTCTCACAGCGTGGAGCGCAGCCACTGCTCCACGCTGGCGATGTGCACCGTCGCCCAGGACCGTGCCGCCTCCGGGTCGCGGTCCCGCAGGGCGGCCAGGATCGCCCGGTGCTCATGGAGGGTGCGGCTGACCGCGTCCTCCTGCGTCAGACCGCGCCACACCCGGGCCCGGGTGGTGGGCCCGGAGAGCCCGTCGAGCAGGGAGCAGAGCACCGAGTTGCCCGAGGACTGGACGATGCCGCGGTGGAACTCCAGATCGCAGGCGACCAGCTCCTCCACCGACGGCGCCTGCCCGAGCGCGTCCAGCTGCTCCTGGAGCCGGTCCAGCTCGGCGTCGCTGATCCGGGTGGAGGCCAGCGCCGTGGCCGCGGGCTCGAGGATCCGCCGCACCGCCAGGAACTCCAGCACCGTGTCGTCGCGGTGGAAGTCCACGACGAAGCTCAGCGCCTCCAGCAGCAGTTGGGGATCGAGGCTGGTCACGTAGGTGCCGTCGCCCTGCCGTACGTCGAGGATCCGGATCAGCGACAGCGCCCGGACGGCCTCGCGCAGCGAGTTGCGCGACAGCCCCAGATCGGCGGCCAGCTCGCTCTCCTTGGGGAGCCGGTCACCGGGGCGCAGCGCGCCCGAGACGATCATGCCCTTGATTTTTTCGATCGCCTCGTCGGTGACCGCCATGGTGGACCTCCCCGGGCCAAACATCCGATGTATCAGGTCCATTATGACGTGCTGGGACCGGCGGCGTCTGCCGGGGACGCCGCCGGTCCGCTGTGACCTTTTACCAGGAGGGCCCGAGGCGGGCTCAGAGCCGGTTCATCGGATGGCTCAGAAGGTGAACGGCCCCGGGGACTGGGGCGAGGTGGCGGTGCAGTTCACCGTGATCAGGCCGAAGATGACCAGCTTGAGCGACTTTGCCTCCAGAACGTCGCCCGCGGCCACCGTGCCCTTGAGCGGGCCGGTGGTCACATTGGAGCCGGTCGGGATCGCCGGGTTGGAGTTCCCGGTGAAGGTCTTGGTTCCGCCGCCGCTCTTCGACAGCGTCAGCGTCGAGCTCACCGAGCCCGCCGGAACGTCGATCGGGGCCTTGATCGCCCCCGAGGACAGGGTGATGGTCGCGGAGGTTCCGCTCTGCGTGGCGGTCAGGCTGGCCAGGCCCGACCCGTACGTCCCGCAGTCGGCCGTGAGGGTGGCGGTCGTGGGGGTGACCGCGGTCGCGGTCGGTGCCAGCGCCAGCGCGCCGGCGGCCAGTGCTGCTGCTCCCATTGCCGTGCTGATCCCGAGCTTGATCCGTCTCATGGGATTGCCTTCCGGAGTGGGGGAAAGTGCGGCTGATGTGTGGGGGGTTCCCGCCCGTCATCCACGGGCGATGTCATTGATGCGCGCACCGCCGAAGAAGGCAAGAGCGATTGAGTTGATTTTTAACGCACGAGTAAGTTCACCGGCTCGCGGGGGATCAGTCGCCAACTGTCCTCGACACGCGGCGGGTTCACAGGATCTCGCAAAGGCCCCGGCCGCGCGCCGAAGGCGGCCTGGGGCAATGAGCAGCCCGGACGGCCGGGTGAGAGGACGTTTCCTCTCACCCGGCCGCCCGGACCTGGGGAGGCGGCCCCGCGGGGGTCAGGGTCGCTTGGCCAGCAGATCCTCGACCCGGCTCCGGATGTCCTCGGAGTCCAGGCCGCGGATGGTCAGGGTGGTGCGGCGGCGCAGGACGTCGTCCGCCGTGCGCGCCCACTCGTAGTCCCGGGCGTAGACGACCTGCGCCCAGATCTCCGGGGCGTCCGGGTGGATGCGCTCCGCGAGCGCCGGGTCGCCGCCGGCCAGCCGGGCGATGTCGAAGGAGAGCGAGCCGTAGTGGGTCGCCAGATGGCGGGCGGTGTCGGCGGCCATACGCGGACCGGGAGTGCCGCCGTCCACCAGCAGCCGGTGCTCGACGGCGTGCGGATTGGCCAGGCCCGGCAGCGGCATGTGCCGGGGCAGCTGCTTGACCGGCTCCATGTCGTCGGCGAGCGGACGGCCCGGCAGCTCGGCCAGCTTCCGCATCACGGTGCGGCCGATGTGGCGGAAGGTGGTCCACTTGCCGCCGGCTATGGAGAGCATCCCGCCCTTGCCCTCGGTGACCACGGTCTCCCGCTTGGCCTTGGCGGTGTCGCCCGGCCCACCGGGCAGCACCCGCAGACCCGCGAAGGAGTAGGTGATCAGATCGCGCGAGAGCTGCTGGTCGCGGATGGAGAAGGCCGCCTCGTCCAGGATCTGGGAGATGTCCGCCTCGTTGACCGCGACATCGGCCGGGTCGCCCTCGAACTCCTCGTCGGTGGTGCCCAGCAGCAGCATGTCCTCCCAGGGGAGGGCGAAGGTGATGCGGTACTTGTCGATCGGGGTGGCCAGCGCCGCCCGCCAGGGGGAGGTGCGCTTGAGGACCAGGTGCGCGCCCTTGGACAGCCGGATCGACGGCGCCGCGCTCGGGTCCTCCATCCGGCGCAGATGGTCCACCCAGGGGCCGGTCGCGTTGAGCACCAGACGGGCGCTGACCCCGAACTCGGTGCCGTCGGTGCGGTCCTTGAGCTCGGCGCCGGTGACCCGGCCGTCGTTCTTGCGCAAGGCCATGACCTCGGCGTGGTTGAGGACGGTGGCGCCCGCCTCCACGGCCGCGCGGACCGTCATCAGGGCCATGCGGCTGTCGTTCATCTGCCCGTCGCCGTAGACCGCGACCGCCTTGAGGCCCTCGGTGCGCAGCTCCGGGACGTCGCGCGCGGCCCGCTCGGCGCCGATCACGTGGCCCACGCCGTCACGGAAGGCGGAGAGCGCCGAGTAGGCGAAGACGCCCGCGCCCAGCTTGGCCGCACCGTGCGGACCGCCCTTGTAGACCGGCAGGTAGAAGGTGAGGGGGTTGGACAGGTGCGGGGCGACGGTACGGGAGACCGCGCGCCGCTCGAAGTGGTTCTCGGCGACCAGCTTGACCGCGCCCGTCTGGAGGTAGCGCAGGCCGCCGTGGAGCAGCTTGGAGGAGGCCGAGGAGGTGGCGCCGGCGAAGTCACCGGCGTCCACCATCGCCACCCGCAGCCCGGACTGGGCGGCGTGCCAGGCAGTGGTGATGCCCAGGATGCCGCCGCCGATCACCAGGAGGTCGTACGTCGCCTTGGAGAGCTGTTCCCGGGTTTCGGCTCGGCTCGGGTTCGAACCGGCAGCCGGGTGCGTTCCGAGGGAGGACGGAACGCATCGCAGGGTGGTCATTGATTACTCCTCGTCTTCGATCCAGCCCATGGTCCGCTGCACGGCCTTGAGCCAGCTCTTGTACTCGCGGTCGCGGACGTCCGCGTCCATTCGGGGGGTCCACTCGGCCGCCCGGCGCCAGTTCGCACGCAGGGCGTCGGTGTCCGGCCAGAAGCCGACGGCGAGACCGGCGGCGTAGGCGGCGCCGAGGCAGGTGGTCTCGGCGACCATCGGGCGCACCACGGGTGCGTCCAGGGCGTCCGAGAGGGTCTGCATCAGGAGGTTGTTGGAGGTCATACCGCCGTCGACCTTGAGCGCGGTGAGCTCGACCCCGGAGTCCTTGGTCATCGCGTCGACGATCTCGCGGGTCTGCCAGGCGGTGGCCTCGAGGACGGCGCGGGCGATGTGCGCCTTGGTGACGTAGCGGGTCAGGCCCGCGATCACACCGCGCGCGTCGGACCGCCAGTACGGGGCGAACAGGCCCGAGAAGGCGGGCACGAAGTACGCGCCGCCGTTGTCCTCGACCGAGCTCGCGAGGGTCTCGATCTCGGCGGCGCTGTTGATCAGGCCCATCTGGTCCCGCATCCACTGCACCAGCGAACCGGTGACCGCGATCGAGCCCTCCAGGGCGTAGACCGGCTTCTCGTCGCCGATCCGGTAGCCGACGGTGGTCAGCAGCCCGTTGTAGGAGTTGACCGGCTTCTCGCCGGTGTTCATCAGCAGGAAGGTGCCGGTGCCGTAGGTGGACTTGGCCTCACCCTCGGAGTAGCAGGTCTGGCCGAACAGGGCCGCCTGCTGGTCGCCGAGCGCGGACGCGACCGGCACGCCCGCCAGGACGCCCTCGGCCGTGTGCCCGTAGACCTCGGCGGAGGAGCGTATCCGCGGCAGCACGGCGGCCGGGATGCCCATCGAGGCCAGGATCTTCTCGTCCCAGTCCAGGGTGTGCAGGTTCATCAGGAGGGTGCGGGAGGCGTTGGTGACGTCGGTGACGTGCACGCCGCCGTTGACACCGCCGGTCAGGTTCCAGATGACCCAGGAGTCCATGGTGCCGAAGAGGATGTCGCCCGCCTCGGCCCGCTCGCGCAGCCCCTCGACGTTGTCGAGCAGCCAGCGGATCTTGGGACCGGCGAAGTAGGAGGCCAGCGGGAGGCCGGTCTCGCGGCGGAAGCGGTCCTGGCCGACGTTGCGGCCGAGTTCGCGGCAGAGGGCGTCGGTGCGGGTGTCCTGCCAGACGATGGCGTTGTGCACCGGCTCACCGGTCCTGCGGTCCCACAGCAGGGTGGTCTCGCGCTGGTTGGTGATGCCGATCGCCTTCACGTCGACGGCGGTGATCTCGGCCTTGGCGATGGCGCCGGCGACGACCTCCTTGACGTTCTCCCAGATCTCGGTGGCGTTGTGCTCCACCCAGCCGGGCTTGGGGAAGATCTGCTCGTGCTCCTTCTGGTCCACCGAGACGATGCGGCCGTCGCGGTCGAAGACGATGCAGCGGCTGGAGGTGGTGCCCTGGTCGATGGCCGCGATGAACGGCCCCTGACCGTGGGACGAGGCGCTGGTGGTGTGGGTGTCGGTCATGATCTGCTGCTCTCCTGCGAGTGGTGGGGTGGACTAGGCGAAGGCGATCTCGTAGATCCCGCCGGCGATGGCGCCGCCGATGAGCGGGCCGACGACGGGGATCCAGGCATAGCTCCAGTCCGAGCCGCCCTTGTTGGGCAGCGGCAGGAGGGCGTGGGCGATACGGGGGCCGAGGTCACGCGCCGGGTTGATGGCGTAACCGGTCGGGCCGCCGAGCGAGAGGCCGATGCCGACCACCACGAAGGCGGTGATCATGACGCCGATGACGCCGAGGCCCTTGCCGTCGCCGTTGAGCCCCTGAGTGAGGATGGCGAGCACCAGCACGGCCGTGGCGATGATCTCGGTGGCCAGGTTCTGACCGACGTTCCGGATCTCCGGGCCGGTGGAGAAGATGCCCAGCACCGGACCGGCGCCGGTGGCCTGCTTCCGGTCCGCCGCCACCGTGTCCTGGGCGCCCGGGCCGCCGACGATCTCGCGGTCGGTGAGATGGGCGTGGAAGTGGCCGAGGTAGGCGAGCCACACCAGCGACGCGCCGATCACCGCGCCGAGCATCTGCCCGAGGAAGTAGATGGGCACGTCGCTCCACTCGATGCCGCCCTTGATGGCGAGGCCGATCGTCACCGCCGGGTTGAGATGGGCCCCCGAGAGCGGCGCGGAGATGTACGCGCCGGTGAGCACGGCGAAGCCCCACCCGAGGGTGATGGCGACCCACCCCGCTTCCAACGCCTTGGATTGCTTCAAGACAACGCCGGCGACGACACCGCAGCCGAGCAGAATGAGAACGGCGGTACCGATGGTCTCGCCGATGAAGATGTCGGAGCTGGACACCCGCGACTCCTTTGTCCTTCGTCCAGGGGAAGGCGAACCCCCGGGTCTCTCCGGTGGTCCGCGCCCTCGTGGGAGGGCGTTGGTCGGCCCGCGGCGAGTCCACCATAGCGAATATTGTCGTCAGGTGTTCGACAATGCCGACCGATGAACGGCAGTTTTCTTCACGCTGAAGACCCCGTCAAGGGTCGTGTGAAGGAAAAATCGCTCGTATGTGAAACCGTGATGAAGCAGGTCATGCGGGGATATGGGGGCAGATCGGCACGCGGTGGCACGATTCAGAAACGCAGGGCGCCCAGGTCCCGGGAGACGGCGCGCGCACAGTCCCGTACGGCGGCCACGAGCTCCGAGCGCAGCTCCCCGTTCTCGCACACCCGCTCGACCGCGCCCGTTATCCCCACGGCGCCCACGGGCAGCCGGCGCCGGTCGTGGATGGGCGCCGCGACGGACGCCACGCCCTCCCAGGTCTCCTCCACGTCGCAGCCCCAGCCGCGCGCCCGGGTCAGGTCCAGCACGCCCTCGAACTCGCGCTCCCCGGTCACCGTGCGGGGCGTGAACGCCTTACGGTCGACCTCGGCCACCTCGCTGTGCGCGACCGGGTCATAGGCGGAGAGCACCTTGCCCAGGGCCGTGGAGTGCAGTGGGTGCATCGCGCCGACCTCCAGAACCTGGCGGCTGTCGTCCGGCCGGAAGACATGGTGGACGATCAGCACGCCCTGTTGGTGCAGCACGCCCAGGTACACGCTCTCGCCGCTGGAGCGGGCCAGGTCGTCGGTCCACACCAGGGCGCGGGCGCGCAGCTCGTGCACGTCCAGATAGCTGTTGCCCAGGCGCAGCAGCTCCGCGCCGAGCTGATAGCGGCCGGACGCCTCGTCCTGCTCCACGAAGCCCTCCTGCTGGAGGGTGCGCAATATGCCGTGCGCGGTGCCCTTGGCCAGCCCCAGGGTAGAGGCGATGTCGGACAGTCCCAGACGTCGCTCACCACCGGCGAGCAGGCGTAGCATCGCGGCGGCGCGCTCCAACGACTGGATGTTCCGGGCCATCGCCAACCTCCTGACTGCGGTTCGACAATGCTGAACACTATCGGTCCATGTCGACTGGGTGGTACCTGGCGGCCGTGTGTCGGCGATCAATGGACCCGCCGGGGGCCGATCGGCCATATTCATCCCGGCTGATGGAACGACCATCGTGAAATGACCACTGGCAGCTACCCTGGCGAGGTGCGCCGTCCCCAGGGGAGGGCGCAAAGCCGACAGCCGTCGCACTCCAGGGAGCACATCCATGGCCTCTCATACGCCATCGCCCACATCCGCCGCCCGAGCCGCCGCGCTCCGCGAAGCGCTGGCCACCCGCGTGGTGGTCGCCGACGGCGCGATGGGGACGATGCTCCAGGCGCAGGAGCCCAGTCTCGACGACTTCCAGCAGCTCGAGGGCTGCAACGAGATCCTCAACATCACCCGCCCGGACATCGTCCGGGCGGTCCACGAGGCGTACTACGCCGTCGGCGTGGACTGCGTCGAGACCAACACCTTCGGCGCCAACCACGCGGCGCTCGGCGAGTACGACATCCCCCACCGCGTCCACGAGCTCTCCGAGGCCGGCGCCCGGATCGCCCGCGAGGTCGCCGACGAGTTCGCCGCCGACGGACGCCAGCGCTGGGTGCTCGGCTCCATGGGCCCCGGCACCAAGCTGCCCACCCTCGGCCACGCCCCCTACACCACCCTCCGCGACGCCTACCAGGCCAACGCCGAAGGCATGATCGCCGGCGGCGCGGACGCCCTCCTGGTGGAGACCACCCAGGACCTGCTGCAGACCAAGGCCGCGATCATCGGCGCCCGCCGCGCCCTCGACGCCACCGGTGCCGACCTCCCGGTGATCTGCTCGGTCACCGTCGAGACCACCGGCACCATGCTGCTCGGCTCGGAGATCGGCGCGGCGCTCACCGCCCTCGAGCCGCTCGGCATCGACATGATCGGCCTCAACTGCGCCACCGGCCCCGCCGAGATGAGCGAGCACCTGCGCCACCTCGCCCGCCACTCCCGGATCCCGCTGTCCTGCATGCCCAACGCCGGCCTCCCGGTGCTGGGCAAGGACGGCGCCCACTACCCCCTCACCCCCGGCGAGCTGGCCGACGCTCAGGAGACCTTCGTCCGCGAGTACGGGCTCTCCCTGGTCGGCGGCTGCTGCGGCACCACGCCCGAGCATCTGCGCCAGGTCGTGGAGCGGGTCCGCGAGCTGACCCCCACCGAGCGCACCCCGCGCCCCGAGCCCGGCGCCGCCTCGCTCTACCAGACCGTGCCGTTCCGCCAGGACACCTCGTACCTGGCGATCGGTGAGCGCACCAACGCCAACGGCTCCAAGAAGTTCCGCGAGGCCATGCTGGAGGGCCGCTGGGACGACTGCGTGGAGATGGCCCGCGAACAGATCCGCGAGGGCGCCCATCTGCTCGACCTGTGCGTGGACTACGTCGGCCGGGACGGCGTCGCGGACATGGAGGAGCTGGCCGGGCGGTTCGCCACCGCCTCCACCCTCCCCATCGTCCTGGACTCCACCGAGGTCGACGTCATCCGGGCCGGGCTGGAGAAGCTCGGCGGACGCGCGGTCATCAACTCCGTCAACTACGAGGACGGGGACGGCCCCGAGTCGCGGTTCGCCAAGGTCACCCGACTGGCTCAGGAGCACGGCGCCGCCCTGATCGCGCTGACCATCGACGAGGAGGGCCAGGCCCGTACGCCGGAGAAGAAGGTCGAGATCGCCGAGCGGCTGATCGCCGACCTGACCGGCAACTACGGCATCCACGAGTCGGACATCCTCATCGACACCCTGACCTTCACCATCTGCACCGGTCAGGAGGAGTCCCGTAAGGACGGCATCGCCACCATCGAGGCGATCCGCGAGCTCAAGCGGCGCCACCCGGACGTCCAGACCACGCTGGGCCTGTCCAACATCTCCTTCGGCCTCAACCCGGCCGCCCGTATCGTGCTCAACTCCGTCTTCCTCGACGAATGCGTCAAGGCGGGCCTGGACTCGGCGATCGTGCACGCCTCCAAGATCCTGCCGATCGCGCGGTTCGAGGAGGAGCAGGTCCAGACCGCCCTGGACCTGATCTACGACCGCCGCGCCGAGGGCTATGACCCGCTCCAGAAGCTGATGGGCCTCTTCGAGGGCGCCACCGCCAAGTCCCTCAAGGCGGGCAAGGCCGAGGAACTGGCCGCGCTGCCCCTGGAGGAGCGTCTCAAGCGCCGCATCATCGACGGCGAGCGCAACGGTCTGGAGGCCGACCTCGACGAGGCCCTCCAGGAGCGCCCCGCCCTCGACATCGTCAACGAGACGCTGCTGGACGGCATGAAGGTGGTCGGCGAGCTGTTCGGCTCCGGCCAGATGCAGCTGCCGTTCGTCCTCCAGTCCGCCGAGGTCATGAAGACCGCGGTCGCCCACCTGGAGCCGCACATGGAGAAGTCGGACGACGAGGGCAAGGGCACCATCGTGCTCGCCACCGTCCGCGGCGACGTCCATGACATCGGTAAGAACCTCGTGGACATCATCCTGTCCAACAACGGCTACAACGTGGTCAACCTGGGCATCAAGCAGCCGGTCTCCGCGATCCTGGAGGCCGCCGAGGAGCACGGCGCCGATGTGATCGGCATGTCCGGGCTGCTGGTGAAGTCCACGGTGATCATGAAGGAGAACCTGGAGGAGCTCAACCAGCGCAAACTGGCCGCCCGGTTCCCCGTCATCCTCGGCGGCGCCGCGCTCACCCGGGCCTATGTCGAGCAGGATCTGCACGAGATCTACGAGGGCGAGGTGCGCTACGCCCGCGACGCCTTCGAGGGGCTGCGGCTCATGGACGCCCTGATCGCCGTCAAGCGCGGTGTGCCCGGCGCCACGCTCCCCGAGCTCCGGCAGCGCCGCGTCCCCCAGCGCGCGGCCCAGGTGCGCGAGCCGGAGCCGGAGGAGGGCCCGGCGCGCTCCGACGTGGCCACCGACAACCCCGTGCCCTCCCCGCCCTTCTGGGGCACCCGCGTGGTCAAGGGCATCCAGCAGGCCGACTACGCCTCCTGGCTGGACGAGGGGGCGCTGTTCAAGGGCCAGTGGGGGCTCAAGCAGGCCCGCACCGGCGAGGGGCCCGGCTACGAGGAACTGGTGGAGAGCGAGGGGCGGCCCCGGCTGCGCGGCTGGCTGGACCGGCTGCACACCGAGAACCTGCTGGAGGCGGCCGTCGTCTACGGCTACTTCCCCTGCGTCTCCAAGGGCGACGACCTGGTCCTGCTGAACGAGGACGGCAGCGAGCGGACCCGCTTCACCTTCCCGCGCCAGCGCCGCGGCCGCCGGCTGTGCCTGGCCGACTTCTTCCGGCCCGAGGAGTCCGGCGAGACCGATGTCGTCGGGCTCCAGGTGGTGACCGTCGGCTCGAAGATCGGCGAGGCCACCGCCGAACTGTTCGCCGCCGACTCCTACCGCGACTACCTGGAGCTGCACGGCCTGTCCGTCCAGCTCGCGGAGGCGCTGGCCGAGTACTGGCACGCCCGGGTCCGCGCCGAGCTGGGCTTCTCCGGTGAGGACTCGAGCGAGATGGAGGACATGTTCGCGCTGAGGTACCGCGGCGCGCGCTTCTCACTGGGCTACGGCGCCTGCCCCGACCTGGAGGACCGCGCGAAGATCGCCGACCTGCTGGGGCCCGAGCGGATCGGGGTGAAGCTCTCGGAGGAGTTCCAGCTCCACCCCGAGCAGTCCACGGACGCCATCGTGATCCACCACCCGGAGGCGAAGTACTTCAACGCGCGGTAGACGCGGGGTAGCCCTCGGGCGGCCTCCTGTGACCGCCTTGGGCGCTCACCGGGCGCGTCGGCACGGCGCGACGTAGACTGGTCGATCCGGTAGAGGCCGGTCGCCTTCCCGTCAGCGGAAGGGGGCCGGCCTTCGTGCCCCTTATCCGGAGGTGTTTGGATGACCAGCAGCATCCCCGCCGTCGACACCCGTACGGCCGAAGGCTCGGCTCTGCAAGCCGTTCTGCTCGACATGGACGGCACCCTGGTCGACACCGAGGGCATCTGGTGGGACGCGGAGGTCTCCATCTTCGCCGAGCTCGGGCACGCCCTCGCCGAGGAGTACCGCCAGGTCGTGGTGGGCGGCCCGATGTCGCGCAGCGCCCAGTTCCTGATCGAGGCCACCGGCGCCGAGATCGCCCTCGCCGAGCTCACCGGCCTGCTCAACAGCCGCTTCACCGAGCTGATCGACGGCAGTGTGCCGATGCTGCCCGGCGCCCGCCGGCTGCTCACCGAGCTGGCCGCGCACTCCATCCCCACCGCCCTGGTCTCCGCCTCCCACCGGCGGGTGATGGACCGCGTCCTGCGCTCGCTCGGCCCGGAGCACTTCGCCCTGACGGTCGCGGGCGACGAGATCGAGCGGACCAAGCCGCATCCGGACCCCTATCTGTTCGCCGCGGCCGGGCTGGCCGCCGAGCCGGGGCGGTGCGTGGTCATCGAGGACACCGACACGGGCGTACGGGCCGCGGAGGCGGCCGGGTGCCGGGTGCTCGCGGTGCCGTCCGTGGTGCCGATCGAGCCCGCGACGGGGCGTACGGTCATCGGCTCACTCGAAGAAGTCGATCTCGATTTTCTGCGCACTCTGGTCACGGCGGTGCACTGATCGCGCACCGAGCGTATTCCTGTAAATTGCAAACTGAATAGCGCGGGCGGATTTTTCACGTTCCGTTGGCGACAGCGGAACGTGATGTTTATCACTGCATATGCCGTGGTCGAGTGCGATGGTTGGCTGTCGCGCGTCCCGTCTGGTGCGTTTTGGGTGAGCCCTTGTGTCCGGATTGATGGCATGGCGTACGAATCGCGGCCGCGTCCGGATATCGGTCGATGATCGCTCGTTATCGGGGCGTGATATCGCCTCAACTTCGTTGTGTCCGAGTATCACTGGCGCCGCGGACTAATCTCGTCGCGAGTAGTTGATCGATGGCAGGGAGACTCCCGACAATGACGCGCAAGTCGCTGGTGCTGCCGGCCGTGGCCGGCCTCCTGATCTCCGCGCTCGCCGCGTGCGGTGGTACCGACGGCTCGGGCTCGGACGGCAAGACGCTCGTCCTGGGCAGCACGGACCGCATAGAGGCGTCGAAGGCGGCGCCCGCGCCGCTGGACCCCGCCCTGGCCTACGACTTCGCGTCCTGGAGCGTGCTGCACAACACCTTCCAGACGCTGATGCGGCTGCCCCGCTCGGGAACCGAGCCGATACCCGACGCGGCCGAGAAATGCGGCTTCCAGGACAGACAGAGCGAGCAGTACCGCTGCACCCTGCGCAGCGGGCTGAAGTTCTCCAACGGCCACGACCTCACCTCGAAGGACGTCAAGTTCTCCCTCGAGCGGGTGCTGCGCATCGACGACCCCAACGGCACCAAGTCCTTGCTGTCCAATGTGGACAAGATCGAAACTCCCAGCGATCGCGAGATCGTCATCCATCTCTCGCAGCCGGACGCGACCTTCCCGTCGAAGCTCACCACCCCGGCCGCCGCGATCCTGGACAGCGAGGTCTACAAGCCCGACGCGCTGCGCAACGGCTTCGAGATGACGGGCTCGGGCCCGTACAGCGCCAAGACCGAGGTGCGCGACAACCGGCTGACGAAGGTCGTCTTCACCAAGAACTCCCACTACAAGGGCGATGTCGAGCCGAAGGCCGCCAAGGCGGAGATGCGGTTCTACGACTCCGCGTCGGCCATGGAGAAGGCGCTGGTCAAGGGCGACATCGACGTGGTCCACCGCGGCTTCTCGCCCGAGCAGATCGACAAGCTCAACAAGGGCGAGGTCAAGGGCGTCCGCCTCTTCGAGTCCTCCGGCCAGGGCATCCGCTACCTGGTCTTCAACACCTCCGACCCGGTGGTGAAGAACAAGGCGGTCCGGCAGGCCATCGCCCATCTCGTGGACCGCCAGGCGCTGGTGCGCGACGTGTACAAGCGGACCGCCGAGCCCCTCTACTCGATGATCCCCACCAGCATCTCCTCGCACATCAACTCCTTCCACAACGAGTACGGCGACCCGGATCCCGACGAGGCCCGGCGCGTGCTGCGCGACGCGGGCATCAGCACCCCGGTGAAGCTGACGCTGACCTACACCACCGACCACTACGGCCCGGAGACGGCCGGGGAGTTCAAGGAGCTGCGCAAGCAGCTCAACGGCAGCGGACTGTTCTCCGTCACGATCAAGGGTTACCCGTGGCGGGACTTCCGCCCCGCGCTCGTCAAGCGCGAGTTCTCCGCCTCCGGGATGGGATGGCTCCCCGACTTCCCGGACCCCGACAGCTACACCGCGCCCTTCCTCACCAAGGACAACTTCCTCAACTCGCCCTACCGCAACCGCACCATCCAGGACGAGCTGATCCCCAAGACCCGGCAGGAGGCCCAGCGCAGCCTCGCCGACAAGGACTACCAGTCCATCCAGAACACCGTCGCCAGCGATGTGCCCTACCTTCCGCTGTGGCAGGGCAACACGTACGTGGCCGCCCGCGGGAACGTGACGGGCGCCGAGTACGCCTTCGACTCCTCGACCATGCTCCAGCTGTGGGAGCTCGGTAAGGGCGACTGAGAACGACGTACGGGGGTCGGACACGAAGATGACGAGTGTGTGAGGAATACCGTTGAGGAAACGTGATCAGTGGCTGGCAGCTCCCCTCGGGGCGGGACTGGCCGCCGCCCTGCTCACCGGCTGCGGCAGTGAGGACGGGGACGCGGCGGGCACCGGCGAGCACGTGGTCATGGGGATGTCGGACGAGGTGCTCGCCACCGACCCGGCGTCCGGCTACGACCCCGGCTCCTGGCTGCTGTTCAACAACGTCTTCCAGTCGCTGCTGAGCTTCCCGAAGGGCAGCACCACCCCGCAGCCGGAGGCGGCGGAGAAGTGCTCCTTCAAGGACAACACCAGCCGGGTCTACTCGTGCACGCTGAGGAACGACCTGACGTTCACCAACGGCCATCCGCTCACCTCCGAGGACGTCAAGTACTCCTTCGAGCGCACCAAGCGGATCAATGACCCGAACGGCCCGGCGCTGATGCTCACCTCCATCGGGAGCATCGACACCCCGGACAAGCGGACCGTCGTCTTCCATCTGAAGGACTCCGACGCGACCTTCCCGCAGAAGATCGCCTCCGGTGCCGGGTCCATCGTCGACCACCAGGAGTACCCCGCCGACAAGCTGCGCACGGACCACAAGGCGGTCGGCTCCGGCGTCTACAAGCTGGACTCCTTCACCAAGAAGGAGGCGGACTTCTCCGTCAACGGCGGCTACCGGGGGCCCGCCAAGCCGAAGAACTCCGGGCTGACCCTGAAGTTCTTCCACGGCGAGCAGGCGCGGCTGAAGTCCGCCGTGCAGAAGGGCGATGTGGACCTCGCCTACCGCGGGCTGGCCATGCGCGACCTCGCCGACCTCCAGGCGCAGAGCCTCGGCGGCGGCAAGAGCCTGAACGTGGTCGAGGGCACCGGCGCCGAGGTCCAGCACCTGGTCTTCAACATGAAGGACCCGGTGGCGGGCAAGCTCGGGGTGCGCAAGGCCATGGCGTACCTCATCGACCGCTCCACCCTGGTGCGGGACGTCTACAAGCGCACCGCCGAGCCGCTGTACTCGGTGGTCCCGGCCGGTATCACCGGCCACAACACCGCCTTCTACGACAAGTACGGCGACCGCCCGCAGCCCGAGAAGGCCAAGCAGGCGCTGCGGGACGAGGGGATCAACGGCAAGGTCAAGCTGACCCTGTGGGGCACCCCGATCCGCTACGGCCCCGGCACCGTCCCGGGCCTGCGCCGGATCGCCGAGCAGCTCAACGCCAGCGGGCTGTTCGACGTCGATGTGAAGAGCGCGGACGTCGCCACGTACGAGAAGGGCGTCGCCGGCGGGAAGTACGGCGTCTATGTGAAGGGCTGGGTGCCCGACTACCCGGACCCGGACAACTTCGTCGCCCCGTTCTTCGGCGCCGGCAACGTCCTGGCCAACCACTACACCTCGCCGCGGCTGACCGCGCAGCTCATCCCCGCCACCGCCGAGCAGCCCAGCCGTGAGGCCACGGTCGGCGACTTCCAGCGGATCCAGGACATCATCGCCGACGAGCTGCCGATGCTCCCGCTGTGGCAGGGCAAGCAGTACGCGGTGGCCCAGGACGACATCACCGGGCTGCAGTGGACCCTCGACGCCTCGACGGTCTTCCGCTTCTGGGAGATCGGCAAGTCGTCCGACGGCTGACGGACCGACGGGGACGACCGGCCGGTCGGCCGGTCGTCGTCCCGCCCGAGCCGCCCCGGCGACGCCTACTGCGCGCCGGGGCGGACCAGCCCGCTCTCGTAGGCGTAGACGGCGGCCTGCACCCGGTCGCGCAGCCCCAGCTTGGTCAGCACATGGCCCACATGTGTCTTGACCGTGGTCTCGCTGACGAACAGATCGGCGGCGATCTCCGCGTTGGACAGCCCCCGGGCCACCAGCTTCAGCACCTCGACCTCGCGCTCGGTCAGCGTGTGCAGGGTGTCCGGCACCGGCTCCTCGCCCGACGGCAGATGCCCGGCGTACTTGTCCAGCAGCCTGCGGGTGATGCTGGGCGCCAGCATCGCCTCGCCCGCCGCCACCACGCGGATGGCCTGCACCAGCTCGGTGGCGGGCGCGTCCTTCAGCAGGAAGCCACTGGCTCCGGCGCGCAGCGCCTCCACCACGTACTCGTCCAGGTCGAAGGTGGTCAGCACCAGCACCTTGGCCGGGCCGTCCCGCCCCGGACCGGTGATCTGACGGGTCGCCTCCACGCCATCCATCCGCGGCATCCGGATGTCCATCAGGACCACATCGGGCTGGAGTGCCCGCACCTGATCGAGGGCCTGCAGACCGTCCCCGGCCTCACCGACGACCGCCAGGTCCTGCTCCGCCTCCAGGATCATCCGGAAGCCAGTGCGCAGCAGCGGTTGATCATCGACCAGTAGGACGCGGATCGCCACGGGAACTCCTTCTCCTAGACCGCGTCCATTCTGCCCGCCCGTCACCCACCACCACCCTCAGGGGGCGCTACGCGGCTGCCTCAATTCTGCACAGGCACCACCGCCAGCGGATACGGCGGCGGCGTACCCCCGAATTCCGGACAGTGTGCCTGGTGATCGCACCAGCCGCAGAGCCTCGTCTGCCGGGGCACGAACGCACCGGTCTCCGTGGCCAGCCGGATCGCCTCCCACAGGGCCAGCACCTTGCGCTCCACGGCCCGCAGATCCCGCTCCTCCGGGTCGTACGTCAGCACATCGCCGCTGCCCAGGTAGACGAGCTGGAGCCGCCGCGGGATCACCCCGCGCAACCGCCACAGCACCAGGGCGTAGAACTTCATCTGGAACAGGGCCTCGCCCGCGTACTGCGGCGCGGGGGCCTTGCCGGTCTTGTAGTCCACGATCCGCACATCACCGGTGGGAGCGATGTCGATCCGGTCGATGATTCCACGGAGCGTCAGCCCGGACTCGAGCTCTGTCTCCACGAACAGCTCGCGCTCCGCGGGCTCCAGACGGGTCGGATCCTCCAGCGAGAACCACTGCTCCACCAGCGTCTGGGCGCCCGTCAGCCACTCGGCCAGCCGGTCCGGCGCCGGAGCGCCGTCCTCCTCCTGGAACAGCTCCGCCAGCTCCGGCTTGGCCGCCAGCAGCCGCTCCCACTCGCCCGGCACCATCGCCCGGGCCCGCGGCGCGGTGCGGTCGGCGGCCGGGGCGTCGAAGAGCCGCTCCAGCACCGCGTGGACCACCGTGCCGCGGGTGGCCGCCGCGCTGGGCTTCTCCGGCAGTTTGTCGATCACTCGGAAGCGGTACAGCAACGGGCACCGCATGAAGTCGGCCGCCCGTGAGGGTGACAACGAGGCGGCGGGGCCGGACTTCGGTGGCCCGTCGGAGGGTTCGGCCTTCCCGGTGGTGGTTCCCATGGCGAAGACCCTACGACCCGCCACCGACAGCCGGACGCATACCATCGACGTTCGAGCCCCCGGCACTGCATGATCGTGGGGACCGTATCAAAAAGAAGGGTGCGACCGAGCATCCGACGAGGGGACACCGTGGACAACAGCGGGCAGCGGCAGTCCGACAACGGGGAATCGGACCGCGCGACCGAGCCCGAGGGCGGCAAGCAGCCGCGCCCACGCGACGTGGGCGGCGGCTTTCTCATGGGCCGGCCCTTCGGCGTGCCCGTGTACGTCTCGCCGAGCTGGTTCCTGGTCGCCGCCCTCATCACCTGGGTCTTCGGCGGCCAGCTCGACCGGGTGCTGCCCGATCTCGGCGCCGCCCGCTATCTGGTCTCGCTCTTCTTCGCGGTGGCCTTCTACGCCTCGGTGCTGGTGCACGAGCTCGCCCACACCGTGGCCGCGCTCCGCTTCAAGCTGCCGGTGCGCCGGATCCAGCTCCAGTTCTTCGGCGGGGTCTCGGAGATCGAGAAGGAGACCGAGACCCCCGGCCGGGAGTTCGTGCTCGCCTTCGTCGGCCCGCTGCTCTCCCTGGTCCTGGCGGGCGTGTTCTACCTCGGCATGATGGTCGTGGAGCCCGGCACCGTGCCCGGGGTGCTGCTCGCCGGGCTGATGATCTCCAACCTGATCGTGGCCGTGTTCAACCTGCTGCCCGGGCTGCCGCTGGACGGCGGGCGGATGCTGCGCGCCGTCGTCTGGAAGCTCAGCGGCCGGCCCATGACCGGAACCGTCGCCGCCGCCTGGAGCGGCCGCGCGCTCGCCGTCGCGGTGCTCGTCGGACTGCCGCTGCTCACCCAGGCGGGCGGGCTCGGCGAGGAGCCCAAGAGCTTCGGCAGCGTCGACTCGCTCACCGACGCGCTGCTGGCCGCCATACTCGCCGCGATCATCTGGACCGGCGCGGGCAACAGCCTGCGGATGGCCCGGCTGCGGGAGCGGCTGCCGGACCTGCGCGCCCGTACGCTCACCCGGCGCGCCGTCCCCGTGGCGGCCGACACCCCGCTCTCCGAGGCGCTGCGCCGGGCGAACGAGGCGGGGGCCCGGGCCCTGGTCGTGGTGGACGGCCACGGCTCCCCGACCGCCGTGGTGCGCGAGTCGGCCATCGTGGGGATCCCCGAGCACCGCCGCCCCTGGGTCGCGGTCAGCGGTCTCGCCCAGGACCTCAAGGACGGCATGCGGGTCTCCGCCGAGCTCACCGGCGAGGAACTGCTGGACACCCTGCGGGCCACCCCCGCCACCGAGTACCTGGTGGTCGAGGAGACCGGCGAGATCTACGGGGTGCTCTCCACGGCCGACGTCGAGCGCGCCTTCGTGGCGGCCATGGCCAGGACCCCCTCGGGCCCCTCCTGAGGCCCCGGGCGTGGTCCGGGCACGGCGAAGTGCCCGGTAGGCTGTTCACATGTCCGAACCGACCGGTGCCGCCCGCCGTCGCGGGCCCTTCCAGGTCGGGGACCAGGTCCAGCTCACCGACCCCAAGGGACGCCACTACACCTTCACGCTCGAGTCCGGGAAGAACTTCCACACCCACAAGGGATCCTTCCCCCATGACGAGCTGATCGGTGC
The DNA here is from genome assembly GCF_055597465.1 of Streptomyces yongxingensis. NCBI lineage: Bacteria > Bacillati > Actinomycetota > Actinomycetes > Kitasatosporales > Streptomycetaceae > Streptomyces > Streptomyces yongxingensis. Next base: position 8,590,415 of record NZ_CM145717.1, read on the forward strand.
CCCCGAGGGAACCGTCGTGCGCACCACGGGAAACGTCGCGTATCTCGCGCTGCGCCCCCTGCTCCCCGACTATGTCCTGTCCATGCCACGCGGCGCCGCCGTGGTCTACCCCAAGGACGCGGGGCAGATCCTGGCGATGGCCGATATCTTCCCCGGCGCACGTGTCGTCGAGGCGGGCGTCGGCTCCGGCTCGCTCTCCACCTTCCTGCTGCGGGCCATCGGCGACCAGGGCATGCTGCACTCCTACGAGCGCCGGGCCGACTTCGCCGAGATCGCCGCCCAGAACGTCGAGCGCTACTTCGGCGCCCCGCACCCCGCCTGGCGGCTCACCGTCGGCGACCTCCAGGACAACCTCAGCGACACCGACGTGGACCGCGTGATCCTGGACATGCTCGCGCCCTGGGAGTGCCTGGAGCCGGTGTCCAAGGCGCTCGTCCCCGGCGGCATCCTGTGCGCGTACGTCGCCACCACCACCCAGCTCGCCCGCACCGTGGAGGCCATCCGCGAGCACGGCACCTTCAACGAGCCGTCCGCCTGGGAGACCATGGTGCGCACCTGGCACGTGGAGGGCCTGGCGGTACGGCCCGACCACCGCATGATCGGCCACACCGGCTTCCTGCTCACCGCCCGCCGGCTCGCGGACGGTGTGGAGCCCCCGATGCGCCGCCGCAGGCCCGCCAAGGGTGCCTACGGCGAGGACTACGTGGGCTGGGGCACGGCCAAGGACACCGGCACGGCCAAGGACGGTGGCACCGCCAAGGACACCGGCTCCGCCAAGGACGCCGGTGCCACGGACGCCTCAGGAGGCGACAGGCGCCCCTCCGGCGGCCAGGACGCCCCCTCCGGCGACGCCTGACGGCCGTCCGGGACCCGTCCGATGGCCACCTGAGGCCCGTCCGACGGAAACCGGCGCCACAACGGCTCGGCGCGGCCACCGAATTCCCCGTGTGAGGGCGGTGGCCGCGCCCCTGTGAGATGTGGCACGATGCGGGTCATCTCCCGCCTCAGCCCCTCACATGGAGTCATCCCGCGTGCAGCCTCTGGGCCAGGATCTCGCGCACACCCACCCCCGTCCGGTGCACTGGGTGGCGACCGCGGCCGCCGTGGCCGCCGTCATCGCCGGAGGGTCGTTCTTCCAGCCCTCGGACGCCAAGGCCACCACGTCCACCGCCGCCTCCGCACCGGGCACCGGGGCGCTCCCGGCGGCCAAGGCCCCCGACCCCCGCGCCGCGGAATATCCGATGGACTGCGGACGGGCCCGGCCCGACGTCATCGACCGGGGCTCGGCGGACCTGGACGGGGACGGGCGGCCGGAGACCGTCGCCGTGGTGCGCTGCCCGACCGCTTTCGGTACCCCGCCCAGCGGCGTCTATGTGCTCTCCCAGCCGGCCGACCACGCGGGCGCCGCGCCCCGCGTGGTGGCCACCTTCGTGGATCCGAAGGAAGGGATGAGCATCAGCGATTTCGCGGTGCGCGGAAAGAAGGTTTCGGCCACGTTGCTGGGATACTCGTCGGCCAAGGTCCCGCGGTGCTGTCCGGATCTGCAGCGCAAGGTCAACTGGCGGTGGCGGGACGGAAAGTTCGTACTGAAGGCGCTGCCGGTCCCGGGGAGTGTGTGAGCGGTTACGCGCGGTGTGTCACTCCGCGTCGGGTCCGTAGAGCTCGACCCGGTCCGTGACGCGGCGTACATGGATGCAGTCGCCGGGGCACTCCTTGGCGGAATCCCTGACCTCGGTCAGCAGGGCCAGGGGCACCGGGGTGGTCGCGCCCTTCTCCTGCAGCAGCTCATCGTCGGCGCTCTTGACGTAGGCTAGACCGTCGATGTCGAGTTCGAAGACCTCGGGAGCGTACTGGGCGCAGATGCCGTCCCCGGTGCACAGATCCTGGTCGATCCAGACCTCAAGATCGCCGAGTTCCTCGTTCCGCACGGTGTGCCCCCTGCTGTTCCTTCGATACGCGATTCAACATTGTCTAAATATCGCCAACCCTGACGGGTGTTGACCGTGTCGACGATACAACCGCTCGCTTTCCGATGTTGTTGGGTGGGTATTCACCTGGCGTGAGGGAGTGCGCAAGGGTGAAGATCGGACACACGCCGACCGGGTTTGTGATCTAGGGGTTTCAACCCGCACCGGCCCAGGTAGGGTCAGGAAGCGTCCAGCTCCCCTTGGAGGAGGTGAGGACCGTGGCAGCCCACGACGACGACATCAACCGCGGCATCCGGCCGGGGCGGGGGTCTGACGACCCTGCCGGCCAGGTTGCCTATCTCGAGCAGGAAATCGCCGTCCTGCGCCGCAAGCTCGCCGACTCTCCGCGTCATACGAGGATTCTCGAAGAGCGGATCGTCGAGCTGCAGACCAATCTGGCGGGAGTCTCCGCACAGAACGAGCGGCTCGCGAACACACTCCGTGAGGCCCGCGACCAGATCGTGGCCCTCAAGGAGGAGGTCGACCGGCTCGCACAGCCGCCGGCCGGTTTCGGAGCCTTTCTGCAGGCGAACGAGGACGGTACGGCCGACATCTTTACCGGGGGCCGTAAACTCCGGGTGAATGTCAGCCCAAGCGTCGAGCTCGACGACCTCAAGCGCGGCCAGGAGGTCATGCTCAACGAGGCGCTCAATGTGGTCGAGGCCATGGAGTTCGAGCGCGCCGGGGACATCGTCACCCTCAAGGAGGTCCTTGAGGACGGCGAGCGCGCCCTGGTGATCGGGCACACCGACGAGGAGCGGGTGGTGCGGCTGGCGGAGCCGCTGCTGAGCACCACCATCCGGCCCGGTGACGCCCTGCTGCTCGAGCCCCGGTCCGGCTATGTCTACGAGGTGGTACCGAAGAGCGAGGTCGAGGAGCTCGTCCTCGAAGAGGTGCCGGACATCGACTACAACAAGATCGGCGGTCTGGGAAACCAGATCGAGCTGATCCGCGACGCGGTCGAGCTCCCGTATCTCTACCCCGACCTCTTCAAGGAGCACGAACTGCGGCCGCCCAAGGGTGTGCTCCTGTACGGCCCGCCCGGCTGCGGCAAGACGCTGATCGCCAAGGCCGTGGCCAACTCCCTTGCCAAGAAGGTCGCCGAGGTGACCGGCAAGCCCGCGGGGAAGAGCTTCTTCCTCAACATCAAGGGCCCCGAGCTGCTCAACAAGTACGTCGGCGAGACGGAGCGGCACATCCGGCTGGTCTTCCAGCGGGCTCGGGAGAAGGCCAGCGAGGGCACGCCCGTCATCGTCTTCTTCGACGAGATGGACTCCCTCTTCCGCACCCGTGGCTCCGGGGTCAGCTCGGACGTGGAGAACACCATCGTCCCCCAGCTGCTCTCCGAGATCGACGGTGTGGAGGGCCTGGAGAACGTGATCGTCATCGGTGCCTCCAACCGCGAGGACATGATCGACCCGGCGATCCTGCGCCCCGGCCGCCTCGATGTGAAGATCAAGATCGAGCGTCCGGACGCCGAGGCCGCCAAGGACATCTTCTCGAAGTACCTGACGGAGTCCCTGCCCATCCACACGGACGACCTCTCCGAGCACGGCGGGTCGCCGAAGGCCGCGATCGGCGGGATGATCCAGTCGGTGGTCGAGCAGATGTACACCGAGTCCGAGGAGAACCGCTTCCTGGAGGTCACCTACGCCAATGGCGACAAGGAAGTCCTCTACTTCAAGGACTTCAACTCCGGCGCCATGATCCAGAACATTGTGGACCGCGCTAAGAAGATGGCGATCAAGGACTTCCTGGACCACAACCAGAAGGGCCTTCGCGTCTCCCATCTGCTCGCCGCCTGCGTGGACGAGTTCAAGGAGAACGAGGACCTGCCCAACACCACGAACCCGGACGACTGGGCCCGGATCTCCGGTAAGAAGGGCGAGCGGATCGTCTACATCCGCACCCTGGTCACCGGTAAGCAGGGCGCGGACACCGGACGCTCCATCGACACGGTGGCGAACACCGGTCAGTACCTGTAACACCGCGGTCCGGCTGCGGATGTCCTGGACGGGGCATCCGCAGCCGGATGCGCTTTTCGGACCGCATTCTTCGTATGAGTCCTACGAGCCCGACCGGAGCAATGACTGAAATGATCTCCGCAGCACCGCTTGGCCGTTCTAGGCTCTTCGGTACCGCAGTATCGCGGCACGGGGGATCGGGGCCCGCGGATGGACCGGGAGCGCAGCGGTACTTGAGCGCCGATCCCAGCCGGGGGCGGCGCCGGGCAAGGAGGGCCGCATGACCGTACGGCGCGTGATGGGAATCGAGACGGAGTACGGGATCTCCGTCCCGGGGCACCCGAACGCCAATGCCATGCTCACCTCATCCCAGGTCGTCAACGCCTACGCGGCGGCGATGCACCGGGCGCGCCGCGCCCGCTGGGACTTCGAGGAGGAGAACCCGCTGCGGGACGCCCGCGGATTCGACCTCGCACGCGAGTCCGCCGACGCCAGCCAGCTCACGGACGAGGACATCGGCCTGGCCAATGTGATCCTCACCAATGGCGCGCGGCTCTATGTGGACCACGCCCACCCCGAGTACTCCGCCCCCGAGGTCACCAACCCCCGGGACGCGGTGCTCTGGGACAAGGCGGGTGAGCGCGTCATGGCCGAGGCCGCGCTGCGCGCCGCCGAGCTGCCCGGCGGCCAGCCCATCCACCTCTACAAGAACAACACCGACAACAAGGGCGCCTCCTACGGCACGCACGAGAACTACCTGATGAAGCGGGAGACCGCCTTCTCGGACATCGTGCGCCACCTGACGCCCTTCTTCGTCTCCCGCCAGGTCGTCACGGGCGCGGGCCGCGTCGGCATCGGCCAGGACGGCCATGAACACGGCTTCCAGATCAGCCAGCGGGCGGACTACTTCGAGGTCGAGGTCGGCCTGGAGACCACGCTCAAGCGCCCGATCATCAACACCCGGGACGAGCCGCACGCCGACGCCGAGAAGTACCGCCGGCTCCACGTGATCATCGGCGACGCCAACCTCTCCGAGCTGTCGACGTACCTCAAGCTGGGCACCACCGCCCTGGTGCTGTCGATGATCGAGGACGGCTTCATCGCCGTGGACCTCGCGGTGGACCAGCCGGTGCGCACCCTGCACCAGGTCTCGCACGACCCGACCCTGCGCCGTCTCGTCACGCTGCGCAGCGGCCGTACGCTCACCGCGGTGCAGCTCCAGATGGAGTACTTCGAGCTCGCCCGCAAATACGTCGAGGACCGCTACGGCGCGGACGCCGACGAGCAGACCCGGGACGTCCTGACCCGCTGGGAGGACGTGCTGAACCGGCTGGAGCGCGACCCCATGAGCCTGTCCGGCGAGCTGGACTGGATCGCCAAGCGGGAGCTGCTCGAGGGCTACCGCCGCCGCGACGCCCTGGAGTGGGACGCGGCCCGGCTCCACCTGGTGGACCTCCAGTACGCCGACGTGCGCCCCGACAAGGGCCTGTACAACCGGCTGGTGGCCCGCGGCAAGATGAAGCGGCTGCTGGACGACCAGGACATCGCACGCGCCCAGAACAAGCCCCCGGAGGACACCCGCGCCTATTTCCGCGGCCGCTGCCTGGAGCAGTACGCGGACGACGTGGCCGCGGCCTCCTGGGACTCGGTGATCTTCGACCTGCCGGGTCGTGACTCTCTGCAACGGGTCCCCACCCTGGAGCCCCTGCGCGGCACCCGCAACCACGTCAAGGAGTTGCTGGACCGCTGCCGCACGGCCGAGGACCTGGTCCGGGTGCTGTCCGGAGGCTGAAATGCCCTTGGGCCGGGAATCATCGAGGTGGCCTCCGTGCGTTGTAGCGAGTGGGAGGCCGATGTCGGACCCTGCTTGTAGGGTCTGATCTTGAGACCGATCGAATCAGCGGGCGAACCGAGCGGGGTGAGGGAAATGGCGACCAAGGACACCGGCGGCGGTCAGCAGAAGGCGTCGCGCTCGACCGAAGAGGTCGAGGAGCAGACGCAGGACGCACAGGCCGCGGACGACCTCAAGGAGCGGCAGGAGAAGCTCTCGGACGACGTCGACTCCGTGCTGGACGAGATCGACGACGTGCTCGAGGAGAACGCGGAGGACTTCGTGAGGTCTTTCGTCCAGAAGGGCGGGCAGTAAAGCGCGTCTTCTCCGTCCTGCGTCCCCGCGAAGGGGACGCAGGACGGATGACTTCCATGGCCAGGGGTATGGTCCGTGCATCATTTCAAGATCTGGTGGAAGGAAACGTGTGGAAGCCAACACTCGTAGCACAGGGCGTCTGCCGGCTGCCTTCCTGACGCCCGGCTCCTCGTCGTTCATGGACTTCCTGGGCGAGCACTCGCCCGAGCTGCTTCCGGGGAACCGTCCGCTGCCCGCGGTGCAGGGCGCCATCGAGGCCCCCCACGGCACCACCATCGTGGCGGTGACCTTCTCCGGCGGCGTGGTGCTCGCCGGTGACCGCCGCGCCACCATGGGCAATGTCATCGCGCAGCGGGACATCGAGAAGGTCTTCCCCGCCGATGAGTTCTCGGCGGTCGGGATCGCGGGGACCGCCGGTATCGCGGTGGAGATGGTGAAGCTCTTCCAGCTCGAGCTGGAGCACTTCGAGAAGGTCGAGGGCACCGTGCTCTCGCTCGAGGGCAAGGCGAACAGGCTGTCGACCATGATCCGCGGCAACCTCGGCATGGCGATGCAGGGCCTTGCCGTGGTCCCGCTCTTCGCGGGGTGGGACGTCGACCGGGAGAAGGGCCGCATCTTCTCCTACGACGTGACCGGGGGGCGTTCGGAGGAGCGCGGCTTCGCCGCCACCGGCTCGGGCTCGATGTTCGCCCGGGGCGCGCTCAAGAAGCTCTATCGCGAGGATGCGACCGAGGAGCAGGCCGCCACGACCGTGCTCCAGGCGCTCTATGACGCAGCCGACGACGATTCGGCCACCGGAGGGCCGGATCTCGCCCGCCGCATTTATCCGATCATCACCTCCCTCACCGAGGACGGTTTCAAGCGGTTCAGCGAGGACGAGGTGTCCGAACTGGCCCGCGCCATCCATGAGCGGCGCCTCGAAGAGCCGGACGGCCCCCGCGCCGCCCTGCTCTGATCAGGACGGTCCAACCGGAATGCATTCGCCGATGACAGAAGGGACGGACAGCCGGTGACGACGCCGTTCTATGTTTCTCCTCAGCAGGCCATGGCCGACCGCGCGGAATACGCCCGTAAGGGCATCGCACGCGGCCGCAGCGTGGTCGTGCTGCAGTACGCCGACGGCATCGTCTTCGTTGCGGAGAACCCGTCCCGCGCGCTGCACAAGGTCAGCGAGATCTATGACCGGATCGCCTTCGCGGCGGTCGGTAAGTACAACGAATTCGAGAATCTGCGCATCGGCGGTGTCCGTTACGCCGATCTGCGTGGCTACACCTATGACCGCGAGGATGTCACGGCCCGCGGGCTGGCGAATGTCTACGCCCAGACGCTGGGCACGATCTTCTCCAGCGCCGCCGAGAAGCCGTACGAGGTCGAGCTGATCGTCGCCGAGGTCGGGGAGGGCCCCGAGGACGACCAGATCTACCGGCTGCCGCACGACGGCTCCATCGTGGACGAGCACGGCTCGGTCGCCGTCGGTGGCAACGCCGACCAGATCAGCAGCTATCTCGACCAGCGCCACCGGGACGGCATGACCCTGGCCGAGGCCCTCAAGCTGGCCGTCGACTCGCTCTCCCGCGACAACAACGGCGGGGAGCGCAGCCTCACCGCCGAGCAGCTCGAGGTCGCGGTCCTGGACCGCACCCGCCCCCAGAAGCGCAAGTTCAAGCGCGTCCTGGGCCGCCAGCTCTCCCGGCTCCTGGAGCCCGGAGAGGGCGGGGCCGACGCGGAGGCGCCGGCCGAGTCCTCGGAGGAGTCCTCCTCGGAGTCCGAGGACTGACCCACCCGCCGCCGTTTCGTCTCAACGCCCACCGCCGCCCCGGCCCACCGGGGCGGCGGTGGGCGTTCATGGGGCTGTCGGGGCCCGCGGGCGACCGTGGCGACGGCCCGTCCCCCGCGCCGACCGTGGCGACGGCCCGCCTGCGAGCCGGCTCGGAGCCGCGCGGTGGCTCCGAGCCCGGTCAGCAGCGCGGGGGAGGAGCCGTGGAGCCCCTGGGGACCAGCTCGACCGGCAGCACGGTGTCCTGGGGCCTCTCGCCGTCCAGGAGCGTCATCAGGGCCCGCATACCGGCCGCGCCCACCGCCTCCGCCGGGAGCCGGACCGTGGTGAGCTCCGGCTCCACCGCCGTGGCCAGGGCCAGATCGTCGAAGCCGGTCACCGAGATGTCGTCCGGGATCCGCAGCCCCAGTCGCCGGGCCGCCTTGCAGGCGCCCGCGGCCAGGATGTCGTCGTCGCAGACGAGCGCGGTCGGCCGGGGCCCTGGGCGGGCCAGGACGCGCTCGGCGGCCCGGCGGCCCTCCTCGACGGTCAGCCTCGCCGGTTCGGCGCTCAGCGCGGTGCCCGGGACCCCGCCCACCGCCTCCGCCAGGGCCCGGGCGCGGACCCGGAAGGTCCAGGAGTCCACCGCCGCCGCGAGATGGGCCACCCGGCGGTGCCCGAGCCCCAGCAGATGCCCGGCCACCTGCCGCGCCCCGTCCGCGATGTCCAGGTTGACCGTGGCCGCCGCGGCCGCGTCGTCCGGGTCGCTGTCGAGCATCACCAGCGGCAGTCCGCCGCCGCGCACCGCGACCAGCGCGTCGGCCGCCATGGAGGAGGCGATCACCCCGTCCAGCGAGGCGCGCGCCGAGTCGAACGGGTCCCGGGCCGGGCCCACGCCCTCGGGGGACGGATAGAGCACCACACCGAAGCCGTGGTCGGCGGCGACCCGCTCGGCGCCGGTGTAGACGCGGGCGAAGAACTCGTTCGTGAGGGCGGGCACCACCAGCAGCACGGTCCTGGTGCGCCCCAGGCGGAGGCTGCGGGCCGCGAGATTGGGGCGGTAGCCCAGATCCCGCGCGGCGGCGCGCACGGTCTCCACGGTGCGCTCGGAGACCCGTCCGGGCCACTTCTCCCCGAGCACCAGGGACACGGTCGCCTGGGACACGCCCGCCGCGCGCGCCACGTCCCGGCTCGTCGCCCGCCCCGCCGCCGGGCGTCCCGCGGCCGCCCCGCCACCGCCCGGAGCCGCCCCGCCACCGCCCGGAGCCGCCCCGCCACCGCCCGGAGCCGCCCCGCCACCGCCCGGAGCCGCCCCGCCGCCGCCCGGGCCCCCGCGCCGCGCGGACTCACGCGTCCGGCCGGTTCCCCGGGAATCTTCCCCGGCGGCCCCGCCCGCCGCGTGGGCGCGGTCCGCGCTCGCCACCATCGCCTCCGCTCCCCTCGGTCGCCGTACGGCTCACCGACGGCTGCTCATTCCGGCCCGCGAGTGGACCCGCGGTGGCGGCCATGGTACGTATGACGCTGGACGTTATACGTACAACGTCCTTCACGACCCGCGACGCGCTCGCGGTAACCCACCAAACCCGCGGGAAGGGGCAGGCAATGGCGGCTGGCTACGGGGAACTGCTGCGCACTCCGCACGCGGCACGGCTGCTCACCGGCACGCTGCTGGGACGGCTTCCGAACGCCACCGCCGCCCTCGCCGTGCTGCTCTTCGCCCGTGCCGAGGGCGGCAGCTACGCCCTCGCCGGGGCGCTGTCGGCCGTCTACGGCGCGGCCAACGCGGTGGGCCAGCCGCTGCTGGGCCGGGCCGTGGACCGCCTCGGCCAGCCCCGGGTGATGCTCCCCGCCGCCGTGGCCTCCGCGCTCGGGATGGTCCTGTTCGCCGTCGTCGGGCTCGAGCCGCTGCCCGTGGCGTACGCGGCGATGCTGATCGCCGGGCTGTTCACCCCGCCGCTGGAGGGCGGGCTGCGGGCGCTGTGGCCCACGGTGCTGCGGCGCGAGGACCAGGTGCACGCCGCGTACGCGCTGGACGCCGTGGCCCAGGAGGTGATGTTCGCCGTCGGCCCGCTGCTGGTCACCCTGTCCGTGGCCGTGTGGTCCGAGGCGGCCGCGCTGCTGGGCATCAACGCCGTCGGGGTCGCGGGCGCGCTCTCCGTCGTGGTCTCGCGGCCCTCGCGGCAGTGGCGCTCCGCGCCGCGCGAGGCGCACTGGCTGGGCGCGCTGCGCTCACCCGGGCTGCTGGTGCTGCTCGGCTCGTTCTTCTTCATCGGGCTCGCCCTCGGCGCCATCGCGGTGGCCGCGGTGGCGTACGCCGACGAGCACGGCGGCGGCGTGGTCTCCAGCGCGCTGCTCTCCGCCCTCGGCGTGGGCGCGCTGGTCGGCGGCATCGTCTACGGCGGCCGCACCTGGCCCGGCGCGCCCGAACGGCGGCTGCGGCTGCTCGTGGCCGCGCTGGCGCTGGGCTATCTGCCGCTGATACTGGTGCCGGGCGTCGTCCCGATGACCGTCCTCGCCGGGGTGGCGGGCGTGTTCCTCGCCCCGGCGCTGGCCTGCGCCTTCGTCGTGGTGGACCGCCATGCGCCGTCCGGCACGGTCACCGAGGCGTTCTCCTGGCTGGTGACCACCTTCGTGGTGGGCAACGCGGCCGGCACCGCCGTGGCCGGGCCCGCGGTCCAGCTCGGCGGGGTGGTCCCCGGATTCGCGGTGCCGGCGGCCGGTGGCGCGGCCGCGCTGGCGGTGCTGCTGGCGGCCCAGCGGCCCCTCCTGGACGGGCCACGCCCCGTCGTCCAGCCGACCGCGCACCGAACACCGGATGAACCTCGTGCGGAAAATGATCGCAACCATGCCGCCGAACCCGGTTTCAGAGCACGCCATCAGGCGTAATGTTCAGGCATGGACCGCCGCATTTTCGGGCTGGAGAACGAGTACGGCGTCACGTGCACATTCAGGGGACAGCGCCGGTTGTCTCCTGACGAAGTGGCGCGGTACCTCTTCCGCCGTGTCGTCTCCTGGGGCCGCAGCAGCAATGTCTTCCTGCGCAACGGCGCCCGCCTCTATCTCGACGTGGGCTCACACCCGGAATACGCGACACCCGAGTGTGACAACGTGACCGAGCTGGTCACGCACGACAAAGCGGGCGAGCGCATTCTCGAGGGTCTGCTCGTGGACGCGGAGCGCCGCCTGCACGAGGAGGGAATCGCGGGCGACGTCTATCTCTTCAAGAACAACACCGACTCCGCGGGCAACTCCTACGGCTGCCACGAGAACTATCTGGTGGCACGGCACGGGGAGTTCTCCCGGCTCGCCGACATTCTCATCCCGTTCCTGGTGACGCGGCAGCTGTTGTGCGGCGCGGGCAAGGTCCTCCAGACCCCCCGCGGCGCGGTCTACTGCGTCAGCCAGCGCGCCGAGCACATCTGGGAGGGCGTCAGCTCCGCCACGACCCGCTCCCGGCCGATCATCAACACCCGCGACGAACCCCACGCCGACGCCGAGCGCTACCGTCGGCTGCACGTCATCGTGGGCGACTCCAACATGTCCGAGACCACCATGCTGCTCAAGGTCGGCGCCACCGACCTGGTGCTCCGCATGATCGAGGCGGGCACGGTCATGCGCGACCTGACCCTGGAGAACCCCATCCGGGCGATCCGCGAGGTCAGCCACGACATCACCGGGCAGCGCAAGGTGCGGCTCGCCAGCGGGCGCGAGGCGTCCGCCCTGGAGGTGCAGCAGGAGTACTACGAGAAGGCCGTCGACTTCTGCGAGCGCCGGGGCATCCGCACCGGCATGGTCGAGCGCGTCCTCGAGCTGTGGGGGCGCACGCTGGACGCGATCCGCACCGAGGAGCTCGACCGGATCGGCACCGAAATCGACTGGGTGATGAAGTACCAGCTCATCGAGCAGTACCGGGCGAAGAACAACATCACCATGTCGCATCCCCGCATCGCCCAGATAGACCTCGCCTACCACGACATCCACCGCCGCCGCGGCCTCTACTACCTGCTGGAGAGGCGCGGCCAGGCGGCCCGGGTCTGCAACGACTTGAAAATCTTCGAGGGCAAGTCGGTGCCACCGCAGACCACCCGCGCCCGGCTGCGCGGCGACTTCATCCGCCGGGCCCAGGAGCAGCGCCGCGATTTCACCGTCGACTGGGTGCATCTGAAGCTCAATGACCAGGCGCAGCGCACCGTGCTGTGCAAGGACCCGTTCCGCTCGGTCGACGACCGGGTGGAGAAGCTGATCGCCGGTATGTGACCGGCGTACGGCTTACCTTCTCCTCGGGCCCCGTGCGTTCTGCGTACGGGGCCCGAGTCACGTCGTAGAGTGGCGCGCATTGGCCATTGAAGATCTACCTAACGAGGACTCCGTGCGTCGACGCTCCGTACTCCTTGCCGTGCCCGCGGGCCTGCTGACACTCGCGGGCTGCGGTGACGAAAAGTCAGGGTCAGACAAGACCAAGCCGTCCCAGGAGCCGACGAACCAGAGTCCCTCACCGGCCCCCAGTGGCAAGATCGTCTCCGGACCGGTGCCGCCCATTACCGCGGGTAAGAAGTTCGGTGAGAAACCGAAGGTCGCCAAGGGCACGGGGAAGCCGCCGAAGGATCTCGCGGTCAAGACGATCAGCCAGGGCGACGGCAGGAAGACGGTCAAGGGCGACTGGCTCCAGATCAACTACCTGGCGCAGATCTGGGACACCGGGAAGGTCATCGACAACACCTTCGACAAGAAGAAGACCGCCGCCTTCCCCATCGGCAAGGGCCAGGTCCTCCCGGGCTGGGACCAGGGACTGCTCGGCCGCAACCTCGGCAGCCGGCTGGAGCTGGCCGTCCCGCCCGCGTACGCCTACGGCAAGCAGGGCCAGCCGCAGGCCGGTATCAAGGGCACCGACACGCTGGTCTTCGTCATCGACCTGGTCGGCGCCTACAACGCCAAGAGCTCGGCCAAGGGCAAAAAGGTGGAGCAGACCGACGCCGACCTGCCCAAGGTGTCCGCCAACACCGACGGCAAGGCGCCCAGCATCACCGTCCCCAAGAAGTCCGCGCCGAAGAAGCTGGTCTCCAGTTACGTCATCGAGGGTGACGGCAAGGAGGTCAAGAAGACCGACGCGCTGCTCGTCCAGTACAAGGGCGTGCTGTGGGACGGCGGCAAGGAGTTCGACTCCACCTACAAGCGCGGCGAACTCGCCCAGTTCTCGCTCCAGCAGGTCGTCAAGGGCTGGTCGCAGGGGCTGACCGGGAAGAAGGTGGGCAGCCGGGTGCTGATCGTCGTGCCCCCGGACCTGGGCTACGGCAAGGCGGCCCAGAAGGGCATCCCCGCCAACTCCACGCTGGTGTTCTCCGTGGACATCCTGGCGGTTCTGTAGCCTGTGCGGGTTGCCCACCACGTCACAAGGAGCAATTTCGTGAGCATCGAGAAGCCCGAGGTCGACTTCCCGGGCGGCGAGCCGCCGGCCGAGCTGGAGATCAAGGACATCTGGGAGGGCGACGGGCCCGCGGCCAAGGCCGGCGACAACATCGCCGTGCACTATGTGGGCGTCTCCTTCAGCACGGGTGAGGAGTTCGACGCGAGCTACAACCGCGGCACCCCGCTGCGGATCCAGCTCGGCGTGGGCCAGGTCATCTCCGGCTGGGACCAGGGTCTGCAGGGGATGAAGGTCGGCGGCCGCCGCCAGCTCATCATCCCGCCGCACCTCGGCTACGGCGACCGGGGCGCCGGTGGTGGCCGGATCAAGCCGGGCGAGACGCTGATCTTCGTCTGCGACCTGGTCTCCGTCTGAGACGGCCGTCCGTCGCGCCGAGGGCTCCTGCCGGTGAGCAGGGGCCCTCGGCTTTTACCGTGCGCCCCCGTAGCGGTACCGTCACGTCGTTAAGGTCACGAGGAAAGGGCGTCGATGGCGATTGCCAAGGCCGAGCGGCTGATGAACCTGGCCCTGTGCCTGCTGGGAACGCGGCGTCCGCTGACCAAACGGGAGTTGCGGGGCTCCATAGAGGCGTACCTCCAGACCGACACGGCCAACGACGAAGCGTTCAACCGCATGTTCGAACGCGACAAGGACGATCTGCGGGAACTCGGCCTGATCATCGAGACGGTGGAGGGCCTCGACGGCGAGATCGGCTATCTCGCCCGCCGGGACAGCAATCGCCTTCCGCCGATCACCCTCGACGCCGAGGAAGCCGCCGCCCTCGGCCTCGCCGCCAAGGTCTGGCAGCAGGCCCGGCTCGCGGGCGCCGCCAGCGGTGCCCTGCAGAAGCTGCGCGCCGCCGGCATGCCGGTCGCCGAGGACCCGTACGACACGCCCGGGCACAGCGCGCTGGAGCCGCGCATCCCGGTCCATGAGAGCGCCTTCGAGCCGCTGATGCTCGCCTGCCGCGACCGCCGCCCCGTCGTCTTCGACTACCGCAAGGCGAACGCCGCGCGCCCCGAGCAGCGGCAGGTCGAGCCCTGGACCCTGGAGTGCTGGCGCGGCCACTGGTATCTCGCCGGATGGGACCGTGAGCGCGCCGCCGAGCGGGTCTTCCGGCTCTCCCGGATCACCGGCCGGGTCCGGCTGCGGTCCGGCGCGTTCACCGCCGAGGTGCCCGACCACGTCACCGTCCGGGAGACCGTGGAGAGCTGGGCGGGCGAGACCGCCAACGGCACCGCGCGGATCCGGCTGCGCTCGGGCCACGGCTATCCGCTGCGGGCGAAGGCGCTGTCCACCCGGGCGGCCGACGACGGCTGGGACGAGCTGGAGATTCCCTACGGGCACGGCCTGGACGCCTGGCTCGTGGAGTTCGGCCCGGACGTGGTCGTACTGGCGCCCGAGGAACTGCGGGCGGATGTCGTGGACCGGCTGCGCGCGGTCGCCAAGGGCTGAGGGGACGGATCGACTTCACCATGGCCGGAAACGCCATTGACCAGACCCGGCGGATGCTTTCCCTGGTGACGTATCTGCGCGAGCGCCCCGGCGCCCGCGTCGCCGACGTCGCCCGGGCCTTCGGCATCAGCGAGGACGAGCTGATCGCCGACCTGGATGTGCTGCCGCTGTGCGGCACCAGCTTCCGCGGCGGCGATCTGATGGACATCGACACCGACGGAGAGCGGATCTGGTGGCACAACCCCGATGACGTGGCCGAGCCGCTGCGGCTGGCCGCCGACGAGGCCACCGCGCTGCTGGTCGCCGCCCGCGCCGTCGCCACCCTCTCCGGGCTGCGCGAGGGCGACCGGGACGCGCTGCTGCGGGCCACCGCCAAGCTGGAGGCCGCGGCGGGCGAGGCGGCGGGCGCCAGCTCCCGGCTCTCGGTGATCTTCGAATCGGAGGGCGGGGTCTTCGCCGACGTCGACCGCGCCATCTCCGAGCGCCGCAGGCTGTGGCTGCGCTACTACTCACCCGCGCGTGACGAGATCACCGAGCGCGAGGTCGACCCGATCCGGCTCTTCGCCGTCGGCCGCACCTACATGGAGGCGTGGTGCCGCCTCTCCGAGGCGCGGCGGACCTTCCGGCTGGACCGGGTCGTCGAGATCAAGCTGCTGGACGACGCGTCCGATCCGCCCCCGATCGAGCTGCGCGACCTGTCGGAGCTGTCCTCCGCGCTGGTGCAGACCGGTGCCGAGGACCCCGAGGTGGTCGTCGAGGTCGGCCCCGGCGGGCGCTGGGTCGCCGAGTACTACCCGCACGACAGCGCGGACGAGCTGCCCGACGGCGGCCTCCGGATCACGCTGCGCGCGCCCGACCCCGGCTCGCTGCGGCGCCTGGCGCTGCGGCTGGGCCGGGACGGCAGGATCGTCTCGCCGCAGGAGCTGGCGGACAGCGCTCGGGACGCGGCGCGGCAGGCGCTCGCGGCGTACGGTGAGTGAAGGGACGCGCACAGTGACCGCACGGGGGAGTGCCACGTCGGTGGTCTTCAAGGCAGCCTGTCCGGAGTGCCGCGGCCGGTTCGAGCTGGCCGCGGGCGCCCTGCGGCTGGCCATCGGGGCCAGCGACCGCACCACCTTCTACTCCTTCACCTGCCCCGACTGCGGGACCGCGGTGCGCAAACCGGCAGGGGAGCGGATCGTGGAACTGCTCACCGGTGGCGGGGTGCGTACGCTGCGGCTGCACTCCACCGTCTAGGCTCTGCCGCATGCTCTGGCCGATGCTCGCCCTCGCCCTCGCCTTCTGCGGAATCGCCGTCCTCGCCGTGCTCTCGGCGCGGGTCTACGCGGAGGTCCGCAGGCTGGCCCGGCAGGTGTCGGACAGCTCGCAGCGGATCACCCGGGCCGCGGAGGACCTGGAGCGGGCCTCGGCTCCGCTGGGGTCGACCGTCGACGCGCTGCGTCGGCAGTGAGGGCCGCGCCGCGTCGGCGGTGAGGGTCGCCGCTGATGGGCACCCTGCTGCCCCACAGCCAAGCGGGGTACGCTGACATTTCGTGGCCCTGGAAACGAGGCGGAGGGCCGCAACCCGGAGTCCGCACGGGGATTGCTTACGGTTTACCCCCGCGCGCTACGATCGCTGACAGCACGGCTGCCGGACACCTGTCCGACCGGTCGGGCAGCCCCACCCCCAGCCGCCTCGGTGAGAAGGTAGACGCTTATGCTGTTCGGAAAGATCGGCGTTCCCGAGATTCTCCTCATCCTTGTCGTCGTGCTGCTGCTGTTCGGCGCCAAGAAGCTTCCGGACATGGCGCGCTCGCTGGGCAAGTCGGCCCGGATCCTCAAGAGCGAGGCGAAGGCCATGAAGTCGGACGGTCAGCAGCAGAGCGCGCCGGCCGACCCGCCCCACCCCGGTCAGGACGACGCCACTCACCGCACCATCCAGGCCGCGCCCGGAGACGTGACCAGCTCGCGCCCGGTGTCGGAGCCGAGCGACACCACCAAGCGCTGACCCAGGGCCACTTGAAGGCGGCGCGAAGGGCCGCCACCGGACGCACGAGATGAGGACGTGGGTTGCTCAAGTCTGCCCGCAAAAAGGAGAAGGACCCCGAGGGGCGGATGCCCCTCTCCGAGCACCTGCGTGAGCTGCGCAACCGGCTGCTCAAATCGGTCCTGGCGATCTGTGTGGTCACGATCATCGCGATGTTCTACTACATGGACATCGCGAAGTTCCTGATGCGGCCGGTCCTGGACGCCGTCGGCTGTGGCGGGGTCTCGTTCTCCGACCTCACGGGCAAGGGAGGCGAGGGGGGCAAGGGCCACGACTGCGCCTACTTCACCGTGAACGGTCT
This sequence comes from Streptomyces yongxingensis, assembly GCF_055597465.1. Classification (NCBI taxonomy): domain Bacteria; kingdom Bacillati; phylum Actinomycetota; class Actinomycetes; order Kitasatosporales; family Streptomycetaceae; genus Streptomyces; species Streptomyces yongxingensis. The sequence continues at coordinate 8,607,434 of NZ_CM145717.1, forward strand.
GCTGTCGCCGTTCACGATCATGCTGAAGGTCTCCTTCACGACCGGTCTGGTGGTGGCCACTCCGGTCTGGCTCTACCAGCTGTGGGCCTTCCTCGCGCCCGGACTGCACCGCAACGAGAAGAAGTACGGCCTGTTCTTCGTCGGGCTCGGCGTACCGCTCTTCGTCGGCGGCGCGTACTTCGCGTACCTGATCCTTCCGACCAGCGCCAAGGTCCTCATCGGCTTCACCCCGGAGGGGGCCAACAACCTCCTCCCACTGGACGACTTCCTCGATCTGCTCGCCCGGATGGTCGTCGTCTTCGGGCTCGCCTTCGAGCTTCCGCTGCTGCTGATCCTGCTGAACTTCACCGGCATCCTCAGCGGACGCCGGATGCTCGGCTGGTGGCGCGCCATGATCATGGGCATCACGGTCTTCGGCGCCATCGCCACTCCCAGCACCGACCCGATCGGCATGTTCGCCCTGGCCGGGCCGGTCGTCGTGCTCTATTTCGGCGCCGTCGGCGTCGCCCTGGTCAACGACCGGCGCAAGGCGCGCCGCAGGGCCGCCGACCCGGACTTCGGCCTGAGCGACGACGAGGCGTCCCAGCTGGACCTGACCCCCGAGGCCGTGGCCGCGCCCAGCGCCGTGCCGGAGCTCACCGACGGGGACGACTCCGGCCCCGCACGGCGCAACGGCTACGACGACGTCACGTAGCCGTACCCGACCGTACGCTGCCGTATCCGGTCATATCCGAGTACCCGGTCATACCCGCCCGCCTGCGGCCGCCCATCGGGCGGCCCGGTGGGCGGCTCGGCGAGCGGCACGGTCCGGCGGGCCGAACAAAGCCCCGATAAAGATCGCGTGCGCTGTCGGAGGTGGCCGGTAGGCTCGTAGATACGATGACCGACGAGCTATCTCCCGCCGAGCGCTATGCGGCGTCCCGCGCCCGGGCCGCCGAGCAGGCCACCGCGCTGGCCCCCTTCCGCGAGATGTACGACTTCGAGCTGGACCCGTTCCAGATCGAGGCGTGCAAGGCCCTGGAGAGCGGCAAGGGCGTGCTGGTCGCCGCTCCCACCGGCTCGGGCAAGACCATCGTGGGCGAGTTCGCCGTCCACCTGGCGCTGACCCAGGGCCGCAAGTGCTTCTACACCACGCCCATCAAGGCGCTGTCCAACCAGAAGTACACCGACCTGGTGAAGCGCTACGGCGCCGACCAGGTCGGCCTGCTCACCGGGGACAACAGCGTCAATTCCGAGGCCCCGGTGGTCGTGATGACCACCGAGGTGCTGCGGAACATGCTCTACGCCGGCTCCCAGTCGCTGCTCGGCCTCGGCTATGTGGTGATGGACGAGGTCCACTACCTCTCCGACCGGTTCCGGGGCGCCGTCTGGGAGGAGGTCATCATCCACCTCCCCGAGTCGGTGACGCTGGTGTCACTCTCCGCGACCGTCTCCAATGCCGAGGAGTTCGGCGACTGGCTGGACACCGTCCGCGGCGACACCGAGGTCATCGTCTCCGAGCACCGTCCGGTGCCGCTGTGGCAGCACGTGCTGGCCGGGCGCCGGATGTACGACCTGTTCGAGGAGAAGAGCGGCCGGGACGGCGACCAGGGCGGACGCCGCGAGGTCAACCCCGATCTGGTCCGGCTGGCCCGGATGGAGAACAGCCGCCCCAGCTTCGGCCGCGACAAGCGCCGCGGCCGCAATATGCGCGAGGCCGACCGGGAGCGCGAGCGCCGTCAGCGCAGCCGGATCTGGACCCCGGGCCGCCCCGAGGTGATCGACCGGCTCGATGCCGAGGGGCTGCTTCCGGCCATCACCTTCATCTTCAGCCGGGCCGGCTGCGAGACCGCCGTCCAGCAGTGCCTCCACGCGGGGCTGCGGCTCAACGACGAGTCGGCGCGCTCCCAGGTGCGGGCCATCGTCGAGGAGCGCACCGCCGGGATCCCCGACGAAGACCTCCATGTGCTGGGGTACTTCGAATGGCTGGAGGGCCTGGAGCGGGGCATCGCGGCCCACCACGCCGGAATGCTCCCCACCTTCAAGGAAGTTGTCGAGGAGCTCTTCGTCCGCGGCCTGGTCAAGGCGGTCTTCGCCACCGAGACCCTCGCCCTCGGCATCAACATGCCCGCCCGTTCGGTGGTGTTGGAGAAGCTCGTCAAGTGGAACGGCGAGCAGCACGTCGACATCACCCCCGGTGAGTACACCCAGTTGACCGGCCGCGCCGGGCGGCGCGGCATCGACGTCGAGGGCCATGCGGTGGTGCTGTGGCAGCGCACCATGGACCCCGCGGCGCTCGCCGGGCTGGCCGGCACCCGCACGTATCCGCTGCGCTCCTCCTTCAAGCCGTCGTACAACATGGCGGTCAACCTGGTCTCCCAGTTCGGGCGGCACCGCTCGCGCGAGCTGCTGGAGACCTCCTTCGCGCAGTTCCAGGCCGACAAGGCGGTCGTCGGGATCTCCCGCCAGGTGCAGCGCAACGAGGAGGGCCTCGAGGGCTACCGCGCCTCCATGACCTGCCACCTCGGCGACTTCGACGAGTACGCGCGGCTGCGCCGCGAGCTCAAGGACCGCGAGACCGAGCTGGCCCGGCAGGGCGCGGCCCAGCGGCGCGCGGCCGCCGCGGTCGCCCTGGAGAAGCTCCGCCCCGGCGATGTCATCCACGTGCCCACCGGCAAGTTCGCCGGGCTCGCCCTGGTGCTGGACCCCGGGCTGCCCGCCGGGCGGGTGGGCGGCCACCGCGGCATGGAGTACCACGACGGGCCGCGGCCCCTGGTGCTCACCGCCGAGCGGCAGGTCAAGCGGCTGGCGTCGATCGACTTCCCGGTCCCGGTCGAGCCGCTGGACAGGATGCGGATCCCCAAGTCGTTCAATCCGCGCAGCCCCCAGTCGCGCCGCGATCTGGCCTCCGCGCTGCGCACCAAGGCCGGCCACCACGATGTGCGGCGCCACCGCAAGGAGCGCTCGCCCGCCGCCGACGACACCGAGATCAGCCGGCTGCGCGCGGCCATCCGCGCCCACCCCTGCCACGGCTGCAGCGACCGCGAGGACCACGCCCGGTGGGGCGAGCGCTACCACCGGCTGCTGCGCGACACCCGGCAGCTGGAGCGGCGCATCGAGGGCCGTACGAACACCATCGCCCGCACCTTCGACCGGATCTGTTCCCTGCTGAGCGAGCTCGGCTATCTGCGCGGCGACGAGGTCACGGACGAGGGCAGACGGCTGGCGCGGCTGTACGGCGAGCTGGACCTGCTGGCCAGCGAATGCCTGCGCGAGGGCGTCTGGGAGGGGCTGCCCCCCGCCGAGCTCGCGGCCTGCGCCTCCGCGCTCGTCTACGAGGCGCGGACGGCCGATGACGCGCTGCCGCCCAAGCTGCCCACGGGCCGCGCCAAGGACGCGCTCGGCGAGATGGTGCGCATATGGGGGCGGCTGGACGCCCTGGAGGAGGAGCACAAGATCAACCAGGCCGAGGGCGTCGGCCAGCGCGAGCCGGACCTGGGCTTCGCCTGGGCCGCCTACCGCTGGGCCTCCGGCCACGGGCTCGACGAGGTGCTGCGCGAAATCGACATGCCCGCCGGTGACTTCGTGCGCTGGACCAAGCAACTGATCGATGTGCTCGGCCAGATCGCCGCGGCGGCCCCCGAGGGCACGGTGGCGCGCAGCGCCCGCCGTGCGGTCGACGGGCTGCTGCGCGGGGTCGTGGCGTACTCCTCGGTCGGCTGACCGGCGGCCCTCTCCATGGGGGCCGGGGTGCCCGTCAGACGGGGTCGTAGACGTAGGGCAGGGCGTTGCTGTTCCCGGCCGGGGTGTGGGCCACCACGTTCACCGTGCCGGGCGCCCCGCCCGGGGAGGTCGCGACCACCTGGGTGTCGGAGAACGCCGCGAACGAGGCCGGGACCCCGCCGAAGGTCACCGCGTCGGTGTAGGTGAGATTGCTGCCGTTCAGCACGACGGCGTCGCCCCCGGTGTCCGGGCCATGGGACGGGTTGAGGCTCGTCAGGACGGGCGCGCCGAGATAGGTGTAGTACGGATTCCCGGTGCCCGCCGTGCTGGTGCCGCCCGGTGTGGTGACCGTGACGACGACCGTGCCGGACCCGGCCGGGGCGGTCGCGGTCAGCTGGGTGTCGGAGACCACGGTGAAGGCGGTGGCCGGATTCCCCCCGAAGCTCACGGCGTTGGCGAGGGTCAGATTGCTGCCGAAGACGGTCACGGTGTTGGCCCCGGTGTCCGGACCGAAGTGCGGCGACAGCTCACTGACGGTGGGAGCGGCGAGATAGAGGTACGGCAGCGGATTGCTGGTCCCGCCGGCCGTGGTGACCGTGACATTGACCGACGACGGCGGCCCGGCGGGCGCGCTGACGGTGATCTGGGTGGCCGAATTGGTGAGGATCGTCGCCGAGTTGAGCCCGAACTTCACGGATGTGGCCCCGGTGAGGTTGCTGCCGGTGATGGTGACGGTGTTTCCGCCGGTGGTGGGTCCTGAGGTGGGGTTGAGGGTGGTGAGGGTGGGTGCGGGGGTGGTGGTGTAGGTGTAGGGGAGTGGGTTGCTGGTGCCGCCTGGGGTGGTGACGGTGACGTTGGTGGTGCCGGTGCCTGGGGGTGCGGTGGCGGTGATTTGGGTGGGGGTGTTGGTGAGGATGGTGGCGGGGGCGGCGCCGAAGAGGACTTGGGTGGCGCCGGTGAGGTTGGTGCCGGTGATGGTGACCGTATTGCCGCCGCCGGTGGAGCCCGAAGCCGGACTGAGCCCGGTGAGCACCGGAGCCGCGACCGTCGTATACGTGAAGAACACGTTCTGGGTGCTGGTCCCCGTCGGCCCCGTGATCGTGACCTTCACCGTGCCGCTCCCCGGCGGAGTTGTCGCCGTGATCTGCGTGTTGCTCACGACGACCACATTGGTGGCGAGATTCGGGCCGAACCTGACCACGGTGGCACCGGTGAAGCCGGAACCATTGATCGTGACAGGGGTGCCCCCGGCCGGATTGCCTTGTGCGGGGCTGACGCTGGTCACTACGGGGGCCATGATGCTCTACTCCTTCTCGTACCGTCTGGGACGGCCGCGCCCTGGCCGGCGATCGTCGGCCAGGGCGCGGGGGCGCCGCCGCCCGCCCGCGCCACGCGACGCGGACGGCGGCGACTTGGTGGTCGTGCGTGCCGTCGATGCCCGGTCGTCCGGGACGGTCAGGTGATGGTGAAGGGTTGAGCGTTGGAGGTACCGCCGCAGGTGTGGACCGTGATGGTCCCGGCGCCGACCGCGAGTCCACCGGGCACGGTGGCGACGAGCTGGGTGCCACTGATGGGCGTGAAGACCGCCGTGGCGGTGGCGGCGGCGCTGTCGGTGAAGGTGACGGTGTCGACGTTGACGAAGCCGGTTCCGGTGATGGTGACGAGGTCGCCCGCCGTGCCGGTCGCGGGAGCCACCGTGGTGATGGCCGGCGCGAGGTAGTAGTCGACCAGGGTGGTGCCCGAAGGGCTGGTGCCGCCGGCGGTGGTGATGGTCACCGGTTGGGTCGACACGGTGCCGACCTGGCCCGGGTTGGCCGGTGCGGTGAAGGTGACCTGGCCGGGCTGGGTGGGGGTGACCGCGACGTTGCCGACGCTGCCCACCCCGACCTGTGACCCGGTCAGGAAGTTGGTGCCGAACAGCGTCACCGCGCCACCGGTGGCGGCCGGAACGCAGGTGACGCTCAGCGCCGTGGTCGTCGGCGAGGGGATGACGAAGAACGGCAGGGCGTTGCTGGTGGCGCCGGTGTTGCTGGTGACGCTGACGGAGACCTGTCCGGAGCACGGCGCCGAACTGGGCACGACGAAGGTGACCTGGGTGGCCGTGACGGAGGCCGGAGTGACCGCCGAGGTACCGAAGTTCACCCTGGTGGTGGCGCCCAAGGCGGTGCCGTTGACCTGGACGGTGTCCCCGGGCTTGCCTTGGTTGGTGGTGGTCGTCGTATCCACCAGTGACGTGATGGTTGCCATGATCGTTCTCCTTCGGTCGTGCCGCTCTGCCGGGGGTGCGCGCGGAGAGCGAGCCGATGGCTGACGAAGCCCGCGACCGTATGGCACGGTCCGGTGGGCGGGAGGACGCGTGAAGACCCGTTGCCTCGGGGCCGGCACCTGGTGCGGGTCGTCCGATGGGAAGCGACTCGGCGCTATAGCACGGGGCGCCGTCAATCTCGCTGTCATTGATTAAAGCGATTGGGCGAAGGACGCGACAGGTGCAATTGGTGCATTACGGTATTCATATGTAAGTACGGTTAAAAGCCCCTTGCGTGGCGGTATCTGCCGTTGCGCGCTCCCCGGACGGAAAAAGGGCGGGCGGACGGCGTCAGCCGTCCACCCGCCCGCCGTACGCGCGGCGCCGGTGCGGTGCCCTGCGCGACGGTCCTACGCGGCGGCCTCCTCGGGCCCCGCGCCCTCCTGCTCCGCCTCGACCTGCTGGTTCCACTCCCGCTTCGACGCCTGCCAGCCGTCCTCGTCATGGCCGCGCCGCCAGTAGCCGGAGATGGACAGCCACTCGCGCGGGATCTGGCGCTCGAGGCGCAGATGGCGACGGATCTCCTTCACGAAGCCCGCCTCGCCGTGGACGAAGGCGTGCACCTGCCCGGGCGGGAACTCCAGCCCCCGCACGGCCGCCACCAGCGCCTCGCCGACCGGCGCGGCGCCCCGGTGCAGCCAGCTCACCTGGACCCCTTCGGGGGCGGTGACCTTGAGCTCCTCCGTCTCGTCCGCCACCTCGATGAACACGTGCACCGGCACCTCGGGCGCGCCACCCGCCCGGCTGTCGGTGAGCCGCTCCAGCGCCGTGGCGATCGCGGGCAGCGCGCTCTCGTCCCCCGCGAGCAGATGCCAGTCGGCCTCGGCGCTCGGGGCGTAGGCGCCGCCCGGCCCCATGAAGTGGATCTCCTCGCCGGGCCGGACCCGGGCGGCCCACGGCCCGGCCAGCCCTTCGTCACCATGGGTCACGAAGTCCACCGTCAGCTCGCGGGCGGCCGGATCCCACGCGCGCACCGTGTACGTCCGCGTGACCGGCCACTGCTCACGCGGGAACTCGGCACGGATCCGCTCCAGGTCGAACGGCTCGGGGTAGACGGCGCCCCCGGTCGGGAAGAGCAGCTTGATGTAGTGATCGGTCCACTCGCCCGCATGGAAGTCCGCGAGGCCGTCGCCGCCCAGGACGACCCGCACCATGTGCGGGGTCAGCCGGTCGGTGCGCACCACCTGTGCGCGATGCGGCGTGCGCGTCTTACGGGCCGGACGGTCCGCCATGGCGACCTCCCTGATCAACAAGAGTTAGGTTTACCTAACCTAACAGCTCATTCCTCAAGAGTGGACAGCAGTCTGCGCAAAGATCCGCCCAATCCCCAGCGCTCCGCCAGCGCCGCCACCGCTCCAGGGTCGCGCGGCGACCGCGGCAGCGCCGGGTCGAAGGCGGGGAGCGCCACGTCCGAGGCGACCCGCACCACCTTCGGGGCGACCTCGACATACGCCCGCGCCTCGGCCAGCCGCTTGCGCTGGGTGGGGGTCAGCTTGGCGGCGGGGTCGTCGACGGCGGCCATGATCCCGGCCAGGTCGCCATGGGCGGCCAGCAGCTTGGCGGCGGTCTTCTCGCCGACGCCGGGCACCCCCGGCAGCCCGTCGCTGGGGTCGCCGCGCAGCAGCGCCAGCTCCGCGTACCCCCGGCCGGTCACCCCGTACTTCTCGCGCACATAGGACTCGTCGACGAGCTGGAGGGTGCCCACGCCCTTGACGGGGTAGAGCACCCGAACCTCGCGCTCGTCGTCCACCAGCTGGAACAGATCGCGGTCGCCGGTGACGATGTCGACCGGGCCGGCCGCCCGGCCCGTGAGCGTGCCGATCACATCGTCGGCCTCGTAGCCCGCGGCGCCGACCCGGGCGATGCCGATCGCGTCCAGCACCTCGTCGATCACCGGGACCTGCGGGGAGAGGGTGTCCGGCACCTCCTCCTGGTCCACCCCGGCCCCCTCCGGGGCCTCCTCGGCCACCCGGTGGGCCTTGTACGTGGGGATCAGGGCGACCCGCCAGGCCGGGCGCCAGTCGAAGTCCATGCAGGCCACCAGGTCGTCCGGGCGGTGGTCCTGGACGAGCCGGGCGATGAAGTCCAGGAGCCCGCGCACGGCGTTCACCGGCGTGCCGTCGGGGGCCCGGACCGAGTCCGGGACCCCGAAATAGGCTCGGAAGTAGAGAGAGGCGGTGTCGAGGAGCATCAGGCGTCGCGTCACGATCCCGACTATGCACTACCCCACTGACACCGGTCCCGAGGATAATGTGAAGTGGATCACCGTTTGGTTTACGCCAAATCGATCGGGGCAGGCGCGCCCCCGGAGCGAACCCGTTCAGTGATTCAACTTTTGCGGCGGTCAGCGGTCCGATGCCGTACCGCTCCACGACCCGCCGGCGGGGGTGGCGGGTCGCTTTTTGGTGCGATCTGAGAGGTACATGTGGCCAAATTGCGAGCCGAACACCTGTACAAGGTGTTCGGCAGACGACCCGATGAGGCGGTGGCGCAGCTGGAAGGCGGCGTGGACCGCGAGGAGCTCCGGGCGAACGGTACGACCGCGGCGGTCGTCGATGCCTCCTTCGCCGTCGAGGCGGGCCAGATCTTCGTCGTCATGGGTCTGTCCGGATCCGGCAAGTCCACCCTGCTGCGGATGCTGAACGGGCTGCTGGAGCCGACCGCCGGGCGCGTGCTCTTCGACGACGACGACCTGACCGCGCTCACCCCCAAGGGTTTGCGCGAGGTCCGGTCCCGCAAGATCAGCATGGTCTTCCAGCACTTCGCCCTCTTCCCGCACCGCAGCGTGCTGGAGAACGCCGCCTACGGCCTCGAGGTGCAGGGCGTGCCGCGCGAGGAGCGCGTCCGGCGCGCCACCGAGGCGCTGGAGCTGGTGGGCCTGGCCGGCTGGGAGAAGTCCTGGCCCGATGAGCTCTCCGGCGGTATGCAGCAGCGCGTCGGCCTCGCCCGGGCCCTGGCCACCGACGCCGACATGCTGCTGATGGACGAGTCCTTCAGCGCGCTGGACCCGCTGATCCGCCGCGATATGCAGGACCAGCTGCTCCAGCTCCAGAAGCGGCTCAAGAAGACCATCGTCTTCATCACCCACGACCTGAACGAGGCCATGCGGCTCGGCGACCGCATCGCCGTGATGCGCGACGGCCGGATCGTCCAGATCGGCACCGCCGAGGACATCCTGGTGACCCCCGCCAACGACTACGTCGCCTCCTTCACTCAGGACGTCGACCGCAGCCGCGTGCTCACTGCCGGCGCGATCATGGCCGAGCCGAGCGAGGCGCTGGGCACCACGACCGACGACGGCACCACGCTCCGTACCGAGCAGGACGTGCTCGCGGCCGCCCCCGCCACCGTCACCGAGAGCACCCCGATCATCGAGCTGTTCCAGCCGTGTTCGCGCAGCGGGGTCGCGGTCGCCGTCACCGACGACGACGGTGCGCTCACCGGCGTCGTCACCCGAGCCCGGCTGCTCGCCGTCCTCGGCGAGCCGGACCCCGGGCCCGACGGGGCCGAACCGGCGGCCGGTGAGGCACCGGACGCGCCCGAGACCACCAAGAAGGTGATCACCGGTGCCTAGGCTTGAGCTCGGCAGCTGGATCAACTCCGGCGTCAACTGGCTCCGAGACAATCTGAGCTGGCTCTTCGACTTCATCTCCAGCGTCGTCCAGGGCATGTACGACGGGCTGAACACCGTGCTCAGCGGCCCCGAGCCGCTGCTGCTCGCGGGCATCCTGGCGCTGCTCGCCTGGTGGCTGCGCGGGCTGCTGCCCGCCGTGCTCGCCTTCCTGGGATTCGCCCTCATCGACTCGATCGAGTTGTGGGGCGAGGCGATGAACACCCTCGCACTGGTGCTGGTCGCCGGTGTGATCACCATCGTGTTCGCGGTGCCGCTCGGCATCTGGGCCTCGCGCAACCGCGCGGTGAGCGCCGTGATCCGTCCGGTGCTGGACTTCATGCAGACGATGCCCGCCTTCGTCTATCTGATCCCGGGCATCTTCTTCTTCGGCCTCGGGGTGGTCCCCGGTGTCGTCGCCACCGTCATCTTCTCGATGCCTCCGGGCGTCCGCATGACGGAACTGGGCATCCGGCAGGTGGACGCGGAGCTGGTCGAGGCGGCCGACGCCTTCGGCACCCATCCGCGCCGCACCCTGCTGCGCGTCCAGCTCCCGCTGGCCCTGCCCACCATCATGGCGGGCGTCAACCAGGTGATCATGCTGGCGCTGTCCATGGTCGTCATCGCCGGTATGGTCGGCGCCGAGGGCCTGGGCTCCACCGTCTTCCAGGCGATCAGCTCCGTCGACGTGGCCATGGGCTTCGAGGGCGGTATCGCGGTGGTCATCCTGGCCATGTACCTGGACCGGATGACCAGCGCGCTCAATCAGCGCGTTTCCCCGCTGGCCCGCCGTGCGCTGGCCAAGCAGAACGCCAAGGCGCTCAGCGGCTTCAAGGTGCTGCACTGGCGCCCCGCGACCTCCGTCGCCATGGTCGGCGTCGTCATCCTGGCGCTGGTCGCCGGCGGTATGAGCATGTTCGGCGGCGGCGGCGAGGGCCCCAAGGTCTCCGCCGACGTCGGCAAGGGCCAGAAGGTCAACATCGGCTACATCAACTGGGACGAGGGCGTCGCCTCCACCTTCCTGTGGAAGGAACTCCTGGAGCAGCGCGGCTTCAAACCCAAGGTCCAGTCGTACGACGTCGGCGCGCTGTACACCGGTATGGCCGCGGGCAACATCGACTTCGAGACGGACTCCTGGCTGCCCACCACCCACGCCGCGTACTGGTCGAAGTACAAGAGCAAGCTGGAGAACCTCGGCTCCTGGTACGGCCCCACCTCCCTGGAGGTCGCGGTCCCCTCGTACGTCAAGGGGGTCAAGACCCTGGAGGACCTCGAGAAGAAGTCCAGCACCTTCAACAAGAAGATCGTCGGCATCGAGCCCGGTGCCGGTGAGATGAAGCTGATGCAGGACAAGGTCATGCCGGGCTATGGGCTGAACAAGAACTTCAGCCTGGTCAAGGGCTCCACCGCGGCCATGCTCTCCCAGCTGGACCGCTCCTACTCCAAGAAGGAGCCGATCGCGGTCACCCTGTGGTCCCCGCACTGGGCGTACGACAAGTACAAGCTCACCAAGCTGAAGGACCCCAAGGGCGCCTTCGGTAAGGGCGACCACATCGACTCCCTCGCGCGCAAGGGCTTCTCCAAGGAGAACCCGCAGGTCGCCAAGTGGCTCAAGAACTTCAAGCTGGACGAGAAGCAGCTCACCAGCCTGGAGTCGGCCATCCAGGACGCCGGTAAGGGCAAGGAGCAGCAGGGCGTGCGCGCCTGGCTGAAGCAGAACCCGGGCGTGGCCAACAAGCTCGCCCCGGTGCCGGGCGGCGCCGACCAGAAGGGCAAGGACGCGGGCGCCGCGCCGATGATCGGCTACTTCCCGTGGGACGAGGACATCGCCACCACTTACCTGTGGAAGAACGTCCTCGAGCGGCGCGGCTACAAGCCGGAGATCAAGCAGTACGACGTCGGCTCGATGTTCACCGGGATGAGCACCGGACAGGTCGACGTCGAGTTCGACGGCTGGCTACCGGTCGCCCAGAAACAGTACTGGGACAAATACAAGAAGAACCTGGTCGACGTCGGGTCGTGGTACGACAAGACCTCCCTGGAGCTCGCGGTGCCGTCCTACGTCAAGGACGTGAAATCGCTCGCCGACCTCAAGGGGAAGGGTGACACCTTCGACGGCAAGATCGTCGGTATCGAGCCCGGAACCGGCGAGATGAAGCTCCTGAAGGGCAAGGTGCTCAAGGAGTACGGCCTGGACAAGGAGTACAAGGTCAGTGACGGCTCCTCGCCGGCGATGCTGGCCCAGCTGGAGCGGTCGTACGCCAAGAAGGAGCCGGTGGCCGTGGTCCTGTGGACCCCGCACTGGGCCTACAGCAAGTACAAGCTGACCAAGCTCGCCGACCCGAAGAAGGCGTTCGGGGCCAGCAACCAGCTCCACACCCTGGCCAACAAGTCCTTCCCGAAGAAGTTCCCCGAGTTCAACGGGTGGCTGAAGAAGTGGCACATGACCGAGAAGGAGCTGGCGACCCTGGAGCAGGCCGTCCAGGACGCCGGTAAGGGCAACGAGGAGAAGGGCGTCCAGAAGTGGATTGACGCCCACCCCGGCATCGTCGACAAGATGGCGCCGGTGGCTTCCTGACCCACCGCCAGGTGGTCCGTTGACCCACCGCACGCACCACGCACACCGCGGCCCGGAGCACCCGCTCCGGGCCGCGGTTACTTCCTTTCCAGAACGGTCCGCCGCCCACTCCTGACCTCAGGCGATGCCGACGCACCGGCGCGTCGCCTCCTCCCCGCGCCCACTCGGGGGAGAGGCCGGTACGGGATCGGCGGCTTCAGCGACAAGCTGTTCACGATGGTCGGGCCGCTGTCGTGGGGCCCGATACGCCTCGTCGCGCCGTACGGTGGAGCGATGAGCCCTCCCACCCCCGTACGGCGCGTGGTGTCCCTCGTGCCCTCGCTCACCGAGGCCGTCGCCGCCACCGCGCCGGAGCTGCTCGCCGGGGCGACCGACTGGTGCACCCATCCGCCCGGCCTCACCGCGGAGCGGATCGGCGGCACCAAGAACCCCGACACCGCCCGGATCGCCGCCCTCGCCCCCGATCTGGTGATCGCCAACGAGGAGGAGAACCGCCCCTCCGACCTCGCCGCGCTGCGCGCCGCCGGGCTCGACGTCCTGGTGACCGAAGTGCGCACCCTGGAGCAGGCGTTCACCGAGCTGGAGCGGGTCCTGGTGCGCGGCTGCGGGCTGGCCCGGCCCGGCTGGCTGGACGAGGCCGAGGCCGCCTGGGCGGAGGTACGGGCCGGTGGCCCGGTGCGGCACGCCGTCGTACCGGTGTGGCGGCGTCCGTGGATGGTGCTGGGCCGGGACACCTTCGCCGGTGACGTCCTGGCCCGGCTGGGCGTACGGCACCTCTACAGCGCGCATCCCGAGCGCTATCCCCGGATCCCGATCCAGGAGCTGACGGCGCGGGAGGCGGATCTGGTGGTGCTGCCCGACGAGCCGTACCGCTTCACGGCGGATGACGGCCCCGAGGCGTTCCCCGGCCTCCCGGCGGCCCTGGTCAGCGGCCGTCACCTCACCTGGTACGGCCCCTCGCTGGCGGAGGCGCCCGCCGTCCTTACGGCCGCGCTCTCGGCGGCGCGCTGACCGTATGAGGGCCGAGGGAGGACCCTCAGGCCCGTGCGTAGTCGGAGAGGGCCGGTTCGAGCAGGGCGAACGCCCGGGTGGCCTCCGGTTCGAGGACCGCGGCGATCTCCGGGTCGGTCCGCCCCGCGAGCGTGAGGTCCTGGACCCGGCGGAACAGGACGCGATGCACCCCGGCGAGCAGGGACGCGGCCGTGCGCGGGGTGATGTCGCCGGGGGAGGCGCCGGTCGCCTCGGCGAGGGCGGCGGCCAGGGCCTCCTCGCGCCGGTCGTGCAGTCCGCGCAGACAGGCCGAGAGGGTGGGGCTCTCCGCGATCATGCGGATGAAGTCCGGCCCGGCGAAACCGGCGACCGGATCCTGCGCGGCGACGGCGGAGAGCGCGGCGCGCCGCAGCGCCGCGAGGGCGGATTCGCCGGGCTCCCGGGCGGCGACGGTGCGGGCCAGGCCGGTGACGAACTCGTCCTGGTGGTCGAGGGCCAGATCCTCCTTGCGCGGGAAGTAGTTGGTCACCGTCTTCTTGGCCACGCGCGCGGCATCGGCGATCTCGGCGATGGTGGTGCGCTCGAAGCCCTGTGCCATGAAGAGCTCGGTCGCCCGGTCCGAGATCAGCTGCCGCGTCTCACGCTTCTTGACCTCGCGCAGACCGGTGGCCGACCCGCCTGACGGGGCGGGGTCCGATGTGGTGCTCGGCTCGATACCCATGAGCGCAATCTTACCCTCGTAGTAAATTTACGTTGACACTCGCTGGCGGACGACCCTAACTTTACGCCCGTCGTAAATTTCTCGACGAGGAGCCGGAGGAGTTGATCCCGCCCACCCTCGCGAGGCCGGATCACCCCACCGAACACCTTTACCGGAACACGCTCACCGGAACACCTTCGACGGAGGACCGTTGCTGAACGTCATCGCCGTTCCCATGGCGCCCGAGGCGGCCCGAGCGGTCCACGACCGCCCCGACGCGCTGATCGCCGCCCCGCTGCCGGAGGACGCCGAGGTGCGGGGCGACTGGGTCCGCGCGCCCGGTGCCCGCGGCGGCGCGGTGATCTACGTGCACGGCGGCGGGTTCGCCCACTCCATGCCCGAGGCCGAGCGGGTGATGGCCTATCGGCTGTCGAGGGCGACCGGATGCCCCGCCCTGCGGGTGGACTACCGGCTGGCGCCCGAACACCCCTATCCCGCGGCGCTCGAGGACGTGCTGTCCGCCTGGCGACGTGTGCTGGACGAGGGCGTGCCCGCCGCCGAGGTCGTTCTCGCCGGGGAGTCGGCCGGCGCCACGCTGGTGCTCTCCGCCCTGCTGGAGATCCAGCGGACCGGCGGTCCGCGGCCCGGTGCCGCGATCGCGGTCTCACCCGTCACCGACTTCGCCCTTACGGGTGCGTCGATCGCCGCCAACGACGGTAAGGACGTACTGAGCCGGGCCGCGCTCGGCTCCATAAGCGCCCAGTACCTGGCCGGGGCGCCCGCCGACCGGGCCCCGCAGTCGCCGCTGTACGGGGATCCGCGCGGACTGCCGCCGCTGCTGATCGCCGTGGGCGCGGACGAGGCGCTCCTGGACGACGCCCGTCGCTTCGCCGAGGCGGCGGCCGCCGCCGGGGTGAGCGTGCGCCTGGAGGAGTACCAGGGCATGCCGCACGCCTTCCATCTGTCCGAGCCGGGCGAGGTGCTGCTGGACCGGATCGGCCGGTGGCTCGCCGACCCGGTCCGCGCCTTCACCGTCAGCGACCCGGACGCGGGCCCCTATGCGCTCACCGGCGGCCCCGACGGCGCCCTGTGGTTCACATTGGTCCACCAGGGTGCGATCGGCCGCAGGGACGCCGACGGCCGGATCACCGTCCACTCCGTCGGAGCCAAGCCGACGATGATCGCGCAAGGGCCCGATGGCGCCCTGTGGTTCAGCGAGTACGGCACCCACCGCATCGGCCGGATCGCGGTGGACGGCACGGCCTCCTCCTTCGCCCCGCAGACCGCCGACGGCGGGCCGTACGGCATCGCCGCGGGCCCGGACGGGGCCGTATGGTTCACGCTGTCGGCCGCCGACCGCATCGGGCGGATCACCATGGACGGCGACATCACCGAATACGCCGCGCCCGGCGCCTTCCCGTCCGCCATCGCGGCGGGGCCCGACGGCGCCATGTGGTTCACCCTCAACCAGGGCAACGCCATCGGCCGGATCACCATGGACGGCCGGACGACCGCCCACCCCCTGCCGACCGAGGCCGCCGCGCCGGTGGGCCTCGCCCAAGGGCCGGACGGCGCCCTGTGGTTCACCGAGATCGGCGCGGGGCAGATCGGCCGCATCACGGTCGACGGCACCGTCACCGAGTACCCGCTGCCCGACCGTCAGGCCCGGCCGCACGCCATCACCGGCGGCCCGGACGGGGCGCTGTGGTTCACCGAATGGGGCCGCGGCGGGGTCGGACGCATCACCACCGACGGCCGGATCACGGCGTACGACCTGCCCCGAGCCGACTGCGAACCACACGGCATCGCCGCGCACGCCGGCGCGCTGTGGTGCGCCCTGGAGACGGGAGCCCTGGCCAGGATCGACGTCCCCCGTTGACCTTTGCTCCCCTGGCTCGGCACGCCCTCGGCGGGCACGCGGGCCGCGGACCCGGTGTGAGCACGAGGCCGAGCGGACCGGGAGATTGGGGCGGGACCCGATCGAGGCGAGTCGGGCCGGGGACCGGGCAGGCCGGGGACCGGGTGGTCCGGGGACCGGGTGGGGCAGGAGTCCGAAACCCCCGCCCCATCCCCCATCACCCTCAGCCGTCCACCGCGCAGCAGGAGTCGCGCCGCAGCAGCCGCCCCACCTCCAGCCACTCATCCGCCGACTTCCCGTGCGGTGCCGCCGCGGCACCGGCCCTGGGGAAGGACTCGACCAGCTCGCGCTGCTCGTACGGCACCCCGCCCCGCAGCACCGACACCGTCCGTACCAGCGTGTCGAAGTCCGTGAAGGGATCGCCGTCCACGACCGTCAGGTCCGCCAGCTTCCCGGCCTCCAGGGTCCCCAGGTCGCGGTCGGCGCCGAAGGCCCGCGCCGGGAGGACGGTCGCCGTGCGCAGCGCCTCCTCCGGCGACAGCCCGAACCGGTGGAGGGCGCGCAGCGCCATGTGCAGATGGAGGCCCACCGGCACCAGCGGCTGGTCCGTCCCCAGGGCCACCACCCCGCCCCCGGCGAGGATCCGCCGGTAGACCCCGATCTCTGTGCGCAGCGTGGCCAGTTGGTCCGAGGTCGGGGGCGTCCCGGCGAGCTGCCGTACGAGCGCGGTGTCCCACGGCGGCATCAGCCGGGTGACCCGCTCGTCCTCCGCCAGTGAGGGATCCGCGCCGACCAGGGGCGAGGCCGTGAACGGCGTGGCGATGAGCCGGAAGTCGGAGGTCGCGGTGTAGATCTCCGCCACGTCCTGCTGGGAGTGTCCGGTCGCCGTCGTGGCGTGGCCGTACTCAAGCCGCTGAGTGGCCTGCAGATGCGTCGTCAGGTCCTGTCCGAGCTGTATGCCGGGTGAGCACAGGTGGCTGCCGGTGCGCACGCCGAGCCGCTCATGCGCGAACCGCGCCGCCTCCTCCATGATCCAACCCGGTGCGCGGACGTACGTCTTGACGAAGTCCCAGTCGAGCGCGGCACCGCGCGCCAGGGAACGCCGCAGACCATCGCGGGTGCGGTGCGCCCGGCCCATGCTGTACGCGACGCGCGGCCCGTCCAGCAGCTCGCCGGTGGCCAGCAGCCGCGGCCCGGCCAGGGCGCCCGCCGCGACGGCCTCCCTGAGGCGCGCCTGCTCATAGGCGAACCCGCCGAGGGAGACCGCGGTGGTGATGCCGTAGGCGAGCTGCAGGGTGGTCTGACGGCCGCCATAGGTGTACTGCCAGGGGTGGGTATGGGCGTCCCACAGCCCGGGGATCACGGTGCGGCCGGAGGCATCGACGCGCCGCTTCGCGGGCCGCCCGGCCCGGTGCGCCTCCACGGCCGCGATGCGTCCGCCGCGCACCACGATGTCCACGTCCTCGCGGACCGTGCCGCCCTTACGGCCGTCACGGCCGGCGCCGCCCTCGCCGCCGGTGCCGTCCCAGAACCGCCCGGCGTGGACGACGGTGTCCGCGGGGCGCGGCCGCCGGTGGTCCAGCGGGATACGGACCGTCCGGGCGGTGCCGCGCTTGACGTCCAGCAGCCGCAGCCGGCCCGCCGACAGATACAGGACGCTGAGGGAGTCCCCGGACCAGGAGGGGTGGTCGGCGGCCTCGTCGGTCAGCCGGCGCGGCGCGCCGTCGGGGGTGCCATCCGCCCTTACGGGCAGCAGCCACAGGGCGGACTCGACGATGAGCGCCATATGGCGGCCATCGGGGGACCAGACCGGTCCGGAGTCATAGCGGTCGGAGAGGGAGGTGTGCGGGGCGACGGCGTGCTGCCTGGCCGCACCCGTGCTGATGTCGATCACCCGGATCAGGTTGTAGCCCTCGCGGAACCGCTGGTTCAGCCGATTGCGATCGCACAGGGCCACATAGCGCCCGTCGGGCGACCAGCTCGGCCGGCCGGGCAGCCCTCCGGCGCCCATCGGCGCGGCGAGCACCCGTTCCGTACCGGCCTCGAGATCGCGCAGGACCAGGTTTCCCGACATGTCGACACTGGCGAGCCGCTTGCCGTCGGGGGAGAGCGCCGGATGCACCCGGCCGCCGGATGCCAGCACGGTCTCCTCGCCCGAGGCCAGGTCCCGGCGGCGCACGGCCAGCAGCCCGTCGCGGTCGTCGGCGTACACCAGGGCGCGCCCGTCGGGCGTCCAGGTGGGAGCCAGCAGATACCGGGTGGGGGCCGCCCGTACGACCCGGCGCGGGGCCCGGCCGCCGGAGACATCGGCGACCCAGAGGGAGTTGAGGGCGGCGAAGGCCACCTTACGGCCGTCGGGAGAGAGCGCGGGCAGGTGCAGCCCACGCACCGGCCGCACCCCGCCACCGTCGAAGTCGTACCGCTTGACGCGATACCGGGGCCGGTCGACGGGGAGGGTGGCGGAGAAGGGGATCTCCTCGTACGCAAGCGCCTTACGGTCGCGGGCGGTGCTCTCATCGGCAGCCTCTCCGTCGGCGCCGGACCGCGTCGCCGAGGACACCCGGAACACCCGGAACCGCCCGTCCACGGTGAGCAGCAGCTCATCCCGCGACACCCAACGGGGCGGCACGGGCTGCACATCGCCCGCGACCGCCACCGGCTCCCCGTCCACGACCAGCGTGCAGGAGGCGGCGGGAGCGGCCGTGGTGCGCAGATAGGCGAGGTGGCCGCCCGCCGACACGGACGGCGCCATCACCTGGGCGTCGGCGGTGGGATCGGTGTGCTCGACCGTGACCGGTCCGGTGCCGTCGGCCCGTACGGAGGCCACCGTACGGGCGCTCAGCGTCGTCCCGGCGAGCGCTCCGCGCACGAACAGCACCCGCTCGCCGTCCGCTGACCAGGTGGGGTCGAAGTCCTCCCAGGCCCCGCCCTGGAGCGGCCCGTCCTGGCCGTCCACCCCCGTGAGCCGGGTGAGCTCACCGCTGGCCACCTCCAGCACCCAGATCCGGTACGGGCTGCCCGCCACGGGATCGCCGCCGCGCTCGGAGGCGAAGGCGATCCGGGTGCCGTCGGGCGACCAGGCCGGTCCGCGGTCGTCCCACGGACCGTCCGTTCGCTGCCGCAAACCGGAGCCGTCGGGGCGCAGCGTCCAGATATGGAATCCGCCACCCCGGTAGGCGCAGACGGCCAGCAGCTTCCCGTCGGGGGAGTACACCGGCCGGGTGGGCTCCAGATCGGCCGGTGTGAGCGCGACGGCCTCGCCGCCCTTACGGGCGACCGACCACAGGACGTTCTGGACCTCGGCGATCAGGCGGTCGCCGGACGGGGAGAGGGTCGCGGCGCCGTTGGTGGCGGCGGTGAAGGAGAGCGAGCCGGCCCGGGCCGGTGCGGCGGCGGCCGAATCGAGGGGCAGGGTGGCCGCGGTGGCGGCGGCGGTGCCCACGGCGGCGGCCTGCAGGAAGCGCCGCCGCGACAGGGCGAAAACATC
The DNA here is from genome assembly GCF_055597465.1 of Streptomyces yongxingensis. Classification (NCBI taxonomy): domain Bacteria; kingdom Bacillati; phylum Actinomycetota; class Actinomycetes; order Kitasatosporales; family Streptomycetaceae; genus Streptomyces; species Streptomyces yongxingensis. The sequence goes on from NZ_CM145717.1 coordinate 8,626,664, forward strand.
TGCCGAGGCGGGGGAGGCGGAAGCGTCCGCCGAATCAGGGGAGTTGGGCGAACCGGAAGAGCGGTCCGAGCCGTGAGAGCTGACGGAACCCGAAATGCCGGTCGAGTCAGTGCGGTTGGGGGAGCTGGTGGAGAGCGAAGCGTCGTGCGAGTCCAACGGTCCTCCTGGAGCAGGGGAGTTGCATGGATCGGCAGTCGATACGCGGTACCAAGCCCTTGATCGTTACACACCCCGCGCCCCGGAGGACAGGACCCCGTCGATGCCCTTGGCTTGCGGGCCCGGCGCAGGGAGAGTGGGCTGCGATTCGCACTAGATCGATTCGCATCCAGATCGATTCGCACCAGATCGATTCGAGTCAGGAGATGAGACGGCATGCCCGACGGCGGCATCACTCACCGCACCGACCATCTGCCCATGCCCGACGGTGTGCGGGTCGTGACCTACAGCTGGCTGCCGGAGAACGGCGCCGTGCGCGCGATCGTCCAGATCGCCCACGGCGCCGCGGAACACGCCCGGCGCTACGACCGGTTCGCCCGCTTCCTCGCCGCCCACGGCTATGCGGTGGTCGCCTCGGACCACCGTGGCCACGGAGCCACCGCCGAGTCGACGGGCGGCTTCGGCGTCGTGGGCGAGGAGGGCGACGGCTGGCGGGCGATCGTCTCGGACCTGCGCGCCATCGGCGACCGCGCGCGGGCCGCGCACCCCCGTGCGCCCCTGGTCCTGCTCGGCCACAGCATGGGCTCGATGCTGGCCCGGGACTGCGCCCAGGAGTACGGCGGGGAGCTGGCCGGGCTGATCCTCTCCGGCACCTTCCGCTCACTGCCGGGGACCGAGACCGAGGAGGCGCTGGCGGGCATCGCCCAGGAGGTCGCGGAAGGGGGCCGGAACGCACGGTCCACCTTCACCCCGACCCTCTTCGCCTCGTTCAACGACCCGTACGAGCACCTTCAGGACCGGACGGGCTTCGAGTGGCTCTCGCGCGACGCGGCGGAGGTGGCCGCGTACGCGCGGGACGAGCGCTGCGGCTTCGCGTTCAGCGCCGGGCTGTCCCAGGACTGGGTCCGTGGCGTCCGTAAGATCAACGACCCGCGCCACCAGGCCCGTATCCCGGCCGCGCTGCCGGTGCATGTGGCGGTGGGCACCGAGGACCCCTGCAACCAGGGGATGACGCTCGTCTACGAACTCCTGGAGGACTTCCGCTACGGCGGTACGCGGGAGCTGACCTGGAAGGGATACCAGGGGGCCCGGCACGAGATCCTCAACGAGACCAACCGGGACGAGGTCCAGCAGGACCTGCTGGCCTGGCTCGGAAAACACCTCTGATCCACGGGCCGAACCACCCCCTCACCGCAGGAAGGCGGAGATCCGCTCGCGCAACGCCACCGGGTCCAGCCCCCGCCCCGCGAGATGCTCGTCGATCGTGCCGTAGCGGCGCAGCTCGCGCCGGGGAATGCCCAGGCCGAGCACCCGATGCGGGCGATCGGCGAGCGCGTCGTTCACGGCGGCGGTCGAGGTGCCCGCGAGATAGGGCTCGACAAGCACGACATCGCCCACCCCGCCGATCGCCGCACGCACCGCCGGCTCATCGAAGGGCCGCACCGTCGTGGCGTAGAGCACGGTGACGTCCAGCCCCTCGACGGCCGTAAGGACGCCATCGAGCATCGGTCCGACCGCGATCACCACACCGCGGCGCCCCTCCCTTACGGTCAGGAAGCGGCCGGGGACGATGTCCCGCGGGACGGAGTTGGAGTGCGCCGACAGCCGTACGTACACCGGGTCGTCACCGGCCGCGGCCGCGTCCCGCAGCAGGGTCTCGGCCTCGTCCGGATGGCCGGGCACATGGACGGTCCAGCCGTCGAGCGTGTCCAGCAGGGCCACATCGCCGGGCGCCATATGGGTGTAGCCGCCCGCCGGCCAGTCGTACGAACCGGCCGCGCTCACCAGCACCCCGCCCACGCCCTGATGCCCGAAGTCCAGCTTGACCTGCTCAAAGGGCCGCTCGACCAGAAAGCTGGCGAAGGTGTGCAGAATCGGCCGCATCCCGGTCAGGGCCAGTCCGCCGCCGACGCCGATCAGCAGCTGCTCGCGGATGCCGACATTGATCACCCGGTCGGGATGCGCCCGGGCCGCGTCCGTGAAGCCGTCCTTACCGATCTCCGCCAGCACGACGGCCAGCCGGGGATCGTCCTCCAGAAGACGGGAGGCGACGGAGGCGAAACGCTCACGCATGGTGTCCATGAGAACAGTCCCTCTCACACTGGAATCGCGTCAGACCTTGGCCTCGACCCGGGCCACCACGGCATACGGCCGCCCCGGGTGCGGCGCGGTGTACGCCTCGTACAGCGCCTGGTGATCACGCCCGTCCACGGTCGCCGTGGACCACCCCGCGGCCTCGAAGCGCGCGGCGATGCCCCCCGGCCGCCCATGGCTGGCGGAGGCGTTGTCGACGACGACCGCATGCAACCGCTCCAGCCCCACGGCCCCGGCGTACGCGATCGCCTCGTGGTTACTGCCCTCGTCCAGCTCGGCATCACCAATGAGCACCCACACCGCCGCCTCCGAGAGCCCCTGCGCCCGCAACCCGAGCGCACTCCCCACGGCCAACGGCAGCCCATGCCCGAGCGACCCACTGCTGATCTCGGCCCCCGGCACCAGCATCCGATCCGGATGGTGCCCCAGCGGCGAGTCATACGCCCCGAACCCCGCCAGCAACGACTCGGGAAAGAACCCCTTGGCGGCAAGCACGGCGTAGTACGCCATCGGCCCGTGCCCCTTGGACAGCAAAAACCGATCCCGCTCCGGCGCATCCACAGCCCCCGCCGAAACCCGCAGCACACGGTCGTAAAGCACCCAGACCACGTCCAGCGTCGAGGTAGCAGCCGGCCCGTGCTTCTCGTCCCCGGTCATCAGGCTCATCAGCCGAGGAAGATCGTCGTACCCATAAGCGGTGTGAACGTCGGTGAAGGTCATACCGCGAGCGTGCAACTTAAACCAAACTTCAAGTCAAGCCCCCGCTCGCCCGGCACCGCTCACCACCCCTCGTGACGGTGCGCAATGACCCGGCCCCGCCACGTGAACACCCCAGCTGGTCCCGCCGGACTCCCGATCCAACCCGGGGGTGGCAGCGACCACCCCCTGAAGTGCGGTATTGTTCTTCATGCGCGGTCGGCGAGGGAAAGTCCAAGCCGAACGAGCACCGGGACGTGGCGCAGCTTGGTAGCGCACTTGACTGGGGGTCAAGGGGTCGCAGGTTCAAATCCTGTCGTCCCGACCAGCGTTTTCGCAGGTCGGAGGCCGTTTTCTCAGAGATGGGAAGGCGGCCTTTTTCGTGTTGCTGAGGCCGGTGGTCGCAGTGTGGTCGCGGTCGCTCGTTGGGGTCGGGATGCGGTGGGTGAAGTAGCGGTGGTTGTGGGGGAGTAGGTCCGTTTCGCGGGGCGGTGGGGTCGGTTTCGGTGGTCGCGGTGTGGTCGCGGTCGCGGCCGGTGTGGCCAGTGGTGGCGGGTGCCGCCGGTGTGGCCGGTGTCGGCTTTGGTGAGTGCTGTGTCGATGGCTTCTACGGCGTCGCGGGCGGCTTTCCGGGTGAGGTGGGAGTAGATGTTGGCGGTGGTGGAGAGGGTGGAGTGCCGCAGGGTCTTGGAGACGGTGAGGAGGGGGATGCCTGCGGTGATGGGGACGGTCGCGGCTACGTGGCGCAGGTCGTGCAGGGTGATGATGGGGACTTTGGCCTGGGCCGCGAGTCGTTTGAAGTGGTCCAGGAGTGTCTGCGGTCGCAGTGGTTGACCGTCGGGTCGGCTGAACACCAGGCCGGAGAACGGATCGTCGGGGTGGGGTGTGGCAGGGCCGGGTGGGGTTTGGTGTTGGAGGGCGGTTGCGACGCGTGGGGAGATGGCGACCCAGTTTTTGCTGCTGCGGGTTTTGGGGGTGGTGATGACGAGGCGGCTGTTGTTGATGGTGGAGAGGGTGTAGCGGACGTAGAGGACTTGTTCGTCGAGGTGGACGTCGGTCCAGTGGAGGCCGAGGGCTTCGCCTTTGCGCATGCCGGTGCCGATGAGGACTTCGACGAAATCGGCCATCAGGGGGTCGGCGTGGTGGCAGTGGCGCAGGAATCGGGCGGCTTCCTCGGGTGTCCAGATGGTGCGCTCGGCAGCTGGTGGGCGGGGGAGGACGGAGGGCTTTGCGGGGTTGTGGGCGAGGCGGCGCTGGCGGACGGCGTCGCCGAGTGCGCTGGAGAGTGTGGCGAGGCAGCGGTGGACGGTGACGCGGCCGCGGCCGGTGGCGAGCTGAGCGCGGGCGAAACCGGCGATATGGCGATAGCCGAGATCGTCGAGTCTGAGTGTGCCGAGTGCTGGGATGAGGTCGTGGGTGACGTAGTCGCGGTAGCGGACCAGGGTGGTCGGCTTGAGGGTGAGGGCTTTGGCTTCGAGCCAGGTGGTGAGGTAGTCGGCCACGGTCTGGTTCGGATCGGGGTTGAAGCCGCCCGCTTCGCCCTCGAGCATTCGCCGCAGCGCGGATCGGGTGGCGTCCTCGGTTGGGAAGCCGCCGCGGCGGATGGTGGTGCGTTTGCCGGCGGGTGCGGGCAGGTCCAAGGCGAAGGTCCAGGTGCCGTGATCATGATCGTCGGCGAGCTTGGGGCAGCGCATACCGAGCTGGCGATGCTGGGCATCCCGGCAGCCGCAGCGCCGGTAGACACGGCCTCGGTCGGCAGAGGAGCGCATGGTGATCGCCTCCCGTATGTGGAGCAAAAGTGCCGACACATCCAGTTTGGACCTGGTGAGCTCACATATGCGACCACCTGGCCCTGCAGAACATCGTCTGACCTGCGGGTGATCCCTTGGCATGGTGACAAGTGTGCACCGTGCATGTGCAAGGCCGATGCTTTGAAAAAGTGTGCCAAGCGGAGCGCAAAGCCGACTGGACCCACCGTGCCCTCGGCCGCCTCTCAGGCCCACGCCTCGCGGCAGGCTCGGACCGGGAACCACCTGGTCACGGGCCTCCCGCTGTTCCCGGGCCCTGAGACTGTGTTCTATGTGGTGAGGCGGGTGGGGCTTCAACATGGGCTGGTTAGCCTCACCGAGGGATGATCAAATCGGTGAACTGCCCCGCAGATGGCATCCGACCGCGGTTGAAGACGACCGCGACAAACAGCACCACCACCGGCAGCAAAGGCACGAGTGCAGCCTCGGGCAACCCGAGGACGGCCGCACAAGCCATGACCAGCACGACGACGAGCCCCACCACGACCATCCGCAATCGTTCCCTCGGCGCGGCCGGATCCACACCGACGAGTTGATCTGCGTCGAGAAGGTCGTCAATGCGGCCCTCGGCGTAGCGTTCGGCGATTGTCAGCAGCATCACGATGAGGTCTTCAAGGGCGCGGCCCGGCTCGGAGTCCTGCCGCGCTTCGACCCTTCGTAGCGCGCCTACCACCAGTGCGGCACGGGCCTTGAACTGCCGCTCGCTGTGCCGTCTAGCTCTGGCGCGGCGGGTGCGATGAGCCCTCCAGATGACTTGCTCAACCGGTTCCACGGAAACTCGCGGGATGCGGCAGTCCGGCTGGGTTTCCTCCCAGCGTCGGAGAACTGTGGTGCACTGAGCTGCGACCGTCAGCAGTGCAACGACAGGCCAGCAACGCCGGTACTCCATTCGTGCACTCTCCTTGTCCGGGTACCCAGCGAGGACCTCCAGGTCATAGGCGGCATGCGTCGCGACGCTGCCGGATCTGGTCAGGTTCGTGCGCTTCACGAGCAGCACTTCGGCGACGAAGAACAGGGCGACGGCCAGGAGTTTCGCCACTTTGCCGATCGCGCCAAAGCCCCAGGTCCGCACCGACATCGGCACAGCGACAATGCTGCTGAGCAGTGTCTGCACCACGCCAGGCTGCGGTCCCGGATCTGCGCTCAACCGCAGATGCTCCCAGTCGGCCATGTCCTCGACGTTCACCAAGACAAACAGCAGCAAGAGAAAGCGGAGTGTCTTGATCGGCATGGCCACGGGTAGAGCGCGCCACCATCGCATGACATACAGAGGGGCCAATCCGTGGCCGTCGACCCGGTCTCGTATTCGAGGCGGCGGCAGCAGCATCTGAGTCAGAAGCGGGGCAGCTCGACGCGCCCCCGAGGCGACGCGCAGTCGCTCGAAGTTCTCCAAAGACCGCAACGACCAGCGCCTAACCGGGCCAGTGGTGAGGAACAGAGCGATCGCGACCCCGAGCACCAGCTCGATACCCACGACGAGATAACCGATTAACACATCGACAGTCTCACGTACCCTACCGACAGCAACGCCCAGAACGCGATGAATCGACGACGGATCAGTCGCTGCCGCGCCGGGAATCGAGGGAGAAGACCCTGCCGCCGCGTGAGGCGATGCGGTCGCGCTATGGCCTCGTTATCGTGGCGCAGAGCGGTGATGACGGGGCGGGGGCGTTCATCAGGACCACGTCGCCGATCGGGCGGGCCTCCAGGAGACGTATCCGTGCGGTGGAGCCGTTCGGGAAGTCGGCTGGCCCCAGGAACTTGGGCGCATTGGCTTGGCCGATGAGCAGCGGGGCGTCGGCGGGGTTCTGGGCCATGAGCTGGGTGTGGATCGTGCCGCCGCCCTCCACCATGAGTCGGCCGGTGCCGCGGCGGCCGAGCTCATCGAGAACCAGGCACCAGTCGAGATCCTGACCGGTGCTGACCACGTCGGCTAGATCCCCGAGCGTGATGCATACCTTGTCGGCCGCGGAGTCCACGGTAAAGACCAGCTTGTCGCCGCCGTAGTGCCAGGATTTGAGGTCTGCCGAGAGGCCACCGGACGCGGTGACCGTGTAACCTTCAGCGGGTATTCGGACTTGCTTCGTCAGCGGCCTCGGCCAGGACCTTGACGCCGTGGTAGCAGGGCTCAGCCTGCGCTACAGCTCCGGCGCCGTCGAAGGCCACAAAACGAGATCAAGGTGCTCAAGCGGCAGATGTTCGGCCGCGTCAACTTCGACTTGCTCCGCAAGCAGGTCCTCCTCGCGGCGCGAGGCCGTTCATGATCGCGCTTGTGGTGACCCTCCGTGGCTCCGGCGCTGAAAGTGATCCAGAACCCGAATCGTGACCCGCTTCCGACGCTTGGGTTCTAACGCTTGTCGCAACGTTCCTTGATCATTGTGGAGTGTTGATGGCGAGGCGGGGACGCAAGCGCAGGCTGGAGCTCGAGGCCGAGTACTGGCGCCTTCTGGCGGCCGGGGTAGGCAGCGTCGAAGCGTGCAGGCAACTCGGGATCGGGCGTAAGACGGGCTACCGGTGGCGAGTGGAGAACGGCGGCCTAAGGCCGGACTACTTGCCGGAGACCTCCCGGTCAGGCCGGTATCTGTCACTGTTGGAACGCCGCAGGATTGCTGCGTTGCGCGAACGCGGCCTGACGATCCGGGAGATAGCCGGCCTGCTCGGGCGGGCTCCATCGACGGTCAGCCGGGAGTTGCAACGCAACAGCCGTCCGCACGACTACGGCCGATACGACGCCGACCTGGCTCATCACCGCTGCCGTGAGCGAGCCGGACGCCCCAGACGCGCCAAGCTGGCCACAGATCCCGAGCTGAAGGCCGAAGTGCAGTCCAAGCTGGATCTGGAGTGGAGCCCGGAACAGATCGCTTCGCACCTGCGGACCCGCTGGCCCGACCGCCCAGAGCGGCACCTTTGCCACGAGACCATCTACCGAGCCCTCTACCAGGGCGCGAAAGACGGCTTGAGCAGAACTCTGACGCGGAAGCTCCGCACCGGCCGCCCGCTGAGGAAGAAGCGCCGCCGCCCTGACCAGCGCATGCCGAGATTTGTCGCGCCGGCCGTCCTCATCGACAGCAGGCCACCCGTCATCGAACTGCGCGAGCGTCTCGGCGACTGGGAAGGAGACCTCGTCTTCGGCGTCCGCAGCCAGTCCGCCGTCGCCACCCTCGTCGACCGACGCACCCGCTATCTCCGGCTGGTCGCACTGCCAGAAGGACACTCGGCAGGCCACCTGCGCGATGCCCTGATAACTGTCCTCAGCCACCTTCCGGAGCAGGCCCGCCGGAGTCTCACCTGAGACCAAGGCTCCGAGATGGCCCGCCATCACGAGCTCGCGCCTTACTTCGCCGATGGCATCTTCTTCGCCCGCCCGGGCAGCCCCTGGCAGCGGGGCACGAACGAGAACACCAACGGCCTGGTCCGCCAGTACCTGCCCAAGCGCACGAACCTGTCCCTCCACACCATGGATGATCTCCGCACCATCGAGCACCGGCTGAACAACCGACCCCGCAAGACCCTGAATTGGCAGACCCCTGCCCAGGCGTTCGCCGCCGCTCTGGCACCATGAACCTGCATCATTGCGACGATCACGCGAATCCACCAGCCGAGGAGTGCGACGTCGGGGTCAGCTTTCGTCGCGCTGTTCGTCTGTCAGGGAGACGGCACGGTGGATGGCACGGAGGGCTGTTCCGGTGATCTGACCGGTTTGAATGACCGGCCCATGCTGTACTCCGCCGTTGATCACATTGCTGACGTCGGGCGACTTCTGGGCCGCGGGCGTATCGCCCAGGGATTTGAGCATGGAACGGAACTCCTCGGCGGCGGTGGGGCTCGTACAGAGCAGGAGGTGCAGGTAGGACTGCCACTCGGCCGAGATGTTCCGCATGGCGCTTTCGTCTCCCCTCCCCTGCGCTGCGATGAGCCTGTGGCGTGCCCTGTCCAGCTCTGCCGCCGCGTCTTCGGACTTTCGGTCGCGGGCGAAGAAACGGCCGACTCTTTCCCGCGCATGGTTCCAGGAGTCCGAGACCATGAGTCCGACCAGGGATGTGGCTCCGGAAGCCGCTAGGGCGGCCAGCTCTTCCATTGGCTGTCCTCCAGGTATGGCCTGCATCGTCATGCCCATGAGAGGGGCATGTGGGCAAAGCAACACTCAGGGCCCGGAACCGTGACCCCCTGTGCTATTCCGGTCGAAGTCGTCGTCAAAGGGGGTCGCGGGCGCGTCGAAGCGACGTAACAGTTCTTCCGCCGTTTCGTTGCGACCTTGGGTGACGAGGATTTCGGCGATCTGCCGGGTGAGGATTCCGCGCCGGACATCGCCAGCATCCAGCCCCATTCCCTGGAGAAACGCGTCGAAGTGGTCTGCCGTGGAGCCTGTCTGTCCCAGCGGCTGGTCGGCTGTTCCAAGGCTGTCTGCTTCTTCAGGTTCCGCGTCTTCGGTATTCGGCGGTGAGAGGAGATGCAGGAGGCGCTCAGGAACGTCGGTGTCATTGGCCGCTGAGGTCAGCTGGGCGAGGAGGCCAAGGTCCTCCACTGCCTTGTGCACCTGATCGTCGTTCTTGGCCAGCCACCAGACGACGGCGCTGCCGGTGTCCTTTAGTACATCGTCGCCCAGGTATTCGCGTTTGCTCTGCTCGTACTTCCTCTGGTGCTCCCAGACGGCCTTGTCCTTGCGTACAGAGGCAAGACTGTCCAGCCGTTCCTGATCGTGTTCGGAGAGAGTGAGGGTGATGGCCTCGGCCATGGCTTGGATGTGTCCCGTGGGCTCCGGTTGCATCCTGCTCAGTGCACCGCTGAGTTCGTGCTGGACGAACGAGGCCCAACCGGGTTCGCGATCCTTGCTTATCGCGCGGGCGCGCTTGAGGACTGCTTCGACGGCCAGCCCGGCAGGATTGACGATCGGTTCTTCCGCTGGTTTGCCCGTAGGGCACCAGCGGACGGTTGCAGAGAACAGGAAGTCGTAGTCCTTCCAAGCGCTCGGTAGTGAGACATGCGAGATCTGCTCCTCCCTGCGTTCTACGGCTACCGGAGGGAGGTAGGGCGTCAGCTCGGGAGGTAAGGACCGACGGCGGATGCCTGCGATCTTCGTGATCAGCAGAGGAACGCCGAGGAGCAGGGCAACCAGTGCGGACCAGGCCCACCATGGCCAGTTGCCGCATATGGCGACGATGGTGAGCAGCAGGCCGCAGAGGACGGTGAGGAAGACGGTCACTGTCTTGGCGCCGGATGTCATGATGTTGTTTCCTCGGAAGTGTGTCGTGGTGGCTGCTGCCGTATGCCCTGAGCTGTGGAGATCTTCCGGAGGAGAAGATCGGTGAGGGCAGAGCCGTGTTTTCTGCCACCGGGAGCCGTGAGTTCTGCCCTCCGTGCGGTCGCGTACAGGGCTCCGAACACTTCTCCTCGACCGGCTGCTCCGCTGACCAGGACGTCGAGGAGTGGGTCTGTGTGGTGCTCGTCGGCGCATGCCGTGTGCAGCCAGTGCCGCACATGCTTGTCCCATGCGGATAACGGGAGCCTGCCGAACACCATGCCCCATCCCGCGATCAGCTGATCACGGACGACGGTTTCATCGAGGAGGGAGCGGGCACGTCCGCCCACGTCCGTCAGGGCTGCGGGATCAGAAGTCTCCAGGAAGAGGTCAATGTCTGCTGGCCAGGAGGTGGGCCTGCTGACGAGCCGGTGCAGCATGCGTCGGCGCAAGCGGTGGTCCTCTTGCATCAGTCGGCCCAGAGCATCATGCGCGCGAGTGGTGCGGCGCTCCCGCCTGGCCAGGTGATGGAGGCGGACCAGCGCCTGGTCTGGGTGTTGTACCGCGATCACTTCGGCGCATACCTCTACGAGGACCTGCGCGAGTGGTTCGCCCAGCCGGCTGTTTCTGGACCAGTCATAGATCTTGTCCCGGAAGGAGCGGCTGTGCCGTTCGTCGAGAAGACCGCGCTCCAGTGCCTGTGCGGCTGCCCGCAACCGCCGCGCGGTGGTGGGCACCGCGGTCCACTGCTCCGCGAGTGATGCCAACTCCTCACACCGGCCGGTGCGCAAGTACTGGTCCGACAGGCGCCGTACCACGTGGTGGCGGTCGTCCGGGGAGAGCACCGGGTCGGTGAGCTCTACGGCCCGCCCTACCCAGGTACCCAGGTGCTCGCGGAGGTCGGGTCTGTGGTCCCAGAAATGGGTTCGGACCGCGGCGTCGTACTCGAGTTCCTTGAAGCGTACCGCTCCGTGCTGGGTGAGTCCGGCGGACACTTCTTCCAGCCGCATGGCCAGGTCCGCGTGTTCCAGCAGCGGGTGGTCGTCCTTGGGATGGTCGACGGCATGTAGCAGGAGGGCGGTGGCGCTGTGTACGGCATCGGCGTGGGTTCCGTGCAGCATGGCCGTGGTCAGCAGCAGTGCCCGCTGCGGTCCTCCGGTCATGGCGGCGACCTGCTTCGCGACCTGCGGACCTCGGTCGGCCATGGCCGCGCGGGCGATTTCACACCAGTCGATGAAGCTGTCCTCGGCTCGAGCGGCTGCCTGTGCCCGCACGATCAAGCCGGCGAATTCGGCGATTTCCCTCATCGGTCTTTGTGTGTCCAGGAAGTCGGACACGGCCGGAACCGAACGGACCCGGTCGGCCTGCGGAAGGCCGTCTTGGCGTAGGTGGCGCAGCAGCACCTCCATGCCTCGCGGGTGAAAAATCTCCACGCGGTGCCGATCGAGCTCCACCGGTAAGCGGTCCGTGCGACGCGAGGGCAGGACGACCACGAGGTGAGCGCGGTGGTCGAGCACCGTCTTGCGGAAGGACGGGAGCTCCTCCAGCACTTCCGTCCAGCGCGGTGCGTCCGCGGCTGCCAGGTCCAGCAGCAGTCGGTCCTCGTCCCCGACCAGGTCGGGATCGAGGAGGGATTCGCCTTCCTCATCGGGCAGCAGTTCGTGGAATGAGCCGACATCGCGGCGTAGCTCGTGGAGAAGGACGCGGGCCGCTGACGTTCTCCCGCTACCGGGGGCGCCATCCAGCAGCACGGTGCTGGTCTCGGCCAGCATTCGGCGTGCCTCGCCGAATCCGCGCGGATAGACGAACCGCTGCCAGAGCCACAGAAGTTGGTCTTCGGCGAGGAGCCGGGGGCCGCGGCCTTGACGGTCCTTCGCGAACTCTTCGAAGATGAGATTGATCTGGTCTCCGAGGCCACTGTGCACCGGGCCGCGTGGGTCGTGGATCCGTGATTCGGCGGAATCGCTCACCGGTCGTCGTCCTCGCGGCGGGGGCCATCACCGAAGCGCTGGTGAATGCCTCCCTGATTGTCCCCTTCGAAATACGTCATACCGTCGCCGGAGAAGTGCCGCCCGCCGGAGACGTGGCGTGAGTTGTTGTAGATGTCGCCTTTCCCCGTGTGAACCGGGCCCGAGCTGTCTTTGATCACGGTGCCCACATCCCCGGTGATGTCCCGGCTCTGTACCACCGGGCCGTTGACCTCCCCCGTCGAATTACTCACCGCGCTGGCACCGGGGGAGGGCCGGTCGTGGCGCTCGTGTGCCTTGAGCGATGGCACCATGTCGGCGACCACGTCGCCGAGGCGCCTGAGATCCGCCACCGCGTTCTGCATGTCCAGCCGGACGGATTGCACCTCAGCGAGCCGCTCCAGCTCGGGTGGAAGATCGGCTCCATTCAGCCGTTCCGTCTTCCGTCCCTCGAGTACGGGGACGACCGGCACTCCGCAGTCGAACGCCTCGAGGATTTCCCTGCGGACCCAGTCGTCCGGCCGACGCAGCTCGGCGAAACGTGTCCACGCGGACCCGATCACAGCCAGCAAAAGAGCGCTGCGTCGAACGCTTCGGAGTAACTCCTCGGGGTAGCGCGCGCCGGGTGGGATGGATTCCGAGGCGCGGAATGCACTGTTCTCCCCGAAGCGGTATGACAGTTCCCTCTTGATCAGGGCAGCCGTCTTCTCCCCGTCGCCCGTACGGTAGTTGATGAATACCTCGGCCATGGTGGCCCCTTTCTCATGGAGTGATGAGACGTAAGGAAGTGCCGAGCTGCGGTGCCAGTGCGCGGACGGATGGATTGCGTGGGTGGCGGCCCAGAGTGTGTGCGAGACGGCGCAGGTCGGCTGAGATGGTCGCTGAACTCACCGCAGCGGCACCACCGAGCAATTGAGCTGTCAGGTCACAGGCATGCTCGATGTCACCAGCCGCCGCATGCGCGAGAGCGCGGCGTACCCCGTAGCGGACCTGAGTGCGCAGAGCGTGTGGGGGAACTCGCGCCAGCTGTTGGTCGAGGGTCTCGGCTGCCTCGCGTGGACGCCCCAGGTCGTAAAGACACCAGCCTGTGATCATGCCTACCGGATCGGGTAGATGCATGGTTCCGATGACGGGTGTGCCGGAGTCCGGGGTGTGGCGGTCGAGTAGCTCGCGGGCTATGTCCAGGGTACGCAGACATGTGTCCCGGTCGCCGGCGATCGCATGTCCCTGGGCTTCACGCTGGGCGGCAAGCCCTCGAATGCGTGGGGGAAGGGTGCTGTCCTGGGCCTGCCGGGCCAGCGCGATGGTCTCCTTCGCGTCCTCGTGGTACAGCGTGACCAAGGCCCGGCGCACCAGAGCGTATCCGGCCAGATGCCGGTCACCGCCGGCGGCCGCCAGGTCGACGGCACGCTGTGTCCACCACAACGCGGCCCGTTCGTTGCCGGACTCCTGTACCAGCCAACCGACGTACTCGGCATACCGGGAGCCGAGCGCGAGCAACTGACGGCGGGTCCGCGGGTCGGCGTGGGTGGACGTCTCCCGCAGCGTGTGCGTCTGCGCGATGAGGCCGGGGAGGAGGAACTCCGGACTGACCGTCTGGCCGAGGCGCCGATAGTGGTCGAACAGCGAACGGGACACCTCCAGCACTCGCGCGCCACCGGGCGTGGACAAGGCTTCCGAACCGCCCGCGCCCAGACCCATCAGCGAGGCGGCGCCCGCACTCACCACCTGCCTGCGGGGCACGGGCTTGAACCAGCTCTCGCCGTCAGTGGACAACTGCATCAGCCATACCTCCTCGTCGAAACCATCTGGCTCCTCAGTCCGGGCGTCGGTGGACGGGTCCGGCAGCAGTGCCACAAGCGCGCCCCCGGCCTCGAGGGCGGCATCGCACAGACGAGCAAGGTCACGACTGGGAGCCTTGACCCCACGCTCGACCTTGCTCAGCTGCCCTTTGCTGTAGTGGACCCGCACGGCCAGTTCCGTGAGGGTCAGGCCGGCATCGAGGCGTCGCTGCCGGAGTTCTTGCGCGAACGGAATGGACGGCATATTCACACGCACCTCCGTACCGTCCGTCCGGCGAGCGTGGGTGCCGCACCACAGACTGCGGCAGCGCTCGTCGGACGGACAAGGCGAACACGGGTGTTTCCCGTTTCCTCTTCTGGAGGCAAACGGATGCGGTTCGGCCTGTCGAGATGGCGCCGGTGGCTTGAATTGCTCGGATCGTCGCGTAGGTTCTGCGGCGTCGCATAACGAACCTGTCGACACCGAGGACCGGGACGGGGACCGGCTCCGGGTCGGATAGTGGGCGGATCAGCCGACGTAGCGTGTCCTCGCGGTGCGAGATAGACAACCTTTTCGGCACACGTCGGCTGGCGACGGGACGGTCGGCCAGGCACCGCTCAAAGAGGAGATCAGCCACACGTACCGTTTCGTCCACACCAGGTGGTCCTCGGTTGCCGATCCACCGCTCCCAGATCAGCGACAGACTCAGAAAAGCTTGCAATGCCTATTTTCCGGCACCCACAGGGGGCAGGGCTTGTGCGGCGGTATTCAGCCGATACCACCCATTGCCCTGGGTATCGACCCGCCATGTTCGCCGCTCAGCCGCAGCTTTGTCGGTGCGTAGAGGAACAGTCGCAATCGGGCCAGATCATGGCGAATCTGCGCCGCAACCCCGGATAAACGTCACAAGAGTCACGTCTGGCCTGTGACCTAAGGGTAGATCGCCCCAGTTCGCGGCCCTTGCTAGTCAGCGGCCATCGTAGAAATGTTCCCGATGTAATAGTTCGATGAATTCGACCTATCAGCCCGCCCCGCGACCTGAGGCGGGCGGAGGGGGACATGTAACGTTGTCTGGGTTATCCAGAACAAGACGCAGACTATCCATAGTTTTAGGAACTGTGCTGCTGACCACTAGCGGCGCAGCCATAGCGATCGTCCCGACGGCGGACGCCACCCCGTCGGTAACCGGCAAGGCGTCTGACCGCGCCGCGGACCCGAGTGAGGCCGAGGTCCGCGCAGCCGATTTCGAGTGGGCGGTCAAGCACAGCAAGGGCGGCATCCCCTGGGCCCTGACTCAGGCGAAGAACACGGGGAAGAAGACGCTCGTCCCCGACGAGACCACGGCGACATCCATCACCTACGCGAACCCCGACGGCACGCTCACCTCCGAGCTCACCGCCGGCCCGGCCCGAATCCAGCAAGACGGTCGGTGGGTGGACGTGGATGCCAGGCTGACGACGGCCGCGGACGGCAGAGTGAAGGCGAAAGCGCACCCGAACGGGCTGGAGCTCAGTGGCGGGGGCGGCACACCCGCGAAGTCGTTGAAGGCCGCAGATGAGGCCACGGCCCGCGACCTGGTCACTCTGGGCGAGGGCAAGGAGCGGGTCACCCTGCAGTGGAAGGGCGGCCTGCCCAAACCCGACCTGGATGGCACCCGCGCCACTTACAGAAATGCGCTGCCCGGCGCCGATGTGATCGTCGAGGCCACCCGCACCGGCTTCGAGCAGTACGTGAAGCTGGACCAGCGTCCCACCGGCGCCTACAGCTACACGATGCCGTTGAAAGCCAAGGGCTTGAAAGCCGCTGCGCGGACGGACGGCTCCGTTCTCTTCACCGACATGACGACGGGCGCCGAGCGGGCCGTGATGCCCGCTCCGGTGATGTGGGACGCGTCCGTGGACAAGGTATCGGGCAAGCATGAGAACCGGCACCCGGTGGACATGAAGGTGGTCGACAAGGGCAACGGCGACGTCGACCTCGTCGTCACCCCCGACCGGGCGTGGCTGGCCGACCCGGCCACCCAGTATCCGGTCACCGTCGACCCCTCGACGGCGAACCTGACAAACGTCTTCGATACCTACGTTCAGCAGGGCGAGACCGGGGACCTGTCCACCGACGTCGAGCTGGACTTCGGCAACCCGGGCACCACCAACAGCGATGGCACGCCGCGTACTGCCAGGTCGTTCATCACCTGGAACACCGCGGCGTTCAAGGATGCCCTGGTCACGAACGCGGACGTCAGCCTGTGGAACTTCCACTCCGGCAACGACGACTGCAAGGCGTACGAGTGGACCATCTGGGACACCACCGCCTCCTCGACCGCCTCGCGGTGGACGAAACAGCCGACATGGCAACAGCAGTACCACTCGTCCACCCAGACCAAGGGCAACCCTGCCTGCACCGCCGCCCCGGATGGCTGGATCAGCGCGGACGTCACCACTCTGGTGCAGAGTTGGTCCTCTGCTCTGGATGGCAAGGGCCACATGGGGCTGCGCGCGGCCACGGACGACGTCAAGGCATGGAAGCGTGTCAACTCCGCTAACGCCACGTCCAACCCGCCGAAGCTGAACGTCACCTGGAACTACCGCCCCGGGGACGGCACCGCGCAGCAGGCCGGGCCGCCGTTCAAGTCCTACGCCGGGTTGTGGGCCGTGAACACCACCACCCCCACCCTGCGGGACAAGTTCTCGGATGCGGACGGCGACACCGTCAATGGCACCTTCCAGGTCTACGACGCGGCGACGAACAAGCCCATCACCACTCCGGCCGGAGAGGGGTTGATCGTCTCCGAGTTCGTCAAGCCCGGCGAGTGGGCGAGCGTGAAGGTGCCGGCCGGGCAACTGGTCAACGGCAAGACGTACAAATTCCGCACGAACGCCTACGACGGCACCCACTACAACCTGAACTTCTCGCCGTGGCGGGAGTTCGTCGTGGACACTACCGCCCCCGGTGTGCCGAAGAGCGTCGTGTCGGAAACGTACCCGGAGAACCTGCCGGGCGGTGCCGTGGGGGAACAGGGCCGGTTCGACGTCGATACCGGCGTCGATGACGCCCGCGACGTGGAGTACCGGATCGGGCCGGCCGACACCGACGACGATGGTAACAGCGGTAACACTAGCACTGATGGATGGCAGCGCACCCCGACGACCAACAACGGATTCGCCGCCAAGGCCTCGTTCTACGCCGCCCCTGCCGACGACGGCAACCATCAGGCGGAGGTGCGGTCAGTAGACCGGGCCGACAACACGGGCGCGACCCGCGTCTACGGCTTCGCGTCGCCGAGACGCACCGACACGGGCCGCGCCAAGAAGATCGATATCAACCTTCCCAAGCCGAACATCGGCGCGACCGCTCCCGGGTATCACGATGAGCCACAGCCCGCGTGGGATTGGGCCACCGTGCAGCAAAACGGCAGGATCAGGGACGGCAAGCCGCAGGTGTACCGCAGCACCGGTCCGAAGAGCCGTTCAGCGGTGACATTAACGCCGCTGGCGGAGTTGAAGCGCAGCCCGGAAGAGGCGGCGAGGGCACGGCGGCAGCTGCGGCTGCCCGAATACCCGGACCCGATCATCAAGGGTGGTTGGTGTGACCCGACGCTGGTGAACATCAAGGCGCAGATGACGCGGACTGAGGCGTGTCTGCCGACACAGGTGACCTTTGAGGTTACGGATCTGGCGTCCCAGCCGCCGAAGGTGTATCAGCAGATGTTCGACGTGCTGTACATGCTGAAAACCGATCCGGAGAGTAACAAGATCAAGACGTGGATGCAGATCGATCCGAGGGATTGGTCGATCCCCGCACCCAAGCTGCCGTTCCCCGGCGGAGCGAACGGGATGATTTTGCTTGATGTCCAGTCGTGGTGCCAGTCCGACGGCTGCGACAAGCAGGCCCAGGATTGGGACTTCTATGGAGGTCGGTCCAGGTGGAGCGGCAACCAGGACCAGCACATCATCACCGGAGTCGCCGACTTCGAGTGGAACGGCAGCGTCAACAACCCCGCTGGGAGCAAGGACAAGGACCTCTCCAGGGAACTCCCGCTGCGGTGGTGGATGGACTGGGGTACGACTATTCCGGGTGTCCCTGATCCCACCGGCGAGGACGAGATAGTGTCGCCGCCAACGATGGCCCGCTGCGACAAGGTGATATCTGGCAAGGACCCGGGGTGTGTGCTCCCGTCGTACAGGCCGGGGTACACCATCAACTCCGAGGCGTTCCCGGGCGCGGCGGCGCACATCTGGCTGATTCAGAACAAGCACGCGAAGAAGCTGGGCAAATCCCCGCAGACTCCGCTGCACTATCTGCCGTCCAAGGCGCGCAACGCACCCAGCCAAGAGCCGGAGAACAAGCTGGACAACGGCAAGCCGGGGAACCGTAAGGCGGTGTGCGGGCGCGCGTTCCGCAAGCACAACGACACCGCCACGATTATGACCCCCAACGGTAATCCCGACACGATCTCGTGTGACGAGTTCCCGTTCGCAGCGACGTACGAGTCTCCCGGATTCCCCGCTGCCAACGGCGGCCTGAACCCCGCCAAGAACACCGAGTACGCTGGCCTGGAGTGCGTGCAGACCGTGGTGACGAAGGGCGACGGAACCCGTGAGCACCTGTACAACGACACCACCTACGACGACCCCAAGTGGCCCGCGCTGTGCGGCCGATCGTCGATGTCGACCTACATCAACACCCAGTCGATGCAGCCATTCGGCATAATCTTCGCCAAGCAGTTCCGGCTGCTGGACAAAGATGAGTACTGGGTCGACCCGGCCAATGGCCGTTTCGCGGACTGCGACCCGTCCAAGGACGAGATCAAGTGCACGATGAAGTGACCGGCCGCTGCGCCGCGCAGGTTCGGATGGCCTGACCTGCGCGGTCCGGCTACGCAGGGGCACGCCCACCTGGTGGACATCAGGTAGGCGTGCTCCTCTTTCCCCTCGCCTGCGTCAATGGAGGACACGATGAGCGACGTTCTGCCCGCCTGGACCGCCATCACCGACTGGCTGGCGGTGCACGCGCCCGCCTCGCACGCCACCTTGCGGCCGGGCGCTGCCGTCGCAGACGTTCGATCCGCCGAGGAAGCGTTGGGAATGGGCCTGCCCGTCGACCTGGTGACGCTGCTGATGATGTGCGACGGAACGGTCGATGCTTCAGCCCTTGACCGAGACCCCGACGAGTACGACCCGGGCCTGTTCCTCGCCCAGCACCATCTGCTGCCGCTTGAGGAGATTGTGCATGTCCGGGGCCGGGGAGGGAACACCGACCCGTTCTGGGGCTCATGGGTTCCGTTCGCCGTCACCGACTACTCCCTGCCCCCGTGGGGCGGCCTGGCAATCGACGTCGAAGGCCGCCTCGCCACCTTCAACCAGGACGGCGGTGAGCCGCCGTCAACGCCGCTCACCTCCCCTGGGTACGGATCCCTCAGCGAGTTCCTGGACACTGTTGCTGAAGCCCTCACTCAAGGCACCGGCCCGTTGATGGCCGAGGCCAGACCCGGGTTTCACCGGGGCGCACTGGTATGGGGGCCGTTGCCGGGCAAGGGCGCTCCATGGACCTCGGCGCACCCGGAGGACGGCTCCACAGCCTGAGGGCAGCGCGAGACGGTCATGAGGCAGACCGGGGAGCAAATAGCGAGCGATTGCCAGCCATCCGTGTCCAGCGATGACGCGCAGCACGTGCAGTTGGCCCCTGGCGCCGATTATTCGGGGCAGGGCCGATGTGCGGTTGGTTCACACGCCGATTGATTGGAAGATGGCATCGAAGCTGATAACGAAGTAGCCGCCGCGGTTGCGGATGATGACCTGATCGACTTGGCATCTCACCCAAGTCTATGAGGTAGTTGCGTGCCTGCGGCGTGTGTGGTGGAGAGTTTGGGCCTGTGCCTAGGTGTGACTTCGGGCGTACACTGTACATGTGCGACGCCCGGTCACGATGCCAGACCCCAGGCACCTCGGGGCGCAGAGGCCGAAAAGGGTGCACTCCTTTACTCGGCTGATTGCGCGTCAGCGCGACCTGGGAGAACGGACCGGAGCATGCCGCTCAGCCTCGACGCAACTGGGGGTCAAGGGGTCGCAGGTTCAAATCCTGTCGTCCCGACGGTGTGACCAGCGGGTTTGCCAGTGATGGCAGACCCGCTGATTGCGTTCGTGTGACACGTGATGGCGACGTGATGACAATCGGTGAACGCTGGGAGTGCGCCGCGACGGTGCCCCTGGTCAGGGGCGCCGCAGCAGGGAGAAGCTGAGGCAGGCCCGGAGAGGGCTGAGGTCTCAGGCCGCCTGCTTTTCTGATGCACTATCAGGGTGGGTGGTGGCGTGTTTTCGGTCGGCGCGTTCCAGGGCTGTGTCGATGGCGGTGACGGCGTCGCGGGCGGCGTGGGGGAGGTGGCCGTAGAGGTTGACGGTGGTGGCCAGTGTCGAGCGGCGCAGGATCTTGGAGACCACGGCCAGCGGCACCCGTGAGCTGATCATGATGGTGGCGGCGGTGTGTCGCAGGTCGTGCACGCCGATCCGTGGCAGGTCGAGCTCGGAGGCGCGCCGCCGCAGCTCGACCAGCACTCCCTGCGGACGCAGCGGGGATCCGTCCGGGCGGCAGAAGACCAGCCCCTCCAGCGGCGTCCCCTTGGGCTGGCCGGCCCGGGCGAGCGCGGCCTGGCGCTCGAGGGCGGCAACCACGCGCGGGGCCAGGCTCACCCAGTTCCGGCTGGCCTTGGTCTTGGGATGGCCGAGGTGGAGGTGGTTATTGTTCACGGCCGTCAGGCTCCAGCGCACCAGCAGCATCCGCTCGGCCAGGTGGACGTCGGTCCAGTGCAGCCCCAGCGACTCACCTCGCCGCATACCGGTGCCCAGCAGCAGCTCGAACAGATCGGCCATCTGATCGCCGTAGTGAGCGTGGTTGTGCCGCAGAAACGCTGCGGCCTGCGCGGGATTCCAGCAGATCCGCTCCGGCGCGACCGGACGGGGCAGCAGTACGTACCGGCACGGGTTGGCCACGATCACACGCGTGCGCACGGCATGACTGAGCGCGCTGGAGAAGGTGGCGCCGATCCGGTAGACGGCCGTTCGCCCGCGTCCGTGGGCGAGTTCGGCCTCACTCCAGGCGGTGATGTGCCGGGCCCGCAGATGAGTCAGGGGCAGTCGGCCGAAGGCCGGGATGAGGTCCGCGTGCACGTGATCGCGGTAGCGGGCGAACGTGGTGGGCTTGAGCGCCTTCTCCTTGAGGCGCAGCCACTCGGCCAGATACGTGGCGAGGGTGAGATCCTCACTCCGGTCCAGGCCAGTGTGCTCGGACTCCAGGGCTCGCTCGAGCGCTGTCTCGGCGGCCTTCTGAGTGGCGAATCCGCTACGGCAGAGCGGATGGCGCTTGCCGTCGGCCGAGGGCAGGTCGACAGCGAAAGCCCAAGAGCCGTGCCTTGAACCATCGTGGAGCTTGGGGCAGCGGGCACCATACTGTCGGCCGCCGGGGCGACGGCAGCCACAACGCCGGTACACCCGGCCGCGTTCAGGAGACTGAGAAGTCATTGTGCTCACCTCCGTGGGGGGAGAGTTAACTCCACCGTGGAGGTGCCGACGCCTGGCGTCTTAGGTGGCTGATCATGGCGTCACCGAGGCGATGTCATCACCCTGCCATCACCGGCCTGGAGGTGCACTGGTGGACGATGCCGCTGGGATCTTCACCGGTAAGGCAAAGCACGTTCGCCAGCGAATAGCCGACACTATCAACCGGGGAACGCCGAAGCCCAATACGCCGGACCCTGTCACAGGCGAGGCGCGGCCTGGTCAAATCTACGAGTGGGATTTCGGAACCCCCGTCGGGAGGGCGGGCCCGGCGAATGGTGGAGGCGAGCTAACCGGTGTCCGCGTAATCGTTAACGACGGAAAAGTCGTGACGGCGTTTCCGTACTAAGTGAGTAGCAAGTGAGGAAAAGCGTGATTCAACTCTCCTTCTACCTCCCGGAGCCGGGTTCAGCCTGGACCAAGACCTGGGACGCTGCCAAGCAGGGCGATCCGGCCGCGATCAGCGAAATGGACCTCCGCTACAAGTACTTCGGGGTGAATTTCGAACTGATGGTTGGCGACCTTGAGATCGTCTCAAAGAAGAGATTTGTGACTCTCGTCGATCTGGCCTTGTCTCTCTCTGGTGCAGTCAAGCGCATCTCGTCAGGTGAAGATGCCGCATTCGGTTTCACTGAAAGTGAAGAGGTGATTCATCTGCGTCAAGATGGCGATCTGGTTGCGGTGAGTTCATCGAAGCATCCAATGCACGGAGCCGTGGGACGTGAAGAGCTCGTGGGTGAAGTTCTTCGATTCCTTCGGCAAGCGTATTCGCGGTTGGTTACAGAGATTCCTGGATTGTCGGCAAACCCAGTTATCCAGCGAATCTCGTCGGAGTAGGTAACGTGCCTTCGAAGGCGATAGAGATTGAAATGTAGAGGCCCCGCTGGAGTTTTCCAGCGGGGCCTCTACGGGCGTTTGACGGCAACGGTGACGGCAACGTCAGCGGACGACGGGTGGGAAGCCGGGGTCGTCGCTGCCAGGGCTGAGAGCGTCGCCGAGGCTGTCGATGGCTTGGCGCTGGAGGCGGAGTCGGACGTGGGAGTAGACGCCGGCCGTCACGCCGATGTGGGCGTGGCCGAGCAGCTCCTTGATCACGACGAGGTCGATGCCCTGCTCCAGGAGGAGGGTGGCGGTCGAGTGCCGGAGGTCATGGAAGCGGATCACTCGAAGTCCGGCGCGTTCGAGGAGGTGGCGGAAACGGCGTGAGAGGTTGGTGGGATCGAAGGGCCTGCCGACCGGGGTGGTGAAGACCAGACCGTTGTCCGCCCATCGTGATCCCGCAGCCTGACGATCTTCCTGCTGCCGCTCCTGGTGGATTTTGAGAGAGTTGATGCATTCGGTGGGCAGCGCGATACGGCGTTCAGAGGCGCGGGTCTTGGTGTGCAGGATGGTCAGGCCGCCGGTGTGAGTGCGCTGGAGGGAGCGGTGGATGGCGGCGGTTCCCGCGCCGAGGTCGAGGTCTTCCCAGTGCAGGCCGAGGAGTTCGCCCTTGCGGAGGCCGGTGCGCAGGGCGAGTTCGTACAGCGCGTGAAGCCGGTCGCCGCTGGCGGCCTGGAGGAACTGCCGGGCCTCGCTCGCGGTGAAGGGCTTGAAGCGCCGGGGGCGGGGCGCGGGGGTCTTGACGTTTCGGGCGACGTTGCGGGGTAGGTCGTCTTCGCGGACGGCGTGCTCAAGTGCGGACTTGAGGACCGAGTGGACGTAGGTCACGGTCAGTGGCGAGAGCCGCTTGTTGCAGCATTGGCCGATGGCGCAGCAGGAGTGCCGGGCGGTGTCCCGTCCATGTACGCAGCACTGGCAGGCGACGCGGAGGTGGTCGAGGAAGGTGCGGACGTCGCGGGCGGGGAGCCGGGCGAGCTTCTTCGCGCCGAGGCCGGGGATGAGGTGGAGACGGATGCAGGCGGCGTAGCGGGTGTGGGTGTTCTCCCGGACCTGGTGGACGGTGATGCTGTTCAGCCAGTACGTCAGGTAGTCGCTCACGGTGCAGTCGGATACTGCGACGGGCAGTCCGAGGTTGCTCGCGGCGATCTTCTCGGTGAGCTTGCCCAGGGCTTCCTTCCGGCTTGTGCCGTAGACGCGGACGCGCTTGCGAGTGTTGCCGGGGGCGAGGACGTATCTGGCGGCTTCCCAGCGTGGCGACAAGTGCGGCGTGGGCCAGTCGGCGTTTGTGTGGACAGGTTGAATGCGACGGTCAGGGAATAGAGTGCCAAGCGGCTCGGGCCGATCGAGATGGCAGGGCGGTCCTCAGGCGCAGCGCCATGAACATGCAGGCCACGCACACGTAGACCAATCGCGCGGCGGACCGTCACGCCCCAGTGTCCATCAGTTCCGCGCGTGCTCCTACACGATCAAACATGTCGCTCGTGCGAAGAGGTGTGGTGGTCAGCCGAAGGCTTCTCGTATGGGCGCTGGGTAGCTTGAAATCGCTCCAGGCACCATGAGGCACACGGATCACTCTTGACGCTGTGCCTTTATGTTGGATCTACTTCGCCGCACATATGAAGATTCTGTGACTCCGGGGTGGGGACTGTGGGGTTGAGGTGGAGTCGTCGCGTGCGCGGCGGTGGGATGAGTGCGGCGCGTCGCGCCGTCGCGGGGGCGTCTGCCGCGGCGATCGTCGCCGTATCACTGGTCTTGTTACCGGTTGCACCTGCGGGTGCGTTACCCGGGGCGCAGGCGATGAGTGCGTCGGAGCGAGCAGCTGCGTCGGGCGAGCCCGTGGAGGTGACTGCCCAGCGAGCCGAGTACTCGCAGACGTTCGCAAACCCGGATGGGACGTTCACGCTGGAGCAGTCCTCGGTCCCGCAGCGAGTGAGAGCGGACGACGGATCATGGCGTGATGTGGACGCCACGCTGGAGCGCCGCTCCGACGGCAGTGTCGGGCCCAGGAGTGTGGTGGTCGACCTGGCGTTCTCCGGGGGCGGTGACGCCAAGGACCTCCTGCGTCTGGGAACGGCGGGTAAGACGATTCGGCTTTCATGGCCTGGGCGGCAGCTTCCTGCGCCGAGGCTGGACGGGTCCACTGCCACGTATCCGGATGTGCTGGACGGAGTGGACCTTCAGCTGACAGCGACGGCAGAGGGCTATCGACAGGTTCTCGTCGTGCGGACGGCTCAGGCGGCCACCAATCCCGACCTTGAGCAGATCAAGCTGTCGGTTTCCGGGGTCGGGCTTGAGGCCGCTCCCGGCGCGGGTGGCGGGCTGCGTGCGATGGACGATGACGGCAACGCGGTGTTCAAGGGCCCGGCCGGTCAGATGTGGGACTCGGCCGGAGACGCCGAGGGCCTCGCCGCGGACGGTCCGAAAGCCCCGAAAGCCCTGGTGACGACGGCGCCGGAGGAGGGAGGTCCGCAAACGCGGCCCGGCGATGGTGATGCCAGCGCAGTACTGCCCGTAACAGTGCGGGACGGTGCGGTGATCGTGAAGCCGGATCTCGGGTTGCTGCGCGGCGACAAGACTGTCTACCCGGTCTATATCGATCCGCCAGTCGGCCTCGGCGCCTCGGAGCGCACCAAGCTCTCGTCCGACGGTGACAGATTCTGGCAGTTCGACGGCAGCCTCGGGGTCGGCAAGTGCGGCAGCGCCAACGGCTACTACTGCGGGGCCGGCTACGTGGACCGGATGTACTTCGAGTTCGCGCCATCGAAGCTCGTCGGGAAGTACGTGCTGGATGCGACCTTCCGCGCTCACGAGACATGGTCATTCGATTGCGATCCGCACTGGGTGGACTTGGAGCGCACCGACAACATCTCCGAGGGCACACGCTGGCCGGGACCCAGGCAACTCGATCAGATGGGCGACCGCTATGTCTCCGCCGGGCGGGGCAAGAATTGCAGTCCGGAACAGCCCGACGCGTGGATCGAGTTCAACGACAACCCGGACGAGTCGGACGAGAACCTCGCGAGCACGGTCAGGTCCTTCGCTGACGGCAAGATCTCTCGGCTCACGCTGATGCTGCGTGCGAAGGACGAAAGCGACGCCACCGCATGGAAGCGATTCGAGGACAACGCGACCCTGAAGGTCACCTACGTTCCCAGACCCGGTGTGCCCACCTCGGTGGGAGTGATTCCAGGGGACGGGACCTCCGGCTACTGCAAGACGTCCTCCTCGGATCCGCTGGTCGTCACCCGCAAGGATCCGATGGTCCAGGCACGCGTCCAGACGAGAACGCAACCGAAGAGCGGCGAGGACAAGGGCTCGCTCCAGGCCGAGTTCTGGATGGAGCGGAAACAGGACGACGGGGCATGGGACAAGGTGTGGAGCGGCTACCGGCCGGACAGCGGCTGGGACCCGGACGGCACTTTGGAGAAGATGCGCACAACGGACCGGGCCGACGGTGGGTTGTACCGCTACAAGGCGCGGACGCAGTCGCACTGGGCTTACAGCGGCAAGTCGGGTGATCTGTTCTCGTCCTACTCCTCCTGGTGCTACCTGAAGATCGACTCCACCGCGCCGAAGGCACCGCAGATCACGGCGGGCAAGCCCTACACCGAGTGCCTGCCGAACCAGTGTGTGGGGATGGGTGGCCCTGGTGTGTCCGGCACGTTCTCCGTCAAGCCGAACGCCGCCGATACGGACATCACGGGCTATCGCTGGCGGTTACTGACCACGACGGCCGCGAACACCAAACAGAGCGCCGGAGCGCGGGTCACCTTGAATGTCACTCCGCCACTGTCCGGGACCCAGGTGCTGTCCGTGGAGGCCAAGGACGTACGCAATCGCTGGGGTACTCCCGCGGAGTTCACCTTCGCCGTGGCGCCGGCCGCAGGCCCCGTAGGCCGATGGCACTTCGCGGACGGGGCACCGGGTTCCGGTGTAACCAAGGCCGTCGACAGTGCCACGGAGGGGACCCGTCATGACGCCACCCTCTACGACGAGGCGGGAACGGGCTGGTCGACCTTCGGGCGGCGGGGCGACGCCGACTATTCGCTGTGGCTGAACGACTCCTCGGCCACCAGCGGGTATGCCGCCACCTCCACGGCGGCAGTGAACACCCAGGACTCATTCACCGTCTCGACCTGGGCGTACCTCACCGACGCCACCGAGAACAGGGTGGTGCTGACCGAGCCGGGAGAGGACGGCTCCGGCTTCACCCTGTACTACTCCTCCACGTACAAGAAGTGGATCTTCAACCGTACGGACAAGGACCGCAACGACCCCACATACATCCGCTCCTTCGCCAACGCGCAGAACCCTCCGCTCAAGGTCTGGACACATCTGGCCGGAGTCTTCGACACCAAGGGCGATACCGACAAGTCGAACGACACCATCCAGTTGTTCGTCAACGGGCGGCCACAAGGCGACCCTGTGGTGCTGTCGAAAGCGGCGGCCGGTTACGAGCCGTGGACCGCGAACCGTGGCCTGCAGTTCGGCCGGTCCAAGGTGGGTGGTACGTACGGTGAGTATTTCCACGGCCGCATCGACGAGACGGCCCTCTGGCAGCGCGTGCTGACCGCGGACGAGATCCGCACAGAGGCCCGGCTGATGGGAAGCGAGGCGCCGCCCAACGAACTGGTGGCCATGTGGGATGCCTCCACGGCAAAGGGAATGGAGATCACCGAAGGCACTCCCTACCCGGCAGCCGCGATGAAGCTGTCCTCCACCGGGGCCACACTGAACGAAGACGACAACGCGCTTCTCCTGGACGGTACCTCCGGCTACGCCTCCACGACCGGGCCGGTGCTCGACGAGAACGGTTCCTTCACGGCCTCGGCTCGCGTACGCCTCGACAGCGCCAAGCTCTCCGGCAAGCCCATCGGCTATGAAGCCCAGGTGACCGGGCAGCGGACGGGCACCGAATCGTCCTGGGCGCTGTGGGTGACCAAGCCCGCGGAAGACACCTATCGATGGCGCTTCACCCGGACAAGCGTCGATGGCACCGGCAAGGCGACCCAGAGCGCTTCCGTACCCGGAGAGGAAAACGCCGAGTTGGACACCTGGGTGCAGGTGACGGGGACCTTCGACGCCCAGGAGGCATGGGAATGGACCGACCCGGCCGACCCGGAGAAGACCGAGACCCGGTACGGGAAAGTGCACCTGTATGTCGGGGATTCCGACCAGGCGTCTTTGGACCGGGCCGGTTTCACGGCCGAACAGCAAGGCACCGGTGAGCTGGCCCTGGGCCGGGGGACTGGGAGCGGCAGCACGGCCCACTATCTGCCCGGGGCCGTGGAGGAGCTGAGGATCTGGGCGGGAGCCATGAGCGCCGAGCAGATTCGCTCGCAGGTCCTGGATGCCGGACCACTGGAGAACTCGTGATACCCGGCCGCCGTGACGGACGGCCGACGAGGTGGGACAACGAGCGCGGTGCGGACCGCACGCGATGGGGACGGGGAGTGAAACGGATCGTGTGGGCCCGTGGTGTCTTATCAGTCAGAGGTAGAGCGTGGAGAGGCCGCTGGCTGGGGCGCGTCGCCGCGGTGGCCGGCTTGTCGCTGGTGCCGGGACTGCTGTCACCGGTCACGTTCGAGTCAGAAGCCAAAGGGCTCGGCAGGCCCAAGCTGGAGGCCCCGCGGACGGACGAGGTCATACCCCTCTCCCCGAAGACGGACCGCAGGACTGCCGCTCTGGTGAAGGAGAGCGAGGCGGCAGACCGCTCGGCCGCCGAGGCGGCGCGCCGCGACCAGGCCAGGAAGGTGACCTGGCCGAAGGCCGGTACCGCGCGCCTGGCGGTATCCGGCAGCGGCTCGGCCACGGCCCGGCCGGGCGGCCTGCCCATCACCCTCGGTACGGCGGGCAGGAAAGCTCAGGGCAGCACGGCCCACGCCACTCCCAGCCTGAGCATCCAGGTGATGGATCAAGGCCGAGCCCGGAAGGCCGGGGTCAAAGGCGTCCTCCTCAAGGCCGTCGCCTCGGCCAAGGGCGGAAATACGAAGCTCGGTATCAGCTACGCGGACTTCGCCGCGGCATACGGCGGTGACTGGGCAGGACGCCTGACCCTTCTGCAGCTCCCGGCGTGCGCGCTGACGACGCCACAGAAGGCCGGCTGCCGTACGCAGAGCCCTCTTCGGGCGGTCAACAAGCGGCACAAGGAGCAGCTCTCCACACCGCTCACCTTCGCCGCGAAGCCGGGCGGCGAGGTGAAGGTCCTCGCAGTGGCCGCCGCCGCCAAGTCCGGCGGTGGCGACTACAAGGCGACGCCGCTTTCCGCCTCGTCCACGTGGGAGGCGGGTGGGTCCTCGGGCTCCTTCACCTGGACGTATCCGCTGGGCATGCCTCCCGCAGCGGCCGGGCCCGCACCGGATCTGTCGATCTCGTACGACTCCGGCAGCGTCGACGGACGAACGGCGAACACCAACAACCAGGGCTCCTGGATCGGTGAGGGATTCGACCTCACCTCGTCGTACATCGAGCGCAAGTACGGCAGTTGCAACGACGACGGACAGGACGACAAGTTCGATCTGTGCTGGAAGTACGACAACGCCTCGCTCGTGCTCAACGGCAAGGCGACGGAACTGGTGAAGGACGACACCAGCGGCACGTGGCGGCTGAAGAACGACGACGCCTCCACCGTCCAGCACTCCACCGGTGCCGACAACGGCGACGACAACGGCGAGTACTGGACCGTCACCACGGGCGACGGCACCAAGTACGTCTTCGGACTCAACAAGCTGGACGGCGCGGCCGCGGACGACCGCACGGAGTCGGTCTGGACCGTGCCGGTCTTCGGCGACGACGAGGGAGAGCCCGGCTACTCCTCGGGCTCGTCCTTCGGCGAGCGCGACAAGAAGCAGGCGTGGCGCTGGAACCTCGACTACGTCGAGGACACCCACAACAACGCCATGACGTACTGGTACAACGCCGAGCACAACAACTACGCCAAGAACGGCAAGGACGACCCCGGCACCGACTACGTACGCGGCGGCTATCTCAAGGAGATCCGCTACGGGCAGCGCGCCGATGCTCTGTTCTCCGCGACCCCTTCTGCCTCGAACAAGGTCACGTTCACCGTCGCGGAACGCTGTGTGGCCTCCGGCACCGGCTGCGACTCGCTGAACGAGGATCACCGTGACAACTGGCCGGACGTGCCCTTCGACGCGGTGTGCAACGACGGTGACAAGTGCACCGGCAACGTCGGCCCTTCCTTCTTCACGCGCAAGCGCCTGAGGGACATCACCACCTACTTCTGGAACGCGGACGCTCCCACACCCGGTTACGAACCCGCCGACTCCTGGGCGCTCGAGCAGACCTATCTCGACCCGGGTGACACGGGCGACTCGTCCGATCAGTCCTTGTGGCTGGACGAGATCAAGCGCACCGGAAAGCGCGGCAGTGACATCTCCCTGGACCCGGTGAAGTTCACTCACACCTGGCTCACGAACCGTGTGGACGGTGCGACGGACGACATTCTGTCGCTGGAAAAGCCGCGGGTGAAGACCATCACCTCCGAGGCCGGCGCCCAGACCGTCGTCGACTACGCGGAAGCCGACTGCGTCGCGGGCCGGACGATGCCGAAGGCGGATGAGAACACCAAGCGCTGCTTCCCGGTCTACTGGTCACCCAACGGTGCGGCCGACCCGCAGCTCGACTGGTTCCAGAAGTATCCGGTGGCCGGTGTGCGGACCACCGACCCCAAGGGCGGCTCCGAAGCCGTTGCCCACTCCTACACGTACGAGGGAGGCGCGGCCTGGCACTACAACGACGACCCGATGACGCCGGCGAAGCAACGTACCTGGTCCGAGTGGCGGGGCTACGGCAAGGTCATCCACCGAACCGGCGCCGGCGACAGCACGCAGTCCAGGACCGTCACCGTCTACCTGCGCGGCATGGACGGCGACCGCGTACTGAGACCCGACGGCAAGGGCGTCGACCCGGACAAGCGGAAGACGGTCACGGTCACGGGAATCACGGCCGCCGAGATCACCGACTCCGACCCGTACGCCGGGTTCACACGTGAGTCGGTGACCTACAACGGCGACGCCGAGGTGTCCGGCAGCATCAGCGACCCGTGGTCCAAGCGCACCGCCACCCAGCACAAGTCCTACGCGGACACCGAGGCATACTACGTTCGGACCAGGGCCACCCACGATCGCACCAGAATCACCAGCGGCATCAGCCCGGTGGACCGGGTCCGCACCCAGACCACCACCTACGACGACTTCGGCATGCCCGCCACCGTCGAGGACAGCGGTGACGACGCGGTCAGCGGTGACGAGACATGCACCCGCAACTGGTACGCACGCAACGACAAGGCGGGCATCAGCTCACTGATCGCGCGCGCCCAGACCGTGTCGCGGAAGTGCTCGGTCACGGCCGCTGACCTCGATCTTCCCGCTGACTCCTCCCGCCGCGGTGACGTCGTCTCTGATGTCGCCACCGCGTACGACAGCACCACCTGGTCGGAGGACCAGACCCCCACCCGGGGAGAAATCCGCTGGACCGGCCGTGCCAAGGGCTACGCCGACACCAACGACCCCAGCTGGCAGAAGGTCGAGACCACCACCTACGACACGCTGGGGCGACCGAAGACTGTCAAGGACGCTCTCGACCGCACCAACACCACCACCGCCTACACGCCCGAGACGGCCGGTCCGCTGACCTCCACCGTGACCGCCGATGCCAAGGGCTTCACGACCCTCACCACGGTCGATCCGGCGCGGGGTTCGCCGCTCAAGGTCACCGACCCCAACAAGAAGATCACCAAGACCGAGTACGACAGCCTCGGCCGGGTGACCAAGGTGTGGCTGCCCAACCGGTCCAGTGACCTCGAGGAGAAGCCCAACTACGTATACGGCTACAAGGTCACCAACGCATCCCTCCCGTGGATTTCCACGGGCACACTCAAGGGCGACGGCTCCGGATACAACACCACCTACGAAATCTTCGACAGCCTGCTGCGCCCCCGTCAGATCCAGGAGCCCTCGCCGGTCGGCGGGCGGGTCATCTCGCAGACGTTGTACGACGACCGTGGTCTGCCCGTCTCTTCTCAAGCCGACATCTGGGACGAGAAGAACGGGCCGTCGGGCGAGGCGGTGGAAACCGACGGCGGTCAGGCGCCCACACAGACCGACACGACGTATGACGGCGCCGGCCGCCCGGTCCAGGCGGTCACCAAGGTCCGCGGCGCCGACCGCTGGACCACGACGACCACCTACACCGGCGATACCGCCGCGACCACCGCCCCGGCGGGCGGGTCAGCCGTCGCCGAGGTCACCAACGCCCTGGGCCGGGTCACCGAGCGCCGTGAGTACTCGGGCACCAGCCCGACCGGCACCAAGTACACGAGCACGAAGTTCACCTACACACCGGACGGCGACCAGAAGACCATCGTCGGCCCGGACAACGCCACATGGACGTACACCTACGACCTGTTCGGCCGGCTGAGCACGGCTGACGACCCCGACAGGGGCAAGACGTCCACGCACTACGACGAGCTCGACCACATCACCTCCACGGACGACGCGAACAAGAACACCCTGCTGTACGAGTACGACGAACTCGGCCGCAAAACCGGCATGTGGCAGTCCTCCAAGACGGCCGCCAACAAGCTGGCGTCCTGGACCTTCGACACCCTCGCGAAGGGGCAGCAGGACTCGGCGACCCGCTATGAAGGCGGTGTCGACGGCAAGGCGTACACCCGCAAAATCACGAAATACAACAGTCTGTACCAGCCGACCGGGTCCCAGCTCCTCCTGCCAGGGAACGATCCGCTCGTACAGGCCGGCGTACCTTCCACGCTGGCCTTCTCCACCGACTACGGACTCGATGGCACGGTCAAGAAGACCGGAGAGCCGGCCGTGGGCGGGCTGTCGGGCGAGTCGGTCTCCTACACATACAACGCGACCGGCCAGCAGCTCACCGCTACGGGCGCTTCCAGCTATCTGCTGGACACCGTCTATTCCCCCGTCGGGGACCTGCGCCAGTTGGAGCTGGGAACATCCCCCGCCTCGGACAGCAAGAAGCTGTACACGAGCTATGAGTACGAGGACGGGACTCGACGCCTGACACGCGGCTTCACACGTGATGAGACCTACGGATACCTGCTGCAGGACCTGAAGTACACGCAGGACGACGCCGGGAACGTGACGTCGATCTTCGACAGCACCAACCTCGGCGGCACCGGCAAGGCCGACTACCAGTGCTTCGGCTACGACGGCTATCGGCGCCTGGCCGAGGCGTGGACACCGAAGGCGGCGGACTGCGCGGATTCTGGCCGGACCACTGCGAATCTCGGCGGCGCTGCCCCGTACTGGACGTCCTACACCTACAACGTGGCGGGCCAGCGGGAATCCGAGACCCAGCACGCGGTGGCGGGCGATACGACGACCACCTACGCATACGGCACGGCCAAGGGGCAGCCGCACCCCTTGGCCGGGACCCGCACGACCAAGCCGGGAAGCACACCACCCGCCACTGCCGCGTACACGTACGACGCCGCAGGCAACACGACCACACGGCCGGGCACCCAGGCCGAACAGACCCTGGCCTGGAACACCGAAGGCAGACTCGCGGCCTCCTCAGAACCGGCGAAGGGCGGGAAGGCGGCCACGGAGACCGGATACCTCTACGACGCCGACGGCGAGCTCCTCATCCGCCGTGCCACGACGGCTGACGGGGACACGGTCCTCTACCTGGGCGCCACCGAGGTCCGTCTCACTGCCCGGGGCTCGGCGAAGACCTTGACCGGCACCCGCTATTACACCGGCGCCGGGCAGACCATCGCGGAGCGCACCGGCACAAAGGGCCAGTCCGCCACGAAGCTGACCTTCCTCGCCGCCGACCACCACGGCACCGGCACCCTGGCCGTCGACGTCAGCACCCGCGCGGTCACCAAGCGCTACACCACCCCCTTCGGCGCTCCGCGCGGTACCAAGCCCACCACATGGCCGGACGACAAGGCGTTCCTCGGCAAGCCGGCCGACAGCGTCACCGGCCTCACCCACATCGGCGCCCGCGAATACGACCCCGTCACGGGCCAATTCATCAGCCTCGACCCGCTCCTCACTCCCGACCAGGGGCAGTCCCTCAACGGCTACAGCTATGCCAACCAGAATCCGGTCACTGACTCGGACCCCACGGGCCTCTGCGTAGACCCCGGCAACGGGCACTGCATGCCGACCAACGGCGGAGACGCAGGTAAAGAC
This sequence comes from Streptomyces yongxingensis, assembly GCF_055597465.1. Taxonomy (NCBI): domain Bacteria; kingdom Bacillati; phylum Actinomycetota; class Actinomycetes; order Kitasatosporales; family Streptomycetaceae; genus Streptomyces; species Streptomyces yongxingensis. The sequence goes on from NZ_CM145717.1 coordinate 8,660,036, forward strand.
GCCCCACCGGAGAACCACTACCCCAGCGGTGGTGGTTGGCACCATGGTGGCGGCGGTGGCGGAGGCAGCAGAGGTGGAGGTGGGGGCACGGCGTCCACTTCAGCTTCCTACCCGACGCCCGCGCCGAGTCCGGGACCTCCACCTGTGCCCGGCCCCTATCACGATGAGAAAGCCGGCACGGGACTGTTCAGTGTCTTAAAACTGGCGGTGGACTTCTTCGGCCCGGACACATCGGAATGGAAGAAGTGCGGAGACTTCAAACTCTCCGGGTGTCTATGGGCTGCCGCTGATCTGCCGGGCCCGGGGAAGGCCCTCAAGGGCGTCAAGATCTGGAAGAAGGCACGGAAGGCCGAGAAGAAGGCCGACGACGCGGTCGACGCAGCCGAGAAGGCGGTCGAGAAGTGCCACAGCTTCACCGAAGAAACGCAGGTCGAGCTCGCAGACGGCGGCCACAGTGACATCAAGGACATCAAGGTCGGCGATAAGGTCCTCGCCACCGATCCCGAAACCGGGAAGAGCGAGGCTCGCCCGGTCGTTGCGACGATCGTCACCAACGATGACAAGGACTTCACCGACCTCACAGTGAAGACCGGTGACCGACCCGCGTCGATCATCGCCACCGACACCCACCCGTTCTGGGTAACGAGCGAGGCCCGCTGGGTGGACGCCGGCGACGTCATCACCGGCATGCGGCTCCGCACGGACAAGGGCAAGGCCGTGACGGTCACCTCCGTGCGCCACTTCACGAAGCCGCAACGCACCTACGACCTCACAGTCAGCGGAATCCACACGTACTATGTGCTGGCGGGGGCTACGCCGGTCCTGGTTCACAACAGCAACTGCGGCATTCGCCCGCATGACAAAGCCCGTGGCGCTGCCGGTGTCGATGAAATGACGGAGACGTTTGAGAAATTCTACAACAAGTCTGATATCTACAGCGAAAGCTACGGAAATGGACTTGATTTGTGGACCCCTTACGGTAGGCGCCAAGTGGATATCGCAGTCAGGAACTCAGACGGAAACATTCACCTTTATGAGGTGAAGGTGAATAAATCGAATTACACCAGGGGTCAGCGAAGGAAGGATGAATGGCTAGCGAAGACGTACGGGTTTGAAACCTCGGTCGTCCGGCGCGGTACAGAGTGTCCAATCTGCAACCCCTAACCTGAGAGGATGGCCTGTGAGTAGCGACTTCGCCTTCTGGAAGCGCTCTGCCGGGGACCCTGAGGAAGTCTTCGACAACCTTGCCGAGGGCGACACCAGTGACCTTGTCGTGAGCCCTGATGTATTGCGGTTCCGGGAGGAGTTGCTGACTAGGTGGCCAGATGTTGACGACGTTCTGGAGCCATCCCGATTCGACCTGGAAGAGGAACCGGATGACGCCGGAAAGTACGTCCTCCTGACCCTCTCGGTTCGCCAACTGGATTATCTCCCTGAGATTCTTGACATGGCGAAGAGGAACGGCCTCGTCGGATTCAGCGGAGTGGCGGGCGAGCCGATTTAGGCTTCCGATTCACTACGCATCCAAGCGCAAAGATGCGGCCCCTGTCGGTGTCGCCTATAGGGGCCGTTCTGCGGCTTGACGGCAGTAGATGACGGCAACGGCGGCGGACACCTGGTGTCCGCCGCCGTTGCCGTGCGTGTATCAGGGGTGGTCGAGGGCGCGGCCGAGGAGGTCGATGGCGTCGCGCTGGAGGCGGAGTCGGACGTGGGCGTAGACGGTGGCGGTGACGCCGATGTGGGCGTGGCCGAGGAGTTCCTTGGTGACGACGAGTTCGACGCCCTGCTCCAGAAGGAGGCTCGCGGTCGAGTGCCTGAGGTCGTGGAAGCGGATGCGGCGGAGGCCGGCCTTGCGGAGGAGCGTGGTGAAGGCGCGGGTGAGGTTGGTCGGGTCGATCGATCCGCCCTGCGCGGTGCTGAAGACGTGCCCGTTGGGTTGCCACGCGGTGCCTGCTGCCTCGCGCTCGCGCTGCTGCTGTTCGGGGAGGAGTTTCAGCGAGTGGACGCAGCGGGCGGGTAGCGCGATGCGGCGTTCGGAGGCCCGCGTCTTGGTGGGTAGCGTGGTGAGCCCTGAAGGGTGTCTTTATTTCCGTACGGTGGTTGACCTGTGGCTTTGCGGTCGTCTACGGGTGGGCATGATCGATGATTGTGGGTCTGCGACTGCTCTACCTGATCTTCTCTCGACTGCTGGGCTGCTTGCTCTTGCTGGGCCGTTCGACCGCCGCGAACAATGCTGAGATCCTCGTGTTTCGTCATGAGGTCGCTGTGCTTCGCCGGCAGGTCGAGCGGCCGCGGTTTTCGTGGGCTGATCGTGCCGTGCTCTCCGCTCTCGCGCGGCACCTGCCATCCGCCTTGCGCCGCGATCGGCTGGTCACCCCGGGGACGCTGCTGGCCTGGCACCGGCGTCTGGTGCGCTGGAAGTGGCGCCAGACGGCGGTCGGCCCCGGTCGGCCACCGTTGCCGGAAGAGACGGTCGTGCTCATCCAGCGCTTGGCGCGAGATAACCCGACCTGGGGGTACGTCAGGATTCAAGGTCAGCTGCGGCGGCTTGGCCATCGGGTGGCCGCCGCCACGATCCGGCGCGTCCTGCGCCGCTCCGGTCTACCGCCCGCACTGCAGCGTGCCTCGCAGCAGACCTGGCGCTCGTTCCTGCGCTCACAGGCCCACACGCTGCTCGCCTGCGATTTCATGCACGTGGACACCGTCTTCCTCAAACGCCTCTACGTCTTCTTCATCATGGAGATCGCCACCCGGCGCGTTCACGTCCTGGGCGTCACCGCCCACCCGACCGGCACATGGGTCACTCAACTCGCCCGCAATCTGCTCATGGAACTCGGCGACAGGGCCGAGTGCTTCCGGTTCCTCATACGGGACCGGGACAGCAAGTTCACAGCCGCGTTCGACGACGTCTTCGCCGGCAACGGCACAGCCGTCATACCGACTCCGCCGCAAAGTCCCCGGTTAAACGCGTTCGCCGAACGATGGATACGTACAGCTCGCGCCGAATGCACCGACCGACTCCTGATCACCGGTGAACGACACCTGCGTACGGTCCTCGACCAGTACGCCGAGCACTACTACACGGGGCGGGCCCGCCGAAGCCTTGGCCTACGAGCACCCGACGATGCCCTGAACGTCATCCCCCTGCCCGCTGTCGCGGTCAGGCGCCGCCAGATACTTGGCGGACTGCTCAACGAGTACCACGCCATGTCACCCCGGCTGCCTCACTATCCACACGAAAGGCCCAGCTCAGCGGCCTAAATGGAATATTGACACCCTTCAGGCGAGTTGATGCCGGAGCATCAAGAACTCTGCGTCCTTCCAGGTATTCGAGCGGGCGAGCAGGGCAAGCCATCGGAAGGCTTGGCAGGCGAGCAGGTAGATCAGCCGTATCACCACGACCAGCACGCTGCCTCAAAACGGCTCGCCGCTCCCGAGATCTGGGCAGATTCGAAGCAGCAGGTCAGCCGGGTGACATAATTCCCGGCACCCACAGGCCCCGCTAGTCCCCCTGCGATCTGCAGCGACGCATTTCTGAATGGCACAGGGCGCGTGAAGGAGCCCGAGAATAACGGAGTCCTATTAGGAATCGTAGTCCTCGATCAGACGACTGATGACCCGGTGCATGATGGTCGCGCGGTTCCGGTCGTCCTGTTGGTCGTGTAGGGCGTGCTCGATTGCCCGGAGCCTGCGCCAGGTGTCTGCGTCCTGGTCCATGGCCTCGTCGATGAGCGGCGCGGTGACCAGGTTGAGACACTCGGCCAGCCGGAGCCGGGTGGTGTGAGAGGGCGGCGTGGCCTCAGGGTCTGCAAAACCATCTGTCAGATACCGCGCGGGATCGGTGAGGCTCCAGCCGGCTACCTCGCCTTCCTTGATGAGGAGGCTCACGTCGGGGGCGATGCCGATCAGGGCGTCCGGCCCTCCGTCGAGAGCACTGAGGTCCCGGTAGCACCGCAACTCGGACGCTTCAGGGTCGCAGCAGAAGATCCTTGCCTGGGGGAGGGCGAAGTTCTGCGTGGTGTCCGTACGCAGCCCGCCGGGCAGTCTCTGTGGCATGTGGGGCGCATGGTGGCAGAGGGGGGAGGGAGCGGATTCCCGGGGCACGTAGAACGTTGCGTGGGACAGCTCCCGGCTGCCCTGGTCGAACCGGAACTCGTCATTCTCCGACCACAGCCACTGCATGCTGCCGAAGGTGTGGGCCAGCTGCTGCTCGCGCTCGTTCGGGCTCGTATACCCCGCGACGATTACCTGAAGATCGATGAAGTCGAATCGTGGAGTAAATGTCAGCGGGTTTCGCGTGGTTTCAGCGTTCACGGTGTCGCCGACGGAGAACCTCACCATGAATGTCGCCTCATCGGATCTGCTTGGCGGGTGCCATGTGGCCGCCCCTGGTGTCTGGGATTTTACCGTTCACGATGTCGTCATGGGTTACCGGGTGTCCGGGATCGGTAGGTGATCCGCCCAGCGCTTCGGCTCCGGATTCGCCCTTGACTCCGGATGGGCCGTAGCCGGTGATGACATCGCCTGCGCCAGCACCTGCCCCCTTTGTGACCACGATGTCATCGCCTTGCCTGAAAATGAGATTTCCGCGGTTTCCTTCGGATAGGTATACCGCGTCCGGGTTCTTCAGGATCTCCAAGACTCGTTCGTCGTTGTCGAAATGTGGATGGTAGTTGGTGGACTTTCTCGGCTTGCCCTCTTGGGCGCGCTCGATGATCTTGTCCACGGCAGCCTTGGCCTTCGCTACAGGGCACTTGGGCGCGAGGCCGAGAGGGTCGCTCCATGTGTACGGGTTGTGCACGTAGGCGCCGGGGTTGGATGCCGGTTTGAGACCGAGGGGATCCTGCGTGATGTAGCGGGCGATTTCCGGGTCGTAGTAGCGGAAGTGGTTGTAGCTTAGGCCGGTTTCCGGGTCTGCGTATTGGCCGGGGAAACGGAGCAGGCACTCCATGTCGTTTTGTGGTGCGGGCAGAGGCGTGCCCCAGACGGTGGTGCGGAGTTGCCAAACAAGCGTGCCGTCGGGCGCGACTAGTTCGGTGGGCGTGCCGACCAGGTCCGTGATGATCGCGTGGAACCGGGTGTCGTATTCGGACTGGGGGGTGGTGTCGGAGAACGCAAGGGGTGAGTGGGTGTTATGCGGAACGGCTTCAGGTCCCTGGTGGGTGGATTGGGATATCGGGCGGTCGGTTCCGGGCGCGTAGTCCCAGGTCGTCGCTGTTCCATCCGAGGTAGTTTGTTCAACCAGGCGAGTAGTGTCCCAGGCGAAGTGAATGTCCTCGGTGACCGTGCCATCGTCTTGGAGGAGCTGTTTTGAGGTGCGGCGGCCGAGAGGGTCGTAGGTGTAGTGCCAGCGGTCGCCCTGCGGGGTGGTGACCTTGGTGAGGCGGTTTTCGGCGTTCCAGACGTACGTCCAAGTAGGGGTCTGGCCGTTGAGCAGCTTACGGGTGCGGCGGACCAGGCGGCCGACGGCGTCGTGTTCGTAGATGGTGCGCCCCGCACGGCGGATGATGGTGCCTTCGTAGACTCGGTCGCCCGCGGCGGCGTGGTCGGGTGCGGTGGCGTGGGTTTGGTTGCCTGCTATGTCGAAAGCGTACTTCTCCGTCCAGCCGTGTGCCTGGACTCCCGTCACTCGTCCCATGGGGTCGAGCGTGAAGTTGCGTGTCCCGGCGGTGAGTTCGCGGACTTGGGTGACGTATCCGTCAGGACGGTAGGTGTAGGTGCGGTGCTGGAGCAGGTCATGAGGCGAGACAGCGAGGCTTTGGGTCGTAAGGCGATTCGCTATGTCCCAGCCTTGGGTGAGGGTGACTTCTCCTGTGGTGCGTTGAGTTTCACGGCCAGCGGCGTCGTGCGTGAAGGTGAGGGTGTGGCCGGCGGTGGTGAGGGTGGACGGGTGGCTTGCTGCGTCCCAGGACCAGATGGAGGTCAGCCCCGTGGGGGTGGTGCGAAGAGTGCGTCGGCCCAGGGCGTCGTATCGGTGGGCCGTGGTGTGGCCGTTGATTGTCTCCGAGATGACGCGCCCGAGTTGATCGTGTTTCCGGGTTAGTTCCGTGGTGGGTGTTGCCGCATGGACCAGGGCGCCGTTTGCGTCATAGGTGTAGGTCGTCTGCTCGCCGGTGGTCTCATCGTTCTGCGCGATGATGCGTCCGGCGGCATCGAGGGTGTACCGCAGGGTTTCGCCGAGAGCATTGGATCGGGCGGTGAGGCGCCCCGCGGCATCGCGCTCGTAGGTGTGTGTCGCGCCGTTGAAGTCGGTCTCCGTAACCAGATGCCCTGCGGCGTCGTATGTGTACTGCCACTGCTTGCCCTGGGAGTTGGTGACGGTGGTGAGGCGTAGTTCGGTGTCGTAGGTGAAGGCGTAGTGGGCGCCGTCGGGGTCGGTGCGGGTGGCGGGCTGATCGAAGTGGGTGTGGGTGTAGGTGGTGGTGTGTCCAGCTTGGTCGGTGTGCTGGGCGAGGTTGCCTTCGGTGTCCCATTGCCATATTTCGCGGTAGCCGTCGGGACTCTCGCGCCAGGCAGGTTTGCCTTCGATGGTCCAGCCGTGGCGGGTGGTGTGACCTAGGGGGTCGGTGATGGCGACTGGGAGGCCGGCAGCGTTGGTGGCGACGTGGGTGGTGTGGCCCAGGGCGTCGGTGATCGCTGAGAGGTGGCCATTCCCGTCGTATGCGTAATGAGTCGTGGCACCTGTTGGATCGGTGGTGGCCGTGCGAGCCCCGCAGTCGTCGTAAACGTGACGCCATACTGAGCCGCCGGGCTCACGAATCTCGACAGGTAGCCCTTGGCCGTCGTAAGCGGCTTCGGTCACGGTGCCATCGGGGCGCTCGACGGCGATCAGTCACCCTGGTCGTCGTAGCGGTAGCGGGTGGTGTGGCCCAGGGGGTCGGTCACGGAGATGGGGTGGTCGTTGGATTCGTCCCATTCGGTGCGGGTGGTGTTGCCCAGCGGGTCGGTCTCGGCGATGACCTTGTACGCCTCGTTGCAGACGTAGGTGGTGGTGTTGCCCTGTGAGTCGGTGTAGCGGGTGGTTCGGGATTGCGTGTCGTAGTGCAGGCGGCCGGAGAGGGTGCCGTCCGGGCCGATGCCGCGCAGCACGCGGCCTCGGTGGTCGTAGACATAGGCATAGGTAGTGCCGTTGCGGTCCGTCCATGATGTGACGCGGTGTTCGTCGTCGTGTTGGTACCGCAGCGCCTTGCCGGTGGAGTTGATGACCTCCGCCAGGTCCCCGGCTTTGGTGTAGCCGAAGGAGATCAGAGTGGTGCTGTGCTCATGGTTTTCGCCGTGCAGCAGGCGCAGGGCCGTGATCCGCAGCAGTTTTGGATCGGTGTCGACCGCGATGTGATAGCCACCGGAGTGGACGATGTCCGTGGGGGTGCCTTGTCGGTCGTAGGTGACGTCGATGCGGTCGCCTTCGCCGGTCCGGTCGGTGATCGCCGTCAGGGCCAGCTCTCGGCCGCTCACCGGCAGCGGGGCGAAGTGGAGGGTGCGGTTGTGTTCGGGCACGGTGATGGTGAAGGTGCCGTCGGGTTTGCCGTCCCAGCACAGTGGCCAGCGAGGCCCAGAGTTTGGCAGGGTCGGTACGTCGGGTTCCGGTATCGGGTAGGTGAGGAGCATGCCGTCGTCGGTGATGTAGACGACGCCGGGGTCATCGATCTCCAGGCGTTGATCGAGCGTGCCGGCCCAGGTGCGGCCGAACCAGCCCCCGCAGGGGTGGCCGGAGACGTAGTGCCGTTCCAGGACCAGCGGTAGGGCACCGGGGAGGGTGACGTCGGTGGCGGACATGACCATCTCGCCGGTGGCCACGTCGATCGGCTCACCGGTTTTGGGCCGTTCATGGTTGGGCGTGTTGTTCTTGTTCGGATCGGCGTCAGTACGCTTGCGGGCGCTGCCGTCGCGGCGTAGCCCCCGTTCGCGGCTCAGCAGGCGCTGGGCGGCGTTTTTCGCGACCGAGCCACCGAGCCGAGCCGCGCTCGGGCCGGTGGCCAGGGCGAGGAGCAGGCCAGGGGTGAGCTGACCGGCCGCGCGGGCGGGGTTGCGCTGCGATTCGTCCCAGTTGGTGACGGCCTTGGCGAACTCCTTGGGGTGCTCGGCGGCGTAGGCGACGCCGTCCACGGTGCTTGCCAGCCGCAGGCCGGCACCATCGGGCCCGTCGTGGACGAGGTCATCGAAATCTTCGTACCAGCTGCCCAAGGTGTCGGCGGTACCGCCGGCGTAGTCCCCGAGGGTCTGTTTGAACTTGTCCCAGCCCTTGGGGGCCGGGGGTTTGTCCGGGGCCTTCTCGGCGGCCTTGTCGAGTTTGCGTTTGGCCGCGTGGATGACGAGTTGGAGCTCGCTCTCCAGCTTGTCCAGCCGGCTGTAGCAGTCCTCCAGCGCTGCCAGGCCCGGGTCGTCCTCCGGTGGACGTTCCGGCAGCGGATCGTCCTTCCGGTCGACGGCGGCGTTGTAGTCCGTGCCCTTGTTCCAGTAGCGCTTGGTTGCGGCCCGCGCCTCGTCCGCGTCCTCGATGATCGGCTTGACGCGGTTGTGGACCGAGCGCAGCTTTTCGGCGTAGTCGTCCAGGGCGTTCGCGGCCGCTTTGAAGTAGGTCTGGGCGGATTCCAGTTCCCTGGGGAGCTTCCGGGTCGCGTCCTGAAAACCCTCCGCGCCGGCCCCGGTCCAGCCACGGTCGTCGACGCCCATCCGCACGGCCCGGCGAACAGCGCGAGCCGTTCCAAGGAGGTGAAAACCGGTACCACCGGCCCGTGTTCTGTTTCCGAGGCCAGGAAGCCCGGCTCATCCGGCCGCTGAAAATACAGCCGCGCCGAACGCAGCGCCGCCAGCCGCTCCGAACGAACCCTCGGCGCGGCCATTTCGTCACGGATCAGATCACGCAACGACAACTCTTCCCTCCCCGGTCCCACTCGGGTCGTCATTGAATGAACACCCGCCGTGAATCCTCGCATACACCTCCCACGTTGCCCGTGAGTCCACGCCTGCGGCGGGTGCACGGGGTTGCCCCTTGACGACTGCAGCGTATGACCTGGTACGGAGCTTGACGGCGCTACAGGTCTGCGAGAGTCTTAAAGTAGAGCATAAAGGGCGGATTGGCGCGCCGCTGGGGGTCAAGGGGTCGCAGGTTCAAATCCTGTCGTCCCGACCAGCGTTTTCGCAGGTCGGAGGCCGTTTCTGCGGGTAGCGGAGGCGGCCTTTGTCGTGTCTGGGCTGGGAGCAAATGGGAGCCCTCTGGGAGCCCTCGTGCTCCCAACTCGCAGACGTGTCAACGCCGCCCGATTCGTCCGTCACCCGATCTGGTAGACCTACAACGCCGTACGGAGAACTCGTGCGCCGTCGTCAACCGTAGGCTCCTGCGATCACCCCATCGATTCGGATGCTCTCTGCATCAAGAGGCATAAGGACCCTTGTCGGCTCCCGGCCCCCTTCCCGGGGTGGGAGCGCGGAGTCGCGCTCCCCATGCGACAGGGGAACGGGGGACTGCGGGTGATCTTTCCGGGTCGGTCTCCGCAGGCAGGCCGTGTGCGGGCGTCCTGGTCGCAGCGGACGGCCAGCGTCAAGGGGGAGTAAAGCCCCTTGGTGTCTGCCGGTAGATAGGGCACTCCCAGGGCGTGAGCGCCGTAGCCGGTTCTGGAGCGCTGTAGTGAGCCTGTTTGCGGGGACTTGTCAGAAGAAAAAGTGTGCCAAGCGGGCGAGGATGTGACACCGGTGTGTGCGCTTGACATGGTGGTCGACGAGCACTGCTTACCTACGTTGTGCCGTTCAGAAATCTGTCGCGGCAGGTCAGGCCGCGTGTCTGTACTCATTGATCAGGCCGCCGAGGACGCGAGTCTGGAGCAGTCGTCGCGGAGTACTCGAGTCGGTCAATGGTGCGGTCCGGCTGTCGGTAAGGGGCGGACGTTGCCCTCGGGCCTGATGGGGGCGATGGCCGTTGTAGTGCCGGGCGTAGACGTCGAGGACGTGGCGAGCGTGGGTCTCGTTCCAGATCAGCACGTGATCGATGAGTTCACCCCGCAGTGTCCCGATGGCTCTCTCGCAGTGCGCGTTCATCCGCGGGGCTCGCGGGGCGGTCCTGACGGTTTCGATGCCCTCAGCTTCGAAGACCGCGTCGAAGGATTCGGTGTACTTGCTATCCCGGTCGCGGATCACAAAGCGCAACGACTCGAGGCGCGCGTCCACCTCAAGAGCAAGGTTGCGGGCCTGCTGGGCGGTCCACTGCGCAGTCGGATGAGCGGTGACGCCGGCGACGTGGAGGCGGCGCGTGCCATGCTCGAGGAAGACCAGCGCGTAGACCCGGCGAAGGCTTGCCAGGTCGATGTGCAGGAAGTCGCATGCGACGATGGCCTCGGCCTGGGATGTCAGGAACTCGCGCCATGTCGGCCCGCCGCGGCGGGGAGCTGGGTCGACGCCGGCTGCCGTCAAGATCTTCCAGACTGTGGAGGCGCCGATCTTGTGGCCCAGCCGGGCGAGTTCCCCTTGGATCCTGCGGCAGCCCCAGCGCGGGTTCTCCCGCGCCAGCCGCAGCACCAACTCCTTCATGGCTTCCGCTGTCGCCGGCCGGCCCGGCCTGGTCCGGCACGCGCTGTAGTCCCACCTGCGTGCAACGAGACGCCGATGCCAGTGGAGCAACGTTCCTGGCGTAACAGGGAACACCTGCGCCCAGCGACGCCGGGGTATCAGCGAGGATAGTGCCGCGAACCACAACCGGTCCGCCCACTGGTACCGCACCGGACTCGCAAGTTGCCTGCGCAGCACCGTGTTCTCGTGCCGGAGCACGAGCAGTTCAGCCTCTCTGGCCGTCTGCCGACGCAGCAACACCGCTGGAACCGAGAGCAGCTTCCGTGTGACCTGATACACCAGTGAGACGATCACCAGGACATGGTCCCAGCGCGCCCGCAGACTCCGCCAGACCGCCTACGACCTGCAGCGACGCATTCCTGAACGGCACAGACAGCAGCGGAACGATACGTTCCCACAGATCATCAGGCACAAGATCATCCGGCACCTGGACCACTCTGCCGCCACCAGACCCGATCGCCAAGCCCTCACACCGAACTCATCCTGAAACGATCAGTGAAGGGTGTCCGCGCCTTTGTCAAATGCATCCCTGTGTCGTTCGACTTCGGGGAGGTGGTCGGCGGTCCAGGCGCGCAGGATCGAGAAGGGCTCCTCAAGCGTGCGACCCAGCGGCGTGATCCGGTACTCCACAGCAACGGGGCGTTGCGTCAGTACCCGGCGCTCGACGAGGCCGTTGCGTTCCAACCGTCGCAGTGCCTGCGTCAGCGATTTTTGAGTGATCCCATCGAGCTCTCTCTTGAGCTCGTTGAAGCGTCGCGGCTGCTGGCACAACGCGGCCAGCAGCAGGTGACCCCACTTGTCCAGCAGCTGATCCAGGAGCTCGCGCTGCGGGCCGACGATGGTCTCGTGACCGGCCCGATCTTCGCGGATACCAGGTTGCGTTGAAGTGCCTTTCATGTGCCAGGTATACCAGAGATACCGCCAACCCAAAGGAATCTCATGGCCGAACAGTCCCTGCCCAGCCTCAATCTCAAGCGCCAGGACGGAGTGCTATGGGTCTCAATTGATGTTCCGCCCGTCAACCTGATGACGGCTCAGCTCATGCTCGACCTGGACGCCGTCGCTGCATCGGCCGAGAATGATCCCGATCTGCACGTCATCGTGGTCCAGAGCGCCAATCCGGAGTTCTTCTTGGCACACGGCGACCTGTCATTCGTGGAGGACCCCGCGACCTACGCCGCCCTCCCGATCGCGGAGGAGACGCTTGTCGGGACGGGCCCGATGATGCGGCTTCATGAACGCTGGCGGCGTCTGCCTCAGACCACCATCGCCAAAGTCGCGGGACTCGCCCGTGGCGGTGGATCCGAGCTGGTCTCCAGCCTGGATCTGCGATTCGCGGCCCTCGAGACTGCGGCGTTCGGCCAGTTCGAGACACTGATCGGCATCGTCCCTGGAGCCGGTGCAACTGCCCACCTACCCCGCCTCGTGGGTCGCGCTCGCGCTCTCGAGATCGTGCTGACAGGCGGGCTTGTCGACGCGGCGACTGCCGAGCGGTGGGGATGGGTGAACCGAGCTCTGCCCGCCGCAGAACTGGACGAATATGTTGAGTGGGTCGCACTGACCATCGCGGCTCTGCCCGACGGTGTCCGCGCCGCGGCTACCGAAGCAATCGACGCGGCCGACGGCACGCTTGAGGACGCACTGCGCGCGGAAAACCGCCTGCTCGGCGAAACGTTCACCCCCGCGTCTGGAGAGCTTGCCCGGGCAGCACTCTCGGCCGGGGTTCACACGCGCGAGGTGGAGTTGGACATCGAAGAGGTACTGCGCGCGAACCTCGTCCGACATTCGTAACGAGTCGCCCTGCACGGGTGGAGTGCAGAAGTTGTCCATTCGGTCCGTTTGGTAATTCGGGTCGAATGACCGTATGGGCCGCTTCCAACTCTGTGGAGCTGATCGTTTCAGGATGAGTTCGGTGTGAGGGCTTGGCGATCGGGTCTGGTGGCGGCAGAGTGGTCCAGGTGCCGGATGATCTTGTGCCTGGTGATCTGTGGGAACGTATCGCTCCGCTGCTGCCGCCCCGGCCGCCGCGTCGTCATCGGTATCCCGGACGCCTGCCGACGGACGACCGCGCGGCCCTGCGAGGCATCGTTTACGTGCTGCGTAAGAACGTGAGCTGGAGAGATGTACCCGCCGAGCAGACCGGGTGCAGCGGCGTGACAGCGTGGCGGCGGTTGCGGGACTGGACCGAGGCCGGGGTGTGGTCCCGCCTGCACGAAGTGCTCCTGGCCGAGCTGCGCAAGGCAGGACTGTTGGACATGGACGACGCTGCGATCGACGGCTCACACGTTCGAGCCCTCAAAGGGGGTCTCACACCGGTCCTTCGCCGGTCGACCGCGCACGGCCGGGCAGCAAACACCACCTGATCGTCGACCGACACGGCACCCCTCTCGCCGTCACCCTGACCGGCGGAAACAGGCACCACGTCACCCAGCTGACACCCCTACTGGAGGCGATCCCCCGCATCCGAGGACTTCGCGGACGACCGCGGCACCGGCCGGGCCGGCTCTTCGCCGACCGCGGCTACGACTACGACAAGTACCGCCGCATCCTCCGAGCCCGCGGCATCACACCCAAGATCGCCCGCCGAGGTGTCCCGCACGGATCGGGACTGGGCAAGACCCGCTGGGTCGTGGAACGGACCTTCGCCTGGCTCCACCAGTTCAAACGCCTGCGCATCCGCTACGAGATACGCGCCGACCTCCACCTTGGCCTGCTCCAACTCGCCTGCAGCATCATCTGCTTGCGACGCCTACGAACCTCATTCTGAAACGATCAGTAAGAGTGTGTCTCACGAGGTGAGTTTTGCGAGCTTCTTGTAGCAGGTCAGCGAGGCTTCGAGTCCGAGGAAGGCCAGGAAGTGGGAGCCCTTGCGCTCGTATCGCGCGGTCAGCTGGCGGTAGCCGAACAGCCACGAGATCGACCGCTCGATCTTCCAGCGATGCCGTCCCAGCCGTTCGCCCGGCTCGATCCCGGGCCGCGCGATGCGCGGGACGACGCCGCGGCCACGCAGCAGGCGAGGTGCTCGGCGGAGAAATATGCCTTGCCGGCGCGGAGCTTGCCGGGCCGCCGTCGGGCGCGGCCCGCGCCTCGAGCGCACGGCGGGTATCCGCGGATCAGCGGCTTGAGGGCCTGACTGTCATGGGTGTTCGCCGCAGAGACGGCGACCGCCAGCGGGATGCCCTGGGCCTCGGAAAGGACGTGCGGCTTGCTGCCCTTCTTGCCGCGATCGACCGGATTCCGCCCGGTCAGCGAGGCCCTTTTTGGCCCGCACCGCGGCGGCGTCGACGATCCCCGAGGCCCAGTCCAACTCGCCTCTGGCACCCAGTTCGTCCAGCATCACGCGGTGCAGCCGCCGCCACAGGCCGGCCTTCGTCCAGACGGTGAACCGGCGATGCGCCGTCGCGCGCGAGACCCCGAACGTCTCCGGCAGATGCCGCCAGGCACACCCGCTGGTCAGGACGTACAACCACCGCCGTGAACACGGCCCGCTCATCAGATGGAGCGGCCCCGCTACCCTGCGGACGCGGAGAAAACGGAGGCAGCAACGGGGCGACCAGTTCCCATAGCCCGTCAGGCCATGCCGCTGATCACGACCACCCGAAAGACCTCACGGAGTCCTGCTAGCCACCCTGAAGTGCATGCGCTGTCCGTGCCAGGCGGTGAAGTCGAGGAAGTCGGCGACGGGGCGTGCCTTGCGATGGGCGGCGAATTGCTCCCACAGGTCGGTCAGGGGGCTGCTGCAGCGGTCAGAGTCTGTCCCGCCCTGTTGCTCGATCGCCTGTTCGGCGACCTCCACAGCGGCATCCAGGTCGCCCAGAGCAAGGTGATCCTCGGCCTGGCGCGCAAGGTAGATGCCGGCGTCGCGCGCCTCGGTGCTGGTGTCGTACGGGTCATCGTGTCGAACGGCTGCGTGGAAGTGTGAGGAAATTCGAAGGATTGACTGCGCGGATGGAACGTTCACGGTCGAATGCCGGTATGTCCTCTGCACCTTTGCCCTCACGCCGTCTGCGGTTACGCCGCGCCACCCGCTCTGCCATCCGAGCCAGCCGATCACGAACAGTCGGCCGTGGCTCACAAGAGAGGGCGGGAGGTCTGGACTGGGCGCGGAAGATCGAGCTGGTGTCGGTCTTGGTCACGTCCCTCGTGGCGGTGGCCGGACTCTGGTACACCGGTGTCCAGACGCGGCAGGCCAACGACCAGGGCCGGCGGGACAGGGCACAGGTGAAGGAGGGTCAGGTCACCGACCGGTACACGGCAGCGGTGGACAACCTCGGTAACGGCAGCATGGACGTACGTCTTGGCGGGGTCTACGCCCTGCAACGCATCATGCAGGACTCAACCCGCGACCAGCCGACCATCGCCAACGTCCTTGCCGCCTACGTCCGCACCCACGCGGCCAAACGACCGGCGAAGGGACAGGGCATCTCGGCCGACGTCCAGACCGCCCTCAGCGTCCTCACCACCCGGGACGCAACCCACGACGAGAACTTCGTTCTCGACCTGCACAATGCTTGGCTCCTCGGAGCCGAGGTTGGTCACAAGAACATCGACATGTATCAACAGCGGATGTACCAACAACGTCGGCATCACGCGGCAGATCGGATTTGCAAGATCATTGAGGAAGGGGGTGTGTCCCGCGAAGTCACGTTGTGCCCAGGCTCAGACGCGAATCTGCGCTTGGCGGACCGGGACGGCCCTGACCTGTCAGATGGGAACCTGGCCGGCGTGCACCTGCAAGATGCGGATCTGAGTTTCGCGGACCTGCGTTTCGCGAGCCTGGCCGGCGCGGACCTGCGTAACGCAGTCCTGGCCGGCGCGGATCTACGCGAGGCGGACCTGGCTGGTGCGGATCTCACTGGCGCGCGGCTGATGGATGTGGATCTCAGGGGAGTGAAAAACTTTTCGAAGGAGCAACTCGAGTCTGTTGCCTCTATTGGCGGGGCGAAGCTGCCTGCCGATTTCTAGGCCCGTGTGCGGACTTGGTGTGCGGGATCGAGCCCACAACGCATTCATGGACGTCTACCGCACGCCGGGCTCGGATAGGATCGAGTGGCACCTGACCATGCGCCGGCACCTGGAGGAGCTCTTCGCCCCCACGGGCTTGCGTCCGCAGTGGTGGCAGAACTACCGCAACCCGTGGTGCTTCACCTTCGCCGGGGTCAGCTGGTGATCCGCCAGCAGTACGACTCGATCGTGAAGTACACCACCGCCCTGCGCCTGGGCACCGCCGAGGCCGAGCGGGTCCTGCGGCGCTTCACCCGTGGCGAACCCAAGCACCCCTGAAGGGTGTCTTCATTGCCGTACGGTGGTTGACCTGGGGCTTTGCGATCGCTCAAGTATGGGCATGATCAGTGATCGTGGGTCTGCGACTGCTGTACCTGGTCTTCTGTCGGCTGTTGGGCTGCTTCCTTTTGCTGGGCCGCTCGACCGCCGCGAACAATGCCGAGATCCTCGTGCTTCGTCATGAGGTCGCTGTACTTCGCCGGCAGGTCGAGCGGCCGCGGCTCTCATGGGCTGATCGTGCCGTGCTCTCCGCTCTCGCACGGCACCTGCCACCCGTCTTGCGTCGCCATCGGCTGGTCACTCCGGGCACCCTGCTGACCTGGCACCGTCGTCTGGTGCGCTGGAAGTGGCGCCAGACGGCGGTCTGATCAGGTCGTCCACCATTGCCGGAAGGCACAGTTGCGCTTATCCAGCGTCTGGCGCGAGAGAACCCGACCTGGGGGTACGTCAGGATCCAAGGTGAACTGCGACGGCTTGGCCACCGGGTCGCTGCCGCAACTATCCGGCGCGTCCCACATCGCTCCGGCCTGCCGCCCGCACCGCAGCGCGTCTCCCAGCAGACCTGGCGTACTTTCCTCCGTTCCCAGTCCCACACGCTGCTCGCCTGCGACTTCATGCACGTGGAAACCGTCTTCCTCAAGCGTCTCTACGTTTTCTTCGTCATGGAGATCAAGACTCGGCGCGTTCATGTCCTGGGTGTCACCGCCCGCCCTACGGGCGCCTGGGTCACTCAGCTCGCCCGTAACCTGCTCATGGACCTCGAGGACAGAGCTGGGTGCTTCCAGTTCCTCATCCGGGATCGTGACAGCAAGTTCACTGCAGCGTTCGACGCCGTCTTCGCCGGCAACGGCATAGCCGTCATTCCGACTCCGCCGCAAAGCCCGCGGTCGAACGCGTTCGCCGAACGATGGATACGCACGGCCCGTGCAGAGTGCACTGACCGGCTCCTCATCACCGGCGAACGACACCTCCGTGCCGTCCTCACCACGTACGCCGAGCACTACAACACCGGACGGGCCCACCGCAGCCTCGACCTACGAGCCCCAGACGACCACCTGAGCGTCATCCCCCTGCCCGCTGCTGTAGTCCGACGGCGACAGCTACTCGGCGGCCTGCTCAACGAGTACCACACCATGCCACCCCAACGACCCCTCCATCCACAAGAAACACCCAACTCAGCAGCCTGATCGGCATATTGACACCCTTCAGGGGGCGCAGCGGGCGGGCCAGCCCGGCGCGGGCGCGCAGTTCCGAAGGTTCCCCGTGGTCTCGGATACGCCATCGTTACGCCGCGAGGGCCTGATCTTCTTGGTGCCGCAAGCGTGTCTCGTGGCATGCGAGGCGAGGGCTCGGGCCACATCACGCTACTTCTGGCGCTGCATCAGGTCAGTGATCCCGTGCGGCACGGCACATGCTTTACCGCCAGTACTGCGTAGTCGCAGCGGCTGCTGGCTTCGAGCCAGAGGTTTCTGGTGGTCGCCGGCGGCGCCTGAACGTCACACCCCGTGGCGGTGGAGGTCTCAGCACCTACGCCGGACACTACAACGGGCATCGACCGCATCAGGCCCGAGAGCAACTACCTCCACTCGACGACCACCGCCCTGCGCCGAGGTCCGACTTGAAGACCCCACGGCGGCTACTCCAGACCCGTGTCCTTGGTGGCCTGATCAATGAGTACAGATACGCGGCACCCCGCGGCCACGAGTTGAAGAATTCTCGCACGTCGCTGAGAGCCTCGTCCTGGGTCTGCCGCTGGTGCCGCACCTCCGCACTGTGCTGCCGCAACAGGGCGGGTGCCACGTCCGGCTTGTCGAGAGCACGCCGGACGAGCTTGACGCTCATCCCCGTGCCGCGCAGGACCGTGATCAGCATGCCTGTTCGACCTGCTCGAATGTGTACGAGCGGTAGCCGGTCTGCGGCCTGCGTCCGGCGCGGACACCTTGGCCCCGACTCCTCCACCGAGCCGGGGCCATGACCGAGGTTTTCAGCGGTCTTCTGGACTCAGGCCAGACTCTCAGCGAACTCGCGTTCCTCCTCCGCGTCGTGGTCGCGGCCCAGCCAGAGAGTCCCGGCAATCGTCACCGCACAGGCGAGCGCGGTGTAGGCCGCCAGAAGCAGCCATGTTCCCTGCCAGTTCAGCAAGGCCGCGAACGCCAGCGGCGCCATGGCACCGCCGAACGTGCTGCCGATCGCGAAGGCCAGCGAGCTGCCGCTCGCGCGAAGGCGGGGCGAGAACTGCTCAGTGATGAAGGCGCCTTGCGGTCCGTACATGAACGAATGCAGTCCCAAACCGACCACGATCCCGCCGACGAGAACCACATACGAGCCGCTCAGAATGGCCGGCAGAAACACGAACGGCCAGACGGCCGCAATCGCTGCGGCCACCGCGTACATCCGGCGGCGGTTGACGCGGTCGGACAGTGCCGCGGCGAGCGGGATGAGCGCGAGCTGCGTGGCTGAACCGATCAGTACCGCGATCAGTACTTGCGACGACGTAAAACCGGCTTCCTTCGTGCCGTACACGAGGCTGAACACAACGAACAGGGCGTATGTGACGTCCGGCCCCACCCGTGCACACGACGCGGCGATCAGGCCACGCCACTCGGTGGAGAACACCTCACGAACGGGAGCGGACGGGCTCTCGCCCTTGTCGCGGATCGCGCGGAACACCGGCGTCTCCTCCAGCCGGAGCCGGATCAGCAGCCCGAGCCCGACCAGGATCGCCGACGTTAGGAACCCGACTCGCCAGCCCCATGACAGGAAGGCGTCGTGTGACATCGACACCGTGAGCAGCGCCAGCATCCCGTTCGCCAGCAGATTGCCGGCCGGCGGCCCTATTTGCGGGGCACAACACCAGAACCCGCGCCGGTTCGGGTCGCCGAACTCGCTGGACAACAGCGGAGCCACCCCCAGCTCGCCGCCGACACCCACCCCCTGCGCGAATCGCAGCGACACCAGCAGGATCGGTGCGGCGATGCCGATCGTTCCGTACGTGGGCAGCAAGCCGATGACGAACGTGGCGACGCCGATCAACAGCAGCGTCAGGACGATGACTCGTTTGCGTCCAACGACGTCACCGAGCCGCCCGAGGACGAACGCCCCCAACGGGCGCGAGAGGTAGCCGACGGCATAGGTGGAGAACGCGAACAGTTCGGCGGCCGCGGAACTGGAGTCGGGGAAGAACAGAACCGGGAACACGAGTGCCGCTGACGCGGAGTAGATCCCGAAGTCGTACCACTCCAACGCGGTGCCGGACAGACTGGCCGCGAAGGCGTTGGCGACCTGTCGGCGCTGCGGGGGTGGCGGATTCACGGCGGTATCCGTGGTAAAGGGAAGCAGTTCTTCAGGCATGCTGTCTCCAGCCAGATGAGGTATACGGAAGGTATATATGGCTTGAGGCCAGGTCAAGGGTTTGCCGTCAGCTGCCCGCTTTGCCGAAAGCGTCGTTACCTCGACGTTGTATACCTTACGTGTACGTCACCTGAGGGGGCGGATATCAGCCATGATCACAGGAGGCGGCTCGCGGGGGTGTGCCGCAGTGGCTGTTCGTCGCGGACCAGCAGCCGGTCCATGCGTTCGGATCGTGCGATGCCGCTGATGGTTGCGGCGCCGAGGCGGTGCGGCTCGTCTGGATCCTGATGCGGTACCGGGCGGGGTGTTGCGAATCTCGCGACGCTGTCCGGTTCCTCAGTTGTCAGCGCGGCATACGAACGGGCAGTTCGGTGGTGCCTCGGAACATCCACCCGCGGACGAACCACGACGCCACTGCCGCGGGCTGCCGACGGTCGGCTGGTCCTGGCCATCGACGTCACCTGCTGACTGCGGCCCGACGCCCACACCTCACCGGAACGCATCCTGTGTCACACCTGACGGACGCGGCAAAGACCGGCACATCGCCATCCCCGGCCGGCCCTACTCGATCATCTGCGCGCTCGAACCCGGCCGCAGCTCGCGGACCGCGCCCCTGGACGCGCTCCGTCCGGCACCCGGGGACGACACCGCCACCGTCACCGCCCGACAGCTACGCGACCTGCTCACGCGGCTGATCACAGCAGGACAGTGGTAGGCCGGTGACCCGGACGTCCTCGTCATCGCGGATGCCGGATACGACGCACCCCGCCTCGCGTTCCTGCTGAGGGACCTGCCGGTGCAAGTGCTGCCCGGATGCGCTCGGACCGAGTCCTGCGCCGGGCCGCCCCGCCCCGCCGACGGCTCGCCGACAGTCCCGTTATCGTCCTGGGCACGGCCTGGCGGCTCGTCGCCGCCAACCCGATGGCCACCGCCCTGCTCGGCGAGATGATCAGTGAACCGGCGCGCCAACGCAACCTCCTGTGGCGGCACTTCACCGGCATGCCTTCCCGGGTCGTCGCCACGCCCGAGGAGGACGCCGCCTCCGAGACCGCGGCCGTCGCGGATCTGCGCGCCGCTGTCGGCCGCTACCCGGACGATGTGCCGCTGCGGACTCTCATCACCGATCTGCGCAAGGCGAGCCCCCGCTTCGACCAACGCTGGCAGCACGGCTCGGTCGCGCGCCACATGGCGACGCGCAAGACGATCCTCCACCCACAGGTCGGGCCGATGACCTTGGACTGCGAGCTGCGCTTCCCTCCGCCGTGGGTGGCTACGGACGGTATCGGATTTCCAGCATCACGCAGCCTTCGGATGTCCGGTACGGTCCGTGCGGCATGCTCGGGGGGCGCGCCGCGAAGTGCCCGGCGGAGAAGGTCTCGTCGAGCGTCAGATCGTGCAGGCTGCCTTCGAGCAGGTAGACCTCTTCGACCCACTCGTGTCGGATCAGACCGGAGGGCGAGGTATCGAGGCCGGGCTCCCAGCGCACCAGCCGGGTCAGTATCTCCGGATCGAGTTCGTTCCTGCTCAGGATCTTCTCGGAGGTTCCGGGCTGGGGTCCGGCGCGCCATGGCATCGCGCTGGATGAGAAGAACTCGCGCTCGGTCTTCAATGGGTGACCTTCCGTAAACAGTTGGAAAGCGGCCTACCGCCGGTCTGGGCTGCGCGCCGCTCGGTCCGGGCGTGTGGTTGACACACTCGGAGGCCATATATACGTTAAGTATACGCCAAGCCCTGGAGGGTAAATGCCAACACCCATCGCGGAGATCGAAGGCATCGTCGGACGAAAGGTGCGCCGGGACATCAGTCGGCTGGTCGCGTTCGCGCGGGGGAATCTGGAGCGCGCCGCCCAGTCGATAGCGGACCACCCCTCGCCGCACATCGGCATCGTGTGCGGGTTCTTCGTCCGGCACGCGGAACCGCCGTCACCTGAGACGGACGGCCTGAACGGCATGGGCCAGCTCGCCGCGGGGTTCATCGAGGCCGGTATCCCCGTTACGGTGATCACCGACGCGCCATGCGCCAAGGCGGTCTGGGCGGTCACCGGTGTCCTGCCGGGAAGGGCCGCGCTGGAGGTCGTTTCGGTGGACCCCGACGCCGTACGGAGCCTGCGCGGACGTCTGGAGTCGGCGGAGCAGCCGCTCACCCACCTCATCGCGATCGAGCGCTGCTCGCTGGGTGCCGACGGGAGGGCGCACCGTGAGCACGGATGGGACATCTCGGATGACACCGCGCCGCTGGACTATCTGTTCGAGGATGACGGCTGGAGCTCGCCCTGGACCACCATCGGTATCGGTGACGGCGGCAACGAGATCGGCATGGGTGTACTGCCCCGGGAGATCATCGAGGAGGACATACCGAACGGCGCCCTGGTCGCCGCGCGCACCGGCGCCGACCATTTGATCGTCTCCGGCGTCGCCAACTGGGGTGCCTACGGGCTGCTCGGGGCGGTCGCGAGCTTGCGGCCCGATCTTGCCCCGCGCCTGCTCAAGCACTTCCACGCGCAGTCCGAGCACGACGTCCTCACCGCGGCGGTCACCATCGGCCAGGCCATCGACGACAGCCGTGTCGATCGGCTCGGCCAGTTGCAGATGACGATCGACAGGCTTCCACTCGACGACCACATTGACATCATCGAGTCCATCACGGCCGTTTTGTCACAGAGTTCCTGACCAACCGAACTCAGCCCCCTGCCAGCGGGCCGGTAACCGGTGTGACGTAAAGAGCAGAGAAGGCAATGACAGGCACAGCACGTATTGTCCTTGTCCATGCGACGCCCGTCGCCATGGCGCCCGTCCATGACGCGTTCGCAAGAGAATGGCCCGAGGCCGAGCTGACGAATCTGCTCGATGACGGGCTCACTACCGAGCGGGCACGCCAGGCAGAGTTGGCTGAGGAGTTGATCGAACGTTTTGTGGATCTGGTGCGCTATGCCTACCGCACCGGCGCCGACGGCATCCTGGCGACCTGTTCGGCGTTCGGCCCGGCGATAGACCGCGCGGCGGCTTCGCTGCCCGTGCCTGTGGTCAAACCGAACGAGGCGATGTTCCGGGCGGCGCTCGCATGCGGCACCGACGTCGGGATGCTTGCCACGTTCGCGCCCTCGGTCCCGACCATGGCAGACGAATTCGCCGTTGAGGCGGAACGTCTGGGATCGCCTGCGAACCTCACGCCGATCGTCGTCGACTCCGCGCTCGAGTTCCTGCGCGCGGGGGACGCCGGGTCACACAACCGGCTGGTCGCGGAGCAGGCACCGAGGCTCTCTGACTGCGACGCCATCGTCCTGGCCCATTTCTCCACCTCGCAGGCGGTGGAGCGGGTCCGCGCACGGGTGGACGTGCCCGTCTTCACCGCACCGCAGACAGCCGTCCTCGCTCTGAAGGATGCTGTCCGTGGCGCCGCGTGACCGCCGCCGTCCCCCTGCGGGCCCGTCGGCCGACGTGAGCGGAAAGGGGCGCGAGCATGTTGCTCGGATGCATCGCCGATGACTTCACGGGCGGTACCGATCTCGCATCCGCGCTGGTGGCGCGGGGGATCCGAACCGTGCAGGTCATCGGCGTCCCCGAGGCCGGGGAGGAGGTTGTGCGGTCGGGTGCGGAGGCGGTCGTCGTCGCGTTGAAGACCCGCACGGCACCGGTCGCCGACGCGGTGGAGCAGTCCCTCACCGCGCTGCGGTGGCTGCGGGAGATCGGCTGCGAACGCTACTACTTCAAGTACTGCTCGACTTTCGACTCCACCCCGGCGGGCAACATCGGCCCGGTCGCGGAGGCTTTGATGAACGCCCTCGGCATGGATTTCACCGTCGTATGCCCAGCGCTGCCGGCCAACGGCCGTACCGTCCGCGACGGCCGGCTCTTCGTGGGCGATGTGCCCTTGGACGAGTCTCCCATGCGCCAGCACCCCTTGACACCGATGGACGACGCGAACGTCGTCCGGCTGATGCGGCGGCAGACTCACTCGCGAGTTGGTCTGGTCGGCCACGGAACCGTGGGCCGAGGGCCGGAGCGGATCCGCGCCGAGTTCGACGCGTTGCGCAGGGAGGGCATCCGGTTCGCCGTCGTTGACGCGACCGACGACAATGACCTCCTTGCCATCGGCCGTGCGTGCGCTGATCTGCCGCTGGTCACCGCGAGTGCCGGGCTGGCGGTGGGGCTGGCGGAGACTTTCCGTGCCCAGCCGCATCGTCTCACCGACGGTGATCCCCACGCTCCGGTGCCAACCGGTGGGGGACGGGCCGTCATCGCGGGCAGTTGCTCAGCGGCGACAAATGCCCAGGTCGAGGCGGTGCGAGCGGTGTACCCGAGCTTCCTGGTCGATCCCTTCGCGATCGTCCGAGGCGAGGACATCGTCACAGCGGCACTACGCTGGGCGCGGCCACTTCTGGGGCAGGGCCCGGTTCTGCTGCACGCGACGCAGCCGGCGCGGAACGTCACGGCGGCGAAGTCGCGGCTTCCCGGCGACATCGCCTCACGGATCGAGAACACGCTCGCCTCGATCGCTCGCGGCCTCGTCGATATGGGGGTCGGCCGGTTGATCGTCGCCGGCGGGGAGACCTCCGGTGTGGTCGTGGGGGCGCTGGGTGTCACGGGGCTGGTCATCGGGCCGGAGATCAGTCCAGGAGTCCCGTGGACGTGGACGCTCGGCACCCCCCGGCCACTCGCGCTCGCGCTGAAGTCGGGGAATTTCGGCTCGCGCGACTTCTTCCTCGACGCCTGGGAGCGGCTGCCATGAACCCGATCACGAAAAGCCACGAAAGCCGGCAGCGGGAACGGCTCGCCACTCTGGGTGCCTCCCTGTTCGCCCGCGGGCTGACCACCGGGACCAGCGGTAACCTCAGCGTGCGGGTGTCCGACGGATGGCTGATGACGCCGACCAACGCGAGTCTGGGCACCCTTGATCCGGAGCGGTTGTCAAAGCTGGACGACAACGGGCGCCATGTCGGTGGGGACCGCCCGACCAAGGAAAGCCTCCTGCATCTGGTGCTGTACAGGCAGCGACGGGGTGCCGGTGGCGTCGTTCACCTGCATTCGACTTACGCGGCGGCGGTGTCCTGCATGGACGGGCTCGATCCGGCTGAGTGCGTTCCACCGCTCACCGCCTATTTCGCCATGAGGGTCGGCCGACTGCCCCTGGTCCCCTACCACCGCCCCGGTGACCCGGCGCTGGCCACCGCGATCCACGACCTCGCCGCCCGTCACCACGCGCTCCTGCTCGCCAACCACGGGCCGATCGTCAGCGGCACGACGCTGGAATCCGCGGCGGCGGCGATCGAAGAGCTGGAGGAGACGGCGAAACTCTTCCTGCTCCTGCGCGGAATACCGACCCGCCCGCTCAGCGACCAAGAGGTCTCACAACTCGACCGTCGTCGCTGACCTCACCTCCGCGTGGGTGACTCCTTGCCCCGCATACCGCGGCTGCCTGGCCGGCTGCCAGACCCGACAACAGTTCCTGAGAGGACAGCAATGAGTGATATCGAGCTTCAGCACCGGATGGTATGGGCGGACGACCTGCGGTTCCACATCGTGGAAGCCGGCGAAGGCCCCACGATCGTCCTGGTCGCGGGTTTCCCGCAGAGCTGCTACGCCTGGCGGCGCCTGATGCCGCTGCTCGCGGACCGCTTCCACGTGATCGCCGTCGACCTCCCCGGGCAAGGCGACTCCGACAAGCCCGTGGACGGCTACGACACCCTGACGACCGGCAAGCGGCTGCGCTCGCTGCTGAAGGTCCTCGGTGAGGACTGGTACGTGCTGGTCGGGCACGACATCGGCGCCTGGGTGGGATACGCCTATGCCCATCAGTTCGCCGCCGACCTGCGCGGAGTGGTGCTCCTCGACGGCAACATCCCGGGCGTCACACTGCGGCCGACGATCACGCTCGGCCCGGACAACTGGCGTAACTGGCACTTCCTGTTCAACCCGATCCCCGACCTGCCCGAGGCACTGCTCCAGGGCCGTGAGCGCATCCTCATCGAATGGTTCTTCAGCAGGAAAACCGCCAACTGGAGGTCCACTTTCAGCAAGGCCGACATCGACGAGTACGAGCGCGTGTACCAGGCCCCGGGTGGACTGCGGGGCATGCTCGGCTACTACCGAGCGGTCCTGGAGGACATCGAGCAGAACACCCCCCTGATGCGGCGGAAGATCGGCGTCCCGGTCCTCGCCCTCGGTGGCGAGGTCGGCTCCGCCCCCGACCTCTACGAGAGCATGCAGCCGCTGGGCCGCGACGTGCGCGGCGGAGTCATCGCCGGCAGCGGTCACTACATTCCCGAGGAGGAGCCCGAGGCGCTCGCACGGGAGATCTCCGACTTCATCAATGGTCTCAAGGCATAGGGAGCGGAAGATGGCGACACCGAACGAGAGGGCTTCCGCCCCGAGTGGCTACGTGACCCCCGTGGTGGTGCACGAGGGCGTCGCGTACGTCAGCGGCCAGCTTCCCCGGAAGGACGGCCGGATCGCCTACCACGGGAAGGTCGGCGCGGACGTCGACCTGGAGTCCGCCAGGGCCGCCGCGCGGCTGTGCGCACAGGCGTGCCTCACCACTCTGGACAGCGCACTCAGCGGAGACCAGGGCCGGGTCCTGCGGATCCTCAAGATCACCGGATTCGTCGCCTCGGCCCCGGATTTCACCGCTCAGGGGAAGGTGATCGACGCCGCGTCCGAGGTCTTGATCGAGGCCCTCGGCGACTCCGGCCGGCACGCGCGAAGCGCCATCGGCGTAGCGCAACTCCCGCACGGCGCCTGCGTCGAGATCGAGGTCGTCGCCGCGCTCGGAGCCCCGTCATGACGACGGACCATGGGCTGCGCTTCTGCGCGAATCTGGGCTGGCTCTTCGGCGAAGTGCCATTCGAGGAGCGCTTCGACGCCGCGGCCGAGGCCGGATTCTCCGCCGTCGAGTACGCCTCGCCCTACGGTCGTTCACCGGTGGAGCTACGCCGGCGGCTGAAGGACGCGGGGCTGCGCCAGGTGCTGATCAACAGCCCGGTGGGGCCTCCTGGAACGCCCACGGCCGCGGGAACGGCGTGTCTGCCGGACCAGGTCGGGGAATTCCGCGACGGCGTCACACGGGCGCTCGACTACGCCGTGGAGCTGGAGTGTCCGCTTGTCCACCTGCGGGCCGGTGTACGGCCCGCGGATGTCCCGCGCGACACGGCCTTCTCCCGGTACGTCGCCAATGTGGCGTGGGCAGGGCAGCTTGCCTTCGGCGCGGGAGTCCGGCTGGTCATCGAGGCGGTCAACGCCCGGGATGTTCCGGGCTACTTGCTCCAGACCCAGGAACAGGCCGCGGGCGTCGTGGCGGCTGTCGGCAGTGACCAGGTCGGCATGCTCTTCGACATCTACCACTGCCAGATGAGCCAGGGCGACCTGAGCACCCGTCTGGAGGAATTCCTGCCGTCCATCGCTCACATCCAGGTGGCGGACGTGCCCGGCCGGGCAGAACCGGGCACGGGGGAGATCGCCTGGGACTTCGTGTTCGACCGGCTGCGGGCACGGGGATACCCGGGCTGGATCGGCTGTGAGTACCGCCCCGCGAACCGCACTGCCGACGGGCTCGGATGGCTGACCAGGTACGCCCCGGAAGGGAACGGGTGACGTAGTCATGCGTAAAACACCCGAGCATGGGCATGTCGTACTCTTCAGTACCCTGGCGGTGCGGAGCGCCCTGGAACACCGGCTGCTCGAAGAGTTCGCCGAGGCGACGGGGACGGCCGTCAGGGCTGTCTTCGATCCGACGTCCGTACTGAGGAAGCGGATGGCCTCGGGGGAGCACCCCGACGTCCTGATCGCCATCACGGACGACATCGGGCAACTGGCCGCGCAGGGCGTCGTCGACGGCGCGGCGCGACTACCGCTCGCCAGCACCGGAGTCGGCCTCGCGGTCCGCGCGCGCACACCGCACCCGCGGATCGCGACCGTCGATGAGCTGGTTCGTACGCTGCGCGACGCGCGATCGGTCGCCTATTCGAGAACCGGGGCCAGCGGCATCTACTTCGCCCGGTTGCTGGACGAACTCGGGGTGGCCGAGGAGGTGAACGCACGCGCCACGGTCGTGGAGAAGGGTTTCACCGCGGACGCCGTGCTGGACGGCAGAGCAGACCTTGCCATCCAGCAGGTGAGCGAGCTGATGGCGGTCCGCGGCGTCGATGTGGTCGGCCCCTTCCCGGCCGGTGCCGACCACGAC
Organism: Streptomyces yongxingensis; assembly: GCF_055597465.1. Lineage (NCBI taxonomy): Bacteria > Bacillati > Actinomycetota > Actinomycetes > Kitasatosporales > Streptomycetaceae > Streptomyces > Streptomyces yongxingensis. The sequence goes on from NZ_CM145717.1 coordinate 8,687,408, forward strand.
ACCGAGTTCAGCGCCGTACCGTCCACGGCCGCGGCGGGCCTGCGCCCCGCGCTGGAGTTGGTGCGCTTCCTCGCGTCCGAGCAGGCGCGTTCGGCCTATGGGGCGTTCGGCCTCAAGGCCGCGACCGGCAACGGGACGCGAGCGAGCTGAGCCGTGAGCCGGGTGTGCTCAGTTCCCCGGCAGGACGAGCGGGCGCAGCTTGACGGGGAACGGGGCGACCGTTTTGCTCTGCAGCAGCCGTACCAGCCGGTCCTGCGTGGCACCTGCGTGCTCCGGCAGCACCTCGGTGAGCTTCTCGCGGTCCTTGGCCCGCACTGCTTCGATGATGCGGTCATGCTGCCGCACATTGAGCTCGAACTGCTCCTCCTGCTGCTCGGGCAGCGCCGACTCGAGTGTGTAGAGATAGACGAGCAGCCGACGCACATGGCGGTGGGTCGATTGGGCGAAGTCATGGAAGAAGCTATTGCCGATCGACTGGTTCATGCGCATGTGGAACTGCTCGTTCAACGCGGTGATGTTGAGGTATCTGCGGTTGTCGACCTCCACGCGGTACGCCGACTGAATGCGTTCCAGATCGTCGGCGAGCGTCTCGTCGTCGAGTCTGCACAACTGAGCGAGGTTGTTCTCCACCAGTTGGTGAGCCACCACGATCTCACCGATCTCCGCCAGATCGAGCTTGCGGACGAAGGTGCCACCCCGGTTGGGCAAGATCTTCACAAAGCCCTCCGCGGCCAGCTGGTTGATGGCCTCCCGCGCCGGGGTCCGGCCCAGCTGGAACTCCTTGAGCAGCAGTGGCTCGTCGATCCGGCTACCCGGCGGGATCGTCAGGTCGATGATGCGGGAGCGGATCTTCTCCACGGCGGCCCCGGTCTGGGAGACTTTTTTCGGGGAGGCCGGGGTCCGGCCCATTGCGGCGTTCGTCTCCGCTGCCGGGACACCGGGCTCAGTCTGTCCGGTCTTCGACATGGCGGCCGCCGCTTTCCGGCTTTCCGGCATTCATCACTCTCCTGCGAACGGGAACGACGGGTGAAGCATCATCCGGACGTTCCGCTGTGGTCCACGGCGGCGGGCCGGAAGGACACGCCGTTACGTACCCCTTGGCCGCCCAGACGCCACCGATGGTAACCGGCGTCTGTCTCCGCGTACGGGGGTGGGCTCGGCATCCCATGGGCCCGCTGCCCCGGTAACAGCACCGTTTCACGCCATTACGTCCGTGTGCGAACCCTGGACGTGCACCGGTACGCGAAGTATACGTTAAGTATCCATTGGAGGGCATCGATGCCGAACACACCCGACAATGATCTGTCACGGTCGCGGCCGGCCGTGACCGTGGCCGGGGCGGCGGCCGCATCGGCCACCCACCGCGCGTCGACGGGGCCGGAGGGCGATGCCGGGCTGGCGCGAGGACTCAGCCCGCGTCACATGCAGATGATGTCCGTCGGCATGGCCATCGGCGTGGGGCTGTTCCTCGGCTCCGGGCGGGGCATCCACATCGCGGGTCCGGCCCTGCTCATCGCCTACGCCCTCGCTGGGGCGGTCGTGTACTGCCTCATGCGCGGCCTGGGGGAGATGGCCGTCCATTCGCCGCACGCCGGATCGTTCAGCGAGTACGCCCGGATCCATGTGAGCCCCTTCGCCGGGTTCGTCACCGGCTGGACGTACTGGCTGCAGTGCATCGTGGGCCCGATGGCAGAGCTCACGGCGAGCGGTGTCTACATGCACTACTGGTATCCGGACCTTCCGCAGTGGGTGCCCGCGCTCATCGGCTTGATCCTGCTGTTCGGCGTGCACTGGGTCTCGGTTCGGATGTTCGGGGAGTCCGAGTTCTGGTTCGCGCTGATCAAGATCATCGCCATCGTCGGCCTGATCCTTTTCGGGGCCGTCATCATCATCACCGGTGTGACCGCGCTCGGCCACGGTGCGAACCTGAGCAACCTCTGGACATCCGGCGGCTTCTTCCCGAACGGCGGGCACGGCTTCTTCCTCACCCTGCAGATCGCCGTCTTCGCGTTCATCGGGGTGGAGATGCTCGGCATCACCGCGGGCGAGGCGGCACACCCGGAGCGAACGATCCCCAAGGCGGTGGGCAACGTCATCTGGCGCATCATCGTCTTCTACATCGGCGCGCTGTTCATCCTCATGGTCGTCCAGCCGTGGACGCGGTACACCGCCGATGTGAGCCCGTTCGTTTCCGTGTTCTCCAGAGCGGGGCTGGCCGGCGCCGCGGGAATCATGAACTTCGTCGTCCTGACCTCGGCACTTTCCTCATGCAACGCCAATATGTTCTCGGCCAGTCGGCTGCTCTACGGCCTGGCATCCGCGGGTTCGGCGCCGCGAGCGCTCCACCACACGACACGGCGCCGGGTGCCCGGGCGGGCGCTGACGGTCACCACGCTCGCCGTCGGCGCCGGGGTGCTCTTCAACTATCTTGCGCCCGCCCATGCCTTCATCACGCTGACCAGCGTCGTCAGCGCCTCCGGACTGTGGACGTGGAGCATGATCGCCTTTTCCCATATGCGGTTCCGCCGTCGGCTGGCACTGGAGGGCGCACCCCTGCCGGTGTTCCGGCTCCCCGGCGCTCCCTGGACGAACATCTTCGTGGTCGCGATGGTGGTCATCGTCCTGGTGAGCCTGGCATTCGAGAGTGACACACGAGTGGGCCTGTACACCGGTGCGGTCTGGTTCGCCCTTCTCACCATCATCTACGTCGTCCGCCAGCGGGTCGCGCGGGTGTGGTGAGGGCGGTGTCGCCGGCCGGGGCGCGGTCCGGCCGGCGACACCGGCCACGGTGACGGGGACCGCCAGCGGGGCGATCACCAGGGCGGGAAGGGCGTCCTCCATCCGCTGGTCGACTGGTCGCCCGGTGCATCCCGGACGGCCGCCGGACGAGGGATCGCCGCGCCCGCCCATGGCGCCAGTGCCGGGGCCTGCCGACCTCACCCAGGTCATCTCCAGGCAGGTATCGCCGGTGCACACCGCCGCCACGGGGCGAGAATCATCCGCCAGTTAGCCTCCGCGTTTCGGTTGGTCGGCTGAGGTGGGTTGATGTGGTTGGCGGATGCTTGGTGCCAGGAGGGCATGGCCAGGGGCCCGGCGCGTGGGCCGGGTGCTCCAGGTTCCTTGGGGTGTGGTCGGATAGCGGAGGGTTCGCTGGTCGGGTGGCCGGTTGGGGCAGGGTCACGAGGCGGCTTCGCTGGCGCGGGGCCGACCGGTCCCGGCACTTTCGGTTAAAGCAGACAATAGAACCACCCCCCGCTGGCGCGGGGCCGGCCCTGTGGGTGCCGCATACTGCATCCGCCCTGGTCAGGTGTCAGGTTGCCGTTGCCGGAAACTTCATCCGTGCAGGTCACGCTGCATGTCGGTACTCATGAAGGATGCCGCCGAGGCGATCGTGTCGACGTATGGCGAGGCGGGCTAACGTGTCCGGATCGTCGATCGGCGGGGGCAAGGAGTACAGCGGTCTGGCGTTGGCGATGCCCTGGTGTGGTCGGTGTCCGTTGTAGAAGTGCTCGAACTCGCGCAGGGTGTGCAGAAGGTGTCGCTGGTTCCAGATCAACGTCCGGTCCAGGAGCTCGCGGCGACAGGTCTGTATCCAGCGCTCCATGATCGAGTTCATTCGTGGCATCTGGATGCCGCTGAGCACGACGTCGATCCCCGCGTCCTTGAGGACGGCATCGAACAGTTCGCGGAACTTTCCGTCCCGGTCCCGGATCATGAACCGTGCCCGGCAGCCGAGGTCTCCGAGGTCCATGACGAGGTTCTTCGCCGCTTGGGCTACCCAGGAGGCGATCGGATGCGTCGTGGCGCCCAGGACGCGGATCCGGCGACTGCCGTGTTCGATCACCACGAGCACGTATATCCGTACCCCCGACAGGGTGACTGTTTCCATGAAGTCGCAGGCCAGAAGCGCCTCAGCCTGGGAATGCAGAAAACTGGCCCAGGTACTGGAGTTCCGCTCGGGCGCAGGCTCGATGCCGGCCTCCTTCAGGATTTCCCAGACGGTGGACGCGCCCACTCTCAGCCCCAGCACGAGCAGCTCGCCGTGCAGGCGCCTGTACCCCCAGCTCGGGTTCTCCTTCGCCCGCCGCAGTACCAGGATGCGGATCGAGCGCACGGTACGCGGTCTTCCCGGGCGTTTGGGTCGGCAAGAGACGGCATGGCGGCGTGCGACGAGGTCGCGGTGCCAACGCAGCACCGTGTCGGGGCGTACGAGCAGCCGTAACTGTCACAGGACGCGCGGTGGCAGCCGGTGCAACAGCGCCGCCAGGAACGCCCGATCGCTCGGCGTGAACCGGAGCTTGTCCTTGCCGAGTTGGCGTTCCAGCAGGGTGATCTGGTGACGCAGGGCGAGTATCTCCGCGTCCTTGTCCCGGTCGGTCATTGGCAGCAGGCGAAGCATCGCGAACGCGTTCGTCACACCCAGGTAAGCCAGTCGCAGCAGCACGATCGATCATCATGACGCGCTGACGGCAACTGCGCGAGAGCGCGAGCTCGAGCGACCGCGGCCAGATTTCGGGAAACCCGAAGAACCGCCCTCGCCAGGGCGGATGAGATTTCCGGCAAGCGCAGAGCCATCGAGCCTTCCGAGTCCCATGTCGTACGGAAGGCGTGGAGTGAATCGATTCCACGCAAGCGCTTCGACGGATGCTACGACCGGCGGAATGCGGGATCAATCCCGGGCCGTGAAGCGACGGCGGCGCCGACGAGCGGTCCGAAGCCCCGCTGCTTCGGCTGGAGCTCTCCGAATCGGCCCTTCGCCACATGAGCTTGGCGGCTGCGTTCCTGCTCACCCGCATGATGGGCAGTCACCCATAATCCGGCGGCCCGCCGTCGGGCAGGCCCGCGCGGCCCGCCCGATGGGAAGACCGGCCGCCCATCGCCTGCCGCCGCCCCGGGACTGTTCGGGCGTCCCGATCGGTCCCGAACTGCCGGAATCGGCCGTTGAATCGATTCCGCGACAAGGTTCGCAACAAGTGACTCCGCACTCTTGACAGTCCACGAAGCCGGGAGCACCGTCTCCCCCCGAACCCTCTCTGCAATCTCGCTGCGGAAACGGCACTTTCAAGCGCTTCCGGATTGTCAGCGCCACCACAGACGACCCGATCGGGTCGCGCCGGCACGGTAGGGAGATCAGATGAGAACCATGCGTACAAGGTGCCACCCGCTGTCCGTGCGCGGGGGCGTGCGACGGTTGTTCGCGGCGGTAGGGCGCGGTGGCAGGCCGGGCCGCGTGCCGGGCCGGACACACGTCCCTCTGCCGACGCGCTCACCCGGCTCAGCGGCGACAATGTTCGCCCGGGCGGGAGCCGCAGCTGTGTTCGTCGCCGGCGCGCTTGCCGGCGCCACGGCCACGGCGGGTACGGCCCGTGCTGACACGTCCGGGCCGTGCGACATCTACGCGGCAGGCGGGACACCCTGCGTGGCGGCGCACAGCACGACGCGAGCGTTGTACGCCTCGTACAACGGGCCGCTCTACCAGGTCCGGCGTGCCTCGGACAACAGCACCCGGAACATCGGCGTCCTGAGCGCGGGCGGATACGCGGACGCCGCCGCCCAGGACTCGTTCTGCTCGGGGACGACCTGTCTCATCACGATCATCTATGACCAGTCCGGACGCGGCAACAACCTCACCCAGGCGCCCGGCGGCGGTGCTGCGGGCGGCCCCGACAACCTCGCGAACGCGACCGCCGCGCCCACCATGGTGGGAGGCCACAAGGCCTACGGCGTTTTCGTGGCGCCCGGCACGGGTTACCGCAACAACCACACCAACGGCATCGCGACCGGGGACAACCCCGAGGGCATGTACGCGATCTTCGACGGCACGCACTACAACGGCGGATGCTGCTTCGACTACGGCAACGCCGAGACGGACAGCAACGACGACGGCAACGGCACCATGGAGGCCATCTACTTCGGCAACATCAAGGTCTGGGGCTACGGCAGCGGCAACGGCCCCTGGATCATGGCCGATCTCGAGAACGGCCTGTTCTCCGGGGTGAACCAGCGCTACAACGCGGGCGACCCGACCATCAACCACCGGTACACGACCGCCATCATCAAGGGCGGCCCGAACCACTGGGCGATCCGTGGGGGCAACGCCCAGTCCGGCGGCCTGTCCACCTTCTACGACGGACCGCGTCCAAACGTCCCGGGCTACAACCCGATGCGGAAGCAGGGCGCCATCATCCTGGGCATCGGCGGCGACAACAGCAAGGGCGCCCAAGGCACCTTCTACGAGGGCGTGATGACCTCCGGCTACCCGTCGGACGCCACCGAGAACGCGGTCCAGGCCAACATCACCGCGGCCGGATACAGCAACTCCTCCGGCGGGACGAGCACGGGCGCGCTGCACGCGATGGGCGCGAGCAAGTGCCTGGACGTGCCGAACTCGTCCACCACGGCCGGTACCCAGCTGCAGATCTGGGACTGCGGCGGCGGCGCCAACCAGACGTGGACCCGCACCTCCTCGGGCCAACTGACCGTCTACAGCGGCAGCAGCCAGATGTGCCTGGACGCGTACGACAATCAGACGTCCGCCGGCACCAAGGTGGTGACCTGGCCGTGCAACGGCGGCGCCAACCAGCAGTGGCAGCTGAACTCCGACGGCACCGTCACCGGCACCCAGTCCGGACTCTGCCTCGACGTCACCGGCGCTTCCACCGCCAACGGCGCCCTGGCGGAACTCTGGCCGTGCAACGGTGGGTCCAACCAGCAATGGAATCTCGACTGACCTGACCTCCTCGCCCCGACCAGGGCGCGCGTCATGCAGACGGCTTCGACGGCGAACGACGTCACACCGCCCCGGCACCACCAGGTCCACACGCGTCACCACTGGAGGATGACGATGTCCGGAGCCAGAGCGCTCCGCGGCCTCTGGGCCGCCCCCGTAGCTGTGCTCGCCCTACTGGCCGGGAGCCTGGCCACGGCCGGGGCCACGTTCGCCGCACCGGCCGAGCGCCACGCGCCGGCCGCCGTCCTGTACGTGGCTCCGGGCGCGGATCCCGGCGGGGACGGCACCGCCGAGCGGCCGTTCGCGACGATCGACCAGGCGCAGCGGCCCGCGCACCAGCTCTCGGCCGATTCGGACGTCATGGTCCACCTGGCCGGGGGGACCTACCGGTTGTCCGAACCGCTGGCCTTCGGCCCCGGCGACGGCGGCCAGAACGGCCACACCATCACCTACCAGGCCGTGTCCGGGCAGCAGCCGGTCGTGACAGGAGCCCGCCAGGTCTCAGATTGGCAGGTACATGATCAGTCGAACAACATTTGGTCGTCCCACGTCGGCACCGGCGTGAACACGCGCCAGTTGTACGTGAACGCCAAGGAGGCACCGCGGGCGGCGATCCAGGTGCCCCGCTCCGCCTTCACCTTCACCCAGACCGGCCTGACCGTCACCGACCCCTCACTCGACTACCTGGCCGGTCTCTCGGACAAGATCCACATGGAAGTCGAGAGCGTCAACTCCTTCACCGACCGCTACGCGCCGGTTCAGTCGATCAGCGGCAGAACCATCACCATGCAGCAGCCCGCCTGGAACAACAACTCGTGGGGCTACGACACCATCAACGCCCCGTTCGCAGGCGGAACGATGTACCTCGAGAACAACTACGCGTTCCTCAAGCAGGCCGGACAGTGGTACCTCGACTCGTCCACCGGCGACCTGTACTACCGGGCCCAGCCGGGGCAGGACCCCAACAGCCTCGATGTCGAACTGCCCCGGCTGCAGAGCCTGCTCGGCATCAGCGGTGACTACGGCTCACCGGCGACCGGCCTGAGCTTCAGCGGCATCCGGTTCACGGGAACCTCCTGGCTCGGCCCGAGCGGATCCGACGGCTACGCGGACCAGCAGAGCGGCGCGCACATCACCGGGGCCCACGCGATGCCCGCCAACTGGCTGAACACCTGCAAGTCGGGCTGTACGCAGTTCGAGGCCACCCGTAACCACTGGGTGCAGATGCCCGCGGCCGTACAGGTCTCCGCCGCCACCGGCATCACGTTCTCCGGCAACACGTTCTCCGAACTCGGGCAGGCCGGACTGGGCGTGGGCAACGACGGTGCCGCCACGGCCTCCGGCACCGGACTCGGCGCGGGCGACATCACCATCACCGGCAACACGTTCACCGACATCGCCGGCAGTGGCATCCAGGTCGGGGGGATCCAGCCGGACGCGCACCACCCCGGCAACCCGCAGATGACCAACCATGACATCACCGTCAGCAACAACCGGGTGAGCGGGGTGGGCACCGATTACAAGGAAACCGCGGGCATCCTGTCCACCTACGTCACGAACGCCACGATCACCCACAACCAATGCGACCACCTTCCCTACGACGGGATCGACATCGGCTGGGGCTGGGGCATCAACGACCCGGGCGGCAGCCAGGACTACGTCAACCGGGGAACGTACGCCTACCAGCCCGTGTACAGCACGCCCACGACGCTGAAGAACAACACCGTCTCCCACAACCTGGTCTTCGACACCAAGAAGGCGATGTTCGACGGCGGCAGCATCTACAGCCTGTCCGCGAGCCCCGGCTCGGTGATCAGCGACAACTACATGTACGGCAACAACCACACCACCGCGCTGTACCTCGACGAGGGATCCCGGTACCTGACGGTGTCCCGCAACGTGGTGCAGGACGCCGGTAACTGGGCGCTCACCAATGCCAACGGCAACAACCACACCGACGACAGCACCTTCTCCGGCAACTGGTACAACGGCGGCAACACGTACGTGGCCACCGGTCCTCCGCACAACAACGTCCTCACCGGCAACGTCCTGGTCGGCGGCACCAACTGGCCGCAGGGCGCCCGGCAGGTCATCCAGCAGGCGGGCGTCCAGTCGTCGGGCGGCGGTGGCGGCTTCCCCACCGGCTACCACCAGCTGGTGATCGGCAGCGACAGCCTGTGCCTGGACGTGTACGGCAACTCCACCAGCGCGGGCGCCGTGATCGACCAGTGGACGTGCAACGGGCAGAGCAACCAGCAGTTCCAATTCCTGCCGGTCTCGGGTGGTTACGGACAGTTGCAGGCCCAGAACTCCGGGCTGGTCGTGGCGGTGTCGGGCGGCTCCACGTCCGCCGGTACGCCCGACATCGTGCAGCAGGCCCCGGGCGAGGCGGCCGGAGGTCTGTGGCTGCCGGTACAGCAGTCCGACGGCTCGTACGCCTTCCAGAACAAGAACAGCGGTCTGTGCCTGGATGTCTACGGCGGCAGCAGCAGCCCCGGGCAGCAGCTCGACCAATGGCCCTGCAAGAACACGGCCGGCAGCAACCAGGACTTCACCCCCCGCTGACCGGCTCGGGCCCTCGCTCCCGATCGGCCCGGACCCGGCAGGAATTCCGTGTCGACGCCGGGCGGCGTCGACAGGCCCGCACGGACCGGCGGCTCGTTCACCCCACCCACCGTCCCGCACCAGTGAGGAACGCTGATGAAGAAGTACTCGGTCCCCTTGGCCGCGGCGCTGACGGCCGCGCTCTGCGTGGCCGCCGCATTACCCGCGACCGCCGCCACCAGCACCGAGGCGCCACCCCCCGCCGCGCGGACCGCCGCGCCCACCGGCTTACGGCTGATGCCGTTGGGCAACTCGATCACCTGGGGCGTCGGCAGCCCGTCAGGAAACGGTTACCGGGGCTTCCTGTGGAACCGGCTGGCGGCCGAGGGGCACGCCGTGGACTTCGTCGGCTCGGGCCGCAACGGGTCCATGCCCGATCCGGACAACGAAGGCCACTCCGGCTGGCGGATCGACCAGATAGCAGGTATCGCGGACTCCGTGCTGGCCCGCTACCGGCCGAATGTCGTCACCCTGGAAATCGGCACCAACGATCTCAACGGCAACTATCAGGTCCCGACCGCCCCCGACCGGCTCCGTGCACTCATCGACCAGATCACGAGGGACGCGCCCGGCGCGACCGTCCTCGTCGGCACCCTGATCGTCTCCACCAGCGGTACCGAGGAGGCCCACCGGCCCGCGTTCAACGCCAAGCTCCCCGAAATCGTCCGGGCCGAGCAGGCCGCGGGCAAGCACGTACGTCTGGTGGACATGAGCGCTCTCACCGCCGCGGACCTGGCCGACTCCCTGCACCCCAACGACAACGGCTACCGCAAGATGGCGGACGCCTTCAACGCGGGGGTGCAAGCCGCGGACGCGGCGGGCTGGATCGAACCGCCCCGCCTCCTTCCGTAACCCGGCCCAGTAGTGAGGAATCATGCCCGTGTCCACTGCGAGAGCCAGGCGACGGTTGTCGCCGTCCCCGCGGATGTCCTTGCGCAGAACATTGACGCTCATCGTCTCGGTCGTGCTGCTCACCGCGGTCGTCCCCCTCGTCTCCCTCGGAACGGCGCAACCCGCCGCCGCACTCGGCAACGGGCTCGCGCTGACCCCGCAGATGGGTTTCAACGACTGGAACGCGTACGGCTGCAACGTCTCCGAGTCGCTCATCAAGTCCACCGCGCAGGCGATGCACACCAACGGCATGCAGGCGGCCGGTTATTCGTACGTCAACATCGACGACTGCTGGATGACCCACAGCCGCGACTCCGGCGGCCGCCTGGTGCCGGACCCGGCCAAGTTCCCGGACGGCATCAAGGGCACCGCGGACTACGTGCACTCGCTGGGGCTGAAGCTGGGGATCTACGAGGACGCGGGCACCGCGACCTGTGCGGGTTACCCGGGCAGTCTGGGGCACGAGACGACGGACGCGCGGTCGTTCGCTTCCTGGGGCGTGGACTATCTGAAGTACGACAACTGCAACAACACAGGGGCGCCCGCGCGCACCCGGTACACCGTGATGCGTGACGCCCTGGCGGCCACCGGCCGGCCGATCCTGTTCAGCCTGTGCAACTGGGGCCAGGAGAACGTGTGGAGCTGGGGCGCGGACGTGGGCAACAGCTGGCGCACCACCGGGGACATCAACGCCAGCTTCTCCAGCATGCTGTCGATCTTCCACAGCAACGTGGGGCTGGCCTCCTACGCCGGTCCCGGCCACTGGAACGACCCGGACATGCTGGAGGTCGGCAACGGCTCACTGACGGCCACCGAGAGCCGCAGCGAGTTCAGTCTGTGGGCGGAGATGGCCGCGCCGCTGATCGCGGGCACCAACATCCCCTCGGCCAGTGCGGACACCCTGTCCACGCTGACCAACTCCCGGGTGATCGCGGTGGACCAGGATCCCCTGGGCAAGCAGGGCGCCATGGTCTCCTCCTCGGGCGGCCTGGACGTGCTGGCCAAGCCGCTGGCCAATGGGGACGTGTCGGTCGCGCTGTTCAACGAGACGGGCTCGACGGCGACCATCATCACCACCGCGGCCGCGATCGGGAAGACCGGGGCGTCCGCCTATACGCTGACCGACCTGTGGTCGGGAGTGTCCTCGACCACCTCCGGCACGATCAGCGCCTCGGTGCCGGCACACGGCACGGTGATGTACCGCGTCGCGGGCGGCACCAGCGGTGGCGGCGGCACCAGTGTGACCGGCGCGCTGCACGCGATGGGTGCCGACAAGTGCCTGGACGTGCCGAACTCGACCACGACCGCCGGCACCCAGGTGGAGATCTGGAGCTGCCACGGCGGGGGCAACCAGACCTGGACGCACTCCACCTCCAACCAGCTCACCGTCTACTCCGGCAGCCGCCAGATGTGCCTGGACGCCTACGACAACCGGACCAGCCCCGGGACGAAGGTGGAGATCTGGCCGTGCAACGGCCAGACCAACCAGCAGTGGACGCTGAACTCGAACGGCACGATCACCGGTGTCCAGTCCGGCCTCTGCCTGGACGTCGCCGGAGAGGCCACGGCCGACGGAACCCTCGCCGAGCTGTGGACCTGCAACGGCAGCAGCAGCCAGCGCTGGACGCTGGGATGAGTCCCCCTCCGTGCCCCGGCCCGGCACCGGCCGGGCCCTCCCGCGGGGCCTGCCCGCCCCGGACGGCCGGGGGCCTCCGCACCGACCACTGGCAGCTTCGGCGCCGCCGTGGGGCGGCACCGCCACAGAGGAGGTCGCCATGATCGAACCTGCCGTCCCTCCCCGGCGAAGTCGACGGAAGGCCGCGCTCCTTGTCGCCCTGGCGATGGTTCTGGCCGCGTTCGGCGCGCCGGCGTTCGCCACATCCTCGCAGTCCGGTGCGGCCGCCACCGTCCACCCGGCGGCCCACCGCGCGGCGGACGCGTCGCTTCCGTGCGACATCTACGCCGCGGGCGGTACGCCGTGTGTGACGGCGCACTCCACCACCAGGGCCCTCTTCGCGTCGTACAACGGGCCGCTGTATCAGATCCAGCGGTCCTCCGATCACAGCTACCGCGACATCGCGGTGCTCAGCGCGGGCGGATACGCCGACGCGGCTTCCCAGGTCTCGTTCTGCTCGGGCACGTCGTGCACGATCACCAAGCTCTACGACCAGACCACCGAGCACAACGACCTGCCGATCTCCTGGGGCGGCTTCTGGAAGGGCCCTGGCCCGGGCGGATCCGACATCGGGGCGGACGCCATGGCCCTGCCGGTGACCGCGGCCGGCCACCAGGTCTTCGGCGTCAAGGTCAAGCAAGGTGTCGGTTACCGGATCGACCACGCGAAGGGCGTGGCCACCGGTTCCCAGCCCGAAGGCATCTACATGGTGACGTCGTCGAACTACACGAACCAGTGGTGCTGCTTCGACTACGGCAGCGGGGAGAACTCCCACACCGACACCGGCAACGCCACCATGAACGCCATCTACTGGGGCAACGCCTGCTGGTTCAACGGGTGCACCGGCAACGGCCCGTGGGTCGAAGCCGATCTGGAGAACGGCATGTACCACACCAACACCGGCTCCAACAAAGACCCCAACAACACCGGTGTGCACTATCCGTTCGTCAGCGCGTGGCTGAAGAACAACGGCACCAGCAACTTCACCCTCAAATACGGCAACGGCGCCTCCGGCGGCCTGACCACCACCTTCTCCGGTCCCCTGCCGGGCGGTTACTCACCGATGAAGCTCGACAGTTCGGTCCTGCTCGGCACCGGGGGCGACAACAGTGTCTCGGGCACCGGCGAGTTCTTCGAAGGCGCGATGACGGCGGGCTACCCCTCCGACGCCACCGAGAACGCCGTGCAGGCCGCCATCACCGCCGCCGGCTACGGGGTGGGCGGCGGCGGTGGCGACACGACGGGTGCGCTGCGTGCGGTGGGTGCGGGCAGGTGCCTGGAGGTGCCGGGCGCGTCCACGACGCCGGGTACGCAGACCCAGATCCGCGACTGCGCCGGCGCGGCGAACCAGACCTGGTCGAAGACCGCCTCCCAGGAGCTCACCGTGTACTCCGGCGGCAGCCGGCTGTGCCTGGACGCCTCCGGCCGGGGCACCGGCCCCGGCACCAAGGTCATCACCTGGGCCTGCAACGGCCAGACCAACCAGCAGTGGAACCTCAACGCGGACGGCACCGTCACCAACGCCCAGTCCGGCCTGTGCCTGGACGTGACCGGCGCCGCCACCGCCAACGGCACCCCCGTCGAACTGTGGACCTGCAACGGGGGATCCAACCAGCAATGGTCACTGAGCTGACCTTGGGAAAGCCGAACCGGGAGAAGGATCGGATGAGATCGAGAGCGAGGCCTGGCCGTCTGGCACTGACGGTCGGCATCGTCCTGGCGTTCGTGCTGTCACTGCTGTCGACGACCGCGAGCCGGGCCGCCTCGGGCGAGTCGCTGAGCGTGCACCTGGCGTCGCCCCGGGGACCGTCGACCGGCGTGGGCCAACGGCGCCCCCGCCCGCCAGGAGGCGTGGAACGGCGGCACCAACCATCAGTGGTCACTGAACAGCCTCGGCGGCAACCGCTACCAGATCATCAACCGGGCCACCGGCACCGCCCTTGACGGCAGCGGCAGCACCACGGCCCGCTCGACCACGGTCCTGTGGACTCCGAACTCCAGCACCAACAACGAATGGACCATCACCGGGGCCTGAGCGGCCACAGCGGCAAGCTTTCGGAAGAAGGAGTACATGAAACCCAAACGTCTCTTCATGTCCATCGCGGCTGCGGTACTTCTCGTCCTGGCAGCCCCGGGCACCTCGTTCAGCAGCGCCCTCGGCGCGCCCGCGCCGACCACGAAGGCCGCCGCCGCGGCGAGCGCCGGCTGTGGCAAGGCCCCGGCGCTGTCGAGTGGTAACCACACGATTCAGAGCGGCGGCCAGACCCGCAGTTACATACTGCGGATTCCTGCCGGCTACGACAGCAACCACCCCTACCGACTGATCTTCGGTTTCCACTGGCGGGGCGGCACGGCGGGCGACGTCGACTCGGGTGGTACGGACGGCTACAACTGGTCCTACTACGGTCTCAGGCGCCTGGCCGACAACGCGAACAACGGCACGATCTTCGTCGCCCCCCAGGGCAACGGCAACGGCTGGGCCAACCCCGGCGGCCAGGACGTGGCCTTCGTCGACGCCATGGTCAACCAGATCGAAGCGGGCCTGTGCGTCGACACCACCCAGCTGTTCGCCGGCGGCTTCAGCTACGGCGGCGGGATGTCGTACGCCCTGGCCTGCTCACGGGCGACGGTCTTCCGCGCGGTCGCGGTCTACTCCGGCGCGAACCTCAGCGGGTGCGACGGGGGCAACCAGCCCATCGCCTACATGGGTCTGCACGGCCTCAGGGACAACGTGCTGCCCATCGCGTCGGGACGGCAACTGCGCGACACCTTCGTCCGGACGAACGGCTGTACCCCGCAGAACCCGCCCGAGCCGGCCTACGGAAGCCTGACCCACATCATCACAACCTACTCCGGATGCAGGTCCGGATACCCCGTCGTCTGGGCCGCGTTCGACGGAGCGGGCCACGACCCCGGTCCCATAGACGGTTCCACCGGTGGCGGCTGGCGCACCTGGACGTCGGCAGCGGTGTGGCAGTTCTTCACACAGTTCGGCTCGAATCCGCCAGCGCCCTCCGGCAACCAGAAGATCGTCGGCCAGCAGTCGGGGCGCTGCCTCGACATCAACAACTCCACCACGGCCAACGGCACACAGGCACAACTGTGGGACTGCAACGGCGGCTCCAACCAACGGTGGACCCACACCGCTGGGAAGCAGCTGGTCGTCTACGGCAACAAGTGCCTCGGCACCTCCGGCCAGGCGGCGAACGGCAGCCCTGCGGCGATCTGGGACTGCAGCGGGCAGGCGGACCAGCAATGGAACATCAATCCCGACGGCACGATCACAGCAGCGCAGTCGGGGCTCTGCCTGGACGCCAGCGGTCAGGCGACCGCCAACGGCACGAAAATCCAGCTGTGGAGTTGCTCGGGCGGCGCGAACCAGCGCTGGCGCCTGGAGAACTGACACACCGGCCGGGCACGGCCAAGGGATGTCCAGGTCGCCCGGGCCGCTCGCCGCAGTCGAGGTCGCGGCCCGGGCGACGTGAATTGATGCGCCTATCGCATGAACAGATCTCGGTTTGTTGCTGGACACGGATCCGTTGCAGCTTCGACACTCTCGCATAACACCTCGGTCTGCTCCCCGGCCCCGCCCATCGCCGCCGAGGGCCGTCCCCGGGTGCCCCACCGACTGAGACGAGAACCCATGAAGCGCCCCGAGGTGTTCGCGGCCGCCCGGCCCACGTTCCGATGTGGGGCGCGGTCGCACGCGGCGGTCACTGACTCAAATCGTCGAACGCTTTCGTTGGTGAGGAGTCTGCATGGAGTTCAATCGGACATCGGTACGGCGTCGCAGGAGAGGCCGGTTGCGCCGCACGGCCCTGATCGCGGGAGCGAGCGCGATGCTCCTCGCCGCGGGCACGGCCGTGGCCCCTGGCGCCTCGGGCGTGGGCGCGGGTGACGCTCGGGGCACCGTCAGCGTGTCTCCCCGCGTCGCCGCCCTCATCGCCCGGATGTCTCTGGACGAGAAGCTGTCCTTCGTTCATGGAGGCACCGATCCCCGTGCCCTCGGCCAGGCCGGATACATCCCCGGGGTTCCCCGCCTCGGCATCCCCGAACTGCGGCTCACCGACGGTCCGGCGGGCGTCCGGGTCAACGCGCACGCCACCGCGATGCCGGCGCCGGTCGCGCTCGCCTCGTCCTTCGACGACCGACTGGCCCGTACGTTCGGCCAGGTCATCGGACGCGACGGCCGTGCGCTCGGCCAGGACGTCCTGCTCTCACCGATGACGAACATCATCCGGGTGCCGTACGCGGGGCGGAACTTCGAGACCTTCAGCGAGGACCCGCTGCTCAGCTCCCGCATGGTGTCCGGCGAGATCGGGGGCATACAGAGCCAGGGCCTGATCGCCACCGTCAAGCACTACGCGGAGAACAACCAGGAAGACAACCGCATGGGGGTGAACGTCAAGGTCGACGAGCAGACCCTGCGTCAGATCGAGCTGCCCGCCTTCGAGGCCGCCGTCAAGGCCGGCGCCGGTGCGGTGATGTGCTCGTACAACTCGGTGAACGGCAGTCATGGCTGCGGCAGCGACGAACTGCTCAACTCGATCCTCAAAGAGCAGTGGGGCTTCCAGGGCTGGGTCATGTCGGACTGGAGCGCGACCCACGCGACGACCGACATCGTGAACGGCCTCGACCAGGAGATGCCGAACGGCGTCTTTCTGGGCGACAAGCTGAAGACCGCGATCACGAACGGCACCATTCCGGTCTCGAAGCTCAACGACTCGGTCGCCCGCATCCTGGGCCAGATGAACCGATTCGGTCTCCTCGACGGCGCTGCGGGCCGGCGGCCCGCACGCGACCCGCAGGGCGGCGCCAAAGTCGCGCAGCAGGTGGCCGAGTCCGGCTCGGTCCTGCTGAAGAACACCGGCAAGGCGCTTCCGCTGACCGGCGAGGACACCGACATCGGGCTCATCGGCCCGACCGCGAAGACACCGAAGGTCACCGGCGGCGGCAGCTCCAACGTCGTACCGGACTCCGCGGCCTCGCCGCTGGACACCATCACGCAGCGGGCCGGCCGGAAGGCCACGGTGCGCTACGCGGCCGGCGTCGACACCACCGGCGCCCCCATTCCCGCGACGGCCCTCAGCCCCGCCCTGCCGGCCGGCTCGGACGGCACGATCACCGTCACCCCGGCGGCCCCCCTCGACTACAGCGGCACCCTCACGGTGCCGGCCGACGGCGACTACTCCTTCGTCTACGACCTTCCCGCCGCGTACGGCGCGCTGACGATCGACGGCAAGAGCGTCATCACCGGCTTCCTGGGCTCCAGCAGCGCCACGGTGCACCTCACGGCGGGAACGCACCGCTTCGCGGCCAACGCCCAAGCCATCCAGGGCGCACCGGCCAAGATCCGGCTGAACTGGGTCACCCCGCAGGCCGCGCAGGCCGCCCGGGAACAGGCCGTGGCCCTGGCCCGCCAGGTGAAGACCCCCATCGTCTTCGCCCACGACGACGGTACCGAGGGCGCCGACCGGAAGAACCTCTCCCTGCCGGCCGACCAGGACGGACTCATCTCCGCCGTCGCCGACGCCAACCCGAACACGATCGTCGTCCTCAACACGGGATCGTCGATCACCATGCCGTGGCTGTCCAAGGTCAAGGCGGTGCTCGACACGTACTACCCCGGGGAAAACGGGGCCGAGGCCACCGCCCGCCTGCTCTACGGCGACGTGAACCCGTCGGGCAAGACCACCCAGACGTTCCCCGCGAGCGAGTCCGCCACACCGGTCGCCGGGGACCCGCTCAGATACCCGGGAGTGAACAACCAGGAGAACTACTCCGAAGGCATCTACGTGGGCTACCGCTGGTACGACAAGGAGAAGGCCGCCCCGCTGTTCCCCTTCGGCCACGGCCTGTCGTACACCTCCTTCGCCTACCGCGACCTCGCGGTTCGGCTGAGCCACGGCACGTTGACCGTCTCGTTCACGCTGAAGAACACCGGCACCCGCGACGGTGACGAGGTCGCCCAGGTCTACGTCGGTGCGAGCCCGAAGACCACCGCGCCCCAGGCGGTGCGCTCGCTCGGCGGCTACCAGAAGGTGCATCTGCGGGCCGGTCAGTCGAAGTCCGTACGCATCCAGGTCGACGCACAGCAGCTGAAGTACTGGAACACCTCCTCCCACGCCTGGGAGCTCGGCACCGGGCACCGGGAGGTGTGGGTCGGCTCCTCGTCGCGGACGCTCCCTCTGCACGGCGGCGTCGAGGTCACCCGCTGACCGCCCGGCTCGCGACATCGGCCGGGTGACGAGCGGCCTCTGATGCCGGGCCGGCCCCGGCCCGGCTCCTCCCCCTCCGCCACCAAGGGTGCCGGCCGCACCGTGCGGCCGGCACCCGGCCAGAGAGGTCCCCATCCATGACTGCCGGCAGAATCCGTACTGCCCTGGGCGGTGCGTTGGTCATGTCCCTCGCTGTCGTCGGGCTGCTGCCCGCGACGGCGTCCGCGACGGCGCCGACCGCGGTGGCCACCGACAAGGGCGCCGTGCGCGGCGCCACTTCGAAGGGTGTCGAGAGGTTCCTCGGCATTGGCCTGCCCGCCCTCACCGAGGAGGGCGGCGAGTCCGGCAACTACGGGTTCATGGACCAGCAGGCCGCGCTGCGCTGGGTGCAGCGCAACATAGCCGCCTTCGGCGGCAACCCCGGTGAGGTCACCATCGACGGCGAGTCCGCGGGCGGCTGGTCCGTCTGCGGTCATCTCGTGTCGCCCGGCTCGCGCGGGCTGTTCGCCCGCGCCATGATCCAGAGGGGCTCCTGTCGCAGCGGACCGCAGGACCGGGCGGAGGCCGCGGGGACGGCGTTCGCCCGGCAGGCGGGCTGCGACGCCACGGCTCAGGCGGCCGTCCTCGACTGTCTGCGGCCGGCTTCGGCGGGTACGCTCCTCGACGCGAGCCGGACCTTCTCGGCCGGCTTCGTGGACGGAACCCCGACGTTCCCGACCGGACCGCGCGAGGCGCTGGACAGCGGGAGGTTCACCCGCGTGCCCGTGGTGGTCGGTGCCAACCGTGACGAGGGCCGCACCTTCGCCGCGGGTTACATGGGCGCGGGCAAGGAGGCCTACCTCGCCTTCGTCCAGAACCTCGCCGGCGCCCCGCGCCGACGAGGTCCTCGCCCGTTACCCCTGGCCCGATACGTCCGACCGGTACACCGCGGCGTACCTCGTCGGCGGGATCATGACGGACTCGGGGAGTGTCGCGGGGGTCGGCGGGTGCGGGCTCCGCTCGCTCGCCCGGACCCTTGAGCGGTACACCCGCACCTACGCGTACGAGTTCGACCACCGGACCGGCCCTGGCCTGACGCAGATCCCCGGCTACGTCTGGGGGGCCGGCCACGCCGCGGAACTCGCCTACATCTGGCCCAGCTTCAACAACGGCACACCCATCGCCCCGCTGTTCAACGCCGACGAGCGCCGACTCGCCCGCGAGATGACGCGGTACTGGGGCGCCTTCACGAAGACCGGCCGGCCGGCCGCCGCCGGGCAGATGGTCTGGCCCGGCTATCACAGCGGCAAGGGCCTGATGCTGTCGCTGCGGGCCGGGGGCAGAAGTGCCCTGATCGACGACGACCGGTACTCGACGGAACACCAGTGCGCGTTCTGGGACACGATGCCGGGCACACAGCACTCCTGAGGAGGCCGGGGACCGGAATCGGTGCATCAGCCACCGCGCCGGTCCCCGACCCCGCTCACCCCCACCGTCTCGACTCGTGTCACGCCGTCAGCGCTGCAGAGTCAGCAGACCCGGACGGTAGGGCAGGAGGCCGTAGTCGCCGCCGGAGTTGGGGCTGCGACCCTGGTAGAGCAACTGCAGATGGCAGGGATCGACGGTCATGGTCTGATCGGGGCTGGTGCGGATCAGTTCGCCATGGCTGATGTCGTTGGTCCAGGTGGCGCCACTGTTGGCCTTGCCGGCGAAGGGATTGCTCTCGGTCGCGGCCTGGGGCGTCCACGAGCCGTTCAGACTGGTGGCCGTGAACGAGCGGAAGTAGCGGCCCTGCGAGCCGATCGCCTCGACGATCATGAGGTAGCGGTTCTGGCCCTGGAGCTTGTAGACCTGCGGGGCTTCGAACAGATTGTTCGTCGTATCGCTCATGACCACTGTCGAGTTCGTGCCGAAGCTGCCCGGGAAGTTCCCGATCGGCATACTGGCCCGGTAGATCTTGCCGTTGTCACCGGCGAAGAACAGGTACATGTTCGTCCCGTCGGCGATGAGCGTCTGGTCGATGGGCCCGGTTCCGGAGCCGGAGATGCTTCCGGAGAAGAGCACCTGCTGGGACGACCAGCCATTCGGGTTGGTGGGGTCGCTCGACGTCCGGTAGGAGAAGGCGGTGCCACCCCATTGGTAGGCGAGCACCCAGATGTTCTTCGGCGCGAAGTAGAAGAGCGTGGGCGCGACGGTGGAAGCCGACATCGTGTTCTGGCCGGCCGATGCCATCTCCGACCAGTTGGTGAACAGGCCGAAGTTCATCGAACCCCATGTCGTCCCTGTGTCGTGCGTCGTCGCGTAGACGAGTTGCCTGCCGTTGTAGGGGACGACGGTGAAGTCCTTGAGCGAGACCCACCCCGGCTTGGGCTGCGCCAGCGCGCCCGTTGATGTCCACCGGTAGGTCGATGGAAGATCGCACGCGCCGGGGTCGTTGCCGCCGACCTTGACGAGCTGCCACTGCTGGTTGGTGCCGCCCCAGTCGTCGTACTGGACGACGTTCGCGTTGTCGGCGGTGGAGGCACCTTGTACTTCGAGGGCCTTGTCGCTGTGGCGCGCGATGAGCCTCACGTAGCCATCCGGGCTGTCGGCCAGCCGCCACTGCTGGTTGGTGCCGTTCAGGTCGGCCCACTGGACGATCGAACCACCGTTCGCGGTGGACCGGTTGGAGACGTCCAGCACCTTGCCCGAGTGGCGGGACTTGATGCGGTAGTAGCCGCCCCCGGAATCGACGAACTGCCACTGCTGCTGGTTCTGATCGTTCCTGGTCCACTGGGTGATGCGGGCGCCGTCGCCGGTCGCCATGTTGTAGACGTCCAGGGCCTTGCCGCTGTTGCGGTTGACCAGCACATACGAGGCGTTGGGGTCTACGGTCGCCGCGTCGGCGGGCTGGGCACCGAGGAAGGTGGCCACGAGCAGCAAAGGCGCAAGGACGGCGAGTAAGCGTCTTGGACGGGCCGGGGGCGGGTGGCGAAACCACATCAGAGGGCCTCCTTTGGGGCGGTGGTGACGTGACCCCGATGAACCGCGGAGCGGACGTGCCCGGGGGCAGGAGCAATCACGGAACATTTCGAAGAAATTCCGGATGCTCTGGCGCCACAAGCTAGGAATGTGTGGCCCTTTGGTCAAGGTCTGTCGCCGATCTGTCCACAAACAGCGCATCCGGTGACGCCGGGGGTTCGCCGTCGGGCTCGCCGGGTCCGGAAATTCTCGGACGAGGAACGGAAACTTCTTCTGCGAGGAGTATTGACGAGTCATCGTCAATGCCTCAATCATCCCTGCCTGAGAAGCCGGTCATAGTTCGAGATCTCGAACCGTGTCGGTACCCGCACGACAGTTCCGCGCACCAAAGCCTGCGCCACCCCCGTCACGTTCCGGTGTCCGTCCGCCGAGGGGGAGCGGACGAGGCACCCCCCTGCGCCTGCGTTCCTTCCGTGATTCCTACTTGGAGGCACAGTCATGGGCTCGTATGCCCTTCCCAGACCGGTTAGCCGCCGGAAGTTCCGCGGCCTGCTGTTGGCGCTGGTCGTCAGCGTCCTCGCAACGGTCGCCGCACTGGTCACGCCGCCGACCGCACACGCCGCCGAGAGCACGCTCGGCGCCGCGGCGGCACAGAGCGGCCGCTACTTCGGCACCGCCATCGCCTCCGGCAGACTGGGCGACTCGGCGTACACGACGATCGCGGGCCGTGAGTTCAACATGGTGACGGCCGAGAACGAGATGAAGATCGACGCCACCGAACCGCAGCGGGGCCAGTTCAACTTCAGCGCCGGTGACCGCGTCTACAACTGGGCGGTGCAGAACGGCAAGAAGGTGCGCGGTCACACCCTGGCCTGGCACTCCCAGCAGCCCGGCTGGATGCAGAGCCTCAGCGGCAGCACGCTGCGCCAGGCGATGATCGACCACATCAACGGCGTCATGGCCCACTACAAGGGCAAGATCGCTCAGTGGGACGTCGTGAACGAAGCGTTCGCCGACGGCAATTCGGGAGCCCGGCGCGACTCCAACCTGCAGCGCACCGGCAACGACTGGATCGAGGTCGCCTTCCGCACCGCGCGCGCCGCCGACCCGGCCGCCAAGCTCTGCTACAACGACTACAACATCGAGAACTGGACCTGGGCCAAAACCCAGGCCGTGTACGCCATGGTCCGAGACTTCAAGCAGCGCGGCGTGCCGATCGACTGCGTCGGTTTCCAGTCGCACTTCAACAACGACAGCCCGTACAACAGCAACTTCCGTACCACCCTGCAGAGCTTCGCCGCCCTCGGTGTCGACGTGGCCCTCACCGAACTCGACATCCAGGGCGCCCCGGCCACGACCTACGCCAACGTGACCAACGACTGCCTGGCCGTTCCGCGCTGCCTCGGCATCACCGTCTGGGGGGTGCGCGACACCGACTCCTGGCGATCGGAGCAGACGCCGTTGCTGTTCAACGGTAACGGCAGCAAGAAGCCCGCCTACACCGCTGTCCTGGGCGCACTCAACGGCGGCTCCACCACGCCCCCTGCGGATTCCGGACAGATCAAGGGTGTCGGTTCGGGCCGCTGCCTGGACGTGCCCGGCACCAGCACCACCGACGGCACCCAGGTCAACCTGTGGGACTGCCACAGCGGCACCAACCAGCAGTGGACGTACACCGACGCCGGCGAGCTCAGGGTCTACGGCGACAAGTGCCTGGACGCCGCCGGCACCGGCAACGGTGCCAAGGTCCAGATCTACGGCTGCTGGGGCGGCGACAACCAGAAGTGGCGCCTCAACTCCGACGGATCCATCGTCGGCGTCCAGTCCGGCCTCTGCCTCGACGCCGTCGCAGGCAGCACCGCCAATGGCACCCTGGTCCAGCTCTACTCCTGCTCGAACGGCAGCAACCAACGCTGGACCCGCACCTGATGGGACATGCCACGAACCCAGGGTGAATCGCTGAAGACCTACAGTGCCCGCACCTGGAGTGGAGCCGGGATGATCCTGGCTCCACTCCGTCGACGTCTATCCCGGATTGAAGGACGCAGAGGCCTTTTCATGACAGCTCCCACGCCTTCGGAACTGGTCAGGGCGGGCGACCTGTGACTCGGGTTGCCTCGCGTACGACGATGCCTCCGGGCAACCGACTTCAGGCTCTAGAAGAAGCCGAGTTTCCGAGGGCTGTAAGAACAAAGAATGTTCTTCGTCTGCTGGTGGTACAGGCGTCAGGCGTCGCTGACCTGCGTAAAGCGTGGCCACTTATGGCTCGTTGGAGCCGTCGGCCCCGGGAATGGTCCGGATCTTGTCCTCAGCGAGACGGGCCTGGTCATCAGTCGACGCCGCATCCCTCAGCTCGTGGACTGTTCCATGCGGATGTGTTGGCCCACCCCGTCTACGGCGAGGTGGGCAGGTGCGGGGAGTGGAGCACGAGCAGGGTGATCTCGCTGGGGGCGAAGGCGCGGAATAGCGGGCCCCAGAAGCCGGTGCTGCGGCTGGTGTAGAGGAGGGTGTGGGGGCCGTGGTGGCTGAGGCCGGCGAGGGCAGGCTGGTCGATGCGGACCAGGTGATGGTAGGGCCAGATTTGGCCGCCGTGGGTGTGGCCGGAGAGTTGGAGGTCGATGCCGGCGGCTGCTGCCCGGTCGATGGACTTGGGCTGGTGTGCCAGGAGCAGGACGGGTAGGTCGGGGTCGGCGCCGTTCAGGGCTCCGGCGAGGTGGGCGCGGTGGCCTGCCAGGCCGGAGGACTCGGCGGTGACGTCGTCCACGTCGGCGACCACGGGGGTGTCGCCTCCGCGTTCGAGCAGCAGGTGGCGGTTGCGCAGTGGCTCCCAGCCCAGTTCGTCCATCAGGTTGATGGTGCGGGGTCGACCAAGATCGCAATCGCTCGCTATTTTCTGTGTGTGAACCGTCCCTGTTTGCAACGGGGCTGACATGAACAGGGTGACCAGTGTGGTGAGCTGGGTCGGACCCCCCGCTGGTGCGGTGTCGACTCGTGCTGCCCAAGGTGCTGAAGATGGCGCCGCGAACCATCCCCGCTGGCGCGAGGCCGACACTTGCTGGGGTCGGTGGTAGTTGTACCAGTCCAGCCAGCCGGGAAACGCGGCCTGGCGTTCGGCTTCTGAGGTGTAGGGCCGCTGGTAGGCCCACTCGTCCAGCAGGGTGCGGTGGAAGCGTTCGACTTTGCCGTTGGTCTGCGGGCGCCAGGGGCGGGTCCAGCGTGGGCTGATGCCCAGGTCGGCGCAGGTGCGGCGCCAGGTGTTCTTGGTGTAGGCCCAGGCGTTGTCGGTCAGCACGCGCTCGATGGTGACGACTTGGGCGGTGAACCAGGTGGTGGCCCGTCGCAGGAAGGCCGCGCAGGTGGTGGCGGTCTCGTCGGTCAGGTTCTCGGTGTAGGCCAGGCGGGAGTGGTCGTCCAGGGCGGTGTGCGGGTAGGCGTAGCCGGTGCCGGTGCGGTTCGTGCGGCCGGCTGCCCGGCCGAGGGTCTTGTGGCCGCCGCCGTCGGGGACACGGCCGAGTTTCTTGACGTCGATGTGGACCAGTTCGCCTGGCCGGGAGCGTTCGTAGCGGCGGATGGGTTCGCCGGTGGCCCGGTCCAGCGTGGCCAGAGGTGGCTGGCCGTGGCGTTGGAGGATGCGGTGTGCGGTGGAGGAGGCGACGGTGGTGCGGGCGGCCAGCCGCAGTGGGCCGATGCGGTGTTCGCGGCGCATCCGCGGCACCTGTTCCTCCACGGTGGCGGGTGTCCGGCGTGGTGAGTGGTGGGGGCGGCTGGAGCGGTCGTGCAGGCCCGCTGTCCCGTGGTGGCGGTAGCGGTGGGCCCAGCGGGCCGCGGTGGTGTGGCTGACCTGGAAGCGTTCGGCCGCTCGCCGCAGCGGCCATCCGTCCTCGACGACACACCGGGCCAGACGCAGCCTGCCAGTGGGGGTCAGCGGGGCGTTACGGTGGATCAACGAGGGCCTCCTGGGCATCGGTGCAGATGTCGCAATCCACACCGAAACCAGAGGCCCTCGCCCCGTTCAAGCACCCCTCACGGCGCGTCGCCCGTCACCAACGTCCCCGGACAGCACATCTAGAGCGGAAGCGGCGGCCACGCACCCCAGGGCTGGGACCACGTGTACGTGCGTTCCGCGTTGCCCGTCCGCCAGCGGCGCGGGGCCGTGGTCCCGAGCCAGTCCAGCGGTTCGACGCCGCCGGGCGACCCGCCGTCCAGCGCGAGCCGGACGGCCGCGCCGAGGTCGGCATCGGTCTGCGGGGTACGGGCGGCCGGGGCGACGGAGACGAACAGCGCGGTGCCGGAACGGGCCACCAGGTCCAGGAACTGACGGTTCAGCCGCCACTCGGTGGCCGGGGTACAGGACACGCAGTCGGCATCCACCGCGTAGAAGCGGCTGTGCTGGGCCAGCCGGAAGGCGAGGGTGTTGATGCCCATCCGTCTGGTGCGCTCCCAGTGACGGCCCGAGGTGTCGTCACCGGTTCGCTGCACCTGCACCAGACCCGCCGCCAGATGTCCGACGGTGTTGCAGCCGAGCACCACGGCGTCCCCGGCCGCCTCGGCGATGGTCCGGTAGAGGCCCACCAGCACTTCGGCGGTGGTGCGGGTGCGGTCGGCGAGCCGCCATCCGGCACCGGCCATTTCGTGCGGTGTGTCCGGGTGGAAGCGGCCGAAGACGTCGTACGTGCTGAAGTCGTGCTTGATCAGCTCGAAACCCCAGGAGCGGAAGCGGGCGACATCGGCGGCGACGGTCGCCAGCGTCGCGTCCAGCGACGGGTCCAGGGGGATCCGGCCGGGAGCGCCGGTGTCCGTGCGCATCCCCTCCGTCGGCACCCGGGACAGCAGCGGCCGGAACCACAGGCCGGGCCGGGCGCCACGGTCGGCGATGCCCGCGGCCAGGCCCGCCATGTCGTCGAACAGCCCGGGCAGGCCGGTGTCCCACGGCCCTCCCGGGGCGCTTCCCCCGCCCTCGGTCCAGCCGTCGTCGACGACACAGAACGGCCGCACTGGATGGTCCCCGGCGAACTCGGCGATGGTGGCCGCGTCGCGCAGTACGGCGTCCGGGCCGAAGTCCTGGCCGTAGGCGTAGTACCAGTTGTTGCAGCCGACCACCGGCTGCGCGGGCAGCAGCGGATCGGGGGACATGGCGGCGCACAGCTCCTGGAGCGCCGCGTACGGGGTGGTGTCCGCACCCGTCGCCACCCCGACCACCGTGGCGGCGGCGATCTCCCGGTCGCCCGGCAGCACAGGCAGGCCGCCGGAGCGTACGTCCAGCCACAGCGTGGTGCCGTCCTCGTCCACCGTCCAGCAGCACAGCGCCCCGGAGCGGGTCCGTACGCCTAGCCCGGCGCAGCCACCGGTCGCCGGGTCGGTGCTCAGCCAGTACCAGGGCAGGGGGCGTTCCGGCTGGACGCTGCGCCACTGCAACTCGCCGTACGAGCGCTCCCACGCATCGCCGAGTACCAGGGCGGGGCGGTGACCGCCGGGGTGGTGGCGCCAGCGCAGCGCCACCGTCGACAGGCCCTCCGGACCCGGCGCGGCGAGCACCAGCCGCAGGGCGCCGCATGGATCATGTCGCGCCGTCACCTCGGCGCCGGGCACGGTCCAGCGGCCCGCCCCCGCCGGTGCGGCGGTGCGCGGATCCCCGGACGGACCGCTGATCACGTGGACGGAGTCGGGCA
Source organism: Streptomyces yongxingensis (assembly GCF_055597465.1). Classification (NCBI taxonomy): domain Bacteria; kingdom Bacillati; phylum Actinomycetota; class Actinomycetes; order Kitasatosporales; family Streptomycetaceae; genus Streptomyces; species Streptomyces yongxingensis. The sequence continues at coordinate 8,714,135 of NZ_CM145717.1, forward strand.
GCGGAACGTCGATCGCGGCCATCGGCCTCACCCCTTCACGGCGCCGGAGGTGAGCCCCTGCACGATGTGGCGGCTTGCGAAGGCGAAGAGCACCATGGTTGGCAGGATCGTGAACACGGCCGCTGCGGACATCGAGCCCCAGTCGATGTTGAAGCTGGAGATGAATCCGTTGAGGGCCGTGGGGGTCGTCTTGTTGGCGTCGCTGTTCATCAGGGTCACCGACAGGAACAGCTCGTTCCAGCAGTTGACGAAGTTGAAGATGAACGCCGCCACGATCCCCGGACGCATCACCGGGAGCAGCACCCGGAACAGCGCCGCGAACCGGGAGAGGCCGTCGATCATCGCGGCCTCCTCCAGTGCGTCGGGGATGTTCTCGAAGAAGCCGCGGAGCATCACCGTGCAGAAGGGGATACACACGGCGATGTAGACGAGGATGAGCCCGAGCCGGTTGTCGACCAGTTTCAGGTCGGTCATCAGCAGATACAGCGGGCCCAGCGCGATGAAGGCCGGGATCATCTGGGTGACCAGGGCGGCCGTCAGCAACGCGGACTTGGTGCGGAACTCGAAGCGCGCCAGCACATACGCCGACAGCATCGAGATGGCGGTGGCGACCGCGCCCGCGACGGTCGCGACGATGAGGCTGTTGGTGAGATAGGTCCCGAAGTCGGCCTTGTTGAACAGCTGACTGTAGTTCTCCAGCGAGAAGTGCTCGGGCCAGTAGGCGAGGGGGAAGGAGAAGATGTCGCCCGGCGCCTTCAGCGAGGTGATGGCGATCCAGTACAGCGGGAACACGGTGAAGGCCAGCCACAGCCCCAGGAAGGCGATGCGGACTGCCCGGCCCGCCGCGGTCTCTTTGCCGGTCACGACTTCACCTCTCGCTTCTTCTCACGGGTGGCCAGCAGGAAGAACACCGTGAACAGCAGCAGCCCCGCGACCACGAGGAGACCGAGCGCCGAGGCCTTGCCGTAGTCGCCCTGCTGAGTGATCTTGATCATCCAGGTGGTCACGATGTGTGTCTGGTTGTTCGGCCCGCCACCGGTCATCCCGAAGATCAGATCGGGGAAGTTGAAGATCCAGATGACCCGCAGCAGCACCGTGAGCACCAGCGTGACCCGGATATAGGGGATGGTGATCTGGAAGAGCGTGCGTGCCTTCCCGGCCCCGTCCAGCGCCGCGGCCTCGTACAGCTCGTCGGGGACCGACTGGAGCGCGGCCAGGATCATGATGGTGAAGAAGGTGACGCCGTACCAGATGTTGGCGATCAGTACGGCGATCATCGCCTTGTGCGGATCGGCCAGCCACGCCACGGGCTCGTCGATCAGCCCCGCCTTCTGGAGCAGATCGTTCACGACGCCGAACTCGCTGTTGAACATCCAGCGGAACAGGATGCCGATGAGGAACCCGGAGATCGCCCAGGGGAAGAAGATCAGCGCCTGGTAGACGCCGCGGAAGCGGAACCGGCGGCGCAGCCACAGGGCGAGCGCGAAACCGATCACGAGCTGGGGCACGATCGATCCGATGACCCAGACGCCCGTATTGCCCAGCACGGTGCCCCAGTTGGGGTCGGAGAAGACACGGTGGAAGTTGTCCAGGCCCACCCAGGAGGTGTCGGTGAGATCGTTCAGATCCCAGTGGCGGAAGGCCATCTGGCTGCCCGCGATCATGGGGTAGTACGTGAACACCGCCACGAAGATCGCGGCAGGCGCCATGAAGGCGGCGATGAGCAGGCCCCGGCGGGTCGTGAACTCCCGCTTCCGGCCGCCCCGCGGCCCGTTCCGGGCCCGCGGGGCGGCTTGCTTCCGAACGGGGCGCGAAGTCTTCGGCCCGGTCGTCGTCGCTGACGTGGCGGGCATCCCTACTTCTCCTGCTCCCACTTCTTGGTCCAGTACGCGTCCCAGCCCGTCAGCAGCTCCTTGGGCGACATCTTGCCGGTCACCATCTTCTGCACGTCGGCGTCGGACTTCTGCTCCCACTCCCTCCACCAGGTCACGCCGCGCGGCTGGCTGACGTTGAGATAGGTGTCGGGGTGCTTGGTCATGGTGACGTAGGACGACCACGGGCCGGTCTTGTAGAACGGGTCCTCGGTCGCCGACTTGAGGATCGGCACCAGGCTGTTCTTCTTGGTGAAGTCCGTCGACGCCTTGCCCTGGGACAGGAACTTGATCAGCTTGACGGTCTCGGCCTTGTGCTTGCTGCCCTTCGCGATGCCCCACCCGGCGGTGGCCAGCGGCTGGACGGTCTTCCCGCTGGGTCCGGCCACCAGCGGAGCGGTGTCCCACTGCTCCTTCGAGATCGACTTGGACTCGGAGACCGTGGCGATGACTTCCGGATCCTGGAGCAGGAAGGCCGTGGAGCCGTTGGAGAACGCCTCGACCATCTCCGGATAGCCCCAGGACACGGATGACTTGGGCGACGCCTTCTTGAAGAGTGTGAGGTAGGTCTTGAGGGCGTCCAGGGCCTCGGGCGCGGAGAAGATCGTGCGCCCGTTCTTCAGCTTGTAGCCGTTGGCGAGGTCGACGTTGTCGGCCACGTACGCCTCGATGATGGCGGTGGCGTTGCTGTTGGCGTTGGCCCCGCCGCGGAACGCGTAGCCGTAGCGGCGCTCCGCCGGGTCGTTGATGGCGGATGCCTGCTTCAGCAGCTGGTCCCAGGAGGCCGGGGGCTTGCTGAACCCGGCGTCCTTGATCAGGTCCTTGCGGTAGAAGAGGCTCAGCCCGTAGAAGCCGTAGGGGACGAAGAAGGTACGGCCCTTGGCGTCCTCGGACGCCTTGACGGCGTTCTCCGTCATGGCATTCCAGCCCTGCCAGCCCTTGAGGTCCTTCGCCATGTCGTACAGCCAGCCGTTGTTCGACCACGGGCCGACCGTGATGTCCCGTACCTCGAGCGCGTCCACGCCGCTGCCGGACTGGAGCATCTGCTGGATCTTCTGATCGGCCTGTTCGGTGGGCGGCGAGATCAGGTTGACCTTGATCTTGGGGTTCTGCTTCTCGAAGTCGGCTATGAGCCCCTTGAGCAGATCGGTGCGGGAGGGGTTGGTCAGGCTCTCGACCATGTTGAGCGTGACCGTGCCGTTCGCGTTCGGACTCATGGCGGAACAGCCGGTCAGGACCATCGCCGCGGCGGTGCCGAGGGCGAGGGCTGCCGTCCTTCTCCTCATCGTGCTGACCTCTTTCTTGGGTGCGGGCCGCGCTCGGAGCGGCTTGGGGAGTCGGGGGTGGGGAGGGGAGTACGGTGTCGCGCCGCTATGGCGCGCCGTGCCGCCCGCGAGCCGCGCGGGCCCACTCGGCGAGGACGGGGACGCAGGTCTCGGCGAAGTACTCGTAGTCGGCGGCGGTGTTGTAGACGTGGGCGGACACCCGCAGATAGCCGATGCCGCCGAAGCTGGTGAAGGCCGCCTCGACACCCAGCTCCCCGGCGACCCGGTCGCGCAGCGCGTCGGCCTCGACGCGGGTGGCGCCGAGCCCCTCGGGCAGCCGCACCAGACGCATCCCGGGAACCGGCATGCCGACGTCGACGCTGCTGTCGGCGCCGGTCAGCTCGGTGAACGCGGCACCGATGACCTGCGCGGCGTAACCGGCCAGGTGGTCCATATAGCGGCGGGCGCGCCTCCAGCCCCAGGTGTGCTCGATGAAGCCGAGCGCCGTCGGTGCCGCCAGATAGCAGGTGGCATCCACCGTGCCCTGCTGGTCGAAGCGGTCGGGGTACGGGTCCTCTGCACCCCATGAGTCGATCGGTGGGTAGAGCCGCTCACGCAGCGGACCGCGGGCGACGAGCGCTGCGGTGCCCCGGGGCGCGCATCCCCACTTGTGCAGGTTTCCGACCCAGAAATCACAGGTCAGCCCCGAGAGCGGGGCGGGGAGCAGACCAGGTGCGTGCGCACCGTCCACGAGCAGCGGGATCCCGCGCCGCCGAGCCTCCGCGCCGATCCGCTCCACCGGCAGCCGGCGGGCGGTCGCCGAGGTGATCTGGTCCACCACGATGAGGTCCGTCGCCTCGGACAGTTCGGCGAACACGGCCTCGCACGCTTGCTCCTCATCTGCGTCGAGGGGTACCCGCGCGGTGCGGACCCCGCCATCCCAGCGGTCGCGCGCCAGCCGCTCGGCGCCCATGGTCACGGCGCCGTAACCGTGGTCGGTGACGACGATCTCCCCGCCGCGGCGGCGGTCGAGGGCGGCGTACACGGTGCTGATGCCCGCGCTCGCGTTCGGCACCAGGGCCAGGTCGTCGGCGGCCACCGCCAAGAAGTCGGCGATCTCGACCCTGGTGTCGGCGATCCGCTGAGGCAGCGCCGGGAACCACACCACCGGGGAGCACTCCATCTCCACCCGCAGCTGCTTCTGCCGCTCCTGTGCCACCAGGGGAACCGCGCCGAAGGAACCGTGGTTCAGGTGTCTCATGGCGGGGTCCAGCGTCCACGCCCGGTCGGCGGGACGGCCGTCGGCCAGCAACAGGGGGCGTGGCGCCGCGATGACATCGGTCTCGCTCACATGAGTCCCGATCTGCCGGGGTCCGGGTGTTCCGAGGGACGTCAGAAACGAGAGAGATCTGATCGCAACCGGAACACGTATGATGACTCGGCATCCTGCATGACGGATTCCCTGCAATCAAGGGGTGCAGCAGCGTGGATCATCAGATGACTTCCGATCGATACCTCTGAGATATCTGATGAATCGGTACAGTGCGACGAAGGGCGCGGGACCGCGCCCCGCCCGTTCGGGAGGAATCGGATGTCCGCAGTCGACAAGGCGTTCCACGGCCTACGCCACATGATCGCCACCGGGCGCCTCAGCGCCGGAGGGCGCATTCCGCCCGAGGGCGAGCTGTGCGAGGAACTCGGCGTGTCCCGGGGGTCGTTGCGCGAGGCCGTACGGATGCTCGCGGCCCTGGGGGTGGTCGAGCCGCGGCACGGCTCCGGTACTTATGTCTCCCAGCTCAGGCCGGAGGACATCATAGGTAGCCTGTCGCTCACCCTGGAACTGCTGCCGCTCTCCGGTCTGCTGGAGGTGTACGAGATCCGGCGTGTCCTGGAGTCCCACGTCGCGGCGCAGGCTGCGGCCCGCAGCACCCCGGAGACGGTGCGGGAACTCTTCGCGCTCATCGAGGCCATGGACGCCACCGACGACCCCGCCGAGGCATCGGACCTCGACCACCGCTTCCATGCCGAGATCGCCACCGCGGCCGGAAACCCCGCCCTCGGCTCCCTGCTCTCGGTCTTCCGCGCCCGCTCCCGCAAGTACCAGATCTTCACCCTCCCCGAGGGCGAGCAGATGCGGCGCAAGAGCGACGAGGATCACCGCGTGCTGGCCACCGCGATCGCCGACCGCGATCCGCGCGCCGCCGCCGGAGCGGCCGAGGCCCATGTCGCCCAGACGGAGCGATGGCTGCGCGCCTTCATGCCGCCCATGGAGGAGGACTCCCCGGCCTGACGCGTTGCGTTGCGTTTGACGCGTCAGACCATTGCGCGTTCGCAATGCGCCTGCGGGTGCCGGAATCTGTGTCACCCTATGCGACCTGCGAGTGTTCGTGGATGAGGCCCAGGTGGCGCTCTCCGGTGATCAGGACGCGGTCGGTTGTCTCGCGTCGGCATGATGCGATCCAGCGTTCCGCGATGGTGTTCATTCGGGGCACCGGGTCGGTGTCGGAATGCAGCATGATGCCGCAGCACCCGTCAGCTCCAGCGCTCTGGCAGATCCGAAGCCGCAGGTCACCTCGGGTGACATATTTTCCGGCACCCACAACGTCGCACACCGCTCGGCCAGCACCCGCACCTCGCCAGTCGCCTCGTTGACGACCGGGGCGCACATCTCGTCGTCGAGGGTGTCCTCAGCGTCGATGGGCGGCATGTCGGCCATCATGCCGACACCCTCACACGGCCACGACCTGGATCGGGCGTCCTGGCGTTGGTCGTTCGCCCCCTATCAGGTCTTGCTCCGCGCCGCCGGCGCCGGCCTGGCGGCCGTCCAGACCGGCGGACGGGGCGATGTCATGCGGGGACGTCGAGCGGGGGGTGCTCGAGCACGCGGGGCTTGTACTCGACCAGCTGGATACGGCCGTCGAAGGTGCGGTGCTCGATCATCTCAAGGGCAACGTCCGGATAGCCGTCGTAGATGCGTTCTTCGCCCGTGGCCCCGGTGATCACCGGGAACATCACGACCCGGAAGCGGTCGACGAGTCCGGCTCGTAGCAGGGACCGGCACAGGCTGAGGCTGCCGATCGTGCTGAGGAGCCCCGAGCCACTCGACTTCATGGCACGGACCGCCTCGACGGCATCGTCGCGGACGAGCGTGGAGTTGGCCCACTTCAGTGGCTCCTCGAGTGAGGAGGAGAACACCACCTTGGACGCTTGTGTGAGCTCGTCGACGGACGCCTCTTCCTCGGGCCTGAACTCGTCTTGGCCATTGGGGACCTCGCCTGCGGCGAAGCCCGACATCAGGCGGTAGGTGTTCGCTCCCATCAGGTAGGTGGCCCCGGGCTGCTCGCCGAGCCACGCGAGGTACTCCGGGCCCTCGAGGCCCCAGAACCCGGGCCATCCCTCTCCCGATGCGTGGCCGTCGAGGGAGGTGATGAAGTCGACGAGAAGCTCCGACATGGCGGTGTCCTTTCCTAGGGTGTCACGAGCTTGGACCGGCCGGGAGCCACAAACTCATCGGCCGCGCTGTGGAGTGATGAGAAAACCCATGACGCTGCATCCGATCAGGCCGACGGACGGCACTGCTTCGGCCTCAGCCCCACCCGCGAACGGCCCCACGACCAGATCCCTGATGGTCCCGCTCCGGGCCGTCCCCCGGGGCGTCCCGCTCCGGGCCGTCCCCCGGGGCGTCCCGCTCCGGGCCGTCCCCCGGGGCGTCCCGCTCCGGGCCGTCCCCCGGGGCGTCCCGCTCCGGGCCGTCCCCCGGGGCCACTTCGGGACGTCCGACATACGCAGAACATCCACAAAACGGGGTCACGTGAAGTCGTCATGGTGGAGCCGCTGAACAACGTCACGGCCACCGCTCGATGTCGATCGTCGGATCGCAGGCGATCCAGCCCTGGCGCTGCCACCAGCCCATTGCCTTGCGCGCGATGGGCAGCTCCCAGTTGAGGGTGTTGGCGTCCATCTCGTCCGCGCGGGCAGCCCTACGTGGGAGTTCCTGCGGGAGGGGTGAGAACCGCGCCGGTCCGGTGAGCGATGACCCGTAGGGAAGCCCACGAAACGCCGCGATCCGGCCCTGGCGGAGGCCACGCACCAGACCGCAACGGGTGGCCGCGAAAGGCGCGTGTCCGGCGCGCTCGGTCATGCCCGCGCTTCGAAGACAAGGTTGGCGCCGCGGGTGTCGTCTGCTGACACGAAGAAGCCGCCGGGCAGCGGACGGATGGCGAACCCGTTGCCCTCGATGACCGACTTGGCCCTGCCGAGGTCGTTGACCGCGACGGTCTGAGCCGCGACGTACGGCAAGGTCGGGGCCTTCTCGCCGGGAAGAATCTCGTCCAGGGCTGACAACGGCACGATCTCCAGGCCGCCGACCCGCAGAGCGAACATATGGCGCGGCCCAATCCGGCGCGCGGGTATGCCGAGCACTTTCCGGTATCGCTCCACGTAGCGGTCGGTTTCCTCGTCGGCGACCACGAGCGTGACCCGAGACAGGCCCGCCGCCCCGTTGGGGTGGTCGAGGAATCTCGGCTGGTGAATGAGGTCCAGCCCCTGGACCTCTGCGATGCGAACGCCTCCCTCGGGAGCGAGGGGAGGATCCACCTGGATCACCCGCGCCCGCAGCGTCCCGACGCCGTCGGGCGTCGGAATGTCGCGTTGCAGCATGAGGACACCTGTGGTGGATACCCTTTGCTCGGCAAGCCTCTGATCGACGTGATCGGCGTCACCGCAGCCGAAGACGTAGCCCCGGAGCCCCTCGTACGCAGCTGCGAGTCGACGCACGCCCCACGGATCCGGCAGGCTGCTGTCCAGGTGACCGAGCAACTCGATGTAGTTCTCGCCGAAGACGGCGCAGCGGTTGGCCGTGCCGAGAGACTGCCGTTCGCCGTCGGGTTGTGCGGTACCTGTGTGTGTTGACCGCGGTGTGAGCGTGAAACCGAGTGCCTCATAGGTGTCGTACAACCCGTTGAGGTCGGTGACCGTCACGACCACGGAGTGGTCAAGGTAGTCAACATCCACGGATGTGCTGCTCACGGAGTCTTCCTCGCTCTCGATGATCTCAGACACTGATCGCCGGTTGCCCGCTGTACTTCAGCTCCCGCAGATGCGCCAACGTCGCCGCCACCGTGTGCAGGCAGCTGTCCTCAAGCCGCTGGAACTGCGCTTCTTCCTTCAGCCCCCGGAAGAATCACCGCCGCCTCCAACCGGAACCTGAACCCGGCCCACACCTCGCTCCTGGTCAGCTTGGGTCCGCCTGCCTGGCCGTCGTCCACAGGGGCCGCGCGGCTCAGCTCATACACGACGCCTCCACGGCCAACGAGTGCACGAACACTCCGCAGCTTGTACCCCCGGGGGGTATAGTGTCAAGGGTGGGCGATGCCGTCCAGGATCCGGCGCGGCACTCCCAGGGCGTGAGCGCCGTAGCCGGCCACCCGGCCCGAGCCCTCGCCCCTCAACCCCTGTGAGCATCCCGAGCCCGGCCTTGCCCACCACCGTCCCCGACCCGACACTGCCGTTCGCCTCAGGTGACGGGACCGCGTCCGATCGGGTGAATGAGCAGCCGCCCCCTCTCCCCGCACCAGCCGTAAGGGGAGAAAGAGGATCACGACCGTTACCGCACAGATCGACAGCACCCGCCCGGTGGCGACGCTCATCAACGTCTTCACCGTCTCCCCGGAGCGCCAGAGTGAGCTCATCGAACTGCTCGCCCGCGCCACCGAAGAGACGATGAAGCACCAACCGGGCTTCATCTGCGCCAACTTCCACGCCTCCCAGGACGGCGAGCGCGTCATCAACTACGCCCAGTGGGAGTCCGAGGATCACTACCGCGCGATGCTCGCCGATCCCGAGGCACGCGTCCACATCCACATGGACCAGGCGGCGACGATCGCGGTCGACGTACAGCCGCGGCTGTTCCAGGTGCGGTCCACGCACGGCAAGGGCGCGCGGTGACCGATCCGCACACTTCCGCTCGCTCGGAGCCCATGTGCGCGTGCACGACATGACTGCGGCGGAGTACCGGCAGGAGTTCGGACTTCTGCGCACCCGGGCCCTGAGCGCGCGGTGCTTCGCGCAGCAGCAGTCCCGCACCCGCCGCACCGCATACCGGACCTCGGAGGAGACTCAGGCGCGGTTCGCGGCGGGCTGGGCGATGGCCCGCTCGCGCGAGCTGACCCGCAGACGCCGGAACGGCGCCGGCGAGCAGGCGGAGACGGACGAGCTTCGGCGGCTGCGACGGGAGAGCCTCAGTGCCGGCCGCCGCACCCGGGCCCGGGCCGCGGACGCCCGCACCGCGGAGTGAGATCCCGGAAACGAGTCGTTCACAACGGGTGGGCCTTCTGGGAAACAAGTGGTTTCTAGCGTGTCCGCTCATGGATTCGAAGCTGTATACGCACTCGGACACCGTGCCGGATGCTGCCGCGCCGCCGGCCTCCTCGCTGCGTGAGGCGGTCTACGGGCAGCTGCGTGCGGCGGTACTCGACGGTAAGTTCGGCCCCCGCGAGCGGTTGGCCGAGATGCGACTGGCCGCCCGGTTCGGGGTGTCGCGGACACCCGTGCGCGAGGCGCTGGCACGGCTGGCCTCCGACGGGCTGATCGAGCGCGGCGACGGCGGTTTCTACGTCACGATCCCCAACCTCACCCAGCTCAAGGACTTCTACGAGCTTCGGATCACCCTCGAACTGCGTGGGATCGCCCGCGCGATCGAGGACCCCACCGTCCGGCACGGCCCGGCCGTCATCGCGGCGGAGTTGGAACGCTGGTACGCGATGCGCGAGCAGCCGCCGGCCCCGGATCCGCGCTTCGTCGTCCAGGACGAGCGGTTCCACGCCGAACTCTCCCGCGCCTCCGGCAACCCCGCTCTCACCGACGCCCTGGTGGCGGTCAGCGAGCGCATCCGCCGCGTGCGGATGTACGACTTCCTCACCCAGGATCGGGTGCGGACGACCATCACCGAGCACATCGAGATCATGGAGCACGTCCGCGACGGACGGCTCGACGAGGGCTACCGCGCCCTGCACGCCCACGTCGGCGACTCGATGGCCGTGGTCCTCGAACGCGCCCAGCGCGCCATGACGCAGATGGCCCTGCACGCCGACCGCCTCTGAAACACGCCAACCACCGGCGAACTCCCCGGGGTTTACGCCCCGCCCCTCGACTCCCCGGCTGTCGACGACGCCACCCCGGGGTGCTCCACCACTCACCGCACACGCCACCACGTACGACGCCCGCACTCATACGCGGCACGACCGCACCCCGAAGGGCTGACCATGAGCACCACCGAGTCCCCACAGACGGCCACGGCGCCGAAGTCCGAGACAAGCCAGGCGACCAAGGAGACGCTGGAGGACTACACCCTCCGTTTCGCGCCCCGCAGTTACCGCCGCTGGACCCCCATGGTCGTGGCCACGACCGCGCTCGGCGGCATCGCTTACATGGCCGACTTCTCCATCGGCGCCGGCATCGGTCTGGCGCACGGCACCGGCAACGCGCTCGTGGCGATCGCCGTGGCCGCCGTCGTCATCTTCGTCACCGGATTCCCGCTGGCCTACTACGGCGCCCGCTACAACATCGACCTCGACCTGATCACCCGTGGTTCCGGCTTCGGTTACTACGGCTCGGTCCTGACCAGCGTCATCTTCGCCAGCTTCACCTTCATCTTCTTCGCCCTCGAGGGCTCGATCATGGCGCAGGGCCTCAAGCTGGGCCTCGGACTGCCCTTGTGGCTGGGCTACTTGGTCTCCACGCTGATGGTCATCCCCCTGGTGATCTACGGCATGAAGGCGCTCAGCAAGCTCCAGGTGTGGACCACCCCGGTCTGGCTGGTGCTGATGGTCGCCCCGCTGGTCTACCTGATCTCGACCGACCCGGGCACGGTCGACCGCTTCCTCGCCTACGCGGGCACTGACGGCGACGGCGGCGTCAACACCGCTTCCGTGCTGCTCGGTGCGGGCGTGTGTCTGTCGCTCATCGCGCAGATCGGCGAGCAGATCGACTACCTGCGCTTCATGCCGCCCAAGACCGAGGCGAACAAGCGCACTTGGTGGACCGCGGTCGTCATGGCCGGCCCCGGGTGGGTGGTGCTCGGCGCGCTGAAGCAGGCCATCGGCGTCTTCCTCGCCGTGTACATCCTGGCCAAGGCCGGACCGGACGTCGCGCCCGAGCCGATCCAGCAGTTCAAGGGCGCCTTCGACGCGATGATGCCGTCCTGGATGGTCATCCCGCTCGCTGTCGCCCTCGTCGTGATCAGCCAGATCAAGATCAACGTGACGAATGCCTACTCCGGCTCCCTGGCCTGGACGAACTCCTTCACCCGCGTCACCAAGCACTACCCGGGCCGCTTGGTCTTCGTCCTGGTCAACCTGGGCTTCGCGCTCGCCCTGATGGAAGCCGACATGTTCAGCTTCCTCAACAGCATCCTGGGCTTCTACTCCAACTGCGCGATCGCCTGGGTGGTGACCGTCGCGACGGACATCGGCATCAACAAGTACCTGCTGAAGCTCTCCCCGCTCCAGCCGGAGTTCCGCCGCGGCATGCTGTACGCCGTCAACCCGGTCGGTGTGGTGGCCTTCGTCGCCGCGTCGGGGCTGTCCATCGCCATGTACTTCCACGGCCTCGGCGACACCCTGCAGCCCTACTCGCCCGTCGCCGCGGCCGTCATCGCCTTCGTCCTCACCCCGCTGATGGCGATCGCCACCAAGGGCCGGTACTACCTGCGCCGCACCGAGGACGGCATCGACGAGCCGCTGCTCGACACGGAGGGCAACCCGAGCGCGGTCACCCTCGGCTGCCACGTCTGCCACCAGCCCTACGAGCGCCCCGACCTGGCCGCCTGCGCCACGCACGACGCGGTGGTCTGCTCGCTGTGCCTGAGCACGGACAAGGCCGGCGACCACGTGCTGCCCGCGCAGCCGTCGGCTGCCTGAACCCCAGGGCCGGGCGGCGGGGCTCCCCCTCGCCGCCCGGCCTCCCCCCTCCCCGAGGAGCTGCCGCCGTGTTCGACACCCTGCTCGTCGCCAACCGCGGAGAGATCGCCTGCCGCATCATCCGCAGCGCACAGGCCCTCGGGCTGAGAACAGTGGCCGTCTACTCCGACGCCGACCGTACGGCCCTCCACGTCCGGATGGCCGACGAGGCCGTACTCCTGGGCCCGGCGCCCGCTGCCGAGAGCTACCTGCGTGCCGATCTGGTCCTGGAGGCCGCGCTGGCCACGGGCGCGGGAGCGATCCACCCGGGATACGGCTTCCTTTCGGAGAACGCGGATTTCGCCAGGGCTGTGGAGGCCGCCGGCCTGGTCTTCGTCGGCCCCACCCCGGCCCAACTCGACGTCTTCGGCGCCAAGCACACCGCCCGGGCAGCGGCGCTCAAGGCCGGCGTACCCCTGCTCCCCGGCAGCGAGCTGCTGGCCGACGAGGAGGAGGCACTGCGGGCGGCGGAGGAGACCGGCTACCCCGTGATGCTCAAGGCGACCGGCGGCGGGGGCGGCATCGGCATGCGGGCCTGCACCGGACCGGACGAGCTGCGGGAGGCGTTCGCCCAGGTGACACGGCTGGCCCGGGGCAACTTCGGCGATGGCGGGGTCTTCCTGGAACGGTACGTCGAACGCGCCCGCCACATCGAGGTACAGGTCTTCGGCGACGGTAACGGCCACGTGACCGTCCTCGGCGACCGCGACTGCTCCCTGCAGCGGCGCAACCAGAAGGTGCTGGAGGAAGCGCCGGCGCCAGGGCTCCCCGACCGCGTCCGATCCCAACTCCACGCCGTGGCAAGCAACGTGTGCGCGTCCCTGAACTACCGTTCCGCCGGAACAGTCGAATTCGTCTACGACCCCACACGCGAGGAGGCGTACTTCCTGGAGGTCAACACGCGCCTCCAGGTGGAGCATCCGGTCACCGAGGAGGTCTACGGCGTCGATCTCGTCGCCTGGATGCTGAGGCTGGCACGCGGCGAGACCGGATTCCTCAACGGAGCCTTCTCCCAGGGACGTTGGGCAGTCGAGGCCCGCATCTACGCCGAGGACCCCACCCGCGGCCACCGCCCGGGCGCCGGCCTGCTGACTCGAGTCGCCTTCCCCGACGGCGTCCGTGTGGACGGCTGGGCCGAGACCGGGCAGCAGATCTCCACCGCGTACGACCCGATGCTCGCGAAGGTCATCGCCACCGGCCGCGACCGCGCCGAGGCATTCGCCCACCTGGACCAGGCCCTGGCCGACACCCGCATCGACGGCGTCGAAACCAACCTCGGCCTCCTGCGCGCCGCCTGCCGCTCGCCGGAAGTCCTCGCCGCGCACCACACCACCGCCACCCTCGCCGGCCTCACCGATCCGCGCCCCCGTATCGACGTCATACGGGGCGGTGCGCAGACCACCGTCCAGGACTGGCCCGGCCGCACCGGCTACTGGGAGGTCGGTATCCCGCCCGGCGGCCCGATGGACGACCTCTCCTTCCGCCTCGGCAACACCGCCGTGGGCAACCCCGAGGGCGCCCCGGGCCTGGAGTGCACCCTGGAGGGCCCGGCCCTGCGCTTCTCCCACCCGGCGGTCGTCTGCGTCACCGGGGCCCCAGCCGAGGTCGCAGTCGACGGCCACCCGGCAAGCCAGTGGCAGCCGCTGGAAGTGGCAGCGGGCCAGGTGCTGGAGGTCGGCACACCCGAAGGCCCCGGCATGCGCACCTACGTCCTCATCCGCGGCGGCCTCAGCATCCCCGCCTACCTCGGCAGCACCGCCACCTTCACCCTCGGCGGCTTCGGCGGCCACGGCGGCCGAGCCCTGCGCAGCAGCGACGTCCTGCACCCGGCCGACCCCGCACCCGACGCGCCGAGCCCCGCCGCCGTGCCGCCCGCCGACCGCCCGCGCTTCACCACGCACTGGCGCATCGCGGTCAGCGAAGGACCGCACCCCGCACCGGACTTCCTCACCCGCGACGGCATCAAGACCGTCTACGAGACCGACTGGAAGGTCTCCGCCCAGTCCGCCCGCACCGGAGTACGGCTCATCGGCCCCCGCCCCGAATGGGCCCGCCCGGACGGCGGCGAGGCCGGGCTGCACCCCTCCAACGTCCATGACACCGCGTACTCCGTCGGCGCGGTCAACTTCACCGGCGACACCCCCGCCATCCTGGGCCCCGACGGCCCGAGCCTCGGCGGCTTCGCCTGCCCCGTCACCGTCGTACGCGCCGATCGCTGGAAGACCGGCCAACTGCGCCCCGGCGACGCCGTGCGCTTCGTCCCGGTCACCGAGCAGACCGCCGACGCCCTGCGCCGCACGCCCTCCCTGCTCGCCACCGGCGGCCCGGACGGCGACGACGGCGTCCTGGCCCGCCGCCCCGCCACCGACACCACCCCCGAGGTCACCTACCGGCGCGGCGCCGACGACAACCTCCTCGTCGAGTACGGCCCGATGACCCTCGACCTGGCCCTGCGCATGCGCGTCCACGCCCTCGCCGAGCACCTGCGCGCCCTCAGCCCCCGCGGCCTGGTGGACTCCACCCCCGGCGTCCGCTCCCTGCACCTGCACACCGACCCCGACGACCTCCCCCTCCGCACCCTCCTCACCCTGCTCCAAGAGGCCGAGGACCACCTGCCCGCGACCGCCGAACTCACCGTCCCCAGCCGCGAGGTCCACCTCCCGCTGTCCTGGGACGACCCCACCGTCGACGAGGCGATCGCCCGCTACACGGCCTCCATCCGCGACGACGCGCCCTGGAACCCGTCCAACATCGAGTTCATCCGCCGCATCAACGGCCTCGACAGCGCGGACGACGTACGCCGCATGGTCTTCGACGCCGAATACCTGGTCCTCGGCCTGGGCGACGTCTACCTCGGCGCCCCCGCAGCCACCCCGCTCGACCCCCGCCACCGCCTGGTCACCACCAAGTACAACCCCGCCCGCACCTGGACCGCCGAGGCCGGCGTCGGCATCGGCGGCTCCTACCTCTGCATCTACGGCATGGAGAGCCCCGGCGGCTACCAGCTCATCGGCCGCACGGTCCCCGTCTGGGGCGGCCTGCGCCCACCGCGCTCCTTCGCCGACGGCACCCCCTGGCTGCTGCGCTTCTTCGACCGCATCGTCTGGCACCCCGTGAGCCCGGCCGAACTCCTCGACATCCGAGCCGACCTGGCCGCCGAACGCACCGCCCTCGACATCCGCCCCGGCACCTTCTCCCTCGCCGAGCACGAGACCTTCCTGCGCGAGAACGCCGACAGCATCGCCGCCTTCCGCGCCCGCCAGGCCACCGCCTTCGAAGCGGAACGCCAGGCATGGGAGAAGGCGGGCGAGTTCGCACCCCGCCCCGCACCCGAACCCCGTACGGCCGACTCCACCCCGCTGACCCTCCCGCCCGGCGGCAGCCTGGTCGAGGCCCCGCTCAGCTCCACCGTCTGGAAAGTGCAGACAGAGCCCGGCACCCGCGTCGAACCCGGCCATCCCCTCCTCGTCCTGGAGGCCATGAAGATGGAGGTCGTGGTCCGCGCCCCCGCTCACGGCATCGTTACCGACGTCCTTGTCACCACCGGAGAACAGATCGACGCCGGAACCCCACTGGCCGTCGTCGTACGAGAGGAAGCAGCGTGACCCCCAGCTGTGCCGAGCGCGTCACCGCCGCCTACCGGCGCATCGCCGAGACCGACCGCCCGGAGGTCTGGATCACCCTGCGCCCCGAGGCGGAGGTCCTGGCGGAGGCACGAGCACTCGACGAGCACGCCATGGCAGGAGCCGAACTCCCCCTCCTGGGACGCCTGCTGGCAGTCAAGGACAACATCGACGTAGCCGGCCTGCCCACCACGGCCGCCTGCCCCGCCTACGCCTACACGCCGGACATCTCCGCACCCGCCGTGCAACGGCTGCTGGACGCGGGCGCGCTCGTGCTCGGCAAGACGAACATGGACCAGTTCGCCACCGGCCTGGTCGGCACCCGCAGCCCCCACGGCCCCGTCCGGGCCGCCCTCCGCCCGGAGAAGATCTCCGGCGGCTCCAGCTCCGGCTCGGCGGTCGCCGTCGCCCTGGCCATCGCCGACATCGCCCTCGGCACCGACACGGCGGGCTCCGGCCGCGTCCCGGCCGCCTTCAACGGCATCGTCGGCATCAAACCCACGCTGGGCCTCGTCCCCACGACGGGCGTGGTCCCGGCCGCCCGCTCCTACGACGCCGTGACCGTGTTCGCCCGCACCCTCACCGAGGCCCAGCGGGCCCTGGCCGTCATGACCGGCCCCGACGACGGCGACCCGCGCAGCCGCACCTGGCCGGACGACGTACGCCTGGCCGCACCCGAGCACCCGCGCATCGCGATCCCGGGGGACGAGGACCTCACTCCGCTCTCGACAGAAGCACGGGCCGCGTTCCAGAAGACAGTGAAGCGCCTGGAAGCCGCCGGCGCCGACACCACGACCGTCGACATCTCGCCCCTGCTCGAGGCCGCCAAGCTGCTGTACGACGGAGCACTGGTCGCCGAACGCCACGCCGCCGTCGGCAACTTCATCACCCGGAACCCCTCGGTGGCCGACCCGACGGTGGCCGCCATCATCCTGGCCGCCGCGGACATCCCCGCCCATGCCCTGGCCACGGACCAGGAACGCCTGGACCACCACAAGACGACCGCTCACCGCCTGCTGTCCGGCTTCGACGCCCTGCTCCTGCCCACCACCACCGAGCACCCCGACATCGCCGCCGTCCAAGCCGATCCGATCGGCATCAACAAACGCCTGGGCACCTACACCAACTTCGTGAACCTTCTGGACATGGCCGCCGTCGCCGTCCCCGCCGGCGAGGCCGACGGCAGCCCCTTCGGCGTCAGCATCATCACCCGCGCCTTCGAGGACCAGCCGGCCCTCGACATCGCCGCCCTGCTCACCGGCGAGCAGGCACCAACCCCCCTCCCCAGCACGGGAGTCGACCTCGCCGTCTTCGGCGCCCACCTGCGCGGCCAGCCGCTCAACTCCCAGCTCACCGGCGCGGGAGCACGATACTCGGGCGAGGTCACCACAGCCGCCGCCTACAGCCTCACCGCACTCGACACCGCCCCCGCCAAACCCGGCCTGATCCGAGTCGGCCCGGAAACCGGCGCCGAAATCGCCGGAGAACGCTGGACCCTCTCCCCGGCCGCCCTCGGCCGCTTCCTCTCCGCACTGCCCGCCCCCATGTCCCTGGGCCGGATCGAACTCTCCGACGACACCTGGATCCTGGGCTTCCAGTGCGACCCGCACACTGCCGCCTCCGGCACCGACATCACCGGCCACGGAGGCTGGCGCGCCTACCTGAAAGCCACGGCTCTCTGAAGGTCACCGCCCTATTCCCGGTGCAGTCCCCCTTCGCCCATTCGCACGTCCACGCCACGGCGGACGTCCAGGTGTCTGCTCTCCCCTGGTGCGTCGATCGGGTGGGGGAGTGGGCGGAGCGGTGCGGATTGGCCCAGGGCTCGGTGTGATGAATGCCCGTTGTAGTGGGTTTCGAACTCGCGGAGCGCGTGGAGGAGGTGGCTCTGGTTCCAGATCAGGGTGCGGTCCAGGAGCTCGCGTCGGCAGGTCTGTATCCAGCGCTCTAAGAGTGAGTTCATCCGTGGTATCCGAATGCCGGTGGTGACGACTTTGAGACCGGCATCGGTCATCAGGGTGTCGAAGGCGGCTGTGAATTTCGAGTCGCGGTCGCGGATGAGGAACTTCGCCTTGCTGCGTGCGTCTTCGAGCTCCATGAGGAGGTTGCGTCCGAGCTGCACCATCCACTCTGCGGTGGGGTGTGGGGTGGCGCCGAGGACCCGGATGCGCCTGGCGGTGTGCTCGATGACGGCGAAGACGTACAGGCGCGCTGGCCAGGCGCAGGATCAGGGCGGGTATCGATTGGATGGTGCGTGGGCGTCCGCGTCGCCTGGGTACGCCGGTCGCGGCATGGCGCCGCTTGAGCAGGGCGCGATGCCAGCGCGAGACTGTGTCGGGGCGGACCAGCAGCAGAAGGTGCCGGAGTCTGTCTTTGGGGAGGTGGCGGAGCAGGCCGGCGAGGATGGCACGGTCGCTGTCAGTGAGGGTCGGCTTGCCGACCTGACGCCGCAGGATCAGCAGTTGGTGCCCGGAGTACGAGGGATCTCGACGTCCTTCTGTCTGCCGCTCATCGGCAGGAGGCGTAGGAATGCCAGGGCGTTGGTCGTGGCGAGGTAGGCCAGGCGCAGCAGCACGACAGGCCATGATGCCGCCGGGTCCCTGCGCAGGTGAAGACCCCGGGGCGAATGTCGAGGAGAGCCGAAGATCCGTGATCAGGCTCCCGAGCTGCGTGGATGATTCATCGGCACCCGCAGTGTCGTGGCTCTCTGAGCTCCGAATTACGCGGAACGCAGGCAGGCCGCACCCTCGCTTTCCGGTTTCGGGAAGGGGTCTGACTGTCGTGCCACCGAAGTCGCCGATGCCTCCCGTGACTCCCGGCTCACGGCAGATTCCCTGATCGCCGCCCACCCCTGTAATCAACTCCGTTGGTTTCATTGACATTTCACTCAGAAGTCGTACGTTGGGAGCGCTCCCATGGTGCCTTTCAACTGGAAGGAGTTTCCCCCCACATGCGCAAACAGAGCCCATTAACCGGGCGTTCCCGGTCGGCCCTCCGCCGGCCTCTCCAGGCGCTCGCCATGCTGTTCGCCGTGGTTGTCGGCGCACTGACCTGGTCGGCCCCCGCCCAGGCTCACGGCTCCGTCGTCGGCCCCGCCTCCCGCGCGTACCACTGCTGGGAAAGGTGGGGTAACGACCACATGAACCCGGCCATGCAGACCGAAGACCCCATGTGTTGGCAGGCCTTCCAGGCCAACCCCGACACCATGTGGAACTGGATGAGCGCGCTCCGCGACGGCCTCGGTGGCCAGTTCCAGTCGCAGACCCCCAACGGGACGCTCTGCAGCAACAACCTCTCGAGGAACGACAGTCTGAACAAGCCCGGACAGTGGAAGACGACCACCGTCGGCAACAACTTCTCGGTCCACGTGCACGACCAGGCGTCCCACGGTGCCGACTACTTCAAGGTCTACGTGAGCAAGCAGGGCTTCGACCCCAAGACCCAGACCCTGGGCTGGGGCAACCTCGACTTCATCACGCAGACCGGCCGCTTCGGCCCGGCGACGGACTACACGTTCAACGTCAGCACCTCCGGCTACACCGGACACCACATCCTGTTCGTGATCTGGCAGGCCTCGCACCTCGACCAGGCCTACATGTGGTGCAGCGATGTGAACTTCGGCTGAGCAGGGGAGCGCCGCACACGGCACCGGTCTCTGCCGGGCGCCGGTAACCCGCCGCCCGGCCGGCCCAGCTCCGTCGGGGCAGGGGACCCATTTGGTCACCCTGCCCCGACGGGGCTCCCTTCGCTCCCTCAGGCGTCTCCACGTCTTCTCCGTCATGGAGATCAAGACTCGGCGTGTCCACGTTGTGGGCGTCACCGCCCGCCCGACGGGCGCATGGATCGCGGCGACAGGGCCGGGTGCTTCCGGTTCCTGATCCGGGACCGGGGACGGCTGTTCGGCGCGAGTGACGAGCGTTCGGGCTCCGGACGATGCCGCCTGGTACGGCTCACCGCGCACGAGGGGGGTGGGGTCGGTGGCTACGGGCGGTTGGCTCGGTGTGGGGCAGTGCCACTCGGGCACGGGGCGGGCGAACCTCTTGCTGATCTCTTGGCTGTGTGCCTCGTCTTCTTCACAGGTGCGGCCACGATTCGCAACGTGCCTCACAGTGTGTACTCACGCGGGTGAATATTGCCCACCTCGTGCATGTGCTGAGTACGTCTGACCTATCTAGCCTCTTCAGGAACCAGTGCAGGGCAAGGCCGCTCCGGCCTGACGCCCAGCTCCCCACCCAACACTCGTTTCTTCCCGGCACGCGGATGGCGATGACGCAGGTCGTCGAGGCTGGATTTCCATGGAGGCGGAATGAACGCGGAATCGTATGACTACATCGTCGTCGGGGCCGGCTCGGCCGGCTGCACGGTTGCGGCCCGCCTGTCCGAGGATCCGAACGTCACGGTCGCGCTGATTGAAGCAGGGCCGCCCGCCCGAGGCCGCCTCTTCGAGATCCCCGCGCTTTTCTCGCAGCAGCTCAAGACCGCATTCGACTGGGACTTCGAGACGGAACCCGAGCCCCGGCTCGGAGGGCGCCGAGCCTACCTGCCGCGCGGCCGGGTGATCGGCGGAACCAGCTCGATGAACACGATGCTCTACGTTCGCGGTCACCGCCATGACTACGACACATGGGAGCGACTCGGCAACCCGGGCTGGGGCTATGACGATGTCCTGCCGTTCTTCAAGAAGTCCGAGGACAACGAGCGCGGAGCCGACGACTTCCACGGTGTCGGTGGCCCCCTCGCGGTCAGCGACCCCATTTCGGTTCATCCTCTTCTGACGGCGTGGGTCGAGGCGGCTCAGGATGCGGGGCACAAACACAACCCGGACTTCAACGGACCCGAGCAGGAGGGCGTTGGCTACCACCAGGTCACGCAGCGAAACGGCCTGCGCTGCAGTAGCGCCGCAGCGTTCCTGGAGCCGGCCGCAGGTCGCGCAAACCTCACCGTTCTGCCCTCGACGACCGCTCTGCGCATCTGTTTCGACGGCAGCCAGGCGGTCGGCCTGGAAGTCGACCACCTGGGAACCGTCCGGACAATCCGTGTCAACCGTGAAATCGTGCTGTCCCTAGGGGCCTACAACTCGCCCCACCTGCTGCTCCAGTCCGGCGTTGGGCCGGCTGACGAACTCTCCGCAGGGGGAATCACCCCCCTGCACAACCTGCCTGATGTCGGCAGGAACATGCAGGATCACACCGGGTGCTTCATCAGCTTCTTCAGCCGAACCGAGCCGATCCTGGGACCGGACACCTCGCGGGAAGAACAACTCTTGCGCCGGCACGGTACCGGCCCGATGGCCTGGAACGAGGTCGGCGGCTTCTTCAGCTCCAGCGACGATGTCCCCGCCCCTGACATCCAAGTTCATGCGGCACTGGGCATCGTCCGTGACGAAGGTCTTGCCGCGCCACTCGAGCCTGGAATGTCATTCGGTCCTTACGTTGCACGGCCTGCGAGCCGCGGCTCGGTGCGGCTGCGGCATTCCCACCCCTACGCCAAGCCGCGCATCTTTCACAATTACCTCGACGACGCTGACGACCGCCGGCGGCTGCGAGAGGGCGTCCGTCTGTGCATGCGCATCGCCCGTGAACCGCGGCTGACAGCCATGCTGGAATCGGACCTGCGGGCGGCCGCCAACGCCGGACTCGCCCCGGTGTCGGACAGCGACCAGGATATCGACGACTTCATTCGCACTCAATCGTTCTCCTTCTACCACCCGTCCGGCACCTGCATGATGGGCAAGGTCGTCGACCATGAACTTCGTGTGTACGGGCTCGAGAACGTCCGCGTGGCAGACACATCGATCATGCCGACACTCGTCACCGGAAACACAAATGCTCCAGCCATCATGACGGGAGAAAAGGCCGCCTCATTCATTCGGGCGTCGACCGGCTGAAAGCATTTATGGAATCTCCTCATAAGCCTTGAGAGGGGCTGACCCATGGGTAATCCGGTCCGCCAGAATTACCCGCTCACGGAGATTCCGATACGTCCCGGTGAACGTTGCAGTGGTGCCACGCAGGGCCGCCGCGGCGTTCGCGTGTGCAGGACGCACGGTGGACGGTCAGCGCGCCCGCCGCGCCACTGATGGGTGTGGAACCCGCCGGCCAACTTCGACAAACTGCTCAGCGCACACAACGCATGTGAGGGAGTTCTGTTTCATGTCCAGCCCGGTCCGAAAGGACTACACACCTCCGGAGCTTCGGCCCGATGCCCTCGTCTCAGTAGATGCCGCCGCAGAGATCAGCACTGATGTCCTGATCATCGGCTCCGGCATGGGCGGTTCCGCTCTGGCCTGGGCACTGAAGGACTCCGGCCTTGAGGTACTCGTCGTGGAACGGGGCAATTTCCTTCCGCGTGAGCCCGAGAACTCCCAGCCGACCGAGATGTACATCCGGGGCCGGTACAAGAACGCCGGTTATTGGTACGACGGCGGCTCCGGCAAGCCGTTCGCGCCGGGTGTGTACTACTGGGTGGGTGGAAACACCCGTTTCTACGGCGCCATGCTGCCCCGGTTCCGATGCAGCGATTTCACCGAGGTGGAACACCAGGAGGGCGTCTCGCGCGCCTGGCCGTTCAGCTACGACGACCTGGAGCCCTTCTACAACACCATGGAGGGTCTGCTCCAGGTGCACGGGCAGACCGGCGAGGACCCGACCGAGCCGCCGCGCTCCAAGCCGTACCCCTGTCCCGCACTCGACCATGAACCGGAGATCGAGCGGTTCGCCCGATCGCTACGCGGCCAGGGCCTGCATCCGTTCCACACGCCCAACGCCCTGAACGTGGAGACACAGGCCGACCGTGCCGCGGTGACAACGGCCGACGGCTGTCCGGACGAGACCGGTATGAAGTCCGACGCCGAGAACAGAATCCTGCTCCCCGCGCTGCGCGACGGCGTGAAGATCCTCACCGGTGCGCAGGTCACCCGCCTGATCACCTCGCCGGACGGCCACAAGATCGTAGCCGCCGAGGCACGGCACGCGGGCCGTACCGTCCGTATCCACGCCAAGACCTTCGCCGTGGCCGGCGGTGCCGTCAACTCGGCCGCGCTGCTGCTGCGCTCGGCCGACGACCGGCATCCGCGCGGCCTCGGTAACTCCACCGGGCTGCTGGGCCGCAACTACATGGTCCACAACAGCACGTTCTTCGTCGGTGTCAATCCGCTGCGGACCAACCCCACGAAGTGGCAGAAGACCCTCGGCATCAACGACTTCTACGAAGCCGGCCCGGGAACACCCTTCCCGCTGGGCAACCTCCAGATGCTGGGCAAGCTCCAGGCCCCGATGCTCAAGCCCGCGCGCCCGTGGGCACCGAACTGGGCCCTGAAGTTCATGTCGGCCAGAAGCATCGACATCTATCTGACGACCGAGGACCTGCCCTCCCTGGACAACCGGGTACGGGTGGATGGCGACCGCGTCATCATCGACTGGACCCCGACCAACCTCGCCCCCCACCACGAACTCGTGCGCCGGGTGACCAGGGCGGTCCGCAAGTCCGGCTATCCGCTGATCTTCACCCAGCGGATGGGTATCGAGACCAACTCCCACATGTGCGGAACGGCCGCTGCCGGTCACGACCCGGGGTCGAGCGTGCTCGATCCGATGTGCCGCAGTCACGACATCGAGAACCTCTGGGTGGCCGATTCGTCGTTCTTCCCGTCCTCCGCGGCCCTCAACCCGGCCCTGACGATCGGGGCGAACGCTCTGCGTATCGCGCCGGCCCTGGCCAAGGCGACGAAGAGCTGACGCCGCAAGGCGGTCACGTCCGTCGCAGGGTCGGCCTGCGCAGCAGGTCGTGGCCGCGTACGGCCAGTTGCAGCCGCTGCTGGTTGTCGACCCGGGTGAGGTCGAGGCCGAGGATCTCGGAGAGCCGTTCGAGGCGATGGTAGAGGGTGCGTCGCTGGACGAAGAGTGCGTCGGCCGCGCGCGCCTTGTTGCCACCGCAGTCGAGGAAGGTGCGCAGGGTGGGCAGCAGCGGGTTCTTCACCAGTGCGTCGTGTTCCAGCAGCGGGCCCAGCTCGTCCTCGACGTAACGTCTGAGCTCGGGGCCCTCGGAGAGCGCCACGAGCAGCCGCAGCGCCCCCAGGTCGTCGAAGTGGCGCACCTCCGCGGTGGTGGCCGCCGCCGCGACAGAGGCGGCGCTTCGGCTCTGGCGCAGCGCCAGCGGCAGCGCCGCGGGCTCCACGACCCTGCTGATGCCGCCGCGCAGACCGTGCTCGGCCAGGACGGTGCGCACGTCGGCCGCGTCACCGGGTCCGGACAGGCCGACGACCGCCATGTCGAAGTCCCCGGTGTCGCCCACGATGGCAGGCCGGCCCGTCTCCCACAGCAGCCGGGCCAGGGCGTGGTCCTGGTCCGGTTCGTCGTCCCCCGAGCAGGCGGTGACGACGATCAGGTCCCGGCCGCGCAGATCCTGCCCGAGCGCCAGGCCGAGGCTCACGAACTTCTCACCCGTGATGTCCCCGAGCAGCAACCGGTTCAGCAGCGCCGTCTGGCGCTGGGAGGCCCGCGCGCCGCTCTCGCGTTCACTCACCAGCGTGATCGCCACGGCCGCGGCGGCCCGCTCCAGCGTGCGCAACTCGGCCGGGCTCGGCTGCACTCCGCCGTGCAGCAGGTGCAGCCAGCCCCATGACTCGCCCCGCAGGATCACCGGCTGGCGGGCGCAGGGCACGACTTCGCGGAACGACGCCGCCGGCGCGTTGGGGACCTCGCGGCCGTGCGTCACGAGGGAGTGGTGGCGTTCGTGGATGGCCCGGGAGTGCGCGCTCCACTCGTCGACGAGCCGGTCGGCCTCCGGGGTGGCGCCTCCGTACGCGAGCATCTGGTGGGCGACGTCCTCCAGCACCACGGGCCGCCCGGTTTTGCGGGCCAGTTCCCTGACCACGCCCACGTAGTCCTCGTCGGCCAGCAGCAGGTCCATGAACGCCTGGCTGGTGGCCTCCTCGGCGATCAGCTGCTTGACGCGCATGCCGACCAGCACCTCGTGGACCTGGGCCGATGTCTCGACGAAGGGGATCTCGTCGGCCAGTCCCACCAAGGGCAGGCCGACCGCCTCGGCCTCCTCGACAGCGGCCTGCGGCATGGTGTCGAACATGCGCCCGGCCAGCTCGACGACGAGGACGGCCGCGTGGGCGTCCGCGACCCGCCGGACGAAGGCCCGCTGCTGAAGTGCCGTGTCGCCCATGCCGAGGCCGGCCGTCAGCAGCATCTCCTGGCCCGTGAGGAAGCGGTGGATGTCCGGGATCTCCCCGGTGTGCACCCAGCGCACGGGGCGGTCGAGATTCCGCCCTCCGGCGTAGACGCGCACCTCGGTGCGGGTGAACACCTCAAGTTGCAGTGCGGCGCGAACCGTCAGGACATCAGTCATGTGCGCATTACCTCAAAGTGTGCAGGATCTACGGCCAATATTGCACACCCTGTGCCTGTCGCCCCACCCCTGCGTTTACCCAGACTTCAGGTCGAGCCCGCAGGCACGACCGCCTACAAGGAGTGCAGAGTGTCCTCATCACGCGAAATCATCAAGGCTCCGGCAGCCTCGGAGCCGACACGGACCAGCCGTCC
The DNA here is from genome assembly GCF_055597465.1 of Streptomyces yongxingensis. NCBI lineage: Bacteria > Bacillati > Actinomycetota > Actinomycetes > Kitasatosporales > Streptomycetaceae > Streptomyces > Streptomyces yongxingensis. Next base: position 8,739,399 of record NZ_CM145717.1, read on the forward strand.
GGACATCGTCGAGACCGTCGCGGAGGTCATCGCCGACGTGCGCGCAGGCGGCGATGCCGCCGTGCGCCGCTGGTCGCAGAAGTTCGACCAGTGGAGTCCGCCGTCCTTCCGGCTGGGCCCCGACGAGATCGTCGCTGTGGTCTCCTCCGTCCCGGAGACGGTCCTCGACGATCTGCGGTTCGCCCAGCAGCAGGTCCGCGGTTTCGCCCAGGCGCAGCGGGACTCGCTCACCGACTTCGAGGTCGAGACCCTGCCCGGGGTGTTCCTGGGCCAGCGCAACATCCCCGTCGGTGCGTCCGGCGCGTATGTGCCCGGCGGCCGCTATCCGCTCACCGCGTCGGCCCACATGACCGTCCTGACGGCCAAGGCCGCCGGTGTGGAGCGGGTCGCCGCGACGACCCCGCCGGACCGCGGCGCCCCGCCGCCCGTCAGCATCGCCGCGATGCACCTGGCCGGCGCGGACGAGATCTACGTCATGGGCGGTGTCCAGGCCGTGGCGGCCCTGGCCCTGGGCACCGAGACGATCGACCCGGTCGACATGCTCGCCGGCCCCGGCAACGCCTACGTGGCCGAAGCCAAGCGCCAGCTCTTCGGTGAGGTCGGGATCGACCTGTTCGCCGGCCCCACGGAAGTACTGATCGTCGCGGACCACACCGCCGACCCGTTCGTGGTGGCCACCGACCTGCTGTCCCAGGCCGAGCATGGGCCGGACTCTCCCGCGGTCCTCATCACCACCTCCGAGGACGTGGCCACGCGAACCATCGCCTGGGTGGAGAAACTGCTGCCGGACCTGCCCACCGGCGAGGTCGCCGGGCGGGCCTGGCGCGACCACGGCGAGGTCATCGTGGTTCCCACCCTCACCACCGCCTACGAACTCGCCGACCGGTACGCCAGCGAGCACGTCCAGATCCTCACGGCCGAGCCCCGCGAGGCCCTGCACCGGATGCGCAACTACGGCGCCCTCTTCCTTGGCGACAAGACATGTGTCGCATACGGTGACAAAGTCATCGGCACCAATCACGTACTGCCCACCCTGGGGGCGGCCCGTTACACCGGCGGTCTCTGGGTCGGCAAGTACCTCAAGACGGTGACCTACCAGGAGATCAGGGACGCCGGGTCCAGTGCCCGGCTCGGCGAGATATGCGGCAGGGCGTCCCGCATCGAGAACTTCGAGGGACACGCGCGCTCGGCTGACGTCCGCGCCGCGCGGTACGGATCAGCCCCGCTGGGCTGGGCCGATTACGCCCTCGACCGGGCCTGACCCGCGATGACGGACCAGGGCTTACACCGGACCGCAGGCGCGGCGCGGTATCCGTTCCACAAGGAGCACCTCACCCTCGACCCCCGGAGATCGCCATGTCAGCAACAGAGAACGAGGCGCACACGGCGCCCAGATCCCACCGCGTCCCCCCCTCGGGCGGGACCCCGGGCCTTGTCTCCTCGGCCGAGGACGCGGAACTGCTCGCCGCGCTGGGCTACGAGCAGCGCTTCGACCGCAAGGTCAGCCTGTGGGCGAACTTCGCCCTCGGCTTCGTGTACCTCTCGCCCCTCGTGGGCGTCGTGTCCCTCTTCGCACTCGGTCTGTCGACCGCCGGCGGGCCGTCCATCTTCTGGATAGCCATCGTCGGAGCCGGGCAGTTCCTCGTCGCGCTGGTCTTCGGGGAGGTCGTCTCGCAGTTCCCGCTCGCCGGCGGGCTCTACCAGTGGGTCCGAAGGCTCTGGAACGGGCGCTACGCCTGGTTCAACGCGTGGACCTACATCTGCTGCATCACCATCGGCATCACCAGTACCGCGCTGTTCAGCTCGGACTTCGTGGCCAGCCTCTTCGGCGGGACCGCCGATGAGCCGGGCATCAGTTCCACCCCCACCGAGCGCCTCTGGATCGCGATCGGCATGACCGTCGTCTGTCTGGTCTGCAACTGCTTCGGCACCAGGACACTGGCCCTGATCTCCAAGATCGGGCTCGCCGCTGAGCTGATCGGCATCGTTCTCATGGGCCTGTACCTGCTGATCTTCGAGCGGCGCAACTCCGTCTCGATCTTCTTCGAGACCAGCAGCTCCACCCACGACAACTACTTCATGGCTTTCATCGCCGCCTCACTCGTCGGGCTGTTCCTCTTCTACGGCTTCGAGGCATGCGGCGAGATCGCCGAAGAGGTCCCCAACCCCTCCCGCAGCATCCCCCGGGCCATGCAGCTGACCGTGGCCGTCGGCGGAGTGGCCGCGCTCCTCGCGTTCGTCGGCTACGCGCTCGCCGCCCCCGACCTGCCCTCGATCCTCTCGGGCAAGGACGCCAACCCGATCCCCTCGATCCTGCAGAGCTCGGTCGGCACCGTGGGCACGAAGGCGGTGCTCATGGTCAGCATCACCTCCTTCATCGCGGGCGTCATGAGCCAGCAGGCCGCTGCGAGCCGGATCGTCTTCTCCTTCGCCCGCGACGACATGTTCCCGGGCTCCCGGGTCTTCTCGCGGATCTCCCGCAAGCACCGTGTCCCCCTGAACGCACTGCTGGCCGTGAACGTCGTTCCACTGGCGATCTTCGTGTTCGTGTACTACTCGCCCGATTCGCTCACCAAGATCGTGGCCTTCCAGATGCTGGCCGGATACGCGGCCTTCATGATGGTGGTGCTCGCCGCGCTGCGGATGCGCCTGAAGGGATGGCGTCCCGCCGGAGCCTGGACCCTCGGCCGCTGGGGATTCGTGGTGAACGTGGCGGCCCTGGCCTACGGCGTCCTCGGGATGGTTCTGCTCGCATGGCCCACCGGCGAAGCCGGAACTCCGCTCCTGGACCGGTGGATCGCGCTGATCGGCTTCCTCGTCGTCTCGGCCGTGGGCCTCGTCTACTTGCTGGCCGCGAAGCCCGAGCGCAAGTCCACCGCACCGGAAGGTGACGCCCTGGAGATCGCCGAGCAACTGCGCGCCCGCGCCGCGGCCCTCACGCCCACCACCGAAGGGAACATCGCATGACCCGCGTTCTGTACCTGTACGGAGGCTGGCCGGGGCACAAGCCCTACCAGGTCGCCCAGGAATGGGCCATGCCGATCTTCAGGGACCTGGGCTTCGACGTCGACGAGGCCAACGACATCTTCGCGCTCGACGCCGACCTCACCGGCTACGACCTCATCGCGCTCAACTGGAACAACGCCCTCCTGTCCGAGGGGCTGACAGCCGCCCAGGAGGCGAGTCTGCTGGGGGCAGTGGAGGCCGGCACCGGGATCGCCGCCTGGCACGGCGCTGCCGCCGCGTTCCGGATGAGCCTGAAGTACCACTGGCTGATCGGCGGCAGCTTTCTCGAACACCCCGCGGGCGAAGGCGTGAAGTACCCCTACCAGGTCACCGTCACGGACACCGGCCACCCGATCACCGACGGCGTGAAGGATTTCCACGTCGCCTCCGAGCAGTACTACATGTCCGTCGACCCCAACAACCACGTCCTCGCGGAGACCACCTTCACCGGCGAGCACCTGCCCTGGCTGGAGGACCGGACCATCCCGCAGGCATGGACCCGCACCTGGGGACAGGGCCGTGTCTTCTACAGCGCGGTCGGACACGACCTCGACGACCTGCGGAACCCGGATGTCACCCGGCTGTGCGCGCAGGGCTTCGCCTGGGCCGCCCGCCGGGGCGCCTGACCCCCACCACCCGAACCGACCCGACTGGGAGCACCCCATGCCTGTCCTCACCGGAGGCCAGATCGTCGCGCGGACCCTGCGCAACTACGGAGTCGACTACGTCGCCGGCATTCCCGGCCACGGCATCTGGTCGCTGACCGACGCCTTCCTCGACGACGAATCCAAGATCCCCTTCATCCAGACCTTCCACGAGCAGAGCGCCGTCCACCTCGCGGACGGCTACTACCGGGTCACCGGCCGTCCTCAGGCCGCGGTGACCTCCATCGGTGCCGGCGCCAGCAACACCGTCATCGGCATGGGCACCGCCTTCACCGACTCCACCAGCGTCCTGGTCATCACCGGCGGCCCGCCGACCCATATGCGCGGTCACGGACTGCTCCAGGAGCTCGACCGCTACACGGCCAACGACTTCCCCAAGGTGGCCGAAGCCGTCAGCAAACGGCACTGGGTTGTCACCCGTGTCGAGGAGCTTCCCTTCGTCCTGCACCGCTGTTTCAACTCCATGCTGACCGGCCGTCCGGGCCCAGTGCACCTCGAAGTCCCGATGGACGTGCAGGCCGAGGCCGCGCACGTGGAGCTCCACGACCTCGAACGGCGCCTCCCCGTCGGTCGCCAGCACCCCGACCCGGAGGCCGTGGAACGCGCTGTCGACGTGCTGCGCGCGGCCACCCGGCCGGTCATCGTGGTCGGCGGCGGTGCGATCACCTCCGAGGCGTCCGACCAGGTCCTCGCCCTCGCCGAGCGGTGGAAGATCCCGGTCGTCACCACATGGAACGGGAAGGGCGCCTTCCCGGAGGACCACGAACTGTTCGCGGGCAGCGTCGGCCAGACCGGAACCATGACCGGCAACGCCATCGCCGGCTCCGCCGACGTCGTCGTCTCCGTCGGCTGTCGCTTCACCGACTGGTCCGCCTCCAGCTACGCCAAGGGCGTCACCTTCTCCATCCCGCCCGCGAAGCTGATCCACATCGACATCGACCCGCACGAGATCGGCAAGAACTACCCGGCCGAGGTCGGCATCGTCGCGGACGCGCAACGGGCGGTCGCCGCGATCGTGGACTCGCTGCCCGCCAAGGGCGCCGACCGCACCGAGTACCTGGCCGAACTCGCCGCGCTCAAGGAGCAGTGGGAGGAGAAGCTCGCCGGCCGCCGCGACAGCGACCGCTTCCCGTTCACCTCGCAGCGCCCGCTGGGCGCCCTGCGCTCCGTCCTCCCGCGCGATGCGATCATCGTTGCCGGTTCGGGCAACACCCAGGGCGCGGTCAAGCAGACCTTCCCGGTCTACTCGCCGCGCACGCACCTCACCTCCGGCGGCTTCTCCTCCATGGGCTGGGCCGTACCGGCCGCCATTGGCGCGAAACTGGCCCGGCCGGAGAGCCCCGTGGTGTGCGTGCTCGGCGACGGCGACTTCCTCATGACTGCCCAGGAGATCGCCCTGAGCGTCACCGCCGGCGCCCCGGTGGTCTTCGTCGTGCAGAACAACGCCGGCTACATGTCGATCCGCGGCGGCCAGCGCAAGCAGACCTCACGGCACATCGGCGTCGAGTTCTCGCACCCCGACGGCTCGCCGTACAGTCCCGACTTCGCCGCCATGGGCCGGTCCTTCGGGATCGAGTCGTGGAAGGTCAACGACGCCGCGTCGCTGGAAGAGACCCTGCACAAGGCCGTCCAGTCGGGCGCCCCGGCCCTGGTCGAGGTACCGACGGACCGCGACGCCGCCGGCCCCTGGGTGCCCGGCTGGTGGGACTTCCCGGTGCCGGCGTACATCACGGACGAGCGGCAGGACGAGTACCAGCGGACCAGGGCCACGGAACAGCACCTCTGAGAGGGCGTTTGACGTAGGTGGATTACCCCTTAAATGCTGGCAGTCCCTCGCCAGGCGGGTATGGTCTCGTCCGTTACCCGCTTGGCGAGGTTGTCGATCGAAGCGATGTGGACCATGGCTTCGCAGCCGGCGTTGAGGTCGGGCACGTCGGGGTTGCCCCACCGGTGGCGTCGCGCTTGAACCAGATGTTCGGGAAGGCGAGGAAGCGGTGCCAGGCCACGCCACTCCGCTGCTCAGGGGCGAGGAGCCGCCCTCGGCGGCTCTCCGAACCCGACCACCCTGATGGTGCCGGGCGGACGGCCCCGCACCGCCCACGCCCACGTCGGCCCCTCCGCGCTCGTGCACACCCTCGTCACCGACACGACGGCGCCCGCCGATGAGGTGGCCGGCTGGAAGAGGCCGGCACCGTCGTCAAAACCTTCTGACGAGGCCACCGCGCGGGGCGCACCGCACCGCGAACCGAGTAAGGACTTGCCCAACATGACCACCACCATCACGCAGGACGCTCACGCCGTCCTGCTGCCCGCGGTCGACGGATTCACCATCCCCGACTCCTTGGCCTCACTGCTCGCCTCCGGCACCCGCTCCGTGATCATCGGAGAGTCCCGCGCCGAGTACGTAGCCCGTGCCATGACCGAGGAGCGGCAGACAACCGAGACCCCGCAGCAGTTCATCGACTTCACCACACGGCTGCGTACCATCGCCGGCGCGAGCGTGCTCGTCGCCGTCGACCAGGAGCCCTGGGGGACCAAGCGGCTGCACCGCCTCGTCCCCGGCCTGCCCGACTTCGGACCGGACACCGACCCGGCGGACGTGGAGCGTTCCGCCCACGAACTGGGCCGTGCCGCCCTGCGACTGGGCGTCAACACCTTCTTGTCCCCTGTGTGCGACCGCCTGACGGGAGACAACCCCTGGCTGCGGGGGCGCACCCTGGATCTCCCTCCGGCCCGTATCGGAGAACTGGCGGCAGCCTTCGTCACCGGCGTGCAGCGCGCAGGTGTCACAGCCGTCACCAAGCACTTCCCCGGCTTTCCAGAGGTCACCGCGGATCCTGCTCTGGACGTGGCACACGTTCCCGAAGGTCGCTGGACCGAAAGCGCCCTCATCCCCTTCGCCGCCTGCGTCCGGGCCGGCACACGAGCCGTCATGATGGGCCCGGCCCCCGTCGCCGGGCTCGACGGCGACGAAGCCGCCCTCGCTTCCCCCGCCACGGTCGCGCTCCTTCGGGACCTGGGCTTCGACGGCCTGATCGTCAGCGACGACCTCGATGCCCCCGCCACCCTCCGGGGGCGCACCGCCCCCCGGACCGCGGTGGCCGCCATCCGCGCCGGTGTGCACCTCCTGCTCGCGCCCGAGGACGGACACCTCGGCGACGTCGCCGCCGCCCTGATCGAGACCGCCGAAGGCGACACCGCCTTCGCCCACACCCTCCACGGCGCGGCCGAACGCGTCCGCGCCCTGGCCGGCCGGCAGCGTTCGGCGAGGTGACCGGCCCGTGGCGCGCCCCCGGCGGTTCAGCCGCCCTTGGTCGCCCGCGCGAGAGCAGGGGCGACGCGAAGCGCGTTCGCCCCGACCGTCAGGGCCGGATTGAGCGCCGCGGAGGACGGGAAGAACGAGGAGTCGGTCACCCAGAGGTTTTCGACGTCGTGGCTGCGGCAGAACGGATCGAGGACGCTTTGTGCCGCGTCCCCCGGGTTTCACCGGGGCGCACTGGTATGGGGGCCGTTGCCGGGCGAGGGCGCTCCATGGACCTCGGCGCACCCGGAGGACGGCTCCACAGCCTGAGGGCAGCGCGATACGGCCATGAGGCAGACCGGGGAGCAAATAGCGAGCGGTTGTCAGTCATCCCTGTCCAGCGATGACGCGCAGCACGTGCAGCGGGCCCCTGGCACGCCCTGGCCACCCTGGCCAGGCAAGGCATCGCCGAACAGGTCACCGAACGCCCCCGCGCCTACGGCGCCTTCCTCGACACGGCACTCCTGCCCCGCCAGATCGCCCCTGCCGACTGCCCTTGAAAGGTCCGGCGTTTGACCGGGCCAGCGCACTGCGCCTGCACCACCTCACGCACGACCTGACGAACGCGGTGTAAGGGATCCCCTCCCCCCAGGCAGGGTCAGCGTCCGACCGGAAGTCCGGTCGCGAAGTCGGCGAACCAGGTCAGCATCTCGGGGTGGGTGATGGCACCCTCGGCACTCACTTCGGCGATGGGAGCGCCTTGGATGATGCGCTTGACGGGCACCTCCAGTTTCTTGCCGGTCAGGGTGCGCGGTACGGCGGCTATCGGCACAACGGCGTCCGGTACATGCCGAGGCGAAAGCTCTCGCTTGATGGACATGGCTATGCTGTTCCGGAGCGCATCGTCGAGGAGTACTCCTTCGGCGAGGACCACGAACAGTGGCATGAAGTACCTGCCGTCCGGCAATTCGGCGCCGATGACAAGGCTGTCCGCGATCTGCGGGAGTTGCTCGACTACGGCGTAGATGTCGGCGGATCCCATCCGCACACCCATGCGGTTGAGTGTTGAGTCGGAGCGTCCCCGCACCGCGATTGACAGGTCCGGGTTGACCGTGACCCAGTCCCCATGACGCCAGACTCCTGGGTAGACGTCGAAGTAGCTCGCCAGATAGCGCCGTGCCCGTCTCCAACGGCGGCACCGTGCGGCAGTTTTCGATCTTGTTGGCGAGAATGGTCTGCCAGTGGTCCGGTACATGATCACGCAGTCCGGGAACTATCACGATCGTCGGCGACGGGCTGAGGCTCATGATGAATACTCCGGGGTGGTGAACGCCAGGTCGGGGAGCAGCCCCAGACGGCGTAGATCTTTTTCGTAGGCGAACCTGCCGATGGCGAAGGCCACGCCGCCGGCGAGCGCGACCAGCGGGACCACCCGCAGCGCGCCGAGCAGACCCCAGCGGTCCGCGAGCATGCCGGTCACCGCAGGCCCTGGGGCAAGCCCGAGCAGACTGTTGGCCAGGGTGAGTGTGGCCATGGCCGTCGCCGCGATGGCGGCCGGGGTCAGCCTCGCCACCATGGCGGCCGCCGGGCCGGCCGTGCCGCCGACCATCAGGGTCCCGGCAGCGATCAGTACGAGCTGAAGCGGGCAGGCCGGCAGCTGGAATGCGGTCATCAGCAGAACGAGCGACCCGAGGCTGCAGGCGATCGCAACGGTCCACTTGCGGATCCCGTCCCTCTTGCTGAGGCGGTCCGCGACGACCCCGCAGAGGATCATTCCAGTGCCGCTGATCAGCGCAAAGCCCCCGGCAGCCAGTCCGGCCTTCGCGGTGGCCATGTCGTAGTAGCGGTTGAGGAAGCTGGGCATCCAGGCCAGCAGGGCCATCGTGATGAACATCTGGGCTCCGCTGCCGATGTAGGCGCAGATGACGGAGACCGAGGAGAACAGCCGCCGCAGCTGAGGCCCGAGGGGAGCACGTTCACCGGAGCGGCCGCCGTACTCGCTCACAGCCGACCCGAGCCGCTTCTCGGTGACCACGAGACCGTAGGCCACGGCCAGCACCAGCCCGAAGCCCCCCATGACACCGAACGCCCAGCGCCAGCCGTACGCCTGGCCTATGACGCCGCCGATCGAGACGCCCAGCACGGATCCGAACGACCCTCCCGCCATGAACGCGCCGGAGAGCGTGGCCCGCAGACGGACGGGGAAGACGCTGAGGACCACCGCGATACCGACACTCCCGTAGGCCGCCTCTCCGACGCCCACGATGAACCGGCCCACGAACATCTGACCGTAGCCGGCGGAAACAGCGCAGCCCAAGGTCGCCAGACTCCACACCACCGCGGCGATCACCAGGCTCTTGACCCTGCCCCACCGGTCCGCGAGGAGCGACAGGGGGAAGGTGAGCACACCGACCATAAGGGCCACGATGCCGCTGAGCGACCCCAACTCGGAGTCGGAGAGCAGCCATTCGGCCTTCAGCTGAGGAAAGACGGCGTTGAGGACCTGCCGTGACATGTAGTCGGACAGCAGGAGCCCGAAACTCAGGGCGAACACCAGCCAGGCATAGCCTCGGGATACGGCCGGTGTGACGGGAGACGTTTCTGTCGCCTTCGTGGCAGTCGCGTGCAGTCCCATGGGCGTCACCTTTCCGTCATGGGCGGGGACTCAGAAGGTCCGGTCACCAACAATTCCGGCGCGCTCCATCTTGCGGACGGCGGGCCAGTAGTCTTGAACGGCGTAGTGCTGCGTGGAGCGGTTGTCCCAGATGGCGAAGCTGTTGTTCTGCCAGCGCCAGCGCACCTGGTACTCGGGGACAGCCGCCTGGCTGATCAGATAGTTCAGGAGATGGCTCGCCCCGGGCGCGTAGTCCTGGCCGAAGCGCACGTTCTCGGGCGTGTGGTAGTTCACGAGGTGCGTGGTGAAGGCGTTGACGAAGAGGATCTTCTCGCCGGTCTCGGGGTGGGTACGCACCACCGGGTGCTCCGGGTCCGGGTACTGGGCCTTCAGTTGGTGGCGCCGCTCCATCGGCATGCAAGCACCGAAGGTCGCTTCGATGCTGTGCCGTGCGCGCAGGTCGGCGATCTGCGTCTTGACCTGCTCGGGCAGCCTGCGATACGCCTCGGCCATGTTGACCCAGATCGTGTCGCCGCCCACCTCGGGCCCCTCGACACAGCGCAGCACGGCTCCCATGGGCGGGGCCTCCCGCCAGGTCGCGTCGCAGTGGAGCGCATTCTCGTAGTGCTCGGGCTTGCTGCTCAGGTCCTTGTAGATGCGGACCAGACCGGGGTTGTCCGGGTCGCTGCCGAGCACCGGGTGGTCCTCCAGCGGGCCGAAGCGCGAGGCGAAGGCGACGTGCTCGGCGCGGGTGATGTCCTGGTCGCGGACGAACAGGACCTTGTGCCGCAGCAGCAGATTCCTGATCTCGGCGAACAGGTCGCCGTCGCGTGCGGCGTCGCCGAGGTTCACGCCGAAGAGTTCGGCGCCGATGGTGCAGGTCAGCGGCTCAACGGTGAGGGAGGTGCGGAGGACGCTCGGGCGCACCAGGGCCGGCGCGTCGTCCTTCGCCGTGGGGGTGGTCTGGGGCATGGTGCTCACTCCTGGAATGGCTGAGAGGGTGCGGTGTGCTCAGAGGACGAAGATGGAAGATCCCGTAGTTCGTCCCGCCTCCATGTCGCGGTGTGCCTGCACCGCGTCCTGGAGGGCGTAACGCTGATTGATCTCGATCTTGATGCGGCCGGACGCGACATGTCCGAACAGCTCACCCGCCAGGGCGGCCCGTTCGGCGGGTTCGGCGATGTAGTCGGCCAGTGCGGGCCGGGTCACGAACAGCGAGCCATGGATGGCCAGTTGCATGGCGTCCAGCGGCGGGACACCGGAGGCCGTGCCGAAGCACACCAGCAGGCCGCGGCGCTGCAGCGAGGCCATGGATCCGGCGACGGTGTCCTTGCCGATGCTGTCGAAGACGACCGGGACACCCTTGCCGCCGGTCAGCTCGCGCACCCGCTCGGCCACGTTCTCGCGGCGGTAGTAGATGATGTGGTCGCAGCCGTGGGCGCGGGCGATCTCGGCTTTTTCCTCGCTGGAGACCGTGCCGATCACGGTGATACCGAGCAGCTTGGCCCACTGGGAGAAGATCAGGCCGACGCCGCCGGCCGCCGCGTGGAGCAGTACGGTGTCGCCGGACTTCAAGGGATGGATCCGGCGCAGCAGGTAGGACGAGGTGAGGCCGCGCATGGTCATCGCGGCGGCGGTCTCGCAGCTGATCTCGTCCGGCAGCTTGATCAGCGAGTCCGCTGGCATGACCCGCTCCGTGCTGTACGCGCCCAGCGGGCTGCCGGTGTAGGTCACGCGATCGCCTACGGCGACATGTGTGACGTCCCGGCCCACTGCCTCGATCACACCGGAAGCCTCCACGCCGAGCCCCGCGGGCAGCGGCGACGGGTACAGGCCGGTACGGAAGTAGGTGTCGGCGAAGTTGAGTCCGACGGCGATGTGCCGGATCCGGACCTCGTCCGGGCCCGGGTCACCGACGGGGACCTCTTCCCACTTCAGGACGTCCGGTCCACCGGTCTCGTGGAAGCGAATGGCATGTGCCATAAGTTGCTCCGTCTACTTATGTGCGGGGTGGCGGTCACGGGCCGAGGGCGGAATCGCCCGGGACGGATACCGTGCTGGTTCCGCGACCGCCGCTGACGGGTTGGGTCAGTTCTTGGTGTCGCGCAGCATGAAGCCGCGCTGCCCGGGACGGCGGTTGGGCACCATGCCGAGCCGGGCCAGGGTCTCGTCGGTGTCCGAGTACCACTCGCCGATCTTGTAGATCTTCTTCGCCTCCTGTCCGGTGGCGATCTCCCGGCCGAGCGCGTTCGCGATCTGGACCATCTGCTCGACCTGCTCCACGGACGAGATCCGCTCGCCCTTGTGGCGCCACAGGTTGTCCTCGTTGCCCACCCGCACATGTGTGCCCAAGGCGATACCGATCGCGTTCATCGGCGCCACCGCCCGCATGGATGCCTCGACGGTGAGCACGGCGCCGTCCGGGACGCGGCGGATGAACTCGATCAGGTCGGCCGGGTGCCGGCCGGTGAACCCACCGCCGATGGCGACGAGGTTGAGCACCAGCGGGCCGTGATAGATGCCCTTGCGGATCAGCCGCTCCACGGTCTCCAGCTGGGACAGGTTGGCGAGCTGGAAGTGCGGCTGAATGCCGTTGGCCCGGAGCCGCTTGAGGTGCTCGAGGTAGAACTCCGGTCCGGCCTCGACCACCATGTCCCGGTATGCCTGGTAGTACGACGGCTTGGCGATCGAGGTGCCCTCGATGTCCTCATCGTCGAAGAGCTCGACGATATTCATCTGGTTGGTGTTGATCGCGATCGTGACCTGGTCCGGATGGGGGGTGATGTCGGCCAGCATGTGGCGGGTGTCGTAGCTGAGCCACTTGGCGTCGCCACCCTCGTCCTCGGGGGCGAAGGAGATCGACCCGCCGATCTGCAGGACCATGTCCGGCACGGCCTCGCGCAGCCGGGCCATCAGCTCGTTGAACATCGACATGCGCTTGGAACCGTGGCCGTCCAGCTCGCGCACGTGGATGTGCAGAACCCTGGCGCCGGCGTTGTAGCAGTCGACCGCCGCCTGCACGTGCTCATCCATGGTGAGCGGGAGGTCGTCGGCGTCACCGGGCAGCCACTCCGGCCCATAGGGCGCGGCTTGGATGACCAGCTTCTCCTGGTTCTCCGGGTACAGGGAGTCGTCGAAGAAGTGCACGATCCATCTCCTTTGAGGATGGGGCGCCACTCGCCGTACGCATAACTGCCCGCGATACGCGGACCGGGGGGTTCGGCGAGGAGCGAAGTGAGATTGCAGACGGTTTCCCGGGCTCACCAGGTGGCTCGGATAGGATCGGTGGGGCCCGGCAGGGACCTGCGGGGCAGGCGAGACCTGCGGTGTGGGCAGGGCCCTGCTCGCCCTTGTGGGGCGGACAGTGTCCCTTGCGGTAATGCCACGTTAAGGGCCGGTTACCTGAAATGCTTGACCACGCGTGACATCTGACTTATCACTTGGGGACCCATCCCCCCCCGGTTCGCGCCGTCAGACTCAAAAGCTCAGCCGAGACCGCTGCCGAGACCGCGTCCGCGGTCGCGTTCTCGGCAGCGGCTGATCGTCAACGGTCATTCCTGGACGAAGGGTTGCTGCCTGGTCCTCCGGCGGCGCCACTCCCGGGGGCTGCAGCCGAACCGCCCGCTGAACCAGCGCGAGAAGGCGCTGGGGACGGAGAATCCCAGCAACCGGGAGATCTCCGTCAATGAGCGCCCCGGGTTAGCCACCAACTGCTCGGCGAGCTGGGTACGCGTCGCGTCGAGCAGGGACGAGAAGGTCTCGCCCGAGGCCGACAGGTGCCGGTGGACGGTCCGCCGGTCGACGCCGAGGCTGGAGGCGACCTGCTCGATCGAACAGCGTCCGGTCGGCAGCAGGACCTCGATCAGCTCGCGCACCCGGTCCTGCACGGTCGTGTCCCGCGAGACGGCGATGGACTCGAAATACTGCCGCGCGTAAGTCCGCAGCAGCGGGTCGGACATAGGGTTGGGAACGTATAGGTCGCCGGCGTAGAAGACGATCCCGTTGAACTCCCGGTCAAATTCCACGACGGGTCCGAAGACGCGCCGGTGGGTTCCGGTGTCCGCGGGAGCGCTGTGCGTGAAACATACGGACACCGCCTGCCACCGGGCGCCGAGGAACGTACGGAGGACCTGGTGGTAAGCGCCCACTGCCAGCTCCACGGCCTGGCGGGCCGCCATCGCCTCACCCATGTCCAGGCTCACCTTGAGGTTGGCCAGGCCGTGCGCCTCGGAGAGCCGGCTGCGGAGCATCTCGTTGTACATGTACTCATGGCGGGCCAGGAGTTCGAGCACGCTGCGGACATCGGGCTCCTCGCGGATGACCAGGCTGATCCGGCCGAGGTTGGAGAAGCGGCGGCGTTCGGCGAGGAGCAGCCCGAAGTCCCCACGCTGGGCAACCGCCGCCGAGAGCTCGAGCAACTGGACCACGGCCACACCGGAGATCCATCTGTCCTGGACCGCGAGGCCGACGGGGTCCAGGCCCACTCGCTTCATCAGGGACCGCGGGTCGATGCCCAGCGACTGGCTGACCTCGACGTAGCTGTTCAGCGCTGCGTTGCGGACAAGGGGTTTCATGGGCGCACTCCAGAGGGCTGTCCCCAATTGATAAGTCAGATGTCACGCCAGATCAAGCGATGTGCCGGGTCATGACCTAGCGTTACACCACCGCAATGGAGCCCGCCGTCTGGATTCAGGTCCCGGCCGACCGGACATTCGACGGAGAACACCATGCCAAAGGGTCCGGGCATTGACCAGTATGAGAAAGCGGCAGGGAATCTCGATTCGAATCAATGGATTCGGGCGGCAATGTCCGAGTCAAAGGTCACGGGGTTCCTCCGTGAGGAGAGGAGAAGGGGCGTGCGCGCGGTTTTCGATTCCGGTGGCGGTCCCGGTCGCGGCGGAATCACCCCCCGCGATGTGATCGCGACATAGCAGTCCGACCTTGCCGATGCGGTGGGCCTGGCTGAGGTAGCGGAACACGTCTGGGGCCTGCCGCAGATCCCATGGCCCTTGGCGACCCTCACCGCCCTTGGCGACTCTCGCCACCCTTCGCGGACCGTCACCGACCCGAACCCAAAGGGAGACCGAATGAACAATCTGGCCACACTCCTGGCGGAGTCGGCATGGGCCGAGCGCGACCGGATAGCGGTTCGCCAGGACGATCTAACCCTCACCTACCCCCAGTTGAACGACACCAGCGCCCGGATCGCCGCGCTGTTGCAGGCCAAGGGTGTCCGGCCGGGTGATCGCGTGACCCTGGTCATGCCCAATATCATCTACTTCCCGGTCATGTACTACGGCATCCTGCGCGCCGGGGGCGTCGTCGTACCGCTGAATCCGCTGCTGAAGGCCCGTGAAATAGCGTTCGCGCTGCGGGACTCCGAATCCCGGATCGCGCTGGCGGCGCCGCCCTTCGCGGACGAGGTCGCCGCCGCGGCGGCAGAGGCCGGGGCCGAATGCCTGGTGATGACCTCGACGGAGTTCGCCCCCCTGGTGCAGGGCACCGGCCCCATGCCGCCGATTGTCGACCGGGCGGAGGATGACACAGCCGTCATCCTGTACACCTCCGGCACAACCGGGACCCCGAAGGGCGCCGAGCTGACCCACCGCAACCTGATGAGCAACGCGGCCACCGCGGCCGAGACCTTGCTGAACGTCGGGCCGGACGACATCCTGTTCGGGGGCCTGCCGCTGTTCCACGCCTTCGGCCAGACCTGTGCCCTCAACACGGCGATCACCGCGGGGGCGAGTCTGACCTTGCTGCCGCGGTTCGAGCCTGCCAAAGCGCTGGAGATCATGCACCGGGACAGGGTCACCGTCTTCCTCGGCGTCCCCACGATGTACACGGCACTGCTGAACGCCGGAATCCCCGATGACTACGATCTCTCCCGGCTGAACTTGGCCGTGTCAGGCGGAGCTTCCTTGCCGGTCGAAATACTCCATCGCTTCGAAGAGGAATTCTGCCTGACGGTACTTGAGGGCTACGGACTCTCGGAGACCTCGCCGGTCGCCGCCTTCAACCCTCCGGACCGGTTGCGCAAGGCCGGCTCGATCGGTCTTCCCATCCGCGGAGTCGAACTCACACTGCTCGCGGACGACGGCGCTCCCGTGAGCGCGGGTGAGGTCGGCGAAATCGCGATCCGCGGCGAGAACGTCATGAAGGGCTACTGGAACCGTCCGGACGCGACCGCGGAAGCCATCCGGGACGGATGGCTTCACAGCGGCGATCTCGCCCGTGTCGACGAGGACGGCTACTACTTCATCGTCGATCGGAAGAAGGACCTCATCATCCGTGGCGGATACAACGTCTATCCACGGGAGATCGAGGAGGTGCTCTACGAACACCCCGCCGTCGCCGAAGCCGCTGTCGTGGGCGTGCCGCACGAGATCCACGGGGAGGAGGTGGCCGCCGTCGTAACGCTTAAGGACGGGGCACTGGCCACACCGGGTCAGCTAGGTGAGTACGTCAAGCAGCGGGTTGCCGCCTACAAGTACCCACGAATCGTCACATTCACCGATGGACTCCCCAAGGGAGCAACGGGCAAAATCCTCAAGCGGGAGATTGTCGTCAAGCCGTAGGTTTCCCGGGGATGGAAAACGTCGGGTCGCCCCGGCCGCGAGCACCGCAGCCGGGGAACCCTGAAGAGTGTCTTTATTGCCGTACGGTGCTTGACCTGGGGCTTTGCGATAGTCCAAGTATGGGCGAATGATCAGTGATCGTGGGTCTGCGATTGCTCTACCTGATCTTCTGCCGGCTACTGGGCTGCTTCCTTCTGCTGGGCCGATCGACCGCCCAGCAGACCTGGCGCTCCTTCCTGCGCTCCCAGACTCACACGCTGCTCGCCTGTGACTGGCCGTCATCCCGACTCCGCCGCAAAGCCCACGGTCCAACGCGTTCGCCGAACGATGGATACGCACAGCCCGCGCAGAGTGCACCGACGCGGCAGCAGGCAGTTCGCTGGGATGATGCCTTCCGTGATCGTGTCCTTGTTGTACCAGGTGACCCGACGCCCACCGATTGCCCTCGGCAGGCGGTTGTACGCGCTGGCGTTCCTCGAGAGCACGGCACCCGGCGGCTACACGAACGAGGCTCACGCCCGCCGGAGCCCGGGAACCTGGCACCCACCCGGCGCGACAGCCGGGCCTCCAACCTGCCTGCGGCCAGGCCGGACAGCCGAAACGGCCCGCCGGGCAATCCGACGGGCCGTCACGAAGGATCGAGGTCAACGGCCAGGCCAAAGGAGCGAAATCAACGGTGTTGACGCTGGACCCGCTCCGCAGGAGAGTCAGGCCGTTGCGGCGTCGCGCTCGACGAGCTGAAACTGAATCCCCTCCGAGGTGTCGGGCCGGGAAAAAGCATTGAGGTTGCCGTCGATCGCCACGGGCTGAGGAGCGACGAATTCGACGCCGAGGCCACGAAGCGTCTGCATGATCTTGGTGATGCTGTCGTCGACCTCGACTGCGATGTGCTCGATGCGAGCCTTGTCGCCGGCGCGGTCGCCGAGACGGCGTCGACGGGCCTCGCTGGTGGTGGGTTCGATGAGCTCGATACGAGCCCCGTCACCCACCCGGTAGAACGCGGCTTTTACATTGCGTTCGGGCAGCTCGCGTTCGAACTCGAGGTTGAGACCGAGGCTTTCAAGGAATTTCTTCGCGCGGAGCAGGTCGTGGACCACGACACCGATATGGTCAATGCGCTTGAGCATGAGCGTATGGGTCCCTTCAGGAGGTCTGCGAAGCGATGGGGTTCGGGGCGGCCTGAGTGCGGTGCAGTTGGGTAGCCGTCAGAATCAGAATGACCACCAGGAAGAGCCAGCCGACCGTGTAGCCGGTGGCGCCGACGAGCGCGCCGAACAACGGTGGCATGGTGGCGGCGATGACCTGATTCAGGGTGATCGCGAAGCTGATGGTGGAGGCGACCGCATGCTGGGGGGCGATGTCGGTGATCTGTACGAGGTAGAGCGGGTACCAGCCGACGCTGAGCAGGCCCAGCAGCGTGCAGAGCGTGTAAGCAAGCACGCGAGGCGAGCCGGGGGTCAACGTGCTGAGCGCGGTGATCGGGATCGTGGAGAAGGCGAGAAGCCACTTCAGCGAGCGCATCCGCATGCCGGGCCAGAAACGGTCACTGATCCAGGCGAGACCGATCCGGCCGGCGATCCCGGCAGCCTGGGCCACCGAGTACATGAAGCCGGCCGTGACAATCGGGATGCGTAGGTGATCGTTGAGGAAGATCAAGATCTGCACGGAGAACACGTACTGGAACGCGGCCAAGGCGAGTCCGGCGATGAGAAGCGAGCGGACAGCCCTGTCGCGCACGAGGCCGAGGATCAAGCGGCGCAGGTTCACCGGCGCCTTTCGCGCACTCGTCGTGGCGTCACCCGTCTGGCGGTAGAAGGTGGCGAAGACCACGCCCCCGAGGATGCCGGCCGCTCCCTGGACGATCATGGCTGCGGTCCAGCTGCGGTGCAGGGCGACGGCGGGCAGGATCGCCCCGGCGATGGAGGCGCCGATGGGCAGACCGGCTTGGCGTATACCGGTGGCCATACCTCGTAGGCCGGGTTCGAACCATCGGGTGATGGCTCGCTGCCCGCCAGGCAGAATAGATCCGTAGAAGGCGCCCATCACCAGGATGCACAGCAGCAGCACAGGGTAATGGCGACCCGCGGCCGCGGCGATGAACGCCGTGACGCCCATGGCGATCATTGTAAGAGAGACGACCCAGCGCTCTCCGTAGCGGTCGATGGCCCGCCCGATGATCAGCATCGAGGCGATCGGCCCGGCCTGGATCGCCGTGGCTGCGAGAGCGGCGGTGGCCGCGGACAGGTGGTAGGTGTTCTTCCAGAACGGCAGCAGGACACTGACGCCGGAGTAGACGATCGAGCCGGAAGTCAGCGCGGTAACGGCGACGGCGAGCACGACCCACTTGTACGAGCCCGCTGAGTGGGCAGCTCGCGCGGCGGGTGCCACCTCGCCGACCTCTTGCGCGGTCACGCGCCGGGCTCCGACTGCCTGGAGGCCAGGTTCCCCAGCTCGGCCAACAGCGGGATGTTCATCAGGTTCAGCAGGACGAGGTTCTGGCTCGTGGGGTTGTCGAAGTGGTGCAGCGACCAGGCCGGGACGAGCAGAAGGTCCCCGAGGCTCAGATCGGTTGTCTCGCTGGTGTCGTGGAAGGTGACAGTGCCGGTGCCGGCTTGCACGACGAACAGGTGATACCAGGTATGCGCGTGCGGGGTGGTGTTCTTCCCGGCGGGGATGACCTGGTAGGCGACGGCGACATCACGGATGATTTCGGCGCTGCCGTTCGGCAGAGACAGGGCGAGCGTGCCGCGTTCGGGGTGCTCTGTGTCGCTGAGCCGGCCGGCGGTGTCCGCCCACCGCCACATCACCGGCTCGGGCAGCAGGGTGTCGTAGCGCTTTTTGAAGTCAGGGTATGGAAACTGACTGCCGCTGCCGATCGGCACGGGAATCATCCTCCTCGAGGATCGTGAGTTGCTGCCACATGTCGCACACGGCGGCGTTCGCCTCGTCCGTGAATCGCGACTTCTGCCCGTCCCTGGGCAGGTAGTACGTGTAGTACCGCGGCCCTTCGACGGGGTATCCGACAGCCCATACACCTGTGAGCGGCGTCCCGGCCTTGGCGATGACGCGGCCGCTGGGCGTAATGTCCACACCGCCCGGCTCGTAGGAGCCGTTGCGATAGGGACGGATCAAACCGCGTGCCAGCAGGCGGGCGGTCAGCGGGGAACTGTCCGTCTCGGGGTGGAACAAGTCCAGGCGCGCCGCCACTAAGGCGTCGGCGTATCGGACGGTAGGGCCGTCGGTGAAATGGGTTTCAACGGTGAACCGGGCCGTCTCAGGGTCGGGGATGATACGGCAGCCCGGTCCTCCGGCCAGATCGACCACACCAGCGTTCATCAGGGCGAGAAGTTCGTAGTTACGGCGGCGGGGTGGCCCGAACGAGATCCTGTTCATGAGCGGCACCCATCGGGTGTTGAACACCCGATGCGAATCCGGTGTCAGGCCGGAGAACTCGACGGCCTCGCGCAGGCTGGCGCGGATGTCCCGGATGGCGTCGGTGGCGGCTTTGACAGGGCTCGTCCGGTTGCCTTCCTCGGCATGCTCCAGGTCCTCGGTGACGAACGCCGTGAAGAAGGCGCGGAAGGCGTCCAGATTCCTGAAGCTCTTGCCGGCCAGCGGGTCGACGATGGCGTCGACGGCGGCCTGATCGGCCGCTGTGAATTCGTACTGGCTGGGCCGGATATGACGTTGCTCCAGCGTGGAGCGGTAAACGTAGCCCATTTCCCGACGTAGGAGCGGCACGGCTTCCGCCTCGAAGTCGATCTGCGCGCTGCCGCGCTTCCGCCTCGCGTGCTCACGCAATCCGCGTATGGCCTCGAGGGTGAAGAAGCGCGGCTGGTAGGCGCCGGCGAGGCCCTTCTGGTTGATGCCGCGTGCGGCGGCGGGCAGGCACTGACGGGAGAACAACAGGATGCTCGGCTCACGCCCGCACGGTATGTAGCGCATGTCGTGGCCGTCGCCCTCGAAACGTCCGCCCCTGCCGATGGTGAGGTGAGCGATGACGTCGTGGGCGGTCAGCCCGAAACCCTGCACGGCCACCGTGGCCCCGGGAGCGATGCGCCCAAGCTTGTCGACCGGGTAGCAGTCGGCCAGGTAGGCGAGGCGGTCATTGCGGCCTTGGTGTTCGCTGACGAAATTCTCGAACCGGATGTCCTCGTCGGTGGGGGTGCGTCGGGAGTGCCCGGTGGCGAGGAACAGGAAATCGGAGGGAATCTCGTAGCCGTTCTCGGTCCGCACCACGTACCTGCCGGACGGGGAGAGCTCCTCCATGTCGATGGCGCGAGCCCGGTGGTGCACCACTCGCACGCTCGTGGGCAGCGAGCTGAGGGTGTGGTCGGACGCGAAGGAGAGATACTCACCGAGCAAGCTGCGCGGCAGGTAGTCGTGCGGCCCGATCGGCTCCCCGCCTGCCGCGCCCGTGCGGTAGTAGCCACCTGAGAAGCGGCGGTAGCCAACCTGCTGGGCCCAATCGGTGAACGACGGGCCGCCACCGCCGGGGAACATGGTGAGCTGGCTGGCGAGCGTGTTGGTGAGCAGATGGTCGGGCTGCCGGTTGGAGTGTGCTCCTTGCCCGGTGTCGCCGGGGTCGACAAGGTGGACGTTCAGCTCAACGCCCTCGGGGAGCTGGTGGGCTCGCTGGGCGATGTGCTGGAGGATGCCGAGGCCGCGCGGCCCCAGCCCGACGATCGTGACCTGAACAGCCCTCAAGAGATCACCCGCTCGCGCAGGGCCGGCGCCGCCGGGTCGGTGTACGGGGCTATGGGCTCCTCGTGCAACCGCACCCAGCGGGGGTCGTCCTCTACCTGGGGGAAGCGGGTGGCGACCTGAGGATCATGACCGGGGATGATGTGGTCGACGCCGTCCGCCAGATCTTCGACGGTCTCGTACGCCTCGACCATGGAGGCGAGGTGGTCGAGGATCGGGAACGGGGCCCGGCGACGGATGTTTGCCCACAGGTGCGACGAATCGCTCGCCAACACGACCCAGCCGCGCTTCGTGTGAACGCGTACTACTTGAAGGCCGGGGGTATGTCCAGGGGCCGGGTGCACCTCGACGCCGGGCACAATCGTAGCCGGGCCCTGGTGCAGGGTGAGGCGCTCGTCGAACAGCAGCCGAATCGCCGCGTTCACATCTTCCGCCTCGAAGGGGCGGCGGGGTGCGGCTTGGCGCATGGCGCGGCTGGTGCAGAACGCGAGTTCCGGCTCTTGGAGATGAACGCGAGCCGTGGGGAAGGCGGCGAGGTGACCGGCATGGTCCCAGTGCATGTGCGTGATCAGCAGATGCGACACGTCGGTGGGATCCATGCCGAGACCGGCCAGGGCCTCGACGGGGTGGTGAAGTTGGTCGCGGCCACGCCGCGCACCCGTGTGCGCGGTAAACCCGGTATCGACGACGATCACCTGATTCTGACCTCGGATGACCCAGATGTAGAAGTCGAAGCCGGCCGGAGTGTCGGTGGCGCAGGGGTCGTCGGCGAACAGGAAGTTCTCCCGCGCGAGTCGCCCCGTCTGAGTCCCGAACCTGAGCGCGAGAAGTTCGTGGGTCGGCGGCCGGTTCATGCGCCCACCACCGTCAGTTCGCGAGCCTCGGGCGCCGGGAGCGGCAGTTCGTCCTCGAAGAAGAACTTCTCCGCCCCGAACGCCGGGACGAGCTGGTCGAACCAGGTCGCGTCCGGATCGTACGCGGCGTAGAACGGCCGACGCGCCCAGTCCGCATGACGTCCCTGAAGGAGCTGAAGGGCGAACACCTTCTCGCCGTGGATGGTGGGGGTGCCGTCGATGAGAACCTTGCCCGGAAACGCGCTCATCGACGGGCCGCGCACGGTGCGGGCGAGGCCGGAGACCCTCTGGTATGCGTCGCGGAAGATCTCGTACGCCCTCACCAGGGGAATCTCGAAGTAGGAGCGGGCGCCGGTATCGCGTTCGACGAACATGTAGTACGGGATGGCGCCCAGCCGCACCCCGGTCGTCCACAGCTCCCGCCACGCCTCGGCGTTGTCGTTGATGTGCCTCAGCATCGGCGACTGGAGGCGCATGTTCGCACCTGTGGCCGTGATCCGCTTCAGGGCGGTCTGTGCGATGTCAGGGCGCAGCTCGGCGGGGTGGTTGTAGTGGCCCATGATCGCCAGGTGCTTACCAGCGGTGACGACCCGCTCGAACAGCCGGATGAGTTCGTCGGCATCCCGGTCGGTGACGAACCTTTGGGGCCAATAGGCGACCGATTTGGTGCCGATCCGGATGTTCTGGATGTGTTCGAACTCCGGTGTCAGGAGTGGTTCGATATAGCGGGCGAGAGTGTTTGTCCGCATGATCAGCGGGTCGCCGCCGGTGATCAGGACGTCGGTGACCTCCCGGTGGCGAGCGAGGTAGGCGGTCAGGCCCTGGGCATCCTTGGCGGCGAAGGCGAGTTCGCCGTCGCCGACGAACTGCGGCCAGCGGAAGCAGAACGTGCAGTAGGCATGGCAGGTCTGCCCGTGTTGAGGGAATAACAGTACTGTCTGGGAGTATTTGTGCTGCATCCCTGACATTTCCTTGCCGTCCAACTCAGGTACGTTGTGGGTTTGCTGGCCGGCCGGGTGGGGGTTCATCTGCTGGCGGAGCTTCCCCGCGTGAAGCGCGATCTGCCCCTTGTCGCCAGCGGCGATGACATCCCGCAGGGTGGCGTAGTCGGTGTCGTCCAGCATGGCCCGGTGGGGGAAGTTCAGCCGGAAGATGGGGTCGTCCGGGATGTTGTCCCAGTTGATGAGTTCGTCGAGCACGTACTGATTGGTGCGGAACGGAAGAACCTGGGAGACCACAGTGACGGCCTCGCGGAGTTCCCCAGGCACCCGCCCCCATTGCGGGGCGCGTTGAATTGTTTTTTCATTGTAGGGCGTGAACTTGCCGACACTCAATTCGAGTCCCTTTCCCTGTTCGAAACCGAGCGGTGTGGGCGAGCATCAAACCGAACCCTCCGCCCCCGGCCGAGATCATCCTCCGCGGTTCCGGAAGCGTGCGCTGCTTGAGGGTTCACCACGTCGGGAGCAGTGGCGGCAACTCAGGTCACAGCTACTGCCGCACATGCCATGCCGACGATTGCTATTGCGGTTTTATGCACGACCATCCTCAGGTCGCACTTATGGGCGAAGTTGGTCACCAGGCATACCGTCCGGCGCACCACGATCCTGCTTGAACAATGAGACACCTGTCGCGGTCGCAGGTGATCGTGCGTGCGACTGGCGTAAGCCCGCCATAGGGCAAAAGGAGTAATTCGGTACCAATCGGTCCACCGACCTCAACGTAAATACAACAAGGCCGGGCGTGGCCCGGCCTTGTTGCGCTCGTTGTCGAATGTGATCGCTGGTTCAGCGGTAAGTGGGGCCGATGCGGATCACGGTGTCGTTCGGATCGCTGCCATAGGGGGAGTGGCCCTGGCCGGCGCGACGGCGAGGCCGGCCCCGGTGGCCAGGCGCACCACGGCGCGGGCGCTGCCGTCGAGGACGCCGAGAGCGAGGAGGTAGCCGCCATTCGGCCGTGTCCACGTGGCGAGCCGGTGCCATCGAGTCGCTCGCCGAAGACGCGGGCCACGGTCTCGAACTTCGACGCATTGCGACATGGTCGACGCCAACAGGCAACTACCGTGCGAATCGCCGAATTTACTGTTGGGCGCGCTTCTCGTGGAGGATGCCGAGATCGCGTAGCAGGTAGCCGGCGTGCAGCCGGTTGTGGGCCCCGATACGGCGCAGAACTGCGGCCAGGTGGCGCTGGAAGGTGCGTAGGGAGATACCGAGACGCTTGGCGACAACCTTGTCGTCGTAGCCCTCGACGAGGAGTTCCACGATCGCCGTCTTCATCTCCTCCGAGCTGAACAGCATCTGTTCCCGCTCATAGGCGAGCGGGAATGGCAGGGCTTTGTCCCAAGCCCGCTCGAAGGCGCCGATCAGGAAGTGGATGACGCTCAGGTCACGTATGAGCAAGGCGCCTTTGGGGTTTCCAACCAGCTCGACGAGGGCGACTTCGCGGTCGAAGACGATGAGCTGCATGAACACTTGTGTAACAACGCGGACTTCGGCGCCGTGCTCGACAAGCGGCGAGACGTGGTCGACAGTGGGCTGATGAAACTGCGCCGCGTACGGATAGAGCGTACGCGTGCGTACACCACGCTCAAGCACGCCTACGGCACGGTCCGTTGCCTCCTTGAGGACGGGTTCGGGGCGAGGGCCGCCAGGTTGAGAGACGAGGATCTCCCTGGTAGCGCGGGCCGAGAGTTCGGACACGGTCAGGCGGACGGCATCCACATTGTCGAGACGGTGCAATGAGTGTTCCCTTACCTCTTTCATGACGCTTTTCTCGTAGACGGGAAGCAGATCCACCAGTTGCGCGCTCACTTCGTTGATCGTCGTCTGCCGTTCGCGCAGTTCCCGGATCGCCGGCAAAAGAAGTTGGGTGAAGGCGGTGGCTGGCGCCACGGGTACGAGGCGAACGGGGTCTCCGGGCTTGCCGGTGAGCACCTTGAGCTGGAGCAGCCTGTCGATCGCCTGTCCGGCCTCATCCGGCGAAGCGTCCGCAAGTTGCAAGAGTTCGTTGCGGGAGACGCTTTCCCGGGCTGCCGCGAGGGCATACAGGGCGACCATCAGACGACTGTCAGCGTTGGCGGTTTTGTCGGCTTCCAGGTTTGTGGGGCACGTGGACATGACTATGTTCCCCTTTCGGGAATTGAAGACCGTCCTAATAAGCCAACAAGATCACCAACAGCCACTAACGGCGCAAGAGCGCGAAACCGTCACTTACAAAACGGGCTCATCGCATTTGAGGGTGTAGGTGGGGTCTGAATCCTCCGACTTCGAGAATGCTTCTCGCGATGTAGTGCGTCAGGTTCCGGAAGCCCAACGCTGAGCCGCGGAGGTGCTCGAGGCGGCCATTGATCGCATCGGCGAGCTGGTCGGGGGTGGTGACAGGTTCGGGCAGTGGGTGGAGCGGTGCGGCGCTTGCGAGAGTGCGGTGGGGCCTGTGCTCGTTGTGGAACGCCTCGTACTCACGCAGCGCGCGGAGGAGGTGGGTCTGGTTCCAGATGAGGGTGCGGTCGAGGAGCTCGGTTCGGCAGGACCGGACCCAACGCTCCATGATCGCGTTCATGCGCGGCATCTGGACACCGGTCTGAATGACCTTGATGCCCTCGGCTCGCAGGACGGCGAGCTGGGTGACCTAAGTCGGCGGTGGGATGTGCGGTCGCGCCGAGGACTCGCACGCGGCGGGTGGCGTGCTCGATCACCGCGAGGACGTACAGCCTGGCCCCTGTCAGGGTCTTGGTCTCGAAGAAGTCTGCGGCGAGGATGGCCTGGACGTGCCCGGAGGGAGGCGATGCGGGGGAGCGGCCAGCAGGGCGCGGTCTGGCCAGGCGAACTTTGGTTTGTCGGTCTGTCGCTGCAGCACGGCGAGTTGGCGGCGCAGCGTCAGAATCTCTGCCTCCTTGTCGCGGTCACTCTTCGGTAGGAGCCGTACCAGGGTGAGCATGCTCGTCAAGGTCAGGTAGAGCAGTCGCAGCAGCACTCCACGATGCTGGTGTGGGGAGGCTAGGTCGGCAACGGGGGCCTCTACGGTCACGGTTGACCGGCCGACCCACCGCAGCGCTCGCTCGTCGTGACCAGCACGGATGAGGTTTCTGGCACGTACACGGCTACAACAAGCGCCTGCGCAAGGCCACCGAGCTGCTCCGCCGAATCACCTGGCTGCTGGCCACCGACACATCCGCGAAAGCCGACGAGCGCGAGACGCTGCTGGACCTGCTCGACGCCGAACCGGAACTCGTCGCCTGTGGGGCTCGAATAATTATTGCTCCTGGTCAAGCGGCATACCTGTACTCGTTGATCACGCCGCCGAGGACGCGTGAGCGCAGGACTTGGCGACTGGTCGGCCCAAGGACTGGAGGTGGCTGTTCGTGTGCCTGGGGAGGTAGTTGGCATCCAGCCCGGTGGGGGGTGCGCGTTGTAATGCCTCTGGTATTCGGCCAGGACGTGGCGGGTGCACCCACAGGGGAACTGCGCAGCCAGATCGAACACCTCACTGCCGCCTTGGTCGAAACCGAGGCCCGACTCGCGGAGCTGGCCACCGCCCAAAAGGTCATCTCGGGGGCCGTACCGGCAGGAACCGAACCGGACCCGCCCGAGACGGGCACCGCCCTCCAGGCCATCGTGAACGCCTTCAACCAGCACCCCGGCCGGGCATTCAGGGCCCGTGCGCTGCACGAACTCCTCGGCATGCCCACCGACGAAGCGACCGTCAACATCACCCGCAGCCGCCTCGGACGACTCACCCGCCAAGGTTTCCTCACCCAGCCTGGACGAGGCCGGCTACCAGAAACGGACTTAACGTCCACTCAGGAGGTGGTGTTGGTCAGGTCCTGGATGCGGGCTTGTATCAGGGGAAGGATCTCGCTCGTGGCTCGTTCGACGGAGGTGGCGAGTACTTCGGCGTTGAGCTTGCGGTGTGGGACGTGAGCGAGTTTGTCGCGCAGTGCGATGGGGCCGCTGTATGCCTGTGTCACGGTGCCGTGAGATGCCTGTTTGAGCATTTCGCCGAAGGTGAGCATGCAGTAGGCCAGGGCGAGGAGGCGCTCATTCCCCGGCTTGGGTGTTCCGTCGCGGAGGATTGAGCGCGCTTGGTCGAGTGCTGCCGTTGCATCGGTCAGGCGTAGCAGCTCCCGGTTCTCCCGGTCCGTGCGTGTGTTGGTCACGCCGCCCCACGCAGGTCGTTCAGAGGTTCGGTTTCTTCGACTTCCACTCCGGGGCCGCGTGGGACGACTTCCACGAGGGCGCCGAGGATGCTGGACAGGTCTGATTCGAAGCTGGTGATGTCGAAGTAGGAGCGGTCGGCGTCCAGGGTGGCGACAAGTTCCCCGGGCTCGGTGCTCAAGGCGAAGGAGTGCAGGCCATGCCGACGTCCGAGCTGGCGAATGGTCGTGGCATTGGCGCGGAGCTTTGCGGTGGTGGCCGGCCTCACGGCTCATCCTCCCTAGCGCTTTCGGGCACCCGGAATCGACAGGAGCCAGAATATAGGAGTGGCAGCAGGATGGGCCTGCTCGGGAGGGGCGCAGGGAGCGGTATCCTCTTGCTCCGTACGGCGGTGTACACCCCGAGTACTCTGCTACAGAGTGGTACGGCTCGTCGCGGAGAGTTGCCGTGCGGCTGAGGGTCAAGGGGTCGCAGGTTCAAATCCTGTCGTCCCGACCAGCGTTTTCGCAGGTCGGAGGCCGTTTCTGCAGGTAGCGGAAGCGGCCTTTGCCGTGTCTGGGCAGGGGCGATGGGGAGCCCTCTGGGAGCCCTCGTGCTCCCAACTCGCGGACGTGTCAACGATGTCCGATTCGTCCGTCACCCGATCCGGTGGACCTCCGGCGCCGTACCGAGCCCCTGCGTGCCGTCGTCAACCGTAGGCCCCTGAGGCCACCCCATCGATCCGGATGCTCTCTGCATCGAGAGGCATAAGAACCCCTTGTCGGCTCCCGACCCTCTTTCGGGGTGGGAGCACGGCACTGTGCTCCCCATGCGACAGGGGTGGGGATGACCACTGGTGATCTCTCCGGGCCGGTTTCCGCACGCAGTCCGCACGCGGGTGTCCTGGTCGTCGTGGAGGGTCTGCGTCAAGGCGTGGCAAAGCCCCTTGGCGTCCGGCCGAACGATGGATACGCACAGTCCGCACCGAGTGCACCGACCGGCTCCTGATCACCGGCGAACGACATCTGCGCACCGTCCTCACCACGTATGCCGAGCACTACAACGTGGGACGGCCCCACCGCAGCCTGGACCTACGAGCCCCGGACGACGACCCGAACATCATCCCCCTACCTGCTGGCACAATCAGGCGCCGCCAGGTACTCGGTGGACTACGCAACGAGTACCACACCACGCCAGTCAGCGGGTCTGCCATTACTGGCAAACCGGCTGGTCACACCGTCGGTATGACAGGATTTGAACCTGCGGCCCCTTGCCCCCCAGAGGCGCTCTGCCGTTCGCCGATCGCGGCGTCGATAACAGCGGCGAGGTCGCCAAGCCGAGGCTTGGCAAAGAAGTCGGACAGCGGCAGGGCGACACCGAAGACGTTCTCCACTGCTTCGCGTACACGCGGAACAGAGAGTGAGTCACCCCCCAGAGCGAGGAAATCCGCGTCCTCGTCCGCGGCCCGGCTGCCGAGGATCTGGAACCAGATATCCGCGAGCTGCGCCGCCGTCGAATGAGTAAAGCCCGCGGTCGCGGAGTCCTGCGGCGTGGGCGGCTGCAGCCGCTTCCGGTCGATTTTACCGGTAGTTGTCATCGGCATGTCGTCGACGACGAACAGCTGGGTGGGGTGCATGCTCAGGGGCAGCCGTTCGGCAAGTTCAGATCGGAGCATCACCGTCGTGAGGAATTCTCCGGAGACCGGCTGCACGTAGCCGACAAGGCGAAGAGGCGCGGCGGAGTCCTCCGTCAGCGGCAGAACAGCGGCGCGCATAACGCCCGGCACTGCGGCCAGGGCGGCTTCGATCTCGCCGATCTCAATCCGTACGCCCCGGATCTTGATCTGGTCGTCGGCGCGGCCCTCGAAGTACAGCGCTCCCCCTTCTTCCCGAGCCAGGTCTCCCGTGCGATAGACCCGGAATCCAGGTTCACCGCGGGGGTCGCGCAAGAAGACCGAGGCGGTCAGCTCCGCGTTGTTGAGGTAGCCGTACGCGAGGAATTCGCTGCGCACACGGACCTCACCCCTCCGACCGGTGGGCACAGGTTCGCCGTTTTCGTCGCAAAGGATGACCTCACGCCCGGGTATGGGTCGGCCGATGGAGATGGGCGTGCTCTTCGCCGCGTCCTCCGCCGTCACTTCGTGGCAGGTCGCGATGATGCACTCGGTGGGGCCGTACATGTTGAACACGCGTGCGTTGGGGAAGCCGGCCATCATTTTCTCCGCCAGGCTTGGGTGGAGCTGCTCGCCCATGCTGGTCACGGCGGTCACCCCGGTCAAGCCCTCCGGGGCGCGGTTCCTCACCGCGTCCAGAAGCGCTCCCCACAGGCTCGGCGCTGTCTGGACGTGCGTGACGCCGTGGTCCCGGATCCACTCGACGACCCTGGTCACGTCGTTCTTCACCAGCGTCGGCGGAATGACCAGCGCGGCGCCTGCCCGCAAGGCGGCGAAGATCTCCGCGTACGCGGCGTCGTACGTGTGCTGCGCCCACTGGAACAGCCGCGATCCCCGCGAAAGGTCGGTCTGGCCCACAAACCACCTGGCGAAAGCGTCCAGGTTGCGGCGCCGCTGCACAATGCCCTTGGGTGCTCCGGTCGATCCCGAGGTGTAGACGATCACGGCAGTGTCCGCCGGGACGACATCCCGGTGCGGCAGCATGCTGAGGTGGGCGATAGTGGCGGTCGACGTCCGCTCGTCCACACGGATGTCACCGAGCCCCAGGCCCGACAGCTCCGCGACGAGCCGGTCCCCGGCAGGGCCCGGATGAGTCACCAGGTAGCGCGCACCGCAGTCCTCGACAATCGTACGGTTGCGCAGCGCGGGTTGATCCCGGTCCAGGACGACGAATGCCGCGCCGGTCTCGACGGCGGCCAGAATGACCGCCACGGCGTCCGGGCCGTGCTCCAGGCTGATCGCCAGCGTCGCGCCGCCGTCCGCGCCGGCGAGGGAGAAGACCTCAGCAATGCGGCCGACGCGTTCGCGTAGCTGAGCGTAGGACAGTACGCCGTGGTCCGAGATGATGGCGGAATCCGCGTCGGCGTGGTTCAACAGCCCGTCTAATTCGTCGCTCGGCATCATTCCTGATTTCATGGCGCTGCTTCTCCAATCGGCGGCAGTACGAAACTCGTCCGCCCGCAGCCCATGAACACCTTCGGCCAGCGGACAACGGAACGATACAGGGGCGGTGCTCCAGCACGGCCTGCCGGATCGCCTGCTGCTCCACCCCATCGAGAACCTGATGCTTGCCGGCCCGCCACCAACGCGACCGCCGCCCGCAGCCGAAGCGCTCCTGCGCCGACAGGAGACAACTTGCCTGTATTCCCCACCAGTTCACCCACACTGGGATCAACGACCCAGAACACTTACCGCTGCGGATCAATAGGTTCGGGCGTATAGGGTTGCCGACATCAACGGTGCCCCTCGTCGATGGACGACGACTTACCTCTCCACGGCACCCTCACGTTAGGTTGGCAGCGACATGAATGCCTCGCACTCGGCCATGGAGTTGAAGTCACCCGGGCGGCGCGACGAAACGTCTATCCCATTTCGTTCCCTCGCCGAGGCAGTACAGACCAGGGCATTATGCGAACCCGATGGGCTGGTCTTCGAGTTCATGCACGACGGCGAGCGGGTGGATGAGCGGACCACGTTCCGCGACCTGGACCGCGCGGCCCGTGATCGGGCCGCGTTCCTGACCCGGGCCGGGCTGGCGGAGCAGGTCGTGGTACTCGCCTACCCGTACGAGCCGGAGTTCATCCGCGGCTTCGCGGCCTGCCTCTACGCCGGGGTCGTGGGTGGTCCCGTCAAATTCCCGCAGAGCAGGCACGACGTCGACCGGCTACTTCTGGTGGCCGAGGCTGCGGGCACCACCACCGTCCTGACGTCTCGGGCGGCGCACGAGCAGTTACTCAAGCTCTCCGCCGCCGAGCAACTGCGCGGTCTCACCTTCATTGAGACCGACTCGGTCGACGAGGGAGCCGGCGACGGCTGGACGCCACCGGTCATCGACGAGGAACACCTCGCGCTGCTGCAATTCACCTCCGGATCGACCGGCCGCCCCAAAGGCGTGATGGTGTCGCATCGTAACCTGCTGCGATTCTCGGACGAATTGATTGCCGTCATGCAACCTGAAAAGGGTGGCGGAATCGCTTCCTGGGTTCCATTCTTCCACGACCTCGGACTCGTGCTGAGCGTCGTCATGCCTTTCACGCTGGACGCGCCGGCCTATCTCATGCCGCCCGAGGCGTTCATCCGGCGCCCGCGGCGGTTACTGGAGGTCATTACTCGTTACCGTGCGGCATACACGGTGGGCCCGAATTTCAGTTACGAGTTGATGATACGAACCGTCAAAGATATCGACGGTCTGGACCTGTCCAGCCTGCGTTTGGCCCTCAATGGTGCCGAACCAGTCCGGCTCAGCACCGTGCGGCGCTTCGCCGAGACCTTCGAACCTGCGGGATTCCGCCCCGAGGCGGCCTATCCGGGATACGGCCTGGCCGAGGCCACACTCTTCGCGACCGCCGCGCGCCCCAGCTTCCTGCCCCCGACGAGGTGGCTCTCCGGAGCCGACCTGCTGGCGGGAAAGGTGGTACACGTCGATCCACAGGCGCCTGGCGCCGTCAGCTCCGTCGGCTGCGGGTCGCCGCAACCGACCACCGACGTGCGCATCGTGGATCCGGTCAGCAGGCGGCTGCTCGGAGCGGACGAGATCGGCGAAATCTGGATCAATGGACCCTGCGTGGCGCAGGGCTATTGGAACCGGCCGGACGAGACGCGCGAGACGTTCCATGCCGTCATCGACGGGCATGAGGAGCGCGGGCAATACCTGCGGACCGGCGACCTGGGCTTCCTCCACGAAGGACAGCTGCATGTGACCGGGCGGGCGAAGGACCTCATCATCATCCGGGGAGAGAATCACTATCCCCAGGACCTCGAATACCTCGTCGAGATGATGCACCCCTCGCTGACCAGCGGTTGCGCCGCCGCGTTCTCGGTAGAGCACGAGGACGAAGAGAAGCTGGTACTCATGGTCGAGGTGGGCGGGCCGGTGCTGCGGGATCCGGGCGCCGGGCCCTTCGCCGAGCAAGTCCGGGACGCGGTCTGGGCGGCGCACCAGATCTCGGTGCACGACGTGGTCGTACTCCGCCGGGGGACGCTGGCGAAGACGTCGAGCGGGAAGATCCAGCGCCGCGAGTGCCGTGGACGCTATTCCGAGGGCACGTATGACAAAGTCACCCTGGCGGCCCTGCGTCAGTCGGCCACGACCGCTGCCGCCGAGCAGCCCAGCTTGGAACCCTCGATCCCGGCGGAGCTGCTGAAGCCCGCTCTCCGCATGGTTTTGGCACGCGTCGTGGGTACCGCGGCGGACAGTATCAGCGACGACCAGCCCTTCTCGCACTACAACCTCGACTCGGTGGGCGCACAGCAGCTGGCCCAGGCGGCGGAGGCAATAGTCGGCCGGCCGGTGGCGGTCTCGGTGATCCTCAACCACCCCACTGTGGACAAGCTGGCGACGGCCATCTCCCGGGCGGAGCCCGAAGCATGACCGGCGATGCCGGAGAGCACGACATCGCGGTCGTGGCCATGGCCTGCCGGTTCCCGGGCGGTGTCGCAAGCCCCGACGACCTGTGGCGGCTCTGCCAGGAGGGGACCGACGCCGTGGGCGACGTGCCCGCATCCCGGTGGAACACCGCCGAGCTGTACTCGCCGGATCCCGGGCAACCGGGCAAGATCGCGACGCGCTGGGCGGGCGTGCTCGACCAGATCGACGGATTCGACGCCGACTACTTCGGTATCACGCCGCACGAGGCCGAACAGATCGACCCGCAGCAACGTCTTCTGCTGGAGACGGCGCACGAGGCGCTGGAGCACGCCGGGCTGTTCCGGCACAGCCCCCGGCTGGCCCGCGGCGCGGTCTTCGTCGGCGTCAGCGGCAGCGACTACGGCAGGATGGTCGGCCGGGACCTCGATCGAGTCGACGCACACTTCGCCACGGGTCAGGCCGCCTCGATCGTGGCCAACCGGCTCTCGTACCTGTTCGGCATGAGCGGCCCCAGCATGGCCGTCGACACCGCGTGCTCGTCCTCCCTGGTCGCGGTTCACCTCGCGGTCCGCAGCCTGCGAACGGGCGAGAGCGATGTCGCGATCGCCGCGGGCGTCAACCTCGTACTCGCGGCCGACATGTGGGTTTCGGTCTCCAAGGCCGGCATGATGTCGCCAACCGGCCGGTGCCGCACCTTCGGGAGAGACGCCGACGGATACGTGCGCAGCGACGGCTGCGGCGTCCTGGTGCTCAAGACGATGGCCGGTGCGGAACGGGACGGCGACGAGATCGTCGGCATCATCCGCGGCACCGCCGTCAACCAGGACGGCAGCGGCAGCAACGGGCTGACGGCGCCGAGCGGACCGGCCCAGGAGGCGGTCATCCGGCAGGCGCTCGCCGACGCCGGTGTCGACCCGGCCGAGGTGGGCTACGTCGAGGCGCACGGTACGGGCACCCCACTCGGCGATCCCATCGAGATCGGCGCGCTGGCCGCCACATACGGCCGGCCGTCGGATGACGCGGGCCACTGCCTCGTCGGCTCAGTGAAGTCGAACCTGGGGCATGCCGAGGCGGCGGCCGGGATGGCGGGGCTCATCCGGCTGCTGTTGTGCCTCCGCGAGCAGCGGGTGCCCCGTACGTTGCACGCCGAGGAGTTGAACCCGCTCCTTCCCCTGGCGGGCACTCGGCTCGTCATCGCCCAGGAGCCGCACCGCTGGGAGCCGGCCGGCCGCCGGATCGGCGCCGTCAGCTCGTTCGGCTTCGGCGGTACCAACGCGCACGTGATCGTCGAGGAAGGACGCCCGGCCGGGCCGGCCGGCCCTGCGACCCGCCCGGCCCGGTATCTCCTCCCGTTGTCGGCCCGGACCGACGAAAGGCTGAGCCGGGTGGTGGAGCGCTACCTGCACTCGGTCGACGAGTTGGCAGGCTCACCCGGTCGCGTGCACGACCTGTGTTACAGCGCGGCGGCCCGGCGGCAGCATCACCCGGTGCGCGCCGCGTTCCTGGCGGCCGACCCGGGAGACCTCCGGAATCAGCTGGCGACGTTCACCGGCACGCCGTACGCGGGAAACCGCAAGTCGCCCTGGCGCGACACCGTTTTCGTCTTCTCCGGCCAGGGCCAGGACTTATCCGGCGGCTTTCCGGCACTCTACGACGAGCCAGTGGCCGTCGAGCAGCTCGACCGGTGCGCCCTGGTGTTCGACACGGCGTTGGGCATCTCCCTGAACGGCTTGCTGAGGAACGGGCCGGAGCCGGGTTCCGCCGTCCTGAACCGGACCGATGTGGCGCAGGCGGCCCTCTTTGCCGTTCAGACCGCGTTGGCCCGGTTGTGGCAGTCCTTCGGGATCAAGCCGGCCGCGGTGGTGGGGCACAGCGCCGGTGAGGCCGCCGCCGCGCACGTCGCCGGGTTGCTGGACTTCGACGCGGCCACGGCCCTGGTCCTGGCGCGCGGCGGCGCCATGCAGAAGGACCCGGCCCCCGGGAGCATGATCGCGGTGGCCGCCGCGCCCGAGGACCTTGCTCCCTACCTCACCGAGGGATCCGGCGACGTGGTGGTGGCCGTCGAGAACGGCCCACGCAGCGTTGTCGTCTCGGGCCCGTCCGACGCGGTGGAGCGCTTGACCGGCGCGCTGACGGCAGACGACCATCACGTACGCTCGGTGCACGACTCCTTCGCGTTCCATAGTCCGGCCATGGCCGGCGCGGCTGCGGCGTTCGCGCGCAGCGGCACCGGAATGGCGACGGGAGCCGGCGGCGTACCCTTCTTCTCCTCCATCGTCGGCGGCATGCTGCCGACGGCTCGGCTCGACACGGCCCACTGGGCGGCAGGCATCGCGGGTCCCGTGCGTTTCCGCCAGGCCGTCGAGTCCGCCGCCGGCTGGGGGCTGGTGAACTTTCTGGAGATCGGTTTGCACCCGACTCTGCGGGCGCCGGTCAGCGCCACCCTCGCGGAGGCCGACGTCGTACACGGGGCATATCCGCCGGACGAGCCCGCTTCGGGCCCGCGCGGCGTGGTCGCGCAGCTCTACCAGCGCGGCGCCGACCTGGACTGGGATGCCGTCTGCGGCGGCGGGACGTTCTTCCCCGGCACCCCCACTTACCCGTTCCACCACCAACGGTTCTGGGCGCTGCCTGACGCCGGTGCCGTATCGGACGCCACACTATCGGGCGGGAGACAGCTCATGGCTGTAGGTCACGACTGGGCGCACAACGCGATTCTCGAACGGGTCAGCGAGGCCCTGAAATATCCCCGGGAGTCCGTCTCCGCTGAGTCGCGCTTTCTCGAACTGGGTGCCGACAGCATCCTGCTGCTTCGCCTGGTGACCGTCCTCAACGAGCAGTACGGCACGTCGTTCAGCGCCGCTGACCTGTTCGAGAAGTACGCCACCGTCGGCGACCTCGCGGCAGCGCTCGCCGAGACGGCGTCTCAGCCGCCCCGCGCCGTGCCGGAGCCGGAGCCGGAGGCTCAGCCGCACATCGAGCTTCCGGCCGTGGCCCCGCTCCCCTCGGACAATTCACTGGTCGGCACCGTCATCCGTGATCAGCTGGAGGTCATGCGGCAGCAGCTCGCACTGCTCTCAGACCCGCGAGCAACAGCCCCGGGAACGCGACGAGAAGTCCCGGGCCCGCAGGCCGCCGCCGTCGCGGCCCGGGAGCGGAACGGACCGCGAGAAGCATCCCGGCCCCGCCACAGCTACAGTGCCGTTCCGGCAGGCAGCACGTTGAGCCGGCCGCAGCAGGACCACATCAACGAGATGGCGCGTCGGCTCGAGAAGCGCAGCCCTCGGTCGAAGCAACTCGCCGGCCAGTACCGCCGGCACCTGGTGGAGAGCCGCACATGGACGAATTTCCGTCCCGAGCTCAAGGAACTCAACTTCCCCATTGTCGTCGACCGGGCCCGGGGCGCCCGCTTCCTGGATCCGGACGGCACCGAGTACCTGGACTTCTGTCTCGGCTTCGGCACCCACTTCCTCGGTCACAACCCGCCGTACGTCGAGGATGCCGTCGCCCGGCAGGTGCGCCGGTCGCTCTCCCTCGGCCCGCAGCAGGAAGTCAGCTACCGGGTGGCCGAGCAGTTCTGCCGCCTGACGGGTCATGACCGGGTCAGCTTCACCAACACCGGGTCGGAAGCCGTCATGGGCGCTGTCCGTCTCGCCCGTTTGTCCACTGGGCGGCGGCAGGTCGTGTACTTCGAGAAGTCATACCACGGGGTCACCGACGGCATGCTCGGCCGGGGCAGCGGGGAGGCCGGGGTCGTGGTGCCCATCTCGCCCGGCATCTCCACGGGAGCGCTGGGGGACGTCGTGATCCTGCCGTACGACGACGACAGTTCGCTGGAGTACATCGCAGCGCACGCGCAGGACATCGCGGCCGTCCTGGTCGAGCCGGTCCAGGCGCGCAATCCCGTGGTCCAGCCGGTGGAGTTCCTGCGTCGCCTGCGTCACCTCACCGAGACGATCGGAACCGTCCTCATCTTCGATGAGATGATCACCGGCTTCCGGGCAGGCATCCGTGGTGTGCAAGGCATCTTCGGGGTCAAGCCCGACCTCGCGACGTACGGCAAGGTCCTGGGCGGTGGTCTCGGGATCGCGGCGATCGCCGGGCGGGAGTCCATCATGGACGGTTTCGACGGCGGCAACTGGACATACGGCGACGACAGTGCCCCCTACGCCGAGACAACCCTCTTCGGGGGGACTTTCCAGAAACACCCGCTGGCCATGGTCGCCGCGGAGGCGGTGCTGACCCACCTCGAGAGCGAGGGCGAGGCGCTCTACCGCACCGTGAACGATCGAGCCGGCCGGCTCACGGCGGCCGCGCAGGACCTGTTCAACCGCCGCGGTCTGCCCTACTCCGTGGTCTCCTTTGGTTCGCTCTGGCGTTTCCAGTACGGCGGCATGTCCAACCTCTATCAGCCGCTGGCCCTTGAAATGCTTTACCACAGCCTCCTCGCCGAGGGACTCTACGTCTGGGAGGGCAGGACCTTCTTCCTCTCCACGGAGCACACCGACAGCGATGTGGAACTCTTCCTCGAAGCCGTCGACCGGAACCTCGACGCCCTGGCCCGGGCGGATTTCTTCCCGGTGGGCAGCACGGGCCGCCCGGACTCGGCGGCTTCGGCGCCCGCACGCCTGCCGATGTCGGCCCAGCAGAAGGAGCTGTGGCAGGTCTGCCAGAACCTGGGCAAGCGATCGGTGGCCTACAACGAGACCTTCGCCCTGGAATTCCGCGGGCCGATCGACACGCCGCGGCTGGTCGAGGCCGTCGCGGCAGTGCGGGAGCGGCACCCGGCCCTGCGCTCGGTCCCCTCGCCCGACGGCACCGAGCTGATCGTCGGGGACGCCACGGCGGCGACTGTCCACACCACGGTGACCGGCGACGCGGAAATCAGCAAGGAGATCGACGCCCTCGCCCGGCTCCCCTTCGACCTCGGGCGGGACCAACTGTTCCGTACGCTGCTGCTGAGCCGGCCGCATGACCGGCACGTCCTGGTCGTCTCGGGCCACCACCTGGCACTCGATGGGACCTCCATCGCAACGGTGATCGCCGATGTGGCGGCGGCGTACAACGGTGAGCCGTGGCGCGGCGACGCCGTGCGCCCCGAGCCCGGTCACGACTCCCGGACGGCGGACGGCGACATCGCCCACTGGCGGGAACGGCTGCGGCACGCCCCGTCCCCGGTCTGGCAGACCCGTGCCGCCGGGTCGGAGCCGGTCCGGCGTACGTACCAGCTCGCGCGCGACGAATGGGAGGACTTCACCGCGCGCTGCCCCGGCCTGCGGTGCACGCCCTTCGTGGCCGCCTTCGGCGCGTTCACCGCGGCGTTGCACGAGGTGTCCGGGCGTGACGACCTCATCGTGGCCGTCCCGGTCGACCAGCGCGCAAGTGAGCAGGAGGCGTCCTGGGTCGGACACCTCGTCAACTACGTGCCGGTTCGCAGCACCGGCCCAGCGGGAGACCTCGAAACTCATCTCGACCGCTCGCGCAGGGACCTGACCGAGGATCTCCGCCATGCCGTCACCCCGCTGGACGTGGTGCTGGAGGCATTGCGGGCGGAGGGAGCGGTCGCGGACATCTGGCAGACCCGCGCCAGGCTCACTTCTGTCTGCTTCAACCTCAATCCCACCCTGCCGGAGCCGCGACTGGGCACGTCCACCGGAACCTTCTTCGTCCCGGATGTCCCGGAAGCGAAATACGACCTGTTCTTCGACATCATCCCCACGGGACGCGACGTACGCGTCGACATCATTCACCGTGGTGAGGTCCCCACGACGGACGTGGACCAACTGTGGGAACGCTGGCGCGAGAACGTAGGACAGGGCCTTACCGGTGAGGAGATTCCATGCACCGATGCCGGGACGAAGACGGACCGGAGCAGCCGCCGATGAGTGTCCTCTCCGAGCTGTGCTTCGAGCGGTTCGCCGAGCAGGCGGGCGCGCGCCCGGACGCCGTCGCCGTCATCCACTCCGACGACGTTCTGACCTACGGCGATCTGGACCGCAGGAGCGCACAACTCGCCCGGCACCTGCGCGGGCAGGGCGTCCGTACAGGGCAGCTGGTCGGACTCAGCATGCGCCGGACGGCCGACCTGCTGGTGGGGATCCTGGGAATCATGCGGGCCGGGGCGGCTTACGTTCCGTTGGATCCCGTATACCCGCCGACGCGACTCTCGCACATGACCGAGGATGCCGGCCTCACCCACCTGGTGTGCGCGGACGGCACGGGCGCCGCGGACGGTTTCCCCGGTCTCGTCGTCGACCTGGTCCGCGACGCGGCGGCCCTGAAGGCTCTGTCCGACGACCCGCCGCCCACCGGCGTAGACGGCACCGGGCTTGCGTGCGTCATCCACGCATTCGGCTCGACCGGCACGCCCAAGAGCGTAAGGATCGAGCACCGGAACCTGACCCGGCTCTTCGACTCAACCGCGCGATGGCTGGAGCTCAGCGAACGCGACGTCTGGACCCTTTTCCACACGTACGCGTCCGACTTCTCCGTCTGGGAGATCTGGGGCGCCCTGATGCATGGCGGCCGACTCGTCGTCGTGCCCTCCGAAACGAGCCGCGTTACCCCGGAGTTTCACCGGCTGTTGCGGGACACGGGTGTCACCGTCCTCAGCCAGACCCCGTCCGCGTTCGCCGAGCTGATCGAGGTCGATGCGGCCGAAGATCCCCTGAACACCCTGCGTCTCGTCGTCATCGGCCAGCAGGCGCCGGATATGAGCTCGCTGCGAGCGTGGTCCCTCCGGTATGGCGGGAACCAGCCGCGACTGGTCACCACGGACCTGCACCTGCTTCGGACCGACACCGAAGGCATGGACGCCGACGCAACGGATTCCGCGTATCTGTCCGAGGTGGAGCGCTGGCTCTGCGGTGTCTGGTCCGAGGTTCTCGGCCGCGACCGGATCGGCGTGGACGACAACTTCTGGGCGCTGGGCGGCGACTCCATTCAGAGCCTCCGGATCGTCGCGCGGTCCCGCGACGAGGGGTACGAGTTCACCGTCGCCGACCTCCTGCGCGCACAGACCGTCCGGCAGCTCGCGCCGTTGGTCCTGGTCCCCACGGAGCAGACCGGCGCGGACGCGCCGCGGGATCCGGACACCGGCTTCGACGACATTGACCTGTCCGCGCTGCCGGACGATGTCGTGGACGCCTATCCCATGACTTCCTTGCAGCTCGGCATGGTCTACGAGAGCCGCCTGACCGCGGATGCCGTCGGCCAGGGCGGCCAGCTTTATCACAACGTGTCCAGCTACCGGCTCCACGCGGCCTTCTCGGAGACAGCCTGGCGCGACACGATCGCCTCATTGCTGGAACGCCATGAGATCTTGCGTACGTCGTTCGAGACCGACTGTTACGACACGCCTCTCCAACTCGTCCACCGCGCGGTACCCCTGCCGGTCAGCACGGAGGATCTGCGCGACCTGAGCGATAAGGACCATGTGCTCGCGACCAACGCCCGCTTCACTGCCGAACTCGCCCGGCCGTTCGACCCCCGGCTCCCGCCGCTGATCCGCTTCCACCTTCAGCGGCTGACTGACGACGTCTTCCAGCTGTTCGTGATCGCGCATCACGCCGTGCTCGACGGCTGGAGCGAGCGCTCGATGACCGCCGAGCTCCTGAATCGGTACCTCGTGGCGGCGTCAGGTGGGGAGGCGCGGTTCGAGGCGCCGCCGCGATCGAGGTTTCGCACCTATGTCACCGCCGAGCTGGCGGCGCTGCGTGACTCGGCACACCACGAGTTCTGGCAGGCCGAGCTGGCGGGGGCGGAAGCCACCAGGCTTCCCCGATGGCCCGGCGCCGCAGACCCGGCCGCGATGGGATTCCGAGAGACCGCCGTCCCGGACGCGTTGTCGCAGGAGCTGCTCTTCCTCGCCGACATGCTCGGGGTGCCGCTCCGGATTCTGTTGCTGGCGGCCCACGTCCGGGTGCTCGGCGTCCTGAGTGGCAGCGACGACATACTGACCGGGGTCGTCTACAACGGCAGGGTCGAGGAGACCGAGGGCGACGCCGTCCTCGGTGTCTTCCTCAACACCTTGCCGGTGCGTGCCCGTCTCGGGGAGGGCTCGTGGGAAGACCTGATCGAGCAGATCGCCGGCATCGACATGCGCATCCAGGATCACCGACGGTTCCCGATGGCCGTCATCCAGCAGTCGCTGGGCATCGGTCCCATGTTCGAGAGCTTCTTCAACTACACCAACTTCCCCGTGCTCGGCGCCGACGATCAGCTCGCGGGCATGGAGATCCTCGACGAGCGATGGGTGGCGAACACGGACTTCGCCCTCGGGGTGGATTTCTCGCTGGACGAGTCCCGGGAGACGCTGATGATGGGGCTGCGGCACGGGCCCGAGTTTCCCGGCGAGCAGGTCGAGCGGATCGCGGATTACTACCTCGCCGCGCTGCGGGCGATGGCTTACCACCCCGGGTCCTCGTTCCGCGACACTTCACTGCTCCCCGAGCGCGAACGCGCCGACCTCGCACGCTGGAACGACACCCGCCGCGACTACCCTGGCGACCACGTCCTGCACCACCTCATCGACCAGCAGGTGCGTCGCTCGCCCCACGCCGAGGCAGTACGTGCCGGCGACGAGACTCTGACGTACCGCGAACTCGACAGCGCGGCCGGCAGGCTCGCCTCCCGGCTGCGCTCGCTCGGCGCGGGCCGGGGTCGGTTCGTAGGCGTACACCTCGACCGGTCGGCGGAGCTGATGATCGCGCTGCTGGCCGTCCTGAAAAGCGGCGCGGCCTACGTCCCCATCTCCCGCGACGACCCCGACCAGCGAGTACGGGCCCTGCTGGAGGAGGCCGGCCCGGCCGTGGTGCTGACCACCCCGGACGCGGCACAGATATTCGCCGGCACATCCGTCACGGTGGCGTACGTGGACCAGGCACCCGAAGCGGAAGCCGGGACTGACGGCTGCGTGCCGGGCGATCCCGCGTACATGATCTTCACCTCCGGCTCCACCGGGCAGCCCAAGGGCGTGGTGGTCTCGCACCGGGCGATCGTCAACCGCCTGCTCTGGATGCAGGACGAATATCCGCTCCAGCCCGGTGAGCGGGTGTTGCAGAAGACCCCGACCACGTTCGACGTGTCGGTCTGGGAGCTGTTCTGGCCACTCCTCAACGGCGGGGTCGTCGTGCTGGCCGAGCCCGGCCGCCACCGGGACCCGGCATACCTGCTGGACGTCCTCGGCCGGGAACGCATCAGCGTCGTGCACTTCGTCCCCTCGATGCTGCGCGCGTTCCTCGACCATGCGGAAGGCGAGGATCTGCCAGACCTGGCACCCGTCACGCGGGTCTTCTCCAGTGGCGAGGCGCTTCCCCGCGATCTGCACGACCGCGTGCTGAGCCGGTGGCGGACCGGTCTGGTCAACCTGTACGGGCCCACCGAGGCTGCGGTGGACGTGACGTGGTGGCCTTGCTCCGAGCCGGGCGACGGCCCGGTGCCCATCGGGTACCCGATCGCGAACATCCGGTCCTACGTCCTTGACGAGCGGATGGCCCTCGTCCCGGTCGGTGTGACAGGCGAGCTCCACCTGGCCGGCGTCGGGCTGGCCGAGGGGTACCACGGCCGCCCCGGCCTCACCGCCGAGCGGTTCCCGGTGTGGACGGATCCCGACGGCCACGAGGTCCGCCTCTACCGGACCGGCGACCTCGTGTGCAGGCGGCCCGACGGTGCCCTGGAATACCGGGGACGTCAGGACTCCCAGGTCAAGATCCGCGGCATGCGTATCGAGCTGGGCGAGATCGAGCAGGTTCTCAGTGCCCACGAGGCCGTCCGCGAATGCGCCGCACTCCTGGAGGACGAGACCCTGGTCGCCTACGTCGTACCGGCCGGTGCCAACGAGCCGGACGCCGATACCCTACGTTCGCACCTCCTGCCATTGCTGCCGGAATACATGATCCCCTCGGTCTGGCGTTCCCTTCCGGAGATGCCCCTCACCCCCAGCGGAAAGACCGATCGCAAACGGCTGACCGCGTTCGGCCGGGAATTCGGCGGCCGCGCCAAAGACCACGTCGCGCCCCGCGACGATGCGGAGGAGCGCGTGGCACTCATCTGGACGAGGCTGTTTCCCGGACGGCCCATCGGGGTCCATGACGACTTCTTCGAACTGGGCGGCCACTCCCTGCTCGCGCTGCGACTCGTTGGGCAGATCCGCACGCGGCTGGGCGTGGACCTGCCGTTGCCGATGGTGCTGGAAGCGCGGACGATCGCCCAGCAGGCCGCGATCCTCAGCGGGACGACCGCCCAACCGGAGCGGATCGGCGCGGTGGTGCCGATGCGCCCCGGCGGCGACGGCACTCCTCTGTTCCTCGTGCATCCCGTAGGCGGCGACCTGGTCTGTTACCGACCCCTCCTGGAGGAGCTCTCCACCGGTTACCCGGTGTACGGATTCGCGGCCGACCCTTCGCGGGCCGCCGATGACTACTCGCCCACCGTCGCGGAGATCGCCGAGCGGTACCTGGCAGACCTGCGACAGGCGCAGCCCAAGGGCCCCTACCGGCTGCTCGGCTGGTCCTTCGGCGGCGCTGTGGCCCACACGATGGCGGCCGAGCTGGAATCCGCTGGTGACGAGGTGGAGCTGCTGGTCGTGGTCGACAGCGGCGTACCGGAGGGTGATCCTTCCCGGCCGGCCGAAGAGAGGCTGCTCCGGGATGCCTTCGAGCACGACCTGCTGGGAAGCACCGGCGAGGACGCCGCCGGCCTTCTCGCTGATGTCGGCTCCGACCGGCTGGAACGTCAGTTCCAGCTCTTCCGGGCCCACCTGAGCGCCTTCGAACGCTGGTCGCCGTCGTCCTACTCCGGCCCGATCACGTACGTCCACAGCGCAGACGAGGACGGACACCGCCGGACGGCGTGGTGGCGGGACCTTACGGGCGGGGACTTGGCGACCCGGGCCATTCCTGCCGACCACTACGAGATGATGCGGAAGCCGTACGTAACTCGCCTCGCGGAGTCGGTGCCGGACCGGCTCGGGGTGGGGAGCTCCGGTCCGGGTGCTGAAGGAGAACGACAGTGACAGCCGTCGGCGTGACCCAGCGACTGGCCTCGGAGTCCCAACGACGGCTCTGGATCGCGGAGCAATTGCCGGGCAGCGGTGGGGCGTACAACGTTCCGATCGGTCTGCGCCTGGTCGGCGCGCTCGACACCGCGGCGCTACGCGAAGCCATCAGGTGTCTCGTGTCCCGGCACGAGTCGTTGCGCACCTCGCTGGGTCTGGGACGGGACGGGAAGGTACGCCGGACCGTGCACCGGCCGGAGGAGTTCGCCGTCGAGGAGAAGGACTTCACCGGCGACGCGGAGCGCGCGCGTGCGTACGCCGAGGAGTACGCGTGGCGCGCGTTCGACCTCACGGCGGAGGTCTTCCGTGCCGCGC
Organism: Streptomyces yongxingensis; assembly: GCF_055597465.1. Lineage (NCBI taxonomy): Bacteria > Bacillati > Actinomycetota > Actinomycetes > Kitasatosporales > Streptomycetaceae > Streptomyces > Streptomyces yongxingensis. The sequence continues at coordinate 8,783,101 of NZ_CM145717.1, forward strand.
TGCTGCGGATCGACGACAAGGAGCACCTCCTGATCTGCGTCGGCCACCATGTGGTCTTCGACGACTGGGCGGTCGCAGTGCTCCTGCGTGAGCTGGAGGTCGCATACGCCGCGGCAACGCGCGGCGTGGATCCGCTGCGAATACTGCCGCCGCTGCCGTACGACTACGGTGACCTGATCCGGGACGAGCAACGCGCGCTACGGCAGGGCGCATGGGACGAACAATTCCGCTACTGGCGGGAGCGGCTCACCGGCGCCGACTGGCACGAGCTTCCCGGCGATCGCCCGGCGCCGCCGGATCGGTCGGCGCGGGCCGGGCGACACCTCTTCGCTCTCCCCGAAAGCCTCACGACCCGCCTGACGGAATACGGACGCGCGCGGGGAGCGAGCCGGTTCATGACGCTGATGGCCGGCTTCCACCAGCTGCTGCGGTCCTGGTCGGGCCGCAGCGACATCACGGTCGGCACGATCGTCTCGGGGCGGACCACACCGGAGCGGGAGGCTCTGGTGACCTCCATGGTCAACACGCTCGCCATCCGGTCGGCCGCAGCGCCCGGCGCTGACTTTCCCGACCTGCTGGACGAGGTACGCACCAGCGTTCTGGGCGCGTTCGCCAATCAAGATGTCTCCTTCGACGACATCGCCGCCCGGCTGCGCGCGGAGGACGGTGACGCACGCCCAAAGCTGCGCGCTGGGCTGGAGCTCCAAAATCGCATCATGGATGTCTCCGCCGTCCACGGCGGCGCCGGGAGCCTTCCCCGGTTGACGGGCCTGCGCACATCGGCCGTGACGTTCGATCGCGTAACCACCCGCCACGACATCGAGTTCACTCTCGGGACGACAGCGTCCGGGCTGACCGGGAGGATCACATACTCCCTGGACCTGTTCGATGCGAGCACAGTGGAGGCCCTGGCCGACGAGTACGTGTCGATCCTCGCCCGCCTGACCCCGCCGACGATCAGTAAGCGGCCTGAGTGAACTCCTCGTATTCCAGCCGGATTTCGCTGTCCGACCTGCGAGTTCCACTGGTTGGCCGGAGTGTGGCGGTGCTCTTGCCGAAAACCTCATCCGTCCTGGTGGGAGGAGGTGCGCGCCGTGTACGGTGTGGGGCTCGAATAATCGTCGCTCCTGGTCAAGCGGCATAGCTGTACTCGTTGATCACGCCGCCGAGGATGCGGGTACGCATGACTCGTCGGCTGGTGGGTTTCAGGACCGGAGGTGGTTGTTGGTGGGCCTGGGGAGGTAGTTGGCGTCGGGCTCGGTGGGGGCGGTGTGCGTTGTAGTGCCTCTGGTATTCGGCCAGGACATGGCGGGCGTGAGCTTCGTCGAGGATGAGTATGTGGTCGAGGGCTTCTCGGCGGAGGGTGCCGATCACTCGTTCGCAGTGGGCGTTGGCTTTCGGCGCGCGGACCGGCGTCTTGATGATCTCGATGTCCTCGGCTTGGAATACGGCGTCGAAGGCGTCGGTGTACTCGCTGTCGTGGTCTCGGATGAGGAAGCGCGGTGAGTCCATGCGTATGCCGAGGTCGGTGGCGAGGTTGCGGGCTTGCTGGGTGGTCCAGGCCGCGGTCGGGTGCGGGCGCCAGCCTGTGCGTGTTCTGCACGCTTTACCCAGCGGTCGATCTCCTGGTGCTGGGACGCGGTGACGTACTTGCCCGCCTTGGCCGCCCGCGAAGTCGGCGGCGGCGCCCGCGATCCTGTCCTCGTCCTCGGTCCGGTCGTGCACGGCGGTCGCGTTGGCGCGGGCCAGCAGTTCTCGGGCCAGCTGGGCATTCATCTCGGCGATCCTCAATGCGTACGACGGGCCACTGCCGCCCGACGGCGACTGACTCTGCGTCAGCGAGCCCTGGGACGGCAGACCGGGTGTCCGCCGTTTCCCTAGCCCGGTGCGGCTGTCACACTCCGGCGCTATTTCCGACGGGGTTTGTCAGCCTGCCCGAGCTTTTCGTCTGACCTGTACGCCGTCGGCGATCTTCAAGCGTCCTGCCGTGTTCGGTGCTTTCGTCAGGATCGCGGCGGATGGCGGGAGCCTGCCGGGCGTCCGGGTCCGGGGATGCTGGGCTTGATGCACCGGCGGCCTCGCGGCGCGTGCACGGTCACGTCCACACCGGCGAGGCGGACAAGGGCGCCGATCAGGTCGGAACACCAGGTCAGTGACCACGGCCTACTTCAACATGTTCCCGGGGTGCACCCGGTTACAGGACGCGCAGCTTCCGACGGCAGCTGTCCGCAGGCCGCCAGTCCGCTACCGGGCCTCCTGGCAGCTACCCGGACCGGACTCCCATCGGCAGGCGACAACGAGCTTACGACCAAAGATCACTTACAACATCAGGACCTCCAGTCTGCTGGGCGCGCGAAAGCCCGAGGCTAGTCGGATTGAGCGCCATCGGCGTCCGTCCCGCTGCGCCGGGCTATGAGTTCATCCTCGATTCGCCGGAGCGTGGCATTGACGATCTCGATGGTGGCGGGGTCGTCGATGATGCCCCGGAGGGTCCGGTCCCAGTTGTCGCGGAGGATCTGGTGATTCTGGTGGGCCTTTTCGGTGGGGTACAGGCGCACGCCTCGGGCGTTGCGGTCGTCCACGACGCGATCCACGAGCCCCCTCTTCTCCAGGCCGCGCAGTACCCGGCTGAAGTTGCTCGACGGAAGCAGGGTCGCCTCCGACGCGGCTCGCGCGGACGTGCCGGGGTGGTGGTGGATGAACCGCATGACGCTGATCTCGATCGGCGTGCACGGCTCGAAGGCGGGGTCCGCCGGGGGCCGAAGCTGCCGCGCCACGGCGAAGACCAGGTCGGCCAGCTCGTGGAGACTGGCGGCTTTGACGTCGCTCATGCCACGAGGATACATTCCTATTGCTTGATAGCTGTCAATTGATAGCATTGAATGGCGGACGGCCCCCGCGCCTCGAAGGCCGTGGCGCTGCTCGAAGGCCGTGGCGCTGCTCAGGCAATCCACCGACTCATGGATGAGGAATCCCCTATGGACATCAGCGGAGCCGTAGTGCTCGTGACCGGAGCGTCGTCAGGCATCGGAGGGGCCACCGCACGCGCCGCCTCCCGCGCCGGTGCGCGCGTGGTGCTCCTCGCTCGCCGCGAGGAACGCATCCGACAGCTCGCCAAGGAACTCGGCGAGTCCGTGGCCCTGGCCGTGCCCTGCGATGTGACGGACCGGGTCCAGGTCGCGGCGGCCGTAGAAGCCGCGATCGAGAAGTTCGGGCGGATCGACGTCCTGGTGAACAACGCGGGCCAGGGGCTGCAGGCGACCGTCGACGCCATCGACCCCGAGGACTTCCGGGCCGTCCTCGAACTCAACCTCCTCGCACCCCTGACCGCGACGCAGGCCGTCCTTCCGCAGATGCGCAAGCAGGGAGCCGGGGCCATCGTGAACGTGGGCTCCGGGATCATCTGGTCGTCGCTGCCCGGATCCGGCGCATACTCCGCCTCCAAGGCCGCCCTCGCCAAGCTCTCGGCTATCGCCCGCGTCGAGCTCGCCGACGACAACATCGCCGTGTCGATGATGTTCCCGTCGATCACCGAGACCGAGTTCGTCAGGACGGTTCGCGGCGACGTCGCAGGCGCGCTGAAAATGGAGGGCTCCAGCGGCTTGGTACCCCAGTCGCCCGAGGGCGCCGCCGACACAATCCTCGATCTGATCAGGAGCGGCGCCGAGCAGGCCGACCTCGTCCCGGAGGAGTACGGCGGCACGCTCAAAAGCTGAGCCACCGAAAACTGAAAATACCCCGACGCACGTCATGAGGCCGGGCGGGCAACGCCTTCCGCTGCTGTCGACGAAGCACCGGCGGCAGCGGTGGAAGGACACGCACCACCCGGTCCGTTATCGAGGAAGAGACACGGCACATGGAGATAGGCGTAGGGCTGCCGGGTCATGTCACCGGAGTCGAGGAGCGTACGTTGGTGACGTGGGCGCGGCGGGCCGAGGAGCGGGGATTCGCCTCGCTGATCGCCAGCGACCGCCTGGCCTGGTCCACTCCGGAACCCCTGATCACCCTGGCCGCGGCAGCCGGGGCCACCGAACGCATCCGGTTGGTCACCAGCGTGCTGCTGGCCCCGCTGCACACCAACCCCGCATTGTTCGCCAAGGCCGCGGCGACCTTGGACCGGATCGCGGGCGCCGGACGGCTGCATCTCGGTCTCGCTCCCGGAGCCCGCGAAGACGACTACCGGGCGAGCCACCTGGACTTCAGTACTCGAGGGCGTGCCCTGGACACACTGGTGGAACGCGTCACCGCCATCTGGCGGGGTGAAGAGGAGGTGGGTCCGGCCCCGGTCACCCCCGGAGGGCCGCCACTGTGGTTCGGCGGCGCATCACAGGCGACGCTGCGGCGTATCGCCTCCCACGGCACCGGATGGATCGCCGGAACCGGCGGAGACATCGACGAGTTCATCACATTCGCCACCCGCCTCCACAGCCGCTGGAAGGAGGCCGGCAGGCAAGGACGTCCGCGCACCAGGGCCACGGCGATGTTCGCCCTCGGCGGCCACGCACACCGATCCCTCGCCCGCGCCGTCAACGACTACTACGCCTTCGCCGGCCCCGACTACGTCCGGACCGTCATCGACACAGCGGCCACCACCGCCGACGTGATCCACGCAACCGTCACCGCCCACGAAGCAGCCGGACTCGACGAACTCGTCTTCGTGGGCAACGACACCGACCCCAAGCAGATCGACCTGCTCGCCGACATCCTCGGGGACAAACTCACCTCCCCGAACAGCGCAACCAGGGCGCCGGACCGCGCACATTGAAGGAACCAAGATGCCGAACGAGTTGAACCACTTCATCGTCCACTGCCGTAACCGGCGAGAGTCCGCTGCGTTCCTGGCCGACCTGATGGCCGCCCCCGCCCCCTTCGACTACGGCCGGTTCACGCAGGTCAACACATCAAACAACGTCGGCATCGACTTCGCCGACGACTTGGTCCCCGCCGACCGCATCAACGAAAGCCACATCGCATTCCTCGTAACCGACGAAGAGTTCGACGCGATCCTGGCCCGCCTCAAGAAGAACTCCGTCCCCTTCTGGCCGAACCCGGTCAAGATCCGCGAAGGCGAGATCAACCACCTATTCGGCGGGCGCGGCCTGTACACACTCGACCCCGGCGGCACGGTCCTGGCCGAGTTCATCACCACGCCCTACAGCTAAGCTTGTCCTACCTTCCAAGCGTGGGTCTGAGCTGGTCCTTCGTAAGATCGGCGGACCCAGGGGTTCCGGGTATGGCTGTGAGCTTGTCGCCGTTGGATGGCTCAAAGAACTTGGCCGCCCGGAGCCCCGCGACGACTCGACCGCCAATGGGGGATACGCGACTCGATCGCTGTGCAGGACAACGTCGGCGAGGTCGTCTGCGGGATCGAGGTGTGATGACGAGCTGGCGGAGGTGACCCGTGCCCCAGATCTGGGCTGGAGTGGACATCGGCAAGGAACACCATCACTGCGTGGTTTGGTCAACGACCGGACCCGCCAGACCAACCGGCTGAGGGCACAACTGCTGGAGTTCTTCCCCGCATTGGAGCACATGCTGAACCTGAGCAAGAAGGGTCCAATCATGCTGCTGACCGGCTACCAAGCGCCGGCCTCGATCCGTCGCAGCGGAGCCAGGCGCATCGGAACCTGGCTGAAGAACCGCAAGGTGAGGAACGCGGCGGCGCTCGCCGAGAACGAGGGGAAAGGGCTCAAGCAAGCCCTGCTCGCTCTGGCCCGTCGACGAGCCAACGTCTTGTGGGCCATGCTCCGAGACGGAGAGTGCTACACGGTTCTACCAACCGTAACGACAGCGGCTTGACATCGTCATTGGGAAGTTCTTTATCTACCAAGATCTTCCGGGCTTGCCGATGGCCTTGAGAGTCTCGGGGCGTTTGACGGTCTTGCCGACGGCGTAGCGGGGTGCCCGGTGTGTGTTCTTGACTCCGGGTGGCCTCCCGGTGAGCGCCTACCTCGTCGACGCGGTGGCGACGGTAGGCAACGACCAGGGCGACGAGCGCGCCGGCCCCGGCGACCACTCCGAAGGAGAGCTTCACCAGGTCGAAAAGCGTCTTCGCGTCGAGCTTGGCGGTGCTGTCGATCCCCCGGAAGCCCAGAAGGACCGCCAAACCGTAGAAGACACCGCTCGCGACCACGACCGCAGCAACGAAGGTGACGGCCAAGGCCCGGCCGACCCTCCACAGTCGCAGCTCCTAATAGCGCCCGCAGCATCCCGAATGTGGTTGGCAGTAGTCACCCGATCTCCTCGGTTCGCTGACTTTCGTTACGCGAGTACTGCTGCCCAAGCGTCGTTGCAGTCACTGTGTGTGCTGGGGGGCGTCACAGACCTGTTGACCGGACTATGGGAGGACACGCCGGGCGGGAGCGCATCCCCGCTCGGGCGTCGACGGCTTCTACGACTGGGAGGTGGCATCGGATCGCGGCTTTGCCAGGATGCGCCGGTTCCCGCCCGGAGCCGGCCGCGTGGTCAGCGCAGTGCGGGGCGTGTGCGGCGTGCGGTGTGTGCGGGCCGCCCGACTGCGGCGTACCAGACCAGGGCCGCACATATGAAGGCCGTCGCCGCGGAGACCAGTGACCTTGTGAGGGTGTCGTTCCGTGCGCCGGAAACGAGGGCGATGGCCAATGCCACCGTCAAGGTGATGACGGGCAGCGCACGGGTGCTCCGCGTGGCGCCTGGCGCGGCGGCCGGCGGCAGCAGCCAGGTTGCGAGGCCGTAACAGGCACAGGCCAACAGTGTGGCCCCCAGCACTTCGCTGGGCCGGTGGCCGCCCATGGTCGCGCTGGCGGCGGCGATGCAGGCGAGCCACAGCACACCGGCCGTGGCGACGTAGGGGCGGATGCGGGGGGAAACCACGAGGACGGCGGCGAGAGTCAGCGCGGCGGGGATGGCGGTGTGCCCGCTGGGGAAACCCTGATCAAGGAGATTCTCGGGCGCGCCCACCAGATCGGGGCGGGGCAGGGTCGATTTGAGCACCTCCTTGCCTCCGGTCGTGAGAATGACGACGCCGAGCGCCGCGCACCCCGGCCACCAGCACCGCCGCACCAGGGTGAGGATCACGATGACGGCCAGGCCCACCATCAGGGTGGGCTTGGCGCTCAATTCCATCGGCGGCAGGGGCGTCGAGCCGTAGGCCGCTCCTGACAGGGGGTAGATCCATGCTTCTTCGCCACCCTGTTTGCCGAGACCAAACAGGGCGTTCTCAGCTCGTTGCCCCCACGGGGTGCAGATGGCGAGCAGGTAGACCGTCAGGAACCCCAGGGTGTACAGCAGAGCCGGCATCCACGGCCGTGTCGTACGCGACGGGCTGGGGTCGGCGGGGGCCTGCCTTGAGCCCCCCGGACGGTGCGCGGGCAGGGCCGGAGAATCGTGCTGAGTCATCGCTCTGTTTCTTCCGTTGAGGGGGGTTGGGTCACGCACGTCTTGTGGCACGACGTGGGCCGCCGGGCTCGGCCGGCCCACCGGGGGTCCGCTCCTATTCGGGGAGTGCCTGCCCCTGTCGGCGCTGGGCGGTGATCGCCAGGGCGGGGAGGGGCGCGATCAGCAGGAGGAGAACGACCAGGTCCGGAAAGGACTGCATGAACGCGTCCGGCTGGACGACGATCGCCTGCGTGCGGACGATCGCGACCGCCGCGACGGGGATCAGCCACCGGTGGTCGCCGGTGGCTGCCGTCGCAACCCACGCGCCGAGCAGCGCGGTGACTTCGAGGACGAACAAGCCGCGCTGGAAAGCCGGACTGACGGAGATGATGTGCAGGCCACCGGCCATGAACATGGCGAGCACGACAGGGGCCAGCCAGCGGTAGGAGTGGCGTCGCAGGCGGCTGGGACGGCAGAGCGCCAGCACGGCGCACGCGGCGCACAGTGTCCCCGAGAGCACCAGGTCACGGGCCGTCAGCGGGGCGCCCAACCCGTAGTAGCTCAAGCCCGCCTTGCCCTCGCTGCCGAAGAGGGCGCGGCCGTGGGGCGTGGCACCGGCCCAGATCATGGCTGCCGCGGCCGGCAGCGCGATCCACGCTCTGCCACGCAGCAGAGCGATCAGGCAGCCCAGCGGGAGCAGCCCGTAGGGCAGTAGCCGTATCCGCGTGGGACCTCCGGCCCACGGATACCAGCCGGAGAAGTGGAAGGCGATGGCGTGCTGTCCGGGGTCGATGTGCAGTGCCCAGTGCCACACGTCCTGTAGGTACGGAACCAGCGCCAGCGCGGCGAGGGCCAGGGCGGCCAGATGGATGCCGTCCAGCCACCACGGACGAGCCGCGTCGTCGACGACGGCACGGGCGCGGGCCTGCACCCCGGCACACGCCAAGGCGGCAACTTCCCGCGGCGGGGGCCAGGCACGGCCGGGATACGCCTCGGCCAGGCAGGCCAGCAACTCCTCTCCCTGCCGGGAACGGTAGGACTTGGGATAGGCCGCAAGCAGTAAACGGTTCATGCCGGGGCCGCTCCGGCATCTCGCGAGCGTCCGATGACGACAGCCGCCGCCTGCTGCATCCGCAGCGCCTCCCGGGCGAGCGTCTCGGCGCCGTCCTCGGTGAGCCGGTAGTAGCGCCGCGCCCGCCCGTCCACGATCTCCTCATGGCCGGCGGCCAACAGCCCGGCCCGCTCCAACCGCTCCAGCGCGCCGTAGAGAGTGCCGACAGCGATCCGGAGCCGCCCGTCGGTGGCCCGCTCGGCAGCCTTGATGATGCCGTAACCGTGCAACGGTCCATCCATGAGCGCAGCAAGGATGAAGTACTGCGGTTCCGTCAAGGACGGGTTCTGGCGTGTCATGCGTCGAATATATATCGAGCTACGAAGTATATCTGCTAGCCCTGGGTGATCATCGGCAGCGCCTCCACGCCCGCGGCGAGCGTCACCCTCTCCCGGCCGGCGGGCGCGACGGCGGTCTCCTCGACGCCCCCGCGCGGCGTTGACGGATGCCCACCGCGACCTGGTCCGGGAGGCATGTCATTCCCGCCGTGACCGCCGGACCCGACTCGCCTCCGTTGAATCTTCCATGGACCAGCCCGATGGTGAGGTGGTCTGCTCAACGAGTACCACACCACGCCACCCCAACGACTTCTCCAGCCACAAGAAACACCCCGATCAGCGGCCTGATCGGGGTATTGACACCCTTCAGGCATGCCGAAGGCCACCCGGCAGCACCACCCGGCCCGAGACGATCGCCGACCTCATTCTGCGAGCTGCGCCCCCGCGTGGCTCAATGTGCCTGGTTCGCCGGTGTAGCCCTCGTGAACGAGGGAGACTCCTCGCGGGGGATCGATCTCGGTGGCGCGCATGAAATCCAAGAAGCGAGCCGCGACGGGCGAGAGGTTCTGAGAGCAGTGGTACATCACGCCGGTGACCCTGGTTGCTCCCGGAGAATCCATGGGTACCGCGACCAGATCATCCAGACCGAAACCCTGCAACTCAAAGGCCGGCAGAGCTGCCACGCCCACTCCGGCCCGCAGCAGCCCGCGGATCGTCGCCGCGCTACAGGCATTGAAGTGGTGGCTCACCGAGATCGAGTACCTGCTGAACGCAGCGTCGGTGATCGCTCGGATGCTGGTTCCGGGCCGCGTTGCGACCACGGTCTCACCATTGAAGTCCGCCCACGAGATGGAACTCTGCGCCGACCAAGGATGGCTGTGGTGCGCGACGCCGTAGAACTGTTCCCGCAGCAGTGGTGTGAAGCACAAGCCGTCCGGCAGGTCACCGTGGGCGGTCAAGCCGAGTTCGACAGTCCCACCTTCGAGGCGTTCGACAACTTCATCCGCGGCACCGTCGATGATCTCGAACTCCACCTCGGGGTGATCCAGCATGAAGCCGCGCATCATGTCCGGCAGCACAGCCGCCGCGAGCGACGGAAGCGCGGCTACGGCGATGGTTCCGGACTGGGCCGCCACGTACGACATGAAGCGGCTCAGTCGCATGTCCATGTCGTCGAGGACGGCGCCCGTCATGAGGAGAAAGGCATGCCCCGCGGCCGTGATGTCGAGCTGCCGAGTGGTTCGGTCGAACAACCGCACCCGCAGGAGACGTTCGACTTCCTTGATCCGTCTGCTGAGGACTGACTGAGAGATGTGCTCTGCTGCGGCTGCTTTCGTGAAACTGCCGGATGCGGCGAGTGTCCGGACTGCGCGAAGCTGCTGCAGCGTCAGGTCAGGGATCGGCAATGGCTCCACCTCTTGCCGCATACTCGGGTGGATGTGGCAATCATGACTGAGCCTGCGGTCCGGCGGCGTAGGAGCCGTTGTCGGCGTGCCCGGCCAGCGCCGAGCGCTTGACCGTTTCCCGCGGCATGCCGCAGGGCACAGGGGTGGCGGACAACAACGGCTGACGGCCACGGCAGGCACTGGATACGACCACCTGATCGTTGATCACCGTGCAGAGTGCCATCAGACGAGTGTTCAGTTCTTCGCTCACACATCAAGCTGAACGCCCTCCTCCCACGCCTGCGGACCGACCTCAGTTCACGCGATCTTCACGCGATCAACCGCCTAGTTCGGCCTTGAGCGCACGTGGTTCGCGATCGCCGCGTCGTCGTTCGCGCCGTACATGTCGTCGATCAGCGTTGCGAACGAGTCCACGACGGCATTGCGCTTGATCTTGCCGTTCGCAGTCCGCTCGCCGCGCTCGACTTCCAGGGACCGCGGCAGAACGCGAAAGTCCTTCAACTGCTCTACGCGCGCGAGGTCCGCGTTGACCCGAGCGACCTCCGCTCGCAGGCGTTCGGCCAGCACCTCTGCCGACCGGGCGCCTGCGGTTGTGCTCGGCTCGAGCAGGACGGTGAGGTACTTGCGGGCGTCGCCGACGACGATCGCTTCGTTGATCAGCAAGCTCTCCTTCAACCGGGTTTCGATGGGCTGAGGATTGATCGTTTTGCCGCCTCGGGTGATGATCACGTCCTTCTTCCGGCCGATGAGCCGGATGTCCCCGCGGCGTGCGCGCTCCATCAGGTCACCGGTGCGGAACCAGCCGTCCTGGTAAGCAGCCTCGGTCTCCGCCGGGTTGCGCCAGTATCCGTCGAAGAGCAACGGCGCGCGGAGCAGCATTTCGCCATCGTCCGCGACTTTCACCTGGAACCGTGGGTCCGGGAATTCCCTGCCGATGAAGCCCGGACGAGGGAATGGCTGGTCGAAATGAGCGATGGGGCACCCGGCGGTCTCGGTGAGACCGTAGTTCTCGCGGAGATCGAGCCCCCAGATCTGCCAAATCGCGATGACGCTTTCGGGCATCGCGGCAGATGCGGTGTAGGCGACGCGGATGCGATCCATTCCGACGGTTGCCCGCAGTGGCAAGAACACCCAACGAAGTGCGGCAGCGTACGCGATCCGCAGCGGTACCGAGGGCCGACGACGGGACCAGCGGCGTTCGGCTACTCTGCGGCCGGCCCACATGGCGGCGCCATAGACGTAGCGACGACGTCGCGGCCAGACCTCCGTCTGTGCGATCAGTTCGCCGGCGATCTTCTCGTAGAACCGCGGCGGCCAGAGCACTGCTGTCGGCCGCACCGAACGCAACACGTCTTCGTAGTCACCAATGCGGCAGTATGTGACCACCAGCCGTGAGAGCAGCGGCGCGAACACCGACACCAACGCCGGCGCCACGTGGGCCAACGGCAGGAAGCCCACGGCATCGTGCTCGTGGCGGAGGATCTGCGGGTAGAGGCCGACGAAGGTCTGAACCGCGTGCTGAAGCGTGCGGTGCGTGTGGGTGACGCCTTTCGGAATTCCCGTGGATCCCGACGTGTAGAACAGCACCGCGGCATCGTCGAGGGAGCCGCCGGCGACCAGCTCGGACAGAGGATCGGCGCTGTCGTCGGCGTACTGTGTTCCTTCTTCGCACAGCGCTTCCCACGTTGCCCTTTTGATCACCTCGGGCAGCTCCGGCGGAGTGGCGTCGATTCCGACCACGAGCCGCAGCTTCGGTGTGTGTGCGGCGACCTCCGCCACCTTGCTGAGCTCCGTCGTCGTCTCGCCGATGAAGGCGACGGCCTCGCTGTGGGCGAGGAGTTGCTCGATCTCGGCAGGTGAGTTGGTCGGATAGACGCCGATCACGACGCCGCCGGCACTCTGCACGGCCAGCGCGGCGAACACCCACTCCGGGCGTGCGCTGCTCATCACCGCGACGCGATCGCCGTGCCGCACACCGTGCGCGACCAGGCCGAGCGCGAGATCTTGCACGCGATCCCGGTACGTTCGCCACGTGATCGCCTGCATGGCCCCATCCCGCCAGTAACGCAGCGCGACGGCGTCGGGTTCCCTGTTCGCGCGATCGAGCAGCAGCCCCGGTAGCGTCCGGGTTGGCTCGAAAATAGTCAGATCCATGACACGGCCTCTCTTCCAGAGCCGACAAGCCCGGGCCCGATGAGATTCATGCGGCACTCTCCCCGAGGTGCAGGAAGTCACCTCGGTACCACGTCACCGGCTTGCCGCTGCCTGTCCGCGCGTCGTGTACCCGGCCGATGAGGATCACGTGATCTCCGCCGGGTACGGCTTGCTCCAGTTCGCAACGGATGACTGCCGCCGCATCGGGCAGGAGCGGGTGACCCCACTCATCGAATGCGAAGGCTCCGTACGCGAACTTGTTCTCACCTTTTGTCGCGAACTTGATCGCCAACTCGGCGTGCGCGGGAGTCACGATGTTGACGATGAACCGCTCGGCCGCCATGAAGACGGGAGAGCAGTCCGCTCCTCGGTCCAGGCACACCAGGACGAGCGGCGGATCGAGTGACAGCGCCGCGAAGGAACTCGCGGTGAACCCGTGCAGCGTGCCTGACGCGCTTCGCGTCGTCACGATCGTCACGCCGGAGGGGAAGCGGGCCAACGCCGAGCGGAAGGCGGCCGGGTCCAGCCCTTGAAATCGATCAACCACGATATCCCTCGCGGGCAGCTCGGGCGGCAGGGTTGTTGAAGACTGTGCGCGCGTCGGCGACCGTGACGCGGAGCTGCTCTTCAACCGGCCAACGGGAAGTCCCTGAGCGCAGGGCCCGTTTCAGCGCCGCGAACACGGCAGGTGGTTTCGCCGCTGCCGCCCGCGCGTCCGCCATCGCGGTCGCGAGCAGGTCGTCCTGCTCGACCACCTGGTCGACGATGCCCATCCGCTCCGCGTCGAACGCGTCGACGGGCTCTCCGCTCAGCAGGAGGCGCCGGGCCGCGCGGTCACCCAGGACCTCGCGCACTCGAGTGATCCCCTTCACGGCCGGCAGCATCCCGTGGTTGACCTCGGGGAAGACGAAACGCGCCTCAGTCGACGCGTACACCTTGTCGGCGAACAGGGCCATTTCGATGCCGCCACCGACGCACCAGCCGTTGACCGCACACACCAGCGGCCGGGCAAAGTCCTCCAGAGCGCAGAGCAGCGCGTGAAACGAGGCCATCCGCTCGACCATCGAATCGGCCCCGAAGCCGATGGCTTCCTTGATGTCGCCACCCGCGCAGAAGAAGCGCTCACCAGCTCCCGTCAAGACCACCGCGGGGGTGCCGGGGCCGTCGGCGAGGGTTTCCAGCGTCGTTGTCAGCTCGCTGACGAGCGAGTTGCTGAGCGCGTTCGCCGGCGGGTGGTTCAGGGTGAGTACCACCACGCCGTCCACTTCGTCGGACGCGTGCACAGCGCTGGGCGCTGTGTTGTGCGAGGCAATGCTCATGCTCGCCTTCCCTCAGTTCGCCGGTCCGCCGGCGGTGCGAGCGGAGGGGAAGTCCACGGGGCGCTTCTCCCGGAAAGCCTGGCGTGCTTCGGCGTAGTCGGCACCGGCGAAGTCGAGGATCTCGAGTGCCGAGGACAGCTCGTGCTGGGGCATCGCGTTGGTGAGCCAGGCGTTGAGCGCACGCTTGGTGAAACGGAGCGCCTGCTGGGAACCGCGGGCCAGCCGGGACGCGACCTCGAGCGCGCGGGGCAGCACCTGCTCGCGGGGAACGGACAGGCTCACGAGCCCGATCCGCTCGGCCTCGGCGCCCGTCAGCTTCTCGGAGGTGAGCACGTAGTACTTGGTCTTGGCCATGCCGACAAGCAACGGCCAGATGAGCGCGGCGTGGTCGCCGGCGGTCACACCGACCTTGGTATGGCCTTCGATCAGCACCGCGTCGTCCGCGGCGATGCTGATGTCGGCGAGAAGCGCGGTCGACAGCCCGTAGCCGACCGCGGGGCCGTTGATCGCGGAGATGATCGGCTTCTCGATGCGCAACATCGTCGCGACCCGCTTGCGTTCGGTCTCCAGCATCGCGAGCGCATCCTGGGGCGTGGGATCGGGCTGAGCGACGTCCATCCCGGTGCAGAAGGCTTTGCCGGCCCCGGTGATGACCACGACCCGGGTCTGGTCGTCGCGCTCGACGTCGGCCCAGATCTGGTTCATCTCCTCGAACATCGGCAGGGTGAGCGAGTTGTACCGGTCGGGTCGGTTGATCGTGATCTGGAGGATGCCGTTGTCGTGGCGTTCGGTGAGGACGTTGCCGGTGCCGTGCTGGTAGAGGGTGGTCATCGGCTGGTCTCCTTGGGGTGTGTGGGGTTGTGCGTGTCGTTGAACTGGCGGAGTGCTTCTTCGTGAGCGGGGCGGGCGGCTCGGATCTCGGCGAGGATGTCGTCGGCCGAGCGCACGACGTTGCGGGGGTGCTTGAAGCGGGGGATGACGTACTTGCCGAAGAGTTCGATCGAGCGCATCAGCTGGTCGTGGGGCAGGCTGTCGACACGCAGGACGAGCGCTTCGACGCCCATGTCCGCGTATCGCTGTACGTGTTCGATGCAGTGCTCGGGGTCGCCGACCATGAAGCCCTGGGAGCGTTCGAACATGTACTCTTCGTCGTTGAAGTCGATGTCCTTGACAGCGCCCATGTAGGCGTAGTCCTTCGACAGCTTCGACAGGCGCTCATATGCGTCGGTGGACAGCTTGGCCATCTCGAACAGGGGCTTCGCCTCGAGGCGGGCCTGGGCAGTGGTCTCGGCGCAGTGCATACCACCGGCGACCGCGACCATCTTGCGCGGCGTGATCGGGTAGGGGTGGTTGGTGGCGGCGAGAGTGTCGTCGTAGAGCTTGACCATGTTCTCGACGAGGTCGAACCCGAGGTAGAGGCCGCCCATGATGGCGCCGATACCCATCGAGGCGGCCGTCTCGACCGAGCTCGGGCTGCCGGCGGCAGCCGAAATGGGCGGGTAGGGACCCTGCAGGGGCTTGGGGACCAGGCTGCGCGGCGGAACCTTGTAGTGCTCGCCCACGTACGAGAACACGTCGTTGAGGAACGCGCTCCGGATCAGCTCGATGCCCTCACGCCACTGAGCCTTGTTCTCGGAAGGGTCCACCTCAAACGCGCGCAGGGCGAGCGTGGTGTTGCCGCGCCCGGTACCAAGCTCGACACGGCCGTTGGACAGGATGTCCTCGGTCGCCACACGCTCCGCGACGCGCAGGGCGTGGTTCATCCGTGTCGGCAGCAGTGTGACGAGGTGGATGAAGCGGATCCGGCTGGTGAGAGCCATCAGGTACGGGTAGAGCACCTCCGGAGCGGAGACCGAGGCCGTTCCGAGGGCGACGTGCTGCTCGGAACTGCCGAAGGCGTCGAAGCCGACGCGCTCGGCGAGCAGTACCTCCTCGACCAGTTCCCGGTAGCGGTGCTCATGTGTGAGCCCGACCGGGGTGTCCCCCTCGGTCATGAGGATGAAGTCCATACCGACCCTTCCGTCGAATGTTATTCGCCGATAACGTAGGACGCGGCACAGCCCAGGTCAAGGCCCCAGGAAGAGCGACAAGCGTTAGCTCTGATTAACGTGCGCGGGCCTGGACTGCGGACCTCTCCCCATCCGTCGAGTAGTGACGCATCCGCGAGGTGCTGGCCGAGCAGACACAGGAGGAGGAGTGACCACACGTGAGCGAGTTGCGGATTGAGCGTTTGACCTCGCCTGACATCGCGAGCGCCATCGCGAGCGGTATGCGTACGGCGGTCTTGCCGCTGGGCGCCACGGAGCAGCACGGCGCGCACCTGCCGATGTCGGTCGACAGTGACCACGCCGATCGACTGGGTGTCCTTATCGCCGAGCGGCTTGGCGACGCGCTCGTGCTACCGACGGTGCGGATCGGCTGCTCGTCGCACCACCTCGGCTTCGCCGGAACGCTCTCGCTGCAGGCCGAGACGCTCGAGGCGATCTGCGCCGACTGCTGCGCCAGCCTTGCCGCGCACGGCTTCCGCCGGGTGCTGATCTTCTCGGCGCATATCGGCAACTACCCGGTGCTCAGTGACATCGAGCCGAAGCTCACCGCGCGGCTTCCCTCCGACCTGGATGTCATCACGTTCGCAGACTCGGCAGCGGTCCTCCGCGCGTGGCGCGATGCTGCTCGACGCGTCGGCGGCCTCGCCGACCACGTCGGAGGCCATGCCGACGTCGCCGAAAGTTCGATCATGCTAGCCGTGCGGCCGGACGCCGTGAGGAACGATCGCGCCGCCGCAGGTTTCACCGGGTCCATGGATGACGCGTTGCTGGCCCGCGTATTCACTGACGGTGTCAAGGCAGTCGCACCCAGCGGGGTGCTCGGTGATCCGCGCGGCATGTCGTCTGAGCTGGGCTTCGCCTGTCTGACCGCGGTGGCCGACCTGCTCGCGGAACACGCAATGGCACGTTATCGGCCGCTCACCTAGACTAGACTTTACATGTGTCGAGCTCACCTACCCCCCGTACCGCATCTCCCCGCGCCACCCGTCGGCAGGTGCTGATCAAGGTCGCCGGAGAGTTGTTCAACGAGCGTGCCTTCGATGCGGTCACCACTGAGATGATCGGCGCGCGTGCCGGTGTGACCGGCCCCGCGCTCTACCGGCACTTCCCGAGCAAGCAGGCGTTGTTGATCGCTGTGCTAGAGGATCCGCTGAACGAACTGCTGGCTCATGCCCGCAAGACGGCGGCCGAGGTGACGGATCCACGCAAGGCCCTCGAAGAGATGATCGATTACCACGTCAAACGCAGTCTCCAGAACGTTCCGTCCACGCTGGTGTTCCTGAAGAACGAACACAACGTCCCCGAGGACGAACGCCATCGCATGCGGCGCATGATGCGTCTCTATGCCGAAGAATGGAGCGGACTGGTCACCCGGCTGCGGCCCGACCTGTCAGACGCGCAGACCCGCGTTCTCACACATGCCGTCTTCTCGATGATCAACGCACTGCCCCAGTTCAACAGCGGCCTCGATCCCGACATCGTCGCGACGACCATCCGCACCGCCGCGCTCAACGCGCTATTGATCCCCGCAGAGGCGATCTGACAAGAAGAGCGGTCTTTGCGGCGTCGAGGCCCGTAGCCGCTGACCTGATCCATGCCGGGGCTGGTGACCGGGAGGTGACACGGTGTGAGCACGGCGATCGCGTCGCAGTGATGAGCAGCGCACGCCCGGAATGGGCCTTCGCCGCACTGGCAGTGCAGAGTGTCGGCGGCGTGGTGGTCGGCGTCTACCCGGCCAGCTCGCCCGCCGAGATCGAGCAGATCCTGGCACACAGCGAGGCAGTGGCCTTCATGGGCGAGACAACTACGGAGCTCAACAAGGTGGCGGAGATCGCGGCCCGCACACCGAAGCTGCGGCTCGTCGTCGGCATGGACACCGCCCCGTCGGCGCTACCTGAGAAAATCACTGGGACAACGTGGGAGAAGCTGCGCACAGAAGGAGCGCGGCCAGACCGTCGTCGGCCTCTATCCGGAGCTCGACAGCCGTGAGCATCGCACGAACGCAGGCTTGGCCCCGGGCGCGCCGGTACGCCTACAAAGGCGCGATGTGGGTCGGTCGCCGCATGGCCGAGCGCCGTTGGTCCAGTGGTCATCCCTCGGTATTGCTGCGGATCGCATAGACCGGAGTGCTTCACCGTGTCTTCCTGCCGTTGCGGGCAAGCGTCGGATTGGACCGCCTTCGCGTCGCTTTCACCGCCTCTGCCGCGACGCCCGAGAACGTCATCGCGCTGTGGCAGATCTGGGGGCTGGATCTGCGCGAAAGCTATGGCCTCACCGAAACAGCTGGCTGCCCCGTTGCTCATTTCGACCAGACGTTTCCTCGCCCGGGATGTATTGGTCGCGAATTCTCGGACCCACGCTTCCAGGTCGGGTTGGCCGTGGCTCCTACGTCTGCTGACGCGTATACAGCAATGGATGGACGCATACGGCTCCCGATCTGACACGGCAACAGGTCCGAGCAGCGCAAGCCGGCGCCGCGGCGCAGACTCGGTGAGCGGGCTGCAGGCACGACGACCACAGATCATCTCCGGCTTCTGCCATGGCCCGAGCAGTTCGGTTTCCCGGACCGCTCTGCGGCTTGAGTCGTTCGGCAATGCTGACTTAATTCCATTCCTGCGCGCCACTCCCAGACCATGTCTCTTCTGCATCCATGCTTGTGGAATTTGAATGAGTCCAGTCGTATCAGTTCATTGCGCGTCTGTGTACGACGGGTCAGAGTCAGCACATGCGAAGTGCATCGAGTGTGTGCGTACGCAGTTCCTGCTGACCCACGAGGTATGGCATGCGATCGGCGGCGCTCCATCAACGCGCCCCATCATCCGATGGCCATCCCGCAGTCGTCGAATCAGCAGTCACCGACGAGGTAGCCCTGACGCCTGCGCCGCTTGAACCCACAGAGATTGGGGCTTCAGCCCTCTGACGCAGCACCGGGCACCGGCGACTATCGACCTCGCCATAGTGCCTCGGAGCCTGACCGGACGGACGGGTTCCAGTCAGTACCCACCTTCTGATCGCGCCGAGCAACGTGACGGCGCCGACCTCGCGCGGTGAGGGCGGCCGAACGGCGCACCTTCCATCCTGGTGTGACAAGGAGAGTCAATGACGACGGCACAACGTTCCGAAAAGACGATCAGCTTGAGGTCCGCCCGGCGTGCATCGCTGGCGGGCGGCGTCGGGACACTGATCGAGTACTACGACTTCAGTGTCTATGGGTTTCTGACGCTCACCATCGGACCGTTGTTCTTCCCCAGCGACAATCCGACGGTCTCAACCCTGTCCGCGCTCGCGGTGTTCGCGTCGTCCTACCTCATCCGTCCGCTCGGTGGCTGGTTCTTCAGTCGCCTCGGCGACCGCCGCGGCCGCCGGACAGCCCTCGTCGCGACGATTGTGATGATGGGGGCGGCGTGCGGCGTGATGGGTCTGCTGCCCACCTACGGACAGATGGGAGTCGCCGCGACGATCGCTATCGTCGTCGTGCGACTCGCCCAAGGGTTCGCTGCCGGTGGTGAGATCGGTGGGGCTGCCACCTACATCGCCGAGCTGGCGCCGCCCGGCAAGCGGGGTTTCTACGGATCGACGGTTTCGATGGGGTCCACTCTCGGGTTCGCCGTGGCCGCCGGCGTCGTAGGGCTGGTCCGTCTGCTGGTTCCGGCCGACCAGATGGCAACGTGGGGCTGGCGGATTCCGTTCCTCCTCTCGCTGGTCCTCACTGTGGTGTGTCTGCAGGCCCGGCTGCGGGTCGAGGAGTCGCCTCAATTCCAGGAGCTGAAGGAGAAGGCCGCGATCGTACGCAGTCCGATGCTGGCCGCTCTGCGTAGCCACCCGCTGTCGGTTGCCCGCGTGGCGGGCCTGGCTATCGCGTTCAACGGCACCGGCTACTTCGGCGTTGCCTACTTCGCCATCTTCCTGCAGGAGGAAGGATTCTCCGCCACAGGCGTCGCCTGGACCTCAGCGTTGTGCATCGCCTTGGCCACCTTCACCTATCCATGGGCGGGCAAGTTGACGGATCGCTACGACCGCAAACCAATCCTGCTGGCGTCCTACATCATCTTCGCCGTCATCGCTTGGCCGGTCTTCGCACTCCTCATCGCGGCGACCAACCTCTGGGCCGTCGGGGCCGTCTATCTGGTCTTCATGTTCTTCACGGGGTGGGCGCAGGTACCTACGTGGCCGTTGGCCACGGAGCTGTTTCCGGCAAGCGTGCGCTACTCAGGCATCGCGATCGGCTACAACCTGGGCGTGATCATCGGCGGCATCACGCCACTCGTCGCCGCTGCCCTCGTGGCCGGCACCGGAAGCAGAACCAGCCCCGTCTACTGGATCCTCGCCGTAGCGCTCATCGGAGTGATCACCGTCGTGCGACTGCCGAAGACCGCGTCGAAGCCGCTACCCGCCTAAGCGGACGGCCAGGTCCACGATCTCCTGCAACACTGTGCGGAAGCCGCCGGGGTGCAGGAGATCGTCGAGCCTGCGGATACCACAACCGCGGCGAATCAGCCTGCATGTCGACCGTGCGCTGTCCGCGGGCGGGCCGTGCTCCTCCGTCCGACTTCCCATCCCGTCGTATTCACTGCACCGGCAACCGGTTGAGAACTCTTTGGTGAGGTGAGGCTGCCGATCCACCCGAGGAAGAGTGCCGCTGGCACGGACACCATGCCCGCGTTGTAGTACGGATACCAGTTGAAACTCAATTCCGGCCATAGTGAGTTCTTGGTACCGGTGACGACGGGTGAGGAGACCCTGAGCACGAGGGACAGCAGCAGTCCCCCATAGACGGACCAGAGAAGCCCCCGGCGATTGAACTTGGGCCAGAAGAAAGTGTAGATCAGCGCCGGGAATACACCCGACGCAGCAACGCAGAGAGCGAAGATGACCAGGGACTCGACCAGATAGCGGCTGATGGGTGTGGACAGCGACAGGCTCACGGTGACCAGGACGACGCAAGCATGCCCCAGACAAGGCCGAAGCTGATGTGCCCGTACACATGAACCGCGGGAACGGCGGTCAGCAAGGACAGCGCGATGCCGACGGCAAGAGGGACGGTGTTGGCGGCAAGGAATGCACGCCGGGCACGACGCGTGGTTTCGCGGAGACTTTCACCGTGTCGCAGTCGGCGGGCATCGAGCGATGGGTCCGGTGCCGGCGGGCGATCGGGTGAGGGTGAGGAGAAGACGGGGTGCACGGAAACCTTCCGGGCTTCGAGGGTGGGTGACTCGGTCGGCGAGTGTTGGTACCTCGGACGCGCGGGTCGTTCCGGCGCGCAAAAGGTCTGGGATCTGGCCGACGGCCGGGGGAGGGGTGCGAACAGAAATGTCAATGGCATCCGGCGTCTCGGTCTGGGGCACGGCGGAGGCCGACCCGCTACCGGACTGACCGCTACCGCGGCCCGTAGATCACTACGGTGTTGCCCCATGGGTCCCGGGCCACGGCCCGGACCTCGTGCGGGCCCTGCTCGGGCTCCCGGACTACGGATCCGCCGCCTTGTACGAGGGCGGTGAGCGCCGAGGTGACGTCGGGGACCTTGAACGACGCCGCGGGCACCCCACCGGTGACGTCCTCGGCCGGGCCGGTCAGGGCCAACGTGGTGCTGCCGGCGTCGAGGGCGGCGTAGCGGTCGCCGTCGACGAACTTCGTGGCCAGGCCGAAGGTGTCAGTGTAGAAGCGCACGGCGGCGTCGATGTCGGCCACCGGGTGCAGCACGTTCCCGATCTTCACGAGGTCGAACTCCACGGAATCACTCACCGGACGGCCCCGCAGCACGGCCCGAGCGGAGGGTTCCACCACACCGCGCGCCGCGCGTGGATGTACCACTCGTGCGATCCACCGGAGCTGACGAGCCGGGCCCGATGTCATTCATGTAACGCTCTGCCCGAGGTAGAGGAAATCACCGCGGTACCACATCACCGGCTTGCCGCTGCCTATGCGTGCGTCGTGCACACGACCGATGAGAATGACGTGATCTCCGCCGGGTACGGCTTGCTCCAGCTCGCAGCGGATGACCGCTGCGGCGTCGGGCAGTATCGGGTGTCCGCCCTCGTCGGACTCGAAGCTCCCGTGTGCGAACTTGTCCTCGCCCTTCGTGGCGAACCTCATGGCCAACTTCGCATGCGCGGGCGTCACGATGTTCACGACGAACTGCTCAGCCGCTATGAAAGCTGGGAAGCAGTCCGCTCCTTGGTCCAGACAAACGAGAACAAGTGGTGGATCAAGCGACAGCGCCGCGAAGGAACTCGCGGTGAACCCATGCGGCGTGCCCCCGGCGCTTCGGGTCGTCACGATTGTCACGCCGGAAGGGAAGCGAGCCAACGCCGAACGGAAGGCAGCCGCGTCCAGCCCTTGGACTTGGTCAGCCATTCCACACCTCGTGGGCAGCTCGGGCGGCAAGGTCGTGGTAGCCGCTGAAGGCATCAACGTCGACATCTTCTGCGAGTAGCGCCTCCTCGACCGGCTCTCGGTAGCGGTGGTCACGTGCGAGCCCAGTCGGGATGTCCCCCTCAGTCATGACGATGACGTCCATACCGATCCTTCCTCGAATGTTATTGACGAATAACGTACGGCTTGGCTTGGGAGCGGTCAAGTCTCGGGATGGAGAGATGAAGCGGTTAGTGCGCAGTAACGAAGTGGGAGTCAAGTCAGTCCGGGTCCGCCTGTGCGGCCGTCGGCCGCGGTGTGGCCGGGATCGCTCTGGTTGCGACCCTCCCGTGCGCGCCCGGTCGACCTGCTTTGTTATCACTAGCTAACGCTTGTCGCTCTTCCTGGGGCCTTGACCTGGGCTGTGCCGCGTCCTACGTTATCGGCGAATAACATTCGACGGAAGGGTCGGTATGGACTTCATCCTCATGACCGAGGGGGACACCCCGGTCGGGCTCACCCATGAGCACCGCTACCGGGAACTGGTCGAGGAGGTACTGCTCGCCGAGCGCGTCGGCTTCGACGCCTTCGGCAGTTCCGAGCAGCACGTCGCCCTCGGAACGGCCTCGGTCTCCGCTCCGGAGGTGCTCTACCCGTACCTGATGGCTCTCACCAGCCGGATCCGCTTCATCCACCTCGTCACACTGCTGCCGACACGGATGAACCACGCCCTGCGCGTGGCCGAGCGCGTCGCGACCGAGGACATCCTCTCCAACGGCCGCATCGAACTCGGCACCGGACGCGGCAACACCACCCTCGCCCTGCGCGCCTTCGAAGTCGACCCATCCGAGAACAAGTCCCAGTGGCGAGAAGGCGTCGAACTCATCCGCCGCGCCTTCCTCGACGACCCCTTCTCCTACGTCGGCGAGCACTACAAGATCCCACCCCGCAGCCTGGTCCCCAAACCCCTCCAAACCCCCTACCCACCCATCTCAGCCGCCGCCGGCAGCCCCAACTCCGTCGAAACCGCCGCCACCATGGGCATCGGCGCCATCATGGGCGGCCTCTACCTCGGATTCGACCTCGTCGAAAACATGGTGAAGCTCTACGACACCACACTCGCCACCACCGACCACCCCCACCCGATCACACCACGCAAAATGGTCGCCATCTCAGGCGGCATGCACTGCGCCGAGACAACAGCACAGGCCCGCACCGAAGCCCAACCCCTCTTCGAGATGGCCAAACTCTCCACCGACGCCTACGAACGGCTCTCCAAACTCTCACAGGACTACGCCTACATGGGCGCCGTCAAAGACATCGACTTCAACGACCAGGAGTACATGTTCGAACACTCCCAAGGCTTCATGGTCGGCGACCCCGACCACTGCATCGAACACGTACAGCGCTACGCCGACATGGGCGTCGACGCACTCGTCCTCCGCGTCGACAGCCTCCCCCACCACCAACTCCTGCGCTCCATCGAACTCTTCGGCAAATACGTCATCCCCCACTTCAAAAACCCCCGCAACGTCATCCGCCCCGCCGACGACGTACTCGCCGACATCCGAGCCGCACGCCCCGCCCACCAACAAGCACTCCACCAGTTCCACACCCAGCACAACCCCACACACCCCAAGGAGACCAGCCGATGAGCTCCTTGTCCTTCGAGCCGTTGACCCCGACGTCGTATCTGGATCGTGCCGCTGCGGCGCACGGGGATCGGGTCGCGGTGGTGGACGGGCGGTCCCGGTGGACCTATGCGGAGCTGCGTGATCGGTGTCAGCGGTTGGCGGGCGGGCTGGCCTCGTTGGCCGGGGGGCGTCCGGTGGCGGTGCTGGCGCCGAACACGCATGTGTCGCTGGAGGCGCACTACGGGGTGCCGTGGGCGGGGGTGCCGCTGGTCGCGGTGAACACCCGGCTGTCGGTGGGCGAGGTCGCCTACATTCTGGAGCACTCCAAGGCTTCCGTGCTGATCCAGGACCCGTCGTTCGACGCGTTGGTGGACGAGGCCCTCGCCCGGCTGGACGCCCCACCGCACCGGATCAGGGCGGGGCGGGAATACGAGGATCTGCTGGCCGCGGCGGAGCCGCTGCATCTGACCCCGACCGACGAACGGGCGCTGCTGTCGATCAACTACACCTCGGGGACCACGGGCCGCCCGAAGGGCGTGATGTACCACCACCGGGGCGCGTTCCTCCAGGCCGTGGCGATGGTGGGGCACACCGGACTGACGCCGTCGAGCGTGCACCTGTGGACGCTGCCGATGTTCCACTGCAACGGATGGACGTTCCCATGGGCGGTGACCGCGGCGGCTGGGACGCACGTCTGCCTGCCGAAGGTGAATCCGGCGGAGATCTGGCGACTGCTCCGGGAGGAGGGCGTCACGCACCTCAACGGGGCGCCGACGGTGCTGTCGATGATCGCCTACGCCCAAGAGGCCGCACCACTGGACCGCACGGTGCGGATCGCCACCGGTGGGGCGCCGCCGTCGCCGGCGATCCTGCGGCGGACGGCGGAGTTGGGGTTCGAGGTCACGCACCTGTACGGGCTGACCGAGACTTACGGCCCAGCGATGCTGTGCGACTGGCGCCCGGAGTGGAACGACCGCGGCGCCGCGGCACAAGCGCGGCTCAAGGCGCGCCAGGGCGTCGGGAACATGATCTCGTGCGTGCCGCGGGTGATCGCGGACGACGGCACGGACGTCCCCGCGGACGGTGTCACCACGGGGCAGATCGCGTTGCGGGGCAACAACCTCATGCTCGGCTACCTCGACGACCCGGAGGCCACCCTGGCAGCGGTGCCGGACGGATGGTTCCGGACCGGGGACATCGGCATCCTGCACCCCGACGGGTACGTGGAGCTGCGTGACCGCTCGAAGGACGTGATCATCTCGGGTGGGGAGAACATCGCCTCGGTCGAGGTGGAGCAGGCGATCATGGACCATCCGGCGGTACTGGAGGTGGCGGTGATCGCGGTGCCGGACGAGCACTGGGGTGAGGTCCCTGCCGCCTATGTGAGCCTGCGGGAAGGCGCTACGGCCACCGAGGCGGAGATCATCGAGCATGTGAAGGGCAGGCTGGCCCGGTTCAAAGCGCCGAAGACGGTCACGTTCACCGAGTTGCCGAAGACCTCCACCGGGAAGATCCAGAAGTTCGTGTTGCGGGACAAGGCATGGGCCGGGAGCGAGAGCCGCATCCGGTGAACGACAGGAACGGACCGGCGGCACGCGAGGTTGTCTCAGAGCGTGTCAAACCTCGTGCTTTCACGGTCGGGTCCTCCCCGGGTGTCCGTACCGAAGGCGGTGGTCGCGGGGTGGTCTCCCAGGCTTCACCAGGGGCACAGTCCCTGAATGCGTCCGGTCGCCCCAGGTCTCAGGGCCCGCGGCAGGTAGTCGCCGTCATCCTCATGTGGCGAGGGCGCATCGGGTTGTTCCAGCGCAGTGGATCTGTCCAGCATGATGCAGGCTTGTGGCACTGCATCACCGGATATCTGGACGCTGACAGCGACCCGGTACGGCAAGCCATCCAGGAGATCTGGGAGGAGACTCTGCTCCCCGCCCGCGCTCTGGAGCAGCTGACTGCGGGCCCCACGCTGCGTCTCGCCGACCCTCGCGGCGGGCCGGACTGGACCGTGCACACTTTTTTGGCCTGCACCAGTCAACGCCGGCTCACTCTCAACTGGGAGCACAAGGCATACCGGTGGGTACGGCCCTGGAAGCTGTCACAGTTCGACGGGCAGGTCGCATGGCTGACAGATGTCCTGCGAGCAGTCGACTCTCTGCCGTCAGCCAAGGCGCGTGATGGGGGCGCGTCCAACGCGAAATCTCTCAGGCATGGTGTCGAACGCGGAGGTGGTCTGTGATGGTGGCGGAACTGAGGCCGGCCGACGGCAACGGCGGTCCTGCCCGGGCGGAGGAGCTTGTTGCGCTGGAGTCGGTCGAACAGCGGGTGCTGTGGCTGTCCACCGCGATCATCGATCACGCCAACCGGGTGCGGCCGAACCCTTCGGGGCTGAAGGTGGGCGGTCACCAGGCGTCCAGTGCCTCGATGACCTCGATCATGACGACGCTGTGGTTTCATGCACTGACTGCGGAGGACCGGGTGTCGGTCAAGCCTCATGCCTCACCGGTGTTGCATGCGATCAACTACTTGCTGGGCGAGCTGGACGAGTCCTACCTGACCACGCTGCGCGCCTTCGGCGGCCTGCAGAGCTACCCCAGTCGCTCCAAGGACCCCGACCCGGTCGACTACTCCACCGGTTCGGTCGGTATCGGCGCCACCGCTCCCCTGTGGGGCGCTCTCGCCCGGCGCTACGTGGAGGGGCGCTTCGGCGGTGCCGGGAGGGGGCGCCAGTACTCCCTGCTCGGCGACGCCGAGCTGGACGAAGGCGCGATCTGGGAAGCCATCCAGGATCCGATGGTGCCGGGCCTGGGCGAAGTGGTGTGGGTCGTCGACCTCAACCGGCAGTCTCTCGACCGAGTCATCCCCGGCATCGCCGCGGACAAGCTGCAGGGCATGTTCGCCGCGGCCGGCTGGCAGGTGATCTCCCTCAAGTACGGGCATCTCCTGCAGGAGTTGTTCACCCGGCCCGGCGGCGAGGCCCTGCGCGCTCGTATCGATGCCATGGGCAACCCCGAATACCAGCGCCTGCTGCGCTGCTCCGCCGACGAGCTGCGCGAGCGCCTGCCCGGCACCGGCTCGACCGCCGGGCCGATCGCCGACCTCATCGCCCCCCTGGACGACGCCTCGCTCCTGGCGGCGCTGCGCAACCTGGGCGGCCACGACATCGGCGCGCTGTCGGATGCGTTCGCCGGTGTCGACGACACCCGCCCGACCGTGATCTTCGCGTACACGGTCAAGGGCTACGGGCTCCCCACCGAGGGCCACCCGCAAAACCACTCCTCACTCCTGACGGTCGACCAGATGAGTGCACTGGCCGACCGCCTGGGAACCGATCTCGACGACCCGTGGACGCGCTTCGGTGAGGGTTCGGCGGAAGCGGCCCTGTGCGCGGCGGCCGCCCAGCGGCTGCACCGCCCCGAACAGGCGCCCCAAGAGCCCCCTGCGGTCCCCGCCGACCTAGCGCGCCCCGCCCCTTCCGGCATCGGGAACACTCAGCAGGCTCTCGGCCGCGTCCTGCTGGATCTCACCCGGCGGGCGCCGGAGGCGGCCGCCCGGATCGTCACCGTCAGCCCGGACGTCAGCTCCACCACCAACCTCGGCGGCTGGCTCAACAAGGTGGGCGTGTGGTCG
The DNA here is from genome assembly GCF_055597465.1 of Streptomyces yongxingensis. Taxonomy (NCBI): domain Bacteria; kingdom Bacillati; phylum Actinomycetota; class Actinomycetes; order Kitasatosporales; family Streptomycetaceae; genus Streptomyces; species Streptomyces yongxingensis. Next base: position 8,810,379 of record NZ_CM145717.1, read on the forward strand.
CCCACCGAGCGCACCGACTGGTTCGCCGACGACGCCGAGACCATCCTGCACTGGCGCGAGCAGCCGGCCGGTCAGCACGTGGAGCTGGGCATCGCGGAGACCAACCTGGTCGGTCTCCTCGGCGAACTGGGCGCCACCTGGAGCCGGTGGGGCCAGCCGCTGCTGCCGATCGGCGTCGTCTACGATCCCTTCGTCAACCGGGCACTGGAGCCGTGGTCGTTCGGCATCTATGCCGGCGGCCAGTCGATCCTGGTCGGCACCCCCTCCGGTGTCACCCTCGCCCCGGAGGGCGGCGCCCACCAGTCGATCACCACCCCCTCGCTGGGCATGGAACAGCCCGGCTGCGTCACCTATGAGCCGGCGTTCGCGATCGACACCGAATGGTGCCTGCTCGCCGCACTCGGCAACTTGGCCAGTCCAGGGGGCAGGTCGGCCTATCTGCGGCTGTCGACCCGACCCATCGACCAGTCGACAGCCGCCGTGCCCAGCGACCCGGCCGCTCGCGAACGCCGTCGCCGGCAGGTGACCGCCGGGGCCTACCGGCTGCGGCAGCACGAGAAGCCCGTGGTGACACTCGCCGCGATGGGCGCTTTGGTCCCGGAGGCCCGGGCCGCCGCCGACCGGCTCGCCGCCCTCGGGCATGGCGCCGACGTTGTGTGCGTGACCAGCCCGGATCTGCTCTTCCGCGCGCTCCAGGCTCGTCGCGGCCTGTCGGACGACCCGGCCTGGATCCTCGACCAGGTCTTCCCCCTCGACCGGGCCACCCCGCTGGTCACCGTCCTGGACGGGCATCCCCACACCTTGGCTTTCCTGAGCACGATCCAGAACGTTCCCGTCAGCACTCTCGGCGTGACCCGGTTCGGCCAGTCCGGGGCGATCGAGGACGTCTACCGCTACCACCGCATCGACACAGACAGCATCGTCACCACCGCCCTCGACCTCATCGATTGAGCGAGAACCCGGCAGCCTCTGCGTGCAGGGGATTCGCCTCTCATACCCCGTCCGGCGGCACGCCCCTGTCCTGCCGAAAAGACGTACCGCCGGACGGTCGCAACCAACCTGTCCGCCCTTCCCACGGCGAGCCGAGCAGACGCTCCACCCAGACGATTGGACATGTGATGAAGGCTCTGAGCGGAATCGAACGAAAGTGGTCCGGGGCTCCGGCCGTTCCCCGACCGGCCGCACCGTCAGCCAGTCGTCCGTACCTGGCCGTGGGTGGCAGGATCGGCGAGGTCGTCTCCAAGCCGTCGGCAAGCGCCTCCGTCGCCGATGAGCTCCAGCAGCGCAATGACGAAGGGTTCCTCCGCTGATGCGCATCGTCCTCGTCGGGCCGCCGGGTGCTGGAAAGGGCACTCAGGCCACACGCCTGGCCGGGAAGCTGTCGATCCCGCACATCTCTACGGGCGATCTGTTCCGTGCCAACATCAGTCGGCAGACCGAGCTCGGGAAACTCGCGAAGGTCTCCATGGACGCCGGCAACCTCGTCCCCGACGAGCTCACCATCGCGATGGCGAAGGACCGCATGCAACAGCCGGATGCCGAGGACGGCTTCCTGCTCGACGGTTTCCCGCGCAACGTCTCGCAGGCCGAGGCGCTCGACGAGCTGCTGAAGACCGAGGCCATCAAGCTGGACGCGGTTCTTGACCTCGAAGTCCCCGAGGGAGAGGTCATCAAGCGCATCGCCGGCCGGCGCATCTGCCGCAGCCGGTCGGCACACGTGTTCCACGAGTCGTACAGCCCGCCGAAGAAGCAGGGCGTGTGCGACGTCTGCGGCGGTGAGCTCTACCAGCGCGACGACGACTCCGAGGAGACCGTCCGCAAGCGGCTCGAGGTCTACCACACGCAGACCGAGCCGATCATCGAGTACTACAAGACGCAGGGCCTGGCGGTCACGATCTCCTCCCTCGGCCCGGTGGACGAGGTCACGCGGCGGGCGCTGGAAGCCCTCGAGCGCGAGGACGACGGCAAGTAGCCGCCGGCACGTCTTCCACCACCACAAATGGCGGCGGCGGGCGTATGCCCAGAGCGGAGTGCCTACCGCGCGCACCGGAGACGCCCGCGTTGTTGAACGGGCTCTGGCGTAGATGGTCGACTACTTGGAGCAGGGCGCCCAGGACCCCGATCCCGTGGGCCGTGCCTGCGGAGCGGCCCGGCTGGTCATGCGCATGTATGCCGAGCGTGCGGAGTTCTCGGTCAAGAGGTACGCACTCACCCGTAAGGTCCCTGCCCTTAAGACCTACGAAACGTCGGCGGTGTGGCGCTACGAATGCGCCCTCATCTCCTACCTCGAGCGCCGCTTTTCCACTCTGTCAGACCGCGGAGCCCGCGCGTATGCCATGGCCGAAAGGGACGTGGTTCCCTCGAGTGCCTTGCCGTCACGGACTGTCCGCAGGGGTGATGATGGCTCGTTAGTCGCTTCGGTGGCTGACGGGGGAGGAGGGTGCCTGCTGAGCTACAGCTTTCCCGCAGTGGCTCAGGGAGGCTGACTCCGCGTTCTCTGCATCCGGTCCGATGCGTTCTGGACGGCGTTAGTCTGTCTCGCGGTCAGGCCGGGTGGATACGTGGCGGTCGCGTCCGGCGCCATAACCGGCAGCGGCCATGACCAGGCTCAATGCGGTGAGGAGAAGGAGAGCACCAGTCCAGCTGCCGGTGGTGTCGTGGAGGACGCCCAGAAGGAGGGGTCCGGCCGCGGCGACGAGATAGCCGATGGACTGAGCCATCCCGGCCAGGGCTGTGGTCTCGCTGGGACCAGTGGCACGTTGGCTTTGGAAGCTCAGGGCGAGCACGAGACAGACACCGGCGCCCAACCCGAGAAGAGTGCACGCCGCGAGTGCGAGCGCTGGAAAGAGGAGCAGAAGCGCGAAGCCTGCGGCGACGATCGCTGAGCCCGCGGCCGCAGCGAAGCGCTGGTCGTGGCGGCCCCGAGTGATCAAAGGCAGCAACATGCTCGTGACCAGTGCGACGAGCTGGTAGTAGAACAGCATCCAGCCGGCAGCTGTGGTGCTCATGCCCTGCTGACCGAGGATGCTGGGCAGCCAAGCGACGGCGGTGTAGAAGGCAAGGGATTGCAGGCCCATGAAGAAGGACACCTGCCACGCCAGCCAGGATCGCCATGGGGTTCGAGCGTGTGTCCCACGAGACCGCACGCCGCCGTCCGGCCGGGACCCGCGTAGCCGAGGCAGCCACACGGCGAGAGCGGCGACGGCGACGACTATTCCCCAGGCCAGGGCGGAATGCCAGGTTCCGGGTAGGACCTCGGCAAGCGGGACGGAGATGCCGGACGACAGAGCAGCGACCATTCCCATAGCGGTGACGTAGAGAGCGCTGACGGTATGAACCCGTGAGCCGGGCACGTGGGTGCGAATCACCGTAGGCAGCAGGACGTTGCCAACCGCGATCGCCACCGAGAGGATCACGGTTCCGACGAACAAACAGGCAAGCGAAGGCAAGGACCGGATCACGGTGCCCGCTGCCAGCACTGCGAGGGCGGCCACGAGGAGGCGGGTGGTGCCGACCCGGTGCGAGGTGCGTCCGACAAAGGGCGAAGTCACAGCAAACACAAACAGCGGCAGGGTGCTCAGTACGCCACCCTCTGACGCGGTCAACCCGGTGTCGTGCTCGATGGCCGGCAACAGTGTGCCCACACCCGTCAAGGTCACGCGTAGGTTGGCCGCCACCAAAAGGATCGCGATCAAGAGGCCGGCCGAAAGGGCGGGCGTAGTAACCGGCGTCTTCGGGGTTGCGATCCGGTCGGCCTTCGTAGCCGTGGTGAGGCCGGCGCGGGAGTTCCTCGAGGCGGTCACTTCTATCGTTCCGTTCCGGTCTCGGTGAGCTTCACGATCTCGGTGGCGCAGTAGCGTGCACCGACCTCGTCTTGGGCAGCGATCGCCTCAACGAGACGCCTGTGCAGAAGGCTGTGCTCTGCAGCCGTCGTGCTGGGCCAGAGCGTGCCGCCGATCTGTTCGGTGACCGCGATGCTGAGGACGTCGTACACCTCGGTAAGAAGGGTGTTCCCGCTGGCACTCACCACGGCCTGGTGGAAGCGGGTGTCGATCTCCACGATGGCGGCCATCTCCGGTGAATCCGCTGTCGCCTCGGCTTCGTCGAGGAGGTGCCGCAGGCGATTCAGGTCGTCTTCGGTACGCCGCAACGCGGCCAAGCCCGAGGCGTACTCTTCCAGCACTGCGCGCAGTTCCAGCACGTCGCTCCGCCTCGAGGTGTTGGCACGTCTCATCAGTACCGAGTGCATTTCGCTCGATGTCCGGACGTACGTCCCGTCACCCTTCCGAGCCTCCAGCAGGCCCAGATGCACCAGCGCGCCGAGCGCCTCGCGCACCGTCGTACGCCCGACACCGAGTTGCTCGACCAGATCATGTTCCGCCGGAATCCGCATCCCTACAGGCCATGCGCCGGATGTGATCTGCTCACGAAGGGTGTCCACCAGTTGCGCCGACAAGCTCGCGACGCGGCGCGGCGCACGAAGATCTTTCATAAGGCGACCCTAACACCGAATGTCTGACATCTGTACGTGATGTAGGTCGCCACCCGCCTTGGTCCGCCTGGCGTGCATGGGTTTCGACGCGGCGAATGCCATGTGAATCACCCATAACGTTAGTCCGCAATAACGACGGAAGGGTCGGTACGGACGTCATCGTCATGACTGAGGGGCCACCCCCGCCGGATCCCCGGTGGCCTGGCGCCGCCACACCGCGCCCGAGACGTTCCTCTCCGGTCTCGTCGTCCCCGCCCCACCGGGAACACCCCCAGGACAGCGCCGGTCAATCCTGGGGCTTACCTCCGAGTGGAGCCACAGCGATCTTTCCTGTCAGTCCTTGATTTCGCAGATGACCGCGCCCGAGGTGAGGGACGCGCCGACCTCGGCGGCCAGGCCCTTGACGGTGCCCGCGCGGTGGGCGTTGATGGGCTGCTCCATCTTCATGGCCTCCAGGACCACGACGAGGTCGCCCTCGGCCACCGTGTCGCCCTCGGCCACGGCCACCTTGACGATGGTGCCCTGCATGGGCGATGCGAGGGCGTCGCCGGAGGCGGCGGAGCCGGACTTCTTGACCGCCTTGCGCTTGGGCTTCTTCGAGCCGCCCGCGGGGGCGGTGGCCACGCCCAGGACCGCCGGGAGGGAGATCTCCAGCCGCTTGCCGCCGACCTCGACCACGACCGTCTCGCGGGCGGTGGGCTCCTCGGCCTCGTCCGCGCCGGTCGGGGTGAACGGGGCGATGGTGTTGTTGAACTCGGTCTCGATCCAGCGGGTGTGGATGGTGAACGGCTCGCTGGTGAACGCCGGGTCCTTCACCACCGCCTGGTGGAACGGGATCGCGGTGGCCATGCCCTCGACCTGGAACTCGGCCAGGGCGCGGGCCGCCCGCTCCAGGGCCTGCCGCCGCGTGGCGCCGGTGACGATCAGCTTGGCCAGCAGCGAGTCCCACGCCGGGCCGATGACGCTGCCGGACTCCACGCCCGCGTCCAGCCGCACACCCGGCCCGGCGGGCGGCACGAAGGAGGTCACCGTGCCCGGGGCGGGCAGGAAGTTGCGGCCCGGGTCCTCACCGTTGATCCGGAACTCGAAGGAGTGGCCGCGCATCGGCGGATCGTCGTAGCCGATGGCCTCGCCGTCGGCGATGCGGAACATCTCCCGCACCAGGTCGATGCCGGTGACCTCTTCGGTGACCGGGTGCTCCACCTGGAGACGGGTGTTGACCTCGAGGAAGGAGATGGTGCCGTCGTTGCCGACGAGGAACTCGACCGTGCCCGCGCCGACGTATCCGGCCTCCTTGAGGATGGCCTTCGACGCCCGGTACAGCTCGGCGTTCTGCTCTTCGGTCAGGAAGGGGGCGGGGGCTTCTTCGACGAGTTTTTGGTGGCGGCGCTGGAGGGAGCAGTCGCGGGTGGAGACCACGACGACGTTGCCGTGGGTGTCGGCCAGGCACTGGGTCTCGACGTGGCGGGGCTTGTCGAGGTAGCGCTCGACGAAGCATTCGCCGCGGCCGAAGGCGGCCACGGCCTCGCGGACGGCGGAGTCGTAGAGCTCGGGGACTTCTTCCATGGTGCGGGCGACCTTCAGGCCGCGGCCGCCGCCGCCGAAGGCGGCCTTGATGGCGATGGGCAGGCCGTGCTGCTCGGCGAAGGCCACGACCTCCTCCGCCCCGGAGACGGGGTCGGGGGTGCCGGCGACCAGCGGGGCTCCGGCGCGCTGGGCGATGTGGCGGGCGGCGACCTTGTCACCCAGGTCGCGAATGGCGTGCGGCGGGGGACCGATCCAGGTCAGGCCCGCGTCGAGGACGGCCTGGGCGAACTCGGCGTTCTCGGAGAGGAATCCGTACCCGGGGTGGACGGCGTCGGTGCCGGATTCGGCGGCCGCGGCCAGGACCTTGGCCTGGTCGAGATAGCTGGCCGCCGGGGTGTCACCGCCCAGCGCATAGGCTTCATCGGCCGCGCGCACATGCACAGCGTCCCGGTCCGGATCGGCGTAGACGGCTACGCTCGCGATACCGGCATCCCGGCAGGCACGGGCAACACGGACAGCGATCTCGCCACGATTGGCTATAAGCACCTTCATCAGCATGTCGGCTCCAGGGTCTGGTTCGGGGCGGCGTAGAGCCGGTCGGTGTTTTCGAGGATCTGGCCCATGTCCGCGCCGAGGGTGGAGACCGCGCGGATGCCCATGGCCTCCAGGGAGGGAACGTCGTCCTCCGGCACGGAAAGGTTGATCACCTTCTGCGCGATCGTCAGGTGGGCACCTGAAAGGACGGAGAGACCCAGGACTGGTGCATCCTCGGCGACGACGATGGCGACGATCTGTTCCGGGGCCTGGTGCGGGTCGGTGCCGATGACCTCGTAGCCGGTGTCGCGCGGGAACAGAGCGACGACGTCGCGGATGCGGGCCCCGTGGGTTCCTCAGCGTGGCCAGTAGGAGCTGCGCCACGCTGCCGGGCCCGGCTGGAGCGGGGCGCTGCACGAGATGTTGCGGGTTTTGACCGTCCACTCGTCCAGGTGCTGCGGCGTCGCAGGGACAGCTGAGGCCGCTGCGGCGCGGGCTTGGACCACCACGAGCGCGGCGGCCAGCTCTTCGGGAGTGGGATTGCCCCGTACGACCGTGAACACTATTGGCCGCCCTTTCTGAAGTCCGTGAAGTCCGTGAGGTCAGTGAGGTCAGTGGGGTCAGAGGGGGATGTTGCCGTGCTTCTTCGGGGGCAGCGCTTCGCGCTTGTTCCGCAGGGTCCGCAGCCCGCGGACGATGTGGCGACGGGTCTCGGAGGGCATGATCACCGCGTCGACGTAGCCTCGCTCGGCGGCGATATACGGATTCAGCAGGGTGTCCTCGTAGTCCGCGATCAGCTCGGTGCGGGTGGTCTCCGGGTCGTCGGAGGCGGCGATGGTGCGCCGGTGGAGGATGTTGACGGCGCCCTGGGCGCCCATGACCGCGATCTGGGCGGTCGGCCAGGCCAGGTTGAGGTCCGCGCCCAGGTGCTTGGAGCCCATCACGTCGTACGCGCCGCCGAACGCCTTGCGGGTGATGACCGTGATCAGCGGGACGGTGGCCTCCGCGTAGGCGAAGATCAGCTTGGCGCCGCGCCGGATGATGCCGTTGTACTCCTGGTCGGTGCCGGGCAGGAAGCCGGGCACGTCCACGAAGGTCAGGACGGGCACGTTGAACGCGTCGCAGGTGCGTACGAAGCGTGCGGCCTTCTCGGAGGCGTTGATGTCCAGGCAGCCGGCGAACTGCATCGGCTGGTTGGCCACGATGCCCACCGGGTGGCCCTCGACCCGGCCGAAGCCGGTGATGATGTTGGGCGCGAAGAGCGCCTGCGTCTCCATGAACTCGTTGTCGTCCAGCACGTGCTCGATGGCCTTGTGCACGTCGTACGGCTGGTTCGCCGAGTCGGGGATGAGGGTGTCCATCTCCCGGTCCTCGTCCGAGACCTCCAGATCGGCCTCGTCGGGGAAGGCGGGGGGCTGGGAGAGGTTGTTGGAGGGGAGGTAGGACAGCAGGGCCTTGACGTACTCGATGCCGTCCTTCTCGTCCCCGGCCATGTAGTGCGCGACACCGGAGGTGGTGTTGTGGGTCCGGGCGCCGCCCAGCGCCTCGAAGCCGACGTCCTCACCGGTGACCGTTTTGATCACGTCGGGGCCGGTGATGAACATGTGGGAGGTCTGGTCGACCATCACCGTGAAGTCGGTGATCGCCGGGGAGTAGACCGCTCCGCCCGCGCAGGGGCCCACGACCAGGCTGATCTGCGGGATCACCCCGGAGGCGTGGGTGTTGCGGCGGAAGATCTCGCCGTACATGCCGAGGGAGACCACACCCTCCTGGATGCGGGCGCCGCCGGAGTCGTTGATGCCGACGACCGGGCAGCCGGTCTTCAGCGCGAAGTCCATGACCTTGACGATCTTCTCGCCGAACACCTCCCCGAGTGCCCCGCCGAAGACCGTGAAGTCCTGGGAGAAGACGGCCACCGGGCGGCCGTCGACCGTGCCGTAGCCGGTCACGACCCCGTCGCCGTAGGGCCGGTTCTGGTCGATGCCGAAGTTGGTCGAGCGGTGCCGGGCGAACTCGTCGAGCTCGGTGAAGGACCCCTCGTCCAGGAGGAGGTCGATGCGTTCGCGTGCGGTCAGCTTGCCCTTGGCGTGCTGCTTCTCCACCGCGCGCGCGGACCCGGCGTGGGTCGCTTCTTCGATGCGGCGCTGCAGGTCCGCGAGCTTCCCCGCGGTGGTGTGACGGTCGGGAATCTCGGGGGCGGCCGGCTGCGCGGGCTCGGTGCTCACTGCTTGGCTCCCTTCTGAGCGTTGGCGCTGGTGGCGTGCCAGGTGGTGAGCAAGAACCCGGTTGCCGAGGCAGCTGTGAATGAGTTTCCGAGCGGGAACGGCACTGCCATCCGCACCGGGGAAGCCGGAATGAGGGTGGCCGGTTGGTGGAGCGGGGCCGTCAGACCGGCGCCTGGAGGCACCGTTACGTCATTGCGGCTCAACGTTCTTGGCACGAACGAACCGGTCGGCAGCGGGGGGCGGCGTGGCAGGTGGCAGGCAGGGATCATCGGAGGCACTCCAGAGGTGATGGGCAATGGCCTGCGGGGCCGAGCTCAAGGTCAGAAGGCGTGGTGGGGGACGTACACACCCCAGACGTCGCTGGAGCGAGTGGGCGTGCTGCCTCGACCTTCATCGCCACGGAGGCTGTGGAGGCTCACAGAGGCGGAAGAGGAGTGCCTGAGGGCCGGACTCGATGCCTTCGGTCAGACACACCGGGGCCCCGACCCGCACGGTGAGCGGCGGCACGCCGATGACCCTGGAGCACAGCCAGAATCCCTCGTTCATGTTGATGGTGGCGAGTGCGCACTGTCTCCCGGGGCTCCGGCCCATGGCCAGGACATGACGGATGACCCCGGTGCCGCAACTGAGCTCCCAGGCGAGATCGGTGGAGGCGCAGACGGGACACAACAGACGGCGGAAGACTGCGGTCCGACACCAGCGGCAGCGCTGGAAGTACAGCTCTCCACCGCCCACTCCGCCCAGCGGCACCTGCGTGGGGCAGTCCGCCTCCGGGAGTGGGCTCGCGCTTGGATCGGCCTCCCGTTCGACGGGGGCGCTATCGGTGGTTTCGATCGCTGTATGGAGCACGGTGTCCCTCTCCGTCCCCGTCCCGAAATGACCCGCGACGGGAGGCGAGGGCTCACCGATCACGGCTGTAGCACGTCGGCACCGCTGTGGCGGCGTGTTTCACAAGCTATGGGCTCCAGTTCCGAAAGTAAAGTACTCAGTCCCAAACGGCTCCCTGTGATAGAAGCCTCGCCGCGTCACTCGGCGCCCGATGCTCGAGATGCGGTGTTCGATCCCATCGAGATGAGGCAAGTGGCGTCTGCGCGGTGAGACGGGGAAGGATGAGCGGTCATGAGCAAGCCACCTGCACGGATCCGACTGGCAGACGCCGCATTCGCGCTCTTCGACGAGCGCGGATACGAGCAGACGACCGTCGACGACATCGCTGAGCGAGCGGGGCTCGGGCGCACGACGTTCTTCCGGAACTACCGCACCAAGGAAGACGTCATCTTCCCGGACCACGACCGGCTCCTGGAGTTGATCAGAGATCGGCTGGCGACCTCGAGCCACAGCACCGCTCTGGTCGCCGTGTCGGACGCGGTCCGACTCGTACTGCTGCACTACGTGGATGAGGGCGACCTGGCGAGGCGGCGATATGCCCTCACGAGCAAGGTGGCTGCCCTGCGTGACCGGGAGATCGCCAGTGTGGGCCGCTATCAGCGGCTGTTCCGGGAGTTCATCGCGGACTGGATGGGAGGTCCGACGGAACCGGCGTCGCTGAGGGCCGAACTCATGGCCGCCGCGGTGGTCGCCGCCCACAACCACGTGCTGCGTCGCTGGCTTCGGGGCGAGTCGTCCGACCCGGTCGCCGAGGTGGACGAGGCGATGCGTGAGGTGCTCGCCCTCTTTCCGGCGCCCGGTTCCTCACCGGAGCCCGGCGGTGGCACCACCGTTGTCGCGTTCAGGACCGGGCAGGACATCGACACCCTGCTTCCCTCGTTGAGGCGTCTCGTCGAGGGCGGTACCGAGCGCTGAAGCCCGCTCCGCTTGATCGAGTGATGCCGCGCACAGCGGAGACCGGGTCGCGCTTGGGCGTGTTAGCTTCCGGCCGTGGCTTCCCCGGTCCCGCACACATTCCCATTCCATAGCGGAACCGCCGGGACCAGCCCAGGAGGCTGCCCGGCGGCGCTCGGCACCCGTGCTGACGGCGCGCAGTTGCTGCTGATGCTGATGGGCAGCGGATCCGGCCCGAAGGTCTTCCCCGACCCGGAGCGGATGCGCCCGTATCGGACGAACGTCCGTCACCACCTCGCATTCGGCGTCGGCCGTCACCGCTGCCCGGGCGCGTCCCTGGCGCGCACAGAAGCGGCCGTGGCCTTGCGAGTAGCAGCCAGTTGCCTGTCCGGAGCGCGGCTGGAGGAAGGCGGGACCGAGTCCCCGATGCTGGGTCTGCTGTCCTTCCGGGCTCCCCTCGGCGTCACCGTCAGCCGATGAACCGGCGGTCTGCCCTGAGACCATCGACCGGGATGACGCGGACGGTTTGCTCTCCGAGCTCGACGAGTACGCGGTCGAGTAGGCGCTGCAGATCGCCGAAGGCCAGCGGCGGGAAGTGGACGACGATGTCGAGGTCACGGTCTTGACCGCCCGCCCGTGGGCCCCAGCCGGCCAGGGTGTGGAGCATGTCCGTACGGCGGCCGTCCAGCACCAGCCCCCGCAGGTGGCGGTCGCCCTTGTCCCTCTGATCCTTGCGCGGCACCGACGCGAACACATCAGCCGCGCAGCACGCCAACTTCACCCCGGGCCCGGTTCACTTCATGTGCGTTCACCCTGTGCCGCTCTGAAAGTCATCGCTGCATGTCATGCCGCGTATCTGTACTCGTTGATGAGGCCGCCGAGGATCCGGGTGCGCAGGTCTTTGCTGGTGCTGAGGGCATGCGCCGCAACAGGTTGTTCGTGGGCGTCGGGTGGTAGCTGGTTGCGGGTCTGGTGGGGCTGCAGGCATCGTTCCTCAGCTACCTCAGGACCTGCCGTGCCCAGTAAGCCTGGACGCCGCGGCTCTGCCTGACCGCCGCGCTGGGCGGCGGCGCTCCTGGCCAGTGCCGCCGCCCCGAGTGCCTGGCACCACTCGCCGCACCCGACCGGTACGCGTTTCGATCCCGAGCCGGTCGCGCCGGGAAGCGCGCCACCCAGGGGGAGGACGGAACGGAGCAAGAGGCGCCCCAAGACTTCCATCGGTCTTTCGTGCATATCGTCCATGAACCGGCTGCCCGGCGGCGTGGTGCCATCCAGGCGCCGACAGGTACGTGGCGGACTGCTCAACGAGTACCACACCATGTCACCCCGGCTGCTCACCTCTACGACAACCCGCACTCGTTCCTGATGTGCGTCTACAACCGCGACCGCGCCCCGTGCCACCGTCTTGATGTCACCGACGCCTCGAGCCTCGACCGCTGCCAGTCGTCATGTGTGCCGCTGGTCGGGTGAGCAGACCTGTCCGCAGGACCTGATCTTGGAGTGGTCGTGGGGCGTCGACCGACTGTGTTCGCCCGGCCGATCAGCGTGGAGGAAGGGAGCCGCTTGCAGCGGATCAGCCGGACGGCGAAGGATCCGGTGCGGCTGCGCCGGGCGATCGTGGTGGCGATCTCCGCCCAGTTCCAGACAGCCAAGGACACCACCTCGCTGATGCAGGAGCGTAGAGCTGCCAGTTGCTTGATCGGGGCTGTCGTTGGGTGGCCGCCCTCCTCGTCCGGGCTCAAAGACGTGTTGCCACGCGGATCAGGTCAGCAACTGTGCGAAGGCGGCTGTGCGGCGGCCAGGCGATCGCCGTTGTCACGGGCGGAGCGTCCAGGACCGGTACGGCGGCGAGGTCCCGGCGCAGGTCGGCGCCGGCTGACTCGGGAATGACCACGGTGGTACGGCCGAGTGCGATCAGCTGGAAGAGCTGTGTCAGGTTCCGTACCTCTGCGCCCGGTCCCTCTGGGTAGCTGCCGCTGGGACTGGGCCAGCGCGCCATCGGGAGCTCTGGCAGCGCGGTGACGTCGGCCATCCGGATCTGAGAGCGACTGGCGAGCGGGTGTGAGGCCGGCAGGATCGCGACCTGTCCCTCGCTGTACAGGGTTTCGGTGTCGAGCCCGGCTGCTGAGTCGAAGGGCAGGTGCAGCAGAGCTACGTCGGCCTGCCCGTCCCGCAGCAGCAGCTGGTGCTGGTGTGCCTCGCAGAGCAGCAGCTCGACGGTGGCTGCGCCGGGTTCCGCGGCGTAGGCGTCGAGCAGTTTCGTCAGCAGTTCGCCAGTGGTGCCGGACTTCACGGCGAGGACCAGGCTGGGGTGCGCTGTCGCGGCCCGACGGGTACGCCGCTCAGCCGCGGTCACCGCGCTGAGGATCGCGCGTGATTCGGCCAGCAGCACGTCTCCGGCGGCGGTGAGCGTGACCTTGCGGCTGGTGCGTTCCAGCAGTGTGGTTCCGAGCCGCCGTTCGAGCTGGGTGATCGCGCGGGACAGGGGCGGCTGGGCCATCCCGAGGCGCTGGGCAGCCCTGCCGAAGTGCAGTTCCTCGGCGACGGCGACGAAGTACCGCAGCTCGCGTAGTTCCATGAGTCCAGGCTAATGACGGCAGACGGCAGATCAATACCGACCGGGTATCGCTGCACTGCCGAGAGGGTGTTGGTGCCCGGCCGCAGTACGAGCATGCTCGCTGTCATGAGCGAGAAGACGATCGCGCTGGTCACTGGCGCGAACAAGGGGATCGGGTACGAGATCGCGGCCGGGCTGGGTGCGCGGGGCTGGAGCGTCGGTGTCGGCGCCCGGGACGAGCAGCGCCGGGAGGACGCCGTGGCGAAGTTGCGCGCGGCTGGCGCCGACGCCTTCGGCGTACCCCTGGACGTGACCGACGACGAGAGCGTGACCGCCGCGGTCCAGCTGATCGAGGAGCGTGCGGGGCGGCTGGACGTACTGGTCAACAATGCCGGCGTGGCCGGCGGCTGGCCGGAGGAACCCACGACCATCGACCTCGAGACCGTGCGGCGACTGGTGGAGACCAACGTCATCGGCGTCATCAGGGTCACCAACGCGATGCTGCCGCTGCTGCGCCGCTCGGAACACCCGCGGATCGTCAACCAGTCCAGCCACGTCGGCTCCCTGACCCTGCAGACCACGCCCGGCGTCGACCTCGGGGGGATCAGCGGGGGCTACGCGCCGACGAAGACCTGCCTCAACGCCGTCACCATCCAGTACGCCAAGGAGCTGAGCGGCACCAACATCCTGATCAACAACGCCTGCCCCGGTTATGTGGCCACCGACCTCAACGGATTCAGCGGGACCCAGACCCCCGAGCAGGGCGCGGCGATCGCCATCCAGCTGGCGACCCTGCCGGACGACGGCCCGACCGGCCAACTGTTCGATGACAACGGGGTCGTGCCCTGGTGACCTGACCCTCGGATACGTTCCCGGGTGCGAAGCGGTTCTTCGGCTCGGCGCCGGCGTTGTACCAGCGGATGTGGGCGGCGATGGCGGCGTTCTGCTCGTCGTGCGTTTGGTGGTCTACGCCATTGAGAGAGCGAAGCAGCGCAGCGCGGCGAACTCGGACTCGATCCAGTTCAGCCAGGAGCCGTAAGTAGGTAGGCAGATGCGTCGTTCAACCCCTTGACACGTCACCACCAGGCCAGTCTCAACGTGTTGAGACTGGGGCATTAACCCTGATACGTAGTTAGCGGAGCCCATCGGGCGTGGCCGGTACGGGGAGCACACGGGGCGCGCCGGATGAGTCGGACCGGTAGGACGGGACACATGTTGGACGCGGTCGAACGCGGGCTGCTGCAGGCGCTCCAGATCGATGGGCGGGTCGCGTTCTCGCTGGTCGGTGCGGTGCTGGGGGTTTCGGACCAGACAGTGGCGCGCCGGTACGCGCGGCTGCGGAACGAGGCGGGCGTCCGGGTGATCGGTGCGGTGTGGCCGGAGTCGGTGGGGCGGCAGTTGTGGCTGGTGCGGGTGCGGTGCGTACCGGAGGCGGTGGCTGGGCTCGCGCGAGCGCTGGCGAAGCAGGCGGAGACGTCGTGGGTGCAGATCGCCTCGGGCGGCGCGGAGGTCCTGTGCATGGTTCAGGCGGTGACGGACACGCCGGCCGCGGAGTCGATCGTGCTGTCTCGCCTGCCCCGCACGCCCCGGGTCACCGGGGTGAGTGCGCACCGCGTGCTGCACTCGTTCTTCGGTGGAAGTGAGAGTCCGCTGACGAAGAACGGGCCGCTCACGGCGGAGCAGTGCGCGCAACTGTCGCCGCCGACGGCGAAATGCGTGACCGGGCCGGTGGAACTGTCGACGGAGGACAACGCGTTGCTGGAGGCGCTCGCGCTGGACGGGCGGGCCGGGTTCCGGTCGCTGGCCACGGCGACGGGCTGGTCGCAGACGACTGTGCGGCGGCGGCTGGCGGAGCTGCGCTCGGGCGGGGTGGTGTACTTCGACGTCGATGTCGACCCGGCGTTGCTGGGGTCGTGGACGTCGGCGGGGTTGTGGCTGACGGTCGCACCGGGTGAGCTGGCGGCTGCGGGTGAGGCGCTGGCGGAGCATCCGCAGGTGAGCTTCGCGGCTGCCACCACCGGTGTGTCCAACCTGTACGCGAGCGTGCAGTGCCCCACTGGCACGGCGCTGTACGAGTACCTGACTGGCCCGGTGGCGGCATTGCCCGGGCTGCTGTCGGTGGAGACCGCGCCGAGTATGCGGGTGGTCAAGGGGGCGTCTCCGATCGTCGGATAGCGCCGCGTACGAGGCTCTTCATGTCGGAATAGCGCCCACTGGGGCGGTGTTTCTGCCGCGGAGCTCAGCGCGAGGGGATTGTGGCGGGGCACGAAAATACATCGCTCCGAGAAAGAACCCCCGATGCCCAACGCGTTCGACCCGATCACCATCGGACCGCTTACCCTGCCCAACCGCGTCGCCATGGCCCCGCTGACCCGCCGCCGCGCCTACGGCGACGGCCTGTCAGCGACCCCGCTCATGGCCGAGTACTACCGGCAGCGCGCGACCGCCGGGCTGATCGTCGCCGAAGCCGCCCAGCCCAGTCGTGTCGGCCAGGGCTACACCGACACCCCCGGCCTGCACGACACGGCGCAGGTCGTGTCCTGGCGCCCGGTCACCGAAGCCGTGCACGACGCGGGCGGCCGGATCTACACACAGCTCATGCACGCCGGCCGTAACAGCCACCCCGAACTCCTCGGCGGCGGGCTGCACCCGCTCGCGCCGTCCGCGTGTGCCGCCGAAGGCGTCGTGCGCGTCCACGGCGGCGAACCGGCCGTGCGCAAGCCGTACCCGATACCGCGAGTTCTGACCGTGCAGGGCGTCGCGGATACCATCGCCGACTTCGCCGATGCGGCCGCGAACGCGATCGACGCCGGGTTCGACGGTGTCGAACTGCATGGAGGCTACGGTTACCTCATCCAGCAGTTCCTCTCCGGCAACGCCAACCGCCGCACCGACCGCTACGGCGGCAGCGTCGCCGGGCGCGTCCGGTTCCCGCTCGACCTCGTTGATGCCGTCGCCGCGCGCATCGGACCCGAGCGGCTCGCACTGCGGATCTCCCCTGGCTGCACCGCGTTCGGCCTCGACGAGCCGAACCTGCACGAGCTCTACCTGACCCTGGTCGACGGTCTGCCACGCGACCTGGCCTACCTGCACGTATTCGAGTTTCCGGGCCACCGCGACCTCACGGTGAAACTGCGGGAGCACTGGGCAGGAGTGTTCATGCTCAATCCGCACGAGACCCACCACGACTGGCCCGCCGGCCCCCGGCAACTGCGCCTGGTCGACGACGGGCTGGCGGACATCCTCTCGTTCGGGACGCTGTTCATCTCCAACCCCGACCTCGTGCACCGCCTCCGCCTCGGCGCGCCGCTCGCCGAGGCTGACGAGACCACGTTCTACCGCGGCGACCACCGCGGCTACACCGACTACCCCTGCTTGGGGGAAGTCCTCTCGTGACCGCTGTCCTGCGCAGCGATCGCCGTGGTCACCTGTGCCAGCAGTCGCATCAGCCTCGCAAACGCCGCAGGCTCACCCTTGCCGACCGGCCGGCCGCGCGCGGGGGTCGAGCCTCGCTGTCCCAGCTCTCTACTCTCTGAGTGACCGCAGCGTGAGGGCGGTCGCCGATCCGGTCAGATCGGGGCCGCCCTCAGTCGTGCCGCCCCGCCCCGCAGCAACCAAGGTCACCGGATGGCAAAGGGGTGGCTGGGCGTTGGTATCCGGCTCTTGGCACGAGGGGTGGCTCGCGGGAGGGGGTCCTTGCCATCATCGTTCGGTGAACGGTGAACGGTGAACGGTGAACGGTGAACAGCCGCGGTCTCCATCGAGCGCTTCGCTTCCCTCGGCGACACCGTCAACTGTGGCGGCGTGACCATCTCGCTCCGCTACGTCCTCACCCACATGATCGAGGAGTATGTGCGGCACAACGGCCACGCCGACCTACTGCGCGAGGCGATCGACGGAGCCGTCGGCGAGTAAGCGCTGTCCAGTAAATGATCACTTGCCTGCTGGATGGCCTGCGGGTTTTCCGGTTACCCGGCGAGGGTGAGGTTGTGCAAGCGGGCGATGCCGAGCATGGCGTGGTGGACGCCGTCGCCTTTCAGGCGGCAGTTGCGGAGGATCTTCCAGCTCTTCATGCGGGGATGTATGCCGAGCCGTGGTCCTCCTGAGCACCTGCGTTCACCCGCTGGCACCTGGCGCCTACGCCATCCGGCCAGTCGTCTGACAATGTCGGCGGCCCTGTGGGGGCCAGAATCTGTGTCACCCTATGCGACCGCGAGTATTCGTGGATAAGGCCGCCGAGTCGATCGCGTCGACTGATGCGAGTGTGGTCCCTGGCGATGGGCGGCTCGGGGTCGGTGAGTCGGTCTGGTGCCCGTTGTCCGAGGGATCGATGCGGCCGGTGTGTGTTGTAGTGCTCCGCGTACTCGCCGACGATGAGGCGCAGATGGCGCTCTCCGGTGATCAGGATGCGGTGGTTTGCCTCGCGTCGGCATGATCCGATCCAGCGTTCCGTGACGGCGTTCATCCGGGGCACCTGGGGCAGTGTCGGGATGACGTGCATGCCGATCGCCTGGAAGACGGCGTCGAAGCTGTCGGTGAAGTAGGCGCCGTGGTCCCGGGTGAGAGACTTGATCGACTCTGCGCGGTCACCGAGGTCCATGAGGTAGTTCCGCGCTTGCTGGGTGATCCAGGGGCCGGTCGGGTGCCGGGTGACGCCGGCGATGTGCACGCGGCGGGTGCCGTGGTCGATGAAGAACAGCACGAACCAGCGCCGCAGGAAGACCGTGTCGATGTGGAAGAGGTCGGTGGCCACGATGGCGGAGGCCTGGGCTTTGAGCTGCCGCAGTGCTTCCGGCTTCGGTGGTCGGCCCGGACGGCGGTGTGGATAGGTCCACTTCCGGGCCACGAGACGTGCGTGCCAGTGCAGGACCGACCGTGGAGTGACCAGCAGCACCAGCCGTGCACGCTGCTGCTTGTTCACCATCCGGAGCAGCGCTGCCATGACGGCCCGATCGCTCCAGGAAAATTGAGGCCGTGGCTGGGTGCGTTGCGCGACACCGAGCTGGTGCCGGAGCATCAAGATCTCGACGTCTTTCGCCGCACTCGACCGGGCCGGCAGTGCAAGCCACCGGAAGAGCTGACACGCGAGCTGATAGATCAGACGTATCGCCACGACCCAGCATGATGCCGCAGCACCCGTCAGCTCCTGCGCTCTGGCAGATCCGAAGCCGCAGGTCGTCTCGGGTGACATATTTTCCGGCACCCACACCGATGCACCGGCTCCCACCAGGACGGATGAGGTTTCCGGCAAGGGCAGTGTCCCGCGGTACAAGCACCGCCCGCCGGGACGGAGAGAAGACGTCGAGTCACCAGGTACAGAAGCGATACGATCATCCACACCTGGTTGCGGCTTCTGCACGCCGGGGCGGAGCGTTTGACCAGCAGCGATGAATAACCGAGCCCCACAGACCTCAACAACAGCGCTGGAACTAGAGCAACGTCATCCGTACCAGGTGACGTTGCAGATATAGATGCAGTGATGGCGTGGTACTGAGAGGAAGCTGATGAAGCCGCGTCCGCTGAGAATGTCGAATTCTCGGAGTCCGCCTTCTCGGTCGAAGGGCCGACCCACCTTTGCCGCGTCGACTCCAAGCGCGGCGAGTTCGGTCGCCAGTCGCTCGACCTCTGCTACGACACCTGGCGCAAGTCCGTCGGCGACGTACTCCTGACTCGGGTTGTACTCCCAGGTCCAGTCGGTCACAGCCCCGCCTCGGCCTCCGCGGCCTTCCGGATCTGCCGAATTTCATGGATGGCCGCCGTCGGGTCCTGTTCGGCCATATCGACGATCTGCTCGAGTTCACGGAGGCGGGCGGCGCGTTCCGGGTGCCGCTCGATGGCGACGAACACGGCCCATGAGTGGACGAAAGCCCGCAGGGGCGCGAGGCTCTGTGTCTGCTGTGCGTTTGTAGTCGCCTCGAACAGGTGCTGAGTGAGCGCAGGGACTCTGCTGGGAGCGATCCGGGCGACAGCCGTGCGCAGTGCGTCAGGGGTGAGGTCGGGCATGGGGATCAGGGGTCCATACGGGCCGTCTGGCTGCGCACTCACGATGACCTCCAGTGCAGGGTTTGCTCGTCGTACCCTACCGTGCGGGCGCGGTAGCCGTGGGAGACTCCTGTCCGCTCCGCAAGCCGTCGCGCTACGGTGCGGTACGGATCGGCACGTAGAGTTGCCGCGTGACTGGGGGCAAGGGGTCGCAGGTTCAAATCCTGTCGTCCCGACCAGCGTTTTCGCAGGTCGGAGGCCGTTTTCGTGGGTAGCGGGGGGCGGTCTTAACCGTTTCCGGGCTGGGAGTAAGTGGGAGCCCTCGTGCTCCCAACTCGCAGACGCGTCAACGGTGTCCGATTCATCCGTCACCCGTTCCGGTAGACCTACGGCGCAGTACAGAGATCTCGTGCGCCGTCGTCAACCGTAGGCCCCTGCGATCACCCCATCGGATTCGGATGCTCTCTACATCAAGAGGCATAAGGGCCCTTGTCGGCTCCCGACCCCCTTTCCGGGGTGGGAGCGCGGAGTCGCGCTCCCCATACGACAGGGGAGCGGGGGACTGTGGGTGATCTTTCCGGGTAGGTTTCCGCAGGCAGGCCGCGTGCGGGCGTCCTGGTCGCCGCGGACGGCCAGCGCCGAGGGGGAGTAAAGCCCCTTGGCGTCTGCCGGCAGATAGGGCACTCCCAGGGCGCGAGCGCCGTAGTCGGCTCTGGAGCGCCGTAGCGAGCACGTTTGCGGAGACTTGTCAGAAGAAAAAGTGTGCCAGGCGAGCGAGGATATGGCACCGATGTGTGCGTGCTTGACATGGCGGTCGACGAGCACTGCGAAGCGTCTTGTCGTTGATGTATCCGGCCTGGATGGCATTTGACCCTGTGCTTGCCGAATATCTTGTCCGTGCAGGTCACGCGGCATGTCTGTATTCGTGGAGGATGCCGCCAAGGCGGTCGTGGCGTCAGCAGGGCGAGGGCTCGCAGGGCGTGGAGGAGGTGGCGCTGGTTTCAGATCAAGGTCCGGTCCAGGAGCTCGTGTCTGCAGGTCTGCACCCACCTTTCCATGATCAAGTTCATTCTCGGCATCTGGATGCCGGTGAGCGACGAGGCCGACGACCGCCAGTCCAGGTGCAGGCTTCCGACCAGGGCGGATGACATTCTCGGCAAGCGCAGGTCGCCGTCGGAGAGGCCCAGGACCGTCTGGGCCGAAGGGAGCGTGATTGTTCACCACCGTGCCGTGCGGGACCACCATCAGCTGAGCCAGTAGCACCGCGCCTGGCGGTTCAGGGCCCGGGGAGGGGCAGGCCCTCGCGTCACGGTCGGGCGCTTTCTGGGCACCGCCGTGTGCCGGATTCGTTGAGCGCCCGTAGGCCCTGGATGAGCAGGTGCAGGCCGAATTCGAAGTGGGCTGTGAAGTCGGTGCTGGTGAGGGTGGGCAAGGCGGCGACGAGGTGGGGGAACGACCCGGACTCCACAGCCTGGCGCAGGCGTTCGGGGTCCGCGTCCGCTTCGTCGCCGGGCCGGAGGGCGGCCTGTTCCTCCAGGGCATGGCCGACCGTGAAGTTGGCCACCGCCATCAGGGTACGAGCCGCGTCCTCATTGGTGAAGCCCGCCTCGCGCAGCACGCCGGTGACGGTTTCGGAGAAGCGCAGAGTGTGCGCCCCTGTCGAGTGCGTACCAGCGAATACACGAGCGCCGTCGCGGTGGGTGAGCAGGGCCGTGCGCATCGCTCGGGCCAGGTCGGCCAGGCGCTCATCCCAGTCGCTGTTCTCGCGGGGGACAGGGATGTCGGCCAGCATCCGTTCGGCCATCGCGGTCAGCAGGTCTTGCTTGGTGGCGAAGTGGCGGTACAGCGCCCCGGCCTGCACACCCAGGGAGTCGGCCAGGCGGCGCATGGTCAGGTCGTCGAGGCCGAGGGAGTCCAGCAGTTGCAGGGCGGTGTCGACGGTGCTCGACCGGTCGAGCCGGGCGGGCCTGCCTCGGCCGGGACTTGACGTGGAACTCATGGACCCCACTATAGTGAACAGCGTTCTCGTGAACGTTGTTCACTAAATGGAAGGCCCTGCCTATGCATGCCGATGTGATCGTCGTCGGTGCCGGACCGACCGGCCTGATGCTCGCCTGCGAGCTGGCGCTGGCAGGTGTCCGCACGCGGATCATCGAGCGGCGCACCGAGCCGCAGCGAGACTCCCGTGCGTTGACCCTGCATCCGCGCAGTGTGGAACTGATGGACCTGCGCGGCCTCGCGCCCCGATTCCTCGCGCTCGGCCGTACGGTGCCGAGCTGGCACTTCGCGGGCCTGGACACCCAGCTCGACTTTGCCGCGCTCGACAGCCGGCACGGCTACACCCTGTTCCTTCCCCAGGCGCGTTCCGAATTCCTCCTCCAGGAGCGTGCGTTGGAGCTGGGGGTGGAGATCACCCGCGGCTATGAGAGCACCGGTCTCCGCCAGGACGCGGACGGCGTCGAGGTGCAGGTCCGCGGACCGGGCGGCCGCGCCGAGACCCTGTGTGCGCGGTATGTCGTCGGGTGCGACGGCGGTCGCAGCGGGGTGCGCGAGGCCGCCGGTATCGCCTTCCCAGGTGTCGACGAGACCTTGAGCGGGGTACTCGGGGACTTCGCGGTGGTCGATCCCGATCCGGCCGCGCTCGACCGGGCGCGGGCGCTCGGCGTGCTGGTGGCGCCCTTGGACGGTGGACTGACCCGTTTGGTGTACCTGGATCCGGAGCGGATGCGTATCCCCAGCGGTGTGCCCGTGTCCTTGGAGGAGTTCCGTACGTCGCTGACCAGGATCTGCGGCTCCGACCTCGGGGTCGCCGAGCCGCGGTGGATGTCGCGCTTCGGCAACGCCACCCGCCTCGCGGACAGCTACCGGCGTGGCCGCGTTCTCCTGGCGGGCGATGCCGCCCACATCCATTTCCCCGCGGCCGGCCAAGGGCTGAACACCGGTCTCCAGGACGCCATGAACCTGGGGTGGAAGCTGGCCGCCGAGACAAACGGCTGGGCGCCACCCGGTCTGCTGGACAGCTACGACGCCGAACGCCGGCCGGTCGGGCGAGCCGTCACCGAGAACACCGAGGTGCAGACCCTGCTCGCGGAGTTGACGCTCGTCCCGCAGTATCACCGCCCCGCCGCCGCCCTGCGCGGCCTGCTGGACGAACTGCTGCGCATCCCGGAGGTCAATCGCCGCATCGCCGGCCAGGTTTCCGCACTCGCCACCAGCTACTCGGACAGCGACGGCCACGCCGCCGACCCGTTGGTGGGCCGGCGGATGCCCGACATCGGGCTCATCGACGCCCCGTCGGCGGCGACACGGGCCTACGAGCTGTTCTCCCGGGGCCGCTTCGTCCTCCTCGGCCTCGCCGGAGACGCCGGCTTGGGGCAGACCGTCGACGCCGGGTGGGACTCGCGGGTCACCGCCGTCACCGTCACCGAGCACGACGGCCATCCGGAACTGGACGGGGTCACCGAGGTGCTTGTCCGCCCCGACGGGCACATCGCCTGGGCCACTCGCGGCACTGAACCGGACGCCCGGCGCGCCGAGCGGGTCACCGCCCTCGCAGCCTGGGCCGGCGCAACGCAAGGGGTGGCCACCCGGTGACCGTGACCCGTCTCAACCCCCCGGGCGTGTACAACCCGTCCGACGCCATCACCCAGATCGTCACCGTCGAAGACGTCCGGCTGGTGCACCTGTCCGGTCAGGTCGCCTCGGACAGCGAGGGACGGCCTGTCGGACCGGGCGACCACGCGGCCCAGGCCGCACAGATCGCCCGCAATCTCGACGCGGCGCTCGCCTCGGTCGGCGCCACCCGGGACGACATCGTCCAGGAGACCGTCTTCGTCGTCGATTACACCCCAGAGCTACTGCCCGCGATCTTCGAACCGCTGCGGGCCGGAACGGTGCGGACACCGGCCAGCACGCTGGTGGGCGTGTCGGCGCTCTTCGCCCCTGACTATCTGGTCGAGGTCCAGGTGGTCGCCGCGGTCGGCCTGGTTCCGGCCGCGACGCCGAGTGGGCCGCCGAGCGTTGGAAGGGCGGCCGAGGAGGATCTCGAAGCAGCGCTCACTCGTCGCGCCTGGGCAGACCCGGCCCTCGCCGAGCAGCTGGAACGCGATCCGGGCCCCGCTCTGGCAGCGCTGGGTGTGATGGTGCCACCAGGCATCACGGTGCAGGTCAAACTGCAGAAACGCGACACTCTCTACTACGTCGTCCCGCCCGCGAGAAAGCCCGGTGAGCCGGACCAACGCG
Organism: Streptomyces yongxingensis; assembly: GCF_055597465.1. NCBI lineage: Bacteria > Bacillati > Actinomycetota > Actinomycetes > Kitasatosporales > Streptomycetaceae > Streptomyces > Streptomyces yongxingensis. Next base: position 8,833,720 of record NZ_CM145717.1, read on the forward strand.
AGGCGGTGAACCTCATGGACCAGTGGGGCAGCGGCGACATGTTCGTCTGGGTTCTGCCCGAGCGGCTCAAGGCCGGGCTACTGGCCATGCGCCGCGGCTTCCACCGGTCCCATCCCGCCACCGATGCGAGGAGCAGCGATGACAGTTGACGCCGGCACCGCCCACACCCTGCGGATCGTCAACGACCCCACCTACCGTGCCAGGATGCTCGCCGACCCGAAGCGGGTGCTCTGCGAGGAATCCGGCTACCGCCCGTGCGAGGACTTCGCCGTCGAGGTCGTCGAGGAGCGGGACGACACCATCGTCATCCTGCTGCCCGCGCGGCCGCGGGACGGCGAGGACTTCGAAGTGCGCCTGGCAGAGACCTCGCAGCGGGTCCACGACGTGCTGTTCTCCTCCGGGGTCGGTGGCTTCTTCATCCCCGATGATCGACTGAAGTGGATCCTGCGGGGCATCCGCTCCTCGTGGGCCGCCAGGGCCGAAGGGCGGCAGTGATGGCCACTTTCGTCCTGGTGCACGGATCGTGGCTGGGCGGCTGGGTCTGGGAGCCGGTCGCCGCCGGGTTAGGGGCGTCCGGACACACCGTCCACTGCCCCTCGCTGACCGCAGCAGGCCCACACGTGGGACTGGACACACACATCGACGACATTGTTGGGCTGATCGACCGTCACGCTCTCACCGACGTGGTCCTTGCGGGCCACAGCTACGGGGGCATGGTCATCACCGGAGTCGCGTACCGGCGGTCGGCCCGCGTCCGGCGGCTCGTCTACCTTGACGCGTATCTTCCCAGGCCAGGCCAGGCGGCCTTCGACATCCAGCCCGGGCTCCGTGACGCGTTCGCCGCCGCGGCGGCATCGCGGCCGACGACGGAGCCGTGGCTGGTTCCGCCCTTCGGCTTCGAGGCCATGGGGCTCGACCCGGCCGGACTGCGATGGGTCACCTCGCGGGCCACACCGATGAACCGGGCCACCCACGAGGAACCCTTGTGCACCCCCATGCCGCGATACACGGACCCTCCGACAACGTATGTACGGTTCGGCGCCTCTCCCTTCTTCGCCGCCACGGCTGCCACGGCGAAGTCGCGGGGTGCCCGGGTCCTGACCATCGAAGGAGCCGGTCACATGGCTCCCGTCTCCGACCACGACCGCGTGTGCGCGGTATTCCACGGCGAGAGCTGAGGAGGAGCCGATGCGCCATTCTTGCGCCGGCGCCGGCGCAAGGATCGGTCGCCAGGTCCTCGCCCGCCACTTGCGGATGTTGCGCGGAGCGGAACGAGCAGTCCCAGGGAGAGCCGCGAGTGAACTCGATCGAGGCGCAGGGGTCGAGTTCTCCGATGAAGTACCGGCTGCGGTGGCGCGTCAGATCTCGGGCGGGTCTGGGCAGGTCGATGCTGTGCATCATCCGGGGCGCCGGTCCGGGCCCGGAGTGCGTGACGATCCCGGGCACCGCTTCCACACCGCTGTCGCGCACCGCGTCCAGCAGCGGGCCGATGGCCGGTTCCCCTTCGCCTCGCACGACCACGTGGGCGGTCCCCGCGGGCCCGCTGCGGGAACGGCACAGGCGCCGCAGTACCGGCGGTGCGCCGTGGAGATGCTGGGCCGGGCAGAGGAAGCCGAGGCGAAGGCGCGACGGGCGTACGCGACCGAGCAGAACCATCGCTGGTTCCGTGCGAACCCGAACGGCGCGGACGCGGTCGCCACCGCGACGAAGTCGACCCACGCCGAGACCGAAACAGCCGCGGCCGTGCGGTGGACGGCCGCGGTTGCCCGAGCTCGGCGCCCGGCCCCGATCCGCGGTGAGATCGCCGGGCTCGCTCGGGGAGGCGGCCGATGTCGAGGCGTTCCTGCGGCGCGCCGTCGCCGAGGATGCCCGGCTGGACGATCCCAACTGGTCGATGGCGCGGCGGCGGCCCCGGCGTCTGGTGACCTTCTCGGATCACTGGTAGGGCTGCTGGGCCTGACCAGGGGTGTAGACGGTGCCGTTGCTGGTGATGCCGCGGCCTCGATGCAGATCCGTTCCGCTACGAGCCGGATGGCAGTAGTCCGCGGGCCAGGGTGAAGGCAGCCGTAGCGGTGGACAGGAGGGCGTTGATTCTTCCGAGGATGCGAGCCGTCCTGTCGGCATCCTGCGCCTCGACGGCCGCGGCCAGGTCGTCGGCGTACTCCCGCGCCCTTACCGCCTCATCGGACGTCGCGGTGTCCGCGTCCGTGCGCAGGGCGTCGATCAGTTGCTGGTGGGGAATGTCAGGCGCGTTCGCCCGGTTGCCGTAGCCGCCGTGGGCCACCGAATGATGGCTGTTGACGTTCGCCACGATGAAGCCGCCCGGTCCAGTGGAGATGTGCACCCCTTCGCCTCCTGTCCAGATGAACTTGCCCTCGTACTCGGTCCAGCCCTTGTGCGTCACGCTGTAGCTACCGAACCGCCAACCCTCCACGTCGATCAGTTTGTGCTTGAGCAGCTCGGCCAGGATGCGCATGACGTCCGCCCGGTTCCATCCTCGCTCGGCAAAGTAGTCGGTCATCATCACGCGCCGCCCCGGGTTCGCCGCCCGTCGGCATATCTCGCGGAATACCTGCCCCTGATAGATCTCCAACTGGCTCGGCGCGACCGTCGGCTCCGGCAGCCGCCGCCGGTGCACCACTCCGCGGATCCACACGAACAGTACGTAGATCAACCAGCACAGCAAGGCGATCACAAATAGCGCCGATTCCACGCTCGTCAACCTCCCCCCGTCGGTCCTAAGCCAACACATTTTAGGACCAGTTGGCGCGCTGTGAAATCGGTGCCACCAAACAGTGTGGAGGGCGGCTTGTTCTCAGACCCACTGGGCGCTGCGCTTCTCAGCTCCCGCCCGCCCGCGCCTGACCGTCGTCGGACCGTGCCTGGCCGCGAACAGCGACGGCACGTACGGGGCGGGCAGAGAAGGCGTCATGAGCGAGGACCAGCATCGCGACGAGCTGCTCGTCGGAGGCGGCCGACGGCATCGCACCACCGGCTGGCGCCTTTACGGACTCCGAAGCCGGCGTCGTGGAGTGCGGCGGGTAGTTCCTCGACCGGACGCAGGGCTTCGGTGGTGCGTGGGCTGGTGGTGCCGGTCGTGATGAGGGTGACGACGATCGGGTGTGTGCTGAGCGCGTGGTGGATTCGGTGCCCGATGGCGCGGAGGCGTTCGGTCCAGGGCTGGCCGCGGCCGGGGATGGTGATGCCGGAGAAGACGCGCTGGAGGATGCCGCTGTTCGATCGCGGCCTTGTTGGGGACGTGCTTGGAGAGCGACGTGGCTTCGACGGCTCACCGTCCCGCCCGCTCCAGCGCCCCGCGCAGCTCCGCCGCGCTCGCGCAGCCGATCTCGGGGTGCTCCCGCAGCGCCGTGTCGATGACCTCCGCGAGGCGTCGCGGGATGGCCGGGTCGCGGCGGCGGATCGGGATCGCCGGCTTCTGCAGGACGACCTGCCAGGGGTCCTTGGCGCGCGGGAAATCGCGCGGGGTCCTTCCGGTCAGCGTGTGGTAGAGGCAGGCGGCAAATGCCCAGACGTCCACGGCGGGGGTGGCCTTGCGGAAGTCGATGACCTGTTGGCGCGGCATGAACATCGGCTTGCCGGCCGTGGTGCCGGTGCGTGTCAGCCCGCTCAGGCCCGCCTGGTCGAATGCCTTTCCGATGCCGAAGTCCGCGATCTTCGCCGTCGTCGAGCCGTCGGTCTCCCGGTGCAGCAGGATGTTGGAGGGCTCAGGTCGCGGTGGACGACACCCTGCCCGTGCGCGTATTCCAGGCCCTTGAGCGCCTGCACCGCGATGGGCACCGCTTCCTCGACCGGAAGCCGCCCGCCGCGTTCGGCGACGAGCCGGTCCAGGCTGCCGCCGGTGCAGAACTCGGTTGTCAGATAGAAGGTCCCGTATCCGAAGCCCGCGTCGTGCGGCGCGACGACGTGCGGATGCTTCATCGCCCGGGTGAGCGCCACCTCGCGCAGGAACCGGGCGCGCGCCGTCTCGCTCGCCGCCACCTTCGGCAGCATCACCTTCAGCGCCACCTCGACGCCGGTGGCCTGGTGCCGGGCCAGGTACACCGCGCCCATGCCGCCACGGCCGAGCTCCCGGATCACCGAGTAGCCGCGGATGGCCTTGAGGTCGGCGCGGCCGCCGTGCGCCAGCTCGAGCAGCAGCTTGAGCACGGCGTCGGGCCGGGCCTGACAGGCGGCGCACAACAACTCGCCGGGGCGGCCGCCCGCCTCGTCGCCCAGCTCGCGCTCGCACTTGGCGCAGCGCGCGAGCCTCAGCGTGGCGACCTGCGGCCGCGTGATGTCGACGCGGAACACAGTGTCACCGAGGCGGATCCGGTCGCCGTCCTTGAGGTCGTGCTCGGGGTAGGAATCCGCGACGGCCTCCTCGGGGGTGAGGCCGCGGCGCCGCTGGCCGATCTTCTCGCCGTTGACGTACGTGCCGTTGAGGCTGCCGAAGTCGCGGATGCGGATGTCCGGCGGGTTGATGTCGAGCAGGCAGTGGTGGCGGGAGACGGTCTTGTGGTCGGAGTCGTCGGGCAGTCGCGGCGAACAGTCGGTGGAGCGGCCGAGGACGCAGGTGGTGCGCTCCTCGAAGACGTACGCGCCGGGCTTCACCCGGCCCTCGACGAGGGTGAGCGTGACGGTGGCCGAGGGCGTCACAGAGGATCGTCTCCTTGTGTGAGGGGAGGGCTTCGGGGGACGGGACGGTGAACGTGAGCGTGCCGTCCGCGGCGTCGGACAGTACGCATCCCGCTCCGCTCAGTCGGCCACCAGCTCCCAGTCGAGGTCCCAGAGCCGGATGCCGTCGTCTCCCGCCGAGACCAAGTTGCGCAGGTCGGGGGTGAGTTCGAGGTGCCGGATGCGTTGTTGGTGCCCTTCGAGCACGTGCAGGCATCGGCCGGTGGCGACCTCCCACATCCGTACGGATCTGTCGTGGCCGGCCGAGAAGGCGAACCGGGCGTCGGGGGTGAACCGCACGGCGGAGACCCAGCCCTCGTGCCCCGTGAACTCGCGTACGGACCGCCCGGAACCGGCGTCCCACAGCCGGATCGGTTCGTCCTTGGCGCCCGAGGACATGACCTGGTGTGTGGACATGGCCAGGCGGCCGTCGGCGCTCAGGCACGCCGACAGGATCGGTTCCCGGGGGCCGGTCCAGGTCCGCAGGCAGGCTCCGGTGTCAAGATCCAGCAGCCGGAGCACGCCGCCCGAGTCGCCGACCGCCGCGAGCCGCCCGTCCGCGGACGTGGAGATCACGTTGACCGGGCCGTTCCGGGTGATCGTCGCGACGCAGCGGTCGTCGTCCAGGTCCCATCGGCGCAGGACACCGTCGCCGCCGCCGAACCAGGCGTACCTTCCGTCGCCGGTGAACCTGATGGTCCGCCTCATGTCCCAGTCCGGAGTCAGCCGACGGCACTCGCCGTCTGCCAGTCGCCGCCGAATGATCGCGAGTGGCTTGGTGCCCTCGCACAGGACGTGCCGACCGTCGTCGCTCAACGCCACCCCGCCCACCCTGCCCGGGTGATCGTTGAGGACGTGCGTGCACGCGCCGCTGTCCAGATCCCACATCCGTACGGTGCCGTCGCTCTGCCCGCTGACGGCGAGCCGGACATCCGCGGCGACACCGATCGCCGTGATGGCGCCGAAGGAGAGGTGGCCGGCGTCCAGTGGCCGCGACCAGGCGGAGCGCAGCCGTACGTGGCGCGCCGAGCGGCCCAGTTCGTGCCAGGCGGCCAGGACCTGGGGCGCGCGCTCGTATCCCGGGATCTCGCGTGCGCGGGTCAACAGGCCGAAGGCTGACCGGTGTCGGCCGTTCGACATCGCCTGGCGTGCTTCGGCGAGCAGTTCCTCGGCCAGTCCGCCGAGCCGGCTGACCTCCGCGTACTCGCGCGGCTTGATCAGGTGCGGCTCGGCGGTGTATTCGGTATCGGGCAAACGCCAGCGATGCATGGGCAGTTCGGGGTGTCCGCCGACGGAAGCGCCGAACCGGTCGTCGCTGTCGGGGAATCCGACGTGGTGCATTCCGTACGCGTGGGCGGTGAAGGTCCGCAGACACCGGCCGCTGCTCAGCTCCCAGATCTGAACGGTGTGGTCGCCGGTCGTACCGGACAGCAGCAGCCGCCCACTGTCGCTGAAGGCCAGGTGACCGGCCGCGGCGGTCAGCCCCGTCAACGTACGCAACGTACGGACCCGCCGGCCGTTCCCCACATCCCACAACCGGATCACCCGGTCCTCGCCGGCCACCGCGACCATCCGCCCGTCGGGACTGAAGCACAGCGCATGCGTCGCCGAGCCGGCGGCCAGCACCTGGCACCGGCCATCGGCCACGCTCCACAGCCGCGCCCCGTCCTCCTCGGCGGTGAGCACATGGCGCCCGTCGGCGCTCACCTCGTACTGCGAGCCGTCCAGGGCGCTGTCCTTGAGCGCTGCCCTGAGCGACCACCGGCGGGTCCCGGTCCGCGGTTCCCAGACCTGGACGCGCCCGTCCGCACCACGCCACACACCGATGCGTCCGTCGGCACTCAACCTGACCGGGCACCCCGTGGCGCGTGCGGCGGAGCGGATGACGCGGGTACACCTGCCCGCCCTGAGATCCCAGAACTGCACCGTGCCGTCGCGGCTCGTGGACAGTGCGTACGAGCCGTCAGGGGTGAGGTCGACGCCGAGCACCTGCGTGGGGTGGCCCTTGACCGCCAACCGCTGTGCGCAGGTCGCCGTGGACCACAGCCGCAGCACGCCGTCCCAGTGGCCGCTCAGCGCGAGGCGTCCGTCGGGAGCGAACCGGATCGGCAGGTAGCCCATCACCTCGTGCCGGGCGAGCAGTTTCACCGGCGCGAACGGCAGCGCGAACGGCTCGCGGAATTCGCGGGTGTCGGTGTGGCGGGCATCGGCCACGGTTCCGGAGGTCGTCACCCGCAGCGCCGCCCGTACGTCGGTGTCGTCGGGCCGTTCGCGGGCGAGGGCGTCGAGCAGGTCGTGTGCCGCCGCGAGGTCGCCGCGTTCGAGGTGGACCCGGGCCAGAAACAGCCGCACCTGCCAGGAGGACGTGCCGGACCCACGCGGGATCGCCTCCAGCCGGGCGACGAGTTCCCCATCGGTGATCGCCCCCGTACGCCACTGGAACAGGCCACCGTTGTACACGGCCGCGACGTGGTGCGGGTCGACCGCGAGCGCCTGGTCGAAGGCATGTTCGGCGTCGGCGGCCCGGTCCAGGTCGAGGAGCGACAGGCCACGGTTGTTGAGCTCGTCGGCGCGCAGATCGGCGGCCTGCGACGTGGGACGCGGATACGCCGAGCCGGTCGCCTGCTCGTAGATCCCGGTCAGTACATCCGCGATGTCCGCCATCGAGGCCGGCCGGTGGGCCGGGTGCTGCCGCAGGCAACGCCGGAGCAGGTGGGCGACTTCCGGCGGCGCCGCGACCGGGTTCGAGGGGTCGGCCAGGTATTCCTCCAGCGCGAGACCCGCGACCGAACCAGCCGCCCAATGCACACCGCCGGTGAACATCTCCAGGACCGAGACCGCGAAACTGTAGACATCGCTGCGCCGCCCGACGGGCTCGCCCGCGAGCTGCTCCGGGGACGCGTAGCCGACCGTCATGCCGCCGAACGGCACCAACACGCTGACATCGGGCGTCAGTTGGAGGTCAGCCGGGGCCGTGGTGGCCTTGGACCGGGCGAGACCGAAGTCGGTGATCTTCGCGGCGCCCGTGCCGTCGAGCAGAATGTTGGCCGGCTTCACGTCCTGGTGCACCAGGTCTCTGCGATGGGCGTGCTCGAGCCCACGGGCCGCTTGGACCGCCGTGTCGAGGACACGGGCGAGGGCCTGCGGCGCATCCCCGGCGTAGAGGCGCCCGTCGCCGATCCACTCGGCCAGGCTGCCGCCGTCGACGTACTCGGCGAACACGCGGGGGACACCGTCGATCACCCGCACGTAATGGCAGGCGCAGACGTTCGGATGGAGCCCGAGGGACACCCACGCCTCGGCCTCCCTGACGAACAGCTCCTGATCGCCGGGGCTCCGGAACAGCTCGGGCCGCGAACTCTTCACCGCCATGTCGATGCCCCAGGCGAGATGCCGTACCCGGTGCACGACGCCCATCCCGCCCCGGCCAAGCTCGCCGATCACCCGGTACCGGCCGTCGATGGTCTCGCCGGTCACCCAAACTGCCGGCGACGTAGGTGCGTTCACTGCGATTCCTCATCGTGATTGCGGCAGAAGTCGCTGTCCTGGAAGGCCCGGACGCAGATGGCCCCGTTGTCAGATTTCGACGAGGGTCAGTATGTGACGTCGTCGATCCTGGTGTCGATGTTTCAGGCTCACCGCGGGGGTGCGGGAGCGCGCCGTTCAGTCCTTCGCCGAGATGCCCACCTGCGGGGAGGTCTGAAGGGCCGGTCGACCGCCGCGTGCAACTTTTTCCACCGCACTGCTCGGTCGCTTCCTGTGGGGGCTCGACTCCTACAACTCGATCTCCACAGCGAAATCCGCGCTGCCGCGCGGGGGCTTCTCCCTCTTCCTGTGGGGGCGTTCCACGGTCTGGTTCGAGATCGTCTACCACGCCGTGATCGTGGTGTCCGCGCGACGGCCGTGCTGTACTTCGCCGCCGGCTACTGGAAGATCACCGGCAAGGTGTGGCAGGACGGCGTGGCGATGTACTCGCGCTGCCCTTCGCCATCCTGTCCGCCCGCCCCTGGATCCGGAAGGCCAACACCCTGGCCCTTGAGGGCATGCACCCGCGCGCATCAGAACGCGGCCGGGGCCCGTAAAAAGGGGGCCCCGGCTGCCGAGCCCCACGACCACGCCATCGGCCGCTCCCGCGGAGGACTGAGCACCAAGGTCCACCTCGCCGCAGACGGGAACTGCCGGCTCCAGGGTCAAGAAACCGGCAGTGCGATGCTGTCGATCGCGGCGTCGGCGATGCGGTTCCTGGTCTCCGTGTCGAACCCCGCCTTGGCGAGCGCCTCGAGCCCGCGATGCGTGGTGAGGATCAGCCCGCCGAGCACCTCAGCGTCGGCGGCCGGATCCACGTGCCCGGCGCGCTGCGCCTGCTCGACAAGTTGGCGGCAGCTGTCGAGTAGCGTTTCGTGCGCCGCGAGCGACCTGGTCGCGATGTCGTCGTTCTCCCACGCCAGTTCGGCCGTGGCCTTGGCCAGCAGGCAGCCACGCCGGTCGGTGTAGCTCTCCGGCGCCCGGAGCCAATTGCGGAGGCGGTCGAGCGCCTGGTCCTCCGGGCCTTCGAGCCGGGCGGCGGCGCCCTTTTCGGAGCTCGCGCAGTACTCCTCGAACACTCGCTGGAACAGTGCCTCCTTGTCGCCAAACGCGCCGTAGAGGCTTCCCTTGCTGAGCCCTGTCGCGCGGGAGAGATCGTCGACCGAGGTGCCGTGGTAGCCGGTTTCGTTGAACTGCCGACGCGCAGCGACTATGACGTCTTGCTCGTTGAATTTCCGTGGTCGCGCCATGCCTCTATGATACGCCGTTCTGAACTCCCGGTCCGAAACTTCTGGACGTTCGGTCCAGAACTCGATATAGTGGACCGTATGTTCAGAACTCTTGCTTCGCCCAGCACCACCGAGTTCGCCGGCAAGCGCGCGATCGTTACGGGAGGTTCTCGCGGGATCGGCGCGGCTATCGTGCAGCGGCTGCTCGACGGCGGCGCGACCGTCGTTACCACGGCGCGTAACGCCACCGACGAGACGCCGAAGGCCGCCACCTTCATTCAAGGCGACATCAGCACGCTCGCGGGCGTGCAGGCGTTCACTGCGGCAGCGCTCAACGAACTCGCCGGCGTCGACATCGTGGTCAACAACGCGGCCGCGGCACGCACCCACGTCGGGGGCATTTCGTCCATCCCCGATGAGGAATGGCTCGACGCACTCGACCTTAACTACCTGTCCGCCGTGAGGGTCAACAGCGCGCTGCTGCCGGCGCTGCGCGAGGCCGGGTCGGGCAGCGTGATCGTCAACATCTCATCGGGGGCGGCCCTCACGCCTGTGCCGCCATTGGCCCACTACGGTGCCGCCAAGGCCGCGCTCAACACCTATGGCAAGGCGCTCGCTTCCGAGCTCGCGCCCGCCGGAATCCGCGTCACCACGATCATGCCCGGCAACGTGCTCACCCCGGGCGCCGACGTGATCCGCCAGAACTTCGCCGACGCGATGAGCGTCTCGCTTGCCGACGTCACGGCGGACGTCCCTCTGGGTCGCCCCGGAGACCCGCGCGACATCGCCGAGGCCGTTGCCTATCTCGCATCGGACCGGGCTCAGTGGGTCACCGGAGCGAGCCTGATAGTCGACGGCGGCGAACTCCCCGTCATCTAGGGCCTTTCGTTTGCGTCATCGGGCGGACCAGATGAAGATGCCTGCGAGGTGGAGCCCGGCGAGGTAAATGGTCGCGGTCTTGTCGTAGCGGGTGGCGAGCCCGCGCCACTGTTTCAACTTGTTGGTGCAGCGCTCGACGGTGTTGCGCTGCTTGTAGGTATCGTGCCCGAAGAATGGTGGTCTGCCGCCGCGGCTGCCCCGGCGGAGCCGGTGGTCGCGCTGGTCGGCCGGGACGGGGATGACCGCGCGGATTTTTCGAGGCCGACATCCGGGACTGCTTCGGAACGATCGACCACGATGCGCTCATGGTCCAGGTGGCCCGGCATGTCGTGGACCGACCGATGCTGAAACTGATCCGGACCTGGCTGCGGATGGGAGTCCTGGCGGGCGGGGTGACCTCCCCGACCGGGGCGGGAACCCCGCGGGGCTCACCGATCTCCCCGCTGCTGGCCAACATCGCCTTGCACGTCCTCGACGAGGTATGGCAGGACGAGGGCCGTCGGCTGGGGGTGCTGGGTGAGGTACTGCGACGACTTCGTGGTCCTGTCGCTGACCGCGGCGGCGCATGCCAGTCGGTGAGCGATGCCGATCTCCATCACATGGTCGCGCACGGGCTGAGTCAGGAGATCCCCCGCGATCTCCTCCACCAGATCCAAGATCGCGTAGAGTGCGGGACGCTCGGGCAGCCGCTCACCACTGGCGATCCTGCTCAGCGTCGCTTCGCTGAACCCCCGCCCCAGCCGCCGGAGCCGCTGGCCGATCTCCCGGTAGTCGTAACCGCGCACCTTCATCGGATCGAAGAACGTCTGGCGCAGGACTGCGGCGAACGCCCTCCGCTCCGGCGGCAGGTCCGCCGGCAGGTCCTTGCGATCGCCTGTACTACGTCAGCCTTTGGGCGGGTGTGATGACCGCTCCGCCGAGGACGATGTGCCCGGTTACAGCCGGGCCGAGATTCCCCCACTGGGCCACCCGGTAGCGGGCCACCCCGGCCACCCCGATGCCGTTCGCGTCCGCCACGGCCACACCGCCAGCGGGGCCGCTTCCTGACGCGCCTCGGAAAAAGGTTGTGGGCCGCTGTCGATCCGGCCATGCCCCGTTCGACGTGATGATGTGCGGCGCCTCGCCACACATGACGCGACAGGACCTGACGAGGAAACCCGTGGATCAACTGCTGAGAGTCATGAACTTCAACGTCTCGAGTGACGGAATCGGTGCCGGTGAGCACCAGAGTCTCGAGCGGCCGTTCGGCCTCGACCATCCCGAGAGGCTGTTCGCCTGGGCCGGAGCCACGGCGAGCTGGCCCATGCGCACGGATCCCGGGGGAAGCCGGGGCCTCGACGACTACTTCACGCGAGACTTCGCACGCAACATCGGTGCCGAGATCATGGGCCGCAACAAGTTCGGGCCTCAGCGCGGGCCCTGGAAGGATCATGAGTGGCGCGGCTGGTGGGGGGAGGAGCCCCCGTTCGGCACGCCGGTGTTCGTCGTGACCCACCACAAGCGTCCGTCGTTCACGCTCTCCGACACCACGTTCCACTTCGTCGGCGGCGACCCGGCCACGATCCTCCAACGGGCGCGGGAAGCGGCGCGGGGCAAGGACGTCCGACTCGGCGGCGGGGTCACCACCATCCGGCAGTTCCTTGACGCTGACCTCGTCGACACCATGCATGTGGCGGTCTCGCCGGTAAAGCTCGGGTCCGGACTACGGCTCTGGGAGTCACCCGATGAGCTGCTCGACCGGTTCCACCTGGAGGTCGTGCCCAGCCCGAGCGGCGTGACGCACCACCTGTTCTGGCGAAGGTGACGCGAGGGCCCACTCGAGTTCAGGCTGGGACTGCGAGGGGGTGTCCGCCCAGCCTGGGGGCCCGCGCGGCCAGCAGGTCGATCGTCTCCCCACCGGTCCACGGTGGTGCGCGAGAGGCCGTTGCCGCCGGCCAGGTCGGCTAGTGCTGTGACCGCATAGGTTCACCGGGTTGGCGGTCGTGGCGATTGGATGTGCAGCGACGTCCGATCCGATCGCTGGAGGCCCGGTGGCCGAGCCTGTCCGTGTACGCAGACTGACCGACCAGGAGGGGCAGAAGCTGCAGCAGATCATGCGCAGGGGCAGCACGAGTTCGGTGCGCTACCGGCGCGCGATGATGCTGCTCGCCTCGGCGGGCGGGAACCGGGTGCCGGTGATCGTCCAGCTGGTCCAGGCCGACGAGGACACCGTGCGCGATGTGATCCATCGCTTCAACGAGATCGGCCTGGCCTGCCTGGACTCTCAGTGGGCGGGAGGCCGTCCCCGCCTGCTCAGTCGTGAGGACGAGGACTTCGTCAGCCGGACGGCCACCACTCGCCCCACCAGGCTCGGCCAACCCTTCACCCGCTGATCGATCCGCAATCTCGCCGCCTACCTTCGGGCCCCTGGGGATCCGGCCCACCGCGGGCTCCTGCTGGGCGAAGCAGGGCAAGCCAAACCGGCTGCCGGCGACCTACCGCCGCACTCACGGCGTCACCTACTTCCACGGCTGCTACTCCGTGGGCGAACAAGGTCGAGTTGTGCTTCACCCCGACCTACGCTTCCTGGGCCAATCCGATCGAGGCCCACTTCGGCCCGCTGCGGCAGTTCACCCTGGCCAACTCCCACCACCGCAGCCACCCCGCGCACACCCAGGCACTGCACCGCTACCTGCGCTGGCGCAATACCAACGCCCGCCACCCCGACGTGCTCACCGCCCAACGCAAGGAACGCGCCCGCGTCCGCAGCGAGAAGGGCATCCGCTGGGGCGGGCGCCCCCTCAACACCGCAGCCTGACCAACCGCGAACCGCAGCCCCCGAGCGCCGAAGGGGGCAAGTTCAGGAGAAGGACAGCGACAGAAGGATGACTCAGGGGGCGGACGGTTCGATCTCCCCCGCAAAGACGATGACCTGGTCGATGAGGCTCCGCCGCAGATGGACGACGTCCGTTCCCGCCAGGCGGGGACCTCCATCCGGCGTGGTAAAGACCCACTGGTACCGGGCCCACTCGTCAGGCATGTCCACCGCCGAGCAGCGCACCATCGTGCCGGTCCCCGCCGGGTGGCGCCGGATGTCCAGCACGAACCGCTCGACCGCCGCGATTCCTTCGCTGCGACCCAACGGCCCCCAGAAGACCACGTCTGAGGTCAGAGCCTGGGAGAGCAGGGCGGTCACATAGCTGTCGTCCGAGGCGTTGAACGCGGAGATGAACGTGTCGATCGCGGAGCGTGCAATTTCTTCCTGCATGCCCCAGTAATACCAGGCGTTTCGGGTGCGCTCGTCCCGCGAGCCGCCTTCCGATCACGGTGAACCATCCCGGTCACAGCACTAGCCGCTGGTCATGCCGCAGCGCGGCCAGCACGATCACCGCGATCGTCCCGGCCGGACGCTTGCGCCATCGCGAGCGGATCTTCTTCAGCTGGGCGGACAGCAGCCCGGTCAGGAAGGTGAGGGTCTGCGTGGACGATCTGCGCCTGCTGCGGCGAACCGGCGTCCTGTCCGGCGGCCTCCGCCTCCTGTTCGTGCAGCCGGCGGAGTACCCGCTCCGCGACCGTGAGTTCCTCCTGCTCAGCGTCCACCTCGGCCAACTGCTTGGCCGGCGACTCGGCAAGCTCGTCCAGCTCAGCCCGGCGACCTGCGATCTTCTCCAGCGACGACACGCCTTCCCCTCCCCGGCGGTCAGACACCCTCAGGGAACCGTAGGAGCCCCGCCGAACACCTCACGGCCGAAGCCAAGAACCCCCCATCCGGGAGGCGGCCCGCTCGTCGCATCGGGTGGGCGCCGGTTGTCCATGGCCGGTGGCGGGCGAATCGCAGGCGCCGCCCGCCCGCGGTCGCGATGAGTTGGCAGCGGCCAAGAACAGCCGCAGCCTCCCACGGCAGCAGCGACCGGCAAGTCAAGGTCCGTGGCTTCCGGATCGAGACAGCGTGACGGCGGTGGTGCCGGCCGGGCCGGCACCAGTCGCGGTCACCTCATCACCCACCGCTCGCTCCCGGGCTGTTGGATCGAGGACCGTCCTTCGCAGACGGGCCGTGGTCCCGGACATAGACGGTGACTCGCGCCCCGTTGACACGGGTTGTCCCGTACTCGCGGAAGTGGCGCCGCAGGGTGCTTGTTTTCGCTTCCTCCTGCGAGTCGGTCGGCGAGTGCACACCCACCGCGCGGACCGCGACAATCCGGTCGAATTCCAGCATGCGTGCCGCTATGTCCTGGGCGGGAAGCTCGACACCTGCAAGTGTGTTCGAGGAAACGGGGTCCTGTGCCAGGGCGAGATCCATCAGGAAACGGGTGTCCTCGGGGCTGGCCGCAGTCAAGATCCGCTGCTGGCCGGAGAGATAGAGCAGCCCGTCGCCGGGACGGCCTTCCTTGCGTACGGCGGCGCCGATGGCGGTGACGTCGTTGCTCCGGCTCTGGGGCGTCCTCAGCGCCAGGCTCGGCTGGACGAGCGCGGCCAGTACGGCAACCGCCGCGGTCCACTCGATCCACGCGTTGCGGGAAGACTGCTGCCGCTGGTGGAAGTAGTCCATCCAGGCGCCCAGCAGCAAGGCGATTCCGATATTGCTGTAGAGCACATACCGGTCGACGAAGAGGGGCTTGACCAATGAGGTGATCAGCAGCAGCAGGCCCGGAAGCACAAGGATCGGCACAGCCAGCGCGGAAAGCCGCACGGGCCCCCTCCCTCCTAGGGGCGCTCGGGCACACGTCACGCCCACGACAGCCACCACCAGGAGATAACGGAGCCGCACCGGTCCGCCGATCCAGGACACCTGCCCCGTCTGCCCCGCGCTACGGATCGCCAGCGGCAACAGCCCGGCCACAACGCCCGCGGCAGTCACACTCCATGCCCGCAGCACCGGTCGGGGAACACGGGAGATGACCAGTGTGACGCCGTGCGCGACCAGGGCGAGGACCGCGAACTCATGGAGCAGACAGGCCAGCAGCATGGTGGAGCCATAGACCGCCCACCGCCACCGGGCGCGATGCGGGACGCAGACCACGAGCGCATAGGTGGCCCAGGTGACCAGGGCACAGACCATGGCATACGAGCGGCCTTCCTGCGCGTACTTCTGCACCTGGGGAAGGAGCGCGAACACCAGCCCGGCCAGCAGCCCGGCACGGGGTCCCGCCAGGCGTAGCCCCACAAGCCCGACTCCGCTCGCCGCCACGGACATCGCCAGCACGGACGGCAGCCGCAACGTCAGCAGCCCCCCGCCGAAGAGGCCGAAGATCTCATGCATCACGGCGTAGTAGAGGGCATGGACCAGATCAATATGCTGGGCGGTGAGCCATATCTGCGAAAGATCGCGGTGCGCGAGCTGATAGGTGACGGATTCGTCCCCCCACATGGTGTTCTGCCTGCGGATACCCCAGAGCCCCAGAACGATGGCCAGCGACAAGGGCGCGATGACGACAGCGGCTTTGGCCGGGCCCGGTGATTGTCGACGGGCGGGTACGGGAGGGGAAACCGTCCTGACCATGGTGGGGGCACGTTCATCAAGGGACATCGGCGACAGGGCCTTTCAGCGGTGGCGAAAAACTCCGCCAGCGTGCCGGGACCTCGTTGACCGGTTGCTGACCCAACCTGACCGGCCGATCAGGAAGGCGGGCCCGCGCTGTGCGAGGCTGCACCACATGCGCATCCTGGTGGTCGAAGACGAGGTGGACCTTGCCCACACCCTGCACACCGGTCTGACCGCCGAGGGCTACAGCGTCGACCTCGCCCATGACGGCCGACACGGACTGTGGATGGCCCGGACCGGCGAATACGCCTTTGTCGTACTGGACTTGATGCTGCCCGGACTCAACGGCTACAAGGTCTGCGCCCAGTTGCGCCGGGAGGGCAACGCGACCCCGATCCTGGTACTCACCGCCAAGGACGGGGAGTGGGATCAGGCAGAGGCCCTGGACACGGGGGCCGATGACTACCTGGCCAAACCCTTCTCCTACACGGTGCTCGTCGCACGGTTGCGGGCCCTGGTCAGACGAGCCGCCACGGTCGCCCCGCCCGTCCTTGCCGTGGGTGACCTCTCGTTGGATGTCGCCGGCCGGGTATGCCGCCGGGCCGGGGTCCGGGTGGAACTCACACCCCGGGAGTTCGCCGTGCTGGAGCTGCTGGCCCGCCGGGCGGGCCAGGCGGTCTCCAAAACGGATCTGCTCTATCACGCGTGGCCCGACGAAGCATGGGATCCCAACCTGGTGGAGGCGCGCGTCAGCGCCCTCCGCAAGAAGGTGGACGCCGCGTTTGACCGGAAGTCCCTGCAGACCGTACGGGGTACCGGCTACCGACTGGTGGACGACCGTGAACGCGACTGAGCCGCGACGCCGCTGGTGGCCGCGTTCGGTACGAGCCCGCACGGCCCTGGCCGCCACCCTGGCCGCGGCCGTCGTCCTGGTCGGCATCGGCTGGTGGGTGCACCATGAGGTCTACCGCGAGAGCATGACCATCGCCGAAGAACGTGCCGAGCGGAATCTCGCCGCTCTCGTCCATCAGCTGAGGGATGGTTCGGTTCCCGGTCCCAGAAGCGCCGCGCCGTACGAGGTCGTCGCGACCGGCCGACGCACCGCTGTCGCCTCCGGCGGAGCCATGCAGGACTTCGATCCCCGCGCCCGCCATGTGCTGCCCGCCCCACCCGCGCTCTCCGCCCCGACACCGGATGACGGTGACGGCGGGGGCTATACGATGCGGCCCCTCCGCATACCGGAGCGCCGCGACTACAACCCCGAGTACGGATACGACTTGGCAGGCAAGACCTACTTGGTCTTGTACAACGACATCTGGGCCGGTGAACTGGGCAAGGACAAGGCCGCCGCCCTGGGCGTCACCGCTGGCGCCACGCTGCGGGCCTATGTGGTGGTGCTCCCGGACACAGCCGAGGAGATCGCCGGCACCACCGACGACCTGCTGCTGCGGGCCGGTCTCGTCGGCCTTGTGCTGATCGCCGCCATCGCCTACTTCACCGTCCGCGTCGCGCTGCGGCCGGTCGAAGCCATCCGCGTCCTCACCGCTTCGGTCACCGCGAGCGACCCCCGCGAACGCGTCACCGTCCCCGCCACGGGACACGAGATCACCGCCCTGGCCACCACCATCAACACCACCCTCGAACGCCTCGACAACGCCGCCGCCCAGCAACGCCGCTTCGTCGCGGATGCCGCCCACGAACTGCGCAGTCCCCTCACCACACTGCTGGCCAGCCTGGAAGTCGCGCTCGCCTACCCGGAACGCACCGACTGGCCCGCCGCGGCCACCACCGCCGCACGACAGACCCGCCGCCTCCAGTCCCTCGCCGAAGACCTGCTGCTCCTCGCCCGTCTCGATACCCGCACCCCCACAGCCGGCCCCGAAACCGTCGACCTGACAGCCCTCGCCTCCCGGCTGACCGAGGAATACCCCCTCGCCGAAAGGCCATTGACTCTCACCTGCGACAGCACCGCCCCCGCACACGCACACGGAAACCCCGACGAATACGAACGGCTGCTGCGCAACCTCATCGACAACGCCGCCCGCCACGCCGCACACCGCATCCAGATCACCATCCGGAACCAGGACGACTGGGTCGTCCTCACGGTGCACGACGACGGACCGGGCGTGCCCGCCGAGGACGCCGAGCGGATCTTCGAACGCTTCGTCCGGCTCGACGACGCCCGCTCCCGCGACCACGGCGGCACCGGACTGGGCCTCGCCATCGCCCGCGACCTGGCCCACCGCCACCGGGGCACCCTCACCCTCACCCCCCGGACCCTCGGAGCATGCTTCCAGCTACGCCTTCCCCGAGCCTCCACCCCAGCCGAGGAATGACGCGCTTCACCGCGGCAGCCCTCGACGGCGAACGAGCCGTCTGCGAACACGCCTTCGCACGCCTGAAGACCTGGCGAGGCCAGCAGCATCATCGCGCGCCCGCGAAGCCGGGAGTTCAGTCCGCGAACGCGGCCACATACGACGCCACGCACGGCTTCGGTGTGGCCAGTGAGGTGACTACATGGCCGTCGACGGCCACGGGCGGATCGAACGGCACATGGAGCAACCGCTCGGAACGGGGCCCGGTGAGCTGCTCGGCCGGCATCAGCGTCCAGCCCTCGGGATCACGGCCCACCTCGAACAGCACGTTGGACAGGTCCCCAGCGGGCGGGCGGAGCGGGGCCACGGGCAGAGCGGCGAGGAGCGCATCGTGCAGTGGCGGGTCGCTCTCGCGGGCGGGGAGCCGCAGCCCGCGTGGATCAAGGAGATGCAGGCCGATCGCCGACGTGCCGGCAGCGGGGTGGTCGCGCGCGAGCACGGCGTGCACCGGCTCGGACCACGCACGCACCACCGTCATCGCCGATGAGGCGATCGCGCCTCGTACCAGCGCCAGGTCCAGCTCACCGTCGCGGACCGCGGCCAAGCGCGCGGTCACCGGGAGATCGATCAGCTTCGGCTCGGCAGGGCGTTCACTCACGCGCAGGCGGTCCAACGCGCGGTCGAGCCGCCAGGTGGCACAGGACGCCGTCCCGATCCGCAGCACCGCGGCTGGTTCTCCGGCGACTACCCGTACTCGGGCCGCCGCGGCGAGGGTCTCACGGGCGGTGGCGAGCACCCGTTCGCCGGCCGGGGTGAGCCGCACCCGCCGCGAGGTGCGCTCCAGCAGCCGCACCCCGAGTTCGCGTTCGAGTCGGGTGATCTGCTGGCTCACCGCTGACTGCACGATGCTCAGCCGTTGTGCCGCCCGCCCGAAGTGCAGTTCCTCGGCGACGGTCACGAAGTACCGCAGTGCCCTCAGCTCCATCTCTCTGATCTATCACATTGTGTGATCGCTGCTGGAGGATTCTGATCGTTGTTCACCGGGGCCATCGCCGCTGTGATGGATGTGAGACCTCCACAGCGGCCCGATCACCGGCTGCCGCGAGGTGGAAAGACATGAACGGAGATACACAAGTGAGCCAGGTAACCCTGGGAATCATCGGCACCGGCATGGTCGGCAGCGCGGTGGCCCGCCGCGCTGCCGACGCGGGCCTGCACGTCGTCCTGAGCAACTCCCGTGGTCCCGAGACGCTGGCCGATCTGGTCGCGGAACTCGGCGACCGGGCCCGCGCGGCCACCCCGGCCGAAGCGGCGAGCGCCGGTGATCTGGTCCTCGCCGCCGTGCCGCTGGCACAGCATGAGCGCCTGCCCCGAGCAGAGCTTTCCGGCAAGACCGTGATCGACCCGATGAACTACGCGATATATCCCGGCTTCTCGATTCCGGAACTCGACAGCAACGAGCTGACCTCCAGTGAACTGGTGCAGCGCCACCTCGCGGACAGTCGAGTGGTGAAGGCTCTGCACAACTACGGCGCCAAGGCGTTGCTGGAGATGTTCCGCCCCGCCGGAGCCGACGACCGCACCGCACTGCCGCTGCATGGCGACGATGCGACCGCCAAGAAGGAGGTGGCCGATCTGCTGGACGTTCTCGGCTTCGACGCAGTGGACCTCGGCACGCTGGCCGAGAGCTGGCGCAGCGAACCCAACACCCCGCTGTACGTTCTTCCCTATATCGAGCAGCCGCCGCCAGGTCTCACTCCCCAGCAATTCGTGGCCTATGCCCAGCAGGCCGACGCCGTCCCCGTCCCCGCCGCCCGCGTCGAGGAACTCGCCGCGGCCGCAGTACGCGGCCCCGCAGGTTTCCGGATGTAGCGACAGACGATCGAGGTGCTCACCATCGTGGACGCGCCCGAGTCCCGGCCGGTTGGTGGCCCGCCGCAGCCGACCATCGCCCCGTGTGCGCCGCGGCGAGTCCGCGGCGCACACGATGGCCGTGCCCCGGTCCGGTGGCCCGGACCGACTACCGCCTCGGTCCCGCGACGGCGTAGGCCGTGGTGCCGACGATCGTGAGGACCAGGGCTGTCCACGTGCCCGCCGCCGTGCCGGGTGGCAGCAGCATCCAGGACGCCACCTGCGTCGGCACGCTCGTCGGGGGCGGGGCGATGAACGAGAACGAGAGCCAGGCGAACGGCAGCGTCCACGCGTACTGCCCCCCGCACACCGCCGCCCCGGAGGCGGCGAGCCCGATCAGGCCCGCGCTGTCCCGCACGACGAACGCGGCGGTGGCCAGGTCCTTCCCCGTCGCCTGCACCGCCAGCAGCACCAAGGCGACGACCGCGCCGGCGAGCAGCACGTGCACCGCCCTGCGGGGCGCCCAGCGGATCGCGGCCGTCCGGTCCAGCGCGAGGTCCTGCCCGCTGAGCCCGGTCGAGACCGCCATCGCTCCCGCGGCGAGGACGAGCGCGGTCGGCCGCGGATCGCCCGGCCCCCCGCTGCCGTCCCGGGCGAGTGCCCACACCGTCACCGTGGTGATCACCACCGCGGCGAGTGCCGCGGGTACCTGACGCGAGCGTGCGTACAGCGTCAGCCATCTCATCGGTACGCACCTCCGGTCAGCGCGTCGAGTGCGTCTCCCCTGCAGGAGAGCGCGGCGGCGCGCATCGCGTTGATCCGCGAGAGCTGCTTGGCCCGTGGCAGCACGTCGAGGTCCTTCCACACCGCGCGGGCCTGGGGGTCGACCTCGCGGCGCAGGTTTGGCGACTCCTGGCCGGGCAGCGACCTGAGGTCGCCGAGGACCCAGCCCGCCGCGACGGTTCGCGCGATGTCCTCTCCTCCCGTGCCGCTCCAGCCGACGGGGGAGCACCCTGGCACCATGCCTTTGGCGATCAGGGCCCAGGTCAGTTCCTCGCCCTTCGCGGTGGCGATGATGTCGTCGTCGAAGTCGATGAGGACGGTCTTGCGGGACCACCGCGGCGTGGAACCCTCCGGCTGTACGGCGGTGTTCTCCCGGACCGAGACCGGCGCCCGGCCCCCCAGGGCACCGTGCAGCAGGCGCAGCGCCTTTTTGCCGTGACTCGCGAGGTCGGTGAGTCGTGCCTGGTGGGTCCTGGTCACGCATACCGGGCCATCGCACACCAACTCCGCGGCGGCCTTGTCGAGGACATACATCCGGCGCGGGTCGGAGGGGAGGACGAGCAGGGCGATGGCCGCGCCCGCCAGGACGGGCGTCAGGGCGAGCAGCCGGGTGCGCGGGGTCGCGGCGACCAGCAGCGCGAAGCCCGTCGCGGCCAGGCCGAGCAGCCAGATCGTCTGCCCGACGTGCACGGAGGCGGAGAGCGTGACGAGCGCGTCACGCACCTCGTCCACCGCCGGTGACAGCAGCGAGACCTGGTTCGGCTCGGTGCTCGGGACCCCTGTCGCCGTGTCCGTCTCCGTCCGGCCGAGCGACATGTGCATGAGGGCCGTGAACGCGAAGGCGCCCATGGCCAGCAGCGGCGGGGTGAGCGCGGATGGCAGGGCGCGCCCGACCCCCATGCCCAGCACGGCTCCCGCGACGAGTGAGAGTGCCCCCACCAGCGAGATCGGCAGCCATCCGAGGTGCGTGTACTCGGCGTTGGCGAGCACCTGGACCGCGCCCACGAGGACGAGCAGCGCGAAGGCCGAGGCCAGGGTGATCGCCATCGTGCCCGCGAGCGTGGCGGCGCGGTGCCAGGCGGGACGCGATGTGGTCGTCAGCAGCTCGGACATCTTCGAGCGGTGGTCACGCAGGCCCTGCAACGCGCCGAGCCCCACGGCCAGCGGCCACAGGTAGAACAGCAGGGAGCGGGTCCACAGGGCCAGGGAGGTCCACTGGGCGGTCCACGCCGTAGTGCCCCTCCGCCATTCGGCGTCCACCAGGTACAGGAACGCCAGCGCGCTCGTCAGGACCACGGCGCCGGCCCAGGGGGCGACGGAGCGCTTCAGCTCGGTTCGCAGGACACGCGTATTCACCAGGCGCCCCTTCCCTGGCCGGGGCCCAGCAGCAGTGCCGAGTAGCCGCGCTCCAGCGGGCTGTCGCCCACGTGCTCGGGGCCGCCCGCCGCGGCCAGGTCGTCCGGGGTTCCCTGGAAGACCAGTCGGCCCTCGGCGAAGAGCACCACGTCGGTGCAGGCGGCGGCCACGTCCTCCACGAGGTGGGTCGAGACGACCACACAGGTGTCCTTGCCCAGTTCCTGCAGCAGCTCGCGAAAGCGCAGCCGTTGCGCCGGGTCCAGGCCGGCCGTGGGCTCGTCCAGCAGCAGGATCGACGGGTCATTGACGATGGCCTGGGCGATGCCCACCCGCCGCACCATGCCGCCGGACAGGGTCTTCATCCGCTTGTCGGCACGGTCGGCCAGGCCCACCCGCTCCACGGCGTGCTGCACCGCCGCGGGGATGTCCGCCTTGGGCACCTCCTTCAGCCACGCCATGTACTCGACGAACTCGCGGACCGTGAAGCGCTTGTAGTAGCCGAACTCCTGCGGCAGGTAGCCGATCCGTCGGCGCAGCGCACGGTGCTCGCCCATGCCGCCCGCGGACTCGCCGAGCAGTTCCAGGGTGCCCTCGGCGGGGCGCAGTACGGTGGCCAGAGCCCGGATGAGGGTGCTCTTGCCCGCCCCGTTGGGGCCGAGGAGGCCGTGTACGCCGGTGCCCAGCGACAGGTCGAGCCCGTCGACGGCCATCTGGTTTCTGCCGACCCTGACCTTCAGCCCGGTGGCCCGGATCTCCCAGGCGTAGGGCGTCGGCGCGATGTCGGCCGCGCTCACCGCGGGCATCATGTGGTGTTCCTTTCCGATGGTCAACGATGGGCTCCCAGCACGGAGTACGCGCCCCTGCGGGCGATCACGACACCGATGCCGAGCGCGAGGATCAGCCCCCACACGGGCAGACCGTCCGTCGCCAGGGCGAAGGTCGTACGGCCGGCGGCCAGGGTCGGTGCCACGACCCCAGCGGCCCACCCGGCCACCAGCCAGGCGGCGGCGCGGGTCACACCGACGACACCGCCGAGCGCCAGGGTCGTCGAGGTGAAGGCCAGACAGGGCAGCAGCCATTGCGCGGCCGTCACCCCCGTCACCCATCCGCCCAGCAGCAACGCGGGGACGACCACGGCGAGCACGGACGCGGTACGCCGCAGCACCAGGTACAGTCCCGCCCTCGGCGCGGAGGCCGTCAGCTCGTACGCCGGGTCCAGACCGCGCGACCACGACGCCGCGACGCCGAGCACGGGCAGGACCGGGGCGAGCAGCAGCACCAGCGACACCTCGCCGGAGCCGGTGTCGGCCAGGTCGAGCAGCAACGCCAGCAGCGTCACCCCCACGACCATGGCCAGCCACGGCACCATCACGGGCGTCATCCACCTCGACAGCCGCGCCGACCAGCGCCGTCGACGCGGTGCCGGGGCGGTGCCGGCGAGCCGGGGTTCGAGGTCGGACCACACCGTGCCGACCAGCGCCGCAACGGCGGGCGCCTGCGCCGTAACGGAGGCCGACAGCCGGTCACGGCACACCCGGCACGCCTCCAGATGGGCTTCCAGGGCCCAAACCTCGTCGGCGGCGAGGTCCGTGTCGCCGCGGGCGTAACCGTCGATGATCCGAATCGACGCGTGTTCCACACTCATGCCAGTGCCTTCCGCATCTCGATCCGGGCCCGGCGGGCACGGGTCTTGACCGTGCCCTCGGGCAATCCCAGCAAGACGGAGGTCTCCCGGACGGACAGCCCGTCGAGCACCATGGCCTGCAGTACCTGTCTGAGCTCCGGCGCGAGGCGCCGCAGCGCGTCCCCGACCTCACCGCCGACGGTGGTCGCGAGCGCCTCCTCCTCGGCGGCGGGCGCCATGGCCTGCGGGGCAGCCGTGGGCGGCGGCTCCGCGTGGTGGGCCCTGCGCCGGAACGCGTCGACGAGCCGACGCGCCGCGATCGTCCACAGCCAGCCGACGGCGGTTCCCCCAGCCGCGGCCCCGATGAACGCACCCGCCGCGCGCCACACCGCCAGATACGTCTCCTGCATGACCTCGGCGACGATCTGCTCGTCCGCACAGCGGCGGCGCAGCCGCACCGCCATCCACGGCGACGTACGCCGGTACAGCTCCTCGAACGCGGCACGGTCGCCTCTGGCCACCAGCCGGACGAGCTGCTCCTCGTCCAGTTCGCCCGATGTCTTCCTGCCTGATCTCACACCCGCAAGACGTCGAGCACGGACGCCAGGTTTTCGGTCCGGAGTGATCCCCGTCACATACGGGGCCCCGCGAGAACATGAGCAGAGGAACGCCGTCCACCGAGCCCAGATCCGTGTGGCTGTCCGCGACGCGACGATGGTTGGACGAAAGTGAGGGCTCCGTGGACACGAGGAGGCGTCAAACGGCTGCGGCGGCCATCCGGTGCAGAAGGCCCGCCACGAGCGCGACCCGGTCGGGGATGTCGTCGACGATCACGTGTTCGTGGCGGGCGTGGGGGCCCGCGCCGCTGCAGCCGAGCCCGTCGAGGACCGGGACGCCGAGCGCGGCGATGAAGTTCGCGTCGCTGCCGCCGCCGACGCTGATCGGCTCGAGGGGCCCGCGCAGCTCGGTGGCGACCTCGTCCGCCAGGCCGAACAGGGCCTCGCTCGCCGGGGTCAGGCGCATCGCCGGGCGGTTCCACTCCCCGCCGACGTGCACATCGATGCGCGGATCGCTGGGCCGGAGCGCGGCCAGGACCGCGTCGACACGGTCGGCTTCGTCCTGCCGGCTGATGCGGACGTCGACGAGGCAGTGCGCGCGGCCCGCGACGACGTTACGGGCGGTGCCGCCTTGGAAGGTGCCGATGTTGATCGTGGTCCCGGCATCGGGGTCCGCCGCCGCGGCGAGCCGGGTGACCAGCTCGGCGAGCGCGTGGACCGCGCTGGCGCCGGCCGCGGGGTCGTTGCCGGCGTGGGACTCGATGCCGGTAGTGGTGATGGTGAAGGTGCCGACGCCCTTGCGTTCGGTCTTGGCGTCCCAGCCGACTCCGGGTTCGAGTACCAGCGCCGCCGCGCAGTCGCGTGCCGCGTCTTCGATGAGGGGCCGCGACATCGGGCTGCCGAGTTCCTCGTCACCGGTGAACACGAACGTCACCGTCGGGTGGGGCAGCCCCAGGGCGCGCAGGGCCCGCAGCGCCCAGACTCCCGTGACGAGCCCGGCCTTCATGTCGTAGACACCCGGCCCCCTGGCTGTCCCGTTGTCCACGGTGAAGGGCCACCCGGCCAGTGTGCCTGCCGGCCACACCGTGTCGTAATGGCAGATCAGAAGCACCGGCTTCCCCGGGGTGCCGGGATACGTCGCCGTCAGCACATCACCGTGCTCCACCTGCTCGTGGCGGATCCATTCGGCCGGCGGGCCGAGCCGGTCCTCCACCCAGGACCTGATCGAGGCGGCGGTGGTGTCCAGCAACGCCTTGTCGGTGCTGGGCGACTCGAGGCCGACGAGCGCCGACAGATCGGCGATCAGGTCGTCGAGGTGGGTTCGGGTCCAGGTGGACAACGGCTTCGCGGACAAGGGGTGCTCCAATGTGTGTGGGGGTGAGGGGAGTTACCGGATGGAGACGCCGGGGCCGAGCGGTATGCCCAACGCGTACCAGGCGAGGAACATCGCCAGCCATACGACGAGGTTGACCACGGCCAGCGGCAGGACCAGGGACATCAACGTGCCGATCCCCGCGGACGGCCGGTAGCGGCGGATGAACCCCAGCGCGATGACGAAGTACGGGCTCATCGGGCTGAGACTGTTGGTGGGCGCGTCGGCGATGCGGAACAGCGCCTGGGTGGTCTCCGGCCGGATGCTCAGCAGCATCAGCATCGGCACCAGGACCGGCGCGACCAGCGACCACATCGCCGAACCGCTGGTGAGGAACAGGTTGAGCAGACTGATCAGCAGCACCGCGCAGACGAAGATCACCACGGGTTGCGCGCCGAGCGATTCGAGCACCCGGGCGCCGCTGATCGCGATGACCTGTCCGAGGTTGGTCCACTTGAAGTAGCCGAGGAACTGCGAGACCGCGAAGAACAGCACCAGGACCGGGACCAGTTCGCGCAGCCCTCGTGCCATCAGGTCCGGGACGTCCTGCGCGGCGGTGATGGTGCGCACGGTCAGTCCGTACACGATGCCGATGACCATGAAGAACACCATCAGCACCACGGCGACGTTGTCGAGCAGCGGCGATTCCACGATGGAACCGCCGTCGCCGCGCAGGGGCGAGCCGACGGGCAGCATCGCGAGGGCCACCGCGGCCACGTAGAGCGCTCCGGCGGCGATCGCCCGGCGTACACCCTTGCGCTCGTCGGGGGACAGGGACATGTCGGGCAGCTCGTCGACGTCGGTCAGCTCCGGCTCGGTGGCGTTCATCGCGGCGACCCGGCGCGCGACGACGGCTTCGGTGACGAGCGTGATCACGACCGCGAGCAACAGGCAGGACGCTGCGGAGAAGTACCAGTTCGACACTGGGGTGACCGAGTAGGACGGGTCGATGGTGTGTGCCGCCGAGGTGGTCAGGCCGGCGAAGATCGCGTCGGATCCTTCGATCACCGGGCTGACGCTGCTCGCACCGCCCACGGCTACGTACGACACCACCGCACCGATGATCGGGCTGCGGCCCACCGCGCGGAACGCGATCATGCCGAGCGGGATCATCACCACGAACGCGGCGTCTCCGGCCACGTGGGAGAACATGCTGGTCAGCGCCACGGCGAAGGTCACCATTTTGGCCGGGACCCGGGTGAGCGCGGCGCGCATCAGCGCGGGGAGCAGCCCCGTGCCGTCCGCGATCGCGACGCCGAGCATGACCACGACGATCAGCCCCAGCGGCGGGAAGTTCACGAAGTTCGTGATCAGGTCGCCGAGGACCATCTTCACGCCGGCGTCGGACACGATGCTCTTGACCTCGATGACCTTGCCGTCCGCAGGTGAGACCACCGAGGCGTCGAGCGTGGCCAGCAGCCAGCTCACCGCCACGATCAGCCCGCTCAGGATCACGAACAGCCAGAACGGGTGCGGCAGTTTGTTCCCCGCTCGGTCCACGAAGTCCAGCACACGCAGGATCACCGTCGTCGGCGAACGCCGTCGTTTCGTCGTCACCTCGGTCATGAGAGCCCTCCCGCTGCTGATCAGTGGCGATATGGCTCGTCATCAGACAGTGTGATGCTTCTTTGTGTCAAGCATGAAATGCCTGACGACAAAATCGCTCTGTGTAGGCTGTCCGCATGCGAGAGATGGAGCATGGGATCGACGACGCGGACCTCGATCTGGTGGCTGCGTTGCAGATCGCGCCCCGAGCGCCGCTGAACATGGTCGCCGAGATCCTGGGAACCTCGGCCAGCACCGCGGGGCGGCGCATCCAGCGGCTGCAGCAGCTCCGGCTCCTGCGCTTCATCGGCACCGTGCACTGGTCGCTCCTCACCACCGGCAATCCCTACGTGGTGTGGATCAAGTGCCGGCCGGGCGCCACGGTCGACGTCGCGACGGCCATTCAGAAGGTGCCGCAGGCGCAGTCGCTCATGACCACCACTGGCGACTCGGACATCTACTGCACGCTCTATCCCTTGCCCGGCACGGACCCGCGCCGCCTGCTGACCCGGACGCTGCCCGAGATCCCCGGCATCGCGTCCATCCAGTCGCACCTGGTACTGCGCTCCGCCCGCGAAGCGTTCACCTGGCGGCTCGACCGGCTCACCCCCCGGCAGACGGAGGAGCTGCTCCAGCAGGCCGACGCCCTCCCCGGTGCGGCCCCCACCAGCGTCGGGCCCCTCAACGAGATCGAGTTCCGGACCCTCAAGCTGCTGGTCGAGGACAGCCGGATCTCCGCGGCGCAGGTCGCCCGCGAACTCGACGTCAGCCGATCCACCGCCTACCGGACGATCCAGTCGCTCCTGGAATCGGGTGCCGTCCGCCCTCGGGTGGAGATCGAACCGGCCGTCCTCGGGTTCCCGATCACCGCGCTGTTCACCCTCGACGTCCAGCCGCGGCACATCCCCGCCGTGCTGACCGCGCTCGGTGAGCACTCCTGCGCGCGGTTCACCGTCATGACCGCCGGACCGGCCTCGATCCTCCACCACGGCGTATTCACCGACGAGGACCACCTGTCCAGGTTCGTCACCGACGACCTCGGCGCACTCCCCGGCCTCAACGGCCTCAACACCTTGATCGCCCTGTCCGTCGTGCGCCGCCAGTGGATCGACCGCGACGACGACCTCGTACTGGGACACCGGGCCCACGACATCCTGTCGCCGAAGACCCGATAACGAGGTCGGCTCAGGGCGAGCGCTACCTCGCCCACCGCCTCACCCATCCGCAGCCGCCACACGGCCCGGCACGCCTGACCGGCGGAGCCGACATCGACACCGAGCACGCCGGCTACACCGGCGGCGGCTTCGCCGACGGCTTCTGCACCCCGCGGACACCGGCCACGTCAACCTCGACATGATCGAGGTGCGCAGACCCGGCAGCCGGATCGACCTGTTCTCCGGCGGCAGCGTCTCCACCACCTGGCAGCACCCAGACGGCCGCGGCGTCGAATGGCCGCACTCCGCCGAGGACGCCATCGAGGTGTGCTGCGGCGCCATCCGCACCAAACTGGCCTTCGGTGACTTCAGGCTGCACGCCGAATTCCGGGTGCCGAAGCTGCCGGACGATGTCACCGGGCAAGACCGCGGGAACAGCGGCATCTACCTCCATGGCAGGCGTACGACATCGTTTTCCGCGCGGCCCGTTTCGACACCGCGGACCGGAAGACCGATGACGCCAAGAACCTCTGGACCGAACCGCTGGACTGACCACATCCTTGCCCCGGAGGGTGCGTGCGGGTCGCGAGGCGAGGAGGCGCGACCGTGACACGTGGGGGGGCAAGGGGTCGCAGGGTTTTCGGTCGAGACGGTTGACACTCTCGCGGGGCTCACTGACGATGCGCAGGGTGGGAGCGCTCCCACCCCTGTTCCCGTCGTCCTGTCCCCGTCGTCGGCACGGCTGTTGAGAAGGAGACCCACGCGCATGACTCCGAGACCCAGGCGCATGACTCCGAGAGCCGCGCCGGCGGCCGTCGTGCTGCTGGTGGCCGCCGCCGGTCTGGCCGGTCCCGACCAGGCGAGCGCCTTACCGGGCGGGGGAGCGCGGCCCGCCGCCTCCTCCGCCGCCCCGGAAGGCCCCGCCCTCAGCGTCGACACCACCACCGGCCGCAAGGCGATCGACCCTCACATCTACGGGATCAACTTCGCCGACGAGGCACTGGCCAAGGAACTGCGCCTGCCGGTCCGCCGGTGGGGCGGCAACGCCACCACCCGCTACAACTACAAGCTCGACGCGTACAACGCGGGCGCCGACTGGTACTTCGAGAACCTGTACTACGAGAACGGCACCGCGGACCTGCCGAACGGTTCGGAGGCCGACAAGTTCGTCGAGCAGAACCGCCGCACCGGCACCGACACCGTGCTGACCGTGCCGATGAGCGGCTGGACGACCGCGGCGCGCAACGCCGCCTGCGGCTTCAGCATCGCCAAGTACGGCCCCCAGAAGGCGAATGACGCCCAGTGGCGCCCGGACTGCGGCAACGGTGTGAAGACCGACGGTACGAACGTCACCGGCAACGACCCGGCCGAAACCAGCGTCCCCGCCGGTCCGGAGTTCACCAAGGGCTGGGTGCAGTACCTGAACCGCACCTACGGCGCCGCGGACGGCGGCGGCGTCCGCTTCTACAACCTCGACAACGAGCCCGACCTGTGGTGGAGCACCCACCGGGACGTCCACCCGGAGGGCACGGGCTACGACGAGATGCGCGACAGCACCTACGCCACCGCCGCCGCCATCAAGGACGCCGACCCCGGGGCGAAGACCCTCGGCCCGGTCGGCTGGGGCTTCAACTCCCTGGTCTACTCCGGCCTGGACCAGAAGACCTGCAACGAGAAGGGCGGCGACTGCTGGTCCAACCCGCCCGACCGGGCCGCCCACGGCGGACAGCTGTTCGCCCCCTGGTACCTCCAGCAGATGAAGGCGTACGAGCAGACGCACGACCGCCGCATCCTGGACTACTTCGACGAGCACATCTACCCCCAGCAGACCGGGGTGTTCGGCGGCAACGTGGACGCGGCCACCCAGGCCCTGCGGCTGCGCTCCACGCGGCAGCTGTGGGACCCCACGTACGTGGACGAGAGCTGGATCGACCAGCCCGTCCAGTTCATCCCGCGCATGCGCTCCCTGGTCGACGAGAACTATCCGGGCACCAAGCTCGCCATCACCGAGTACAACTGGGGCGCGCTGGACCACATCAACGGGGCCCTCGCCCAGGCCGATGTGCTCGGCATCTTCGGACGGGAGGGGCTGGACCTCGCCACCCTGTGGGATCCGCCGACGTCCACCGAGCCCGGCGCCTTCGCCTTCCGCATGTTCCGCAACTACGACGGGAACGGCGGCTCCTTCGGCGACACCGCGGTCCACGCCGCCAGCGCCGACCAGGACAAGCTCGCGGTCTACGCGGCCCAGCGCAGCGGCGACAAGGCGCTGACCGTGATCGTGGTCAACAAGACCACCGGTGATCTGACCGCCCCGGTGTCCGTCACCGGCAGTACCGCGCCGGGCGGTTCGGCGCAGGTCTACCGGTACGGCCAGGACGATGTCACCGCGATCGAGCACCTGGCCGATCAGCCGCTGACCGACGGCGGTTTCACCGCCACTTTCCCGGCCTACTCCATCACCGAGTACGTCCTGCCCGCCGGATCCTCCGAGGCGAAGCCGCCCACCGCGCCCGGCGCCCCGGCCGCCACCGCCGTCGGTTCCGACCGGGCCACCCTCACCTGGGGCTCGTCCACCGCCGGATCGTCCCCGGTGGCGAGCTACCAGGTGTACTCCGGCGACACCACGGGAGCCCCGGTCGCCACGGTCGACGCCCCCGCCACCAGCGCCACCGTCACGGGACTGTCCCCGGCCACCGCCTACACCTTCCGCGTCGTGGCCAAGGACACCGCGGGCCGCAGCTCCCCGCCATCGGCGCCGGTCAGGGTGACCACCGCCGATGCCCCGGCGGCCACCTGCACGGTCGGCTACGCGGTGGGCAACGACTGGGGCACCGGCTTCACGTCCACCCTCACGATCACCAACAAGGGCCCCGCGCTGAACGGCTGGCGTCTCGCCTTCTCCTTCACCGGTAACCAGAAGGTGGCAGCCGGCTGGAACGGCACCTGGCGCCAGAACGCCACCGCGGTCACCGTCGACGACGCGGGCTGGAACGCCACCCTGGCCACCGGCGGCTCCACCACCGTCGGCTTCAACGGCGCCTACACCGGCGGCAACCCCGCGCCGCGGGACTTCACCCTGAACGGCAAGCCCTGCACCGCCCCCGGCACCGTGGCCGCCGCCCATATCGCGGCCCCGGTCGGCCACGCGCCCGGCGCGGCCGCGGTGCCGCATCGGAGGAGGACGCGGTGACCGTGTGCCGACCCGGCCCCGGGCGCCTGTGCACACTCGGGATCGCCCTGCTCGCCACCGTGATCGCCCTGGTGGCGGCCCTGCTCACCGGGCCGGCCGAAGCGTCCGCCGCGAACGCGCTCAGCATGCGCGGCGCCGATGTGTCGACCGCGCAGCGGGCCCTCGACCTCGGCGCCACGTACTACGACGCGAACGGCAACGCCGCGGACCCGCTCGACATCCTCAAGGGCGCCGGGGTGAACTACGTCCGCCTGCGCGTCTGGAACAACCCCGCCAGCGGCTACAACAACAAGGCCAAGGTGCTGGCCTACGCGAAGACGGTCAAGGCCAAGGGCCTCAAGCTGCTGGTCGACTTCCACTACTCGGACACCTGGGCCGACCCGGGCAATCAGCGCAAGCCCGCGGCCTGGGCGAGCCATGGCATCGGCCCGTTGCAGACCGACGTCTACAACTACACGTACGACGTCTGCAACAGCCTCAAGGCCCAGGGCACCGCCCCGGACAGCGTGCAGATCGGCAACGAGATCAACGTGGGCATGCTGTGGAACGACGGCAAGGTGGTCAACAACGACTTCACCAA
The DNA here is from genome assembly GCF_055597465.1 of Streptomyces yongxingensis. Taxonomy (NCBI): domain Bacteria; kingdom Bacillati; phylum Actinomycetota; class Actinomycetes; order Kitasatosporales; family Streptomycetaceae; genus Streptomyces; species Streptomyces yongxingensis. The sequence continues at coordinate 8,865,818 of NZ_CM145717.1, forward strand.
CCTCAGCCTCCTGCTCAAGGCGGGCGCAGACGCCACCAAGGCGTGCAACGGCGGCACCAAGGTGATCATCCACACCGCGAACGCGGACAGCGACGCCCATGCGCGCTGGTTCTACGACGGGATCAAGGCGAAGGGCGTCAGCTGGGACATCACCGGGCTGTCGTACTACTGCATGTGGCACGGCACGCTGTCCACCCTGTACGACGTCGTCGCCGACATGAGGTCCCGGTACGGCAAGGACGTGGTCATCGCCGAGACCGCGTACCCCTTCACCACGGCGAACGCCGACAGCACCGGCAACTCGGTCACCTCCGGCTGCTCGGGCTATCCGCTCACCTGGACGGGCCAGGCCGCCAACTTCACCGACGTACAGAACACCGCCCGCAACGCCGGTGCGATCGGCGTCTTCTACTGGGAGCCCACCTGGTACGCGGTCCCGGGCAACGGCTGGGATCCGGCCGACATCGACAACAGCGGGGACGGCTGGGACAACATGGCCGTCTTCAACTGGACCGGGCGACTGAACCCCACGATCAGATGGACCGCATAGCACCGGGGCCCGTGCACGACGTCTCACCTGTTCAGGACATCAGCCCTTGATGGGACCGCCGTTGATGGCGACGCGCTGGCCGTAGCGTGCGTAGGGGTAGTAGTCGTACGTCGCATGGTGCTGGACGCACCGGTTGTCCCAGAAGACGAGCGTGCCCGGGGTCCAGCGGACGCGGCAGTGCAGGACCGGCCTGCGGGCGACGAGGTCGAAGAGCAGGTCGAGCAGGGCCCGGCTCTCGTCGGCGGAGAGCTGCGGGATGCGGCTGGTGTATGCCTTGTTGACGTACAGCAGTTTGCGGTCGGTCTCGGGGTGCCGGGCGATGAGCGGGTGTTCGCTCTTGGGGATGACGTAGTCCGCGGGCGGTGTGTATCCCGCCAGGGCCTGCGCGCCGTCGTGTATCGCGGTCAGCGGGTCCAGCACCGCGCGCATGGCCGGTGAGAGCATGTCGTAGGCGAGGTGCATGTTGGCGAAGAGGGTGTCGCCGCCGCACCCCGGCTCGGGTACCTCGGTGATGTAGAGCATCGACCCCAGCGACGGTTCGGCGTCGGCGGTGCCGTCCGCATGCCAGCCGTTGCCCGCCACGTCCGCCGCGGCCGGCGTCGTGCGGATCTCCAGGATGTAGGGATCGCCCGTGGGTGGCGGCGGGTTGACGGGGCGCAGTTCGCCGAAGGCGGCGGCGAAGCGCTTGTGATGCTCGGCGGTGATCGTCTGATCGCGGAAGACGAGGACATGGTAGTCGCGGAAGGCGGTCCGGATCTCTTCCAGTTGCCCCGCCGGGATCTCCTGCGACAGGTCGACGCCTGAGACTTCCGCCCCCAGAACGGGGGTGATCCGTTCGACGGTGAGCGTGCGGTAGGGGTACGCGGGGCGCGTGGTCACCGCTTCCAGTGCTTCGCGTTCGTATGACTCCATGTCAATCTCCAAAGGGAAGAAGGCGGGCTTTACAGGTCAGCGGTCCTGCGGGCACCGGCACCCGGGGAGGCCAGCGACGCCCTGATGGTCTCGGCCACCGTGTCCACGTGGGGTGCCACGACGATGCCGTAGTGGTCCGTGGGCAGATACCTGAGTTCGGCGGACGGGGGCAGGCAGGTGTTCCACTGCCGGTCCGGCTCCCAAGGGTCCGCGGGGATGGGCATGCCCGCCGTGGGGTGTTCGGCCAGCCACAGATACGTAGGGACGGAGACGAGCGGCCGTACGCGATGTTCCCCGAGGCTGCGCAGGTTCGCGCGGCAGCAGCGGGCCAGCCGCTCGGCGTACGCCTGTGCGTGCTCGGTCGGCAACGAGGCGTCTGTGGTGCCGAGTTCGGCGGCGAACACCTTTTCCAGGTGAGCCTCGTCGTAGGCGGCGACCAGCGCTTGTGCCTGGGGCGGTGGCGGATCCAGAAGGTAGAGCGCTTCCAGTGGCCGGCCGGCCGACTCGGCGAGGCCCGCCATCTCCATCGCCACACGGGCGCCGTAGGACCATCCGGCCAGGTGAAGCCGGTGGTCCGGTCCGCCGAAGCGCTCACGTAGTTCCGCGTCGTAGTGATGGGCCCGCTCGGCCAGTGACCATGCGGGCATCTCGGTGTCGCGGAGTGCCGGGTCGGCGATGAGGCACACCGTCGGCGCGGGTCCGAGCGCTGCCACCAGGGAGCGGTATGCCTGGATGTCTCCGCCCACCGGGTGTACCAGGCACAGGACGGCCGGACCGGTGCCCTCCTGCCAGATGTCGAGGACGACCGGGGAGGTGCTTGCCGCCGCCTCGGTGGTGGGCTCGGCGGAGGTGAGGGCCGCCTCGATGTGTTTCAGGATCTCCGTGAGGCTGACGCGGTGGCTGAAGGAGGCCAGATCGAACTCGACGCCGTAGTCGTCCTCGATCTGGGCGATCAGGCTGATCAGGGTCAGCGAGTCGGCGCCCAGGTCGTAGAGGGAGTCCTCGGGGTCCAGTTCGTCCACGCCCAGCAGATCCTGGATCACCCGGGCCATGGCGTCCGCTCGCTCTCCGGCACTGCCGGCGTCGCGGGCTTCCTCCTTTCCGTCCGCCGGGTGCACCGGTCCGGGGCGATCCGCGATCTCGGCGGGAGCGTAGAAGGCTCGGGAGACCTCGATGTCGGTTGTGGACACGAGGAGTTGAGGCAGCCGCAGGGCGAGGGCATGGGTGAAGACCGCTTTGCCCTCCTGGACGGTCAGGCCGACCGCCAGATGGGCCTGATGGCGGCTGTCCGTGTTCAGGACCCGGGTCGCCATTCCGGTCTCGCTCCAGATGTCCCAGTCGATGCCGATCCGGACGGTCGTCTCCGTCTCGGTGGCCCGGTGGTGGGCGAAGCCGTCGAGGAGGCTTGCGCCGGCCGCGTAGTCGCTCTGGCCGACACCGCCGAGCAAGGCGGACATCGAGGAGCAGTAGACCGCGATCTCCGGGCGGAAGGCTCCGATCAGGTGCTCGACGACGAGTGCGCCACTCTCGCGGACCGCGGCGGCGTCGCGCATCGCAGTGGCGTCACGTCGTACGAGCAGCCCGCCGTGTCCGAGACCGGCCGCGTGGACGACGCCGTCCAGCCGTGGTGTGTGGTCGCCGACGGCCGCCGCCACTTCGTGAACGGGCATGGTCGCGAGATCCGCCGAAACGAGGCCGATGCGGTTGGCCCATCCGTTCAACTCCTCGGGCAGCCGCGGGTTTCTCGACAGCAACAGGACCCGACCGCGGGTGTGTTCGAGCAGCCAGGCGGCGATGGCGCGGCCTAGGCCGCCCGTGCCGCCGAGCACCAGGTGGACGGTGTCCGCTCCGGCCGGTACGAGGGACTGCGTACCCTCCGGCTCCGGTACGGGTATGGTGCCCGGCCGCCACCAGTAACCCTGCCGCAGCGCGAGCTGGCGCGGTAGGGCCGGTCCGTCGGGGTGACCGGCCTCAGGTGTTTCGGCGACGACCGAGGCCACGTGTCCGGCCCAGCGGTCGAGGTCGCCGTCGGGGAGGTCGAGCCAGTGGCCGTTCAGGGCGGACTCCTGGTGGGCGACCTCGACCAGCCCGGCGAGGAGCGCCAGTTCAGGTCTGTCCACCGCTCCCGCCACGGGCCTGGCGCCGTACGACAGCCACCACACACGTGGGGAGCCGTTTCGCCCGGTCAGCGCCTGGGCCAGGGCCGCCGTGCTGTCCATGCAGGTGTGACGGGCGTGTTCCAGGCTGCCGGGACCGACCGGCCCCGTCACGTCGAGAGGCAGGGCGTGCACCCACTCCATGTGGATGGAGGCCGGAGCGCCGTCCTCGGACAGCGCATCGAGCAGCCGGCGCAGAGACGCCGGATCGGCGGGGTCCGCGTCGTAGGCGTCCGGTCCTCTGCGGGCGAAGGCGTCGGCCGGGTGCACCCGTATCACTCGCGACGCCACCGCCTTGAAGGGCGCGAGCGCTGTCCGCGGAGTGTTCTCGGAGGCCACGACGACCACGGCGGACGCGCGGCCGTCGGGCACGGCGGTGTCCGTGACGGCGGCATGGCGCAGCCGGACCCAGTGCGGCTGGTGCAGCCAGTTCTCCTGGGGCAGCCGCCGGGGGGTGGCGGCCGGGGCCTCGCGCGGGTCCTCGGGCAGTCGGCCGAAGTCGTATTCCGAGAGGGAGAAGGACGGGGGCGGGAAGTCCCAGGGCGCCGGGGCGGAGCCTGCCCCCCAGTCGACCGGGTGTCCGGCGGCCCAGTCCTCAGCGAGGTCGTGGGCCGTGCGGCCGGCCGCGGAGACCGTTGCGGCGTCCGGGTCCGCGGTACCGAGCGGCACCGCTCCTGTTGCCACCGCGCGCAACCAGTGCTCGGCCGCGGCGGCGTCCGTCACGGGTGCCGCGGTCCGCAGGCGGCGAGCGACCCGCCCGGCCTGGAGATGACGCAGCACGAGCTCGTGGCGCTCCGGGCGCAGGTGGAGGTAGTCGGCGATCAGAGCGGCGTCGGCGGCGAGGGCGTCCGCGCTGGAGGCGGACAGCACGAGGCACTTGGGTACCTCGCGGGTCGCCACCGGTCCGGGCGCGGTGTCCTGCTCCACGATGACGTGGGCGTTGGTGCCGCCGATCCCGAAGCTGCTGACCGCGGCCACCCGTTCGCGTCCCTCGGGCCAGGGCGTGGCTTCGGCCGGGACGTAGAAGGGAGCGGGATCGGGGCCGATCTCCGGGTTGAAGGCACGGAAGTTGAGGTTGGGCGGAAGCGTCCCGTGGTGCACGGCGAGGACCGCGCGTACGAGGCCCACCACACCGGCGGCCGCGCCCATGTGGCCGAGCTGGCTCTTGACGGAGCTCAGAGCGCAGCGGCCGGACTCACTCACGTCGAACGCCTGCCGCAGCGCCTGCACTTCGACCGGGTCGCCCAGCCGGGTGCCGGTGCCGTGGGCCTCTACATAGCCGAGGTCGGCGCCGGTGCGTCCGGCGCGGGACAGGGCGGTCCGGATCACCTCCCGCTGTCCGGCCAGGGACGGCGCGGTGTAACTCATCTTCGCCGCGCCGTCGTTGTTGATCGCGGAGCCTGTGATGAGTGCGTAGACGGTGTCGCCGTCGCGCCGTGCCTGCCGGAGCGTTTTGAGCACCACGACGCCGACGCCGCTCGCGCCGACCGTGCCGGTGGCGTCGTCGCTGAAGGGCCGGCAGTCGCCGGCCGCGGAGAAGATGTGCTGCGGGCGGTAGCGGTAGCCGCCGGTCAGCCCGGGGTCGACGAGTACTCCTCCGGCGAGCATCACGTCGGCTTCGCCCTGCCGGAGCAGACCGGCGGCGAGGTGCACGGCGACCAGAGAGCTGGAGCAGGCCGTCTGGGCGCTGAAGGCGGGGCCGGTCAGCCCGAGGTGGTACGCCACCTTGGTGGCCAGGAAGTCCTTCTCATGGTGCAGGGCGAGCTGGAAGCCGTCAGGCAGTCGGTCGGGGTCTGCCTCGCGCAGCAGGGACTGGAAGTAGGTGTTCTCCCCCGCACCGGCCACCAGGCCCACCCGGGTGGCCGAGGTGTCCGCCACTCCGGCGTGCGCCAGGGCCTGCACGCCGGCCATCAGCAGGTGACGCTGCTGGGGGTCCATCAGACGTGCCTCTTGGGGGCTGATGCCGAAGTGGCCCGGGTCGAAGTCGAGCATGCCGTCGAGCGTGCTGTGCGCGCCGACGACTCCTTCCGGCGCGTCGATGCGGCGGATGCCGGTGCCGCCGGAGACCACCAGCTCCCAGAAGGCGGCCAGGTCCGGGGCGCCGGGCACCCGTACCGCCATGCCGACGACCGCGATCGGCTCGCCGGGCCCGGGGGCCCCGTCAGTCTTCGCGGCCGACGGGGTGAGTGGCCGCGGGGCGGTGAGGTGGCGGGCCAGGGAGCGGACGGTGACGTGCTCGAACAGGTCCGCGACGCTGAAGCGCAAACCGAGTGCCGTGGTGCAGCGCAGGTGGAAGCGCATCAGAGCGAGACTGGAGGCTCCCGCCTCGAAGAAGGTCTGGTCCGGTGGGATCGTCCACCCGGTGACCTCCTCGAAGGCGGCGGTGATGCGTTCCTCCTCGGCCGACAGGTCCGTGCGGGCGATTCGGGAGCGACGTATTTCCTCCCCCGGTGCCCGGACGACCGCCTGCCGGTCCAGCTTGCCGCTGGGTGTGCGGGGCAGTCTCTCCAGCCTGCGGAAGCGGTCCACACGTACGTAGGAGGGCAGAAGGGCGGACAGATGCGCGGTCAGGTCGTCGGCGGATGGTGTTTCGCCACGGACTTCCAGGCCGGCCGTCAGCCGGTCGCCATCACGTGCGACGACGGCGTTGACCACCGCCGGATGGCGCAGCAGGGCCGCCTCGACGGAGCCGAGTTCAAGCCGGTGCCCGCTCATTTTGATCTGCTGGTCGTCGCGGCCCGCGTAGTGCAGCAGGCCCGCACGGTCGAAGAACGCCCGGTCACCGCTGCGGTAGAACAGGCCCGCGCCGGGGACTTCGACGAAGCGGGTGTCGTCGAGTGAGGGTTCGTCGAGGTAGCAGCGGGTGGTCATGGTCCCGCCGATCAGCAGCTCGCCGGTGCACCCGGTCGGGACCGGGTCGCCCTGGGCGTCCACCATACGCAGATCGGCGCCGGCCACCGGGCGTCCGATGGCGGGCCGCTCGGGCCATCGCCCAGGATCTCCCTCCAGGCACAGGGCGCTGACCACGTGGGTCTCGGTCGGCCCGTAGTGGTTGAACAGGCGCGCGCCGGGAAGCCCGGCGAACCAGCGCCGGATGCTGTCGGTGCACACCAGCTGCTCGCCCGCGGTGACCACTTCGCGCAGCCGGGAGGGATACCTGTTCAGGCGGACGGCGTACTCGGCGAGCAATTGCAGGGCCACGTAGGGCATGAAGATCCGCTCGGTGCCCGCGGAGTCCAGCCGGTCCAGGAGCGCGGGCGCGTCCTGACGCCACTCGGGACGTATGAGCTGGAGGCTGCCGCCTGTGCACAGTGTCCCGAAGATCTCCTGGAAGGACACGTCGAACGCCAGCATCGAGAACTGCTGGGTGGCCGCGGGGGCGGTCAGGCCACCGGGACCGGACTGCCACCTGATCAGGTCGCACAGTACGCGGTCGTGGATCTGCACGCCCTTGGGGACGCCGGTGGAGCCGGAGGTGAACAGTGTGTACAGGGGGCGGGTGCCGTCGTGTGTCGGCGCGTCGACCGTGCGTCGGTCGTACGTGTGCCCGTCGTACGACGCACTCGTGCCGTCGCCCTTCCGTGGCGCCGGGTCCGCCGGTGCGACGAGGTGGCGCACCACACCGTCCGGGAGCAGCGTGTCCAGCGTTGGCGAGCTGTCCTGCGTGGCCAGGACGCACAGCGGGTCGATCTGTTCCAGGACGCGGCGCAGCACGTCGGCCGGGTAGGAGGGGTCGAGGGGGACGGCGGTGACGTTCAGCCTCGCCAGTGCCAGCAGCGCCACCACGTGTTCAGCGGAGGGATCCAGGTACAGGGCCGCCCGGCAGGGGCTGCTGTCGGCCGGGATCGGGTAGCGGTCGGCCAGTTCCGCGGCGAGGGCCGCGGCACGGGCGTCGAGGGCCGCGTAGCTCAGGGTGCCGCCGTTGGCCGTGACGACGGCGGGGGCGTCCGGAGTGCGGGCGACCTGCCGGCCGAAACCTTCGGCGATCGTGGTGAAGCCGGGTTCCGGGTCGGGTCCGCGCCCGTGCTCGGGAAGGGACCGCCGGTACGGCACGACGAGTTCACGAGCGGTGGAGCGGCCACCGGCCGCGAGCGCGTCCACGCCCCGCCGGAAGAGCTCCGCCATCGCCTCGACGTCCTCGCCGGTGAACCGGTCCTCGGCGTACTCCCACAGCACGTCGAGTCCGTCCGCATGCTCGACCACGGAGACCGTCATCGGGCACTTGGCCTCCGGTGCCGCCCACCACAGGGGGCGCTGGGCGCAGCCGGGCAGCCGCAGCGCCCCGAAGTCGGTGTTCTCCAGGACGAACAGGAAGTCGAACGGTGTGCTGTCGCCGACGGCCTCCCAGCCGGTCAGGACGTCTGTGAGCGCCACGTCCTGGCGTCCCAGTACCTGCCCTGTGCCGGTCCTGGTGCGGGCGAGGTGTGAGCGCAGGTCCTCACCGGGCGCGACGGTCAGGGGCAGCAGCACGGTGTTCGCCATCATGCCCGCGCTGTTCTCGAACTCGCGCACCGGGCGGCCCGCGACCGGGGCGGCGATGCGCGGGCGGACCAGGCCGGTCACGCCGTACAGGCACCAGGAGAACACGCTCAGCAGGACCTGGAACCGGGTCAGTCCGAACGCGACGCCCACCTCGTCCACTTGGGCCCGCCGAACGACGTCGAGCGACGTGTGCAGCAGGCGCGCCCGCGGTGCCGGATCCGCGTCCTGGGCGGGCAGCGGCTCCTGCGGCTCCTCCAAACCCCGGTAGAACCCGAGGAGTTCATCGCGCCGCACGTGGTAGGCCGTGCTCGCGAACCGGTCGCTCTGCCAGACGGCGAAGTCCAGGGGGGTCGGAGCGGGTGCCTCGTGCCGGCCGCTTCCGGCGTAGGCGGCCGACAGGTCGTGCAGCAGGATGCTCAACGACCAGCCGTCCACGGCGATGTGGTGCAGGTGCAGCAGGAGCGTGCCGCCGCCGTCACGCGGCAGCCAGCAGGCTCGGAGCATGCGGGGGACGGCGAGGTCGAAGGGCTCGGCGAAGAAGGTGTCGGCGAATGCGTGCGCTTCTTCCTCGTCCCAGGCCGGCTGGGGGCCCGGCTCGTGCCAGGGGTCGTACGGCTCGCCGACGGTCTGCTCCAGGCCGTCCGGCCCGAGGCCGAAGCTCGTCCGCAGCGCGCTGTGACGTACCACCAGGCCGCGCAGCGCTCGCCGGAGGGCAGTGGTGTCGACGGGTCCGTCCACGCGGAAGGACTGGTTGACGGAGTAGGCCCGGGAGCCCGGGGTGCGGCGCTGCACCAGCCACAGCCGCTGCTGTTCGCTGGTGGCGGGCGCCGAGCGGGCGCCGGAGACCACCGGTGCCGGCAAGGCGCTCTCCTCGTTGGGGCGGACCGTGGTGAGGGACCGGGCGACGGCGGCCAGGTCGCCGTGAAGGACTGCCGCCTGAGTCAGCTCGCGGCCCCATCGCTGTCGTACGGCGAAGCAGAACCGAAGCGCCTTCAACGAGTCACCGCCGCTGGCGATCCACCGGTCGCCGAGCCCGAGACCGGTGGTGCCGAGTATCTCCTCGGCCAGTTCGACGACCCGGCGCTCCGTCTCCGTCCCGGCCGGTCCGTCGGAGTCGGAGGCGGCGGGCCGCCAAGGCCGGTCGGCCTGCCGCAGCAGGGCGGCCTGGTCGACCTTGCCGTTGGCGTTGAGCGGCAGCTCAGCCACGCGATGGATCTGGTGGGGGCGCATGTAGGCGGGCAGGTGGGTCGCCAGGTGGCGGTCGAACTCCTCGTAGGACAGGTCCTGACGGAGGGCGACGAACGCCAGCAGTTCGTTGGGCCCCTCCTGGCCCGCGCGGCGCGTGCACACGTAGGCACGCTGGACCGCCGGGTGGGTGAGAACGCGCCGTTCCACCTCGCCGGGCTCGATCCTGAAGCCGCGGACCTTGACCTGGCGGTCGGTTCGTCCGACGTACTCCACCAGACCCTCGTTGTCGGCCCGTACGAGGTCACCGGTGCGGTAGTACCGCTCCTCGCCACCGTCGAGCCACGGTAGCCGCACGAAACGCCGCTCGGTCTCCTCGGGAAGGTCGCGGTATCCGACGGCGAGTCCGGCTCCGCTCAGCAGGAGTTCGCCGACCTCACCGGGCGCGGCGACCCGCTCCTGGCCCGGTACGGCCAGGACCGCACCGGTCTGCGGCAGGGGCCGGCCGATCGGCACCACGTCCCCGTCGAAGTCCCGCGGGATCGGATGGCACAGGGCGAAGGTGGTGGACTCCGTCGGCCCGTATATGTTGAACAGACGGGTGCCGCTGTCGGCGTTGTCCCGGTACCAGCGGCGCATCACCCGGGGGTTGAGCTGCTCACCGCCCACCAGAACCTCGCCGGCCGCGGCGAAGCAGTCCGGTACAGCCGTGACCACCGCGTTGAACAGTGCCGTGGTGATGAAGACGGTGTCCACGCGCTCATGCCGCAGCGCCGCGGCGAGCCGCTCGGGAGTCCGCACGTCCGCGTCGCTCAGGACCACGCAGCAGCCACCGGTCAGCAGGGGCACCCAGACTTCGAAACTCAGCGCGTCGAACGCCGGATTGGCCAGGCAGGCATAGCGCAGACCGGGCTCGACGCGGATGTAGCCGGGTTGTGCCAGCCGCCGGACCCCGGCGTCACGGACCTCGACCCCCTTGGGCTGCCCCGTCGTTCCGGAGGTGTAGAACAGGAAGGACACATCGCCGGGGGCGGACGGCGCCTCTGCGGCGGCAGCGGCGTCCGGAAGCCCGGGCAGAAGGGCGTCCGCGGCGAGCGCCCGCACGTCCGGCGGGAGCTCGGTGACGCTTTCGATCGCCTCGTGCACCAGGGCGACCGCAGCGGAGTCCCGGAGGATGAAGCGACGGCGGTCGGCGGGGCTCTGCGTGTCGAGGGGCACGACCTGCGCCCCCAGCCGCAGAATGCCCAGCATCACGCAGACCAGGCGCCAGGACCGCGGCAGCGCCACCGCCACGGCCTGCCCCGCGGTGACGCCCTGGCGCCCCAGCTCCTGGGCGACGGTGGCGGCTGCCACGTTCAACGTCGCGTAGTCAAGGCTGACTTCGCCGTCGACGACTGCCTCAGCGTGTGGTGTGCGAAGGGCTCGGCGGTGAATCTCAAGGGCTGTCCCGGCCGGGGCGCCGGGGTCCTCGGCCACGTCGGTGGGGGACGTTTCGACGCGTGGTTTCATCGTGCCTCCGACGTGCCTGAAGGTGTTGTCCGCTCCGTCTCTCCCTGGCCGGGGGCGGATGTCAGCCGGTGCAGTTCGGCGGTGAGGACGGCGGCGACGCGGGGCAGTTCGTCGCTCTCCAACATGTCCCAGTGACCGCAGGCAACCGGCTCGACCACGAACTCACCGCTGACGCGATGCCGCCAGAACGCGCGTAGACGAGCGGCGGCATCCTCGACGTCCGCGTCTTCGTCCTCCACCGCCGTCGCCTGCATCAGCACGACACGGGCGGGCGACTCGGGTACGGCGTAGTCGCGCGCCGTCTCGCGATGGTGGTTGTAGACGTATCGGTACCGGGCCACCTGGTCGTCGTCGATACCCGGGTACATGCCGTTGAAGCGCACCAGCTTCTCCCGGAACTCCGCCATGCCGACCGGCGCGATCGCGGCGCGCTGCCCGTCGTCCTGGGCACCGTGGGTGTCGAGGAGGACCACGCTCACCTTCTCGTGTCCGGCCGCCATCAGGCGGCGGCCCATCTCGTACGCGATCAGACCGCCGAAGGAGAGCCCGCACAGCACCAGTGCCTCGTCGGCGCGGGGACCGACGAGCCGCAGATACTCCTCGGCCATCTCCTCGACACCGGGCAGGGTGGACTCGCCGGGATTGATGCCGGGCGCCTGAAGCCCCACCACGCCGATGTCGTCGGCCAGTTCGGCGGACAGTGGCAGGTAGCAGAACGCGGTGCCGCCGGCGGGGTGCACACACACCACGCGCTGTCGGTCGCCGCCCGCACGGAATTCGACCAGGCTGCTGAGTTCCGCGGACCGCGCGGCATCGCCGCGGTTGCCGCGCACCCGCTCGGCGAGCGCCTCGATGGTGGGGTGCAGCATGACGTCCCGGACGGGCAGGGCGACGCCGAGTTCCTCCTGGACGGCGGACGCCATCTTGATCGCCGATATCGACGTGCCTCCCACGTCGAAGAAGTTGTCACCGATTCCGATGTCCGGGTGCAGCAGCACCCCGCGCCAGACCCGGTACAGCGCCATCTCCACATGGTCGCGGGGCGCGGCCGTGTTGACCCGCCCCGCGCGGGTTCCCGCCGCGGCGCGCAGCACCTCTGTCCGGTCCACCTTGCCGCTGCGGTTCAACGGCAGTCGCGGGAACTCGACCACCACGGCGGGGATCATGTAGTCCGGCAGGCGGTCCTCGAGAGCCGCACGCCACTCGTACGGCATCCGCGTGGCATCGGCGTCACACCCCACGCCGGCGACCAGGTGGGGGCCGCCGGGTGTGTCGCGATCGGCCAGGACGACGGCCTCCCGCACCCCGGGGACTGTCAGCAGCGCCGCCTCGACCTCGCCGGGTTCGATACGGAAGCCGCGCAGCTTGAGCTGGTCGTCGCGCCGGCCGACGTACTCGGCGTTGCCGTCCGGCAGCCAGCGCGCCCAGTCGCCGGTGCGGTAGAGGCGTTCACCGGGGACGAACGGGTCGGGCACGAAGAGTTCGTCGGTGAGGTCGGGGCGGTTCAGATATCCACGGGCCAGACTCGCTCCGCCGAGGTAGACCTCTCCGGGAACTCCCACGGGTACCGGGCGCATTCGGTCGTCGAGCAGGTACAGGCGTGTCCCACGCAGCGGCCGCCCGATGGGGCACGACCGCTCGTACGGCTGTGGGTCGGTGTAGGCGGTGGAGTAGAGCGTGGCCTCGGTCGGACCGTAGCCGAAGCAGACGCGCAGGCCGGGCAGCAGCTCACGCATGCGGTGCAGGGTGCTCTCAGGCAGGGATTCCACTCCGGTGAGCAGCTGGCGCAGGCTCGACCCGGCCAGGCGGGTGGCCGGATCCTCGCCGATCCACAGGACGTAGGACGGGGGCAGAAACGCCTGGGTGACCTTGCGTTCGCGCATCCAGTCCAGCAATGCCCGGGGGTCACCACGGAGTTCGTCGGGAACCAGGTGGAGCACGGCGCCGGTGGTCAACGGGACGAGGAGTTCGTGCACCGACGCGTCGAAGCCGATGCTCGACCAGGCCGAGGACGCCTCGCCGGGGGTATCTCCCATGAGTTCGCGCCAGTGGTCGAAGAGATTGACGACGCTGCCGTGCGTCACCGCCACGCCCTTGGGGCGGCCGGTCGATCCCGAGGTGTAGATGACGTAGGCGAGCCGAGTCTGGTTGGTGTCGATGGCCGGCGCCTCGTCGTGCGTCCCCTCTGCCTCCACCTTCGCCAGGTGCTCCCACAGCCGTCCGTCGTCGTCCGCGGTGTCCCTCTGGTCGGTCAGCACGAGGACCGGTGCGGCGTCGCTCACCATGGCGGTGAGCCGCTCCGGGGGCTGGCCGGGGTCGAGGGGCAGGTAGGCGGCTCCGGACTTGAGGATCCCGAGCACACCGATGACGAGTTCGGCCGTACGTCCGGCGTGCAGACCCACCACACGATCGGGACCGGCACCGCGGGCGATCAGCGCATGGGCGAGGCGGTTGGCCCGGCGGTCGAGTGTCGCGTAGTCCAGTTCCGCGTCATCGGCCACCACCGCGCACTGCCCGGGTCGTTCGCGGACCTGCGCGGCGAAGCGCTCCAGCACGCCCGCCGGTGCCGGGTCGGTCACGGCGGGCCCTGTGCTGAAGGTGGCGAGGAGTGCCCGCTGCTCGTCCGCGTCGAGCAGCGTCAGGTCGGCGATCCCGGCATCGGGCTGCTCGGCCATCAGACGCAGCACGCGGAGGAATTGACGTATGTACCGTTCGATGGTCGCCCGGTCGAAGAGCGCCACCGCGTAGTCGATCTCCCCGGTGAGGTGCCGACCCTCATCGGCCAGGGCCAGGACCATGTCGAACTTCGCGGGTACGTGGGCGGCGTCTTCCCGCAACTCGACCTCCAGACCGGGAAGTTCGAGTTCCCTCCGCATGGAGGGGACCCAGGCGAACATGGTCTGGAACAGGGCTGTGCAGGCGGGGCTCCGCGGTGGGTTGACCAGTTCGACGACTCGCTCGAAAGGGAGGTCGACGTGCTCGAGGGCGTCACGGATCCGCTGGTTCACGCGCTTCAGGGCATCCCTGACACTGGGCGAGCCGGAGAGGTCCGCGCGCAGGGCGAGGGTGTTGACGAAGAAGCCGATCAGGCCCTCGACGTCCCCGCGTCGGCGGTTCGACGTGGGGGCGCCGACAACGATGTCGTCCTGCCCGGAGAGCAGGGACAGCAGTACGGACCAGCCGGTGAGGACGGTCGCGTAGAGGGAGACATCGTTGTCTGCGGCCAGCGCGCGCAGGGCCCGCGTCAGGTCCTCGTCGACGGTCACGGGCAACCGGTCGCCGTGGAAGTCCTGTTCGGGCGGGCGGGGCCGATCGGTGGGCAGGGAGATCACGGCCGGGGTGTCGGCCAGTGCGGTGGTCCAGTAGTCGGCGTGCGCGGCGGGCTCGTCTCCTGACATCCACTCCCACTGCCAGCGTGTGTAATCGCTGTACTGCCAGGTCAGTTCGGGCAGCGAGACGTCCTGCCCCTGCTGGAGCGCGGAGTACACCAGGCCCAGCTCTCTCAGCAGCAGGGAGCGGGACCAGCCGTCGAAGATGATGTGATGCGCGACCAGGACCAGTACGTGATGATGCGGTTGGAGCGCTATCAGGCAGCCGCGCGCCATGGGCTCCTCGCCCAGGCGGAACGGGGTGCCCTCCACCTCCGACCGTATCCGCGTGAACCGTTCGGCCGCGTCCGGCAGTCCCGTCAGATCCTCGAAGGTCACCGGGAGCCCCGTGTCCGGCGGATCGACGACTTGAAGAGCCGAACCCTCGGAGGGGACCAGCCGCGTGCGCAGGGCCTCGTGCCGGGTCGTGAGCAAATGCAGCGCCTTGATGAGCAGGTCCCGGTCCAGCGGTCCCCGGATGTCGAAGGGCATCGGCTCGTTGTAGGCGGCGCTGGCGTCTCCGTCCATGCGCGCCATGACCCACAGACGCTCCTGCGCCAGTGACAATGGCGCGGATTCTGTCTCTTCGCCGGAATGATTACTGACTGCGATTCGGGGTAAAGGCACGGATTACCCTTCACGAGAAGAGAACGCGGCGGAAACCGGTTCCGGCGTTCCCGGAGTGTCAGACTGACGTCCGGAATATGTACATTGCACCCAAAGTGCGATCTGAAAACAACGCCTGCGGTCTGGGTTCTTGGCGGGACCCCGACTGGGGCGATCGGCTGTCCGGCCTGGTCAACGGCTCGTCGCGCTGCTGTGTGAACAGCATGGAGGGCGGGCCGTTCCGGATTTCGAACGGGACTTTCACGGACTTGGCGGCGCCTCGTGCAAGCTTCTGAAAATCGCTATCTGTCTACCAAAACTGCATAAAGTTTGCGCGAGGTGTATGCGGAGCAGCGGTTGCGGACGCTTCGGTTTATTCAGCCGCCCGGGGGGTGGCTCATTTCCGTTGATGCTAAATGTGCTCCGATTGGGTGGTCAACCGTGACCAACGCCACACCCATTCGGCGATGGAACGCTGTTTGCGGAAACGTCCTGTCCCGGACGGGTTCACCCTGCCCTGGGGCCTTTCGCCCGGATCAGTTCGAGCGCTACGGGCCGGCGTCGTTCACCGCGCCCCGTCAACCAACCGGCGCGCGGCCACCTCCGCTCCGTCGGTGCGGAGTCGGCTTCCCAGGGACTTCGCACGCGCCCGGGTCTCGGGTGACAGAGCGGTCTTGAGCGCGATGCCCAGGGATTCGACGGTGGTGGTCGGGGCATCGGGGGCCGCGCCGAGGCCCAATGCCGCCACCCGGCCGGCCCAGTACGAGTTGTCCGACAGTTGGAGAGGTATCACCACTTGTGGCACGCCCGCCCGGGCCGCCGTCAGCGTCGTACCCGCGCCGCCGTGGTGGACCACGGCGGCCACCTTGCCGAACAGATTCTGATGGTTGACCTCGCCGATGGCGAAGCAGTCGTCCCCGTCGTCGACGAGATCCAGGTTCGCCCAACCGCGGGACACGAGCACGCGGTGCCCCTGTGCGCGGATCGCCTCGACGGCCATGCCGCCGATGCCTTCGGCCGGGGACAGACTGCCGAAGCCCACATAGACCGGCGGGGTGCCCGTGTCCAGGAACCTCGCCAAGTCCGCCGGGAGGGGGCGTTCGTCCGGATGGGTCCATGCGCCTGTCTGTACGACGTCGAGGCCGGGGGTCTCCTGCCACGATCCCAGGACCGGGTCCGCCGCCAACCATGGACGGTCGGTGAGGATGTGATCGCGCACGTTGTTCACCAGCGGCAGACCGAGCGCTGCCCGGTGCCTGTTGAGTGCCTCGCCGAACTGCGCGTTGACGTTCTGGGCGTCCAACTCCCACAGTGTCCGGTTGTCGGCGGCCTCAGGCTCCGGCCAGCCGGGCCGCGGCGGTGGCGCGTGGTGCGGCGACGGCAGGTGGACCGCCGCATAGCTCACGTACACGTAGGAGATACCCGCGGCCTCGGCCACGGATCGCGCCGCGACTTGCCCCAGACCTGCCGCCACCACCACGTCACATCCGTCGAACGCCGCAGGGAAGGTGTCGAACTGCGTCTCGACCAACTCGTTCCTGTAGCGGGCCAGGTCCGTCGCCGAGGGCAGGGTCTTCCCGCGCATCACCTCCCTGACAGGTGGCCCGACCGGCACCAGCCGCACTCCGATTCCTGCGAGCCGCTTGGCGAACTCCTCGTCCGGCGGGGCGCACATCCTCACCGCCGCGCCGAGAGCCCGTAGTCGCACCGCGAGTGCCACCAGCGGTTCGACGTCGCCACGTGTCCCGTATGTAGACAACAGCAGCCGCATTCAGCGTCCTCTTTCGTCGGGAATGATCGGCAGCAGTGTAGGTCGCGTGTCGACCAGGGTGGGCGATGGTCGCCTCTCGTCATCGTGCTTGGTCGCGTCGGTCAACTCGGCTGTTTCGCAGCGGATTTGTGCCTTCGGGAGTTACTGGGAACAGCCGTCTCAGTGGCTACGGTGCGCGCCGGCCCGCGTGGGCCGGAGGTTCGGCGCCGACCGGCTCTGGGCAGTCTGTGCTCGGCGAGGTGTGCAAGATCCCCCATCGTCCACACAACCGGAGTGCTACGCGATGCAGAGTTCGTCCACACCCGTACCTGATGTCTCGGTCATCCTGCCCTGCGCCGGACACGGAACACGCTTCGGGGCGCCCTACCCGAAGGAGTTGCACTGTCTGGCTCCTGGGGTCACCGTGCTGGACCGCAGCCTGGAAGCCGTCGTCGAACTCGCCAAGAGCGGACTCAACGTGCGCCTGGTCGTCGTGTTCGCACCACACAAGCTGGACACGGTGAGTTATCTCGCTCGCTATGCCGACATCTTCCAGATGGTCTTCGTCTACCAGGACGAGTCGTTCGGGCCTGGCCTCGACGGGGCGATCCGGTCCGCCCTGTCGATGACACGGGGGCCGGTGGCCCTCGTCCTTCCTGACATCGTTGTCGCGGGGTCGGATGCGCTGGGCACGCTCCTTGACGCCTTACGGCAGGTGGAGGTGGCGGGCTGGAGCGTAGTGGCCGCCGAGGAGCGGGATCACGACACGCTGCGGCAGATGGGCGCGTTGGCCGTGGCCGAGGTGGGAGGCGTCCTGACCGTGGGGGCGGCCACCGACAAGCCGGTGGATCCCTCGGGCTTCAACGCGTTCTGGGGCATGGTGGCGGTCACCGAGAGCGAGGCGCACAAGCTGCCCGACGTCGTAGGCGTGGGAACGGCCAACCCCTTGGCCGGTGCGGTCGCCCTCATGGTGGAGGGGATCGTCAACTACAACACCCCCACGGGCTGACTTCCCGGGCGCCGACGAGTTCGTCCGCGGTCGGCACTGCGCACGCGCGATGTCGTGTGTCCGTCATGAGTCTTGCCGCTCTTCCCTTCGGGGCAGTACGCTCCCCGCAGAATTGAAGTTGGTTCAACCTCCGTCTTTCGTGCGCGACCCGGCGCCCGGGTCGCCGTGGGACGACGACCCTCACGGCTGTCCGACCCGACCGACCACGCGCGGCATCGCGCCGAGGGGAGCCGCACATGTCCACCCAGCTGACGGATCCTTCGCTGTACCGCCTGTCCGAGTCCGCGGCGAGGCGTCTACGACGGCCGCTCTTCGGCCACGTCATCACCAGTGAGACCGTCGCCTCGCTCGAAGAGGCGACGATGCCCAGCGTGCGGAGCGAGGTGGGAGCACCATGACGCCGACAGTGGAAGCCGACTGGGTGGTCGTCGGTGGCGGCAGCGCCGGGAGCGTGCTGGCGGCGCGTCTGAGCGAGGATCCGGCCAGCGAGGTCGTGCTGCTGGAGGCCGGGCGCGACTGGCGGTCCGCCGACGCTCCACCGCAGTTGCGCAGTATGAACGGCTGGCGGGCGTTGGACGAGACGGCCTGCGCGGAGTTCCAGTGGCCAGGTCTTACGTCACGGCGCAGCCGCGCCCAGGCGCCGCGGCCGCATGTGCGCGGACGGGGCCTCGGCGGTTCGTCGTCGGTCAACGGCATGATCGCCTTCCGGGCCATGCCGGACGACTACGACCGGTGGGCGGCGTACGGCTGTCCCGGCTGGTCGTACGCGGACATGCTGCCGTACCTGCGACGCATGGAGAGCGACGCGGACTTCGGCGACCGCCCTCACCACGGCGATCACGGACCCGTACCGGTGCAGCGGCTCGGCCGCGAGGACTGGGGCCCTGCCGACCACGCGCTCGCCGAGGCCGCGCTGGGACGTGGCCATCCCTGGTGCGACGACCACAACGGGCCGACGGGGACCGGTGTCTCGCCGTACGCCATCAGCTCCCGCGACGGCGCGCGGGTCACGACCAACGACGGTTACCTCGAGCCGGCCCGACAGCGCCCCAACCTGCGGGTGTTCGGCGGCGCGACGGTGGACACGGTGCTCATCGAGGGCGGCAGGGCCGTTGGGGTGCGAGTGCGCCGGGGGAACGACTGGACGGAAGTCCGTGCCCAGCGGGTTGTCCTGTGCGCCGGAGCGGTGCACTCTCCGGCGATCCTGCTGCGGTCCGGCATCGGGCCGGACGGCCCGGTGGCGGCGCTCCCGGTCGGTGAGGGGATGCAGGAACATCCCCTGGCGCTGTTCTGGCTGTACGCCCGGCCCGGGATCCATCCCGACGTCGATGCCCGGCAGACCAACTGCTGTCTGCGCTACTCCTCCGGACTGGAGGGAGCGGGTGAGAACGACATGATGATCGTCTCGATCAACCAGACGCTCGCCCTTCCGGACCTCGGCGACTCGCATCTCGTCGCGGAAGGCACCGGCGGAACCTGGGGCGGCGCAGGCGGCGGCCACACGGCGGGCGGTCCTGGCCTGCTCTGTCTGTGGGCGAACCAGCAGTTCTCGCGCGGTGTGCTGCGCCTGGCCTCCGCGGACCCCGACGTGCATCCGGTGATGGACCAGGATCTGCTGAGCCACCGTTCGGACCTCGTCCGGATGCGCGACGGCGTCAGGCACTGCGTGGAGTTGCTGCGCAGCGGACCGTTCGACACCGCCTTCGAGCACATCGCCATCGACATCACCGGCCGGGGCCTCGACGCGCTGTCCGACGACGCGACGGTCGACCGCTGGCTGATGGAGACCATCGGCGACACCGGCCACATCTGCGGAACCTGCCGCATGGGCGCGCCCGACGACCCCCGGGCGGTGGTCGATCCGTCCGGCCGCGTCCTCGGCCTCGACGGGCTCTGGGTCGCCGACGCCTCCGTGTTCCCGGAGGTGCCGCGGGCCAACACGAACCTGCCGACCATCGCCGCCGCGGAACGGCTGTCGGACCTCATCCGCGGACGCCTCGCCGGCCCCGTCGCGGGCGAGAGCGCCGTCACCCCGGCGTAGTCACGATCACGACCGATGCCGGAGGGCTCATGGCCGCATCACATCTTCCCTTGGCCGCCGCACCGCTGGTCATCGGTTCGTCGACGCTGCGGAACCGGCTGGTCGCCACGGCCCACGCCAGCGGTTTCGTACGGGACGGGCTGCCGGTTGGCGGCGACGCCGAGTACTGGGGCCGTCTGGCGGCCGGTGGCGCGGCGCTGCTGGTCTGCGGCGGTACGACGGTGGCGCCGGAGTCCGCGCCGCGGCAGGGGAACATCCTTCAGCTCCATCGTCCGGAGGCGGTGGGTCCGCTGCGGGAGCGGGTGGAGGCCATGCACGCCGAAGGCGCGGTCGCCGTCTGCCAACTCGTTCACCTCGGCCGGGAGACGCTCGGAGCGCAGTCGTACTACGCACCGGTCGCGCCCGCGGCCGTGCGCTCTCCCCGTGAGCCGACGGCGCCGCGTGCTCTGCTGGGCAGCGAGATCGACGAGGTGGTGGAGGCGTTCCGGGTATCGTCCGCCCACGCTCTGGAGGCGGGGTTCGACGGCATCGAATTGCACGCCGCTCACGCCTATCTGCTGGAGCAGTTCCTCTCGCCGCGCACGAACCCGCGCCGGGACGGGCTCGAGGTACTGGAGCGGGTGATCGCCGCGATTCGAGGGCTGTCGGCCGACGCATTGCTGGGCATCCGTTTCAGCGTCGACGCCTCGGAGGACGTGGCGCTGACGCCGGACGAGCTGGCCGCGCTGCTGCCGGCCGTGGATCCGCTGGTCGACTACGTCAACGTCACCGTCGGGGTGCGAACCACGTACGTCCGTGACATGGCCACCGAACGCCCCCCGGTCCTGGACGATCTGGCGCGTCTGCGGCCACTTGTCACCCGGCCGCTCGTGGCGTCCCACGCCTTCCGCACCGCGGCCTCGATCGGCGACGCCCTGGCGGCCGGAGCCGATCTGGTGGGGATGGCGCGCGCACTCATCGCCGATCCGGACCTGCCGCGCAAGGTGCTCACCGGCCGTGCGGCGGAGGTCCGGCCCTGCGTGGCCTGCAACGAGGACTGCCGGACGTTCGACCCGGTGCTGCTGTGCGTGGTCAACCCGGACCTCGCGCCGCCCGGCGAACCGCGGCGGCCCGCCGCACCGCTGGTGCGCGCGTGGGATCCGGCACTGGCAACCGCACAGCGCGTCGCCGTCGTGGGGGCGGGGCCCGCGGGCCTGGAGTGCGCGCTGAGTCTCGCCCACGCCGGGGTGGCGGATGTCGTTCTCTTCGAGGCCGCCGACCGGCTGGGCGGGCAGCTCGCCACGGCGGCTCTGGCGCCCCACCGCACCGGTTGGGCCGCGCTGCTCGGCTTCTACGAACGGGGGCTGTCCGCCGCGGGTGTCGACGTACGTCTGGGGCAGACCGTGGAGCCGGGCGCCGAACTCGAAGGATTCGACGCCGTGGTGCTGGCCACGGGCGCGGTGGAGACATCGCCGCTGCTGGCGGCCGGTGCCATGGCCTCGTCGGTCGCGTTGGCGCGGGGAGTTCCGTCGCTGGCAGGTGCCGCGCAGGTGCTCGTGGCCGACGACGGGTTCGGCTGGTGGCCGGGGTGCGACGTCGTAGAACTGGCCGTGGCCGCAGGGGTTCCCCGCATCACATTCGTCACCCCGGGAACGGCCTTCGCCGGGGCGATCCCGCCCGAGAGCCGCGTCCAGTTGCTGGAACGTCTGTCGGGCACCTGCGAACTCGAGATCCTGCCGCTGTGCACGGCGACCGGCATCAGCCCCGAGGGCGTCACCGTCGCTCACCGCACCTCCGGAGGGACCACCACCGTGCCCGCGGACCGGGTCGTCGTGGTGGGGGAGCGCCGCCCGCACGGCGCCCTGGACTGCGCCGCCCCCCTGGTACTGACGGTTGGCGACGCCGTGGTTCCGCGACGTGTGGCGCACGCGATCGCCGAGGGGCGGGAGGCCGCAGTCACGGTCGCCACCGCCGTACGACACCGTATGCCGCGCAGACGTGCTTGACCATTGCGCCCGATCGAACCAAACTGATATTGGTTCAATGTGGTTCACTCATATGCATGAACGATGACAGCGAGAAGGTCGTGATTCTCGGAGCGATGTCGAAGCTCACGGTGGTACCGGCATGATGCGTACTGGGCGGGAGATCCGGGTCAGGACGTACCCGGTCGGCGGCGTCAGCCCGGACGACTTCGAGGTGGTCGAGGTCCCCGTGGCCCGGCCCGGGCCGGGGCAGGTGCTCGTACGCAACACATGGACATCGGTGGACCCCGGCCTTCGGCTGCGGCTGCGTCCCGACGCGCCCTCCGGCTATTTCGCCGCCTTCGCTCTCGGCCGCGCCATGGACGGCATCATGACAGTGGGGGAGGTGGTGGAGTCCCGGGCCGAGGGCTTCGCCCCGGGTGACGTGGTGTGGCACGCCCAGGGCTGGCGCGAGTACGCCGTCGTGGACGCGGGTGCCGAGCAGCTCAGCGGACTCGGCACCCTGACACGCCTGGACGTCGATGAATGCGAGCCACGGTGGTATCTCGGCCCGCTGGGCGGTATGGGTCTGACGGCCTACGCCGGTCTGCACGTCGTTGACGCGTTGCGCGGTGGGGAAACGGTCTGGGTCTCGGCTGCCGCGGGGGCGGTGGGCAGCCTGGCCGTGCAGATCGCACGGCTCATGGGCAACCGGGTCGTGGCCAGCGCGGGCACCGACGACAAGGTCGACTGGCTGCGCGACCGCCTGGGCGCCGACGCCTTCAACTACCGGGTGGGGGACATCGAGGCGAGGCTGGGCGACATCGCGCCCGACGGAATCGACGTCTATTTCGACTCCGTCGGAGGGACCCACCTCGAGGCCGCCCTGTCCCACTTGAGGAGGGGTGGGCGGGTAGCGATGTGTGGCTCGATCTCGGAGTACGAGTCCGGCTCGGCCGGGCCGCGGAACCTGTTCCTCGCGGTGTCCAAGGACCTGACCCTTCGTGGGTTCCGCGGGAGCAGCAACCTGCATCTCATGGGGCAGATGCGACGCCGGATGACCGGGTGGCTGCGCAGCGGCGAGCTGGATTATCGCGAGACGGTTTTCGCGGGTCTGGAGTCGGCTCCGCATGCGCTGACGGAGATGATCGCCGGCCGGACGGCTGGAAAGACGCTCGTCAGCCTCGGCTGACTCGATGGGGGGACTGGGGCGGTCGACGCGGCGCAGCGCGTCGATGAAGAAGGTGTTGCGGCAGTACGCCATGACGGTTTCGTGGAAGCGGCTGTTGAGGTCGTACGGCTGGGCGTTGCCGATGGTGCGGATATCACCGTCGACCAGGCGCTGTTGCTGGGCGCGGACCGCTTCTACGGCGTCGCGGTCCAGGACGAAGCCGGGTTCGAGGACGGCGGCGGGCTCGATGGCCAGGCGGAAGCGGTAGCCGTCCTGGTAGGCGTCGAGCGAGGTGAGCATCGGTTAGCTTGAGCTGCTCGGCGAGCGCGCGCTCGACCAGGCGGGTGCCGACGGGCGGCTGACCGGTCGCGATGTGCTCCACGATGCGGGCCGCCGTGCGGCGCGTCAGAGGAGTGGGCCCGGAGTCCGGGGCCATGGTGCGTGCCTCCGCGAGGGTGCCGGGGTCGGCCGGGACCGGAGCCGGTCCCGGCCGCCGACGTCATGGAGCGACGGAGTACACGTGTTCGACCTGCGGCGGAGCCGCGAAGTGCGGCCCGGCGAGCGCCCGCCACTGGGCGAAGCCGTCGGAGCCGCGGAAGGTGACGGTGTGGTGCTCGACCGTCTCCCACCGGACCATGAGGCGGTAGCGGGTGGGGTGTTCGACGCTGCGGTGCAGCTCGACGCCGTGGCAGCCTTCGGCGCCGAGGAAGTGGGGGCGGGCTTCGGCGAAGGCCCTCTCGAAGTCGTCCTCGTGGCCGGGGAGGATCTCTATCTGGGCGATCTCGATGATCACGGTGTGGTCTGTCCCTTCTCTCAACTGCGCGCCGATACAGCCTTGTTGTGCTCGGCGTCGACGCGCGCGGTGACACCCGTCTCCACGAGGGTGCGGGTGGCGTCGACCGAAGCGTAGATCCACAGGATCCGCATGGGCTCGGTGGCGGAGGCGTTGCGGAAGCGGTGCGGGGTGCCCGCCGCGACGTAAGTGGTGTCGAAGCGGGTCACCTCGTGCTCGACCCCGTCGATCTCGACGATGGCGTCGCCTTCGAGGATGGTCACGCTCTCGGGGCAGTTGTGGGTGTGCGGCGGGATGCCGGCGCCGCCCTCGAAGAGGGTCTGGCCGGTGAGGAAGACCTCGGCGCCGACCGCCTGGGTGACCAGGGGGATGGTGCGGGCGCCGCCGCCGCGGCTGAAGGCGGGCAGTTCGGCGGGGCGCAGGACGGCGGGCGGGAAGGCGCCGCAGCAGGGCTGGTCGGCGTCGTCGGGAGTGTCGGTGGTGCTCATGAGGTGGTGCTCCGTTTCCGGTGTGCTCAGTCGGCCGCGGGGCCGATCCAGACCGTCTTGGTGTTGGTGAATTCGCGGATGCCCTCGGCGCCGAGCTCGCGGCCATATCCGGAGCGCTTGATGCCGCCGAAGGGCAGGCGGGGGTCGGAGGCGACCATGCCGTTGATGAAGACGGCGCCGGCGTCGAGGACCCTCGCCAGGTGGCGGGCGCGGTCCAGGTCGGAGGTCCACAGCGCGGCGCCCAGACCGTACTCGGTGCGGTTGGCGAGGGCGATGGCCTCGTCGGCGTCCGCGGCGCGGGTGATGGCGGCGACGGGGCCGAAGGTCTCCTCGTCGAAGGCGGCCATGCCGGGGCGGACGCGGTCGAGGACGGTGGGCGGGTAGTAGCAGCCGGGCCCGTCGGGGATCCGCCCGCCCGTCTTGAGGACGGCGCCCGCGGCGACGGTGCGTTCGACCTGGTCGTGCAGGGTGGCGCGGAGGTTCGCGCGGGCCATCGGGCCGATCGCGGTGTCCGGGTCGGTCGGGTCGCCCACGGTGAGCGCGGCCGCCCCCTCGGTGAACGCGGCCACGAACGCGTCGGCCACCGCGTTCTCCACGATGAACCGCTTGGCGTTCACGCAGGACTGGCCGACGTTGACGTACCGGGCCTTGACGGCGGTCGCGGCGGCCTGCGGGATGTCGGCGTCGGCGAGGACGACGAACGGGTCGGAGCCGCCGAGTTCGAGCACCTGCTTCTTCAGTACGGCCGCGGCCTGCGCGGCGACGATCGAGCCGACCTCGGTGGACCCGGTGAGGGTGACGGCGGCGACGCGCGGGTCGGCGATGATCCCGGCGACCTGGTCGACGTCGATGAGCAGGGTCCGGCACAGACCCTCGGGGGCGCCGGCCTTGCGGACGACCCCCTCGACGGCGAGGGCGCACTGCGGCACGTTGTTGGCGTGCTTGAGCAGGGCGCCGTTGCCCGCGGCCAGGGCGGGTGCGGCGAACCGGAAGAACTGCCAGAACGGGTAGTTCCACGGCATCACCGCGAGGACCACGCCCAGCGGGTCGTGGACGACGGCGCTCTCGGTGGCGTTCGAGGCGACGGGACGGTCGGCGAGCTGGGCTGGGGCGTGGTCCGCGTAGTACTCGCAGGTGAGCGCGCACTTGCCGATCTCGGCGCGCGCCTCGGTGATCGGCTTGCCCATCTCGGCGGTGATGAGGGCGGCGTAGGTGTCGCGGCCCTCGCGCAGGACGCGGGCCATCTCCCGGAGGAGCGGGGTGCGTCCGGCGACCGTGTGGCGGCGCCAGGCGGCCTGGGCGGTGGCGGCGGCTTCGAGGATGCCGTCGACCTCCCGCGCGGACTGCGGGGCGTAGTGGGCGAGTTCGGCGTCGGTGGCCGGGTTGTGGGAGGTGATCATCAGAGGCTGTCTCCGGTGTGCGCGAGGGTGTCGATGGTGCGGCGGATCTCGGCGGCGAAGGCGGCGGTGTCGAGGGTGCCGCCGATGTCGCGGGTGCGGGTGGCCGGGTTGTCCAGGACGCTCTCCACGGCGCCGGTGACGAGGGCGGCGGCGCGGGCGAGGCGGTCGTCGCCGTCGCGGTGGCGGAGGAGCGGAACGACCAGGTCGCGCAGCAGGCCGTTGTCCTCGTGGCAGGAGACGGCGCACCCTCCTCAGGGTGCGAGCGCGGCAGCCTGTTCGGGGGTGAGGGGGCGGGTGCGGTGGCCGCGGAGGAGGAGGTGGAGCCGGGCGGTCTCCTCCAGTTCCTCGGTGGCGTCGGCGGCTTGTTCGAGGCCGGCTCCGGCGACGACCGGGCCGTGGTTGGCGAGCAGCACCGCGTGGTGGGTGCGGGCCGTCCGCTCCGCGAGCGGTTCGAGGCGGTCGTCGCCGGGTGCGTGGTACGGCAGCAGCGGCAGCGTCCCGATGCGCATCGCGTAGTACGCGGTCAGGGGCGGGAGGGCGTCCGTGGGGTCGACGTCCGCGAGGCAGGAGACCGCCGCCGCGTGCGTCGAGTGCGTGTGGACCACGGCGTGGGCGGTGGGCCTGGCGCGGTAGAACGCGGCGTGCAGGAAGGCTTCCTTCGTCGGCCGCGGGCCGTCGAGGTGGCGGGCCCGCACGTCCGTGCGCGACAGGCCGTCCTCCGTGAGGTTGCCCAGGCTCGACCCGGTCGGCGTGAGGAGCAGGGTGCCGTCGGCGAGGCGGACCGAGAGGTTGCCGGTGGAGCCGTGGGTGAGGCCGCGGGCGAACAGGGAGCGGGCCGTGCGCACGATCAGGGAGCGAACCGCCGCTTCATCGGCGTACGGGGACATCAGGAGGTCCCCTTCAGGGCGCGGACGAACAGGTCCGGGGCGCCGAAGTTGCCCGACTTGAGCATCAGGGCGAGGTCGCCGTGGGGCGTCGTGGCGCGGGTCCACGGGACGCCCGGGTCCGCTTCGTCCGCGACCAGGACGGTACGGATGGCCAGGGCGGTGGTCACGGCACCAGAGGTCTCGCCGCCGGCGACGAGGAGGCGGCGCACGCCCCGTTCGACGAGCTGGGCGGCGAGCGCACCGAGCAGCGCCTCCACCTGGGCGGCGGCCTCGGATACCCCCAACTGCCTCTGGACAGCGGCGAGTTCGTCGGGTGAGGCGGAGGCGTACACGAGGACGGGCAGCCCCGGGTCCTGGGCGTCGTACCAGTCGAGCGCCTCCGTGACGACGTCGCGTCCGGCGGCGGCCGCGAGCACGTCCAGGTGGAGACAGGGCAGTCCGGCGGCGTAGAAGTCGGCGATCTGCTCCAGCGTGCGGGCCGAGCAGCTGCCTGCCAGGACGGCGGACCGGCCCCCGGCCGGGAGCGGTTCGGTGACGGCCGTGCCCGAGGCCGGGTAGCCGTGGCCGAGTCCTTCGGCCAGGCCCGCGGCGCCGGTGACGACGGGCAGTTCGAGCGAGGCGGCGCCCAGGACCGCGAGGTCGTCGTCGGTGAGCGCGTCCGCGATCACATGCCGTACGCCGCCGCGCTCATGGGCGAGCAGTGCCTCGCGGACGGCGTCGACGCCGGCCCGGACCGTGGTCAGCGGGACGAGGCCGACGCGGTGCTCGGTCTGCGCGGCGAGCAGGCGCGGCAGCGACGAGTCCGTCATCGGGTTGAGCGGGTGGTGGCGCAGCGGCGAGTCGGAGAGCAGCTGGTCGTGGACGAACAGGTGGCCCTGGTAGACCGTGCGCCCGTTGGGCGGGGAGGCCGGGCAGGCCAAGGTGAGCGGCGCCCCCGCGGCGTCAAGGAGGGCGTCGGTGACCGGACCGATATTGCCCTCGGACGTCGAGTCGAAGGTGGAGCAGTACTTGAAGTAGATCTGCGCCGCGCCCTTCGACCACAGCCAGCGCTGGACGTCCAGCGACTCGGTGACGGCCTCGTCGGCGGGTGTGGAGCGGGACTTGAGGGCGATCACCGCGGCGTCGCAGTCGGCGGGCAGCGGGGTGCTGGCGTCGGGCACGCCGAAGACGAGGGCGGTGCGCAGGCCCGCGCGTCGGAAGGCGGCTGCGACATCGGTGCCGCCGGTGAAGTCGTCGGCTATGCAGCCGATGCGCAGGGTCATGGGTAGGGCTCCTCTGGCACAGGGGGAAGCAGTGCGGGGGAGGGCGCCGGTCAGGGCGGTGAGGGCGCCCGCCCCACGGTCGGGGGAGGTCAGTGCTGACCCGCGCCCGCCTCGATCGCCTTGACGGCGGCGGCGGTGAACTCGGTCGTGGACGCGGAACCGCCCAGGTCACGCGTGGAGGTGCCCGATGCGATGGCCTGCGCCACACCCGCCTCGATGATCTTGGCGACCTGGGCCGGGGCAGGGTCCTCGTGGCGGGCGGCCAGCCACTCGAAGAGCATCGCGGCGGAGAGGATCATGGCGACCGGGTTGGCGATGTTCTGCCCGGCGATGTCGGGGGCCGAGCCGTGCGACGCCTGGGCCATGGCGCGGTCCGCGGAGGCGTTGATGGACGGGGCGGTGCCGAGCGAGCCGGAGATCTCGCCGGCGAGGTCGGAGAGGATGTCGCCGAACATGTTCTCGGTGACGATGACGTCGAAGTCCTGGGCGCGGCGCACCAGGTGGACGGTCATGGCGTCGATGTGGAAGTCGTCGACCGTGACGTCCGGGTACTCCTTCGCCACTTCCCGGCAGACGGTCCGGAACAGGCCGGTCGTCAGCTTCAGGACGTTGGCCTTGTGGACGATCGTCAGCCTCTTGCGGCGTGAGCGGGCCAGCTCGAAGGCGACGCGGGCGACGCGCTCGGTGGCCTCGCGGGTGATGATGCCCAGCATGATCGCTGTGTCGGGGGTGGGCATGAACTCACCCGTTCCCGCGAAGGTGTTGCGGTCGGCGTAGAAGCCCTCGGTGTTCTCGCGAACGATGACCAGATCGGCGTTGTCGCAGACGGCCTTGGCGCCCGGGAACGACTTCGCCGGGCGGATGTTGGCGAAGAGCTGGAAGTGCTTGCGCAGGGTGCCCGAGGGGTTGAGCGCGGACTTGTGCGGCTCGGGGTAGGACACCGAGTCGTGCGGGCCCAGGTACCAGCCGTCGAGGTCCGCGAGGGCGGAGGTGGTCTCGTTCGGGACCGGGGTGCCGTGGGTCTCGATCGAGGACGAGCCGAGGGGCAGCGTGACCCAGTCGATCATGGTGCCGGTGGCGCGGGCCGCGGCGGTGGCGATCTCCACGGCGGACGGGACGATCTCGGGGCCGATGCCGTCGCCCTCCAGGACGCCGAGGCGGTAGGTGGTGCTCATGTGGGTTTCCTTTGCGGTGAGTCGGTGTCCGGTGATGTCAGAGGGCGGCGTCGTGCAGGGCGGTCCAGGAGCGGGCCGCCGCGCGGGCGCTGGCGCCGTCCTGTACGTGCTCGAAGGTCAGCCAGCCCGTGAAGCCGCCGTTGTGCAGCGCCCGCAGGAGGGCTGGCAGCCGGGGGTCGCCGACGGTGAGCGGGCCGCGCCCGGCGGCGGAGGCGAGCTGCACACAGCCGGTCGTCGTCACGTGCTCGGCGACGGCGGCCACCGGGTCGAGGCCCTCGGCCTCCAGGTGGTGCGTGTCCAGGACGAGTCCGGTGGGCCCGTCGAGGGTGGCGGTGAAGGCGAGTGCCTCGTCCGGGGTGTGCCACAGCGACGTGTTGGTCCGGGCCTGCGGTTCGATCAGCAGCCGGGTGCCCAGCGCGCCGGCCTCGGCGGCGAGACGCCGCACCGCCTGCTCCGCCCAGTGCCGCTGCGGTTTCTCCAGGCCCGGCAGAAACGTGCCGCGGGACTGGCCGAGAGTGACCGGGACACCGAGCGCGGCGGCCAGCCGGGCCGCGCCGAGCAGCCGGTCCAGCGCGTGCCGGCGCACGTCGGGAGCCGGGTCGGTGAGGCTCAGACCGTCCTGCGCGGTGACCGGTCCGGTGCCCAGAGCAGTGATCCGCAGCCCGGTGGGACCGACCGCCGCGAGCAGCCGGTCCGCGTCACGGGCGCCGACGTCCCGCACCTGGACCTCCACGCCGTCGTAGCCGAGCTCGGCCAGTTGGCGGGCTGCCTCGGCGAGCGGCGCGTCGAAACCGAGCGGCATCGGCGTACGGCAGTCGTCGGACGAGACGGTGTACGCCAACGGCCAGGGCAGGGCGTCGAGCCGGCGGGTCACGGCGCGACCTGCGCGGGCATCTCGGGTAGCAGGGCTGCGCGCAGTTCCCGGGCGGCGGCGCCGGCCCCGTCCAGGACCGGCAGGCCAAGAAATTCCGACAGGGCGGGCCCTGCCGGGGCCAGGGAGTACTGCGCGAGCAGCACGGCCTCGACGCCGTCCGCGCCGGAGGTGCGCAGCGCGTCCACGAGGTGGCGGGCCGCGTCCCGCGGCGTCGCGGCGGTGGTGGCCGTCTCGCTCAGCACGGCGGTGATCCGGGCCGGGCGGTCCGGCCTCAACCGGGCGGTCAGGGAGTCGAGTTGAGCGACAGCGGCCGGAACGGCCGGGGGAGTGGAGGCGGCGACGGCGAGCCGGCCGTAGGGCCCGGTGAGTGCGGCACGGAACATCGATTCGTCCGACTTCAGGACGGGGATCTCCCACAATGTGCGGGCCGCGTCGACGACTTCGCCGTACGAGGAGCAGGTCAGCAGGATGCCCTGGGCGCCGCCCTCGACGGCGTGGCCGATGAGGCGCAGCATGCGGCGGCGCAGGGCGGGGATGAGACCGCCGGCCTCGCGGGCGTCGTCCAGA
The DNA here is from genome assembly GCF_055597465.1 of Streptomyces yongxingensis. Lineage (NCBI taxonomy): Bacteria > Bacillati > Actinomycetota > Actinomycetes > Kitasatosporales > Streptomycetaceae > Streptomyces > Streptomyces yongxingensis. The sequence goes on from NZ_CM145717.1 coordinate 8,895,946, forward strand.
AGCCGGTCGTCCAGCAGGTTCCAGAGCAGGGCCTCGGGAAACTCCCGGGCGAAGGTGTCCTCGGCGATCCGGGCGGCATCCGGAACGGCGTGAATCATGGCGATCAGGGGTGGGTGGTGCACCGGGGTTCCCCTCTACCGGTTCGTCCGGCTCTTCCGGTTGGCGGCACTGCTTGATTCGGTGCCGCGGCGCCACTCTAAGCACATCCGATTCACCGGTCAACCGGTTAACCGGATGAGCGTGCGGGGAGCCGCCTCCAAGGTCACCCCTGGGAAGGCGAGCCCCGTCGGGCCGGGCCGGACTGTGCTGGTGAGGGCCGGGCCGTGCCGGACGGTGCCGGGCCGGGGCCCGCGCCGGTCAGTCCTCGGCGCGCTGCTCCAGCGCTTCGCGCAGACGGCGGGACGCGCCCCGCATGTGCCGGGACATGGCCTCCCGGGCGGCCTGTCCGTCGCCCTTCTCGACCGCCTGGAAGATCGGCACGTGGTCGTCGTAGGCGACCTCGCGCGTCCGTACGGCCCCGGTGCGCTCGACCCAGCCGCGCTGGATCATCGCGCGCATTCCCCTGAGCATGTCACGCAGTACCGAGTTGCCGGACAGCTCGGCCAGGGCTGCGTGAAAGGCGGTGTCGGCTTCGGCGAACTCCGTGTCCGGGCACTCGCGCATCGCCCTGAGCCGGGCGCGCAGCAGCTCCACGCCCGCCTCGTCGCGCGCCTCGGCGGCGAGTCCCGCGACGACGACCTCCAGTTCGGCGCGCGCCTGGAGCATGTCCTTCGCGCCGCGCTCACCGAGCACCAGGCCGAGTTCGAAGAGCCGGTAGAGGACGTCGGAGTCGGTGCCGCGGAAGTAGGTGCCGCTGGACTGCCGGATCTCCAGCAGGCCCAGGAACCCGAGCGATTTGATGGCCTCGCGCACGGTCGGCCGGTTGACCCCGAGCATCTCGGTGAGCCGGCGCTCCGACGGGATGCGGTCGCCGGGCTGGACCGCGCCGGACATCAGGTACTCGATGAGGCGGCGCGAGACCTCGGCGGCCAGCGGTTCCCGCGGCTCGACCGTGATCCTCGAGAGTTCGGCCATGACATTCCTCGCTTCGGCGGGCAGGTCCGGGACGGGCCGGCGGCGGTGTCCTGAAGGGCTTCGGTGGCACCCCCATGAGGGTCTTCACGGGACGTCGGCGGCACGTGGACAGGACTTCGGTATTGACGAATCAGCCAGGAGTCTAGTTACCTACCGGCCGACCGGTAAACCGGTTAGCCGCCACTGGCCGTGCCGCACGAACCCTGAGCCGCCCCCGCAGGTTCGCCCTCCCGCACGCCCGGTCATCAGCCCCGCGCGGATTCGCGCCGTACCCGGCCGCCTTCGACGGTGGCCTCGGTCCCGCCTCAAGGAGCAACGATGCTCGCCGTCCTCGGCTTCGCCACACCGGGCAGCTTCATGCTGCTCGTGATGCGCAAGCACCTCTCCGCGTTCACCGCCATCATGCTCACGCCCATCGCCGCCGCCGTCACCGCCGGCAAGGGTGCCAAGCTCGGCGACATGATCATCAACGGCCTGGACACCGTCGCCCCCACGGCGGCCCTGCTCCTGTTCGCCGTCCTCTACTTCGGCCTGATGATGGAGGCCAAGCTCTTCGACCCGATTTCGGCGTTCATCATCCGCGCCTCCAAGGGCGATCCGGTCAAGATCGTCGTCGGCACCGCCGTGCTCACGCTCCTCGTCGCGCTCGATGGCGACGGCACGACCAGCTACATGATCGTCTGCTCGGCGTTCCTGCCGATCTAATCGGCCCCATGGCGCTCACCTGCCTGGCCATCATCGCCGTCGCCTACTGGCTCGGCCTGGGTGAACGCCGCAAGCTCGCCCCCGAAAAGCTGGCCGCCTACCAGCTCGAGGTCGCCTCCGGTGAAGCGATCCCGAGGGTCGAGGTCACATGGCGCATGTGGGCCAACGCCGCCCTCACCGTGCTCCTGATGGCCCTTCTCATCCTCGAAGTCGCCGAGTTGGTCGTCCTGTTCATGGTCGCCTTCGTCATCGCGCTGCTCCTCAACATCCCGTCCATCGAGAAGCAGCAGGAACTCATCAAGCGGCAGGCCGCCAACGCCGTGCCCGTCATGATGCTCGTCCTGGCCGCCGGCATCTTCACCGGCATCATGACCGACGCCGGAATGATCAAGGCCATGGCGAACGCGGCCCTGTCGATCGTCCCCGACACCTGGGGCAACCTCGTCCCCCTCTTCACGGCCGTTCTCGCCCTGCCGTGAGGCTTCTTCATGTCGAACGACGCCTACTGGTTCGGCGTCGTACCTGGCCTGGCCGAATCCGCGAGCCACTACGGCATCCACGCCAACGAGATCGCCCGCGTCGGCGCCATCGGTCAGATCCTCCACAGTATGGGCCCCACCTCCGCGCCGCTGTGGGTCCTCCTCGGCCTGGTCAAGGCGGACCTCGGGGACTTCCAAAAGGTCGCCATGCGCTGGGGCGTGCCCGTCTCGCTCGCCTACATCGTGTTCGCGCTCGTCACCGGCGCCATCACCATCGCCTAGGAGTGCGGGCGCGTTGAGGGCCGGCCGCGCGGCGCCCCGTCCCCAACGCTGTCCTCTACGGGCACTGGAAGTGCCCTTACTGGCCCGAGAATGGTCCGGATCCTGGGATCTGGACGCACCAACTTCCTTGCCCAGGCGCCGGGGTGCGGCGTGATGTGCGTGGGAGTCGTGAAGAGTTCTCGCGCGATTCTCGGGATTCGGTTACGGGAGCGGAAGACTTGGAGGGCTCACTCGGCGCTTTCGAACAGGTCGGGCGCCGACCCATGCGAGGGGAGACCGGTCAACGATGTTCACTCTGGTACGGAGCAGAGTACGGACGGCCGCGTTCGCGCTCTCGGCGGTCGCGGCCCTCGCCTTCGGCGGGACCGCGGCGAACGCCACGACCGGCGCGGCAGCGGCCCCCGCTCCCGCGAAACAGGGGCCGACCTCGGTGGCGTACGTCGAGGTGAACAACAACAGCATGCTGAACGTCGGCAAGTACACCCTCGCCAAGGGCGGCGGCAACGTCTTCGACGTCGCCGTGGTCTTCGCGGCGAACATCAACTACGACACGGGTACGAAGGCGGCGTATCTGCACTTCAACGAGAACGTGCAGCGCGTCCTCGACAACGCCGCCACGGAGATACGGCCGTTGCAGCAGAAGGGCATCAAGGTCGTCCTCTCGGTGCTCGGCAACCATCAGGGCGCGGGCTTCGCCAACTTCCCTTCCCAGCAAGAGGCTTCGGCGTTCGCGAAAAAACTGTCGGACACCGTGGCCAAGTACGGCCTCGACGGCATCGACTTCGACGACGAGTACGCGGATTACGGCAACAACGGCACAGGCCAGCCCAACGACAGCTCGTTCGTGCACCTGGTGACGGCACTGCGCGCGAACATGCCGGACAAGATCATCAGCCTCTACAACATCGGCCCGGCCGCGTCGCGCCTCTCCTACGGCGGCGTCGACGTCTCGTCCAAGTTCGACTACGCCTGGAACCCGTACTACGGCACCTGGCAGGTTCCCCGCGTGGCACTGCCCAAGTCGAAGCTGTCGCCGGCGGCTGTCGAGATCGGCAGGACCGCGCAGAGCACGGCCGCCGGCCTCGCCCGCCGCACCGTCAGCGAGGGGTACGGTGTCTATCTGACGTACAACCTCGACGGCGCCGATCGCAGCGCCGATGTCTCCGCGTTCACCAGGGAGCTGTACGGCAGCGATGCCGTCTACACGCCGTGAGGCGACCGCACGCCCCGGCGCGCGTGCCTCGGCCGGCCCGTTTCCCCAGGCAGGCGGCGCAGGTGTGCACGTCATGGACGTGCGGCGGGCGGGTCCGCTCAGCTGAGGAGTTTGGCGAGCTGGGCCATCTCGGTGGGCGGGTCGATCACCGGCTGGATGAGGAGTTCGTCGATGCCGGCCTGTTCCAGGGCGGTGATGCGGGTGAGGAGGTCGTCGCGGGTGCCGACCAGGGCCAGGGTGTTCATCAACGAGGGCAGGACCAGGTCGCGGTCCTGCGGCGCGATGCGTCCGAGGTAGTTGGGGTAGAGCTTGGTGTGCCGGTCCGGTGCGGTGGAGGTGGTGCCGCGCCGGTCAAGGAGCCGCCGCACCGCCTCGCCTTCCTCAGGGCCGAGTTGCTCGGCGAAGGCGGGTGTGTCGGCGGCGAAGGCCAGTAGCGACATGACGAGGTGGCCTGTGGCGTCCCGGGCCGGGGCGCCGTGGGGGTCCTCGTCCTCGTCGAGGAGGTGGAGCGAGGTGACCACGTAGGAGTCCGCGTGGGAGTCGGGGTCATGGGGTGTGGCCTGGGCGGCGTGACGGCGGGCGTCGTGCATCGCGTGCCAGGCGGTGGGGTCCAGCAGGCCGAAGGAGATGAGGCCGGTGCCGCGGCGGCCGGCGACGGCGGCGGCCTTGGGTCCGAGCAGCGCGGCCACGACGAACTCGATCGGGTCGGCGGTGTTCACATGCGCCCGGGTGTGCAGGAACCGGATGTCGCGGACCCGGTCACCTTCGCGGTACTCCGTCGAACGTCCGGCGCACAGGTCCTGCAGCGCGGCGGTGAAGTTCTCCAGCCTGGCCGCCGTGGTCGGCCGCATGCCCAGGGTGCGCCGGGCGGTGTTTCCGGTGCCGACCCCGCAGATGATCCGGCCCGGTGCCAGGGCGTTGAGGCTGGCCAGCGCGCTCGCGGCGGCCGGGGCCGAGCGCAGCGCCGGTGAGGTCACGCCGATGCCGAGCCTGATGCGGCTGGTGGCCTTCGCGCACAGGCTCAAGGCGACGAAGGGGTCACCGTGGACCATCGGGGTGTCGTAGACCCAGAAGCTGTGCAAGCCCATCTCCTCGGCCCGCAGGGCGAGGTCCTCCACACCGGGGTGCGCGGCGACAATGACGCCCGTACGCATCAAGACCTCCAAGGTGTGCGGATGGGATCGAGCATGCTCAGCATGGCAGTTCCCGGCGCAGGCCCGTTGCGGAGTCGCGTGATCTCGTACCGGCGCAGACCGGATGGCCGTGCCTGACGCAACGAAGCACCGTTGGGGTCGCCGACGCCTGCGCGGTGCGTATCGCGCCCGGTGCCGCGACCATCCGCCGGGTGCCGGAGCGGGCGGGTCCGCCCAGGTGGGCTGGCCGACTTGGCCGGTGGCGATCCGCGGACGCCTCATTTTAAAACGGTGCGTCTCGATTCGATTCATGTAGCCTCGGAGCCATGCCGCCCGCACCTGAACCGGTCCGACCCGGCCGCAAGCGCAGTGAGGACAGCCGCACCGCGATTCTCGCCGCCGCCTGGGAACTCACGGTCGAGCTCGGCTACCCGGGACTGACGGTGCAGGGGATCGCCGCGCGGGCGGGCACCGGCAAGCAGACCGTGTACCGCTGGTGGCCGTCAAAGGCCGACGTGCTGCTCGACGCGCTGGTACTCAAGGCCGATATCCAGATCGGGCTCGACGATCACGGCAGCTACGCGGCCGACCTCCGCCAGTTCCTCGACCGGTCGTTCGCGCTGGCCCTCGACCCCTCGATCATGCGCGTGATGCGCACGCTGATGGCCCAGGCCCAGATCGACCCGGAATTCGGCGCGGGCTTCCGCGAACGGTTCCTCGCCCGCCGCCGCGCCGCCTTCGAGGTCCTGGCGGACCGCGCCGTCGAGCGGGGGGATTTCCCGACTGGCCGTTCACCGGCACTCGACGCTCGGATCGTCTTCGGCCTCCTCTGGTACGAGGTACTCGCCGAGCCTCCGCCGCTCGGAGCGAATCCCACCGGCGAGCCCCATCGGGTCCTCGTCGATGCCCTCATCAACCTCCTCACCCACAGTCCCGTGCGGGAAGGACCGGCATGACCACCACGACCATCGCGATCACCGGCGCCACCGACGGCCTCGGCCGCGCCCTCGCCCTGCGCCTCGCGACCGAAGACGACGTCCGACTCGTCCTGCACGGCCGCGACCCCGCCAAGCTCGAACGGCTCATCGCCGAGATCCTCAAGTCCGGCGCCACCGCACCTGTCACCGCGACCGCCGACCTGTCCGACCTCGCCCAGGTGGCCGGGCTGGCCGATACCATCGCGGACAGCGTCGACACCCTCGACGTGCTCGTGAACAACGCGGGCATCGGCTCAGGCGAGCCCGACGGACGCGAGCGCCGCACCAGCCGCGACGGCCATGAGCTGCGCTTCGCGGTGAACTATCTGGCGACTTTCCTGCTCACCGAGAACCTGCTCCCGCTCCTGCGGGCCTCCGCGACCACGCGGCACGCCGCCCGCGTGGTCCACGTCTCTTCCCTGGGCCAGCACCCGCTCGACTTCGACGACCTCATGCTCGAGCGCGGCTACTCAGGCACGCGCGCCTACGGCCAGAGCAAGCTCGCGCAGATCATGCATTGCTTCGACCTCGGCGGACGGTTCGCGCCCACCGAGCTGACCGCCACCTGCCTGCATCCCGGCACCTACATGCCGACAAAAATCGTCCTGTCCGAGATCGGCGTCACCGCCGACACCCTCGACTCGGGAGCCGAGGCCACCCGCAGGCTCGCCGTCGACCCCGCCCTCGAAGGCACCACCGGCCAGTTCTTCGACCGCCTCCGGCCCGCCCGCGCGATCGACCAGGCATACGACGAACAGGCCAGGGCGACCCTGCGTGCCCGCAGCCTCTCGCTCGTGGACGGCCACCTCGCGACGGCGCGCTGACCCAAGCATGGCCACCCTGCGGCCTGGGCCCGGGACCAGGCCGAGATCCGGCCAGGCTTGTTCTGCCACGACTACGGTCGTAGCATGCTCGGCTCGCCGGATCGGTCCTCCTGACCGTGGCGCGTGACGAGGTGCAGGGAAGTAGTCGGCGTGGCGGGGGAGCTGCCGAGCTGCTGGGGCGCGTTGTCCGAGGCCAGCGCCTTGCGGCAGCGCCCCGGCGCCTGGCCCGGTGCGACAGAGCCGCGGCCAGGAGCGCGACGAGAGCCGCGACCGGAGGTCGTTCGCGGGCGCCCGGTCCTGTGGCGGTATCGGCCTGCGTGGCACTGGTGGCATGCGCGTGCGGTCCGGAGGAATCGAAGGAGGACACGGACGCGAAGCCTTCGCAGCCGTCCGCGGCCACGCGGGCCGAAGAGCCATCGGCAACGCCGCCCGTGTCCGCTCGGACCGAGGCCCGCCTACCGTTAACCCGGCGCCAACCACCGGTGAACTCCGTACAACCAGCTCCGCCCTTCGACGGTCACACCAGATGACCCGTACCCGTCGACCGAGTGGGAGCCTCCGTGCCACACAGCTGCCGCATCCTGACGTACGCCATCGCAGCCGGCGCTGTGGCCACCGCCGGGTTGGTGTTCCCGTCCGGCGCCACCGCTGCCGCACCTCGTACCGCCACGAGCGACTTCAACGGCGACGGCTACGCGGACCTCGCCGTCGGCGTCCCGGACGGGACCGTCGGCGGCCAGGCCAAGGCCGGGTACGTGAACGTCGTCTGGGGCGGCCCGAAGGGCGTCGGCTCCTACGGAAGCGTCCGTGTCACCCAGGCCACTCCCGAGGTTCCCGGCACCCCGGAGGCGGGCGACCGCTTCGGCGCATCCGTGGCCCTGGTGGACCTCAACGGCGACGGCATCGCGGAACTGCTCGCCGGTGTCCCCGGCGAGGACGTCACCGACCGCGGTACGGACGCGGGCATGGTCATCGCCATAGGCGGCTCGACGGACGAGCCGGGACCGGGGGCGACGGTCCTGACCGGGCCGTCGCCGTCGGCTGCGTACGGCACATCGGTCGCGGCGGCCGAGCTGACCGGCGACGACAACAAGGAGATCGTGATCGGCGGCACGGACAAGGTCGTCGCTCGTGTCATCCAGGGGGAAGACAGCGTGATCACCACGGTCGTCGCCGCCCCCATGGGCGGCCGCGCCCCCGTCCTGGCCACCGGCGACTTCGACGGCGACGGCCGCGACGACCTGGCCGTGGCGTACTGGACCGCGGGCAACCCCAACACGCAGTCTCACGTGCGCCTGTGGAAGTGGGACACCGACCGGTCCGAGATGGCCAACTTCTGGAACACGGACAACGCCGGCGTGACCGCCCTGGCCGCCGGCGACTTCGACGGTGACGGCCACGACGACCTGGCCCTCGGCGAGTGCCGTGAAATCGCCGACGAGAACATCGACGACCCGTGCGGCCCCGAAGAACTCGCCAAGGGGGGCGGCGTCCACGTCCACTACGGAAGCCCCGCGAGCGGCTCGTTCGGCCGCCGCGCCCAGACTCTCAACCAGGACACGGCGGGTGTCCCGGGCGTGGCCGAGGACGGCGACCGCTTCGGCGCCGCCCTCGCGGTCGCCGACGTCAACCGCGACGGCCGCGACGACCTGATCGCGGGCGCTCCTGGTGAGGCCATCGGAAACAAAGCGGGGGCGGGCGCCGCGTGGCTGCTCTCCGGCAGCGATCAGGGCCTGCTCGACGCGGGCGGCGCTGCCACATCCGTCTCCTGGAACCAGGACACGCCCGGTGTCCCGGGCGTCGCCGAGGCGGGCGACACCTTCGGCGCGGCGGTCGCCTCGGGCGACTGCAACGCCGATGGTGTACCGGATGTCACGGTCGGCTCCCCTGGCGAGAACGCCTCCCTGGGCGCCGCATGGCTCTTCCGCAGCGGCTCGGCCGACGGCTCGACGGCCCTCTCGCCCCGCACGCTCGGCCTCCCGAACCTGTCCACGGCTCAGAAGTACGGCAAGCCGCTGAGCAGCTGAGCAACCGCTGAGTGCGCCCTACGGTCGTTGTGCCCACCCCCACAGCGTCGGCTCGCCCGCCGGGCGACGGGCCGGCACCTCCCCGCCCGGAGCACTCGATGTACGCCTCGACGGCTGCCCAACGCGGGCCGTTCGCCCTCGGCCACGAATGCGTGGCCCGCGTCACCGACATCGGCGACCGGGTGACCAGCGTGGCCCCCGGCGATCTGGTCGTGGTGCCCTGGTCCATCAGTTGCGGCAGCTGCGCCCCCTGCAGCGGCGGGCTCACCGCCCACTGTGCGTCGGTTCCGCACATGGCCATGTACGGCGCGCCGATCGGTGGCAGCTGGGGAGGGCTCTTCTCCGACCTGGTCCGCGTCCCGTACGCGGACGCCATGCTGGTCCCGCTGCCGGTCGGCCTCGACCCGGTCGCCATGGCCTCGGCCGGCGACAACTGGTCCCTTGCCTGGCGCCTGGTCGCCCCGCACCTGGGGGCCCGTCCCGGCGCCCGGGTCCTGGTCGTCGCCCGCGGCAGCATCGGCCTGTACGTGTGCGACATCGCCCGCGCTCTCGGCGCCGGCGACATCCTCTACGTCGACCCGGACGTCGAGCACTGCCGTCTGGCCGAGAACTACGGCGCCCGCACAGCCGAGGCGATCGAGCCGATCCCGCACGCCCTCGACCTCGCCGCCTCCGGGAACGTCTCGCCCGAACGCGTCGTCTCCCGCGTCCTCGACTGGGAGCAACTGCCCGACGCGCTGCCGGAGAAGCACCTCAAGCCCGTCTTCATACGCGACATCACCCCGCTCCAGGCCCCGGCCCCGAGCTGACCCCTCCACCCGGCTGCGGTACGTGGCCCCACGCAACGAAAAGCCTCGATGACATCGCCCTTGCCCCACACACCCTGCACCGCGTGGCGGACGGCGTACACAGGCTCGCCGCACAACTGACCGGGCGCCGCCGCGCACGTGCGGAAGTCCCCGCGACGGAGTCCCAGGTGTCGCGGTGGCAGACCAACGTCACGGACGAGACCCGCCCTTCGCGCGCGGTTCGTTTGCGGGACGTGAGTGAGGCGTTTCCAGAACGTCAGTGGCTCCGGGGAAAGTGGTGTCCACACCGCGGGAACGACCAAAGAAGACTCCCGCACGAAACGCAGGGGGAAACCGATCATGCGTACTTCCCGGATTCGCACCGTCACCCTGGCCGCCGTCACCGCCGCGCTGGCGCTGGGCCTGACCGCCTGCGGTGGCGCCGACGGCGGCTCGAAGGCGGCGGGTGGCGACAACGCCGCCGGTACCGCGCAGAGCCGGTCCGCGTCCAACGGGGACGGCAAGGGCGGCGCGGAGCAGGCCAACAGCGGCGGTGACACCAAGGCGGGCGCGCGCTCGGCGACCGCCTCGGGCGGGTCGGACGAGGTCGCGAGCAAGAGCACAACGGTCGCCGCCCAGCAGTGCCGCGGCGACGAGACGCTGGTCACCGCGGTGCACCGGTTCGCCGGGCAGCAGGGCGACCACCTGCTGGTCACCGCGTCGAACGAGGGCACCAAGCCATGCTGGGTCACCTCCTACCCGGCCGTGAAGCTCGGCGACGACGACGCCGTACTGCCGCACTCGAAGAAGGACAACCCCGGCGGCGACAAGCGCATCACGCTCCAGCCCGGCGGCAAGGCGTACAGCGCGGTGAACCTCTTCACTTACGGCTCGAAGAACCAGACGGCGCAGTCGTTCGCCATCGCGCTGCGCGGCGCGGACGGTCACGACGGCCCCTTCTACTCCGTCGACGCCAAGGGCGAGAAGCCGCGGTTCAGCTGGAACGAGGCCGACGTGCTGAACTGGAGCACCGAGAAGCCGTACGACTTCTGACGGGCCGTCGGCCGGTGACGCGTCAGTTCGGGACGCGCCGCACGGCGCGTGATCGCCGTGGCCGGCAACCTCAGCGAGCCGGGCGCCGCCGTGCTCCAGCGCCCGGCGTGACCACCGGTGTTCGTGGTCTCCTTCATGCGCGTCGGCCCCATGTCCTGTTGCTGCCGGAGCCCGTTGGCGCGGCGGGGTTTCCGGTCATGTGGCCAGGTCCAGCCATTCCCCGACGGCCAGCACGTGTGCGCGCCGTCCGGCGTGCGTGCGGAACTCATTCTCCGGGTCGGAGACCTCGACGTAGCCCGCGATCTTGTCCGGCTGCTCCGCCTCGTAGTGCATCGGCACCGCGTACCGGGCGGCGAGGATCTCCGCGGCCGCGGCGGCCTGCCTCGGGTCCATCGCGGCGGGCAGCGGGCTCGGCGGCTGCAGGTGCGGCGCGTCGACCACCGCGCCGTTGGCGGGCAGGAACGCCGCGTCGAACGGGCTGAACCGGCGCGCGATGAGCCACCAGTAGCCGTGGAACATCGTGTCGCCGCCGTGGAAGACCCGCTGCCCGTCGGCCTGCACCACCCAGTTCAGCTGCGGGTCGCCCAGCCCGTCGACGGAGGGGACCGCGGTGACGCGGAACGGCCCGGCTTCGCGGGTGGACCAGGCATCCACGACCTCGGCAGCCAGCCGGTGCAGGGCCAGCTCGCGCTCGGCCGGCAGCGTCGTCACGTTGTCCACGTCGTCGCCGTGACCGGGCGCCGGTCGCAGCACCGGCGCCCCCGGCGTCAGCGCGTCCGCGAGCGCGGACGCGTCGGTGTGGTCCCGGTGCAGGTGGGTGACCAGTGCGGCGGTGACCTTTCCGCTCGGCACCACCAGCCCCTCGCCGGGCTTCCACCCCGTGAACAGCGGTGAGAGGTCCCGCACGTAGTCGATCACCAGTCGCTTGCCGCCCGCCTCGATCTCCAGTCCGGCCCAGCCCAGTCGTCGCACCCGCATCCCGCACTCCTTCGTCCCGGTGGTTGGTTGCCGCGGAATTTATCGTACGGTCGTTCGCTAAATCAATAGCGAACGCACGTACGCTATCCTCGTCACATGTCACCACGACGCTCAGCGGCCGAAGCGCAGGCCACCAGGGGCCGGATCCTCGGCCGTGCCGCCGAGATCGCCTCCGAGGAAGGGCTGGACGGCATCACCATCGGCCGGCTCGCCGAGGAGCTCGAGATGAGCAAGTCCGGGGTGCACAAGCACTTCGGCACCAAGGAGACGCTGCAGATCTCCACGCTGGACAAGGCGTTCGTGGACTTCTGGCACCGGGTGGTCGAGCCCGCGCTGGCCGAGCCGCCGGGTCTGCGACGGCTGCGCGCGGTGTGCGCCAACTCCGTGGGCTACCTGGAAGCGCCACTGCTGCCCGGCGGCTGCCTGATGACCGCGGCGCTCACCGAGTACGACAGCCGCCCCGGCCGGGTCCGCGACGCGGTGGCCGAGGTGTGGTCGCGCTGGCGGGAACAGCTGCGGGCGGACCTGACCGCGGCGGTGGAGAACGGCGAGCTACCCGCCGGGTTCGACATCGACCAGGCGCTGTTCGAGATCGTCGCCGCCGGGCTGGCACTGAACGCGGCCATGCAGCTCCAGCACGACCGGGCGGCCGCGGGCCGGGCCCGCCGCGCGATCGAGCGGGCCTTGGACCAGCGCTGACCGCACGCCGGACCGGGCACTGGCCGAGCACGCCAAACGAGAGACCTACCCAGAGGTGATCGAGCAGCCCCCGCCGACTTCGCCACCCGGATTACGGCCACCTGGCGCGTTCCTGCTGGTCAGCCCTTATCCGCCGGAAATTTCCCGAGTGCTGCGGGAACCCCGCGAGGGCGCGGTCGAGGCCGGCCTGGACGCCGAACTGCCCGTGGTCCCGCTCCCGGACCCGAGCGACCTGCGCGACCGCGACGTACTCGGAGCACCAGGGAGGCGAGAGCGGTGACCACTCGCCGCCCCCTGAGCGTCGGTCCTCACCCGTGAGACGCTTCACCGCTGATGCGCGTGGCGACCGACGCCGCGTCAGTACGGCAGTGCACACTCGGGGGGAGTCCATTCTCCCCGGAGGCGTCATGCCGCAGTCGGAGCCAGGTGATGCACGGATGCGGGCCTGTGGGGTCGCCGAGATGTCCGGTCCGGTCCAGTCGCTACGGCTGCCCAGGCCCCAGTCACCCGGGCCGGGCGAGATCCTGCTCGACGTCCTGGCCGCCGGGGTCGGCCCCTGGGACCGGCTGCTCGCCTCCGGTGGATGGGACGTGGGCCTGCGCCTTCCGGCGGCCCTCGGGGTGGAGGGCGCAGGTCGTGTCGTCGCCGTGGGGCCGGATGTCACGGCCCCTGCCGTGGGTGACCTGGTGCTGGCCCACAGTGCTCCGCTGCCCGGTCACAGCGGCTTGTGGGCCGAGCGGGTGCTGCTGCGCGCCGCGGACGCGGCACCTGTGCCGGAAGGTCTGGGCCCGGCGCGGGCGGCGGCCCTCCCCGTCAACGGCCTGACCGCCTGGCAGGCTTTGGACTGGCTGGACCTGTCCAGCGGCATGCGCCTGCTGGTGACGAACGGAGCGGGAGTGACCGGAGCCCTCGTCCTGCAACTCGCGGTCGCGGCCGGAGTCCGTGTGACGGCGACGGCGTCCCCCCGCTCCTTCGACCGGCTGCGCCGCCTGGGCGCGGCAGATGTCATCGACTACCGCCGCCCCGCCTGGCCGCGCGAGGTCGGTCGCACCTTCGACGCGGCGCTCGCCGCAGCCCCCGGAACGGCCGCCACCGCCGGGGAACTCGTCCGTCCGGGTGGCCGGCTGTGCTCCATCACCTCGGACGCCCCGGCCGCGAGCGCTGAACTCACTTCGACCGATCTCTACGTCCGTCCGGACGCGGAGACTCTCGCTGTCCTCGCCGGCCAGCTCCGCGACGGCGTACTCGATCTGCCCACGGAGGTACTCCCCCTTGAGGAGGGCCCCGGTGCCTTCGACCGGTCCTCAAGGGGCCTCACCGGCGGAACCAAGCTCGTGCTCCGCGTCACCGGCCCGGCTTCCTCGGACACCATGCCGGCGTAGAAGCCCAGCGGCTCAGTTGCTGGGACCATCCGGAACGGCAGGCCGATGTGTGAGCCGACGAACGCTGTCAGCATGAGCACGGGCCCTGCGACGAACACGGCTGTGCCCAGTCGGCGCCACGTCGTGCCGGGTGTGGTCGTGTCCCGGACGAGGCGGCGCCACACGTACCAGTGCAGACCGCCGATGACAGCCAGAAGCACCGGCACGGCCAGGACAAGGACGGTGGCCACGGCGTAGGAGCCCTCTCTTACGTTGGGGGGCCTTGAACATCACCTCGGTGCCCGTCTTCAGCGCTCTGGCCCACCGGGCGCCTGGGCCTTCGCTGTGGTCGAACACCCGCGGTTCCAGAGCGTTTCCGTGGTAGTCCCACACCGTGTACATACGCGGTATGTCGGTCAACAGGCGACGGTGCCTGCCGGTGAGGTGCCGGTCAGGCGCGCGTCGCCAGGGCGGTTCGGTACGCCGGTCCGTGCAGGCAGCGGGTTCCCGCGATATCAGAGGGCTGAGATCATCGGGCGATCGGCTCGGGCTGCCGGCTCTCCCCGGCCGTTTCCGTGGGGCCTTCGACTGACAGGTGCGGAAGGCGCTTGTCGAGCCAGCGGGGAAGCCACCAGTTGGCCTTGCCGAAGAGGTACATCACGGCCGGGACCAGGACCGTCCGCAGGACGAACGCGTCGATGGCCACGGCGGCGGCGAGGCCGATGCCGAACTCGGCGACGATCCGCTCGCCTCCGAAGCTGAAGGCGATGAACACGGCGAACATGATGGTGGCCGCTGCGGTGATGACGCGTCCCGTCTCGGCCTGGCCGACTGCGATGGCCCGCCGGTTGTCGCGGGTGTGGACCCATTCCTCGTGCATGCGGCTGACGAGGAACACCTGGTAGTCCATCGACAGGCCGAACAGGACCGACAGCGTGATGACCGGCAGGAACGCCTCGACGGGGCCGGCCGCGCCGAGCCCGAAGGGCTCCGAGCCCCAGCCGTACTGGAAGAACGCGACGATCACGCCGAACCATGACGGCGGCTGTGAGTGGCATGAGCAAGCTGCGGAACGCGACGAGCAGCAACACGCGGCCGAGCGTGACGATGACGGTGAGGAACAGCGGGAGCTTGCCCGTCAGCACATCGGCGAAGTCGTCGAAGACCGCCGTCTGGCCGCCCACGTAGACCTTGAGCGTGCTGTCCTGCTCGGCCGGCGGGATCACGTCGTTCCGGAGGTGGGTGATGAGATCCGCGGTCTCCTTGGACTGCGGCGACGTCTTCGGGACGACCTGGACGACGCCGATCTTGGCGTCGGGCTTGGCCGGCAGGACGGTTGCGGCGGGGACGCCCTCGGTGCGGGATACCCGCGTGGTCAGGTTCCGCAGGGTCTGCTGATCGGAAGCGGTGGGCGTCTCCGCGACGAGTTGGAGCGGGCCGTTGAACCCGGGGCCCAGGCCGCGCACGGCGCCGAAGCCGTCCGCCTGGCGGCAGAGCTACGCCCCGACGTCGTTCTCATGGACGTCCGCATGCCCGGCATGGACGGCATCGAGGCCACTCGCCGCATCGTCGCGGCCGGCGACCGCTCCCGCATTCTCGTGCTGACCACCTTCGATCTCGACGAATACGTCCACGCTGCCCTCCGGGCGGGCGCCAGTGGGTTCCTCCTGAAGGATGTGCGCCCCGAAGAACTCCTCGCCGGTATCCGGGCCGTCGCCGCCGGCGACGCCGTGATCGCTCCCGCACTCACCCGCCGCCTCCTGGACGAATACGCCCAGCACCTCCCGCGACCTGTCGATCGCCCGGCTCAGGAGGCGAGACTGAAAGCTCTCACCGGCCGTGAGCGCGAGATTCTCGTCGCCATCGGCAAGGGCTGGACCAACGGCGAGATCGCCGCCCACTTCGTCCTGGCCGAGTCCACCGTCAAGACCCACGTCCGACGCATCCTGGCCAAGATCGGCGCCCGCGACCGCATCCAGGCCGTGATCTTCGCCTACGACCTCGGACTCGCTCGACCCAAGACCGGTTGAACCGGTGAACGAGTCGGCCTCACGAGCGGCATGTGGTGGACGTCGACGCCGTATCCGCTGTCCGCGCAGCCCCACAGCCCCGCCGCGCCCAACTGCGCATCGCCGTTCGGGTGCGGCGGGGCGGGGCACTGCCCCCGCGAGGGAGAGTGCCGCTGTGGGCTGAGCCGCACGGCCCCGTGCGCACCAAGAATCGGCTGGCACGTCTCGTCAGTGGGTTGCTAGCGTGACCGGCATGTCGACTCCGCGTGTTTCCTAGCGACCCGTTCCGCCTCGGGGACAGGTCTGCCTTCAGGAAACCACGGAGAGTATGCGGTGATTACAGTTTGTGATGTGGATGTGCGGGTCGGCGCGCGTCTGCTGCTGTCGGACGTCAACTTCCACATCTCACCCGGCGACCGGGTCGCCCTCGTCGGGCGCAACGGAGCGGGCAAGACGACGCTCATGCGCACGATGGCGGGTGAACTGCGGCCCGCCACCGGGACCATCAAGGCGACCGGACCGGTCGGGTACCTCGCACAGGACCCGCGCGGAGCCGACCAGAACCAGACGGTCATGGATCGGGTCCTGGCCGCCCGCGGCCTGGACCGCGTCACGGCCGCACTGCGCGCCGCGGAGACCGCCATGGCCGAAGCCCGGTCCGACACCGAGCGGGACCGGGCCATGCGCGCCTACACCAGGGCGCAGGACGAGTTCGACGTCCTCGGGGGATACGCGGCCGAGGCCGGTGCCGCACAGGTGACCGCGGGCGTCGGGCTGCCCGACCGGGTACTGACACAGCGGCTCGGGGAACTGTCCGGCGGGCAGCGCCGGCGGGTGGAGTTGGCGAGAATTCTCTTCGCCGAGCAGGACACGCTGCTGCTCGACGAACCGACCAACCACCTCGACGCCGACTCCGTCGCCTGGCTGCGTACCTTCCTGTCGGGGTTCCCCGGCGGACTGCTGATGATCAGTCACGACACCGATCTGATCGCGGCCGTGGCGAACCGGGTCTTCCACGTCGACGCCGAACGGCTCGCGATCGAGGTGTACAACACCGGTTGGCGGCGCTACCAGGCCGACCGCGAGGCCGCCGAGCGCAGGAGGGCCAGGGAGCGCGCCAACGCCGAACGCAAGGCGGCGGCGCTGCGCGCGCAGGCGGAGAAGATGCGATCGCACGTGGCGACCGCGGTGGCCGCCCGGAACATGGTCCGGCGCGCGGACACCATGCTGCGGGAACTGGAGCCGGCGCGCAGGGCCGAACGCGTGGCCCGGGTGCGGCTGCCCACCCCGGAACCCTGCGGTCGCATCCCGCTGGCGGCGGTCGGCTTGGCCAAGTCGTACGGGGAGCACACGGTCTTCGACGGGATCGACCTGGCCGTCGACCGGGGCAGCCGTCTGGTCGTGCTGGGGCTCAACGGTGCGGGCAAGACCACGCTGCTGCGCGTCCTGGCGGGTGAGGAGCGGCCCGATCGGGGACGGGTGGTGCCGGGCCACGGCCTGCGTCTGGGGTACTTCGCCCAGGAGCACGACACGCTCGATCCCGCCGCGACGGTGTTCCAGACGCTGTCGTCCTCGGCCCCGGGGCTGACCGACGGCGAGGCGCGACAGGTGCTGGGCGCGTTCTTGTTCCGAGGCGACGACGCCGACAAGCCCACCGGTGTGCTCTCCGGCGGCGAGAAGACCCGGCTGGCGCTGGCGTGCCTCATCCACTCCGGCGCGAACGTGCTGCTGCTCGACGAACCCACGAACAATCTGGACCGGGTCTCCCGCGACGAGGTCCTGGCCGCCGTGGGCGACTATCCGGGCGCGGTCGTCATGGTCACCCACGACCGCGGCGCGGTGGAGGCACTCCGCCCCGACCGGGTTCTCTTCCTCCCCGACGGGGAGGAAGACCTGTGGAGCGAGGAGTACGCCGACCTGATCTCCCTGGCCTGATACCGCACAACGCACACGTTTGCCGACTGTCAACAGGTGACAGATGCGCGCTACTATGATCGTTCGGATAGTCGAAGGGGGTTCTGTCGTGGCTGGTCAGCCGCTATCCAGTCTCACTCGCACGATGACACTCCGGGAGCGTGCCCTGGTGGCGCTGCGTACGGCCATCACCACTGGTCAGTACCGCCCCGGTGATCATCTTGGCGAGGTGGAGATCGCCGAGCGGCTGTCCGTGAGCCGGGGGACGGTGCGAGAAGCCCTGCGTCACCTCCAGCAGGAAGGTCTGGTCACCGCGGGTTCGCGCGGGATGCTGCGCGTCTCGCAGCTGACCCCGACGGAGGTCCGTGAGCTGTTCCAGGTCCGGGAGGCGCTGGAAAGCCTGGCGGTCGCGCAGATCATCGCGTCACCGCGGCGGGAAGAGGCCGTGAAGGCTCTCCGCGCGGCTCTGGAGCAGTTGCGGCAGGCCCTTGAACGAGGCGTGGACCTCGATGTGACGGTGGAAATGGACCTCGCCTTCCATCTGCTGTTGTGCGAGCTTTCCGGCAATTCGATGCTGCTCAAGACATGGCGTCACCTCGAGGGGCCGATCCGTGTGGTGATCATGAGCGCCGCTGGTGAACGCCGTGAGGTGGCCATGTCCGCGACGGGCCATATGCCGATCGTTGACGCGATCGAGCGCGGGGACTCGGCGGCGGCCCAGCAGGTCCTGCACACGCACATGGCCTCGGCCATGCAGCAGCTTGGAATCGAACGCGACGTCTCCCGCGACGCCGAGATCGCCTGACGGGTTCGGTGCGGCGCACCGTGAAGCGCCATGGCCGCGGTTGCTCGACTGCCTGACCCAGGACGTTGACCACCGCCTGACGCCGGCTGCCTGAACCGGCACATTCCCGACCGCAGGTCCCGCCCGGCAGCCCGGGCGGGACCTGCGGTCCGCCTGTCCCGGGACGGTCGGTCTCCGAGGGCGACGGAAGATCCGCACCCCCGGAAGGGTTGACACCGCTTCCTCCGCGGCACAACATCACTCTCGACTGTTAACAGACAACAGCCGACACGAGGAGCTTCGGGACAGCCACCTCGTCCACGATCAAGGAGGATCGGTATGGCTGGCTTCATACCGCCGGGCCAGGCGGCTCAGGGGTCGCCCGAGCGCCTGAGAGTCGCGGTGGGATGCGGGATCGGCGCGACCATCGAGACCTACGACTTCATCGGCTTCGGAACGGCCGCCGCCCTGTACTTCGGCGATGTCTTCTTCCCCGACTCGGACCCCATGTCCGCGACGCTCCTGTCGTTCGCGACGCTGGGGATCGGGTTCGCCGCCCGTCCGCTGGGCGGCGTCATCGCCGGCCACCTCGGGGACCGTATGGGCCGCAAGCCCGTCCTGGTCGGTTCACTGCTCCTCATGGGCATCGCGACCGTCCTGATCGGATGTCTGCCCACCTACCAGATGGTCGGGGTCTGGGCACCGATCCTGCTGGTGATCGTCCGCGTGATCCAGGGACTCGCCTTCGGGGCCGAATGGGGCGGAGCGATCCTGATGACGTTCGAGCACGCCCCCTGGCGACGACGCGGCCTGTACACGGGCATCACCCAGGCCGGCTTCCCGGTCGGCCTGCTGCTCGCCAACCTCGCGTTCCTCTTCAGCGATCACACTCTGAACGACACCTGGGCGTGGCGTGTGCCGTTCCTGCTCAGCGCCGTCCTGATCGTGGTGGGCATCCTGATCCGTCTCAAGATCGATGAGTCCCCCGAGTTCCAGGCGCTGCAGCAGTCCGGCGACGTCGCCAAGAACCCGCTGCTGGAGGTCTTCCGCGAGGACTGGCGCAATGTGCTGCGAGCCTTCTGCCTGCGGAGCGCGGAGACCGCGGGCTACGCCGTCTCCGTGACCTTCGTCCTGTCCTACCTGGACGACGGCGACGCCCCCGACATCTCCAGCGCGGTCAGCCTCACCGCCCTGGTGACCGCCGCCGCCCTCGGCATCGCCGCCACCACGCTGTGGGGCAGCCTGTCCGACCGGATAGGGCGCCGGCCGGTGTACCTGATGGGTTGCACGGTGATGCTGCTGTGGGGCGTCCCGATGTTCCTGCTCGTCAACACCGAGACCGCCGCGCTGGTCCTGATCGCCTTCGTCATCAGCTACACCGTCTGCCAGAACGCCCTTGCCGGTGTCCAGGGCGCCTGGTTCTCCGAACTCTTCGCCACCAAGACCCGCACGGCCGGAACGTCCATGGCCTATCAGCTCTCGGCGGTCGTCTCGGGCTTCACCCCCATGATCGCCACAGCGCTCTATTCCGCCACCGGATGGGCCGGGCCCGCCGCTCTGTTCAGCACCTACGGGCTGTTGGGCCTGGTCGCGACGCTGACCACCCGCGAGACCTGGGGCTCGGCGGAGAGGGACGCCGCAGACCGTGCTGTGAGCCCCTCGTCTCTCCCCGCGGGACCGACCGTTTCCAAGGCCGTGCGATAAGCCCAGCGAGCCGTCTCGACCGGTTGCCCGTGCTCGCGGAAGCCCATCACCCTCCGATCCCGGAAATGAGGAAGAACGTGCCACCGACCCCACCCGCTTCGACACCCGTCAGGGCAGGGAGCCCGATGTCCCGCGCCGAGCGTGTCAACGCGCTGAAGGAATCCGCCTACCGCATTCGCCGGTACGCACTGGACATGGGGGAGGTGCAGGGGCAGGGCTACATCGGCCAGGCCCTCGGCGTCGCGGACCTGCTCGCCGTCGTCTACAAGGACGTCCTCAACCACCGCCCCGCCGAGCCGGCATGGCCGCGGCGCGACAGGTTTCTGCTCTCGATCGGCCACTACGCCATCGCTCTGTACGCGGCCCTCGCCGAGGCCGGTGTGCTGGACGTCGCCGAACTCGCCACCTACGGGAGCGACGACTCACGCCTCCCGATGTCGGGCATGGCCTCCTACACCCCCGGCATGGAGATCTCCGGCGGCTCCCTCGGCCACGGGCTGGGAGTCGCCACCGGAATGGCGCTCGGCCTCCGGCACCAGGGGAGTGACGCACACGTGTACAACCTGCTCTCCGACGGGGAGCTCGACGAAGGCTCCACCTGGGAGGCCGCCCTCGCCTGTGCCCACCACGGCCTGGACAACGTCACCGCCATCGTCGACGTCAACGCCCTCCAGGCGGACGGCCCCACGAAAGGCGTGCTGCGCACCGAACCCGTCACCGCCAAGTGGGAAGCGTTCGGCTGGCACGCGGTCCGGGTGGACGGCAACGACATCGAAGCGCTCGTCGCGGCCTTCGACTCCTTGCGTCGCCACCACGGGACACCGGCCGTGCTGATCTGCGACACCCGGATCGGACGAGGGGTGCCGCTGCTGGAGACCCGGGAGAAGGCGCACTTCATGCGGGTCGAGGCGCACGAATGGCAGATCGCACGCGACCAGCTGACCCAGCAGCACACCGGAGGCTTCGACGCGCGGGGCGCGTGACGAAGCCATCCCGACAGACGCGACCTGACGCACCTTGGAAGAAGGAAGACGCCGGATGAACCCCTCTGCCGCGGCTCCACCGCGCAAGCTCACCACCTCCGCCATGATCGCCTCCATCGCCGAGGAGGGGCAGCGCACCACCAGAGCCCCCTTCGGCCACGCCCTGTCCCGGCTCGCCCAAGAGCGCCCCGACGTCGTGGGGCTCTCGGCGGACCTGGCCAAATACACCGACATGCACGTCTTCCGCGACGCCCACCCCCAGCGGTTCTTCCAAATGGGCATGGCCGAACAGGCCATGCTGGGGGCGGCCGCCGGACTGGCGGAGGTAGGTCTGGTCCCGTTCGCCTCGACCTACTCCGTCTTCGCCACCCGGCGCGCCTACGACTTCCTGTGCCTGGACATCGCCGAACCGCGCCTCAACGTCAACGTGGTCGGCGCCCTCCCCGGGCTGACCACCGGTTACGGCCCCAGCCACCAGGCAACCGAAGACCTGGCCATCCTCCGCGGCATGCCCGGACTGACCATTGTCGACCCGGCCGACTCGGTCGAGATCGAACAGGCTGTCCCCGCCCTGGCCGCTGCCCCCGGCCCCACGTATATGCGGCTGTTGCGCGGGGCCGTACCCACCGTGCTCGACGAGTACGACTACCGCTTCGAACTCGGCCGCGCCGCCGAACTGCGCGGCGGGCGCGACGTGCTCTTCATCTCCACCGGGTTCATGACCACGCGCGCCCTCACCGCGGCACACGAACTGCGGCGGGACCGCATCGACGCGGCAGTCCTCCATGTGCCCACCATCAAGCCCTTCGACCAGGAAACCGTCCGGCGCGAAGCCGCCGACGGACGCCTCGTGGTGACCCTCGAGAACCACAGCGTCATCGGAGGGCTCGCCGAGTCGGTCGCCTCCTGCCTCGCCTTCGCCGGAACCGCGGCACACATCGTCCCCATCGGCCTGCCGGACGCCTTCCTCGACGCCGGTGCTCTGCCCACCCTGCACGACCGCTACGGCCTGTCGGTGGCCGCGATCACCGCACGTGTCCGCGAAGAACTCTGACGTCGGCATCCCAGCGTGCAGGCACACACACAAGGAGTCACCCATGGAAGCCCAGCACACCCCCCGCACCGCCGTCGTCACGGGAGCGGGATCCCGCCGCGGTATCGGCCGCGCCACCGCGCACGCCCTGGCCACCGCGGGCTATCACATCGCCGTCCTCGACGTGGACAAGGAGGCAGCCGAGGACACCGCGCGAGAAGTGGCCGCGCAACACCGGGTCGAGGCCCTGGGCATCGCCGCGGATGTCACGGACATCGACGCCGTGGACGCCGCGACGACCCAGGTCGAGGCGGCGCTGCCGCCGATCGGCGCCCTCATCAACAACGCCGGAATCACCTCACCCACCCCGTTCCTCGACGCGACACCCGAGGAGTGGGACAGGATCTTCGAGGTCAACGTCCGTGGCAGCTTCCTGGTCACCCACCGCGTGGCGCCGGGCATGGTGGAACGGGGCTTCGGCCGCATCGTCTTCCTCTCCTCGGTGTCGGCAGAGCGCGGGGGCGGAGTCTTCGGTGGCGTGGCCTACTCGGCGGCCAAGGCCGCGCTCCTGGGCTTCTCCCGGTCCCTGGCCCGCGAACTCGGCCCGTCCGGCGTCACCGTCAACTCCGTCGCACCTGGCCTGATCGACACCGAGATCACCGAGGGGAAACTCGACAGCGCCCGGAAGGCGGCCATGATCGCCGATATCCCGGCGCGCCGCATCGGCGGAGTCGACGACGTCTCCGATGTCATCGCCTTCCTCGCTCGGCCCGAGTCCGGCTATCTCACCGGTGCGACGTATGACGTCAACGGCGGCTCACACATGCACTGAGTCTCTCGTCCGGACGGTCCGCTCCTGCGGCCCACACTCAGCCTCTGGCGCCGGCGGCTTCCGATACGCCCGTGCGCCACCGGTGGGGGTCAGGGATGGGCCTCGTCGGTCGTCAGGCCGGCGAGAGCCGCTTCGACCGCCGCCAAGACCTCCAACGGGGCCTTGTCCAGGGGTTCGCGGAGTGCTCGCCCGGCCCGCCACCGTGTGGTCCGGCGGAAGGTGTCGGCACGCGCCGCGTCGATGCCGCGGATCGCTTGGAGCACGGCATCGTAGGCCCGCTGATCGTCGATGATCGTGGCAAGGCCGCTGCTGAGGGTCAGTCTGGTCCGTGGGGCAGCGGCCCGCGGATGGTCTTCGGTCCACGTGTGGGCGCCGCTCCCCACCTCGTATCGGGCACCGGAGGGAAGCTCGACGACACCGCGGGTGTTCGGTGGTATTTCCGCGTGGAAGCGCACCGTGTGGCCTTCGCGGCGCCATCCGGCACACGCTCGTCCGTACGGCGTCTCGTGCCATGCCGAGGCGTCATCGAGGTCGCCCAGCAGGACGGGGGCGACCCGGATGACGCGGTAGGCCGGTTCCCGTGGGGAAAGCCCGGCGACCCGTCGGTGGAGCCAGTCGGCCACGGCGCCCAGCGCGTAGTGGTTGAACGAGGTCATCTGCCCCGGGTTGACCGTCCCGTCCTCGAGCATCGAGTCCCAGCGCTCCCACACGGTGGTCGCGCCCATCGTCACCGGGTACAGCCAGGAAGGGCATTCGGTCTGGGTGAGCAGCCGTGAGGCCGCGGCGGCGTGGCCTGTCGCGGTGAGTGCCTCGCAGATGATCGGGGTGCCGACGAAGCCGGTGGTGATGCGATAGCCGGCGGAGCGGACGAGGTCCCGGAGGCGATCGCCCAGCGCCTGCCGCTGCTCATCGTGTGCCAGGCCGAAGACGATCGCGAGGGCGTAGGCGGTCGGCGCGTCGGACATCATGCGGCCGCGCGGTGTGATGTACGCGCTGCGGAAGGCGTGGGCGATGTGTGCGGCCAAGTCCTCGTAACGACGCGCATCGGCGTCCCGGCCGAGCAGGGCGGCCGCCCTGGCGGTCAGGTCCGCCGAGCGGAAGAAGTAGGCGGTGGCCACGATGCCCGCGTCGGTTTTGGCGTCGCCGGGGCGCTCCGGTGGCGCGTCCGGGTCGAGCCAGTCACCGAACTGCAGCCCTTCCTCCCACAGCAGGGTGCCGCCTGTCCGGGACCGTACGACGTCGACCCAAGCCGCCATCGCCTCGAAGCAGCGCTCCAGGATGTCCCGGTCGGCGAAGCGCTCCCAGAGGACGGCCGGTACGACCGTGATGGCGTCTCCCCAGGCCGCGACCGGTTGGAAGAGCCCTGGTACCTGCGGAATCACGGCCGGCACGACCACCGGTATCACCCCGTCCGCGGCTCGCTGCTCGAGCACGGCATCCTCCAGCCAGGACCGGAGGAAGGCGTCACAGTCGTACAGGAACGCGGCGGTCGGCGCGAAGACCTGGATGTCTCCGGTCCAGCCGAGGCGCTCGTCGCGTTGCGGGCAGTCGGTCGGGATGGAGAGGAAGTTGCCTCGCATGCCCCATACGACGTTGTCGTGGAAGCGCTGCAGGAGCGTGTGTGAGGTGGCGAAGCCGCCGGTTCTCGGCATGTCGGTGTGGACGACCGCGGCTGACACGTGTTCGGGGGTGAAGGTGCCCGGCCAGTTGTCCACCTGCACATAGCGGAAGCCGTGAAAGGTCCATCGGGGTTCCCAGGTCTCCTCTTCCGCGCCGCTGAGCACGTAACTGTCGGTCGCGGCGGCGTTGCGGAGGGGCCGGGTGCCGAGTTCGCCCTGTTCCAGCACCTCGGCGTGGCGCAGGGTGACGGTGTGCCCGCGTTCCCCTCTGACGCGGATGCGGACGCGGCCGACGAGGTTCTGCCCGAAGTCCAGGATGGTCTTGCCGCTCGGTGTGGTGAGGACGCGCTCGACGGGACGGTGCTCGATGACGCGGACCGGTGGCAGGGTGCGCATCGTCGGGGTGACGTCGGGTACGGCGACGATGCCGACCGGGGCCCAGGCCGCGTCCTCGAACGACGGGGCGGACCATTGGGGGATGTCCATCCGGGCGTCGTAGGTTTCGCCCTGGTAGAGGCTCGCGGACACCACCGGCCCCCGCGACCAGCGCCATCGCTCGTCGGTGAGGACGGTGTCCACGGTTCCGTCCTCGTATTCGAGCGTGAGCTGGGCGGCGGCGGCAGGTGCGCCCTCGTAGAAGCGCCGGGCGGCGTCCCGGAAGCCGTACCGCTCGGTGTACCAGCCGCCGGTGAGGGTGATGCCGAGAGCGTTGCGGCCGGGGCGCAGGTGTGCGGTCACGTCCGCGACCTCGAGGTTGAGACGCCACTGGTAGCTCGTCCAGCCGGGTTTGAGCTCGGCATCGTCGACGGCCGTCCCGTTGATGTGTATGTCGTAGGCGCCGAACGCGGTGGAGTGCAGCAGGGCCCGGCGCACCTGGCCCCGTACGTCGAACACGCCCCGCAGCAGGTGAGGTTCTTCGGCGCCCGAGCCGATGAACCGCGCGTGCCAGGTATCGGCGGGGAGGAAACCCGCGGTCACTTCGGAGTCGGCGCTCCAGGGGGACGCCGACCCGTCGTGGCCGTGGACCCGCACCCGGATGAGGACCGTCTCGCCGGGCCGCAGCGGTGCGAAGGGCCAGGTGACGAGGACGGAATCGGGTCCGTCGATACGAGCGGTGGTCGTCCGTCCGTCTCGTGTCATGGCGATGTCGGCCGCGGTCTGGACCCACGACGGCAGGCCGGTGGCGGTCTTCCAGGACAGTGGCGGGCGAGGGTCCGCCACGAACGTCTCGTCGGTCCATCCGACGCGCACGGCGTGGACACGCACCGTGTGTTCCTCGGGGGTCATCGGGCGTCTCCGGCAGCGGGGGTGGTCAGGGGGCGGGGTGCCGCGGGAGCTCCCCGCGACACGCGGACGCGACGGATGACCAGCATGCCGATGGCTCCCGAGACGAGGGCGAAGAAGGCCAGCAAGTAGTAGAGGACCGACGGGCTCCAGTCGATGAGAGCGGGCGTGACCAGCGCGAACGCTGATGCGATGAAACGTGCGACGGCCATGGTGGCGCCCTGCACGGTGGCCCGTGCGTTGACCGGGAACGACTCCTGGGTCCAGATCTTGTAGAGCGCCTCACCGACGAACGGGAAGCCGATGTTGTACAGGACCAGCGCGGCGACCATCGCGGGCAGGACGGCACCCCCTGTGACCGCGATGAGCAGCTGACACGCGGTGAACACCGCGACCCCGGCGACGAAGAACCGGCTGCGCCACTTGGTGTCGGCGATGCGGGTGAACACGATCGTGCCTGCCAGACCGATGAGCGTGGTGCCGAAGGAGAGCGCCGTCGCCACGGTCTGGGAGGTGCCCCCGACGGTGACGAGGAAGTAGGTCTTGAACGAACCGAAGGTGTTCGCGACCAGGGTGAAGAACAGGTAGAACAGCGCGGTCAGGACGATCATCGCGGCGAAGGTCCGCTCGCGGAACAGCGCGCGCACCGGGAGCGCCTGGGAGGGGTCGACTCCCTCGGCGGTGTGCCGGGCGTCGGCTTCGGTCTCCAGCTCCCGGAACGGCGGGTAGAACGCGCGGAAGGCGAAGGTCGCGACGGCGAGCACGGCCAAGGTCGCGAAGATCAGTCCGATGCCGAACGTGCCGAGTGCGGACACGGCGAAGCCGAGGGAGGTCGTGAAGACCACGCCGGCTGTCCACATCACGTGGGTGAAGGCCACGAGCCTTCCCTGAGTGCCCTCGGGTGCCCGCTCGGAGAGCACGGCGATCGAGGTGGGCAGGTCGGCTCCGGCGGCGACACCGATCACGATGACACCGGCGACCAGTACGGCGGAGTTGGGAGCGAGTGCCACCGCCAGCGCGGCTGCCGCGTACAGCAGAATCGTCAGGGAGAACACTCGTCCGCGGCCGATGAGGTCGGCCAGTCGTCCTCCGGTCAGTGCGCCGACGGCGATGAACAGCGTCAGCGTCGATCCCAGGACGCCGACGGTCCACACGTCCAGACCGAAGCTCTCCTTCCACAGGGCCAGCCCGAGGCCGACCGAGATGATCGCTCCTGAGTCGAGGAACGATGCCATGCCGGCGGCCACGGCCAGCATCCAGTGTCTGCGGTCGAGCCGCGGTGAGGCCGTGTTCAACTCCGCCATGAGGTGCTCCGCTCTTCACCGGCGGACTCTCGACGCCGGGCGGTTGGTAATACGTTTTACTAGCCCTGCAGGCATGAGAACACGCTGACTCTCAGGGCCGTCAAGAGGTCGGCAAGCAAAATGGTGAATCGATTTAAAACATCGACGCGGCGCCGACCCGGCGAGGATGCCGGCGTCAGGCGCCGACGGTCGAGGCGCGCACCACGAGCTCGGGCGCGAACTCGATGTGGGGGGCCGTGCGCTCGCCGTCCGCACCTCCAGGACCGCGCAACCCGGCGATTTCGTCGAACAGCAGGTCCGCTGCGGCTGTCCCCAGCTCGGCGTGCGGCGTTCGCACCGTACTCAAAGGAACGATGGTCGACTGGGCGAACTCGATGTCGTCGTAGCCGATCACCGCGATGTCCTCCGGTATACGGATGCGCCGGCCTGCCGCGAAGGACTGGATGATGCCGATGGCGAGCAGGTCGTTGACGCAGAAGAGCGCGTCGGGCCGGTCAGCGGGAGCGCGACGGGCGAGGCGCTCGGCGCAGGCGATCCCGGCCTCCACCGTCCGCTCGGGGACAGAAATGATCTCAAGGGTGGCGTCCGGCACCGCCTCGATCACGGACAGCGCTCCCCGCTGCCGATCGGCGACCTGCCGCAGGTCCAGCGAGGAAGCAACGAACCCGATCTTCCGGCGGCCAAGGTCGATGAGATGCTGGACCGCGAGACGGCTGCCGGTGACATGGTCGGTCGAGACCGAAGCCTGGGCAGGAGAGACCGCGCGCCGCGCGCTCAGGACACTGGCGATGCCCCGCCGCCGCAGACGTGCCAGCTCCGCCTCCACGTCGCCGACAGGGGCGATGATGATCCCCGACACCCGCTGCTGCTCGAAGAGCCGCAGATAGTCGCGCTCGCGTTGCCGTGACCCAGTGTCGTTGGCCATCAGCAGATACATGTCCTCGGCGGACACCCGCCGCTCGATGGCGGTCGCGACTTCCGGAGTCGTGGCACTCGCCAGCTCGAACGCCACGTAGCCGATCACCGGGCTCACCCCGGTGCGCAGCATCCGCGCCGCATCGTTGGGCACGAAGCCCAATGCGTCCACCGCCTGCCGGATCCGCTCCCGCGTCGCGTCGGAGAGCTTGCGGGGCTTGTGGAAGTAGTTCGACACCGTGGACTGGGACACCTGCGCGAACTCGGCGACATCCCGAATCGTGACCTTGTTCAGCAATCCTCCCCAGCAATGTGGCCGCCGTGCGGCGGTCTGCTATGGCTTCATCGTAGCCCTGACGCGGTCATCGACCGGCGAGCCCGCTCAGCGCCTGATCACGATGTGTAACCGCGTCGCCCAGCTCGCGAGGAATGTGAGCCGGGGTCCTCGGAGGGCGTACCCGACCGGATTGTTGGATACGATGACAAGGAGAGGCTGATCCCGGTGCCCTTGGCCAGGGCGATGGCCAGGCTGGCGAGTTCGGGGCCGCAGGCTGACGGCTCCCGCGGAGTCGTACGGGCCAGGAGCGGGTGTCCGCGGGGCGGCTTGAGGGTGAGTCGGACACGACGGGGGGCTCGCGTTGGATCGCCTGGCTGGAGCGGACCTGGACGTGACCGGCCGGTCGGCGCCCGCGGTGCTGCCCCCCTCGCCGCGCGCGTGGCTCGGGCCGATCGCGGCCCTCGCCGCGCTGGTGGTGGTCGTGCTCGGGGTCCTGTACGCCGGCCACAGCGAGCCCGGCACGGTGGACAGGTGGATCATCCAGCCGACGGCGGACAGTGTGCGGCCGCCATGGCGGTATCCCGCTCTGACCTTGGACTTCTTGGGGGAGCCCGGCGGAGCGGCCATGCTGGTCGTGGCCACAGTGACGGGCTGCCTGCTGCTTCGGCGTCCTCGCGCGGCGGTGCTCGTCGTTGTCGGTGTCGGCATGACCGTGGGGACGGCGACGCTGCTCAAGCACCTGGTGGGACGCACCATCCACGGCGACGGCAACCTGTCCTATCCGAGCGGGCACACCGCCTTCCTCACCGCGCTCGCCCTCGTGGTGGCGCTGCTCGCGACCGGTCGGCTCGGCCTCGGCAGGACGGCCGGCACGTCACTCGTGCTCGCCGCGGCGCTGGTTGCCGGCGCCGCCATGGGCTGGGCGCAGGTCGCCCTGGGCGCGCACTACCCGACCGACGTCCTCGGCGGCTGGTGCACCGCGCTGGCGGTGGTACCGGCGACCGCGTGGCTGGTCGACCGGACGGCTGACCGGCTGGGCGACCGGGCCGGGACGCTCCGGCGGCAACCGCGGTGGCCGGCCGACGCCGGTCGGCGGGAGCGTCGCTGACGTCACGTCACGTCACGTCAAGCGGCGGAATACGGGCTTCACCGGTCGTCCGGCCAGCCAGGGGGTGGGGTCAGCGGCGTCCAGTGCCTTCCGGTACACCGCACACGCCTGGGCCACCACGTCGACGGTGTGATCGATGTCGGCGTCGCCGAGCGCGCTGCTCACCACGAACGACGGGGCCAGCACCCCGCCCGCGAGGAGCCGGCGCAGGAACAGGGTGCGGTACCGCTGCGACGGCTGCCGGTTCTCGTCGAGGGTGGCGAAGACCAGGTTGCTGGCCCGGCCCCGGACGACGATGTGGTCGCCGACGCCCATGCTCGCCGCGGCCTCGCGGACACCGGCGGCCAACCGCTCGCCGAGGGCGTGCAGCCGCGCGGTGACGCCCTCCTCGACGTAGGTGGTCTGCACGGCCATCGCGGCGGCCAGGGAGTGGGTCTCCGCACCGTGCGTGGTGGACAGCAGGAACACCCGCTCGCCGGAGTGACGCAAGCCCCCCAGCTCCATCAGCTCGCGGCGCCCGGCCAGCGCGGAGACGGCGAATCCGTTGCCCAGCGCCTTGCCGAACGTGGAGAGGTCGGGGACGACGCCGTACAGGCCCTGGGCGCCCGCCTCGGACCAGCGGAAGCCGGTGATCATCTCATCGAAGACCAGGACGCAGCCGTGCCGGTCGGCCAGCTCGCGCAGGCCGGCGAGGTACCCGGGCGGGGGCTCGGTGTGGGTGGCGGGTTCGAGGATCAGGCAGGCGACCTCGTCCTGGTAGCGGGTGAGCAGCTCCTCCGTGGCGGCCAGGTCCCCGTAAGGGAAGGACACGGTGAGCTCGGTGGTCGCCGCCGGAACACCGGCGGACATCGGCGTGGTGCCGATGAACCAGTCGTCGGCGGAGAAGAACGGATGGTCGGCGCAGATGGCCACCCGCGGGCGCCCGGTGGCGGCGCGGGCGAGGCGCACCGCGGCGGTGGTGACGTCGGAGCCGTTCTTCGCGAACTTCACCATCTCGGCGGTCGGCACGGTGGCCAGGAAGCGTTCCGCGGCCTCGACCTCCACGATGGACGGCCGGACGAAGTTGCTGCCGCGGTCGAGTTCCCGCCGCACCGCCTCGATCACACGTGGGTGGGCGTGGCCGAGGCTGACCGACCGCAGCCCGGAGCCGTACTCGATGTAGCGGTTGCCGTCGATGTCCCACACGTGGGCACCGCGGCCGTGGCTGATGACCGGGGCCAGGTGCTCGGGGTACTGGTCGTCGCCCTTGGCGTAGGTGTGCGCGCCCCCGGGGATCATGGCGTGCAGCCGCTCGTTCGCCGTCCGCGACCGGGGCAGGACGAACTCCCCGGCCTTCTCGGTGTGTTCGGTGTCCACGCCGACCTCAACTCTCCTTGTGCTTCAGGACCTCGGCGAGGCTCGGCGCCTCCCGGTCCCGCTGGGACATCGATGTGACCGGCAGCGGCCAGGGAATGGCGAGCTCCGGGTCGTCGAAGGCGATCGTCACGTCCTCGGCCGGATCGTGCGGGCGGTCGATCCGGTACGAGGTGTCGGCGGTTTCGGTCAGCGTCTGGAAACCGTGCGCGCACCCCGCCGGGATGTACAGGGTCGTCTGCGTCTCGCCGGACAGCTCGAAGAAGGCCCAGTTGCGGTAGGTCGGTGAGTCCGGGCGCAGGTCCACGACGACGTCGAAGATCTTCCCGTACGAGCAGCGCACCAGCTTGGCCTCGCCCGAGCCGGAGCGCAGGTGCAGGCCGCGCAGCACGCCACGGACCGAGCGGGACACGCTGTCCTGGACGAAGGCGTGCGGGTCGAGGCCCACCGAGCGGACCACGTCGGCGTCGAAGGTGCGGCAGAAGAAGCCGCGCTCGTCGGCGTACGGCGTCGGCTCGAACAGGTACGCGCCGGCGATCTCCGGGACTTGGGTCGCTTTCATGGAGCCTTCCGCAGGGTGTGCGGCTGGTCGGCCGCCGGGAACAGGGCCGCATTCAAGGCGGCGAACTGGTGCTCGAGTTGCTGCGCGGCAGTCTGGTTCCGCTCGGTGAGGACCTGTCGCAGCTCCGTCGATCGCTTCTCCAGCGTCCGGAACTGCTCCAGCAACCGGTCGGCGTCGACCTCGCGGGCCGGGTGGCAGTACGCGCCGAGGCCCATCCGCTCCATGAGCGCGTCGCTCTTGGCCGCATAGCTGAGGGCGAGCACCGGGGTGCCGGTCTTCAGCGCGCAGATCAGATTGTGGTAACGGACCGCGACCACGGTGTCGGCCGCCGCCATCTCCGTCATCAGGTCGGCCAGTGACGCCGGCTCGGCGGCGGTGACGAGCGGCGAGTCCACCGCGTCGAGGATCGCCTCGACCACGGCCACATCGCACTGGTCGCCGGTGAGCAGCCGGATGGGCCTGCCCTCCTCGACCAGCGTGCGGACGAACCGGATCGTCCCGTCGAGGTAGCGCCGGTAGATCTCGTCGGCCCGGGCGCGGTCGTCGTTTCCGCCGTGGAAGTCCATGACGCCGAGGCAGACCGTGCCCGGCGAGCCCGAGGGCGCGCTCGCCGACGGCGTCGGCAGGGAGAACGCGAGGTCCGGGTAGACCTCGTCGCGTGCGGTGTCCACGCCCATCGCCCGCATCGCGTCACGGCTCTGGGCGTCCCGGTACGACCGGTACGCGGCCAGCCGCCCCGACCAGCGCACCAGGGCCCGTGTCGGCCGGTTGCGGATCTCGGCGGCGCCGACGCTGACCAACGCCACCCGGGTGCCGAGCAGGCGGCCGCTCGCACAGAGCAGGAACAGCGAGTACGGGAATCCCCACGGCCGCAGCGGCAGCGTGGCCTCCAGGACGCCCATGCCCGGCACGATCACCACGTCGTGCCGGCGCACCCAGGCGGCGGTGCGGAAGACGTCGACGAGTTTGCCCAGGCCCTTCGACGCGATCGAGCCCACACGTGACGCGGTCCGGTACTCCGCGCGGTTCCAGTGCAGCCGCGTGGCGGGGATCCCGAACCGGGTCGTCACGGCCTCGGGTCCGCCGCACAGGGCGTCCACGACCGCGTCCGGGTGCTCGGTGCGCAGATATCCGAGGACGGCCTCCAGCGAGCCGTCGTTACCGAGGTTGCCGGAGCCGAGGAGGCCGAACACGCCCACGCGTGTCGACGTCTTCATGTCCGCCGCCCCTCGCGGCCGGCGACGAGGGCGTCGACGGAGACCGTGAGCAGGGCCGGGTCGACCGGGGCGCGGTCCTCCACCCGCTCGCCGGCGCCGGGCCGGACCCGGCTGGTCATCCACGCGGCCAGGTGGCGGTAGCACGCGCGCCGGTCGGCCGGGGACAACGGGGCCCGCCGGATCGCCGAGGCGAAGCCCCAGACGTACTCGGCGAGCAGCCGGGGCGTCGGGTGCAGCGGGCCCGCCCGGCGCGGGTCCAGGTTGACGCACCGGGCGCGCTTGGACGGGTTCGCCCGCTCGGCGCGGTTGGGGTGGTCGCGGCGGAAGTACAGCAGCTCCGGCACCTGGTGGAAGCGCCCGTGCAGGGTGATCTCGGCGACGAACGTGCGGTCCGCGTGGTGGTAGCTGTCGAGGGGCTTGACCCGGCGCAGCATGTCGGCCCGCATCACCCCGTAGAAGTCGTCGCCGCCCGGCTCGAACAGCAGACTGCGGAAGCGCTCCGGCGCGTGCGGCGAGTCGGTGGCGAGCGTGTACTCGTACGGCACCTTCACCTGGCCGTCGCCGTCGATGACGGCCTGGTCGGCGTGCGCGAGGATCACGTCGGGCTGTTCGTCGAGGGCCTCGATGCAGCGCCGCAGCAGGTGGCGGGCGTAGAGGTCGTCGTGCGAGGCCCACTTGAACAGCTCGCCTCGGCACTGCGTGAACACGTAGTTGTGGTTCGGCGTGGCGCCGACGTTCCTGAGCAGCCGGATGTAGCGGATGCGGGAGTCCTGCGCCGCGTACTTGCGGCAGATGTCCTCGGTTCCGTCGGTCGAGGCGTTGTCGGAGATGACCAGCTCGAAGTCCTCGTAGGTCTGCCCGAGCAGGGCGTCGAGCGACTCGGCCAGGTACTCCTCGCCGTTGTACACGGGCAGGCCGATGCTCAGCCTGGGTCGGTCGGTCATGAGGTCCTCACTTCGGGAACGGAGTCGGGGTCGCGCTCACGCAGGGCGGACCGCAGGTGCAGCCACCACACGGCCGAGCCGCTGACGGTGGCGGCGGCGACACCCCAGGCCGAGCCCACCGTGCCGGCCACGGCAGCGCCTCCGAGCCCGCCGCCGACGTAAGCGGCGGAGGCGAACAGCTGGCAGCGCAGGCTGCGCCGGGCCGCGCCGAGCGCGCGCAGCCCGGCCGCCGCGCCGGTGCCGAGGCCCGCGCCCGCGACACTGAAGGTGATCGCCACGATGAGGTGCGAGGAGGAGTGCCAGACGTCGCCGAGCGCGAGGTCGCCGAGCCGGTCGGGCATCAGCAGCAGGGCCCCGCCCCACAGGAGCGCGGCGACGGCCTGCCCGCCGCCCAGCCGGAGGCAGAACGGGCCGAGCCGGTGCGGGGCCTGGCGCAGCACGCGTGCCGCTTCCGGGACGGTCACCAGCGACAGGCCCATCAGCACGGCGAGGAACGGGCCCATCAGGAGTTCGGCGCCCCGCACCGCACCCACCGCGCCGACCCCGACGATCGCGCCGAGCCCGTACGCCCGCAACTGGCTCGCGCCGCCGAGGCTGACGTTCTCGACCAGGTACCGGTAGCCGAGATCGCGCTGCTCGCGAAGCCAGCCGCGCGCCTCGGCCATCCGGGGCCGGATGCCGGACTGCAGGCAGCCGTACGCGGCGGCCACGGCCGCGGACGCGCCCCAGGCGAGCAGATACGCGGCCACGCTGCCCACATGGGCCGCGACGACCATGGCGGGGACGAGCGCGATGGCCCACACGACGTCGTTGACGAACGCCTTGCGCCCATTGCCGGCGGCGAAGAACCCGAACCGCCAGGCGTCCTGCAGCAGCAGGCCCGGCATCATGACGCCGAGGCAGGCGAACGCGGGCCCCAACTGGCCGCCGAGACCGAGCCCGGCCACCAGACACACCGCACCTATGGCGGTGCCGACGCCGAGTGCGGTCCCCGTCGACCGGGCCACCGCCCCGCGCCAGGACGCGTCCGAGACACCGCTGAAGCGCACTACGAGCGGGTCGGTGGACAGGCCGCGGGAGACGTTGAGCACCACGCCATAGGTCACCCAGGCCAGGCTGAACACGCCGAACGCGGTCACCCCCAGCGAGCGGGCCACGTAGATGCCCACCGCGAAGTTGGACATGCTGGAGGCCGCCTGGTCGGCCAGCCCCCAGGACAGCCGGCCGACCAGGGCCCGCTTGGCGGACCCGGCCGGTGCCGTCGTCTTCTCCCCCTCCGTGGTCATCGGCGTCACGCCTTGATCAGACCGGCGCCGTGCAGGGCGTCGGCCGCGGCGGCGACGGTGTCGAACGGCAGCCCGGACCGCTCGGCGACGTCCAGCAGACTGTGCTCGCCGTCGGAGAGGTTGAGCACCCAGAGCATGGCCATCTGGGCCTGCTTGGTGTCGCTGCGGCCGCCGAGCGCGTCGTACAACCCGCGCCGGCCCAACTGTGGTTCGCCGTAGGGGCTGAGGTTGAGGTAGCTCCGGTTGCGGTCCAGGACGGCGAACGCCTCGCGGCAGACCGCGAGGGTGTCCGCCATCGCCTCCGGGGAGACGAAGTCCAGGTTGTCCGCCGAGGTGTGGTACTCGGGGTAGCCGGCGTACGGGGTCCGGGTGAGCGCGCCCACGCCGAGATTGAACCCGGGCGAGCAGAACTGCCGCTCGTCGTAGCCGTACGGAGTGAACTCCGTGACGTGGTGCGGGCGTTCGGAGGCGGCCAGCACGTGCCGCATCACCCGGTCGATCTCCGCGTCACCGCGCCTGCTCTGCTTGTACGTCAACTGGCCCGGGTCCCCGGCGCAGGCCAGCACGAGTCCGTGCTTGACCTGTTCCACCCGCTCCGCGTTGCGGGCCAGCCAGGTGATCGCCCCGATGGTGCCGGGCGCGAACAGGAACCGGTACGTGTACCACGGTGTCTGCTCCGCAAGCGTCCGGGCCAGGAACGTCGCCACCGCGATGCTGGCCAGGTTGTCGTTGGCCAGCGACGGGTGGCAGACGTGGCAGGAGACGATCACCTCGTCGGCGACCTGCCCGGGGACCACGTGCTCGGCGTAGGTGAGGTGGCCGTCTTCGAGTGTGGAGTCGACGCACACCTCGTACTCGCCGTCCGGCAGCGCGTCCAGGGTCTCCTGGGCCAGGCAGAACCCCCACTCCGGCTTGTAGTAGCTGGTGCGGTACGGCACCCAGCTCGGGTGGTCCGGCAGGGTGTGCAGGTGTTCGCGCAGTTCGGTCAGCGGCATGGTCGCCGACACCGGCACGCTGTAGCCGAGCACGTGCAGGCTGGACGCGGCGAAGTCGACGACCCGGTGGCCGGCGGTGTCGGCGATGTACGCGTCCCGGATGTTCCACTCCTGCGGCACCGTCCAGTCGAGCACCTGCGTCCCGGTCGGCACCTCGTGCACCTGCAGCGGGAGGTACTCGCCGACGATGTCCAAGGTGGTGCGGACACCGTCGCCGGTGATGCTCCGGCACAGCGGGTACAGCCGCTCCACCAGGGCGTGCATCTCTTCGCCGGGATGGGTCATCGGCGCCACCGCAGGGTGTCGTCGACGGTGCCGGCGTCGGACGCCGCGCGCAGCACGGCGAGACGGGTGAAGCGTCGGTCGAAGTCCTCCTTGGTAAGTCCGAACTTCCGGTAGGCGTCGGCGAGTTCGAGCGCGCCGCGCTTGACCGACCACTCGATGTCGAAGCCGGGGATCGCGGCGCGGAACCGGGAGAAGTCCACCCGGTAGGAGCGCGGGTCGGCCCCGTTCTCCCCGGTGATCCGCACCTTCGCGCCGGGCACCGCCTCGGCGACCTGCTCGGCGATCTCGGCGACCGTGACGTTGTTGATCTCGCTGCCGATGTTGAACGCCCGGTCGTGCACCGCTTCGCGCGGCGCGGTCAGCGTGGCCGTGAAGGCCCGTGCGATGTCGGCGGCGTGCACCAGCGGGCGCCAGGGGGTGCCGTCGGAGAGCACCAGCACCTCGCCGGACAGGAGCGCGTGGCCCACCAGGTTGTTCAGCACGATGTCGGCGCGCAGCCGGGGCGAGTAGCCGAAGGCGGTGGCGTTGCGCATGTACACCGGGGTGAAGTCGCCGTCGGCCAGTGCGTGCAGGTCGTCCTCCACCCGCACCTTGGACTCCGCGTACGGCGTCACGGGGCGCAGCGGGGCGTCCTCGCCCACCAGGTCGTCGCCGCCGGCGGCACCGTACACCGAGCAGGTCGACGCGTACAGGAAGCGCCGCACCCCGGCCTCGCGGGCCAGCCGGGCCAGCCGTACGGACGCGTGGTGGTTGATGTCGTAGGTGAGCTCCGGCGCCAGCGAGCCCAGCGGGTCGTTGGACAGCGCGGCCAGGTGGATCACGGCGTCCACCCCGGCCACGTGTTCGGCCGTGACGTCGCGCAGGTCCACCCGGTGTCCCTGCGGGTCGGCGGGTGTCTCGCCGAGGACGGAGTCGGCGAACAGGCCGGCGTCAAGCCCGACGACCTCGTGCCCGGCGGCGGCAAGTACCGGGGCCATCACGGTGCCCAGGTAGCCCTGGTGTCCGGTGAGCAGTACGCGCAAGGTTCAACCCCCCAGGTTGAGAGTGAGTTTGGTGACGGCGAACGCCTCGGCGTAGCGCTCGTGGCATTCGATGCCGCGGATCCGGGCCAGACC
Organism: Streptomyces yongxingensis; assembly: GCF_055597465.1. Taxonomy (NCBI): domain Bacteria; kingdom Bacillati; phylum Actinomycetota; class Actinomycetes; order Kitasatosporales; family Streptomycetaceae; genus Streptomyces; species Streptomyces yongxingensis. The sequence continues at coordinate 8,933,062 of NZ_CM145717.1, forward strand.
GAGGAAGGTCTCCCGGTCGTACCAGGGCCGGTGCCGCTGCGAGGGGTAGTGCTCCTGCAGCAGCCGCACCTTCTGTTCGGCGATCTCCGGCGACAGCGGCTGGTACGCCGCCGGACGGCCGAGATCGCCGTCCCACTTGACGATCTCGTAGCCGAGGACCATGTGATCGCGGAACGCGGTGGGTATCAGCTTCGCCAGGCCGCGGTGGTCCTGGTGCGCGTCGTCGGTGCGCGGGGCAAGGATCAGATCCGGGTCGGTCCGCTCGCGCAGCTCCTCGACCGCGGCCTTGGCCTCCTCCCAGTGCGCGGGCAGTCGTCCGTCCGGCAGCTTGTGCACGGTCAGCCGCAGGTCGGCGTCCGGGCAGAAGGCGGCGAGCGCGGCCTGCTCCTCCTGCTCCCGCTCGCTGCCACCGCCGGAGAGCACCAGCGCGTCGACGCGGATACCCGGCTGCGCGAGGCACACGGTCAGCAGCGTGCCACCGGCGCCGATGGCGATGTCGTCGCAGTGCGCGCCCACCGCGACGATCCGGTCCAGGCGCCCGGCCCCGAGGCGGATCACGCGCTGACCCCGGCGTTGTCCCGTTCCCACACGGCCCACGGGCGGTCGCCCCGGGCGTAGGCGTCGTCGAGCGCGGCCCGCTCCTTCACGGTGTCGGTCGGCTTCCAGAAGCCGCGGTGCTGGTGCGCCACCAGCCGGCCGCGCTTGGCCAGTTGGGCGCATCCGTCGGCGACCAGGTCCCCGTTCTCCGGGATGTGGTCGAAGACCTCCTGGCGGAGCACGAAGTAGCCGCCGTTCTCCCACAGAGGCATGTCGCTCACCGCGGTGATGCCTCCCACCAGGCCGTCCTCGCCCAGGTCCACGCAGTGGAACGAGGACTGCGGCGGCACCACCATCATCGACGCACCGGCGTCGCGCCGGGCGAACCGGTCGATCATCTCCGGCAGCGGGGCGTCGGTGAGCACATCGGCGTAGTTGGCGAGGAACATCTCCTCGCCGTCCAGGTGGTGCCGCACCCGGCGCAGCCGCTCCCCGATCGGTGACTCGATGCCGGTCTGCGCGAAGGTGATCGTCCAGTCCGCGATGTCGGTGGACAGCAGCTCGGTCTGCCCCTTGCGCAGCACGAAGTCGTTGGACGTCGTCTCCTCGTAGTTGAGGAAGAAGTCCTTGATGTGGTGAGCCCCGTACCCGAGGCACAGGATGAACTCCGTGTGCCCGAAGTGCGCGTAGTAGCGCATGACGTGCCAGATCAGCGGTCGCGGCCCGACCATCGCCATCGGCTTGGGCACGTCGTCGGCGGCGCCGCTGCGCATCCGCATCCCGTAGCCGCCGCAGAACAGTACGACCTTCATGCTGTGACCTTTCACGACGCGACCTCGACAATGCTCAGTTCCGGGATGGGAAAGACAAGGCGGCCGCCCCACTCGTGCACGAAGGAGAGCTGCTCGACCAGTTCGGCCCGCAGGTTCCACGGGAGGACGAGGACGTAGTCCGGCCTGTCGGCGGCTATCCGCTCGGGTGGCAGGATCGGGATGCGGGTGCCCGGGGTGAACCTGCCGTGCTTGTAGGGGTTGCGGTCGACCGTGTACGGGAGCAGGTCGGGCCGGATGCCGCAGTGGTTGAGCAGGGTGTTGCCCTTGCCCGGGGCGCCGTAGCCGACGACCGTCTCGCCGCGCTCGGCCGCCTCGATGAGGAACCGCAGCAGGTCCCGGCGCACCTTGGCCACCCGGGCGGAGAACTCGGTGTACCCGGACAGCTCCCACAGCCCGGCGGCCTTCTCCCGGGCCAGCACGTCGGCCACCTGCGAAGTGGGCTCGCCGGCGACCTCGGCCGGCCGGGCCCACAGCCGGATGGAGCCGCCGTGCGTGGGCAGCAACTCGACGTCCACGAGCGCGAGTCCGCCGCTCGCCAGCGCCCGGGTCGCGGACGCGACCGTGTAGTACTGGAAGTGCTCGTGGTAGATCGTGTCGTACTGGTTCTCCTCGATCAGGGTCAGCAGGTGCTGCACCTCGATGGAGACCCAGCCGTCGTCGGCGACCAGGGCGCGCAGCCCCTGGGTGAACCCGACCACGTCGGGGATGTGCGCGTACACGTTGTTGGCCACGACCAGGTCGGCCGGGCCGTGCTCGGCGCGGACGGCCGTACCGGTGGCCGGGTCCAGGAACTCCGTGAGCGTGGGCACACCCGCGTCCCGGGCCGCGGCGCCGACGTTCACCGACGGCTCGATGCCGAGGCAGCGGATCCCCCGGTCCACCACGTGCCTCAGCAGGTATCCGTCGTTGCTCGCGACCTCGACCACGAAGGCGTCGGGGCCGAGACTCACTCGTTGCACGGCGTCGGCGACGAACGTACGCGCGTGCTCCACCCAGGAGGTCGAGTACGAGGAGAAGTACGCGTACTCCTTGAACGTCTCCTCCGGCGTGATCAGCGGCGGGATCTGCGCCAGCCAGCAGTCGGTGCAGACCCGCAGGTGCAGCGGGTACGCGGGCTCCGGCTGATCCAGTTGGTCCGCGGCGAGAAAGCTCTCACATGGTGGCGTCGCCCCGAGATCGACGACGCTCGCCATCGCTTCCGAGCCGCAGAGCCGGCATCGTGTCATGTGTTGCCCCCCATTGATTCCGACCGACCCGCGATCGCGGTGCGGTACCCCTCCACCAGGCGCTCAAGCCCGACGGCCGGGCTGAAACCCCGCTCGTAACGGCGCCGGGCCGCCTGGCCCATCTCCCGGTTACGGGCCGACTCGGCCGTGATCCGGCGTATGCGGGACGCGAGCGAGGCGCGATCGCCCGGCCGGTGCAGCAGACCGGTCGCCCCGTCCTCGACGAGTTCGACGAAGGCGCCGTGACCGGCGGCGACGGTCGGGACCCCCGCCGCCATCGCCTCCACGACCACCAGGCCGAACGCCTCCAGCCACGTCGAGGGAGCCACCACGGCGACCGACCGCGCGATGGCCTTCCGGCACTCCGCCGTGTCGTACAGGCCGACGTACCGCACGTCGTCCCGGCCCGCCGCCCAGGTGGTCACCTCTCGCTCCAGTGGCCCCGCGCCGGCGACCACGAGCGGCACGCCCACACCACCGCTCGCCGCGAGCTCGTCCCACGCGGCCATGAGCAGCGTCACGCCCTTGGCCTCCGCGAGCCGGCCGAGATAGAGCAGATGCTCGCCCTCGTCCGCTCGGCAAGTGCCCGGGTCGGGCACGAAGTTGTGCTTCACCGCCAGCCGCTCGGCCGGCATGCCGGCCCGCACCAGGACATCGCGCTGCGCCGCGGAGATGCAGAAGAACCGCTCCACGCCGGACCACCACCGCCGCCGGTTGACCGACAGGCTGACCGCGAGCGGCACCGTCGCCAGCCGGGAGCTCCGGTAGCAGCCGTGCCGGACGGCGGGCAGCGGCGCGGACCCGACGCACTCGGTGCAGGGCCGGCCGTCCCGCTGCAGCGTGCCGGGCGGGCAGACCTGGGTGTAGTTGTGCAGCGTGGCGACGGCGGGCACGCCGGCGTCGGCGCAGGCGGCCAGCACCGCCGGCGACAGGAGCGGGAAGACGTTGTGGACGTGCACCACGTCCGGCCGCTCGGTGCGAAGCCGGGCGGCGAGTTCCGCGCGCACCGCCGGGTTCCACGGCACAAGGAGCGGCACCGCGGCCTTGCCGAGAAGGGACCGGGCGGCGATGTCGTCGCTGCGCCGCTCGAACACCTCGACCCGGTGGCCGGCCCCGCGCAGCAGCTCCACCTCCTGGTCGACGACCTTGTTCTCCCCGCTCGGCTGCGCCGAGGCGTAGCGGTTGTGCACCACGAGGACGTGCATGCTCAAGGAACCTCCGGTATCCGGGCCCGTCGCGGGACGCGTGGTCGAGGGACGTCGGGCGTCGGGAGGGGAGTGGCCGCGGCAGGTGCCGCCAGCAGCGAGGCGGCCACGGCCAGGTGCAGCAGATACGGCGAGGCGTCGCCAAGACCGGCCTCGGTGTACGACGCGATCGCGCAGTAGCTGATCAGGAAGATCGCGCAGGCCCTCTGCAGCGACGGTGGCCGCAGCAGCGCGACGCCGCCCAGCACGATGATGATCGCCGCCACCAAGGCGACGCCGGTCAGCCCCTGCTCGTGGTAAACGGCCAGCCAGCTGTTGTCGATCGGCAGCCCGCCGAACGACTTGTCGCCCAGGCCCATGCCGAACACCTTCTCCGCGGTCGTCCGGGGCGCTGCCAGCAGGGCGTCCCAGACCTTGGCCCGGCCGGTGAGGTTGGAGAAGTTCTCCTTGCTCTGTCCGCGCAGGAACCACGCCTGGAGCGCGGAGGCGAACCCCACCGCGGCCACCGCGGCGCACAGCACCGCCCAGGTGAAGAACCGGCGGGCGGCGGCGCTGGTCAGGATGAGCGAGCCGATCGCCAGCGCCAGCCCGATGAACAGGCCGAGCGTGGCCGTCCGGGTATGGGTCAGCGCGAGCAGGACGAGTGACGGCACGATGACCATCGCCGCGCTCGCCTTGTCGGTCCGGCGGCCCAGTACGAGCAGCACGGTGAGCCCGATGATCACCGCGGCGTACTGTCCGATCTGCGGCGGGGTGAGCGGCCACAACGCGCCGACCAGCCGCCCGCCGTAGAGCTCGGGCATGGCCGCGCCCGGTGAGACGACCAGGCCGGCGGCCACCGACCCGAGCACCGCGAAGTACATCCGGATGTGGTGCCGGACGAAGGTCAGGCCGCCGTCCCACCAGCGGCTGAGCAGCCACAGCGTGCCGACGAAGAGGGCCAGCCGGGTGCAGCGGAACAGCGCGCCGAACCCGGACTCCAGGTCCGCGCTGGAGATCACGCTCGGCACCAGCAGCAGGGTGAGCAGGGACAGATAGGCGCTGGCTCGGATGCGCAGCCGGAGATTGACCGCGAGTGCCAGCGCGAACGCGGCGACCAGCGCACCCATGGTGACCATCTGGATGAGGGAGCGGGGCAGCGGGATGATGGTCTTCGCCCCGGCGGAGCCGAGCGTGTTGAGGACCAGCAGCCCCCAGACCGTCCCGACGATCTTCGACGTGTGGTCCGTGCCCATCTCAACCACCGTCCCCCGCGCCGAAGGTGCTGCCCGCGTCCTGCTGGTACGGCGTGCCCTGCCACTGCCCGGGGTCGAGTGTCCGGCTCGGGTCGTGGGCGACGAATGTCCATGGTCCGCGGTAGACGTTGTCGTGCCAGCGGTTGTGCTGCTCGCGGGTGATCGCCTCGGCCACCCGCTCGCCCTGGTACGGCGACCAGTCCGGATAGGTGCCGTAGTTGGCCAGCAGCGCCATGCGGTCGCACTTCACCGTGCAGTCGACGACGGACTTGTCCAGCACGAAGCGGTTGCCGTGGATGTCCACCCGCTGGGTCTTCCACCGGCAGTCGGCGTAGAGCGGTGCCGTGGCGATCGCCGGCTGTGCGCAGCGGTCGGTGTTCTTCACCAGCAACGTGCAGTCACCGGACGAGGTGTTGGCCGGACTGTTGCAGAACCGGTCGGCGTTTTCCCACAGGGTGATCCCGGACCAGTTGTTCTCCAGCACGTTCCGATAGATCTCGATCTTGTCCGTGCGGGCTCGGATCCGTGGTTCACCGCCGGATTCGGACAGGTAGATGGTCGGATACGGGAAGGTGTCGCCGCGGTCGGCTGCCTTGCGGCCCTCGACCCAGTTGTTCCGCCGGATCGTGTTCTTCCGGATGACCGCGTTGTAGCTGGTCTCGTAGATCAGCGCGGCACCGTCGTTGGCCTCGAGCACGTTGTTCTCGATGCGGAAGTCGTTGTTGTTGGTGTCCGCCCACAACCCTGGTCCGCGGTTGTCGTGCACCCAGTTGCCGCGTACGTCGGCGCCGTTGACGGCCCAGAACTTGATGCCTCCGGTGCAGCCGCAGCCCTCCCGCCGCCGCTCCCAGTCGCCGGTGTTGTTGCCCACGATCTCGTTGCCCTCGACCACCAGGCCGCTGATACGGCCTTTGGCCTTGTACGCGTTCATGCCGTACTGACCGTTGTCGCGCAGGCAACTGGCGCGGACCTGCTGGCGGGCACCGGCCATCAGCCCGGCACCGGAGTTGTTCCGGACCGTCGCGTGCTCGATCACCCACCCGTCGGCCGAGTCATGGTTGACCACGCCCTCGTCGTGCGGCGCGACGAAACCCCGCACGGTCAGGTAGCGGATGGTGACGTTGCGGGCGGTACCGCCGAACGCGTACTGGTTCTTCTTCCGGCCGTCGAGCACCGCGCCTGGCGCACCGAGGTAGCGGTCCCCCTCCTTGGGGATGACCTGGGCGTAGCGGTCCGGCTCGAGCCGGTGTTCGCCCGGTCGAAGCCAGAACGTGGTGTTCGGGGGGCTGCTCCTGGTCTTCGCGGCCAGGTCACCGGCCACCGCGGGGTCGACCGTCACCGCGCCCGCCGGCGCCTTCGCCGGCCCGGCCGCGGGCTTGGCGCACACCCGGGCCACGGACGTGGATGGCGCGGCGGTCGGCTTCGGCCGCGCGTCCGGCGTGCTCTCACAGCCGGTCGCCGCCGGCAGGGCCAGCGCCAGCGATGCCGCCGGCAACGCCCAGTGCCGCCACTTGATCCCCACGCGCCCCCCTAGCCGCGGAACCTGAGTACGGTGGTGAACCCCGTCGCGCCGTCGGCGAAGCCGGTGCCGACCAGCGTTGTGCTGGGTTCCTTGCGCCCGAACCCGGCGGAGTACCAGCCCAGCGGCGGGTCACTCTCGCCGCGATGCGCCCGCCAGGAGAGTTGCCCGGGCAGGTCGAGCGCCGCGGAGCGGTCCTCGCCGTCCCGGGTCCAGGTGAGCCGTGCCCGGTTCCCCACCAGGTCCGCGGCGATCGCCGGGCCGAGGTGGAACGCCAAGTGCACGGCCCGGCGCGGGCCGCGCACCTCGTCGACCACCCGCAGCTCCTCCGCCGCGGCCGTCAGCTCCACCCGGCGGCGGTGCACGGAGCCCTGGTAGCCGTCGTGCTCGGCACACCAGCGGGCCGTCCCCCCGTCGGAGGCGTCGGAGATGTCCGCGGCCAGGACGCGGCTGCGGGCATGCCGGGTCCACAGGAACGGGCCGCCGGAGACGGACTGGTCATCGCCGTCCAGCCGCAGGGTGTTGTGGCCGAGGGTCGACCGGAAGTACTGCCGCCACTCGGGCTGCCCGTGGTAGCAGAACGTCCCCGGGTCGGCGAGTACGTCGACCCCGTCGTGCCGGACCTCCACGGACAACGCGTCCGCGTGGGCATGCGCGGCGATGGACAGGAAGCCGTGCGGGCCACCGTCGCAGCGGCACCAGATCTCCTCCGGACCGCGCAGGATGGTGAGCCCCGCGTCGGCGAAGTGGGCCGGCCGGCTCGGAGGGCGGGACACGGCCGGTGCCGTTCCATTTTTCGCGTACGGCCGGATGAGCGCGGCCAGCAGCGGGGTGCGCACATCGGTACCGGTCACCTCCGGCCACCAGGCGAGCCGGCCGAACACGGCGTCCCCGGTGGCCAGCAGCGAGGCCCAGCGGTCGGTGCCCGCGCCGTCCACGACCAGACCGTGCCCGTCGTCCGCGTCCCCCTGACGCGGCGGCCGTAGCCGGCTGTCCACGATGGCCGCGAGCGCGTCGGTCATCCGCAGCAGCACCAGCCGGATGGACGCGGGGACCGGCACGCGGGCGGCATCCGCCTCGGCCACCGCGGCCAGGCCGAGCTCCAGCACGAGTCCGTGATATTCGGTGGCCAGTTCGCGGTTGAGGCCGGAGCCGAAGGTGTTACGGCGCAGGTGCCGCTCCAGCGACCGCAGCGCGTCGGCTCGCCAACGCGCCGAGGCGGGGAACCACCCGAACGCGCAGGCCGCGGCGAACTGTCCGGCGGCCTCGGCGATGACGTGGTTGTTCGCCGAGGACCCCCGGCTGGGGAAGGCGGCCAGCCAGCGCTGGTGGTGCCAGATCTGGTTGCGCGCCACCGGGTTGTCCTCGAACAGCCCGGCCACGCCCGGCCAGCCGTCGAGCAGCCGGCGGATCCACACCCAGGACAGCAGCCGGATGCCCAGCTCGATGCCGCTGATCCAGTGCACGCCGCGCAGCGGCGCGTTGGCCGCCCACCACGACCGCAGGTGCGCGGCCACGCGCTCGGCGTACCGCTCGTCCCCGGTGATCGCGTAGGCGGCGGCGAGCTGGGTGAGGTACTGGTGCCGGGACAGCTCCCAGATCTGCTTGATGTCCCCGACCGCGTCCTCGTTCCGGTACGGCACGTCGAAGGCGTAGCCCCACGGAGCCCGGCGTCCGGTCTTCGGATCGCACCACCAGTCCGGGTCGGCCAGGTCGTCGCGGACCACCCCGAAATACTCGGCGTGCCCGTACATCAGCCGGTCCGCCTCGGCGATGAGACGTTTCGCGGCGTCCGGAGGTATCGCGGCGATCGTCCCGGCGGGCAGTACCGCGGTGAACCGGGCGCCGGTCACGCCCGGGCAGTCCGGCCGCGCCGACCGCCACCGCCGCCTGCGTACCGCGTCGCCCACCCGGCCGCCGACCTCCCGCGGCCCCATCCGGGACAGCCGCCGCAGGTACCAGCCCGCGCTCATGGTCATCGCGTCCTCGCCAACGTCACCGGCGCACCGCCGGCCAGGCCGGTCCGCACGGCGAGGGTGGCCGCCGTGGTGGCGACCAGCGACTCCAGCGGCACCGGCATCGGCCCGCCGGTCCGCACGGCCTTGATGAACGCGGCCAGCTCGGCGTTCTGGCCCTTGTCCCGGGCCTTGGGCAGCCGCGAACTGACCCACCGCTTGCGGCGGCCATCGACGTACACAGCGGCACGGACGAAGTCGTCGAGCCGCAGCGCACGGCCGTCCGCGACCAGGTCCAGCGTCTCCTTGGGGAAGCCGGCCGGGCCGCTGGTGACGTAGGCGATGGTGGCGGTGGACCCGTCCGGGTAGCGCAGCAGGACCTGAAGGTCCTCGTCGCCGGACGTGGCGACCGCGTACACCGAGACCGGGTCGGCCCCGAGCAGCCAGCTCACCGTGTCGATGAAGTGTCCGCCCTCACCGGCGAACCGCGAGCCCTCGGTGCCTTGTCGGAGGTACCAGCTGCCGTGCGCGAGGCGGCCCGCGTTGACCAGGTACCGGACGCTCGCCGGACCGGTCCGGGCGCCGAACCGCTTCCTGGCCTCCCGCAGCAGCGGCGCGAACCGGCGGTTGAAGCCCACCTGCAGCCGGTCGTTGCCGGACTCCTCCACCGCCGCGAGCACGCCGGCCAGCTCGTCCTCGGTGAGGGCCAGCGGCTTCTCCACGAACACGGCCTTGCCGGCCAGCAGTGCTCTTCGGGTCAGTTCGGCGTGTGAGCTGTGCCGGGTGACCACGAACACCGCGTCGATGGACGGGTCGCCGAGCACGGCGTCGAGATCGGTGGTCGCCTCGGCGAAGCCGAACTTGCGCTTCGCGTTGGCCGCGGACAGCGCCGTGGTGGTGACGACCGTGGACAAGTCGACGCCGTCGCGCTGTGCCAGGTGCGGCAGCAGCATCGACGTCGCGTAGTTTCCCGCGCCGACGAACGCGAGGCGCACCGACGCGTTGGCATACCGGGCCGGGGCGGACGCTTCACCGCTGGGTCGCTTCACCGCGGGCACGGCCACCGCCAGGGCGCCCGTTTCCTCCGCTTCCCCCGTGTGTTCGGGGTACCGGAACAGCACGGCCACGGCCTTCAGGTCGCCGTCCTTCAGACTCTGGTACGTCTCGACGGCGTCATCGAAGTCGGCGATGTGGGAGACCAACGGCTCCACGTCGACGCGGCCGAGGGCGAGGAGATCGAGGAAGCACGCCAGGTTGCGGCGCTCGGTCCAGCGCACGTAGCCGATCGGGTAGTCCCGCCCGTCCAGCTCGTACTCCGGGTCGTAGCGCCCGGGGCCGTAACTGCGGGAGAACCGGACGTCGAGCTCCTTCTCGTAGTACGCGTTCCACGGCAGGTCCAGGCGGCACTTGCCGATGTCGACGACCCGGCCGCGGTCCCGGCAGAGCCGGGCGGCCAGCTCGACGGGCTGGTTGCTGCCGCCGCCGGCGGCCAGGTACACCTGGTCCACGCCATGACCGCCGGTGAGCTCGGCGGCGGCGGTTTCCACGGCCGCGGACGCCGGATCGCCGCAGGCCACAGCTCCCAGGCGCGCGGCGAGTTCGCAGCGCACCGGGTCGGGGTCGGCCCCGACGACGCGGACTCCCGAGGCGGCGAGGAGCTGCACCACGAGCTGCCCGATCAGCCCGAGGCCGATGACCAGCGCCACGTCGCCGAGGTGCGGCTCGCCTTGGCGGACGCCCTGCAGCGCGATCGACCCGACGGTGCCGAAGGCCGCGTGCCGCGGCGCGAGGCCGTCCGGCACCGGGACGTAGAGGTTCTTCGGCACCCAGTTCAACTCGGCGTGCAGCGCGTGCTCGTTGCCTGCGCAGGCCACGAGGTCGCCGACCTTCACATCGTCGATCCCGGCGCCGACCTCCTCGACCACCCCGCACAGCGAGTAGCCCAGCGGTGTGTAGGAGTCCAGCTTGCCCATCACCTTGCGGTAGGTGGCGGGCACCCCGTTGGTGGCCACGCTCTGCATGACCTTGGCCACCTGGTCCGGCCGGGAGCGGGCCTTGCCCAGCATCGACATGCCGGCCTCGGACACCTTCATGAGCTCGGTCCCGGTGGAGATCAGCGAATAGGCGCTGCGGACCAGCACACCGCCCGGCTTGCATCCCGGCACCGGCACGTCGAGCACCGCCAGCTCGCCGCTCTTGTAGTTCTGCACAACCTGTTTCACCCGAACTCCCCTGATTCCTAAGCCGTTAACCGAGTGCTCTGGCCGGACCCAGAGGTCGCGTCGCGATACCAGTACTCGAGGGTCAGCACATGCCACAGATGTTTGGAGAAGTCCCGCTGCCCGGCGGCGTCCTCGGCGACCATCCGCGCCAGCGCGTCGCGGCGCAGGAACCCGGAACGGACGAGCACACCGTCGTTGACCACCTCGCGCACCAGCGGTGCCAGATCCCGGCTCATCCAGGCCCGCAGCGGAGCGCTGAACAGGCCCTTGGGCCGGTACACGATCTCCCGGGGGAGGATCGAGGTGGCCGCCTCCTTGAGGACGGCCTTTCCCTGACGTCCGACGATCTTGCGATCGCCGGGCACCGCGAACGCCGCCTTGACCACCTCGACGTCCACGTACGGCACCCGCACCTCGGTCGACGCGGCCATGCTGGAGCGGTCCGTGTACGTGAGGTTCAGGCCCGGCAGGAACATCCGGGCGTCGCCCAGGCACATGCGGTTGACGAAGTCGTCGAGGTCGTTGTCCTGGTAGACATCCGCATGCTCGGTCAGCACGTCCCCGACCGTCCCGGCCAGGTCCGGATCGACCAGGGCGAGCAGCTCGTCCTGGTCGTACATGGTGTAGCTGCGCCGGAAGGCGGTCTCCTCCGGCAGATCGGCGAAGGAGAGGAACCGCTTCGCGAAGCGCACCGACCGGTACCCCCGGCGGGACGTGGCGACCGGCAGCCGGTCCACGGCCCTGGACACCCCGCGCCGCAGGGGCCGCGGGACGCGCTGGTAGCGCAGTGCGAGCAGGTTGGCCAGGTGCTTGCGGTACCCGGCGAACAGCTCGTCGGCACCCATCCCCGAGAGCATCACCTTGACCCCGGCCTCTCGTGCGGCCGAGCAGATCAGGTACGTGTTGATCGCGGCGGGGTCGCCGATCGGCTCGTCCAGGTGGTACGTCATCCGCGGCAGCAGGTCGAGCACGTTCGGGGCGATCTCGATCTCATGCAGGTCGACGCCGAACCGCTCGGCCACCTGCCGGGCATGGCGCAGGTCGTCCGGCATCGCCTCGAACCTGGCGTCCTCGGCGCGGAACCCGATCGTGTACGCGGAGATCCCTGGTTGGTCGCGGGCCGCCAGCGCGGTCAGATAGCTGGAGTCGAGACCGCCGGAGAGGAAGGTCGCCACGGGTACGTCGGAGAGCAGGTGGCGCCGAGTCGACTCCTCGACGATGGCGGCGACATCCGGCCGCTCGCCGCCCCGGGCCCGCTCCCGCCCCTCGGCGGCGACGTCCTTCAGGTTCCAGAACCGGCCGCGCTCCACCCGGCCGTCGGGCCGGCACCGCAGCCAGCTCCCCGGCGGCAGCTTCTCCGCCTCGCGGAACGCGCACCGCGAGTCCGGCACCCAGTAGTACAGCAGCGAGGCCACCAGCGCCGCGTGGTCCACCTCCAGCGCCCCGCCTGTCGCGGCGGCGAGCGCCTTGAGCTCGGAGGCGAACACCAGGCCCGCACCGCGCCGGAGCAGGAACAGCGGCTTGATGCCGAGCTGGTCGCGGGCGAGCACCAGGTCACCGGTGCGCTCGTCGAAGATCCCGAACGCGAACATGCCGCGCAGCCGGGGCAGACAGTCCGTGCCCCAGCGCCGCCATGCCTCGAGCAGCACCTCGGTGTCGGAGGTACCGCGGAAGCGCACCCCGGCGGCCGCCAGCTCGGCACGCAGCTCGGGCGCGTTGTACAGCTCGCCGTTGTACGTCAGGGCGAGGCCGTCCGAGACCATCGGCTGGGCGCCGGTCCCGGACAGGTCGATGATGGCCAGTCGGCGGTGCCCGAGGTGCACTTCGCCAACGCCGACGGGGTGGCTGTACCGGCCCGCCCCGTCCGGACCGCGGTGGGCGAGGGTGTCGGTGAGCCGGTCGGTCACGATCTTCCCGTCCGGCCATCGGTAGGTGCCTGCGATGCCACACATGTCCTACTGCGCCTCCTGGTCGCTGTCCGGGACCCGTGCGGCCCACATCGGCAGCCGCTCCGTCCGCCGCCGGCCCGTTCCGTTCTGCCGGGCCGGCCGCTCGCCATGGCCCCGCAGCGCGATGTGCAGCCCGTCCCACAGCGTGCCGTCGGTCCGGTCACGCGGATCGGGGTCGATCAGCACGACACCGATCACCGGAATGCTCTGGTCCGCGAGCTGCCGCGCCACGGTGTGCAGCCATGCGGCGCTGCCGTGCCCGGCACGCACGACGAGCACGGTCTGGGTGCCGAGGTACTGGAGGTCGGTCCACGCCGTGCCGGGCGCGACCGAGCCGACTCCGAGTCGGCGCTCCTGATCCGGCACGGCCGCGGCACGCTCGCCGCTGACCACGGTGGGGTCTCCTGGCTTCGGGCGGTGGCCCGCGAGCTGCGGGCCGGGCAGACCATCGATGATGACCACGGGCCCCTCCGCCGCCAGCGCCCTGCCGACGTCCAGGGCGATCACGCTCGTGCTGCGCGCACAGCCCAGTTCCAGCAGCGACACCGGTTCCGCGGAGTCGCGGACGGTGCGGGCCAGGGACGCGGTGAGCCTGGTCCGTGCCGCCCGGGTGCGTCGGCGCTGCCACGGCCTGCCCGACCGGCGGGGCAGCTCCGCGATGACCGAGGCACCGAGGTTCGCCGCGATCTCCCGGCGCAGCACGGGGCGGTCCGCCACCACCGTGCCGACCGCGGCCAGCGCGAGCCCGAGGACGAGCCCGAGGACGAGCCCGATCACGGCGTTGGTGACGACGGCCTTCGGCAGGGAGTGCCGCAGCGCGCGCGGGGCGTCCACGATCTGCGTGCCGGAGATGACCTTGGGCGTACCGGTGCGCGCCTCCGCGGCGCGCTGGTCGAAATCGGCGATCCGCGAGTTGAGTTCGGCGCGGCGGGTGAAGAGCGACTCGATGCCCGCCGACGCTTTCGGATCGCTCTCCGGCGATCGATCTCCGATCTCCTTGTTGACCTGGACCAGCTCGTCCCGCATGCGGTCACGCTGGTCGAGCAGGGCCTTGGCCTCGGCCTTCGCGGTTTCCCGCATCCGCCGTACATGGTCCGCGACGAACGCGTCGGCCAGCGCCTTGGCCCGAGCCACCGCTTCCGCGTCGCTGTCACCTGTCACATCGATCTGCAGCAGGTTGTTGGTCAAGCCGGTACCCCGGTAGTCCCGCATGAAGTCTTCCGGGTTTTCCGGGGACTTGAGGGACTGCAGGGCCTTGCCCGCGATCCGCGTGGTCTGCAGCAGCGCGACGTCGGTGCGGATCAGCGTTCCGGTGTCGTTCGGCTGGTCCTCCTTGTGCGCGACCAGCACCTTGGTCACCGCGCTCGGCGGCGGCGGCAGCAGGACCGCCACCGCCGCGCCGACCAGCAGCCCGAGCAGTGCCAAGGAGCACCAGAGGCGGCGGCGCCTGCGCACCGACACCACCAGCGCCTGCAGGTCCAGCAGCGGAACGGAGGCCGACGACTCCGAAGTCTTGCTCGTCGTCACACTGAACCTCCCGGCGCGTGGCCGTGAACCGCGAGCGCCGGCGTGGCGGCATCCCGAGGCGGGCCGGCAGACCGCGTCGGACGGGCCCGGACCGTGCAGGCGATGACGATGCCGACGACCTCATGCCCCGCGTCCGCACACGCCCCGGCGATGCCGGCGAGCTCCTCCGCGGTCCAACTGCCCGCGCTGAGCACCACCAGGGCACCGGACTCGGTGTCGCGGTCCGGCACCATCGGCTGGGACACCGAAACCCCGACCACCCGCAGCATGGGGCATCCCCTGCTCGAAGCGGACGGGGAAGGATCGCTCTCGGCCTCGGCGACGAGCTGCCCGGCGGCCCGGCGGGCGATCTCGTCGCCGTCCGGTACGACAACCAGCAGCCGCCGGGGGGCCGGTAGCTGGTCCCGGAGGCGGGCGCACACCCGCCGGTAGCGGATCTGCCTGTCGGCCTCGTCGCCGGACGTCCGCGGGGTCGGTATGTCCCACCGGATGTCGACGCCCAGCAGCCGGCGGATCCGGGCCCGCGGGCCACGGCCTTCCGACCGGTGCGCGCGCGGTTCACCAGGTACGTCGACGGTACCCAGCAGCGCCGAGCCCAGCGCCGCGGCGATCTCCGGTTCGGTGCGCAGCCGGCGACTCATCCGTGCCGCGGTGAGATGGCCGATGACCGCGAGCAGGAAGGACAGCAGCGCCCCGGCGACGATGAACTGCGTCCCCGTCGGCGCTGCCTCGCCGGTCGGCCGGGCTGCCGACCCCATGACGACCATGTTGGCCTTGTCGGTCGCCGGGTCGGCCTCGTCCAGCTTTTTCATGGCCTCCTGCAGCGCGGTACGCAGCTTCGCGAGCTCGGTGCGGGCCTGCACGCTCTCCACGGTCCGCCCCGGATCGGCCGCCTCGGACAGGTCGGTGATGCGGCGGTTGGTCTCCGCCACCTTCTTCCGCAGTGCCTCGGGCCCGGCCGCCGATTCGGGGTCGGTGCTGTCGCCCGCGAGCCGCGCGGCGAAGGTGACGAATTGCTGGGCCACCTGGTCGGAGAGCCGCTGCGCACGCTCCGGGGTGTCGGCCGTACCCGAGATCTTGATGATGTTCCCGTCGGCGGCCTTGGCGCTCACCTGATCCCGCAGCTCGCTGCCGCTGACCCCGGCCCAGCCGAGCGTGGCGGCCGCGCGGTCGACCACCACCGAACTGGTCGCGATCTCCGCCTGGGTCAGCAGCTCGCGCTCCTCCCACGCCCCCGGCAGCAGTACCGACGCCGACGTCGTGTAGCGCGGCGGAAACAGCGAAGAGGTGCCGTAGCCGACGAGTGCGCCCACCACGGTGAGGACGGTGAGAAGCCGCCAGCGCCGACGGAGCATCCGCCCGATCGTGACCAGGCGTATCGTGTCATCGCTCAACTGCGCGGCCTCTTCCCTGGCCGCACCGGGCCGCCCGCCGACACCGGAGTGTGGTCACGGCAGGCAGCGGCGTAGGCGGCGAGCAGCGACGCTTGCGAGTTCCGCCAGGAGAGCGGCCCGCTGATCCGCTCCTGGCCGATCCTGCCCATCCGGGCCCGCTTCTCCGGATCGTCGAGCAGCAGCGCGATGAGCCCCGCGAATTCGGCCTCGTCGTTGGCGGGCGCGTAGACGGCGGCGTCACCGGCGGAGACGCGCGCCTCCTTCAGGTCGAACGAGACGATCGGCCGGCCCATCGCCATGTACTCCAGGACCTTGTTCATGGTCGACACGTCGTTGAGCGGATTGCGCGGATCGGGGGAGAGGCACACGTCCGCGGTGGACAGGTAGCGCACCAGGTCGGCGTCCGGGATACGTCCGGTGAACCGCACCTGCTCGGAGAGCCCGAGCCGCCGGGACAGCTCCACCATCGCGTCGAAGGCGTCTCCGGCGCCGACGAACACCGCATGCCAGTCGGTCCGTCCGATCTCGTCGCGCAGCTTCGCGAGGGCCCGCAAGGCGTAGTCGACGCCGTCCTGAGGGCCCATGACGCCGAGGTAGCACAGCAGATGAGGCTTGCCGCGCTTCAACTCCGGCTCGGGCGGCACCGGTTGGAACCGCTCGATCGCGGGCGCGCTGCGCACCACGAACACGTCCTCCGGCCGCCGACCACCACGGCGCAGCGCGACGTCCCGGTAGCTCTCGTTCGTGGCGAGCACGACGTCCGCGGCCCGGTAGGTCCGCCGTTCCAGCGCGCACACGGCGCGGTAGAGCAGGTCCTCGCCGCGGTCGAACCGGGAGAGGTACAACTCGGGTACCAGGTCGTGCTGGTCGAAGACGAACCGCGCGCCGCGCCGCTTCAGCCACAACGCCGGCAGGAACAGCAGGTCGGGCGGGTTGCAGGCGTGGACCACGTCGACCGGGCCGACCTTGCGGGCCAGCCGGGCCGTGTGCCACAGCGCCGATCCGTACTCCCGCAGGTACCCGGCAGGTCCTCCGGCGGCCGCGCGCAACGGGTAGCGGTGGATCCGCACCCCGTCGATCTCCGCCTCCGGCTCCGTGTCCCGCTTTTCCCCCCGGGGACAGATGACGTGCACCTCCCAGCCCGCGTCGCGCAGCGTCGTGCACTCCTGCCACACCCGCCGGTCGAACGGCACCGACAGGTTCTCCACCAGGATCAGCGCGCGCCGGTCCGACCCGTCGCCGCTGACCGTGTCACCGAACGCTGTGTCACCAGACAAGGCCCATGTACCCCGGTTCGGCCCGGCGCGCCTCGGCGTCGGGAAGGCGGATGAGGTCGACAAGCACCGGACCGTGGCCCTGGGGCAGCGCCGACAGCACGGCCGGGTCCCTGGTCCCGACCAGGCACACCTCGGCGTGCTCGAGCACCTCGCCGACGGAGTCCGCGAGCAGCTGCGCGAGGTGCGGCAGCCGGTTCTCGATGTACTCGCGGTTCGCGCCGATCAACCGGGAGAGGTTGACGTTGGCGTCGTAGATCCGCAGGTCGTAACCCTTGCCGAAGAGCCTCTCCGCCAGCTCGACGAGCGGGCTCTCGCGGAGGTCGTCGGTGCCGGGTTTGAAGGACAGCCCGAACATGCCTATCCGGCGCTTGCCGGTGCGCTCGACCAGGTCCACCGCGCGCTGCAGATGGTCGGAGTTGGAGGGCAGTACGTGGGCGAGAATGGGCACCGAGACGTCGGCCCGCTGCGCCGCGTGGACCAGGCTGCGCAGGTCCTTGGGCAGGCAGGAGCCACCGAAGGCGAAGCCGGGCCGCAAGTAGGCGGGGCTGATGTTCAGCTTGCGGTCGGCCAGGAACACGTCCATCACCTGGTGCGAGTCCACCCCGAGCGCCTGGCACACCGCGCCCAGCTCGTTCGCGAAGCCGATCTTGAGGCCGTGGAACGCGTTGTCCGCGTATTTGATCGCCTCGGCCGTCGGGACCGGCACCCGGAACACCTCGCCGGGCAAGCCGTCGTACAGCGCCATCACCGCGTCGCCGCTTGCCGGGTCGAGCTCGCCGATGACGGTCTTGGGCGGGTCGAAGAAGTCCCGCACGCTCGTGCCCTCGCGCAGGAACTCCGGGTTGACCGCGACCCCGAAGTCCACCCCGGCCGTGCCGCCGATGTTCTTGTCCAGGATCGGTACCAGCAGGTTCAGACAGGTGCCGGGGAGCATGGTGCTGCGGAACACGACGGTGTGCCGCCCACCCCGCTCGGCCAGCGCGGCGCCGATCTGCTCGGTGACCCGCTCCAGATACGTGGTGCACAGGCTGCCGTTGGGCTCCGACGGCGTGCCCACACAGACCAGCGACACCTCGCTGTCCATGATCGCCTCGCGGACCTCGCCGGTAGCGCGTAACGCTCCGGTCCGCACGGCCTCGGCGGTGAGCGCGCCGATCCGCTCCTCGACCACCGGGGCCTTGCCGTCGTTGACCAGGTCGACCTTCACCTGGTTCACGTCCACCCCGATGACCTCGTGACCCAGGCTGGCCAGGCACGCGGCCGACACACAGCCCACGTAGCCGAGCCCGAAGACGCTTATCCTCATGACCCGTTCCTCCCCCCAGGCAGGCCCTTGCGGCCTGCCTTCCGTGCGTCGGCCGGACGACGACCTCCGCGCATCAGTAGGCCCCCTGCCCTTGGAGCACCGCACGCAGCGTCTTCCACAAGATCACTGTGTCCAGGGCGAGCGACCAGTCCTCCACGTACCGCAGGTCCAGCCGGACCGCCTCCTCCCACGGGAGGTCGCTGCGTCCGCTGATCTGCCACAGGCCGGTGAGCCCGGGCTTGACCAGCAGCCGCCGCCGGATGTCCGGGCCGTACGCGGCGGACTCCTCCGGTAACGGAGGCCGCGGGCCGACGAGCGACATCGAGCCGGTGAGCACGTTGAAAAGCTGCGGCAGCTCGTCGATCGAGTACCGGCGCAGCACTGCTCCCACCCGGGTCACCCGCGGATCCCGGCGGAGCTTGAACAGCGGACCGGCGCCCTCGTTGCGGTCGGCCAGCTCGGCACGTGCCCCGTCAGCCCCGGCCACCATGGTGCGGAACTTGAGAATGGTGAACTCGCGGCCGTCCTTGCCGACCCTGCGCTGGCGGTAGAACACCCCGCCCCGGCTGTCCAACAGCACGAGCAGCCCGACGAACACCATCAGCGGCGCGAACAGCAGCAGCAGGATCGCCGCGCCCATCCGGTCGACGACCACCTTGACCGCCCGGCGGCCCCCGGTGAAGGTCGGCATGCTGACCCGCAGCAGCGGGATCCCGAGCACCGCGTCGACGTGCAGCCGCGGGCCGGCCACCTCCATCAGCACGGGGGCCACGACCATCTCGGCATCGCTGCCTTCGAGGTGCCAGGCCAGCCGCTGCAGCCGGTCCGGTGACCAGTGCGGGTCCGGTGTGACCGCGACGACACGGTAGCCGTCGTGTCGGACGTGCTTGGCGACGTCCGTCAGTCCGCCGACGACCCGCACTCCGTCCAGTTGGTCACCGTCGAGCCCGCGACCGTCCGTCGTGCACACCGCGTCCACCCGCCAGCCGAGGTGCGGGAACTTGCGGGTTCGGGTGATCAGGTCGCGCACGGTGGCCGGGCTCCCGGCAGCGAGCACCGGTCGCAGGCACCGTCCTTCCTTCCGCTGTTTGTGCAGCCAGAGGCGCAGCAGATACCGGGCGGTCATGGTGATGAGCGCGATCGCGGGGATCGCGACGAAGATCCAGAGCTTGATGTTGCGCGAGGTCAGGGCGATCCCGCCGAGCGCCAGTACGACGGTCGCCGTGAACAGTGAGCGTCCGAGCCGGCGGAATTCCTCGGCGCCCTGGCCGAGCACGGCCGGGGCCCATGACCGGCTCACCGCAAGTGATCCCAGCACCAGCAGCTCGGTGCCGAATGCGAGAATCCCCCATTTCTCGTGCCAGTTGGCCGCGTCCCGGGCCCCGAAGAAGTTGCCGATCGCCGCCACCACGAAGGCGGTGGCCACGGTATCGCTGGTGATCACGGTACGGCGGTACCGCTGCTCCCAGTCGATCGCGGGCTGTCCGATCGCCCCGTTCGTCAGACGCCCGCGCTCCGACGAAAACGGGCTGACTAATCCCCCTCGCCGCACAGAACCCCCCAGGTCCCCAGTGGTTCGACGTGTTCGCCTAGCACTGTTCCTCCCCCTCCGGGAGGCCCCCGCCTCCCGCACTGTTCCTCCCCTCGGGAGGCCCCCGCCCCCCGCCGCGCCGTTCCTCCGCCGGGAGGCCCCCACCTCCCGCCGCGCCGTTCCTCCGCCGGGAGGCCCCCACCTCCCGCGAATGACATCCCGGATAGTGCAGTGCTACGTGGACACGCCACCCAGACGGCAGCGGACTCGCATGTCCTGCCAGATTCTCGAGGTGCGCGGGAACCCGTCGAAACCTCGGGTGCTCCCCACACCCAAGGCCCCTCTCCGGCTCCGAGAATTGATCACCCCCGCGTCTGGCGCCGGGGGGACGCGCCTGCTGGCTGTCCCGTAGCGCCGGACCTGTAGATCATTATTTGTCGCCTCGTGTCCAAACATGTGAGAGCACGGGTCAATCTAGAACATGGAGCCCGTCTGAAGAAGAGATGTGTGGAATTTGTGCTCAAGTTTTGAAGCTGGATCTACCGAGCGATGACTGCCCGCGGGTGCGTTGATGACGAAGACGTGCCTTGTGACCTGTGATGACGGGGGCTTTCGGGGCTGCCGGCACCGGCAAACCCGACGTGCGGCGCGTGCAGCGGGCCCCGGCGTCGATCATCCAGGGCACGACCGATGTGCGGTTGGTCCACATCTGGACGGATGGGCCGAAAGGGAACACTCCGTTACTCGGCCGATCGCGCGACGGCGGATCATCCCCGGATCAGCGCTTCGATGATCTCGATCGCGGTCGGAATGGATTCCTCCGCGATGTCGAAATTCTCGCTGTGATGAGGCCCTGGGCTGCCCGCTCCGACCATCAGATAGGCGCCCTTGCCCCCGCTCCGCTGGACATGCCTGATGAGAAGGTTGGCGTCATCGCTTCCCGCGAACGCCCGGGTCCGGATGACCTCGGTGACATCGTCATGAGCGGTGGCCACGTCGACGATGCGGTCGATCAGTTCGTCGTCCGGTGCGACGGTCGCGGATTGGCCCATCACCGCGACGTTCGCCCGGACCCCCTGGGCCAGGCTCGCCCCTTCCACCACTGATCGGACCCGGTCGACCAGCTCATCGACGACCTCGTCGTCGGTCGCGCGGGCCTCGCAGGTCATCACCGCGGAGGAGGGCACGATGTTCACCCCGTCGCCGGCGACGAGCGTGCCGACATTGAGCCGCGTGTCCGCGGAGCTGAAGCGCGGGAGCCCCATGATGCCCAGCGCGGACATCGATGCCGCGAGCAGCGCGTTGCGGCCGGCCTCCGGTGTGCCGGCCGCGTGAGCGGCCTTGCCCGCGAAGTCGACCTTCAGCTTGCGGGTCGCCATGCCACCGGTGAAGCTCCCCACGACCCTGCCAACGGCCATGTCTCCGGCCATGTGCACCGCGAGCATGTTGTCGATCTCGTCGGCCACTCCGGCGTCGATCATCGTCTGCGCTCCCCGGACCCCCTCCTCGGCAGGCTGGAACAGGACCCGGAGCGTGCCCGCGAAGTCATGGTCCGACAGGCGGTGGAGCAGGCCGACGCCGATGGTGGCGTGGGCGTCGTGGCCGCATGCGTGCATCGCGCCGTTCGTCGAGGCGAACCCGCCCGCCACCGGGAAATGAGCGGCATCGGCCGATTCGCGCATCGGAAGCGCGTCGATGTCTACGCGAAGCCCCCAGCGCGGCCCCGGACGGGCGCCCTCGACATCGACGACCAGCGCGGTGCCGTTCTCCCGGAAGTACCGGGCCCGCTCTTCCGGGACGCCCGAATCCGCCGCGCGAGCCGCCCATTCGTCCAGGGTTTCCGGGGCCGGGAAGTTGACGACGGCTGAGAGATCCTGAGCGGCCTTCCCCGTGCGGACGCGTATCTCCAGTCCCTCGAGGGCCTGTTCGATCCGGGCCGCCGTACCGATCTCCAGGAATGCGGGTTCCGGGTTCCGGTGCAGTTCTCGGCGAAATGCTACGAGCTGCTCACAATCCACGAGCGCCCTCTCTTTTCTCGGTGCACGGGCGCCCGTCCGGGCCGCCTGGCGCCGAGGCTACGAGAAGTGCCGCGAATCCGGTCCGCATGCCGGTTCATCGGCACGGATCACCGAAATCCGGGCCTGGATACGCATGGTTCGCGACGGCGGCGCCCCGCCCCCAACCCCTGAGTGTCCTCCCCCCTCACCCCCTCGGTCTCCTCAGTCCTCGAACACCGGGTGGTGGCCGAGGGGGACCCAGCGACGGTGCCGGCTGTCCAAGTCGAGGATGTGGCCGGCTCGCTTGGCGATCCTCGGGACGATCCACCGGTCCTTCACCAGCACTTTGGGGAACACCGTGGTCAGCCGGTTCTCGATCTCGTCCAGCTCCTGCAGGTTGCGCAGCCAGAGGAACACCGCGAGGTTGGCGTCGCCGGTCATGGAGGCACACAGCCGCACATGGTTCAGCAGCCGGAGCGAGGCGACGACACGCTCCAGCTCCAAGGGCTCGACATCCAGCCACAGCGCCGCCGCGGCGGACCAGCCCATGAGGGCGTGTGCGAAGTCCACGCGCCATCTGACCCAGCTCGCGGCGAGTACCGCGTCGATGTCCCGCGAAATCATGGAAAGGGACCGGCCCAGCTCCCGCTGCAGGTCCGCTGCGGTACGACGGGCGTCCGCCTCGAGTGCGGCGACGACCGCCCGGTGGGCGGCCCTGCGCTGCTTGGGCGGATCGGCCGGCCGGAGGTCGTGAAGCGCCTTGACCTGTTCCTTGGAGAGCGTCTTCAGCCGCCAGCTCGACCCTTCGAAGAAGATCTTTCGCAGGTAGTGGGTGCGGGTGCCGAGGATGCCGGGGATCACAGCGATCCGCTCGTCAATGTACCGGTCCATGGAAAGCAGGCTGTCGGTGGAGATCATGATGTACAGGTCCCGCGGGCCGGAAGTGCAGTGCACGCTGGAGACGGGCCCCTGCC
The DNA here is from genome assembly GCF_055597465.1 of Streptomyces yongxingensis. Classification (NCBI taxonomy): domain Bacteria; kingdom Bacillati; phylum Actinomycetota; class Actinomycetes; order Kitasatosporales; family Streptomycetaceae; genus Streptomyces; species Streptomyces yongxingensis. The sequence continues at coordinate 8,955,749 of NZ_CM145717.1, forward strand.
GGCCGAGTTCGGCGAGCACCTGTTCCCGCCGGCCGGGGACGCAACTGATCTCGACCAGGGCGGAGATCATCTGATCGCGGAGGTGCGGGGCGTCGCCCTCGGAACAGCTCGTCCACACCTGCCGCCGGCCGGTGAGGGCCGACCACCGCCGGGAAATCGTCGAGGGGTCGACCCGGAGGATCCTGCCGAGCTGAGCCCATGAGACCCGGGGATGGATCTGCAGTGCGTTGATGATCTGGAAGTCCAGCGCGTCGACCATGCACAGCATCATGCGGCGAGGACGCCGATCCGGCCAGAACCATGCGCGCACCCGGCGCTGGCCGGGCCGATGCGGCTCTGTGGTGCCTGGTACGCCGTGCTTTCGTGCGGACAACCGCAACACGACCGAAACCTACTGGTGGGTCGTGCGGAAATACCGTGCACCAGCGCCGCGCCTTTGCCGAATTTCTTGCGTGGTGCGTCCCGGTGGGCCGGCGACGGATGTGCGCGACTTAGGCTCCGGGCACCTTTTCGGCCGTTGCGTGGGAGGCGTCGTGTTGCGTCGGGGTGCTGTGCTGGCGGTGGTGGCCGCATTGGGGTCGAGCGCCACCGGGTGCGGAGTGGACGAGGCCGCGCTGAGGGGGTCGACGGACACGATCAACATGTCGTTGAACACCGATCCGGCGACCTTCGATCCGGCGTTGGCGGGCGGCGGCGACGACTACACCGTGGCCCGGCTGCTGTACGACACGCTGGTGCGCAAGGACTCCGGCAACCGCCTGGTGGGTGGGATCGCGTCGAGGTGGAAGGCGGAGGACGCCGCCCACTACACGTTCACCATCCGCAAGGGGCTGACCTGTTCCGACGGGAGCCCGATCACACCGTCCGCGGTGGCGCGGTCGCTGACCCGTTTCGCCTCGCCGGAGACGGGATCCCCGGGCCGGACCCTGGCGCTGGGGTCGGCCACGGCGACGTTCGCGGCCGACGATGGAGCGGGAACGGTGAAGGCCACGCTGTCCGCTCCCTGGTCGGACTTCCTCACCGGGCTGAGTCTGCCGTCGGCCGGGATCGTGTGCCCGGCGGGATTGGACCATGCCAAGCAGTTGGCGACCGGAAAGGTGAAGGGGGCGTTCTCCGGCCCCTACACCTTGACCTCCGCGCGGCCGGCCGTGTCGTACGGGCTCACCCTGCGGAGCGGCTACACGGCCTGGCCGAGGTTCGCCAAGCCGCTGCGGGGGGTTCCCGCCAAGCATCTGAACCTCACACCGATCACCGACTATTCGACGATCGCCACCAAGCTGGTGTCCTACAGCCTGGACGTGGGGGTGGTCGCCGACGAGAACGTGAACCGGTTCGACGGCGACTCCCGGTTCGCCACCTCCAGTGCGTCGAACACCACGACCTATCTGCTGTTCAACGAGCGTCCGAGGACCGTCTTCGCGAACCGGCCCGACCTGCGCACCGCGGTGGCGCGGGCCATCGACGCCCAGACCTTCAGCGACATCGTCAGCGGCAAGCGGGGCAGCGTGATCCGCTCGGTCGGATCAGCCAAGGTGCCCTGTGTCAACACCGACCGGTCGTCGCTGGTCGCCGCCGACCGCGCCGCCGCCACCAGGAAGCTGAAGGGGGTCCGTTTCCGCATCGTGGGCACGACCCTGCTCCGTGGCGGTAACGACTACATCGCCGAAGCGCTGCGCAAGGCCGGGGCGACGGTGAAGGTCGACTCCCTGGACAACGCCAACTGGGCCACCGTGACCGCCGCCGGCGGCAAGGACTGGGACATCAACGTCCAGGGCGACAACAACATGATGGGCACGCTCACCTCCTCCCTCCTGCGTGTCATGGGCCCGCCGACCGAAAAGGGCGGCCGCAACAAGATGGGGCTGGTCAACGACGAGGGATACGCGGCCGTCGACCGGGCCATGAGCAAGCTGGACCGCACCGCGCGGTGCGCCGCTCTCCACTCCGCGCAGAAGTCGTTCCTGGAGCGGGTCGACGCGATCCCGCTGTCGACCCTGCCGTCCACCACGGTCGTCGCCAAGGGATACAGCATCCGCACCTTCGACGACTATCTCGACCCCGCCACCCTCCGCATCGACAAGTAGCCGGAAGGCCGCACACACCATGACTTCTCCCGACGCCACGGAGATCCCGGGGCTCCCGCCACCCGCCTCCGCGGGCGACCGCTCGACGACAGGTCCACGACGACTCCGCCAATCCTCCTCGCCCTGGCTCGGGTTCGCCCTCCGACGGCTCACCGGCCTGGTCACGATCTTCCTCGCGCTGCTCGTCGTGTCGTTCCTGATCGTCCAGCTCATCCCCGGCGACCCGGCGGCAGGCATCGCCGGCGCCAACGCCGATCTCGCGGACATCGCACGCGTCAGACACGAACTCCGACTCGATCGACCGGTCTGGGAGCGGTTCGCCGACTACGTGGGGGACGTCTTCTCCGGACACCTGGGCACGTCGTTCATGTACCGGCAGCCGGTGGAAACGATCATCTTCAACCGCCTCCCCTTCACGGCCACCATCGCGCTGGCGGGAATCGTCATCGTCCTGCTGGTCTCGATTCCGCTGGGAATGATCGTCGGTGTGCTCACGCGCGGTGGCCGACGCACATGGCTGGACACGGCGTTCGGGGTGGTCACCGGTTTCCTCGACGCCGTTCCCGGCTACATCATGGCGTCGTTCCTCGTCGTGACGTTCGCCGTCGGCATCGGAGTGGTGCCGCTCTACCCTCCGGCGTACACCCCCCGCTTCGCCGCCCAGTCGTTCGTGCTGCCCATCGCGTCGATCGTGATCGGACCGATCTGCACCGTCTCCCGGGTCGTCCGCCGCGAAACGGCGGTCGTACTCGACAACGACTACATGCGCACCGCGCACGGCTGGCGGCTGCCGGCCCACAAGCGCTACGTCAAGTGGGCGCTGCCGAACCTGCTCACCACCACGCTGACCCTGAGCGGGCTCATCCTGACCGGGATGATCGGCGGAGCCATCATCATCGAGTCCGTCTTCGCGCTGCCCGGTCTCGGCAGCGGCATCATCAAGGCCATTCTCGACCGCGACTACCCGGTGATCCAGGGCATGGTGATGGTCATCGGCATGATCGCGGCCATCGTCAACCTCCTCGTCGACGTCCTGCTGGGGCTGATCGACCAACGGACCCTCGGGGGATCGCATGTCTCCGCGTAGCCGACGCCGCCGTGGGAACCCCGGACTCGTCCTCGGTCTGGCCCTGTTGGGCATCGTCGTCCTGATCGCCGTACTGGCACCGGTGTTCTTCACCGGCGAGGCGGACGCGCTGGGCAGCCGGTTCGCGCAGCCCTCGTCCGGCCATCTGCTCGGCACCGACGCCGCCGGTCACGATGTGCTGCTGCGCGCCATGGTCGCCACCCGACTGACCCTGCTGATGACCGTGGGCGCGACGGCGATCGCGGTCGCCCTCGGCATCCTCCTGGGCACCAGCGTGTGGCTCATGGGGCCCCGGGTCCGGGAGGTCTGCCTGCGCGTCATCGACGCGATGGTCGCCTTCCCCGGTCTCCTTCTCGCGCTCGTCGTCGCGGCGGTGCTCGGCGCGGGCGGTTCCTCGGTGGTGATCGCCATCGGCGTGGCCGGGATACCGTACTTCGCCCGCCTCACCGCGAATCTCGCCGCGCGGGTGTCCTAGCAGGAGTACGTCCGGACCGCGCGCCTGCTCGGGGTGAGCCATCCGCGGATCGCGATCAGGCACATGCTGCCCAATATGGCCGAGCCTCTGCTGGTGCTGTCGGCGTCGACGTTCGCCAGCACGCTCACGGCCCTCTCCGCCCTGTCGTTCGTGGGGATCGGCGTCCAGGCGCCTTCCTACGACTGGGGGAAGCTGCTGAGCGAGGCGCTGCCGTCGCTGCTGGCGGGCCGGCCCTTCCAGATGGTGGGCCCGGCGGCTCTCGTCATCGTGACCGGGCTCGCCGCGATCCTGATCGGCGACGGTCTCGCGGCCGCGGCGAACCCGCGAACGGCCAGGAGGACGGCGAGCCGGAGAGGTGCCCGGGACCCCGAGCGGGACACGCCGGTGCCGAGGGACGAGTATCTCGTCGACGTACACGACCTGTGGATTCACAGCGGGGACAAGCCGCTGGTCAAGGGTGTCTCGTTCGGCATCAGGCCGGGTGAGATCGTCGGTGTCGTGGGCGAGAGCGGTTCGGGCAAGACCCTGACCGCGATGTCCCTCGCCCGGCTTCTGCCCGACGGCCTCACCCTCGGCTCCTCCCGCATGGCCATCGGCGACCTCGACCTCCGCCGGCCGGTCCCACCGGGCCTCATGGCCGAGACGGTCAGCCTCGTCTACCAGGACCCGGGCTCGACGTTCAACCCGGCCTTGCGTATGGGAACCCAGCTCACCGAGGTGCTGCGCACCCACAAGCACATCGGTGCGCGGGCGGCGAGGCGCCGCATGGCGGAGGCACTCCAGGTGGTGCACTTGACGCAGCCGGAGCGCCGCATGAAGCAGTATCCGCACGAACTCTCGGGCGGCATGCGACAGCGGGCGATGATCGCGACGGCGCTGGCGACCGAGCCGCGACTGATCATCGCCGACGAGCCGACCACGGCCCTGGATGTGACGGTCCAGGCGGAGATCCTGCGCGAACTGGAGCGCGTCAACGACCGGCTCGGCACCTCGATCATGTTCATCTCGCACGACATCGGGGTGGTACGGGCACTCTGCCATCGCGTGATCGTCATGTACCACGGCGAGGTGGTGGAGGAGATCGACGCGGCGGACCTCAGCGTGGAATCCGCCCGGCATCCCTACACCAGGGCGCTCCTGGCGGCCACGCCCGACATCGACAGGCCGGTGGAGACGCTGCCCGGCATGACGTGGACCCCGGAAGCGGCTAAGGAGCACTCGCATGGCTGAGCAGACGGCGCCACAGACGGTGCCACAGGCGGCGGCAGGGACGGCGGCACGGGCGGCGGCCGTCCAGGTCCGTGACCTCGAGGTGAGCTACGGCTGGGGAAGGAGAGCGACGCGGATCCTGCACGGGATCTCGATGGATGTCACCAAGGGACACACCGTCGGCATCGTGGGGGAGTCGGGATCGGGGAAGTCCACTCTGGCGAAGACCCTCACCGGTACGATCCGGCCTACGAGGGGGAGCGTCCGGATCGCCGGCCTGGATGTGTTCGGCACCCGCGGTGCGGACCGCACGGGGATGCGACGGCGGGTCCAGATGATCCCGCAGGACCCCTATTCCTCGCTCAACCCCCGTCGAACCATCGGCGAGGCGCTCGCCGAAGCGGTGGACCCGCGCCATGCCAAGGTGAAGAAGCACCAGGACGAGATCGTCCACTGGCTCGAGACCGTCAGAATGCCCGCGGACACCATCCACCAGTATCCCCACGAGTGCTCGGGCGGGCAGCGCCAGCGGATCGCGATCGCGCGCGGGCTGATCCTCCGGCCCGAGGTGGTGATCGCGGACGAGATCACCTCGGCGCTCGATGTCTCGGTCCAGGCGGAGATTCTCAACCTCATCGCGGGGCTGCGCCGAGAACTCGGCCTGACCATGGTGTTCATCTCGCACAACCTCGCCGTCGTCAGGCATGTCAGTGACGAGGTCGCGGTGTTGTACCGCGGCGACATCGTGGAACACGCCGCGACCGCGGACTTCTACGAGCGCCCACGGCATGCCTACACCCGTGCGCTGCTCGACGCGGTCCCGGGCGCGGCCGGGTAGGTCTCGACCCCGAGGCCCGCAGTGGCCCGGGTTACTCCGGGGTCCATTGACTATTTGCTATAGCAGGCCGTACTGTCGCTGGCATGAGCACTGACGCCCTGGGTCCCGTGGAGACCACGTCGCTGGCCGACCAGGCATACCGGCGGCTTCGGGCCGCGATCCGGGAGGGCGTCCTGCGGCCGGGCGAGAAGATCACCGAACGCGATCTCGCCGCCCGCCTGGGCGTGAGCCCCACCCCCGTCCGTGAGGCGCTGCGGCAGTTGGTGCACGAGAAGGTCGTCGAAAGGGTGGGCCCGCGTGCCCTGCGCATCGCCGAGCACTCCTCGGCGGTCCGCTCCGAGATCGTCGAGGCCGAGGTCCGCCTGTCCGCCCTCATGGCACGCCTCGCTGCCCGCAACGCCACCGCGGAGCAGCTCACCGGCCTGGTCTCGCTGCTCGGCCGGACCGACCAGATCGTCGCCGGTATCGAGGAGACCGTCGCCGAGCAGGGCATGGAAGCCGATGTGACCGACCGGCTCACCGCCGTCTTCCACAAGCTGCGCCTCTTTCACCGTCAGGTCGAGGCGTGCGTGGGCAATCCCGTTCTGGAGGGTCTGCTGGGTCAGGCCCGGGCGTTCAGCGAAGAGGAACGGCTCGACCTCACCATGAGACGCGTACCCGAGCGCGCCGAGGCGTTCCGTGCCCGCTACCACGAGCACCGCGAGCTCCTGGACGCTCTGCTCGAACGGGACGAGGATCGCGCCGAGGCGCTTGCCGCGCGGCACCACCGCGCCGCTCTCGTCCAGTTGTCCGGCGGTTGACCTTCGATCCGCTTGCCCGCCCCGGAGTACGGATGCGTGAGGCGGGCTGACCTTCCCCCCACTTGCTATAGCATGTAGCACAGGAGCCGCGACCTCATGACGCTCGAATCCCCGCCCGTCTCCGACACGGCCACGACGGTGCCCCGCCTGGCAGTGGGCGAGCGCATGAACCGCCGTGCGGTGCTCTGGGTGACCCTCGCCGTGTTCGCTCAGGAAGCGGTCTGGAACTTCTACGACGCGCAGGTCCCCGAGCAGTTGCGGCACTACTTCAGCTCCGCGGGCGTCATCGGGCTGATCATGGGCCTGGACCATTCCTGGGGCATTCTCACCCAGCCGTCCGTCGGGTTCTTCTCCGACCGGCTCGCCCGCCGCCGTACCGGCCGGTGGCCGATCGTCCTCATCGGCGCCGTGCTTGCCACCGTGCCGTTCATCCTCATTCCCTGGGCGACGAATCTGCCGACGCTGATGGTGTGCGTGGTCGGCTTCGCCGCGATCGCCAACGCGTTCAAAGGCGTCACCGAGACGCTGATCTCGGACTATGTCGCGCCGTCCAGCCGCGGCAAGGCCCAGGGCTTCATCAAGGGCGGCGTCGGTCTGACCATCGTCGTCTCCTCTCTGATCAGCCTCCTCGTCGTCGACCGGTCCCTTCGTCTCGCCTTCGCGATCCCCCCGCTGCTGATGCTGATCGTGCTCGGTCTGTCCTGGGTCTTCCTCGGCCGCCGCCACACCGACTCCCTTCTGCCCGAGGCGGAATCGGCAGACGAGGGACGGGAGTTCGGCTCTCCGTGGGCGGTGCTGAAGGACGCGCTGCGTTCCCCGTCCAGCCCGACGCCGCTGCTGATGCTCGGCATCTTCTGCTTCGCCGGCATGTGGTCGGCGCTGCGCTCGCTGATGACCCCGTACGGCACGCAGGTTCTCGGTCTGACGCGCGGTGAGGCCGGGGGCCTCGCTCTCCCGGGCGCGGTCGCGTTCCTGATGGCTGTGCTGCCGATCGCCTACGCCTCGAACCGGCTCGGCCAACTGCGCGCGGTGCGGTACGGCGTCGTCCTGTTCATCGTCGGAGTCCTCGTCGGGTTCACCGTCCCCACCGTCCCGGGCACGGTCGTGGCGATGGTGCTCTCCTCCCTCGGGTACGCGTCGTTCGCGGTCAACGCGCTGGTCGCGCTGTGGAACCTCGCGCCGACGCAGAAGGTGCTGGCCACGTACACCGCCCTCTACACCATCGCGTCCGCGTCCGGCATGGCGCTGGGCCCGGCCATTCTCGGCACCGCGGTCGACCTGACCGGTTGGCGCTGCATGTTCCTGAACGGCGCCGCCTTCGCGGGCGTCACCTTCCTCGTCTTCACCCGCCTGGCCCGACACGCCCCTGACGGCGCCACCGCCTGATGCCTCACGACGTCCGCCCCCCGGTCCGATGAAAGGCACCACCCTCATGGAACTCCGCATCCTGGCCCCCACCGGCGCGCTCGGTGCCGGGTTCGACGCCGACGCGCTCGCGCGCGGCCTCGCCGCCCGCCCGGACGTGATCGCCTGCGACGCCGGCTCCACCGATTCCGGCCCCGCCGCCCTCGGTTCGGGCACTCCGAAGCTGTCCGCCCAGGCGGTCACCCGCGACCTGCGGCTGCTCCTGAGAGCACGTGACCAGCTCGGCGTGCCGCTGATCATCGGCTCCTGCGGCACCTCCGGCCGCGATGCGGGAGTCGACTGGGTCGGCTCCCTCGTCCGCTCCCTCGCCGCCGAGGAGTGCCTGCGCTTCAAGCTCGGCCTGATCTACTCCGACCAGCCCGTCCAGCGCCTCCAGGACCTCTACGACGCGGGCCGGATCCGGCCCCTGGCGAACGCGCCGGAGATCGACCGGGAGCTGTTCGAACGCAGCCACACCGTCGCGATGATGGGCGTCGAGCCAATCCAGGAAGCCCTCCGCGACGGCTGCGACGTCGTCCTCGCCGGCCGCGCCAGCGACACCGCCCTGTTCGCGGCACTGCCTCATATGCGAGGTGCCGACCCGGGCCTGACCTGGCACATGGCCAAGACCGTCGAGTGCGGCGCCGCCTGCGCCATCCCGCCGTCCGCCAACGCTCTGCTCGTCACGCTGCGGGACGACCACTTCGACGTCACCACGCTGGCCGCGGAAAGCCGCCTGACCCCCCGGTCGGTCGCCGCGCACACCCTGTACGAGAACGCCGACCCGTATCACGTCGCCGAACCCTCAGGCGTGCTGGACACCACCGGGGCGACCTACGAGGCGGTCGACGAGCGGACCGTCCGCGTCCGCGGCGCCCGCTACATCCCGGCCGACGGCTACACCAACAAGCTCGAAGGCGCCGAACTCGTCGGCTACCAGACCGTCATCATCGGCGGCGTGCGCGACCGCGTCGTCATCGACGCCCTCCCCAAGCTCCTGCCGATGGCCAAGCAGTACTTCCACGACAAGATCCTCGACGTCTTCAACGGCCGGGTCGACCCCGCCGACATCGACATCGACTACCGCCTCTACGGCGCCGGAGCCGTCCTCACCGGCAGCGAACCCGATCCGCTCACCCCGCGCGAACTCGGCGTCCTGATCACCGTCACCGCACCCGACCAGGAGACCGCCCACGCCATCGCCACATTCGTCGCCCACGCCAGCAGCCACCTGCCCATCGCCGAGTACGACGGCCTGGTCTCCACCCTCGCCTATCCCTATTCCCCGCCCGAGATGGACCGCGGAGCCCTGTACCGCTTCACCCTCAACCACGTCGCCACCGGCGTCACCCCGACCGAGCTGTTCCGCACCGTCACCGAGGAGCTGTAACCCCGTGACCACCCTTCTCGACTACTGCTCCCTGGTCCGCTCCAAGAACGCCGGCCCCTTCACCCTCACCCTCGACTTCATGTGCCATGACCAGGCCGCCTACGACGCCCTCGTCGCCACCGGCTTCCTCAACAAGAGCCTCTTCGCCGCCCTTTACGGCGCCGACCCCGACCAGGTCCTCGTCGTCAACCACCCCCTGGCCCTCGCGGTGAAGGTCTCCCTGCCACGCCCGACCGTCCAGGGCGGTCCGCACGACACCGACTGCTACGCCGGCCAGCAGTACGCCCCGCTCATGGACATGGACGTCACCCCGGCATGACCTGGGGAAAGCCCCGCAATTCGTTCCGGGGATGCCGGACAAGAGGGTGCAGGCTGACCGGTACAGTGTCGCGGTCGGTCGCATATTCGGCCAGGAGATGATGGACATGAAGGATTTCCTGGGCTTCTTTGCCGATGAGAACTATTGAGGAAGCGTGAGCGAAGTGGGAATGGCCAGGTCGAAGAAGAATGCTGTCGGCTGGATCGTCAGCATGTGTGTCATGGCCGCGGTGCCGGTCCTCGCGGGGTGTTCGGCGGACTCGACGAAGACGAAGGACGCGAAGGACGCGAAGGACGCGAAGGGCTCGGCCTCGACCGCCGGAACCACCCCGTCCCCGAAGGGGCGGTCCGGTGATCAGTCCACGGTGCAGGGGACGGTGGCCACGTGGGTGACCGCGGTCGTCGAGGACCGTCCCAAGGAGGCATGCTCGGTCATGGCGACACCGGCCACCGACGGGTCTCCCGCGAAGCCCGGCACTGAGGCGATGTGCGGAGGCAAGGGGCCGGAGGCACAACAGATGGAGAAGCAAATCCACCGCCTGCACGCCTCGTTCGCACCCGACCAGCCGAAGAATCACCCGACGGTGAAGGTCGCCGAGGTCCCGGTCACCGGCAAGAAGGCGACGGTCGACGGTGAGCAGATCACCGTGGACGGTCAGACGTTGAAGGCCATCGTCCTGTCGCACTCCACCGGAGTGAAGGAGGACGAGGTCGGTGTCAGGATCGAGGCCGGCGTCGTGGAAGGCCGCTGGTACGTGACCAATCTGGGTCTCTCCGTCGGCTGACGTCACGGTAGCCGCGGTCGGCCCGCCGCCCGCGCCACGGCTGGGCTCCCCACCTGCGCCCTTGCTACGGTCGGCACATGCCAGGTCGCCGCTACCACTCGCCCCGCCGCGCGGAGGCCGCTGCCGCGACCCGGCAGTCGATTCTGGAAGCCGCCAAGGAGCTCTTCGCCACTCACGGCTACGTGGCCACCACGGTCACCCGGATCGCCGCCGCGGCCCGGGTGGGCACCAACACCGTCTACACCAGCACCGGCGGCAAGCCGCAGATTCTGCGCGACCTGGTCACCGTGGGCGTCGAGGACCCCATCGCCGAACAAACCCTGGCGCGGATCGCGGCGGCCGACGACGCCCGCGACGTCGTCGTGTACGCCGTCGAGGGCATCCGCCGCGACAGCGAGAAACACGCGGATGTCGTCGAGATCCTCCTCGACGCGGCCTCGGTCGACGCGTACGCCGCCGAACTGCTGCGCTTCGCCCAGGAGCGATTCCGTGACGCGCTGCGGACCACCGCCGACCGGATCGCCGCGCTGGGCGCCCTGCGGGAGGGGCTCGACGTACCGGGCGCCACGGATGTGCTCTGGTACTACCTCGGTCTGTCGTCCTGGCGCGTGCTGGTGCGGGAGAACGGCTGGGACTGGGACACCGCCGAGCGGTGGCTGCGGAACCGGACCGTGTCCGCCCTGCTTACCGGGTGAGCGTGGCCTCCAAGATGGCGAACGGGCTGTCCACAGGCCCTGGGACGCGCCGGTCGAGGGTGAACCCGGCACCGGCGAACAGCGCCGCGAACTCCGTCTCCCGGCGCTCGTGGCCCGACACCATGCCGAGCATGGTCAAGTCGAGCAGCTTGCTCGGATGCGGCTCATCGCCCTCCGAGAGCACCGTCTCCACCACCACCAGCCGGGCGCCGTGGGGCGCCGCCTCCGCGATCCGGCCCAGGATGCGCGCACACGACACGTCGTCCCAGTCGTGCAGCACGGTGGACAGCAGGTAGACGTCCGCGGCCGGCACGCTCTCGAAGAAGTCACCGGCCTGTACCTCGATGCGGTCGGCCATCCCCTGGCCGGCCAGCCGCGCGGGGGCGGTGGACACCACGTGCTCCATGTCGAAGACGATGCCGCGTCGACCGGGTTCGTCGGCCAGCAGCCGGGCCAGCACGGAGCCGTCGGCGCCGCCGATGTCGGCTACCAGCTCGCCAGGCGGGAGCCGGTACCCGGCCAGTACGGCGTCCTTGGGACCGTACGTCAGGTTGGCCATCGCCGACGCCATCACGGGCAGGTGCTCCGGGTGGCCGCCCAGCCACTCCGCGAAGGACTGCCCGAAGTGCGCCGTGGCCGCCGGGATGCCCGTACGGACGGTGGTGAGCAGCTCGGAGAAGGGCGCGTAGTGCGTCTCCATCCACATGATCGCCATGTCGCGCACCGAACCGGGCACATCCGCCACCAGCGTGGAGCCGAGCGGGGTGAGCGCGAAGGCGTCCTCACCGTGATGGGTCACCACCCCGATGCCGGAGAGAATGTGCAGCAGCCGCCCCAGCGCCTCGGCGTCCGTCTCCGTGGTCTTCGCCAACTCCCCGACCGTCATCGGACCGCCGTGCAGCGCCGTGGCCACACCGAGCTTGGCCAGCGCGTACAGCGCCTGGGACTGCTGGAAACCGGACAGCATCCGCAGCATCTCCATGGACCGCTCGGACGCGGACGTCTCGGATGCCGTCGTGGCCGGGGCCGTCGCCGCGTCGGCCTGCGGGGGAGTGGGCGCGGGGGGCATGGGCCTCTCCAGAAGGTGTAGAAATTCGCGGTAATACGGCTACCGCGAAATCGTATCGCACCATCGCGTTAGCGATCGCCAGTCGTCAACGTGTGCGGGGAGCACGGGCGTTGGGACGGACTGGAGGCCGGCGGCGCCGCCTACCGGTGTCGTGGTCAGGCCGCTGTGGCGAGGCTGTGACCTGGTTGGCCAATGAGCTGGAAAGAAGGGCGAAGGGCGAACCCGTCCGGCATACTTGCGAACGCGGACCACCCTGCTCACCAGCAGGCACGCCAAGGCCCAGCGCCTTTCGAGCGCTGATGCACACTTCCGGGGAACAGTCGTCATGAATAACCTTCAGCCGTCGGACCCGACGTCCATGGGCGGCTATCCGTTGCTCGGCCGGCTCGGTGCGGGCGGCATGGGGCAGGTGTTCTTGTCCCGTACGGCTTCGGGTCGGCTGCTCGCACTCAAGACGATCCGCGACGATCTCAGCTCCGAGCCGGGGTTCGAGGAGCGGTTCGCCCGCGAGATACGCAACAGCGACCGCGTCCGTTCGCCGTGGACCGTGACGGTCGTGGACTACAGCGCCCCGGGCCGGCGCCCGCAGTGGCTGGCCACCGAGTATGTTCCCGCGCCGTCGCTCGCCGAATGGGTTACGGCCCACGGTCCGCTGCCGCAGACCGCGCTGCTCTCCCTCGCCGCCGAACTGTGCGGCGCCGTGCGGGCCGTGCACCAGGCCGACCTCGCGCACCGGGACGTCAAGCCCGGGAACATCTTGCTGGCACGCGACCGTCCACGGCTGATCGACTTCGGTGTCGCACGGGCCGCCGACGACAGCCGGCACACCCGCCTCGGTGTCCCGGTGGGCTCCCCCGGATTTCTCGCACCGGACCAGGCCATCGGCGGTGTCGCCGCCGAACCCGCCGACGTGTTCTCGCTGGCCGCCGTGCTGGTCTACGCCGCGACCGGACGCGGCCCCTTCTCGCACGCGGGGGAACAGATCCCCGCCGCCGCCCTGATGTACCGAGTGGTCCACGAGGAACCCGACCTCGAAGGGGTCCCCCCGGAGCTGGTGCCGCTGCTCACCGCGTGTCTGGCCAAGGACCCGGCCGTGCGCCCGACGGCGGCTGAGCTGAGCGGATGGCTGGAGGAGAGGGGCGGCCGGATCGGGCGGTGGCCCGAGGAATGCCCCACGGTTCTCGCCGGAAAACTGACCGAGGCCGAGCATTCGGCGCGCACCATGGTCGACCTCGCACATCAATCCACCGTGGCCCCCGCCGGTCAGGATTCGGCCGGGGCGGCGGTGAGGTCCGACACCGTCCTCGCCGCCCCGGCCGAGCCCGGTCGGCGCCGCCCGCCCGCCTGGCTGCTGACCACGGCCATCGCGGCGGTCGTGGTGGCCGTGGTGGCCGTGGTGGCCGTGGTCCACTTCGGTACGCAGCGTTCCTCGGCCAAGTCCTCGCCGTCCGCGCAGGGACGCCCGTCCGGCTCGGCCTCCTCGGCGACCGCGGGAAAGACACCGTCCGCCTCGACGCAAAAGCCTCAGGAGACCCAGCAGTCCCAAGAGTCCCAGAAAAGCCAGGAGCCCCAGGACAAGAGCGCGGCACTCAAGGTCATACGGGCCACGTTTGAGCTGGCCGCCGGAGAGTCCGTGGTGGCCGGGGCCAGGAGTCTGACCATGCAGCAGGACGGCAACCTGGTGGTCTCCGACCAGGATCACAAGCCGCGCTGGGCCGCGATGACCAAGGGTGAGGGCAACTCCGCCCGCTTCCAGGCGGACGGCAACCTGGTCGTCTACAACAGCGGCGGGCAGTTCCTGTGGTCCTCACGGACCCATGGCCACCAAGGAGCGGTCCTCGTGTTCCAGGCCGACGGAAATGTTGTGATCAAGTCCGGCGACACCGTGCTCTGGGCCGCGGGAACCGAAAGCTGACCGTTCCGGTACCGGAACGGCCCGGTGGATGCCGGAATCTGTGTCCTCTTATGCGCCTTGCGCGTATTCGTGGATGAGGCCGCCGAGTCATGCTGCATCTTTTGGAATACTGGCCGCAGATCGAGTGGGGGGCAGCCATGTTCATCGTTTCGGACCGATGCGGCCATTGCGTTCACGTCCAGATGTATCCGCCTCAGGACCAGGTCGAGGCCATCACGACGAAAGCGGCCGCATCGCCGTGTCCGGTGTGTGGCGTCCGTGCCCGGCGTGCGGATCTTTTCGTCGTCATGTTCGACATCGAGGAGAAGGTGGCCCGTCACCAGAGCCCGCTCGGGCCGCGTGCGGACGCGCCTCCGGGCAATTTCCTGGGTTTCTACGGGGAAAACGATGAGCGGAAGTTCAGCGTCGGTAGTTTCTCGAAAGACCTGCGGGCGAGAATGTACGGAGAGGCGGACGCGAAGCGCAAGGACGTGTGTGCCGCGGTGAGCAAGGTGCTCGCCGAGCTGTTCGGGCTCGATCGTGCGCTGAAGGCGTACGGCCGGGGCGATTTCGCCATCTCCGAGGTGTGGTCCGAGCGGGCCGTGGAAGTGCTGGAGGACCGGGTTGCCCGCGCGGGAGCCCATTTCTATCTCGGGCTCAGCCAGGTGAAGCTGGGCAAGCCGGACCAGGCCGAAGCGGCGTTCCGCGAGGCGCTGGCGGGCGGCGACGAGGTTCCTGTGCTCGTCCGGTCGGGAGCCGCAGTCCAGCTCGGCGTACTGTGCGGTGGCCGCGGCGACATCCCCGGCGCGCGAACCGCCTACCGGCTGGCGCTGGAGCTGGCGGACCCCACCTTCGCCCCCGATGCCGCGCTCAACCTCGGCACCATCGAGGACGACTCGGGGCGGCGCGGCGAGGCGAAGAAACTGTGGGACTACGCCTACACCAGCGCGTCCGGCGAGTCGAAGTACCTCGCCGCCTACAACCTCGGGTGGTACTGGGAGCAGGAGTGCGACCATCGGCGGGCGCGCACCCACTACCGGCTCGCCATGAAGTCGGCCGACCGGGATGTGGTCTTGCGCGCCGAAGGCAGGATGGCCGGCCTTCGCACTGAACGCCGGCGCCGGCTATTCCGGGGGCGCAAGGGTGAGTCGTGACCGCACCGCGCTGGAACGCGAGTACCGGAACCTGCTCAGCAGGCACGGCGTCGAGCATCTCCTGACACGCCTGTCCCCGGAGGAAAGAGCTGAGGCGTGGGGCAGGATCGCGGAGCAGGCGGCGCAAACGGCGGAGGTCTACGGCGAAACCGTCGATCTCGGGGCGCTGGGCCGGTGGGACACTCCTGGCGATGGGCGGAGCAGGCTCGATGGCATCGCCCAAGCGATCGAGCGTGAGACAGCCGATATGGGGTTCACCCTGCCCGGGCCGGTGTACGTCGGCGAGTACCCGCACAACTCGTTCAACGCGCAAGCCTGCCGCGTACGTAGCGGCACCCTGCTGCTCATCAATACAGGTCTCGGTCTGCTGCTCGTCGAGGTCGCCCGCGCGCTGGAAACGGGCCGTCTTGAAGCCACCCTGACCGACGACGGCGTGATCGTCGAACAGCGGCCGACCGAAGCGATGGTACGGCACCGAGACGCAGCGGAAGCGCTGCTCAGCAGCGCGCTCGCGGCCTACATCGTGCACGATGACAGCAGGCTCGGCGGCAAGCAGCCGGTCGACCTCACCTGGCGTGGTGTCGAGAGCCTGCTTCTCGCGAGGGCGGCCGAGACCTTCGCCGTAGCACACGAATACGGACACTTCCTCGCCGGTCATCTCGACCAGCCGCGCGGCTCGGGCGACGAATGGCTGCGCAAGAGCCACGACCAGGAGTTCGAGGCCGACGAGATCGGCGCGCTGCTCTCCTTGAAGGTTCATTCGCGCCTGGCCTCCGCGTCCTCATCGCTGTTCACCGCCGATCACGCGGCGGCCGGGGTGTTCCTGTTCTTCGGCATCGATCACCTGCTGAACCGTGTGCGGGCGGAGATCCCAGAACTCATCGGTGAGGACATCGTCTCCGACCACCCACCGTCGGAGGCAAGGGCCGCCACGTTGAGGCGCACCCTGACCGAGCTGGAAGGCCCCAATGTCTTTCAGCTCGCCGACGGGCATCTCCACATGCTCTCGCAACAGGAGGGCCATGTCGTCGAGAACGTCCGGCGGCTGCTGAGGGAACACCTGCCTGCCCGCACCAGGAGGTCATCGTGAAGATCTTCTTCGGAGGCTGGTGAACGGGATGGCCACGGTGTCGGTGGTGGGGCACTTCTCGGGCGGCAGCGACCGCGAGGCGATCCTGGGCGCACTGCGCGAGGCGTCCGTCCGTGGCGATCTGGTCAGTGGCACGGCGGAGGAAGGCGACCTCGCCATCCTGCGCGACCACGGCCTGGTGATCCACCGGACGATCGGCACGGAGGCGCACGAACCGCTCGCCCCGAAGGCGCGCGACTGGATGCTGGGCTCGCTCGCGCTCCCCGCTGTCGAGGCCCAGCCGAAGTCGATCGTGCCCGGCTACGGCGAAATCCTCGTGCTGAGAACCGATCCCGTGCCCGAGGCGGACTGGCGGGACAGACTTGCCGAGCTCGGGGCGGTGGTGCTCGAGAGGGTCGGCGCGGACTGCTACGTGATTCGGGTGCCCGAGGATCGCGCCGCCGACCTGCGCGCGCAACGCTTCGTCGCCGAGGTGCGTCCGTACGGGGTGGGCGACACGGTCGATATGGCGAACGTGGTTTCTCCCGGTGGCCCGCCGCCCCCGGGGGCCGCTCCGGTGCGGTACGAGGTCCTGGTGCACGAACGGGAGGATCTGGACGCGGTACGTGCCTGGCTCGCGGATGAAGGCTGGCCCGAGGAGGGCACCGGGCGGCGCAAGGTGCGATTCCGCTGCCGCTTCGGCGACCCCGGGCTGCTGGAACTGGCGCGCCGTCCCGAGGTCGCGGCACTGGACCTGTACGTGCCACCGGAGCCGCTGAACGACCTCTCCCAGCGGATCGTCGGGCTACGCGGCCCCACCAAGCCGCCCGGCCTCACCGGGCGGGGCCAGATCCTCGGTGTGGCCGACACCGGCGTGGACAGCGGGCATCCCGATCTGGCCGGCCGGCTGTTCAAGGTCGTGGCCCGCGGCAGACCGAACGACACGAGCGACCCGGACGGCCACGGCACCCATGTGGCGGCCTCGCTGCTCGGCGACGGCTCGGCCTCCGGCGGCGCGTTCCGCGGGGCCGCCCCCGGCGCGATGCTGTTCCTTCAGTCGATCATGGACGAGCACGGCCGGCTCACCGGCCTGCCCGTGGACCTCAACGAACTGCTGGGGGAGGCTTACGACGTCGGAGTGCGCATCCACAACAACAGTTGGGGTGCGGACGCCGGTTCCGTCTACCGGATGAGCTCGCTGGAGATTGACGAGTTCGTCTGGACGCATCCCGACATGCTGGTCGTGGTGGCGGCGGGCAACAGCGGCAGTGCGGCGGCGCCCTTGCACGGGCCGCGCGGTGACGTCGACCTGTTCTCGGTGACCGCGCCCGCCACCGCGAAGAACGCGCTCACTGTCGGCGCGAGCCGCAGTTCGCGCAACGCGCCAGAACTCACCTGGGGCCAGTGGTCGTCCGAGCACTTTCCGGACGTGCCCATCGCCGAGGAGTTCCTCGGCGGTGATCCGGCCAGCATGGCGGCGTTCAGCAGCCGGGGGCCATGCCAGGAGCAGGAACGCATAAAACCGGATGTCGTGGCGCCCGGCACCTGCGTGGTCTCCGCGCGTTCGGCGACCGCCCCCGAGTCCGGGTTCTGGCTCAACTGGAACGAACACTACGCGGTCATGGGCGGCACCAGCATGGCCGCGCCGCTGGTCGCGGGCGCAGCCGCCCTCGCCGGCGAGTGGTTCGGCGCGCGAGACCATCTGCCCAGCGCCGCGCTGCTCAAGGCGACGCTGGTCAACGGCGCGCGGTGGCTCCGCGGCCGCGACGCCCTCGCCGGGCACCCGGCCGTGCCCAACCCTCACCAGGGTTTCGGGCTGGTGGACCTCTCACGCAGCCTGTCCGGCGACTTCCTGTTCCTCGACACGTGGTCACCGGGCTCCCGCTGCGAAGCCCTCCGCGCCTATGGGCAGTCCGTGCGGCTGCCCGTGCGCTGTGCGGGCCCTTCCGAGCTCAACGTCTGTCTCGCGTGGACAGACCCGCCAGGTCGCGGGGTACAGCACGCCCTGGCCCTCGTGGTCAGTCACGCCGGTGGCCGCGTACTCGGCAACCACGCCCGCCGGAAGGCGTACGCGACCGCTGACTCGGCCAACAACGTGCAGATCGTCCGGCTGGCCGTCGAGGCGAGCGGCGAGTACCTGATCGAGATCACCGCCATCTCCGAACTCCTCCATGGGCCGCAGGACTTCGCGGTGGCCGTGTCCTGCACGCTGGCGGAGGAGCCGTCGCCGGCGTGGGGGTGCGGCCACTGAGGGAACACCCGGGAAAGCGCGAGGAAAGCGTGATGCGCGGGGGGTGTGCCGACGGGCTCACCGCGGTCCGGGTGCCGGAGGTGTCACCCGAACAGAGGCGGCGAGTCCAGCGCGGACGACCCGGCGATCTGGCGCGGCTCCAACGACCCGGCCAAGAGCCTGGTACTGGGCACCGCGAAGGTCGGCGGCCTGCGGGTGTACGACCTCGCGGCACACGAGGTCCAATCGCTCCCCGCTCCGAAGGCGCCCAGCGCCGAGGACAAGCCGGGCCGCATCAACAACGTGGACGTCATCGACGGCGCCAACCTCGCCGTCGCCACCGACCGCGGCCGCGACAAGCTGGTCATCTACCGCATCGACGGCAGCCGTGCGGAGGGCCCCGTCAAGGACGTCACCGCCGAGAAGTCGGCCCCGTACATCTTCTCGGCCGACCAGGACGAGGTGAACAAGCAGGCCACCGCCTACGGACTGGCCTCCGTGCGAGGACCCGGGCGAGCAGCCCTACCTCGAGGGCATGCGGGTCGACCCCGCGAACGGCATGCTCTACGCCGGCCAGGAAGACGTGGGTGTCTGGCGGTTGCGCGCCGATCTCACCGGCGAGCCCACCTTGATCGACAAGGTCAGGGACTTCGGTGTCCCGTACACCCAGGATCCCGCCACCGGGGAGTGTGCCCCCGGCGAGGACCCCGGCTTCGGCGGGGACCACCTCACCGCGGACGTCGAGGGCATCACGCTGCTCGACCGGCCGGGCGGCGGTGGCTATGTCGTCGTCTCCAGCCAGGGCGACAGCCCTTCGCGATGTATGACCGCGACCCGGCCAAGGGCAACCCGTTCGTGAAGAGCTTCCGGGTCGCCGCGGGCAAGGGCGCGATCGACGGTGCCGACGGCACCGACAGCCTGGACATCGTCAACCAGTCGTTCGGTTCGGCATACCGCGTGGGCTCGCCGTGATCCAGGATGCCCCGGACACCCCCACGGTGACCGGCGACGACGGTGAGCCCCGGGAGGGCTCCAACTACAAGTACGTGGACCTGGGCGACCTGTCCACCGCCACCGGACTCAGCTTCCGCTGACGGCGGGCGAACCCACTGGCGCCCCTCGCCGGCCGCCGGAGCGGCCACGGCTGGACCGGCTCATCGGGGTGGAGGCCATGGGTCCTGGAACGAGCTTGGCCCACAACAGCCAGGCGGGTCGGGCGGCGCCCGGGTCGCTCCGGGCGGACGGATAACCTGGGCCCGTCAGCGAAGATCCCAGAAGGGCGGAGCACATGGCAGACATCGTGGAGACGGCGGCGCGGAAGGTCTTCGCGCGCTATGACGTCGACGGGGACGGGCTGGTCACCGCGGACGAATACCGGAGGGTCGTGGCGGAGCTGGAGGGCTCGGAGATCACCGAGTCGCAGGCCCAGGAGCTCATCGACTCGCTCGACACCGACGGCGATCGCCAGATGTCCTTCGAGGAGTTCTGGGCGGCCATGAATGCCTGACACCGCCGGGGCCGGTACGTGAACTTGGCGGCCCCGGAAGAGATCATCCCGCCCGAGGACCTGCAGCCCGTCCCCGCCACCGGCGAGGACGGGCGGCCTCGCCGTGACCGGGCCGAGCGCGCCACGGGCCTGTCCAAGCGCGACTGGCGGCGCGCCTCCGGCCCGCATGTGGCGAGGATGTTGGCCACGGGCCGCTTCCCGGCGCTCACCAAGGCCGTGTACGACGGCACGGACGTGGACGCCGAGACATCCTTCGCGACCGGCCTGGACTGGGTCCTCGACGCCGTGGCCGCCAAACTCACCCGGCCGCCGGCGTGACGCTCAGCTCGTGCCCGACGTGAGCGGGGTCGGGGTGGGTGTCCACGGGCCGTGCGGGCTTGCGCCGCCAGGAGCGCACGGTAGTCCTCGGGGCTGACCGAGCGGTCGCGCACGGTGCCGATGCCGGTGGCGGCGTACTGCCACTGGCCAGGCACAGCCCGTCGATGCGCTCGGACAGGTTCGGGGCGGGGAGGAGGCGCTTGACCGAGGCCGGAAGGCGGGCGATGAAGGCATGCTGGTTCGGCGGCGCGTCATCCGGCGCGTACGGTCTCGCTTTGGGCCACGGCACGCAGGGAAGCGGACGTTCGGTCGATGTGCTGGGCCAGAAGGCGAGACGCGGCGTCAGCGTCCCGTGCGACGACCGCGTCCACCAGAGCCTGGTGCTCACCGGCGATGTCACGGTCGTAGTCATGGCCGATGGGGAACGACCAGCGGCGGTAGACCGTCGCCGCGTCTCGCAGGGAGAGGGCGACGCTCAGCAAGCGGTCGTTGCCGCACCCTTCGAGCAGGGTCTGGTGGAAGCACTCGTGCACCGCGAGCCAGTCGTGGTTGACCTCTCCGCCGGGCAGCGTCATGGGGGTGCCGGCCAGGTGGTGGTGGGCGGCGACGACCGCCGACTCCCAGGTGAGGTCCCCGCGCTCGACCGCCTGGCGCAGCACCAGGGACTCGATGTCCCGGCGTGCTTCGGTGAGTTCGTCGAGGTCCTTCAACGACAGCGTGACCACGCTGAATCCCTGCTGCGGCGTGGCCACGACGAGGCCCTGCCCGGAGAGCCGCGTCAGCGCCTCGCGGATGACGGACTGGCTGACCGAGAAGCGCTGTGCGAGCTCGACGAGACGCAACCGCTGTCCGGGCTCGAGCGCCCCCTGAAAGATGTCCTCGCGGATCTGTGCGTACACCGCGCCCGCCCGCGTTGCCTTCTCCGTCGCCACAGCCATGAACCCTATCAGGAAAGCGCTACGTGGAAAAAATATCGTTACTATATTGCGTTAGCGCTAACTAGCGAAGAGTGGATCACAGACGCCGAGATCGGGGAGATGCGCATGCGGGTGGCGAACTTCACCATGCCACCGATCCGGTCTCCTTCACTGCCCTCGGTGGCGCGCTTCCGCTTCGCCGGAACCGCGCCCGCCGACACGGTGTCTAGAGTTGGGTGGCGCCGCCGTCGACCAGCAGTTCCGCACCGGTGGTGAAGGAACTCTGCGCGCCCGCCAGGTAGAGGGCGGTGGCAGCGACCTCCTCGACTCGGCCGACGCGGCCGAGCGCGTTCGATGCGGTGGGCTTCGCCGCCGCGGACGACCGACCGCCCTGCGGGAACGCGGCTCGCAACGCGGCCCCGCCGGGCGTCTCGACCGGGCCGGGAGTGAGGACGTTGACCCGGATTCCGCGGCGGCCCAACTCGGCGGCCCACGTGCGAGCCAGACTCCGGATCGCGGCCTTGGTGGCGGCGTAAACACTGAGTCCCGGGGTGGCGCGCCGGACCGCGCTCGAGGAGAGCAGCGTCACCGAGGAGCCCGCCGACAGCAACGGCAGCGCCTTCTGGATAGTGAAGATCGTGCCCTTGAGATTGACGGAGGTGGCGCGCTCGTACTCCTCTTCGGTGATCTCGCCGAGCAGGCCGTAGTCCGCGGCACCGGCATTGGCCACGACGATGTCGAGGCGGCCGCTGCGCTCACCGATCTCGGCGAAGAGCCGGTCGAGATCGTCGAGTTTGGACACGTCACTCCGGATACCGATGCCACGGCTGCCGACGTGTGCCACGGCGGCGTCCAGCTCGGCCTCGCGGCGGCCGGTGAGGTAGACGGTCGCTCCCTCGGCGGCGAACAGGCGGGCGACGGCCAGACCGATGCCGGCGGAGGCACCGGTCACGAGGGCGATCCTGTTGTCCAGTTGTCCCATGTGCTTTCCCCATCGTTGGTGGGCCGAGTCAGCGTGAGGAGGCCGCGTCGGCCGAGAGCGAGGCCACCTCGGTGGGGAGAACCGCGGCCACGGCGGCCTCGACCACGGTGAGGTCCTGTTGTCCCGTGCCGCCGCTGGCACCGATTCCGCCGATGAGCGCTCCGTCGGCGAAGACCGGAACCCCGCCCTTGCTGAACATCACTCGGCCGTCGGTGGCCACGCTGATCGACGTGGTGAACTGCACCCGACCCGCGAATGCCTCGGCGACCTCGGCCGACGGACGCGCGAATGCCGCGGCCGTGTACGCCTTGCCGATCGCCACCTCGGTGAGCGGGAACGGAGTTCCGTCCATCCGGGCGAAGGCGACGAGCGCACCGCCGGTGTCCACCACGGCGATCGCCATGGGGACGCCCAGCGACATCGCCTCCGCGCGAGCCGCACTCACGAGAGCGGTACCGAGATCAAGGTTCATTCAACTACTCCTTCATCACGTGAGGTGGAACTCGGACGTGCGCACAGAGAGGGTTGGTGGCGTGTTCCCGGTACCGCGTCGTGGCCCAGCCCCAGTCCCAGTCCCAGCCCCAGTCCCCAGCCGCCGGCGTCCTGGGCTCAGAACGCGGCCTTCGTCAGACCGCCGTCGATACAGGTCGTTGTCCCCGTCACGTAGGAGGCACGGGGGGAAGCGAGGAACGCCGCGACATCGGCGAACTCCTGGACCGTTCCCCACCGGCCCAAGGGGATCTCGTCCGTCAGGTGCTGCGGCACACCGCCCGGGAACACCTCGTCCCGGCGAGGGGTGGTGATCCGTCCGGGCGCCAGGATGTTGACCGTGATTCCGTCCGGGCCCAGCTCGGTCGAGAGCGTCTTCAGGTATCCGTGGATACCGGGGCGGACCGCGTTCGACGCCGCCATGCCCGGCGTGGGCTCCTTGACCCCATGAGTCGTTATCGCCAGGATCCGGCCGCTCGAACTCTGCCGCAGGTGCGGCACACTGGCTTCGACGAGACGAATGAGCGGCAGCAGCACGAGATCGACCGTTTCGATCACATGCCGCGTGGTCAGGTCACGAGCGGGGCTCGGAGGCGGGCCGCCACTGTTCCACAGGACGATGTCGAGTCCGCCGAACAGCTCCACCGCTTCGCCGACGACTCGCGCCGGCTCATCCGGTGACGTCATGTCCGCGGAGACCGCGTGGGCACCGATCCGCGCCGCGTTGGCTTCCAGCAGCTCCTTGCGCCTCGCGACCATGACGACATTGGCCCCCTCCGCTGCCAACGCCTCCGCGATGCCCAAGCCCATCCCGGAAGACGCACCACCGACAACGGCGGTCTTCCCCTTCAGTCCCAGATCCATTGCGATCCTCCGTCACGGGTGAGCTGGGCTTCGCCAGGCGACACAGCCTGAAGTTATCGATAATTTAGCAGATTCTCGATTATCGCGCGGGCGTCCCGAACGGGCTAGTCCCGCATGACCTCGGGTTCGTGTCGGCGCAGCAGGCGGGCCACCGCGAAGCCGCAGATCAGTCCGATCGCCAGGAGCACACCGAGGTCGATGCCCCACTGGGTGACGGTGTGGGCCCACAGCGGGTCGAGGTCGTCCGGTTTGTCGAGGTTCCAGGGCGGCATGGTGTGCGCGAGGTCGAGTGTGGTCCCGGCGCCGGCTACGGCCCAGCGGGCGGGCATCAGCCAGCCGATCTGTTCGATGCCCGGTGAGTCGAACAGCTTGAAGAGGACCCCGGTGAAGACGACCTGGACGACGGCGAACATCACGAGCAGCGGCATGGTCTTTTCCGGGGTCCTCACCAGCGCGGAGATGACCAGGCCGAACATCATGGTGGTGAAGCCCAGCGCGCTGATGACCACGCAGACCTCGACGGCCGTGGGCATGAGCAGCCCCTGGGCGGGCAGTTGGCGGACGGAGAAGCCGATCGCGCAGATGACCACACCCTGCATCGTGGTGATCAGACCGAGGACGATCACTTTCGACATCAGGTACGCGGATCGGGACAGCCCCGTGGCTCTCTCCCGTTCGTAGATCACCCGTTCTTTGATCAATTCACGTACGGAGTTGGCCGCGCCGGAGAAGCACATGCCGACGACCAGCACCAGCAGAATGGTCCCGGACTCCTGGTTGTAGCGGAAACGGCTGTTGGGCGGTGGCGGGGCGAGTCCGTAGGTCGCCGGGATCAGACAGCTCACTCCGCCCAGCACGGCCGGGAGCAGCAGCATCAGGGCCATGAAGCCCTTGTCGGAGGCGATGACCGACACATAGCGGCGCATCAGGGTCCACAACTGACCGGTCCAGCCCTGTGGTTTGGGCCGCAGAGTTCGTGCGGGCGGCTGCGTCGCAGGGGTGCCCGGCTGCTGCGGCGGTACGGCCGCGTCGATCTCCGCGACGCACCGGTGGTACTGCCGGGAAGCCCGCCAGCGCCCGCCCCAGTCGTCGTCGCGATGGTTCTCGAAGGCGGAGAAGACATCGGCCCAGCTGTCGTGACCGAAGTAGTCCAGGGCCTCGCCCGGGGGGCCGAAGTACGCCACGGAGCCGTCGGGCGCCATGACCAACACCCGGTCACACAGGGACAGTTCGGCGACCGAGTGCGTCACCACCAGCACGGTGCGGCCGTCGTCGGCGAGCTCCCGCAGCAACTTCATGACATCACGGTCCAGGCCCGGGTCCAGGCCGGAGGTGGGCTCGTCGAGGAAGAGCAGGGAGGGCTTGGTCAGCAGTTCCAGGGCGACGGAGACCCGCTTGCGCTGACCGCCGGAGAGCGAGGCGACCTTCTTGAGCCGGTGGACGTCGAGCCTGAGCCCCTGGAGCACCTCGTCGATACGGGCCTCGCGCTCGGCCGCCTTGGTGTCGCCGGGGAAGCGGAGCCTGGCGGCGTATTTCAGGGCGGTGTCGACGGTCAGCTCCTTGTGCAGGATGTCATCCTGCGGGACGAGGCCGATACGGCGGCGCAACTCGGCGAACTGGGCGTAGAGATCGCGGTGGTCGTAGAGCACCTGACCACGGTCGGCGGGCCGGTAGCCGGTGAGCGCGCGCAGAAGGGTGGACTTCCCGGACCCCGACGGCCCGATCACCGCGACCAGCGACTTCTCGGGGACACCGAAGGAGACGTCGTCCAGGATGGTCTTGCCGTGCCCGACGGTCACTGTCAGGTTGCGGGCGGCGAAGAAGACCTCACCGGTGTCGACGAACTCCTCCAGCCGGTCTCCGGCGAGACGGAAGGTGGAGTGGCCGACACCGACGATGTCGTACGGGCCGATGATCCGGCGGTCCACGGGCTGCCCGTTGACATAGGTGCCGTTGTGACTTCCGAGGTCGACGATTTCGAAACGGCCACCGGGCAGGGGCCGGAACTCCGCGTGGTGGCGGGAGACATACGGGCCCTCCACCACGAGTTCGTTGTCCTGCGCGCGACCGATGCGCAGCCGTTGCCCCTGGATGATTGGGTGGACGCCCGAGGGCTCCCGGTCGACGGAAAGAGCCGCGGCGGCCCCGCGGGGACCGGCCGTGGGTCCGTCGGGCCGGTGGGTGTCCCGGGCCTCGGCGCGGGCCTCGCCCTGGGGCAGCCCCGCGACTGTCCGGGCGTCGGCACGCAGCTGATCGTCACTCACCGCCGCCGAGGCTCCGGTGAGGACTCCGGTGAATACTCCGGTGAAGTCCAGCCGCATGCCGGTGGAGACGTTTCCCAGCCGGACGATCGAACCGTGGCCGATCTCCATCCGCTGGATACGACGCCCTTCGGCGAACGTGCCGTTAGCGCTGCCGAGATCTTCGATGACCCACGTCCCGCCGTCGCAACGGATCACCAGGTGCCGCCGGGAGACGCGGCGGTCGATGCACGAGATGTCGGCCTGCTGGTCGCGCCCGATGGTGTAGCTCCGGGTCGCGTCCAGGGTCCAGGTGCGTCCATTGGCATGCAGTACAAGTTCCGGCACGTCTGCCCCAAGTCGGTCGTGTGCACCGAGGCCGTCCGCACGAGGCAGACGACGGCTCGGACGGTTTCGCGGTTCCGGCGTGCGCCCGGACGTCCCGGGTGCGGATGAGCGTCATACGGTCCGCGGCGCGCGCCGCACAGGTGCGGTTTCGCCGGCACACGGTGAGCCGATTCCCCGGAAACCGAGCGGTGCGTTTCCCGGCGTACGCGACGGGCCGCGCGCGGACGATCGATGAGGTCGTCGGCGATGCGGTCGAAGTGTTCGTCGGGCATCACTGCGGTGTGTCCTCGTGGCGTCGGAGTCGGGGTCAGGGTCGGAGTCGGAGTCGGGAACCGGAGTCGCTCAGCCGGTGTGCGGCCCGGACCGGGGCACGTCGGCGCGTACGGTCATGGCCGGTAGAGAAGAGGGCGCGGGACATGCGGAGGTTGCGCGTCATGGCGCGGAGCCGGGATCCCGACCGCATACCGCGCCGCCGGCAGTACGGTGCGCCCTGGCCGAGGACAGCACATCCACCGGCGCATCCGACGCCGTCTTCACGTGTCCACCGCACAGCCGCCGATGCGGGTCCTCGAACCGGTGCGAAAACCTGACGCACAGGGCTTGACCCGCTCCGCACCCGGCCTGCAGGGTGCTGGTTATGCGCATAGGTAATGCGCATAACCAGCTCACTCGACGAGAAGGACGCAAGCGTGGAGCATGCGAGGAAGCGGGCGAAGCCGGGCCGCAACACGGGCTCCGCGGGCCGCACCTCCCGGCCGCGGCAGGCCGAGGTGGCGCAGCTCGCCGGGGTCTCCCAGGCCACCGTCTCGCTGGTGCTGTCGGCGCGTACGGACGGCAAGGCGGCGACGATCTCCGAGGAGACGCGGCAGCGCGTCCTCGACGCCGCCCGCAGCCTCGGCTACACGCACGACCCGGCGGCGCGGCGGCTGGCCGCCGCCCGCAACAACCTCCTCGGCGTCTTCAGCTTCACCGCCACGTTCCCGACGGACGTGCAGCACTCGTACTACCCGTTCCTCGTCGGTGTGGAGCAGGAGGCGGCGGCCCGCGGCTTCGACCTGGTGCTCTTCACCGGGTCGAGCAGCGGCGGGGCGGGCGCGGCGGGGCCGGACGCGCTGAGCCGGGTGCGGCTGGCCGACGGCTGCCTCTTCCTCGGCCGCCATGTGCCGCGCGCGGAGCTGAAGCGGCTCGTGGCCGGCGGCTTCCCGGTGGTCCACCTGGGCCGTCGTGAGGAACTGGAGGGGCTGGCCTGGGTCGGCGCCGACTACCTCAGTGCCAGCCGCGCCGTCGTGGAGCACCTGGCGGCGCTGGGGCACCGGCGCATCGTCCTGGTGCGCGAGGACGACGACGCCCCGGCGTCCACGGACCGCGAGCGCGGCTTCCTGGAGGGGCTCGAGGAGGCCGGTGCCGAGACCGGCCCGGCGGCGGTGCTGCGCTGCGCCGACCCGGTGCGCGAGGTGACGGCGGAGCGGATGCGCGCGCTGGTCGCGGACGGGGTGACGGCGTTCGTGGCGGAGGAGACGGACACCGGCGCGGCCTGGCGTGCGCTGGACGCCGCCGTCCGGGAGGCGGGGCTCAGCTGCCCCGGGGACGTCTCGCTCGGCCTGCTCGGCAGTCCGCCGCCGGACCTGGCCGCGGCGCCCGTGCCCATGGGGTTCGACGTGCCCCGGCATCAGCTCGGCGCGGCCGCCGTACGGCTCCTCGCCGCCCTGGTCGCCGGTGAGCAGGTGCACGAGCCGCTGGTGGCCTGCGAGTTCCGGACCGGCGCGACGGCGGGGCCACCCGGCCGTCGGCCGTGACCGCCGGTCCCGGCGGCCTTCCGAGACCCTCCCCGCCTTCCCGCGAGTCCTCGCGGCCCTGCCCCAGCCTCTCGCCCGCCCCGGCTCTCGCCCGCCCCGGCTCTCGCCCGCCCCGGCTCTCGCCCGCCCCGGCCTCTCGGCCTCCGGGCCCCCGAGCGGTTCGACCACCACCCCCTGACGCCCCAAGCACCACCCCCACCACGAGGAGCACTGTGACAGCGGAACCGGACATCCTGATCGTCGGTGGCGGCCTCGGCGGTGTCGCCGCCGCGCTCGCCGCCTGCCGGGCCGGCCGGCGCGTCGTGATGACCGAGGAGACGGACTGGATCGGCGGTCAGCTCACCGCGCAGGCGGTGCCGCCGGACGAGCATCCCTGGGTGGAGCAGTTCGGCGTGACGGCGACCTACCGCGCCCTGCGCGAGAGCATCCGCGAGTACTACCGCCGGTGGTACCCGCTGCGCGCCGAGGCGCTGGGGCTCGCGCGGTTGAACCCGGGGGCCGGCCGGGTCAGCAAGCTGTGCCACGAGCCGCGGGTGGCGCTCGCCGTCCTGGAGGGCATGCTCGCCCCGTACCGGGCCGCCGGTCTGCTGACCGTCCTGACCGAGCACCGCGCCGAGGCCGCCGAGACCGACGGCGACACGGTCCGCGCGGTGACCGTGCGCGACCTGCGCGGCGGCGGACGGACCACGTTCACCGCCCGGTACGTCGTCGACGCCACCGAGACCGGCGAACTGCTGGCGCTCGCCGGGGTGGAGCACGCAGGCGGGGCCGAGGCCAGGGACGAGTTCGGCGAGCCGCACGCCCCCGCCGAGGCGCAGCCCGGCAACCAGCAGGGCATCACCGTGTGCTTCGCGCTCTCGCACCACGAGGGCGAGGACCACACCGTGGACCGGCCCGAGGACTACGACTTCTGGCGCTCGTACCGGCCCGACTTCTGGCCGGGCCCGCTGCTCGGCTTCGAGGCGCCCGACCCGCGCACCCTGGAGCCCGTGGCCCGCACCTTCGTGCCCAACCCCGACCTCGACCCGCTGGCGGTCAGCGCCGACCAGAGCGCCGACGCCGGGGACAAGGAACTGTGGCAGTTCCGCCGGATCCTCGCTCGCGGACTGCACCGGCCGGGCGCCTTCGGCTCCGACATCACCCTCGTCAACTGGCCACTCAACGACTACTGGCTCAAGCCGTACATCGGGCAGGAGGCCGAAGCCCTGCGCGAGGCCCGCCAGTTGTCGCTGTCGGTGCTGTACTGGCTGCAGACCGAGGCGCCGCGCGCGGACGGCGGCACCGGTTTCCCGGGGCTGCGCATCCGTCCGGACGTCACCGGCACCGCGGACGGTCTGGCCAAGGCCGCCTACGTGCGCGAGTCGCGGCGCATCAAGGCGGTGACGACCGTGGTCGAGCAGGACGTCGCCATCGACGTCGTCGGGCCGTACGGCACGACCCAGTACCGCGACTCGGTCGGGGTCGGCGGCTACCGCATCGACCTGCACCCCTCCACGGGCGGGGACACGTACATCGACGTCGGTTCCGTGCCGTTCGAGATCCCGCTCGGCGCGCTGGTGCCGCGCCGGGTGCGGAACCTGCTGCCCGCCGGCAAGAACATCGGCACCACCCACATCACCAACGGCTGCTACCGGCTGCACCCGGTCGAGTGGAACGTCGGCGAGGTCGCCGGCGCCCTCGCCGCCCACTGCCTGGACGAGGGGGTCGAACCGCACCAGGTGCAGGCCGAGGACAAGCGGTTCGAGGAGTTCGGCCGCCTCCTGGACCGCTCGGGCGTGCAACGCCGCTGGCCCGACGTCCGCGGTTACTGATCCGGCCCGCCGCGTCACCGGCCCCGGCTCACCGGCCCCGCCTCACCGCCCGCCCCCACTCCCTTCGAGCCCCCACGTCTTCGACCCCACCCATGTCAACGCACAAGGAGGTGCCCGCCATGACTCCAGACCGTCGCATCCGCGTCGGCATCGACGTGGGCGGCACGTTCACCGACGCCGTGGCGGTCGACGCCGCCACGCTCGCCCTCGTGGGCCAGGTGAAGGTGCCCACCAGCCACCACCACGAGGACGGCGTCGCCCACGGCATCGTCCAGGCGCTTCAGCGGCTCCTGGACGAGTCCGGCCGCACCGCGTCCGACGTGGTCTTCCTGGCCCACGGCACGACGCAGGCCACCAACGCCCTGCTGGAGGGCGACGTCGCCAAGGTCGGCCTCATAGGGATCGGCGCCGGCCCCGGCGCGGTGGTCACCCGGCGGCTCGCCTCCTTCGGCAAGCTCGAACTCACCCCCGGCAAGCGGCTCCCGCTGGCCTACGCGCACGTGGCCGACCCCTCCGACGGGGCCGCGGTGCTGGCGGCCGTGGAGCGGGTGCGCGCGGACGGCGCCGACGTCCTCGTCGCCACCGAGCCGTTCGGCGTGGACCGGCCCGAGGGCGAGCAGGCCGTCCTCGACGCCGCACGGCCGACGGGCCTGCCGCTGGCCGCCGCCCACGAGATCACCTCGATGTACGGACTGCACAAGCGGACCCGGACGGCGGTGGTCAACGCCGCGATCCTGCCCCGGATGCTCGCGACGGCCGACCTGGTGGACGCCTCCATCACGAAGGCCGGTGTGATGGCCCCGCTGATGGTGATGCGCTGCGACGGCGGCGTCATGTCCCTGGACGAGATGCGCCGCCGCCCGCTCCTGACGATCCTGTCGGGTCCGGCGGCGGGCGTCGCGGGCGCGCTGATGCGGGAGCGGATCAGCGAGGGGGTGTTCCTGGAGACGGGCGGCACCTCCACCGACATCAGCGTCGTGCGGCGGGGCCGGGTCGCGGTGCGCCACGCCACGATCCTCGGCAAGACCTCGTACCTGAACGCGCTCGACGTCCGCACGGTCGGCGTCGGCGGCGGCTCCATGGTGCGGGTCTCCGGCGGCCGGGTGGTCGGCGTCGGTCCGCGCAGCGCCCACATCGCGGGCCTGCCCTACGCCTGCTTCGCCTCGCCCGGCGAACTGCGCGACGCCCGGGTGGCCACGGTCCGGCCGATGGACGGCGACCCCGACGACTACCTGGTCCTGGACGCCGCCGGCGGCCGCTTCGCGGTCACGATGACCTGTGCGGCCAA
Organism: Streptomyces yongxingensis; assembly: GCF_055597465.1. NCBI lineage: Bacteria > Bacillati > Actinomycetota > Actinomycetes > Kitasatosporales > Streptomycetaceae > Streptomyces > Streptomyces yongxingensis. Next base: position 8,986,810 of record NZ_CM145717.1, read on the forward strand.
CGCCCTCGGACGGGTCGGCGAGGGGGACTTCGCGCGCAGCGACCAGGACGTCGCGCGGGCCGCCCTCGCCCCGCTGGCCGCCGCGCTCGGCACGGACGTGGCCGGCGCGGCACGGGCGGTGCTCGACGCGGGTACCAAGCAGGTCGAGACGGTGGTGGACGCGATGATCCACGACTACCGCCTGGACCGCGACACCGCCCTCCTCGTGGGCGGCGGCGGGGGAGCGGCGGCGGTGACCCCGCATCTGGCCGCCTCCACCGGGCTCGAAGGACGCATCGCCCGGCACAGCGAGGTCATCAGCCCCATCGGGGTGGCGCTGGCGCTGGTGCGCGAACAGGTCGAGCGCATCGTGCCCGGCGCCACCCAGGAGCAGATCCTCGCGGTGCGCGCCGAGGCCGAACAGGCCGTCGTCGCCCAGGGCGCCGCCGCCGACGGCGTCGAGGTGGAGGTGACCGTCGACCCGCAGACCAACACCGTCCGGGCGGTCGCGACGGGCGCCACCGAACTGCGCACCCAGGACCGCTCCCACCGCGCCGACGCGGACGAGCGGCTGCGCGCCGCCGCCACCAGCCTCAAGGCGCGGGAGGCACGGGTGCGAGTGCTGGCGGGGACGGACGCGTACACGGTGTACGGCACCGAGGTGCGGCGTCGGCTGCGGGCCGACCGCCACCCGGTGCGCGTGGTCGACGCGGACGGCGTGGTGCGGCTCGGTGCCCCGGACGCCCGGGTGGAGACCATGACCGTCGAGGAGTCCGGCGAGGCGCTGGCCGCACTGGTGCGTGACACGACCTCCTACGGCGACGGGGGAATGCGTGCCCCCGCCGTACGGCTCCTGGTCGGCGGCCGGATCGCGGACCTCTCCGGCGTCCTCGACCCCGAGGCGCTGCTGGCGCTGGCCCGCACCGAACTGCGTCCGCGCGGACCCCGGGAGCCGGTCGTCGCCGTCGTGGAGTCCCGGACATGAACGACGACCACGACCTGGACCTCGCGGTGTGCCTCCTCGCGGGCACCCCCACGCACGAGGACCGCGATCCCGCGCTGCTGCGCCACTGGGCCCTGGCGGCAACGGAGTTCGGCCGCCGGATGACCCCGCGGCCCGAGACCGTCCGGGTCGTCGAACGGGACGGCGGGTTGGAGGCCGGGCTGCTGGCCCGGTACCGGTCCCGGCCGCCGGTCGTCGAGGTGTACGCCGACACCGTGGAGCGCGCCGAGCGGCTGGTCGCCGAGCGCGGCTGGCGCCACTTGTTCCCGGAAGGGTCGGTGCGCGCCGCCGCCCTCGCCCACGAGCGGGCACACGCCTGGTTCCACCACGCCGCGGTGCGCGCCGAGTTCAAACGGGCGCTGGGCCACACGACGCTGCGACTCGGGCGGCGCCGCCTGTACGCGTACGTCGCGGGCGCGGACGAGATCGCCGCGCACGCCTACGCCCAGGCCGCCTGCGGCCTGGGCCGCAGCCCCCTGCTGCTCACGGAGGCGCTCGCCGCCGCCGTGTCCTCGGAAAGCGAGAACTGAACGATGGGTGTCGTCATTCTGCTCGTCATGGCGGCGGGAGTCGCCGCCATGCTCAGCCGCAAGCTGCCCACGGCGTTCGCCCTGGTGCTGCTCGCCGTGGTGATCGCGTTCCTGGCGGACGCGCCACTGTCCGGCAAGGGCGGCGTGCTCGACACGGTGCTCCAGGAGGGCGCGCCCGCGCTCGCCGCCACGATGATCGCGATCCTGCTCGGCTCGTGGCTCGGCAAGCTCCTGGAGGAGACCGGCATCGCGGGCACCCTGGTCCGCAAGATCGTCGAATTCGGCGGCGACCGGCCGGTGTTCGTCGCTCTCGGCGTGCTCGCCGTGTCCGCCCTGGTCGGCACCGTGACCGGATCGGCGCCCGCCGCGATGCTCGCCGGTCTGATCGGCATCCCCGCGATGATCGCGGTCGGCATCCCCAAGGTGACCGCGGCGGGCACGATCCTCATGGGGATCGCCGTCGGCGTGCCCTTCGAACTGCCGGTGTGGCAGTTCTTCTCCACCGCACTGGACCTGCCCATCGACACGGTGCGCGGCTTCATGGTGAAGCTGTTCCCGTTCGCCCTGGTGGCCGCCGTCGCCTACGTCCTCGTGGAGTCCCGGCGCCGTGGCGTCGAGCACACCTGGTCCCTGAAGTCGGTGCGGGCCCGGCCCTCGCGCGGCGACCGCCGCCGGCGGCTCGGCGACGCCCCCTGGTACGCCCTGCTCACCCCGGCGGTCCCGCTCACCCTCGCCCTCGGCCTGGACGTGGCCATCATCCCCTCGCTGCTCGGCGGCGTGCTGTACGCGCTGGTGACGACGACCCGGCCGCGGGAGATGAACCGCCGCCTGCTGCGCACCCTCTACGGCGGATTCGAGGTGGCCGCCCCGCCCATCACCCTCTTCGTGGCCATCGGCATCCTGCTCGCCGCGGTGAAGCTGCCCGGCGCCGTCGACGCCCTGCAGCCCCTCGTCAAGGCCGTCAGCCCGCAGAACACCGTCCTGTTCATCCTCGTCTTCACCCTGCTGGTGCCGCTGTGCCTGTTCCGCGGTCCCCTGAACGTCTTCGGCCTCGGCGCCGGCATCGCGGGTGTCCTCGTCGCCACCGGCATCTACCCGGCCGTCGCCGTCCTCGGCATGACCGCCTCGTACAACCAGGTCTTCGGCGTGTCCGACCCGACCAGCACCCAGACCGTGTGGAGCGCCCAGTACGCGGGCGTTTCCCCGCACCAGGTGATGCTGCGCACCCTGCCGTACGTGTGGGCCGTGGCCTTCGGCGGCCTGTGCGTCACCGCCTTCACGGAGCTGTGACCAAAGGCGACCCGACCCACGCCTCGACCGACCCGCGCAACCACCCGGCCCCGTGGCCACCCCACCCCGTGGCCACCCGACCCCGTAGCCACCGAACCCGCAGTGTCCGACCCAAGGAGCCGATCATGTCCGAACCGCAATCCGGCCTCGACCGCCGTATGTTCCTGCGCGCCAGCGCCCTGTCCGGCGCGGCGCTCACCGTCGGCGGGCCGGCCATACCGTCCGCCTCGGCCACGCCGTCCGCCTCGGCCGCGCCCGGCGGATTCCCGGACTACAGCTACGTCCGCACGCTGCTCACCCCGTCGAAGCTGAAGTACAACCCGACGGGCGAGATCATCTTCCCCACGATCCGCGGGGTGTACGACAAGCTGGCCAACCCCCTGGGCCGGTACTACCTCTACTACGCGCCGCACGACGCGCCGGGCGGCATCTGCCTGGCCTACGGCAACTCCCTGGAAGGCCCGTTCACCGAGTACCCGAAGAACCCCATCGTGTCGAACAGATGGGACCCCCACTACTCCGTCAGCCACGTCTCCTCGCCGCACGTGCTGTGGAAGGAGGACGTCAAGGAGTTCTGGCTGTACTTCCACGGCGAGAACACCACCACCCGCCTCGCCCGCTCGAAGGACGGGATCCACTTCACCTACGACAAGGTGGTCCTGACCACGTCCATGATGCCCGCCGGCACCACCGAGACGTCCTACGCCCGGGTGTTCCGGCACAACCTGCCCTCCCGCGGCGCCCACTACGTCATGCTGTTCATGACCAACAACACCACCAACCACCGGGACATCGGCTGGGGCTGGTCCGCGGACGGCCGCGACTGGACCTTCGCCCAGACGCCCCTGGTGCGCCACTCGGACGTCGGCGCGATCAACGTCGGCGGCCCGCACCTGCTGACCCGCGGCGGCTCCGCGTTCGTCGTCTACAACAAGGACAAGTCCAGCGGCGGCGACATCATGATCACCGAGGTGGGCAAGGACTTCTCGCTCCGCAACCACCTCGGCGTCTTCTACAACTCCCGCTCGTCGGCACCCGAGAACGGCCGGGCCGCGGCCCCCTCCTTCGGCACGGACCACGGCGTCCCGTACATGATCTACGAAGCGGGTGAACGCCTCGCCGGATCCATCGCGATGGCCCGGGGGTAGACACGGTCCCCGCCGGCACCGGGTACCCACCGCACGACCATCCGTCCTCCTGGGGAAAGCGGTCCCGCATGGCACTCTTCGACCTTCCACGCGAACAGTTGCACCGCTACCGCGGCGCCTCCGCCGAACCGGACGACTTCGACGCGTTCTGGTCCGCCACGCTGACGGAGGCCCGGAGTTACGACCTCGACGCCCGCTTCGAGCCCGTCGACACGGGCCTCAGCACCGTGCGGGTGTACGACGCCACGTTCGCCGGTTTCGGCGGTCACCCGGTGAAGGGCTGGCTGACGCTGCCCGCGGCGGTCGCCGAGCCGGTGCCCCTCGTCGTGGAGTTCGTGGGGTACGGAGGCGGGCGGGGACTGCCCCACGAGCACCTGCTCTGGGCGTCCACCGGCCGGGCGCACTTCGTAATGGACACCCGCGGCCAGGGCAGCGGCTGGGGCGGCGGTGGCGGCACTCCGGACCCGGTGGGCGCCGCCCCCGCCTACCCGGGATTCATGACCCGCGGGATCGACGCGCCCGGGAACCACTACTACCGGCGGGTGTTCACGGATGCCGTGCGGGCGGTGGAGGCCGCCCGCACACATCCCCTCACCGACGCCTCCCGTACGGCGGTCATCGGGGAGAGCCAGGGGGGAGGCATCTCCATAGCGGTGGGAGGGCTGGTCCCCGACCTGCTGGCGGTCGCCCCGGACGTGCCGTTCCTGTGCGACTTCCCGCGCGCCACCACTCTGACGGACTCGGGCCCGTACCGGGAGATCGGCCTCTTCCTCCGCACGCATCGCGGTCGCACCGAAGAAGCGCTGCGCACCCTCTCCTACTTCGACGGCGTCCACTTCGCCGCTCGTGGCCGGGCGCCCGCGCTCTTCTCCACCGCCCTCGAGGACCAGACGTGCCCGCCCTCCACCGTGTTCGCGGCCTTCAACGCCTGGGCCCACGAGGAGAAGTCCATCGAGGTATACGACTTCAACGGCCACGAGGGCGGCGGGCCGTACCAGGCGGCGGCGAAGCTGAGGTGGCTGAGGACCCGGATGTAACGCCGTAGTACCCCGCGAAAACCGGTGAACGGCTGACGTCGCACCCGTTGACGCGCGGACCGGGACCGCCGAAGAATGTGCGGCATCCCGCTTCTGACAACGTTGTCTACTCCTCCGAGGTATCGCTCCGTGTCGCACCCATTCCCGCCCCTCGACCGCCGCCGCTTCCTGCACCTCGCCGGTCTCACGGGCGCGCTGGCCGCCCTGCCCCCGCTCACCGGAGCCGCGTGCGCCCACGCGGCGCGGGGCCGCACGGACCCGCCGCCCGACCCCGTCGCGGCCACCTACCTGCGGGTGCTCTCGGACCACACCCGGTGGTCCGAGACGCAGTGGGACGAGGCCCAGGGCCACTACCGGGCCAAGGACTTCGGGTTCGCCGTGGTCCTCGGCAACGCGGTCCTGCTCACCCACGGCACCTACGACGCGGCGCGCGCGGGCATCGACCGGGAGACCCTCGAGCGGCGCACGCTCGCCACCATCCGTCACTTCGCCGCGTCGAACCGGCTCACCGGCGGCAGCGAGTGGGGCCGCAAGCTCTTCTTCGACACCACCTTCCAGTCGTACTTCGTCCTCGCCGCCCGGCTGCTGTGGAAGGACCTCGACACCGCGACGCAGCAGAACATCGAGACCATCGTCCGCGAACAGGCCGCGTACACGGTGTCGTTGGGCAGCGGCGACGACCCCGCTTCGGGCGACTGGACGCCGAACGGCCTGAGCGGCGGACACGTCGGCGACACCAAGCTGGAAGAGATGGGCCTGTACGCGCAGACCCTCGCACCGGCGCTCGCGTGGGCCCACGACGACCGCCGCGCCGCCGACTGGGCCACGTGGTACGGCATCTGGTCACGCAACGAGGCGGGGCTGCCGCCCGCCGACCTCGCCAACCCCGCCCGCGTGGACGGCGTCCCCGTCTCCGAGAACACCGCCCGCAACCTGTACGACACCTTCATCGTCGAGAACCACGGCTCCTTCGGCCCGCACTACCAAGAGGAGCTGTGGCGCACCTCCGGCCGCAACGCCGCGCACTTCCTGGCCGCCGGACGCCCCCTCCCGCAGGTTCTCGCGCGGCAGCCGAACGCCCAGCCGCTGTGGCACACGCTGCTGGGCGTCATGAGCGACGCGGGCGAACCGCTGATGCCGATGGTCAACGACCGCGAGCACCTCTACGGCAGGGACGTCATCCCGCTCGCCTTCCTCTCCCAGGTGATGCGCGACCAGGCCGCGGCGCGTGCGGAGCAGGAACTGGCGTCGCGGCTGGAGGCATACCAGCAGTACCCGCCCGAGCACCGGATGGCGAAGTTCTCGGGGGAGCCGAAGTACGAGCCGGAGGCACGCGCCGAGATCGCGATCAGCTACCTGCTGCACGTGTGGGCGGCGGCGTCCGGGCGGCCCGTCGAGGCGCTGTCGCGCGAGGAACTCTTCGCGAGGGCCTCCGGTGTCACGGACTTCGGGACCGGCCCAGGACTGGTGTCGCACCAGTCGCGGGCCGCGTGGGCCGGTGCCGTGACGAAGCCCGGGTTCGTGAAGTTCGCCTGGCAACCGGCCCACGACGACTGGCTGTTCCGGCTCAGCGGCGCGACCCCGATGTTCCTGCCCGCCACCGCCGCGAAGGTCAAGGGCCGTACCGTGCGCGTCTACGAGTCCCCGCGCGACGGCTTCGACGGCAGCGCGACGCTCCTGCGCCTCGACGGCGGCTGGGCCGGGTTCGCGACGCTCCCGACGGGCTCGATCGTCTACGCGAGCGGTGGCACCGCCGACGCGGAGGGCCACCTCGACGTGCACAATCTGACCATGCCCGGCATGCCGGGGCTCGATGGCACGCGCACCTACCGCTTCGAGGAGGGCGAGGCGACCGTCCGCGCCCGCGACACCTCCACCGACAAACCCGCCGGACGGGTCGACGACCTCGGCTTCACCCCCACGACGGTGCGCCACGTCCGCATGCTCGGCGTGCGGCCCGACCCGGCCTACGGGTACTCCCTGTACGCCTTCGAGGTGCGCGACGGCGCCCAGGGCGCGGACCTCGCGCGCGGCGGGTCCGCCACCGCCTCGTCGGCCGACGCCGGGTACGGCGCGCCGCTCGCGGTCGACGGCGACGCCGCCACCCGCTGGGCGGTGTCGAAGGCCGACCGTCCGCGCGCCGACAGCTGGCTGGCCGTGGACCTCGGCGCCGAGCGCCGGATCGACCGGGTCACCCTGCGCTGGGAATCGGCGGCCGGTCGCGCCTACCGCATCCAGGGTTCCACGGACGGCCGGAACTGGAGAGATCTGGCGACCGGGCCGAGGCCGGCGGTGAGCAGCCGCGGCGGCTGGCTCGACGTCGAGGGACGCGCCGGGCTCGTGGTGCGTGACGGCCGGAACCCGATCGGCGTCTACGACGACACGATCGTCCTCGGCGACGGCCCGGCGGCCCCTCTCCTCGTCGAGGGCTTCCCCGGCACGTCGGCCGGGAAGCTGCGCGCGATCGCCCGGGGGACCGCACCCACGGCGGAGGCCACCGCGGTGCGCACGACGCTGACGGATGGGCACCTGACCCTGTTCAACCTCTCCGGCGAGCCCGTCAGGACGCGGATCGCGATCCCGAGCACCGGCACGGACACGGTGGTCTTCGAGGGCACGCAGAGCCTGACCGCCGACGGCACAGTCTTCGAGGCCGCGCTGCCCGCTGCCACGGCGGTCGTGCTGCCCCCGCGCTTCACGCTCACCCCCGTCACGAGCCGACGCCTGCCGTCGGGCCTGCGGGTCCAGGTGGTCGACGGCGCGACCGTGCGCCTGTCCGGGGCCTCCTGCACCCTGCGCGTCCGGGCCCAGGGACGCAGCAAGGTCGCCGTCGTCACAGCGGGCCGGACGATCACCGTCGTCCTGGACGGCGCGGCCGCCCACCCGCTCGACGACCTGGCCCTCGGCAGGACCGTCTTCCCCACGAGCCCGCTGCCGGAGGGCATGTCCGACCCCGCGGCGGCGGTGGACGGCGACGCCCGCACGGCGTGGCAGCCGGGCCCGCGCGGCCGCATGGTCGTGGACCTCGGCGCGGCCCGCCCGGTCCGCCGGGTGGAGACCGAGTGGACGGCGGACGCGGCGCCGGACGCGAAGGTCGGCTTCAGCACGGACGGCATCACCTACCGGGACGCCGGGACCCTCACCGGCCGGGGCCGCGTGCGCCGGCTGACCGCCTCCGAGACGGCCCGCTACGTCAGCCTCGAGGTCGACGGGTCGGCGCATGCGGCGACTCCACGCCTGCGGCGCCTGACGGTGCGCTGACCGCTCCGCGCCCACCGGGCCATACGGGGGCGGCGGCCCGGTGCTCGGCCCACGGGCCGGTGACGCCAAGCGCGGCCCTGCCCCCGGCCGGCCCGTAGTGCGCGGGCACCAGGACGCGCGAGTGGCTGGTCCGGGTGCACCAGGGGAAGACGGCGGCGGAGGACGATGCCCGGCAGGGGCGCCGGAGGGAAGTGTGGGAGGCGCGTGAACCTCGCGCATTCCCCCCGGATGAAAAGGACGTCCATGTCCGAAGCTGTGGTTTCCCCGGTCCGCATCGGGAGGCTGCCGATCGGTGCCCTCGGCATCTTGGCACTCGCCCTCGGCGCCCTTCAGTCAGTGGTGGAGCCTGCGCTCCCGCTGCTCCAACGCGAGCTGGGGGTCAGTCCTGCCGAAGGGGCACTGGTCGGCAATACGTTACTCATCACCGGCGCGGTCGTCACACCCGTCGCGGGCAAACTCGGCGACCGCTACGGCGGAAAGCGGGTGCTGGTCCGGCTGATGGCCGTGGTCTCGGCCGGTGGTCTGCTGGCCAGCCTGGCGCCGAACCTGCCGGTGTTGCTGCTCGGTCAGGTATTGCAGGGCGTCATGGTGGGTGCGCTGCCCCTCTCCTTCATCCTGGTGCGCAAACACCTTCCGGCAGGAGAGTCACAGGTGGCGATCGGGCTGGTCGTCGCGCTCTTCACGGGCGGCGGCATGGTGGGAACGCTGTTTGCCGGGCCGATCGCGGAAGGAGTGTCCTGGCACGGGATGTTCGCGCTGCCGACGGTCGCGATCATCGCGGCGACGGTGGTCGTGGCTCGGCTGATGCCGCATGATCCGCCGATCCCATCGGACAACAGGATCGACTGGCCCGGCGTGGTTCTGCTGAGCGGCACGTTGCTCGCGTTCATGATCGGGATCGTGAAGGTGACGAGCGGCGACCTGCCGCCGCTCGCGGTCGGTGCCCTCACGGTGGCCGTGGCCGCCCTCGCGACCGGATGGGTCGTCGTCGAGCGCCGGGCCGCCTCGCCGATGGTCGATCTCCGCATGCTGGCACAGCCCGCGATGTGGAACGCGTGCGTGTTCACCTTCGTCATCACCATCAGTTCCGGGATGGTGATCTTTCTGCTCCCGCAGCTGTTCGCGGTATCGGCCGACGGGTACGGCTTCGGAGCCGGCACCACCGACATCGGACTGTTCCTGCTGCCCGGCGCCGTCGCCGGGGCGGTGAGCGATTCGGTCGGCGGGGTCGCGGCGCGGCGTTTCGGCCCGCGTGCCGTGGTCATCGTGGGCACCGTCGTCACGGCGGCCACGATGATCGCCCTGGCGTCGCTGCACACCGCGGCATGGCAGCTCGTCCTCGCGAAGGTGCTGACCGCGTTCGCCGCGGGCGTCGGTACCACGGCGTTGCTCGCCGGCGCCGCGACCGCCGTCGAGACCGGGGACACCGGCATCGCCACCAGCCTGCTCGTGGTGACACGCGTGATCGGCGTCGCCCTGGGCGCCCAGGCCGGCGGCGCGATCCTCGACGCCGGGGCCGACCCGATGACGGGCCGGCCGGCCGAATCGGCCTTCGTCACGGGTTTCGCCTTCGCCGGCCTCATCGCCGCGTTGTCACTGCTCGTTGTCCGTATCACGAAGAACACGAACAAAGGAGTCCAGGCATGACACCGAAGCGCACGGTTCTGATCTCCGGGGCCAGTATCTCCGGACCCGCCCTCGCGTACTGGCTGCACCGGTCCGGATGCGCGGTCACGGTGGTGGAGAAGGCAGGCGCGCTGCGCGACGGTGGTTACCCGATCGACGTCCGCGGTACCGCGACAGAGGTGGTCCGGCGGATGGGGATACTGCCGCGACTGCGGGACGCGCACATCGACTCGCGTCGCTGCACTTTCCTCGGCGCCGACGGCAGAGAAGTGGCCTCGCTCAGCCCGAGCGCCGTCGCCGGCGGTGTCGAGGGACAGGACCTCGAGGTGCGTCGTGGGGATCTGGCCACGGCCCTCTACGGAAAGGTCCGCGACGACGTGGAATTCCTGTTCGACGACTGCATCGACACCCTCGACCAGTCCGGACAAGGGGTCGACGTCGCTTTCCGCAGTGGGCAACGGCGCACGTTCGACCTGGTAGTGGGCGCCGACGGGATGCACTCACACACCCGGGAGTCCGTGTTCGGCCCCGAAGAACAGTTCCACCGCTACCTCGGCTACTGCTTCGCCATCTTCACCATGCCGAACACCTTCGGGCTCTCCCGCGAGCTCGTGTTGTGGAACACCCCGGGGAGAGCCGCGGCCCTCTACGCCGTCGGGGACCACGACGAGCTGCACGCCTTCCTGAACTTCCACCGACCAGAACCGCCGTTCGATGCCCTCCGGAACCCCGACGCCCAGCGGGACCTGGTCGCCACGGTCTTCGCGGGCGCGGGATGGGAGGTCCCTGGCATGGTCAACGCCATGCGCGACGCGGACGACCTGTTCTTCGACACGGCCGGTCAGATCCGTATGCCCCGCTGGTCCAGCGGCCGCGTCGCGCTCGTCGGCGACGCCGCGTACGCCCCGTCGTTCCTCACCGGACAAGGCTCGAGCCTTGCGCTGGTCGGTGCCTACATGCTCGCCAACGCCCTGGCCACGCACCGGGACCACACCGCGGCCTTCGCCGCCTACGAACGCGACATTCGCGAGTTCGTCGCCATGAATCAGGCCCTGGTCGACAACGGCGCGGCCACGCTCTTCCCCACCACGGCGCGGGCCCTGGAGCAACGCGACACCATGCTGCGCGACCTCGTCACCATGCCCTCCGCGACAGCACGACCGGCCCACTCGGCCCTTACGCTGCCCGAATGCGCCCCGATGCCGTGACCGGCCCCGGTGTCGGACTACGACAGGCGGCCGGTGCCGCCGTCGGGGGCGGCGTGGGCGAGGCCCGTCCGGTAGGCGATGACGACGAGTTGCGCCCGGTCGCGGGCCTCCAGCTTCGTCATGGCGCGCTGTACGTGGGCGCGGACGGTGAAGGGGCTCAGGAACATCCGCTCGGCGATCTCCTGGTTGGACAGGCCGGTCGCGACCAGAGCCACCATCTCGCGTTCGCGCGGGGTGAGCACGGCGAGCTGTTCGGGGTGGTGCCGCGGGGCGTCGTCCGGTGTGGCCAGGAAACGGGCGACCAAGGAGCGGGTCGCGGCGGGGGACAGAAGAGTGTCGCCGTCGGCGATCGTACGCACGGCGTCCAGCAGGTCCTCGGCCCCGATGCCCTTGCCGATGAAGCCGCCGGCCCCCGCGCGCAGCGCCTGAGCGACGTACTCGTCGGTCTCGTACGTGGTGAGGATCAGGATGCGGCTGGCACGCAGTTCCGGGTCCGCGCAGATCTCCGACGTGGCGGTGAGACCGTCCACCTCGGGCATACGGATGTCCATGATCACCACATCCGGGCGCAGCTCCCGGGTGAGTCTCACCGCCTCCCTGCCGTCGGCGGCCTCGCCGACCACGGTGATGTCGTCGGCACTGTCGAGAAGCATCCGGAAGGCACCGCGCAGCAGGGCCTGGTCGTCGGCGAGCAGCACCCGGAGCGTCACGGCGCACCCCCGGCCTCTCCGTCGCCCGTCCGTCCGTCGTCCGGCGCTCCGTCGGCCATCCGCCCCTCCATGGTTGTCGCTCCGTCAGTCCTCCGCGTCGTGTCCTTGGCGGGCCGGAGAGGCAGCTGGGTGGAGACGAGGAAGCCGCCCTCCGGGCGCCTGCCCGCGGAGAGGTGTCCCCCGACCGCGGTGGCACGTTCACGCATCCCGATCAGACCGTAACCGGGCGAACGGTCCGGCACCGTGGCCGCACTCGGTCCCGTGGACGCGGTCGGCGCCGTACCGGCTCCCCCTCCGTCGTCGGCGACGGTGATGGTCACGGAAACGCGGTTCCAGGCGAGGCGCACCCGGGCGCTACCGGTACCGGCGTGCTTGGTCACGTTGGTCAGGGCCTCCTGGACGATGCGGTAGGCGGTGAGGTCCACTCCCGGCGGCAGCGGCCTGGCCGTGCCCTCCTGGTGCACCGACACCTCCAGACCCGCGCGGCGGAAGGACTCGAGGAGTGTGGGAAGCCGGGACAGGCCGGGCGCCGGTTCGGCGGGCCCGGCCGCGTCCCCGGACTGACGCAGCAGACCGACCGTGGCCCGCAGTTCGTCGAGCGCGTGGCCGGTGGTCTCGACGAGCTCCTTCAGGCTCGTGCGGGTCTGCTCCGGACGGGCGTCGAAGAGGTGGGCGGCGACCGTGGCCTGCGCGTTGGCCAGGGTGATCTGATGGGCCACCAGGTCGTGCAGTTCCCGGGCGATGCGCACCCGTTCCTCGGCCACTCTCCGGCGCGCCTCGCTCTCCCGGCTCTTCTCGGCCCGCCGGGCCCGCTCCTCCACGGCCGCCAGGTAGGCCCGCCGGTTCTGCACCGAGTGCCCGAGTACGCCGGCCACCAGCGGGAACGCCGCCACCGCTGCCACCCTGCTCGCGTCCTTCCACGAGAGGGCCCCGAACAAGGGGGCGGAGGCGACCAGCAGCGCCGCGGAGGTGAGCGACACCGCGCTCACCGCGTGCCGTGCGGTGCGCACGGTGAGCGAGTAGGCGGTGATCACGGCGGGGGCCACGATGAGCGGGCTCAGCAGGAGACCCAACGGCGGCACCAGCATGCCGCTCGCGGTCGTGACCGCCATGGCGGCCAGGGGCGCCCGGTGCCGCACCGGCAGCACGGCACAGGACACCACGGCGATGACGTAGGCGGCGGCAGGCGGCGGTGACAGCGTGCTGCCGTCCTCCCGCACCACGCCGCCGAGCAGACAGAGCGCGAACGCCGTCGCCGTGATCGCTGCCTCCCGCCACCACGTGCCGCGTGGTCGCGGGCCACCGCCACCCGTGTTCGTCATGGCCGGCTCAGTGCCGGTCCCGGCCGACGGGGAGCCGCGGCACCGCCGCGTCCGGCACGGTCGCGGAGGCCGGGACATGCCTGCTCAGTTTCTCGCCCTCGATGTCCACATTCGGCAGCACACGGTTCAGGATAGGGGGCAGCCACCAGGCCCGGTGGCCGAGCAGTGCCAGGACCGCGGGTGCGATCGCCATCCGGACCACGAAGGCGTCGAAGGCGACGGCGGCGGCCAGGCCGACACCCATCGTCTGGATGGTCGGGCTGCTCATCCCGATGAATCCGGCGAACACGCTGACCATGATGATCGCCGCCGCGGCCACCATACGTCCGCTGTGCCGGAAACCGCCCACGACCGCCTCGCCGGGGGACGCGCCATGGACGTAGACCTCCCGCATCCGGGTGAGGAGGAAGACCTCGTAATCCATGGCGAGACCGAACACTATGCCGATGATGAGAATCGGCATCAGCGACATGACCGGTCCGGTCTGCTCGATGCCGACCAGGTCTGCCGCCCAGCCCCACTGGAAGACGGCGACGAGGACGCCGAAGGCGGCACCCACCGACAGCAGGAAGCCGAGCGCGGCCTTGACCGGGACCAGGACCGAGCGGAAGACCACCGTCAGCAGGAGCACCGCCAGGCCGATGACCACGGTCAGATAGGGGATGAGGGCGTCGGACATGGCTTCGGAGATGTCGATGTTCATCGCGGTGGTGCCGGTCACCAGGATGTCGGCGCCCGTGTCGGCCTCGACACCGGAGACCGCGCCCCGGATCGCGTGCACCAGGTCCTTGGTCTCGCCGCTGTTCGGCGCGGTCCGCGGGACGGCGGTGAGGACGGCCGTGTCCTCGGTCCGGCTGAGAACCGGATCACCGACCGACGCGACCCCGTCCACTCCCCGTAGGGTCTTGACGACCAGGTCCGTGGTGGCCCGGGTGTCCGCGGACTCCGAGGCGTCCACGACCACGGTCAACGGGCCGTTGAAGCCGGGGCCGAAGCCTGTCGACAGCAGGTCGTAGGCACGGCGCTGGGTGGTCTCCACCGACTTGGACTCGTCTCCGGGCAGCCCGAGTTCGAGGCTCAGTGCCGGTACGGCGACGGCGCCGAGACCGAGTCCGGCGATCAGCAGCACGGCGGCCGGCCGGCGCAGCACGAACCGCGCCCAGCGGGTGGCGAGCCCGGCCCGGCCGGCCGCGGTGGGCACCGGGTGCGGGCGCTCGCTTCCCGACCGGCGATACGAGTGTGCCGTGCGGACGGCGCGGGACAGTATCCGGCGGCCGAAGAAGCCGAACAGCGCGGGGACCAGGGTCAGCGCGACGAGTACGGCAAGCGCCACGGCGCCCGCGCCGCCCATGCCCATCTTGGTGAGTTCGGGGATTCCGACGACCCCCAGCCCGACCAGGGCGATGAAGACGGTCGCGCCGGCGAAGACGACGGCGGATCCGGCCGTGCCCACCGCCCGGCCGGCGGCCTCCTCCGGCTCGCTGCCCTGGGCGCGCTCGTCGCGGAAGCGGGAGGTGATGAAGAGCGAGTAGTCGATGCCGACCGCCAGCCCCAGCATCAGCGCCAGGATGGCGACGGTGGACGTCAGGCCCAGCGGCACGGCCAGCGCGGAGACCAGGCCGAAGGCGATGGCCACGCCCACGAAGGCGGTCAGCAGCGACAATCCGGCCGCGACCAGGGACCCGAGGGCGAGGACCAGCACCACCGCCGCCACCGCCACGCCGATGATCTCCGTCGTACCGCCCGGCTCCTCTTCCGCGTCCAGGGCCGAGCCGCCGATCTCCACGGTCAGCCCCGCGCCCCGGGCCCGGCTCGCGGCGTCCTCGAGGGCGCTCTTCGTCGACCCGGTCAGGTCGACGGCGTCCGCGGCGTAGGTGATCGTGGAGTAGGCGATGGTGCCGTCCTCGCTGACAGCGCCGGTCTCATAGGGGTCGGTGGTCGACGCGACCTGATCGCCCCCGTCCAGCGAGCCGAGCGTGTCCTCGACGGCCGCCTTGTTCTCACTGGCCGTCACCAACTGCCCGTCCGGGGCCTGGAACACCAAGCGGGCCTCGGCACCCTGGGAGTTGCTCCGTGGGAAGCGCTCGTCCAGCAGGTCGAACGCCTGCTGCGACTCGGTGCCGGGCATGGAGAGGTCCTCTTCCTCCCCGGCCGGCGCCACGGCGGCGGCGACCACGGCCACCACCAGGACACCCAGCCACACACCACCCACGAGACGGCGCCGCCGGAAGGCCCACCGTCCGATCCGGTAGAGAAATGTCGCCACCTGTTGATCACTCCAGACACCGCTAGGCAAGGGGAATGCGCGAGATTCACGCGCCTCCCACACTTCCCTCCGGCGCCCCTGCCGGGCATCGTCCTCCGCCGCCGTCTTCCCCTGGTGCACCCGGACCAGCCACTCGCGCGTCCTGGTGCCTGCGCACTACAGGCCGGCTGGGGGCAGGGCCGCGCTTGGCGTCACCGGCCCGTGGGCCGAGCACCTTCGCATCGCGCCCCGCGGACGCCTCATGCCTTCTTTCCGCGGCGTCTCGTCACGGCCAGAAGCTCCGCCGCGGGGCCGACGAGGACGCGTCCCGAAGTCCAGACAGCTCGCAAGTCACGGTGCAGTTCGATGCCCTCGACCTCCACCGACACCAGGCGGCCATCGGCGAGGTCGGCCCCTACCGCCAGCTCGCTGATCACTGCCGGGCCGGTTCCGGCGATCACGGCGTTGCGCACGGCGGTCGCCGACCCCAGCTCCAGGAGAGGCAGCGGTTCGCCCACGCCGGCCTTGCGCAGAGCCTGGTCCAGGGTCTCGCGGGTGCCCGATCCGCGTTCGCGCAGCACCAGCGGCGCGGCCACGAGCTCGGCGACGCTCAGCGGGCGACGGCGGCGCGTCCAGGGGTGCCCCGGGGCGACCACCACGAGCAGCCGGTCGCGGGCGACCCGCCGGGCGGACATCCCTGCCGGGGCCCGCGGGGACTCGACGAACCCCAGGTCCACCGCCCCGCTGCGGAGCAGATCCGGAACGTGTTCGCTGTTGGTCACGTGGAGGCCGACGTACAACTCCGGCCGAGTGCGGCGGAGTTCGCCGATCCAGCCCGGTATCAGACATTCGGCCACCGTCATGCTGGCCGCCACCCTCAACTCGGCGTCCCGCTTCGTACGCAGCGCCTCCGTGCCGGTCAGCAGCCCCTCCACCTCCTGGAGGACCCGCTGGGCCCAGCCCGCCACGGCCCGGCCCGCGTCGGTGAGCCGCGATCCCCGCCGCGTTCGGTCCACCAGCACCAGGCCCAGCCTGCGCTCCAGCATGGACAGCCGCTTGCTCGCCGACGGCTGCGTCAGACCGAGCCGCGCCGCCGCACCGCTCAGGCTCCCCACGTCCCCGATCAGGACGAGCAGCCGCAGTGATTCCAGATCCGGCAACTGGCTCATAGCTCCAGGGTATGGGTCGGACCCGGTCGGCAGTCATGCCCGTTGGCTATGACCTCCTCACGATCTCGGGGCTACAACCGTGGTCCGGAGCACATCAGAGTCGAGGTCATGAGTGAAGATCTGGACTGTCCGGTCCCCGCACGGCCGGAGGCTGAACCGGCTGCACGGCCGGAGGCTGAACCGGCTGCACGGCCGGACGCTGAACCGGCGCGGGCGTCCCGGCCCGCCGTGGCCTCTTTCCTGCCCGGTCTGGCCCTCGTCCTGACTCTCGCGGTGGCGGGCACGGCGGTGGGGAAGACGTTCCCGCTCGTCGGCGGCCCGGTGGCCGGGATCGTCCTCGGTGTGCTGCTGGCCGCCCTGGTGAGGCCAGGAGCCCGGTTGCGCCCCGGCATCGGCTTCGCGAGCAAGCGGGTGCTGCCGGTTTCGGTCGTCGTCCTGGGCTCGCAACTGTCGCTGGCCCAGATCGTCCAGGTGGGCGTCGGCTCGATTCCGGTGATGATCGGCTCGTTGGTGGTCTGTCTGACCGCCGCATACGGCATCGGCCGGTGGCTCGGGATCGGTGGGGACCTGCGCACGCTGATCGGCGTGGGCACAGGCGTCTGCGGCGCGTCGGCGATCGCGGCGGCCGCCCCGGTCATCGGCGCGGCCGGGGCCGAGGTGGCCTACGCGGTCTCCACCATCTTCTTGTTCAACATCGCCGCCGTGCTCACCTTCCCGCTGCTCGGCCACCTCCTG
This sequence comes from Streptomyces yongxingensis, assembly GCF_055597465.1. Taxonomy (NCBI): domain Bacteria; kingdom Bacillati; phylum Actinomycetota; class Actinomycetes; order Kitasatosporales; family Streptomycetaceae; genus Streptomyces; species Streptomyces yongxingensis. The sequence goes on from NZ_CM145717.1 coordinate 9,004,073, forward strand.
GGGATGAGCCTGCACAGCTTCGGCCTCTTCGCGGGGACGGCGGTCAACGACACGTCCTCAGTGGTCGCCGCCGCCACCAGCTACGGCCGGACCGCGGCGGACTACGCGGTCGTCGTCAAACTCACCCGCAGCCTCATGATCATCCCCATCTGCCTGGGACTGGCCTGGCTGGTGAGGCGCCGCAACCGGGCCGCGGCGGAGGCCACGGCCCGTCCCCGGCTTCAGGTGGCCAGGCTGGTGCCCGGGTTCCTGATCGGCTTCCTGCTGATGACCACGGCGAACAGCCTGGGTTTCATCCCGGCTGCCGCCCACCACGGACTCGGCGAGCTGTCGGTCTTCCTCATCACCGTCGCGCTCTCCGCGACGGGCCTGGCCACCGACCTCGCAAGCCTGCGCCGCACCGGCCCCCGACCGCTCATCCTCGGTGCCTGCCTGTGGGCCGTGGTCTCGGTCACCAGCCTCGTTCTCCAACTCCTGACCGGTTCCTTGTGAGCGGGAGCCCGGCCGTGAAGTCCGACGTCCACCGGCGTCCAGCCGTTCTCACGCAGGGCTTCCAGGCTGGGACGGCCCTCCGGCAGTCCCTGGGATGCCCAGTTGGCCGGCCACGGCGGTGAGGGCCGTTCCCAGCGGGAGCGCGACCCGGGTGACGGCGTGCCGGTCGCCCCGGGTCGGGTCCAGGTTGACGATCAGCACCGGTTTCCCGGCCCGGGCCGCCTGGCGGACGAACCGGAGCCCGGACATCACCGTCAGTGAGGAGCCCAGGACCAGCAGCGAGGCCGCCTCACGGACCAGCTCACGGCAGTGCTCGACCCGCCGCGGCGGAACGGCTTCGCCGAAGAACACCACGTCCGGTTTGAGGATGCCGCCGCAGAGCGTACAGGGCACCACGCGGAAGTCCCCGACTTGTTCGTCGGTGAGGTCGGCGTCACCGTCCGGGTTGATTCCGGCGGCCACCGGCTCGAAGCCCACATTGGCCTCCTCCAGCCGCCGGGCGAGTTCGCGGCGCGGGCTGAACGCGCCGCAGGAAAGGCAGACGACCCGGTCCAGGCTTCCGTGGAGTTCCACGACGCCCTCGCTGCCGGCGGCCTGGTGCAGGCCGTCGACGTTCTGGGTGATCACCCCCGAGAGCAGGCCATGCCGTGCGAACCCGGCCACGGCCCGGTGCCCGGCGTTGGGACGGGCGCGGCCGAAGGTGCGCCAGCCGAGGTGGCTGCGGGCCCAGTACCGGCGCCGGGCCCGGGCGTCGGCCGTGAAGTCCTGGTAGGTCATCGGGGTATGCCGGCTCAGGCTCCCGCCCACGCCCCGGTAGTCGGGGATGCCCGACTCCGTGGAGATGCCCGCCCCGCTGAGCACCAGCACACCGCCGGTGCTCAGCGCATCGGCGACCGGTTCCAGATCCGTGCTGCCCGGCGGCAGGTCCTCGGCGGGGGTCCAGCTCAAGGTGGGGCGCATGCGCATGCCGCCAGAGTACGGAACAGTGCCGGGGCGCGGCACCGGCGTACGCGAGGCGCCGTCATCGCGGCACGGATGCCACCTGGCGTATACGATTCGGGCGTCTAGCCCGTTATGTGGTCATTCGGGGAGTGGTGTCGTGGAGGGGATTGCCGACATGGGCGGTACCCCGGGATGGGGTCCCGTTCATCCGCCGAGGCGCGATGAGCCGGTCTTCGAGGAGCCCTGGCAGGGCCGGGCCTTCGCGCTGGCGAGTCTCTCCGGCCGTATCGCGTACGGCGGCGTCAACCTGGACGCCTTCCGGCACGCGCTCGAGCGTCTGGACCGAGCCGCCTACCTGGACGACGGCTACTACGGGCGATGGCTCAACGGCGCGGAGCTGATGCTCACCGACAGCGCCATCCTGGCGCCGGGCGCCATCGACGCCCGCGCCCGCAACCTACGGGGCGAACACGTGGCGGAGCCGCCGGTCCCCGAGCCCGCGGTACCCGACTACGCGCCGACCGCCGAGGGCTCGCTGCGTTCCGTGGCCACCCCGCCTGCCTTCGCTGTCGGCGAGCGTGTACGGGCCAAGGCCATGCCGGTGCCCGGCCACACCCGGCTGCCGGGCTACGTACGGGGACACACCGGGATCGTCGAGATCGTCCAGCCCGCTTTCGTGCTGCCGGACACCAACGCCCACTTCCAGGGCGAGCATCCGCAGCACGTCTACTCGGTGCGATTCGCCTCACGCGAGCTGTGGGGCGCCGACGCCGAACCCTTCGCGCTCACCGCCGAGCTGTTCGAGAGCTACCTGGAGACCACCTCATGACCGCCACCAATGCCGGGCCGGACGAGACCCTTCCCGTGGCCCTGCGCACCGAGGCGCTCGAACAACTGCTCACCGAACGGGGCCTGATCGACCCGAAGGTGATGGACGGGGTGATCACCACCTACGAGACCAACGTGGGCCCGCTCAACGGCGCCAAGGTCGTCGCCAGGGCCTGGACCGACCCGGAGTACCGGCGGCGGCTGCTCGACGACGGCACGGCGGCCATCAAGGAGCTCGGCTTCTCGGGGCCGCAGGGCGAGCACATCGTCGTTGTGGAGAACACCGCGACCACCCACAACGTGGTGGTGTGCACCCTGTGCTCGTGCTACCCGTGGCCGGTGCTCGGCTTGCCGCCGAGCTGGTACAAGGACCCTGCCTACCGCGCACGCGTGGTGAAGGAGCCCCGCACGGTGCTGTCCGAGATGGGACTCGAACTCGGCGACGACGTGCGGATCACCGTCCACGACTCCACCAGTGAGGTGCGCTGGTTCGTACTGCCCGAGCGTCCGGCCGGCACCGAGCACCTGTCCGAAGAACAACTCGTGCCGCTGGTGACCCGGGACGCGATGGTCGGCGTGGCCAAGGTGGCGGCGCCATGACCGCGCCACTGGACATCGAGGGCCCGGCCGCACCACCGCGCCGCAACGGCGAGTTGGTGTTCGCCGAGCCATGGGAGGGCCGCGCCTTCGCCATGGCCGTCAGCCTGTACGAGGCAGGCGCGTTCACCTGGCCGCGATTCCAGGACGCGCTGATCGCCCGGATCGCGGCCTGGGAGACCGCTTTCACCCGGGACGAGCCCTATCGCTACTACCAGCTCTGGCTGGCCGCCCTGGAGGACGTGCTCGTCGGCCTGTGCGTCGTGTCCACGGACGAAGTGAGCACGCGCACCCAGGCCCTGGCGCGACGTCCCCCGGGCCACGACCACGGGGACGACCACGAGCATCATCACGCGCACTGAGGGAAGGGCGACGCCCGGTCGCCGACCGGTTCGGTGACCGCCGAGGCCGACCACCGCGACGGCTTCGGGGTCCGTCTCCGGTGCTGGGCCGGGGCCGGGGCCGGTGCTGGGGCCGCCGCTTGGTCCGGTGCCGGGGCCGCCGCCTGCGCCGGTGCGGGCGCGCCTGCCGCACGAGGGCGATGTCGCCGAGTGGAGGGCATCTTGCGATGATGCTCGTCGTCTCGACGGCCGAGAGCCCGACACCCGGACGGAGAACTCCCTGTGATCCCCACCGATCTCTACCCCGCCGACCGTCTGGAGCGCGCCCGGGAGGCCGCTGCCGGCGCGGGCCTGGACGCGCTGCTGATCAGCCCCGGCGCCGACCTGCGCTATCTGACGGGTTACCACGCCCTGCCCCTGGAGCGGCTCACCTGTCTCGTGCTCCCCGTGGACGGCGAACCCTTTCTCCTGGTGCCGGAGTTGGAGCGGCCTGCCGCGCTCGCGTCCCCGGCTGGGAACCTCGGCATCGAGATCACCGGATGGGCCGAGACCGAGAACCCGTACGCCCTCGTCGCGGCCAGGCTGCCCGCCGGCATGGCCCGGGTCGGCGTCGACAACCACATGTGGGCCGAGAAGGTCGTCGCCTTCCGCGCCGTGCTGCCCGGCACCGACCAGGCACTCGCCGGAGAGGTACTCGGCCGGCTGCGGATCCGCAAGACCGAGGCCGAGGTCGGGGCGCTGCGCCGGGCGGGGGCGGCCATCGACCGGGTGCATGCCCGCATGGGCGAGTGGCTGCGCGCCGGGCGCACCGAACGCGAGGTCGGCCGGGACATCGCGGAAGCCATCGTGACCGAAGGCCATGTGCGGGTCGACTTCGTCATCGTGGGCTCCGGACCCCACAGCGCCAGTCCCCACCATGAGCTGTCGGACCGGGTGATCCTGCCCGGTGACCCCGTGGTGGTCGACATCGGGGGGACCACCGAAGACGGCTACTGCTCCGACTCCACCCGCGACTACGTCGTCGGCGAGCCGCCGGCGGAGTACCGACGGCTGTATGAGGTGCTGTTGACCGCCCAGCGTGCCCAGACCGATGCGGTGCGGCCCGGTATCACCGCCGAGCGACTGGACGCGATCGGCCGGGACGTCATCACGGACGCGGGCTTCGGGCCGCACTTCATCCACCGCACCGGTCACGGCATCGGGCTGGAAACTCACGAGGAGCCCTACATCGTGGCGGGCTCCGACCTGCCGCTGGAGCCTGGCATGGCCTTCTCGGTCGAGCCGGGCATCTATCTTCCCGACCGGTTCGGAGCCCGCATCGAGGACATCGTCATCTGCACCGACGACGGCGGTGAACGACTCAACCGCACCAGCCGTGAACTGGTCGTACTGCCATAACCGGTCCCGGCCCGTACCGCACGGGCGGCGGGTTCTGGGGCGAGGCTCGGGAGTTCGGCGCACGAACCGGGCCTCCTCCGCACCGCGCGATGGAGCGCCGAGCCCGGGGCGTCCGGCCGCTGCCCCGGATGGCATCGCGCCTTCCGGGGCAGCGGGCGGCTCGCACGGCGGGCGATTGAGGCGTGCGGCGGCGGATTACGGGATGTGGCGCGCGTCTACACCGCGCCGTCGACGAACGCGGCGCGGATGCCGTCGACGTCGGAGCCGAGCAGGCCCAGCGTCTGCGCTGTGCGGCCGCCGGCCACGAAGTCCTGTCCGCACAGGGCTGTGCCCAGGGCGACGAACGAGTCGGTCAGGGGCAGCGGGAGTCCGATCTGCGCGGCCAGCGAACTCCAGGTGACCAGTCCGAAGGGGATGTCCTCGGTGAAGTACCGGTGCTTGACGGAGTCGGGTTCGGGGAATCCCTGACGGCCGTAGCCCTGCACGATGCGCTCGACGAAGCTGCCCTCGGTCACCTCGTACGCGGTGTTGAGGAAGTCCCAGAAGCTGGCCGCCTTCACTCCCAGGGCGTCCGCCAGGGCAAGGCGTTCGCGGTCGAGGGCGTCGATGACCTCGGCGATGCGCGGTGTCACCAGGCTGTGCAGCGGGTGGCAGTCGGCGTCCTCGACCGTCTTGAAGTTCAGCACCGCCGGCGGAACGTGGTAGATGGGGTTGCAGTTGTTGAGCCCGACGGTCAGCGTGTCCTCGCCCGGCACGTACCGGTCGCCGAAGTAGCTTCGCAGGATGTCGAGAGCCCGGGGCGTGTCCGCGCTGGGTACGGCGGCCAGCGGGACGGCGTGCTTGATCGCCCCGATGTAGACGTGCGCGGGGCGGCGCAGCCGGCACGTGTACAGACTGGTCGGCGTCTCCGCGATGAGGCAGGGCCGTCGGCCGGCGAGCGTGAACATGCGCGCGAGTTCGACGCCGCTGCCGAGCACGCCCGGCTGGAACAGGACCAGCTGGTCCGGCTCGAGGACGGACGCGAGTTGCCGGGACAGGTAGGCGTGTGCGAAGGCGGGCGCGGCGACGATGACCACCTCGGCGCCGGTCACGGCTTGCCCGAGGTCGGTCGTCAGCACTGCGGGTGTGCCGTGGCCCTCCACGTCTCCGGTCATGTCGATGCCGTCGTTGGCCTCGATCGGTTCAAGATCGCGGCCCCACCTGTCGAAGATCCGTACGTCGTGTCCCTTGAAGGACATGTGGCCGGCGATGGCCTGGCCGACGTTGCCTGCGCCGATGATGGCGATGCTGCCCATAGTGCGTGACTCTTCCGTGTCGAAGTGGTGCGGGGGTGGGCTCGGCGTTGCCGAGCTGTGCGAGGTGCTGACGTGGTGGTGCGTCATCTGACGGGCACCCCTGGGCCGAGCGGAATTCCCAGGGCGTACCAGAGGGCGAAGAAGGACGACCACGAGACGAGTACGGCGAGAGCCACGGGAACCGTGAAGGACAGCATGGTTCCGATGCCCGCGCCCTTCCGGAACTGCTGAAGGAATCCCAGGGCCAGGACGAAGTAGGCGTTCATGGGTGTGGTGTTGGTGACCGAGTCCCCGATCATGAAGGAGACCATCGCCGCCTGGGGGGAGAGCCCGATGTACATCGCCAGGGGGACCACGACGGGGGCGAGGATGGACCACATCGCCGAACCGCTGCTGATGATGATGTTCAGTCCGCTGATGGCCAGGATGATCACCAGCAGGATGATGAGGTGGGGCGCGTCCAGGGACTTCAGGAGCCGGGCGCCCTCGACGGTGATCACATTGCTGATGCCGGTCCAGGTGAAGTAGGCGAGGAACTGCGAGACCACGAAGAACAGCACGATCACGGGGACGAAGGACTTCACCCCGTCGGCCATGGCGGTGGGGACGGACGACAGTGAGGGGATCGTGCCCACCTGCATGCCGTAGACGATGCCGAGGACGGCGAACAGCAGGGAGATGAACACGGCGATGTTCACCACGACCACGGACTGGACGATGCTGCCGCCCTCGCCGCGGAACGGGGATCCCGGCAGCAGGAGCGCGGACACCGCCAGGACGTAGAGCACGAGCACCGCGCCGGTCAGCCTCATGGCGCGTTTCTCGACGGCGCTCAGCGCGAATGAGGAGGGGGCCGCGTCGGCCGGGCCGCTGTGCTGGGGTGCCTCGCCGTGGGCGGTGGTGTTGAAGAGCCTGTCGGCGGCCGCGTCGTCCTCGGGTGTGGCTGTGAACTCGGGCCGTTGGGCCAGGACGCGGTCGACCGTGAGGGCGATGACGGCGGCGAGGAACACCGATGAGACCGCGGTGAAGAAGTAGGTGGCCACCGGGGTGATGACATAGTCCGGATCGACGGTGTGCGCGGCCTCGGCTGCCAGGGACGACCTGACCGCGTCGGCTGGTGTCACCAGCGGGCTGGCGTTGAAGCCGATGGCCGTCGAGGCGTAGGCGACCATCAGGCCGAGCACCGGGCTGCGGCCCACGGTCCGGAAGGCCAGCGCTCCCAGCGGGATCATCACGATGTAGGCCGAGTCGCTCATGACGTGCGCGATCATGGAGCCGAACGCGATGGAGAAGGTCAGCCACCGAACGGGCAGACGGCCGATCGTGACGCGAAGAAGCGCGGTGAGAAGGCCGCTCTTCTCGGTGACGCTGACGCCGAGAAGGACCACGACCACGACCGACAGCGGCGCGAACCCGGCGAAGTTGTCCAGCGCTGACTCCGCGGCGAACTTGGCTCCCTGAAGCGAGAGCAGGTTCTTGACCGCGACGGAGTCACCTGTCGACGGCAGGGTGACGGACACGCCCACGCCGGCCAGTACGGCACTGAGCACACCGAGCAGTGCCACGAAGATCCAGAACAGCCAGAACGGATGGGGAAGCCTGTTTCCCGCGCGTTCCAGGGCGCTGAGAGCCCGGAACAAGCGGTTCATAGAGCCATCCACGGTGGGACTGCTGCTTCGAAGTTGCGTCATCTGGAGCCTTATCGGTCAGCAGGTGCTCACGGGGAGGATTCCGCTTCTGTCCAGCACGAATCAGCCCCGCCGACCCGTGCAATCCCTGTGATATTTCACAGGGATGATACGCTGCGAAAGGTAGCTGTCAACAGGTCTTCGCGCAGGTGGTCGCCGGATGACGAGGGCCGCCACACAGTGCTTGAAGAGGAGCTGTGGTTTTGAGTTCGGGATCGTCGATGGCGCAACAGGCGTACGCATCCCTCAAGCGCGACATCATCCGATGCCGCCTCCGCCCCGGCGACGTCATCGTCGAAGCGTGGCTCGCCGAGCGCTACGGGATGAGCAAGACCCCGGTGCGCGAAGCCATCAACGCGCTGCGCAGGGAAGGTCTTGTCGTCGTCGTCCCGCGGCGCGGCACCTTCGTCAAGCCGACGGACCTCGGCGACCTCCAGGACACCTATCGCCTGCGACGGCTCCTCGAGCCGGAAGCGGCCGTGCTCGCCTCACAGCGAGCCGGTGCCGAAGATCTGGACCGCCTGGACGCACTCAGCGCGGCGACCGTGGCGGCGAACGCCTCGCGTCCCGACTTGAACGAAGCGAACCGGCTGCTGCACGTGGCGATCGCCGAAGTGGCGCGCGTGTCGCTGATGATTCCCATGATCAACACGCTGCACGAAGAGATCGAACGCTTCCTCAACCTCCGGGGTGAACTCGGTCGGCCCCCCTACACAAGCGTCAACCACGGACGGTTGGTCGAGGCGATCAGGAGGGGCTCGGAGGATGAGATCAGGCAGGTCGTCCTCGAGGGCATCGAACGCTCGCGCCAGTACATGCTGGACACCCTGCTGTCCGGAGGGAACGAGGCGAGCGGCGCGGGGAAGCCGGTGTGAGGCTCCCGCTCTTGGGCCAGTAGGCGCCCGACCTCGGCGGGGCGCCGGGGCGTAGCGCTTGACCGCCGTTCTCGGACTTGAGGTCCACACCCGGGAAGCCGCCGATCTCGCAGGTACGTCCGCCGGCGTTGGCCCGGAGTCCCGCACCTCGGCGGATGAGCCCGTGGCCTCGGGATTCGCGGTGGTCACAAACGCCCTCGCCAGTCGCGCACTATCGCATTTGATCGAGAACGCGTACTATCGCGTTCTGGTCGAGCGTTGACCTCCAACTCCCCCCCCGCACGCACCCGATTTCTCCGAGGAGCACTCCCATGCCCACGCTGCTGGACCCGGTCCTGGACCTGCTGATGCTCCGCGGCACCGTCACCGAGACCGAGCCGATCGCCGCCCGCATGCGCCGGCTGCGCATCGAGGGCGACGCCCTCGCCGGGCTCGATGTCCGCCCCGGGCAGCAGGTGCGCGTCCTGGTCGGCTCCGGGCTGACCCGCCGTACGTACTCCGTGTGGCGCTACGACCCCTCCGGTGCCGTCGAGTTGTGCGTGCTGGAGCACCCCGGAGCGGGTCCGGGGGCGCGTTGGGGCGGCGGCGTCGAGGTCGGCGAGCGGGTGCGGCTGGGCAAACCCGAGGGGTCGTTCACGCTCCGGCCCGAGGCCGCCCATCACGTCTTCGTCGGGGAGGAGACGGCCTCCGTCGCCTTCGGCGCGATGCTGGCCGCGCTGCCGCCCGGGGCGCGTGTCTCCGGCTGCGTGGAGACGGAGACGGCCGGGGACCGGCTGCCGCTGACCCACTCGGACCGCCTCGACTGGCTGACCAGGGGCGGCACGTCACTCCCGGACGCGGTGCGGCGCCTCGCCCCTGAGCCGGGCGGGATCGCCTACGTCGCCGGGGAGGCCCGTGTCGTGCAGCAGGTGCGGCAGGTGCTCGTCCGGGAGGCGGGCTGGGACCGGCGCGCGGTGCTCACCAAGCCGTTCTGGGCGCCGGGGAAGCGGGGGCTGGAGTAGGGCGGACAGGTCCGCCGCCGGAACCTGGGGCAAGTCGGCGAGGTTCTTCCAGGCGCTGGGGTACGAGCTGGAGTTCGCGACCGACCACAACTCCGGGCAGCTCCGCAACGGTGACGGGCCGTACGTCTCGACCAGCCCGGCCCGCAGGCATGGAAACGCCGTCGCCTGGACGAACTCGGCTACGGCGTCCCCGACTGGCTGCACCTGGTGCCGGTCGACTTCGAGGCGAGCGAAGACTGGCTGAAGCAACTGGCCGCCGCCGGCTTCGGCGCCGGCAGACCCGCGGTCATCGTCTCCACCGGTGTCACCATGTACCTCACCAAAGAGGCCACCGCGGCCACCCTGCGCCAGATCGCCGGGCTCGCGCCCGGCTCGACGCTCGCCATGACCTTCCTGCTGCCGACCGAACTCCTCGACGCCGCCGACCGCCCCGGCTTCCGCGACTGCGGGGTGACCCGGGCCTTATGGGGCGCGCAATGCCCGGCGCCAGTAGTCGGTGACGGTGTGGCGCAGCCGTGCGGTGTCGACGGTGTGGGGGTCGAGGAGGCATTGCAGTCCGATCCCGCGCAGCTGTCCGAGGAGCGCGATGGCGACGTCGTCGGGATCGACGTCAGGGCGCACGTCGCCGTCGGCGATGCCGGCGGCGACGTCGATGCGCAGGTCGGAGCGGAACGCCTCGTCGCGCTCCCGGAAGATCGGGGCCAGTTCGGACGCGGTGGCCGCTTCGGCCCACAGCAGCAGGAAGGCCCGGTTCATGGTTCCGGCGCCCCCGGAGGCGCCGACGTAGCCGTCGACGAGTCGCAGGAGCCGGTCCAGTCCGGGTGGGAGGTCCGCGAGCCCGGGGACGAAGCCGGTTTGCGTCGTGCGGGCCAGTCGCTCGATCAGGGCCTGCTTGGACCCGAAGTGGTGGGTGACGATTCCGCGGCTGTAACCGGCTTGTTCGCCGACCCGCGCCAGCGTCAGCGACCGCACACCGTGCTCGACGACCAGTTCGGCGGCGGCGTTGAGCAGCGCGGCTTCGGCCTGGGCGCGGCGCTCCTGCTGGGTGCGGCGAGTGGTGACCATGCGGGGATCCTAACAAGTAACTTGCGTGTTGACTGACAAGTATGATAGCCCGGCGTTCTCCTCGGTCTCCCTCGACGGCTTCGTCACCGGGCCCGACCCCGGCCCGGACAGCGGTCTGGGCGCCGGTGGCGAGGCCCTGCACACCTGGGCGTTTTCCGGCGACCCCGACGACCGCCGGGTCCTGCGCGAGGGGACCACCCGCTCGGGCGCCGTCGTCCTCGGCCGCCGGCTCTTCGACGTGGTCGACGGGCCGAACGGCTGGGACGACACGACCGGCTACGGCGCCGGTGAGGTCGGCAAGCCCGCGTTCGTCGTCGTGACGAGCTCGCTGCCGGAGTCGGTGCGGCTCGCCGACCTCGACTGGACGTTCGTCACCACCGGTCCGCCCGACGCCGTCGCCGCCGCGCGGGAGCGCGCCGAGGCGGCGTCGTCGGACAGCGGCAAGGACCTCGACGTCGTCCTCATGGGCGGCGGCGCCACGGTCGGCTCGGCGCTCGAGGCCGGGCTGGTCGACGTGCTGTCGCCGCATCTCGCGCCCATCGTGCTGGGTGCCGGAACGCCACTGTTCACCGGCGGGGCGCCGCGCACACTGGTCCAGCGGAGCGTGACCTCGACAGCGACCGCGACACACCTGACCTACGGCGTCCGCTGACGACGTCCCGCGTCGTCGCGGAACCAGTCGGCGAACTCATTGACATGTTCACCGGCAGTCCTTATGGTCCAGGCCATTCCTGTCCGTATTTGGGAACTGTGTTCTCATCCATGAACAGAAGAGGTCATGGGATGGCACGAACCAGAACCGCGTTACTCAGTGTTCTCGCCCTGCTGGCCGGTCTGCTGAGCCTTCAGCTCAGCGGACCGGCCCCGCGGGCCACGGCCGCGCCGGCCGCCTTCACCCACCCCGGGGTGCTGGTGAGCCGGGCCCAACTCGACTACGCCCGCTCGAAGGTGCAGGCCGGGCAGCAGCCCTGGAAGGCCGCCTACGACGACATGATGGGCAGCTCCTACGCCTCGCTGTCGCGCACCCCCCAACCGCGCGCCGTGGTGGAGTGCGGCTCATCGTCCAACCCCAACCGCGGGTGCACCGAGGAGCGCCAGGACGCCATCGCGGCCTACACCGACGCGCTCGCCTGGTACTTCACCCGGGACAGCAGATACGCCAAGAAGTCGATCGAGATCATGGACGCCTGGTCCGCCACGATCACTGATCACACCAACAGCAACGCCCCGCTCCAGTCCGGCTGGTCCGGCGCCACCTGGCCGCGCGCCGCCGAGATCATCAAGTACACCTACGACGGCGGCTGGCCGGGTGCCGGACGCTTCGCCACCATGCTGCGGAACGTCTACCTCCCCGAGGTGATCAATGGCGCCGCCACCAAGAACGGCAACTGGGAACTGGTGATGACCGAGGCGGCCATCGGCATCGCGGTCTTCCTCGATGACCGCTCCGCCTACGACAAGGCGGTCAGCACCTACCTCGACCGCGTCCCGGCGTACGTCTACCTGACCAGTGACGGCGACCTGCCCAAGCCGCCCGCGGACAGCAGCATCGACACCGAGGCCGAGATCATCAAGTACTGGCAGGGGCAGAGCACCTTCGCCGACGGCCTCGCCCAGGAGACCTGCCGCGACTTCGGGCACACCGGCTGGGGCATCGCCTCCATCGCGGACATCGCGGAGACCAGCCGCATCCAGGGCCAGGACCTCTACCCGAAGATCCAGGACCGGCTGCGCTACGCACTGGGCTTCCACACCGCCTACGAGAACGGCGCCGCCGTGCCGTCCTGGCTGTGCGGGGGCTCCGTCAAGAAGGGCCTGGACCAGGTCACCGAGGTCGGCTTGAACGCCCTCCACAACCGCCTCGGCATCAGCATGTCCAACACCCAGAAGTACACCGAGGCCCACCGTCCGTCCGGCACGGACAACTACTTCAACGCCTGGACGACCCTCACCCACGCGGAGAACCCGTCCTGACCGAGCGATGCCCCGGCCCCCGCTGCCGCCGGGGGGCCGGGGTGCGGGAGCGGTAGACGACGTAGGGCCTGGTGAGGTAGCCGACGGGGGCGGTGAAGGCGTGGACGAGGCGGCTGAAGGGCCAGAGGGCGAACAGGGCCATCGCCAGCAGGGCGTGGATCCGGTAGACCAGGGGTGCGTGGGCCATGGCGGGCACGTCGGGGTCGAGGGTGAACAGGCTGCGGAACCAGATCGAGACGCCCTGGCGGTAGTCGTAGGAGTGGGGGCGCGCGCCGGTCGCGGTGGCGGTGAGACCGGCCAGCAGGACGGTGGCGAGCAGGGGGTGGACGGCTTTGTCGCTGCGGCTGGTGGCCGCGCGTACGGCCGGTACGCGCAGCCGCCGGTACAGCAGGATGCCGAGGCCGGCGACGGTGGCCAGCCCCGCGGTGCCGCCGACGAGCAGGGCGTTGGCGTGGTACAGCGATTCGCCGACGTGCAGCCGTTCGGTGAGCGATTCGGGGATGAGCAGGCCCACGACATGGCCGGCGATCACGAAGAGCAGCCCGTAGTGGAAGAGCGGCCCGCCGATGGCGAGCATGCGGTGTTCGTGGAGCTGGCTGGAGCGGGTGGTGAAGCCGAACCGGTCGTAGTGGTAGCGCCAGGCGGCGCCGACGGTGAAGAGGGTGAGGACGAGGTAGGGGAGGACGCCCCACAGGGCCATGTGCAGGTGGTTCATCGGCCGGTTCCTCTCGCGAGGGGGGTGGCGGTGGGGGTGGTCGCGGCGAAGGGGGCCAGGCCCACGGTTTCGGTGGGCGGTCCGCCGCGGGCGAGCGCGAGGGCCGCGGCGCGGTCGGCGGGTGAGGGGCCGGGCAGGGTGTCGCAGACGGCGCACAGGATGTCGGCGTACGGACTGCCGTGGTCGGTGAGGGCCATCCGCAGCAGTTCCAGGGCGGCGCGGTGGTCGCGCAGCAGCCGGGTGCCCGGGGCCGGGCAGCGGGCGGCGAACTCCAGCAACAGCGGCAGGTGGTCGGGGAGTTCGTCCTCGGGGGGCGCCCATCCGTGGGCGCGGTAGTGGGCCTTGAGGGCGGCGAGGGTGCCGCCGCGGCGGCGGGTGTCGCCGTCGGTGTAGTAGGTGAGGTGCAGGGTGCGGCGGCGGCTGCGGTCGAAGGTCCGGACGTAAGCGGAGGCCAGGTCGAGCACCGGGACGCCGTCGACGGCGGCGCAGAACCGCAGCAGCGGCGTGGCGGCGGGGATGGTGAGTTCGGTGAGGCAGTCCCGTACCAGGGCGTGGCGGGCGGGCCAGTCCGGTCCGGGGTAGCCGAGGAGGAGGGCGGCGGCCTGGTGCACCGCGGGGGCGTCCGGGTTCACCGGGTGCCCTCGTCGCGCTTGGGGAACAGCCCGGCGGGGCGGCCGCGGCCGTTCCAGTTCAGCAGGTTGAGCCGGCCGGCGAGGCCGGATCCGGCGCCGGCGGGTTCGGGTGCCGGGGGCGCGTGGAAGGCGCCGGCGTCGCCGTACGGCATCATGCCGGGCAGGCCGTCGCCGTCGAGGCTGCAGGAGTCCATGGGAGCGTCGCCGCCGGGTGTGGCGGTGTAGCTGGTGGGGATGACGTACCGCTCCTCGTACTTGGCGAGGGCGAGCAGCCGGTACATCGCCTCGATGCCGTCCTGGTCCAGGCCGACGGCCGCCGCGATGTCGGGGTCGCGTTCCTCGCCGAGGTTGATCCGGCGCATATGGCTGCGCATCGCGGCCAGCCGGCACAGGGCGGCCTCGACCGGCCCGGGATCACCCGCGGTGAAGAGTTCGGCGAGATAGCCCAGGGGGATGCGGAGGCTGTCGATGGCGCCGAAGAGGTTGACGGGATCCTCGCCGTCGTGGCCGGTGGCGGTGAGCGCGTCGACGACCGGGGACAGCGGGGGGACGTACCAGACCATGGGCATGGTGCGGTATTCCGGGTGCAGTGGCAGGGCGACCCGGTACCGGCTGATGAGCGCGTGCACCGGGGAGCGCCGGGCGGCCTCGATCCAGTCGTGCGGAATGCCGGAGTCGGCGGCGGCGCGGGCGACGTCGGGGTCCTCGGGGTCGAGGAAGCAGCCGAGCTGGGCCTCGTAGAGGTCCTTGTCGTCGGGGGTGGCGGCGGCCTCGCCGACCTTGTCGGGGTCGTAGAGCATGACACCGAGGTAGCGCAGCCGCCCCACGCAGGTCTCGGAGCACACGGTCGGCTCCCCGGCCTCGATGCGCGGATAGCACAGGGTGCACTTCTCGGCCTTGCCGCTGCGGTGGTTGAAGTACACCTTCTTGTACGGGCAGCCGCTGACGCACATGCGCCAGCCGCGGCAGCGGTCCTGGTCGACCAGGACGATGCCGTCCTCGATCCGCTTGTACATCGCGCCGGAGGGGCAGACGGCCACGCAGGAGGGGTTGAGGCAGTGCTCGCAGATGCGCGGCAGGTAGAACATGAACGCCTGCTCGTACTCCAGCCGGACCTTTTCGCTCATCTTCGCCAGGACCGGGTCGCCGGCGAGGTGCTCGGGGCCGCCGCCGAGGTCGTCGTCCCAGTTGGGGCCCCAGGTGATGGCGGTGGGGCGGCCGTCGACGAGGGAGCGGGGCGGGGCGGTGGGCACGTCGTCGCCGAGCGGGGCGGTGGTGAGGGTGTCGTAGTCGTACGTCCAGGGCTGGTAGTAGTCGTCCAGCCGGGGCAGTTCGGGGTTGGCGAACAGCCGGGCGAGGCGGCGGGCCCGGCCGCCGGTGCGGGGCACCAGCCTGCCGCCCTTGAGGTGCCAGCCGCCCTTCCAGGTGTCCTGGTCCTCGTAGCCGCGGGGATAGCCCTGGCCGGGGCGGGTCTCGACGTTGTTGAACCAGACGTATTCGGTGCCGGAGCGGTTGGTCCAGGTCTGTTTGCAGGTGACCGAGCAGGTGTGGCAGCCGATGCACTTGTCGAGGTTCATGACCATGGCGACCTGGGCCATCACCCGGGGGCTGCGCGGCCGGTGGCGCGGCATGTCAGTACTCCACGTTCTGGGAGCGGCGCCGGATGACGGTGACCGCGTCCCGCTGGTTGCCGGTGGGTCCGTAGTAGTTGGGGGCGAAGGAGAGCTGGGCGTAGCCGCCGATGAGGTGGGTGGGTTTGATGAGGAGCTTGGTGAGGGCGTTGTGCACTCCGCCGCGGCGGCCGGTGGCCTCGGACTTGGGCACGTTCACCAGCCGTTCCTGCACGTGGTACATGAACACGGTGCCGGTGGGCATGCGGTGGGAGACCACGGCGCGGGCGACCACCACGCCGTTGGCGTTGACGGCCTCGATCCAGTCGTTGTCGGATACCCCGATGGCCTCGGCGTCGGGGACGCTGAGCCAGATGACCGGGCCGCCGCGGGCCAGGGTCTGCATGAGCAGGTTTTCCTGGTACTCGGAGTGGATGGACCACTTGGAGTGCGGGGTGAGATAGCGGACGGTGACCGAGCGGCCGGTGTCGCCGTCCGTCCCGGGCGGGGCCTCGCCGAGGGCGGCGAGGTCCAACGGCGGCCGGTAGACGGGGAGTTGTTCACCGAGCTCGGCCATCCAGGAGTGGTCGAGGTAGAAGTGCTGGCGGCCGGTGAGGGTGTGCCAGGGCTTGCGGTGTTCGGTGTTGATGGTGAACGGCGCGTAGCGGCGGTCGGGAGCCTCCTTGCCGGACCATTCGAAGCTGGCGCCGACCTGGACCGGCCGGGCCTGGGTGTCGGAGAACACCACGCGGCGTTCGGCCACCGAGGCGCCCAGTTCGGTGAGGCCGGAGCCGGGGCCGCACTGCTCGGCGAGCCGGGCGAATCCCTCGGCGGCGAGGCGCCCGTTGGTGGTGCCGGACAGCGCGAGGATGGCCTCGCACATCTTGGCGTCGGTGTCGAGGAGGGGCCGGCCCGCCGCGGCGCCGCGGGTGGCGGTGCCACAGCGGTCGGCCAGCCAGGCGGCTTCCTGGTCCGGGATGACGGTGACGCCCTTGACCTGCATGCCCGCCTGCTGGGCCAGCGGGCCGAAGGCGGCGAGGCGGTCGGCCACGGCGGTGTAGTCGCGGGTCACGAGGGCGACGTTCGGCAGATTCACGCCCGGTACGGCGGGGGTGTGGCCGTCGCGCCAGTCCGGTACGGTCCCGCCGGGCTGGGCGGTCTCGCCCGGGGTGTCGTGCATCAGGGCGGTGGCGACCAGGTCGTGGGCGGTGTCCAGCCGTCCGGCGGCGAGTTCACTGAGCTTGCGGGCGAGGCCGTGGAAGATGTCGAAGTCGGTGCGGGCCTGCCAGGGCGGGCTGATGGCCGGGGAGAAGGCGTGTACGTAGGGGTGCATGTCGGTGCTGGACAGGTCGTGTTTCTCGTACCAGGTGGCGGCGGGGAGCACGAGATCGGCGAAGAGGGTGGTGGAGGTCATCCGGAAGTCCAGCGCGAGCAGCAGGTCGAGCTTGCCGTGGGGCGCCTGGTCCTGCCAGGTGACATCCGCCGGCCGGCGGTCCGGTGGGGTCTCCTCGGCGGTGGAGTTGTCCTGGGCGCCGAGCAGATGGCGCAGGAAGTACTCGTTGCCCTTGGCTGAGGAGCCGATGAGGTTGGCCCGCCACACGGTGAGCACGCGCGGCCAGTTCTCGGGCGCGTCGGGGTTCTCGCAGGCGAACTCCAGCTCACCTGCGGCGAGTTGTTCGGCGACCCACTCCTGCGCCGGTCGTCCGCTCTGCCGCACCCGGCGGCCGAGCTCCAGGGAATTGGCGGAGAAGGTGGGGTAGGAGGGCATCCAGCCCAGCCGCATCGACTGGGCGACCAGGTCGGCGGTGTGACGGCCGGTGAACAGCCCCTGGCCGGTGGGCGAGGCGAGCGCGTCGGCGCCGTACCGTTCGTAGCGCCACTGGTCGGTGTGGAGGTACCAGTACGGGGTGCCCGCCATCTGCCGGGACGGCCGCGTCCAGTCGGCGGCGGTGGCCAGCTGCTGCCAGCCGGTGAAGGGGCGCACCTTCTCCTGGCCCACGTAGTGCGCCCAGCCGCCGCCGTTGACGCCCTGGCAGCCGGTGAGCAGCAGCAGGGTGAGGAAGGAGCGGTAGATGGTGTCGGAGTGGAACCAGTGGTTGGTGCCCGCGCCCATCACGATCATGCAGCGGCCGCGGGTCTTCTCCGCCGTGCCCGCGAACTCGCGCGCCGCACGGATCACGGCCGCGGCCGGGACCGAGGTGATGGCCTCCTGCCAGGCCGGGGTGGCGGGTGCCGAGGCGTCGTCATACCCGGTGGGCCATTGCCCGGTGAGGCCGGGGCGGCCCACCGCGTACTGGGCCAGGAGCAGATCGAAGACGGTGGTGACCAGCCGTCCGCCGAGCCGTCGTACGGGGACGGCACGCCGGACGGTGGCGCCGGGTTCGTCGAAGCGGGGCAGTTCCACCTCGACGGCCTCGGCGCCGGGGGTGCGGTGGAGGGTGAGCCGGGGGGTGATGCCCTCCAGGTCGAGGTTCCAGCGGCCTTCGCCGCCCTTGCTCCAGCGGTCGCCCAGGGTGCCGTGGGGGACCACGGGCCGGTCCGTCTCCGCGTCGTAGAGCACCGGCATCCAGCGCCGGGCCGCCTCGTCGGCGTGGGCGCCCAGGCGCGGTTCGGTGTCCGCCAGGGCGGCGGCGGTGAGGAAGGCGCCCGGGGTGTGGCGCCCGTCCCGTTCCGCCAGTTCCACCAGGAAGGGCAGGTCGGTGAAGCGACGCACGTAGTCGGTGAAGTAGGGGACCTGGCGCTCGACGAAGCACTCCTTGAGGATGACGTGGCCCATCGCCATGGCGAGCGCCCCGTCGGTGCCGGGGTGGGGGTGCAGCCACTCGTCGGCGAACTTCGTGGCGTCCGCGTAGTCCGGGGAGACCACGACCACCTTCTGGCCCCGGTAGCGTGCCTCCGCCATCCAGTGGGCGTCGGGGGTGCGGGTGACCGGCACATTCGAGCCCCACAGCATCAGGTACGCCGCGTCCCACCAGTCGCCCGACTCGGGGACGTCGGTCTGGTCGCCGAAGACCTGCGGGGAGGCGATCGGCAGATCCGCGTACCAGTCGTAGAACGAGATCATGGGCGCGCCGATCAGCGCCATGAAGCGGGCGCCGACGGCGTGGGAGGCCATCGACATGGCGGGGATCGGGGAGAAGCCGGCGATCCGGTCCGGGCCGTGGGCGCGCAGGGTGTGGACATGGGCGGCGGCCGCGATCTCCAGGGCCTCCTCCCAGTCGATCCGCACCAGCCCGCCCTTGCCGCGGGCCGACTGGTAGCGGCGCCGCTTGACCGGGTCGCCGGTGATCTCGGCCCAGGCGGCCACCGGGTCGCCGAGCCGGTCCCGGGCCTCCCGGTAGAGCTCCACCAGCACACCGCGGGCGAGGGGGTGGCGCACCCGGGTGGGGGAGTAGGTGTACCAGGAGAAGGAGGCGCCGCGCGGGCAGCCCCGCGGTTCGTACTCGGGGCGGTCCGGGCCGACCGAGGGGTAGTCGGTCTGCTGGGTCTCCCAGGTGATCAGCCCGTCCTTGACATAGACCTTCCAGGAACAGGATCCGGTGCAGTTGACGCCGTGGGTGGAGCGCACCACCCGGTCGTGCGCCCAGCGTTCGCGGTAGGGGGAGTCCTCCACGGTCTGGTCGGTCCGGTAGACGGCCCGCAGGTCGGGGGTGGTCGGGAGGCGGCGGAGCGCGGTCCCGGCCGCGAGCAGTCTCTCCGTCACCGCCGAGGCGGCGGTCCCGGCCTTCTCTCGTGCTGTGCGGCGCACCACGGTCCAGCTCCTTCGGCTGTGGCTCCGCGCCGGACGGTCGGCCGGGGCCCTGATTGCGTGTCGCGCGACAGCATCACT
Organism: Streptomyces yongxingensis; assembly: GCF_055597465.1. Taxonomy (NCBI): domain Bacteria; kingdom Bacillati; phylum Actinomycetota; class Actinomycetes; order Kitasatosporales; family Streptomycetaceae; genus Streptomyces; species Streptomyces yongxingensis. The sequence goes on from NZ_CM145717.1 coordinate 9,023,355, forward strand.
CGTGCATCAGCCGTGTCGTATGACTCCTTTAAGTCGTTTAGCATCACCTGGATCGGTCTTTTCTTGCGGTTTGCCTTTCTTGTGGTGGACGCGTGTGCCGATGGAGGCGGCGCGGTGAACGGAACGTGACAAGGTGTCATCCTTGCCTGGCAGGCAAGCGGGGAGGGTTCACCAGTTCGGTGAAGAACGTCCGTCGGCCGGATTTTCACAGCTCTTGACCAAGTTTCTGGCTCGAATTCGCCGCCGCCATCCGATGGCAGCGCGCCCGCACCAGCCCGGCCGCGACCAGTGACCACGCGCCCAGCGCCACCCAGACCGCGAGATGCCCGAGGAGCACCAGGCGGTGGATCCCCTCGGCCTCGCCGAGGGCGGCGGTGGACACGGCGTACATGCCCGTGGGGAAGACGATGGTCCACCAGGCCGGCTCGTACCTCAGGGGCACCCGGTGCAGCAGATGCCGCCAGATCCCGGCGGCCAGCAGCGGTGGCAGCAGGCCGGTGGCCCAGCCCCACAGGGCGATCAGCACGACGCGGGTCACCGCCTGGAGATGAGGGGCGTCGAGTCCCTGGTGCACCAGCCGGGCGCCGGCGAGCAGGCTGATCGCGCAGGCACCCATCGTGATCCAGTAGGGCGGTGACAGCTCCCGGGGCCGTACCCCGAACCGCGCCAGCCGGCACGCGACCACCGTGGCCACCGCGGCGTACAGCAGCACCCCGGCCACCCAGCCGAGCGCTTCGGCCGGCCGGGCACGGCCGGGGGCCAGCGCGGCCACCGCCAGGACGGCGGACTGGATCCCCACTACGCACAGGAACCAGATCCCGTCCGCGCGCCGCACCATTCCGCCCGCGCCGAGCCGGTGCGCCATGGACGCCACACACCCCAGCAGGAGGACGACCACGGGCACGGCCAGCACCGGCAGGGCCGTCGCGGCCGCCCGCGCGGGACCCGGGGCCAGCCGGACGGCGAGCACATCGGAGCCGGCGACGAAGGTGAAGAAGCCGAAGATCCGTGCGGGATCCCGCAGGTCAGCGGCCACCTCGCGCGGATATCGCACCACCCGCCACACCAGCCCCGCCAGTAACCCGCCGTAGAGCACCACGGCCACGGCCAGCAGGGCGTCCGACAACTGTGGGGCGCCCACCGCCGCCAGTCCCTGGGACACGATTCCGGTCGCCATCACGGGGGCGAAGGCATTGGGCGGCAGGTTACGCGCCGTCACCCCGTTCAATGTTCGCAGCACGCCAGCAGGCTGCCACCCCGGCGGAGTCCGGGTGCAGTGGTGGAGAGGGGCGTCGGAACGCGGCAAGAAGTTCGTCGGCCACCGGCTCCCCAAGAAACTCCCGGGTCCTGCTTGGTACGCGCTTGAACCAGCGCAGACCGTTCCGATAGCCGAGGGGCCCCGGGCCGACCGTGGGAAAGGGGCCACCGTGGCGTGAAGGCGACTCCTGCTAGGACCCGATCAGCGAGCGGGCCACCGCGAGGGCCGCCTTGTGGCGTTCTGCCTGTCGGCCGCCCAGTTCGCGTCCGCGCGCCGCGGCCATGATCACAGCGGACAGGGCCAGCCGTCCGCGCATCGTGCCCTCCGGCCCTTCGCCGGTGGCCAGTGCGCGGGTCAGGTCGCCCAGCCGCTGCTGGAGTGTGCGCGCGGCGGCCAGGCCCCGCAGGGCGTGCTCGTTGAGCTGGGCACACACCAGTGAGGCGCCGTGCTCGCCGCGGACCAGGGCGGCGAACTGCTCGATGGCTCGCATGCGGGTCGCGGCGGAAGGCGGGTGGGCGCGTGCGGACTCGATGATGACGTCGAGTGCCGGGAGCAGTTCTTGGTAGGAACTGGTGAGCAACTCCTCCTTGTTCGCGAAGTGGTGCAGGACCGCCTGTCTGGTGACGCCCGCTTGCCTGGCGACCTGAGTCAACGAGGTCAGCTCATAGCCCTGCTCGGTGAACAGTTCCAGCGCGATGGCCCGCACGCGTCGCCGCGTGTCGGTGCGCCTTCGATCGGCTTGCTCTGCCATGGAAACTGCCTTACTGGTAAGTCAGGTATTGTGGCCGCATGAACGGCACAGAGAGCAACGTACCTGCTGGTGGGAGCGGTGTGCCCCTGGCGATTCCCGATGAAGGGCTTGCGGGGCGGCGCGCGCTGGTCACGGGCGGGAGCCGCGGGCTCGGCGCGGCGATCGTGCGGCGACTCGCCGCGGCGGGCGCGACCGTGTTCGCGTCGGCCAGAACGGCGCCGCCCGAGGGTTCGCTGCCGGCGCGGTTCTTCACCGCGGACCTCGCGGATCCCGACGGAGCACGGCAGTTGGCGGAGCGGGTGCGCGACGCCGCCGGCGGGGTGGACATCCTCGTCGACAACGCCGGTGCCGCCAGCGCCCCGGAGGACACGCTGACCCGGTCGCAGGAATCCTGGCGGTCGGACCTCGAGGTCAATGTGCTGTCCGCGGTCCGGCTGGACCAGGAACTGGTCCCGGGCATGGTGGAGCGCGGCTCGGGGGTCGTGGTGCATGTCTCGTCCATCGCCAGCCACCTGCCGCAGCCGGGCCAGGCCGCCTACGCGGCAGCCAAGGCCGCGCTGAACAGCTACAGCCGCTCGCTCGCGGCCGAGGTCGGCCCGGCCGGGGTACGGGTGGTGTGCGTCCTGCCGGGCTTCATCGCCACCCCGGGGGCGGTCGCGCACCACCAGAAGATCGCCGACGGGCAGGGGGTTTCGCTGGAGGAGGCGCAGCGCGACCTCGCGGCGCGGCTGAACGTGCCGATGAACCGCCCCGGAACCCCTGAGGACGCCGCCGAGCTGGTCGCGTTCCTGGTGTCGGAGCGGGCGCGCTGGCTCACCGGATCCCAGTTCCGCGTCGACGGAGGCATCCTCGCCCAGGTGTGACACCCGGCCCCGTCACGCGGCCGGGCGCGTGGGGTCGGCCGCGACCGCCTTCGGGGCTGAACCGCTGAGGCGTGTTCAGAGCGCCGACACGGGTCCGGCCCCGCCACTGACGGCGGGGGCGGACCCATGTCGGCCGGGGGCGCACCGGGGTTCGGAGTCTTGAGCGCGTGGCTCAGCAGACGCGGTACGGCGCCCGGGCGCGCTGTCACCCGCGGAACGGAGGCTGACGGTCAGACGCGGTCGGCCGCGATGAGCAGGTACTGGAAGGAGCCGTCCTGGTAGGAGTTGATGAACGCTTCTTCAATGCCTGTGACCAGTGAGGACGTGGCCCGCAACTCCCAGTACGGCAGGGTCGCGGGAGTGAGGTCGACGACGGCCTGCGGTACGAGGCGGTTGTCGGCCATGGCGCGCAGGTATTCCCGGCGGGAGTGGATATTGCACTCGAAGTGCGCGTTGATCTGGGAGACGTACTTCGAGGGCTGGCCGTAACGCGGGTTCCAGCAGCCGGTGATGGTCACGTAGCGGCCGCCGATGGCGAGGACGCGGGAGTGCTCGGCGAAGAGGTCTTCGAGGTCCACGTACATGCTTGACTCGTTGTTCCACGAGGCCGCCACCTGCCCGGTCTCGAAGGGCGTACCGAGCATGTCGCAGACGCGGGCGTGGACGTGGTCCTCGATGCCGAGTTCGCGGGCACGCTGGTTGGCGAAGTCGGCCTGCTTGGCCGACAGTGTGACGCCCTCGACCCGGCACCCGAAGCGCTGGTGGGCCATGACCATCGAGCCGCCGCGGCCGCAGCCGGCGTCAACGAGCGTGTCGTCACGCTCAATGGGGCCGAGGTGGTCCAGGAGCAGTGCGGCCTGTGCCGACTCCAGGCGGTGGAGCTCGGCGATCAACTTCTTCTCGTATGCGCTGTCGTCGGCGTCGCCGAGGGCGGCGCGGTCGACGTCTCCAATGCCGTAGTGGTGGTGGTAAAGGCCGTCAACATCGCCGAGGCGCAGGTTCACGGGCCTGGCCTCGCGGTCCCAGTAGCGGGCGATGTCCCCCTGGTAGGGGGTCGCCGGGGCGGGGATGAACACGGAGGCGCCGGAGGAGGGGGCGGCGATGTCGGCGCTGAGGTCGGTGCTGGTCACAGCTGGTTCCATTCTTCTTACCAGAAATCGGGCAGGCTGTAGCGGAAGGTGTTGGTCTGGTGCCAGTAGTGGTTGCCGTCGACCCACGCGGCCACGCCCCGGAGAAAGCGCTGCACGGTCGGGAGGGGGAAGGTGACGGCCACGGCCGCGGCTTCGGCCTCGAAGTCGTGCATGAGGTCGTTGTGGACCTCGACCGCCTTCAGATAGGCGTCGCGGTCGGAGCGGCCCTCACGTTCGGCGATCACCACGGGCAGGTTCAGATGCCGGCCGGGACCGGCGAGTTCCTTGGTGTACGAGTACAGGTCGTTCACGATGGTGGTGGCGTTTCCGGCGAGCGCGATGACCCGCTGCATGGCGGGCTGGGCGTGCAGGTCGGCCGGTAGTTCGTAGCCGCCGACGGTGTCGGTGATGGTGGGGCAGGGGCGGAAGTTGTTGAACTGGCGCATCGCCAGGTACTCCCACACCTCGGGGACGTGGTCCGTCTGGGCCCAGGCGGCCTCGGCGAGGTACCCCATGTGCAGACGGGCCATGTCGTGCCGGTACCGGTCGGCCTGGGAGGGGCCGGCCGCTCGGACGAAGTACTCCATGGCGGAGCGGTAGGCGCGTCGGGGCGCGTCCGAGTGGAGCGACTCAGCCCACCGCGGCTGGTACTCCCGCGTCGTGTGCAGGGCGTCGAGGGCGGTGTGCGCCAGCAGAAGGCGTCCGCCGAGGCCGATGGGCGAGCCTCCGTGGTCCTCGCAGTAGCAGTCGTCCACCGCGTTCTCCGCCACCATCAGGCGCGTGGCGAGCATCAGATGGTCGACGGTGGGAGCGTCCGGATGGCAGGCGACCATGTAGCGCCCCACGGAGAAGCCGTCGAACTGCTCCTCCCACTCCTCGGGGTACAGGTCGACCTCGTCCAATGCCCATGCCTTGATCCTGCGGCCGACCTCCTCCGCCCGCACGGGGTCGGGCTCCGGTACGGGGTGGTGGTAGAGGCCCGGGATCGGGTTGCCTTCCGCCGGAACCACCGGCGGTGTCGGCGGCTCCTCGCGCCGGGCCAGGTGCAGTCCTGCCGTGCCGAGGCCGCTTGGGCCACGCAGGATCCGTTCAACGTCGGCGCTGGGTGTCCGCACCTCGGCGGCGGGGAGGTCGGCGGCGGGGATGTCGACGGGAGTCGGGTCGGGCGAGGAAGGCACCGGGGAGCGGACACCGGTGGCGGCCTTGATGTCGTGGGCGCGGGCGGCGGCCTCGGCGAGGACGTACGCCCCGGAGCGGGAAGCGGCCGCAGGCAGGCTCGATCGCGGAGGGGAAAGCTCAGGGGCGGGCATGCATGGCTCCTCGGTGGGTGGGGTGGCTGTCCCGGACGTCGGGCGCGCTCGGACGGCCCGGAGAGGGGCCGGGCTGTCGTGAGGGGAAGGGCAAACACTCAAGAATCCGTCCAGATCCGCAGGAACACTAGCGGCTGGTGCGCCCAGTCGGCCCTGAGAAGCCATGGACATTAACTCGATAAGATGATCTAGTCCCGCGCGATGTTTGCCCGGGTGGCCGACGGTCCGAGAAGCGTCGGCCGGTCTGCCGACCGAGGCGATCTTCGCCTCCTGGTCCGCCCGAGTCCCTGCCGTGCAGGACGAACTCGGGCCCTCCGCAGGGGTGCTGGGCCTGGTGCGGCAGTTGTGGTGCTGTGCCTGCCGCTCGGCCTCATCCCGACCGCCCATTCTGAATCTATAAATCAGATCGCCTACCACGGAAACATCTGTTGGACAGAACTACGGGCATGTCCAAGGATCCCTCGTGCGGTGGCCGGTCAACGCGACACCGGGATGGACCGCCGCCTGAGTGGAGGCTGAACGTTGAGTGAAGAGACCGAAGTGGTCGTCGTCGGGGCGGGCCAGGCCGGCGTGGCGATGAGCGAGCACCTGGGGGCCCACGGTGTGCCGCACATCGTGCTGGAGCGGCACCGTATCGCCGAGCGGTGGCGGTCGGAGCGGTGGGACTCCCTGGTGGCGAACGGGCCCGCGTGGCACGACCGGTTCCCGGGGCTGGAGTTCTCCGACGTCGACCCCGACGTCCACCCCGATGCTTTCGCCTCGAAGGACCAGATCGCGGACTACTTCGTCAGGTACGCCGAGAAGATCGGTGCCCCGATCCGGTGCGGTGTCGAGGTGACCTCGGTGCGCAAGCCCCCCGGTCGGCCCGGCTTCCGGGTCGAGACGTCGGAGGGCCCCATCGACGCGCGCTTCGTCGTGGCCGCGACCGGACCGTTCCAGCGGCCCGTGATCCCGCCCATCGTCCCGGACGGCGCCGTCCCCACGCAGATCCACTCCAGCGCGTACCGCAATCCGGAGCAGCTTCCCGAGGGCGCGGTCCTCGTGGTCGGGGCCGGGTCCTCGGGGGTGCAGATCGCCGACGAGCTGCGCCGGTCCGGCCGCCGGGTCTTCCTCTCCGTCGGTCCGCACGACCGCCCCGCCCGCCAGTACCGCGGACGGGACTTCTGCTGGTGGCTCGGTGTGCTCGGGCGCTGGGACGCGGAGACGCCGCCGCAGGGTGCCGAACACGTCACCATCGCGGTGAGCGGCGCCCGCGGCGGCCACACCGTGGACTTCCGTGCCCTGGCCGCCGACGGCATCGAGCTCGTCGGTCTGACCGCGTCCTACGACGACGGCGTGCTGCGCTTCGCGCCGGATCTCGCCACGAACATCGCGCTCGGCGACGCGAAGTATCTGGAGCTCCTCCGGGCGGCCGACGAGTACGTCGAGCGCAATGGGCTCGAGCTCCCCGAGGAGCCGGAGGCCCACGTCCTCGGGCCGGACCCGGAAGGGGTGGCCGACCCCCGGCTGGAGCTGGACCTGGCCGGGGCCGGGGTCACCTCGATCGTCTGGGCGACGGGCTTCGCCACCGACTACGGCTGGCTCGAGGTCGACGCGTTCGACGAGCACGGCCGGCCGGACCAGCGGCGCGGCGTGTCGTCCGAGCCCGGGGTCTACTTCCTGGGCCTGCCCTGGCTGTCCCGCCGCGGATCGAGCTTCATCTGGGGCGTCTGGCACGACGCCAGGTACATCGCCGACCACATCACGACCCGGCGGGGCTACCTCGCGTACGGCACCACCGACCGGCCCGGTGCCGCCCCGGCGGCCTGGAAGACCGGCGGCCTGGAAGAGCTGAGCAGCAACTGAGCGGCAACTGAGGAGCAGATGATGACCTCCACGAGCGAGGGCCGCCGGGCGAAGGCCGTCAAGGCCCCGATCGTCGTCGGCGGGCACACCCGGATCCGTCCGTTCAACACCCGCGACACCTATCCCGAGCAGAACCTCGACAACGACCTCTGTCAGGCCGTCGTGGCCGGCGACACCGTGTATGTCCGGGGCCAGATCGGCCAGAACCTCGACACCAGCGAGTCGGTGGGCATCGGCGACGCCGAGGCACAGGCCGAACAGGCCATGGCGAACATCGCGATGCTGCTCGAAGAGGCGGGCAGCCGGATGGAGCACCTGGTCAAGCTGACCATCTATCTGGTCGACCCGCGCTATCGCGAGGCGGTGTACCGCACCGTGGGGCGCTGGACCAAGGGCGTCCACCCGATCTCCACCGGCCTGGTGGTGTCGGCCCTGGCCCGTCCGGAGTGGCTGTGCGAGATCGACGCCGTCGCCGTGATCCCCGAGGAGGAGCGGGCATGACGTTCTCCCTGGTGGTCCGCGACGGCGAGCGGTTCGGCATCGCGGCCAGCTCGTCCAGTCCGGCCGTCGCCGCCCGGGTCGCCCATCTGCGGCCCGGGGTCGGCGCGGCGGCTTCGCAGAACGTCACCGACCCCACGCTCGGCACGAGCCTGCTGGAGGGGCTGGCGGAACACGGCGACGCGGAACGCGCCCTGGCCGGTGTCACCGGCGCGGCGCGGAACGCGAAGTCCATCGCCTACCGTCAGCTGACCGTGGTGGGCCGCTCCGGGCCCGGGTTCGCCTACAGCGGCTCGCACACCCTGGGCACGTACGCCTCGGCCACCGCCGAGGGCGCGGTGGCGGCCGGGAACATGCTGTGCGGCGAGCACATCCCCGGCGTCCTCCTCGACGCGTACTCCGCCGCCGCGGGGGAGCTGGAAGAGCGGCTGGTCATCGCCCTGAAGGCGGCCGTCGCGGCCGGTGGCGAGGAAGGGCCGGTGTACTCCGCGGGACTCGCGGTCGTCGCGGACGTGGACTGGCGGGTGACCGATCTGCGCGTGGACTGGGCCGACGACCCCGTCGACCGGCTCGCCGAACTCCTCGCCGTCTGGCTGCCGCAGCGGGACGACTACGTGCGCCGTGGACTCGATCCCGCCTCCGCCCCCTCCTACGGCGTGCCGGGCGATCAGTGATGGGAACGACGGGGACGACGGGGACGACGGGGCCGCTCAAAGAGGCCGCCCGGCACGGGGTCGACCGGCACGCCGAGGAGCTGATCCGGCTGTCCGAGCGGCTGCACGCCGACCCGGAGACCGCCTGGGAGGAACACCGGGCGGCGGCCGCCGTACCCGAGCTGCTGGACCGCGCCGGATTCGACGTCACCTCGTCCTACCTGGGTCTGGACACCGCCTTCCGCGCCCGGTTCGGCAGCGGGCCGGTGCGGATCGCGCTGTGCGCCGAGTACGACGCGCTGCCCGGCCTCGGCCACGCGTGCGGGCACAATCTCATCGCGGCGAGCTCGGTCGGCGCCGCGCTGGGCCTCGCCGCCGTCGCCGACGACGCGGGCCTCACCGTCGAGGTGTACGGCACCCCGGCGGAGGAGGGCGGCGGCGGCAAGATCGAGATGCTCGACCGGGGCGCCTTCGCCGGGGTGGACCTCGCGATGATGGTGCATCCGGCGCCGGTCGACGTCGCCGAGGCCCGGCCGTTCGCGGTCAGCCACTCCAGGATCTCCTACACCGGCAGGTCAGCGCATGCCGCGGCCTACCCCGAGGCCGGGATCAACGCGGCCGACGCCTTCACCGTGGCCCAGGTCGCCGTCGGGCTGCTCCGCCAGCAGCTGCCGGCCTCCGCCCGGGTGCACGGCGTGGTGACCCACGCCGGGGACGCCCCGAACGCCATCCCGGAGCGGGCCACCGGCCGCTGGTACGTCAGGGCGGAAACCCTCGCCGAACTGGCCGAGCTGGAACCACGGGTCATGCGGGCCTTCGAGGCGGGCGCCCTCGCGACCGGGTGCGAGCTGGAGATCGAGCCGGAGAGCAAGCCGTACGCGGAGTTCCGTAACGACGAGACCGCTCTCGGGCACTACCGCGCGAACGCCCTCGCCCTGGGGCGGGAGTTCGCGCCGCCCGGGCAGGCATCCCGGATGAACCGCGCCTCCACCGACATGGGCAACGTCTCGCAGGTGGTGCCCGCCATCCACCCCTACATCGGCATCGGCTCGCTGCCCGCCACCAACCACCAGCACGAGTTCGCCGCGTTCTGCGTGGGCGGGACCGCCCAGCGGGCCCTGCTCGACGGGGCGACGGCGCTGGCCTGGACCGGTGTGGACCGGAGCCCGGCCCGAGACGCGAGCCACTGACCAGGCGGCCGCACAGCTCCGGCTTCTTCCACCCCATCCCCAAGGAGGCGCGCAATGCCCACCACTCACACCGACGTCACCACGGCCGAGGTCGAGGTGGCCACCGACGCCGTCGCACTGCGCAGGAGCGTTGCCGCGGGAGCCGTCGGCGTGTTCGTGCACTGGTTCGACTGGGCCGCCTACGCCTATCTCGCCGGTACCGTCGCGACCGTGTTCTTCCCGGACGAGAACGGCACCACCGGACTGCTCGCCGTCTTCGGCGTGTTCGCCGTGTCCTTCGGCATCCGGCCCATCGGTGCCATGGTGTTCGGACCCCTCGGCGACCGGATCGGCCGCAAGCGCACCCTGTCACTGGTCATCTTCATGATGTCCGGCGCGACCCTGACGATCGGCCTGCTCCCCGGCTACGCCGCGATCGGGGTCGGCGCCCCGGTGCTCCTGGTGATCCTGCGCCTGATCCAGGGATTCGCGGCGGGCGGCGAGTTCGGCAGCGCGGCGAGCTTCCTCGCCGAGAGCGCCCCCCGGCGCCGTCGCGGATTCGGGGTGAGCTGGCTGGAGGTCGGCTCCCTGCTGGGCTTTCTCGCCGGTTCGTTCGTGTACCTGCTGCTGTCGACGGGGCTCGACGAGGCCCAGCTGACCTCCTGGGGCTGGCGCGTCCCCTTCCTCATCTCCGCGCCGCTCGGCGTCATCGGCTTCATCATCCGCAACAAGATCGAGGACACCCCCGAGTACCGCACCCTCGAGGCCAACGACGCCGTGCCGCGCACCCCCGTACGGGACCTGCTCCGCCACCACAAGCGGCAGCTGCTCCAGGCGGCGGGCCTGATGGCGGCCATGCACGTGCCCTTCTACGCGGTGCTGACGTACCTGGTCACCTACGAGACCGACCACCTGGGGCACTCGGCCGGCAGCGCCGCCCTGCTGTCCACGGTGATCTCGCTGCTGGGGCTGGTGCTGGTCCCGGTGTTCGGGCTGCTGTCCGACCGCGTGGGACGCAAACCGGTCTTCGTCGGCGCCACCACGGCCCTCCTGGTCCTCGCCACTCCCGCGTTCCTCCTGATGCGGACCGGGCTCGCCGGAACCTGGGTCGCCGGTCTGCTGCTCGGTGCGATCCTCGCCGCGATCCTGGGCACCTACGCGGTGTGGTCGGCGGAGATCTTCCCCACCCGCACCCGCCAGAGCGGCCTGTCCATCGCCTACAACCTCACCGCCGCCCTGTTCGCCGGCACGGTGCCGTACCTGATGACCGTGCTCATCTCCGCGACCGGCTCCACCCTGCTGCCCGGCCCCTACCTGATGGTGTTCGCCGCCGGCGGTCTCATCGCCGCCCTGACCCTGAAGGAGACCACCGGTTCCGCCCTGCTGCGCCCCGAGGACGTCGCCGACGTGCCCCCTGAGCGCCCATAGACGCCGCCGCATAGGGTCGGCAGCGGCACGGACACCGATCACCAGGCGCGAGGGTCACGCATGACGTCACCGGTGGGTTTCACCCTCCTGCAACTCCGCTACTTCCTCGAGGCCGCCGAGCGCGGTTCGATGACGGAGGCGTCGGGGGCCCTCCACATCGCGCAGTCCGCCGTGTCCGCGGCCATCCACAACCTGGAGCGTGACCTGCGGGTGCAGCTGTTCATCCGCCGCAGGGGCCGGGGACTGACCCTGACGCCCGCGGGGGAGAGGCTCCAGAGCCACGCGCGGGAGCTGCTGGCCCGTGCGCGCGAGGTCGAGCGGGAGGCCCGGGGAGACGGCGGGACGATCTCCGGGCCGGTGGCCGTCGGCTGCTTCGTGACGCTGGCCCCGTACTATCTGCCGCCCCTGTTCAGCGAATGCACCCGCCGCTACCCGGGCATCGAGATCGACGTGGTGGAGGCGGAGACCGATCAGCTCGTCCAGGCCCTGGGCGCGGGGCGCATCGACTTCGCCCTCACCTACGGCCTGGGTCTGTCGGCCGAGCCGGACCTGCGCAGCGAGACGATCGCGCGGGCCCCGGCCTACGTCATCGTCCCGGCCGATCACCCGCTGGCCCGGCAGGGCACCGTGGAGCTCGCCGAACTGTCCGCGGAACCCCTCGTCCTGCTCGACCTGCCGCACAGCCGCGACTACTTCCGCTCGCTGGTGGCCGCCACCGGCACCGCGCCCGATGTCCGCTACCGCACCCGGAGCTACGAAACGGTGCGGTCCCTGGTGGCCCGGGGGCTCGGATACTCCGTGCTGAACCAGCGGCCGGCGACCAGCCAGACCTACGGTGGCGGCGAGATCGCGGAACTGGAGCTGCGGGACGGAAGCCCCCCGCTCGAAGTCAAGATCGCCTCGCTGAAGGGCATGACCCAGACCGCCCGCGCCCAGGCCGTGATGGAGCTGCTGCGGGAGGTCGCCGCCCCCACGATCCCGTGACGGGCGGTGTGCGTCAGGCCGACGGCCCGCGGTGCTCCCCGGGGGCGGCCGCCCGGCTGCCCTCGCCGGCGCGTGTCCGGGCCATGAGGAGGGCGATGTCGTCCTCCGGGGGAGCGTCCGTGGTCATCCGCGCGATGACGTGGGCGCACAGGGCCTCGAGGCTCGCCGAGGGGTGTCGCAGCGCGGCGAGCAGCCGGTCGAGCCCGGTGTCGATGTCGCCGTGCCGGGTCTCCACCAGTCCGTCGGTGAAGAAGGCGAGCAGGCTCCCCTCGGGGAGCTCCAGGTCGACGGATTCATAAGCCCCGGTGCCGATGCCGAGCGGCGGGCCCACCGGTGTGTCGGCGATCCTGGCGTGGCCGTCGGGGGTCACCAGCATCGGTGGCGGGTGCCCGGCGCGGGCCAGGGTGCAGACGCGGATGGCCGGGTCGTAGACGGCGTAGAGGCAGGTTCCGCCGGTGACCGACGAGTACCCCGGGGACCAGGTGCCCGTGTCGGCGAGCCGGGCGGTGACCTTGTCCAGGTGGTCGAGCAGTTCCGCGGGGTGCTGGTCGAGGGCGGCGAGGGTGTGGACCGCGGCGCGCATCCTGCCCATGGCGGCGGCGGCGTTGATGCCATGGCCGATGACGTCGCCGATGACCAGGGCGATCCGGTCGCCCGGCAGCTCGATGGCGTCCATCCAGTCCCCGCCCACCCCTTCGTGCCGGTCCGACGGCAGATAGCGGCCGGCCAGGTCCACCGCGGCGCCGCCCGACAGCTCCTGCGGCAGAAGGCTGCGCTGCAGGGCGAGGGCGGCGGCCCGCTCCCGCGCGTAGCGGCGGGCGTTGTCCAGGCTCAGCGCCGCTTGGACGCAGAGCTCCTCGGCCAGCAGCAGGTCGTCCTGGGAGAAGGGCACGGCGTTGTCGGTCCGCGTGAACACGGCGATGCCGAGGATGGTGCCGCGGGCCCTGAGCGGGATCATCATCACCGAGTGCATGCCGGTGTCGTGGATGAGCTGTCTGCGCCGGGGGTCACGGTCGAGCCATGTCCCCGGGCCGGTCTCCATGACCGGCGCGAAGTAGGACCGGTCCCCGTACAGCGCGGTGAGGAACGGCGATCCGGGCGGTACGTACACCACATCCCCCACCAGGAAGGCGGCCTCGGGCATACCGCCGTGGATGGAGGACTGACCCGCGCGGCGGAAGACGGGGATGCCGGAGGGGGCCTCGGACATCCGCTTCAGTGGCTCCCCGCCCAGCGGGACGGCGTCGGCCAGATCCACCGTGACGTAGTCGGCGAGGGCGGGGACGGCCATGTCGGCGAGTTCCTGCGCGGTCGTCATCACATCCAGCGTGGTGCCGATCTGGTTGGCCGCTCTGCCGAGCAGCGCCAGCCGCTCGCGCTCCCCGCTCTTGGTGACCAAGGAGACGGTGCACACGCCCAGCGGGTCACCGCCCTCGGGGGCGAGGGGAAAGACGGAGGAGGAGAAGACGACCTCCCGGCCGTGCTCCGGCGACACCCACCGCAGCACATGGTCGCCGACCGGCTCCCGGGAGGTCAGCACCTGCCGTATCACCGGCTCGATGGTGGTCCGGTCGAAACCGCGCACGGTGCGCCGCGTGGACCGGGTGGGCGCGTCCACCTCGGAGCGGCCCACGATCTCCCGGCAGGCCCGGTTCGACCACAGCAGCCGCGTGCGCGTGTCCCACACCGCCACGGCCAGCGGTGACCGGTCCAGAAGCGTCGCTTCGGCGTCGGCGGTCCGCACTCCGTCCGGCGCCCCCGTGACGGCGACGAACCAGCAGCTCTCACCGTCCCCGCCGGTCAGCGCGATGATCTCCACCGTGAGACGGAAGTCCTCGCCGTCCCGGTGCCTGACCTTCACGACGGCGTTGGCGGCCCGCCGGCCGCCACGCTTCCCCATGTCTCCCGGAGCCGAGGACCACCGCACCGCTTCGATGGGGGTCTCCAGCAACTGCCGCACCGGCAGCCCCACGACGTCCTCCGCGCGGTGCCCGAGCAGCCGCCGGCAGCCCTCTCCCCACGCCAGGACGGTGCCGTCGGAGCCCAGGAGGGCGAGGGCCGGAGCGGGCGCCTCGGGCACGTCCGCGAACCCGGCCGGCCTCCGCTTCACCTCGGAATAGGCCCCGGCTCTCCGCGCCATCCCGATACCCTCCGTAGCCACCGATATCGGTCGATGCCTTGTCAAAAGGGTAACGCGCCTGCCGATGAGTTCGACGACCGAGCGGGGTCTACACCTACAACCGCACGCCACACACACATGATCAGGAAGGGACCATGGCATGACCACCAACGCACTGCCGTCCGTCGTGGACGCCGCTACCTGGCAGCGCGAGCTCGAAGCGCTGCGTGTCCGGGAGAAGGCCGCGACCCGGGAACTCGACGCGATCGCCGCCCAGCGCCGCCGCCTGCCGATGGTCGAGATGCCCGACTACACCCTCGAGGGCGAGGACGGACCGGTTCGGCTGGTGGACCTCTTCGACGGCAGGAAGCAGCTGATCGTCTACCACCACATGTGGTTCCCCGGCGAGCAGTGGCAGTGCCCGGGCTGCACGGGGTTCACCTCGCAATTCACCAGGCTGGAGTTCCTGGCCAACTACGACGCCCGGTTCGTCGTCGTCACCCAGGGCCCGATCGACGAGGCACTCGCCTACAAGCGGCGGGTCGGGAACGCGATGACCTGGTACTCCACGGCGAACAGCCCGTTCGGTGCCGACGTCGGCGCACCGCCCGGCGGAGGATTCGCCGTCAATGTGTTCCTGCGCGACGGCGACACCGTCTACCGCACCTGGCACACCAACGGCCGTGGCACCGAGCAGCTCAGCCACTCCTTCGCGCTGATCGACCTGTTGCCGTACGGGCGACAGGAGGAATGGCAGGACTCGCCCGACGGGTGGCCGCAGCAGCCCACTTACAGCCGGTGGACCACCTCCGAAGACATCGCCGCGCTCTACGGCCGGGACACGTGAGGGCGCCTGACGTCAGGTTGACGAGGGCGGGGCCTCCTCGTTGAGCTGTCGCAGCAGGCCGAGCAGGGTTGCCCGGTCCGCGGACGGGAGGGGTGAGAAACACTCCTCCAGGACCTTTTCGCTGACCTGGTGGCCGGCGGCCAGGGTCTGTTCGCCGGCGGGTGTGAGGCGATGTTCGATCCGGCGTCCGTGGCCCGGCCTGCGCTCCACCAGTCCCTGGGCGGCCAGGCGGCCCACGAGCGCTCCGAACGCCTGCTCGCTCTGGAACGTCACCGCGGCCAGCTCGCGTGCCGACGCTCCGGGCCGGCCGCTGATGGCGCGCAGCGCGTCCCACTGCGCCAGCGTCGTACCGACCTCGCCCAGCGCACTGTCCAGCGCTCGGTGCTGTCGGTACTGCGCCTGCTTGACCGCGCGCCCCAAAACCTGCAGATCGGCATCCATGCTGTAAGTCTACCCGCAATGAAACTAGCTTAATTAAAGAAGCTTAGTTAGAGTCTGAGTCATGACAACGGACATCAACTCCCTTGCCCATGTGGCCGCGTGCGACGATCTGGCCCTCACCCTCTCCGAGGCGGGCACCGGCCGCCCGGTGCTCGTCCTGCACGGAGGTGGCGGGCCCGCCACGGTCGCCGGTATCGCCGCGCATCTCTCGCGCACCGCGCACACGCTCGCGCCCGTGCATCCCGGCTGGGAGGGGACGCCTCGACCCGACTGGCTGACCGGCGTGGACGATCTGGCCCTGACCTACCTGCACCTCCTGCACGACCGCGGCCTGCGCGACGTCTTGGTCGTCGGCTCCTCGCTCGGCGGGTGGATCGCGGCCGAGATGGCGGTGCGGGACACCGCGGGTGTCATCAGCGGCCTCGTCCTGATCGATGCGGTCGGCGTGCACATCCCCGGCGAGCCGATCACGGACTTCTTCGCCCTGGACGCCCGCGGTGTGGCGGAGCACTCCTGGCACGACCCGGACCGCTACTACGTGGACCCCGCCGACATACCGGCCGGCCAACGCGCCGTCCGGCAGGCCAACATGGCCACCATGCGCGTTCTCGCGGGCGAGCCGTACATGCACGACGCGAAGCTGCTGCGCCGCCTGCGCCGTGTGGAGACACCGGCACTCCTGCTGTGGGGGGAGAGCGACCGCGTGGTCACACCGGCCTACGGCGCTGCCTACGCCGCGGCCTTCGCCAACGCCCGCTTCGACGTCATCCCCGGAGCCGGCCACCTGCCCCAGATCGAACGGCCGGAAGCCACGCTCGCCCTGATCGAGGCCCACGCCCACCGCACGGCCAACTTCAGCGCCATCTGAAGTCCGGGCGGACAAGCTCTAGTCGAGGGCGACCAGTGCGGCGCGGAGTTCGTCGAGGGTGTGGCGGGTGAGTTCGGTGAGCGTCCGCGTGCTCGCCGGATCGGCCCACCGGTCGAAGGCGTCGGAGAAGGCGCGGATGCCGAGTTCGGCGGCGAGGCTCGCGGTCGGTTCCGGTACGCCGCGCTGGTGGAGTGCGTTCGTCATGGCTTCGGCGAGTTTGGCGCGCTTCAAGGCGGAGCGCTCCTGCAGTTCGGTGTGGCCGGCGATGACCGGGCGGAGCCTGGCGCCGACCTCGCGGCGGTCGTCCGTGAAGGTGGCGGTGAGGGCGTCGAGGGCCGCGCGGACCGCTTCGAGCGGTGTGGCCGGGCCGGGCGCCGCGTCGATCGCGTCGGCGAGGAGCCGAGCGTGGGTGTCCTGGCCGGCGAAGAGCACTTCCCGCTTGTCGGAGAAGTGCCGGAAGAAGGTGGTCTTGGTCAGACCGGCCCGATCGGCGATCTCGTTGACGGTGGTGGCGTCGTAGCCCTGCTCGGTGAACAGGTCGAGTGCGGCGCGTACCAGCCGTTCCCGCGCGTTCGGTTCCCATCGAGCCATGCGCACAGCATAAGTGATGTGACTTGGTAACGTCACTTCGGCTATGGTGACGGTACCAAGTCACATCACTTCGCTCCGCCCGGGCGGAGCATCCCTCCAGGAGAGCTACGCATGCGTGTATTCGTCACCGGTGCCAGTGGCCACATCGCGTCGGCCGTGGTGCCCGAACTGCTCCAGGCCGGACACGAGGTCGTCGGCCTGGCGCGGTCCGACGCCTCGGCCGACGCCGTCAAGGCCCTGGGGGCCGAGGTGCGCCGCGGCGACCTCGACGACCTGGACGGTCTGCGCGGGGCCGCGGCCGACGCGGACGCGGTCGTCCACCTCGCGTTCAATCACGACGCCATCCCCGCCGGGAAGTTCGCCGACGCGGTGGCCGCCGACCTGGCGGTGGTGCGGACACTCGGCGACACGCTGGCCGGCACCGGCAAGACCCTCATCGGCGTCGGCTTGACGCGCACCGGCGACACGGAGCGCGACGCGGCGATAGACGCCAACCCCCGCTCCGCCGTATCGCGCGCCATCAACGACTTCACCGAACGCGGCGTGCGGACCGTGCTCGTCGCGATCCCGCCGGTGACGCACAGCACCCGGGACAGGGGCGGCTTCATCCCGATGCTGATCAAGATCGCTCGTGACACGGGCGTGTCCGGCTACGTCGGCGACGGCACCAACCGCTGGCCCGCCGGTCACACCCTGGACGTCGGCCGCCTCTACCGGCTGGCGCTGGAGAAGGCCCCGGCCGGCTCGCAGCTGTATGCCGCCGCCGAGGAAGGCATCACGGTGCGCGAGATCGCCGAGACCATCGGCCGCCACCTGAACGTCCCGGCCGTGAGCATCCCGGCCGAACAAGCCGCGGACCACTTCACGGGCTTCCCGTTCATCACGATGGACATCACCATGCCCAACGCCGACACCAGGCAGTTGCTGGGCTGGGACCCGGTCCACCCCGGCCTGATCGCCGACCTCGACGACGGCCATTACTTCACCACCGACTGACGCCGTCGGGCGCGGCCGGGGCGGGGGCAGGGACGGGGGCCGGGGCGTCCGCGGTCCGCACCCGGCCCGAGCGTCTCAGGTGAAGAGCAGCATGTAGGAGGAGGTGAGGCCCGAGGCCAGCCAGAACGATCCGCCGAAGATACCGACGATGATCAATACCGCCAGCGCGCTGTCTATCTTTTCCACCAGTGGGGACGGAGGCCGGGGCTCCAGGTCATGTGAACTCATCCGTCCAACATATGCCAAGAAGTAGGTGTGTGCGGCGGCCTGTTGAGGTTTCCGTGACCACCGGCGGCCGGTCGAGGATCACTGCGCTGGAAGCTCGCCGCACTTCTTCCGCTCGGGCGCGGACGTCGCCTGCTCGCAGCGGCGGGCCGGCCGCGCTGGCCGTGAACCCCGCCGGGCTGGCGCCCTGCGGCTCCTACGGGTGCGAGGACCGCATCCCGTAGGTCGGCGAGTTTTTATCGGTTCGTGGCCCCATCGTGCCCAGGAACGGGAAGGCACTCACGGGCGCGACGCGGTCAGGCGTCCGTCGACGTGGTGGTGGTCGTGCCGATCCGCGGCAGGATGACGAGGAGCACGGCTGCCGCCGCGAGCACATGCAGCACTTCCAGGGCCACGACGGTCAGGGCCTGGTCGGCGCCCACCAGCGGCCCGACGAGTAACAGCACCACGGCGACGGTCACGATCGCGGCGAAGGTACGCGTCGGCTGGGCCGTGCGCCGCGCGATGAGCAGCGCGGCGGTGCCGCCGACCAGGCTCACCAGGAAGGCCGCGAGGCACGCCTGGACCGCGGTGACGGTGCTCTCGGTGCCGGACATGGTGACGTCGAAGTCGGCTCCGGCAGCGTCGAAGATCAGGTAGCCCACGAGGACGGCGACCGTCGCGGCCAGGGCCGCGGGTATGACGAGGCGGGCGATGGCGGCGATGGGGCGGGTGGATGCGGTGTCAGTCATGGAACTTCTTCCGTGGATTATGGGGAAAGTGGGTGGTGAGCAGCCTCGCGGGTCGGGTGGGGCAGGAGTGCGGGGCTGTTGACAGCCACGTCAGTCTGCTCGTTGATCGTTTCGGAGGGCGCGCTTCCGGCCACGTGCCGACCACCGGCGGACATGGCGAAGCCCCCGAGGTCTTGGGGAGTGCGCCGGGGGCTTCGCATGCGCCTGCGGCTCCGATCGCGGCAAGGACCCATACGCCACCGCTGCCGCCGTCGTTTCGCCTACTGGACAGGTTGCCGGGCAGTCCCTCCAGGGGAATGACGCCCCGCTTCGTTCACCGCTCCGTCGGCGCGGCCAGTGCCGGGTTCTGCCCGGACCGGCTGAGCGCCTCGGCGACGAACCCGGAGGCCGTCAAGTCGGCCACGGTCTCGCCCAGGAAGCGCACGGTCTCCGGGCGTCGTGTCCTCGTTGTCCCGACGGCCTGCCGGATGGTCATGAACGCGGGCTCGACCAGGCGCAGTTCGGGCCGATCGGCGAGGTGCGCGGTCAGTGGCTGCCGGATTCCCGCCGCGGCCTCCAGTTTCTCGGTGTGGAAGACGTCCACCCCCTCCGGGCCCCGGATCACGGTGGCGTGGCGCAGGGTGCGGGTGAGGTACAGGTCGTAGGCCGAGCCCTGCTTCACCCCGATGCGGATGCCCGGGCGGTCGACGTCTTCCGGCGTCCGCAGTGGGGACTCGGCCGGGACGGCGTACACCCCCTCGATGTGCACATACGGAGGGGTGAACGCGATCTCCGCCTCGCGGGCCGGTTCGATGGCGAGGAAGCACAGGTCGGCGCGGCCGGTGGCCATCGCCTCGTAGGACTTGCGGGCCGCGTCGAAGCAGACGAACTCCACGGGCAGGCCGAGCCGCCGGGCCGTCTCACGGGCGAGATCGACGGTGACACCGCCGGGCGCGTCCGGGCCGCCCTGGGCGAGGACGGGGTTGCCGAGGTTGATGGAGGCGCGGAGCACTCCGGTGGAGGCGCGGAGCACTCCGGTGGGGGCGAGGTCGCGGGCGAGCGCGGCGATGTCGGTGATCTCCATGGGCCGAGTCTAGGAACGGGTGCACGCCACCCCTGTTCCAGGAACGGGGAACCCGGTCGGCCGACGCGTGAACCGGCGGGATCTCAGAGCCGGACGACGATCAGGGCGATGTCGTCGCGCCCGCCTTCGGCCACGCCGAGGCGGGTGAGCAGGGTGTCGGCCAGATGGTCGGGGTCGAGAGAGGTGTGGCGGGCGAGGGTGTCGGTGAGGCGGCGCAGCCCGACGTCGATGTCCTCGTCACGGCGTTCGATGAGTCCGTCGGTGTAGAGCACGAGGGTGTCGCCCGGGGCGTAGGACACCGTGGCCTGAGGGCGCGGGAGGTGGTCGGCGACAAGGCCCAGCGGAGGGTTGGTGGCCTGGTCGAGCAGGTCGACGGTGCCGTCCGGCCGGGCCAGGACGGGCGGCGGGTGGCCGGCGCTGGTGTAGGTGATGCGCTGCTGACGGGTGTCGATGACGGCCTTGGCCGCGGTGGTGGCCAGTGCGCCCTCGAAGGCGCGGGCGTAGAGGCTCAGGACGTCCATCGCTCTGCCGGGCTCGCTGATGGCGCGGACGGCGGCGGACAGGGCGCTGCGGAGCATGCCCATGACGGCGGCTGCCTCCAGGCCGTGGCCGACCACATCGCCGACCGCGACGGTGAAGGTGTCCGCGGACAGGTCCACCACGTCGTACCAGTCGCCGCACACGTTGAGCGACCGGGCGGCGGGCATGTAGCGCACGGCGATTTCGCGGTGCCCGGCCAGGTCCGGGGAGTGCAGCATGGCCTCCTGGAGGGTGAGGGCGGTCCGGCGCTCCCGGTCGTGGGCCTCGCGGAGTTCCTCATTGAGGCGCTGGAGTTCCCGCGCCCGCGTGTACAGCTCGGCCTCCATGGCCTCGCGCTCTTCGCCCGTGTCCTCCGGCCCGGGGCGCGGCGGGCGGGTCAGCACGAACTCGGTCATGTCCTCCACCCGGTGGATGATCCACCGCACCTCTCCACCAGGTCCGAGGACGGGTGTGTTGATGGGCGACCACCACTTCGCCCGGAACACTCCCGGACGCCCGGAGACGGGGATGTCGTACTTCTGCACCGCCATCGTGTCCGTTCTCTTCAAGCGCAGGACTCGCTGGAGTGAGGCGTCCAGATTGCGCACCCCGTCGGCATCCGGGTCCGCCGGATTGTCGGGGTGGACCTCGAAGAGGTAATGCCCGATCAGCTCCTCCCTGGTCCGCCCCGTGGCCCGCAGATAGGTCTCGTTGACCTCGACGATCACCAGGTCGGGGGCCAGCACCAGACAGGGGCTGGGCATGACGGCGAACACCGCCTGATAGTCGATCCGAGGTGCGCTCACAACCTTCTCCCGTCCGGCCCGGCCCTCATCTCCGATTCTCGACTATGCGGCCCTCCCCGAGCGACGGCCTGTCGGCTCGCCGGAGGCCGCACTGGCCGGATGGCTCACGGTCGCTCCTGGCATGATCCGCGTCCTGATCGCCTTGGTCTCCGATGGGGGCCTCCTCGCCGGGACGGCCCGTAACCGGGCGCGTCCCTGACGCCTCCGGCCAGGCGACGGATCGTGACGCCCGCGGCGGGCCGCTCCCCTCCCCGCCGGATACCCCGTAGTGCGGGGCGGCTGAATCGCGTAGGGCGCCGACGGCCCCGGTCGCACCGTGTCGGGCTGCCCGGTTGCTGTGCCGGTTGTGGAGCGATCTTGTGAGATTCGGACACGCTTTTGAACCTCACCCGCCGCCGGCTCGTCATCCAGTGCTGGAGCACCGGGATGTCTTCGCGGCGATGCGAAGGTCCCCGCGCGATGAACCGCACCACGAGCGAATGGACAAGCACACCATGGGGCGACACCGACGAATATCCCGGCTTCCCCGGACCACGCTGGCGTCACGAGCGGCGCTGGCCGCCGGGGCACTCGTGCCGACGATCGCCTCGGTGGGGTCGGCTCACGCGGCCACCCCGCAGGCGGCGATCTGCACCTCGGACGAGCCGGGGCTCGCGGACAAGCTCTCCCAAGACATCAATTCGGCACTGGACGGCTCCCCCGCCACGACGGCCATCAGCCTCCATGACCGCACCACGAACACCACCTGCACTCTCGACGCGGACCGGACGTTCGACTCCGCGAGCACGGTCAAGGTGACCGTGCTCGCCACCCTGCTGTGGGACGCGCAGAAGGACGATCGCGCCCTGACGCAGGAGGAGAAGGACCGTGCCACCGCCATGATCACGAAGTCCGACAACGATGCCACCACCGCGCTGTGGAAGCAGCTCGGGGCGGACAAGATCAACGGATTCCTGCAGGCCGCGGGGATGACCAACACCGTCCTCGACAGCGAGGGGCACTGGGGGCTCACCCAGATCACCGCCAACGACGAGGAGAAGCTCCTCGACCTGGTGACCCGCGCGAACCCGGTGCTCGGCGAGGACTCCCGCGGCTACGTCCTGAAGCTGATGGGCGAGGTCATCCCCTCGCAGCGCTGGGGGACCCCGGCCGGCGCGCCGGGCGACGCACAGGTGCATGTGAAGAACGGCTGGCTGGAGCGGGCCACGAACGGCTGGCGGGTGCACAGCCTCGGTGCTTTCACCGGTGGCGACCACGACTACACGATCACGGTGCTCTCGCAGGACAACGCCACGATGGACGACGGCATCGCCAACATCGAGGGCGTCGCCCGCGCGGTCCACCAAGACCTCAACGCATCCGCGTCCAGCGCTCAGCCCTGACCAGGGCGTGTCCGAAAGCGGAGCGAAGGCCGCACCGGGCCGGCCCATCGGGGTCAGGAGGTCCCGGTGTGGTGGTCGAGCAAGCGGCTGAGCAACCGTACGAACTGGTCGCGCTCGGCCGGGGTCAGCGGCGCGAGCAGTTCGTCGTGGAGTTCGTCCAGGACCTTGTCGAGGCGGCGCAGTCGGCGGCGGCCTCGGGGGGAGATCGTGATGGTGTTGCGGCGCCGGTCGTCGGGGTCCGGCGCCCGCTCGACGAGGCCACGCTCGGTGAGTTCGTTGAGCACACCGACCATGTCGCTGCGGTAGATGCCGGTGCGCCTGCTCAACGTCGCCTGGCTGGCCGGGCCGTATTCCTGCAGCGAGGCGAGCACGGCGTAGTGCCACTTGCGGGCGTCGGCCCGGGCCAGCCCCTCGTTGATCAGCCGGTCCGACCGCGTGGTCAGCTGCGACAGCAGTCGGCTCGCCAGTCGACGCAGCCGTACGGGCGTCCGGGGCGCGCCGTCGTCGGGAACGTCCGCGGCTTCGGCTCTGGTCATGGCGCCCATCCTACCGATTGCGTTAGTCCCACTAACGATGTACGTTCACTCGCGCCGACAACGTTAGTGCGACAAACGTTTGTTGAGCGAACTCCATGGAAGGAACCCCTTGCCCACCACGACACTGCGGATCCCCACCCCGGACGGTCAGGCCGACGCCTTCGCCGCCTTCCCCGACCACGGCGACCGGCACCCGGGGGTGCTGATGTACGCGGACGCCTTCGGCATCCGGCCCGTGCTGCGGGAGATGGCCCGCGAACTGGCCGGGCACGGGTACTACGTGCTCGTCCCCAACTTCTTCTACCGGCACGGCCCGGCACCGCTGATCGAACTTCCCGAGCACATCGGAGAAGAGGTCCGGCCCGCGCTCGTCGGGCAGCTGATGCCCCTGATCGAGGCGCACACCACCGAACGGATCCTGCGCGACGCCGATGCCTACCTCAGGTTCCTCACCACCCGGCCCGAGGTGGGCGCCGGACCGGTCGGCGTGATCGGCTACTGCATAGGCGGTCTCCTGGCGATGCGCACCGCCGCGGCCCACCCCGGTCAGGTGGCCGCCGTCGCCGAATTCCACGGCCCCGTGGTCGCCGACGGGCCCGACGGCCTGCACCGCCTCCTCTCCGGGCTCACCGCCCAGGTCCACCTCGGCCACGCCGAAACCGATATGACGCCCGAGGCCCTCGGCGAGCTCAACCAGGCCCTGGACGCCGCGGGTGTCGACCACACCTCCGAGATCTACCCCGGCACCGTCCACGGCTTCACCATGTCCGACACCGACGCCTTCGACCCCTCGGCGCTGCGACGCCACTGGGACCGGCTGCTCCCGCTCCTGGACCGCACCCTGGCGGGCGGCTGAGGGGGCTCCGGCGCGGAGAGCGAACCCGACGGGCGGATTTCCCGCGGCCCGACCCCTTCACGGATCCGGTGCATGCACTGTATACACAGTATATGAGCCGAGAAGACAGAGGCCGCCGCGGTGATGCCCAAGGCGCCGACGCCCTCACCGACGAGCTGCGCCGGCTGATCGTCGAGGGCGTCTACCCGCCGGGCCACCGACTGGTCCAGGACGAACTCGCCGACCGCTTCGGGGTGAGCCGCATCCCGCTGCGGGAGGCCATGCGCACCCTCGCGAGCGAGGGCCTGCTGCGCTCGACGCCGGGCCGCGGCACGTTCGTCACGGTGCTGGACCTCGAGGAGATCGACGAGATCTACAACCTGCGGCGGCTCATCGAGCCGAGTTTCGCCGAGCACGTCACCGAGCGGGTCTCCCGGCGCGACATCAGCCGGTTCGAGGAGATGGCGACCGCGATGGAGCGGGCCGCGGGGTCCGGCGCCGATATCTGGTCGCGGACGAACCTCGCCTTCCATCTGGACATGTACCGGCTGTCCCGGCTGCCCATGCGCTACGAGATCATCTCGCAGATGTACCACCGGCTGGAGCCGTACTCCCGGTTCTACGTCCATGGCACCTCGGCGTACGGCCGGGTCCACCATGAGCACGCCGCGATGGTCCAGGCGCTGGCCGACGGGGACGCGGAGGAGCTGGCCCGGCAGATCACGGCGCACATCGACGGCGGCCAGGAAGGGCTCCACACGGCCTGGGAGAACAGCAGCGGCGCCCTGCAGGCGTACTGGGCGGAGTCGGCCCGGTGACCGCCCTCGCGCTCAACACCGATGTGGGCGAGGGGTTCGGGGTCTGGGGGCCGGCCGACGAGGGCGAGCTGCTCGACCAGGTCACCGCGGCCAACGTGGCCTGCGGGTTCCATGCCGGAGACCCCGACATCCTGCGCCGCACCTGCGAGGCGAGCGCCGCCCGGGGCGTGGCGATCGGGGCCCAGGTCTCCTACCGCGACCTGGCCGGTTTCGGCCGCCGCTTCATCGACGTGCCGCCGGCCACGCTGGTCAACGAACTCCTGTATCAGATAGGCGCGTTGGAGGTGTTCGCCCGGCTCGCGGGCGGTCGCGTCGGCTATGTGAAGGCCCATGGCGCGCTCTACAACGCGGCGGCCCGGCACACCGGGCACGCGGCCGCGATCGTCGAGGCGGTCGCCCTCTACGACCGCGCGCTGCCGCTGCTGTGCCAGCCGCGCACCGCGGTCTGGGAGCGGGCGGTGGAGGCCGGGGTGCGCCCGCTGGCCGAGGGGTTCATCGACCGCGGCTACACCGACGAGGGGCTGCTGGTGCCCAGGTCCGCGCCCGGCGCCCTGATCACGGACCCGGCCGAGGCGGCCGAACGCGCCCTGCGGATGGCGGAGTCGGGGACGGTGGTCTCGGTGAGCGGCAGCGTCGTACGGATCGCCCCGGACGGCGGAGAGCTGGCCGCGCTGTGCGTGCACAGCGACACCCCCGGCGCGGCCGGGCTGGCAGCCGCCGTACGGGAGGCGCTGGCGTCGGGGGGTGTCGCGGTGGGCCCGCCCGGGGCCGCCGCCGACCGGGTGGGGGTGCGGCCGTGACCCCGGCGGACGCGGCCCCGGCGGGCACGACCCCGGCGGAGGTGCCGCCTGCGAACGTGCCCCCGGCCGCCGTGCCCCCGGCGGAGGTGCCCCCTGCGAACGTGACGTCTGTGAACGTGCCCCCTGCGGACATGACCTCTGGCAAAACGATTCTGCGGAGAGCCGGCGACCGGGGCTGGCTGATCGAGTGCGCGGACCGGCACCCCGTCGAGGTCGCCACCTCGATCCGCGCCCAGCCCTGGGCGTCGGGGCTGCGGGAGGTCGTGCCCGCCGCCACGACCGTACTGGTGGTGGCGGAGACCGCCGCCGGCATGGGGAAGCTCGCCGCCGGGCTGCGCACCGTGCTCGACGGGCCCGGCGCCCACCACACCGGACCGCCGCCCGGCAGGCGGATCGTGATCCCGGTCCGGTACGACGGACCGGACCTGCCCGAGGTCGCCGAACGCCTCGGCCTGGCCCCGGAGGAGGTCGCGCGGCGGCACGGCGCGGGGGAGTACCGGGTCGGCTTCTTCGGCTTCGCGCCCGGCTTCGCGTATCTGGACGGCGTACCGGAGAGCCTGCGCCTGCCCCGGCTGTCCAGCCCGCGCCCGAGGGTGGCCGCCGGGGTGGTGGCCATCGCCGGGAACCAGACGGTGGTCTACCCCGGCGGAACCCCCGGCGGCTGGCACCAGATCGGCGTCACCACCACCCGGCTGTGGGACGTGACAGCCGAACCGCCGAACCGGCTCGCGGTCGGCGACCGGGTCGTCTTCGAGGCGGTGACGCCATGACGGTCACCTCCGCCGCCCCGGGCCGCCGGGCCCGCACCCGGCACCGGCCACCGGACCCCGGCACCGGCCCGGAGCCCGCCGTACTGACGGTCGTCCAGGCGGGGCCGGCGGCCAGCGTGCAGGACCTGGGCCGGCCGGGGATGGCCCATCTGGGCGTCCCCGCCTCCGGTCCGGCGGACCGGCGCAGCTTCCGGCTCGCCAACCGGCTGGCCGGGAACCCGGAGGACACCCCGGCCCTGGAGGTCACCCTCGGCGGCCTCGCGATCACCCTCTCCACCACCCGCCATGTGGCGGTCACCGGGGCCCCGGCGCCGCTGACGGTCGACGGGGTGCCGGTCGACGGCGCGCCGCGGCTGCGGCTCCGCGCCGGATCGGTGCTCGCCATCGGCCGCCCCTGGGCGGGCTGCCGCACCTACCTCGCCGTCTCCGGCGGGATCGAGGCGGAGCCGGTGCTGGGGTCGGTCTCGCGCGACTTCCTCACCGGGCTCGGCCCCGACCCGGTGCGCGCCGGGGCGGAGTACGGCCTTGGCCCGGTGCGGCCGGTCCCGGCGATCCCGCTGGAGCTGGCGTTCAGCGTCGTCCCGTGCGGCGGCCCGGTCACCGTCCGGTTCCGCTGGGGCCCGCGGCACGAGCTGTTCGACGCCGCGGACCGGCACCGGCTCACCACCACGCCCTGGCGGGTCTCCGCCCAGTGCGACCGGGTGGGCGCGCGGCTGACCGGACCGCCGCTGGCCATCGGCTCGGTCGACCTGCCGAGCGAGGGGACGGTGCGCGGCGCCATCCAGGTGCCGCCGTCGGGCGAGCCGATCGTCTTCCTCGCCGACCATCCGGTCACCGGCGGCTACCCCGTCATCGGGGTGGTCACCGACGCCGACATCGACCTCGTCGGCCAGACCCTCCCCGGGGACGAGCTCCGGCTCGCCCCCGTCCACTGACCCGCCCCTCAACACCCTGAAGAACGGCAAGGAGAGACGCACATGACCGCTCAGCCCGACTCCCTCGTCCCCTTCCACCTGGCCATCCCGGTGGACGACATCGAGGCCGCCCGCGAGTTCTACGGCAAGGTGCTCGGCTTCGCCGAGGGCCGCTCGGACACCAAGTGGATCGACTGGAACTTCGGCGGCCACCAGGTCGTCACCCACCAGGTCGGCGACGGCCCGTCCGGGACGCCGCGCGACGGCGTCGCCGGGACCAACCCGGTCGACGGCCACCAGGTGCCGGTGCCGCACTTCGGCCTGGTGCTGCCGGTGCCGGAGTTCCAGAAGCTGGCCGAGCGGCTCACCGCGGCGGGCACGGAGTTCGTGATCGAGCCGTACGTCCGCTTCCAGGGCGAGCCCGGTGAGCAGTGGACGATGTTCTTCCTCGACCCGGCGGGCAACGCGCTGGAGTTCAAGGCGTTCGCCGACCTCGGACAGCTCTTCGCCGTCTGATCCGCCGGCCGCCCGGCGGTCCTCATCCGCCCGGCGGTCTTCACCGACCCACCGGCGAGTGGCGCCCGGCCCGGCAGAACGACGGTCATCGGCAGGAGGACTGGTCCCGCGGATGACCGTCGTACGGGCCCCCGGCGCCGTACCGGCACCACTGACAGCACATCCCGGCCAAAGGACACGTCAGACCCGGAGGAACCCATGACGAGCGTATCAACGGCCGCGACGGCACCCGGAGACACCGGGGACACGGCCGCCGTGGCCACCGCGGCGCGCGGCGGCCCGCGCCGGGCGGCGCTGGCGGCGGCCGCCGGCACCGCCATCGAGTACTACGAGTTCGGCGTCTACAGCTATCTGGCCGTGGTCATCGGCCCGCACTTCTTTCCCGGGGACGACCCCACCGCCGCCCTGCTGGCCACGCTCGCGGTGTTCGGCAGCGCGTTCCTGATGCGGCCGCTGGGCGGCATCGTGCTCGGCCGGCTCGGGGACCGCGTGGGCCGCAAACCCGTACTGATCCTCACCGTGACCGGGATGGGCGGCGCCACCGCGGCCGTCGGGCTGCTGCCCACGGCCGAGACCGTCGGCGTGGCCGCGCCCGTCGCCCTGCTGGTGGTGCGGCTCGCACAGGGGTTCTTCGCGGGCGGTGAGGTGACCGGTTCGGCCACCTATCTCGCCGAGTCGGCCCCGGCCGGGCGGCGTGGCTTCTTCGGGGCCTTCACCCCGGTCGGGGTGGCCCTCGGCGGCGGGGCCGCGGCGCTGGTCGCGGGCGTCACCACGACCGCGCTGAGCGAGCGCCAGCTCGACGCCTGGGGGTGGCGCATACCGTTCCTGCTCTCGCTGCCCCTGATCGCCGTCGCCCTGATCGCCCGCAACCGGCTCGCGGACTCCGAGAGCTTCCTCGCGGCGAAGTCGGAGCGGGCGACGGCCAAGGCGCCGCTGACGGAGGTGTTCACCCGCCACCGCGGCCCGGTGCTGAAGGTGACCCTGCTGGCCATCGGCTCCAACTGCGGCTACTGGGTCGGCCTGATCTTCATGAACATCTATCTGACCACCGACCTCGGCTACCCCAAGGACTCCACCTTCTGGATCATGGGCGGGATCAGCCTGTTCGTGGCCGTCCTGATGCCGGTGTGCGGGGCGCTGTCCGACCGGTGGGGCCGCAAGCGGCTCATCACCATCGGGTTCGCCGGGTACGCGGTCCTGGTCGTCCCCGCCATGCTGGTCATGGGACTTGGCAGCTTCCCGCTCGCCGTCGCGGCCATGGTGGTGCTGGCCCTGCCGATGCCGGTCGTCCAGTCCGTCACCTACCCGACGTACGCCGAGCTGTTCCCGACCCGGGTGCGGTACACCGGGCTCTCGTTCAGCTTCAACATCGGCACCATCGTCGGCGGCGGGCTGAGCCCCTATCTGTCCACCTGGCTGATCTCGGCCACCGGCAGTCTGCTCGCCCCGGGCTTCCTGCTGATGGCGGCCGTGGTCGTCGCCCTGCTGACGCTGCGCACCGTCGCCGAGTCCAGCCACGGGGAACTGGCGTGACGGCCGCCGTGCGGCCCGGCCCCGCCGCTTCCGGAGATGGCCTTCCCGGGGACGCGCCCGCCACCCCGGCGGCGCTGCGGCGCCTGGTGGCGGACGGCCGGTGGACCGGGCCCACGGCCGGTCTGCTGGACGGGTACCAGCAGGCCAACCTCGTGATCGTACCCAGCGACCTCGCCTTCGACTTCCTGCTGTACTGCACCCGCAACCCCGCGCCCTGCCCCGTCCTCGCCGTCACCGAGCCGGGCGACCCGGTGGTGCGGCTCGGCACGACCGTCGCCGACCTGCGGACGGACCTGCCGCGCTACCGGGTCTGGCACGACGGCGAACTGGCCGCCGAACCACCCGACATCACCGCCCACTGGCGCCCGGACGCGGTCGGCTTCCTCCTCGGCTGCAGCCACACCTTCGAGGGCCCGCTGCGCGCCGCGGGCGTCCCGGTCCGGTACGCGCCGGAGTCCGCGGCGCCGCCCGTCTACGTCACCGACGTGGCCACCCGCCCCGCCGGGCGGCTGGCCGGGCCGCTGGTGGTCAGCATGCGCGCGATACCGGCCCGGCTGGTGGCGCGCGCCGTCGAGATCACCGCCCGCTATCCGGCCGGGCACGGGGCGCCGGTGCACATCGGCGACCCGGCCGCGCTCGGCATCGCCGACCTGGCCCGGCCGGACTTCGGCCCCTCCCCGGTCGTCGAGGACGGCGACGTCCCGGTGTTCTGGGCCTGCGGGGTGACACCCCAACTGGCGCTCCCCGCCACCCGGGCCCCGTACACCATCACCCACTACCCGGGCCACATGTTCGTCTTCGACCACACCGTCGACGCGGGCCCGGCGCCGAGGTGAACGGCCCTCCGCGGTCCGGCGGCGGGTGTCTCAGGGAGCGATGCCCACGCCGTCGATCCGGCTCCAGGCCCGCTCCTGGGCGGACGTCATGGCCGGCCAGGTCAGTCCGCCCGGCCGGGGCCGGACATGAGAGGCATAGGGACCCGGGTGGAAGCCGGGGTCGTAGAAGCACCCGGTGCCGTAGACGCGGTCGAACGTGGCGCAAGAGGCAGCGATGGACCGCGGTGTGGGCTTGTTTCCGGTGCGCACCCAGGAGTCCAGCGCGGCGATGGAATCGGCGTACTCGGCGTCGCTCAGCTCGCTGTGTTCACTCTCCTCGGTGAAGGTCTGCACGAGGTTCTTCCCGCGGTGCGCGCCATCGACGGTGGCCCGGTACGCCGACTCGTGCTCGACGAATGCCGTGGGGTCGTCGATGGCGTGCATCGTCAGCACCGGGATGGACACGCGCCCGGTGAGGTCGCTGTCGTAGGAGAGGTCACGCCGGGCGTCGGGGGCGGCGGAGAAGCGCTCGACGCCCGCGTTCAGCGCCGTGTCGTCGTGTGAACCGGAGTACCACACGCCCTGATTGCCGAAGGGATTGCGGTCGCCGAGCCGGCTGTGCACGATGTCGCGGAAGGTGAACACCGAGAAGCGCAGATGGGACTCCAGGGTCCGCTCCGGAATGCGGGTGACGGCGAGGATGTCGTCGAGGTTGCGCTGCTGCGACGCGGTGCGTTCCTTGGGGGCGGAGGCGTAGCCGGTGCACTCCTGGAGGCGGGCGCGCAGCCCGGCCGTCGTCAGGGTCGACCCGGGCCGCAGCCCCTGCCACAGCGGGTACTGGGGCTCGTCGGGGCGGGGCAGGTTGCGGCAGTAGTACTGGTAGACCACGCGCAGATCGACGCGGTAGTCGTAGCCCCGGGAGCCGCCGCCCAGGACACCGCTGGTGAGGAGGGCGCCGTCGTAGGGGCCGTTCTTCTCGCCGTACGTCTCCACGACCTTGGCGGCGACGTTTCCGCCCCAGGACTGGCCGTGTACGTACGTCCGCTCGGGCTTGCCGAAGTCCGCCACGAACAGGCGGCGCAGATTCTCCGTGTCGGCGGCCGCCATGCGCGTTCCGTAGCCACCCCGCCGGTAGGACGAGCCCGCCCAGGCATAGCCCTCGGACACCATCACCGACCAGCGGTCCAGGTCGCTGACGCTCCGCTTCGGATCGGACCCCTCGCCCAGGTCGGGACCGCCGTGGGAGTGGACGACCAGCGATCCGTTCCACTTCTTCGGAACGGCGATCGCGTAGTACGCCCCGTTGCCGTCCTGGCCGGTGTAACACGTGGCCCTGTCGCCCACGCTCGCCGGGCACGCGACCGGCGCGGGGCGCGGCTGGGCCGCCTGGACCGGACCGGCATTGCCCAGCGTCGCCGCGACGATGCCCGCGATGCCGACGGCCGATGCCACGGTGCGCCGCACACGCGTCAGGCTTCGCAGCAGGGAGGACGGTACGTTCCGACTCGAGCTGTGCACAGCAACGCTCCTGACCTCAGTGGCGCTCCCTCGCGCCAGGCGTTGCGATGGTAGGGACACTTGTTCCGCCGACACCATTGAGCAGGGAGTTCTGTTCTTAACGTGCACGGCGCTTCCGGTGCACGCCCCTTCGCCCGGCCGTATGGGCCGTCGCCGCCTCGCGCAGCGCGTCCAGTCCGGCCGATACCAGCGGGTGTGCGGCGCTGCCGCGCCGTACGGCGGTCAGGAACCGCCGTACGGGCACCGGTTCGCCTCGCAGGGGAACCCGCGTGACCGCGTGCCGGGGGAGCGGCACGATCCTCGGCACGAGGCAGACGCCGAGCCCCTCGGCGACGAGCGCCGAGACCGCGTACCACTCCTTGGCCTGGTGGACGACGCGTGGGGTGAACCCGGCCGCCGCACACGCCGCCGTCACCAGCGGGTAGGTGTCGTTGTTCCGCTTCTTCACGATCCACGACTGCTCGGCGGCCTCCGCGAGTTCGACTCCCTCGGGCCGGGCGAGCCGGTGCCCCTCGGCGACCAGCAGGTCCTGACGGTCGGTCAGCAGGGGGGTCTGCTCGAAGCGGGCGTCGGTGACGGGCGGCGCGTCCGGGCCGGGCAGTACCAGCGCGACGTCCGCCTCGTCGGTGAGCAGCAGCCGGTAGCACTCGGCGCTCTCCTCCTCGACGATCAGCGGCTCCACCAGCGGGTGGGTCTCCCGCATCCGGGAGACGGCCGGGGCGGCGAGCGCGGCCAGCGCGGAGGACACCCCGCACAGCCGCAGCGTGCCGCGGGTGGCCGTGTGCTGCTGGGCGAGCTCCGCCTGGGCGGCTTCCCACCGCGTCCGCAACGCGTCGGCGTGCCGGAGCACGATGTGGGCGGCGGGTGTCAGGCGTACGCGCCGCCCTTCCGGCCGCAGCAGTTCCACCTCCAGATCGCGGGCCAGCAGGCGCAGCTGCTGGGAGACGGCCGAGGGGGTCAGATGCAACGCGGCGGCGGTCGCGGTCACCGTGCCGTGCTCGGCGAGCGCCCGCAGGACGTCCAGTCGACGGTCAATCATGCAGGCAAAGCTAAACAGTCATGTGCCGAAAGCGTCGCTGGACGTGCATGATCGCGGCATCGAGCCTGGAGACATGACCAAGCTCCCCGCCCCCGCCCTGATGCTCGGAAGCGTGCTGAGCATCCAGTTCGGGCAGGCCATCGGCAAGCAGCTGTCCGGTGCGGTCGGCGCGCCGGGAGCCGTGGCCCTGCGCCTCGGCCTGGCCGCGGTGTTCCTGCTGCTCGTGTACCGGCCCTCGCTGCCGCGCAGCCGCACGGACACGTTCCTGGTGCTCGGCTTCGGGACGGCCATCGCCGGGATGAACCTGATCTATCCCGCCCTGCTCCTGCTGCCGCTGGGCCTGGCCAGCGCCCTGCAACTGCTCGGTCCGATCAGCCTCGCGCTGCTCACCTCGCGCCGCCTCCACGACGTGGGCTGGGCCGTCCTGGCCGGGTGCGGGGTGTGGCTCTTCCACGCCCCGCACGGCGTCCGCTTCCCACTCTCCGGGGTGCTGCCGGCCCTGGCCGCGGGGGCGTCCATGGCCCTCTACCTGCTGCTGAGCAAGAAGGCGGGATCGCGCGGTGCCGGAGGCGGTCCACTGGCCCTGGCGGTGACGTGGGCGGCCGTGCTGACGGTGCCACTGGGCGTGGTGAGCCGGGGTACGGAGTTGCTCGCCCCCCGGGCGCTGGTGGCCGGAGCCGTGGTGGCGGTGGCTTCGGCGGTGCTCCCGTACTCGCTGGAACTGGCGGCGCTGCGGCGGCTGCCGACGCGGACCGTAGGCGTCCTGACCAGCCTGGAGCCCGCGAGCGCCGGCCTCGCGGGGGTGCTGGTCCTGGGCGAGCGGCTGAGCGGGGTGCAGTGGGTGGCCCTGGCGTGTGTGGGCGCGGCGAGCGCCGGGACGGTGATCCGGCGCGGACGGGGCGGAACCTGCCGTGGGCGGGGCGGAACCCGCCGGAGGTCCCGCCCCGTCCCCGGTGCGTCAGGTGGCGGCCGTCAGAAGCGGTCCGGGGAGCGCTGCGGAAGCGGGGCCCCGGGACGGACCTCCGGCTTCCGGTCCTCCCGGGAGTCGCCGTTCGAGTCGCCCGTCGCCTCGCAGGTCACGTCCTTCGTCGGCAGCTTGCCGGTGGTCAGGTAGTCCGTCACCGTGCCGTCCGTGCACGCGTTGCCGCTCGGGTAGACGCCGTGGCCCTCGCCGCCGAGGACCGTCAGCATCCTCGAGCCCTTCAGATCGGCGTGCAGGGCCTGACCGCTCGGCAGCGGGGTCTGGGAGTCCCACTCGTTCTGCACGACCAGCGAGCCGACCTTGTTGTTCACGACGGTGGCCCGCTCGACGGACCCGTCCCAGAACGCGCAGGGCTTGATGCTGGACGCGAAGTCGCCGTAGAGCGGGTAGCGGCCCTTGTCCTCGATGGCGTCCCGCCGGTAGCTCTCGGGGTCGCGGGACCAGGCGGCCGAGTTGTCGTTGCACACCACGGCCCAGAAGCTCGCGGTCATGTTGTCGCGCGGTACCTCGGAGCCGGCGGCCAGGCGTGGGGTTCCGGCCGGGTCCGGGAGCTTCTTCGCGGAGGCGGGCTTGCCGGCCGCGGCCTTCTTCAGCTCCACGACCAGGTCGGTGCCCTCCCGCACGCTGAAGACCGCCCTGCGCATCATGCTCCGGACGTCATCGCCGGTGTACTTCTCCCCGTCCACCTCGATGGGCTTCTCGTTCGCCCGCTGGACCAGGTCCCAGAACGTCCGGTCGACCTTCTTCGGGGTGTCGCCGAGCCCGTACGTCCCGGAACGCGCCGCGGCCCATTCGGTCCACCGGTCGAACGCGGGCTCGGCACCCTCCGCCCACCACTGGATCATCTTCCGCCAGGCGCGCGCCGGATCGACGGCGCTGTCCAGCACGACCCGGTCGGCCCGGCCCGGGAACAGCTGGGTGTAGACGGCGCCGAGGTAGGTGCCGTAGGAGGTGCCGAAGTACGAGAGCTTCTTCTCGCCGAGGATCGCCCGGAGCAGATCCATGTCCCGCGCCGTGTTGCGCGTGGTGATGTGCTTGAGCGTGGCGCCCGACTTCTCACGGCACTTGCGCGCGACATCCCGCGCCCAGGCGACGTCCTTGTCGAACGTCGCCTCCTTGTACGGCCGCAGCCAGTTCTCCTCCTCCGGCTCCAGAGCGCAGGTGACGGGCGTGGACCGGCCCACCCCGCGCGGGTCGAAGCCGATGAGGTCGTAACTCTGCCGCGCGGACCCGGGCAGCGCGTTCTTCATCTGCAGCGGCATGTCGAGCCCCGGCACGCCGGGGCCACCGGGGTTGGCGAGCAGGACGCCGTGCCGCTTGTCCGGTGCGGTGGTCTTGATCCGGGATATGGCCATGTCGATCCGCTTGCCGCCGGGGGCCCGGTAGTCGAGCGGCACCTTGATCGTCGCGCACTGGTACTCCGCCGGCTGATCGGCCTCGCACCGCTGCCACTTCGGCTTCTGCTTGACGTACGGGTCCAGGGCGCTCGCGGTGGCGGACGTCGGGGCGGCGGCCTGGGCGGTGCCGGCCTGGGCGGCGCCGGCCGTCGAGGTGGCGAGCGCGGGAGCCAGCGTCGCCGTGACACCGACGGCCAACAGCGGCGCGAGACCTCGTCTACGCACGAAATCATTCCTTCCGGTCGCGTATCGGGACAGGAACGATCATTCAGGTGGTGTGCGCCGGGGAACATCGGCCGTGCGTCCCCAACTCCCCTCCCTCTTGGGAGGGATGCGACGGCCGTGTGTGGTCCCCTGGTTGTACGGTCCGCTCGCGCTCGGTCAGGGTCGGGGTACCTCCTGGCCGTTGACGAACACCCGCCGGAAGGTCAGGTCGTCGGTGTGGGCGACGCTGTCGGGGTCGCGGATGCCGGTGAACGCGGAGCGGGAGAGGTGCACCCCGCGCAGGTGGTCGGTCTCCAGACCGACCAGCCGCAGCACGGTCCGGGCGCCGTCGATCTCCATCCGGTCCAGGTGGATGTTCCGCACGGACACCGGCAGTGTCCCGTCCTCGCCACCGTTGTAGTCCAGGGTCACGAAGGCGATGTCACGCTCCACGCCCTGCCCGGTGAAGTTCCGGATGTGCACACCGTCGATGGAGCCACCGCGCTTCTTGTTCGCCTTGACGTACAGCGCGTACTTGACGGGGTAGCGGCCGGGGAAGTCCGGTGGGTTGATCTCGCAGTCCTCGGCGAAGATGTCACGCACCCCGCCGGACATCTCGCTGCCGACCGTCATCCCGCCCCAGCGGCCGGAGAACCGGCAGTCGCGCACGACGATGTTCCTGCTCGGCACACCGACCCGGTGGCCGTCCTCGTCCCGGCCGGACTTGACGGCCACGCAGTCGTCGTTGGTGTTGAACCGGCAGCCGGTGATGAGCACATCGGAGCAGCACTCCGGGTCGCACCCGTCGGTGTTGTAGAGCGTGCTGTCCACGGTGACATCGCGCACGGTGACGTTGCTCGACAGCACCGGATGGACGGTCCACATCGGCGGGTCGACGATGGTCAGGCCGCTGACCAGGACATTGCGGCAGCGGTAGAACTGCACCATCTTCGGGCGCAGGTGGTGGCCGTCGCCGAAGACGCGCCGCGCCACCGGCACCCCCGTGGAGCCCATCTCGCGCAGCAGCTTCTGGTCGGCCCCCTGCGGTCCGCTGTCGCGGTACCAGCTCTCCCACGGCCCGAGCCGCGCCTGCCCGTCGAGCGTGCCGCGGCCGGTGACCGCCACGTCCCGCTCGCCGTACGCGTAGACGAAGGGCGAGTAGTTGTAAGCCTCGGTGCCCTCCCAGCGGGTGAGCACCACCGGCAGGAAGTCGCGCGGATCGGGGCTGAAGGCGAGGGTGGCGCCCGCGGTGACGTGCAGGTCCACCCGGCTGCGCAGATGGATCGCGCCGGTGAGGAAGCGGCCCTCGGGGACGACGACATGGCCACCGCCCGCGCGGTGGCAGGCGGCGATGGCGGCCCGGAATGCCGCGGTGTTCATCGTCCGCCCGTCGCCGACCGCGCCGTAGTCGGTGACCCTGAAGATACGCCGGGGGAAGGCGGGCGGCCTGATCCGGGCCAGGATCCCCGGCACCGCGCGCCACGCCCCGGTGTAGGCGGCGGCCGCGCCGGTGTGCGCGGTGGCCGCGTACGCCTGCTCC
Organism: Streptomyces yongxingensis; assembly: GCF_055597465.1. NCBI lineage: Bacteria > Bacillati > Actinomycetota > Actinomycetes > Kitasatosporales > Streptomycetaceae > Streptomyces > Streptomyces yongxingensis. The sequence goes on from NZ_CM145717.1 coordinate 9,060,049, forward strand.
GCGGACAGGGGCGGAAGCGCCGCGCCCGCCGCCAGCAGACCGCCGGTGCGCAGCGCCGCGCGGCGGGAAGGTCTCGGGTGCATGGCCTGCCTCCTTGACAACGCTCTAGGGCCCTAGCTGACGGAGATCCGGTCCAGGTCGGGCGCGGACTCGGTGTCGTTGGAGATCCTGATGGTGTTGGCGCCGGGCTTCAGGGTGACGGGGAGGGAGGTCGTACGCGGCGTGGTGTTCCCGGTGTCGGTCACCGTCACCTTGGCCGCCGGGCCGCCGTTGACGCTCACCTGGAACGAGCGGGTGCCGTTGACCGTGTAGTCGAGGTGCAGCGTGTGCTCCCCGCCGTCGGGGACGACCACATCGGGGAACACCATGGCCGCCTGCTCGCTGCCGCCGATGTTGCGCACCTTCTCGGCCCCGGAGCAGGGTCCGCAGCCGGTGATGCCGGTGCTGCCGAACCGGTTGGCCGAGTCCTCCGCCTCACGGGCCCATATCCGGCCGTCGGGCAGTGGCCGGACCCGGACCTGGTCCGAGACCGACTTCGGCCGGCCGAGCAGCGCGTAGTCCGCCGTGACGGGGATGTCGGCCGACCCGGCGTCCTGACCGGGCGGGGAGGTGACGGTCCAGGTGCCCCGCACCGTCTGGCCGAGCCGCAGCGACCGGGCCGTGACCGGTCCGCCGTCCGCGGTCCAGCCGGCCGGCAGCCGGGGGGCGAGGCTGACGTCGTCGAGCTGCTCGTCGTCGTCCAGCCGGAGCGTCGCCGTGACGGTGAGGGACCTCTGACCGGGGCCGACCCACTGCAGACCGTGGGGCCGGACGGTGAGCGTGGTCTTGGGGGTGTACGAGGCCGGGGGCAGCGGGGCCACCGCGATCCGGTCCAGGCCGGGGCCACGGCGGGCGGTGCTGAACACCTTCACCGTATTGGCACCGGCCTTGAGCGGCACGGACACCGCCGTGCTCTCCGGCACCTCGGGGCTGTCCGCGGCCACGGGCACCTCGATCGGTGCCGCGCCGTTGACACTCACCGACAGGGAGGAGGCGGAAGCGGAGGTGTGGTCCAACTGGAGCCGGTAATCGCCCTGTTCGGGTGCGCGCACGTCGCGGTACGTCACGGAGTCGCGCGGCCCGCCGCCGAGGCCGTCCACGCGCCGGCCGCCCGAGCAGGCGCCGCACGCCACGGAGTGGGCCGCGCCCGACAGCCGGTTCTGCCGTGCCTCGGCCTCCAGCGGCAGCGCGGTGCGGGTGGTCTTCGAGCGGCCGTACGCCACCTGGATCTCGTCGATGCGCAGCTGGTCGTAGAACTCGGGCGCCTGCGGACCGCCCCACAGGCTGCGCACCTCCAGCTTCAGATAGCGGGCGGTCCGGTCGCCGATGTCGATGGTGCGCACCCCGCGCGCACTGGGCAGTGTGCCCGAGCGCACCTGGGTCCAGCGCTTGCCGTCGCCGCTGGCGTAGACGCGGTAGTCCTTGATGCGCGCGGAGTCCTCGGGGCGGCCGAAGGACGACCGGGCGTGCGTCGGGGACCACTCGCGCTGGTTCACCGCCAGCGCCGTGGCGTGCTTGCGCGCGCCGAGGTCGAGGGTGACGGAGACGGGCAGCTCGCCGTCGCTGTCCCAGTAGGTCTCGTAGTCGCCGTCGGCGAGGTCGGCCGCCGGGTGCCCGGTGCGCGCGGACGTGGCGGTGGCGCCGACACCCGACTGCGGGTAGAAGGGCCGTCGGCCGTCGGTCTCGACCTTGAAGACGGTGTCGTACGGATCCCAGTCCTCGATGCCGAGGATCGACAGCTGGCCACCGGACTGGCTGAAGCGCATCGCCTCGCCGGTGCGGAGATCGGTGACCCGGCGCACGGTGTAGCCGTTGTCGCCCAGCCGCACCATGTCGGTGCGGGGGCGGGTGACCACGTGCACATACTGGGTGCGGTCGCCGTTCTCGCCCCGGCCCACGGTGACCACGCCGTGGGCGCCGTCGTTCCAGAAGCCGGGCCGCATACCGCCGTACATGTAGCCGCCGCCCTCGACGCCGTACACCGACTCCCGGATGGGCTCGACCCACTTGCCCATGAAGTCGTTGAACTCCTCCTGCTGCGGCGGGAGTTTGCCGTTCACCATGGGTGTCTCGGCCATGAGTGACTTGATGGAGGAGCCCGCGTTGGTGATGTAACGGCCGGTGCTGAGCCGGGCGTCGACCTCGTGGTCGCCGCCGTCGTACCACCAGTCGCCGGTGGTCGGCAGCTTGTAGTCGGCCTCGGTCAGCCGGGGCATGGGAACGGTCACGGCGGCGGGGTAGTCGTACGCCGGGGTCATGCCGGTCTTCTGCTCATTGCTGACCGTGTCCATGATCGGCGTGTCTTCGTTGTTGTTGCTCAGCAGCCAGTCCGGCCGGCGCTCGCGGATCTTCTCGTAGAGACCGTTCTCCTCCCAGTACTCGTTGTCGTTGTCGATCCAGAACCCCGACAGATCTGGGTACTTGTCCATGACCTCGAGGAACAGGTCGTAGCTGTACATGCCGAAACCGCGGCGCGTGGTCAGGTCCACCTGTTGGCCCTTGTACTTCGAGTAGGCGGCCGAATCCAGCGTCTCGGTGCCCGACTCGTTGTGCCACTGCGGGTCGTCGGTCATGTAGAGGATGATGTGCACGCCCTTGGCCTTGGCCGCGGCCACGAGCTCGCCCAGCAGATCGCGCTCGGTGGCACAGCTTCCGGGGATCTTCGAGGGCCAGGGGCGGGCGTAGCCCAGCCTGCTGTGGAAGGTCGCGAGCACGATGTACGAGGCGCCGAGCTTGCGCGCCTCGTCCACCCAAGTGTCGGCGCTCCAGCCGCCCTCGGTGACATCGCGCTCCCATGTGGCGCAGTCGCGGTGCTGGGGGTGGGTGAACATGCCCCAGTGCAGGAAGAGCCCGGCGGTGGACTGGCGCAGCCACGCCTGCCGGGGGTGCTGGACCTCGGCCTGGGCCGGGGTGGCCAGGAGGCCGATGGCCAGGGCGAGTACGACCGCCGCGCACAGCGCGCGCCACCGGGAGCGGGTGGCGCGGGCGGCGCGTGCGGCACGCGTTGCAGGGATGTGAAGGGGGCGGAGCGGGATCCTCGGCGTGGGCATGTCCTGTCCTCCGTGAACGTTCCCGTGAGCGTTCACGGAGCACTGTCCGGCTCACCCGACCGCCGTGTCAATATGTGTGCGAGGTTGGGGTGTTGCGCTGTGGGGTTCCGTTGACGCCCGTCGTCGCCGCGGTGATGATCGAGGAGGAGCGCTTCGGGGATCACCTCGGTGAGAGGTCCCGAGTGCCACGTCGTGACCCACGTCCGAGGGTGGGGAGAGGGGTGGGGGCCCGTGCCCACGAGCGCCAGGCCGCGCCGCATCACCATCGAGGATGTGGCGCGCTCGGCCGGGGTGTCCCGGCAGACGGTCTCCCGCGCGGTCAACGACAAACCGGAGATCGACCCCGCCACGCGGCAGCGGGTGCTGCGGGTGGCCCAGTCGATGGGGTACCGGCCCAGCCGCTTCGCCCGTGGCATGGTCGGCCCGCACCTCACCACGCTGGGCCTGGTCATCGCGGATGTGCTCAACCCCTTCTTCCCCGAGGTGGTTTCCGGTGTGCTGGCGGCGGCCGACGAGCGCGGCTGGCAGGTCGCCGTCTACAGCACCGGGTCCGCCCTGGAACGCGAGACCGCGGTGGCGCGGACCGTGGTGGACCACGTGGACGCGTGTGTCGCCTTCCTGCTCGACCCCGGAGCCATCGAGCTCATCCACCGCTCCGGCATGCCCTTCGTCCTGCTCGACAACGAGCACCGGCCGCCGAGTGTGAGCGGGGGGCGGATCGACTTCGCCACCGGCATGCGGCAGGCGGTCGGCCACCTGGTCGAGCGCGGCCACCGGCGGATCGCGATGCTCGACGACCGTGGCCGCCCGGACGCCGGCGGCCACGGCACCCGCCACTCGCTGTTCCTCGGCGCCGCCGCCGGACACGGGCTGCCCGCCGACGAGGAGTGGGTGTTCCCGGCGGCCAACTCCCTCGAGGGCGGGGCGGCGGCCATGGACGACGTGCTGGCCGACGGTTTCGGGGCGACGGCGGTGCTCGCGTACAACGACCTGATCGCCATCGGCGCCATGCGCCGCGCCCGCGACCGCGGCCTGCGTGTGCCGGAGGACTGCGCGTTCGTCGGGTGCGACGGGCTGACGCTGAGCCGGCTCGTGGACCCGCCGCTGACCACCTTGACGGTCGACAAGGAACTCCTCGGCCGGGCCGCGGTGCGGCAGGTCGCCGCCCAGATGACCGGCGCCGGAACGGGCGAGACGGTGATCGTGCCACGCCTGGTGGTACGCGCGTCCTCCTGATGGTGCCCTTGGGCGACGTGGCCGACCTCGGGCCGGTCGTCGACCCACGTCGCCCTGCGCGGCGGCCCCCTCCTGCTGCCCGGCCCGGGCTCAGGCCCGTTTAGTTGTGTCTATATAATGATTATGACAACACAATTAAATGGAGGCCCCTTCATGCCGGATCTCGCTCCTCGGCGACGATGGCTCGTGCTGGCCATCTGCTGCATGAGCCTGCTGATCGTCAGTCTCGACAACACGATCCTGAACGTCGCCCTGCCCTCCATCCAGCGCGACCTGCACACGTCGGTGTCCGGGCTGCAATGGACGGTCGACGCCTACACGCTGGTGCTGGCGAGCCTGTTGATGCTCTCCGGTTCGACCGCCGACCGGGTGGGCCGTCGCCGTACCTTTCAGGCCGGGCTGGTGATCTTCACCGCGGCCTCGCTGCTGTGCAGCCTGGCTCCCGGGCTCGGCTGGCTGGTCGTCGCGCGGATGCTTCAGGCGGTCGGGGGGTCGATGCTGAACCCCGTCGCCATGTCGATCATCAGCAACACCTTCACCGACCCCCGGGAACGGGCCCGTGCCATCGGTGTGTGGAGTGGCGTCGTGGGCATCAGCATGGCCGCCGGGCCGATCATCGGGGGTGCGCTGGTGGAGTCGGCCGGCTGGCGGGCGATTTTCTGGATCAACGTACCCATCGGCCTCGCCGCGTGGACCCGGTCGGGCAGTCGCTCGTCATCGTGCTGCTCGTCGCGCTGACGTACGCGATCATCGAGTCGCCGAACCTGGGCTGGACCTCGCCCGTGGTCGCCGGGTGCGCGGCCGCGGCGCTGTGCGCGCTGCTGGGGCTGCTGTGGTACGAACCGAGGCGCACCGACCCACTTATCGACCTGCGGTTCTTCCGTTCCGCGCCGTTCTCCGGCGCCACCGTGATCGCGGTCGCCGCGTTCGCCGGTCTGGGCGGGTTCCTGTTCGTCAGCTCCCTGTACCTGCAGGACGTGCGGCAGCTCGATCCGCTGCACGCCGGGTTGTTCATGCTGCCCATGGCCGTCATGGCGCTGCTGACCGCACCCGTGTCGGGCCGCATGGTGGCCTCGCGGGGGCCGCGAACTCCGCTGCTGCTCGCCGGGGCGGCGTTGTGCGCGAGCGCCGTGCTCCAGGCGCTCACCTACTCCGAGCACCTTCCGGTGCCCCTCCTGGTCGTCGCGTATCTGCTCTTCGGCACCGGCTTCGGGCTGGTCAACGCGCCCATCACCAACACCGCCGTCTCGGGCATGCCCCGTTCGCAGGCCGGTGTCGCGGCCGCGGTGGCCTCCACCAGCCGGCAAACCGGCCAGTCCCTCGGCGTGGCCGTCATCGGTGCCCTCATGGCCGGGGGAGCGCACGCGGACGCGGCGGCCTTCACGGACGCGGCACGGACGGCATGGTGGATCGTCGCCGGCTGCGGCGCCGCGGTGCTGGTCATGGGTACGCTCACTTCCGGCCGCTGGGCCCGGGCAACGGCCCAGCGCACGGCGAAGCGGCTCGCCGCCGAGGAGACCAAGGAGACAGTGAACGTCTGATGGAGCGCCCACATGACAACGAGCCGCACGAGGGGGACGACGAGACCGCCAGGACGGCGGCCCGAGCCTGGCAGGGGCTGAACACGCTCCTGATGGAGCGTTACAACCGCCGCAAGGTGGTCGCGGAGAGCCTCGGCATGAGCTTCAGCCGCGTCAGGGCGTTGCGCCGGCTCGCCGCCGGCCCGATCACCCTGCGCGAACTGGCCGAGCGGCTGGGCGCGGACCCGCCCTACACCTCCGTCATCGTCGACGACCTCGTACGGCGCGGCCTCGCCGAACGCATCACCAACCCGGCCGACCGCCGGTCCAAGCTGGTCCATCTCACCGAGGACGGCCAGGCGTCGGCCGCCCGCGCCACCGCGATCCTCACCACCCCACCCGACGCCCTGCTCGCCCTGCCACTCGAGGACATCCAGGCGCTCGACCGCGTGGTGGCCAAGCTCCTCGACTGAACGAGGAGCGCGGTCCACGGTGTGCTGGGCGAATACGAGTGGCGGTAACGAGCTGTGATATGAAACCGGACAGAACGGCGGGTGAGCGTCAGGCATTCATGGCGGCTCGGTCGGACTCACTGCGCAGAACGCAGAATTCGTTGCCTTCGGGATCAGCGAGGATCGCCCAGCCTGAACCATCGGGATTTCGGTGATCAGCGACAAAGGTGGCACCGAGGCCCAGCAGCCGGTCCACCTCCTGATCGCGCGAGGTCTCGGGGCGCAGACACAGATGGATCCGGTTCTTGATCTTCTTTGCCTCGGGCACCTGGTTGAAGTGCAGCACTGGCCCCTCCGCCAGCAGCACCTGAGTCTCCCGGTCACCCGGTCTGTCCTCCGGATGCAGCGGACGGCCGGTCACCCTGCTCCAGAACCGGGCCAGCTCGTAGGCGTCCGCACAGTCAATCGCCACGTTCTGCAATACCGAGACCATGCATGCGAGCCTTCCTGATCTCCACGTCGAGCGCCACCGAGTTGCGCCCATCCTTCGCGCACACAGCTCTGGACTTTGCCTGCCGGAGGGCTGTTACGGCTCTGTACTGCTGAAGGAGCACGGCAGCATTGCGGCGTACGGTGGCAGCGTGGCAAACGAACACCTGGGGCGGACGCTGCGCCGCTTGCGCCGTCTGGCCGCCCTGACGCAAGAAGAACTGGCCGAGCGTTCCGTCGTGTCCGTCGACGTGATCCGTCAGCTCGAACAGGGGCGGAAGCACTCGGCACGCCTCCCCACGCTGCACGCGCTGGCGAACGGTCTCGGCGTGGAGCTGACCACCCTCCTGGGTGACCCTCCTGCGGTCTCCTCGACAGGCGAGAACGACGGGCCGCGCTTCGTGGCCGTGCGCCGCGCCATCATGCCCGCGCTCTGGGGACCGGAGCCGGAGCCGCCCGGGCCCGACTTCTCGTTGGACCGTCTTCGCGAGCAGATCGCGGACGGTTGGACCCAGTATCATGCCGCAGAGTTCGAGACGGTGATGAAGGCATTGCCAGAATTGATCTCGGATGCGCGCACCGCCACGGCCTCGGGCGACGACGCCGACCGCAGGGCGGGTTTCGCGGCTCTGGGCAAGGCGCTTCAGCTCGCAGGCCATGTCGCCGTGCGGATGGGCAAGACGGACCTTGCCCTGACGAGCCTGGAGCGCGCGATAGACGCCGCGGGACAGTCCTCCGATCCGCTGCTACTGCCGATGATCGTCAACTCCATGGCATGGACCTACCAGCGGCAGGGACGACTGGAGGATGCGTTGGGCATCGCGCTCCGTGCCGCCGACGACATGACGAACGCTGTCCACACCGGGACGGCTGACGGCCTGAAGGTATGGGGAGCTTTGACCATGAGTGCGGCCACGTCGGCCGCGAGGAGTGGCGACTACGAGCGCGCGGCGGCGATGATGGAGACGGCAGAGAAGGAAGCCGCTCGGGTCTCGAAGCTGTCCGACAGCGGTGACAACCGCATGGTCAGCGTCTTCAGCCCATCGTCGGTCCGGATCGAACGTGTCCGCCTTGCTGTCCAGTATGGGCACCCCGAAGAGGCCTTGAGGCTGGCCAAGGGCATGCGGTTGTCGAAGGATACCCCGCCGTCCTGGCGGACGTGGCTGCTGCTGGACGTGGCCCGAGCCCACACGGACGTGGGGGACGCGGCGGGAGCCGTGAATACCCTGGAGTCCCTGCGCCGGGTGGCGCCGACGTGGATGCAGCACCACACGTTGGCCGTGGCCATCGTGCGCGACCTGTGGGCGTTGCCCAACCACCCGCCAGGGCTGCGCCCACTGGCGGAGTTCCTGGGGGTTGGCGAATAGCGTCCTGAAACTAGGATGTTGCGCCCCTGTCACCCTTCTTGGCGCGTCGCTTACATGAGTGGTCACTGCCCCGCAGCCTTGTGAACAGCCGGGGCTGTGGTCGACCCGAAAGAGCAATTGACGTGCCAGAATTCACGGACGCGCGGTCACGAAAGCAGCCTCGACAATGTCTGCCGCTCACCATAGCCCGCCCTACTGGGCACCCTGGCTACAGCGAGACCCTGCCGCGTGAACCAGAGAGCGCGGTCACAGCCCGGCGTCTGGTGCGCGTCGCCTTCGCAACATGGCGCCTGGAAGAACTGGCCGAGGTCGCGGCTTTAATCGCCTCCGAGCTGGTGACCAACGCAGTGAAGCACGCCCAGAGTAATTACATCCGGGTCACCGTCACCCGGCTCGAGGCAACGCGGGTGCGCATCGGGGTGGTGGACAAATCGAAGAGACGCCCGGTGCTTCGGGAGTCGAGCGCGGAGGACGAGAGCGGGCGCGGCCTCGCGCTCGTGGCCGCGCTGGCCGAGGAGTGGGGCACCGATCCGCTGCCGTGGGGCAAGCGGGTGTGGGCAGAGCTGCACGGGAAGGAAAGCGGATGACCGGCGAATCAGTCCAGGCCGTGGTCGCGGGCGTAGCGGGTGGCCGCGACGCGGTCGCGGGAGCCGGTCTTGGTGAAGACCCGGTTGATGTGGGTCTTCACGGTGTTGCCACTCAGGAAGAGGGCGGCGGCGATCTCCGCGTTGGTCGAACCGCGTGCCATCAGCGTGAGGATCTCCGCCTCACGCCGGGTGAGGCCGTCCGGGAGCGGCTGGTCGGCGGCGTCGGGCCCCGAACGAGCGGCGTCGGGCCCCGGGGGAGGGGCGGCGGGAGCGCTCGCCGCGGCGAGCAGGGTGGCCTGGACCCTGGGGTCGAGGACGGAGAGCCCCGCGACGGCGCTGTGCAGGGTACGGGCGATGTGCAGGCGGTCCGCGTCCTTGGTGAGGTAGGCGCGGGCCCCGGCGCGGAGCGTCTCCAGGACGGAGGTGTCGTCGGCGTAGGTGGTCAGGACGACGACGGCGACCTCGGGATGTTCGGCGGTGAGCCGGCGGGTGGCCTCGGTGCCGTCGAGCACCGGCATGTGCAGGTCGAGCAGGATCGCGTCCGGGTGGTGCTCGGCGACCTGGTCGAGCGCTTGCTGTCCGTTGGCCGCCGAGCCGACGACGTCGATGTCCGGCAGCAGGTCGAGCATGAGGACCAGGCCCTCCCGGACGCTGGCCTGGTCGTCGGCGACCACGATCCGCAGCGGCCGGGTGTCCTGGGCGCTCATCGCGGCACCTCGGCCCGGACGCGCCACTGTCCGTCCCGTACCCCCGTGTCGAGTGTCCCGCCCAGCAGCAGGAGGCGCTCACGCATTCCGGTGAGGCCGTAGCCGCCGTCGACGGTGGCGAACGCGGGTGCTTGCCGAGGGGATTGTGGTGCGCCGAGCGGGTTGTCGACGGTGAGCGTCACGTGTGCGTCCTCATAGGTCAGGGTGACCTCCACCGGCTGGGCGGGGGCGTGTTTGGCGGCGTTGGTCAGGGCTTCCTGCGCGGTACGGAAGAGGGGGAGCGCCTGGTCCGCCGGGAGCGGGGAGGGCTCGCCCTCGACCCTGAGCCGTACCGGAACGCCGTGCCGCTGCCGGTGGGTGTCCGCCATCGTGCCCAGTTCCTCGTCGAGCGGCGCGAGGTCGGAGCGCAGGGCGTGCACCGCGCGGCGGGTCTCGGCGAGCCCGTCGGCGGTCAGCCGCCTCGCTCCGTCCAGCACGGTGACCGCCCGGTCGATGTCCCGGTGATCTGTCAACAGGGCACTGGCGGCCTGGATCTGGATGCTCAGGGCGCCCAGCGAATGGGCCAGTACGTCATGGATCTCACGGGCGATCCGGGTGCGTTCGTCCAGTACGGCCACCCGGCGCTGCTCCGCGCGGAGCAGCTCGCTCTGGGCGAGCATGGCGGCCGATTGCTCGGCGCGTATCCGGTAGGCGCGCCGGTTGTGGCTCGCGACCAGGACCAGCGCCACCAGCATCGGATAGCCCAGTGCGAACCCGCGGCTCGCCCCGGCGACCAGGACCCCGGTCTCCAGGGCCACCACCGTGCAGCCCGCCACGGCCCAGCCCACCGGGAGGCTCAGCTCGGTGCCCAGGTGCATGACGGCCATCAGCGAGAGGCCGATGAGTGCTCCGGTGTGCGGAAAGGCGCTGGCGTAGCCGGAGAGGGCGGCGGCGACGCCGAGCAGGATCCGCATCCGCGGCGCGCGCCTCGCGGCCTCGTCGCCGAGGGCGTGGGTGAGCTCCCACAACACCAGCGCCAAGCCGCCCAGCGCGTACGTGACGACGGCCAGGGTCACCGTCCCGGGCCCGACCGGAGGGCCCGTGAAGGTGTGCAGGCCGATGAACGCGTACGCGCCGGCCCGCATCAGCCATGACACCGTACGCAGCACGGATGCAGGATAGCGACCCGCGGACCGCTCGGCCGCGGCGCCGGGGTGTACCTCGTCATGGGCCGAGGGTCCGGCTGTTTCGTCATGGGCCGGGGGTCCGGCTGTCTCGTCGTCCCGTGTGGGGGCCGCGGGTGCGCCTTCCGGGTGTCGTCCGGTCATCGCCGTCCCCGGCGGCCCCGGTCGCGTAGGCCGTCACGCGCCGACCGGTCATACGATCCCGTGGGGCGGGGCTGCCGCGCGGGCCGCTCCGCTCCGGGCGCCGGTGTGTCGCCCGACCCGCCCAGCAGTCCCGTCAGCGCGCCCCGCACATCGAAGGGGCGGCCGTCCTTCTCCGGCGCGAACGGCACGCCGGAGGCGAGGGCGCGCGGTGTGACGACGGCGGCCTGGCCGAGCCGGTTGAGGCCGAGCAGCATCAGGAGGGGTGCCGAGGAGCCCGCCACGGGGGCGTGCAGCACCATGGCGACGACCGTCATCACGACCCGCGAGACCACCAGCGCGAGCCACAGCCACAGTCCGTACACCGGCATCCGCGCCCACAGCACCCCGTCGCGCGGCTCCAGCCGCAGCAGCGCTCCCTGGGCGGTGCCGATTCCCGCCGCGATCACCGCACTGATGACGAGGCATGCGAGATCGGTCGTGGTGAGGTGGCGGCCGCCCTTGCCGAGGCTGGTGAAACCGATGACGGCGAGGATCGCGGGAAGCAGGATCAGCCGCTTGCCGCGCAGCGGCTCGCCGCGTAGCTGACGTGCGATGACGAAGATCACGACGGCGATCGCGGCCAGCACTTGCAGCACGTTCACTGGATGACTCCCGTCGGCCACGCTTCGGTCGCGTACGCCTGTTGACTCGCCCCGAGGCTAGGAAGGCCCGCGGGGCAAAGCGTCACCCCGAGCGGTGACCTCCGGGGTGACCCGCGGGGTGATCCGCAGGTGATACCGGCGCCGGGAACCGGTACCACCGGGCGGCCGAAGCGATCACCCCGGAGGTCACCCCCTGCTACGGCGCGCGGGAACGCGTACCGGCGCGAGCCTGAGCGAGCCGAATCCGCGGCAAACCGTCCACCGAGAGGCTCGCCATCCCATGTCCACCATCGGTCAAGCCATGATCATCAACGGTGCGGTCCTGATCGCCGTCCTGGAGGCGGACCTCGGGCCCCACCGCAGGATCGGGAAGCTGCGCATTCTGCGGCCGCTGCTGATGACCGCCGCGATCGTCCCCCTCTTCATCAAGAGCCCGGCCACCCACGGCTCCGGCCTGGCGCTCGAACTCGCCGCCGTCGTGGCGGGGTTGGTGGTCGGACTGCTGGCGATGACCTTCACCACGGTCTACGCCGGCCCCACGACCGGCAAGCCGGTCAGCCGTGCGGGCTTCGCCTACGCGGCGCTGTGGATCGTCGTGATCGGCGCACGGGCCGCGTTCTCGTACGGATCGGAGCACTGGTTCGCCCGGCAACTGGGCCGCTGGATGGTCGACCACCAGGTGACCGCCGACGCCCTCACCGACGCGCTGCTGCTGATGGCCGTGGCGATGACGCTCACCCGCACCATCGGACTCGCCACGCGAGCGGCCACCGTCGGCCGCGGGGGCCGACGAGGCCACAATGAGTCTCGCATTGTCTCGTCTCGTCGGATCGGAGAGGAATGCGGCCCGGACAGGATGAAGAAGTGACCGACGGCGCGGAACTCGCGGCGCGGCTGCGCCACGTCTTCTGGATCGGTGGCGGGAGTGGGGCGGGCAAGTCGACGATCGCCCGCCGGCTCGCCGACCGCTACGGGTGGCGGCTCTACGCGACCGACGATGTGATGCGGGATCACGCCGCGCGGGTCACCCCCGAGGAGGCGCCGCTTCTGCACCGGTTCATGGCCATGGACATGGACGAGCGATGGGTGAACCGGTCTCCGGAGGTCATGCTCGAGACGTTCCACTGGTTTCGGGGCGAGGGCTTCGGCCTGATCGTCGACGACCTCCTTCGCCTGCCGCCGGAGCCCCGCGTCATCGTCGAGGGGTTCCGGCTGCTCCCGCACCTCGTGAAGCCGCTGCTCGATGCTCCTCAGCACGCCGTCTGGCTTCTTCCCACGCCCGATTTCCGTGAGGCCGCCTTCCGGGGTCGGTCGGTGCCGGGGGAAGGCTTCGTGTGGAGGACCAGCGATCCGGCGAGGGCCGGCCGCAACCTCGCCGAACGGGATCGCATGTTCACCACGCGCCTCGAGGAGGAGGCCGGGCGTCTCCGGCTGCGCACCATCCAGGTCGACACGATGACGACGGAAGACGATCTCGCTGAGCAGGTGAGCAGGGCGTTCCGCCTCTGACGCGTCACTCCTCCCGTGCCGGAGCCGCTCCGCCCCGGGCTCACTTGACGAAGACCGCCCGCGCGATCTCATCGGGCGCGGCGCTCGTCTCGGCGAGCAGCTCCCCGTCCGCGGACCAGATGCCCGAACGGCCGGACGTGCGGTCGAAGCCGTCACCGGTCGGACCCGCGAAGGCCGCCGTGGCGACCCACACGCCGTGGTCGGCGGCGACCCGGCGGGCGCGCTCGCCGTGGAGCTCGGCCTGGTGTTCGGCGTGGGCGACACCGGCCACGTAGCCGTCGATGCCCAGCGCCGCCGTCTTCGCGGCGTGCTCGGGGAAACCGGTGTCGCGGCAGACGGCGAGCCCCAGCCGCCACTCGTCCACGTCGATCACGGCGGGTTCACCGGGCACGAAGCGGACGGCCTCACTGGGGTGCAGGTGGACCTTTCCGTAGACCACCCGTGCGCCGTCTCCGTCCAACGCCAGGATGCCGATACGCGGGCCCGCCACCGGCGCGCCGACCAGGGCGAGCGTCCCGGTCGCGGCGCACGCGGCGACGATCGGCGCCAGCCGTTCGTCGTCCGGGGCGACCGGCGTCGCGTCCAGCTCGTATCCCGTCAGCGACATCTCGGGGAAGACCACCACCCGCGCGTCCGCCGCCCGAACGGCCTCCGCGTGGGCCACCGCGTTGGCCGCCACGTCATGAGCGGCGCACCTCGGCTGCGCCACCGCGATGCTCAACGGCTGTGCCACCACCCCGAACTCCTCTCGCGAGTCACGCGTTCAGCCTATCCAAGCTGTACGGCGGGAATCGCCGAAATCTGGTGGAAGGCTTACGCCGGCAGTCCGAACGACGGGGTCGGACCGCCGGCGCGGGGCTCCGCACAGCGGAGGTCAGGCGGAGGCGGCGGGCGAGGAGGCGGGTGAGGCCGTGCCGGTTCGGGGCTTCTGGCCGTCGTCCGTCGTGCCCGGGGCTGGCGGCTCGCCGTCGCGTTCCTCGGGGAGCTTCAGCAGCAGCGTCAGGACGAGTGCGACCAGGTAGAGGGCGAGGAAGATCAGGGTGACTCCGCCGGCGCCGACGACGGGGAGGAAGAGGCTGGCGATGGCCGGGCCGACGAAGGCCGCGCCGCCCGCGCCCAGGTTGAGCAGGGCCATCGAACCGCCCTTGTTCTCCGGTGCCATCGACGGGATGAGGGCCGAGATCGGCACGAATCCCGCGAGGGTCGCGCCGTAGAACATGCCCGCGAGCACCGCGACCCAGTAGTAGTCCGGGCCGAGCCAGGTCGGTACGAAGTACAGCGTCGTGACGCTGATCGCACAGCCCAGCGCGCCGAAGCCGGCGATGGTCGTGCGCCAGCCGATGCGGTCGGAGAGGACGCCGAAGATGAGGTTGAAGAAGATGTTCGTGCCGTAGATGATCGCCAGCAGCTGGAGCCACTTGTCCTCGCCGAAGCCGACGTCGTCGGAGAAGATCCGCGGCAGGTACACCAGCATGCCGAATTCCGGGGCCGTGTTGATGATCCGGACCAGGCAGCCCACCAGCACGCGCGGGTGGGTCCAGATGATGGACACGGAGTTGAGCAGGCTCTCGCCGGTGGTGACCTCCGGGGGTGCCATCCGGTCGCCGCCGGGCCTGCTGCGGGCGCCGACCAGGGCGATGGCGCCGCCGATGAGGATGAGGACGAGGGCCGACCACAGTGTGCCCAGGCGGCCGAACGAGGGGATCGTCAGGCTCGACCACAGCGAGCCGAGGGTGGGCAGGCCGCCCGTGAAGGCGAAGTAGAACCAGCCCACCGCGGTGCCCAGCCGCGCCTTCGGCGCCGTGTTGGTGATCCATACGAGGAAGCCGAACGCGAAGAGCGGATAGCCGAAGCCCCGGATGCCGTAGAAGATCAGCATCATCGGGTAGTTCTCGGTGCCCAGCGCGAAGAGCAGATACGCGGCGTCGAACACGGCCCAGATCGCCAGGCCCGTCCACATCACCCGGCGCGGCCCCCACACCTGGCAGAGCGCGCCGGAGAACCACGACGCCAGCATGACGGCGATGCCGTAGACCGTGATGACGTACCCGGCCCGTACGTCCGTCGCCGCGCCGTGATCGGCCATGTACGGAGCGATGAAGCCGGATTCGACACCGTCACCGATCATGAACAGGAGTACGCCCAGATAGCCCAGGACCAAGGGTTTCGGCATCGCTTCCTCCACTCTGCGGGGATGACGGAGTACGACCGCAGATACTCAAGCGAGCCGAGAGAAATATCAAGGGGTCTGGTAAGAATAACGAGACTCGATGGTAACTACTCGGTCTCGACGACTCTCACATCCGTCAGCTCCCGCATCTCCCGGAGCAGCTCCTCGTCCACCGGGCCGGTCAGCAGGACGTGGTCGAAGGAGTCCACGCTCTCCAGCCGGTGCAGCGCGCGGCGGCCCACCTTGCTGTGGTCCATGAGCAGCACGCTCGTCGCGCCCGCCTGCCGGGTCGCCCGCTTGATGCTGACGATCTCCTGCTCCTGGTGGAACGTCATGCCCGCGGTCATCCCGGAGGTGGAGAGCACGCTCAGATCGACGGAGATGCCGCTGATCATGTCCATCGCCGGCAGGCCGATCCATGAGTCATGGGTGCGCGAGTACTCGCCGCCCACGCAGATCAGCCGGATGCCCTCGGCGCTCCTCAGCTCCTCCGTGATCAGGCGGTAGTTGGTCACCACGGTCAGCGGCCCCACCTCGGGCAACAGCCGCGCCAGGGCCAGCGCCGAGGTCGAGTCGTCCAGCATCACCGACATCCCCGGGGCCACGAACCGCAGGGCGGCGCGGGCCAGGGCCCGCTTCTCGCCGGTGTGCGCGTGCAGCCGGAAGTCCGAACTGGACTCGAAGACCATCGAGGGCTGCGCGGAGACGCCACCGTGGTACTTGCGCAGGATGCCGCGGTCCGCCAGCTCGGCGACGTCCCGGTGGACCGTCATCAGGCTGACGCCGGTCAGCTCGACCAGTTCGGACACGGTGGCGTCCCCCTGGGCCAGAACGTGCTCGACGATCAGTTGCTGCCGCTGTTGCCGCGCACCGCGCGACGACGGGGGAGTAGTCATGCCCTCCATCCTGCCGTGTTTATTTCTCACATAGAACCAGTGACAACTCACGCCGCTACTGTTAATTTCGCTGTGGCGGACCCGCCGGGTGCCATCACCTGGCGGACACCGCCGGGCGCACGGACATCCCCGTGCCCCGCCAGCCAGACATCATCAGCCGGGAGATCAGGGGTACGCATGGCCGACGCAGTGGTCTTCGACATGGACGGCGTGCTCGTGGAGAGCGAGCATCTGTGGGAGGAGTTGTGGGCCACCTACGCCGCCGCCCGCGGCCGCACGTGGGGCCCGGAGCAGACGCGCGACGTCCAGGGGATGAGCGCCCCCGAGTGGGCCGCCTACCTCACCCGGTTCTGCGCGGCGGGTGACTCCGCCACCAGCACCGAGCAGACCGTCGTCGACGGGATGGTCCAGGCCCTGGCCGACGGCCGCATCGGCCTGCTGCCCGGAGCCCGCGAGATGGTCACCGCCACCGCCGAGCTCGCCCCCGTGGCGCTCGCCTCCTCCGCGCCGCGCCGGGTGATCGACGCCGTTCTCGTCCACCACGGCGTCGACCACCACTTCAAGGCGACCGTCTCCAGCGCCGAGGTGGAGCGCGGAAAGCCGAGCCCGGACGTCTATCTGGCCGCCGCGCGCGCCCTCGGCGTGGCCCCGGAGCGCTGTCTGGCGGTGGAGGACTCCAGCAACGGACTGCGCGCCGCCGCGGCCGCCGGGATGACCGTCGTGGCCATCCCGAATCCGCAGTACCCACCCGCCGAGGACGCCCTCGCGGCGGCCGCATACCGTTCTCCGGACCACCATGCCGTACGTGACTTCCTGCTCAGCAGGCTCGACCCCCGAGGGGAGTGACCGGACATGACCACGGTCCTGGTATCCGGCGACGACTTCATCGCCCCCGAGCTCTTCTCCGCCGCCCTGAGCGAGAGCCTGCCCTCCGCCGGGCTGACCTTCCGCACCCTGCGCACCCGCTGGCCGAACGAACCCTTCGGACCGGTCGGGGCCGACGGGCAGGGGAACGGCGGGGTCAAGGAGGCCAGCGGCACCGAGGAGCAGGTGCTGGAGGCGCTCGGCGACGCGAGTGTCGCCCTCACCCAGATGGCGCCCTTCACCGCCCGGGTCATCCGTGAGGCACCCGGCCTGAAGTTCATCGGCGTGGCCCGCGGCGGCCCGGTCAACGTGGACCTGGCCGCCGCCACCGCCGCCGGGATCCCCGTCACCTTCACACCGGGCCGCAACGCCGCCGCGGCCGCCGAATTCGCCGTCGGCCTGATCCTCGCCGCCATGCGCCGCATCACCCACGCCGACGCGGCCCTCAAGGAGGGCACCTGGCGTGGCGACTACTACGCCTACGAGAACGCGGGCCTGGAGCTCGACGGCGCCACCGTCGGCCTCGTCGGATACGGGGCCATCGGCTCGATCGTGGCCCGCGTGCTGCGCGCCTTCGGCGCACACGTCCTCGTCTCCGACCCGTACGCGGACCCGGAGCGGGCACACGCCGACGGCGTGGAGCTCACCGCCCTGGAGGACCTGCTGCGGCGCAGCTCCGTGGTGAGCCTGCACGCCCGGGTCACCCCCGAGACCCGGCATCTGCTGAACGCCGGCAACCTCGCGCTGCTGCCCGAGGGCGCCGTCCTCGTCAACTCGGCCCGCGGTGAGCTGCTCGACTACGCGCCCCTGCCCGGCCTGCTGGAGTCCGGCCGGCTCGGCGCGCTCGCCCTCGACGTCTACGACATCGAGCCGCCCCCGGCCGACTGGCCGCTGCACAAGGCCCCCAACGTCATCACCACACCCCACCTGGCGGGCGCCACCCGGCAGACCGCCGACCGGGCCGCCCTGATCACCGCCGGTGAGGCCGCCCGCTTCCTGCGCGGCGAACCGCTGCGGCACGTGGCCAATCCGGAGGTGCTGACCGGGAGCCGGCCATGATCGTCGGAGTCGACATCGGCACCTCGGTCACCAAGGCCCAGCTGATCTCCCGCGACGGCCGGACCACCCCCGCGCACGAGGCCCGCAGCACCGTCTACACCCTGCCCGGACACCGCGTCGAGCAGGACCTGGACGACGTCGTGGGCACCGTGGAGACCGTCGTACGGGCGGCGCTCGCCGACGCCGCGCAGTTGGGCGACGAACCGGCCGAGGCCCTGGCCCTCACCGGGCAGGGCGACGGCCTGTGGCTGCGCGACGCCACGGGCGCCCCGGTCGGCCGCGCGCTGTCCTGGATGGACGGCCGGGCCGCGGACCGGCTCGACCGGTGGACCGCCGACGGCACCCTGCGCGCCCTGCACCGGCGCACCGGCGTCGGTCTGTTCCCCGGCTCGGCGGCACCCCTGCTGGCGCATCTGGCCGAGCACGAGCCGGAGCGGCTGGCGGCGGCCGAGGTCGCCGGGTACTGCGTGGACGCCGTCGTGCAGCGGCTGACCGGCGCCGTGACCGTCGACGTCTCCGACGCCTCGCAGCCGTTCCTCGACGTGGCCACCCGTACGTACGACGAGACCGCGCTCGAGCTGTGCGGGCTGTCCGCACATCGCCGGCTGCTGCCGGACCCGGCGCCGCCCGGCACCCTGCACCGGCTGCTGCCCGACGCCGCCAGGCGGCTTGGCCTGCCCGCGGGGCTGCCGGTCTCCGCCGGCCCGTTCGACATCCCGGCCTGCGCCTTCGGCTCGGGGGTCGCCGAACCGGGCGAGGGCAACCTCATCATCGGCACCACCCTCGCCGCCCAGGTCCTCGACAGCGAGCCGCGCCCGGCCCTCGCCGAGGACCCGGCCGGGATGGTGCTGGCCACCCCGTACGAGGGCCGGTTCCTGCGGGTCATGCCCGCCATGATCGGCACCGCGGGACTGGACTGGCTGCTGAAGCTGCTCGATGTGAAGATCGAGGCGCTGGACGCGCTGCTCGTCCAGTCCCCGCCCGGCGCCGCGGGCGTCACCGCGCTGCCGTTCCTGTCCACCAGCGGTGAGCGGGCGCCCTTCGTCGACCCGCGGGCCCGCGGCCGGTTCGACGGCCTCTCCCCGCTGGCCGGCCGCGCCGACCTGGTACGGGCGCTGTGCGAGGCCGTCGCCTACTCGGCCCGGCACTGCATGGAAACCCTCGGCGTCACCCGCACCGTCACCGCCTGCGGCGGTGGCGCGCGCTCCGGGGAGTGGGCACGGATCTTCGCCGGTGTCCTCGGCGGCGACCTGGAGGTCTGCGACGACGCCGTGGGCATCCGCGGCGCTGCCCATGTCGCCTGGCGCTCCCTGGGCACGCCGGTCGACCCCGGCGCCTGGCGCGCCCGCCTCCGTACCGTCACCGCCGAGCGCGGGCTGATCGACCACTACGCCGAGGGCTACGCCGCCTACCGCCAGGCCCTCGAGACCGCACGCGAAGGCTGGAGCACACGATGACCAGGCTCTTCAACGACCCCGCCCGGTTCACCGACGACATGATCACGGGCTTCGCCGCCGCCCATCCCGGGCACGTACGGGCCGTGCCCGGCGGTGTGGTGCGCGCCCGCCCCGCCCGCGCCGGCAAGGTGGCCGTGCTCACCGGTGGCGGCTCCGGCCACTACCCCGCCTTCTGCGGTGTCGTCGGCCCCGGATTCGCCGACGGGTCGGTCATCGGCGATGTCTTCACCTCTCCGTCGGCCGCCCGCGCCCGCTCGGTCGCCGAGGCGGCGGAGGCGGGCGGCGGTGTTCTCTTCCTCTTCGGCAACTACGCGGGAGACGTGATGAACTTCGGGCTCGCGGCACGGCAGTTGGAGGGAGACGGGATTCCCGCCCGCTGCTTCGCCGTCACCGATGACATCGCCTCCGCCCCCGCCGACCAGACGGCGCGGCGGCGGGGCATCGCGGGTGGCTTCGTCGTCTTCAAGACCGCGTCGGCGGCGGCCGAGGAAGGTGCCTCGCTGGAGGAGGTCGTCCGCGTCGCCGAGCACACCAACGCCCGTACCCGCACGCTCGGCGTGGCCTTCGACGGCTGCACCCTGCCGGGCGCCGAAGCGCCCCTGTTCACCGTTCCCGAGGGCCGCTTGGGCCTCGGTCTCGGCATCCACGGCGAACCGGGGGTCAGCGAGGACACCCTGGGCACCGCGGAGGACCTGGCCCGCGCCCTGGTGACGGGGCTGCTCGCGGACCGGCCCGCCGACGCGGGCGACGACGGGCGGGTCGCGGTCGTCCTCAACGGGCTCGGCGCCACGAAGTACGAGGAGCTGTACGTACTGTGGGGCGCCGTGGCCCGGCAACTGGACGAGGCGGGGCTCACGCCCGTACGCCCCGAGGTCGGCGAACTCGTCACCAGTCTCGACATGGCCGGCTGCTCGCTGACCCTGAGCTGGCTGGACGAGGAACTGGAGCGGCTGTGGCTCGCCCCGGCCGACACCCCGGCCTTCTGCCGTACGCCACCGCCGGAACCCCCGGCGGACGACGCGGCCGTACGGCCCGCCGCGGCCCCGCGCCGCCCGGAGCGGTCCGCCGCCACGGCGTCCGGCGCGGCGGTCGAGGTCGCGGAGCTGGCCGTCCACGCACTGCGCGCCGCCCGCGACGTACTGCACCGGGACGCGGAGGAGCTGGGCCGGCTGGACGCGGTGGCGGGCGACGGCGATCACGGCCGTGGCATGTGCAAGGGCGTCGACGCGGCGCTGGCGGCCGCCGAGAAGGCGCACACCGACCGGCTCGCCCCGGCGGCGGTGCTGGCCGCCGCCGGCGATGCCTGGGCGGCGGAGGCCGGGGGCACCTCAGGGGCGCTGTGGGGCGTGGGCCTGCGCGCCATCGGCGCGGCGCTGCCCGCCGACCGGGCGCCGGAGCGCGAGGAGCTGGCGTCCGCCGCCGCGGACGCGCTCACCGCCGTCACCTCGCTCGGCGGGGCCGACGTGGGCGACAAGACCCTGGTCGACGCCCTCGCGCCGTTCGCCACCGCCTTCGCGACGGGGCTGCGGACCGGAGCCCCGGTCTCCGAGGCGTACGCGTCCGCCGTGGCCGAAGCCCGTACGGCCGCCGAGAACACCGCCGGGCTGCGCCCCCGCCTGGGCCGCGCCCGCCCCCTCGCCGACCGCAGCGTCGGCACCCCCGACCCCGGAGCCACCTCACTCGCCGCGGTGCTGACCGCGGTGGCCACTCTCCGCGCGACAACAGGAAGCGAATCCGTATGACCACCGCGCCTGCCTTCCGGATCGTCGTCGGTTGCGACGACGCCGGTTACGACTACAAGGAAGTCCTCAAGCGGGATCTACAGGCCGACCCCCGGGTCGCCGAGGTCATCGACGTCGGCGTGGGCAGCGACGAGCACACCGCCTACCCGCATGTCGCGGTGGAAGCGGCCCGCCGCGTGGCCGAAGGCACCGCCGACCGCGCGCTGTTGGTCTGCGGCACCGGCCTCGGCGTGGCCATCAGCGCCAACAAGGTCCCCGGCATCCGCGCGGTCACCGCCCACGACACCTACTCCGTGCGCCGCTCGGTCCTCAGCAACAACGCCCAGGTGCTCTGCTTCGGCCAGCGCGTCATCGGCCTGGAACTCGCCCGCGCGCTCACCGACGACTGGCTCGCGCAGAGCTTCGACGAGACCTCCCCGTCGGCGGAGAAGGTCGCCGCCATCCGGAGCTACGAGGGCTGACCGGCGTACGCCCGCACACCAGGACGCGACCGGAGTACAGTGACGTGATGCGCGACAGGCCGCGGCTGGAGCGGGCGCCGGGACCGATCGTCGCCGAGCCGGTGTCACTCATACGGGGATCACGGTCATGGACGTGGAGGCGGCGGCCGACGAACTTCTGGAGTCCCTCGCGGCGAAGGCCGACGCGGAGTTCGCGGTCAGAATGCAGCGGTACTTTCCGCGGGAGATCCGCGCGCTCGGGGTGAGCAACGCCTCCGTCGTGGAGATCGCGAACGACTACTTCCGCGAGAGGCGGGACGTCCCCGCGGCGACGAGGCCGGCTCTCGCGGAAGAGGTCCTGTCGCGCGCCTCCCACCACGAAGAGGTCCTGCTGGGATTCGCGGTCCTGCACAAGGTCGCGAGGGCCGGGCTGGGCCCCGAACTGCTCGACCGCTGTGAGCACTGGCTCGGATCGTATGTATCGAACTGGGCGCAGTGCGACGACCTGTGCCTGAAGTTGCTGTACCCGTTCTTCCGCGGACACCTCGATCAGATCCCGCGGACGCGAGCCTGGGTCGAATCCCGGTCCGGCTGGGCGAGGCGCGCCGCGAACGTGGCCGTCGTGAAGTTCGTCCGGCGCAAGGTGGGGCGGGCGGTGTTCGAACTGCCGCTGTCCCACGTCTTCGACAACTGCGTCCGGCTGATGCACGACGACGATGTGTATGTGCGGAAGGGCTGCGGGTGGCTGCTCAAGGTCACCGCCGAGGTCCATCCGGACGAGGTGGCCGAGTTCCTGCGCACGTGGCATGGCGAAATGAGCCGCGACACGTTCCGGTATGCGATCGAGAAGATGGACAAGGAGACGCGGACTTCCCTGATGGCGCTGGGTTCTCGCTAGTGCTGCCCGGTCCGCTGTCCAGCGCACGATCGTCGGGCCGAACAAGCCGCCGGGGTCGTCGACCAGCCCCCGGGACGGAGCGAGCGCACCAGCTATGGGCTCGCCCACGGGGACGCCACTGGTCAACGGCGGTGGGTGGTCAGCCGGCCAGGTGCTTGCCGAAGAAGGCGGTGAGTTCTGCCACGGCGGGGGTGACGTATTCGTCCTTGTCGTACAGGTCGATGTGGGTGGCGCCGTCGATGACGACCAACTCCTTGGGCTCGGCCGCCTTCTCGATCGCTTCCCTGCTGAAGTAGGCGGTCTCCGCCTCCGAACCGGCGATCATCAGCAGGGGGCGGGGCGAGATGAGCCGGATCATCGCGTACGAGTCGTACTGGGCGATCAGGTCGATGCCGCGCAGTACCCACCCCTGGTTCGCGCGGGGGTGGTAACCGCGCGGGGTGCGGTAGAACTCGTACGTCTCCCGGAACTGCCGGGTGGCGGTCTCCAGCAGTTCCTCGGCGTCGTCGGGAATCCATGCCTCCAGCCGCGGGGCCGCACCGCGTGCTTCCGCGGTGCGCAGGGCACCGGCCCGGTCGAGCATGGCCTGGAGGATCGCCGGGTCCTGGGTGCGGCCCAGTCCCTCGCGGAACACCGACCCGAGGTCCACGGCGCTGACCGTGGCGACGCCCTTGATGCGGTGGTCGGTCTGTGCGGCGAAGGGAACGTAACCGCCGGACGCGCAGATGCCCAGAGCCCCGATACGGTCCGGGTCGATGTCGTCACGGATGGTCAGGTAGGTCACGGCGGACTTGATGTCCTCGGCTCGCTGGAAGGGGTTCTCCAGACCTCGCGGCTCGCCCTCGCTCTCGCCCTGGTGGGCGGCGTCGAAGACGAGCGCGGCGAACCCGGCGCCGGCCAGACGCTCGGCGTAGATGCTCGGGCTCTGCTCCTTCACGCCGCCTCCCGGGTGGGAGATGACAACGGCCGGCAACCGGCCGCCGGTGTGGTCATCGGGGGTGAAGAGGATTCCGGCGATGGCGAGATGGTTGCTGGGGAAGGTGACGTTGGCCTTCACGGTTCTGTGGCTCCTGGGTGCGGGTGGGAAGTGCCGTGACCGCGGACGGGGCGGATTCGTCCGGCGGGGCCGTCCGCCGCGGGACGGCCCGTCCGCCGGTCACGTCACCGACACTCGCACGCGGTACGCGGGCGGGTAAGGGGCGTCTTCTGTCCCCGGACAACGCTGTCCTGGGACACGCCAGGCCCCCTGTCACGGGCCTCGTTGTTTGTCAGACTTGTGGCCATGAGCAGCAGCGACGCGCACCACAGCGAACTGGGCGCCTTCCTCAAGGCGCGGCGCAGGGAGCTGAGGCCGGCCCAGGTCGGGCTGCCCGATGCGGCGGGCAGGCGCAGGGTCAAGGGTCTGCGCCGGGAGGAAGTGGCCTTGCTGGCGTCGATCAGCCCCGACTACTACACGCGTCTGGAACAGGGCCGCCGCCAGGCTTCCGAACCGGTGCTGGACACCCTCGCGCGCGTTCTCCGGCTCGACGACGGCGAGCGTGCGTACATGTTCGAACTGTCCGGCCGGGACGCCGCCCGGCCCCGTCGGCGCACCACGCAGCAGGTCCACCCGCAGCTGCGGCGGCTGCTGGACGACCTCGCCACCACGCCGGCCGTCGTCCTGGGCCGGCGCACGGACATCCTCGCCTGGAACCCCATGGCCGCCGCCCTGTTCACCGACTTCGCGCGCATCCCGGTGGAGAAACGCAACTTCGTACGGCTGGTCTTCTGCGAACCGGCCATCAGAGCGCTGTACCCGGACTGGGACTGGGTGGCCCAGACCAGCCTGGCGCAGCTGCGCATGGAGGCCGCCCGGGACCCGAACGATCCACGGCTGGCCGAACTGGTGGGCGAGCTGTCACTTCAGGACCCCGACTTCCGCCGGTGGTGGGGCGCCCATCGCGTCGCCGTCCAGGGCACGGGCACGAAGGTCCTGCACCATCCGGTCGTCGGCGAGCTCACCCTCGACTGGTCCTTCCTCACCTGCACCGACGACCCCGACCAGCAGCTCATCACCCTGACCGCCGAGCCCGGCACCCCCAGCCACGACCGGCTGCGGATCCTCGCTTCATGGGCGGCGCAGTCCGCCGACGGGGCGGTCAGATCACGCGGAAGAGATCCGCGGCGGCGTGGACGTCGGTGAGGTCCTCGACGGCGCGGAGATTGTCGCACAGGGCCTCCAGGACCGAGCCGGTCTCGACGGCGCGCGGGGCGCCGATGGCCACGCCGAAGACCCGGAACCCCAACCGGTGCTTGGCGTCGTTCCAGCCGCGCATCCACTCCTCGGTGACACCGCATTCGTCGTCGGTGATCATCACGATGTCGCCGCGGGTGCGGGCGGCGGCGTCGAACTCCTCCTCCAGCAGTCCGGCGGCCGCCGTCAGCGGCGCCTGGTAGCTGGTGCCGCCGCCGAGGAAGGTCTCCGCGAAGTCGAGGATCCGGTCGACACCGGCGGGCTGCGGCCCGTCGGCGGGGAAGCGGAAGACCTGGAGCTTGTCGGCGGCGGAGAACAGGATGCCGACGAAGTCACGCCCCGCGTGACGGGCCTGGTCCAGCAGGGCCAGGGCGCACGCCTTGGACCACGCCTCCCGGGTGACGCCGCCGGGCCCCGCCGCGTACATGGAGTGGGAGGTGTCCACGCACGCGATGATGGCGCCCTGGCCCGTGGTCCGCTCTCCCTGGGCGTCGTAGAGCATCAGCTCCCCGGCGGCATAGCGCGCGGCGAACACCGCGCGCAGTTCGGGCAGGCCGAGGCCCGCCAGCTCGGAGGGGATGACACGGGAGAGGTCATTCCCGAGCGTGACGCCGACCAGCTCCCCGGTGGCGTTCTCCACCTTGCGGGCGCGCTCACCGTCGGCCATCTGCCGGAAGCGGCCGATCAGTTCGGCCCACCGGGCGAGGCGGCCGGTGCGCAGCCGCTCGGCGAGCCGGGCGCGCTCCTCGAACGGCATCCGCTCCAGCTCGCCGGGGGCCACGCCCCAGGCCCGCATCAGCGCGGCCTCCTCCCGTACGGCCTCGGCGGCCTTGCCCGCCGCGTTCCGCGCGGCGGCGCGGAGGCCGGGGGCCGCCGCCGCGAGGGCCTGCGCGGCGTGCTGGGCGGCCTGCCGCGCAGCGGCCTCGGCGGCTTCGGCGGCGTCGATCGCCTGGCGCACGGCGTCGGCGGCCGGGGCCGGCACGGTGCCGTCCTCGGCGTCCTCGGCGTCCTCGTCCGCGGCCCGCTGAAGCGCCTCGTCCACGGCGGCCGCCGCGCCGTCGGCGTCCTGCCGGGCCCTGCTCGCCCGTTCGGCCCGCTTCTGGGCCTCCCGGGAGCGCTCCAGCATCCCGCGCACCGCGGCGGCCTGGGCGAGCACGGCCATGGCGGCGGCGTACGGGTCGCCGGCCGTCTCCCGGCGCAGCTCGGCGAACTCCGGTGACTCCACCAGCGCGGTGATGACCCGGTGGTTGACCAGCCGGGAGGGGGCCATCTCGGCGCGCTCGCGCAACCGTGGCCTGACCTTGTAGGCGGCCAGGAACACGTCGGTCAGGAGGTCGGTGGCGTGGCCGTGGCGCCCGCCCAGCTCCTCGGCCACCTCGCGCAGCCCGGCCGACTGCTCGTACGTGTCGCGCCAGGTGATCCGGTCGAACCGGTCCGCGGCCACGGCCGCGGTGTGCCGTACGGGAGCGGCGGCGGACCGGCCCGGCCACGTTCCGGCCCGGCTCGCCAGTTCGCTGAGCGCGGGCTCGTCGCGCTCGCTCACAGCTGGGCCTGCACCATACTCGCGTCCACCCCGAGGGCCTCGGTGAGCACGCGGGCCCGGACGGCGCGCTGGCGGCCGGTGACCCGGTCGATGGCGGCGGTGGAGCGGCCGGCGCGCGCCGCGTCCTCGCGCAGCTTCTCCAGCCGCTTCCCCGCCATGGCGAGCTTGTTGTGGGCCTGTCTGATGACCCACTCGCTCAGCGCCTCGCGGGACTGCCCGGCCATGGCGTCGAGCTGGGCCTCCAGCTCCTCGAGGGCGTCGGCCAGGTCGAGCGCCTCCTTGGCGTCGGGGTTGACCAGGTGCAGCACCTCGCGCTCGACGGCCGGGCGTTCGGCGGGGGAGTCCCACAGCACATGCGTCAGCACCGACAGGTCGGTCTCGGCGACCGCCGGGCGGCCGTCGAGGTACGCGGACGCCTGGAGCAGGCCCACCGCCTGCCGCCAGCGGCGGTCGGAGGCGATGAGCTCCTTGCGGCGCAGGGCCGCCCGCAGTGTGCACACCGCGTCCACGATCGCGTCGGGGACGTCCACGGCCGGGACGGCCCCGGCCACGGCGTGCCGCAACGCGGCCAGCTCGACCGTGGTCCGTGGCGGTGCCGCCGGGCGGCCGACGGCGGAGCGGACCAGCGCGGCGAAGTTCGAGGGGTCTTCCAGGTAGCCGACCTCGATGCGCACCAGCAGCCGGTCGTAGATCGCGGCCGAGTCCTCCCCGCCGGGCAGTTCGTTGCTCGCCGTGATGGCCCCGATCAGCGGGCAGCGGATCGGCTCGCCGCCGTTCTCGGGGTGGTAGATCCGCTCGTTGAGATAGCCCAGCGTCTCGTTGAGCGCCGCCGTGGAGCACTTGAAGATCTCGTCGATGAACGCGATGTGCGCGGTCGTGGCGCGGCCGTCGTAGACCTGGCGGTACTCACCCCGGGCCAGCGCGGCCACGTCGATGGGGCCGAACATCCGCGTGGGCGCGGTGAACTTCGACAGCAGGATCTCCCAGTACGCCGCGCCCTCGACCCTGCCCGTGAGCTCCCGGGCCATCTCGGACTTGGCCGTCCCGGGCGGGCCGAGCACCAAGGAGTGCTGCCCGGCCAGCAGCGTCACCACCAGCGTTCGCACCACGTCGGCCCGCTCGTAGAAGCGGTCCGACAGCTCGTCGGTGATCGCCCGCAGCCTCTTGGCGGTGTCCTGCGCGTCCGGCGTGCCGTGTGCGTCCGGGTCCGGCGTGCCGTGTGCGTCCGGCGTGTCCTGTGCGTCCATGTCCGACATTCAACTCCCCGCCCGTGAAGCCCTGTTCAATCCGCCCGCCAGCGTGTCGAAGGCGAGCGTCAGACGTCGTTGATGCGCGGCACTGATCTCGTCGATGTCCTCTCCGGCGAGTCGTCGCCGCACCGTGTCGACGGCCACCGCACGGTACGCGGCCACGAGCAGGGCCGCGGTCAGCGTGCTGTCGCCGGAGAAGCGAGCGTCGGCGTCGAGTTCCGCCGCGAGTGCCTCCTCCACCTCGGACGCGAAGAGCCGAAGCCGTGCGATCAGTGCGGGAGACGCCATCACGGTGCGCAGGAACGGCTCGACACCCTCCCCGAGCCCGGACAGCACATGGCGTTCCGTGGCCAGTGCGAGGGCGGCTCGGCGCATGGCTTCGACGGGGTCGATGTCATCCGCGCGCTCGCGGAGCACGGTGCGCACGGTGTCGAGGGCCTCCGGGAAGCGGTCGAACAGGAGGTCCTCCTTGCGGTCGAAGTGTGCGAAGACGGTCACCTTCGACACTCCGGCGGCCGCGGCGACCTCGTTGATGGTCACGTCATCGAACCCGCGCTCCAGGAACAGCTGGGTTGCGACGGAGGCGATGCGAGCCCGGGTCTGTGCTCCGCCGCGGTCCCCTCGATTCGGCATGTGACAACGCTAGCCCCTCCCGTTACCTTTACTCAGTAAGCTTACCGGGTAAAGGCAGAAGGAGCGTGCCATGCGGCGCAGCGATGTGATCGTCGTCGGAGCGGGGCCCACGGGTCTCTTCCTCGCCGGTGAACTGGCACTCCAGGGTGTGCGAGTGATGGTTCTGGAGCGGCTCCGGGAGCCCGATCCGACGATCAAGGCCGGGTCGATCAATGTCGCCAGCGCGGAAATCCTCGACCGGCGCGGGCTGTTGCCGGCCGCGGAGGACGTGCAGCGCCGGCTGCTGGTGTCCGTCGGTGCCTTCGCCGCCCGCGGCCGGAAGAACGCCCTCGTCAACCAGTTGGAGCGGGATGCGCGGGGCGCGCGCCGCTTCCCGGTCGCCGGGCATTTCGCGGGCATGCTGTTCCGCGATGAGCTGGTCGATCAGGGCGATCCGGTGCTGGCCGCGCACACCGCGGCCTCGGGCGGCGTCCTTGTGCCCCAGTACGATCTCGAACTGCTGCTCGGGGAGCACTGCGCCCGTCTCGGCGTGGAGGTGCGCCGCGGTGTCGAGGTGCGCGGTGTGCGCGGGCGTGGCACGCGACACGCGGAAGCGGACCTCACCGACGACGCCGATGTCGTGGTGGAGACCAGCGCGGGCGAGATGACGGCCGGGTGGGTCGTCGCGGCCGACGGCGGCCGGAGCGTGATCCGCGGGCAATTGGGCATCGGCTTCCCCGGCACCGATCCGCAGCTCGTGGGATACCAGGCGGTGGCCGACTTCGACGACCCCGGAGAGCTGAGCCGCGGCTGGACGTGGACACCCCGCGGCATCTACGCCTATGGCCCGATCCCCGGACGTATTCTCGTCGCTCACTTCGGCCCGCGGCCGCAGGACCGCGACGCCCCGGTCACGCTCGACGAACTCCAGGCGGTCATACGCGATGTCACCGGCGTCGATGTGACGATCAAGGGCCTGCGCGGCCGTGCGACCCGCTGGTCCGACAACGCCCGGCAGGCCCAGTCCTACCGGCACGGCCGGGTGCTGCTCGCGGGCGATGCCGCTCATGTGCACGCGCCGTTCAGCGGCCAGGGGCTGAACCTCGGTCTCGGCGACGCGGTCAACCTGGGCTGGAAACTCGCCGCGACCGTGCGGGGACACGCCCCGGCCGGACTGCTCGACAGCTACGAGAGCGAACGCCACCCGATCGCGGCGTGGGTGCTCGACTGGACGCGGGCGCAGGTCGCCCTGATGCGCGGCGACGAGCACACCGCGCGGCTGCGCGAGGTCGTCGGCGGGGAACTGTTCACCGTGCCGGGTGTGATGAACCGCGTGGTCGCCCTGACGTCGGGGATCGCACAGCGCTATGACGTGGCTGAGGGGGTGGCGACGCCGGTCGGCTCGATCGCCGGGGATGTCGCGCTGTCCTCCGGCGACCGGCTCGCCGACCACGCCCACGACGGCCGTTTCGTCCTCGTCGACCGTTCGTCCGACGGGCGCTTCGCCGAGGCGGTGCGCCCGATGGGGCACCGGATCGGGTACGTGGCGGATCCCGCCTCCGCCACGTCGCCGCTCAGCCTGCTCGTACGTCCCGACGGTGTCATCGTCTGGGCCGACTCACACGACACCGCCACGTCCGACACCGCCACGTCCGACACGGCCACGTCCGACGACGGCGTCTTCAAGGAGCTCGACGCCGCGATTCAGCGGTGGGTCGGCACACGCTGAGCATGCCGCCGCCGCTCACCGCCCCAGGATCCGGTCGACATCGGCCATCTGTCCGGCCGTGAGCGGCCCCTTCGCGATCGCGCCCGCGTTCTCCTCGGCCTGGGCGACCGTACGGAAGCCCGGGATGGGGATCGTCCGCGGGCTGCGGGCCCAGATCCAGGCGAGGGCACCCTGCGCGAGGGTACGGCCGTCGCTGGTGAGGACGGACCGCAGGGCGTCGACCCGCCGGAGCCAGGCCGGGTCCGCGCCCGCGTTCGCGATGAACCCCGGCAGCCAGGCGGGCGGCGCGTTGCGGATGTCCCCGTCGTCCAGGGCGCGCCCGGCGGTGTGGTTGCCGGCGAGCAACCCCATGGCGAGGGGGCTGCGGTTGATGCTGGCGAGGTCCGACTCCGCGCAGAGCGCGAGAAGTTCGGGCGCGTCCTGGAGGATGTTCAGGCGGTGCTGGACGGCCGCGCAGTGCGGGCCCTCGGCGAAGACGGCGGCCCGGGCGGGGTCATCGGTGCTCCACGCGTACGCGCGAATGAGCCCCTCGCGCACCAACTCCTCGCAAACACCACGGAGTTGGGTGGCCCGTTCCGGATCCGCGTCGGAGATGTGGAGCTGGTACAGGTCGACGTGGTCCGTGTTCAGGCGTTGCAGCGAGGCGGTCAGGGCGCGGCGTACGTGCTCCGGGGAGTCGTCCTGGCCCTCGCGGATCCGGGTCCGCTCGTCGAAGACATTGCCCCATTTCGTGGCGACGACGACATCGCCGCGGTGCTTGCCGAGGGCGCGGCCGAGCACGCGTTCGCTGTGGCCGGTGCCGTACGCGTCGGCGGTGTCGAAGAAGGTGACACCGAGGTCGAGTGCGCGCCGGATCGCGCGCACCGACTCGTCATCGTCGACCTTGCCCCAGCCCAGGGGCTGCCCGTCGGTGGACTGCCACTCACCGCCGATGGCCCAGCAGCCGAAGCCGAGAGGGCTCACGTCGATGCCGCTGCGGCCCAGCGTTCTGTTGTGCGCCATGGTCTCCATGCCGGTGAACGGTAGGAGTTGAAGCGCACACGAAGGCAACCCCCGGTCATGGGCGCCACCGACGCCCATGACCGTCGCGATCCCGTCGGGCCGGGTCGGTGCCGGGACGGGCTCAACGGCCGTAGTAGGTGTCGAAGTTCTTCGAGAACTCGCTGCCGTTGAAGCCGTCCCAGTTGATCGACCAGGCCATCAGCCCGCGGAGGGCGGGCCAGCTGCCGTGGGGCTCGTAGCCGCCGCAGTCGCTCTTCTTCGTCAGGCAGTTGAGGGCCTTGGTCACATCACCGGGCGTGGTGTGGCCATTGCCCGCGTTGGGGCTCGCGGGCAGGCCGATCGCCACCTGGGACGGGTCCAGCGGGGGGAAGACGTTGTTGGTGTCACCCGCGACGGGGAAGCCGCTGAGCAGCATGTCGGTCATCGCGATGTGGAAGTCGGCGTTGCCCATGGTGTGGAACTGGTTGTCGAGCCCCATGATCGGTCCGGAGTTGTAGTCCTGGACGTGCAGCAGGGTGAGATCGTCCCGCAGCGCGTGGATGACCGGCAGATACGCCCCGGAGCGTGGGTCCTGGCCGCCGGAGGCGCCCGAGCCGTAGAACTGGTAGCCAAGCTGTACGAAGAAGGTTTCCGGAGCCATGGTGAGGACGAAGTCGGATCCGTACTTCGCCTTGAGCGACTTCACGGCCGCGATGAGATTGACGATCGCGGGGGTCTTCGGGTTCTTGAAGTCGGTGTCGCCGTCGTCCAGCGACAGCGAGTGGCCCTCGAAGTCGATGTCGAGGCCGTCCAGTCCGTACTTGTCGATGATCGCCCCGACCGACTCGACGAACTTGTCGCGGGCGGCGGTGGTGGTGAGCTGCACCTGGCCGTTCTGCCCGCCGATGGATATCAGCACCTTCTTGCCCGCGGCCTGCTTGGCCTTGATGGCGGCCTTGAACTCCTCCTCCGACTCGACGTTCGGGCATTCGCTCTGGGGGCAGAGGCTGAAGCGGATGTCACCGGAGGTGGTGGAGGTGGGTTCGCCGAAGGCCAGGTCGATGATGTCCCAGCTGTCGGGGACATCGGCCATCCGGGTGTATCCGGAGCCGTTGGCGAAGCTCGAGTGCAGATAGCCCACGAGCGCGTGCTCGGGGAGAGCCGCCTTGGCGGTGGCGGAGGTGGCACCCGGGTCGGCGGCGGTACCCGCGTCGGCGGTCGTCGTCGAGACCGTGGCGAGCAGCCCGGCCGCGGCGACGGAGGCGCACACGCCGGTCAGGACCCTCTTGCTCAAGGGGAAACGGAGGCTCATGGGGGCCGCTCCTTGGTGTGGGGGAAGGCGGAGCTGAAGTGAGGGGGAGGGATGGTCGGAAGGCATGGGGGAGGTTGCGCGCCCAAGAGACAACAGGACTAGACCAGTAAGTGTCAATGGTCCGGACCACATTCGGCGGCGGATCTTTGCGTTCGGTGGTGCGTTGCCGCGGCGTTTGCTCCACGGCTGGTCGGCCGTATGGGTGATGAGCGGGCGGTGGCCGCGGCCGGAGGCGACCCGGGCGGGATCGGCGGCCGACCGAACACCTCGGTGAGAACGTCGAGTTGGGCGTCGATCGCGGCAAGAGCCCGCAAGGCCACGGCCGACTCCGGTCCGGTGGGGCGGGCCTTCGCGGGTGGAGCCGGGGCGGGGGAGCTGTGCGGTGCCGGGCGGCCGCCGATGGCGCGGCGAACGGCGACCGCGTGCGCCGCCACCTCGCTGCGCCGCCCGTGCAGGCCCGGGTCGTCGGCGAGCGCTTCCGGCGCGGACGTGGCGGCGGTGGCGAGATCGCCGACCGGTTCGGCGCAGTGCCGCAAGGCCGCCACGGCACGCAGTGCGTCGATGCTCCGCCGCCGCTTGAGGGACAGTGGGCGGGGGAGGGGTGGCGTGGTCAGGATCCGCAGCGGCGCGGTGGTCACACCCAGTTGCTCGACGCGGTGGCGGAAGCGCGCCCGGGCCATGCGGACGGCCCGGCCATCGCGCCAGTCGGCTTCCAGCAGTTCGGTCAGGGCGGCCAGCGCGGCGGCGGTGCGGGCCCGCACCGCCGAGGAGGTGCGGATGGGCAACACCAGCCACGACGCCGCGATACCGAGGGCCGCGCCGACCGCGATCCCCGCCAGCCGCGTGTGCAGCAGGCCCCCCGGGCTCTGCCCGAACCAGTCGTAGAGCAGCGACAGTACGGCCGTGACACAGCCCGCCCAATACGCGTAGCTCAGCTCCCGCAGCCAGGTGGCCACCGCCAGCACCGCGAAGATCAGCACCACCAGGGCGTCCGAGCGGGGCCCGAACGATCCGGCGAGGGCGCTCGACACCACCGTGCCGACCGCGGCACCGACCGTCCGCCACACCCCCTTCACCAGCACATCCGCCCGGCTGCGCGCACCGCTGCAGACCAGGAACGCCGTGAGGACCACCCAGCTGAAGTGGTCCGGCCACAGCATCCGGCCCACGGTGAACGCCGCGGCCAGCGCGGCCGCCATCTGCAACGCCATCCGGGTGCCGGCCGGTATCCCGCCGCGCCGTGGCCCGGCCGCTGCCGCGGCCACTTCGGCCGCCGGTGGCCTGCGGATGAGACGGGTGCGCTGCGCCACCCACGTCAGCAGCGACCCCCAGACGACCGCGACCAGCGCCATCACCGCCGCCCACCCGGTGCGCTCGTGCCCGCCCGCGGGCCCGGTGCCACCGGGCACGACCAGGACGGCGACCAGCGGCAGGACGAGGAGAGTACCCACCCGCGTGGCGCGCGCTCCGAACCGCCGCAACCAGATCGCCCCGGCCGCGCCCAGGGCGAAGACCACGTCAGCCACGGTGGGATGGCGCTGCATCAGCGTGGTCAGCTCCGTTCCGCCGGCCGCCGCGCACGGCAGCACGGCACACGCCAGTAGCCGGTCGGCGTGGTCCAGGACTCGCTGCACCCGCCCGAGGGAGGTGGCGATCACGACGGCCTGTACGACGCTGTCCACGTGCAACCCGGCCGCGTGCTCGATGAGCAGCGCGCAGCCGTACGTACCGAGCACGGTGGCCATGGTCACGGCGGTTGCCCGAAGGTGCAGCCACTTCGGGTCGAAGTGCAGAGCCCGGCGTAGCCGTACCGAGAACGTAAGCATCACGTAGCATCACCGCCGGAGCTGACCTGATGAGAGGCGCTAGCGTATGTCCACCCCTGGTTATTTAGTAAGTGGTAGCTTAGTGATGTGGCATCAGGGCAACCAGCACATGAGGACCGCGGACAGGGCGGGGACGGCAGCCCGGACGGGCGCGTGTCCGCCGAGATTCGGCAGGGCGTGGTACGGCTCGCCCGCAGGCTGAGCGCGGAGCGCCCCGCGGAAGGGCTCAGCCTCAACAAGAACAGCGTCCTCGGCCACTTGCGGCGCAATGGACCCATGTCGGCCGGTGCCCTCGCCGCCGCTGACCGTCAGCAGCCGCAATCCCTGACCCGGGTCTTCGCCGAACTCCAACGCGACGGCCTGATCAGCCGGACCCGTGACGGCCGGGACGGCCGACAGCAGGTGCTGGAGATCACGGAGGCGGGCCGCGAGGTCCTCGCCCGCGACATGGCGCAGCGCGACGCATGGCTCGACATCGCGCTCGCCGGCGTCAATGAGACCGAGCGCCAGGTTCTGCTGCTCGCCGCCCGTCTGATGGACCGCCTCGCCGACTCCCCGGCCGTGCTGCCCGACCGCGGAGAATGACCTCCCGGGGCCCCTGACCTCGCGAGCGGACGGCGCCGCGGGGTGAGCGTCAGACCGTGGACAGGTCGATGGCCCGGTCGATGTCGTCGGGGCGCAGCACCCGCAGGATGCCCTCGAGCAGGTAGTAGTCGGCGTAGGGGAGTGAGATCTCGACGCCGTCCTCGCGCGGGCGGTTGCGGGTGCAGCG
This sequence comes from Streptomyces yongxingensis, assembly GCF_055597465.1. Classification (NCBI taxonomy): domain Bacteria; kingdom Bacillati; phylum Actinomycetota; class Actinomycetes; order Kitasatosporales; family Streptomycetaceae; genus Streptomyces; species Streptomyces yongxingensis. Next base: position 9,094,737 of record NZ_CM145717.1, read on the forward strand.
TGCCACGATCGCCTCGGCGCGGGTCGACTTCGTGGTCAGGCAGGTCCGCGACAGCGCGGTGAGCAGCCGCAGCGCCGCCTCGCGGTAGCGCGGTTCCCCGGTCGCCTTGGACAGGTCGAGCAGGCCGCAGGCCATGACCGCGCCCGCGGAGGCGTCCTTGATGTCGTGGGGTGCCTGTGGCGCGAGGTAGTCCCATACGGGGACGTTGTCGGGGGTGAGCGCGCCCAGGGCGAAGTCGGCGAGTTTCCGCGCGGTGGTGAGGAACTCCCGGTGGCCGGTCCGGCGGTGGATGGTGGTGAATCCGTAGATCCCCCATGCCTGCCCGCGTGACCAGCAGGATGCCGGGCTGTAGCCCTGCACCGTGGCCGGGCCGAGGGGAGCGCCGGAGGACGGGTCGAAGTCGTAGACGTGCGGGGTGGATCCGTCCGGGCGGGGGAAGTGCCGCTGGGTGGTTCTCGCGTGTTCCACGGCGATGTCGAGGTACGTGCCGTCCCCGGTCTGGCTGCTCGCGAACGCCAGCAGGTCGAGGTTCATCATCGTGTCCATGATGACCCGGCCCGCGTTCGCCTGCTCGTCCAGCGCTCCCCAGGCCCGGATGAAACGGCCGCGCGGGTTGTACCGCCGGATCAGCGAGGAGGCCGCCCGCAGTGCGCCCGCCCGCCAGGTGTCCCCTCCGGTGAGCCGCCACGCGGTGACCCACGAGGGATAGAAGAGGAATCCGAGGTCGTGGGTGCCGGTGTCGTCCTGGCGGGGGGCGAGCTTCTCCGCGGAGGCGAGGGCCAGGGTGCGGAACCGTTCCTCGCCGCTGTGCAGCCAGGCCATCCACAGGGTGCCGGGCCAGAACCCGCCGACCCAGTCGCCGTTCTGGGAGTACGTCCACTTCTCGAACTTCGTACCGACCGGAAAGCCACTCACCCCCGGTGCGACCGTGCGCAGCTTCGCCACCGCGTAGTCCGCCGTCTCCCGGAGGGTGCGGAGCGTGGCGGCGTGGCCGGGGGCCTCCTCCGCCGCCTGGGCCGGGGGAGCGATCGACGTGGCCGCCACCGCGGTACCGGCCGCGGTGGTCAGCAGGGCTCGCCGGGAAACGCTCATCAGTGTCCGCCCTTCACGAGTGGTGAATCCGACAACGACATGACGACATGCGGTCCGTGCGTGTCAGCCGCCTGTGGGGCGCGGGCGACGTACCCGCGCCCCACAGGCGAACTGGTGAAGCCGGTGGAGTTGGTGCGGCGTGTTACGGGATCAGGGGTACTCGGTCACGTTCGCCACGTTGCTGCCCGCGTCCGAGGGGCCTCCCGTGTCATTGATGACATGGTTGATGGTGCCAGTCCCAGCCGACGCCGTCGCCGTGGTCGGCGCGCCAGATCCACGTGTGGTCGCCGATCACGTTCGAGCTGTTGACCGCCAGGCTGGTGGACGCCTTGCCCACGCCCGCGCCGCCGACCCGGAAGAACACATCGTGCAGCGAGGTGGGGTTGTCGGCGTGGTTCGCGGACGCGTCCTTGGGGCCGACCTCCATCAGGGTGTCGGAGTTCTCGGTGCCCGCGTCGATGAGCAGGCCCGCGAGCTTGACGCCGTCCACGTCGGCCACCGTCATCGCCGAGACCCCGTTGTCGGGGACCAGCGTGGCCAGCCCCAGGCCCAGGACGACGGTGTCCGGATGGGTCACCTTCAGCGGCGCGTCGAGGTGGTAGACGCCCGGGGTGATGAGCAGGTGCTTGCCCGCGTCGAGCGCCGCGTTCATCTCCTCGGCCGTGGCATCCGGCTTGGCGATGAAGAAGTCGCTCAGCGGGAGCGATTCGCCCTTCGGCGTCCCCGAGGACCAGGACGTGCCCGTCGAGTCCTTGCGCACCTCCGGCACGAACACCTTGTACGCGCCGTCGTCGGCGACGTACAGGAACGGCTTCTCACGGGTGACGGGTGACGTGTCGACGCGGGTGTACGGCGGGTCGGGGAAGTCCCCGGCCGGGGCGTTCCGCGCGCCGACGAACACCATGTTCCAGTTGGAGCCGGTCCAACTACCCCATTCGGTGTTGCGGGAGAGCCACTGCTGCTGCGATCCGGACTTCACCTGTCCGTCGACCTTGGTGTCCGCCAGCAGACCGCCACTGGACCAGCCGCCGTCGTCAAGCCGCAGATCCCCCTTCAGGTGCATACGGCGGTACGGGGCGGCCTGCGAGACGGCCCAACGGTCCGCGCCGCCGTCCGGGTTGACGGCGAGGTTCTCGGCGGCGCGCCAGAAGTTCTGCGTCGCGTTGCCGTCGAACCAGTCGGCCTCGGCGTGCACCTGGCCGTTGATGGTGGTGTCGTCGGGCGACAGGCCGATGCCCGCCACCTGGGTGTCGAAGCCGACGTTGGCCTTGACGTCGTACGAACCGGGCTTGAACAGCAGGGCGTGCCGGGCCTGGCCGAACTGGTTCTTCTCCTGCTCGCCGAAGACCGAGTCGAGCTTGCCCTGGATCTCCTGTGCGGACATCGACGGGTCGAAGATCTGCACATTCGGACCCAGGTCCGGCTCGGCGTCCGCGCCGTGCGCCGCCGGTACGGTCAGCGCCGCGGCGACGGCGCCGGCCAGCACGGCGAACGCGGCGGTGGCGCGGGCGATGCGACGGCGTCGGCGGTGCCCGGGCCGGGTGGTGTCCATCCCGGCGGTGTCCGTCACGGTGGTGTCGGTCGTCCCGGCGGTGTCGGTCATCCCCGTGGTGTCGTTCGGCATGGTGATGTCCCCCCTCAGCCCTTGTAGCGGGCGAATATCCCGGTGAACTGCCAGGGCTCCTGGGCGACTCCGGAGCAGGTGTCGTCGTTCGGGTAGTCGCCGGGGCAGGGGCGGTCGCGGTTGACGGACCAGAAGGAGAGCCGCGACAGGTGGTGCTCGGAGGCGTAGGCCAGGATCGACTCGAAGTCGTCCGTGGAGACGGTCTCCTTGACGTCGGTGACGCCGTTCATCGAGGACAGGCCGCTGTGCCGGTAGGCGTCCTCGTCGCCGTAGCCGTAGGCGCCCTTGACGGCGTTCTTCAGCCCGTCGGTGGCCTGCTTGGTCAGCTCGGCCATGTTCTGGCCCTCGCCGCCGAAGTCGAACGGCATGATGGTCCAGCTGTCGGCCTCGAAGTCGGATTCGGCGGCCCGGCGGATCATGCCGTCGTCGGGGCCGTTCTGATCGCTGGGGAAGGTGACGTAGGTGAGCAGCCCCGGGTTGTCGGCCTTCACCTGCTTCAGGGCGTCGATCGTCTTCTGCTGGACGGCCGGGTCGTTGTAGGCGTCGCCCTCGATATCGATGTCGATGGCCTTGAGACCGTAGGCGTCGATGACCTTCTGGTACGCCCCGGCGAGGGCCTTCGCGTCGGCACAGGACTGCTCCAGCTTGTTGCCGTTCGCGCCGCCGAAGGACGGCACCACGTCGCCGCCCTTGGCCCGTACGGCCTTCACGGTCTGCTCGTCGGCGCCGCCGGCCAGCGGGCGGCTGCCGTCCCACCGCGGATCGCAGTCGCCCGCGTCGAGGACGAAGGCGAGGGTGAACCAGCCGACGCCGGTGGCGTCCATCACCTCGCCCGGGTCCGGCGGATCGCCCCATCCGTTGTAGAGGTAGGGGGCCACGGCGGCGGGCGCGGCGGATGCCGAGGCGCGGTCCTGGCCGGTGTTGTCGGCCCAGGCGGCCGCCGTCGTGCTCGTGGCGGTGGCGGCGAGGGCCGCGGCCACGGCCAGGACGGTCCGCCGGCGGCGGCGCTGCGCGCGGTCCCGGGCGGAGAGGTCTTCGTGGTGATTCATGTGGGGGGATGCCTTCCTGACACGCGGACGGGCCCCGGCAGTGGGCATGTCCGTCGGACAGGCCCCGCCGCAGCCCGCGACATGCGGTGTCCGGCCGGAAGGTCACGGCCGGACTCTCGGGCCCATATATTTCGGGAGTTGAACGTGTCTCGTCAATAGGTCCGCACCAATGAATGACATGCCTTCAAAGGGCGAACTCGCGGGCCGTATCACCGATGCCCTCGGCGGCGAACAGCCCTCCGCACGGTGACGTGTTGGCATATCTGGTCCATACCAAACCCTTGACAGGCTTTTCCTTCACTTCTTAACTCACGTAATGAACTAAGCATCGCTGAGATCGTTCACGCACCCGGTCGGCGCCGTAACCACTTGGTTCGCATGTGCCTCATGCCTCTCCGCGCCTGTCATTCACCTGCTTCTGGAAGGGAGAGTCATGGACTCCCCGCGCTTACCCCGGCGACTGCTGCTCTCCGTCGTCTCGGTCCTCGCCCTCGTGTCGCTGTCCACCGGACTGGCACCGGGCACCTCGGCATCCGCGGCGAGCCCCGCCGCGAAGTCCACCGCGAGACCCGCCACGGCGGCCGCCGTCACGTTCTCCGACGAGTTCGACGGGCCCGCCGGCTCCGCCGTCAACGGCGGCAAGTGGCAGATCGAGACGGGGGACAACGTCAACAACCACGAGCGGCAGTACTACACGGCGGGCAACAGCAACGCCGCCCTCGACGGCCAGGGCCACCTGGTCATCACCGCCCGCCGCGAGAACCCCGGTAACTACCAGTGCTGGTACGGACGGTGTGAGTACACCTCCGCCCGGCTGAACACCTCCGGCAAGTTCACCACCACCTACGGCCGGGTCGAGGCCCGGATGAAGGTCCCGCGGGGGCAGGGCATGTGGCCCGCGTTCTGGATGCTGGGCAACGACATCGGACAGGTCGGCTGGCCCAACTCCGGTGAGATCGACATCATGGAGAACGTGGGCTTCGAGCCCTCCACGGTCCACGGCACCCTCCACGGCCCCGGATACTCGGGCTCCGGTGGCATCGGCGCCGGCTACTCCCTGCCCGGCGGCCAGGCGTTCGCCGACGCGTACCACACCTTCGCCATCGACTGGAGCCCGAACGCGATCAGCTGGTCCGTCGACGGCACCGTGTACCAGCGGCGCACCCCCGCCGACCTCGGTGGCCGGCAGTGGGTGTTCAACAAGCCCTTCTTCGTGATCCTCAACCTCGCGGTCGGCGGCTACTGGCCCGGAGACCCCGACGGCAGCACGTCCTTCCCCCAGCAGCTCCTCGTCGACTACGTCCGGGTCAGCACCGACAGCGGACAGCCGAGCGGCGGTGCCATCACCGGTGTCGGTGGCAAGTGTGTGGACGTGGCGGGTGCCGACAACGCCAATGGCACGCCGGTGCAGCTCTATGACTGCAACGGAACTGCCGCGCAGCAGTGGACGGTTGGTTCCGATGGCACGATCCGTGCGCTGGGGAAGTGTCTGGATGTGGCGTCGGGTGGTACGGCCGATGGCACGCTGGTCCAGCTATGGGATTGCAATGGGAGCGCGGCTCAGCAGTGGGCGGTTCCGGCGGCACGTGACATCGTGAATCCGCAGGCCGACAAGTGTCTGGATGCCACGGGCGGAAGTTCGGCGAATGGCACCAGGCTGCAGATATGGACCTGCACCGGCGCCGCCCACCAGAAGTGGACGGTGACCAGGTGAACACCACACCGCCCGGACCGGGTGCCACGGCCGTGGCCCCGTACCTCTACAACGGCTGGGGCAGCCCGCCGAGCCCCACCACCGTGATGAACGCGACCGGCGTCAGCCGGTGGTCAGGGCCGGGGCGTTGAGCCGCAGGAGCGATGCCCGGCCGTCCCGCAGGCGCAGTTCGGTCAGGGCGCCGTTCTCCAGCCGGGGAAACACCTGGCGGTAGCGGGCGAGCGGAATGCCGAGCACCTGGCACAGCGCGAGGCGGACGAGGGTGGAGTGGGCGACGACCAGGACACGTCCCTCGGGCACCTCATGGGCGAGGTCCGTCACACAGGCGATCGCGCGGTCGGCGGCCGCCGCGGGGTCCTCACCGCCGGGCAGGTGGTGGGCGACCGGATCGGCCAGGAACGCGCCCAGCTCTGCCGGGAACCGCTCCCGCATCTCCGCCCGGGTCAGCCCCTCGCCGCGCCCGAAGTCCACCTCGTACAGCCGCTCGTCGACGCGCGGGGTGAGGCCGAGCGCGGCCGCGGCGGGCTCGGCGGTGAGCCGGGCGCGGGACAGCGGTGAGCTGAGCACCGCGTCCAGCCGCTGTCCCGCGGCCCAGGCACCGAGCTCGGCGGCCTGCTTGTGCCCGTGTCCGGTCAGTGGCACATCGGTGCGGCCGGCGTAGCGGTTCTCCGCGTGCCACACGGTCTCCCCGTGCCGTACGAGGACGAAGTCGGTCACTGGTCGGCCTTTCTGTGGGCGTGGGCGGCCACCTCCGGCTCCAGCCAGCCCCGGCGGACCAGTTCGTCGACGAAGCCGAGGTAGACCGGGAGCAGCCGCGCGGTACGGGAGGCATCGGGGTACAGCTCGACTCCGTCGCGCACCATGGAGGCGGCGGCCCGCTCCAGCGTGACGCCCGAGGCGGTGGCGGCGAGCACCGCCATGCCGACGGCGCTCTCGGCCTGCGCGGGCAGGGTCACCTTCCGGCCGAGGAGGTCGGCGCGCAGCCGCGACCAGTAGCGGTTGCGGGCGCCGCCGCCGGTCAGGCTCAGCGGGCCGTCCACAGGGGCGCCGATGTGATCCAGGTGGTCGAGGCAGAGCCGCTCCACACAGGCCACACCGAGCAGACAGGCGTGGAACTCCTCGGCCACGCCGGACGGTTCGCCCAGGACGAAGGGGTGCGCGTCGGGCGCCCGGAAGGGGAAGCGCTCGCCCCGCTCGCCGACGAGCGGGTAGACGACCGCGGTGGAACCGGTCCCGGCGGCCACTTCGGTGAGGGCGTCGAGGTCGGCGCCGGGGAAGCGCCGGGTCAGCACGCCCGCGCCGCTGCTGGAGGCGCCCCCGGGCAGCCAACTGCCGCCGGGCCCGCGGTGGCAGTAGACCACCCCGGCGGGGTCGTTCACCGGACGGGGGCCGGCGCCCTTGAGGACGAGGGTGGTGCCCAGCACCGAGTTCCAGGCGCCCGGGCCGAGCGCGCCCGCCCCGATCTGGGCCGCGCAACCGTCGGTCATCCCCGCGACCACGGGGGTGCCGACGGGGATCCCGGTGACGGCGGCGGCCCGCGCGCAGACCGTGCCGATCACCGTGCCGGGCCGTACGACCTCCGGCAGCAGACCATCGGGGACACCGAGGGCGGCCAGCTCCTCGGCGGGCCAGCGGTCGGCGAGCAGGTCGTAACCCGTCTTCAGGGCGTGGCTGGCGTCGCCGGGGGTCTGTCGTCCGGCCAGCCGCCAGGTGATCAGGTCGGCCTGGTGCAGCAGCCGGGCCCCCGGCGGGACATCGGTGTGCTGGAGCAGCCACAGGAGTTTGGGCAGGGCCCAGGACGGCTGCATGGTGCGGTAGCCGAGCCTCTCCCAGACCGCCGCGCCGACGGTGTTGACGCGGTCGGCGTGGCCCGCGGCGCGCCCGTCGTCGTACATCAGGGCCGGGGTGAGGGGCGTTCCGGAGGGGTCGGCGAGGAGGATGGTCCCGGAGGTGGCGTCCACCGCCACCCCCCGCACCCGCCGGTCGTCGATGCCGCTCAGGGCCTCGCGGCAGGCGGCACGGGCGGCGGACCACCACTGCTCGGGGTCCTGTTCGTGGCGTACGCCGTCGCGGTGGCCGGCCAGGGGGCGGGAGGCCGCGGCGAGCAGCTTCCCGGTGCCGTCCACGGCGACCGCGCGCACGCTTTGCGTACCGAGGTCCAGGCCGAGGTGGACGGCGTCGGGGGAGAGCGCGTCAGACATGCGAGGTTTCCGGACGGGGGTCGTGGGGGCGCTGAGCGGGGGTGTCGGTGGGTGGCCGGCCCGGTGTCCGGGTCGGCGACGAGCCTGGTCCCTGGGATGGCGACGAGCCTGGTCCCTGGGATGGCGACCAGCCCAGGGACCGGGCCGCGTCCCGCCAGGCCAGGTGTGCCGCGGACAGCTCGTCGTAGAGCGCGGCCCGGCCCTGGTCCGGCACCCAACGTGCCCCCATACGCACGTACTTGGCGGCTGCCTCCTCCATGCTCCGCTCGGCGCCGGTGAGCACGAGACCGGTGAGGAAGGCGCCCTTCGCGCCCAGCTCGGTGTCGGTGCCGCGCGCCGTCGGGACGCCGGTGGCGTCGGCGATGAGCTGACACCAGCGGTCGCTGCCCGCGCCTCCGCCGCACAGCCGCAGCTCGTGCACCTCGGTTCCGGAGGCTCGCAGGCAGTCCCGTACGACGAGGGACAGGCCCTCGAAGACCGCACGGGCCAGGTCGGCGCGGGTGTGGTCCAGCGACAGGCCCCAGAAGGTGCCGCGGGCCCGCCCGTCGAGGAACGGGGCGCGTTCCCCGGCGGGTGAGAGGTAGGGGAGGAAGCCCAGCCCGGCGGCGCCGGGTTCGGACGCGGCGGCGAGGTCACCGAGGGCGACGGGGCTCTCGACGGCCAGCGTCCGGCACGCCCAGTCCAGCACCTCGGTGCCCGAGAGGGTGGGAAGGGCGCGCAACAGGCGGTCGTGACGGCCGAAGGCGATGGTGATGCCGCACGGCTCGCCCGAGGTGTCCACGCATCGGCGCACCACCTCGGTGCACAGGGTGGTGCCGAGGATGGCGCACGCCTGCCCGGGGTCGACGACCCCGGCGCCGCGGGCGGTGGCGGCGATGTCGTAAGGCGCCATCACGGCGGGAAGGCCGGTGGGGAGGCCCAGTTCGGCTGCCGCGTGGTGGGTGAGCTCGGCGACGCACTCGTGGTGTCCGAGGACGCGCGGCAGCAGCCGACGGGCCCACGCCAGGCCGAACAGGTCCACGATCGCGGGGTCGTACGCGCCCGTGGCGTGGTCGAGGAAGGGTGCCGACGCGTCGGAGGCGTCGATCGCCGTGACACCGGTGAGCTTCAGGAACAGCCAGCCCGCCGCGGTCAGCGCGGTGTGCGAGCGCTCCAGGCGCGCCGGGTCGTGCTCGGCGAGCCAGGCGAGCACCGCGTTCGGCATGCCCGCGCAGGTGAGGGAGCCGTTGCGGCGGTACGCCTCCGCCAGGACGCCATCGGACTGCCAGCGCGCGAGCAGCTCACCGGCGCGCCCGTCGGACCAGAGGATCGCCGGACCGGTGGGGCGGCCGTCGCCGTCGACCAGCCAGCAGCCGTCCCCCTGGGCGGTGAACGCGATCAGCCGTACCGCGTCGTGCCCGGGCCCCAGTTGGGACAGAGCGCCGCGCACGGTGGAGACGACCCCGCGCCACACCGCGTCCATGTCCTGCTCGGCCCATCCGGGGTGAGGCCGCAGCACCTCCGTACCGATGCGGGAGACCGCCACTTCCCCTCCCTCGGCGTCGAACACGACGGACTTGATGACCGACGTGCCGACGTCGACAGTGAGAACCGTCATGGCCGAAACACCTGCCCCTTCGCCACGGCTGGAGCAGCGGCGTATCGGTGAATCGCCGCCGCTTTCGAGGAACCGACGCCGTCGGCGGAATCCTGTGCCGACGAACCCAGAGAATCGCCGCCGGGAAGCCACGTCAATCGGGGCGCGGGATTATCCCGCGGCCGGCCCACGGCACCGTGCGATGTCCCGGGCCACCGGCCCTGGACACGGGGGAGGCGACGGCCCGCGCGCGTGTTACCTTCGCGTGAGTTTCACATCAGTCTTTCTCACGTCGGTTCGCCGGGGTGGTGCGGAAGGGATGAGGAGCCGCAGGCCATGACCCGTACGGATGGGCAGGAGGAGCGGCGGCGCCGGCTGCGCGAACTGGTCACGGCCAAGGGCTTCGCCCGCACCCCGGACCTGGCGGCCGAGTTCGCCGTCAGTGTGATGACCATCCACCGCGACCTGGACGCCCTCCAGGCGCAGGGCTGGCTGCGCAAGGTGCGCGGCGGCGCGAGCTGTCTGCCGTCCACGCGGTTCCACGGCAGTGTCGGCGAGCGCATGACGACGATGGCCCAGACCAAACAGCGGCTGGCGCGGGCGGCGGCCGAGGAGCTGGCTCCCGGCCGGATCGTGGTGATCGACGACTCCACCACCTGCCTGGGCCTGACCCAGCACCTGGCCCACCACACACCGATCACGGTGATCACCAACTCGCTGCCCGCCATCACGGCTCTGGCCAAGGAGCCCGGAGCGGCGCTGGTGGCGCTCGGCGGCACCTACTTCCCGGCGTACGACGCGTTCATGGGACCGCACACCGCGCAGAGCGTGTCCGCCTTCCGGGCCGATGTGCTGTTCATGTCCACCACCGCCGTCACCGCGGGCCGCTGCTACCACATGTCACCGGAGACGGTGCAGGTCAAGCAGGCGATGATGGCCGCCGCGGCACGCCGCGTACTCCTCGTCGACCATACGAAGTTCGCCAACCAGGGCCTGTACGCCCTGGCTCCGCTCACCGACTTCGACCTGGTCGTGGCGGATGACGCGGCACCGGCCGGAGAGGTGCGCGGGCTGCGCGAGCGCGGCGTCAACGTGCGCATCGTCCCTCGGTGATGTCGACGCCCTGCCGCAGGACACCGGGCCCATGCTGCCTGCCCGCTGGGACCGCCGCGGCACTTCGACAACGTCGGCGGCATCGAGAACGCGGTCGGTGTGCGCGTCAGAAGCGGCCCGCGCCCCGGTACAGGTCCAGCTCGCCCTCCAGCTCGACGGCGAGGACCGTCGCGTGTTCGTCCAGGTCCGCGGTGGCGGGCCGGTCGATCCACAGCACCCCGGGGACCTCGTGCAGGCCGCCGATGACCTGGTGGCCCAGCTCGGTGCCGGTGCCGAGGACGCTGACCCGCCGCACCGGGGTGCGCAGGCCGCGCACGCCGATGGGGCCGCGGGGGATGTCGAACACGGTGAGGTAGAGCGTGCGGCGGTCGGCGGAGAGCGTGCTGGGGCCGTAGTGGTGGCCGGCGGGCAGGCCGCGGACCGTGCCGTAGACGGCCTCGGCGTGCCGGGCGATCCACGCGCCCATGCCCTCGAGGCGCTCGATCTGCTCGGCCGGGATGGTGCCGTCCTCCTTGGGCCCCACGGACAGCAGCAGGTTTCCGCCGCCGCCGATGGTCTCCGTGAAGTACCGGATGAGCTGGCCGGTCGACTTGTAGTTGTGGTCGTGGTGGCGGTAGCCCCATGAGTCGTTGAAGGTCAGGCACAACTCCCAGGGGCCGGAGGGCGGTTCGATCGGCACACCCTGCTCGGGGGTGGCGTAGTCGCCCTCGCTGAGCATGCGCGCGTTGAGCACGCAGTGCGGCACCTCGGAGCGGATCAGCCGGGCCAGCTCCTTGATCCGCCACTGCTCCTCGGTGCGCTCCCACTCGCCGTCGAACCACAGCAGGTCGGGGCGGAACCGGGTGGTCAGCTCCCGCACCTGGCCGTCCCGGTAGGCGAGGTAGCGGGCCCACGCCGCCAGGTCCTCCTCTTCCTTCGGCACCTCGGCGTAGGGGTTGTTCTCCTGCTCGGACGGACGGCCCTCGTAGCGGGTCGAGGCGTAGTCGGGGTGGTTCCAGTCGTTGTGGGCGTAGTAAAGGCCGACCTTGATGCCGCGTTCCCGCATCGCCGCCGCGTACGGGCCGACCAGATCGCGTCCGGCGGGGGTGTGCCGCACCACGTTGAGGTCGCCCTCGGCGGTGTCCCACAGGGAGACGCCGTCGTGGTGGCGCGAGGTGAGCACGGCGTACCGGGCACCGGCCCGGGCGAAGAGGTCCGCCCAGTCCTCCGGGGCGTAGTGGCGGGCGGTGAAGCCGTGTCGCTGCGCCATGTACTGGTCGTGGGGGATGTCGCCCTCGAAGAACGACCAGGACTCCTGGACGCCGTCGACGGCGTAGATGCCCCAGTGGATGAAGATGCCGAACTTGGCGTCGGGGAACCAGGGTTGCATGGCCATAATGCGGTGAACTCCCGTTTCCTAGAGGGCGGAAAGCGTCCAGGACCAGCGGTACGTGCCGGGGCCGACGCGGTAGCGGGCAAGGGTGTCGGGGCCGCACGAGGCGGTGCCGACTCCGCGGTGCGCGGCGTCGATGTGCACCACGCAGGTGTCGCGCGGGACCAGTTCGTCATGGTGCGCCGCGGCGGTCAGGTCGGCGGCGCGGTGGCGGGTGACGGAGATCTGGCGCGGCGCGTCGAGGGTGACGCGCCACCGGGCGCCGAGCGTGAAGTGGCGCACCGCGTGCCGCCCGCCGCTCTCCTGCGGGCGCAGATACGGGGTGAACAGCTCGTCCACGGCGGCCTGGTGGTGGCCGACGGCCCCGCCCGCGCAGCGGTCGGGGTAGGTCTCCCAGGGGCCCGGCCCGTACCAGGCGAGGTGGTCGTGCCGGGTGGCCGTCTCGAAGACCGTGCCCACGCGGGGCACATCCGTCAGCCCGGCGGGCAGCTCGGCGGTCTCCTCCACGTGGATCCCGACGTGGCCGGCGTGGTTTCCGACGTGGTTCTCGGTGTGGTTCCCGACGTGGCTCCCGTCCGGCACCGGCCGCAGCACCTGCCGATGGCGCACCGGACCAGCGGTGGTGTCGTACTCCGCGAGGACGGTGACGGCCCCGGCGGCGCCCCGCTCGACGGACACCAGCCGGCGGCGCGGGGCATCGAGCCCCCAGGCCCGCCACCGCTCGCCGAGCCCGCCCAGCTCGTCGTTGTCCGTCGGCGCCCGCCACAGCGAGAGCACCGGTGGTGCGGACAGCGCCGGATGCGCCAGCAGCCCGTCCTCGTCGACCTCCACCGGCGGCAGGCCGTGGCCGTCGACCGGCGCGGTGGGCGCGGCACGCTCCCGCAGCCGCACCCGCGGCGTGCACACCTCCGTGCCGGCCGGTGCCCACGCCTCCTCCTCCGCCGTACGGACCCGCAGCGTCAGCCATGCCTCGCCCGGGCCGGACGGCAGCCCGGCGAGCAGGTCCGGCTCCAGCTCGACCGGGGCGCTCGCGCCCGGCGGGAGGTGCGGCAGCTGCGCCGGAACCGGCGGGTGGTCGGCGCCGTTGCCCTCGACGGACAGCACCCACTCGGCCGCCAGCCACGACAGATCGCGGAAGTGCTGGCGGTTGTGGACGCGCACCCCCTCCTCGTCGTGGGTCAGCCGCACCGGCGCGGCGATCTCCCGGTGCTCGTACAGGACGGGCTTGGGCGTGCGGTCAGGGAAGACGACGCCGTCGGCGATGAACGCGCCGTCGTTCGGCGTGTCACCGAAGTCGCCGCCGTACGCCCAGCGCATCCCCGGCCCGGCGACCCCGCCGCCGTATCCGCCCGCGCCCGCGAGCCCCGCCGGGCGGCCGTCGGAGAGCCGCTGGAGGATGCCGTGGTCCCAGAACTCCCAGATGAATCCGCCCTGGAGACCGGGGGTGGACTCGATGGCCGCCCAGTAGTCGGCGAGGCTGCCGTTGCTGTTGCCCATGGCGTGCGAGTACTCGCACAGGATGAGCGGCTTGGTCTGCTTGCCGGAGCGCGCGTGTGCGGTGATCTCGTCGATGGAGGCGTACATCGGGCAGACGATGTCGGTGACGGTGTCCGGGCGGGTCCAGCCGCGGTGCAGTGCCCCCTCGTACTGCACGGGCCGGCTCGGGTCGTGGCGGCGCACCCACCCGGCCGCGGCGTCGTGGTTGGCGCCGTAGTCGGACTCGTTGCCCAGCGACCACACGATGACTGACGGATGGTTCTTGTCGCGCAGCACCATCCGCGACACGCGGTCGGTGAACGCGGCGAGGTAGCGCGGGTCGTCGGCGATCTCGTGGGCGTGGTCGTGCGCCTCGATGTTCGCCTCGTCGACGACGTACAGACCCAGTTCGTCGCAGAGATCGAGGAAGACCGGGTCGTTGGGGTAGTGGGAGGTGCGCACCGCGTTGAAGCCGAAGCGCTTCATGGTGACGAGGTCGGCGCGCATGTCGTCGTACGACACCACGCGGCCGGTCAGCGGGTGGAAGTCGTGGCGGTTGACCCCGCGGATGAACACCCGCTCGCCGTTGACCAGCAGATCCCGGCCGCGCACCGCGACATCGCGGAAGCCGACGCGGTGGTACGAGGTGTCCGCGACCGAACCGTCCGCGCGGTGCAGCCGGATCACGCAGTCGTAGAGGTGCGGGGTCTCCGCGGACCAGGTCCGCACCTCCGGCACGGTGGTGTGCAGCCGGGCCTCGCCGAGGAAGTCCGACACCCGCTCCTCGGCGGCGCACCAGGCGGCGTACTCCGCGTCGAACCGCAGCTCACCGACGCCTTCCAGCGATCCGGTGACATACCACCCGGCGGGGAGGGCGCCGTGCGCCGAGCGGACCAGCACCTCGGCCCGCAGCCGCCCGTCGGCCGGTGCGGTGATCCGCACATCGGCCAGGTGCAGCGGGTCGACGGCACAGAGGTACACGGATCGTGTGATGCCACCGTGCCACCAGTGGTCCTGGTCCTCGATGTGCGAGGCGTCCGACCACTTGACCACGGTGAGCCGTACGGTCGTGCGCTCGCCCGGCCGCACGGCGTCGGTGATGTCGAACTCGCTGACCAGATGCGAGTCCTTGCCCATGCCCACGGGGCGGCCGCCGGCCTCGGCCAGCAGCACGCTCTCGAAGGCCCCGACGTGGAGCACGATCCGCTTGCCCGCCCACTCCGCGGGGATGTCGACCTCGCGCTCGTACACCCCCGTCGGGTTCTTCGCCGGGGAGGCCGGGGGGAACTCCGGCCACGGCATCGTGAAGTTGGTGTAGTGCGGGAGGTCGTCGGTGCCCTGCGTGGTCCAGCAGCCGGGCACCCGGGCGGTTCCCCACCGCTCGGCGAGCGGCTCGTCGGGCGAGGCCAGCAACTGGAACCGCCAGTCGCCGTCGAGCGCCGTCCGGCCGGTGTCCGTGGCGCCGCGCACCACCGCGTGCAGCGGCAGCCGGCGCCAGGACGTGAGCTCGGGCGTCTCCCAGGGGCGGGCGTACGGGGGCGGTTGGCGCATCAGCGGATGGCTCCCTTGGCCAGGTCGGCGATGAAGTGGCGGGCCGCGAAGATGAACATGACCAGTAGCGGGATCAGGGCCAGCAGGGCACCGGCCATGACCATGCCGTAGTCCGTCATGCTGTGCACGCTGTTGAGCTGGGACAGTGCCACTTGGAGGGTGACGTGGTCCGGGTTGGTCAGGGCGATCAGCGGCCAGGCGTAGTCGTTCCACTGGCTCATGAAGGTGAAGATGCCGAGGAACGCCAGACCCGGGCGGACCACGGGCAGCGCCACATGCCAGTACTGGCGCAGGAAGCTGCAGCCGTCGAGCCGCGAGGCGTCCATCAGCTCGTCGTGGATGGCGCCCGTCATGTACTGGCGCATCCAGAAGATGCCGAACGCGTTGGCCGCCGCCGGGACGATCAGCGCGGTGAGCGAGCCGATCCAGCCCAGCTTCGCCATGATCACGAACTGCGGGATGGCGGAGAGCTGCGCGGGCAGCATGAAGATGCCCATCATCAGCCCGAACAGCGGCTTGCGGCCCGGGAAGTCGAACTTGGCGAAGACGAATGCCGCGAGCGAGTCGAAGAAGAGCACGAGCACCGTGACGGTGCCGGCGACGATCAGCGAGTTCAGCATCGACCCGAAGAAGTCGATGGTGTCGAAGAGGTGGCCGACGTTCTCCCGGAAGTGTGACCCGGGCCAGAGCTTCGGCGGGTACGAGAAGATCTCGCTGGAGGTCCGGGTGGCCATCACGACGGCCAGATAGAACGGGAAGACGGACAGCAGCACGCCCGCGATCAGCGCGGTGTGCAGCGAGACACCGCGGGCCATGGCCCCTTTGGTCCTGCTCATGACGGCCTCCTAGCCCTTTTCCCGGCGGTTGACCAGGCGCCAGTTGATGAGGGAGAAGACCACCACGATCATGAAGATCGCCCAGGCGATGGCCGCTCCGTAGCCGAAGTCGTTGTTGTCGAAGGTCTGCTGGAAGAAGTAGAGGACCACCGTCTGTCCGGCGTGTTCGGGCCCGCCCGCGAAGGTCGACAGGCCGTCGTTGCGGCCGAGCAGCACCTGGGACTCGGAGAACGACTGCAAGCCGGTGACCGTGGAGACCACCACGGTGAAGAGGATGACCGGGCGCATCATCGGCATGGTGACCGAGAAGAAGGTCCGGATCGGCCCGGCCCCGTCGACCCTCGCCGCCTCGTAGAGCTCGGTCGGGATGGTCTGGAGACCGGCCAGGAAGATGATCGCGTTGTACCCGGTCCACTGCCACGTCATCAGCGCGGCGACGGCGACCTTGATGCCCCAGGGCTCGTTCAGCCAGGCCACCTCGCTGATGCCGACGGTCTTCAGCACGGCGTTCATCAGGCCGAAGCTGGTGGAGAAGATGGAGCCGAAGATGACCGCGACGGCGACGACCGAGGTGACGGACGGCACGAAGTAGGCGAAGCGGTACAGGCCCTTGAAGCGCACCGCGGAGTTCAGCATCACGGCGCTGACCAGGGCGATGAACAGCATGGGCAGCGTGCCCATGGCCCAGATCTCCACCGTGTTGAGCACCGCGTCCCAGAACTGGGTGTCGGCGAGCAGATAGCGGAACTGCGACAGCCCCGCGTACTCCATGTCCCCCAGACCGTCCCAGCGCTGGAAGGCGAGGAAGAGGGAGAAGCCGGCCGGGACCAGGCCGAAGCAGAGGAACAGCAGATAGAACGGTGAGATCGCCGCGTACAGCCGCCAGTGGCGGCGGATGCCGCCCTTGCGGCTGTACGGCGCCGTGGCTGCCGTGCCCGCCGTTCCCGCGGGGCTCGGCGCGGCCGCGACCGCCGCGGCCGGTGCGGTCTTCATGTCGGCCATGGCTCAGCTCACCCCCAGGTGGTCCGCGATGCGTCGGCATGTGCTCATGGCGTCCCGCCAGGCTCGCCTCGGGTCCTTGCCGGAGACGTGGACGGAGGTCAGCTCGTCCATGATCGGCTGCTTGAGGGCCACGTCGTACGGGCTGTAGTAGGCGATCTGGATCCGCTGAGCGGCCCGGGCGAAGATGTCGTTGGTGATCTGACCGCCGAAGAAGGGGTCGGGCTCGCGCATCGCGGCCATCTCGTAGGACGCCGGGGTGGAGGGGAAGAGCGACGCCTCCACGAAGCCGCGGGTCTGGTTCTCGGGGCCGAGCAGCCAGGTGATGATCTCGAAGGCCACCTCGGGTCTGCGGCAGTACTTGGTGATCCCCAGGAACGAGCCGCCGTCGTTGGCCGGCCGCTCGGGCATCGAGGACACCCGCCACTTGCCGGCGGACTTCGTGAGCTGCGACTTGAAGTCCCCGGACACCCACGAGGCGCCGAGCTGGCTGGGCAGTCTGCCGTCCTCCAGCGCCGCGGTCTGGTCGACCGTGCCGGACTTGAAGGGGGAGACGAGACCTCGTTTCTTGCACTCCAGCGCCAGATCCCAGGCGCGGACGATGTGTTCCTGGTCGCCGATGAAGTGGCGGTCCTTGTCGACGAAGCGCTTCGCCGACTGGCCGATGCCCATGTTGAGCACCGCCAGCAGGTCGTTGACCAGGTACGCGCCCTTGACCCGCTTGACCAGCCGCTCGCCCGCGGCGAAGTAGTCGTCCCAGGTGCTCATGGCGGCGGCCACCTCGGCGGGCTCGGTGGGCAGGCCCGCCTTGGCGAAGACGTCGGGGCGGTAGTAGTGCACACAGGGGCCGGTGTCGATGGGGAAGCCGATCTGACGGCCGTCGTCGGCGGTGCCCTGGGCCCACTTCCAGTCCAGGTACTGGCTCTTGAGCCGGTCCGCGCCGAGGGTGTTGAGGTCGATGAACTGGTCGGCGTTGGACAGCAGCGAGGCGATGTCCTCGCCCTTCAGGCCGGTGATGTCGGGCGCGTAGGCGCGGGCGGTCAGTGTCGTCAGCAGCTTGGAGCGGAAGTATCCGCCGATCTGGGTGGCCTTGAGGTCGACCTGGGTGAAGCGCTTGGCGGCGTCCTCCACCAGCTTGTCGCTCAGTCCACCACCCCAGTACCAGAGTGTCATGTTCCGGCCGGTCGATCCGGCCGGAACCGCACAGCCCGCGGCCGCGCTGCCCAGCAGGGCGGCCGAGGTGGTTGCCAGGCCCGCGCGAAGCAGTCCTCTGCGTGAGGGGTGCACTGCTTCACCGCCTTTCGGTGTCTCGTCGTTGAGGTGTCGGGGTGTTGCCGTGGGGGTGTCCTGGGGAAGGGGCTTTCTGCGAAAAGGTGTGGCGCCGCATCACCACGGCGCGGCCGGTCACCACGGCGTGGCGGGTCACCACGGCGCGGCCGGTCACAGCGGTGTGGCCGGCGCTTCCGGCGGAGGCGGGCCGACGCCCGCGGGGATCCGGTCGGCGAGGAAGCCGTACGTCCGGCGGAGTTCCCCGGCGCCGGGGTCGGCCACGACCTCGTGCCACCACTCCGCGACGCCGCCCCAGCCGGGCGCCGCCAGGGCTCCGCCGTGGCGGCGGGTGGACAGCCCCGAGGCGAGCACCGCGAAGCGCAGCCGTTCGGCGAGGGGCCAGCCGGCCAGGGTGGCGGCGACGAAGCTCGCGCCGAAGACATCGCCGGCGCCCGTGGCGTCCAGGACATCGATGTCGAGCGCGTCGGCCTCGGCGTGCTCCCCGGTGTCCTGGTCCACCGCGATCGCCCCGTCCCGGCCGCGGGTGACCACGGCGACCGGCACCAGGTCGGTGAGCGCGCGCAGGGCCGCCCGCGGGGTGGCGGTACGGGTGTACGCCATGGCCTCGGCCTCGTTGGGCAGGAAGGCGTGGCACAGGGAGAGCTGGTCGAGCAGATCCGTGGACCACCGCTGGGAGGGATCCCAGCCGACGTCGGCGAAGACCCGGGTGCCCGAGGCGGCCGCCTTGGCGATCCAGTCCTGTGGCTCGGGGCCGATGTGCACGAGCGCGGAGCGGGCGGCCGGCGGGTCGCCGATCAGCTCGTCCTGGCCGTACGGGGGCTCCGCGCCACCGGTGACCAGCGCCCGGTCCGCGCCCAGCGCCAGCGAGACGGTGACGGGCGTGTGCCAGCCGGTGGGTGCCGTACGGGACGGCGAGAGGTCGACACCCTCCTGCCCGGCGAGCACCTCACGGCAGTAGCGGCCGTAGAGGTCGTCGCCGAACACGGTGGCCAGCGAGGTGCGCAGCCCGAAGCGGGCGGCGGCCACCGCGAGGTTCGCGATGCCGCCGGGGCCACTGCCCATACCCCTGGCCCAGATCTCCTCGCCCGGCACGGGTCCCCGGCCGAGGCCGGTGAAGACCAGGTCGTAGAAGAGCAGACCGGTGAGCAGGACGTCGGGAGGGGTATCGCCCGGTGACCCGTCGGGGAGCGGCTCGCTCACGAGCGCGTCCTCTCGTCAAAGGTGTGCAAGTTCTGACGTGGATCGTGGGCTACCTGAGCAAAGTTTTCAAGACCTCATCAAAAACAAGCATGGAGTTGATTGAAATTGCAGGGTAGTGTGCGCCGCATGCTGGCAGAGCGACGACACCAACTCATCCTGCGGGCATTGCGCTCCGGTGGCCCCGCATCCGTGACCGACCTCTCCTCCGAGCTGGGGGTGAGCGCCGCCACCGTGCGCCGCGACCTGATCAGACTGGAGGAGGACGGCCTGCTCACCCGGGTGCACGGGGGCGCCGTGGCGGAGGACGGCGATCAGCCCTTCGCCGAGGTCGCGGAGGTCCGGGTCACCGACAAGGACGCCGTGGCGGAGCGCGCCGCCGCGATGGTCCAGGACGGCCAGACGGTGCTGCTCGACATCGGCACCACCGCCTACCGCCTGGCCCGGCAGCTCCACGGCCGCCGCCTCACCGTGATCACCAGCAATCTGGTGGTGTACGAGGAGCTGGCGGAGGACACCGGGATAGAACTGGTGCTGCCCGGGGGCGTGGTGCGCCGTGAGTACCGCTCGCTGGTGGGCTTCCTCACCGAGGACAGCCTGCGCCAGTTGCACGCCGACTGGCTGTTCCTGGGCACGAGCGGCATCCGGCCCGGTGGCCATGTGATGGACACGACCGTGGTCGAGGTGCCGGTGAAGCGGGCGATGATGGCCGCCGCCGAGAAGACGGTGCTGCTCGCGGACGCCGGGAAGTTCCCCGGCCGGGGGGTGGCCAAGGTGTGCGGTCCGCAGGACATCGACATCGTGGTGACCAACGCGTCCGCGGATCAGGCCACCTGTGCGGTCCTCGCCGAGGCCGGTGTCGAAGTGATCAAGGTCTGATCGCTCCCGGAGCGGACAGCGAGTCGGGACATCTCGGAGGTTCTTCAGTGAGACTGACCATTCTCGGCGGCGGGGGATTCCGGGTGCCGCTGGTGTACGGGGCGCTGCTCGCCGATCGCGGGGAGGGCCGGGTCACCCGCGTGACCCTGCACGACCTGGACGCCGGCCGGCTCTCCGCCATCGCCCGGGTGCTGGCCGAGCAGGCCGCGGACCATCCGGACGCACCGACCGTGACCGTCACCACGGACCTGGACGAGGCGCTCAAGGGTGCCGACTTCGTGTTCTCCGCGATCCGCGTCGGCGGCCTGGAGGGGCGGGCGGCCGATGAGCGGGTGGCGCTGGCCGAGGGCGTGCTGGGGCAGGAGACGGTCGGCGCCGGTGGCATCGCGTACGGGCTGCGCACCCTGCCGGTGGTGGACCACATCGCCCGGCGGGTGGCCGCGCTGGCCCCGGACGCCTGGTTCATCAACTTCACCAACCCGGCCGGTCTCGTCACCGAGGCCATGTCCCGCCACCTGGGCGACCGGGTGATCGGCATCTGTGACTCGCCCGTGGGCCTGGGCCGCCGGGTGGCCCGCGCGCTCGGTGCCGAGCGTCCGCGGGACGCGTGGATCGACTATGTGGGGCTGAACCATCTGGGCTGGCTGCGCGGGCTGTACTTCGACGGCCGCGACCAGTTGCCGCGGCTGCTCGCCGACCAGGAGCTGCTGGGCTCTTTCGAAGAGGGCAAGCTCTTCGGCCCGGAGTGGATCCAGTCGCTGGGCGCCGTCCCCAACGAGTATCTGCACTACTACTACTTCAACCGCGAGGCGGTGACGGCGTACCGGGAGGCGCGGCAGACCCGCGGCGCCTTCCTGTGCCAGCAGCAGGCCCGGTTCTACGACTCCCTGCGCGACCCGGCCGCGCCCGCGCTGAGGACGTGGGACGACACCCGGGCCGAGCGCGAGGCCACGTACATGGCGGAGAACCGCGAGGCGGCGGGCGCGGGGGAGCGGGACGAGGAGTCCCTGACCGAGTCCGGCGGCTACGAGAAGGTGGCCCTGGCCCTGATGCGGGCCATCGCCCGCGACGAGCGCACGACGCTGATCCTCAACGTGCGCAACCGCACCACACTGTCCGCCCTGGACGAGGACGCGGTCATCGAGGTCCCCTGTCTGGTCGACGGCAACGGCGCCCACCCGGTGGCCGTTTCCCCGCTCCCCGCACACGCCACCGGCCTGGTCTGCTCGGTCAAGGCGGTGGAGCGCGAGGCCCTCGCGGCGGCCGCCTCCCGCTCCCGCGCCGCGGCCGTCAAGGCGTTCGCCCTGCACCCCCTCATCGATTCGGTGGAGGTGGCCCGCCGCCTGGTGGACGCCTACCGCCAGGCACATCCCGGGCTCGCGTACCTCACCTGAGCGGTCCGCTGAAAGTGTCGCGATGCGTCGTCGGCCGACTGCGGCGCCGTCGTGGCTGGTCGCGCCCACGCGGCGGAGCCGCACATCGACACAGACCCGCGCCCCTTCGGGGCGCTTCCCGAACCGTAGCGATCCCCGAGCAACGCGGCCGCGGCCGACCCCATGCCGTCAACCCCCACCCCCGAAAAGAGTTCCCCGTGCACGATGAACGCCGCCGGATCGAGGAGCGCGTCGCGCGCATTCACGACCAGCGCATCAAGCCCGCCGTCTACTCCGCCACCACCCCGCTGACCGTCGAAGCCTGGCAGGCCCCCGGCGAGCCGGTGCCCTTCGCCGAGGCCGCGCGGGCCCCGTACGAGCCGTTCGCGATGGACACGCCCTGGGGTCCGCCGTGGGGCACCACCTGGTTCCGCATGCGCGGACGGGTGCCCGCGGAGTGGGCGGGCAAGCGCGTCGAGACGGTGGTCGACCTCGGCTTCGTCGGCGACTGGCCCGGCAACCAGGCCGAGGCCCTCGTCCATCTGCCGGACGGCCGGCCCCTGAAGGCCGTCAACCCGCAGAACCAGTACGTGCCCGTGGCCCGTGAAGCCGTCGGTGGCGAGGAGATCCACTACCTGGTGGAGGCCGCCTCCAACCCGGACATCCTGGCCGACGACTTCATCGGCCCCACCCCGCTCGGCGACCGGCTCACCGCGGGCGACAAGCCGCTGTACACCTTCCGGCGCGCCGACCTCGCCGTCCTCGACGAGGAGGTCTGGCACCTCTCCCTGGACGTACAGGTCCTGCGCGAGCTGATGCTGGAGCTGGACGTCCACGATCCGCGCCGGCACGAGATCATGACCTGTCTGGACCGGGCCCTGGACGCCCTGGACCTGGACGACCTCTCCGGCACCGCCGCCGACGCCCGCGCCGTGCTGAGGACGGCGCTGGACCGGCCCGCGCACGCCAGCGCGCACATCATGTCGGCGGTCGGCCACGCGCACATCGACTCGGCGTGGCTGTGGCCGATCCGGGAGACCAAGCGCAAGACGTCCCGCACCTTCTCCAACGTCACCGCGCTGGCGGAGGAGTACGAGGAGTTCGTCTTCGCCTGCTCGCAGGCCCAGCAGTACGCCTGGGTGCGCGACCACTACCCGCAGGTGTGGGCCCGTATCCAGCAGGCCGTCAGACGCGGCCAGTGGGCGCCGGTCGGTGGCATGTGGGTGGAGTCGGACGGCAACCTCCCCGGCGGTGAGGCGATAGCCCGGCAACTGGTCCACGGCAAGCGCTTCTTCATCGAGCACTTCGGCATCGAGACCAAGGGCGTGTGGCTGCCGGACTCCTTCGGCTACAACGCGGCCTACCCGCAACTGGCGAAGCTCGCCGGCAACGAGTGGTTCCTCACCCAGAAGCTCTCGTGGAACCAGACCAACAAGCTTCCCCACCACTCCTTCTGGTGGGAGGGCATCGACGGCACCCGCATCTTCACCCACTTCCCGCCGGTGGACACCTACAACGCCGAGTTCTCCGGCAAGGAGATGGCGCACGCGGTGCGCAACTACCAGGACAAGGGCGTGGGCACCCGCTCGCTCGCCCCGTTCGGGCACGGCGACGGCGGTGGCGGCCCCACCCGCGAGATGATGGAGCGCGCCCGCCGCCTCGCCGACCTGGAGGGCTCGGCGAGGGTGAGGATCGAGCACCCGGACGTGTTCTTCGCGGAGGCGAGCGAGGAGGTCCCGAAGGACCAGGTGTGGTCCGGGGAGCTGTATCTGGAGCTGCACCGCGCCACGTACACCTCACAGGCCCGCACCAAGCAGGGCAATCGGCGCAGCGAACACCTGCTGCGCGAGGCCGAGTTGTGGGCCACGACGGCCGCGCTGCACGCGCCGGACTACCGCTATCCGCTGCCGGAGCTGGACCGGCTGTGGAAGACGGTGCTGCTGCACCAGTTCCACGACATCCTGCCCGGGTCGTCGATCGCCTGGGTGCACCGCGAGGCCGAGGCCGAGTACGCGCGGGTGGCGGCGGAGGTGCGGCAGCTCACCGAGCGGGCGCTCGATGCCCTGGCCGCGACCGGTGACGGGTCGGCCGCCGTGTTCAACACCAGCCCTCGCGACCGCGCCGAGGTCGTCACGGTGCCGGCGGAGGTCGCCGCAAAGGGGCAGGGGCTGACGGACGGGCAGCGGCTCGCGGACGGTTCGGTGGCCGTGTGGACGCGGGTCCCGGCGAACGGCAGCGCGCCGCTCGTCCCGCGCGGGACGCCCCCGCGTCCGGTCACCGTCGACGGCCGGGTGCTGGACAACGGCCTGGTGCGGGTGGAGCTCGCGGACGACGGCACCATCGCGTCCGTACGCGACCTGGCGGCCGACCGCGAGGTGCTCGCGCCGGACGCGGCGGGCAACCTGCTCCGCCTCCACAGCGACCTGCCCAACTACTGGGACGCCTGGGACATCGACAAGCACTACCGGAACCGCTACACGGACCTCACCGACGCCGAGTCCATCACGGTGGCCGAGGACGGCCCGCTGCTGGGGGCGCTGCGCGTGGAGCGCGCCTTCGGCAAGGGCTCGCGGATCGCGCAGACCATCGTGGTCCGGGCGGGCAGCCGTCGTGTCGACATCGAGACGGAGATCGACTGGCACGAGGCGGAGAAGATCCTCAAGGCCGCCTTCCCGGTCGATGTGCGGGCCGACCACTCCCGCGCCGAGATCCAGTTCGGCCATGTGCAGCGCCCCACCCACACCAACACGAGCTGGGAGGCGGCCCGTTTCGAGGTGTACGGCCACCGCTGGGTGCACATCGGGGAGCCGGGCTACGGGGTCGCGGTGCTCAACGACGCCACCTACGGCCACGACGTCTCGCGCACCACACGGGAGTCGGACGGCGGGACGACCACGACGGTCCGCCTCTCCCTGGTGCGCGCGCCGCGCGTGCCCGACCCGGAAGCCGACCAGGGCAAGCACCGCTTCACCTACGCGCTGCTGCCGGGCGCGACGGTCGAGGACGCCATCGCGGAGGGGTACGCGCTGAACCTGCCGCTGCGCGTCGGCGCCGCGACCCCGGCGGCCCCCGTGATCACCAGCGACCATCCGGCGGTGACCGTCGAGGCGGTCAAGCTGGCCGACGACGGATCGGGCGATGTGGTGGTGCGGCTGTACGAGTCGCTGGGCGGCCGGGCGCGGGCGGTGCTGCGCACGGGATTCCCGCTCGGCCGGGCCCAGGTCACGGACCTGCTGGAGCGTCCGTCGGCCGAGCGGCCCGCGGAGGTCTCGGCGCTCGGTGCGGGCCAACTGGCCGTGGCGCTAAGGCCGTTCCAGATCCTCACCGTGCGGCTGACCCCCGCCGGCTGAGGTCAGGGGACCCGGTCCGCCGCGGGCGGCGGGGCAGCGGGGTCACCGCCGGGGCCGGGACGGCGGCGAGGACGAGCCAGGGTGCGGCGGACGGCAGGTCAGGACGACCGGTCCGGGAACGGGAGAGCCTCGGCCGCCGTCACCTCGTCCCCGGCCCGTACGCCGTGCAGGACGTGGGCCAGCACCTCGGCTCCGCGCACCACGCGCGGGCCGGGGCGGTTGAAGTAGGCCGGGCCGTCCAGCACCCAGACACTCCCGGCCCGTACGGCGGGGAGGTCGGTCCAGCCCGGCAGGCGGGTGAGCAGGTCCGTCTCCCGCAGGGTCCGCTCGGGCGGGAAGCCGCACGGCAGGACCAGCACCACCTCCGGCCGGGCGGCGCGCACCGCCTCCCAGGTCATCGGGCTGGTGTGCTGACCGGACGCGGCGAGCAGCGGTTCGCCTCCGGCGGTGGCGATCTGGTCGGGGACCCAGTGTCCGGCGGGCCACAGCGGGTCGAGCCATTCGATCGCCACGACCCGCGGCCGGGCCCGGCCCGCCACCGCCCGACGGATCCGGTCGAGGCGGTCGCGCAGCTCGGCCCGGCGCCGCTCGGCGCGCTCGCGCACGCCGAGCAGCTCGCCCACTGTCACCAGGCAGTCCAGCACATCGTCGAGCGTGCGCGGATCCAGGCTGAGGACGCGGGTGCCGGCGTCCAGCGCCCGGACGGCCCGGCTCACCTTCCGGTACGACACGGCGCACACCTCGCACAGGTCCTGAGTGAGCACCACATCGGGGCGCACGGCCGCCAGCGCCTCGGTGTCGAGGGTGTAGAGCGACGACCCGGAGTGTGTCGCGCCGCCGACCGCGTCGGAGATCTCCCGGCTGGTGAGGGCGTCCTGGTCGAGGCCGGTGGCGGTCACCACGGGGATGTCCGCCACCGCTTCCGGCGGCCAGTCGCATTCGTGGGTCCGGCCGGCCAAGTGCTCGGCGAGTCCGAGTTCGGCGACGATGTCGGTCGCGGCGGGCAGCAGGGAGACGATGCGCATACCGCGACTGTAGGCGGGTTGTCCGGGACATTGGTGACAGGCGGCGCGTGGCTGCCGGCGTCTCACCAGGTGGGCGGTCTTGGCCAGGCATCCGACACGCGGTACCGTCGGTGCGATATCGACGATGGCCTGACGGAAGCCGGTGGGAATCCGGCACGGTCGCGCCACTGTGAACGAGACGTATCCGAAGGGGACGTCCCGTGAGTCAGACCCGCGGCCATCGTCCTGTGCACCACCGAGATGGGACGCGAACTCCCTTAGGAGGCCACTGTCATGGCGCAGCATGTCGCGCAGCCGACAGCCACCACTCCCGCCCTTCCCGCCACGCTGCCGCTGAAGGCGATAGCTCCCTGGGCCGTCTTCTTCGGCATCCTGATGCTGGTCCTGCTGTACTTCGTCGGCGCCGAGCAGGGCGCCACCGCGGTCGTCTCCGGCGAGGGCGTCCACGAGTGGGTGCATGACGCCCGTCATCTGCTCGGCTTCCCCTGCCACTGACGCGAGGGACGCGGCACGCCCATGAACTCCGCAACAGTAAGAAACCTGCTGGTGCGGGGCATGCTCGCCGGTCTTGGTGCCGGTGTGCTCGCCCTGATCGCCGCCTATTTCCTCGGTGAGCCGAACGTCGACCGCGCGATCGGCTTCGAGGAGGCCCACGCCCCCGCGCACGAGCACGAGCACGAGGTCGAGATCGTCTCCCGCGGTCTTCAGTCCACCGCCGGCCTGGCCACCGGTGTGCTGATCTACGGGATCGCGTTCGGCGGCATCGCCGCCCTCGCCTACTGCGTCGCCCTCGGCCGCGTCGGCCGATTCACCCCGCGGGCCACCGCACTGCTGCTGTCCGGCTGTGCGCTGCTCGCGGTCTATGTCGTGCCGTTCCTGAAGTACCCGGCCAACCCGCCCGCCGTCGGCAACGGCGACACCATCGGCAAGCGGACGACGCTGTACTTCCTGATGATGGTGCTCAGCGTGCTGCTCGCGATCGCCGCCACCATCCTCGGCAAGCGGCTCGCCCCGAAGCTGGGCACCTGGTACGCCACCGTCGCCGCGGTGGCCGCCTTCGCCGTCGTCATCGGGCCGGCGTACGCCTTCCTGCCCGTCGTCAACGAGGTCCCGGCGGACTTCCCGGCCACCGTCCTGTGGCGGTTCCGGCTGTCCGCCCTCGCCATGCAGGTGATCCTGTGGGGTGGCTTCGGTCTCCTCTTCGGCGAACTCGCCGAGCGGATGCTGAACCCCAAGCCCGCGAAGGCCGATGAGAGCCGGGCGATGGCGGCCGCCCCGAACTGACTGACCATGCCGAGACGCACGAGGGCCCGCGGAACCGTCCGGGGGCCCTCTCGCGTGGTGAGGGCACGTCCGATCCCCCGAACCGCGGCCCCGGAGGCACCCGTGCGGGGCGCCTGGAGTCACGTCCGCGTGGGCAGGTGCCGCAATCCGTTCTCCAGCAGCGCGAACGCGTGCTCCGCGTCGGCCACCGCGCCCGCGTAGCGCTCGTCGGCCGGCTCCCCGTATGTCACGCGTTCGGTGTTGTCCTGCGCCAGTGACCACTGGACCGCGACGATTTGGACGGCGGCCAGCCGCGCGGTGAGCTCCGGGGTGTCCGCCGTCTCCCGCAGCGCCTGCGCGAGCGCGCGTTCGGCACCGGCCTTGAACCGCTCCATCCGGGCCACCAGCGAGGGGGTGTCGAGGATCATCCGGGTGAGCTTGAGGATCTGGGGATGGTCGTTGAGGCCGGTGATCGGGTCCCGTTCGCGCAGGCCCTTGAGGAAGTGCTCGCGCAGTGCGGTCAGCGGGGCGGTACGGGGCGGGCGGGCCCGTACGACGCGGGCGCTTTCGGTCTCGTGGTCGGCGAGGCGGTGCACGACGAGGTCTTCCTTCGCCGGGAAGTAGGCGAAGAGCGTGCGCTTGGACACCTCGGCCGCCTCGGCCACCTGGGCCACCGAGACCTGGTTGAAGCCGTGTTCGAGGAAGAGCCTGATCGCCGCCTTGGAGATCGCGGCGTGGGTCCGCTGCTTCTTCCGCTCCCGTAGCCCTGGCTTGCCGTCCACGACGTCCACCGTAGCAGAGTATTGCCCCCAGGAGATTTCTGCACCTGGTATACATATAGACCGAGGCGAGAAATCGAGGAGGAGTGGCAATGTCGACGGAGAAGGCGGAGAAGACGGACACGACGGAGTACACGACCGACGTCGTCATCGCGGGCGCCGGCCCGACCGGGCTGATGCTGGCGTACGAACTGGCGCTGGCCGGGGCCCGGACCCTGGTGCTGGAGAAGCTGGACCAGCGCATCGAGCAGGTGAAGGGCGGTGCGATCCAGCCCCGTACGGCCGAACTGCTGGAGTCGCGCGGGCTTTTGGAGCCGATGCTGCGGCGGGCCATTCCGCGTGACCCGGTGGGCGGGAACTTCGCGCTGCTGCCCGTGCCCTTGGACTGCACCCCCTGGCAGACCCGGCACAACGGCCCGATCGCCATTCCCCAGTGGAAGATCGAGGAGGTGCTCGAGGAGCGGGCGATCGCCGCGGGCGCGCGGGTTCTGCGCTCCACCGCCGTCTCGAAGGTCGAGGGGGGCGAGGACGGCGTGGCCGTGACGGCGGACGGCCTGGAGGTGCGGGCGCGCTATCTGGTGGCGTGCGACGGCGGCCACAGCACGGTGCGCAAACTGCTCGAGTTGCCGTTCCCCGGGCGGGCCGGGACTCATCAGGCGGTACTGACCGACATCCGGCTGACCGCGGCGTCCTCACTGGTGCCGAAGCGGATGGCGCACATCAGCACCCTGACCCGTCGCGCAGGCGACTACTGGGCCATGCTGGTCCCGGTCGACGGCGACCTCTACCGCTTCACCTTCGGGCGCGCGGACCAGGCATATACCGCCCGCGACCTCCCCGTCACCCATGAGGAGATCGCCACCGCGCTGCGGGAGGTGTACGGCGAGGAGACCACCCTGGGGGACGTGGTCAACTCCTCGCGCTTCAGCGATGCCACGCGACAGTTGGAGCAGTACCGCGTGGGTCGCGTGCTGTTCGCGGGCGACGCCGCCCATATCCATTCGCCGCTGGGCGCCCAGGGGCTCAATCTCGGTATGCAGGACGCGTTCAACCTCGGTTGGAAACTGGCCGCGGTCATCCAGGACCGGGCGCCGAGCGGCCTCCTGGACAGCTATCACGCCGAACGGCACCCGGCCGCGGCCCGGGTCCTGCATCACACGGCGGCGCAGCGGGTCCTGGCGGACACGAATCCGAGCGAGGACGTGGCCGCACTGCGCGACATCTTCATCGACCTGCTGCGCCTGCCCGATGCCAACCGCCACCTCGCGGGACTGATGTCCGGTCTCTCGCTGCGCTACGAGCTGCCCGGCGAGCATCCCCTCACCGGGCAGCGCGTACCGGACGCCGACCTGGTCACCGAGGCCGGTGTCACCCGGCTGTCGGCGCTGTTCGGCTCGGGCCACTCCGTTCTGCTCGATCTGGCCGGAGCCGTCCCGGAGGGCCTCCGGCTCCCGCCACGCGTCGACCTCGTCCGGGCCACCTGCGCCGACGATCTGGGCGCCGCCGCCCTGCTGATCCGCCCCGACGGCTATGTGTGCTGGGCGGCGGACACCTCGGCCGACTGCGGCGAGACCCTGCTCTCCACCATCGGAAGCGGGCTGGCGAAGGTGCACTGAGCCGGACGCGTCGGACGCTGTGCGGGGGCTCAGTCGTCCAGGGGGAGCAGGACGCGGAAGGTGGCGCCCTCGGCCGGGGCCGTGTGCACCTCCACCCGGCCGTGGTGGGCCGTCACCAGGGAGTGACGATGGCGAGGCCGAGCCCCGCGCCTCCGCTCCGGGTGCGGCCGCGGGCGTCATCCGCGCGGTAGAAGCGGTCGAAGGCGCGGGCGGCCTGCTCCTCGGACATCCCCGGACCCTCGTCGTGCAGCTCCAGCACCGCCAGACCGTCCTGGGTGCCGACGCCGATCCGGACCGGAGTGCCGGGCGGGGTGTGGGCCACCGCGTTCCCGACGAGGTTGGAGGTCACCTGGCGCAGTCTCGCCTCGTCGCCGAGCACCGGCGCGCCACCCGGCGGCCCGCCGCCGGGGCCGGTGAGGGTGACGGGGCGCCGTGGATCGAGGGCGCGCAGGTCGTGCAGGGCGTCGACGGCCAGGGTGCGCAGATCCATCGGAGTGGGATGGAGCGGGAGGTCCGCGACGGCGTACTCGTCGAGGCGGGCGAGCAGCAGCAGGTCCTCGACCAGCCGGACCAGCCGTGCCGCCTCCCGCTCGATACGGCCCATCGCGGCGTCGACATCGGCGCGCCCGGGCATGCCCGGCGGCGCTGCCTCACCGTCGCCGGTGCCCCCGAGGACGACCCGCGGATCGCTTACGCCACGTCGTCGGCGATCCGGTGGCGCAGATGGGCGTAGGCCCAGGCGGCGAGGGTGGTCGGGGTGGTGGTCCGGAGGGTGCGGGGCTGTTCGGGTACGAAGTCCTCACGTAGGCCGGTCGACATGCCGAGCACGGCCTCGACCAGGCTCTCGGCCGCCCCCGCCCGGCGGAGTCGCGCGCGCATGGCGTCGTCGGTGATCCGCTCGACGCCGATCCGCCGACCGGTGGCGGCGGTGAGGATGTCGCCGACCTGTCGCCAGGTGAGGTCGGCGGGCCCGTGAACGGCCTGTACGCACCGGCCGGACCAGAGGGGGGACAGCAGACGGGTGGCGGCGACCTCGGCGATGTCGCGCGGCGCCACCCACGCCATGGGCTGGTCGAGCGGAAGGATCACCTGGAGGGTGCCGGCGCGTAGGGCTTCGAGCTCGAATTCGAGGTTGGTGAAGAAGTAGCCGCAGCGCAGATGGGTGACGTCGACGCCCGTGCCGTCCAAGGCGATCTCGGTCTGCGCCAGGCCGTCGATCTCACCGGCACCGTGGCGCTTCTCGGCGCCGACGCTGCTTTGGAACACCACGCGGCCGATCCGGTTCTCGGTGACGGCGCGCACCACGCCGCTGGTGGCGCGGGCGTATTCGGCGAGGGGGTCCCCGTGGCCGCTGGTCGGGTTCACCCAGAACAGGGCGTCGATACCGCGGGTGGCGGCCACCACCGCGTCGGCGTCGTACTGGTCGACCGGCACCGCGTCCACCTCGTCCCGGACCTCGGGCGCCAGCCGCCCGGGGTCGCGCAGCAGCACGCGCGGCCGGACCCCGGCGCGGACGAGCGTGGCGACGACGTGGCGGCCGACGTTTCCGGTCGGGGTGGTGACGGCGATCCGCATTGGTTGCTTCCTCTCCTCGATGGCTCGACCGCACCCTAGGAACCAAGGCGGCCGGAAGCTGTCCTCCTCTCCTGGAAGGCTGGGGGAATGGAGCTCGATCCGACGATCAGGACCTTGACCATGCTGACGCTGCTGCAGTCGGGGGGCGAGTGGACCGCCACCGAGCTGGCCGAACGGCTCGGCACGAGCGTCCGCACCGTGCGACGCGACGCCCAGCGGCTGCGCCGCCTCGGGTACACCGTCGAGGCCCGCCCGGGGCCGGGCAGCGCCTACCGGCTGAGCCCCGGGACCAGGATTCCGCCGCTGCTGTTCACCGCCGACGAGATCACCGCACTGGTGGCCGGGCTGCATGTGATCCGCGCCTTCCTCCCCGAGGAGGCGGTCGCCTCGAGTGCGTTGCTCAAGCTGGACCAAGTGTTGCCCCGCCCACTGCGACGCCGTGCGGCCGCCACCGACCTGGCCACCGAGGTGCTCCAGCAGCCCGGCGCCGTGGTCTCGGCGGCGACCGTCGGTGTGATCGCCGACGCGGTGGCCGAGGACGGCAGACTCCGCTTCCACTACACCGACCAGCACGGCCGCCCCTCCACCCGCCTGGTCGAGCCGTACCGCCACTTCCTGCGCGCCGGACACTGGTACCTCGTGGCATTCGACGTCGACCGGGACGACTGGCGCACCTTCCGCCTCGACCGGATCACCGACATCTCCCGCGTGGCGGGCACCTACCGGCCGCGCGCGTTCCCCGATGAGTCCATCGAGCACTGGCTGACCACCGACTTCGGCCGCGCCACTCACGGCATGGCGTGACGTTCCGGGACCTCCGAGCCCCGCTGGAAGGTCCGCCGGTAGGCGGAGGGCGTGGTGCCGAGGGCGTCGCGGAAGCGGGCACGGAGGTTGGTGCTGGTACCGAGGCCGCTCTGGGCGGCGATCCGCTCGATGCCGAGGTCGGTGACCTCCAGGAGTTCGCGGGCGTGGTTGACACGGGCGGTGAGCAACCACTGGTGCGGGGTGACACCGGTTTCCTGGCGCCACATGCGGACCAGGGTGCGGGTGGAGACGCGGGCGTGGCGGGCGAGGACCTCCAGCGTGAGGGGTTCGTCGAGGTGGCCGAGGGCCCAGTCGCGGGTGTCGGCGAGGGTGTGGGCGGTGGGCTCGGGCAGGGACTGGGCGATGTACTGCGCCTGGCCGCCATCGCGGTGCGGCGCGGCCACCAGTTCCCGGGCGATGTCGTTGGCGACGGCGGCGCCGAGGTCCTCGCGGACGATGTGGAGACACAGGTCGATGCCCGCGGTCACACCCGCGGAGGTCAGCAGCGGATCGTCGTCGATGTAGAGGACACCGCGGTCCACCCGGACCCGGGGGTAGAGCTCTTCGAGCTCGTCGGCGCTGGCCCAGTGCGTGGTCACCGTACGGCCGTCGAGCAGCCCGGCCGCGGCGAGTGCGAAGGCGCCGGTGCAGATGGAGGCGATACGGGCGCCTCGGCTGAAGGCGAGTTTCAGGGCCGCCGCCACCTCGGGCGCCGGTGGCCGCTGATATTCCCAGTAGCCGGGCACGATGATCGTGTCCGCCTGGGCCAGGGCCGGCAGCCCGGCGGTGTCCCCGACCGTGAAACCGGTGCTGGTCATGACGCTGCCACGGGCTCCGCCGCACACCGTGAGTTCGTACGGCGTGTTGGGCCGTGCGTTGAAGATCTGCGTCGGGATGCCGAGGTCGATCGGGAGGACCCGGGGCAGCACCAGGACCGCGACGCGATGAGGGGCCATGACTCCAATATTACGGCCGTAACTT
Organism: Streptomyces yongxingensis; assembly: GCF_055597465.1. NCBI lineage: Bacteria > Bacillati > Actinomycetota > Actinomycetes > Kitasatosporales > Streptomycetaceae > Streptomyces > Streptomyces yongxingensis. The sequence goes on from NZ_CM145717.1 coordinate 9,127,472, forward strand.
TCCCGCCAGACCGGACGGCCGGGCGGGAACCTGCGGCGGCCACCGGTGACCGTGTCCCGAAAGTTGCGAAGGGTGGCAGACGAGCGTGTGGTTGATCGAGAAGGGCTGGACGAGGATCGTGCCATGAACAGCGTGACCACCACGAAAACCCCCATCGGCCGGTACTTCGACGTGAAGGGCGGGCGGGTCTACGGCCACGTCCGCGAGGGCGACGGGCCGGCCCTGGTCTTCCTCCACTACTGGGGCGGCTCCCACCGCACCTGGCGGCCGGTCATCGAGCGCCTCGGCCCGACACGGGCGTTCGTCTCGTACGACCACCGCGGCTGGGGCGAGTCCACCGAGGTGCCCGGCCCCTACGGCATTGAGCAGCTCGCCGACGACGCCGAGCGCGTCATCGAGGAACTGGGCTATGGCGATTACGTGGTGGTGGGCCACTCGATGGGCGGAAAGGTGGCCCAGGTGCTGGCCTCCCGCCGCTCCGCCGGACTGAAGGGCGTGGTGCTCGTCGCACCCGCTCCGCCGGCTCCGGTCGGTGTGACGCGGGAGTTCCAGGAGGCGCTGGCGCATGCCTACGACAACGACGAGACCATCGACCGCAGCATCGATCTCGTCCTGACCAGCGGCGAGCTGTCCGCCGAGGCGCGCCGCCAGGTGCACGAGGACAGCTCCCGGGCGGGCGAGGCGGCGCGTATGGCCTGGCCGCGCGAGGCGCTGGTCGAGGACTTCGCGGACCGGGTCGGTGCGATCGACGTTCCCGTACTGGTGCTGGCCGGGAGCGACGACAAGGTGGACCCGCCGCATGTCCTGCGCGACCACTTGCTACCGCTGGTCCCCACGGCCACCCTCACCGAGCTCGGTGGCACCGGCCACCTGTCGCCGCTGGAGGTGCCCGACCAGATCGCCTCCCACATCAGCGCGTTCATCGCACGCCTCCGCTGAACGGTGCCACGGCGTTCATCGAGACCGGCCGCCGCCGCGGCCGGTCTCCTCCTCGGCCGTCTGGCGCCATGCCACGGCCGACGCGCCACGTTGACCGCGGCCGTGCCGCTCGGCTATCCATGGGCCAAGGACCCTTACCGAGAGGATCACCCACCGTTGCCCGACATCCACGCCGACGGCGCCGTGCCGGGCTTCGGCATCGACGCCATCCACGAGGCCGCGCGGCGCCTGACCGGCCATGTGGTCCGGACGCCGCTGCTCAACTCCCCGATGCTGGACGACCTCGTGGGCGCCCGCGTCCTGGTCAAGGCCGAATCTCTCCAGCTGACAGGCTCGTTCAAGGTGCGCGGGGCGCTCAACGCGCTGCTCACCCTGGACGAGGACGCCCGCCGTGCCGGGATCGTGGCCTACTCCGCCGGCAACCACGGGCAGGGCGTGGCCGCCGCGGCGCGGCTCGCCGGGTGCCCCGCGGTCATCGTCATGCCGAGCACCGCCCCCCGTATCAAGGTCGACAACTGCCGCTGGTGGGGCGCCGAGACGGTCCTGTACGACCCGCGGACCGAGGACCGGGAGGAGGTGGCCCGGAAGATCGTCGAGGAGCGCGGGATGACGTTGGTCCCGCCCTTCGACGACCCCCGTGTCATGGCCGGGCAGGGCACCGTCGGCCTGGAGATCGCCGAGCAGGCGCGCGAGCTGGGTCTGACCCCGGACACGGCCCTGGTGAACTGCAGTGGCGGCGGGCTCGCCTCCGGTGTGATCACCGCGCTCGACGACGCGTTCCCCGGTCTGGCGAACCACATCGTCGAACCGGCGGGCTTCGACAAGATGGCCCGGTCCCTCGCCACCGGCCGCGTGTGCGCCAACCCCCACCCGCCCGGCGGCCTCATGGACGCCATCTCCGGTCCGGTGGCCGGTGCGCGCCCCCTGGCCGTCCTCCGCCACTACGACGTGACCGGCCTGACCGCCACCGACGAGGAGGCCCTGGCCGCCATGGGCACGGCCCACCGCCTCCTCAAGATCGTGGTGGAACCGGGCGCCGCCGCCTCCCTGGCGGCCCTGCTGTCCGGGAAGGTGGACGTCCGGGGCAAGGTCGTGGCGCTCGTCGCGTCGGGCGGCAACGTCGATCCGTCGGTCTACCGCAAGGCCCTGGCGGACTGACATCCACCGAGGAGCACGACGCCGACATCGCGCTGGATGACGGACGGGCGTGCCGCGGGCCCCGGAGGTCGATGGCCGTCCATGGCCGTCGACGTCCGGGGCACGCGGGGGTGTCCTGCCTCAGGCGCCGGCGGGGACGAGGGAGTCGTCCTCGGGGTGGGCGCCGGGGAGCTGGTGCCGGGCGGCGATCAGGGCGGCGTCGATGTCCCGGGTGCCGGTGACGACGCACAGCGTGTACGAGACGTCGGCGAGCCGCTGCCGCGCTTCCGGACTGCCGTTCTCGGCGTGCAGCATGCGGAGGGTCTCGTACTGCTGGATGAGGTCGGTCAGAACGGCGGGGTGGGCCATGAGCATGGCGGGCTCCTTCTTCTCCTGAGGGCGGGGCCGGGCGTTGTTATGCGGGGGCCGGAATCCGGTCGTGCCGGGTCTCGGCCTCGACCTGGTCGCGGATCCGGGCGCAGCTGCGGGAGATGAGGCGGGAGACATGCATCTGGGAGATGCCCAGCTCCTCGGCGATGCCGGCCTGGGTCATATCGCGGAAGAACCGCAGATACAGGATGTGCTGCTCCCGCTCCGGGAGCCGGTTCAGGCACGGCTTGACCGATTCCCGGGCGATGACGGTGTCATAGCGGGTCTCGGGCCGGCCGAGGGTGTCGGCCAGGGAGTAGCCGTCGTCCGCGCCGGCGAGTTCGGCGTCCAGGGACAGGGACCGGAAGCTGTCGATGGCTTCCATCCCGGTGAGGACGTCCTCTTCGCTCATGTCGGCGGCCCGGGCGACCTGGGACACGGTGGGGGAGCGGTCGGTGCCTTCGGCCGCGGCGAGGTCCTGAACGGTGGCGCGGACCTTGTTGCGCAGCTCCTGCACCCGCCGGGGGACGTGGAGGTCCCAGGCACAGTCGCGGAAGTACCGCTTGAGTTCCCCGACGATCGTGGGGATGGCGTAGGGCTGAAAGGCGCCTCCGCGTTGGGGGTCGTAACGGTCGACGGCCTTGACCAGGCCCAGGGCGGCGACCTGCTCCAGGTCCTCCAGATTCTCCCCGCGGTTGCGGTAGCGGCGGGCGAGGCGGTGGGCCATCGGCAGCCATGCCTCGACCAGCTTCTCGGCCAGGGACTCCCGCTCGGGTCCCTTGGGCATGGCGGCCAGTCGCGCGAAGTCGGCCGCGGTGTCAGGAGTGTCGTCGTGGCGGCGGCGGGCGCCTGCACACGTGGCGCTCATCAAGGTCCTCTTCTCTCCCGGCTTTGTTCGTGGTCGAGCAAGCGGGAGGACGGCACGGCACGTCTGGGGTGCACAGCGCGCGGCGCGCGCCTCCCGCCAGGTGCCTGCCTTCCGAAGCACTTTGGTCACTCACTCTTCTAGCCAGGGCCATGGACCTCAAACCAATGAATTCATGAATTCTGGTTCGTGTTCGGCCCGTTCGGAGCCGCCGCGCACGCGCACAAGACGGACGCCGTCGCGTGCCCCGGATGGATCGGGCCGGACAGTTACCGCTCTCCCGCACCGCGTGGCTGGACGCGGAAGTCGAAGGCGAGGCTGCCGGGGTCAAGCGCCGTCGCGCCACCGTCAACGGTGAGGGTCGCGCCGTTGACATAGGACGCGGCGGGAGAGAGCAACCAGCTGATCGCTTCCGCGACCTCGCGCGGGTCGCCCGGGCGGCCCATGGGCAGGAGCCGGGTCGCCTCCTCGTAGGCGGCCTCCACGCTGCCGTCCTCCAGCCCCGCTTCGGTCGCGAAACGCGCCATGCGCCGGTCGGCCATCTCGGTGCGCACCCAGCCCGGGCACACGATGTTGGCCCGCAGCCCCTGGCGCCCGTAGTCCACGGCGAGGGAGCGGCAGAGTTGCAGCAACGCCGCCTTGGACGTCGCGTAGACGGCGTTGCCGGTGCCGTTGCGCAGGGCGGACACCGAGGCGACCGCGACCACCGCGCCGCGCGTCCGGAGCAGGTGGGGGACGGCCGCGCGCAGGAGCAGCAGCGGACCGGTGACGTTGGTGCGCATCACCTCGTCCCAGTCCTCGAGCGACAGGTCCCCCACGGCTCCGCCGCGCCCGATGCCCGCATTGAGCACGAGCCCGTCGAGTCGGCCATAGGAATCCAACGCCACCTGGACGAGATCGGTGGCGGCCTCGGGGTCGCCGACATCGGACGGGTGGGCCAGCGCCCCGGTCTCCTCCGCGAGACGCCGCAGTGGTGCGGGCCGCCGCCCGGATATGACCACGTGGTGGCCCGCCTCACGCAAGAGACGGGCACTGGCGGCCCCGATGCCCGTACCCCCACCCGTCACGATGACAACTCGCTGCTCCGCCATGCCCGTTCAAGCCTCCTGCCGTGACATCACCCAAGGTGCTTGATCGTACGCGCCGCGCGCTCGGACGAGGCCGAGCCGAGGCTCCCCGTCGCCGGCCGCACCCCCGGCGTCTCAGGCGGCGACCGTGTCCCGGTAGCTGCCGAGCCTGCCCTTGTGGAAGACCAGGGGCTCCCCGGGGCCGGTGGACATGCGCAGCACGCGGGCGATGACGATGAGGTGGTCGCCGCCGCCCAGCTCCTGCTCCGGTTCGCAGTCGAGCCAGGCGACGGCGCCGTTGATGCGCGGGGCGCCGTCGGGGGAGGGGTGCCAGGGCACATCGGCGAACTTGTCGCCGCTCTTGCGGGACAGCGACCGGCACACCGCGTCCTGCCCCTCGGCGAGGACGCTGGCGCTGAACCGGCCGCCGCGGCGGACCTTGGGCCAGCTACGGGAGGCGCGGGCGACGCTGAAGGCGACCAGCGGAGGGTCGAGGGAGAGCGATGCGAAGGTGCCGACGATCAGGCCGACGGCCTGCGCCGAGGTGGGTTCCACGCCGGTCACCGCCACCACGCCGGTGGGCAGGTGGGACATGACGTGCCGGAAGTCCATCTGGTCGATCCGGCGGCCGGAGGCGGTGGTAGGGGCGGTGGTCATGGTGATGCTCCCTTCGGTGTGGTGGAACGGGTGAGATCGTCTGCCGGTGCGCCGACGGGCCGGCCAGCGCACCGACGGGTCAGGCCAATGCGCCCACCCCGCCCGGCAGTTGGCCGCCCGCGCGCCGCGCGGCGCGGATCCTGGAGGCCGGGTGGTCGGGCAGGGTGCGGCGCCGGCCCGCGCCGTAGAAGCTCTCGCGGAGGGTGGTGGCCCGCTCGTCATAGGCGTCACGGGCCAGGCCCTGCCGCCGCAGCTCCGGGAGCGCCAGCTCGATGAAGTCCTCCCAGCCGCCGGGCTTGGTCGCGTAGCTGAGGTTGAATCCGTCGAGGTCGGCCTCGTCCCGCCAGGTGCGCAGCTCGGCGGCGACGGTCCGCGGGGAGCCGACGACGACCGCGCCGGTGCCGCCGATGCCGATGAACTCGGCGATCTGCCGGGAGGTCCAGGTCCGGGTGGGGTCCGCCTTGGAGAACATCTCCACGATGGAGCGCGAGCCGTCCACGTCCGCGTACTGGAGCGGCATGTCCGGGTCCAGCGTGCTCAGGTCGATCCCGGTCCAGCCCGCGTACCGGGCCAGCGCGCCCTCGTAGCTGACGTTCGCGAGGTGGCGCTCGTACTTCTCCCGCGCCTGTGCGTCGGTGGGCGCGACGATCACGGTGATCAGGGCGAGGATCTTCACGCTCCCGGGGTCACGTCCGGCCGCCGCGACCGCGGCCCTGATCCGGTCGACGCTGTGCCGGGTGAGCTCGGGCGTCATCGTGTTCACGAAGACCGCTTCGGCGTTCCGCGCGGCGAAGAGCATGCCCCGCGAGGAGGCACCGGCCTGGAAGAGCATGGGGGTCCGCTGTGGCGACGGCTGGCACAGGTGGACGCCGGGGACCTCGAAGTAGGTGCCCTTGTGGCCGATGGGGTGGATGCGCCGGGGGTCGAGATAGGCACCGGCCTCCGCGTCGCGGACGACCGCGTCGTCCTGCCAGGAGCTCTCCCACAGCTTGTAGCAGACCTCCAGGTACTCGTCCGCCATGTCATAGCGCTTGTCGTGCGGGATCTGCGTACCGAGCCCGAGGTTGCGCGCGGCCGATGCGCTGTAGGAGGTGACGATGTTCCAGCCGACCCGGCCCGCCGTCAGATGGTCCAGCGTGCTGAACTTGCGGGCCAGCGCGTACGGCTGCTCGTACGTCAGGGACGCGGTGACGCCGAAGCCCAGGTGACGGGTGACCGAGGCCATCGCCGGGACGACCAACGCCGGGTCGTTGATCGGGAACTGGGCGGCGTCGCGCATCGCGGCGTCGGGGGACCCGCCGTAGACATCGTGATATCCGACGGTGTCGGCGAAGAAGATGCCGTCGAAGCAGGCGTCCTCCAGCATCCGAGCCGTGTCGGTCCAGTAGTCCACGTCGGTGTAGCGCCGGCCCTCGTCCTCCGGGTCACGCCAGGAACCCGCGGTCAGATGGGCGGGAGCGGCGACGTCGAAGGCGAAGAACTTCAGCGGCTGATTGCTCATGCTGCGCTCCAGGGCGAGAGGCGGGGCCTTCCTGCGGTGAGAGTTCCGCAGAGCACCTGAGGTGGGAGAGTGGGAGCGTTCTGCGTTCAGTATGCGAACGCGGCGTTCATTTGAGCATGCTGAAGTCTCGCGAGGGCCGGTGTCAACAGGCCGGCCCGACGCGGCACAGGGGCGAAGCCCCTGGACCCCGTGGTCTGAGGCGGAGCCCCCCACGCGGGGGAGCCGCACGTCGACGCTGCCGGGAAGGGGCGGGGACGGGGGGCCCACCGCGGGCGTCACGACCCGTCTCAGGACCTTAGGCGGACGGCGAGTCCTGCCAGAACGCCTCGGTCAGGCGGTCGACGATGGACCGCATCTCCTGGAGGGCCTCGGGGATCCGGTCCCGGCCGAACCGGTACCGGGGCCCGTCGAGGGCCAAGATCGCCACCAGGGTCCCGGACGAGTCGCGGATCGGGCGCGCCAGGGACAGCAGCTCTTCCTCGAGTTCGTTGTCGATGACGCCGAAGCCCTGCTCGCGGACCTGCTCGAGATCCTTGAGCAGGGTCGCGCGATCGGTGATGGTGCGCGAGGCGTACGGCTCCAGCTTCTCCGGCAGGAGCGCGATCACCTGCTCCACGGGCATGTCGGCGAGCAGGACCTTGCCGGTGGAGCTGGCGTGCAGGGGGTAGTGCTCGCCGACCGTGTTCCGCGGCACGATGCTGACCACGTGGGAGCCCCGGGCCTCGGCGATCAGCTCGACCCCGCCCCTGAGGTCCGGTACCGACAGGGTCACCGACTCGTTGAACCTGTCCGCCAGCTCCTGGAGCAGGGGCTGGGCGCGGGCGGCGAGGCCCGCGTGGGGGTCCGCGTACCGGCCGAGCCGGGCCAGCTCCCAGCCCAGGACGTAGTTGTTGTCGACGCGGTCGACGAGCCCGCTCTGCTCCAGGCTGTACAGCAGGCGGAAGGCGGTGGGCCGGGAGATCCCCGCCGCCTTCGCGAGGGTGGTGACGGTGGCTCCGGACCGGGGCTGGGCCGCCAACTCGCGGAGCAGCCGGACACCTTTGGTCACGGACTTGTTGGTCATGTCCGCCGGTCCGGACGCGTCGCTCATGGGGCCCTTTCGTCGTGCGGAGTCGCTCCGCCCGCGACCCTTCCCTCCACCGTACCGTCGTCCTGTTCGGGGAGTGAACGCCGTCACCGCGAGGAGCCGGGAGCCGCGGCCGCGCGAGGTCTTGACAGCGGGCGGCGGGTGCGGCCCACTATCCGTACGCGTTGATGTGAACGTCACGTTCACTATGTGGACGCACCTCGGAGTCGGGGCTCGACGAAGGAGGACTCACGTGCCCGCGCAGGCAGACGTCGTCGTCATCGGAGCCGGAGTCGCCGGCCTGATCACCGCTCGCGAACTCGGCCGGAAGGGAGCGCGGGTCGTCGTCCTCGAGGCGCGTGACCGGATCGGCGGCCGGACCTGGACCGATCACCGGCTGGGGCGGGACCTGGAGATGGGCGGCACCTGGGTGCACTGGGTCCAGCCACACGTCTGGGCGGAGATCACCCGCTATGGCCTGGAGATCACCCGTGGCCCCCGCTCGGAGGAGACCTACTGGCTCGCCGGTGACCAGGTGCGCCGCGGGACCCTGGACGACTTCATGCGGCTCATCGACCCGGGCATGACCCGGCTGCTGGAAGACACCATGAGGTGGATCCCCCGCCCGAACGCACCGCTGACCGTCCCACGGCTGGCCGACGTCGACCAGTTCAACCTCCAGGAGATGCTCGACGACCTCGAGCTGTCCATCGACGAGAGGAACGCCAACGAGGCCGCGTGGGTCGGCCACTTCAACGCCCCGCTCGACCAGTGCGCCTACACCAGCGCCCTGCGCTGGACCGCCGCCACCGCCGGGTCCTGGCACCTCATGCACGAGGCATCCGCGATCTTCCGGCTCACCGGCGGCACCCGGAGCCTGGTGGAGGCCATCGCCGCCGACGCGGAAGCCGACATCCGCTTGTCCGCGCCGGTCCGTTCCCTCACCCACGACGCCCACGGCGCCGAGATCACCTACGGCGAGGGACGCACCATCACCGCCCGGCGTGTGGTGATCACCGTGCCGCAGAACGTCCTGCACCAGCTCGACATCGCCCCCGCGCTGCCGGACGGCAAGCTCCGCCCCAGCCTGGAGAAGACCGCCTCCCGTGGCGCCAAGGCGTGGATCCGGGTCCGCGGCCGCATCAAGCCCTTCTTCGCCTACTCCTCTCAAGCCCACCCCCTCTCCGTGGTGCGCACCGAGTTCATCGGGGAGGACGACGCCGTGCTGGTCGCCTTCGGCCCGGACTCGACCCGGATCGACGTCAACGACCCGCGGGCCATCGACGCGGCGCTGAAGGTCTGGCGCGCCGACCTCGAGGTGGTCGAGGCCGGCGGCCACGACTGGATGGCCGACCCCTACTCCCAGGAGACCTGGCTGATCCAGCAACCCCACCAGCTCACCCGCTACCACCGCGCCCAGCAGGAGAGCACCGGAGTCCTGCACTTCGCCAGCAGCGACTACGCGAACATCTGGGCCGGTTTCATCGACGGCGCCATCGAAAGCGGCACCCGAGTGGCCCGCCAGGTCCACCGGGACCTCCAGCAGCCCTCCGGCGGCTGACCGGCTGGCGCCATCTGATTCCCCTCGTACGCCAGGAATTCGCCCACCGCGCCGCCACCGCGGCGTCCGCCCTGTCCGGGTGAAACGCTCCGCGACAATGGAACGGCAACGGTGTGCGGCGGAGTACGCCACGGACGCTGGAGGAATCCTGTGCCGCTGACCTCGAAACCCCTGCGCAAGCTGGGCTTCTTGACCATTGGACTGTTCGACGAGGCCGACCCCCGCCGGGGCCATGAGTCGACACTCGAGATCATCGAACTGGGCGAACGGCTGGGTTTCGACAGCGCCTGGGTGCGCCACCGCCATCTGCAGTACGGCATCTCCTCTCCCATGGCCGTTCTGGCGGCGGTTTCACAGCGCACCAGCCGCATCGAACTGGGCACGGCCGTCATCCCCATGGGATGGGAGAATCCGCTGCGGCTGGCCGAGGACCTGGCGACGGTCGACATCCTGTCCGGGGGCCGTCTCAACCCGGGGGTCAGCGCCGGTCCGCCGCACCATTACGACAAGGTCAAGGGCGCCCTCCACCCGGACACCGCCGACGCCGAGGACTTCGGCCACGAGCGTGTGCGACGGCTGCTGGACTGCGTACGCGGCGAACCGGTCACCGACTTCAGCGGTGTCGAGGGCTTCGAGGTGTTCTCCGACCGCGTCCAGCCGCACGCCCCGGGGCTCGGCCGTCGCATGTGGTACGGCGGTGGCAGCCTGCGGTCGGCCCAGTGGGCCGGCGAGCATGGAATGAACCTGCTCACCAGCAGTGTGGTGAAGGCGGAGGAGTCCGAGGACTTCGCCGAGATCCAGCTCTCGCACATCCGGACCTTCCGCGCCCACCACCCCGACGGCGACCGGGCCCGTGTGTCCCAGGGGCTCGTCGTCATCCCCACCGACACCGCCTCACCGGAGCAGCGCGCGAAGTACGAGCAATACGCCCAGCAGCGGCTGCCGCGTACCGCCACGCCCCAGGGGCCGGCGCGCATGATGTTCGCGCCCGATCTCGTCGGCACCTCGGAGGACATCGCCGAACGGCTCACCTCGCACGCCGCGTTCCGGGAGGTCGAGGAGGTGGCGTTCGCGCTGCCCTTCACCTTCGACCATGAGGACTACGTCCAGATCCTCACCGACATCGCCACCAAGCTCGCCCCGGCACTGGGCTGGCAACCGGCCCCGTAGCGCTTACGAAGGCTTGGACGCGTGCCCGTGCTGGTGCGCGTGCCCGTGCGCGTGGATCGTGGCCATCGGTCCTCCTCACCAGAGCGACAGCGAGCGGTCGAAGATCCCGGCGAGGTCGTCCTCGGTGACCTCGCGCGGGGCGGTGGCCAGCAGCCGCTGCTGCTTCATGGCGCCGTCCACCAGTGCGGGGATGTCGCCCTTGTCGTAGCCGACACCGCCGATGCCGTCGGGCATACCGATGTCGCGCATCAACCGCTGGATCGCGGTGGGCAGATACTCGGCGGGGTCGGCGGGGCGTTCCATCCCCGGGGCGAGGAGCTCCGCGGCCCGCAGATGCCGCTCGGGCTGGGCGCCGAAGGTGAAGCGGAACGCCTCCGGCGCGGTGAGCGAGACGGCCATCCCGTGCGGCACCATCGGCTCGTGTGCGGGGTAGCCGGCGGGGTGGAAGTCCTTCACCTGCCCGGCGATCGGGTAGGCGTTGGCGTGCGGGATGTGCACGCCCGCGTTGCCGAAACCGAGGCCGGCGAAGGTGGCCGCCAGAGCCATGTCGGAGCGCGCCTCGGGGTCGTCCCCGTCGCGGACCGCGGTACGGAAGGACCGTGCCAGCAGGCGCAGCGCCCGTTCCGACCAGGCGTCGGAGATGGGATTGGCGCCGCAGTAGGGCACCCGCTGCTCGGGGTGTTTGCGCGGGTAGGTGTCGTACGGGCGGGCCGTGTAGCTCTCCAGCGCGTGGCACAGGATGTCCATGCCGCTGGCGGCGGTCACCGCGGCGGGGAGGGTGAAGGTCAGATCCGGGTCGATGACCGCGAGCGTGGGCCGCAGCCGGGCGTGGCTGATGCCGGTCTTGACCTTCAGCTCCAGCACGTCGAGCACGCAGATGGTGGTGGACTCGGAGCCGGTTCCGGTGGTGGTGGGGACCGCGACCAGCGGTTTGAGCGGGTTCTCGGGCGCCAGCGCCCTGCCCACGGGCGCGTTGACGTAGTCCATCAGCGTGCCGGGGTTGGTGCTGAGCAGGTTGACGGCCTTGGCGGTGTCGATGCTGGAGCCGCCGCCCACCGCGACGAAGGCGTCCCACGGGCCCGACGCCCGCGCGTGGTCGACCGCCTCCCGCAGGCTGACGTCGGTGGGCTCCACATGCACGCCGTCGAAGACGTGGGCCTCGATGCCGAACGCGGTCATCCGTTCGGCGACGCGGTGTGGCGCTCCGGTGGCGGCCACCCCGGCGTCGGTGATCACGAGGACCCGGCGGACCCCGTGCTGGGAGAGGTCGAAGCCGATCTCGTCGGATGCTCCCGGCCCGAACTTCAGCGCCGGGGCGCCGTAGGTGAACACGGACTCGGGTCGGGCCGGAACGGTGCTGCTCATACGCGTCCCTCCTGGGATCGGAGTAGGTCCCGGCGGCGCGGCGAGCCGGGCTCGGAGCGCCGGCCGGGTCCGGACGATCAAGCGTAGAAGCCATCGGGGGCGAGCCGCGTCGAGCGCGGCTGCTCGGTGAACGGTACGGGCTGTCGGCGGTCAACGAGGCGTACGCGGCGCCGGCGCGGGGGGCCACCGGCCGTGCGGTGATCGTTCCCGGTCCTAAGGTGTGAGTGAGCTGTGAGCGCGGACCGGCTCACCAACGGAACCGGTCGTAGGGGAGATTGATGAACGAGGAACTGGTCGCGGAACTGGGCCGACGGCTGTGGCAAGCGGGCAAGGGAGCCGCCGCGGTCGACTCCGCCGCGGTCGACTCGGCCGTAGTGGACTCGGCCGCGGTCGACTCGGCCATGGCCGATCAGCTCGATGGTCTCGCGATGGCCTACGCCGTCCAGGGCGCCACCCACGACCTGGCGATCGCGGCCGGTGAGCGGGCGATCGGCTACAAGGTCGGTCTCACGGCACGGCCCGCACGGGAGACGTACGGTGCCGATGAGCCCGCCGCCGGCTACCTGCTCGCCGGCGGGTTGCTCGCGGACGGCGAGTCCCTCGCCACGACTGGGCTGTTCGCCCCACTGGCGGAAGTGGAGGTCGTGTTCACCCTGGGCGAGGCGCTGTCAGGTCCGCGGGTGACCGCGCGGAACGTCCGCGACGCGACCGCCACCGTGGCACCGGCCTTCGAGATCGTCGACAGCCGGTGGCGCGGCGGGGCGCGGACGCTCCCCATGCTCGTCGCCGACAACACCAACGCCGCTCGCGCGATGGTGGGCCCCGCGGTCGCGCCGTCGGCGTCCGTGGATCTGTCGAAGATCGCCGCCACGCTGACGATCGGCTCCCGCACGGTGCCGGGGAGCGCGGCCGCCGTCATGGGCGACCCCGCCGAGGCGGTGGCGTGGCTCGCCCGGCATCTGCTGCGCGGTGGAAGGCGACTGGAAGCCGGGGACATCGTCCTGAGCGGCACCCTGTGCGCCCCGACGGCGATCAGCGCCGGCGACCACCTGGTGGCCGACCTCGGTGAACTGGGCCGGATCGCCCTCGACGTCAACTGACCACCGGAGGGCTGGGGCCGCTCCCCGCGCTCGGCGACCGTCCGGGTCAGGGTCTCGGGCCCGCGGGAATTGGACAGGAGGACGTCGATGCCCGCCGCGATCCGGCGAGTTTCGTGGAGCACGTGCTCCGCAGCATCCGGAGCGGGCGCTCCGAAATGCCGCCTGTACGCTGAATGCCGTGACCAGCGCCGACCAGTCCACGCCCACGCGGCCCCCCGCCAGACGCGCGCGCCGCGCGGACGCCGAGCGCAACCGCGCCGCGATCATCGAGGCGGCCGGTGTGGTCTTCGCCGAGCAGGGTTGCGCCGTCGACGTCCGCGAGATCGCCCGGCGCAGCGGCGTCGGCATGGGCACGCTCTACCGCCACTTCCCGACCAAGGGCGATCTGCTCGCCACCGTCATGGAGCGGGAATTCACGTCCTGGCTCACCGCCGCCCACCAGGCGGCGGCCGCGACCGAAGACCCCTGGGAGGCCCTGACCGGCTTCTTCGAGCAGACCCTCACCAGCCAGGCGCACAACCGCGCCCTCGTCGAGACCCACACCGCCACCGGCGCCCCCTCGCACGAGTGCGCCCGGCAGTTCGACGCCTTCATCGACGAACTGCGCACCCGCTGTGTGGACGCCGGACTCCTCCGCGACGGCGTCACCACCGCCGACCTCGTCCTGCTCAGTACCTCCCTGAGCCACACCGTCCAGGCCACCGACGGCAGCCGTCCCGGCCAGTGGCGCCGCCTCCTGCGCATCTCCCTCGACGGCCTCAGCAGCCGCAACACCGAACCGCTGCCCGAGCCGGGGCCGCGCGCGGACGCACGCGTGACGGACTGACCCACCGACGGGAGGCCAGGTCCGGGACGATCTCCAAGGAGACCGGACGCGTCGCGATAGGGCTCAGCGCCCTGCGTCTCGGCGCCGGCTACGAGCGCGGGCTCGACCTCGCCACCCTGGGCCGGGAGTGCGCCGGTGAGGTGGCGCGGGCATGCGGCGAAACGGTCCAGGTCGTCGTGCGCGACGGCGGATTCGCGGTGTTCATCGTGCGCATCGACAGCAAGTACTCGGTCCGGCTGGTGTCCCAGGTGGGAAGCCGCCTGCCCGCCTCCTGCACCGCGGGCGGCAAGGCCCTGCTGAGCGCCCTCTCCGCCCGGGAGCTCGATGAGCTGTTCCCCGACGACAAGGCGCTGCGGCAGATGACCTCCCACAGCATCTCCACACGCAAGCGGCTGCTGTCCGAAATGGAAACGGCCCGCGAGCGCGGCTGGACCGAGGAATACTGCGAGTCCAACGACCACGCGGCCTGCGTCGCCGCCCCGGTGCACGACCGCCTCGGCAACTGCGTGGCAGCCATGAGCATCTCGGTGCCCACCCCGCGATGGGGCGACGCGGAAAAGGAGCACTACGTCGAGCTGGTCCTGGGCGGTGCGAAGGCCATGGCACGACGCCTGGGAGCAAGCGTGCCGTCGTAACCCCGGCGGCCGTGCCGGGGTCGTGGTGGGCATCGTCCGGCCGAGGTTTCGGAACCCGCCCCGGACGGGGAAACGCCACTCGACTCGTACGCTTGTGGCGGCCGATGAGCCCCGTCGCGATGGGGCGTGCTCCCGTCGCACGGGCCTGCCTCGGGACGGGTCCCGGCGGAGGGCGCGGAGCCTGGCGGTGTGCGTGTCCGCACGCGTGTCGAGAATCGCCCGAACCGAGGAGACCGCCGATGCCCCTCTCCGCCAGCCTCGCGCGCGGAGTCGCGCCCAGCACGCCCGGCATGCTGCACGCACGTACCGTGACCGGCGACCTCAGCGCCCCGCCCCGGCCGGGGCTGACGGTCCGCTTCGGACGGGGCGAGAAGCCGGACGTGGATCTGGGCGTCGGCGTGGACGACCTCCGGGTGAGCCGGCGGCACGGTGAGCTGACGTATCGCCAGGGGCAGTGGTGGCTGCGGAACACCGGGCGGCAGCTCGTCCGGCTGCCGCGCGGCACGATGATGCACCTCAGCACCGAGCCGATCCCGCTCGACACCGGTTACACCCCGCTCTTCGTCAAGGGCTCCGGCTACCGCGAGCACCTGGTCGAACTGTATGTGGCGGGCCACGACGACCAGGGGCCGGTGTCGCGGCGGCGCGCCGAGACGCTTCGGCCGGAGATCTGGCCGCTCGACGACGACGAACGGCTGCTGCTGGTCGTCCTCGGCCAGCGGTATCTGCTGTACGAGGAGGATCCGCGCCCCCTGACGTACGCCACGGCGGCCAAGCAGCTCACCTATCTCCGGCCGGGCGCGGGCTGGAACGAGCGCAAGATCGAGTACCGGGTCGAGGCCGTACGCCGCCGTCTGCATGGCACCGGCTTCAGGTACCCGGTGATGCACGACAAGTCGCAGGGCCGCCCCGCCGACAACGGTCTGCTGCACAACCTGCTCAAGGGGCTGGTGGAGTCCACGACGCTGGTACCGCCCGATCTGGGCCTCATCGAGGACGACGACCTCTGGCCCGATCCCGCGCCGGAGGCATAGCCCGAGCCGCTCCGCGGTGACCGCCGCCGCTTCCGGGACCCGTCCCGGAGGCGGCGGCGAATCATGGCTGTCGCCGAACGGAACAGGAAGGAACACCCCATGAGGTGCATGCGCATCGTCGTCCTCGCGGGCATCACCGTGGCCGCCTCGACGGCCGCTCTCGCGCTCCCGGCGCAGGCCGGCATCCCCGCCCGCCACCACACCCCGGCCGCCCAGTGCGAGTACCCCGCCGACGTCCTCGACCTGACCAACTGGAAGCTGACCCTGCCCACCGGCGAGGACGAGGACCCGACCGACATCACACAGCCCGATCTCGCCACCTTCTCCGCCAAGCCCTGGTTCCAGGTCACCGGGGACTGCGACGCGGTCCAGTTCCGGTCCGCCGTCAACGGCGTGACGACGGGCGGCTCCAACTACCCGCGCGCCGAGCTGCGGGAGATGACCGATGACGGGGAGGAGGAGGCCGGCTGGCCGACCACCGAGGGCACCCACACCCTCGTGGTCAAGGAGGCGTTCACCGCGCTCCCCAAGGAGAAGCCGCACCTCGTCGGCGCCCAGATCCACGGCGGGGACGACGATGTCACGGTCTTCCGCCTCGAAGGCAGCAAGCTCTACATCACCGACGGCGACGACGCCCACCACCACCTCGTCACCGACGACTACGAGCTGGGCACCGAGTTCGAAGCCAAGTTCGTGGCGCGGAACGGGAAGATCGACGCCTATTACAACGGGGAGCGTGAGACCACGATCTCCTCCGACGGCGACACCAACTACTTCAAGGCGGGGGCCTACACCCAGGCCAACTGCGGCAATTCGGACCCCTGCGACGATGACAACTACGGTGAGGTCCACATATCCAGCCTCAGGGTCACCCACTCCTAGCCGGACGGGAGGGTGCGGTGCCGGGCCTGCCGTCCGTGCGGCGACCCCGCAACCTCCACAAAGGTGAAGATTTCTGGAGTGGTGGGTGAATTCCCCTCTCAATCGGCCAGGTCCGATGCGCCTCCGGCGCGCGCCGAACCCCGTACCGCCCTCACGAGCGCCACAAACGGTGCGTGTCTTTCCGCGTACGCAGTAAGTTCGGTCCGCGTGCGGTAACGGCAGACAGCAGCGGTTCTGGTCTCGTAGGAGGGGAGTGTCGTCGTGCGGCGGGGGGAGAAGGTCGGCAAGTACCGGCTCACCAAGGGGCCCGTCGAGGGAGGGAGAGGCGCGGTCTGGTTCGCCGTCGACACGGAGCTGGGCCGATCCGTCGTCCTCAAACGGGCCTTGCTCGAGAACAACAGCCAGGCCGACTTCGACGAGCTGCTGGCCGAAGCCCGCGCTCTGGCGAAGTTCAGCCACCCGAACGTGGTGACCCTCTACGACGCCGTCCGCGCGGGCAAGGGCAGGAACGTAACGTTCTGGCTGGTGATGGAGCATGTGACCGGCGGCAGCCTGGACATCCCGGTGAAGATGGCCCCCGAGCTCGCGGCACACATCGGCGCACAGATCGCGGCCGCGCTGGCGGCCCTGCACGACAAGGGCATCGTGCACTGCGACGTCAAGCCCGGCAATATCGTGATCACCCCCGACAGGGTCGCCAAGCTGACCGACTTCGGCGCCGCGTACCGGGTGGACGGCAGTGAGACGATCACGCCCAACGGGCCGGTCAGCCTCACCCCGTTCTTCGCCGCCCCCGAGGCGTTCCGGGGAGCGCCCGAGCGTGCGTCCGATGTGTTCTCCCTCGGTGCCACCATGCATTGGCTGGTGACGGGGACCCCGCCGCTGCGCGGCGCCGGGCGCGTGGTCCGGCTGGAGGCCATCAGCCCCCAGGTCGGACCGCTCGGGGGCATCCTCACCGCGATGCTCCAGCGCGACCCCGGGGCCCGGCCCACGGCCGCCGAGGCGCTCACGGCCCTCACCGACATCGCGGGGCCCCCGGACCGGTTCCCGACCCTCCCGATGGCCCCGTCGACCACGCCCTATACGGACGTCCTGACGCGGAGCGAGGTCCCTGCGGCGGGGCCGCGGCGCCGCACGGCGACGCTGGTCCGGCGCCGTCCTCTGCTCCTGGCCGGCGCCGCCGCCGTCACGGCACTGGCCATCGCCGTTCCGTTCATCGTGATGAGTCTGGGCAGCGACGATGGCGACAAAGCGGCCTCGTCGCCGACCACACCGGCCAGCGCGGACTTCATCGGTGACCCCCGCACGGCCGATCCCTGCGCCTTGCTGAAGGCCGGCGTGTTCGATCGGTACGAAGTGGCTGAACTGAAGCGTGACGAGGGCAACTTCAATCGCTGCGACGTCAACCTGAAGGAGCGCGACGAGGAGGTCGTGGACGTCAGGGTAGAGCTCGACGCCGATTCGCTGCCCGAGGCCGTGGCGAGGAAGGCCAAGGGCAGGGTCACCGTCGTGGAGCACGCTGCCGAGGGCGACGAGTGCGTGCGGGCCATGGCGGTGACCGGCGCTCGCGACAACAGCCTTCGGATCACCGCGGTCGCGAGACGGCCCGCGAGGGTCAAGGAGCCGCTGTGCGACACCGCCGACGTCGCCACACGATTCGCGGTCAATGTGCTCAACCGAGGTGCGATTCCCCGGCGCTCCCCGGGCTTCCCGTCCAATTCGCTGGCGCACCAGGACGCGTGCACCCTTCTGGACGCCAAGACGCTGGAGAAGGTGCCCGGCATCGACGCCCGGGACCCGGACGTCGGATTCGGCCGCTGGGACTGCCAGTGGAAGAGCACCACCAGCGAGTACGAGGTCGACTTGCGCTTCGACCAAGGCGACCTGCCGAGCGACAAGAACGCCCGGTCGACCAGGCTCAGCGATCACCAGGCCATTGTCATGCCGGAGTACGAGGGCCCGGGGAGCTGCCGCGTCGAGGTGGTCCACCGTGACTACACCGGCCTGGACCGGGTGAAGGGCACCGAGCGGGTGGCCCTCGTCCTCAAGGGGGCGGGCGCCAAGGGACGGCCCTGCGAACTGGCCACCGACCTCGCCGGGTCGGCCGCCGCCGCGTTGCCGCCTGCCTGACCGCCGTCGTATTTCCGTCCGCCTGAGCCGCCGCCGTGCCCCGCCGTGGATGCTCAGTCCGTGGAGTCGGTGCCGGTCCGCTCGGCCGCGAGCAGGTGAATGAGCAGCAGCACGATCCCGGAGATCAGGAAGACGCGTGTGGCGGCCTCCAGCCCGTTCCACTGCTTGGACTGCCACATGGCGAACCACTCGCCACCGATGGCGATGAACCCGGCGCCGAACAGCAGCATCAGCATCAACAGCCCCACGGTGCTGGCCTGACGGGCACGGCGGACGCTGCCTCCGCGCAGTCCCGCGCCCCACATGGCCGTCCCGGCGAGGAGGACGAGAGCGGCGACGCTCTCCCAGACGATGATGGCGACGTAGGCGGTGTCCTGGAGCGCGGTGGACGTGATGGCCCGCCACATCAGGTCGTCGTCCTTGAACGTGGTGTCCATCGCCAGGACATGGCGGACGAATTGCTGATTGGTGTCGAAGTCGGTGATGTTGCCGAAGGCGACAAGCGTGATGTACAGGGCGATCGTCCCGGTGAGCACCCCCGAGACGGCGGAGTAGGCACGAGGGGAACGTATTCTGCCGGCTCGCTCGCTCACGATGACCTCTGCCTCCCGCTGTATTCCGTTGATCGGACCGAGCCGTAGCGTACAACTGTCTGATCCGGGCGGTCATCGACGTCGTCATGTAGTTGCGGACCCGGCCTGGGGGCGGGGGAGACGCGGATCACATGCGGCCATGTCACAGGGGGTCGGGCTACCTCGTCTGAGGGTGTAGCCACTGACCACCACGGAGGAGCACACCATGGACGCGCGACTGAACTACTCCGCCAGCCTGACCGCGGGCAAGGTCCTCAAGCCCCTCATGGCGGCGGGCAAGGCGGTCAAGGACTCGCCGTTGCCGCCCGCCACTCAGGAGCTGGTGGCACTGCGCGTGAGCCAGATCAACGGCTGCGCCGTCTGCCTCGACATGCACACCAAGGAAGCCGCCGCGGCCGGTGAGACCGCGGTGCGGCTCAACCTGGTGGCGGCGTGGCGGGAGGCCACGGTCTTCACCGACGCCGAGCGTGCCGCGCTGGAGCTCGTGGAGGAGGGGACCCGGGTCGCGGACGCGGCCGGTGGGGTCAGCGACGAGGTGTGGGCGAACGCCGCCAAGCACTACGACGAGGAGCAGCTCACCGCCCTGGTGATCCTGGTCTCGTTCATGAACATGGCGAACCGGCTGAACGTCATCACCCAGCAGCCGGCGGGCGACTACCAGGTCGGGCAGTTCCATTGATCGGCGCTGGTCTGTCCGGCCGGTCGTTCAGGGGGGAATCGGCGTGAGCGAGGTCGAGGAGTTCGAGGAGCTGCGGCCACTGCTGTTCTCGATCGCCTACCGGATCCTGGGCAGCGTGAGCGAGGCCGAGGACGCGGTGCAGGAAACCTGGCTGCGCTTCGACGGCTCGGCCACCCGGCCCACATCGGCCAAGGCGTATCTGTCGGCCACGGTGACGCGGATCTCGATCGATGTGCTGCGCTCCGCGCGGGTGCGACGGGAGGAGTACGTGGGCCCGTGGTTTCCCGAGCCGCTGCTCAGCGATCCGTACCAGGATCCGGCCCGGGCGGTGGAGCTGGCCGACTCGGTGTCGATGGCGGCGCTGCTGCTCCTGGAGCGGCTCAGCCCGCTGGAGCGGGCGGTGTTCGTGCTGCGGGAGGTGTTCGCCTTCGGGTTCGACGAGATCGCCACGGCGGTGGGGCGGTCGGAGGCGGCATGCCGGCAGCTGCTGGTGCGGGCGCGACGCCACATGGAGGCCGGGCGGCCGCGGTTCGCAGCGGACCGGCGGGAGCGGCAGGAGCTGGCCACGCGGTTCTTCGAGGCACTGAAGGACGGCGACGTGGGCGGGTTGCGGAAGCTGCTGGCCGCCGATGTGCGGCTGGTCGGAGACGGCGGAGGCAAGGCCCCGCAGCTGGCCAGGGCCGTCATGGGCGCGGAGAACGTGGCCCGGTTGCTGGGCAACGTCTTCCCCTGGCTGCTGCGGATCGATGTGTCGTTCGAGCCGCGTGAGGTCAACGGCCAGCCCGGTGCGATCGTCCGCGACCGGGACGGCAAGGTGCTCCACACCCTGGTCCTCGATGTGCTCGACGGGCAGATCCAGACCATCCGCACGGTGGTCAACCCCGACAAGCTCGGCCACCTCGGACCGGTCGGCGACGCCTGGGCCGTGGACCGCGAGGTGAAGCAGGCCCGCCGGGGGCCGAGCCGACCGTGAGACATGGCCGTTCGACGGTCTTGGTAGTCTCGGGGAGCCAGTCGTGCCACATCCGAGGCCAGGGAATCCGGTGCGAATCCGGAACTGACGCGCAGCGGTGAGGGGGACGGGCGGGGCATGTGACACCACTGGGAGGAGTCCGTGACGGCCGTGGGGCCGTCGCGAACGAGCACCGGGAAGGGGCCCCGTCCGGACGAGCCCGAGTCCGAAGACCTGCTGGCACCTCCGCGCCCGGTGCGCGGAGGACGTCCGTAGGCCAGGCTCCGCGTACGAGCCACGACCACCGAGGCTGCCCGTGCTCCGCTCCGCCCGCCGTACCGCGGCGTTCCTGCTCGCCCCCGCCCTTCTGCTCACCGCGTGCGGTGGCTCCGGCCATGACGCGGACGCCGGACAGCCCGCCGGTTCGGGCTTTCCGCGCACGATCGACAACTGCGGCCACAAGGTCACCTTGAAGTCCGCCCCGAAGCGGGCCCTCTCGCTCAACCAGGGCACCACGGAGATCCTGCTCTCCCTCGGCCTCGCCGACCGCGTCGCGGGCACCGCGACCTGGACCGACCCGGTGATGAAGGGCCTGGAGAAGGCCAACGCGACGGTGGAGCGCCTGGCGGACAACGCGCCGTCCTTCGAGAAGGCCCTGGACGCCGAGCCCGACTTCGTCACCGCCTCGTTCGTCTCCACCCTCGGCAAGGGCGGCGTGGCCACGCGCGAGCAGTTCGAGAAGCTGGGCGTGCCCACGTATGTCTCGCCGTCCGACTGCGCGGCGGGCCGGGACACCGACAGCGGTGGTGACGGCTCCCGCGGCAAGCCCCTCACGCTTGATGTCGTCTACGGCGAAATACGCGATCTGGCCCACGCGTTCGGTGTCGACGAGCGCGGTGAGAAGCTCGTCGCGCGGCTGAAGGAGCGCGTTCACCAGGCCACGGAGGGACTGGACGCCTCCGGTGTCTCCCTCATGTACTGGTTCGCCAACTCCCAGTCGCCCTACCTCGCCGGCTGCTGTGGCGCGCCGGGTGCCATCACCCGGGCCGTCGGGGCGCGGAACGCCTTCTCCGACACCCACGACGAGTGGCCGCAGATCAACTGGGAGACCGTGGCCGACCGCGACCCGGACGTCATCGTCCTCGGCGACCTCACGCGCAAGCAGCAGACCGCGGAGACCGCCGAGGCCAAGATGCGTTTCCTCGAGACCAACGCCGCCACCCGCAATCTCACCGCCGTGAAGAAGAGGCGGTACATCCTGCTGAGCGGGCAGGCCATGAACCCGTCCCTCCGCACGGTCGAAGGGGTGGAGCAGGTCGCCGCAGGACTGCGTGACGTCGGGCTCGCCAAGTGAGTACTCGCCGTGTGAGCACCGGCCGCGTGAGTACCCGCCACCTGAGCGGCCGCCGCGTGAGCACCCGCCTCCTGCTGCTGGTCGCGGGTGGGCCGGCCGCGCTGCTCGTGTCGGTCGCCTTCGCCGTGACCATCGGCCCGGCAGACATCTCCACGGCCGACGTATGGGCGGCGGTCACCGCCCATCTCGGTCTGGGGGAGAGCACGTTGCCGCCGCTTCGGGACGGCATCGTGTGGAACCTGCGCATGCCGCGCACACTGCTCGCCGCGGTGTGCGGGGCGGGTCTGGCCCTCTGCGGGGCCGTGATGCAGTCCCTGCTGCGCAATCCGCTGGCCGACCCCTTCGTCCTCGGCGTGTCCTCGGGCGCCTCCACGGGCGCCGTCACCGTGGTCGTGCTCGGCGTGGGCGGCGGGGCCGTGTCCCTGTCGGCGGGCGCGTTCACCGGTGCGCTGCTGTCGTTCGGCCTGGTCCTGCTGCTCAGCCACAGCCTCGGCGGAAGCACCGACCGCGTGGTGCTGTCCGGAGTGGCCGCCATGCAGCTGTTCTCCGCGCTGACCTCGTTCATCGTCCTCACCTCCGCGGACGCCGACACCACCAGGGCCGTGCTGTTCTGGCTCCTCGGCTCGCTCACCGGCGCCGGGTGGGGCGATGTGCTGCTGTGTACCGCCGTCCTGGCCGCCGTCCTCGTGGTCTGTCTCGGCCACGCCCGCACCCTGGACGCGTTCGCCTTCGGGGAGGAGGCCGCGGCGGCGCTCGGTGTCCGGGTGGCCCGTACCCGTCTCGTCCTGCTGTGCGCGACCGCGCTGCTCACCGCGACCATGGTCAGCTCCGCCGGGGCCATCGGCTTCGTCGGCCTGGTCCTCCCGCACGCCACCCGCGCCCTCACCGGCTCCGGCCACGCCCGTCTGCTGCCGGTCACCGCACTGGCCGGGGCCATCTTCCTGGTGTGGGTGGACACCGCCGCCCGCACCGTCATCGCCCCCCAGGAGGTCCCGGTGGGCGTGGTGACGTCCCTCATCGGCGTACCGGCCTTCGTGGCCGTGCTCTACCGCGGCCGGAGGACGACATGACCGACTCCACCGCGGAAACCCCCGGCACGGAGTCCGCCGCCACCGCGGAAGCGGCGTCCGGGCTCCGCGCGGACCGCGTCAGCCGCCGCACCGACGGCCGGCTGATCGTCGACGGCATCACCCTCACCCTGCGCCCCGGCGAGACGGTGGGCCTGCTCGGCCCCAACGGCTCGGGGAAATCAACCCTGTTGCGGCTGCTGGCCGGGATCCTCGCCCCCTCCGCCGGAGTGGTCACCCTGGACGGCCGTACCCTGCCACAGGTCGGCCGCCGTGCCACGGCCCGCCGCATCGCCACCGTCGAACAGCACGCCGACACCCAGACCGAGCTGACCGTCCGCGAGGTGGTGGCCCTCGGCCGCATCCCGCACCGGCGCGCCTGGGCGTCGGCCTCCACCGCGGACACCCGGGCCGTCGACGCGGCCCTGGAGCGCACCGGACTGACCGACCGGGCCGGTCAGTCGTGGCACACCCTCTCCGGTGGCGAACGCCAGCGCACCCAGATCGCCCGGGCCCTCGCCCAGGAACCGCGCGAGCTCCTGCTCGACGAGCCGACCAACCACCTCGACATCCAGCACCAGCTCGACCTGCTCGACCTCGTCGTCAGCCTCCCGATCGCCACCGTGATCGCCCTGCACGACCTCAACCTCGCCGCGATGTACTGCGACCGCCTGCTCGTCCTCCGCGAGGGACACGTCGTGGCCGAAGGCGCTCCGGGCGATGTGCTGACCCCGTCCTTGATCAAGCGGGTGTACGACGTCCAGGCCGATGTCACCCACGATCCGGGCCACCCGGTCATCCGCTTCCTGCGCCGGACACCGGAGCCGTGAGACCCCCGGTCACCGGAGCCGTGAGACGGTGGACGGTATCCCGCCATCGGCGGCCTCGCCCGCCTGACATCCGGATGCCGAACCTGGACGGCCTCGCGCTGAGTGGGTGGCCCGGCCGCGCAGCGTGGTGGTCGCCGTGTACGTCTCGAGGTCCTCGGCGAAGCGCAGCGCCAGGGCGGTATGGCGCACCGTATAGCCGCCGTTGCCGAGCCCGGGGTGCGGCTTGTCCCCGATTCCGGCGGCTCCGGGCGCGGGGGTGTGGGTCTCACCGGCGGACGCCGCGTCGGGGGTGCAGCCGACCGCACCCGTCAGGACGGTGGCCAGGGCCCCGGACCAGCCTCGGCGGCGGGCCCTGGTGCCATGTGTTGCGCGAGGGAGGCGACACCTGTTAATCATTTAACACGTGTCGTCGTGGAGGAGGGCGGGCCATGAGTACGCACCAGGGAGCGGTCGTCCTTCGGCAGCCGCATCGCCCTCGTGCCATCGGCTTCCTGGACCTGGAGGCGGTCGGTGCATGGGCCGTGAAGGTGTACGGCATCAGCGCGTGGGCCGATGTGCCGCGTCCCGCGCTGGTGGCCGCGACCGTGGAAGCCGCGGCCTCGGTGCTGCCCAGCCCCGCCCGGACGGACAGCCGCTATGGCATCGGGTTCGCCATCGCGCATGACGCGGCGGACCGCTGTTTCGCGCTGGTGGACTGGTGGCACGGTGAGAACGAGATCCATCAGCGACTGTTCTCGGCGCCCCTGGAGCAACCGCACGCGCTGAGGCCGCACCCCGGTGAGGCCATCGGCTGCGTCTGGGAGCTGGCCGTCACCGACTTCGAACGCCGGGCATGGTTGCGCCATGTGCTCGCCAACCCCGACGGCCCGGACCCGGATGCCTATCTCACCGCTCGCTTCGCGGGAAGGGTCTAGTCATGGGCGATCGGATCCGGGTGAAGGATGCCTACCGGCGCGTTTACGGAGACATTGGTCATGCTGCCGCCGACTAGGGCCGAGGACGTCGAGGGCCTTCCCGAGGGCGTCGCCCTGCTCCATCACTTCGCCAACACCGAGGATCGCCGGGGATTCGTCGCGCACGGACGGCGCCTTACGGGGCACGACGCGCTCGCCACGCCCGGCGATCTGGAGCGCTGGCTGCGGGAGCACGACCTGCTCGTAGGCGACACCCCCGACACCAGGGCTCATCAGGGCCACCTGACCCGAGCCCGCGAGCTGCGTACGGCGCTGCGGTCCGCGCTCCGCCAGGACGCGGAGGGTGACGGCCAGGGCGGCGATGTCCCGGTCGGCTACTCCTTCCACGTCACACTGACCGCCGGCCACGGCGCCCACCTGACCATCGCCGCCGACCCCGTGGACACCGCCCTCGCACACATCGTCATGTCCGCGCTGACCGCCACGGTGAATGGGACCTGGCATCGGCTCAGGATGTGTCCGGCCCCCGACTGCCAGTGGGTCTTCTACGACAACTCCCGCCCCGGCCTGGCCAAATGGTGCTCACCACGGCTGTGCGGCAACCGCGCGAAGACGCAAGCGTATCGCCGCCGCCAATCGACCTGAATCGCCACGCGGCGACCCGGCTCCGGCTTCTGGGGTGGAGCCATGCTGGTGCGGCAGGCGGTGCCGACGGGCTCGGCCGGCCCACGAACTGGCGTTCCTGCGCGACCGCGCACTGGTCAACGAGGGCCGCAAGCAGATCTACGGCACGCAGATCGCCGGCGTGAAAGGACGGGTCACCGGTTCCGTGGCCGTGCGAAGAGACAGAACAGTTCCGCCTCGGCGCCCGTTCCCCGACCCGGCCCGAGACCACCGTGCCCGCCCTGAGCGGCCCCGGCATCCCCGCCGACTGACACGGGCGGCTTGTAGGGTACGTGGCATGCCGGACGCCCCGCCCCGACCCGAGCCGTTCACCCCGCGGACCGACCCCGCCGCCCTCGCGGACCTCCGCGCGCGGCTGCGCGCCACGCGCTGGCCGGACGCGCCCGAGGACGCCGGGTGGGCGCTCGGGACCGACCTCGCCTACCTCCGTGAGCTCGTCGCCTACTGGGCGGACGGGTTCGACTGGGCGGCGCAGGAGGCGGCGCTTGCCCGGCTGCCGCGCTTCCGCGTCCGGCTCGGCGGCCTCGGGATCCACTTCGCACACGTCCGGGCCGCCGCCCCGGCCGGGCCCGTTCTGCCGCTGGTGCTCAGCCACGGCTGGCCGGACTCGTTCTGGCGCTATACGAAGGTCATCCCGCACCTCACCGACCCCGGTGCGCACGGCGCCGACCCCGCCGACGCGTTCGACGTGGTCGTGCCCGACTTGCCGGGCTACGGGTACTCCGACCGGCCCACCGGCCCGCCGCTCGACTCCATCGCCGTCGCCGGGTTGTGGGCCGAGCTGATGGACGTCCTCGGCTATGAGCGGTTCGGTGCGGCGGGCGGGGACATCGGCAGCCATGTGAGCCGCTACCTCGCGCTCGACCACCCCGACCGGGTGGTGGCCGTGCACCGCATGGACGGCGGCCTGCCCGTCTTCACCGGCGACCCCGCGGACCTCGCGCCCGAGGAGCGCGCCTGGTTCGAGGACGTCACGGGCTGGGGCGCGGCCGAGGGCGCGTACGCCGCCATGCACCGCACCAAGCCACAGACCGCCGCCTTCGGGCTCACCGACTCACCGGCCGGGCTGGCCGCGTGGATCGTCGAGAAGCTGCGGGCGTGGAGCGACTGCGACGGTGACGTCGAGCGGTGCTTCACCAAGGACGAGATCCTCACCAACGTCACGCTCTACTGGCTCACGGGGACGATCGGCTCCTCGATGCGCATGTACCACGCCAACGCCGCCATCCCGCCCGCGCAGCACGCCCGCCGGGTCGAGGCGCCGTCCGGCTTCTCGCTCTTCCGCGGCGACATCGTCCGCCCGCCGCGGGAGTGGCTGGAGCGCACGACGAACCTCGTGCGGGTGACCGAGCCCGCGCGCGGCGGACACTTCGCACCGTTCGAGGAGCCCGAGCTCTACGCCGAGGAACTGCGCGCCTTCTTCCGCCCCTACCGGGCGGCGGCCACGGACTGACACCGCCGCCGGAGTGGAACGGCGTGGCCGCGGGCGAGCTGTTCGACCGGCTCCGCGCCCTGCTGAGCGCCCCCGCGGCGGCACACACCGCGGGGTCTTCCCCGTGTGCTAGGGCAGGGGCGTGCCCCCGGTGGCATTGACGATCTCCGCGGTGATGTAGCTGGCCTGCTGCGAGGCCAGGAAGACATAGGCGGGGGCCATCTCGGCGGGCTGCGCCGGGCGGTTCAGCGGGCTCTGTTGGCCGAAGGTCGAGGTGTCGGGCAGGGTGGCGGGGATCAGGGGGGTCCATACGGGGCCGGGGGCCACGGCGTTGACCCGGATGCCGCGCTCGGCGAGATTGCCCGCCAGCCCCTGGGTGAAGGTGACGATCGCGCCCTTGGTGGTGGCGTAGTCGAGCAGGTGGGAGCTGGGCTTGTACGCCTGCACCGAGGTGGTGTTGATGATGCTGCCGCCCTCCGGGATATGCGGAAGGGCCATCTTGCACAGCCAGAACATGGCGTAGAGGTTGGTGTGCATCACCCGGTCGAACTGCTCGGACGGGATCTCTTCCAGCCCCTTGGGCCGTGACATCTGGTAGGCGGCGTTGTTCACGAGGATGTCGATCCCGCCGAATGCGTCGACCGCCTGGTCCACCAGCCGCTGACATGTGCTTTCCTCGCGGATGTCGCAGGGGAAGGGGACGGCCCGGCGCCCGGCCGACTCGATGAGGCGCACCGTCTCCTGGGCGTCCTTCTCCTCCTCGGGCAGATAGCTGAAGCACACGTCGGCGCCTTCCCTGGCGAAGGCGAGGGCCACCGCACGGCCGATCCCCGAGTCGGCCCCGGTGATCAGGGAGCGCCGGTTCTCCAGCAGCCCGTGGCCTTCGTAGGTGTCCTCACCGTGATCGGGCCGGGGCTCCATCTCCTCCGTCTCGCCGGGGTGCGCCTGGTCCTGCTGGGGGAACTCCGGCTGCGGATGCCGTTCCACCGGGTGACGCTGTTCCTTCTGCTGCACGGGGACACCTCCTGGCCACGGATATTCGGACGAACCGTCCGGCCCCGGGTGCCCTGTGGCCCACCTGGACAAACGCGAGTCGATAGCGAATGCGGCTCTGACATCCGACCTATCTTGATGAGTGATGTGGACGCGTCATGCTCTGAGCGCTAGCTTCTGGGGAAGGTTCAGACCTGTAACACGACTTCCCGAGAGGATTGATCGGATGTTAACGAAGCGGATCGGCACACGGATCCACCTGCTCTGCGTCACCGGCGCCCTGGTCGGCGGCCTCGCCCTCAGCGGTGGCACCGCAGGGGCCAGCGCCCGGAGCGACGCGGGTGTCCAGGCGCTGCCCGCCGGGGTCTACTTCCAGAACGAGGGCACCGTCCAGGGGTGGTCCAACTACCCGCAGAAGCCCCAGAAGCAGGGCGTCATCCGTAATGTCACCACCCCCGCCTACAAGGGCGGCAACGCCATCGAGGCCAAGCAGACGTACATCAACGAGGGCGGCGGCTACCACTCCGAGACCGAGCAGGCGTCCACCCAGGCCGTCGGCCAGGACCGCTACTACGGCCAGGCCATCTACGTCGCCCCCAACTGGCGGTTCCACAACCAGAACGTCACCTTCCAGCAGTGGTCGCCCGAGGATCCCGAGGGCCCCTGGGAGCTGATGTTCATCCAGAACGACGAGCTGCGCATCGGCGGATCCGGCGGCTTCAGCGCGAACGTCGCCAAGGTGACCGATCTGCGGGGCACGTGGATCCGGATCGTCACGCGGTTGAAGTTCCACGCGACCGACGGCGCCATCGAGATCTGGGTCAACGGTGTGAAGAAGTACAGCAAGACCGGGGTCACCGTGCTGCCCAAGACGTCGAACACGGTCCGCTGGTCGTCCGGGATCTACTGCACCGGCTGGCGCGAGAACCCGCCCGCAGGCCCGTCGGAGCTCTCCGTCTTCCATGACCAGGCGCGCATCGCCAACTCCTACAGCCTGGCCGAGCCCGCCAACTGGTGACGCCGCGGGGACGGGGCTTCCCGCCTGCCCGGCGGGAAGCCCCATCCTGCTCAGCGAGTGAGGTGATACGTCCGCCCCGGCGCCGTCCGGAACGAGATGACCCCGTCCCGCGTGGTGGTGTGGGCGACGCGTCGGCCGTGGTCGTCGACCACGGTCACCCGATCGCCGCCCCACGGGTCGACCAGTGCGAAGCGGTTGCCCTTCTCACTGGTCACGTCCACGTACCGGACGCTACCGTCCTCGCGTTCGGCGGACAGGGTGAAGGCCCCCTCGGCGCGCAGCCGTACGAACGTCGCGTCGCGATCCTCGGGCCACGTGGGAAACACCCGGGTCACGCCCTCGTACGTCTGCAGCATCATCGAGTCGACCGTCTCGATGGCACCCGATGTCTCCTGCCCGCCACCGGACTGCCGGACGGTCAGGTTCGGCCGCCACAGCCGCTTGATGACGGTGGTGAACGTGCGGATCAGATCCTCGGGCTCCCAGCCGGCGCGGGCCGCGATGGTGAACGTCTTGGCGGTCGAGTTGGGCGCCGGACGCCCCTACCCGGTGTTCGCGGGCAACGACACCAAGCTCGCGGCGCTGGCCGAGCACTGGCGCGGGGCGGCGCGGGACTTCGACGACGTGGTCCATCTGCTGCTCGGGCGGAGCATCTCGCTCGGGCTGCTGATCGGCGGGAAGCTGCACCTCGGCTACAACGGTGGGGCGGGGGAGATCGGTGTGCTGTGCGACCTCGGCTGGTACACGGCGCTCGACCGGATCCTGGCGTACGGGACGGACGACCCGGACACCGGGCCGGCCGGCGAGGCCGCCAAGCGGGTGTTCGACGCGGTACGGCGCGGCGACCCGGAGGCGGAGGCGATCGTGACGGCGTTCGTGGCCGACCTCGCCACCGGTGTCGCGGCCACCGTGCTGACCGTGGACCCACAGCTCGTGGTGATCGGCGGCGGGCTGTCCCAGGCGGGAGCCCTGCTGGCCGAGCCGCTCCGTGCGGAGCTGGCCCGGCTGTGTCTGTTCCCCGTCCAGGTCGAGGCGTCGGTGCTGGGTGACGAGTCGGTGGCCCTGGGCGCGGTTCGGCTGGCGCTCGACCGGGTCGAGGCGGAGCTCTTCGACGTGGCGGAGGCCCCGGGGGGCTAGGGTCCTTCTTCCACGGAGATCCGTCAGAAGGGCCCTAGCCGCCGTCCCGTAGGCGGTGCGGACACCCGCGCCGCCTACGGGACGCGCCGCTACCTGACCGCGGGGAGGACCGTCAGGAGCGCTTTTCGATGGTGATGAACGGGTCCCATTGGAAGTACCCCACCAACTGCTGGTCGCTGTCCAGGACCTGGAAGGAGAAGTGGTAGGTGACCTGGCCGATCTTGTTGACGTCCGCCTCCCAGAAGTGATCCTCGTAGTCCTGTGTTTCGAAGTCGGGCCGGTCGGTGGCCCCCTCCTTCGGGATCGGATAGGTGCCGTCGGCGATCACGATCCGCGGTGTGCTGATGAGCGGGTCGTCGCTCAGGTACCGGTACAGCAAGGCGCAGTACTCGCTGTTGAGCGACAGCGTGGTCTCGCGCCACCTGATGATGTCCCTGGGGTTGGCGCGGAAGTTCAGCTCGGCCCCCGAGGTGCCGATGACGCGGTCCTGACGCGTCGTCATATAGATCAGGCTCTGGTCGACCCACGTCGGCGCGTCGTAGTCCTTTGACGCGTCGGGATACCGCTTGGCGATCGAGTACGCGTCGAACGCGATCAGCACATTGATGATTTCCGACATGCTCCTACTCCCCTTTCACTTTGTACGCCATCGCCCGCGGGTAGTCGTGCCGGTGCAGGCGGACGCGGACCAGCAGTGGTCCGGCGTTGACCGGATCGGTCGGGTCGGTGAGGCGGGCCAGCAGCTCGTCCAGCTCGGAGGCGTGGGCCACGCTGACCCCGTGTGCCGGGGTCTTCTTGTCCGAGAAGACATCCGCGAGCCGCTCGTAGTGCCACGGATGGAGGACGTTGTAGAAGTCCGCGCCATCCGTGTCATCCGCGCCGTGCGCGTCCCGGTCCGCGTAGTAGGACGGGTGCACCAGCATCTGCTCGATGCCGTAGAAGTGTCCGTTGTCCATCACGAACACCACCGACCGCAGTCCGAGCCTGGTGTGGGTGGAGATCTCCTGGCAGGTCTCCTGGAAGGCGCCGTCGCCGACGAACACCATCGGGCGGGCGTGGCCGCGCTCGGGGGCGAGCGCGGCGCCGGTGGCCGCGCCGACGGACCAGCCGATGGACAGCCAGCTGACCTGGGACAGGAAGCCGCCCGCGGGCAGGGTCAGGTTCATCGAGCCGATCAGGGAGAACGCGGCGTCGGAGACCACCGTCCAGCTCTCCCGGGTCTCCTTGGCCAGGAAGTGGTTGATCCGGTCGAACACCCCGTCGTAGGTGAGCCGTTCGCCGGACCGGGACGACGAGCCGCCGGCGCGGAGCGTCGTGGCGCGGTGGTCCTCGAGGGAGGCGGGACGGCCCTCGGGCGCGCCGTGGTGGGCGTGGGCCTCGGCGTAGTAGTCGGCGGTCAGGCCACCGGAGCCGAAGCGCGCCACCAGCGCGTCCTTGAGGGCCGGTATCAGCCGGGTGAGCTGGACGTCCGGGAAGTACTGGGTGCCGACGCTCACACCGCCCCGGGCCGCCACCACCCAGTCCGTGCCCACACACAGTTCACCGCCGAGGTTCTTCGAGGTGGACCAGGTGCCGAGGCCGATCCGGCAGGTGGCCCAGTCCTTGAAGACCGAGTGCACATCCGGGTGGCTGGCCTTGCCGTTGTAGACGCCGTGGAACTGCGGCAGCCGCTCGTCGAGGACGGCCTTGGCGCCGACGGTGGTGCAGAACGGCACCCCGGTGGCCTGCGTCAGATCGGTGAGCTGCCCGTCGAGCCGGAACCGCTCGACCTCCTCGCCCGCCCACACGATCGGGCGGGGCCTGCCGTCCGGCCCGGGGTGCTCCTCGACCAGGGCGAGGATCGCGGCGACGGCGCCCGCCAGCATGGCCTGGCCGCGCGCGCCGAACGGCCGCTCGCGGCGCAGGAGCGGCTGCTCGGCGACGGCACACGGCTCGTCCCACAGGTCCTCCATCACCTCCAGGTAGACGGGCCTGCGCGTCGACAGACAGGCGGTGAGGGCGGTGTCGATCTGGCCCGGGGCGAGGCCCGGGTTGGAGATGACCTGCGCCTCCACGGTGACCTGCCGGTAGGCGTCCAGGTTGCTCTCCCGGCGCGGGCTCATATGCGAGGTGAGCAGGCCGAGGGCGCGGTAGTTCTGCCACTGCTCGTACGGCGGGCAGGCGTTGATGGCGATGAGCGGGACGTGCTCCACATACGCCCCGCCGCAGGCGCCCAGCAGGTTGAACGCGCCGACGCTGTAGGTGACCGCGGCCGCGCCGATGCCGTGGAGTCGGGCGTAGGAGTCGGCGGCCTGGCCCGCGCCGCCCTCGGTGGGGGTGCCGACCCACTCGACGTCGCCCTCGGCCCGCAGGGTGGTGAGGAACGGGCCGAGGTGGTTGCCGGGTACCCCGAACAGATGGGTGATGCCCAGCTCGGCCAGGCGGCGGGCCAGATAACGGGCGACCGTGCACTCGGGGGTGATCGCGGTCACGAGCGGCCCTCCTGGTTCGGGCCCGGCGTGGTGAGGGGCGGGGCCTGGTGGACGGCGACGGCGGCGCGGACGGCGCTCTCCAGGGCGCCCTCGATCCAGGCGTGTTTGAGGGAGGTGTGCTCCCCGGCGAAGTGCACCGGGCCCTCGGGGCGGGAGGCGTCCAGGTGGAAGCTGGTCATCTGGTGCGGGGTGTACGTGGCGGCCTCGCCGAAGGCGTACGGGTCGCGGGCCCAGCTCTTGGTGGCGCCCAGGCCGGTGAAGAACACCTCGATGCGGCGTCCGTGCAGGGCCTGGAGGTTGCGCAGGGCGTAGACATAGCGCTCCACCTCGCGCATGGAGTCCCAGCGCGCGGCGTCGTCGGACCAGGAGTACGAGGCGAGCACCACACCACCGGTGCTGCCCTCGACCGGGTGTGAGGGGTAGTAGATGAACCGGTTGGGGTTGTCGGTGGCGGAGCCGCCACCGAAGCAGTGGGTGGCGGGGCGCACGGCGGGGCCGCGCAGCGGCATGGTGCTGTTGACCTGGCGTAACTCCTCGGTGACACCGCTGTCCTTGACCGCGGCGCCGAGCAGGCCGCGGCCCACCTCGGCGAGCGCGGGAACGGGATCGGGATCGGTGCCGGTCCCGCCGCCGCGCTGGTAGTACTCGTAGAGGCCCGGTGTGATGCTCTCGAGCTCCTCGCGCCACTCGTCCTCGGTGAACTCCCACCACCGGTGGCTGAACTCCAGCAGCACCTTGGTGGCCGAGTCGTAGTGGGTCTCGATGATGGCGCGGCGCTTCTTGTACGACATCGAGGGGACGATCTCCACGAAGCGCAGGGTGGAGAACGGGATGGTGACGATCGCCAGGTCCGCCGTCCACAGCCGGGTGGGGCCCGCCGGGTTGTCCTCGGCCACGGTCTGCACGGCCACGCCCCATCCGTCGGGTCCGACGGCGCCGGTGCCCTCGGGCGTGGAGTCGCGGCTGGGGTCGAAGTACTCCAGGCGGATCATGCGGTGACCGAACCGCACCTCGTCGCGCAGGCCCCGGTGGAGGGCGTCCGGCAGTCGCCAGCTCCCGCCGGGTATCTCCCAGTAGCGCACACCGGGGCTGATGTCGGTGTGGCTCAGGAAGCTGTGGAAGAACGACAGGTGCAGCCGCGAGGACATGTTCTCCAGCGTTCCGACCGCCTCGATGGCCTCGTCGCTGAGCCCGGCGCAGTCGCGCAGGAAGCCACCCATCGAATAGCCGTCGAAGTCATGGATCACCCGGGCCCAGCCCTCGACCCACTCCTCGAACGGCTTGTTGACCCGCTTCCCGTCGATGACGTCGGAGTAGTAGTCCCGCACGCTCTCCAGCGCGTCGTCGACCATCCGCACGGCGGGGGCGCGGACCTCGTCGTCGGTGAGGTGGAAACCCTCGTTGATCTTCTCCGGGACTGCGCTGTAGTCGGCGCGCCGCACTTGGACGCGGTTGGTGCGGATCCAGGTGTTGCCGCGCTTGTCGGGCGCGCGGAAGTCGGGGCTCTCGTCGCCGTAGGTCCAGGTGCGGCCGGTGAACGAGGTGTACGTCACCGGGGGGACGGGGACCTCGGGACCGCTGCCGGTGGCGGGGTCGACGTCCACGTTGTAGAACAGGCGGCGGCCGAGCCCGAGTTTGTCGACGAGGGCGAGGACGAGCGGGTGGAAGTCGGGCAACCGCATGGCGCCGGCCTCGGCGTACTGGGCGGCGTCGTCGAACGGCTGGTGGTGCTTGGTGGTGCGGAAGGTCTTGATGCGCCCGCCGACGCGGCCGGTGTTGGCCTCCAGGATGGTGACGTCGTGGCCCGCGTCCTTCAGCAGGCGGCCGGCCACCAGGCCGGTGATACCGGCGCCGATGATGAGGATTTTCTTGCGGGGGTGGCGGGTGACGCCGAGGCTGCCCGTGTCGATGAGGGTGTGGAGATAGCCGAGTTTGAGGTCGGTGTTGTCCGGTCCGATGAGGAGGAGTTCGCGGGCCAGCTTGAGACAGGTCTGCCAGCGCGCACGGGTGGCGGAGTTATCGCGTGGAGCGTCGGTCATAGCTTGCGATCGTAGATTTGAAGAAACGATTTCTTGTTTCTTTCACAAGGTAATGTATGGGTAAAGTCCTAAAAGGATGGACCTTGTGGCTGACGGAATTTCGACTTGCTGGATTTTCCCCTGGAAGGAGCCCGAGATCCGGCTGGGGCGGGTGCTCCACCAGGGGCCGAGGCGGAAGGGAGACGCGGCGGCGCCCGCGCCCCGGCGAACTCGGTGACCTTCGCGACGACGGGCGCAACGGGGCCCGGTCGGCCGCGCTCGGATATGGATGGACGTCGAACTCCTGCCCGATGATGAAGAAAGGGGTGTCGCAGCAACACCTGTGGCCGCTCGGGTGCCGTTCAGAAACCCGTTCCGGCGGGGCCGACCGCCCATCCGAATGGGTTTCAGGCCGTCAAGGACCTGGCGTACGGGAAATGAGACGAGCGGCTTTCCGGGCGCGCAGCCGATATGGCGCGGATGGCCGGGCCGCCGGCCGGTGGCTCCGCCTCCGGCGTGTGAGGCCGGCCGGGGAGCTCACACCCCGGAAATCGGACTGACGAGGCGTCAAGCGGTGACGCCCGGTCGAGCAGGAGCGGCCGCTGTCGGCTCAGGACGTCCAGCACCGCGTGCTCGCGGGCGCTGAGCCCATGGCGAGTGTGGAGAGCCCCCTCGAGACGCGTCTCGGTCCTGCTGTGCGGCAGGATACACGGCATGAGCAATATAGCGCGCTTGCAAGTAGTGTGTATGCAAGTATTGTGGATGCTCGTAAAGGGCGGTAGCAATCACTTGGAGTGAACTTTCATGCCCATCGCACTGCTGGCCCTCGCCATCGGGGCCTTTGGGATCGGAACCACCGAGTTCGTGATCATGGGGCTGCTGCCCGAGGTCG
Source organism: Streptomyces yongxingensis (assembly GCF_055597465.1). Lineage (NCBI taxonomy): Bacteria > Bacillati > Actinomycetota > Actinomycetes > Kitasatosporales > Streptomycetaceae > Streptomyces > Streptomyces yongxingensis. Next base: position 9,162,810 of record NZ_CM145717.1, read on the forward strand.
CCGGGGACTTCGATGTGTCCATCCCCACCGCCGGGTTCCTGGTGACCGGCTACGCGCTCGGCGTCATGGTCGGCGCGCCGCTGATGACCGCGCTCGGTACGAAGATCTCCCGCAAGCGCATGCTGATGCTGCTGATGGCGCTGTTCGTGGTGGGCAATCTGCTCTCCGCGGTCGCCCCCGCCTTCGGTGTGATGGCCGTGGGACGGATCGTCGCCTCCTTCGCGCACGGCGCGTTCTTCGGCATCGGATCGGTCGTCGCGGCCGACCTGGTCGCACCCGAGAAGAAGGCCGGAGCCATCTCGATGATGTTCACCGGCCTGACCGTCGCCAACGTCGTCGGCGTGCCGCTGGGCACCTCGATCGGCCAGTCGCTGGGGTGGCGGACCACCTTCTTCCTCGTCGCGGCGCTCGGCGTGATCGGCCTGGCGGGCATCGCCAAACTCGTTCCCGACATCCCCAAGCCGGAGGGTGTGTACCTGATCCATGAGCTGGCGGCCTTCCGCAACGCACAGGTGCTGCTGGCCATGGCGATGACCGTGCTCGGCTTCGGCGGTGTCTTCGCCGCCATCACCTACATCGCGCCCATGATGACCGAGGTCGCGGGCTTCGCGGACTCCTCCGTCACCTGGCTGCTGGTCCTCTTCGGCCTCGGCATGGTCGGCGGCAACCTCCTCGGCGGCCGGTTCGCCGACCGGGCGCTGATGCCGATGCTGTACGTATCGCTGGGCGCCCTCGCGCTGGTCCTGGCCGCGTTCACCTTCACCGCCCACAACAAGATCGCGGCCGCCGTCTCCATCGCCCTGGTCGGCGCCCTGGGCTTCGCCACCGTGCCCCCGCTGCAGAAGCGGGTGCTGGACTACGCGGCGGGTGCCCCCACTCTCGCCTCCGCCGTCAACATCGGCGCCTTCAACCTGGGCAACGCGCTCTCGGCCTGGCTCGGCGGCCTGGTGATCTCGGCCGGACTCGGCTACACCGCGCCCAACTGGGTCGGCGCCGCCCTCGCCGGATCCGCCCTGGTCCTCGCCGTCCTGTCCGCCGCCCTGGAGCGCCGCCAAGCCCGCCGCGACGCCCGCCGCGGCCACGATGGCGCCACCACGGCGGTCGCGACGCTCGGCTGAGGCCCGCGAACCACCGAGACCCGCGAACCACCGAGACCCCCGAACCACCGAGACCCCCGAACCACCGAGACCCCGAACCCCACAAAACCCACGACCCGACGAAGGACACCATGACCTCCGTACCCAACGTCACCCTCCACACCGGCCTCGAGATCCCGCAGCTCGGCTTCGGCGTCTTCCAGGTGGAGGACGAGCAGACCACCGGCGCGGTGCTCTCCGCCATCGAGGCCGGCTACCGCTCCATCGACACCGCGGCCATCTACGGCAACGAGACCGGCGTCGGCCGTGCCCTGGCCGCCTCGGGCGTCCCCCGCGAGGAGCTGTTCCTCACCACCAAGCTGTGGAACGCCGACCAGGGGTACGACTCCACCCTCGCGGCCTTCGACGCCGGCCTGGCCAAGCTGGGCACCGACTATGTGGACCTCTACCTGATCCACTGGCCCACCCCCGCCCGCGACCTGTACCTGGACACCTGGCGCGCCCTGGAGAAGCTGCTGGCCGACGGCCGCGCCCGCGCCATCGGCGTGTCCAACTTCCAGCCCGCACACCTGGGGCGGCTGCTGGACCACAGCGGTGTGGTGCCGGTCATCAACCAGGTGGAGCTGCACCCCTACCTCCAGCAGGGGGAGCTGCGGGCCTTCCACGCCCAGCACAACATCGCCACCGAGGCGTGGAGCCCGCTGGCCCAGGGCGCCCTGCTCCAGGACCCCGCCCTCACCGCGATAGCGCGGCGGCACGGCAAGACGCCCGCCCAGGTGGTCCTGCGCTGGCACCTCCAGCTGGGGAACGTCGTGATCCCCAAGTCCGTGACCCCCGCCCGCATCCGGGAGAACATCGACGTCTTCGACTTCGCCCTCACCGCTGAGGACATCGAGGCGATCGGCGCTCTCGACCGCGGTCAGCGCACCGGGCCGGACCCCGACACCCTCAACTGACCCGCCACCACGCCACTCGACCGCCCCACTCGACCGCGCCGCCGCGGCCGTGCTCATTCAGCCGGCCGGGGCGGCGCGGCCCGTTCCCACACCGGGCGTGAGCTGCTGCTGGAGACCTACGAGGCGGGCATCCGCCACTCCCGTTCCCCCGGAAGCCCGCCTGTGGAGAGCTGACCACCGGGGCCGGTCACCCGGACACGATGTACAGGATCGCCGTGCCGTCCTCCCCGGCGGCCATCAGGATCACCACGGCGCCGGGCTGGGCGGCCGGCCGGGTGGTGCCCACCCTTCCGCACGAGTTGCTGCTGCCGTGGTCGCGCAGCACGGTGACGCACCCCTGGCCCGGGCCGCTCGCCCCGCCCTGGGAGCGGTTGTTGCCCGACTTCACCGTGTACGTGACCTTGTTCGGGCCGATCTCGTTCACGGTCAGCGTCGCCGGACCGGCCGGGCCCTCGAAGCGGACCGTCACCCGCTCCGACACCGCGATCGCGCAGTTGCCGTCCGCGCAGGCGCCGACGTCACGCCCGTCCGCCGCCGACACCGACGGTTTCGCCGAGGCGCTGAGATCGCCGGAGGGGCTGCCGCCCGAGGGGTGCGCGGAACGGGACTCCGACGGGCTCCCGCTGTGCGAGGGCGCCCCGTCGGTCGTGTCCGACCCGCCGCAACCGGCCACGGCCAGAGCGGCCAGCACCGCCATCACCGCCGCCATACGACCTGATCCCGGCTGTTGCGCTCGCGCCCCGCGCGTTCCCCGTACCGATGTCATGGTGGCCATCATGACCCGTGTCCCGGCGTGCCGGGGTGCGACATTCCGTCGCGGGGCCGGTCAGGGGGCGAGTTGGCGGCTGATGATGAGCCGCTGGATCTGGTTGGTGCCCTCGAAGATCTGCATGATCTTGGCTTCGCGCATATAGCGCTCCACGGGGAAGTCGCGGGTGTAGCCGTAGCCGCCGAAGACCTGGACGGCGTCCGTGGTCACCTTCATGGCGGCGTCGGTCGCCGTCAGCTTGGCGACGCTGGCCTGACGGGTGTACGGGCGTCCGTGGTCCCGGCGGCGGGCCGCGTCCAGATAGGTGGCGCGCGCGGAGTCGACCGCGGCGGCCATGTCGGCCAGCAGGAAGCCCAGGCCCTGATGGTCGATGATCCTTCGGCCGAAGGCGGTGCGTTCGTGGGCGTAGGCGACCGCGGCGTCCAGGGCGGCCTGGGCGAGCCCGGTGGCGCAGGCGGCGACGCCCAGCCGGCCGGAGTCCAGGGCTTGGAAGGCGATGTGGAGCCCCTGGCCCTCGCCGCCGATGAGCCGGTCGGCTTCGAGGAGGGCGTCGTCCCAGAAGGCGGAGGTGGTGGGGATGGCGTGCAGGCCCATCTTCTCCTCGGGCCGGCCGAAGGTGAGGCCGTCGGTGTGGCCCGGCGCGAAGAAGCAGGAGATGCCGTCGCTGCCGGGGCCGGTGCGGGCGAACAGGGCGTAGAAGTCCGCCTTGCCGCCGTGGGTGATCCACGCCTTGGCGCCGTTGATCCGGTAGCCGCCGGGGGCCTTCTCGGCACGGCAGGTCAGGGCCGCCGCGTCGGACCCGGCCTGGGGCTCGGACAGGCTGTACCCACCGATGAGCCGGCCGCCGAGGATGTCCTCCGCCCAGCGTTCGCGCTGCTCGGCGGTGCCGAACGTGAGCAGGGGGAAGGCGGCGAGGGTGTGGACGCTGGTGGCGACGGCGACGGCGGCCCAGCGCGCGGCCAGCTCCTCCAGCACCTGGAGATAGACCTCGTAGGGCTGGCCGCCCCCGCCGAACTCCTCCGGGTAGGGCAGGCCGAGCAGCCCGGCGTCACCCAGCAGGCGGAACAGGCCCTCGGGGTAGGTCTCGGTGCGTTCGTGGCCGTCGACGCGGAGGGCGAGCTCCTTGTCGGCGATCTCGCGGACGAGGTCGAGCAGGTCCTCGGCCTCACGGGTGGGAAGCAGACGGTCGACGGGCATGAGGGGCGCTCCTGGGGTGCGGACGGGCGAGGAGAGGGCTTAAGGGCCGGGGTCAGACGGAGACGGCCGCGGGGGCGTCGGCGGTGGCGGCCAGGTCGTCCAGAGCCGCGCGGGCCGTGGCGCGGAACTCCTCGACCCGGGCCAGCTTGATGTCCTCGTAGCCGCGGACGGCCTCGACGAGCCGCACCAGATCCTCCACGGCCGCGGCGTTGCCGGGCGTCAGACGGGTGAGGGCGTCGCGGACCAGGCGCGGGTACTCCTCGATCAGCGCCCGCTCCTGGCGGCGGACCTCGGCGTATCCGAAGAGGTCCAGCCGGGTGCCCCGCAGCCGCCGCAGGGCGCGGAGCAGCGAGAAGAGGGCGGGCGCCGTGCGGCGGAGCCGGATCTTGCGCTTCATGCCCAGCGCGCGCAGCGCCGGAGGGTGCAGCAGGACGGAGACGGTGGCATCGGCACCGAACTCGTCCGCGACCCTGGCCCGTTCGACGGTGTCCAGATGCAGCCGGGCCACCTCGTACTCGTCCTTGTAGGCCATGAGCTTGTGCAGCCCCTCGGCATAGGCGACGGCGATGCGCTCGCCCGCCTCGTCACCGGCGCGCCGCCGGGCCATCGCGGCGACCTGCTCCACCTCGGTGGCGTACCGCTCGGCGTAGGCCCGGTCCTGATAGCCGATCAGGTCGGCGGCGCGCAGGGCGATGGTGTCCTGGAGCGCGCCGGGCCGGGCGGCGGTGGCCGCGATGGTGCGCGCCTCGGGTGTGACCTCCAGGACCGGCCGTTCCGGTGCGGCGAGGGCACGCCGTACGGCCTCGGGGTCGAGGGCGGCGGCGCGCCCCCAGCGGAAGGCCGCGAGGTTCTTCTCCACGGCGGCGCCCAGGCGGATCGCGCCCTCGATGGCGTCTTCCGTCAGGGGGACGCAGCCGTGCTGGAAGGCGGCTCCGACGAGGAGCATGTTGGTCGGCATGTGATCGCCGAACAGGGCCTCGGCCATGCTCTGCGCGTCGAGGTAGAGGTTGTCCCCGGGGCGGGTGGCCGACTCGATCCGCTCCAGGGCGTCGTCCGGGGAGCCGGGCACGACGACCCGGTTGGTCACCATGGCCGCGGTGGGGACGATGGCGGAGTTGACGACGGCGATGGTGTGACCGGGGCGGGCGATGCGCAGATTGGCGTCGGCGGCCGCCCCGAGCAGATCGAAGCCGATGAGCACGTCCGCGGTGGCGCGGGAGGCGCGCACCGCACCGGTGACCGGAGTGGACGAGATCCGTACGTCACTGACGACGGGTCCGCCCTTCTGGGCCAGCCCCGTCTGCTCGAGTCCGGCCGCGTAGCGCCCATCGAGATGGGCGGCCCGCTGCAGGACCTGTGAGACGGTCACGACACCGGTGCCGCCGATGCCGGGCATCCGCAGCAGTGTGCTGTCCCCGGCCACCGCCGGAGTGGGCGCGGTCAGGGCCACGGGCGGCTGGGGGACGGCACGGGGCCGCGCCTTCGCCTTGGTGGTCTTCGTCGTCTTCGGCTCGACCAGGAGGAAGGAGGGGCAGTCGCCCTTCAGGCAGCTGAAGTCGGAGTTGCAGGACGCCTGGTGGATCCGGGTCTTGCGGCCGAAGGCGGTGTCCACGGGCTGCACCGACAGACACGTGGACACGTCCCCGCAGTCGCCGCAGCCCTCGCAGACCCGCTCGTTGATGACCACCTTCTCGGCGGGGGTGGGCAGCTGACCGCGCTTGCGCAGCCGGCGCTCCTCCGCGGCGCAGCGGTCGTCATGGATGAGCACGGTCACGCCGTCGGTGGCGGCCAGCTCCTTCTCGGCCTCGGGCAGATCGTCGCGGTGGCGCACCGTGGCGATCGGGTCGAGGCGTACGCCGCGGTAGTCGGCCGGTGCCGCGGTGGTCACCACGACCTTCCGTACGCCCTCCAGGGCGAGCCAGCGGGTCAGCGCCGGGACGTCCAGCCGCCCTTCGGGGCGCTGACCGCCGGTCATCGCCACGGCGTCGTTGTAGAGGAGCTTGTACGTCATGGTCACGCCCGCGGCCACCGCCGCGCGGATGGCGAGGGAGCCGGAGTGGTGGAAGGTGCCGTCACCGAGGTTCTGCACGAAGTGCCGGTCGTCGGTGAACGGGGCCAGGCCGATCCACTGGGCGCCTTCGCCGCCCATCTGGGTCAGTCCGATCTGATGGCCGCGGCCCGCGCCATCGAGGGCGATCATGGCGTGGCAGCCGATGCCCGCGCCGACGAGGGTGTCATCGGCGGTGCGGGTGGAGGTGTTGTGCGGGCAGCCGGAGCAGAAGTAGGGCGTGCGCGCCGACACGGTGGGCAGCGCGATCCGGGGCGCGGCCGGCGGTGCCGGCGAGGCCGGCCGGGCGGTCGCGGTCCGCGGCAGCCGGTCCGGGCCGATGCGCTGGGCCAGGGCCTTGGCCACGTCCTCGGCGCCCAGGGTGCCGCGGGCGGTGAGCAGCGGTCGGCCGTTCTCGCTGTGGCGGCCCACCACCACGGGCGGGTCGGCGCTGCCGTACAGGGCGGCCTTGAGGTGCCCTTCGAGGAAGGGCACCTTGTCCTCGACGACCAGGACCTGCTCCAGGTCGGCGGTCATGGCCACCAGGTCTTCGTCGCAGAGGGGGAACGGCATCGCCAGCCGGATCAGCCGGACGCCGAGAGCCTCCATGTCCGCCTCGCCGATGCCGAGGTCGGCCAGGGCGCGCCGCACCACGGCGTAGGAGGTGCCGGAGGCCACCACGCCCAGAGTGGCGTGCGTGGCGCGGAAGGTGATGCGGTTCAGCCCGGCCTCACGGGCGTAGGCGCGCGCCAGATCCAGCCGACGGGTGAGCATGTCGTGCTCGGCGTCCAGGGACGCGGGGCCCACGAGGGTGGGCGGCGCGCCGCGCGGGGCGGTGGGCGGGGCGGGGATGTCGGGCCGGAGCGCGTCGAGGTCGACGACCGCCGAGGCGTCCGCGATATCCGCGACGATCTTCAGCCCGGCCCAGAGGCCGGTGGCCCGGGACAGGGCCACGGCGTGCAGTCCGAGCTCGAGGATTTCGGGCACGGAGCCGGGCGCGAGCAGGGGCATGGCCAGGCTCTGGCACATCGGCTCGCAGGAGCTGGGCACTGTGGAGGACTTGCTCCCGGGGTCGTCGCCGATCCAGGCCACCGCGCCGCCCAGCGCCGCCGTACCGGCCACCGTCCCGTGCCGCATCGCGTCGGCCGCGCGGTCAAGACCGGGGTTCTTGCCGTACCAGAACCCGGTCACCGCCTCGTGGCGGCGTCCGGGCACCTGCCCCAGCAGCTGCGTCCCGGCCACGGCGGTGGCGGCCAGCTCCTCGTTGAGGCCCGGCCGGAAGACCACACCGGCGGGGTCGAGGAAGCGGCGTGCCCGGTCCAGCTCCAGATCGACCCCGCCCAGCGGAGAGCCCGGATAGCCGGAGACGAACGCGCGGGTGTCCAGGCCGCGCGCCTCGTCCAGCCGGCGCTGTTCGAGGGTGAGCCGGACCAGGGCCTGGATGCCGGAGATCAGCACGCGGCCGCTGCGGGCCGTGTAGGGGTCATCGAGTGAAACCGCGGCGGGGTCGGTGCTCACGTGAGCCTCCTCGACGTATCTGGGGTCCGGCTCAAGGACAGCAACACCCTCCCGAGGAGCACAAGTAACTTGCGGCTGATCCGGGACAAGACGCAAACTGCCGGGGGATTTCGCTGGCTGGACTAAAAGACTTTGCGCGGGCCGCCCTCGCGCGCGAGTCGCGAAATGGAGGGCCGATGCCCGAGTTCGACGATGTGGACCGGCAGTTGCTGCGCATGCTGCGCGAGGACGGGCGGCGCACCTTCTCCGAGATGGCACCCGAGGTGGGATTGTCGGTGGCCGCGGTCAAGCGCCGGGTGGACCGGCTCAAGGACACCGGGGTGATCAAGGGCTTCACGGTGCAGATCGACCACACCAAGCTCGGCTGGGGCATCGAGGCATTCGTGGAGCTGTCCTACACCGGTACGACACCGGTCGGTGAGATCGTCCGCACCTGCTACACGGTTCCCGAGGTGCAGGCCGTCTTCACCATCGCCGGTGATCCCGATGCCCTGGTGCACGTCCGGGTGCGGGACATCGAGCATCTGCAGCAGGTCATCGACGGTCTGCGGCGCGTGGGGCTGGTCACCGGAACCAAGACGCTGATGGTGCTGGGCTCGTGGACACGCCACGCCTGACCTGAGGGGTGGCCGACGGATCGTGACGCCCGCGGCGGGCCGTTCCCCTCCCCGCCCCTTCCCGCGGCATCGATACGCGGTTCCGCCGCGTGGGCCGCCAGAAGGACCCTAAGAGCGCTCGGGGTCCTCTTCGCCTTCTCCTGCGGCGAGGTTCTTCTCGACCTTCATGAGGATCCTGGCGAAGGCATCGCGCTCCCCGTCGTCGAGCCCGTCCAGGATGTGCTCCTCCAGCCGCCCCCATGCCTCCGCGACCTGGGGCCGCAGGGCATAGCTCTGCTCCGAGGCCCGGACGAGCATGACACGCCGGTCCTGCGCATCGCGGGTGCGGGTGACATGCCCGCCCTGCTCCAGCCGCCGCAACATCAGGGTGACGGTCGACGGGTCCAGGTCGAGCGCCCTCGCCAGCTCGGACTGCCGGACCGATCCCGCGTCCCACAGGGTCATCATCAGGAATTCCTGGCCGGAGCAGAGGCCGGTCGGGCGCAGCAGCCTGCCCCCGGCGAGGCGGTGCAGGCGGGACACCCGCGCCAGGGTCTGACTGACGTGGCCGCCGTATCCGGCCCCCGTGGCGTCGGCAGGCTCGACCTCCGCCCCGCCGGCGGGCTCGGCCTCCGTGGCGTCGATGTGCTCGTCCTCCGTCGCGCCGGTGTGCGGGAGCTCTGTGGTCATGGTGGCAAGGCTATCGTGGCCGACCAATCATTGGCCACCCAATGAATGGGTTATGGTGGCTTCGCCGCGAGATCATTGGGCGGCCAATGATCTCGTTGCCGACCGTCATGCCCCATCGACCACGGGAGCCGTTGTGTCCACACCCTTCGATCCGATCGACCTTGCCGGGCTGCCGCTCCGCAACCGCCTGGTCATGCCCGCCATGGGGCGTGCCCGTGCCTTCGGGCCCGGCAATACGGCCACCGACTCCATGGCCACGTACTACGCGCAGCGGGCCTCGGCCGGGCTGATCATCACGGAGGGGTCGCAGCCGTCCGTGGTCGGTCAGGGCTTCCCCCACACCCCGGGGCTGCACAGCGCCGAGCAGATCGCCGCCTGGCGCCGCGTCACCGACGCGGTGCACGCCGAGGGCGGGGCGGTCTTCGCCCAGATCTCGCACGTCGGCAGGGTCGGCGACCCCGGCCTGCTGCCCGACGGGCTGGTGCAGGTCGCGCCCTCGGCCGTCGCCGCACCCGGCCGGCTGTTCACCGTCGACGGGATGAAGGAGTTCACCACCCCGCGCGAGCTGACCTCCCAGGAGGTGCGGGAGACGATCGCGGACTTCGCCCAGGCGGCACGCAACGCCATCGAGGCGGGGTTCGACGGGGTCGAACTGCACGCCGCCTACGGCTACTTGATCCACCAGTTCCTGGCGCCCAGCTCCAATCTGCGCACCGATGAGTGGGGCGGCTCGATCGAGGGCCGGGTCCGGTTCGCGGCCGAGGTGGTGGCGGCCGTGTCGGCGGCCATCGGAGCGCGGCGCACCGGGATACGCGTCTCGCCCGGGATCCGTTACAACGGCATCGAGGAGCCCGACCTCGAGGCCACGTACGTCCAGCTGATCCGCCGCCTGGACGAGACCGGCCCCGCCTATCTGCACGTCGTCGAGGACTCCCGCGATCTGACCGGCATCCTCCGCAAGGAGTTCTCCGGAACCTTCATCCTCAACCCCGCGACGGACGGGTTCACCAGCGCGGAGGAGCTGGCGCTCATCGAGGACGGTACGGCCGACATGCTGTCCTTCGGGGCGCTCTTCCTCGCCAACCCGGACCTTCCGGCCCGGCTGCGCGCGGGCGGACCGTACAACACACCGGACGAGACGACCTACTACGGCGGCACCGACAAGGGGTACACCGACTACCCGTACCTGACCGCCTGAGGGGCGACCCTCCCGGCCGCGTCGTGGCTATGCTCGATGTGGTGTGTGACGCTCCTGACTTCGACCTCGAGCCGTATACCGGATTCGACGCTAACCCCTATGTCGAGCGGACATTCAACAGCTGGGACGGCCTCGGCTGGCGGTCCCTGCTCTTGCAGCGGTTCGATCACGTCGCGCGCGTGGAGCGGGTGGCGTTGCCCGCCACCGACGATCTGCATCTCGTCCTGACCGTCGCGGGCGACGCGGCCATGGAGACCAGTACCGGTGGGCGCTGGCGGCAGCGGCACTGGATGCCGGGACAGCTCGATATGGCGGTTCCGGGCGTGGCGTCGGTACGCCGCTATCGGTCCGTGGTCCCCCTGCGGACCCTCCAGGTGCACATCCCACGCGTCACCGTCGCCCGTACGGTCGAGCAATTGGGCGGGGAACGCATCGACTACGAGCGGATGGCCGCAGCGGTGGCTTCGGGGGATCCGCTCGTCGAGCACACCATGCGGTCGCTGGGCGCGGCCGGCGAGGCCGACGACCTGTACGCGGAGTCCGCGGCGACGTTCCTCGCCGTGCATCTGCTCACCTGCGGCGTCCGGCCACCGGAGGTGAACCGGCCGAGCGCCGCGGGGCCCTGGGTGCACAAGGCCGTGGCGATGATGCGGGACCGGCTGGGTGGCCCCTTGACGGTGGCGGACATGGCCTCCGAGGCCGGCTTCAGCGTGTACTACTTCATCCGGGCCTTCAGGGACGCCACGGGCCAGACGCCCCACCGCTATCTCACCCGGCTGCGGATCGAGGAGGCACAGCGGCTGCTCCGGGCGGGTGAGCTGTCCGTCGCGCAAGTGGCCACGCGGTGCGGATTCGGCAGCCCGGGCGCACTGTCCACGGCGTTCCTGCGGCACACGGGCGTACGGCCGTCGGCCTACCGCAATCGCTGATCCGTGGACGGCAATCGCGCGCATTCCCACGGCCCCGGGGCGCTTCTAGCGTTCGTGGCGTGCCGACTTCTTCTTCACCGGGCGGAGTGACGCCCGACATCGAACCCTTTGCCATCTCCGTTCCCGACGCCGACCTCGACGATCTGCGCCTGCGACTGGAACGGGTCCGCCTGCCGGAATCGGAGACCGTGGCGAACGCCTCCCAAGGCGTGCCGCTGGACCAGATGCGGGCACTCCTCGCGGCGTTGCGCGCGCTGGACTGGCGGGCACGCGAGAAGATGTGGAACGCCATCGGCCACTTCCGCACGGTCATCGACGGCCTGGAGCTGGCCTTCTGGCATGTGCGGTCGCCGGAGCCCGGCGCGATGCCCCTGCTGCTGACCCATGGCTGGCCGGGGTCGGTCCTGGAGTTCGAGCAGGTCATCGGCCCGCTCACCGATCCGGTCGGCCACGGCGGCGACCGGGCCGACGCCTTCGACGTCGTCGTCCCGTCCCTGCCCGGATTCGGCTTCAGCGGCCGTCCCGCGCGGACCGGGTGGAATCCCGCGCGCACCGCCGACGCCTGGGCGACGCTGATGAGCCGGCTGGGCTACGAGCGCTTCGGCGCGCACGGCGGCGACTGGGGCGCGTTCATCAGCACCGAGCTGGCCCGCCGCTTCCCCTCACGGGTGGCGGGCCTGCACCTGACGATGCCGGTGGCCTCGCCGCTCCCGCAGGACCGCGACACCGCCACCCCGGCGGAGGCGCGGATGATCGAACGGCGCGATCTGCACCTGGCCGACGGCTATGGATTCGGCATCCAGATGGGCACCCGGCCCCAGACCCTCGGCTACGCCCTGGTCGACTCGCCCGCCGGGCTGGCCGCCTGGCTGGGTGAGAAGTTCGCCGCCTACGCCGACACCCGTGCCGAAGCGGGCGGGGGAGTGAGCCTTGACCGGCAGGCCGAAGGCATCGCCCTGTACTGGCTCACCGGAACGGGGGCGTCCAGCGCCCGCTGGTACTGGGAGGCGCTGCGCTGGACACCGCGCGGCGCCGAGGAGGAGAACGCCCTGCCGGTGACCGTGCCGACCGCGTGCACGCTGTTCCCGGCCGAGCCATGGCCCACGGCCGAACGCTGGGCCGAGCGGCGCTATACGGATCTGCGCTCCTGGCATGAGATGGAGGTGGGCGGCCACTTCCCCGGGCTGGAGCAGCCCGAGACGCTGGTGCGGGAGCTGCGGGACGCCTTCCGCACCGTGCGGTGACGAAAGTGGTGCGCCACGCCGCTCAGGCCGCGTGCGTCACGGTGAACCGCTCGACGGCGTCCCACAGTTCGCGCTCGCGCCGCGGATCGTAGGACTCCTCCGACGACCGCGCGACCCGGGCGCGGTCGACGTAGGAGCCGGTCGGTGCCGGGGTCGTGCCGAGCACGACGTCGGCGAGGTAGCGGCCCGCGGCGCCCCGGCCGGTGGCGAACGGCGTGAGGGCCATCACCGGCAGGACGCGCCGCATGGCGAAGCGGGAGAGCGGACCGGCGTTGCGGGCGAGACCGGTGCCGGGGACGAAACCGGGGTTGTACGCGACGACATCGATCCCGGCCGGAAGCCTCCGCGCGTACTCGTGCACGAGGTGGACGGCGGCCAGCTTGCTGGTCGAGTACGCGGTGCGCCCGCCCGCCGGGCCGGCCGGCTTGGGGAAGGCGCCCGGACGGGCGAGAACGTCGGGGGAGTTCCAGACGGGGCCGGGAACCATGCCCAGGTTGTGCCTGAAGTCCCCGAAGTGGGTGTCGCTGACGGTGATCACGATTCGGGCGGGCGCCGCGAAGTGGTCCTGGAGCACCCGGACGAAGAGGTGGTTGGCCAGTACGTTGATGGCGAAGGTGGCCTCGAACCCGTCGGGGGACTCGGTCAGCGCGTTGGTGTACTGCATCCCCGCGTTGCCCACGAAGCCGCGCAGCGGTGGCAGATCACCGCGCTCCAGCCGGTCACGGATCCCGGTGGCGGCGGAGCGGACGCTCTGGAGCGAGCCGAGGTCCGCCGGGACGTACGAGACCGTGTGCCCGCCCGTGGCGAGCTCTTCGGCGAGCTGGGCGCCGGAGGACGCGCGGGCCACGACGAGGAGGTGCGCGTCGGGCGACCGGCGCACGATGTGCTCCGCGGCGACCCGCCCGATCCCGCGGCTCGCGCCCGTCATCACGATGGTGTGCTGCGTAGCAGGCATGGAAGGCTCCTTCACTGGTCGGCCGATGGCGCCCGGCCCGGGCGCGGCGGCTCCACGTTCGCCGCCCCCGCCCCCGCCGGCCAGTGCCGTCCCCGTCACTAGGACTGGCAGTACCCAGGCTCATCCGGCGCCGCGCGGCGAGAATGAACCCATGGCTTCCTCCCGCTCCGACTTCGCCGTGCTCCTGCGGGCCTGGCGCGACCGCCTCGCCCCGGCCGACGCCGGTTTCGCCCCGGCGGCGGGCCGTCGTGCCCCGGGGCTGCGCCGCGAGGAGCTCGCCGAGCTGGCCGGGCTCTCCGTCGACTACATCCTGCGCCTGGAGCAGGGACGCGCGAAGCACCCCTCGGACCAGGTCGTCGGCGCCCTCGCCCGCGCCCTCCAGCTCTCCCGCGCCGAACGCGACCAGTTGTACCGGAGCGCCGGGCTGCTGCCGCCGCGGGACGGGACGGTCAGCGCCCATGTGCCCCCGGGCATCCAACGGCTCGCGGCGCGTCTGGGCGACGTCCCGATCGGGGTATTCACCGCCGACTGGACCCTGGTGTGGTGGAACGCCATGTGGAGCGCCCTGCACGGCGACCCCACCGTCCTCCCGACCGCCGAACGCAACCTGGCCCGCGCCCTGTTCGGCACCGGTGCCGCCCGCGACCCGGTGCTCCGCGTCCGTCCCGAGAGGGGGCCCGACACCTTCGAAACCTCGATCGTGGCCGACCTCAAGGACGCCGTCTCCCGCTACCCCGCCGACGCCCGGCTCGCCCGCCTGGTGCGGGAGCTCCGGGCGGAGTCCGAGGTCTTCGCCCGTCACTGGGCCACCCGGGCGACCGCCGCCCAGCACACCTCCGACCGCAAGACGATCCGGCACCCGGAGATCGGCGACATCCTGCTCGACTGCGATGTGCTCATCGTCCCCGGCGCGGATCTGCGCATGGTCACCTACACGGCGGCGACCGGAAGCAGCGACGCGGGCAAGCTGGACCTGCTGCGCGTCACCGGCCCCCACACCGCCGCTCCTCGCCCGTGACCGGTCCTGTCGCGGCGGCGTGGGATCGGCACCGGGGCCGGAGCGCCGGCACCGGGGCCGGAGCGCGTGGCGCCCCGGCCCCGGCCGGTCGTCCGGGTCAGGACGCGGGCAGCTCACCGCGGACCGTACGGGCCGCGGTGACCAGGTTCTCCAGTGCGGCGCGGGTCTCCGGCCAGCCGCGGGTCTTCAGACCGCAGTCGGGGTTGACCCACAGCCGCTCGGCGGGGATGGCCTTCAGGCCCGTCCGCAGCAGTTCGGCCGCCTCCTCCGCGCTGGGCACCCGCGGGGAGTGGATGTCGTACACCCCGGGCCCGGCCTCGCGCGGATAGCCGTGGGCGGCGAGCTCGCGGGCCACCCGCATATGGGAGCGGGCGGCCTCCAGGCTGATGACATCGGCGTCGAGGTCGTCGATCGCCTGCACGATGTCGCCGAACTCGGCGTAGCACATATGGGTGTGGATCTGGGTGTCGGGGCGTACGCCACCGGTGGTGAGCCGGAAGACCTCGGTCGCCCAGGCCAGATAGGCGGGCTGGTCGGCGGTGCGCAGGGGCAGGGTCTCGCGCAGCGCGGGCTCGTCCACCTGGATGACCGAGGTCCCGGCCGCCTCCAGGTCGTTCACCTCGTCGCGCAGGGCGAGGGCCACCTGCCGGGCGGTGTCGCCGCGGGGCTGGTCGTCGCGGACGAAGGACCAGGCGAGCATCGTCACCGGTCCGGTGAGCATGCCCTTGACCGGGCGGTCGGTGAGGGACTGGGCGTAGGTCGTCCAGCGCACCGTCATCGGCTCGGGACGTGAGACGTCACCGGCCAGGATCGGCGGGCGGACGTAACGGGTGCCGTAGGACTGGACCCAGCCGTGCTGCGTGGCCAGATAGCCGGTGAGCCGCTCGGCGAAGTACTGGACCATGTCGTTGCGCTCGGCCTCGCCGTGCACCAGCACATCCAGGCCGGTCTTCTCCTGGAAGGAGATCACCTCCTGGATCTCGGCCCTGACGCGCTCCTCGTACCCGGCCGTGTCGATCCGGCCCCCGCGCAGGGCGGCGCGGGCGGCGCGGAGTTCACCGGTCTGCGGGAAGGAGCCGATGGTGGTGGTCGGCAGCAGCGGCAGGCGCAGGTGGGCGCGCTGGGCCGCGGTGCGCTCGGCGTACGGATGGGAACGCCGGGCGTCGGCCTCGGTGACCGCGGCGGCGCGGGCGCGGACGGCCGGGTCGCGGGTGATGGGGGAGCCGGCGCGGGAGGCGAGGTCGGCCCGGTTCGCGGCCAGCTCGGCGGTGATCGCGCCCGCGCCGCGGGCCAGGCCCTTGGCGAGGGTGACGATCTCCGCGGTCTTCTGCCGGGCGAAGGCCAGCCAGCGCAGGATCTGCGGTTCGATGTCCCGCTCGGCCGTCGTGTCGAGCGGGACGTGCAGCAGCGAGCAGGAGGCGGCCACATCGACCCGGTCCGCCAGGCCCAGCAGGGTGCCGAGCGTGGCCAGGGACTTCTCCAGGTCGTCGACCCAGATGTTGCGGCCGTTGACGACACCGGCGACCAGCCGCTTGCGGGGCAGCCCGCCGACGGCGGCCAGCGCGTCCAGATTGGCCGCGGCGGCCTCCGTGAAGTCCAGCGCCAGCCCCTCGACCGGGGCGTTGGCCAGCACCGGCAGCGCCTCGCCGAGGCGGTCGAAGTACGAGGCGAGCAGCAGCTTCGGGCGGTCGGTGAGGGCGCCCAGGTTGCGATGGGCGCGACCGGCCGCGTTAATTTCGGCCGGGGTGCGGTCCTGGACCAGGGCGGGCTCGTCGAGCTGCACCCACTCGGCACCGGCCGCCCGCAGATCGGCCAGGACCTCGGCGTACACCGGAAGCAGCCGGTCCAGGAGGGTGAGCGGCTCGAAGTCGGCGGGCGCGCCGGGCGCGGGCTTGGCGAGGAGGAGGTAGGTGACGGGGCCGACGAGGACCGGCCGCGCGGTCAGCCCGAGGGCGAGGGCCTCCTTGAGCTCGGCGACCTGCTTGGCGGAGTCGGCCGCGAACACCGTGTCCGGACCCAGCTCCGGGACCAGATAGTGGTAGTTGGTGTCGAACCACTTGGTCATCTCCAGCGGCGCCACGTCCTGTGTGCCCCGCGCCATCGCGAAGTACCCGTCGAGCGGGTCGGCGGCGACGGCGTCCCGGTGGCGGTCGGGGACGGCGCCGACCATGACGGTGGTGTCCAGCACATGGTCGTAGTACGAGAAGTCGCCGGTGGGGACTTCGTCGATGCCCGCCCCGGCCAGTTGCCGCCAGGTGGCGCGGCGCAGTTCGGCGGCGGTGGCCCTCAGCGCGCCGGCGGTGACGCGGCCCTTCCAGTAGCCCTCGATCGCCTTCTTCAGTTCCCGGTTCGGGCCCTGGCGGGGGTAGCCGTACACGGTGGCCCGTGCTGCCGCGGACTTGGTGGTCACGGAGATCTCCTTCGCGAGATGAATCCCTGAGGTCCCGGCGACGGGAGGAGAGCGCGAAGGGTGACGGACCGGACGCCACGACCTCGCGCGGCTGGCGCGCGATCGTCCGCCTGGTACAGATTCGCCGACCCGCCCTCGAGGTCACCGGGATGTCCGCGCACGGGTGGTCCGTACGCGGGCAGATGGCAGGTCTTCGGACTCACGGGCGCGTCCTCCTCGGAGGACACCTACTGGCCGTCGCTTCCCAGGCCCCTCTCACCGGGCCCAGTGCGTATGACGGCGGTCGTTCCCGCTCACCGCTGCGGGGCAGTCCCGGATTCCCACCGGGTTCCCTCTTGCGACGCGTCCCGCCTGGCGGACGGGGCGAACCAGCTGCACCAGCCAGCCTACGGGGCCGTGCGGCGGTGTGCGGCGTCCCGTCCGGTATTCGGGATGGTGAGGTGGGACGGGCATGGTGTGGCATGGCCCACTCAGGACACAGGAAAACCCCCGGCCACGTCGGCCGGGGGTTCCGCTCCTCACGGGCTCAGCACGAACTGGAGTCCGACGCGCCCACCAGATTGACCGGGACGGTGACGAAGGAGAACTGGTTGCTGGCGCACACACCGGGGAAGGTCGTGCTGCCGGCGTTGTTGACGGTGGTGACATCGGGGCCGTCCTCCGCGACGGCACCCGCCGCGCCGACGGCGAGGGACGCGGCGGTGAGAGCGAGCGTGGACAGGGCGGTCCGCATACGCATGGGAACTCCTTGCTGGGGATGAGCGGCCAGAAATGACCGGCTTCGCATGCATGGTGCCCCTTTGTCGGGCGGATCGCGGCCCAACGTCCTCCCAATGGGCGAAGACGGTCCCGTCAGGTCGTCCGCCGCCGTCGAGCAGCCGGCTGTAGCGCAGCCGCAGCGCCCGCTCCGTGCTGGCCGCCGCCGTACCGAGCCCGATCACGGTGTTGCCCACGACTGGTTCTGCCAATGCCTGACGTCGACGCCGTAGACCGTCTGCCGGCCATCATCGTTCGTCAGCCGACGAGCGAACAGTGCCCGGGAGCTCCGCCGCGCAGGCGAGGGGCAGGGTTCTGCGCATCTGATGTCCTCCTGAAGGGGCGCACAGGGGCACACGGGGGCACACAGGGGCGCGAGCCTGCCCGTGCGGCGCGGCCGGCACATCAGCCCGGCGGCTCGCACCGCCTCCGACCCAAGGCGAGGCGGTGCTTCGACTCTGGTCCAGGGCGTATCAGCCCTCGGTCCGACTCACCGGCCGCACGGTGTCGCGATAATGACCAGGTGAACACGGACGTCGCGGCACGGCTCGGGTGGTGGCAGCAGACCTGGCGGCTGGCGGCGGCCGCGGCGGTGGGCATCCCGCTCTGGCTCTCCACCGGTGTGCTGCTGCGGGGGCAGGCGGCCGAAACGGGCTCGTGGTTCGTCATCGGTGATCCGCTGGTGGCTTCCGGCTGCCTGACGGCGCTTCTGTGGCGGCGGCGGTTCCCGCTCGCCGTCGCCATGACGGTCGCGATCGCCTCGGCCGCGTCGTCACTCGCCACCGGCGCCGCACTTCTGGCGATGGGCTCGATCTCCACTCGTCGCCGTCCGGTGGAGAGCGGGGTCGTCGGGCTGGCCTTCGTGACCGCGTCACAGTTCGCCGACGCGTTCTACCCGGTCCAGAGCCCGCCCGGCTCGTTGTGGTTCCGGCTCTCGTTCCCGGTACTGATCGCGGGCATCGCGGTGGCCGCGGGCATGGCCATCGGCGCGCGCCGTGTCGAAGTGCGGTCCTTGCGGGACCGGGCGGAGAGCGCGGAACGGGAACAGACCGCACGAGCGGCGCAGGCGCGGGCCCTGGAACGCAACCGGATCGCCCGCGAGATGCACGACGTACTCGCGCACCGGATCTCCCTGGTCGCCATGCAGGCCGGAGTGCTGGACCACCGCGGCGACCTCACGGCCGAGGAGAACCGCGTGCTGGTCCGCGGCATCGCCGACGGCTCCCACCGAGCCTTGGAAGAACTACGGGATGTCCTCGGTGTGCTCCGAGCCGACCCGGGCCGCCCGGACCCACCACAACCCTCCCTCGACCGAATCCCCGAACTGGTGGACGACGCCCGCGCGTCCGGACTGGACGTCACGCTCACCACCACCCTTACGGGAATACCGTCCGACGTCGTCGGACGAACCTGCTACCGGATCGTCCAGGAAGGACTGACCAACGCCGCCAAACACGCCCCAGGCGCACACGTACACATCACCCTCGATGGAACAGCGGGCGGCAAACTCACCGTCAGCGTCCACAACTCCCCAGCCACCGCGGCAACCGCACAACCACCGGCATCGGGATTCGGCCTGCTCGGCCTCACCGAACGAATCACCCTCGCCGGCGGAGAACTCGACCATCACCCCACACCCGGCAACGGATACCTCCTCACCGCGCGACTACCCTGGCCGAACCCCACCCACGAAAAGAGAGTATGAGTGGATACCGAGCGGGAGCGGGTGCGTGTCGTCATCGTCGACGACGAACAGCTGGTGCGGATGGCGCTGCGGCTCGTCATCGACGGCGAGCCGGACCTGACCGTCGTCGCGGAGGCGGCCGACGGGGACGCCGCGATCACCGTGGTGGACGAGCAGCGGCCGGACGTCGTCCTGATGGACGTGCGGATGCCCGGCCGTGACGGTCTCAGCACGACCCGGGAACTCCTCACCCGACCGGCGCCGCCGCGCGTGCTCATGCTGACCACATTCGACTCCGACGATCTGGTGCTCGGCGCACTGCGCGCCGGAGCACTCGGGTTCGTCCTCAAAGACACCCGACCGCAGCAGATTCTCGACGCGGTACGGACCGTCGCGGACGGCAACCCCGTGCTGTCTCCAGCGGCCACGGCACGGGTGATCGCCGCAGCCACCGGTCCGCGGTCCTCTCACGCTCGCGACTCGTCCCGCGAAGCCGCGCGGAAACAGCTGTCCACCCTGACCGAACGAGAACGCGAAACCGCCAGGGCCATCGCGGACGGGCTGGGCAACCCGGAGATCGCCCGGCGGCTGCACATCAGCATCGCGACCGTCAAGGCGCACACCGGCAACCTGTTCGCCAAGCTGGCGGTCGAGAACCGGGTGCAGATCGCACTCCTGGTCCGCGACGCGGAGGAATGACCCGGGGCCGATGGCGTACCCGCGAGACCGCACTTTTCCGAGGTCGAGCTCTCGGGTCAGCCGCCGGGCCGGGCCTTCTTCCGGGCCCGGTACGCGGCCACGTCGCTCTTGTTGCCACAGGTGCCATACGCGTGCCAGCGCTGGGTGCGGCTGCGCGTGGTGTCGCTGTCCGGCGCGGTGATGATGTCCATGAGGGCCGTGCGCAGGCCGCGAATCCTGGCCATGCGCTGCGCCGATGGCGCCTCAGTGGCGAGCTGGCCGCGCGGGCCCCCAGCTCGTCCTGCCCCAGGACCGCTGCGGCGCCCGGTACATCAGCGGTATCGAGGCGATCCGCGTGGACGGCGGATACACCGTCTGGACCTGACGGCGCCGAGCGGAGCCCGATGGGGCCCGATGGGGCCCGGCGTCAGACCAGCGGACGGTACGCGGTGAGCGTGACGGACAGCGTCACATCGCAGGGCTCGGGCAGCCGGGCGATGCGCTCTTCCAGCCGCTCGCTCTGCTGATGCCAGGCGTTGGGGCCCATCCCCACCAACTGCGGCACGGCCTTGTGGTCCAGCGTCATGGTGCTCCGCGACCGCTCCCGGGCCACCTCGGTGAAATGCGCCGAGAGCCGGTCCGCCAGGCGCTCGTCCTTCTGCTCGCCCACCCGCAGCAGCTCCAGCGCCGCCACCAGCTCCCGCAGATGATCCGGCCGGGGCGTCACCACCAGCAGCACACCCTCGGGACGCAGAATCCGCCGCAGCTCGGCCGGATTGCGCGGTGCGAAGACGTTGAGGACCACCGACGCGGCCCCGTCGGCGAGCGGCAGCCCGTCCCAGGCGTCGGCCACCACCGCGCTGATCCGGGGATGCGCCCGCGCGGCGCGGCGGGCGGCGAACTTGGAGATGTCGAGCAGGATCCCCTCGGAGTCAGGGAACTCCGACATCACCCGGCCGAGGTGATAGCCCGTGCCGCCACCGATGTCCACGACACAGCCGAGGTCCCCACCCGAGGTTTCCGGTGCCGTCGCGCGCGCCAGCGCGGCCAGTGCCCCGGCGATCGGTGCGTAGTGGCCGGCGGCCAGGAAGTCCGCGCGGGCTGCCACCATGGCGGCGGTGTCCGCGCTGAACTTGGCGGCGCCACGCAGCAGATTGACGTACCCCTGCTTGGCCACGTCGAAGCTGTGCCCCTGGGAGCACCGCAGAACGCCGTCGGTCATCGTCATGGCGCCGGAGCAGTACGGACAGCGAAGGTACCGAACCGCCTCTTTCCGCATCGTGTCCCCCGTTGGCGCCGTTGTCCTGACAGGACCCCAGCCTATGCGCAGGTGCGCGGGGTGCCGCACATCCACCCCCTGCCTCGGTCGCCGCGGCCGGTCCGCCCGGAGACGTCGTCGGCACAATCCCCCGCCTGATGCGCAGCGTTCGGAAGACCGAACAGCATTGGAGTAACGGAACATAGGCTCGCCGTGATATAGCGTCGAGACGAGCTACGGAACTTGTCGGGGACCGGGGTCGGCGGGGCGCCGGGCCGGGGAGCGGAGGCCGGCGTGGAATCGGTGTCGGGAGCAGCGCGGGTCCGGCGTCATGAGGACGTCAAGTCCGCGGCGCGCGTCCTGGAAGTGCTCGAACTCCTCGGTGCCGAGGGCGCCCGGCTCTCGCTCGCCGACATGGCGAGCACCCTGTCCGTGCCCAAGAGCAGCCTGCACGCGGTGCTGCGCACCATGGAATCCCGCCGCTGGGTGGAGACCGACCCGTCCGGAACGCTGTACAGCCTTGGCCTCAAGGCGCTGCTGACCGGCACCGCCTATCTGGAGAGTGACGACCTCGCCGGGATCGCGGGGCCGGTGCTCGACCTGCTGGCCGAGGAGACGGGCGAGGCCGTCCACCTCGGGCGGCTGGACCACACGGACGTCGTCCACCTGGCCAAACGCGAATCCCGCCATGCCCTGCGAATGTACTCGGCGGTGGGCCGCCGGCTGCCCGCGCACGCCACCGCGCTCGGCAAGGCGATCCTGTCCCAGTACGACGCGGCGGAGGTCCAGCGCCGCCTCAACTGGCCGCTCCCGGCACTTACTCCGAGCACCGTCACCGACCCGGACGAGTTGCTCGCCCAGCTCGCAGACGCCCGCAAGCGCGGCTGGGCGGTGGACGAGGGCGAGAGTTCGGTGGACATCCGCTGTGTGGCGGTCCCGCTCGGCACCGGGCACGGCGGCGGCGATGCGATCAGCTGCTCGGCGCCGCGCAGCCGGATGGACGACGCCCGGCTGAGCGAGATCGCCGCTCATGTCACCGAGGCGGCCCACTCGTTGCGCACGCTGCTGAAGCGCCTCGGCGAGCACTGAGCCTCCGGGCCCGGCCGCGCGCCGCCGCCTCTGCCACGCGCCCTTGCCGTGCGCCCCGCTCCGCGCCCCTGCCATGTGCCCCGCCGCACGCCTGGGTCCGGCCATATCCCGGTACGGTCATTGACACCGCTCCTGAACCCTCTTTACGTTCGAATGGACGATCGCCATTCGGCTATGGGAATGGGAGCGTATGTCCGCACCCCCGCGAGCCGCACCTCCCGCTGGCCCAGGCCCCCTGGGTGGCGGAGCGCGGCGACAAGCTCCGCACCACCGCCGTACGCACCTTCCTGACGGCACCTCAGAACTGCCCGTGACACCGAACGCGACGAGCAGATGGGCGCCCCGGGCGCGGGCGCTGACCGGGAGGGGGCCGCTGTGGGCGAGCCGCTGAGGATAGGACTGGTCGGGGCGGGCAAGATCAGCCGGGCCTATCTGGACACGCTGCCCCGCCTGCCGGGACTGCGCCTGACCGCCGTGACCGACCTCAACCGGGCGCGCGCCGAAGCCGCGGCCAAGAGCGCCGAGGCCGCCGCCAGGGGCACCGAGGCCGCCGCCAGGGGCGCGAAGGGCGTGGCCGTCGCCGCGTCTGCCGATGAGCTGATGGCACGTGAGGACGTCGACGCCGTACTCAACCTGACCATCCCGGCGGCGCACGCCGAGGTGGCGCTGGCCGCGCTCGCCGCGGGCCGGCATGTGTACGGCGAGAAGCCGCTGTCCGGCACTCGCGAGGAGGCCGATGCCATCCTGCGCGCGGCCGAGCTCGCCGGGCTGCGGGTCGGCTGCGCGCCGGACACCGTGCTCGGTCCGGGCACCCAGACCGCGCGCAAGGCCGTGGACGACGGACTCATCGGCACACCGGTCGCGGCCACCGCCTTCATGACCACCGCCGGGCACGAGGCGTGGCATCCGGACCCGGAGTTCTACTACCGGCCCGGCGGCGGGCCGCTGCTGGACATGGGCCCGTACTACCTGTCCGCCCTCGTGCACCTGCTGGGCCCGGTGGTCCGGGTCACCGGAGCCGCCTCCCGGCCGCGCGCCCAGCGCAGCATCGGCAGCGGGCCGCGCGCGGGCGAGCGCTTCGCGGTCGAGGTGGACACCCATGTCACGGGCGTCCTGGAGCATCGCGGAGGCGCGCTCACCACACTGCTGATGAGCTTCGACGTGCACGCGGCCCGGCTGCCGCGCATCGAAGTCCACGGCAGTGAGGGCTCGCTGTCGGTGCCGGACCCCAACACCTTCGACGGCCCGGTGGAGCTCTGGCGCGGTGGCGCCTGGGAGCCGCTGGCGCCGTCGGCCGGATACGCGGGCTCCGCCCGGGGCTATGGCCTGGCCGACCTGGCGCGGGCACTCGGCGCGGGCCGTCCGCACCGGGCCTCCGCCGAGCTCGCCCGGCATGTCCTGGACGTCATGCTCACCCTCCTCGACGCCGCCCGGGAGCGGACCTCGCTGCCGGTCGGCACCACATGTTCCCGTCCCGAGCCCGTGCCCTTCGTCGACGAGCTGTCCCCATCGGCGGGCCGTCCCGCGCCCACGAGGTGGTGAACGGACGACCGGCACAGGATTTTGTCAACGGGCTTTGCAAAGTGAGGCCGACTCGGTACGGTCCCTTACGTCCACGGACGCGGCCCCATCCCCTCACCGAGGCTCGCATCCGTGCGGCGCCCCAGGCGCGACGGCGCGCGCTGTGCCCAACCCCCTTTGAGAATCACACTTCTCCCCGGAGGTTCCCCGTGCACAGGAAACGTCCAGACCTGCCCGCCCCCGCCCCGCGCCGCTCCGTGATGAAGGCCGCGGCCGGCGCCGTCCTGATCACCGCGGCGAACGCGCCCGCGTGGGCCGCGCCCATCCGCAGGCGGCCGAAGGCGGGCCGGGTGCTGGTGTTCTCCAAGACGGCGGGCTTCCGCCACGACTCCATCCCCGACGGCATCGCCGCCATCCGGCAACTGGGCACCCAGGCCGGGTTCGCCGTGGACGCCACCGAGGACGCCACCGCCTTCACGCCCGGCAACCTCGCCCGCTACGCCGCCGTGGTCTTCCTGTCCACGACCGGCGACGTCCTCGACGGCGGCAGGCAGACGGCCTTCGAGGGTTATATCGCGGCGGGCGGCGGCTACGCGGGGGTGCACGCGGCCGCCGACACCGAGTACGACTGGCCGTTCTACGGCGGCCTGTGCGGTGCGTGGTTCCAGTCCCACCCGGCGATCCAGCAGGCCACGGTGAAGGTCGAGGACCACGCCCACCCGGCGACGGCCCACCTCGGAAACACCTGGGTCCGCACCGACGAGTGGTACAACTACCGCACCAACCCCCGCGGTACGGCCACCGTGCACGTGCTCGCCTCGCTGGACGAGTCCTCGTACAGCGGCGGCACCATGAACGGCGATCACCCCATCAGCTGGTACCAGGCGTACAAGGGCGGCCGGGCCTTCTACACCGGACTCGGCCACACCAAGGAGTCCTACGCCGAGCCCGCCTTCCGGCAGCACCTCCTCGGCGGCATCACCTACGCCATGGGCGTGGCCAAGTGACCGCTGACGTCCCGCGCCGGCAGTTCATGGCCCTCGCCGCCACGACCACCACGGGCCTCGCGGCCACCGGCCTACCCGCCGGGTCCGCCCACGCCGCGCAGCACGGCGGGCACCAGGCGGCGGACCGGCCGCTGGCGCTGTGGTACCGCGCGCCCGCCGCCGACTGGCTGAGCGCCCTGCCGCTGGGCAACGGGCGGCTCGGCGCGATGGTGTTCGGAGGGACCGAGACCGAGCGGCTGCAGCTCAACGCGGACACCCTCTGGGCGGGCGGGCCGCACGAATACGACAACCACAAGGGGCTGGCCGCCCTGCCCCGCATCCGGCAGCTCGTCTTCGACGGCAAGTGGCCCGAGGCCGAGACGCTGATCAACTCCGACTTCCTCGGCGTGCCCGGCGGCCAGGCCCAGTACCAGACCGTCGGCAGCCTGCTCCTGAAGCTGCCGACGGGCGGCACGGTGTCCGGCTACCGGCGGGAGCTGGACCTGGACTCGGCGATCGCCACCACCACCTACACCCGCGACGGTGTGACGTTCACCCGCGAGGCGTTCGCCAGCGCTCCCGACCGCGTCATCGTCGTCCGGCTGTCCGCCTCGAAGAAGGGCGCCCTGTCCTTCGGCGCCACGTTCGACAGCCCGCTGCACACTTCCCCGTCCTCGCCCGACCCGCTCACCGCCGCGCTCGACGGGACCGGCGACGCCACCGGCGGGGTGGACGGCGCGGTGGGGTTCCGCGCGCTGGTGCGGGTGCTCGCCGAGGGCGGCACCACCACCAGCGCGGGCGGGACCGTCACCGTGCGGGGCGCCGACGCGGCCACCGTCCTGGTGGCCATCGGCACCACGTACGTGAACTGGGAGAACGCCCATGGCGACGCGGCGGGCCGGGCGGCGGGGGACCTCAATCCGGCGGCGAACCGCCCGTACGGACAGTTGCGCGGTCGCCATGTCGAGGACCACCGCGCGCTGTTCCGCCGTACCTCGCTGGACGTGGGCACCAGCGACGCGGCGGCCCTGCCCACCGACGAGCGCGTCGCCCGCTTCGCCTCCGGCGGCGACCCGCAACTGATCGAACTCCACTTCCAGTACGGCCGCTATCTGCTCATCGCGGCGTCCCGCCCCGGCACCCAGC
Source organism: Streptomyces yongxingensis (assembly GCF_055597465.1). NCBI lineage: Bacteria > Bacillati > Actinomycetota > Actinomycetes > Kitasatosporales > Streptomycetaceae > Streptomyces > Streptomyces yongxingensis. Next base: position 9,188,552 of record NZ_CM145717.1, read on the forward strand.
CGGCCAATCTCCAGGGCATCTGGAACGACCTGACGAGCCCGCCCTGGGGCTCGAAGTACACCATCAACATCAATACGGAGATGAACTACTGGCCGGCCGCCCCCGCCAATCTCCTGGAGTGCTGGGACCCGGTCTTCGCGCTGCTCGACGAGCTGGCCGTCGCCGGGCGGTCCACGGCGCGCACCCAGTACGGCGCGGACGGCTGGGTCACCCACCACAACACCGACGCCTGGCGCGGCACGGCGCCCGTGGACGGCGCCTTCTGGGGCATGTGGCCCATGGGTGGCGCATGGCTGTCCATGGCCATCTGGGAGCACTACCGGTACACCCGCGACACGGCGAAACTGCGGGCGCGCTACCCCGTTCTCAAGGGCGCGGCCGAGTTCTTCCTCGACGCGCTGGTGACCGACCCGACCACGGGCGCGCTGGTCACCTGCCCCTCCGTCTCCCCGGAGAACGCCCACCACGGCGGGGGCGGCGGCTCGCTGTGCGCCGGGCCGACGATGGACATGCAGCTATTGCGCGACCTGTTCGGCGCGGTGGCCTCGGCCGCCGACCTCCTCGGCGTGGACGCCGCCTTCCGGGACCAGGTGCTCGCCGCACGCGGACGGCTCGCCCCCATGAAGATCGGCGCGCGGGGCCAGCTCCAGGAGTGGCAGCAGGACTGGGACGCGGGCGCCCCCGAGCAGCAGCACCGCCACGTCTCCCATCTGTACGGGCTGCATCCGAGCAACCAGATCAGCCGGACGCGCACCCCGGACCTGTTCGCCGCGGCGCGCACCACTCTCGTACAGCGCGGTGACGCGGGGACCGGGTGGTCGCTCGCCTGGAAGATCAACTTCTGGGCGCGGCTCCAGGAGGGGGACCGCTCCTACAAGCTGCTCACCGATCTGCTCACCCCCGAGCGCACCGCCCCCAACCTCTTCGACCTGCACCCGCCGTTCCAGATCGACGGCAACTTCGGCGCCTGCGCCGGAGTGACCGAATGGCTGCTGCAGAGCCAGCACGACGAACTGCACCTGCTGCCCGCCCTCCCGCCGAATCTGCCGGACGGCAGCGTGCGGGGCCTGCTGGCGCGGGGCGGTTTCGAGGTGGACGTCAACTGGGTGGGCGGTGCGCTGAGTGAGGCGCGGCTGAGGGCCCGGGCCGGAGGCCCGACACGGCTGCGTACGGCGAAGGCCGTGCGGGTGACCTCCGGGGACGCATCCGTCGCCACCACCCGGCCGGAGCCGGGGGTCACGGCCTTCACCGCGAACGCGGGCGCCACGTATGTGGTCCGTCCCGCCTGATCGGGGGCTCGGCGCGGGTGGCTACCGGGCCCCCGAGGTGCCGGACTCCAGCAGCCGGCCGCCGTCCCAGACCACGCCGACCTGGCGGTAGTACGCGGCGATCGGCTCGCGGACCTCCAGCCGGGCCAGCTCCTCGGTGGGCGTCTCGAACAGCTCCAGCTCGGCGTCGCCGACCCACGGCCGACCGCCCTCGAAGGAGGCGGCGCCGGACTCGATCAGCTCGTCGAGGGCGAGGCCCTCGCCGTTCTCGATCGACGGCAGCCAGCGGTGGTGGGCCATGGGATGGCCGTTGACGAAGCCGCCGGTCTCGGAGGGTTCGCGCAGGGTCACCACGGCCTGGGCGAGGCGCCGGTCGGCCGCGGCGAGGGTCGCGCCGAACCGGGCGCCGGGCTCGATGCGCGGGGCGGGCCCGTACGGGTGGGGGCGGGTCTGATGGATGGAGCCCAGCTTCTTCGGATAGCCCTGCTGCACCCCACGGGCGATCGCGAAGTCCTTGTCGACCCAGATGTAGACACAGCGGGAGTACGTCCGCCCCCGGTAGGTGCAGCGGACGACCGCGAAGGTCTCCTTGTACTGGGAGAGCACCGGATCCAGCAGCTCGCGTCCGCCGGCCGCGCAGGACTGCCAGTCGGCCCAGATCAGCGCGACCGCCCCCGGATCCTCCTCGGCGGGCTCCAGCGGCTCGGGCAGGAGTTCGCGCACCCGCGCGGGGTCGGTGCGGTACTCGATGGTGAGCAGATCGCCGGAGTAGTGCCACGGTGGGGAGGGGATGAGGGATGCGGCGCCGGTGGCGGTCTTGGGCGGGAAGTAGCCTCGGACGCTGGTCATGCCGTCACGCTCCTGACGCGGATGGCTGCGGCTGGGCCGCGGCTGGGCCGAGGGGGCATGGGACGGCCGTCACGCACGCGCGAGCCGCTCCAGACGCTCGTGGAGATCGTCGACATAGCCCTCGGACTCCGGCTTCATCAGCACACTGCGCAGGATGCGGGCCCCGTCGGCGTCCCGGACGAGCTTCGGATGGAGGGCCGTCAGGCGATCGGCGCCGACGCGGAGCGTGCTCACGAAGACGGGGTCGCTGTCCGTCATCCCCTCCCGCAGGACACGGTTGCTGGCCGCGTCGATCCCCGACAGTGTGGCGGCCCCGGTCACCGGGAAGTAGCTCACGATGTCCAGCTCCGGGGCCTGGTACAGCTCCAGGTGCTCCGAACCCTCGATCAGTTCGGCCCAGCGCAGCGCAGCCCGCCGACCCGCCGCGAGCGACTGCCCCAGCCCCTCGCGCGTGGGCGGTATGAGCTGGAAGGTGAGCCACAGCGCGGCGGCCGCCGCGCCCGCGCGGGAGCACTCCAGGCTGATCTCGCCGAGGTGCAGCTCCTCGGAGGTGAAGTACGTGTACGGCGAGTCGTGCAGATAGAACCGGCCCACCGAGGGGTCACGGAACAGGACGGCGCCGCAGCCGTACGGTTGGAGGCCGTGCTTGTGCGGGTCCACGACGATGGAGTCGGCCTCGGCGATGGCCCGCCACGGCTCCTCGGGCAGGCCCTCCGGGCCCGGCGCCCCGGCCAGCAGGGTGAAGAAGCCGCCGTAGGCGGCGTCGACGTGGACGCGCACGCCGTAGCGCTCGCGCAGCGCCGGCGCCTCGTGGATCGGCTCGACGGCTCCGAGCCCGGTGGTGCCCGCGGTGAGTACGACGGTGCCGACGCGGCCGGTCCGCAGGACCCGCTCCAGCGCGTCGAGATCGATCCGGCCCAGGTCGTCCACCGGGACCGGATGGCCCTCCACCCCCAGGACACCGCACATCCGGCCGTGGGTGTAGTGGGCCTCGGTGCTGTAGGCGACGCCCTTGCCGGGGTGCAGTTCGCGCGCCACGAAGAGCGCCTCGAGGTTGGCGATGGTGCCGCTGGTGGTCAGGTGGCCGAGGTGGGTGTCGTAGCCGAACATCGTGGCGAGCTGCTGGACGGCCTCCCGCTCCATCTCGGCGGTGGCCGGGCCGCCGTCCAGGGCGTGGTTGTTGGGATTGATCAGCATCGCCGTGAGGTAGCCGACGACCGCCGCCGGATGCGGCGGCTTGAGCATCTGGCCCGCGTAACGGGGGTGGAAGAACGGGTAGTTGTCCTTGAGCCGCTCGGTGAAGACCTCGAACGCGGCGGCGAACCGGGCGTCGTCGACCGCGAGCGCCGGATGGGCCTGGTACGGGCCGAAGCTCTTCACCCAGTCGGCGTCCGACGCCACGGCCGTGGCGAGCCAGGCATTCAGATCCATGTGGTCCACTCCTTGGTCGGGCCGGAGGTTCTGTTCAGGGCTGCTGGTGCGGTCAGGGTCGCTGGTGCGGTCAGGGTCGCTTGGGCGGTCAGGGCCGCTTGGGCGGGCGGATGCCGCGGAACTCCCAGTCTCCGCCCAGGGCGGTGGACAGGACCTCCTCCGACTCGGTGGGCTGTGCGCCGATGTCGCCGCGGATCGGGGCCGGTCCGGTGACGATGTGGTTGGTGAGCCGCCCCAGGCCCTCCACCTCCACATCGACCACGTCGCCGGGCCGCACGGGGCGGGAATTGGCGGGTGTCCCGGAGAGCAGCACATCACCGGGGTGGAGGGTGATGGTGCGGGCGATGTCGGCGACGAGATAGTGCATGTCCCACTCCATCTCGTCGGTGGACCCGTCCTGCGCCAGCCGGCCGTTGACGTAGGTGCGCAGATACTTGTCCCGGAAGTCCCAGTCGGTGACCAGCCCCGGACCCAGCGGGCACAGGGTGTCGGACCCCTTCACACGGAGCATCGAACCGGCGTCGGTGTCCCGGAAGTCGTGCAGCCCGTAGTCGTTGGCGATCGTGTAACCGGCGATGTGCTCCGCCGCCTGGTGGGGCGCGATGTTCCGCGTGGTCGTCCCGATGACGATGGCCACCTCGCCCTCGTAGTTGAGCCACTTGCAGCCCTCGGGGCGGACGACGGCGCCCCGGTGGGAGTTGAGGGCCGAGGTCGGCTTGTGGAAGTAGGTGGGGGCGGCGGGGAGTTGGACCTGGAACTCGGCGACGCGGCTGCGGTGGTTGAGGTGGACGGCGACCACCTTGGAGGGGACCACGGGAGGCAGGTGGTGTGCTTCCCGGATCGTGACCCGGCGGCCGTCGCCGGTGCGGAGTGCGTCGCCCTCGCGGACGGTCTCCACGACCGCGCCGTCGAGGAGGATGCGGCGGTACTCGGGCATGTCGGCTCTCCTCAGACGGGGCTGGGCGGGGTGGTGGCGGACGTGGCCGAGCCGGTGCCGGTCCAGCCGTCGGCCGGGCGGTCGAACCAGAGGTGGGCCTGGCCGGTGCCCACGGAGTTCTCGTACGCGCCGTACTGCCGGGCCGGGGCCACGCACGCCCGCTCGCCGAGGGCACCGGCCATCATCAGATAGTGGAAGAACTTCGCCTCGGGCTGGTGGGTCCAGAACTCGTCCATGGTGTCGAGAACCTTGTCGTGGCGGCCCTCCTTGAGCCAGGCGATGCGCTCCTCGTCGGCCGCCCTCGCCTGCGGGGTGAAGACATGGCGGGGGTCGCTGGCCTCGTGGTCCCGGATCTCGCGCAGTGGCCAGAAGGTGTGCGAGAGGGCGCCGGAGGCGATCAGGAGCACACGGCGGCCGGGCGTTGCGGCGATGCCGTCGGCGAGCGCCCGGCCCAGCCGGAAGTGGTCCTCCACGTCGCCGGTCTGGCAGACCCCGATCGTCATCCACCGCTTGCCGGGCAGCCCCTCGCCCAGGAACGTCCAGAGGTTGACGGTGGCGTAGTGGATCGGCAGGCAGGGGTCGTCGATCGGGGTGATGAAGGTGCCGTGTGCCTCGGCGAACCGGGCGACGGCGTGGGCGAGTTCGGGATCGCCGGGGAAGTCGTACGGCATCCGGCACATGCCCCGCGGCAGCTCGTCGGAGGTGAACAGCCCCGCGCGCCGCGAGTGGGCCGTCACGACGAACTCGACCGTGGTGGCCCAGTGGGAGTCCAGGACGACGACGGTGTCGTAGTCATCGCGCCCGAAGACGTCCTCGCGGAGCTGCCGGAGGCCGGTGACCAGGGTGATCTCCTTGCCCTCGTTGAGCTCGCGCCGGGTCTCCTCGGGGAGCACGATGGTGGGGACATGGGCGAGCAGACCCGCCCCGACGATCTCACCCATGGTCGCCGAACCCCTTCGGGGCGGTCACGCGGTTCTTCAGATCGCAGAAGAAGTCGAAGCTCCAGGTGCCGCCCTCGCGGCCGACGCCGGAGAGCCGGGAGCCGCCGAAGGGCGCCCGCAGATCGCGTACGAAGAAGCAGTTGACCCAGACCGTGCCCGCCACGAGCCGGGTGGTGACGCGTTCGGCGCGCCGGCGGTCGCCGGTGGCCACGGTGGCGGCCAGCCCGTAGCGGGTGTCGTTGGCGAGGTGGATCGCCTCCGCCTCGTCCGCGAAGGTCTGCAGGGTCAGCACCGGGCCGAAGACCTCCTCCTGCACGATCTCCGAGTCCTGGGCGACGTCGGTGAGGAGGGTGGGCCGGTAGTACAGACCGCCGAGCCGGGGGTGGGAGCCGCCGCCGAAGACCACGCGGGCCCCGGCCGCGATCGCCCGCCGTACGAAACCGTCGACCCTCTCGATCTGGCGGGGGTGGATGGTGGGCCCGATGTCGGTGGCCTCCTCGCGTGGATCACCCTGTGTCAGCCGGGCGGCCTTCCGCAGGAAGCGGTCGGTGAACTCGTCCGCGATCGACTCCTCGACGAGGAGTCGGGTGGCGGCCAGACACACCTGCCCGGCGTTGTCGAACTGCTCCACGGCCAGGTCGACGGCCAGCTCCAGATCCGCGTCCGCGAAGACCAACAGCGGGGACTTGCCGCCGAGTTCGAGGCTCAGCGGGGTCAGGTTCCGGGCGGCCGAGGCGGCGATGCGCCGGGCGGTCGGCACCGAGCCGGTGAAACTGATCCGGCGTACGTCCGGGTGGGAGGTGAGGTCGTCGCCGATCTCGGAGCCGTAGCCCTGGACGACATTGAGGACACCGGGCGGCAGCCCCGCCCCGGCCGCGATGTCCGCGAGCAGCGAGGCGGTCAGCGGGGACCACTCCGCGGGCTTGAGAACCACCGTGTTCCCGGCGGCCAGGGCCGGGGCGACCTTCCACGTGGCCAGCATCAGCGGGGCGTTCCACGGCGTGATCAGCACACAGGGGCCCGCCGGGTCCCAGCTGACGTGGTTGGTGTGGCCCGGGCCGGTGGGGCCGCCGGTGTGCGTCGTGAAGTCCTCGTGGCCCAGGGCGAGCGGCCAGTCCGCGAAGAAGCGGAAGTTGTGGGCGGCGCGCGGGATGACACCCCGGCGGTGTGAGCGCAGAAGCGCGCCGTTGTCGGTGGTCTCGACGATCGCCAGCTCCTCGAGGCGCTCCTCCACACCGTCGGCGATGGCGTGGAGGACGCGGGCGCGCTCGGCCGGGGGAGTGGCGGCCCAGCCGGGGAAGGCGGCCTTGGCGGCGGCCACGGCGGCCTCGGCCTCGTCGGGACCGCCGCGGGCGATCCGGGCGAGGGTGCTGCCGTCGATCGGTGAGATGTCGGGAAAGGTGTCGGTGGACGCCACGCGCCGGCCGCCGATCCAGTGCCGGGTGTCGACGGCGACACCGGCGATCCGTGCCTCGCTCACAGCTGTGTCCGGCTGTTGGGGCATGTCCCGGTCCTCCGTTTTGTTTGACCCCAAACAAGCTAACCGTGCCGCGGGGCCGGGTCAAGGTCGCCTCGGTGGCCGGGGCCCTGGGGAGCTGCTCCGGGGAGGTGTCCGGGGCGTGGTCACTGGCGGGAGCGGCGGCCCGAGCGTCGCGGGGCGAGATCCCTTCCGTCGAGCAGTTGCCGTCGGCGCTCCTCGCCGTGCTCCTCCAGTTGCGCCACGATGGCGCGCAGCCCGTTGGCCAGCCGCAGGCACTCCTCGGCGCTCAGCGGCGTGGCGACGAACGCCTCTTCGGCGTTGAACGCGGGGAAGAGGCGCTCCATGAGCTCCTCGCCCTCCGGCGTGAGCGAGAGCAGAACGCGCCGCCCGTCCTCCGGGTGGGGTGCGCGGGCCACGAGGTGACGCGATTCGAGAGTGCGCGCGATCCCGGTCAGCGTCCCCTTCGAAATGCCCGCCTCTTCCGCGACCGACCAGGTCTCGGCCTCGCCCCAGATCCACAGCACCCACAGCACCACGAAGCCGGTCCAGGTCAGATCGTGCGGGCGCAGCGCGGAGTTCTCCAGGTGCTGGCGGACGGCCGCGGCGGCGCGGTGGATATTGGCGACGGCGGCCATCTGTTCACGCTGCAAGGCGAAGCCGCCGAGTCGTTCCTGGACGGCCTGTTCGGTCTCGGCGATGGATCGGCGGCGCCCGGGCACGGTGGATCCTCCTCGGCTTCGGGCGGCCTGGGCCGCCGGGTGATTCGTTCGCGCTCAAATGTAGCCCCGGGCGCGCCGGGGGCCGGGCGACGGCCGCGCCCGGGCCGTATCTCGGCAACCCTTGTGGACGGCCCGGCCGCCTCGTATCGTGTGGCCCTCTCGTTTGGTGTCAAATAATCCCGGCACCCACGGGGGCCGGAACAGAGCAAGGGGCCAGAACGGAGCACACCGTCCCGGCCCACTTCCAGGGAGCGACCATTGAGCGCCGAGACAGCCGACCGGATCCGCCGGAGGACCGAGGCGCTCGCGGCCGAGGGCATCGACGTCATACGGGTCGCCTATCCCGACATGATGGGCTCCGACCGCGGCCGGGACATCCTGCTGCACCAGCTGCCGCACGCGGTCGGCCACGGGCTCGCCTTCAGCCGGGCCGTGTACCACACCGCGGCGCTGGGCGATCATTCGTACCTCCCCGGCGGCCTCGAAGCCGGTATGCCGGATTTCCTCGTCCGCCCCGACCCGACCACGCTCGTCGCCCTGCCGTGGGAACCGGGCGTGGCCTGGTGCATCGGCGACGTCCGGGACCCGGCCACCGGGCTGCCCGTGCCCGAATCGCCCCGGGACCTGCTGCGTCAGGTCATCGGCCGGCTGCTCGACGCGGACCTGACCGCGGTCGTGGGCCCGGAGTTGGAGTACGTCCTGCTCGACCGGGACCCGGACCCGGCCTCGCCCGTCGGCTGGCGGCGCTACGCCCCCGCCCCCGGCCATGTCTACACGACCGGCCGCAAGGGCGACCCGGACGGGCACCTGCTGCGCACCCTCCGGGCGCTGCACGCCCTCGGGCTCGACGTCAGCGGCGGCAACCGGGAGTTCGACAGCGGTCAGTTCGAGATCAACCTCAGCCACTCCGAGGCGCTGGACGCCGCCGACCGGGCCTTTCGCTTCAAGGCCGCGATCAAGGAACTCGCCCATGCGGAGGGCAGGTTGGCCACGTTCATGGCCAAGCCGTTCAACGACGGAGGTGGCTCGGGGTTCCACGTCCATCTGTCCCTCGTGGACGCGGACGGCCGTAACGTCTTCGACGCGCCCCGGGACCCCTACGGGCTGTCCGCCTCGGCACGCCACGCCCTGGCGGGAGTGCTCGCCCACGCCCCCGCGCTCTCCGCGCTGCTCAACCCCACCATCAACTCGTACAAGCGCTTCGGCCCGGACACCACGGCCCCCTGGCTGGTCAACTGGGGCCTGGACAACCGCAACGCCCTGGTGCGCGTCCCGCCCGAGCGCGGCGGCGCCGCCCGCCTGGAAGTCCGCCTCGGCGACGCCACCGCCAACCCCTACCTCGCCATCGCCGGTCTGCTCGCCGCGGCCCATCTGGGCATCGCCGCCGCCGAGGAGCCCTCGGGGCCGATGACCGGGGAAGGCCGCGACAGGGGCACCGCCGCCCTGCTGCCGACGGACCTCGGCCAGGCCCTCGACGCCTTGGAAGGCGACGACCGGCTCACCGATGCGCTCGGCAAGCCCTTCGTCGACGCCTTCCTCACCTTCAAGCGCGATGAGCTGGCCAGGTTCCAGCGGTACGTCACCGACTGGGAGTTCCGCGAGTACGCGCGGCTCATCTGAGCCCCCCGCCCTTGGCCTGGCAGTCGGGCAGCCGGGCAGCCGGGCAGAAAGCGTAAGGCGGGCCCTCCCCAGGGCGTCGGCGGTCTCAGACGAGGTGCCGGGAGAAGAACCTCAGCGTGCTGTCCAGCTCGAAGGCCGGGACCTCCCCGTGTGTGCCGGGGTTGGCGTGCAGCGTCTTCTCGGCCGAGGCCAAGGCGTCGAAGAGCGCCAGGCTCTGGTCACGTGGCACCCGCTCGTCGTCCCACTGCACCAGGAACTCCACCGGGACGGTGATCCGCGCGGCGTCCTCGGCCGAGGCCAGGGCCCCGCCCAGGCCCAGCACCGCCGCGCGGACCCGGGGTTCGGCGGCGACGAACGGAACGCCGAGCCCGCAGCCCAGCGAGATCCCCCAGTAGCCCACCGGACCGGCGCCGACGTGATCGAGCCGCCGCACCGCGTCCAGGACCGCCTGCCATTCCGGGACGGTCTGGCGGGCCACCAGCGCCTGGAACTCGGCGATCAGCGGAGCCCGTTCCGCTCCGGCAGCCACACGAGCCTGGTTCTCGGTGGCGATCCGGTTGTACTCCTCGTCCAGCGGCCGGTCGCCGTGCCCGGGCACATCGACCGCCACCGCCGCGAAACCGCACTCGGCCACGAAGCGGTGCGCACGGGCCAGAATGTCCGGGGCCTTCTTGTGCTGACCGCCGCCGTGCCCCAGCAGGATCAGGGGACGGGCACCGGCGATACCTTCCGGCGTCCACAGCACGCCGGGAATCTCACCGAGGGTGAAGAGCTGTTCGCGGACACCGTCGGACGACGTTTCAGAGGTGAAGCGCATTGCGTCGCAAGCCTTTCGGGATGCCTTCCGCGGGCACTCCCTAGGCCATGCGGGAGAAGGGGGCCCGACCTGTCACAGCGTTGATCGGTCTCACCTCCTCGGTTCGCGGCAGCGCACGGCGGCACTGAAAGTATCACGACGGGCGTGAGCGGCACCGTGGAGCACCGGTCAGTGGCCGCGGGTGCGCTCAGCGCCGTACTGCTGGTTCCGTTGGTTCGGGGCGGACAGGGCCGGGATCTCGGGGTGGTCGCGCAGGGCCGCCACGACCGCGTTCACCGCGGTGCGCCGCGTCGTGCCGCGGCGCACCGCGATGGTGATGTTGCGGTGCACCGGTGCGCTGAGCTCGCGGGTGGCGACGGCGTGGTCCGGGGTGATGGCGAGCGCGGGCAGCAGGGTGATCGACCGGCCCGACTCGACGTGTCGCAGCAGCATCAGATAGTTGCTGAACCGGCAGGCCACCCGGGGCTCGAAGCCCGACTCGCGGCACAGCCGTACGGTCAGATCCGCCATGTACGACCGCGGTCGGTCACACGCCCACGTCTCCTCCGCGCACGCCGCGAGGTTCACCGTCGTACGGCTGGTGAGCGGGTGGTCGCGCGGCAGCACCAGCACGATCGGGTCGGTTCCCAGCGGGATGATCTCGAGGTCCGCGCCCCAGGAGAGGCCGACGTAGTCGGTGGTGGTGACGATGACGTCCGCCTCGCCCGAGCGGAGGGCCGGTCCGCCCTCGTGCGGCTCCAGCTCGATCAGTTCGAGGTGCAGCCGCGGATGGGTGGTGGCCAGGCGCGTCGTCGCCGGGACCGCGAGGGTGTAGATCGCGCTCTGGAACACCCCGAGCCGGACGGTGCCGATGGGCTCGTCGTTCAGGGCGTGCAGCTCGGCCTCGGCCTCCGCCATCTGGTCCAGGATCTCCCGGCCCCGGCGGGCCAGCAGCAGTCCTGCCGGGGTCAGCCGCACCTTCCGCCCGGTCCGCTCGATCAGCCGGCACCGAGTCTCGGTCTCGAGGACCGCCAGTTGCTGGGACACCGTCGACGCGCTCAGGTGCAGCGTCTCGGCGACCGCGCGCACGGTGCCCAGGGTTTCCAGCAGGCTGAGCAGCCGCAGCCGACCCGAGTTGAGCATGGGCGCGATTCTACGGTTCCGCTGTCCGGTTTCACCGAACAGAACGGTCGGATCTGTGCGATGGACGCGCGCAGTGGCGCATCCCTAACGTCGGTGGCATGGATCCCGAGACAGCCGGTGGCGCCGTGGAGCGCCACCTCATCCGCTATTCCGGCCGAGCCGCGTTCACCCCCGAGGTCATCGCCCGCGCCGCGGGCACCTCGGTGTTCACCGAGAGCGGCCGCGAGCTGCTCGACTTCACCTCCGGCCAGATGAGCGCGATCCTCGGCCACTCCCATCCGGAGATCGTCGCCACGGTGCGCGAACAGGTCGGCCACCTCGATCATCTGCACAGCGGCATGCTCAGCCGCCCGGTCATCGACCTCACCCGGCGGCTCGCCGAGACCCTGCCCGACCCCCTCGAGAAGGCGTTGCTCCTGACCACCGGGGCGGAGGCGAACGAGGCCGCGGTGCGAATGGCGAAACTCGTCACCGGGCGCCATGAGATCGTCTCGTTCGCCCGGTCCTGGCACGGCATGACCCAGGCCGCCGCGAACGCCACCTACAGCGCCGGGCGCAAGGGCTACGGACCCGCCGCGCCGGGCAACTTCGCGCTGCCGGTACCGGACCGCTTCCACCCCGACATCGTCGACGCCGAGGGGGTGCTCGACTGGCGGCGCCAGCTCGACCTGGGCTTCGACCTCATCGACGCCCAGTCGGTCGGCAGTCTCGCCGCCTGCCTGGTCGAGCCGATCCTCAGCTCCGGCGGCGTCATCGAGCTCCCGCCGGGCTATCTCGCCGCCCTGGCCCACAAGTGCCGGGAGCGGGACATGCTGCTGATCCTGGACGAGGCGCAGACCGGGCTGTGCCGCACCGGCGACTGGTACGCCTTTGAACACGAGGGCGTCGTCCCGGACATCCTCACGCTGTCCAAGACGCTCGGCGCGGGGCTGCCGCTGGCCGCCGTGCTGACCAGCCCGGAGATCGAGCAGCAGGCGTACGACCGGGGGTTCCTGTTCTTCACCACCCATGTCAGCGACCCGCTGCCGGCGGCCGTCGGCAACACCGTCCTCGACGTTCTGGCCCGCGACCACCTCGACAAGCGTGCGCGCGAACTCGGCACGGCACTGCGCGGTCAGCTCGATGAGCTCGCCACCCGCCACGATGTCGTCGGGGACGTCCGCGGCCGTGGGCTGCTGCTGGGGATGGAGCTGGTCGGCGACCAGGTGCTGGGCACCGGTGGCGCCGACCGGCTCGGCGCGGCCGTCACCCGGCGCTGCTTCGAACTCGGGCTGCACATGAACATCGTCCAGTTGCCCGGCATGGGCGGCACCTTCCGGATCGCGCCCCCGCTGACCGCGGGCGACGACGAGATCGCCCGCGGTGTCGCCATCCTCGACCAGGCACTCACCGACGCCGTCCGCGATCTCTGACGCCGCGTCATGAGTCCGCCTGACGCCATCTCGTGAGTCCGCATGACATCTGTCATGCGGACTCATGACACACCGCACTCCTCCCGGCCCCGCCGCGCCGGAAACCTGGAAGGCATGGACACCGTTATTGAAGCCGCCGACGTGCGGCGGCACTACAAGGGCTTCCAGGCCGTGCGCGGCGTCGACCTCACGGTCGCCCGTGGTGAGCTCTTCGCGCTCCTGGGGACCAACGGGGCCGGTAAGACCTCCACCCTCGAGGTCCTGGAGGGGCAGGCCATCCCCACCTCCGGGGGCGTTCGGGTGCTCGGCCGCGACCCGTACCGCGACCGCGCCGCCGTACGCCCCCGTATCGGGGTGATGCTCCAGGAGGGCGGCTTCCCGACCGAGCTCACGGTCACCGAGACCGCGCGCATGTGGGCGGGGTGCACCAGCGGCGCCCGCCCCGTGGCCGAGGCCCTGGAGCTGACCCGGCTGACCCAGCGGCGGGCGGTGCGGGTCAAGCAGCTCTCCGGTGGCGAGCGCCGCCGCCTCGATCTCGCCCTGGCCCTGCTGGGGCGGCCGGAGGTGCTGTTCCTGGACGAGCCGACGACCGGCCTGGACGCGCAGTCCCGCCACGAGACCTGGGAGCTGATCCGGGAGCTCAAGGAGCAGGGCACGACGGTGCTGCTCACCACCCACTATCTGGAGGAGGCGGAGCAACTGGCCGACCGGCTGGCGATCATGCACGCCGGGCGGATCGCCACCTCGGGGCGGGTCGCCGACGTGGTGGCCGAGCGGCCCTCGCGGATGAGCTTCGAACTGCCCGTGGACCACTTCCTCGGCGATCTGCCACCGCTGGCACCGCTGGGGGTGACCAGGCAGGAGAAGGCCGGGCGGACGGTCCGGCTGGAGACCGTCGATCTCCAGCGCACGGCGACGGCGCTGCTGCTGTGGGCCCGGGACAAGGATGTGGTGCTGCGCGGGTTCGACGCCCGGTCGGCCACGCTGGAGGAGGCGTTCATGGAGATCGCGAAGGGCCTGGAGAGCGAGGGGGCACGATGACGACGTCAACAGCCCCTACGGGACGGGCCCACGCGGCCACGCCCACCCGGGTCACCGCCATGGACCGGCTGGTCGCCCTCGGCCGCGCCGAGTTGACGCTGCTCCTGCGCAGCAAGGCGTCCCTGGTCACCGCGGTGGTCCTGCCGAGCATCATGGCCTTCGCGATGCGCGGCGTGGTCAAGGAGCTGGACCTGGGCGGCACCGGCCTGTCGGTGGCCACCGTCATGCTGCCCGCCGCGCTGGCGATGGCGCTGTTCTTCTCCGTATACACGAATCTGGTCGGCGTGTATGTGCTGCGCCGCGAGACCCTCGTACTGAAGCGGCTGCGCACCGGCGAGGTGCGCGACTGGGAGATCCTCGTCGGCAACGCCCTCCCGGCGTTCCTGCTGGCGGCCGTGCAGTCCGTGCTGCTGGCGATCGGGATGACCGTGTTCCTGGACGCGGACGCGCCGGCCGCCCCGCATCTGGCGGTGTTCGGCCTGCTCGTCGGCGTGGTGATGCTGGTGGCCGCGGGAGCGCTGACGGCGGCGTTCACCCGGACCGCGGAGAGCGCACAGCTGACGTTCCTGCCCTTCCTGCTGGTGACCATGGCCGCCTCCGGGGTCTACGCGCCGCGTGAGGTGATGCCGGACACGATGGCCGACATCGCCGCCTGGCTGCCGTTCTCGCCGGTGATGGATCTGCTGAGGGGCGGCTGGACGGGCGACCTGGACGGTGTGGACCAGCTCCGGGCGGCGCTCCTCGCGCTGGCCTGGACGGGCCTGGCAGTGTTCGGTGTGCGCCGGTGGTTCCGCTGGGGACCGCGAGGTTGAGGACGGCGGAGCCGACGGTGATGGAGACGATGAGCCTGAGCGTGGATGACTGGGTGGAGCGGCTCGGGGGCCCGGACGGCCCCGAGCGCTACCGCCGCTACACCATCGCCACCGTCGTCTTCCTCGCCGCCACCGAGGCGGCGCTGTGGGCGTTCTGGATCGTGATGACGGAGGCCGGCCCGCTCGGGTCGGCCCTGGTGGCGGGCGTGGGCACGGTGCACGTCGCCGTCCAGGGGCTGCTCTCCCGCCCCGCCCTGCTCCACTACCTCGGCGCTGGACCGCGCCCGGTCCGGCTGGTCGCGCTGTACGCCGCCGTCACCGTGGCCATGGCCGCCCTGGGCTGCGCGCTACTGGCCTCGGGCCGCATCGGCGAGGCGGACCTGGCGCCGTATCTGGTCTGGCTGCTGATGTACTACGCCGGCCCGCCGATGCTGGCGCTGCCGCGCCGCGCCGGGGCGGTGCTGGTCGGGGCGGTGCCGGTGGTGGCGCTCGGCGCGGCGGCGGCGAGCGGGCTGTCGGGCGAGCCGCTGGCCCTCGCGGTCGGCGCCGGCTTGCTCATGGTTCCGTTCATGGCCACCGCGCTACGGCTCTCGGGGTGGAGCGTGCGGCTGATCGAGGAGCTGGCCAGGGCGCGGGCGACACAGGCCCGCCTCGCCGTGGCGGAGGAGCGGCTGCGCTTCGGCCGCGATCTGCACGATGTGCTGGGCCGCAACCTCGCGGTGGTGGCGCTGAAGAGCGAACTCGCGGTGGAGCTGGCGCGGCGGGGCCGGGAGGAAGCGGTGGCCCAGATGGAGGAGGTGCAGCGGATCGCGCAGGAGTCCCAGCGGGAGATCCGCGCGGTGGTACGCGGCTACCGCACCGCCGATCTGCACGCCGAACTGGCCGGGGCCCGGTCGGTCCTCGAAGCGGCCGGGATCGACTGCCGGATCGAGAACGGCCCGGCGGCGCGGCTGCCCGCGCAGACGCAGACGGCGCTCGGCTGGGTGGTCCGCGAGGGGACGACGAACGTGCTCCGCCACGCACAGGGCGCGTCCCGCTGCGAGGTGTCGGTGCGCGCCACGGTCGCGGGCTCGGTGGCACTGCTGATGGAGAACGACGGGGCGGACGCGGACCCCCGACCGGGCACCGGCAGCGGACTGCCGGGGCTGCGCGAGCGCCTGGCCGAGGTGGACGGCACCCTGGCCACCGAGCGGCGCCCGGACGGGATCTTCCGCCTGACCGCGAGGATCCCGTGGGAGGCGGGCGAATGATCAGGGTTCTGCTGGCGGACGACGAACACCTCATCCGGGGTGCGCTCGCCTCCCTCCTCGCGCTGGAGGACGACATCACCGTGGTGGCGGAGGCCGGATCGGGCGACGAGGCGCTGGCCATGGCCCGGGCACACCGCCCCGACGTGGCCGTCCTGGACATGCGGATGCCCGGACGTGACGGCGTGTCGGTGGCGGCGCGGCTGCGCGACGAGGTGCCGGAGTGCGCCTCGATGATCGTCACCAGCCACGCCGGGGCCGGGGCGCTGAAGCAGGCGCTGGCGGCGGGTGTGCGCGGCTTCGTGCCCAAGACGGTGTCCGCGCGGCGCCTGGCGGAGATCATCCGTACGGTGCACACGGACGGCCGCTACGTGGACCACGAACTGGCGGCGGACGCGATCGCCGCGGGCGAGTCGCCCCTCACTCCCCGCGAGGCGGAGATGCTGTCGCTGGCCGAGGACGGGGCACCGGTGGCGGAGATCGCGTCCCGCGCCGGGCTGTCGCGCGGGACGGTGCGCAACTACCTGTCCGCTGCCGCGGCCAAACTCGGCGCGGAGAACCGCCATATGGCGGCGCGGATCGCCCGCGAGCGCGGATGGCTGTAGGGGGTTCGCGCCGACAACAGTCCTCGGCAGTCGGTCAGCGCGGGCGCCGCCAGTCGGTCAGCGCGGACGCCGGCGTCGGCGGCGGCCGACGAGGACGGCGCCACCGCCCAGGAGCAGCGCCGCCGCGCCCGCGGTCACCCACGCGGCGGCCGTGTCGGCGGGCCGGGACTCCGCCCTGGCGCGGGATTCGGAGGGGTTGGCCGCGGGCGACGGCCGGGCCGAACCGGTGGCCGTGGCGGCCTTGACGATGAGGTCGGTGACCGCCTGGGGGTGGGCGATCATGGCCACGTGGGAGGAGTTGATCTCCACCGTGTGCGCGTGGGCGCGCTTGGCCTCGAACCGCTCCTGCCGGGGGTTGATGGTCTTGTCCTGCCGGGCGACGAGGAACCACGACGGGATCTGCCGCCACGCCGCCACCTTGGCCTTCTCCGAGAACGCGGCCGTACTGGCGGGCCGTTGGGTCGCCGCCAGCAACTTCGCCGTACTGGCGGGCAGGTCGGCGGCGAAGACCCGGTGGAGCTTGTCCCGCTTGAGGTACAGGTCCGTGCCCCGCGCCCCGCCACCGGCCCGGTAGGGGACCGCCTTGATGGCGGTGGCGAGCTCGCTGGGGTACCGGGCGGCCAGCGACTGCCCGCTCTCCCCCTTGTCGAGCGCCTGAGCGGACACGTACACCAGCGACTTCACCCGGGAGTTCCCCGCCGCGGCCGTGCTGATGACCGCGCCGCCGTAGGAGTGGCCCACCAGCACGATCGGGCCCTTGACGCTGTCCAGTACGGAGGCGATGTAGGCGGAGTCGGTGGTGAGGCCGCGCAGCGGGTTGGCGGGGGCGATGACGGGGTAACCGCGGCGCTCCAGCCGTTGGATGACACCGTTCCAGCTGGAGCCGTCCGCGAACGCGCCGTGGATCAGGACCACCGTGGGTTTACCGCCCGCCGCGTCGTCCTCCGCGGCGGCCGGGGCCATCAGCGCCGCGCACACCGCCACGGCGCATCCGGCCGCCGCGACGCGTGACCGGAGCCGTCCGCGCGCCCGGAACCGTCCGCGTCCGGAGCCGAGAGCCGGAGAGGCCGCCATGGTGTCCTCGCTTCCCTGAGGTCTTCGCGTGAGGGCTGTGGCTCCTCAACGTTCGCCGGACCCGCGGCGCGGGGCCGCGCGGCAGCGTCCGACCGGGTGAAGCAGGCGATCCACCAGGGTTGCGCCACGCCGACAACGATTCCCACGACCTGCGCGCGTCGCCCTTGTACTGCCTTTGCCTCGAGTTCGCCGAGAATTGGCCTGAGCTTGTCACCTCAACCCGCGTGGCGCGCGGGTCGTGGCGCTGGAGAAGCCGACCATCGCCTCGCTGGGCCGCTGGGACGACTACACCGCCGCGAAGGTCGCCATGTTCCGCGAGACGGACACGGAGCACGCGCCCTGGACGGTGGTCAAGAGCAACGACAAGAAGCGGGCGCGCGTGGAGGCCATGCGCAGTGTGCTCGCCCGTTTCGACTACACCGACAAGGACGAGGAGGTCGTCGCCACCGACGGCACCACGAGCGAAACGGACGACGGCGACGGGCGCTGACGAGCACCCCGCCGTTCACCGCCGGCGGCGCCGGACGTAGAGGCGACGACCCTCCGGGCCGGTCCACTCCAGCCGTACGACACCGGGCACGGCGGCGTCGGCGATGCGCGACGGGTCGGACCAGTAGCCGAAGTTCGGATTGCGGAAGAACGTGGCCCACAGGTGGCCGCCGTGATCCACGAAGACGTTGTTGTGGCCTGCGCCGACACCCGCGGTCCACCGCTTGGAGTACGGCCCCTCGAAGCTGTCCGAGACGGCGATGACGGCGTCGTAGTGGTATTGCACACGGCCCGGACCGGGCGGGTCGTAGGCGTAGCGCGTGCTGCCGTCGGGATTGACCGACGTCCGGTTCCACGCCGCCTGGAGGAGGTAGTACGCGCCCTCGTACTTGAACACGTACGCACCCTCGAGATACGGCTCGGGGGAGTAGGGCCGCTGCCGGAACGTCGGGAGGCCGCTCGTCGGGACGATGTCCTCCATGTCGTCGCGGAACGTCGCGTACAGGTTGTTGTGCAGCACGAGCCACGCGTCGTCGCCCTCGGTGAAGAGGCTGCCGTCGATGTGGTGGTACGCGCCGGGCTCGATGAACTCCGGCCCTCCGATGAACGGTTCGCCGAAGGGCTTGTCGAGGTTGCCCTCGACGAGCCGGTACGGGCCCTCGATGCCGCCCTCGCTCACCAGCAGGAACGAACCGACTTTCCGGGAGTGGTCGCCCATGCACGCGACGATGTACCAGGTGCCGCGGAAGTGGTGCAGCTCCGGGGCCCAGACCTGGCCGCGCTTGCCGAACCGGTCGTCGTACCAGTACTCCTGCCAGGGGGCGACGACGGTGCGTCCGGGCCGGTTCTCGCCGACGAACTCGGGCGACCACACCTTCCCCCGCTCGGCGCCGGGCCGGATGCCGGTCGTGTCGGCCAGCCTCCAGGGCCCCCGCAGGGACGGGGCCACCCACACGAAGATGCCGTCGTTCCACGGGCCGGCGGCAGTGAGCCCGGGTACGCGGGTGGTGCCCGTGGCCACGTAGACCGGGCGGCCGTCCACGACGAAGCAGTTGACGTAGGTGTCCCGCATCCAGACCAGGCCGCGCTCCCGGTCGCGGGGGCGCGGCTCGAGCGGGAGGACGAAGGAGTTGTCCTCGCGCGGCCACAGGTCCGGGCGGGTGTCCGCGAGGCCGTAGGGGTCGAGGTCGGGCCAGTTCGACGGGTACCGCCGCATCGCGGCGGCCTCCGGGGGCGATGCCTGGGCGGCGGCCGCGGGCAGTCCCGCCGCCACGCCCAGGGAACCCGCGACTCCGGCCAGCAATGTGCGTCTGTGGATGGGCGACCTGTTCTCGGAGCTGGTTGGCATGAGCACAGCATGCGAACCCCCATCGATTTTCGTCAAGAGCCGGGAAAAAAGATGACGCGGCGCGGACCGGGTACCCGGTGTGGGGCGCCCGGAGGGTCCGGACGCTCCGCCCGGAAAGGCGGTGGCTCATGGAACTGCCCCGTGCCCGTGCGCACGGCACCGTGACCCAGCGGCTCATCGATGATCATCTGTTGTCCGGCCGGATGGAGCCGGGGGAGGAGATCGCGCTGCGGGTGGACCAGACGCTGACGCAGGATGCCACCGGGACGCTGGTGATGCAGGAGCTGGAAGCGCTGGCCCTGGACCGGGTCCGTACGGAGGCCAGCGTCCAGTACGTCGACCACAACATCCTCCAGGCCGACGAGCGCAACGCCGAGGACCATCTCTTCCTGCGCTCGGCCGCCCGCCGGTTCGGCCTGTGGTTCTCCAAGCCCGGCAACGGCGTCTCCCACCCGACCCATATGCACCACTTCGGCGCCCCCGGCAAGACGCTGGCCGGTTCGGACTCGCACACCTGTGCGGCCGGTTCCCTGGGCATGCTGGCGATCGGCACCGGCGGCCTGGAAGTGGCGCTCGCCATGGCCGGACGGCCGCTCCACCTCACCATGCCGAAGGTCTGGGGCATCCGACTGACCGGGGAGCTGCCCCCGTGGGTCAGCGCCAAGGACGTGATCCTGGAGCTGCTGCGCCGCCACGGAGTGCAGGGAGGCGTCCACCGTGTCCTGGAGTACCACGGGCCCGGTCTGGCCTCCCTCACCGCGATGGACCGCCACGTCATCGCCAATATGGGGGCGGAACTCGGCGCCACCACCACCGTCTTCCCCTCGGACGGGGCGGTGCGCGGCTTCCTCGACGGGGTGGGGCGCGGCGACGACTTCGTCGAGATCACCGCGGAGGAGGACGCCTCCTACGACCTCGACGAGGAGATCGACCTGTCGACACTGGAGCCGCTCATCGCACGGCCCACGTCCCCGGGAAACGTCGTGCCGGTCAGGGAGGCCGCCGGGGAGCCCATCGCCCAGGCCGTCATCGGCTCCTCCGCCAACCCCGGATTCCGCGACTTCGCCGTCCCGGCCGCGATGGTGGCCGGGCGCCAGGTCCCGGCCGGGGTGAGCTTCGACATCAACCCGACATCCCGCGAGATCCTCCAGGACCTGACGCGCTGCGGTGCGACGTTCGACCTGATCGCCGCCGGTGCCCGCATCCACCAGTCGGGCTGTCTGGGCTGCATCGGCATGGGGCAGGCCCCGGCCTCGGGAAGCAACTCCCTGCGCACCTTCCCGCGCAACTTCCCCGGTCGCTCCGGCACCGCGGACGACGCGGTGTGGCTGTGCTCACCGGAGACCGCCACGGCCTCCGCGCTGACCGGCGCCATCGCTGACCCGCGCGACTGGGCCGACCGCATCTCGGCGGCGGCCCCTCCCGCGCCGGAGGCGCCCGACCCGCCCTCGAACAACGACGCCATGCTGGAACCACCGCTGCCACCGGAGGAGGCCGCACGCGTCCGGCTGGTACGCGGCCCCAACATCTCCGCACTGCCGGAGCTGGATCCGCTGCCGGACAGCATTCACGGCCCCGTGCTCCTCAAGGCGGGCGACGACGTCTCGACCGATGAGATCTCCCCGGCCGGGGCGGACGCCCTGCCCTACCGCTCCAACATCCCCAAGCTGGCGGGATTCACCCTCACCCGGCTGGACCCCGACTATCCACGGCGCGCCGAGGCGGTCCGGGAGGACACCGGGCACCTCATCGTCGCCGGTGCGAACTACGGACAGGGCTCGTCCCGCGAACACGCCGCCATCGCCCCGCGCTACCTCGGACTGCGAGCCGTCATCGCCAAGTCCTACGCCCGCATCCACTGGCAGAACCTGGTCAACTTCGGCGTGTTGCCGCTCGAATTCGAGGACCCCGCCGACTACGACCGGATCGGCCCCGACGACCGGCTGCATGTGCCCGGTCTGCGCGACGCCCTCGCACCGGGCGGCGAACCGACCCTCCGCGTCCGCAACGCGACCCGGGACGAGGAGTACACCGTCCGCCACCGCCTCTCGCCCCGGCAGCGGGAAGCGGTACTCGCGGGCGGTATCATCCCGGCTCTCGCACACTGAGGTGAGTGCCATGACACTGAGGTGAGTGCTATGACCCTGAGCGACGGAACGTATCGGATAGGCCCGCCGGACGCCCGGCTGCTGATCAAGACCAGCCGTACCGGGCTCGGCCGGAGGGCCGGGCACGATCTGACGCTGGAGGCCACCCGATGGTCCGGGGACCTGGCGGTTGCCGCGAGCGCCCCTGAGCGGTCGTCGGTGAGCGTGACGATCGAGACGGACTCGCTCGACGTCCGGGAGGGGACCGGCGGGCTGAAACCACTCACCGACGGCGACCGGGCCGACATCAAACGGACGCTGGAGGGCAAGGGGCAGCTGCACACCGCGGAGCACCCCACGATCACCTTCCGCTCCACCCACATCACCGGAACGCCCGAGTCCTTCGAGGTCACGGGCGACCTCACCATCAAGGGCCGGACTCACCCGGTGACGGTGCACGGGAGCGCCGATCCGGACGGGACGCTGCGCGGCTCGGCGTCCTTCACGCAGTCCACCTGGGGCATCAAGCCGTACACCGCGTTCCTGGGCGCGCTGAAGCTGGCCGACGAGGTCCGGGTGGAGTTCATATGCCCCGGCGTGGCGGGCCGTTGAGGGTCCGCCACGCCGGGGGTGCCGCTAGCTGTCGCTGTTGCTCCCGGTCCGGGACGCGTCCTGGCAACTTTCCGCGCCCTTGCACTTCTGGAGCGCGGTGAGGGTGCGGTGCAGGGCGGCCCGTTGTCCGGCCGAGAGGGACGCCTCCCGGTTGGTCAGCTGCTCGGGGTCGGAGTCCAGATCGTAGAACTCCCGCTCTCCATCGGTGTATTCGACATAGAGGGAGTCATCGGTCCGCATCGCCGCGTAGGTCGGTGGATCGCCCGCGTTCTTGGGCGCCGCGTCGGGATCGCCCTTCTTGGACGCCGCCTTATGGTGCTCGACCAGGACGGCATCGCGCCACTCGTCCTCGGTCCGGCCGTGCATCAGGCCGCCCAGGCTGCGCCCGTCCACGCCCGACGGCGGATCCACGCCCGCGAGGTCCTGGAAGGTCGGGTTGAGGTCGACGTTCTCGGCGAGCTGGGACACCTTCTTACCCGCCGGAACATCGGGTCCGGTGACCATCAGCGGCACGTTGATATCGGTGTCGTAGGCGGTCTGCTTTCCGGTGCGGAGCCGGTGTTCGCCCATGTGGAAGCCGTTGTCCGACCCGAACACGATATAGGTGTTGTCCGCCAGGCCATTGTCCTCGAGCGTCTTCTCCAGCTGACCGATCATTTCGTCGACCGCCTGGACCGAGCGCGCTCGCTTGGCGAAATTCCGGTCGATCCCCTGCTTTTCCTTCGATGTCAGCGGTGACAATGAGCGCTGCCACTCCGGCGCGTTAACGGTCGCCTTGTCATAGGCATCGGTCTGCGGAGCCTTGAGCCCCGGGAACTTGCCCTTGTGGCGCGGCGCGGGCGTGTAGGGGCCGTGCGGTGCGAACGTGGCCACCTCCAGCATGAACGGCTTCTTCTCTTCCGCCGAGGAGCCGATGAACGAGGTGGCCTTCTTCGACAGGACGTCCGTCAGATAGTCCTGGGGGTCCTTGCCATAGGGCACGACCTTGCCGTTCTCGTTCAGCTCGTAGTTGTACTCATGGTAGCCCTCCCCGGCGACGTCCCACTCGTCCCAGCCGGCGGGCACATAGGGCTTGTCGGTGCCGTTCTTGTCACCCGGCTGATATCCGTTGAGGTACTTGCCCATGAATCCGGTGCGATAGCCGGCGCGTTGCATCGCGGGCCCGAAGGTCTTCTTTTCGTTGCCGTTCTTCAGAAAGGCGCGGTAGCCTCCGTCGTCGCCGCTGTTGGTGAAGACACCGGTGTTGTGCGGGAATTGACCGGTGAGGATGGATGTACGCGACGGGCAGCACAGCGAGTCGGTGGCGAAGAAGTTACTGAAGGTCGTCCCCTTCTTCTGCATCTCCTGTACGTGCGGCATGTACTTCACAAGATTCCATGACAGGTCGTCGGTGAGGACGTACACGATGTTGGGCTTCTTGCCGGAAGCCGAGGCGTCGGTGTCAGAG
The DNA here is from genome assembly GCF_055597465.1 of Streptomyces yongxingensis. Classification (NCBI taxonomy): domain Bacteria; kingdom Bacillati; phylum Actinomycetota; class Actinomycetes; order Kitasatosporales; family Streptomycetaceae; genus Streptomyces; species Streptomyces yongxingensis. The sequence continues at coordinate 9,211,910 of NZ_CM145717.1, forward strand.
GTGGCACCTTCGGCCGTGTTCACCCCTCTGTCACACGAGGCCAACATCGCGACGGCCAGGGCCGCACACAGGGCGGCGAGGACACGTGGACGGCGACTGCCGAACATGGCGCAACCTCCTACGAGTTGTGCGTCTTCGTCGCCGGGAACCGTAGGAGGCGGTCTTGTGTGATTCTTGTGAGTCGCCTACGGCAGGGCGGCGTGCCGTTTGACGAGTTCGTAGGAGCGCAGGCGTGCGGCCAGCGCGTAGACCGGTGTGACCAGCATCAACTCCTCCGCGCCGGTCGCCTTCGCCACCTCCGCCAGACGGCCGAGGACCGTCTCGGGAGTGCCGTACGCCTGATGGGCCCCGAACGCCGCGACCCCCGCCCGCTCCTCCGCGGTGAACGGATGCGCCGACGCCTCTTCGGGCGAGGGGAACGGGACCTCGCTGTGCCCCTTGAGGAGCCCGGCCTTGACGACGTTCATCGGGCCCGCCAGCCACTTGGCCTCGTCCTCGGTCTCGGCGCAGATGGTTTCCACGCACACCAGCACCCGGGGGCTCTCGCACCACGGGGAGGGGGAGAAGTGCGCACGGTAGTGGTCGAGCGCGGCGAGGGTGTTGTCGGGGCGGATGTGATGGGCGAAGGCGAGGGGCAGGCCCAGCTCGGCGGCGAGTGCCGCACCGGCGTTGCTGGAGGCCAGCAGCCACGGCTCCGGGAGCGTGCCGAGCGCGACCTCCTCGACCAGGAACCGCAGCGTCGCCGCCACATCGTCCAGGTACTCGTCGTCCGTCGTCGGACCGGCGCCACGCCGCAGCGCCCGGGCCGTGGCCTCGTCGAAGGTGCCGGGACCGCGGCCGATGCCCAGGTCGATCCGGTCGGGGTGCAGCGCGGCGAGGGTGCCGAACTGCTCCGCCAGCATGATGGGGGCGTGGTTGGGGGCCAGTACGCCTCCGGAGCCCAGCCGGATGGCCGAGGTCGACGCGGCGGCGTGGGCGGTCAGGACCACGGGCGGGAAGGCGCCGATGGCGGGGGAGTGGTGGTGCTCGGCGTACCAGAGCCGGCGGTAGCCGAGGGCGTCGAGACGCTGGGCGAAGGCGGTGGTGTCACGTAGCGTGTCCACGGCTCGCGTACCAGCTTGGACCATGGCGACTTCCAGCGCGGAGAGCGGCACATCGATCATGCTGTGAGCATACGGAGTGCCGGTGGTGTGCGGCAGCACTTCCCCGACTCCGGGTGTTCGGAACCCCGGTGGTCAGGGTATGCGTTGACGGTTTGGCCCACGAAAGAGGAGCGAGACCGCATGGCTGCCACGCTGGACGAGATCACACGCACTTGGCTTCGGGAACCCCGGTTCTGGCAGGTGGCCACGCTGAACCCGGACGGTTCGCCGCAGTTGACGCCGATGTGGGCCGATCTGGAGGACGGCCTGGTGGTGATCAACACCTCGGCGGGCCGGGTCAAGGAGGAGAACCTCCGGCGTGATCCCCGCGTGTCGCTGTGCTGTATGGACACCGAGGACCCGTATCACCGGGTGGAGATCCGGGGCAGCGCCGTCCGCTTCGTCGAGGGCGATCCGGCCGTACGGGTGATGGACCGTCTCGCGCGGAAGTACCTGGGCACGGAGACGTTCCCCTGGCTGGCCCCCGGCGAGGTGCGGGTGGCGGTCTACATCGAGCCCCACCATGTCCACCGCGTCGTGGGCGTGGAGAAGTTCCGGCCGGGAGTGCTGCCGGACGCCTGAGGGCGCGGTTCGGACACGGGGGAGAGCGCACGGGGGACAGGACACGGGGGAGGAGCGCGGGGTGGACGAGGAACGGCGCCACGGCGACGGCGATGCCGGTGACCACGTCGGCGACCCGCTCGCCGAGGCCGTCCGGGGCGTGCTGGGCTGGGCCACGGACGACATACCGCGGTTCACGGAGCTCCTGGTGTGGCTGTACCGGGCCGTCGACCGCACCGCGATCTCCCCCGAGGAGGCCCACGCGGAAGTGGCGGCCCTGGGCCTGGACCGACCGGCCTTCGCAACCCTGCGCGAGCTGCTGACCGGGCTCAGGTCGGGCGAGGGCGACCCCCGGGCGCTGGCCCAGGGCGTCCGTCGCGGCGCGGACGCCATCCGGCGGGCGCTGCGGGAGCTGCCCCCGCGCATCCCCGAGCGGGCCCGCCTCGCCAAGCTGCACGCCATCCTGCTGGTGTGGGCCAACTTCCTGGTGCCCGGCACGATGGACTTCGACGAGGTGGACGAGGCCATGTCGGAGCCGGGGCCGCACCCCGACGACCGTCCCGGCGGCCCGGAGCACGTCGGCCTGGAGCAGCAGCTTGCCACCCTCGTCGATGCCGTACGGGTGTCCCAGACCGGCGATCTGGCACACCTGGAGACCAGCGCCGCCCGGCTCCGCGAGATCACCGACTCGCTGTCCGCGGACAGCGAGAAGGCCGCGGCCGCCCGCCGTGCCCTGGCCATCGGCATGGCCGGGCGCCTCCACGAGGCGGCCACGCTCGGCGGCGGCCTCCGGGCCGCCGACGCCGCCCTGACGATGGCCAGGGAAGTGCGCGCCGCCTACGACCGCGAGGGCTCGGTGCCGCCCACGGGCACGCTCAACACGGTGGTGTTCGCCGCCCAGCACGAGCTGGGTCTGGCCCGCCGCAGCGGGGACCTCGGCGTACTGCCGCGCCTGGTCGAGGAGTTGACGGGCCTGTACGCCGTCCTGCCGCCCGACCAGGAGAACCGCTTCGCCCTCGCCGCCACCCTGGCCGAGGTCCATCGGGAACAGGCCGCCCTCACCCGGGATCCGGCCGAATTCCGCGCCGCGGCCCGGTATCTGAGGGAGGTGGTGGAGACCGACCCACGGGGGATCGCCCCCATGCTCGCAGGGTACTTCCCCGCCCTGCGCGCCTCCGCGCTGACCCAGCTGATCATGATCGAGCCCGGCCGGGACGCCGCCGACGAGGCCATCGCGGAGGTCCACCGGGTCCTCGAGGGACCGCAGCCCACTCCCCACCAGGAACTCCGGTTGCGGTATCAGCTCGGCCGGGCCCTGCTGGACGCGGCCCGCCGCCTCGACGACCCGGACCTGCTCGACAGTTGCGTCACCGAGCTGTCCCGGGTCCGCGAGCTGATCGTCCGGGGCGATGGCCTGCCGCACACCGCGGACGCCCTGACCCAGCTCTCCGAAGCCCACTGGCTGCGCCGCGGGCGGGGCGGTCCGCGCGCCGCCGCGGACCGCGAGGCCGCCCTGGCCGCCAGAGGCGAGGCACTGGCCAGGCTGTCCGCCGACGTCCTGCTCCAACTCGGCTCCGAGCACGGCCTGTTCGTGGCCCGCTTCGCGTCGGCACAGGCGCTGTGGCTGGCCTACTGGGCCACCGTGTGCGGCCGCCCGGCCGAAGCGGTGGACGCGCTGGAACTGGGCCGGGCGCTGGTGCTGCGGGCCGCCGCCGCGTCCCGTGGCATTCCCGAACTCCTCGAAGCCCGGGGGTACCCGGAGCTGGCCCGGCAGTGGCGCGCCGAGGCCGCCGCGGACCCGCTCCACCTCGACGCCGGGGGCGCGCTGCCGGGCCGGGCCACCGGGCCGCAGATCCCCGGCAGCCTGCGCCGCAGGGCCCTTGAGGCGCTGGGCGCCGGCAGCGGCGCGGACGCCTCGAAACTGCTCGGCAAACCGGACCTGAGGACACTGAGGGCCGGGCTCACCGCCGCGGGCGCCGACGCGCTCGTCCACCTCGTCCCCGGGCAGCGCCCCGGCATGCCCGGCTTCGCCCTGATCGTCCGCCCCGGCACCGACGAGGCGCAGCCCGCCGTCCTGAAGCTGCCGCTGCTGACCCCTGGCAGCCCGCCACTGGAGCGCTACCTCGACGTCACCGCCCGGCGTTCGGGAACAGCCGCCGGCGCCACGGCCGATCCGGGCCGTCGGACGGAGTGGGACGGGCAGTGGGAAGCGGCGTTGCGCGAGCTGTGCGACTGGGCCTGGCCCGCCGCGATGGGCCCCGTCCTGGCCGCCGTGGGCCCGCTCCACCGGCCGCCGCGGATCGTGCTGGTGCCGTGCGGCCCCCTCGGCGCCGTCGCCTGGCACGCGGCCCGCACCCCGTACGGGAGCGACGGGCGCGAGCACCGGTACGCCTGCGAGGAAGCGGTGCTCAGCTACGCCCCCTCCGGCGCCGAGTTCCTGCGGGCCGCGGCCCGGGACCGGCTGCCCGCCACCGCCGGGCAGGTCCTGGTCGCCGACCCCGAACTCAGCCTCGTATGGGCCGAGATCGAGGCGGAGGCGCTGCACACGGCCTGCTACCCCGACGGCCTCCGGTACGGCGAGTTCCCCACGGCCGACGTCAGCGACGCGCCGGGGACACCCGAGGACATCCTCGCCGCCCTGCCCGGTGGTGGCTCACCGGTGGCCGTGCTGCACATCTGCTGCCACGCCCTGGCCGGTCCGGACCCCACGCGCTCGGCACTCCGGCTCGCCGCCCCGCCGACCGGTCCCGAGGACGCCGGACGCCTGACCGTGGCCCGCATCCTGGACGGCGCCGCCACCGAACGGCCGGGCGCCGCAGGCCCGTTGGTGGTGCTCAGCGCCTGTGAGACGGACCTCAGCACCCGCGACCACGACGAGGCCCTGACCCTGTCCACCGCCCTCGTCGCCCGCGGCGCGGCCGATGTGATCGGCTCGCGCTGGGCCGTGAACGACGCCCCGACGGCCCTGATGATGGCCGTCTTCCACGACTTCGTCACCACACACGGCCTCGCCCCGGTGGACGCCCTGCGCGCCGCCCAGCTCTGGATGCTCAACCCGCGCCGCGAGCCCCCGGCCGCCCTCCGCGGCGAACTCCGCGGCGAGGCCACCCGCACCGACCTCGACCACATCCACCTCTGGGCCGCCTTCACCCACCAGGGCAACCCGGCGGCCCGGGACACCCGCTGATCCCAGCTCCGCGCGCCGCGCCCTCCGGCCGGAGGGCCGGACTATCCGAGGACGAGCGGAAGCTTCGTGGCCAGTTCGCCCAGGTCGGCCCGCTCCTCGGCGGTCGGGGCGCGTCGCCCGGTGCCGACCAGCAGCGTGTCCTTGTCGGACCACGACGCGGGGAACGCCGCCCCGGCGATCCTCTCCAGCATCTCGCGCGCCCCGGCGAGGCTCTCGGCGGGAGGCTCCGCCAGGCCCGGGAGGTGGGCGATCAGGTCGAGATGGTGCAGGGTCCACTCCATGACGTACGCGGAGAGGTAGTCGCCCGCGGTGAGCACCACATCGCGGGTGCTGACCCGGAGGGCCTTGTCGGCGAGCCCGGCCGCGCGTCCGGCGGCGGAGCCCACGTCGTCGAGGTGGAACTTCAGCAGCCACGGGTCCTCGTACGCGGCGGCCAGCCGGACGATCAGCGCGTCGAGCGGGTCGTCGCCGGTCGGCGGTGTGTCGGCCACCTCCCAGTAGGTCACCGCGTCGCGCGTCGGTTCCGCGTCGGTGGGGGTCGCCAGGGTGATCAGGACGTCCTGGGCGTCGATGACCAGGTGGCACACCAGGTCCCGTACGAGCCAGCCGGCGCAGCCGGAGGGTCGTGCGAAGTCCTCGTCCGGGAGTTCGGCGACCGCCGTGCGCAATGCCGTCCACGAGCGTGAGAAGAGATCCACGGCCGCAAGCTAGCACCGCGCGGCCCGCCGGGCGAACGATTTCCTCCCCGCTCCCGCGAACGCCCAACGCGGGCCCGGGGGCGGGGGATTGGTGGGACCGACGCCGTCAGCCCCGGCCGGTCACGTGTCGTAGTGGCGGACGTCGTCGAGGTATTCGCGCGCCCGCTCCCGGACCAGCGGGGGCAGTTCCCCGGCGGCCAGATCCGCGAAGGTGGTCTTCTCCAGCACCTGCCGCAGACTCGCCCGCACCGCGCGCCACACATCCGGGAGCACCGCCGCCGCTCCCGGGTACTCCAGACCGCTGAGGCCCACGTCCCGCACGTTGGCCAGCGGGCCGTCGATGGCGCGGATCGCGTCCGCGAGGGTGATCTCCTTCGCCGGGCGCGCCAGCAGATATCCGCCTTCCGGGCCCCGCACACTGCGCACCAGGTGGGCCAGGCGCAGCTCGCGCAGGATGCCGAAGAGGAAACGCAGGGGAATGTCCTGCCGGGTCGCCACCTGCTCGGCGGTCAGGGCTGAGCCCTCCGCGGCCGCCAGTTCGGCCATCGCCCGGACGGCATAGTCCGACTTGGCTGTGATCCGCACCTGGGCAAGTTATCACGCACGTCCGTTTCATGGGGCCGGGCCCCATACCACCGGCTTGGGCATCCACCCTGGTGGCGCCAAGGGCGCCTCGTTGTTCCGCCATGAGTTCACCAAGTTCATTGAATTGGTGAACTTAGATGGCTACGGTACCGGTTGCGTGAGCGGGGCATCGGTTCTGCTCCGCCGCCGGTTCCGGGGAAGCAGGAGGTATCACATGGCATCGCCAGAGCCGTGTAGCACGTCAGGGCCGTGTACGAGGACGGTCGCCATCGTGGGGGCGGGGGCCGCCGGCGCGCTGGTGGCGATCCAGCTCTGCGAGACCGCGGCACGCCGCCGTGTCCCGTTCGAACTCCTGCTGATCGACCCGGCCCCGGAGGCCGGTCGCGGCATCGCCTACTCCACCCTCGACCCGCGCCACCGCCTCAATGTGCCGGCCGGCAAGATGAGCTGCTACCCCGACGATCCCGGACACTTCGTGCGGTGGCTGTGCCACCACGGTGAACCGGGCGTGCGGAGCGGCGACTTCGCGGAGCGCTACCGCTACGGCGCCTACCTCGCCGACACCCTCGGCCGAGCCATCATGGCGGCCCAGGGCGTCGTCACCGTCCGCCGACTGCGCACCCGGGCCACCGGCTGCCACTGGACCACCCTCCCCGGCGGGGACCCGCGGGCCCGGCTGGAGCTCGCCGACGGCCGTACCGTCGAGGCGCACCGCGTGGTGCTGGCCACCGGGCCGTCCCGCGCCACCGCCGCCTGGGCCCCCGAGGACCTGCGTGGCAACGACCGCTTCATCGCCGACCCCTGGGCGCCGGGCGCCCTGGACGCCGCCCTCCAGGACGGGCAGAAAGAGGATGTACTCCTCGTCGGCACCGGGCTGACCTCGGTGGACATCGCCATGACGCTCGACCGCCCCGGCCGTACGGTGCACAGCGTGTCCCGTGGCGGAAGGCTGCCCCAGGCGCATGCCGTGGACCCGCTGCCCGCCGCCGCGTGTGCGACGCCACTGCGCGGTCTTTCCCTGGCCGCGCTGCGGGCCGCGGTGCGTCAGCACATCGGCCGTGTGCTGCGCACCCACGGCGACTGGCGGCCCGCGGTGGACGGGCTGCGCCCGGTCACGGCCGAGATCTGGGCGTCGATGTCCACCGCGGAACGGGCCGAGTTCGTGGAGCGGGACGGCTCCTTGTGGAACACCCACCGCCACCGCATGCCCCCGGCCACCGCCGAGGCGGTCGGGCGCATGCGCCGCACCCGGCGGATGCGGACGTACCAGGGGCGGCTCGCCTCGGCCTCGACCCGGCCCGACGGCTCCCTGACGGTCTCCCTCACCACCGCCGACGGCCCGCGCACGCTGCCCGTGGGCTGGGTGGTGGACTGTACGGGGCCGGGCCTGCGGCTCTCCGACACGGCGGACCCGCTGTGGCGGAGCCTGCTCGACCAGGGCGCCGCGCTGCCCGGCCCGCTCAGCATGGGCGTCGCCACCGACCACGGACGGCTGCGCGGCGCCGACGGCGGCACCACACGACCCCTGTGGACCCTCGGCGCGCCCCGCCGCGGCGAGTTGTGGGAAACCACCGCCATCCCGGAGATCCGGGCGCAGGCCGCCACCATCGCCGAGGCCGTCCTCGACCCGTGGACGGCCCCCGTGCTCCCCGCCACCGGCGGCGCCGTCCGGCGCCGGACACGTCGGCCGACGGACACCTCGGGCTTCCCCCTCAGCACCCATGCGGCCGCCGCCACCGCCTACCGCCTCGGCGTGGACCGGCTGTTGAAGGTCCGGGCCGGGGCCGCACAGGCGCTCCGCCGCTCCGTGGCGCTCGACCCCGGATTCGCCGTCGGCCATGCGGCGCTCGCGCTCATCGGCCATGAGTGCGGGGCCGACGTGGATGTCTCGCGCGCCCTGGCCGACGCCCGGCGCGCGGTGCGCGAGCGCGCCGACACTTTCGAACGCTCCTTCGTGGACGTCGTCTCCCGCCGCGTCCTGGACCCGCCCGCGGATGGCGACGCCGCCCTCCTGCGCCACCTGGAGGAGTACCCGGGTGACGCGCTGGCGCTCGCCGTCGCCGTGCCCACCATCGCCTTCTCCGGTCTGCGCGATCTCGACGGCACCACCGCGCTCCGCGTGGTCGAGCGCACCGCCCCGGCGCACGGGGGAGGCTGGTTCCACACCTCCCTGCTCGCCTTCATGCGCCAGGAGCAGGGGCGTTACGACGAGGCCGGAGCGCTGGCCGAGCGGGCCCTGGCCGCCGAGCCCGCCTCCGGCCACGCCATGCACGCCCTCGCCCACGTGACGTACGAATCCGGCGACCACCAGGCGGGCCGTGAGCGACTTCAGCGATGGCTGGCCCACCAGGGCCGGGGCGGAACACACCGCGCGCACTTCTCCTGGCACGCCGCCCTGCACGAACTCGCCCTCGAGGACGCGGCGGCGGTCCGCCGCCGGTGGGCGGAGCAGTTGTCGCCGGGGAAGGTGGACGGGGTCCGCGCCCTGGTCGACTCCGGCTCCCTGCTGTGGCGCGCCCGGCTGGCGGGCGCGTGGCAGGGCCCGTTCCCGATCGGCGACGTCCTGGACACGGCGCCCGCCGACGTCCTGGAGCGTCCGGCCACCGCGTTCGTCGCCCTGCACTCCGCCATCGCCCTCACCGCCGCGGACGACCTGCCGGGGCTGCGACGGCTGCGAGTCCACGCCCTGCGCGCCGACGAGGTGCAGCGACGTGTCATCGCCCCGCTGTGCGCGGCGTTCGAGGACATCCTGGAAGAGCGCTGGACCGACGCGGCACGCGGATTGGAGCGCCTCCTGCCACGGCTCCCCGTTGTGGGCGGCAGCGCCGCGCAGCGCGAGGTCGTGGAGGAGGCCCTGCTGTACGCGCTGGTGTCCGCGGGCCGGTGCGAGGCGGCCCGGGATCGCCTGGAGGAGCGCCTGGACCGGCGTTCCTCTCCCCACGACCGGCGACGGCTGGCGGCCCTCTCGTCCTGACGGCCCTCTCCTCCTGACCGCCCTCTCCTCCTGACCGCCCTCTCGTTCCGACTCCTCTCGTTCCGACTCCCGCGCGCCCCGGCCCGATTCCCGGGCCGGGGCGGTGACATCGGTGGGGATGACAGTGGACCAGACCACTTCCGTCTCATGTCTTGACCGTGAACGGACAGACGGTATGGTCTAGACCTAGTGCGGCGCTGATTCACGGCCGCCCCTTGCGGCCGATGAAGCGTTCCGTGCAGCCACCCCCCACATCCCCCCACATCCTCACCTTCGGCAAGGACTTCCCGTCTGGCGTGGGGCCTCGCCGCGAAGGAGTTGGCATGAACATGAAACGAAAGTTGGCGGTTGTCGTCGGCGCGGGGATAGCCCCCCTGGTCGCCCTGAGCCTCCCCGCGAGCGAGGCCGGCGCGCACGGCTACATCTCCACTCCGCCGAGCCGCCAGGCCCAGTGTGCGGCCGGGACCGTGGCCTGCGGCGACATCAAGTACGAGCCGCAGAGCGTCGAAGGCCCCAAGGGGCTGACGAGCTGCAGCGGCGGCAATGCGAAGTTCGCCGAACTCGACGACGACAGCAAGGGCTGGGCGGTCACGCCCATCCCGTCCAAGGCCGACTTCACCTGGAAACTGACCGCGCGTCACGCGACCAACACCTGGCAGTACTACGTCGGTGGCCAGAAGGTCGCGGAGGTCGACGACGGCGGGGCGCAGCCGGGCGAGACCGTCACCCATCAGGTGGACTTCGGCGGCCTGAAGGGCAAGCAGAAGGTTCTCGCGGTCTGGAACATCGCGGACACCGCCAACGCCTTCTATGCCTGCATCGATGTGAACATCGGCGGCTGACCGCGGGCGGTGTGAACGCAGGCGGTTGAACACCGAGGGCCGGTCGCCTCTGGGGCGGCCGGCCCTCGGCGTCGCCGTGTGCGCGATACGCATGGCGCTCGGCTATCGGGGGCCGTACGTAAGCCTGCGCAGCAGCTTCTCGGCGGGCCCCGGAAGTGACCGGCGCTGCAGGAGATGGGCCCCGGCCACCGTGGCGAGCCAGACCAGCACGGCGCTCAGACACGCGGCGAGCGTCGGGCTGCCGGTCCGCTCTCCGAGCGCGAGCGCGAAGGGGGAGAGCAGCACCACCCACGCGAGGGACTGGAACAGATAGCCGCTCAGCGACCGCTGGCCGAGGGCCGCCAGCACCTCCACGGGAAGCTTCCGCCGCGCGGCGGAGCGGGCCTTCGACAGGCGCAGGGCGAGGAGCCCGAAGAGCGCCACATATCCCGGGCCGCCGAACTGGCCGCTCACTTCGTACAGGCTCAGGAACGCGTCCGCGGTGGCGTCGTCGACATGCACGAAGCCGCCGCTGACCAGGCCGATCGGGACCCCGCCCGCGAAGGCGACGCCGAGTGCGACCACCGCGGTGCGGACCAGCAGCCGCCGGTGGCGGGCCGGGTCCTCCAGGACGCCACGCCGCGCGGCCCACGCCCCCAGCCAGACGATCACGATGAACGGCAGCACGGTCAGCGTGTGGATCGGCCACTCGCCGAGCCGGTCGGCCACGGACGTGAGGTAGTCGGGGGCCGAGAGCGAATCGACATCGTCCGTCGGCACGGCGGCGGACCCCGAGCCGCCGTGCGTGGCTCGGTACACGGCCACGGCACCCAGGGCGGCGGCGTACACCGCCGTGCAGCCCCACAACCACAGCACGACGCGCTGCACGCGCTCGCCGCGGCGCAGGAGCAGCAGGGTGAAGAGGATGCCGACGATGCCGTAAGCCCCCAGGAAGTCACCGAAGTTGAGCAGCGTGGCATGGACGAGGCCGAAGGCGACGAGCCATGCGTTGCGCCTCAGCAGCACCGAGCGGGCCGCGCCGGGCCCGGACCCCTCCGCGTCCTGTCTGCGGGTGAGCTGCACCAGCCCGTAGCCGAACATCACGGCGAACATCGGATAGGCGCGGGCGTGCACGAAGACGAACATGGCGAGGTTGAACGGGCGTTCCCAGCCGTGTGGCGACGCCTCGGCGCCCGGCTGGTTGCCGAAGGTGAACACCGCGGCGTTCGCGAGCGCGATGAACAGCAGCATGGAGCCCCGGGCCAGATCGGGGGCCAGGGCCCGTTCGGTCCGGCGGACAGGGCCCCGTGCGGGGCCCGGGGCATGGGACTGCGTTATGGCTGTCACCTGGATCTCTCTCCGTCCTGACATGAGGGCCCAGCGGGCAGGGAGCAGGGGCGAGCCCTCGGCATCCGGCTTAGTATAGGCAATAATCTATATGGCAGATACTAAGTAGCGGTAGGCCATGATGTACCTGGTGAGCAACCGAGGTACGAGAAGGAGAAGCGCCATGTCGGCCGAGCAGGAGGAGGCGCCCGCCGAGCTGGCCCGCCTGTGGAGGCTCCCGGTCCCGGCCTCGGGCCTCGGCCGGCCCGCGGCGCTCGACACCGAGCGCGTGGTGCGGACGGGGGTGGAACTGGCGGACCGCGACGGGCTGGCGGGTGCGACGCTGCCGAAGATCGCGAAGGAGCTGGGCGTCTCCCCGATGTCCCTCTACCGCCACGTGGGATCCAAGGACGAGCTCCTCGTCCTCATGCGGGACCTGGCGCTCGGCTCTCCGCCCGAGGTCGAGACCGCGCCGGGCCGGTGGCGGGAGGGGCTACGGCAGTGGACCGTCGCCCAGCGGCTGGTCCACCACGACCGCCCCTGGCTCCCCCGCCTCCCCATCGCGGGGCCGCCGGTGGGGCCTCATGAGATCGCCTGGATGGAAGCGGGTCTGAGCGCGCTGAGCGGCACGGAGCTGGACTGGGCCGCGAAGGTCGGCAGTCTGACGTTGCTCAGCGGCTATGTGCGCCACGCCTCCCTGCTGTCCCAGGAACACGCGCAGGGCAGGAGCGAAACGGGGCTGAGCCAGGAGGAGACCGAGCGGGCCTACGGCAGGACCCTGGCGCGGCTCATCACCCCGGACCGCTTTCCGCAGGTGGCGCTGCTGTTCTCCTCGGGCCTGTTCGAGGCGGCGCCCGACGGGGCGTACGACGATCCGGCGACCGACCATGACTTCGTCTTCGGCCTCGAACGCGTCCTCGACGGAATCGCCGTGGCCGTGGACCGTGCGCGGACGGAGACGGGGACGGGCTAGAAGGGGACGGGCCAGGTGGCGATGACGTCACGCGAGGGCACGGAGAGGGGGTCAGCTCGATGTCGGCGCGGCGGCGCGCCCCGACACCCGTCCTCTTCGGGCGAAGATCGCGCTCACGGTCTTGCCCCCCGGCTCCTCGCTGACGGTCGTGGCCGTGGCCAAGCCGCTGATCATCGGCCAGCCGAACCCGCCGCCCTCGCCGCGGACATCCGGAGTGCGCAGGTGCGGCGGTACGCTGCTGGCATCGCCGACGGCGACGGTGATGGCGTCAGGGTCGGCCGACACGCGCAGCGAGCAGAACCGGCCGCCCGAGTGCCGTACGGCATTGGTGACCAGCTCCGAGACGACCAGCAGCACCGCGTCGGCGGCGCCCTGATCGGGCGCCGGGCGCAAGGCTTCCAGAAAGGTGCTGGTGAGGTGTCGTGCGCGCGCGGCTGCTTCGGGGCGGCATTCCAGGGTCTCCCGCACCGCGGACGGCGCGGCGGCCGTCCGCTGGGCCGTGGCGGTGTGCATGACGCTCACCTCGTTTCATCGGGTAGGTATCGCGCGGTTGGCGGCTTCCACGCGCTTACCCGATGCGGCGCTCCCCAAAAGGGGTGTCCTCAGGATCCCTTTCCATAGGTGCGCGGTGCGGTGGTGGAGGGCGGCAGATCGCCGTTGAAGCGGGTGTCCACATAGTCGGCGAACTGATAGCGGCGCGGGGTGAGCTTCAGCTTCGCGAAGGTGTCCGCGATCTCCTGCTCCGAGGCGATGGCGGGCTTGTCGACGGCGACGTACACCCGGGTGCCGTTGGTCCGCTTCACCGAGTCCAGCGCCACCTGGTACGGCAGCCCGGTCTCCTTGCCCCACACCTTGGCCCACTCCTCGGGGTGCTTGTAGACCCAGTCCTGGGCCCGGCGCAGCCGCCCGAGATAGTCCTTGATGACCTTCACCTTCTTCTCGTCCTCGAGGGAGGAGGGGTTGGCCACCTGGAAGTTGAGGCCGTTGACCACGCCCTGGCCCGTGGTGACGACCCGCGCGTCCGACTGGCGCAGCGCCTGGGAGGTGTACGGATCCCAGACGGCCCAGGCGTCCACCTTGCCGCGGCTGAAGGCGGCCAGGGCATCGGCGGGCTGCAGGAAGCTGACCTTGACGTCCTTGATCGAGAGCCCGGCCTTGGCGAGCGAGGCGACCAGCTGGTAGTGGGCCGAGCTGCCCTGCGCGACCGCCACGGTCTTGCCCTTGAGATCGGCCGTCCTCTTCACCGGCGACCCCTTCTTGACCAGGATCGCCTCCCCGTCGGCCGTGCCGTGTTTGGCGGCGACGACCTTGATGCGGGACTTGGCGGCCGCGGCGAAGACCGGCGGGGTGTTGCCGACCCCGCCGATGTCCACGGCCTTGGCGCTCACGGCCTCCAGGATCGGCGGACCGGAGGTGAACGTCGACCACTTGATCTTGTAGGGGAGGTTCTTGAGCTGCCCGGCGGCGCGCAGCACCGCCTCGTCATTGCCCTTCTGGTCACCGACGTTGAGGGTCACATCGCCCTTGCCATCGGTGTTGCCGGAGGAACCGGAGTTGTTCTGCGCGTGCGAGCTGACGCAGGCGGACAGCAGCAGGGCGAAGGGGAGGGACAGGGCGGGGACGATACGCCGTCTCATGTCAGCAGGGTCCGTTCGGGAGGTACGGGAGGTACGGGTAGTTCCGGAGAAGTTCGGAACGCGCTTGGCGGTTCGGGAGGGGCCAGGCGGCCGTCAGGCGACCTTGTGGACGGCCGGTTCGGGCGCCTTCACACCCAGTCGGTCCAGGAGCTCGGTGCGCAGCTCGGCGAGGAGCGGATCGGCGATGTCGCGCGGCCGGTCCCGGTCCACCCGGACCTGATGCGCGATGACGCCCCCGTCCATCACCAGGACGCGGTCGGCGAGCAGCAGCGCCTCCTCCACGTCATGCGTGACCAGCAGCACCGCGCAGCCGCGCCGCTGCCACAGCTCGGCCACCAGCTGCTGGGCGGTGATCCGGGTGAGTGCGTCCAGCGCGCCGAACGGCTCGTCCAGCAGCAGCAGATCGGGCTCGCGCACCAGCGCACGGGCCAGCGAGGCGCGCTGGGCCTCACCGCCGGAGAGGGTCTTGGGCCAGGCGTCGACGCGATGCCCGAGACCGACCTCCTTCAGCGCCCGCTCGGCCACGGCCCGCCCGGGGCGGCCGGGCAGCCCGAGCAGCACATTGCGCCAGACCCGCTTCCAGGGCATCAGCCGGGGCGCCTGGAAGGCGACGGCCTTGCGGCGCGGCACCAGCACCTCGCCCTCGATCTCCCGGTCCAGCCCGGCGAGCACCCGCAGCAGCGTGGACTTGCCGCAGCCGCTGCGGCCGAGCAGCGCCACGAACTCGCCCGCCGGAACGTCGAGTCGGAGGTTGTCGATGACCGCGCGGCCGTCGAACGAGCGGGTCAGCGAGCGCACCCGCACCGCGGCACCGCCGCTCTCGTCGCCCGTCTCCCGCGCCAACTCCTGCCCCCTCAACTCCTTCTCCAGGGAGTTCACTTGCCGGTGAAGTTCGGTCGCCATTGCAGCAGCAGCCTCTCCAGAGTGCGGACGATGAAATCGGCGAGCAGGCCGAGGGCGGCGTAGACGATCAGGCAGACCACGATCACATCGGTCTGGAAGAACTCCCGTGCGCGGTTGAGCAGAAAGCCGATCCCGTCATCGGCGTTGATGGTCTCGCCGAAGACCAGCGCCAGCCAGGCGGTGGCGAGGGAGTAGCGCAGCCCGGTCATCGCGCCGGGGAGCGCCCCGGGCAGCACCACATGGCGGATCAGCCCCCAGCGGCCGAGCCCGAGCGCGTTCCCGGCCTCGATGAGCTGGGCGTCCACGCCGCGGATGCCCGCGTAGACGTTCAGATAGAGATGGAAGGTGACGCCCAGCGCGATGAGCGCGATCTTCGGGGCCTCGCCGATGCCCATCCAGATGATGAACAGCGGGATCATGCCGACCCAGGGGATGCTGCGCAGCATCTGCACACTCGCGTCGACGAGGTCCTCGCCGAGCCGGGAGAGTCCGGAGACCAGCGCGAGCGCGACGCCGATGACACCGCCGAGCGCCAGCCCGATCAGCACCCGCTGTACGGACACCAGCATGGCGTGCGGGAGGGTGCCGTCCTTGAGCAGGTCGGAGGCGGTACCGGCGATGGTGCCGGGGGAGGCCAGGGTGTCGGAGGGCAGCACACCGGTGGCGCTGGACACCTGCCAGAGCACCAGCAGCAGAAGGGGTCCGGTCGTACGGCGCAGCCATCGCGGCACGGTGCGGCGGCGTGCGGAGAGCGGCACGACCGGTTCGAGAACCGGGGACATGGGGGCTCCACAAAAGGGGTACGCCTCGACGCCCGCACCGGCCCGTACGCGCTCGTACGACACGACGATCAGCACGGTACGGCGGAACGAGACCGAGGCGAGGGGGAGGAGAGGCGGGGGAGGAGAAAGGTCAGCGGAGGCCGGGACACGCGGCGGACGCCACCCGCAGCAGGTCGATATGACCGCGCGTGGTGAGCAGGGCTGACGTAGACATGCCCTCGAAACTAGCGAGGACGTCCGGAACCGGTCAACGGTGTCTTGCCCCTCGGACCTTTGTTGCGGGAGTTTTACGCGACGGCGTATCAGGATGGTTCCATGAGCACATTCCGTACCCACACCATCAGCGTCACCACCGGATCGACCGAGACCGTCGCCGACCTCACCGCCGACTGCGAGGCGTACCTGCGCGAGGTGGCGGGCGGCGGCGACGGCCTGCTCAACGTCTTCGTCCCGCATGCCACGGCCGGGATCGCCATCCTGGAGACCGGCGCCGGCAGCGACACCGATCTGCTCTCCGCCCTCCGCGACCTCCTCCCCGCCGACGACCGCTGGCGCCACCGCCACGGCAGCCCCGGCCACGGCCGCGACCACGTCCTCCCCGCCTTCGTACCTCCGCACGCCACCATCCCGGTCATCGGCGGCAGGCCGGCGCTGGGCACCTGGCAGTCGGTGTGCCTGGTCGACACCAACCGGGACAACCCCGACCGCCAGGTGCGGCTGAGCTTCCTGGGCTGATGTGGGCCGACGTGGGCTGACGTGGTCACTCCCGCAAGCCCGCCAGTGCCACCGCCCGGCGGCGCAGGGCGAACGCGGCGGGAGCGACCGAGGAGACCACGGCGAGTACCGCGCAGGCGGCCACGGCCGCGCCGATGGCCGTCCAGGGGACGTCGATCGTGGTCCGCACCGACAGCAGGGCCAGGGCACTCCACATGCCCACCAGGTTGAGCCCGGTGACCAGGAGGCCCAGGACCGCGCCGACCGCGACCACCGTCAGCGCCTCGGCGCCCACCAGCCGCAGCACCTGCCCTGAGGTGGCTCCGGCCAGGCGGAGGACGGCCAGGTCGCGGACGCGGTCGGAGGTGGCCATGACCATGGTGTTGGCCACCGAGATGCCCGTGTAGAGGAGGGCGATGCCGAGGACCAGCAGGAAGCCGAGCCGGGTCGTCCGGTTGGTCTCGGGATAAGTCGCCTTCACCCATTGGTCCTTGGTGAGGACGTGGCCGCCGGTGGTGCGCACCGCCGCACGCAGCCCGGTGGCCGCGGCGTCCGCGTCGGCGCCGTGCGCGAGGGCGATGTCGATCCGGTCCACGGTCGCGCCCGAGGCGTTGCGCGGGGTGACGTAGACGCCGTTGTCGCCGGTGCCGGTGGCCATCACCGCGGCGATCCGCAGCGACCTCTCCGTGCCGTCGCCGAGCCACACCCGCACGCGCTCGCCCACGGTGTGCCGCTGCCACTCGCCATTGACGATGATCGAGTCGTCGTCGAGATCGCTCGCCTTCCCGGCCTCGATCGGCAACCGGGACGTGGCGGCGAGCGGTCCCGGATCGGCGGCGTGGGCGTCGGACTTCAGGAGCGACCCGCCGTCCTCCAGGACGTACACGGCGCTCGTCGAGGTCGCGGACACCTCGACACCGGGCACGGCGCGCAGCCTGCGCAGCGTCGCCGTATCGAAGCCCGCACCCCCGGCCGGGGTGATGACGAAGTCGGCGGCCGTCCGCTGACGGGTCTCGGCGGCCCGCGCCCGGTTCAGCGTCGCGGTGGCGCCCAGGAGGGAACCGGCGAGGGCGACGGTGACCAGTACGGGCGCCGCGATCGCGGCCGTGCGGCGCACACCGGCGGCGGCGTTCTCCCGCACCAGCATGCCACCGGCACCGGGCAGCCGGGCCGGGAGCCAGGCGATCAGCCGGGTCAGCGGGCGCACCGCCACCGGCGCGAGCAGCGCGACCGAGGTGATCAGCGGCATCGGCCGGCTCACATAGGTCTTCCGGTGCAGCAGGTCGCCCGGGTCCGTGAGCAGCGTCAGGCACAGCGTCACGGCGGCGGTCACCAGCAGGGCCAGGCCGGACAGCCGGCGGCCCCAGGTCATCATCCCGCCCGTGCCGCTGTCCGCGGACGCCTCGCGCAGCGCCTGGGCGGGGCCGGTGCGGCCCGCCCGCCAGGACGCGGCCGCCGCGCCGCACAGCGCGACGAACAGCCCCGTCCAGAAGGCCATGTGGTACGGCCAGATGTGGTGGCCGATGGTGAACCAGCGCGGCGCGAGACCACCGTCGACCACTCGGTCCGCCAGCCGCGGCGCCCCGTACGCGCCGAGCAGACAGCCGGTGGCCGAGGCGAGCACACCGACCACGAGCGACTCGGCGAAGACCATCCGGCGGATCTGGCCCGGGGTCGCCCCCGCCACGCGCAGCAGCCCGAACTCCCGGCGCCGCTGGGCGACCGCGAACGCGAAGGTGGAGGCCACCACGAACGCCGACACGAAGACGGCGACACCCCCGGCCGTGCCGAACATCGCGTTCATCGCCGCGAGGGCCTCGCGATCCCGGTCCGGGTCGGGGTCGGCGAGGCGGCGTCCTTGCCCGATGAGGACCCGGACGCCGCGCTCGGCCTGGCCCGCCTGGACGCCCCTCCCGGGCCGGTCGCCGATCAGCTCGCGAAGGCCCAGGAGGAGGCGGACAAGGTGCTCGCGGAGCTGCGCGAACTCATCCGCGGCATCCACCCCAAGGTGCTGTCGGACCACGGCCTCCCCGCGGCGGTCGCCGACGCCGCGGACCGCTCCGCGATCCCCGTGGACGTGGATCTGGCCCTGTCCGGACGGCTGCCCCAAGCGGTCGAGGCCGCCGCGTACTTCGTCGTCCGCGAGGCCCTCACCAACGTCGCCAGGCACAGCGGGGCGAGCCGCGCGGAGGTGAGCGGAGGACACCGGGACGGACGGCTGTTCCTCCAGGTGCGCGACAACGGCCGGGGCGGTGCGGACGCCGGCGCCGGGACCGGGCTGACCGGACTCGCGGACCGGGTTGCGGCGCTGGATGGCAGAATCTCCCTGTCCAGTCCGCCGGGCGGACCGACCCTGTTGCGTGTGGAGTTTCCTTGCGTACGGACCGACCGCTCCGCGTAGTACTGGCCGAGGACAGCGTGCTGCTGCGGGAGGGGCTCATCGGCCTGCTCGGCCGCTGTGGCCACGACGTCGTCGCGGCCGTCGGCGACGCTCCGGCACTGCTCGCCGCGGTCGAGGAGCACGCTCCCGACATCGTCCTGACGGATGTGCGCATGCCCCCGGGGTTCCAGGACGAGGGCCTGCACGCGGCGGTGCGGCTGCGCGAGAAGCGGCCCACGCTGCCCGTCCTGGTCCTCAGCCAGTATGTGCAGCGCACGTACGCCACGGAACTGCTGGACTCCGGTGACGGCACGGGCGTCGGCTACTTGCTGAAGGACCGGGTCGGGCAGGTGGCGGACTTCGTGGCCGCCCTGTGCGATGTCGCGGACGGTGGCACCGTCGTCGACCCCGAAGTGGTGCGGCAGTTGCTGCGCCGACGCCGCGATCCGCTGGAACGGCTCACCGCGCGGGAGCGGGAGGTGCTGGGGCTGATCGCGGAGGGCAGGTCGAACGGTGCCATCGCCCGTGAACTGGTCGTGTCCGAGGCGGCCGTGGGCAAGCACATCGGCAGCATCCTCAGCAAGCTGGACCTTCCTCCGGCGGAGGAGACACATCGCAGGGTGCTGGCGGTCCTCGCCTACCTGCGGGCGTGAGCCGGAGGATCCGGGCAGGGCGGATGACGTGCTTGGCGGCGTCCAGCGTCCGGCCGCAGAGCCGCCGCCCGAGCCCCCGGCCACGCGGTCCACCGCAGGTGATCCGCGGTGCCGGGGATCAAGGCCGTGCGGCTACGCCCAGCAGCCGTTGACCGTGGCGGCGAGGCCGTCGAGGGTGTCCTTGGTGGCGGCCGGGTCGGCGGAGGACTGGTTCTCGATGAAGGAGAAGACCTTCCACCGGCCGTCCTCCGCCTTCGTCAGGCCGCTGAGCGCGATGGCGCCGGTCAGCGTGCCCGTCTTGGCCTTGACCTGGCCGACGGCGCATTCGGAGTCCGGAGTGTCGAAGCGGCCCCACTCGGGGCCCAGGGTGCTGCCCGCCTCGCCCGCCACCGGCAGGCCCTCGTCGACGGAGCGCAGCAGGCCGCGGTAGCGCGGGTCGGTGAGCAGGTCGAGGATGTCCGCCACGGTCCGCGCCGGGATGCGGTCCGCGCGGGAGAGCCCGCTGCCGTCGTGGATCTCGAAGTTGGCCATCGAGACCCCGTAGTGCCGGCTGAGGACGTCCCGCACCACGGCCGTGCCGTCCTCGAAGGTGGCGGGCCTGCCGGCGCCGAGCGCGGTCATGCGCAGCACCGTCTCGGCGATGTCGTTGTCGCTCTTCTTGAGCATCTTCTTGATCGTCTCGGCCAGCGTGGGGGACAGGTGCTGCCCCACCGGGACGTCCGTCGCCGAGGCCGTGCCGCGGGTGACCTCGCCGTCGACGGTGACGCCCTGGTCGGCGAGTTGCTGGGCGAAGACCTTGCCCGCGTCGATGGAGGTGTCCGCGGACAGCTTGCCGTCCACCACCAGGGAACGCACCGGCGACACCTGGTCGTCGTAGTAGGAGTCGTTCCAGCCGGTGGCGAGGGTCGGCTCGGCGAAGAGACTGTCGTCGATGCGGACCTTCACCGAGTCCAGGCCCCCGAGCTTCACCCCGGCGGCGGCCGTCTTGGCGAGCTCGGTGAGATCGGCCGTGGTCAGCATGCGGTCGCCGCCGCCGATGAGGGTGAGCGTGCCGTCGCCGTAGACCACCTTGGTGGTGAACCGGTGCTCGGGGCCGAGCACCGTCAACGCCGCCGTGGCGGTGGCCAGTTTGGCGTTGGACGCGGGCATCAGCGCGGAGTCGGCGTCATGCCCCCAGATGACCTTGTCGGACGCGGAGTCCAGCACGATGCCGCTGAAGGTGTCGCCGAGACTCGCGTTCTGCGCGCGGGTGTCGAGGTTCTCCGCCATCCGCTGCTCGGCGGGGTCCAGCCCGTCGGCGGCCACGGACTGGGCCGTCGTGGTGGTCTTGGTGCTCTTGTCGGCGGCGAGCGCCGACGGAGCGGACAGCAGCGCGCCGGTGACCGGGACGGCCGCGACGATGAACGCGCAGCGCACGGCGAGGCTCATGGGCTTGGCTTTGCGATGACGCCCTTGGGACGAGGTCGCGCTGGACATGGGGGGCTCCGGGGCGCGTAGAGGGACATGGGGGGTGGTGAAGCGAGGCACTCACTTTAGCCGTAGCTGATCGTCTTCGTCCCGTCCGTCCGTGGACATGTGGTGAAGCCGACGCGGAGATACGTCATCGCACCGACTCCTCCGGCTATTTACGAGATGTTGCGACCACTGTTGAGAACGATCGGCTCGCTGTCCGTATCCATCGGTGTCGGGCTGTGCCCTCCACTCCGGGACGGGTGAGGGAGCGCGCTCCGACGTGGCCGAGGGCAAGGCGTCCCCGGCGTATGAAGACTGCCGATGAGGGGCGAAGGATGAGGAACAAGAAGAGACACAAGCGATCCAGGGTCATCGGGCTGACCGTGGTCGGCGTGACCGCGCTGGCCGTGGGTGGCGGGGCTCTCCTGATGACCGACAACGATGCTTCCGCCGCCCGCCAGTCGGCCGGGCAGCAGGCGTCGGCGCGGACGGCGATGACCGTCAAGTGCCCGGATGCCGCGACCCGTCTGGCGAGTGTTCCGCAGCAGGCCCGGCCCACCGTGGACAAGGAACTGGCGACGATGGACAGCCAGGTGGCCGACGCCTACAAGCAGTTGGCCGCGCGTGGCCCCGGCGCCGACCGGGACTGGGTGCGCACCCGGGTGCTGGAGCCGCTGTCCGCCCAGCGGCGTGGCGCGCTGGACCGCATCGGGAACGAGATCGGCCGGGTGGCGAGCCGCCCGTCCGGCCTGGACGCGCTGGCGTCCTGCAGCGTGCAGGAAGCGCCCAACCCCGCCGCCGCACCCGCCGCCGCGTCGGCGGGCGCCACCCCCGCCGCGGGAACGGCCGCCCCCGCCGCTCCGGCCGCGGGCGGCCAGGCGCGGTCCGGCCCGGTCCGGGCGGACTTCGTGGACATCCGCAAGGTGAAGCCGAACGTCAAGAACCCCCGCACGCGGGGCAACGCCTCCCGCGGCACCTTCTCCTCGCGCTGCGGACGCAATGAGAACAAGCACTTCAACTCGGACAACGTGATCGTCGCCCCCGGTGTGTCCAACGGCGCCCACCACATGCACGACTACGTCGGCAACCTCGACACCGACGCCTTCTCCACCAACGACGGCCTCGCCGCCGCCGGGACCACCTGCACCAATGGTGACCGCTCCACCCACTACTGGCCGGTCCTGCGGCTCCAGGACGGGACGAAGGAGGTCGACGCCGACGCGCCGGGCGGCGGCACCGAGGGCAACATCGGGCGGATCCTGCGGCCGACCACCGCGTCGATCACCTTCCGCGGCAGCGCGGTGTCCAAGGTCGTGGCGATGCCCAAGTTCCTGCGCATCATCACCGGCGACGCCAAGGCATTCACCAACGGCACGGCCAACGCCAACGCCTCCTGGAGCTGCACCGGCTTCGAGAACCGGCAGCTGAAGGACAAGTACCCGCTCTGCCCGAAGGGCAGCAAGGTGGTCCGTACGTTCAAGTTCCAGAGCTGCTGGGACGGCAAGAACGCCGACAGCGCGAACCACCGCACCCATGTGGCGTTCGCGGACGCCAAGGGCGCGTGCGCCAAGGGGTTCAAGGCCATCCCGCAGCTGATCCAGCGGATCACCTACAAGGTCGCGCCCGGCTCGCTCTTCGCGGTCGACAGCTTCCCCGAGCAGTTGCACAAGCCGGTGACCGACCACGGCGACTTCATCAACGTGATGTCCGACTCGCTGATGAAGAAGGCCGTGAAGTGCATCAACACCGGGCGCAAGTGCGGCTGACAGCCGCTGCCCGCAAGGCCCGGCGCCCCGGCCGGACTTCAGGTCCGGCCGGGGCACCGCCCATGTGTGGTTCAGTCCTGGGGCGTGCCCTTGGGCAGTTGCCGCCACGTCACCTCGGTGTGGGCCCGGAACGCCCAGTCGAGCATCTTTTTCGCGTCCGGGTAGCGCTTGGGCGCGTTGAGGATCACGCCCACGACGGTGCGTCCGTCACGCTTCGCGGCGAAGACCAGGCACCTGCCGGGCGCCGTGCCGGTGCCCGTCTTGATGCCGATCGCGCCGCTGTACGAGCCCAGCAGCCGGTTGGTGTTGTTCCAGTAGTACGTCCTGGTCCTGCCGTTGGCGGCCGGGGCCTTCTGGATGGTGTCGACGGACTTGACGACCGTCCCGAGGGTGGCGTTGCGCAGCGCGTGCCTGGCCAGCTTGGCCATGTCGCGCGGCGTGGTGTAGTTCTGTCCCCCCTCCGAGATGCCGTCGAAGGTGTCGTAGTGGGTCCTGGTCATCCCCAGCGCGGACGCCTTCTTGTTCATCTGCGTGATGAACGACTTGGTGCGCTTGGCGGTGGTGTCACCCGTGCCGAACGTGTCGGCGAGCGCCATGGCCGCGTCGCAGCCGGACGGCAGCAGCAGGCCGTACAGCAACTGCTTGACGGTGAGCTTGTCCCCCTTCTGCAGGTCCGCCTTGCTGCCGCCGACGCGCGCGGTGTAGTCGATGTACGACTGCTTGACGGAAACCTTCTTGTTGAGATCCAGCCCCCGGCTGTCGAGCACCACCATCGCCGTCATGAGCTTCGTGGTGCTCGCCATCGGCCGCTTGGTGTCCGCCGCCTTGGCCCACAACTGCTTGTTGGTGCCGTTGTCCAGCAGATAAGCGCCCTTGGCGCTGACCCCCGACGGCCCGCGCGCGGCCTCGGTGTCCTGAGCGGCGCTCGCCGGCACGGCGACCGCCAAGGCCGCCGCCGAGGCGATGACCGCCGTCCCCCAGCGGCGGATCGCCTTACCCCCACGTCTTTCCATACGCCCTCCGTTTCTCCTATGACATGCCGGTGAATGTCCGGGCATGCGCGCATCGTCTCACTGGAGGGCGGATAGCGATGTCCCGGGGTGCCAACGGCAACCGCGTTGCCGGGGCGGGCATCAACGACCGTCTGCGACCCCTTCATCCGTGAACCACTCACCTATGACCCACTCATAGGCCCGCCGGGCGTCGAACTCCGGCTGCCCGCCCCGGAAGAGCAGCCCCGCCGAGGCGAACAGCTCCCCGTCCGGAGACGGCCCGCCCGCGTACGGAACGGCGATACACCGCATCCCGGCCCGCCGCGCCGCCTCCACCCCGGGGCCGGCGTCCTCGACCACCACACACTGCCCCGGTTCGACGGCAAGCAGCCGTGCCGCGGCCAGGAACACATCCGGCTCCGGCTTGCCACGGCCCACGTCCTCCGCGGACACGTAGACGGGCAGCAACGCGTCCAGCCCGGTGGCCTTCAGCGCGGTCTCGATCGCGGAACGGGACGAGCCGGAGGCCACGACCAGTGGATGCCCGGCGGCCCTCAGCCGCTCCACGAAGGCCCGCATCTCGGGAAAGATCTCGGTCGTGGCCGCCAGCTCCCGATAATGCCGGTTCTTGACGGCGAGCAGTTCCGCCACGGGCGCCTCGATGCCGTACCGCTCGCGCAGCGTCTCCAGCGTCTCGCGGGTCCCGATCCCGATGAACTGTGTGTGCTCCTCCCAACTGAAGCCGGCGACGCCGTACCGCTCGAGGGTCCGCCTCCTCGCCTCGTAGTAGAGGGGCTCGCTG
Source organism: Streptomyces yongxingensis (assembly GCF_055597465.1). Lineage (NCBI taxonomy): Bacteria > Bacillati > Actinomycetota > Actinomycetes > Kitasatosporales > Streptomycetaceae > Streptomyces > Streptomyces yongxingensis. Next base: position 9,236,258 of record NZ_CM145717.1, read on the forward strand.
TCCACAAGCGTGCCGTCCAGGTCGAAGATCACGGCGGGCATGGTGCTCATGAGGACAGCATGCCAAGAGTTCGCCCGTGCCATCGCCGGAACTCCGCGGCCGCCGTGCTCGGCGAGGGTTCGCATGACGGCGTGTTGGTCTAGACCGCTCTGTTAGCGTCGGCCCCGAGCGGATACCGAACCGGAGTCGGCGGAAGGACAGTGCGGTGGGTGTGACAGGGAGTGGGTGGCGGGCGTACATCGGGTCGTTCACGTCGGAGGGCGGTGCCGGGGTCACCGTCGCGGATGTCGACGATGAAACCGGGGCGCTGCGGATCCGGAACTCTACGGATGTGGTCGTCAATCCGTCCTATCTGGCGCTCGCGCCCGGTGGGCGCGTGCTGTACGCGGTGAGTGAGACCGATGAGGGGGCGGCCGCCGCTCTGGACGTCGGGCAGGATCCGCCCTCATTGGTCGGGGAGGCTGTGCCGGTGCTCGGTGCGGCGCCTACTCATCTGGCGCTTGCCGGTGGGCAACTGCTGACGGCCAACTACGGGTCCGGCAGTGTCACCGCGCTGCCGGTGCTGGCGGACGGCCGGCTCGGGGAGTCGGTGGCCGTGCTGCGGCACGAGGGCAGTGGGCCGCATCCGGAGCGGCAGCGGGGTCCGCACGCTCATGCCGTGGCGGTCGATCCGTCGGGCGGCTGGCTGCTCGCCGTGGACCTGGGGACCGACGCGGTGCAGGTGTACGCGCTGCCCGGGCCGCGTCCGCATCGTGAGGTCCCACTGCGTCCGGGGAGCGGTCCGCGCCATCTGGCGTTCCATCCGCGGGGCGACCGCGCGTATGTCGTCAACGAGCTCGAACCGACGATCACGGCCTGCCGTTGGGACGCGGCGTCCGGCGTTCTGGAACCGCTGGGCGAGACCCGTCTGGTGCCCGACGGCACGGACGTCGAGACCTACCCCGCCGAGGTCGTGGTCTCCGGGGACGGCCGCTTCGTATGGGCGGCGAACCGTGGCCATGACAGCATCGCGACGCTCACCCTCGATGCGTCGGGCGACCGCGTGGAGCTGGTCACCACCACGCCCTGCGGCGGCCACTGGCCCCGCGATCTGACGCTCGGCCCGTCGGGACGACGGCTCTACGTGTCCAATGAGCGCTCGGGCGATGTCACCTGGTTCGACATCGACCCCTCGAGCGGGGTGCCGCGTCGTGGGGGTTCGGTTCCGGCCCCGGCGGCGTCCTGTGTGGTCTTCGGGTGACGCTGGGCGGCGCGGCGGACGTGAGTGGGGGCGGTGACCTGGTGGTCACCGCCCCCGCTGCTTCGTCCGTTGTTCCGTCGTCCGTCGCGTCAGCGCATCACCGGCGAAGCCTGCTGCAGCGTGATGCCCAGCGCCGCCGCGTACTTCGCCAGCGCCAGCTTGCCCACGGCCGGGTAGTCGCCCAGCGCCTCGGCCGCCGAGCAGCCCGCCTCCTCGGCCGCCGCCGAGATCAGCTCGGGGGAGACCTCCGGGCCGATGAGGTACGGCGCGAGGGCGAGCCGGGCCGAGCCGGCCGAGCGCAGCTGCTCGGCGACGCGGAGGACGGCCCCGTCCACGTCCAGCGCGGCGGCCATCACCGGCACCGCGAGGCGCGCGGAGAGCAGCATGCCGGTGATGCCACCGGCCTGGGCCGCTTCCTCGCCGCCCACCGTGGCGAGGATGATGCCGTCCGCCGCGGTCGCGACCGTGAAGAGGCGCGCGCGGTCGGCGCGGGCCAGGCCCGCCTCCGACAGACGTACGTGCAGGGCCTCGGCGAGCAGCGGATGCGGGCCGAGGACGTCGGTGAGTTCGGCCGCCGAGCCGCTGCTCATGACGGCCTGGCGTATGCGGCGCAGCTGGGCGCTGTCCGGGCCCGCGAGCAGCGGGACCACGACGGCCGCCGGGCCGTCCGTGGGCACCGTGGGGACGGGCGGGACCTCGTCGACGACCTCGCCCGCGGCCTCGGCCGCGGCGATCGCCTCCGCCGCCTCGTCGGCGAGGGCCTTGGCGGCCTCGGCCGCCTGCCGCAGGCGCTCGGGGTTCTCCTGGGCGGCGCGCGTGAGCACGGTCTCGAGCTGCGGGAACTCCTCGCCGTCCCCGTCCAGGAAACCGATCTGGGCGTCGAGCCCGGGCATCTCGGAGCGGGCGATGCTCAGGAGCTCCTCGGCCAGGCGCCGGGCACCGTCATTCGGCGCACCGGGGACGGCCAGCACCAGCGGAGGCGCGCCGAGGGGTACGGCGGCGGGCTCCGGTCGGCGGTGCCGTCCGGGCTGGCGGGGACGCGGCATTCGTACAGGCAGGCCGGACGCGGGCCCTGTGGGGGAGCTCATGGCGCCGCATGTTAGTCGCTCAATGGGCTCGGCTGTTCGGGAGGGGGTGACTGGGGGCATGTGTCCCGCTTTGTCGACCGGTGTTGTGTGTTGATGTGCGCTCAGCGGCCATACTTGGTCGAAGAATCAGTCATGTGTCCGGAATGGTCGGTCATGGCGTTCGATATGGGTGGACTCGTATTGGGCACCCGTTTGGGACGCCCGTGTCGGTGTCCTGTGCCGGCGTCCGTGTCGGTGTCCTGTGCCGGCGTCCGTGCCGGCGTCCGTGCCGGCGTCCGTGCCGGGCCTCCCGCGTCGCGGCGCGTGTCGTTTTCCGTACGGGGCGTGAGGTCAGACGACGCTGAGCAGCGCCGGGTCCCGTGGCAGCCGCAGTTCGTCCGCCGCCAGCGCCGCCGCGACGCACAGCGCCCCGTCCAGCGGATCCCCGGCCGCCTCGGTGACCCGGACCCCGGGCAGCCGCGCCGCCAGCTCCTCGCGCACGGGCGTCAGCAGCGGCGCGCCCATGCGGAACAGCCCGCCGGTGAGCGCCACCTCGCTCGACTCCAGCCGGGGGCAGACCGCCTCGGCGGCCTCGGCGACATGGCGGGCGGCGGTCCGCAGGATCGCCTCCGCGACCGGGTCCTCGGCGGCGCACCGGCCCACCTCGGGGGCGAAGGAGGCCAGGACGGCGGGGCGGTCGGGGCGCGGATACAGCTTCCCCGGCAGCCCGGCCGCGGGGCCGAAGACGGCTTCCAGGCGGGCCAGCAACGGCTTCGAGCCGCCGTCGCGGCCGTCGTACGCGCGCATCGCCGCCTCCAGGCCCGCCCGGCCGATCCACGCACCGCCGCCGCAGTCGCCCAGCAGATGGCCCCACCCGTCGGCACGCCGCCAGCCGGTGGCGACCCGGCGGGTGTCCCCGCCTGGGGCCGTGGCGTCTGCGCTGGACACACCGCCCGTGCCGGATGAGCCATGTGCACCGCCAGGACCGCCCGTGCCGGGCAGGTCACCCGTACGGGACGCGCCGCCCGCGCCGGACACACAGTCCGCGCCGGCCAAGCCCTCCGCAACCCCCTCCGGCACCGCCCCCAGCGCGATCAGCCCCGTCCCCGCCGCGACCACCGCGCCGGGGCGCTGGTCCAACGCCCCGGCGTACGCGGTCACCGCGTCGGCCGCCAGGGCGAGTCGCCGTACGCCCAAGGCGTCGGCGAGCGCCTCCGGGAGCCTGGCGCGCAGGTCGTCGCCGAGTGTGGCCATGCCCGCCGCGCCGACGCAGACCGCGCCGAGGCGCCGGGCCCCGGCCTCGCGCAGCAGCTCCCGGGCGGCGGGCAGGACCCGCGCCAGCAGGTCCTCCGCGTCGATGCCCCGGTCGCCGACGACGGCGGGCGTGGACGAGGACCACGTCAGCGGCGGCGAGGACCACCTCAGCGGCGTGGACGAGGTAAGCGGTGGGGACCCGGCCAGTGCGTTCTCCGCGGCGGAGCCGCCGTAGGCGTCCGCGCGGGCCACCCCCACCCGTACGCCGGAGCCGCCCGAATCGATCCCGAGCACATGCGTCGCCGCGGCGTCGAGCATCGTGTCGTCGGTCACCGGCTCAGCCGAACCCGCGCGAGTCCTGCTTGAGCGCCGTGTCCACGGTGAGGGCCGTGGCGATCACAAGGCTCAGCAGCGGATCGGACAGCTGGCGGTGGATCTGGAGGACGTAGTTGTCCGCCGTCGTGAACATCGTCTTCGCCAGGCCCTCCCAGGTCTTGGTGATCCGGGCGACCTCGGCGTCCGTGTGGTCGACGATGGCGAAGTTCCAGGCCCGCCAGTTCTCCGCCTTGATGGCGCCGACCTGCTGGCCGTTGACGTGAATGCCGAAGTTGATCTTGCCGAAGACGTTCTGCTGGACGATCTCACCGACCGGCTGTCCGTCCGGACGGGTCACCAGCACCTTGGACTTCAGGAACTTCGCGGGCCGGGTGAGCACCAGATGCGGCTGCCCGTTGGCGTCGCGGATCTCCAGCCGGTGCGTCATGAACTGGTCGAGGCTCGAGATGAACCGCGCGATCTTCTTCAGCGTGCTCTGGCCGACCTGGACCACCGAACCGATGGTGCGCCCGTGCTGGTCGAAGACGCTGTACTCATTGGTGAGCTCGATCAGCTTGGCCTTCTGGTTCACCACCAGCACCGGTTCGGTGAACAGCGTGCCGCCGCCGCCCGCCGCGGGTCCCACATGCGCCTGCTGCTGCACCTGGTGCTGGACCTTGGCGGGGTTGGGGTTGGGCGGGGCGGCCTGCTGCGGCGGGGGCTGTCCGGGCCGGCCCGCGTGCGTATGGGCGGTCCACTGGGCACCGTCCCACCAGCGCAGCTGGTCCGGCGTGCCCTGGGGGTCGGCGTACCAGCCCGCAGGGGTGTTCGTAGGTGATGTCATGGCGGGCAGACTACCCCTCGCCCACCTGGAACGATGGGCTCAGGGAAGGCGCCAGTCCACGGGCTGGGCCCCCTGCTGCGCCAGCAGCTCATTGGCGCGGCTGAAGGGGCGGGAGCCGAAGAACCCGCGGTCGGCGGACATGGGGGAGGGGTGTGCGGACTCGACCGCCGGAAGGCTGCCCAGCAGCGGCCGTACGTTACGGGCGTCGCGGCCCCACAGGATGGCCACCAGGGGGCGGCCGCGCCCGGCCAGCGCCCGGATGGCCTGCTCGGTGACCTCCTCCCAGCCCTTGCCGCGGTGGGCGGCGGGACGGCGCGGGGCCGTGGTGAGCGCCTTGTTGAGCAGCAGTACGCCCTGCTGGGTCCAGGGCGTCAGATCGCCGTTGGACGGGCGCGGCAGCCCGAGGTCGGTGTGCAGCTCGCGGTAGATGTTCTCCAGGCTGCCGGGTAGCGGCCGGACCTCGGGCGCTACCGAGAAGCTGAGCCCCACCGCGTGTCCGGGCGTGGGATACGGGTCCTGACCGACGATCAGCACCTTCACCTCGTCGAAGGGCTGCTGGAAGGCGCGCAGCACATTCGGCCCGGCGGGCAGATAGGTGCGGCCTGCCGCGATCTCGGCCCGCAGGAAGTCGCCCATCGCCGCGATGCGTTCCTCGACGGGCTCAAGTGCCTTGGCCCAGCCCGCTTCCACAATTTCATTCAAGGGTCGTGCTGCCACACCGCGTCACTCTAGTGGCTCAGCGGGTCGCCGCGTGCCACCTCACGATCACTCTCGGCCGGTCACGGCGATCGCCCTCGGCCGATCACGGCGGCCGCTCTCAGCCGATCACCGCGGCCCGGACACACAGCACATCGGGGAGATGGCGGGCGATCTGCCGCCAGCTCTCGCCCTCGTCGGCGCTCGCGTACACCTCGCCGTTGCGATTGCCGAAGTAGACCCCGGCCGGATCGGCGTCATCGGTGCGCAGCGCGTCTCTCAGCACCACCCCGTAGTGGGGCTCGCCCGGCAGTCCGGCGCACCGCTCCTCCCAGGTGGCGCCCGCGTCCTCGGTACGGAACACCCGGCAGCGGTAGCCCGGGGGGTAGCGGTCCGAGCCGTCGGCGGCCGGGAAGACGTAGGCGACGCCGCCCCGGCGCGGGTGGACGGCGACCGCGAAGCCGAAGTCGGCCGGGAGGCCCTCGCTGATCTCGGCCCAGTGCGCCCCGCCGTCGTCGCTGCGGTACACCCCGCCGTGGTTCTGCAGATAGAGCCGGTCGAGGTCGACCGGATCCCGGGCGATCTTGTGGACGCACTGCCCGAACTCGGGATACTGATCCGGCAGGAATTCCGCCTTGAGCCCGCTGTTGGACGGCGCCCAGCTCTCCCCGCCGTCCGCCGAGCGGTACACCCCGCCGGAGGAGACGGCGACCATGAGCGCCCGCGGGTCCCTCGGATCGGTGACGACCGTGTGCACGGCCTGCCCGCCGAACCCCTCGCCCCACTCCGGCCGCTGGGGGTGGTCCCACAGGCTGCGGACGAACGCGAAGGTCTCCCCGCCGTCCTCGGAGCGGAACAGCGCGCCCGGCTGGGTGCCCGCGTAGACCACCCCCGGCTCGTCGGGCCCGGCGGGCTCGAGCTGCCACACCCGCTCCAGCGAGGTGCCGGTGCCCTCGGGGAACTTCACCGCGGGCCTGGCGGGCTCGTGCCAGCTCGCCCCGAGGTCCTCGGAGCGGAAGACCGAGGGGCCCCAGTGCGAGCTGTCCGCACCGGCCAGCAGCCGGGGGCGGTCGCCCCGGGTGTCGATGCCGACGGAGTACACCGCCTGCATGGGGAAGTGGGGGCCGGTGAAGTCCCAGCCCCCGCCGCCGGGGCGGCCGAGGAAGAGACCCTTGCGGGTGCCGACGGCGAGCAGGACATCGTTCATGACGGCTCACTCCTTGGAGTGCGAGACGGGACGGCGGAACGGATGGATGTGTCCGTCGTCACAGAGTCTGCACCCACCCACTGACAACGGACCGGAAGCAGCCGCGTCACGCGAGGGCGCATGCGCCACACAAGGTCATGCGCGTCATACGAGGGCTTCGTAATTTGACGATCGTCGTACTACGATGTTTACCGTACTAAGCGGCGGTCCGGCCGGACCCCACGAGGAGAAACGGAGACGTTCATGAGTGCCCTCTTCGAACCCTTCACCCTGCGGTCGCTGACCATCCCCAACCGCCTCTGGATGTCGCCCATGTGCCAGTACAGCGCGGACCCGGATAAGGGCGCCGGGGTCCCGCACGACTGGCACTTCGTCCACTACGGTGCCCGCGCCACCGGCGGCACCGGACTGATCCTGGTCGAGGCGACGGCCGTGTCCCCCGAGGGCCGCATCAGCCCCGGAGACCTCGGCATCTGGAACGACGCCCAGGTCGAGGCGTTCGTCAAGATCGTCGGCTTCCTCAAGGGGCAGGGCACCGTGCCGGGCATCCAGCTCGCCCATGCCGGCCGTAAGGCGTCCACCGACGCTCCCTGGAGGGGCGGTGCCCCGCTCGGCGCCGACCAGTGGGGCTGGCAGCCGCTGGGGCCGAGCCCGGTCCCGTTCGACGAGGGCCATCCGGTGCCGGACGAGCTGTCCGAGGCGCGGATCGGCGAGATCACCCGCCAGTTCGCGGACGCCGCACGGCGCGCGCTCGCGGCCGGTTTCGAGGTGGCGGAGATCCACGGCGCCCACGGCTATCTCATCGGCGAGTTCCTCTCCCCGCACAGCAACCACCGCACCGACGGCTACGGCGGCTCCTTCGACAACCGCGTCCGCTTCGCCCTGGAGGTCGTCGACGCGGTCCGCGCGGTCTGGCCGGACGAACTGCCGCTGTTCTTCCGTATCTCGGCCACCGACTGGCTGGAGGAGAACGGCTGGACCCCGGATGACACCGTCCGGCTCGCCGCCCTGCTGAAGGACCACGGCGTGGACCTGCTCGACGTCTCCAGCGGAGGCAACGCCGCCGGTGTGCGCATTCCGGTGGAGCCGGGCTACCAGGTGCCGTTCGCCGCGCGGGTGCGCCGGGAGACCGGGCTGCCGGTGGCCGCGGTCGGGCTGATCACCGAGGCGAAGCAGGCCGAGAAGATCGTCACCAATGGCGAGGCGGACGCCGTGCTGCTGGGTCGCGAGCTGCTCCGGGACCCCTACTTCGCTCGCCATGCGGCGGCCGAGCTGGGCGGCCAGGTGCACAACCCGGACCAGTACCACCGCGCGGTCCGCTAGAAGGACCCTAGCCCCTGAACGCTGTCGCCGTCCCGTCCGGGGCCTCACGTGGTTCGGAGCCGAAGTAGTACGGCGATCGTCAAACTACACTGGAGGCATCGGAACGAGGCGATGAGGAGCAGCCGTGCAGACGCAGACCACGCCGACCGCGCCCCAGTCCCAGCCCCAGGCGTCGTCCCAGCCCCAGGCGTCCGGGCGCTCGCTGGAGCATCCGCGGCGCGAGGCGATCCGCCTCGAGGACGTGCTGCACGCGCTCTCCGACCCCATGCGGATGCGGGTGGTGCGGACGCTCGCCGAGGAGACCTGCGAGCTGTCCTGTTCGGTCTTCGACCTGCCGGTCAGCAAGTCCACCACCACCCACCACTTCCGGGTGCTGCGCGAATGCGGTGTGATCCACCAGATCTACCGGGGCACCGCCAAGATGAACGCGCTGCGCCGCGCCGACCTAGACGCGCTGTTCCCCGGACTGCTCGACAGCGTCCTCGCCGCCGCGGCCCTCCAGGAGGGGCGCCTCGGCGGCGACCGGGGCTGAAGTCCGCCCGCCCGGCAGGTGGTTGAAGAGCAGATTGAGCGCGATCGCGGTGACGCACCCGGCGCTGATCCCGCTGTCCATCACGGTCTGGAACCAGTCCGGGAACTCCTTGTAGATCCCCGGCACGCCCACCGGCAGCAGCCCCACGGCGACCGACACCGCCACCACCGTCAGGTTGTGGTTGTCCCGGAAGTCCACCCCGGCCAGGGTGCGCAGCCCGCTCGCCGCGACGGTACCGAACATCACCAGACCCGCCCCGCCCAGCACCGGGGCCGGGATCGCCGCCACCACCGCGCCCAGCTTCGGGGCCAGCCCGAGCAGCACCAGCAGGCCGCCCGCGGCCGCCACCACCCAGCGGCTGCGCACCCGGGTCATCCCCACCAGGCCGACGTTCTGCGCGAAGGCGGTGTACGGGAAGGTGTTGAAGACCCCGCCGAGCACGGTCGCGGCGCCGTCCGCGCGCAGTCCGTCCGCCAGCCGCCGCCCGTCGACCGGGCGCTCGGTCAGCTCGCCCACCGCGATGAAGTCGCCGGTGGTCTCGGTCATCGTCACCAGCGCGACGACCAGCATGGACACCACGGCCGGCGTCTCGAACGAGGGGGCGCCGAAGTGGAACGGGGTGGAGACGCCGACCCAGTCGGCGTCGCCTACCCCGGAGAAGTCGGTGAAGCCCATGGGTATCGCGGCCGCCGTCCCGGCCACGATTCCCACCAGCACCGCCACCCGGCCGAGGAACCCGGGCGCGAAGCGCTGCACAGCCAGGACGAGGACCAGCACCCCGGCGGCCAGGCCCAGGTTCTTCGGCGTACCGAAGTCCGGCGCGCCCTGGCCGCCCGCCGCCCAGTTGCCCGCGACCGGCAGCAGCGAAAGGCCGATGATCAGTATCACCGTGCCGGTGACCAGCGGCGGGAAGAACCGCAGCAGCCGCCCGAAGACCGGTGCCAGCACGATCATCGCGACCCCGGCCACGATCACCGAGCCGTAGATCGCCGGCAGCCCGCCGCCCTCCGTGCCGATCAGCACCATGGGGGTGACCGCCGCGAAGGTGCAGCCCTGCATGATCGGCAGCCGGACGCCGAACCGCCACAGCCCCACGCACTGCAGGACCGTGGCGATACCGCACAGCAGCAGATCGGCGTTGATGAGATACGCCAGATCGGCGGGGGACAGCTTCATCGCCCCGCCGACGATCAGCGGCACGGCCACCGCGCCCGCGTACATGGCCAGCACATGCTGGAGTCCGAAGGCGGCGAGCCGGCCGGGCGGCGGCACCTCGTCCACGGGATGGCGTACGGACGTCATGGCGGCTCCTCGCGCGGCGCGGGGTTGGGCGGCGGATCGGGGTGAGGCGACCGTAGAAGGCTTAAACAATCTGTTGATTTCAGGAGTGTTGCCGCCCTGTGTCAACCCTCTGGACCGCGCGGACCCGCGGACCGCCGGTGGAAGCCGACCGGCGCCCGACCCGGATCACTCCTGCCCGCGCGCCGCGCCCAGCAGCCCCGTCCAGTCCGGGATCTTCACCTTCGTGCGCCCCAGCGCCTCCCCGAGCGCCTCCTCGGCCGCCTCGATCCGCAGCCAGCCGGTCCACTCCACCGGCTCCACCCCGGCCTCGCGCAGCGCCCGCAGCGGATCCGCCACCACCGGGCGGGCGGCGAGCGCGTCCGCGTCGGCCAGCAGCGAGGCCACGGTCTCCTTCGCACACGGCCGGTTGGTGCCGATCACCCCGGTCGGGCCGCGCTTGATCCACCCCGCCACGTACTCCCCGGGCGAGGGCTCGCCGCCGCGCAGCACCCGCCCCGCCGTGTTGGGGACCGTGCCGCGCTCCTCGTCGAACGGCAGCCCCGGCAGCGGCACACCCCGGTACCCCACCGACCGCAGCACCAGCGGCGCCTCGATGTCCTCGAACACCCCGGTGCCCGCCACTCCGCCGCGCCCGTCCGGCGCGGTCCGCTCGAAGCGCACCGCGCGCACCGCGCCCTCGCCCAGCAGCGCCACCGGCTTGAGGAAGAACCGCAGATGGATCCGGCGCGGCCGGCCCGTGGGCTCGCGTCGCGCCCAGTCGCGCAGCACCTCGACATTGCGCCGGTTGATCCCCGGCAGCCCCGACGGGTCCGCGTACGCCGGGTCCAGCGCCAGCTCCTCGGGGCGCACCAGCACATCGGCACCGGTCAGCGCGCCCAGCTCACGCAGCTCCTTGGTGGTGAACTTCGCCTGCGACGGCCCGCGCCTGCCGACCATGTGGATGTCCGAGACCCGGCTCTCGGACAGCGCCCCGAGGGCGGCGTGCGGCACATCGGTGGGCCTCAGCTCCTCCGCCCCACGGGCCAGAATGCGCGCCACGTCCACCGCCACATTGCCCACCCCGATGACGACGGCGGAACTCGCCCCGAGCGCGAAGGTGTCGACGGTCGCGTCGGGATGGGCGCTGTACCAGGAGACGAACTCGGTCGCGGAGAAGCTGCCCGGCAGTTCCTCGCCCGGAACGCCGAGCCGCCGGTCGGTGGCCGCGCCCACGCAGTAGACCACCGCGTGGTAGAGCCCCAGCAGTCGCTCGGGCACCAGCGGGGGCGGGCCCACCTGCACATTGCCGAGGAAGCTGACCCGGGGGTGCTCCAGGACCGCGCGCAGCGTGTTCTGCAGCGACTTGATCTTCTCGTGGTCGGGCGCGACACCGTAGCGCACCAGCCCGTACGGACAGGGCAGCCGGTCCAGCACATGCACCGACACCTCGGGGACAGCCTGCTGCTGGACGAGCGCTTGGGCGGCGTACACCCCGCTCGGCCCGGAACCGACGACCGCGACGCGAAGCACGAGGAGCTCCTTCCGCAGGATGTCTCCAGCATCCCACCCGGCGGGGCGCCCTGTCCGGCACTACGCGCCGAGGGACCGTCCCGGGTGACACCGCCCGGCCGCCGGTCCACGGGCCCGCGACCGCGCCGCGAGCCCGGCTCCAAGCCGGTCCAACGGTCCCCGAGGGCTCCGTGCGCCGCCCGCTACGACATCTGCCGCATCCGCCGGATCTCGCTGCTCTGCTGCGCGATCACGTCGTTCGCCATCTCCTCCACCCGGACGTTGTTGCCCTGGGCCAGCACATCCGTGGCCATGGAGACCGCGCCCCGGTGATGGGCGATCATCAGCTCGAGGAAGAGCGCGTCGAAGTCGGCGCCCTCGGCGGCGCGCAGCCGCGCGAGCTGGGCCTCGGTGGCCATCCCCGGCATCTTCGCGGCATGGCCCCCGTGGCCGTCCCCGTCGCCGCCCTTCGGCTCGCCGCCATCGGTCTTCTGCCAGGCGCGCATCGCCTCGATCTCCGGCTTCTGCCCGGACGCGATGCGCTCCGCGAGCCGCTTGACCTTCGCCGACTTGGCGCGGTCGGCGGCCAGGTCGGTCATCACCAGGGCCTGCCGGTGGTGCTCGATCATCATGCGGACGTAGGAGCGGTCGGCGGAGTTGGGGGAGTCGTCGTCGCCCGCCTTCGCCGCCTCCTCGGCCGACAGCTTCTTCGCCGCCTCGCCGGGCTTGCCCGGCGCGATCACCGAGGGCTTTCCGTCCCTGTCCTTCCCCGCGTCGGCCCCGCCGCCGCTCTCCGTGTCACAGCCGGTCAGGACGAGTGCCAGGGCGGCCGCCGCCGCGGCGGCCGCGAGGGATGCGGAGTGGAGCGTCGTACGGCGGTTCAACACCGTGGCCTCCTGGGGCGCTTGGGATCCGCAGACCGTCTTAGCACGTCAGCGGCGCTCCCGGTCCGGGCGAGTTGGGAAAATCTCTTTACGAACATGTTGCTACCTGTTGTGGTGTACATGGATAGAGCGATACTTCCCCCGGTCCGTCAACCGTTCAACTCCGAACGGAGACGGCGACAAAGGGAGGACGTAGTGAAGCCGTGGGAAAGACCTCCGCAGCGGCGCGGATACCTGGGCGCGGCCGCGGCCGCCTTCGGACTGGTGGCCACTTTGCTGGCCGCGGGCCCGGCGGCCGCGACGCCCGATCCAGGTGACGCTCCCCACAAGGAGCGGGTGACCAAGAGCCAGCAGTCGGAAGCCAGGGCCGCCATCGAGAACGGCGACATCCCCGGTGTGGACCAGATCGTCCACAGCGACAATGTCAGCCACCTCACCAACATCCCCAAGCAGGACCTCAAGGGCACCAACTCCGACCTGGCCTTCCAGGGCAGGTATGCCTTCGCGGGCAACTACGACGGCTTCGTCATCTACGACATCAGCCGGCCGAAGAGCCCGAAGGTCGTGAGCCAGGTGCTCTGCCCGGGCTCGCAGAACGATGTGTCGGTCTCAGGAGACCTGCTCTTCCTGTCCACCGACTCCTCGCGCAGCGACAACTCCTGCAACAGCACCACCCAGCCCGCGACCGAGAAGTCCTCGTGGGAGGGCATGAAGGTCTTCGACATCAGCGACAAGCGGAACCCGAAGTACGTCGCCGCCGTCGAGACCTCCTGCGGTTCGCACACCCACACCCTGGTGCCCGAGCGCAAGGACGTGTACATCTACGTCTCCTCGTACTCGCCCAGCGCCACCTTCCCGGACTGCCAGCCCCCGCACGACGGCATCTCCGTCATCAAGGTGCCCCGTTCGGCGCCCGAGAAGGCCGCGGTCATCGACTTCCCCGTGCTCTTCCCGGACGGCGGAAACCCGGGTGCGCCCACCAACCCCGGCGTCTCCCAGACCACCGGCTGCCATGACCTCACCACGTTCCCCAAGCTGAAGCTGGCGGCGGGCGCGTGCATGGGCGACGGCATCCTGCTCGACATCGCCGACCCCGCGAAGCCGCGGGTCATCGACCGGGTCGAGGACAACGTCAACTTCGCCTTCTGGCACTCGGCCACCTTCAACGAGGGCGGCACCAAGGTCGTGTTCACCGACGAGCTGGGCGGCGGCGGCGCCGCGACCTGCAACGCTGAGGTGGGCCCGGACCGCGGTGCCGACGGGATCTACGACATCGTCGGCAAGGGCGACAAGCGCAAGCTGGTCTTCCGGAGCTACTTCAAGATCCCGCGCCACCAGGCCGACACCGAGAACTGCGTCGCCCACAACGGCTCGCTGATCCCGGCCAAGGGCCGCGACATCATGGTCCAGGCGTGGTACCAGGGCGGCGTGTCCATCTGGGACTTCACCGACTCCGACAAGCCCAAGGAGATCGGCTACTTCGAGCGCGGGCCGCTCTCCAGCGACACGCTCATCACCGGCGGCTCCTGGTCCGCGTACTACTACAACGGCTACATCTACTCCAACGACATCAACAAGGGCTTCGACGTCCTGAAGATCCACGACCGGCGCACCGACAGCGCCGAGTCGGTCCGGCTGCCCGAGCTCAACACGCAGACGCAGCCCGACTACCGCTGAGCGCGGGCTCCCTAGCCCAGAGCGCTCATCCGGCTCCCGTCGGGCGGCTCATCGCCCGGCGGGAGCCCCAGCTCCCAGTCCAGTTCGTAGCGGTGGAACAGCTCCGCCCGCAGCCGCTCGGGCGCCATCGGCGCGCCCGGCAGCAGCACCGCGACCACGGCACCCATCAGCAGGGCACGCAGCAGCCGGTAGTCGGTCTCGGGGTCCTCGGAGCCGTACCGCGTGATGGTGTCCCGCAGCAGGCCGGCCAGCCGCTGCTGCTCGGGGCACTGGATGAAGCCCTCGGCCGTGAGGATCCCGGCCATGTGCGTCCGCATCAGCCGGGGCCGGTCCCGGGCCAGGCCCAGGATCGCGTCGATCGCCCGCGCCAGCAGCTCCCGCCCGGCCTCCTCGCCCTCCGGCCGCGGCTCCCGCTCGAGCCCCCGCGCCAGCTCCATGTGCATCAGCCGGTGCACGGCCGTCTGCAGCAGTTGCCGCTTGCCCGGGAAGTAGTACGACACCAGACCGCGGGCCGCCCCGGCCCGGTCGGCGATATCGGCGAGGGTGGTCGCCTCGTAGCCGTGCTCGCCGATCAGCTCGACCGTCGCCTCCAGCAGACGGACCTGGGATCGGCGCCGCAACTCCTCATTGACCGACGGGCTTCGGGGGACCATGCTGTAACTCCTGCGTTGGCTGGCTGTCAGCCAATATACTCAGGGGACGTACGGTTGTCCGCCGTTCCCCTGAGGGCGGCCGCATGTCTCCGCCGGTTCGGGCGACACGGGGGGATCGCCCGAACCGGTGGGTTCGCCCCGCACGTTCACGGCATACCGGCCACCGTCCACGAGGCGGAGCCCTCTGCGACGGCGCGCACGCAGGGCGGGATGCTCGACATCCACGAGGACAGCGGACAGCCGGCTTTGCGGGCGGCCGGCCTGATGGACGAGTTCCGCGGCCTCGTCCTGGAGGGCCGCCAGGCGATGCGGGTCCTCGACCGGGACGGGAGCGTTCTGTTCGACCGGGCCGACGACGGTACGGGTGGCAGAACGGCGAGGGCGCCAACCTGGCCATGCTGGACGGCGCCGAACTCGGCGAGGCCCTCGCCGCGCACCCCGACGACGTCGAGGCCGCGCTCGCCGAGTACGAGCAGGCCATGTTCCCCCGCAGCGCCGCGGCCGCCACCGAAGGCACCCACGTACACGAGTTGTTCTACGGAGACGACGCGCCCCACGGCCTGATCAACATGTTCACCGGGGGCGACCGGACCCCGTGACTGGATCGTCCGCGCCTTGCCTGGGAGCCGTGGCGGCGTCCGGCAGCAGGCCGAGAATCGCCCGCAGGGCGTCCGGGCGCCGGTCCACCGGGAGATGGTCCACCAGATGGACCCGGCAGCCCAGGGCCGCCGCTCCCGCGTCCGCCCGGCGGTCGTCGCCCACCATCACGGCGTCACCCGGCTCCAGCCCCAGCGCGTCGCACGCGGCCTGGAACAGCCGTGGATCCGGCTTCTGGACGCCGTGCTCGTACGAGAGCACATAGGCGTCCACCAGCCCGTCCAGACCGTGGGCGCGGAAGACCGGGCGCAGATCCCAGCCGATGTTGCTGACCACCGCGATCCGCACACCGCGTCGGCGCAGCTCGCCCAGCACCTCGGGGGCGTCGGGGTAGGGCCGCCAGGCGGCGGGCTCCCTATGGCGGTCATAGAGGGCGTCGTAGAGCTCGGGGCGGGGGAGCGGCACCTGGCGGGCCAGACCGGTGTAGGCGGCCCGGTGCAGCTCGGCGCCGCGGTCCCGTACGCGCCACACGTCCTCCAGGTGCGGCGGCACCGCGAGCGGCGGGGCGCCGCCGGGAAGCGCCCCGGCGTCCTCCAGGTCCCGCGCGTACCGTACGACCGCCTCGTCCGGGACGGCGGTCCCGCTCCGCTCCAGCGCGGCACGGAGCCAGGACTCGGTGGACTCGATGCGGAACAGCGTCCCCGAGAAGTCGAACAGGGCGCCCTTGATGGTCACAGTTGACGCTCCCTCATCTTTGATGTGGCCAGGAGCCAGGACTTCCGGCATCGTATGCCGTGGGTCCGGCCCCGTTCGGCCACCGGCGCATCCGTTTCGGCCGTTTTGCTGGCAGATAAATCCCGGCCGAATCAAGGCGCAGGGTTTAGGGGAATCATGAGGCGGGGGCCGTTTACGGTCTCGCTGTCGTGGTGATCATACAGGGGTCAATCCCCGCAACTCCGCGACCGAGTCGGGGCAGACGATATCTGCTGAGCGCGAGGAGGTTGCCGGTAATGGTGCGTGACATGACGTTGAGGCAACCGGGGGATGGCCACGGGTTGGGGGCATGCCGATCCGGAGTCCGCCGCGGCGGGCGTGGAGCGGCTACCGGCCGGGGTGGCTGCTGGTAAACGCCAGCTTTGCAAAAAGCAAAGAAGTGCCGGTTCCACAACCGGTTCATAGGCTGAGGTGTATTCGCGTCGGCATGCCGCACTCTCCTTTTCCCTGCGCGTCGGCGCCGGTGGCGTCCCGCCCTTTCCGGGGTGTGCGGACAGGCCGCCCGCTCAGTCAAGCATGATCACACGGGGGCACACGGGGGAAGGTAACCGTGGCTGAGGTCACAGCCGGTGGAAGGTATCGCTCCGGTTGTGTCTCTGCTTATATGACCGTCAAGGGCGCTGGCTCCCACCGGAGGTGATCCACATCAGAGAATTCGCCGCCGCCGACGCAGCGGATATCTGTCTCGTCAGAAAATTTATCTTCCGCAGACTGGGATGATTGCGGAGATCAACTCATCGCTCAAACGCAACCCCCACAGCGAGGACTGATGAGTATGGGACTGACAGATTATCAATCCGAGCTCAGCGATGTTCTCGGCACGGCAGCAAAAGGCAATGGCGGGCTTCTTCAAGTGATCGGGGGGCCCGGTGTCGGGAAGACCACCTTATTACGAAGTCTGAAGGAGCAGGCGGCCGCATCGGGCGCGGTCTGTCTCACGGCGTCCGGATTCGCGGACGACGCCGCCATTCCGTTCAATATCGTGGAACAGCTGATCCGATCCTCCGCGGCCACCGGCGCATTGGATGTCGTGGCACGCTGGAGGACCGCCGGAGAGCGGTACGCGGAGGCCGAACACGACCTGCTGAGAAGTCTGGTCCGGGAGATATCCGATGTGCTGCACCGCATCGCGGGCGGCAGGCAACTGATCCTCGCCGTCGATGATGCCGAGCATGCCGACTACCCCTCCCTGATGTGCCTTCTGCACATCGCCCGGCATGCGTCCGGCACCCGCACCCTCGTCGTGATGACCAGCGGGCAGACCCACCACCTGGGCATCCGCGTTCACAGCTTCCACCACCTCTACAAGATCGATATCGGCACTCTCTCGGAGTGCGGGGTCGGGCGCCTGCTGGAGCGGCACGGCGACGCCGACCTGGCCGACCGGATCCGCGCCTCCTGCCACGCCATCAGCGGTGGCAACCCGAGGCTGGTCAAGGCCCTGCTGCGGGACCACCTCAAGGCCGCTCGGAGCGGGGCAGGTGGAGATATCACGGTCGGAGCGGAATTCCAGGAGTCCTATCAACGGTGCCTGTTGAATCATCAGGCGCTGCTCCAGGTGGCACAGGCGCTCGCGGTGCTCGGGCCGTACGGCAGCCCCGGGCGAGTGGCCAGTCTGCTCGAATACGGTGAGGAACGCGCGTCCCGGGCGATGGACCTCCTCAACTCCGCGGGCCTGCTGGAGGACGGTCGTTTCCGGCACCCCGCGGCCCGTTCCGTCGCGCTGGAGACGCTGGCGGCGGAGGACCGGGCCCGCCTCAGCGCGAGAGCGGCCGAACTCCTGTATGCCGACGGGGCCGACCCGATCGCGGTGGCGGAGCTCTTGGTCATAGCCGACAAAACGCCGGATCAAAAGGGCGTGGCGGTGCTCTGGCAGGCCGCCCAGAAGAATCTCGACGAGGGGTGCACGGAGGAAGCGATCGCCAGTCTGCGCCTCGCCGACCGCGCGGACCTCAGCGGGCGGGAGCACATGGACATCCTCATGGCGCTGGTCGGCGCGTTATGGTCCAGCAATCCGGCGACCGCAGAACCCGAACTGGACCGCTTGCTGGCCGCGATACGGGCGGAATCCCCGGCGGACATCCCGGAGCAGTACCAGTGCTTCCTGCTCTTCATGGCGCTGTGGTTCGGCCGGTACGGCGACGCGGAAGAGACCTTCAAATGGTCGTCGGGTGGTGACACCAATACCGCGTCCAGCACGGCCGCTCTGCGGGTGACCCGGCAGTGGGTCACCTTCCTCAAACCGATGCTGATCCACGACTTCCCCGGGCAGGATGCCCCGGACGGGGAAGTCGACGGTTTGTGGGCGGCCAATCTGGAGCACGGTCTCCAGCTCTCCGTGGACGAACTGGGAATGGAGATCGGGCGTCTGCAGGATCCTCGGCAGATGGCGGACTTCTCCCCGGACACCATGCACCTGCTGTCGCCCTCCAACCATTTCTGGTTCGCTTACGCATACGCCTGCCGGATCGTCTGGGCATTGGCCGCCAGGGGAGAATCGGAAGCGGCGGACCGGCTGTGCGGGGCGCTTTTCACCGCGGCCGACAAGCTGAACATGAAGACCCCGTGCGCCGTCGCCCTGTCCATGCGCGCCTATATCCGGTGCCGCTATGGGGACTTCACTACCGCCATTGATCTCGCGGGTACGGCATTGCGGTCCATCCCGCCGCGCGGCTGGGGCGTCGCCATCGGATTGCCGCTGTCCGTGCTGGTGGCGGCCCACACCGCCATGGGCAGACTGGAAGAGGCCCAGCGGTATCTGCATTACTGGGTGCCGAAGGAAATGTTCGACAGCGTCGTGGGATTGGAGTACCTCCGGGCCCGGGGGCAGTACTGCCTGGCCACCAACCGCCCGTACGCCGCGCTGAACGACTTCATGGTGAGCGGGATGCTGATCGACCAGTGGCCGGTGGACTTCGGTGACCTGGCGCCCTGGCGCATCGACGCCGCCGAGGTGTATCTGCGGGTCCAGGAGCCGGCGGAGGCCAAGAGACTCGCCCTGGAGGAACTCAAGCTGTCGCCCGACCGGCCCTTGAGCACCCGGGGCAGAGCGCTGCGCATCCTGGCCATGGCCGAGGACCCGGACAAGCGCAGGCTGCTCCTCTACCAGTCCGCCAAGTGCCTGCGTGAGCAGGGTGACCGTTATGAACTCGCCCGCACGCTGACCGAGCTCAGCCAGGACTACCTCAGCACCGGGGAGACGCAACAGGCGCGCACCACCTGGCACGAGGTGCAGAGGCTGATGGACGAGTGCGGGATGAGCGCCCAGCACGAGAGCCGACGGGAGCTCGTGGTGGACGGCGATGAGAGCGGCGGGAGCTCTCAACTGCTCGAGGACGCGGGGGAGTCCGAACACGCCGAGGACGACGAAGCCGCGGGCACAGCGGTCGAGAGCGCCGAGCAACCCGTGCTGTCGGAGGCCGAGTGGCGCGTGGCCACGCTGGCGGCGTCCGGCATGACCAACCGGCAGATCGCCAAGAGTCTGTACATCACCGTCAGCACCGTGGAGCAGCATCTGACCCGCGTCTACCGCAAGCTCTCGGTGGGAAACCGGCAGGAGCTCTCACGTCGTCTGTGGCTGCTCATCGGTGCCACGGGAGCGTCCTCCTGCTGAGCGCGCTCCCGCTGATGGCACCGCTCCGAGGCAAGGGGGGATAGGGGAGTGGTTAGGGGACTGGGGAGCGGGCGCGCGGACCAGACTTGGCAATCCGTAGGGCGGCGCAGTGGTGGCGATGGAGCGACTGACGGGACGGACAGGTATGGACGAGATACGCGACTACCCCGAACTGCGGGCTGCTGCATGCCCGTTCTCACCCCCGCCGGGATACGAGGAGCTGCGCGAGCGCTCCGCCGTCACGCGGGTGCGGATGTGGGACGGCAGCACCCCGTTCCTCGTCACCGGCTATCACGAGGCGCGGACCGTGCTCGGCGACGACCGGTTCAGCGCCGACGGCACGCACAAGGCGATGCCCCGCTTCGTGAAGTTCGAGGTGCCGGCCGATGTGTTCAACCTCGGGAGGATGGACGATCCGGAGCACGCCCGGATCCGCCGCATGCTCACCGCGCACTTCACCATCCGGCGCACCGAGGCGATGCGGCCGATGATCCAGGACATCGTGGACGGCCTCCTGGACCGGCTGATCGCCGAGGGGCCGCCGGCCGACCTGGTGGCCGACTTCGCCTTCCCGCTGCCGTCCCAGGTGATCGCCGTGATGCTGGGGGTCTCGGACGCCGACTTCGCGGAGTTCCAGCGGGCCTCGCAGGGCGTCATGGACTTCACCGTGTCGACCGAGGAGATGGGCGCCGCGCTCGGCGTGATGGTGGACTACGTCTCCCGGATGTGTGCGGCCAAGCGCGCCGCCCCGGGAGACGACCTCCTCAGCCGGCTCATCGTCGACCAGGAGCTGACGGGTGCGCTCACCCAGCAGCAGGTGGTCGCCACCGCCCTGGTGCTGCTGCTGGCCGGGCACGAGACCACGGCCAACATGATCGCCCTGTCCGCCGTCCTGCTGCTGCGCCACCCCGGCCAGCTCGCCCGGCTGCGGGCGGACCCCGGGCTGATGCCCAACGCGGTGGACGAACTGCTCCGGTACATCACGATCGTCCAGGAGGGCACCGGACGGGTGGCCATCGAGGACGTCGAGGTCGGCGGCGTGCTCATCCCGGCCGGTGAAGGGGTGATCATCAACCTGCCCAGCGCCAACCGGGACCCCCACTTCGCGGACGCCCACGAGCTGGACCTGAGCCGGGCGAACGCCCGCGAGCATGTCGCGTTCGGCTTCGGCGTGCACCAGTGCCTGGGGCAGACCCTCGCCCGGGTCGAGCTCCAGATCGCCCTGGAGACCCTGCTGCGCCGGCTGCCGACGCTGCGCCTGGAGGTCCCGTTCGAGGACCTGGCGTTCCTGTACGAGTCGATGAACTTCGGCGTCGCCCGTGTGCCCGTCGCCTGGTGACCGATGACCGATGACCGATGACCGATGACCCGTGAGCGGTGAGCGGTGAGCGCGGACCGGCCGGGCGGACAACAGAAGGAGAGGGGAGCACCATGGTGAAGGTCTCGGTGGATCAGGAGAAGTGCTGCGCGGCCGGACACTGCGCGCTGGCCGCGCCGGAGGTGTTCGACCAACGGGAGGAGGACGGGGCCGTCGTCCTTTTGGACCCCAACCCCCCGCTCGCGCTCCGCGACAGCGTCGCCGAGGCGTCGTTCCTCTGTCCGGCAGCCGCGATAGCGGTAGAGGATTAGCAAGCGCTCCACACCCGATCGCGGCCCCGGCGAGACGCCTCTCGCCGGGGCCGCGCAAGCGAGGGGAAGGCAGTCTTGACCACGTCGACTTCCAGTCCGGCCGCCAGTTCCGCGTCTGCTTCCCGGCAGGTCACCGTCGGGCTGGCCGAACGCTCGTACACCGTCCACATCGGACACGGTGTGCAGCGGCTGCTCCCGCGGGTGGTGGCCGCCCTGGGGGCGCGCAAGGCGGTGGTGGTCACCGCGCGGCCCCCCGAGCGGACCCCCGACCCCGGTGTGCCCTCGCTCGTCGTGCGGGCCCGCGACGGGGAGGAGGCCAAGGACCTGGCCGCCGTGACGGACCTGTGCCGCCGGTTCGTCGGATTCGGGCTGACCCGCTCGGATGTGGTGGTGTCCTGCGGCGGCGGCACCACGACCGACACGGTGGGCCTGGCCGCCGCCCTCTACCACCGGGGCACACCGGTCGTCCACGTGCCGACCTCGCTGCTGGCCCAGGTGGACGCGAGCGTCGGCGGGAAGACCGCGGTCAATCTGCCCGAGGGCAAGAATCTGGTCGGCGCCTACTGGCAGCCCGCGGCCGTGCTCTGCGACCTCGACCACCTGGACACCCTGCCCGAACGGGAGTGGCGCAACGGCCTCGGTGAGATCGCCCGCTGCCACTTCATCGGCGCGCCCGATCTCGACCGGCTGCCGCTGCTCGACCAGATCGCGGCCAGTGTGACGCTGAAGGCGGGCGTCGTCGCCGCGGACGAACGCGACTCGGGCCTGCGCCACCTCCTCAACTACGGCCACACCCTGGGGCATGCGCTGGAACGTGCCACCGGGTTCGCACTGCGGCACGGGGAGGGCGTGGCCATCGGCACGGTGTTCGCCGGGCGGCTCGCCGGCGCGCTGGGGCGTATCGGCCCGGAGCGGGTCGCCGAGCACCGGGAGGTGGTCGCGCGCTACGGTCTGCCGACCGGGCTGCCCCCGCATGTCTCCGTCCCCGAGCTGGTCGAGCTGATGCGTCTGGACAAGAAGGCCACCGACGGGCTGACGTTCGTCCTGGACGGACCCGAGGGGCCCGGACTGGTGCGCGGGATCGCCGAGGAGACCGTCAGCGCCACCCTCGCGGAGATGCCCCGCGAGCCGGAAGGATGATACGCCGCGAGCCGGAGGGGTGATGTGCCGAGCCGGAATCGCCCTGCGCCACGGGTATTCGGCCCGTTCGCTTTAGGGGCACACAGTCCCGATAGGGGGTTGACCGTGCGGCGCGCTCCCTGGATAACAGAACAGCCCGGCGCGTAAAACGAGATGCGTTGGGGTCGGTTAGGGGGCGGAGGTTCCGGTAGGGGTTGATGCCGGTACGGCGTGCTGATGGAATCGTTTCCCGATCAACGTTTGGTCTGACTCAAGGGCCGCGAGTCCGCAATTCGTCGACCTCGATCGGGGACCATGAACATGCCCTACAGCTATGCCATGCCGGTGAATACCGAGCGGAATTCCGGTCCGACGGACAGGATATGGAATGCCGCGGCGCACCTCGGACAGCCATTCGGTGACTCTTCGGTGCGGCCCGGGCAGGCCCTTCTCGTGGACGGACCGCTGGCATGC
Organism: Streptomyces yongxingensis; assembly: GCF_055597465.1. NCBI lineage: Bacteria > Bacillati > Actinomycetota > Actinomycetes > Kitasatosporales > Streptomycetaceae > Streptomyces > Streptomyces yongxingensis. The sequence goes on from NZ_CM145717.1 coordinate 9,258,946, forward strand.
GGAAAGACCACCCTGCTCCGGTCGTTCGCCGAGCGGGCCTCGGAGGCCGACTGTCTCGCCGTCACGGCGACGTGTTCTCCCAGCGAGCGGGACCTCCCCTTCGGCGTCGTCTCCCAACTGGCCCGCGCCGTCTGGAAGTCACCGGGCGGGCTGCCCGAGGTGCCGGGGCTGTCGGCCATCCTCCACGGGACCAGCGATCCGGCGGACCAGGCCGAGATCGCCCGGCTGTGCCATCGGCTGTGCACCTCGCTGATCGACCATGCTGAGCACACTCCGCTGCTGCTCGCCGTGGACGATGTGCGGCACAGCGACGGGCCTTCCGCGCACTTCCTCCTCCAACTGGTGCGACGCCTGGATTCGGCACGGATCGCGGCCGTGTTCACCGACGACCTGAGCCTGCCCGCGCCGTCCCTGCCGCTCCGCTACGAACTGCTGCGCTCCCAGAGCGTGCACCGCATCGGCCTGGGCCCGCTCACCCCCGGCCAAGTGGCCGACGTGGTCGTGGCGGAGCTGGGGGAGACCGCGAGCCACCGCGCAGGCGACGTCTACGCCGCCACCGGTGGCAACCGGCTGCTGCTGCACACTTTGCTGTCCGACTACCGCGAGCACGGCGAGCCCCGCCAGACGGGCTACGGCCAGTCCTTCCTGAGCTGTCTGCACCGCAACGAGCCGATCTTCCTGGACGTGGTGCGCGCGCTGGCCGTGGTGGGCGCCTCCTTACCCGCCGCCGACCTGGCCTGGCTGACCGGACACGAACCCGAGCCCATCAGCCAGGTGCTGGCGGCGCTGACCGGGGCCGGGCTGATGGACGAGGGCGCGTTCCGGCACGAGGCGGCGCGGCTCGGCGTGCTCAACGACATGCCGGCGCAGGCGCGCCGGACCCTGCACCAGCGGGCCGCGCGGCTGCTGCACGACCAGGGCAGGCCCGCCACCACGATCGCCCGCCATCTGGTGCGCGCCGGGCAGATCCCCGACTCCTGGCCCGCGGAGGTGCTGCTGGAGGTGGCCGAGCAGGTGGCGGTGAGCGAAGAGCCGTCCATCGCCGTCGACTTGCTGGAGCAGTCCTTCGAGCAGTGTCCGCACGAAGAGCGGCGCGCCGCCCTCCAGGCCAAACTCGCCGAGGCGGAATGGAAGATCAACCCCTCCACCGCCACCCGGCACCACGCACCGCTCCACGCCGCCGTCCGCGCCGGCCGGCTCGGTCTCCCCGACAGCGTCACCCTCCTCATGCAGCTCCTGTGGAAGGGCGGTCTGACCGATGTGGAGGGGCTGCTCGCCCATCTGCGCGACGACCCCGCCGCCACGGACCAGCTCCACGCCATCGAGGCGGCGCTCACCTGCACCTACCCCTGGCTGGCCGAGCGGCGGACCGCCCCGGCGCACCACGGCGGCTCCGCGGCCACGCGGGCGGCGGTGTGGCCCCGGGCCGGCACGGTGCTGGCGGACGTGCTCACCGGCGGGCAGACCCACGACACCGTACGGCGCGCCGAGGAGGTACTGCGCGAACTACAACTCGGCCACGACCCGGCATGCCAGGAGCAGGCGGGGCTGTTCGCCCTGCTCGCGCTGGTCTACGGCGGCCGGATCGACCTCGCGTCCGCCTGGTGCGAGGGCGCGCTCGGCGAGACCGGCGGAGGACCGCACGTGCCCATGCGGCAGGCGGTGCTGGCGGCGGCCCGGTCGGAGATCGCCCTGCGCCGCGGTGACCTCGCCGAGGCCGCGGAGCGGGCCCGGGCCGCCCTCACCCACGCCTCCCCCGGCGCGTGGGGCGTGGCGGTCGGGCTGCCGCTCGGCTCCCTCATCCTGGCGTGCACGCGGATGGGCCGGCACGAGGAGGCGGGGTTCCACGTCGCGCAGACCGTGCCCAACGCCATGTTCAAGAGCTCCTACGGGCTGCACTACCTGTACGCCCGCGGCCACTACTTCCTGGCGGCGAACCGCCACCAGGCGGCGCTCGCGGACTTCCTGCTGTGCGGTGAGCTGCTCACCGACTGGGGGCTGAGCAGCGGCTGCGACCCGGTGCCGTGGCGGATCGGGGCGGCGGAGGCATGGCTCGCACAGGGCAACCACGACCAGGCCCGGATCCTGGTCTACCAGCAGCTCAGCCGCCCGCACACGGACGGCGCCCGGGCCCGCGGGCAGTCGCTGCGCCTCCTGGCGGCCACCAGCTCGGCCAAGCGGCGGCCGCAGTTGCTGGGCGAGGCGGTGGGGCTGTTCACCGAGCAGGAGGACAAGTACGAGCTGGCCCGCACGCTGTGGGACCTCAGCCAGGCGTACCACGCGCTCGGCGAGAAGAAGCAGGCCCGCCGGACCATGCGCCGGGCCTGGCACGTGGCGAAGATGTGCGACGCGGCGTCGCTGTACGAGGAGTGGCTGCCGGCCGACGACCCGTCCCAGGCCACGGCGCTGATGCCGAAGTCGGACACTGGGATCGAGCGGTTGACGCACTCCGAACGGCGTGTCGCGTCGCTGGCCGCCATGGGCTACACCAACCGGGAGATCGCCGGGAAGCTGTACGTCACGGCCAGCACCGTGGAGCAGCATCTGACCCGGGTGTTCCGCAAGCTGGACATCAAGCACCGGGAGCAACTGCCCACCGAACTCTACGCCGACCGCATGGAGTTGGCGTGACGGCGGACGGCCATGTCCCGGGAGGACCCCGGGGCATGGCCGTCGTGGGCGTGCGGTTCGGGCGGTGTCAGCGCTTGACCGCGAGCGTGATGCCATCACCCATGGTGAGCATGCTGATCTCGACGCGCGTGTCCTCCCGGAGGAGCTTGTTCACCTCGCGCAGGGCGGCGGTGTCGGCGTCCTGCGCGGCCGGGTCGGTCACCCGGCCGAAGAAGAGGGTGTTGTCCAGGACGATGAGGCCGCCGCGCCGGAGCAGCGCCAGCGACTCCTCGTAGTAGTGGGCGTATCCGGTCTTGTCCGCGTCGATGAAGACCAGGTCGAACTCCCGGCCCTCCCGCCGCAGTCCGGCAAGGGTGTCCTTCGCGTCACCGATGCGCACATCGATGCGGTCCGCCACGCCGGCGCGCTCCCAGAACGGGCGGCCGAGCCCCGGCCACTTCGGCGTGATGTCGCAGGTGATCAGCGTGGAGTCGGCCGGCAGCGCCCGCGCCATGCACAGTGTGCTGTATCCGGTGAAGGTGCCGATCTCCAGCACCGAACGGGCGCCGACGAGCCGCACCAGCAGCCCGAGGAGCTGGCCCTCCTCGGGCATCACCTGCATGGCCTGCGCGGCCGGCAGACCGGCGGTCTCCGCCCGCAGCCCGGCCAGGACCTCGTCATCGCGCAGGGACAGTTCCCGTACATAGCCGAGAATTTCTTCGGTCACATCGACTTGCTGAGCCATCGGATTGCCGCACCCCGCAAAGGTGAAAGGGAAAGGTCCCGGGAAAGTCAATACGATCGATGCTAAGAATCCGCTGACGCGGCACGCAATGGCCTCTTCCAGAATTCCGGCACTCATATTCCGGCTGAGGGGGGTATAGGGGGGATCCTTAGGGGATGTGCGCGAGCGCCCGGACAATATCGTGAACGCGGAAGCGCGTGTCATGGTCGGCACGTTGTTCTCAACGCGCTGCGGAGGCGATGAATGAGCGGACATGCGGAAGCGCCGCGGCTCATGGTGCTTGGCGCAGGAACGATGGGACTGGGAATCACCTCGCTCGCCGTCGGCCACGGAATCCCGGTGACGGTCGTCGAGGTGGACGAGGCCAGGGCCGGCCGGACGCGGGCCGCGGTCACCGAACGGCTGCGCATGGCCCAGCTCATGGGAGCCCTGCCGGCCGGCCGGACGCGGGGCGAACTGACGGTCACCGCGTCCCCGGCCGACGGCCGGGACGCCACCGCCGTGGTGGAGGCCGTCACCGAGGACACCCCCACCAAGGCCAAGGTGCTCGAGGCGGTCGCCGGGCTCACCGGAGCCCAGGTGCCGCTGATCTCGAACACCTCGTCCATCCCGATCGACGAACTGGCCGGGTTCATCGCCGATCCGGCGCGGCTGGTCGGCACCCACTTCATGAACCCGCCGTATCTGATCCCCACGGTGGAGGTGATCCGTGGCCCCCGTACCGGGGAGGCGGTGATGACCGCCGTGACGGAACTGCTGCGTGCGCTGGAGCGCAAGCCGGTCGTCGTCGGCGACGGGCCGGGGTTCGTCACCAGCCGGGTGCTGCACCCGATGATCAACGACGCGATCCGGGTGGTGCAGGAGGGCACGGCGACGGCGGAGGCCGTGGACGACCTCATGCGGGAGTGCCTCGGCCACCGCACCGGGCCGCTGCGCACCGCGGATCTGATCGGCCTGGACAACCTCGCCGACTCGCTGCGCGTGCTGCACGAACGTACCGGGGACTCCCGGTGCGCGCCGAGCGAATTGCTGCTGGAGAAGGTCCGCGACGGCCACTTGGGCCGCAAGTCGGGCCGCGGGTTCTACGCATACGGGAAGGAACTGGCGTGACCATCTCATCGAAGCCGGGCAGCCACACCGCCGAGACGGTGGCGCAGGAGGTGCAGCAGTTCCTCGAACAGCGCACCAAGCAGACCTGGGACCCGGACACCGATCTGTTCAGCAGCGGCGCCGTGTCCTCGATGTTCGCCATGGAGCTGGTCGTGCACCTGGAGTCGTCCTTCGACGTGGTGATCAGCGGCCCCGACCTGGCGCTGGACAACTTCCGCACGGTGAACGCGATGACCGCGATGGTCCTGCGCCTGCGCGAGGCACAGCCGTGACCGACGCCGCCACCAGCCACGCGGAGCTGGTCAGCGGGTTGATCGGCGACCGGGCCGACGCCTGGGATGTGGCCGGGGAGCTGCCCCGCGACCTGCTGGTCAAACTCGGCGCCGCCGGAGCGCTGTGCGCACAGGTCGGCCCCGAACACGGCGGCACCGGACTGGACAGCCGGGCCAACGGGGAGCTCACCGCGCGGGTCGGCGCCCGGTGCAGCTCCCTGCGCAGCGTGATGACCTCGCAGGGCATGGCGGCCTGGACCGTGCGGAGGCTCGGCGGCGCGGAGCAATGGGACACCTTCCTGCCCCGGCTGACCTCCGGCGACCTGGCCGCGGTCGGGTTCAGCGAGCCCGGGGCGGGCAGCGACCTGTCGGCGATGGAGACCGAGATCGCCGACGACGGCGCCCAGGTGGTCGTCACCGGGCGGAAGGTGTGGATCACCGCCGCCCACTACGCCGATCTGCTGGTGGTGTTCGGGAAATACCGGGGCGGCGCCACGGCCGTGGTCGTGCCCGCCCGGGCCCCCGGAGTCCGCATCACACGGGTGGCGAACCCGCTGGGCTGCCGGGCCGCCGGCCACGCGGACATCACCCTGGACGCGGTCCGGGTGCCCGCCGATCACGTACTCGGTGGCACCGGGCTGCCGCTGCCGCTCGCGACCACCGCCGCGCTCACCTACGGGCGGATGTCCGTGGCGTGGGGGTGTGTCGGCATCCTGCGCGCGTGTCTGGACGCCGCCGCGGCGCACACCGCCACCCGGGAGCAGTCCGGCCGCGTACTCGCCGAGCACCAGCTGGTGGCCCGGCACCTGGCCGAGCTGTATGTCGCGGAGCGGCACGCCACCCGGGCCTGCGAACACGCCAGCGCCTCCTGGGACACCGGCTCGCCCGACATGGCGGTGGACGCGGTGCACGCGAAGTACGTGGCCTCGCGCGAGGCGGCCGAGGGCGCGGCCCGCGCCGTACAGCTCCTGGCGTCCGCCGCGGCCTCCGACGGTCATGTGGTGGCCCGGGCGTACCGCGACGCGAAGCTGATGGAAGTCATCGAGGGCACCAGCGAGATCTGCCAGCTCATCCTGGCCCAGCACACGCGGAAGCCGACCCAGCACACGCGGAGGAAGGTGCAAGCATGACGGAGGGGAAGCCCGTGAGCGGGAGCGAGCCGCCGACGGCCGTCAAATGTCTCGTCTGGGACCTGGACAACACCCTGTGGCGCGGCACCCTGCTCGAGGACGGCGAGGTGCTGCCGTTCGAGTGGGTGCGCGATGTCATCACCACGCTCGACGGACGTGGCATCCTCCAGTCGGTCGCCAGCAAGAACGACCATGACCACGCCTGGGCGCGCCTGGAGGCGCTCGGCCTCGCCGAGTACTTCGTCCTGCCGCACATCGGCTGGGGCCCCAAGTCGCAGGCGGTGCGCGCCATCGCGGAGCGGCTGAACTTCGCCCACCGCGCCATGGCCTTCGTGGACGACCAGCCCGCCGAACGGGCCGAGGTCGCCTACCAGCTCCCCGAGGTGCGCTGCTACACGGCCGAGGACGTGGCCGGGCTCACCGGACTGCCCGAGTTCAGCCCCGCCGTGGTCACCGTGGACTCGCGACAGCGCCGGACCATGTACCAGTCGGGGTTCCGCCGGGACGCCGAGCGGGCCGAATTCAGCGGCCCCGACGAGGAGTTCCTGCGCACCCTGGACATCCGGATGGACATCGCCCGCGCCACCGAGCGGGAGCTGTCCCGGGTCGAGGAACTGACCCTGCGCACCAGCCAGATGAACGCCACCGGTGTGCACTACCCCGACTCCGTACTGCGCGGACTGCTCACCGACCCCGCCCACGAGGTGCTGGTCATCACGATGGCCGACCGGTTCGGCCCGCACGGGGCCGTCGGCATCGTGCTGCTGGAGAGGCACCCGAAGGTGTGGCACCTGAAACTGCTCGCCACCTCCTGCCGGGTGGTCTCCTACGGCGCCGGGTCCACCGTGCTGAACTGGCTGGCCGATCAGGCGGCGCGGGCCGGGGTGCACCTGGCCGCCGACTTCCGGCGCACCGACCGCAACCGGATGATGGAGGTCGCCTACCGCTTCGCCGGGTTCGCCGACGCCACCTGCGGGTGCACCGCCGCCCTCGCGGTCCCCGGTGAGGAGGGGGTCGAACGCCTCCACCTCACCCCCGCGTTCCAGCCGGCCCCGACGACGCTGCGGCTGACGGCGCCTGAGCTCGCCGACGCGGCGCTGCCGCACTCCCGCTGACCGGCCGGCGCTTCCGCCCCGGATCCTCGCGTTCGCCTCTGACTGGTTTGGGTGATCACTGTGCTTGTGCTCGGGCTCAACGGCAACTTCTCCGCCGCGGACACCGATGTGGTGCCGCAGCTGGGCGAGGTCTTCTTCCACGACTCGGCGGCCTCCTTGATCCGCGACGGCGAACTCGTGGCCGCGGTGGAGGAGGAGCGGCTCAACCGGATCAAAAAGACGACGAAATTTCCCCTCAACGCGGTCCGTGAATGCCTGGCCCTGGCCGGTGCGCGGCCCGAGGACGTCGACGCGGTCGGCTACTACTTTCCCGAGAACCACATCGACACCGTCCTCAACCACCTCTACACCGAATATCCGCGGGTGCCGCTGCGCTACTCCCGGGAGCTGATCCGGGAGCGGCTGAAGGAGGGCCTGGACTGGGACCTGCCGGACGAGAAGCTGGTGTACGTACCGCACCACGAGGCACACGCGTACTCCTCGTATCTGCACTCCGGCATGGACTCGGCCCTGGTCCTGGTGCTGGACGGGCGTGGCGAGCTGCACTCCGGCACCGTCTACCGCGCCGAGGGCACACATCTGGAGAAGCTGGCCGACTACCCCGTGCCCAAGTCGCTGGGCGGGCTCTATCTGAACGCCACCTATCTGCTCGGCTACGGCTTCGGCGACGAGTACAAGGTGATGGGCCTGGCCCCCTGGGGCAACCCCGAGACCTACCGCGACACCTTCTCCAAGCTCTACACCCTCCGTGACAACGGCGAGTACGAGCTGCACGGCAACATCATGGTGCCGAACCTGGTCAGCCCGCTGTTCTACGCCGAGGGCTTCCGCCCGCGCCGCAAGGGCGAGCCGTTCACCCAGGCACACCGCGACTTCGCCGCCGCGCTCCAGGAGACGGTCGAGAAGATCGTGCTGCACATCCTCCAGCACTGGGCCAAGACCAGTGGCCTGTCGCGCCTGTGCTTCGGCGGCGGCGTCGCCCACAACTCCAGCCTCAACGGCCTGATCCTCAAATCCGGGCTGTTCGACGAGGTGTTCGTGCACCCCGCCTCGCACGACGCGGGCGCGGGCGAGGGCGCCGCCTATGCCGCGGCGGCGAGCCTCGGCACCCTCCAACGGCCGAAGAAGCGACTGCTCAGCGCGAGCCTCGGCCCGGCGCTGGGCGACCGGGAGCAGATCAGGTCCCGGCTGGCCGACTGGGCGCCGCTGATCGATGTGGAATTCCCCGAAGACGCCGTGGAGACCGCGGCCGGACTCCTCGCCGACGGAGAAGTGCTCGGCTGGGCGTACGGCCGGTCCGAGTTCGGGCCCCGCGCCCTGGGCCACCGCAGCATCGTCGCGGACGCGCGCCCCGAGGAGAACCGCACCCGCATCAACGCGATGGTGAAGAAGCGCGAGGGCTTCCGCCCGTTCGCCCCGGTGGTCACCGCCGAAGCCGCCCCCGACTACTTCGACCTCTCCGGCGCGGAGGGCCACCACGAGTTCATGTCCTTCGTGGTGCCGGTGCTGCCGCGGCGGCGTACGGAACTCGGCGCGGTCACCCACGTGGACGGCACCGCCCGGGTCCAGGTCGTCTCGACCGAGTCGGGCGAGCGGTTCCACCGCCTGGTGCGGCGGTTCGGCGAGCTGACCGGCACCCCGGTGCTCCTCAACACCTCCTTCAACAACAACGCCGAACCCATCGTGCAGAGCCTCGACGACGTGGTGACCAGCTTCCTGACCACCGACCTGGACGCCCTGGTGGTGGAGGACTGCCTGGTGCGCGCCAAGCCCTCGCCCGACCTGGGCGCCCTGGTACCGCGATTCCGCCCGGTGACCCGGTTGGCCGAGCGCAGGACGGCCGGTCCCGACGCCTCGGCGGGAGCGCGGACCCACGAGATCTCCCTCGACTACGATGGCGGCCCGACCGCGAAGGTGTCGCCCGAACTGTACGAACTGCTCGGCGCGGTGGACGGCACCACCACGCTCGGGGACCTGGCCAAGACCGTCGTGGGCGGGCTGTCGGAGGCGCTGGCCACCGAGGTGTTCGCCCTGTGGGAGCAGCGGTTCCTCATCCTGGCCCCGGCCGGGGGCACCGGGCCGTCGGTGGACGACGCTGCGCGGGGGCGCTGACCCGATGGCGGCGGACCCGATCACCGAAGTGCACCGGGAGATCACCCGGCTGTTGACGAAACTGGGCCGGTCCTCCGGCACACGCCCGGACGCCCTCGTGGAGGCGTGCGTGGCCTGCCTGGAGGCCGCCCAGTGCACCTCGGCCGCCGCCACCGGCCAGGAACAGCCGGACACCGGCGCCCAAGAAGCGCTGCACGCGGTCAACGCGGCGGCCCTGGCCATCAGATACGCCCTGGTCAAGGCGGGCGACGAACGCCGCCGCGCGGCACGGACGGGGGAGAGCGTCACCTAGCGCTCCGCTGGGAGTGCCGTGGTATGCCGCCATGCCCGTCATGCCGTCGAACGGCCGCGGCGCCGTCGTGGCTGATCGCGCCCACGCGGCGGAGCCGCACATCGACACAGCCCCGCGCCCCTTCGGGGCGCGAAACCAACTGGTCCCTTCCCCCGAGCGGCTCGGGGGAAGGGACCAGTCATCTCCAGGCGGGGGAGCGTCTTACGACAGGGCGGGGGCCGGGCTCAGCTGTGTCGCCAGGTCGTCCACCAGCGCGGGGAGTCCGTCTTCGTCCCTCGCGATGCCGAACAGGTAGAAGTCGGGGCGTACCAGCACCGCCAGCGCGTCCATCTCCGACAGGTAGGGCAGGTACCGGCCCTCCACGTCCAGCGTGTCCCGTGGGCTCAAGGAGTCCGTGGGCGTGTCCGCGGGGACCAGGCGCACCAGTCGGGTGCCGATGCTGTCGAGGAACTTCAGGCGTCGCGCGTCCAGCGCCGGGACCACGTCCTCGGCGTAGAGGAGGACGAAGCCGGTGCCCACCACGTCGTCGAAGAGGCCGGTGGTCCCCGCGCGGCGCACTCGCCACTGGGGGCCCGCCTGGCCGGCGTACGGTGCCGGGCGGCCCTGGTCGTCCCGGTGCAGCAGCCCGTCCACGAGCGGCTTCACCACGGAGCGGCGGGCGGCGCTCGGGCCGATGTTGCGTTTGCGCGCGGCCAGCATGGCCGCGTCGCGGTCCGCCGCCGCGGCGGGGTCCGCCATGCACACCACCCGGCCCAGGCCCACCGACATCTCGACCGCGTGCCGCACGTGTGCCCGCCGCTCGGTGGTGTAGGTGTCCAGCAGCGTCGGCGCCGCCTGGCCGCCCAGGACCAGGTCCAGCTTCCAGGCCAGATTGGCCGCGTCACGGAATCCGGAGCACATGCCCTGCCCCGCGAACGGCGGCATGAGGTGTGCCGAGTCCCCGGCCAGCAGCATCCGTCCGGCCCGCCAGCGCTCCGCCCAGCGGGCCTGGAAGGTGTAGACCGCGTGCCGGTCCAGGACACCGTTCTCGGGTGTCACATCGAACAGCCGCAGCAGTTCCCAGGCGCTCTCCACGGTGCCGAAGTGCTCGGGGTCGTCCGCGGGCACCCGCATGAACTCGTACCGCCGGTGGCCGGGGCCCGCGGACACCGCCGTCCGGGGGCGCGCCGGATCGCAGATCTCCAGGTTGTTCGGCCGGAACTCGCGGTGCTCGTGCAACCGCACATCGCAGATCAGCCAGTCGTACGAGAAGTCGAGGTCCGTCATGGTGGTGCCGACACCCGTCCGCACCAGGCTGTTCGCGCCGTCGCAGCCGACCACCCACAGCGCGGTGAGATCCGTCTTCTCCCCGTCCGGGCCGACCACGGTCAACGTCACGTGGTCGCCGTCGTCCGCGAGTCCCACCGCCTCGTATCCGCGCAGGATCCGCAGCGGCGGCAGCGTCGCCCCGTGCTCGATCAGCGCCGACTCCAGAGCGGGCTGATACGCCGACAGCGCCTCCGGCCAGGTGCAGTGGCCCCGGTCGGCCACCTCGTGGTCGATCAGCGTCTCGCCCTTCGTGTTCTGCCAGGCGTGGTCCCGCGCGGGTTCGGTGAACTTGTCGAGCGAGTCGCCGATCCCGGCCGAGGCCAGGATGCGCGCGGCCTCACTGTCGAACCCGACCGCCCGGGGGTGCCGGTACGGCTCCGGCCAGCGCTCCACCACCGTCACCCGCCGGCCGCGCTGGGCCAGCAGCACCGACAGCAGCTGGCCCACCGGTCCGTATCCGACGATCAGCACCTCGGCCTCGAGGCCGTCCGTTTCTCGCGCGGTGTCCACCGCCGTCTCCTTCCCGCTCATGCGCCCGCCAGGATCAGCTCGACCGCGTCCTGGAATTCGTCCGCCTTCACCAGCACCTTGGTGCGCTCCACCCCGTCCTCGACGGTGAAGTAGCGCCTGCCGATGAGCACGATCTTTCCGTTGTCCGTGGCCCGGCTGCGGAAGGTGGTCCCGGCGAGCACCGAGTCCTGTGCGTAGTCGTCCAGGCTGTCCAGCCGCACCGCGTCCCAGCCGGACGGGTCGGCCAGCTCCGGCCGGAACCGGTACACCGGCTGCCAATCGCTCTCCTTGGGCCGCCGTTCCACCACCCGGTAGCCGTCGTGTTCGGTCACGCGGTACGAGCAGCCGTACTGGTGTTGCTCCTCCTCGGACAGGTACAGCGGCTCCGAATACGACGGCCCGGGGAAGCCGACGTCCACGAGGTGGGTCCGGCCATCGAGGTGGACCAGGTCGAAGGTGTGCTCCCGCTCCGGGCCGAAGGTCCCGTTCGCCTGCCGCACCGCCGCGGCCACCATGCGCACGTCGTAGCCGAGTTCCGCCAGCAGCGTGTGGAACAGCCGGTTGAGCTCGTAGCACACTCCGCCATGGCCCTCGGTCACCACATGCTCGAACACCAGGTCCAGCGGGACGTTCGTCAGGTGCCGTGAGGCCGGGAGCCGGTCGGGGGCCGTGGAGTTGTCGTACGGGACCGCCATGAGATGCCGTTTGTGCAGATGACGGAGGGTGTCGAGGGTCGGTGGGGGCGTCCCCTCCACCCCGATGCGCCGCAGATACTTCGCCACGTCGAACATGCTGTGAGTCACCTCTCCGTGCTCTGGTCGTCGTCTTCCGCCGCTTTCCGGGCTGCCACGTGTGGGTCCGTGGTGGTCGCTTCCAGCGCGAGCTGGTCCTGGAGGTGCTCGGCGGCCATCGACGGGGTGGGGTAGTCGAAGAGCATCGCCGCCGCGAGCTGGAGGCCGGTGGCCGCGTTGAGGCGGTTGCGCAGCTCCACCGCGGTCAGCGAGTCGAACCCGATCTCGAAGAGGGCGTCGTCCGGCCCCACCGCGTCCGGGGTGGCGTGTCCGAGGACGGCCGCGGCTTCGGCGCGGACGAGTTCGGTGAGGCGCTGGTGCCGCTGGGTCGGGTCGAGGGCGGCCAGCTGCTGGGCGAGGGACGGGGCGTCGTCCTCGGGCTGGGCCGTGGTGTGGGCGGTGGGGCGGTGGTGGCCGCGTATGAGGGTGCGCAGCAGGGGCGGGAGGGCGCGCGGGCCGGTGTTGTGCTGCAGGGCGGCGAGGTCGAGTTTGAGGGGGACGAGGTGGGGGTGGGCGGTGGCGAGCGCGATGTCGAGGAGGCGCATGCCATCGGCGTCGGTCAGGGGGACGACGCCGCTGTCGCGGGTGCGTTGCTGCTGGGTGGTGGTCATTCCGGCGGTCAGGGCGCTGGTGGTTTCCCACAGGCCCCAGGCCAGGGAGGTGGCGGGGAGCCCGGCGGCGTGGCGTTGCTGGGCGAGGGCGTCGGCGTAGGTGTTGGCGGCGGCGTAGTTGGCCTGGCCGGGGGTGCCGAGGACGCCGGCGGCGGAGGAGTAGACGACGAAGGCGGCCAGGTCGAGGTCGCGGGTGAGGTCGTGGAGGTGGGTGAGGGCGTCCACCTTGGGGCGGAAGACGGTGTCGAGACGTTGCGGGGTGAGGTCGGTGAGCAGGGCGTCGTCGAGGGTTCCCGCGGTGTGGACGACGGCGGTGAGGGGGTGGCCGGCCGGGATGTCGGCGAGGAGGGTGGTGAGTTGGTCGCGGTCGGCGGTGTCGCAGGCGGCGATGCGGACGTGTGCGCCGAGTTCGGTGAGTTCGGTGGCGAGTTCGGCCGCACCGGGGGCGTCGGGCCCCTGGCGGCTGGTGAGCACCAGGTGCCGGGCGCCGTGGTGGGTGATGAGGTGGCGGGCGGTGAGGGCGCCCAGGGTTCCGGTGCCGCCGGTGATGAGGACGGTTCCCTCGGGGTCGAGGGTGAGGGGCTCGGGCGCGGTGGCGGGCGCGGGCGTCAGATGGGGGGTGTAGGCGGTGGCGTCGCGGAGGGCGAGCTGGGCCTCCGTGGTGGCGAGCGCGATGGGCAGGGCCTGGTGGGAGTGGTCGTCGGTGTCGATGAGCTGGATACGGCCGGGGTGCTCGGACTGGGCCGAGCGGACCAGGCCCCAGACGGCGGCCGCGGCCGGGTCGGTGACCTCGGCGGTGTCGTGGACGGCCATGGCGCCGTGGGTGAGGACGACCAGACGGGTGTCCGCCAGTTCGGGCCGGTCCACCCACTGCCGCAGCAGATCCAGGACCCGGGCACAGAGCGCGTGCGTACGGTCGATGGGCCCGGTCTTCTCCGGCACCCAGGCGGACACGTCGGCGACGAGCGCGGCGGGCCGCTCCCCGGCCTCCGCGATCTCCGCGGCCGCCACGGCCTCGGAGACATCGGCATAGCCCGGCGGGGAATCCGGGAGTCGGCTCTCCCCGAGCGTGGCCCACCGCGCTTCCGTGGCGTCGAGCCCGCACTCGGCCCAGTCGACCGCCCACAGGGCATTGCCGCCCGACGCGGCCGACAGGGCGCGCAACTGGTCGGGTGTGGTCTCCCGGAGCTGGAGGGAGCCGATCGTGGCGACCGGCACGCCCTGCGGGTCGGTGATCCGTACGCACAGCCCGTCCCCGTCGGACACCGTCGCCCGCACCCGCACGGCGGTGGCACCCACGGCGTGGAGCCGCACATCGGTCCACGCGAACGGCAGCATCGTGGGCCGCTCACCATCGGCCTGGAAGCAGAAGTTCCCGGCGTGCAGGGTGGCGTCCAGCAACGCCGGATGGATGCCGAACCGCCCGGCCACCCCGGTCTGCTCCTCCGGCACGGACACCTCGGCGAACACCTCGTCGTCCCGCTTCCACACCGCCCTCAGACCGCGGAACGCCGGGCCGTACTCGTACCCGACCTCGGCCAGATGCTCGTAGAACCCCTCGAGGGCGACGGGCTCCGAGCCCTCGGGCGGCCACGGCTGAGCGGCCTCGGGCGCAGGGTCCGTGGCCCCTGCGGTCAGGGTGCCGTTCGCCTTTCCGGTCAGGGTGCCGGTGGCGTGCTCGGTCCACTGCCGCGTGCCCTCCGGGCGCGAGTAGACCCCCACCTTGCGGCGCCCGCGTTCCTCGCCGCCGACGAGCACCTGGACGTGCAGAGTGCCCTCGTCCGGCACCGTCATCGGCCGGCTGATGACCAGCTCTTCCAGGGTGGGGGTGTCCGCCTCGTCCCCGGCGCGCACCGCCAGCTCGACCATGGCCGTACCGGGAAGCAGGACGGTGCCGGAGACGGCGTGGTCGGCCAGCCAGGGGTGGCTGCGCAGGGAGAGACGTCCGGTGAGCAGCACACCCCCGGTGTCGGGCACGCTCACCACGGCCCCGACCAGCGGGTGGCCGGTGTCCTCCAGCCCCACGGCACGGACGTCGCCCGGACCGCCGCGGTCCAGCCAGAACGTCTCGTGTTCGAAGGGGTAGGTGGGGAGCGAGGTTTGGGAGGGTTGTGATCCGGTGTACGCGGTGGGCCAGTCCATTGGTGTTCCCCTGGTGGACAGTTCGGCGAGGTGGGTGAGGAAGCGGGTGGGGGTGTCGTCGTCGCGGCGGAGGGTGCCGGTGACGGTGGTGTGGGGGGTGTTGGTGGTTTCGAGGGTTTCTTGGATGGCGGTGGTGAGGACGGGGTGGGGGCTGACTTCGATGAAGGTGTGGTAGCCGTTGTCGGCGAGGGTGCGGATGGTGTGCTCGAATTGCACGGTTTGGCGGAGGTTGCGGTACCAGTAGCCGTGGTCGAGGGTGTCGGGTTCGATCCATTGGCCGGTGACGGTGGAGAGCCAGGGGGTGGTGCCGGGTTGGGTGGTGACGTCTGCGAGTACGTGGTGTAGCTGGTCTTTGATGGTGTCGACGTGTCCGGTGTGGGAGGCGTAGTCGACGGGGATGATGCGGGCCCTGGTGCCTTGGTCGGTGTAGTGGGTGTGGAGTTGGTGGAGGGCGTCGGTGTCGCCTGCGATGACGGTGGCGTTGGGGCCGTTGTGGGCGGCGATCCAGAGTTTGCCGTGCCAGGGGGTGAGGTCGATGGTGTCGGCGGGGGCGGCGAGGGACATCATGCCGCCGTGTCCGGCGAGGTGGTGGGCGATGGTCTGGCTGCGCAGGGTGACGATTTTGGCGGCGGTCGTAAGGCTGAGGTGCCCGGCGACGCAGGCGGCGGCGATTTCACCCTGGGAGTGGCCGATGACCGCATCCGGGTGGATGCCCACGGACTGCCAGAGGGCGGCCAGAGAGACGACGACGGCGAAGGTGGCGGGCTGGACGACATCGACACGCTCGAGCGAGGGCGCGTCGGGCGCGCCGGTGATGACGTCGATCAGCGACCAGTCGGTGTACGGGGCCAGGGCCTCAGCGCATTCGTGGAGGCGTTCGGCGAAGACCGGCGAGGTCTTGAGGAGTTGGGCTCCCATGCCCACCCATTGGGCGCCTTGGCCGGGGAAGACGAAGACCGTCTTGCCGTGGGTGGTGGCGTGGCCGGTGGTGAGACGGGGGTGGGGTTGTCCGGTCGCGAGGGCGGTGAGGGCGGCCGTGGCCTCAGTGCCCTCGGTGCTGGCGCCGGTGTCGGTGTCGGCGAGGATGATGGCGCGGTGGTCGTGGAGGGTGCGGGTGGTGGCCAGGGACCAGCCGATGTCCACCGGGTGTGCCTCCACGCCGGATTCCAGGTGGTCCAGCAGGCGTTGGGCCTGAGCCCGTAGGGCTGTGGGGGTTTTGGCGGACAGGATCCAGGGGGCGATCCCGCCGGTGGCGACCAGCCCAGGGGTGTCCGTGCCCTCGTCCGCCTTCGGTTCGGGTTCGGGTTCGGGTGCTTGCTCCAGGATGAGGTGGGCGTTGGTCCCGCTGACGCCGAAGGAGGAGATCCCGGCGCGGCGTGGATGGCCGGTGTCCGGCCAGGGGCGGGTCTCGCTCAGCAGGGACACCGCGCCCGACGTCCAGTCCACCTGCGTGGTCGGCTCGTTGATGTGCAGGGACCGCGGAAGCGTGCCCTGCCGTATCGCCAGCACCATCTTGATGACGCTGGCCACGCCTGCGGCGGCCTGGGCATGGCCGATGTTGGACTTCAGCGAACCGAGCCACACCGGCTCGTCCCCCGGGCGGTCCTGCCCGTAGGTGGCCAGGAGTGCCTGGGCCTCGATCGGGTCGCCGAGGGCGGTGCCGGTGCCGTGGGCTTCGACGGCGTCGATGTCCGAGGGGGACAGTCCGGCGTTCGCCAGTGCCTGCCGTATCACGCGCTGCTGCGAGGGCCCGTTCGGCGCGGTGAGGCCGTTGCTCGCCCCGTCCTGGTTGACCGCCGTACCACGGACGACGGCCAGCACCTCGTGCCCGTTGCGACGGGCCTCCGAGAGCCGTTCCAACAGCACAAGACCGACACCCTCGGCCCAGTTGGTGCCGTCCGCACCCTCGCCGAAGGACTTGCAACGGCCGTCCGACGCGAGGCCGCGCTGGCGAGAGAACTCGACGAACGCGCCGGGCTGGCCCATGACGGCGACACCCCCGGCGAGTGCCATCGTGCATTCGCCGGAGCGCAGGGCCTGTACCGCGAGGTGGAGAGCCACCAGCGAGGAGGAGCACGCCGTGTCCACCGTCACCGCCGGACCGGTCAGCCCGAAGGTGTACGACACCCGACCCGACGCCACGCTCGTCGCGCCGCCCACCCCGAGGTAGCCCTCCAAGCCCTCCGGCGCCGCGCCCGGACCGACGCCGTACCCCTGACCGCTGGCCCCGACGAATACCCCGACCTCCTGCCCGCGCAGTGACGTCGGAACGATCCCGGAGCGTTCCAGGGTCTCCCAGGCGGTCTCCAGCAGTACGCGCTGTTGCGGGTCCATCGACAGGGCCTCGCGCGGGGAGATGCCGAAGAAGGTGGCGTCGAATCCGCCCGCGTCGGTGAGGAAACCGCCCTCGCGTACGTAGGACTTGCCCAGAGCATCCGGATCGGAGTCGAACAACTCGGCCAGGTCCCACCCCCGGTCCTGCGGGAACGGCCCGATCGCGTCGGCTCCGGCGGCGACCAGCCGCCACAGGTCCTCGGGGGTGCGGACGTCCCCGGGCAGGCGGCAGCCCATGCCGACCACGACCACAGGATCCTCGGCCTGGTCACGAGCGGTCCGGTCACGCCGCACCGGCCGGGGCATGGCCTCGGCCGTACGCCCGCCCAGTTGGTCGCGCAGAAAGCCGGCGGTGGCCACGGGGCTCGGATGGTCGAATACCAGGGTTGCCGGTAGCCGCAACCCGGTGGCGGTGTTGAGGCGGTTGCGCAACTCCACCGCGGTCAGCGAGTCGAATCCCATGTCGCGGAACGCCTGTTCCGGCCCGATGGGGTCGATCGTGGGGAACCCGAGCACCGAAGCGGCCTCTTCGCGGATCAACTCGACGAGCACACGCTCCTGTTGGGCCGCCGACAGCCCGGCCAACCGCTCGACGAGGCCGCCCTCACCGGCCTTCGGCACCGGCCGGGCGGTACGCCGCGCCGGCCGGACCAGCCCCCGCAGCGGCGGCGGGGGTTCAGTGGCCTCCGCGCCGAGGGCGGCGAGGTCGAACCTCATCGGCACCAGCACCGAAAGACCGGACTCCACCGACCGGTCGAACAGGCCCAGCGCCTCCGTGGTGGACAGCCCGACGATGCCGCCGCGCCGCATCCGGTGCAGATCGCCGGAGCCGAGCCCGGCCGTCATGCCACTGGCCTCCGCCCACATGCCCCACGCCAGCGAGGTGGCGGGAAGCCCGCGCGCCCGCCGCCACTGAGCGAGGCCGTCCAGATAGGCGTTGGCGGCGGAGTAGTTGCCTTGTCCGGGCCCGCCGAGGACTCCGGCGGCGGACGAGTACACCACGAACGCCGCCAGGTCGTGGTTGTCGTGGGTGAGGTCGTGGAGGTGGGTGACGGCGTCGACCTTGGGGCGGAAGACGGTGTCGAGGCGGTCGGGAGTGAGTGCGGTGAGGATGCCGTCGTCCAGGGTCCCGGCCGTATGGACCACGGCGGTCAACGGCCGGTCGGCCGGGATGCCGGACAGGACGGCGGCGAGTTGGTCGCGGTCGGCGGTGTCGCAGGCGGTGATGTCGACGTGCGCGCCGAGTTCGGTGAGTTCGGTGCTGAGGTCCGTGGCACCGGGGGCGTCCGGCCCTCGCCGGCTGAGCAGCAGCAGATGGCGTACGCCGTGCCGGCGGACGAGGTGGCGGGCGATGGTGGCGCCGAGCGCTCCGGTGCCGCCGGTGACCAGGGCCGTGCCGTCCGGATCCAGGGTGCGGGGAAGGGTGAGCACGATCTTGCCGGTGTGCCGCCCCTGGCTCATCCACCGGAACGCCTCGGGGGCACGGGTGATGTCCCAGTGCCGTACGGGCAGCGGCTCGATCCGGCCCGCCTCGAACAGTTCTACCAGCTGGCGCAGCAACTCCCGTACCCGCTCGGCAGGGGCCTCGCCACCGAGGTCGAACGCACGGTAGGTGACCCCTGGATGCCGCCCCCCGACCTCATCGGACTCCCGCAGATCGGTCTTCCCCATCTCCAGGAACCGGCCGCCGGGGCGGAGGAGTCCGAGGGATGCGTCGATGTGCTCGCCGGTCAGGGAGTTGAGGACGACGTCGGCGGTGGGGAAGGTGTCGGCGTAGGCGAGGTCGCGGCTGGAGGCGAGGCGTTCGGCGGGAACGCCGAGCCGGTGCAGGGCGTGGTGTTTGGAGGGGTGGGCGGTGCCCAGGACGGTGGCGCCGAAGTGCTGTGCGAGCTGGACGGCCGCCATGCCCACCCCGCCCGCGGCGGCGTGCACCAGGACCGTCTCGCCCGGCTGGACCCTGCCGAGGTCCTGCAACGCGTACAGTGCGGTCAGATAGGCCACCGGCACCCCGGCCGCCGTGCCGAACGACCAGCCCTCCGGCATCCGGATCACCGTATGGGCGTCGGCGGTGGCCAGCGGGCCGAACGAGCCGGAGAACAGGCCCATCACCCGGTCGCCCACGGCCAGGTCCGTCACGCCCGGGCCGACTTCGGTCACCACACCGGCGCCCTCGGTGCCGATCACCGACCGGCCCGGATACATGCCGAGAGTCACCAGGACATCGCGGAAGTTGAGCCCGGCGGCGCGGACCTCGATCCGTACCTGACCGGCCTCCAGCGGTGCGGTTCCGGCCTCGTCGGGCAGCAGCGCGAGGTTGTCCAGGGTGCCGTACTCGGCCGAGTCCAGGTGCCACGACGGCTGCGCGGGCACCCGCAGGCCGGGCTCGACCCGGGCCAGGCGCGGCACCCACGCCGCGCCACCGCGCACCGCGAGCTGGGACTCGTCCCCGGACCACACACCGGGGGGCAGCTCGGGGAGGTCCTGGTACGTGCCGTCGGCGTCCACCAGGGCCAGTCGCCCCGGGTGTTCGGCCTGGGCCGAACGGACCAGGCCCCAGACCGCGGTGGCGGCCGGGTCGGTGACCTCGGCGTCCCCGTGCACGGCGACCGCCCCGCGGGTGACCACGGCCAGCCGCGTCCCGGTCATCGCGTCGTCGCCGACCCACCGCTGGATCTCCGCCAGCAGGCGGGCGGTGAGCTGCCGGGTCCGTGCGGGCAGCGGTTCGGTGAGGTCGTCGGTCCACGCGCGCGTATCGACCACGAGGACGTCGGGAAGGGTGCTTCCGTCGCTCTCCGCTTCGCCCAGCGGCGCCCAGGAGACCGCGCCGCCGTCCGGCACGGCGTGTTCGCTCCAGCGGACCGTCCACAGCGCGTCGTCGGCCGCGCCGCTCTCCAACTGGGCCGGGTCCACCGCCCGCAGCGTGAGCGAGTCCACCGAGGCCACCGTCTGGCCCGAGCCGTCGGTCAGCCGTACCGCGAAGGCGTCGTCGCCGACCGGGCGGACATGCACCCGGACCGCGGTCGCTCCGCCCGCGTGCAGACGCACGTTGTTCCAGGCGAACGGCAGCAGGGTCACCTGTCGCGCCGGGTCGGGGGGCAGGCAGAAGCTGCCCGCGTGCAACGCGGCGTCCAGCAACGCCGGGTGGATGCCGAACCGTTCGGCCTCCGTGGCGTACGCCTCCGGCAGCGCCACGTCGCCGAAGATCTCACCGTCCCGGCGCCACGCGGCGACGAGCCCGCGGAAGGCCGGTCCGTACGCGTATCCGGCGTCGACGAGCGAGCGGTAGAAGTCCACCACCGGGATCGGCTCGGCCTGCGCGGGTGGCCACTCGCCGACCGCCCCGTCCTGCGGTGCCGGTACCTGCGCGGTGAGCGTGCCGGTGGCGTGCTCGGTCCAGTCCGTGCCCCCGTCGGCGCGGGAGTAGATCCGCACCGTGCGCCGCCCACCCTCGTCCGCGCCCACGACGACCTGCACACTCAGGGCGGTGTCGGCGGGCAGCATCATCGGCTGCCCGATCACCAGCTCCTCCAGCACCGGGGTGCCGGTCTCGTCCCCGGCGCGCACCGCCAGCTCCACCATCGCCGTGCCGGGCACCAACACCGCACCGGAGATGACGTGTTCGCCCAGCCACGGCTGGGCCCGTACCGACAGCCGCCCGCTGAGCTGCACACCGCCCGTCTCCGGCAGCTGCACCACCGCGCCCAGCAGCGGGTGGCCCGCCTCCCCGAGGCCCACCGCGCCCACATCGCCGGACCCGGCGGCCCGCTCCAGCCAGTAGTGCTCATGCTGGAAGGCGTACGTCGGAAGGGCGACGCGCCGGGCGCCGGACCCGGCGAACAACGCGTCCCAGTCCACCGGCACACCGCGTACGTACAGACCGGCGAGCCCGGCCAGCACCGCCTGGGCCTCCTGGACGCCCGGACGCAGGGACGGTACGAAGGCCCCGTCCGCCACCGCGTCCGTATCCGGCAGGCAGTCCTGGCCCATCGCGGTCAGCACCCCGTCCGGGCCGAGTTCCAGATGGGTGCGCACGCCCGCGTCGGCGAGTGTGCGGACACCGTCGAGGAACCGCACCGCGCCCCGCACGTGCCGCACCCAGTACTCCGGGGTGCACAGCTCCTCGGGATCCGCGACCCCGCCCGTCAGGTTCGACACCACGGGCACCCGGGGCGGCGCGTAGGTCAGCCGCGACGCCACCTCGCGGAACGCGTCCAGCATTCCGTCCATGTGGGGGGAGTGGAACGCGTGCGAGACCACGAGCCGCTTGGTCTTGCGGCCCTGCCGCGCCAGCGTCTCCGCCACCGCCGTGACCACGTCCTCGTCCCCGGAGACGACCACGGACGTCGGGCCGTTGACCGCGGCGATGGAGGCCCGGTGCTCCTTCCCCGTGAGCAGGGGGATGACCTCGTCCTCGGCCGCCTCCACCGCGACCATCGCCCCGGTCGCGTCGAGTCGCTGCATCAGCCGCCCGCGCGCCCGCACCAGTGTGCAGGCGTCCGGCAGGGACAGCACCCCGGCCACATGGGCCGCGACCACCTCGCCGATCGAGTGGCCCAGCACATACGCGGGGCGCACCCCCCACGACTCCACGAGCCGGAACAGCGCCACCTCCAGCGCGAACAGCGCGGGCTGGGTGAACTCGGTCCGGTCCAGCAGTGCCGCCCTGGCCGACCCCTCCTCGGCGAACACCACCTCGGCGAGCGAGACCTTGTCGTCCCCGTCCCCGTCTCCGGCGCGCAGGTCGCCGAACTGGGCGCATACGTCATCGAAGGCCCGCGCGAACACCGGGTAGCGGCCGTGCAGTTCCCGGCCCATTCCGGCGCGCTGGCTGCCCTGGCCGGTGAACAGCACCGCGACCTTCCCGGACGCCACGGACCCGGTGACCACCGACCGGGCTGACGCGCCCGCGGCCACCGCCTCCAGCCCCGCGACGGCCTCCTCGGCATCGGCACACAGCACGACCGCGCGGTGGTCCAGCCGGGTCCGGGTGGTGGCCAGCGACCAGCCCACGTCCCGTGGGCCATCGGCGTCCGTCTTCCGCACCTGGGTCAGCAGCCGGGCGGCCTGGGCCCGCAGCGCCTCCGGCGTATGGCCCGAGAGCACCCACGGCACCACGTGGCCGGTGGCGACCGGACCGGGCTCGGCGGACTCCTCCGGCTGTGGGGCGGTGTTCTCCTCCGGGGCCTGCTCGAGGATGACATGCGCGTTCGTTCCGCTGACGCCGAAGGACGAGATGCCCGCGCGGCGTGGGTGTCCCGTCTCCGGCCACGCCCGCCCCTCGGTGAGCAGGGACACCGCGCCCGTGGCCCAGTTCACCTTGGAGGTGGGCTCTTCGGCGTGGAGGGTCTTCGGCAGCCGGCCGTGCCGTAACGCCATGACGGTCTTGATGACACTGGCGATCCCGGCGGCGGCCTGTGCGTGGCCGATGTTGGACTTCAACGACCCCAGCCACAGCGGCTGGTCCTCCGGACGGTTCCGGCCGTACGTGGCGAGAACCGCCTGGGCCTCGATCGGGTCGCCGAGGGCGGTGCCGGTGCCGTGCGCCTCGACCGCGTCCACATCGGCCACCGTCAGCCCGGCGTTCGCCAGCGCCTGCCGGATCACCCGCTCCTGGGAAGGGCCGTTGGGCGCGGTGAGGCCGTTGCTCGCCCCGTCCTGGTTGACCGCCGTGCCCCGGATGACGGCCAGGACGTCGTGGCCGTTGCGGCGGGCGTCGGAGAGCCGCTCCAGCAACACGAGCCCGACACCCTCGGACCAGGTGGTGCCGTCCGCGCTCTCGCCGAACGACTTGCAGCGCCCGTCCGGCGCCAGGCCACGCTGGCGGGAGAACTCCACGAAGGCGGTGGGCTGGCCCATGACGGCGACACCACCGGCCAGCGCCATGGAGCATTCCCCGGACCGCAGCGCCTGCACGGCGAGATGGGTGGCCACGAGCGAGGAGGAGCAGGCGGTGTCCACGGTCACGGCGGGCCCGGTCAGCCCGAGCGTGTACGACACGCGTCCGGAGATGACGCTGCCGGAAGCGCCGACCCCGAGATAGCCCTCCAGGCCCTTGGGCGCCTCACCCGGACCGCCGCCGTACCCCTGGCCGCTGCCCCCGGCGAACACCGCGATGTCCCGGCCCTCCACCGACCGCGGATCCATCCCCGCCCGCTCGAAGGTCTCCCACGCGGTCTCCAGCAGCAGCCGCTGCTGCGGGTCCAGCGACAGGGCCTCGCGCGGGGAGATGCCGAAGAACGCGGCGTCGAACCCGCCCGCACCCTCCAGGAATCCCGCCTCGCGCACATAGGACTTGCCCACCGCGTCCGGATCGGAGTCGAAGAGCGTCTCCAGGTCCCAGCCGCGGTCCGTGGGGAACGGGCCGATCGCGTCCCGCCCCTCGGCCACCAGCTCCCACAGCGACTCCGGGTCGGTCACCCCGCCCGGCAGCCGGCACGCCATCGCCACGATCGCCACGGGTTCGGTGGACTCGGCGATCAGCCGGTCGTTCTCCCGCCGCAGCCGCTCGACGTCCATCAGCGAGGTACGCAGCGCCTTGACCAGGTCTTCCCGGGACGCAGCCATGTGTACTCCTCTCCGCAACCGCGGCGTCAGTCGTTTCCGAAGGTCGTGCCGCGCATCGCCCGGCTCACCAGCTCGTCGGCGTCCAGCTCCGCGATCGCGGCGTTCTCCGCCTCGGCGGCGCTGCTCATATCGGTCAGGCCACTCAGCTCGCCCGGCTCACCGGCCGTGGAGTCCGCGAGGCGCACCAGCGCGTCCAGCACCCCCAGCTCGTGGAATCGGCGCAACGGCACGGAGGCCAGCACCCGCCGGATCTTCCGCTCGCGGCCCTCCGCGTCGGTGGCTCCGCCGCCTCCGAGCCCGCCCCCGATCCCGTCCACGGTCTCGTCCGCGGTGGGCACCAGCTCCGTACGCAGCTTCCTCGCCAGCGTGGTGGGTTTCGGATAGTCGAACACCACTGTGGGGGAGAGCTGGAGCCCGGCGGCCGCGTTGATCCGGTTGCGCAGCTCCACCGCGGTCAGCGAGTCGAACCCGGTGTCCTTGAACGCGCGCTCCGGCTCCACCGCGTCACCGTCGGCATGCCCGAGCACGGCCGCCGCCTCGCGCCGCACCAGGTCGGTCAGGAACGCCTCCTGCTCCGGGCCGGTCAGCTCGGCCAGGCTGTGCAGGAGCACCTCGCGCCGCGACGTGCCCCCGCCCGGCGTGTCCGCCGCCAGGAGCTCGGCGACCTCGGGCAACTGCCGCAGCAGCGGCCGCTCCCGGGCCATCGTGTATCCCGGTACGAACCGCGCCCAGTCGATGTCGGCGACGATCACATTCGGCGGGCCACCGCCCACGGCACGCGCCATCGCACGCAGCGCGGGTGCCGGGTCCATCGGCAGGATCCCGATACGACGCCACTGGTCGCCGCCGTCGGCGTCGATCATGCCGAGACCGCCGCCCCAGCCGCCCCACGCCACCGACGTGCCCGCGAGACCCCGGGCGCGGCGGCGCTGCGCCAGCCCGTCGAGGAACGCATTGCCCGCCGCGTACGGGGCCTGGCCGCCACTGCCCCAGACACCGGCGCCGGAGGAGAACAACACGAACGCGTCCAGCTCCCGGTCGCCGACGAGCTCGTCCAGCACCAGCGCGCCACGCACCTTCGCACCCGTCACCGTGGCGAACTCCTCGGCGGTCACCTCGGTGACCGGAGCCGGGAGCAGACCCGCACCGGCCGTGTGCACCACCGCGGTCAGCGGATGTGTCCGCTCGGCCTCCGCCAGCACCGCGGCCACGGCGTCCCGGTCGGTCACATCACACGCCGCGACCGTGACCCGCACCTCTGCCAGGTCCGCCACCAGTTCGGCCGCGCCCGGCGCGTCACCGCCCTGCCTGCTGAGCAGCACCACATGGTCCGCCCCGCTCGCGGCGAGCCAGCGCGCCACATGCGAACCGAGCCCGCCGGTGCCGCCCGTGACCAGCACGGTGCCACGCGGCTTCCAGGCGCTGCCCGAGCCGTCCCGGTCCCGCAGCATCCGGCGGGCGAACAGCCCCTCGGCGCGCACCGCGAGCTGATCCTCCCCCTCCGGGGAGCACAGCGCCGCGAACAGTCCGTCCGGCAACTCCTCGTCGTCGCCCTCCCCTTCGGCCGGCAGGTCGATCAGGCCGCCGAAGGTGTCCGGGTGGTCGAGCCCGAGCACGGCGCCGAATCCCCACACCGCCGACTGCACCGGGTCGGCCGCCTCACCGGCCACCGCGACCCCGCCACTGGTGACGCACCACAGCGGTGCGGTGACGCCGTGGTCCCGCAGCGCCTGCGCCACCGCCAGCGTGGCCGCTGTGCCCACGGACACGGTGCCGTACTCGGTGTCGGCGCGGTCGTCCCACGAGAGCAGGGACACCACCCCGGCGCAGCCGTCCGCCGACTTGACCTGGTCGCCCAGCGCCTCCCGGCTGGTTTCGGAGACCTCGGCGGCCACTACCTCCGCGCCCCGCGCGGCCAGTCCGTCCAGCACCGAGCGGACCCGCGCCGAGGTGGCCCGTACGGCCGGGACCAGCACCAGCCACCTTCCCGACAGTCGCGGGGTGGCCGCGGCCACCCGGGTCCAGCCGACCCGGTACCGCCACGCGTCGGTGAGGCTGTCCTCCCGGCTGCGCCGGCGCCAGGAGGCCAGCGCGGGCAGCACCGTGCCCAGGGCCGCCGCGTCCACCTCGAGATCCCGCGCCAGGGACTGCGCGTCTCCGTCCTCGATGGCCGCCCACAGGGAGCTGTCGGCGGTCTCGGCCCGCGTCGGTGTCCTGGCGGGCTCCAGCCAGTAGTGCCGGTGCTGGAAGGCGTACGTGGGCAGCGGCACCCTACGGGCTCCGGACCCGGCGAACAGGGCCGCCCAGTTCACCGGTATTCCGTTGGTGGAGAGTTCGGCGAGGTGGGTGAGGAAGCGGGTGGGGGTGTCGTCGTCGCGTCGGAGGGTGCCGGTGATGGTGGTGGGGGTGTCGGGGTGGGTTTCGGTGGTGTCTTGGATGGCGGTGGTCAGGACGGGGTGGGTGCTGACTTCGATGAAGGTTCGGTAGCCCTGGTTGAGGAGGGCTTGGGTGGCTTGGTGGAAGCGGACGGTGTCGCGGAGGTTGCGGTACCAGTAGTGGGGGGTGATGTGGGTGGGGTTGGTCCAGTCGGCGTCGACGGTGGACATCCAGGCGACTTCGCCGGGTGTGGCGGTGACGTCGTCAAGCAGTTGGTGGAGCTGGTCTTTGATGGTGTCGACGTGTCCGGAGTGTCCGGCGAAGTCGACGCCGGGGAGTTGCCATCGGTAGATTTTGGCTTTGGAGAGGGTTTTGCCGAATTCGTTGAGGGCGTCGGGGTCTCCGGATATGGAGAGGGAGGCGGGGCCGTTGACGGCGGCGATCCACAGGCGTCCTTGCCAGGGGGTGAGGGCTTCCTGGGCCCATTCTTGGGTGGTGAGGACGGACATCATGGCGCCGTGTCCGGTGAGGTGGTGGGCGATGGTTTGGCTGCGGAGGGTGACGATTTTGGCGGCGGTGGGGAGGGTGAGGTGTCCGGCGACGTGGGCGGCGGCGATTTCGCCTTGGGAGTGGCCGATGACGGCGTCGGGGTGGATGCCGTTGGCCTGCCAGAGTGCGGCGAGGGAGACCATGATGGCGAAGGTGGTGGGCTGGAGGACGTCGACGCGGTCCAGTGAGGGGGCGTTGGGTGCGCCGGTGATGACGTCGATGAGGTTCCAGTCCGTGTAGGGGGCGAGGGCCTCGGCACACTCGTGGAGGCGGGCGGCGAAAACAGGGGAGGTGTCGAGGAGCTGGGCTCCCATCCCCGTCCACTGGGCGCCCTGGCCGGGGAACACGAACACGGTCTTCCCGTCGGTGCCGGTCTCCCCGGTGACCAGGTTGGGGTGGGGCTGCCCTTCGCTGAGGGCGGTGAGGGCGGCCGTCGCCTGGTCGAGATCGGTGGCGAGGATGACCGCGCGGTGTTCCAGCGCGGCGCGGGTGGTGGCGAGTGACCAGCCCACATCCACCGGGTCGGTGTCGGGGTGGGCGCGAAGGTGGGTGATCAGCCGCTCGGCCTGCGCCCGTAGCGCCGCCGGGCTCTTGGCGGACAGCACCCACGGCACCGCACCTCCTGTGGCCACCAGCCCGGGGACCTCCGGTTCCGTGGTCTCCGTTTCGACCGCCGCTTCTTCCGGGGCCTGTTCGAGGATGAGGTGGGCGTTGGTGCCGCTGACGCCGAAGGAAGAGACACCGGCGCGGCGGGGCCGTCCCGTCTCCGGCCAGGGCCGGGCCTCGGTGAGCAGGGATACCGCGCCCGATGTCCAGTCCACCTTGGTGGTGGGCTCGTCGGCGTGGAGTGTCTTGGGCAGTACGCCGTGCCGCATGGCCTGCACCATCTTGATGACGCCCGCGATCCCCGCAGTGGCCTGGGTGTGGCCGATGTTGGATTTGAGCGAGCCCAGCCAGAGGGGTTGGTCGGCGGGGCGGTTCTGGCCGTAGGTGGCCAGGAGGGCCTGGGCTTCGATGGGGTCGCCGAGGGCGGTGCCGGTGCCGTGCGCTTCAACGGCGTCGATGTCCGAGGGGGACAGTCCGGCGTTGGCCAGGGCCTGCCGGATGACGCGTTGCTGCGATGGCCCGTTGGGTGCGGTGAGGCCGTTGCTGGCGCCGTCCTGGTTGACCGCCGTGCCGCGGATGACGGCCAGCACCTCGTGGCCGTTGCGGCGAGCCTCGGAGAGCCGTTCCAGCAGCACCAGCCCGACGCCTTCGCTGAAGGTGGTGCCGTCGGCGCCCTCGCTGAAGGACTTGCTGCGGCCGTCCGGCGCGAGGCCGCGCTGGTGCGAGAAGCTCACGAACCCGTCCGGAGTCGACATCACCGTCACACCCCCGGCCAGGGCCATCGAGCACTCACCCTCGCGCACTGCCTTGGCCGCCCAGTGGACGGCCACCAGCGAGGAGGAGCACGCCGTGTCCACCGTCACCGCGGGGCCGGTCAGGCCCAGTGCGTAGGCCACCCGCCCGGACACCACGCTCCCCGACTTCCCCGTGCTCAGATAGGTCTCCGACCCCTCGGGCAGCTCACCGGCGTTCGTCGCGTAGTCGTGGTAGATGAGCCCGGCGAACACACCCGTGTCGCTGCCCCGCACCGACCCCGGGGCGATACCGGCCTGCTCGAAGGTCTCCCACGCGGTTTCCAGCAGCAGCCGTTGCTGCGGGTCCATCGCCACGGCCTCACGTGGGGAGATGCCGAAGAAGTCCGCGTCGAACCGGGTGGCCCCCTCCAGGAACCCGCCCTCGCGCACATAGGTCGTGCCCACCCGGTCCGGGTCCGGGTCGAACAGCGTGTCCAGGTCCCAACCGCGGTCGGTGGGGAACGCCCCGATACCGTCCTCCCCGTCGGCCACCAGCCGCCACAGCCCGTCCGGGTCGGTCACCCGTCCGGGGAGCCGGCAGGCCATGCCGACGATGACCACGGGGTCGTCAGTGTCGGCCCCCGGCCCGCTGACGGCGGCCGGAGCCGCCTGCGTCGACCCGAACAGCTCGTCCCGCAGATACCCGGCGGTGACCGCGGCGGTCGGGTAGTCGAACACCACGGTCGCGGGGAGCCGCAGCCCCGTGGCCGCGTTGAGGCGGTTGCGCAGTTCCACCGCTGTCAGCGAGTCGAACCCGATCTCCCGGAAGGGCTGGTCCGGCCCGATGCTGTCGATCGTCGTATGTCCGAGCACGGCGGCGGCCTCGGTGCGGACGAGCTCGGTGAGGCGGCGCAGCCGTTCGCCGTGGTCGAGGGCGGCGAGCCGCTGCATGAGCGACGACGTGTCGGCGGGAGCCGGTGTGTGGGCCGTACGGCGCGTGGGGCGCCGTACGAGATGGCGGAGCAGCGGGGGAACGGGCTGTGCCTTGTCGTCGGCCCGAAGCGCGGCCGGGCTGATCTTGATCGGGACGAGGTGGGGGTCGGTGGTGGCCAGGGCCCGGTCGAGGAGGGCGAGACCCTCGTCGTCGGTGAGGGGTGCGACACCGCCGCGGTGGGTGCGCCGGCGGTCCTCGGTGTTCATGGTGGCGGTGAGGGCGCTGGTGGTTTCCCACAGGCCCCAGGCGAGTGAGGTGGCGGGGAGCCCGGCGGCGTGGCGTTGCTGGATGAGGGCGTCGATGTAGGTGTTGGCGGCGGCGTAGTTGGCCTGGCCGGGGGTGCCGAGGGTGCCGGTGGCGGAGGAGTAGACGACGAAGGCGGTCAGGTCGTGGTCGCGGGTGAGGTCGTGGAGGTGGGTGACGGCGTCGACTTTGGGGCGGAAGACGGTGTCGAGGCGGTCGGGGGTGAGTGCGGTGAGGATGCCGTCGTCCAGGGTTCCCGCGGTGTGGACCACGGCGGTGAGGGGATGGCCGGCCTCGATGTCGGCGAGGAGGGTGGTGAGTTGGTCGCGGTCGGCGGTGTCGCAGGCGGCGATGCGGACGTGTGCGCCGAGTTCGGTGAGTTCGGTGGCGAGTTCGGCCGCACCGGGGGCGTCGGGCCCCTGGCGACTGGTGAGCACCAGGTGCCGGGCGCCGTGGTGGGTGATGAGGTGGCGGGCGGTGAGGGCACCGAGGGTTCCGGTGCCGCCGGTGACCAGGACGGTGCCCTCGGGGTCGAGGGGGAGTGGCTGGGCCGGAGTGGTGGTGGGTGGTGCGGTGGTGAGCCGAGGCGCCCAGAGGATGTTGTCGCGGAGAGCCAGTTGGGGCTGGTCGGTGGTGAGCGCGGTGGGCAGTGCCTGGTCCGAGTGGCCGTCGGTGTCGATGAGGTGGAAACGGCCGGGGTGTTCGGACTGGGCCGAGCGGACCAGACCCCAGATCGCCGCCGCGGCGGGGTCGGTGACGTCGGTGGAGTCGTGTACGGCCATCGCACCGCGGGTGAGGATGACCAGCCGTGTGTCCGACAGCTCGGGCAGCGTCACCCACTCCTGCGACAGGTCCAGCGCCCGGGTGGCCAACTCGCGTGCGCGGATGGTGGGGTCGGTGCCGCGCGCATCCCACGCGGTGGTGTCGGCGACGATCAGGGTGGGCCGGTCCTCGGCCTCGGCGACCTCTGTGACATCGGCGAAGGCCGGGGCTTCGGCGGGAGCGAGGGCGGGGGAGACGTCCCCGAGGGTGCCCCACGGGACCTCGTCCGTGGCGGTGGCGGTGGCGGTGCTGTGTTGGGTCCAGGTGACCGTCCACAGAGCGTCGTTCAGCGACGTGGAGGTCAGCGCTTCGAGCTGCCCTGCGTCGACCTCCCGCAGTATCAGCGAGCCGATCGACGCGACCAGCCCTCCGGCCGCGTCGACCAGGCCCACGGAGAGTCCGCTGTCCTCGGTGTAACGGGCGTGGACGCGCACCGAGGTGGCACCGGTGGCGTGCAGGCGTATGTCGTTCCACGCGAACGGCAGCAGCATGCGGCTGCCGGGCTCCCCGGGCAGGCAGTAGTTGCTCGCGTGCAGTGCGGCGTCCAGCAGCGCCGGGTGGATGCCGAACCGGCCGGCGGCCTCCATCTGCTCCTCCGGCAGCGTGGCCTCCGCGAACACCTCGCCGTCGCGGGTCCAGACCGCCTTCAGGCCCTGGAAGGTCGGCCCGTAGTCGTAGCCCCCCTCGGCCATCTGCTCGTACAGGCCCTCCACGGCCACCGGCTCGGCGCCGGCGGGCGGCCATTCGGCCACGGCGGGCGGCGGGGGAGCGGTGGTGTCCTGAGTCAGCGTGCCGGTGCCGTGCTCCGTCCACTGGGCACCTTCCTCGGCGCGCGAGTAGATGCGTACGTCCCGGCGTCCGGACTCGTCGGGGCCGCCCACGACCACCCGGATGTCCAGGGAGCCACTGTCCGGCAGGGCCAGTGGCTGCTCGATGACCAGCTCTTCCAGGGTGGGGGTGTCGGTCTCGTCTCCGGCGCGGATGGCGAGTTCGGCCATCGCGGCGCCGGGGAGGAGTGCGGCGCCGGACACGGTGTGGTCGGCCAGCCAGGGGTGAGTGGCCAGGGAGAGGCGCCCGGTGAGGACGGTGCCCCCGGTGTCGGGGAGGTGGACGGCGGCGGTGAGCAGCGGATGCGCGGGGTCGTGGAGACCGGCCGAGGCGATGTCGCCTGCGTTGGAGGCGCGGGGGAGCCAGTAGTGCTGGTGTTGGAAGGGGTAGGTGGGGAGGGGTGTGGGGTGGGGGTTGGTGGTGGTGTAGAGGGTGGTCCAGTTGGGGGTGTGGCCGTGGGTGGTGAGGTGGGCGAGGTGGGTGAGGAAGCGGGTGGGGGTGTCGTCGTCGCGGCGGAGGGTGCCGGTGACGGTGGTGTGGGGTGTGTTGGTGGTTTCGAGGGTTTCTTGGATGGCGGTGGTGAGGACGGGGTGGGGGCTGACTTCGATGAAGGTGTGGTAGCCGTTGTCGGCGAGGGTGCGGATGGTGTGCTCGAATTGCACGGTTTGGCGGAGGTTGCGGTACCAGTAGCCGTGGTCGAGGGTGTCGGGTTCGATCCATTGGCCGGTGACGGTGGAGAGCCAGGGGGTGGTGCCGGGCTGGGTGGTGACGTCTGCGAGTACGTGGTGTAGCTGGTCTTTGATGGTGTCGACGTGTCCGGTGTGGGAGGCGTAGTCGACGGGGATGATGCGGGCCCTGGTGCCTTGGTCGGTGTAGTGGGTGTGGAGTTGGTGGAGGGCGTCGGTGTCGCCTGCGATGACGGTGGCGTTGGGGCCGTTGTGGGCGGCGATCCAGAGTTTGCCGTGCCAGGGGGTGAGGTCGATGGTGTCGGCGGGGGCGGCGAGGGACATCATGCCGCCGTGTCCGGCGAGGTGGTGGGCGATGGTCTGGCTGCGCAGGGTGACGATTTTGGCGGCGGTCGTAAGGCTGAGGTGCCCGGCGACGCAGGCGGCGGCGATTTCGCCTTGGGAGTGGCCGATGACGGCGTCGGGGTGGATGCCCACGGATTGCCAGAGGGCGGCGAGGGAGACGACGACGGCGAAGGTGGCGGGTTGGACGACATCGACACGCTCGAGCGAGGGCGCGTCGGGTGCGCCGGTGATGACGTCGATCAGCGACCAGTCGGTGTACGGGGCCAGGGCCTCGGCGCATTCGTGGAGGCGTTCGGCGAAGACCGGCGAGGTCTTGAGGAGCTGTGCCCCCATCCCTACCCATTGGGCGCCTTGGCCGGGGAAGACGAAGACGGTCTTGCCCTCTGCCCCGGTGTGTCCGGTGATCAGGAGTGGGTCGGGCCGTCCTTCTGCCAGGGCGCGGGCGGTTGCCGTGCCGCTTTCTGTGTTCGTGGCGAGGATGACCGCGCGGTGTTCCAGGGCGGCGCGGGTGGTGGCCAGTGACCAGCCCACGTCCACCGCACGCGGAGCGTCCCCCGCTTCCAGGTGGCTGACCAGGCGCCCTGCCTGCGCCCGTAGCGCTGCCGGGGTCTTGGCGGACAGCATCCATGGCACCACCCCGCCGGTGGCCACCAGCCCAGGCGTGCCCGCCTCGTCCGTGTCCGCCTCAGCCACGGTGACTTCCGGTGCCTGCTCCAGGATCACGTGTGCGTTCGTCCCGCTGACGCCGAAGGAGGAGATCCCGGCGCGGCGCGGGCGTCCCGTCTCCGGCCACGTCCGGGCCTCGGACAGCAGCGAGACCGCACCCGAAGACCAATCCACCTTGCTGGTGGGCTCGTCGGCGTGGAGTGTCCTGGGCAGTACGCCATGCCGCATGGCCTGGACCATCTTGATGACGCCCGCGACACCCGCCGCCGCCTGCGTGTGGCCGATGTTGGACTTGATGGAGCCCAGCCAGAGGGGCAGGTCCTCCGGACGGTTCTGGCCGTACGTGGCCAGGAGGGCCTGGGCTTCGATCGGGTCGCCGAGACTGGTGCCGGTGCCGTGGGCCTCGACCGCGTCCACATCGGCCACTGTCAGACCGGCGTTCGCCAGTGCCTGCCGGATCACTCGTTCCTGGGAGGGGCCGTTGGGTGCGGTGAGGCCGTTGCTGGCCCCGTCCTGGTTGACGGCGGTGCCACGTATGACGGCCAGCACCTCGTGGCCGTTGCGGCGGGCGTCCGACAGCCGCTCCAGCAGCACCAGACCGACACCCTCGGACCAGTTGGTGCCGTCCGCGCCCTCGCCGAAGGACTTGCAGCGCCCGTCGCGCGCCAGTCCGCGCTGCCGGGAGAATCCGACGAAGCCACCGGGGGTGGCCATCACCATCACACCACCGGCGAGCGCCATGGAGCACTCCCCGGACCGGAGCGCATAGCCGGCCAGGTGCATCGCCACGAGCGACGAGGAGCAGCCGGTGTCCAGGCTGACCGCCGGGCCGAGCAGACCGAGCGAGTACGAGATACGCCCGGACGCGATGCTGCCCGCGCCCCCGATCCCCAGATACCCCTCGAATCCATCCGGCACCTGGTCGACGGTCAGCGCGTAGTCGCCGTTGGCCACGCCGGTGAACACACCGACGTCGCTGTCCGCCAGCGAACTCGGGTCGATACCCGCGTTCTCCAAGGTCTCCCACGCGGTCTCCAGCAGCAGCCGCTGCTGGGGGTCGGTGGCCAGCGCCTCCCGTGGGGAGATGCCGAAGAACTCGGCGTCGAACTCCGCCGCGTCGGCGAGGAAGCCGCCCTCGTGCACATAGGAGGTGCCGATGGCGTCCGGGTCGGCGTCGAAAAGGTTCTCCAGGTCCCAGCCGCGATCCTCCGGAAACCCGCCGATCGCGTCCCGGCCGTCGGCCACCAGATCCCACAGCCCGTCGGGGGTGGTCACACCGCCCGGGTAGCGGCAGCCCATGCCGATGATGGCGATCGGCTCCTCCGTCGCCGTCTCGGCCTTGCGCAACCGCTCCCGCGTCTGGTGCAGATCGGCGGTGACCCGCTTGAGGTAGTTGAGGAGCTTTTCGTCATTCGCCATCTGGACCTCGCCAAGAGCCTCGTGGGTGAAATCGGTGAGCGGAGACGAGAGGGGGAATCAGTCCACGCCGAACTCCTGGTCGATGAAGGCGAACACATCGTCGGCGCTCGCCGTGTCGAGCCGTTCGGTGACGGTTTCGCCATTCGCGCCGACCGCCTCGATCTCGGCGACCTTGGTGGTCATCCGCTGCAACCGCGAGGTGATCCGGGCGCGTTCGATCTTCTCCTTCGGCAGCGCCACCAGACTGGCCTCCAGCCGTTCCAGCTCGGCCAGCACCGAGTCCACCGACGAGGTGTCGGTCTGGCCGAGTTCGCTGCGGATACGACGGGCCAGCACACTGGGCCGCGGGTGGTCGAACACCATCGTGGCGGGCAGTCGCAGCCCCGTAGCGGCGTTGAGGCGGTTGCGCAGCTCCACCGCGGTCAGCGAGTCGAATCCGATCTCGCTGAACGGACGGTCCCCGGTGGCGTCGGCGCTCGCGTGTCCGAGCACGGCCGCGGCCTCCGCCTGCACCAGCTCGGTGAGCAGCCGCTCCTGGTCCTCGGGGCTCAGCCCGGCCAGCCGGGCGACCAGTTCCGGCTGTCCCGTGCCGTCCTCGGGTGCGTCCTCGGTCAGCAGGTCGATGACGTCGGGCAGTCCCCGCAGCAGTGGCCGGAACCGGGCCATGGTGTAGCCGGGGGCGAACCGCTCCCAGTCGATGTCGGCCACCACACCGTGGGCGGTGCCGCTGCCCACGGTGTGTGCCATCGCCAGCGCCGCCAGCCGCGGGTCCATGGTCATCAGACCCGTGCGGCGCCACTGCGCGCCCATCATCTCGTCGATCGTGCCGAGGCCGCCGCCCCAGGCGCCCCACGCCACCGACGTGGCCGCCAGCCCCCGGGCGCGGCGCCGCTGCGCCAGCCCGTCGAGGTAGGCGTTGCCGGCCGCGTAGGCGCTCTGGCCGCCGCTGCCCCAGGCCGCCGCACCGGACGAGAAGAGGACGAAGGCGTCCAACTCCCGTTCCCACAGCAAATCGTCGAGGTGTCGCGCCCCGGCGATCTTCGCCCGGCCGATGTCGGCGAACTCGGCGAGTGTCATCTTCGACAGCGGCTTCTCCGGCAGCGCCAGCCCAGCGGCGTGGACCACGGCCGACAGTGGCGCGCCGTCCGGGAGCTCCGCCAGTACGGCGGCGAGCTGCTCGCGGTCGGTCACATCACAGGCCGCGATGGTCACGGCCGCGCCCAGCGCGGTCAGCTCCTCTTCCAGCTCCGCCGCGCCCGGGGCCTGCGCACCCTGACGGCTGAGCAGCACCACGTGCCGGGCGCCGTGGCCCGCGGCCCAACGGGCTACGTACGAGCCGAGCCCGCCCGTGCCACCGGTGATCAGCACCGTGTCCCGTGGCTGCCACACCGGTGCCGATGCCACCGGTTCGCGCCGCATCCGCCGGGCGAACACCCCCGACGCGCGCACCGCGACCTGGTCCTCCGCGTCCACTCCGGCGAGGACCGCGCACAGCCGTGCGAGGGCCGTCCCGTCCGGTGTCTGCGGCAGATCCACGATCCCGCCCCAGGTGGACGGCTGATCCAGCCCCTGCACCACGCCCATTCCCCAGACCAGCGGCTGGAACTCGCTGGTCACCTCGGACGGCTCGCGCACGGCGACCGCGCCACGGGTCACGCACCACAGGGGAGCGGCGAGCCCGATCTCCTCCACGGCCTGCATCAGCGCCACCGTGGCCGCCACGCCCCGGGAGAGGGTGCCGGGTTCGCAGATCCGCTCGTCCCATGCCAGCAGGGACACCACTCCGGCGTACTCGTCATCGGAGTCGTGGGACATCCGCTCCCGCAGACGCGCGGTCAGCTCCGCCTGTTCCACGGTGTCCACCTCGACCACCACGGGGTCGGCGCCGTGCTCGGCCAGCGCGGCGACGAAGCCCGTCACCGCGGCGTCGCCCACCTGTGGTGAGGGGACGGCCACCAGCCACGTTCCCGGCAGTACCGGCGGCTCCCCGGTCGCCACCGGATCCCACGCGATGCGGTACGACCAGCCGTCGACGGTGGATTGGTCCTGGTTGCGCCGCCGCCACGACGTCAGGCCCGGCAGAACGGGCTCCAGCGCCTTCTCCTCGACGCCGAGCGAATCGGCGAGGGAGGACAGGTCGCCCCGCTCCACGGCGTCCCAGAACACACCGTCGGCCACCGCCTCCGGCACCTCGGAGGGCGTGAGCCAGTAGTGCTGGTGTTGGAAGGGGTAGGTGGGGAGGGGTGTGGGGTGGGGGTTGGTGGTGGTGTAGAGGGTGGTCCAGTTGGGGGTGTGGCCGTGGGTGGTGAGGTGGGCGAGGTGGGTGAGGAAGCGGGTGGGGGTGTCGTCGTCGCGGCGGAGGGTGCCGGTGACGGTGGTGTGGGGGGTGTTGTTTGCTTCGAGGGTTTCTTGGATGGCGGTGGTGAGGACGGGGTGGGGGCTGACTTCGATGAAGGTGTGGTAGCCGTTGTCGGCGAGAGTGCGGATGGTGTGCTCGAATCGCACGGTTTGGCGGAGGTTGCGGTACCAGTAGCCGTGGTCGAGGGTGTCGGGTTCGATCCATTGGCCGGTGACGGTGGAGAGCCAGGGGGTGGTGCCCGGCTCGGTGGCGACGTCGGCCAGGGTCTGGTGGAGTTCGTTCTTGATGG
This sequence comes from Streptomyces yongxingensis, assembly GCF_055597465.1. Lineage (NCBI taxonomy): Bacteria > Bacillati > Actinomycetota > Actinomycetes > Kitasatosporales > Streptomycetaceae > Streptomyces > Streptomyces yongxingensis. The sequence continues at coordinate 9,295,508 of NZ_CM145717.1, forward strand.
TGTCGACGTGTCCGGTGTGGGAGGCGTAGTCGACGGGGATGATGCGGGCCCTGGTGCCTTGGTCGGTGTAGTGGGCGTGGAGCTCGTGGAGGGCGTCGGTGTCGCCTGCGACGACCGTTGCCTGAGGGCTGTTGTGGGCGGCGATCCAGAGTCGGCCCTGCCACGGGGAGAGTGTTTCCTCGACCTCTGCTCGTGAGGTGAGGACGGACATCATGCCGCCGTGTCCGGCGAGGTGGTGGGCGATGGTCTGGCTGCGCAGGGCCACGATTTTGGCGGCGGTGGTGAGGGTGAGGTGCCCGGCGACGCAGGCGGCGGCGATTTCACCCTGGGAGTGGCCGATGACGGCGTCGGGGTGGATCCCCACGGACTGCCAGAGGGCGGCCAGAGAGACGACGACGGCGAAGGTGGCGGGCTGGACGACATCAACACGCTCGAGGCTCGGCGCGTCGGGTGCGCCGGTGATGACGTCGATCAGCGACCAGTCGGTGTACGGGGCCAGGGCCTCGGCACATTCGTGGAGGCGTTCGGCGAAGACCGGTGAGGTGTTGAGGAGTTGAGCTCCCATCCCTACCCACTGGGCCCCCTGACCGGGGAAGACGAAGACGGTCTTGCCCTCTGCCCCGGTCTGTCCGGTGATCAGGAGTGGGTCGGGCCGTCCCTCCGCCAGGGCGCGGGCGGTTGCCGTGCCGCCTTCCGTATCCGCGGCGAGGATGACCGCGCGGTGTTCCAGGGCCGCGCGGGTGGTGGCCAGTGACCAGCCCACATGGACCGGGTTGACGTCGCTCCCGGACTCCAGATGGCTGACCAGGCGCTCTGCCTGGGCGCGCAGCGCCGCAGGGCTCTTGGCGGACAGCATCCATGGCACCACCCCGCCGGTGGCCACCAGCCCAGGAGTGCCCGTGCCATCCGACTCCGCCTCAGCCTCGGCGACTTCCGGTGCCTGCTCCAAAATCACGTGCGCGTTCGTCCCACTGATACCGAAGGAGGAGATCCCGGCGCGACGCGGATGGCCTGTCTCCGGCCACGCCCGCGACTCGGACAGCAGCGAGACCGCACCCTGTGACCAGTCCACCTTGGTGGTGGGCTCCTCGGCGTGCAGGGACCGCGGAAGCGTGCCGTGCCGCATCGCCAGCACCATCTTGATCAGGCCCGCGATGCCCGCGGCGGCCTGGGTGTGGCCGATGTTGGACTTCAGCGATCCGAGCCACAGCGGTTCGTCCCCCGTGCGCCCCTGCCCGTAGGTGGCGAGGAGCGCCTGGGCCTCGATCGGGTCGCCGAGACTCGTACCGGTGCCATGGGCCTCGACCGCGTCCACATCGGCCGCCGACAGCCCGGCGTTCGCCAGTGCCTGCCGGATCACCCGCTGCTGCGAGGGCCCGTTCGGCGCGGTGAGGCCATTGCTCGCCCCGTCCTGGTTCACCGCCGTCCCGCGGATGACGGCCAGCACCTCGTGGCCGTTGCGGCGGGCGTCGGACAGCCGTTCCAGCAGCACCAGCCCAATACCCTCGCTGAAGGTGGTGCCGTCGGCGCCCTCGCTGAAGGACTTGCTGCGGCCGTCGGGGGCGAGCCCGCGCTGGCGGGAGAAGCTGATGAAACCGCTGGGCTTGGCGATCACCGTCACGCCACCGGCGAGCGCCATCGAGCACTCGCCCGCCCGCAGCGCCTGTACGGCAAGGTGCAGCGCCACCAGCGACGACGAGCACGCCGTGTCCACCGTCACCGCGGGGCCCTCCAAGCCCAGCAGATAGGCCACGCGACCGGAGGCCACACTCGTGGTGCTGCCGGTCATCAGGTACCCCTCCAACTCGGGCGGGGACGCCTCGGAGTGGCCGATGTACCCCTGGTCGATGACCCCGGCGAACACCCCGACGGCCTGTCCGCGCACGGACGTCGGGTCGATGCCCGCCCGCTCGAACAGCTCCCACGAGGTCTCGGCGAGCAGCCGCTGCTGCGGATCCATCGCCAGCGCCTCACGCGGTGAGATGCCGAAGAACTCGGCGTCGAAGTCGCCGGCGCCGCTGAGGAATCCGCCCTCGCGCACATACGACGTGCCCACGGCGTCCGGATCGAGGTCGAAGAGCGTCTCCAGGTCCCAGCCCCGGTCCGAGGGGAACGGGCCGATCGCGTCCCGGCCCTGGAACACCAGATCCCACAGCTCCTCCGGGTCGGTGACCTTGCCGGGCAGCCGGCAGTTCATCGACACGATGGCCACCGGGTCGTCCGCCGGGTCCACCGCCGCGGCCCGCACCACCGCCGACGTCGACGGCGAGGCCGTGTCCCCGGCCACCACGGACCGCAAATGCGTGGCCATCGCCTCCGGTGTCGCGTAGTCGAACACGACCGTCGCGGGCAGGCGCAGCCCGGTCGCGCCGGAGAGCCGGTTGCGCAGTTCCACCGCGATGAGCGAGTCCACCCCGATCTCGCTGAACGCACGCCGGGCGTCCACGGCGTCCTTCCCGGTGTGCCCGAGTACGGTCGCCGTGTGGTCCCGTACCAGGTCCAGCAGCAGCCGGTGCTGGTCGGCCTCGGACAGCGCCGCCAGCCGGGCCGTAAGACCTCCCTCGGCCGAGGGGCCCGCCGTGGACCGCAGGGTGCGCCGGGTCGGCCGGACGAGGCCGGTGAGCAGCGGCGACACATCACCCGGGGCGGGCTCGTCCCGCAGCGCGCCGGAATCCAGCTTCGCGGTGTCCAGCTTCGCCGGTACCACGAGGGACAACCCCAGGCCGAGGGCGCGGTCGAAGAGGCTCAGGGCGTGTTCGGTGCTCATCGGGCGGACGACACCGTGCTTGGCGCGATCCCGATTCGCCGTGACCAGCGCGGCGGACAGGTCGCTGGTCTCCGCCCACAGGCCCCAAGCCAGTGACAGCCCGGCCAGTCCCGCCGCGCGCCGCTGCTGCACGAAGGCGTCGAGGAAGGTGTTGGCGGCGGCGTAGTTGGCCTGGCCCGCGTTCCCGAGGATTCCGGCGGCGGAGGAGTACACGGCGAAGAGGGCCAGGTCGTGGTGGCGCGTGAGGTCGTGCAGATGGGTGACCGCGTCGACTTTGGGCCGGAAGACGGTGTCGATGCGGTCGGGGTCGAGGGTGGTGACGGTGCCGTCGGCGAGGGCGCCGGCGGTGTGCACGACGCCGGTGAGGGGGTGTGCGGCCGGGATGTCGGCGAGGAGCGTGGCGAGTTGGCCGCGGTCGGCGATGTCGCGGGCGGTGATCCGCACCCGCGCGCCGAGTGCGGTCAGCTCGTCGTGGAGGTCGGCCGCGCCGGGGGCGTTCGGCCCCTGGCGGCTTGCCAGGACCAGGTGGCGTACGCCGTGGTGGGTAACGAGGTGGCGGGCGATGGCGGAGCCGAGGGTGCCGGTGCCGCCGGTGACCAGGACGGTGCCCTCGGGGTCGAGGGCGCGGGGGAGGGTGAGTACGATCTTGCCGGTGTGGCGGCCCTGGCTCATCCAGCGGAACGCCTCGGGGGCGCGGGTGATGTCCCACGGCCGGGTGGGCAGCGGGGGGATCAGGCCCTGCTCGAACAGGTCCACCAGCTCGGCCAGCAGCTCCTGGACGCGGTCCGGCCCCGCGTCCGCGCCCAGGTCGAACGCGCGATATGTGCGATCCGGGTGTGCGGCGCTCACCTCGTCCGCGTCCCGGATGTCGGTGCGCCCCATCTCGATGAACCGGCCGCCGGGGCTGAGCAGTCCCAGGGAGGCGTCGATGTGTTCGCCGGTGAGGGAGTTGAGGACGAGGTCGGCGGTGGGGAAGGTCCGGGCGTAGGTGAGGTCGCGGCTGGAGGCGCGGCGTTCCTCGGGCACCCCGAGCTGCTCAAGGGTGTGGTGTTTGGCGGGGTGGGCGGTGGCGAGGACGGTGGCGCCGAAGTGGTGGGCGAGGTGTACGGCGGCCATGCCGACACCACCGGCGGCGGCGTGCACCAGCACCGTCTCGCCCGGCTGGACGTGGCCCAGGTCCCGCAGCGCGTAGAGCGCGGTGAGATAGGCGACCGGCACCCCGGCCGCCGCCGTGAACGACCAGTCGCGCGGCATCCGTACGACCGTCCGCCGGTCCGCCACCACCAGCGGCCCGAACGAACCGGGCAGCATGCCCATCACACGGTCGCCCACGGCCAGGTCCGCCACACCCGGGCCGACCTCGGTCACCACACCGGCGCCCTCCGTGCCGATCTCCGCCTCGTACATCCCGAGGGCGATGAGCACATCGCGGAAGTTCTGGCCGGCGGCGCGCACCGCGATCCGCACCTGGCCCGCCTCCAGCGGCGCCTCCGCCCGGGGGTGGGGCACCAGGGCGAGGTTCTCCAGCGTGCCGTGTTCGGTGACGTCCAGATGCCACGCGGCGGTCGCCGGTACCGCCAGTCCCGGGCGCGCCCGTACCAGGCGTGGCAGCCACGCGGTTCCGCCACGCAGCGCGAGCTGGGATTCCTCCGTGGCCAGCGCGGCGGGCAGGGCTTCGGCCGACTGGTCATCGGTGTCGATCACGCACACCCGGCCCGGGTGTTCGGCCTGCGCCGCGCGCACCAGGCCCCACACCGCGGCGGCGGCCGGGTCGGTGACCTCGGTGTCGTCATGCACCGCCATGCCGCCCTGAGTGAGCACCACCAGGCGGCTGTCGGCGAGTCCGTCGTCGCTGATCAGACGCTGTATCGCGGCCAGTGCCCGGCCGGTCAGCTCACGGGCGCGCTCCGGCAGTCCGCCGGCCTCCGCGCCGTACGCCCGGGTGTCGGCCACGACCACCGGCGGCCACGCGCCGCCGTCGCGTACGGCGTCCAGGTCCGACCACGACACCTCGTGCCGGGCAAGGGGATGCTCGGTCCACTCCACGGTGAACTGCGTGTCCGCGCTGGACGAGGGCGATGTGCTGCGGAGCTGCTCGGCGGAGGTCTCCCTCAGCACCAGCGACCCGACGGTCACCACGGGCACGCCGTGCGGATCGGTCGCGTGCAGTGACAGGTTGTCCGGCCCGGTGGAGGTCACCCGCACCCGCAGGGCGGTGGCGCCGCCGGCGTGCAACCGCACGCCGTTCCACGAGAACGGCAGATACGTCGCGCCACCGGGCGCGTTGCCTGGGCAGAAGTTGCTCGCGTGCAGCGCCGCGTCCAGCAGCGCCGGATGGATACCGAAGCGGCCCGCGAGCTCGTGCTGCTCCTCGCCGAGGGTGACCTCGGCGAACACCTCACCGTCGCGGGTCCACGCGGCGGTGAGCCCGCGGAACACCGGCCCGTACTCATAACCCGCCTCGGCCAGGCGGTCGTAGAAGCCCTCCAGGGCAACGGGCTCCGCCCCGGCGGGCGGCCACTGCCGCTCCGCCTCGACGGGAGCGGCCACCTGCGCGGACAGCACGCCCGAGGCGTGCTCGACCCAGGGCTCGGACTCGTCGCCGCGTGAGTAGACACGCACCGCACGGCGCTCGTCGTCCTCGGCCGCGCCGACCAGGACCTGCACCTGAAGCGCGCCGTCCTCGGGCAGGAGCATGGGCTGGCCGAGGACCAGCTCCTCCAGCACCGGAGTGCCGGTCTCGTCCCCGGCACGTACGGCCAGCTCCACGATCGCCGTACCCGGCACCAGGGCGACGCCCGACAGCATGTGGTCGGCCAGCCAGGACTGCGCCGACGGCGCAAGCCGCCCGGTGAGCAGTACGCCTCCGGTGTCCGGCACGCTGACCACGGCCCCCAGGAGCGGGTGCGCCGCTTCGCGCAGGCCGACGGAGCCGACATCTCCGGGGTGGCCGGTGGCGGCCAGCCAGTAGTGCTGGTGCTGGAAGGGGTAGGTGGGCAGGGGGACTCGGGAGGGCGCGGTTCCGGCGTAGGCGGTGGCCCAGTTCACCGGTATTCCGTTGGTGGAGAGTTCGGCGAGGTGGGTGAGGAAGCGGGTGGGGGTGTCGTCGTCGCGTCGGAGGGTGCCGGTGATGGTGGTGGGGGTGTCGGGGTGGGTTTCGGTGGTGTCTTGGATGGCGGTGGTCAGGACGGGGTGGGTGCTGACTTCGATGAAGGTTCGGTAGCCCTGGTTGAGGAGGGCTTGGGTGGCTTGGTGGAAGCGGACGGTGTCGCGGAGGTTGCGGTACCAGTAGTGGGGGGTGATGTGGGTGGGGTTGGTCCAGTCGGCGTCGACGGTGGACATCCAGGCGACTTCGCCGGGTGTGGCGGTGACGTCGTCAAGCAGTTGGTGGAGCTGGTCTTTGATGGTGTCGACGTGTCCGGAGTGTCCGGCGAAGTCGACGCCGGGGAGTTGCCATCGGTAGATTTTGGCTTTGGAGAGGGTTTTGCCGAATTCGTTGAGGGCGTCGGGGTCTCCGGATATGGAGAGGGAGGCGGGGCCGTTGACGGCGGCGATCCACAGGCGTCCTTGCCAGGGGGTGAGGGCTTCCTGGGCCCATTCTTGGGTGGTGAGGACGGACATCATGGCGCCGTGTCCGGTGAGGTGGTGGGCGATGGTTTGGCTGCGGAGGGTGACGATTTTGGCGGCGGTGGGGAGGGTGAGGTGTCCGGCGACGTGGGCGGCGGCGATTTCGCCTTGGGAGTGGCCGATGACGGCGTCGGGGTGGATGCCGTTGGCCTGCCAGAGTGCGGCGAGGGAGACCATGATGGCGAAGGTGGTGGGCTGGAGGACGTCGACGCGGTCCAGTGAGGGGGCGTTGGGTGCGCCGGTGATGACGTCGATGAGGTTCCAGTCCGTGTAGGGGGCGAGGGCCTCGGCACACTCGTGGAGGCGGGCGGCGAAAACAGGGGAGGTGTCGAGGAGCTGGGCTCCCATCCCCGTCCACTGGGCGCCCTGGCCGGGGAACACGAAGACCGTCTTGCCGTGGGTGGTGGCGTGGCCGGTGGTGAGGCGGGGGTGGGGTTGTCCGGTCGCGAGGGCGGTGAGGGCGGCCGTGGCCTCACCGCCCTCGGTGTCGGTCATGATGACGGCGCGGTGGTCGTGGAGGGTGCGGGTGGTGGCCAGGGACCAGCCGATGTCCACCGGGTGTGCGTCCACGCCGGATTCCAGGTGGTCCAGCAGGCGTTGGGCCTGAGCCCGTAGGGCTGTGGGGGTCCTGGCGGACAGGACCCAGGGCACGGTCCCGCCGGTCGCCACGAGTCCGGGGGCGTCCGTACCGTCGTCCGGCTTCGGCGCGGCTCCGGGTTCCGGTTCGGGTGCCTGCTCCAGGATGAGGTGGGCGTTGGTGCCGCTGATACCGAAGGAGGAGATCCCGGCTCGGCGGGGGCGTCCGGTCTCCGGCCAGGGCCGGGCCTCGGTCAGCAGGGACACCGCGCCCTGGGACCAATCCACTTCGGGCGTCGGCTCATTGGCGTGCAGGGAGCGCGGCAGCGTGCCGTGCCGCATGGCCAGCACCATCTTGATGACGCTGGACACGCCTGCCGCGGCCAGCGTGTGTCCGGTGTTGGACTTCAGCGACCCGAGCCACACCGGCTCGTCCCCCGGGCGGTCCTGCCCGTAGGTGGCCAGAAGCGCCTGGGCCTCGATGGGGTCGCCGAGGGCGGTGCCGGTGCCGTGGGCTTCGACCGCGTCGATGTCGGCGCCCGACAGCCCCGCGTTCGCCAGCGCCTGCCGGATCACCCGCTGCTGCGAGGGCCCGTTCGGCGCGGTGAGGCCATTGCTCGCCCCGTCCTGGTTGACCGCCGTCCCGCGGATGACGGCCAGCACCTCGTGGCCGTTGCGGCGGGCGTCGGACAGCCGTTCCAGCAGCAGCACGCCGACGCCCTCACTGAAGGCCGTGCCGTCCGCACCCGCGCCGAACGCCTTGCACAGGCCGTCCGGCGCCAGACCGCGCTGGCGCGAGAATTCCACGAACGCCGAGGCCCGCCCCATCACCGTGGCACCCCCGGTCAGCGCCATCGAGCACTCGCCCTGCCGCAGCGCCTGTACGGCCCAGTGCATGGCCACCAGCGAGGAGGAGCACGCCGTGTCCACCGTGACCGCCGGGCCCTCCAGGCCCAGCACATACGCCACCCGGCCGGAGGCGACACTCGTCGCCGAGCCGGTGAGCAGGTAGCCCTCCAGGTCCTCGGGGGCGGGCCCGCTGCGCACGCCGTAGTCCTGGTTGATGACACCGGCGAACACGCCGATGTCCTGGCCTCCCACCGCCGTCGGGTCCATGCCCGCCCGCTCGAACGCCTCCCAGCAGGCTTCCAGGAACAGCCGTTGCTGCGGATCCATCGCCAGCGCCTCACGTGGTGAGATGCCGAAGAAGTCCGCGTCGAAACCGGCCGCGTCCTCGAGGAACCCGCCGCGCAGCACATAGGAGGTGCCACTGCGGTCCGGGTCCGCGTCGAACAGCGCCTCCAGGTCCCAGCCCCGGTCGCGGGGGAAGTCGGTGATGCCGTCGCGCTCTCCGAGCAGCAGGTCCCACAGCCCGTCCGGGTCGGTCACCCCGCCCGGCAGTCGGCAACTCATCGCCACCACGGCGATCGGCTCGTCCGCGGCGGTGCGCGCGGTCACCGGGGCCGCCGCGGCGGGCGCCGGACCGCCGCCCAGCTCGGTGTGGAGCAGCTCGGCGAGGAGGGCAGGGGTCGGGTGGTCGAAGAGCAACGTGGCGGGCAGACGCAGTCCGGTCGCCGAGTTGAGCCGGTTGCGCAGCTCGACCGCCGTCAGCGAGTCGAAGCCCATCTCCTTGAACGCCACCGTCGGCTCGATCGCCTCCGGACCGGTGTGGCCGAGGACCACCGCGGCCTCCGCCCGTACCAGGTTGAGCAGGAACTCCTGCTGCCCGGCGGGGGACAGCCCGGCCAGCTGCCCCGACAGACCACCGGCCGCGGGGGCCGCGGCCACGGTACGCGCGGTGCGCCGCACCGGCCGTGCCAGCCCGCGCAGCAGCGGGGACACCTCGGCGTCCGGCGCGCGGAGGGCGGCGAGGTCGATCTTCGCGGCCACGAGCGCGGGCAGTCCGGACCGCAGCCCGGTGTCGAACACCCGCAGCGCCTCGGCGTTGTCCATGCCCAGCACCCCCGCGCGCCGGGTGCGGCGTACGTCGGTGGCGTCCATCGTCGCCGTGAGCGTGCTGGTGTCGCTCCACAGCCCCCACGCCAGAGAGGTGGCGGGCTGGTGGTGGGCATGCCGCCACTGGGAGAAGGCGTCGAGGAAGGCGTTGGCCGCGGCGTAGTTGGCCTGACCCGCGTTGCCGAGCGTTCCGGCGGCGGAGGAGTAGATGACGAACGCCCCCAGGTCGTGGTCCCGGGTGAGGTCGTGGAGGTGGGAGATGGCGTCGACTTTGGGGCGGAAGACGGTGTCGAGGCGGTCGGGGGTGAGTGCGGTGAGGACGCCGTCGTCCAGGGTTCCCGCGGTGTGGACCACGACGGTGAGGGGATGGCCGGCCTCGACGCCGGCGAGGACGGTGGCGAGTTGGTCGCGGTCGGCGGTGTCGCAGGCGGCGATGTCGACGTGTGCGCCGAGTTCGGTGAGTTCGGTGGTGAGGTCCGTGGCGCCGGGGGCGTCGGGGCCCTGGCGGCTGAGCAGGAGCAGATGGCGTGCACCGTGGTGGGTGACGAGGTGGCGGGCGATGGTGGCGCCGAGGGTTCCGGTGCCACCGGTGACCAGGACGGTGCCGTCGGGGTCCAGGGCGCGGGGGATGGTGAGCACGATCTTGCCGGTGTGACGGCCCTGACTCATCCACCGGAACGCCTCGGGCGCACGGGTGATGTCCCAGTGCCGTACCGGCAGCGGCTGGATCGCACCCCGTCGGAACAGCTCCACCAGCTCCGCGAGCAACTCCCGGATGCGGTCCGGCCCCGCGTCGCCTCCCAGGTCGAACGCCTGGTAGCCCACGCCGGGATGTGCTTCGGCGATGGTGGCGGGATCGCGGATGTCGTTCTTGCCCATCTCCACGAACCGGCCACCGGTGCCGAGCAGCCCCAGCGAGGCGTCCACAAACTCGCCCGTGAGGGAGTTCAGCACCACGTCCAGCGCGGGAAACGCCGAGGCGAAGCCGAGGTCGCGGCTGGACGCCAGACGCTCCTCCGGCACTCCCAGCGCGGTCAGCACATGGTGCTTCGACGGATGGGCGGTGGCGTACACGGTGGCGCCGAAGTGCCGCGCCAGCTGGACGGCGGCCATGCCCACCCCGCCTGCGGCGGCATGCACCAGCACCGTCTCACCCCGATGGATGTCGCCCAGGTCCCGCAGCCCGTACAGCGCCGTCAGATAGGCCACCGGCACTCCGGCGGCCGTGGTGTACGACCAGCCCTCGGGGATCGGCGCCACGGTTCGCGCGTCCGCGGTGGCCAGCGGGCCGAACGAGCGGGGGAACAGGCCCATCACCCGGTCGCCCACGGCCAGGCCCTCGACACCCGGGCCGACCTCCGTCACCACACCGGCACCCTCGCCGCCCAGGCCCTCCTGACCCGCCACGCCGCCGAGCGCGACGAGCACGTCCCGGAAGTTCTGGCCGGCGGCGCGGACCTCGATCCGGACCTGACCGGTGGCCAGGGGCGCGGTGGCCTCGGGGTCCGGCCGCAGCACCAGGTTCTCCAGGCTGCCCTGCTCCGAGACGTCCAGGTACCAGTGCTCGTGCTCGGGTACGGCGAGACCCTGCGGCGACCGCACCAGACGTGGCACCCACAGCAGCCCACGGCGCAGCGCCAACTGCGGTTCGCCGGACGCCACCGCGGCGGGCAGGGCCTCCCGCGATGCGTCGTCGGCGTCCACCAGGGTGATACGGCCGGGGTGTTCGGACTGGGCGGAGCGGACCAGGCCCCAGATCGCGGCGGTGGCCGGATCGGTGACCTCGGCGGTGTCGTGCACGGACACCGCGCCACGGGTGAGCAACACCAGCCGGACATCCGCGAGTTCGGGCTGGTCGACCCACCGCCGCACCAGGTCCAGCGCGTGGGTGGCCAGGTCCCGGGCGCGCGCTGGCAGGCCGGTGCCCTCGGTGGCCCAGGCCGTGGTGTCGACGACCACGGCCTCGGACCGGTCCTCGCCCGCGATGCGCGCGACGAGCGCGTCCACGTCGGTGTGGGCGTCGCCGTGGGCGTCGTCGAGGGTGGTCCAGGAGACCTCGGCCCCGGCGGTGGCCGGGTGCTCGGTCCAGTCCAGCCTGAACAGCGAGTCAGCGGAACGATCGGCGCCGCTGGAGGCGGAGGCGAGCTGTTCGGGACTGATCGCCCGGAGCACCAGGGAGTCCACCGAGGCGACGGGGGCGCCGGTGGCGTCGAACAGGCTGATGGTGAACGAGTCGGTGCCGGTGGCGCGGGCGCGCACACGGACGGCGGTGGCTCCCGCCGCCAGCAGCCGTACGTCGTTCCATACGAAGGGGAGTGGCGTCTGGCCCGGGGCCGGGGGCACACAGAAGTTGCTCGCGTGCAGTGCGGCGTCCAGCAGCGCCGGGTGGATGCCGAACCGGCCGGCCACCTCCGACTGCTCCTCCGGCAGCGTGGCCTCCGCGAACACCTCGCCGTCGCGCTTCCACACCGCCTTCAGGCCGCGGAACGCGGGCCCGTACTCGTACCCGGCCTGGGCGAGGTTGTCGTAGAAGTCGTCCAGAGCGACCGGCTCGACACCGGGCGGCGGCCACTCGGCCGTGCCGTCCTCCGTGCCGTCCCGCATGCCGTCCCCGGCCGAGCCGTCAGGCTGTGGGGCGAGTGTGCCCGAGGCGTGCTCCAGCCATTCCTGGGCCGCGTCGGCGCGGGAGTAGATCCGCACGCCCCGGCGCCCGCCCTCCTCGCCGCCGACCAGTACCTGGACCTGCAGCGGGCCGTCTTCGGGCAGTGTCATCGGCTGACCGATGACCAGCTCTTCCAGAGTGGGGGTGTCGGTCTCGTCTCCGGCGCGGATGGCGAGTTCGGCCATCGCGGTGCCGGGCAGCAGCACCGTTCCGGACACCGCGTGGTCGGCCAGCCACGGGTGGGTGGCCAGTGACAGCTGCCCGGTGAGCATCACACCGCCGGTGTCGGGCACGCTCACCACGGCCCCGGCCAACGGGTGGCCGGTGTCCTCCAGTCCCACGGCACGGACGTCGCCCGCACTGCTGCCTCGGGGGAGCCAGTAGTGCTGGTGTTGGAAGGGGTAGGTGGGGAGGGGTGTGGGGTGGGGGTTGGTGGTGGTGTAGAGGGTGGTCCAGTTGGGGGTGTGGCCGTGGGTGGTGAGGTGGGCGAGGTGGGTGAGGAAGCGGGTGGGGGTGTCGTCGTCGCGGCGGAGGGTGCCGGTGACGGTGGTGTGGGGGGTGTTGGTGGTTTCGAGGGTTTCTTGGATGGCGGTGGTGAGGACGGGGTGGGGGCTGACTTCGATGAAGGTGTGGTAGCCGTTGTCGGCGAGGGTGCGGATGGTGTGCTCGAATTGCACGGTTTGGCGGAGGTTGCGGTACCAGTAGCCGTGGTCGAGGGTGTCGGGTTCGATCCACTGGCCGGTGACGGTGGAGAGCCAGGGGGTGGTGCCGGGTTGGGTGGTGACGTCCGCGAGTACCTCGTGTAGCTGGTCTTTGATGGTGTCGACGTGTCCGGTGTGGGAGGCGTAGTCGACGGGGATGATGCGGGCCCTGGTGCCTTGGTCGGTGTAGTGGGTGTGGAGTTGGTGGAGGGCGTCGGTGTCGCCTGCGATGACGGTGGCGTTGGGGCCGTTGTGGGCGGCGATCCAGAGTTTGCCGTGCCAGGGGGTGAGGTCGATGGTGTCGGCGGGGGCGGCGAGGGACATCATGCCGCCGTGTCCGGCGAGGTGGTGGGCGATGGTCTGGCTGCGCAGGGTGACGATTTTGGCGGCGGTGGCGAGGGTGAGGTGCCCGGCGACGCAGGCGGCGGCGATTTCGCCTTGGGAGTGGCCGATGACGGCGTCGGGGTGGATGCCCACGGATTGCCAGAGGGCGGCGAGGGAGACGACGACGGCGAAGGTGGCGGGCTGGACGACATCGACACGCTCGAGCGAGGGCGCGTCGGGTGCGCCGGTGATGACGTCGATCAGCGACCAGTCGGTGTACGGGGCCAGGGCCTCAGCACATTCCTGCAGCCGGGCGGCGAAGACCGGAGAAGTCTGGAGGAGCTGTGCCCCCATCCCTACCCACTGGGCCCCCTGACCGGGGAAGACGAAGACGGTCTTGCCCTCTGCCCCGGTGTGTCCGGTGATCAGGAGTGGGTCGGGCCGTCCCTCCGCCAGGGCGCGGGCGGTTGCCGTGCCGCTTTCTGTGTTCGTGGCGAGGATGACCGCGCGGTGTTCCAGGGCGGCGCGGGTGGTGGCCAGTGACCAGCCCACGTCCACCGCACGCGGAGCGTCCCCCGCTTCCAGGTGGCTGACCAGGCGCTCTGCCTGCGCCCGTAGCGCTGCCGGGGTCTTGGCGGACAGCATCCATGGCACCACCCCGCCGGTGGCCACCAGCCCAGGCGTACTCGCCTCGTCCGTGTCCGCCTCAGCCACGGTGACTTCCGGTGCCTGCTCCAGGATCACGTGTGCGTTCGTCCCGCTGACGCCGAAGGAGGAGATCCCGGCGCGGCGCGGGCGGCCCGTCTCCGGCCACGTCCGGGCCTCGGACAGCAGCGAGACCGCACCCGAAGACCAATCCACCTTGCTGGTGGGCTCGTCGGCGTGGAGTGTCTTCGGCAGCGTGTTGTGCCGCATCGCCAGCACCATCTTGATCACACCGGCCACGCCCGCCGCCGCCTGCGCATGTCCGATGTTGGACTTCAACGAACCCAGCCACAGCGGCTCTTCGGCCGGACGTTCCTGCCCGTACGTGGCCAGGAGGGCCTGGGCCTCGATCGGGTCGCCGAGACTGGTGCCGGTGCCGTGGGCCTCGACCGCGTCCACATCGGCCACCGTCAGACCGGCGTTCGCCAGCGCCTGCCGGATCACCCGTTCCTGGGAGGGGCCGTTGGGCGCGGTGAGGCCGTTGCTGGCCCCGTCCTGGTTGACGGCGGTGCCACGTACGACGGCCAGCACCTGATGCCCATTGCGGCGGGCGTCCGACAGCCGCTCCAGCAGCACCAGACCAACACCCTCGGACCAGTTGGTGCCATCGGCACCCTCCGCGAAGGACTTGCAGCGGCCGTCGGGGGCGAGGCCGCGCTGGCGGGAGAACTCGATGAACGACGTCGGCCTGCTCATCACCGCGACACCCCCGGCCAGCGCCAACGAGCATTCGCCCGTGCGCACCGCCTGAACCGCCAGGTGAAGCGCCACCAGCGAGGACGAGCAGGCCGTGTCCACGGTCACCGCGGGCCCGGTCAGACCGAGCGCGTAGGCCACGCGTCCGGAGACGACGCTCCCGGCGCTGCCCACGCCGAGATGGCCCTCCAGACCCTCCGCCGCGCTCCCGGCGTCGGCCCCGTAGTCGTGGTACATCACCCCGCTGAACACGCCGACGTCGGTGCCGTGCAGCGACGTCGGGTCGATTCCCGCGTTTTCGAAGGTCTCCCACGCCGTCTCCAGCAGCAGCCGCTGCTGCGGGTCCATGGCCAGCGCCTCACGGGGCGAGATGCCGAAGAAGGCGGCGTCGAAACCGCCCGCGTCGCTGAGGAAACCGCCCTCGCGCACATAGGACGTGCCCACCGCGTCCGGATCGGAGTCGAACAGCCCGGCCAGGTCCCAGCCCCGGTCGTCCGGGAACCCGGCGATCGCGTCCCGGCCGTCGGCCACCAGCCGCCACAGATCCTCGGGCGTCCTGACCTCGCCCGGGAGGTGGCAGCCCATCGCGACGATCGCCACCGGCTCGTCGGACACCCCGCGCGCCCGCACCGGCGCCTGCTCGCTCCGCCTCCCGGTGACCTCCCGTACCAGATGGCTTGCCAGCGCGGCGGGGGTCGGATGGTCGAAGACCACCGTGGCGGCGAGGCGCGCCCCGGTGGCCGCGTTCAGCCGGTTCCTCAGCGCGACGGCGGTCAATGAGGTGAAGCCGAACGCGCTGAACGCTTGCTCCGCCTCGACCGCGTCGGCCGAGGCCAACCCCAGCGTCGCCGCGGCGTGTTCGCGCACCAGCGCCAGCGCCGTGCGCTGTCGGCCGGACTCGCTCTCGGCTTCCAGCCGCCGCCGGAACTCCGCGGTGGCGGAGTCGTCCGAGGCCGGTACGCCGGACGGCGCGTCCACCAGGTGGCGCAGCACCGCGGGCACCGGCTCGCCGCCCGGCAGCCCCGTGGTGCTCGGCCTGAGCAGCACCAGCGGGCCCTGGTCGGCGGTCAGCGCCGCGTCGAAGAGGGCCAGCGCCTCGGGCAGAGGCACGGCACCGGCCACCGGCGCCGTACCGGGCTCGCCCGGCAGCGGGCCCCATGCCAGGGCCAGCCCGCCCAGGCCCAGCGCCCGGCGCCGCCGCACCAGGGCCTCGCCGAACTGATCGGCGGCCGCCCGCTCCGGGCGGCCCGGCGAGCCCAGCACCCCCGCGGCGGAGGTGACGACGACGAACAGCGCCGGGTCGGCCCGCCGGGCCCGCTCCTCCAGGTGCGTCATGCCGCGCAGCGACGCGTCGAGCGACCGATCCGGGCCCGGCTCTTCGATGTGCACCACGGCGGTCACCGGCCGGTCCTGGGCGTCCAGCACCGAGTCCAGCACCGCGTCCAGCGCCGTCCGGTCGGCCGGGTCGCACACGGCCATCGAGACCTCTGCCCCGTCCCGCCCCAACTCGGTGCGCAACGCGGCCGCCGCCTCCTCCGGCAGGCCGTTCGTGCTGAGCAGCAGCAGGTGGCGGGCGCCGTACGCGGTCACCAGGTGGCGGGCCAGCGCGGTGCCGCGGGCGGTGTCGCCACCGGTGATCACGACCAGTCCGTCCGGGTCCAGGGCCGGGGCGGGGTCCGGCTCCGGGGGGACCGAGATCCGGGTCAGGCGCGGCACCAGCAGTACGCCGGTACGGATCGCCGCCTGGTCGTGTCCGTCCTCGACGGCGCGCCGCAGCGCGGCCTCCCGGCCGTCCTCCCTGCCCCCGTCCGCGGACGTGTCCCTGCCCCCGTCCGCGGACGTGTCCCTGCCCCCGTCCGCGGACACGTCCCCGTCCCCGGACACGTCCATGT
This sequence comes from Streptomyces yongxingensis, assembly GCF_055597465.1. Classification (NCBI taxonomy): domain Bacteria; kingdom Bacillati; phylum Actinomycetota; class Actinomycetes; order Kitasatosporales; family Streptomycetaceae; genus Streptomyces; species Streptomyces yongxingensis. Next base: position 9,311,414 of record NZ_CM145717.1, read on the forward strand.
CCGCGTCCCCGGACACGTCCACCAGCGTCAGACGGCCGGGGTACGCGGCCTGCAGCGACCGCACCACACCCCACAGCGCCGCCGCCAGGGGCTCCGGTGCGGCGTCCTCGGCGCCGGTGGCCGTCGCGCCCGCCGTGACCACCACGAACCTCGTCCCGGCCAGCCGGTCGTCGGCCAGCCACGCGCCCAGCCGGGCCGACAACTCGCCGGTCGGATCCTGCCCCTCGTCGGGCGTGTCCCGCACCGCGGGCGCCACCACGACCACATCCGGGCTCGGGCCGCCGTCCGCCACAACAGCGCTGTCCACCACCCGTACGTCCACCCCAACGCCCCGCAGTCCCTCCGCGAGGCCGAGCGCGTCGGCGTCCACCAGCGCCCAAGTGCCGTTCCCCGCCGGGGCGTCCGGCAGCGCCGCCTGCGGAACCCAGTCCAGCCGTAGCAGCGAGTCGTACTGGCCGTCCCCGGCGGCCCGCAGCCGTGCGGGCAGCTCCAGCAGCACATGCCGGGTGATCTTCCCCGAGGCGGTGCGCGGCACCCGCGCGATCTCGTAGATCTCCTCCGGGACCTTGAAGTACGACAGCCGCTCGCGGCACATGGCCAGCAGCGCCGACGGGTCGAAGCCGTCCGGGCCGGGCACCACGAAGGCCACCGGCACCTCGCCGAGCACCGCGTGCGGCTTGCCCACCACGGCCACGTCCGCCACACCGGGCACGGTGCGCAGCACGGCCTCGACCTCGCCCGGGTGGATGTTCTCCCCGGCGCGGATGATGAGTTCCTTGATCCGGCCCGTCACCGTGCAGAACCCGGCCTTGTCGCGGCGGCCGAGGTCCCCGGTGCGGTACCAGCCGTCGCGCAGCGCCGCGGCCGTCGCCTCCGGCTGGTTGTGGTACCCGGCCATGATGTTCGGCCCGGACACCCAGAACTCGCCCTCCTGCCCGGCCGGAACGTCCACACCCGTGTCCGGGTCCACCAGCCGCACCGTCAGCCCCGGTACCGGCAGCCCGCACGAGCCCTCGACCCGCTGGCCGGTGGGCCAGTTCACCGCGATCGCGCCACATGTCTCGGTGCTGCCGTACGCGTCGACGAGCGGTACCCCGAAGGTGGACTCGAACGACCTGACCAGGTCCGCCGTGGCCACCGCTCCGCCCACGAGGGCGATGCGCAGCTGGGGTGCGGCGAAGTCACGCTCCCGCGCCGCCTCGATCAGGTGGTGGTAGAGCGTCGGCACTCCGGCGACGAAGGTCGACCGGTCCTCGCGCAGCGCCTCCAGCACATCGGCCGTCGACACCCCGTCCACGATCCGGGTGCTGGCCCCGACGGCGGTCGCCGCCAGCAGACATACGATGTGCGAAAGGCTGTGGAAGAGGGGCAGCGGCCACAGCACGCGGTCCTCGGCGGTCAGCCCCGTCACGGGTACGTAGCAGGCGGCCAGCGACCACAGGCAGTTCCGCTGCGTGGACAGGACGCCCTTCGGCAGGCCGGTGGTGCCCGAGGTGTAGAGCATCCACGCGATCTCGTCCAGGCCCAGGTCGTCGCGGGCCGCCAGCTCCGGCTCCGTGTCCGGCAGCGGCTCGAACGCGACGAAACCCTTCGGCAGCGGGCCGTCACCGCTGACCACCACCCTCAGCTCCGGGAACTGCTCCCGCAGCCGGTCGAACTGGTCCGCGTGGGCGATGTCGGTGAGCACCAGCCGGGCGCCGCTGTCGGCGAGCAGATACGAGAGCTCCGCATCGGTCGAGCGCGGGTTGACCGGCACCGCGATGGCGTTCGCGCGCAGAACGCCGAAGTAGCTCTCCAGCATCTCGACGCGGTTGCCCAGGCAGATCATCGCGCGGTCGCCGGGGTGCAGCCGCAGCCCGGCGAGATGACCGGCCAGCCGCCGGGTACGGCGCTCGAGTTCGGCATGGCTGACCGTACGGTGGCCGTCGGAACAGGCCGGCTTGTCACCGAAGCGATCCGCGTTGGCCTGGAGCAGTTCCGGCACCGGCCGGATCAGGTCAGTCCGTAGCATGCCGCCACACCTCTCGGTTCGAAGCAGGGCGCGCGGGAGGAGCGACCGGCCCGCGCGGGATCGCCCCGTGCGCGGGACAGCCGCGCTCCGGTTGCGCGGCCTGAGGGAAAGAAGGCCCGGGAGAGAAAGCTCGAACGAGCTCGAAGAAGCTCGCCGCTGTTGTTGAAATTCTTGTTCCGGCAGCGAGCGGGCCGTCCCCTAAACATCCCCCTCATTCCCCCTGACCACGGTGGCGGCAGCGGCGGTCAGGAGGAATGGCGCTGTGGGGCGTACGCCGGTCGACGCGGCGGGGCTGGGATCATGGGCGCCACCGGCCGTGTGCCACGCTGGACGCCGCCGAGGATGTCGGGGCGGCGCCCGCGAGGGGACTCTACAAACCTGTAGATTCTGTTTCTCCCCACAATGGAGGTATTACTGAGAAGGAGATGCAGATGACGCTGTGGGACCGCCTCAGGGACTCGGTCCAGACGATGCAGGCTCAGCTCACGGCGAAGAAGCACGAGTTGCAGAGCGGGGCGTTCCGGGACGCGAGCATGGCGATGTGCGCCTTGGTGGCGGCGGCGGACGGCACGATCGACCCGTCCGAGCGGCAGCGCGTCGCCCAGCTCATCGCCACCAACGACGTGCTCCAGAACTTCCCCCCGGACGATCTGCACCGCCGTTTCGAGGACCGCCTCGACGAGCTCACCACGGACTTCGCCCTCGGCAGGGCGAGCGCCGTGCGGGAGATCGGCAAGGCGAAGAGGAGGCCCGCCGAGGCGCGGGCCGTCATCCAGATCGGCATCGTCATCGGCTGCGCCGACGGCTATTTCGACGACAGCGAACGGGACGTGGTCCGCGAGGCGTGCTCGGCCCTGGACATTCCCCCGACCGAATTCGACCTCCATCGCCCCCTCCGCGTCCCCCGCCCGTACAAGGCCCCGGACGAGCTCCCACAGGCGGCCGGCGACCGGGTGTCCGGGCGGGCGGACTCCGGTACGGGACGGGCGATACGCCCCGGGGCCGCCGTACCCGGCGACGACCTCCAGGTCTTCCTCAAGGCGCTGACCAGCGGAACCCGCCAGAAGCTCTTCGCGCACTTCGCCGACGGGGAGGAACTGACCGTCGGCGAGGTCGCCGAGCGTGCCGGACTCGGCCCGTCGACCACTTCCGAGCACCTCGCGGTCCTCCGGCGCGGCGGCCTGCTCCAGTCCACGCGCAGCGGCAAACTGGTCCGCTACCGCGCCGACAGAGAAGGCATCGCCGAACTGCTCGGGCAGCTCCACACCTACCTCCTCGCCCCCTCCGACTCCGAACCGCAGGACACCCCTCCTGCCCATGGCTAGCGCCGTGACCGCGCGGGTTCGCCGTGCCGGGCCATCACCGCGGCTCCGGCACGGCAGTAGAGTGAAGCGGTGACTTCTCCGCCGGAAAACCCGCCGTCACTTGTCAGTGAGGACCACCGCGACACGGCCGTGCGGCGCCTGCAGGACGCGTACGCCGAAGGGCACATCAGGGTCGAGTCGGCGTTCGGGGCCCGTGCCGGGGCGACCGCCGCGCGAGGTGACGACGTTGCGGGTCAGCGTGTGCGGCCCCGGGGTTTGAGGGGTACCGGGGGGAGTTCGGGGGCGGGCAGTGGGCTGCCGTCGTAGCCGTGGACCTCGCCGAAGCGGGAGCCCGACGTCCAGTCCTCGCGGGCCTGGGAGATCTCGTCGTGGGAGCGCCCGATGAAGTTCCACCACATCACGATCTTCTCCTCGAAGGGCTCCCCGCCCAGCAGCATGAACGCGCTGTCCACGTCCGCCCGCAGCGGCAGTTCGGTGCGTCCGCAGCCGAGGTAGAGGAGGGAGCCGGGCGCGAGGCGCACCCCGTCGACCTCGGCCTCGCCGGACATGGTGAGGGCCGCGTACTCGAAGTCGGGCCGCACCGGCAGCCGGGTGTCGGTCCCGGCCGCGAGGGCGATGTCCGCGCCCATCAGGGGGGTGAACGTGGTGCCGGGCGAGGCCGCGCCGTCCAGTTCGCCGAGGACGACCGTCGCCCGTAGCCCTCCGCCGCCGGTCACCCGGGGCAGCTCGGCGTGGTGCTCCCACATGGGGGCGATATGGCGGTCGCCGTCGGGCAGCGCGACCCATAGCTGTGCCCCGTGCAGCAGCCGGGCATGCTCGCGCGGGGACTCCTCGGAGTGGGCGATGGCCCGGCCCGAGGTCATCAGCCCCAACTCGCCGGGGCGCACCGTCTGCAGACTGCCCACGCTGTCACGGTGCAGCACCTCGCCGTCGTGCAGCCAGCTGACCGTCTGGAGCCCCATGTGCGGATGCGGGGGGACCTGCATGCCCGGCTCCTGGGCGATGTCGTCCGGGCCGTAGTGGTCGATGAAGCACCAGGCGCCGACCATGCGCCGCCCGAGGTTCGGCAGGAGCCGGCGCACCAGGGTGGACTCGCCCAGCGGGACCTGCTTGGCGGCCAGCAGCTCGCGGACCGGCTGGGCGGTGACGTCCTGGCGGCCGCCGCACAGGGTCGGCGCGGGCCTCAGTTCGAGATTGCTCATGACCGCACTCTCCCATCGCCCCGGGCAGCTCAGGGGGAGCGAGGGGGATGTTTAGGGGGCGGTCGGATCGCCGCCCGAAGAAGAATCTATCCGGTGACCGCACCGACCCCGAAGGAGATCGCATGCCGTCCACACTGCACACCGAGCCCGTGGCGACCGTCCTGGACGGACTGCTGGAGGCCGAGCGCGAAGGCGACGAGCGCGCGTTCGCCGAGACCGGTGTGACCGATCCCAAGTCGGCCTGGGCCGAGCTGGACGCCGGCCAGATGGCCGAGACGTTCAAGGACGCCTCCATGTCGGTGTCCAAGGAGGGCGGTGAGCTGCTCTACCTGCTCACCCGTGCGACCGGCGCGCGGACCGTCGTCGAGTACGGAACCTCCTTCGGCGTGTCCACCCTCTACCTGGCCAGCGCGGTGCGGGACAACGGCGGCGGGCAGGTGATCGGCACGGAGCTGCAGGCGGACAAGGTGGCCAAGGCCACGGAGGCCATCGCCGCCGCCGGGCTCTCCGACATCGCCACCGTCCGCGTCGGCGACGCGCGGGAGACGCTGCGGGACCTGCCCGAGTCGGTGGACCTGCTGCTCATGGACGGCTGGCCGAACCTCAACCGGGAGGTGCTCAAGGTGGTGGAACCCCGGCTGCGCCGGGGAGCACTGGTGCTCGTGGACGACATGGACATGGACTTCGGCTTCGACATGCACCGGGAGATGCGGGAGTACCTCGCCGACCCCGCGAGCGGCTACCTCTCGCTGCGCCTGCCGGTCGCGCACGGGATCCTGGCCGGCGTGCGGCTCGGCTAGCACCCGGGCGCAGCGACCGTTCCCGCTGGTCGTACGGGGTTTCGGGGTCATGAGCGCACTCTTCCCTCGGGGGACGCCTCGCGCTCGCTCGTACGGCTCTGGACGTATCCGTACGAGGCGATCGCCCCGTACACCAGCGCCGCGCCCAGCAGCCAGCCGGCCAGGACGTCGCTGGGCCAGTGGACGCCCAGATAGAGGCGGGTCAGGCCGACGCCCAGCACGGATACGGCCCCTACGGCGGCCGTGAGCCGCAGCCACTTCGCCGGTGCCCCGTGCAGCGTCAGCAGCCACAGCAGCAGCCCGAAGGCGACGGTCGCGGTCAGGGCGTGGCCGGACGGGAAGGCCGCGTAGTGCGCCGAGTCCACCGGGTTCGTCCACCGGGGACGCTCCCGGCCGAGCGCGGCCTTCACCGCCTGTTGCAGCGCCGTGCCCACCGCCGCCGTGACGGCCACCCAGAGGGCGAGCCGCCACTCCCGGCGCCACAGCAGCCACCCCACGGCCACGGCCAGCAGCGCACGCATCGTCCAGGGGTCCCAGAACCAGTCCGTGAGCACCCTGTTGGCCCGGGTGAACCCGTGGTGCCGGACGGCGGAGTCGTGCAGGGTGACGACGATGTCCCGGTCGACGGTCCACAGGGGCCCCCAACGGGCGGCCACCAGGGCGAGCAGCACCAGGAAGAGCACGGTGAACACGGCCGCGGCGCGGGCGGCTCGGCGGTGGAGGGTTGCCGGCTGCATGGGTCGATGATCGCCGACGGGCGGGCCTCGGGGCCAGGAGGCCGTCGATCTCCCCGGAGCCAGGAGCCGCTGTTGCGTCGGGAACGCCGGGGACGCCGGGGACGCCGGGGACGCCGGGGACGCCTACCCCAGCACCCGCAGCGCCGGGACGAACGTGACCAGCAGCGGGACCGCCGGGACGAGCGCCGCGGTGGCCGTAAGGCGCCAGCGGCGCGCCGCCGAGAGGCGGGAGGCCGGGGCCAGCAGCCGGTCCACCCGCCGCGGGACCTGGGCGAGCGCGCTCGGGCAGGGGCCGAACACCCCGCGGTCCTCGTTGAGTTCGACCAGCGCGAGCGCGGTGGTCGTCCGCCCGAAGCGCCGTGACGCGGAGTCGTCAGCGGCCAGCTCGACCAGCCGGTGCACCTCGTCGCGGAACGCCGCGAACATGGTCACCTGCGGAAAGCCGCTGGCCAGCGCGCCCGAGCAGTGCAGCAGCCAGTGGTGGCGGGCGCGGGCGTGGCCCTGCTCATGGGCGATGACGGCGTCCAGCCGACGGCCCTTGAGGCGGCGCAGCGCCGCCGTGGTGATGACGAGCTGGGGCATGGTGCCCGGCAGCCACCAGGCATCCGGCTTGTCGCTCTCCAGGACCACCAGACGCTCCCCGCTGGGCTCCTCACCGGGCAAGGCGGGGGAGCGGACGAGGAGTTCGGCGCGGTGCTGCCTGCGCCAGGAGCGGGCGCGACCGATCTCGCGGGTGAGCATCACCGCGCTCCAGACGGCCCCGAAGGCGAGCACGAGGGCGACGGGCGCGGCCAACGGCCCGTAGCCGGACAGCGCGTACGCCTCCACCACGCCCTTGGGCGCGGGGGCGAAGACATTGCCGCGCACGGCATCCCAGGCGGCCGCCCCGGTGAGCGCCATGGTCAGCGCGCAGCACAACAGCACCCCGACGACCACGCACTGCCACACCCAGAGGGCGAGCACGGGTTCGCGGTCGATCCAGTCGGAGCGGGACAACAGGCGCGGCGCCATTGCCGCCGCCAGTGCGCCGAGGCCCATCAGCGCGAACGGGACCATCATGGCCGTCAGCCTATGATCGCGACGCTCGGCCCGGGTACGGTCACGGCGGGGAAGTGACGCATACCACGGTGCGACCGCGGACGCGGCTACGCATCGCGCCACGGCCCGGCCCGCCGCCCGTTCACAGGGCCAGCAGCATGGCGAACATCCCTATCCCCATCGACAGCCTGCAGGCATGCCGCAGCTCGGGCCGCCGCGACCACCCGGCGCCGGGCGGCCCCGCCCCCGCGCCGGCCGCGGCCCCCTCGACGGCCGCGTCCACGGCCCCGTCCGTCATCGGTACGAGCCGCAGCCCGGACCGTACGACGTAGACCGCGAAGTACACGAGCAGCACCCCGGTCAGCAGCGGCACCCCGCCCGCCATCCGGCCCGGGGCCATCTCGCCGGTGTGATGGTGGCCGCCTGTGGTGCCCACCATCATCACGAGCGCCATATAGACCATCGCCAGCGCTCCGACGGCGTGGTGCAGACGGTGCCCCGGAAGCCCGGTGCCGTGTGGCACCGGCAGTAGCGCCCTTACGGCGGCCACGGTGAAGACCGCCGCGAAGGCGGGCGGACCCCAGGGCCGGGGGTCCAGCACGGTGGACGGCACCGCCATCACGGCCATCCCCCACCCCATCAGCGCCTCGGCGCCCGCGATCCGCCGCCCCGGCCCGGGCGGCTCACCGCGCATCTGCAGCAGACAGTAGCCACCCGTGGCGGCGCACAGCGCGACCAACAGCCAGCCGATGAGTGGAGGTCCGTGCACGGCCACACCTCCCGAAGGGGGACGTAATACCAGGAGACATCCCCTGCCGCGGCACCACCCACGGGAGCGCACGGGCGCAGTGGGGGAGCGCGAGGCGTGCGGAGTAGTGGGGAGCGCGAGGAGCGGTATGGCACGGTGAGAGATACGGTCCGTGGATCACGCAGGCCCCAGCCGCACCACGGGACGTGAACAGCTGTCCAAAGAGGAGGAGAGCCCGTGTCGAATCCACCGCTTCCCGAGGCCGCGGTCGCCATGCTCGAGAAGCCCAATCCGGCCGTGATCGCGACGATCCGGTCCGACGGTCAGCCGGTGTCCACGGCCACCTGGTACCTCTGGGACGACGGCCGGGTCCTGGTCAACATGGACGAGGGCCGCAAGCGGCTCGACCACATCCGCAACGACCCCAGGGTCACGCTCACCGTGATCGACGAGGCGAACTGGTACAACCACATCACCCTCATCGGCCGGGTCGTGGAGATCCAGGACGACAAGGACCTGGCCGGAATCGACCGGCTGGCCCAGCAATACCTGGGCAAGGACTACCCGCGGCGGGACCGCGGCCGGGTCAGCGCCTGGATCGAGATCGACCGCTGGCACGGCTGGGGCGAGCACAAGGAGAACAGCCAGCCCGGCTGATCTCCCCTCCGGCACCGTCCGCCGTCCGCCCCACCACCGCCTCCGGCCACCGCGAGCCGTGGCGGGCGGACGGCGTCAGGCGAGCCCGGTGCCGTCCGGCGATCCCGTACCGTCTGCCGATCCCGGCATCGTCTGGCGATCCCGGGATGGAGTCATCAGGGGCGGTACCGCAGCGGATGGTCCTCGGGGACCTCCACGACCGCGATCCGCACGCCGTCCGGATCCGCGATCCGCTGCTAGATCGCTGGCCGGTAACGGATCGGATGATCCTCCGGCACCTCGACGATAACGATTTTGAGTCCGTCCGGATCCGCGATCCACATCTCCACCAGCCCCCACGGCTCCTTCTTCGGCGGCCGCAGCACCTCGACCCCCTGCGCGGTGAGCTCCTTGTGCGCCGCCGCCGCGTCCGCCACCTGGAGCCACAGCTGGAGGCCCGGGGCGGGTGGGGTGTCCGAGCGGCCGGAGACCTCCAGGAAGCCCCCGCCGAGGAAGTAGACCGTGCCGCGCTCGGGGCCCGTCCCGAACTCCCGGTAGACCGCCAGGCCCAGGGCCTCGCCGTAGAACGCCCGGGAGCGCTCGGGGTCCGTCGGCCGCAGCAGGATGCGGCTGCTCAGTACGTGAACCATGCCCGCGACCCTACGCAACCTGACCCCTTCGGGGCAGGTTAAGGTCTATTCGCCGCCACCGACCGCCACCGACCGCCACACCGGCCACCGACCGCCGGTCGCCACACCGGCCACCCGGCCACCGGCCACCCGGCCGTCACCGAAGGGAACCCCGCCGACGCCATGGACACCGCGGACGCCACCGTACGAGCCACCGAACCACTCACCTTCCGCACGGCCACCGAGGCCGATGTGGAGGCGCTGGTGGCCCTGATCGAGTCGGCCTACCGCGGGGACGCCAGCCGCGCCGGATGGACCACGGAAGCGGACATCCTGGACGGGCAGCGCACCGATCCGGAGGACGTCGCGGGCGTGGTGCGGGCCGAGAACAGCCGGATGGTGATCGTCGAGCGGAACGGTGAGCTGATCGCCTGCTGCCAGCTCGAGCACCGCGGTGACCACGCCTACTTCGGCATGTTCGCGGTCCGGCCCGCGCTCCAGGGCGGGGGCCTGGGCAAAGTGATCATCGCCGAGGCCGAGCGGTTCGCGCGGGCGGAGTGGGGCGCCAAGGAGCTGCATATGACGGTGATCTCCGCCCGCGAGGAGCTGATCGCCTGGTACGAGCGGCGCGGCTACGCCCGTACCGGCCGGATGACCCCGTTCCCGTACGGCGATGAGCGCTTCGGCGTGCCGCGCCGCGCCGACCTCGAGTTCGAGCTGCTGATCAAGCCCCTCGACTGAGCGTCCGCTGCTCAAGCCCTCGGCCGAGCCCTCTGAGAGCCTCCAAGGACCCTCAGAGCGCCGCTTACGCCGTACGGGTGAACGTCCCCCGCTCAGCAGGTCGGAGGAAGTCCGCTATGGTTCGGCAGCGCCCCGAAGGGGCGCGGGGCTGTGTCGATGTGCGGCTCCGCCGCGCGGGCGCGACCAGCCACGACGGCGCCGCAGACGGCCGACGACGCATCGCGGCACTTCCAGCGGAGCGCTTAGTGCGTCACGCCGTGAAGCGCGCCGCCCGCCGGATCTCCGGGAAGTCGGTGGTGGCGCCGTCCAGGCGGAGGCCGCGCACCAGCTTCAGATGGTCGGGGGTGTTCACGGTCCAGCCGATGACCTTGAGGTCGTCGGCGTGCGCCTTCTCCACCAGCTCCAGGGTCAGCCTGCGGACGTTGAGCACCAGCATCCCGGCGCCGACGGCATGCGCCCGGTCGATCACATCGAGGCCGTAGCGGCTGGCCACGAGGGCGGTGCGGGCGGCCGGGAGCAGGGTGCGGATCTCGGCGAGCGCCTCGTCGTGGAAGGACAGGATGTCCACCCGGTCCAGCAGATCGCGGCGGGTCAGCACCTCGGCCAGCGCCCGGGCGGCCGCCGTGTCCTTGATCTCGGCCTGGAGCGGCGTCTCCACGGCGTCCACGACCTCCTCGAAGACCGGGATCCGCTCGCCCTCCCCGGCGTCCAGCTCACGCAGCTCCGCGAGGGTGAAGTCGCTGATCGGGCCCTTGCCGTCGGTGGTGCGGTCGACGTCCGCGTCGTGCATCACCACGAGCGCGCCGTCCTTGCTGAGGTGCAGGTCCAGCTCGATGACGTCCATGCCCTCGTGCTCGGCGCGGACGAAGGACCGCAGGGTGTTCTCCGGCTCGACACCCATCACTCCGCGGTGTCCGATGGTGAGAAAAGTCAACGCTGTCTCGCTCTTCTGACGGCCCTCGACGGCCTTCGTCGGGTCGTCTTCGTCGGGTCGGGGGAGGCAGTGGGGTGGCTGATTCATCGGCACGCGGCGGACGGGCCGCCCGGACCGGCGCACACCATACCGGCCGCTCATGACAGGACCGTTCAAGCGGGGCCGTGGCATGAGTCGAGCCGATGGGGGCAGGAAAAACTGCGGTGGTGCGGGTGTGGCGCAGGATGATTTCCCGTACCGTCGCTTGAGCGAGGAAGCGTCCATGGATACGGTGGCCATACGCGAGTTTCTCCGGTGAAGGAGTGGTCATGACGGAAATCCTTTCGTCTGCGATAGCTGAAGGTGCCGTTCTGCCCGCAGAGCGTGTGGTCGATCATCCGGCCTGGCCAACCCTCAAGGACGCTGTCGAAACGTTTCGCCCGTGGCAGTCCAAGGACGGTTCCATCGACTTCGACGCCGAGGGCGCACCCACTCGGGAGACCGCCGCGGCGACCATCGCCCGGGTGATCGAGGCCATCGAGGAGCTCGCCCCGCTGCTTCCGCACGACGCCGACTACCACCGGGCGGTCGTCGCGGATCTCCGCCGCTGGGCCGAGGGCGGCTTCGGCGTCCCCGACTTCCTCGACTCGCTGCTCGCCTTCCAGCCCGCCCGCACGCGCGCCGACGGCCTCCAGCACCTCGTGGTCTTCCCCATGTACACGCAGAACGGCAACCCGGACCGCAATCTGGAAGCCGTGGTGCTGCGCATGGTCTGGCCGGACTGGCTGGCCGAGCTGGAGCGCACCCGCTATGACAACCCGCTCTACTGCGGACTGGCCTTCGAGGACTTCACCTCCGGCTACGACACCAACTCCGCCGTGCTCTTCCCCGAGACGATCGCCGTCCGCGAGGCCCCCGAGCGGTTCAGCTGGGGCGGCATCTTCTGCGACCGCGAGGCGGCCCGGTTCCGCCGGGTCAGCGAGGCCGCCGTCCGGGCCCTGGGGATCGAACTCCCGGACGACATCCGGGACATGCTCGCCGACCAGCACCGCTGCCAGGAGGCGTTCGCCCTGTGGGACATGGTCCACGACCGCACCCACAGCCATGGCGACCTGCCGTTCGACCCCTTCATGATCAAGCAGCGGCAGCCGTTCTGGATGTACGGACTGGAGGAGCTGCGCTGTGACCTCACCGCCTTCAAGGAGGCCGTGAAGCTGGAGGCCGAGGGCGTCGCCCAGGGCCGTGACGTCCAGTACGCGGTGATCTTCGACCGGATGTTCCGGTTCCCGGTCACCGGTGCGCGGGTGCGCAACTACGACGGGCTCGGCGGCCAGTTGCTCTTCGCCTACCTGCACCAGCACGACGTCGTACGCTGGACGGACAACACCCTGCACATCGACTGGTCCCGCGCCTCGCAGGTCACCAACCAGCTGTGCGGCGAGATCGAGAAGCTCTACCGCGACGGCATCGACCGCCCGAAGCTCGTCCACTGGTTCAAGGCGTACGAGCTGGTGTCCACCTATCTCGCCCCGCACCCCGGCTCGGTCTGGGCCAAGGGCCCCGAAGCCCTGGACCTGAGCCAGCCGCCGCGCAAACTCGTCGACGACGTGCTCCCCGACGAGTTTCCGCTGAGCATGTTCTACGAGGCGCTCGGGAAGAAGCTGCGTGACGTGGTGGCCTCCACCAAGGGGATCACGGCCGGCAGCGACCTACCGGCGGCGGCATGAGCACCGCCCGGGCGCACAGCCCCCAGGCGGGGCAGGACGAGGAGGCGGCGAGCATGACCACACCGACATCGAGCCCAAGCCCGAACGAGCCGGGCGAGAGGCCGCTGGACGGTGCGGTGGTGGCGGTGGCCGGCGCGGCCGGACCCGCGGGCCGGGCCACGCTGCTCCGCCTCGCCGAGGCGGGCGCCACCGTCGTCGCCTCCGACGCCGACCCGGCGCGGCTGGCCGAGGCCGTGGACGCGGCGCGCTACGCCCACGGCGGCGCCAGCGTCACCGGCGAGACGGTCGACCTGCTCGACCTCGGCGCCGCCCGCGCCTGGGCCGACCGCACCGAGAAGGAGTTCGGCCGGGTCGACGGGCTGATCCACCTGGTCGGCGGCTGGCGCGGCAGCAAGACCTTCGCCGACGCCCCGCTCGCCGACTGGGACACCCTGCACAATCTGCTGATCCGCACCGCCCAGCACACCTCCCTCGCCTTCCACGACGCCCTGCTGCGCAGCGGCAAGGGCCGCTATGTGCTGATCAGCGCGGCGGGCGCGTCCAAGCCCACCGCGGGCAACGCCGCGTACGCCGCCGCCAAGGCCGCCGCCGAGGCGTGGACGCTCGCGCTCGCCGACTCCTTCCGCAAACTGGGGGGCGAGGGCGGTCCGTCGGCGGCCGCTGCCATCCTGGTGGTCAAGGCGCTGGTGCACGACGCCATGCGGGCGGAGCGCCCCAACGCGAAGTTCGCGGGCTTCACGGACGTCAAGGAGCTGGCCGAGGCCATCACCGGACTCTGGGACCGGCCCGCCCAGGAAGTGAACGGAACCCGCCAGTGGCTGACCCCCAAGCCGTGAGGACCGACGCCCGCCGCCACCACGACCCCGAGGTGCGCGGCTTCGCCAGCGACAACTACGCGGGCACCCACCCGGAGATCCTCGCCGCGCTCGCCCTCGCCGACGGAGGCCATCAGGTCTCCTACGGCGAGGACGACTACACCGCGCATCTGCAGTTCGTCATGCGCAGCCACTTCGGCCCGCACGCCCAGGCGTTCCCGGTCTTCAACGGCACCGGTTCCAACGTCGTCGCCCTCCAGGCCCTCACCGACCGCTGGGGCGCGGTCATCTGCGCCGAGTCCGCCCATATCAACGTGGACGAGTGCGGGGCGCCCGAGCGCGTCGGCGGGCTGAAGCTGCTCACCGTCCCCACCGAGGACGGCAAGCTCACCCCCGAGCTCATCGACCGCCAGGCGTGGGGCTGGGACGATGAGCACCGGGCGATGCCGCAGGTGGTCTCGATCGCCCAGAACACCGAGCTCGGCACCGTCTACACGGTGGACGAGATCCGGGCCATCTGCGACCACGCGCACGAGCGCGGGATGAAGGTCCACCTCGACGGCGCCCGGATAGCCAACGCGGCCGCGTCGCTGGACGTGCCGATGCGCGCGTTCACCAACGCGGCGGGCGTCGACATCCTGTCGTTCGGCGGCACCAAGAACGGGATGCTCTTCGGCGAGGCCGTCGTCGTCCTCGACCCGGACGCGGTGGGCGCCATGAAGCATCTGCGCAAGCTGTCCATGCAGCTCGCGTCCAAGATGCGGTTCATCTCCGTCCAGCTGGAGGCCCTGCTCGCCCGCGACCTGTGGCTGCGCAACGCCCGCCACGCCAACACCATGGCCCAGCGGCTGGCGGACGGCGTGCGCGCGGTGGACGGGGTGAAGATCCTCCACCCGGTCCAGGCCAACGCGGTCTTCGCCCGGCTCCCGCACGAGGTGAGCGAACGCCTCCAGAAGCGCTACCGCTTCTACTTCTGGGACGAGGCCGCGGGCGATGTGCGCTGGATGTGCTCCTTCGACACCACGGAGGAGGACGTGGACGGCTTCATCACGGCCCTCAAGGAGGAGATGGGCCGGTAGGCCGCTTCCGGGCGTGAGCGCACCGGGCGGGCCGCACGGCCCGCCCCGTGTCGATCGACGGCAGGTCAGGGCACTTCCAGCGGAGCGCTTAGCGGCCCCGGTCCAGGGCCAGTGCCTCGGCCGGGGTGGGAGCGGTGCCGCCCAGGTGGGCCGGGACCCACCAGGTGTCGTCCGGGCCCTTGGGCCGCACCGGATACGCCCGCTGCGCCGCCTCCAGCAGCTCCTGCACCCGGCCGCGCAGCCGCTCGGTCAGGGTGTCCGAGGGCTCGGTCGGGTCGGCCTCCATCGGCTCGCCGACCCGCATCGTGATCGGGAAGTGATGGCGGCCCAGCGCCCGCTTCTGGCCCTTGGTCCACAGCCGCTGCGTGCCCCACAGCGCCATGGGCAGCAGCGGGACGCCCGCCTCCTGCGCCAGCCGGGCCGCGCCGGACTTGAAGTTCTTGAGGGTGAAGGACCGCGAGATCGTCGCCTCCGGGAAGACGCCGATGATCTCGCCGGAGCGCAGCGCCCGCAGGGCGTGCTTGTACGCGTCCATGCCCGCCGCGCGGTCCACCGGAATGTGCTTCATCGCGCGCATCAGCGGCCCGGAGACCTTGTGCCGGAAGACCGACTCCTTGGCCATGAACCGCACCAGCCGCTTGGCCGGACGGGCGGTCAGCCCGCAGAAGACGAAGTCGAGATAGCCGATGTGGTTGCTCACCAGAACCGCGCCACCCGTCTGCGGGACATTCTCGGTGCCCTTGATGTCGAAGCGCAGATCGAGCGCCTTGAACATGGTGCGGGCGATGCCGATCACCGGCGGGTAGACGAGCTCTGCCATTGAGGACCCTTCGTCGTATGCCTGGGGAGGGCTCTCCCGGCGGGGAAGTTACGCGGCCGTAGGTATCCGGCTTCTGGCAGATGGTGCCCGATGTCGTCTCTTTGTGCTACCGCGCGGCGCGGCCCGGCCGAGAGATCCTCATCACGTCGGGGCGCCGCCGGGGAATCCCCGGGCCACCCAGGACGCTGCACCAGGGAGGCCCGACCGGGAGGAGACAGGTGCGAGACGGCGACGGAAGCCGGCGGCTGAGCGCCGCCGAGCTGGGCGCGGAACTGGGGGAGCGGGCGACGCTGGTCCAGTTCTCCAGCGCCTTCTGCCAGCCCTGCCGGGCCACCCGGCGGACGCTGTCCGAGGTGGCCGCGATGGTGGACGGGGTGGCGCACATCGAGATCGACGCCGAGTCGCGGCTGGAGCTCGTCAGGGCGCTGGACATCGCCCGCACCCCCACCGTGCTGGTGCTCGACGCGGCCGGGCGGGTCGTACGGCGGGCCGCCGGGCTGCCGCGCCGGGCCGATGTCATCGCCGCTCTGGGTGATGCCGTGTGAGCCACCGCGCCCCGGCCCCACTTGACGGTCCGCACCCGGCGTGGTCAGGGTGAACGGCATGCGGCCTGGACCCCTTCTTTACGGACGTGTGCACGTGGACCTGATGCGGACCGCCGGCGCACGGTGTCCGGGCGGGTGAGCGAACGAGGACAAGCGCAGCCCCCGCCCGTACCTCCGGCAGAAGGACAACTCCATGACGGCAACGCACGACCTCGGCACGTCCGCGCTGACGACGTCCGACCTCTTCCGCTCCGTCTTCCGGCGGCACGCCTCCGGCGTCGCCGTGATCACCGCCCAGGGCACCCGCCCGGTCGGCTTCACCGCCACCTCCCTCGCCTCCGTGGCCGCCGAGCCGCCGCTGCTCTCCTTCGGCGTGGGCACCGGCTCCTCGAGCTGGCCGGTGCTCTCCGAGGCCGAGTATGTCGGTGTCCACATTCTGGGCGAGCACCAGCGGGAGCTGGCCGCGACCTTCGCGCGCAGCGGTGCGGACCGCTTCGGACCGGCCACCGGCTGGCGCTCGGGACCGGAGGGCGTGCCGGTGCTCGACGGGGTGCTGGCGTGGCTGGTGTGCCGGGTGGTGGCCCGGATACCCGCCGGGGATCACCGGGTGCTGATCGGCGAGGTCACCACGGGTACCGCGGCCGGGGCCGGCCGTCCGCTGCTGTACCACCAGGGGCGCTTCAACGCGCTCCGCGACTGACCTGCCACGCGCTCCGGGGCCGGCCCGCGCCTCTGTAGTTGGCATGTACGCCTCGTGTTGATCACCGTTGGCAAGGTCACAGTTCACGCGGGTTGCGTACGGGGAATGAGCTGGGTGTACTGACGAGTAATATTTTGCTGCGGTGCATGGGCCGCCCCGGCAGGAAACCGCCCGCGGTACCGCCCGGGTCCCGCCCCCGAAGGCGCCTATGCTGCCAGCAACAAGGCAGCTCGGTAGAGACGATGCAGTAGGAGAGCCGGCGTGAGCTTGAGGATCGTTGTCTGTGTGAAGTACGTGCCCGACGCCACCGGCGACCGGCACTTCGCCGAAGACCTGACCGTCGATCGCGACGACGTGGACGGCCTGCTCTCGGAGCTGGACGAGTACGCGGTCGAGCAGGCCCTGCAGATCGCCGACGAGGCCGATGACGCCGAGATCACCGTCCTGACCGTCGGCCCGGAGGACGCCAAGGACGCGCTGCGCAAGGCGCTGTCGATGGGGGCGGACAAGGCCGTGCACGTCGAGGACGACGATCTGCACGGCACCGACGCGCTGGGCACGTCGCTGGTGCTGGCCAAGGCCATCGAGAAGACCGGCTACGACCTGGTGGTCTGCGGGATGGCCTCCACCGACGGCACCATGGGCGTGCTCCCGGCGATGCTGGCGGAGCGCCTCGGCGTTCCGCAGGTGTCGCTGCTGTCGGAGGTGTCGGTCGAGGACGGCACCGTGAAGGGGCGCCGTGACGGGGACACCGCGACCGAGCAGCTCCAGGCGGGGCTTCCGGCGGTGGTGTCGGTGACCGACCAGTCCGGTGAGGCCCGCTACCCGTCGTTCAAGGGCATCATGGCGGCGAAGAAGAAGCCGGTGGAGTCCTGGGACCTCGAGGATCTGGAGATCGAGTCGGACGAGGTCGGTCTCGAGGGCGCCTGGACCGCCGTGGACGGCGCCACCGAGCGTCCGGCCCGCACCGCGGGCACGATCGTCAAGGACGAGGGCGAGGGCGGCAAGCAGCTCGCCGAGTTCCTCGCGGGTCAGAAGTTCATCTGACCGGTTCCCGCCGCCCCTACCGTCCAGATCTTTCGCATGTCGCAGGAGAGCGATTCCCATGGCTGAAGTCCTTGTCTACGTCGACCACGTGGACGGTGCCGTCCGCAAGCCCACCCTGGAGCTGCTGACCCTGGCCCGCCGCATCGGCGAGCCCGTCGCCGTCTCCCTCGGCTCCGGTGCCGCCGACACCGCCGCGACCCTCGCCGAGCACGGCGCGGTGAAGGTCCTGACCCATGACGCGTCCGAGTACGCCGAGTACCTCGTCGTCCCGAAGGTGGACGCGGTCCAGGCCGCGTACGAGGCCGTGTCCCCGTCCGCCGTGCTGTTCCCGTCCTCCGCGGAGGGCAAGGAGATCGCGGCGCGGCTCGCGGTCCGCATCGGCTCGGGCATCATCACCGACGCCGTGGACCTGGAGGCCGGTGCCGAGGGCCCGGTGGCCACGCAGTCGGTGTTCGCCGCCGCGTACACCACCAAGTCCCGGGTCAGCAAGGGCACGCCGGTCATCACCGTCAAGCCGAACTCGGCGGCCCCGGAGGCCGCTCCGGCCGCGGGCGCGGTCGAGGCGCTGGAGGTGTCCTTCTCGGAGCGGGCCACCGGCACGAAGGTCGTCTCGCGCACGCCGCGTGAGTCGACCGGGCGCCCGGAGCTGACCGAGGCCGCGATCGTGGTCTCCGGCGGCCGTGGTGTGGGCGGCGCGGAGAACTTCCCCGTCGTCGAGGCCCTCGCCGACTCCCTCGGCGCGGCCGTCGGCGCCTCGCGCGCGGCGGTGGACGCGGGCTGGTACCCGCACACCAACCAGGTGGGCCAGACCGGCAAGACCGTCTCGCCGCAGCTCTACATCGCGGCGGGCATCTCGGGCGCGATCCAGCACCGCGCCGGTATGCAGACCTCGAAGACCATCGTGGCCGTCAACAAGGACGCCGAGGCCCCGATCTTCGACCTGGTCGACTACGGCGTGGTCGGCGACCTCTTCGAGGTCGTCCCGCAGCTGACCGAGGAGGTCAAGACCCGCAAGGGCTGACGCCCGCCGGACTCCGCGAGGCCCCGTACGCGATGCGCGTGCGGGGCCTCGCGGCCGCCGGGAGGGTGTTGACCCGCTGTTCCGTGGCTGGCTAACTTCACCTTACGGATCATCGTTTCCGTACAGCGGAAATGGCAGGAAGGGTGGAGGAGCAGACATGGAGCCTGAGCCCCAGGAGACGGTGCGGACCAGCCTGCCTGGCGCCGTACGGGCGTCCATCGCCGACTCCCTCGCCGCCGTCGACGCCGAGCTCGCCCGGCGCTACCCCGGCGACCCGGGCACCCGCCAGCCCGTTCACACCGTCTACGTCCCCGCCGACCTGTTCACCGCCGGTACGGTGCGCGACTGGGGCGACCAGGCACTGGCGGCCCTCGACCGGCACGCCCCCGACGCCGCCTCCTTCGCCGCCGTCCTCGGCCTCCCCGACGAGCTCGCCGAGCCCGTCCACACCCGGGTGCGGGCCAAGCTGGAGCGCGAGCCCGTGGAGGATCTGCGGATCGACTTCGAGGACGGCTACGGTCCCCGCCCCGACGCCGAGGAGGACGCCGCGGCCGCCCGCGCCGCCTCGCTCGTCGCGGCCGCCTGTGCCGGGGGCACCGCGCCGCCCTACGCGGGCATCCGCATGAAGTGCCTGGAGGCCGCCGTACGCGACCGCGGCATCCGCACCCTCGACATCTTCCTCACCGGGCTGATGGCGGCCGGAGGGCTGCCGGACGGCCTGGTGCTCACCCTCCCCAAGGTGACGTACGCCGAGCAGGTCACCGCCATGGCCCGGCTGTGCGAGGAGTTCGAGAAGGCGCACGGGCTCGCCCCGGGCCGCATCGGCTTCGAGATCCAGATCGAGACCACCCAGGCCATCCTCGGCCCGGACGGCCGCGCCACCGTCGCCCGGATGATCGACGCCGCCGAGGGGCGGGCCACCGGGCTGCACTACGGCACCTTCGACTACAGCGCCTCCTGTGGTGTCGGCGCCGCCCATCAGTCCATGGACCACCCCGTGGCCGACCACGCCAAGGCCGTGATGCAGGTCGCCGCCGCGGGCACCGGCGTACGGCTCTCCGACGGCTCCACCAACGTGCTGCCGGTCGGCCCCACCGAGCGGGTCCACGACGCCTGGCGGCTCCACCACCGCCTGGTCCGGCGGTCGTTGGCGCGCGCGTACTACCAGGGCTGGGACATGCACCCCGGCCACCTCCCGACCCGCTACGCCGCCGTCTACGCGTTCTACCGCGAGGGCCTGGAGGCGGCGGCGGAACGGCTCGCCGCGTATGTGGACCGTACGGCCGGAGGCACCGGCATCGCCGACGAACCGGCCACCGCGAAGGCGCTCAGCGGCCATCTGGTGCGCGGGCTGGACTGCGGGGCCCTCGACGGCGCCGAGGTCGAGCGGCTGACCGGGCTCGGCCGCGCCGAACTCGACGCGCTGGCGGGCCGCGCCGCCCCGGCCGCCTCCTGACCCCGGATCACCAGATCCGCAGGAGCCCGTCGATCCGCCGGAGCCCGCAGACCGGCCCGTCCCGGCGGGGCGCTGATCCGCTTGGCCACATCCGCTCACCCGCACGTGTCACCCGGGATGCGGCCCCGCCGGTGAAGGCGGGAGATGGGTGTCATGGCCAGAAGCGCCGTGTCGGCCCTGCTGATCCTGCTCGGTTGCCTCCTCGTACCGGTGTCCGTGCTGACGGTGTGGGTCCACGACATCGTCCTGGACACCGATCGCTATGTCGCGACCGTCGCCCCGCTCGCGAAGGACCCGGCGATCCAGGACACCGCCGTGGACCAGGTCAGCCAGGCCGTCGACATCCGCCACAACAGCCAAGAGATCACCGCCGACATCGCCTCCTGGCTGCGCGCGCACGGCCTTCCGGAGCGGGCCGCCGACACCATCGAGGGGCTGGCCCCGCAGCTGGACTCGGCCCTGGACCAGGCGGTGCGGAAGGTGGCCGCCCACATCGTGCGCAGCGAGCAGTTCCCCGCCGTGTGGACCGGCGCCAACCGAGCCGCGCACACCGCCGTCGTGGGCGCCCTCACCGGCAAGGGCGGGGGGCCGGTCGGCGTCGAGGGCCACACCGTCACCCTCAACGTCGGCGCCGCCGTGGAGCGGGTCAGACAGCAGTTGGTGGACGCCGGGCTCCCCGCGGTGACCGGCATCCCCGACATCCACCAGCGGCTCGTCCTCTTCCACTCCGACCGCCTCGACACGATCAGACGGTCGGCGCGTCTGCTCGACCTGGCCGGGAACTGGCTGCCCGCGCTGACGGTGACTCTCGGCGGCACCGGGGTGCTGCTCGCCCGCCGGCGCCGCCGGGCGCTCGCCCGCGCGGCCCTGGGCACCGCGCTCGCCTCCCTGGCCCTGGCCCTGGCCCTCGTGGTGGGCCGCCGCTACTACCTCGACCATGTGCCGACGAGCGTGCTGTCCCGGGAGGCATCCTCGGTCCTCTTCGACACGGTGGTGCGCTTCCTGCGGGTCACCGTGCTCACCGTGCTGGTGCTCGGCCTCGTGGTCGCGCTCGGTGCCTATCTGGCAGGGCCGGGGCGGCTGCCGAGCACGGTACGCGGCCGGGCCGAGGTCCTCGCCGACAGCGCGGCCCGCTGGGGCGCGGCCCACGGGATGAGCACCGGCCGGGCCGGCACCTGGACCGCCGACCACCGGCGGGGGCTGACGACGACGGCCCTGCTGGTGCCGGTCGCGGTGTTCGCCCTGTGGAACCAGCCCACCGTGCTGACGGTGGTCTTCCTGGTGCTGATCCTGCTGGCCGCCCTCGCCGTGATCGCCCTCCTGGCCGCCACGGGCCGTACGGGCGCACACGGCCGGGGCGGTTGAATCCGGTCGGCGTCCGCCCACGCGGCCGGCCGGCGCCCGTCCACACGCCGTCAGGGGGCCAGGATGAGCACGATGAAGATCAGGCACGCGGCGACATTGACCACCCAGCTGTGGGTGGCCAGCCATTCCCGGAGCCGGGGCATCGCGCGCCGCGCCCGGTCGCCGAGGACGAGATAGAACAGCAGCGGCAGTGCCGCGATCAGCACGGTGGCGCCGAGGAACGGCAGCGCCGCCGTCCATCCCGCGTCGTGCTGCTCCAGATTCGCCCCAACGGTCAGCATGACCGCGATGTCGGACGGCATGCACAGGATGATCAGAAGACCGGTGGTGAACGCCTTACGGGGACCGGCTTCCATCAGCGAGCCGAGCCACTTCGGCGGCTCGACCGTCCGCCGCTTCACCACGTTCTTCACCGCGACCAGCGCCAGCAGTCCCACCAGCACCAGCTGGACGATGACCGCGGCCACACCCCGATCGGACGAGCTGCCCGGTGCGAACGCCTGCCCCAGCAGCGCGAAGATCCCCCGGGCGAGGGCGACTCCCGCCGCCGTGGCGATCGCCACCCCCAGCAGAAACGCCAGGCACACCCGCACCGGCCGCGCGGTGGTCATGAGGACGACGGCGGCCACGATCTGCGGCCCCGCCATCATGGTGACGGCCAGGGGGAGAACCTGGAGATCCACGGCCCACCCGCCCTTCCGGCATCCGCCGCATGGTGACGCCCCGCCCTCCTTCCATTGGTACGCACCGCTCGCCCGTGTGGCATCCGCTGCTGCGCCGACCGGGGGCCGCCGTAAGCTGAAGATGTGGGCCCCGGCGGGACCCTGGCGGCCCCGTCGGGCATGTCCGACGGGAGGCAGACGATGGACTATCCACTGCTGAATGTTTTCCTGACCACGATGTGGGTCTTTCTGTGGGTCCTGTGGTTGTTCCTGCTGTTCCGCGTGTTCGCCGATCTCTTCCGGGACGACTCGCTGAACGGATGGGCCAAGGCGGGCTGGACCGTCTTCGTCCTGGTGCTGCCCTTCCTCGGCGTCTTCGTCTATCTGGTGGCGCGTGGCCGGGAGATGGGCATGCGGGAGATGAGGCGCGCCGAGAAGGCGGAGGCGGACTTCCGGGAGTACATGCGGACGACCGTCACCACGGGCCGCGCGGAGGAGCTCGAGCACCTCGTGGAGCTCAAGAACCACGGCGACCTCACGCCCGAGGAGTACGAGCGCGCCAAGGCCAAGGTGCTCGCCGCCTGAGAGGTCCGGTGAGCCCCGTGGTCCCGGTGGTCCTGGCGGTCAGTACCGCACCGCCGTGCCCACGTTCGCCGTGATGCGGCCGGTGAGCTTGCGGTGGCTGCGGGCGGTGGCCCGAGTGGGCTGGTTCGGGGGCACCTTGGACAGGCGCAGGACGACGGCGTCCACCAAGTCCCCGCTCGCGTTGCGGAAATTGACCTCGATGGCGTAGCCGGCCGGGTGCTTGCCCCCGTTGGTCACGGTCAGCGGTGCCACGGCCCGTCCCGCGCCGTCGCGGCTCACCCGGCCGACCTTCACCTCGCGCTTGGCCTGGGAGCCGCCCTTGATCTTGCCCAGTTCGGCCTCCGCCGACGCCCTCGCGGACGCGATGGCGGCGGAGGCCCGGGACACCTGGGACGACGGGGTGCCCCCGTGGTCCGAACAGCCGACGGCGGCCGGCGCCAGCACGGCCATGAGGCTCACCGCGCAGATCGTCCGCGTTCGGCGCCCGCTCATCGCGTCTCCCTCGTTCCGTCGGACGGGCCCCGGGCCCTCCGCCTCCACCCTCGGGGGAGTGGGAGAGCGGGGCAACCAGGGCGGGGCCGTTCAGGCGTTCGGGGGGCGGAGCGGGCCGTTCGGGGAAGGTCGATCGGACGTTCGGGGAAGGCGTGCCGTTGGGGGAGAGGGTGCTCAGGATGTGGCGGGTGGGGGCAGTTCGCCCGAGCCGCGCGGGATCAGCCGGGTCGGCAGGACGAGCCGCCGGGGGTCCCCGCCCGCGCCGTCGAGGCGGCGGAAGAGCAGATCGGCGGCGCTGCGGCCGAGCTGGGCCGAGTCCTGGGCTATGACGGTGATCCCGGGGGAGAGCAGATCGGCGAGCTCGAAGTCGTCGAAGCCGATGAGGGCCACCGGCGCGGCGGGCGCGGGGCGCTCGGCCAGGACCCGGACGACCGTGACGGTGACCCGGTTGTTGCCCGCGAAGAGCGCGGTGACCGGCTCGGCGGCGTCCAGCATCGCGGTGGCCGCGGCCCGGACCCGCTCGGGATCGGTGGGGCCGAGCGAGACCCAGGCGTCATGGACCGGCAACCCGGCCTCGCTCATCGCCGCGTGATAGCCGCGCAGCCGCTCGGCGGCGGTGTGGATGCCCGGCAGGTCGCCGAGGAAGCCGATCCGGCGGTGGCCGTGGGCGATCAGATGGGCGACCGCGTCGTGGGAACCGCCGAAGCTGTCGGCGAGCACGGCGTCGGCGTCGATACGCCCCGCGGGCCGGTCGACGAAGACGGTGGCGACCCCGGCCGCCATCTCGGGCGCCAGATAGCGGTGGTCATGGCCGGCCGGGATGATGACGAGGCCGTCGACCCGGCGCGCGCACAGCGCGAGCACCAACTCCTGCTCCCGCTCCGGGTCCTCCGCGCTGGACCCGTTGATCAGCAGCGCGCCATGGGCCCGGGCGACCTCCTCTACGGCGCGGCTCAGTGGGCCGTAGAAAGGGTCGGCCAGATCCTCCAGGACCAGTCCGATGCTCGCCGTACGGCCCTTGCGCAGAATGCGGGCGCTGTCGTTGCGGCGGAAGCCGAGCGCGGTGATGGCCTCCTGGACGCGGCGCTCGGTGTCGGGGGTGACGCCCGGCTCGCCGTTGACCACTCTGGAGACGGTTTTGAGGCCGACCCCGGCCCGTGCGGCGACGTCCTTCATAGTGGGCCGGGTGCCGTAACGGCGTGTGGGGGTGCGGCTGGCGGTGCCCGGGGCGGTGTCGGTCACAGTGCGCTCGTCCCGTCGCTGGTCGTCGTGGGGGAGGGAGTGACGAGCATAGCCCCTGGACAACGTTGTCAGCGCCGGGAAGACTATTGCCGCACACCGAACACGCCCCTGCCCACCAGCATGCCCACCAGGAGAGTCGACACCTATGCCACGTGACCTCATCGCCGCACTGGACATCGGCGGGACCAAGATCGCGGGCGCTCTGGTGGACGGGAGCGGAAAGCTGGCCGTACGGGCCCGCCGCGCCACCCGCGCCCAGGAGGACGGCGCCACGGTGATGCGCCAGGTCACCGCCGTGCTCGAGGAACTCGCGGCCACCGCGCACTGGTCGCGGGTCGCCGCCGTCGGCATCGGCAGCGCGGGCCCCGTGGACGCCTCCGTGGGCACCGTCAGCCCCGTCAACATCCCCGGCTGGCGTGACTTCCCGCTGGTCGCCGGGGTCCGGGAGACCACCGGCGCGCTGCCGCTGTCGCTGGTCGGCGACGGGCCGGCGATGACGGCCGCCGAGCACTGGCAGGGCGCGGCGCGCGGCCGTAAGGGCGCGCTGTGCATGGTGGTCTCCACCGGCGTGGGCGGCGGGCTGGTCCTGGGCGGCCGGCTGCACCCGGGCCCGACCGGAAACGCCGGGCACATCGGCCACATCAGCGTGGAGCTGAACGGCGACCCGTGCCCCTGTGGCGGACGCGGTTGCGTGGAGCGGATCGCCAGCGGCCCCAACATCGCCCGCCGCGCGCTGGACGGCGGCTGGCGCCCGGGGCCGGACGGCGACACCAGCGCCGAGGCCGTCGCCGCCTCGGCGCGGGCCGGAGACCCGGTCGCGCGGGCCTCCTTCGAACGGGCCGCCCAGGCCCTGGCCGCCGGCATCGCCGCGACCGCCGCGCTCGTCGAGATCGAGGTGGCGGTCATCGGCGGCGGCGTGGCGGGCGCCGGGGACGTGCTCTTCGCGCCCCTGCGGCGCGCCCTGCGCGACTACGCGACCCTGTCGTTCGTCCAGGGGCTGGAGGTCGTCCCGGCGCAGATGGGCACCGACGCGGGGCTGGTGGGCGCGGCCGCCGCGGCGGCGCAGGAGGCACGGCTGGAGGGGTTCGGCCCGGCGGCGGGTACACGTCCCACCGGCGACTGAGGCCCCATCGTCACCGTCCGCCCCCCGACCCGCTGTCGCGGCCGCCACCGTCGCGCTCATCGGCGGCGGGCTGACGTACGCGCTGGTCGGAGGCGATGGCCACACCACGGCGTCGGGGCGGACGAAGGATCCGCCGAGCGAGCCGGCGGGCCCGGGGAAGATCGCCGCACCGGGCGGCGGAAAGGCGAGCGCCACGGCCGGGCAGGGCGTGAGCGTCGTCTACGTCAAGGGCGGTGACAATGACGAACCCCTTCCCGGGCCGCCCGAGTGCTGAGCCCGGGACGGCCACGGGAAGGGGCGGATCTCATCGGTGGATCTCGGCGGAGTGGAGACGTCTCAACCTGGTGGCCTCAGCGGGGGTTCAGCAGGCGAAGGCCGCGTCGGCCCAGTCCCCGTGGTCGCTGGTGACCCCGTCCCCGCCGTCGGTGACGACCAGGCGGACCGTCTTCGCCCCGCCGATGGCGGCGTCGAGGGCGGTGGCCGGATCGGCGTTGGTCAGCGTCTTCGACGATGCCACCTTGGCGTCGTCCGCCCAGACCTCGAAGCCGACCGTCCCGGCGGTGCCCTCCTCGTCGTCCACGCCGACCTGCGCGGTGAAGCGCGAGCACCGGCCGCCGGTGTAGTACGTGACCTCACTCGGCGCGTGCACGCCCAGACCCTTGTCGTACGTGGTGCCGCCGAGGGTGAGCGGATGGCCGTCACCCGCATCGTTCTCGCCGACGCTGGTGTTCTTCTCCACCGGGCCCCAGCCGTTGAGCGCGCTCAGCCAGGGCAGATCGCTCGCGTACGAGTCGCCGGACGGCGGAGCGACCACCACATGGACCGCCGAGACCAGCCGCGCGGTGGCCCTGTCGCCTCCGGGTGAGCGGTAGTCGGCGCTGACCGTCAGGTCGTACGCACCGGGCGCGGCACCGGCGGGCGCGGTCACCTGCCAGCGCGTGGCCAGCTTCGAGCCGCTGGGCAGCGAGGCGGCCCGGGTCGGGGAGGTGGCCTTGATCCGCCAGCCGTCGGGGCCGGTGAGCCGGACCGAGACCTGCTGGGCCGGGGTGCGGCCGAGGTCGGTGAGCGCGGTGTCGACCTGGGCCGCGGCCCCGGCCTCGGTCAGTGCCGTGCCGTCGAGGCCGAGTTCCGTGGCGGGCGGGTAGGCGGCCCAGCGGGTGTCGGCCGAGGCCCGGTAGAGCACGGTGCCATGGGCCGGGACGGTGGCCGAGATGGCTCCGGCGGTGTTGTAGTCCTTGTGCGCCCACAGGTCGCGCAGCCGGTACCCGGTCGCCCGGGGCAGCCCGACCCCGGTCGCCGTGGTGGCGATGTGCTGCGGCCGGTCGGTCTCGTTGAACAGCGCGACGGCGCGGCTGCCGTCCGCCATCTCCTTGGCGATGACCCAGCGCCCGCCCTCGGAGGAGAGCACGGTGCCCTGCTTGCCCAGCGGGTCCTGATCGACGGCGATCACTTCGCGATTGCCGAGGATCTCATAGGTCTCGTCGCCGGCCTTGCGCAGATCGGTACCGATCAGCAGCGGTGCGGCCATGACCGACCACAGCGAGAAGTGGCTGCGGTACTCGGTGGCCGTCATCCCGCCGTTGCCGACCTCCAGCATGTCGGGGTCGTTCCAGTTGCCGGGTCCGGCGTACTTCGCGAGCGGCAGGTTCTGCTTGGCGATCGACAGCATGCTGCCCCAGCTGTCGCTGATGTCGCCCGTGGTCCGCCACAGGTGGCCGACTTCCCCCGCCCACTCCCAGGGCTTGTTCTCGCCCCATTCGCAGATGCTGTAGACGATGGGGCGGCCGGTGGTCTCGGTCGCGGCCTTCAGGGCGTCGCGCATGGTGCGGTAGCGCTGCTTGGCGTCGACACCCTGGTTATTGCAGTTGTCGTACTTGAGGTAGTCGATGCCCCAGTCGGCGAACTGCTGGGCGTCGGACTTCTCATGGCCGAGCGCCCCGGGGAAGCCGGCGCTGTTGCAGGTCTTGGTGCCCGCGCTGGTGTAGATGCCGATCTTCAGTCCCTTGGAGTGGACATAGTCGGCGACGGCCTTGATGCCGTTCGGGAAGCGGACCGGGTCCGGGACGAGCTTGCCGTTGGCATCGCGCTGCGGCAGCGCCCAGCAGTCGTCGAGGTTGACGTACTGGTATCCGGCGTCCTTCAGCCCCTTGGCCACGAAGATATCGGCGATGCCCTTGACCATCGCCTCGTTGAACTCCGCGCGGCAGTGGGTGGAGTTCCAGTTGTTGAAGCCCATCGGAGGGGTGAGGGCGAGCCCGTCACCGGGCGCGGCGCCCGGGGCGGAGGCCGATGGGGTGACCTCGGCGGGGTGCGAGGGCTGGGCGACGGCCGGGAGGGCCAGGCCGACCGTGGCCAGCAGGCCGGCGCTCATTGCTCCGATGACTCTTCGTCTCGCGGGTCGAAAACAGCGGTGGCGCACGATGCGGGTCCTCCGTTCTCAACGGGGGTGACGCAGTGTCATGGCTGCGTCACATGCGAGCGTTTACGGTAGACCCTGTTGGAGTCTGTTGGAAGAGATGCGATAACAGTTGTTCGATATCTCGTCAAAACCCTTGACGGTTTGCCTGGCCGCCGGGTGAGATCCCCTCACTCGCGTTCGGTTGTGTTTGATTGAACCTCTGTGGAGGGGCACATGGCACCGTCATCGTCAGGACATCCGATCTCCCGCCGTGCGCTACTACGAGGTACCGCGGCCGGAGCCGGCGCGGTCGCCCTTCCGACGCTGCTGACCGCCTGCGGTGGTCCGGGCAACGAAGTGAAGATCGGCTCCAATGCCTCCGACGCCGTCCCCCGCAAGGCGTTCGCCGAGGTGTTCGACGCGTACGAGAAGAAGTCGGACAAGAAGGTCAAGGTCAACACCGTCAACCACGAGGCGTTCCAGGAGGGCATCAACCGCTATCTGAAGGGCACCCCCGACGACGTCTTCATGTGGTTCGCCGGGTACCGCATGCAGTTCTTCGCCGAACAGGGACAGCTCGCCGAGATCAGCGACCTCTGGAAGGGCTTCGACGGCTTCTCGGACGCGCTCAAGGCGCAGTCCACCGGTAAGGACGGCAAGCAGTACCTCGTGCCGTACTACTACTATCCCTGGGCGGTCTTCTACCGGAAGAGCGTCTTCGCCCAGCACGGCTACGAGGTTCCGAAGACCTTCGACGAGTTCCGGGCGCTCGCCAAGCGGATGGACAAGGACGGCCTCGACGCCATCGCCTTCGGCGACAAGGACGGCTGGCCCGCCATGGGGACCTTCGACTATCTCAATATGCGGGCCAACGGCTACGACTTCCATATCTCCCTCATGGGCGGCAAGGAGTCCTGGACGGATCCCAAGGTCCGACACGTCTTCGACCTGTGGCGCGGATTGATGCCGTACCACCAGAAGGGCGCCAACGGGCGGACCTGGCAGGAGGCCGCCCAGAGCCTGGCGCAGAAGAAGTCCGGTATGGCGGTCTTCGGACTGCCCCACCCCGGGCAGCAGTTCTCCGCCGCCGACCGCGACGATCTGGACTTCTTCCCCTTCCCCGAGATCGACTCCGCCTACGGGCAGGACGCGGTGGAGGCGCCGATCGACGGGTTTCTGCTGGCGAAGAAGTCCAAGCGGCAGAAGGAGGGCAAGGAGCTGATGAAGTACCTCGCCACCCCCGCCGCCGAGGAGATCTACCTGAAGCGGGACCCGAACAACATCGCCGTCAACGACAAGGCGTCCACCTCGTCGTACAACGCGCTGCAGAAGAAGGCCGTCGACCTCGTCTCGAACGCCAAGCAGATATCGCAGTTCATGGACCGCGACACCCGGCCGGACTTCGCGTCCCAGGTGATGATCCGGGCCATTCAGCAGTTCATCAACAAGCCGAACGACATCGACAGCCTCACCAAGGACATCGAGTCCCAGAAGAAGACCATCTTCGCCAGCGACTAGGAGATTCGCGCCGTGCCGCTCACGACCGCGCGGCGTGCCAAACGGCGGGGTCCGCGGAGATTCACCTCCCGCGACCTCGCCGTCATCGGCGTGCTGCTGGGCATACCCATCCTGCTCGACCTGGCCCTGATCTGGGGCCCGACCCTCGCCTCCATCGGCCTGTCCTTCACCAGCTGGGACGGGATCGGCGATATCCACTGGGTGGGCATCGACAACTACAAGACGCTCTTCACCGACTATCCGCCGTTCTGGCCCGCGGTCCGCAACAACCTGCTCTGGGTGGCCTTTCTCGGCTTGGTCGCGACGCCCTTCGGACTGCTGCTGGCCGTACTGCTGGACAAGGGCGTCCGGTTCAGCCGCTTCTACCAGTCCACCCTCTATATGCCGGTGGTGCTCTCCCTCGCCATCGTCGGCTTCATCGCACAGTTGGTCTTCTCCCGTGACCAGGGTGCGCTGAACGCGATCCTCGCCAACAAGAACGACCCCGTGGACTGGCTCGGAGACCCGGACCTCAATATCTGGATGGTGCTGCTGGCGGCCGCCTGGCGGCACACCGGGTATGTGATGATCCTCTATCTGGCCGGGCTGAAATCCGTCGATCCCTCGCTCAAGGAAGCGGCCGCGATCGACGGCGCGAGCGAGACCCAGACCTTCTTCCGGGTGGTGCTGCCCACTCTGCGCCCGGTCAACATCATCGTCGGCGTCATCACCGTGATCGAGGCATTGCGCGCCTTCGACATCGTCTACGCCATCAACCACGGCCGTAACGGGCTCGAACTGCTCTCGGTGCTGGTCACCGACAACATCATCGGCGAGGCCAGCCGGATCGGGTTCGGCTCCGCGATCGCCGTCGTCCTGCTGACCGTGTCCCTGGGATTCATCGTGACCTATCTGGTCCAGGAGCTGCGAGGGGGGAAGAAGGGATGACCGTCACCACTCCGCCCGCCCCCGTACGGACCGTGGCCCCGGTGACCGGCACCGGCAAGCGCCGGGTGACCCGTGGCCGGCTCGGGCTGCACGCCTTTCTGATGGTCGTGTCGCTCGCCTTCCTCGCCCCGCTGCTGCTCGCCATCTACGCCTCGCTGCGGCCGTACGAGGAGACCGCGAAATACGGCTATTTCTCGCTGCCGCGCCATCTGTCGTTCGACTACTACGCCAAGGCGTTCAATGACTCCGGGATGGGCAAGTACTTCGTCAACTCGCTCATCATCGCGGTGCCCGGAGTGCTGTTGACGCTGTTTCTCGCCTCGTTCGTCGCCTTCTGTGTGACCCGGCTGAGAATACGCGGCGGGCTGGTGCTGCTGATGGTGTTCACGGCGGGCAATCTGCTGCCGCAGCAGGTCATCGTCACCCCGCTCTATGTGCTCTTCACCAAGATCAATCTGCCCTATTGGATGTCGGACTCGATGACGATGTACGACTCCTACTGGGCCGTGCTCGCCGTTCAGGTCGCCTTCCAGGTGGGATTCTGCGTCTTCGTCCTCGCCAACTTCATGCGCACCATTCCCGATGAGATCGTGGAGGCGGCGCGGGTGGACGGGGCGGGGGTCTGGACGCAGTACTGGAACATCACGCTTCCGCTGTGCCGGCCCGCGCTGGCCGCGCTCGCCACTCTGCAATTCACCTGGATGTACAACGACTTCCTGTGGGCGCTCGTCTTCATCTCCGACGGCGACAAGCTGCCCATCACCTCCGCGCTCAACAATCTGCGCGGCCAGTTCTTCACCGACTACAACCTGCTCGCGGCGGGCTCGGTGATCGTGGCGCTTCCCACGGTGCTGGTCTTCCTGCTGTTGCAGCGCCACTTCATCGCCGGACTCACCCTCGGCGCCAGCAAGGGCTGATACGACAGGGGTCACTGTGGCTCACGTGGCCACGGTGACCCCTGTGGCACAAGGGCCACACGATCCCCGACCACGCGCCGTCGCCCAGCCCGGACCGGCCCAGCCCAGCCCAGCCCAGCCCCGCGTCCCGCGCCCGACCGCTCCGGAGCGACGCGATCCGTCACTCGGTCGTCTTCGCGCGTTTCCGTGGCAGGGTGATGCGGGCAACTGTCAGGAGGCGATGGAATAGGGGGAAATGTGATCGTCTGGCTGAACGGTGCGTTCGGTGCGGGTAAGACCTCCGCGGCCCGCGAATTGGTGGACTTCATGCCCGGCAGCACGTTCTACGACCCGGAGCTGGTCGGTAACGGTCTGCGGATGATGCTCCCGCGGAAACGTCTTGAACAGGTGTCCGACTACCAGGATCTGCCCTCCTGGCGCCGACTGGTCGTGGACACCGGAGCGGCGCTGATCGCGGAGGTCGGCGGCCCACTCGTGGTCCCGATGACGGTCCTCAGACAGGAGTACCGGGATGAGATCTTCGGCGGCTTCGCGGCCCGCCGCATCCCCGTACGGCATGTTCTGCTGCACACCGATGAAACGATCCTTCGCGAGCGCATAGCCGAGCGCGAGGAGATACCCGGGGACGCGGACGCGAGCGAGTCCGTACGCCAGTGGTGCCTGGCCCATCTCGCGCCCTACCGGGCGGCCCTGACCTGGCTGACCACCGACGCCCATGTCGTGGACACCACCGGGCTCACCCCGCGCCAGACCGCCCAGCACATCGCCGACGCCGTCCGCGAGGGCGCCGGGATCTGCGACATCGTGCAGACCCCGGAGCCGAGGGCGGAGACGCTGGCCGCCGGGGTCCTGCTCTTCGACGAGGAGGACCGGGTGCTGCTCGTCGACCCCACCTACAAGCCCGGCTGGGAGTTCCCCGGCGGCGTCGTCGAGCCGGGCGAACCCCCGATGTGCGCCGGGGTGCGCGAGGTCACCGAGGAGCTGGGGGTACGGCTGGACGAACCGCTGCGGCTGCTGGTGGCCGACTGGGAGCGCCCCCAGCCGCCCGGCTACGGGGGCCTGCGGCTGCTCTTCGACGGCGGCAAGCTCTCCAGCGCGGCCGCCCGGGAGGTGCTACTGCCCGGCTCCGAACTGCGCGGCTGGCGCTTCGTCACCGAGAGCGAGGCCGCCGCGCTGCTGCCGCCGGTGCGGCTGAGCCGGCTGCGCTGGGCGCTGCGCGCCCGTGAGCAGGGCCGCCCGCTGTATCTCGAAGCGGGCGTCCCCACGGGCTGATCACGCCGGCCCAGCCCGTGGGGCCGCCCGCTGACCGGGTGCGAGGTGGAGCGGGGCTCAGCTCTTGCCCGCCGCGTACATCCCCAGGAACAGCGCCTCGGTGAGCGAGAGCTTCTCCAACTCCTCCGGCGAGACGCTCTCGTTGACCGCGTGGATCTGCGCCTCCGGCTCGCTCAGCCCGATCAGCAGGATCTCCGCCTCCGGGTAGAGCGAGGCCAGCGTGTTGCACAGCGGGATCGAGCCGCCCTGTCCGGCGATCGCCATCTCCTGGCCGTCGTACGCCAGGCGCATCGCCTCCCGCATCGCCGCGTAGGCCGGGCTCGTGGTGTCCGCGCGGAAGGGCTGGCCCTGGCCGATCTGCTCCACCGACAGCCGCGCGCCCCACGGCACCGAGGACCGGAGGTGTTCGGCGAGCAGCCGGTTGGCCTCGGCCGCGTCCACGCCCGGCGGCACCCGCAGGCTGATCAGCGCCCGCGCGCCCGCCTGGACGGACGGGGTGGCGCCGACCACCGGCGGGCAGTCGATGCCGAGCACGGTGACCGCCGGGCGCGCCCAGATGCGGTCCGCGACCGTACCGGAGCCGATCAGCCCGACCCCGTCGAGCACCTTGGCGTCCTTGCGGAACTCCTCGTCCGGATACTGCAGCCCGTCCCACTCGGCGTCCGCGTCGAGCCCCTTGACGGTGGTGGAGCCGTCCTCGGCGCGCAGCGAGTCCAGGACGCGGATCAGCGCGGCGAGCGCGTCCGGGGCCGCCCCGCCGAACTGGCCGGAGTGCAGATTGCCCTCCAGGGTCTCCACCGAGACCCGCAGCAGCGTCATCCCGCGCAGGGTGGCCGTGACCGTCGGCAGCCCGACCCGGAAGTTGCCCGCGTCGCCGATCACGATGGTGTCGGCGGTCAGCAGCTCCGGATGGGCCTCGGCGTAGCGCTCCAGACCGCCCGTGCCCTGCTCCTCCGAACCCTCCACGATCACCTTGACATTGACCGGGACCCCGCCGTTCGCCTTGAGCGCGCGCAGCGCGGTGAGATGCATGATCACGCCGCCCTTGCAGTCCGCGGCGCCGCGGCCGTACCAGCGGCCGTCGCGCTCGGTCAGCTCGAAGGGCGGGGTGTGCCAGGCGTCCTCGTCCAGCGGGGGCTGCACGTCGTAGTGCGCGTAGAGCAGCACGGTCGGGGCACCGGCCGGACCCGGCAGGAAGCCGTAGACGGACTGGGTGCCGTCGGGGGTGTCCAGCAGCGCCACGTCCTCGAACCCCTCGGCGCGCAGGGCGTCGGCGACCCACCGGGCGGCGGCCTCGCATTCGCCGGGCGGGAACTGCGCCGGGTCCGCCACCGACGCGAAGGCCACCAGCTCGGCCAGCTCGGCCCTGGCGCGCGGCTGCAGGGCGGCGACGGTGGCGGCCAGAGGCGCCTTCTCCATGGGGGACCCTCCTGGGGTGCGACGGGCCGGCGGCGGGATGCGCGGCGATGGGCACGTATGTACGGCTTGAGACCGCGTGGCCGATCATCCCACAGCGGGGTCATCCACCGGGGAGCCGTAGGATGCCGGGTAGGCGCATCAGGTCGGTCGATTGGGAGCGGATCCACACGTGAGCAGCGACAACGCAGCCCCGGACAATGAGACGGTATGGGACGTCGTCGTGGTGGGCGCGGGCCCCGCGGGTGCCTCCGCGGCCCATGCCGCCGCCTGCGCCGGGCGCCGGGTGCTGTTGTTGGAGAAGGCCGAGCTGCCGCGCTACAAGACCTGCGGCGGTGGCATCATCGGCCCTTCGCGCGACGCCCTCCCGCCGGGTTTCGAACTGCCGCTGCGGGAGCGGGTGCACGCGGTCACGTTCTCGCTGAACGGCAAGCTGTCCCGCACCCGCCGCTCCAAGCACGCGCTCTTCGGGCTGATCAACCGGCCGGAGTTCGACGCGGCCCTGGTCGACGCCGCCAAGGACGCGGGAGCCGAGGTCCGTACGGGCGTCGCGGTCAGCCGCGTCGAACAGCACGGCCCGGCCGTGCCCGACCGGCGCACGGTCGCCGTGGTGCTCTCCGACGGTGAGACGGTGCTGGCCCGGGCCGTGGTCGGCGCGGACGGCAGCGCGAGCCGCATAGGCGCGCATGTCGGCGTGAAGCTGGACCAGGTGGATCTCGGCCTGGAGGCGGAGATCCCCGTTCCGGAGACCGTCGCGGAGGACTGGGCGGGCCGGGTGCTCATCGACTGGGGCCCGATGCCGGGGAGTTACGGCTGGGTCTTCCCCAAGGGCGACACCCTGACCGTCGGTGTCATCTCGGCACGCGGCGAGGGCGCCGGGACCAAGCGCTACCTGGAGGACTTCATCGCCCGGCTCGGCCTCGCCGGATTCGAGCCGAGCATCTCCTCCGGCCATCTGACCCGCTGCCGCGCCGACGACTCGCCGCTGTCGCGCGGCCGGGTCCTGGTGTGCGGCGACGCGGCCGGGCTGCTGGAGCCGTGGACCCGCGAGGGCATCTCCTACGCGCTGCGCTCGGGCCGGCTCGCGGGGGAGTGGGCGGTGCGCGTCGCCGAGGCGCACGACGCGGTGGACGCCCGCCGTCAGGCCCTGAACTACGCCTTCGCGATCAAGGCGGGGCTCGGCGTGGAGATGGGCGTCGGCCGCCGACTGCACACGGTCTTCGCCCGCCGCCCCGGGATGTTCCACGCGGCGATCACCGGCTTCCGCCCGGCATGGCGCGCCTTCACGAAGATCACCCGCGGCACCACCACGCTGGGCGACCTCGTCCGCACCCACCCGGCCGCCCGCCGCGCCCTGGCGGCGATGGACCGGGGCTAGGACAGGGCTAGGACGTGTCCGACGGATCGTGACGCCTGCGGCGGGCTGTTCCGCGCCCCTTCCCGACACCTGACGCTATGCGGCTCCGCCGCGTGCGGGACTCCGCCCCAGCCCCCGGGGTCCAGGGGCGGAGCCCCTGCCAGGCGGCGGAGCCGCATAGCGTCCGCGGGAAGGGGCGGGGAGGGGGAAGCGACGCTATGCGGCTCCGCCGCGTGGTCCGCCGGACACCGCGTAGGGTTCGGCTTCGGTCGCGTCGGGCTGATCTTCGCGGGGCTGCGACGGCCATGCCGGGGCGTCCCGCCCGTACGGGAAGAAGCGGAGCTGGCGGGGACGGGCGACGTGAGGGCCCTGGCGGGCATGCTGGGCGACCTGCTGCCCGTGCGCGTGTTCGCACGGCTCGTCGCCGGGTGTCGGCGGTGTTCGGTTCCAGCTCTCCCCACGTCCGCCGCGCTCTGGCGGGGAGGCGGACTCGGCTCCGTCCTGTCCCGCGATCGGTGTCGGACCCGGATACGGACCCACTCGCGGTGGTCATGGCTGCCCGGCAGGGCATGGGCGCCTACTCCGCCGGGAGTAGGCGCGGGCACCGCGCAGGGGGGACGCCGGGGGCGTCCGGCCGGTTTAGCGTTGCCCGTATGCACGGATTCACGGGGGAGCACGGCCCGGGGCAGCGGCCAGGCGGATGGTGGCGCGGGGCGCGCTTCGACCCATCGCGTTCGGCCGTACCCTGGCGCTCCTCGGTCGCCATCGCCGCCATCCAGCTGGTGGGCACCGGGTTCGCCGCTCACGATCAGCCCGACCGGATGGGCCTCGGGCCCGGGAGCGCCGCGCTGCTGCTCGCCGGGCCCGCGCTGCTGCTCGTGCGCCACCGCCGCCCCGGGACGGTCGTGGTCGGCACGGCGGCGGTGACCGCCGTCTACCTCGCCGCCGGATATCGGTACGGGCCCGTCTTCCTCAGCGTTGTCGTCGGCTGTGTGGCGGCCATCGTGGCCGGGCGGCGGATCGCCGCGTGGAGCGCGCTCGGGCTGCTGTGGGGGAGCCATCTGCTCGTCGGCCACTGGCTCTACCGCTGGCTGCCGCCGGGCGGTGACGGGCCCGTCGGATGGGGGCAGGAGCTGGCGGTCACCGCCTGGGCCATGGCGATCGTCGCCGCGTCCGAACTCGTCCGCGTACGGCGTGAGCAGTGGGCCCGGGAACGGGCCGAACGGGAGGCGGCGGCGCGGCGCCGGGCGGACGAGGAGCGGCTGCGGATCGCCCGCGAACTGCACGACGTCCTCGCCCACAGCATCTCGGTCATCAACGTCCAGGCGGGCGTCGGGCTCGCCCTCCTCGACCAGGACCCCGAGCAGGCCCGCACCGCGCTGACCACCATCAAGGCGGCCAGCAAGGAGGCGCTGGGCGAGGTCCGCCAGGTCCTCGACACCCTGCGGACCTCCGGCTCCGGCGCGCCCGGCGCGGCGCCCCGCTCACCCGCGCCCGGCCTGGACCGGCTGGCGGAGCTGACCGGGCAGGCGGCGGACGCGGGGCTCGCGGTGCGGGTGGACGTGGACGGCGTACGGACGGCCCTGCCGCCGGGAGCCGATCTCGCGGCGTTCCGTATCGTGCAGGAGGCGCTGACCAACATCGTCCGCCACTCCGGCTCCCGGAACGCCCATGTGCTGCTGCGCTATGCCCCCGGTGAGTTGGAGCTGCGGGTGGACGACGACGGCCCCGCGACCGGGGACGGGGCGACGGGCGGCGGCAACGGCCTGGTCGGCATGTGCGAGCGGGCCGCCGCGCTCGGCGGCACAGTGGAGGCGGGCCCCCGCCCGGACGGCGGCTTCCGCGTCCGGGCCCGGATCCCGTTCAAGGGTGGGAGGAAGACCCCATGAGGGATGAGGACGGGCCCGAGCCCGTGATCCGTGTCGCGCTCGCCGACGACCAGCTCCTCGTCCGCGCCGGATTCCGCGCCCTGCTGGCCGCGCAGCCGGACATCGAGGTGGTCGGCGAGGCGGCCGACGGGGAGCAGGCGCTGGCGCTCGTACGGGAGCGGCGCCCCGATGTCGTCCTCATGGACATCCGCATGCCGGTGCTCGACGGCCTCGCCGCCACCCGCGGGATCACCGGGGACCCGGCCCTCGGCGAGGTGAAGGTGGTCATGCTGACCACCTTCGAACTCGATGAGTACGTCTTCGAGGCGATCCGCTCCGGCGCCTCCGGCTTCCTGGTCAAGGACACCGAACCGGATGAGCTGCTGCGGGCGGTGCGCGCGGTCGTCGGCGGCGACGCGCTGTTGTCGCCGGGGGTGACCCGCCGGCTCATCGCCGAGTTCGCGGCCCGCTCCAGGGAGCCCGCGCCCGCGGCGGCGCTGGCGGAGCTGACCGAGCGCGAGCGCGAGGTGATGGCCCTGGTCGGCATGGGGCTGTCGAACCAGGAGATCGCCCGGCGGCTCGTGGTCAGCCCGTTCACCGCCAAGACCCATGTGAGCCGGACGATGGTCAAATTGGGCGCCCGGGACCGCGCCCAACTCGTCGTGCTCGCCTATGAGTCGGGCCTGGTCCGGCCGGGCTGGCTCGGCTGAGCGAGGCTCCGCGGTCCGGGCTTCGTATCTCCCGGCCCCTCGCCCGGATGGGCCCTCCGCCCCCAGGACAGCCCCTCCGCTCAGAACAGCCCCTCCGCTCAGAACAGCCCCTCCGGGGCCTCCGCTTCCCGCTCCCGCTGCGCCACCGGTGCCGTCGTCGGGGCATCCGCCGCGGCCGCCGCCAGCGGCCAGCCCGCCAACTGCCGGGTGTCCAGCAGCAGGGCCCGGCCGTCCGTCGAGGTCAGGTGGATGTCCGGGCCCGCCACGGCGTCGATACGACCGGCCACGGTGGCCTCGGGGACGAGCCGGACCAGCCCCGGCGCGGGGCGCACCCGGTCCAGGTGGAACGCCGCGTCATGGTGCACCGGCTCGAACGGGGCCAGGGCCAGCGACTCCGGCAGACCGCCGAGGCCGCGCGCCCGCTGGTGGAGCGCGGCGAGGTCGGCGGCACGCCGCTCAGGAGGCGGCGGGGCCTCGCGGGCGGTGCGCTTGGCGGCGTAGGGGAAGCGGTCCGGGACGCCGAGCGCGGTGCCCAGCACGGCCTCGGCGCGGCGCGCGGCCATCAGCGGGCCACGGCCCAGCAGACAGTACGAGAGCGCGGCCTGCTCCAGCAGCCGTGCCCCTTCCCGCTCGGCCGCGGTGATCCCGACCTTGACCAGCTCCGGGCCGAACCAGGCGAGATAGACGTCGTAAGGGCGCGGATCGTCGGTACGGGTGTCGGCGGCCACGGAGTACGAGCGGTCCAGCCGGGCGCAGTCGGGGCACTGCGCCGATACGGCGGAGGCCGGGACCTCGGCCCCGGCCGGGCACGGGGTGTGCCGGGCGCCCCTGCGGACGCCGACGCAGTCGCGCCGGGGGCCGGTGGTGAAGGAGAGCGGGCGGTCCGGCGTCAGCGGGGAGAGCCGTTCCCCCTGGGCCGGATGGCGCCAGACCAGCGCGGGCCCGCCGCGGCCCCAGCGTGCCCCGGCACACTGCCACCGTGCGGGCTGTGGACCCTGGCTCTGGCCCTGGGGCATCAGCGCCGCTGCCGGGAGAAGAGCCACAGCGCCCGCACCAGGCGGACGGCGAATCCGACGGTGGCCACCGCGAAGGCGGCTCCCTGCCAGGCCCTCTCCTGGGCCCGGCCCAGGTCGCCGAAGAGGGCGGGGCTCGCGACCGCCACGTAGAGCACGGCCGCCAGCAGACCGGCCGTGACCAGGGCGAACACTATCTCGATGGTGAGCGCGTCGCGTTCGTCCTGGGAACGGGGTCCGGTCATCTCGTCTCAGCCCTTCGCCTGGTGTCCGGTGGCCGCCGCCGGGTCGGTCCTCCCCGGCGCCGGCTCGCGCTGCCCGTCATGGTGCTTCCGGCGCACATACAGTTGCTTCCGCACGCGTGCCACGACCGTACCGTCCGCGGCGACCACCTCGTTCTCGAACCACGGCAGCGCCTTGCCGCCGTCCGCCGTGGCCTCGCGGATCTCCTCCAGCCGCTCCTCGGTGAGCGTGAAGTCGGCGAACACGTCGCCGCGGCCGGGCGAGACGAAGTCGATCTCGCCGGACTTGTCCCAGACGATGTAGTCCCGGCCGAGCCGTCGCATCACCAGCAGCATCCAGAACGGGTCGCTCATCGAGAACAGCGAACCGCCGAAATGGGTCCCCACGTAGTTGGAGTTGAAGCGGTGCAGCCGCAGCCTGACGCGGGCGCTGCTCCAGTCCTCCGCGAGGTGGACCACCCGCACTCCGGCGAAGAGGTAGGGCGGCCACCAGTTCATCGCGCGGCGCAGTCCGCGCGGCGACATCGATCGACGTGACATGACAGGAAGCTAACACGGGTTATTACTCGCCGGTAACGCCCAGCGGTTGGCGTACCCGAGCGGTGGGCGCGGCCAAGTGGCGCACGTACCCGAGCGGTGGGCGCGCCCCGAGCGGTGGGCGCGCCCCGAGCGGTCGGGAGGTCAGATCCCCGAGTGCTCCCGCCACAGCTCGGCCAGCTTCTCGTCCCCCTCCGTGGTCAGCGCGGTGATCGGCAGCCGGTTCCAGAGCGCGAGATAGAGGTCGCGGGCCGGGCCGCTGAGCTCGCAGTCGGCCGGCCCCTCGCCGTCGCGCTCGGTCCGCGGAGCGTCCTGGGACAGGCGTATCGTCCAGACCGCGCCCTGGTCCGTGGCCCTCACCCGGAGTGTGCGCGGGGTGTCCGTGCGCACCCGGGACCGGTCCAGGCTGTGGAAGCCGGTCAGCAGTTCATCGACCCCGTCGGCCGCGAACTCCGGGGTGAACGGGGAGAAGTCCCCGCCGCGCGCCGACTCCGCGTCGATCCGGTGGATGGCCGTCTCATGGGCCTGGCGCCGGGCCCAGAACGCCAGCGGCGACTCCGAGGGCAGGAAGGTGAAGCACTTCACCTCGGGGTCGGCATGAGTGAGGACGTCGACCAGCCGGCCATGGACCTCGCGGTACCACGCCACCAGCTCGGCGTCGGCCGGTGCCGCCTCGACCGCCGGCCGGACCGGCTCGGTCAGGCCCTCGGCGACGAACCGGGTGGCCCAGCCGTGCACCCGGCCGAGGTGCGACAGCAGATCACGGACGCGCCAGTCGGGGCAGGTGGGCACGGGGGCGTCCGCCCCGGCCTCGGCCGCGGCGTCGGCCAGCAACCGGCCCTCGCGGGCCACGATTTCGATCAACTCGGCAGTCTCCATGGCGGAATCATGCCAGCCGTCTCCGACAACGCCGGGCCGGAACGGGCGGAATGTCAGCCTCCGGCCGTGCGCGCGGCGTTCCGCGTGCCGTACGCGACCACTGCCGCCACGGCGGCCAGCGCCGCGACGGTGGTGAGCGCGACCGGCAGCGAGTACCAGTCGGCGAGGAAGCCGATCGTCGGCGGGCCCAGCAGCATGCCGCCGTAGCCGAGCGTGGAGGCCGCGGCGACCCCGCCCGGCCCGGTCAGCGCGCCCGCCCGCGCGATGGCGACGGGGAAGAGGTTGGCCAGCCCCAGCCCGGTGACCGCGAAGCCGAGGAGCGCCAGCCAGATCGTGGGCGCGAGCGAGCCCAGCAGCATTCCGGCCGCGGCCGTGGCACCGCCCGCGATCAACGTCCTGGTCTGGCCGAGCCGTTCGAGCAGCGCGGTGCCGCTCAGCCGCCCGACGGCCATCATCAGCGCGAAGACGGCGTAGCCCGCCGCGGCGAGCCCGGCGGACGCGTCGAGGTCCTGGTGCAGATGGAGCGCGGCCCAGTCGGCCATCGCGCCCTCGCCGTACGCCGTGCAGAGCGCGATCAGGCCGAACACGGCGACGAGCCACCGGGCGCCGCCCGGCCGCCCTGCGCCGGGGGACGATTCGAGGTCGGTGGCCTGCTCGGACTCGGCCGTGGGTGCCGTGTCGTCCCGCGGCGTGGGCACCGGCAGCGAGATCAGCGTCCGGCCCGCGACAGCCGCGAGCAGCAGCCCGAAGACCGCGAGCAGCGACAGATGGCGGGTGGGGGAGAGATGGTCGGCGATCAGCCCGCCCAGCCCGGCCCCGGCCATCCCGCCCAGGCTGAACGCGGCGTGGAAGCCGGGCATGACCGGGCGCCGCAGAGCGGCGATGAGGTCGACGGCCGCGCTGTTCATGGCCACGTTGAGCGCGCCGAACCCGGTGCCGAAGACCAGCAGCACCAGGCCGAGGGCGAGCGCGGAGTGGGTCAGCGGCGGCAGCGCCACGGAGCCCGCGAGCAGCACACCGGCGGCCACCGTCGTCGGATGGTTGCCGAAGCGGCGGCACAGGCGTCCGGTGGCCATCATCGTGGCCGTACCGCCCGCCGACACGCCGAGCAGCGCCAGCCCCAGCGCGCCCTCCGAGGCGCTCGTCTGGTCCTTGATCGCGGGGATCCGGGCGACCCACCCGGCGAACACGAATCCGTCGAGGAAGAAGAACGCGGTGATGGCGGCGCGGAGTCGGGTGAGGTCGCGATCCGTGGAGACGGAGCGGCGCGCGCCCGGAGTGGCCGTCCTTGTTTTGTTTGGAGTCGGCACAAAGTGAGAATAGAGGCGTGACCCAGACACGGACAAGGCTCGAGCGCGGCCGAAGCGCTCTTGGCCCGGCACTGGCACTCGTCCACACCGGCCGCGCGCCCACCCGCGCCGTGCTCACCGCCGAACTCGGGGTGACCCGCGCGACCGCGGGCGCCGTCGCCGCCGAGTTGGAGGCGCTCGGCCTGATCCAGGTCGACTCGCGGCCGCTCGGGGCCGCCGGGGCACAGGGCCGTCCCTCCCACCGGCTGTCGATCGCT
This sequence comes from Streptomyces yongxingensis, assembly GCF_055597465.1. Lineage (NCBI taxonomy): Bacteria > Bacillati > Actinomycetota > Actinomycetes > Kitasatosporales > Streptomycetaceae > Streptomyces > Streptomyces yongxingensis. The sequence goes on from NZ_CM145717.1 coordinate 9,353,494, forward strand.
CCCCACGGGCCGGTCGCGCTCGCCGCCCAGGTGCACGCCGACGGCTTCCGCGCGGCGCTGGTCGGGCTCGGCGGGCAGACCGTGGCCACCGCCCCCGGCTGCATGACCGTGCCCGCGGACCCGGCGCATGTCATCGACGCGGTCGTCGAGGCCGGTGCCCGGCTGCTGCGGGAGACCGGCCGCCGCTGTGTGGGCGCGGGGCTCGCCGTCCCGTCCGCGGTCGCCGAACCGGAGGGCACCGCCCTGAACCCGCTGCACGTCGCCTGGCCCGCGGGCGCTCCGGTGCGCGAGCTGTTCAGCCGCAGCCTGGCCGCGGCCGGGATCCGCGGCGACGACGGCGAGCCGGTCACCGGCTTCGCGGGCAATGACGTCAACCTGGCCGCGCTCGCCGAACACCGCCATGGCGCGGGCGGCGGTGCCCAGCACCTGCTCTGCGTCGCCACCGGGCACCGGGGCGTCGGCGGCGCGCTGGTGCTCGACGGACGGCTGCACACCGGCAGCGCGGGGCTCGCCCTCGAGGTGGGCCATCTGACCGTCAATCCCGAGGGCCCGCCCTGCCACTGCGGCAGTCGCGGCTGTCTGGACATCGAGGCCGATCCGCTCGCCTTCCTCACGGCGGCCGGGCGCGACCCGGGCCCGGAGCTGTCCCTGCTGCAGCAGGCCCGCGATCTGCTGCGCGAGGAGTACGCCACGGCGCCGTCCGTAAGGGCGGCCACGGAGCAGCTCATCGACCGCCTCGGCCTCGGACTCGCCGGTCTGGTCAACATCCTGAACCCGGACCGCATCATCCTCGGCGGGCTGCACCGTGAGCTCCTGGAGGCCGACCCGGAGCGGCTGCGCGCGGTGGTGGCGGAACGCAGCCTGTGGGGCCGGAGCGGGGGCGTGCCGATTCTGCCGTGCACGCTGGACCACAACAGCCTGGTCGGGGCGGCGGAGTTGGCGTGGCAGCCGGTGCTGGACGACCCCTTGGCGGCCCTGGGCGCGGGCTGACCCGCCCAGGGCCCGTCGTCAAAGGGGGCGCCCTGCTCCCGACGCCTGGCGCGGCCGCTCGCCGCGTTGTCGCGTCACCCGAGTACGCGCCCAGTACGAGGACGACGCTCCGCCGTGCGATCGACCACACCGGACTCCCCCGGCTACCGCTGGGAGGTGTCCCCTGTTCGCGGCCGGGCGCCCCCTTTGACGATAGGCCCTGGCGGTCACCAGCGCCGCCCCCGGGGGAGCGCGTCCAGGTCCGGGGTCGACAGATGGAGCACCTGGTAGCGGTCGCCGGGCTCCGAGGGCGGTGCCGACTCCTCCCAGAGCGTGAAGTGGATCAGCTCCCAGCCGCGCGGGTCGATGCCGAGGGCCGTGGTGTGGACGCCGTCCTTACGGGCGCGCTCGGCCAGCCGCGCCAGCGCGGCCTCGACGGCGGAGGCGGGGTCGGCGGCGGCCGGGACCGGCTCGGCGTGGCGGGTGGCGGCGCGCGGCGCGCGGCCCGCGGCCGGGCCCCGCTCGAAGGCGAGCCCCTGCCAGTGCTCGACCGGGGGCCTGCCGAAGTCCCGGACGATGCCCTGGAATCCGGGGCCCCACAGAAAGCGGTTCATGGCCTCGGGCGCGGTCCACAGATAGAACGGGGCGTACTGATGGACCGGCGAGCCGTCCACGCCCCGCTCCCGGATCCCGTACGCCTTGAGGCCCAGCCCTGAGAAGTCGTCGAGCAGCGGCCCCTTCGTCTCCACCCGGTGCCGGATGATCTCCATGTCGTAGTCGGCGGGCAGGGTGATCCGGTACTGCATGGCGAGCATCGGTGAACTCCTGTCACGGCGGGGCGGGTGTCCGCATGCGGTCGTTCTCGACCCTTGATCGTACACACTAGTAGGTACAGAAGGAGGCCGCGCCGGTGCGCGTACTCCCCGGGAGGTACCGGAACTGTCGTCGGCCGTACGACGACCAGGGCACCGTAAGGGATTGATCCTCGGGAGTGGCCACGAGACGAGGGCCATGAGAAACCCACTCCCGAGGAGCGCGATCACCATGAACACCCTGGCGCACGGCTTCGCCGACGGCGATGGCCCCGGACCGTGGATTCTGCTCGTTCCGCTGATGTGGTCGCTGGTCGTCGGCGGCGCGGTCTTCCTGCTGCGGCGCGCCGGATGGCGCGGACGCGCCCCCCGGCGGCACGGCCCCGGCCCCGTGGACTTCGGTGAGCGATCGCCGATCGCGGTGCTGGGCCGTCGCTTCGCGGCCGGTGAGATCGACGAGGACGAGTACTGGCGCCGACTGTCGGTCCTGGACGAGCAGTTCGGCCGCCATGCGACGAAGGGCGGGGCCCTCTGACAGAGGAGGCCGGGGCGGCACGGGCCGCCGGGCGTATCCGGGCCGTCCCGCCTCGCTGGAGGCGGGACGCTCGCATGCTCAGCGGGAGGCTGCCGACCGGGCGGCCGCGGGGGCACGCTCGCGCACCGCGGGCGCCGGAGCGGCGGCAGCCGGTGCCGGTGCGGTGGCAACGGCGGGGGCCGGTGCCGCGGCGACGGGTTCGGGGGCGACGGGTGCGGGCGTCGGTGCCGGGGCAACGGGCGCCGGGGTGACAGGCGTCGGTGCCGGGGCAATGGGTGCCGGGGTGACAGGCGTCGGTGCCGGGGCGGCGACGGGCTCGGGTGCGGGCGCCGGGCCGGTGAGGGGCACGGTGGGCGCCGGCGCCGGACGGGAGGCGTCCGTGCGAAGGGGCGGCGCGGTGCGGCCCGTTCCGTGCGACGCGAAGGGCGGCTTGGCGGTGGCGGTGGACCGGGGCACGGCCAGCGTGAACCAGACGACCTTCCCGCTGCCGTCGTCCCGCGCGTGCATCCCCCAGCTCTGGCTGACGGCCGCGACCAGCGCGAGCCCCCTGCCATGGGTGGCGAAGGGATCGCACGCCTGAACGCGAGGCAGTCGCGGATCCTGGTCGCGGACCGAAACGGTCAGCCGGTCCAGCATGAGAACGATCTCCACCGTGCACTGCTTGTCCGGTTCGGCGTGCCGATGGACATTGGTGAGCAGTTCGGTGACGCCGAGCGCCGCCGGGTCGATGAGCGGATCCAGATGCCAGTAGCGCAACTGCGCCGACACGATTCTGCGGACCTGTCCGATCCGCGACGGCAGGGCCTGCAGCTCCACCGTGCAATGCCTGCTAGGACGACTGATCACGGCTGCGACTCCCTGAAGACGTGGGGCTAGCCTGATTCAGATGCGGGCGACGAACACGTTCAGCAGTGGTGGCTGCTGGGCGCGACCGGTGGGACGGTTCTCAGCGTCACCGCTTGTTGACCCTCAGTGATACTGATACTCGTCCAGGGTCGGTCCCACCGCGCGCATGCGCAACTCGGCCGCCTCACCTCTTCGAGGCATGCCCCCGGGCGGACCGGACGGCGTCGAGGAAGCGGCTGGCGGCGCCCGAGCCGGACTTGGCCGAGGTGGACTTGGCGTCCTGCGAGCCGAGGGTGAGGCGGTAACGGGTGCCGTTCACGGTGGCCATGGCCTGGTCCCCGTCCACGAACCAGGGCTTGCTCGCGCGCACCGACTGCACGGGTGCGCTGTCGATCTCGCTGCCGTAACTGGTCAGCAACTGCAGCCTGCCGTCCTTGATCATGACCTGTCCGGCGCGGGTGACCGAGCGCAGGAATCGCTCGATCCGCACTCCCCTGGCGTTGAACTCCGTATCGGCCATCACAACCGCCTCCCCGATGGTTCCGACTGGCACTGTGCCGCCGCCTCTCATTTTCCCTGCTGCGCAGTGTGCCCGTGACCGGCCCCGGACACCAGGGCGCACTGGGGGACAATGAGGATCGAAACGGCATGAGTATGCCACCTGGGCTGGGCATGAGGCACAAGCAGGAGGAGTGGGCGTTGGACGGCACGGCGTGCGGGAGTATCGAGACGATCGACGTGGACCGCAGCGACCGCGGCTACCGCGAGTGGCTGAAGGAAGCCGTCCGTAAGGTGCAGGCCGATGCCCAGCGGTCCGCCGACACCCATCTGCTGAGCTTCCCGCTGCCCGAGCGGTGGGGGATCGACCTCTACCTCAAGGACGAGTCCACCCACCCCACAGGAAGTCTCAAGCACCGCCTGGCACGCTCGCTGTTCCTCTATGGGCTGTGCAACGGCTGGATCCGGCCGGGCAAGCCCGTGATCGAGGCGTCCAGCGGCTCGACCGCCGTATCCGAGGCGTACTTCGCCAAGCTGATCGGGGTGCCCTTCATCGCGGTGATGCCCCGCACGACCAGCCGGGAGAAGTGCCGTCTGATCGAATTCCATGGCGGCCAGTGCCATTTCGTGGACGACCCGCGGACGATGTACGAGGAGTCCGCCGCCCTCGCGGCGGAATCCGGGGGTCACTACATGGACCAGTTCACCTACGCCGAGCGGGCCACGGACTGGCGCGGCAACAACAACATCGCCGAGTCGATCTATCAGCAGCTGCGTCTGGAGCGCTATCCCGAACCGGCATGGGTCGTGGCCACGGCGGGTACCGGCGGCACCTCGGCGACCATCGCCCGCTATGTCCACTACATGCAGTACGACACCCGGGTGTGCGTCGCCGATCCGGAGAACTCCTGCTTCTTCGACGGCTGGGTCCACCACGACGCCCACGCCTCCAGCGACCACGGCTCACGCATCGAGGGCATCGGCCGCCCCCGGATGGAGCCCAGCTTCGTACCCGGCGCGATCGACCGGATGATGAAGGTCCCGGACGCGGCTAGCGTCGCGGCCGTGCGCGCCCTGGAGCGCGCCATCGGCCGTAAGGCGGGCGGCTCCACCGGGACCGGGCTGTGGAGCGCGCTGCGGATCGTCGCGGAGATGGTCGCCGAGGGGCGGACCGGGAGCGTGGTGACGCTGCTGTGCGATCCGGGGGAGCGGTATCTGGACAAGTACTACTCGGACGCGTGGCTCGAGGAGCAGGGGCTGGACATCGAGCCGTATGTGAAGACGCTCGACATCTTCCTCACGACCGGCAACTGGACGGACTGACCTCCGCCCGCACGGCCGCCGCCAGGCCCTCACGGCTGCCGTCACGCCCTTACGGTCGCCGCCTCGCCCTTACGGCCGTCGTCAGACCGCCGCCACCATCCGGTCCAGGTTCCCCACCGCCTGGTGGAACGCGCGCCGCAGACCCGGCCGCATCGCCCGTACGGCACCGCGCAGCACCGCCGTGCCGTCCACCGCGAAGACATAGCGCACCACGGTCCCGCCGTCCGAGGGCCGCAGCGTCCACTCCTCCAGCAGCGCCCGCAGCCCCGGCACATTGGTCTCGTCGACGCGGTAGGCGTAGCGCTCGTGCGGATCCGCCGCCATGACCGTCTCGCGGAAGCGGGTGCCGCCCATGAGGCGGATCTCCCTGCGCTTGCCGCCGTCCGTGGAGCGGGCGTCCCTCACCTGCCGGAACCACCGCGGCCAGCCCTCGACATCGGTGAACGCCTCGAACACCGCCTCCGGAGCGGCCGAGACCTTGGCGACGAAGACGAGCCGCACCGGGGCGGTCTCGGCGTACTCCAGTCCGACGGAACGCAACCGGTGTGTCATGGACACACGATACCTGCCGGGGTGTCAGATGTCTGCGGTGCGGACCGGCTCGCCCGCCACCACCAGCTCCGGCAGATACTCGGAGATCTCCGCCCGCGCCTCCGCCGGCAGCCCCGGGTCCGTGACCAGCGCGTCCACCTGGTCCAGCGAGGCGAAGGAACTCAGCCCCACCGTGCCCCACTTGGTGTGGTCCGCGACCACCACCACCCGCCGCGCGGACCTGACGAAGTGGCGGTTGGTCTCCGCCTCCGCCAGATTCGGCGTGGACAGGCCCGCCTCGACCGATATCCCGTGCACCCCGAGGAACAGCACATCGAAGTGGAGCGAGCGCACCGCCGCGTCCGCGACCGGCCCCACCAGCGTGTCCGACGGCGTCCGCACCCCGCCGGTGAGCACGACGGTGGCCGCCCCCGGGCGCGGGCCCACCCCGCCGAGCGCCGCCGACCGCTGGGCGTTGTAGAACACATCGGCCACCCGGACCGAGTTCGTGACCACCGTCAGATCGGGCACCTCCAGCAGCTGCTGGGCCAGTGCGAAGGCCGTGGTGCCACCGGCCAGGGCGATCGCGGTGCCCGGCGTGGCCATCGCGGCCGCCGCCTTGGCGATGTCCTCCTTGGCGCTCAGCTCGAGGCCCGACTTGGCCTCGAACCCGGGCTCGTACGTGCTCGCCTCGGCCACCGGCACGGCCCCGCCGTGCACCTTCTCCACCACGCCCAGCCGGGCCAGCGCGTCCAGGTCGCGACGAACCGTCATGTCCGAGACATTGAGCTTGCGCGTCAGCTCGTTGACCCGCACCCCGCCGCGCCGCCTGACCTCATCGAGGATCAGGGCACGCCGCTGCTCCGCGAGCAGGTTCTGGTTGTCGCTCACCCTGCCTCGTCTCCCTCCGGTCGGCCCTCGTCGCCCGCGCGTTCATCTTCGCATGAGGCGAGGGCAGCCGAGCGCGGTGCACCCGGGGTTACGATTTCGCCACGCCCGCCCTGTCAGGGTCGGGGAAGGTGGCCGATGGGCACAATCCTGGAGCCAGAACGACCGCACCACACCGGATCGGGGGACACGGTGCCATCGACCATGCGTACGGACACACCGGCCGACGCGACGGAACAGGCGATGACAGCCCGGAAGGGCGGAGCGCCACCACCCGATCTGGAACTCCTCGTCCACGGAGTGGGCGGCACCACCCCCGAGGAGATGCTGGGCGATCCGCGCACCAGCCTGGTCACCGGCGACGAGACCGCGGCGGTCTACCGCAGGGCGGACGACATCGACGCCGAGCAGCGCCCGCCGGAGGACCGTGAGGGCCCGGACCGCGACGGCCCGATCCGCGAGGCGTACGTCTGGTGCAACCTCACCTCGGGCAACAGCTCCCGCGCCCTGTGGCTGCTTTTACTGCCGTTCATGGTCGCCAACCTCGCGCACTGGATGCGGCCCCCGGCCGACCGGCGCGAGCGGACCGTGCGCGCCTACGGCCTGCTCGTCCGGCTCGTGGCGCTCACCCTGACCGTGCTGCTGATCGCCGGGGCCTGCGAGGTGGCCCTGGACCTGGTCGCCTGGCAGTGCGCCGGTTCGGCCGACTGCGCCGGGGGCAAGTCCTGGCTCGGCTTCCTGTCCCCGGAGAACCACGGCTGGTGGAGCCAGCCCGGCCGCAGGCTCGCGCTCGCCGCGGTGCTGCCCGGCGCGCTCACCGGACTGCTGTGGTACCTGTCCAACCGCACCTGGAGCGCGTACGAGGCATCTCCGCCGCTGGAGCGCCCCGTCGACGAGTCCGCGCCCGAGGCGGGCAACCGCCCCGCGCTGTGCCTGCCCGGCTTCTGGTACGGCCGCAGGATCGTCGCCCGGCTGCGCGCCGCGCACACCGCCGCGGGCTTCCTCACCATCGCGGCGGGCCTGACCCTGCCCACCACCACCCATGACCGCGAACCGGGCGGCAGCGGGCTGCAGGACACCGCGGGCTGGGCGATGCTGACGCTGCTCTGCGCGGGCGCGGTCATGGTGGTGGCCGTGGTGTGCTACCGCGGCCGCAGCGAGACCAAGGTCGACGCGGAGCTGGACCGCCTCACCATCACCGCGCTGCCCGGTGCGGCCCTCGCGGTGCTGGCCCTCTCCGTCCTGTACGCCGGCTGGTCCCGCCCCGGCTGGGTCTCCACCGGCCAGCTTCCGGGGAACGAGGCGTTCTGCGCCATCGCCATCGGGGAGGGCGCGCTGATCGTGACCATGGCGGTGTGCGCCCTGGTCCTGCACCGGGCCGCGCCCGGCCGCACCCCGCTGTACGGGCTCGCCGGGCCCGCCGTCGCGGTGCTCGCCTGCGGGCTCGGCGCGGTGCTCGCGGGCGGTGTCGCCCAGCGCTTCGCCGACTGGCTGGACGGCGGTGGCACCCCCGGTGAGGGGCCGGGGATAGCGCCGCCGGTCCTGCTGACCTGGCTGGCCACGGCCATCCCCGCGCTGCTGCTGGTCCTGGTCGTCCTGCTGGTGATCTTCACCGTAAGGGTGTGGCGGGTGCGCGACCGGCTGCTGCCGACCATCATGGACGGCTATCCGGGGGAGCGGCCCGACGCCGTACGCACCCGGCGGATCGCGGGCACGATCGCCCGCGCGGGCCTCACCGACTCCGCCCCGTGGATCGTCGGCCCCGTCGCGCTGCTGACCCTGCTGTTCGGCGCCCTGGCCGTCACCGCGGCCTGGGTCACCGACGAGGTGCCGGGGCGGGCCGCCGACGGTGCGCCCGGGGCCGTGGACGCCGCCGCCCAGACCGCGCAGGCGCTGGGCTCCTGGCTGATGGGGGTGGCCTTCCTGATGCTGGTCACCTGGGCCCGCCGGGCCTACCGCAGCCCCTCCGCCCGCCGCACCATCGGCATCCTGTGGGACGTGGGCACCTTCTGGCCGCGCGCCGCCCACCCCTTCGCGCCCCCGTGCTATGCCGAGCGTGCGGTGCCCGACCTCACCTGGCGGATGGAGACCTGGACCCGCCGGTACGGCGGCCGGCTGGTCATCTCCGGCCACTCCCAGGGCAGTGTGCTGGCCGCCGCGGCGGTCTGGCAGGTGGACCACCGCACCCGCGGCCAGGTCGCGCTGCTCACCTACGGCTCACCGCTGGAGCGGCTCTACGGGCGCTGGTTCCCCGCCTACTTCGGGCCCGCGCAACTGCTCTCGCTCCACGGTGAGGTGCGCTGCTGGCGCAATCTGTGGCGCTACACCGACCCGATCGGCGGCCCCATCAAGCTGCCCGACGGCAGCGGCCCCGAGGTCGACTGCGACGCGCTCAAGGACCCGCTGGCCTACGGCCGTACGCCCGATCACCCGCTGCCCGCGCCGATCCTGGGGCACGGGGACTACCAGGCCGACCCCGTCTTCGACCGGGAGCGTGCCGGGCTGCTGGCCCGGCTCCCGGAGCAGACGCCGCCACCGGCGGAGGAGGAGACCGCCGGTCAGATGAGCTCCGGCAGGTCCTCGGGATAGAGCAGCGTGAGGTCGTCCGTGGTCGGGTCGCTCAGCTGGGCGACCCGGCCCGCGTGCCGCTCCACCATCGCCTCGAAGGTCTGCCGGGCGGTGCGGCCGTTGCCGAACGCCGGGCCCTTGGGAAGCGCCGTGAAGTACTTCAGCAGCCCCTCCGCCGCCCCCTCGCCGATCCGGTACTCATGCTCCTCGGCCTGTTGCTCCACGATCCGCAGCAGCTCCTCCGGGCTGTAGTCGCCGAAGGTGATGGTGCGCGAGAAACGGGAGGCCACACCGGGGTTGACGGACAGGAAGCGCTCCATCTCCGCCGTGTACCCCGCGACGATGACCACGACCGAGTCCCGGTGGTCTTCCATCAGCTTGACCAGGGTGTCTATGGCCTCCCGGCCGAAGTCCCGGCCGGAGTCCTCCGGAGAGAGGGCGTACGCCTCGTCGATGAACAGCACCCCGCCGCGCGCCCGGTCGAACGCCTCCTGGGTGCGGATGGCCGTGGAGCCGATGTGCTCACCGACCAGGTCCACCCGGGAGACCTCCACCAGATGGCCGCGCTCCAGCACCCCGAGGGAGGCCAGGATCTCCCCGTAGAGCCGGGCGACCGTCGTCTTACCGGTGCCGGGGGAGCCGGTGAAGACCAGATGGCGGCGGACGGAGGCGGCCTTGAGTCCGGCCTCCTGACGCCGCCGGCCCACCTCGATCATGTCGGTGAGGGCCCGCACCTCGCGCTTGACGCTCTCCAGCCCGACCAGCGCGTCCAGTTCGCCCAGCACCGCCGTGGACGGGCGGACGGCGACCGGGGGCTCGGTGGCGGGTGCGGAGGTCTGGGCGGCTCGCTGCGCCGGGACGCCGCCCAGCAGCCCGCCCGTCGAGGCGGTCTCCACGGCGGGCGCGGTGACCTGGGGCTGGGCGGGCACGCCCGGCGAGCCCAGCGCCGTGGTGGCGCTCTCGTCGCTGGTGCAGTCCTCGACGATCGGCCCCGCCTCGGAGAACTCGTAGCCCCCACGCGCACACCGCTCCGTACGGCACCGGGTCAGGGTGGTGCGGCAGCCGTCGATGATGTGGAAGCCATAGCCCCCGCTGCCGGTCACCCGGCAGCCGGTGAAGGTGCCGCGGCCCTCGGCGGAGACGTAGAACCCGGCCTCGGTCGGCCCGGAGACCGTGGTGCGCTCGACCGTCGGATCGGCGCCCTTGGTGACGATCACTCCGGTGGCGGCGCCGTCTATGGTGCAGTTGGCGAGGGTGCCGCCGCTGCCGTGGTCACGGAACCACGCCCCGGTGGCCGCCTCCCGGATGCGGCAGTCGTCGAGCTGGACGATGGCCCCGTCGCTGACCGAGACCGCGGTGGAGCGCACCTGGGACAGATCGCTGTCGACCACGTCGACCCGCGACCCGCGATCCAGGACGAACAACGCGTCCGGCACTTCGCGCACCCGGCACGAGTCGAGCACCGCGGTCGCCCCGTCGCTCACCCACACCGCCGGATAGTCGCCGGTGCTCTCGTGCAGCTCGCACTGGTTGGCGTCCACCCGGGTGCCCGGGTCCCACACCGACAGGCCGTTGCGCCCGAACCGGCGCACCGTGGAGCGGGTCAGCGTCAGCACCGAACGCGACCTCAGGTCGATCGCGTTCTCCGGGATGTCGTGGATCTCGCAGTCGGCGAGCGTGAGCACCGCGTCCGTGTCCAGGTTGACCCCGTCGGCCGTCGTACGGTGCACCCGGCAGTCGGTCAGATGCCCGGTCGCGCGCCCGGAGACCTGCACCCCGGAGCCCCGGATCTCGTACACCTCGCAGCCGACGGCCTCCAGCGAGGAGCCCTCACCGGTCAGCGAGAACCCCGCACCGGACGCGTGGTGCACCCGGCAGCGGTCCAGGCGCGGACGGGCGCCGCCGCGCACCGCAACCCCGGACTGCCCGGCGGCCACCACCTCGCACTCCTCGAACACCCCGCCCGCGCCGTCCAGCACGCTGAGCCCGACGCCCGCGGGGTTGTCCACGGTGCAGCGCCGCACGGTCGGGCGGGCGCCGCCGCGCACCTCGATGCCGACCGCCGAGCGCGTGGCGACCCGTACGTCCGTCAGCTCCGGGGTGGCGTCCTCGATCAGCAGCGCGGGGGCGGCCGAGTCCTGGCCCTCCACATGCAGATCCTGGACCACGGCGGAGGCGCGTATCGTCAGCGCGACTCCGTCCACCGGCGCGATCCGCACCGAACCGCGTGCCGAGCCCTCGGGCCCGCGCAGGGTGACGGCCCGGCCCACCACCAGATTCTCGCGGTAGGTGCCGGGCGAGATGGAGAGCACATCACCGTCCCCGGCGGCCTCCAGGGCCGCCGTGAGGGAGGCGTACTCTCCGGTGCGGCGCCGCCACCGCGACGTTCCGCTGTGCGTCACCTGGACGACCGAGCCCTGTGCCATGGTGCTGCTGTGCCCCCACCTCGTGCGTTGCCGGTGTGCGCGCCTGACCGCCGCTGCTGACTGCCGCTGCGCATATGGAATGCCCCACCGTAGCGTGCGCGAGGCGCCATGAGTTGACCTGGCTGTGGAGCACGGGGGGAGTTGTGCGTTCATATGACAACTCCCGGCCGGGCGTTGCCCGCTCGCACGGGTCAGCTGTCGGCGTCCGCCCGTCCCCAGTCCTGACCGGCCCGCTCCCAGGCGATGTCCCACTGTGTGTAGCGCCGACGCATGAGCCGCCATACGAACAGCCGCCGGGCGCCGTCCACCAGGACCGCCGTCACCCCGGCCGCGCCGATCCCGGCCAGCACGGCGTGGGTGGTGGCCGTCGCGGTGTCCAGCGGGCGGCCCACCGGGCGGCCGTGGTCGTCGGTCCAGATCCGGAACCTCTCACCGGGATCCGCACCGGGATGAGCACCCAGCGTGCCCTCGTGTCTGCTGCCGTCCGGCCCCGTCCAGCGGGCGAGGACGCGGCGATGGGCGTCTCTCGCGGAAGCGGTCTCGGGATCGGAGTCGATGGGCGGATGCGGCAGCACCTTCACCACGGTGGCCGAGAGCGGATGACGCTCGGCGCGCTGCTTCTGCGCGGCCTTCACCAGCGCCCCGTGGGCCAGGGACCCCGATGTCCAGCCGACGGCGGGGGCGACGAGCAGGATGATCGCCGCGGCGATCAGGGCCGCGCACGCCTCCATCACGTCCGTCTTACGGCGCAGCGGGTTGCGCCGCCAGCGCCACAGCCCCCAGATCATTCGCATGGATCACATACCCCCTTCCCCATTCGTGAGTACCGCATGGCGGGCCGGATATGCGCGTTATTCGGTGGAGAGAGAGCAATATCACGGGGCCATCCCTTTCGCCGTTCCGGCGGGCCGTCGGCGGTCCAGGGGGACACACCAGACCAGCCGGGTGCCGCCCGCCTCGGGCGACTCGATGTCCAAAGTGCCGCCCAGGAGTTCGGCCCGGGACCGCATATTGACCAGTCCTCCGCTGGGGGCGGCGCCCCCGGTGCCCACCCCGTTGTCCGTGACCTCCAGGGTGATGTCGGCGCCGACGGTCAGCCGCACCTCCACCCGCTGGGCATGGGCGTGCCGCACGGTGTTGCTGAGCGCCTCGGCCAGCACCGCCAGCACATGGTCGCCGGTCTCGTCCGGCACGTCGGTGTCCACCGGGCCGTCCATCAGCAGCGACGGGGCGAAGCCGAGGGTGTCGGAGGCCGAGCGGACGGCCTTGACCAGCCGGCGCCGCAGCGTGTCGGGTTCGCCGCCGTCGTCCCCGACCGTGCGCAGGGCGAAGATCGTGGAGCGGATGATCTTGATGGTCTCGTCCAGGTCGTCGACGGCCCGCCCCACCCGCTCGGCCGCCTCCGGGCGCTCGATCAGCCGGCCCGCGCTCTGCAGGGTGAGCCCGGTCGCGAAGAGCCGCTGAATGGCCAGATCGTGAAGGTCCCGGGCGATCCGGTCCCGGTCCTGGAGCAGCGCCATGTGCTCGGACTCGGCGCGGTGCCGGGCCAGTTCCAGGGCCAGGGCCGCCTGCGCCGCGAACCCCGAGAGCAGCTCCACCTCATGGTCGTCGAAGGGCTGCCGCCCGGCCAGCCGGCACAGCCGCAGCGCGCCGGAGGCCCGCTCGCCCGCGACCAGCGGTACGGCCACCACCGGGCCGAACTCGCTCTCCGGAGCCGGCAGCGGCCAGGATCGGGCCCGGGAGTCCAGCGTGACGTCCGAGGCGACCGCGGGGCGCCCGGTGCGGGCGGCGAGCCCGGCCAGCGAGCCGTCGGACGGCACCACGAGCCCGCCGATGAGCTCCGCGTCATGCCCCTCGGCCACCTCGACCATCAGCGAGTCGGCGCCGGTGGCCGGCAGCAGGATCGCCGCCGAGTCGGCGAGGGCCACCTGGAGGGCGAGCCGGGCGATCAGGCTCAGCACCTCGCCCGCCGAGGTGCCCGCCAGCAGCGTACGGGTGATGACGCCGAGCGCTTCCAGCCACTGCTCGCGGCGCCGGCTCTCGTGGTAAAGCCGGGCATTGTCGATGGCCACCCCGGCGGCTACCGACAAGGTGGCCAGCACCGCCTCGTCATCGGCGTCGAACTGGGCGCCGCCGCGCTTCTCGGTCAGGTAGAGATTCCCGAAGACCTCGTCACGTACCCGGATCGGCACGCCCAGGAACGAGCGCATCGGCGGATGGTGCTCGGGGAAGCCGTAGCTGGCCGGATGCTCCGACAGATCGGTGAGCCGCAGCGGCTGGGGGTGGCGGATCAGCTCGCCGAGCAGCCCATGGCCACTGGGTAACGGGCCGATGCGGTGGGCCTGTTCCTCGGACATGCCCACCGGCAGGAACTGCGAGAGCCGATGCCGGTCGACCACGCCCAGCGCGCCGTACTCCGCGTCGGCCAGCACCACCGCGGACTCCACGATCCGGCCCAGCACCTGCTCCAGGTCCAGCTCGCGGCCCACGCTGAGCACGGCCTCCAGGAGGCTGTGCATCCGGTCCTGGGTGGACCGGGCCGCGTCAAGCCGCGCCTGGAGTTCGTCGAGGAGCTGGTCGAGCCGGAGTTGGGGGAGGGCCGGATGGCGTCCCTGATCCGCACTGCCCGACACCTGGCCTCCATCCCCCCACGACCCTCTCACCAGCAGGGTAGCCGGGGCGGGGGCCGGTGGTGGCGGGGATGGAAGGAACTCGGCCAGGGGCGGGGCGCCGCTGGGGGACCGGCGCCTAGGAAACCGGCACCACGGCGACCGGGCACTTGGCGTGATGCAGCACGGCGTGGTTGACGAGGCCCAGTTGCATGCCGAAGTGCCCGTGCCGCCGCCGGGCCCCCACCACCAGCAGATCCGCGTGCGCGGAGGCGTCCAGCAGAGCCTTGCGCGCCGAGCCCTCGACCGGGCGGTGGGCCACCGGCACCGGCGGCAGCCCGGCCGCCGTGGCGCCGCCCAGCGTCTCGTCCAGGAGCTCGGCGGCGCGCCGCTCGTGCGCCTCACGCGCGCTTTGCGGCTCACGCGCCCCATGAGCCTCACGTGTCCCGTGCGCCTCACGTACCCCCTGCTCCTCGTGCGCGTCGTGCGCCTCGCGCCCGCCGTGGTTCCCGGGCCTCCCGTGGTCTTCGGGGCCCGCGCAGCGCCAGGCGTGCACCGCCTCCAGCTCGCCGCCGCGCAGCCGCGCCTCGCGGAGGGCGAACGCGACGGCGGCGGAGGGCGGCGCGGGCTCCTGCTCGCCCGGGCGCTCGCGCTCGGCGATCCCCACCACCACCCGGTTCATCCCGCCGCGCACGTTCTCCGGGCGGCCGCGCACCACGACCACCGGGCACTGGGCGCGGGCCGCGATGCCCAGTCCGACCGAGCCGAGCAGCAGCGAGGCGAACTCGCCGCGCCCGCGCGAGCCGACCACCAGCGCCTCGGCGCTCTTCCCGGCGCGCAGCAGGGCGGTGACCGCGTCGTCCGCCGCCAGGTCGGTCATCACCTTCAGGGCCGGCACCCGCCGCCCGGCCCGCTCGGCCGCGGTGGCCAGCACCGCCTCGCTGTGGAGCCGCTCGGCGGGGCGGTCGGCGGCCGTTCCGGGGATGTAGCCCTCGTACCGCTCCCACAGGGAGGCGTGGACGACGCGCAGCGGCAGCCCGCGGCGCCCGGCCATCTCGGCCGCCCAGTCCAGTGCGTCCGAGGCGGCGTCCGAACCGTCGACCCCGACGACCACGGGAAGCTCCATCGCGCCCACCGCCTCTCCTGCCGGCACTTGGAAATGCCCCTTCCCATTGTCCCGCCGAAGCGGTCGCCGAGGGAGTCCGGTGGCTCACTCAGCGCAGCCGCATGGCCAGCGTCACCACGGCGCCCACCGCCCCCGCGCTGATCACCAGCCGGTCGGTGACCATCTGGGTCAGCCACAGCCCGCGGCCGCTGGTCGCGCCGTCCAGCCCCGGCAGGATCCGCGGGATGACGTCCTCGGAGAAGCCGGGGCCGGAGTCGCTGATCCGGCACTCCAGCTCGTCGCCGATCCGCCGCAGCAGCAGGGATCCGGTGCCGCCCGCGTGCTCGATGGCGTTGTTGGCGATCTCGTCCACGGCCAGCACGAAGTCCCCGCGGCGGGTCTCGCTGAGCCCGGCCCAGGCCGCGCACTCCTCGACCTGCACCCGCAGCCGGGGCAGCTCGTCGGCGGTGAAACGACGGTGGAGCAGGTGTTCTCCGGCTCGGTCGGCGGACCGACGACGAGGGTCGGCTAGCACCAGTGCCTCCCGTTTGGTGACGAGTACGAGCGACAACACAGGGTCGGTGAAGCAGCCGAGGGTACGGGGAGCGGCGTCTCATCGGTCATAACGACCACGAATGACGTGTCATATCGGAAACGTGACCGGAAATGGGTAAGGGTGAAGCGATACCCGATCGACGGTGTATCGCTTTGGATCGGATGCCTCTCGTATGCACAGTTCGTACGCACAGTGACCGCCGAGGGGCGAGGGGGGAGAGGAGACGGCAGAGTGAGGTCATGATGGGACTTCTGAGCGCGCTGAAGACCGAACACCGTGAGCGGCTGATGGCGCTCGCCCACGATGTGTCCTTCCCCTCGGGCGGCCGCATCTTCGAGGAAGGCCGTAAGGCCGACCGCTTCTGGATCATTCGCACCGGCGCGGTCACCCTCGATCTGCATGTCCCGGGGCGGCGGGCCGCGGTGATCGAGACCCTCGGCCCCGGAGAGCTCATCGGCTGGTCCTGGCTCTTCCCGCCGGACACCTGGCACCTGGGCGCGGAGGCGCTCAGCCCCGTGCGCGCGCACGAGTTCAACGCCGAGGCGGTGCGCCGGCTGTGCGACGAGGACCCGGAGCTCGGCTATGCCCTCGCGCTGGCCTGCGCCCAGGTGATCGGGCGCCGGCTGCAGAGCGCCCGCACCCGGCTGCTGGATCTGTACGGGCCCTACGCGGGCGGAATCTCGCCATGACCGGGCCGGAAGGTGCAGCCGGCGGCCCGGGGGCCGAATGGCCCCTTACGCTTCCCCGCACCAGAACGTAAAGCTGGGCAGCCGGATCGCGACCGGCGACCCGCGCGCCATGGAGGTGAGTCCGTGCCCCGGACAGCCGACCCCGACGGCCCCATCGGGGTCTTTCTGCTCGACGACCACGAGGTGGTGCGGCGCGGGCTGCGTGATCTGCTCGACGCCGAATCCGATCTGAAGGTGGTCGGCGAGGCGGCCAACGCCCGCGAGGCCATCGCCCGCGCTCCCGCCGTACGGCCACAGGTGGCGGTGCTCGACGTACGACTCGGCTCCTCGGGCGAGGGCGGGGACCACGAAGGGATCGAGGTCTGCCGGGAGTTGCGGGCCCGGCTCCCCGACCTCGCCTGTCTGATGCTGACGTCCTTCGACGACGACGAGGCGCTGTTCGACGCCATCATGGCCGGGGCCGCGGGCTATGTGCTCAAGCAGATCAACGGCTCCGACCTGGTGTCGGCGGTGCGCACCGTGGCCGAAGGCCGCTCCATGCTCGACCCCGGCGCCACCGCCCGGGTGATGGCCCGGCTGCGCGGCCCCGCGCCGAGCGGGCCCGTGGAACTGGAGAAGCTGTCCCCGCGGGAGCGGGAGATCCTCCAGCTCATCGGCGACGGACTGACCAACCGGCAGATCGCCGAGCGGCTGTTCCTGGCCGAGAAGACCGTCAAGAACCGCATCTCCTCGATCCTGTCCAAGCTGGGCGTGGGGCGGCGCATCCAGGCCGCGGTGATCGCCGAGCGGATCAAGGAGCGCGAAGCGGGTCAGTGAACCCGTGGGCGGTGCCTGTGAGCGGTGCGGCCGGGAGCGGATGACGCCCTTACGGTGGCCGCCACGGTGGCCGCGTGCGTTTCGCGTGGAGCGCGAGACCGGTCCCCTTCCGGCCCCGCGCCCCACGCCGAACGGGGCGTGACCGGTCGACATGCTCATCACCGCAGTGGAGTGAGAGCCCGGCCCACCCCCGGTGGTGGAGATGGCTCGCGGAACTGCTCGGTCCAGCATCGCGGTGCGCCCCGCCGCCGGGGAGGGGCCGAACGGCCCCCATAAGTCGGGCACGGACGGCCCTCACAACGAATCAGGGGCCGGACGGGGACACCCCATCCGGCCCGGACCTTCCCGCGACCGGGCACGGCCCGGTCGCATCACCTCCCGACGTGTGTCAGTAGCCGCCTCCCGGCTGCGGCGACCGGCCGCCCGGGTACTGCTGACGCCCGTAAGGGTCGTCGTACGCGGCGGGCGCGGGCGCCGCCGGGCGAGGCGAGACCGGACGCGTCATGGCCGGGCGCATCGCCTCGTACCCCATCGGCGAGGCCGGTGCGGGGCGCTGCATCTGCGGCTGCTGGGCGCCCGGGTAGCCCCGCGGTCCCGTCGGCTGCGGCGGGATGTAGGGCGAGTGCGCCTGCTGCAGGCCGGTGGGCTGCGGCGCGTGCTGCTGGTAGCCCTGGTGCGTCGGCTGCGGGGAGGGGGCGGCCGGCAGCGCGGGGAGCGCCGAGGGCAGCGCCGGAAGGTGGCTTCCGGTGTCATAGGCCGACGGCACCCTGATGGGTGCGATCTGCGGTGTCCCCCGCTCGGCGACAAGACTGTCGTAGATGGGGGTGTCCGGGAAGGACGGCGAGGAGTAGTAGCCGCCACCGTAAGTGCTGCGGGGGGAGGTCATAGACCATAAGTTAAGCCCACCATGTGCTGATTGGGGAGTCCGGTAGGAGGGTTGTTTTCAGTGTTCGGAGTGGCCGTGGATCCCCAATCCGAGCGAACCAGGGAAAATCGGTCGTCAGGGTACGTTGAGATCGTGTAAAGAGCGCGTTTTCAGCGGGTAGCCACCCGTCGTCCGCGCTGTGCGGCGGCCGAGCGGCCCGATCCGAGTGAACAGAAAGGCAGGGGGACGGAAATGGCGATGCGCAAGGGCGGTAACACGCCAGTACCGGCTGACGCGGTGCGGATCGAGCTCGGCTGGCGCGCCGGACCGGGGGCACCGGACGTGGACGCCTCGGCGCTGCTGCTGGTGTCCGGAAAGGTCAGGTCCGACAGGGACTTCGTGTTCTACAACCAGGCGGCGCACTCCTCCGGCGCGGTGCGCCACGAGGGGAAGCGGACCGCGGGTGACACCGTGACCGACACCCTTTCGGTGGACCTCGCCCGGGTCGAACCCGCCGTCGACACCGTGGTCCTCGCGGCCTCGGCCGATGGCGGAACGTTTGGTCAGGTCCCCGGTCTGCACATCCGGGTGCTGAACGCGACGGGCGGCGCGGAGATCGCCCGCTTCGACAGCGAGGACGCCACCGTCGAGTCCGCCTTCGTCCTCGGCGAGCTGTACCGCAGGCAGGGCGCCTGGAAGTTCCGCGCGGTGGGCCAGGGGTACGAGAGCGGTCTTGCGGGGCTCGCCACGGACTTCGGCATCACGGTCGACGAGCCGCAGCGGACGCCGACTCAGCCCGCCGCCCCGGCTCAGCCCGCCGCCCCGCCGAACGCCGGGCAGAACCCGTACGCGGCCGCGCAGAACCCGTACGCGGCCCCCGCGCCGCCGTCCGGCCCGCCCGCGGGGGCGTACCCGCCTCCGACGCCCACCACCGTCTCCGCGCCCCTGCCGCCGCCCCCGCCCACCGCACCGGCTCCCGCGCCCGCCGCGGCGCCGGTGAGCCTCAGCAAGGTCACCCTGACGAAGGAGGCGCCCTCGGTCTCGCTGACCAAGCAGGGCGGCACCTCCGGCACCATGCGGATCAACCTCAACTGGCAGGTGCACAAGCAGTTCTCGGGGTGGGCCTCCAAGCTCGGCAGGGCCATGGCCATGCACAGCGACCTCGATCTCGACCTGGGGGCGCTGTTCGAACTCTCCGACGGCAGCAAGGGCGTGGTCCAGGCGCTCGGCAACTCCTTCGGATCGCTGCACCAGCCGCCCTTCATCCACCTGGACGCCGACGACCGCACCGGTGCCCGGGCGGCCGGTGAGAACCTCACCATCAACCTCGACCACCAGAAGCTGTTCCGCCGGATCCTGGTCTTCGTGACGATCTACGAGGGCGCCCGCAGCTTCGCCGACCTCCACGCCACGGTCACCCTGCAGCCGCAGTTCGGCGCCCCGATCGACTTCTCGCTCGACGAGTGCACCGTCCCGTCCCCGGTCTGCGCGCTCGCGCTCATCACCAACACCGGCAGCGAACTCGTCGTGCAGCGCGAGGCCCGCTATCTGGTGCCGCAGCGCGGCACCAGCCCGCAGCGCACCCTCGACCACGCCTACGGCTGGGGCATGAACTGGACCCCCGGCCGCAAGTGAAACCCCGGTGCACGGGGCGCGGCCGTCAGGGCGCGGCGCTGGGGCGGGCGTAGGTGCGTCCCTTCCAGGCCGCGCCCTGCCCGAGGTGGTGCCGCACCGCCGAGTCCACGGTCATCAGGAGGTAGAGAAGGGCCGTCAGGGGCAGCAGCGGCGCCAGCCACAGCGTCTGCCGGTAGTAGCGCAGCATCGGGATGTAGGTGCCCGCCATCAGCGCCCAGGCGGCGGCGCCCATCGCCAGCGGCGCGGGACGCTCCGTCAGCGCCCCGGCGGCCACGGCCGCGGGCGGCACGAGATACACCACCGCCAGGCCGGCGACCGTCACCAGCAACAGCAGCGGATTGTGGCGCAGCTGGGTGTACGCGCTGCGCGAGACCATCCGCCACAGTTCGCCCAGCCGCGGATACGGCCGCACGCTGTCGACCCGGTCGGCCAGCCCCAGCCAGATCCGCCCGCCGGACCGTTTCACCGTTCGGGCCAGTGCCACGTCGTCGATGACCGCCTGACGGATCGCCTCCGGGACCCCGGCCCGCTCGGCCGCCTCCCGGCGCAGCAGCACACAGCCGCCCGCGGCCGCCGCGGTGCGCCCCCGGGGCCGGTTGACCCACCGAAAGGGGTACAGCTGCGCGAAGAAGTAGACGAAGGCGGGCACGATCAGCCGCTCCCAGTAGGTCACCACCCGCAGCCGCGCCATCTGGGAGACCAGATCCAGCCCGTTCTCCTCGGCCGCGCGCACCAACTCCCGCAGGGAATCCGGCTCATGGGCGATGTCCGCGTCCGTCAGCAGCAGGTAGTCCACGCCGCCGTCGTCCTTACGGTCCGTGTCCTTACGGTCCGCGTCCCTGCCGTCCGTGTCCGTACCGTCCGTACCGTCCGCGTTCCCGCGGTCCGCGGCGAGGCGGGTCGTGGCGAGCGCCATGCCGTGCCGCACCGCCCACAGCTTGCCGGTCCAGCCGGGGCCGGGCTCGCCGGGGGAGTCGACGGTCAGTGGTAGCCCACCGTGCTCGTCGGCCAGTTCACGGGCCAGCTTCCCCGTGCCGTCCGAGCTGCCGTCGTCGATCAGGAAGATCTCCGCCGGCCCCGGGTAGTCCTGGGCGAGCAGCGAGGGCAGGCTGGCCGGAAGCACCGCGGACTCGTCCCGGGCGGGCACCACGACGGCCACCGAGGGCCATGCCACGGGCTCCGGCGGCCCGAACCCGTCCGGCTCCGGCGGCCCCGGCTCCGGCGGCCCCGAGCCGTCCGGGCCGGTCCGGGGCAGCCGGACATCCGTACGCCAGAAGAGGCCCTGGCCCAGCAGCAGCCACAGCCATGCGGCCAACGACCCGGCGGCGATCCACATCAGCGCGCTCACCCGCCGAAGTCTGCCCGAAGGTATGCCCGGCCGTCGGGCGCACGGGACCGATCCATTAAAGTGACCGGGTGAAGATCGCGCTTATGGACTCCGGAATCGGGCTCTTGCCCACCGCCGCCGCGATGCGCCGACTGCGACCGGACGCCGATCTCGTCCTCTCCTCCGACCCCGCCACCATGCCGTGGGGCCCGCGCACCCCCGAGGACGTCACCGAGCTGGCACTGGGCTGCGCCCGGGCCGCCGCCGCACACCGCCCCGACGCGCTGATCGTCGCCTGCAACACCGCCTCCGTCCACGCCCTGCCCGCGCTGCGCGCCGAGCTGGAGCCCGGGCTGCCGGTCATCGGCACCGTGCCCGCCATCAAGCCCGCGGCGGCCGGGGGAGGGCCGATCGCGATCTGGGCCACCCCGGCCACCACCGGCAGCCCCTACCAGCGCGGACTGATCCGCGACTTCGCGGACGGCGTCGAGGTGACCGAGGTGCCGTGCCCGGGGCTCGCGGACGCGGTGCAGCACGCCGACGACGAGGGGATCGACGCCGCGGTGGCCGCCGCGGCGGCCCGCACCCCGCGCGATGTCACGACCGTCGTCCTGGGTTGCACCCATTACGAACTCGTCGCCGACCGCATCCGGACCGCCGTACAGCAGCCGGACGCGCCGCCGATCGTCCTCCACGGCTCGGCCGGGGCCGTCGCCGCCCAGGCCCTGCGCCGGATCGGCGCCGACCCGTTCCCGCCGGACGGCCCGGTCACCCCGGGCGGTCTGACCGTCATCCTCGGCGGTCGCGAGGCCGCCCTGCCGGAGGTCGCCCTGACCTACGCCGAAGGCGCGCTCCTGGCATCCGTCGCCCCGACGCGCGCTTGACAGCCGTGCCTCGTGCGGTGAGCTGACCGAAACGCCCCTCACCAGCGGATTCACCCGCCCCGCTGCCGTGGTGCCGGAAGGTGAGTACGCTGCCAACCATGAGGCACCACGACCCCGGAGAGCCGACCGCCCACGGGCAGCCGCCCGCGGTCTGGATCGGACGCGCCCACAATCGCGTGCAGTGGCTGCTGGCCGTGGCGGGCGCCGCGTGCCTGGCGCTCGGTGTCGACCTCGCCGTCGACTCGTCCTGGGGCTCGGGCATCGCCCCGCTCCTGATGGCCGTCATCGGCTGTGTCGCCGCCGGGCTGCTGATGCTCTTCGGCACCCTCGCCTTCGTCCATGTGGCGGTACGGGTCGACGACGAGGTGCTGGAGATCCGCTGCGGCCATATGGGGCTCCCACGCCGCCGCATCCCGCTCAGCGACGTGGTCCACGCCGATGTGGCCCGTAAGGTCACCCCCTGTCAGTGGGGCGGCTGGGGCTACCGTTGGCGCCCCGAGAAGGGCACCGCCGTCGTGGTGCGCCGGGGCGAGGGCGTGGTGGTCCGCCTCGGGGACGGCCGCGTCTTCACGGTCACGGTGGATGACGCGGAGGCGGCGGTCCGGGTCATCCGCGACCGGCTGCGGCTGATCGCGGCCCGCACCTCCCAGGTCTAGCCGATCCCCGTTCCCCTCTTCCGGGGGATGCGTTCCCTTCCGTGGCATCCGGGGCTCGCTTACGGCACCGCTCCAGGGGTGTCGTCCAGGCGGCGGGCGGTCGCCAGCCCGGCGAGGAGACCCGCTCCCGCGGTGATCTGGGAGAAGCTGAGGGCGTTGCCCAGACAGGACTCGACGGCCAGGGCCGTGAGGGTCGCGGCCGCCGTAAGGACCACCGGAGTGGGGCGCGGGGAGCGCCACAGGGCGAGGAGCATCCAGCCGAAGGCCGCGCCCAGCAGGGCCACCCCCGGCAGCCCCTGACCGGCTGCCTGCTGGAGCGGCGCCGAATGCGGCTTGGCCTCCGGGCCCAGCGGCTGGGCCGCCGCGGGGCTCAGTTCGCCGAAGCGGTCCGGGCCCGCACCGCGCAGCGGGTCCGTCTCCTCAATACGGGCGGCGTCCTGCCACAGCCGGATCCGGTGCTCGGTGAGATGGGCGCGCAGGGAGGGCGGCAGTCCGCCCGGGACCGCGCCCTTGGCGACCGCCCATGTGCCGCCGACCGCGACCGCCGCGATCAGCGCGCACGCGGCGAGCGCCGGCAGCCGCCGCGGCCGAGCGGCGACGAGCGAGCCCACCAGGACGGCGCCGCTCGCCACCGAGCCGACCGTCGAGCCGCCCACCACGGCCGTCAGCGTGATCGCCACGGCCGGCAGCCACAGCGCCGGGCGGAGGACCCGCGGGGCGGCCCAGGCCGCGCAGCAGACCGCGCCCGTGGCCAGGGTGAGCTGGGCCGCGCCCGGCCCCTCATGGCCGGTGAGCCCGTACGGCGAGGTGCAGGCCAGGCCGAACCCCGCGAGTCCGGCCGCCGCCGCCCCGGCGACCGGCAGCAGCGATCCGGCGATCCGGCCGCAGGCGTACCCGGCGGCCACCGCCAGCACGGCCAGCAGCACCCCCTCGGGGCGGGCCGGCCGCCCCGTGGCCGCGATCAGCGCCCAGACGGCGCAACCGGCCAGGATCAGAACCCCCGCGATGTCGGACGCACCGGCGCGGCCGGCGGCCGGTCCGCCGTGCTCCTGCACGACAGGCTCCACCACTGATGACGTCATCCCGTCGACCCCCCGTCGTGACGGGCACCGCGCCGACGCCCTTACGGCCGTCGCGCGAGCCATGACACCCGAAACCGTAGCGCTTGTCGTAAGGAATGTGTATATGGTGCGCAGAAACGATGAGTCGGTGGTGAAACGCCCGCCGTGGAGGGCGCCGTACGGCCGCCGCGCGCGCCCCCGATTCCGCCCGATACCCTCGGCCCATGCCGACCCCCGACTTCATCCGTGACCTCAGGGCCTCCATCGGCCACCAACTGCTCTATCTGCCGGGCGTGAGCGCCGTGGTCTTCGACGACCAGGACCGGGTGCTGCTGGGCCGCCGGGCCGACAACGGCCGCTGGACCATCATCTGTGGCATCCCCGAACCCGGTGAGCAGCCGGCCACGGCGGTGGTCCGCGAGGTCGAGGAGGAGACCGCGGTGCGCTGTGTCCCCGAACGCATCGTGCTCGTACGGACCCTGGCGCCGGTGACCTACCCCAACGACGACAGGTGCCAGTTCGTGGACGTCTGCTTCCGCTGCCGCGCGGTCGGTGGCGAGGCGCGGGTGAACGACGACGAGTCGCTGGACGTCGGCTGGTTCCCGCTCGACGCGCTGCCCGCGATGGAGGACTTCTCCCTGTCCCGGATCAAGCAGGCGCTCGAGGACGGCCCGACATGGTTCGAGCCCATCGTCGAGGAGTGAAGTATGTGCCGCCCCCACATCGGTCCGGGCCCGACGGCTGCCTAATGTGCCCCTCATGAGCGCGTCCACCACACCAGGCCCGGACCCACGGCCGTCCGGCGGCCCCGATCTCTCCGGCCGTACCGCACTCGTCACGGGCGCCGCCGGGGGCATCGGCCGGGCCTGTACGCTGCGGCTGGCCACCGCCGGGGCGCGGGTGCGGGCCGTCGACCTGGACGCCGAGGGCCTCACCGACCTCGTCGCCGCTGCCTCCGGACTGCCCGGGCCTGTCGAGGCCCACCCCCTGGACCTCACCGACCTCGACGCCGCCGAGCGGGCCGCCGCCGGCACCGACATCCTGGTCAACAACGCCGGGCTCCAACTCGTCCGGCCCATCCAGGACTTTCCGCCCGAGGTCTTCTCCCGGGTGCTCACCGTGATGCTGGAGGCCCCCTTCCGGCTGGTGCGGGGCGCGCTGCCGCACATGTACGCCCAGGGCTGGGGCCGGATCGTGAACATCTCCTCGGTGCACGGGCTGCGCGCCTCCCCGTACAAGTCGGCCTATGTGGCCGCCAAACACGGCCTGGAGGGGCTCTCCAAGGTCGCCGCCCTGGAGGGCGCGGAGCACGGGGTGACCTCCAACTGCGTCAACCCCGGCTATGTGCGCACCCCGCTCGTCGAGCGGCAGGTCGCCGACCAGGCCGAGGCCCACGGGATCTCCCCGGAGCGGGTGGTCTCCGAGGTGATGCTGGCCGATGCGGCGGTCAAGCGGCTGGTCGAGCCCGAGGAGGTCGCCGAGGCCGTCGCGTATCTCTGCGGTCCGCACACGTCCTTCATCACCGGGGCCTCGCTGAGCATGGACGGCGGATGGACCGCCCACTGAGCGGCCCATCGGATCGGTCACCGGCCCGTGATGGCCGATTGGCTCAGCCACCGGACCACGAGAGCGGATTGGCCGATCCACCGGCGGACGATGGCCGATTGGCCGATCCACCGGCGGACGGTGGCCGATTGGCTGAGCCAGCTCCGGACGGTGGCCGATTGGCTGAGCCAGTTCCGGACGGTGGCCCATTGGCTCAGCCACCGGACCGCCTGTTGCCCGGCCGCCCCGTCGACAGGGCACCGGGCCGCCTTACGGCTGGCGCCGCCGCGCCCGGCGGGAGTATGCCTGTGCCCATGCCCGACGACCGGCCGGAGACCCCCTACCTGGAACTGCTCGCGCGCGGCGCGCCCGCCGAGGCGTACGAGCGCCCGGTGCTGCGCGCCCGCGCCGACAAGGCCCCGGCCGACCGGCTGGCGGCCCTGGAGCGCGCCAAGCTGCTCGCCCTGCGGGTGCGCGGTGAGCTGGAGGGGAGACGGCGCCGCGAGGCCGAGCTGTCCGCGCTCTTCGAGACCGCCCACGACCTGGCGGGGCTGCGCGACCTGGACGCGGTGCTCCAGGCCATCGTGCAGCGCGCCCGCTCCCTGCTGGGTACCGAGGTGGCCTATCTGACGCTCAACGACCCGACGGCCGGTGACACCTATATGAGGGTCACCGACGGCTCGGTCTCGGCCCGCTTCCAGCAACTGCGGCTCGGCATGGGGGAGGGGCTCGGCGGTCTGGTGGCCCAGACCGCCCGCCCCTATGTGACCGAGAGCTACTTCCACGATCCGCGGTTCCAGCACACCCACGCCATCGACGCGGGCGTCAGGGAGGAGGGCCTCGTCGCCATCCTCGGGGTGCCGCTGCTGCTCGGCAGCGGTGTCATCGGCGTGCTGTTCGCGGCCGACCGCCGGGCCCGGGTGTTCGAACGCGAACAGACGGCGCTGCTGGGCTCGTTCGCCGCCCACGCGGCCGTGGCCATCGACACCGCCCATCTGCTCGCCGAGACCCGTACGGCGCTCGCCGAGCTGGAGGCCGCAAACGAGATCATCCGGGATCGCAGCCGGGTCATCGAGCGCGCCTCCGACGTCCACGACCGGCTCACCGAGCTGGTGCTGCGCGGCGGCGGGGTGCAGGACGTCGCCGACGCCCTGGCCGAGGTGCTCAGCGGCTCGGTGGAGTTCCTCGAGGCCGACGAGGCGCCCACGGCGGCCGTCGACCGGTCCCGGGCCGACGGCCACGCGGTGCGCGACGGAGAGGAGGACTGGGTAGCCGCGGTCTCGGCGGGCGGCGAACTGCTCGGCGCGCTCGTGCTGCGCGGCCACCCCCGGCTCGACCCCGTGGACCAGCGCACCCTGGAGCGGGCCGCGATGGTCACCTCGCTGCTTCAGCTCGCCCGCCGCTCGGCGGGCGAGGCCGAACAGCGGGTGCGCGGCGAGCTCCTGGACGACCTCCTCGACGCCCCCGACCGCGAACCCCGGCTGCTGCGCGAGCGCGCCGCGCGGCTCCAGGCGGACCTGGACACACCCCATGTGGTGCTCGCGGCGGGCATCGAGGCACCGGGCCCCGGCACACCCGTCACCGGTCCCGGCGCCGGGTCCGGGTCCGGCGACGCACACGGCACCACGCACGGCAACACCCACGGCACCACCCACGGAAGCAGGCCCGGAAGCACATCCGGTGGCGCGCCCGCAGAGGACGCCGCGGGCCGTCGGCGCCTGTGGTCCGCCGCGTCCCACCTGGCGGCCACCCGGCACGGTCTGGCCGCCACCCGCGACGGCGGCACCGTCCTGCTGCTGCCGCTCGCCGACGGCGACACCGCGGACTCCCTCGCCCGCCGCACCGCCCGGCAACTGGGCACCGCCGTGCACGCCGCGGTCACCGTGGGCGCCTCCGCACCGGTCCCCGCGCCCGCCGCGCGACCCGAGGAGGTCGCCGCGGGCTACGCCGAGGCCCGGCGCTGTCTGGCCGCCCTGCGGGTGCTGGGCCGGGCCGGACAGGGCGCCGCCGCCGAGGACTTCGGGTTCCTCGGTCTGCTGCTGGCCGGGACCCGCGAGGGCGCCCCGGACGGCACCGGCGTCCAGGACTTCGTGAACCGCACCGTGGGCGCCGTCATCGACTACGACGAGCGGCGCGGCACCGAGCTGATCCGCACGCTCGACGCGTACTTCGCCGGCGGGATGAGCCCGGCCCGTACGAAGGACGCCCTCCACGTGCACGTCAACACGGTGACGCAGCGGCTGGAGCGGGTCGGGCGGCTGCTCGGCCCCGACTGGCAGTCGCCCGCCCGCTCCCTGGAGATCCAGCTCGCCCTGCGGCTGCACCGCCTGGCCTCGGCCGTGGGCTACTGAGCCGAGGCCGAACGGGCCGTGCGCTCCGCCGCCTCCGTCGCCGACCGCGGGGAGGGGGCCGAAGTCGGTTCGACGGCGGCCAGATCGCGGTCCCGGGTCTCCTTGGCGACGCCCACGGCCACCAGGGTGAGCAGGGCCGCCGCGATCACATAGAGGGCGATCGGCGTGGCGCTGTCGTAGTCGGCCAGCAGCGCGGTGGCGATCAGCGGGGCGGGCGCACCGGCCGCGACGGACGAGAACTGCGCGCCGATCGACGCCCCCGAATACCGCATCCGGGTCGCGAACATCTCGGAGAAGAAGGCCGCCTGGGGCGCGTACATCGCCCCGTGGAAGATCAGCCCGACCGTCACGGCGAGCACCACGGCCGGGAAGCCCTTGGTGTCGATGAGGAGGAAGAACGGGAAGGCCCACGCGCCCACGCCCGCCGCGCCCAGGAGATACACCGGACGGCGCCCGACCCGGTCCGACAGTGCGCCCCATGCCGGGATGACCGCGAAGTGCACGGCCGAGGCGATCAGTACGGCGTTGAGCGCGGTCTGCTTGCCGAGGCCCACATGGTCGGAGGTCGCGTAGACGAGGACGAAGGCGGTGATGACGTAGTAGCTGATGTTCTCGGCCATCCGCGCGCCCATGGCGATCAGCACATCCCGCCAGTGGTGGCGCAGGACCGCCACCAGCGGCATCTTCTCGGCGGCGTCCTCCCCGCCCGCGGCCGCCTTACGGGCCTCGGCCCGGGCCAGCGCCGCCTTGAACACCGGCGACTCATCGACAGAGAGACGAATCCACAAGCCGACCAGCACCAGCACCCCCGAGAGCAGGAACGGCACTCGCCACCCCCATGACTCGAAGGCGTCGTCGGAGAGCGTGGCCGTCAGCGCGGAGAGCACCCCGGTGGCCAGAAGCTGCCCCGCGGGGGCGCCGGTCTGCGGCCAGGACGCCCAGAACCCGCGCCGCCGCGCGTCCCCGTGCTCCGACACCAGCAGCACCGCCCCGCCCCATTCGCCGCCCAGTGCGAACCCCTGGAGCAGACGCAGCGCGGTGAGCAGTACGGGCGCCGCCGAGCCGACCGTGGCGTGGGTGGGCAGCAGCCCGATGGCGCAGGTCGCGCCGCCCATCATCAGCAGACTCAGGATCAGCAGCTTCTTACGGCCGAGCCGGTCGCCGTAGTGGCCGAAGACCAGGGCGCCGACCGGCCGGGCGGCGAAGCCGACCGCGTAGGTCAGGAACGACAGCAGTGTGCCGACGAGCGGGTCGGAGTCCGGGAAGAAGAGCTTGTTGAAGACGAGCGCGGCGGCCGAGCCGTAGAGGAAGAAGTCGTACCACTCGATGGTGGTGCCGATGAGGCTCGCGGCGACGATACGGCGCAGGGAGCCGGGTGGGGTCGGGGGAGCGGAGGCCGGAGAATCCGGGGTGGGCATGGGTCACCACTTCCGAGCGGGGTGCGGGGACGGTTTTGTGTTGCCACACCGTAGAAATGCGCAGTTCGGCTCGGATATGTAGGCGGGCGACATACTTCACCCGGCCACTGTGGTGACACGTCCGCCCGGGAGACCCGTGCGTCGGCCGCGCCCCGCCCCGGAGCCCCCTAGTGACCTGAGTCGGAGATTCTCTGGCAGTAGGCGGCGACTTTGTCGAGGATTTCGTCGGCGGTCTTGGTCCAGGCGAAGGGTCTGGGGTGTTCGTTCCAGTCGGCGAGCCAGGTTCGGATGTCGCGTTCGAGGGCTTGGACGGAGCGGTGGACACTGCGGCGGAGTTTCTTGCTGGTCAGTTCGCCGAACCATCGCTCCACCAGGTTCAGCCACGATGAGCCGGTGGGCGTGAAGTGCAGGTGGAAGCGGGGATGTGCCAGCAGCCACTTCTTGACGGCGGGCGTCTTGTGGGTGGCGTAGTTGTCCAGGATCAGATGCACGTCGAGGTCTGCGGGTACTTCCTTATCGAGCTTGGTCAGGAACTTCTTGAACTCGGCGGCCCGGTGTCGGCGGTGCAGTGAACCGATCACCTTGCCCGTGGCCACTTCCAGGGCCGCGAAGAGGGTGGTGGTGCCGGCGCGGACATAGTCGTGACTGCGGCGTTCGGGAACGCCAGGCATTATCGGCAGCACCGGCTGCGAACGGTCCAGGGCCTGGATCTGGGACTTCTCGTCCACGCATAGCACCAGGGCCTTCTCCGGCGGGTCGAGGTAGAGGCCCACCACATCGCGGACCTTGTCGATGAACAGCGGGTCTGTGGACAGCTTGAACGTCTCGGAGCGGTGCGGGGCCAAGGCGAAGGCACGCCAGATCCTTGAGATGGCGGACTGGGACATCCCGGTCGCTGCCGCCATCGACCGGGTCGACCAGTGCGTGGCGTTCGTCGGCTTCTCCTCCAGTGTCTTGACGATGACCCGCTCCACATCGCCATCGGTGATCTTCCTGGGGACACCTGGCCTGGGCTCGTCGGACAGGCCGTCCAGACCGCGGTCGAGGAAGCGCCTTCGCCAGGTGCGGACCGTGTCCGGAGCGACCTTCAGCCGCCGTGACACCTCCATGATCGAGTGTCCCTGGGAACACTCCAGCACGATCCGGGACCGCAAGGCCAGAGCCTGAGCTGTCGACCGGCGACGCACCCACCCCTCAAGCACAGCACGCTGGGCATCCGTTACCGACAATGGCGGGATCTTCGGTCCACGACGATTCACACCAAACCAACGACGAACCTCTGACTCAGGTCACTAGGGTCCTTCTGACGGATCTCCGTGGAGGAAGGAGCGACGCCCGGCACGCCCTCTCGCCGCACCGCGCGAAAGCCCAAGTAGCTCCGCTACGAGGGCATCCGCGCGGCACGCCGAGAGCACGCCCCGGACGCCGCTCCTTCCTCCACGGAGATCCGTCAGAAGGACCCTAGTCGGCGCGTCCCGCGCGCGGCCGCCGTACCTTGCCGAGCTGGAGCATGGCGGCGTTGAGCTCTTCCGGGGTGAGCGAGGGGGCCGGGAGCGGATGGGACCCCTCGGGGCGCAGCCCGTCGAGCAGCAGGGCCAGATAGCGGCGCCAGGCCAGTGGCGCGGCCACGGTCGAGCCGGGGACCGCGCGGCCGAGCGCGGCCAGCATGAACTGGAGGTCCTCCGCGGTGGCGTCCGCCCGGACCTTGCCCTGCTCCTGGGCGCGGCCCAGAAGGTCGTCGAGCGTCTTGTGGTTCTCCTTACGGAGCGCGTCGAGCGAGGGGACGCCCTGGATGCCGGTGGTCATCAGGTCGTTGGTGCCCCGGTCGGCGGCGAGCAGCCCGAAGATGCGCTCCAGGTAGGCTGTGAGCCCGGCCCAGGCGTCGGTCGCGGAGCGGGCCTCCTCGGCCGCCCGCAGAATGTCCCGAAGGGAATCGCCGAACACCGCCTCGATGAGTTCCGCCCGGCCGGCGAACCGCCGGTAGAGGGTGGCGCTGCCGACTCCGGCCCGACGGGCGATGTCGTCGAGCGGGGCGTCCACACCCTGATCCGTGTAGATCTCCCGGGCGGCAGCTATCAGCATCTCGCGGTTGCGCCGTGCGTCTCGGCGCAACGGTGTCTCTTTCTCCACACGGCTGCCCATGGCCCGCAACCCTAACACTAACCGGGGGAATCTCTCCGGTTAGGTGTTAAGATCATCGCCAGGGCGGGGAACGATCCCCGGTTCTGGCTTCGGGGGAAGCCGCCAACCGACTGAGGGGATCGCATGCCCCAGGATCTGTCCGCGCTCGGCGCGGATTTCGTCGTCAACCCGTATCCGGTCTACGCACGTCTGCGGGAGCGGGGCCCGCTCCACCGGGTGCGCACCGACGCCTCCGGGGAGTTCTGGCTCGTCGTCGGCCACGAGGAGGCCCGCGCCGCGCTGACCGACCCCCGGCTGAGCAATGACGTCCGTCACTCGGCCACGTGGCAGGACGACGGCGGCAACGCCATCGGGCGGAACATGGTGCAGACCGACCCGCCGCACCACACCCGGCTGCGGGGGCTGGTGGCCCGTGCCTTCACCCCGGGCCGGATCGAGGCCCTGCGCCCCCGCGTCCGGCAGATCGCGGACGAACTGCTGGACGCGATGGCCCCGCTGGGCCGGGCCGACCTCGTCGAGGACTACGCGCTGCCGCTGCCCCTGGCCGTCATCTGCGAGCTGCTGGGGGTGCCGGAGACCGATCGCAAGGCGTTCCACGACTGGTACCTCGAGAGCACCGATCTGACCCGCCCGGAGGCCGCCGGTGCCGCCGCCCAGGCCCTGACGGGATACTTCGCGGAGCTCATCGAGACCAAGCGCCGCACCCCCGGCGACGATCTGCTCAGCGCCCTGGTCCGCACCATGGACGGGGACGGCGACGCGCTCTCCGACGAGGAGATGCTCGGCATGGCCTTCGTGCTGCTGGTCGCCGGGTACGAGACCTCCGCCAACCTGATCTCCAGCGGCACCCTCGCCCTGCTCCGCCACCCCGGGCAGCTGGCCGCGCTGCGCG
The DNA here is from genome assembly GCF_055597465.1 of Streptomyces yongxingensis. NCBI lineage: Bacteria > Bacillati > Actinomycetota > Actinomycetes > Kitasatosporales > Streptomycetaceae > Streptomyces > Streptomyces yongxingensis. The sequence continues at coordinate 9,385,441 of NZ_CM145717.1, forward strand.
CCGACTGGTCGCTGCTGGAGGGCGCGATCGAGGAGATGCTGCGCTACGACGGCCCGGTGGAGAGCGCCGCGTTCCGCTTCACCAGGGAGCCGGTGGAGATCGCGGGTACGACCATTCCGGCCGGGGAGCCGGTGGCGGTCGCCCTGGCCGCCGGGTCGCGTGACCCCCGGCGCTTCGCCGAGCCGGACCGCTTCGACATCCGGCGCGCACCGCGCGGCCATCTCGGCTTCGGCCACGGTGTCCACCACTGCCTGGGTGCGCCGCTGGCCCGGCTCGAAGCGGCCATCGCCTTCCGGGCCCTGCTGGAGCGCTGCCCCGATCTCGCCCTGGAGGCCGATCCGGCCGGACTCGCCTGGCGGCCCAGCCTGATGCTGCGCGGGCTGCGGCGACTGCCGGTACGTTTCACCCCCGCTCCGGACGCCTGAGCTCCCGGCCAGGAGCACTCGACGGACCGCGGTGGCCCCCCACCGCGGTCCGTCGAGTCTGCGGGGCGCGGCGTTCAGCGTGGCTCCGGAATCATCCGCAGCGGACCGGCCGTGAGGCTCATCTGCGGCCTCGGCCGGATCTTCGTCCCCGGAATCGGGCGCATCCGCCAGCGGCTCGCGATCGCGGCCAGGGCGAGTGTCGCCTCCGTCATGCCGAAGACGTCGCCGATGCACTTGCGGCTGCCACCGCCGAACGGCAGATACGAACCGCGCGTCACCTCCTTGGCCCGCTCGGGGAGCCAGCGGTCCGGGTCGAAGGACTCCGGGCGGGGGAAGAGAGCCGGATCGCGGTGCAGCACATACGGGCTGATCAGCACGTCCGACGCCGGGGGCAGCCGCCGCCCGCCGAGCTCGGTGGTCTCGGTGGTGGTCCGGGTGAACAGCCACGCGGGCGGGAAGAGCCGCAGCGCCTCGCTGAACACCCGCTGGGTGTACGCGAGCCGGGGGACGTCGGCGTAAGCCGGGGCGCGCCCGCCCAGCACCTCGTCGACCTCGGCGTGCAGCGCGGCCTCGGCCCGGGGATTGCGGCCGAGCAGGAACCAGGTCCAGGTCAGCGCGGAGGCGGTGGTCTCGATCCCGGCCAGCAGCAGGGTCATGACCTGGTCGTGGATCTCCTGGTCCGACATCGTGCCGCCGGTCTCGTCGTCCTGTGCCGCGAAGAGCGCGGACAGCACATCGCCGCGGTCGCCGTCGTCCGACGCCTTGTAGTCGTCGATCATGCGGTCGATGAGCTGGTTGAGCCGGGCGAGCGCGTCCTCGAAGCGCCGGTTCGCCGCGAGCGGGAGCCTGGCCAGCAGCCCGGTGGGGTCGATCGCCTGCCGGTAGGCGCCCTCCACGACGATGGGCAGACAGTGCTGGATCTCGGCCACGGCATGCGGCGCCATATCGGTCGAGAAGAGCGCACGGGCGGTCACCCGCGCGGTGAGCGCGAGCATCTCGTGGCTGACGTCGATGGGGTGGCGCGCGGCCCACGCCGTCGACTCGGCCTCGCACTCCCGCTCCATCACCTCGGCGTACGTGGCGATCCGGGCGGCGTGGAACGCGGGCTGCACCAGCCGGCGCTGCCGCCGGTGGTCCGCCCAGTCGGAGGTGATCAGGCCGTTGCCCAGGATGGGCTTGGCCTTCTCCTTGACCGGCCCGCCGGTGTCGTAGACCCGCGCGTTCACCAGCACCTGCTGGATCAGCTCCGGATGACAGGGCAGATAGACCGGCCGGGGCCCCAGCCGGAGTTCGACCAGATCGCCGTGGGCGGGCAGGGAGGCCAGGAACTGAAGCGGCTTGCGGCCCATCAGCAGGGCGTGGCCGACCAGCGGAAGCCCGCCGGGAGCGATGGCGTGCCGCCAGTGGCGCGTCGCCGGTTGCTGCGCGGTCCTCATGCGGAAGATGTCCTTCACTCGCGAGGTGGGGTACGGAAGGTGCGGGGCGTCCGGTCCGGGGCGGGCCCCGGACCGGACGTCGTCAGCGCGGCTCGCACACCATGGGCAGCGGGCCGGGTTCGAGCGTCGCCTTCGGCTCGGGGCGCAATGTCGTCCCGGGCACCGGGCGGAGGCGCCACCGGCTCGCGATCGTGGCCACGATGAGGGCGGTCTCGGTCAGCGCCAGGACGTCCCCGATGCACTTGTGGCTGCCCGCGCCGAACGGGAGCAGCGCCCCGCGCTCCACCTCCCTGGCGCGGTCGCCGAGCCAGCGCTCGGGGTCGAACCGCTCGGGGTCGGGGAACAGTCCGGGGTTGTGGTGCAGCGCCTGGGCGCTGTAGAGGATCATCGTGCCCGCCGGGATCGTCCGGCCGCCGAGCTCGGTCTCGGCCGCCGTGACCCGCATCGCCATCCAGGACGGCGGATACAGCCGCAGCGACTCGGTGATGACCCCGCGGGTGTACTCCAGGGACGGCAGGTCCTCGAAGGTGGGGATGCGACCCTCCAGGACCTCGTCGATCTCGGCGTGCACCCGCTTCTCCACCTCCGGGTGGGCGCCCAGGAGGTGGAAGACGAAGGCGAGGGTCGAGGCGGTGGTCTCGCTCCCGGCCACCAGGAAGGTGACCACCTGGTCGAGGACCTCGCCGTCGTCAAGGCCCTTCCCGGTCTCCGGGTGTTCGGCGCGCAGCAGCGTGGAGAGCAGATCGCCGTGGTCGGCGCCGGAGCGCCGGCGGTCGCGGATCATCCCGTCCACGATCTGCCGCAGCCGGGCATTGGCCCGGTCATAGCGCCGGTTGCCCGGGGTGGGGAGCTTCTCCATGATTCCCAAGGGCGCCATGGTGCGCTTGTAGATGCCGTCCGAGACGATGCGCAGACAGTGGCGCGCCTCGTCGATCGTCGCCTCGTCGATCCCGGTGGAGAACAGCGTCCGCGCGGCCACCCGCATCAGCAGGGCGTGCATGGTGTCGCTGATGTCCAGGGTGCGCCCCGGCTCCCAGGAGCCGATCGCGGCACGGGTGTCATCGGCGACCGCGGCGGTGTAGGCGGCGATCTTCGGGGTGTGGAACGCGGGCTGGATCATCCGCCGCTGGTAGCGGTGGTCCTCGCCCCGGGAGACCGAGAGGCTGTTCCCGAGCAGCTGCCGCGCCTTGTCGAAGACCCCGCCCTTGTCGAACACCCGGGGATTGAGCAGCACCTGGCGGACCAGCTCGGGATGGCAGGCCAGATAGGCGCGGCTGGGCCCCAGCCTGACCTCGACCAGATCGCCGTGGGCGGGCAGGGAGGCCAGGAACTGCAGCGGACGGCGCCAGAGCGCCAGGGTGTGCCCCAGCAGCGGCACCGAGCCGGGTGCCGTGCCGGTGGTCCAGGAGCGCTCCGGCTGTGCGGAGCTCTTCGCGGGAGTCACGGATCCCCGTTCCCTCACTGGATGCGGGAGTTGACGTCGTTGACGGCCGTCTTGTAGCGCTTGTTGCTGGTGGTCCAGACGAAGTTGCCGTAGATCAGATCGAGGAAGACGTCCTGCGTCAGCTGGTCGAACGCCTTGATGCACTCGATGTCCTCGATCATGTCATCGAGCCGGGCCTGGAAGAACTCCTTGAACGCCGTCTCATCGCTCACATCGCAGAGCCGGAAACAGTTGGTGATCTGGCCCAGGGAGACCTCGCGGTCATAGGAGTAGAAGTCGTTGACGATGGTGAGTCCCCGGGTGGTCATCCGCGCGGCCAGGCTCGTCTTGGCGTGTTCGGTGAACTCCGGATGCCGGTAGATCGGATACGACATCTTCATCCAGAAGTCGACGCCGATGTCGGTCACCCGGAAACGGAAATACTGCTCCGGGGACGTGGTGCACAGCGCCGCCTTGATGGGCGAGTCGCGGAACATATGGTCACTGGTGACGAAGGCACGCGCCGCCTCGTACGCGACCTCCGCGTCCTCGGGGCTGTAGTACTTCTCGCAGATCTTGCGGAGCTGGGGCAGGAAGAGACCGAAGTCGTGGAGTGCGGGATCCATGTCGTCCCACACGAACGTCACACAGTTCAGGACGCAGACGGCCTTGAACGCCTCCATGTCCTTGATATGGCGGGGGCTCTGGGACCACAGCACCACCCCCACATAGGAGATCCAGCGTTCATCGGAAACCGATTTGCCGAGGGGAGCCACCGCCGCGTTGCAGTCGTCGATGACCTCGCGCAGTTCGGCGTCGGTCAATTCGACCTTGGTGGGCCGGGTGACGACATGGCGGTCGAACATCTCCTGGAAGCGGCGGGTGCACTCCTCCAGGTACGGGCGGACGCTGTTCCGGCCGATGCCCTGGGCCCCGGCCGTGGAAAGTCCGGTCGTCATGAGTTCCTCACAGTGGCCAGGCGGGCGATCTGCTTCAGCGCGTTGACCGCGTCCGCGGTGAATGGGGCGTCGTCGAGGGCCCGCAGGGCCTGCGTCCGGCGGTCGTCGATCATCTGCTCGACGGCCTCCCGGGCGGTGGTGGCGGCGAAGATCTCCTGAATGGTCGCGGCGTCCCGCTCGTCCAGCAGCGGATTGCCGATGAGGCTGCGCAGCCGCGCCGCCTGGGCGCTGTCGGAGCCGCGCAGGGCGAGCGCGATCAGGGTGGTGTTCTTCCCGGCCCGCAGATCGTCCAGCTGGGACTTGCCGGTCGACTCCGGATCGCCGTACACGCCCAGCAGGTCGTCGCGGAGCTGGAACGCCTCACCGAGCGGCAGGGCGTAGGCGGTGAATGCCTCCATGGCCTCCGGGCCGGCGCCCGCGACGGCGGCTCCGACGTGCAGCGGACGCTCGATGGTGTACTTGGCGGTCTTGTACCGGTTGACCGTGAGGGTGGCCTCGACGTCGTCCGTCAGCTCCCCGGTGGCCTGCAGATCGAGGTACTGGCCCAGCATCACCTCGGTGCGCATCTCCGACAGCAGCGGCAGTACGGCGTCGAACTGGACGGGGGTCAGACCGGCCGAGTGCAGGAGTTCGTCCGACCAGGTGAGGGCGAGGTCGCCGAGCAGCACGGCCCCGCTGACCCCGAACCGCTCGATCTGATCGGGTCTGCGGTCGGTGGCGCACAGCGCGGCCAGGGTGCGATGGATGGTCGGCCGGCCGCGGCGGGTGTCGCTGTCGTCCATGACGTCGTCGTGGATCAGCGCGAAGGCGTGGAACATCTCCAGACAGGCGGCCACCCGGAACACCGCCTCGGTGTCCTCGCCGCCGCCGACGGCCTGCCAGCCGGTGACACACAACAGGGGCCGTATGCGCTTTCCGCCGGACAGGAAATCCCTGAGCAGCCCGGAGAGATACGGCAGATGGTGTTGTGGGGTGGTGCGGGCCTTGGCCGTCAGAAAATCTTCGAGTACGACGTCCACCGACTCACGGACGGCATCCGCATCCAAGCGGCCGGGGCTGAGCGTGGGTGTGGTCATGCGACTGACTCCTCCACGTCGAAATGTCGAAATCCGTTGATTAAGGAGAAGAAAACAGGCACGCGGAAACCCTTGCTTTGTATGGAAAAAGATGGATTGCCGTCCGTGCTCTGTACGGCACCATGAAGGCGGACGTGAGACACGACCGCCGCCCCATGGTCGATATATCGAACGCCCGTGACGGGCGCGAAGGTTCAGACGCTGAGGGAATCGTGCGGTCGGCGCGGGCGGGTCATTTCCGCGCGTGGAATCCGGGCCGGGCCGCAAAGGGGCCCCGGTCGCTGCGACACCCGCGTCGACATCATCGGTTCGATGGATGCCAGGTGTACGCGGGCACACTCAATTACGTCCATTTATTCCCCCTGAATGCCGCCGGTCCCCCCACTCGGACATGAGCAGTCTAGACGCAAGATCGACGGATTCGGAAGCCCGTTCTGGTATCTCGCCTATCACTTGACGGCCGAAGGGGCGGGGTGCTGTCACCGTGCCCGGAGCGGTCCGAAACCGGGCAACTCGCCCCGTACGCGCCGAGTATCAGTGAAATAAGCGGCAGCGCGATATGGACCCGGAGTGTTCGTTGCGGAGTGAACTGTGCCCGGACTGAACAGGGCGCGGACGGAACGGACCCCGCCGTCACCGGCGGGGCCCGTTCAATAGCGCGCGGCGGTATCAGACCTTGCGGTAGTCGTACGCCTCCGAGGCCGCCTGGAGCACCGCGTCCACATCCGCCCCGGTGGAGGCGGTGACGAGCGCCGCGACCGCGCCCTCCACGAGCGGCGCGTCCACCAATCGGGTGCCGTCGGGCAGTTCGTCGCCCTCGGCCAGCAGCGCCTTGACGGCCAGGACCGCGCTGCCCAGGTCCACCAGGACCGCCACTCCGGCGCCCCGGTCGACCGCCTGGGCCGCCTCCGCTATCAGCTCCGGGCTGGTGCCGAAGCCGCCGTCCGCGGTGCCGCCCGCGGCGCGGACCGGCGCCGTGCCGCCGCCGGACAGCGCCTTCGCCAGCTCGGCGACGGAGTCGGCCACCGCCGCGCTGTGCGACACCAGGACTATGCCGACCTTCCCGCTCTCCTCGGTCATCGGGCCGCCTCCGCCAGTGCCCCGATGATCAGCGCCGACGAGGTGGCACCCGGGTCCTGGTGGCCGACGCTGCGGTCACCCAGATAGCTGGCCCTGCCCTTGCGGGCCAGCATCGGCACGGTGGCCAGCGCCCCCTTCTCGGCGGCCTCGCCCGCGGCCGCGAACGACCCGGTGCCCGCGCCCAGCGCCTCGACGGCGGGGAGCAGCGCGTCCAGCATCGTCTTGTCGCCGGGCGCGGCGCCGCCGAGCTGCGCCACCGCGTCCACCCCGGCCCGCAGCGCGTCCGCCAGCTGCTGCGGGGTGATCTGCTCGGCGTCGCCGAGCGCCTTGCCGGCGCGCCGCAGCAGCGTCCCGTACAGCGGTCCGGAGGCCCCGCCCACCTTGGAGATCAACTGGCGCCCGGCCAGGATGAGCGTCGCCCCGGGCGAGCCCGGCGGCTCCTTCTCCAGAGCCTCGGTCACGGCGGCGAAGCCGCGCTGCATATTGGTTCCGTGGTCGGCGTCGCCGATCGCGGAGTCCAGGTCGGTGAGACGGGCCGCCTCACGGCTCACGGACGTGGCGGCGGCGGTGAGCCATCGGAGGAAGAAAGGGGTGTCGAGCACGTCGTCGACGGCGGGTTCACTGCTGGACACAGACGCCTCCTCGGGGTGTAGCCAACGGCGACAGCGTACGGATCGGGGGCCGGCCGGCCTCAGGCGCCCCAGCGCAGCCCGGTGGTCCGCACGGGTGCGTCCCACAGCCGCAGGAGGTCCTCGTCGACCTGGCACAGCGTGATCGAAGCGCCCGCCATGTCGAGTGATGTGACGTAGTTGCCGACGAGCGTACGCGCCACCGCCACCCGGCGCTCGCCGAGCGCCCGGTGCACCTCGGCGGCGAAGCCGTACAGCTCCAGCTGCGGGGTCGCCCCCATGCCGTTGACGAGCAGCAGCACCGGGTTGTCCGGGCGCAGGTCCTCGACCACCACCTCCACCGCGTAGTCGGCGATCTCGCGGGAGGTCATCATCGCCCGCCGCTCACGCCCCGGCTCGCCGTGGATGCCCACGCCCAACTCCAGCTCCCCGGCGGGCAGATCGAAGGTGGGGCCGCCCTTGGCCGGGGTGGAGCAGGCGCTGAGGGCCACACCGAAGCTCCGCGAGAGCTCGTTCACCCGCCGGGCGATCGACTCCACCCGCTCCAGCGGCGCGCCCTCGTCGGCCGCCGCGCCCGCGATCTTCTCCACGAACAGGGTGGCCCCGGTGCCGCGCCGGCCCGCCGTGTAGAGGCTGTCGGTGACCGCCGCATCGTCGTTGACCAGGACCTTGGCGACCTGGATGCCCTCGTCCTCGGCGAGCTCGGCGGCCATGTCGAAGTTGAGCACGTCGCCCGTGTAGTTCTTGACGATGAACAGCACGCCCTTGCCGCTGTCCACCGCGGCCGCCGCGCGCACCATCTGATCCGGCACCGGGGAGGTGAACACCTCGCCGGGGCAGGCGGCGTCGAGCATGCCGGGCCCCACGAAGCCGCCGTGCAGCGGTTCGTGCCCCGAGCCGCCACCGGAGACCAGTCCCACCTTGCCCTCGATCGGTGCGTCCCGCCGGACGATCACCCGGTTGTCGACGTCGACGATCAGCTCGGGGTGGCAGGCGGCCAGTCCGCGCAGGGCGTCGGCGACCACGGTCTCGGGGACGTTGATGAGCATTTTCATAGGTGTGTCCGTCCTCCGCCGGATGGGGGTGTGCACCGCTGCAACAGCGTACGGATCCGCCGCGCCCAAGGCACCCCTTGGACACTGAGCCGAACGGCCTAATAGGACGAAAAAGGTACATAGACATCATATGGTGCGCGCATGGAGAATACTGCCGCATCGGCGGCCGCCGTCCTGCCCCCGCGCCCCCAGCCCCGCCCGCCGCAGCGGTACCGCCGTCCGGCCCCCTGGCTCGGGCTGGTCGCCATCGGATACGCCGTGGTCCAGCTCGCCATGGTGATCCCGCACACCGGCCACGCGCTGGGCTGGGACGAGTCCGTGTATGTCTCCCAGGTCGATCCGCGGACCCCGCCCGCGTACTTCAGCGCACCCCGCTCGCGCGGCGTCAGTCTCCTGGTCGCGCCCGTCGTGTCCGCCACCGACTCCATTCCGGCGCTGCGGATCCTGCTGATGCTGCTGTCCGCGGGCGCGCTCTACGGCGCCTTCCGGGTCTGGACCCGGCTGCTGCCCGCGCCCCAGGTGGCCCTGGCCGCGCTGCTGTTCTCGGGGCTGTGGATCACCCAGATCAGCGGGCCCGCGGTGATGCCCAACCTCTGGGTGGCGATCGGCGCCGTCGCCGCCGTCGGCTGGTTCCTCCGGGTGCCGGACGAACCGAACGCCCGCTGGTGGCTGGGCGCCGTCCTCGCGGGCGTCACCCTGGTGCGCACCCCCGACGGGGGATGGCTCACCCTGCCGCTGCTGATCGGCGCGATCGGGGTGCGCACCTGGCGGCCCGCCCTGCTTCCGCTGATCGGCGGACCGCTGCTCGGCGCCGCCCAGTGGATCGGGGAGGCGTACGACCGTTTCGGCGGCATCGGGGAGCGGCTGGCCGCCTCCAGCGACGTCGAGGGCGGCATGGGTCTCCACTTCAGCGTCGGGGCCGCGCTGCGCAGCCTCAACGGGCCCCAGCTGTGCCGTCCCTGCGAGGTGCCGCTGCGCCACCCGGAGCTGACCGTGTGGTGGCTGGCGCTGCCCGTGCTGACCCTCCTGGCCGTACACACCACCCTGCGCGACCGCCAGGAGCTGCGCCGGGTGCGGGTGGGGCTCGGCCGCCCGGCCGCCCGGCCGCCCGCCGTACCGCTCACCGTGCTGCCCGTCGCCTGCGCGGCCACCCTCGCCCTGCCCTATCTGCTGCTCATCGGCTACTCCGCACCGCGCTTCCTGATGCCCGCCTACGCGCTGCTGGCGCTGCCGATCGCCGGGCTGGTGTTCCGCGCCGTACGGGCCGCGCGCTCACCGCAGCACCTGGCGGTCGCCCTCGGGGTGATCATCACGCTCCATCTGGCGAGCCAGGTCGTCGTCCTCAACCACACCGCCGAGCAGTCCGACACCACCACCGGCCGCTATCGCACCGCCGCCAAGGGGCTCCAGCGGCTGGGGCTGCGGCCGCCCTGCCTGGTGACCGGCGACCGCGCCCTGCCCGTCGCGTACCACGCCGGCTGCTCCTCCGCCCAGACCAGCGGGAACAACCGGTCCACCACCCTGCCCGCGCTGCTGCGCCGCGCCGCCCGGGAACCGACCGCGCTGCTGTTGCGGCGCGGCCGGGCCCGGCCCCCGGCCTACGCCCGCACCTGGGTCGCCTATCCGCTGCCGGGCACCGAGTGGAACGCGTATCTGCCACCGGACCAGGCGCGGGAGTGGGAAGCCCGGAAATCCCGACAGGAGACGTCCGGAAACGGTCCGAGCATGGGCGCCATGACGATGACCTACCCGACCACCAGCTGGGCCGGATTCGCGGCGGCCGAGCCCGCCTTCGCCGACTACGCCCAGGACCGCTTCCGGCGCTACCGCCACCATGTGCTGGCCACCCTGCGCCAGGACGGCTCCCCGCGGGTGACCCCGCTCGAAGTGAACTTCCTCTCCGGCGAGTTGTGGCTCGGCATGATGCCGGAGTCGCGCAAGGCGCTGGACCTGCGCCGCGATCCGCGGTTCTCGGTGCAGGCCAACCCCGGCCCGAGCGAGGACCTGGCCGAGGGCGACGTACGGGTGAGCGGCCGGGCGGTCGAGGTGACCGACCCCGAGACGATCGCCCGCTTCGTCGAGGAGATCCGGCCGCCCGAGCCCTTCCACCTCTTCCGCGCCGAGGTGACCGAGGTGGTGCACACCGCCCTGGAGAACGGGCAGCTGGTGCTGCGCACCTGGCGTCCGGGCCAGCCGGTACGGGTCGTACGGCCGGGCGGCGACGACACCCCGCCCCGGGCGGAGGGCTGAGACCTAGGGCCTGTCTGGGGCCGTGGACCGGGCCGACGGCCCGGTCCACGGCCCTTCCGTATTGTTGGAACACGTTCTACCGTGCCCCTCGATCCCAGGACGCTCCCAGCCCGCCGTCATGGCGCACGCGAGACTCCAGGAGGGGCCGTGGACCTCGAATACACCCCTGATCAGCGGCGGTTGCGCGATGAGCTGCGCGCGTACTTCGCCGAACTGGTCCCCGATGACGCCTACGCCCGCTATGCCGACTCCACCGGGCAGAAGCGGTTCTACCGCGAGACCATCCGCCGGCTCGGCACCGACGGCTGGCTGGGGGTGGGCTGGCCACAGGAGTACGGCGGGCGCGGGCTCGGCCCGGTCGAGCAGTTCATCTTCTTCGACGAGGCGGCCCAGGCCGGGGTGCCGCTGCCGCTGATGGCGCTCAACACGGTCGGGCCGACGATCATGCGGTACGGCACCGAGGAGCAGAAGGCGTACTTCCTGCCCAGGGTCCTCTCCGGCGAGATCGACTTCGCGATCGGCTACAGCGAGCCGGACGCCGGTACCGACCTCGCCTCCCTCAAGACCCGCGCGGTGCGCGACGGTGACGACTACGTCGTCAACGGCCAGAAGACCTGGACCACCAACGGCGACACCGCCGACTGGGTGTGGCTCGCGGTCCGCACCGACCCCGACGCCAAACCCCACAAGGGCATCAGCATCCTGCTGGTCCCGACCGACGACCCCGGCTACTCCTCCACCCTCATCAAGACCCTCGCCTCCCACGACACCACCGCCAGCTACTACGAGAACATCCGCGTCCCGGCCACCCGCCGCGTCGGCGCGGAGAACGAGGGCTGGCGCATGATCACCACCCAGCTCAACTACGAGCGGGTCACCCTCGCCGCCCACGGCACCATGGCCATCCGCGCCCTGCGCGGCGTCCGCCAGTGGGCCGCCGACACCAAGCTCCCCGACGGCCGCCGGGTGATCGACCTGGGCTGGGTGCGCGCCCGGCTGGCCCGCACCCACGCCCGGCTGGACGCCATGAAGCTGCTCAACTGGCAGATGGTCGAGGCCCTCGAACGGGAGGCCCTCACCCCGCAGGACGCCTCCGCCGTCAAGGTGTACGGCTCCGAGGCGCGCCGCGACGCCTACGCCTGGCTGATGGAGATCGTCGGCGCCGCCGGTCCGCTCAAGGAGGGCTCGGCGGGCGAGGTCCTCCACGGAGAGCTGGAGCGCGGCTACCGCAGCAGCGTCGTCTTCACCTTCGGCGGCGGCAACAACGAGATCCAGCGGGAGATCATCTCCTGGATCGGGCTGGGGATGCCACGGGTGCGCCGCTGAGCCGCCGCACGGCGGCGCTTCCCGTAAGGATCCCGGTGCCGATGTAGGCTGCCCCGGTCAGCCGCCGACGTACTCCGCGAGGTGCTCACCGGTGAGGGTGGACCGGGCGGCCACGAGGTCGGCCGGGGTGCCCTCGAAGACGACGCGCCCACCGTCGTGCCCTGCGCCGGGACCGAGGTCGACGATCCAGTCGGCGTGCGCCATGACGGCCTGGTGGTGCTCGATGACGATGACCGACTTGCCGGAGTCCACGAGCCGGTCCAGCAGACCGAGCAGCTGCTCGACATCGGCGAGGTGCAGCCCGGTGGTCGGCTCGTCGAGGACGTAGACCCCGCCCTTGTCGGCCATGTGCACGGCCAGCTTGAGCCGCTGCCGCTCGCCACCGGACAGTGTGGTGAGCGGCTGGCCGAGGGTGAGATAGCCGAGTCCGACGTCCGTCATCCGCTGAAGGATCTTGTGGGCCGCGGGGGTGCGCGCCTCGCCGCTGCCGAAGAACTCCTCGGCCTCGGTCACCGGCATCGCCAGCACCTCGCTGATGTCACGGCCGCCGAGGTGGTACTCCAGCACCGAGGGGCTGAACCGCTTGCCCTCGCAGTCCTCGCAGGTGGTGGCCACGCTCTGCATGATCGCCAGGTCGGTGTAGATGACACCGGCGCCGTTGCAGGTGGGGCAGGCGCCCTCGGAGTTGGCGCTGAACAGCGCCGGCTTGACGCCATTGGCCTTCGCGAACGCCTTGCGGATCGGGTCCAGCAGCCCGGTGTACGTGGCCGGGTTGCTCCGGCGCGAGCCCCGGATCGGGGTCTGGTCCACCGAGACCACACCCTCCGGGGCCGGGATGGAGCCGTGGACGAGCGAGCTCTTGCCGGAGCCGGCGACGCCGGTGACGACGCAGAGCACCCCGAGCGGGATGTCGACGTCGACGTCCCGCAGGTTGTTCGCCCGCGCGCCGCGGATCTCCAGGTGGCCGGTGGCCTTGCGGACCGTCTCCTTGAGCGTGGCCCGGTCGTCGAGATGGCGGCCGGTGACGCTGCCGCTCGCCCGCAGCCCTTCGACGGTGCCCTCGAAGCACACGGTGCCGCCCGCCGTCCCGGCGCCGGGGCCGAGGTCCACGACATGGTCGGCGATGGCGATCGTCTCCGGCTTGTGCTCCACCACGAGCACCGTGTTGCCCTTGTCCCGCAGCCGCAGCAGCAGGTTGTTCATCCGCTGGATGTCGTGCGGGTGCAGACCGATGGTGGGCTCGTCGAAGACGTACGTCACGTCGGTGAGCGAGGAGCCGAGGTGGCGGATCATCTTGGTGCGCTGCGCCTCGCCACCGGAGAGCGTGCCCGAGGCCCGGTCCAGCGAGAGATAGCCGAGGCCGATCTCCACGAACGAGTCCAGGGTGTGCTGGAGCTTGGTGAGCAGCGGCGCCACCGACGGCTCCTGGAGCCCGCGGACCCAGTCGGCCAGGTCGCGGATCTCCATCGCGCACGCGTCGGCGATGTTGACCTCGCCGATCTTCGAGGACCGGGCCGACTCGCTGAGCCGGGTGCCGTCGCACTCGGGACACTCGGCGAAGGTGACCGCCCGGTCCACGAAGGCCCGGATGTGCGGCTGCATCGACTCCCGGTCCTTGGACAGGAACGACTTCTGGAGCTTCGGGATCAGCCCCTCGTAGGTGAGGTTGACCCCGTTGATCTTCACCTTGGTCGGCTCGCGGTAGAGGAAGTCGTGCCGCTCCTTCTTGGTGTACTCGCGGATCGGCTTGCCCTTGTCGAAGAAGCCCGACTCGGAGATGACCCGTACGACCCAGCCGTCCCCGGTGTAGGTGGGGATGGTGAACGGGTCCTCGGAGAGCGACTTGGAGTCGTCGTAGAGCTGGGTGAGGTCGATGTCGGAGACCGTGCCCCGGCCCTCGCAGTGGGTGCACATGCCGCCGGTGCGGCTGAAGCTCACCTTCTCGGTCTTCGTCTTGTCGGCCCCGCGGTCGACCGTGAAGCCACCGGTCGCCGAGACCGAGGCCACGTTGAAGGAGTACGCGGCGGGCGGGCCGATGTGCGGTGTGCCGAGCCGGCTGAAGAGGATGCGCAGCATCGCGTTGGCGTCGGTGGCGGTGCCCACGGTGGAGCGGGGGTCGGACCCCATCCGCTGCTGGTCGACGGTGATGGCGGTGGTCAGCCCGTCGAGCACATCGACCTCGGGGCGCGCCAGGTTCGGCATGAAGCCCTGGAGGAAGGCGCTGTAGGTCTCGTTGATCAGCCGCTGTGATTCCGCGGCGATGGTGTCGAACACCAGCGAGCTCTTGCCCGAGCCCGAGACGCCGGTGAACACCGTCAGCCGGCGCTTCGGGATCTCGATGCTGACGTCCTTGAGGTTGTTCTCGCGCGCGCCGTGCACCCGGATCAGATCGTGGCTGTCGGCGGCATGGGGTTCAGGCGACCGCGTGTCCGTGTCCGTGGCCCTGCTCATCGTGTCTCCATCTGTTCGGGCGGAGGCCGCCCGCGCGGCCCCCGCCGGTGTCGCCCGAATCGACCTGACCGGCTTCGAACAATACGTCCGAATCGCAGGTCATGGCAGTTCTCGCGGTACGGCTCAGCGCAGCTCGTTGATGCGGATCATGTTGCCCGCGGGGTCGCGGAAGGCGCAGTCGCGGATTCCGTACGGCTGCGCGGTCGGCTCCTGGACGACCTCGGCGCCGCTGGTCCGCACCCGCTCGAAGACGCCGTCGAGGTCGGCGGTGGCCAGGGTGATACGGGCGTAGCTGCCCTTGGCCATCATCTCGACGATGGTGCGGCGCTCGTCGTCGGTGATGCCGGGGCCGAGGGCCGGAGGCTCCAGGACGATGGATGTCCCGGGCCGGCCGGCGGGGCCGACCGTGATCCAGCGCATCCCGCCGTCCCCGACGTCGTTGCGCACCTCGAAGCCGAGGGTGTCGCGGTAGAAGGCCAGGGAGGCGTCCGGGTCGTCATGCGGAAGGAAGGTCCAGTGAATGGTGAGGTCCATGGCACAGACGCTAGCCACGCCTCCCTGACCGGGGCTTCTCCATTCCTGATCGGTCCGGACGACCGTCGCCCGTGGTCCGCACCGGCCCCCGCTGTGGGAAACTGAGCCGGTGAAACGGCAGGATCTCGATGACCTCGTCCGGCTGCGGCGGGCCCGCGACCGGATGGACCGCGACTACGCCGAGCCGCTCGACGTCCCGGCGCTGGCGCGGGGCGCCCTGATGTCGCCGGGCCATTTCTCCCGCAGCTTCCGCGCCGCCTTCGGCGAGACCCCGTACAGCTATCTGATGACCCGCCGCATCGAACGGGCCAAGGCGCTGCTGCGACGCGGCGACCTCACGGTGACCGAGGTCTGCATCGCGGTCGGCTGTACCTCGCTGGGGTCGTTCAGCTCGCGCTTCACACAGTTGGTCGGCGAGAGCCCGAGCGGCTACCGGGCCCGGAGCCATGATGACGGGGCCGCCATCCCGGCGTGCATGGCCAAGATCCATACCCGGCCGGTCAGGAACGGAGAAGCGAGCCCCGCCGCCCGGCCGTAGCGTGAGCGGTATGGACATCACCCTTTCCACATGCTTCATCGCCGTCGACGACCACGACAAGGCGATCGCCTTCTACCGCGATGTGCTCGGCCTCGAGGTGCGCAATGACGTCGGGTTCGAGGGGATGCGCTGGGTGACGGTCGGGTCGCCCTCGCAGCCGGACGTGAACATCGTCCTGGAGCCGCCGCTCGCCGACCCGAACGCCTCGCAGGACGACAAGCAGGCCATGGCCGAGCTGATGGCCAAGGGCCTGCTGCGCGGCGTCCTGTTCGCCACGGACGACTGCGACGCCACCTTCGAGCGCATCAGCACCGCGGGCGGCGAAGTGCTGCAGGAGCCCATGGACCAGCCCTATGGTGTCCGCGACTGCGCCTTCCGCGACCCCGCCGGCAATCTGCTGCGCTTCACCCAGCCGCTCAAGAAGTGAGTCCTTCCCCGCCCGGGGCCCGACGAGCCCAGGCAGGTCGGTGACCGGCCACGACGGCGCCGCGGACGATCGACGGCAGGTCAGGGGCTTCCAGCGGAGCGCTTAGGCTGGCCGCCGGGAGGTGGTGGCCATGGCGGCGGCCATACGGCGGGGCGGATCGGACGGCGACCCGGGGCTCTACGGCCCCCGGTCGGTCACCTGGCAGATGCACGGCGACCCGGTGATGTGGATCGCGGGCGTGCGCGCCCTGTACCTCCAGGCGCTGCATCCGCTCGCGGTGCGCGGCGTCACCCAGAACTCCGACTTCCGCAAGGATGCCTGGGGACGGCTGCTGCGCACCGCGCGGTTCGTCGCCACCATCACCTACGGCACCACCGAGGCGGCCGAGCGGGCGGGCGCCAAGGTCCGGGGCATTCACCACAGGCTCTCCCTGACCGACCCGGTCACCGGGGTCCGGCACGGCGTCGACGAGCCCGAGCTGCTGCTGTGGGTGCACTGCGCCGAGATCGACTCCTACCTCCATGTGATGCGGCGCTCCGGCTATCCGCTCACCGACGCCCAGGCGGACGCCTATGTCGCCGAGAACGTGGTGTCCGCCCGGCTGGTCGGCCTCGACCCCGCCGACGTACCGGCCGATACGGCGGCGCTCGCCGCGTACTTCGCGACGGTGCGCCCCGAACTCGCCGCCACCCCGGAGGCCCGCGAGGTGGACGCCTTTCTGCGGCGGCCCCCGGTCCATGCCCTGCTCGTCCCGGCGCGCGAGGTGATCTGGGGGCGCTTCGCCTCGCTCGCCTACGGGACCCTGCCCCCGTACGCCCATGCGCTCTACGGGCGCCCGGCGCCCCCGCCGCGGGTGGTCACCCGCAGGCTGCGGGCGATGGGCAGGGCGCTGCGCTGCATCCCTCCCACGGCCCGCTGGCAGCTACCGCCGAAGCACATCATGCGGGCGGTCGAACGGCTCGGCCCGGGCAGCCGCCCCTCGCCCTACAAACTGCGCAGAAACGCGGCCATACTGGACAGCGGGGATGCGACGGGGGCGCGGCCGTTCACGGCCGGTCTCCACGGGGGCGGCGGGAGGTGACTTCCGCCGAGGCAGGGGGAGCATGGCGGACATCAGGCTGATCCAGGGCCGGTATCGGCTGCTGGACCGGATCGGGCGCGGCGGAATGGGCGAGGTGTGGCGGGCGCGGGACGAGTCGCTCGGCCGCCGCGTCGCCGTCAAATGCCTCAAGCCGCTGGGGTCGCGGCACGACCCCTCGTTCACCGGTGTGGTGCGCGAGCGCTTCCGCCGGGAGGCGCGGGTCGCCGCCGCGCTGCAGCACCGCGGGGTCACCGTGGTGCATGACTTCGGCGAGTACGAGGGCGTGCTCTACCTGGTCATGGAGCTGCTGGAGGGCCGTGACCTCGGCCGGCTGCTGGGCGACAACGCGCGCCGGCCGCTGCCGGTCCCCGAGGTGCTGGACATCGCCGGACAGGTGGCCGAGGCCCTCGCCTACACCCATGACCAGGGCGTGGTGCACCGCGATCTGAAGCCGGCCAACATCATGCGGCTCACCGACGGAACCGTGAAGCTCTGCGACTTCGGCATCGCCCGCCTCGGCGATGACGTCGGCTTCACCTCCCGGCTCACCGGCACCGGCGTCGCCATGGGCACCCCGCACTACATGTCGCCCGAGCAGATCGCGGGCGACCCGGTCGACCACCGCAGCGATCTGTACTCGCTGGGCTGTGTGCTCTACGAACTGGCCACCGGGGCGCCGCCGTTCGCCCTCGACGACGCCTGGGCGATCCTCGTCGGCCACCGCCACACCCCGCCCGCCCCGCCGCGCCGCCACCGGCCCGAACTCCCCGAGCGGTTCGAGCGCGCCGTCCTCGACCTGCTGGCCAAGGCCCCGGAGGACCGTCCCCCCGACGCCGCCGAGTTCGCCGGGCGGATCGCCCCGGGGCGGGTATCCCGGCGGCCGCCGCCGTTCCCCGGGCCGCGCGGCGCGCTCCCGGCCGGGGGACCGCTTGCTCCGGGCCTGCTGACCGCCGGGCCGCCGGCTCCCCGCCTCCCGGCCTGGGCCCGCCGCATGACCACCGGGTCCACGGCGCACACCGGCGGTGCGGGACTGCTGTCGGCGACCCCGCCCGACGCGACGGCCGCGCTCACCGGCGCCTGGACCGGCGGCCGCGTCACGGTGCGTCCCACCCCGTCGACCCCGCCCGGGGTACGGGCCCGACTCGCCGAGCGGCACCGCGCCGGGCTGGACCTGGGGCGGGCGGGCCGCTGGGCGGAGGCCGTGGAAACCCACCGCGCGGTGGCCGCCGAGCGCGAGCACGCGCTCGGCGCCGATCACCCCGACACCCTCGCCAGCCGCTACGAGATCGCCTTCGCCCTCGGGGTCCTGGGCCGTCCCGGCGACGGCTTGCGCGAGTACGAGCGGGTCGCCGCGGGCCGTCGGCGCGTCCTGGGCCCCGACCATCCGGACACCCTCGCCGCCCGCCAGGAGACCGCGTTCACCCTGGGCCGCCTCGGCCGCTTCACCGAGGCCCAGGACGTCTACACCGCCGTGCTCGCCGCCCGCGAGCGGACCATGGGCGCCGACCACCCCGACACCCTGCGCTGCCGCCACAACCTCGCCTTCAACCTGGGCTGTCTGGGGCGCCGGGCGGAGGCGTACCGGATGGCGGAGCGGGTGGCCGCGGCCCGCGCCCGGGTGCTGGGCCCCGACCACCCCGACACGCTGGTCACCCGCTACGAGGTGGCGTGCGCCCTCGGCCGCCTCGACCGCTGGGGCGAGGCCCTGGGCATCTTCCGCGAGGTGGCCGCCGCCCGCGCCCGCGTCCTCGGCCCCCACCACCCCGACACCCTCGCCGCCCGTTACGAGATCGGCGTCGGTCTGGGTCTGCTGGGCCGGGGCGAGGAGGCCCTCGAGGTCTACCGCGCGTTGGTCGAGGACCGCACCCGCGCCCAGGGCCCGGCCGATCCGGAGACCCTGCGCGCCCGGCACGGCCTCGGCGTCGGCCTCGGTCGGCTCGGCCGCTGGGAGGAGGCGCTCGCCGAGGCGCGGGAGGTCTGCGCCCTGCGCGAGCGCGCCCTGGGCCCGGACCACCCGGACACCCTGGTCAGCCGTCGTGAGGTGGCCGTCGCCCTGGGCTGGCTCGGCCGCTGGTCGGACGCGCTGGCCGGCTACCGCCGGGTGACCCGCTCCCGCGTCCGCGTCCTCGGTCCCGACCATCCCGACACCCTCGTCAGCCGCGGCGACGAGGCACACTGCCTGGAGCGGCTGGGCCACCGCGGCGACGAGACGGCCGACGCGGCCGACACGGCCGAGAGGGCCGACACGGCGGGGCGGCGGGCACGGCAGGCGTGACCCCGGCGGTCTGGCGGCAGTCGTCCCTCCGGTCTGGCGGCAGACGTGCCCCGGCGGCCTCGCGGCAGGCGTCCCCCCCCCCCGGCGGCCTGGCCCCGGAGCTGCCCCCGGTGCGGCCTGGCCCCGGCGATCACCGCGTGCTAACCAGAGGGCATGTCTCACAGCGATGCGTACGACGTCGTCATCGTCGGCGGTGGTCACAACGGTCTGGTCGCCGCCGCGTACCTCGCCCGCGCCGGGCGGAGCGTGCTGGTGCTCGAGCGCCTCGGCCACACCGGTGGCGCGGCCGTGTCCGCGCGGCCTTATCCCGGGGTGGACGCACGGCTGTCGCGCTACTCCTACCTGGTCAGCCTGTTGCCGCGGCGGATCGTCGACGACCTCGGACTGCGCTTCGCGGTGCGCAAGCGCGCGGTGTCCTCGTACACGCCCGACGTCCGGGGCGGGCGCCCCACCGGGCTGCTGGTGGACACCGCCGCCACCGGCCGGACGCGCGCCGCGTTCGAGCGGCTGACCGGGTCGGACCGGGAGTACGCGTCCTGGGAGCGGTTCTACGGCATGACCCAGCGCGTCGCCGAGCGGGTCTTTCCCACGCTGACCGAGCCGCTGCCCAGCCGGGAGGAGCTGCGGGCGCGGATCGGGGACGACGCGGCGTGGCAGGCGCTGTTCGAGCGGCCGCTGGGGGAGGCGATCGAGGCCGCGTTCGACGACGACCTCGTCCGGGGCGTGGTCCTCACCGACGCGCTCATCGGCACCTTCGCGCGGGCCCACGACCCGTCGCTGCGTCAGAACCGCTGCTTCCTCTACCACGTGATCGGCGGCGGCACCGGCGACTGGGACGTGCCCGTCGGCGGCATGGGCGCGCTCACCGACGCCCTCGCCGACGCCGCCCGCGCGGCGGGCGCGCGGATCGCGACCGGGCGTGAGGTCACGTCGATCGCCACCGACGGCACCTCGGCGGAGGTGCGGTACGAGGGCGAGGCGGGGGAGGGCACCGCGGCCGCCCGGCACGTGCTCGTCGGGGCCGCACCGCGCGAGCTGGCCCGGCTGCTGGGCGAGGAGCCGCCCGCGCCGCCCGCCGAAGGGGCGCAGCTCAAGGTGAACATGCTGCTGCGCAGGCTGCCCGCGCTGCGCGACCGCGAGGTGGACCCGCGCGAGGCGTTCTCCGGGACGTTCCACATCGCCGAGGGGTACGGCGCCCTGGAGGAGGCGTACCACCAGGCGGCCGCAGGGGAGCTGCCGCACCGGCCGCCGTCGGAGATCTACTGCCACTCGTTGACCGATCCGTCGATCCTCGGCCCGGAGCTCGCGCGCGAGGGCTATCAGACCCTGACCCTGTTCGGACTGCACACCCCCGCCCGGCTGTTCACCGAGGACAACGACGCGGCGCGCACCGCGCTGCTGCGCGCCACCCTCGCGGAGCTGGACGCCCATCTGGCCGAGCCGATCACCGACTGTCTGGCGCATGACGCCGACGGGCGGCCGTGCATCGAGGCCAAGACCCCGCTGGACCTGGACGCCGACCTGCGGCTGCCCGGCGGCAACATCTTCCACCGGGACCTGGCCTTCCCGTACGCCCAGGAGGGCACCGGCCGCTGGGGCGTGGAGACGCGCCACGCCAATGTGCTGCTGTGCGGCGCGGGCGCGGTGCGCGGCGGCGGGGTGAGCGGAATCCCCGGGCACAACGCGGCCATGGCGGTGCTGGAGAAGTGACCCCCGGGAGCCCCCCGCGGTCCCTCCGGACGGCCCGGTGCGCGGTTTTCTTGCTCCGAATCTGACGTAGCGTCAGAAAAACTCTTCCTTCGTCCGGCGCCCTGCGGCATCCTGCCGCCCATGCAGACGGAGCTGAGCACAAGGCTGGGTGTCGAGCACGCCGTCTTCGGTTTCACGCCGTTCCCCGCCGTGGCCGCGGCGATCAGCAGGGCCGGCGGCTTCGGTGTGCTCGGCGCGGTCCGCTACGGCGCGGGCGAGGAGCTGGCCCGCGACCTCGACTGGATGGAGGCGCACACCGACGGCAGACCGTACGGCCTGGACGTCGTGATGCCCGCGAAGAAGGTGGAGGGGGTCACCGAGGCCGATATCGAGGCGATGATCCCCGAGGGCCACCGCGCCTTCGTCCGGGACACCCTCGCCAAGCACGGCGTCCCCGAGCTCGCCGAGGGCGAGGCGTCCGGCTGGCGGATCACCGGCTGGCTCGAGCAGGTGGCCCGCGGCCAGCTCGACGTGGCCTTCGACTACCCCGTGAAACTCCTGGCCAACGCCCTGGGCTCACCCCCGGCCGATGTCGTGGCCCGCGCCCATGACCACGGCATCCTGGTGGCCGCCCTCGCGGGCAGCGCCCGCCACGCCCTCCACCACAAGGAGGCGGGGCTCGATGTCATCGTCGCCCAGGGCTATGAGGCGGGCGGCCACACCGGCGAGATCGCCTCCATGGTGCTCACCCCCGAGGTGGTGCGGGCCGTGGACCCGCTGCCGGTGCTCGCCGCGGGCGGCATCGGCAGCGGTGAGCAGATCGCCGCCGGGTTGGCGCTGGGCGCCCAGGGCGTGTGGATCGGCTCCCTCTG
Source organism: Streptomyces yongxingensis (assembly GCF_055597465.1). Classification (NCBI taxonomy): domain Bacteria; kingdom Bacillati; phylum Actinomycetota; class Actinomycetes; order Kitasatosporales; family Streptomycetaceae; genus Streptomyces; species Streptomyces yongxingensis. The sequence continues at coordinate 9,406,967 of NZ_CM145717.1, forward strand.
GCTCACCACCGAGGAGGCCGAACTGCATTCGGCGGCCCTCACCCGCAAGCTGCTGGCGGCCGGATCCGGGGACACCGTGCGCTCCCGCGCCCTCACCGGCAAACCCGCCCGCCAACTGCGCACCGAGTGGACCGACGCGTGGGAGGACCCGGACGGCCCGGGTCCGCTGCCCATGCCGCTCCAGGGGCTGCTGGTGGCCGAGGCCGTCTCGCGCATCCAGAAGTACGAGGTGGAGCCGCTGCTCGGGACGCCGGTCGGCCAGATCGTCGGCCGGATGGACTCCGTCCGCCCGGTGCGAGCGGTCTTCGACGAGCTGACCCGCGGCTTCGAGCGCGCCATCGACCGCGTCAACCGCATCGCCGGACGCGTCTGACCGCGCCCGCCCCGCACACCCCCGTTCCACCACCCCGTCCACCCCTGTTCGACATTCCCCTGACCCCGCCGTCAGAAGGAGGACCGGACCGCCATGTCCCCTACACCCAACGGCTTCTGGGCCCAGGCCGCGCTCGAGCCCGACCGCACCGTGCTCATCGCCCCGGACGGCGAGGAGTGGACCGCCGGGCGGCTGCACAGCGCGTGCAACCGGCTCGTCGGCGGGCTGCGCGCCGCCGGACTGCGCCGCGGCGACGCCCTGGCGGTCGTCCTGCCCAACGGGGTGGAGTTCTTCGTCGCCGCGCTCGCCGCCACCCAGGCCGGGCTCTACCTGGTGCCGGTCAACCACCATCTGGTCGGCCCCGAGATCGCCTGGATCGTCTCCGACTCCGGCGCCAAGGTGCTGATCGCCCATGAGCGCTACGGCGGGCAGGCCGCCGCGGCCGCCGACGAGGCCGGGCTGCCCGCGTCCCACCGCTACGCGGTCGGCGCCATCGACGGCTTCCGCCCGTACGCCGAACTCCTCGAGGGGCAGCCGGAGGAGCCGCCCGCCGACCGGGAGCTGGGCTGGGTGATGAACTACACCTCCGGCACCACGGGCCGGCCGCGCGGCATCCGCCGTGCGCTGACCGGAAAGCTCCCCGAGGAGAGCCACCTCGGCGGCTTCCTGCGGTTCTTCGGCATCAGGCCGCGCGCCGAGGAGCCCGACCACGTCCATCTGGTGTGCTCACCGCTCTACCACACCGCCGTCCTGCAGTTCGCGAGCTCGTCGCTGCACATCGGCCATCCCCTGGTGCTCATGGACAAGTGGACGCCCCAGGAGATGCTGCGCCTGATCGACACCCACCGCTGTACCCACACCCATATGGTGCCCACCCAGTTCCACCGGCTGCTCGCCCTCCCCGACGAGGTCAAGCGCTCGTACGACGTCTCGTCGATGCGCCACGCCATCCACGGCGCCGCGCCCTGCCCCGACCACGTCAAGCGGGGAATGATCGACTGGTGGGGCGGCTGTGTCGAGGAGTACTACGCGGCCAGCGAGGGCGGCGGCGCCTTCGCCACCGCCGAGGACTGGCTGAAGAAGCCGGGGACCGTCGGCCGCCCCTGGCCGATCAGCGAGATCGCCATCTTCGACGACGAGGGAACCCGGCTCCCGGCCGGTGAACTCGGCACCGTCTACATGAAGATGAGCACCGGGGGCTTCGCCTACCACAAGGACAGGTCCAAGACCGAGAAGAACCGCATCGGCGACTTCTTCACCGTCGGCGACCTCGGCCTCCTGGACGAGGACGGCTATCTCTATCTCCGCGACCGCAAGATCGACCTGATCATCTCCGGCGGGGTCAACATCTACCCCGCCGAGATCGAGGCCGCGCTGCTCACCCATCCGGCCGTCGCCGACGCCGCCGCCTTCGGGATCCCCCACGAGGACTGGGGCGAGCAGGTCATCGCGGTCGTGGAGCCCGCCGAGGGGCATGCGCCGGGGCCCGGCCTGGCCGAGGAGATCCTCGCCCACTGCACCACCCGGCTCGCCAGGTACAAATGCCCCAAGTCGGTGGATTTCATTGCCGAGATGCCGCGCGACCCCAACGGCAAGCTCTACAAGCGGCGGCTGCGCGAGCCGTACTGGGAAGGCGCGGTCGACGCAGGTCAGGCCCCGCATTGAGCGTGGGGTTGTCAACTTAATGTCGGTCGCGCTATATAAAAAGGCATAGGGCATCGCACGCAGCGCGATACGAAAAGGAGTGATCTGTGATGCTCATGCGCACCGACGCCTTCCGGGAGCTCGACCGACTGTCCCAGCAGATGCTCGGCACCGCCGTACGGCCGGCCGCCATGCCGATGGACGCCTACCGCGCGGGCGACGAGTTCGTCGTCCACTTCGATCTCCCGGGCATCGATCCGGACACCATCGACCTCGATGTCGAGCGCAATGTGCTGACCGTCCGCGCCGAGCGCCGCTCCCCGGCCCCCGAGGGCGCCGAGATGATCGCCTCGGAGCGCCCCTCCGGCCTCCACACCCGTCAGCTCATCCTCGGGGACACCCTCGACACCGAGGGGATCGACGCCTCGTACGACGCGGGGGTCCTCACCCTGCGCCTGCCGATCTCGGAGAAGGCCAAGCCGCGCAAGATCAAGATCAGCGAGGGGACGGGCGCGCCCCGCCAGCTGACCGCCTGACGCATCCCCACCCCTTCACGAGAAAGGCACCTTCACACCCATGTTCCAGCAGCGTCGCCCGGGGCGGCAGGAGCCCGGTATGACGTACGACGAGCTGATCGAGGCGGTGCGGTACGACGGCCTCTACTCCACCCGGGAAAGGGCCGAGGAGGTCACCCGCACGGTGCTGGCCGCCCTGGGGCGCCAGCTCACCGGTGAGGAGCGGGTCGCCCTCGCCGCGGCACTGCCCCGGAGGGCGGCGCGGGTGCTCGCCGCCGAGATTCCCGGCTCCGAGCGGCTGACCGGCTGGGGGTTCGTCAAGGACATCGCCGCGCACACCCCCGGATCCACCCGGGCGACCGCCCGCTGGGACGCCGGATCGGTGCTGGGAATCGTCGGGCGGGTGGCGGGCCCGGAGCTGCTGCGCCGCATCCTCGGCCAACTGCCCGAGGGCTACGCCCTGCTGTTCGGCCAGGCCGAGCTGGCCCGGCCGCCCCAGCCCGCCTGAACCGGCCGGCGCTTACGGGGCCGGTTCCGCTCCCCGCGGGACCGGCCCCGTGGCGTGCTCGCGGTGGGCGCCCTATCGTTCCAGAACCCGCCACCCGGGCCGCCTGGACGATGGCGCGGGCCGCCCGTACCGCCGAGAGAGGATCCCCGCCCATGCGACCGCATCCGTCCCCGCGTCATGCGCTGATCGCCGTGCTGGCCGCCACCGTGCTGGCCACCGGGGCCACCGCCGCCGTCGCCGCACCGGCCGGCCCGGCCCGTGTCCAGCACGGCACCCTGCGGCCGCTGGTCGAACTGTCCGCGCAGCGGGTGCTGGTGGCCGATGAGGTCGCCGCCGCGAAGTGGGGCACGGACAGTCCGATCGACGACCCGGCGCGGGAGCGGGAGGTGCTGGAGGCGGTGGCGCGGCAGGCCGAGGAGCTGGGCGCCGACCCCGTGGCCACATCGAGGATCTTCCGCGACCAGATCGAGGCCAGCAAGGTCGTCCAGCGCGGCCTGTACAGCCGCTGGGACGCCGACCCCGCGCAGGCGCCCACCGAACGCCCCGACCTCGGCCGGGTCCGGCTGGAGATCAACCGGATCAACGGCGAACTCGTGCGCGCCATCGCGGACTCGGCGGCCGTGCGGGAGTCCCCCTCCTGCGTGGGACACCTCACGGCCGGGGCCGCCGCCGTGGTCCACGGGCGGCATCTGGACCCGCTGCACACCGTGGCGCTGGGCCGCTCGCTGCCGTCGGTGTGCGAGCGCGGAGCGCCGTAAGGCGGCGGTCAGGCCGCGGGGCGGTCGTTCAGGACGCGCTGGAAGAGCAGATGGTCCCGCCAGGCGCCGGCGATGTGCAGATAGTCCGGCGCCATGCCGATCCGGGTGAATCCGCAGCCCAGCAGGACGCGCTGGGACGGGACGTTCTCCACCAGTGTGCTGGCCTCGATCCGGTGCAGTCCGAGCCGCTCATCGGCCGTCCGGCAGACGGACCGGACGGCCAGGGTGGCCAGCCCGCGGCCGAGGTGCCCGGCGTCGATCCAGTAGCCCAGATGGGCGTTGCGCCAGGGCCCGAGGACGATGTGCGACAGCGTGACCGTGCCCAGGATCCGCTCGCCGCCGACCAGCACCCAGGGCACCATCCGGCCGGACTCCCACTGCTCCAGTTGGTCCCGCAGCCGGGCGGCCTGGCCGTCGGCGGTGAAGAAGCTCTCGTCCCGCCGTGGGCTGGAGGGGCGCAGATGCTCGCGGTTGCGCGTGTACGCGTCGGCGAGCGCCTGGGCGTCGTCCTCGACGGGGGTCCGCATCGTGATCCCGTCGGCCAGGGACACAGAAGAGGGAACGATCACCCGGTCAGCCTACGGGGTGTCCTGGTCCGCTCCCTCCGCCACCGCCCGCGCCCAGCGGTAGTCCGCCTTGCCGCTGGGGGAGCGCTGGATGCGGTCGGTGAAGACGACCGTACGGGGGATCTTGTAGCCCGCGAGCCGCTCCCGGCAGTGGTCGCGGACCGCGTCGGCGGTGAGTCCGGACGCCTCCGTACGGGGCTGGACGACGGCCGCGACGCGATGGCCCCAGCGGGTGTCCGGAACGCCCGCCACCAGCGCGTCGTACACATCCGGATGGGCCTTGAGGGCCTGTTCGACCTCCTCCGGATAGACCTTCTCGCCCCCGGTGTTGATGCACTGCGAACCGCGCCCGAGGACGGTGATCACACCGTTCTCGTCGACGGTCGCCATGTCGCCGAGCAGCACCCAGCGCTCCCCGTCCGCCTCGAAGAACGTCTCGGCGGTCTTCTTGGGGTCGTTGTAGTAGCCGAGCGGCACATGGCCGCGCTGGGCGATCCGGCCGGGCTCACCGGGCGCCACCGGGGCGAGGGTCGCCGGGTCCACCACCGTCGTCCGGGCGTTGACGCGCAGCCGGAAGCCCTTCTCGGGGCCGGAGTCGGCGGTGGCCGTGCCGTTGAACCCGGACTCCGAGGAGCCGAAGTTGTTCAACAGCAGGGTGTGCGGGGAGAGTTCGGCGAACTGGGCGCGTACGGTCTCCGAGAGGATCGCGCCCGAGCTGCTGACGCTGAGCAGCGAGGAGAGATCGGTGCCCTTGAGGGGGCCGGTCAGGGCGTCCACCAGGGGCCGCAGCATCGCGTCGCCGACCAGCGAGGCCGCGGTGACCTTCTCCTTCTCGATCGTCCTCAGCACCTCCTCCGGCACGAACTTCCGGTGCAGCACTACCTTCTGACCGAAGTTGAAGGCGATGAAGGCCGTAAGGGTGGAGGTTCCGTGCATCAGCGGCGGGGTGGGGAAGAAGACCAGTCCCTCGCCGCCCGCGGCCACCCGCTCGGCCAGCTCCTCCGGGCGCTCGACGGGCTGGCCGGTCGGGGCGCCGCCGCCAAGCCCGGAGAAGAAGAGGTCCTCCTGCCGCCAGACCACGCCCTTGGGCATCCCGGTGGTGCCGCCGGTGTAGATGATGAAGCGGTCGTCGGCGGACCGCGCCGGGAACCCGCGCTCGGGCGACCCGGACGCCTCGGCGTCGGTGAACGCCACGGACGGGCCGGTGCCGTCCCCGGGGCCGACCCGCACCAGATGGCGCAGGGTGCGGGTGTGGGGCAGCGCGGCGGCCACCCGCTCGCCGAACTCGGCGTCGTAGACCAGCGCGGCCAGCTCCGCGTCGCGGTAGAGGTAGACCAACTCGTCTTCGACGTAGCGGTAGTTGACGTTCACCGGCACCGCCCGGATCTTCAGGCAGGCCAGCGCGGTCTGGAGGTACTCCACGCCGTTGCACAGATGCAGTCCGACATGCTCGCCCGGGGCGATACCGCTGTCCATCAGATGGTGGCCGAGCCGGTTGGCGGCCGCGTCCAGCTGGGCGTAGCTGAGCCGTCGCTCGGCTCCGGTGCCGGGGTGGTCGAGGTAGACCAGCGCCTCTCTGCCGGGCACCGTGTCGACGATCGACTCGAACAGGTCGGCAAGGTTGTACTCCACGACTCCTCCTGACCCCTCGATCCGGCGGCTCGGCGCTCATTAGAGCCGCGCCGGGATGAGGTGGGAAGGCCCGCGGAACAAGAAATCTGACTGAGCATCAGATTTCTCTTGAAGTCGGTCCCCGGCTGCTGCAACCTGTTCTAGGTCTCGAGACGGGAGGACGTCGTGACAAGCGGGACCGAACACCTCATCGTCGAGCGCGTCGGCGCGACCCTGGTGCTCACCTTGAACCGGCCCGAGGCCAGGAACGCGCTCTCGCTGCCGATGCTGGTCGGGCTGTACGACGGCTGGACCGAGGCCGACGAGGACGACGCCGTGCGCTCCGTGGTGCTCACCGGCGCCGGCGGGGCCTTCTGCGCGGGAATGGACCTCAAGGCGCTCGCGGGCGGCGGCCGGATGGACGGACAGCACGTCCGCGACCGCCTCGCGGCCGACCCCGATCTGCACTGGAAGGCGATGCTCCGCCACCATCGGCCGCGCAAGCCGGTGATCGCCGCAGTCGAGGGCCCCTGTGTCGCGGGCGGCACCGAGATCCTCCAGGGCACCGACATCCGGGTCGCGGGCCGCGGCGCCACCTTCGGGCTCTTCGAGGTCCGGCGCGGGCTGTTCCCCATCGGCGGCTCCACCGTACGGCTGGCCCGCCAACTGCCCCGCACCCACGCCCTGGAGATGCTGCTCACCGGGCGCCCCTACCCGGCCGAGGAGGCGGCGCGGATCGGGCTGATCGGCCATGTCGTCCCGGACGGCACGGCGCTGGAGAAGGCCCTGGAGATCGCCGAACTGATCAACGCCAACGGCCCGCTGGCCGTCGAGGCGGTCAAGGCGTCCGTCTACGAGACCGCCGAGATGACCGAGACCGACGGCCTGAAGTCCGAACTCGAGCGCGGCTGGCCCATCTTCGACACCGCCGACGCCAAGGAGGGCTCGAAAGCCTTCGCGGAGAAACGGCCGCCGGTCTACCGCCGGGCGTGACCCCCACACCTCAGGCCGCCGCACCCACCCCGCGGCCGCTCGGAAGGAGACGCACCCCCATGACCCCGGCCCCCTCACCCGAGGTGCTCCAGGCGCCTCTGGTCGTCGAGTTCCCGTTCACCCGCTCCCTCGGCCCGGTCCAGAGCGCCTTCCTCACCGGACTGCGGACACGCACCGTGCTCGGCGTGCGCACCACCGATTCCCGGGTCCTGGTGCCGCCCGTCGAATACGACCCGGTCACCGCCGACGAGCTGTCCGACCTCGTCGAGGTCGCCCCCACCGGCACCGTCACCACCTGGGCCTGGAACCCCTCGCCGCGCCGCGGCCAGCCCCTGCGCACCCCCTTCGCCTGGGTGCTGGTGCGGCTGGACGGCGCGGACACCGCCCTCCTCCACGCCCTCGACGCACCCGGCCCCGACGCCGTGCGCACCGGGATGCGGGTGCGGATCCGCTGGGCCGGGGAGCGCGAGGGCGCCATCACCGACATCGCCTGCTTCGAGCCGTACGACGGCGCCGAGGGCGGCGAAGCCGTGCCGCACAGGGGTACGTTCACCGACCCCGTCAGCGGCATCGTGGCCCCCGCCCGCCTCGACTACACCTACGCGCCCGGCCGCGCCCAGTCGCGCTATCTGAGGGCCCTCGCCGACCGCACCACCTACGGGGAGCGCTGCCCGTCCTGCCGCAAGGTGTACGTCCCGCCCCGGGGCGCCTGCCCCACCTGCGGTGTCGCCACCGACGAGCAGGTGGAGGTCGGCCCGCGCGGCACGGTCACCACCTTCTGCATCGTGAACATCAAGGCCCGCAACCTCGACATCGAGGTGCCCTACGTCTACGCCCACATCGCCCTGGACGGCGCCGATCTGGCCCTCCACGCGCGCATCGGCGGCATCCCCTACGACGAGGTGCGCATGGGGCTGCGCGTGGAGCCCGTATGGAGCGAGGACGGCCGCTACCCCGACCACTACCGCCCCACCGGCGAACCCGACGCCGACTACGACACCTACAAGGAGATGTTGTAGATGCGAGAGGTGGCCATCGTCGCCTTCGGCCAGAGCGACCACCGGCGCGACACCGCGGAGACCTCCGAGGTCGAGATGCTGATGCCCGTCCTCCACCGGGTGCTCGACGCCGTCGGACTCCGGGCGGGCGAGATCGACTTCACCTGCTCCGGCTCCTGCGACTACCTGGCGGGCCGCGCCTTCTCCTTCACCATGGCCCTCGACGGCGTCGGCGCCTGGCCGCCCATCTCGGAGTCCCATGTGGAGATGGACGGCGCCTGGGCGCTGTACGAGGCATGGACGAGGCTGCTGACGGGCGAGGCCGAGACCGCGCTCGTCTACTCCTACGGCAAGTCCTCGCCCGGCGATCTGCGGGAGGTCCTCACCCGCCAGCTCGACCCGTACTACGTGGCGCCCCTGTGGCCGGACTCGGTCTCCCTCGCCGCGCTCCAGGCCCAGGCGCTGCTCGACGCGGAGGACACCGGGGACACCGTCGCAGACGAGCGGGCGCTGGCCGGGGTCGCGGCGCGCAGCCGGACCGCGGCCGAGGACAACCCCCATGCCCAGCTTGCCGGTTCACCGCCGCCCGAGGCCCTCCTGGACGAGCCGTATCTGGTGCGGCCGCTGCGCCGCCACGACTGCCCGCCGGTCGGCGACGGCGCGGCCGCCGTCGTGCTCGCCGCCGGGGACACCGCGCGCCGGCTCTGCCGCCGCCCCGCCTGGATCCGCGGCATGGACCACCGGACGGAGGCGCACGCCCTCGGCGTACGGGACCTCACCCGCTCCCCGTCCACCCGGCTCGCCGCCGAGCGCGCGGGTGCCTTCGAGACCCCCGTCGACCTCGCCGAACTGCATGCGCCCTTCACCTCGCAGGAGCTGATCCTCCGCCATGAGCTGCGGCTGGGGAAGGACGTACGCGTCAATCCGTCCGGCGGGGCGCTGGCCGCCAACCCCATGATGGCCGCCGGGCTGATCCGCCTCGGCGAGGCCGCCGCCGCCATCCACCGCGGCGCCGCCGACCGGGCCCTCGCCCACGCCACCTCGGGCCCTTGTCTCCAGCAGAACCTGGTGGCCGTCCTGGAAGGGGATGCCTCATGACGAAGGAGCCGGTGGCCGTCGTCGGGATCGGCCAGACCAAGCACACCGCCGCACGCCGGGACGTCTCCATCGCCGGGCTGGTCCGGGAGGCCGCCGTGCGGGCCCTGGAGGACGCCCAGTTGACCTGGTCGGACATCGACGCCGTCGTCATCGGCAAGGCCCCCGACTTCTTCGAGGGCGTGATGATGCCCGAGCTGTACCTCGCCGACGCGCTCGGCGCGGTCGGCAAGCCGATGCTGCGCGTGCACACCGCGGGCTCGGTCGGCGGCTCCACCGCGCTGGTGGCCGCGGGCCTGGTCGCCGCCCGTGTCCACCGGACCGTCCTCACCCTCGCCTTCGAGAAGCAGTCGGAGTCGAACGCCATGTGGGGGCTGTCCCTGCCCATCCCCTTCCAGCAGCCGCTGCTGGCCGGGGCGGGCGGCTTCTTCGCCCCGCACGTCCGGGCGTACATGCGGCGCACCGGCGCGCCCTCCGGCATCGGCGCCCTCGTGGCCTACAAGGACCGCCGCAACGCGCTGCGCAACCCCTACGCGCATCTCCACGAGCACGACCTGACGCTGGACCAGGTGCGGTCGTCCCCGATGCTGTGGGACCCCATCCGCTACTCCGAGACCTGCCCCTCCTCGGACGGCGCCTGCGCCATGGTGCTCACCGACCGCGCGGGCGCGGACCGTGCCCCGTATCCGCCCGCCTGGATGCACGGCGGCGCCATGCGCAGCGAGCCGACGCTCTTCGCGGGGAAGGACTTCGTCTCGCCGAGGGCCGGCCGGGACTGCGCGGCCGACGTCTACCGCCAGGCCGGGATCACCGACCCGCGCCGGGAGATCGACGCGGTGGAGATGTATGTGCCCTTCAGCTGGTACGAACCCATGTGGCTGGAGAACCTGGGCTTCGCGGACGAGGGGGAGGGCTGGAAGCTCACCGAGTCGGGGGTGACCGAGCTCGACGGCGAGCTTCCGGTCAACCCCTCGGGCGGGGTGCTGTCCACCAACCCCATCGGGGCGTCCGGCATGCTGCGGTTCGCCGAGGCCGCGCTCCAGGTGCGCGGGCGGGCGGGCGAACACCAGGTCGACGGCGCCCGTAAGGCGCTCGGCCACGCCTATGGCGGAGGCTCGCAGTTCTTCTCGATGTGGGTGGTCGCGGACACGTCACCCGCCGGTTGAGTCTCCTGCTCACTCCTCCTTTCGTGGCCTGTGCGGCACCGGTCACGATCGCTAGGGTGGGGCGCGGACGACGATCCGGGAGGATGAGCCGACGTGGCCGATACCACCACCACCGAACAGCCACTGACAGGAAGCGGCGAGAAGCCCGAACTCGACCTCTCGGGCGCCCAGTGGCAGTCGAGCAGCCAGGGCGTGGGCGATGTGGAGATCGCCTTCGTCGAGGGATTCATCGCGATGCGCCACGGCCGCCGTCCCGAGGGCCCGGCGCTGATCTTCACCCCGGCCGAGTGGCGCGCCTTCGTCCTGGGCGCGCGTGAGGGCGAGTTCGACCTCACCTGAACCGGGGAGGCTGATCGGGGCGGGCGGGTCCGGCCGGACCGGACGGCCCGCCCCGTAGTGCGTTATCGGCCAGGATCAGAACGCGGGGCGGCCTGATGGCGCCTCATATCGCGGGATAGGCCCTCCGGGCTCGTTTCCCGCGATTTCATCGCGGATTCGCCAAACCTTCACACCCCATGCCTCAACATGAGCGTGACTCACGGTAACACCGGCAGGTCGCGCCGGGTCTCCGTGGGCGGGACAGAATCGTCCACGCTCTATGCAGCCCCGGCCCCGGGAGGTAGTTTTCCCTCCCACCTCCCCGTTGTGCGGGGCGGAAAGTCGGCTGAAAAGGGGGTGTCGTGCGCGAATTCAGTCTCCCTCACATGGTGGAACCTCTGCGCGCGGGCGGGCTCGCGGACTCGGTGTACGAACTGGCGGACCGCGAACCGGACAGGATCCAGTTCGCCCGGCGCGACGCCGCCGACCGCGGCCAGTGGAATCCGGTGACCGCCGCGGCCTTCCGGGACGAGGTCCTGGCGCTGGCGAAGGGCCTGCTGGCCGAGGGAGTGCGGTTCGGTGACCGGGTGGCCCTGATGGCCCGGACGCGCTACGAGTGGACGCTGTTCAGCTATGCCCTGTGGTCCGTCGGCGCCCAGGTGGTGACCGTCTACCCCACCTCCTCGGCGGAGCAGGTGCGCTGGATCCTGGCCCAGACGCGGGCCGTGGCCGTGGTGGTGGAGGGCGAGGACGACACCATGACGGTCGGCGCCGTCTGCGACACCCTTCCCGCGCTGCGCTCCATCTGGCAGCTGGACCAGGGCTGCGTCACGGAGCTGTGGCGGCGCGGCGCCGGCGTCCACGAGGAACTGGTCACCGAGCGGCGCTGGCTCGTCGAACCGCGCGGTACGGCGGTCATCTGCTACACCTCGGGCACCACCGGACGGCCCCTGGGATGCATGATCACCCACGCCAATCTCGCCGCCGAATGCGACACCCTGTTCGCGGGCTGGAGCGGACTGTTCGCCGAGCCCGGACAGCGGCCCGCGATCCTCGCGTTCCTCCCGCTGGCGCACATCTACGGACTGATGGTCCAAGTGCTCTGTGTGCGGGGCGGCATCCTCATGGGGCACGAGCCCGAGCTCAGCCCGGCGTCGCTGCTGCCGTCCTTCCAGTCCTTCCACCCGACCTGCGTCTTCGCGGTGCCCTACATCTTCGAGCGGATCCTCGGAGCCGCCCGGACCGCCGCCCAGGACGCGGGCAAGGGCTCGCTCTTCGAGCGGGCCATGGACACGGCCGTGCGCTACGCCGCGGCGGTCGAGCAGCAGGCACAGGGCGCCGGGAAGGGGCCGGGCCCCGGGCTCAGAGCCGCCCACGCCGTCTTCGACCACATGGTCTACCGGCGGCTGAGAGCCGTCCTGGGCGGCCGGGTGCGCTACGCGGTCACCGGCGGCTCACCGTTCAGCCGGGAGCTGGGGCTGACGTTCGCGGGCGCCGGAATCACCGTCTACAACGGCTACGGCCTTACCGAGACCACCGCCGCCGTCACCGCGCAGCCGCCCGGCCGCCCCCGGCACGGCACCGTGGGCCGCCCGATGCCGGGCACGGCGGTGCGCATCGCGCCGGACGGCGAGGTATGGGTGCGCGGCGGCACCGTCTTCGCCGGCTACGTGGACGATCCCAAGGCCACCGGGGCCGCGCTGCGCGACGGCTGGCTGCGCACCGGAGACGTCGGATTCCTCGACGGCGAGGGCTATCTGACCATCACCGGCCGTAAGAAGGACATCATCATCACCAGCGGCGGCAAGAGCGTCTCCCCGCTGCCCCTGGAGGAGCGGCTGCGGGCGCATCCGCTGATCTCGCAGTGCGTCCTGGTGGGCGACAACCGCCCCTTCGTCGGGGCGCTGATCACCCTGGACGCCGAGATGCTGAGGCGCTGGCACCAGGTGGTCGACGCGCGGCTCCCGGTCGGCCGGGAGCACGCGTCGGCGAACAAGGCGCTGCACGCGGAGATCCAGCAGGCGGTCTCCACGGCGAACCTCTCGGTGTCCAGGGCTGAGTCGATCAGGGCCTTCCGTATCCTCCCGAACGAATTCACCGTGGCGGACGGGCTGTTGACGCCCTCGCTCAAACTGCGGCGCGACGCGGTGTACAAGGTCTGCGCCGCGCAGATCGAGCAGCTCTACGCGAACTGACCGGTCGGCGGCGCTACGGCGTCCGAGCGGTCGAGCGGCGCTACGCGAGCTGAGCCCCCGGTCAGCTGAGCCCAGGGCCGCTGCCGCCCCCCGCTGACCGCCTCGGTGCCCTGCTCGTCGTACCGGGCCGTACGCAGCGACCAGCCCAGATTGCCCGTCATCACATGCCGCATGCCGTCCACATAGCGTGCCACGGCGCGGTGGGTGTCCGGGTCGGCCCCCGCCTCGGCGAGCACCGCGGGCAGCCCGGCCGCGGTCTCCTCGAACCAGCGGTACCGGGCATTGGCCAGGTCGGCGATATGGCGTACCGCGTCCTCCAGTTCACCACCCGCGCGCTCCCACTGGACGATGACGCTGTTGTGGACGTCGCCGACGGCCAGCTCCTTGTCCAGGGAGGCGATGTCATTGGTGAAGACCACCACATCGTCCGTAGCCTCCCGCATCCGTTCCAGCGGGAAGCCGCCGTGCAGCGCGGGCGGCAGGGTGTAGCCGCCGAACGGCTCGTTCAGATCGAGACAGGGCTGTACGCCGATCGAGTGGCGCCGCAGCGCCAGTACGGCCTCCACCGTGCGCGGCGCGTCCGCGCCGCCGGCCCCGGGCAGCGCGCCGGTCCGCTCCAGGGCCTCGCGGTAGTAGGAGCGCAGGTATTCCAGCCAGTGGTGGCGGAAGCGGTCCCGCCACACCTGAGGCCGCCCGGAGTTGATCCGGCGCCACAGATCGCGGAAGCTCTCCAGCAGCGGCCCGTCGTCGCCGCCCGCCCTGCCGTGCGCCAGGTCCTCGTCGGTGATCCGTATGACGTCCGCCACCAGCCGCGCCACCGCCTCCGGACGGCAGCCCAGCTCCCCGTCGAACTGATCGTCGAAGACGAAGTACCAGCCCACGAGGTCACTGCCCAGGTTCAGGTCGGCGCCGGTCGCCCGGGGGTAGAACAGGCCCGCCAGCACGTCGAAGCGGAGCGCGTCGTACTCGGCGACGGACGCGTGGTCCTCGAAGACGCCGAACCGCGAGAGCCATTGGATGGTGTGGTGCCTGGCCGCCTCGGTGCCGGGACTGAGATCCGCGGAGGCCGGAAAGCCGAACAGGGCCGCCCGGCGCAGCAGTGCCGTCCGCCGGGCGTGTGGTCGCGCAGCGTGCGTGTGCATGAGTCGTGTCCGCCCCCTTCGTCGTTCGGGCGGCCCGAGCCCGCATATACCACGGGCGAAAGCGGTATCTGGCCAACCCGTTGAATCCGGTCATCCTCGCGTGCGCGACGTGGCATCGATAGAGGAGGTGGTGAATTGGCGTGTGCCACTGGCAATGCCCGGCGGAAATCCCCCCGTGGGGGAGCTACGCAGCGTGCCATCCGCGCTACGCTCGGCGTCACCTGCCGGAGGGGAAGCAACGTGGCGGAGTACATGAGCCAACAGAACCGGACGCGTCGGACACTGCTGGAGCGGGAGCGGGAGCTGCGCGCGGTGGACGCCGCGCTGACCGAACTGTGCGGCACGGATCCCGTCGACGGGGCCGACACCCGCAGCGGCGGAGTGATCGCCTTCGAGGGGCCCGGCGGCGTCGGCAAGACCGCGCTGCTCGGCGAGGCGCGCCGACGGGCCGCCGCCCGCGGCTGCACCGTGCTCCGGGCCCGCGGCGGCGAGCACGAACGGGGCGCGGCCTTCCACGTGGTGCGCCAGCTCTTCCAGCCGGTGCTCGCGGCGACCGGCGAGGACGAGCACCGCAGGATCCTCGGCGGCTGGTACGAGATCGTCGCGCCCGCGGTCGGCCTGGTGGTCTCGGGCCACGGCGGGGCACCCGATCCGCAGGGCGTCCGCGACGGCCTCGACTGGCTGGTGACCCGCTTCGCCGTGGAGCACGCCCCGGTCGTCATGATCCTCGACGATGTCCACTGGGCCGACCCCGAATCACTGGACTGGCTCATCCGGTTCGCCCCGCGCACCGCCGACCTGCCCCTGCTGCTCGCCGTCGGCTACCGCCCGGAGGACCTGACCGCCGACGTCGCCGCGATACGGACCCTGGTCGAGCGCCAGGGATCACGGCCGCATGTGCTGGCACCGCTCACCCCGAGCGGAGTCGGCAGGATCGTCCGTGAGGTCCTCGGGGACCACGCCGACGAGGCGTTCTGCCGTGAGTGCTGGGCGATGACCGGCGGCAACCCCTGGGAGGTCACCGAGCTCACCGCCAAGATCCGCGACCGCCGGCTGAAACCGCAGTCGGAGAACCTGCCCGCGCTGCGCGAGCTGGTCTCCTCGGCCAAGGACAGCGGGCTCAACGACCGGCTGACCCGTCTCGGCACCGCCGCCGTCCGCCTCGCCTGGGCCGTCGCCGTCCTCGGCATCGAGGCCACCCCGGCGCTGACCGCCAATGTCGCCGGGCTCAGCGAGACCGAGGCCGCCGATGTGGTGGCCCGGCTCGTCGACGCGCGGATCCTGGCCCCGCCGCGCCCCGGGAACGGCACCCGGCCCCTGGAGTACCTCCACCCGCTCATCGCCACCGCCGTCTACCAGGCCATCCCCGGCGCCCTGCGGGTGGCCATGCACGGTCAGGCCGCCACCGTGGTGCTCGGCGCGGGCCTGGGCTCCGCGGCCGCCGGCCGGCATCTGCTGGAGATGCACCCCGAGGGCGACCCCTGGGTGGTACGCCATCTGCGGGCGGCCGCCCAGGAATATCTGCGCGCCGGAGCCCCCGACGCCGGGCGCCGCTGTCTGGCCCGGGCCCTGCGCGAACCACCCGCCCTGGAGGAGCGCGCCGCCGTGCTGTACGAGCTGGGCTGCGCCGCCCAGCTCACCGAGCCCGACGTCACCGTCAACCATCTGCGGGCCGCGCTCGAGGAGCCCGCGCTCGGCCCCGAGCTGCGCGAGGCGATCACCTACCGGCTCGCCCAGGCGTACGGCCACAGCGGCCGGATGGAGGAGGCCGCCCGGGTCTTCGCCGACGAGGTCGGGCGGGCCACCAGCGCCCGCACCCGGCTGCGGATGCAGACCGAGCAGCTGATGTGGAACATGTTCCGCGCCGACGAGAAGGAGTCGCCCGCCCGCTCCCGGCGGCTCGCCCGGCTCGCCGACCACCTCACCGGCCGCGGCATGGCCGAGCGCTATCTGATGGGGCTGCGCGCCTGGGACGCGATGACGCGCGGAGAGCCGGTCGCCACCGCCCTGCACTACGCGGAAGAAGCCCTCGGCGACGGCCTCAGCTGGACCGACGACGACTGGGGCTTCGAGGTTCCCACCCTGGTGGCCCTGGTCTTCCTCCACTGCGACCAGCCCGGACGCGCCGAGGAGCTGTTCAACAAGGGCATCGCCGAATGCGAGCGCAAGGGCTGGCGCGGCTCCCACCTGGCGTTCGGCTTCACCCTCCTCGGCTACGCCCGTCTGCGCCGCGGCGCCCTCGGCGAGGCGGAGGAGCTGGCCCGTGAGGGGATGCGGATCGCCGACCTGGTGGGCTCCTCGACCCCCGCGCACTGGACCGCGGTCGGCACCCTCATCGGAACGCTGATCTGCCGGGGCCGGGTCCAGGAGGCGTAGGAGTTCGCGGCCCGGCACCGCGGCGAGACCCTGCCGCAGGCCACGCTCTGCCCCGATGTGCCGGCGGTCCGCGGCGAGCTGCTGCTGGCCACCAATCTGCACCGCGAGGCCCGGAGCCAGCTCACCGAGGTCGGCCGCCGCATGGACGGACGCGGTATGCGCAACCCCGCCTGGTGCCCCTGGCAGCTCCACCTCGCCCAGAGCCTCGCGCTGACCGATCCCCGGCAGGCCGCCGAGGTCGCCGACGACGCGGTGCGCCGCGCCCGTCAGTTCGGCACCCACTCCGCCATCGGAAAGGCGCTGCACACCGCCGCCACCGTGACCCAGGGGCCGGACCGGATCAAGCTGCTGGCCGAGGCCGTCAGCCATCTGATGCGGTCACCGGCCGCCTACGACCTGGCCGTGGCGCTGGTCGACCACGGCGCCGCGCTGCGCCGCATCGGCCTGCCCCAGGAGGCCGGCGACCGGCTCTACCGCGGTCTGGAGGGAGCCGTGCGCTGCGGGGCCGACGCGCTCGCGGCCCGGGCCCGTGACGAGCTGTCGGCGGCCGGGCTGCGCCCCATGCAACTGCGTGTCGATCACACCAGCCCGCTCACCTCACAGGAGCAGGCCGTCGCCGAGCGGGCCGCCGAGGGCTGGTCGGACGCCCGGATCGGCGAGGCCACGGGGCTGGAGGAGCGCGAGGTCGCCCGGCTGCTGTCCGATGTCTACCGTAAGGTCGGCACCGACCGGGCCGGGCTGGCCAAGCGGCTCATCACCCCCGCGGTCGGCCTTCCCCAGCGCCCGGCGCCCGACCCCGGATGAGGGGTGCGGCCCGGCCGCTCCCCGGCACGGCAACCGGCGCGCGGCCACGTACCATGTCGGCATGTCCTTCCTCCGCCGCCGCAGCGCCGCCACGCCCACCGGGCCGGACTTCGACGTCCTCGCCATGGACCCGGGAGACTGGCCCGGCGATCTCGGGGCGGGGCTGCTGCCCGCTCCGGACGGCACCTGCCAGGGCGTCTTCCTGCGCTACGACCTGTTCGGCGGCCGCGGCCCGGCGATGATCATCGGCAATCTGCCCGAGGGCTCCCCGGCCCGGGAGGTGGCCGAGGGCCAGCCGCCGTTCGAGGTGACCCAGCTGCTGGCGGCGCTGGGGAACGACGAGCCGGTTCAGGTGGTGGACACCGAGGACAGCCCGGTCATGCACGAGGACAATCTGCTCATCGTCCGCCGGATCAAGCTCTCCGAGGGCCGGATCTCCTGCGCCCAGTTCGACCGCAGCGACGGGGTGCTCGTCACCATCGCCAGCTGGGACCGGCCGATCACCGACGATCTGTACCGGCTGCTCAAGCCGCTGCCCGCGGAGATGTTCCAGCAGCGCTGAGAGAAGCAGCGCCGAGACCTTCGCCGGGGGCCGTGAGACGCCCGTACGGTCGCTCACGGCCCCCGGCCGTCCGTCATACGGCGGACTGACGGGCCGTCGGGCTCACTTCCCCGAGCGCCGGACGGTCACATCGGCGGCCCGCACGAACGCCACCCGGTGCCCGAACTGGATCTGGTAGTACACGTCCTGGCCGCGCACCACCTTGTGACCGGCCGGATCGAAGGTGGTCGCCCACAGGTACTCGCCCCGCGTCCGAAGCCCCAGCGGATAGGACTGCCCGGCGAGCAGCTTGTACGGCAGCGGCGAGACCGCCTGCACCGGCACACCCTCCGGATACGCCTCCTTCTCCGGGTAGGCGCGGCCGTAGACCGGAACCTCCGCCGCCCCGGCCTTGGGCGTCACCACGAGCCCCTTGACGCTCACCGCCGTCGGCCGCCGCTTGGGGTTCTGGAACCAGGCCCGCTGGCCGAGGTACCAGATCGCCGTCCAGTCGCCCTCGTGCCCCGCGACCGCGAACTGCTGCCCGGTGGTGGCGCGGGCGCCGGTGTCATTCACCCCGGTCGTCGAGTCCGAGCCGTCCGGGCGCAGTCCGATGTCCTTCACCAGCGGGGCGTCCGCGCTCGGCGCGGTGTGCAGCCGCACCGCGGACGAGCCGTGCGGGGCGCATGCCTGGCCCGCCGTCTCGCAGTCGGTGTAGACGGGCCGGTTGGTGTCGTAGTCGGGGCGGATGGTGACCAGCCCGCCGGAGGAGCCCGCGGTGCGCCGGAAGGGCGCGCCGAGCAGGGTGAAGTAGTGCGCCCAGTCCCAGTAGGGGCCGGGGTCGGTGTGCATGCCCTTGATGGTGGAGGCGGTGGTGCCCGGCACATTGTCATGGCCCAGGATGTGCTGGCGGTCCAGCGGAATCTCGAACCGCTTGGCGAGGTAGCGCACCAGCCGTGCCGAGGAGCGGTACATCGCCTCCGTGTACCAGGCGTCCGGGGCGGTCAGGAACCCCTCGTGCTCCAGGCCGATGGACTTGGCGTTGACGTACCAGTTGCCCGCGTGCCAGGCGACGTCCTTGAGCGGCACATGCTGGGCGATATGCCCGTCGGAGGAGCGCAGGGTGTACTGCCAGGACACATAGGTGGGGTCCTGGACCAGCTTGATGGTGGTGTCCCAGGAGCCCTCGGTGTCGTGGATGACGATGTAGTCGACGGACTGCGAGGAGGGGCGGTCGCCCAGGTCGTGGTTGCCGTAGTCGCCGTCCCCGAACTCCTCGTAGGGCGCCGGGATCCACTCGCAGGACACGTCCTCGGGCGCCTCGACCCGCGGATCCCGCGCCCGGGACGGCAGACCGAGCGTCCGCAGCTGCCGGGTGTCCGGGGCGACGTCGGGCGCCGCGTCGAGGGAGACCCGCTCGCCGTCGGCGGTCGTCCGCGCGGCACCGCCGCGGATCACCCCGTACACCTCGTCGGCGAAGAAGGCCGCGGCCGCGGCGTCATCGGCGCCGGAGTAGGCCGCCACCGCCGCGTACCAGTCGGCGGGGTCCTCGCTCGACGGCAGCCCGAGCCGCTTCTGCGTGGCGGCCAGCAGGGCCGCGCCACCGCGCACATTGGCGCTCTCGTCGCCGCGCAGCGCCTCCGCGGACAGCCCGGTGAGGTCCGCGGCGCGGCTGAGGGTGCGCAGCCGGGCGGGCAGCCGCCGGGGCTGGGGAACGGAGGCATGGGGCACCCTCAGCGGCCGGGCCAGATCGCCGCGCGCGTCCTCGGTGCCCTGGCTGTGGTGCGGGGCGGTGAGCAGCGCGGTGTGGGCGTCGGTGAGGTGCATGGGGCCGTAGCCGCCGGTGACGCTGGGCGCGCCACCGTGGCCGTCCCAGCGCGACTGCAGATACGACACGCCCAGGAGCACGCTCAGCGGAACGCCGTACTCGGCGGCGGCGGCCGCGAAGGCGCGCTGCAGGGCGCCGCCGTCGGCACCAGGTCCATCGGCCCGCCGCTGGTCGGCATGGGCGGCGGGGGTGGCGGAGACCATCGGGAGCAGAAGAGCGGCGGACGCCGCGGCTCCCGCGGTGCGCAGCGTGGTTCTCCGGGTGGGACCGGACGGGGTTCTGTTCGCGTCCTGCGCGCTGTCCTGTGCGGATCCTGGCATTGCAGCCTCCTCAAGCGGGCCGGGCCGAGCCGAGCCACTTAGAGATATGCGCTGCCAGGCGTGGCGTCAATCGCCGTCACCCGGACGGACGTTCGCATGGTCGCCCGCCTGCGGCGCGTCACCGGTCCAGACCGGTGACGCGCCGGGCGGCCGCCACCCCGCCTCCGCTCAGCGGGTGCCGACCGCCGCCCGCACCGCGCGCCGGGCCAGCGCGCAGTCGTCGTGCAGCCGGCGCAGCAGAAGCCGCTGCTCCTCACCGGCCGGCACCGCGCCCGGCACCACGGGAGCGGGGTCGTGCATGGTGCGCTGCACCGCGGTCTCGTACTGCCGGATCTCCCGCGTCAGCACCAGCATCAGATTCACCAGGAAGGAGTCCCGCGCGGCCGGGCCCGCGGCCTGCGCCAACTGGCTGATCTGGCGCCGGGTGACGGGCGCGTCGCCCAGCACCGTCCACAGCGTGGCCAGGTCATAGCCGGGCAGATACCAGCCCGCGTGGTCCCAGTCGAGGAGCACCGGGCCCGCCGGGGACAGCAGGACGTTGTTCAACAGGGCGTCGCCGTGGCAGAACTGCGCCGGGGTCTGCCGCCCGCAGGCGTGCGAGACGCCGCGCAGCAGCTTCTGCAGATCGCCCATGTCCCGGTCGGTCAGCAGCCCGAGCTCGTGATAGCGGGCCAGCCGGGCGGCGTAGTCGATGGGGGCGTCGAACAGATCGGCGGGCGGGCGCCACTGGTTGACCCG
Organism: Streptomyces yongxingensis; assembly: GCF_055597465.1. Taxonomy (NCBI): domain Bacteria; kingdom Bacillati; phylum Actinomycetota; class Actinomycetes; order Kitasatosporales; family Streptomycetaceae; genus Streptomyces; species Streptomyces yongxingensis. The sequence continues at coordinate 9,427,456 of NZ_CM145717.1, forward strand.
GCGGATGGCACCCAGCACCGCGCCCAGATCGGCGCGCGGCGGGGGCTCGGTGGGGTGGCGCTGGGCGGCCGCGATCCGCCCGGGCATCCGCTCGATGACCAGCGCGCAGTTGTCCGGGTCCGCGGCGATCAGCCGGGGCACCCGCACCGGCGGGCGCTGGCGGACGAACGTCCGGTACATCGCTATTTCCCGGCGGAACCGCTCGGCCCACGCGGGGGAGTGGTCCAGCAGGCACTTGGCCACCGCCGTGCTGCGCCCGGTCGCCCCGATCAGGAGCACGGACCGTCCGCTGCGCCGCAGCACCTGCACCGGGTTGAACTCCGGGCAGATGCGGTGGATCGAGGTGATCGCGGTGCGCAGCTGCGCACCCTGGGGACCGGACAAGTCGAGTCTCCCGCGGGGCGGCACGGGGCCGAGGGCGCCGGTCCGCCGGGCCCGGCCGCCGGGGGCGGGATCGAGGTACGGCCCATTGCCGGGCAGCTGCCGCCGGTACGGCCGGGGCGGGGCGGACACGGAGGACGATGCTGCGTACATGGGCGAGACAGATCCCTTCGTGTGCCGACGAATTGCGTACGCACCCGGCCCCGGGGCGGGGCCGCACCCTGGGGAATGCGGTTCGGTCGAACTCGAGCCGCCACCGGGCCGGGTAACGCGCTCCTACATCACACCCCTGTGCGGGTGGCACACCATCTGGCGGACCCTGGCGAACCCTGGCGAATAGTCGCACGGCTCGTGACGGGACCGTTACTGTCAAGTCAGCCGAGGAACCTGGGGGCTTGACGTGACGAGGGAACCCAACACCCGTCTTGCGGACCTGTTCGGCCTCGCCGGCTGGTCCAAGGGGGAGCTCGCGAGGCTCGTGAACCGGAAGGCGGCGGCCATGGGCCATCCGCAGCTGGCGACCGACACCTCGCGGGTGCGGCGTTGGATCGACACCGGCGAGACGCCGCGCGATCCCGTGCCCAAGGTGCTGGCGGCCCTGTTCACCGAGCGCCTCGGTCGAGTCGTGACCATCGAGGATCTCGGGTTCGGACGAGGGGGGCGCGCGGGAAAGGGGCAGTCCGGCGACGGGCTGCTCTGGCCGCCCGAGTCCACGGCCGCGGTCCTCACCGAATTCACGGGAATGGACCTTATGTTCAACCGACGCGGCTTGGTGGGTGCGGGTGCCGCGCTCGCCGCGGGATCCGCCATCACCGGTGCCATGAGCGACTTTCTGCTCTCCGACCCCACCCTCGCCACCGACGCGCCCCGTACCGACAACCCCCTCTCCGTCGAGCCCGTGGGCTTCGACCGCTACGAGGCCGCCCCCGTGGGCTCCCAGGAGATCGACGCCCTGGAGACCTCGGTCGAGGTCTTCCGCGCCTGGGACGCGGCCCGCGGCGGCGGGCTCCAGCGCAAGGCCGTGGTGGGTCAGCTCAACGAGGTGGGCGGCATGCTCGCCTATCGCCACCCCGAGCACCTGCAGCGCAGACTGTGGGGGGTGGCGGCCAATCTGGCCGTCCTCGCCGGCTGGATGTCCCATGACGTCGGCCTGGAGCCGACCGCCCAGAAGTACTTCGTCATCGCCGCCCACGCGGCCCGCGAGGGCGGCGACCGGCCCCGGGCGAGCGAGGCGCTCTCCCGGGCCGCCCGGCAGATGGTGCACCTGGGCCGCCCGGACGACGCCCTGGAGCTGATGCGGCTGGCCAAGTCCGGTGCGGGCGAGGCGGCGCTGCCGCGCACCCGCTCCATGTTCTGCACCATCGAGGCATGGGCGCAGGCGTCCAAGGGCCACGGCCAGGCGGTGCGGCGTGCCCTGGGCGAGGCGGAGGAGCTGTTCGTCTCGGACCGGGACGACGGGCCGGCGCCGAGCTGGATGCAGCTGTTCAACGAGGCGGATCTGCACGGGATGCAGGGGCTGGTCTACCGCACGCTCGCCGAGCACGAGCCGGGGGCGGCGGGGATCGCCCAGAGCCATGCCAAGAAGGCGCTGCGGATGCGGGAGGGCGGGCGCCAGCGGTCCCAGATCTTCGACCACATCTCCATCGCCTCGGCCTGCTTCATCGGCGACGATCCCGAGCAGGCCGAGCGCTACGCCCGGATGGCGCTGCTGACGATCGAGCAGAACTCCTCGCACCGCACTTGGGACCGGCTGCGCGAGATGTACCGGCTCACCGGGCGGTACGGCACCTCACCGGCCATCCGGGAGCTGCGCGAGGAGATCCAGCAGGTGATGCCGAAGGGAGGCGCGGGGAGGGGCGGCACGGGGCTGAAAGGGTCCGGCTCCATCGCCAAGAGCGCGGTCGTCTAGCGGCCGGGCCACGCCGTACGAAGGGCATGACGAGGGGCAGCACGCGGGGTCAACGCCTTATGCGGGGTCAACGCCATACGAGGGGCCGACGTCATACGAAGGGCCGACGCCTTACGCGGGGTCAACGCCTTACGGAGAGCCGACGCCTTGCGCGGGGCCACTCACCGCGTCACGCCGACGCGGGGCGCCGCGTCATGCGCGGCCGCCGGTGACCCTGGCGATCAGCACACAGGCGTCGTTCTCGCGCGGCTCGTCGCCGAACGCCTCGGCCACCGTCCGTACGCACTCCTGTGCGCCGTGGGCGGCGGTCAGCCGTGGCGCGAGCGCGAGCAGCCGCTCGGTGGCGCCCTCGGCGTCCCGGGCGAGCCGTCCGGTGTGCAGCACCAGCAGATCGCCCGGCTCCAGCCGCTCCTCGGACTGGGTGTACGCGGCGCCCGCCGTGACGCCGAGCAGCACGCCGTCGGGAGAGCGCAGCGGGCGCCCCGTCCCGTCGCGGAACAGCAGCGGGGCGGGGTGTCCGGCCTGCGCCCACACCAGGGTGCGGGTACGCGGGTCGTACTGCCCGCAGACGGCGCCGACCAGCGCGGGCTGGGAGGAGACGGCGAGCAGCTGGTTGAGCCGCCCCATCAGCGCGCCCGGCTCGATCCCGGCCACCGCCATGCCGCGCACGGCGCCCAGCAGCATGGCCATGCCGCAGGTCGCGGTCACACCGTGGCCGGTGAGGCCGCCGACGCTCAGCGATGTCTGTCCATCGGGGAGTTCGAGCGCGTCGTACCAGTCGCCGCCGATCTGGGCGCTGGACTCGGAGGGGAGGTAGTGGGCTGCGAGGTCGAGGGCGGCGCCGTCGGCCGCCGGGCCGGCGCCCGGAAAGCCGTCACGGGCCGGGAGCCGGAGGGAGCCGCGCCACGGCGGCAGTACGGCCTCCTGCACCTCCACTGCCAGCCGGCGCTCGGTCCGGGCGATCCGCCGCTGGTGGCGCAGCGTGTCCCGGCTCTCGCGCACCGCCCGCTCGCTGCGGCGCAGCTCGCTCACATCCCGGAGCACGGCCCACATGGAGGCGGTGCTGCCGTCGGTGTCGAGCACCGGCTCGCCCGCCATATGGACGGTGCGCACCACCTCGTCCTCGCGCACGACACGGAACTCGCCGTCGATGGGCTTTCCGTCCACCAGGCAGTCCGTGACCATCGCGGTCAGGATCGGCTGGTCCTCGGAGAAGACCCAGGAGGGCAGCTCATCGAGAGTGAGCCCGCCGTCCCCGGGGTCGCGGCCGAAGATCCGGCAGAGCTCGTCGGACCAGGTCACCTCGTCGGTGAGGAGGTTCCACTCGGCGCTGCCGACCCGGCTCAGCAGCGAACCGCGGCCGGTGGGAGCGTGACCGGCGGCCTCGCTCCGGGCCGGGGCCCCGGCCGTCGCGTCGGCCTGCGTCTCGGGGTGATCGACCGTCTCGGGGTGATCGACCGTCTCGGAGGGCTCGGCGGGCAGTCCCTCGCGCAGCTCGCCCAGATGCCGGCCCAGGTCGTCCAGCTGGTGGACGGCGAGCTCGCACAACGCGCGCTGCCAGCGCACCTGCGCGTCATCCGTGCCGCCCAGGTCCGCGACGGTGTCGCGGCGGACGGCGTCGAGCCCGCCGCGGAGCCGCTGGGTCTGCGAGATGAGGGCGTCCACCGTGTCACGCTGGGGAGGCGGCACGGCGGGATGGTCCGCGGAGCGGGGGGACGGCATGACGTTCTCCGATACGGGCGCGGCGCGGCCGGGTCTTGAGGGAGGGACCGGTAACGACTCTTGCACAGGCTGCGACATCCCGTAAGCGGTTTGGCAATACCCGATCCGGTGGTGCTTGCGGCATATGCCGTTGGCCTTCCGGGGGCAGGTCGGGCGGGAATCGGCGGAGGGCGCGATTCCGGGTAGGCTGCGGCGCTCGGGAGTCCCTCAGTCCCACGCCGTTCATCAGGCATACGGCGGCAGGACATCGGCAAGAATGCCGATCGACGGAAATCCCGTTGCCAGCGAACCTCCCGCACCGGATGCTGACCTCATGTTCGATCCAGACATAGCGCCCAGCGGCACCCTGCTCGGCCTCCTGCAGCGAGGCCGCGGCGACGGGACCTTGCACGCCCTCGCCGCGCCGCGGGCCGAGGCGCTCGCGGCACTGCACCACTGTGTGCTGCGCGACCCCCGCCGCGACTGGCAGGTCGAGAACCGCTCGCTCTATTACGCCAGGCTCTGTCTGGACCTCGACGCTGGGCTCGACGAGATCGAACAGCATCTGTTCCACCCCGACGACCTGGTCAACGACGACGAGGCGCGCACCGGGCTCGCCCTCTCCGTCCTCGGCCACCTCGCCGCCTACGGCAGGTCCGACGCGCTACGGCTGCTGCGCCGCTACGCCGCGGCCGGCAGCAACTGGGAATGGGCCCTCGACGAGCTGGCCCTGCGCGACGACGACACCGGGCTGCGCGGCCTCGCCCCCGCGATCCTCGCCCACTTCCCCCGGACCCCCGACGGCGACGCCGAACTGGCCGCCGTCGTGCGCGGCGCCTACGAACCCCGGCCCTGGCGGCTGTGGGCCGACGATCCGGACCACGGGCCGCGGGTGCGTGCGGCGGCCGAGCGCGGCGCCTTCGACCGATGGCAGCGCCAGTTGCGGCCCTCGGGGCCGCGCCCCGGCTGGAGCGTCCACGACATCCTGCTGTGGGCCCAGCGGGAGCACGATCTGAAGCCGGACGCCCGCCGCCCCGACGCGGCCGCCCGCTGTCTGGCCGCCGTCGCCGGTCCCGAGGACCGGCCCGAGCTCCTCGCCGCCGCCGCGTCGGCCCCCGACGCCGCCCGCGCCGCGGCGCTGCGGCACCTCGCGGAGATCGGTGACCCCGAGGTGCTCGACCTGATCGAGGCCGCCGTGACCGAGCCGGACGCCTCGCAACTGGTCTCCCAGGCGGCCCTCTCCGCCTTCGAACGCATGCGCAGTATCGCCGCCCTCGACCGGGCCCGGGTCTGGGCCCACCGCCCCGACGCCCTCGGGGGCGCGGCGGCCGCGATGCTCTCCTGCCGCGGCGGTCAGTACGACACCCCGCTCGTGCTCGCCGCCCTCCGCCGCACGGTCCGGGCCGAGGGCCCGGACGCCCAGACCCTGTGGACGCTGGTCGACGGTGCCGGGCGCCTGAGGATCTCCTGCGCCGCGCCCGTCCTGCGCCATATCTACCGGGAGACGGCCTCCTCCCACCTCCGCGGCCTAGCCGCCCGCGCGCTGGCCGCCACCGATCCGTCCTTCGCGGCGGGCTTCGCGGTCGAATGCCTCTGGGACTGCGAGGAGAGCACCCGCGAAGTCGCCGCCCGGCACGCCGCCACCGCCGACGCCCGCGTCGTCGAACAGCTCCGCCGGCTGGCCGCCGACCCGGCGGAGGAGGCCGAGGTCCAGACGGCGGTCCGCAGCCGCATCGGGCCCGAGACCCCGGGCTTCTGACCCCCGGGCCGCCCCCGGCGCACGGCCCCGGGGGCAGGCACCTCAGGACCAGGGGGCAGGCACCCCCGAGGAGTCGGGCGCAGGCACACTCCAAGGAGTCGGGCGCAGGCAACCCTCAAGGCGCGGGGCGCGTCTTTCCGGGCACAGGTGAAAGGTTCATCACCCTCCGTGTCCCCGCTCCGGCCCCGAACAGGGTGCTCGCAGCGAAACATTCACGCCGAGTGACCGGCCGCCGATCCCAGCGGGTTCATACGGGTTTGCGGTGATCCCTCCAGGGCCCTGAGCGGGCCCCGCGGGGTGCGGGGGTCAACGCTCATGGGACGTTCTACGGCGCGAAACGTTCGCGATGCCGGGGCCACCCTTCGTACGCCGACAACACCGGTATGCGTGTCGCCATCGTGACTGAATCCTTCCCACCCGACATCAACGGCGTCGCTCACTGCACGCTGCAGACCGCGGACCACCTCCACCGCCGTGGTCATCACCCCTTGGTCATCGCACCGGCGGGTCCCCCCGGAGGCCCACCCCCCGCCGCGGCCGGCGGGCCACCCGAGAGCCAAGGGGAGATGGACCGGTCGCATCCGTACCCCGTCGTCCGTATCCCGTCCCTGCCCCTGCCCGGCTATCCGCAGGTGCGGGTCGCGCTGCCCAGCCGGAAGCTCGCGGCCGCGATCACCGCCCACGGCAGCGATGTCGTCCACCTCGCCAGCCCCTTCGTCCTGGGCGCGCGCGGGATGACGGCCGCGCTCCGGCTGCGGATACCCGCGGTGGCCGTGTACCAGACCGACCTGGGCTCCTACGCCCGCACCTACCTCGGTGCGGGCGAGAACGCGGCCTGGCGGCGCATCCGCGCCGTGCACACCGCCGCCGACCGCACCCTCGCCCCCTCCACCGCCGCCGCTCGCGACCTGGACGAGCACGGCGTGCCGCGGATCCGGCTGTGGCCGCGCGGGGTCGACACCGAGCGCTTCCACCCCTCGCGCCGCGACCCGGAGCTGCGCCGCTCGCTCGCCCCCGGCGGTGAGCTGATCGTCGGATACATCGGCCGCCTCGCCCCGGAGAAGAACGTCGAGCTGCTCGCGCCGCTGAGCGAGCTCCCCGGCATCCAGGTGGTCGTGGTCGGGGACGGGCCGAGCGAACCCGCGCTGCGGGCGGCCATGCCGAGGGCCCGCTTCCTCGGCCGCCGCACCGGCGACGACCTGGCCCGGGTCTTCGCCTCGCTGGACGTCTTCGCCCACACCGGCCCCCAGGAGACCTTCTGCCAGACCGTGCAGGAGGCCCAGGCCAGCGGCGTCCCGGTGATCGCGCCCGCGGCGGGCGGCCCGCTGGACCTCATCGACCACGGGCGCACCGGACTGCTGGTGCCGCCCGGCGACGCGACCGAGGTGACCGACGCCGTATCGCTGCTCGCGGCCGACGCGAAGCTGCGCGCGGCGCTGGGGCACGTCGGCCGGGAGGCGGTCGAGGGCCGCACCTGGGCGGCGATCGGCGACCAGCTCATTGACCACTACACCGAGGTCCTGGCGGCCCGCACGGCGGTCGCCGCATGAGCGCCGCACGCGCGGCCGCCGGGCCGCGGTGGATGGCGATGCGCGCGCCTCTGCGCCGCGCGGGCGGAGAAGCGAATGAAGGGGGCACGGCATGAGCGCCCTGGGAGGAGAGCAGAACATGAGCGCCGTGGGAGGGGAGCAGAACATGAGCGACGGCAAGGGGCTGCGCATCGTCCGGCTGGCCAACTTCGTCACCCCCGCCTCCGGCGGCCTCCGCACCGCGCTGCGCGAGCTCGGGGCCGGATACCAGGCGGCCGGGCACGAGGCCGTCCTGGTGGTGCCGGGCGAGCGGGTCTCGGACGAGCACACCCGGCAGGGGCGGGTGATCACGCTGCCCGGGCCGACCATCCCCGGCACCGGCGGCTACCGCGTCCTGACCGACCGGCGGCGGCTGACCCGGCTGCTCGACGGCCTCGCACCGGACCGGCTCGAGGTGTCGGACCGCACCTCCCTCCGCTGGACCGGGGAGTGGGCGCGGCGCGCCCGCGTACCGGCCGTGATGGTCTCCCACGAGAGCGCGGACGCCGTGCTGCGCACCTGGGGTGTGCCCGACGCGTTCGCCCAGGGAGCCGCGGACCGGCTCAACCTCCGTACCGCGCGGGCGTACTCGCGGATCGTCTGCACCACCGAATGGGCGGCGCGCGAGTTCGTACGGATCGGCGCGCGGAATGTCGTACGCGCCCCGCTGGGCGTGGATCTCGGCCACTTCCACCCCTCCCACCACGACGCCGCGCTGCGGGACCACCACCGCGGTGAGGCGGCCGTGCTCATCGCCATGTGCTCGCGGCTCTCGCCCGAGAAGCGGCCGGGCCGGGCGCTCGACGCGCTCGCCGAGCTGCGGCGGCGCGGCGTCTCCGCGGCGCTCGTGGTCGCCGGGGACGGGCCGCTCCGGCCGCGCCTGGAGGCCCGCGCCCGCGCCGAGGGGCTTCCGGCCGTCTTCCTCGGCCATGTGGCGGAGCGGGCGGGGCTCGCCGCCATCCAGGCGAGCGCCGATGTCGTGCTGGCGCCGGGCCCGGCCGAGACCTTCGGCCTCGCCGCGCTGGAGGCGCTGGCCTGCGGTTCGCCCGTCGTCGTCAGCGCGCTCTCCGCGCTGCCGGACATCGTCGGCGCGGCGGGCGAGACCGCCGCCGACAACGGACCGGCCTTCGCGGACGCCGTCGAGCGCGTCCTCGGCCGCTCGGAGCCCCTGCGCCGGGCGGCGGCCCGGGCCCGGGCCGAGCGCTACGGCTGGCCCGCGGCGGTCGCCTCCTTCCTGGCCGCCCACGACGCGTCCACCGAGGGCGTCCGGTGCGCCGACGGCGGCCGGCTCCCGGCCGCCGCGCTCCCGGCCGCTCCGGCGGTCTCCGCGCCCCGGGCCGTCGGCGGTGTGCGGTGAGCCCAGCCGGCGCTCACACGGGGGACCGCGCTGGTACGGAACCGTCTCGTAAGGAGGCCGCCCTTACGGAGGCCGTCCACGGGGAGGCCGTCCTTACGGAGACGGGGTGTGCGGGGCAGGACGCGACCACTGTCCCGCACCGGGCGGGCCGGACGCCGGGCACGACGCCGGGCGACGGGGAGGCCACGGACGAGTGCGCGGTCGCGGGCGAGGGCGTGGTCGCGGGCGAGGGCGTGGTCGCGGAGCCGCGCAGGCTGCGGTTCGCCGCCCTCGGCGACTCGCTCACCGAGGGGCTCGGCGACCCGGCGCCCGGCGGCGGATGGCGTGGCTGGGCCGCGCTGCTGGCGGCGGCGGCCGGGCCGCACCCCGATGAGCCCGTGGAGTTCGTCAATCTGTCCCGGAGCGGGGCGCTGGCCGCCGATGTCGCCGACGAACAGTTGCCCGCCGCCCGCCGCGCCCGCCCGCACCTGGTGTCGGTCGTGGTCGGCGGGAACGACACGCTGCGCGACTCGTTCGACATCCACCGGGTCGCCGAGGCCCTCGACCGCACGATCGGCGCGCTGCGCGCCGACGGCGCCGTGGTGCTCACCGCCTGCCTGCCCGACCCCGGGCGGATGCTGGGGCTGCCGTCCGCGCTGGCGCGCCCCCTGGGGCGCCGGATGCGCGCGGTGAACACCGTGGTGCACGCGCTGTCCCGGCGCCACGAGGCGGTCCATGTGGAGCTGAGCGACCACACCTGGGTCGCCGACCGGCGGGCGTGGAGCGTGGACCGGCTGCATCCGAGCGAGCTCGGCCACCGGCTGCTGGCCAGGGAGTTCCACAGCGCCCTGCGCGCCCGGTCCATCGCGACCGGCGCCCCGCCGTCCCTGGAGCTCGACGGCCCCGCGCCCTCGCGCGCCGCCTCCGCGTGGTGGATCGCGACCCGCGGCACCCGCTGGATCGCGGACCGCTGCACCGACCTCCTGCCCGGTCTGGTCGCGCTGGCGGCCCTGGAATGGCGCCACCGCCTCAAGGGCACCGGACATCTGCTCGAGGACCGGGACCGGCGGGCGACGCTCGCCGCGCTCACCGCGGTGACCCGCGGCCCGGCCTCCACCCTCCTCCCGCACCCGTCCACCACCGGCCTACCGCCCCATCCACCCGCCGAGCCGCTCACCCGGCAGTCCGCGCCCGCGTCCACCGATCCGGTGCCCCACCCGCCCGCCGATCCGCTCATCGCCGACACACCGCCGTCCGCTGCGACAATGGCGGGGTGACGGGTCGCTGGGAATTCTGGATCGACCGGGGCGGAACCTTCACGGACGTCGTCGGCAAGCGTCCGGACGGCCGCCTGGTCACCCGCAAGCTGCTGTCCCACCACCCCGAGCGCTATACGGACGCCGCCGTCGCCGGGATCCGGCGGACGCTGGGGCTCGGCCCCGGCGATCCGGTCCCGGCCGACCGGATCGACGTCGTCAAGATGGGTACCACGGTCGCCACCAACGCCCTGCTGGAGCGCAAGGGTGAGCCGACCGTCCTCGTCGTCACCGAAGGATTCCGGGACGCGCTGCGCATCGCGTACCAGAACCGCCCCCGCCTCTTCGACCGCCGGATCCTGCTCCCCGAGGCGCTGTACGACCGGGTGGTGGAGATCCCCGAGCGGGTGGACGCCCATGGCGAGGTCGTCCGCCCCCTGGACCTCGACGCCGCCACCGAGGCGCTGCGCACCGCTCACCGCGACGGCTTCCGCGGCGCCGCCGTCGTCCTGCTGCACGGCTATCGGCACGCCGCGCACGAACAGCAGGTCGCGGCGGTGGCGCGCGACCTCGGCTTCGCCCAGGTGAGCTGTTCGCACGAGGTCAGCCCGCTGATGAAGCTGGTGTCCCGCGGCGACACCACCGTGGTCGACGCCTATCTGTCGCCCATCCTGCGCCGCTATGTGGAGGACGTGGCCGCCGAACTGCGCGGTATCCGGCTGATGTTCATGCAGTCCAACGGAGGGCTGCGGGAGGCCGCGCACTTCCGGGGCAAGGACGCGGTGCTGTCCGGACCCGCGGGCGGTGTGGTGGGCATGGCGCGCTCCTCGGGCGAGGCCGGACACGACCGGGTCATCGGCTTCGACATGGGCGGCACCTCGACCGATGTCTCGCACTACGCGGGCGAGTTCGAGCGGATCTTCGGCACCGAGGTCGCCGGGGTGCGGATGCGCGCGCCGATGATGAACATCCACACCGTGGCGGCGGGCGGCGGTTCGGTGCTCCACTTCGACGGCCGGCGCTACCGCGTGGGGCCGGACTCGGCCGGAGCCGTCCCCGGCCCCGCCTGCTACCGGCGCGGCGGCCCGCTGACCGTGACCGACGCCAATGTGATGCTCGGCCGGATCCAGCCGGACCACTTCCCCGCGGTCTTCGGCCCGCACGCCGACCAGCCGCTGGACGCGGCGACGGTCCGGGAGCGCTTCGCCGCACTCGCCGAGGAGATCGCGGAGGCGACCGGCGACCGGCGCGGACCGGAGGAGGTCGCGGCGGGCTTCCTGGACATCGCGGTGCTCAACATGGCCAACGCGGTCAAGAAGATCTCCGTGCAGCGCGGCCGTGACGTCACCCGCTACGCGCTCACCAGCTTCGGTGGCGCGGGCGGCCAGCACGCCTGCGCGGTCGCCGACGCGCTCGGCATCGGCACGGTGATCGTGCCGCCGCTCGCGGGGGTGCTCTCCGCGTACGGCATCGGGGTGGCCGATGCCACCGCCATGCGCGAGCAGGCCGTCGAGGCGGAGCTGGGCGGGGAGACGCTGCCGCGGGTGCGCGAGCTGTGCGCGCGGCTGGCCGATCAGACCCGCGGCGAACTGCTCGCGGACGGGGTCCCGGAGGACACCCTGGACACCGTCACCCGGGTCCATCTGCGGTACGCGGGCACCGACTCCAGCATCCCCGTCCCGCTGGACTCCGCCCCCGCGATGACCGAGGACTTCGTCCGGGCGCACCGCACCCGCTACGCCTTCACCATGGACAAGCCGCTGGTCGTCGAGGCGGTGTCGGTCGAGGCGGTCGGCGCGTCCGGACCCACTGGCGGCCATGCCGTGGAACGCCCGCCCCGGGAGGGCGGACTGGCGCCCGTGACGACCGTAAGGATGTTCTCGGAAGGGCACTGGCAGCGGACGGAGCTGTACGAACGCGACCGCATGCGCCCGTCGGACCGGGTCACCGGGCCCGCGATCGTCGCCGAGGAGGACGCCACCACCGTGGTCGACCCCGGCTGGCAGGCCACCATGGGCGAGCGTGGCCATCTGCTGCTCACCCGGGTGCGGCCGCGCCCGAGCACCACCGCGGTCGGCACCGAGGTGGACCCCGTGATGCTGGAGGTCTTCAACAGCCTCTTCATGGCCATCGCCGAACAGATGGGCGTCCGCCTGGAGCACACCGCCCACTCGGTCAACATCAAGGAGCGGCTCGACTTCTCCTGCGCACTCTTCGACGCCGAGGGCAACCTCATCGCCAACGCCCCGCACATTCCGGTCCACTTGGGCTCCATGGGCGAGTCCATCAAGGAGGTGCTGCGGCGCAACGGGGACGCGATGCGGCCCGGCGATGTGTACGCGATCAACGACCCGTACCACGGAGGCACCCATCTGCCGGATGTCACCGTGGTCAGCCCGGTCTTCGACGAGGCGGGGGACGAACTGCTCTTCCTCGTCGCCTCGCGCGGCCACCACGCCGAGATCGGCGGCATCACCCCCGGCTCCATGCCCGCCTTCAGCCGCACCATCGAGGAGGAGGGCGTCCTCTTCGACAACTGGCTGCTGGTACGGGACGGGGCGCTGCGCGAGCGGGAGACCCGCGAGCTGCTGACCGGCGGGCCGTATCCGTCCCGCGCCCCGGACGCCAACCTCGCCGATCTGCGCGCCCAGATCGCCGCCAACGAGAAGGGCATCCAGGAACTGCGCCGGATGATCGGGCAGTTCGGCCTCGACGTGGTGCACGCCTATATGGGCCACGTCCAGGACAACGCCGAGGAGTCGGTGCGCCGTATCGTCGCCGGGCTGCGCGACGGTTCGTACCGCTACGAGACCGACGGCGGGGCGGTCATCCGCGTCAGCCTTACGGTGGATCGCGGCGCGCGCGGCGCCGTCCTGGACTTCACCGGCACCTCGCCCCAGCGGCCGGGCAACGACAACGCGCCCAGCTCGGTGGTGATGGCGGCCGTGCTCTATGTCTTCCGGACGCTGGTGGCCGAGGACATCCCGCTCAACAGCGGCTGTCTGAAGCCCCTGGAGGTCCGCATCCCCGAGGGCTCCATGCTGGCGCCCGTCTTCCCGGCCGCCACGGTCGCCGGGAACGTCGAGACCTCCCAGGCCGTCACGGGCGCCCTGTACGCGGCCCTGGGCGTCCAGGCCGAGGGCTCCGGCACGATGAACAACGTCACCTTCGGCAATGACCGCGTCCAGTACTACGAGACGGTCGCCAGCGGCTCCGGCGCGGGGGACGGCTTCGACGGCGCCGACGCCGTACAGACCCATATGACCAACTCCCGGCTGACCGACCCCGAGGTGCTGGAGTGGCGCTATCCGGTGCGGGTGGAGAGCTTCGCGATCCGCCGGGGCAGCGGCGGCCGCGGCCACTGGCGCGGCGGCCATGGCGTCACCCGCCGCATCCGCTTCCTGGAGCCGATGACCGTCGCCCTCCTCACCGGCCACCGCCGGGTGGCCCCGTACGGCATGGCGGGTGGCGAACCGGGCGCGCTGGGCGCGAACCTGATCGAGCGCGCCGACGGTTCGGTGGACCGCCTGGACGGCCGCGACGTGGCGGACGTCGGGGTGGGGGACGTCCTGGTCGTCCACACCCCGGGCGGCGGCGGTTACGGCCCGCCGGAGGAGGCCGGGGACGGATTGTCGGTGGCGGATGCCAGATTGGACGCATGACCGACTGGCAGGACATCCACGACTGGACGGATCTGAGGGCCGTGCGCGCCGCGCTCGCCGCGGGGGCCGACCCCGACCGCATCCTCGGCGGCCATATGGCGCCGCTGCACTCCGCGGCCTGCTCGGGAAGCGCCGAAGTGCTGGCCGAACTGCTCACGGTGGCACGGGAGGTGGACCAGCCGGACGCGGCGGGCCGCACCTCGCTGTGGCACGCGGTGCGCACCTGGGACCGAGAGAAGGCGTCGGCGCTCATCGCGGCCGGGGCCGACCCCTGGCGGCCCCGGGAGGCCGACGGGCGGTGCCCGGGCGAGCTGGCGTGGTGGACGCCGCTGGCCGACCTGGTGGCCGGGGTGCCCGGCGCCCGGGAGCCGTCCTCCGAGGAGCGGGCCGCGCAGCGGGCGGCCGATGAGCTGATCGCCGCCTTCGACGGCGAGGGCGGGGAGTATCAGGACTGGGGCTGTGTGGCGTTCGTGGCCGGGCGGAGCGTGCCGGAGGTCGTGGCCGCGCTGGGCGGAAACGTCGTCGCCACCATCGGGGAGGACGAGGACGGCGAGGAAGGCGGCGAGGCCGACTACGCGGACGTCCTGCTGGAGGAGGAGGGGCGGGTGCTGGTCGGCGCGGCACCCGGCGGTGTGGTGCTCCAGCAGTTCGACGGGATCGCCATCCATGGCGAGGAGGTGCTGGCACCGCTCTCCCGGGGCACCGTGGCCGTCTCGGTCTTCGACCACCCCGACGCGTTCATCCACCCCTCGATAGCCCGCGACGGGGTGATGTGCTCCTCAGAGGAGGTCATGCTCGACCCCGAGCAGGGCGATCCGGAGGAGGCGTGGCGCTATCGCTTCGGGGACGGCGGGCATCCGTCCGGCTGGACGGCGCGGGCGCTGGCGATGGCCGCCGCGGTCACCGGGGTCGCGGTCGACGGCGGGCCGCGGTGGATCGGCCGGCCGGGCAGCAGCGTGATCCTGCTGCCCGAGCGGCTGCGGGACTGACGCCCCCTGGAGGGGCCGGGACCGCCCCGGGGCCCAACCAGGCAGCCCGATACGAGGCATGGCGTGTTCGGTCCGTTTGCCACCGCCACGATCGGAAACCCGAACCTTGTCAAAGCCCGCCCGGACGCGCCCGCATGACTCACGGGCGCCCGCCCGCGCACGTGAGCGCGTCAGCCTGACGGCGGGTGCTTCAGCAACGTCGTTCCTGGAAGGGGCAGCCATGGCCTGGTGGCATAACGCCGAATGCACGCACGAGGATCCGGAGCTGTTCTTCCCCGTGGGGGTGGCGGGCCCAGCGGCCCGGCGGCAGGAGGCCCTGGCCAAGGAGGTCTGCCACCGCTGTCCGGTGATCCAGGAATGTCTGGACCACGCGCTGGAGAGCGGAATGACCCACGGGGTCTGGGGCGGCACCGGTGAGGAGGAGCGCCGCGCGCTGCGCCGCAAGGCACAGCGCAGGGAGCGCGTCGGCGCACGGCGCGCCCGTTAGGCGCCGTCCCGGAAGGTCCGCCCGGCAGACGGCCTCCAGGAGGCCCGGCCCAGCGGCGTGAACCGCACCGGAGTGCCGGGGACGGCCTGCGCCGC
Organism: Streptomyces yongxingensis; assembly: GCF_055597465.1. Classification (NCBI taxonomy): domain Bacteria; kingdom Bacillati; phylum Actinomycetota; class Actinomycetes; order Kitasatosporales; family Streptomycetaceae; genus Streptomyces; species Streptomyces yongxingensis. The sequence continues at coordinate 9,442,599 of NZ_CM145717.1, forward strand.
GGCGGCCAGATACCGCTCCGGCACGACGCCCACGACCGGGTAGCCGCCGGTCGTCGGATGGTCGGCGAGGAAGAGCACCGGCCGTCCGTCCGGCGGGACTTGGAGCGCGCCGAGCGCCATGCCCTCACTGGCCAGTTCACCGTCCCGCGCCCGCTCCAGCGAGGGGCCCTCGGTCCGCAGTCCGATGCGATTGCTCGCGGCCGAGACGCGGAAGCCCCCGGTGGAGAGGGTGCGCAGCCCCGCGGGGGTGAACCAGTCGTCACGCGGGCCGAGCACCACGGGGAGCACCAGCTCGGGTGCGACGCCCCGATGCGGCACCCCGTCCACAGCGGGCACCGGCCCGCGCGGACGCCCGAGCCGCAGCACCGCGCCGTCCGCGAGCGGCGCCGGGCCCAGACCGGAGAGCACATCCGTGGCCCGGCTGCCGAGCACCGGCTCGGCCTCGACACCGCCGTCGAACGCCACATAGCTGCGCACCCCGTGGGCGGCGGCCCCGGCCTCCAGGAGCGCGCCCGACGGCACCCGTACGGCCGCACCCCACGCGACGGGGCGGCCGTCGACCGTGACCGGGCAGGGTGCGCCGGTGACCGCGACCGTCGCCGGGCGGCGCAGCCGCACCGCACAGCCGGTGAGCGTGGTCTCCAGGGTCGCGGCCCCTTCGGCGTTGCCCACCAGGCGGTTGGCGAGCCGGTGGGCGGGCTGGTCGAGCGCCCCCGAGCGGGGCACCCCGAGATGGGCGTGGCCGGCGCGGCCGAGATCCTGGACGGTGGTCAGGGCTCCCGGCCGTACGACGACGAAGGCGCTGTCGGTCACGGCGCCGCCCCTTCCGGGGCCGCGCTATCCCATACCGGGAGGAAGCGGACGCGAGTGCCGGGGGTGAACAGCGCCGCCGGTTCCCGCGCGGTGTCCCACAGCACGGCGTCCGTGGTGCCGATGAGCTGCCAGCCGCCGGGGGAGGAGCGCGGATAGACGCCCGTGTACCCGCCCGCGAGGGCCACCGAGCCGACCGGCACCCGGGTCCTGGGCGTCGCGTGGCGCGGTACGTGGAACCGCTCGGGCAGCCCCGTCAGATAGCCGAAGCCGGGCGCGAAGCCGCAGAAGGCCACCCGGAACTCGGCGCCGGAGTGGATCCGTACGGCCTCCTCGGGCGTCACCCCCCACCGCTGCGCGACCTCGTCCAGATCGGGCCCGTCGTAGCGCACGGGCACCTCGACGATCTCACTGTCGCCGCGGTCGAGGGGTGGTATCCGCCAGCCGGGCAGCTCGGCGGCGAGCCGCCCGGGGTCGGCGAGCCCGTCGAGGAACACGGTGCGGGCGGCGGGCACGATCTCGCGCACGGCGGGCAGCCGCCGCGCGGCGGCGCGGCGCAGCAGCTCGGCGTGGAGCGCCTCCGCCGCCTCACCGCTGTCGAGCTCGATGAGCAGCCCGTGCTCGCCGACGGGCAGGGTCCGCACTGTCATGTGAACGCCGCCACGCGCACCCCCGCGGCGGCCAGCTCGGACCGCACCCGGCGGGCGAGGTCGGCGGCGCCGGGGGTGTCGCCGTGGACGCACAGCGAGCGCACGTCCACCTCGATGCGCCGTCCGTCGATCGAGGTCACCGCGCGGTCGCGGGCGAAGCCGAGGGCGCGCTTGACCACCGTGTCCGGGTCGTGGACCACGGCGCCGGGCTCGCCGCGCGGCACGAGCGTCCCGGCGGCGGTGTAGGCGCGGTCGGCGAACGCCTCGGCGATCACCGGCAGCCCGGCCGCGCGGGCCGCCTCGTGCAGCCGGGACCCGGGCAGCCCCAGCACCGGCAGCGGACCGCCGGCCGCCAGCTTGACGCCCTCGACCACGGCGGCGGCCTGCGCCTCGTCGTGCACGCTGCGGTTGTAGAGCGCGCCATGGGGCTTGACGTAGTGCACCCGCGTCCCGGCGGCGCGGGCGAAGACCTCCAACGCGCCGACCTGATAGGCGATCTCGTCGGCCAGCTCCCGGGGCGGGACGTCCATGCTGCGCCGGCCGAACCCGGCCAGGTCCCGGTAGGAGACCTGGGCCCCGACCCGCACTCCGCGCTCGGCGGCCAGCTCGCACACCCGGCGCATGGTCGAGGGGTCCCCGGCGTGGAAGCCGCAGGCGACATTGGCGCTGGTGACGATGGACAGCAGGGCCTCGTCGTCGGTGAGCTGCCAGCGGCCGAACCCCTCGCCGAGGTCGGCGTTGAGATCGATGGACAGGTTCGCCAAGGATGCGGTCATATCCGTCCGTTCGGGCGTGGGGGATACGTGAGGGGTTGCGGATGGCACCACAAGGTAAGCGATCGTTGAACGATCCGACAAGATGGTTGTTGTCCGGTGGCGGTTTCTGGGCTTGACTTCTCGCTATACGGGACGAACGAGACACCGAACAGGGGTTGATGTGGCGAACGGGGCAAAGGGTGCAAAGCGCCGTTCCGGCGAGTCGTCGGACGAGTCGCCGGAGATGTCGGAGGCGCCGGAGTCGGCGGAGGCCGCGGAGCCGGTGGAGCCGGCCGGGTACGCCCCGGTCCCCGGTCTCGCCGCCGGGCTCGAGGCCGACCGGGCGCTGCTGGGGCGTACCAGCACGGCGGAGCGCGTCGCGGACATCCTGCGCGACCGCATCGCCGAGGGGTTCTTCCCGCCCGGCACCCGGCTGTCCGAGGACAGTGTGGGCGGCGCGCTCGGCGTCTCGCGCAACACCCTCCGGGAGGCGTTCCGCCTGCTGACCCATGAGCGGCTGCTGGTGCACGAGCTGAACCGCGGCGTCTTCGTCCGCGTCGTCACGGTCGACGACCTCAACGACATCTACCGCGTGCGCCGGCTCGTCGAATGCGCGGCGGTGCGCGGTCTGGGCGAGCCGCCGTACGAGGTGCGGCCGGTCGAGGCGGCGGTCCTGGCGGGCGAGCGCGCCGCCCGGGACCGGGCCTGGCAGGACCTGTCCACCGCCAATATCCGCTTCCATCAGGCGATCGTCTCCCTCGCCGGAAGTCCCCGCGCCGACGAACTGATGCGCGCGGTGCTGGCCGAGCTCCGGCTGGTCTTCCACGTCATGGCCGATCCCCGCCGCTTCCACGCCCCCTATCTGGTGCGCAACCGCCAGATCCTGGAGGTGCTGCAGAGCGGCGACGCGGTGGAGGCTGAGCGGCTGCTCGCCTCCTATCTGGACGATTCCCAGGGACAGTTGGCCGACGCCTACGGGCGGAAGATGTCCCGGCGATAGAGGTTTCCCAGCGGTAAACGATCCGGCGGTGCCGGAACAAGTTCGTTTCAGGCTCTTGTCGGATCGTTGAACGAACGCCTAGCCTCCGGTGCACCCTCCTCACGCCCCCGTGAGGTCCTTGTGCGCGGAAGGCCGGACGCATGATCGTTCTCCTTGGCGTCCTCGTGGTGATCCTCGGATTCGCCACACGACGCAACCCGTTGCTGGTGGTGGGGGTCGCCGGCATCGCCACCGGACTGCTGGCCAAGCTCTCGCCCCAGGAGATCCTGGCGGCCTTCGGCAACGGCTTCGCCTCCAGCCGCTCGGTGACGATCTTCGTCATCACCCTGCCCGTGATCGGCCTCCTGGAGCGCAACGGCCTCCAGGAACAGGCCCGTACCCTCATCGGCCGGCTCGGCAAGCTCACCACCGGCCGGTTCCTCGCCCTCTACCTGTTGCTGCGCCAGCTCACCGCCGCCCTCGGCCTCACCAGCATCGGCGGCCCGGCCCAGAGCGTCCGGCCCATGGTCGCGCCGATGGCCGAGGGCGCCGCGGAGCGCCGCCACGGCCCGCTGCCCGAGCGGGTCCGCGAGCGCGTCCGCTCGTACTCCGCCAGCGCCGACACGGTCGGGCTGTTCTTCGGCGAGGACTGCTTCCTGGCCATCGGCTCGATCCTGCTGATCACCGGGTTCGTCAACACCACGTACCACACCCACCTGGAGCCGCTTCAGCTGGCGCTGTGGGCCATCCCCACCGCCGTCTGCGCGTTCCTCATCCACGGCTTCCGGCTGCTGCGCCTGGACCGCTCGCTGGACCACGACTTCGCCGCCTCCGGCGGCCGATCCGCTGCCGAGGGCAGCCGCACCGCGGAGGAAGCCAAGTGATCAAGGCGGAGTGGTTCTACTGGCTCGTCGGCGCGGTCTTCCTCGCCATGGCCGCCCAGATGGTCGTCGACCGCACCAACCCCAAGCGCCTCGGCTCGGCCGCCTTCTGGGGGCTGCTCGGCGGCTGCTTCTTCTACAGCAGCTGGGTGGTGGAGAAGAAGGCCCCGGCCGAACCGCTGGGCGTCGCCGTCCTCGCCATGGTCTGCCTGGGCGGCTTCCAGCTCACCGGGCGCGGTGTGCCGCGCACCACCACGCCCGAGCAGCGCACCGCCTCGGCCGCCCGGCTCGGCAGCAGGCTGTTCGTCCCGGCGCTCACCATCCCGCTGGTCGCCGTCGTCTGCGCCTCGGCCGTCAAGCACTGGCACATCGGGGGCGAGCCGGTCCTGGAGGCCGGCAGCGAGACCATCCTCGGCCTCGGCTTCGGCGCGATCGTCGGGCTGCTGGTCGGCATGGTCGTGGTGCGCGAGCGGCGGCCCACGGTGCCGCTGCACGCCGGGCGGAGCCTGCTGGAATCCATGGGCTGGGCGCTGCTGCTGCCCCAACTGCTCGCCGTGCTCGGCTCCATCTTCCAGGAGGCCGGGGTCGGCACCCAGGTCGGCAAGATCACCGAACAGGTGCTGCCGGAGGGCCAGAAGTACGTCGCCGTGGCCGTCTACTGCGTGGGAATGGCCCTGTTCACCGTCATCATGGGCAACGCCTTCGCCGCCTTCCCGGTGATGACCGCCGCCATCGGCTGGCCCGTGCTCATCCAGCAGATGCACGGGGACGCGCCCGTCGTCCTGGCCGTCGGCATGCTGGCCGGATTCTGCGGCACGCTCGTGACACCCATGGCCGCCAACTTCAACCTGGTGCCCGCCGCCCTGCTGGAACTCAAGGACCAGTACGGGCCCATCAAGGCGCAGATCCCCACCGCCGGGGCACTGTTGGTCTGCAACATCGCCATCATCTCGCTGTTCGCCTTCTGAAGGGGGCCGCTGCTGTGACCCGCGTGCTTCTCACCGGCTTCGAACCCTTCGCGGGCTCGGCCGTCAACCCGTCGTGGCAGGCCGCCTCCCTCGTGGCCGCCGATCCGCCGCCCGGCACCGAGGTCACGGCCGTACAACTCGCCTGCGTCTTCGGCACCGCGCTGGAGGAGCTGGCCGCCGCCGTGGCGGAGGCCGACCCCGACCTGGTGCTGTGCGTGGGCCAGGCGGGCGGCCGTCCCGGTGTCACCGTCGAGCGAGTCGCGATCAACGTGGACGACGCCCGCATACCCGACAACGCGGGACGTCAGCCCATCGACGAACCGGTGGTCGAGGGCGGTCCCGCCGCCTACTTCGCGTCCCTGCCCGTCAAGGCGTGTGTCGCGGCCGTCCGCGAGGCCGGGATCCCGGCCGCCGTCTCGCAGACTGCCGGAACGTTTGTGTGCAACCACGTCTTCTACGGTCTGGCCCATCTCATCGCCACCGAGCGGCCCGCCCTGCGCGGTGGCTTCGTCCACCTCCCGTACGCGCCCGAACAGGTCGTGGACGGCGCCGAACCCGCACTGCCCGCCCCCATGGCCGCCGACGCGCTGCGGGCGATCATCGGGGCGGCCGTGAGCACCCGGACCGATCTGCGCGTCGCCGAGGGGGCAACGCATTGAACGCGCCTCATGAATTCGACGAGCCGGACGAGCGCGGCGAGCCGGACAAGCGGGGCGAGCCGGACGAGCCGGACGAGCCGGACGAGCCGGACGGGACGGGGGGCGGACTCGGCCGGTACGCGGCCCGGTTCGCCGCCCTCGCCACCGCCAACGTCACCCGGTCCTACCCCAACGCCCCCGCGCATCTGCTGCGCGGGCCCGAGGACCTGGTCGAGCCGCGCCGGCACCACCCCGCCTTCTACGGCTCCTACGACTGGCACTCCGCGGTCCATATGCACTGGCTGCTGGTCCGGCTGCTGCGCCGCTGCCCCGACCGTGTCCGCGCCGACGAGGTCACCGCCGTACTGGACGGGCACCTTACGGCCGGCGCCCTCGCCGCCGAGGCGGACTATCTGCGCGCCCACCCCTCCTTCGAGCGCCCTTACGGATGGGCCTGGCTGCTCGCGCTGACCGCCGAGTGCCGGAGCCTGCCGGGGCCCGCGGGCGAGCGCTGGGCCGAGGCCCTGGAACCGGCCGCCGACGCCGTCTGCGCACTGCTGAGCGGATGGCTGGAACGCGCCACCTATCCGGTGCGGCACGGCGTCCACACCAACAGCGCCTTCGCTCTCGGCCTGGTCCTGGACAGCGCGGCCGCCGCGGGCGCCAAGGGGATCGTGGAGCCGGTCACCGAGGCCGTCCTCGGCTGGTTCGCCGACGACCGCGACGCCCCTGTCCACTGGGAGCCCTCCGGGCAGGACTTCCTCTCGCCCGCGCTCACCGAGGCCGAGGCGGTCTGCCGGGTGCTGCCGGAAGAGGAGTTCGCGCGCTGGCTGGAACGCTTCCTCCCCGGCGTCGAATGGGGCGCGCCCGTCACCGTGCTCACCCCGCCCATCGTCTCCGACCCCGCCGATCCGCAGATCGGTCACCTCCTCGGCCTCGTCCTCAGCCGGGCCGCCGCGCTCCGCCGCCTGGCCGCCGCCCTGCCGCACGGCGATCCACGGGCGGACGTGCTGCGGACGGCGGCCCGCGACCACCTGGCCGCCGGGCTCCCGGCCACCGTCTCCGGGGACTTCACCGGCGACCACTGGCTCGCCACCTTCGCGGCGCTCGCCCTGGACGGACCACCGGCCGGTGAGCCGTAGACTGACGGATCGGTGAGGTGCGGGGGACGCGCCGGTGTACGCGTGTGCACGCGCGGGGGACCTGGTGTGCCATAGCGGGATCTCCGTGCCGTTTCGTACGTTGTCGGTGCGACCGCCTACTCTGTGCGACGTGACATCTCCACCCCCGGGGGCCGCCGCGCCCCAGCTCAACACCGCTGAAGGGGCCGCCCGGCCGGCACCGGGCCCGGCCGCCGACGAGGGCCTGGCCCGGCGGCTGCGCGCGCTCGCCTGCACCGCGCCGCTGCACGACCTGGACGCGCGCAAGGCCAACCTCGCGGGGGAGTACGGGGTGTACGCGATGGCGGAGGTCGCCCTCGCCGCCATCGACCTCGTCACGCTCCACATGGACTTCGACACCGGCGCCGACCACGAGCAGATAGTGGCCAGGCTGCTGCCCCGGGTGGCGGCCCAGGCCCCCGGGCGCCCCGCCGCCGAGCACGACCGGGTCGCCCGCTGGGTGCTGGAGAACCTGATCAACGTCGGCAGTGTGGACCGCGGCTTCCGCGCCGTTTACGGCACTTTCGGGCCCGATGGGGTATATGTCCGCAGGGACTACGACTTCAAGCTGATCGAGGAGGTGCCGGGGCCCGGCGGCAGCGTCTATCTGCGCACCACCGACGAGGCGGTCAACGTCCTGGTCGGCGCCCTCGACACGGACGTCACCAGCGCGCAGATCGCCGCCGAGGTCAAGCTGGAGGTCCTCATCAGCCGGGGCCGCCTCGCCGATGCCCAACTCGCCGCCGAGCAGGCCCGCTACCGCACCGTGCAGTATTCGGAGACGCTGCGCCGCACCCTCGACGCCACCCGGCGCAACGTCCGCGCCGTCGACTGGCTGAGCACCGTCCCCGAGCTGATCAGCGAGGCGCTCGACCACGTCGCCGACCGCTACCGCCACGAGAACGCGATCCTCACCAACATCCGCAAGGCGCGCGACGAGGCCGAGGGCGCCGAGCACAAGCGGCGCGCCGCCGAGCTCGTCGACATCGTCAAGGACTGCATCCGGCGCCACACCCAGCTGCAGTCCCGGCTGCTGGAGGCCGGTCCGCTGTTCCGCGCCGAGCAGGACCGCCAAGCCTTCGCGCCCCCCGCCCCGCGCTCCGGATACGACCTGTACGGACAGCTGCTGGCCCCCGTCCTCCCGCTGCCGCTGGAGCGCGCGGGCCGGGTCACCGACGCGTTCTTCGCCCGCGGCACGGGGCTGCGCACCCCGACCTCGGTGCGGATGAGCGACCTGGTCGAGATGCTGCTCACCCCGCCGGTGGAGCGGGAGCACCTCGGCGCGGAGATGCCCGAGCCCGACCTCATCGCCACCCCCGACGACAGCCGTTTCAGCGAGGAGCAGCTCGCGGTGGCCATGGAGCTGCTCGAACTGCCCGCGGACGCCCCGCGCCGGCTGTCCGGGCTGCTCGCCGACGCCCGCCGCCGCGACCCCGATCTGCCCTATCTGATCGCCCTCCTCGCCGTCCACGCCGCCAGCCCCCCGGTCGGCACCGCCTACCGCCAGGGCGAGCAGCGGCTGCTGTTCGCCGTGGACGACGGCACCGAGCTGGCCGACCCCGAATTCGGCGGCGCCGACCTGATAGTGGGCACCGCCCTGCTGGACGCGGCCGGTATGGCGGCCGACCGCGCCGAGGTGGCGTGATGGCCGCGACCCATGAGTACGCCCCGCGCGAGGAGGTTCAGCCGTGACCGAGTACGACATCGACGAGATGACACCGCCGGACGCGGCCCCCGCCCCGGCGTCGGCCGGGCTGACGCCCGCCGACGCGGCCGACGCCGCGCGGCTGGTGGCCTTCGGGCTCCAGCCCAAGCTGCTGCCCGCGCGGGACGTCGAATACGCCGAGCTGCTGCGCCGCCACCGCGACGAACCGGCGTTCGCGCGCCTCACCGACGCCATCGCCGCCGGGCTCGGGCTCATCGTGCTGGAGGTGTCGACCCGCGCCGGAATGGCGGTGACCGCCGCCGAGGACTCCGTCTTCGCCGTCCGCATGGGCGACTACGCCCGCCGGGCCGCCACCGACTCCGCCGACCGCTTCCTGCACGGCCTCGCCCATCTCGCCGTCGCCGCCCTGGCGTTCCCCCGCCCCGAGGACCTCGCCGACGACGGCTATATCGGCCGCGTCACCGTCAACGGCGTCGACGCCTTCGTCCGCCAGGCGTGCCGGCGGCTGGAGGAGCGCGCCGAGGAGCAGGGGGAGAACACCGACCCCGCCACCGGTGCGCCCGGGCTGGAGTCCGCCTGGCGGGTCTACGCCCGGCGCAGCGCGACCGGCGCCACCAAGGACGCGCGCAGGCTCGCCGGTTCCACCACCGGCATCGTCGGCAAGGCCGTCGCCTTCCTGGTCGACTCCGGCTTCCTCCAGCGCACCGGGGACGAATCCGGCGGCACCTACCGTACGACCGCCCGCTACCAGCTCCAGGTGCGCGACATGGCGGCCTCCGCCGCCATGGCCGAGCTGCTGGAGCTCGGCGTCGTCCCCGTCAGCGACGGCGGCGCCACCCTGCTGCCCCCCGACCAGGGCGACGACCTCGACCTGGTGGCCGACGCCGGTCTCCCCTTCCACTCCTGAACCCCGACGCCCCGCGCCCCGCCTGACATCACCACCCCTTCCGACAACGAGAGTCCGCCGCCATGTACGAGCTGTCCCGGATCCGCCTCTACTCCATCGGGCCGGCCGGTGCGCGGTACGCCGACACCGTGCTGGACCTGCGCGGAGTCGGCGAGCCGGTGCCCAGCCCCGCGCCCACCCAGGCGGAGTTCTTCGAGGAGGAGCCGGTCGGCCCGCCGCGCCGCCCCGCCCCCGCCGGGGTCCTCTTCCTGGAGAACGGCGGCGGCAAGTCCGTCCTGCTCAAGCTGATCTTCTCGGTGATGCTGCCCGGCCATCGCAACACCCTGGGCGGCGCCAGCTCCGGTGTGCTGCGCAAGTTCCTGCTCGCCGACGACTGCGGGCATGTCGCGCTGGAGTGGCAGCACACCGTCACCGGTGAGACCGTCGTCGTCGGCAAGGTCAGCGAATGGCGCGGCCGTCAGGTCTCCAACGACCCGCGGAAGTTCGCCGAGGCGTGGTACTCCTTCCGGCCCGGCCCCGGGATGAGCCTGGACTCGCTGCCGGTCGCCGAGTCCGCGGCGGTGCGGCCCGCCGTCGAGGGCGCCTCCACCGCACGGGGCCGCCGCCGCACGATGAAGGGTTTCCGTGACGCCCTTACGGAGGCCGGCAAGGCGTACCCGCATCTGGACGTGGTCTGGGTGGAGATCCACGAGCGCTGGAACGAGCACCTCGGCGAGCTCGGCCTCGACCCCGAACTCTTCCGCTACCAGCGGGAGATGAACGCCGACGAGGGCGAGGCCGCCGGACTCTTCGCGGTCAAGAACGACTCCGACTTCACCGACCTCCTGCTGCGCGCCGTCACCGACACCCGCGACACCGACGGGCTCGCCGACCTCGTCCACGGCTTCGCCCACAAGCTGGGGCGCCGCGCCGAGCTGACCGCCGAGCGTGACTTCACCGCCGGCTCGCTCGATCTGCTCCAGCGCATCGCGGACGCCGCGGAGCGGCGTGAGCAGGCGCGCGGTGTGCACGCGGGCGCCGAGCGCCGCACCCGTACGCTCGCCCGGCGGCTGTCCGCGCGCGGCGCGGAGGAGCGGGCGCGTGCCGCCGAGCTCGCGGAGCGGGTCGCCTCCGCCGCCGAGGCCGTCACCGCCGCCGAGGGAGCGCGCGGTCGCAGCGATCTCGTCGCCGCCGAACTCGCCTACCGGCACGCCTCCTTGGCGCTGGCCGCCGCCGAGAAGGGCGCCGCCGCGCAGCGCCGCGAACTCAACGACGCCCGCACCTTGCACTCCGCCTGGCAGGCCGCCGAGACGGTGCTGCGCCACCGCGCCGCCGCCGACCGCTCCGCGCGCGTGGCCGCCGCCATCCGCGAGGCCGAGCGGGACGCGGCCCCCGCGCTCGCCGCCCGCGCCAAGGCCGCCGCCGACCTCGTCCGCGCCCTGCACGCGGCGGCGGAGGACGGCGAGCGGGTCGCCAACGAGGAGGAGGAGCGCTCCGCCGCCCTCCAGGAGACCGGTGAGGCCGCCCACCGCGACGCCACCTCCGCCGCCACGGCGGCCCAGCGCGCCCGCAGCGACGCCGAGCATCTGCGCCAGCGGCTCGCCGAGGTCGAGCAGGAGACCGCCGAGGCCGTCCGCGCCGGATGGCTCGACGACTCCGCCCCCGATGCCGACCCGGCCCGCGCCGCGCTCGCCGCGAGCGACGCCGAGAAGACCACGGTGGCCGCCTTCGAGGAGGCCCGCGAGACGGCCCGGCGCACCGCCGACCACGCGAAGTCGGCCGCCGCGGAGGAGGCCCGCGCCGAACTGGCCGCGGCCCGGGCGGTGGACGCGGCGCGGGCCGCGGAGTCCGCGTACGACGCGGAGCGGCGCGCCGCGGAGGCGCTGGGCGCGGAGCAGCGCCTGCTCGAACTGCTCGGCCTGCCACAGCCGTCCGCCGCCGTCCCCGCCCCACGCTCCACCACCCCCCGCCCGTCACCGGCGGACGGGCGCGGGGCGCGCGGGGTGACGGTACGGATTCCGGACGCGGACGCCGCGGGCCGCCGAGGTACCCGCGCCCTGCCGACCGACTCCGACCGGGCCGGGTGGATCACGGTCCACGTGGACGAGGAGGACGCGGACGACGTCGGCCTCTCCCAACTCCCCGCCGCCTTCCGCGCGGACCCCTCCGCCCACACGATCCCCGCGGACGGCGAACCCGCGCCCCACGACCACGCCTACGCCCCCGAGGAGCCCCCCACCGACACCCGCGAACACCTCGCGGGAGAGAACGACGCCGGGACAGACGCCGCCCCGGGCCCGGTGGCCCGGTCGGCGGACGCCGTCGCGGGCACGGAGGGTGCCCCCGCCGTTGCGGGCGATCGGCTCCCAGGTGCCGGACCGGTGCCCGGTGACGGCGTTTCCGCGTCCTGTGCGGTCGGTGGGCCGTGCCCGGCGGGCGGGGCTGTGGCTCGGGTCGAGGAGGGTGACGGGGCGAGGGCCGGTGGCATGCCGGGCGCCGCCCCGGCGCGCCTCGCGGATGAGGGCGCCGCCCCGGGCCCGGTGGGCGAGGCAGGTCCTGCGGAGCGCGTGGAGCGCGACGTCCCTTCCGTGGGGGACCGGTGGCCGGGCACCGGTCGGGTTGACGAGGCGGGGGACACCGCTGTCGTCGGTGGTGAGGCGGAAGAGACGCGCCCCGCTCGGCACGGAGCGGCCGCCGAGGACGCGGAGGTGGGCCCGGGGGAGGCCCACCGGCGCCGTCCGCTCGCGGCGGAGTCGCGGCCCGCGGGGCGGGTGACGGTGCGGCTCGACGACGTCGAGGGCGCCCCCTCGGGCGATGACGGCCCGCGCCCGGAGGGCCCGCGCGGCGGCGCCCGGGTCGTGGCCGCCGATTCCCGGCCGCCCGGGGAGGTGTCCGCTCGGGTCGGGGACGTTGACGGTGGTCAGGGTGAAGCGGAGGGCGCCGCCGACGTCGCCCACGGCGGTCCGGTCGAGTCGGAGGGCGCCGCTGACATCGGCGCCGACAACGCCGACGCCACCCCCGCCGACGCCCTCGCCCACGCCGACTCCGACTCCGCCCCCGACGACTCCGACTGCTGGAGCCCCGAGCCCGGCGGCGAACCCGAACTCGAACGCGACCGCGACCGTAGTCGCCACCCCCGGCCCGCCCCGCGGGCCCTCGCGGGCGGGCCGCTCACCGCCGAGGAGTTGGACCGGAACGCCGAGGCGTTGCGGGAGCTGCTCGAGGAGAGCGTGGGCTCCGCCGAGCGGCAGTTGTTCGAGTTGCGGACCGCTGCCGCCGAGGACGCGCGGATTCTGGGCGCGCTCGGTGACGGGGGGCTGTTGCCGCCCAGTGCCGATGTGCTGGCGGCCGTCGAGTTCCTCGGGGAGCACGGCATCCCCGCGCTCCCCGGCTGGCGTTATCTCGCCCAGGCCGTGGACCCCGTCGACCACGCCGCCGTGCTCGCGGCCCGGCCCGAGCTGGTCGACGGTGTCGTCATCACCGACCCCGGCACCCACGCCCGCGCCCGTGAGGTGCTCGGCCAGGCGTCGCTGCTGCCGCGGTCCGCCGTGGCCGTCGGGACGTCGGCCGCGCTGCTCGCGCCGACGCCCGCGCCCGGCGCCGAGGACAGCGGGGTCTTCCTCGTGCCGCCGAACCCGGCGATGCACGACGAGCGCGCCGCCGACGACGAGCGGCGCGAGCTGCGCGCCCGTGCCACCGCGCGGGACGAGGAGATCAGGGCGCTCGCCGCCCGGCTGGCCGGGGACCGGGCGCTGTCCGCGCGGCTCGCCTCCTGGCGCACCGGCTGCCCGCCCGGGCGGCTCGCGGAGCTCGCGGCCGCGGCCGAGACCGCCCGGGAGACCGCCGACACCGCGCAGAGCGACCTCGTGGAGGCGCGTACGGCACGGGCCGAGGCCGACGAGGCCGCCACCGAGGCCGCCCGCGTCCGGGACGAGCGCCAGGAGGCGGCGCAGCGAGCCCGCCGGGTGGCGGACGCGCTGGCCGGTCTGGCGTACCGGCTGCGGGAGCGCGCCACCTGGCAGACCCGGCTGCGTGAACTGGCCGAGGAGGCCGCCGAGTACGAGGAGCGCGCCGCGGGCTGCGTGGACCGGGCCCGCGCCGCCGACGAGGACCGGCGCGCCGCCCAGCGCGCGGCCGACGACGCGCGCCGTACCGCCCGCGCCCTGCGCGCCGAGCGCGCGGAGATCGCGGGCGCCCCCGACGACCTCGGCGAGGACGCCGAGCCGCCCTCCGCCTCGCTGCCCGCGCTCCGCGAGGCGTACCGCGCCGCCTCCCAGGTCTACGAGAAGGTCGGCGTCGGCGCCGACCTCCGCGCCGAACAGGCCCGCGCCGAAAGCGACGAGAGCGCGGCCCTGGCCTCCCTGGACCGGCTCACCAACAAGGTCCGCACCCGCGCCGCCCAGCTCCTGGAGGGCACCGACGGCGCCGACGGCCCCTCCCGGCAGGCCGCCGCCGCCCGCGCCGAGTCGCTCGTGCAGATGCTGGAGAGCCGCGCGTCGGCGGCGAGCGAGCAGTTGGGCCGGCTGCGCGGCGAGGCCGAGCGGCTCGCCCCCGCCGACGGCGACGCCCACACCGAGCTGCCGGAGGAGATGGTCCCGGCCGACGCCGAGCAGGCGAAGGAGCTGCTGCGCACCGCCAACGGCGAACTGGCCGCCCGTACGGACGCCCTGGACACCGCTCGCACCGCCCACGCCGACCTGGTGCGCGCCCACCGCGCCGCCGAGGACGCGGCGGGCGGCTTCGACGAGACCGCCGCCCTGCTGCGGGACCTGCTGCGGGACGGCCCCGGCGCGGAGGACGACGGCGAGCGGCCCGAGCCGTACGCCGGCGCTCTCGCCGAGGCCCGTCAGGCCGCCGCCGAGACCCGCCGCTCACTGCGCGGCTGCGCCGCCGACCTGTCTGCGGCCGAGTCCTCGGTGCGGGAGGCGAGCGACGTCCTCGTACGGCACGCCAACTCCACCCGCTACGAGCAGGTGCGCACCCCCGCCCGCCAGCAGATCCGCGAACTCCCCGCGGCCGCGCTGCCCGAGCACGCCGCCGCCTGGGCGGAGGCGTTCGCGCCCCGGCTGCGCGTGCTCACCGACGAGCTGGAGCAGCTGGAGCGCAACCGCGATTCGATCGTGGACCGGCTGCGCGGCCTGGTCGAGTCCTGCCTCGCCACGCTGCGTTCGGCGCAGCGGCTCTCCCGGCTCCCGGAGGGGCTCGGCGAGTGGTCCGGCCAGGAGTTCCTGCGGATCCGCTTCGAGGACCCCGACCAGGCCACGCTCACCGAGCGGCTCGGCGAGGTCATCGACGAGGCCACCCGCTCCGCCGTCCGGAAGAACTCCGATCTGCGCCGGGACGGCATGTCACTGCTGCTGCGCGGGGTCCACGCCGCGCTCCAGCCGCGCGGCGTGGCCGTGGAGATCCTCAAGCCGGACGCGGTGCTGCGGGCCGAGCGGGTGCCGGTGGGGCAGATGGGCGATGTGTTCTCCGGCGGCCAGCTGCTGACCGCCGCCATCGCGCTGTACTGCACGATGGCGGCCCTGCGCAGCAACGACCGGGGCCGCGACAAGCACCGCCACGCGGGCACCCTCTTCCTCGACAACCCCATCGGCCGCGCCAACGCCACCTATCTGCTGGAGCTCCAGCGGGCGGTGGCGGACGCGCTGGGGGTGCAGCTGCTCTATACGACGGGGCTGTTCGACACCACGGCGCTGGCCGAGTTCCCGCTGGTGATCCGGTTGCGCAATGACGCGGATCTGCGGGCCGGGCTGAAGTACATCAGCGTCGAGGAGCATCTGCGGCCGGGCCTTCCGGTCCGGGAGCCGGAGGAGGAGCAGCAGGTGCACGGCCAGATCACCGCCACCCGGATGTACCGCCGCCCCGAGGCGGACGCGGAGGCGCCCGCCGAGGCGGTGGACCGGCCGTGAGCCCGGCGGGCTACCCCGGACCGGTGTTCACCGTCTGGGTGATGGACGCCGAGGAGTTCGCGTAGTCGACGTCGCCGTTGTAGTTGGCGGTGACGGTGTGCGTCCCCTTCTGCAGCGGTTGAACGTCGCGGAGGCGGTGCCGTTCACCAGTGTCACCACCTGGGGGGTGCGCTCGGTGATGGCCAGGGTGACCGTCCCGGTGGGCGTCCCCGCTCCGGGGGCGACGGGGGACACGGTCGCGGTGACCGTCACCGGATCGCTCACCGTCGAGGGGTTCGGGGAGGCGACCACGGATGTCGTGGTGGCCGCCTTGCCCACGGTCTGGGTGTCCGTGCCGCTGGAGGCGGCGAAGTTCTCGGCCCCGCTGTAGGCGGCCGTGACGGTGAACGGGCTCCCGGTGGTGGTCGTGTAGGTGTGGGTGACGGTCGCGATGCCGCCGGACAGGATTCCCCCGGCGGTGTTGGTGCCGTCGCCGAAGGAGAAGGTGACCGCTCCGGCCGGGGTGCCGGACGCGGACGAGACCGTCGCCCTGATGGCCACCGGCTGGCCGACCACCGACGGGTCGGGGGTCGAGGTCACCGCGGTGGTGGTCGCGGTCTTGGTGTTGATGGTCTGGGTGTCGGTACCGCTGGACGCGTTGAAGTCGATGTCCCCGTTGTAGGCAGCCGTGATGGGGAAGGGGCTGCCGGTCCTGGTGGTGTAGGTGTGGGTGGTGGTGGCCACCCCGCCGGTGACCGGTGCGGTGACGGTCGGCGTGCCGTCGCCGAAGCTGAAGGTCACCGTGCCGGTGGGGGTTCCGGCGCCGGGGGAGAGGGGCGCCACGGTGGCGGTGAGGGTCACCGACTGGCCGGCCGCCGAGGGGTCGGGGGCGGAGACCACGGTCGTGGTGGTGGCCGCCCGGCCCACGGTCTGGGTGTCCGTGCCGGTGGAGGTCGTGTAGTTGGTGTCGCCGTTGTAGGTGGCGGTGACCGTGTAGGGGCTGCCGGTCCTGGTGGTGTAGGCGTGGGTGGTGGTGGCCACCCCGCCGGTGACCGGTGCGGTGACGGTCGGCGTGCCGTCCCCGAAGGAGAAGGTGACCGTCCCGGTCGGGATCCCGGCGCCGGGGAGGACCGATGCCACCGTGGCGGTGAGCGTGACGGTCTGGCCGGTGACGCTGGGGTCGGGCGTGGAGGCGAGGGTCGTCGTCGTGGCCGCCCGGCCCACGGTCTGGGTGTCCGTGCCGGTCGAGGTCGTGTAGCCGCTGTTCCCGTTGTAGGTGGCGGTGACGGTGTACGGGCTGCCCGAGGTCCCCGCGTAGGTGTGGGTCACGGTGGCCACGCCCCCGGCGACCGGCGCCGTGGCGGCCGGTGTGCCGTCGCCGAAGGAGAAGGTGACGGTGCCGGTCGGGGTTCCGGCGCCGGGCCCGACCGCGGTGACGGTGGCGGTGAGGGTCACGGTCTGGCCGGCGACGGTGGGGTCGGGGGCGGAGATCACGGTCGTGGTGGTGGCCGCCCGGCCCACGGTCTGGGTGTCGGTGCCGGTGGAGGGCGCGAAGCCGGTGGCGCCGTTGTAGGTGGCGGTGATGGTGAAGGGGCTGCCCGCGGCGCCGGCGTACGCGTGGGTGGCGGTGGCCGTGCCACCGGACAGCGGCGCGGTGATGGCCGGGGTGCCGTCCCCGGGGTCGAAGGTGACGGTGCCGGTGGGCGTTCCGGCGCCCGGGGCGAGCGCGGAGACCGTGGCGGTGAGGGTCACGGTCTGCCCGGTGACGCCGGGGTCGGGCGAGGAGGACACCGCCGTCGTGGTGGCCGCCCTGTTGACCCTGTGCACATCGGTGCCGATGGACGCGGTGTACCCGGCGTCCCCGCCGTAGGCGGCCGTGACGGTGTACGGGCTGCCGGAGGTCCCCGCGTAGGAGTGGGTGACGGACGCGAGGCCATCGGTGAGCGGAGTGGTGACGGTCGGCGTTCCGTCGCCGAAGCCGAAGGTCACGGAGCCGGTCGGCACCCCCGCCCCCGGGGCGATCGGCACCACCGTCGCGGTGAGGGTGACGGGCTGACCGCTGACCGTGGGATCCGGCGAGGAGACCACCGCCGTCGTGGTGGCCGCCTGGTTCACGGTCTGGACGTCGGTGCCGCTGGACGACAGGAAGCTGGGGCCACCGTCGAAGGTCGCGGTCACCGTGAAGCCGTCGGCGCTCGTATAGGTGTGGTTGATGGTGGCCGCCCCGCCGGCCAGCGGCGCCGAGGCGACCGGTGTGCCGTCGCCGAAGTCGAAGGTGACGGTGCCGGTCGGCACCCCCGCCCCCGGGGCGACGGGGGCCACCGTCGCCGTGAGGGCCACCGGCTGCCCGACCACGGAGGGATCGGGCGCGGAGGCCACCGTCGTGGTCGTGGACGCGGGGTTGACCCTCTGGGTGTCCGTGCCCGCGGATGAGCTGAAGTTGACGTCACCGCTGTAGGTGGCGGTGACCGTGTACGGGCTGCCCACCGCGGTCGTGTAGGCGTGGACCACGGTCGCCACCCCGGCGGAGAGCGGCGCCGTGGCGGTCGGTGTGCCGTCGCCGAAGTCGAAGGTCACCCTGCCGGTGGGCACCCCGGCACCGGGCGGGGTCGGGGCCACGGTCGCGGTGAAGGTCACCGCCCGGCCGGTCACCGAGGGGTCCGGGGAGGAGGTCACGGTGGTCGACGTGGTGGCGGCGCTCACCAGCACCGTATGGGTCCTGGTGGCGGTGGAGGGCGCGAAGTCGGCGTCGCCGCTGTAGGAGGCGGTGACCGTGAAGGGGCTGCCGACCGAGGTCGCGTAGGGGTGGACCACGGTGGCCACCCCGCCGCTGACCGGTGCGGTGGCGGTCGGCGAGCCGTCCCCGAAGGAGAAGGTGACCGTGCCGGTCGGGCTGCCCGCCCCCGGGGCCGCGGCGGAGACCCTGGCGGTGAAGGTGACCTGCTCACCCGCCACGGACGGGTCCGGAGAGGTGACCAGGGCGGTGGCGGAGTCCGCCCGACCGACCGTCTGGGTGTCCGTGCCGGTGGAGGCGGTGAAGTCGGCGTCGCCGCTGTAGGAGACGGTGATGGCGTAGGGGCTCCCGGAGGTGCCGGTGTAGGTGTGGGTGATGCTCGCCGAGCCCTGGACGAGCGGCGCGGTGACCAGTGGGCTGCCGTCGCCGGGGTCGAAGGTGACGGTGCTGGTGGGGATCCCGTCTCCTGGTACGGCCGGTGACACGGTGGCGCCGATGGTCACCGCCTGGCCGGTCACCGAGGGGTCGGGGGTCGAGGTCACCGTGGTGCCGGTCGCGGCCGGGTTCACGGTCTGGATGGCGGTGCCGGTGGACGGGGTGAAGTCGGCGTCGCCGCTGTAGGAGGCGGCGATGGTGTACGGACTGTCGAAGGCGATCGGATAGGCGTGGGTGATGGTCGCCACCCCGCCGCTGACCGGCGCCGTGACGGCCCCCGTCCCGTCGCCGAAGTCGAAGGTGACCGTGCCGGTGGGGGTTCCGGCTCCGGGGGAGACGGCCGCGATGGTGGCGGTGACGGTCACCGGCTGGCCGGTGACCGACGGATTCGGCGACGAGCCGACCGTCGTGGTCGACGACGCCCGCTCGACGAGGTGCCTTTCCGTGTTCACCGAGCCGATGAAGTGGGCGTCCCCGCCGTAGGTGGCGGTGACCGTGTACGGGCTGCCCGCCGCGGTGGCGTATGTGTGCGCGGCCGTCGCCACACCGTCCGTCACCGGGACGTCGGCCGTGGGAGTGCCGTCGCCGAAGTCGTAGGTCACCGTGCCCGTGGGCGCGCCCGCACCCGGGGCGACCGGCGCCACCCTCGCGAAGAACGTCACCGGCCGGCCGGTGACCGACGGATCCGGCAGATCGCTGACGGCGACGGTGGCCGAGGCGCGGCCCACGGTGTGGTTGTCGGTGCCGAGGGACGTCAGGAAGTTGGTGTCGCCGTCGTAGGTGGCGGTGATGGTGTACGGGCTGCCGGTGGCGTCGGTGTAGGCGTGGATGAGGGTGGCCACGCCCCCGGTCATGGGCGCGGTGACGGGGGCCGTGCCGTCGCCGGGGTCGAAGGTGACGGTTCCGGTGGGGGTCCCGGCTCCCGGGGAGACGGCCGAGACGGTGGCGGTGAGGGTCACCGGCTGGCCCGTCACCGAGGGATCGGGAGCGGAGGCCACATCGGTGTGGGTGGCGGCCGGGGCGACGGTGTGGGTGTCGGTGCCGGTGGAGGCGGTGAAGTCGGCGTCGCCGCCGTAGTCCGCCGTGAGGGTGTACGGGCTGCCCGAGGTGCCGGCCCAGGCGTGGGTGACGGTGGCGACCCCGGCCGTGACCGGCGCGGTGGCGGGGGCGGTGCCGTCGCCGAAGCCGAAGGTCACCGTGCCGGTGGGGGTGCCCGCCCCCGGGGAGACCGCCGTGACGGTGGCGGTGACGGTCACCGGCTGGCCCGCCACCGACGGATCCGGTGCCGAGACCACCGCCGTCGTGGTGAGGGCCCGGCCGACGGAGTGGGTGACGAGGTCGCTGGAGCCCGTGAAGTCGGGGCCGCCACCGTACGTGGCGGTGACGGGGTACGGACTGCCCGCCGCGGTCGTATAGGCGTGCACTGCCGTCGCCAGGCCGTCGACGACCGGGGCCGCGGCCGGGGCGCTGCCGTCTCCGAAGTCGAACGTCACCGTCCCGGACGGCGAGCCCGCGCCCGGTGCCACGGGCGCCACGGTCGCCGCGAAGGTGACCGGCCGGCCCACGACGGACGGCTCCGGCGCGGGGCTCACCGTGGTGAGCGTCGCGGACGGCAGAACCGTCTGGGTCTCGGTGTCCACCGAGGACCGGAAGTCATCACCGCCGCCGTATGTCGCGGTGATCGTGTAGGGGCTGCCGAGACTGCTCGCGTAGGCGCGCGAGAGGACGGCGGCTCCACCGGCGAGGGGCACGATGACCGGTGCCGTGCCGTCGCCGAAGTCGAAGGTGACCGTGCCGGACGGCACCCCGGCCCCCGGCGGCACCGGCGCGACCGTCGCCGTGACGGTCATCTCCTCGCCCACCACCGACGGATCGGGATCGGCGGTCACCGTGGTGGTGGTCGAGGACGGATGGACGGTGTGGACGTCGGTGCCGGTGGAGGGCGCGAAGTCGCCGTCGTCGCCGTAGGTGGCGCTGATGGTGTACGGGCTGCCGGAGGTGTCCGTGTAGGCGTGGGTCACCGTCGCCACTCCGGCCACGCTGGGGGCGGTGACCGCCGGGGTGCCATCGCCGAAGTCGAAGGTGACGGTGCCGCCCGGGGTGCCCGAACCCGGGGCGGTGACCGCCACGTTGGCGGTGACGGTCACGGGCTGGCCGACGTGGGACGGGTCCGGTGAGGAGAAGACGGTGGTGGAGGTGGCCGCCGGGTTCACGGTCTGGGTGAGGGTGTCCGTGGATCCGGTGAAGCTCGCGTCCCCGGTGTAGGTGGCGGTGACGGTGTACGGGCTGCCCGCGGGGTGCGGGTAGGCGTGGACGGCGATCGCCGTCCCGGCGGTGAGGGGCGCCCGGACCGCCGGGCTGCCGTCGCCGAAGTCGAAGGTCACCGTGGAGGTCGGGGTCCCCGCGCCCGCCTGGCCCGACGCCACGGTCGCGGTGAAGGTGACCGGCTCGCCCGTCACGGACGGATTCGGCGCGGAGCTCACCGTGGTGGACGACGGGGCCGGGGTGACTCTCTGGATGTCGAGCCCGGTCGACCCGGTGAAGTCGTCGTCCCCGCTGTAGACGGCGGTGATGGTGTACGGGCTGCCCGCGGTGGAGGCGTAGGCATGGCTGGTCGTCGCCGTGTCGCCGGTCAGCGGGACGGTGACGGTCGGGGCGTCGTCGCCGAAGTGGAACGTCACGGTCCCGGTGGCGGTGCCCACGGCGGGCGGGAGGACCGCCACGGTCGCGGAGACGGTCACCGCCTCGCCGACGACGGACGGGTCCGGGGTGGTGGTCACCGTGGTCGCGGTGGCGGAGACGCTCATCTCCACCTGCTGGACGGCGGTGCCGGTGGAGGTGGCGAAGTTGCCGTCACCGCCGTAGGTGGCGGTGATGGTGTACGGGCTGCCCGCGGTCGAGGTGTAGGCGTGCGCCGTCGTGGCCACACCGTTCGCGACCGGCACGGTGGCGGTCGTGGTGCCGTCGCCGAAGTCGAAGGTCACGGTGCCGGTCGGCGCGCCCGCGCCGGGCGGCACCGGCGCCACCCGCGCGATCAGCGTCACGGTCTGGCCCACGGCCGACGGAGTCGGCGACGAGGTCACGACGGTGGTGGTCGCGGCCGGTGCGACGGCGTGGACCAGGGCGTTCTCGGACGGGGCGAAGTCGGCGTCGCCGCCGTACTCGGCCGCGATGGTGTACGGGCTGCCCGCCGTGCCGGCGTAGGCATGGGTGACCGAGGCCGAGCCGTTCACCAACTCGGCGGTGACCGTCGGGGTGCCGTCGCCGAAGTCGAGGGTGACCGGCCCGGTCGGGGTGCCCGCGCCGGGCCCGGTGGGCGCCACGGTGACCGTGACCAGCTCGCCCGTGACGGACGGGTCGGGCGTGGCGGTGATCGTGGTGGCGGTCCCGGCCGGGTCGACGGGGTGGAGCCGGGTGCCGACGGACGCCACGAAGTCGGCGTCGCCGTCGTAGGTGGCGGTGACCGTGTACGGACTGCCGGCCGCGGTGGTGTAGGCGTGATCCGTGGTCGCCGTACCGCCGGTGAGGGGGAGGGCGACGGGCGCGGTGCCGTCGCCGAAGTCCAAGGTGACCGTGCCGGTCGGCGTGCCGGAGGCGGGGGGCACGGCCGCGACGGTCGCGGTGAAGGTCACCGGCTCGCCGGTCACCGAGGGGGACGGCGAGGCGGTCACCACCGTGGCCGACACGCCCTGGACGACCTGATGGGTGTCCGTCCCCGAGGACGGGTGGAAGTTCGTGTCGCCGCTGTAGGTGGCCGCGACCGTGTACGGGGTCGCCGACTCCGGGTTGGTGTGGGCCACCGTGGCCGTGCCACCGGCCACGGGCGCCGTGACGGGTGGCGTGCTGTCGCTGAACTCGAACGTCACCGTGCCCGTGGGCGAACCGGCCCCCGGGGTTCCGGGGGTGACCTTCGCGACGAACGTCGTGGACTGCCCCACGCTGGACGGGTCGGGCACGGAGGCCACGGCGGTGGCGGTGGCGGCCGGTTCGACGGTCTGGGTGTCGGTGCCGCTGGACGCGGTGAAGTCGACGTCGCCGTTGTAGGTGGCGGTGACCGTGTAGGGGCTGCCCGCGCTGTCGGTGTAGGTGTACGTGGCGGTCGCGGTGTCGCCCGAGAGGGGCGCGGTGAGGGGCGGGGCGCCGTCCCCGGGGTCGAAGGTGACCGTCCCGGTGGGGGTGCCCGCGCCGGGCGGCACCGCCGTGACGGTGGCGGTGAAGGTCACGGGGTCGCCCACCGCCGAGGGGTCGGGCGCGGTGGTCACGGCGGTCGCGGTGGCGGCCGGCTGGACGGTGTGCGAGTCGGTGCCGAGGGACGTCAGGAAGTCCGCGGCGCCGTTGTAGGTGGCGGTGATGGCGTACGGGCTGCCGGAGGCGCCGGTGTAGGTGTGCGTGGCCGCCGCCTGGCCCGCGGACACGGGCTGGGTGACGGTCGGGGTGCCGTCGCCGAAGTCGAGGGTGACCGTGCCCGTCGGCGTTCCCGCCCCCGGGGAGACCGCCGTGACCGTGGCGGTGACGGTCACCGGCTCGCCCACTGCCGAAGGATCGGGTGCGGAGGACACGGCGGTCGCGGTCCAGGACCGCCCCACCGACTGGAGGTCCGTCCCCGTGGAGGCGGTGAAGTTGGTGTCGCCGTTGTAGGTGGCGGTGACGGTGTAGGGGCTGCCGGTGGTGTCGGTGTACGTGTGGTTGGTGGCCGCCGTGCCGCCGGTGAGGGGTTCCGTCACGGTCGGGGTGCCGTCGCCGAAGTCGAAGGTGACGGTGCCGGTGGGAGTGCCCGCGCCGGGCGGTACGGCCGTGACCGCGGCGGTGACGGTCACCGGCTGGCCGACGACGGACGGACCCGGTGCGGAGCCCACCGCGGTGGCCGTCCCCGCCGGCTCGACGGTCTGGGCGTCCGTGCCTGTGGAGGGCGTGAAGTTGGCGTCCCCGTCGTAGGTGGCGGTGACCGGGTACGGGCTCCCGGAGACGTCCGCGTAGGCGTGGGTCACCGTCGCCGCACCGTTCGCCAGCGGCCGGGTGACGGCCGGGGTGCCGTCGCCGAAGTCGAACGTCACCGTCCCGGTCGGCGCACCGGCCCCCGGCGGCGCGGGGGCCACCTGGGCGACGAAGCTGACGGGCTGTCCGGGCACGGACGGATCGGGGGTGGAGTTCACCGCAGTGGTGGTCGATGCCCGGCCGACGGTCTGGGTGTCCGTGCCCGTCGAGGCCGTGAAGTACAGATCGCCGCCGTACTCGGCGGTGACGGCGTACGGGACGATCGACGGGGCGGCGTAGGCGTGGCCGACCGTGGCCGTACCACCCGTGAGGGAGACGGCCACGGTCGGGCTTCCGTCGCCGAAGTCGAAGGTGACGGTGGAGGTGGGGGTGCCCGCCGTGGGCGGAACGCCCGCCACCACGGCGGTGAAGGTCACCGGCCGGCCGACGACGGAGGGGTCGGGCGCGGAGGTGACGGCCGTGGTGGACGGCGCCACGTAGCCGAAGCCGTCCGGAACCGTCATGCTGCCCCCGGCGGTGGTGACGGTGATGTCGGCGGGGCCGGGGACGTTCGGGGGTGTCACCACGACGAGCAGGGTGTCGGAGATCGACCCGAAGGACGTGGCGGGGACGCCGCCGATGGTGACGGCGGTGACATGGCTGAGCCCGGTGCCGGTCAGGACGACGGGCTCGCCGCCCGCGGTGGACCCCGTGGCCGGGCTGACGTCGGTGACGACCGGCACGGCGGCGTAGGTGTAGAGCAGCCGGTTGCTCACCCCGCCCACCGTGATGACGTACACCGGAACGGTGCCGGGCCCCGAGGCCGGGGGAGCGGCCACGAGGAGGTGCTGGTCGGAGACGGCCGTGGGGTGGGCGACGGAGTCGCCGAAGCGCACCAGCCGCGCGGTGCCCAGATTGACGCCGGTGAGCTCGACGATGTCACCCCCGCCGATCGGTCCGGCGACGGGCGCGATGCCGGTCAGGGTGGGCCACGGGAGGTAGAAGAAGGAGCCGATGGGGGCCGTTCCGCTCGGGGTGGTGACATACACCGGGACCGAGCCCGTCCCCGAGGGACTCACCGCGACGATGGTCTGGTCGTCGAGGACGGAGAAGCTCGCCGCCCGGCGGGTGCCGAAGAACACGTCCGTGGCGCCCGAGAAGTGGCTGCCGATGACGGTCACCAGCGTGCCGCCGCTGTAGGGGCCCTGGTCGGGGAAGATCCCGGCGAACTGGTTGAAGAGCTCGTACGTGCCCAGGGGGCGAACGGCATCGACGCCCGTCCGCGTCCCGGGGAGCACCGGCCGGTCCGGGCCACCGGGGAGGGGGTCCATCAGGGTGCCGCGGTGGAGGGAGGCCAGCGCGTCGAGGCGGTCGCGCGCGGTGCGCACCACCAGCCGGTCGGGCATGCTCCGCGCCGGGAGCGGGATCGGGGCGCTGAGCGTCGGAACGAGCCTGTGGGATTCCGGATCGACGACGGCGATGCAGTTCTCACCGGGGTCGGTGACGATGATGAGTCCCAACGGGCGACGGGGCATGACGGCTCCGATCTGGCAAGGCGTCTTCCACTCCGCCGGAAAGGATGGGCAGCCCACCGGAATCGGACGGATTCAGTAACCCATTCCGGTGGGACCCGGGCAACATCCTTGACCGGGGCTCACCCGAATGGCGCAGCGCACCGCGCGCCGCCTCCTCCCGCCGTCCTCTTGGGCCTGTGCCCGGGCCAGGTGACCCCCCGCGGGGGTCAGGCGAACCAGCCCTGCGGACGCGGACGCGTATTGCGCCAGATGTGCTTGGCCTCCCGGTACTCCGCGAGCCCGCTGGGCCCCAACTCCCGCCCCGTCCCGGACTGTTTGAACCCGCCCCACTCCGCCTGCGGGAGACAGGGGTGGTAGTCGTTGATCCAGACGGTGCCCAGCCGCAGCCGGGAGGCCACCCGCTGCGCCCGCCCCTCGTCGCCGGACCATACGGCCCCGGCGAGCCCGTACACGGTGTCGTTGGCCAGCCGTACCGCCTCGTCCTCACCGGCGAAACGTTCCACCGTGAGCACCGGCCCGAAGGACTCGTCGGCCAGCACCGACATCCCGCTGTGGCAGCGGTCGAGGACGGTCGGCAGGAAGTAGTAGCCGTCGGCCAGGGCCGGATCGTCGGGGCGGGTGCCGCCGCAGCGCAGCCGGGCACCCTCCGCGAGCCCGGCCGCCACATACGCCTCGACCTTGGCCCGGTGCGCGGCCGAGATCAGCGGGCCGGTCTGGGCCCGCTCGTCGAACGGTCCGCCGAGCCGGATCCCGCGGGCGCGGCGCACGACCTCCTCGACGAAGGCGTCGTGCACCGGGTCCTCCACCAGCAGCCGGGCCCCGGCCGAGCAGACCTGCCCGGAGTGCAGGAAGACCGCGGTGAGCGCGTAGTCCACGGCCGTGTCGAAGTCCGCGTCGGCGAAGACCACATTGGGGTTCTTGCCGCCCAGCTCCAGCGAGGTCCGCTTGACCGTGCCCGCGGCCGCGGCCATGATCCGGCGCCCGGTCCGCAGGCCCCCGGTGAAGGACACCATGTCCACATCGGGGTTGTCGGTGAGCGGGGCCCCGGCCTCGGCGCCCGGGCCGAGCACCAGATTGGCCACCCCGTCCGGCAGCCCGGCCTCCGCCAGCAGCCGCATCAGGGCGATCGCGGTGCTGGGGGTCAGCTCACTGGGTTTCAGCACGAAGGTGTTGCCCGCGGCGAGCGCGGGCGCCACCTTCCACGCGGTCTGCAGCAGCGGGTAGTTCCACGGCGTGATCAGCGCGCAGACCCCGACCGGTTCATAGACCACCCGGCTCACGGCGTGCTCGCTGCCGGTGTCCACGACCCGGTCCGCCTCGGTGCGCACCAGTTGCCCGTAGTAGCGGAAGCACGCCACCACACCGTCGATGTCGACGTCGCTCTCGGCCAGGCGCTTCCCGGTGTCCAGGGATTCGGCGCGGGCGAGCGCGGCCTTGTCGCGCTCCACCAGACCGGCGACGCGCAGCAGCAGATCGCCGCGCGCCCCGACCGGGGTACGGGGCCAGGGCCCCTGGTCGAACGCCACCCGGGCGGCGGCCACCGCCTCGGCCGCGTCCTTGCCGCCGCCCTCGTCGACGACCGCCACCAGCGATCCGTCGGCCGGGCAGCGGATCTCCCGGGTGCGCTCGTCGATCGCGCCGGTCCACTGGCCACCGATGAAGAGGTCCGTCACGGGCATTCCTCCGCTTCCGGTGTCGGGACATGGTCGGTCACCCATCGGTGGAAGGCGCCGATGTGGTGTTCGCTGGGGACGAGCACCCCGCCGTCGCGGTAGGCGCGGGAGTCCATGGCGGGCTGGGTGCGCTCACAGGCGTCGAAGTCCTGGGTGTTGACCCGGTGGAACAGCTCCACCGACTTCGACAGATCCCGTTCGGACGCCACCACTTCGGGTGCGTAGAGCCAGTCGCATTCGACCAGCGTGCGATCGGGGGCGAGCGGGAACATCCGGTGCATGATCACGTGGTCGGGGACCAGATTGAGGAAGACCTGCGGCCGTACCGTGATCGCGTAGTAGCGGCGGTCCTGCTCGTCGGCGATCCCCGCGAACCGGTCGAACCCCTCGCTGCCGTCCACCGTGAATCCCTGGGCCTCCTCGGCGAACTCGGCGCCGTGCCCGACGAAGTACTGCGCCGCCAGCCCGTCGGCGAACTCCGGGAGCACCTCGGTGAGTTCGGGGTGGATCGTCGCGCAGTGGTAGCACTCCATGAAGTTCTCGACGATCAGCTTCCAGTTGGCCTCGACGTCGTAGGAGATCCGGCGGCCCAGCGCGAGCCCCGCCACGCCGTAGCGCTCCACGGACTCCCCGTCGCCGAGCCGCTCGGCCACCGCCCCGATGACCGTCTCCTCGAACGACGGTGGCTCCTCGGCCAGGCAGACCCAGACATAGCCGAGCCATTCGCGAAGCCGTACCGGCACCAGTCCGCGCTCGGTCCGGTCGACATCGGGCATCTTCGATAGGTTGGGGGCGGCGGTGAGCCGGCCGTCCAGATCGTAGGTCCAGGCGTGGTACGGGCACTGCAGCGAGCGCCGCACCGTACCGGACTCCTCGGTGCACAGCCGGGCGCCGCGATGGCGGCAGATGTTGAGGAACGCCCGCGGCTCACCCCGTCGGTTGCGGGTGATCAGCACGCTCTCCCGGCCGATCCGCACGGTGCGGAAGGCGCCCGGCCGGTCCAGGTCGGCCCCGCGCACCGCGCAGAACCACATGGCCTCGAACAGGTGCTCCTGCTCCCGGCGGAAGACCCCGGGAGCGGTGTACCAGTGGCCGGGGAGAGTGGCGAGCAGACTGGAGGTCGTGACGGCGGGGGACTCGGGAGCCACGGTCATGGGTTCTCCTCAGGCGGGCGCGGCGATCAGCCGGCGGGGGTCGAAGAGCTCGATGGGGTGGGCGGTGTCACCGGTGAGTGCCAAGGGGTCCTCCAAGCGGTCGTTTCCCGCTCTCGCGGCGCTCGGTGTCAGCGGCGGATGCGCTCCATGCGCGGGTCGAAGAGGGGCTCGGCGGCGACGGTCGCCGGCACCTTCTCGCCGAAGTACTCGATGTGGACGGCGGTGCCGGGCACCGCGGCCGCGGCGGGCAGCCAGGCGTAGGCGACGGTCCGGCCGATCGTGTAGCCGTACGACGCGCTGGTCACATAGCCCGCCGGGACGCCATCGGCGTACACCGGCTCCTTGCCCAGGACGACCGCGGCCGGGTCGTCCAGGGTGAGACAGGTCAGCCTGCGCGCCGCGGTCTCCTCGGAGCGGCCCTCGAGCGCCGCGCGCCCGATGAAGTCGCCCTTGTTCATCCGGACGGCGAAGCCGACCCCGGCCTCGTAGGGGTCGTGCTCGGTGGTCATGTCATGGCCCCAGGCGCGATAGCCCTTCTCCAGCCGCAGGCTGTTGAAGGCCGAGCGCCCGGCGGCGATCACCCCGTGGCGCTGTCCGGCCTCCCACAGGGTGTCCCACAGCCGCAGGCCCATATCGGCGGTGGTGTACAGCTCCCAGCCGAGCTCGCCCACGTAACTCAGCCGCATCGCGGTCACCGGGACATGGCCGATATAGGTCTGCCTCGCCTTGAAGTAGCCGAACGCCTCGTGCGAGAAGTCGTCGCGGGTCAGCGGCTGGACCAGCTCCCGGGCCAGTGGGCCCCAGACGCCGACGCAGCAGGTGCCCGGGGTGATGTCCGCGACATACGTGTCATCGGGCGCGTGGCGCAGCAGCCAGTCCAGGTCCAGCCCGCCGTTGGCGCCCACCTGGAAATGGTGCTCGGAGAGCCGGGCGACGGTGAGGTCGCTGCGGATGCCCCCGGCCTCGTCCAGCAGCAGGGTGTAGGTGACCGCGCCGGGCTTCTTCGCCAGCTGATTGGTGGTCATGCGCTGCAGGAAGTCCAGCGCGCCGGGCCCGGTGACCGCCAGCCGCTTGAGCGGCGTCATGTCGTACAGCGCGACCCGCTCCCGGGTGGCCCTGGCCTCGGCGGCGGCGATGGGCGACCAGTAGCGGGCCGACCAGGCGTCGCGCGGGGGCAGCTCGACGGACTCGGCGAGCGCGGCGTTCGCCTCGTACCAGTGCGGCCGCTCCCAGCCCGCCGCCTCCAGGAAGTACCCGCCCAACTCCTGCTGCCGGACGTGGAAGGGGCTGACCCGCAGCGGGCGGGGCTGCTCCATCGGCTGCAGCGGATGGATGACGTCGTAGACCTCGACGAAGTTCCGCTGCCCGCGCTCGGTGACGTAGGCGGGGGAGCGCTGGGCGTCCTCGAAGCGGTACAGATCGCATTCATGGACGTCCATGCCCGGCCGCCCGTCCGTCATCCACTCGGCCACGGCCCGGGCGACGCCCGCGGAGTGGGTCACCCACACCGCCTCGGCCAGCCAGAAGCCGCGCACCTCGCGGGACTCGCCGATCACCGGCATACCGTCGGGGGTGAAGGAGAAGACGCCGTTGAAGCCCTCCTCGACCCGGCTCGCGCCGAGCGCGGGGAGCAACTGGACGCTGTCCTCCCAGCTCGGGGCGAAGTCCTCCGGGGTGAACGGCAGCGAGGACGGCATCACCGGGGCGTCGTCGTACGCGGGCAGCCGCGCCGGGTCCACGGGGAGCGGGCGGTGGGCGTAGCTGCCGATGCCGATGCGGTCGGTGTGCTCGCGGTAGTACAGATCGCGGTCCTGGAAGCGCAGGATCGGCTTGCTCGCCTCCGTACGGGGGTCGTTCACCCCCGCGAGCTCGGGCAGCGGCCCGGTCTTGGCGTACTGGTGGGCCAGCGGCTGCAGCGGGACGGGAACCCCCGCCATGTCGCCGATCAGCGGGCCCCAGAAGCCGGCGGCGGAGACCACGATGTCGGCCGGGAAGGTGCCCCGGTCGGTGACGACGGCGGTCACCCGGCCCCCCTCCCGCTCGATGGCGGTCACGGTGTGCCGGTCCAGGAAGCGGGCGCCGTGCGCGGTGGCCCGCTCCATCTGGGCGCGGGAGGCGAGCAGCGCCCGGGCCAGCCCGTCGTCCGGGGTGTGGAGGCCACCGAGGATCCGCTCCGGGTCCAGCATCGGCCACATCTCGGCGCACCGGGCGGGGCCGAGCAGCTCGGCCCGTACGCCCCAGGAGGCCGCGAGACCGGCCTTGCGGTGCAGATCGGCCCAGCGCTCCTCGCTGGTGGCGATCTCCAGACCGCCCACCGGGTTGAAGCAGGGCAGCCCGTCGACCTCGAGGGAGGAGAACTTCTCCACGGTGTACCGGGCGAAGTCGGTCAGGGTCTTGGAGGGGCTGGTCTGGAAGACCAGGCCGGGGGCGTGCGAGGTCGAGCCGCCGGGGGCGAGCAGCGGGCCCTGCTCCAGGACGGTGACGTCCCGCCAGCCACGGGCGGTCAGTTCATCGGCGAGCGAGCAGCCGACGATCCCGGCCCCGACGATCACGACTCGGGCATCCACGGTGTTCACAGGACCCTTTTGTTCGCTTCTCCGCCCGCGCGGCGCAGGTGCGGGCTTCGTCGTCGTCTGCGGCCCGGCGGCCGCGCGCGCGTCGCTCACAGGACCACCACCGACCGCAGCACCTCGCCGCGCTGCATCTTCGCGAACGCGGCCTCGACCTCGTCCAGCGTGATCGTCTCGCTGACGAACGCCTCCAGATCCAGCTTCCGGCTGAGGTGGAGGTCGACCAGGACCGGGAAGTCCCGGCTGGGCAGGCAGTCGCCGTACCAGGACGACTTGAGCGCGCCGCCCCGCGAGAACAGATCGATCAGCGGCAGATCGATGCGCATCTCCGGGTCCGGCACCCCGACCTGCACCAGCACCCCGGCCAGGTCGCGCATGTAGAACCCCTGGGTGTAGGTCTCGGGGCGGCCCACCGCGTCGATGACCACATTCGCGCCGAAGCCCCCGGTCAGCTCGCGCACCGCCTCGACCGGGTCCGTACCACGGGAGTTGACGGTGTCGGTGGCGCCGAAGCGGGTCGCCGCGTCCAGCTTGGCGTCGTCGATGTCCACGGCGATCACCCGGCGCGCCCCGGACAGCGAGGCCCCGGCGATCGCGGCGTTGCCGACGCCGCCGCAGCCGATGACCGCGACGGTGTCGCCGTTGGACACCCCGCCGGTGTGCACGGCCGCGCCGTACCCGGCCATCACCCCACAGCCGATCAGGCCCGCCGCCTCGGGGCGCGCCGAGGGGTCGATCTTCACCGCCTGCCCGGCCGCGACCAGCGTCTTCTCGGCGAACGCGCCGATGCCCAGGGCCGGGCTGAGCGGGGTGCCGTCGGTCAGGGTCATCGGCTGGGCGGCATTGCGGCTGTCGAAGCAGTACCACGGGCGGCCCCGGCGGCAGGAGCGGCAGCCGCCGCACGGCGCCCGCCAGGCCAGGACCACATAGTCACCGGGGGCGAGCGCGGTGACGCCGGGGCCCACGGCCTCGACCATTCCGGCCGCCTCATGCCCGAGCAGATACGGGAATTCGTCACCGATCGCGCCGTCCCGGTAGTGCAGGTCGGTGTGGCACACGCCGCACGCCTGCACTCCCACCAGCACCTCACCGGGGCCGGGCTCGGGCACGAGGACGGGCACCACCTCCACCGGGGCGCCCCTTTTGACCGCGACGACGGCGCGGGCTTCTTGCGGCATGGCTCACTCCTCTGTTCTCCTGCGCTCGCAGGGACCGGTGCACGGGAGCTGGCATGACTGCCTCGAAGGAGGGTGAGGCCGAGGCCGTTCAACGGCCGCCGGTTACCCCCCAGTTGCGTATAGCGCGGCGTGTTGCGCGATGGGAGACATCCTGAAAGTCGCCGCCCCGTGCGGTCAAGGGGTGCGCGTAAACCGTCTGTGAACCGGTGCTGACGGGGGAATTCGCGTAGCTCGCACGCCTCTCGGTGCCCCTGGTCACGGACGCGACGAGGGGGCCGGAGTCGTCCGGCCCCCTCGTCGGGTGGGTGGGGTGGTGGGGTGGCTCAGCCCGGGAAGCCCATCCGTCGGGACAGCTCCTCGGCGGTCTTCACGGCGTACTCGGCCAGATCGGGCAGCCGGCTCTGCGCCATCCGGTACGCCGGTCCCGAGACGCCGATCGCCCCGATGACCGCGCCGTCGTGGCCGCGCACCGGCGCCGCCACCGCGTTCAGCCCGATCTCCAGCTCCTCGCAGGAGTAGGCGAACCCGCGCTCGGCCGCCGTCTCCAGCTGCTGCCGCAGCTCGGCGGAGGTGGTGATGGTGTGCTCGGTGAACCGCGGCAGCTTCCGCGTCACCAGCCGCTCCCGGCGCTCGCCCGACAGATGCGCGAGCAGCACCTTGCCGCTCGCGGTCGCGTGCAGCGCGGTGCGCCGCCCCAGCCAGTTGAAGGCGGTCACCGCGGCGGCGCCGCGCGCCTGCATGATGTTGACCGCCGCGTCCCCGTCCAGGACGGCGATGTTGGCCGTCTCGCCGGTCTCGTCGGCCAGTGCCCGGCACACCGGGGCGCCCTCCTGCGAGATGTCCAGGCGGATGGCGGCGGCGCCCGCGAGTCTGAGCACCCCGGCGCCGAGGTAGTACTTCCCCCGGTCCCGCTCCTGCCCGACGAGTCCGCGGTTCTCCAGTACGCCGAGCAGCCGGAAGGCGGTCGACTTGTGGACCCCCAGCTCGTCGGCGATCTCGGTCACTCCGGCCTCGCCGAGTCTGGCAAGGATCTCCAGGACGCTGACCGCCCTGTCCACCGACTGCACTGCCCCGGCGGCCCCCCGCTTCTCCTCGGCCCGATCCTCGGTCGTGTTCGTCATGGTTCTGATCTCACCATCCGGCGGCTCTGCGTGGGGCCCCTCGGGCCGGGGAACTCTTGACGGCTGCCTTCCCAATCTGGATTCTGTTGCGCATCGCGCTTTTCAGTGCACTATCCACAACGCATGATACCGATCAACGTGAGGGGGGCCAATGATTCCCGTCTGCCGTATCGAGGACCTGCCGGAGGGTGAGTCGGTGCGTATCGAGGCCGGCGATGCCACCGCGCCGATCGCGGTGTTCCACACCGACGGTGCGTTCTACGCCATCGACGACACCTGCAGCCACCAGGACGCCTCCCTCTCCGACGGGTGGCTGGAAGGCTGCTACGTGGAATGCCCGCTGCACGCCGCGCTGTTCGATCTGCGATCCGGCGAGCCGACCTGTCTGCCCGCCCGTAAGCCCGTACGGACCCACGCTGTCACGGTCGTGGACGGAATGCTGTATGTCCACCCCGCGGCGCAGATCGTTGCCGGTCAGCCCGTGCACGCGGCGCCGGAAGAAGCCGTGGCATGACGGCGGTCAGGACGGTCACCGTGATCGGGGCCTCGCTCGCGGGTCTGCACGCGGCGCGGGGCCTGCGCTCCCAGGGGTACGACGGGCGGCTGGTCGTCGTCGGCGAGGAGCGCCACCGCCCCTACGACCGCCCGCCGCTGTCCAAGGAGTTCCTGACCGGGGACGGCGACCCGGGCGAGGGCCTGGGCCCGCTCGCCCTGACCGACCCCGAGGAGGAGGCCGAGCTGGACGCCGAGTGGCTGCTCGGCGTCCGGGCCGAGGCGCTGGACACCGCCGCCGGTGAGATCCGTCTCACCGGCGGCCGCGCACTGCGCACCGACGGCGTCGTCATCGCCACCGGCGCCACGCCCAGAACGCTGCCCCTCCCGCACCTGGACGGGGTGCACACCCTGCGCACCCTCGACGACGCGCTCCGGCTCCGCGCCGAGCTGCGCGCGGGCGCCGCGCGGGCGGTGGTGATCGGCGCGGGCTTCATCGGCGCCGAGGTGGCCTCCTCCTGCGCCGCCCTCGGGCTCGACGTCACCGTCGTGGAGGCCGCGCCGCTGCCGCTGGTGCCCCAACTGGGCGAGGAGATGGCCCGGGTGTGCGCCGGGCTGCACGCGCGGGGCGGGGCCACCCTGCTGTGCGGCACCGGTGTGGCCGGTCTGCGCGGAGCCGGCCGGGTCACCGGCGTGGAGCTCGCCGACGGGCGGGTGCTGCCCGCCGATGTGGTGGTCGTCGGCGTCGGGGTGCGTCCCGTCACCGGGTGGCTGGAAGGCTCCGGTCTGGCCCTGGACGACGGGGTGCGGTGCGACGAGGGCTGTGTCACCGCGCTGCCCAACGTCGTGGCCGTCGGGGACGTGGCCCGGCTGGCCCAGCCGGGCACCGCGCGCACCGTCCGGGCCGAGCACTGGACCAGCGGCATGCTCCAGGGCGACGTGGCCGCCCGCAATCTGCTCGCCGGATCCACCGTCGAACGCTTCGACGCGCTCCCCTACTTCTGGTCCGACCAGTACGGCGCGCGCATCCAGTACGCCGGGCGGCGCGAACCCGGGGACACGGTCCGGATCCTCGAGGGGGACCCTGCCGACGGCGGCGGCTTCCTCGCCGTCTACGAACGGGACGGGATCACCACCGCCGCCCTCGGCGTGGACCGGCCCCGGCCCTTCATGCGGCTGCGCCGCGAGCTGGCCCGCGCTCCGCAGCCGGCCGGGAGGTGACCGTCGGGTCCGCCTCACGGGCCCGTTCCCGGCGGCGCTGACGGCGCAACTCCCGGGCCGTGCTGCTGGGCCGGGACACCACCCCGTAGCGCTGGCGCCAGACCTGCCGGGTCACCCACACGTCCAGCACCCCCCAGGTCGCCACCACCGTGCTCGCCACCGTGGCGAGCACGACGGGGAAGGCGGACCACGAGCCCGCCAGGGTGCACAGCAGAGCGACCATCACCTCCACCAGAGTCACGGCGATGATGATGACCGCCCGCACCGCCGCCGTACGGACGGGATCGGGCAGCCGCCGCCTGCGCGCCGGCTCCTCGGTCCACAACGGCCGGACCCCGTGCGCCGGGATGTCGCGATCCTTGTCCATCGCGTCCATGACGCTCCCACCCCTTTCCATGCTCTGCCCCGGAGCGGCCGAGTCAGATAGCGGGACTTGGGTCGTATGCCCCCCTAGTGTGCCCCGTTGGATCACGAATGGCACCGACCCCGGGTTCCCCTGGGGAGGGGAAAACAAGCCAAGCGCCGCCGAATGGCCGCATGCGGCGACCGGGGGAGGAGTGCCGAGCGGCGGGGGGTAAGTCGGGGAATCGCCCGACAACTCCTGATCACGGACTGTAAGGGACTCCCTGCATCAAGTGGACATGCCTTCGATCTGTCCAACCGGCAGTAGTAGGCTCGCGCCCGCTCGTTGTCGAAAACTCGGAACCCCGCCCCTGGCATTCGGGGTTGACGTTAGGGAGGCCATGCGCTTTCGCGGTAAGTCCATCCGCAGGAAGATCGTGGCGCTATTGCTGGTGCCGCTCGTGTCACTGACGGCGATATGGGCCTTCGCCACGGTGATCACCGGTCGCGAGGCAATGCAACTGGTGGACGCGTCCGACATCATCGACAAGGCGGGCCAGCCGGCCGAGGACGCGGTGCACGCCGTCCAGAAGGAGCGTCGGCAGACGCTCATCCTGCTGGCCGATCCGCGGCAGTCGGACGCCCTGCCCGTGCTCCACTCCCTGCAGCGCAAGACCGACCAGGCGATCGACAAGCTGCGGGCCGCCGAGTCGGACGGCGATGTGCACGGCAAGATGAACGACGACTCCGAGGAACAGCTCGACAACATCCTCAAGGCGGCGGACGGACTGGACAGTCTGCGCCGCAAGGTCGAGGACGACGGCATCTCCTCGACCCAGGCGTATGAGTATTACAACAAGCTCGTCGACCTCTGCTACACCTTCCGCAGCTCCCTCCACGCGGTGCCCGACACCGACCTCGACAAACAGGGCCGCGCGCTGGTCGCCATGATCCGCGCCCGGGAGGCGCTCTCCCGCGAGGACGCGCTGTACGCCTCGGCGCTGACGGCGCGCAAGATGACGCTGGCGGACCTCCAGGCGATGTCCGACCTCATCGCCGAGCGCACCCTGCTCTACGAGATCAACCTGCCGATCCTCCCCGACTCCGAGCAGAAGGTCTTCGCCGACTACCGGCGCACCAACGCCGCCCCGGCCGCCCTGCGCGTGGCCGAGGGCAAGATCCTCTCCTCGATGGACCCGGCCACCGCCATCAAGTCGCTGGACCAGGAGCACTGGGAGGCCGCGGCCCAGCCCGTCCTCAACGACTACGACCGGCTGGGCGAGGAGGCCACCGACCGGCTCCAGAAGCGCATCGACCCGGTGGCCGGCAGCGTGATGCTCAAGGCGGGGATCGCCGGTATCCTCGGCCTGGTCGCCCTCATCGTCTCCGTCTTCGTCTCGTTCCGGATCGGCCGCAGCCTGGTCCGGGACCTGTCCCGGCTGCGGAGGGACGCCCAGGAGGTCGCCAGCGTCCGGCTGCCGAGCGTGATGCGCCGCCTCGGCGCGGGCGAGCAGATCGACGTGGAGACCGAGGCGCCCCGGCTGGACTACGGCCCCGATGAGATGGGCCAGGTCGGCCAGGCGCTCAACACCCTTCAGCGGGCGGCCGTCGAGGCCGCGGTCAAACAGGCCGAACTCCGCCAGGGCGTCTCCGAGGTCTTCGTCAACCTCGCCCGCCGCAGCCAGGTGCTGCTGCACCGTCAGCTCACCCTCCTGGACACCATGGAGCGGCGCACCGAGGACACCGACGAACTGGCCGACCTGTTCCGCCTGGACCACATGACCACCCGTATGCGGCGGCACGCCGAGGGTCTGGTCATCCTCTCCGGCGCGGCCCCCTCCCGGCAGTGGCGCAAGCCGATCCAGCTGATGGACGTGGTGCGCGCCGCCGTCGCCGAGGTGGAGGACTACGAGCGGATCGAGATCCGCCGGCTGCCCCGGATCGCGGTCGTCGGCCCGGCCGTCGGCGACCTCACCCACCTCGTCGCCGAACTCCTGGAGAACGCCACCGTCTTCTCGCCGCCGCACACCGCCGTCCAGGTGCACGGCGAGCGGGTCGCCAAGGGCTTCACCCTGGAGATCCACGACCGCGGTCTCGGCATGACGCCCGACGCGCTGCTGGAGGCCAACCTCCGGCTGGCCGAGACCCCCGAGTTCGAGCTGTCCGACACCGACCGGCTCGGGCTGTTCGTGGTCAGCCGGCTCGCCCAGCGGCAGGGGGTGCGGGTCTCGCTCCAGCCCTCCCCGTACGGCGGCACCACGGCCATCGTGCTCATCCCCTCCAACCTGCTCACCGACGACGGCACCCGGGGCGACACCGACGACCGCGCCACCGGTGGCCGTTACGGCGACACCGCGCGGCGCGGCGTGGGCGACGTCCGGCTCGGGCCCGCCGACGAGGCCGAGCAGGGCTCCCAGCTCGCCTCCCTGACCGCGTCCCTGACGCACGAGGCCCACCACGACGACGCCGACGAGGACGACGAAGTGGGCGGCATCTTCCGCGCCCGCGGCCTGAAGGCGCGCCAGTCCGCGCGCACCGGGCCCGGCCCGTCCACCGTGGAGCAGCACCAGCAGGCTCCGGACGGCCCGGGCGCCGAACCGGGCGGCGGCCCCGCGCCGCTGCCCCGCCGTGTCCCGCCGGTCCTGGTCGCCGACCACGGCCGGCCGGTCGAGGGCACGTCCGGCGGACGGCACAGCCGTACCCAGGGTCCGGGGCAGCCGTCCTGGGCCGAGCGCTCCGAAGACCAGGGCCGCGACCAGGCCCAGGCGCAGGGCCAGGACCAGGCCCAGGGCCGCGACCAGGGCCCGCGGCGCACGGGGCCGGAGCGGCGGGGCCCGGAGCAGAGCCCGGTGCCCACCCAGCGGGCGGCCTCCGGCCTCCCCAAGCGGGTACGGCAGGCCAGCCTGGCCCCGCAGCTGAAGAACGACCCCGCACCCCCGACCGACGACCGAACCCCTGCCGAGACCGATCCCGAGCGCGAAGCCGAGCAGGCGAGGGCCACCATGGCCTCGCTCCAACGGGGTTGGCAGCGCGGTCGGCGGCAGTCGGCCACCGGATCCGGAGGCGCGGACGCAAGCCCGGGAACGACACATGAGGGGGACGGTCGATGACCGCATCGAACGCCGCAGCGCCCAACGGATCGCCCAACGCGTCGGGCGAGCTGAACTGGCTGCTGGACGAACTGGTCGGAAGAGTGGGCAGCATCCGCAAGGCGCTGGTGCTCTCCGGGGACGGACTCCCCACCGGCGGCTCACGCGATCTGTCCCGGGAGGACGGTGAGCACCTGGCCGCCGTGGCCTCCGGCTTCCACAGCCTCGCCAAGGGCGTCGGCCGCCACTTCGACGTCGGCCGGGTCCGGCAGACCATCGTCGAGCTCGACGACGCCTTCCTGTTCGTCACCGCGGCCGGCGACGGAAGCTGTCTCGCCGTCCTGGCCGACGCCGACTCCGATGTGGGCCAGATAGCGTACGAGATGACGCTGCTGGTCAAGCGGGTGGGCGTGCATCTGGGCTCGGCCCCGCGCTCCACCGGGTGACGGAGGCCGGGGGAAATGAGCGGAGACCCGGAGCGCGCCGCCCGGTGGTTCGACGACGCGGCGGGACCGGTGGTCAGGCCCTACGCGATGACGCGGGGACGCACCCGCAGCGCCGCCGAGGAGAAGCTGGATCTGATCGCGGTGGTCGTCGCCGACAGCGCCGACCACCGGACCGTCGCCGACCAGACGCTGTCCCCGGAGCACATCGACATCGTCGAGCTGAGCCGGGACAGCCCGCAGTCCGTCGCCGAGCTGGCGGCCGAACTCGACCTTCCGATCGGCGTGATCCGTGTGCTCATCGGCGATCTGCTCCACGCCGCACTCGTCCGAGTGTCCCGGCCCGTACCTCCGGCGGAACTGCCGGACGAGAGGATTCTGCGCGAGGTGATCAATGGGCTACGGGCACTCTGACCTGGGCCGCCCTCATATCGTCGAACCGGTCACGCTGAAGATACTGGTGGCCGGCGGCTTCGGGGTGGGCAAGACGACCCTGGTGGGCGCGGTCAGCGAGATCAAACCGCTGCGCACCGAGGAGATCCTCACCGAGGCGGGCCGGCCGGTCGACGACATCGCGGGGGTGGAGTCCAAGACGACCACCACCGTCGCCATGGACTTCGGGCGCATCACGCTCCGCGAGGACCTGGTGCTCTACCTCTTCGGCACACCGGGCCAGGACCGCTTCTGGTTCCTGTGGGACGAACTGGCCACCGGCGCGCTGGGCGCGGTGGTGCTGGCCGACACCCGCCGTCTCGAGGACTGCTTCGCCGCCATCGACTACTTCGAGCGGCGGGACATCGCCTTCACCGTGGCCGTCAACTGCTTCGAGGGGGCCGACCGCTATCCGGAGGACTCGGTACGGGACGCCCTGGACCTCGACCCGGGCACCCCGGTCGTCCTGTGCGACGCCCGGGAGCGCGATTCGGTCAAGCATGTGCTGATCTCGGTGGTGGAGCACGCGATGCTGGCTTCCACGCGGGGCTGAACGGCACGGCCCGCACCCCGCCGTCCAGGGTACGGGCCGCCGTTCGCGCCCGCGGTACGGGCCGCCGTTCGCGGCGCCGGGCGAGGCTCAGGAGTCCTCGGCCCGCTGCCCTTCCTTGTGCCAGCCGAAGCTGCGCTCCACCGCCATGCGCCAGTTGCCGTACTCGCGCGTCCGCTCCTCCTC
Organism: Streptomyces yongxingensis; assembly: GCF_055597465.1. Taxonomy (NCBI): domain Bacteria; kingdom Bacillati; phylum Actinomycetota; class Actinomycetes; order Kitasatosporales; family Streptomycetaceae; genus Streptomyces; species Streptomyces yongxingensis. Next base: position 9,482,012 of record NZ_CM145717.1, read on the forward strand.
GGACATCCGCGGGGTCCACTCGGCATCCCGCTTCCAGTGGGCCCGCAGCTCGTCCAGGTCCTGCCAGACGCCGGTGGCGAGCCCGGCCGCGTACGCCGCGCCCAGACAGGTGGTCTCGGCGACCACCGGACGGATCACCGGGACGCCCAGCACATCGGCCTGGTGCTGCATCAGCAGCCCGTTGGCGGTCATGCCGCCGTCGACCTTGAGCGTGCTGATCCGCACCCCGGAGTCCTGGTACATCGCGTCGACCACCTCGCGCGTCTGCCAGCTGGTCGCCTCCAGGACGGCACGGGCCAGATGCGCCTTGGTGACATAGCGGGTGAGGCCGGTGATCACACCGCGGGCGTCCGAGCGCCAGTACGGGGCGAACAGCCCCGAGAAGGCCGGGACGATGTACGCCCCGCCGTTGTCGTCCACGCTCGCGGCGAGCGGTTCGATCTCGTCGGCGGAGCGGATGATGCCCAGTTGGTCGCGGAACCACTGCACCAGCGCGCCGGTGATCGCGATCGATCCCTCCAGGCAGTAGACGGGCCGCTCACCGCCGAGCCGGTAGCCCATCGTGGTCAGCAGCCCGCTCTTGGACGGCACCGGGCGGTCACCGGTGTTCAGCAGCAGGAAGCTGCCGGTGCCATAGGTGTTCTTGGCCTCGCCGACGCCGTAGCAGGTCTGGCCGAAGACGGCGGCCTGCTGATCGCCGAGCGCGGAGGCCACCGGCACACCGGCCAGTTGCCCGACCGCCGTGCCGTACACCTCGGCGGAGGAGCGGATCTCCGGCAGCATCGCCTCGGGGAGGCCCATCGCGGAGAGGATCGAGGTGTCCCACTGGAGGGTCCGCAGATCCATCAGCAGGGTGCGTCCGGCATTGGTCACATCGGTGACGTGCACTCCGCCGTCGGTGCCGCCGGTGAGGTTCCAGATCAGCCAGGAGTCGATGGTGCCGAAGGCGATCTCGCCCATCTCGGCGCGGCGGCGCAGCCCGGGCACGTGGTCCAGCAGCCAGGCGGCCTTGGGCCCGGAGAAGTAGCTGGCCAGCGGCAGCCCGGTGGTGTCCCGGAAGCGGTCCTGTCCCACCTCGCCGCCGAGTTCCTCGCACAGGCCGGAGGTGCGGGTGTCCTGCCAGACGATCGCGTTGTGCACCGGTTTGCCGGTGCGGCGGTCCCACAGGACCGTCGTCTCACGCTGGTTGGTGATGCCGAGCGCGGTCAGCTCGTCGGCCCGCAGCCCCGCCTTGGCCAGCGCGCCGGCCACCACGGCCTGCACCTTGGACCAGATCTCGGTGGCGTCGTGCTCCACCCAGCCGGGTTTGGGGAAGATCTGGCGGTGCTCGCGCTGGTCGACGGCGACGATCGCGCCGTTCCGGTCGAAGATGATGCAGCGGCTGGAGGTGGTGCCCTGGTCGATCGCGGCGACGTAGGTGTCCGTCGGATGCGGCATGGCGTCCCCTTCGGTCAGAAGGCTGCGTTGAAGACGAGACCCGCCAGCACGGCCCCGATCAGCGGACCCACCACCGGTATCCAGGCGTAACCCCAGTCCGAGGTGCCCTTGTTGGGGATGGGCAGCAGGGCGTGGGCGAGGCGAGGCCCGAGGTCGCGCGCCGGGTTGATGGCGTAGCCGGTGGGCCCGCCCAGGGAGAGGCCGATGCCGACCACCAGGAAGGCGACGAGCAGGACGGAGATGCCCGAGCCGAGGACCACGGTGCCGCCGCCCTCGGTGACCGGACCGATCCCGATGCCGTCGACCTGGCCGAACGCGAGCAGCGGCAGCACCAGCGCGGCCGTCGCGATGATCTCGGTCACGAGGTTGGCCACCGGGTTCCGGATCTCCGGAACGGTGGAGAAGACCCCGAGCGTGGGCAGGGCGGTCTTCTCATCGGCGTTGGCGGCGAACTGCGCGTAGTACAGCGCCCAGGTCAGCACCGCGCCGATCACGGCGCCCACCAGTTGTCCGAGGATGTAGAGCGGCACCTTGTCCCAGTCGCCGGTGTCCACGGCGACACCCACGGTCACCGCCGGATTGAGATGGGCGCCGGACAGCGGGGCCGCGGTGTACGCACCGGCCATGACGCCGAAGCCCCAGCCGAAGGCGATGACGATCCACCCGGCTGACTTGGCCTTGGAGTGGTTCAGGGTGACGGCGGCGCACACGCCCGCCCCGAAGAGAATCAGTATCGCGGTGCCGATGACCTCACCGGTGAAGATGTCCCCATTGCTCATGGCGGCTCCTAGGACCTCGCCCGGGGCGGACGGCCCCGGTCCTCCGTGCTGGGTCGTTTCGAGCGTGCGGGTGCATCGGAATCGCCCATGGGGGGTCAACGTGGAGAGAGCCTGCGCGCGGCGACGCCGACTGACACCGCAGCAGTGTTCACCGGTGGTCAGGGGGCGTCAAGGTGATGGACGGCAACGGTGTTCGTGACAACCGTAAGGGCGTTGCCCTGGTATCGCCGCACACTCCGGCACCACTTGGACACCTGGCGGCCACCGGGCTGTCACCGCACGGCCACCGGGCGGGATACCGCCGGGGCACCGCTCAGCGGACCGCGACGACCGACGAGCCGTGCCCGAACAGCCCCTGGTTGACGGTGATTCCGGCACGCGCGCCCGGCACCTGCCGCTCGCCCGCCTGTCCGCGCAACTGCCAGGTCAGCTCGCACACCTGGGCGATGGCCTGCGCCGGAACCGCCTCCCCGAAGGACGCCAGCCCCCCACTCGGATTGACCGGAACCCGCCCGCCCGGCGCCGTCGCCCCCTCGCGCAGCAGTTTCGCGCCCTCCCCGGGCGCGCACAGCCCCAGGTCCTCGTACCACTCCAGCTCCAGGGCGGTGGACAGGTCGTACACCTCGGCCAGCGACAGATCCTCCGGTCCAAGACCCGCCTCCTCGTACGCCGCCCGCGCGATGGAGGGCCGGAACGGATCGGGGACGGGGGAGCCCGGCGGGGCGGAGTCGGTGGCGATGTCCGGCAGGTCCAGCGCGGTGCGCGGATGGGTGGGGGAGACCGACGAGACCGCGCGGATGCGGACCGGGCGCGCCATCCCGAGCCGCCGCGCCGTCTCCACGCTGCCGAGCACCAGCGCCGCCGCCCCGTCCGAGGTCGCACAGATGTCCAGCAGCCGCAGCGGATCGGCGACGACCGGCGACGCGGCGACCTCCTCGGCGGTGACGGGGGAGCGGTAGCGGGCGTACGGATTGGCGGCACCCGAGGCCGCGTTCTTCACCTTCACCCGCGCGAAGTCCTCGGCCGTGTCGCCGTACAGCGCCATCCGGCGGCGCGCCCAGAGCGCGAAGTAGGCGGGGTTGGTGGCGCCCAGTACCCGGAAGCGCAGCCAGTCCGGATCGTCCGGCCGCTCACCGCCCGCCGGGGCGAAGAACCCCTTGGGCGCCGCGTCGGAGCCCACCACCAGAACGGTGTCCGCCATCCCCGACAGGATCTGGGCGCGGGCGGTGTCGATGGCCCGCGCGCCGGACGCACAGGCCGCGTACACGCTGGTGACGCGGGCGCCCTGCCAGCCCAGCGCCTTGGCGAAGGTCGCGCCCGCGACCTGCCCGGGGTAGCCGCAGCGCACGGTGTTGGCGCCGACCACGGACTGGATCGCGGACCACTCGAGCCCGGCGTCCGCGAGCGCGGCCCGCGCCGCCTTCGTGCCGTACTCCACGAAGCCGCGGCCCCACTTCCCCCAGGGGTGCATCCCGGCGCCGAGCACCGCCACCTCACCGGTCATGACGCCTCCCCGGGAACGGGCCGCCCGTCGGGAACCGGGCCCCCCTCGGGGACGGGCCGCCAGTGCCAGGTGGTGAGCGTCCGCCCGTCCTCCTCGGCCAGCACCCCCGGCACCACCTCGACCTCCATACCGACGGCCAGATCGGCCACGGTCACCCCGGGCGCTCCCTGCCCCAGCACCACCATCCGCTCGGCCGCCAGCTCCACGGCGATGAGTGTGCAGGGCCGCCACGTGCGCTCGGGGTCGGACGGGTAGGGGGCGGGCGGCCGGTAGCGGCCGTCGGTGTACGACCACACCCGCCCGCGGCGGGACAGCGGCACCTCCGCCAGTTCGGTGCCCGCGCAGCCCGGGGCGCGGCAGAAGGCGTCCTCCCGGGGGAAGTACACCGCCCCGCAGTCCCGGCAGCACGTCCCCAGTAGCCGGAACTCCCCGCCCTCGGCGGTGAACCACCCGTCGACCACGGGCACACGCGTGGGGGACACGGCCCCTCCCGATACTCGTAACTGACGATGTGTCAGAAGTGTGGCACGGGGACCGTATCGCGCGTAACCCCGGTACAGTGACCGCGATCACGGGCCGCGATCACGGGCCTGATCAGCCGAAGGGCGAGGGGAGCGGTCGGTGGCGGAGACGGAGACCAGGACGCGGACCGGGACCACGACGACGCGCACGGCCGTCCGGCTCGAGGCCGTCACCAAGGACTTCGGGACGGTGCGCGCGGTGGACGCCGTCGATCTCGCCGTCCGCGAGGGCGAGTTCTTCTCGCTGCTCGGCCCGTCCGGCTCGGGGAAGACCACCCTGCTGCGGCTGGTCGCCGGGTTCGAACAGCCCACCGCGGGGCGTATCGAACTCGCCGGGGACGACGTCACCACGACGCCTCCCAACCGCCGCGATGTGCACACCGTCTTCCAGGACTACGCGCTCTTCCCGCACATGAGCGTCGAACAGAACGTGGCCTACGCCCTGACCGTACGCGGCGTCCGCAAGGCCGAGCGGCTCGCCCGCGCCCGCGAGGCGCTGACCAGCGTACGGCTGGACGGCTTCGCCGCCCGCCGCCCCGCCGAGCTCTCCGGCGGCCAGCGCCAGCGCGTCGCCCTCGCCCGCGCGCTCGTCGACCGGCCCGCCGTGCTGCTGCTCGACGAGCCGCTCGGCGCGCTCGACCTGGCGCTGCGGCAGGAGATGCAGACCGAGCTCAAGGAGCTGCAGCGCACCACCGGCATCACCTTCCTCCTGGTCACCCACGACCAGGACGAGGCGCTGACGATGAGCGACCGTATCGCCGTGGTCCGCGACGGCCGCATCGAGCAGACCGGCCCGCCGGTCGAGGTGTACGAGCGCCCCGCCACCGCCTTCGTCGCGGGCTTCGTCGGCATCACCAACCTGCTGCGCGGCGAGGCCGCGGTGCGTGTCGTGGGCCGCCCCGGCACGTACTCCATCCGGCCGGAGCGGATCCTGCTCACGGACCCCGCGGAACCGTCCGCGAAGCCGCCCGCGGAACCGTCCGCCGACGGCCGGCGGACCGTCACGGGGCGCATCACCGACATCGTGCACGCCGGGGCGCACACCCGCTTCACCATCGCGCTTCCGCACGGCGACCGGCTCACCGTGCTCCGCCAGAACCTCACCGGACTCCCTCAATCCGCCCGTCCGGACGACGAGATCGGGCTGTCCTGGGACGACAAGGACGCCTTCCCGGTCCCGAGTTGACCTTGTCATTGCCGACGGCACCCTGGCGAGGGCCCACCGCCGGCCCGATACTGGCCGGGCCTCAAGTGCCTAGTGGGACGAGGAGGACCGGATGCGGAAACGCACGACATCTGCGTGGAGGTCCGCGGCCGCCGTCTGCGCGCTGCTGCTGACCGCGGCCGGGTGCGGCTCGGGCGGTGACGACGACAAGGGCGGCCACGCACCCGACAAGCTCGGCAAGGGCGAGGGCAAGGTCAACATCATCGCCTGGGCCGGCTACGCCGAGGACGGCTCCAACGACCCCAAGGTGGACTGGGTTCACCCGTTCGAGAAGAAGACCGGCTGCCAGGTGAACACCAAGACGGCCGGCACCTCCGACGAGATGGTCTCGCTGATGAAGACCGGGCAGTACGACACGGTCTCCGCCTCCGGCGACGCCACCCTGCGCCTCATCGCCTCCGGCGACGCGGCCCCCGTCAACACCAAGCTGGTCCCCCACTACAAGGACATCTTCCCGGCCCTCAAACAGCAGCCGTTCAACTCCAAGGACGGCCGGATGTACGGCATTCCGCACGGCCGGGGCGCCAACCTCCTGATGTACCGCACCGACAAGGTGAAGCCCGCGCCCGACTCCTGGCGCGCCGTCTTCGACGACTCCGCGCGGTACGCGGGGCACGTCACCGCCTACGACTCGCCCATCTACATCGCCGACGCCGCGCTCTACCTGATGCGTGCCAAGCCCTCGCTCGGCATCGAGAACCCCTACGCGCTGGACCAGAAGCAGCTCGACGCCGCCGTCGCCCTGCTGAAGAAGCAGCACAAGGCGGTGGGGGAGTACTGGAGCGACTACCAGAAGGAGATCACCGCCTTCAAGGGCGGTGACAGCGTCATCGGCACCACCTGGCAGGTCATCGCCAACCTCACCAAGGCCGAGAAGGCCCCGGTCAAGGCGGTGCTCCCCAAGGAGGGCGCCACCGGCTGGTCCGACACCTGGATGGTGTCAGCCAAGGCCGCACACCCCAACTGCGCCTACAAGTGGCTCGACTGGATCGTCTCGCCCAAGGTCAACGCCCAGGTCGCCGAGTACTTCGGCGAGGCTCCGTCCAACCGTAAGGCGTGCACCGAGACCGCCGACCCCCACCACTGCGCGATCTTCCACGCGGACGACGAGAAGTACTTCCAGCGCGTCCACTTCTGGACCACCCCCATCAAGGAGTGCCTCGACGGCCGTAAGGACGCCACCTGCACCGACTACGCCCAGTGGACCCGGGCCTGGACGGAGGTCAAGGGCTGAGATGCCCGCCGCGCCCACCTCAGGCTCGCGGCTGCGCCTGACCGCGCTCCTCGCCCCGCCCCTGCTCTGGCTGACCCTGGCCTATCTGGGCTCGCTCGCCATCCTGCTGCTGTCGGCCTTCTGGGCCACCGACTCCTTCACCTCCGACGTCGTCCACACCTGGAACACCGACAACTTCCACGAGCTGCTGACCACCCCCGTCTACCGCACCATCGCCCTGCGCACCCTGTCCATCGCGATCGCCGTCACCGTCATCGACGCGCTCCTCGCCCTGCCCATGGCGTTCTGCATGGCGCGGGTCGCGGGGCGGCGGTGGCGGCGGCCGCTGCTGGTCGCCGTGCTCACCCCGCTGTGGGCCGGCTATCTGGTCAAGGCGTACGCCTGGCGGGTCATGCTCGGCGAGGACGGCGTCGTGGGCGCCGCCCTCGCCCCGTTCGGGCTGCACGGGCCCGGCTACGGCACCACCGCCGTCGTCATCGTGCTCGCCTACCTCTGGCTGCCGTACATGATCCTGCCGGTGTACGCGGCCCTCGAACGGCTCCCCGAGCGGATGCTGGAAGCCTCGGCCGACCTCGGCGCCGGCGCCTGGCGCACCCTGCGCTCCGTCGTCCTGCCCGCCGTACGCCCCGCCGTGCTCGCCGGATCCGTCTTCACCTTCTCGCTCAGCCTGGGCGACTACCTCACCGTGCAGATCGTCGGCGGCAAGACCCAGCTACTGGGCAATGTCATCGCCTCACAGGTCACCCTGGACCTGCCGATGGCGGCCGCGCTCTCCGCCGTACCCGTGGTCCTCATCGTCTGCTACCTGGCCGCCGTACGCCGTGCGGGCGCCCTCGACTCGCTCTAGCCACTCCAGACGCCCCAGGAGGTGGGCCCATGCGCCTCTCGCGCACCGCCCGAGTGGTCCTCGGCTGTGTCACCGCGGCCGGCCTCGCCATCTCTTGCGTCCCGCTGCTGCTGGTGCTGCTCAACTCCTTCAACGCCGACCGCTCCTTCGGCTGGCCGCCCAGCGGCCTCACCGCCCGCTGGTGGCGGGCCGCCCTGCACAGCGACGGCGCCCGCGAGGCCCTGCTCACCTCGCTCAAGGCCGGGCTCGCCGCCACCGCGATCGCCCTGGGCTTGGGCACCCTCGCCGCCTACGCCGTCCACCGCCACCGCTTCTTCGGGCGGCGGACCGTGTCCTTCCTGCTCGTCCTGCCGATCGCGCTGCCCGGCATCGTCAGCGGCATCGCCCTCAACGCCGCCTTCCGCACCGTCCTCGACCCGATCGGCATCGGCTTCGGGCTGTTCACGGTGGTCGTCGGGCACGCCACGTTCTGCGTCGTCATCGTCTTCAACAACATCGGCGCCCGGCTGCGCCGCATCGCGCCCTCCCTGGCCGAGGCGTCCGCCGACCTCGGGGCGCGCTCCTGGCAGACCTTCCGGTACGTCACCTTCCCCGCCATGCGCTCGGCCCTCTTCGCGGGCGGGCTGCTGGCCTTCGCGCTCTCCTTCGACGAGATCGTCGTCACGACCTTCACCGCCGGGCCCGGCACCCGCACCCTGCCCATCTGGATCTACGAGAACCTGGCCCGCCCCCACCAGGCCCCCGTCGTCAACGTCGTCGCCGCGCTGCTCATCCTGGTGTCCGTGGTGCCCGTGTACATCGCCCAGCGGCTGTCCTCCGACACGGCGGGGGGACGGCTGTGAGACGCGCTCAGCCGGTCAGCGAGCGGCGCGCGACGGGAAAGTCGAAGTAGGTGTCCGGGAACAGCTCCGGCTTGAAGGTGTAGTGCCACCACTCCTCGGCCAGATTGACGAACCCGAGCTTCTCCAACGTGCCCTTGAGCAGCAGCCGGTTGGCCCGCTGCACACCCTTGATCCGCGGATCGAGCGTATGCGAGCGCGTGTCGAAGCAGTCGTACCCGGTGCCCATGTCCACGGAGTTGTCCGGGAAGCGGTCCTTCTTGGCCGCGTAGCACGGCACCAGCTTCTCGCCCGGCACATACGGACGTGTGGGCAGCGCGGGCAGCCGCGCGATCGTCAGATCCACGGTGCTGCCCCGGCTGTGCCCCGACTTCTCCGCGATATAGCCGTCCTCGAACAGCCGCGTCTTGTCGACCTCCGGATAGAACTCGCCCTTCATCCGCTGATCGCCCAGATCCTTGGCCCACTCCACGAAGTCGTTCACCGCGCGCTGCGGCCGATAGCAGTCGTACACCTTCAAGGTGTAGCCCTGCCGCAGAAGTTGACGCTGCGCCCGGTGCAGCGCCTCGGCGGCCGGGCGGGTCAGGATGCACATCGGGCGGCGATAGCCGTCCACCGGATCGCCGGTGAAGTTGTGCGGCGTGAAGTAGCGGATCTCCTGCCGAATCGTCGGATCGACATCCCGGAGCGCCACGAACTCCTTCGGAGCCTTGGGCTCCGCCTTCGCCTGCGCCGGGGTGTACGGCGCGACGGCCAGCAGAGCGGCAACGGGCAGAACGAGCGCACGCAGCGCGACGGTGAGTCTTGGCATGCCCATCACTTATCCCACCCCCAGGCGAGGAAACAACCCCGCGGCCGCCTCCGGCGGCGGGACCTGATGTCGGGCCCGCTTGCCGTCCAGCGAGGCGCGCGTGGTCCGGGCGAGGCCGACGTGGGGGGGGCTGCCCTTCGCCCGTGGATCTCACCCCGTGGGCCCGGGGGAGCCCACAAGAGCGGCGGTCCGAGCGGACAAGGGCGGTGGTCCGCCCGGCGCGCCGTCCGGGGCGCACCGGGTGGCCGCGCGTCGCGGTCAGCTCGCCCGGGGGCCGCGGCGGTCTTCGGCGGGCGGGGCCTCCCCTCGTACGCGTACCGGGTAGCCCACCTCGCCGCCGCCCTCGCGCTCGATCGTCACCTCGCCGTCCCGCAGCCGGGTGGTGAAGCGCAGAAGCTCCGGCTTCTCCCAGCCGTCGCCCGTGTCCACGGCCAGCGTGCCCGCGCCCGCGCCCTTGCGGCCCTGGCACGGGGTCCACACCTCCAGCTCCACCCCGCCGTCCGGCGCCGCCACCGGCACCACCGAACCGGCCCGGGCCAGGACCGGGATGCCCGACAGGGGAGCGTCCAGCACCACTTGGCCGGGGCCGTGGTAGGCCCGGCCGGTCACCGTGTCGTACCAGCGGCCGCGCGGCAGCCGGACCGGGCGGCGGCGGGCGCCCTCCTCCAGCACCGGCGCCACCAGCAGCGCGTCCCCCAGCAGAAAGGCGTCCTCGCAGTCGCGCAGCGCCCGGTCCTTGGGCGTCCGCCACCACACGGGGCGCACATACGGGGCGCCGGTGCGCGCGGCGAGCTGCGCCAGCGTGGTGAAGTACGGCAGCAGCCGCTGCCGCGTCCGCAGCGCCGCCGCCGCGTGCTCCAGCACCCGCGGCCCGAACTCCCACGGTTCCCGCCGCCCCGCCGAGATCGCCGAATGGGTGCGGAACAGCGGCAGGTACGCGCCCAGCTGGAACCAGCGCAGATACAGCTCCGGCGACGGAAAACCGGTGAAGCCGCCGATGTCGGGCCCCGAATACGGCACCCCGGACAGGCCCAGCCCGATCACCAGCGACAGCGAGGCCCGCAGCCCCGCCCAGCCCGTCGCCACATCGCCGGACCAACTGCCCCCGTACCGCTGGAGCCCCGCCCACCCCGAGCGCGAGAAGAGAAACGGCCGCTCGTCGGGGCGCAGTTCGCACAGCCCCTCGTAGCCCGCCCGCGCCATCGCCAGCCCGTAGACGTTGTGCGCCTCGCGGTGGTCGCCGCCCCGGCCCTCCAGGGCGTGCCGGGCCGAGCGAGGCAGCGTGGTCTCCCCGAAGGCGGCGAACGACACCGGCTCGTTCATGTCGTGCCACACCCCGGAGAAGCCCTGCGCCAGCCGCTCCGCGTACAGCCCGCCCCACCACTTGCGCACCCGCGGATCGGTGAAGTCGGGGAACACCGACTCGCCCGCCCACACCACTCCGCGCACCTCACGCCCCCGGGCGTCGCGGACGAAGACGTCGTCCGCCACCCCGCTCTCGTACACCGCGTTGCCCGGCTCCGCCTTCACCGCGGGGTCGACGATCGACACCAGCCGCACCCCGTCCTCGAGCAACTCGGCGGCGAGTCCCGGCAGATCGGGGAAGCGCGCGCCGTCCACCGTGAACACCCGGTGGCCGACGAAGTGGTCGATGTCCAGATGCAGCGCGGACAGCGGCAGATCCCGCTCCCGGTAGCCCGCCACCACCCGCCGGACCTCCTCCGCGTCGCGGAACCCCCAGCGCGCGTGGTGATGGCCGAGCGCCCACCGCGGCGGCACCGCCGGGGCGCCCGTCAGCGCCGTCCAGCCGTGCAGCACCCGCGCCGGGGTGGTGCCCACGATCACCCAGTAGCGCAGCGGGCCGCCCTCCATCCGCGTCCGGCAGCCGCCGGGCCGGTCGTGGCCGGACCCCGCGCCCTCCTCGCCCTCCCGCAGGGTGATCGTGCCGTCCCAGGAGTTGTCGTGGAACACCAGATGGGTGCCCGCGTCGGCCACCACCAGCTGCACCGGCATGGTCAGATACAGCGGATCGTCCCCCGGCTCGAAGCTGCCGCCCGGATCGGTGTTCCACAGCCGGTACACCCCGTCCCGCAGCCGGGGCCCCGAGGCCCGTCCGCCGAGCCCGAAGAAGCGTGCGTCCGCGGCCACTTCGGACCGCTGGAGCCAGCGCGCACCCTCCCCGCCCAGCCCCGGCCCGAGCCCTGGCTCCGTGAGCCCCGCCCCCAGCCCCGGCGCTGCGGGCCCCGCCTCCGGTTCCGCGAGCCTTGGCTCCGCACCCGGCTCCGCGGACCCCGGCCTCAGCCCCGGCTCCGCGGGCCCCGCCCCGAGCCCCGGCTCCGGGAACCCCACCCTCAACCCCGGCTCCGCGGGCCCCGACCCGGGCCCTGACCCCGCCCCCGGCTCCGCGGGCCCCCGCGTCCCGGCCGGCTCCCACCACCGCGGCGGCAGATCCCGCCGCAGCACCACCCCGCCCGGGGTGCGCACCTCCACCGTGCCGGTCCGCCCGACCATCACCGTGACCCGCTCGGACACCACCCGCCAGCCGCCATCGGTGTCCGGTTCCAGCTCCGCCCGCTCGTCCGCCTCCGGGCAGGGCCCGTCCAGCGCGTACGACGGCTCCGGCTCGGCTCCGTCCCAGCCGCAGAACACCGCGCCGCCGGTGGTCACCCGCACCCGCAGCGAGGACCGCGCGAACCGCACCACCCCGCCCCCCGGCTCCGGCTCGGCCCCCTGCACCTCACCCGGCACCCGGGCCAGCTCGGTGCCCCGGCGGGGCAGCCCGGCCGCGTCGGAACGCCGACGCCGCCACGCCGAGCGCAGTGACCGCAGTCCCTGCGCGGTGCAGAGCACCCTCACCGACCGCACCAGCTTCTCCGACCGCACCAGGTCACGCGCATCCATACTGATCAGCCTGCCATCGCCGACGGCCGCCAGGGACATGATTCAACTGCCGTTCACCTGTGGTCCTCGCACATGATCCCGGCCTGTGATGTGGAGTGGCGCCCCTGGTGCGGGAGTCGATCACATGGCATCGTCCTGAGCGGACGCATACGAGGCGGATGTGCCACCCGTGGACCACATCCGACGCGGACAGCCCGGGAGCCGACACCCATGACCACCGCAGCCCACTCCGACCACCGGCCGCACCCCCTGTGGCAGCCCGGCGCGGACCGGATCGCCCGGTCCCGGCTGACCGCCTTCCACACCTGGGCGGCCGAGCGTCACGGCGCGCCCGCGCCCAGCCCGGACGACCCGGCCGCGAGCTACGCCGCGCTGCACCGCTGGTCGGTGGCCGAGCTGGAGACCTTCTGGCGGGCGGTCTCCGAATGGTTCGAGGTGCGCTTCGCCACCCCGTACGAGCGGGTGCTCGCCGACGCCGCCATGCCCGGCGCCCGCTGGTTCCCCGGCGCCACCCTCAACTACGCCGAGCACGCCCTGCGCGCCGCCGAGGACCCCGCCCGCGCCGACGACCCCGCGCTGCTCCACGTCGACGAGGTCCACGACCCGCGCCCGGTCAGCTGGGCCGAACTGCGCGGCCAGGTCGGCGCGGTCGCCGCCGAGCTGCGCCGCCTCGGTGTCCGCCCGGGCGACCGGGTCAGCGGCTACGTCCCGAACATCCCCCAGGCCACCGTGGCCCTCCTGGCCGCCGCCGCCGTCGGCGCCGTATGGACCTCCTGCGCCCCCGACTTCGGCGCCCGGAGCGTCCTGGACCGCTTCCAGCAGGTCGAGCCGGTGGTGCTCTTCACCGTCGACGGCTACCGCTACGGCGGAAAGACCCATGACCGCACCGCCACCGTGACCGAGCTGCGCGCCGAGCTGCCCAGCCTGCGCGCCGTCGTGCACATCCCGCTGCTGGGCACGCCCGCTCCCGAGGGGACGCTGGTGTGGGACGACATCGTCCGCGAACCGGCGGAGCCGGTCTTCGAACAGCTCCCCTTCGACCACCCCCTGTGGGTGCTCTACTCCTCCGGCACCACCGGCCTGCCCAAGGCGATCGTCCAGTCCCAGGGCGGCATCCTGCTCGAACACCTCAAGCAGCTCGGCCTCCACTGCGACCTCGGCCCCGACGACCGCTTCTTCTGGTACACCTCCACCGGCTGGATGATGTGGAACTTCCTGGTGTCCGGGCTGCTGGTCGGCGCCACCGTCGTCCTCTACGACGGCAGTCCCGGCCACCCGGACACCGCCGCCCAGTGGCGCGTCGCCGAGCGCACCGGAACCACGCTCTACGGCACCTCCGCCGCGTACGTCATGGCCTGTCGCAAGGCCGACGTCCACCCGGGCCGCGACTTCGACCTCTCCGCCGTGAAATGCGTCGCCACCACCGGCTCCCCGCTGCCGCCCGACGGCTTCCGGTGGATCCACGACGAGGTGGCCGAGGACATGTGGATCGCCTCCGTCAGCGGCGGCACCGATGTGTGCAGCTGCTTCGCGGGCGCCGTGCCCACCCTCCCCGTCTACATCGGCGAGCTCCAGGCCCCCGGCCTCGGCACCGACCTCCAGGCGTGGGACCCACAGGGCGAACCGGTGGTCGAGGAGGTCGGCGAGCTGATCGTGGCCCGCCCCATGCCGTCGATGCCGGTCCGCTTCTGGAACGACCCCGACGGCAGCCGCTACCGCGACAGCTACTTCGAGATGTTCCCCGGCGCCTGGCGCCACGGCGACTGGATCACCCTGACCTCCCGCGGCACCGTGATCATCCACGGCCGCTCCGACTCCACCCTCAACCGCCAGGGCGTCCGAATGGGCTCCGCCGACATCTACGAGGCGGTCGAACGCCTCCCGGAGATCCGCGAATCCCTCGTCATCGGCGTCGAACAGCCCGACGGCGGCTACTGGATGCCCCTCTTCGTCCACCTGGCCCCCGGCGCCACCCTGAACGAAGAACTCCTGACCCGCATCAAGACCACCATCCGCACCCAGCTCTCCCCCCGCCACGTCCCCGACGAGATCATCCAGGTCCCCGGCGTCCCCCACACCCTCACCGGCAAACGCATCGAGGTCCCGGTCAAGCGCCTCCTCCAGGGCACCTCCCTGGACAAGGCGGTGAACCCGGGCTCGGTGGACGACGTGGAACTGCTGCGGTACTACGAACGCTTGGCCCAGGAGAAGGGCGGGGCGGGGGCTTGAGTGCTCAGCCCCTCCGGCGTTTGAGGCGCCCCGGGTGGAGCCACACCCTCCGGCGCACCGTGGCGGAGATGCCGCACGTCACGATCTCCTGGGAATTGTCCGTCGTCCTCGCCCCGCCCGCCGCACAAGGCGCCTCCCTCGGTGTGCACGGCCCGGCCCAGGCCGTCCGGCGCGGCGCGGGCCCCTCGCGGTGACGGAGCGTTGTCAGTGGCCCCGGTTACGGTGAGTGAGCACTGAACATCCGCGCTGAGGGGGAGTCATGGCGCACACCGGACGCAGGAGCCACCGGAACCGCCCGGGCGGGCACAGGAAGCCGACGACACAGAAGCCGAAGACACAGAAGCCGACGACGCGGCAGCGTACGAGGAGGCAGACCACCCGGCGCGCCCTCCGCAGAGAGGTGCCCAGCACCGTGGCCCTGCTCGCCGACGAGCGGGACTTCGCCGCCATGCGGCACTACGCGTCGTTCGCCTTCGACGACCACGGAGCGTATCTGAGGGAGATGGAGGGGCTGCTGAAGGCGCTCGCCGCCAAGGGCGTCCACACCACCGTCGCCCTCTTCGACCCCGTCGCCTACGAGGAGTTCTGCGCGGACACCAGGCTCGACCCCGACACCGCCGCCAGCCGCACGCGCTATACGGCGGAGCTGGCCGCCGCCGGCGGCACCGTCACCTACGAGGGCCAGCCGATCGCCCGCCTGGTGCCACGGCTCATCGGCGTGGCCGAGGAGCAGGCCACCTGGGAGTACGCCACGGCGCTGCTCTCCCGCGCGGGCCACCGGGGGGAGTGCCGCGACGACACCACCGCCCGCGCCGCGTTCGACCGCGCCGGGGCCGCGCTGCGCGCGGCCGTCGAGGCGGCCGGGCCAGGCATCCACCATCTGGTCTGCAGCGTCCCGGCGGACGGCACCTCGCTGGTCGCCGTGCTCCACGCCGACGCGCGGGAAGCGGGCCCGCCGAAGCTGGCCGAGCCCTCGGGGCTGGTCTTCCGTACCGTCCTGGCCTGTGGTTTCGCCCTGCGCAGCCCCGGCGGCCTGGTGCTGCGCACCATCGTGGCGGACTCCCCGGAGACGGTCCGCGGCTGGGCGCTGCAGGACGGCTGGCTGCGCCCGCTGAGCGAAGCGGAGGTGTTCACGGCGTACTGCACCGACGCCGAGACCGGTGAACCCATCCCTCCGGAGCACGGCGTCGAATACCGGGCGGGCATCCCGCTCAGCCGCCCGGAATGACCGAAGGCGTCCCGCCACCCGGCGGGACGCCTTCACTCCAGATCAAAGCCCAAAGCTCATATTTCACGGCTCAAAGCCCACGGCTCACATAGCGCGGTTCACCGGCTCATTCGCCGGACAGCACCGCCTGTGCCGCCCGGCGGGCATCCTCCGCGGTGTCCGCCGCGCGCGCCGCGGAGGCGGCCCGCTCGCACTGCGCCAGCGTGTGCTTGGCCAGCGTCGCGCGCACATACGGAATGGAGGCCGCGCCCATGGAGAGGCTGGTGACACCCAGACCGGCCAGCACACACGCCAGCAGGGGATCGGAGGCGGCCTCACCGCAGACACCACAGCTCTTGCCCTCGGCCTGCGCGGCCTCCGCCGACGCCGCCACCAGGTCGAGCAGCGCGGGCTGCCACGGGTCCTGGAGCCGTGACACCGCACCGACCTGACGGTCGGCCGCGAAGGTGTACTGCGCCAGGTCGTTGGTGCCCAGCGACAGGAACTCGACCTCCTGGAGGATCGAGCGCGCCCGCAGCGCGGCGGACGGAATCTCCACCATCGCGCCGAACTTGGCCCGCAGCCCCGCCTCACGGCACGCGTCGGCGAACGCCTTGGCATCCAGCCGGTCGGCCACCATCGGGGCCATCACCTCGAGATAGACCGGCAGCCCCTCCGATGCCTTGGCCAGGGCCGTGAGCTGCGTCCGCAGCACCTCGGGGTGGTCCAGCAGGGTACGCAGACCGCGTACGCCCAGCGCCGGGTTGGGCTCATCGGCCGGGGTGAGGAAGTCCAGTGGCTTGTCCGCGCCCGCGTCCAGGACCCGCACCACCACCCGGCCCTCGGGGAACGCCTCCAGCACCTGCCGGTACGCCGCGACCTGCTTCTCCTCCGACGGCGCCTGAGTGCTGTCGTCGAGGAAGAGGAACTCGGTGCGGAACAGCCCCACACCCTCGGCGCCCGCCTCGACCGCCGCCGGTACATCGGCCGGTCCGCCGACGTTCGCCAGCAGCGGCACCTTGTGCCCGTCCGACGTCGCGCCCGGACCGGAGGAGGCGGCCAGCGCGGCCCGGCGCTCCTCGGCGGCCCGCGTCAGCTCGTCCCGCTTCGCCTCGCTCGGGGACACGAAGATCTCACCGGTGCTGCCGTCGACGGCGATCAGGGTTCCCTCGACCAGATCCCCGGCACCGGGCAGCGCGACCACGGCCGGCACCCCCAGGGCACGGGCGAGGATCGCGCTGTGGCTCGTCGGCCCGCCCTCCTCGGTCACGAACCCCAGCACCAGCGTCGGGTCGAGCAGCGCGGTGTCGGCGGGGGCGAGGTCCCGCGCGATCAGCACATACGGTTCATCGCTGTCCGGCACACCCGGCATCGGCACACCCAGCAGCCGCGCCACGATCCGGTTCCGCACATCGTCGAGGTCGGCCACCCGGCCTGCCAGATAGTCACCGGCCCCCGCCAGCAGCGCCCGGTAGGCGGCGAAGGCGTCGTACACCGCGCGCTCGGCGGTGCTGCCCACGGCGATGCGCCGCTCGACATCGGCGATCAGCTCCGGGTCCTGCGCCATCATGGCCTGCGCCTCGAGCACGGCCTGGGCCTCGCCGCCCGCCAGATTGCCGCGCGCGACCAGATCGGCTGCCACGGCCTCCACCGCCTGGCGCGCCCGCCCCTGCTCGCGCGGCGCCTCATCGGCCGGAATCTGCTTCGCCGGCGGCTCCAGGACCGCCGTTCCCATATGGCGCACCTCGCCGATGGCCACCCCGTGGCTCACGCCGACGCCTCGCAGCGTTGTCTCCATGTCACCCGTCCCCGGTCGATGCGGCGGAACCCCGCCATGGTGGATGTCGTACCAGCAGTGCGCCGCCCGGCCCGGTCCCCATCGGCCGCCGGGCGCACGCCCGGCTCACCAGTCGAAGAGTGCGTCGCCCGCCTTCACATCGACGTCCTCCTTGACGTCGGACAGGGCATCGGCCGTGGCCTCGAGCGCCACGATCGGGCAGATCGGCGACTTGCCCGCGGCCACGGCGGTGGCCGGGTCCCAGCGCACGATCGCGTCACCGCGCTTGACGGTGTCCCCCTTGTTGATGAGGACCTCGAATCCCTCACCGTTCAGCTGCACCGTGTCGATGCCGAGGTGGGTGAGCACACCGTGCCCCTCCCCGTCCACGACGACGAACGCGTGAGGGTGCAGGGAGACGACGATGCCGTCGACCGGAGCCACGGCCACGAAGGGCTCGAGCACCGGATCGATCGCCGTGCCCGGACCGACCATGGCGCCGGAGAACACCGGATCGGGTACCGCTTCGAGTCCGATCACGCGGCCGGCGACCGGTGAGGTCACGCTGGTCATGGGAGCCTCCCGGGGGGTGAAGATTCATCACGCGCCGTCACCACCTGTCCCGGACAGCGCACTGCCCAGAAGAGTAAGTCATAGGAACTACGGATTCCGCACACGTGGCGCAGGCAGGAGGGGGTGCCCGGGCCGCGAATCGATTTGCCACGGCCGCGCGGGGCGCTGTACTGTCGTATCCCTGCCCACCGGATGAAGCACCGCGAACATCCGCGTGCACATCCAGGTTCAGGGCGGCGCCATCAGTTACTTGATCCAAATCTCGGATCCGCTTTCGCATGCCTTGCGAGAGACACGGGTACGGAGAGCCGGAAATAGTCTGATAGCGTGTGAAACACCGAAGGGAAGCGCCCGGAGAAGCCGGTGAAACGGTTTCGAAGGAAGCGTCCGTTCCTTGAGAACTCAACAGCGTGCCAAAAGTCAACGCCAGATATGTTGATACCCCGTCCTTCTTGGACGAGGTTCCTTTGAAGAAACACAACAGCGAGGACGCTGTGGACGGTCCGGGTTATTCCTCCGGTTCCGTTCCGCTCTCGTGATGTGTTGCCGGGATAGCCCGGAAGCATTCACGGAGAGTTTGATCCTGGCTCAGGACGAACGCTGGCGGCGTGCTTAACACATGCAAGTCGAACGATGAACCGGTTTCGGCCGGGGATTAGTGGCGAACGGGTGAGTAACACGTGGGCAATCTGCCCTGCACTCTGGGACAAGCCCTGGAAACGGGGTCTAATACCGGATATGACTACCGACCGCATGGTCTGGTGGTGGAAAGCTCCGGCGGTGCAGGATGAGCCCGCGGCCTATCAGCTTGTTGGTGGGGTGATGGCCTACCAAGGCGACGACGGGTAGCCGGCCTGAGAGGGCGACCGGCCACACTGGGACTGAGACACGGCCCAGACTCCTACGGGAGGCAGCAGTGGGGAATATTGCACAATGGGCGCAAGCCTGATGCAGCGACGCCGCGTGAGGGATGACGGCCTTCGGGTTGTAAACCTCTTTCAGCAGGGAAGAAGCGCAAGTGACGGTACCTGCAGAAGAAGCGCCGGCTAACTACGTGCCAGCAGCCGCGGTAATACGTAGGGCGCAAGCGTTGTCCGGAATTATTGGGCGTAAAGAGCTCGTAGGCGGCTTGTCGCGTCGGATGTGAAAGCCCGGGGCTTAACCCCGGGTCTGCATTCGATACGGGCAGGCTAGAGTTCGGTAGGGGAGATCGGAATTCCTGGTGTAGCGGTGAAATGCGCAGATATCAGGAGGAACACCGGTGGCGAAGGCGGATCTCTGGGCCGATACTGACGCTGAGGAGCGAAAGCGTGGGGAGCGAACAGGATTAGATACCCTGGTAGTCCACGCCGTAAACGTTGGGAACTAGGTGTGGGCGACATTCCACGTTGTCCGTGCCGCAGCTAACGCATTAAGTTCCCCGCCTGGGGAGTACGGCCGCAAGGCTAAAACTCAAAGGAATTGACGGGGGCCCGCACAAGCGGCGGAGCATGTGGCTTAATTCGACGCAACGCGAAGAACCTTACCAAGGCTTGACATACACCGGAAAACCCTGGAGACAGGGTCCCCCTTGTGGTCGGTGTACAGGTGGTGCATGGCTGTCGTCAGCTCGTGTCGTGAGATGTTGGGTTAAGTCCCGCAACGAGCGCAACCCTTGTTCTGTGTTGCCAGCATGCCTTTCGGGGTGATGGGGACTCACAGGAGACTGCCGGGGTCAACTCGGAGGAAGGTGGGGACGACGTCAAGTCATCATGCCCCTTATGTCTTGGGCTGCACACGTGCTACAATGGCCGGTACAATGAGCTGCGAAGCCGTGAGGTGGAGCGAATCTCAAAAAGCCGGTCTCAGTTCGGATTGGGGTCTGCAACTCGACCCCATGAAGTCGGAGTCGCTAGTAATCGCAGATCAGCATTGCTGCGGTGAATACGTTCCCGGGCCTTGTACACACCGCCCGTCACGTCACGAAAGTCGGTAACACCCGAAGCCGGTGGCCCAACCCTTGTGGAGGGAGCCGTCGAAGGTGGGACTGGCGATTGGGACGAAGTCGTAACAAGGTAGCCGTACCGGAAGGTGCGGCTGGATCACCTCCTTTCTAAGGAGCACATGGCCGACTGCAAGCAAGTGTCTTGCACGGTTGCTCATGGGTGGAACGTTGACTATTCGGCACACTTGACCTGCTCTGGTCGCTAGTACTGCTTCGGCGTGGAACGTGAGATGGAGGGTTGAGGGTGTCGGGCACGCTGTTGGGTGTCTGAGGGTACGGGCCATGGGTCTGTCCTTCGGGCCGGTCCCGGTGTACTGCACGGTGAGTGTGGGTGACGGGGTACGGGTCGTTGTTTGAGAACTGCACAGTGGACGCGAGCATCTGTGGCCAAGTTTTTAAGGGCGCACGGTGGATGCCTTGGCACCAGGAACCGATGAAGGACGTGGGAGGCCGCGATAGGCCCCGGGGAGCTGTCAACCGAGCTGTGATCCGGGGGTGTCCGAATGGGGAAACCCGGCAGTCGTCATGGGCTGTCACCCATACCTGAACACATAGGGTATGTGGAGGGAACGCGGGGAAGTGAAACATCTCAGTACCCGCAGGAAGAGAAAACAACCGTGATTCCGGGAGTAGTGGCGAGCGAAACTGGATGAGGCTAAACCGTATGTGTGTGATACCCGGCAGGGGTTGCGCATGCGGGGTTGTGGGTTCGTACTTCAGTCGTCTGCCGGCGGCTGGGTGAGTCAGAAATTGTTGATGTAGGCGAAGGGCATGCGAAAGGCCCGGCGTAGAGGGTAAGACCCCCGTAGCTGAAATGTCAGCAACTTGCTTGTGCGATACCCAAGTAGCACGGGGCCCGAGAAATCCCGTGTGAATCTGGCGGGACCACCCGCTAAGCCTAAATATTCCCTGGTGACCGATAGCGGATAGTACCGTGAGGGAATGGTGAAAAGTACCGCGGGAGCGGAGTGAAATAGTACCTGAAACCGTGTGCCTACAAGCCGTGGGAGCGTCGCCGTGTTCTTTGGAGCACGGTCGTGACTGCGTGCCTTTTGAAGAATGAGCCTGCGAGTTTGCGGTGTGTTGCGAGGTTAACCCGTGTGGGGAAGCCGTAGCGAAAGCGAGTCCGAATAGGGCGGTTTAGTAGCGCGCTCAAGACCCGAAGCGGAGTGATCTAGCCATGGGCAGGTTGAAGCGGAGGTAAGACTTCGTGGAGGACCGAACCCACCAGGGTTGAAAACCTGGGGGATGACCTGTGGTTAGGGGTGAAAGGCCAATCAAACTCCGTGATAGCTGGTTCTCCCCGAAATGCATTTAGGTGCAGCGTCGTGTGTTTCTTGCCGGAGGTAGAGCACTGGATAGGCGATGGGCCCTACCGGGTTACTGACCTTAGCCAAACTCCGAATGCCGGTAAGTGAGAGCGCGGCAGTGAGACTGTGGGGGATAAGCTCCATGGTCGAGAGGGAAACAGCCCAGAGCATCGACTAAGGCCCCTAAGCGTACGCTAAGTGGGAAAGGATGTGGAGTCGCAGAGACAACCAGGAGGTTGGCTTAGAAGCAGCCATCCTTGAAAGAGTGCGTAATAGCTCACTGGTCAAGTGATTCCGCGCCGACAATGTAGCGGGGCTCAAGCGTACCGCCGAAGTCGTGTCATTGCAGCATGACCCCTAACGGGGGCTGTGATGGGTAGGGGAGCGTCGTGTGCCGGGTGAAGCAGCCGTGTAAGCGAGTTGTGGATGGTTCACGAGTGAGAATGCAGGCATGAGTAGCGATACACACGTGAGAAACGTGTGCGCCGATTGACTAAGGGTTCCTGGGTCAAGCTGATCTGCCCAGGGTAAGTCGGGACCTAAGGCGAGGCCGACAGGCGTAGTCGATGGACAACCGGTTGATATTCCGGTACCCGCTTTGAAGCGTCAACGCTGAATCAGGCGATGCTAAGGCCGTGAAGCCGCCCTGGATCCTTCGGGTGAAGGGGAGTGGTGGAGCCGCCGGACCAGACTTGTAGTAGGTGAGTGATGGGGTGACGCAGGAAGGTAGTCCAGCCCGGGCGGTGGTTGTCCCGGGGTAAGGGTGTAGCCCGAGGGGTAGGTAAATCCGTCCCTCATTTAAGGGTGAGACCTGATGCCGAGCCGATTGTGGTGAAGTGGATGATCCTATGCTGTCGAGAAAAGCCTCTAGCGAGTTTCATGGCGGCCCGTACCCTAAACCGACTCAGGTGGTCAGGTAGAGAATACCGAGGCGTTCGGGTGAACTATGGTTAAGGAACTCGGCAAAATGCCCCCGTAACTTCGGGAGAAGGGGGGCCATTGCTGGTGATGGGATTTTCTCCTTGAGCTGGTGGTGGCCGCAGAGACCAGCGAGAAGCGACTGTTTACTAAAAACACAGGTCCGTGCGAAGCCGTAAGGCGATGTATACGGACTGACGCCTGCCCGGTGCTGGAACGTTAAGGGGACCGGTTAGTGGGGTTTCGATCCCGCGAAGCTGAGAACTTAAGCGCCAGTAAACGGCGGTGGTAACTATAACCATCCTAAGGTAGCGAAATTCCTTGTCGGGTAAGTTCCGACCTGCACGAATGGCGTAACGACTTCTCGACTGTCTCAACCATAGGCCCGGTGAAATTGCATTACGAGTAAAGATGCTCGTTTCGCGCAGCAGGACGGAAAGACCCCGGGACCTTTACTATAGCTTGATATTGGTGTTCGGTTCGGCTTGTGTAGGATAGGTGGGAGACTGTGAAGCATTGACGCCAGTTAGTGTGGAGTCGTTGTTGAAATACCACTCTGGTCGTGCTGGATGTCTAACCTGGGTCCGTGATCCGGATCAGGGACAGTGTCTGGTGGGTAGTTTAACTGGGGCGGTTGCCTCCTAAAGGGTAACGGAGGCGCCCAAAGGTTCCCTCAGCCTGGTTGGCAATCAGGTGTTGAGTGTAAGTGCACAAGGGAGCTTGACTGTGAGACCGACGGGTCGAGCAGGGACGAAAGTCGGGACTAGTGATCCGGCGGTGGCTTGTGGAAGCGCCGTCGCTCAACGGATAAAAGGTACCCCGGGGATAACAGGCTGATCTTCCCCAAGAGTCCATATCGACGGGATGGTTTGGCACCTCGATGTCGGCTCGTCGCATCCTGGGGCTGGAGTCGGTCCCAAGGGTTGGGCTGTTCGCCCATTAAAGCGGTACGCGAGCTGGGTTTAGAACGTCGTGAGACAGTTCGGTCCCTATCCGCTGTGCGCGTAGGAGTCTTGAGAAGGGCTGTCCCTAGTACGAGAGGACCGGGACGGACGAACCTCTGGTGTGCCAGTTGTTCTGCCAAGGGCATGGCTGGTTGGCTACGTTCGGGAGGGATAACCGCTGAAAGCATCTAAGCGGGAAGCCTGCTTCGAGATGAGGGCTCCCACCCACGTGATGGGTTAAGGCTCCCAGTAGACGACTGGGTTGATAGGCCAGATATGGAAGCCGGGTGACCGGTGGAGTTGACTGGTACTAATAGGCCGAGGGCTTGTCCTCAGGTGCTCGCGTCCACTGTGTTGGTTCTGAAGCAATGAACCGTCTGACCCCCATGTGTATGGGTTGTGTCCGGTGTTTGTTTCATAGTGTTTCGGTGGTCATAGCGTTAGGGAAACGCCCGGTTACATTCCGAACCCGGAAGCTAAGCCTTTCAGCGCCGATGGTACTGCAGGGGGGACCCTGTGGGAGAGTAGGACGCCGCCGAACAATTCTTCTAAAGACCCCGATGGGAAATTCATTCCCCTCGGGGTCTTTTTCGTGCCCATGTCCACTACGCCCCGGTGCGGGGCCTGTGCGGGCCTACCGGTAGAGTCATGGGGCATCATCGGCCTGTTTCTCACGGGAGGCTCCCGGGTGGAGGTACAGGAGACACGCGTTCAGACGGACCGTGTGCTCACCATCCCGAACATCCTCAGCGCTGCGCGCCTCGTCGGCGTGCCGCTTTTCCTGTGGCTGATCCTCCGGCCCGAGTTCGGCGGGCCCAACAGCGATGGCTGGGCGCTGCTGGTACTGGCGCTCAGCGGTGTCAGCGACTATCTCGACGGGAAGCTGGCCCGTCGCTGGAACCAGATCAGCAGTCTCGGCCGGCTTCTCGACCCGGCGGCCGACCGCCTCTACATACTGTCGACTCTTGTCGGTCTCACCTGGCGCGAGATCCTGCCCC
Source organism: Streptomyces yongxingensis (assembly GCF_055597465.1). Taxonomy (NCBI): domain Bacteria; kingdom Bacillati; phylum Actinomycetota; class Actinomycetes; order Kitasatosporales; family Streptomycetaceae; genus Streptomyces; species Streptomyces yongxingensis. The sequence goes on from NZ_CM145717.1 coordinate 9,506,050, forward strand.
TCTGGCTCACCGCGGTCCTTCTCGCGCGCGAGTTGGTCCTGCTGGTGATGGTGGGCATCCTCCGGCGCCATGGCTATCCGCCGCCCCAGGTGAACTTCCTCGGCAAGGCGGCCACCTTCAACCTGATGTATGCCTTCCCGTTGCTCCTTCTGAGTGAGGGAAGTGGCTGGCTTCACACGACCGCCGCTATTTTCGGATGGGCGTTCGCCGGATGGGGTACAACACTCTATTGGTGGGCAGGAGTCCTCTACGTGGTTCAGGTCCGCCGACTCGTCAGGGCGGACACCGCGGCCGACTGAGCTCGCCGTAGCGGCGTCCATAGAGGCCGGGGCCCGTAGCGCTTTTAGGTGTGAGGGCCATCGGGCGTGCGCGGTCGGCATGACCGTCGTCTCTTCAAGGAGGACGCTTCCGATATGAAGGCCGTCGTGATGGCAGGGGGCGAGGGGACTCGTCTGCGCCCGATGACCTCGACCATGCCCAAACCGCTGCTGCCCGTGGCCAACCGGCCGATCATGGAGCATGTGCTGCGGCTGCTCAAGCGGCATGGTCTCAGCGAGACCGTGGTGACAGTCCAGTTCCTCGCCTCCCTCGTCAAGAACTACTTCGGTGACGGCGAGGAGCTCGACATGGAGCTCACGTACGCGAATGAGGAGAAGCCACTCGGCACCGCCGGAAGCGTCAAGAACGCGGAGGAGGCGCTCAAGGACGACACCTTCCTTGTGATCTCGGGTGATGCCCTGACGGATTTCGACCTCACGGATCTGATCAATTTCCATAAGGAAAAGGGCGCCCTTGTCACCGTCTGCTTGACGCGCGTTCCCAATCCGCTCGAGTTCGGTATCACCATCGTCGACGAGGGTGGAAAGGTCGAGCGCTTTCTGGAGAAGCCCACCTGGGGCCAGGTCTTCTCCGATACGGTCAACACCGGCATCTATGTCATGGAGCCGGAAGTCTTCGACTATGTCGATCCCGATGTTCCGGTCGACTGGTCCGGAGATGTCTTTCCCCAGCTGATGAAGGAAGGCAAGCCCATCTTCGGCTATGTCGCCGAGGGCTACTGGGAGGACGTCGGCACCCATGAGAGCTATGTGAAGGCCCAGGCGGACGTTCTCGAGGGCAAGGTCGATGTCGAGCTCGACGGATTCGAGATCTCGCCCGGCGTATGGGTCGCCGAAGGGGCGGATGTGCATCCGGAGGCCGTGCTCCGCGGTCCGCTCTACATCGGCGACTACGCCAAGGTGGAGGCCGGTGCCGAGATCCGTGAGCACACCGTCGTCGGCTCCAATGTCGTGGTGAAGAGCGGCGCCTTCCTCCACAAGGCGGTGGTGCACGACAACGTGTATGTCGGCCAGCAGAGCAATCTGCGCGGCTGTGTCATCGGCAAGAACACCGACATCATGCGCGCCGCCCGGATCGAGGACGGCGCCGTCATCGGCGATGAGTGCCTGATCGGCGAGGAATCGATCGTCCAGGGCAATGTCCGGGTCTATCCGTTCAAGACCATCGAGGCGGGCGCGTTCGTCAACACCTCGGTGATCTGGGAGTCCCGGGGGCAGGCCCATCTGTTCGGCGCCCGCGGCGTCTCCGGCATCCTCAATGTGGAGATCACCCCGGAGCTCGCGGTGCGGCTCGCCGGGGCGTACGCCACGACGCTCAAGAAGGGCTCCACCGTCACCACGGCGCGTGACCACTCCAGGGGCGCGCGGGCGCTCAAGCGGGCGATGATCTCCGCCCTGCAGACCAGCGCCATCGACGTGCGGGACCTGGAGAACGTGCCGCTGCCGGTGGCCCGGCAGCAGACCGCGCGCGGCAGCGCCGGCGGCTTCATGATCCGGACCTCGCCCGGGGTGCCCGACTCGGTCGACATCATGTTCTTCGACGAGCGGGGCGCCGATCTCTCCGCGGGCGGTCAGCGGAAGCTGGACCGGGTGTACGCCCGCCAGGAGTACCGCAGGGCGTTCCCGGGCGAGATCGGTGACCTCAGCTTCCCGTCGAGCGTCTTCGACTCGTACACGGGCTCGCTGCTGCGCGCCGTGGACATCAGCGGCATCGCCGAGTCCGGCCTGAAGGTCGTCGTGGACGCCGCCAACGGCAGCGCCGGGCTGGTGCTCCCCAGCCTGCTGGGCCGGCTCGGGGTGGACGCGCTGACCATCAACCCGGGCTTGGACGAGTCGCGTCCGACGGAGACCGCCGACGCCCGCCGGTCGGGGCTGGCCCGGCTCGGCGAGATCGTCGCCTCGGCGCGTGCCGCGTTCGGAGTGCGGTTCGACCCGGTCGGTGAGCGCTTCTCGCTCGTCGACGAGCGCGGCCGCATCGTGGAGGACGACCGGGCGCTGCTGGTGATGCTCGACCTGGTGGCCGCGGAGCGGCGGAGCGGACGGGTGGCGCTTCCGGTGACCACGACCCGTATCGCCGAGCAGGTGGCGGCGTACCACGGCACACAGGTGGAGTGGACGACCACCGCGGCGGACGATCTGACCCGGGTCGCCCGGTCGGAGTCGACCATCTTCGGAGGCGACGGGCGCGGTGGGTTCATCATCCCCGAGTTCAGCAGCGTCTTCGACGGCACGGCCGCCTTCGTCCGGCTGATCGGCCTGGTGGCGCGCACTCAGCTGACGCTGAGTCAGATCGATGCGCGGATTCCGCGGGCGCATGTCCAGCGGCGCGATCTGGCCACCCCCTGGGCGGTCAAGGGCCTGGTCATGCGGCATGTGGTGGAGGCCGCGGGGGACCGTTCCGTGGACACCACCGACGGGGTGCGGGTCGTGGAGACCGACGGGCGGTGGGTCATGGTGCTGCCCGACCCGGCCGAGGCGGTCACCCATCTGTGGGCGGAGGGCCCGGACGACGCGTCCGCGCAGGCCCTGCTGGACGAGTGGTCCAGCGTCGTGGACAGCGCGGGGCGCTGATCCCGGGGCCGCCCGAGCACGTCTGAGCGCGTGGGGCCGCCGTCCCGAGGTCCCGGATCCGGCACGCCGGAGGGGCCATTCGGTGGCGGCGGCCGCCACGTGCGACGATGTGCGGCATGTCGCAGCAGCCCCCCGTTCGGAGCACAGCATCGCCGCGCCCGCGCCCGCGCCTCGACGCGTCCATGTCGCTGCTGACCAATGTGATGGACCACAGCCTCGACGACGGCTACGCCGAGGCCGCCGCGCGGCGCGGGGAGACCGGTCGCTCGGGCCTGCCGCGCACGGTGCGGGCCAAATTGGGGCTGGCCTTCGGTCTCGTCCTGGTCGCGGTCGTCATCACCATCGGCGCCGCCGAGGCGCGGATATCGGCGCCGACGCTGGCCAAGGAGCGGGGAGAGCTGATCGACCGCATCGAGACGGGGAACTCGAACGCGGACAAGCTCGCCAGGAGCGTGGACAAGCTCCGCGGCGAGGTCGGGGAGAAGCAGCGGCAGGCACTGGAGAAGCACGGCGGGGCCAAGGCCGATCTGGTGGCGCTGCTCTCGGGGGCCAACGAGGTGACGGGCCCCGGGGTGAAGCTGGTGGTCGACGACGCCAAGGACGCGGCGAGCAGCGGCGGGGGACCACGGGAGAGCGCCGACTTCTCCGACACCGGCCGGGTGCGCGACCACGACATGCAGCGCGTCGTCAACGGCCTGTGGGAGTCGGGCGCGGAGGCTGTCTCGATCAATGGGCAGCGGCTGACGGCGCTCTCGGCGATCAGGGCCGCGGGAGACGCCATACTGGTCGACAACAAGCCGCTGGCGCCGCCGTATACGGTGCTCGCGGTGGGGGACGGGCAGCGGCTGAGCACCGCTTTCCAGAACAGTGCGGACGGACAGTACCTGCATGTGCTGCAGCAGAACTATGACATCCGTACGAGCATTTCCGCCCAGGACTCGCTCCGGCTTCCGGCCGCGCCGAGCCTGATCGTACGCACCGCGGAACCGATAGCCGGTGGCTCCGGCAAGGGTGACGCCGACACAGGGAAGGGCACATCGTGATCGCCGTATTGGGGCTCATCGTGGGAGTCGTGGTGGGACTTGTGGTCCGACCCGTGGTGCCGACGGTGGTCGAGCCCTATCTGCCGATCGCCGTCGTGGCGGCACTCGACGCGGTCTTCGGGGGCTTCCGGGCGATGCTGGACGGGATCTTCGACGACAAGGTCTTCGTCGTATCGTTCCTGTCCAATGTGGTGGTGGCCGCACTGATCGTCTTCCTCGGTGACAAGCTGGGCGTCGGTGCCCAACTGTCGACGGGAGTCGTGGTCGTGCTCGGTATCCGGATCTTCTCCAACGCGGCCGCGATCCGCCGCCATGTGTTCCGGGCGTGAGGCCGATGACGACCGACGACACCCCGGAGAAGCCCGAGAGGGCACAGTCGGCCGAAAACCGACGGCAGGCCGACACGCCACGAAAGCCGGCCGACACGCCGCGTCGGTCCGTCGGCGCGCCGCGACAGCAGTCGGCCGATACGCCGCGACAGTCCGCCGACACACCGCGCCAGTCGGCCGACACGCCGGAGCCGGCCGAGAGGGACGCGAAGGCCGAGCAGCCGGCGAAGGACGGACGAGCGGCGCGGGCCGAAACACCCGAGAAGGCCGCTGAGCAGCCCCGGCGGTCGCCCGAACCGCCCCGTCGGCCGGAGACGCCCGAGCAGCCCGCGCGCCCCGGGGAGCCCCGCGAGCGGGCCGAGCCCAAGCGTGCCGAGCCCAAGCGGCCGTCGGCGGCCGGGCCGCCGCGCCCGGCCACCCCGTCGCCGGCCCGGAGGCCCGAGCGCCGTGACGCGCCCGCGGAGCGGCCGGGCAGGCCCCCCACGCCCCCGCCGGGCGGCTTCAAGGACCTCGCTCTGAGGAAGCCCCTGCCCAAGGCCGTGCTGCCCGAGGCCCTGCCGCCGCAGGCCCAGGGCCGGTCCGTCACGGCGGACACGCCCGGGACACGTGCCGAGGGCCCCAGGTCCACCGGCGGATCCCGGAGCGGCCCCGGAGAGCGTGTGGGGCCCGCCCCCGGGCCCGCCTCCGGCCCTGGGAGCCCCGGGGCCGATCAGGGGCCGGAGGACGCCCTGACCGGCCGCCAGCGGCTGGTGAAGGGCGTATGGCCGCCGCGGCTCACCCGTGCGCAGCTGATCGTCGCCCTGCTGCTCTTCGGCCTCGGCCTGGGCCTCGCCATCCAGGTGCGTTCGACCAACGAGAACAGCGTGCTGCGCGGCGCCCGGCAGGAGGACCTGGTCCGGATCCTCGACGAGCTGGACTCCCGCACCCAGCGGCTCCAGGACGAGAAGCGCCGGCTGGAGAACCAGCGCACCGAGCTGGAGAACAGCTCGGACCAGGCCGAGGAGGCCCGGAAGCAGACGCTCCAGAAGGAGCAGCAGCTGGGCGTGCTCGCCGGTACGGTGGCAGCACAGGGTCCTGGTATCACGATCACCATCGACGACTCCCGGGGCTCCGTGGAGTCGGACATGCTGCTCGACACGGTCCAGGAGCTGCGCGCGGCGGGCGCCGAGGCGATCCAGATCGGCAAGGTGCGCGTGGTCGCCGGCACCTACTTCTCGGACAGCGGTGGTGCGATCCGGATCGATGGACGGAAAGTCACGCGACCGTATGTTGTGAAGGTGATCGGCAAGCCGGAGGATCTGGAGCCGGCCCTGAACATCCCGGGCGGGGTGGTGCAGAGCCTGGAGAAGGAGCAGGCCACTGTGTCCGTGCGGCGGGATAAGAAGATCGTTGTGGATGCCTTGCGATCGGCGAAGCGGCCTGACTACGCTCGGTCGTCATCACGGTGAGGCGGTTCGAAATGAGGGTCTCTCGGGGAGACCATGTGGACGCGGGGGGTCAACGCACCGGAAGATCCGCGCGTGATGGAAACTGTCTGGTGGTCACGGACGTTGTGAGGATGTCCGGACCGTCTGGTGTGTGCATCGAGGGTTTGTCCTGCCCCACGGGCGGGTCTGTTTCAGTCAAGGGGAATCGCCCGTGAAGTTGTTCGGGAAGTTGTTCGGTAAGAGTGCCCGCCAGGATGGCGGCAGCAGCACCGCTCGCCACCGCGCCTCGCGTGCCGCGGAGGAGAGCGGAGGGGGAACCGAGGAGCGCCCGCTCTTCCGTGACCAGGTCGGCGGGCAGGGCGCGTCTGTTGACCCCTCCGCGGCCGGGCCCATAGGTTTCGAGGACCCATCGGCCTCTCGCAGTGGTGGAGGGTTCGGCTTGCCGGTCTGTCAGCGGTGTGGCCACCGGAACGCGGAGGCCAGCCGGTTCTGCTCCAATTGCGGCGCCCCGCTGCGCGGCGGCGCGCCCTCCGAGCGTGCCTCGGAGACCACCTCCACCATTTCGATCTCGGGTCTCGAGGCGTACGACTCCGAGGTGACCGGGCAGACGCCGCTGCCGTCGCTCAGCCCGGAGGCGCAGGCCGCCGTCGAGGCGCTGCCCCTGGGGTCGGCGCTGCTGGTGGTCCGCCGCGGGCCGAATTCCGGCAGCCGCTTCCTGCTGGACAGTGATGTCACCACGGCGGGCCGTCACCCGCAGAGCGACATCTTCCTGGACGATGTGACGGTCTCCCGCCGCCATGTGGAGTTCCGGCGCGGCCAGGACGGCAGCTTCACCGTCGCGGACGTCGGCAGCCTCAACGGGACGTATCTCAACCGGGAGCAGATCGACGCGGCAGTGGTCCTGACCAGTGGGGACGAGGTGCAGATCGGTAAGTACCGGCTGGTCTTCTACCCGAGCCAGCGGGGCGTCGGCATCTGACCCGTCAGGGGAGGTCCATGCTTCAGACACCGTCGGGCGGTGCCGATACCGGCACCGCCCCCACGGGCAGCCGGTCGATGAGCATCGGCACCGTGCTGAACCTGTTGCGGGACGAGTTCCCCGAGGTCACCATCTCCAAGATCCGCTTCTTGGAGTCGGAGGGGCTGGTGGAGCCGCGGCGGACGCCGTCCGGCTACCGCAAATTCAGCCAGCAGGATGTGGAGCGGCTCGGCCATATCCTCCGGATGCAGCGTGACCACTACCTGCCGCTCAAGGTCATCCGGGAGCATCTGGACGCCCTGGAGCGGGGCGAACCGTTGCAGCTTCCTGCCGTTTCGCAGGGAGCGCGGCAGTCCGGGCTGCTCGACGGCGGCGCCGAAGCGGCGCCGGACGGCCCCACGGCCGCCCGGGTCGGCCGTGCCGAGCTGCTGGCAACGGTCGAGGTCAGCGAGGCGGAGCTGGCCGAATGGGAGTCGTACGGGCTGCTCGCGCCGACCGCGGCCGGCGGGTACGACATCGAGGCGGTGACCGTCGCCCGGCTCATCGCCGAGCTCGGTCGTTTCGGCCTGGAACCACGTCACCTGCGCATCATGAAAGCTTCCGCCGAGCGCGAGGCCGGAATGGTCGAGCAGGTGGTCGCTCCGCTGCGGTTGCATAGAAACCCGCAGACCAGAGCGCATGCGGAGGCCAGTGTGCGGGAGCTCGCCACGCTCTCCGTACAGCTGCACGCGGCGCTGGTGCGGTCGGCTCTGAGGGTCCAGGAGCGGTGACCGACCGGGCCCCGACTATCCAAACCGGCCGGGCACGTCCTAGGGTTGCTGTGTGAACGAGCTCGACGTCGTGGGTGTCCGGGTGGAAATGCCCTCCAACCAACCGATCGTGCTCCTGCGTGAAGTGGGAGGCGACCGCTACCTCCCCATCTGGATCGGACCAGGTGAGGCGACCGCGATCGCCTTCGCTCAGCAGGGCATGGCTCCGGCGCGCCCGCTGACCCATGACCTTTTCAAAGATGTACTCGAAGCGGTCGGCCAGCAGCTCACGGAGGTCCGGATCACGGATCTGCGCGAGGGGGTCTTCTACGCGGAGCTGGTCTTCGCCAGCGGCGTGGAGGTCAGCGCTCGGCCGTCCGACGCCATAGCGCTCGCGCTGCGCACCGGAACGCCGATCTACGGCAGTGACGGCGTGCTGGACGACGCCGGTATCGCGATCCCGGACGAGCAGGAGGACGAGGTGGAGAAGTTCCGCGAGTTCCTCGACCAGATCTCGCCCGAGGACTTCGGAACCAGCAGCCAGTGAACCGTATGCCGGTCCTCGCTCGCGCATTCGAGTAGCCTTTCCCGGACGAGGGACACGGGAAACCACCCTTAGGGTGATTATCACTCGGCGTGCCGAGTGTGGCGATCGTTGACGCACCCCGGGTGACTGCCTACCTTCAAGGTGGCAGGTCGAGGACGGAGGTCGGCGTGAGAAGCACCGGCGACGGCACGGCGGCCGGAGGTCCGTACGCGCTCCAGGGGAGCGCATCGGCCGATCCGGCATTGAAGGCTCGGGTCGCGGCACAGGCCGCACCGCCGCGTGAGCCCGCCGCGGGGGGGACGGAGCGGATCGGATACCGCGGACCCACGGCGTGTGCGGCCGCGGGCATCACCTATCGCCAGCTGGACTACTGGGCTCGCACCGGGCTGGTGGAGCCGAGCGTCCGGCCGGCGTACGGCTCGGGCAGCCAGCGGCTCTACAGCTTCCGGGACGTGGTCGTCCTCAAGATCGTGAAGCGGCTGCTGGACACCGGTGTGTCGCTCCAGAACATCCGGGCGGCGGTGGCACACCTGCGTGCCCGGGAGCTCGAGGACCTGGCCCAGATGACGCTCATGAGCGACGGCGCGACCGTCTACGAGTGCACCTCGCCCGATGAGGTCGTGGACCTCCTTCAGGGCGGCCAGGGCGTCTTCGGCATCGCCGTGGGCGTCGTCTGGCGGGATGTGGAGAGCGCGCTGTCCCAGCTGCACGGCGAGCGGGTGGACACCGGCGAGACGCTGATCCGGCCCAATCCGACCGACGAGCTCGCGGCACGCCGCAATCGGGCGGGTTAGCACCAGCCCTTCTGTCGGGCGCCCCGGTGGTGAACCGAACGGCGCCCCGGGCCCGCCCCCGGCCGTCGTGCCGCCCCATTGTCAGTGGTGTGCGGCAGCATCGGAGGTGTGAGGGGTGCGCCGACGATTCTCCATCTGGACATGGACGCCTTCTACGCCTCGGCGGAGCAGGCGGCCAAGCCCAGCCTGCGCGGAAAGCCGGTGATCGTAGGGGGCCTGGGGCCGCGTGGCGTGGTGGCCACGGCCTCCTACGAGGCCCGGGTCTTCGGGGTGCACTCGGCCATGGCGATGGCCCAGGCCCGCCGCCTGTGTGCGAACGCGGCGTTCCTCATCCCCCGCTTCGCCCTCTACCGCAAGGTGAGCGACGCGGTCATGGCCCTGCTGCACACGCTGTCGCCCCTGGTGGAGCCGCTGAGCCTGGACGAGGCGTTCGTCGATCTGGAGGCGGGCGGCACCGAGCCCACCGTGGACGCGGCGCGCGCCGTGGCGGAGCGGCTGCGGGCCGATATCCGGGCGGTCACCGGGCTGACCGGATCGGTGGGGCTCGCCGGATCCAAGATGCTCGCCAAGATTGGTTCGGAGCAGGCCAAGCCGGATGGCCTGGTGGTCATCGAGCCCGGGACGGAGCGCGATCTGCTCGGCCCCATGCCGGTGCGGACGCTCCCGGGGGTCGGCCCGGCCACGGCGGAGGCGCTGCGCCGGGCCGGGATCCACACCGTGGCCGAGACGCGGGAGGCGGGCGAGGCCGAGCTGGTGCGGCTGCTGGGCCGGGCCCACGGCGCGTCGCTGTTCCTGATGGCCGAGGGCCGGGACGAGCGGCCCGTCGTCGCCGAGCGGGACGCCAAGTCGATCTCGGTGGAGGACACCTTCGACGTCGACCTCACCGACCGCACCCGGGTGCAGTTGGAGATCGCGCGGCTCGCCGACCGCTGTGTGCGGCGGCTGCGCGAGGCGGGCCGCTCGGGGCGGACGGTCGTGATCAAGGTGCGGCGGTACGACTTCTCCACGCTCACCCGTTCGGAGACCCTGCGCGGGCCGACCGACGATCCGGCGGTGGTGCGGGAGGCCGCGGCGCGGCTGATCGACGGGGTGGACACCACGGCGGGTGTGCGACTGCTGGGGGTCGGCGTCAGCGGTCTGGCGGACTACACGCAGGAGGATCTCTTCGCTCAGGCCGCACAGGCCGCACAGGCCGCGCAAGCGGCCCAGACCGCTCCGGTCGCTCAAGCCGCTCACGAGGCCCTGGCGGGCGCCGGGCGTCCGCCGGGCCCCGAGAGACCGGAGCCCGTCGGAGAGGGCGCGGGAGGGCCGTCTGGGGACGCTGAGAAGCCGCGGCGCTGGCTCCCGGGCTCGGATGTCCGGCACGCCGAGTACGGGGCGGGCTGGGTGCAGGGGAGCGGGGTGGGCCGGGTGACCGTGCGCTTCGAGGAACCATGGTCGCCACCGGGCCGAGTACGGACGTTCCCCGTGGACGACCCGGCGCTACAGCCTGCCGACCCCCTACCGCTGCTGCGCCCGGACGCGGAGTCGGACTCGGAAGAGCCCGATGGTCCGGATCCGGCCCCGGAGGCAGTCGCCGACTCGGCCCCGGGAGAGGCCCCGGATGAGGCTCCGGACCCCGAGGCGGACCGGGAGGCGGTCGTGGGCCTGGCTCCGGAGGAGACCGCGGACCCGGCCCCGGAGGGGATCTCGGCCCCACACCCGGGTGAGGACATAGGCCCGGCCCCAGAGGAGGCCGAGGGCCGGGACGGGCAGGCCCCGGAGCCCGGTGGCCGGTCCGAGCACGGGCCCGGCCGGGGGCGGGGTCAGCCCGTGACGTCCAAGCCGTAGTGGTGGTAGAGCTGAAGCTCCTGCTCGGGGGAGAGATGGCGGCCTACCCCGAAGTCCGGGGCGTCCTTGATCAGGGATCGGTCGTACGGCACCCGCAGGGTGTCGCCGACGACCTCGCTCGGTTCGAGCGGTACGAAGACGTCCCGGCTGAACAGCCCGGTGCGTACCGCCGCCCATTCGGGCTCGCCGGTCGCGTCGTCGAGATAGACCTCGTCCACGGTGCCGATCTTGGCGCCCTCGCGGTCGAATGCCTTGCGGCCGATCAGGGTCCGCGGGTCGATATCGGTCTGCACGCTCTCTCCCACAGGTGGCAAACAGATGACAAGCACGTGGCAAGTGCCCATTGCTACCTACAAAAAGCCACATCGCCGCGCTCGGCCACTCGAACGCCCGCGACCGTCCCCCGTGGCAGAACCGCTGGTACGCTGACTGTGGCTGCAGACCCCGTGCGGGAGAGTCCTCCGCCGACGCTGTCGGAGGCGCCGAAGGAGCAAACCCTCCCCGGAATCTCTCAGGCACACGTACCGTGCGGGTGAGGTCACTCTGGAAAGCAGGGTGGGCCACGGGCGAGCAGAGCTCCGGAACCCCTCCTCACCGACGGTGAAAGCCGGTCAGGCGGTATGCGGGCCGGTGAAGCTCTCAGGTTGAGATGACAGAGGGGGAGGCCGTCCGGGCACCCGAGTCGCGGTGCCCCTCGTAGGTCGTCACAGACCAGGAGGCCCCCGCAGATGACCGCCAATCGCATCGCACTCTCCGACTTGGAATCTGGTACTCCGTTCGAGCAGCGCCACATCGGTCCGGACGGCGAGGCACAGGCCAAGATGCTCGCCCAGGTCGGCTTCGGCTCGCTGGACGAGCTGACCGAGGCCGCCGTACCGGACGTCATCAAGAGCACCGAGGCGCTGGACGCCCTGCCCCCGGCCCGCAGCGAGCCGGAGGTCCTCGCCGAGCTGCGCGCGCTCGCCGACCGCAACCAGGTGCTGCCGTCGATGATCGGCCTCGGCTACTACGGCACCCACACCCCGCCGGTGATCCTGCGCAATGTGCTGGAGAACCCCGCCTGGTACACCGCGTACACGCCCTACCAGCCGGAGATCTCCCAGGGCCGGCTCGAGGCGCTGCTGAACTTCCAGACCGTCGTCGCCGATCTGACCGGGCTGCCCACGGCCGGTTCCTCGCTGCTGGACGAGGCCACCGCGGCCGCCGAGGCGATGGCGCTGTCGCGGCGCGTCGGCAAGGTCAAGGAGGGCGTCTTCCTGATCGACGCCGAGTGTCTGCCGCAGACCATCGCGGTCATACGGACCCGCGCCGAACCGACCGGTGTCGAGGTCGTCGTCGCCGACCTGGCCGAGGGCATCCCGGCCGAGATCGCCGAGCGCGGGGTCTTCGGTGTGCTGCTGCAGTACCCGGGCGCCTCCGGTGTGGTGCGCGATCCGCGCCCGGTCATCGAGCGCGCCCATGAGCTGGGCGCCGTCGTCACCGTCGCCGCCGATCTGCTCGCGCTCACCCTGCTCACCTCGCCCGGTGAGCTGGGCGCGGACATCGCGGTGGGCAGCAGCCAGCGGTTCGGCGTCCCGATGGGCTTCGGCGGGCCGCACGCCGGTTTCATGGCGGTGCGCGACGCCTACGCCCGCAACCTCCCCGGCCGTCTGGTCGGGGTCTCGGTGGACGCCGACGGCGACAAGGCGTACCGGCTGGCGCTGCAGACCCGTGAGCAGCACATCCGCCGGGAGAAGGCCACCAGCAACATCTGCACGGCTCAGGTGCTGCTGGCCGTGATGGCCGGGATGTACGCCGTCTACCACGGCCCGGACGGGCTCGCGGCGATCGCCCGCCGCACCCACCGCTATGCCTCCGTGCTCGCCGAGGGGCTGCGGGCCGGTGGCGTCGAGGTGGTGCACGGCGCGTTCTTCGACACCCTCACCGCGCGGGTGCCGGGCCGGGCCGCCGAGGTCGTCGCCGCGGCCCGCGAGGCCGGGGTCAACCTCCGGCTGACCGACGCCGACCACGTCGGCATCGCCTGCGACGAGACCACCGGCCGCGCGCAGCTCGCCGCCGTATGGTCCGCCTTCGGGGCGGACGGCGGCAACGGCGACGCCTCCGGGATCCCGGGGATCGACGAGCTGGACGCCTCGGCGCCGGACGCGCTGCCCACGGCCCTGCTGCGCCAGGACGGCTATCTGGCCCACCCGGTCTTCCACCAGCACCGTTCCGAGACCGCGATGCTGCGCTATCTGCGGCGCCTGGCCGACCGGGACTACGCCCTGGACCGGGGCATGATCCCGCTCGGCTCCTGCACCATGAAGCTCAACGCGACCACCGAGATGGAGCCGGTCACCTGGCCCGAGTTCGGCGCGCTGCACCCCTTCGCACCGGCCGAGCAGGCCCAGGGCTATCTGACCCTGATCCGTGAGCTGGAGGAGCGGCTGGCCGAGGTCACCGGCTATGACAAGGTCTCGCTGCAGCCGAACGCCGGGTCCCAGGGCGAGCTCGCCGGGCTCTTGGCGGTGCGCGCCTACCACCGGGCAGGCGGGGACACCCAGCGCACCGTCTGCCTGATCCCGTCCTCCGCGCACGGCACCAACGCCGCCAGCGCCGTGATGGCCGGCATGAAGGTCGTCGTGGTCAAGACCGGCCAGGACGGCGAGGTGGACACCGACGACCTGCACGCCAAGATCGAGCAGTACGGCGACCAGCTGGCCGTCCTGATGGTCACCTATCCCTCCACCCATGGGGTGTTCGAGGAGCACATCACCGAGATCTGCGCGACCGTGCACGACGCGGGCGGCCAGGTCTACGTGGACGGCGCCAACCTCAACGCGCTGGTCGGGCTCGCCGAGCCGGGCCGGTTCGGCGGCGATGTCTCGCATCTGAACCTGCACAAGACCTTCTGCATCCCGCACGGCGGCGGCGGCCCCGGTGTCGGCCCGATCGCGGTGCGCGAGCACCTGGCGCCCTACCTCCCCAACCATCCGCTGCAGCCCGCCGCCGGCCCGGCCACCGGCGTGGGCCCGGTCTCGGCCGCGCCGTGGGGCTCCGCGGGGATCCTGCCGATCTCCTGGGCGTACATTCGGCTGATGGGCGCCGAGGGGCTGCGCCGCGCGACCCAGGTCGCGGTGCTCGGCGCCAACTACGTCGCCAAGCGCCTCGAGCCGCACTACCCGGTGCTCTACACCGGCCCCGGCGGCCTGGTGGCGCATGAGTGCATCGTGGATCTGCGTCCGCTGACGAAGGCCACCGGCGTGACCGTGGACGATGTGGCCAAGCGCCTGATCGACTACGGCTTCCACGCGCCGACGATGTCGTTCCCGGTCGCCGGGACGCTGATGATCGAGCCGACCGAGAGCGAGGACCTGGCGGAGCTGGACCGGTTCTGCCAGGCGATGATCGCCATCCGGGCCGAGATCGAGAAGGTCGGCTCCGGCGAGTGGGCCAAGGAGGACAATCCGCTGCGGAACGCCCCGCACACGGCGGCGTCGCTGACCGGGGAGTGGGACCGCCCGTACTCCCGGGAGGAAGCGGTCTTCCCGGCCGGGGTCTCGGCGGCCGACAAGTACTGGCCGCCGGTGCGGCGGATCGACGGGGCCTACGGGGACCGCAACCTCGTCTGCTCCTGCCCGCCGCTGGAGTCCTACGAGGGCTGAGGGGGGCTCGAGCCCGCCCGATGCGTCAGTGGGGCCGGTTCGGCGGATGCGCCGGGCCGGCCCCTATATGTACGTGCCGTCGACGGCGGCCGTCAGGCCGCGGTGACGACGTGCTCGGAACCCAGCGGTCGGCACGGTGCGATCACGCGCCCGTCCGGCAGCAGCTCACCGGTGTCCTCGAAGAGCAGGACGCCGTTGCACAGCAGGCTCCATCCCTGCTCCGGGTGGTGCGCCACGAGATGGGCGGCCTCCCGGTCGGCGGAGTCGGCTGACGGGCAGGGTGGTTGATGCTGGCACATGACAGGGTTCTTTCGCTGCGGAGTGGTGAAGGTCCTGCGGCTCGCTGCGGCGTTCATGGCCGCCCCCCGTGGTTGAGTCGGTCGATTGCTCCAGTGTTGCCCCGCGGCCTGGAATCCGCAGGGATTTCGCGGTACCGGTCTCGCTAGATAATGACGCATCACCCGTCCGGTAGGTTCATCGCGGCCGGACTGTTACGAGGATGCTGCGGAGCGCCCCGTGACCCGGCGGTCACGGGGCGCTCCCAATCTGATGAAGGCCCAGGTCAGGCGGGTGAGCCAAGCAAGGGAGCCCGGGTCAGCCGGTGGGTGAGGACGGGCAGCAGATCGGTTGCGCGGTGCGCCCGGTGGGCCGCGATACCGGGCGGGGCCGGGGCGAGCGGCACCAGCAGGTCCCCGGCGCCGAGGCCGCCTTCGGCGCCGTCCGCGGTCAGGTCGCCGTGCAGCCAGAGCGTGACCATGTAGAGCTCGGGGATGGACAGCAGCCGCGGCTGGTACGCCGAGAGCAGCGACTCGGCCTCGCTCAGGGCGAGTTCGGCCGAGCTGACATACGGGCCCTCGGAGAAGTGCGAGAAGGTCCAGCCGTCTGCGGTGAGCACCGCCTCCGCGGCGGCCACCGTGCGGTCGCCGTCGCGGATCAGGAACCGCCAGCCGGTGAGCCGGGTGCGCGGCGGGCCGTCGGCGGCGGTGATGTCGTCCAGGACATGGACGGGGAGCGGGAGTTCGGGTTCGAAGGGGCCGGTGAGCGTGGAGAGCACGGGGGTGCGGGCCTCGCGGACGGCGGTGGGGGAATCAAGGGCCGTGAGGACGCTGCGCAGGGCGGGCGCGGGGGCCTGGGGCACATGCAGCGGCATGGTGGGTCGCCTCTCGCTTTGAAGACACGGTGAAGCGATAGCGGGCCGGGTTTGGGCGGCGCTGTCGGTGGAACACGGGTCAGAGGGGAGCCGGAACAGACTGTTCGGGCGTTATCTCTCTGCCTCGTTAGCCGAGTTTATACGACAAGTGTTCCCGTTGTGTTTCATCTAGCCGTTGCCGATATCGCCGACAAGAGGTTATCCAGACCCCGGGAAGGCGGGGATTTTCCCCGATTCAGTGCCAGATGAACGGATATGACCTGGCATTTTGAGGCCCGCGCGGTAGGCTGGAACTCGCTGGTCCATTTCCCAGCGCAATGCGCAGTGCCACAGAGCCTACCGGCTGGGTGGGGATCGCGGGGCGTTATCGATCACATTGGTGGGCATCATCGAGCGTGGTGTGCACACGGCCGGCACCGATGATCCACTCGAGGAGGGACGCTTCGATGGGGGAGAAGCTCATAGCCGGTGAGTTCGACCCGTCCGGCCGGCGACGGCAGCGCGTCCGGTTGCGGCAGTGCCTCGACGGGCTGGGCCGGCTCCTGGACGACAAGCGATTCGACCGCCCGAAGAATCTGATGGGGCTGGAGATCGAGCTGAATCTCGCCGGGGCCGACGGGCTGCCGAGGATGATGAACGCGGAGGTTCTGGAGCGCATCGGGAGTCATGATTTCCAGACCGAACTCGGGCAGTGCAATCTTGAAGTAAACATCGTGCCCCACCGTTTGCACGGACGCGTTCTCGATCAGCTCTCCGAAGAGCTCCGAACCGGTTTGTCATATGCCGATCGCAAGGCGCGGGAAGTGTCCTCCGAGATCGTGATGATCGGAATTCTGCCGACCCTCGCCGCAGACGATCTGGGATCCACGAACCTCTCCTATGACGACCGTTACAAACTTCTCAATGAGCAGATGCTGGCCGCTCGTGGCGAGGATTTCCTCATCGACATCGAGGGCCGGGAGCGATTCACCTACGCCAGCTCCTCCATCGCCCCCGAGGCGGCCTGCACCTCCGTCCAGCTCCATCTCCAGGTCACCCCGGGCCGCTTCGCGGACGCGTGGAACGCGGCGCAGGCGGTGGCCGCCGCGCAGATCGCGGTGGGCGCCAACTCCCCCTTCGTCTTCGGCCACGAGGCGTGGCGCGAATCCCGGCCGCCGTTGTTCCTCCAGGCCACCGATGTGCGCCCGCCGGAGATCGCCGCCCAAGGGGCGCGCCCGCGCACCTGGTTCGGCGAGCGCTGGATCGACTCCGCGTACGAGCTGTTCGAGGAGAATCTGCGTTACTTCCCGCCCCTGCTCTCCACCGGCGAGGACGAGGACCCGCTGCGGGTGCTGGACGAGGGCGGGGTGCCCGAGCTCCAGGAACTGGCGCTGCACAACGGCACGATCTACCGCTGGAACCGGCCCGTCTACGACGTCGTGGACGGTGTGCCGCATCTGCGCGTGGAGAACCGCGTGCTCCCGGCCGGGCCCACCGTCACCGATGTCATCGCCAACGCCGCCTTCTACTACGGGCTGGTCAGGGCGCTCGCCGCGGAGTCCCGCCCGGTGTGGACCCGGCTGCCGTTCGCGGCCGCCACGGCCAACTTCGAGGCGGCGTGCCGGCATGGCATCGACGCGGTCCTCCAGTGGCCCAAATCCGGCCGTTCGGCGTCCCTGACCCGTACCTCCGCCGTACGCCTGGTCCGCGAGGAGCTGCTGCCGCTCGCCGCGTCCGGCCTCGACTCCTGGGGCGTGGAGCCCGCCGACCGCGACCGCTATCTCGGCGTGATCGAGGAGCGCTGCAAGCTGGGGGTCAACGGCGCGTCCTGGCAGGCGGCCACCTATCACCGGGCGCTGGGCGGCGGACTGGACCGGGACGCCGCCCTCGCGGCCATGACCCGCCGCTACTGCGCCCTGATGCGGACCGACGCACCGGTGCACACCTGGCCCACCGATCTCTCCGGGTGACGTCCCCACCGTGGACCACGACCCCGTATTGTCCGGTGAGCGGGGCGGGTGCACCGATGAGGCGGAGAGACGGAAGTGGGGACAGGAGTGCGGTCACAGGCGCGGGGCGCGGAGTCGTCCGTGGTCGAGGACGGGCTCTCGCGGCGGATGCTGCGCGATGAGACGCTGCTCGTGCTGGCGCTGTCCCTGGGCGCGAGCGGGCTGTCCGCGCTGATCAGCTTTATCGGCTCGGTGACCAAACCGGGTGGGCTGAAGGACCAGGCGGCCAATCTCAACTCCTCCGCGGCGCCGGGGCGGCCCTGGCTGGATCTCGCCTGGCAGCTGTTCGGCATCACCACCGCGCTGGTGCCGGTCGCGCTCGTGGCCCATCTGCTGCTGCGCGAGGGCGCCGGGCTGCGGGTGATCGGCTTCGACCGCGACCGGCCCCGGTTCGACCTGGCGTGGGGCGCCGCGGTCGCGGCCGCGATCGGCGGCACCGGGCTGCTGCTGTACCTCGGGGCGCGGGCCGCCGGGGGCAACCTCACGGTGGTGCCCGAGTCACTGCCCGACGTCTGGTGGAAGATCCCCGTACTGATCGCCTCCGCCGTGCAGAACGCGGTGCTGGAGGAGGTGGTCGTGGTCGGCTATCTGCTGCGCAGGCTCGGGCAGTTGGGCTGGACCCCGATGGCCGCCCTGCTGGCCAGCTCGGTGCTGCGCGGCTCGTACCACCTCTACCAGGGGATCGGCGGCTTCTTCGGCAATCTGGCGATGGGCGTGGTCTTCGTGCTGCTCTACCGCCGCTGGGGGCGGGTGGGGCCGCTGGTCGCCGCACACGCGCTGATCGACATCGTGGCCTTCGTCGGATACGCCGTGCTGGCGGGCCGGGTGGACTGGCTGCCCACGGCCTGACCCGCCGTCCGGCGTGTCCTACCAGTCTCAGGTCAGCAGCTCGCCGTCGATGACGGTGACGGCGCCGCCCGTCAGCAGCGTACGGTCGCCGCGCAGCGCGGTGCGGACCAGGCCGGTGCGCGCGGACGCCTGGAGTCCCGTCAGCTCGTCGCGGCCGAACCGGGCCGACCAGTAGGGCGCGAGCGCGGTGTGCGCGCTGCCGGTGACCGGGTCCTCGTCGATGCCGACGCACGGGGCGAACATCCGTGAGACGAAGTCGTAGCCGCGCCCGGGGTCCTCGGCGGCCGCCGTGACGATGACGCCCCGGTGGCTGATCCGCTTGAGCGCGGCGAGGTCGGGGGCCAGGGCGCGCACGGTCTTCTCGTCGGCCACCTCGATCAGGAGGTCGTCGATGAACGGGCCGGCGTGATGGGCGGCCACGATCTCGGCGCCCAGCGCCGCGCCGACCTCGGCCGTCTTCCCGGGCACCTGCAGCTCGGTGAGTGAGGCCGTGGGGAAGTCCAGTGTGATCGAGCCGCCGTCGTCGGCCGTCGCCGACAGCACCCCGCTGAGGGTGGCGAAGCGGACCGTGCCGGTCGCGGCGCCCGTGGTCTTCAGTACATGGGTGGTCGCGAGCGTGGCATGGCCGCACATGGGCGCCTCGGTGGCCGGGGTGAACCAGCGCAGCGCCCAGTCGGCATCCGCGGCCCGGGGGAGGGGATGGGCGAAGGCGGTCTCGGCGAGGTTGACCTCGGCGGCGACCTGCTGGAGCCAGTGGTCGTCCGGGAAGGCGTCGGAGTCGAGGAGGACGACCCCGGCCGGGTTGCCGGCGAAGGGGCGGTCGGTGAACGCGTCGACGATTCGTATCCGCATAAGCCGACCGTAGGGGGCGAGCGGCGGGTGAGCCATGGCCAATCGCTCGGATGTGGCTCTCTCTGGAGCGGGTCGGGTTGCTTGACGGGGGGCCGCGGTGCGGGAATCGGCTCTCAGGGTGACCGGGGTCTCGGGTGTCCGACACGGCCTAGGTGTGCTGTCCGGGGACCAGCACCGGGCAGACCCTGGCCCGGTACTCGTTGATCAGACCCAACGCGGCCGCCTCGGCGGCGAGAGTCGCGCCGCCGATCGCGATGTCGCCCTCTCCCGGCTCGGCTCGCAACCGCTCGATCTCCTCCGCCAGGCCGCCGGAGGCCAGGCGGGCATTGCCCTGCACCGCCGACAGCGTGGTGGAGAACACCACCTTGGGGAGCGGCTTCCAGATCGCGGCCCACTCGACGCACGTACCGGATCGACATCGGGCTTGGCATCCGATCGGTTCCGATATATCGTTGAGATGTCGTGATGGATCGACGATAGAAAGGAGCGTCACGATGCGTTCTCATGGACATGGACACGGACGTGAGCACTGCGGACCCGGCCACCGTGGCTTGGGTGAAGGTGAGGGGCGGCGCGCGGCGTTCGGCCCGTTCGGCCCCGGTTTCGACGGGCCGCCCTTCGGCGGCCCCCCGTTCGGCGGCCGTGGCCGCGGCGGGCCGGGTGGCCGGGGGATGCGCGGTCGGGCGCGGCGCGGCGATGTGCGCGCCTCGATCCTGGCCCTGCTGAAGGACCGCCCGATGCACGGCTACGAGATGATCCAGGAGATCACCGAGCGCAGCGGGGGAGCCTGGCGGCCCAGCCCCGGTTCGGTGTACCCCACCCTTCAGCTGCTCGAGGACGAGGGGCTGATCGGCAGCGAGAGCGAGGGCGGCAAGAAGCTGTTCGCGCTCACCGACGCCGGCCGCGCCGAGGCCGAGGCGGGGCCCGCCGCCCCGTGGGAGGAGGCCGGGCGTGGCATCGACTGGGAGGCCATGCAGGAGGTCCGCCAGGCGGGCTTCGGGCTGATGGAGGCGTTCGCCCAGGTCTGGCGTACCGGCAGCGCGGAGCAGCGGCAGAAGGCCGTCTCCGTCATCAATGAGTCGCGCAAGCGGCTGTACCTCATCCTCGCCGAGCAGGAGGAGGCGAACGGCGGCGCCGAGCGCGGCGGCGAGAGCTGAGCCCCGCTGGGGACGGGGGTGCGGCCGCACGCGGGCGGCGGGGCGGGGCTCGGGGTCGAGGGGGATTCAGACGACCAGTGCGCTCAGCTTGCGCAGCGATTCATTGAGCGCGGTGGTCGCCGAGTCCTTCAGCTTCCCGGCCATCAAGGAGACCGCCGCCCCCGTGAACTCCCCGTCGACGCGCACCGTCGTGGCATCGCCGTCCGGTGTCAGCGAGTACCGCATGGTGAGGTTCACGCCCATCGGGCCCTTGCCCCGGGTGGTCAGCAGCCGGGCCGGTTCGCACTCCTCGACGGTCCAGGTCACCTCGGCCGGAAAGCCCATCAGCTTCATGTTCTCCTGATAGGTGGCCCCCACGTCCAACGTGGCCGGGCCGCCCTGCGGGAAGCTGGTGTGGGTGGCGTTCCAGTCGCCGTACGTGGAGAAGTCCGTCAGCCGGGCCCAGACCTTCTCGGCCGGTGCCTCGATGCGTGTCTGCGCGCTGACCTCGGCCATGGGGGAGTCCCTTCGGCGCGTTGCTGCGGGGTGTGGTGCGACGGTGCCGGGCAACGTAGCCCCGGGCTGCGGAACATTCAATACTGACGGGTCATCAGTTCCCGTCCGTCAGGGCCGGTCTCCGCCCCTCTCCTCCCCGAGGAGGAGAACCGGTCATCCACGCACAACCACGGTGGGATGCGCACATGCTTCCCGGCGAGGATGCTCCGGCCTCAAGGGACTGATGGGGTGAGAGTGTGCGAAGTCCTACCCTTTCCGCCGGCCCGGACGCCACCGGATGCGAGGACCGGGTGAGCGACGTGGTGGCCGCCGTGATCGCGGGGGCCCGCCGGCGCGCCGTACGCGACGGTGACGCGCAGATCGACACCGCCCATCTGCTGCACGGCCTCCTGGAGTCGGACCCGGGCGTACGGGACGCGTTTCCCGGCGGCCCGCCCCAGATGATCCGGCTGCTGGGGTATCTGGTGCAGCGCGCCATCGGCTACGGGCTCCGGTGGAGCGGCAGCGTCGAGGGCTCGGGGGCGGCGCCGTCGGCGGGGAGCGGGATGGCCGGCTGGTCGCCCGCCGCGGTGGCCGCCCTCGATACGGCGGTCCGCCGCGCCGCCTCCCGTGGCGCGTCCCGTGCCGACGGTCTCGATCTCCTCGCCGCGTTCGTCCGTGACCGCGAGTGTCGTGCCGTGGAGGTACTGCGACGCGCGGGTGTCGCCGTCGCGCCACTGGTCACCGCGTTGGAGGGGGGAATCTGACAGGAGTCAAAGGGGTGACGGTGCTGACGCGAGCTGACATGATGGCCCGGTGCGCGTATCCGGAGATCACTCACAGCAAAGGAACGTCGGCCTCGGGCTCGCTCTGTTGTCGGCGTTCACGTTCGGCGGATCGGGCGTCGCCGCCAAACCGCTGATCGAGGCGGGGCTCGCACCGCTCGAGGTCACCTGGCTGCGGGTGACGGGCGCGGCCCTGGTCCTGCTGCCCCTGGCCTGGCGCCATCGCGGGCTGCTGACCCGCCGCCCCGCGCTGCTGGTGGGGTTCGGTCTGCTGGCCGTCGCGGGGGTGCAGGCGTGTTACTTCGCGGCACTCTCCCGGATCCCCGTCGGCGTGGCGCTGCTCATCGAATACTTCGCGCCCGCGCTGGTGCTGGGGTGGGTGCGGTTCGTCCAGCGCCGGCCGGTGAGCCGGGCCGCGGCGGTCGGGGTGATCCTCGCGGTCGGCGGCCTTACCTGTGTGGTGGAGGTCTGGTCCGGGCTGAGCTTCAACCCCCCCGGAGTGCTGCTCGCCTTCGGCGCGGCGTTCTGTCAGGTGGGTTACTTCGTCCTCTCCGACCACGGCAGCGACGGCCGGGACCCGGCGGATCCGCTCGGCGTCATCGCCTATGGACTGCTGATCGGGGCCGTGGCGCTGACCGTGGTCGGCCGCCCCTGGGGCATGGACTGGACGGTCCTGACCGGCCGCGCCGACCTGGCGGGCGCCCGGGTCCCCGCACTGGCGCTGCTCGCCTGGATCGTGCTGGTGGCGACGGTGCTCGCGTATCTCACCGGGGTGGTGTCGGTGCGTCGGCTCTCACCGCAGGTGGCCGGGGTGGTGGCCTGTCTGGAGGCGGTCATCGCGACCGTTCTGGCGTGGGTGCTGCTCGATGAGCACCTGGGCGTGGCACAGGTCGTCGGCGGTGCGGTGGTGCTGACGGGCGCCCTGATCGCCCAGACCTCCACCCCGAAGGCCGCCGCGGCCGAGCCGGTGGCGGCCTCGGCGCCGGTGGAGGGGGAACGGGAGTTCACGGCGGGAGGATGACCGGCCCCGCCGCCCTGCGTGCGACGTCGTGAACGACACCCCGAAGCGCGGCGGGGCGGCCCGGTCAGAGCCGGGTGAGGTAGCCGGGCACCGGCGTGTCGGGCGCGAGGTCGTCGGCGGGGACCGGCGCGCCGTAGGTGCGGGCGACCGGTACCACGCCGCTCCAGTGGGGGAGCTCCAGGTCCTCGTCGTCGTCGTTGGGTCCGCCGGTGCGGACCTTCGCGGAGACCTCTTCGAGGTCGAGGCGGAGCACCGCGGTGGCGGCCAGCTCCTTGGCGTTGGCGGGCCGGGAGTCGGCGGCGCGGCCCGGCACCACATGGTCCACCAGGGCGTCCAGGGCCGCGGTGCGCTCGTCCGGATCGGTCACCGGGCGGGCGGTGCCGTGCACCACAACCGAGCGGTAGTTGACGGAGTGATGGAACGCGGAGCGGGCCAGGACCAGCCCGTCGACATGGGTCACGGTGAGACACACCGGCAGCCCCGGCTCCTCGGCGCCCGCCCCGCCCGCCATGCGCAGCGGCCGCGCCCCCGTCGAGCCGTGGACGTACAGCCGCTCCCCGACCCGGCCGTAGAGGGTCGGCAGGACGACGGGGGCGCCATCGCGTATGAAGCCCAGATGGCAGACGTAGCCCTCGTCGAGGATCGCGTGCACCACCTCCCGGTCGTACGAGGCGCGCTCGCGGGAGCGGGTGGGCACGGTGCGGTCGGTCGGGGTGTAGGCGCTGTCGGGCGCGTTGGTCGCGGCGGTGGCGTCCGGGGCGGGCATTTGCGTCCTCCATTGCACTAGTGCAAAATAGCGTTTGTGCTAGGAGAATATCCGATCGCAGGTCGTCGCGCAGCAGAGATCGCGGCCAGTGTGGAGCGCGCGGTCGGCGCCGGTGAGCTGCCACCGGGCCAACTGCTGCCGCCCTTGCGCGAGTTGGCCCAGCGGCTGGGTGTGAATCCCAATACGGTCGCGGCCGCCTATCGCGTGCTGCGTGAACGGGGTGTGATCGAGACGGCGGGGCGCCGGGGCAGCCGGGTGCGCTCCCGTCCCTCCAGCACGCCCCGCGAGTGGATCGGCGTCGACGCCGCCGGCGCGCGCGATCTGTCGAGCGGCAACCCCGACCCCGCGCTGCTGCCCCCGCTCGGCGCGCCGCTCGCGGCGGCCGCGGCGCGCGCGGCGGAGCGCCCCACGCTGTACGGCGCGCCGGACGTCGTCCCCGAGGTGGCCGAGCTCGCCCGGGTCGCCCTCGACGCGGACGGGGTGCCGCCCGGGCCGGTCGCCGTCACCTCCGGCTCGCTCGACGCGATCGAGCGGGTGCTGGCCGCGCATCTGCGGTCCGGTGACGGGGTCGCGGTCGAGGACCCCGGCTGGGGCAGTCTGCTCGACCTGATCCCGGCGCTCGGGCTGCGCGCCGTACCCGTAGGGGTCGACGACGACGGACCGCTGCCCGAGCGGGTGGAGCACGCGCTGGCCCAGGGCGCGCGGGCGCTGGTGGTCACCGACCGGGCGCAGAACCCGACGGGCGCGGCGGTGAGCGCGACACGCGCACATGAGCTGCGAGGCGTGCTCGCCGCCCACCCCGATGTGCTGCTGATCGAGGACGACCACGGGCACGGCATCGTGGACGTCCCGCTGCGCCCCCTGGCCGGGGGCACCGACCACTGGGCGCTGGTCCGCTCCACCGCCAAGGCATACGGCCCCGATCTGCGGCTCGCCGTGCTCACCGGCGACGCCGTCACCCTGGACCGGGTGCGCGGCCGCCAGCGGCTGGGGCCTGGCTGGGTCAGCCATCTGCTGCAGGACGCCGTCGCCCGGCTGTGGCGGACGGGCGCGGTCGACCCGGCGGCGGTGGCGGCGTCGTACGACACGCGGCGCGCGGCGCTGGTGCGGGCGCTGCGCGGGCGGGGGATCGCCGCGCACGGGCGCAGCGGGATGAATGTGTGGGTGCCGGTCCCCGACGAGACCGGCGCGGTCGCCCGGCTGCTGGCCGCGGGCTGGGCCGTCGCCCCCGGGGCGCGCTTCCGCGTGGCCTCGCCACCGGCGGTGCGGCTGACGGTCTCGCCGTTGGCCGCCGATGAGATCGGGACGGTCGCCGACGCGGTGGCCGCGGCGGCGGGGGCGACGCTGTCGGGACGGCTGGACTAGGAGCCTGTGCGATGGATCCGTACGGTCCGGATATGTCCGCCGGAGGGTGCCCGGGACGCGCCGGAGCGCCGCTGGGTCAGGGCCGCGCCGATGAGGACGATCACGGCGCCCACCGGCGTGTTCCAGGTGAGGTGCTCCCCGAGGATCGCCACGCCCGCGGTGGTGGCGATCACCGGGACGAAGTACGTGACCATCATCGCCGTCGTCGGGCCGACCTCGTCGACGAGTCCGTACTGGACCAGGAACGCCACCCCGGTGCCCAGCGCGCCCAGGGCGAGCACCGAGAGCAGGGGCAGGACCGGGAAGGAGGTGGGCGTCGGTGCGAACACCGGTGCCACGAGGGCGAGTTGCACCGTGCCGAGCAGCAACTGCCCGCCGGACATCGACAGATGGGAGTGGCCCGTCTCGCTCAGCGTGCGCCGGACGTACTGCCAGCCGACCGCGTAGCTGGCCGAGGCGATCAGCGCCAGCGCCGTGCCCAGCGGATCCTGGCCGGAGAAGCCCTGCCAGGCGCCCAGCACGATCAACACGCCGATGAAGCCGAGCCCGAGACCCGCGACACGCTGACGGGTCGGCCGGTCGTCGGAGACCACGACCACCGCCAGCAGCATCCCCCACAGCGGCGAGGCGGCGTTGCAGATCCCGGCCAGGGTGGAGGGGATGGTCAGCTCGGCGTAGGCGAACAGCGAGAACGGCAGCGCGTTCAGGAAGAACGCGGCCACCGCCAGATGACCCCAGACCCGCGCCCCGCGCGGCAGCCGCTCCCGCTTCACCGCCAGCGTCACCAGCAGCACGGCCGTGCCGAACAGCATCCGCCCGAGCGTGACGTACAAGGGGGCGAACGCCTCATTGCCCACCTTGATGAAGAGAAAGCTGAACCCCCAGACCAGGGAGAGCGCGCCGAAGCGGATGCGCCAGTCCAGGAGCGGTCGGCGGACGGGGTCGGAGGAGGGCTCCGCGATGGAGGCGGCGGCAGGGGGCGCCGAGGCGGCGGCTGAGGTCATGCCCTTACGATGTGGGCTACAACCTCTTAGGACAAGCGAGAATTCGTTCGCGGTATCGCGTAGTATTGCTTACATGAACCTGGATCGTCTCCGCACGCTGCACGCCGTGGCCCGCCATGGATCCGTGAGCGGGGCGGCCGAGGGGCTGCATGTCACCACCTCCGCCGTCTCGCAGCAACTCGCCAAGCTGGAGCGGGAGACCGGTCAGCAACTGCTCGCCAAGAACGGGCGCGGGATCCGCCTCACCGACGCCGGGCGGCTGCTCTCCGACCACGCGGCGCGCATCCTCTCCCAGGTGGAGCTGGCCCAGGCGGATCTGGAGGCGCAGCGCGGCCACGCCGTCGGCGAGCTGTTGCTGGGCGCGTTCCCGACCGCCGTCCGCGGTCTCTTCCCCGACGCGCTGAGCCGGCTGCGCACCGAGCATCCGCAGCTCAACGTGCGGCTGCAGGAGATGGAGCCCGATGAGTCGGTGCCCTCGGTGGTGCGCGGCGACATCGATCTGGCCGTGGTCCTGGACTGGTACAACAAACCGCTGCCGATGCCCGGCGGGCTGGTGAAGGCCGCCCTGCTGGACGACCCGGTGGATGTCGCGATGCCCGCCGACCACCCCCTCGCCGACCGCCACGCGGTCGAGCCGGAGGACTTCGTGGACGACGAGTGGATCTCCTGGCCCAAGGGCGGGTTCTGCTACGACTGGCTGATGGTGACCCTGCGCGGCAAGGGCATCGAGCCGAGGATCCGGCACACCGCGCATGAGCACCACACCCAGCTCTCGCTGATCGCCGCCGGGCTGGGCATCGCCGTGGTGCCCCGGCTGGGCCGCGGCCCGGTGCCCGAGGGGGTGCGGATGGTGCCCGTCAGCCAGCCCACGATGCGGCGGCACATCTACGCGATCTGGCGCGCCGACGCCGACCGCAGGCCGTCGATCCGGGCGGCGGTCGAGGTGCTGCGGTCGGTCGGCGAGAAGATCATCGACTGATCACCGACTGACCCGGGCCTCTCAGCCCTGCGGCATCTTGCGGAAGTCCCAGGAGCGGATCGCCTCGGGGGCCAGGCGCAGCCAGGCGTGGCGCCCGTCGTGCGGCATGGCGTCCAGGCCGAAGTACTTCGCCGCGAACATCCGCTCCGGCGTGTCGAGTTCGGGGCACGACACGCCGGTGCGCGGCTCCTCGCCGACGGGGACCGCCTCACCGGAGAGCTCCACCCCGCGCAGTTCGCCGTAGTCGTGCCCGTCGTCGACCACCACCGCGATCCGCGGATCGCGGCGCAGCTCCGCCCAGCGGCGGCTGCGGGTCAGGGAGTACAGCCACAGGGCGGTGCCGTCCCAGCAGAACCACAGCGGGCTGACATGTGGCCGCCCGTCCGTGGACACGGTCGCCACCCGGCAGGTGCGCTGTTCGGTGAGGAAGGCGTCCCGCTCGTCCTGGCTCATCATGATGCGGCGTCCCCGCCGCTGGGTGACGGTCATCCGACCTGTACCTCCCGGTAACCCGTTGTGCGGCACAGGATGATGGCTCTTCCTTGATGACGCAAGGGACGCTACTCTCCCGCGCCGTGACCCCGAGCCCCCGCGAAGACCTCGTGGAACTGCTCCGGCCGGAAGGCTGTGCCCTGCTCACCGTCGAATGCCAGCGCGGTGTGGTGGGGCCGGACAGCGCGCTGCCCGAACTCGCCGCCGTGGCCCAGGAGTCCGGTGCGCTCGGGCGTGTCGCCCGGTTGGTGGCGGCCGCCCACGACACGGGCGTCCAGGTGCTGCACGCGGTGGCCGAGCGGCGCGCCGACGGACGCGGCGCGAGCCGCAACGCACCGCTGTTCCGGGCCGTCGAGCGGCTGCCGGTCCGGCAGCTCACCGGAAGCGCGGCGGTGGAGATCGCCGAACCGGTTCCGGTGGCGGCCGAGGACCTGGTGGTACGGCGGCTGCACGGTCTCTCGCCGATCGCCGGGACCGAGGTGGACGCGCTGCTGCGCAATCTGGGCCGCCGCACGCTGGTCATCACCGGCGTGTCGGCCAATGTGGCGATCCCGGCCGCCGTCTTCGACGCCGTCAACCTCGGCTATGCGGCCGTGGTGCCCGAGGACGCGATCGCCGGGGTGCCCGCCTCGTACACCCCGGCGATGGTCCGCCACACCCTCGCCCTCGTGGCCGCCGTCACCACGGCCGACGAGGTGGCCGCCTGCTGGCGGCGGACGGCCGTCACGCCATCCAGATCGAGCTTCCCCGCACCTTGATCTGCGCGCCCGGCAGCGGCTTCTGCGCCGGGCCGCCCTTCACACTGCCGTCGGTGATGTCGAACTTGCTCTGGTGGCAGGGGCAGTTGATGGTGCCGCCGCTCACATCGCCGACCGAGCAGCCCTGGTGCGTACAGATCGAGGAGAACGCCTTGAAATCACCCGCCTTGGGTTGGGTCACCACGACCTTGTGGTCCTTGAAGACCATGCCGCCGCCCTCGGGGATCTGGGAGGTCTTGGCCAGTTCCATGCCGTCCCCGCCGCCCGACTGGCCGCCCTCCGCGGCGCCCGACTGGCCGCCCTCCGCGCTCTGCGACGGCTGCGAGCTCCCGGCGTCCTGGGCGCTGTCCGCGCTGCCGCCGCCCGAACCGCCGTCGTCGTCCTTGCCGCACGCGGCAAGCGTGGCGGCCAGCCCGGCCGCTCCGGCCGCGGTGACGACGGCACGGCGGGTGGTGCCCTGCCCGGGGATTGCCGACTGCGTCATGGTGGTGCCTCCTGCTCGGGGGACGTTTCACCGTTCCATACGGACGGCGGGGCCGCCGCGTTCAGCCGTACCCGGGCATCGTCGTGCCGCGGGCCGGAAAATCGCTTTGCCGACCGCCCGGCCGTGCCGTGAGAATGCGGTTCCATGGGACATCTGGAGGCCGCGCACCTCGCCTACTTCCTGCCCGACGGACGGCTGCTGCTCGGCGATGTGTCGTTCCGCGTCGCCGAGGGGACGGTGGCCGCTCTGGTCGGGCCCAACGGGGCGGGCAAGACCACGCTGCTGCGGCTGGTCTCCGGCGAGGTGGAGCCGCACGGCGGCACGGTCACGGTCAGCGGCTCGCTGGGGGTGATGCCGCAGTTCATCGGTTCGGTGCGCGATGAGCGGACGGTGCGCGACCTGCTGGTGTCGGTGGCCCAGCCCCGGATCCGCGAGGCCGCCCGCGCGGTGGACGAGGCCGAGTTGGCGATCATGGAGCGGGACGACGAGGCCGCCCAGATGGCCTACGCCCAGAGCCTGAGCGACTGGGCCGAGGCGCGCGGCTACGAGGCCGAGACGGTGTGGGACATGTGCACCACCGCGGCGCTCGGAGTGCCGTACGAACGGGCCCAGTGGCGCGAGGTGCGCACGCTCAGCGGTGGCGAGCAGAAGCGGCTGGTGCTGGAGGCGCTGCTGCGCGGGCCCGACGATGTGCTGCTGCTGGACGAGCCGGACAACTACCTGGACGTGCCGGGCAAGCAGTGGCTGGAGGAGCGGCTGCGCGAGACCCGTAAGACCGTGCTGTTCATCAGCCACGACCGGGAACTGCTGGCCCGCGCGGCCGACCGGATCGTCAGCGTCGAGCCGAGCCCGGCGGGCAGCGATGTGTGGGTGCACGGCGGCGGCTTCGCCACCTACCACGAGGCCCGCGAGGAGCGGTTCGAGCGCTTCGAGGAGCTCCGGCGGCGCTGGGACGAGAAGCACGCCCAGCTCAAACGGCTGGTGCTGGACATGCAGCGGTACGCGGCCCGCAGCGACGAAATGGCCTCCCGCTACCAGGCCGCCAAGACCCGGCTGCGGAAGTTCGAGGAGGCCGGGCCGCCACCGGAGCCGCCGCGCAAACAGGACATCACCATGCGGCTCGCGGGCGGACGCACCGGGGTCCGGGCACTGACCTGCCGGGCGCTGGAACTTGAGGGGCTGATGCGCCCCTTCGACCTGGAGGTCTTCTACGGCGAGCGGGTGGCCGTACTGGGCTCCAACGGCTCGGGCAAGTCCCACTTCCTGCGGCTCCTGGCAGGGCAGAGCGTCGCCCACCGGGGGGAGTGGAAGCTGGGCGCGCGCGTCGTGCCCGGCCACTTCGCTCAGACCCACGCCCATCCGGAGCTCTTCGGGCGCACGCTGGTCGACATCCTGTGGACCGAACACGCCCGGGACCGGGGACGCGCGATGAGCGCGCTACGGCGCTATGAGCTCGACCGCCAGGGCGACCAGACCTTCGACCGGCTCTCGGGTGGTCAGCAGGCCCGGTTCCAGATCCTGCTGCTCGAACTGGCCGGGACGACGGCTCTGCTGCTGGACGAGCCCACGGACAACCTGGACCTGGAGTCGGCCGAGGCGCTCCAGGACGGGCTCGGGGCCTACGAGGGCACGGTGCTCGCGGTCACCCACGACCGCTGGTTCGCGCGGTCCTTCGACCGCTTCCTGGTCTTCGGATCGGACGGCGTCGTCCGCGAGACGGCGGAGCCGGTCTGGGACGAGCGCCGTGTCGACCGGGTCCGCTGAGCGCTCCGCTGGACGCCCCCTGACCTGCCGTCGATCGTCCGCGGCGCCGTCGTGGCCGGCCACGCGGCGGAGCCGCACAGCGACACAGCCGCGGCGGAGCCGCGCAGCGACACGGCCCCGCGCCCCTTCAGGGCGGCTTTCGAACCGCGGCCGGCTTCCGTCGATCCGCTGAGCCGCGCCGGAACTCGTCCGTACGGGCTCAGCCGTGGACGCTGTCGACCGGCACCATCGCTACAGAGGCTCCCGCCCCACCGATCGCCGCCGGAAGGGCTTCCCGGTCCTCAAGGCGCCGCAGCTCCAGGGCCGCCGCTCGTTCGATCTCCGACGCCTCTTCTTCTGCCCGCTCCCGGGCGTAGGCGGAGACCAGGCCCGTGCAGCCAGAACCGCAGCACGGCGCCGGGGGCGCCCGGGTGGACGACCTTCAGCAGCCGGGTGTCCGGCAGCCGTTCCAGCGCTTCCGCCACGTCGGGCACGGCGAGGCTCGGCAGCTCGGTCCCCGGGGGCGCGGACAGGACCCGGACACCGGCCAGCCCGAGCATGCGGAACAGGCGGCGATCGTCCCCGGCCAGGCGGCGGTCGCGGACATCATGGAACGGCTCGACGCGCGCTCGCGCTTCGAGGCCGGGCTGCTCGCCGCCGAGCTGGACATGCTCCCGCCCCCGGTGGAGAGACACTGACGGACCCCACCCGGCCGGTGCCACCCGGCCGGGTGGGCCGCGGCTCCAGGCGTGCGGTCAGCTCCGTGCGCTCCGTACGGCCAGGGCACACCCGATGGCCCCGGCGGCCGCCCCGGCCAGGAGCCCGCGGTGCTGGGAGGTCCACAACTGGGTGCTGCGGGTCGTCGTCCGGTCGTCGAAGGCGCCGTGCGAGCCGTAGTCGCGGCCGTCGGCGCCGTCGGCGGGGGCCCAGAGGTTCGTCGGCCGGTCCGGGTCGCGCGGGCGGTCCGTCTGCTGGGAGGAGTAGCCGGTGCGGGCGAGGTACCGGTCGATCAGCCCAGGGGCGAACTTGTTCCCGATCAGCGTCGCGGCGGTGGAGCCGCCCACCCAGTACTCGCGCCGCCCGGGGTGGTCGGCGGCGTAGAGGATGCCCCGCGCGGCCACTTCCGGCTGGTAGATCGGCGGCATGGGCTGGGGGTGCCGGGGCAGCCGGGAGAGGACCCAGCTGAACTGGGGCGTGTTGACGCCCGGCAGGTGCACCATGGTGACCCGCACCCGGCTGCGATCGTGCAGGAGCTCGCAGCGCAGCGACTCGTGGAAGCCCTGGATGGCGTGCTTGGCCGCGCAATACGCGGACTGCAGTGGGACGCCGCGATGGGCGAGGGCGGAGCCCACCTGCACGATGGTGCCGCGGTTCCTGGGCACCATGCGGCGCAGGGCCGCCTGTGTGCCATGGACGAATCCCAGGTACGTGACGCGCGTGACCCTGTCGAACTCCTCGGCCTCGATCTCCTGGACGGGTGCGAAGACCGTGGCGAAGGCGGCGTTCACCCACACGTCGATCGGTCCCAGCTCCCGCTCCACCCGCGCGGCCGCCGCGTCGACGGCCTGCGGATCGGACACATCGACGCTGATGGGCAGCGGATGGCCACCGGCCGCCCGCACATCCCGCGCGGCGGCTTCCAGACCGCGCGCGCCGCGCGCCAGCAGCGCGACCGTCGCGCCCCGGGCGGCGAAGGCGTGAGCCGTGGCGCGGCCGACACCGGCGCTGGCGCCGGTCACGACGACGATCGGAGGACCGTGCCGCTTCCTGCCCATCGTGACCTCCTGTTCCGTGCTTCCAGCGGTTGCCAGGGCTGAGCCGGGTACCCGGAGGACGCCGTACGAAAAAGACCCCACGGGCCGCGCGGCACGGGAAACCGCGAGCCCGGAAGAAGGACCCGGAAGAAGGAGGAGGATGAACGGCACGCCCCCGGGCCCCCCGACGCCACCCACCACCCAGGCGTCGTCGCCGTGGACCCTCCGCGAGTACGCCTTCCTCGGAGACGGCGAACGCGGCGCCCTGGTGGGACCACGTGGCGAGATGGTGTGGCTGTGCGCGCCCCGCTGGGACAGCGACGCGGTGTTCTCGACCCTGATCGGCGGACCGGGGGAGTACCTCCTCGGCCCCGACGACCACTGGAACGTCTGGGGCGGCTACTACGAGGAAGGCACCCTCATCCACGTCGGCCGCTGGATCACCGGTGACAGCGAGATCGAGTGCCGGGAGGCGCTGGCCGGGCCCGCCGCGCCCGACCGGCTGGTCCTGCTGCGCCGGATCCGGGCGGTGCGCGGCGACGCCCGCGTACGGCTGAGGCTCGACGCCAGACCCGGTTTCGGCGCCCACCCCATGACCGGCCTGCGGCAGGAGGACGGCACCTGGTCGGCCCACGGCGGCGGACTCCACCTGCGCCTCGCCGGAGCGGCCGACGCCACCCCCGAGGGGCGGGGCGTGCTGGAGGCACGCTTCACGGTGGCCGCCGGCGAGGCGCGGGACCTCGTCCTGGAGATCGGCACCCGGGCGGGAGCGGAGGAGCTGGACCCGGGACGGCTGTGGCAGGCGACCGAACGCCACTGGGCCGGTGTCGCACCCGACTGCTCGGGGCTGGCCGCCCCGCGGGACGCCCGGCAGGCATACGCCATCCTCCACGGGCTGACCAGCGCCTCCGGCGCCATGGTGGCCGCCGCCACCACCTCGCTCCCGGAGCGCGCCAACGGCGAACGCAACTACGACTACCGCTTCGCCTGGATCCGCGACCAGTGCTACGCCGGTCTGGCGGTGGCGGCGCACGGCCCGCATCCCCTCCTGGACGCGGGGGTGGGCTTCATGACCGAGCGCCTGCTGGCCGACGGCGGCGAACTGCGCCCCGCCTACACCGTCACCGGGGACCCGGTGGCCGGAGAGCGCTCCCTGCCGCTACCCGGCTATCCGGGCGGCACCGACCGGGTGGGCAACCGCGCCGGCCGCCAGTTCCAGCTGGACTCCTTCGGCGAGATCCTGCAGCTCTACGCCGCCGCCGCACGGCTCGACCGGCTCGACACGGACGCCCGCCGCGCCCTCGACGTGGCCGTGGCCGCCGTCGAGCGCAACTGGCCGCGCCCGGACGCGGGGCTGTGGGAGCTGGAAAACCACTGGTGGACCCATTCACGACTGTGCGCGGTGGCCGGTCTGCGCGCCGCCGCGGGCGCGGTGGGGGGCCGGGCGGCACGCGACTGGGACGGCCTCGCCGACACGATCCTGCGCGAGACCCGCCGCCGCTGTCTGAGCCCCCGGGGCCACTGGCGCCGCGCCGAGGGCGACGACGGGCCGGAAGCCGCCCTGCTGCTGCCCCTCGCCCGCGGCTGCCTCCCGCCGGACGACCCCAGCGGGCCGCGCACCCGCCGCTTCATCGAGGAACGGCTGTCCGAGGACGGCTACCTCTACCGCTTCGGCCACGGCGACCGGCCGCTGGGCGAGGCCGAGGGGGCCTTCCTGCTGTGCGGCTTCATGATGGCGCTCGCCGCCCACCACCAGCGGGATCCGGTCAGCGCCTTCCGCTGGTTCGAGCGCACCCGGGCCGCCTGTGGCTCACCGGGGCTGTTCGCCGAGGAGTACGACGTCGGCCAGCGCCAACTGAGGGGCAACCTGCCCCAGGCGTTCGTCCACGCGCAACTCCTCGAGGCGGCGGTGCGGCTCAGCGGCGACCGGGAAGGGTGAGATCCGGTGGAGGGCCGCCCCGGTCCAGTACCACCGTCGTGGTGACCCGGGTGACGCCGGGCTTCCGGGGCACCGAACCGAACCCGAAGCGCACAGCGGGTTCGACGGGCGCCATCGCCCCGAGGTCCTCGCCCTCGAAGACCGCCGACACCGCGCCGATCGGCCGCAGATCCCGTGCGCCGTACCACTCGCGGCGACCGCCGCCCGCGCTGCCTCGCGTCCGCACGCCGGGCAGCAGCAGACGGGCGGGGACGTCCATCAGCGCGCTCCACGCCGGGCGGCGGGCGAGCGCGCCGGGCACGGCGCGCAGCAGAAGCCCCAGCGGCCCGCGTCGGCCCACGGTGAAGCGCAGGTCCAGTGCCCCGGCCGTGAGGGTCCAGATGCCCGCCTCGACGCTCACCCGGACCGGCACGACGCGCACCGCGTCGAAGTGGTAGGTGCCGGCGATGAAGTCCGCCGTCTCCGGGGTGGGAGCCAGCAGCAGCCGCTCACCGTTCACCCGGTCGAGCATCACGTCGCTGAACGGCCCGAACGGCGACCGCTCCCAGTGGCCCAGCACGATGCGCGTCCCGGAGGAGGTGCCCATGCCCGCGATCCATCCGTCGAAGCGCAGCCGCGCGGGGCGGGTGGCCGTGCCGCGCCGTCGGCTCATCCGTTCGCTCCCGGTCCCTGTGCCACCACGGACGGCGGGTCCCCGCCCACGGCCCGCGGAAACGGGCCGTGCCGACCGGACGGCGCTCCGTCCGCCGGGCGTGTCGTGACGCCGGTACGGGGCACTGAGAGACGATGGGCGTTCGCCGGGCAGCCACGACAGCGGGCGGAAGGAAGGGGCCCCATGGACCAGCGGGTCACCACCACGGACGGACGACGGCGGATTCCCCGCACCGACGCGGTCCTGGGTGACACACGCCTGGTCGAGGCGGCACACCGGCTGGGATCCGGGGCGGTGAAGGCGGCGGTGCGGCAGGCCCAGGAGCGGGCGCGGGCCGGTGCCGTCGCGCCGGACGAGGTGGCGGACACGGCGGTCGCCCTGCTGCCCCGCACGGCCGGCGGGCTGCGGCCGGTCATCAACGCCACCGGGGTGGTGCTGCACACCAACCTCGGCCGGGCGTCGCTGTCGGCGGCGGCCCGGCGGGCGGTGCGGGAGGCCGCCGGGCCCACGGACGTCGAACTGGACCTGCGCACCGGGGTCCGGGCCCGCCGCGGGCGGACCGCCCTGGCCGCGCTGCGCGAGCGGGTGCCGTCGGCCGCCGCCGCGCATGTGGTGAACAACGGCGCGGCTGCGCTGGTCCTGGTGGCGACCGCGCTCGCCGCCGGGAAGGAGATCGTCATCAGCCGGGGCGAGATGGTGGAGATCGGGGACGGCTTCCGCCTGCCGGACCTGCTGGTGTCCACCGGAGCCCGGCTGCGCGAGGTGGGGACGACCAACCGCACCTCCGTCGCCGACTACGCCGCCGCGATCGGCCCGGAGACGGCCTTCGTGCTGAAGGTGCACCCCTCCAACTTCCGTGTCATGGGCTTCACTCGCGCCGCCGAGACCGGGGAACTGGCGGCTCTCGGCGTTCCGGTGGTCGTCGACATCGGCTCCGGGCTGCTCGCACCGCATCCCGCGCTGCCGGACGAGCCGGACGCCGAGACCCGGCTCCGGGCCGGAGCGTCGCTGGTCACCGCGAGCGGCGACAAGCTGCTCGGCGGACCGCAGTGCGGACTGCTGCTCGGGGAGGAGGAGCTGGTGCGGACCGTGTCCCGGCATCCGCTCGCCCGTGCGCTGCGCGTGGACAAGCTGACGCTGGCCGCGCTGGAGGCGACGCTGACCGGGCCCGAGACCCCGACCGCCGCGGCACTGGCCGCCGACCCGGCGGGGCTCCGCCACCGTGCCGAGCGGCTCGCCGCCGCCCTGGGCGCCGACGGCATCGATGTGCGGGCCGTCGAGAGCGCCGCGTCGGTGGGCGGTGGCGGCGCCCCGGGGGTGACGCTGCCCAGCGCCGCGCTGTCGCTGCCCGAGCGGTACGCCGCGGCCCTGCGGACCGGCCCGGTTCCCGTGGTGGGGCGGCTGGAGGCGGGCCGGTGCCTGCTCGACCTGCGGGCGGTGCCACGGGAGGACGACGAGCGGCTGGCCGAGGCCGTGCGGTCGGTCGTGGATCCGGCCGCCACGGATCCGGCCGCGGAAAGGTAGGGGCATGCGGGTACTGGCCACCGCCGGGCACGTCGACCACGGCAAGTCGGCGCTGGTGCGGGCGCTGACCGGGATGGAGCCCGACCGTCTCCAGGAGGAGCGGCGCCGCGGCCTGACCCTCGACCTCGGGTTCGTCTGGACCCGCCTGGACCCGGACGGAAGCCCGGACGGCGATGGCCCGGACGACGGAAGCCCGGACGGCGAAAGCCCGGAGGGAGACCCGGCCGGAAGCCCGGACGGACACGGCGGCCCCGGCGGCGAGCACATCGCCTTCGTGGACGTGCCCGGACACGAACGCTTCGTCGCCACCATGCTGGCCGGTGTCGGGCCCGTGCCCGCCGTTCTGTTCGTGGTGGCCGCGGACCAGGGCTGGCAGCCGCAGTCGCAGGAGCACCTGGAGATCCTGGACGCGCTCGGGGTGCGGCACGCCGTGCTCGCGGTGAGCCGTGGTGACCTGGCCGACCCCGAGCCCGTGCGGGCGGACGCCGTCGAGCGCATGGCGGCCACCTCCCTCGGCACCGTGCCGTCCGCCGCGGTGAGCGCGGTGACCGGAGCCGGACTGGCCGGACTGCGCCGGGAACTGGCCCGGTTGGGCCGCTCGCTGCCCGTTCCGCCCGCCGATGCGGACGTACGGCTGTGGCTGGACCGCGCCTTCACCGTGCGCGGCCAGGGCACGGTCGTCACCGGCACCCTGGGGGCGGGCACCCTGCGCGCCGGCGACCGGCTGGTGGCGGGGGACGGCAGGACCGCGCTGCGGGTGCGCGGGCTCCAGTGCCTGCGGGAGGACCGGTCCGCGGTCCGCGGGGTGGCGCGGGTGGCGGTCAATGTGCACGGCGCGCCCGACGGTGTGCTGGGCCGGGGGCAGGTGCTGCTGACGCCGGACCGCTGGCTGCTCACCGGCCTGATCGACGTCCGGGTCCACGGCGCGCCGGCCCGCGACCTGCCCCGGACGGTCACCCTCCACATCGGCACCGCCGCCGTGCCCGTGACCGTCCGCCCGCTGGGCGAGGACACGGCCAGGCTGACCCTGCCCCGGGAGCTGCCGCTGCGGGTGGGCGACCGCGCGGTCCTGCGGGAACCGGGTGGTCGGCGCCCGCCGTGCGGGGTGACCGTCCTGGACGTACGGCCGCCCCGGCTGACCCGGCGCGGGGCGGCCCGGACGAGGGCGGCCGAGCTGGCGGACCTGACCGGCGCTCCGGACGGCGCGGCGGAACTGCGGCGGCGCGGGCTCGTCCGCCGCTCGGAGCTGGCGGCCATGGGGCTGCCCGCCCCCACCGCGCCGGTCGCCGGGGACTGGCTGGCCGACGCGGCCCACTGGGCGGCGCTGCGGGACCGCCTGGAGGCCGAGGTCGCACGCCATGCGGCGCGCCACCCGCTGGAGCCCGGCCTGCCCCCGGAGGCGGCCCGCCGCCTGCTCGGCCTGCCCGACCGGTCCCTGGTCGGCGCCCTCGCCGAGACCTCGGAGAAGGTGCACGGCAGTCAGGGGCGGCTGTACGGCGGGGCGGACGCCCGGCCCACCCTGCCGCCACCCGTCCAGGCGGCCGTGGACGACGTGCGGCGCGACCTGCTGCGGGCACCGTTCCGTGCCCCGGAGGCCGACCGGCTGACCGAACTGGGGCTGACCCGCAGGACGGTGGCCGCCGCCGTCGCGGCGGGCGCGCTGCTGCGGGTCGGCGACGGCATCCTGCTGCTTCCCGGAGCGGACGCCCGGGCCGCGGCCGTCCTCCGCGGCCTTCCGCAGCCGTTCACGCTCAGCCAGGCGCGCCGGGCCCTGGACACGACGCGCCGGGTGGCCGTACCGCTGCTGGAGTACCTCGATGCCCGGGGTCTCACCGAACGCGTGGACGACCAGCGCCGGCGCTGCCGGGCCGGTGCGGAGAGCGGAGGCGGACGGGAATCGAACCCGCCTGCCCGAGATCCTCGGGCACCTCGGTTTTGAAGACCGGGAGGGCCACCAGGCACCCACACGCCTCCCTCGCCCGCTCAAGGCTACCCGCCGCCGACCACCATCGACCGAGAGGACCGGCGTGACCACGACCCGCGAAACGCCCGTACGGCTCACGCAGTTCGCCCACGGCGGCGGCTGCGCCTGCAAGATCCCGCCCGGTGAACTGGAGGGCGTGCTCAGCGGACTGGCCGGGCCGACGACGGCCGCGAGCGACAGCCCGCTGCTCGTCGGACTGGCCACCGGCGACGACGCCGCCGTGGTCACCTTGCCCGCCCCGACCGGCGGCCCGGCCCAGGCGGTGGTGTCCACCGCGGACTTCTTCACGCCCGTCGTGGACGACCCGTACGACTGGGGGCGCATCGCCGCGGCCAACGCCCTGTCGGACGTGTACGCGGTGGGCGGCCGCCCGGTGCTCGCCGTCAACCTCCTGGCCTGGCCGCGCTATGTGCTGCCGTTCGGCCTGGCCCGTGAGGTGCTGCGCGGCGGGCTCGACATCGCCGCCGAGGCGGGCTGCCACGTGGGCGGCGGGCACAGTGTGGACGATCCCGAGCCCAAGTACGGCATGGCCGTCACCGGCCTCGCCGATCCGGCCCGCCTGCTGCGCAACGACGCAGGCCGGCCGGGTGTGCCGCTGTCGCTGACCA
This sequence comes from Streptomyces yongxingensis, assembly GCF_055597465.1. Taxonomy (NCBI): domain Bacteria; kingdom Bacillati; phylum Actinomycetota; class Actinomycetes; order Kitasatosporales; family Streptomycetaceae; genus Streptomyces; species Streptomyces yongxingensis. The sequence goes on from NZ_CM145717.1 coordinate 9,544,629, forward strand.
AGCCCCTCGGCCTGGGGGTGCTGAACAACCGCCACAAGGCCACCGGCGAACGGTTCGAGCAGGCGGTGGCCACGATGGTGGCGCTCAACCGGGACGCGTCGGCCGCGGCCCTGGAGGCAGGCGCGACCTGCGCCACGGACATCACCGGCTTCGGCTTCCTCGGCCATCTGCACAAGCTGGCGCGGGCCTCGGAGGTGACCGCGGTGGTCGACACCGCCGCCGTGCCGTACCTGGACGGGGCGCGGGAGGCGGTCCGGGACGGGTACGTCAGCGGCGGCACCCGGCGGAACCTTGAGTGGGTGGCGCCGTTCACCGACTTCGGGGACACCGAACCCGGCACCAGGCTGCTCCTGGCCGACGCCCAGACCTCCGGTGGGCTGCTCGTGGCGGGCGAGGTGCCCGGAGCGCCGGTGGTGGGAGAGCTGGTCCCGAAGGGGGAGCACTCCCTCGTCCTGAGGTGAGACCGCCCTCGGGCGGGACGGTCCTCAGGTGGACCCCGGGGCGGCTCAGAGTTCCGTACCGGTGTGTTCGTCGATGCCCGCCCGCGTCCGGTAGGCCCGCACCAGCTCCACGGCGGCCGCGCCCCTGGGCCGGCGGCCCAGCCGGATGTCGACGGCGAACGCCTTGGTCTCCTGGATGTGGGTGTTGGGGTCGAGGGACATGTGCAGCAGCTCGTTCGCCGCGTCCCCGGTGCTGTAGCCGTTCGGCCCCCAGTGGTACGGCAGGCCGACCTGGTGCAGGGTGCGCCCGTGCACGGTCAGGGGCGGTACGCGGTCGGTGACCAGGACCCGCGCCTCGATCACCCCGCGGGCGCTGACGATCGTCGCCCAGCCGGTGTGCTCGAGGCCGCGTTCGGCGGCGAGTTCGGGGGAGACCTCGCAGAAGAACTCCGGCTGCAGCTCCGCCAGGTAGGGCTGCCACCGGGACATGCCGCCCGCGGTGTGGTGTTCGGTGAGCCGGTAGGTGGTGGCGACGAACGGGAACACCTCCGAGCCGGGCTCGCCGCCGCCGGGCTGGTAGCGGTTGTCCGGGCGGGACGGCATCAGGTGCCGCACGGGGTTGCGCCATTGGCCGTACAGCAGGTTGGGGAACGGCGAGTCCTGCGGCTCGTAGTGGGTGGGCAAGGGACCGTCGGTGAGGCCGGACGGTACGTACAGCCATGCCTTGCCATCGGCCTGCATGATGAACGGGTCGGTGCCCGACAGCGCCGCCCCGGCCGTCGCGTCCGGCGGCGGCAGGTAGGAGGGGGGCTTGCCGGGGGCGAAGTCGGGCACGTCATGGCCGGACCACCGGGCCCGTTCCTCGTCCCACCACACCAGGGCCTTGCGTTCGCTCCACGGCCTGCCGTCCGGGTCGGCCGAGGCCCGGTTGTACAGGATGCGGCGGTTGGCGGGCCAGGCCCAGCCCCACTCGGCCGCCACCCAGTTCTGCCGGGCGCCGGGCGTGCGGCGGGCGGCCTGGTTGACGCCGTCGGCGTGGACGCCGCAGTAGATCCAGCAGCCGCAGGACGTGGAGCCGTCCCCGGCCAACTGCTCGTAGGACGAGAGCGGGGCGCCCTGGGCGTCGTGGCCGTTGATCTCGGCGAGGACCGCCTCCGCGTCCGGTTCGGCGTGCTCGCCCTTGGTGGGGTAGTCCCAGGTCAGATCGAGCACCGGCCGGTCCATCGGATCGGCCGACCCGGCCAGCTTCGCCCGGATCCTGCGGCCCAGGTGGTACATGAACCACAGGTCGCTGCGCGCCTCGCCGGGCGGTTCGACGGCCCGGTGGTGCCACTGCAGCAGCCGCTGGGTGTTGGTGAAGCTGCCGTCCTTCTCGGTGTGCGCGGCGGCCGGCAGGAAGAACACCTCGGTGCCGATGTCCTCGGTGCGCAGCTCGCCGGTCTCGATCTCCGGGCCGTCCTGCCACCAGGTGGCGGACTCGATGAGGGAGAAGTCCCGGACCACCAGCCAGTCCAGGTTGGCCATGCCCAGGCGCTGCATCTTGGTGTTGGCCGAGCCCACGGCCGGGTTCTCGCCCATGAGGAAGTAGCCCTTGCAGACCCCCTCGAGCTGGGCCATGACCGTCTCGTAGGTGGAGTGGGAGCCCGTCAGCCGCGGCAGGTAGTCGAAGCAGAAGTCGTTCTCGGCCTGCGCGGTCTCACCCCAGTAGGCTTTGAGCAGGCTGACCAGATAGGACCGCATGTTCCCCCAGTAGCCCTTGCGGGCCGCCTCGGCCCGGACGAAGGTGTCCAGGTCCTGCCGCTGGTGGGCGTGCGGCATCGGGATGTAGCCGGGCAGCAGGTTGAACAGGGTGGGGATGTCCGTCGAGCCCTGGATGGAGGCGTGGCCCCGCAGGGCGAGGATGCCGCCGCCGGGCCGGCCGATGTTCCCGAGCAGGCTCTGCAGGACGGAGGCCGCGCGGATGTACTGCACGCCCACCGTGTGCTGCGTCCACCCGACCGCGTACGCGAAGGCGGTGGTGCGGTCGCGTCCGGAGTTCTCCGTGACGAGCTCGCACACCTGGCGGAAGAGGTCCTGCGGGACGCCGCAGATCCGCTCCACCATCTCGGGCGTGTAGCGGGCGTAGTGCCGCTTGAGGACCTGGAAGACGCAGCGCGGATGGCTGAGCGTCTCGTCCCGCTCGGGTTCGCCCTCGCCGACCTCGGCGCCGCCGGCGCCGTGCGCCTCACCGCGCGCGGCCTCCGTCACCGTCCGTCCGCCGCCGGTGCGCTTCTCGTACCCCTGGTCGCGCTCACCGGAGGCCGCCTGCACCTCCATGCCCTCGTAACTCCAGGTGTCGTTGTCGTAGGCGCGGGCTTCGGGGTCGAGGCCGGAGAAGACGCCGTCGAGGTCCTCGGTGTCGCGGAAGTCCTCGCGCAGCACGACGGGGCCGTTGGTGTACGCCACGACGTAGTCCCGGAAGTACGCGTCGTTCCGCAGGACGTGGTTGATGATCCCGCCGAGGAAGGCGATGTCCGAGCCCGCGCGCAGCGGTACGTGCAGGTCGGCCAGCGCGCTGGTGCGGGTGAAGCGCGGGTCGACGTGGATCACCTTCGCGCCACGGGCCTTGGCCTCCATCACCCACTGGAACCCGACCGGATGGCACTCGGCCATGTTCGAGCCCTGGATGACGATGCAGTCGGAGTTCTGGAGGTCCTGCTGGAAGGTGGTCGCGCCGCCGCGGCCGAACGAGGTTCCCAGACCGGGAACGGTGGAGGAGTGTCAAACCCGCGCCTGGTTCTCGATCTGCACGGCTCCCAGGGCGGTGAACAGCTTCTTGATCAGGTAGTTCTCTTCGTTGTCGAGCGTGGCCCCGCCCAGGCTGGCGAAGCCGAGCGTGCGCCGGGTGCGGGTCTCGTCGACCTCCCACTGCCAGCCCGCCCGGCGCGCCTCGATCACCCGGTCGGCGATCATGTCCATGGCCGTGTCGAGGTCCAGACGCTCCCACGCGGTGCCGTGCGGGCGCCGGTGGAGGACGTGGTGCTCGCGGGCGCCGCCGGTGGTGAGCTGGAGACTGGCCGAGCCCTTGGGGCACAGCCGGCCGCGGGAGACGGGGGAGTCGGGGTCGCCCTCGATCTGGGTGACGCGGTCGTCCTCCACATACACGTTCTGGCCGCAGCCCACCGCGCAGTACGGGCAGACCGACTTCACCACCCGGTCCGCCGAGGCGGTCCGGGCGGTGGGCCGCGCACCGGCGCTCGTGGCGGCGGCCCCGCGGCCCAGCGGGTCCGTCCCCGTGAGCTGGCGGTAGACCGGCCAGGAGGCGATCCAGGTGCGTACGCCCATGCCGTCCGCCCTTCCGTGCCCTCGCGGTGGTGCTCTCGCGCTCGCGCCTTTTCGCTCGCGCCCGTCATCAGCGGTGCTCGGTGCCCGCCGGGTACCCCGTTTCGCTCTCCCCAGTCGCCTCGTGGCAGGTGTGAGGCGTGGACACCCGGGCACTGCGACCGGCGGTGTGTCCGCTCGCGGACCGTTCGGCCTACCCGTAATGTCCGCTTGGCCTCGCTTTGGAATAGTACGACGGGAGTGATCGGGTGGCTATCGGGGACTTCCGCCGAACGGCAGGGGCCGGCGCCGGTCCGGGCGAGCGCGGTCGAAGGCGCGGCCCCGCCGAGGACGTGGAGAAGGTGGCGCGGTGACCCAGCGTCATATCTTCGGCCAGGTCTTCGCGCTGGAGGCGGTCATCGCGGCCGGGGTCTTCGTCGTCGTACTCGCCCTCCTGACGTACGCGCTGCTCAGGCGGCGGGCCGGGAGGCGGACCACCGTCTCCGGGCGAGCGGAGCGCCCGCGCCTGGAGGTCTGCTACGTCGCCGTCCTGACCGTGTTCGGCGTGTTCCTGGTGGCGTGGACGGCGTGGCAGAACCACCGGGAGCACCGGACGGCCGAGCGCCCGCCCGTGCGCGTCGACGTCTCCTCCTTCCAGTGGTGCTGGACCTTCAGCTACCCACAGGCACCCCAGCGGCGCGGTACCTCCGGGACGTGCCGGGGCGACGACCTGCCGACCCTGGTCGTGCCGACCGGCCGTCCCGTGAAGCTGCGGCTGACCTCCCGCGACGTCATCCACTCGCTGTGGGTTCCGGAACTGCGCTACAAGATGGACGTCTTTCCCGACCATGTGAACTCCTTCACCCTCACCCTGGACCGGGAGGGCCGCTGGATGGGCAAGTGCGCGGAGTTCTGCGGCCTCCGGCACCACACCATGCACTTCTGGATCAAGGCGGTGTCGCCCGAGGAGTACGACCGGTACGTGCACGGCGGCCAGCAGGGAGCGGCGGCATGACGGTCGCGCCACCCACCGCCAAGGAGGGCACCGGCGGGCGGCCGGTCCCGCCGAGCGGCTGGCTGGGCTGGGTGACCAGCACCGACCACAAGCGGATCGGCGTGCTGACCATCGGCACCTCGCTGGTGCTGCTCCTGGTCACGGGCACCTTCGCGCTGACCATGCGGGCCCAGCTGGCCCAGCCCGAGCAGCAGCTGGTGAGCACGCAGTTCTACAACCAACTCTTCACCCTCCACGGCTCGGGCATGATCTACATGGTCGTCACCCCGTTCGCGATCGGCATGGGCGTGTACCTGGTGCCGCTCCAGATCGGGGCACCCGGCATCGCCATCCCACGCCTCACCCTGCTGGGCTACTGGCTCTACGCGCTCGGGGCGCTGGTCATGCTGGCCGGATTCGCCACGCCCAACGGGGCCCATGCCGGCGGCTGGTTCTCCTACCCGCCGCTGGCCGACAGCGTCCACTCGCCGGGTCCGGGCTCCGACCTGTGGATCGTGGGAGTGCTGCTGGCGACCACCGGGACCATCGTCATGGGCTGGGCCGTGCTGTGGACGGTGCTGCGCAGGCGGACCCACGGGATGACGATGCTGCGGCTGCCCGTGTTCTCCTGGTCGATGGTCGCCACCTGTCTGATGGTGATCGGCGCCTTCCCCGCCCTGCTGGCCGCGCTCGGTCTGCTCGCCGTCGGACGCGCCGACCCGGCGATCTTCGAATCGAACGTGTGGAACATCGGCTACCAGCACATCTTCTGGTTCTACGGCCATCCGGTCGTGTACGTCATGTTCTTCCCCTATCTGGCCGCCGTGTCCGAGGTGCTCGCCGTCTTCTCCGGGCGCCGCTTCTTCGGCTACCAGGGCACGGTCCTGTCGCTGCTGGTGTTCGCCGCGATGTCGATGAGCGTGTGGGGGCACCACATGTTCGCCACCGGCCAGGCGACCAACGACTACTACTCGCTGACCTCCATCGCCCTGCTCGTCCCCGCGGGCGTGGAGTACTTCGCCATGATCGGCACCATCCTCGGCGGGCGACCGCGCTTCGGCCCGCCGATGCTGTTCGCCCTGGCCTTCATCCCGCAGTTCCTGATCGGCGGGCTCACCGGCATCATGCTCGGCACCCCGGTGATCGACTACCACGTGACCGACAGCTACTTCGTCGTGGCGCACCTCCACTACGTGCTCTTCGCGGGCAGCGCCTTCGGGCTGTTCGCCGCCGTGTACTTCTGGTTCCCGAAGGTCACGGGCGTGATGCTGGGCCACCGGGCGGGCCGGCTGCACTTCTGGCTGCTGGTGATCGGCACCAACGTCACGTTCCTGCCCATGTTCGCCCTCGGCTACCTCGGCATGCCGCGCCGGGTGTCGACGTACGCGTCCTTCGATGGCTTCGGCCCGCTGAACCTGCTGTCCAGCATCGGTGCCGCCTTCCTCGCCACGAGTGTGGTGGTGTTCGCCGTCAATGTGCTGTGGACCCTGCGCAGGCGGACCCTGGGGAGCGCCGAGCGGGCCCCGGACGACCCGTGGGGCGGACACACCCTGGAATGGGCCACCACGTCCCCGCCGCCCCGGCTGAACTTCACCCCGGACCACCCGGTGCCGCCCGTCACCAGCTTCGCCCCGCTGCTGGACCTGCGGCAGCGGCGGGACGAGGAGGCCGCCGCGGCCGACGGGGGGCGGCCGTGAAGCGGCACCTGTCCGTCGTCGTCGTGGCCGGCTGGGGCATCCTCAACGGTGTGCTGCTCGCGGTGCTGGCGGTGTACGGCGAGAGCGCCATGGTGTTCTGGCTGTGGGGCGGCGTCGTCGTGCTGCTGGAGCTGGCGGCCGTGGCCGTGCTCGCCTCCTCCCGCATCGGGCCCGACCAGCACGTCCGCTACCGGGTGCCGGACCGCGCGGCCGGCGCGGTGGTGCCCGCCGCCTTCGGCTTCCTCCTCGTCGCGCTGGCGTTCGTCTACGGCGCGTGGCTGCTGGCCCTCGCCGGGCCGCTGCTGCTCGTGGCGGTGGCTCTCGCGGTGCGCGGCACGACGGCACGGGAGGACTGAACCGGTGATGGACCACTCGGCACCCGGGACGCAGCTCTCGTCCGTGGCCGCGATGGCCCTGTCGGGTTTCGCGCTGGCCGCGGTGGTGCCGGGCGTCATGTGGCCGTCGAGACGGGCGCCGCTGTGGGAGCGGGTGAGCCTGCCCCCGGGCGTGGCCCTGCCCCTGCTGGTCCTGCTGCACGGCTGGGCGATGCTCGCCGGCCTGGTGCGTCCGATGCCCACCGCTGTCACCATGGTGTCGGAGCTGATCCCGCTGCCGGCCGCGGTGGCGTTCTGGGCGCCCGTCGTGGTGCGTACGCGGCACCGCCTCAGCGATCCCGGCCGGTGCGTGTATCTGTTCCTGGCCGTCCCGCTGCTGGATCTCCCGGCGCTCGGGGTGATCGCGGCCGGACACTCCGCGGCAGGACTCGCCATGATCGTCGGCATGCTGCCCCTCGGCATCGCCGCTGCCGCCGTCACCTGGTCCTGGATCAGCCGGGAGGAACGGCAGGCGGCGGACGCGCTCCCGCTCGCGGTGCGGGGCGGTGATCCCCATGGCCGCTGACGGCCGCCCGGACGCCCCCGAGGGCGTACGGGCGCCGCACGCGGCCGGCCGGACCGTGCCCGTGCCCGTGCTCAGTGCCTGTGCTCGGCGGGGCCCGTCGCTCACCTGTCGTCGGCCTCCTCCGCCTCGCCCGGGGCGGCGCGCACCACCTCGATGCGGCGCCGCTGCCGGTCGGTGGCGGGCAGCTCCACCCGCCGGCCGAAGTACCACCGGCTGAGCGCGTTGCGGACCCGGTGCCGGTGGAACCAGCGCCACGCCTCCGTGCCGTGCGCCCGTGGCTCCGGCTCGGCGCGCACGAGGATGCGGTACGCCTCGGCCGCGGGCAGCAGCGTCCGGGCCTGCTCGTAGCCGCCGTCCGCGCTCTGCCGTACCTCGGCGGCCGCCCGCCCCTCCACCAGCCGCCGGCGGTCGGTCGCCTGGAGACCCAGACACGCCCGTTTGGTGGCGTGGTAGGCCAGGAACGGCACCACGAACAGGGCGGTGCGGAGGGTGTACGTCACCAGCTCCACCGAGATGCTGAAGACGAAGGCGATGACGTCCTGACCGCCCGCCATGAGCAGGACGGCGTAGGCGGAGACGGCGGCGACGCCCAGGGCGGTCCGGGTGGGCTGGTTGCGCGGGCGGTCGCACAGATGCTGTTCGGGGGTGGGCCCGGTGATCCACCGTTCGGCGTACGGATAGCCGTAGAGGATCACGAACAGGGCCACGGGCAGCGCCACGCCGGGCAGGAAGACGTCCCACACGACGGTGTGCCCCGCGATATTCGTCTCCGCGGCCGGCATCAGGCGCAGCGCGCCCTCCAGGAAGCCCACGTACCAGTCCGGCTGGGCGTCGAGCGAGACATGGTCGGCGCGGTAGGGGCCCACCGACCAGATGGGGTTGATCTGGAGCAGCGCGCCCAGCAGGGTGAGCACACCCGTCACGGCGAAGAACAACCCCAGGGACTTGGCGGCGTATTGCGGGACGAGCGGCTTGCCGACCGCGTTCCGGTTGGTCCGGCCGGGCTCGGCCCACTGGGTGTGCTTGTGGTACACGATGAGCGTCAGATGGAGGGCGACGAGGGCCAGCAGAAGCCCCGGCAGCAGCAGGATATGGGCCGCGTACATGCGGGGGATGATGTCGTGCCCGGGGAACTCGCCGCCGAAGACGAAGAACGACAGATAGGTGCCGACGACGGGGACCGAGAGCATGATGCCCTGGGACGTGCGCAGACCGGTGCCGGACAGCAGGTCGTCGGGGAGCGAGTAGCCGCAGAAGCCCTCCAGCAGGGCCAGCAGGAACAGCGTCACGCCGACCATCCAGTTGACTTCCCGGGGACGCCGGAAGGCGCCGGTGAAGAAGATCCGCAGCAGATGCAGGCCGATCGCGGAGACGAACACCAGGGCGCCCCAGTGGTGGACCTGCCGCATCAGCAGACCGCCGCGCACATCGAAGCTGATGTGCAGCACCGACGTGTACGCCTCCGACGTCATCACGCCCCGCAGCGGCGGATACGAACCGGTGTACGGCGTCTCCGCCATGTCGGGGTGGAAGAAGAACGTCAGCCAGACGCCCGTCACCACCAGGACGACCAGGCTGTACAGGGCGACTTCGCCCAGCAGGAACGACCAGTGGTCGGGGAACGCCTTGCGCAGGAACTCCTTGCCGGCGCCGGCGAGCGGCAGGCGCTTGTCGAGTGCGCCCGCCAGCCGCTCCCCGCGCGCGGCCGCCCGGGTCGACGCGTTCTCGTCAGCCACCGCCACGGCGTGTTCGCCCTCCTGACGCCCGCTGCGGCGACCGCGGTGCGTGGTCAGTCGCCGACTGTTCGTTCCGAGCCTGGCACGAGTGCCCGGGGCACGCGCCGCCGGAACGGCGTCGGGGGGACGGGGGCGACACGGGCGGTGCGGTGCCGCCCGCATCGGCGTGGACCAGCGGATCAGCTCGCGGTTTGCGGTCCGGGCGGCGGGCTACCCGGCCGGACGACCGTCGGCCCACGGTGCGGGAGGTCCAGGTGGCCAGCGTCTGCGCGTTCATGGCGGCACGCCTGCGGGAGTGGGGTGTCGACCGGGTGTTCGGCATCCCCGGCCGGGACGTGGACCCCCTGGTCACCGCTCTGACCGGTGAGCGGAACACCCCGGAGTTCATCCAGTCGCGGCACGAGGAATCGGCAGCGCTCATGGCCTGCGCCCACGCCAAGTTCACCGGACGGGCGGGCTGCTGCCTCGCCTCGCCCGGCTCCGGCGCGCTCCACCTCCTCAGCGGCCTGTACGACGCGGCGCTGGACCGCCGGCCGGTGGTGGCCGTCGTCGGCCAGGAGCCACCGCCCGCGGGCGGTGGGCGGCGGCCGGACGTCCACGCGGCCCACCTCTTCGCCGAGGTGTCCGTCCACTGCGAGGTGGTCTCCGACCCGGCCCTGATGGGGGACGCGCTGGACCGCGCCCTCCGGGCGGCGCTCGCCGAACGAGGGGTGGCCACGCTGATCGTGCCCCGTCCGGTGCTCGAGGCCCAGGCGCCCCCGGCGCCGCGCGCGGACGACGAAGCCGCCTCCGCCCGGGCCCGCCGCCGTCCGCCGGCGCGCTCGCCCGAGGAGCGGGAGGTGCGTCGCGCGGCCGAGGTCCTGAACGCGGGCCGCAGGGTGGCGATCGTCGTCGGCCAGGGCGCCGCGGAAGCCTCCGGCCAGATCGTGGGGGTCGCCGAGCTCCTGGGGGCCGGGGCCGCCAAGACGCCACTGGCCCGGGATGTCCTCCCCGACGACCTGCCCTGCCTGGCGGGAGTGGCGGCACCCTACGGCAGCCCGGTCGCCGTCGCCCTGCTCCGCGACTGCGACACCCTCCTCCTGGTCGGTGCCGAGGACTTCGACACCGGCCTGGTACCGGACACCGGGACGCGCCGGGTCATCACGGTCGGCGCCGACGCCGACCCCGCCCCGGTGGGCCTGGGCCGGCCCCCTGCCGCCCGGGTGACCGGTGACGTGGGCCCGGCACTGGACGCCCTCATCCCGCTGCTGCACCGCGCATCGGGGCGCGGGTGGCGTACGGATGTCGAGCGTGCCGTCCGGGCGTGGCGCGCGGAGGGCCGCTCGAAGGCGCACCGGTTCTTCGGCATGGCGATCAACCCCCGCTCCGTGGTGGCCGAGCTGTCCGCGCGGCTGCCGGAGCGCGCCGTCGTGGTCACCGACTCGGGATGCGCCCTCGACTGGTGGACCCGGCACCTGGAGCTGCGCGACGGCATGCGCGCGGCCCTGTCAGCCCGTCTGGCCACGCCCGGAGCGGCCGTTCCCTACGCCGTCGCCGCCCGGCTCGCCTTCCCCGAGCGCCCGGTGATCGCCCTCATCGGTGACGGCGCCCTGCAGTCGAGCGGCATGAACGAGCTGATCACCGTGAGACGGCACCTGGAACGTCTCGCCGGTCTGCCCCCGACGATCTTCTGTGTCCTCAACAACGAGGATCTCAGCCGACTGACCTGGGAGCGTCGGAAGGCGGCCGGGGACCCGCGCATCCCGGTGACCGGCGAGGTCCCCGCCGTGTCCTACACCGCATACGCCCACCTGCTCGGCCTGCCCGGCGTCCGCTGCGAGCGGCCGGGCGAGGAGGGCGCCGTCTGGGACGAGGCGCTCGCCGCCGAGGGGCCACTGCTGCTGGAGTTCATGGTGGACGGGGACACCCCGCCGGACTGGGCCGAGTTCCACGGGCCGGAGGGCGCCCGGGGCCCGTCGCTCCCGCACCTCGCCGGTGGCTCGCTGCGGCGGAGGATCACGGCGTCGGCCGGGGGCCTCTTCCGCTCCGGCTGACCCGCGAAAGCGGTTGCCGGAGCCGGATAGCCCGGGCGACGCCGTTGAAGTCACCGCGATCCGGTATGTCCCCCCTTGCCTGAGGGCGGATCGCCGCCGGGCCGCGTCACCACTCGGTGAACGATCCGTCGGCGCGCCGCCATACGGGGTTGCGCCAGCGGTGTCCTGTTTCGGCCGCGCGGCGCACCGCCTTCTCGTCGATCTCTACGCCCAGCCCGGGGCGGGAACCGGCTGCGGCGTAGCCGTTGTCGAATCGGAAGGGCGCCGGGTCCATCACATAGTCCAGCAGGTCGTTCTGCTGGTTGTAGTGGATGCCCATGCTCTGTTCCTGGATGAGGAAGTTGGGTACCGCGAAGGCGATCTGCAGGCTCGCGGCCAGGGCGAGGGGGCCGAGGGGGCAGTGCGGAGCCATGGCCACGTCGTAGGTTTCGGCCATGGCCGCGATGCGGCGGACCTCGGAGATGCCGCCCGCGTGCGACAGGTCGGGCTGGGCGACGGCGATGCCGCTGGTCAGCACCTCGCGGAAGTCCCAGCGGGAGTAGAGACGTTCGCCGGTCGCGAGCGGCACGCTCGTGGACTCCACGAGGCTGCGCAACTGGCCCGAGTGCTCCGGCAGGACGGGCTCTTCCACGAACATCGGGTGCAGCGGTTCGAGCAGCGGCAGCAGGCGGCGGGACATGGCGGTGGAGACCCGGCCATGGAAGTCGACCGCGATGTCCCGCTCGTCACCGAGCACCTCGCGGACGGCCGCGACGCGCTCGACGACCTCGGCGGTGCGTGCCGGGGTGTCGATCGGGGCGAGTTCGGCCGAACCGTTCATCTTCACGGCGGTGAAGCCCGCCCGCACCTGCTCCCTGGCCAGCTCGGCCACATCGGACGGGCGGTCCCCGCCGATCCAGGCGTACATCCGCACCCGGTCGCGCACCGGGCCGCCGAGGAGCCGGTGCACCGGGACGCCGTAGGTCTTGCCGGCGATGTCCCACAGCGCCTGATCGATGCCCGCGACGGCGCTGGAGAGAATCGGACCGCCGCGGTAGAAGCCGCCCTTGGTGAGCACCTGCCAGTGGTCCTCGATGCGCAGCGGATCCTGCCCGATGAGGTAGTCGGCCAGTTCGTGGACCGCGGCGCGTACGGTTTCGGCGCGGCCTTCGACCACTGGTTCGCCCCAGCCGATGATCCCTTCGTCGGTGGCGATGCGCAGGAACAGCCACCGGGGAGCCACCAGGAACGTCTCAAGTTCGGTTATTTTCAAGGGGATTCCTCCTGCGCGGCCTCGGTGACGTCTTCGTCGTGTTCGTCTCTCGACTGCACGGCCGCCAAGTCCTCGGAGGCTTGGGTGAGCAGCGATTCGACGGCGGCCACGGCGGCCTCCGGGTCGCCCGCTTCGATGGCTCGCAGCAGTTCTTGGTGCACCGGTACGGAGTCGGAGAAGTGCTGGGCACCGTGCACGATCCGGTCGCGGATGCCGAGCCCCGCCTCGATGACGACTTCCATCCGGCTCAGCAGTTCGTTGTGCGCGGCGTCCAGCAGGGCGCGGTGGAAGGCCAGGTCCGCCTCCACCATCGCGTCCGCGTCCGTCCCGGCCACCGCCATCGCGTCGAGCGCCTGGCGCATGGCGGCCAGGTCGGATTCGGTGCGGCGGGTCGCGGCGAGCCGGGCGCCGGCGGGCTCGATGATGGCGCGCACCTCGGCGAGGTCTTCCAGAAAGCCTTCGGTGGGAGCGCTGCTTCCCTGCCAGCGCAGCAGGTCACTGTCGAGCAGGTTCCAGTGGGCACGGGGCCGGATCGTCGTGCCGCGCTTCTGCCGGGATTCGATCAGTCCCTTGGACGCCAGCACCCGCATCGCCTCGCGCACCACGGTCTTGCTGACGCCGAGTTCGGCTTCGAGCTGGTCCGGGTGCAGGACGGAGCCGGGCGGGTGGTCGCCGCGGATGATGCGCCGGCCTATTTCCTCCACGGCTTGCCCGTGCAGTCCCTTGCCGGGATAGGTCACCACGTTCTCCGATTCCGCCCGAGCCCTGTTCGCGGGCCTCGCGCACAGCTCACCGCCTCGTGGGTGCCACTCACGAGGACTCCTTCATGACGCTCCATCCTCCGTCAACCACAAGGCTCGCTCCAGTCACATAGGAAGCGTCGGCCGATGCCAGGAAGGCGACCGCGGCGGCCACCTCGTCCGGCTCCCCGAACCGCTTGGCCGCGGTGGCCGCCACGCTGCGTTCCCGGTCGGTCTCTCCGATCCCGTCCCAGGCGGCGGTGAGGATGGGGCCGGGCAGCACCGTGTTGACCCGGATGTGCGGTCCGTATTCGACCGCGAGCTGCCGCGCCAGTGAACACAGGGCGCCCTTCGCCGCGGCGTACGCGGCGTGGCCGGGCAGGCCGATGACCGCGTGCACCGAGGAGGTGAGGATCACGGACCCCGATGCCTCGCGCAGCGGGGCCGCGAAGGTCTTCATCCCCCGCCAGGCCGGCTTCAGCAGCACGGCCATCTGACCGTCCCACTCGGTCTCGCTCAGTTCGTGTGCGGGCTTGTTGAGCTGGGCGAAGGCATTGCTGTGCAACACGTCCAGCCGCCCGTAGCGCTGGTCGACATGGCGGGCCAGCACCTCCCAGTCGGAGGCGCTGGTCACGTCGCAGCGTAGGTACTCCGCCCGCCCTCCGCTCTCTTCGATGCCTGCCGCGACCGCCTCGCCCGTCGCGTCGTCCACGTCCGTGACCACGACCGCGGCGCCCTCGGCCGCGAGTCTGCGGGCCGTGGCCGCGCCGATACCGTGCGCCGCGCCGGTGATCACCGCGACTCGCCCCGCCATCCTGCGGCATTCCGTCATCGCACGCTCTCCCCTTCTGCTGCCTGCGTCACCATAGCTCTTTCAATTAATAATGCAAAAATCTTGACGGACCTCCGATGCTGCTTCAACACTGACCCGCATGGAACGAGCACACGCGGTAGCAACCGATGCCCGGCGGCGCCTGCGCCCGGCCGGAATCGCCTTCGGTGGCGACTACAACCCCGAGCAGTGGCCCGAGGAGGTGTGGGCCGAGGACGTCGCGCTGATGAAGGAGGCGGGAGTCTCCCTGGTGACGGCCGGCATCTTCTCGTGGGCCAAGGTGGAGCCCAGGCCCGGGGAGTTCGACTTCACCTGGTTCGACCGGGTCATGGACAACCTCGCCGGGGCGGGGGTGGCCGTATGCCTGGCCACCATGACGGCGTCCCCGCCGCCGTGGCTCTCCCGGCTGCACCCGCACATCCTTCCCGAGACCGCCGACGGCCGCCGCCTGTGGCCGGGCGGACGCCAGCACTACTGCCCCTCCAGCGGCGTCTACCGCGGCCACGCCACACGCCTCGTCGAGCGGCTGGCCACCCGGTACGCCGACCACCCCGCGCTGGAGATGTGGCACATCGGCAACGAGTACGGCTGCCACACCCCGATGTGCTGGTGCGAGGAGTCGGCGACCGACTTCCGCCGCTGGCTGTCCGACCGGTACGGCACCATCGAGGCACTCAACGACGCCTGGTCGACGGCGTTCTGGTCCCAGGGTTACGACAGCTTCGACGAGGTGCTGCCGCCACGGCTCGCGCCGACCTTCCCCAATCCCGCGCAGCAACTGGACTTCGCCCGGTTCTCCGACGACGCCCTGCTGCGGTGCTACCTGGCGGAGAAGGAGGTGCTGCGGCGGATCACCCCGGACGTCCCCGTCACCACGAACTTCATCGGGGTGCACAAGCCCGTCGACGCCTTCCGCTGGGCCGCCCAGGAGGACGTCGTCTCGGTCGACGTCTACCAGGACCCACACGCCCAGGACACCCACATCGCGGCGGGTTTCATCTTCGACGTCACCCGGTCCGCCCGCGACGGTCAGCCGTGGATGCTGATGGAGCAGGCGCCCAGCGCGGTGAACTGGCGCGACCGCAACGGGCCCAAGCCACCGGGACGGATGCGCCTGTGGAGCTGGCAGGCGGTCGCCCAGGGCGCGGACGCGGTGCTGTACTTCCAGTGGCGTCAGTCCAGGGGCGGCGCCGAGAAGTACCACTCGGCGATGCTCCCGCACGGCGGCACCGGCACCCGGACCTTCCGCGAGGTGAGCGAACTGGGTCGCGAACTCGCCTCCGTGCCGGGAATCGCCGGTACGCGGTGCACCGCCGACGTCGCCCTGGTGATGGACTGGAACAGCTGGTGGGCGCTGGAGCTGGACTCGCACCCGTCCACCGCGCTGGACCAGATGGAGATCGCGCTCGCCCACTACCGGCCGTTGTTCGAGGCCGGTATCGCCTGTGACGTGGTGCCGCCCGACCGCGACCTGTCCGGCTACCGCCTCGTCGTGGTGCCCAACCTCTATCTGCTGCGCGAGCGGGACGCCGACCGCCTCACGGAATTCGTCCGCGGTGGCGGCCATCTGGTGGTGTCGTTCTTCTCCGGCATCGTCGACGACTGCGACCGGGTGCACCTGGGCGGCTACCCCGCGCCGCTGCGCGAGGTGCTGGGCCTGCGCGTCGAGGAGTTCTGGCCACTGCCCGAGGACGGGACGGTGGATGTGCGGCACCAGGACGGCACGGTGAGCCACGCCGACCTGTGGTCGGAGGTCGTCGTACCCGAGGGGGCGCGGGCGGTGGCCGCCTTCGATTCGGGTCCGCTGGCCGGGCAGCCGGCGATCACCCGCCACCCGTTCGGCGAGGGGAGCGCGTGGTACGTCGCGACGCGACTGTCAGCGGAGGCCATGCGGGCTCTGATGGACGAGGTGTGCCGCACCGCGGGTGCCGGTCCCGTCCTCACCGGTCTTCCCGAGCAGGTCCAGGCGACCGTCCGCGAGGGCGAGGGCGGACGGTTCCTCTTCCTGCTCAACCACGGGCGGGAAGAGGTCGAGGTCGGTCTGGACGAGCCGATGACCGACGCCCTCGCCCAGGGGGCCGCCCCCTCGGACCGCGTCACGCTGCCGGGGGCCGGAGTGGCCGTGCTGAGCAAGCCGTAGAGCCGGAAAGCCGTCAGCCAAAGGGACACATATGCACACCTCGATACCGGTACGGAGATCCTTTCTCCGGTGGGGAGGCGCGGCGCTTGCCGCCCCCGCCCTCGCCGCCTGTGGCCAGACCGTCGGAGCCGCCCGCACGACCCGGCAGGCGCCCACCCGCCGCGGCCAGAAAGTGACACTCACCTTCTGGACCTGGGTGCCGATGCAGAAGACCGTCGACCTGTGGAACCGGACGCACCCCGACATCCATGTCCGGATGCAGTCCGTCCCCCAGAACGTCCAGGGCGGCTACCAGAAGATGCACTCCGCGCTCACGGCCGGCAACCCGCCGGACCTGGCGCAGGTCGAATACCAGGAGCTTCCCGCCTTCATGCTGGTCAACGGCCTGACGGACCTGAGCGCATACGGCGCCGACGCACTGCGCGACAGCTATGTGCCGTGGCAGTGGAACCAGGGCGTCTTCAGCGGGCGGGTCTACACCGTCCCACAGGCGTCCGGCCCGATGGGGCTCTTCTACCGCCGGGACCTCTTCGAGAAGTGGGGCATCGAGACGCCCGCCACCTGGGACGGGTTCGAGCGGGCCGCCCGCGTGGTCAAGACCCGCGGCAACGGCGCCAGGCTGTGTGCCTTCGCCCCCAACCAGCCGAGCTGGTTCGCCGCGATGTGCTGGCAGCGCGGTGCGCGATGGGTGCGCACCCAGGGCGACACCTGGATCGTCGACATGGACAACCACCTCTCCCGTGAGGTCGCCGACTACTGGGAGAGGATGGTCCGCGACGACCTCGTCTTCGTCGAACCCGACATGTCCAGCGCCTGGTACCGGCAGGTCCAGACCGGGCGGATCGCCGCCTGGATCGGACCGCAGTGGGGTGATGCCCTGCTGCGCGGCAACGCCCCGGGCACCGCGGGAAAGTGGCGGGTCGCTCCGCTGCCCCAGTGGACGGCGGGCGAGGAAACCTCCGCCAACTGGGGTGGATCGTCCACCGCCGTACTGCAGGGCAGCCGCCACCCACGTGAGGCGCTGCGGTTCGCTCACTGGCTCAACACCGACCCCCGGGCCGTCGACCTGAACATCGCCGCCGGCTACGGCTGGCCCGCCGCCGCGGGTGTCTTCCGGGGATCGGCGCTCGACCGGCCGGACCCGTTCTTCGGCGGACAGCGGTACAACGACGTGTTCATCGCCTCCGACCGGGCCATCGACACCTCCTGGAAGTGGTCGCCCACCACGGATGCCGACTTCGCCCACCTCCAGGACGCCTTCGGCGCCGCCATGGCCCAAGGCGGCACCCTCACCTCGTCGCTGGCCGACGCGCAGAAACGCACCGTGGACGACCTGCTGGCCAAGGGCCTGAAGGCGAGGAGCGCGCGATGAGCACCGTGAACAGCCGGACAAGGAAGTCCGCACCGGGCGGCCGCCGCTCCGCCCGCCCGGACCGGGCGGCATGGGGATTCGTCCTCCCCTTCGTCGCCCTCTTCCTGTTCACCTTCGTCCTTCCGCTCGGCTACGCGATCTACCAGAGCCTGCTCACTCCGGTCCGCTCCGGGCCGCTGGGCCTGGGCAGGGCCACCGTCGGCTTCGCCGGACTGGACAACTACACGCTCGCCCTGCAGCAGTCGGACTTCCTGGAGGGCTTCGGACGGGTGCTCCTCTTCGGTGTCGTCCAGGTCCCCTTGATGCTGCTGCTGTCCACCGCGCTGGCACTGGCACTCGACACGCTCTCCCACCGCTGGGCGGGTCTCCTGCGCGCCGTCTACTTCCTGCCGTACGGCGTTCCCGGCGTCATCGCCTCCGTCCTGTGGGGCTTTCTCTACGTGCCGGGCGTGAGCCCGATCGTCGACCTGCTCGGCAGGATCGGGCTCGCGCCGGACTTCCTCGGCTACGACAGCGTGCTGTGGTCCATCGCCAACATCGTGATCTGGGAGTTCGCCGGCTACAACATGCTGGTGATCGTCGCCCAGCTCAAGGCGATCCCGCAGGAGCTGTACGAGGCCGCGCGCATCGACGGTGCCAGTGCGTGGCAGACGGCGATCCGGATCAAGCTCCCGCTGGCCCGGCCCGCCCTGGTGCTCACCGGCGTGTTCTCCATCATCGGGACCCTCCAGTTGTTCGCCGAGCCACTGGTGATCAAGCCGCTGACCTCGACAGTCACCAGTTCCTACACACCGAACCTGAGCGCCTACAACGAGGCGTTCGCCAACAACAACATCTACCTCGCCGCGGCCGAGTCGGTGATCCTCGCCCTGGTCGCGAGCGTGTTGTCCTTCGGCTTCCTGAGCCTGGTGAACCGCAAGGGAAGGGATGCCCGGTGAGCGTGTCCACACCGCGGACGGAGGAGACGGCGGCCACCTCGGCCCACGCCCCGCGTGCCACCGGACAAGACCGTGGCGGCAAGCCGCGCCGTGCGCTGAAGCCCTCGCGGATCCTGCTGATCGCGCTGCTGGCCATCGCGGCCCTCTACTTCCTGCTGCCCGTCTACTGGCTGGTGGTGGCCTCCACCAAGAGCAGCGCCGGGCTCTTCGGCAGCTTCGGACTGTGGTTCTCCGACCCGCGATGGCTCCACAACCTGTCGCGGGTCTTCTCCCACGACGACGGCATCTTCTGGGACTGGACCTGGAACAGCCTCCTGTACGCGGGCGTGGGCGGCGCGCTGGCGACCCTGCTCGCGTGCGCCGCGGGATACGCCCTCGCCGTATACCGCTTCCGCGGGCGGGAAGCCATCTTCAAGGGCGTGCTCGCCGGTGTGCTGCTGCCCGGCACCGCACTCGCACTGCCGATGTACCTGCTCTTCAGCAAGGTGGGTCTGGCCAACACCTACTGGGCCGTGCTGACTCCCAGCGTGGTCAGCCCGTTCGGGGTGTATCTGTGCCGGATCTACGCGGAGGCGGCGGTGCCGGCCGAGATGCTGGAGGCGGCACGCGTGGACGGCGCCGGCGAGTGGCGGATCTTCGGCACACTCGTCCTGCGCACGATGACACCCGCGCTGGTGACCGTCTTCCTCTTCCAGTTCGTCGGCATCTGGAACAACTACTTCCTGCCGCTGGTCATGCTCTCCGACGACCACAAATACCCCCTCACGCTGGGTCTCACCACCTGGCAGTCGGCCGCCGACCGGCATCCCGAGCTCTACCAGCTCACGGTGGGCGGCGCGTTCCTCTCCATCCTCCCGCTGGCCGCCGCGATGCTCGTCCTGCAGCGCTACTGGCGGTCCGGCCTGACCCAGGGCAGCGTCAAGGGCTGACCTTGGCCCTTCAGCCGCGTCTCCCCGACGGTCAACGGGACCGGGAGCAGCCGGGCCGCCGGGGTCGCGATCGGCCGCGATGGCCCGCCTCCGTTCCCTGGTGAGCCCGTGCGAGTACGTCCCCCCGGCCCCGACCGGACCCAGGAAGGAAATTCGATGAGCACAGCACCCGGCGAGCCGGCGGTTCCGCGCAGCGCACTGCCCTGGGTGGAGCGCATGGGCATCCCCCAGCCCCTGATGTGGGGATATGTCGCGGTCCTGGTCTTCATGATCGGTGACGGTGTCGAGTCCAATTACCTGGAACCGTATTTGCGCGACAGCGGCTTCAGCTCCTCCGGCGCGGGCCTCGTCATCAGCGTCTACGGCGCCTTCGTCGCGATCGGCTCCTGGCTCTCCGGAGCGCTCTCCAACCACCTTCTGGCTCTCCCTCGCGCTGGTGGCGGTGGGCGCGGCGATCGGTTCGTTCGCCTGGCGCGGACCGCCTGCTGGTCACCGGGCTCGGCCCGGTCGGCGCGGCCGCTGCCCTGGTCGCCCGGGCCTTCGGTGTGACGACCGTGTACGGCGCCGAGGTGGTCCCGAAGCGCATGGAGTGGGCCCGCTCCCTCGGCCTGTTCGACGAGGTGCTCGATTCCACCGTCGAACCGCTGGAGCGGATCCACGAGCTGACGGGCGGCACCGGTGTCGAGGCGGCGGTCGACTGCTCCGGCCACCACGCGGCGCGCTCCCTCGCCCTGAAGGCCCTGCGGGTTCGAGGCCGGCTCGCCCTCGTCGGCGAGGGAGGGCAGATGACGCTGGACGTCTCGAACGACGTCCTCCACAAGCAGGTGCGGATCTCCGGGTCCTGGGTCACCTCCGTCCAGGGCATGACCCGGCTGGCCGAACTGCTGGCCCGGCGCGAACTGCACCCCGAACTGCTGGTCAGCGACCGCTTCCCACTGGAGGAGGCGGGGCGCGCCTACGAGGCCGCGGCCGGCCGCGCCGCGGGCAAGGTCTGCCTCGTCTTCGAAGGCTGATCCGGCCACAGGGCCATGTCGCTCACAGCGCCCTCGGGTTGGTCACCTTCCGGAACGCCTCGTAGACGAGCTTGGGGCGCTCCTCGGCGAAGGTGAGCATGCCCATGAGGGAGAGGCCGTTGTGGTCCTGGTTGTACCCGGCCCTTTCCTTGTAGTCCTTGAGCACCCAGTAGGTGTAGCCGGCGACGAAATCGCTGCGCTCGGCCACCTGGGACCAGTGGTCGGTGAAGCGGGCCGCCTGCCATTCCTCGGTGCCCTCCGTGGTGCTCGGGCCGTGGTGGCCGGCCCGCGACCAGGTGCCGTTCTCGGTGATCAGGATCGGCTTGTGGGGATACTTCGCATGCACCGCGTCCAGCGCCGGGCCGAGATCGGCGTCCTTGCCGTAGAAGTAGCCGAAGTACTCGTTGAACCCGATCACATCGGCGATGTCGAAGGCGGGGTCGTCGCTGGTGTTGGAGGCCCAGGTCACCGGACGGGCGGTGAGGCCGACCGCGTGTACGGCCGCTTTGAGATCGGCGAGCCAGGCCCGGTAGACGGGGGCGCCGTCGGCGTCGATCTCCGACTCGTTCTGCAGGCCCCAGAGGATCACGGACGGATGGTTGTGCTGGTTCCATGCCATGGTCAGGGCCTGAGCTCGGGCCAGGCCGTAGCTGTCGGTCTGCAGCTTCTCCTGGGCGGTGTTGAGCCACATGGTGTCGATGTCGTCCATCACCATCACACCGTGCTCGTCCGCCCAGTCGTAGACGTACGGGTGGCGGTTGTAGACGCAGTTGCGGATGAAGTTGGCGCCCAGTGCGGGAATGTGGCCGAGCTCTGTGTCGTACTCGGCCGGCGTCATCGCCCTGCCGTGTGCCGCGGTCTCCTCATGCCAGTTGATTCCCTTGAGGAACACCGGCTCGCCGTTCAGCCGGAGTTGCGCGCCCACGACCGACAGCTCGCGCATCCCGTAGACGGTGGACAGGGTGTCCACCCGCGGGCCCCGGGATGTCGAGGCGGTCAGCGTGGCGCGGGCGGTGAGCGTGTGCGGTGAGTCCGGGCTCCACCGTGGCGCGCCGGGCAGGGGGACCGATACGGGCACGACGCCGGCCGACCCCGCCGTGATCCGGGCCGCGACGACCGTGGGGCGGCCGCCGCTCCCGCGACCGGGATCCAGTGTGAGGTAGCCGTTGAAGTCGGTGGTGCCGTGGTTCTCGACGACGGCCCGTGCCTCAAGTCTTCCGCTCGCGCCGGCCGTGAGCAGCTTGGCGATGGTGACCCGCGGAACCGCCTCGATCCAGGTGGACCGGGTCAGGCCCGCGTAGGGCCAGTAGTCGACCGGCTTGTACGGGATCTCGTACGTGTCGGTGACCGGCCGCGGGGTCGGTTCCTGGTAGTCGGCATAGCTCGCCCGGCGGAAGACCCGCACCGCGATCGTCTGCCGCGTCCCCGGCCGGAGCGCTCCCGCCACGGGAAGCGCGAAGGGTGAGTTCGCCCCTTCGTGCTTGCCGAGGTATGTGCCGTCGAGCCAGACCTCGGCGCTGTAGCCGACGGCCAGGAAGGCCATCCGTACATGGCGGGAGCGCCAGGATCCGGGAATGCCGACGGCGGTGCGGTACCAGGCATAGCCGTCGGCGAACGCCGTGCCCTTGCCGAATTCCGCGGTCTCCGTGGCGAATCCGGGCGTGTCCAGCAGGTCCCAGGCCGCGGGGACGTCGATGCGGCCCCATGCGCTGTCGTCGAGGTGCGGGGACTCCCAGCCCTGGTCGAGTCCGCGGTTACGGGGGTCGAAGCGGAAGCGCCACCGCCGGTCCAGGGACAGGTACTCGCGGGTGGGCTCATGGGTACGCCGGCCGTCGAAGCTGGGGAGCACCACGCCGTACTGGAAGACGACGTTGGTGCCGCCGACGTCCCGCACATGGGTGCCGGACGGCTCGCTGTCCGGATGGGTGTCGAGTACCGGGCCGCCCGAAGCGGCCGTGGCCGTACCGGCCGTGGCCCAGGCCGGGTCCGGCCACGCCGGCAGGGCGGCACATCCGGCGGCGCCGAGCGCGGCGACGACTGTGCGCCGGGACGGGCGGCCGGCCGTCGGGGGGCGTTGTTCCGACGGGTGGGTGCGATCGGTCATGACGTGGGGCTCCCTCGGCTCACCGTCCGCGCGGCCGCTGGGCGTTCGCACGGTGGCTGGTGACATGCAGGTGTCCGTTCGCCCCAAGAGCCTGGACAGCCCGGAGCCCACTGTCAAGGAATATTCATTAATAATGAATTGAGGTAGCGTGGAGCCGTCGATCCGGCCGCGGCCTGCCTGACGGCACGGCTGCGCCACGACCAGGACTTCCCGTGTGGCTGTGGCTCCGGCCCGGCTGTGACACGCACCGCACACGAGCGACGGGCGATCCCATGACCGCACATGAACAGGCCGTTACGGGCGAGACCACCGGTCGGCTCGCCATCACCCTGTGGGACTTCGGCTGGTACACACAGGCCGGGCCCGGGGAGCCGTTCGCCGGCCTCGACCGTGCCTTCGCGGAGGCGGTGGACCGCGGCTTCAACACCGTACGGATATGCGCCATGCCCTTCCTGCTGTTCTCCGGCCGCGTCCCCGATCCGGAATCCCTCCGCATCCGCGGTCTGGGCAAGGACTTCGGACAGCGCACCCGTTGGTACAACGTGCGGGGCGGCTATGCGATGGACGGCCGCCGGCGCCTTGTCGAGCTGTTCGAGGCGGCCGCCCGGCACGACTGCAAGGTGATCGTGTCCTCATGGGAGTACCAGCAGTCCCCCTGCTTCGCTGACACCGACGTCTGGCACCGTGCCCTGGCCGCGATCCCCGGACCCGAGCGTGCCGAGGTGATGGCCGAAGCGCTCGGCGGGCTGCTGGACTTCCTCAACGAGCGCGGGCTGGCCGACCGCGTCGCCTACGTCGAGGTGCACAACGAGGTCGACAACTGCTCCCTGGTGCCGAGCGACGGCGGCACCCACTACTCCCGGCTGCGCGGCCCCCTCGGCCGCGCCGTGGCCCTGCTGCGAACCAGCCACCCCGACATCCCCGTCACCTACTCGCTGGGAGAGCCCTGGCCACTCGAACTCGACGAGCTGCCGGAACAGGCGCAGATCGCCCACTTCCACTTCTACGTCTACGGCGTGCTCGGCGCGCTGTACCGGGCCGCCGGGCTCGGCCACGGCACCGAGGAGGCGCCCCCGACAGCCACGTGGCCCACGCCTGAACTGGCCGGCATGCTGCGCCCCGACGCACCGGACTTCGCCGACTACCACCCCGACGAGCCCTGGCGGCTGGCGGCCACCGGGATCCCGCGTGAGCTGTTCTACGCGCACGACTGGGTCGATCCCGACCGCTGGGACCTGTGGCTGTACGAGAACTACCTCCCGTACCGTCAGGCCATGCGGCAGACCCTGGCCCTGTGGGTCGATTCCGTCGCCGCCTTCGCCCGCCGTCGCGGGATCCCCGCCGTACTCGGCGAAGGCGTGGTGGGGTACACCCCTCTCCTGACGCGCTTCGAGGAGGACGCCGTCGGCAAGGACATCGCGGAATTCGTCGTCGACCGATGCCTCGCGGCGGGTTTCCAGGGCGTCGTTCCGACCTCCAACGCGGCGCCTCACCACCCCATGTGGAACACCGACCAGGACTGGATGCGCGGGGTCAACGCACGCATCACAGCCGGCTGAACGCGCCCTCGTACCGCCCCGTGACAGCACAATTCGGGTCAGGAGCCCCCGTTCCGCGAACTGGCAGGCCACATACCGTCCACGCGGGCCTCTACGGCGCGAAGAACTCGCTGAGCGCGCGGGCGATCTGTCCGGGCGCGTTCTCCGTGGGGATGTGGTCCGCTTCTGGGATACGTATGAGTGTGGTGTGCGGGATCTCCGAGGCGAACCGCTCGGCGTACTCCACCGTCTCGAAGGCGTCGTCCTCGCCCCAGATCAGCAACTTGGGCGTCGTGGACCGCCGCAGCGCGGGAACGAGATCGAGGGTGTAGCGGCTGTCGGCCGCGCCCGCCATGGCCATCCAGGAGCGACGCACCCGCGGATCGGTCCACGGGTCCAGGTAGTCCGCGATCCGCTGCTCGGTGGCGGCGCCGGCCAGCGCCGCCGTCACCGCGTCTCGGCGGGCGGCGAGAATGTCGTCGGCGGTGGCCCCCGGGGCCTGGAACCGGGCCACGTGGGGCGCCGGCCAGGAGTCGTAGGCGACCGAGTTGACCAGGGCCAGCCGGGACACCTCCAGCCGATCGTGGACGAGGAGATGCTGGGCGACGGCGCCGCCGATGTCATGGCCCCCCACGGCGACCGGCCCGGAGACCCCCAGCGCGGACGCGAATCGCGCCACCCAGTCCGCAAGGGCCGGGACCGTGGCCGTCTCCGGGGTGAGCTCGCCTCCCGAACGCCCCAGGCCGGGGAAATCGACCGCGAAGGGCCGCAGCCCCGCCTCGGCGAGGCGGTCCAGCACCGGGAGCCAGACCCGGCTCCAGTACGTTCCGTGCAGCAGCAGGACAGCCGGTCCGTCCCGCTCCACGGTCAGGTAGCTGGCCATGTCGCCGTCGACCTGGATCGCGGTCCTCAACACGTTCATTTCGGTGGTTCCGCTCATGCGACCACTGTGACCGGAGCCCGGTCTCCCGGCCGAGAGTCCAGAAAGACATCCATGAGTACAATCTGGCCATGGACCTCCATCGGGTCGTGGCCCTGCTCAGCCCGCCCCAGTCGCCCTTCGAGCTCGCCTGTGCCGCCGAGGTCTTCGGCACCGACTCGCGGGACGGGCCGGCCCGCTACAGCTTCCGGATCTGCGCCGAGCGCCCCGGCTCCTTGCGGACCACCGCCGGCTTCGCGATGCTCGTCGACGCGGGGCTGGCGGCCCTGCGGGACGCGGACACCGTGGTCATCCCCGGCTGGCAGCAGTACGGCACGCCAGTACCGCCGACCGTCACCGAGGCGCTGCGGGCCGCCCACCGGCGCGGGGCGCGGATCGTCGCCATCTGCACGGGCGCCTTCGTCCTCGCTCGGGCCGGACTGCTCGACGGCCGCCGCGCCACCACCCACTGGCGCAGCACCGCCCAATTCGCCGCCGCCTTCCCTGAGATCGAGGTCGACCCGGACGTGCTCTTCGTCGACCACGGCGACGTGGCTACCAGCGCCGGAACCGGCGCGGGCATCGACCTGTGCCTGCACCTGGTACGTTCCGACCACGGCGCGGCGTACGCCGCCCAGATCGCCCGGAACATGGTTCTGCCGCCACACCGCGAGGGCAGCCAACTCCAGTACGCTAGGCAACCCGCACCGGCCAGGGCGGACGAGTCATTGGCGCCACTGCTGGAGTGGGTCACCTCCCGGCTCGACACCCCACTGACCCTCGGTTGCCTCGCCGAACGCGCCGGGCTGTCCAGCCGGACCCTCGCCCGGCGGTTCACCGAACAGCTCGGCACCAGCCCGGGGCAGTGGCTGCTGGCCCAGCGCCTCGACGCGGCACGGGCCCTGCTGGAGCAGACCGACCTGCCGGTCGAAACCATCGCCACCCGGGTCGGACTCGCCTCGGCGGTCAACCTGCGCCGCCGTTTCCGGGCGCACCTCGGCACCACACCCGGCGCCTACCGACGGACCTTCAGCGAAACCTGACGGCCGCGACATCTTCCCTCACGATCGGGGCTCACGGCGCCAGGACGAGGGATCGGCATGCGGCCGGGGTTCCCCAGGCATCACGCAGGGGGCGGGCTTTGCGGATCCACAGGGACAGATCCAGCTCCTCGGTGTAGCCGAGCGCGCCGTGCACCTGCAGGGCCGTGCGCGAGGCGGCGTAGGCCGCCTCGCCCGCGGCCACTTTCGCCGCCGCGCACTCCCGGCGGGCGTGCGGGGCGTCCGAGGCCAGGGCCAGGGCGGCGGAGTGGATCAGAGGCCGGGCGAACTCCAATGCGAGGAGAACGTCCGCCAGACGGTGTTTCACGGCCTGGAACGAGCCGATGGCGACTCCGAACTGGGTGCGCTGGGCGGCGTACGCGACGGTACGGTCCAGCAGCGCGCGGCCGAGCCCCAGGGCCTGGGCGGCCGTTGCCAGCGCCGCCACATCCGTGGTGTACGCGGCCGCTGCCCGGACCGTGGGCCCCTCGACGAGGACCGTCGCGCCCGTCGGGCGGGACAGCCGGCGGGCCGGATCGGAGGAACGCTGCAGCGGGCCGCACCCCGCTGCCAGCCATACGGTGTCGTCCTCGACGACGAACACGGCGTCGGCCACGTCCGCGTCGAGCGCGTAAGGGCTCCCGGCATCGGGCGCGCACAGGGATACCAGCGCGGCGCCGGTGGCGATCCGCGGCAGCCACGTTCCGGCAGGGGCGCGGTCGCCGAGCCGGTCGAGGAGGGCCGCCGCGGCGACGGTTTCCACCAGCGGGCCCGGTACGGCGTGGCGGCCCAGTTCGGTGAAGGCGACGCTCAGTTCGACGGGCAGCGGGCCCAGGCCCTGGTGTCGCTCCGGTACGGCGAGGCCGAAGACTCCCGCCTCCGCGAGTCGGCTCCACAGGGTGCGGCCGGGGCCCGGGTCCCCGGCCGCCCAGGACCGTATCGTGCTCGGTGTGTCCGACGATCCGAGCATGCCGTCCAGGGTCTTCGCGAACGCACGCTGCTCGGTGTCGAGGAGGAAGCGCATCAGCGGCGTCCTTTCGGCAGGCCGAGCAGCCGCTCGGCGATGATGTCGCGCTGGATCTCGTTGGTTCCGGCGTAGATGGGTCCCGCGAGGGAGAAGGTGTAGCCCTCGGCCCAGCGACCGTGTGCCGGCGCGTCCTCGGCGTCGTCGGCGAGCTCCCCGCAGGGGCCGAGCAGGTCGAGGGCGGTCTCGTGGAGCGCGATGTCCAGCTCCGACCAGAAGACCTTGTTGAGGCTGGACTCCGCGCCGATCGACTCTCCGGCCGCGATCCGCGAGACGCTCGCGTAGGCGAAGAGTTCATACGCGCGGGCGCCGATCACCGCGTCGGCCACGCGGTCGCGCAGGGCCGTGTCCGCCGGGTCGGCCTCCTCGCGCCACAGCCGCGCCAGCCGGTCCGCGGCGGCCGTGAAGCGGCCGGGGCTGCGCAGGGTCAGCCCGCGCTCGCTGCCCGCGGTGCTCATGGCCACGCGCCAGCCCTCACCCGGCGCTCCGATGACGTCCTCGTCGGGTACGAAGACCTCGTCCAGGAAGAGTTCGGCGAAGGCGGGCTTGCCGTCGAGGCGTCCTATGGGCCGCACCGTCACGCCCGGCGCGTCCAGGGGGAACATCAGATACGTCAGCCCCCGGTGCGGCTTGTCCGCCGCCGGATCACTGCGGAAGAGGCCGAAGGCCCGGTCGGCGAAGGCGGCCCGGGAGGACCAGGTCTTCTGACCGCTCAGGCGCCAGCCGCCCTCGGTCCGCTGGGCCGTGGAGCGCAGACGTGCGAGGTCGGAGCCGGCCTCCGGCTCGGACCATGCCTGGGCCCATATGACGTCGCCACTCGCCATGGGCGGCAGGACGCGGGCGCGCTGCTCCGGTGTGCCGTGCTCGAAGAGGGTGGGGGCGAGGAGATTGATGCCGTTCTGGCTGACCCGGCCGGGTGCGTCCGCCGCGTAGTACTCCTCCTCGAAGACCAGCCATTGGAGGAGCGAGGCACCCCGGCCGCCGTACTCCTCGGGCCAGGAGACGACCGACCACCGGTCTGCGAACAGGGCGCGCTCCCACTCCCGATGGGCGGCGAACCCCTCCGCGGTCTCCAGGGAGGGCAGGCGAGAGGTGGGCACATGTGCGGTGAGCCAGGCGCGGGCCTCGGCCCGGAAGGCGTTCTCGGCGGCGCTGAAGTCGAGATCCATCAGGTCCTGGCCTCCTTCATCGCCCGGATGTCCACTCCGCCCAGCGCGTCGGGGGCGGTCTCGTAGTGCACCGGTTCGTCATGGGCAGCGGGCATCCCGCAGTCCCTTTCTAACAAGTGTTTGGTAGGTTACCGTACGGGCATGAGCGCCGTCGAGGATCGAGGAGGCCCCCGTATGACTGCCGCCGGCCCGCCCCCGTATGTCCCCGGCCATGCCCTGCTCGACGGCCGCACCGCGGTGATCACCGCGGCCGCGGGTGCCGGAATCGGCGGGGCCACCGCGCGCAGATTTCTCGACGAGGGCGCCCGCATCGTCATCGGTGACGCCCATGCGCGCCGGCTGAAGGAGACCTGTGACGCGCTGTCCGAGGAGTTCGGCGCCGACCGGGTCGCGGGCCTGCCCTGCGACGTCACCGACGAGCGGCAGATCACGGCTCTGCTCGACCTCGCCGAGCAGCGGCACGGACGCCTCGACATCGTGGTCAACAACGCCGGGCTCGGCGGCACGGCCCGCCTCACCGAGATGACCGACGAGCAGTGGAGCACGGTCCTCGACGTGACCTTGAACGGAACCTTCCGCTGCACCCGCGCCGCGCTGCGCCGGATGGAGGCGGCGGGTGCCGGAGGCGTGATCGTCAACAACGCCTCGGTGGTCGGCTGGCGCGCGCAGACCGGGCAGGCCCACTACGCCGCCGCCAAAGCCGGAGTCATGGCGCTGACCCGCTGCGCCGCCGCCGAGGCGGCCGAGTACGGCGTGCGGGTCAACGCGGTCGCCCCGAGCCTCGCGATGCACCCGCACCTGGTGAAGGTGACCACGGCCGAACTGCTGGCCGAGCTCACCGAGCGCGAGGCGTTCGGCCGCTACGCCGAGCCCTGGGAGGTCGCCAACGTGATCGTCTTCCTGGCCGGCGACTACTCCTCGTACATGACCGGCGAGACCGTCTCGGTCAGCAGCCAGCGGGCGTGAGACGACAATGACCGGGTGCCGAACACAAGGAACACCAGCGTGCCGGAGACCGGCAAGAAGAAGCCCACGATGAGCCCGTCGACCGCGCGGCGTGCCGAATTGCTCGCCGTCGCGGCGGATGTCTTCGCCGAGCAGGGCTACAGCGCGACCACCGTCCGGCAGATCGCGGACGCCGCGGGCATGCTCGCGGGCAGCCTGTACTACCACTTCGACTCCAAGGAGTCGATGCTCGACGAGATCCTTTCCGGCTTCCTGGACGAGCTGTGGGCCGGATACGACGCCGTGCTGGAAGCGGGTCTCGCCCCCCGGGCGACCATCGAGGCCCTGGTCACCGAGTCCTTCCGGGAGATCGACCGGCATCGTGCCGCCGTGGCGATCTACCAGAAGGAGTCCCGGCATCTGTCCGCGCACCCCCGCTTCGCCTACCTCGCCGCATCGGGGGAGAAGTTCGAGAAGGTGTGGCTGGGGGCGTTGGAACGCGGCGTCGCGGTCCACGCCTTCCGCGCCGACCTGGATGCCCGGCTCACCTACCGCTTCGTACGGGACACCGTCTGGGTCGCCGCGTCCTGGTACCGGCCCGGCGGACAGCACAGCCCCGAGGAAATCGCCCGCCAGTACCTGTCGATGGTGCTGGACGGGATCGCCGTACAGACATAAACACCCGCGAAGGAGCAGCAGCCATGCCCGAGGCATTCATCGTCGAAGCAGTGCGCACTCCCGTCGGCAAACGCGACGGCGCTCTGTCCACCGTGCATCCGGCCGACCTCGGCGCCCATGTGCTGAAGGCGCTGATGGAGCGCTCCGGCGCCGACCCCGCCGCCGTCGAGGACGTCGTCTTCGGCTGCCTGGACACCGTCGGCCCCCAGGCCGGGGACATCGCGCGCACCTGCTGGCTGGCCGCCGGGCTGCCGGAGGAGGTGCCGGGGACCACGGTGGACCGTCAGTGCGGCTCTTCCCAACAGGCTCTGCACTTCGCCGCGCAGGGCGTGCTCTCCGGCACTCAGGACCTGGTGGTCGCGGGCGGGGTGCAGAACATGTCGATGGTCCCCATCGCCTTCGCCAGCCGCCGGGCCGCGGAGCCCCTCGGCCTCGACGACGGTCCGTACGCGGGCTCCGCGGGCTGGCGGGCCCGCTACGGTGACCAGCCGGTCAGCCAGTTCCACGGAGCGGAACTGATCGCGGAGAAGTGGGGTATCAGCCGGGCGGCGATGGAGGAGTTCGCGCTGCGCTCCCACCAGCGCGCGATACGGGCCATCGACGAGGGCCGCTTCGACCGCGAGCTCGTCCCGTACGGGGAGTTGACGACCGATGAGGGGCCGCGCCGGGGCACCTCGCTGGAGAAGATGGCTTCTCTGGCACCGGTTGTCGAGGGCGGCCGACTGACCGCCGCCGTCTCCTCACAGGTCTCCGACGGCGCGTCCGCGCTGCTCATCGCCTCCGAGCGGGCGGTCGCCGAGCACGGCCTGACACCGCGCGCCCGCGTCCACCATCTGTCGGTGCGGGGCGAGGACCCGATCCGGATGCTGTCCGCCCCCATCCCGGCCACCGCGTACGCACTGAAGAAGTCCGGGATGTCACTCGACGACATCGACCTGGTGGAGATCAACGAGGCGTTCGCGCCCGTGGTCCTGGCATGGTTGAAGGAGACCGGTGCGGATCCGGAGAAGGTCAACGTCAATGGCGGCGCCATCGCGCTCGGCCACCCGCTCGGCGCGACCGGCACCAAGCTGACGACCACGCTGCTGCACGAACTGGAGCGCACCGGCGGCCGGTTCGGTCTGCAGACCATGTGCGAGGGCGGCGGCCAGGCCAACGTCACCATCATCGAACGGCTCTGACACCTGCGATGCGCCTGTTGCCGCAGGCCCGAGCGCTCGGGTCGGCGGCAACGGGTCGGCCGGTGCGGAGGACGCTCAGGTGACCTGCGGCAGCCGACCCAGGACGGTACGCGCCTCAGCCATGATCCCCTCGACCAGTTCGGCGCAGGACGGCAGGTCCTCGATGAGGCCCGCGACCTGTCCTGACGCCATCACACCGAGATCCGTACGGCCGTCGACCATGGACGCCCGCAGCAGCATCGGGGTGTTGGCGGCCAGCAGGACCTGACCCCACGTGAGGTCCTTGCCGCGCTTCATCGCCAGCCCGTCGCGGACCATGTGCGTCCAGCTCAGGCCGGACAGCTTCCTGAAGGACGCGGCGTGGCGTACGGCGCGCAGCAGGGCGGCCGTCCGGCCGGAACGCTCCAGGGTGTCCACCAGTTCGCTGCGCAGCATCCGGTGGGGGAGCCCGTCCACCTTCGTGGTGACCGTGACGTCCTGAACCGAGGCTTGGAGATAGCGGGCCTGTACGGCGCGCGGGACGGTGCTGTCCGACGTCAGGAGGAACCGGGTGCCCATCGCCACCCCCGCCGCCCCGTAGGCGAGCGCCGCGACCAGGCCACGGCCCTCGAAGAAGCCGCCCGCGGCGACGACGGGGATGTCCACGGCGTCCACGACCTGGGGCAGCAGGACGGTGGTGGCGACGTTGCCGGTGTGGCCGCCGCCCTCGCCGCCCTGGACGACCACCGCGTCCGCGCCCCAGGCGGCGACCTTCTCCGCGTGCCGGCGCGCGCCGATGGACGGGATCACGATGACTCCGGCGTCCTTCAGCCGGGCGATCAGCTCGCGGGAAGGGGCGAGGGCGAACGACGCGACCCGCACGCCCTCCTCCACGATGATCCGCACCCGCTCGGCCGCGTCCCCCGCGTCCGCCCGCAGATTGACCCCGAACGGCGCGTCGGTACGGGATCCGACCTCGCGGACCGCGGCCCGTAGCTGATCCGGTGTCATCGTCGCCGAGGCGAGGATGCCCAGCGCTCCGGCGTTCGCCGTGGCCGAGACGAGCCGGGGTCCGGCCACCCACCCCATGCCCGTCTGGACGATGGGGTGGCGGACCCCGACCAGCTTCGTCAGTGGCGTCGCGATCGTGACTCCGCTCATGACCTCACCTCGCGGTCGCGCAGCCCCTTCGGGTCGAGGACCTCCCGGATCAGCCGCAGTTCCTCCGCCGACGGCATACGGGTGTGCGGTACCTCGTCCGGGACGGCCAGCGAGCAGCCGGTGGCCTCCCGCACCTGGTCCACCGTGACGCCGGGATGCACAGAGCACAGCCGCAGGGAGTGGTCGGGAGTGGCGAAGTCCAGCACCGCCAGATCGGTGACGACACGCCGGATCTCGTGGAAGCGCCTCGTCGCGGGCCCGGCGGTCGCCACTCGGTCGTAGCCGACCCCCGAGACCATATCCACCCGCTCGACGAAGACGCGCGGCGAATGCCGGGGGACCCAGTAACTCGTCGGATTGTTCAGTGTGTTGACGGGAGCGCCGCGCACTCCGAGGAGCTGCCGCCGGGGCTTGCCCCAGTCGCCGACGCAGGAGATGTTCTGGTTGCCGTAAGTATCGAGCTGGCTGGCGCCCATCATGACGTGGCGCCGCCCACCGGCCACCATCGCCAGGTGCCGGCGGTACGGCAGCCAGCCCTCGGTCACCTGGGAACCGCTCCCCACCGCCGGGACGTCGCCGATCAGCATCGCCTCCCCGTCGGTCAGCAGCAGATCGGGGGAGAAGGTGAGTTTCGCCAGCCGTGCGCCGATCGTGGGCACGGTGCCCATCGGGCTCGCCAGGATCTCCCCGTCGCCGCGCCACGCCTCGGCACAGGCGACCACGCAGCATTCGGCGCGGGTCACGCTCTCGCTCATGTGGCCTCCTTGGCGAACGCCGCGACGGCCGCCTGATAGGCGTCCTCGTCTCCCGACAGGAACCGCTCGGTGAACCCCCGCCACGCCTCGGGGTCGGCGGCGGCTTGCGCGTAGGCCCGCTGGAATGCCTCGTCGCGGTCGTAGTCAGGGGCGCATGAGGTGAAGTGCGCACCGCCCGGGGCCTCGACCACTCCATTGATGTACGCCCGGGTGACCAGCAGGGTCTGGGGGCCGTGTTCCGCTCGCAACTCCGCGCTGTCCACGATCCGTTCACAGGAGAGATACGCCCGGTCCGCGGCCTCGCAGAACAGGTCGTCGAAGTAGGGATCGGGCCCGAGGTACTGGCCGTTGCCGTGTGCGTCGGCCCGGTTGAGGTGGACGAGCGCGGCGTCCAGGCGCAGTGCCGGGACGGCGACGAGTTCCTCGCCGTCGTCGTACGGGGAGCGCACCGTGCGCAAGTGCGGGTTGACCTTCATCACGTCCGAGCCGAGGCCCGCCCGGATCGGCATGAACGGCAGGCGGTGTCCGGCCGCGGTCAGCCCCCACATGAACATGGCCTCGTCCAGCTCCGTCATCTCGAACGTGCCGTGCTCCCGGGCGGAGCGGAAGTGCGGTTCGAGGGGTATGGAGTCGAGGGTGACGAACGCCGCGATCAGCTTGCGGATCTTTCCGGCCGCGGCCAGCAGGCCGACGTCCGGGCCGCCGTAGGAGACGACGGTCAGATCGGTGATGTCCGAGCGCAGGAGGGCCCGTACGAGTGCCATGGGCTTGCGCCGCGATCCCCAGCCGCCGATGCCGATCGTCATGCCGCTCTCCAGGCGGGCGACGACCTCGTCGGCGGTCATGGTCTTGTTCCTGCTCATGACTGCACCTCCGCGCCTTCGTCCTTGTCCGCGCCGAAGGTGGCGCGGACGCGGTCGGCGACCCCGCTGAGGTTCGCCTCGTAGGTGAAGCCCTGCTCGAAGCGGTAGCTGCGCCGGACGTCCACGGGGTCGATGCCGTTGATGGCGGCTTTGGCCAGGCGCAGCAGATATCCGTCCTTGGCCGAGATCTCGCGGGCCAGCTCCAGGGCCGCGTCCCGCAGTTCCGTGCGCGGGACGACCTTCCAGACCGAGCCGTGTTGACGCAGTTCCTCGGCGGTGGCGCTGCGCGAGGTGTAGTAGAGGGCGCGCATCAGGTGCTGGGGGACCAGCCGTGCCAGATGGGTCGCGGCCCCCAGAGCGCCCCGGTCCAGTTCCGGCAGCCCGAAGACCGCGTCCTCGCTCGCCACGATCGCGTCGGCGTTGCCCGCCAGCCCGATCCCGCCACCGAGACAGAAGCCCTGCACGGCCGCGACGACCGGGACCTCGCACTCGTACACCGCCGCGAACGCCTCGAAGCAGCCGCGGTTCGCTCCGATCAGGGCGCCGTGGCCGCCGTCGCGCTGCACTTCCTTGATGTCGACGCCCGCGTTGAAACCGCGCCCCGCCGCGGTGAGTACGACGCATCGGACGCCGGGGTCGCGGCCTGCCGCGCGCACCGCGTCGGCCAGGTCGTACCAGCCCCGCACGGGCAGGGCGTTGACGGGCGGGAAGTCGACGGTGACAACGACGATGCCCTTTTCCGGCTCGGAGGTGGAGACACCCATGAGCGCATCAGCTACCTTCCTACCAAGCATTTGTTAGGCACCGTAGCAGTGGATGGTATGAAGCGGGAGGTTCATGGTGAGCGTGGCCTACGACCTGTCGGGCCGGGTCGCCGTCGTCACCGGCGGTACCCGGGGCGTGGGCGCGGGGATCGCGAGGGCCTTCCTCGAAGCGGGCGCGGAGGTCGTGGTCTGCGCGCGCAGAAGCCCGGACGCGACGGTGGAGGCGGGTGGCCGCGCGGCCCGGTTCGTCCCTGTCGACCTGCGCGATCCGGCGGCCGTACGGGAACTCTTCGCCCAGGTGGCCGCCGACCACGGACGGCTGGACGCTCTCGTCAACAACGCCGGAGGGGCGCCGTTCCGGATGCTGGCCGACGGCGGGCCCGAGCGCCATGCGCGAGTCCTGGAGCTGAATCTCCTCACTCCGCTCACCGCTTCCCTCGCCGCGTACGAGGTGATGAGCCGCCAGGCGGCAGGCGGTTCGATCACCATGATCGGCAGCGTCAGCGGCACCCGCCCCTCCCCGGGCACCGCCGCCTACGGCGCCGCCAAAGCGGGACTGGAGAGCCTCGCCCGCACCATGGCCGTGGAGTGGGCACCGACGATACGGATCAACACGCTCGTCCTCGGCATGGTCCGCACCGAACTCTCCCCTCTGCACTACGGAGACGAGGCGGGCGTCGCGGCCGTCGGCCGCACCGTACCGCTCGGGCGCCTCGCGGAGCCCTCCGAGGTCGGCGACGCCTGCGTCTTCCTCGCCTCCGGCCGCGCCGCGTACATCTCCGGCGCGAGCCTGCTCGTCCACGGCGGCGGGGAACGCCCCGCCTTCCTCGACGCCGCCACCGTCAACAAGGAGACATGAAGATGACCGGAATCTGCGCCGGACGCGTCGCCGTCGTCACCGGAGCCGGCCGCGGACTGGGCCGGGCCCATGCACTCGCCCTCGCCGCCGAGGGGGCGAAGGTGGTGGTCAACGATCTCGGCGTGGGGCTGGACGGGAGTGCGGAAGGGGATGGCCCGGCCCAGCGGGTCGTGGACGAGATCGTGGCCTCGGGCGGCGAGGCGGTCGCGCACGGCGGTGACATCGCGACCACCGACGGTGCCGCCTCGCTGATCGCCACCGCCCTGGAGGCGTTCGGGAGGCTCGACACCCTGGTCAACAACGCCGGGTTCCTCCGTGACCGGATGCTGGTCAATCTGGACGAGGACGACTGGGACGCCGTCATGCGGGTCCACCTCAAGGGCCACTTCCTGCCGCTGAAGCACGCTGCCGCGCACTGGCGTGCCGAGGCGAAGGACGGCCGAACGCCCCGGGCGCGCGTCGTCAACACCAGCTCGGGCGCCGGGCTGCTCGGCAGTGTCGGCCAGGGCAACTACTCCGCCGCGAAGGCCGGAGTCGTCGGCCTCACGCTCGTCGCCGCCGCCGAGATGGGCCGGTACGGCGTCCAGGTCAACGCGATCGCCCCGGCCGCGCGTACCCGCATGACCGAGCACACCTTCGCCGAGACGATGGCGGCGCCGGCCGAGGGCGGATTCGACGCGATGGCCCCGGAGAACGTCTCCCCGTTGGTGGTCTGGCTGGGATCCGCCGCCTCCGCGGGGGTCACCGGACGGGTCTTCGAGGCGGAGGGCGGCCGGATCACCGTCATGGAGGGCTGGCGTCCCGGTCCGGCCGCCGACAAAGGGGCCCGGTGGAGTCCGGCGGAGGCCGGCGAGGCGGTGCTGGGGCTGCTCGCCGCCTCGGACATCCCACAGCCGGTCTACGGCACACGATGACCGCTCGGAAGCGAGGCCGGAGGAGGGGCCATCAGGCCGGCGCGGAAGACACCGCTGGAATGCCAACGTCATCGACCTGCGCGGTGTGACCGCGGCTCACTCCTCGCTGGATGGGTGCGCTGAACGACGCACCTCGTCCGACCAAGCGCCGGCTCGGTAGCCGGCGGTCGGGAACAAGAGGCAGGAGAATCCGATGCGGGACTTCGCCGACCGACCGGGTGTGGCCGTGATCGCTGGTGCCACCGGTGGCATCGGAGCCGCCATCACCCGCATGCTGGCCGGGCGCGGCAGCCATGTGGCGCTGACGTACCGGAAGAACGCCGAGGCCGCGATCGCCCTGACCGAGGAGGCCGAGGCGACGGGTGTCCGGGCGTCCGCCTGGCCGCTGGACTTGTCGGACGCCGACGCGACGGCACGCTTCCTGGACGAGGTGGCGGACCGCTTCGACCGCATCCACACGCTCGTCTACGCGGCCGGACCGCATGTGCCCATGGTGCATCTGAGCCGGGTGACGCCGGACCGGTTCCGACAGCAGATCGAGGAGGACGCGATCGCCTTCTTCAACCTGGTGCGGCCGGCCCTGCCACGGCTGCGCGCGGCCAAGGGCGGCATCGTCGCGGTCACCACGGCTGCCACCCGTCGCTTCCCGGTCCGGGACGGTCTCTCCGCCGGGCCGAAGGGGGCCGTCGAGGCGCTGGTGCGGGGATTCGCCGCGGAGGAGGGCCGGTTCGGGGTGCGTGCCAACTGTGTGGGCCCCGGAATGCTGCTCGACGGGATGGCCGCCCGGCTGATCGGTTCGGGGGACCTGGATGAACGGGCCCTGGAAGTCACCCGCGGCAATATCCCCCTGCGGCGGTTCGGGTCGGCGAGCGACATCGCCGAGGCCGTGTGCTTCCTGGCCTCGGACCGAGCCGGTTTCATCTCCGGTCAGATGCTCGACGTCGACGGAGGTTACGGGGTGTGAGCCGGTGTGTCCCGGCGGCATCCGCCGCCCGCCGGCCCTGTCGGCCGCGCCCGATCTCGCCGTGCGGGCCGGGGCAGAGATCGCGGGTCCAAGGAGACGGTGGCGCCCGGCCGTCTGTCGGAGGACGCGGCAGCACGTGAGCCACTGCGGGGCGGGGTTCGACGAGGAGGCGGCGGGAAGCCGGTACGACACGTCGATGCCGACGTGGGCGGCCTGGATGCCGGTGCCGGCCAGTTCGCCGGCCCTGCGTGCAATATGTGCACAACTGGTGTGTATATCGCTCGGTACGAGGTTGACTGCGCCGAAACACTTTGGCAGGACACCTGCCGTGCAAAGGAGCACGCATGCCGGACAGCCCTGTGGCCGAGACAGTCGGCCACCATTCCCAGCGCACGGCGCGGCGCCGCAACGCCGTGGCCGCTGTGGTCGGATCTGTCCTGGAGTGGTACGACTTCTTCCTGTTCAGTACCTCCGCGGCGTTGGTGTTCAACAAGATCTACTTCTCGGGTGAGTCCGAGTTCGTCGCCACTCTCGCCTCGTTCGCCACGTTCGCCGTCGGTTTCGCCGCACGTCCCGTCGGCGGGCTGATCCTGGCTCACTTCGGCGACCGCTGGGGACGCAAACCGGTGCTGATGGTGACGCTGCTGATGATGGGCTTCGGCACCCTGGCCATCGGCGTGCTCCCGACCTACGAGCAGATAGGCGTGTGGGCCCCGGCGCTGCTCGTCGCCTGCCGGATCCTTCAGGGACTCGGTGTCGGCGCCGAACTCGGCGGCGCCTATGTGTGGACCACCGAGAGCGCCAAGCCGGGCAATCGCGGCTTTTACGCGTCGCTGCCCGGCGCCGGCGAGTTCCTGGGCGTGGTGTGCGCGTCCGGATCCATGGCGGTGGTCTCCTCGCTGCCCCAGGAGCAGTTCCTCGACTGGGGATGGCGGCTGCCCTACCTCGCCTCGGTGCTCGTGGTGATCGGCGGCATCGTCCTGCGGTACATGTCCGAGGAGAGCGAGAGCTTCAAGGACGCCGTGGCCGAGGGCAAGACGGAGAAGGCCCCTTTGGTGAAGGCGGTCCGCCACCACGGCCGGCGGATTGTGCTCATGATCGGCGCCGGCTGTGCCACCGCCATCGCCTCGTACTCGATCCAGGGCTACCTGCCCGCCTACACCACCCAGGAACTGGGGCTGCCGGACAACGTGGCGGTCATCGCCATCACCGTCGCCTCCGCCGTCTCCATCGTCGGTGTGCCGGTCTGCGGCTGGCTGTGCGACCGGATCGGCCGGCGCCCGCTGATGATCGCCGGTGGTCTGGCCGTCGCCGCGTTCGCCGGACCGTTCTGGCTCTTGGTGGGCACGAAGTCGACGCCACTGATCGTGATGGCCGTGATCCTCGGGTTCGCCGTCATGCTCAATTCGATGATCTTCGCCCCGGCGGGTTCGTTCTTCTCGGAGCTGCTGCTCACCGAAGTCCGCTACACCGGTCTGGTCCTGGCCCGCGAAACCACCGCCGTACTCTTCTCCGGCACGGCGCCGTTCATCGCCACCCTGCTGGTGCACGCGGGCGGTGGGAGCCCATGGCTGCTCGCCGGATACATGGCCCTGTCGGGAATCGTCACCGCCGTGTCGGTGCTGCTGCTTCCGGAGACCGCGCCCCGCGCCCTGCGCCGCGAGGAGCTCAGGAGCGGCGCCGGCGACGGCCGCGCACCGGCCGACATCGAGTACACAGAGGTGTGAGAAGAAGTGTCAGAGCCCGAAGTGCTGTGCCTCGGTGAGGCGATGGTCCTGGTGGCCCCCGCGCCGGGTGAGCGTCTCGCCACCGCACGCGATGCGGCTATCCGGGTCGCCGGAGCCGAGTCGACGGTCGCGCAGTACCTCTCCGACCTCGGCCACCGCACCGCGTGGGCGAGCCGAGTGGGCGCCGACCCACTGGGGGAGCAGGTGCTGTCCGCGATCGCTCGCTCAGGCGTCGATGTCGGCCACGTCGAGCGGGACCGCTCGGCACCGACCGGTGTGTACTTCAAGGACCCCGGTCCGGAGGGCACCCGGGTGCACTACTACCGGACCGGCTCGGCCGCCTCCAGGATGACCCCTGCCTGTCTCGACAGCCTCCCGCTGTCCACCGCGCGCCTGGTGCACCTGTCCGGGGTGACTCCTGCCCTGTCGGACGGCTGTGCCGCGACGTCGACAGCCTTGTTCGAACGCGCCCGTGCGGCCGGGGCGCGCTGCTCGTTCGACGTCAACTACCGCGCCGCCCTGTGGAGTACGCGGCAGGCCGCCGGACCGCTGCTCGCCCTGGCACGTCGGGCGGACGTCGTCTTCGTCGGCCTGGACGAGGCCCAGCACGTCTGGGGAGCCGAGACCGCGGAGCAGGCGCGAGAGCTGGTCGGGCCCGGGGTGGGTCTGGTGGTGAAAGACGCGGCCGTCGGCGCCACGCACTTCCCGCCCGGGGGCGGCCCGGCCGTCTTCGTCCCCGCGAGCCCGGTCGAGGTGGTCGAACCCGTCGGCGCGGGGGACGCTTTCGCGGCCGGTTACCTCTCCGCCTGGCTGCGCGGCGCCGGGCCGGCCGACCGGCTGCGGCTCGGCCACCGGCTGGCCGCTTTCGCCCTGGGCGCGGTCGGGGACCACGCGGACGCCACCGTCCTGCGTACAGCGGAGGCCGCCCGATGAGCCAGACCGTGGAACGCGCCATCCGTGTCCTGGAGCTGATCAGCGAGAGCCCCCGGCATCCGACAGACGTCGCCGCAAGCCTGGGCGTCCACCGGACCACGGCGCTGCGCCTGTTGCAGGACCTGTGCCAGGGCGGGCTCGCCCGCAGACGGGAGGACGGCTCGTTCGCCGTCGGCTACCGGCTGGCCGGCCTGGCGCAGTCCGCACTCGAACAGTTCGATCTGCGCACCATCGCCCACTCGCACCTGCTGGAGCTGGGCCGCAAGCTCCGCCTCACCGTGCACATCGCCACCGTCGAGGAAGGCCGCGTCTTCTACGTCGACAAGGTCGACCCGCAGGGTGGAGTACGGCTGTACGCGCAGATCGGCAAGCCAGTCGTGCTGCACACCTCCGGCGTCGGCAAGGTGATCCTGGCCTATATGCCCGCGGAGGAACGCGCCCATGTCCTGGACGGCTACTCCTACGAGCGGTTCACCGACACGACGGTGACGAACGCCGACGACTTCGCCGCCCAACTGCGCGAGATCCGCGAGCGCGGCTGGGCGGTGGACGACGGAGAGTACGAGCCCTTCATCAACTGCGTTGCCCTCCCGGTCCGGGACGGCACGGGCGCGGTGCGCACCGCCCTGTCCGTCACGGCGCTCAAAGCGCAGGTGGACCTCGCCCGGCTGCGAGAGCTGCTGCCGACGATCCGGACCACCGCCCAATCCATCTCCCGAGCACTTGGCTGGACCCAATGACGAACAACCCCATGACCGCGTACGACCGGCTGTTCGAGGAGGCGTTCGACGCCCTCCCGCTCATGGCGATCCTGCGCGGCTTCGACCCGCGACGCACCGTGGAGGTGTCCCGGCGGGCCTGGGACGTCGGCATCCGGCTCGTCGAAGTGCCCGTCCAGAGCGATGACGCGGTAGCGGCGCTGAGGGCCGCGGTGGCAGCCGGCGAGGAGCGCGGCGCCGCGGTGGGCGCCGGCACGGTGACCACCCTCGACCGCGTGGAGCGCGCTGTGGCGGCCGGGGCACGCTTCACCGTCGCCCCCGGCTTCTCCCGCGAGATCGCGGAGGCTTCGCTCGCCGCGGGCCTGCCGCATCTGCCGGGCGTGGCGACCGCCACCGAGATCCAGCAGGCCCAAGCGCTCGGCCTGACCTGGCTCAAAGCCTTCCCTGCCACCGACCTCGGGTCCGGCTGGATCACCTCGATGGCCGGCCCGTTCCCCGAGGCTCGCTTCGTGGCGACCGGCGGCATGGGCCTGGAGAACACCCTGGAGTTCCTCGACGCCGGAGCCGCCGCCGTCTCCCTGGGCTCGGCCCTGGCCGACCCCGCCCAGTTCGAGCGGCTCCCCGAGCTGATAGAGGACCTCGCTCAGAGGGCACAACGATGAAGATCACAGCACTGCTCCCCAGGGCTTATGGCGGCGGATTCCTCGGTTTGTGCCTGCCTGGAGCCAATCGTGGATTGCAAGGTCAGTAAGTCGGATAGCCTGGGAAAATGTTGACCGAAGTCACCGCGATCCGGTATGTCACGCCCTTGCGCGAGGGCGGATCGCTGCCGGGCATCGTCGAGGCCGACGATCTGGGCACCTACGTCATGAAGTTCACCGGGGCCGGGCAGGGTCGCAAGACCCTCGTCGCAGAGGTCGTCTGTGGTCAGCTGGGCCGCCGGCTGGGGCTGCGAGTGCCGGATCTGGTGCGGATCCAGCTGGATCCGGTGATCGGTCTGAGCGAACCGGACCAGGAGGTGCAGGAGCTGCTCAAGGCCAGTGGCGGGCTCAACCTCGGCATGGACTACCTCCCCGGGTCGCTCGGCTTCGACCCGCTCGCCTTCGAGGTGGGCGCGGAGGAGGCCGGCCGGGTCGTGTGGTTCGACGCGCTCATCGGCAATGTGGACCGCTCCTGGCGCAACCCCAACATGCTGGTCTGGCACGGGCAGCTCTGGCTCATCGACCACGGCGCCACGATGATCTGGCACCACGGCTGGCGCGGGCTGGACAAGGCCGCCACCAAGCCGTACGACGCCTCCGACCACGTCCTCGCGCCGTTCGCACCGGACATCGCCGCGGCCGGCCGGGCCCTGGCGCCGCGGATCACCGAGGAGCTGCTCACCGAGGTGGTGGCGGACGTCCCCGACGAATGGCTGACCGACGAGCCGGGCTTCGACGGCCCGGACGCGGTGCGCCGCGCCTATGTCGAGGTGCTGCTGGAGCGGGCGGCCACGGTGGAGCAGAGGATCACGCTCGGGGAGCGCGCCGGTGAGGGGCCGTCCAAGGCCCCCGAGTGGCTGCGGGTGTGGGTCGACGGAAAGGCGGCGCGGTGAGCGGGTTCCACAACGGCCGGGACGTCTTCGAATACGCCGTGCTGCGCGTCGTCCCCCGAGTCGAGCGCGGTGAGCTGATCAACGCGGGCGTGGTCGTCTACTGCCGCGCCACGTCCTTCGTGGCGGCCCGGGTCCATCTGGACGAGGACCGGCTGCGCGCGCTGGACCCGTCGGCGGACGTGCCCGCGGTACGGGCCGCGCTGCGCGCGGTGGAGTGTGTCTGCGGCGGGGGAGAGCGGGCCGGTCAGGCGGGCGGGGAGGACGCGGGACGGCGCTTCCGCTGGCTCGTGGCACCGCGCTCCACGGTGGTCCAGCCGGGGCCGGTGCACACGGGCCTGACGGCGGACGCGGAGGCGGAGCTCGAACGGTTGCTCGACCTGCTGGTGCGGTGACGCATCGGCTCAAAGCGCGCGGAGGTGAGCGAGCACATAAGGGCGGTCGTTGACAGGCGGTGGCGGGCCTCATAGCGTCTCGTGCGCAGGAGAGACTAAGCGGTTGCTCACTCCCGGGACCGGGACGGTGAGCCGCCATCGATGCGAGGGAGAACCCGCATGTCCACCACCGAGCAGCGCGTTGCCATCGTGACGGGCGCGGCCCGCGGCATCGGCGCGGCGACCGCCGTGCGCCTGGCCGAGGAGGGCCGCGTCGTCGCCGTGCTCGACCTCGACGAGGGGGCCTGTGCGGCCACCGTGGAGAAGATCACCGAGGCGGGCGGCAAGGCCATCGCCGTGGGCTGCGATGTGTCGGACGCCGAGCAGGTCGAGGCCGCCGTCGCGCGTGTCGCCGAGGAGCTCGGCGCGCCGACGATCCTGGTCAACAACGCGGGTGTGCTCCGCGACAATCTGCTGTTCAAGATGAGCGAGTCCGACTGGGACAC
Organism: Streptomyces yongxingensis; assembly: GCF_055597465.1. Taxonomy (NCBI): domain Bacteria; kingdom Bacillati; phylum Actinomycetota; class Actinomycetes; order Kitasatosporales; family Streptomycetaceae; genus Streptomyces; species Streptomyces yongxingensis. Next base: position 9,587,652 of record NZ_CM145717.1, read on the forward strand.
CGTGCTGAACGTGCATCTGCGCGGCGCGTTCCTGATGTCGCGCGCCTGCCAGAAGCACATGGTGGACGCGGGCTTCGGCCGGATCGTCAACCTCTCCAGCAGCTCGGCGCTGGGCAACCGCGGCCAGGTCAACTACTCCGCGGCCAAGGCCGGAATGCAGGGCTTCACCAAGACCCTCGCCATCGAGCTCGGCAAGTTCGGCGTCACCGCCAACGCCGTGGCGCCCGGCTTCATCGCCACCGACATGACCGCCGCGACCGCCGAGCGCGTCGGCATGGGCTTCGAGGACTTCCAGAAGGCGGCCGCGAGCCAGATCCCGGTGCAGCGCGTCGGGGAGCCCGCCGACATCGCCAACGCGATCGCCTTCTTCACCGGCGAGGCGGCCGGTTTCGTCTCCGGCCAGGTCCTGTACGTGGCCGGCGGCCCGCTCAACTGATCAGGAGTCACGCACCACATGACCGCGCAGATACAGGACAGCGGCAAGGCCGCGCTCATCACCGGGGCGAGCCGGGGGATCGGCTACGCCATCGCCGAGGCGATGGTGGCCCGTGGCGACCGGGTGTGCATCACCGGGCGCAACGAGGACGCGCTCAAGGAGGCCGTGGAGCGGCTCGGGGCCGACCGCGCGATCTACGTCGCCGGGAAGGCCCATGACCAGGCGCACCAGGCGGCCGCCGTGGAGCGGGCGATGGAGGCGTTCGGACGCGTCGACCACCTGGTGAACAACGCCGGCACCAACCCGGTCTACTCGCCCATCGCCGATCTCGACCTCGATGTGATCCGTAAGGTCTTCGAGACCAATGTCGTCTCGGCACTGGGCTTCGCCCAGCGGACCTGGAAGGCATGGCAGCAGGAGAACGGCGGCACGATCGTCAACATCGCCTCGCTCGCCGGGATGTCGTCCTCGCCGTTCATCGCGGCGTACGGCGTCAGCAAGGCCGCCATGATCAACCTCACGGTGCAGCTCGCCCAGGAGTTCGCCCCCCGGGTGCGGGTCAACGCCATCTCTCCGGCGGTGGTGAAGACCAAGTTCGCCACCGCCCTGTACGAGGGGCGGGAGGAGGAGGCCGCCGCGGCCTATCCGCTGAAGCGGCTCGGCGCGCCGGAGGACATCGGGGGCGCGGCCGCGTTCCTCACCTCCGACCAGTCGGCGTGGGTCACCGGCCAGACGCTCGTCGTGGACGGCGGCATCCTCCTGGGCGCCGGGCTCGGCTGACCGGCGCCCGGTCCGGCCCCGCGCCGCCGAAGTGGCCCGGGAGCGTGTGAGGCGTTGTCGGCGGCCGCCGGTAGGTTCTGTGTCCGTAAGACGGAAACACCGACCGGAGGTTGAAGACGTGCCCTATGTGCTGCCCGAGTCCTGGCGCGGGGTCCTCGGCGAGGAGCTGGAGAAGCCGTATTTCAAGGAGCTCACCGAGTTCGTCGAGGAGGAGCGGGCCAAGGGGCCGGTGTACCCGCCGCGCGAGGAGGTGTTCGCCGCCCTGGAGGCCACGCCGTTCGACCAGGTGAAGGTGCTCGTCCTCGGGCAGGACCCGTACCACGGCGAGGGCCAGGGCCACGGTCTGTGCTTCTCGGTGCGGCCGGGCGTCAAAACCCCGCCGTCGCTGCGGAACATCTTCAAGGAGATGCAGGAGGAGCTCGGCCACCCGGTGCCCGACAACGGCTATCTGATGCCCTGGGCCGAGCAGGGTGTGCTGCTGCTCAACGCGGTGCTGACGGTCCGGGGCGGCGAGGCCAACTCCCACAAGAGCAAGGGATGGGAGAAGTTCACCGACGCGGTGATCCGCGCGGTGGCCTCGCGCCCCGATCCGGCCGTCTTCGTGCTCTGGGGGAACTACGCCCAGAAGAAGCTGCCGCTCATCGACGCGTCGCGGCACGCGGTGGTGAAGGGGGCCCACCCGTCCCCGCTGTCGGCGAAGAAGTTCTTCGGGTCGCGCCCCTTCACCCAGATCGACGAGGCGGTCAAGGCCCAGGGCCACACCCCGATCGACTGGCGGATCCCGGACCTCGGCGCCTGACCGGGGTCAGAGCGTGTAGTCGAAGCTGTAGGGGGTCTCGGACTCCCCCTGGACGGCGGAGAAGGTGCCCGATCCGGTGAGCCCGGTCAGCTCGCCGGTGCCGGACCCGGGCACCACCTCGAAGGTGCAGTGGACGGCGGCGTCCTCACCCCAGCCGCCGTGCTGGACCACGACGAAGCTGCCCGCGCGCCCGTCCAGGGTGCCGGTCAGCAGCTCGTAGCCGCAGCAGACGCCGGTCTTGTCGGACAGATAGGTGATGGCGTACTGACAGCTGGTCCGCGGTGCCTCGATACCGCCCGAGAAGGCGTTCGTCACCACGGCCCGGGCCAGCTTGGCACCGCCCTCGGCCTCCTCGAGGGCGGACTCCTGCCAGTCGGCGTAGGTGAAGTGGCCGGTGGTGTGCGTGGTCATGGTGGATCCTTTCCGGGGCCGGGATCGGCTGCGGGAACCACTCTGGCCGCCGTACCTGACATCTTCTGTCAGGTACGGCGGCCACAATGGACCGCATGCGCGCCGACCGCCTCCTCTCACTGCTCCTGCTGTTGCAGAACCGGGGCCGGATGACCGCGCCCGAGCTCGCCGCCGAGCTGGAGGTCTCGGTGCGCACCGTCTACCGCGATGTGGAGGCGCTGAGCGCCTCCGGGGTGCCGGTGTACGCCGACCGGGGCCCGGCCGGGGGCTTTCGGCTGCTCGACGGATACCGCACCCGGCTGACCGGGCTCACCGGCGACGAGGCCGACTCGCTCTTCCTCGCCGGGATGCCGGGCCCGGCCGCCGAGCTGGGCCTGGGCGCCCACCTCACCACGGCCCAGCTCAAGCTGCGGGCCGCGCTCCCGGCCGAGCTGGGGGAGCGGTCCCGGCGCATCCAGGAGCGCTTCCACCTCGACGCGCCGGGCTGGTTCCGGGACGCCGAGCCGGTGCCCCATCTGGCGGCGGCCGCCGAGGCCGTATGGGAGCGGCGCGTCCTGCGGGTGCACTACCGCCGCTGGCGCGGCGAGGTGCGGCGGGAGCTGTGCCCGCTGGGCCTCGTCCTCAAGGGCGGCATCTGGTACCTGGTGGCGAGGGTCGAGGAATCCGTGCGCAGCTACCGGGTGGCGCGGATCCTCGACGCCGAGGTGCTGGAGGAGGTCTTCGAGCGGCCCGCCGGATTCGACCTCGCCGCCTCCTGGGCGGAGTCGTCCCGCCGGCTGGAGTCCATGCGCTTCCAGGGCGAGGCCGAACTCCTGCTCTCCGAGCGCGGGATGAAGCTGCTCCCGATGCAGTTCGGGGCGGTGGGCGCGGAGGCGGTGGCCGCTGCGGGCGCGCCCGACGCCGAGGGGCGACGGCGTGTCGTCCTCCCGGTGGAGTCGCTGCCGGTCGCGGTCCACGACATGCTGCGGCTGGGCACCGACGCCGAGGTGCTGGGCCCGCCCGAGCTGCGGTCGGCCGTCGCCCGCGCCGTCACCGAACTGGCCCGCCGCTACGGCGCGCCGGACGACACCCCTTAAGGCCCCGCCGCGCCACGACACGCCGAGCGGCGCGGGCGCGAGCGGCTAGCGTCGTTTCGAAAGACGGGAGGCGGCGATGGCGGAAGCGCGGCAGCAGGCGCCGGAGGGCGATGCCGTACTCACCCGGATCGGGCAGGCGGTCATGCTGCACCGGGGCGGCGACCGGGAGGAGGCGCGCAATCGCCTCGCCGCGCTGTGGCGGGAGATCGAACGGGACGGCGCCCCCTTCCACCGCTGCGCCCTCGCCCACTATCTGGCCGACACCCAGGACGACCCGCTCGACGAGCTGATCTGGGACCTGCGGGCGCTCGCCGCCGCCGACGCGCTCACCGGGGCGCTGGTGCCGAGGGCGTTCCTGCCCTCCCTCCACCTCAACGTGGCCGCGAGCCATCTGAAGCTGGGGCAGGAGGAGGCGGCCCGGGGCCAGCTGGCGCTGGCGCGCGAGGCCGCCGGCGCGCTCGGCGAGGATCCGTACGGCGACGGGGTGCGGGCGGCCATCCTGCGGCTGACGCTGGTCCTGGAGGGCGCCGTCGAGGACTGAAGGTCCGGCGCCCGGAAGACCCTCGCCGGGTAGCGGGGGTGGGCCGTGTGCCCAGGCGCGGCAGACGGCTATGCCGCCTCCGCCAGTTCCTCCCAGCGGTCGGCGAGCGCCTTCAGCTTGACGACGAACCGTTCGCGTTCCGCCTCGTCGAAGGACTCCAGGAGGATCTTGTCGAGCCTGCGCGCCCGGTGGTTCGCCTCCCGGAGCGCCTCTTGGCCCGCGTCGGTCAGGTAGAGCAGTTTGCGACGGCCGTCGGCAGCCGCGGTTCGCCGGGCGAGCAGACCACGGTTCTCCAGCCGGCGAGCCACGTCGGCCATGGTGGAGGTGTCCAGGGCGACGGCGGCGGCCATGGAGCGCTGGTCCTGGCCCGGATGGGCTTCCACTGTCTGCAGCACCGCGAACTGAGGGCCGGTGAGGACTGGGTCCACCTCCCGTGCCCACACGGCGAGATACGCCTGGTAGAGACGGCGGACCTGATAGCCGGGCGCGGCTGTCAGGGCAGTGGGAGCCGCCGGGCGGGTCTCGGCGGACGGGGTCGGGTCAGTCATAGAACCTACTTAAGCACGCACGGTTGACGCCGAGGGATAGCGGGGCGGGCGCCGGCACACCCTCCGGCCCCGGCCGCAGGCTCACCGACCGGTACCGAGGTGGATCGGTCCCGTACCGCCGGAGCTCCGCCCGGCCGTCGTTCCGGAGCCGCTCCCGGCCGGGCGGGAGACCTGACCGCCGAGCAGGCTCCCGGCGCCGGGCACGACGGGCGGCAGCCCGAGCTCCGTCAGGATGCGGAACGCGGTGGAGGTGGCCGCTGACAGCACGGGCAGCCCCGCCTCGTCCTCGACGGGCTGGATCGACGCCAGCGACGGCATCTGCACGCAGGCCGACAGCACCAGCGCGTCGGCCCTGCCCAGGTTCAGGCGGCGCCAGTGCTCACGGAGATCGGCGGGGTCCAGACGGGCCACCGCCAGGTTGTCCGGAACTTCGAGGCTGAGCGCGTCGACCACCTCGATACCGGCGTCCTCGATGTAGTCGACCACCTTGGCGGTGAGCTCCTTCATATACGGCGTGATGATCGCGACCCGGCGGGCGCCGAGCGCCTCGACGCCGCTGAGCAGGGCGCCGGCGCTGGAGACCACGGGCGCCTGGGAGCCCTCGGCCCGCAGCGCGGAGGTGATGTCGGCCTCCGCCACACAGTGGTGACCCGGCCCCTGCGCCATGATGGCGACCAGGCAGGCGGTGGCGACGACGTCGGGCCGCGCGTCGGCCAGTTCGAGGGCGGCCCGCTCGGTCTGCGCGTTCATGGCGCGCAGCTCGTCCGGGGTGACGTGCTTCATCCGCATCCGGCTGGTGTGGAAGACGAAGCGGTCGTGGGAGGCGATGGACTCCCGTGCGGTGAGCATCCGGGGAAGCTCGGTCTCCATCGTCAGGTTGGAGCTGGGCACGATCAGCCCGATGTGATGGTCTGCCATGGGATTGGTCCTCCGAAACGGGGCAGCGGGCACCGGTCAGGCGGCCGGGGAGAGGATGGTCCGCAGCGCGTCGCGGAGCGTCGCGGTGGCGGTGGCCGGGGCGTCCCAGAAGATCATGTGGCCGGCGCCGGGGATCTCGTGCAGCGGCACCGACGGATTGCTCCCGGCGGCCTCCCGCGCCCCTTCCGCCGTCACGACGGGACTGTCGGCTCCGTAGAGCAGGTGGGCCGGTCCGGGCACCCGGGGCCACCAGTCGAAGAAGTCCTCGTGTTCGAAGCCGTGGTGCGTGGCCACGATGGCCTCCTCGGCGCAACTGGACAGCCAGCGGGCCCGCAGCTCCTGTTCCCGCCGCGGCCAGGTGGGCCAGGAGGCGGCCACCTCGTCGGCGTCCGTTCCGCGCCGGGCTTCGGAGAGTTGCCGCAGGAACACCTCCCGGGTGGTGGGGTAGGGTCCGCGATCCGGGCCGCTCATCGGCGGATCGGCCAGCACGGTGCCGCGCAGGGGCACCTTGGCACGCACCGCGACGGCCGCCGCGATCCGCGCGCCCATGGAGTGACCGAGGAGCAGCGGACGGTCGAGGCCGAGGTGGGTGATGAGGGCTTCGGTGTCCTCGGCGTACTCCTCCAGCCCGTAGCCGTCGCCCTCGTCGGACAGACCCCGGCCGCGTACGTCCAGCACCACCGGCCTGACCAGGTCGGTCAGTTCGCGTGCCACGAAGTCCATGGTGACCGCGGGACTGGTGATACCGGGCAGGACGACCAGCGCCGGCAGGTCGCCGCCGTAGTCGAGGGCGTGCAGCCGTACCTCTCCGGAGCGCACCCACCGGCTCGTGGCCGGCACATCGGCCAGATCGGCGAGCGCGCTCTGCAGGACCGAACGCCGTGTCATGTGCTGTCTCCTCGTCGGTGGGAACGCCGGGCCGCGTCAGGAGCCGCCGGGGCGGGAACGGAGCCGATGTAGCCGACGGCGTCCTCGAGGGTGACGACGTCGCCGTACTTAGCCTGGATGTCGAAGAGCGCCGCGTCCGCCGGCCCCTCGGCCCGGTCACCCACGCAGGCACGGGGCACCAGCACCGGGAAGCCCGACTGGACGGCGTCGACCACGGTGGCCCGCACACAGCCGCTCGTGGTGGCGCCGCACACCACGACGGTGTCGCGGCCCAGACCGGTCAGGATGGCGGCGAGACTCGTGCCGAAGAAGGCCGAGGCCCCCTTCTTCATCACCAGCGGATCGTGTCCCGGCCGCATGGGCAGCCGCGGGTCGATGGCCACGGCATCACTGCCCTCGACCAAGGTGCGCATACCGGGGGCCTTGCGCAGCCAGGCGACCGCGTCACCGGACGCCTCGGCCTCGGTGTAGGCGATCGCGGTGAAGATCACCGGCACATCCACCGGCCGGGCCGCCTCGATCAGGCGGGTGGTGGCGGCCACGACCTCGGAGAGGTCGGCACCGGAAGGGTAGGAGTCCTCGGTGAAACCGCGGGTCAGGTCCACCACGACGATCGCCGGACGGCTGCCGCGCCGCACCGCGGCACCGAAGCCGGCCCGCTGGTAGGTGCGGTCGGCGGCGACGCCGTACAGTCCGCCGCTCATCGGCGCCTCCCCAGCAGCCAGCCCTGAGAGAGCCCGAACAGGAACGCGGCCGCGACCGGGCCGTACTTCTTCAGCAGCGGGCCCGCGATCAGCACCATTCCGTTGAGCTCACCGGGCGCCTCGGCGGCCGCGCCGGCCGCGGGAGTGGCCGCGGCGGGCGCCGCGCCGGAGGCGGGGGACACTTCCGCGCCGTCCTGCTGAAGGAGAAGGTCGCCGAGGTTCTGGGCGAACTGCTGGAGGATCCTGTCGGACACCGCCCCGATGGCTCCCTTGCCGAACTGGGCGATCTTGCCCCGGATCACCAGGTCGGTGGAGAGGTTCAGCTGGGCGCCGCCCTCGGCCGGGAGGACCTCCAGGGAAACCTCGGCCTCGGCGTCGCCGCTGCCGTGGGTGTCGGCGCCGCTGGCGTGGACACGCAGCCTCCGCTTTTCGGCGTCGACCTCCAGGAAGCGCACGGTGCCGGCATAGGCGGCCGAGATCGGGCCCACCTTGATCTTGACCGCACCACGCCAGGCATCGCCGTCACGGCCTTCAAGAGCGGCGCCGGGCATACAGGACGCCACTCTCCGGACGTCGCCGAGCAGCGCGAACACCGCGTCGGGCTCGGCTTTGACGGAAACGGTATTGATCAGTTGCATGAGTCCTCCTCGGCGCCCATGGCACGCTGAGAGCGCCGGGCGGTCGCGCAGGCGTCGATCGCCTCGACGATGGTCTGGTAGCCGGTGCACCGGCACAGGTTCGCGGCGACGACCTCCCGGATGTCCTCCTTGGTCGCCTCCGGCCGCTCCGCGAGGAAGCCCTGGGCCAACATCAAGAAGCCGGGGGTGCAGAAGCCGCACTGCAGGCCGTGGTGAGCGGTGAAGGCCCGCTGGAGATCGCTGAGCTCACCGGTGCCGGAGTCGGCGAGGGATTCGACGGTGGTGATCCGCGCTCCCTCCGCCTGGGCGGCGAACATCAGACAGGCCCGGACCGGGAGCCCGTCGACGAGCACGGTGCAGGCCCCGCAGACCCCGTGCTCGCAGCCGACATGAGTGCCGGTCAGCCGCAGATCGTGGCGGAGCACGTCCACCAGGGTGCGGCGCGGCGCCGTGATCACCTCGTATGACGTGCCGTTGACGTCGAGCGTGATGAGCTGGACGTCGTCGCCCAGGCCGGTGGTGTCGTTCATGGTGTCTGCTCCGGTGTGCGGGGGGTCAGGGCACGGTGGACCGTCTCCGGTGTGATGGGCGTGTGGTCCAGTTCGACGCCGGTGGGCCGCAGTGCGTCGTTGACGGCGTTGAGTACGGCGGCGGGGGCCCCGATGGTGCCGCCCTCGCCGGCGCCTTTGGCTCCCGTCGCGGTGAAGGCGCAAGGGGTCTCCAGATGGTGGATCACCACCTCCGGGATCTCGTGTGCGGTGGGCACCTTGTAGTCCATGAAGCTGGTGGCCGACGGCTCGCCCTGGGCGTCGTAGGTGATCTGCTCGAAGAGCGCCCCCGAGATCCCCTGTGCGATGCCGCCCCGGCACTGCCCCTCCACCACCTGCGGATTGACGGCGACACCGCAGTCCTCGACGCAGAAGTAGGCGAGGATTTCCACCTGCCCGGTGCCCTCGTGCAGTTCCACCACCGCCCCGTGGGTGGCATTGGAGAAGGTGCCGTCGTTGTGGACGTCGAAGACGGCGGTGGCGGTGAGGCCCGGGTCGATGTCCTTGGGCAGCAGATGCGATTTGAGATAGGCGGTGTCGGCCAGGTGCTCGTAGGAGAGTGCGACATCCGGGTCGTCGCGTCGGCGGACCCGGCCCCGGTCCAGTTCGGTGTCCTCCGGGGGGATGCCCCACTCGGCGGCGGCGATGGCGCGGAGTTTGTCGCCGAGCTTGCCCGCCGCCAGACGTACGGCACTGCCGCCGACCGCGATCGAGCGGCTGGCGAAGGTGCCCCAGCCGTAGGTGATGCGGTCGGTGTCGCCCTGGTGGAGTTTGACCTTGGCGAGGTCGAGGTGGAGCGTATCGGCGACGATCTGCGCCATGGTCGTCTCATGGCTCTGCCCGTGGCTGATGGTGCCGGTGGTGGCGGTGACCGCGCCGCTGGTGTCCATGCGGACCTCGGCGAGGTCGAACCCGGGCACGACCTCCATCTTGCGCTGGGCGAAGGCGGCGGAGCCGTAGCCGGTGCGCTCGCTGAAGCAGCTGTAGCCGATCCCGATGTGCCGCCCCTCGGCCGTGGCCGCGGCCTGCCGGTCGTACCAGCCCGCCTCGTGCAGTGCCCGCTCGCACAGGTCGAGGGATTCCAGATACGAGCCGGGGTCGTAGGTGATGTTGTTGACGCCGGTGTACGGGAAGTCGGTGATGACGTTGCGGCGCCGGATCTCCACCGGGTCCAGGCGCAGTTCGCGGGCGGCGCGTTCCATGAGCCGCTCGATGGCCATGACGTAACTCGGGCGGCTCACGCCCCGGTAGGGGGCGGTGGGCGCCTTGTTGGTGGTGATGGCCCGGCCGCGCACCCGGTAGGCGGGGACCTTGTAGACGCCGGGCATCTCGGCGGAGGCCATCAGCGGCTCGATACCGGCGGTGAACGGATAGCAGGAGTAGGCGCCCATGTCGCACACCACGTCCGCGTCGAGGCCGAGGATCCGGCCGTCGGCGTCGAAGGCGGCGCGCGCGGTGTAGTGCTGTTCCCGGGCGAGGAACGAGGCGGACAGGGCGTCCTTGCGGTCCTCGATCCACTTGACGGGCCGGCCGAGCCGCAGCGCGGCCGCCGCGGCGGCGATCTCCTCGCGGCCGACCACGCACTTGAGGCCGAAGCCGCCACCCATGTCCGGGACGATCACGCGCACCGCGCGCTCGTCCAGCCGCAGGCAGCGCGAGGCCACGGTCCGCACCTGATGCGGGGTCTGGGTGCAGGTGTGCAGGACGAGCTGCTCCTCCCGGTCGTCCCACTGCGCCACCGCGCCACGCGTCTCCAGCGGCAGGGCGTTCTGGCGGCCGGTTCGCACATCGACGTGGACCACGCACGGAGCCTGGTCGAAGACCTCGTCGATGCCCTCGGTGGCGAACAGGCGGACGTCGACCAGGGTGTTCCGGGCGGCCTCCGCATGCACCCGCGGAGCGTCGGGGGCGAGGGCCTGTTCCTCACAGGTGATGGGCGGCAGCGGCGCGTACGTCACCTTGGCGGCCTCCAGGCCGTCCTCGGCGAGGTAGGGGTCCCGGGCGACGACCACGGCGACGGGCTCGCCGACGTAGCGGACCCGGTCGCGGGCGAGGACGGGCATGGCGGTCGGCACGAACTCCGAGAGCGGGCGGCCGAGCTGGGCGGTGATGTCACCCAGCTCCAAGTCGGCGGCGGTGAACGCGGCGACGACACCCGGGACCTGACGCACCCGCGTCAGATCGATCTCGGTGATCGTCCCGTGAGCGACCGTGCTGCGGACGAACTGCGCGTGCAGCATGCCGGGCAGCTCGATGTCGTCGACGAAACGGCCGCGTCCGGACAGCAGCCGGGGATCCTCGCGGCGCGCCACCGACCTGCCGACCAGCCGGTCGTCCTTGGCGGACGTCATCGTGACATCGCCTCCTCACAGGCTCGCTCGATCAGATTGCGGATGAGGTGCTTGCGGTAGTCGCCGCTGCCGTGTCCGTCACTCGGCGGATCCACGGCGGAGGCCGCCGCCTCCGCGCAGTCCCGGAACGAGCCGCCGGCCGCCAGCACGGCCTCCGCCTCGGGCACGCGTACCGGCATCGCGGCGACACCGCCCAGAGCCACCCGGCCGCCGCGGATGTCCTCGCCGTCGGTCGCCAGATCGACCGCGGCGGAGACGATGGCGAAGTCTCCGCGACGCTCGGCGAACTCGGTGAGCGCCGCGTGCGGCGCGGGGCGGGGGAAGACGATCTCCAGAAGGATCTCGTCGGGGTCCAGGGCGGTGGTGTAGTAGCCGAAGAAGAACTCACCGGCCGGGATGCGACGCCGCCCGCGCGGGCTGTGGGTCACGAGCTCGGCGTCGAGCAGCACGGCCAGCAGGCACCACTCGGCGGTCGAGTCGGCGTGCGCGATACTCCCGCCCACGGTGCCGCGGGTCCGGATCGGCAGATGGCCGATCCACCGCATGGCATCGCGGATGACCTCGAAACCCGCCCCGAGCCGGTCCGCGGGCGCGGTCTCCACCGTGTGATGGGTGGTGAGCGCCCCGATGTGCAGCCCGCCGTCGGCCTCGACTCCCAGATGGTCGAGTTCGCGCAGGCCGGCGATGTCGACCAGATGCCCCGGGCGGGCCAGCCGGAAGTTCATCATCGCGACCAGACTCTGGCCGCCGGCGATGACCTTGGCTTCGTCGGACAGTTCGGCCAGGAGTGCCGTGGCGCCCTCGACGTCGCGCGCCCGGTGGTACTGGAAGGGAGCGGGCTTCATGTTTCTCCTGTCGTTTTTCGACGGCTGACCCGGGCAGTCCGGTCGGGGCGGGCTGCCCTTCAGCGCACCGGCTGACCGACGGCCGGCTCCGGGGACGCGGGGGCGGGCACAGCGGTCGGGTCGTCCTCGTCGAGGTCGCGTCCCTTTGTCTCGGGCGCCGCGAACGCCGTCCAGACGACGGCCCCCAGGACGGCCACGGCCAGTACCCCGAACGTCAGCGGCAGTCCCAGCAGCGGCCACATCACCGAGCCGAAGAGCATCGGGGCGAAGCCGGTGAGCGCCCGGCTGAACGAGGACGCCCAGCCGAAACCGCTGGCACGCAGCGTTGTCGGGTACAGCTCGGAGACGTAGGCGTACATGGCGGGGATGGTCAGCTGCATCAGGAAGCCGAAGGCGGCGATGGCCACGATGGAACCCGTCGGCATGCGCATCACCAGCGCGAACGCCACCAGTGCGAGCGAGGCGATCGGGGCCGAGACCCCTATGAGCCACTTCCGGCCGACCGCGTCCACCAGCACCGTGGAGGTCAGGACGCCGACGATGCCGACCGCGCTCATCAGCGTGGTGCTCATGAAGGCGGCCGTGTCGCCGAGGCCCTCCTCCTTGAGAATGGACGGCAGCCAGCTCAGGGCCGCGTAGTACACCAGCATGACGGTGGCGAACAGCAGCCAGGCGGCGGAGGTGATGCGCGGGCTGAACTTCCAGACGGCACGCAGCTGTTCGAGGGCGGCGCGGGGGCCGTTCCTCCCGGCCTCGTGCACCGGGGCGGGAATGACGTACGGCTCGACGGGCGCACCCGTGCGGGCGACCAGATCGTCGATGACGGCCCGCGCCTCGGCTTCCCTGCCCTTCCTGCTGAGGTAGACGGGCGACTCCGGCACACCCCTTCGCACCCAGAACAGCAGCAGCGCCGGAATGCTCATCACGCTGAGCATCCACCGCCAGTTGCCTTCGAGGGACAGCATGGCCGTCGAGACCAGACCGCACAGGGTCACGCCGATCGGCCACCAGGCGTCCAGCGCGGTCAGTACGCGTCCGCGGTACTTCGTCGGGGAGAACTCCGCCACCAGGGCGTAGTCGACGGGGACACAACCGCCCAGTCCGACACCCGCGACGAAGCGCAGGGCGAGGAAGATCGCGTAGTTCGGGGCCAGGGCACCGGCCACCGAGAACAGCGCGAAGATCAGCAGGGTGACGCTGAATGCCTTCTTGCGTCCGATGCGGTCGGCGATCGCGCCCCAGGTCACCGCGCCCACGGCCATGCCCACCAGATTCGCGGTGGCCACCAGACCTCGCTGGGAGAGGGAGAGGTGGAAGTGGTCGCCCAACAGCGGCATCAGGAAGCCGTTGAGGGCGATGTCATAGGCGTCGAAGAGGTAGCCGAGGCCGCCGATGATGAAGATCCTGCCCTGGACCCCCCATCTCCATGGGAGGTCCTGGACGATCTGGTCGCCTGTTTTCACTGTCGCTCCACGGGGTGTTCGGGGATGTGCCCGCGCGGGGCGACACCGAGGTGGATGAGCGGGAAGTGGCCCCGGAGGGGGCGGGTGACGAGTGGGGAATGAGAGGGAGGGGGAGGGTCTGGTCAGCGGGCGAAGCGGTAGTCGAAGGCGCCCAGGTCCGGGTCGTCGAGCGGGCTGCCGCTCCACAACCAGTGGTAGGAGACGTCGGATTCGCCGTCGAAGCCGCGCCGCAGCAGGGCGTCCCTGGCCTCCTGCTGCGGGCCGTCGGGATAGTGGTAGAAGGTCTTGTTCTGCAGCGAGGCGTCCTGGACCATGCCGGCGTGCTTGGCTCGCCGGTCCACGTAGCGTCGCAGCGCGCCCTCGACGCCGTCGGCGTTGACACGGCCCAGTTCTTCGGCCAGTACGGCGGCGTCCTCCATGGCCTGGGAGGCCCCCTGGGCCTGGTAGGGCAGCATGGCGTGGCAGGCGTCGCCCAGGAGGGCCACCCGGCCGTCCATCCAGACCGGGTCGCGCCGGCGGTGGTAGAGGGCGAAGGAGAGCACGTCCTCCTTGGCCTTGGACAGCATCGCCGCCGCCCGATCGTCCCAGCCCTCGTAGGCGTTCACCAGGTCTTCCGCGGTGGCCGAGCCGGTCCATCTCTCGGCGACCTCGTCCGTGCACGGGACGCAGCCGACGACGTTGAGGTACTCGCCGCCGCGGATCATGTAGTGGACCAGGTGCCGATCGGGGCCGTACCAGATGGTGCTCTGGAAGCGGTCCATCAAAAAGCGCGTGGCCGGGTCGGCGGCGATGAGGTCGCCGGGGATGAGGGCCCGGAAGGCCATCTCGCCGGAGAACAGCAGGGTGTCCGGGAGGCCCATGAGATCGCGGACCCGGGAGCGTATGCCGTCGGCGCCGATCAGCACGTCGGCCTCGAAGCGCCGGCCGTCCTCGGTCAGGGCAGCGGGGCGACGGGGGTTGCCGCGGTCCAGTTCGCCGACCCGGCTCGAGGTGTGCAGTGCGACCACCGGGCCGGGGCCGGTCGGCTCGACGCAGGCATCGGTGAGGACACCGTGCAGATCGGCCCGGTGGTAGTGCCAGTACGGCGCGTTGTACCGCTGCTTGCAGTAGTCACCGAGCTGGGTGAGGCCGATGATGCTGCCGTCCTTCCACCGGCGCCGCACCTGGTCCTGGGGCTCGGTGCGGATGGCCTCCAGTCGCTTGCGCAGGCCCAGCCCGAGCAGGACCCGGCTCGCGTTGGGCGCTGTTTGGATGCCTGCGCCGATCTCGCCGAACCGCGGTGCCTGCTCCAGCACGGTCACCTGATGGCCGCGCTGCCGCAGCGACAGCGCGGCGGTCATTCCGCCGAGCCCGCCGCCGACGATGACGACGTCGAGGGATTGGGTGGATGCCATCTTCTCTCCAGATGCAGGTGCGGCGGCGGGATCAGAAGTCGACGAGTCGGCCCGCGGTGACGACGTCCTGGTCGTCGACGGAGACGGTGCAGCCGCGCATGGCGATGTCGACGTGCGCATACGATTCGCGCCGCAGTACGGGGTGGGGTCCGGTGGACCACAGGAAGTTCCCGGCGAACGCCCGCGCGTCCATGCCCATCAGCTCTTCCTTGCCGTACAGGGCGGTGGCGAACCAGTCGGCGGTGCGCATCAGGCCCCAGCCCATATGGGACAGGCTGCGTCCCCATTCGTCGTTCGCGTCGTCGAAGAAGGTGTTCAGCAGGTGGGCCTCGGCGCCACCGGACACCTTCTCGATGTTCCCGCCCGCGATCTCCAGAGTGACCGGCTGACGTACGTACTCCTTGAACGGCAGCAGGATGTCGCCCTCGGAGAGCACGATCCGGCCCTCGGAGAACCGCGGCCAGCACAGGACCATGGTGCTCGGCCAGTGGTCCCAGCGGCCCGGGTCGTCGGCGAAGCCCACTTGGAACTCCGGCTTGGAGCCGGGGAGTTCGATGGTCAGGTCGGTGCCGGCCTCGGAGGTCACCCGCATGACGGACGCGCTCTTCAGCAGGTTCACGCCCTTGAGCACCTCCGCCTTGTCCTCCGGGCTCGGCAGATTGCGCACGAGTACGTCGGGGGCGTCGCACACGAAGAGGATGCGGGTGCCCGTCCGCAGGATCTCCTGCTGGAGCGGGGCGTGGATGAAGCCCTCCCGGGTGAGGTCCACGACGAGGTCGGCGGCCTTGAGCAGGTCCTGCGCGGCGGTGTCGCCGAGCACCGCGCTCAGGCCGGGTCCGGCACCGGTGCGGGTGCTGTCGGAGGGCGACGGGTTGCCGCCGGGGACCGTGGCGGCGATGACGTGCGCGCCGCAGGCTTTGGCCGCGCCGAAGGCGGCCGCCACGTAGTCGCCGCGGCTGGTGGGCTCGGACAGGACGACGACGTGCTCATCGGGCTTGAGCTTGCACAGCTTCAGCTCCTGGGTGAACGCGTCGAGCAGGTCAACGGAGGTGAGGTCGAGCATGTCTCGCTCCTGGGGGAGGGGGAGGTGGCAGACGGCGATCGCACGGTCCGGGCGGGCGCAGAGGTATAGATCCAGCCATGCGGCCAGGTGGCTTCATGGGGAGGCGTGGGTCTCACGGGCGCCGCCGACGCAATTAATCCGAACGCGTACGATCTGGGTTTGGCAAGGGGTACGGCCGAATTATTTTGTGATCGGTTCGCCTCCCGGGGTGGCCGCGACGGGCAGAACGCCCCCGCTGACCTCGTATTTTCCCCACGCGTCGGCCGTCTTTCCCGGCTTCACGAAGATGAACGAAAGATGATCGTGGCTGGCATGAAGCCTTGCGCCGAGAGTTCGTACGTGCTCGGATGGTTTCTGTTCACATCCGGAACTGCGTGCCCTGAGCTGCCTCGCGATGGCTGGTTCTCAGCGGCGCGCCGCCCCCGAGGAGGGCTCCGATGGCCAACCGCCGATACGGCGCCGCCGCGTTACCGCACCTGCCCCGGTGCCTCCACGGAAACACGTGAGGGCCGCAGGGTGTCGGCCCTGCGGCCCCATCCGACACGGCACCACCTGACTCGGGTCGCTATGGGGTGTCCGGCGGATCTTTCCCCTCCCCGCCCCTTCCCGATACTGAGGCTCCGCCCCAGACCCCGGGGTTCAGGGGCGAAGCCCCTGCCACGCGGCGGAGCCGCATATCGATGCCGCGGGAAGGGGCGGGGAGGGGAGTGGCCCGCGGCAGGCGTCACGATCCGTCGGACACCCCCTAGTCGCCGGTGACGCCGTCGATCCGCTCGCGGATCAGGTCGGCGTGACCGTTGTGGCGGGCGTACTCCTCGATCATGTGCAGATAGATCCAGCGCAGGTTGTAGTCCCCGCGGCCGGGGCGGGTGATCACATCGTCCAGGGAGCGGCCCGCGGCGGCCTCCTTGGCCTTGGCGATCTCCTCCCGCCAGATGGCGAAGGCGGTCTCCGAGGTGTCCTCGTCGGTGAGGTGGAACTCCCCGTCCGGGTCCTCCTCGCTGTACCAGATCGGCGCTATGTCCTGCTGGGCGAGCACCCGCCGGAACCAGCTCCGCTCGACCTCGGCCATATGTCGTACGAGGCCGAGCAGGGTCAGCCCGGACGGCGGCGCCGACGCCTCGCGCAGTCGCTGGTCGTCCAGCCCCTCGCATTTGAGGGCGAGGGTCGCGCGGTGGAAGTCCAGCCACCCCTCCAGGCTGGTGCGTTCATCGGCGGTCCGGGGTGCTTCGGCGCGTTCTGTGGTCGTCATGGCGGTCATGATGGCGGTCCGGCCTCCCGGCCCGCCACGCGTTATCCGTCGAGCATCCCGCGCAGCAGCTCCTCGAAGCCGGTGCGCAGCGCCGCGCGGTCGGGTACGGCGTCGTGGTCGGCGCCCGCGGCGCAACTGAACATCAGCCCCTCGCACCAGGCGACCAGCGACCGCGCGTGCCGCCGGGGCTCGGTGGAGCCCAGTGCTGTCATCATCGCCTCGAGCGGCTCACGGAAGCCGCGCCCCGTGGCGTCGTAGAACTCCCGCAGCTCGGGGCGGCGGGTCGCCTCCAGCGCGAGCTCGTAGCGGGCGATCAGCAGATCGCGCTGGGCGGTGAGCGAGCGGTGCAGGGCGAGCGCGAGCGCGTCGGCCGGCCCCGCGATCGGATCGGTTCCGTCCGGTGCCGCGCCGGCGGGGCGCGGCATCTCGTCGGGCGCCAGCACCTCCGCCTCCCGCTGGGCCAGCCGCCGGACCGCCGCCTTGAGCAGGGCGGCGCGGGTCCGGGCGTGGTTGGAGGTCGAGCCGAGCGGCAGCCCGGCCGCCTCGTCCACCGCACGGTGCGTCAGCCCCCGCATCCCGCGCTCGGCCAGCAGCGCCAGCGCGGTGTCGGCGATCAGCTCGGCGCGGGAGGCGCCGGACGCGGAGGCGGACGGGGAGGCGGACGCGGGGGCGGGCGGGGAGGTGCCGGAAGCGGAAGCGGCGGTTCGATCAGCGGTCATGGGGCCAACCTAAGCCCATCCGCCATCCGTACTACGGATGTAGTAACGTAAGTGAGTACTACACCTGTAGTTGACCTGGAGGAGTCATGCGGCAGCCCCGTGCCCTCGTCATCGGTGCCGGAGTCGGCGGGCTCACCGCCGCCGCGGCCCTGCACCGCCGCGGCTGGTCCATCACCGTGCTGGAGCGGGCCGCCCGCCTCGAGCCGGTCGGCGCCGGAATCTCGCTCGCCGCCAACGCCCAGCGCGCCCTGGACACCATCGACCTCGGCGACGACGTGCGCACGCTCGCCGCCTGGCAGGGCGGCGGCGGACTGCGCACCCCCGGCGGCCGCCGGCTCTCCCGGATGGACAGCGCCACCATGGCCGAGCGCTTCGGCGGCCCGCTGGTCCTCCTCCACCGGGCCACCCTCGTCGACCTGCTCGTCTCCCGGCCGCCCGAGGGTGTGGTCCGCACCGGGACCGCCGCCCGGCTGGCCGACCCCGGCGCCGCCGGCCGCCCGGCCCGGGTCACCACCGAGGACGGCGACCACGAGGCGGACCTCGTCATCGGCGCCGACGGCATCGACTCGGCCGTCCGCCGCACGCTCTTCCCGGACCATCCCGGGCCCCGCTACGCCGGATTCACCACCTGGCGTGTCGTCATCCCCGCCCTCGACCGGCCGTTCGAGCCCCATGAGACCTGGGGGAGGGGCCGGATCTGGGGCACCCAGCCGCTGGGGGACGGCCGGGTCTACGCCTACGCGGCGGCCGTCGCCCCGCCCGGCGGCCGGGCCCCGGACGACGAGCGGTCCGAACTGCTGCGGCTCTACGGCGACTGGCACCGGCCCGTCCCCGACGTCCTCGCCGCCGTCGCGCCCGGGGACGTGCCACGCCATGACATCCGGTACATGGCCGAGCCGCTGCCCGCCTACCACCGGGGCCGGGTCGCCCTCCTCGGCGACGCCGCCCACGCCATGGCCCCCACGATGGGGCAGGGCGGCAACCAGGCCATCGAGGACGCCGTCGTCCTCGCCCACCACCTGGCCCCCGACACCGCCGACCCCTCCGCCGCGCTGGCCGCCTACACCCGCGACCGGCTGCCCCGCACGATGGACGTGGTGCGCCGCTCGGCACGCGCCGCCCGCATGATCACCCTCACCAGTGCCCCCGCCGTCGCCCTCCGCGACGCCGCGATCGCCGCCGTCGGCCGCCTCGCCCCCGGTCTTGCCCTCCGCTCCTTCGACGGCATCGCCGACTGGTGTCCGCCCACCCCCACGTATCCTGCGGGGGCACAGCGGAAGGCGTGATCGGAAGAGACCGGGGAGAACACATGAGGGTCGGCTGCGTCGGGCTCGGCGACATCGCGCAGAAGGCGTATCTGCCCGTGCTGATGGCCCGCCCCGGCCTGGAGCCGCATCTGCACACCCGCACCCCCGCCACCCTCCAGCGGGTCGCCGACACCTATCGCGTCCCGGACGCGCAGCGCCACGCCGGCTTCGACTCGCTGCTCGCGGCCGGGCTCGACGCGGCCTTCGTACACGCCCCGACCGACGTCCACGCCGACCTCGTCACCCGGCTGCTCGAGGCCGGGGTGCCCACGTACGTCGACAAGCCGCTCGCGTACCACCTCGCCGACAGCGAGCGGCTCGTGCGGCTCGCCGAGGAGCGCGGGGTGAGCCTGATGGTCGGCTTCAACCGGCGTTACGCGCCCGGCTACGCCCAGTGCCTGGACCATCCGCGCGATCTGATCCTGCTCCAGAAGAACCGCGTCGGCCTCGCCGAGGACCCGCGCACCCTGGTCCTGGACGACTTCATCCACGTGGTCGACACGCTGCGCTTCCTCGCGCCCGGTCCGGTGGACCACATCGATGTGCGCGCCAGGATCCGCGGCGGGCTGATACACCATGTGCTGCTCCAGCTCTCCGGGGACGGGTTCACCGCGCTCGGCGTGATGAACCGGATGAGCGGCTCCACCGAGGAGGTCCTGGAGGTCTCCGGTCAGGACACCAAGCGGCAGGTGCTCAACCTCGCCGAGGTGGTCGACCACAAGGGCCAGCCGAGCGTGCGCCGCCGGGGCGACTGGGTGCCGGTGGCGCGGCAGCGCGGGATCGAGCAGATCACCGACGCCTTCCTGGAGGCGGTGCGCTCCGGGCGGCGGATCGGCGCCGAGGACGCGCTGCGCACCCATGAGCTGTGCGAACGGGTCGTCAGGGACGCCCTGGAGTCGGCCGGTCTGTCCGCCGGCCCGACGGCTGGTCCGACGGCTGGTCCGGCCGCCGGTCCGCTCGCTCATCCGGCGCCCGACCCGGCCGCTGACCGGACGGCCGGTCCGTCCGCCGTCTGAGCGCCCGGCTCCCCTCGGCCGCGCAGAAGACGGCGAGCGCCGCCATCGCCCCGTACACCGGCCAGGGCCCGATCCGCGCATACGGGCTGGTGCCCTGCCCCAGTGGCACCGTGTAGACGGTGGCCGCGCTGGTGCCGGTGGACATCCGGTGGCCCACCGGCTCGCCGCGCGGCCCGAACACCGCGCTCTCCCCGGTCAGCGTGGCATGCACCATCGGCCGCCAGGTCTCGGCGGCGCGCAGCGCGGCCAGCGAGGCGTGCTGCGCGGGCGCCCAGCTCCCCTGGAAGGTCGAGGTCGAGGACTGGACGACGAGCATCCGCGCCCCCTCCCGCGCCAGGGTCCGGCTCATGTCCGGGAACGCCGACTCGAAGCACACCAGCGGCCCGATCCGCAGGGAGCCCGGGAGGTTCATCACCACCGGCTCGGTGCCCCGGTGGCGGTCCTCACCGGCCGCCTTGCCCACCGAGGTGGCCCAGCCCAGCAGCGGCCGGGCCGGGATGTACTCGCCGAAGGGGACCAGCCGCATCTTGTCGTAGCGCTGCCGCGTCGGGCCGTTCGGCCCGATCAGCACCGAGCTCTTGTAGATCCCGGGCATATCGCCGCGCCGCGCGTCCACGTTGACCAGCAGATCCGCGCCGACCGTCCGGGACAGCGCGGCAAGGCGCCGGCCCAGCTCCGGATGGGTGGTCAGATCCTGGGCCACGCTGCTCTCGCCCCACACCACCAGGTCGACACCGCGGCCGGCGAGCTGCCGGGTCAGCTCCGCGCTGCGCTCGAAGCGCGGCCCCGGCCCCGGGACGACCCCCGGCTGCACCACCGCGACCCGCGCCGTCCCGGGCTCCCTGGCCTGCGGCACCCAGGCCCACGCCCCGGCCGCCGCGGCGCCGCACACGGTGAGCCCGGCCAGCGCCACCGTACGGGCGCGGGCCACCGCGATCAGCACGGTCACCGCCACATTCACCAGGACCAGCAGAAAGCCGAGCAGCCAGACCCCGCCCACCGAGGCCAGCCGCAGCGCGGGCGCCACCTGCCACTGGCTCGCGCCCAGCAGCCCCCAGGGGCCGCCGAGGTACTGCCAGGACCGGGCCAGCTCGGCCATCAGCCAGGCGGACGGCAGCAGCACCAGCGCCGCCGCCACCCGCCCGGGGCCCGGGCGGCCGTGCAGCAGCCGGTGCGTCAGCCACCCCCACGGCACCCACAACAGCCCCAGCAGCAGCGCCAGGAGCACGATGAACACATGCAGGCTCGGCATCAGCCAGTGGTGTACCGCGAGCAGGAACCCGGCGCCGCCCAGCCAGCCGTCCCGCATCGCCCGGCGGCCGGTGGGCGCCGAGCGCATCAGCAGCAGCCAGGGCACCAGGGCCACATACGCCCACCACCACAGCGAGGGCGCGGGGAAGGCCAGTGCGGGCAGCGCGCCCGCCGGCAGCGCCATCGCGCCCCGCCACCACGGGGAGGCCAGCCGCCGCCCCCACAGGTCCTCGCCGCCGACCGGCCTCCGCACCTCGGATGCCCCCCTCCTGTTGGCACAGGGCCAGTGTGCGGGAGTCGGCCGATCATGAACAGGGCGGGGGTGCGCCGGAGCGTGCTTCATGCCGATTCCGGGAGGTCTCGTTCCGGGAGGTCTCGTTCCGGGAGGTCTCGTTCTGGGAGGTCTTGTTCGGCCCAGATGAGCTTGCCGCCCTCGGTGTAGCGGGTGCCCCAGCGGCGGGTGAGCTGGGCGACGAGGAACAGCCCCCGACCGCCCTCGTCGGTGGTGCGGGCGTGGCGCAGCCGCGGCGAGGTGTTGCTGGTGTCGGTGACCTCGCAGATCAGCACGTCGTGCCGGATCAGCCGCAGCCGGATGGGGCCGGTGCCGTGGCGGATGGCGTTGGTGACCAGCTCGCTGACGATCAGTTCCGTGGTGGTCATCAGCTCGTCAAGACCCCAC
This sequence comes from Streptomyces yongxingensis, assembly GCF_055597465.1. NCBI lineage: Bacteria > Bacillati > Actinomycetota > Actinomycetes > Kitasatosporales > Streptomycetaceae > Streptomyces > Streptomyces yongxingensis. The sequence continues at coordinate 9,609,279 of NZ_CM145717.1, forward strand.
TCGGCGAGCTGGCGCATCGCCAGGGAGCGGGCGCTGGCCACGACGGCCGGATCGGAGGGCAGGTCCCAGGAGGCGACGTGTCCGGTGCCCAGACCGTGCGTACGGGCCAGCAGCAGGGCCACATCGTCGGTCTGCGGGGAGGTCAGCAGGGTGTCGATGACCGTGCGGCAGAGCTCCTCCAACGGCAGCACGGCCTGGCCCAGGGCGTTGCTCAGCCGACCGAGGCCGACGTCGATGTCCTGGTCGCAGGTCTCGATGAGTCCGTCGGTGTAGAGGGCGATCAGGCTTCCGGCGGGCAGCTCCAGCTCCGCCGACTCGAACGGCAGCGACCCCAGGCCCAGCGGGGGACCGGCGGGCAGCGCGGGGAAGGTGACCTCGCCCGAGGGGTCCACGATCGCGGGGGTCGGGTGGCCCGCCCGCGCCATGGTGCACCGCCGGGTGACCGGGTCGTAGATCGCGTACAGACAGGTGGCGCCCAGCACCGCGGCCGCCACGCCCTCCTGCCCGGACTCCTCCTCGGTGAGCCGGATGACCAGGTCGTCGAGGTGGGCCAGCAGCTCCTCGGGCGGCAGGTCCATATCGGCGAGCGTGTGCACGGCCGTCCGCAACCGCCCCATGGTGGCCGCGGCGTTGATGCCGTGCCCGACCACATCGCCGACCACCAGCGCCACCCGGGCGCCGGACAGCGGGATCACATCGAACCAGTCGCCGCCGACCCCCCTGCGCGCGTCCGTGGGCAGATAGCGCGAGGCCACCTCGACGGCCTGGCCGCCGCTCAGGGCGTGCGGCAGCAGACTCCGCTGGAGGGCCAGCGCGGTGGCGCGCTCACGGCTGTAGCGGCTGGCGTTGTCGATGTTCAGCGCGGCCCGCGCGACCAGTTCCTCGGCGAGCAGCAGATCGTCCTCCTCGAACGGGTCCGGATGCCGGGAGCGGACGAACGAGGCCACGCCCAGGAGGGCGCCGCGGGCGCAGATCGGAACCACGATCAAGGAGCGCATCCCGAATTCGTGCACCTTCCGCGCCCGGGCCGGGTCGTCGCCGCTCCACGCCTGCAAGGAGGCGTCCAGCTCCGAATCCAGCACGGACTCTCCTTCGAGGAAACAACAGGCGAAGGGCGACGCCGGGGAGATGGTGATCGGATCGCCGCGCGCCGCGATGGACTCGGGACAGCCCTCGTGGATGGACGCCTGGCCGGCGCGCCGGAAGGCCGGGATGGTCCGGGTCGGCCGTGCCGAGGGCTCCTCGCCGCGCAGGACGGACTCCAGCAGATCCACGGTGACGAAGTCGGCGAGCCTGGGCACCGCGAAGTCGGCCACCTCCTGCGCGGTGCGCATGACGTCCAGCGTGCTGCCGATCTGCTCGCTGGCCTCGTTGAGCAGCGCCAGCCGCTCCCGGGCCCGCCAGCGGTCGGTGACGTCGATGCCCATGTAGCACACGGCCACCGGATGGCCCTCGGCGTTGTCCAGGCGGAAGAAGGAGGTCGAGTACGCGTGCTCGCGGTGGGGCGCGGCCATCGTCCAGCCCCGGTACTCGTAGTCGATCACCGGCTTGCCGGTCTCCAGCACCTTCCGCATCTGCGCCTCGAGCGCCTCGGTGTCCAGCCCCGGCAGGCACTCCGCCATCCGGCGGCCCATCCGCTGCTCACGGGGCAGCCCGCCGTAGCGCTCCAGCGTGTCGTTGAGCCACACGTACCGCAGATCCGGGCTGAGCACGGCGATCCCGACCGGCGACCGGGTGAGGAACGCCTGGAGCAGCGAGCCGCTGAGCGCCCAGGTCGGGATGGAGCCCACGTCGATCGCGGAGACCAGCCAGGCGACATCGCCGTCCGGGTCGCGCATGGCGGAGATCCGCAGCCCCACCTCGATCCGGCGGCCGTCCCGGTGCCGGAGCCGACCCAGGCCGCCCCACCCGTCGTGCTCCTGGCACCATGAGCCGATCGCCCCGGCCTTCGTGGCGTCCTCCGGCGCCGCCAGCAGCATCCTGGCCGACTGCTTCATCGCATCCGCCGCCGGATAGCCGAGGAGTCTCTCCGCCGTCGGGGTCCAGCCGATGATGGTCCCCGTGGCGTCGATCAGCGCCGAGGCCGCATCCGCCATGTCGAACGGGACATGCGTCTCGGTCGGCGCGATTCCCTGGGGGATGGCCATCGCACCCGTCCCCTCTGCGGATACATTTCCCTTAATACTATGACTCCTGCGCCTCCCCGGTGGTGAGCCGTGCGACCACGAGCGCGACGAGGATGATCCCGCCGTAGATCGCCTGGATCCAGAACGACGACACCTGGGCGAGGGTCAGCAGGTTCTCCAGCATCCCCAGCAGCAGGGTCCCCAGCAGCGCCCCCAGCAGGGAGCCCCGGCCGCCCCGGAGGCTGATCCCGCCGATCACCGCGGCCGCGAAGACGGTGAAGATCAGGCCGCTGCCCTGATTGGCGCCCAGCGCCCCGACCCGCCCGGCCAGCACCAGCCCCGCGACCCCCGACAGCGCCCCGCCGATCGCCAGCACCGCCCACCCCACCCGCCCGGTCCGGATGCCCGCCGCCCGGGCGGCGGGGGTGCTGCCGCCGATCGCGTACACCGCGCGGCCGTGCCGGTGGTAGCGCAGCACGAACCCGGCGAGCGCGAAGCACAGCGCCGTCAGCCACACCGAGATCGGCACCCCCAGCCAGTCCCGGGAGCCCAGGGCGAAGAACGCGTCCGGCGCGCTGAACAGCGTCCTGCCCGAGACCAGGCCGATCAGCACACCCCGCAGCACGATGTTCATCGCCAGGGTCACGATGAATCCGTTCAGCCCCAGCCCCACGATCAGCGCCCCGTTGACCGCGCCCACGCCCGCGCCCACCAGCGGGATCAGCAGCAGCCCCGCCCAGGTGGGCCACCGGGTGCCGAAGCCCGCGTCGGCGGCCGGGATGACGACCAGGAAGCCGAGCGCGGGGGCCAGGCCCGCGATGGACTCCAGGGAGAGGTCCATCCGGCCGCTGATCAGGATCATCGCCTCGGCGAGCACCAGCAGCCCGAGCGCGGAGGACGCCCCCAGGATGTTGACCAGGTTGTCCCGGGTGAGGAAGCCGGGGTTGCCGAGGGCGCCGATGACCAGCAGCAGGACCACCGCGGGCAGCAGCGCCAGATCGCGGATGCCGAGCGGGACGAGACGGCGGACGCGGCCCGGCGCGTGGGGCGTGCGGAGGTCAGCCATGGCCGGGGGGAACCCCCTCGATCGCGGCGATCAGCTCCCGCTCCGCCCAGCCCGCCTCGTACGCGGCGGTCAGGAAGCCGCCCGCCATCACCAGCACCCGGTCACAGGCCCGCAGGTCCTCCGGCTGGTCGGAGACCAGCAGCACCGCCCGCCCCTCGGCCCGCGCCCGCAGCGCGACGCCCAGCAGGGCGTGCCGGGACCGCACGTCCACCCCGGCCGTCGGGTCGATCAGCACCAGCACCCGCGGATCCGTGGCCAGCGCGCGGGCCATGGCCACCTTCTGCTGATTGCCGCCGGACAGCGCGGTCACCGGCTGCGCCGGGCCCTCGGTGGTGATCTCCAGCTCGTCGATGGCCCGACGGGCGAGGGCGTCGCGGACCGAGGGCCGGATCAGCCCGCCGGGCCCGAGCCGCCCGCTGACCGGCAGCGTGATGTTCTCGGCCACCGACAGCTGGGGGACCAGCCCCTCGGTGTGCCGGTCGCGGGGCAGACAGCCCACCCCGGCGGCCAGCGCCGCCGGGACGCTGCCGGTCCGCAGCGGCCGGCCGAGGATCTCGATCCGCCCGCCGGTGGGCCGGTGCAGACCGGCCAGGGCCGCGCCGAGCTGATGGCTGCCGGAACCGGCCAGCCCGGCGAGGCCGGCCACCTCCCCGGCCGCGAGGCTGAGGCTGACGTCGTGGAAGAACGGCCCGCTGAGCCGGTCGACCCGCACCGCCACCGGCCCCTCGCCGCCCGGCCGCGGCGGGGCGGCGGGGGCCGGGGCACGGTACGGCTCGGCGGGCCCGCCCGTCATCGCCTCGATCAGCGCCCGGGCGGGGAGCTCGCCGACCGGTGCGGTGACGATCCGGCGGGCGTCCCGCAGGACGGTGACGGTCCGGCAGACCTCGTAGATCTCGCCCAGCCGGTGCGAGATGTAGAGGAAGGTGACCCCGGCGTCCTGGAGCCGCCGCATATGGCCGAACAGCCGCGCGGCGGCCCGGCCGTCGAGCTGGGCCGTGGGCTCGTCGAGGATGATGAAGCGGGTGCCGCGGGACAGCGCGCGGGCGATCTCCACCATCTTGGCGTCCTCGACGCTCAAGGCCCGCGCCACAACGTTCTCGGGCACCGCCACGCCCCAGGTGTCCAGCAGGGCGCGGGCCTCCCGGCGCAGCCGCCGCCAACTGACCGGCAGCCCCCGTGAGGTGACCGGACGGCGGCCGAGGAACAGGTTCTCCGCGACCGTCAGTTCGCCGATGACCATCGAGCGTTGGTGGACACAGGCCACCCGGCGGTCCCACGCCGCCCGGTCGGCGAGGGCGGGGGCGGGCTCGCCGTCGTAGGCCACGGTCCCCGCGTCCGGCCGCTCAAGGCCAGTGAGGATCGCGACCAGCGTGGACTTGCCCGCGCCGTTGCGGCCGACGAGGCCGTGCGAGGCGCCCGCCCGTACGGCGATCCCCGCGTCCCGCAGGGCCACCGTGGGCCCGTACCGCTTGGTGATCCCGCGCGCCTCGGCCAGCGGGGGCGGCTCCCCGGTCATACCCGGTTGCCCCACAGGGAGCGGTCGTCGACATTGGCCCGGGTCACCAGCGGGGCGGGCAGTTGGTCCTCCAGATTGCCGCCGCGCAGCCGGACGATGGTGCTGCCGTGGTCGGTCGGCCCGGTCCTGAAGGGCTTCCCGGCCATGGCCTGCTTGATGTAGCGCATGGCGTAGACGGCGTAGAGGTCCGCGGGCTGGGAGACGGTGGCGTCGATGAGGCCCTTACGGATCGCGTCCAGCTCCTGCGGGATCCCGTCGTTGGAGACGATGGCGATGTGGCCGCGCCGGCCCACCGGGACCAGGGCGCGGTGGCGCTGGAGGGTGCGCAGGGTGGGCGCCAGATAGACGCCGCCGGCCTGCAGGTAGATGCCCTTGATGCCGGGGTGGGCGCTGTAGAGGGCCTCCAGACCGGCCGCCGCCTTCTCCGCCTCCCAGCCCGCCGGGATATCAAGGATCTTGATGTCCGGGTAGTGCCGCGCCATGCAGCGGTCGAAGGCGGCCGTGCGGTCCCGGCCGTTGACCGAGGCCAGATCGCCCTCGATCTGCACCACCGTGCCCCGCCGCACGGCGCGGCCGAGGCTGCGGCACGCCTTGACGCCGTACGCGCGGTTGTCGGCCCGGACCACGATGGCCACCCTGCCCCGGTCGGGGGCCACATCGACGGCGACGACCGGCACATGGGCGCGCCGGGCGACGCTCAGCCCGGGGCCGATGGCGGCGGAGTCGATCGGGGAGACGACCAGGCCCTTGATGTCCTGGGCCAGCAGATTGTCGATATCGGTGATCTGTTTGCTCGGGTCGTTATCGGAGTTGACCGTCGGCAGCACCCGTACGCCCGCCTTCCTGGCCTGCTTCGGGATGTCGTCGTTGTACGCCTCCCAGAAGGGCGAGGTGAGCAGCGGCAGCACCACGCCGACCTTGCCCGACTCCGCGCCCCCGCCGCAGCCCGCGACGGCCGGGCCGCACAGCAGGAGCAGGGCCGCGGTGGCGGTGGTGAGGCGGTGGGGCATGGGGTCTCCGAAGTTCGGGATGAATACTCCATATCACCACAGAGCGGGCGACGGGGAGGGGAAAGCCGACCCTTGACAACCCTCCGGTGTACGCCTGAGGATCGCCGCGTGAACTTGTCAGACAGCCAGACAGGTGGCTCCGGATCCGTCTCCCCTCGTCGCGTCAGCGCGATGGAAGCGGTTCTCACCCACCTCCGCGAAGCGATCGAGCGCGGCGATTACGCGGTGGGGGACAAACTCCCCTCCGAGGCCGAGCTCTGCCGTCGCCTGGAGGTGAGCCGGCCGGTGCTCCGCGAGGCCCTCAGGGCCCTGCAGACCATGGGGCTGACCGCCTCGCGCACCGGCAAGGGCACCTTCGTCATCTCCAGCGGCCCGGTGGAGGATCCCACCTTCGGCGACTACGCCGCGAGCGACCTGCTGGAGGTACGCCGGCACATCGAGATCCCGGTGGCGGGCTACGCGGCCCTGCGCCGCTCCGCCGAGGACCTCGACCACCTGTCCCATCTGCTGGAGCGGATGGAGCGGGAGACCGACACCACCGCATGGGTGGCGATGGACACGCTGTTCCATCTCGCCGTCGCCCAGGCGGCCCAGAACCCGGTCTTCCGGCGGGTCATCGAGGAGATCCGCGATGCCCTGGCCCGGCAGTCGGCATTTCTCAACGAACTCGGCGGCCGCCGCGAGCAGTCGAACCGGGAGCACCGGGCGATCGTCGAGGCGCTCGCCGACGGGTCCGAACACGACGCGGTGGAGGCCATGTCCCACCACCTCGAACGCGTGGAGACCACCCTGACCTCCATCGTGCGGCCCGCCGCGGCGGACAGCCGGACGACAGCACCGACGGAAGGCGGACAGCAGGCGTGAGCGAGCAGTCCCTCCGGCAAGAAGACCGCCCACAGCACCAGGCCGGGAGCCCCGCGCATGTGGACGCGGGCGACGCCGGTTACAGCAAGTCCCTCAAGGCCCGGCACGTCAACATGATCGCCATCGGCGGCGCCATCGGCACCGGCCTCTTCCTCGGCGCCGGCGGGCGGCTCAAGGACGCCGGGCCGTCGCTGGCCCTGGCGTACGCGGTCTGCGGCGTCTTCGCCTTCCTGGTGGTGCGCGCCCTGGGCGAGCTGGTGCTGCACCGGCCCTCCTCCGGCGCGTTCGTCTCCTACGCCCGTGAGTTCCTCGGCGAGAAGGGCGCCTTCGTCGCGGGCTGGATGTACTTCCTGAACTGGGCCACCACCGGGGTCGCCGACATCACGGCCGTGGCGACGTACACCCACTACTGGGGGATGTTCACCGAGATCCCGCAGTGGGTGATCGCCCTGATCGCGCTCGCCGTGGTGCTCACGGTCAACCTGATCTCGGTGAAGATCTTCGGTGAGCTGGAGTTCTGGTTCGCGATCATCAAGGTCGGCGCGCTCGTCGTCTTCATGGCGATCGGCATCTTCCTGCTGGTCACCCGCGAGCAGGTGGCCGGTGGCAGCACCGGCCCCAGCCTGATCACCGAGCACGGCGGCGTCTTCCCGCACGGTGTGCTGCCGATGCTGCTGGTCGTCCAGGGCGTCGTCTTCGCCTACGCCTCCGTGGAACTGGTCGGCGTGGCCGCGGGCGAGACCGAGAACCCCGAGAAGATCATGCCCAAGGCGATCAACTCCATCATGTGGCGCGTGGGCCTGTTCTACGTCGGCTCCGTGGTGCTGCTGTCGATGCTGCTGCCCTCCAGCTCCTACTCGGGCGACCAGAGCCCGTTCGTCACCGTGCTGTCCAAGATCGGCGTCCCGGCGGCCGGCGGCGTGATGAACCTCGTCGTGCTCACCGCCGCGATGTCCAGCCTCAACTCCGGGCTGTACTCCACCGGCCGGATCCTGCGCTCGATGGCGATGTCCGGCTCCGCGCCCAAGTTCACCGGCGCCATGAGCCGCACCCATGTGCCCTACGGAGGCATCCTCCTCACCTCCTTCTTCTGTGTGCTGGGCGTGGGCCTGAACTATGTGGTGCCGAGCAAGGCGTTCGAGATCGTGCTCAACTTCGCCGCGATCGGCATCCTCTCGACCTGGGCCATGATCATGCTCTGTCATCTGCTGTTCTGGCGGCGCGCCCGGGCCGGCCAGCTCAGCCGCCCCGGCTACCGACTCCCCGGCTCCCCGTACACCGAGATCGTCACCCTGGGCTTCCTCGCCTCCGTCCTGGTCCTGATGTGGGCGGACGGCGGCCCCAGCCGACTGATCGTCATGGCGCTTCCGGCGATCCTGGCGGCGCTGGCCATCGGCTGGTACGCGGCCCGCAGCCGGATGAAGGACCCTTCGTGAGCCCGTACTGAGGAATCGTTTCTCCGCGCGGCCGTACCACCCCCGGACGCCCTCTCCCTCCACCACCACCCGGAGGAATCCCACCCCGTGAACACCCCCGACCACGAGAGCACCACCATGAACACCCCCCTCGGACGGACCGACGACGCGACCCGCCGCACCCCGGCCGAGCCCCCCGCCATCCGTGCACCCCGCCATGTGCCGCTCGCCCATGTGGTGCGCGGCGGGGCCATCGAGGGCGTCCACCACGGCTCGGTCGTCGTCCTGGCCGCCGACGGCCGGGTCGCGTTCCAGGCCGGCGACATCGACGTGGCCTTCTACCCGCGCTCCGCGCTCAAGCCCGTCCAGGCCGCCGGCCTGCTGCGGGCCGGACTGCCGCTGGACGGGGAGCTGCTGTCGCTCACCGCCGCCAGCCACTCCGGCCAGCCGCGCCACCTGGACGGCGCCCGCCGCATCCTCGACCAGGCCGGGCTCACCGAGGCCGACCTCCGCAACACCCCGGACCTGCCGTACGGTGCCGCCGAGCGCGACGCCTGGCTGCGCGACGGCGGCGAGCCCACCCGGCTCGCCCAGAACTGCTCCGGCAAGCACGCCGCGATGCTGCTCACCGCCCGGCTGCGCGGCTGGCCGCTGGAGGACTACCTCGACCCGGCCCATCCGCTGCAGCGGCTGATCGCCGAGACCGTGGAGGACCTCACCGGGCAGGGCGTCGCCCGGGTCTCGGTCGACGGCTGCGGCGCGCCGCTGTTCTCCGTCTCCCTGCGCGGGCTCGCGACGGCCGCCGCCCGGATCGCCTCCGGCGCCATGGACACCCCCGAGGGGCGGGTGGCGGCCGCCCTGCGCGCCCACCCGGACATGGCGTCCGGCACCGACCGGGACGTGGCCCGGCTGATGCGTGCCGTACCCGGCCTGATAGCCAAGGACGGCTTCGAAGGCGTGCAGATCGCGGCGCTGCCCGACGGGCGGGCCGTCGCCGTGAAGATCGCCGACGGTGCGGACCGCGCCCGGATGCCGGTGACCGCCGCGGCCCTCGCCCACTGCGGGATCGACCCCGGTGTGCTCGCCGAGTTCGCCACCACGCCGGTGTACGGCGGCGGGGCCGCCGTCGGCGGTGTGCACCCCACCGACGTCCTGGCCCCGCCCACCGCCTGAGAGCCTGTGTCCTATCCCCGGTCGGATCAGCGTGCGGCGTCTGGTGCGTGCGATCGCAAGGCGCCGGAGCGCCCTCGTGGCGGAGCCACTTGGGCGTTTCGGCAACGCGGCGAGCGTGCGTGCCAGACGCCGCACGCCCGGCCGGGGATAGGACACCGGCTCTGACCCCGCCCACCCTCACGAGGAACCGAGGAAGACCGCACACCATGAGCGCAACCGGCTATCGCCGCGAACACGACCTGCTGGGCGACCGCGACGTCCCCGCCGACGCCTACTGGGGCATCCACACCCTGCGCGCCGGCGAGAACTTCCCCATCACCGGCACCTCCATCTCCGCCTATCCGCACCTGATCAGCGCCCTGGCCGCCGTCAAGGAGGCCGCCGCCCGCGCCAACGAGGACCTCGGGCTGCTCACCTCGAAGAAGGCCGACGCCATCGCGGCCGCCTGCCAGGAGATACGCCGGGGCGCCCTGCACGACCAGTTCACCGTCGATGTGATCCAGGGCGGCGCCGGGACCTCGACCAACATGAACGCCAACGAGGTGATCGCCAACCGGGCGCTGGAGCTCCTCGGCCACGAGAAGGGCGACTACGCCCACCTCCACCCCAACGAGGACGTCAACCTCAGCCAGTCCACCAACGACGTCTACCCGACCGCCGTCAACGTCTCCACGATCATCGCCGTCCGTGAGCTCCACGCGGCCATGGAGACGCTGCGCCGGGCGTTCGCCGCCAAGGCCGAGGAGTTCCGCGACGTCCTGAAGATGGGGCGCACCCAGCTCCAGGACGCGGTGCCCATGACGCTGGGCCAGGAGTTCTCGGCGTACGCCGTGATGCTGGAGGAGGACCAGAGCCGGCTGCTGGAGGCCGCCACGCTGGTGCACGAGATCAACCTCGGCGCGACCGCCATCGGCACCGGCCTCAACGCGCCCAAGGGCTACGCCGAGGCCGCCCGCCGCCACCTCGAGGCCATCACCGGGCTGCCGCTGGTCACCGCCGCCAACCTGGTGGAGGCCACACAGGACTGCGGCGCCTTCGTCCATCTGTCGGGCGTCCTCAAGCGCATCGCGGTCAAGCTCTCCAAGAGCTGCAACGACCTGCGGCTGCTCTCCTCCGGCCCGCGGGCCGGGCTCAACGAGATCAACCTGCCCCCGGTGCAGGCCGGTTCCAGCATCATGCCCGGCAAGGTCAACCCGGTGATCCCCGAGGTGGTCAACCAGGTCGCCTTCGAGGTGATCGGCAACGACGTGGCCATCACGATGGCCGCCGAGGCCGGACAGCTCCAGCTGAACGCCTTCGAGCCGATCATCCTGCACTCCCTCTCCGAGAGCGTCACCCATCTGCGTGCCGCCTGCCTGGTGCTGGCCGAGCGGTGCGTCGCGGGCATCACCGCCAACACCGAGCGGCTGCGCACCTCCGTGGAGAACTCCATCGGCCTGGTCACCGCGCTCAACCCGTACATCGGCTACAGCGCGGCCACCAGCATCGCCAAGGAGGCCCTCGCCACGGGCCGCGGCGTGGCCGAACTCGTCCTGGAGAAGGGCCTGCTGCCCGCCGACCGCCTGGCCGAGGTCCTGCGCCCGGAGGAGGTCGCGGGGCAGCCCTCAGGGCTCCGTTCGTAGCCGCGCGACGGCCGGGGCCGAGCTGTGGGGGAGCAGTTCGGCGGGGTGGTCCGGGGTGGCCACGGCGATGCGGACGCTGTCGGCGATGCGGTAGGGGCGGTGCGCCAGCACCGCCCCTACGCGGCCGCGCAGCCGGGACATCGCGGCCCGTACGGTCACCGTCCGCGTCGGGTCCCCGAACAGGTCCTGGGCCAGCTGGGCCGCCGTGCGCCCCTCGGGGTGCGCGGCGAGCACCAGCAGCACCTCGGCGTGGCGGGCGCTGAGCTCATGGGTCCAGGTGCCCGAGGGGCCCGAGAACGTCAGGGTCCAGCGGTGCGGATGGCGGACGTCCAGCAGCAGATCGCCCCAGCCGGCCGGGCCGCCCCCCTCGGAGGTCTCGCCGTCCAGCACCCGCAGCAGATGGCCGCCGGGCAGCGGCTCCACCGCGCACGAGCCGAGCGCGGGCAGCCACACCGGACCGTCGTACGGCGCCTTCGGCAGCAACAGCCGGCGCTCGCGCGGGGTCACCCCGGTGACCCCGGCGATCCAGCCGTGCTGGTCGACCACCACGGCCTTGCCGCGGATCCGCGCCAGCAGCGGCGCGGCGACCGCGCGCAGACCCTCCAGCTCCCGGCTGTGGGCGAGGCGCAGTTCGCCCTCGGCCCACCGGGCGGTCGCGGTGACCAGGGAGAGCACCGTCGGATGGGCGGTTGCGGCGGGGCCGCTGACGTCGATGACGCCCAGCAGCCGTCCGTCGCGCGGGTCGTGGACGGGGGCGGCGGCGCAGCTCCAGGGGTGGAAGGCGCTCACGAAGTGCTCCGCCGAATGCACCCGTACGGGGGACTGCACGGCGAGCGCGGTGCCGATTCCGCTGGTCCCGGCGACGTCCTCGGCCCAGTGCGAACCCTCCACGAGCGCGATGCCGTCGGCCTGCCTGCGGACGCCCCGATGGCCGTCGATCCAGAGGATCCGGCCCTCCGCATCGGCGATGATCATGATGTGCGCGGCCGCCTCCGCCGCCTCCAGCAGGCCGTCCCGCAGGGTGGGCAGCACCTCGGCCAGCCGGGTCTGCCGCCTCCGCCGCTCCAGTTCGTCCAGGCCCAGCGGCCGCTGCGCGCGGCCGTGATCGGGGTCGAGGCCCAGGCGCAGCATCCGGTCCCAGGAGGCGCCGATCACCGGTCGCGCGGGCAGCGGAAGCCGTCCCCGGCTCAGCGCCGCCTCGCGGATCACCGCCATGAGACGGGCCGATTCGGCGGGGCTCAGCGCGGCCAGGGGACTGGCGTCGCGTGGGTGCTGGGTACGCATGGATGGCAGCCTTCAGCCTCTGCTGAGCGGGGCTTCGTTGCTCCGCGATTGTAGTGAAGAGGTGCGGCGGGGGCCGCGGTCGTGAAGCCGTGGAGGGGCGACCGCGACGATGCGCGGCCCTTCAGGCCGTGGGCCCCTCCAGGGCGGGCACGGCCAGTTCGGCCCAGATGGTCTTGCCCGTGGCGGTCTGCCGGGTGCCCCAGCTCTCGGTGAGCTGGGCGACCAGCAGCAGTCCGCGGCCGCTCTCGTCGAAGGCACGGGCGCGGCGCAGATGCGGTGCGGTGGCGCTGCCGTCGGAGACCTCGCAGATCAGGGCCCGGTCATGGATCAGCCGCAGCCGGATGGGCGGGGTGGCGTGCCGGATGGCGTTGGTGACCAGCTCGCCGACCACCACCTCCATGGTGAAGGCGGCCTCCTCGACCCCCCACGCGGCCAGCCGCCCGGCGGCCTCCCGGCGGGCCCGGGCCACCACGGCCGGGTCGTCCGGCAGCTCCCAGGTGGCCACGCGGTCCGCGCCCAGCCCCCGGGTGCGGGCAACGAGCAGGGCGATGTCGTCGGTGGGGTGGCCCGGCAGCAGCCTGGCCGACACCGCCTGGCAGAGGGCGTCCAGCGAGGCGGCGGGCTGGGCGAGGGCGAAGCGCAGGGTGTCGATCGCCTTGTCGACGTCCCCTTCGCGGGACTCGATCAGACCGTCGGTGTAGAGGGCCAGCAGACTGCCCTCGGGCAGGTCGAGCTCGACCGTCTCGAACGGCAGGCTCCCCAGCCCCAGCGGCGGTCCGCTGGGCAGGTCGAGGAGGGTGGCGGTGCCGTCGGGCGTCACCAGCACGGGCGGCGGATGCCCGGCCCGGGCCAGCGAGCAGCGGCGGGAGACCGGGTCGTAGACCGCGTACAGACAGGTGGCGCCGACCTCCGCGTCGGTCACCTCGACCGCCTCCGCCGAGTCCACGGCCTCCGCCGAGTCCGGTGCGCCCGTCGCCTCAGTTGCCTCAGGCGCCTCCGCCGCGCCCGGGCCGCCGGGGCCGCTCTCCGTCTCGTCCGACTGATGGTTGATCAGGTCGTCCAGGTGGGTGAGCAGCTCATCGGGGGCGAGATCGACGTCGGCGAGGGTGCGCACCGCCGTACGCAGCCGACCCATGGCCGCCGACGCCCGGACGCCATGGCCCACCACATCGCCGACGACCAGGGCGACCCGCGCGCCCGACAGCCGGATGACGTCGAACCAGTCGCCGCCCACCCCGGACCGGGAGTAGGCCGGCCGATAGCTGGAGGCGACCTCCACCGCGGCGCTCGGGGGCAGGGTGCGCGGTAGCAGACTGCGCTGCAGGGCCAGCGCGGTGTGCCGCTCGTGGGTGTACCGCCGGGCGTTGTCGACGCAGACGGCGGCCCTGGCCGTCATCTCCTCGGCGAGCAGCAGATCGTCCTGCTCGAACGGCTCGGGGCGGCGGTGCCGGGAGAAGGTGGCCACCCCGAGGGTGGTGCCACGGGCCCGCATCGGAACGGCCATCGTCGAATGGAGCCCGAACCGGCGGATCATGGCGGCCCGGTCCGGGGCCTCGTCGGCCCACCGGGCGACGGCGGGGTCGGTGACCCGGTTCAGCATCGCCCGCTCGGCCTTCAGAGACTCGGCAGGTGGGGAGAACTCGGGGTAGGCGGCCACCTGCCCCGGCTCCAGCACGGCCTCCGGGCAGCCCGCGAGGACCGACCGGCAGGCGACCCGGCGCAGCAGCACATGGCCGCCCGGCGGGCCGGGGCGCGGCTCGCCGCCGTCGTGCACCGCGGGCAGCAGATCGACCGTCACGAAGTCGGCGAGCGCGGGGACGGCCACATCGGCCAGCTCCTGCGCGGTCCGGTCGATGTCCAGGGTGCTGCCGATCCGCACGCTGGCCTCGTTGAGCAGCGTCAGCCGCTGCCGGGCGGTCAGCTGGGCCGTCGTGTCGTGGGCGGACAGCATCACGGCCGCCGCCCGGCCCTCCTCGTCCAGCAGCGGGGCGACGACGGCGGACCAGGCGAGGGGGCGGGGGCGGCCGGGCATGGGCGTGGCCAGCTCCAGCCGCTGCCCCTGGCCCGTCTCCAGCGCCCGCCGCATCGTCCGCTCGGCCGACTCGGATTCGGGGCCGGGCAGGATCTCCGGAATCCGCAGCCCCCGCATCTCCTCCTGGGCCAGGCCCATCACCCGCTCCAGGTCGTGGTTGGCCCAGCGCAGCCGCAGTCCGGTGTCGCAGACCGCCATCGTGCAGGGACCCTCGAGGAAGGAGCGCCGCATCAGCTCCTCGTCGGCGGCGGCGTCCCCGGCGCGCGGCACGGCGGAGACGATCAGCCACTCGGGGGCCCCGGCGGACGAGGTGCGGCGGTGCGCCAGCAGCCCCAGCTCCACGGTGGAGCCATCGCGGCGCAGCAGGGTGACCCGCCCGTTCAGCCGGGCGGGCGGGGAGGGGGAGCGCAGCGCGGCCGGCACCTCGGCGCGGGCGCGAGAGGAGTCGTGGAGCAGCTCGGCCGCCGGTCTGCCCACGATCTCGGCGGGGCGGTAGCCGAGCAGCCCGCGGGCCGCCTCGTTCCACTGGGTGACGATGCCGTGCTCGTCGACCGTGGCCTTGGCGGTGGCCCCCTCGCCGAGGAGATCGCCCGACCGGACGGACCGCTCGTCCCGCGGGGTGTCCGGTCGCGTCATGCTGTCATCTCACCCTTGCCCCGGGTCGTCCGCCGTGGGCGAGGTGCCGGCTCCTCGTGGCGCCCTTGGCGGAGAGTGAACCAATGGTCGCGTCTTCAAGTATGCCCACGGTGAGAGGGGGCGGCCCACGGTGCGGCCGGCGGATCACGGCCGGGAGCCGCCGGTCAGGAGTCGACCGGGAACTCGTACACCAGCTGATACCGGCCGGCCGGGACGACGATGTCCGCCGTCTCCACGGCCCGATCTCCGCTGTAGTACGTGCGCTCCAGCGCCTCGACCACCGAACCTGCCGCGATCTCCAGCAGCGACGCCTCCTCCGCCGACGCCGTGCGCGCCACGACGGCCTCCACCGCCCGGTCCACCGGCAGTCCGATGTGCGCCATCCGCGCCACCACCCCGCGCCCCGCCAGCGGGCCCGCCTCCGGCAGCGCGACCGGTGTGCCGCCCGTCAGCTCCAGCGGCTCCCAGCTCGTCGAGATCATGGCCCGCTCGCCAGCGGTCCCCTCACGCGCGGCGCCCGCACCGCTCCCGTCGCCGCTCCAGAACACATACGCGCTCCGCACCACCTGCGCCCCGGACGCCAGCCCCAGCCGTTCGGCGATCCCCGGCGGCGCGGTCAGCGTGGTGGAACTCCCCTCCCGCCGGCCGCCGCCGTGGCCCGGCAGATCCAGCACATACGGAGTGCCGCTGAGCCGTCCGTCGTGCCATGAGCGCAGCATCCGGCGCAGCGCCCGGGGCTCGGTCACGTACACCCCGCTGCCCGCCCGGCCGTGCACCAGCCCCTCGGCCATCAGCACCCGCACCGCGGAGTTCGCCACGTTCGGGCCGACGCCGTAGGTCCGGGCCAGTTGGGCACGGGAGGGAAGCTGGGCGCCCGCCGGGAGCCGGCCGTCCTCGATCCGGCGGCGGAGGTCCCGGGCCAGGCGCAGATAGGCGGGTGGCTCGGGTGGTTCGGATGCGGTCATGGTCGTGTCGTCTGCTTCTTCTCTTGTACGTCCGTAGGTCGCGCGGGGCTCCGGGGCTCCGGGAGGGTGACTGTGACGGATACCACAGCCCCCGGCCTGATGCACCAGATGGGCACCGGGCCGGATCGCGGCCGGGCCGACCGGCAGGAGCAACACCCTATTCCCCGTCGTCCGGGAAATCTGATGCAACAGATCCGCCCCCCGCCCCGCTCGCTTTTCCGCGCGGACTCAAAGCCACCATTTGGGATTCCCCAAAGAGACTTTTGACGTGCGAGGACGCTGCCCGCAAGATTTCGTTCCGCCGCTTTCCCGTGCCGTCCGAGAAATGTGACATCTTTATGAACGATTCCGCTGTGCCCGCACCGGGGCCCGACCGCCGACCGGTCGACGCGGTCGTCGTGGGTGCCGGTCCGCGCGGGGTGTCGGTGCTGGAACGGCTGGTGGCGAGGGCGGCCCCGGGCGACCGTCCGCTCCGTACGGTGCTGGTCGACCCGTATCCGCCGGGCGCCGGGCGGGTGTGGCGGCGTGATCAGCCACCGCAGCTCCTGATGAACACGATGGTGGCCGACAACACCGTCTTCCCCGATGGATCGGTGCGTGTGGACGCACCCGTGGACACCGGCCCCACGTTCTCGGAATGGCTGCGGGGTATCGCCGGGAAGGGCCATCCCGATTCCACCGCCGCGGAATTCGCCGCCCGCGCCGATGACCGCGACTACGCCCCGCGCCGGGTCTACGGGGCCTATCTCACCGACGCGTTGGACCGGATACGGGCGGCCGCGGGGGACCGTATCCGGATAGCGGTCCGCACGGCGGCCGTGGTCCGGGTGACGCCCCTGACGGCCCCGGAGGGCTCCTCCGGCACACCGGCCGGATACGAGGTCGTCCTGGACGACGGGGGCCGGCTGGCGGCCCGGGCCGTCGTCCTCGCCACCGGCCATCTCGACGCGCCCGCCACCCCGCCGCGACGCGAGCCGCTCCACCTCCCCGGCGGCCACCCCACCGACTACCCCCTCGACGCCATCGCCCCGCGCGCCCGGGTGCTGCTGCGGGGCGGCGGGCTCAACGCCTTCGACGTGCTCGCCCTGCTCACCCTCGGCCGGGGCGGCCGCTTCGGTGAGCACGGCTACTCCCCCAGCGGCCGGGAGCCGCGCGTCTGGATCACCAGCCGGCGCGGTGTCCCGTTCCACGCCCGGGTGGACGCCCCCGGGGTCGCGGCGCCCGTCGCCTTCCTCACCCCCGAGCGGATCGCCGCGCTCGCCGCCCGCGACCGGCTCGACTTCCGCGCCGATGTGCTGCCCTTGCTGCTCGCCGACCTCGAACTCGCCTGGTACGACCGGGTGCTGAAGCTCCACGCCGACCAACTGCCCGACCCCGGCGCGCTGCGCCGCGCCCTCGCCGAGCCGCCCGGCCCCGACCGCGACCGCGCGCTGCGCGCCGCCGCCCCCGCCGCCCTCCGGCTGGACCTGGACGCGATCGCCGAACCGCTGCGCGGGCGGAGCTTCGCCCACTCCGCGGAGTTGCACGCCTGGTGGGCCGGGTACCTCGACGCCGATGTGGCCGCGGCCACCGACCCCCGGGTGCCCCCGCCCGCCGCGCTCGCCGTCGCCGTGCGCCAGGCGCGCCCCGCGCTGCGCACGCTCATCACGGCGGGCAACCTCAGTGGCGAGTCGTACCGGCGGGACGTCCTCGGCTGGCTCAACGGCTTCGCGGGCTTCGTCTCCGGCGGCCCGCCCGCGCTGCGGGTCCGTCAACTGCGGGCGCTGCTGGACGCGGGCGTGGTGCGCCTGCTGGGGCCGGTCCGCCCGGGGACCCGGGGGGACTCCGCGGTCGTGGCGGGGCTGTCGGTACGGCCCGACGCGGTGATCGACGCCTGGCTGCCGGGAACGGACGTCACCACCGAAGGCCCCGGCGTCGTCCGCCGCCTCCTCGCCGACGGCATGGCCCGCCCCCACCGGCTGGCCTCGGGCGACACGGACGCCCCACCGCTGCCCACCGGCGCGCTCGACGTCCGCCCCGCCGACGGCCGGCTCCGCCGCCCCGACGGCACGGCGCACCAGGCGCTCTTCGCCGTGGGCGTCCCCCTGGAAGGCGTCCGCTGGACCACCGCCATCGGGGCCCGGCCTGGTACGGACGCGGACTTCTTCCACGAGACCGACCGCGTCGCCGCCGAACTCCTGCGCGCCGTCGGCCCACCGGACCGCCGCCCCGCCGCCGCCGTCCCGGCCCCCCGCCGTCCCCTGACCGAGGAGAGTCAGCCGTGACCGTCGCAGAACCCGTCCGCGCCGCCCACCCCAGCCGCTGGCGGGAGTGGGGCCTGGCCCCCGGGCCGGCCGGGGAGCCGGCCGACCCCGCCTATCTCGACCTCCGCGGCGACCCCGCCGAACAGGGCCGACAGCACGGCCGCGCCGCCCGTGCGGCGATCGCCGCCAATATCGCCGCGGTACGCCGCGACATCGGCGAACTGTGCACCGACGAGGAGTCGGTGAGCCGCTACCGCCAGTGCCTCGCCGCCAACGCCGGTTTCGTGCGCCGCCACGACCCCGGGCAGTGGGCCGAGCTGTGCGGTATCGCCGAGGGCGCGGACGCGCCCCTGGACGACATCCTCGCCCTCAACCTGCCCGCCCATATGGTGCTGCGCTGGGTCCCGCAGGAGTGCAGCCAGCTCCTGGCCACCGGGGACCGCGCCGCCGCCGGGCACACCCTGCTCGCCAAGACCCGGGACATGGCCGGCCACTTCGCCCGGCATGTCGTGCTGCGCCGCCGCTACCCCGACGGGCGGCGGATGACCGAGGTCACCGTCGCGGGCAGCGTCCTGTGGCCGGGCAGCGGCATCAACGACTCCGGGGTGGCGATGTCCACCTCCGGCGTCTGGAGCGAGCGCACCGGAGTGGACTGGCGGGCCTCCGGCACCGGATGGATCCTCATCAACTCGCACGATCTGCTGCGCCGCGCCCGCACCGCGGCGGAGTTCGCCGACCTGCTGCGCGGGCAGCCCCGGCTGAGCGGGCTGAACATCGCGCTCGCCGACCCGGCCGACCGGCTCGCCGTGGAGGCCACCGCCTCCGAGGTGACCGTCCGCGACCGGGCCGACCACCATGTGCTCACCAACCACTACGAGTGCCCGGCCACCGCACCGCTCGCGCCCGGCCCGGACGAGAACGCCTCCTCGTACCACCGCGCCGCCACCGCGGGCCGCGCCCTGGGCACCTCCCACGGGCTCACCCCGGGCGCGCTCGCCGAACTGCTCGCCGACCACACCGGCTATCCGCAGGACTCGCTCTGCCGCCACCAGGTCGAGGGGGCCGGCTCCGAGACGACCTACGCTTCCATCGCCGTGCTCCCCGAGGGCGCCTTCTATGTGACTCTCGGCAACCCCTGCGCCTCCGACCGGACGGTGTTCGGCGACTCCCCGGCAGCCGGAGCGGCCGGATGAACGGCACACCACCGCTGACCCGGCGCGGTCTGCTCGGCCTCGGCGCCGGGCTCGCCCTCACCCCGGCACTGGCCGGCTGCCTGCCCGGCGACACCCCTCGGGACCGGGCGGACGCCTCGCATGTGGTGATCGGGCTGTCCGCGGCCGTCACCACCCTCGACCCGATGAACACCACCTCGGTCGGCACCGATCTGTCCGTGCTGTCCTCGGTCCACTCCTCGCTGGTCACCCGCAAGCCGGATCTGACCATCGGCCCGGACGCCGCCACCTCCTGGCGGCGCGTGGAGCCCACCCGCTGGCGGTTCCGGCTCCATCCCCGTGCGGCGTTCGCCGACGGCACCCCGCTGGACGCCGATGTCGTGGTCTGGAACGTCCGGCGGCTGCTCAACGCGGACAACGCGCTGCGCATGACCCCCAACTTCCCCGCCCTCACCCGTGCGGAGAAGGTGGACCGGCACACCGTCGACCTCATCACCTCCCGCCCCGACGCCGATCTGCTCGGCGCGCTGTCCTTCCTGTATCTGCTGGAGCCCCGCTGGGCGGCGCGCCACAAGCCCGCCACCGGGGCGATGGGATCCGGCCCGTACACGATCACCGGTTACAGCCCCGGCGGCACCATCCAGCTGCGCGCCCGCGACGACTACTGGGGCCCCGCGCCCGCCATCCGCCGGGCCACCTTCCGGATCACCCCCTCCGAGGCCGCCCGCGTCTCCGGGCTGCTCTCCGGGGAACTCGACGCCGTCGCCGGGCTCGACCCGCAGGACCTGAACCGGCTGCGCGCCGACCGGGGCCTGAGGATCCAGCGGCTGGACACCACCCGGATGGCGTTCATCAAGCTCAACACCCTCAAGGGCCCGATGCGCGACGTACGGGTGCGGCGCGCGGTCAACTACGCGGTCGACAAGCGGGCCATCACCTCCAGCCTGCTGAAGAACACCGTCGATCCCAGCCCCGGCCAGCTGATGACCCCGTCCTACTCCGGCTACACCGAGGACCTCACCGGCTACCCCCACGACCCGGACCGGGCCAGGGCGCTGCTGCGCGAGGCCGGTTACGGCACGGGCCGCCCGCTGAGGCTGGAGCTGACCGTGCCCAGCGGTCAGTACGTGGCGGGCGAGCTGGTCGTGCAGGCCGTGGCCCAGCAGCTCCGCGAGACCGGTGTGAGCGTGAAGATCAACAGCGTGCCGTTCGCCGTCTACATGCAGAAGTACCTGCAGCAGAAGGCGATGCCCGACATGCAGTACATCACCCAGGCGTGGCCCACCCTCGCCGCCGGCGGGCTCTACGGGCTCTTCGTCTCCGACAGCCCCTACGCCTACTGGCGCGACGAGGAGTTCACCGACGCCGTCACCCGGGCACGCGGCACCGACGACCGCACCGAGCGCGACACGCTGTACGGCCGTGCGGCGCGGCGCGCCCGCGACCAGGCCCCGGTGCTCTTCCTCTTCCCCCAACCCGGCCTCTACGCCACCGCCGAGGGCCTGAACTGGCGGGCCAGGCCCGACGACTGGGTCCGCCCCGCCGAGATGTCCTGGACAGGGGCCACGCGATGATCCGTTTCCTGATCCGCCGCCTCGCGCTGACCGCGCTGGCCGTCTGGGGCGCCCTCTCGACCGTCTTCTGCGTGCTGCACTCCTCCGGCAACCCCGCCGTGCTGATGGCCCCGATCGGCTCGCCGCCCGAGAAGGTCGCCCAGCTCAGCCACGCCCTCGGCTACGACCGTCCGCTGGCCGAGCAGTACGCGTCGTTCTTCGGCGACGCCCTGCGCGGCCACTTCCCCGACTCGCTCACCTTCCAGCAGCCCGCCATGGACGTGGTGCTGCAACGGCTCGGCGCCACCGTGCTGCTGGCCGCCGTGGCCCTCACCGGTGCCGCCGCCGCGGCGCTCGTGGTCGGGCTGTGGACCGGGTCGCGCGAGGGCGGCGGGGCGCGCCGCGAATGGCCCATGTGGCTGGTGTTCCTCGCCCAGTCGGTGCCCGGCTTCTACATCGGTGTCCTGCTGGTGTGGGTCTTCGGGGTGGAGCTGGCCTGGCTGCCCACCTCCGGCGCCACCACCGCCACCTCCATCGTGCTGCCCGCGGTCACCCTCGCCTGCGGGGTGCTGCCGCCGCTGGCCCGGGTGTTCCGCAACAACCTCCGCGGTGAGCTGGCCCGCCCGTACTCCCGCACCGGGACGGCGCTCGGCATGAGCCGCGCCCGGGTGGTGCGGCACGCCGCGTACGGATCGATGCTGCCCACCGTCACCGTCCTCGGGCTGGAGGCGGGTGCGCTGCTCGGCGGCACCGTGATCGTCGAGTCGGTGTTCTCCTGGCCCGGCGTCGGCCAGCTCGTCATCACCGCCCTGCAGAACCAGGACTATCCGCTGGTCCTCGCCGACCTGACCTTCCTGATCATCGCCTTCGTCGTGGTCAACCTGGTCGTGGACCTGCTCTACGGCGTGCTCGACCCGCGCGTCCGGCACCAGGCAGGAGAGAGCCGATGAGCCACCTGGACCAGCGAGGCCGGCGCTTCCGGCCGGGCGCGGCCGGCACCACCGGCGCCGTGCTGCTCGCCCTCGTGGTGCTGATGGCGCTGCTCGCGCCCGTGCTCGCGCCGCATGATCCGCTCGCCCAGGACCTCGCCCACACCGACGCCGCGCCCGGGGTCCACGGCCATCCGCTCGGCACCGACCAGCTCGGCCGCGATCTGCTCAGCCGGCTGCTGTACGGCGCCCGCACCCCGCTGCTGGTGGGGGTGCTCGCCGTGGTCTGCGGCGGCCTCGTGGGGACGCTGCTCGGGCTGCTGTCCGGGTTCGCCCGCGGCTGGCTCGACCAGGTGCTCTCCCGGCTCGCCGATGTGCAACTGGCCCTGCCGTCCGTCCTGCTGGCGCTGCTGGTGCTGACCTTCGGCGGCCAGTCCACCGCCGTCCTGGTGCTGGTGATCGCACTGACCGGCTGGCCCGCCTACTTCCGCCTCGTCCGCTCACGGGTGCTCGCCCTGCGCACCATGGCGTATGTCGAGGCGTCGCTGACCCAGTCCATCGCCACCTGGCGGGTGCTGGTGTACGACCTGCTGCCCGGGGTGCGCGGACTCGTCGCCGTCACCGCCACCCTCGATCTGTCCCGCGCCGTGCTGATGGAGGCCGGACTCACCTATCTGGGCCTCGGCGCCCAGGCGCCCGCCCCCGACTGGGGACTGATGGTGGCCGAGGGGCAGGGACAGCTGCTCGGCGCCTGGTGGATCGCCGTGACTCCGGGCCTCGGCCTGGTGGCGCTGGTGATCGGCGCCAATCTGCTGGGGGAGCGGCTCGCCGAGCGCGGCGGGGGACGCCGCGCGGCCCGCAGCACCGTGAAGAAGACCGTGACCGCGAGGAGCACCACCGCATGATCCCCGACACCGAGACCGTCCGCGCCCGCTGGGTCCGCGTTCAGCACAACCTGCGCGCCGACGGCGTGGACGCCATGGTCGTCGTCAAGCCGCAGAACACCTTCTACCTCTCCGGCTACACGCCGATGATCTACTCCCATCCGGTGCTGGTGGTGCTGCCCGCCGAGGGCGAGCCGGTGTTCATCCTGCACGCGCTGCGCGCCCACAGCTCCCGCACGGTCTCCCGGATCTCCGACATCCGCCCCTACGGGCGCTGGGCCAAGGAGATCGGCCCCGACCACTGGTGGCAGGTGCTCGCCGAGGTGATGGCCGAACGTGGGCTGGGCGACGCCAGGATCGGCATCGAGGGCGAGTTCCTGCCCGCCAACTACCAGCGCACACTGGAACGCACCCTGCCCGAGGCGGTCTTCACCGACACCGGCCAGGCCCTGATGCGCGCCCGCTATGTCAAGGACGCCGCCGAGCTCGAATCGCTCCGTGTCGCCTGCGAGATCGCGGACGCGGGCATGGACGCGGCGCTGGAGGCGGTCGCCGCGCGGCGCAGTGAGGTCGAGGTCTCCTCGGCCGTCATGCGCACCATGCAGGAGGTGTGGTCCAGCCTCCACCCCGACCGGCTCGCCATGGACTTCGGCAACCTCGAGGGCGGCGTCTTCAATGCCCTGTGGGCCTACTCCCTGGTCGGCGACCGGGTGCCGATGAACTCGGCACCGCCCACCTCTCGCCGCCCGGTCGACGGCGAGATCCAGTGGACCGTCATCTGGACCGCCATCGACGGCATGCACGCCGAGAACGAGCGCAGCGTCGCCGTCGGCCCGCTCCCCGCCGAGCGGCAGCGCGCCTTCGAGGCGCTGCTGGCCATCCGCGAGGAGGTCCGGCCCGTTCTCCGGCCGGGACTGACCTGCGCCGAGGTCTACGAGGCGGCCCGGGAGAGCTATCTGAGGCACGGCTACGGCGACTACCTCCCCGGCCGCATCGGCCACGGTCTGGGCCTCGGCCCGCATGAGCAGCCGAGCCTGGGCCCGCACGACGACCTGGTGCTGGAGCCCGGGATGACGCTCACCTTCGAGCCGAACCTGCGCATCCCCAGCTTCGGCGGTCTGCAGCACTCCGACAGCCTGGTGATCACCGAAGCCGGCCATGAGCTGCTGACCCACACCCGACGCGACCTGATCCAGGTCTGAGCGGTCAGAGAGGACGGAACCGGTGACCGAACAGGAACGGGCGAACCCGCTGCTGGAGGTGTCCGGCCTGAGCGTCGCCTTCCCCGACGCCGGCGTCGAGGCCGTACGCGAGGTGTCCTGGCAGGTCCGGCCGGGCGAGACGGTCGGCCTGGTGGGGGAGTCGGGCTCGGGCAAGAGCGCCACCGGACTGGCGGTCCTCGGCCTCCACGGGCCGCGGGCACGGATCACCGGGTCCATCCGGCTCGGCGGCCAGGAGCTGGTCGGCGCCGGGGAACGCACCCTGCGCGGACTGCGCGGCCGCCGCGTCTCGATGGTCTTCCAGGACGCCCTCGACGCGCTCAACCCGTATCGCACGGTCGGCGCCCAGATAGCCGAGGCGTACCGGCTGCACCACGATGTGAAGCGGTCCGAGGCCCGCACCCGCGCCGTGGAGCTGCTGGAACGCGTCGGCATCGACCGGCCGGAGCGGCGCGCCAAGGAGTATCCGCACCAGTTCTCCGGCGGGATGCGCCAGCGTGTGATGATCGCCGCCGCCCTGGTCAACGAACCGGAGCTGGTGATCGCCGACGAGCCCACCACGGCGCTGGACGCCACCGTCCAGGCCCAGGTCCTGGAACTGCTCGCGGAGCTGCGGCGCGAGATGGGCATGGCGGTGGTGCTGGTCACCCATGACTTCGGGGTGATCGGGCAGATGTGCTCGCGCGTGGTGGTCATGTACCGGGGCCGGGTCGTCGAACAGGGCCCGACCGATCACATCCTGACCGCCGCCCAACACCCCTACACCCGCGCCCTGGTGGCATCCGTCCCCCGCATGGACGACACCCCCGGCACCCGCCTGGCCACGGTCCCCGAAACCGTCGCCGCCCTGGTGGGCCCGGTGGACGAGGAGTCCCTGGCGGACCCCACCCTGCGCATCCCCTCCGGCGCGCCGAGCGCCACGATGGCGCCCCAGGGCGCCTTGGCCGCGTCTGGGGGGCCGGCGGCTGAGGACGCGGTGGCTGAGGGTGCCTTGGCCGCGTCCGAGGGCACGGTGGCTCGGGGCGCTTTGGCTGCGTCCGAGGGCGCGGTGGTTGAGGGCGCTTTGGCCGTGCCTGAGGGCACGTCGCCCCAGGGCGCCTTGGCCTCGTCCGAGGGGCCCCGCCCGGCCGTTCAGGGCGGCCGGGGGCCGGTCCCGGAGCCGGGGCCGAACTCGCCCAACGGGCCGGACCCCGCGTCGGCGCCGGCCGCGGGGGCGACGGACGGCCCGTCCGCCGGGCCACCCGCGGCGGCGGTGCCCGACTCGGGCTCGGGCGGGGGCGGGCCCCTCGCCGCTCCCACCGCGGTGGACCAGGGCGCCGACTCGCGGTCGGCGTCGGTTTCCGGCGAGGCGCCCGCGCGGACAACGGACGGCGCGCCCGCCTCGCAGGAGGCGGACGGGCTGCCCGTCCCGGTCTCGGGCGAGGAGGCACTCCCCGGCGTGGCGGCGGACAATCCAGCCCGTCCGGCGATTGAGGACCGGGGTCCGGGGCGGAGCCCCGGCAGGGGGGCGGGGTCGCAGCCCCCGGCGGGGGCCGGGGCGGATCCCCGGTTCGGGAAGGGGCGGGGTGGGGAAGACCCCCTGCTCGAGGTCCGAGCGCTCACCGTCACCTACCCCGGCACCCTCGCCCGCCCCCCGCTCAAGGCCGTCGACGACGTCGACTTCGCCATCGCACCCGGCGAATCCTTCGGCCTCGTCGGCGAATCCGGCTCCGGCAAGAGCACCATCTCCCGCGTCCTGCTCGGCCTCCAGCGCGCGGGCTCCGGAAGCGTGCACTTCGACGGCGAGGACATCACCCGCGCCACCCGGCGCCGCCGGGGGGAGCTGGCCGCCGGGATCCAGATGGTGTTCCAGGACCCGTACGGTTCACTCAACCCCGACCGCCGCGTCGGCGACACCATCGGCGCCGCGCTGCCCCGCGGCGCGGCCCGCCGTGAACGGGTCGCCGCCCTGCTCGCCGAGGTCGGCCTGGACCCGGAGTTGGCCGGTGTCTACCCGGACCGGCTCTCCGGCGGGATGCGCCAGCGCGTCGGCATCGCCCGCGCCCTCGCGCCCGAGCCCCGGCTGCTGGTGGCCGACGAGCCGGTGTCCGCGCTCGACGTCTCCGTCCAGGCGCAGGTGCTCAACCTCCTCACCAAGCTGCGCCGGGACCGGGGTCTGGCGATGCTCTTCATCTCCCACGACCTGACCGTCGTACGGCACATGTGCTCGCGGATCGCCGTACTGCGCCACGGCCGGATCGTCGAGACCGGGGACCGGGAGCAGATCATGGAGCGCCCGGGCAGCGACTACACCCGTGCGCTGATCGAGGCCACCCCGTCCCCGCGCCGTCCGGCATGACCGGCATGAAAGGCCCCGAGGTGCACCAAGCCGTGCAGAACACCGAGCACCCCATCGACGTCATCGACGTACTGGACCACTTCGCGGGCGCCACCCCGGAGCTGGCCCGGCTGCGCGCCCTGCGCCCGGAGCTGGCCGAACTGGAGCAGCGCGCGTATGACGTGCTGTTCCCACCCGGCCCCGGGGCGGCCGCCGACACCGGCGTCAGCGCCGCCGAACGCGCCGCGGCCGCCCTCGCCGTGGCCGTCGAGCACCGCCGCGCCCCGGCCGTCCGCCACTACCGCACGCTGCTCGAGGCCGCCGCGGGGGACGCCACCACCGCGGACCGGATCACCGCCCGCGCTCCACTGAACGGCGATACGGCGGCGACGGCGGCGGCACGCCGTATCGCCGCCGCCGTCGCCCACGCCCGGCTGCTCACCCACACCCCGGCCGAGGGCGGACCCGACGCGCTGCGCGCCGCCGGATTCACCGATCCGCAGATCGTGACGCTCTCCCAGACCATCGCCTTCGCCAACCACCAGATGCACCTGGCCGCCGGGCTGGCGCTGCTGGCCACCGGTGACTCCGGTACCGGCACCGACCCCGGCGCGCCCTCGACCACCGTGTCCGGGGGGCCGCGGTACACCACCGACGTCCTCACCTGGCACCCCGCCATCCGTCCGCTCGCCCCCGAGGAGCTGAGCGAGGAACACCGCACCGCGCTCGCCGGCAAACGGCGCGTCGACACGGCGTACTTCCGCACCCTCGGCCATGACCTCGGCATCCTCGCCGTACGGACCGCCATCGACCTGGCCGCCTTCACCGCCGAGGGCGGACTGCCGCGTGCCGAACGGGAGTTGGCCGCCACCGCCGTATCGCTGTACAACGGGTGTGTCTACTGCGCCTCGGTGCACGCCCGGCTCACCGCCCGGCTGCACGGCGACCCCGCACCGGTGCACCGCTTCCTGGCACACGGCTCCACGGCCGTCCTCGGCCGCCGCTGGAAGCTGATCGCCCGGCTCGCCGCGGGGCTCGCCCCGGTCCCGGCCACCGCCGCCGAAGCCGATGCGGAGGCGCTGCGCGCGCTGGGCCTCACCGAGCTCGCGCTGGTCGACCTCGTACACTGTGCCGCGTTCTTCGGCTGGGCCAACCGCCTGATGCTGAGCCTCGGTTCGGTCGAGGGGGAGGCTCAGGAGAACGACGGGAGGAAGGCCACCGGATGACCCCGGACCCGCCAGGCCACGCGATGGCCCAGGACGCGCCGCCGAACCCGGACCCGGACGCCCCGCCGAACCCGGACCCGGACGCGCCGTCCGCTCCCACCCCCCGCCCCCACAGCTCGCACTGGGGCACCTTCACCGCCGCGCCCCTCCCCGGCGGCGGCCTCGAGGTGATCCCCGACCCCGGGGACCCCGACCCGTCGCCCCTGCTGCGCAACGTCCCCGCCGCGCTCGGCCCCCGGGGCCGGGTGCTCGCCCCGCATGTCCGCCGCGGCTGGCTGGAGCACGGCCCCGGGCCCGACCCCGAGCGTGGTGCGGACACCTACGTACGGGTGTCCTGGGACGAGGCGATCTCCCTCCTGGTCCGGGAGTTCGGCCGGGTCCGCGCCGACCACGGCAACCGCGCCGTCTTCGGCGGTTCCTACGGCTGGGGCAGCGCGGGCCGCTTCCACCACGCGCAGAGCCAGATCCACCGCTTCCTCAACTGCTTCGGCGGCTACACCCGTTCGGTCAACACCTACAGCCTGGGCGCGTCCCGCACCCTGCTGCGCCATGTCGTCGGCGACGACTCACCGATCAGCGCCCCCACCACCCTGCCGGTGCTGGCCGAGCACACCGGCCTCTTTCTCTGCTTCGGCGGTATGCCGGCCAAGAACTTCCAGGTCAACGCGGGCGGCCTCAGCCGTCATCGCACCGCGGAGCGGCTGGCCGCGGCCCGCGCCCGCGGTGCCCGGTTCATCCTCGTCAGCCCGGTGCGCGACGACCTCGCGGCCGAACTCGACGCCGAGTGGCTGGCCACCGTCCCCGGCACCGACACCGCGCTGATGCTGGCGCTGAGCCATGTCCTCATCGAGGAGGGGCGCTACGACGCGGACTTCTGCCGCACCCACTGCACGGGCTTCGACACCTTCGCCCGCCATGTCCTCGGCCAGGACGGCTCCGCTCCCAAGACCCCGCGGTGGGCCGAGGCGATCTGCGGCATCCCCGCCGCCCGGATCGCCGAACTCGCCCGTGAGCTGACCCGGCACCGGACCATGATCTCCCTCAGCTGGTCCCTGCAACGCGCCCACCGCGGTGAGCAGCCCCTGTGGGCGGGGATCGCCCTGGCCTGCCTGCTCGGCCAGATCGGGCTGCCCGGCGGCGGCTTCGGCCATGGTTACGGAGCCACCGCCGGCATCGGCGCCGGCACCCTCCCGTACCGGCTGCCCACCCTCGACCAGGGCATCAACCCCGTCCCCGACTTCATCCCCTGCGCCAGGATCGCCGATCTGCTGCTGCGCCCGGGGGAGACCTTCGCTTACGACGGCGGCCGGTACACCTACCCCGACATCCGCCTCGTCCACTGGGCCGGTGGCAACCCCTTCCACCACCACCAGGACCTGGCCCGGCTGCGCCGCGCCTTCGGCCGCCCGGACACGGTCGTCGTCCATGAGCCGTACTGGACGGCCACCGCCCGCCACGCCGATGTGGTGCTGCCCGCCACCACCACCCTGGAACGCGACGACATCGGCGGTGCGAGCCAGGACGCGGCGCTCATCGCCATGCACCGCGTCGCCGACCCGGTCGGCGAGGCCCGCGACGACTTCCGTGCCCTGTCCGACCTGGCCGACGGGCTCGGCATCGGCCACGACTTCTCGCAGGGCCGCGACCAACGCGGCTGGCTGGAGCACCTCTACGAGAGCTGGCGCGCGGGGCTCGACCCGCGGTACGCCCCCGAGGAGGACTTCGACACCTTCTGGCGGGCGGGCCGGATCCCCCTGCGCGGTCTGCGCGAACACCACACCCTCTACGCCGGTTTCCGCGCCGACCCCGGCGCCCGTCCGCTGGCCACCCCGAGCGGCCGCATCGAGCTGGCCTCGGCGACCATCGCCTCGTACGGCTACGACGACTGCCCGGGCCACCCGGCCTGGCTGCCCCCGGACCCGGGGCAGGACGCCGAATATCCCTTCTGGCTCATAGCCAACAACCCCGCCACCCGGCTGCACAGCCAGCTCGACCACGGCGAGCTGAGCGCGTCGTCGAAGGTCGCGGGCCGTGAGCCGGTCCGGCTGCATCCGCGGGACGCCGGGGCGCTGGGGCTGGGCGACGGCGACGTGGTGCGGATCCGCGGCGCCGTCGGCAGCTGCCTGGCCGGAGTGCGGATCAGCGACGCGGTACGCCCCGGGGTGGCCCAACTCGCCACCGGCGCCTGGTGGGACCCCTCGGCGCCCGAGGTGGCCACCTGCGTCCACGGCAACCCCAACGCCGTCACCCACGACATCGGCACCTCGCGGCTGACCCAGGGCTGCACCGGACAGCTCACCCGCGTCGCCCTCGAACGCCACGACGGCCCCCTGCCCCCGGTCCGCGCCCACGGGTAGCTGTCGGCGTCTGCTGGTACTGTCCCGGATCACAGTGAAACGAACAGAAGTTCTGCAAGGGGTGGGGTTTATGGCCATCGTCGTACATGGCGGACATGGCAGGGGTGCCCGTGCGGCCGGTGCCGTGCTCACCGCCGTGCTGCTCTGCGGCGGCGCGGTCGGCTGCGGATCGTCCGGCGCGGACGGGAAGCAGGAGGGCAAGGCGGGGGAGAAGTCCTCGGAGCAGG
This sequence comes from Streptomyces yongxingensis, assembly GCF_055597465.1. Lineage (NCBI taxonomy): Bacteria > Bacillati > Actinomycetota > Actinomycetes > Kitasatosporales > Streptomycetaceae > Streptomyces > Streptomyces yongxingensis. Next base: position 9,639,116 of record NZ_CM145717.1, read on the forward strand.
TGCGGATGGCCCCGGCGGCGGCCGTGCGCACGGCCGCCGAGAAGAGCGAGAAGCTCACCTCGTTCCGCTACCGCATGAGCGGCCGCACCCCCGAGGACGGGCGGATCGAGGGCGAGGCGGCGATGAGCGTCAAGCCGGTCGCCGTCAGCATGAAGATGCGCGCGGTCGGCCAGGGCGCGGACGCGGCGGTGGAGATCCGGATGCTCGACGGGGCGATGTACCTCGACGGGGGCAAGGAGGCCGCCGCCGGGCTGGACGGCAAGACCTGGCTCAAGCTGGACCTCTCGGCGCTGGGCGAGAAGGCGACCGGTTCGCTGGGCGGCGGTGCGCTCTCCCGCCAGGCCGACAAGAACCCGGCCGACGAGTCGGCCTTCCTCTCCGGCGCCGACGATGTGAAGCGGGTCGGCGAGGAGACCATCGACGGAGTGCGCACGACGCACTACCGGGGCACCATCACCTCCCGCCAGATGCGCGCGAGCCTGAAGGGCGAGGACGCGGCGACCCGCGAGCGCCGCGAGAAGAACCTCAAGGCGTACGAGGAGATGGGGGTCGACCGGCTGTCCATGGACATGTGGATCGACCCGGACGGCCACACCAAGCGGTTCCGCGTCCGCGGCGAGGGGGACAAGGGCCCGCTCGACATGACCATCACCTTCTCGGCCCTCAACGAGCCGGTCACGGTGAAGGCGCCGCCGGCCGACCAGACCATGGACCTCTCCGAGCTGGCGAAGGGGGCCGAGGGCTGATCGGGCGGGGGCGCCTTCACCTGTAGGCGGCCGCGGCGGGCTCAGGCGCCCGGTGTGCCCGCCCCGGCCGTGAGGGCCGAGTCGTCCTCCACCCGTGCGCCGGGCAGCCGGTGCCGGGCGGCGATGAGGGCGGCGTCCACATCCCGCGTCCCGGTGGAGACGCACAGGGTGTAGGCGAGATCGTCCATCCGCTGTCGTACCTCGGTGCCGCCCGATTCGGCGTGCAGCATCCGCAGCGTCTCGTACTGCTCGATGAGGTTCTGAAGTACGACCGGGTGGGCCATCAGCACGGCAGTGGTCCTTTCTCAGCCGACGGGTTGACGCCAGGCGTGTACCCCCGGGGCCGGGGGCCATGTACGTGTTTCATCCAACAGAGCCCGCGGGAACATCGGACGCCGCGGGTCAGATGTCGCGCTGCTCCAGGGGCCGGTTGGCCGGGCCCTGGAGCACCCGGCCGTCGGTGCCGAAGCGGGAGCCGTGGCAGGGGCACTCCCAGGCCCGCTCGGCGGCGTTGAACGCCACGAGACAACCCATATGGGTGCAGCGGGCCGAGACCGCGTGGGCTGTGCCGTCCTCGTCCCGGTAGACGGCGCGGCGCCGCCCGTCCAGGCGGACCACGGCCCCGGTGCCCGGGGCGATCCGGTCGGCCGAGTCGGCCCCCGGGGTGCTCAACGTGCTCAGCCGGTCGCCGACGAAATGCCTCCCGACGTGGACCTGGTGGCTGATCAGCGCGGGGGCCTCGCGCAGCGCGGTCCCCAGCCGCCGGGGGTCGTACAGCCCGGCCCACTCCGGCCGCTCACCGCCGATGAGCGCGGTGAGCAGCCGGCCCGCCATGATGCCGCCGCTCAGGCCCCAGCCCGCGAAGCCCGTCGCGACGTAGGTGTGGCGCGCGCCGGGGTGGAAGGGGCCGACCATCGGCACGGTGTCCGTGGGGTCGTTGTCCTGGGCGGCCCAGCGGTGGGTGATCTCCACGCCGGGGAAGCGCTCCCGGGCCCAGCCCGCCAGCCGCTCGAAGCGCTCGGGGGTGTCCCCGGTGCCGGGGGTGAAGGTCTCGCCGGTCACGATCAGCAGCCGTCGCCCGTCGCCGTACGGCGCGGTGCGCACCGACCGGGTGCGCTGGTCCGGGGTGATGTACGCGCCCTGCGGATCCCGGTCGGCGGGAAGGGGCCCGGCCACGACGAGTTCGCGGCGCGGCGAGAGCCGGGCGAACAGCAGCGCCCGGTCGAACACCGGGTAGTGGGTGGCGATCACCACGTCCCCGGCCGTCACCACCGCCCCGCCCTCCGTGGTGACCCGGCAGGGGGTGCCCTCCTCCAGGCCGGTGGCGCGGGTGTGCTCGTGGATCCGCCCGCCGCGGGCGCGCAGGTCCTCGGCGAGCCCGAGGAGGTAGGTGCGCGGATGGAACTGCGCCCCTCCCTCGACCCGGACCGCGCCCGCGACCGGGAAGGGCAGCCCGGTCTCGGTCACGTACGAGGCGGGCAGCCCCGCCTCGCTCGCGGCGTCCGCCTCGGCGCGCATGGTGTCAGCGCGCGCCGGGTCCTCGGTGTAGGTGAAGGCCGGGACGCGCTCCAGATCGCAGTCGACGCCGAGTTCGGCCGCGATCGCCGCCGCCCGCTCGACGGCGTCCGACTGCGACTGGGCGTACATCCGCGCGCCCTCCGGCCCGCGGGTGCGCCGCAACCGGTCGTAGATCAGCGAATGCAGCGCCGTGAGCTTGGCCGTGGTGTGGCCGGTGACGCCCGCGGCGATCCGGTCCGCCTCCAGCACCGCCACCCGGCGCCCGGCGCGGGTCAGCTCCCACGCGGTGCTGAGCCCCGCGATCCCGGCACCGATCACGGCGACATCGACCTCCAGGTCCTCGGTCAGGGCCGGGTGGGGGGTGCCGGGCGGGGCGGTGTCCATCCAGTACGACTCGGGCGCGCCAGGAAGTTCGGTCATCGTTCCCGAGTGCCCACCGGCGACCGTCTGAAGCGGGTGGCCCGAAGTGGGCGGGTGAGGCGGGAAGGGGAGGCGGGCGAACCGGCCGCCGCCTAGTCCTTCTGACGGATCTCCGTGGAAGAAGGAGCGGCGTCAGGGGGGCACCTCCCAGCGGTAGCTGGGGGAGCGTGAAGCCCTCGTAGCGGAGCTACTTGGGTTTTCGCACGGTGCGGCGAGAGGGCGTGCCGGGCGTCGCGACGCCGCGGAGATCCGTCAGAAGGGCCCTACACCGGCCCCTCGGCCGCGATCAGCGCCGAGGCGGCCCGGGAGTGCAGCGAGTCCAGGGCGGTGAGCTGCTGCCCGGCCCGCTCCAGCAGCTCCGCGAGGCGGCCCGTCTGGAGCCGGGTGTCATGGACGGCCACGGCGAGCAGTGAGCGCCACAGCAGCGCCTTGCCCTCCACGCCCACCCGGAGCGCCTCCAGCCCCACCAGCGTGTTCACCCCGGTGCGCCGCCGCGGTCGGCTGCCCGGCGCCAGCCGCGCCGTGCGCTCGGCCGCCCGCGACGCGCGGAGCTTGCCGCGGCGGACGGGGACGTCGAGCGAGGCCATGCACCACAGCAGCGACCTGCGGTCCTGGACGAGTTCCGCGGTGAGCCTCGCCAGCTCGCCGCCGTAGGCCGAGCGCCGGTGTCTGCGGGTCATCCGGCGGGCCAGCCCGACCGCTGCCGTGGCGGCCACCAGATGGTCGTTGAGGTAGATCCCGAGCCACGGCGGCGCGTGGATGCCGCCGGAGCGGGTCGCGGCCGGTACAGCCATGGTCGTCCTCCCGACGCCGGGCCCCGAGCAGCGCTGTCACGACTCCGACGGGTACCCGCCGGGAGGACTCCCAAGAGACGGCCGCCGGGGAGCCGCTCCGCGGGCCGCGGCGAGGGCGCGCCGGTGCGGGTCTTCGAGCGCGTCCAGCACGACCGTGCGCCCGTGCCACTCCAGCCCCAGCCCCGCCCGGGTGGCCAGGTCGAGCAGGATCGTGGGCGGTGTCGGAGAAGACGCGGTCGGTGGTGATGTCCGCCACCACCGGCCGGGCGCACACGTCGTCGGCGGCCCCGGCGAGGAGCAGCGGGGCTCCGGCCTCGGACAGGGGCCGCGCACAGCGCGGCAGACCCCGCACACCCCCCCCGCCGTGCTCTCCCGGACCCGTGACAGATCCACGACCACGGCGGCGCCGGGGGTACCCCGGACCCGGGCCGTACCGTGGTCAGACCGGCGGAACGAGTCAACGCGGCCCCGGCGCGCGCATGGCGTGCAGCGGTCCGCGGTGCAGCGGTGTCGTGCGCCACCGCGCGGTGAAGACGCGGTCCGCGAGGGAGCAGGTGACCAGCAGGTGATGCGGGGTCTCCAGGAACGCGATGTCCACGGTCAGCGAGTCCGGGTCCGTCCAGCCCCCGCTCACCGCCGTGGGGACGGGCGCCTCCGGCCCGGTGTGCACCCGCCACCCCGCGCCGTCGAACCCCAGGTCCAGCCGGGACGCCCGCTCGGCCAGCGAGACGGCCCATCCGCCGGAGCCGTCCTCGGCCACGGTGACCCCGGTCAGGGTCGGCTGGTCCGCGCAGACGCCGCCTTCGGGGGAGAACTCCGCGCCCGACCAGGCGCCGGGGTCCGCGAGCGGCGCGGGCTTCGCCGCCAGCGGCGGCAGGGCGAGCCGGGACAGCCGCCGCTCCAGCGCGGCGTCCTCGTCCTCGCGGCCGGTGAGCGGCGCGTCGCCGAACGCGGGCAGCAGATGCTCCCAGACCGCGTCCAGGACGGCCTGCATCCGCTCGGTGTCCGCCGTCGTGGCGATCACCACATCGTGCTCGGGCAGCACCAGGCAGAACTGCCCGTACGCCCCGTCGCCCCGGTACCCGTGCCGGGACATCCAGAACTGGAGCCCGTACCCCCGCCGCCAGTCCGGCCCCGAGCCGCCTGCCATGGCCTCCTCGGTCGGGATCCACAGCCGCGTCGCCTCGGCGACCCAGGAGGCCGGAAGCAGCCGCTCGCCCTCCCACTCACCGCCCCGCAGATACAGCAGCCCCAGCCGGGCGATCGCGTCGGTGGCCGCGAACAGCCCGCTGAAGCCGATGTCGCGCCCGGCCGGCACCTGGAGCCAGGCCGCCTCGCCGATGCCCAGCGGATCGAACAGGCGCGGTCGCAGATACTCCGTCAGCGACCGCCCGGTCACCCGCTGGACGATCGCGGCGAGCGTGTACGTGGCGGGCTGGTTGTACGCGAAGACGGTGCCCGGCGCGCGATCCGGCGGAAGCCGCAGGAAGCCGCGCACGGGCTCCTCCGGGTCCAGCCCGAACGCCCGCTCCAGGGTCTCCTCGAGGTGTCCGCTGGCCATGGACGCGACATGGCGTACCAGCATGGCGCGGCTGCCCGGATCGGTGATCTCCGCCTCGAACTCGGGGAAGTACGAGATCACGGGAGCGTCGAGGTCCAGCAGCCCCTCGGCGGCGGCCAGCCCCGCCGCCGTGGAGGTGAAGCTCTTGCTGAGGGAGTAGAGCAGATGCGGCCGCTCGGCGGTGTACGGCGCCCACCAGCCGGAGGCGATCAGCCGGCCGTGGCGCAGGATCATCAGACTGTGCGGCTCGATGTCCGGCGCGCCCTCGACGGCGTCGAGGAAGGCGTGGACGCCCCGCGCGTCCACGCCCTCGGCGGCGGGGGTGCTGGTGGGCAGCGGATGAGCACTCATCAGACGGGTCCTCGTGGGGTCAGGGGTGGGCTGCGCCAACCCTCCCCGGCGGGGCGGCGGGTGTCCAGAGGGTTTTGTGCCGCACGGCCGCACGGCCGCACGGCCGCATGGAGGGCGCGGCCGCGGCGGGCCGAGGGCCCGCTGAGAGGATCGGCGGTGACGGATCGCCGGTGATCCGCGAACGCACCAGACGCCGGAAGGAACGAACACCTCGTGACCGACTCCGTGACCGACCGCGTGACCGACCGCCTGACCGACGACGACGCCGTGCTGACGCGCGTCGAGGGCCGCGCCGGACATCTCACCCTCAACCGGCCCCGCGCCCTCAACGCCCTCACCCATCCGATGGTGACCCGCATCGCCGAGGCCCTCACCGCCTGGGAGCGGGACCCGGCCGTCGAGACCGTGGTGATCGACGGGGCGGGGGAGCGCGGGCTGTGCGCGGGCGGCGACATCCGCCTGATCCACCAGGACGTGACCTCGGGCGGCGGCGCGGCCTCGCGGGCGTTCTGGCGCGACGAGTACACGCTCAACGCCCGGATCGCCCGCTACCCCAAGCCGTATGTGGCCCTGATGGACGGCATCGTGATGGGCGGCGGTGTCGGGATCTCGGCCCACGGCGGCGTGCGGATCGTCACCGAGCGCTCCCGGGTGGCCATGCCCGAGACCACGATCGGCTTCGTACCGGACGTCGGCGGCACCCATCTGCTGGCCCGCGCACCGGGCGAACTGGGGACGCATCTGGCTCTCACGGGAGCGTCGGTGGACGCCGCCGACGCCCTGCGCTGCGGGCTGGCCGACCATGTCGTCCCCTCCGGGCAGCTGCCCGCGCTGACCCGGGACCTGGCCGCGGAGCCGGTGGCGGACGTCCTGCCCCGGTACGCCGTCGAGGCCCCGGCCGGGACCCTGGACGGCCGGCGGGAGTGGATCGACCACTGCTATGCGGCGGACACCGTCGAGGAGATCGTGGACCGGCTGATGGCCGTCGGGGAACCGGCCGCCAAGGAGACCGCCGAGACCCTCCTCGCGAAGTCCCCCACGGCGCTGAAGGTCACGCTGGCCGCCGTCCGCGGGGCCCGGGCGCTCGGGTCGCTGGAGCGCGTCATGGAGCAGGAGTACCGCGTCTCCTGCGCGGCCCTGTCCCGCCCGGACCTCATCGAGGGCATCCGCGCCCAGGTGATCGACAAGGACCGCCGCCCCCGCTGGACCCCGGCGGCTCTCGCCGAGGTCACCGACGCGGAGGTGGCCGATTTCTTTCTGCCGCCCGTCGACGGTGACCTCCGCCTCGTCGACGCTCCGTAGCCGGACGCCCGTCGGCGTCGACGGAGGGACCGTCGGCGTCGACGGACGAAAAAGTGTGCCAAACGGCACAGGTCAACGGGGTGATCCGGCCCGGCGGGCGGTCACCAACTGCTCTTGGTCACCCCGGGCAGTTCGCCCGCGTGTGCCATTTCGCGCAGCCGGATCCGCGAGAGGCCGAAGGCGCGCAGATGGCCGCGGGGGCGGCCGTCGATGGAGTCGCGGTTGCGTACGCGGGTGGCGCTGGCGTCGCGGGGCTGGCGGCGCAGTTCCCGCTGGGCGTCGAGCCGTTCCTCCGCCGGGGTCCTGGGATCGGCGATGACCGCCTTCAGTTCGGCGCGGCGCTCGGCGTGGCGGGCCACGATCACCCGGCGCTTCTCGTTCTTGGCGATCTTGCTCTTCTTGGCCATCAGACCTTCCCTCCCCGGGCGCGGATACGGGCCACGGCGGCCTCGATGCCGATCGCGTCGATGGTCTTGATGGCCTTGGTGCTGAGGGTGAGCCGGATGTGGCGGCCCTCGCTCGCCAGCCAGTAGCGCTTGCGCTGCACGTTGGGGTCGAACCGGCGCTTGGTGCGGCGGTGGGAGTGCGAGAGGTGGTGCCCGAAGCCGGGCTGCCGGCCGGTGAGCTGGCAGTGGGCGGACATGGTTCTCCGTTCGGTCGTGTGGTGTGTGGATGCCGCGGCAGCGTAGCAGCTAAATGAAAACGAAAACCACTTCGGTGTATGCTGTGGCCATGGGTATACGCAGCCGCCGGGTGACCCGGGTCAGCGCGCGGCAGCAGCGCCACCTCCCGTGCGATCACGAACGCGCGGGAGCTGGCGCTGCTGCCCTACGGGTCGCGCTAGGACCTCACCGGCACACCGGCTCGGTGCTGTCGGCCGCGGTGTTCAGGTCGCGGTCGAGGGTTTCCGGGGACATCCGGGTGGCGACGAGGCTGACCGCCGTGACCAGCGACATATAGACGGCGACCGGTATCCAGGAGCCGGAGAACGCGGTGAGGAGCGCGCTGCAGATCAGCGGCGCGACCCCGCCGCCGATCAGCGAGGAGAACTCCCGGCCCAGCGTGACGCCCGCGTAGCGGTAGCGCTTGCCGAACAGTTCGGGGAAGTAGCTCATCTGGACGCCGACCGAGCCGTGGCAGGCCAGGATGAAGCCGATGACGATGGCCACGGTGATCGCCACGTGTGAGCCGGTGTTCAGCGCGATGAAGGTCGGGGCGGGCAGCAGCACCAGCGCGGCGGCGATGGTGGAGTACACCGGGCGCCGCCCGAGGCGGTCGGAGAGCGTGCCGAAGCAGATGGCCGCGAGACCGCCGCACAGGGCCCCGATCAGCAGCACCTGGGGGACGAAGTCCTTGTCGACGCCGACGCTGGACACCAGGTAGGAGGCCATGAAGACCTGGTAGGTGTACGACTGGGTGCTGACGCCGAAGTTCATGAACAGCGCCAGCAGCATGGGCTTCCGGCCGTGCCGGAAGACCTCCTTCACCGGTGAGGCGGGCCGCTCCCGCCGCTCCTTGAGCTCGGTGAAGACCGGGCTCTCGTCGAGCTTGCGGCGCAGCACCAGGGCGATCAGGGTCACGAAGAGGCTGCTGCCGAAGATCAGCCGCCAGCCCCAGCTCATCAGGGCGTCGTCGGGCAGGCGTTGGGCGAGGATCCAGGCCACCGCGCCCAGGGCGGTGCCCAGCGCGGCGCCGGTCATGACGAGGGAGGACAGTCTGCCGCGGCGTCCGGGGGCGGCCGTCTCGGTGAGCAGGGTGGCGCCGCCGGACTGCTCGGCCCCGGCCCCGAAGCCCTGCCCCATACGGCAGATGAGCAGCAGGATCGGGGCGAGCAGCCCCACCTCGTTGTAGGTCGGCAGCAGTCCGATGGCGAGGGTGGAGCCGCCCATCAGGAGCAGGGTCGCCACCAGCACCCACTTGCGGCCGAGGCGGTCGCCGTAGCGGGAGAAGAAGAGCCCGCCGAGCGGGCGGGCGGCGAAGCCCACGGCGTAGGTGCTGAAGCTGGCCAGGATGCCCACGGACGGTGAGGCGTTGGGGAAGAACAGATCGCTGAAGATCAGCGCCGAGGCGGTGCCGTAGATGACGAAGTCGTACTGCTCGAGCGCGGTGCCGATGAGACCGGCCAGGGCGGCGCGGCGCACCGCGCGGGGGTCGGCGGGTGGTTCGGAAGGGGCGGAGGGGGCGGAGGGGGAGGTGGCCGGTGACGGGGGACGCGTCGTGGCGGGGGTGAAGTTGCTGTCCATGATCCATGCCTCCTTGAACGGATCGATGCAGCGGAGCGGCGGGGAGGAGGGCAGGTGAAAGGGGGCGGGGGAAGTGGGCGGACAGGGGACGGGGTCAGCGGTGGGCGGGGGTCCGGAGAGCCCCTGCGGCGTCGGCGGCCGCGGCGGCGGGCCCGTGGCGGACGATGAGGTCGATCAGCTCGGAGACCCGGGCGGCGAAGTCCGGGTGGTCTCTCAGTCCGTCGCCGAGCAGTCCGCTGTCCAGGACGGCCTCGACGAAGGACGGTCCGGAGGCGGTGGAGCTCCGCCCGGCGAGGGTGGCGAGCGTCTCCCGGGCGGGGTCCGCCATCGCGGTGGCGTGGGGGCCGGGGGAGAAGCCGGGGCGCGGTGCCACGCAGCACAGATACGCGGCGACGGTGAGCGCCAGATGGTGGGGCATGCGTCCGGCCCGCAGATGGAACAGGGCGGGTTCGGGGACCCGTTGGCGCAGTTTGACCGAGCCGTCGGAGCCGACCTGCCGGGTGCGGTGGCCCAGGGCGGTGTTGGCCCAGCGGTCGAAGAGCTGCCCGGTGTAGTGGTCGGGGTCGATGTCGGCGGGCACGGTGAGGGTCGGCAGGTAGTCGTCGTGGAGTACCGCGCGGGCGGCTTCGGCGATGAACGGCCGGGCGGTGGCGTCCGGGATGGTCTCCCGTCCGTCCAGTGCGCCGAGGTAGGCGATGAGGGAGTGGGTGCCGTTGAGCAGCCGCAGCTTCAGCAGTTCGTAGGGTTCGACGTCGTCGGTGAAGAGCGCCCCGCCGGTTTCCCAGCGCGGGCGCCCGGCGGCGAAGCGGTCCTCCATGACCCACATGCTGAAGGGTTCGGCCGGCACCGGGACGGTGTCGCGTACGCCGAGGTGGGTGGCGACGGCTTCGCGGTAGGTGTCGGTGGTGGCGGGGACGATCCGGTCGACCATGGAGTTGGGGAAGGTCACCGCGGATTCCAGCCAGGGCGCGAGGTCGTCGCGTTCGGCCGCCGGGAGGGCCTGGGTGAACTCGTGGACGAGCCGCCTGGTCTGGGCTCCGTTGCCGACGAGGTTGTCGCAGCTGAGCACGGTGACGGGCCGGGCGTGGGCGCGCCTGCGGCGCTGGAGGCCGCGGACGATCTGGCCGATGGTGGTCCGTGGTGGCGTATCGCCGCGCAGGTCGGCCCGGACGGCGGGGGCGTCGAGGTCGAGGCCGCCGGTGCGCGGGGAGAAGGTGTAGCCGTGTTCGGTGACGGTCAGGGTGATGACGGCCGTGGCGGGGGCCGCGAGGGCGTCGAGGAGGTCGTCGGGCTGCTCGGTGGCCACCAGGGCGCCGGTGTGCACGGCGGGGACGGTGACGCGGGTGTCGTCGGGGGAGATCTCCACGACCGCGTAGGCCATCTCCTGGTCGCGCATCGCCCGTGCCACGGTGGCGGAGTGGCTGGCGACGCCGAGGATGCCCCAGGGGCCGTCGGTGTGGCGCAGTGCGGCGGCGGTGTGGACGGCTTGGTGGGCGCGGTGGAAGTTGCCGAGGCCCAGGTGGACGATGCCGGTTTCGGCGGGCGGACGGGGGAGGGTGAAGGCGGCCGCGGGTGCGGTGGCGCGGCGGAGGCGGGGGAGGGCGTGGGGCATCGGGTCACCAGTCCGTCATCGAGCCGTCGAGCCGTCGCGCGACCGGCAGATAGGCGGGTTCGTAGGGGTGGCGGGCGGCGAGTTCCTCGTCGATCTCGACGCCGATGCCGGGTGCGTCGCCGGGGTGGAGGTGGCCGTCGGCGTAGGACCAGGCGTGCCGGAACACCTCGTGGACCAGGGGTTCGTAGCCCATGTACTCCTGGATGGCGAAGTTGGGGGTGGCCAGGCCGAGGTGGAGTGAGGCGCCGAGGGCGACGGGGGAGATGTCCGAGGGGCCGTGCGGTCCGAGCCGCACCTGCCAGAGGTCGGCGAGGGTGGCGATGCGCCGCAGGTGGCTGATGCCGCCCGCGTGGCTCACACAGGTGCGGATGAAGTCGACCAGTTGCTCGGTGATCAGCGTCTGGCACTCCCAGACGGTGTTGAACACCTCGCCGATGGCCAGCGGGACGGTGGTGTGGTGCCGGATGTGCCGCAGTACCTCCTGGTTCTCGGCGGGGGTGACGTCCTCCAGCCAGAAGAGGTCCGCCGGTTCCAGGGCGCGGCCGAGCCGGGCGGCCTCGCCGGGGGTGAGCCGGTGGTGGGTGTCGTGGAGCAGTTTCAGCTCGGGGCCCACGTGTTCGCGTATCCGCGTGAGGACGCGGGGGACGTGGCGGAGGTAGGCGTCGGTGTCCCAGGTCTCCTCGACGGGGGCGGCGCCCCGGCCGGCCGGTTCGTATCCGGTGCCGTTCCTGCTGACCCCGTAGACCATCTCCAGGCCGGGGACGCCGCTTTGGGCCCGTACGGCGCGGAAGCCGCGGTCCCGCCGTGCCTCGATGGACTCCAGCAGTTGGGGGAGGTCCCAGCCGGTGGCGTGGGTGTAGGAGAGGATCCGGTCGCGGACCGCGCCGCCCAGCAGTTGGTAGACGGGCTGTCCGGTGGTCTTGCCCTTGATGTCCCACAGCGCGATGTCCACCGCGCCGATGGCGGTCATGGTCACCGGTCCGCGCCGCCAGTAGGCCCCGCGATAGAGGTACTGCCAGGTGTCCTCGATGCGGGCCGGGTCGCGGCCGATGAGGAGGGGTGCGAGGTGGTCGCGCAGATAGGAGGCGACGGCGAGTTCGCGGCCGTTGAGGGTGGCGTCGCCCCAGCCGGTGACGCCGTCCGCGGTGGTGATTTTGAGGAGGACGAAGTTGCGCCCCGGGCTGGTGACGAGGACGTCGACGGCGGTGATGGTGTCGGTCGTCGTCACGGGGCCACCGCCACCACGTTGTGGAGCGGTTCGCCCGTGGCGAGGCGGCGGATGTTGGCGGTGATGTCGGCGGTGCGGTGGCTGAAGGTCTGGCGGGTGAGGCCCGAGGAGTGAGGGGTCATCAGCACGTTGTCCAGCGTGTCGAAGGGGTGCTTGCCGGGGGCGGCGGTGTGGCCGTCGGCCGGGTAGCGGTACCAGACGTCGATCGCGGCGCCGCCGATGGTGCGGTCGCTCAGCGCCTCGTACAGCGCGTCCTCGTCCACGACGGGGCCACGGCCGACGTTGACGAGGATCGCGTCCGGGTGCATCCGGGACAGCTCGGCCGCGCCGATCAGCCCGGTGGTGTCCTCGGTGAGCGGCACCGACACCACCACGGCGTCGGAGCTCTCCAGCAGGGCGTCGAGGTCCTTGACGGTCCCGGACCACAGCAGTCCGTGGGCGGCCGCGTCCACGTCCCCGCTCCGGGTGACGGCGATGCCCCGCGCGCCGAACGCCTGGAACAGCCGCCAGCAGCGGGCCCCGATGTGCCCGAAGCCGACGAACCCGACGGTGGCGGCGGTCAGGTCCTCGGCCCAGGGTGCCCGTGGGTCATGGGCGGGGGTGTCCCAGTGTGCTTCCCGGCGCAGTGCGGTGTGCTGGCGCAGAAAGCCACGGCGCATCAGGACCGTGGCGGACACGGTGTATTCGGCGATGGCGTTCTCGTGGTGGAAGGTGTTCGCCACCTGGGTGCCCGGCGCCAGCGCGGCGATGTCGATGGTGTCCGTCCCGGCTCCGGCGGCGTGGACCAGCCGGAGCCGGGTGGCGGCCGCGGCCATGGTGGCGGTGCACCGGCCCGACACCAGGACGTCCGCGTCCGCCATGGCGGCTTCGACCGCCTCGGTGTGCCGGGGGTCGGGCCAGTGGACGACCGTGCCGTGGGGGAGGGCGGCCTCGAACTCGGCGCGCAGCGGGGCGAGATTGGGGTCGGCGACCACCACGGTCAGGGGGTCGGCGGTCATGAGGCGTCCTTGGTGGCGGGGGTGGCGGGCGTCGCGGGCGTGATATCCGTGGCGGGCGTCGTGACCGTGGCGGGGATGGCGGGCGTCGTGGCCGCGGCGGGCCGGTGCCGGGGGGTGCGGGTGGTGGCGGGGCCGGTGGAGTCGCGCACGATGAGCTGGGTGGGCAGCCGGTGCGTACGCGGGATCTGCCGCTCGCCCGCGAGGACCTGCCCCAGCATCTGCAGGCTGAGCGCCCCGGCGCGGGCCATCGGCACGGCGACGCTGGTCAGGGACGGCTGGGAGACCTCGGCGAAGGGGATGTCGTCGAACCCGATGACGCTGAGGTCCCCGGGCACGCTCAGCCCGAGCGCCCGGGCGCCGGTCAGCACGCCGAACGCCATCAGGTCGTTGTGGGCGATGACGGCGGAGGCGCCCGAGGCCATGACGCTCGCGGCGGCGGCGGTGCCACCCGCCACCGTCTCGGACTGCCAGCCCAGCAACTCCAGGTCCAGCCCGGTGCGTTCGGTCTCGGTGCGGATGAGGTCGACGCGGTGGGCGTTGGACCAGGAGCGCCGCATGCCCTGGACGTAGGCGATCCGCCGGTGTCCGAGGGCGGCGAGGTATTCCACGGCCTGGCGCATGCCGTGGGCGGCGTCGGCGAGCACACAGTCGGTGCCGGACGTTTCGCGGTTGACCAGCACGGCGGGGGTGCGGCCGCAGATGTCGAGCACATCGTCCGCGTCCAGCCGGGGAGAGCACACGACCAGGCCGTCCGCCCGCTCCCTCAGGTGTGCGAGGACCTCGCGCTCACGGTCCGGGTCGAGGTCGGTGTCGGCGAGGACGACGGTCTGCCTGCGGTGGCGGCACTCGCCCTGTGCGGCCTTGACGAAGGCCCCGAAGACAGGGTTGGCGATATCGGGGACGACGAGCGCCACGGTGGCGGTCTCGGCCCGGGCCGCGGTGGCGCTCTCGGCGGTACGCGCCACGGGCGGCTCGTACCCCAGCTCCTGCGCGACGGTCAGCACCTTGCGCAGGGTATGGGGGCCGAGCCGGCCGGGGTCGCTGAACGCCCGGGACGCCGTGGACAGCGCGACATTGGCGCCCTTGGCGACATCGGTCAGGGTGGGGGCCATGGCAGCCCGTTACCGGTGTGACGAGGTGGGGTGGATGAACGGCATGTGGCATGGTCTTCACCGTTGCGCAACCTTGTCAATGCTTGCCAAAACATTGGCAAGACCGGTCGGAGCCGAAGTCTTCCGCGGTCCGGAGGGTGCTTTCGCGGTCCGGCGAAGTCTTTCCGGCTCAACGAGTGCATGCGTGCGCGTGTATGCACATAATGGCGGCATGGAGTCCCATCACCACGGACACCGGCACCACCACCGCCGGCACCAGCTCGCGCATCTGCTGAAACCGCACTCCCACGAGTCGGCGCAGAAGGTCGACTCCGCGCTGGAGTCCTCGGCCGAGGGCATGCGCGCCCTGTGGCTCTCCCTCGCCGTCCTGGGCGCCACCGCCGTCCTCCAGGCCGCGGTCGTCGTGCTGTCCGGCTCGGTGGCGCTGCTGGGCGACACCGTTCACAACGCCGCCGACGCGCTGACCGCGCTGCCGCTCGGCGTGGCGTTCGTCCTGGGGCGCCGCGCGGCGAACCGCCGGTTCACCTACGGCTACGGCCGGGCCGAGGACCTGGCCGGGATCGTCATCGTCCTGGCCATCGCCGCCTCGGCGGCCCTGGCCGCGTACGAGGCCGTGGAGCGGCTGCTGCACCCGCGAGCGATGTCCCATCCGGGCGTCGTCGCGATCGCGGCGGTCCTCGGCTTCCTCGGCAACGAATGGGTGGCCCGGCACCGGATCCGGGTCGGGCGGCGGATCGGCTCGGCGGCCCTGGTCGCCGACGGGCTGCACGCCCGCACCGACGGCTTCACCTCCCTGGCCGTGCTGCTGGGCGCGGGCGGCGCGGCGCTCGGCCGGCAGCTCGCCGACCCGCTCGTCGGCCTGGCCATCACCGCCGCGATCCTGCTCGTCCTCAAGGACGCGGCGCGCGAGGTGTTCCGGCGGCTGATGGACTCCGTCGACCCGGCGGTGGTCGACGCGGGCGAGGCCGCCCTGCGAGCGGTCCCCGGAGTGCTCGGCGTGACCGAACTCCGCATGCGCTGGATCGGCCACCGGCTGCGCGCCGAGGTCACGGTCGAGGTGGACGGCGATCTGGAGCTGCGGGCGGCGCACGATGTGGCGGTCGGGGCCGAACACGCCCTCCTCCACGCGGTGCCCCGGCTGACCGCCGCCCTGGTGCACACCGATCCGGCCCCCGGGCCGGGTGCGGAGGACCCGCATCGCCTGCTGGCCCACCACGCCGGGTGAGTGCCACCCCGAGACGGAGGTCCGCCCCCGTGGGGCTCAGTCGTGCGGCGGGGCCCCGGTGACCATGTGGTCCGCGTGGTTGACGGCCTCGGTGACCAGCCGGCGCAGATGGCCGTCGTGGAGGGAGTACACCGAGCGGCGGCCCTCCTTGCGCACCTGGACCAGCCCGGCCAGCCGGAGCTTGGCCAGATGCTGGCTGACCGCCGGGCGGGCCGCGCCGCTGGCCTCGGTGAGGGTGTTGACATCGGCCTCCCCCCGGGCGAGGGACCACACCAGATGCAGCCGGGTCGGGTCGGACAGCAGTGAGAAGACATTGGCCGCCGTGGCGAACTGCGCCGCGCCGCTGGGATGCGTATGCGACCGGGTCGCAGTTGAGGAGGGTTCGCTGACCGGCATGTCCCCATCGTAGAGCGGCGGGCGAAGGGCGGACCCCCGCTCGGCCCGAACGGCGTCGAGCGGGAAGACCGGCCGAAGCGCGGCCGGTGGCCGAAACCCGGCCCCATACTGGAGCACATGCACGACGCCGTCTCCCGCCAACTCCCGCTGCCGCGCGCCCTCGGATCCGTCACCGCCTCCTCCCCGGACCGGGGCTGAGCGATGGGGGACACGGTGAACACCCCCGCCGGACCGGGGGAGTTGCGGCGGCGCCTCGGGGTCTTCGACGCGGTCGTGGTCGGTCTGGGGTCGATGATCGGGGCGGGCATCTTCGGGGCGCTGGGGCCCGCGGCGCGGGAGGCGGGGACCGGGCTGCTGCTCGGCCTGGTGGCCGCCGGGGCGGTGGCGTACTGCAACGCCACCTCCTCCGCGCGGCTGGCCGCGCGCTATCCGCGGTCGGGCGGCACCTATGTCTACGGCCGTGAGCGGCTGGGTGACTTCTGGGGGTATCTGGCCGGCTGGGGGTTCGTGGTGGGCAAGACCGCCTCCTGCGCGGCGATGGCCCTGACCGTCGGCTCCTACGTCTGGCCCGCGCAGGCGCACGCGGTGGCGGTGGCGGCCGTGGTGGCGCTGACGGCCGTCAACTACGTGGGGGTGCACAAGGCCGCCTGGCTGACCCGGGCGATCGTGGCCGTCGTGCTCGCGGTGCTGGCCGCCGTGGTCGTCGCCCTCCTCACCTCCGGGGAGGCGGACGCCGCACGGCTGGAGATCGGCGGCGACGCCTCCTTCGGCGGGGTGCTGCGCGCGGGCGGCCTGCTGTTCTTCGCCTTCGCCGGATACGCCCGGATCGCCACCCTCGGCGAGGAGGTCCGCGACCCGGCGCGCACCATCCCCCGCGCCATCCCCCTCGCGCTCGGCATCACCCTGGCCGTCTACGCGGCGGTGGCGATCGCCGTGCTGACCGTGCTGGGCAGTGGCGGGCTGGGCGCGGCGGGCGCCCCGCTGGCCGACGCCGTGCGCGCCGCCGGGCTCCCGGGGCTGGCGCCGGTGGTGCGGGCGGGCGCCGCGGTGGCCGCGCTGGGGTCGCTGCTCGCGCTGATCCTGGGCGTCTCCCGCACCACCCTGGCCATGGCCCGCGACCGGCACCTGCCGCCCGCGCTGGCCGCCGTGCACCCCCGGTTCGCGGTGCCGCACCGCGCCGAGTCGGCCGTGGGCGCGGTGGTGGCGGTCCTGGCGGCGACGGCGGATCTGCGTGGCGCGATCGGGTTCTCCTCGTTCGGGGTGCTGGCCTACTACGCCGTGGCCAACGCCTCCGCGTGGACCCTCACCCCGGCCGAGGGCCGCCCACCGCGGATCGTGCCCGGGCTCGGGCTGGCCGGCTGTCTGCTGCTGGCCTTCGCCCTGCCGGTCTCCTCGGTGATCTCCGGCGTGGTGGTGCTGGCCCTGGGCGCCGCGGCCTACGGTGTGCGGCGCGCGACGGCCGCGTAGGCGATCCCCGCCACTGCTGTGCGCCCGGCCCGGAGGCGTCCCTTACCGCCACCCTGAGCAGGGCATATGCCGGTTTGTGAGGAAAGCCACCCCGGGCGGATTCCACGTCCTGGGGAGCCGTCTGTGAGCATGGGTCGTCGCTGACGTACGGCAACCCGTGTCAGCCGGGCCCCGGACACGGGCGCTCTTCATCCCTCCCCCGCACCCGGAAACCCGCCCTGACGTCGCCATGACCACCTCCCTGCCGCCCCTCATACCCAGGCCCCGCTCCCGGGAGCGGGGCACACGCACCCCGTGGCGCAGTCTGCGCCACGGGGCCATGCGGTGGTGGTCGGCGGCGAACCTGGTGTCCAACGTCGGCACCTGGATGCAGCTGACCGTGCAGAACCTGCTGGTGCTGCACATCACCGGCTCCGCCGCCACCACCGGGCTCTCCCTCTCCGTACAGGCCGCCCCCGGGCTGCTCATGGGGCTGCTCGGGGGAGCGGTGGTGGACGCCTGGCCGCGCAAGCTCACCGCGGCCGTCAGCCAGGCGGTGCTGGGCCTCGTCGCCTTCGTCACGGCCGCCCTGGTCGCGTTCGACCTGCTCAACGTGGTCTCGCTGATGGTGCTCGCCGCGGTGACCGGGCTCGTCGCCACCGTGGACGCGCCCGCCTGCGCCCTGCTCGGCAACGATCTGGTGCCGCCCGACGACGTCCCCTCGGCGATCGCCCTGGGCTCCGTCGTCAGCAGCGCCGGCCGGCTCATCGGCGTGGCCTGCGCGGGGGTCGCGGTGGGGACGCTCGGCACCGCGGCCGCCTACGCCGCCAACGGGCTGTCGTTCCTGTGTGTCGCGGCCGTCATCCCCTTCCTGCGCCCCCACCCGGGCGCGGCCGCCACCGCGGACCCGCCCGCCGTGCGCCGGGACCGGTTCTCCGGTGCCGGTGCCCGCGACGGGCTGGCCTTCTTCGTCAAGCGGCCCCGTCTGGTCGCCCTCACCGTGATCACGGCGGTGAGCGCCGTCTTCGGCCGGAACTACGGACTGACCCTGGCGGTCCTGGTCACCGGCCCGCTGGCCGGCAGCTCCGAGGACTTCGGGACCGTGGCCACCGTCCTGGCCGTGGGCGGGATCGCGGGCGCGGTCCTCGCGGGGCGGATGCAGCGGCCGTCGGTGCGCATGGTGGGCGCGCTCGCCGCCGCCGGGGCGCTGCTCCAGGCGGTGGCCGGGCTGTCGCCGGGGCTGATTCCGCTGCTGGTGCTGGTGGCCCCGATGGCGGTGGCCGAGTCGGTCTCCGACACGGCCGGTACCACGGTGCTCCAGACGGATCCGCCGCCCGGGATGCGCGGCCGGGTGCTCGGCGTGTGGCGCACCGCGCAGACGGCCTGGGGCCTGGCCGGTCCGCCCCTGCTGGGGCTGCTCATGGAGTGGGCGGGGCCGCGCGGCGCCCTGGTGGCCGGTGGACTGATCATCGCGGCCGTCATCGGCGCGGGCACGCTGGTCCACGCCCGCCGCACCGCTTCCCGCCGCGTGCCGGCCACCCCCGTTCCCGTCGAGCCCGCCGCGGCGGAACGCGCTGCCGCGCCGGTGTCCCACCAGGACCTTTCCCCCATCGGGTGACCTGGTCGGGGGAGGGACGGGGGATGTGCCCTGATTGTTTCCTTTCGTCGCGGGTACTGGGGTGGGGCCCCAACGCGAAGGAAGGGAGGGGCCATGGAGCGGACCGACTCCGTCGTCCCCGTCCGTACCTGGGCGCACGCCGTGGTCACCGGTGGAGCCGGATTCGTCGGTTCGCATCTGTGCGCGGCGCTTCTCGACCAGGGCACGGCCGTGACCTGTGTGGACGATTTCTGCACCGGAACCCCGGACAACGTGGCCCACCTGATGGACCGGCCCGGCTTCACCCTGCAGCACGCCGATGTCACCGAGCCGTTCGAGGTGAAGCGGCCCGCCGATCTCGTCCTGCACTTCGCGTCCCCCGCCTCCCCGGCCGACTATCTGCGGCTGCCGCTGCACACCCTGGAGACCGGCAGCCTCGGCACCCGCAACGCCCTGGCCCTGGCCCGCCACCACGAGGCGCGCTTCGTCCTGGCCTCCACCTCCGAGGCGTACGGCGACCCGCAGCAGCATCCGCAGAACGAGCGCTACTGGGGCAATGTCAACCCCGTCGGGCCGCGCAGCGTCTACGACGAGGCCAAACGTTTCGGCGAGGCCCTGACCTGCGCCGAGGCCGGGACGAACGGGACGGACACCGGCATCGTGCGGCTGTTCAACACCTACGGCCCGCGGATGCGCGGACACGACGGGCGGGCCGTGCCCACCTTCATCCGGCAGGCGCTGGCCGGTGAACCCCTCACGGTCACCGGCGACGGCAGCCAGACGCGCTCGCTCGCCTACATCGACGACACCGTGCGCGGCATCCTCGCCATGGCCGGCTCCGACCTCCTCGGACCGGTCAACATCGGCAACGCGGACGAGATCACCATGCTGGACCTCGCCCGCAAGATCATCGAACTGGCCGGTTCGCGCTCCACCGTCGAGTTCATCGGCCGCCCCACCGACGACCCCGCCGTCCGCTGCCCGGACATCACGCTCGCCCGCGGCAAGCTCCAGTGGGCACCGGTCGTCCCCGCCGACGAGGGGCTGGCCCGCACCATCGACTGGTTCCGGCGCCAGGCCGCCTGACCCCCTCGCACAACCGCCCGCACACCTCCCTTCCGCAGCGGCCCCGGGCCGCCGAAAGGTCACGCCCATGCGCATCCTCGGCATCAACGCCCTCTTCCACGACCCGGCCGCCGCCCTGGTCATCGACGGCCGTACCGTCGCCGCCGCCGAGGAGGAGCGGTTCTCCCGGCGCAAACACGGCAAACGGCCGGTGCCGTTCTCCGCCTGGGAGCTCCCGGAGAAGGCGGCGGCCTGGTGCCTGGAGCAGGCGGGGCTGCGCCCTGAGGACCTGGACGCCGTCGCCTACTCCTTCGACCCCGCCCTCGCCCGCCCCGCCGCGTCCATGGGCCTGGACGACCCCTGGGACCACCTGCGGCTCACCTACGCCCGCGAGGCCCCCGGCTTCCTGCGCACCGCCCTGCCCGGGCTGGACCCGGACGCGGTGCGGTTCGTGCCCCACCACATGGCGCACGCCGCCTCCAGCGCGCTCGCCGCGCCCGACGCCGACACCAGCTCCGTCCTCGTCCTCGACGGACGCGGGGAGGCCACCTCCCATCTCGCAGCGCGCCGCGTCGGCGACCGGCTGGAGCCGCTCCACGGCCAGGAACTGCCCCACTCCCTGGGGCTGGTCTACGAGGAACTCACCGAGCACCTGGGCTTCCTGCGCTCCAGCGACGAGTACAAGGTGATGGCCCTCGCCTCCTACGGCACCCCGCGGATGCTGGACGAGCTGCGGCGGTATGTGTACGCCACCGGCGAAGGCGGCTTCCACGCCACCGGGGTGCCCTGGGCCGAGCTGTGCCCCCCGCTGCGCCCCGGCGAGGCGTGGTCGCAGCCGCACGCCGATCTCGCGGCCAGCGCCCAGGCGTGTCTGGAGGAGACGCTGCTCGACCTGGTGCGCTGGCTGCACGGGCGCACCCACGACCGGGTGCTGACCCTGGCCGGGGGAGTGGCGCTCAACTGCGTGGCCAACTCCCGTATCGCCCGCGAGGGCCCGTTCGGCCGGGTCTGGGTCCAGCCCGCCGCCGGGGACGCGGGCACCGCGCTCGGCGGCGCCCTCCACCTGTGCGCGCGGGGCGGCGACCGGCCCGAGCCGATGGCCGGGGCCGACCTCGGGCGCCGCTGGTCGGACGCCGAGTTGGAGGCATGGCTGAAGACGGCCGCGGTGCCCTTTGAGCGCCCGGCCGATGTGGCCGAGACGGTGGCGGAGGCGCTCGCGGACGACGCGATCGTCGCCTGGTTCCAGGGGCGTTCCGAGTACGGGCCCCGGGCGCTCGGCCACCGCTCGCTGCTCGCCCACCCCGGCTGCTCGGGAAACCTCGAGCGGCTGAACGACGTCAAGGGGCGGGAGCAGTTCCGGCCGGTCGCCCCGATGGTGCGCGCCGAGCGCGCGGCCGAGATCTTCGACGGCCCGCTGCCCAGCCCGTACATGCTCTTCGTGCACGAGGTCGCGCCGGAGTGGCGGGACCGTATCCCGGCCGTGGTGCACGTGGACGGCACGGCCCGCATCCAGACCGTCGACTCCGCCGGTGAACCGCTGGTGGCCCGCCTGCTGAGCGCGTTCGAACGGCGCACCGGGCTGCCGGTGGTCGTCAACACCAGCCTCAACACCTCGGGCCGGCCGATGGTCGACGACCCGCGCGACGCCCTGGAGTGCTTCGGCTCCGCCCCCGTCGACCTGCTGGCGATCGGGCCGTTCGTGATCCGCCGGGGCGCCTTCTTCGCGGGTGGCCGCCCGGACACGGCCGCGCACGAGGACATCTGACGCGGGGTCACGTATCGCCTATGAGCCGCACCGGCCCGTGCCCATCGCACATGAGCCGCACCGACCCCTGCCGTGGGAGGAGCCAGGTATGACGGACACCGGAGAGCGGACCGACGGACCCGGGTACGCCGTGGTCATCCCGACGCTGGGTCGCCCCAGTCTCTCCGTGACTCTGCGGGCGCTCGCCGACGCCAAGGGCCCCGCGCCCCGGCGGATCGTCCTCGTGGACGACCGGCCGCTGGAGGACTGCACCCCGCTGCCCGCCGACATCCCGGCCGAACTCGTGCCCTTGGTGGAGATCGCGCCCGGCTGCGCCGCCGGGCCGGCCGCCGCGCGCAACATCGGCTGGCGGGCCGCCCCCGAGCCCTGGACGGTCTTCCTCGACGACGATGTGGTCCCCGGCCCCACCTGGGCGGACGACCTCGCCGCCGATCTGGCGGCGGCCGGTCCCGGCACCGGCGGGGTCCAGGCGCGGATCACCGTTCCGCTGCCGGAGGACCGCAGGCCCACCGACTGGGAGCGCAACACCGCGGGGCTCGCCTCCGCCCGCTGGATCACCGCCGACATGGCGTACCGGCGGGCCGCGCTGGCCGCGGTCGGGGGGTTCGACGAGCGGTTTCCGCGCGCCTTCCGTGAGGACGCCGACCTGGCGCTGCGGGTCATGGCCGCCGGGTGGCGGCTGGAGCGGGGATCGCGGGCCACGGTCCATCCGGTGCGCCCGGCGGACCGCTGGGTGTCGGTGCGCACCCAGGCGGGGAACGCGGACGACGTGCTGATGGCCAAGGTCCACGGCCGCGGCTGGTGGGCCCGGGCAGGCGCCCCGCGCGGCCGGCTGCCCCGCCATCTGGCCATCGCGGCGGCCGGTGCCGCCGCCCTGACCGGCGCCCTGGCGGGCCGGCGGCGGGCGGCCACGGCGGGCGCGGCGCTGTGGCTGGCCGGGACCGCCGAATTCGCCCTGGCCCGGATCCGGCCCGGCCCGCGCACCCCGGAGGAGATCGCCACGATGGCCCTGACCAGCGTCGTCATCCCCCCCGTGGCCGGCGCGCACTGGCTGGCGGGGCTGGTGCGGCACCGCTCGGCCGCCGCGTTCGGGCGGTCGGCGGCCAGGCGCACCAGGACCCTCGGACATGTGTAGCGCTTTGTCGCGTTTGGTGATTGACCGTCCGGGCTACTCGACGGCCGTGTTCGCTACATCTGCACCAATGGCCCCATTCATTCCAGGAGGGGCGCCGTGGCTGCTCACCCCGGGTGACCGGCCCGGCCGCCCGCGCGTACCCGTCCGTGGGGGGCTTCCGGGCGCGGTGCTCTTCGACCGGGACGGCACGCTGATCCACGACGTCCCCTACAACGGCGACCCCGCCCGGGTGCGGCTGATGCCGCACGCCAGGGCCGCGGTCGACGCGGTACGGGAGTGGGGCGTCCCGGTCGGGGTGGTCACCAACCAGTCGGGCGTCGCCCGCGGGCTGCTCACCCCCGGCGCGGTCGAGGCCGTACGGCGGCGCGTCGAGGAGCTGCTCGGCCCCTTCGGCATCTGGGCCGTGTGCCCCCACGGCCCCGCCGACGGCTGCGGGTGCCGCAAGCCCGCCCCCGGGCTGATCCACGCCGCGTGCGCGGCGCTGGGCACCGAACCGCACCGGGCCGTCGTCCTCGGCGACATCGGCGCGGACCTGGCGGCGGCCCGAGCGGCGGGCGCCCAAGGGGTGCTCGTCCCCACCGCGGTGACCCGCCCGGAGGAGATCGCGGACGCCGTACGGACCGCACCGGACCTCCTGACGGCCGTACGGGGGCTGCCCGCCGGGGCGGGAGGCGCCCCTTGAGCGCGCACGCCACGGGTCCGCGCACCCTCGTCGTGCGGCTCGACAGCGCGGGAGACGTGCTGCTGGCCGGCCCCGCCGTACGCGCGGTCGCCGCCGGGTCGGCTTACGCCGCGATGCTGTGCGGCCCGCTCGGCGAGCCCGCCGCCCGGATGCTGCCCGGCGTCGACGAGGTGCTGGTCCATGACGCGCCCTGGGTGGGCTTCGAGGCCCCGCCGGTGCGCCGCGAGCTCATCGACGCCCTCGTGGACTGTCTGGCCGCCCGCCGCTTCGACCGCGCGCTGATCCTCTCCTCGTACCACCAGAGCCCGCTGCCCGCCGCGCTGCTGCTGAAGCTGGCCGGAATCCCCTGGACCGCCGCCGACAGCGAGCACTACCCCGGCACCCTGCTGGACCTGCGCCACCGGCGCGCGCCCCACCGCCACGAGGCGCGGGCCGCGCTCGACCTGGCCGAGGCGTCCGGCTTCGCCCTCCCGCCCGGCGACGAGGGCGCGCTGGCCCTGACCGCGCTGCCCGACACCGCCCCGCTCACCGGCGCCGACCCCTATGTGGTGGTCCACCCCGGCGCCGCCGTGCCCGCCCGCGCCTGGAGCCCCGCACGGGCCGCCCGCGCGGTGGCCGCGCTGGAGGAGGCGGGCCACCGCGTGGTGGTCACCGGCGGCCCGGCCGAGAAGGAGCTGACGGCCGACATCGCCGACGGCATCGCCCTCGACCTCGGCGGCCGCACCTCCTTCCCCGAGCTGGCCGGAGTGCTCGCGGGCGCCGACGTGGTGGTCACCGGCAACACCGGGCCCTCCCATCTGGCCGCCGCCGTCGGCACCCCGGTCGTCTGCCTCTTCGCGCCCGTCGTCCCCGCCGAGCGCTGGGCCCCCTACCGGGTGCCACACCGGCTGCTGGGCCGCCAGGACGCGGCCTGCGCGGGCAGCCGCGCCCGGGTCTGCCCCGTGCCGGGCCACCCCTGCCTGGACTCCGTCACCGACGCCGAGGTGCTCACCGCCGTGGCCGCGCTGGCGGCGCCGGGCGGAGCCGATGTGGCCGCGCCGGCGGCGCCGGGCGGAGCCGACGACGACCGTAAGGAGCCCGAATGAACGTCCTCCTGTGGCATGTGCACGGCTCCTGGACCACGGCCTTCGTCCAGGGTCCGCACCGCTACCTGGTCCCCGTCCTCCCCGGCCGGGGCCCGGACGGACGCGGCCGGGCCCGCACCTACACCTGGCCCGACACGGTCACCGAGGTCACCCCGGAGGAGCTGCGGGACGCCCCCGTGGACCTGATCGTCCTCCAGCGGCCCCACGAGGCCGAGCTGGCGAGGCGCTGGCTCGGCGGCCGCCGCCCCGGGCGCGATGTGCCCGCCGTCTACCTGGAGCACAACGCGCCGGAGGGAGACGTCCCCGGCACCCGCCATCCCTGCGCCGGCCGCGACGACCTCACCCTGGTCCACGTCACCCACTTCAACCGGCTCTTCTGGGACAGCGGCCGCGCCCCCACCGCCGTCATCGAGCACGGCATCGTCGACCCCGGCCACCGCTACACCGGAGAGCTGACCCGCGCCGCCGTCGTCGTCAACGAACCGATCCGGCGCGGCCGCCACACCGGCACCGATCTGCTGCCCGCCCTGAGCGAGGCCGCCCCGCTGGACGTCTTCGGCATGGCGACCGAAGGACTCGCCGACCACCTCGGCCTGCCCCCCGACCGCTGCCGCGCCCACGACCTCCCCCAGGCCGAGCTGCACACCGCCATGGCGCGCCGCCGGGTGTATCTGCACCCCGTGCGCTGGACCTCGCTCGGGCTCTCCCTCCTGGAAGCCATGCACATGGGGCTGCCCGTCGTCGCCCTGGCCACCACCGAGGCCGTCGAGGCGGTGCCGGCCGGGGCCGGGGTGCTCTCCACCCGCCCCGACGTCCTCGCCCGCGCGGCCCGCCGCTATCTGCGGGACCCCGACGCCGCCGCCGAGGACGGGGCGCGGGCCCGCCGGGCGGCGCTCGACGCCTACGGACTCAAACGCTTCCTCGACGACTGGGAGCGGCTGATGGAGGAGGTGACCCGATGACTCCGCGCCACGGACCGCCCGAGCACCTGGACATCGCACTCGTCTCGGAGCACGCCAGCCCGCTCGCCGTGCTCGGCGGGGTGGACGCCGGCGGCCAGAACGTCCATGTCGCCCGGCTCGCCGCGGCCCTCGCCGACCGCGGCCACCGCGTCCGCGTCTACACCCGCCGCGACGCCCCCCACCTGCCCGTGACCGTCCGCCCGCACCCGGGCGTCGAGGTGCGGCACGTCCCCGCGGGCCCCGCCCGGCGGCTGCCCAAGGACGACCTCCTGCCCTACATGCGGCGGTTCGGCGCGTATCTGGAAAGCGAATGGCGGGGCGCGCCCCCCGATCTGGTGCACTCCCACTTCTGGATGTCCGGCGTCGCCTCGCTCCAGGCCACCCGCGCCCTCGGACTGCCGCTCGCGCACACCTACCACGCGCTGGGCACCGTCAAGCGGCGCCACCAGAAGGACGCCGACCCCAGCCCCGCCGACCGCGTCCCCTGGGAGACGGCCGTCGGGGAGGGCTGCGACCGGATCGTGGCCACCTGCCGGGACGAGGTCGGCGAACTGGCCGCCATGGGGCTGGACCCGGAGCGGATCACCGTCGTGCCCTGCGGAGTCGACCCCCGGCTGTTCACCCCCGCCGGGCCCGCCGCGCCGCGCCCGGCCCGCCGGGCCCTGCTCGCGCAGATCGGGAGGCTCGTACCGCGCAAGGGGGCCGCCGTCTCCATCGCCGCGCTCACCCTGCTGCCGGACGCCGAACTCGTCATCGCCGGAGGGCCGCCGTCCGCCCACCTGGGCGACGACCCCGAGGCGCGGCGGCTGCGGCGGCTCGCCGACCGCCTCGGCGTCGCCGACCGGGTCCGGCTCACCGGCGGGCTGCCGCCGGAGCGGATGCCCGAACTGCTGCGCGCCGCCGACCTCGTGCTGTGCCCCGCCGACTACGAACCCTTCGGGATCGTCCCCCTGGAGGCCATGAGCTGCGGAACGCCCGTCGTGGCCTCCGCCGTCGGCGGACAGCGCGACACCGTGGCCGACCCCGGCACCGGCCGGCTGGTCCCGCCCCGCGACCCGGTCGCCCTCGCCGAGGCCGCCGCCGCGCTCCTCGCCCGTCCCGCGGCGCGCGCGGCCTGCGGCGAGGCGGGCCGCCGGCGGGTGCTGACCCGCTACAGCTGGGACCGGGTGGCCGCCGCGACCGAAGCCGCCTACCACGACGTCCTGACCTCGCACCCGGCACCCATGACGGAGGCGGCATGAGCACCCGAGATCGTCCCCAGCCCCGACCCCTGCCCTGGGAAGCGGGGGTAGCGGGCACCGGCCCCCGCGCCCGTCGTCCGTCCCCGTCCGGATACGGGCCCGCGGGGACGGCCACGGCCGACCCGCTGCGCGCCGCCCACGCCCACTGCCAGTCGCTCCAGGACGCGCTGGTGGCGCTGCGCGACCACGGTCTGGAACAGGTGGCCGAGTGGGGCCGCCACCTCGCCGCCACCCTCCCCGTCGGCGGCCGGCTGCTGGCCGCGGGCAACGGCGGCAGCGCCGCCCAGGCCCAGCACCTCACCGCCGAACTCGTCGGGCGCTACCAGCGGGAGCGGTCCGCCTACTCGGCCATCGCCCTGCACGCCGACACCTCCGCCGTCACCGCCATCGGCAACGACTACGGCTTCGAGGAGCTGTACGCCCGTCAGGTGGCCGCGCACGGCAGCCCCGGCGATGTGCTGATGCTGATGTCCACCTCCGGACGCAGCCCCAACTTGCTGGCCGCCGCGGATACCGGCCGGGCCGCCGGACTGTCTGTGTGGGCCATGACCGGCCCGCGCCCCAACCCGCTGGCCTTCCGCGCCGACGAGGCCCTGTGCATCGGCTCCGGCTCCACCGCGACCGTCCAGGAGGCGCATCTGGTCGCCCTGCACCTGCTGTGCGAGACCTTCGACCACGAGATCGGGGTGGTGGACGGGGCCGTGTCCGTGGACGGGGCGGTGACGCCGTATCCGTCCCCACGAGGGCCATGAGGGCACGAGGGCTGTCGAGGGCCCGTGCCATGGACATCCGTCCCCCTGATCGGAGGTGAGAGCATGACCGCCGCCGCCCCGCGACCGCTCGTCGTCGTCGGAGACGTCCTGCTGGACCAGGACATCGACGGCGAGGCCACCCGCCTGGCGCCGGACGCACCGGCACCCGTCGTCGATGTGGCCGTGGACCGAAGCCGCCCCGGGGGAGCGGGGCTCGCCGCCATGCTCGCCGCGCGCCAGGGTCGCCAGGTCGTCCTGGTCACGGCGCTGGGCGACGACACCGCGAGCCAGACCGTTCGGAACGCGCTGACGCCGGGTGTGAAGCTGGTGGAACTGCCGCTGGACGGCACTCTTCCGGTCAAGACCCGCATCCGCGCCGGGGGCCGCCCGCTGGTCCGGGTCGACCGCGGTGGCGGCACCCCCGGGAACCCCGGCCCGGACGCCCTCGCCGCGCTCCGGGACGCCCGCGCCGTCCTGGTCGCCGACTACGGCCGCGGCACGGCCGCCGCGCTGCGGCAGCAACTCGGCGCGGCCGCACACCGGGTGCCCCTGGTCTGGGATCCGCATCCGCGTGGTGAGCAGCCCGTGCCCGGCGCACGGCTCGCCACGCCCAGCGCCGCCGAGGCCCGCGCCCTGCTCGGCTCGGCCCGCCACGCCCTGTCCGGCGACGCGGACTCGCTGCACGCGCACGGCGGCCGGGGAGCCCGCCTCGCCGAGCGCTGGCGGGCCGCGGCGGTCGCCGTGACCCTCGGCGAACGCGGCGCCGTGCTGGCCCTCCCGCACAGCGAGAACCCCATGTACGTGCCCGCGCCCCACCGGGCCCAGGGCGACCCCTGCGGCGCCGGGGACTGCTTCGCCGCCACCGCGGCCGGGGCGCTGGCCGACGGGGCGCTCCCGGAGGAGGCGGTGCAGCTCGCCGTCGCCGAGGCGGCGGAGTTCGTCACGGCGGGCGGTGCCGGGAACCCCGCCCTGTGGGATCTCCCCGGCGGCCCCGGGACCCACCCCACCGAGCCCCGCCGCCCCGCCGACGCCCACGCACTGGCCGAGGCCGTCCGCGCCCGCGGCGGCACGGTCGTCGCCACCGGCGGCTGCTTCGACCTGCTGCACGCCGGCCACGTCGGGCTGCTGCAGAACGCCCGCCGCATCGGCGACTGCCTCATCGTCTGCGTCAACTCCGACGCCTCCGTGGGCCGCCTCAAGGGGCCCGGCCGGCCCATCAACCCGGTGGCCGACCGGATCCGCGTCCTGTCCGGACTCGGCTGTGTGGACGCCGTCGCCGTCTTCGACGAGGACACCCCCGAACCGCTGCTACGGCGGCTGCGCCCCGATGTGTGGGTCAAGGGCGGCGACTACAGCGCGGACGCCCTGCCCGAGACCGCCGTACTGCGCGACTGGGGCGGCCAGGCCCTCGTCCTGCCCTACCTGGACGGCCGCTCCACCACCGAACTGGCCCGCCGAGCCGCCCTGGGCCCCCACCCCGCCACGTCCCCCCTCCACCCCCGCCAATGACCGACCGCCCCGCCCCCGACGTCCCCGGCCGCCCCGCCGCCGACCGTCCGCGGCTGCTGGTCCTGCGTGCCCTCGGGCTTGGCGATCTGCTCACCGCCGTCCCTGCCCTGCGCGCGCTGCGGCGGGCCTATCCCGACCACGAACTGCTGCTCGCCGCGCCCGCCCGGCAGGCCCACGCCGCGGCCGCCACGGGAACCGTCGACCGGGTGATCCCCGCCTCGGCCTCCGGCCGGGCCGTCCCCGGCCGGATCGACTGGAGTGGGCCGCCGCCCGATGTCGCCGTAGACCTCCACGGCAACGGCCCGCCCAGCCACCGCCCGCTGTCCCGGCTGCACCCGGCCCGGCTGCTGGCCTACGCCCACCCGCCGGCGCGGACCGCCGGGCCACCGTGGCGTGAGGACGAGCACGAGCGGGACCGCTGGTGCCGTCTGCTCTCCTGGTACGGCGTCCCGGCCGACCCCCAGGACCTGCGCATCCCCGCACCCGAGCGCCCCTCGCCCGCGCCGGGCGCCGTGGTGATCCACCCCGGCGCGGACGCGGCGGCGCGCCGGTGGCCGGCCGCGCGGTTCGCGGCCGTGGGTGCCGCGCTGCGCGCCGCCGGACACCGGGTCGTCATCACCGCCGGCGCCGGGGAGACGGGGCTGGCCCACGACGTCGCGCGGCGCGCCGGGCTGCCCGAGTCGGCCGTGCTGGGCGGCGATGCCGACCCGCCGTTCGCCGAACTGGCCGCGCTGGTCGCCCAAGCGCGTGCGGTGATCGTCGGCGACACCGGACTGGCGCATCTGGCGACCGCCGTGGGCGCCCCGTCCGTCGTCCTCTTCGGCCCGGTGGCCCCCCGCCTGTGGGGGCCACCCCCCGGCCCGCTCCACCGGGCGCTCTGGCACCCGGACGACGACGCCGCCCGCCCGGGTGACGCCCACGGAAACCTCCCGGACGAGCGGCTGTTGCGGATCACGGTGCCGGAGGTCCTGGAGGCCCTCACCCGGCTCCCCGGCCCCGCCCTGCGCTCCGCGCAGCCCACACTCACCGGCGCCGAAGGCTGACCCCGCGCCCAACCCCCGGCTCCGGCTACGAGCGCACTACCGGCTCCGTGCACGCGCCCGTAAGGCGTTCACCGAGCGCCGGGCGGCGCTCAGTGAAGGGCCCCGCGCCCGTGACACCGTCACGGCCCCGCCACCGCCACCGTCACGGCCCCGCCGTTGTCACCGGCGCGGACCCGGGCCTCGTCGGGCTGCCCTTACGGGGAGACCCCGCTGGGTCTCGTCCAGTAGCCGCAGCCCGTGCTCGACCCGGGCGGGACCACGGCCCGGTACGCCGGGGCCGAAACCGGACCGTCGGCCGCGAGCCGACCACCGGCTCCGGCTCCGGCTCAGACACCGGCTCCGACACCGTCACCGTCACCGGGACACCCGTCCCGTCGCCGTCACCGACGCGGGCGCGGGCCTCGAAGGGCCCCGGGCCCTTGCGGGTGCCGCTCCCGCCCCGTCGTCGTCAGCCGCCGCGGTCCCGGTCCTCGAGAGGCCCGATCCCCTACGGATCACCCCACATAGCGCCGGGCCGTCGACACCCGCTGGGTCTCGTCCAGCAGGCGCAGCCCTCGCTCGACCCGGGGCGGGACCACGGACCGGTGGGCGAGTGTGCCGGGCATGCCTGCCAGGGCCTGGGCGAATGCCTGCAGGCTGGCCCGGTCGCGGGGGACCGTGCGGGCCAGGAAGAGGGTGCGGCGGGCGGCGGAGGCGAGGGGGCGGCGCTGCCAGGTGAACCACAGGGTGTTGCGCAGGCCGCGCACCCGCCGGGCCGTGGCGTCGCGGGCATCCGACGGCGCGTGGTGGATGACCGGCCCGGGCGCGAACACCAGCCACCAGCCGAGGGCCGCGAGGTCGGCGGCGAGCAGTTCCTCCTCGCCGCCGAGCCACAGCCGGGGCGAGAACCCGCCCACCGAGCGGAAGGCGGCGGTGCGCAGGCAGGTCGCGGCGGCGAGGACGGAGCCCAGCGCCGGGCCCGGCAGCCACCGCGGGCCCGGCACCGGCGAGGAGCGCAGCTCCGCCACGATGGGGTCCTCGGTGCCCTCGGGCTCGACGAGGATCCGGGCCGTCACCGACGCCAGCCCCGGATGGCGGTCCAGCAGGTCCGCGGCCGCCGCCAAGGACCCCGGCGCCCACCAGGAGTCGTCGTCGCAGAAGGCGACGTAGGGCGTCCGCACCTGCCGTACGGCCACGTTCCGGCCCACGGCGCCGAGGTTGCGGCCGGGGCGCAACAGCGTCACCTGCGGATGGAGCCGGGCCACCGCCTCCGCGGTGCCGTCCGTGGAGCCGTTGTCGGTGACGATCACGGGCGGCCGCTCGGGCAGTTCGGCCAGTCGGTCCAGGGTGTGCAGCAGCTCGTCCCGCCGGTCGCGGGTGATCATGACGACCGTCGTACGGCCGTCGGCGGCCCCTTCGCCCTGGTCCTGGTCTTCCTGGCCCTGGTCTCGGCCCTGGCGCTGGTCCTGGTTCTGGTCATCGGTCATGGGTGGCGGCCTGCCTCTCCTCCCGCCGGGGTTCGTCGTCCGTCCGCTGCCCGTCCACGCGCCGGGCGGCCTCCTCGACCCACGGCGGCAGCGGCCGGCGCTGCCACAGCGCGGCCGGCAGCCGGGCGAGCAGACCGCGCAGCGCGGCCCGCGCCACCGGGTCCCGCCCGGCCTCGGCGAGCAGCCCGGCGGTGCGCCGGGCGGCGAGCGGCAGCGGGCGGCGCAGCCAGCAGCCGATCAGCTCGTTGCGCCGCATCACGGCGGTGCGGTCCTTGCGCGGCGAGGGGGACGGATGGTGGTGGGCGACCACCTCGGGGCAGTACGAGACGCCCCAGCCCATCGCGGCGAGGTCATACGCGAGCAGCGTCTCCTCGCCGCCGAAGAAGATCAGCGGATGGAAGCCGCCCGCTTCCAGGAAGGCGCCACGGCGCACCACGGCCCCGCAGGCGAGGAAGCCGAACACCTCCGGGCCGGGAAGGTCCTCGGCCCGGCCGGCGGGGGAGGCGGCCAGCGTGGCGTTGAGCGGATCGGGTCGCTCCTCCGGGCCGACCCGCACCTGTGCCGCCAGCAGCCCCAGCCGCGGATGGCCGTTCAGCAGGGTGGCGGCCCGCGCCAGGGCGCCGGGCCGCCACCAGGAGTCGTCGTCGCTGAAGGCCACGTAGGGCGTGCCGATGGCGCGTACGCCGTCGTTGCGGGCGAGCGCGCCGCGGTTGGCCCCGTGCGCCAGAACCCGCACCTGGGGAAAGCGCTCGGCGACCATGGCCCGGGTGTGGTCCGTCGAGCCGTTGTCCACGACCACGACCGGTGGCCGCTCCGGCAGGGCGGTGAGGTGTTCCAGGGCGGTGGCGAGCCTTTCGGCGCGGTCGCGGGTGGCGACGACCACACCGACGGCGGGGCCTGGCGCGTTCATGGCCACCAGGTACCCGGCGCCCCGGCCGCTATGCGGTACGCCGACGCACCGGGCCCTTATGCGATGCGCGCCCGGCCGTCCAGATCGGCGCGCCGCCATTGAGAGTGAGCTATGTCATGTTCGACACCGCCGTCCCGCGGGTACGGTGCTGACAGCTATCGCGCAAGAGGAGCGGCTTCGTTTGTCCCTGGACCTGTCATCCGTCATAGCGGCGACCACGCAGTGGCTGATCAGGGCCTATCCGGCGGCCGACGGCGCGATGAACGCGGCGCTCGCAGAGGCGCAGGCGCGGCAGGCCGTGACCGTCGCCGCGTGGCTGCGCTACCCGACCACCACCGACGCCGCCCTGGTGACCATGGCCGGACCGGGCGGCTCCTACCGGCTGGACTGGCTCGTGGACGCGGAGCCGTACGAGATCCGCGGCCCCGACGGCGTCTGGCGCACCTGGGTGGACGAGGTCGTCGCGAGCTGGGCGGCGGCCCTGCTCACCTGCTCCACCCTGGCGTCCGAGGCCGTGGCGGCGCTCGCCGACTGTGAGCACGCCGCCGGGTCCCCCAGGGAGTTCCGGCGGCTCACCGAGCCCGACGCGCACGACTGGCAGGCCGCGCCGCTGATGCGCCATCCGGACCTGATGGCGTGCGTCGTGGAGCTGCACCGTCCCCAGCTACTGGAACGTCTGCGGCTGCTGCGCAGCGACGACCAGACGCCCACCAGCGCGGCCTGACGGCGCCAGTCCCCACGGGCGGCCGTCATGGCTACGGGTGGCCGTCACGACTACGGGCGGGCGTCACGGCGCCCGGAGCACCCCCTGCGCGTTCACGGCGACGCGCTCCCCACGGGGGCAGTGGACCACCTCGGACGGGAAGTCCGGGTCCCGGGTCTCCTCCAGGAAGGCGGAGAGCGGGGAGCTGAAGGCGGCGTAGTCGTCGTAGTGCACCGGCAGCACCCGCTCCGGCCGTACGGCCTTGACCAGACCGGCCCCCTGGAGCGCGTCCATCGTCACGATCAGCCCGCCCGGAAGCCGGGTGCCGCCCAGGTGGACCACCGCCAGATGCACGTCCGGGTAGCGCCGGGCGATCTCATGGATGCCCGGGAACATCAGCGTGTCGCCGGTGATGTACACCCGCAGCCGTGGAGGCTCCCCCGGCGCGCCGAAGTCCAGCAGGCTCCCCATCACCGGTGGCAGCAGCCGCTGCCACCGGCCGGGGGCGTGCCTGCCGGGCAGCGCGGTGATCCGGACCTGGCTGCGGTCGTTCACCAGGACGTGATCGTGCCAGGTGGGCAGCCCGGTCGCCCGGCTGAACCCATGGACGCCCTGAAGCCGCCGGGAGGCGTGCGGGGTGGTGATGATGGGCAGCGAGCGGTCCAGCCGCCGGCGCGCCACCCGGTCCCAGTGGTCGCCGTGCAGATGCGAGAGCACCACGGCGTCCAGGTCGGACGGGATCTCCGACACGGCGAGCGCGGGCTCGGTCAGCCGCCGGGACATCAGCCCTTTGCCCAGATAGGCGTACTGGCCCCGGTGCAGGAAGTTGGGGTCGGTGAGCAGCGTCAGCGTGCCGTAGCGGATGAGGAGCGTGGCGTTGCCGACGAAGAGGAACTCGGCGGCGCCCTCCGGGGAAGAAGTGGGAGGAGTGGGAGGAGTGGGAGGAGTCATGTTCCGACCACCGCCTCCCGCGGCTCCGTCCGGCCGGGGCTGAACATCGTGGCGGCCGCGGCCTCGTGCAGCGACTTCAGCGTCGCGCGCTGCCGCCGCGCCCGGTTCAGCAGCTCGGTGAGCCGATCGGGGTCCAGCCGGGGGTCCTCGCCGGCGGCGGCCAGCAGTCCGTGCCACAGCAGCGCCTTGCCCTCCACTCCGAGCCGCAGCGACTCCAGCTCCAGGACCGTGCTGAGCCCGGAGCGACGCCGCAGCCGGCCGTTGGGCTTCAGCCGCCCGGCCTTCTCGCCCAGCCAGCCCCCGTAGACCTTGTAGCGGCGGACGGGCACCTCGAGGTCGGCCATGACGGTCATGAGTGCCTCGCGGTCCTCCATGATCTGCGCGGCGACGTCCTCCAGGTCGCCGCCGAGGGGCGACTGCCGGTGCTCGCGGGCCGTCCGGCGGGCCAGCTCCATTCCGGCCGTCGCCCCGGCCAGGTGGTCGTTGAGGTAGATGCCGAGCATGCGGGGGGATGTCGATGTCCTGGGCTCGCTCATGATCGTCCTTTGGGATTCGGCACGGTCGTATCGGGCCACGCGCCGGTCGTATCGGGCCCCGGCCGTATCGGGCCACGCGCCCGCGGTCGGGCCACGCGCCCACGGAGTGCCCAGCCCCGGCCGCCTCAACCAGCTCCCGCGCCCCGCAGCCCCCACCCCCCGCAGCTCCCGCGCCCCGCAGCCCCCGCGCCTCCCCTCGCCGTCGCCCGTCCGGGGCGGCTGGTGGCGCGGCCTCAGCCCTCCGGAGCCACCCGCCGCCGGTAGTGCGGGCACCGGATGAGGTCGTCGTGCTCACAGCCGGGGGCGCATTCGACGAGCGCCAGCGAGTCCCGCGCGGCGGCGATGCGGGAACGGAGCGCCTCCGCCTCGCGCCGCTCGCGGCCGGCGGATCACCCGGGACCAGGCCGGGACGTGGTGTGCCGAACAGCGCGAACGTGCCCACGACGACCGGCTCTTCCTCGCCGTGCCGTTGTTCCTGGCGGCCCGGAACGGCAAGGTGAACGGGCCGACGAGCACGAGCGGTTGGAGCGGCCGTCCCCGCGACCGGCCACCCTGGGCGCGCGGTCACTCCCAAGGCCGTGGCCGCGGACGGCAGCCGATCGCTCAGGCCCCCACGACCCCGTCCACGCCCTCGCGCAGGAAGTCCGCGTGCCCGTTGTGGCGGCCGTACTCGAGCAGCACATGCACCAGCACCATCCGCAGCGACACGTCCTCGCCCCACCGTGGCTGATGGCCCGCCAGGTCGAGCGACTCCGCCTCCCGCTCGATCCGGCGGGAGGTCTCGACCTCCGCCTCCCAGGCCGCGAACGCCTCGGCTCCGGTCGCCTCGCTCACGTCGTACGCCGCCTGGAAGTCGATCGTCGGGGACCAGACCATCGGCGCGTCGTTGTCCTCGAACACCCGCCGGAACCAGGCCCGTTCCACCTCGGCCAGGTGCCGCACCAGGCCCAGCAGCGTCAGTGTCGAGGGCGGCATCGACCGCTGTCTCAACTCCTCGTCCGTCAGCCCCTCGCACTTCATGGCGAGCGTCGCCCGCTGGTAGTCGAGGAAGGCGCGCAGGGTTTCGCGTTCGTCGCCGAAGTGGGGTGGTTCCGGGCGGCGGTCGGCGGTCATGGTCGTTCGTCCTCCTCGACGGCTGGGCGGGTCCCCGGGTGGCGCTGTTCGGACTCATGGGACCACGGCCGTCGGGACCCGGACGCACCGGGGCCATGGCCGAAACGCCGAGGAGGCTCCCCGGCCCGGAGCCGCCCCGGGCCGGGGGAGGCGGTCAGTCCTCGTCCTCCTCGTCCTCGAAAGCGTCGCCGATCTCGTCGACGACCTCCGCGGCGACCATTCCGCCGACGACGCCGACCGCGACACCCGCCGCGACGCCTCCGACGATCGCCGCAGTGCTCGGGCCGGAGCGCCGTCCGCCGTCGTGGTGCCCGTCGTGGTGGTGGTCCGCGTGCCCGTAGCCGTGGCCGTGGCCGTCGTGCTCGCCGTGGCCGTAAGAGCCGTGGGCGCCGTACGAGTCGTGCGAGCAGTAGGAGCCATAGGCGGCGCGCCGCTCGACGAGCCGGCGGATCCAGGCGTCGACCTCGGCGTTCCAGTCGCGGTGCTCGACGCCCTCATGGCCGACGGTGAAGAGGGTGAGGGCGTCCTCCCCGGAGGCGAAGAGCCCGCCGCGCTTGTCGGCCTCCAGGACGACGTCCATGCCGCCCGCGTTCGCCAGGAAGGTCACCTCCAGCTCGTTGATGGCGTGGGCGTACTGGGGGGCCGGGGTGAGCTCGATCTCCTGGTAGAACGGCAGCCGCTGTCCGGTGCCGCCCACATGCCCCAGCTCCAGATCGGCGGACTTGAAGCCGAAGCCGAGCTGCCCCAGCGCCTCCAGAACGGCCTCCTGGACCGGCAGTGGGGCCACGGTCAACTGGTCGAGGTCGCCCTTGTCCTTCGCGCCCGCGATCTCCAGCCCGGTGCGGACCCCGAGGATGATGCCCAGCGGCTGCCCGTACAGCTCGGTGATCGGCGTCTCCCAGGGGAGGTGGGCCGTGAACGGGAGGCTGCGGTGCTCGCCCTCGGCGAGCCGGAAGCCGCCGCCGACAGTGAAGCGGTCGAAGAGGACGACCCCCTCCCGCTCCTCGTCGCCGTGCTCGTCCTCCACCCGGGCCACGAGCTCCAGCGTGATCTGCTCGATCTCGAAGTCCGCCGTGCCGCCCCGGAGATGGACCTGACCGGTCAGCGGCCCGCCGGGGTGTACCGGGCCGGGGTCCAGCACCGTGTCCACGGTGGGTCCGCCGACACCGAGCGAGCCGAGCAGTCGTTTGAACACCATCGGGGCGTCCACTCCTTCAATGTGCGTACTGTCGCGTGTGCGTGGGGGGTTACGGGTGCGTGCGGCGGAGGACGGCGGAGGACGGCGGTCGGGCGACAGCGGGCCTGCGCCGTGGAACGTTCGCGGCCGGTGGCACGTTCACCGTGCGTCCTCCCTCCTTTCCTCTACACGCATGTAGAAGCATAGGGGTGTGGGTCGCCGCGAGACGGCCCATCCCGGCGCGTTGGCGGGGGAAGTCCGAAAATGATCACTCGCGGGGCCGTGCGGAGTGCCCCTCAGGCGAGGCGTCGACGCGCAAGGTGCCGGCCACGGTGTCCGCGAAGGCCCGGGCCAGCGGCGGGAGCGCGTCCCAGCGGCGTGCGGCCCAGCCGACCGGCAGCGGCGGCAGCGCGGGGATCGGGACGAGCCGCAGCGGGCCCTCGTCCCCGGGCACCGGCAGCCCCGGCAGAGCGGGCACCACGGCGCGCCCCAGGCCGAGTTCGGCCAGCAGCAGGGCCGTGTCCCAGTCGGCGACGCTGGTGTCGGAACCGGCCCGTACACCCAGCTCGGCCAGGGCCGTGTGGAGGCGGCCGCCGGAAGTGGAGTTCGGCGGCAGCCGTACGAGGGGGATCTCGGCGAGGTCGGACACCTCGACCCGCGACCGGGCCGCGAGCGGATCCCCGGCCCGCAGCGCGAGCACCCACGGCAGCTCGGCCACCGGCCGCTGCTCGACACCACGCACCGGCCCGCCGAGGGTGATCCAGGCCAGATCCAGATTGCCGGCGATGAGGGCGCCGAGACAGCCCCGGCTCGAACTCTCGGTCTGGAACTCCAGGTTCACCTTCGGATAGCGGCGGCGGAAGGAGACGATCGCCTCAGCCATGAAGTGCCGCACGGTGGTGCTGCCTGTGGTGATCCGCACCGAACCGCTCTCCCCGTGCACGAGGTCCGCCAGGCGGCGCAACGCCAGATCGAGCCCGGCGATCCCATCGGCCGCGGCCTCGCACAGAATGCGTCCCGCCGGGGTGGGCACGACACCGCGCGCCTGGCGCTCCAGCAGGCTGACGCCGGTCTCACGCTCCAGCCGCTTCACCCGCTGGCTCACCGCCGACTGTGTGCAGGTCAGCTCCCGGGCCACGGCGCTGAGGCTGCCGGCCCGGCACACGGCCACGAACACCCGCAGATCGTCCAGAGTCATAACTCCCAAGGTAGAGCTTGGTGTTGGCGAGCAATTCCCAGGATTGACTGGGGTGGCCGGTGGTCGCGACGATCGTCGCAGGGCTCAGGCGGCAACCCGTACGGCGCCCGTACGAGGATCCGGACCGGGTGGGGGCGCGGTACGGGTGCCGACCTGCCAAGCACCGAAAGGACACGACCTGTGCCTGCTGCTCCCCCTCCCGCCGCCGCCGACCGGGCCGCCACCCTCCTGCGCCGCCTCGGCGCCGCGCGCATCGCCCACCCCGGCGGCACCCTCCTCGCCCACCTCCAGCGCGTACGCGCCCGGCTCGCCGCCTGGGGAGCCCGCCCCGAACTCCAACTCGCCGGACTGTGCCACGCGTTCTACGGAACCGACGGCTTCCCCGTCACCCTGCTGCCCCTCGGCCGCCGCGGCGAACTCGTGGCGGTGATCGGCGCGGAGGCCGAGGCCATCGTGTACCTCTACGCGAGTTGCGACCGGAAGGCCACCTGCCCGGCGCTCGGCGGCACCGACGCGGTCTTCCACGACCGCTTCACCGGCCGTGCGCACACCCCAGAACCCCGGTTGCTCCGGGACTTCGCCGAGCTGTCGGCCGCCAATGAGCTCGACCTCGCCCGCCTCGACCCCGCCCTGCGGGAGCGGCGCGGCCCCGAACTCCTCGCCCTGTTCACCCGCTTCCGCCCGCTGCTCAGCCGCCCGGCCTGGCTGGACGGCCACGCGATCCTCGCACCGTCCCCGCTCGCACGCGACTGAGGTCCGAGGCCGGGGTGTCGCGCGGGTGTGATATCGCCGGGAGCGCGGAACCGCAAAACGGCGCGCCGAACCGTTCACCTTTTCGGCTCGTTCTTGTCGTCGACGCGCACCGGGCGGGATTTTGTGATCACTAATTGCCGGAAGCGTTCGCGCACGGTAATAGCTTGGTCAACTCCGTGGAGACGGGGAAACGATCTAGGAATTTCCCGTGAAAGAGATGACCGGATCAATGCCTTGACCGGAATCACGCCGGGCGCGGAAACTCAAACCGCACTCACGCATCAGGAGCCGCAAGCGACGTTCCGAACTCTGCGATACCGGTTTCGCGGGGGCGTGCGACCGGGGGAAGTGCGAGGAGAAATTGTGTGCGCGGCGGGAAATCCGCGTGCTCGATCTTCACTTCCCCTCCTCATCTCTTGATGCGCTGAAGAGAATGGAGGGGGAATGCCGACGCCCGCGGGCTATCCCGGTGTCTACATCGAAGAGCTTCCCAGCAGCGTCCGTACCATCGCCTCGGTCACCACCTCGGTGACCGCGTTCGTGGGCCACACCCGGCGGGGCCCGCTGAACACCCCGGTCCGCATCACCAGCTTCGCCGACTTCGAGCGCCGCTTCGGGGGCCTCACCTCGCAGAGCGCGGTCGGCTACGCGGTGCACCAGTTCTTCGGCAACGGCGGCACCGTGGCGGTCGTCGTCCGCGTGACCAAGGCCGGGACCGGCAAGGCCGCCCGCGTCACCCTCGACTCCACCGAGGGCCACAGCGAATGCCCCGTGCTGGAGGTGCACGCCAAGGAGCCCGGCCACTGGGGCTCGGGCCTGCGGCTGGCCGTCGACTACGACACCCCGTGCCCGGAGGAGACCTTCAACCTCCATGTGCTCGACGCCCGGGGCACCTCCCGCGAGTCGTTCACCAACCTGTCCATGGACCCCGCCCACGGCCGCCACGCCGAGACCGTGATCAACGCCGGGTCGGGGCTGATCCGGGTCAAGGCGGTCGGCGAGGGCCGGCCGGACCCCTCCGGCACGGTCTCCAAGCCGTTCGCGGAGGAACTCCCCGACCTCGAGGTCGAGCTGACGGTCAAGATCGGCGAGGTGGAGCGCGCGTTCACCCTCTACGACCCGGACTGCGACGGCGAGGCTCCGTGCGACGTCACCGAGCTGGCCCTGCTCCTGGAGCGCAAGCTGCGCGCGCTGCCCGACGCCCCCGGCAAGCACGCCTTCGCGGGCACCGAGGTCACCGCGTTCGGCCGCCGCCTCCAGGTCGTCGCCGGCTCCATCGACCCCGACGACGTGGTGCGCTTCCTGGGCGAATGCGCCAATGACCTGGGCCTGGAGGCGTCGGTCAACCCGCCCGTCTTCCCGCTGTCCGGCGGCGAGGACGGCGCCCCGCCCGGCCCCCGCGACCTCATCGGCAGCGAGGCGGACAAGACCGGCCTCCAGGCGCTGCGCGACATCGAGGACGTCAACCTGCTGTCGCTGCCCGAGCTCGCCGGATACGAGTCCGTGGGCGACATGGTCACCGTGCTGTCGGCGGCCGACCGGCTGTGCCGGGAGCGGCGGATCTTCCTGCTGGTGGACGCGCCCTCGGCCTGGGGCAGCGTGGACGCGGCCCGCGCCGGGATCGGCGCCTTCGAGCCGGTCCGCAGCGACCACGCCGCGCTGTACTTCCCGCAGTTGCGGCTCACCGACCCGCTCACCGGGCGGCTGCGCGCCTTCCCGCCCTCCGGGGCGCTCGCGGGCGTCATGGCCCGTACGGACGCCGAGCGCGGCGTGTGGAAGGCACCCGCCGGGACCGAGGCCCGGCTGGCCGGGGTGTACTCACTCACCGTCCAGCTCACCGATCGCGAGAACGGACTGCTCAACCCGCTGGGCATCAACTGCCTGCGCACCT
Organism: Streptomyces yongxingensis; assembly: GCF_055597465.1. NCBI lineage: Bacteria > Bacillati > Actinomycetota > Actinomycetes > Kitasatosporales > Streptomycetaceae > Streptomyces > Streptomyces yongxingensis. Next base: position 9,679,602 of record NZ_CM145717.1, read on the forward strand.
TCCCGGTGGTGGGCCCGCTGGTCTGGGGCGCCCGCACGCTGCGCGGCGCCGACGCGCAGAGCAGTGAGTGGAAGTACGTACCGGTACGGCGGCTGGCGCTGCATATCGAGGAGAGCCTGCGCCGCGGACTGCAATGGGTCGTTTTCGAACCCAATACGGAGCAGTTGTGGCAGCAGATCCGGCTGAACGCTTCCGGCTATCTGCACACGCTGTTCGAGAAGGGTGCGTTCAAGGGCGGCACTCCGCGGCAGGCGTACTTCGTCAAGTGCGACAAGGACACCACGACGGACGAGGACATCGCAGCCGGCATCGTGAATGTCGTGGTCGGTATTGCGCCGGTCAAGCCCGCGGAGTTCGTGATCGTCAAGATCCAGCAGATGGCCGGACAGTTCGAGATTTAGGAATGTGATGGCTGAGTTCCAGGTCAACGCCCATCGCTTCGACCCGTACAAGAACTTCAAGTTTCTGGTCCTCTGGGACGGTCGTACGGTCGCGGGCATCAGCAAGATCAGTCCGCTCAAGCGCACCACCGAGGTCGTCAAGCACCGCAACGGCGGCGACCCCAGCTCGCCCCGCAAGTCCCCGGGCCGGTCCGAGTTCGAGGGGATCACCCTGGAGCGCGGCGTCACCCACGACCCCGAGTTCGACCGCTGGGCCAACAAGGTCTGGCAGGTCGGCGCGGGGCTCGGCTCCGAGGTCTCGCTCGCCGACTTCCGCAAGGACATCGTCATCCAGGTCCTCAACGAGGCGGGCCAGGTGGCCGTCTCGCACAAGCTCTACCGGACCTGGCCGAGCGAGTACCAGGTGCTCGGCGAACTGGACGCCAACGCCAACGCGGTCGCGATCCAGAGTCTGAAGCTGGAGTGCGAGGGCTGGGAGCGGGACTACGAGGTGCCGGAGCCGGAAGAGCCCTCGTTCACGCATCCCGCGTAGGCGGGGGACGGGGGCGGGGCGCGGGACGGCGGACGGGAGCGGCTGCGGTGCGTCTTAAGGCCGCGGCGCGTCTTAAGGCTGCGGCGTGGTTACGGCTGTGGCGCGGCTGCGACGACGGCCACGGGTACGGGGAACGGCACGGTACGGGGAGCGGACGGCCTGAGAGATGGGGAACACGGGGCCCGCGGAGCTGCTGGCCATCTGGGAGGCGGGGCTGGCGCACCACGGCCCCGGCCGCGCCCTGCTGCTGCACCGGGCGGCCCGCCCGGAGGCCGCCGCGGACGAACTGCTGTCGCTGCCGGTGGGCGAGCGCGAGGCGGATCTGTACGCCCTGCGGCGCGCGCTCTTCGGCGAGCGGATGCAGATCCGGGCCGAGTGCGGTGCGTGCGGCGAGGCCATGGAGTTCGACCTCGACGCACGCGATCTGGGCGTGCGCCCGGGGGGCCAGGACGGCCCGCTCCGGGTGGAGGAGGGCGAGTGGACGGTCGAGTTCCGGCTGCCCACCGTCGCCGACGTGGAGGCCGCCGCGCAGGCGGCGGCCGAAGCGGGCGGGCGCGTGGGCGCGAACGTGGACGTGGGCGTGAGCACGAACGGGAACGTGGACGCGGACTCGGGCGTGGGCGCGTACGGGGACTCGGGCGTGGGCGCGTACGGGGACTCGGCCTCGGACTCGTACGGCGGCGAGGCCGAGCGAGAGCCCACCGCCGCCGTCCGCGCCCGCCGTACCCTGCTCGCCCGCTGCGTCCTCTCCGTGCACCGTTCGGGGCGGCCCGTCCCCGCCGACCGCCTCCCGGCGACCGAACTGCCCGAGCCGGTGCAGCGGCGGCTCGCCGAGGCCGCCGAACGCGCCGACCCGGCGGCCGATGTGACGCTCAACGTCGCCTGCCCCGAATGCGGCGAGGCCACCCGGGCCGAGCTGGATATCGCCTCCTACCTGTGGACCGAACTCGACCACTGGGCACGGGACCTGCTCCTCGATGTCCACCTGCTCGCCACCGCATACGGCTGGAGCGAGCCTCAGATCCTGGCGCTCAGCCCGCTGCGGCGCCGTTACTACCTGGAGCTGTGCGCAGATGGCTGACTACTTCGACCGGCTGCTCGCGCGGCACGCCCCCGTCCCCGCGCCCGGGCCGGCGGCGGGCGGCGGCGCCGGCGACCGCCCGGTCCGGGTACGGCCGCGGCTGCCGGGCCCGTACGAGCGCATCGAGGCGCTGCGGGGAGAGCCGCCGCTCCCGGAGGAGGCCACGCCTGCCCGCATGGCCCCGCCATCGGCGGCCGAACGCCACCAGGAGGTGGTCCGGCACCACCGCGAGGTCAGGACCGACCGGCACACCGTCGTACGCGCCGAGCCCCCACCGTACGAGGACGTGGAGCGGCACGCCGAACCCCCGGCCCCCGCACCGCTGTTGCTCCCCAGCACACAGATCACCGCCAGGCCGCACCCGGCCGCACCCGACGCCCCGGCCGCCCGGCGGGGCGCCACGGCGTCCCCGGCGCCCGACGCCACACCGGCTGCCGCCCGGCCCTCGCCCGGCCCGCCGTCCGCGGACGTGTGGTCCGCGGTGGCCGCCGCGCCGCTGCCGCCCCGCGCGGCCGACCCCGCCGTGGGCCGCGAGGCCGCGCGGCTCCCCGCCGGGCGGCGCCGCGCCCGGTCCGCCCAGCGCACGGTGCACGTCCAGATCGGGCGGCTGGAGGTCACCGCCGCCGCCCCGCCCGGCGCCGACCGCACCACGGGCGCCCGCGCCGGAACGACGGGACGGCGCGCGCCCGCGCTGAGCCTGGAGGACTACCTGGCACGCGGCGAGAGGAGGGACTGACACCATGAGCAACGGACTCGCCTTCGCGACCGTCACCCAGGCCCTCGCGCTGCTGGTCGCGAACAATCTGCGGCCCGAGATCGACATCGCGGTCACGGTGGACACCCGTAGGCCCCCGGCCGAGCCGCCCACCGAACCGACCATCAACATCTTCCTCTACCAGGTCACCCCGAACGCCTCGATGCGCGCCACCGACCTGCCCACCCGGGCCTCGGACGGCACCCTGCTCAAGCGACCGGCCGCGGCCATGGATCTGCACTACCTGATCAGCGCGTACGGGGAGGAGTCCGAGCTGGTCGGGCAGCGCCTGATCGGCACCGTGGTGCGCATCCTGCACGAGATCCCGATGCTCCCGAAGGACGTGATCGAGGAGGCCGCCCGGCGCTCGTACCTGACGGGCAGCGACCTGGTCGAGGCGGTGCAGCGGGTGCGCTTCACCCCGACGCAGATGGATGTGGACGAGACCTCCAAGCTCTGGGGGATGCTCTATCAGACCCCGTATGTGCTGTCGGTCTGCTACCAGGGCTCGTTGGTCCTGATCGAGGGGCGGGAGCGCCCGGTCCCGGCGAAGCCGGTGGAACGGCCCACGGTACGGGTGCTGCCCTTCGGCGCCCCGGGAGCGCCGGAGCCACCAACCCTGCGGGGGACAGGCGGGGAGCCCGCCGAGGCGGAGGCGGAGACGGAGGCGTCGACGGAGGCCGAGACCCCGTCGCCCGCCCGGCCCGCCAAGAAGCGCCCCGCCGCCGCGAAGGCGGCCGCGGCCAAAGCCGCCAAGACCGCCAAGGCGGCAGCCACCAAGTCGGCCGCGACCAAGACCACGAAGGCCGCCGCCGCCAAGTCCGCCACCTCACCCACCCGTACACGCAAGTCCACGCCCCGGCGCCGCGGCGGCCGCTCCGAGGACACGGAGAGCTGAGGCACACGGTGGGGGAGAAGGGGGCTGGCGACAGCATGGGCACGCGAAACGGCCGCGCATCGGCGGCCGCCGAGACCAGCGGGGGAGCGGGCGCGGACGCCATCGCGGCCGAGGACGGGCAGGCCCTGGCCGCCGCAGTCCAGGCCGTACTGGCCCGCGTCGACGCCCATGCCCGCCGCGCCACCCCCAACGGCTCCCGGCCCGGCGCCACCGCCTCGCGCGATACCGCCACCGTCGACGCGCCCAACACCCCTGCCACCGCCGCCCAGTCGCCCCACGCGAAAGACCACGAGCAAGCGATCCCCGGCCCCGCCACGCTCGACGCACTCGTGGCCTGTTTCGGCCTCAGCACCTTCGAGCGCCAGCTCGTCCTGCTGGCCGCGGCCGCCGAGCTGGACCCCACCGCCGCCGCGCGGTGTGCCGCCGCCAGCGGCGATCCGGCCCGTGCGTACCCCACCTTCTCGCTCGCCCTCGCCGCGCTCGACGAGCCGCACTGGAGCGCGCTCACCCCCGTGTCCCCGCTCCGCCGCTGGCGGCTCATAGAGCTCGACGACGAGACCCGGCTCACCACGTCACGCCTCCGCGTCGACGAGCGCATCCTGCACTTCCTGGCCGGATCGCCCTACCTCGACGCCCGGCTGCACGGGCTGCTGCGCCGTGCGCAGCCCCCGCGAACGCTGCCCCCCTCGTACGACCGGGCGGCGGACCGGGTGGCCGCGGGCTGGAACGAGTCCCGCCCGGAGGCCCCGCTGCGCGTGGAGTTCGTCGGCGGCGACCTGACCACCCGTACCGACATCGCCGCCGTGGCCGCCCGCCGCACCGGGCTCGCGCTGTACGTCATGGCCTCGGACGACGTCCCCACCGACGCGGCCGAACGCGACCGCCTCGCCCGCCTCTGGCAGCGCGAGGCCGTTCTGCTGCCCGCGGCGCTCCTGCTGGAGGTCGGTGAGATGGACCGGGAACAGACCGCCGCCACCGACGCGTTCATCGACGGCGCCGCCGTGCCCCTCGTCGTCTCCAGCGAGGACCCGCGCCGGACCGGCCGCCCGCGCGGCGAGCGCGTCACCGTGCCCGGGCTGGACGACACCGAACAACTCGCCCTCTGGGCGGACGCCTTCGCCGGCATCCCGCGGATCGAGGAGGCCCACCTGCGGTCGCTGGTCGCCCAGTTCCAGCTGCCGCCGCACATCATCCGCTCCGCGGCCGCCGCCGTACGCCGTGACCTCCCCGACACGGACACGGACACGGACACGGACACGGACACGGACACGGACACGGGCATGGGCACGGGCATGGGCACGGACGCACTCGACCCCACCGAACTCGCCTGGCGCGCCGGGCTCATCGAGGCGCGCATCGGCCTGGACGAGCTGGGCCGGCGGATCGAACCCGAGGCCGGCTGGGACGATCTGGTGCTCGCCGACCACCAGGCGCGGATCCTGCGCGAGATCGTCGCCCACGTACGACAGCGCGCCACCGTCCACCAGGAGTGGGGCTTCGCCGCGACACTCCGCCGCGGCCTGGGCGTCACCGCCCTCTTCGCGGGCGGCTCCGGCACCGGCAAGACCCTCGCCGCCGAGGTGATGGCCAAGGAGCTGGGCCTGGATCTCTTCATCATCGACCTCTCTCAGGTGGTCAGCAAATACATCGGCGAGACCGAGAAGAACCTGCGCAAGGTCTTCGACGCCGCCGAGCGCGGTGGCGCACTGCTGCTCTTCGACGAGGCGGACGCGCTGTTCGGCAAGCGCAGCGAGGTCAAGGACAGCCACGACCGGTACGCCAACCTGGAGGTCAGCTATCTGCTGATGCGCATGGAGGCGTACCGGGGCCTGGCCATTCTCACCACCAACATGAAGAAGGCCCTCGACCCGGCCTTCATGCGCCGGATCCGCTTCGTCGTGGACTTCCCCTTCCCCGGCGAGAGCGAGCGCGCCGAGATCTGGCGCCGGGTGCTCCCCGCCCGGGCGCCGATGAAGGACATCGACCCCGAGCGCCTCGCCCAGCTCACCGTGGCGGGCGGCTCGATCCGCAACATCGCGCTCTCCGGCGCCTTCCTCGCCGCCGAGGAGGGCGACCGCCTCCAGATGCGCCACATGCTGGCAGCGGCGCGCACCGAGTACCAGAAGCTGGACCGTTCGCTCACGCCCTCGGAGGTCCACGGATGGGTCTGAACGACCGGATGGGTCCGAACGAGCAGCCGAACGCGATCCAGGTGGACATCGGCGAGTTGGCGCTGACCGGCTTCGGCGCCGGGATCGACCCGGACCGGGTCTCGGCGGCATTCCACACGGAGCTGACCCGTCTCGTACGGGAGCGCGGCGTACCACTGGCGGCGACCGGGGAGGGCACGGCGATCGAGGCCCTGTCCGGCCTGCCCCCGCTCCCCGCCACCACCTCCCCGGCCCGGCTGGGCGAGGCCCTGGCCCGCGCCGTGCACGCTGGCCTGTCCGGAAGGGGGCGGGAGAGGACATGAGCAACGCACCGTCCACCACCCAGGACGACCGCGCGTCCCAGTCCGCCAAGCGCCGCAAGCGCAAGGAGCGGACCGGCAAGGCCCGTACGCCCGAGCCCAAGGACATCGTCAGCGGCGCGGGGCAGCCCCTCGACCCGAGCGTCCGGCGCGACCTCGAAGAGCAACTCGGCCACGACCTCGGCCAGGTCCGTCTGCACACCGACCGCGACGCGGGCCACCTCACCGAACTGCTGGGCGCGGACGCGGTGGCGGTCGGCCAGGACATCTTCTTCCGCGAGCACACCTACCGCCCCGGCACGGTGGAAGGCCAGCGCCTCCTCGCCCATGAACTGCTCCACACCGTCCAGAACCCCCACGGCCTCGGCACCCTGCGCGCGGGCCGCGACCTGGGCGCGGTGAGCCTGCCGCAGCAGGCCGTCGAACGCGAGGCGGAGGACGCGGCACAGGAACTCGTACGCGGCGAGCAGCCGGAAACGGCCATGGAAGCGGAGGCGACCGCGACCCCGGGCTGGCTCCGCTACGCCACGGTCGACGCCGACCGCAACCGCATGGAGAAGCTCGACCCGGCGACCCTGGTCGACCGCCTGGCCAACAGCGTCGTCCGCTCCCTGCGCGGTGATCCCGAGGACCGCTCCAAGCGCACCCGTATGCAACTGGCGCGGATGTCCCCCGGGTTGCGGGAGTCGGTGCTGGACCGGCTTGAGGTCCGGCTGCTCTCCAACGAGCACAGTCGGCTGCTGGACCTGATCGACGAGGCGGACAGGTTCCCGCTCGAACTGCAACCGGCCAACGTCCCCGCGCCTGTGCCGGACGCCATTGAACTGGTGGAAGAAGAGCGTGCCGCGGCCCACCAGGCGGTGGAGGGCGAGCAGGAGGCCAAGGAGAAGCGGGTACAGGACTCCCGCGAGGAGAAGCGCGATCAGGCCGACGAGCGGAGCAGAAACCCCAAGACGTTCCAGGAGCGCCGGGCCGCTGACGCGGCCGAAGAGAAAAAGGAAGCCAAGGAGGACCGGGCTCGCAGGGACGCGCGGGCCCGGCAACAAGGCCAATTCGAGCAGGAGCAGCGCGAGACCGAGGAGAAGCAAGCCGAGGAGCGGGAGAAATCCGACCAGGCGGCTGAAGAGAAGGCTCAGGACCAGCAAGAGGGCGTCGAACAGCAGAAGGAGGAGCGCAAGGAGCAGCGCGAGCGCGAAGAGGCCGACCCCGAACAGGCCAACGCTCCCGGCGCGGACAAGCGGCAGCGCGAGGACGACGAGAAGAAGCCCGCCGACGGTTCGAAGCCGGAGGATGTCGACCCCAAGGCGAAAGGTCAGCCCGGCCCCGTACGCCCGGAGAAAGTGGACGAGCGCGCCGACCAGCGGGACAGCGCACTGTCCGAGCATGGCCTCAACGAGAAGGACGAGGACGAGGACGAACCGCGCGAGGAGGAAAGGCCGCTCGGTCTGGAGGCAGGCGCGGAAGCCGAGATTGCAAGCGGCGAGACCCAGGAACGAGAAGGGGCTGATCCAGTACCCGACGCCGCGGAGAGCGCCCGGAACCTATCGGCCGGTCTCGTATCGGATGAGATCAATCTCGAAGAGGATGCCTCACCGGAATCCGTTGCCGAGACCCTGGCAGTTCGAGATCCCGAGCCCGACCAAGGTGATACCTCCGTCGGCGATCCCGGGCAGGGAACCGGCTCTCTGACCGGTCCCGACGACGAGCTGCCCCATGGGGATCCCGCGGCGGTGTCACAAGCTGCCGAGGACGGAGCCGGGGACCGGGCCGATAGGAGGGAAGCTGACACCGGAAAACGTCCACGAGTCGGAAGTGCGGACCTCGGAGGAGCGTTCCCCACTGAACTCACGGCCGAACGCCCGGCAGATCAGGAGGTCGGCCCGGACCCCGAGACGGAGGACGGGGCGGCGCCCGAGCCCGAGGCCGAGGAGAAGAAAGACCCGGCGCAACGGCAGGACGAGGACAAAGGCGGGGACGAGGACGAGGACCCAGGCAACGGCGGGGAACAGCCGGATGCCAAAGAGGCCCAGACCGAGCAGCAGGAGCGCAAGGACCGGGACGAGCAGGCGGAGAAGGAGGAGTCGAAGGGGCAGCCTCAGGGCGCCGCCGCCGACAAGCCCGCGACGGCAGCGACAGCAGCCTCCCCGGTGCCAGCGTCCGCCACGCCGCCCGCCGGGGCCCATACGGAGACAACGCCGACCCAGGACCGCACGCCGTCGCCCGCCGCCCGGCGGGCCGCTGACTCCGCGAAGGGGGAGCGGGACGCGCCCGCGCCAAAGAGTCAGGTGCTCAAGGAGCAGGGTCCGGGGGCGGCACCGAGCGGTGCGGTCGGCGGAAGCGAACCCGCCGCCGCCCCCTCGGCGGCGGCAGGGCCGGGCGGCGCACCATCCCCGGCCCAGGCAGCGGTCAGCCCGGTGGGCGAACAGGCCGATAGCCCGGGCAGGATGGGTGCCCCCGCGCCCGAGGGCGCGAAGGCCACACCCGAAGCCTCCCTGGAGAAGGACGGCGGCGGTTGCGCCCCTCCGGAGCCGGCGCCGGAGCAGGACGGCGCGGGAGGCAGCTGCGGCGGTGGCGGTGGCGGGCAGCAGAGCTCGGAGGACAAGAAGCAGGCGCCGCCGGACGTCTCGGGCCAGGACCCGAAGACCGCCCTCAACACGGTGAGTCAACTACCTCCGGACCAGGCGCAGGCAGCGCTGCCGGGCGTGGACGGCGCGGCCGCCAAGAAGATCAGCGACGAGCAACGCCGCCTCGACGCCAACCCTCCGACCAGGGAACGTCCTTCGGGCGCACCGCAGACGCAGTCCGCCCCGCCGGAATCGCAGCCGGCGGAGAACGCCGTGACCGGCAAGGTTGAAGAGGTCACCCCCGAGGACATGGCCGCGAAACAGCGGGCCAAGGATGTCGACAAGGCCGAAGGAGAGAAGCCCGCCCAAGGCGCTCAGGCACCCAGCGTCACCTCCTCCCCGGACGGCAAGGCGGACGAGCAGGACGCCAAGAACATCGAGCAGGCCGCCGACAGCGTCCCCACGACCGATCCGGCCCTGAACCGCACGGTCGGTCCCGCCCCGAAGATCAGGCTTGAGGGGGAGAGCGACCCGAAGCGCACGGACAAGCAGGCCGAGAAGCTCAAGGAGAAGCAGGCCGACATCCAGGAGACCGGCCGCGCGGACACCACCAAGAACCTGGGCGAGGACCGGATCTACCCGAACGCGCCCAGGGAACGCCTGCGGGGCAAGGCACCCGGCCGGTCACGCGGCGGTGGCGGAGCCGGGGCCGATGCGGGACAGACCTCGGACGAGGGCGTCGCCGTGGTCACCAAACAGGAACGGGGCCCCCAGATCCAGGCCGGGGCGACCGCTGCCCATGGACAGATGGTCGCCAAGGAGAAGGAACAACAGCAGGGCGAGCAGCAGGTCAAGCAACAGAAACAGGCCGAGATCGACCAAGAGGTCGCCCGCAACGCCGAGCAGCAGACCGGCGAGCGCGGCCGGGCCGCTGAGGAGGCGCAGCGTCAGCGCGCGGACTGGCGCAAGGAGCAGGACCAGAAGCTTGAGGACGCGGACAAGGAGACCGAGCAGGAGCACCGCGGCAAGAACGACGAGATCACCAAGGAGAAGGACAAACAAGACAAGGAGATCGGTAAGAAGAAGGACGAAGACAACCAGAAGATCGACGATGAGCGGGAACGGGCCGAGAAAGAGGCCGCAAGGAAGAAGGAGGAGGAGAAAAAGAAGAAGGAGGGCGGCGGGGGCTTCCTCGGCTGGGTCAAGGACCAGATCAACAACCTGATCGACGCCATTGTCAGTGTCGTCACGGCGGTCTTCGACGCCGCGCGGAAGGTTGTCAACGGCATCATCGAAGGCTTCAAGACCTTCGTCAACAAGGCGATCGACTTCGCGCGAGACTTCGCCATCAAGGCCATCAAGGCACTGGCCGACGTCCTGATCAAGATCGGCGATGTGCTCCTCGCAGCCTTCCCCGAATTACGCGACAAGTTCCGCAAGGCGATCGAGAACCTCCGTGACAAGGCGATCGCGGCCGTCAACCGCCTCGCGGACGGCCTGAAGAAGGCCGTCAACGCACTGCTGGACGCCCTGGCGGCGGGCCTCAACAAGCTCCTCGATGTCCTGGAGGCGGGCATCAAGGCCGCCATCGAGGTCTACCGCAAGGCGCTGCTGTCCGCGATCGAGTTCGCCCAGAAGGCCCTTGCCCTGCTGGGCCAGTTCGCCGCCCTGGCCAAGGACATCGCTCCGGACCCGGGCGGCTGGCTCAGCAAGGCCGGCAGCGCCGCTAAGACCGGCATCAGCGAACACCTGTGGGGCGCCATCAAGGTCGCGGTCAAGGAGTGGTTCAACGCCAAGGTCGAGGGCATCCTCGGCCTCGGCAAAACGATCATCAACGTCCTGGTCAAGGGCTGCGTCTCCCTGAAGCAGATCGGGAAGATGGCCTGGGACGCGGTCGTGGCCTCGCTCCCGGTGATGATCGCCACCATCATCATCGAGAAGCTGGTCTCGATGATCATCCCCGCCGCAGGGGCGATCCTGACCATCATCCAGGGGCTGATGGCCGCCTGGCAGACCATCAGCCGGATCATCGCGGCCTTCGGGAAGTTCTTCGCCTACTTGAAGGCGGTCAAGGCGGGCCCGGCGGCCTGTTTGTTCGCAGAGGCGGTGGCAGCGGGCGTTGTCGCGCTGCTGGACTTCATCACCAACTTCCTGTTGGCCAGGCTGGGCCGAGCGGTGAAGGGCGTGGGCAACCGCCTCAAGGCGATGGCCCAGAAGATCATGCAGGGCCTGAAGAAGACGGCCAAGGGCGCTCGCAAGGCCGCAGGCGCGGCCGTGAACCGTGCCCGCGGCGCTCTCCGTAAGGCCAACCAGGCACTGCGAGAACCAGCCGCTCCCGTTAGGCCCAGGAGACCGCTGGCGCCGCAACGGCATCCGGCCGGGGAGGTGCACGCACCGAGCGTATCGGCGAAGAATGCGCCGCCCAAGCCGGAGCAGTCGCGCGAACAAGAGCAGGGTGGGGGGCCAGAGGCCAAGCCGGGACCCACGCGAGACAAGAAGCCGGACAGCACGAAGGACGGCGATCCGGGCAACAGGACTTCCAAGAAAAGTCCGGACCGGAATGACGAACGAGAAACCGACAAGGCGCCTGAAACCACTAAATCCCCGCGAGAGGTATCGAAACCCGCCGTTCCCCGGGAATTGGGATCGCTTCCCGGGCGCGTAATGAGGCGAGTCAGGAAGGCCGCCAAGTCTGCCCTTAAGAAAGTACGCAATACACGTCGCACACTGGGCAGAAAACTTAAGAAGAGCAAGATCGGGCGGGCAATTACCAGGAGCGCCAAGACGCTGCGCGAAAAGTTTTTGGCGAAGATCAGAAATCTGCGCAGGCTCCACAAGGATCATCGACAGGAGAACGAGAACCGATACAACCCGAGAAGAGACGAGAACCGGAACAACCAAAAAGACCAGGACGGGCAGCAGGGCGTCGAGGCGCCAACGGTCAAGGCCGCGTTCACGATGAGCGGCGAACGACACCGAATGGTCCTCAAGCCCGCCGGAGACGATGTCGATGTCCGCATGGAGTCGGAGCTGCTGCCGCTCCAAGACAGGTACAGTGAGGCATACAACAACATCGAGTACATAAAATCCTACGTCAACTCGATCGAAGACGCGAACGTCAAAGCCAGGTTCAAGGAAGAAGTTCTCGACGACGTAGTGAACTTCCAGAAGGACAGCGTCAGGAAGTATAAGTTGGCGTTCAAGAAAGCGTTCCCGAATCGTTCAATGGAACTCACTCGCCCCAGGAGGCGCACACGCAGGCAAGTCCGCAACCAGGTACTTGCGCTTCTCGTGGAACTCAGGACAATGAACGACAAGATCACAAGGTGGGCTGCCGCCACGGGAATCGAGGACTTCAGCAGGAACAAATTCGATAAGGCTCTCCTCGAGAAGGGCAGGATTATCTGGGAAAGAGAGTATAAGTCGATCAAGGGAACGATCGACCAGGTGGTGAAGAAGCATCGCTATAAAGGAGAGCCTCTTAGTTACGTTGGCAGCCTCAACACCGGAATGCGCGGGCCACACAAGGGAAAGACGGCTTTCAATATCAACGATTTCGACGTGGACCTATTTGTGGTACACCCGGAAGAATGGAGGAGGGTGTATCCGTTGATGAAGAGGGATTGGCCAGAGTTCGTAGATGACCAGAAAATGTTCCCAAGGCCGCCGCATCTGCAAGAGCTCATCAACAAGAGTCAAGAAGTGGGCGGAGAGTTGGCGAGTGTGCTCCAAGGGCGCCTCAAGGACCTCAGCGAGTTCTACAAGACTGAGATCGTCCTGCGTTGGAAGGAGGCGTGGTGATGTCTGGGCGAATTGAAAAGGCTGGCCCGGGAGCGACCTGCCATCTGTTGAAGTTTTCCATCCGCACCAACATCACCACGCAACCCAAGCGCATGGCCGAGCGATTGCAAGGCATTATGGGCTGCCCGTTCCTGCCAGGCTACTACCACAAAGAAATCCCAGCCTGGCAAGCAGATTTGCTGGGTATGGAGATATATCTTTACGAGTGGCGCGGCATAAAGAACCGTCGCATCCTCCGACTCCATGGCGCGTCGGCGAACTCCAAATTCGCCAAATACTACCGTCAAAAGGATGCGAATTTTGTTGTGACTGACATAGGTGACACCATTATTGATCTCTTGGAAGCCAATGGTGGTGGCACATGGTACGTGCCGTCCGAGGAGGACATCGAGGCGGAACTAATCTACGGAAAACGCATCAGTGGGCAATCGTGAGAAGCGATCTGGGAGAAGCTATGGCTTACGCCGACATCCCCAAACCCATCCGCTCCGGAATAGTCCTCGTAGACCCCGAACGCGGCACCCCCCAACGCATCATCGTGCTGCAGTTCAACCCCGACACCCTCGAACGATCCCTCGCCCCCCAATCCGCCGGCGACCAAGCCGACAGCGGCGGAGGCGGCAGCGGAAGCGGGGACAAGAACGAGGCGCTCCGCCTCAAGGGCCCCGCACAGGAGACGTGGAAGTTCACCGCGGAGATCGACGCGACCGATCAGTTCGAGGTGGCCGCGCCGGACGGGATACACCCGCAACTCGCGACGCTCGAAATGCTCGTGCAGCCGACCACCGCCAAATTGCGGGACGCCATGCGGCTCTCCAAGAAGGGGACCATCGAGATCAGCCCCATCGAGATGCCGCTGACCCTCTTCACGTGGGGCAGCAAGCGCGTCATGCCGGTCCGCATCACCGAGTTGTCCATCAATGAATCGGCGTTCGACGTCAACCTCAACCCCATCCGCGCATCCCTCAGCATCGGGCTGAAGGTGCTCACCGTGAGCGACCTGCCCGCCGGCCACCGGGGCGCCGAGCTCTACCTCGCGCATCTCGCGCAGAAGGAGCGGCTCGCGGCGGCGGCCCGCGGGGGCGCACTCGGCGCGTTGGGGTTGAACAGCGGGGACATCGGGCTGGGGAGGGTGTAGAAGCAGATGGCCGGGTCACAGTCACAGCCGTACGAGAGCGCGCTCGACGCGATTCCGGGGTCGCACCCCTACCCCCGCTCCAGCCGCTACCACGACGCCGAGATCGGCATCCACACCCAACCCGACGGGACGCCCGTGCGGTACGTCAAGCGGCGGTTGCTGCCGCCGCTCAGCGCGGACACCGACGAAACGAGCACCCACACCGTCAGCAGCGGCGAGCGCCCCGACCACCTCGGTCAGCGCTACTTCGGCGACCCCGCTGCCTGGTGGCGGATCGCCGATGCCAACCCGGTCCTCGATCCCCGGGAGCTGACCGCCGAACCCGGGCGGGACATAGCCATCCCCGACGGGTTCCCGGGAGGAGGTGGTGGGGGCCATGGCCGATGAGCCCGTGGGCCAAGGGCCCATTCACCTCGAATTACGGATGGGGCCCAAGCTCACCCGCCCCGTGCCCCCCGAGGTCACCGAGGCGCTGCTGTCCGCGCAGATCACCACCACGGCGGGCGAACGCAGCGGCTTCCAGATGGCGTTCGACCTCACCAAAAAGGGCGCGATCATCGATCGGCTGCTCCCCGAGGGGTTCTTCGACCCCCGCACCCGCGTCATCGTCACGGCCGCCGTCAAGGGAACGCCGATCGTCCTCCTCGACGGGCTCATCGTGCGCCACGAGGTGGGGGCCAGCAATCAGCCCGGGCAGACCACCCTCACCGTCACCGGCGAGGACCTCACCCTCCTCATGGACCTCGAGGAGCGGACCGACCGTTACCCCAACCTTTCACCCTGGCAGCGCGTCACCCGCATCCTCACCAAATACACCGACTACGGCATCGAGGCCGACGTCGTCAAAGAGAAGATCCTCCAACCGCCCAACGCACAGCGCCGCGTGGACTACCAGACCGGCACCGACCTCCAGTACGTCACCGATCTCGCCCAGGCCAACGGCTATGTCTTCTACCTCATCCCCGGGCCCGTGGCCGGTGTCACCACCGCCTACTGGGGCCCCGAGAAGCGCGTCGGAACACCCCAGCACGCCCTCACCGTCAACATGGACGTCAACTCCACCGTCGACCAGTTGACGTTCGCCTACGACGGGACCGCCCGCGAGGAGCCCCAGGCCCGCTGGCAGGACCCCGCCACCCGCACCTCCACCCTCCTCGCCCAGCCCGACATCAGCCCCCTCCGGCCGCCCCTCGGCAAAAGAGCAACCCCCGCCCTCAAGCGCAAGACCCTGTCCGGCACCGCCAAGAAGGACCGGGCGCAGGCCGAGGCCGAAGCCCTGGCGAGGGCCGCCACCACCGCCGACGCGATCTCCGGTTCCGGCTCGCTCGACGTCAACCGGCACGGGTACATCCTCCAGCCACGCCAGCTCGTCGGCGTCCGGGGCGCCGGGGTCACCTACGACGGGGAGTACTACGTCAAGTCCGTCACCCACAACCTCCGGCCCGGCTCCTTCCAGCAGAACTTCACCCTCACCCGCGAAGGGCTCATCGCCCGGAGCGACACCGTTCGACCCTGAGCCCTCAAGGAGCCCTCATGGCGGCAACGCCCAACAACCGCTTCCTCGGCAAGTTCCGGGGCCGGGTGCGGGACAACCAGGACCCGCTCGGAATCGGCCGGATCACCGTCGAGGTGCCCGATGTCCTCGGCGATGAGCCGTCGACCTGGGCCATGCCCTGCTTCCCCTTCACGGGGGAACAGCAGCGGCCCGCCGGGCAATACGTCGTGCCGTCCGTCGGGGCCGGGGTGTGGGTGGAGTTCGAGCAGGGGGACCCCAGCTTCCCCATCTGGACGGGGTGCTGGTTCGGGGCCAGGGAGCAGCTCCCGGAGGACGCGCGGACCGATCCGGCGACCGCCCACCCCGTGGTGATCCAGACGCCGGGGAAGCACAAGATCGTGATGTCCGACGTTCCGGCCGAGGGAATTCTGCTCCAGGCGCCCGGCGGCGCGTCCATACGGATCGACGCGACCGGTGTGCACATCGACAACGGCCAGGGGGCTTCCGTTTCCCTGGTCGGAGACCAAGTCGACCTGAACCAGGGCCGGTTGACCGTGCCCAAGAAGCGATAGAGCGATAGTCAGCAGCCAACGGGGAGGGACAAGCGACGTGTCCGGGAATTCCGGGAATCTCGTCAGCCATACCGCCGTGATCAGTTGCCCGCACGGCGGACGCGTACAGGCGGCATCCGGTGCGTCGTCGTCCGGTGTGCGGCTCGACGGGCAGCCCGTGCCGACCGCCGACGACGTCTTCACGGTCGTCGGCTGCCCGCACACCGTCGACCGCGTCCCGCTGCCGTGCACCACCGTCCGGTGGACTCCGGACCGCGACACGGTGCTGATCGACGGCGTGCCCGTGCTGCTCGACACCTCCTCGGCACAGTGCTTCAGCGCGGGGCTCGTGCCGCAGGGGCCACCCGTTGTCTCCGCCGCGCGGCAAGGGGTGAGGTGCGGATGAGGACACCGACCGGCAGGACACACATCGGCAGGACACACACCGTACGGACCGATATCGCCTTCCCGTTCCGGATCGACCGGCGCGGGCGCACCGCGCACGCCGACCACGACGACCACATACGCGATCTCATCGAGCAGTTGCTCTTCACCAGCCCCGGCGAACGCGTGATGCGGCCCGACTTCGGCTGCGGGCTGCTCGACCTCGTCTTCACGCCCAACAGCCCCGAACTGGCCTCCGCCGTCGAGCTGTCCGTCCAGGCGTCGCTGCAGCGCTGGCTCGGCGAGCTGATCGAGGTGGAGTCCCTGGACGTGGTCAGCGAGGAGAACGTCGTACGCGTCCATCTGCGGTATGTGGTGCGCGCCACCGCCGGCCCGCGCGATGAGGTGTTCGAGGGGAGGGGCGCCGCATGAGCGTGTCGTGGCGCGCCGCGCGGGCTGGACTGAGGAGCCGTGCGGCCACGAAGGAGCGAGCAGTGACGAAGGAAGCCCGCGCGGGGAAGCGCGCCAGGACTGAGCGGGAGGGAGGGGCATGAGCCACCCGGCCACCACGTCACGGCGCGATCGCGTCAGGGCCGCCCACCTCAACGGGGTGGACGCCGTCGAGGTCGGCGACGACGGCATCACCCTCACCGTCACCTTCCTCGGCAAGGCCCCGCACGGCCTGCGCCCGGAGAACGTACGCGTCGACGGCGGCCGCCGGATCACCGGCATCGAGGTCATGGAGGTCTCCGTCGAGCGCGAGGAGGACCCCGAGCTCGACGACAAGCTGTACGTCACCGTGGACCGGGCCGGGGACACCTCCGCCTACCGGCTCTCCCTCGTGGACACCGATCCCTACGGGCGGCCCGGCACCGAACCCTTCCCCGGCTTCGACCAGCGGTACTTCTCCGCCGAGTTCACCTTCCGGCCCGACTGCCCCACCCCCTTCGACTGCGAGGATGAGGGCCACGACGAGTCGGACTGCCCGCCCACCTTCCGCCCCGCCCCCGTCATCGACTACACCGCCCGCGACTACGACACCCTCCGCCAGGTCGTCCTGGACCGGCTCCGCCTCACCACCCCCGACTGGGTCGAGCGCAACGCCGCCGACCTCGGCACCACCCTGGTCGAGCTGCTCGCCTACACCGCCGACCAGATCAGCTACCAGCAGGACGCGGTGGCCACCGAGGCGTATCTCGACACCGCCCGCCGCCGGGTGTCCGTACGCCGCCACGTGCGGCTCATCGACTATCCGATGCACGACGGCTGCAACGCCCGCGCCTTCGTCACCGTCGAGACGACCGAGCCGCTGACGCTGGAGCCGGGGGAGTACCGCTTCGCCGCCGTGGACATCCGAACGCTCGGCCCGCTGGACCGGCCGGACCTCGGGGCCGTGCTGGACGACCGGGAGCTGGCCGTGCTCGATGAGCGCGGATCGGTGGAGGTGTTCGAGCCCGTCGTCACCGATCGCCCCCTTCACCTGCGGCCGGAACACCACCGCATCCGCCTGTGGACCTGGGGCGGTGAGGTGGGCTCGCTGCCCGTGGGCGCCACCTCCGCGACGCTGCGCGACGAATGGGCCGACGAGGAGTGCCGGGCCCGCACGATCGATCTGTGCCCCGGCGATCTGCTGCTCTTCGAGGAGGTGCGGGGGCCGCGCTCCGGGACGCCCGGCGACGCCGACCCGTCGCACCGGCAGGCCGTGCGCCTCACCTCCGTCACCCCCGCCGTCGACCGGCTCGCCGAGCAGCCGGTGCTGGAGGTCACCTGGGCACGGGAGGACGCGCTGGCCTTCCCGCTGTGTCTGGCCACCCGGGGCGGTCCGGACTGCGCGCCCATCGAGGACGTCAGCGTGGCGCGCGGCAATGTGGTGCTGGTCGACCACGGCCGCTCGCTGACCTTCTGCTGCGGCACACCGGAGACCCGCACCGTGCCGCCCGTCCCCGCCGTCGCCGGCACCTGTGACCCACCCGCCTTCGGCTGCTTCGACAAGGACGCCGGGAACGCGCCCGCACGGCTCATCGACTCCCTGCTGGACCGGGCCCGCCACGGGCGGCAACTGACCCCCGACGACGTGCGGGAGCTGTTCACCACCGTCGGCCCGGAGGCCACCGGCCGGGCCGGGATCGGCCTGGAGTCGGCCGGGCAGCGGCGCGAGAAGGTCGTGCCCGGCACCGCGTACGCCCAGGCCGAGGCCCTGCGGACGCTTCTCGCTCAAGTCCTCTACCCCGGGATCGTGCCGCGCTTCCGGCCCGTGCTCCACCAGGCCCCCGTCACCCAGGCCGTGCCCTTCCCCGATCCGCGCCACATCGCGGCCGGGCAGGCCGAGCACCTGGCCGCCATCCCGGGGCGGGTACGGCAGCGGCTGACGGAGCTGTGGCGCAGCGCCCGCGACCGCGACGGGCTCTCGGACGAGGAGATCGCCGAACTCACCGTTCTGTTCGGGCTGCGAGTCCTGGAGCGCCTGGAACTGGCCCGCCACCCGGTCCGCGCGCTGCGCGAGTTGCTGCACCGCTGCGACCGGCTGCTCGACGCCAAGCTGGGGCGCCTGGCCGCACTGACCGCCAGGGCCCGGGCGGGCACCGTCCTGGACGGGCGCATCGCCTGGGAGATCGCCCACAGTTGGGGCCGGACGTACGCCGCCGGGCTGCGCCCCGAGGATCCGGTGCTGCACGGTCCGGCCGCCGCCCTCGTCCAGGATCCACGGGCCGCGCTCCCCGCCGTATGGATCGAGGCCGGCGACGAGACCTGGACCCCGCGCCGCGATCTGCTCACCTCCCGCCCCCGGGACCGCCACTTCGTCGGCGAGCTGGAGGACGACGGCCGTATCGCGCTGCGCTTCGGCGACGGACGGTACGGCGCCACGCCGAGGCCCGGGGCGCGCCTCGCGGTCCACTACCGGACCGGTGGCGGCACGGCGGGCAACGTCGGCCCCGAGGCCATCAACCACCTGGTGCTGTGCCGGGATCCAGAAGCGGCGGACACCGGACGGCCCCTGCCCGTGGCCGGGGTGCGCAATCCGCTGCCCGCCGTCGGCGGCACCGAGCCCGAACCGGTCGAGCGGGTCCGCCAGCTCGCCCCGCTCGACCTGAAGCGCACCCGGCACCGGGCCATCACCGCCGAGGACTACGCGGCGCTCGCCTCCGGACTGCCCGGTGTGCGACGCGCGGCGGCGGAGATCCGCTGGACCGGCAGCGTGCGGGAGGCGCACATCGCCATCGACGCGTACGGGACCGGGGCGCCGCCCCCCGCCCTTCTCGACGCGGTCGCGCACGCCCTGGAGGGCTACCGCCGGATCGGACACGACCTGGTGGTCGGTCCGGCCCGCGCCGTGCCGCTGGACATCGCGATCGAGGTGTGCGCCGCGCCCGGACACCAGCACGGGCAGATCCTCGCCGAGCTGTACCGGGCGCTGGGCAGCCGCCGGTTCTCCGGCGGGCGGCTCGGCTTCTTCCACCCCGACGCGCTCACCTTCGGCGAACCGGTACGGCTCAGCCGCCTGGTGGCCGTCGCCGCGGCGGTGCCGGGGGTGCGACGCGTCGAGGTCACCCGGCTGCGACGGCTGTGGCATGAGGGGCTGGAGGGGCCGAAGGAGCCCGATGACGGCACCTCGTACGAGACGACACACGGCGAGGCGCTGGAAGAGGGCATCCTGCGCATCGGCCCCCTGGAGATCGCCCAATGCGACAACGACCCCGACCGGCCCGAGAACGGCCATCTGGTCATCGAGCTGAAGGGGGCCCGATGAGCGACCACTCCGATCACGTCAACTCCGGTGGGTGCGGCTGCGGTTGCGGCGGCCACGACGAGCGCCGGGCCGCCCCCGGCACCCCGCACAACCCGCCCGGCCGCACCGCCCTGGACTATCGCGTCGGCGACTACGGCTCGTTCCTGGCCGCCATGCTCGACCGGCTCGCCTCGCCCGCCTACCCCGCGCTGCGCGGCCTGACCGTACGCACCCCGGACGACCCGGCCATCGGGCTGCTGGACGCCTGGGCGGTCCTAGGCGACCTGCTGACCTTCCACTCCGAGCGGATCGCCGACGAGGGCTATCTGCGCACCGCCCACGACCCCCGCTCGCTCGCCCTCCTGGGGCGGCTGGTGGGGCATGTGCCGCGGCCGGGCGTGGCCGCCGACACCCACCTCGCCTACACCCTGGACCGGGATCCGCGCGCCGAGGACGTGGTGGTGACGATTCCGCGCGGGGCCATCAGCCACAGCGTCCCGGCGGCCTCCGACGAGGAGTCGCAGACCTTTGAGACGAGCGAGGACCTGGCGGCCCGCTGGGCGTGGAACGAACTGGCGGTGCGCCGCCGCCGGCCCGCCCTGATCGGCCCCGACGACCTGCGGCGCCGCTCCGAGCTGCTGGTGTCCGGGACTTCGCTCGGGCTGACCGTCGGCGACAAGCTGCTCTTCGTCTTCGGCGGGACGGCGGAGTCCGGGGGCGGCGGCCAGGGGGCGCCTCCCAGCGGTAGCCGGGGGAGGCTGCTGCTGCCGGTGGCGCGGGTGACCGTCGACCGCGAGGAGGACGTGACGGCGATCGGGCTGCCGCGGTCCGCCCCGCCGTCCCTCAAGGAGCTGGTGGACGAGGTACGGCGGTGGATCACCGACCCGGAGGCGGACGAGGACCCGGACGACCGGGGGGACGCCGAGCCCACGCCGGACCACCCCGATCCGCGCCCCGTCAGCCGCCTGATCGAGGAGTTCGACGCGCAGGTCCTGGCGCCGCTGCGGGGCGACCTGGACGGGATCACCACCCCCGGGCAGCTCGCCCGGCGGCTCGCCGAACCGCATGACAGGCTGGCGGAGGCGCAGGTGCTGGCGGCCCCGTACGAGGAGGTCGCCGCCTGGTTCGAGCGGCTGGAGGCCGTGATCGGCGAACTGCGCGAGCGGGCGGGGGAGTTGGACGCCACCGGGTCCGGCGAGGCGCGGTTGCGGTCCCAGCTCGCCGAGGACCGTCCCGCGGCCGACAGCGCCACCGAAACCTACGACCCCGCCACCGAACCCCACGCCCTCGCCACCGGGACCCACGGCCCCGCCACCGGGCCCGCCCACGGCACCGCCGCCGTGCGCGCGCTCGGCGCCGTCCTGCCCGCCCTGCGCACCCGCGTCGTACGGCCACCGTCCGGCGCCCGCGCCACGGCGGCGCACGATCCGCGGCGGCTCTTCGGGCCCGGCTCCGACCTGACCGCCGGGCTGCTGTCGGCCCTCGACCCGAGGGTGGAGAGCGGGATGTACGCGGCGTGGCGCCGCGCCGCCCCGGCCGCCACCGCCCCGCCGGGGACCGTCCCGCTCCTGCGCGAGCTGCTGGCGATGCGGGTGACGGCCGCGCCCTTCGGGGCGATGGCGCCGCTCAAGCCGGTGCAGGACGACCGGGGCCGGGTCATCCGGCAGACCGACTGGCCGCTGACCGGGGGTGAGCTGACCGCGGTACGGATCGTGTACGACACGGCGGGCAAGGTGCCGGTGAAGGCGGAGTTCCAGCACATCGAGACCGGGACGTCATGGCAGCGCGGCGAGAACCTGCCGCAGACCGCCGAGTTCGAGCTCGGCCCGGGAAGGGTGCGGCTTTCCACCCGCGTCGGCCAGGACCACGACCTGGGCTGGCTCCGGGGCCGTCCCACCGACTCGCAGGAGCCCGGTGTCACCGCCACCCTGCTGCCCGGACTGCCCGCGCTCACCCTGTTCGTGTCCCGGCCCGCCGAGGACGGGCGGGTGCATGTGGTCGTGGACAACGGAGAGACCAAGCAGTGGATGCTCAGCCGTGGCGAACCCCCGAAGCAGATCGGCTACGGCGCCTATGAACTGACGCTGCGGTTCACCCCCGGCAGCGAGCCCCCGGCCGTCGAGATCGGCATCGCCACCGTGCCCGAGCCCACCAACCGCTATGTGCTGCCGCTGGATTCGGTGCAGAACTCCATCACGGTCGGCGACTGGGTGGCCATCGAGCGCCCCCGCAAGGGGTCCGGCGAGCCGGACGGCATCCCGGGCGACAAGAAGCTCGCCTCCGTCACCACCCGCGTCGTCGCCGTGCGCACCGCCGCGTACACCAACTACGGCATGACCGGCCGCGGCACCCAGTTGACGCTCGCCGACCCGTGGCTCGACGAACACGATGTGCTGCTCTCCGCGATCCGCGACACCACCGTGTACGCGGGCGGTGAGCCGCTGCGCCCGGCGGACGAGCCGCTGGGCGAGGATGTGCACGGCAACGAGATCGAACTCGCCGAGCTGTACGACGGGCTGCGGCCGGGCCGCCGGATCGTCGTCTCCGGTGAGCGCACCGACATCCCGGGCCCGGCCGGGCCGGGCGGCCCGGCCGGGGTCCGGGGCACGGAGCTGGCGGTGATCGCCGCCGTGGACCAGCGCGTCGACCCCGACCTGCCCGGCGACCACGTGCACACCACCCTCACCCTCACCGCCGATCTGGCCTACCGCTACCGCCGCGAGACGGTCCGGATCCAGGGCAACGTCGTGCCCGCCACGCACGGCGAGAGCCGTGACGAGCCCATCGGCGGCGGCGACCCCGCCCTGGCCAACCAGACCTTCACGCTGTGGCAGTCGCCGCTGACCTGGCTCCCCGCGGACAACCCCCTGGGCGCCACCCCGGCCCTCGAGATCCGGGTCGACGGGCTGCTGTGGCACCGGGTGGACAGCCTCGCCGGACGCGGACCGCGCGAGCGCGTCTACGTCACCGGGACCACCGGCGACGGGCGGACCACGGTGACCTTCGGCGACGGGGTGCACGGCGCCCGGCTGCCCGGCGGCCACGAGAACGTACGGGCCCGCTACCGCTTCGGCACCGGCAAGGCCGCCAACGTCCCCGCGGACCGCGTCACCCAGGCCCTGACCCGGCCCCTCGGCGTCACCGCCGTCACCAATCCGCAGCCCGCCACCGGCGGCGCGGACGGCGACGGCCCTGGCCTGACCCGCCGCACCATCCCGCTCGCGGTCTCCGCGCTCGACCGGCTGGTCTCCCTCCAGGACTACGAGGACTTCGCCCGGTCCCGGGCGGGCATCGGCCGGGCCGCCGCCCGTGAACTCTTCGACGGGCGGCGCAGGGTGCTCCAGGTGACCGTGGCCGGGGTGGACGACGCGCCGATCGGGGAGGACGCGGAGGTGCTGCGCGCCCTGCGCGCCTCGCTGGCCGCCTACGGGGACACCCGGCTGCCGGTGCGGGTCGATGTGCGCGAGCTGGTGCTGCTGGTGCTGGTGGCACGGGTGAAAGTGGCGCCGGACCACTCCTGGGAGCTGGTCGAACCCCGGCTGCGTCAGGCCCTGCTCCGCGAACTCGGTTATCCGGGGCGTGAGTTGGGGCAACCGGCCGCGCTCTCCGAGGTACTGGCCACCGCCCAGTCGGTGCCCGGTGTGGACTATGTGGACGTGGACGCCTTCACCGGCGTCCCGGCCTCCAGCACCCCGCGGGAACTGGCCGGCCTGGCGGCCCGGCTGACCGAGCCCAGCGCCGTGGTCCCCGCCCGGCCCGCCGAGTACGCCGAGGACACCTACCGGGTCACCGCCGCCGACGGCGAGACGCTCACCGACATCGCCGGACGCCACGGCATCCCGCTCGCCGAACTGCTGCGCCTCAACCCCGACATCACCGACACCCGCCGACTGGCCAAAGGCCGCTCGGTGTCCGTCTTCCGTGGCATCCGCCCGGCGCGGCTCGCGATGTTCTCACCCGAAGTCCCGGACACGCTGATCCTTACGGAGGTCACCTCATGAGCAGGGAGCCGGACGGGCTCGCCGAGCTGCTTCCGCAGTGGCATCGCCTCAGGGACGCCGAGGCGGGCGAGCCCCTGCGCGCCCTGCTCGCCGTGATCGCCGAGCAGGTCGATCGCGTACGCGACGGGGTGGAGCACAGTTACGACGACTGGTTCGTGGAGACCGCCACCGCATGGGTGCTGCCGTACCTGGGAGATCTGGTCGGCTACCGCCCGCTGCCCGGTTACGAGCGGGTGCTGGCCACCGGACTGCGCGACGGCGGCCCGCCGGACGCGTCCCTGGCGCGGCTGGCCGAGGCGCTGGCGCCGCGCCGGGACGTGGCCGCCACCGTGGCCCACCGGCGGCGCAAGGGCACGCTCGCGCTGCTGGAGGAGCTGTCCGCGTCGGTGGCCGGATGGCCCGCCCGCGCCGTGGAGCTCTCCCGGCTCACCGCGCACCAGCAGCCGGTCAAGCTCTACGGCGGGACGGGCGGCACGGCGGCGGACCTGCGCAGGCTCTCCCGGGGCCGGCTCGCCGACCTGCGGGACGGGGCGGCGCTGGACCTGGCGGGCGGGCCGTTCGGCACGGTGGCGCGCTCGGTGGACGTCCGGCGCGCGGGCTCCCGCCGCAGACCGGGCGGCCACACCCCGTCCGGGGTCGGGCTGTTCGTGTGGCGGCTGAAGCCGTACCCCGTGACCAGGGCGCCCGCGTACTGCATCGACCGGGCCCGCAACCTCTACACCTTCTCGATCCTCGGCAATGACACCCCGCTGGTGGCCCGGCCCGAACCCGAGCCATCGGCCACGCGGATCGCGTCGCTGGACAACGTGCCCGCGTACATCCGCCGCCGTCAGCTCGCCGACCACCTCCTCGACACTTACGGTCCCGGCAAGAGCTTCACCATCTGGCGGGACGGCCACGACGAGCCCGTGCCGCCGTCGGACATCGTGGTGGCCGATCTGACGGACTGGCGCTACCGCGCGAGGCGCGGCCAGGTCGTCATCGACCCCGAGCTCGGCCGGATCGCCTTCGGCTCGCGCACCGCGCCGCGCCACGGCGTCTGGGTCACCTACCACTACGCGTACCCCGACGACATGGGTGGCGGGGAGTACGACCGGGACGACCGCGAGACCTCCCCGGCCGCGGCGGTCTACCGGGTCGGGCCGGGGTGTGCGTACCAGCGGATCATGGACGCGTACCGGCAGTGGCAGCACGACCGGCGGGGCGGGCGATGCGGTCCCGAGGGCATCATCGAGATCACCCACAGCGGCGCCTACCAGGAGCAGCTCGACTTCGACCTGGATCCGGGCGACCGGCTCGAACTGCGTGCCGCCGAGGGCACCCGGCCGGTGATCCGGCTGCTGGACTGGTACAGCAACCGCCCCGACGCGCTCAACATCCGGGCGCGGGAGGAGCACGGTCACACCGGTGGCGAGGCGCCGCGCATCGTGCTGGACGGGCTGCTGATCGCGGGGCGCGGCCTCAACGTCACCGGGCCGGTCGGCGCCGTGGTGCTGCGCCACTGCACCCTCGTCCCCGGCTGGTCCCTGGAGCCGGAGTGCGAGCCGCGCTCGCCCGACGAGCCCAGCCTGGTCCTGGAGCGCACCACCGCGTGCGTCCAGATCGAGCGCAGCGTCCTCGGCACCATCGAGGTGATCGGCGAGGAGGTGCACACCGACCCGCTCGCCCTCCACATCCGCGACTCCGTCCTGGACGCCACCGGACACGACCGCCCGGCGCTGTCCGCCCCGGACTGCCGCCACGCCCACGCCGTACTGCACGCCCACCGCACCACCGTCATCGGCGAAGTGCACACCCACGCCGTGCGGATCGGCGAGAACAGCCTCTTCACCGGGCGGATGCACGTGGCCCGGCGCGGTGTCGGATGTCTGCGGTTCAGCTATGTGCCGCCGGGCTCGCGCACCCCGCGCCGCCACCGCTGCCAGCCGGACCTGGTGGGCGCCGAGGAGGCGTGGCGGGTGCGGCCGCTGTTCAGCGGCGAGCGCTACGGCACCCCGGTGTACGGGCAGTTGGCGGCCGGATGCGCGGAGGAGATCCGCCGGGGCGCCGAGGACGGCGCCGAGATGGGCGCCTTCCACGACCTGTACCAGCCGCAGCGCGAGGACAGCCTGCGGGCGCGGCTCGCGGAGTACGCGCCGACGGGCACGGACGCGGGAGTCATCGCCGTGACGTGAGCCGATGCCCATGCCGACAGCCACGCCGCAGCCCGCTCGTCCGGGCCCGGGCCCGAGCCGCGCCCGCCAGACTTTTCGAACCTTTTCGAGGGGGACCCCTTCCATGCACGCCGATCTCTCCCGTCTCACCTTCCGGCCCGACCGGCGCTACTCCGCCGTCGTCGCCCAGCAGGGCCGGGTACAGCTCGACGCCGACGCCAACGAGCAGACCGCGATCCAGCTCCACCAGGCCCGTACCCTCGCCGCCGACCTGATCGGGCGGCACGGCGGCCCGGCCGGGGACGCCGGTTTCCGCATCCGGTTCAAGGGCGGCAGCCGCGATCTCGACGACCTGATCATCGAGGGCGGCCGCTACTACGTGGACGGCATCCTGTGCGACGCGACCCGGCCGCTGCCCGGTGTGGCCGTCGACGACGAGGCGGCGGACGGGGCCTCCGGCACGGAGGCGGAGGCCGACCCGCCCGAGCCCGACGAGCCGCCCGCCACCTGGACCTACTGGGACCAGCCGGACGCCTACCGGGACCCGGAGCGGCCGGGCGACCGGCTGCCGGAGCGGCGTCCGTTCCTGGTCGCCCTGAAGGTGTGGGAGCGGTCGGTGACCGCCGCCGAGGACCCGGCGCTGCGCGAAGTGGCCCTCGGCTCGGTGATGCCGGACACGGCTGCGCGGGTCAAGGTGGTCTGGCAGGTGCTGCCGGTGGAGAGCGCCGCCCTGGAGCTGGAGAACCCGGGAGGGGCGAGCAAGGAGCAGGTCGGCAAGGCGTTCGAGGCGTGGGCGCGGAAGGCCACGGCGCCCGGGTCCCGGCTGGCGGCGCGCGCCGAGCGGCCGGAACACGCGGACCAGGACCCCTGCCTGGTCCGGCCGGACGCCCGCTACCGGGGGCCGGAGAACCAGCTCTACCGAGTGGAGATCCACGAGGGTGGCACGGCGAAGGAGGCCACCTTCAAATGGTCCCGGGAGAACGGCTCGGTGGTCTTCCCGGTCGACGAACTCGACGGCACCTGGGTCGAGTTGGCCTCGCTGGGCAGCGACGACAAGCTGGACCTGGGCGTCGGGGACCTGGTGGAGTTCGTGGACACCGCCTACACCAGCCGGGGCGAACCGCTGCCGCTGCTGCGGGTGGAGGAGGTCGACCTGCCGGGGCGGCGGGTGCGGCTGTCCGGCGAGCCCGAGCCGGGTGTCGGACGCCGCCCGGAGCTGCGGCCGTTCCTGCGCCGCTGGGACCACCGGGAGACCACCCGGCGCCCCCGCAAGGGCGCGGCGGCGCGGCTGAAGCGCGGTGCGCTCAAGGTCGAGGAGGGCCGCTGGCTGCCGCTGGAGGACGGTGTCGAGGTGTACTTCGCCCCCGACGGCGCCTACCGCTCCGGGGACCACTGGCTGATCCCGGCCCGCACCGCCACGGGCAGCGTGGAGTGGCCGGTCAACGCGGCCCGCAAACCGCTGCTCCAGGCCCCGGCGGGGATCCAGGCGCACTACGCGCCCCTGGCGTGGGTGACGGCCGAGCAGGCGGAGCTGGATCTGCGGATGGTGTTCGGGCCGCTGGCCACGCCCGCCCCGGCCGCGGACGCGTCGGCGCTCGCGGCGGAGGCCGAAGCGGAAGCCGAGACCAGGGCCAGGGAGGACGCCGAACCGGAAGCGTAGGCCCGGTCCGGAGCCGATTGAGTTCCGTGCCCGTGGCATCCGTACATCACCATGCCTCATCCCTAAGGAGCACATCACCATGGCTACGCCGCTCACCGCCGACCGTCTGCTCAAGGCGCTTCGCGACGAGGGACTGGAAGTCCATGAGTACCGCGACTGGCGGACTCACAACCGCAACAGCAAGGGCCCCTGGGGGCCGGTCAACGGGGTGATGATCCATCACACCGTCACCAAGGGCACGGACTCCTCCGTGGAGCTGTGCTACGAGGGGCACGCGTCACTGCCGGGGCCGCTGTGCCACGGTGTCATCGACAAGTCCGGCGCGGTCCACCTGGTCGGCAACGGCCGCGCCAACCACGCGGGCCTGGGCGACGGCGACGTGCTCAGAGCCGTCGTCGACGAATCCGCGCTACCCCCCGACAACGAGGCCGACACCGACGGCAACCGCCACTTCTACGGCTTCGAGTGCATCAACCTCGGCGACGGCGAGGACCCCTGGCCGGAGGCGCAGAAGCTGGCGATCGAGAAGGTGTCCGCGGCCATCTGCCGCGCCCACGGCTGGACCCAGCGCTCGGTGATCGGCCATCTGGAGTGGCAGCCGGGCAAGGTCGACCCGCGTGGCTTCACGATGGACAGCATGCGCGGCCGCGTAGCCAAGCGGCTCGGCGCCAAGCCGGACGGCCCGGCCCCCAAGCCACCGGCACCCAAGCCACCGGCGTCCTACGAGCCGTTCCCGGGCGCCGACTTCTTCCGGACCGGCCGCGAAAGCAAGATCATCACCGCGATGGGCAAGCGGCTGGTGGCCGAGGGCTGCGGTCGCTACGAGGAGGGCCCGAGCCCGGAGTGGACCGAGGCGGACCGCAAGTCCTACGCGGCCTGGCAGCGCAAGCTGGGCTACTCCGGCGATGACGCGGACGGCATCCCCGGCAAGACGAGCTGGGACAAGCTGCGCGTGCCGAACGTCTAGCCGCCACACCGGTTTCCCCCAAGGGGCGTCCGACGGATCTTGCCGCCTGGGGCGGGCTGCTCCCCTACCCGCCCCTTCCCGCTACCAAGGGCTTCGCCCCTGGACCCCGGGGGCTGGGGCGGAGCCCCAGATTCGGGGAGGGGCGGGTAGGGGAAAGAACCGCCGGACACCCCGCGGGCCGCCATGGCGGCTTCCCCGCCCCGGGGCGGAGCGAGGAGAGGTCAGCCGTCCTCGCTCCCGCCCCCGGGGCAGCCCGCGTCCAGCAGCGGATCGATACCCGCCCGGAGGAAGCGCAGCAGGGTGTCGTCGGGCGTGGCGGCCAGCGCCGGTGAGCGGATGGCCAGGCGCAGCAGGGTGATGCCCATCAGCCACGCCGCCATCAACTCGGCCCGCAGTTCGGCGTCCTCGCCCTCCAGACGCCGCGCGAACCCCTCCGAGAACACCTCGGTGATCTCCTCGCGGAGCCGCCCGACGGTCTCCTCCCGGCTGGAGGAGCGCAGCTTGGTCAGCAGCGGATGCGGGGCCTCCTCCTCGGTGGGCCCCGTGGAGACCACGTCGCAGATCCACGCCGACACCTCGTCCAGCGGCAGATGGCGCAGCGGCTCGAACATGCCGGTGCTGGTCGACACGGCGTCGAACAGCGCCTCCTTTGAGCCGAAATAGCGGTAGACCAGGGCGGCGTCCACCCCCGCGTCCTTGGCGATGTCGCGCACGCTGCAGCGGTCGTAGCCGTACCTGGCGAACCGCAGCGCGGCGGCCCCCAGCAGGGCGCTGCGCGTGCCCGCCGCGTCGTATCTGCGGGCGCGGCGAGGGTGGTCGTCGCACCCTCCTGTGTCGCTTGCCCGGTTCACTCGTCGTACCTCCGCCTGGACCGTGCCGTACATGCTGCCGGTTCAGCCTCGCATGTCCAGAAGTCATCCACCGTTGTCATCACTTGTTGACCAAGCTGTGGGTCGGCGCGTTATGTTTTGTCAACGCGTGGTGACTTTGGTCGCCGCCTCGCGCGGTCCCGGCCGGACGACGGTGTCCGGCCTGCTCGTCTCCCGACCGGGCGGCCCTGTGCCGCCCTCGCCACGCACCCGCATCTGACCCCCAGCAGAAGTGGTGATCCCCTGTGCAGATACGACGCGTCGCGGTGGTGGGCACCGGCTATGTCGGACTGACCACCGGTGCCTGTCTGGCCACCCTCGGCCATCGAGTGGTGTGCGCGGACACCGACCACCAGAAGGTCGAACGGCTCCGGCGCGGACAGGTCGACATCCTCGAGCCCCGGCTGCCCGAACTCGTCCGGGAGGGACTGGACTCCGGGCGGCTCGCGTTCGTCCGCGACACCCGGGCCGCGGTCGCCGAAGCCGACGTGGTGTTCCTGTGCCTGCCGACCCCGATGGGCGTCGGTGGCGCCGCCGACCTGGCCGCCGTCGAGGCCGTGGCGGACCAGATCCGCGACGCGCTGCCGCGCGGCAGCGTGGTGGTCAACAAGTCCACCGTGCCCGTGGGCACCGCCGAGCGCGTCGCCGCCCTGCTGGACCGCCCCGACGTGGCCGTGGTGAGCAACCCGGAGTTCCTCCGCGAGGGGTACGCGGTGCGCGACTTCCTCCACCCCGACCGCATCGTGGTCGGCGCCGCGGACCGGGACGCGGCGCGCCGGGTGGCGGACCTGTACGCCGGGCTGGACGCCCCGCTGGTGCTCACCGACGCCGCCGGCGCCGAACTCGCCAAGTACGCGGCCAACTTCTTCCTGGCCATGAAGCTCTCCTTCGCCAACAACCTCGCCACGCTCTGCGAGCACTTCGGCGCCGATGTCGACGATGTGCTCACGGGCATCGGCCACGACCCCCGCATCGGCTCGGCCTTCCTCAAGCCGGGCCCCGGCTGGGGCGGCTCCTGCCTGCCCAAGGACACCCACGCCCTGCTGACCATCTGCCAGGAGTCGGGCGTGGACTTCCCGCTGCTGGGCGCCACCATCGAGACCAACGTCGAGCACCAACGGCGGCTCGTCGAGCGCGTGGTGGCCGGATGCACCCCGGGCGACGGCTCGCTGCGCGGCGTACGGCTGGCCGTGCTGGGCCTGGCCTTCAAGGCGGGCACCTCCGATCTGCGCGACTCACCGGCCCTGGCCATCGCCCGGCTGCTCAAGGAGCGGGGCGCCGAACTCCACGCCTACGACCCCGCGCTCAGCGAGACCCGCCCCGACCTCAGCGATCTGCTCACCCTCGTGGACACCCCCGAGGAGGCCCTCCGGGGAGCGCACGCCTGTCTCGTCCTCACCGAGTGGCCGGAGTTCCGCGACCTCGACTGGGAGCGCGTCGCCGGACTGCTCGGGTCACCGGTGGTCTACGACTTCCGCAACCTCCTGGACCCGGACCGGCTGCGCCGCGCCGGACTCACCTGCGAGGGCATCGGCCGCACGCCCGCGATGGCGCGCTGACGGCCCCGCCCCATCTGCCCCTTCCTCGCCGTACGAGACCCTTCCCACAGAAAGGCCCCTGCGTTGCGGGTACTGTTCACTACGCTCGGCAGCCCCTCCCACGGCCGCGCCCAGCTTCCCCTGGCCCGGGCCCTCGCGGCGGCCGGCCATGAGGTGCTGGTGGCCACCACCCCGGTCCTCGCCCCCGTCTTCGCACTGGACGATGTGCGGGTGACCACGTGCCTCGACGACCTCTCCCCGGCGACCTTCCTCGGCTCCGTGATGGCCGAGGAGGCCGGCCCGGCCGGTCCGCCGGACATGGCCCGGATGGGCGACGCGGAGCGGCAGGCGTTCCTGCTGCGCGTCGTCACCAAGGTCCTGTCCGGCCCGATGGCCACGACGCTCCTGGACGCCCTGCTCCCCGTGGCACGCGACTTCCGGCCCGACCTCATCCTGCGCGACGGCATGGACCTCGGCTCCTGCCTCATCGCCGAAATCCTCGGCATACCCCAACTGCCCACCCCTTCCGGGAGCAGCAACACCTTCAACCCGGAGAAGGTGCTGCCGCACCTCAACGCCCTGCGGCAGCAGCGCGGGCTGGCCACCTCGCAGGACCCGCTGTCGGTGGTCCCGCACGGGCGGATCGACTACGTGCCCCCGGCCTTCTCCTTCGCCCAGCACCTGCCGGCGTCCTGGGCCTACCGGCAGACGGTGGACGTGGACCGCGGCGCCGTGCTGCCGCGCTGGGTCGCCGAACTGCCCACCGACCGCCCACTGGTGTTCGCCGCCATCGGCACCGCGATCCCCATGCTCCGCGACAAGGCGCGCGAGGCGGACGCCCCCGCGTCGCCCATGCCGATGCCGGACCCGGTGCAGACGCTGCGCGCCATGGTCCAGGGGGTGTCGCGGCTGGAGGAGTGCACCGTCATCCTCGCCACCGGGAGCATCCCCGTGGACACCGACGGGGTGCCGCCGCACGTGCACATCACCGATCGGCTGCCCCAGCCGCTGCTGCTGGAATCCGTGGACCTCTTCCTCACCCACGGCGGTTTCAACAGCATCCGCGAATCGCTGCGCACGGCGACACCGATGGCGGTGCTGCCCCAGTTCGGCGACCAGCCCGGCAACGCCCAGCGGGTCGAGGAACTCGGCCTCGGCCGACGCGTCACCGACCCCACACCGGACGGCATCAATGCCGTCTGCCGTGAGGTGCTGGCCGACGACGGCTGCCGCGCCCGGGCCCGCCGGGCACGGCTGGAGATGCTGGCGCTGCCGGAGATCGACAGTGCTGTCCCCGACCTGGAGAAGCTCGCCGGATAACACCCCGCTCCGGAGCCCGGGCCCCCGGCGCCCGGGCTCCGGGCCCCGCTCTTCCCGCGGGATTCCAGCCCCCGCCACGTCCCCCACGCGCGGCAGAGAAGGTTCGCAGGTACGTATGTCGTCCTCATCCACCACCACCGAGCCCACCGAGCCCCAGACCCCCGCCCGGCTGACCCACCGCCAGGTCGTCACCGTGCTGTCCGGGCTGGTGCTCGGCATGTTCCTCGCCGCGCTGGACCAGACCGTGGTCTCCTCGGCGCTGCGCACCATCGCCGACGATCTGCACGGACTCACCGCCCAGGCGTGGGTGACCACCGCCTATCTCGTCACCGGCACCATCGTCACCCCGCTGTACGGGAAGCTCTCCGACATCTACGGCCGCCGCCCGGTCTATCTGTCCGCGATCGTGTTGTTCACCTTCGGGTCGCTGCTGTGCGGATTCGCCACGTCCATCCACCAGCTCGCGGCCTTCCGGGCGGTGCAGGGCCTCGGCGGCGGCGGGCTGATGTCCCTCGCCATGACGATCATCGCCGACATCACCTCGCCACGGGAGCGCGGCCGCTACCAGGGCTACATCACGGCGGTGTTCGCCGGGTCCAGCGTCATCGGCCCGTTGGTGGGCGGGGTGTTCGCCGGGCGCGCCACTCTGCTGGGGATCGACGGATGGCGCTGGATCTTCCTGGTCAACGTGCCGCTGGCGGCTCTCGCCATCGTGGTGATCCTGCGCGTACTGCACATACCTCACCAGCCCGTACGGCACCGGCTGGACTACGGCGGGGCGCTGACGCTGGCTGTCGGCATCGTGCCGCTGCTCGTCGTGGCCGAACAGGGCAGGAGCTGGGGCTGGGCCTCCCCCCGGGCGCTGGTGATGTACGCGGTGGGAGTGATCGGGCTGGTCGCCTTCGTCCTGCTGGAGCGGCGGATGGCGGATGCCGCGCTGCTGCCGGTCAGGCTGTTCCGCATCCGCGCGTTCCGGCTCGGCACCGTGCTGCACTTCACCGTGGGCATCACCATGTTCGGCGCCATGACGACCCTTCCGCTCTATCTCCAGCTGGCCAAGGGCATGAGCCCGATGGGGGCGGGCCTGGCCACGCTGCCCACCATGGCGGCGAATGTCACGGTGACCCTGGTGGTGGGCCGGCTGATGTCACGGACGGGCCGGTTCAAAATCCAGCTGGCGGCGGGCGTCGGCTCCCTCACCGTCGCCATGCTGGTGTTCGCCACACTGAAGGACGACAGCCCGCTGTGGTACGTGGCCATCGGCATGGTGTTCATGGGGGCGGGCCTCGGCGCGGCGATGCAGACGATCACCACGCTCGCCCAGTCCGAGGTGCCCGGGCGGGACATGGGGGCGGCCACCGCGTCGGTGAACTTCTTCCGGTCCAACGGCGGCACGGTGGGCGCCGCCGCCTTCCTGTCCATCCTCTTCTCCCTGGCCGGTACGCGGATCAGCGACCGCCTGGCGGTGGCCTCGCAGGACGCGTCGTTCCGCAGGCTGGCCGAGGAACCGGCGAACGCGGAAGCGCTGAAGGGCGTCGTACGGCCCGACGGCGGAGTGAACCTGGAGGACTCGGCCTTCCTCCACCACCTCGATCCGGCCGTGGCGCAGCCGTTCCTGGAGGGCTATGTCAGCGCCCTGCGCGTGGTCTTCCTCACCGGCGCCGCGGTGGGCCTGATCGCCTTCGTGATCGCCGCCTGGCGGGTGCCGAACACCCAGCTCTCCGCCGACTGACCCGGTCGGCGGGAGCGGGCGGGGACACCGAGGCGACGGCGAGCGGACCACCGCACGGCCCGTGTGAGGCCGGGGCTACCAGGGCGCCGGAGTGCCGTCCCAGGAGAAGAACCCGCCGGTGGGCCCGGTGTCCGGGAGGAGGGCGAGCCGGACCGCGCCCGCCGCGCCCTCGGCCGGATCCCCGTCGCTCCCGGCGGCGCGGGCGTTCAGATCGGTCCTGCGCAGCCCCGGGGCCAGTGCGTTGACCTTGAAGCCCTCGGAGGCCAGGGCCTGTGCGGTGTAGAGGGTCAGGGCGTTCAGCGCCGTCTTGGAGGAGCGGTAGGCCGCGCCCGATCCGGCGGACACGGCGAACTGGTGGTCGGGGTCCGCGCTCCAGGTCAGCGAGCCGGTGCCGCTGGAGACATTGACGATCCGGGGCGCGGACGAGCGGCGCAGGGCCGGGAGGAAGGCGTTGGTGACGGCGAGGACGCCGAAGACGTTGGTCTCATAGGTCCGGCGGAAGTCCTCGAGACCGGCCTCGGGCGCCGTGGCGCCGCCCACCATGATCCCCGCGTTGTTGACCAGGATGTCCAGCCGTTCCAGCCGGGCCGCGGCCGTGGCGACGCTGTCGGCGTCGGTCACGTCGAGCACCATCAGCCGGGCGTCGCCGCCGATCTCCCGGGCGGCCCGCCGCCCCCGCTCGGCGTCGCGCGAGCCCACGTACACCGTGAGTCCCTCGGCGGCGAGCTGGCGTGCGATTTCCTTGCCGATGCCCTTGTTGGCACCGGTGACCAGTGCTGTGCGATCGTTCATGGCACCAAGGGTTCCCCGGCCACGTTCACTCTGCCAGGGACAACCTGTCCCAGGCAGTACCCGTCAGCCGAAGGAGGCAGCATGGCGAGGCACGAGCTGGCCCGCTTCCTGCGGGACCGCCGCGAGGGGCTGCGTCCCCAGGACATCGGCCTGCCCGCCGACCCCCACCGCCGTACGCCGGGGCTGCGGCGGGAGGAGGTGGCGGAGCTGGCCCATATGTCGGTCGACTACTACACCCGCCTGGAACAGGCCCGTGGCCCCCGGCCCTCGCCGCGCATCCTGGACGGGCTGGCGGGGGCGCTGCGGCTCGCGCCCGCCGAGCGCAGCCATCTGTTCCGGCTCGCGGGCACGAGCGCGCCCCCGGGCGCGCGGGCGGTGCGGCGGGTCCGCCCGCACGTCGCCCAGATGCTGCGGCGGCTGCCGGACACCGCGGCGATCGTCACCGACGCCGCCTACGACGTGGTCGCCTGGAACCCGCTGGCGCAGGTCCTGCTCGGCGACGACCTCGGGCGGCACAGCAACCTCGCCCGACGTCGCTTCCTCGGCCGGGGCCACGCGTACGAGAGCTCCAGCGCCGAGGAGTTCGGGCACATCGTGGTCGCCCGGCTGCGCCGGGCCGCCGACCGCTACCCCCGGGACGCGGCGCTCACCGCGCTGCTGGGCGAACTGCGCGCCGGCAGCGAGGAGTTCCGGCAGATCTGGGAGGAGCGTCCGGTCCACGCACCCGGACACCGGACCAAGACCGTCGACCACCCCACGGCCGGGCCACTCCGGCTGAACTGCGATGTCCTGCTCGTCCCCGAGGACGACCAGGAGGTGGTCCTGATCACGGCCGACCCCGGATCCCCCTCGGCCCGTACGATCCGCGGGCTCGCGGGCGCGGCGGCACCGTGATGGCGTGGCGCCCGCCCGCCCGTGTTCCTGGTCGCTCCCAGCTCCAGCTCGGCGACGGAGCGTTCCGCTCCGTCCGTGTGCTTCGCGCCGTCCGTGCCGTCAGTTCCGTGAATTGCCGAACAACAGGCGGTACACAACGAGGAGGACGAAGGCGCCACCGATCGCCGCGCCCCAGGTGGCGGGGTCGAAGAACTCCTTCTGGACCGGGCGGTCGAAGAACTTCGCGGAGATCCAGCCGCCCACGAACGCCCCCGCGATGCCGATGACCGTGGTGCCGACCAGCCCGCCCGGGTCACGCCCGGGAAGGAGGATCTTGGCGATGACTCCGGCCAGCAGGCCGAGGATGATCCAGCTCACGATACCCACGTTGTTCGTCCCCTTCGTCGTGCTGTTGTGCTGTCGTGCCGTGTGCCGGGGTGAGTGAGCCCGGTCGATGACGTGTTCAGCCGGTTGCGCAGGTGTACGGGCGCCTACGAAGACGCGGCCCGCTCGGCGGTGGTTGCGAGCGGCTTGATCTTCCGGATGCCCGGGGAGCGGTGCGCCATGCCGGACCGGATGTGAGGGCCGTGAGGGGATCCGGTCAGCCGTAGGACAGATTGGAGCACGGGTCGTCGTCGGCGGAGCGGGCGTCGTCGGCCACGTGGGAGGACGGGGCAGAGGGCGTGGCGGGCGTGGAGGCGTCGGGGGAGGGCGCGGTGAGGTAGGTGCGTCCCAGGGTGAGGCTGATGCCGGGGATGGTGGCGGGGCGCAGTCCGGCGCCGGGGAAGAGCCGGGCCACGGTCTGGGCCCGGTCCCGCTCACCGGGGCCGTAGCCGACCACGGTGGTGGCGTGGTCCTGGGTGTCGGCGTTCGTGGCGCCGGTCACGGTGAAGCCATGCGTCCTGAGCGTGTCCGCGGCGCGCGCGGCGAGGCCCCGGGTGGTGGTGCCGTTGTAGACGGTGACGCTGATGCCCGCGCCCGACACGGTGGACGTGGCACTTGGCGTGGCGGGGGACCGGGGCTCGTCCTTCTTCCCGCCGGCCGCCTTCCCGTCGATGGTGCGGTCGGCCCTGATGTCGGCCCAGAGCTCGTCGGCGTCGGGTTGGACGATGGCGACCCGTTCGCCCTGGTAGCGCCAGGGGATGGTGACGAACTTGGTGTTGTGCAGATCGATGTCCTTCATCGACATGGCGAAGGACATCAGCTTCTTCGCGGAGCCGAGCCCCGGGTCCACGGTCATGGACTTGGTGGCCGCGTCCGCCAGCGGATACAGCGTGGTCGGGTCGATTCCCCGGCTCTTCACCTTCTTGAGCAGGGCGGAGATGAACGCCTGCTGCCGCCGTATGCGCCCGATGTCGGAGCCGTCGCCGATCCCGTGGCGGATGCGCACGTAGTCCAGCGCCTTCTGGCCGGAGACCGTCTGGACCCCCTTGCTGAAGATGCGCTTGCCGCGGGTGGGCCGGCTGGGGCTCAGATCGCGTTCGTAGACGTCCTGGGGCACGCACACTTGGACCCCGCCGACCGCGGAGGTCATCCGGGAGAAGCCCTCGAAGTCGATGACGACGGTGTGGTCCATGCGCAGCCCGGTCAGCTTCTCGACGGTGTTCTGGGTGCAGGCCGGATTGCCCTGGGCGGTCTCACCCACGGAGAACGCCGAGTTGAACATGGCGTTCCGTCGCGTCCTGGTCCATGAGCCGTCGGGCAGCCGGCACGGCGGGATGTCGACCAGGGTGTCGCGGGGTATCGACACCCCGACCGCGTGCTTGCCATCGGCGTAGACGTGCAGCAGCAAGGCGGTGTCCGAACGGCCCACGTCTCCGGTGCCGCCGCCCAGCTTGCTGTTGTCGCCCGAGCGGGTGTCCGAGCCGATGACCAGCACGTTCTGGCCGGCGGCGTTCCCTTCCGGCCGGTTGTCGGAGAGGCCGTCCGCCCCGAAGGTGGTGATGTTCCCGTTCAGCTTGAAGTAGAGCCAGCCCACTCCGCCGCCGAGCAGCACGAGGAACGACACCACGATCACCAGAGCGATCCGCAGCGGGCGGCGCCCCTTGCGCCGCTGCCTGGCGTCCGCCCGTTCCGCGGTAGCGCTCCCCGTCGTCTCCCCGTCTCTGCCTGTCATGCGCGTCCTTCGTCCGGCGGCTGTTCGGAAGAGAAGACGATCGATGCCGGTCTCAGGTTCTATCGATGCGCAAGGGCGTGTTTCCCCGCGTGTGGTACGACACGTCCCCGCGGTGCCGGAGGTGCGGGGCGGTCAGCGGGCCACGGAGACGGCGAACGGCCGGAATCCATGGCGGCGCAGCATATGGGGAACCAGGAGCACGACGGCTTCGGTGGCACGGGCGGTGGTGATGTCGCCGAGGTCCTCGATCCACTCGGGCTTCCAGCCGAGGTCGGCGAGGAGGCCCGCGGTGATGGCCTTGGCGTCCGCGTCGTCGCCGGAGAGATAGGCGGTGGGCGGGATGGACAGGTCGGCGGGGGCGGTCATGACCGGGAAGAGCATGGTGTTGAGGGTCTTGACCACCCGCGTGGCGGGCAGGGCCCGCTGGAGCCGTTCGGCCAGGCTGCTGCCGGGGTAGCACAGGTCCGAGGGGAGCCCGTCGGGCGTGTGACGGGTGGCGTTGGAGACGTCGATGAGGATCTTGCCCGCCAGCTCGGTGCGCAGGGCGGAGAGGCGGTCCAGGGCGGTGTCGCCCGGGGTGGCGTTGATGACGATGCCGGTGGTGGCGGCCGTGGTGCGCTGGTCGGTGTGGCGGATCTCCGGGACGGCGCCGGTCCGGTCGGCCGGGGTCTCCTGGGGCGGCTGCCGGTGGCCGAGGGTGATCTGGTGGCCGGCGGTGGCGAGTGTGCGGGCGAGCCCGCTGCCGACGCGTCCGGTGCCGAGGATGCCGATGCTGGTCATGCGGATGAACTCCTTGCCGGGGTGGGTGGTCAGGCGATGGGCGACAGGACGGAGACGGCCTCGGCGTGGATGCCGGGGGCGGCGGCCAGGAAGTCACGGCTGGCCAGGTCCCAGGGATTGCCCCGGGTGTCGGTGACGGTGCCACCGGCCTCGGCGACCAGCAGGGCGCCGGACACCAGACCCGAGCGCACGTCGGAGAACTGCCAGAACGCGTCCATGCGTCCGGCGGCCACATGGATCAGCTGAAGGGTGGCGGGCACGGAGACCCGGACGACGAGGCCGTGGATCAGCATCCGGGTGACCGACGCGCCGATCCGGTGGAAGGTGTGCTCGTCCTCGCCCGGCCGGGCCTGACCCGTGCCGACCAGGGCCGCGCCCAGGTCCGTCTTGGCCGACACCCGCAAGGGCGCGCCGTTCAGCAGGGCGCCGTGACCGGCCACCGCGGTGTACCAGTCGCCGGTCAGCGGAAGGTGGACGACGGTGAGCACCGGATGGTTGTCGCGGACGAGGGTGGCGGTCACGGCCCAGTCGGACATGCCGTGCACATGGTTGATGTTGCCCTCGGCCGGGTCGACGATCCACCACTCGCCCGGCGGCAGCTCGCCGCCTTCCAGCTCGTCCTCGGCCCAGCGCGCGCCCGGCCTGGCGGCCATCAGCGGCTCCCTCAGGACGTCGAGCACCGCGTCGTCGTTGGCGTGGATCTCCGTGACGATCTCGTCGAGCTCCACTCCGCGGGCCTGTGGGGTGTGGCGCTCCCGCAGCAGGTCTCCGGCGGTGCGGACGGCGGTGGTGACCCGGGTGAGCAACGCGGCGTCGAGGCCGGTTTCCGAGGTGGTGGTGCCGTTGTCAGTGGACATGGGGTGCTCCCGCGAATGGTGAAAGAGAAAGGGAGGCTTGGCGCGCGCTTCGCCGTCTGTGCCTCGACCGTAGGCACCATCCTCGATGACGGCAATTGCACATATGGCACTGCTCGGTTTACCCACGTGCAACGGAAAGGGCGGGCCGAACGAACAACGCCCGCGCCCGGGCCTCGTCCAACCGCCCCTCCCAGCGGGCGCGGCCAACGTGGCGACACCATTGCCCACCTGGCCGGTCAGGGCCCGCGCCTCGGACATGAACCGGTCGATGCCGAAGATCAGCGCGAGGGCCGCCACCGGGGCATGGGGGACGGCGCTGAGCGTGGCGGCCAGGGCCCCACCGTCGGCGCCTCGCTGCTGCCGCCCGCCGTCATCGCCTTCCGCGACACCCACCCCGAGGCCCTGGTGCGCAGTTGCCGGGCGGTCGGCTTCGAACCGCAGATCGCCTATGAGGCACACGACTACCAGGAGGCGCAGGGCCTGGTGGCCGCCGGTCTATGCGTGGCGCTGGCCCCGGCCCTGGCCCTGGAGGGCATTCGCCCGGGGGGCAGCGTGCTGCCGCTGCGCCCGCCCGCGCCGGTGCGCCCGATCCTGCTCGTGCGCATGGCCGACCACGCCCTCACCCCCGCCGCCGGGGCGTTCCTCGGCTCGCTGCGCGAGAGCGCCGCGGCCCGGCGGACCGACGCGATGGGCGAGGGCGGGTGAGCGGTGGTGCCGGATCCCCGGTCCGGCTCATGGCGGGCTCTCACAGCGAGGAGATCACCCGCCTGCGGTCCTCCATGGCCCGGCGGGCGAGCCGGGAGGCGGGGGCGAGGCGGTCGTATTCATGGATGGCCCCGCTGTGCAGATGCAGTTCGGTGGGGATGTCGGCGTCGGCGAGCCGCTGGGCGTAGGTGACGGCCTCGGCGCGGAAGATGTCGAGCTCTCCGACCTCGACATAGGCCGGTGCCAGGCCCTCGACGGTGGCGGCGCGCGCGGGCGCCACCTGCGGCGGGACGTCGTCGGTGCCGAACGCCGCGCCCAGCAGGGCGTGCCAGCCGGTCCAGTTGTCGTCCCAGGTCCAGGCCACATAGGGGGTCAGCCGGGGATCCGGGGTGAGAGTGCGGTCGTCCAGCATGGGATACAGCAGGACCTGACGGGCGAGCGGAACGCCCCGGTCACGGGCGAGGATCGCCACTCCCGCGGCGAGCCCGCCCCCGGCGCTGTCGCCCATGACGGCGATGCGGCGGGGATCGACCCTCAGCTCGGGCGCCTGGTCGCCCAGCCAGATCAACGCGGCGAACACATCCTCCACGGGGCCGGTGCCGGTGGCCGCGTCGGGCGCCAGGCGGTAATCCACGGACAGGAACGGCACTCCGGTGGCCTGGACGTACCCGGCGACCACGGAGTCGTAGAGTTCGACACTTCCGGCGATCATCCCTCCGCCATGGGCGTAGACGACCGCGGAACCCGGCGCGGACTCGGCCTTCTCGTACCAGCGGACGAGGATCTCCGCCCCGTCCGCGGACCGCACCTTGTGCGAGGACGCCTTCACCAGCGGATAGCCGGAGGGATACGCCGGGAGGAGTGAGGCCATCCACCGCATCGAGGCCGTGCCCCTGGCGCGCAGCGTCCGCCAGTCGTCGCGCTCGGGCGGGGGAGTGGGGTCGCTCTGCTCGGCGAGGGCCTGGAGAACCGCGGCGAGCTCAGGGTCGAGGGTGAAGGCCATAGTCGACTCCGTTCGAGGACGGCGGGGCCGCTGCCCCAACTGTCCTCCCAGGCTGCCGAGTTGCGCTCGAGGCCCGGTACAGGGGCCGGGCGGCGGGACGAGGACGCCTCAGGGACGGGCGCCGCGCCGGGCTCCTGTGATACGTGTACCCGCTATATCACCCGATCGGGGTACATCGATCGCGTGTGCGGAGTCCGGGCTCAACGGACTTGGCCCCGAGCACCGGTGCCCCGGCCGGAACGAGTCCGGCCGGGGCACCGCGCTGTCACCTCACGGGGCTTGTGGATCAGTCCCGCTGAGCGTCCTTGGGAAGCTGGCGCCACTTCACCTCGGTGGTGGTGTCGTACGTCCAGTCGAGCATCTTCTTCGCGTCCGGGTAGCGGTCCGCGTCGTTGAGGATGACTCCCACGACCGTCTTGTCGCCGCGCTTGGCGGCGAACACCAGGCAGGGACCGGCAGGGGTGGTGGTCCCGGTCTTGACGCCGATCGCGCCCTGGTACGAACCCAGCAACTGGTTGGTGTTGTCCCAGGAGTAGTACCGGGTGCGGCCATTGGCCGCCGGTGCTTCCTGCTTGGTGGACACCGACTTGACAACCGTGTCGAACGTCGCGTTCTCCATGGCGCGCCGGGTCAGCTGCGCCAGGTCATGGGGTGTCGAGTAGTTGTCGGCGTCGGCCGAGACACCGTCGAAGGAGTCGTACTTGGTGTTGGTCAGCCCCAAGTCCTGCGCCTTCGCGTTCATCTTGGAGATGAACGACTTGGTCCGCTCGGCGGTGGTGTCGCCGGTGCCGAACGTGTCGGCCAGCGCCATCGCCGCGTCGCAGCCCGAAGGCAGCATCAACCCGTACAGCAGCTGGTTGACGGTGAGTTTGTCACCGGTCTGCAGGTCCGCCGTGCTGGCACCGGACTTGGTCACATAGTCGCGGTACTCCTGCTTGATGGTGATCTGCTTGTTGAGGTCCAGGTCTCGGGTCTCGAGCACCACGAGGGCAGTCATGATCTTCGTGGTGCTCGCCAT
This sequence comes from Streptomyces yongxingensis, assembly GCF_055597465.1. Taxonomy (NCBI): domain Bacteria; kingdom Bacillati; phylum Actinomycetota; class Actinomycetes; order Kitasatosporales; family Streptomycetaceae; genus Streptomyces; species Streptomyces yongxingensis. The sequence continues at coordinate 9,721,782 of NZ_CM145717.1, forward strand.
CGGACGCCTGGTGTCGGCGTCCTTGGCCATCAGCTCCTTGTTGGAACCGGTGTCGAGCAGGTACGCGCCCTTGGCGCTGACCTCCGGTGGCGGTTCGGCCGAAGCCTGGGCCATCGCCACCGGGACCGCGATCGCTACGGCCACCGTGGACGCGACCGCCGCGACTCTCCAGCGGCGGGTCACGGTTCCACGACGTTTATGCATTCGCCCTCCGTTTCGCTTGTTGAGGTGTGTTTCGGGCGAGCGCATCGTCTCACCAGGTGAAAATGGGCCATGCTTCGGGGTGGCGGACACGCGGTGCCCTTGGGGAAACAACTAGGGTCCGGACCAGCGCTGTTGACCGGATGGCGGATCCGGGGCAGCCACGTGCGGCCCGGAGCGCGCGCCCGCTGATCCGCGATCTGCCACACTCAGGGTGTGAACCGGACACTCGATCACGACGCGCTGCGCGGACGTGTCGCCGTGGTGGCCGGGGCGACACGCGGCGCCGGGCGCGGTGTCGCGGCCGCGCTGGGCGAGGCCGGCGCGACCGTCATCCGCACCGGACGCAGCAGTGGCATCGATGTGCTCGTCAACGACATCTGGGGTGCCGAGCGGCTCAAGGGCGGGCCCGCCGACTCGCTGGCCTTCTCCCAGGGCCACGAGCTGGCGCCGCACGGGGCGACGGCGGTCGCCGTCACACCGGGCTGGCCGCGCGCGGAGATGATGCTGGAGGCGTACGGGGCCGGCGAGGGCAATTGGCGCGACGCCCTGCTCCCGGACCGCGGCGAGGACCGCCCGACCGCCCCCGAGGGCTTCGGCTCCTCCGAGTCACCGCGCTACGTCGGCCGTGCCATCGCGGCCCTGGCCGCCGACCCCGACCGGGCGAGGTGGAACCAGCGATCGGTGAACTCCGCCGAGCTCGCCCGGGAGTACGGATTCACCGACACCGACGGCTCGCAGCCCGACAGCTGGTCCGCCACCTGAAACGGCCGAGGCTTTGGTGTGGCCTCTCCCACCGAAGGGCGGCCGCCCGCCGAGCGCCCCTCCGCTCGGCGCCGAGCCGCTCAGCGGGGGTGGGCGGTCGCGCAGCGTACGCAGGTGGTCGCCGTGGGGCGAGCCTCCAGGCGTTCCGCGGGGATCGGCTCGCCGCACACCGCGCACCGTCCGTACTCGTCGCGCTCCAGCCGTTCCAGCGCCTCGTCCAGGGCGGTCAGATGATCGCGGGCCTGGGCCAGCAGTGCGGCGACATGGGCTCGCTCGAAGGCGGTGCTCGACCCCTCCGGGTCGTGCTCGTCGTCGACCGCCACCAGGGCGTTCGATGCGACGATCGCCTCGAATTCACGGTTCAGGGCAGCGGTCCGCGCGCTGGTCTCGGCGCGCTCGGCCGCCAGCCGTTCGCGGATGGCTTCGCGCCCGGCCGGAGAGAAGGCGCCATCACCGGATGAATCGCTCATGCGCGGCATAACCTCGGCATGCCCGGTCCGCATTCCGGTTGCCCCACCCTTCCCCGGAGGTCTTGACGTCTCTCGGGCCCGATGCAATGGATGGGAGCGCTCCCAAATCGACCGTACATCCACCGTACGGATGCCATCACGCGCTCACTCCTTGGAGTCATGATGAGACGGAAGAGATCCTTGCCCGCCTTACTGGCCTTATTGGTCAGCCTCTTCGGGATCGCGGGTCTCGGCCGGACCGCCCATGCCGAGTCGGCCCGCCCGCAGGCACCCCTGGCCACGGGCCTGCACATCAGCGACGGCCGGCTGCTGGAGGGCAACGGCAACGACTTCATCATGCGTGGTGTCAACCACGCTCACACCTGGTATCCGGGTGAGACACGGTCGCTGGCCGACATCAAGGCCCTGGGCGCCAACACCGTCCGGGTCGTCCTCTCCAACGGCCACCGCTGGACCAAGAACAGCCCCGAGGACGTGGCCGCCATCATCGCCCAGTGCAAGGCCAACCGGCTCATCTGCGTACTGGAAGTGCACGACACCACCGGCTACGGCGAGGACGCCGCGGCCGCCTCGCTCGACCAGGCGGCCGACTACTGGATCGGCCTCAAGAGCGTGCTCACCGGTCAGGAGAACTACGTCGTCATCAACATCGGCAACGAACCGTGGGGCAACACCGACCCGGCCGGCTGGACCGCCCCCACCGTCGCCGCCGTCCAGAAGCTGCGCAACGCCGGGTTCCAGCACACCATCATGGTGGACGCCCCCAACTGGGGGCAGGACCTGCAGAACGTGATGCGCGCCAACGCGCGGACCGTCTACGACGCCGACTCCACCGGCAACCTGATCTTCTCGATCCACATGTACAGCGTCTATGACACGGCGCAGGAGATCACCGACTATCTGAACGCCTTCGTGGGCGCCAGGCTGCCCATCCTCATCGGCGAGTTCGGCGGCCCCGCCGACCAGTGGGGCGATCCGGACGAGAACACCATGATGGCCACCGCCCAGCGGCTGAAGCTGGGCTATCTGGCCTGGTCCTGGAGTGGCAACACCGATCCCATCCTGGACCTGGCCACCGACTTCGACCCGGCCAGGCTCACCGACTGGGGCAAGCGCGTCTTCAACGGCCCCGACGGCATCGCCCAGACCTCCCGCGAGGCCACCATCTACGGCGGTAGCTCCGGCGCCGGCTGCTCGGTCGGCTACCGGGTGGCCAACGAATGGGGCAGTGGCTTCCAGGGTGAGATCACCATCCGCAACACCGGCACCGCCGTCATCAGCGGCTGGACCCTGGAGTTCGCCTTCGCCAACGGCCAGACCATCACCAATATGTGGGGTGGCACGCCGAGGCAGAACGGCGCCGCGGTGACCGTCACCCCCGCCTCGTACACCGCCACGATTCCCGCCCGTGGCTCGGTCACCCTCGGCTTCACCGCGGGCAAGGGCGCCACCAACGCCGCGCCGACCGCCTTCTCCCTCGACGGCGGCGCCTGCGCCACCGGCTAGTACCGGGAATGCGGGGCGATGGTGAAATGTTAAACTAACTAGCGCACCCCGTGCCGGCGCCGGCCGGATCCCCCCGTGCCGGCCGGCGCCGTCCCCAGCGGTGCGGGGAGCAGCGCGGGGATTCAGTGCAGGGACTCCACCGCGTCCCGGCTGAACGGAGTGAGCTCGCTCGCCCGGTCGTTCAGGACCTTGTCGGCCCACTCGGGGTCGGCGAGCAGTGCGCGGCCGACCGCGACGAGGTCGAATTCGTCCCGCTCCAGAGGCTCCAGGAGCCGGTCGATGGACTCCACGGACGCGTGCGCGCCGGAGAGGGAGCCGGGGTGGAAGACGCTGTCCAGGCCGACCGAGCCGACGGTGATGACCGGCTTGCCGGTGACCTTCTTCGCCCAGCCGGCGATGTTCAGATCCGAGCCCGTGTCGGGGAACTCCGGCTGCCAGTAGCGCCGCCCGGAGGCGTGGAACGCGTCGACCCCGGCCTCCGCCAGCGGCGTGAGCACGGCTTCCAGCTCCTTGGGGTTCTCGGCGAGCCGGACGTCGTAGTGCTCGGACTTCCACTGGGAGAACCGGAGGACGACGGGGAAGTCGGGCGCGACCCGCTCGCGGATGGCGGCCACGAGGTCGGTGGCGAACGCGGTCCGGGAGGCCGGATCGCCACCGTAGCGGTCGGTGCGCCGGTTGGTGCGTTCCCACAGGAACTGGTCGATGAGATAGCCGTGTGCGCCGTGCAGCTCCACGCCGTCGAAGCCGATCTCCTCGGCCGACCGCGCGGCCTTCGCGAAGGCGCCGATGACGTCGTCGATGTCGGCGAGGGTCATCGTCTCGCCCGCTCCGGGCGTGCCGTCCAGCGCGATCCCGGACGGGCCCAGGGACGGGGCGTCGGGGTACGGCGGCGCTCCCGCGGGCCGCTGTATGCCCACGTGCCAGAGCTGAGGCATGATCGCGCCACCCTGGGTGTGCACGGCGTCAACGACCCTTTGCCACCCGGCCAGTTGCTCCTCGCCGTGGAACCGGGGAACGCCGTCGATATAACCGGCGGACCGGTGGTCGACGGTGGTGCCCTCGGTGATGATGAGGCCGGTCCCCGCCGCCGCCCGGCGCGCGTAGTACGCGGCGACGTTCTCACCGGGAATACCATCGGGGGAGTGCCCACGGGTCATGGGGGCCATGACGATCCGGTTCGGGAGCTTGGCCGAACCCAGTGTGAACGGGCGGGACAGTGCCGTGGCCAGGCGGGTGTTCACCGTGTCGCTCTCCAGACGTGTCGTTCCGAGGAGGCTTCCCCCGGAGCCTCAAAATGTGAGTCTGAAAGATACAGTTTTCCCGGCGTAAACTGCAACTGTATGGATCGCTTTTTAGGCGAGGGTGGAACGGCGCCGTCGAGTAGGCTGTGCCCCGATCCGCGGGCGGAGGTGGAGAAGGTGTTGGACATCCGGTTCTCCCGTGCGCTCCAGGTGATGCTGTTCCTCGCCGTGGCCGCCGAAAACGGGTCCGGGCCGCTGAGCTCCGCCGATTTGGCCCACAGACTGAACGCCAACCCGAGCCTGGTCCGGAAGCTCCTCGTCCCGCTGACGGACGAGGGGCTGGCCGTCTGCGTCAAGGGCCGTACCGGTGGGGCGCGGCTGGGGCGGCCGGCCGACCGGATCACCCTGGCCGAGATCTATCGCTGTGCCGTGGGCGACAAGCCCCTGTTCGCCCCCTCGCCGGGGGGTGAGCCCGTGTGCCCGGTGACCGCGCATGGCGGTGAGTACTTCGCCGCGCTCACCGCCGAGGCCGAGGCAGCGGTCCTCGCATCGCTGGGCGACCGCACGCTCGCGGACAGCGTGGGTGAACTGCGCCGCCTCTGCACCGGGCACGCCCGGCAGGGCTGATCCGGGCCCAGCGCGGAGGCGCGACCGGGATCGAGTACCGGGCTACCGCAGCCCCGGATCCGGTGGCGGAGCCACATCCTTCGGATCCGGATATTCGGGAGCTTCCCGACAGTCCAACCGCGAAGTCACCTCTTTCGCCGAGGCGATGAGCAGTTTGGCGTGTGAGTGGTCACTGACGGTGAAGTGATCGCGCATGGCGAACTCCAGGGAACGGCCCCCGCCCGATTCCGTCCCGCCGCCACCGCCGATGTCACACGCGACCAGGAGCCTGCCGGCGTCCTCCGGACCGACGGTGGCCGCGTAGCGCACCGACCGGCCCGATGAGGGCGATTGGGGAGTCCACGCCACGGTGATGGCGAGCAACTCCGCGCCATCAGCCTTGTCCATCAAGGTACATAGATCCTGGGGCGTACTCCTCCTGGCCGACTCCTCCCGCAACGCCTTGGCGACCTGGCCGGTGCTCGGGGTCTTGACCGGATAGACCTTGCTCGGCCCTTTCGGCTCCCGAGCCTCCTTCGCGATGGCCTCGTCGAACAGGCCACCGCAGGCCCGGGCGACGGGTATCAGCCTGGCGTCGGCGGTCGGCTTCGGAGTCTTGGATTCGTCGCCACCGCTGCCACAGCCCGTGACGGCGATGACGGACGTGCACGTGAGGACTGCCAGCCGCCCCAGAGGCAGGCGAACATTGCGTGGCACGATCTCTCCTGTCGGCTCCATCGGCTGCCGCTCCCGGGGACGGCACTCTACTAGGACGTATCCGGGCGATCATGTGACTGCTGCGCGTCTGCGGCATCCTGGGCCGGGTGCGGACCGGCGTGTGGTGGCGGGACCTGCCCGGACGGTTCGGCCCGTGGAAGACCGTGTAGGGGGCGAAGCAACAGAACATCAGGCCGAGACGCCGTGGCAGAGCCCGCCCCCGGATCGGGCCGGGCCGGCCGCGCAAGAAGCCCGACAGCCTCACCGCTTCGCCGCTGATGCGCGTGGCGACCGACGCCGCGTCAGTACGGCAGTGCACATTCGGGGGGAGTCCATTCTCCCCGGAGGCGTCATGCCGCAGTCGGAGCCGGGTGATGCACGGATGCGGGCCTGTGGGGTCGCCGAGATGTCCGGTCCGGTCCAGTCGCTACGGCTGCCCGGGCCCAGTCACCCGGGCCGGGCGAGATCCTGCTCGACGTCCTGGCCGCCGGGGTCGGCCCCTGGGACCGGCTGCTCGCCTCCGGTGGATGGGGCGTGGGCCTGCGCCTTCCGGCGGCCCTCGGGGTGGAGGGCCGGCTGCGCCGCCTGGACGCGGCAGACGTCATCGACTGCCGCCGCCCCGCCCGGGTCGGCGTGGCCTGGCGAGAACCTGCGCTCCGCGGGCAATAAAAGTGAAGTAATCGCGCGAGGGCGTCGACTGAGTACGGAGCCTCACCAGATAAGACGTCCTCTTAATAAGAAATGTGGAAAAGGCCCCGAGGCCGGCGTGCCAGTAGGTGGCACCTGGCGTACGCTGGGCAGATGTAGGGAGTTCTGCGGTGCACATGTGAAGGGACACCCGTATGAGAATGCCTTCCACGGTCGGTAAGGGCCTTCAGAGTGCAGGATTCTCGACGATCCGCTATGGACTGGCGCTCAATCTCCTGTCGATTGGGCGGCTCAAGTTCGAAAATTATGAGGTCGAGAACATTCGGCCCTTGGTCACCGCGAGCCCTGTATTCTCGCGACTCCTCACCGAACTCGGCGAACAAAAACTGGCCAGGGTCATCGGTGTAACAGAGATGGTTGCGGGATCACTGATTGCGGCGAGACCGTTCGCGCCGAGAGCCTCGGCGCTAGGAAGCCTGGCGGCTGCTGGGATTTTCGCCACGACCCTCAGTTTCCTGGCCACAACGCCCGAGGCATGGCAGGAGAAGCGCGGAGAACCAAAGCTCTCTCTCGCCGGCCAGTTCCTGGTGAAAGACATCGTGTTGCTGGGGGCTTCCCTGCTCACGGCTGCCGAATCTCTGCAGACCGGACAGCGCACGTAGTCCACCGCCACCGGTACCGCGTCGTTGCGCCGCGCGCCGTAAGGCGGAACTTTTGCCGAACAGCACCTGCTCCGCGGTAGATACCGGCCGATCAGCATCGGCCGCCGCGCTGGTTGACGTTGTCTCGCTCGACGATTCCCGGGGAGCGGCAGATGGACGCATCGGACGAACTCCTTGAGAGGGCTACCCCGTCGGCTCTCTTGGCCCTGGATGGCACCATCCGCCGCCTCAACGCCGCGATGGCCACGGCGCTGGGCAGGCCGCGGGAACAGTGCGTAGGTCGCGCCTTCAGCGATCTCTTGCCCGACAATCAGCGCCTCGCGGCTGAAAACCTGCTGACGCACGGGGCCACGACGAAGCGGCTTGCGATGCGTGTGCTGGAGTTCCCCGGGACAGGCCCAGCATCAGTGGTTTGCCTTGTCGAGGCGCGGCCAGTGAGGGATCCCGCGGACGGCGAGCAGTTTGTGTGGGTGCATTCGTTGGACGCGAAGCACGACCTGGGCGGTTTGCTGATCCCGTTCCAGCTTGCGGCCAGGTCCGCCGGCCTCGGCCTGTGCATGTGTTCTCCCCATGAGCACCAGGTGGAGTGGATGGGCGGCGCGCCTGCTCTGGCCGCGCTTTTCCCGCAAGCGTCCGTGTCCCTGTCCACGGTGATCCGGCAAGCCCACCCTGATGACCGCAAGGGCTTGCGGCGGCTGGTCCACTCGGACGCCGCCCAGTCCCCCTGGATCAGGGCGCGGTTCTTTACCGAACACGGTGGCTGGCGCGTACTGACCAGCCAGACTCGCAGGGTCACATTGGGGTATGCCGGTCCCGAAAGGGTCTTCGGGGTGATCCGCGACGACACCCAGATGGAGGCGCACCGAGAGGAAATGCTGGCCGCCGTGAGCGCTGAGCGGCAGCGCACCGAGGAGATCGCCGCATTCTCCTCCGCTCTGTTCACCGCCGCCACCGAGCAGGAACTGCAACAGGTTGTCCTGACCCGGCTGGCCGCAGCCTTCGGCGGTACCGGCGCCCTCTTCGCGCTCGTCGACTACGGGCGCCTGCGGGTTTCCTCGGATGCCCAGATCCCCACGTGGCAGGCCGACGCCCTGCACGGCCTGTCGTTGGATGAGGACCGCCCACTGCCCAGTGCGATCCGCACCGGCCAGCCACAGTTCATCCCCAACCAGGAGGAGCTCGCCCGTCGTTGGCCGCACGAAGACAGTCTGCCCCTCCGGCGCTCCGGCCCCGACCTCGCCATGTCGATCACCCCCCTCAGTCCGGTGGGCGACCGGCCACTGGGGGCCTGGGCGGTGACGTATGACAGCGAGCACCCCCCGTCCCCGGAGCAGCTCGCCTTCATGACCACTCTGGCCGAGCTGGCAGGCCAGGCACTGAGGCGCATCCGGTTGCAACAAGCCCACATCGACCTGTCAACAGCGCTCCAACAAAGCATGCTCCCCACACTGCCCGAGCACCTCCCGGGCCTGAAGATCGCCGCCCGCTACCAGCCCAGCCGACACGGGCTCGATATCGGCGGAGACTGGTACGACGCGTTCCTCTTGCCCGACGACGCGGTCGCACTGGAGATCGGCGACGCCCAAGGGCACGACGTGGACGCCGCAGCTTTCATGGGACAGGTGCGCTCGTCCATGCGCGCGATCACCACCCACGAACCGGGGCCGGGAGCCGCGCTGACACGCACCAACGAGCTGCTCGTCACAATGGACGCACCACGCTTCGCCAGCTGCACCATGCTGCACATCGATCCGCGCGACGGACAGGTCATCGGCACCAGCGCGGGCCACGTGCCGCTGCTCTTGGCACGCGACGACGGCAGCCACGACATCCGCACACTTTCCGGCGGGCCGGTACTGGGAGTCGTGCCCGAGACCGACTACCCCGAGGAGACCTTCACGCTGGAAAAGAACACTGCGCTGGTCCTGGTCACCGACGGCGTCGTCGAAGGGCCGGGGCTGACCCTGGAAGCCGGGCTGGAACGAGTGGGAACGCTGGCCGGCCAGGCCCTCCACGACCGCCTCGACGTCGAGGCGACGGCAGACCGAGTTCTCGACGCCGCGGTCGCGGTGGATCACCTCGACGACGTGGCCGTACTGGTGATCCGACGCGCTTAGGGGTCATCTCCTGGCGAGCCGGCGGTAGCAGATGAGGGTGCGAGCGATGCTGGTGAAGGCCAGGAAGCGCTCCGCCTTGCGCGCGTAGCGGCGGTGCCGGCGACGGCATCCGGCGAGCCAGGATCAGCGCAGGTCAAGTACAGCCTTCCCGATGAGGCGGTTCTCGACGGCCTCGTGTGCGACCGCCACGTCGTCGAGGATCTGCTGGGCGGCGTCGGCGTCGCGGTAGTTCACGACGAGGTCTGCGCCCGCGGCCCTGGCCAACGCGGCCTTTTCCGGACCGCTGACCGTCGTCACGATCCGTGCGCCCGCGATCCGGCCGAGTTCGATCGCGTAGTGCCCGACGGCGCCCGCACCGGCTGCGACGAGTACGGTGCGGTCGCGGGGCGAGCCGTCGGCGTGCAGGCACCAGTGCGCGGTCATCGCCGGGATGCCGAGGCAGGCGCCGAGTTCGTCGGAGATCCCGTCCGGCAGCGCAACGGCCTGCTCGGACGGTACTACGGTCCACTCCGCTGCGGTCCCCCACGGATGGCCTGTGCCGGCCATCCAGATCCACACGCGTTCGCCGACCCGGCTCGGGTCGACGCCCGCGCCGACCGCGTCGATCGTGCCTGTACCGTCCTGGTGCGGGATGCGGCCGGTGCGCTCGCCGACGCGCTGGAAGTGCTGCGGAGTGGAGTTCAGCCGCATGAACATGTCGCCCGGGTTGATCGCGGAGAGTGCGATGCGGACGCGGACCTGGCCGGGGCCGGGCTCGGGGTGCTCGACGTCGAGCACCCGCAGCACGCTCTTGGCGGGACCGGGCGTGTCGTAGAAGGCTGCCCTCATTGGTTCATCTCTCCTCTTGGGTGTGGCGCGATCCACGGCACTGGCCGGGGATCGCGCACGTCACCACGGCGGGGTCCACGTACCGCGTCGTGGTTCGGTTTCTTGGCCGCGAGATCGCCACCTCGCGAACGGCCAGATCCCGTCCGCGGCCTTTCCGGCCCGTGACTCTCGCTCTACAGGCCGGCAGCGAGGCTGCGCATGACCGATTCCAGATCGCGCTCGCCCGCAGGGGTCTGCACACCGTGCTCCAGAGCCCCTGTCATGAGCCGTGCCGGCAGATCCCCGCTCACCAGCTCGGCCCATGCCTTGTTTTCCGCTCGCAGGCCGTCGGTCAGGTCCGCCGGAGGGACCAACTGCTTCGCGGCGGCGATGAGCTCCGGGGAAAGCGCGGAGATCTTCTCCGCCACCCCGTCGACGAACGCGTCCAGCTCGGCCGCGGGTACCGCACGGTTGATCCACCCATAGGCGGCCGCGGTGTCCGCATCCACCAGATCACCGGTGAGCAGGAGTTCCAGCGCCCGGTTGCGCCCGACCCGCTCGCGCAGGTACTGCGTGCCTCCGCCGCCGGGCACGATGCCCATCAGCACCTCGCTCTGGCCGATGCCCGCGGTTTCCCGCGCGGCGAAGGTCATGTCGGCCGCCGCGATGAACTCGGCGCCTCCGGCTCGGGCCTTGCCCGCCAGTTTGACGATCGTCACCTGCGGCTGGTGGCGTAGCAGCTCGCCGACCCCCTGGAAGAGGTTGGCGTCCGGGTTGCGTTCCGCGATCTCCCGCAGCTCGTCCATCTCGTCGAGGATGTGGATGTCGACGTGGGCGATGAAGAACTCGGGGTTGGCACTGGAGAACACGATGACGCGGACCGAGCGGTCATCCCGCAGCGTCCCGAGGGCGTCGTGCAGCTCACGGATCAGGGTTCCGCTGAGCACGTTGACAGGGGGGTTGTCCAGGGCGATCCGCGCGACTCCGGCATCGATGGCGACGCCGAGTGTCGTGTACCGGTCCAGGTTCATGAGCGTTCCAAGGTTTGCGGTGGGCTAGTAGGTTTGCAATGCATACCAACCCTGGGCTCTGCACCGTGAGCGGTCAATAACGCACTTTCCGACAACCAAGGATCATGATGGATACCAGCCCCTCGCCCCTGCCGCCCCGCGGCACTCCGCGGTTCAGTGCCGAGTGCCCGAGCCGACCCATCCTCGATCAGATCTCCGACAAGTGGTCGATGATGGTCATGGCGGTCCTGGAGCAACCGACGCGGTTCAACGAGATCAAGCGACAGCTGGAGGGCGTCACACAGCGGGTACTGACCCAGACACTGCGGAGACTCGAACGCAACGGCATGATCCGGCGCCGGGTCCTCGAGACCTCCCCGCTCGGCGTGGAGTACTCCCTCACACCCCTCGGCGAGTCGTTCCGCGGCCCTTTCACACGCCTGCACGAGTGGACGGTCGAGCACAGCGACGAGGTCCTGTCAGCGCAGCACGAATACGACGCGCGGTCATCGGGACAGTAGCCGCCCGGCCAGGTGGTCAAAGGCTCGGGTGTGGGCGAAGCTGCACCGGCTGGTGCTGGACGAGCCCGGCTCGCGGGGGCGCCCTGGACTGGTCGCGGTAGACAGGGCAGGCACACGTTCCGCGATCACGGAGTTGCGACACTCTGTGATCATCGGGGAGACGTGTGCCTGTGCTGCGATCATGGCCAGAACGTCGACGCGGTTGAAGCGTTCATCACCGTTGCCGGCCAGACGACCGCCGAGACCTGGCCTGAGGTGAGTACGGCCGCGACGTCGTTGTGGTCTTCGTCGCTGACGTGCCCGTCCGGCACACGCGTGACCGCCTCGGTCAGGCGGAGGGCGGCGGGAGGCGCGGACGGGCTACGACCTCGGGTCGTCGACCTTGAGCTTGGCTCCGGTGTTGGAGACGTAGACCACCAGGAGCTTGGCCGGCTTGGTCCGGTTGGTGTTCTCGGTGAGGACGTGGTGGGCGCCCGGCCGCTCGACCCAGTTCTCGCCCTGGCGGTAGGTGCGCACGGGCGTGCCGGCGAGCTTGCTGCGCACGGTGCCTTCGAGGACGTAGGCGTAGACGAACGCCTGGCCGTGCCGGTGCGGCAGCGCGCGTGCGTTGGGCGGGAAGTCGACGACCATCGAGGTGAACGTCTTGCCCTTCACATTCGGGAGGGCCTGCTGGAGCAGGGGCTTGAGGGTTTCGGTGGGGTGCTTCGATGTCACGGCCGCGGTGGGCGTCTTGGCGTGGGCGGGCTGGTCCGAGGCGGTGCAGGCCGTGGCCGCGGTCAGCGTGGCGAGGGCCAGGAGGCCAGCGGCGATCCGCATTCCGGTCACGATGGGTCTCCTGTTCAGTCTTCCGCGACGCGGATGATCGTCTTGCCCGGGGTGCGGGTGGCGGGGGCGAACGCGGCGGGTGCTTCGGTGAGTGGCCGTACGGCGCCGACGACGGGCTTGAGCCGGCCGTCCCTCACTCGCGTGGCGAGGTCGGTGAGCCGGGCGCGGTCGGGTTCGACGACGAAGAAGATGGCCCGCCCGTCCTTGGGCTGGACCTTGGGCGGCATGACGATGGTGACCAACGTGCCACCGGCCCGGACCAGGGCGGCCGAGCGGTCGAGGATGTCGCCGCCGATCACGTCGAACACGACGTCGACCTCGCCGACGTCCTCCAGCTTCTCAGTCCGCAGGTCCAGGAAGGTGTCGACGCCCAGTGCGAGCGCGGTGTCCCGGTCGGCGGACCGGCCGGTGCCGATGACGCGGGCGCCGGCCTCGCGGGCCAGCTGCACCGCGATCGAGCCGACGCCGCCCGCGGCACCGTGGATCAGGACGGTCTGGCCTGTGGTGAGGCGGCCGTGGTCGAACAGGCCCTGCCAGGCGGTCAGCCCGGAGATCGGCAGCGCGGCGGCCACGGTGTGGTCGATGTCCGCAGGCAGCGGGGCGAGGTTGCGGGCCTCCACCGCGGTGTACTCGGCGAGCGAGCCGTTGCGGGCCCAGTCGGCCAGGCCGAACACCCGCTGGCCGACGCTCAGGCCGGTGGTGCCGAACCCCAGCTCTTCGACGACACCCGACAGCTCGTGCCCGGGCACGCTCGGCGTCCGGTCGCGGCCGGCGCGATCGATCCAGGTGCCTGGCCAGTCCAGCTCTCCGGGGGTGAAGCCCGCGGTGTGCACCCGCACGATGACGTCGTTCTCGGCCGCGTGGGGGTAGGGCATGTCCGTCAGGGACAGCCCGGCGAGACCGGCGTCACGGTCTCGAACAGTGATGGCTTGCATAAAGGTCCTTACTGGGGGAGGGCGCACGAGCGCGCAGCTCAGGCGTGAGAAAGCTGGTCCGGGTTGATGACCCTGCGGTACGCGGTTATCAGACCGTCTGTGATCTGCGGCGTGTCCACGGAGTAGACACGGTCCTCCCGGTGGAACACCAGGGCGAGCTCGCCGCCGACCTCGACGAGGTCGATGCGGTCCGGACGCCACTGGCGGCCCGCACGCACCATCACCTCGGCGACGCTCTCACCACCATGGATCAGCTTGCGCGCCGCGGCAGCCTTGCCGCCATCCAGCACCTCGGCGATCCGGCCGAACTCACGGCCGAAGACCTCGTGCAGGACGGAGGCCATCCGCTCCGGCGGGCTCAGCTCCTCCATGATCAGGAGCATCGCGGAACTGACGGACTCGTCGACAAGGACCGGTTCCGATGCCTCCGGCCCCGTCAGCAGCGGTTCCGGCAGCCACGGCCCGACATAGGTCTCCCGGCGGAAACGGGCACTCTCGACCGCGGGCCGATGGCGCTCCCAGTCGGCTCCGAGCACGTCCTCCCGCCCAGACGGCCCCGGCGCATGCCCGTCACCCACGCAGACGCAACCTCCTCCAGCTCGCGGATCCAGAGTAGCCATCCGAACTCGTGATCTGCGGTGCGCCGCACCCGGAGGACGGGCGGTCACCAGGCCCGCCAGGAAGCTCCGGAATTCCATGGCTGCCGTCCGGGCTCATGGCAGAGGTGTGACCAGTCCCGGTTCCCTTCCCGGAGCTGTCGCTGGGGCCCGAGTCTCCTCACGCCGGCGCGCGCATCTTGCGGTGAGCCACGAGGATGGGTGGTAGGAACCGAATGCCGGAGCCTTGTAAAGCCGGCCGCGATGAGTCGGCATCCTGCGAACGCAGCTCCCGAGAAGGGAGGGACACCGTGGCGCGCCTCAGGATTCTCGTCGTGGGCGCAGGCTTCGCGGGCGTCGCCTGCGTAGGCCGTCTGGAGCGTCGGCTGGCCCCCGGCGACGCGGACATCGCGCTCGTCACGCCGGTCTCCTACCAGCTGTATCTGCCGCTGCTGCCACAGGTCGCGGCGGGCGTACTCACTCCGCAGTCGGTGGCGCTCTCGCTGCGCCGCGGAAGGTACCGCACCAGGATTATCCCGGGCCTTGCCATCGGCGTGGACGCCCGGGCGAAGGTCTGCGTCGTCCGCCGGATCACCGGGGAACTGACGAACGAGCGCTACGACTACATCGTGCTCGCGCCCGGCAGCGTGACCCGCACCTTCGACATCCCCGGCCTGAAGGAACACGGGCGCGGCATGAAAACGCTCGCCGAGGCCGCGTACCTGAGGGACCACGTCATCGCCCAGCTCGACCTGGCCGATGCCGCTGTCGACGAGCAGGAGAAGATCTCCCGACTACAGTTCGTTGTCGTCGGAGGCGGCTACGCGGGCACTGAGACGGCGGCCTGCCTGCAACGGCTCACCACCCACGCGGTGCGGCGCTACCCACGGCTCGATCCACGCCTGATCAGGTGGCACCTGATTGACATTGCGCCGAAGCTCATGCCCGAGCTGGGTGACAAGCTCGGCCGCAGCGCGATGGAGGTGCTCCAGAGGCGCGGGGTGGAGATCTCGCTCGGTGTGTCCGTCGCCGAGGCGAGGCCGGACCAGGTCACCTTCACCGACGGCCGGGTCGTCCCCTCCCGGACCTTGATCTGGACCGCGGGAGTGGTCGCCAGTCCGCTGGTGGGAACGCTGGGGGCCGAGACGGTACATGGACGGCTCGCCGCCACCGCGCAGATGACGCTGCCTGGCTTCGACGGCGTCTTCGCGCTGGGCGACGGCGCCGCCGTACCCGACCTGGCGAGGGGCGACGGCGCAGTCTGCCCGCCCACCGCGCAGCACGCCCACCGGCAGGCCAAGACAGTGGCGGACAACGTCATCGCCGCGCTCCGCGGCGAGCCGCTTCGGTCCTACCGGCACAGGGACCTCGGTCTGGTGGTCGACCTGGGCGGCAGGGACGCGGTCGCCAAGCCGGTGGGCGTCGAGCTGCGTGGGATGCCCGCGCAGGCGGTGGCCCGGGGCTACCACGTGGGGGCGATGCGCACCAATGTCGCCAAGGCGCGGGCGTTGACGAACTGGATACTGAACGCGGCTGCGGGCGACGACTTCGTACGGATCGGGTTCCTCGCTGAGGAACAGCCGTCGCTGCGGCACTTCGAACAGACCGACGCCTACATGACACCGCGGCAGGTGCGGGAGCACACCGCCTCACTCAACGCCGACCAGGGCTAACGCCGCCGACCCGGCATGTCGTCGAATCGTCATACGACCGGCGCCACTCTTGGGCCGTCGTCCATTCAACAGGTCCTAGGCCGGAAGGCCATCGCCCCCGTCCGGCTCGGACATGGCCGCGCGGCGCAGATGTTCGGCGAGTGCCGCGGTGGCGGAGGTGGACGAGGCCCGGGCCTTCGCGCCCCAGGCCAGCAGATGGTGGCGGCGCGCCCACGGATCACGGAGGTCGCACACGTCGAGCGGATGGTATGGGGCGATGGCACGGCGTGGCACGACGGCGAGGCCGACACCGGCGGCCGCGAGGGAGACCAGGGTGTTGAGGTGGGCGACGGTGGTGCGGTAGCGCACCGCGGGAGCGTGCGGGCCGAGGTTCTTCTCGATCGAACGGCGCAGCGAGGAACCGGCGTCGAGCCCCACGAGCGGATGCTCGGCCACCTCGCTGTAGGTCACCTCGGTACGCCCCGCGAGGATCCCGCCGCACTGGCCGATCACCACCAGGGAGTCGTCGCCGAGGGGTTCCATGGTGAGACCGCAGTCGCGGGCCTCGTGGTCGAGGACGACGCCCAGGTCCGCCTCGCCGTCGGCGAGCATCCGCACGGTCCGTGGGGTGCGGCTCTCGGACACCTCGACGTCGACGTCCGGGTGTGCGCGGAGGAACGAGACCAGGGCCCGTGGCACCAGGCGGTGCATCGCGGAGCCGCCGCCCAGCAGGGTCAGCGGGGCGGTCGGCGGCCGGGCGTAGCTTGCCACGGCGCTTTCCAGACGCGCCGTCCGGTCGAGCACGTCCCGCGCGTGGCGGGCCAGCGCCGTCCCCGCCGGAGTGGGGCGCACGCCCCGCCGTCCGCGGATCAGCAGGTCCACGCCCGCGTGATGCTCGAGCGAGCGCACCCGCGCACTGGCCGACGGGAGGCTCAGATGCATCCGGCGAGCGCCCGCCGTGATCGAGCCCTCCGCCACGATGTGGAGGAAGAGCCGCAGGTCGTCCAGGTCATACCGCACCCTGATGAGCCTATGGCACAGCCTTGGGCCGGCTACGCGGATCACGCATTGTGGGCCCACGGGCCATGGGGCGATGCTCGGCGGGTGTCCGAGACAGTGCTTGTTCTGCTGGCGGGTGTGGCCGCCGGGGCGTTGAACGCCATCGGGGGCGGGGGCACGTTCGTGGCGCTCCCCGCCCTGGTGGCGGCCGGTCTGTCCCCCGTGACGGCGAACGCGTCCTCGACCGTGGCCCTCGTCCCCGGGAGCGTGGCGAGCGCGTGGGTGTACCGGCGCGATCTCGCCCCGGTCGGGGACACGTCCACGCGGGCCCTGACGGCGGTCAGTGTGATCGGTGGCGGGCTCGGCGCAGGTCTGCTGCTGGCGCTGCCCGCGGTGTCGTTCGACGCCGCGGTGCCCTGGCTGCTCGCCTTCGCCACGGTGGTTCTCGCCTTCGGGCGCCGCGTCTCCCGCGCGGTGAGCGAGGCGAGGGGCCATGCGGTCGGCATGAGCCCCCGGGCCGTCCTGCTCGGGCAGTTCCTCCTCGCCGTGTACGGCGGGTACTTCGGCGGTGCCGTAGGCATCATGATGCTGGCCGTGTGGAGCATCGGCCTCGGTCTCGACACCTCGACCGGCAACCCGATGCGGGTCGCCCAGATCACGGCCATCTACCTCAGCGCGACCGGGCTGTTCCTCATCGCCTCGGACGCGCTGAGCGCACCGCGTCTGCTCGCCGCCATGGTGGTCGGGGCGGTGGCCGGTGGCGTGGCCGGAGCGCGGATCGCCCGCCGTCTGCCCGCGTGGCTGCTGCGGGGCGTCATTCTGACCACCGCCGTGACCATGACCGTCCTGTATTTCCTGCGCGGCTGAGGGCCCGGCCGACGGGTGTTACGAGATCGTGTCGGCCACCACGGACGCCGCGTCCGCGATCAGCTTGTTGTCGAACGGGGTGTCCTTGTCACCGCGGTACGACATGATCGCCACGACGAGGGGAGCGGCGTCGGGCCGCCACACCACGGCGATGTCGTTGCGGGCGCCGTAGTAGGTGCCGCTTCCGGTCTTGTCGCCGACCTCCCAGCCCTTGGGCATTCCGGCCCTGATGAGCTCGTCCCCGGTGGTGTTGGTCCGCAGCCACTTCGTGAGCTGCGCGCGCTCTCCCTTGTCGAGGACGTCGCCGAGGACGAACGCGCGCAGGTCCTTGGCCATCGCCCGCGGGGTGCTGGTGTCATGCGTCTCGCCCGGCACCCATTGGCTCAACCCCGGTTCAGGGCGCTCCATTTGGATGACGTCGTCGCCCAACTTCTCGAGGATGGTGTCGAGACCCTTGGGCCCGCCGAGTTCGTCGAAGAGCAGATTGGCCGCGGTGTTGTCGCTGTAGCGGACGGCCGCGTCACACAGCGCGCCCAGGCTCATCCCGGTGTCCACGTGCTTCTCGGTCACGGGGGAGTTCTCGACCAGATCGTCCTTGGAGTACCGGATCACCCGGTCCAGCCCGCTCAGCTTGTCCTTCCGCAGCACGGCACCGGCGGCCAGCGCCTTGAACGTGGAGGCGAAGGCGAACCGTTCGCCGTCGCGGTACGCCACCTCGTGTCCGGTGCCGGTGTCGATCGCGTAGACCCCCAGGTGGGCGTCGTAGGAGCGCTCCAGCTTCTTGAACTCGCCGGTGAACGCCTTCGCGTCCGCGCCCGGACGCGTCGTACTCGCCCTCTCGGCGGAGGTGGACGAGGAGTTCGACGGCCCCGACGCGTCCGGGGAGTCGTCCTGGCCGCAGGCCGTCAGCGGGACGAGGAGCGCGAGCGTGGCGAGCGTGCTGACAGCGGTGTGCCGGGCACGGGTGAATCGCATGAATCGCATGGTCCGAACCTCCGGTTGGGTCCCCGTCACGCGGGGCGCACACGGGGTGGAACGACCGGGCCCCTCTTCCGGGGCCCGGTCATGGCGTGGTGATCACTTTCGCCGTCGGCGGCCATGCGGTCCAATACGCTCGTGCGCTTCTTCATGCTGATCCGGCATAGAGTGCGGGGGTGGATCTGGTGGGAGTGTGCCGGGCGTTCGTCAGCGTGAGCGAGCGGGGAAGTTTCACGGTCGGGGCGGCCGCCGCCCGGATGTCCCAGTCGGTGGCCAGCCGTCGCGTGGCCGCGCTGGAGGAGCGCTTCGGGGAGCAGCTCTTCGAGCGCACCTCGCGGCGGGCCGTCCTCACCCCGTTCGGGCGGGAGATGCTGCCGGTGGCCAGACAGCTCGTACAGGCGGCCGATGTGCTGCTGCACGAGGCGGAGGCGGCCAAGCGCAAGCCGTGGCGGCTCGCGGTGCCCGGCATCTGCTCCACGGCCGGGCTCGCCCACCTCGTCGCCGAGGCGCGAGGGCACGGGGTCACGCTCGATCTCCGCGTGGCGGCGCCCGCACAGCGCCTGGAGCTCATCCACGCACAGCAAGTGCGGGCCGCCTTGCTCGCGGTGCCCGCGGACGAGGCCAGGTGGTCGGTGCCGCTCGGGCTCGCCGGAGTGCGGGACCCCGGTGTGCGGCGGGTCTATCTCGAGACGCTGCGGGTCGGCCGGGTCGCTCGGGGCCCGGCCCGCCGGATATGGATCCAGCCGGAGGACGATGTGCCGCACATCCGCGACCCGCTGACCCGGCTGCGCGACGCGGTCGGTCTGCGGCCCGCGCAGCTCGTGGCCGCCACCGATCTGACGACCGCCGCCGCCGAAGTCCTCTGCACCCGCGACCTGTTGCTGTGCTCTCCCGCGCAGGCGGAAGAACTCGCCCTGAAGTGGCGGCCCATCGGTGAGATCGCGCTCGGCCGGGGGTTCGCCCTCGCCGCCGCCGCGGACGGCAATCCCCAGCACCTCGAAGGGCGCCTGGGCGGCGCCATCGCCCGCTGCCTCGGCGCGGGTGCCGAGGCGGCGCGCACACGGGCGGGCGCCGCGGAAGCGGGCGCCGCGGAAGGAGCCGAGGCATGAGCACCGAGGCGCTGCTGAGCGATCTGCGCGGGCAGTTGCGCGACGGCGGCCTGCACGGCTGTCTGCTCGTACGGGATCTCCACACGGGGGACGAGGTGGGGATCGACCCGGACACCCAGCTGCCCTCCGCCTCCCTGGTCAAGGTCCCGCTCGCGGTGGCCACGGTGGAGCGCATCAGGCGTGGCGAGCTCGACGGAGCCACGATGCTCGATGTGCCGCCCGGGCGGATCACCACGCCCGGCCCCACCGGGCTGAGCCGGTTCCGCCACCCCGTCCGGATCGCGGTCGACGATCTGCTCTATCTGAGCACCTGTGTGAGCGACGGAACGGCGGCCGACGCGCTGTTCGACCTCACCCCGCCCGCCCAGGTGGCCGAGATCCTCCACGAGCTCGGACTGCGTGGCATCACCGTCCGGCACCGTACGCACGAACTGAGCGACACCCCGGTGGAGCGCTTCGATGCCGCACAGGTGCATCTCGCCCACGCCCTCGCCATCGACGCCGGCACCAGCGGCCGCGGCCATCGGGTGCCGCAACTCGACACCACCCGCGCCAACACCGGCAGCGCCCGCGCCTGGGTGGAACTGCTCCAAGCCCTGTGGACACCGTCGAAAATCCACCCCGACGTCGGCTTGCGCGTACGCGACCTCATGGCGCACAACGTGCTGCGGCACCGACTCGCCCCGGACTTCAGCTCCGACGCCACCACCTGGTCCTCCAAGACCGGCACGCTCCTCAACCTCCGCCATGAGATCGGGATCGTCGAGCACTCCGACGGTCAGACGTTCGCCGTCGCCGTCCTCACCGAGTCACTGGTGCCCGCCAGTACCCAGCCCGGTGCCGAGGCCCTGATGGCGCAGGTGGCCCGTACCCTGCGGGACCACCTCCGGCAGCTCTAGGGTCAGAGAGTGCGGCCGAAGAGGTCGAGCAGGGCCTCCCAGTGGCGTTCGGCGGCCTCGGCGTCGTAGGCGGAGGTGTCGGCCTGGGTGTAGCCGTGCTGAGCGCCCGTGTAGACCTCGGTGCGGTGGCGGACACCGGCCTCGGTGAGGGCCTTGTCCAGGCGCTCGATCTGCTCGGGGGGAAGGGCGTGATCCTGGTCCGCGTGTCCGAAGTACAGCTCGGCGGTGATCCGTTCGGCCACCGTGTGCGGGCTGTCCGGTGCCTCCGTGGCCAAGTGGGCACCGTGGAAACCGGCCGCCGCGGCGACGCGGTCGGGATGCGCTCCGGCGGTCCGCAGGGCCAGCCCGGCGCCCAAGCAGTAGCCGGTGAGGCCCACGGGCCCGTCGGTGGCCTGCGGGCAGGCGGCCAGCCAGTCGAGATAGGTGCCGGCGTCGCGCATGGCGCGCTCGGGAGTGAGCTCCCGCGCGATCGGGGCGATGTGCTCGAAGATCTCCGGACGCGCCGCCGGGTCGAGGAAGCCGGGCAGGTCCACCACGGGAGCGCGCCCGTGGCGGTAGAACACGTTGGGCACCAGCACGGTGTAACCGGCCGCGGCCAGACGGTCGGCCATCCCCCGCAGATGGGGCCGGAGGCCGAACGCGTCCATGTACAGCAGAACGGCCGGGTGGCGGTCGGTGTCGTCGGGATGGGCCAGATAGGCATCGGCGATGCCGTCCTGGGTGGGGATGTCCACGGCCGTTCCGCGCACTGCGGTCATGTGGGGTTCCTTTCCTCGATACGTACCGGACGGCGCGCGAGCACCGCCGAGCAAGATCTCCGGCCTCTCGGGCCCATCGTGCCACTCGCTGTCGGCGCGGCGGACGCCACGCTCGCCGATGGCCGATCCGTCAGAAGGGCCCTAGAGGCACCCCTCGGGCAGGGCGGCCCCACCGGCGCGGACGTGTCCGATCGCCGCGGCGATCGAATAGCAGTCGAAGAGCGCCGAATGCTCCTTGCCGGCCGCGGGTTTGGGCAGGCCGAGCGCTTCCCACAGCCGACCGGAATTGGTCGAGGCCGTTGTCGGGGCGATGGTGTTCAGCCATGGCCGGATATTCAGGAAGGGGGTGGTGAAAAAGCCGTTCTTGATCTCCTCGCCGCGGGCCCGGGCCCACCCCACGTTCTCCCCGAGGACGACCATGTCATTGCCGTAGGAGAGGACGGACTGCCCCCGGCAGAACGCCAGGAAGTCGCCGATCGCCTCGGCGGGGGCGACTCCCTCGCGGTCCACGGTCTGCTGGTCGATGCCCGTGAGGCCGGTGAAGAACGGGGACAGCCGCGGATTGACCACCGGTCTGACCAGCGCTTCGTATTCCTCGACAACGGAGTAGGCGGAAGCGGAAGAGTCGGTGCTGATGCGCAGCGCGCCGATCTGGACGATTTCGCGAAGCTGCCCCGGTTCCGACCAATCCTGCTCGAGCGCTCCCGACCATGTGGTGAACTCAAGGTCGAACACAACAAACGTCGACAAACGGTCTCTCCTCGATGTGCGGTGGGGGCGAATGAACCGTACGAGTCGCCGCGCAGGAGGCTACTCCTCCGTGCGGGGTCATTGACGCCGACGGTCGCCAGTCCTACCGTCAGGTTCGATTTCACGGCCAATGTGCGATATATCGAACGCACATGAGAATGGCATGCCCCTGGCACTCACAGAAGGGCACCACCATGAAGGTTCCTTCGGGTCTCACGAGGGTGAGAAGAGCGCTGCTGTCGGTGGGTGCGACAGCGACTCTCGTCCTCGGGCTCCTGGCCGGCGGCTCGGGCACATCCCACGCCGCGGCATCCCTGCCGTGCGACATCTACGCCGCGGCCGGTACGCCCTGCGTGGCCGCGCACAGCACCACCCGGGCCCTCTACGCCTCCTTCAACGGCCCGCTCTACCAGTTGAAACGCGCCTCCGACGGCGCCGTGACCGACGTGGGAACACTGACGGCGGGCGGCTACGCCGACGCCGCCCGGCAGGACTCCTTCTGCGCCGGAACCACATGCGTCATCAACGTCATCTACGACCAGTCACCGCGCCACAACCACATGCCCATCGAACCGGCCGGCACCGCGGGCCCCGCCAACTCCGGTGTGCCCGCCGACGCGTTACCCGTGACCGCGGGCGGCCACCAGGTCTATGGCGCGTCCTTCTCCGGCCGCATGGGCTACCGCCACACCGCGGCCTCCGGTGTCGCCGTCAACGGCCAGCCCGAGGGGATGTACATGGTCACCTCCGGCACCCATGTCAATGGCCTGTGCTGCTTCGACTACGGCAACGCCGAGGTGCGGATCGCCGACACCGGCAACGGCCACATGGACGCCATCAACTTCGGCACGGAGTGCTGGTTCCCGCCGTGCAGCGGATCCGGGCCCTGGGTGCAGGCGGACCTGGAGAACGGCCTGTTCCAGTCGGACAGCGGCTACAGCAAGAACCCCTCGAACACCGGCAACTCCGCGCCCTTCGTCACCGCCCTGCTGAAGAACAACGGACAGAACTACTTCGCCCTCAAGGACGGCAACGCCCAGTCCGGCAGGCTCACCACCCAGTACGCGGGTCCCGAGCCGTCCAGGCCGGGCTACTCGCCGATGCACCAGGAGGGCTCCATCGTCCTCGGCACCGGCGGCGACAACAGCAACGGGTCCATCGGCTCGTTCTTCGAGGGCGTGATGACCAGCGGCCTGCCGACCGACGCGGCCGACGACGCGGTGCAGGCCAACGTCGTCTCCGTGGGCTACGGCGCGCCCAGCCCCGTGGCGGGCGGCACCCTCGACGCCGGCTCGACGATGTCCCTGCGCGCCACCACCCCCGGCTACACCGACCGCTACGTGCGCCACCAGTCCAACAGCGCCGTCACCTCCGTGGTGTCCTCCGGCAGCTCCGCGCTCGACAAGGGCGACGCGTCCTGGATCGTGCGCCGCGGCCTCGCCAACGCCTCCTGCGTGTCGTTCGAGTCGCGCAACTACCCCGGCGACTTCCTGCGCCACTACAACTACCAACTGCTCCGGCAGCCGATGGACGGCACCGCCGTCTTCCGGGCCGATGCCACCTTCTGCCCCCAGACCGGCAAGAACGGCCAGGGCACCTCGTTCGCGTCCTACAACTACCCCGACCGGTTCATCCGCCATTACGAGAACAAGGTCTACATCGCCTCCAACGGAGGGTCCAACCCCTTCGACAGCGCCACGTCATGGGCCGATGACGTGAGTTGGCGGGTGTCCGGGCCCTGGACGCCGTAGGAGGCCCGTAGGGCGGCCTGGCCGGCCGCAGGACGGTCTCGGGGGAGCCCTCAGTCGCGCAGGCTCATGCCGCCACAGACCGACCACACCTGGCCGTTGACCCACTCGGCGTCGTCCGAGAGGAGGAACGCCACGGTGCCCGCCACGTCCGCGGGCTCGCCCAGCCGCGGACTGCGGGCGATCTTCAGCGCCATGGCCTGCAGCCGCTGGTCGTCCCGCTGCTTCTGGGTGTCGCCCATGACCAACCCGGGTGCCACGGCGTTGCAGCGGATGCCCTCCTTGCCCCAGCGGGAGGCGATATGGCGGGTCAGCGCGTTGATCCCGGCCTTGGAGGCGGCGTACGCGGGACGCCGGGGCTCCCCTCCCCAGGCCGCGCCGGAGGAGGTATTGACGATCACGCCGCCGCCCTGGGCCAGCAGCCGGGGGATGACCGCCCGGCAGGTGAGGGCGTAGCCCAGCAGATTCACCTCGTGGGTACGCCGCCACACCGCCGGGTCCATCTCCAGCAGATCGGTGTCCCGGCCCAGATGCTCGTCCGAGAGGTCGGCGCCGACGTTGTAGAGCCCGTCGACCCCGCCGAGTTCGGCGGCGGCCCGGTCGATCAGCGCGCCGATCGACTCCTCGTCGGCGAGGTCGAACGGGACGGCGACCGCGGTGCCGCCGGCCTCGGCGACGCGCTGGGCGGTGGCCTTCGCGCCCGTGAGGTCGATGTCGCCGACGACGACGGAGGCACCTTCCCTGGCGAGCCGCTCGGCCGTCGCGGCGCCGATCCCGGTGGCGCCACCCGCGATGACGATCCTCTTGCCCTGAAGTCCCCGCATGCCTCTCTCCCACCGACAGAGGTCTGGAACCGACAAAAGCACGCATCATCATTCCACGAAGGAACTCAGGAGTCTCCTGTCCGGACGACCGTGTGCGGGGCGGCCGGTGGCCGCCCCGCACCGGTGTCTCAGGAGAATGTGTCGGGCCCGACCCGGTCGGGGTCGGGGCCGCCGCGCGCTCCGGTGTCGAGCGCGTCGATGGCGGCCACCTCATGGGGGGTCAGGGAGAAGTCGAAGATCCCGATGTTCTCGGCGATGCGGTGGGGTTTGACGGACTTCGGGATCGCGCACAGGTCGTGCTCGACCTGCCAGCGGAGGATGATCTGGGCCGGGCTCTTGCCGTACTTCTCGGCGAGGCCGGTGATGGTGGGCTCCTCGAGCGGATCCCTGACCTTGTCCGCGCCCCCGTAGCGGTTCACCCCGCCGATGGGCGACCAGGACTGGGTGAGGATGCCGTGGCGCACGTCGAACGCGCGCAGCTCGGGCTGGCTGAAGTTCGGGTGCAGCTCGACCTGGTTCACGGCGGGCACGACCTCGGTGCGCGCCATGAGATCGGTCAGGTGCCCGGGGGTGTGGTTGCACACGCCGATGGCCCGCACCCGGCCGTCGGCCAGCAGTTTCTCGGCCGCCTTGTACGACGCCACCGTGGTGTCGTACGCGGACGGGATCGGCCAGTGCAGCAGATACAGGTCGAGGTGGTCCAGGCCCAGCTTGGTGAGGCTGGTGTCGAAGGCACGGAGGGTGGAGTCGTAGCCGTAGTCGGTCAGCCACAGCTTGGTGATGACGAAGATGTCCTCGCGGTCGATGCCCGAGCGGGCGATGCCCTCACCGACCTCCTTCTCGTTGCCATAGGCGGCCGCGGTGTCGATCAGGCGGTAGCCGTGTCCGATCGCGGTCGTCACCGCGGGGACGGTCTCGTCGGGCGGGCTCTGGTAGACACCGAGGCCGAGGGCGGGCATCCGCACGCCGTTGTTCAGGGTCAGGAGCGGGGCTGGTCCATTCATACGGGGTCCTTGGGTGAGTCGGAGACCGGCGGGCCCACCGCCGGTGCCGTGGCCCCGGCACCGGGCAGTGCCCGCTCGTACTGCGACAGGGGTTCCCCATGACGGTCCGCTCGCTCGCTCCGCACCCCGAACGTCACCACGTTGGCACGATCAGGACGCCGGGCCCGGCCTCCGAGGCCGCCACTCCGCCGTCGTAGGGCGGGGGATCACGGTGACGCGCTGTTCTCGTCGGCCGTCATGTCCTGCGTGCCGATCACCGAGAGAAGCTCGAGCTGGGCGGCGCCCTCGGTGCCGGGCGGGGCACTGAACCACAGCAGCCGCTGGCGGCCGTCCTCGCTGAACAGGGAGTGGCAGTCCAGCTCGATGACGCCCAGCGAGGGGTGGACGATGCGCTTGTGGTCGGTCCGCCGGAGGGCCACGTCATGGGTGTCCCAGAGGGCGGCGAACTCCTCGCTGTGGCGGCGGAGCGCCGCCACCATCCGCCGTACCTCGGAGTCGCCGCCGCGCCGGGCGGCGACGGCCTGGAGATCGGCCACGAAGACCCGGGAGTGGTGGGGGTGGTCCTCGGGCGGGTAGACCCCTCGGGCGTCCGGATCGGTGAACCAGCGGTAGACGAGGCTCGCCGCGGGGCCGCGCACCGCCGGGGGGCGGCCGACCAGCGCCGCGGCCAGCTCGTTCTGCACCAGGGTCTGGTGCAGATCGGTGATGACCTGGGCGGGGGTGGTGGCGAGCCGGTCCAGCAGACCGAGCAGGGCCGGCTGGACCTGCGCGGCCGGGCCGTGCGTCGCCGGGGGGACGGGGCGGTCGGCGAGGTGGAACAGGTGGTCGCGCTCGTCGCCGTTCAGCCGCAGCGCCCGGGTGAGCGCGGTCAGCACCTGGGCGGAGGGCTGCGCGCCGCGCCCGCGCTCCAGCTCGGTGTAGTAGTCCGCGGACAACCCGGCCAACTGGGCGACCTCCTCGCGCCGCAGGCCGGGCACCCGGCGCCGCGGACCGGCGGGCAGACCGACGTCGGCCGGGCGGATGCGGTCGCGCCGGGACTTCAGGAACGCGGCGAATTCGGAGTGGTTCACGCCCTCCATGGTCGCTTGTGCCGGCGGGCTGAGCCAGGGGCTGACAACCCCAGGGTGGAGACAGCCGTGGCTGGCCCGGCGATCCCGGCCCAAGCTGGAAACACCGACGGGGCACGGCGGTGAACGACGCCGCACCCCGGGGGCCACGGCCCGTACGCCGTGGCATCCACCAGCCAGCGCACGCCCCCAGGAGTCTCCATGTCCCCCCAGGAAACCGCGCCCCAGCACCCCACCGACCGGCCCCGCGTCGCCATCGTCACCGGAGGCTCCCGCGGCATCGGCCACGAATCGGTGAAACGGCTGGCCGCCGACGGGTACGCCGTCGTGATCGGCTACGCGGGCCACCGCGAACCGGCCGAAGCCGCCGCCAAGGACATCACCGCCGCCGGTGGCCGGGCCGTCGCTATCCAGGCCGACGTCGCCGACGAACAGCAGGTGGCCGCGCTCTTCGACACTGCGGAGTCCGAGTACGGCGGTGTCGACGCCGTCGTCCACGCGGCCGGCCGGATGTACCTGGCCCCCATCGCCGAGCTGGACCTCGCCGAGCTGGACACGCTGCACCGCACCAACATCCGCGGCACCTTCGTCGTCGCCCAGCAGGCAGCCCGCAGGATCCGCGGCGGCGGGGCGCTCATCACCTTCTCCACGTCCATCGTGGGGCTGGCCCTGCCCGCCTACGGCGCCTACAGCGCCAGCAAGGGGGCGGTCGAGGCGCTCACCATGATCCTGGCCCGCGAGCTGCGCGGCCGGGACGTCACCGTCAACAGCGTGGCCCCCGGCCCCACCGCCACCGATCTGTTCCTCGACGGCAAGGACGAGGAGACCATCGCCCGGATGGCGGCCCAGCCCCCGCTGGAGCGCCTCGGCACCCCCGCCGACATCGCCGAGGTCGTGGCCTTCCTGGCCTCCCCGGCCGGCCACTGGGTCAACGGTCAGGTCGTCCGCGCCAACGGCGGCATCATCTGACCGCCGCCGCACAACCGCTTCTCCCTTCTCCCGCCCATAAGGACCCCATGCCCTCCGACACACCCACGACCATCCTGGTCACCGGGGCCTCCAGCGGCTTCGGGGCGCTGACCGCACGCGCCCTGGCCCGCGCCGGCCACACCGTCTACGCCGGGATCCGGCAGCCGGCCACCCGCAACGCGGCCGCGGTGGCCGAGCTGACCCGCTACGCCACCGACCACGACGTCGACCTGCGCGCCGTGGAGCTCGACGTCACCTCGCAGGACTCCGCCGACGCCGCCATCGCCCGCATCCTGGCCGACCGGAACCGGCTGGACGTGATCGTCCACAACGCCGGACACATGGCCGCCGAACCGGCGGAGGCGTTCACCCCCGAGCAGTTGGCCGATCTGTACGACGTCAACGTCCTGGGCACCCAGCGCGTCAACCGTGCCGCGCTGCCGCATCTGCGAGCTCGGGGCGAGGGACTGCTGGTGTGGATCGGCAGCTCCAGTACCCGCGGCGGCTGCCCGCCCTTCATCGGGCCCTACTTCGCCGCGAAGGCCGCCATGGACGCCCTGGCCGTCAGCTACGCCGCCGAGGTGCTCCGCTTCGGCATCGACACCGCGATCGTCGTCCCCGGCGCCTTCACCTCCGGCACCAACCACTTCCGCCACGCGGGCGCGCCCGCCGACACCGACCGCGCCGCCGCCTACGACGAGCCTTACGGCACCCTGCTGGCCGATCTCCACCAGCGGCTGGCCGCGCTGATTCCGCCGGACGCGGACGCCGCGCACGTCGCCGACGCCGTCGTACGCCTGGTGGCCCTGCCGGCCGGCACCCGTCCGCTGCGCACCCACATAGACCCCAGCCGCGACGGCAGCGAAGTCGTCTCCGCGGTCGCCGACCGCGTCCGCGCCGAGTTCTTCCGCCGGGCCGGGCTGGACGATCTGCTCACCGCGGGCAGCTCACTGTAATCACACCCGAATCGCACCGTCGAACGCACCGAAATCCCCGTAGGAAAGAGAACGACCATGCCCTTCGCGAACTTCAAGGTCCCTGCCGGATCCCTCGACGAGAAGCAGAAGGAGGAGATCGTCACCCGTGCCACCGAGCTGTACGTCGAGATCTACGGTGAGCGCGCCCGCGCCACCACCCTGGTCCTGGTCGAGGAGGTCACCGACGGTGGCTGGGGCATCGGCGGCAATGTCCTGACCCTCGCCATGCTCCAGCAGCCACCCGGCAACTGACACCCGGACCCCAGGGCCCCGGCGTCCCCTCCTCCCCCGAGGGGACGCCGGAGCTCCCCCGCGGGGACGCCGGATCTCCCCCGCGGGGACGCCGGGCTACTCGGGCCGGACGTCCCGAAGACCGGTGCTCGCCCGCGCGGCCTCCGCGTCGCGCCGCGCGACGAGGGAAGCGTGGGTCGGGGCGTCGGGCACGGTGGCGGGGCGGTCCTTGGCGAACTCCGTGCGCAGGACGCGGACGATCTCGCCGAGGTGGTCCAGTTGCTCCAGGACGGTCTTCAGCGGCAGCCCGGCATGGTCCATGAGGAAGAGCTGGCGCTGGTAGTCGCCGAAGGAGTCACGGAAGGCCAGGGTCTTCTCGATGACCTCCTGCGGGCTGCCCACGGTCAGCGGGGTGTCGCGGGTGAACTCCTCCAGGGACGGGCCGTGGCCGTAGACCGGCGCGTTGTCGAAGTACGGGCGGAACTCACGCACGGCGTCCTGGGAGTTGGGCCGGATGAACACCTGGCCGCCCAGCCCGACGATCGCCTGCTCGGGTGTGCCGTGGCCGTAGTGGGCGTAAGCCCGCCGGTAGAGGTCGATCAGCCGCTGGAAGTGCTCCTTGGGCCAGAAGATGTTGTTGGCGAAGAAGCCGTCGCCGTAGTAGGCGGCCTGTTCGGCGATCTCCGGCGAGCGGATCGAGCCGTGCCAGACGAACGGCGGCACCCCGTCCAGCGGCCGCGGCGTGGAGGTGAAGCCCTCCAGCGGGGTGCGGAACCGCCCCTCCCAGTCCACCGCGTCCTCGCGCCACAGCCGGTGCAGCAGGGC
Organism: Streptomyces yongxingensis; assembly: GCF_055597465.1. Lineage (NCBI taxonomy): Bacteria > Bacillati > Actinomycetota > Actinomycetes > Kitasatosporales > Streptomycetaceae > Streptomyces > Streptomyces yongxingensis. Next base: position 9,751,066 of record NZ_CM145717.1, read on the forward strand.
GTAGTTCTCGATGGCGAGCGGAATGCCCTGGCGGATGTCCTGCCCGAACCACGGATAGACCGGACCGGTGTTTCCGCGCCCCATCATCAGATCGACCCGGCCGTCCGCCAGGTGCTGGAGCATGGCGAAGTCCTCGGCGATCTTCACCGGGTCATTGGTGGTGATCAGCGTGGTGGAGGTCGAGAGGATGAGCCGCTCGGTGCGCGCCGCGACATACCCGAGCATGGTGGTGGGGGAGGAGGGCACGAACGGCGGGTTGTGGTGCTCGCCGGTCGCGAAGACGTCGAGGCCGACCTCCTCCGCCTTCAGCGCGATCCTGACCATGGCCTTGATCCGCTCGTGCTCGCTCGGCGTCGTGCCCGTGGTCGGGTCCTCCGTCACATCGCCGACCGTGAAGATCCCGAACTGCACCGGACTCATCCTCCTCCGAAGTAGTTGACTGTTGAACTATGTCAACGGAGGGCTTCCGGTGTCTATTCCGGCCCGTCGCGCGCTAGCCCGTGGTGACCGGGGCGGGACTGAACGTGACGGGCAGCGAATCCAGGCAGCGGTACCAGAACGAGTCCACCCATCTCAGCTCGTCGGGCGGGACCGCCAGCGCCAGGTCCGGAACCCGGTCGAGCAGCACCTCGATCGCCGTCTCCGCGATGATCCGGGCCGTCTCGGGACCGCCCGCCGGGCAGCCGTAGTCGCCGCCGCTGAACGCCACGTGGGAGTGGTTCCCGGCGTGGCCGACGGGGGCGTCGGGCCACAGCAGCGGATCGGCGTTGGCGGCGGCCAGACCGAGGACGACGAGGTCGCCGGCGTGGATGCGCCGGCCGCCGAGGTCGGTGTCGCGGGTGGCGTACCGCCCGATGAGGTTCTGCAGCGGGGAGTCCGCCCACAGCACCTCGTTCATGGCCTCGCCGATGCTGCGGCGGTTGCCCGAGAGGGTCATCGCGAAGCGCTCGTCGGTGAGCATCAGCCGCAGGGTGTTGCCGATCCAGTACGAGGTCAGCGGCAGCGCCGCCGCCATCAGCACCATGATGTCCGCGATGTGCTGCTCCTCGGTGAGGTCCGGGGTGTTCAGGATGAACTGCGAGGTGAGGTCGGGGCCCGGATCCTCGCGCTTGGCCCTCACCAGCTCCGTCACATACGCGGCGACCCGCTGCTGACCGGCGATGGCCTCCTCGTTGGAGAGGAACGACATGGTCAGCCCCGCCGCCAGGGCCTCCAGCCCGGCCTCGTCCTCGGACAGGCCGAACAGCTCGGCCGTGGCGAGGGTGGGCACCGAGTAGATGTAGTCGTACACCAGATCCGCCCTGCCGCTCGCGGCGAACTTGTCGATCAGCTCATCGGCGAACCGCTCGCAGTGGCCGCGCAGCACGAAGGGGTCGATCGTGGCGAGGGCCTCGCTCGCGGCCGTCGCGCGCCGCCCGTGCTCCTCGCCCTCCGTGAAGGTCATCATCGGGCTGTACGCCACCCATGGCATCAGCGGCCAGTCCGGTGGCACGCTGTCCCAGCCGTTCCAGCGGCGCGGGTCCCGGCCGAACGTCTCGGTGTCGGACAGCACCTGACGGGTCTCGCGGTAGCCGAGGACGAACCAGGCGTCGATGTCGCCTTCGAGCAGGACCGGGGCGACCTGTCCGCTGTCCTGCCGAATCCGCTGGTAGGTCTCGTCCGGCCGGCGCCGGAAGTCCGGCCCGTACAGCCGCGTGGCGTGGGCGGGGCAGCCCGGGGGCGGCACGTCCGGCGCGTGCTGCGGGGCCGGGGTGTCCTGGTCGTCCTGGTCGTCCTGGAGGTTCGTCACCAATGGTCTTCCTCGGAGCGGCGGGCCTACGGGGATGCCGGGAGGCTAACAGCATCCGCTGCGGCAGGCGGGCCCATCGCGTAGTGCGGGGCTGCCGTGAATGCGTGAATACTGCCGTGAATTCGACGAGAGAAATGCGATTGCGGGTTCCGGACACTGTCGGGGATCGGGTGGCCGTCGCCGCGTGGGAGCGGGTGGTCATTGACGCGCGTTGACGCGTCGGAATTCTTCGTTCAATGCGGCGTGCGGCCCATTCCGCTTTTGCCGAAAAGGGCAGCCCAGCAGTCGCGAGGCGATTTTCCGTACCGCGCCTGGGCGTCATGCCTGGCCGGATACCGTTCTGACCAGCTAGGGATCTTGGCGTGCGCACTTCATCACGCGATACGGTGCGCCCGGGATTTCACCGGGGGCATCCGCTCCCTGTCCCGATCAAAAACTGGGGGACTGGTGCAGATACGCAAGGTCGTTTTAGCGGCGAGCGGAGCGGTTTTCGCGTTCGCCCTGACGATTCCGGCGGCCGCGTCCGCCGATTCGCACAGCACCGTCACACACAGCGCGGACACCTCGGTGTCCACGCACGAAAGTGCCGCGTCCCGCTCATCCGCGGAGTCCGCCGAGAAATACTGGACCCCGCAGCGTATGCGCAGAGCCGTCGAGGCCGACACGCCCGCCGACGCCAAGGCGTCGCGGAAGGCGGCCACCGACGCGGCGGCCGAACCCGCTCAGCTCGCGAAACCGCAGAAGGCCACCTCGAAGAAGGCCCGCGGGGTGCGGATCGCCACCTCGATCGTGCAGGGCAAGGTCTTCTTCCACAACCCGACCAACGGCGGCGACTACGCCTGCTCCGCCGCGGCGGTCAACAATCCCACGAAGAACATGGTGTTCACCGCGGGGCACTGCGTCCACGGTGGCGCCGGTGGCACCTGGGCCACCAACTGGGCGTTCGTGCCCGCCTACTACAACGGCTCGCGGCCGTACGGAACCTGGTCCGCCAAGACGCTGACCACGTTCAACGGCTGGATCAACAACAGCGACCTGAACTACGACATCGGCGTGGTCAACGTCTGGGACAACGGCTCCAGCAAGCTGGTGAACACCGTCGGCGGCATGGGGCTCGGCTACAACTACGGGTACTCCAACACCGTGACCGTCTGGGGCTATCCGGCCGCCTTCGGCTACGACGGCGAAGTGCCCTACGCGTGCCAGAACATCCCCACGTGGCAGGACGGCTCCCGGGTGCAGAACGGGTGCACCATGGTCGAGGGCGCCAGCGGCGGCCCCTGGCTGCGGGACTACAACGAGACCACGGGCCTGGGGACCGAGATCGGCGTCACCAGCACCCGGACCGATCCGCCCGCCTACATCGACAGCCCCTACTTCGACAACAAGATCCAGACGATCTACAACAACACCGCCAACGGCTGAGCACCACACACACCGCACTCGGCCGGGGCCCCGCACTCAGGGGCCCCGGCCTCCGGCATCCGCGAGCCCCACCATCGGGAGAAAACGTCATGCGCCCGCTCACCGCAGTCCTCGTCACCGCGGCGGTCGTGGGAACCGGCATCGTCGCGGTCCTCGCCGTCACCGCCCGGGGCGAGGACACCGGCGATCCGCCCGGCCCGGACACCCCACGGACCCACCGGGCGGATCCGCCGGACCGCTCGTACTGGACACCGGAGCGGGTGCGCGACGCACGGCCCGCGCCCATGCCCACCGACCCGGGCCAGGGTCCGGGCGCGGGACCGGCCTCGGGACCGGACGCGGGCGGCGGGCGGCAATCGCCGCCGTAGGTGCGTAATGTGGCGCGGGTGCGAATAGCTGTGTCCTCCGGCCGGCGCGCCGGTTATCGACGTTGGCCGGGGCGGATCCTGATATCGGCGCTGGCGCTGTGGTTCCTCTTCTCCGTCTACCAGGACGTGCGGGAACGGCTCGTCCTCGACCCGGGCCTCGACACGGAGGCGTTCGCCGGGGACTGGGTGCCGGTCTGTTCCGGAGCCCTGGCCGGGGCGATGGCCGTGCTGGCCGTCGTGCGCGATGTCCGATGGGTCCCGCGGGCCGCGCTGGTGGCCTGTGCCGGCACCTTCGCGGCCACGGTGGCCTACCACCTGATGCCGGTGAACATGGTGACCAGCGAGTCCAGCGGCACCGAACTCATGGGCCTGCTGTTCCTCCTCGCCGTGGCGGTGCGCCGCTGTACGCCCTGGTGGGCCCTGGTGTCCGTGGCGGCGATGAGCGTCAGCGTGTTCTCCATCCCGCTCCTGCGGGACTCCGATCCCGGTGACTTCTCCGGCAACACCGCGCTGTTGCTGGCGCTGGCCTTCGTCTGCGGGCTGGTGCTCCGTCTCCACGACGCCCAGCAGGAACGCACCGGACAGCTGGTGCGGCAGGAGGAACGGCTCGCGCTGGCCCGGGACCTGCATGACACCGTGGCCCACCAGGTGACCGCGATCGTGGTGCAACTGCAGGCCGTGCGCCATGTCACCGGGCGGGGCACCCCCGACCCGCAGGCGCTGAACGAGATGCTCGAGGCCGTCGAGCACGCGGGTGGCGAGGCGCTGACGTCGATGCGGCGCCTGGTGGGCTCGATGCGCGGTGACGAGACCCCGCGGCACCCCGAGAACCTCGGCGAGGTCCTCACCCGCATCGTGGACGAGGCGCGGGGGACGGGGCTGCCGGTCCGGCTGGACCTCGGGCGGGACCTGCCGGAGGACGTCCCCGCCGAGGTCACCGGCGGGCTGAGCCGCGTCCTTCAGGAGGCCCTGACCAACGCCCAGCGCTATGCGCGCGGAGTGCGGTCGGTGGATGTGTCCGCCCGGGTGGCGGCACGCCACGCCGAACTGGTCGTGGAGGACGACGGACACGGCTCCCCGTCCGGACACCGCGGCAGCCTCGGCCGGCTCGGCGGCGGCTTCGGCATCATGGGCATGCGGGAGCGGATCGAACTGCTCGGCGGCGCCTTCGAGGCGGGCCACCGCGCCGAGGGCGGATGGCGGGTCCGCGCCTCCGTACCGCTGCGCCCCGACGAGGCCGCGCGCACCCCGCGGACACGCGGGCGGCACGCCGTACGAACCGGATTGCGGCTACGGGAGGGCAGGACGGCATGACCATACGCATCCTGGTCGCGGACGATCAGCATCTGGTGCGGGCCGGGTTCCGCATGGTGCTCTCGGCCGAGCCCGACATGGAGGTGGTGGCCGAGGCCGCCGACGGGGCCTCGGCCCTGTCCCTGGCCCGCGAAACCCGGCCGGACGTATGCCTCGTGGACATCCGGATGCCCCCGCCCGACGGTCTGGAGGTCACCCGCCGGCTGGCCGGCGGCGGTCGGCCCGGAGCCCCGAAGGTGGTCGTGGTCACCACCTTCGACCTCGATGAATATGTGTACACGGCGCTGTCGAACGGCGCCTCGGGGTTCCTCCTGAAGGACGCCGGTCCGGCGCTGCTCACCGAGGCCGTGCGGGCGGCCGTCCGCGGGGACGCGATGGTCGCCCCGCAGATCACCCTCCGTCTGCTCCAGCACTTCACCAAGACCCGGCGGCGCGCCGCACACGAGCCGGCCGATCCGCTGACCGACCGCGAGGAGGAGGTCATCCAGGGCATCGCCCGCGGACTGACCAACCCGGAGATCGCCGCCGAACTGTACATCGCGCCCAGCACGGTCAAGACCCATCTGGGCTCGGTCCAGGCCAAGCTGGGCCTGCGCAACAGGGTCGAGGTCGCGGCCTGGGCCTTCCGCACGGGGCGCGCGGAGTAGCGGGCCCGCGGCCCGCACGGACCGTGCCGAACAGCGGCTCCGCGGCGATCTCCCCCGATCGGGGGATGCGGCTTTCGGATGGTCGGGGGATCCGCGCGGGGGTGGCCGAGCGGGAGGCTCAGGGACGTCGCCATCAGCGGCGACGCCCTCCGCCACGAGGGCCATCCACCGAGCGCTCACCGAGGATCGGCATGCACGCACACCAGCCCCCTTCCGCCCCGGAGTCCTACGCGGCCCACGCCACCGACCTGACGAAGGTGTACGGCACGGGGGACACCCGTGTGGTGGCCCTCGACGCGGTCACGGTCGGCTTCGGCAAGGGGCGGTTCACCGCGATCATGGGGCCGTCCGGGTCGGGGAAGTCCACCCTGATGCACTGCATGGCCGGCCTCGACTCGCCGTCCTTCGGCTCGGTCCGCCTCGGCGACACGGAGATCGCCTCCCTGAACAACCGTCAGCTCACCCGGCTGCGCCGCGACCGCATCGGCTTCGTCTTCCAGGCGTTCAACCTGCTGCCGACCCTGAGCGCGCTGGAGAACATCACCCTCCCCATGGACATCGCGGGCCGCAAACCGGAGCGGGCCTGGCTGGAGAGCATCATCCAGACCGTCGGCCTGGCCGACCGGCTCGGCCACCGGCCCGCCCAGCTCTCCGGCGGCCAGCAGCAGCGCGTCGCCGTCGCCCGCGCGCTGGCCGGGCGGCCCGACATCGTCTTCGCCGACGAGCCCACCGGCAACCTCGACTCCCGCAGCGGCGCCGAGATCCTCGAGTTCCTGCGCGGCTCCGCGAGCGCGCTGGGCCAGACCGTCGTGATGGTCACCCACGACCCCGTCGCCGCCGCCTACGCGGACCGCGTGGTCTTCCTCGCCGACGGCCGCATCGTGGACGAACTCCACGCGCCGACGGCCGAGGCCGTCCTGGAGCGCATGGGCCGTCTGACCCCGGCGCACGCCTGACGCCCCGCACGCCTGACCCCCCGCACGTCTGACGCCCCGCACGTCTGACGCCCGCGCCACGCACGCCCGACGCCCGCCCCGCTCCCCGAGCACCTCACACCCGGCACCCTCCCGGAAGGCCGCCCCGTGTTCCGTACCGCCCTGCGCAACGTCCTCGCGCACAAAGCCCGTCTGCTGATGACCATGCTCGCCGTCCTGCTCGGCGTCGCCTTCGTCGTGGGCACCCTCGTCTTCACCGACACCGTCGGCAACGCCTACAAGGAGCGCTTCCTCACCACCCTGCGCAATGTCTCGGTCCAGGCCACACCGCCCTACGACGAGAAGGCCGGCGAGCGCGGAACGGTGGCGGAGGACACACTGCGGCGCCTGCAACGGCTGCCCGGCGTGGCGTCCGTCACCGGCTCCGTCGAGGGGTTCGCCGCCGTGGCCGCGAAGGACGGCCACCCCCTCGGCGAGGACCATGTGACGGCGGGGGGCAACTACTTCCCCCAGGCCGACGGCAAGGACACCCGCCACCCGCTGACCGCCGGGCGCGCCCCGACCGGGCCCGACGAGGTGCTGCTGGACACCGCCACGGCCGACCAGGGTGGTTACCGGGTCGGCGACACCGTCCGGCTGGCCGTCGACGGACCGGTGCTGCACAAGAAGCTCGTCGGCATCGTCCGCACCGACGACACCCACGGCTCCGGCGGCACCCTGGCGCTCTTCGACGACGCCACCGCGCAGAAGCTGTTCCTGAAGCCCGGCCGGTACGACGGGATCACCCTCGAGGCCGACCGCGGCACCTCCGAGGCGAAGCTCGCGGCCGAAGCGCGCCATCTGCTGCCCGGGGACTCCGACATCAGCACCGGGGCGCAACTGCGCGAGCGGCAGCGGGCCGAGGCCGCCGACGGGACGAAGGGGCTCAGCCAGGTGCTGCTCGTCTTCGCGGCCATCGCCCTGTTCGTCGGCATCTTCGTCATCGGCAACACCTTCACCATGCTCGTCACCCAGCGTTCGCGGGAGATGGCCCTGATGCGGGCCGTCGGCGCCGAGCGCCGCCAGGTGACCCGCTCCGTCCTCATCGAGGCCGGCCTGCTGGGGCTGTGCGCGGGCGCCACGGGGTTCCTCCTCGGCATCGGCGTGGCCATGGGCATCCGGCAGCTGTTCGCGTCCACCGGATCCGGCCTCCCGGACGGGCCGTTGGTCGTCTCGCCCAGCACCGTACTGATCTCGTTCCTGGTGGGCGTCGTCGTCACCATGCTCGCCGCCTATGTGCCCGCCCGCCGCGCCGCCGCCGTGCCTCCCGTGGCCGCCATGTCCGCGATCCACACGCCCCCGCCGGTCCGCGGCCTCCGCAGGCGCAACGCGATCGGCGTCGCCCTGATCGCGATCGGTGTGCTCGGCGTGGTGTTCGCGGCGTCCAGCGGCGAGCAGGGCAGGACCATCGTGCTCCTCCCGGCCGCCCTGCTGCTCATCGGCATCATCGTGGTGACACCGGCGCTCTCCGGCCCGGCCGTCGACCTGGCCGTGCCCCTGCTGCGCCGCTTCGGCGTCCCGGGCACGCTGGCGCCGCGCAACGCCCGGCGCAACCCCCGGCGCACCGCCTCCACGGCCTCGGCGCTGATGATCGGGCTGTCCCTGGTCACCGGGCTCACGGTGGTCGCGGTGTCCGCCACGACATCGCTGCACGAGCGGGCCGAGCGCTCCGTCACGGCCGACTTCGAGATCTCGTCGAAGAACAGCGGCCACCTGCCCGCGTCGGTCCACGACACCCTGGCGAAGTCCTCGGCCGTGACCTCCTCCAGCCCGCGGCGCCAGGGCGCCGTGCGCATCGGCGGCGACGAGGTGACCCTGACCGGTGTGGACCCCCGGACCATCGGCGACCTCCTCGACCCGAGCTTCGTCTCGGGCTCGCTCGCGGCCCTGGGCTCGGGCGGAGGCAAGAACCTGCTGATCGACACCTCCATCGCCGACATCTACGGATGGACCACGGGACAGCGGGTTCCGGTGGTCTACGACGACGGCAGCCGGGGCTCACTGGAGATCGGCGGCGTCTACCACGACGACGAATACCTCCCGTCCACCATGATGCCGCTGGCCACGCTCCAGCCCCATCTGAAGGAGGCCGAGGACGCCTCGGTCCTGGTGCGCACCGAGGCCGGTGACGGCGACACGGCACGGGACGCCCTCCAGCGCACCCTCGACCAGAACCCCCTCATCCAGGTGCGGAACACCGACGACCTGGCCGAGGCGGCCGGTGGCGAGGCCATCACACTGCTCCTCAACGTCCTCTACGGGCTGCTCGCCATGGCGGTGGTGATCGCGGTCCTGGGAGTCGTCAACACCCTCGCGATGTCCGTTTTCGAGCGCACCCGCGAGATCGGGATGCTGCGCGCGGTGGGGCTCCAGCCCGAGCAGACGAGGCGGATGATCCGTCTGGAGTCCGTCCTCATCTCGCTGTTCGGGGCCCTTCTGGGCATCGGCGCGGGCATCTTCCTCGGCTGGGCCGCGGGCAAGCTCGCCTCCGACAGCATCCAGGGGTACGAGATGGTCATCCCCTGGGGCCGTATCGCCGTGGCACTCGCGGGCGCCACGCTCGTCGGTGTGGTCGCCGGACTGTGGCCCGCCCGCCGGGCCGCCCGGCTGAACATCCTCACGGCCCTCAAGGCGGACTGAGGCGCGCCGCGGGCGGGCGGCCGGGAGCGGCGCATGGCCTGGGGCATCCGCCTCCGCCCGGTCCGCCCGCGGCGGGCGGCTCAGGGGTTTCCGTAGGCCGCCACCATGATGTTCCGTACCACCGTGTTCATCTCCTTGCCCTTGGCATCGGTGGAGTTGACGCTGTAGACCAGGGTGCGCGAGCCGTCGCGGGTGGAGACGATGCCGGTGTTGTAGCCCCAGCGGCCGCCCGACTTCCCCCACACCTCACGGCCGCCCAGCTTCTTCATCGAGAGGCCGGCCGAGTACGCGGCCGGGTCGCCGGTGGTGAAGTCCGCCACCTTCGGCAGCGTGAACATCTCCCGCAGCAGCGGGCCGCGCACCACCCGCCCCCGGAACAGGGCCTTGGTGAACCGCTCCAGGTCCGCCGTGGTCGAGATGATGTCCCCGGCCGCCCAGCCGTCCGTCGGCCCCCACACCGACACATCGCGCAGCCCGGTCGTGCCGTCGTCCAGCCGCATCGTCTGGTAGCCGTGGTTGTGCGGTCCGGCGATGTGCGGGTCCGTCCCCGGGAGGTAGGTGTCGCGCAGCCCCAGGGGCTTCAGGATCCGGTGGGTCACCTGGTGTTCGTAGGTGTCGCCCGTGATCCGCTCGATGACCAGAGCGGCGACGGTGTAGCCGATGTTCAGATAGTGCTGCTTCTCGCCGGGCGCGAACTCGCGCTTCTTCGCGGTCGCCGAGCGGACCATCTCCTCGGGGTCATGGATCCGGAAGCGGTCGGCGTACCGCTCCTCGACCGTGTCCCCGGGGAGGTCGGCGGCCGGGATGCCGTGCGTGTGATTGAGCAACTGCCGTACGGTGACCTTCCCGTACGACGCCGGGATCAGCTCCGGCAGATACGAGCGAGCGGTGCGGTCCAGGTCGAGTTTGCCCTCGGCGGCCAGTTGCAGGGCGACCGCGGCCGTGAAGACCTTGGTCACCGAACCGGCGCGGAAGCGGCCGGCCGGATCGGCCGGCCGGTTGGTCGTCAGGTCGTGCACGCCCGAACTGCCTCTCCAGACGCCCTCGGTGCCCCCGACCCGTACCAGCGCGGCCGTGGCATCGCTCGTCGGCAGATCAGCGATGGCGGCCTCCAGCTCGGGGATCCCGGTCCGCTCGGAGGCCGTGGGCGACGCGGTGTCCGCGGGCGACGAGGTGGCCGCGAGGGCCGGCGGCACCGCCGGGCCCGCCACGACGCCCAGGACGAGCGCCGCGGCCAGCAGGGTGCGGCTGGTGCTCTTCATGGTCAACTCCAGTGATGTGAGCCGTTGTTCCCGGTGACTCCATCCTGGTGACCGGCGGTCTCGCGCGGATCGCCCGCGCGAGCGGTGTTCCGGGGGTCAGTTCCTCGCCGAGGCGGGGGAGGAGCCGGGCCGGGCCGCTCCCCCGGGCGGGGGGTCCCCGGCCGTGATCAGGCCCGTCTCATAGGCGCAGATCACCGCCTGGATCCGGTCCCGCAGCCCCAGCTTGGCGAGCACATTGCCGACGTGTGTCTTGACCGTGTGATCGCTGACGACCAGCTCCGCGGCGATCTCGGCGTTCGACAGCCCCCGGGCGAGCAGCAGCAGCGTCTCCCGCTCCCGCCCGGTCAGCGCGTCCAGCCGGGGATCGGGCCGCCGTGGCCGGGCGGTGGCCCGGGTGTACTGCTCCACCAGACGCCGGGCCACCGACGGCGCGAGCAGCGAGTCGCCCCGCGCCACCACCCGTACCGCGTGCACCAGATCGTCCCTGCGCACATCCTTCAGCAGGAAGCCGCTCGCGCCCGCGTGCAGCGCCTCGTAGACGTACTCGTCGGAGTCGAAGGTCGTCAGCATCACCGTCCGGCAGGCGCCGGACGCGGCGATCTCGCGGCATGCCTCGATACCGTCCACGCGGGGCATCCGGATGTCCAGCAGGGCCACATCGGGCGTGTGGCGCCGCACCGCCTCGACGGCCTCGGCCCCGTCGCCCGCCTCCGCGACCACCTCGATGTCCGGCTGGGCGTCAAGGATCATGGCGAAGCCGCTGCGCACCAGCTCCTGGTCGTCGGCCACCACCACACGGATCGTCAACGCGCCACCTCCGTCGTGGAGGGTACGGGGAGATGGACCCGTACCTCGAAGCCCCAGCCGTCCGGGCCCGGCCCGGTGACCGCCGTACCGCCGTGCGCCGCCGCCCGCTCGCGGACGCCGATCAGACCGTGGCCGCCACCGGAACCGGACCGCGGTCCGCGCCCGTCGTCCAGCACCCGGATGTCCACGGCGTCTTCGCCATAGGCGAGGTGGACGGAAACGCCGCGGGCCGCCGCGTGCTTGACCACGTTGGTCAGGGCCTCCTGCACGATCCGGAAGACGCTCGCCCCGGTGGCCTCCGGCAGCGGCCGCACGGCCCCCGCCGGCTCGTACACCACATCGAGGCCACTGGCCCGTATCCGGTCCAGCAGCTCGGGCAGATCGGCCAGGCCCGGCTGTGGCTCACGCGGGGCGCGGCCCGGCTCCTCGCCCTCGCGCAGCACACCCAGCATCCGGCGCAGTTGGGCCATCGCGTCCCGGCCCGTCGCGGAGATGGCGTCGAAGGCGGCCTCGGCCCGCTCCGGCGCCGTCCGCACCGCCACCGGACCGGCCTCCGCCTGCACGATCATCAGGCTCACCGCATGGGAGAGGATGTCGTGCATCTCCCGTGCGATCCGGGCCCGTTCGCGCGCGGCGGCCCGCTCCGCCTCGATGCGGTGCTCACGCTGCCGGGCATCGGTCAGCCGCCCGAAGACATAGGCCGCCGCGAACACGAAGAGGGAGAAGGTCAGCTCACGGGCCGTCCGGGTGTTCAGCCACGCCGACACCGGCACGGCGACCGTCAGCAGGCATCCGGCGACCAGCCGCTTCCCCGGCGGTGAAACCGCGGCGATGGTGTAGGTGATGACGAGCCCGGTGTACGGCAGCGGCTGCCCGGGCCCCTCCACCGCCAGCTTGTACAGCGCGCTGGTCGCGATGATCGCGACCAGCACGGCGAGGGGAGCGCGCCGGCGCCAGACCAGGGGAACGACGGTGAGCGTGGTCAGCCCGTAGGCGGGCCAGGTCGCCGGCTCCTGATCGGGTGGCCGCGGCACCATGAACGGCATCGTCATGGCCGCCTGGACCAGGAGCGCGATCCCGATGTCCACGGCCTGGGGGTGAGCTGCTCCCAGCGCCCGGCCCCGCTCCCACCACCCCCGCATGAACTGGATGGTAACGGCTATGCCCTTGATGGCAACGGCTGTGCCGCCTCCAGCAGGACGCGTGCGGCCGCTTTCGCCCGGTGCGCGGGTTCGGCGCTGCCGGTGATCGCCGCGGTGGTGATGGCACCTTCGGCCAGCAGGGCCAGGTGGTCGCCCAGTGAGGCCGGCCTGCCCGCGGCCGCCGTCAGCTCGGCGAGGTAGCGGAAGAACGCCTCCTTGTGCGCGCGGGCCGTCTCGGCGACGGCCGAGGAGGTGGCGCCGAGTTCCCCGAAGGAGTTGCTGAAGGCGCAGCCGCGGAAGTCGGGCTCGCCGAACCACTCGTGGAGCCAGTCGAAGACGGCCAGGATGCTCTCCTCGGGAGTGGCCTGGGAATCGGCGTACGCGGCCAGCTTCTGGCGCCAGCGGACGTCGCGCCGCCGCAGATACGCCTGTACGAGCTCGCCCTTGGACGGGAAGAGCTGGTAGAGCCGTTTGAGGGAGACGCCTGAGGCGGAGCGGATCTCATCCATGCCCACCGCCTGGATGCCCCGTCCGTAGAACAGGGTCTCGGCCGCGTCGAGGATCTTCAGCTCCGCGGTCTCGGGACTGATCATTGCCTTGCTCTCCTGGTGTCCGGCCGGTCAGAGGCCGAGGTCGCTCAGCCCGGGGTGGTCGTCGGGGCGACGCCCGAGCGGCCAGTGGTACAGGCGCTCCGACTCCTTGATGGGGAGGTCGTTGATGCAGGCGTAGCGCAGGCGCATCAGACCGCCCGCGTCGAATTCCCAGTTCTCGTTGCCGTAGGAGCGGAACCAGTTGCCGGAGTCGTCGTGGGATTCGTAGGCGAAGCGCACGGCGATGCGGTTGCCGTCGAAGGCCCACAGCTCCTTGATGAGCCGGTAGTCCAGCTCCCTCGCCCACTTGCGGGTGAGGAAGGCGACGATCTCCTCGCGCCCGGTGGCGAACTCCGCGCGGTTCCGCCAGCGCGAGTCGACGGTGTAGGCCAGGGCGACCTTCTCCGGGTCACGGGAGTTCCAGCCGTCTTCCGCCAGTCGGACCTTCTCGATGGCGGTCTCGCGGGTGAACGGGGGGAACGGTGGGCGTGCGGCGTCGGTCATGTCGACTCCTCGAGTCGTGGAGAGGGGAGGTGCCGGGGAGAACGAGCATTCTCCCCGTCGGACACGACACTAGGAGAACGATGGTTCTCGCGCAAGTGCCGACCCGCCGCCGCCCCGGTGACAGGGGGGTGGCGAGCACGCGTTCCGATGGCGGTGGGTACCGTGCGAGCGGGAAGTCACGTGCTCGACGACAAGGCAGGGGACCGGCGTGTTGCTCGATGATCTGCGGCAGGAGCTGCCGGACGGCCGGATGGTCGAGGACCCCGGTGTCGCCGCCGGGTTCGTCCACGACGAGGCGGAGTGGGCGCCGTACGGCACGCCCCGCGTGGTGGTGCGGCCACGTACGGCGCCGGAGGTGCGCTCCGTGGTGCGGGCCTGTGTGCGGCACGGCGTTCCGCTGGTCACCCGGGGCGCCGGCACCGGTCTCTCCGGCGGTGCCAACGCCGTCGAGGGCTGTGTGGTGCTCTCCACCGAGGCCATGGACACCATCCACGAGATCGATCCCGTGGAGCGCCTCGCGGTCGTCGGACCGGGGGTGGTCAACGACGATCTGCGGGCCGCCTGCGCCGAGCGGGGGCTGTGGTACCCGCCGGACCCGGCGAGCGCGCCCTGGTCCACCATCGGCGGCAATGTGGCGACCAACGCGGGCGGGCTGTGCTGTGTGAAGTACGGCGTCACCCGCGACTATGTGCTCGGCCTGGAAGTGGTGACCGGCACCGGTGAGCTGGTGCGGCTCGGCCGCAGGACCGCCAAGGGCGTCGCCGGGTACGACCTGGCGGGGCTGATGGTCGGCTCCGAGGGCACCCTGGGAGTGATCACCGAGGTCACCGTGCGGCTGCGGCCGCGGCGCGAGGCGGAGCGCACGGTCGCCGGATACTTCTCCTCGGTCGTGGCGGCGGGACGCGCGGTGGCCGCGATCGGGGCCGCGGGGCTCACCCCGTCCGCGCTGGAGCTGATCGACCGGCACTGCCTGGCGGCGGTCGACAAGTGGAAGAACATGGGCCTGTCCGTGGACGCGGATGTGGTGCTCCTCGGGCGTACGGACGCCCCGGGCCCGGCCGGCGCGCAGGAGGCCGAGCGCATGCTCGCCTGTTTCGAGGAGGCGGGGGCGACCTGGGCCGCGCAGTCCACGGACCAGGAGGAGGCCGACGCGCTGTTCGCGGCCAGGCGGCTCGCCTACCCGGCGCTGGAGCGGCTGGGCCCGGTGCTCACCGAGGACGTGTGCGTGCCCAAGGCGGCCGTCCCGGAGATGCTGGCGCGCATCGAGCGCGCCGCCACCCGCCATGACACGCTCATCGCCAACATCGCCCACGCCGGTGACGGCAACCTCCATCCGCTGCTGATCACCCAGCCCGGCGACACCGCGGCCCGGGAGCGGGCCCAGGCCGCGTTCCACGAGATCATCGCGGACGCCATCGACCTCGGTGGCACGGTCACCGGTGAACACGGTGTGGGCCTGCTGAAGCGGGACGGTCTGGAGCGGGAGCTCACCCCGGCGGTTCTGGACATGCACCGGGCGGTCAAGGCGGCCCTCGACCCGCACGGGATCCTCAATCCGGGCAAGGTCATCGCCCGCGGCTGAGCGCGGGGAGGGGCGTCACCCCAGTCCGCCTCGTTTGACGAGCTGAGCCGCGATCACATTGCGCTGGATCTCGTTGGTACCCTCACCGACGATCATCAGGGGCGCGTCGCGGAAGTAGCGCTCCACGTCGAACTCGGTGGAGTTCGCGCACCGTCGTGACGATGAACCGCTCGTCCTCGGACACGATGTCGAGGGTGCTCATGCTCTGAACGCTCCTGCTCCGACGCTCCTGAGAGACACCATGTCATCATGGTTGCTCATGAACCGTGTCGGTGAAATGGCGATACGTGATACGTCCATGCCGCGCTCGTCGTGCCCCGGGCGAACGGGAGCGCGCCCGTGCCGAGGTCCAGCCGGACCCGGGCGTGGTGACCGGCACCGTCACGCGTATGGCGCTCGACCGTGCTCGGGACGTCGCGGCCGGGCGGACACCGCCCGCGGTGGAGGCCGTCGCCCGGGAGCTCATCCACCAGATCACCTCGGCTGTGCGTCAGGAGCGGTGGCCCTCCGCCCAGGTGCACACGCGGACCGCACACACCGACGACACCCGAGAACCCCGAGAGGCGAGAGACACCCATGCCACGCACCGACGTCCCCCAGCAGGTCAGAGGCCACGCCCGCGCACTGGACGGCACCCTCCTCGCCTACCAGCGCCAGGGCACCGGAGCACCGCTGGTGCTCCTGGCGGGCCAGGCCAACAACCACCACTGGTGGGACGGCATACGGGCGGACTTCCACGCCACGCACTCCACCGTCACCATGGACTGGCGCGGCACCGGGGAGAGCGGAAAGCCCGACCACCCCTACGCGACACGGGACTTCGCCGACGATGTGATCGCCGTCCTCGACCACCTGGGCATCGAGTCCGCCGATCTGTACGGGACCTCCATGGGAGGGCGGGTCGCCCAATGGATCGCCGCCCGCCACCCCGACCGGATCCGGCGGCTCGTCCTCGGCTGCACCTCACCCGGCGGGCCACGGGCGACGGAGCGCGACATGACGGTGCGGCGCTCCCTGGCCCAGGCCGACGCGCGGGCGGCGAGGGAGGCGCTGATCGACCTCATGTACACCCCGGCCTGGCGGTCCGGGCACCCCGGGCCGTATACGACCCTCGGCGACCCCGCCATGCCCCCGCACGCCCGGCGGCGCCACCTGGTGGCCAGCAATGATCACGACGCCTGGGACGTCCTCCCGCTGATCAAAGCGCCCACGCTGATCCTGCACGGAGCGGACGACCGGCTCACCCCGGCGGCCAACGCACCGCTGCTCGCCTCCCGCATTTCCGGGGCGCGGACACACCTCTTCGAGGGCGCCCGGCACGGCTACTTCGAGGAGTGCCGCCCGGAGGCCGGGGAGATCGTGTCGTCGTTCCTCACCGACTGACACGCCATCGCGGCCGGGAATTCCTGCCGCCCATCCCGCACCGGCAGCGGATGATCGCCGGAGGGCGGTGCGAGATCGCCGAACCGCTGCGCCTCGGCGAGCCCGCCGAACGCGTCAGCAGCCTCGGCACGGTGAGGGCCAAACATCCACTACGACACGCCGTACGCGCAAGGGGAGGAGGGCTATCCGGGCCCCGTGGTCCACGGCCCGCTGCTGGCCCTGCTCATGCTCGAACTCGCCCGCCGCCACGCCCCGGCACGCCGGGTGGCCGCCCTGTCCTACCGGCTGCGGCGGCCCCTGTTCGCCGGGGAGCGCCTCCTCGTGTGCGGCACACCGTCCGGCAACGGCGCCGAGATGCGCGTCGCCACCCATCGCGAGGCGCGGCATGCCACGGCCGAGGTGACGTTCGCATGAGCGCGGGCGGCGGCCGTAAGGCCGCCGCCCGCGCCCGCGGGGCGTCGCTCAGGAGGTGGTGTCCGCCGCCTCGAGCGAGGCGGAGCGGGGGTCGGCGGTGCGCTGGTCCTGGCGTATCGCCGTGGTGGTGCCGCGCGGTGCGATGTGGGCGCGCAGGGACACCACCGTCAGCAGGGACAGGGCCGTGCCCACGAGCGGCACGGTGAAGGCGGCGCTCGCGCCGAAGCCGTCCGCCACCTGTCCGCCCGCCGTCACCGCCGCGGCCTGCCCCAGCGCGACCGAGCCGGTCAGCCAGGTGAACGCCTCCGTCCGGGAGGCGGCCGGGACCAGCGCCTCCACCAGGGTGTACCCGGTGATCAGCGCCGGTGCGATGCACAGGCCCGCCAGCAGCCCCAGCCCGCCCAGCGGCAGTGGCGCGGACACCGCCCACAGCGTCGAGCAGATCAGCGTCAGCGCGGCGTAGGCGGTCAGCAGCCGCCGGCGCGGGGAGGTGCGCCAGGCGATGGCGCCGCAGGCCACGCCCGCGAGCATGTTGCCCGCCGCGAACACGCCGTACAGCACGCCGTTCAGGCCCGGTTGGCCCTGCTCCTGGGTGAAGGCGGTCAGGGCGACCTGCATCCCGCCGAAGACCGAGCCGATGCCCAGGAAGGCCACGGCCAGGACCCGCACGCCCGGCACGGACAGGGCCGAGGCGTGCCGCTCCCGCGCGTCCGCCCGCGCCGGGCCCGGCGGTGGCGCCGTACGGCGCCGGGCCGCGAAGAGCAGCCCGCCCACCAGCGTCAGCGCGGCCTCCGCGATCAGGCCGGAGGCCGGGTGCACGGCGGTGCTCAGGGCGGTGGCGAGCACCGGGCCGATGACGAACGTGAGCTCGTCCGTCACGGACTCGAACGCGGCCGCGGTCGCCAGGAGCGGATGGCGTCCCGGGCGCGGCCCGGATCCGCCCGGCGCGCCGTCCCCGAGGGCGGCCGCCCAGCGGGCCCGCACCATGGGCCCGACCTGTGGGACGGAGGCGCCCGTGGGCACCGCGGCGGCGATCAGCGCCCACAGCGGCGCGTGGGCCAGGGCGAGCGCCGTCAGCAGGGCCGCGGCCGCCGCGTGGAGCAGCACACCCGGCACCAGGACCGCACGCTGCCCGTGGCGGTCGGCGAGCTTGCCGCTCTGGGGCGCGAACAGCGCCATGGAGACGCCGGTGACGGCCGCGACCGCACCGGCGACACCGTACGACCCGGTGGTGTGGCGCAGCAGGAGCACGATGCTGATCGTCAGCATCGCGAACGGCTGCCGGGCGGCGAACCCAGGCAGCAGGAAGGTCCACACACCCGGTGTGCGCAGCAATTGCCGGTAGCCGACGCGCTGGACGGGGGGAGGGGTGTCGCTGGAGACCGCGGATGCCACGGCCGACGCCTTTCCGCCGCCTGGTAGCGCACCCGGGCCGGCGTGGCGGAGTGCGCCGAGAGCTGTCCTCTCGCGCTGGACCGGGGTAGATACCGGGTCCGCGCCGATCAGGGGGCTCGAAGGACCGCGGCCGCCGAGCGGTCGCGCCAGCTCTGCGTCAGGCAGAGTGGTTCGTTGCTTGCGGACTCATCGTACAGGGGGAGCCGCCACCTCGCCGGTGGCGGCCTGTCCCGTGCGCGGTCAGGTGCCGGGCAGGGGCCGGACGGTGAGGATCTGCTGGGCGTGGCCGACCGGACCGCGCAGGTCGTGCAGCACGGTGCTGGTGATGCCCTGGCCGGTGCTGCCGAAGGTGACCGTGGTGTCCAGCCCGGTCCAGCGGCCCTCGGGCTGCCGGTGGAGGTGGATGGTCAGGTCGACGTTGGGGAACATCCAGGCGGTGGGCGACTGCCGTACGGCGATGCCGTTGGCGGTGTCCACGAGCGCGATGTACGAGGCCAGCGGGGTGCTGGCCTGTCCGGCCACGAGGTCGAGCGGGGTGGAGACCCAGAGCGTCGCGCGGCCCGGCTCGCGCGGCGCGAGCGGGCGGGAGTCCAGGGAGGCGATGTACCCGCCGGGCCACAGCGATGCCATCGACCAGGGGTCGAGCTTCTCGGGAGGGGTGAGCCGCTCCTCGGCGCCACCGGCCACGGCGGCGGTGTCCACGGCGGCGAGGAGCCAGGCGCGGGCCCGGACCACGGGACGGTCCGCGATGAGCACCACGGCCTCGAGGAGTTCGATGGTGCGGCCGGGCCGGATGGTCTCCACCCGGATCTCGCACTCGTCGAGGGCGAGCCGCCCGAGGATGTCGAAGCTGATCCGGCTGAGCAGCAGCCCGGTGTCCGGACGGGTGGCGAGGTGGCGGTCGATGGCGTGGACGATGAGACCGCCGAGCGGGCTGAAGTGCTGTTCGTCGCTGCTCCAGGCGCCGCTGACGTGGGAGGTGGGCTTGTAGCGGTGCTCGTCGATCGGCTCGTAGTAACTGTCGGTCGTCAACGGTGACTTCTCCTCGGGGGGTACATCGCAGACACTTACTCAAGATCCTTGAGTATCTGCTCTTGATCAAGGGTTGCGTCATCCCCTAAGTTGACATAACAACGGGTGGCATGAACCTGTTCAGCCGCAGTACCGCCCGCCGCGCGATCGCCAGCGCCGCACCGGCGGCCCCCACTACGCGGGCGACGTCCGGCGCCGTCGCTCTGTCGGATCCCGGCCTCGCGGCTCTCACCGGAGAGTGGATCGTCGACCCGGCGCACAGCCGGATCGGTTTCTCCGTCCGGCACGCCATGGTGAGCACGGTGCGTGGCGCCTTCACTGAGTTCGAGAGCCGACTCTACTTCGACGGCCGCGACCCGCGCCGTTCCCGGGCCGAGGTCCTGCTGTCCACCGCCAGTGTCCAGACCGGTGTCGAGCAGCGCGACGACCACTTGATGGGCCGGGATTTCCTGGATGCCAGAACCTTCCCGCACATCCGGTTCATCAGCACCGCCGTGGAGGTCGCGGGCCCGGACGTCTACCGCATGGCCGGGGAGCTCACGATCAGGGACGTCACCCGCCCCGTCGTCCTGGAGCTCACCTACATCGGACATGTCACGGATCCCTTCGGCTACCAGCGGGCGGGCTTCGACGGCACGACCACCATCAACCGCTCCGAATGGGGGCTGACGTACAACGCCAGGCTGGCCGAGGGCGGCGCCCTGGTGAGTGAGAAGGTCCGCCTCCAGTTCGACATCGCCGCCATCCGTACCGCCCCCACCGCCTGACAGGGCCCGGACCAGGGCGCCCTCCCGGCTGCGAGGAGGGTGCTGAGGGGGGGACCGGGCGGCGGCGGCAGGGGACCGGCGCCGTCACATCGGCTTCGCGGCCGTGGTGGTGAGATCCAGATTGTCCTCCACCCACAGACGCAGATTCCTGAGCGGAACGGACGCGCTGTGGCCCAGGGGAGAGAGCTCGTACTCCACATGGAGCGGGACGGCCGGGTAGACGGTCCGCTCCACCAGCCCGGCGTCTTCGAGGCGCCGCAGTGTCTGGGTGAGCACCTTGGGGCTGACCCCCTGAAGGCGGCGCTGCAGCCCGCCGAATCGGAGAGGGCCGTCCTCAAGGGCGCCGATGGCCAGCGCCGACCACTTGTTCGCCAGCAGATCCAGCATGGCGCGGCACGGGCACTGGGCCTCGTACACATCATGATGGGCGTGCTGGCCCGTGTGGCATCGCGTACTCATGGAGGAAACCTTCCGGGCCGCTATGTACTACCCAAAAGATAGCAGTGTCCCTTGTGGGTAACCAGGTCCCTGAGGTTAGCGTGCGAACGCGCTCGGAGAGCGGGCGTGAGAGATACGGATGAGCTCAGGAGGCACACGTGCCCAGGTCCATGATGCGTGCGGTGGTACAGGACGCGCTCGGCGGCCCGGAGGTGCTGCGCGTCGCGGAGGTCGCGCGGCCGGAGCCGCTGCCCACCGAGGTGCTGGTGCGGGTGCACGCCGCCGGCGTCAACCCGGTCGACTGGAAGACCCGTCAGGGCGGAGGTATGGCGGGCGTGCTCGGCGAGCCGCCGTTCACCCTGGGCTGGGACGTCTCCGGTGTGGTCGAGGAAGTCGGGTTCGGGGTGACCACGCTGGCCCCCGGTGACGAGGTGTACGGAATGCCGTGGTTCCCCCGTCAGGCGGGCGGCTACGCGGAGTTCGTGACGGCCCCCGCCCGCCAGTTCGCCCGTAAGCCCGCCACGTTGAGCCACGAGGCGGCGGCCGCCGTGCCGCTGGCGGCGCTGACGGCCTGGCAGATCCTGGTGGACACCGCCAGGGTGGAGGCCGGTCAGCGGGTTCTGGTGCACGCCGCCGCCGGTGGCGTCGGGCACTTCGCCGTCCAGTTCGCCCGGCACCTGGGGGCGTGGGTGGCGGGGACCGCCCGGGAGAGCCGCCACGAATGGCTCGGCCGGCTCGGAGCGGCGGAGCTGATCGACTACACCAAGCAGCGCTTCGAGGGCACGGTCGAGGACGTCGATGTGGTGATCGACCTGCTGGGAGAGGAGCACGACGCCACGAGCACCCGTTCCCTGGAGGTGCTCAAGAAGGGGGGACTGCTGGTGGCCGTTCCCAGTGGCGTCAGCCCCGAGCTGCGGGCGGCCGCGGACGCCCGCGGCGTGCGCACCAGCCCCTTCCTCGTCGAGCCGGACGGCGCCGCCCTGACCACCATCGCCGGCCTTGTCGACCAGGGCGCGGTCGAGGTCGAGGTCGAGGACGTCTTCCCGCTGGAGGAGGCCGGCCGCGCCCACCGCCAGGGGGAGAGCGGCCACACCCGCGGCAAGCTGGTGCTCCGCACCGGCGCCTGACCGCTCCACGGCCGACGGCCGACGCCACTTCCCGCCACCCGTCACATGGGAGGAACGGGTCACCTTCGTGGAGGAGGGGCCGTGTGTCTCCGGGGCCCTGGACGGCGTCACCGGCGTTCGGCGCGTCCCGTTGATGGCGCCACCCCGGCCGCCCGGAACCACACGGCTCCGGGCGGGGCCGCGCCGGGGTCACCCGGAGACGGTCCGGACGGGGGCGGGCGCGGCGGCCCCGGCTCCGCCACGGCCGCTGCCGCGGCGGATGAAGTAGACACCGACGGTGGCGAGCAGCGAGGCCGCGGAGAGCGCGTAGAGGCCGCCGTTGGTGCTGCCCGTCGTCTCCTCCAGATAGCCGAAGAGGGTGGGGGAGACGAAGCCGCCGAGGTTGCCGAGGGAGTTGACGACGGCGAGCCCCGCGGCCGTGACCTTGAGGTCGAGCGTGGACTGGGCCAGCGGCCAGAAGAGGTTGGCGGCGCACTTGCTGCCGACGGCGGCCAGCGTGACGGCCGCGAGCCCGAACCACGGGGAGCCCAGGGTGGCGAGGAAGGTGCCGATGGCGGACAGCACCAGCACGATCGCGAGGTAGGGCCGACGGTCCGGCACGCGGTCGGTGTAGCGGCTCATCGTGTACATCGCGATGACCGCGCAGATCCACGGGATGGCCGTGAGCAGCCCGATCTGGAAGGACGAGAGCCCGCCGATGTCGTCCACCAGGCTCGGCAGCCAGAAGGTGATCGCGTATCCGGTGAGCGCCATGGCGAAGAACACGCCGGTCAGCAGCGCCACCTGGGGGTGGACCACCAGGCGCAGCCTGGACACCTGAGGCTCGCGGCTGCGCGCCTCGCGGTCCCGGTCGACCGCCGCGCTGAGGGCGGCCTTCTCCTCGCTGCTCAGCCAGCGGGCGTCTTGGATCCGCGAGACGAGGAAGAAGGCGGCGACGAGGCCCACGCCGATGGAGATGGCGCCTTCCAGCGCGAACATCCAGCGCCAGCCGGCGAATCCGCCCAGGCCGTGCATTTCCAGCAGCGCGCCGCTGATGGGCCCGGTGACGATGTAGGCGGTGGCCGAGCCGCCGAGGAAGATGGCGCTGGCCCGGCCGCGCGCGGAGTCCGGCAGCCAGGTGGTGAGGTAGTACATCACACCGGGGAAGAACCCCGCCTCCGCGATGCCCAGCAGGAACCGCAGGACGTAGAAGGAGGTGGCCCCGGTCATGAAGCACATGAGGACGGTCACCGCGCCCCAGCTGATCATGATCCGGGTGAGCCAGACCCGGGCGCCGAAGCGCTCCATCAGCATGTTGCTGGGGACTTCGAGCAGGGCGTAGCCGATGAAGAACAGCCCGGCGCCGAGCCCGTAGGCCGCGCTTCCGATGCCGATGTCGGCCTTGAGGTCGTCCTGGACGAAGCCGACGTTGGTGCGGTCCATCTGGTTGACCACGAGCATGATGACCAGGATGGGCATCACACGTCGCAGAAACTTGGTCACGGACCGTTGGACGAGCTCCGAGGAGGCGGCCGGGTCGCGGTCGGGGGCGGGGGGATTCACCATGGCGGCTCTCCTCGCATCGTTCATGCACATGAACCCAGTGGGAGTGGGGTGCAGACCTTACGATCACCCGTTCCGCCGGTCAATGACTCCGGAAGCAACAATTCCAGGCCGAATCACAGGAGTTGTGGCAGGTGTTTTGGCTGCTCCTCGGTGGGGCAGCCCCCTTGATAAGGTTCACACACCTACCACCCGTTCACCCATATGAATGGACGTCGATGTCTGACGGAGCACCCCTGCGCATCACGGATGTCACCATCACCCCCGTCGCCTTCCGCGACCCGGCCCTGCTCAACTCCGTCGGCGTCCACGAGCCCTTCGCGCTCCGCTCGATCGTGCAGATCCACACCGACGCGGGCCTGACCGGGCTCGGCGAGACCTACGCGGACGAGCTCCACCTGGAGCGCCTGGCGGCCGTCGGACACGAGATCGTCGGGCTGGACGCCTTCGCCACCGAGGAGCTGCACCAGCGCGTCCAGCGGGTCATCGACCGCGTGGGCGGCTCCGGCGGCTCCGGGCTCACCGGCATGATCACCACCAGCAGCACCGTCGACCGGGTCGTCTCCCCGTTCGAGGTGGCGCTCCTGGACATCCAGGGCAAGGCCATCGGCCGCCCGGTCAGCGACCTGCTCGGCGGCGCCGTGCGGTCCGCCGTCCCGTTCAGCGCCTACCTCTTCTACAAATGGGCCGCCCACCCCGGCCAGGAGCCGGACGAGTGGGGCGAGGCCCTCGACCCCGATGCCATCGTGGCGCAGGCCCGCCGGATGGTGGACGACTACGGCTTCACCGCGATCAAGCTGAAGGGCGGCGTCCGGCCCCCCGAGGAGGAGATCGAGGCGATCCGGGCGCTCCGCCGCGCCTTCCCCGACCATCCGCTGCGCCTGGACCCCAATGCCGTCTGGACGACGGAGACCTCGGTGAAGGTCGGGCACGCGCTCGAGGGCGTGCTGGAGTACCTGGAGGACCCCACCCCCGGGATCGACGGCATGGCCGCGGTCGCCCGCGAGGTCCCCATGCCGCTGGCCACCAACATGTGCGTGGTCGCCTTCGACGAGCTGGCCCCCGCGGTGGCCGCCGACGCCGTCCAGGTCGTCCTCTCCGACCACCACTACTGGGGCGGGCTGCGCCGTTCCAAGCTGCTCTCCGGCATCTGCGACACCTTCGGCATGGGCCTGTCCATGCATTCGAACTCGCACCTGGGCATCAGCCTGGCCGCGATGACCCACCTCGCCGCGGCCACCCCGAACCTCACCTACGCCTGCGACACCCACTGGCCGTGGAAGACCGAGGACGTGATCGTGGACGGCGCGCTGACCTTCGTGGACGGCGCGGTGCCCGTGCCGGGCGCCCCCGGCCTCGGCGTGGAGCTGGACCCCGGCGCCCTGGCGCGCCTGCATGAGCAATATGTCCAGTGCGGACTGCGCAACCGCGATGACACCGGGTACATGCGGCGCTTCGACCCGTCCTTCCAGGCGGACCTCGCCCGCTGGTAGCCCGCCGCCACGGCGGCTCACCTCCTGAAATACCTCGATCGAAGGAGACCGGCCTGGGCCACCTGGTGTACCCGGATTTCGGCTAAGCGTACGAAGCCGCAGGCCAGGGCCTCTTCTTAGCCTCTGAGGGACGGAAAAGACGCCGAACCCCCGGAAGTGCTGAGTCTTGTCTCCTTCTGCTCCTCGCGTACGGATCACCCCTGATCGGACCGACCGCCGCCGCCGGCGCGTGGTGGGCGCGGCGGTCGCGGCCGGACTGACCCTCGGCGCCCTGGCCGCGCCCGCGGCGGGCGCCGTGGACCACCACGCGCGGCACGGCGCCGGGACGGCCGCTCCCAAGGTCGACACCGGCTCGCCGGTGCGGGTGAACCAGGTCGGCTATCTGACCCACGGCCCCAAGAAGGGCACCGTCGTCACCCCTGCCACCAAGCCGCTGACCTGGACGCTCCGGGCCGCCGACGGGACCGAGCGAGCGCACGGGACCACCACCCCCGCGGGTGTGGACCCCAGCTCCCGGCAAAACGTCCAGACCTTCGACTTCAGCAAGGTCACCGACGCGGGCGAGGGGTACACCGTCACCATCGACGGCAAGAAGAGCGAGCCGTTCGCCATCGGCGACCACCTCTACGACTCGCTGCGGAGCGACGCGCTCGCGTACTTCTACCACAACCGCAGCGGCATCAAGATCGACGCGGATCTCGTGGGCCGCACGTACGCCCGTCCCGCGGGCCATGACAAGGCGGCCCCGCACCGGGGCGACACCGACGTCCCGTGCGTCAAGGGCGTGTGCGACTACCGCCGGAATGTCGCCGGTGGCTGGTACGACGCCGGTGACCAGGGCAAGTACGTCGTCAACGGCGGCATCTCGGTGGCCCAGCTGATGTCCGCCTACGAGCGCACCCGCACCACCAAGGGCGTCGACGCCGCGCCGCTTGGCGACGGCCGGCTCCGGGTGCCCGAGCGTGGCAACGGCGTTCCGGACATCCTGGACGAGGCCCGCTGGGAGATGGAATTCCTCCTGCGCATGCAGGTGCCGAAGGGCAAGCCGCTCGCCGGTATGGCGTTCCACAAGGTGCACGACAAGCTGTGGACCGGGTTCCCGACCCGGCCGGACCGGGACCAGCAACAGCGCGAGCTGCACAAGCCGTCCACCGCGGCCACGCTCAACCTGGCGGCGTCCGCCGCGCAGAGCGCCCGGCTGTTCAAGTCCTACGACCCGGAGTTCGCCGCCCGCTGTCTGCACGCGGCCCGGGCCGCGTGGGACGCGGCCAAGGCACATCCGAAGATCTACGCCAGCGACAAGGACTCCACGGGTGGCGGTGCCTACGGCGACCGGTACGTCGGCGACGAGTTCTACTGGGCCGCGGCCGAGCTGTTCATCACCACCGGCGACCACGCCTACGCCAAGGCGGTGCTCGACTCGCCGCTCCACCACGACGTGGGCGCGCTCTTCCCGCGCGGCGGCGGCATGTCGTGGGCCTCGACCGCGGGCCTCGGAGCGCTGGACCTGGCCACCGTCCCCAACAAGCTCACCGAGCGGCAGCGCGCCGAGGTGCGCGCGATGGTGACGAAGGCCGCCGACCGCTACGCCGCGGACTCCGCGAAGTCGGCCTACGGCGTGCCGTACGCGCCGAAGGGCGGCAGGTACGAGTGGGGCTCCAACAGCCAGGTGCTCAACAACATGATCGTGCTCGCCACCGCACACGACCTGACGGGCAAGGACCGCTACCTCGACGCGGTGCTCCGCGGCATGGACTATCTGCTGGGCGGCAATCCGCTCAACCAGTCCTATGTCACCGGCCACGGCGAACGGGACTCGCACAACCAGCACCACCGCTTCTGGGCCCACCAGCGCGACCACCGGCTGCCGCGTCCGGCGCCCGGTTCGCTGGCGGGCGGCCCGAACTCCGGGCTCCAGGACCCGGTGGCCAAGAAGAAGCTGAAGGGCTGCGCCCCGGCGATGTGCTACACCGACAGCCTGATGGCGTTCTCCACCAACGAGATCACCATCAACTGGAACGCGCCGCTGGCCTGGATCGCCTCGTACGTCGACGGTCTGGGCGGCGGCACGGCGGAGCGGCCCGTGCGCTGACCCGGCCCGGCCGGACACGCCGACGCCCACCCGCGCTCGGGGCGCGGGTGGGCGTCGGACCAGGGCAGCGGGGAGGTCAGTCGGCGCCGAACTCCATCGCGGCGCGGTCGAGCAGCGTGTCCTGCCCGGACACCCGCCCGTCCGAGGCGATCGCCTCGGAGGCGCCCTGCGGCATCGCGCCGATCAGCCCGGTGGAGGCCGCCTGCGCGGCGCCGATCAGCGCCGGATGCGAGCTGCCGACCATGCCGAGACCGGCGTACTGCTCCAGCTTGGCGCGCGAGTCGGCGATGTCGAGGTTGCGCATGGTGAGCTGGCCGATCCGGTCCACCGGACCGAAGGCGGAGTCCTCGGTCCGCTCCATGGAGAGCTTGTCCGGGTGGTAGCTGAACGCCGGTCCGGAGGTGTCCAGGATGGAGTAGTCCTCACCGCGCCGCAGCCGCAGGGTCACCTCGCCGGTGATCGCCGCGCCGACCCAGCGCTGCAGCGCCTCGCGCACCATCAGCGCCTGCGGGTCCAGCCAGCGGCCCTCGTACATGAGCCGGCCGAGGCGGCGCCCCTCGGTGTGGTAGGTGGCGACGGTGTCCTCGTTGTGGATCGCGTTGACCAGCCGCTCGTACGCCGCGTGCAGCAGCGCCATGCCCGGTGCCTCGTAGATGCCCCGGCTCTTGGCCTCGATGACGCGGTTCTCGATCTGGTCGGACATGCCCATGCCGTGCCGTCCGCCGATGGCGTTGGCCTCCAGCACCAGATCGACGGCGGAGGCGAACTCCTTGCCGTTGATCGTCACCGGCCGGCCCTGCTCGAAGCCGATCGTGACGTCCTCGGCCGCTATCTCGACCGACGGGTCCCAGAACCGCACGCCCATGATCGGCTGGACGATCTCGATGCCGGTGTCGAGGTGCTCGAGCGACTTGGCCTCGTGGGTCGCGCCCCAGATGTTGGCGTCGGTGGAGTACGCCTTCTCCGCGCTGTCCCGGTAGGGCAGGCCATGGGCGAGCAGCCACTCCGACATCTCCTTGCGGCCGCCGAGCTCGCTGACGAAGTCGGCGTCCAGCCACGGCTTGTAGATCCGCAGGGAGGGGTTGGCCAGCAGGCCGTAGCGGTAGAACCGCTCGATGTCATTGCCCTTGAAGGTGGAGCCGTCGCCCCAGATCTGCACATCGTCCTCGAGCATGGCGCGCACCAGCAGGGTGCCGGTGACCGCCCGCCCGAGCGGGGTGGTGTTGAAGTAGCTGCGGCCGCCGGAGCGGATGTGGAACGCCCCGCAGGCCAGGGCCGCGAGCCCCTCCTCCACCAGGGCCGCCCGGCAGTCCACCAGTCGGGCGACCTCCGCGCCGTACGTCGTGGCGCGCCCGGGGACCGAGGCGATGTCGGGCTCGTCGTACTGGCCGATGTCGGCGGTATAGGTGCAGGGCACCGCGCCCTTGTCGCGCATCCACGCGACCGCTACCGAGGTGTCGAGGCCGCCGGAGAAGGCGATCCCGACGCGTTCGCCGACAGGGAGGGAGGTGAGAACTTTGGACACAGCAGGAGTATGCAGTCTTACGCATGATCATGCAAGGCCCCCTGGTGATCGCCGTGATCCACACCTCGTTCCCCGCGCTCCGCCGGGCCGGGGACCGGGGCGCCCGGGCGGTTCCGGACGGCGAAGCGCGGGGGTGAGGATCACGGGGTCAGATACGCCTCCACCTCACTGACCTGGGCCGCCGGCCAGCCGGTGTTGCCGGTGACGTTGAGCCTCAGGAAGCGCACGTTCGTGCTGTCGGGCAGGGTGACGGTGACCTTGTTGCCGGACGCCGGGTCGAAGCGGTAGCCGTGCGAGCCCACCACCGTCGAGTACGAGGAGCCGTCGGTGCTGCCCAGCACGGACAGCGTCTGGGTGCGGGCGCCCCAGGCCGACGAGGGCGGCAGCTTCAGCACCAGCCGGCGGACCGCCTGGCCGGAGCCGAGGTCCACGGTCAGGGCCTGCGGAAAGGCGTTGTTGGTCGACTCCCAGTAGGTGTTCGCGTCGCCGTCGACCGCCTTGCCGGGGGTGTAGACGTCCCAGGAGCCGGTCGCCGTGGCCGGGCGGCCCTTGGCGAGGTTGCGGCCCGGATCGGGATCCGGGTTGCCCTGGCCGGGCCGGGGCCAGGTGGAGCAGTCCGACCAGGTGCTGCTCCAGCCGGAGTTGCCACCGCCGTCGGTGAGGTCGAAGGTGCCGGAGCCGGACGGATAGGGGCAGTTGTAGACGCCCGCCGCGCCGACGCCGGCGGCCGTGACGTCGCTGAACTTCGCCGACCCCTGCGCCTCGGCCTGGACGACGACCGTTCCGGGGTTGGTCACGGTCGCGCCGGACACATTGACGTTCTTGACCGCGTAGCCCCGGCCGCCGCCGGAGACGAACTCGAAGGCGCTGTACGGGCTGTCGGTGATGGTCGTGTTGGTGATGTTGACGGTGGCCTCGATCGCGCTGTCGTAGGAGTCGACGCGCAGGGCGCCCATCGGGTGGTTCCAGTTGGGGTTCATGGCGCCCGCGCGGACGAGCGTGTTGCCGTCGACCGTGATCGTGCCGGCCAGCGGATGGAACGGGTCCAGGAACTTCTGGTTGGAGATGGCGATACCACTGCCCAGGGCGTTGGTGTCGGAGATCAGGTTGTTCTTGACCGTGATGTCCGTACCGCCGTAGATCGCGATGCCGTTGGCGAGGTTCGGCTGCGAGATGGTGTTGTTCTCGAAGCTGCTGCCCGTGTCCGGCGAGTACAGCGACCACATGGCGAGTGCGTCGTCGCCCTGGTTGCGCAGGAAGTTGTTCCGGACCCGTACGTTCTTCGCGGTGCCGTTGAGGTTGAGGCCGTCGGCCGTCATGTCCAGGAAGCGGTTGTTCTCGACCACGAGGTTGTCGTTGTTGCCCGTCAGCCACAGCCCCACCTTCAGGTGCTGCAGCCACATGCCCGACACGCTGGAGCCCGGGCCGAGCGAGCCGTTGACGAAGTTGTCGGGGTTGGAGTCGACGCGCTCGGTGACCTCGCCGATGACCGCGAAGTCCTTGATGTGGACGTTGCCGGAGGAGCCGGACTGGTCGATGAACCGCGACGTGCGCACCACGGAGTGCCAGCTCCCGGCGCCCTGGAGGGTGACGTTCTGGACACCGTTGAGCGAGGAGGTCAGCTTGTAGTCACCCGGCGGGATCCAGACCACTCCGCCCTGGGCGGCGGCGATGGCGTCCCGGAACGCCTGGGTGGAGTCGCCCTGCCCGCTGGGGTCGGCGCCCTTGGAGGTGACGGACACCGATCCGGCGGGCTGGGAGGCGGCCGCCGCGACCTGCTCGAAGTCGGCCACGTCCACGGTGACCTGGGTGTTCGCCGCCTCGAAGGCGATCTTGTCACCGGCCTGGACGTTTTGGCCGAGCAGCACCCGGGCGTTGTCGTAGAAGTGGTGGGTCTTCGACCCCGCGATCCAGCCGGTGTCCACGTACGAGTACGTGGACGTGACCGCGATGGTCTTGGCCAGCCTGGTGCCGTTGACATAGACGTTCAGCGTGCCCGACTGGCCGTCGGGCACGTTGTAGGCCACGTTCACCGCGTTGGCCGCGCGCGGCGCGGTGAACTCCACGCGCTGCCCGGCGGAGAGGCGGACGGCCTGGCGCCCGGACGCCTCGGAGGCGAGCGTGGCCTGGGTGAAGTCGGGGCCGATCTTCGTCCCCGTGGTGGTGGCGGACTCGGCCTCGGCCGAGGTGAACGGCAGGGAGGCGCCCGCGGCCGCGTGTGCGGCCGTGGGGGTCAGGGTGACGAGCGTGCCGGCCGCGAGGGCGACGGCCGCGCCGATCGCCGACAGGCGTTTGGTGGATGCCGATGCGGTACTGCTGCGGTGCATGTGCTGATCCCTTCATGGTGGGGGTGGTGGGATAGCGCGGTGCGGTGGTGGCGGCTCAGCGGAGCAGCCAGGCCGCCGTGTCCCGCGGAAGGCGGCCCCGGTCGTCCAGCGGGCCGCTGTTGAGCAGAAGCCGGGAGGTGCCGTCCAGCTCGGTGGGGGTGTCCGCGAGGTTGACCACGCAGACCAGGCCGTCCGTACGGGCGAAGGAGAGGACACCGTCGGCCGAGGGGAGCCAGGTCAGCGGCCCGTCGCCGAAGCCGGGGGTGGCGCGGCGGATGCGGATCGCCGCGCGGTAGAGGCTGAGCATCGAGCCCGGGTCCTCCGTCTGCCGATCGGCCGCGTACACGGCCCAGTGCGCGGGCTGTGGCAGCCACGGCTCCTCGCGCGAGCCGAAACCGGCGTACGGCGCCTGCGCCGCCCACGGCAGCGGCACCCGGCAGCCGTCGCGGCCCGGGTCGGTGCCGCCGGAGCGGAAGTGCATCGGGTCCTGGACGCGGTCGCGGGGGATGTCGGCCTCGGGCAGGCCCAACTCCTCGCCCTGGTAGACGTAGACCGCGCCGGGCAGGGCCAGCGACAGCAGGGCGGCGGCCCGTGCCCGCCGGGTGCCGAGGGCGAGGTCGGTGGGGGTGCCGAAGACCTTGGTGGCGAAGTCGAAACCGGTGTCCTCGCGCCCGTAGCGGGTGACCGTGCGGGTCACATCGTGGTTGCACAGCACCCAGGTGGCCGGAGCACCCACGGGGGCGTGTTCGGCGAGCGTCTCGTCGATCGACGTCCGCAGCCGCCGGGCGTCCCAGGGGCAGGCCAGGAAGGAGAAGTTGAAGGCGGTGTGCAGCTCGTCGGGGCGCAGATAGCGGGCGAAGCGCTCGCTGTCCGGCAGCCACACCTCACCGACGAAGACACCGCCGTACTCGTCGGCCACCGCGCGCCAGGAGCGGTAGATGTCATGGAGCTCATCGCGGTCGACGTACGGATGCGGATCGCGGCCCTCGACGAAGTCGGGCAGCCGGGGATCCTTGACCAGCAGGGCGGCCGAGTCGATGCGCACCCCCGCGACACCCCGCTCGAACCAGAAGCGCAGGATGTCCTCGTGTTCCTGGCGCACGGCCGGGTGGGCCCAGTTGAGGTCCGGCTGCTCGGGGGCGAACAGATGCAGATACCAGTGGCCGTCGGGCAGCCGGGTCCACGCCGGGCCGCCGAACTCCGACGTCCAGTCGTTGGGCGGCAGCTCACCGTGGTCGCCGCGGCCCGGACGGACGTGGAAGAGCTCGCGCTCGGCGCCGCCCGCGAGGGCGGCCCGCCACCAGGGGTGCTGGTCGGAGACGTGGTTCGGCACGATGTCGACGATCGTGCGGATGCCCAGCTCACCGGCCTCGGCGATGAGCTTCTCCGCCTCGGCCAGGGTGCCGAAGGCCGGGTCGATGGCACGGTAGTCGGCGACGTCATAGCCGCCGTCCTTCATGGGCGACTGGTACCAGGGGCTGAACCACAGCGCGTCGACGCCGAGTTCGGCGAGGTACGGCAGCCTGGCGCGGACGCCCGCGAGGTCGCCGGTGCCATCGCCGTCCCCGTCGGCGAAGCTGCGCACATACACCTGGTAGATGACGGCGGAGCGCCACCAGTCGTTCGGTGTCCGGGCAGGGGTGGGCTGGGCCACGGTGGGAGCCTTTCTGTCGAGGGGGCGGTGTCAGCCCTTCGTGCCGCCCGCGCTGATCCCGGCGATGATGTGCCGCTGGAAGACGAGGAACAGCGCGACCATCGGGATGCTGGCGATGACCATCGCGGCGATGAGCACGGTCAGCTGGATGTTCTGCGACAGCTGGACGAGCGCCACGCTGATCGGCTGCTCGCCGGTGTCCGAGAAGACCATCAGCGGCCACAGGAAGTCCTGCCACACCGCCACCAGCGCGAAGATCGACACAACGCCGAGCACCGGACGCGACATGGGCAGCACGATCGACCACAGGGTGCGCAGCTTCCCGGCGCCGTCGATCTCGGCGGCCTCCAGGACGTCGCGCGGGAGCTGGTCGAAGAACCGCTTGAGGAGATAGAGGTTGAAGGCGTTGGCGACGGCCGGCAGCCAGATCGCGAGCGGGTCGTTGAGCAGGCTGGTGTGGATCAGCGGCAGGTCGGCGACGGTCAGGTACTTCGGCACCACCAGCGCCTGGGCCGGGACCATCAGCGTGGCGAGGATGCCACCGAGGATCACCTTGCCGAAGGCGGGCTTCAGCTTGGACAGGGCGTAGGCGGCGGCCGTGCAGAAGACCAGCTGGAACAGCCAGGCCCCGGCTGCCTGGACCACCGTGTTCCACAGGTGCTGCGGAAGCTGCATCAGGTCCCAGGCGTCGCTGTAGCCGCTGAGGTGCCACTCCTTCGGAGCGAGGGTGGGCGGGGTCCGCGCCACCTCGTCCGGGGACTTCATCGCGCCGGTCACCATCCAGTAGACGGGGAAGAGGAAGGCGATCGCGAACAGCACCACCACGGCGGTGAAGACCGTCCAGTAGACGGCCCGGCCGCGGGGGCGGGCCAGGGTGGCGGGGGAGACGAGGGTCCGGGTGCTCATGCGTCGTCCTCCTCGGAGCGGGTGAGCCGCAGATAGAGGGCGGAGAAGGCGCCGAGCAGCACGAGCAGCATCACGCTCAGCGCACAGGCGCCACCGAAGTCGTTGTAGAGGAAGGCGTACTTGTAGATCAGGTAGAGGACGGTGACCGTGGCGTTCTCCGGGCCACCGCCGGTGATCACGAACGGCTCGGTGAAGACTTGCATCGTCGCGATGATCTGCAACAGCATCAGCATGAGGATCACGAACCGAGTCTGGGGGATCGTGACGTGACGGACGCGCTGGAGCAGGCTCGCGCCGTCGAGTTCGGCCGCCTCGTACAGCTCACCGGGGATGGACTGCAACGCCGCCAGGTAGATCAGGACGGTGCCGCCCATATTGGCCCAGGTGGCCACGATGACGAGGGAGACCAGGGCGGTGTCGGCGCCGTTGGACCAGTTCGAGGTGGGCAGGTGCGACCAGCGCAGCGCCTCGTTGGCCAGCCCGGCGCCCGGGTCGTAGAACCACTTCCACAGCAGGGCGCTGACCACCGGCGGGATCATCACCGGCAGATAGACCACGACCCTGAAGAACGCCTTGGCGTGCCGGAGTTCATTGAGCACGAGGGCGAGCAGGAACGGGATGGCGAAGCCGATGAGCAGCGCCAGCAGGGTGAAGGTGAGGGTGTTCCGCCAGGCCGCGGTGAACTCCGGATCGTGCAGGACACGGGTGAAGTTGGCGGTGCCGACCCATTCGGGGGACGAGCCGGGCGTGTACTTCTGGAAGGCGATCACGACCGCACGGATCGCCGGATACCAGGAGAACAGCGCGAAGCAGATCAGGCCGCCGAGGAGGAAGCCATAGGCCCGGACCTGGTCGGCGAGGCGGCGCCGCCCCCGGCCCCCCGCCGGGGGCGGCGCCTGCACCGGGTGGACGGCCATCGCCTCGGCGGGCGGCCGCGCAGCGGTCTTGGTCATCGGGTCAGCCCCGGGCCAGAATGTTGTCGATCTTGCTGGAGGCTTCCTTCAGGAGCTGGTCGATATCGGCGTCCTTCTTGGTCAGGACGGCGGACACGGCTCCGTCGAGCACGGAGTAGATCTGCTGCGCGTGCGGCGGCTCGATCTTCATCCGCAGCTTCTGGTTGCCGTCGAGGAAGGTCTGGTAATTGCCCACGGGAACATTGGCGTTGGCCTTCTTGATCTGCTGGTCCTTGGCGTCGGCGGCGCCGGTGAACAGCCGTGGCTCGGGCAGGCCCACCGGGGCGTTTTGCTTCTTGGCGCGGACGTAGTCGCCGAGGAAGCCCTTGCCCGGGGTGAGGAACATGTGGTCGAGCCACTTGAGGCCGGCCCGGATCTGGGCGGGTGTGTCCTTCTTCTGGAACATGTAGCCGTCGCCGCCGATGAGCGTGGACTTGCCACCGGGCATCGGGGCGATGGCGAGGTCCCTGTAGCTGCCGCCCTTCTCCTTCACCAGGATCGGGAGGTTGTCGGGCGCGGCCAGGTACATGCCCAGCTTGCCGGAGCCCATCAGCTGCTGGGCGTCGTTGATGACCAGGAGCTGCTTGCTGCCCATCGAGTCGTCCACCCAGCGCATGTCGTGCAGGTTCCGCAGGACGGCCCGCGCCTGGGGGGTGTCGATGGTGGCCTTCTTGCCGTCCGCGCTGACGACATCGCCGCCCTGTGAGTACAGCTCGGCCGTGAAGTGCCAGCCGCCCTGGTTCTGGGCGCTGTAGTCCGCGTAGCCGACCGTGCCACCGCCCAGCTTGGCGATCCTCCTGGCGTCGGCGCGGACCTCCTCCCACGTCATCGGCGGCTTGTCGGGATCGAGTCCGGCCTTCTCGAAGAGTTCGCGGTTGTAGATCAGACCCATCGAGTAGCCGGTGCGCGGGATGCCGTAGATCTTGCCGTCGACCGTGTAGATGTCACGTAGCTGCTTGCTGAGGGTGGAGTAGCTCTTCAACTCCTTGACGTACGGGGTGAGATCGGCCGCCTGGTTGATGTCGACCACGTGTCCGGCGTCGGTGAAGTACGTGTAGAAGACGTTCTCCATCTGGCCGCCGGCCAGCTTGGCGTCGAACGTCTTCGGGTCCTGGCAGGGGAACGCGTCATGCGCGACGACGTCGATGTCCGGGTTCTGCTTCTCGAAGGAGGCGATGTCCTCCTCGAAGAACCTGCGGTCGACCTTGGCGCTCTTGGGCGGCATGCAGTTGACCGTGATACGCGTCTTTCCGCCCGCCGACCCGTCGTCCGACCCGCCGCAGGCGGTGAGGGCGAGGGAGAACGTGCTGAGCGCGATGAGAGTACGACGGAACCCGGTGCTTCTCATGGGTGGACCCCTCTGTACAGGAGCAGGGAAGCCCCACGGCCGTGAGCGGGGCGCGCACAACCGTGAGTGCGCCGCACACTCAAGCACCGACGACATCGGCCCGCAAGATGTCGCGTAGATTCTGTAATTATTCAACTGCGCTGCGAATCATGTGGATTGAGTCTGTCGACCGCCTTTCCGACCGCCTCTTCGGCCGGACCCTCGACGGTCCGCTCTCTCACTCCCGTGGCGCCTGGGCGGTGGAGCCGCGCACCACCAGCTCGGGCTCGAACAACAGCTCCTCGGCCGGTACGGCCGCCCCGCCGATCTGCGCGTTCAGCAGTTCCACCGCAGCCCTGCCCATGGCCTCGATGGGCTGGCGGACGGTGGTCAGGGGCGGCTCGGTGCAGTTCATGAACGCGGAGTCGTCGTAACCGACCACGGACACCCGCGACGGCACGTCGAATCCCTTGCGGCGCCCGGCTCGTATCGCGCCCAGGGCCAGCGGGTCGCTGGCGCAGATGATCCCCGTGACGCCCCGGTCGATCAGCCGGGACGCCGCGGCGTGGCCGCCCTCGATGGAGAAGATCGCCCGGGCCACGAACTCATCCGGAAGCCGGCCGGCGATCGCCCGCGCGGCCGCCAGCTTGCGTGCCGACGGCATGTGGTCACCGGGTCCGAGTACCAGCCCGATCCGCTCGTGGCCGAGGGAGGCCAGATGCCGCCACGCCTGCTCCATGGCCACGGCGTCGTCGCAGGAGACAGCCGGGAAACCGAGGTGCTCGATGGCCGCGTTGACCAGCACCACCGGGATGTTGCGCTCGGCGAGCCGCCGGTAGTGGTGGTGCGGCGCGTCGGCCTGCGCGTACAGCCCGCCCGCGAACACCACCCCGGAGACCTGCTGTTGCAGCAGCAGGGCCACGTAATCGGCCTCCGACACCCCGCCCTTGGTCTGGGTGCACAGCACCGGAGTCAACCCGAGCTGCGCCAGAGCCCCGCCGATGACCTCGGCGAACGCGGGGAAGATGGGGTTCTGCAGCTCGGGCAGCACCAGCCCCACCAGCCGGGCCCGGTCGCCCCGCAGTTGCGTGGGCCGCTCGTAACCGAGGACGTCCAGCGCGGACAGCACCGCCTGCCGGGTGGCTTCGGAGACCCCGGGCTTGCCGTTGAGGACCCGGCTGACCGTGGCCTCGCTGACACCGACCTTCTTCGCCACTTCAGCAAGTCGTCGCGTCATGCGTGCAAGCGTAGCGCAAGAATTGTAAGTGGCTTGCGTAACGGGGGCATGGAAGGTGCGAGACCCGGCGGCGGCCACCGGTTCATGTCGCCCGGGTGACGGCCACCGCCGCTTTGAGATCCGCCCAGAACTCCGGTCGGATGCCGATGCGGTAGCCCAGCCGGTAGACGGTGGTCCTGGTCCGGCCGCGCACCCGCAGATGCACAGTTCCATCGCCACCAGCCGGGGCACGTCCTCGCGTCGGTCGAGTCGGCCCTTGACGATGCCGCCGACCGTGACCACCGCGCCGTCGGGGAAGTCACCGCCGGTGAGCTGCGCGACGGCGGCGTCCGCCGTGCCCGCCAGCAACTGCTCCAGGCCGAGGAGCGGGTGGTCGGAGACGTACAGACCGAGCATCTCCCGCTCCTGGGCGAGCAGATACGGCTTGTCCCACTCCTCGGAGGTGAATTCGACGTCGAGGCCGAAGCCGGGCCCCTCGCCGCCCTCGCCGTCACCGCCCGTGCCGCCGAAGAGGTCGAACTAGCGGATCACCTCGACCCGCCGGCGCTCGTCGAAGTCGATGTCGACGTCCGGCATGGAGACGCGCTCGGGGTTGAGGAACCGCTCGAAGATCAGGCCGTGGTCCACCGGGTCGAGGCCGGTGATGCCCATGGCGTACGAGACGATCGAACCGGCCGCCGAGCCACGGCCCGGCCCGACGGCGATGCCCTGCCGCTTGGCCCACATGATGAAGTCGGTGACCACGAGGAAGTAGCCCGGGAACCCCATCTGGATGATGACGTCCATCTCGTACTCGGCGAGCTTCTGACGGTCCTCGGGGACGCCGTCCGGATACCGCCGGGCCATCCCGCGCCGGACCTCCTCGCGGAACCCGGATCGGGTGGGGCTCGGGGTCGGTCGGCCGACCCGGTGTGCGCGGATACCTCCGTACGAAGGCCGTACGTGCTGTGCGACCGCGAATCTCAAGCGCCGAGCCGGCCGCCGGTCAGCCGTGCCAGCGGGCGGCGACGACGAGCCGCGCGCCTGCGCAGGACGATCGCGGTGGTGGCGCCCGCCGCGGCGGCACCCGCACCGGCGACGGCTGCCAGGACCTTCCGCGCCTTGATCATCATCCAGGCCGAACCCGCCGCCGCGGCCGCCTTCTTGGGCGCCTCAGCGGCCACGGTACGACCGGTGGTCACGGCCTTCCCGGCGGCCACTTGAGCCTTGTCGGCGGCGACATGAGCGGTGTGCGCCGCGGTCGCCGCCGCGCCGGTCGCGGCGGTCTTCGCGTGGGTCTCCGCCTTGCCCGCGGTGTCCTTGGCCTTGTCCGCGGTGTCCTTGGCCTTGGTGGCGGTGGCCTTCGCGTTCACGCTGGTGCTCTTGGCGGTGTGTGCGTTCTTCTTCTCGGTCATGTTCACCGCGTTACCACTCGACCCGACAGCAAACCCGCGCCCCGGGGCCATTGGCCCGGTGCGTCACCGTCTCATATCCGGCCGCCTCGGCATGACCGTTCGGGGGCGGCGCATCGGCATACGCGCCGCCCCCGGCTCATTCGGCGCCCGAGCCGCCCGCACCACCCGAGCCGCGCCGCTGCTGGAACAGCACAAACCCTCCGGCCAGGGCGAACAGACAGACGCCGATGATGATGCCCACGGCGGGCCAGGCGGATCCGCCGTCGGATGTCGCGGCCTTCGCGGGCTCCTTGCCGCCCGAACTCGGCGCCTCGCTCTCCGGCTTCGGGGAGGCCGAGGCCGAGGGCGAGGCGTCCGGGGTGGCGCCGGCGGCCGCGGCCTTGAGCTTCAGCAGCGGCGCGGGATTCTCCGGCTCCGGGTCTCCGTCGCGGGCCACCTCGATCCACCGGGACACCTTGCCGCCCTCGTAGGTGTCCACGGTCTTGAAGGCCAGCGATGTGGCATCGGGCAACTGCCGTACGACGATGCTGTGTTCGGCGTTCTCACCGGGTGCGAGCGCTGGGCCGCCGACGGTGTAGCCGTCATGGGTGGGCTTCAGCTTCCAGCCCTTCGGGGCCTGCTTCAGCTCCACATCGCCGGGGTCGATGCCCTTGGGCAACACGGTCCGGATCTCGGTGAAACCGGCCCCTTCGTCCTCCGCCTCCGACTCGAACGTCAGCGTGACGTTCTTCGCCAGGGCGCGGGAGTCGGAGGCGCTCACTTCGGTGTGGGCCAGGGCGGGGGCCGCCGTGGCGAGGACGAGGGCCGAGGTGGCGACGGCCAGGGCGCCGATCCGCCGCGGCCCCGGGCGGGACGGCAGACGATGTGCTTTCACGGTATCTCTCCTCGTCCAAGGGGCGGACACCCGAGCCCTCCTCACCGGTCACCCGGCGCGCTCACCAGGTGGGTTCACATTCCCGGTACGTACGGTCCGGGCGCGATGTTCATCGTCGCCCAGGCCGGGAGCCCGCTTGCCACGCGGGGGGAGCCGGACTGCGTCTCCACCCAGATGCCGGGGCCGTTGCGGCGGGCGTGACCGCCGCCGGGCACCACGCCATACGCCGCACGGACCCGCCGGGGCCGCCCCGTGGTGACGTAACGGACCTCCACCCCGTCCGGATCGTGCATCGCGGCGGCCGGAAACACCTCGAAGGGAGCGATG
This sequence comes from Streptomyces yongxingensis, assembly GCF_055597465.1. Taxonomy (NCBI): domain Bacteria; kingdom Bacillati; phylum Actinomycetota; class Actinomycetes; order Kitasatosporales; family Streptomycetaceae; genus Streptomyces; species Streptomyces yongxingensis. The sequence goes on from NZ_CM145717.1 coordinate 9,790,317, forward strand.
CAGTCCAGCTCCTCGACCCCGTCGAACATCACGATCTGGAGGTCTTCGGGGCCCGCGAGAGGCGGGCCGGAGAGTGTCAGGACAGCATGAGGGCCGCGTCCCAATGCGGTGGTGTGCCGGGGCGGTGGAGGGTGAGCGCCACCCCCGCGGCGCCTTCCAGGAACGTGGGGGCGTCAAGGGGCGCCGGATGCGTGCGGGTGGGGTAGCCGAAGGCCGTGTCCGGGGCGAAGTCCGCGCACAGGCGCTCGGTGAGGGCGTCCGCGTGGCTCGTCAGGGCCGGGTCCCGGAGGTCGGCCGCGATGACGCGGGTGATGTGGGCGAGACCGGCCAGGCCGTGGCACAGGCCCGGGTCCGTCAGGTCGGTGAGACCGCCGGGGCGGCGGTGGACCGCGTGCATGGCGTCCGCCGCCGAGCGCACCCACTCCTCCTCGCCCAGCGCCGAGCCGGCGAGCTGCATCGCCCGTGCCACGCCCGGCGCGCCGTAACACCAGCTGGGGCGGTGCGGGGGCCGCGGCGCACGGTGTTCGGCGAGTTCCTCCTGGGCCGGGAACAGCGCGGGCCAGTAGGGGCCGCTGTCGTCGGTCTGCCGCCAACTCATCAGCCAGTCGGCGATGCGCCGGATGGCGGTGTCCTGGTCCGGCACCTTGATGCCCCGGGTCCAGCACAGGGACAGCAGGGCCAGCGGGCCCGCGATGCCGTGGCCCAGGCCCAGGTCGATCTGGTCGCCGTCCGTCTCCCGGCCCGGCCAGGGTGTCGCCGTCCAGCCGGGCAGGGTGTGCCCATGGCGGCGGATCGGCTCGGTCAGGGCGGTGAGATAGCGCAGGACCTCACGGACCGGCTCCGGATCCGCCGGCTCGGTCAGGAAGTAGCGGGCCAGTCCGCTGGCGCCGCCGATCACGTCGAACCGCTCGCGTGGCGCCGGCTCCGTGCCGTCCGCCAGCCGGGTCTGCTCCAGGTCGAGGACGCGCCGGAGCCGGTCGCGCACGACGGTGTCCAGCTGGCCCAGCACGGTGGCGTAGTCGCCGGGTGCGCGCACGGCCGCCTTGATGGCGAACGCCAGCCCCGCCAGGCCGTCATAGAGGCCGTGGCCGCCGGATCCCGGGGCGGGACCGATCGTCTTCGCCGCAGCGGCCAGCCGGGCGTGGGCGATCGGCCTGAGCGCGGGGTCGTCCTTGCTGAGCTCGACGAACAGCAGGGCGGCACCCGCCGAACCGCCCGACAGCCCGATCGGCAGATCGGCCGGTGGGCTCCACGCCTCGGCCCGCCGCGCGATCTCCGCGACCACGTCCTCCCGGCTCGAACCGGCCGTCATATCGCTCGCGGGTGTTTCCTCGCGCGGGCCGCCGGCTGTGTTCATCGGTGGTTCCTCCTGAGGGCCCGCTCGGTGGCCGCCATGCCGCGGGCCACCGCGAGCGAGCGCAGCTCCGCGTCACGCCGGACACCTGCCAGCCGGTTGTGGTGCATGTGCAGAACGCTCGCCATGACGCCGCGTTGGGACGCCGCCGGATAGGCGCGGAGTGCCTGTGCCCGTGCGGCGCGGGCGCTCAGGCCGAGTGCTCCCTCGCCGAGGAGGCCGAGCGCCGTCGACCGGTGCGTACGGAAGAAGGGGTGGTGCTCGTCGTCACGTGGCATGGCGAGGAACCAGTCGGGCCAGTCCTCGCCGTGGACCTGGCGCACCAGATCCACGTAGTGGGCGGCGACGAGGACGCCGACTGGAGTGGTGTCGGCCCCGGAGGCCAGGCGGGTCAACTGCTCGATGACGGTCACGCTGTCCCGGTGGAAGAACCGCTCCGCCGCGTCGAGGGCCTCCGGACCTCCGTAGCGGACGGTCTCGGGCTCGTAGGTGTCCACGACCATCCGCCCGGCCAGCCGCTGCCCGTGCAGATCGTCGACCCAGTCCAGGACGGTCGGGGCGATCCGCGACCACACCACGTCCCGGTCGCCGTGGAACCGCAGCCGCAGATGCGGCTCGGGGTCGGCGTAGCGGATGAAGAACCACCGGCCGCCGTCGTCCGGCAGGGCCGCGAGCAGCCGCGGCAGATGGTCGACCAGTACCTCCTCCTGCTGGGCGGTGGCGGTGTAGAGCTTGCCGTAGAACCAGGAGCGGTGACGGCGGTCGTCCTTGTCGACGGGCCGCGGTGTCACGGTGCCCGGGGTGCCACTCGCCGGGCGGGACACCCTCTCCCCGGCGGTGCGCGCCGTGGCGTCGGCCGTCTGCTCGCCGGTGCGCGCCGTGGCGTCGGCCGCGTGGCCGGGCAGGACGGGGATGAGTACTTCGCTGCGGTATGCGTCGCCACGGCTGTCGCACAGCCAGTGCTCGCCGTGCCCGCCGGCCTCGGGCGTCTCGTGCACCGCCGGTTCGCCACCCCGCGTCAGATCGCGCCGGAGCAGCGCCCGGTGCAGCGGTGCGGACAGGTCGAGCACCACCCGGCGGTCGCCGAACCCCACGCTCACCCGCCGGGGAACGTTCCAGCGGGCACGCCACGCGTCCAGCGCCCGGCCCCACGCCTCGTCGGTGGCGCTCGCATCGGTCAGCGCGGGGTCGGACAGCCGCCATCGCGCGGCGGCCAGGACCGTACGGCCGTAGCGGACCCTGGGCAGAAAGGGGGCGTTGTCCAGCGCACCCCACGACCACACCGACCACACCGGCCGGCCCATCGCCGGGATCTCGCGCAGCAGCCGTGCGGCCGCCGGTGCCAGGGCGAAGTTCAGCACGGTGGCGGACTGCGGCACGATCTCCCGTCCGGTGGTCGTGTCCACCACGTACAGCCGCTCCTCGTCGGCGGCCAGGGCCACATCGGCGACGCCTTGCACGGTCACGCCGGACGGCGCGTCGGGGAAACAGCCGACCGACAGCCGCCGGTCCCAGAACGCGGGCACCCGGGCCACGTTCGCGGCCCCGCCCGACATCGGCTGGAAGTCCAGGAGCACCGGCTCGGCCTGGGGACGGCACGCCGACGCGGCGGCCTCCCGGGCCAGTCGGGCCACCGGTTCGGGGTCGTCGAGCAGATAGGCGAACCGGCCGAACATCCCACCGGGCGTGACCGATCCGGTCGTCTGCGACAGGACGAGAGAGAACTCCCCACGTGCGAGATCCGCGGTGGACGGTGCGGTCAGGTGGGCACACAGCTCCGCCGCGACCGGCGGTATCCGCCGCACCGTGCCGGACAGCCGCTCCAGCGCGGCGTCGTCCAGGACGATCTCCCGCTGTCCCGTGGCGATCGCGGACAGCGCCCACTCCATCAGCACCTCGTCGCGGTCCGGGTTCCGGCCGGCGCCGTCGATCGGCAACTGCCTTTCGCTGGTGGGGTGTTCGTATCCGGCCGGTGTGCCCAGGCCGGTGTGCGGGTCCAGCACCTCCATGATCGGCACCGCCTGCCCCGTGCCGTACCGCTCCACGAACGCCCCGTGGTACTCGGTCAGGTGCCGTACGGACTCGTTCTTGGCGGACGCCCGCCACAGCGCCGTCGCGGCGCGCTCCGCCTCCCGCAGCACCTCCCGCGGCAGTACGACGTCGGCGTCCATCCGCAAATCGACCTGGAGCGGCCGGTCGTGCCGGTACAGCGACCGCAACTCCCCGACCGCGGCCCGCCAGCGGGACACGCCCGCGCCGAGCGGTTCGGCCTCGCAGCCCTCCGCCAGCTTCGCCACCCGGGCGACGGTATCGGCCTTCTCGCTCTCCCCGGCGGACGTCAGCACGTCCCGGAGGTAGGCCAGCGGGTCGGTGCGAGTCAGTGGCGGACGCAGCTCGGTGAGCAGGAAACCCTGCTGTACGAGCCCGATGAGCAGCCCCTCCACGACCTCCCTCCCGACCGTCGGGTACGCCGTCGTCAACCGCTCGGCGATCTCACCGGCAGCGATGGGCCGTTGCGCGCACTCCAGCGCCAGCCCGACCGCGGGAGTGCCGCGTACGGAGACCTCCTCGGTGCGGGACGTCGGCGTATCGCCCTCGTCCGGGGCGGGCGCGAACGGCAGCACCCAGCGCTGTCCGCGCCGGAACGCCAGGCCGTTGGTGACCACGCGCAGCTTGCGCAGCAGCGCCGGTTCGCTCTCCCACGGCCGGATCAGCCCGAGCAGCCAGCCGCCGTCCGGCCGTACCGCGCCACGATGGGCGTCCCCCACCCGCGCCCGGCAGTCATCCGCGAAGGCGACCGGCGCGACCCCGGCCATCAGGCCGAACGGAGTGGGACGGCCGGCCGCACGCAGGACGTAGCGCGTCGTCCCCAACACCAGTTTGCGCAAGGCCGCGGGCTTCATCGGCGCCCCGCTGAACAGGGTGTGCAACGCGTGGTCGAGCGAGGGGCTGGAGATCGCCAGCGCCTCGCGGACCCGCTCGTCGGCGGTGAGCGCGGTGATGTAGCGCTCGACCTGCGCTCTGTCCCGCGGATCGAATTCCACGTCCGCCGCGACGGTCTTCTCGACCATGGTGTGCGGCAGCAACGGCATGCGGAGCATGCCGACTTCCAAGGCGCGGAACGAAACGTTGTCGCCGGACGAAGACACGGCCATTCTTCCCCTCTGGAGGAGGTGGCACAGAGCCGGTACGAGGCTCAGAGGCTTCGGACCGGCCCTGCGCCCTTGGTGGAATCAGGAGCTGATGCCGGACATCAGCAGCCCGAGATCACCGAGCAGAAGCATGAGCTGGTCCAGGGGCCATTGGGGATCGAGACACTCTTCGCCGCGGTCGCCCCCTTGCCGTCCTCCAGGTCACGCAGGCTGGAACGGATGTCCAGATCGAAGTCCGCGTTCGCGGAATCCATGGCGGCCTGGCCTTCGACACGCGTCGTCATAGCGACTCCTTTCGGGTTGAGGTGCATTGAGCTGTGCCCGAGGAGCGATCCAACATCTTCCCCCGGAATGAAACACAGCCATGTCAGTCTGTGGTGGCATCTGAGGGATAGTCCAACGTCAAACGCCCTATCTAGGGGCAACACCAGCGATATTGGTCATGGCCATGTCGTCCCCTTCCGGAGTGATGGCGTTCTGCGGGGTGGCGTTCCGTGGCGCGGCGGGGAATTTCCGCGCGGGCGGCCGCAAGACGGTGAACGCCACCGCGAAGGCCGCCACGATGAGCCCCGTTCCGACGGCGAAGGCCAGGTGGTAGCCGGCGGTCAGTGCCTCGGCCCGACCCTTGCCCCGGGCGAGCAGGGCGTCCGTGCGGGAGGCGGCCAGGGTGGACAGCACCGCGACGCCCAGTGCCATGCCGATCTGCTGGGTGGTGTTGAACAGCCCGGAGACGAGCCCGGCCTCGTCCTCCTTCGCACCGGACATTCCGAGGCTGGTCAGCGCCGGGAGCGCCAGTCCGAAACCGGCGGCGAGCAGCATCACCGGGAGGAGGTCGGGGAGGTACCGGGCGTGCACCGGGACGCGGATGAGCAGTCCGAGGACGCCGGTCAGGAGGGCCAGCCCGGTCAGCAGCACCGCGCGGTCGCCGAAGCGGGCGCTGAGCCGCGCCGAGACGCCGAGGGACACCGCGCCGATGGCGAGGGCGGCCGGGAGCATGGCCAGGCCGGTGCCGGTGGCGTCGTATCCCAGCACATTGCGCAGGTAGAGGGCGACGAGGACCTGGAACGAGAAGAGCGCGGCCACCATCAGGAGCTGAACCAGATTGGCCCCGGCCACCCCGCGCGACCGCGGGATCCGAAGGGGCATCAGCGGGGTGCGGGCGGTGGCCTGGCGGACCAGGAACAGGGCGATCAGGAGGATCGAGACGGCGCCGAGGCCGAGCGTGTGCGCCGCCGTCCAGCCGTAGTCCGCCACCTTGACCACGGTGTAGATGCCCAGCATCAGCCCGGCCGTGACGAGCAGGGCGCCGAGGACGTCGGCGCCGGCCGCGAGGCCGGGCCCGCGGTCGGCGGGCAGGACGGGTATGGCGACCGCGAGCGTCAGCAGTCCGATCGGCAGATTGATCAGGAAGATCCAGTGCCAGCTGAGCGCGTCGGTGAGGAGGCCGCCGAGCACCTGGCCGATCGACGCTCCGGCGGCACCGGTGAAGCTGAACACGGCGATCGCCTTTGACCGTTCGGCGGGCTCGGTGAAGAGCGTGACGAGGATGCCCAGACTGACCGCGGAGGCCATGGCGCTGCCGACCCCCTGGAGGAACCGTGCGGCGATCAGCGTCGCGGGGGAGGTGGCCACGGCCGCGAGCAGCGAGGCCGCGGTGAACACCGCGGTGCCGGTCAGGAACACGCGCTTGCGGCCGATGAGATCGCCGATGCGGCCCGCGAGCAGCAGCAGACCGCCGAACGCGATCAGATAGGCGTTGACGACCCAGCTGAGCCCGGCGGGGGAGAACCGCAGCTCGTTCTGGATGGCGGGCATGGCCACGGTCACGATGCTGCCGTCGAGGATCACCATCAGCATGCCGGTGGCGATGACCCCGAGGGCCAGTTGGCGTGAAGGGCGGACGCGGGGAGACGTCGGGGCGGAAGGGGTGGCGGACATGCGGACACTCCTGTCAGTAGGCGCGACAGGAATGACCGTAGCAGATGGTTTTGTTGCAGACTATTTTTTTCGGTTCTACTTGCGGCCGCGTGGCGGGCCGTTCGGGTGTCTCCGCTCTACTTCTCGCGCTGCCGCGCCCTCCGGGCCGGGCGGGGGCTCTCGGCGGGCGTGGCCAGATGTCCCTCGGTCAGCCGGGTCAACGCCCTTACCAGCGCGGCGCGTTGGGTTTCGGGGAGCGCCGCCAGCGCCTCCCGGTGGACGCGGTCCACGATCTCCTGGCTCCGCTCGGCGATCCGTGCGCCCTCCTCGGTGACCGCGATGATCCGGGCCCGGCGGTCGTGGGCCGAGGCGCGCCGCTCCGCGAGGCCCGCCTTCTCCAGGGCGTCCACCGTCACCACCATCGTGGTCTTGTCCATGTCGCCGATCTCGGCGAGCTGTGCCTGGGTGCGCTCCTCCTCCAGGGCGTGGACCAGCACGCAGTGCATCCGCGGCGTCAGCCCGATCTCGGCGAGCGCGGCCGACATCTGGGTGCGGAGGACGTGGCTGGTGTGATCGAGGAGGAACGACAGGTCGGGTTCGGTCTTGGTGGGCGCCATGGCGGTCATGAGGCCCAGGGTAACAATTCGATCCGTACTGGATTATCCGGAACAGTCCATAAGGAGGAGCGGGGCAGGGCTCAGCCGTTGCGGTAGAGGGTGGTGAGCAGCTCGACCGCGGTCTGGGTGGCGGGGTGCGGGTCGTCCCGCCACCAGGCGAGGCGTACCGCGATCGGCTCGGCGTCGCGGACCGGCCGGTAGGCGATTCCGGGCCTCGGGTACTGGTTGGCGGTGGACTCCGCGGTCATGCCGACACAGCGGCCCGCGGAGATCACGGTGAGCCAGTCCTCCACGTCGTGGGTCTCCTCCGTGGCCGGCCGGGAGTCGGGCGGCCACAGCTCCGCGGTGGTGGTGCCGGTCCTCCGGTCGACCAGCAGGGTGCGCCCGCTGAGGTCGGCCAGCCGGACCGAGCGGCGCCTGGCGAGCGGGTCGTCGGCGGCCACGGCGCACAGCCGCCGCTCCAGCCCGACGATGGCGGAGTCGAAGCGGCGCTCGTCGAGCGGTCTGCGCACCACGGCCAGGTGGCAGGCGCCCTCCGTCAGCCCCGCGGTGGCGGAATTGACGCGGACGAGGTGCAGCTCCGTCTCGGGATACGCCTGCGCCCAGCGGCGTTGGAAGGCGGGGGTGTGGCGGCCGAGCGCGGACCAGGCGTAGCCGATCCGCAGTTGGGCATGGTCCGATACGGCCTCCCGGATCAGGCCGTCCACCTCGGCCAGCACCCGCCGGGCGTGTGCCACCACGCGCAGCCCGGTGCCCGTCGGGGTCACCTCGCGGGAGGTCCGCCGCAACAGCCGTGTCCCCAGGGCGCGTTCGAGCGCGGCCAGGGTCCGGGACACGGCCGCCTGGGAGACGCCGAGCGCGATGGCGGCGTCGGTGAAGGTGCCCTCGTCGACGATCGCGACGAGGCAGCGCAGTTGCCGCAGCTCCAGATCCATACGCTCAGCGTATAGACAGAGCACCGAACGCATTATGCGCATGCGCGGGCCGGGCGCACGATCGACGCATGCGACTCGCCCCCGCGTCACGCACCCCGTCCATACGAGCGACGGAAGCCGCACACCGGACCGCGCCGACCCCTGCCGACTCCGACCTGGGGCCGGGCCCGGACCCGAGCCCCGAGCAGGGCCTGGACCCGAGTCCCGAGCAGGGCCTGGACCCTGACCTTGATCAGCGGCCGACCGGGCGGCGGTTCGCCGGCGTGGCCACGATGATCGGCAGCGGGCTGTCCAACCAGACCGGCGCCGCGATCGGATCCCATGCCTTCCCCGTCATCGGCCCGGTCGGGGTCGTCGCGGTCCGCCAGTACGTGGCCGCGATCGTCCTGCTGGCCGTCGGCAGGCCCCGGCTGCGGAGCTTCACCTGGTGGCAGTGGCGGCCGGTGGTGGGGCTCGCCGTGGTGTTCGGCACCATGAACCTGTCCCTGTACAGCGCCATCGACCGGATCGGCCTCGGGCTGGCGGTGACCCTGGAGTTCCTCGGCCCGCTCTGTATCGCGCTCGCCGGCTCCCGGCGCCGCGTGGACGCCTGCTGCGCGCTGGTCGCGGCGGCCGCCGTGGTGGCCCTCATGCGTCCCCGGCCCTCGGCCGACTACCTGGGCATGGGGCTGGGGTTGCTGGCCGCCGTGTGCTGGGCGTCGTACATCCTGCTCAACCGCACCGTGGGGCGGCGGGTCCCCGGCGCCCAGGGGTCGGCGGCGGCCGCGGGGATCTCCGCGCTGATGTTCCTGCCGGTCGGGATCGCCGTCGCCGTACGGCAACCGCCGACCGTGAGCGCCGCGGCGTACGCCATCATCGCGGGCGTCCTCTCCTCGGCCGTGCCGTACCTCGCGGACCTGTTCACGCTGCGCCGCGTGCCCGCCCAGGCGTTCGGGCTCTTCATGAGCGTCAACCCCGTCCTCGCCGCACTGGTCGGCCGGGTCGGCCTGGGGCAGAGCCTGGGGTGGCCGGAGTGGATCAGCGTGGGCGCCATCGTCGCGGCCAACGCGCTGAGCATCCTCACCCGGCGCGGCTGAAAAACCAGCGGTGTGGCTCGGCGCCTGGGATGAGCTGGACCTGCGGTGTGGCCCGGCGCCTCGGCTGAGCTGGACCTGGGGGCGGAGGCGCGCCCCGCCCCCAGGCCACCGCTCAGCCCGCGGCCTCGAACAGCGCCTCCGCGGCGGCGACCGCCTCGGCCAGGGCGGCGGGCTCCGGCCGCAGCCCGGCCACGACCGTGTCGATGGCACGCAGGTCCGCCCGCTGGAGGAGCCGCTTCTCGTTGGTGACCCACTCACCGCGCGCCGCCAGCACCGCGTGTGCCGTCTGCAGGGCGGCGGTCGCCACCGCCCCCGCGACCTCGGTGGCCTGGCCACGTGCCACGTACGCGGCCGAGGCGTACCGCAGTGTCAAGGCTGCCCGCCCGCGCCACACCGGGGGCGCCGCCTCGCGCAGCGCCTCCGGGTACTCGGGACGGGGCAGGCTGCCCCGCAGCACCTGGTTGAGGGCGAGTTCGGCCACCACCAGATAGCTGGGGATGCCCGCGAGGTGGAACATCAGCGGCTCCCAGTGGAAGCGGCCCCGCCGCGACTCGGCGAGTTCGTGTTCCACCACCTCGAGGTCGCGGTAGTGGATGTCCACGCGCCGTCCGCCGATCGTCAGCCAGGCGCCCCCGTTGAAGACACCACCGCCCCACTCGCCGAGCTCGGAGACCTCGCCCTCCCAGCCGACCGCCCGCAGGGCGGCCGGGTCGAAGCCACCCCGGTAGTACAGGGCCAGGTCCCAGTCGCTCTCCGGGGTGTGGGTGCCCTGCGCACGGGAGCCCCCGAGGGTGACGGCGTGCACGGCGGGCAGGGCGGCGAGTCGCTCGGCGACATCATCGAGGAACAGGTCGTCAGTCATACGGATCCGATCGTGTGAAGTGGATGACGGGTGTGGCGGGCACACCGAACACACGCCGGAGCACGGGCTCGAACGGCGCTGTTCATACGGATCGGTGTGCCGGGTCATCACTCCATGACGCCGACCTTACCGCCCCTGTCAGGGGGCGGCAGCGGCAAGGGGGGATCAGCCCTTCACCAGGCCCAGGTGGAACAGGCTCTCCGCGGTGTCGAGGATGGTCGTCACCGGGTCGCGCGGGGTCCAGCCGAACACGGAACGCGCCTTCTCGGTGCGCAGGATCGGTACCCGCTCCGTCACACCGACCGCTTCCCGCGCTCGTTCGTCGTCGAACTCCCGCGTGGGCACCCGGGCGGCGCGCTCGCCGAGGTGTTCGGCCAGCGCCCGGGCGATCCACAGGAGGCTGACGGCCCGGTCGCCGCTGGCGAGGAAGCGCTGTCCGGCCGCGGCGGGATGTGTCATGGCCCGGAGGTGGAGCTCGGCGACATCGCGTACGTCCACCATCCCGAAGTGTGCGCGGGGGACGGCCGCCATCTCCCCCTCCAGCATCGCCCGGACGTGTTCCGTCGAGGCGGACAGCCGGGGGCCGAGTGCCGGACCGAAGATCCCGGTCGGGTTGAGCACCGTCAGTTCGAGGCCGTCCCCCTCCCTCGCCACGAAGTCCCAGGCGGCCAGCTCCGCGATGGTCTTCGAACGGATGTAGGGCGGGTTGTCGTCCTCGGGGTCGGTCCAGTCGCTCTCGTCGTACTCGGCGCCGTCCTTGTGGCTGTACCCCACCGCGGCGAACGAGGACGTCATCACGACCCGCTTCACACCCTGGTCCCGTGCGGCCCTCAGCACACGAAGGGTGCCGTCCCGCGCGGGGACGATCAGCTCGTCGGCGTTGTCCGGCTGGACGGAGGGAAACGGTGACGCGACGTGGAGGACATGGGCGCACCCCGCCATCGCGTCGTCCCAGCCGTCATCCGTGGTGAGGTCGGCGCTGACGATGTCGAGCCGCCCGCCGGGATCGACGCCGGAGGCCGCGACGGCCGACCGGACGCCGGCGGCGGCGCTCGTGGCCGAGCCGTGTGAGCGGACCGTGGTGCGGACCCGATGGCCGCTCCGCAGCAGGCCGCTGATCACGTGGGTGCCGACATAGCCACTGCCTCCTGTCACCAGGACGAGTTCGCCACTGGTGGCGTCGCCACGGGTGTCGGCGCCGGCATCAGCGGACACGGGGGTTGTCCTGCTTTCCATGGGGTGCCTCGGATCCCTTCCCAAGTGTGTTTCTCGTAGCCGTGTTTCTCGTAGCTGTGTTTCTCACGGCTGAAGCGCGTCGTTTCTCACGGCTGAAGCGTGTCGATGACGTCCGTCAGTTCTTCGATCGCCCGGTGCTCGGCACCGGCGTCGGCGCGCTCCCGCGCGTCCCACATGTCCGCCTTGAGCCGCAGATAGCGCAGGCGGACTTCCATGAGCGCGATCTCCCGCTCCAGGCGGTCCGCGTTGCGTTCGAAGAGGTCACGCAGGGGAGCCGCGCCCCGCGCGCCCTCGTCGAGGTGGCTGAGGTAGGCACGCATGTCCCGCACGCTCATGCCGGTGGATCTCAGGCACCCCAGCGCCTTGATCGTCTCCACCACGCGGGGGTGGTAGCGCCGGTGGCCACTGTCCCGGTCGCGGTCCACGGAGGGGATCAGGCCGATCTTCTCGTAGTAGCGCAGTGTCGGCTCCGAGAGGCCACTCAGCCTCGACACCTGCTGGATGGTCATCGGGGAGCCCCGGACCTCGGTCTCTGCCTCTGTCGCCGTCATATGACGAGCATCCGACACTTGAAGCGCTTGAGGTCAAGTGAGCTCTTCACGTCCTTGAGGGCAGCTGAACGCTCGAGATCAGGTGAGCGCTCGCGATCAAGGGCGCCGATCGGCCCTCGGCGCCGCCGCGGAGGCGGCGGGCGGGGGAGTGGGCGCACCCGGGCGCCTCCCGGCCGCGGCGATGGGGATGTCGCGCATGAGGAGCAGCGCCCCGAGGGCGAGGAGCCCCGCGGCGCCGCCGCTCCATGCGACGGTGGAACCGATGGCCGTGGCGGTGGGCGCGGCCGCGCCGGAGTGGCCGATCAAGGACTGGGCGCAGGCCAGGCCGACCGCGCCACCGATCTGCTTGGTGAGCGCGGAGCCCGCGGTGGCGGTGCCCATGTCGGCACGCGGGACGGCGTTCTGGGTGGCGATGGTGAGCCCGCCCATGGCCGGTCCGGCGCCGAGCCCGACGAGCAGCAGCAGAACGGACGTCAGCGCGAGGGGGGTCGTGGCGCGCAGGGCGGCGAAGGCGGCGGTACCGGCGGTGAGCAGCCCCGCGCCGATCAGCAGGACCGGCTTGACGTGCCCGCTGCGCAGCACGGTGGCGGCGGTGAGCCGGTTGCCCAGGGTCATGCCGATGAGCAGGGGGAGCAGCAGCAGACCGGAGCCGGTGGCCGAATGGCCGCGGATGTGCTGGAAGTACAGCGGCAGGAAGATCCCGACCGGCAGCGCGGCGACCTGGAAGAAGAAACCGGCGGTCAGCAGAGCCGTGTAGGTGCGGTGCCGGAACAGCCGCAGGGGCAGGACGGGGACGGCGGCCCGTCGCTCGACCGGTACGAGCGTGGCGAGCAGCGCCAGACCGCCGAGCAGACAGCCCAGCACGGCCGGGTCCGTCCAGGAGGGAGCGCGTCCTGCGGTCGCGTTCCCCTTGAGGCTGAGGCCGGTCAGCGCGAGGGAGAGCCCGGCGGCGAGCAGGAGGATCCCCGCCACGTCGAGCCGGCCGGACGGCGGGGTGGCGGGGCGGCGGTCGGGCAGGGCCAGGGCGATGACGGCGCCCGCGGCCACCCCGAGCGGGAGGTTGAGCCAGAACGCCCAGCGCCAGCCGACGTGGTCGGCGAGTAACCCGCCGAGGAGCGGGCCGCCCACCAGGCCCAGGATCATCATGGCGGCCATCGCCGTCTGCATCCGGATCAGGCCCTGGGGGCGGGACGGCGGGTGGAGGTCGCGGACCAGTGCCATGCCGAGGGTCAGCAGGGATCCGGCGCCCAGGCCCTGGAGCGCGCGGGAGAGGATCAGGGCGGGCATGGAGGCGGACAGGCCGCAGGCGATGGAACCGATCAGGAAGACGGCGAGCCCGCCGATCAGCAGCCGGCGGCGGCCGTGGAGGTCGGAGAAGCGGCCGTAGACCGGCACGCTGACCGAGGAAGTCAGCAGATAGGCGGTGACGAGCCAGACGTACCAGGAGTCCCCTCCGCCGATCTGCTCGACGATGCGGGGCAGCGCGGTGCCGACCACGGTGCCGTCCAGCATGGCCAGGAAGGCGCAGCCCAGCAGGGCGAGGGTGACCAGGGTCCGGCGGCGCCGCGGGAGCGCTTCATACGCGTCGGTTCCGGTCACCGGGGCTCCCCGGGCGCCGTGAGCGCGCCGTGCAGGAAGAGGTCCACGACTTCCTCGGTGGTCAGCGGGTCGGGGGCGCCCGGGCGCCCGGCCGACATCAGCGTCAGTTGGAAGGCGTCCGCGAGCCGTTCCGGGGCGAGCCGGAGGCGGTCCCGGTCGGGTTCGAACAGCGCGGCCAGCGCGGCGCGCGGCCGGACCAGGCTCGCCTCGCGGTCCGGGAGGCGCCCGTCCTTGCCGGGCTTGGGCGCCATGCGCTCCAGCCGCCCGGCCGCCGCGAGCGCTCCGGCGACCGCGCCGATGCGCGCCATGTGCCCGCGCACCACATCGGCCGCCTCGGCGAGCCGGTCCGCCAGCGGCTGGTCCAGGGCGATCGACTCCAGATGCGCCACGGTGTCATCGGGCCGCACGGCCTCGGCCATACAGGCAGCGAGCAGGGCGTCCTTGTCCTCGAAGACGCGGAAGACGGTGCCTTCCCCGATGCCCGCGGCCCGGGCGATCTTCGCGGTCGTCACGGAGGCGCCGTATTCGACGACGAGGGGGAGCGCCGCGGCGACGATCATCGCGCGGCGCTGGTCGGGATGCATGGCCGGAGCGCGGCGACGGGGCGGGGTGGAGGGGTTCTCTGGCTTCTCGGTCATGCGGCACACCGTACGGAGTGAGTACTCACTCCGTCAATGTGCGACGCACAGCCACGAGGGGAGTGCCGGTGAGGGCTGTAGTGAGACCTTCGGCTTCGACGCCGCGGTCAGCGCGCGGCGAGCAGGGTCCGGCGCAGGGCGCGGCCCGCCTCGGACGGGGGATGGTCGCGCGAGGCGGCGAGGCCGAGGCCGTGGACGGGCGGTGGATCGGCGAGATCGACCTGGGCGAGGCCGGGCTGCGAGGCGATGGTCTCCTCGGGCACGAAGGCGAGTCCGAGACGCCGCCGGACCATGGTCAGGGCGGTGGTGGTGTCGACGACCTCCAGTGCCACGGTGCGCTGGACTCCGGCGGCGCCGAAGAGGCTGTCGACGATGGTGCGGTCGCCCCACCCCGTGGGGAAGTCGATGAAACGGCGGTCGGCGAGGTCGGCGTAGGCCACGCCGTGGGCCTCGGCGAGGGGGTCGTCGGCGCGGCAGGCCAGCCCGAGGCGTATCCGCGACACGTCATCGATGATCAGATCCGGGCCGAGGACGGCGGGGCCGTGCGGGGGCACGGGCAGCAGCATGAGATCGAACCTGCCCTCGCGCAGGGCGGTGGCGTGTCCGGCCAGCGGTCCGGTCGAGTGGCGCAGCCGCACCACGACATCGGGATGCTCGGCCTGAAACGCGCTCAGCGCCCCGATCAGGTCGAACGAGCCGGTGGACAGGACCGTCCCGAGGGTGACCGCGCCGCTCAGCCCCCCGGTGAGACGGCCCATGTCATCGCGCGCCCGCTGTGCCTCCGCGAGCAGGATCCGGGCCCGGGCCAGCAGCGTGCGCCCCGCGGTGGTCAGCTCCAGGGTGCGGTGCGAGCGGTCGAAGAGCGCGGTCTGGAACTCCTGCTCCAGCCGGGCCACGGCGGCGGAGGCCGCCGACTGGACGATGTGTTCCCGCTGGGCGCCGCGGGTGAAGCTGCGCTCCTCGGCCACCGCGACGAAGTACGCAAGCTGCCGGAGCTCCACTGCCATCTCCATTCGCGATGCCACACAGCACACATCATCGTTGGACACGATACCGATGGGCCCGCCACCGTGGAGGGGGAGCGGAACGCCCCGGCCGGACGGCCCGGTTCGGCGCCGCGCATTCCCAACTACCCCTTGTGTCAACGCACTTCACCATGGAAGGCATCCACCGTCATGAGCGTCTCAGCCATCCAGATCGGGCTCCACCCCGATGCCATCGACTACGAGGCGCCGGAGTTCGCCGCCTTCGCCGGTCTGAGCCGGGAGACGTTGCGCGCCGCCAACGACGGCAACCTCGCCCTGCTGCGCGACGCCGGATACGAGGCGGACGGATGTCAGATCGACTTCGGGGAGACCGCACTCGACACCATCCGCGCCATGCTCGGCCGCAAGCGCTACGACGCGGTCCTCATCGGCGCCGGGGTACGGCTCACCGCCGGTAACACGTTGCTCTTCGAATCCATCGTCAACCTCGTCCACACCGCGCTGCCCCACGCGCGGTTCATCTTCAACCACTCCGCCACGGCCACCCCCGACGACATCCACCGCCACTACCCCGACCCGGCCTCCACCGTTCCCCTCGACATCCCCGGCGACCTCGAGGAGGCCGCGATGAAGAACCCCGGAAACGCCGCCCGCTCCGAAGCCGCCCACGGCCCGCGGGAGGCCCGATGACCGCCCCGGCCCGGCCCCACGAGGAGGCGAACCCGGACCCCCACCCCACGGATGTGCTCGTCGTCGGCGGCGGGCCGACCGGAATGACTCTGGCCGGGGATCTGGCCCGGGCCGGACGCGCGGTCACCGTGCTGGAACGCCGGCCGGCGATCCATCCGTCCAGCCGTGCCTTCGTCACCATGCCCCGCACCCTGGAAGTCCTCGACAGCCGCGGTCTGGCCGACGACCTCCTGGCCGAGGCGAACACCACCGAAGCCGTGCACCTGTTCGCGGGCGCCACGCTCGACCTGACGCATCTGCCCTCCCGACACCGATACGGGATGATCACCCCGCAGACCAACGTGGACCAGGCGCTCGAACGCTACGCCCGCGACCAGGGCGCCCAGGTGCTGCGCGGCACCGAGGTCACCGGCCTCGCGCAGGACGCCGACGCGGTCACCGTGACCGCCCGCCCCAACGGCGGCGGACCCGCGTCCACCTGGCGAGCGCGGTATGTCGTGGGCGCGGACGGGGCACACAGCACCGTCCGCGACCTCCTCGGCGCGGACTTCCCCGGCAAGACGGTCCTGACCTCCGTGGTGCTGGCCGACGTCCGTCTCACCGACGGCCCCGCCGGAAACGGACTCACTCTGGGCAACACCCCCGAGGTCTTCGGCTTCCTCGTGCCGTACGGGAAGGCGCGCCCCGGCTGGTACCGGTCGATGACCTGGGACCGCCGCCACCAACTGCCCGACAGGGCCCCCGTGGCGGAGGCGGAGGCCATCCGCGTGCTGGCCGAGGCCATGGGGCGCGACGTCGGAGTGCGGGAGATCGGCTGGCACTCCCGGTTCCACTGCGATGAACGCCAGGTCCGCTCCTACCGGCACGGCCGGGTCTTTCTCGCCGGGGACGCCGCCCACGTACACTCCCCGATGGGCGGCCAAGGCATGAACACCGGCATCCAGGACGCGGCCAACCTCGCCTGGAAGCTCGACCTCGCCCTCGGCGGAGCCGACCCGGCCATCCTGGACACCTACCACCGGGAGCGCCACCCCATCGGCCGCCGTGTCCTGCTCCAGAGCGGTGCCATGATGCGCGCCGTCACCCTCGGGCCACGCCCGGCGCGGTGGCTGCGCGACCATCTGGCCCCGGCCGTGCTGGGCGTCGGCCGGGTGCGCGACACCATCGCCGGAAGCTTCACCGGCGTCACCCTGCGCTATCCGCGCGGACGGCACCGGCACGCACTCGTGGGCACCCGCGCCACCGAAGTCCCCCTCGTCGAGGGCCGGTTGACCGAACTGCAGCGGGCCGGTGGCTTTCTGCTGATCCGCGAGCAGGGCGCATCCCGTGTCGACACCGCGGTGGCCCAGGCCGAGCGCACCGACTCCGGCCCCGCCCTGCTGGTCCGCCCCGACGGCCATATCGCCTGGGCGGGGCCCGGTGTCCGTACGGACGGCTCCGACGGCTGGCACACCACCTGGCGGGCCTGGACCGGCCCGGCCGCCGAAGCGGTGCGCGCCGGGCGCTGAACAGCAGGCGCGGAGATGGCGCCGGGCGGGCGGCCCGGCGCCGAGGTCCTCAGCCGTTTCCCGCCGTCGGCCCGGCGGACAGGGAGCCGGGCAGGGCAGTGGCGGCCGGTTCCTCGGGCCGTCCCTTGCGGAAGAACCGGAGCAGCGACGGACCACCCCGGAAACACCACAGCGCGATGACCGGATCGCAGATCGCACAGCCCAGCGACGAGCCATGGGCGAAGGGGACGATGGGGTTGCCCTTGATGTGGTGCACGATGTCCCACGCGGTGTGCAGCAGCCAGCCGACGCCGATGAAGGTCCACGACTCCAGGCCACGGTAGGCCACATAGGTGGCGACCACGGTGAAGGCGAACTCCCAGCCGTCCAGGCCGCCGCCACTGAGATAGGCGGCACCCGCTCCGCCGACCATGATCGCGTTGAAGCGCCGGCGGTGGGGTTCGCGGATCAGGGACATCAGGAGCGCGTAGAGAACACCGATGAAGACCGGAGCGATGTATTGGATCATGCGGAAGAACTTCCTGCGGGTGACGGAACGTTGGCCGCCCGGCACGGCGAAGCGCACGGGCCCGCCACCTCCACGGACGGGCCGGTGGCGCGACCGGGAACCGGCGTGGCGACGGTTCACCACGCTAGATCCGCCCCGGGGCGCCCCACAGGGCCATTCCCGACACGTTCCAACGGATAATCGCCGAGGCCACGACCTCCGCCCCGTCCCGCTGACGAAGGCGGACCGCCGCGCGCGGCCACCACCCGGCCGTTGACCTCGATCCGGGGGCCTCGCACCAGCCGGGGACCACCGGCGCGCTGTCCACAAGGTCGACAGGCCGCCCTGCCCCGGTGGGCTCTATGCTGATCGCGATGTCCGCACCTCAGGGCCAGGGCCCCAGCTTCCGTGAACTCGTCGTCCAGGCGCTGTCCTCCGTCGAGCACGGCTACGATCTGCTGGCCCCGAAGTTCGACCACACCGCGTACCGGACGTCGGCCTCGGTGCTGGACTCCGTGACCGGCGCCCTGCGCCCGCTCGGGCCCTTCGACAGCGGCCTCGACGTGTGCTGCGGAACCGGCGCGGGCATGGACGTGCTGCGCCGGGTGTGCCGGGAGCGGATCACCGGCGTCGACTTCAGCGCGGGCATGCTGGCCGTGGGCCGGGACCGTACGCGAGCGGTGCCGGACGCCCCGCGCACGGACTGGGTGCGCGCCGACGCCCGCGCCCTCCCGTTCGGGCCGGTCTTCGACCTGGCGGTGAGCTTCGGGGCGTTCGGCCACTTTCTGCCACGGGAGCGGCCCGGGCTTTTCGCCCAGGTCCACTCCGTGCTCCGTCCGGGCGGCCGGTTCGCGTTCCCGATCGTGGCACCGGCCCGCCCGGGGTCCCGGCCCTACTGGTCGCTCCTTGCGTTCGACACCGCGATGCGGGTGCGCAACGCGGTGTGGCGGCCGCCCTTCGTGATGTACTACCGGACCTTCCGGCTCGGGGATGTGCGGAAGGAGCTGATCGGAGCCGGGTTCGAGGTCGAGCTGCGTCCGCTGGAGGACCTCGGCCGCCGGGCGGACGGCAGCCCGCGCTGCCGGCTGGTGGTGGCGACCCGGCCGGTGTGAGCGGGCCGCACACCACGGAGCCGTCGCCCGGCACGAAGTCCAGGCTCTGCGGGAGCCGTTGCCCGGCGCGACCCGGCCGTGCGGGAGCCGCTGCCCGGCACCTCGTTCAGGCCGTGCGCGACGCGCGGGAACGCCTCGGTGGCCATGTGCTCCTGGACCGCGACGACTCCTATGCCCGCCGCCCGCCGTCGACCGACAGCGCGATCCCGGTGACGTAGGACGCGGCGTCCGAGCAGAGCCAGACCGCCGCGGCCGCGGCCTCCTGAGGGGTGGCCAGTCGGCCGAGCGGTGTGATCGCCTCCTGCGTGGCGAGCATGTCGGTGCCGGCCGCCACCCTCTCGAGCCCGGGAGTGCGGGTCGGGCCGGGGCAGACGGCGTTGACCCGGATGCCGCGCGGCGCGTAGTCGACCGCGGCGACCTTGGTGAGCCCGACGATGCCGTGTTTGGCGGCCACGTAGGCGGGAGCGGTCGGAATCGCGTACAGGCCGCCGTTGGAGGCGATGTTGACGATCGCGCCACCGCCGTCGAGCAGGGGCAGCTCGTACTTCATGCACAGGAAGGTGCCGGCCAGGTTGACGTGGACCACGCGCTCGAACTCGTCCAGGGGCATCCGGTCGAGCTGCCGGTGGTGCGAGGCCAGGCCGGCGTTGTTCACGGCGAAATCGAGTCCACCGTAGGCCGCGACCGTGCGCTCGACGGCCGCCCGCACGGAGTGTTCGTCGGCGATGTCGACGGGGACGGACAGTGCTTTCCCGCCGTCCTTCCTGATCATCTCGGTGGTCTCGGCCGCCGTGCTCTCGTCGATGTCGAGCACGGCGACCGCGGCGCCGGCCCGGGCGAACTCCAGCGCCGCCGCGCGGCCGATCCCACTGCCGGCGCCGGTGACCAGACCCACCTTCCCGGTCATGTCGCTCATGCCAGCGGCTCGTGGTTCGCCCAGGCGACCTTGTACGGGTGCCGCGCCTGCCAGTGCTCGATGACCTCGTGCATGCCGGGCGCGGTGAACGCCTTCGCCAGCGCCTCGGTGTCGGCCACGGCCACCTGCACGATCGCGGTCGCGATCAGCGCCGGAATGGCCTCCTCGCCGGGGATGGGAAGGTGGCGCCGGGTCACCACGGACCGCACGAGACCGGAGTCGAGCATGACGCGTTCGATGTCCGTGAGGTATTGGTCGAGTTCGGTGTCGGGCAGCGGCTGATCGAAGGAAACGATCATCGTGTGGTAGATCATGCCTCGATTCTTGGGGGCGCACGCCACCGGTGTCCAAGACTGGTTGGGAATCCGGCGATAACCTGGAGGCATGATCGAACTGGAGACCCGCGAGCTCGAGTACTTCCTGGCGGTCGCCGACGAGCTGCACTTCGGCCGGGCCGCCGTCCGGCTCTCGATCGCCCAGCCGGCGCTGTCGAAGGCGATCCGGCGGATCGAGACCCGGCTCGGTGTCCCGCTGTTCCTCCGCTCCAGCCGGCGCGTCGAGCTCACTCCGGCCGGGGAGGCGTTGCGGGAGCACGGGCGGCATGCGCTCAACGCGGTCAGCGCCGCCGTCCGGAACGCCCGGCGCGCCGGGGACACCCAGGCCCATCTGCGGCTCGTGCTCAAGCCCGGTGGCGACGCCGGCCTGCTGTCCGGGATCCTGGCCGAGTACTCCCACCAGCCCGACGCACGCCGGGTGGACATCCTGTTCAGCGGCCCCGCCGACCGCTCCGACATCCTGCGCGACGGCCGGGCCGACGTCGGCCTGCTCTACGCGCCGTTCGACGATCTCGACGGCCTGGCCCACGAGACGTTGCACACCGAGGACCGCGTGGTCATCGTCCCGTCCGGGCACCGACTGGCCGGGCGCGCCGCGGTGCACCTGTCCGACCTGGAGGGTGAGACGCTGCCGCCCTGGAAAGGGGTCCCCGGGGGCGACGGCACCGGGCCCGACGTCGCCGACGCGGTCCAGCTGCTGCACATGATCAGGGTGCGCCGGATGATCGGGGTGCTGCCCCGCTCGCTGGTCGAACCGGTCCCGGCCGGCCTGGTCTGCGTCCCGGTGGCCGACGCGCCGCCCAGCCGCCTCGTGCTCGCCTGGAACGAGCGGGACCGCCGGCCGCTGGTCGCGTCGTTCGTGGCGGCCGCGCTCGCCGCTCATGTCCGTTCCGACACTCCCCGAGGGCCAGACACGGCGGCAACCGATGCGGCGGTGGCGGCGACCTGAGGCTGACAATCTGTCAGCTACTCAAGGGAGTTCACAGTGCGCTCATTCCTCGCGCGCCTGGCCACCGTGCCGGCCGCCTTGGCCGCGCTGGTCGCCGCGCCCGGTGTCGCGACGGCCGCCCCGTCGCGGGTCGCCGACGACTGGAACCCGCCGGCGAACCTCGTACAGCCGCTGGGCGAGGTGTGGAACCACGTCGAGTCGACCTATCCGGACCTCTACGGCTTCCGCAACTACGGCTGGGACCAGGTCATGGCCAACAGAGGAAGCGTCAACTACTGCGTCCGCTGGGAGTCCGACGCCCCGGTCAGCGCCGCGCTGCGCGACCAGATCCACGCCGCGCTGAAGAAGCAGTTCGCGAAGTGGACGGCGGCCATGGTGGAGAACGGCAAGGGCCACAACGCCTGGCCGTACACCAACGTCCCGGTCAACATCGTCGGCTGGGCGGTGAAGAACCGCTCGACGCTGCAGTGGACCGACAACTCGGTCGACATCTACGCCGGGAACCTCGACGGCGGCGGCGCCCCGCAGTGTTCCCCCGACTGCGGCCGCTTCTTCCACCAGGACGGCAACTACTCGCGCTGCCCCGGCGGTGCGGCCCGCCACTACGACCAGTCGCTGTGGCTGACGAAGGGGTTCCAGGGCGGGGCCGGCGGGGACTGGGGCCAGCGCGTGGGTCAGGAGTACTTCACCGGTGCGCTGAACCAGGAGAACATCCACATCTACCTGCATGAAGTCGGCCACACCTTCGGCCTCGACGACTTCTACGACTGGACCCCGACCGGCCAGTGCTGCTTCCTCATGAAGGCGGGCAGTGCCACACAGATCACGGAGTTCGACAAGTGGATGCTCCGTGACTTCTGGCGCCACCTGAAGAGCCGCTACGGCCTCTGAGCCCGGCTTCCGCGGGGGCGCCCTCCTGGGCGCCCCTTCCGGCAGACAGGGCACCACACTCCGCGGGGACTGGCCCCGAAGCGCCCGTCATCGGCCATCTATGAGGAAATCGGACCCACCCGGAACCAGTCGAACTCCGCCACATCGCCCCTGCCGCCGGCCGTGACGCCACCCCTGCCGCCGGCCGTGACGCCACCCGTGCCGCCGGCCGTCACACCACCCGTGCCGCCGGTCGCCGGACCGGTGGCGAAGAGCCCCAGCGTCGCCCCGATCCACTTGCCCGCCGTCGCCGGGAACGGCGCCCCGAGCGGCCTGAACCCCCGCCCGTCCGCATCGGCCGCGAACTGGCACACCGCACCCGGCCGCACACTCACCCGCAGCCGTACGGCCGAGCGCCCCCTCCGCAGCGGCACCGGCGTGACGGCGTCCACCTCGGTGGCGTCCTGCGCCGCGGTACGGCATACGAGGACGATCCGGTCACCGTCGTGACACAGGCCCGCCCACGCGTAGGTCTCACCCAGGACCACCAGCCCGGCCCGGGACCCCGCCGTCGCGGTGGACAGTCGCAGCGAGGTCGTCGCGGTGAACGACTCGGCGGGCAGCCGCTGGCCCAGCACATGGGGCAGCAGCCGGAGGTCATGGGCGACCGGGCTCGGCCGGCAGAACAGCGCGAGCCGGCTCGGGAAGCGGCGCAGCGACCACCACGCCGGATCGGCGTTCGCCTGCCACGTCCACTGCTTCCCCAGCTCCGTGCCGGTGAACTCGTCGCTGGTGGCCGGGGCGGTCACCTCCGTCCGCCCGTTCACCCGCGGCTTGGTGTGCACCAGCACCGGCGCGCCCCGGCCGCTGCCGTCGTCGGTGCCCATCACCGGCCAGCCGTCGGTGCGCCACCGCATCGGCTGGAGGTGCACCACCCGTCCGTAGGCCCCGCGGTCCTGGAAGTGCAGGAACCAGTCCTCGCCGCTCTCGGTGGACACCCATGCGCCCTGGTGCGGCCCGTTGACGGGGGTGCCGCCCTGGGCGAGCACGATGCGGTCCACGTACGGGCCCCAGATGGAGCGGGAGCGGAACGCCGACTGCCAGCCGTTGGTGACGCCCCCGGCCGGAGCGAAGATCCAGTACCAGCCGTCCCGCTTGTAGAGCTTCGGCCCCTCCAGCGTGGTGTAGCCGGGGAGGTCATCGCCGTTGATCACGATCCGGCCCTCGTCGAGCAGGGCGGTGCCGTCCGGGCTCATCCGGTGCAGGGTGAGCCGGTTGTTGATGCCGCTGCGGCTCTTCGCCCACGCGTGGACCAGATACGCCTGCCCGTCGTCGTCCCACAGCGGGCACGGGTCGATCAGCCCCTTGCCCGGCTTGACCGGACGCGGTGTGCTCCACGGCCCTCGCGGGTCGGTGGCGGTCACCATGGAGATCCCGAAGTCGGGGTCGGGGTAGAAGATCCAGAACTTGCCGTCGTGATGGCGCAGGGCCGGGGCCCACACCCCTTCGCCATGCCTGGGCTCGCTGAAGTGGTCCTTGGGCAGCAGCTCAGTCAGGGCGTGTCCGATGACGGTCCAGTTGACCAGGTCGACCGACCGCAGCACGGGCAGTCCGGGGACGCGGTTGAAGGTGGAGGCCACCAGATAGAAGTACGGGCCCACCCGGATCGCGTCGGGGTCGGACCAGTCGGCGTTGAGCACCGGGTTCTGATAGCGCCCGTCGCCCAGATCGGCCACCCATGGCAGGTCTGCCCGGGCCGACTCCGGCTCGCCTCGCGTCACCACGCCACCTGCCCCGAGTGGCCCGTCGGGTCGTGGTGTTGCCGAAGCCGGGGTGGCGCCGCCGATGGCGCCGAGCACCGTCGATCCGGCGACCGCGCCGAGGCCGGTCCGTAGCACCTGCCTGCGACCGTGTTCGCTCACTGTTCCCTCCGGGGCGACTCATGGGTGTGGTGCGTCCGTCGGTAAGCGCTTGCTGCCGGAGTCTGTCAGCGCGTCACGGCGTGGGCAAGAAGGGGTGGGGATCCGCCACAGGACGATTGGCCCGCCCCGGCAACCTCCTGGTGCGCGGTGACGACAGTCGCACGGCAGGAGTCGTCGAGCAGTGGGAGTGAGGGGCCATGGAAGCCGAACGTCGAAGGGTGGGGCGCGGCAGGCGTCGTGTGCTGGGGACGGCCGTCGGAGCTCTGACCTTGGCCGGTGCGGTCGCCCTGCCGGGGCAGGGGGCGTTCGCCGAGGGCGGGCCGGGGCCGGCCGCCGCGTCCTGGAAAGCCGATGTCGCGGACGGTTTCGCATCAGTCAACGCACTCGGGCAGAACGGTACGTACGGGGGCCGGGACGGTCGTACGGTCACCGTGCGCACGCTCGCCGATCTCGAGAAGTACGCGACCGCGTCCGAGCCGTACGTCATCGTCGTGGCCGCGGCGATCACCATGGACCCCAAGGGCAAGGAGATCAAGGTCGCCTCGGACAAGACGATCGTGGGCTCGGGCACGTCGGGCCAGATCGTGGGCGGTGGCTTCTTCCTGGGCCAGGGCGTGCACAACGTCATCCTCAGGAATCTGACGATCCGTGACTCCTACGAGGGCACCTGGAACGACAAGGAGCACGACTGGGACGCCGTCCAGATGGACGGCGCCCATCATGTCTGGATCGATCACAACGATCTGCGGCATATGGCCGACGGGCTGATCGACAGCCGTAAGGACACCACCTATCTCACGGTGTCCTGGAACCGGCTCCAGCAGAACAACAAGAGCTTCGGAATCGGCTGGACGGAGAACACCACGGCCGACATCACGATCCACCACAACTGGTTCCGCGAGAGCGAGCAGCGCAACCCGTCCACCGACAACATCGCCCATGCGCATCTGTACAACAACTACCTGCAGGACGACCCGGGCACGGACATCAACTCCTCCTACGGCAACTACGCCCGGGGGAACACCAGGATGGTGCTGGAGAACAGCTACTTCCAGGGCTTCAAGAACCCCGTCATCAAGGACGGCACCGCCACCCTGGTCCAGCGCGGCAACGTCTTCGTCAACACCTCCGGCCGCAACGAGAGCGGTGGCACCGCGTTCGACCCGAAGGCGTACTACTCCTACTCCCTCGACCCCGCCGACCGGGTGCCGGCCATTGTGAGCTCCGGCTCGGGCCCCACCTCGGCCATCGGCGCCACCGGCTGACGCGGCGCCGTCCTCATGGGGCGTCGGAGCCGTCGTAGCCGGGGAGGTTCAGCGCCGAATGCGCGTCCCGCCCGGCGCTGCTGAGCACGGCGGACGGCTCGCGCAGCGCCTTGTCGCGCCGGGCCAGGTCCTCGGCGGTGCGAGGGAAGACGCCGGCGCCTCCTTCGCCGGCGAGGCCCTGGTTCCTCTCGACGAACGACCGCAGGGTGCGCTCGTACCCCTCGAAGGCGTCGTCGTGGTGGGCGTGTGCGGCCAGTTCACCGGCGAGGACGTACGCGCCGACCAGCGCCAGGCTCGAGCCCTGGCCGGAGAAGAACGACGGCGCGTAGGCGGCGTCGCCGACCAGGGCGACCCGGCCCGTGGACCACCGCGGCATATGGATCTGGCTGACCACGTCGAAGAAGAGGTCGTCGCTGTCGCGCATGGCGGCGACCATGCGCGGGACCTCCCATCCGTATCCGGAGAACACCTCGGCCACGAGGTCGCGCTGGGCGGCGGGGTCGCGGAAGGCGTCGAAGGGCGGTTCGGGGCGCAGGAAGCTGAGGAAGGCGTGCACGCGGTCGTCGTCGCGGGGCGCGTAGAGGACGGCGGTCCGGCCCGGGACGTTCCAGGTGAGCCCCTCGTGTGCGAGCCCCAGGTGGTTGGGCATGGTGAACCCGGCGAAGCAGTGGTCGAGGTAGCGGTGGTAGGGCTCCTCGGGGCCGAAGGCCAGGCTCCTGGTCCGCGAATGGATGCCATCGGCGCCGATGACCAGGTCGAAGGTGCGCCGGGCGCCGCCGCGGAAGGTCACGTCCACCCCGCCGTCGTGGTCGTGGAGGGTGGCGACGGAGTCGTTGAAGAGGATCTCGACGTCGTCGCGGATCGCGCCGTAGAGGATCTCGGCCAGCTCTCCGCGGGGGATTTCGAGGTCATGGCCTTCCTCGCCGCCGGAGATGGCCTCGGGCCGGAGGGCGGCGATCGGATCGCCTCCCTCGTCGAGGAAGGAGATCCGGCGGATGCCGACGTGGGCCTCCCGGAGCCGGGGGAGCACCCCCATCCGCCGGACGACCTCGACCGCGGTACCGCGGATGTCGATGGGGTAGCCGCCGCCGCGCAGTGCGGCCGCCTTCTCGACGAGGGTGACCGCGAAGCCGTACCGGCGGAGCCAGTAGGCCAGCGCGGGACCGGCGATGCTGGCGCCGGAGACCAGGACCGTGCGCCGCGGTGCGGTGTTCATGGCGCCCATGGGCGCTCCTCTCCGGCCCTCCCGCGGGGAGAGCCTGAACACATACCTAACTCAGGTATCCTTTTTCTGGCCGTGAAGAACCCGCGAGGTGCGGGGTTGGTGAGAAGACTATATACCTAACTTAGGTAGATGTGGAGGCCGGGCATGACCGCCGAGGGACCGGAGGCCGGGCAGGGCGGCGACCGCGAACACGACCTGCTGGCCATGCTGCCCCGTCTGGCGCAGCTCAGCGGCGCCGTGAACCGGGGCCGGGTGACCGAGCGCGCCATGGAGGCCGCCGGCGTATCGGTGGACCGCCCCGGGATGTCGGTGCTGGTCGCCCTGCATCTGGCGGGCACCCCACTGCGCGTGGGGGAGATCGCCGCGCGGCTGCAGGTGGTCGGGCCCCATGTCACCCGGCAGGTCAACGAGTTGGCGCGGCGGGGGCTGGTCCGCCGGGTCACCGATCCGGACGATCAGCGCGCCCGGCTCATCGAGCCGACCGCCGAGGGAGCGGTGGCCACCGACCGCTATATGCGGACCGTCCTCGGATGGTTCAGCGACGCCCTCGCCGGCTGGAGCCCCGATGACCGCGAGGTGTTCGGCCGCCTTCTCGCGCGCTTCGTCGACGACCTCACCGCCCACCTGAACTCCTTCGGCGACGATCGGCCCGCATGAGCTGATACCGGGGTGGTCCGCGCTGCCCGCGCGGCCTAGGGGAAAGGGTGAAGGACGGGGCGAAGGTAGGCGTCGATGGCCGCCTGATCGTGGCTGCGGATGGCGATGTGCCCGTCGGGGCGGACCAGGACGCACTCGCCGTCGGTGGCGGCGTACGCCCGCCGGGCGTGGCCGCCGGTGTCGGTGATCTCGCCACCGATCTCGCCGTCGATGGCCACGGCGCGGACCGCGGGGTGCGGTGGCCGGGGCCGTACCCCGAATCCGTAGAGCGTCCAGTGACCGCCGCGCTGGAGGTCGAACAGCCGCACCCGCCGCCCGTCGGCCCGGTGGCAGGGAGCGTCGGGTGCGCGGTCCCCGGCGCTCGGCCCCTCCGCATCCGCGGGCCCGGCGGGGGCGAGGGGCCCGCCACGGTAGGTGTGGCCCGTCTGCAGCATCCGCTCGGCGTCCTCGCCGTGCTCGCCGACGCCCTGTCCCATGAGGCGGGAGGACAGGCCGAGCACGGCCGCCGCCACCGGAAGCCGCTCGGCCTGGTAGGTGTCCAGGAGTGACTCGTCGGCGCCGTGGAGCACGGCGGCCAGCTTCCAGCCGATATTGACGGCGTCCTGGATGCCGGTGTTCATACCCTGGCCGCCGGCGGGGGAGTGGACGTGTGCGGCGTCCCCGGCGAGGAAGACCCGGCCCACGCGGTAGCGGTCGACCATACGGACGTTCAGCCGCCAGCGCGAGAGCCATGTGGCCTCGCGCAGCCGCACCGCGTCCGGCCCGATCAGCGTGTCCACGATGCGCTGGAAGGTCTCGAGGGTCGGTTCGCCGGTGTCGCCGGGGGCGACGGGCGCCTGGATCTGGAAGGTGTCGGTGGCCGGCAGCGGACACAGCGCGACCGAACCGCCCTGGGGGCCCTGCCAGATATGCCAGTGGTCGCGGTCCAGGCCGTCCAGCCGGACATCGCCGAGCAGCATCCGCTCGTCCTCGTCGGTCTCGCCGAGGAACGCGACGTCCAGCAGGCGGCGGACCGTCCCGGAGCCGCCGTCGGCGCCGATCACATAGCGGGCCGTGGCGCGTGCACTGTCGGCGAACACCACCTCGACATGGCGGGTGTGCCGCACCAGATCGGCGACCGGGCTGTTCCACTCCACCTCGGTGCCCAGCTGGTCCAGGTGCTCGCGCAAGGTCTCCTCCACCCGCCACTGCGGGATCAGCAGGGTGCGGGCGTACGGGCTGTCGGGCGTCGGCTCGGCGCCGCCGCTGAGGTCCACGTCCCGGAAGGTGCCGTCGGCGTCGTGGAGCCGGACCGGCATGCGGAAGCGGCCGAGGGTGATCAGGCGCCCCGCCACCCCGAGGTTGTCCAGGACTTCCAGGGTGCGGGGTTGCAGCCCCTTGCCGCGCGAGCCGTTGAAGGGGGCCGCCGCACTGTCGGCGACGCGGACACTGACACCGCGTCGGGCGAGTTCGCAGGCGGCGGTGAGGCCGGTCGGACCGGCGCCCACGACCAGCACATCGCAGTCGGTGGCGGGGGCGGTGGTGTCCATGGTGGCGCTCCAGATGTCGGGACGGCGCGGGCCGAGGAGGGCACGAGGCAAGGTCGCGTACGCCGTACGCGGCGGGTACAGCGTACGCTAGCGTACGATCACTGCTCATGGTGAACTGGGAGAAGGTCGCGCAACCGGCGAAGGCGCCACGAGCCGCGCTGTCCTACGAGGCCATCGCGGTCGCCGCCATCGAGGTCGCGGACACCCAAGGGCTCGACGCGGTGACCATGCGGAAGGTCGCCGAGCACATCGGCGCGGGCGCCATGTCCCTCTATCGCTATGTCGACAGCCGTGACGACCTGATCACCCTCATGGTCGACCGGGTCAGCGCCGAGGCCATCGCCCCGCCCCCGACCGGCGACTGGCGTGCCGACCTCACCGAAGCGGCCCACCGCATCCGCCAGGTGACACTGCGCCACCCCTGGCTGGCCCGACACGCCCTCAACGCCGAGGACTTCGGGCCGGGCACGCTGGCGATGACGGAGTCCACCCTGGCGCTTCTGGACGGCCATGGGCTGGACACTGGTGACATGCTCGACGCCTGGCGGACCCTGCTCGCCTTCGTCCAGGGCCATGCCTTCGCCGAGGCCCGCCGGCACGGGGCCCGACAGCGCCGGGCCGACGGGAGCGAGACCGGCGCGCCCGGACCCTCGTTCCTGGACCAGGCCGCGGAGAGCGGTGAGTACCCGCTCTCCGCGCGCGCCCTGCGGGAGGCCCCCCGGCCCACCGATCCGCGGGACGCCTTCGACCGCCGCCTGGGACATGTACTCGACGGCTTGGCCCAGGCGTTCTTCGAGCGCGGCCGGCGGTAGCCGCGGGGCCTCTTACCGAGGCGCCCCGCCCGTCTCGACCAGCTCGGCCAGCTTGTCCAGGGCCATGCGCTGCCCCAGTTCGTTGTCGGCGGCCGGTACGGCGTCGGGGATTCCCTCGTGCAGGAGGTGGACGTCCGTGCCGCCGCCCTCCGCGTCGGTGAGCGTGGTCGTCATCGTCATCGTGGAGCGCAGGGCGGGGTCCGCGGTCTCGAACTCGAGCACCTCGACCACCCGCTCGTCCGGCACCAGCCGGGTGAAGCGTCCGTGGTAGGTGTCCGTATGGCCGCTCGACTTGCCGGTGCTCGCCGGGTCGTCGTAGACGAGGGAGATGCGGAAGGCGCCCCCTTCGCGGGGGTCGAACTCGTGCACCCGGCTGGTCATGCCCTCGGGCACCCGCCAGGCCGCGACGGCGCTCGCGTCGAGGAGCGCGCGGTAGACGGCGGAGCGCGGAGCGTTCACCCGCCGGGAGAGTCGCATGGCGTACATGCGCTCAACCTAGCCGCTGGGCGGCGGGTATGTGAGCCGATGGCACCGGAGCCACCGCCCCGGATGTGCGGGCGGCGGCGGAGGTCTAGCGTCCGGAAAGACCTCCGCCGCCGGGACACCCCATCCACGGAGCGTTGTCGAGGGGTGCCGTTCGGGGGGAGTGGGGTCAGCGCTTGACCTTGCGGGTCGCCCGCAGCCACTCCTTGTTCATCGCGGTGATGGAGAACAGGGGGATGCCCTTGGGGCAGGCCGTGGCGCACTCACCGGTCAGGGTGCAGCCGCCGAAGCCCTCGGCGTCCATCTGGGCCACCATGTCCAGCA
This sequence comes from Streptomyces yongxingensis, assembly GCF_055597465.1. Taxonomy (NCBI): domain Bacteria; kingdom Bacillati; phylum Actinomycetota; class Actinomycetes; order Kitasatosporales; family Streptomycetaceae; genus Streptomyces; species Streptomyces yongxingensis. The sequence goes on from NZ_CM145717.1 coordinate 9,820,324, forward strand.
CCCGGGTCTCCCGCTCGGGCGAGCCCTGGGGCAGCACATTGAGATGGTTGACCTTGGCCGAGGTGAACAGCATCGCCGCGCCGTTGGGGCAGGCCGCCACGCAGGCGCCGCAGCCGATGCACTCGGCGTGCTCGAACGCGTAGTCCGCGTCCGCCTTGGGCACCGGAGTGGCGTGTGCCTCCGGCGCGGACCCGGTCGGGGCGGTGATGTAGCCACCGGCCTGGATCACCCGGTCGAACGCGGAGCGGTCCACCACCAGGTCCTTGATGACCGGGAAGGCGGAGGCGCGCCACGGCTCGATGTCGATGGTGTCGCCGTCCTGGAAGGACCGCATGTGGAGCTGGCAGGTGGTGGTGCGCTCCGGGCCGTGGGCGTCACCGTTGATCACCAGGCTGCACGCGCCGCAGATGCCCTCACGGCAGTCGTGGTCGAAGGCCACCGGCTCCTCGCCCTTGACGATGAGCTCCTCGTTGAGGACGTCGAGCATCTCGAGGAAGGACATGTCCTGGGAGACGCCGTCGAGCTCGTAGGTGGCCATGGCACCGGGGGTGTCGGGGTTCTTCTGGCGCCAGACGCGCAGGGTGAGCTTCATGCGTAGCTCCGCTGAGTGGGGTGGACGTATTCGAAGGTCAGGTGCTCCTTGTGGAGCACGGGGGCGGTGCCGGTGTCGGTGAACTCCCAGGCCGCGGCGTAGGAGAACTCCTCGTCCTTGCGGGCCGCCTCACCGTCGGGGGTCTGGGACTCCTCGCGGAAGTGGCCGCCGCAGGACTCGGCCCGGTGCAGGGCGTCCAGGCACATCAGCTCGGCCAGCTCCAGGTAGTCCACGATCCGGTTGGCCTTCTCCAGCGACTGGTTGAACTCCTCGCCGGTGCCCGGCACCTTGATCCGCCGCCAGAACTCCTCGCGGATCTGCGGGATGCGGTCCAGCGCCTTGCGCAGCCCCTCTTCGGTGCGGGCCATGCCGCAGAACTCCCAGACCAGCTCGCCGATCTCGCGGTGGAAGGAGTCGGGGGTGCGGTCGCCGTCCACGGCCAGCAGCCTGGCCAGCCGGTCCTCGGTCTCCCGCACCGCCTCCACGGCCGCCGGGTGGGAGGCGTCGACCTCGTCCTTGTGCGGGTTGCGGGCCAGGTAGTCGTTGATGGTCGACGGCAGAACGAAGTAGCCGTCGGCCAGGCCCTGCATCAGCGCGGAGGCGCCGAGCCGGTTGGCACCGTGGTCGGAGAAGTTGGCCTCGCCGATCGCGAACAGCCCCGGCACGGTGGTCTGCAGGTCGTAGTCGACCCACAGTCCGCCCATCGTGTAGTGGATCGCGGGGTAGATGCGCATCGGGACCTCGTACGGGTTCTCCGCCGTGATCCGCTCGTACATGTCGAAGAGGTTGCCGTACTTCTCCTCGACCGCCTTGCGGCCCATCCGGGCGATGGCGTCGGCGAAGTCCAGATAGACGCCCTGGCCACCGGGGCCGACGCCACGGCCCTCGTCACAGACGTTCTTCGCGGCGCGGGAGGCGATGTCGCGCGGCACCAGGTTGCCGAACGACGGGTAGATCCGCTCCAGGTAGTAGTCGCGCTCGTCCTCGGGGATCTCGGCGGGCGGACGGGTGTCGCCCTTCGCCTTGGGCACCCAGATCCGGCCGTCGTTGCGCAGCGACTCGCTCATCAGGGTCAGCTTGGACTGGTGGTCCCCGGAGCGTGGGATGCAGGTCGGGTGGATCTGGGTGAAGCAGGGGTTGGCGAAGTACGCGCCGCGCCGGTGCGCCCGCCAGATGGCGGTCGCGTTGGAGTTCATGGCGTTCGTCGACAGGTAGAAGACGTTGCCGTAGCCGCCGCTGGCCAGCACCACCGCGTCGGCGAAGTACGTGGAGATCCGGCCGGTCACCAGATCGCGGGCGACGATGCCACGCGCCCGCCCGTCGACCACGATCAGGTCCAGCATCTCGGTGCGGGCGTGCATTTCCACATTGCCCGCCGCGATCTGGCGGGACAGCGCCTGGTAGGCGCCGAGCAGCAACTGCTGGCCGGTCTGGCCGCGGGCGTAGAAGGTGCGGGAGACCTGCACACCGCCGAAGGAGCGGGTGTCCAGCAGACCGCCGTACTCGCGGGCGAAGGGCACGCCCTGGGCCACGCACTGGTCGATGATCTCCACCGAGATCTGCGCCAGGCGGTGGACATTGGACTCGCGGGCGCGGAAGTCGCCGCCCTTGACGGTGTCGTAGAACAGCCGGTGGATCGAGTCGCCGTCGTTGCGGTAGTTCTTCGCCGCGTTGATCCCGCCCTGGGCGGCGATGGAGTGGGCCCGGCGCGGCGAGTCCTGGTAGCAGAACTGGACCACGTGGTAGCCCTGCTCGGCCAGGGTGGCGCCGGCGGCGCCACCGGCCAGCCCGGTGCCCACCACGATGATGGTGTGCTTGCGGCGGTTGGCGGGGTTGACCAGCTTGGCCTGGAAGCGGCGGGTGTCCCAGCGCTCGTGGACCGGCCCGGACGGGGCCTGGTCGTCCTGGATCGGCTCGCCGACGGTGTACTCGGTGTATTCGCTGTACGAGGTCATGGTCAGCTCACCACTCCGGTCATGACACCGACGGGTATGGAGATGAACCCGGCGGTGAGAACGATCGCCAGGGCGTTGGCGATGGCCTTGAGGGCACGGTCACGGGCGTGGTTGCCCGCGCCGAGGGTCTGCGCGGCGCTCCAGAAGCCGTGTCGGACGTGCATGCCCATGGCCAGCATCGCCACGATGTAGATGACGTTCCCGTACCAGGTGGAGAAGGTGTCCACCACGTTCTGGTACGGATGGCCCTCCTGGAATCCGCCGGAGTGCGTGGTGCCGGTGGTGAGGTCCAGGATGTGCCAGATGATGAACAGGCCCAGGATCACCCCGCCCCAGCGCATGGTCCGGGTGGCATAGCTCATCCGTGGCTTGGTGTGGACGTACTTCTGCGGGCGGGCCTTGATGTCGCGCCGGCTCAGCTGGTAGGCGGACACGGCATGCAGGATCACCGCGGCCAGGAGGACGATCCGGGCGATCCACAGGCCCCACTCATGGTGCAGAACGGGGGCTCCCATGACACGCAGCCAGTGTCCGTAGGCGTTGAACTCCCCGGGACCGAAGAAGATCTTCATGTTCCCGAGCAGGTGGACGCAGAGATAGCCGATCATGATCAGACCGGTCGCGCCCATGACGATCTTCTTGCCGAGGGTCGAGTGCCAGAAATTGAGCGCCATGGACGGCCGCCGCTCCGCCCGCGTCGGACGCTGTTCCGGCCGCGTTGTCAATGCCATGAACACGACGGTAGAACCCGGCGGGTCAAAAGGGCCAAGATATGATTCTGATCATCTCGATAGGCGATGCCTATCGAGGGCCGCTCAGATCCGGCCACGCTTGACGTTGTCGTCCGCGCGGCCAGGGAAAACCGGTCAGTGGAAGCCCTCACGGGTGATGGCGAGCGCCTGGCGGAGGAGGTCCACGGCGTCGCGCTCGCGGCGTTCGAGAGCCGTCTGCCCGACGACGCGGAAGGCGGCGAGGAGGGTCGCGGCGAGGACCTGGGCCCGCAGGGGCGTGTCCGGTCCGGCGGGGAGGCGCTCCTCGACGGCCACGGCGAGATCGCGTTCGGCGGCGGCGTAGGTGGCGACCAGCTCGGGCAGCAGCGCCGGGTGCAGGCGCAGGGTCCGGTAGCGCTCCTCCTGCTCCGGGTCGGCGGTGAACTCGGTGGCGTGCTGCTCGGCGGCGCCGATGACCGCCGCCATCAGGGATTCCCGCGCCGGGCGGGCGCGGATGAGCTCGACCAGCCGGACCGTGCGCGCCCGGTCGTGGTGCAGCAGCGCCTGCTCCTTGCTGGCGAAGTAGTTGGAGAAGGTGCGCCGGGAGACGGTGGCGGCATCGGCGATGGCCTCCACCGTGAGGCTCTCGACGCCGTGCTCGGCGGCGAGGCGCACGGCGGCGTCGTGCAGCGACTGGCGGGTCGCCGCCTTCTTGCGCTCGCGCAGGCCGGTAGTCATCGCCGATGAGCATACGGGAGACGGCCGATTCTTGCCCATTGGGAAAGCTTGCGCACTGGGAACGTTTCTGTGAGGCTGAGCCCGCGCCGCCGATCAGCCGCCTGCCGATCAGCCGTGGCCGGTCAGGCGCCGACCGATCAGCCGCCGGTCAACGCCCCGGATGGCATCCGAGTTCCGGACGGCATCCGAGCCCCGCACACCTTCCGACGCCAGAGGCCCGAGGACCCCCTATGCCCACCCCCCATCGCCCGCCCACCGCCACCACCTCCCCGGACGCCGAGGAGCTGGGATTCGACCCGGACGCCCTGCGGGCGAAGTACCGGGCCGAGCGCGACCGCCGGATCCGCCCCGACGGCAACAAGCAATACCGCCGCATCGCCGGGGAATTCGGCTCGTACGCACAAGACCCGTATGTGGAGCCCGGGTTCACCCGGGAGCCGCTGCACGACCGGGTCGAGGTGCTGATCGTCGGTGGCGGATTCGGCGGTCTGCTCGCCGGTGCGCGGCTGCGGCAGGCCGGTGTGCGGGAGATCCGCGTGATCGAGCAGGGCGGGGACTTCGGCGGGACCTGGTACTGGAACCGCTATCCGGGCATCCACTGCGATATCGAGTCGTACGTCTACATGCCACTGCTCGAAGAGGTCGGGTACGTGCCGAAGTGGAAGTACGCGCCGGGGGAGGAGATCAGACAGCACGCGCGGGCGATCGGGCGCCACTTCGACCTCTACCGCGACGTCTGCTTCCAGACCCGGGCGACCGAACTGCGCTGGGACGAAGCCGAGTCGGAGTGGATCGTCCACACCGACCGCGACGACCGCATGCGGGCGCGCCATGTGGTGGTGTCGAGCGGCACACTCAGCCAGGCGAAGCTCCCTGGAATCCCTGGGATCGAGACCTTCAAGGGGCATATGTTCCACACCAGCCGCTGGGACTACGACTACACCGGCGGCGACGCGAACGGAAACCTCCATAAACTCGCCGACAAGCGCGTGGCCCTCATCGGCACCGGAGCCACCGCCATCCAGGCCGTACCGCATCTGGGGCGGGACGCCCGGCAGCTGTATGTGTTCCAGCGCACCCCCTCCTCGGTCGATGTGCGCGGCAACCGCCCCACCGATCCGGAGTGGGCCGCGTCGCTGACGCCCGGCTGGCAGCGCCGCCGCCGGGACAACTTCCTCAGGATCGTCACCGGCGGCCAGGTGGACGAGGACCTGGTGAACGACGGCTGGACCAGCACCGCGCGGCTGCAGCAGAAGCTCGTCCCCACCGACAGCTACGCGGACATCCCGCCCGAGGAGCGGGAGCAACTCTATGAGATCGCCGACTTCCAGAAGATGAACGCCATCCGCACCCGCGTGGACTCCATCGTCGAGAACACGGCGACGGCCGACGCGCTCAAGCCCTGGTACCGCTATATGTGCAAGCGCCCCACGTTCAGCGACACCTATCTGGACACCTTCAACCGGCCCAATGTCACGCTGGTGGACACGGCCGACCACGGGGGAGTCGAGCGCATCACCGAGAACGCGGTCGTGGTGGGCGGCGCCGAGTACGAGGTCGACTGCGTCATCTTCGCCACCGGTTTCGAGGTCGGCCGCTCCGGGGTCACCTCCGGACAGCTCCCGGTGTACGGCCGGGGCGGGGTCACCCTGACCGAGTCCTGGAAGGACGGTCCGAGGACCCTGCACGGGTTCTACAGCCACGGCTTCCCCAACCTCTTCCAGCTCGGCCCGCTGCAGAACGCCAGCGCCGTCAACTATGTGCACATCCTCGATGAGCAGGCCATTCATGTCGCCGAGGTGCTCGCCGAGGCACGCAAGCGCGAGGCCCGGTATGTCGAGCCGACCGCCGAGGCCGAGTCGGCGTGGCGCGCCACGATCCGTGAGAAGGCGGCGGACCTGTACGCCTTCCATGCCGAGTGCACCCCCGGCTACTACAACAACGAGGGCATGCCGAGGGAGCGCAGCGAGTCCTTCGGCGACGGGCCGATCGCCTTCCACGAACTGCTCAGGCACTGGCGCGCAAACGGCGGCATGGACGATGTCCTGGTCGTCTGACACCGATGTGTGCCACTTACGTACAAGGAGCGACCATGCACCCCAGCCGGTTCGACGACACCGGCCGTACGCAGGCCACGAGCGACCGCCTGGAGGTGCGACGACTCACCCGGGCGAACCGGCTGTGGGGTTCCAACGGCGTCACCTTCGGCCCCGACGGGCGGCTGTACGTGGCGCAGTTCCTCGCCGGACAGATCAGCGCCGTGGACCCGGCCTCGGGTGACATCGAGGTGGTGGTGCCGCTCGACGGCCCGGTGGAGGCGCCGGACGACCTGGCCTTCGGGGCGGACGGTTCGATGTACATCGCCGATCTGACCCCCGGCCGGGTGTGGCGGCGCGGCTCCGAGGGCGCGTACACGCTCGTCTCCGACCAGGTGTCGGTGCCCAACGGCATCACCTGCGTCGGCGACCGCCTCTTCGTCAACGAGATGAAGATGAACGGCCGCCTGATGGAGCTGTTCCCGGACGGCGGCGACCCGGTGGTGCTGACCGACGGCCTGGCCCTGGGCAACGCGATGCAACTCGGCCCGGACGGCTGCCTGTACTACCCGCAGATGATGCGCAACCAGGTCTGGCGGATCCCGCCCGACGGCGGGGTGCCCGAGCTGGTGGCCGAGGAGGTGGACGACCCGGTCGCGGTGCGGTTCGACCGGGGTGGTGTCCTCGTCGTCCTGTCCCGTGGCAGGGCCGGGGTGGTGACCCGTATCGATCTGAACACCGGGGCCCGGTCGGTCGTCGCCACCGGCATCGTGGGGCTGGACAACGCCGCGTTCGACCACGAGAACCGGATGTTCGTGTCCAGCTTCGCCAGTGGCGGGATCGCGGAGGTGCACACCGACGGCCGGACCCGGGTGGTGGTCCCGCAGGGGTTCGACGGGCCCTTCGGCATCACGGTCGACCTCGGTGGCACGGTGTACGCGGCCGACCATTTCCGGCTGGCGAGCCCGGATGTCTCCGGCCACGACTCCGGTCGCGGCTCCGGCGAGGATGGGCAGGAGCCCGGTGTCGTCACCCACGAGCTGATGTACGCCGTGCACAACGTCACCGCCGACGACGGTCTGCTGCACCTCACCTCCCAACTCGGCGATGTGCGCACCCACGACCCCGTGAACAGGACCGCCCGGGTGCGCGCGACCGGGCTGGACCAGCCCACCGGAATCGCGGTCGCGCCGGACGGCGCCCTCGTGGTCGCCGAGACCGGTGCCGGCCGCATCCTGCGCATCGACGACACCGACACGCTCAGTGTGCTCGCCGAGGGACTCGACCACCCCCTGGACGTCGCCTTCGACGGCCGAGGGCGCTGCTACGTCAGCGACGACCGGCGCGGCGCGGTGCTCCGGCTGGAGGACGGCGAGGCCGTGGTCGTCGCGGACGGGCTCGGCGAACCACAGGGGCTGGCCGTGCGCGGCGACGAGCTGTTCACGGTGGAGGTCGCGCACCGGCGGCTGCGGGCGATCCCGCTCGCCACGGGGGAGAGCAGGATCGAGGCCGAGGACCTGGCGGTCGGCCTGCCGCCCGGCATCACCCGCACCGAACCCGAGCCGATCCCCGGAGTCCCCGGCCGCCCGCGCCAGTTCGCCGGGCTCGCCGTCGCTCCGGACGGGGCCCTCCTCGTATCGGCCAACGGGGAGGGGAGTGTGCTGCGTCTGGACGCGCGAGCCGAGTGAGCCGCCGCGGCTCCAGGATCCCATCCGGGGTGATTTTCCTTCCTTCGTGTGGTCTTCCAGTTGCATCCCCCCATGTGCCGGTCTGTTCCTGAACACTGGACGGACAGGGGAGGCGCGTCGAGGAGGGGGATATGGCGGGCGACACGGTTCTGTTCGCGGTGCGGGAGCACCCCGGGGACGACACGGTCGGAGCCGAGCAGCTGCGCAGGATCCGCAAAGAGCTGGAAGCCGGCGGTTTCGCGGTGCGATGGGCCGGTACCGGCGCCGATGCCCGGACGGTGTTGCGCACCGAGGCCGGTCTGGCCGCCGCGCTGGTGGACTGGGGGCTCGACTCGCGCGGCGGCGCGGACGGCGAAGCGGACGGCCCACCGCGCGGCGAACGGGGCGGTGAGCCGGGTGGCGCCGCGGTGCTGCGCCAGGTCGGCCGGCGGTTCCAGAATCTGCCGGTCTTCCTGATCGCGGCCGATGAGAGCCTTGAAGAACTGCCGCTATGGATGTGTCGGAGACCGTGGTCGGCTATGTCTGGCCCACAGAGGACACCGCGGCCTTCATCGCCGGGCGGATCTCCAGCGCCGCCCGCGCCTACCGCGAGGCCGTCCTGCCGCCGTTCTTCAAGGCGCTGCGCCGCTTCGACGATACGCATGAGTACTCATGGCACACCCCGGCCCACTCCGGTGGCGTCGCCTTTCTGAAGTCACCGGTGGGCCGCGCCTTCCACGACTACTTCGGGGAGCGGCTCTTCCGCAGCGATCTGTCGATCTCGGTCGAGGCGCTCGGTTCGCTGTTCGAGCACACGGGCCCGATCGGCGACGCGGAGCGGAACGCCGCCCGGGTCTTCGGCGCCGACCTCACCTACTTCGTCCTCCACGGCGACTCCACCTGTGACCGCCTGGTCGGCCACTTCAGCGTCACCCGGGACGAGATCGCCCTGGTGGACCGGAACTGTCACAAGTCGGTGCTGCACGGTCTGGTCGTCTCGGGCGCCCGGCCGGTCTATCTGATCCCCACCCGCAACGGCTACGGACTGTCCGGGCCGCTGCCCCCGGATGAGATCCAGGCGGGCACGGTGGCCGCCCGGATCGCGGGAAACCCGCTGACGCGCGGCGCGCTCTCCGCCGAGGCCCAGTACGCGGTCTTCACCAACTCCACCTACGACGGGCTGTGTTACGACGCCGTGCAGACCGCCCGAGGGCTCGCGGCCAGCACCCCACGGGTCCACTTCGACGAGGCATGGTTCGCCTACGCCCGTTTCCACCCCCTGTACGCCGGGCGTTATGGCATGTCGGTGGGGCCCGACACCTTCCCCGGCCCGGACCGGCCCACCGTCTTCGCCACCCAGTCCACCCATAAGCTGCTGGCCGCGCTCTCGCAGAGCGCCATGGTGCACATCAAACCCGCGCCCCGGGCCCCGGTGGAGCACGACCGGTTCAATGAGGCGTTCATGATGCACGGCACCACCTCGCCGCTGTATCCGATGATCGCCTCCCTGGATGTCGCCACCGCGATGATGGACGGGCCACAGGGCCACTGGCTGATCGACGAGGCGGTGGCCGAGGCGGTCCGCTTCCGCCAGTCGGTGGTGCGGATCGGGCGCCGTATCAAGGCCGCCGGGGACCGCCCCACCTGGTTCTTCGGAATCTGGCAGCCGGAGACGGTGACCGACCCGGCCAGCGGTGAGCGGCTGCCCTTCGACGAGGCCCCGGCCGAGCTGCTGCGCACGGACCCCTCGTGCTGGGAGCTGGAACCGGATGCCGAATGGCACGGTTTCCCGGGGCTCAGCCAGGGCTACTGCATGCTCGACCCGCTCAAGGTCACCGTGACCTGCCCGGGGATCGACGCAAGCGGACGGATGGCCGATTGGGGCATCCCCGCCCGGGTCCTCACCTCCTATCTGGCGACTCGGCACGTAGTGGTCGAGAAGACGGACAGCTACACCACCCTGGTCCTGTTCTCCATGGGCATCACCAAGGGCAAATGGGGAACGCTGCTGGACGCCCTGATGGACTTCAAGGCCCTCTACGACGAGGACGCACCGCTGGACCGCGTCCTGCCCGACCTGGTCGCCGCGTACCCCGGCCGCTACACCGGCCGGACCCTGCGTGAGCTGTGCCAGGAGATGCACGACCAGCTTCGTGAGGTGAGTCTGGTCCAGCTGCTGGACACCGCCTTCCAGGAGCTGCCGGAGCCGGTCGTCCCGCCACAGCTCTGCTACCAGCGACTCATCCGCGGCGGCACCGAGCGGGTGCGGCTTTCCGAGGCAGCGGGACGGGTGGCCGCGGCCATGGTCACCGTCACTCCACCCGGTATCCCGGTGCTGATGCCCGGCGAGGGCATCGGCACGCCCGACGGTCCATTGCTGCGCTATCTGACCGCGTTGGAGACGTTCGACCGGCGCTTTCCCGGATTCCGCAGCGAGACCCATGGCGTGACCCTCGACCCGGAGACCGGCGACTACCTGATCGAGTGTCTGTCCCAGGGCGAGGAGGTCTCCAGAGCGGCCCTGGGCGATGCGCGCGAGCTCGCTGTCCCGGCTCCGGCGGCGGCTCCGGCCACCGCCCCGGCGGAGCGCCCCTGAGTCCGTCGGCCGCGCCCGCCGCCAGGGCGGTCACCGCTCCGACGGCTCAGGACAGGTCGACCCATACCTTTCCCGACGCGGTGTACGCGGCGGTGAACGCCTCCTGGACGTTGTCGAGGGGGTAGCCGTCGCTGACCACCGCGCCGAGCCGGGGTGGGGTCTGGGACTGCAGGGCGCTGACTGTCTGTGCGAAGTCCACCGGATGGTCGTAGATCATGCTGCCGATGAGGGTGATCTGCCCCGCCACCAGATCGCGCGGCGAGACCCCGAGCGGGGCGGTGTTCATCCCGATCAGCACGGCGGTGCCGTGTTTGGCGAGCCGTCGCAGCCCCTGCTCGACGACGCCGGGGGCTCCGGAGGTCTCGAAGAGACACGGGAGCCCGTCCGCGTCCGGCGGCAGGGGCTTCGCGCCGAGGGAACACGCGCGGTCGAGCCTGGCCTCGTTGGGCTCCTGGACGAACACCGTCACCCCGTGGTCGACCAGCGCCTGGCACAGCAGCAGACCCTGGGAACCGGCCCCGATCACCAGGCAGCTCTGCCCCGGTGCGATCCCCGAGCGCCGCATCGCCGCCCGTGCCACCGTCGCGGGTTCCACACAGACCAGGTCCTCGAGGGGCAGATGTGGGGCGACCGGCCACACGAACGCGGCCGGGGCCACCACATAGTCACTCAGCAGACCGGGGACCGTCAGTCCCACGGCGGCCCGGCCCTCACAGGCCGACGTCCGCCCGGCGTGGCAGGGTTCGCACGCCAGACAGCAGTAGTCCGGTTCGATGACCACGTCCTGGCCGATGCGCAGACCGCTGACCTGACGGCCCAGCTCGACGATCCGCCCCGCCCCCTCGTGACCCAGGACCCAGGGCAGGCTCGGTGGTCGCCGGCGTCCCGCGTGCACCGCGAGGTCGGAGCCGCACAGCCCCGTGCCCCGCATACGGATCAGCACATCCTCCGGCCCGCAGGACGGCTCCGGCACGGACACCACGGACAGCGCGCCGGGCTCCGCCAGCACGGCGGCCCTCAAGGGAACGCCTGCTTTCCGATGGGACGCGCCGTCGGCATCATGCCAAGAGCGTGCCACACATGATCCGCGCGGCGGTAGACCACGCCGCCTACCCCACACCACCGGCCCACACCACCGGCCCACCTGACCGAGTCCCCGGCCACCGCACACCTCGTACGCGTACGCTGTGTGCGCAATCGCCCTACCTGAGTAAGGAGTTGGAACGACCATGTCGGACAGCACCCTGGCCCCCGATATCGATCAGCCCTTGTACGCACTCTCACCCGAGGGGCGGAAACTTCTCTTCACCGAGGCCAAGACGGCCTATGACTTCAGCGACAAGCCAGTGGGCGACGACCGTCTGCGGGCCATCTACGAACTGTTCAAATGGGCCCCGACGTCGGCGAATATCAATCCGCTGCGCATTCTGTACGTACGCACCGAGGAAGGAAAGCAGCGGCTGCTGCCCGGGGTGGCGCAGCCCAATCAGGAGCAGACCGCCTCGGCCCCGGTCACCGCGGTGTTGGCCGCGGACACCCGTTACCCGGAGTATGTGCCGTTCCTCGCTCCGTCCAACCCGCAGTTACAGCAGATGCTGGAGGCCAACCAGGAACTGCGCGAGACCCACATGGACTTCAATGCGGTACTCCAGGCGGGCTACTTCGTGCTGGCCGTCCGCGCGGCGGGGCTGGCGGCCGGGCCGATGAAGGGATTCAACGCCGAGGCGGTGGACAAGGAGTTCTTCCCCGATGGCCGGTGGCGGTCGCTCCTGCTGGTCAACATCGGCTACCCGGGCCCCGAAGCCTTCCGGGACCGGCTTCCGCGCCCCTCGTACGAGCAGGCGGTACAGCTGGTCTGACCTCAGCGGGGTGATGTGAGGCGCCCACCTCCAGGGGATCAGGCCACTTCAGCCGCGGTGACCTGATCCCTCTTCGCGCCGGGCCTTCGTGCCGGGCGGGGGACCCGTCGCATGGGTCCGCCTCGCCCGGCGGCGGTACGCCGAGCCACGCACGCAGGACCCACGCGGGACCAACGCGGGACCCACCGAGGACCGTCGACTTTCGGCCTCATCACCGGCCCCCACCTCCTCGCCCACACCGCCCGTACGGTGCCTTCCCATGGCGACGAGGGCCACGTAGCATCGGCCGAAAAGTGCGGCGTGATCGTTTCGTGATATACGACTCATTCGCTTGACAGCGCGGTGCGCCGGGACCTACGCATAGGACCCGAGAGTGCCCCCTACCCGGTGCATATCGCCCCCTACTCGGTGCATGTCACAGCCACCACACGCTGTTCGCATGCTGTTGAAACACAAGACTCCGGCCGGCTCGCGTCTTTCCCATCCATTTCTCTCCCCCTGGCGGTAGGCCACGGGCATCAAGGGTGGACAACGCACCTGTGCCGCTGAGGAGTTCTGCCTGCTCGTCATGCGCTTTCGCGCGGCCACGCCCCATGAGCGGCCGCGCGGATGGAGGAATGTCAGAAAGCGGGATGCCTGTGAGCTTGTTGGAATGCCACGATTCCATGGTCGGCGCCGGTCGGTCGGCGATCGGTTTCCGGAGGGACCAGGAGGACCGGGGAGACGAGGGGGGCCGCGCGCCCGGCGGGGCGCTCCCCGACCTGGTCGAGCGCGATGACATCCTGGCCGGCCTGAGCCGGCTGCTCGCCGATGCCACGAAGGGCAAGGGGCAGCTCGCCGTCGTGGACGGGCCGCTGGGCAGTGGCAAGAGCAGGCTGGTGCACGAGTTCCTCGAATCCCTCGAACCGGGTGGCGCCCGGGTCCTGAGGGCCACCGCCTCGCTCCGGGAGCACCTTCTGCCGTTCGGCGTGGTGACCCAGCTCTTCCACGGCATGACGATTCCGCCGCCCAGCCGGGACCGGGTGCGCGCCCTGCTCGCCTCCGCGGTCGAACACTCCGTCACCGATGGGCGGTTAGCCGGGGGCGGCTGGGAGGCGCGGGTCGTCGACGTCTTCCAGAAGCTCACCATGGAGCTGGCCCATCTGGCCGAGACCACCCCCTTGGTGATCTGCGTCGACAACGCCCACTACCTGGACCCGCCCTCGCTGCACTTCCTCGCCGGCCTCGTCCCCTGGCTGCATTCCGCCCGCATCCTGGTGCTCCTCACCGATGACCACACCCTGCGATGGCCGCGTTCGCCCCTGCTGGCCGGGCTGCTCTCGCAGAGCCCCAACGCCCACCGGATCGCCGTGAGGCCCCTGAGCCGGAGCGGAGTCGACGCCCTGGCCGTCCGGCTGCTCGGACCGCACACCGCATCCCCCCGGCTCACCGCGGAGCTCCACCGCATCAGCGGCGGCAACCCCCTGGCCGCCCAGGCCCTGATCATCGATCAGCAGGCGGGCGGCGCCTGCTATCCCGAAGGCTACGGACGGGCGCTGCTCGAGCTCGTGGCGCACTCCCGGCCGTCGATGCTGTCCGTGGTGCGCGCCCTCGCCGTGCTCGGCGGTGCGGCGCCGGTCGCGGACGTGGCCCTTCTGGCCGGGGTGGATGCCACGGTGACCGGCTGGGCCCTGCACGCCCTGGTCAGCGCCGGACTGCTCACCAAGGGCCAGGCGTTCCGCCATCCGGTGGCCGCCACCGCCGTGCTGGAGGACATGCCCGCCGACAGCCGGGCCGCACTGCACCGCGCGGCCGCCGAACTGCTGCACGAGGCCGGGGCACCCGCGCTGACGGTGGCCGGGCAGTTGCTGAGTGCCGCGGACCCCGGTGCCGACTGCGCCACCGAGGTGCTGGTCACGGCCTCCGACGAGGCGCTGGCGACCGGCGATGTGAGCACCGCGCTCAGCTGCTTGGACCTCGCCCAGCACACCCGGGCCGACGACCCCACAGCGGCACGCATCCGCGCCCGGCTCAGCAGGCTGGAGTGGCAGCTGAAACCGCAGGTCGCCGTCCGCCATCTCCGCCCCCAGCTGCGCGACTTCACCGCGGGCCACCTGGACCGCCGGGAAGTTTCCGAATTGGTGCTGGGCCTGGCCAACGCCGGTGCGCTCGATGAGCTGACCGCCCTGCTGGACGCCCTGCGCGCACGCGCCCATCGGGGCGCCGGCTCCGGAACCGAGGACATCCGGCCCCTGACGAACTGGGCGGCGATGGCGTACCCCCTCCACACCGGGCTGCGGAAACTGGCCCATTCGGTGGCCGCGGCCACCCCGGAGGCCACTCCCTGCCACGACCCATGGCTGCCTTCGGCGGTCACCCTGGCCGACGATCTGACCCGCGGACGCAACGACCAGCGGACGCACCGCGCCGAACTGCTGCTGCGCACCTTCCACCTCGACCACGGCTCGCTGTGGAACGCCGAGTCAGGAGCGCTCGCCCTGCGGGCGCTGCTCCACGCGGGCCGCCTGGACGAGGTCGATGCCTGGTGCGAAAAGCTCGAGACCGAGGCCGCCGCCCACCACGCCGTCGCCTGGCAGGGGAAGTTCCTCGCCATCCGCGCCGAGGCCCATCTGCGGCAGGGGCACCTGATCTCCGCCCACGACCTGGCGGCCCGCGCCATGGCCCTCGTACCGCCCCAGGGCTGGGGCATCGGCCTGGCCGGAGTGCTGGGCTGCGCCATCCTGGCCGCCACCCGCTCCGGCAGGCTGGAGCAGGCGGAGAAGTACGTGGCGCAGCCGATCCCCGAGCAGGCCCTGCACAGCCGCTACGGCGCGCACTATCTGCACGCCCGGGGCCACTACCGGCTGGCCACCCACCACCCTCAGGCCGCGCTCGCGGACTTCCTGGCCTGCGGCAGATTCGCCGAGACCTGGCACACGCCCGGCGCCGACGTGGTCCCATGGCGCACCAGCGCGGCCGAGGCATGGCTGGCACAGGACGACCAGGACCAGGCCAAGCGTCTGGTACGGGAGCAGATGGCCCGGCTGCTCCCGGGCCCCTCGCGGGACCGTGGGTTGTCTTTGCGTACCCTGGCGGCGGTCAGCCGGGTCACCCGCCGTCCGCAACTGCTCACCGAGGCCGTCGACATGCTCAAGGACAGTGGCGACGACTACGAGCTGGCCCGTGCGCTGATCGACCTCAGCACCGCCTTCAAGGACACCGGGGACCAGCGCAACGCCCGCCGGGTGGCCCATCGCGCCTGGCACCTGGCGAAGCAGACCGGGGCCGAGCACCTGTGCCGGGAGGCCGCGCTCGACCCCATCGACCCCGAGGCCGCGATGTCCGCGGATCAGCGCCAGGACGGGCTGTCCGCGCTCACCACACAGGAGCGGAGGATCGCGCTACTGGCGGCCAAGGGCTACACCAACCGCGAGATCGCCGCCAAGCTCTACATCACCGCCAGCACGGTCGAGCAGCACCTCACCCGGGTGTTCCGTAAAGTCAACGTCAAGCGGCGGCAGGATCTGCCGCACTTCCTCTAGCCTTTTCTCACTTCGGTCACGTCAACAGCCCGGACCTGAACTGGTCCACGAGTGCGGTGAGTTCCCGGGAGGTGCGGGCCGCGCCGTAAATGTGGTGGTCCGGGCGCACCAGCAGGAATCGTGCCCGCGCCGCCTTCAGAAACGGCAGATACACCTCGTCGATGTCGACGGCGGCCCCCGGTGTCGCCCCGGTGCCCTCCGCCACCATGTGCACCACCCGCGTACCGAGCCCGGTGAGGAAGGTGAGCTGGGACTCCTCCAATGCCACGGTCGGATCCGCCGACCCCAGCAGCACCGTACCGGTGCCCACGACCTCGTCGAAGAGACCGGTCACGCCGTCGTGCCGCACCCGGCCCTGGGGTATCACCTCCCCGGCCGGTGGCACCGGCGCCGTGCCGATGCCGGTGTACAGCAGGCCGGTCCGCAGCGGCGGGCCCGCGACGCCGTGCTGCCTGCCCCGGCCGGTGTCGGCGCCGCCCGCGAGCAGCGAGGCGTCCCGGCTCGCGGCGGTGGCGGCGTCGGTCACACACAGCACTTTGCCCAGCCGTACCGCCGTGTCGATGGCCTCCCGCACATGGCCGACGCGCTCTCGCGGATAGGTGTCCAGCAGCCCCTCACCGGCGGCGCCCCGCAGCACCAGATCCAGTTTCCAGGACAGATTGAGCACATCCCGGATGCCCGCGCACATCCCCTGACCGGTGAACGGCGGCATCAGATGGGCGGCGTCCCCGGCCAGCAGCACCCGCCCCCGCCGCCACTCGTCCGCCCACGCGGCCTGGAAGCTGTAGACGGTGTGCCGGTGCAGGGTGGCGTTCTCCGGGGTGACATCGAAGCGCTCCAGCAGGCGCCAGGCCGTCTCCGCCCGGTTCAGCTCGGCCACGCTCTCCCCAGGCAGCCGCATGAACTCCCAGCGCCGGCGGCCCGGTCCGCTGCCCACGGCCGTCGTCGGCCGGGCCGGATCGCAGTGCTGCACATTGAGCGGCGAGAACACCCGCGGCTCGTGGAGCACCACGTCGCACAGCAGCCAGTCGAAGGAGAAGCCGAGATCCGTCCGGCCCACGCCGATGCGGTCGCGGACGAAGCTGTTAGCCCCGTCGCACCCGACCACCCAGGAGGCGCCGCACCGCAGGCTGCTGCCCGCCGTGTCCGTCGCCGTGAGATCGACCCCGGTGCCGCTGTCCACCAGGTCCGTCGCGGCGTAACCGCGCAGCACCCGCAGGTTGGGCAGCTTCTCGGCGCGGGCGCACAGCACCGCTTCCAGCGCGGGCTGGTGCATCGTGGTCGTCTCCGGCCAGCCGTGCACACCCCGCTCGGCGAGCTCGACCCGTAGCAGGGATCTGCCCTCGGCGTTGCGCCAGTCGTAGGCGTCGGCCGGCAGACCGATCTCCGGATACGAACCGGCCACCCCCAGCGACGCCAGAGTCCGGGCCGTCTCACCGTCGAAGCTGGTCGCCCGCGGCAGTGTGTACGGCTTCTCCCACCGCTCCACGACCAGCACCTGCCACCCCCGGGTGGCCAGCAGGATGGACAGCACCTGACCGATGGGTCCGTAGCCGACGATGAGCACATCCGCATCCGGTGTGTCCGGCCCCCGCCCAGAGCCCGCAGAGCGCATCCGCGCCTCCCTCCTCCGGTGCGGTGAACCTATCAGCGGAGGCCGAACGGACTGGGACAAAGGGGGTTTGGCGATCACGAAGTAAGGGGGGATGAGGGGGGTGAATCAGGGGATTCTCCTCGTTTTCCGGTGTGAAGCTGGAATGGGTGAAGCCGCTGACGCGTCACCGGGAACCCTGACCGCAGGGAGGGTAGAGGTGGCATGCTGCGCACCGAACTGATCCGCCCGATCCAGGACCTCCTCACCGAACAGAGCCGCCGCTTCGGTGCCAAGACCGCTTACGCCGACGCCCGGCGCGCCATCAGCTATGCCGAGCTGGAGACGCGCACCCGCCGGCTCGCCGGCCATCTGGCCGGACTGAACCTGCTGCCGGGCGACCGCGTGGCCATGTACCTCGGCAATCGCGTCGAGATGGTGGAGAGCTACTTCGCCGTCGTCCGCGCCGGGGGGATCGGTGTTCCGGTCAATCCGCACGTCTCCCAGGCCGAACTGGAGCATCTGCGCACCGCCTGCGGCAGCCAGGTCGTCATCACGGACTCCGCCCACCTGCCGCTGCTGCGCCGGCCGCACCCCGGGGCGAGTCCGCTGACCGTGCTGGTGGTGGGGGAGGACCCGGTCCCCGCGGGCTGCCTGTCCTACGAGCGGTTCGCCACCACCGAGCCGGACACACCGGCCCGCGACGACCACGGGCTCGACGACATCGCCTGGATGCTCTTCACCTCCGGCACCACCAGCAAGCCCAAGGGTGTGCTCGCCACCCAGCGCAACTGCCTCTGGTCGGTCGCCGCCTCGTACGTACCCGCGCTCGGTCTCACCGCCGAGGACCGTGTGCTCTGGCCGCTGCCCCTGTTCCACAGCCTCTCGCACATCGTGTGCGTGCTGGCCGTGACGGCGGTCGGAGCGACCGCCCGGATCACCGACGGACACTCCGCCGAGGATGTGCTGGAGCTGTGGGGCCAGGAGCGCTCCACGGTCATCGCGGGGGTCCCCACGCTGTACCACTACCTCGTCCGCGCCTCCAAGGCGCCCGGGTTCACCGCCCCTGACCTGCGGGTGGGCCTGGTCGGTGGCGCCGTGACCACGGCGGCGCTACGGCGCTCGGTCGAGGACGCCTTCGGGGCCCCGCTCATCGACGCGTACGGCAGCACCGAGACCTCCGGCTCGATCGCCATCAACTGGCCGACCGGGGCCAGGGTCGAGGGCTCCTGCGGGCTCCCCGTCCCCGGCCTCGCCCTGCGGGTGGTCGACCACCGCACCGGTCTGGACGTGCCCGACGGGACCGAGGGCGAGGTGTGGGTCCGCGGCCCGAACATCATGGCGGGCTACCACAACCAGCCCGAAGCCACCGCCGAGGCGCTCCGGGACGGCTGGTTCCACACCGGCGACCTCGCCCGCCGCGACCGGGACGGCTATCTGACGGTCACCGGGCGGCTCAAGGAACTCATCATCCGCGCCGGGGAGAACATCCACCCCGTCGAGGTGGAGGACGTCCTGCGGATGGCGCCCGGCGTGGCCGACGCGGCCGTGGTCGGCAAGCCGCACGACGTCTTCGGTGAAGTCCCGGTGGCCTTCATCGTCCCCGCACCCGGCGGTTTCGACCCGGCCCAGGCGCTCGCCCTGTGCCGGGAGCGGCTCTCGTACTTCAAGGTCCCCGAGGAGCTGTACGAGATCGCGCGGATCCCGCGCACCGCGACCGGCAAGGTCACCCGGCACCGGCTGCTGGACGGCCCGGCACGGCTGCGCGCGGTGGGCAACGCCTACCATGATGCGCTCTTCCGTACGAGGTGGATCCCCCAGCCGTCTGCCCCACAGCCGTCTGCATCGCGGCCCCGGTCCGGCCGTTGGGTGCTGCTCGGACGGCAGGCCACCGGGCTCGTCGGCCTGCTGCGGGCCTCCGACGGTACCGAGTCGGGCGAGCACATCGACACGGCCGACCTGAGAGCGGCGGTGGCCGCCGGAAGTCCCCCGCCCGCCGTGGCCCTGCTGTCGACCTCCGCGGACACCACCGAGGGTGTCCTGAGGGACGTCGAGACGTGGCTGGCCTCCGCCGAGTTGTCCGATGCGCTGCTGGTGGTGGCCACCGAAAGCGCCGTGGCGACGACCACGGGCGAGGACGTGCCGAACCCGGAACAGGCCGCGCTGTGGGGGCTGGTGCGCTCCCTGCAGGCCAGTCATCCCGGCCGTATCGCCATCGTCGATCTCGACGAGCCGGGTGACGAGGCGTGTGCGGGTGGGCTGTTGGCGGCGGTGGCGTCGGGCGAGCCCCAGAGTGCGGTGCGCTCGGGCGTCGTGCTGCTGCCACGGCTTGAGCGCGTGGCCTTGGACGTGGGTCTGGGCATGGGTCCGGACGCTGAGCGGGATGTGTCCGTGGCCTTCGACCCCCATGGCACCGCGGTCGTCACCGGAGTGGACACCCGGCGCGGCGCCGCGATCGCCCGGCATCTGGTGACCGGTTACGGCGTCCGCCGGCTGCTGCTGATCGCCCCGCCGGGGCAGGGCGGCCGGGCCGCCGAGCTGGGCGCACAGCTCACCGATGCCGGAGCCGATGTCCGACTGGTCGAATGCGACCTGGACAACCGCACCAAACTGAGGCGGGCGCTGGCCAAGGCCACCAGCCGCTTGAGCGTGGTCGTCCACGCCTGGGAGGCCGTGGACGAGCCGTCGGACGGGCGCGTGGCCGCCGAGGCCAGGACACTGTACGAGCTCACCCGGAACGCCGACCTCGCCGCGTTCGTGCTGTCCTCCTCGACCAAGGGCTTGCTGGGCGCGGCAGGGGAAACCACGGAGGCCGCCTCCGCCGCCTTCCTCGACGCCTACGCCCAGCATCTGCGCATACGGGGTGTACCGGCCCGGTCCATCGCCTGGGGGCCGTGGGAGGGGGAGACCGACGAGACGGCCGGTGCCCTGAGCTCTCGGGAGGCGCTCGCGGCGCTGGACGCCGCCCTGGGCGTGGACCAGGCCCAACTCGTCGCGATGAAGCTCGACCCGACCACCGTGCCGTCCGGGATGACCTCCCCGCTGCTCCAGGACTTGATCGACGTTCCGGCCCGTACCGCCACCGTGGACGAGGCCGTCACGGTGGCTCTGCGGGGGCGGCTGATGGACGCGCACGAGGCCGACCGGGACCGGCTGCTCACCGATCTCGTCCGCGAGCACCTGGCCGACCTGCTGGGCCTGGCCGACAAGCAGGCCGTCGAGCCCGAGCGGGCCTTCACCGACCTGGGCCTGACCTCGGTCACGGTGGTGGAGCTGCGCAACCGGCTGAGCGAGGCCACGGGGCTCCGTCTGCCCGCCACCTCCGCCTTCGACCACCCCACACCGGTGGCGTTGGGGAGCATGCTGCGGCGGGAGCTGCTCGGCGGTACGGGGGCGGGGCCGGGAACGCCGACCACCTCGGTTCCGGTCCCGGTTCCGGTCCCGGATTCGGCCGTGGTCGCGGGCGCCGGCGTGGGCGTGGTCGATGAGCCGATCGCGATCGTGGGGATGGCCTGTCGGCTGCCGGGCGGGGTCGGGTCGCCGGAGGAGTTGTGGGAGCTGGTCCTGGCCGGGGGTGAGGGTATCGGGGATTTCCCGGCGGATCGGGGGTGGGATCTGGAGCACCTCTTCGATCCGGATCCGGATCACGCCGGGACCAGCTATGCGCGTCGGGGCGGCTTCCTGTATGACGCGGGGGAGTTCGATGCGGAGTTTTTCGGGATTTCGCCGCGTGAGGCGCTGGCGATGGATCCGCAGCAGCGGTTGCTGCTGGAGACGTCATGGGAGGCGCTGGAGCGGGCCGGGATCGATCCGGTCTCGTTACGGGGCCAGGACGTGGGCGTTTTCGCCGGGATGATGCATCAGAACTACGGTGTCGGCTCCGCTGATGGAGCAGATGCGCCCGCCGGTCTGGAAGGCCACTTGATGACCGGCACCTCGGCGAGCGTGGTGTCGGGTCGGGTGTCGTATGTGCTGGGGTTCGAGGGTCCTGCGGTGACGGTGGACACCGCGTGTTCGTCGTCGTTGGTGGCGTTGCATCTGGCGGGGCAGGCGTTGCGGGCGGGGGAGTGCTCGATGGCGCTGGCCGGTGGGGTGACGGTGATGGCCGGGCCGGACGCCTTTGTGGAGTTCTCCCGTCAGCGTGGGCTTGCCGCCGACGGGCGCTGCAAGTCGTTCGCGGCCTCGGCGGATGGCACGGGGTGGGCCGAGGGTGTGGGTGTGCTGGTGTTGGAGCGGTTGTCGGATGCGGAGCGGTGTGGGCATCGGGTGTTGGCGGTGGTGCGGGGGAGTGCGGTGAACCAGGACGGTGCGTCGAACGGTTTGACGGCGCCGAACGGTCCGTCGCAGCAGCGGGTGATCCGGCGGGCGCTGGCCAGTGCGGGGCTGGTGGCGGCGGATGTGGACGCGGTGGAGGCGCATGGCACGGGCACACCGTTGGGCGATCCGATCGAGGCGCAGGCGGTGTTGGCCACGTATGGCCAGGATCGTGATCAGCCGCTGTTGCTGGGGTCGTTGAAGTCGAATATTGGTCATGCTCAGGCGGCTGCGGGTGTGGCTGGTGTGATCAAGATGGTGTTGGCGTTGCGGCATGGGGTGTTGCCGAGGACGTTGCATGTGGATGAGCCGACGGGGCAGGTGGATTGGTCGGCGGGTGCGGTGGAGTTGTTGACGGAGGAGCGGGTGTGGCCGGAGGTGGGGCGTCCGCGTCGGGCGGGGGTGTCGGGGTTTGGTGTGAGTGGGACGAATGCGCATGTGATTTTGGAGCAGGCTCCGGAGGTGGCGGTCGAGGTGGCGCCGGTGCCGGTGGCGTCGGGTGGTGTGGTGCCGTTGGTGGTGTCGGGGCGTGGTGGTGCGGGGTTGCGGGGGCAGGCGCGGAGGTTGTTGGAGTACGTGCAGGCTCGTCCGGGGTTGGGCGTTGGGGAGCTGGCCGTGGCGCTGGCTTGTGGTCGGGCGGGGTTGTCGGATCGTGCGGTGGTGGTGGCGGGGGATCGGGGGGAGGCGTTGGCGGGGCTGGCGGCGGTGGCGGAGGGCGGTGGGGTAGGTAGGGCGGATGTTCGGGGCCGGGTGGCGTTTGTCTTTCCTGGTCAGGGGGCGCAGTGGGTGGGGATGGGTGCGGAGCTGCTGGGAGAGTCGGAGGTCTTTGCGGAGGGGCTTCGGGAGTGTGCGGGGGTGTTGGATCCGTTGACGGGGTGGTCGTTGGTGGATGTGGTGCGGGGTGTGGGGGGTGGGGTGTCGTTGGGGCGGGTGGATGTGGTGCAGCCGGTGTCGTTTGCGGTGATGGTGGCGTTGGCGCGGGTGTGGTTGGCGGCTGGTGTGGTGCCGTCGGTGGTGGTGGGTCATTCGCAGGGGGAGATCGCGGCGGCGTGTGTGGCGGGTGGGTTGTCGTTGGAGGATGCGGCGCGGGTGGTGGTGTTGCGCAGTCGGGCGATTGCGGCTGGGTTGTCGGGCTTGGGTGGGATGGTGTCGCTGGCCGTGGGTGTGGAGGAGGCGGAGCGGCTGGTTCAGGGGTGGTCGGGTCGGGTGGAGGTGGCGGCGGTCAATGGGCCGTTGTCGGTGGTGGTGGCTGGTGAGCCGGAGGCGTTGCGGGAGCTGGTGGAGGAGTGCGAGGGCGCGGGGGTGCGGGCGCGGCGGATCGATGTGGACTATGCCTCGCACACTCGGCAGGTGGAGGTGATCGAGGAGGAGTTGGCTCGGTCGTTGTCGCGGGTCCGTCCGGTGTCCTCACGTATCCCGTTCTTCTCCACGGTGGAGGGGGAGTGGCTGGACACGGTCGATTTGGACGCCGGGTACTGGTACCGGAACCTGCGGAGCACCGTCCGGTTTGCCGCGTCGATTGAGCGCCTGCTGGAGGAGGACTTCCGGGCGTTCGTTGAGGTGAGCGCGCATCCGGTGCTGACGATGAGTATCGAGGCGGCGGCAGAGCAAGCGGATGCCGGGCCGGTTGTGGTGGCCGGGACCCTCCGCCGGGACGAGGGCGGTGTGCGTCGTGTGCTCACCTCCCTGGCCGAGGCATACGTACGCGGTGTCCCCGTCGACTGGTCCGCTCTGCTCGGCAACGTCCCCGCACACATCGCGTGTGATCTCCCGACCTACGCCTTCCAACACCAGCACTACTGGCTGAAGAGTGGCCCCCGGAGTGGTGAGGTGGCCGCAGTCGGCCTCGCCGGTGCTCAGCATCCTCTGCTCGGCGCTTGGGTGGAACTGCCCGGCATGGACGGGGTGTTGTTCACCTCCCGACTGTCGCTGAGCACCCACCCGTGGCTGGCCGACCATACGCTCGCCAGTGCGGTCGTCCTCCCTGGTTCGGCCTTTGTCGAGCTGGCGGTGCGCGCCGGTGACGAGGTCAACTGCGGCGCCGTCGACGAGCTGCTGATCGAGGCCCCGCTCGTGCTGTTGGAGGGCATGAGTGTGCAGCTCCAGGTGGTCGTCGGCGGGGCGGATGAGTCCGGCCGACGGCGCCTCACCGTCCACTCCCGCCAGCAGGGCAACGGGTCGGGCAGTACGGACTGGACCCGACACGCCACGGGCACGCTCGCCCCGGCCACCACCGCGCCCGATATCGGCCTCGCGACATGGCCACCGCCCGGAGCCACCCCCGTGGATGTGGACCAGGTGTACGACGATCTGGCACGGGCTGGACGTGGCATCGGTCCGGCGTTCCATGTGCTCCGCTCGGCGTGGACCCGTGGCACCGACGTGTTCGCCGAGGTGGAGCTGGCCGACGACCAGCAGGCCGAAGCCGCGCGCTGCACACTGCATCCCGTACTGCTGGAAGCCGTAGGCCACGCCGACACGCACGCCGAGGCATCGGCGCTGCCCGTTGCCTACCGTGCGGTGTCCCTGTCCGCGACCGGCGCGACCGCACTGCGCGCGCGCATCAGCCCGGACGGTCAGGGCGGCGTGACGCTACAGCTGGCGGACTCAGCCGGGAGGGCGGTCGGGTCCGTGGGCTCGGTGACGTCGCGGCCGCTCCCGGTCGACGTATGGGTGTCGGCAGCCGGGATGGAACCGCAGGACGCGCTGTTCGAGGTGGAGTGGTTCCCCCTCCCTGTTCCACCGGTCACCTCGGATCCGGCGATGGTGACGGTGACGAGCCCGGCCGAGTTGACAACGTTGGCCGACCACGGCGACGTACCGCCCTTCGTACGCGTGGACCTGACGGACACCACACACGGCCTCCGGGCGCTCACCTCACAGGCGCTGGAGTGGGTCCAGGCGTGGCTGGCCGCACCGGAGACGGATGCACGGCTGGTCATCGTCACGCGCGAGGTCACCGACCCGATCTGCGCGGCGGTCTGGGGACTGGTGCGCTCGGCACAGTCGGAAGCCCCGGACCGGTTGGTCCTGGTGGCGACGGACGAGGACGACGCCTCCGGCGCGCTGCTGCCCGCCGCACTGGCCACCGGCGAACCGCAGATCGCCATCACCGCCGGGGTGGCATCCGTACCGAGGCTGGTGCGCGCCACACCGAACGAGGAAGCGCCACCGCGGCCGCTGGACCCGACCGGCACGGTGCTCATCACCGGTGGTACCGGTGCGCTGGGCCGGCTGCTCGCCCGGCACCTCGCTGCCGAGCACGGCGTACGTAACCTCCTGCTGGTCAGTCGCCGTGGCGGGGCCGCCGAAGGCGTGGCGGAGCTGGAGTCCGAACTCGGCGCGCTGGGCGCGTCCGTACGCATCGTTGCCTGCGACATCGCGGACCGGACCGCGGTGGCGGACCTCCTGGCCTCGCTCCCCGCCCAAGCGCCCCTCACGGCGGTCGTCCACACCGCCGGTGTCCTGGACGATGGCGTGGTCACCGCCATGACACCCGAACGGCTGGACACCGTCCTCCGCCCCAAGGCGGACGCGGCCCTCATCCTGCACGAGCTGACGCGCGACACGGACCTCGCCGCCTTCGTGGTGTTCTCCTCGGCCGCGGGCGTCTTCGGCAACCCCGGACAGGCCAACTACGCCGCGGCCAACGCCTTCCTGGACGCCTTCGCCCAGCAGCGCAGGGCGGAAGGGCTCCCGGCCACCTCGCTCGCCTGGGGGCACTGGGCGCTCAGCAGCGAGATGACCGCACATCTCACCGCGGCCGACCTGCGGCAGCACACCCGGCGCTTCGGCATGACCGCCCTGTCGGAGGAGACCGGTCTGGCACTGTTCGACGCCGGTCTGCGCGGTGCCACGCCCGCGCTGGTGGCGGCCCGCCTGGACCTCGCGGGCCTGCGCGCCGGCGCGGCGGCCGCCCCTGTCGTCCCTCTGCTGCACAAGCTGGTGCCACCGGGCCGTCGGGTCGTGAGCCGTACGGCAGCGCCGCGGACCGACCTCGTACGGCGGCTGGAGTCAGTGGACCCCGCCGAACGGGAGCGGACGCTGTTGGATCTGGTCACACACCATGCCGCCCAGGTGCTCGGACACTCCTCGACGGACAGCATCGCCGCCGAACGGGCCTTCCGGGAGCTGGGGTTCGACTCGCTGACGTCCGTGGAACTGCGCAATCGACTCAACGCCGCCACCGGGCTCCGGCTTCCCTCGACCCTGCTCTACGACCATCCCAGCCCACGGGCGCTCACCCGGCATCTGCACACGGAACTGCTGGGGTCGCCGAGCGCTCCCGCCGCCCCGGCACCTGCGGGCGGGGCTTCGGACGATGGCATCGCCATTGTGGCGATGAGCTGCCGCTTTCCAGGCGGGGCGAACAGCCCCGAGGACTTCTGGCGGCTGATCAGCGAGGGCGGTGACGCCGTCGGCGACTTCCCGGACGACCGTGGCTGGGATCTGTCCGCGCTCTACGACCGCGACCCGGACCACCCCGGCACCTCCTACGTCCGGCACGGCGCCTTCCTGCCCGACGCCGCCGGGTTCGACGCCGAGTTCTTCGGCATCTCGCCACGTGAGGCGCTGGCGATGGATCCCCAGCAGCGGCTGCTGCTGGAGACCTCATGGGAGGTGTTCGAGCGGGCCGGGATCGACCCGACCACGCTGGGCGGCAGCGCCATCGGAGTGTTCACCGGAATGAACACCCAGGACTACGCGATCCGCCTGCGCCACGTTCCGGACGAGGTCGAGGGGCACCGGATCACCGGTGTCTCCGCGGCCGTCCTGTCCGGGCGTGTGGCCTACACCCTGGGCCTGGAGGGACCCGCGGTCACGGTGGACACGGCGTGTTCGTCGTCGTTGGTGGCGTTGCATCTGGCCGCGCAGGCGCTGCGGGCGGGGGAGTGCTCGATGGCGCTGGCCGGTGGGGTGACGGTGATGGCCGGACCCGACGCCTTCGTGGACTTCTCGCGCCAGCGCGGACTGTCGGCCGACGGCCGGTGCAAGCCCTTCGCCGCTTCGGCCGATGGCACGGGGTGGGCCGAAGGTGTGGGTGTGCTGCTCCTGGAGCGGCTGTCGGACGCGGAGCGGAACGGCCACCGAGTGCTGGCGGTGGTGCGGGGCAGCGCGGTGAACCAGGACGGCGCGTCGAACGGTCTGACGGCGCCGAACGGCCCGTCGCAGCAGCGTGTCATCCGGCAGGCGCTGGCCGGCGCGGGTGTGTCGGCCGCCGAAGTGGATGCGGTCGAGGCGCATGGCACGGGTACGGCGCTGGGCGACCCCATCGAGGCGCAGGCCATCCTCGCCACCTACGGCCAGGACCGTGACCGGCCGCTGTGGCTGGGCTCGGTGAAGTCCAACATCGGTCATGCCCAGGCCGCCGCGGGCGTGGCCGGGGTGATCAAGATGGTCATGGCGATGCGGCACGGTGTCCTGCCACGAACGCTGCACGTCGACGCCCCCACACCGGAGGTGGACTGGTCGGCGGGCTCGGTGGAGTTGCTGACCGAGGGGCGTGCGTGGCCGGAGGCGGAGCGACCGCGCCGGGCCGGGGTGTCCGCGTTCGGCGTCAGCGGCACCAACGCCCATGTGATCGTGGAGGAGGCACCGGCCACCGTCGCCGAGCTCGCTACGGAGGACCCGGACGCGATCCCCGCCGTACCGTGGGTGATCTCGGCGAGGAGCGCCGACGCGCTGTACGGCCAGGCGGCCCGGCTCGCCGAATTCGCCCGCAGCCACCCGGGGCTCGACCCGAACGACATCGCGCACTCGCTGCTCACCACACGGGCCACATTCGACCACCGGGCCGTGGTCGTGGGTACGGGGCGTGCGGAGTTGCTGAGCGGGCTGGACGCCATCACCGGGCCGAGCGACGGCCCCGTGGCGCGAGGCGTGGCGAGCCCCGGCAGGCTCGCGGTGCTGTTCACGGGGCAGGGCAGCCAGCGCACGGGCATGGGCCGGGAACTGCACGCACGGTACCCCGCGTTCCGCGATGCCTTCGACGCGGCCTGCGCGCGACTGGACCGCCATCTGGTCGACGCCGGGCATGTCGAACACCCCGTCCGGGACGTCCTGTTCGCCCAGCCCGGGACCCCCGAAGCGGAGTTGCTCGACCGCACCGTCTTCGCCCAGGCGGGGTTGTTCGCGCTGGAGACCGCGCTGTTCCGGCTGTACGAGTCCTGGGGGGTGCGCCCCGACTTCCTCGTCGGCCACTCCGTGGGCGAGCTGACCGCAGCCCACGTGGCGGGTGTGCTGTCCCTCGAGGACGCGGCCGCGTTGCTGGCCGCGCGGGGGCGGCTGATGCAGGCCCTGCCCGGTGGCGCGATGGTGGCGCTCAACGTTCCCGAGTCCGTGGCGCGGTCTCTGCTGGCCGAAGCCCCGGGTGCCGTGGACATCGCCGCGGTCAACGGGCCTGCCTCTGTCGTCGTCTCCGGCGACCAGGACGCCGTGGCGGCCGTCGAGCGGATATGCGCGGCCCAGGGGTACCGGACCAAGCGGCTGCGGGTCAGCCATGCCTTCCACTCCGCGCACATGGACGGCATGCTCGACGAGTTCCGCGCAATCGTCGCCGGGCTGTCCTACGCGCCTCCGGCGGTACCGATCGTCTCCAACGTCACAGGAGAGTTGGCCACCCCTGACCAGCTCTGCTCTCCGGACTACTGGGTCGAGCACGCACGCAGGACCGTCCGTTTCCTCGACGGGGTCAGCACGCTCCACACCCAGGACACCACGACCTTCCTTGAACTCGGCCCCGATGGTGTCCTCACCGCCATGGCCCAGGAAGCGCTGGGCGACGGCGCCGACCCGGCGATGTTCGTACCCACGTTGCACGGCGGCGAACAGTCCGATCCGGTCGCCGCTGTGGCCGCGCTCGCTCGGCTGCATGTCCGTGGTGTCCCGGTCGACTGGAACGCGCTGCTCCCGGGAACCGCGCGGCGCACGGTTGACCTGCCGACGTATGCCTTCCAGCACCGGCGGTACTGGCCGGACGCCCCCGTATCGGACGCCTCCACAGTGGGTGAGCCGGGTCCTCGGCCGCTGTCGCAGACCGCGGCGCTCCGGGATGGCAACGCCACGGCTTTCGTCGAACGGCTGAAGGCAGGCACCGAGGCCGAGCGGCACCGGATCGTCCTCGACCTGGTACTGAGCAGCGCCGCCGCCGTGCTGGGGCACGACGACGCCTCGGCGATCGACGGCGCACGGGCCTTCCAGGACCTCGGCTTCGACTCCCTGAACGTGGTCCGGCTCCGCAACCGCCTGCGAGACCTGACCGGCGCCGAGCTGCCCACCACGCTCGCCTTCGACCATCCGACACCGGCCGCGCTCGCGTCGTTCCTGCACGTCCGGTTTCTCGGACAGGACGCCGCACGGACCGGATCGGCGCGGACGGCGGGCGATCCCACCGAGCCGATCGCGATCGTGGGGATGGCCTGCCGGTTGCCGGGTGGCGTGGCCTCGCCGGAGGACTTGTGGGAACTGGTCCTGGCGGGGGCCGAGGGCATCGGGGAGTTCCCGGCGGATCGGGGGTGGGATCTGGAGAACCTGTTCGACCCGGACCCGGATCACGCCGGGACCAGCTACGCGCGGCGGGGCGGTTTCCTCTACGACGCGGCCGAGTTCGACGCGGACTTCTTCGGGATTTCGCCGCGCGAGGCGCTGGCGATGGATCCGCAGCAGCGGTTGTTGCTGGAGACGTCATGGGAGGCGCTGGAGCGAGCCGGGATCGACCCCGCCTCGCTCCGTGGCCAGGACATCGGTGTCTTCGCCGGAATGGTCAACTACGACTACACCAGCCGCCTCGACACGGCTCCCGACGGCTCCGAGGGCTACCTCATGACCGGCGGTGCGGGCAGTGTGCTGTCGGGTCGGGTGTCGTATGTGCTGGGGTTCGAGGGTCCTGCGGTGACGGTGGACACCGCGTGTTCGTCGTCGTTGGTGGCGTTGCATCTGGCGGGGCAGGCGTTGCGGGCGGGGGAGTGCTCGATGGCGCTGGCCGGTGGGGTGACGGTGATGGCCGGGCCGGACGCCTTTGTGGAGTTCTCCCGTCAGCGCGGGCTCGCCCCCGATGGCCGATCCAAGTCGTTCGCGGCCTCGGCGGACGGTACGGGATGGGCCGAGGGCGCGGGTGTGGTGCTGGTGGAGCGGCTGTCGGATGCGGAGCGGCTTGGGCATCGGGTGTTGGCGGTGGTGCGGGGGAGTGCGGTGAACCAGGATGGTGCGTCGAACGGTTTGACGGCGCCGAACGGTCCGTCGCAGCAGCGGGTGATCCGGCGGGCGCTGGCGGGTGCGGGGCTGGTGGCGGCGGATGTGGACGCGGTGGAGGCGCATGGCACGGGCACACCGTTGGGCGATCCGATCGAGGCGCAGGCGGTGTTGGCCACGTATGGCCAGGATCGTGATCAGCCGCTGTTGATGGGGTCGTTGAAGTCGAACATCGGTCATGCTCAGGCGGCTGCGGGTGTGGCTGGTGTGATCAAGATGGTGTTGGCGTTGCGGCATGGGGTGTTGCCGAGGACGTTGCATGTGGATGAGCCGACGCGGCAGGTGGATTGGTCGGCGGGTGCGGTGGAGCTGCTGACCGAACAACGGGCTTGGCCGGAGATGGGTCGCCCGCGCCGGGCCGGGGTGTCCGCGTTCGGCGTCAGCGGCACCAACGCCCACATCATCCTGGAGCAGCCCTCGGACGTCCCTGACCTGGCCCTGCCCGCACCGTCGCTGCCGGGCGGCCTGGCCCTTCTTCCGGTGTCCGCGCGCGGCGAGGGCGCGCTGCGCGCCCAGGCACAGCGACTGTTGGCCTTCCTGGATCTGCGACCGGACCAGGACCTGGGCGAGTTCGCCCTCGCGTTGGGTTGTGGGCGGGCGGGGTTGCCGGATCGTGCGGTGGTGGTGGCGGGGGATCGTGAGGAGGCGTTGGCGGGGTTGGGCGCGGTGGCGCGGGGTGAGTCGGGTGTGGGGGTGGTGTCGGGTTCGGTGGTACGTGGTCGGTTGGGGGTGTTGTTCGCTGGTCAAGGGTGCCAGCGGGTGGGGATGGGCCGTGGGTTGTACGAGACGTTCCCGGTGTTCCGGGAAGCCTTCGATGCGGTGTGCGAGGCGCTGGACCAAGAGCTGAGCGCGGGTGGTGTGTCGGGTTCGGTGCGGGAGGTGGCCTTCGGGGACGGTGAGCTGCTGGAGCGGACCGTGTTCGCTCAGGCGGGGCTGTTCGCGCTGGAGACCGCGTTGTTCCGGTTGGTGGAGTCCTGGGGCGTCGTGCCGGATGTCGTAGGTGGGCATTCGGTGGGCGAGGTGACGGCGGCGCATGTGGCGGGTGTGTTGACGCTGGAGGACGCCGCCGTACTGGTAGCGGCACGGGGCCGGTTGATGGAGGCGCTGCCGGAGGGTGGCGCGATGGTGGCGGTGGGCGCGGGTGAGGACCAGATGCGCCCGGTGCTGGTGCCCGGGGTGGATATCGCCGCGGTGAACGGCCCCGCGGCGGTGGTGCTCTCCGGTGATGAGGAGCCGGTGCTGCGGGTGGCGCGGGAGTTGTCGGAGCGGGGGTACCGGACGAGGCGTCTGGCGGTCTCGCACGCGTTCCACTCCGCACGTATGGAACCCATGCTCCAGGAGTTCCAGGAAGCGATCGCCGATCTGTCCTTCACCGCACCGCTGATCCCCCTGGTGTCCAATGTGACCGGCCGGCTGGCGGATCCAGAGGCGGTGCGTTCCCCCGAGTACTGGGTGGAGCACGTGCGCGCCGCCGTGCGCTTCGCGGACGGAGTGCGGGCGCTTGCCGACCACGGCGTGAGCACCTTTCTCGAACTGGCTCCGGATGCGGTGCTGTCCGCGATGGTCGGGGACTGTCTGCCGGAAGAGGCGGCCGAACAGCCCGTGGTGGTGCCGTCGCTACGGCGTGAGGGCCACGAGCCCCGCGCACTGATGTCCGCCGTCGCTCAACTGCACGTGGCAGGCGTACACATCGACTTCAGCGCTCTGTTCGGCGGCGCGGTTCCGCCCGTCCACCTCCCCGATCTGCCCACGTACGCCTTCCAGCGCGCCCACTACTGGCTCCATGACGCCCGGCCCACCGCTCACCGGAGCCCGGCCGGTGCCTCCAGCGAAACCGACGATACCGACGCCCGCTTCTGGGCCGCGGTCGAACGCGGGGACCTCGGCTCGGTGGCCGAAGCGCTGGACCTTGCGGACGGCGATGAGGACCGTGCCGCGCTGGACGCCGTGGGCGGTGCGCTGGGCGTGTTGTCGGACTGGCGGCGCAAGCGCGGTGAGAAGTCCGCGGCGGACCGGCTGCGCTACCAGGTCACCTGGAAGCCACTCCCCGGCGCCACCTCCGGCGTACCCACCGGCACCTGGCTGGTCGTCCTGCCGTACGACTGCCAGGACGAGGAGTACGCGGCCCGGGTGGCCCCGGTGCTGAACCGCCAGGGTCTGCGCACCACGACCCTTCGGCTCGACGGCCCCGAACCGCCGGACCGCGCCACCTTCTCCGAGATGCTGCGTGACGCGCTCGCGGACCACGACGACATCGGCGGCGTGCTGTCCCTGCTCGCTCTCGACCAGCGCACACGCCCCGGCTCCGCGACGCTCACCGAGGGGGCCGCGGCCACGTTGGCGCTGGTCCAGGCCCTCGGCGACGTGGGCTCGACGGGCTCGCCGGGTGTGGGACACCGCCTGTACTGCGTCACCCAAGGCGCGGTGACCGTCGGCGCGGCGGACCGCCTCAGCGCCCCGGAACAGGCGGCGGTGTGGGGGCTCGGGCTGGCCGTGGCGCTGGAGCAGCCGGACCGATGGGGGGCCCTGGTGGACCTCCCTGAGGTGTTCGATGACCGGGCCGCCCGCACCCTGCTCGCCGCGCTGGCCGATCCGGGCGATGAGGACCAGCTCGCGATCCGTGCCACGGGCCCGTTCGTACGCAGGTTGCGGAGCCATCCCCTGCCCACCGGAGTGGCGAAGCCGGAGTGGCGGCCGCGGGGCACCGTCCTGGTCACTGGCGGTACGGAGGGTCTCGGCAGGCATGCCGCGCGCTGGCTGGCCGGTGCCGGTGCCGAGCACCTGGTGCTGACCGTCGGGTCGGATCCGGAGGCGCCGCATGTGGTGGCCCTGCGGGACGAGCTGAGCGACCTGGGCGCGAAGGTGACGGTGTGCCCGACGGACCTCACCGACCGGGACGCGGTGGAGCGGCTGCTCACCGGCCCCGCCGCGTATCCCGAGCTCTCCGGTGTCGTCCACACCGCCGACCTCGCACGGATCGCCCAGACCGATGCCACCAGCGCCGATGAACTGGCGGAGACGCTGGCGGCCAAGGTC
Source organism: Streptomyces yongxingensis (assembly GCF_055597465.1). NCBI lineage: Bacteria > Bacillati > Actinomycetota > Actinomycetes > Kitasatosporales > Streptomycetaceae > Streptomyces > Streptomyces yongxingensis. The sequence goes on from NZ_CM145717.1 coordinate 9,853,189, forward strand.
GACGGTCTGCTGCATCTCGACACGCTCCTCGCCGATCGGGAGCTGGATCTGTTCGTGGTCTTCTCGTCGGTCGCCGGCGTCTGGGGCGGTGGTGGCCAGGGGCTGATCGGCGCGGCCAACGCCCAGCTCGACGCCCTGATCGAGCGGCGCCGCGCCAGGGGGCTTGTGGCCACCTCGGTGGCCTGGGGTGTGATCGACGGTTTCGGCGTGGCCGCCGATGCCACGGCCCAGGAGCAGCTGCGCCGCCGTGGTGTGCTGCCCATGGCGCCCGAGGCGGCCATGGCGGCCCTGACACACGCCGTCCGCCACGACGACACGCTCGTGGCCGTGGTGGACATCGACTGGTCGGCGTTCGTCCCGGCGTTCACCTCGCTGCGGCCCAGCCCGCTGATCGGTGACCTGCCGGGCGTTCAGGAGATCGTCGACAGCCTTCGTACGGACGACGCCACCGACGAATCCGCCTCGGAATTCCTGCGCGAACTGGCCACGGGCTCCGACGCCGAGCGGGAACGCGCCCTGATGAAGGCGGTGCGTGAGAACGCGGCCATCGCGCTGGGCCACAGCGGCGTCGAGGCCGTCAAACCGCAGCGTGCCTTCCAGGAGATGGGATTCGACTCCCTCGCGGCGGTGAACCTGCGCAACACCCTCGGCGCCGCTCTGGGCACCCGGCTGCCGGCCACCCTCGTCTTCGACTACCCCACGCCCGCCGCGCTGGTGGAGTACCTGCGCACCGAGCTCCTGGGAGACCAGGGCGACGACGAGGCCACCGACGCCGATGAGGAGGAGATCCGCCGCGTACTGGCCGCCGTGCCGTTCAGCCGGTTCCGCGAGGCCGGGGTGCTCGATGCGCTGCGGTCGCTGGCCAGGACCGAAGCGGCCGCACGGGACGGCAGCCGGCCGTCCGCTGATGAAGAGCTCGACCTGATCGATGGAATGGATATCGCCGGACTGGTCCAACGGGCGTTCGACGGAACCCAGTTGTGATCGCACTCGACGCGGTGGGAGGCAGCCATGAGCAGCAGCCAGAGCGAACAGATCGTCGAAGCCCTGCGCGCCTCGCTGAAGGACAACGCCCGGCTGAAGCACGAGTACGACAAGGCGGTCGCGGCCACCACCGCCCCCATCGCCATCGTCGGGATGGCCTGCCGGCTGCCGGGCGGGGTGAGCACACCGGAAGACCTGTGGGAGCTGGTGTCCACCGGCGGCGACGGCATCTCCGGCTTTCCGGTGAACCGCGGCTGGGACCTGGACAACCTCTTCCACCCCGATCCGGACCACCCCGGCACCAGCTATGCCACGGAAGGGGGTTTCCTGCACGACGCCGGTGAGTTCGACGCGGGCTTCTTCGGCATCTCGCCCCGGGAGGCCGTGGCGATGGACCCCCAGCAGCGGATCATGCTGGAGCTGTCCTGGGAGGTGTTCGAGCGCGCCGGGATCGACCCGACCAGCAGGCGGGGCGAGGACGTCGGCGTCTACTCCGGTATCGCGTTCCACGACTACGGCGCCGGTCTCGCCGAGGTCCCCGAAGGGCTCGAGGGCTTCATCCTCACCGGTGGCGCGGGAAGTGTGCTGTCCGGACGGGTCTCCTACGCGCTCGGCCTCGAAGGCCCCGCCGTGACGATCGACACGGCGTGCTCCTCGTCGCTGGTGGCGTTGCATCTGGCGGCACAGGCGCTGCGGGCGGGTGAGTGCTCGATGGCACTGGCCGGCGGGGTCACCGTAATGGCGGCCTCCGACGCCTTCGTGGGCTTCTCCCGCCAGCGGGGACTGGCCCCCGACGGCCGGTGCAAGGCGTTCGCGGCCTCGGCGGACGGCACCGGGTTCTCCGAGGGCGCCGGTGTGCTTCTGCTGGAGCGCCTGTCCGACGCCGTCGACGCGGGACACCCGGTACTGGCGGTGGTGCGCGGCTCGGCGGTGAACCAGGACGGTGCGTCCAACGGCCTCACCGCGCCGAACGGCCCCTCACAGCGGCGTGTCATCCGCCGGGCGCTGAGCAGCGCGCGGCTGACGGGCGCCGATGTGGACGTGGTGGAGGCACACGGCACCGGTACGGCACTGGGCGACCCCATCGAGGCGCAGGCCCTGCTGGCCACCTACGGCCGGGACCGCGATCGCCCGCTCTGGCTGGGTTCGGTGAAGTCCAACATCGGCCACACCCAGGCCGCCGCCGGTGCGGCCGGTGTGATCAAGATGGTGATGGCGCTGCGGCACGGCGTACTGCCGAAGACGTTGCATGTGGACGCGCCCACGCCCCAGGTGGACTGGTCGGCCGGTGCCGTGGAGCTCCTGACCGGCGAACAGCCGTGGCCGGAGACGGGACGGCCGCGCCGGGCCGCCGTATCGGGCTTCGGCATCAGCGGCACCAACGCCCATGTGATCCTCGAAGAGGCCCCGGCACCTCAGCCCAGCGAACCCGGCCCCGCGACCGGCTCGACCGCCGTATCCGGTGCGGTCGGTGCGTCGGGGACGGTCGCCGAAACCGGCACCGCCGCCACCGAACCGGCGCCGTCGTCACCACCGGTGCTGGATGACGCCCCGGTGCCGCTTCTGGTGTCCGGGCGGGGCGAGCCGGGGCTGCGCGCTCAGGCCCAGCGCCTGCTGTCGTTCCTCGACGAACGCCCCGACGTGGCCCTGCCGGACCTCGGCTGGTCGCTGGCTTCCGGGCGCGCCGCGCTCGAGCAACGCGGCGTAGTGCTGGCCACCGACCGGGACGGCGCGCTGCGCGGCCTGACCGCACTGGCCCACAACACCCCCGCGCCCGATGTGATCCGCGGCACCGGTCCGGCCACCGGGCACATCGCCTTCGTCTTCCCCGGCCAGGGCTCGCAGTGGCAGGGCATGGCGGCCGAACTGCTCGCCTCCTCACCGGCGTTCGCCACCCGGTTCGCGGAATGCGACGACGCGTTGAGCCGCCTCCTGGACTGGTCCGTCAGCGATGTGATCCAAGGGGCCGAGGGAGCGCCTTCCCTGGACCGCATCGAGATCCTGCAACCCGCGCTGTTCGCTGTGCATGTGTCCTTGGCGGCGGCGTGGGCGGCGGCCGGGGTCGAACCGGCGGCGGTGGTCGGCCACAGCCAAGGGGAGATCGCGGCCGCGTACGTGGCCGGGGCGCTGTCGCTGGAGGACGCGGCCAGGATCGTGGTCCTGCGCAGCGCCCTGTTCGCCGAGGAACTGGTGGGCAAGGGCGCGGTGGCCTCCGTGGCGCTGTCGCCCGACGCCGTGGAGAAGCGGCTGGCGGACTGGGGCGAGCGGCTGGTGATCGCCGGACGCAACGGCCCCTCGGCGGCGACCGTCGCGGGCGAGGTGGCCGCGCTGGAGGAGTTCGTGGCCGGGTGCAAGGCCGACGGGGTCCGGGCGCAGGTCGTGGGCTCGACGGTGGCCTCGCACTGCGCCCAGGTCGATCCGTTGCGGGACCGCATCCTGGCGATGTTCGCCGACATCACTCCGCGCCGCGGACACATCCCGTTCTACTCGACGGTTACCGGCGGTGCGCTCGACACCGGCGAACTGGACGCCGAGTACTGGTTCCGCAACGCGCGCCACCCGGTGAACTTCGAGGGCGCCGTCCACGAACTCCTCGCCGACGGATTCGGCTTCTTCGTGGAGTCCAGCGCCCATCCCGTCCTGGTGACGGCCATGCAGCAGATGTTCGAGGACGCCGGGGCCGACGCGGTGGCCGTGGGCTCCCTGCGGCGGGACGAGGGCGGTGCGCGACGGTTCCTGGCCTCCCTCGCCGAGGGCCACGTGGGTGGGCTGCCGGTGGACTGGGCCACGGTGTTCGCCGGTTCGGACCCGCGTCGGATCGATCTGCCCACGTACGCCTTCCAACGGAGCCACTACTGGCTGGAGGCGGCCGACACCTTCGGCGACGCGGCGGGGCTCGGCCTCGAACCGGCCCAGCACCCCCTGCTGGGCGCGGTCACCGAATTCCCCGAGTCCGGCGGGGTGTTGTTCACCTCCCGGCTGTCGCTGCGTACGCACCCCTGGCTGGCCGACCACGCGGCGGCGGGCACGGTGCTGCTGCCCGGGGCGGCGTTCGTGGAGCTTGCGGTGCGCGCCGGTGACGAGGTCGGCTGTGGTGTCGTCGAAGAGCTCGTCATCGAGGAACCGCTCACCCTGGCCGAGGGCGACGGCGCGCGCCTCCAGGTGTTCGTGGGCGAGGCGGGCGACTCCGGGCGGCGCCCGCTCTCCCTGCGCTCCCGCGCGGAGGGAAGCGGCCCCGGGGCGGCGTGGACGCGGCACGCCACCGGTGTCCTGGCCCCGGCCGCCGTCGCCACCCCGCCGGACACCGGCCTCGTCCAGTGGCCACCGGCCGGGGCGGTCGCGGTGGACACCGAGCGGGTGTCCGAGGCGTATGAGGACATGGCCACAGCCGGTTACGGCTACGGACCGGCCTTCCGGGGACTGCGCGCGGTGTGGACCCGGGGCGAGGAGGTGTTCGCCGAGGTCGCACTGGCCGACGACCAGGGGCTCTCGGCGGACGGCTTCGGCCTGCACCCGGTGCTGCTCGACTCGGCCATGCACGCGATCGCCTTCCGCGACCTCGGCGCCGCCCAGCCCACGCTGGCGCTGCCGTTCGCCTACCGCGACGTCGCCCTGCACGCCGCCGGAGCGTCCGCGCTACGCGTCCACATCATCCCGAACGGCCCCGAGGAAGTGGCGCTTCAACTGGCGGACACCGGTGGCGCGGCCGTCGCCACCGTCAGATCGGTGGTGTCCCGGCCGGTGGCCACCGAACTGCTGGACACCGGCACCAGCCCCGCCCGGGAGCGGATGTTCCGCGTGGGCTGGGACGAGCTTCCGGCACCGGCGGCCGACACCACACCGGACACACCCCATCCCGTACCGGTGGCGACCGCCGAGGACATCCGCGAACTGGCCGAGACGGCCGACCTGGGCGTGCCCGAGGCGCTGCTCCTGGACCTGGCCGGCGACGGCCAGGAGCCGAGCGCGAGCGGCGTACGGGAGGTGACCGGCCGGGTGCTGGAACTGCTGCAGACCTGGCTGGCCGCACCCGAACTCGAGGACACCCGGCTGCTCGTGCTCACCCACGGCGCGGTGGCCGTACACCACGACCGGGAGCTCACCGACCCCACCGCCGCCGCCGTATGCGGTCTGCTCCGGTCCGCCCAGGCCGAGAATCCCGGGCGCATCACACTGGTGGACACCGACCGGGCCCAGGCGTCCCTGGCCCTGCTGCCCGGCGTGTTCACCGGCGGAGAGCCGCAACTCGCCCTGCGCGACGGCATCCGCTACGCCCGCCGCCTCACCCGCGCGGACACCACCGGCGCGCTCGCCCCACCCGCGGGCGCGGCGGCCTGGCGGCTCGAGCCCGGCACCGACGGGACCCTCGAAGGTCTGGCGCTGCGCCCCGCGCCCGCCGCGCTGGAACCGCTGGCGGCCGGTCAGGTCCGGATCGAGGTCCGGGCGGCGGGGCTGAACTTCCTGGACGTCCTGGTCGCGCTGGACATGAACCGGGTCGATGCCACCATCGGCAACGAGGGCTCCGGCGTGGTCACCGAGATCGGCCCCGGAGTGGCCGGGCTCACCGTCGGCGACCGGGTGATGGGGCTGTTCCCCGACGCCGTCGGCCCGCTGGCCGTGGCCGACCACCGCACCGTGGTCAGGATCCCGCACGGCTGGTCCTTCCAGCAGGCCGCCACCGTGCCGATGGCGTTCCTCACCGCCTACTACGGGCTGCGCGACCTCGCCGGTCTGCGATCCGGTGAGTCCGTACTGATCCACGCCGCCGCCGGCGGGGTCGGCATGGCCGCCGCGCAGCTCGCCACGCACTGGGGTGCCGAGGTGTTCGCCACCGCCGCCCCCGCCAAATGGGACGCCGTACGCGCCACCGGAATCAGCGAGGACCGGCTCGGCAACTCGCGCACCGTGGACTTCGAAGCGCACTTCCTGGACGCCACCCAGGGCCGGGGTGTCGATGTGGTGCTGGACAGCCTGGCCGGGGAGTTCGTGGACGCCTCGCTGCGGCTGCTGCCCCGAGGAGGCCGGTTCCTGGAGATGGGCAAGACCGATCTGCGGAGCCCCGAGGAGGTCGCAGCCGCCCACCCCGGCGTCTCCTACCAGGCGTTCTCCCTCTATGAGGCGGGCAACGACCGCATCGGGGAGATGCTGCGCGAACTGGTCGACCTGTTCGACCGAGGGGCGCTGCACCCCCTGCCGCTCAACACCTGGGACGTACGCCACGCCCCGGCCGCCTTCCGCCACATGAGCCAGGGACGGCACATCGGCAAGAACGTGTTCACCCTGCCCCGCACCCCAGACGCCACCGGCACCCTCCTGGTCACCGGCGGCACCGGCTCACTGGGCCGTCTGGTGGCCCGGCGCATGGTGACCGAACACGGAATGCGCAACGTCGTCCTGGCCGGACGGCGCGGCAGGGCCGCCACGGGGATGCCCGAGCTGGAGGACGAGCTCGGCGCGCTGGGCGCCACCGTGCGCACGGTGGCCTGCGACCTCGCCGACCGGGAGGCGCTGGCCGAACTGCTCGGCTCGATCCCCCAGGACACCCCGCTGACCGCCGTGGTGCACACCGCCGGGCTGCTGGACGACGGCGTGATCACCACCCTGACCCCGGAACGCCTGGACACGGTGTTCCGCCCCAAGGTGGACGCGGTGCTCAACCTGCACGAGCTGACCCGCGACCTCGACCTCGCCGCGTTCATCCTCTTCTCCTCCGGCGCGGGCACCTTCGACTCCCCAGGCCAGGGCAACTACTCCGCCGCCAACGCCTTCCTCGACGCGCTCGCCCGCTACCGCCACGCCCAGGGGCTGCCCGCCACCTCTCTCGCCTGGGGCCTGTGGGGGCAGGTCACCGACATGAGCGCACACCTGGACGGCTCCGACCAGCGGCGCATGGCCCAGGGTGGCATGCTCGGCCTCTCCGTGCCCGAGGGCATGGAGCTGTTCGACACCGCGTTGCGCGGCCCCGACACCGTACTGGTCCCCGCACACATGGACTTCGCCGCCCTGCGCACCCTGGCCGCCTCCGGCTCGCTGCCCGCGCTGCTGCGCGCCCTCGTCCGCACCCCGCGCCGGGCCGTCGACAACGCGGCGGCGGACACGGACGACCTGGTGAGCAGGCTGGCCAGGGCAACCGCCGGCCAGCAGGAGAAGATCCTGCTCGACCTGGTCCAACAGGAGGCCGCCGCCGTCCTCGGCCACTCCTCGGCCGACCTGATCGAGCCCAACCAGCCCTTCAAGGAGATCGGCTTCGACTCCCTCACCGCCGTGGAGCTGCGCAACCGGCTCTCCCGCCGGGCCGGGGTACGGCTGCCGGCCACGCTCATCTTCGACCACCCCGCTCCCGCGCCACTCGCCCGCTTCCTCCTGGCCGAACTGGGCCAGGAGGTCGACACCTCCGAGCTGCTGATGACCGAGCTCGACACGGTGGCCACGACCCTGGCCGAGGTGACCCCCGACGCCACGACCCACGCCACGGTGCTGGCCCGGCTCCACCTGCTGGTCGAGCAGTGGGAGACCACGGCAGGCGCCACAACCGCCGATCAGGACGAGGAGTTCGACGTGGACACCGCGACCGACGAGGCCATGTTCGAGCTCATCGACCGGGAGTTCGGCACCTCGTGACCGCCCGGCCCCGCGCGACGACACGCCACACGCCGCCGACCCTCCAGCAGACGCCACCGTTTCCTTCGGGAGTGAACACCCATGGCAGATGACGGGAAGCTGCGCGACTACCTCAAGCGCGTGCTGGCGGACGCCCGCCGTTCCCAGAAGCGGATCCGCGAGCTGGAGGCCGAGAAGACGGAGCCGATCGCGATCGTCGCGATGGCCTGCCGGCTTCCGGGCGGGGTGTCCTCCCCGGAGCAACTCTGGGAGATGGTGCTGCACGGGCGGGACGGGATCACCGGCTTCCCCGGGAACCGCGGCTGGGATCTGGCGAACCTGTTCCATCCGGACCCAAACCACCGGGGCACCAGCTATGTCCGCGAGGGCGGATTTCTGCACGACGCCGGGGAGTTCGACGCGGGCTTCTTCGGGATCTCCCCGCGCGAGGCGGTCACGATGGATCCCCAGCAGCGCATCATGCTCGAGCTGTCCTGGGAGGCGTTCGAACGGGCGGGGATCGACCCGACCGCATGGCGCGGCAAGGACGTCGGTGTCTTCTCCGGGTTCGCGGGCAGCGACTACGGGGCCGGGTTGCCGGAGCTTCCCGAGGCACTGGAGAGCTATCTGATGACCTCCGACGCCGGAAGTGTGCTCTCCGGCCGGATCTCGTACACCTTCGGGTTCGAGGGCCCCGCCGTCACGGTGGACACCGCGTGCTCCGCGTCCCTGGTGGCCCTCCACCTGGCGGCGCGCGCCCTCCGGGCGGGGGACTGCTCGATGGCGCTGGCCGGTGGCGTCACCGTCCTGGGCACACCCCGGGCGTTCATCGGCTTCTCGCGCCAGCGCGGACTCGCCGCCGACGCCCGCTGCAAGGCATTCGCCGCGGCGGCCGACGGCACCGGCTTCTCCGAGGGTGCGGGCGTGCTGCTGCTGGAGCGGCTGTCGGACGCGGAGCGACATGGCCATCGGGTGCTGGCGGTGGTGCGGGGCAGTGCGGTGAACCAGGACGGCGCGTCGAATGGATTGACCGCCCCGAACGGTCCGTCTCAGCAGCGTGTCATCCGGCAGGCGCTGGCCCATGCGCGCCTTGGTCCGTCCGACGTGGACGCGGTGGAGGCCCATGGGACGGGCACGGCGCTGGGAGACCCGATCGAGGCACAGGCGCTGCTGGCCACGTACGGGCAGGGGCGACCGGACGACCGCCCGCTGTGGCTGGGCTCGCTCAAGTCCAACATCGGCCATACCCAGGGTGCGGCGGGCGTGGCCGGAGTCATCAAGATGGTGATGGCACTGCGGCATGGGGTCCTGCCGAGGACGTTGCATGTGGATGAGCCGACGCGGCAGGTGGATTGGTCGGCGGGTGCGGTGGAGTTGTTGACGGAGGAGCGGGTGTGGCCGGAGGTGGGGCGTCCGCGTCGGGCGGGGGTGTCGGGGTTCGGGGTGAGCGGGACGAACGCGCACGTGATTCTGGAGCAGGCTCCCGAAGTGGCCACCGAGGCGGTGCCGGAGGCGTCGGGTGGTGTGGTGCCGTTGGTGGTGTCGGGGCGTGGCGATGCGGGGTTGCGGGCCCAGGCGCGGCGACTGCTGGACTTCGCCGAAGGCCACCCGAAGGTGGGGGTGACGGAGCTGGGTGTGGCGTTGGGTTGTGGTCGGGCGGGGTTGTCGGATCGTGCGGTGGTGGTGGCGGGGGATCGTGAGGAGGCGTTGGCGGGGTTGGGCGCGGTGGCGCGGGGTGAGTCGGGTGTGGGGGTGGTGTCGGGTTCGGTGGTGCGTGGTCGGTTGGGGGTGTTGTTCGCTGGTCAGGGGTGTCAGCGGGTGGGGATGGGGCGTGGGTTGTATGAGGCGTTCCCGGAGTTTCGGGAAGCTTTTGACGCGGTGTGTGAGGTGTTGGATCGGGAGTTGGGTGCGGGTGGTGTGTCGGGTTCGGTGCGGGGGGTGGTGTTCGGGGACGGTGAGTTGCTGGAGCGGACGGTGTTCGCTCAGGCGGGGTTGTTCGCGGTGGAGGTGGCGTTGTTCCGGTTGGTGGAGTCGTGGGGTGTGGTGCCGGATGTGGTGGGTGGGCATTCGGTGGGTGAGGTGGTGGCGGCGTGTGTGGCGGGTGTGTTGTCGTTGGAGGATGCGGCGGTGTTGGTGGCGGCGCGGGGTCGGTTGATGGAGGCGTTGCCGGGGGGTGGCGCGATGGTGGCGGTGGGTGCGGGTGAGGATCAGGTGCGTCCGTTGTTGGTGGCGGGGGTGGGTATCGCTGCGATGAATGGGCCTGCGGCGGTGGTGCTCTCCGGTGATGAGGGGCCGGTGCTGCGGGTGGCGGAGGAGTTGTCGGAGCGGGGGTGCCGGACGAGGCGTCTGGCGGTCTCGCACGCGTTCCACTCCGCCCGGATGGAGCCGATGCTGGAGCAGTTCCGGGAAGCGATCGCCGATGTGTCCTTCGCCGCCCCGGTGATTCCCCTGGTATCCAACGTGACCGGGGGTTTGGCGGATGCGGAGGCGGTGTGTTCGCCCGCGTACTGGGTGGAGCACGTGCGTTCGGCGGTGCGGTTCGCGGATGGAGTGCGGGCACTTGCGGAGTACGGGGTGAGTACGTACCTGGAGCTGGGCCCCGATGGCACGCTGTCCGCGATGGGCCGCGAGTGCCTGGACGACGCGCACGCCGCCTTCGTACCGGCCCTCCGCCGGGAGGGTGACGAGACCCGCGCCCTTGTCACGTCTCTGGCCACCTGCCATACGCGTGGTGTGCGTGTGGACTGGACAACGGTGCTGGGCGGAACGCATACCGGTTCGGTCGATCTGCCGACATACGCCTTTCAGCGGGAGCACTACTGGTTGGTGGGGGACGGGAGTGGAGCCGGTGATGTGGCGGCTGCCGGGCTGGCGGGGGTGGAGCATCCGTTGTTGGGTGCGGTGACGGAGGTGCCGGGGTCGGGAGAGGTGTTGTTCAGCTCCCGGCTGTCGCTGCGTACGCATCCGTGGCTGGCTGATCATGTGGCGGCGGGTGCGGTGTTGTTGCCGGGGGCGGCGTTTGTGGAGTTGGTGGTCCGGGCCGGTGATGAGGTCGGGTGCGGTGGGGTGGAGGAGTTGGTGATGGAGGCTCCGCTGGTTTTGGCGGAGGGTGGGGCGGTGCAGGTGCGGGTGAGTGTGGCGGAGGCCGATGAGGAAGGTCGGCGCGCGGTGCGGGTGTATTCGCGGGCGGAGGACGGGGGTGTGGGTGCCGCGTGGGTGCGGCACGCGAGCGGGACGTTGCGGTCCACGTCGGGGGTCTCTGCTCCTGATGTGGGGTTGTCGGTGTGGCCTCCGACGGGTGCGGTCGCGGTGGACGCGGCGGAGCTGGAGGACCTGTACGACGATCTGGAGCGAGCTGGGTATCGGTACGGGCCGGTGTTCCAGGGGGTGCGGGCGGCCTGGCGGCTGGATGGTGCGGTGTACGCGGAAGTGGCTCTGCCGGAGGAGCGGCGGGCCCAGGCGGCAGGGTTCGGACTGCATCCGGCACTCCTTGACGCGGCCCTGCACGCCGCCGCGTTCCAGCACCGTGCGGAGCGTGCCGACCAGCGGACAGCACTGCCCTTCGTCTGGCGCGATGTGGCGCTCCATGCCACGGGTGCCACGGCCTTACGGGTACGGGTGGTCCCCACCGGAGAGGACACCCTGACGCTGGAGTTGGCCGATGAGACCGGCGCCCCGGTGGCTTCGGTGGGTTCGATGGTGTCCCGCCCGGTCGAGCCCGGGCAGTTCAAGACCGCCTCGACTCATGACCGTCTGCTCCGCCCGGGATGGGAGGAGACAACCCTCACGCCCGTCGGCACCGCACTGGGCGCGGTGCGGGTGGCCACGGCCGAGGATGTGCGCGCGCTGGCCGCACGAGGTGACCGGTTCGACGCCGTGACGGTCGAGGTGGCCGACACCGGAGGTGTGCGTGAGCTGACCAGCCGCGTACTGGAAGTCGTCCAGGCGTGGTCGACCGAACCCGCGCTGGACAGCACCCGGATGGTCGTGCTGACCACGGGCGCCGTCGCCGTCGATCCGAGTGAGCCGGTCGACCCCGCCATCGCCGCCGTATGGGGGCTGGTCGGCACCGCGCAGTCGGAGAACACCGGCCGGATCCTCCTGCTGGATGTCGACAACGCGCCGTCCTCGTACGCCACGCTGAGCACCCTCGTCCCCGCCCTGTTCGCCGCCGACGAGACCCAGGCCGCCGTCCGCGCGGGAGCGTGCTTCCTGCGGCGGCTCACCCGTGTGGTGGAGCCGCCCGAGACCGGAGCGGGTGGTGTGGACGTGGGGGGGACGGTGGTGGTCACCGGCGGTACGGGGGCGTTGGGCGCGGTGGTGGCGCGGCATCTGGTGGCCGTGCATGGGGTGCGGAGTCTGGTGTTGGCGAGTCGGAGCGGGCCTGAGGCCGTGGGCGCCGCCGAGTTGGAGGCGGAGCTGGTGGGGGCGGGTGCGCGGATACGGATCGTCGCGTGTGATGTGGCCGACCGCGACGGGGTGGCCGGGCTGCTGGATGCCGTCCCAGAGGATGCTCCGTTGTCGGCGGTGGTGCATACGGCCGGTGTGCTGGATGACGGTGTGCTGACCGCGTTGACCCCGGAGCGTATGGATACGGTGTTCCGGCCGAAGGTCGATGGGGCGCTGCATCTGCATGAGCTGACCCGGGACCTGGGCCTCTCCGCCTTCGTCCTGTTCTCCTCCGCCGCCGGCACCTTCGGCAGCTCCGGGCAGGGCAACTACGCGGCCGCCAACGCCTACCTCGACGCGCTGGCACAGCACCGGGCCGCCCAAGGGCTTCCCGCGATCTCCCTCGGCTGGGGCATGTGGTCCCAGGACGCGGGGATGACCGCCCAGCTCGGCGACACCGACCACCGTCGACTGGCGCGCGACGGACTCGCCGCGCTGACCTCGGCCGAGGGCATGGAGCTGTTCGACACCGCGTTGCGTACCGGCGAACCCACGGTCCTCCCCCTCAAGCTGGACCTCGGCGCACTGCGGGCCCAGGCCGCCACCGGGGCGGTGCCGCCACTACTGCGCGGGCTGGTCCCCCAGCCCCGGCGGATCCGGCAGAAGGCCCAGCCGGCGCATGCGCACGACGCCGACGCGCTCACCACACGACTGGCCGGGGTGGGCCCCGTGGACCGGCAGGCGATCCTGCTCGACCTGGTCCGGCAGGAGGCGGCGTATGTGCTCGGCTACGCCTCGGTCGGCCGTATCGGCCCCGATGCGGCCTTCACCGACGTCGGCTTCGACTCGCTCACGGCGATCGAGCTACGGGACCGGCTCCTCGCCCGTACCGGGCTGCGACTCCCCGCCACGTTCGCCTTCGACTTCCCCACGCCGCTGGCCCTGGCGGACCACCTGAACACCCGCCTGGGCGCCGACACCATCCAGGACCCGGTGCTGGCCGAAGTGGCGAGGCTCGAAGAACTGGTGGCCACCCGGCCACCGGACGGCGCCAAGAACACGGGCGCCGCCGCCCGGCTCCGGGCCCTGGCGGCCAAGCTCAGCACCGATGCCCCCGGGCCGGCCGGAGGCGCCGACATCGAAGCGACGCTCGAGGCGGCGTCGGTCGACGACGTACTGGCCTTCATCGACGACGAGTTCGGAATCGTGGACCCGGCGGATTCCGACCGCGCCTACGAGTGAAGGGGAAGGTGACCTCCGGTGGACAACGACGAGAAGCTGGTCCGGTACCTCAAGCGGGTGACCGCCGACCTGCACCAGGCGCGGCAGCGGATCACCGAGATCGAGGCCGCGCGGTCGGAGCCGATCGCGATCGTGGGGATGGCGTGCCGGCTGCCGGGAGGGGTGACCACGCCGGAGGAGCTGTGGGACCTGGTGGTGTCCGGCGGTGACGCGGTCGGTGGGTTTCCGGAGGACCGTGGCTGGGATCTGGAGAACCTCTTCGACCCGGATCCGGACCACCCGGGCACCAGCTATGTCCGCGAGGGTGGCTTCCTGCGCGACGCGGGGGAGTTCGACGCGGGCTTCTTCGGCATCTCGCCACGTGAGGCACTGGCGATGGATCCGCAACAGCGGTTGCTGCTGGAGACGTCATGGGAGGCGCTGGAGCGCGCCGGGATCGGTCCAACGGCCCTGCGCGGCAGGGATGTCGGTGTCTACTTCGGCACCCTCAACCAGGACTACGCCACGGACGTGGACACGGTCCCCGAGGGCGTCGAGGGCTATCTGATGACGGGCAGCTCGGCGAGCGTGCTCACCGGGCGGGTCGCCTACGAGCTGGGGTTCGAGGGCCCGGCGATGACGATCGACACGGCATGCTCCTCCTCACTGGTGGGTCTGCATCTGGCCGCGCAGGCGCTGCGGTCGGGCGAGTGCTCGATGGCGCTGGCCGGAGGGGCCACCGTCATGTCCACCCCCAGCGCCTTCATCGGCTTCTCGCGGCAGCGCGGCATGGCTGAAGACGGCCGCTGCAAGTCGTTTGCGGCCTCGGCGGATGGCACGGGGTGGGCCGAGGGTGTGGGTGTGCTGGTGTTGGAGCGGTTGTCGGATGCGGAGCGGTGTGGGCATCGGGTGTTGGCGGTGGTGCGGGGCAGTGCGGTGAACCAGGACGGCGCGTCGAACGGTTTGACGGCGCCGAATGGTCCGTCGCAGCAACGGGTGATTCAGCAGGCGTTGGCGGGCGCGGGGCTGGTGGCGGCGGATGTGGACGCCGTGGAAGGCCACGGCACCGGCACCACGCTGGGTGATCCGATCGAGGTCCAGGCATTGATGGCGACCTATGGCCAGGATCGGCCTGAGGGGCGTCCGTTGTGGTTGGGGTCGTTGAAGTCGAATATTGGTCATGCTCAGGCGGCTGCGGGTGTGGCTGGTGTGATCAAGATGGTGTTGGCGTTGCGGCATGGGGTGTTGCCGAGGACGTTGCATGTGGATGAGCCTTCGCCGCAGGTGGATTGGTCGGGGGGTGCGGTGGAGTTGCTGACGGAGGAGCGGGTGTGGCCGGAGGTGGGGCGTCCGCGTCGGGCGGGGGTGTCGGGGTTCGGGGTGAGCGGGACGAATGCGCATGTGATTCTGGAGCAGGCTCCGGAGGTGGCGGTCGAGGTGGCGCCGGTAGTGGTGGCGTCGGGTGGTGTGGTGCCGTTGGTGGTGTCGGGGCGTGGTGGTGCGGGGTTGCGGGGGCAGGCGCGGCGGCTACTGGACTTTGTGGAGCGACGGCCGGATGTAGAACTGAGCCATTTGGCACGTTCGTTGGCGATGTCGCGGGCGGGGTTGTCGGATCGTGCGGTGGTGGTGGCGGGGGATCGGGGGGAGGCGTTGGCGGGGCTGGCGGCGGTGGCCGTGGGTGAGGTGGTCGGTAGCGATGTGGTGGGACGGGCGGACGCGCAGGGCCGGGTGGTTTTTGTTTTTCCTGGTCAGGGGGCGCAGTGGGTGGGGATGGGTGCGGAGTTGTTGGGTGAGTCGGAGGTGTTTGCGGAGGGGCTTCGGGAGTGTGCGGGGGTGTTGGATCCGTTGACGGGGTGGTCGTTGGTGGATGTGGTGCGGGGTGTGGGGGGTGGGGTGTCGTTGGGGCGGGTGGATGTGGTGCAGCCGGTGTCGTTTGCGGTGATGGTGGCGTTGGCGCGGGTGTGGTTGGCGGCTGGTGTGGTGCCGTTGGCGGTGGTGGGTCATTCGCAGGGGGAGATCGCGGCGGCGTGTGTGGCGGGTGGGTTGTCGTTGGAGGATGCGGCGCGGGTGGTGGTGTTGCGTAGTCGGGCGATCGCGGCTGGGTTGTCGGGCCGTGGTGGGATGGTGTCGCTGGCCGTGGGTGTGGGCGAGGCTGAGTTGCTGGTGTCCCGCTGGGCCGGGCGGGTGGAGGTGGCGGCGGTCAATGGGCCGTTGTCGGTGGTGGTGGCTGGTGAGCCGGAGGCGTTGCGGGAGCTGGTGGAGGAGTGTGGGGGTGTGGGGGTGCGGGCGCGGCGGATCGATGTGGACTATGCCTCGCACACTCGGCAGGTGGAGGTGATCGAGGAGGAGTTGGCTCGGTCGTTGTCGCGGGTCCGGCCGGTGTCCTCACGTATCCCGTTCTTCTCCACGGTGGAGGGGGAGTGGCTGGATACGGCAGAGCTGGATGCCGGGTACTGGTACCGGAACCTGCGGAGCACCGTCCGCTTCGCCCCGTCCATCGACCGGTTGATCGGGGAAGGCTTCGCGGCGTTCGTTGAGGTGAGCGCGCATCCGGTGCTGACGATGAGTATCGAGGCGGCGGCAGAGCAAGCGGATGCCGGGCCGGTTGTGGTGACCGGGACCCTCCGCCGGGACGAGGGCGGTATGCGCCGCCTGCTCACCTCCCTGGCCGAGGCATACGTACGCGGTGTCCCCGTCGACTGGACCGCCCTGCTCGGAAACCTTCCCGCGCACGCCGCACTGGACCTGCCCACCTACGCCTTCCAACACCAGCACTACTGGCTGGGACGGCGAGGCGAATCGGTGGACGCGACCGCGCTGGGGCTTGCGCGGGCCGACCATCCGCTGCTGGGCGCCGTCACCGAGCTGCCCGAGTCCGGCGGGGTGTTGTTCACCTCCCGGCTGTCGCTGCGTACGCATCCGTGGCTGGGCGACCACGCGGCGGCGGGCACGGTGTTGCTGCCCGGGGCGGCGTTCGTGGAGCTTGCGGTGCGCGCCGGTGACGAGGTCGGCTGTGGTGTCGTCGAAGAGCTTGTCGTTGAGGCACCGCTCACCCTGCCCGAGCGCGACGGTGTGCAGGTGCGGGTGAGTGTCGGCGCGGCGGATGATTCCGGTCGACGCCCGGTGGCAGTGCACTCACGCGGCCAGGACGGCGGCATCGACACCCCCTGGACCCGCCACGTCAGCGGCACCCTTGCCCAGACCACTTCCAATGAGCTGGACGCGGACCTGACGCGGTGGCCCCCCGCCGGGGCGGTGGCGGTCTCGGCGGAGCGGGTGCGTGGCATCTATGAGGAGCTGGAGGCGAACGGTTACGGATACGGCCCGACCTTCCGTGGTCTGCGGGCCGCGTGGACGCGGGGCGACGAGATCTACGCGGAGGTGGCCCTGCCCGAGGAGCTGTCGGCCGAAGCCACCGCATTCGGGCTGCATCCCGCACTGCTCGACGCGGCCCTGCACGCCACCGCGTTCCGTGACCGCACCGATGACCGGACAGGGCCCGCCTTGCCGTTCGCCTATCGCGGAGTGTCCCTGCACGCCTCCGGCGCTTCGGCACTGCGCGTACGTATCACGCCCCACGGCGGGGAAGGCGTGGGCCTGCGACTGGCCGATCCGAGCGGGGCGGCGGTGGCGGTGGTCGAGTCGTTGGTGTCACGGCCGATGCCGACGGCGCTGCTGGACGCCGCCGCACGGGCCTCGACCGACCAGATGTTCCTCGTAGGGTGGGAGGAGCTGCGGGTCGACGCCGCCGACGCACCACTGGACACCGTTTCCGTACACACCGCGCAGGACGTACGGCAGGTGGCCACTCGAGCCGACGCGTCGGTCGAGCCGCCGCTGGTGCTGCTGTACGAGATCGGTCCCGGCGATGCCGCCGGCGGCGACACCAACGCGTCCCGCGCGCATGAGCTGACGGGCCACGTGCTGGACCTGCTGCGGACGTGGCTGGCCGAGTCCTCGCTGGAGGACTCACGCCTGGTGGTGCTGACGCGGGGTGCCGTAGGAGTCCGGGACACCGACCTGGTCGACCCGGCGGTCGCCGCGGCCTGGGGACTGGTCGGCACCGCGCAGTCGGAGAACCCCGGGCGGATCCTGCTCCTCGACCTGGACGACACACCGGTCTCCACGGAGGCCCTGCCCACCCTTCTGCCAGCCCTGCTCGCCGGAGACGAACCACAGCTCGCGCTGCGCGCGGGCGTCTGCCACCAACGCCGCCTGACCCGGGCGGTGGCCGACGAGTCACTGGTGGCGCCGGAGGGAGAGCCCGCGTGGCAGCTGGGCACCCGTGGTCCGGGAACACTGGAGGGCCTGGCGCTGCTGCCGTCGCCGAAGGCACTGGCGCCACTGCCCGCGGGCCATGTCCGGATCGAGACACGTGCCGCGGGACTCAACTTCCGCGATGTGCTGATGGCGCTGGGCATGTACCCCGGCGAGATCAGCATCGGCAACGAGGGCGCGGGTGTGGTCACGGAGGTCGGCCCGGGTGTCACCCGCTTCGCCCCGGGCGACCGGGTCATGGGGCTCTTCGAGGGCGCGGGCGGCCCCATCGCCGTCGCCGACTGCCTCACCCTCGTCCACATGCCCGAGGGCTGGTCCTTCGAGCAGGCGGCCGCGGTCCCCTGCGTATTCCTCACCGCCTACTTCGGGCTGCGGGACCTGGCACGACTGGAGCGCGGGGAGTCGGTCCTCATCCATGCGGCCGCCGGTGGCGTCGGCATGGCCGCGGTGCAACTGGCCCGGCATTGGGGCGCCGAGGTCTACGGCACGGCCGGCCCGGCCAAGTGGGACGCGGCGCGTGCCGCCGGTGTCCCGGACGGACGGCTGGCCAACTCCCGGACGCTGGAGTTCGAGCAGCGGTTTCTCGAGATGACCGGCGGCCGTGGGTTCGATGTGGTGCTGGACGCCCTCGCCGGTGACTTCGTGGACGCCTCACTCCGACTGCTGCCCAGGGGCGGCCGGTTCATCGAGATGGGCAAGAGCGACATACGGGACGCCGAAGAGGTGGGCACTCAGCACCCCGGCGTGGCCTATCGGGCGTTCGACCTGGCCGAGGCCGGTGGCGAGCGAATCCAGCGGATGCTGACCGAGCTGGTCGACCTCTTCGAGAAGGGGGTGCTGACCCCGCCACCGGTGACCGTATGGGACATCCGGCGCGCTCCGGCCGCCTTCCGCTTCATGAGCCAGGCGCAGCACATCGGCAAGAACGTGTTCACCCTCCCGCGCCGACTCGACCCGGACGGCACCGTGCTCATCACGGGTGGCACCGGACCGGTGGGCAAGGTGGCCGCTCGGCGCCTGGTGACCGAGCACGGCGCACGGCATCTGGTGCTGACCAGCCGGAGTGGACCCCAGGCCGCCGGCGCCGCCGAGCTGGAGCGGGAACTGACCTCGCTCGGCGCACGGGTACGGATCGCCGCCTGCGATGTGGCAGACCGCGACGCCCTGGCCGAGCTGCTGTCCTCACTGCCCCAGGACGCGCCGCTGACCGCCGTGGTGCACAGCGCAGGCGCGCTGGACGACGGTGTGATCACCGCACTGACCAGGGAACGGCTGGACACGGTCTTCGCCCCGAAGGTGGACGCCGCACTCCACCTGCACGAACTGACCCGGCACCTGGATCTGGCGGCCTTCGTCCTGTTCTCCTCGGCCGCGGGGACGCTCGGCAGCTCGGGGCAGGGAAGCTATGTGGCGGCCAACGCCTTCTTGGACGCGCTGGCACATCGGCGCCGCGCCGAGGGGCTCCCGGGCATCTCCCTGGCCTGGGGGCTGTGGGCACAGGGTGCGGGGGTCGGGCTGACCGGCCACCTCACCGACGCCGACCAGCGGCGCATGGCGCGCGGGGGAGTGGCCGGGCTGTCGGAGGGCGAAGGCGGAGCACTGTTCGACACCGCACTGCGCATGCCCCAGCCGGTGGTGCTTCCGATGAAACTGGACCTGGGCGCACTGCGGGCTCAGGCCGCCGCCACCGGACCGGTGCCACCGTTGCTCCGTGGCCTCGTCCGGCAGAGTCGGCGCGTTGCGCAGACGGCCGCCGATCTGGACGCCTTCACCCAGCGCCTGACCAGGGCCACGCCCGAGGAGCAGGAACAGATCCTCCTCGGCCTGGTCTGCCGCGAGGCGGCTCGGGTATTGGGCCACGCCTCCGCCCACGCCATCGGGCCGGACCTGGCGTTCAACGAAATCGGCTTCGACTCCCTCACGGCGGTGGAACTGCGCAACCGGCTGGCCAACCTCACCGGGATACGGCTCCCGGCCACGCTGGCCTTCGACTATCCGACGCCCACCGCCCTGATGCGCCACTTGCGGATGAAGCTCTGTCCGGATGCCCCACCTGAGCAGAGCCTCGCCGGAAGCGAGGAGGACCTGCGCCGCGCGCTGGCCAGGACACCGCTGAGCCGCTTCCAGGAGCTGGGCATCCTCGACACCCTCGTGGCGCTGGTCCGGGAGCCCGGAGTGGAGCGGCTGGTGGACGGGCAGCAGGCGGACGGGCAATCGGCGACGGAGCAATCGGCGGAGGAGCGATCGGCGGACGGTCAACCGGCCGCTGCGATCGCCGATATGGATGTCGCCAGTCTGGTGCAACGAGCCATGAGCAAGGCCGGGAAGTAATGTCGGTTCGGAATGCGGAGGCCGGGATGACCACTCCCGAAGCGAAGGTCGTCGAAGCGCTGCGTGTCACGCTCATGGAGAACGAGCGGCTCGAGCGGGAGAACGCCGACATACGCCGCGGCCTGTCGGAGCCGATCGCGATCGTGGGGATGGCGTGCCGGTTGCCGGGCGGGGTGACCACGCCGGAGGAGCTGTGGGACCTGGTGGTGTCCGGCGGTGACGCGATCGGCGGGTTTCCGGAGGACCGTGGCTGGGATCTGGAGAACCTCTTCGACCCGGATCCGGACCACCCGGGCACCAGCTATGTCCGCGAGGGTGGCTTTCTCCACGACGCGGGGGAGTTCGACGCGGGCTTCTTCGGCATCTCGCCACGTGAGGCACTGGCGATGGATCCGCAACAGCGCATCATGCTCGAGACCTCCTGGGAGGCGTTCGAACGCGCCGGGATCGACCCGACCGCGCTGCGCGGCAAGGACATCGGCGTCTTCTCCGGGGTGACGTACCACAGCTACGGCTCCGGCGCGCGGGTCCCTGAGGAACTCGAGGCGGTCATGGGTACGGGCACCTCGGCGAGCGTCCTGTCGGGGCGGGTGTCTTACGCGCTCGGCTTCGAGGGCCCGTCGGTCGCGGTGGACACGGCGTGTTCCTCGTCGCTGGTGGCGTTGCATCTGGCCGTACAGGCCCTGCGGTTGGGCGAGTGCTCGATGGCGCTGGCCGGAGGTGTGACCGTCATGGCCAACCCTGGCATTTTCGTCGGCTTCTCGCGGCAGCGCGGGATGTCCAAGGACGGCCGTTGCAGGGCCTTCGCGGCCGCGGCGGACGGCACCGGCTTCTCCGAGGGCGCCGGCGTGCTGCTGGTCGAGCGGTTGTCGGATGCGGAGCGGAACGGTCACCGGGTGTTGGCGGTGGTGCGGGGGAGTGCGGTGAACCAGGATGGTGCGTCGAATGGTCTGACGGCGCCGAACGGTCCGTCGCAGCAGCGGGTGATCCGGCAGGCGTTGGGGGGTGCGGGGCTGGTGGCGGCGGATGTGGATGTAGTGGAGGCCCATGGGACGGGCACGGCGCTGGGTGACCCCATCGAGGCCCAGGCGCTTCTGGACACCTATGGCCAGGATCGGCCTGAGGGGCGTCCGTTGTGGTTGGGGTCGTTGAAGTCGAATATTGGTCATGCTCAGGCGGCTGCGGGTGTGGCTGGTGTGATCAAGATGGTGTTGGCGTTGCGGCATGGGGTGTTGCCGAGGACGTTGCATGTGGATGAGCCGACGGGGCAGGTGGATTGGTCGGCGGGTGCGGTGGAGTTGTTGACGGAGGAGCGGGTGTGGCCGGAGGTGGGGCGTCCGCGTCGGGCGGGGGTGTCGGGGTTTGGTGTGAGTGGGACGAATGCGCATGTGATTTTGGAGCAGGCTCCGGAGGTGGCGGTCGAGGTGGCGCCGGTGCCGGTGGCGTCGGGTGGTGTGGTGCCGTTGGTGGTGTCGGGGCGTGGTGGTGCGGGGTTGCGGGGGCAGGCGCGGAGGTTGTTGGAGTACGTGCAGGCTCGTCCGGGGTTGGGCGTTGGGGAGCTGGCCGTGGCGCTGGCTTGTGGTCGGGCGGGGTTGTCGGATCGTGCGGTGGTGGTGGCGGGGGATCGGGGGGAGGCGTTGGCGGGGCTGGCGGCGGTGGCGGAGGGTGGTGGGGTAGGTAGGGCGGATGTTCGGGGCCGGGTGGTTTTTGTTTTTCCTGGTCAGGGGGCGCAGTGGGTGGGGATGGGTGCGGAGTTGTTGGAGTCGAGTGTGGTGTTTGCGGAGGGGCTTCGGGAGTGTGCGGGGGTGTTGGATCCGTTGACGGGGTGGTCGTTGGTGGATGTGGTGCGGGGTGTGGGGGGTGGGGTGTCGTTGGGGCGGGTGGATGTGGTGCAGCCGGTGTCGTTTGCGGTGATGGTGGCGTTGGCGCGGGTGTGGTTGGCGGCTGGTGTGGTGCCGTCGGTGGTGGTGGGTCATTCGCAGGGGGAGATCGCGGCGGCGTGTGTGGCGGGTGGGTTGTCGTTGGAGGATGCGGCGCGGGTGGTGGTGTTGCGTAGTCGGGCGATCGCGGCTGGGTTGTCGGGCTTGGGTGGGATGGTGTCGCTGGCCGTGGGTGTGGAGGAGGCGGAGCGGCTGGTTCAGGGGTGGTCGGGTCGGGTGGAGGTGGCGGCGGTCAATGGGCCGTTGTCGGTGGTGGTGGCTGGTGAGCCGGGGGCGTTGCGGGAGCTGGTGGAGGAGTGTGGGGGTGCGGGGGTGCGGGCGCGGCGGATCGATGTGGACTATGCCTCGCACACTCGGCAGGTGGAGGTGATCGAGGAGGAGTTGGCTCGGTCGTTGTCGCGGGTCCGGCCGGTGTCCTCACGTATCCCGTTCTTCTCCACGGTGGAGGGGGAGTGGCTGGATACGGCAGAGCTGGATGCCGGGTACTGGTACCGGAACCTGCGGAGCACCGTCCGGTTTGCCGCGTCGATTGAGCGCCTGCTGGAGGAGGACTTCCGGGCGTTCGTTGAGGTGAGCGCGCATCCGGTGCTGACGATGAGTATCGAGGCGGCGGCAGAGCAAGCGGATGCCGGGCCGGTTGTGGTGGCCGGGACCCTCCGCCGGGACGAGGGCGGTGTGCGTCGTGTGCTCACCTCCCTGGCCGAGGCATACGTACGCGGTGTCCCCGTCGACTGGTCCGCTCTGCTCGGCAACGTCCCCGCACACATCGCGTGTGATCTCCCGACATACGCCTTCCAACACCAGCACTACTGGCTCAAGAACGCCGCCCCCGCTGAAGCAGGATCCATAGACGATCAGCTTCCAGGCATGGTCGAACTGCCCGAAGAGACCGGCGCGTTGACCGCTCGCCTTCGTGGGGAGTCCGCGCAGGAGCAGGAACGCATCCTGCTGGAGACCGTGCGCCAGGAGACCGCAAGCGTCTTGGGTCACCCCTCGCTGGACGCCATTGAACCGGACATGGTGTTCAACCAGATCGGGTTCGACTCGGCCACCGCCGTGCAGTTGCGCAACCGTCTGAACGCACTCACCGACCGGACTCTGCCCACCACCCTGCTCTTTGACTACCCCACGCCCCTGATTCTCGCCGACTTTCTGCGTGACGAGCTCATTGGGGACACGGCGGCGGCCCCGGCCCCGGAGGAGGTAGCGGGACCGACATCGGCGCCTGGGGCCGTGTCGACCGAGCCGGTGGCGATCGTGGGCATGGCGTGTCGACTGCCGGGGGGAGTCTCCACGCCGGAAGAGCTATGGGAGCTGGTGCTTCACGGCCGGGACGGGATCAGCGACTTCCCGGTGAACCGTGGCTGGGACCTGGAGAACCTGTTCCATCCGGACCCGGACCACCCCGGTACCAGCTATGCGCACCAAGGCGGGTTTCTGCACGATGCCGGGGAGTTCGACGCGGCCTTCTTCGGGATCTCGCCACGTGAGGCGCTGGCCGTGGACCCGCAGCAGCGTCTGATGCTGGAAACCTCGTGGGAAGCGCTGGAACGGGCAGGGATCGACCCGATCACCCTGCGGGGCAAGGACGTGGGTGTCTTCTCCGGTGTGACGTACCACAACTACGGGTCGGGCGTGGAGCCGGTACCCGCCGAGCTCGAAGGCATGCTGGGCCTCGGCGCCTCGGCCAGTGTGCTGTCGGGACGGGTGTCCTATGCGCTTGGCCTCAAGGGGCCTTCGGTCGCGGTGGACACGGCGTGCTCTTCGTCCCTGGTGGCGTTGCATCTGGCGGCTCAGGCGTTGCGAGCCGGAGAGTGCTCGATAGCGCTGGCCGGTGGCGTCACGGTGATGCCCACACCCGGCATCTTCGTCGCCTTCTCGCGGCAGCGCGGCATGTCGGTCGATGGCCGGTGCAAGTCCTTCGCCGCTTCGGCTGACGGTACGGGGTGGGCCGAGGGCGTGGGTGTGCTCGCGTTGGAGCGGCTGTCGGACGCGGAGCGGAACGGCCATCGGGTGCTGGCGGTGGTGCGGGGCAGTGCGGTGAACCAGGACGGTGCGTCGAATGGTCTGACGGCGCCGAACGGTCCGTCGCAGCAGCGTGTCATTCGCCAGGCCCTGGCCAGTGCGGGTGTGTCGGCCGCCGAGGTGGATGTGGTCGAGGCGCATGGCACGGGTACGGCGCTGGGCGACCCCATCGAGGCGCAGGCGGTGCTGGCTACGTACGGTCAGGACCGTGATCGACCATTGTTGATGGGGTCGTTGAAGTCGAACATCGGTCATGCGCAGGCGGCTGCGGGTGTGGCCGGGGTCATCAAGATGGTGATGGCACTGCGGCATGGCATCGCGCCTCGAACGTTGCATGTGGAGGAGCCGACGTCGCAGGTGGATTGGTCGGCGGGTGCGGTGGAGCTGCTGACCGAGGAGCGCGTGTGGCCGGAGGTGGGACGTCCGCGCCGGGCTGGGGTGTCCGCGTTCGGGGTCAGCGGCACCAACGCCCACGTCATCCTGGAACAGGCGGCGTCGGCGGCGACCGAGCCGGCCGATCCGGTGATGTCCTGGCCGAAGGGTGTCCCCGTGCCGTTGGTGGTGTCCGGGCGGGGTGACGCGGCCTTGCGGGCCCAGGCGCGACGCCTGCGGTCCTTCCTCGCGGACGAGCCGCAGCTCGACGTGAGTCAACTCGGCTTTGCGTTGGGTTGTGGGCGGGCGGGGTTGTCGGATCGTGCGGTGGTGGTGGCGGGGGATCGTGAGGAGGCGTTGGCGGGGTTGGTGGCGGTGGCGCGGGGTGAGTCGGGTGTCGGTGTGGTGTCGGGTTCGGTGGTACGTGGTCGGTTGGGGGTGTTGTTCGCTGGTCAAGGGTGCCAGCGGGTGGGGATGGGCCGTGGATTGTACGAGACGTTCCCGGTGTTCCGGGAAGCCTTCGATGCGGTGTGCGAGGCGCTGGACCAAGAGCTGAGCGCGGGTGGTGTGTCGGGTTCGGTGCGGGAGGTGGCCTTCGGGGACGGTGAGCTGCTGGAGCGGACGGTGTTCGCTCAGGCGGGGCTGTTCGCGCTGGAGACCGCGTTGTTCCGACTGGTGGAGTCCTGGGGCGTCGTGCCGGATGTCGTAGGTGGGCATTCGGTGGGCGAGGTGACGGCGGCGCATGTGGCGGGTGTGTTGTCGTTGGAGGACGCCGCCGTACTGGTAGCGGCGCGGGGTCGGTTGATGGAGGCGTTGCCGGGGGGTGGCGCGATGGTGGCGGTGGGCGCGGGTGAGGATCAGGTGCGTCCGCTGCTGGTTTCCGGGGTGGGTATCGCTGCGGTGAATGGTCCTGCGGCGGTGGTGCTCTCCGGTGATGAGGGGCCGGTGCTGCGGGTGGCGGAGGAGTTGTCGGAGCTGGGGTGCCGGACGAGGCGTCTGGCGGTCTCGCACGCGTTCCACTCCGCACGTATGGAGCCGATGCTGGAGAAGTTCCGGGAAGCGATCGCCGATGTGTCCTTCGCCGCCCCGATGATTCCCCTGGTATCCAACGTGACCGGGGGTTTGGCGGATGCGGAGGCGGTGTGTTCGCCGACGTACTGGGTGGAGCACGTGCGTTCGGCGGTGCGGTTCGCGGATGGAGTGCGGGCACTTGCCGACTATGGCGTCAGCACCTACTTGGAGTTGGCGCCGGATGCGGTGCTGTCCGCGATGGTCGGGGACTGTCTGCCGGAGGAGTCGGCCGACGAGTCCGTGGTGGTGCCGTCGTTGCGGCGGGAGGGCGACGAGCCCCGGGCGCTGATGTCCGCCGTCGCTCACCTGCATGTGGCAGGCGTACGCCTCGATTTCGGAGCCCTCTTCGGTGCCACGGCTCTCCCTGCCCATATCTCGGATCTGCCGACGTATGCGTTCCAGCGGGAGCACTACTGGTTGGTGGGGGACGGGAGTGGAGCCGGTGATGTGGCGGCTGCCGGGCTGGCGGGGGTGGAGCATCCGTTGTTGGGTGCGGTGACGGAGGTGCCGGGGTCGGGAGAGGTGTTGTTCAGCTCCCGGCTGTCGCTGCGTACGCATCCGTGGCTGGCTGATCATGTGGCTGCGGGTGCGGTGTTGTTGCCGGGGGCGGCGTTTGTGGAGTTGGTGGTCCGGGCCGGTGATGAGGTCGGGTGCGGTGGGGTGGAGGAGTTGGTGATGGAGGCTCCGCTGGTTTTGGCGGAGGGTGGGGCGGTGCAGGTGCGGGTGAGTGTGGCGGAGGCCGAGGAGGGGGGTCGGCGCGCGGTGCGGGTGTATTCGCGGGCGGAAGATGCCGGTCTGGGCGCTGCGTGGGTACGCCACGCGACGGGGACGTTGTGCCCGGCAGATGAGATGTCCGCTCCCGACACAGGGTTGTCGGTGTGGCCTCCGGCGAGTGCCGTAGCGGTGGATCCGGCGGAGGTGGAGGGCCTGTACGACGGTCTGGAACAGGTCGGGTATCGGTATGGGCCGGTGTTCCAGGGGGTGCGGGCGGCCTGGCGGCTGGACGGTGCGGTGTACGCGGAAGTGGCTCTGCCGGAGGAACATCGGGTCCAGGCGACGGGGTTCGGGCTCCACCCGGCACTCCTCGACGCCGCCATGCACACCGTCGCCTTCCACGATCGCGACGAAGCCGACGCCGAGCTCGTGCTGCCGTTCGCCTACCGAGAGGTGGCGCTGCATGCCTCCGGGGCCTCAGCGCTGCGGGTACGCGTAACACCGTCCGGCCCGAACACCATGTCCCTGGAACTGGCGGATGAGACCGGCGCCCCCGTGGCTTCGGTGGGCTCTGTGGTGTCCCGTCCCGTCAGCGCCGAGCACTTCGGCACGGCGGCGACGGCGGACCGGATGTTCCGCGTCGCATGGGAGGAACTGCCGGTTCGGCCCGACGGTACGACCGTGGAACCCGTATCGGTGGGCGACGTCGAGGATGTACACCACCTGGCCACAACGCCGGAGACTTCGCTACCGGACGTGCTGCTGCTGGACCTCGGCGGCGGTACAGCCGATGTGCGGGAGCTGACCGGGCGGGTGCTGCGGGTCGTTCAGGCGTGGCTGGCCGAGCCCTCGTTGGCGTCCAGCCAACTGGTCGTGGTGACGCGGGGTGCCGTCGCCGTCCGGGAGGCCGATCCGGTCGATCCAGCGGCGGCCGCCGTATGGGGCCTGGTGGGGTCCGCACAAGCGGAGAACCCCGGGCGGATTCTCCTCCTCGACGTCGGCCAAGCGACGGTACCCACCGCGTTGCTGTCCGCGCTGCTCGCCGGTGACCAGCGCCAACTGGCCTTGCGTGATGCCACCTTCTTCACCCGGCACCTCACCCGTGTCGCGGATGCACCCCACGTCAGTCCGGGTGGTTTGGGTTCCGGCGGGACGGTGTTGGTCACCGGCGGTACGGGGGCGTTGGGCGCGGTGGTGGCGCGGCATCTGGTGGCCGTGCATGGGGTGCGGAGTCTGGTGTTGGCCAGTCGGAGTGGGCCCGAGGCCGTGGGCGCCGCCGAGTTGGAGGCGGAGCTGGTGGGGGCGGGTGCGCGGATACGGATCGTCGCGTGTGATGTGGCCGACCGCGACGGGGTGGCCGGGCTGCTGGATGCCGTCCCAGAGGATGCTCCGTTGTCGGCGGTGGTGCATACGGCCGGTGTTCTGGATGACGGTGTGCTGACCGCGTTGACCCCGGAGCGTATGGACGCGGTGTTCCGGCCGAAGGTCGATGGGGCGCTGCATCTGCATGAGCTGACCCGGGACCTGGGCCTCTCCGCCTTCGTCCTGTTCTCCTCCGCCGCCGGCACCCTGGGCAACGCGGGGCAGGGCAATTACGCCGCCGCCAATGCCTACCTCGACGCGCTGGCCCATCAGCGTCGGGCTCAGGGGCTGCCCGCCGTGTCCCTGGCCTGGGGCATGTGGCAGCAGGCCGCCGGAACGGGGATGACCGGCCGCCTCGGCGATGCCGACCAGCGCCGTATGACACGCGGCGGTGTAGCCCCCTTGTCCCCGGCCGAGGGCATGGAACTGTTCGACACCGCGCTGCGCACGGCCGAACCCACGGTCCTCCCCATCAAGCTGGACCCCGGCGCGCTCCGCGCCCAGGCCGCCGCCGGGGCGGCCCACCCGCTGCTGCACCGGCTGGCCCCGACGGCCCGCCGAGCCGCTGCCGCTCGGGCCACGGCCGATCAGGGCCTGGTGACCGGTCGACTGGCCGGGGCCACCCCCGAGGAGCGGGAGCGGATCCTGCTGGACATGGTCCAGCAGGAGGCCGCCCGGGTCCTGGGGCACTCGGCGGCCGCCACCCTCGATCCGGATGTGCTGTTCACCGAGATCGGTCTGGACTCACTCATGGCGGTGGAACTACGCGATCGCCTGGCCAAGCGCACCGCGCTGCGGCTGCCTCCCAGCTTCGTCTTCGACCACCCGACCCTCCGGATGCTGGCCTGGCAACTGCGGGACGGGCTGGAGAAAGCCGATGCGGACGATCCCCTTGGAGCCGCCCGGGACTGACTCCGCCCAGCACACCCGGTTCAGCCGGGCCGGCACCCACCGAAGCGGCAAGAAAGGGATCGCACATGTTCAGCACGGACACGTACCTGGCGCATCTGGGGTTCTCCCAGCCGCCCGCCCCCACCCTGCCGAACCTGCGGCAGTTGCACCGCAGCCATCTGATGACGGTCCCCTACGACACCAACCACACGCACCGCCTCAGCGCGGAGAACATGGCCGACATCGATATCGACAAGGCTTTCGAGGCCATCGTGCCGACCGGCGACGGTGGCATGTGTCTGGAGCTGAACACCCTGTTCGCCCGATTGCTCCGCGACCTGGGCTATGACCTGGACGTCATCAGCGGAGGCACCTATCTGCCCGGTGACACCTTCGCCCCCGACCCCGAGCACATGCTGATGCTCGTCCGTATCGAGGGGCAGGAGTGGCTGGCCGACGTAGGACACGCCGGTCTGTGCTTCACCGAGCCGCTGCGCCTGTCCGAGGAGGTGCAGTGGCAGTACGGCTGTGCGTTCCGGCTGATCCGGCGGGACGGCTATCTCGTGCTGCAGGCCAAGACCCTGGACCACGACTGGCGCACCACCTACCGCTTCACCACCGAGCCCAGGACCTATGACGCCTGGGCCGGTGTCGGTGAGGGCAACGGCCCGGCCATCCTGGCGGCGATGCGCCGGCGCAGGCGCGCCATCGACAAGGGGCAGGTCTTCCTCACCAACAACATGTTCACGATCGTGGAGGACGGCCATGAGAAGGTCACTCTCCTCGTCGACCCGGAACAGCGCGCCCAGGTGCTCGACACGTACTGGGATGGTCGCGACTGACCGAGCAGGTGCCGCCATCCCCGTCCCGCCCCGTAGCCCCTCCGCCCCGCCCCGGCCCATGGCCCGTCCCAGCCGGCGGTCCCGACCCAGCCCGCCGCCGACGACCAGCAGACGAGAGTGATGATGCGCCATGAAATTCGGCTTGCTGTACGGGGCCCAGTTGCCCCGACCCTGGACCCAGGACTCCGAACACCGCCTGTTCCACGACATGTTGGAAGAGATCGAGCTGGCCGACCGGCTGGGCTTCGACCACGTGTGGTGCCCTGAGCACCACTTCCTGGAGGAGTACTCGCACATGTCCGCGCCGGAGGTGTTCCTCGGCGCGGTCAGCCAGCGCACCAGCCGCATCCGCATCGGCCACGCGGTCGCTCTGATGCCTCCGGGGTTTAATCCGACGGCACGGGTGGCCGAGCGGATCGCCATGCTGGATCTGCTCTCCGACGGGCGTGTGGACTTCGGTACGGGGGAGTCCACCACCCCCACCGAGCTGGGCGGCTTCGGCGTGGAGCGTGCCGTCAAACGGGATCAGTGGGCGGAGGCGGTGGACGCCGTCGCCCGTATGTTCGTCGAGGAGCCCTTCGCCGGGTGCGAGGGCAAGTACGTGTCCGCTCCAGTCCGCAATGTGCTGCCCAAGCCGCGGCAGAAACCCCATCCGCCGATGTGGATGGCCTGCGGAAACCGGGACGCGATCCGCATCGCGGCCACCAAGGGCCTCGGCGCGTTGAACTTCTCCTTCTTCGGACCGGCGGAGACCAAGAAGTGGGTCGACGCCTACTACTCGGGCATCGAGTCGGCGGACTGCGTGCCCGCGGGATTCGCGGTCAACGCGCGGATCGCCGCGACCATTCCCATGTTCTGCCACCAGGACGAGACCACGGCGGTGGAACGCGCCGTCGACGGCGTCCAGTTCTTCAACTTCGGCCTCGGCTTCTACGCGGGCTTCGGCACCGCCGCACCGGGCCGCACCAGGCTGTGGGAGGAGTTCCAGCGCGACCGCGACAAGCACGGCATGGGCCGCTCCTCCTTCGGCAAGCCCGGTATGCCACTGGGCAATCCGGCCCGGGGCGCGGTGGGCACTCCGCGCCAGATACGCGACTTCCTGCGGCTGCACGAGGAGGCCGGACTGGACCAGGCGATCTTCCTCGTCCAGGGCGGTGACACCCGGCACGAGCACATCTGCGAGTCGCTGGAGCTCTTCGCCAACGAGGTGATGCCCGAGTTCAAGGAGCGCGACGAGACCGCCGAACGGCTGAAGGCGGCCCGGCTCCGGCCCGCCATCGACGCCGCCATGGCCCGGCGCGAGCCGCCACGGACGGCCGACCCCGACTACATCATCCCGGCCCGGAGCCAGAGCTGACACCGGAGCCGGAGCTGACGCCGCATCGGCATCACCGAAGCAGAAGGAGAACGTGGTACCGCCATGGCTGACACCCCCGAAGAAGAACTCCGCATCCTCGACCCGCAGACCGTCGCGGAGGAGCTGCGCAAACACGGCCCGCCGCGGCAGATCACGATGAACGGCACCACGGCGTGGCTCGTCTCCCGCTACGAAGAGGTCCGGGACTGTCTCGGACACCCCGGCATGAGCCCGGCCGCCGCCTACGCCGCCTCCCAGGGCCAGACCACGCCGGTCAGCGGGCTGTTCGAGGACACGCTGCCCGGCACCAATCCGCCCCAGCACACCCGGCTGCGCAGGCTGCTCGCCAAGGCGTTCACAACACGCAGGGTGGAGAGCCTGCGGCCGCGGGTGCAGGAGATCACCGACACACTGCTGGACCGGATCGCCGTCGACGGCCGGGCCGATCTCGTCACCGCGCTGGCCATTCCGCTGCCCATGCAGGTGATCTGTGAACTCCTCGGCGTGCCCATCGCCGACCGCTCCGAATTCCACCAGTGGGCCGATCTGATGCTCATGCCCCCGCTGGACCCGGACACCGCCGCCCGCTCCCAGGACGCCGCCGCCAAGCTGTGGACGTACATGGAGGACCTCGCCGAGGCCCGGCGGAAGGCCCCGGAGGACGACCTGATCAGCGATCTGATGTCCGCACACGAGGACGACCGGCTCAGCCACCGCGAGGTGGTCGCCACCGCCCGGATGATGCTGATCGCCGGATACGAGCTGACCGGCAGCTTCATCAGCAACGCGGTCTTCTCGCTGCTGTCCCAGCCGGACCAGATGGAGCTGCTGCGCAAGGACCCCGAACTGGCCGGGCGCGGCCTGGAGGAGCTGCTCCGGCACGCCGGGCCGGGCATCCTCGTCGTGCGTTTCGCCAACGAGGACGTGGAGATCGGCTCCGTACCCATTCGCGCCGGCGAGCAGGTGCTCCTGGACATGGACGCCGCACACTCCGACCCGGCACACTTCACCGACGGCGAGCGGCTGGACCTGACCAGGGATTCCGCCGTGCATCTCCAGTTCGGCCACGGCATCCACTACTGCATCGGTGCGCCCCTGGCCAGGGTGGAGGGGCAGATCGCCCTGGAGAGCCTGGTCCGGCGCTTCCCCGGCCTTCGGCTGGGCGTTCCCGCCTCCGAGATCGGCCACAGCAAGAACCCGTTCATCCGCTCGCTGACCGCGCTCCCCGTCGAGTTCGAGGCTCAGCAGCCCGCGGGCGCGGGGTGATCGCGGGACGGCGTCGGATCGGCCAGGCCGGTGACCCGCATCGTGATGTTCAGCCGTCCGGACTTCAGTCCGGTGGCCGGGTCGCCGGTTCCCGGCAGGATCTTGGGGACGGCGTGGTACGCGTAACGGGAGGGGCCGCCGAAGACGAACAGATCCCCGGAGGCGAGTTCGAGGTCGGTGTACGGCTTGGTGCGGGTCTCGGTGTTGCCGAAGCGGAAGACACAGCTGTCGCCGATGGTGAGCGAGACCACCGGGGCGGATGACCGCTCGTCCTTGTCCTGGTGCATGCCGAGTTTCGCCTGGGCGTCGTAGAAGTTGATGAGTGCGGTGTCGGGGGTGTAACCCTCACCGGCCGTTTCGTCGTCGTACGCGTCGGCCAGGGCGCGGCGGCCCAACTCGACCATCCAGTACGGGAATTCGGCCACCCGCGCGCCGTTCACATCATCGGCGGTGCGGGTGTACGCATAGGGCTGCCAGTGCCAGCCGATGCACACCGTCCGCACCGACATGACGCCCCCGCGCGGCAGCTCGGTGTGCCGGATCGGGACCGGGCCGGTGGCCCAGCCCCGGCAGGCGATGACCAGCTCCCGCTGCTGCTCGAGGGTGAGCCAGCCCGGCACGTGGACGGCGCCGGGGGCCACCTCGAGGCGTGGACGAGGGATCAGGGCGTTCATACGGGGATACTCCGCGGACGAGGACTGGATGAGGGACATCAGGTGGCGTCGTGGAAGACCAGCCCCAGCGCGTGGCGCCGCCCGGACCGCACCGTGCTGACCCCATGCCGCATGACCCCGGCCGACCAGCCGCGCTTGGTGGCCACGGGACGGTCACGGGTGGTGAAGATCAGGCCGTGGCCCTGCTGGAGGACGGTCGTGGTACCCCGGGACTGGGCCCGGGGCCGCTGCTCGACCAGCAGGAACTCCCCGCCCGTGTAGTCCGTGCCGTACGCGTCCAGCCCGATCACCACCTGGAGCGGGAAGAGCAGGTCGCCGAACACATCCCGGTGCAGGGCGTTCCAGTCGCCGGGGCCGTAGCGCAGCAGGATCTGGGCGGAGCGGTCCTGTCCGGCCTCATGGCACATGGCCAGCCACTTCTCGAGGCTGTCCGGCCAGGGCGCCGGGCGGCCGAGCCGCTCCGCCCAGTCACGGGCGATGGTCAGCAGCCGCGGATAGAGCGCGGCGCGCAGCTCGGCAACCGGTTCCGGCAGGTCATGCGTGAAGTAGCGGTACTGACCGGAGCCGAAGCGGTGGCGGGCCATGTCGATCGTGCTCCGGAACTGTTCGTCCCGCTCATAGAGCCCGGCGACGCGGGCGCACTGCGCGGGCGTCAGCAACCGTGGCGTGAGCGCGCACCCGTAGGTGTCCAGCTCCTCGGCCAGCTGTGTCCAGTCGGCCGCAGCCACGCGCTGGTGGAGGCGTGCGGTATCGGTCGTGGTGCTCATCGGTGTGCTCCGGGTTCTCCGGGATCCGGGAAGGGTGCGGTACGGGCCCCGGCCGTGGGGCGAGGCCCGCGGCTCAGGCCGTCTGGAGGGCGCCTTCGTGGACGAGGAGCCGCTCCTTGCGCTCCAGCCCGCCCGCATAGCCGGTCAGCGCGCCACTGGCGCCGATGACACGGTGGCAGGGTCGGACGACCAGCAGCGGATTGCGGCCGATCGCGGTGCCGACGGAGCGGACCGCCGTGCGCGGGGCGCCGATCTGCCGGGCGATGTCGCCGTAGCTGACGGTGGTGCCGTACGGAATGGACTCCAGCGCCTGCCAGACCCTGCGCTGGAAGTCCGTACCGCCCTCGACGCACTCGATGTCGAAGCGGGTGAGCTTGCCGTCGAAGTAGGAGCGAAGCTGGGAGACGATCTCGGTGAACGCT
This sequence comes from Streptomyces yongxingensis, assembly GCF_055597465.1. Taxonomy (NCBI): domain Bacteria; kingdom Bacillati; phylum Actinomycetota; class Actinomycetes; order Kitasatosporales; family Streptomycetaceae; genus Streptomyces; species Streptomyces yongxingensis. The sequence continues at coordinate 9,886,695 of NZ_CM145717.1, forward strand.
TCGGCGTCCTCGCTCCAGCCGTCCTGGACGACGGCTCCGCCCTTCTGTCCGGGCACGGACAGGGAAACGAGTGCGGTACCCCCCGTCGCGGTGGCGGACCTCTCGCCCACCAGCAGCAGCTCGCCGAGCGGGCTGTCGATCGTCGTGTGGACCGTCATGGCTGTGGTCCCTCTCTTCTTCTCGCCGTTCTGTCTTGCGCTGCTCCCAGCATGCGTCTTTCGGACACGGAAAGCTGGCGGGATTCGGACATGGCGCTTCGGGTGCCCTTCCGCTGCTCCCGCCCGCCCGATGACGCGGGTGGCCGCCCTCGACCAGCCGGCGATCAGAAGGGGTGGGGTTCCTGGCCAGTGGTCTTGCGATTGCGGTTGGCCATCTTCTCCCAGAAACCGTGCAGCTCCCTGATGGGGATGCTCACCCACGGAGCCGTGTGGCGGCTGACGGCGGGGGGCCGCCAGCGGAAGCGGCTGTGAAGGAGTGCCTGCTGCTGTCGGCAGAAGGGCTCCTCCATCTCCGTCTGGGCCCCGCCGCCCTTGGGAGGGTAGGGGCACAGGCGGAAGTGGCACGTGGGCAGGCAGGTGGCCCCGGGCTCATTCCCGTCCGCCCGGCCGACGCTGTGCTCGGGGTGGAGCGGGCTGCGGTCATGCGTGAGACAGGGCGGGAGCGTGTCCTTGGTGGCCCTCCTCAGACGTTCTTCGACCTCGTCGGGGTTGCCGTTGCGCTCCGTGAGATTGAGCATGACGAGCACGTCGGCGACCAGGCGCTGGGCCCGCGGATGCAGGGTGCTCCAGCCCACCGACGGGGCGATCCACAGATTGTGCTTGCGGTAGCGCTCGGGGTCGGCCGGGCTGGAGCCGACGTTGTAGATGGCCCGGTTCTCATCGATCCACAGGAAGCGCTCGGGATGCCCGGTCTCGAGGGCCAGGGTCACCAGGTCACCGGCCTCGGCGACGAACGGGTGCAGAAGTCTGTCGCCCTGGTGTCCGGGACGGGCACTGGTGGCAGTGGGCGTGTCGTATGCGGTGCCCGCCGTGGAGAGCCACCGGGCCACCGATCGCACGGGGTCGGCGCCTTGGTTCGGTGGGCTCGTGTCGCCATCCGGGACCTGATCCGCGGACGCCGTCCGCCCATGGCCCCGCCAGTGCCGCTCGGTCGTGTCCGGTCCGGGCGGGCGTCCGATGGCGTCGGGAAGCGACCACAGGCACAAAGCGTGCAACAAGGTGAGCTGCGCATACCAGCAGCGGCTGCACGTCAACATCTTCTCGGCCTGCTTGACGAGATAGGCCAGGGTCTCGTCACAGACGTCGGGGTGGCGTCGTCTGCGGTTGGCGGCGTTCTTGAAGCCGCGGGCGAGAGCGTTCTCCAGCGAAAGGGGCAGGTCCGGCTCTGTGTGCGGAGCATGAGGCATCACGGGGCCGCGGAGGCGGGTGGTGGGCGCGAGGTGCTGCAACCAGATTTCCAACCGCTCCTTCGCTTCGTCGCGGTACTTCTCGGAGACGGAGCCGACCATCATGGGAAGGAGCCAGGCCCTCAGGGCGAAGTGCCGCCACCATCTGGCCCTGTCGTTCTCGTAGTCCGCCACGAAACGGGCGTGCTCCTGCTCTCGTCGTCTCGCTTCGCCGGGGCTGAGGGGTTCGCGATCTCCTCTTTCCAGCCACTTTGTGTATGCGTCATTCAACGTCCGTTTGGCCTGGCGTGTCTTCCTCAGATACTGCAGTACGGGATCGGTCCCCAAGGGGAAGTGTTTCCGCAGGGCGCTGAAGGCCGTGTCGCCGCCCGAGCTTATTTCCTGCGTAATGGCGATCCGGACCGGATGGGAGGGCTCGTGGGTACCGATGTCGAAAAACTGGCTGTACGGCAAGGGTGATGGCGCCCCGGGCCGTTGTGTGGAGCGCCGGTCCGACCTGCGGTGGTCCACTTCGCGGAGGGCCGCTCCGAAGTGGTGCACCAGCCTGAGCTTCGCCTCCTCGATGGCTCGCTGGTCACCTCTGATGGTCAGCCCGGGCCAGGCGGAAAGGAGCTCATCGGCGATCTCGGTCTGCTTGGATTCGGGATCCACGCTGTCGATGTCCAGGGCCGCGGAATAGAGATCGAAGTACTTGGGGTCCTTTCGGCCCTCGGCGGCTTTGCGGAGAATGCTGGAGAGTTTTTCGCGTTCGTTCGCATGGCCGGGGCCGGGGCCGGGGCCGGGGCCGGGGCCGGGGCCGGGGGCATGGCCGGGGGCGGGACGCGGTGCGGCAGTCGGCTGGGCACGGCCGGTCGCCGCCCGATGACGGGAAAGCAGTACCAGCGCGATCAGCAATTCGCGGGCGGGTCCCGGGCTGTGCAGGGCGGGCTCGATGACCTGACGTATCTGATCGTCGTCCATGCGATGCAGGAGGCGATATCCCAGATACGCCTGGATGATGCTGTGCGGGAAGCGCACCTTGTTCTCATGGGCCATCACCAGCCCGAGCATCTGTCCATTATTGGCGAAGCGAGAAAGTTCGGTCTTGCATGCGTTCGGATGCTCCGCGGGTTTCAGCCAGTGCGCCGTGTCATCGAACTCGTTGACGAGAGCCTTCCAGATGGCGGCGCGCTGCCTCTCGGAGACCGGCAGACGCCCATCCCTGGGCTCCCCCTGGCCGTCCTCGTCATCCGTGCACGTCTCGACCAACTCGTCGAACGTCACCTCCAGGCGGTCCCGCACAAGCCCCAGGCAGGCGAGGGCGGAGATCACCCGTATGGTCTCCTGGCGCTCCTGACGGTCCATCGCCAGCGTGTCGAACAGAAGGCCGTCTTCGACTGCCTTCCGGTAGGTGTCCAGAAGCCAGAGTCTGAGGGTGGCGCAGTCATGGCTACGGGTGTCCAGCCGGTCGGGTTCCTCGCGCAGGGTCATGTGTTCCAGCAGTCCGCGTTCCTGCAGGAGCCGGGCGATCTGCAGATAGCTCGGCGAGTCCGAGACGTCGGCGGTCTCCACGATCCAGTCCAGACGGCGCTCATCGACCTCGGAGAAGTCCCTCACCAGGTACTCCAGCGCCGCCTCCTCGCTCAGCGGCTCCAGGTCGGCGATCACGGCCCGGGTGCCCTCCAGGGGCGGATGCGGGCGGGAGGCGATGACCAGGGGCAGCTTCTGCCGGGCCGCCCGGTCGATGGCCCGGCGGATGATGTTGTCGCGGTCGTCCCGGCGATCCTTGTCGAGAAGCGCCTCCTCCAGCCCGTCGGCGATGACGACGGCCTTGTCGTCGAGCCGCAATTGCCGCCAGGTCTTGTCGAACTGACCACTGGCCAGTACCCCTTGATCCGCTTCCTCCGCCAGGCGGCGCCGGGCCATCTTCTCGAAGTCCAGATCCCCGTCGGCGTCCATGTCACGAAGGCGTATGGGCACCGGAACGGCAGCTTGCTGGGCCAGCATGTGCGTGAGCTCGACCAGCACCGCGGTCTTGCCCACCCCCACCCCGCCGACCAGCAGATAAGGCCGGCGCGTCCTGCGGTTGCGCAGTGTCTGGGCGATGACCTGGGAGAGCTCCCGGCGTCCGACGATCCGGTCGATGAGCGTTCCCGCGGTGGGGACCAGGTCGTGCGGTGCCGATCTCGCCTTGTCGACCAGCGGTTTCTTGGTCTTGTGGTACCAGTAGATCAGGAAGAGCATCAGGACGAAGGAAGCCGCGAGTGGCGGTCCGACGATGCGGGTGGCGGTGGTGAACCACGTGCTCCGCTGCATGGTGTGGAACCAGGTTCTCTCCCCGTTGACCGAGTCGTAGATGGCCGCTGCCAGCCACAGGACGAGGAGGGCCGTCCCGGCATAGGCGTAGCCACGCACGAGCCGGCCGAAGGTGGGCCGCCATCCGCGCCAACTCCGGTTCGGAAGGATGCTCCGGCTCGCCTCCCGGTTGGTCCTGAAGGTTCGCCAGCGTCTGCCCATGCCACCGCCGAGGCGGGAGAACGCCCGTCGGGGATACAGCGTGTACCAAGGAGCGTTGGGCGGACGTATCTTTCCTTCTGGGTTTCGTACGACCTTGGTCATGAGGTCCGTTCCCAGCCGATACTCGCCGTACGGATGTCTCTCATTCCATGAAACCCACCCCTGGAACAGCACGCAACGTGGCCCGGGTGCGCCGCGTGCCCTCGCGTCAGCGGATGCCGATTCGCCCGTTCGAGAAGTGGCCGAGCGCCTGGTCGATTTCGCTGAGGGGCTCGCGGAGGGCGTAGATGGCGAAGCGCAGCCGCGTTCGGCCCTTCCAGGTGCGGCGCATGCGCGTGCGGGCCTCGGGCTGGTCCAGTCCGCTGACTCCGGAGGTGGTGGCGGACACGCCGGGGGTGAGGTCGACCCGGACCGCGCTGAGGCCCTGGCCCGTGACCCGCACCTGGGCGATCGCGGACCAGGGGAGGACGACGGGGTCGGGGGCTGCGTCGATGGTGCAGCGCAGGCCCTCGGGGGAGAGGTGCATGGCCACGGGGGATACGTCCTTCACCGCCCAGGTCCGCTTCAGACGCCGTAGGGCGGCGAACCGGCGCCTGGCGTCGTAGAGGAAGAACACCGCCGGCCAGGCGAACACCAGGACCCAGAGCTGGGAGGCGCTGGGGCCGAGGGTGACGAGGAGGAGGACCACGGCCGCGACGATGACGGCGGCACCGCCCACTCCCGCCCACGCGGCCACCGGCAGGGTGCGCAGCAGGGAGGCCCGCACGCGGGACACCGCCTCGGGGTCGGACGTCACGATGTACTCCTGGCGGCCCTGTCCCTCGTGCATGATCACAGTCTCGATCACCGGAGTGGGGAAAGCCAAGCCCTTCCCCGTTGGCTGTCTGCTGGGCTGTGCTGATCAAGGGTGGTCGGCGATGGCACGGGGAGGTGGGTTACGCGTCCGCCCGGCCACGGGCACAATGAGGCGGCTGCACCAACTACCGCCCCTTTCAAGGAGGTTCGGGTGAGAACAGCACGCCGTACCAGAAGACGTGGTCGGTTCCGGTTGATCGCCGCGGTGTCCGGTCTGTTCGTCACGGCAGCCCTCGCGACAGTCGGCACGAGCGCGGCCGCCTCCTCAGCGTCCACCGCCACGTCCCCTTCCGCGTTAACGTCTACGTCTCCTTCCGTGTCCGGTGCCGCCTCGGCCGTGGCGTCCCTGGATGTCCCGGGCACCGCCTGGACCGTGGACGAGCGCACCGGAACGCTGCGCGTCCTCGTCGGCTCCGCGGTCCCGGACGCCGACCTGGCCAGGATCGACCGCACCGTCGAGCGCTTCGGTGGCGCCGTCACCGTCGAGCGTCTCGACGGCCCGCTGCGGACCCTCCTCTCGGGTGGCGACGGGATCCACTCCTCCACGGGGGTGCGCTGCTCCGCGGGGGTCAATGTGCAGAGCGGCGCCACATATTACTTCGTCACGGCCGGCCACTGCACCGATGGCGACGCCACCTGGTACACCGGCTCCGGTACGACCACCCCGGTCGGCCCGACGACCGGCACCAGCTTCCCGGGCAATGACTACGGCGTCGTCCGGTACGCCAATACGGCCGTTCCGCACCCCGGGACCGTGGGGACCGTCGACATCACCGGGACCGCCACCGCCCACGTCGGCCAGCAGGTCTGCCGCCGGGGTGCCACGACCGGTGTCCGGTGCGGTGTGGTCACCGCGCTCAACGCGACCATCAACTACGGCGGCGGTGACATCGTCTACGGTCTGATCCAGACCAACATCTGCGCCGAGCCGGGCGACAGCGGTGGTCCGCTCTACGCCGGCGACAAGATCATCGGCATTCTTTCGGGCGGCTCCGGGGACTGCACCTCCGGAGGCACCACCTACTACCAGCCGATCCAGGAGGTGCTGAGCGCCTACGGCCTCACCGTCTACTGACGGGGCCCATCGGCTGTCGTGGCTCCGTGGTGCGCTGCCTGGCCGGGACCGCCCGCCAGAGGTCCCGGCCCGCTGGGCGTGAGCCGGTGCGGGCCCACGAAGGGCCGCACGCCGCACACCGCAGCCGCACGTCACAGGCCGTGGCGGCGGTCGCCCAACACCGCTTCGCAGGCTCGCGATTCCACCTCCGCGGAGAACGCCACCTCGTCGCGGGCCCGGGCCGCGGCGACGGCCTGTCGGGTCTCCTCGGCGATCAGATCAGCGTTGATATGGGCGGCCGCGGTCGCGCCCGCCGCCGCGGCGGCACCCACCTGGGCGGACAGATCGGTGACATTGCCCGCCACCCACACCCCGGGCACATCGGTGCGCCCGGTCGCGTCGGACGGGATGTGCTCACCGGCGCCACTCGGATGTTCCACCGGCCCCAGCCCGAGCGCCGCCAGGAAGCCGGTGCGCGCCACCATCCGGGGCGCGACGGCCAGTGCCTCGCGCTTGACCAGGCTGCCATCGCGCAGGCGCACGCCGACCAGACGGTCCTCGGCGATCTCCAGGGACGCCACCTCGCCGTCCACCACGCGGATGCCACGGGCGGCCAGCTGCTCCGCCTCCTCGCCGGTCGGCACCGGCAAGGTGTGGGAGAAGAAGGTGACATCCGCGCTCCACTGCCGGAAGAGCATCGCCTGGTGCACCGACAGCGGCCCGCTCCCCAGTACGCCGATGGCCCGGTCGCGGATCTCCCAGCCGTGGCAGTACGGACAGTGCACCACCTCCCGGCCCCACCGGGACCGCAGCCCCGGGACGTCCGGCAACTCGTCGACCAGCCCGGTGGCCAGCAGCAGTCGGCGTGCGCGGACGGTCCGGCCATCGGCCAGGGTCACCTGGAACCCGGACCCCTCCCGGGCCGCGGCGCCCACCTCGCCGGACACCACCTGACCGCCGTAGCCGCGGACTTCGGCCCGGCCCCGCTCCACCAGCTCGGCCGGCGCGATCCCGTCCCGGGCCAGCAGCCCGTGCACCCCCGAGGCCGGGGCGTTGCGCGGGGCGCCCGCGTCGACCACCACCACCGAGCGCCGCGCCCGGGCCAGCATCAGCGCCCCGCTCAGCCCCGCGGCGCCACCACCGATCACCACCACGTCGTAGGTGTTCTTCAGCTCATCGGTCACGTTGACCACCTCCACGGCCCACCGTGCGGGCCTGCCTTGGAACGAGGCAAACCGCCTTGCCGAGATGGCAAAGTCCACGGTCGTCACGGGGGTGCGCAGCTCATGGGCGTAGACCAGCTTCTCGGCCTGGAACGATCCGGCCTACAGCCGGGGAGTCGCCCGTGGCCGGGGCGAGGGGTTCAGCGGACACGGACGACTCCTGGTTCGAGGCAACGGGGGGAGGCGGACGCATGCCGGCCGCGCCGGTTGAGTCGTCGGCTGAACACCCAGACGAGTTCCGAGCGTCTTCTATGGCCTGGCTCACAAAGGTCAGGTGGAGGCGATTCACGGCCACGCTTGTCACCCGCGTGATGAAGATTGAGCCACCGTCACGCACACCGGCCGCGGCTGGCACCATGGCTGCCATGTCCGCCGGGCCACCGTTCCGCCTCGCACGAGCCGCCGTGTTCGCGGCGGTGTGCGTCGTGGTGACGGCGCTCGGACACGTGCTGATGTCCGGTGACACCCTGCCGGTGTGGGCCGTGGCCGCCGCGTTCGCCGGGACGACGGCCGCCGCGTGGTGGGTCACCGGGCGCGAGCGCGGTGCGTCGGTCGTGACCGGTGCGACGCTGGTCGCGCAACTCGGCCTGCACATGGCGTTCCGGTTCGCGGAGGCGACAGTCGCCCCCGTGGCGGGTGCCGCCTCCGTGGCGGGAAGCGCCACGGGCGACGGGACGCCCGGCCTGCGGGACATGGACGCCGGACCCATGAGCGGCGCCGCCATGGGCCATATGCACCACGGCGCTGACGCGATGTCCGCCACCGCGCCGTCCTTGGGCCATCTGCCGTGGCCCTGGGCGGGTCCGGGCGGGCCGGGCATGGCCACGGCCCACCTTCTCGCCGCGCTGATCTGCGGGTTGTGGCTGTGGCGCGGTGAGCGCGCCGCCTTCCGGCTCGGCCGCGTGCTCGCGACCCTGCTGTTCGTCCCGCTCGTTCTCGCCCTGCGCATCCTGGGCGCGGGCGCCACTCCGCTGCCCGCGTGGCCGTCCGCACCGGCCATCGCCCGCCGGTTGCGCGGAGTCCTGCTACGGCACGTCATCCTCCGCAGAGGGCCACCGGCGCGGTTCGCCGCCTGCTGAACCGCCCGTCCTTCCCCTGCCCTGGTTTGGGGTCCCGCCCCGCTGTGGGGTCCTGACCCGATCCGGGGCCCCGCCCCGGATCGGGGCGAACGCCGGTGACGGGCGGAGTACCGGCGCCTGCCCGGCGTCGGCCCCATCCCTCGGCACCGCCGGTCCCGCGCCGCCCCGCCGCGCCTTCGCGCGTCCGTGGCGCCTGCCGGTGTGCCGTTCACCGCCTTCCGAAGGACGTTTGACGATGCCTTCCCCCACGCTGTCCGCCGCACCGAGAAGAGCCGTGCAGTCCGCTGCCGTGCATGCGCACGGCTTCGCCACCGCGGCGAACGACCGCCAGGTCACCGAATGGGCGCTGGCCGCCCGTGACGGCGACCGCGACGCGGTCGACCACTTCATCCGTGCCACCTACCGCGATGTGCGCCGCTTCGTGCTCCATCTCAGCGCCGACCCCCACGGCTGTGAGGACCTCGCCCAGGAGACATATCTGCGGGCGCTGACCGGGCTGTCGCGCTTCGCGGGCCGCTCGTCGGCCCGTACGTGGCTGCTGTCGATCGCCCGCCGTGTGGTCGTCGACCGCTACCGCATGGCCGCCGCCCGCCCCCGCACGCTGGACGCCGACGACTGGCAGGAGGTGGCCGAACGGGCGCAGCCCGTCGGGCTCCCCGGGTTCGACGAGGGGGTGGCGCTGATGGATCTGCTGGCGGCGCTCGCCCCGGCGCGCCGCGAGATGTTCCTCCTCACCAAGGTGCTCGGCCTGCCGTACGCGGACGCCGCCACCGCCACCGGCTGCCCCATCGGCACCGTACGCTCCCGCGTGGCCCGCGCCCGCGAGGACATCAACGCACTGCTGGCCGCTGCCGAGGAGGCCGCGGAACCGGTGCGGTTGGCGGGCTGAGCCCCAACGATGATGCGGGGCGCGGCGGGCGGCAGGTCTCGGCGGCTGCCCGCCGCGCCCTGTAGGTGACCGCTCGCCCGGCTGGTGACGTACGGGCCGCGCGTCCTACGGGACGCGAGCCCTACAGGACGCGGGCCAGCCGGGCGCATCGGCGGCAGGCGCGCGCCGAGGGAGCGACGACCGCGTGTGATACGGCGGCGAAGGCCCCGGCCAGCGCGAGCAGCGGCCAGTCCGTGGCCAGGAGGGACGCGACGGTGAGAGTGAGCGTGGCGACCCCCATGGCCACGCCCGCCGTGGTACCGGCCCAGGCGATCGCCAGGGGCAGCCGGGGCGGTACGGGCAGTCGGCGGGCCAGGGTGCCGGTGGCGGCCAGTGCCAGCGCGGCGAGCAGCGCGATGGCGCCGACGACCGTGGCCAGCTGCGTGGCGAGCAGCTGGGCGGTGCGTGGCACCAGACCGTCCTGGCCGGGTGCGGTGCTCGAGCTCAGATACCAGCAAGCGGTGAGGAAGGGGGCGGTGAGGGCGACGGCCCAGGCGGTGTGCCGCGCCTGTGCGATGGTCAGCTCCCGCTGACAGCCGGGCGCGAGTTCCTCCGGCGTTCCGAACTCCCGGACCGCGTCGTCCGCCGCCCGGGTGGGTGTGCTTCCGCCGCGGATGTGCGCCGCCACCGTTTCCGTAAGGCCGTCGCGTATCTCCTCGATCATCCGCGCCTTGGCCCGCGCCGGACCGTGCAGGACGGCCGTCAGGTCGGTGATGTACGTCTCGATGGGATCAGCTTCGACGGGGTCGGCCGTGTCCGGGTCGGCCGTGTCGGGATGGGCTTCGGCGGGACCGGTCTGCCGACCGTGGGCGCTCATATCGCGGACCGGGGCTCTGCCCCCGGGTTCAGAACGGAGCCGATCGCCATGGTGAACTCCCGCCATGCGGTGCGCTCCTCGGCCAGACTTCTCCGACCCGCGTCGGTGAGCTGGTAGCAGCGCCGCCGTCGTTCGCCGACCGACTCCCAGCTGCTGGTCAGCAGCCCCAGCCGCTCCAGCTTGTTCAACGCCGGGTAGATGGTGCCCGTGCGCAGGTCGAGCACGCCTCCGCTGCGCTGCTGAACCGCGGTGATGATCGCGTACCCGTGCAGTGGTCCCTGCTCGAGAACGGCCATCAGCAGCCCGTCCAGGTGTCCTCGCACTCTGTCTGGCCTCATAGATAGGCAGCCTACCTATAGAAGGTGTAGGCGTGCTATGTATTGGCAGCCAACATATAGACCACCGGGTCGGAAGGCTTGCCATGACCAAGCTGCTGCTGTCCATACATGTCCTCGCGGCGATCCTGGCGATCGGGCCGATCGCGGTGGCCGCCTCGCTCTTCCCGCGCTATGCGCGCCAGTCCGTATCGGCCCAGTCCGTATCGGCCCAGTCCGTATCGGCCCAGTCCGCACCGGCGCGGCCCGATGGCTCCGACGCTCAACGCGCCACCGCGGTCGCCGCGCTCCTGCACCGGATCTGCCGTGGCTACGCCCTCGCGGGTATCGCCGTGCCACTCTTCGGCCTGGCCACGGCCGCCCGACTCGGTGTGCTCACCGATGTCTGGCTCATCGCGTCGGTCGTCCTGACCACGGTCGCCGCGCTCGTCCTCGCGCTGGCCATCATCCCGGCCCAGCGGGGCCTGCTCACCGCACCCGAGGACACGGCCACGAAGGGGAACTCCGCGGTGGCGGCTCGGCTGGCCATGCTCACCGGGGTCTTCAACCTCCTCTGGGCGATCGTCGTCGTGCTGATGATCGTCCGGCCCGGCTCGACCACCGGAGCGTGACGTCCGTCCCCGCCTGACGCCACGGCCCGGATGGCCGGTCGGCTACGGAGGATGTCCGGCGGACCACGCGGCGGAGCCGCGTATCGATGCCGCGGGAAGGGCCGGGGAGGGGAACAGCCCGCCGCAGGCGTCAAGATCCGCCGGACACTTCTCACCAGCGCGCGGCGTCCGCGACCAGTTTCAGCGCCAGCCGCTGCAGCTCCGGGTCCGCCTTCTCCGGGCTGCCGGTGTCGAAGGGCGGGTCGGGGTCGTACTCCACGGCGAGCTGCATGGCCTGGGCGGTGCGCTCGTCGGAGAGGCGGGCGGCGAGGTGCAGCCCCATGTCGATACCGGCGGAGACCCCGGCCCCGGTGAGGATCTTCCCGGCTTCGACGAACCGCCCCGGCGTGTAAATGGCACCGGCGTCCGCCAGATACGGGCGCGAAGCCCAGTACGTGGTGGCGGGCACACCGCGCAGCAGTCCGGCGGCGCCCAGGATCAGCGATCCCGTGCACACCGAGGTCGTCCAGGTCGATCCGCGGTGGATTCGGCGGATCCAGTCCAGGACGACGGTGTTGGCCATCGTCGTCGTGATGCCGCGGTCGCCGCCTCCGGGCACCAGCAGCACATCGGCCCGCGCCATACTGTCCAGGGAGCGCTCGGCCACCAGCCCCAGCTCCCCGGTGTCGGTACGGACCCGCCCGGCCCGCTCGGCCACCATGGTCACCGTCACCCCCGGAACCCGGCACAGCACCTCGTACGGCCCGACGGCGTCCAGCGCGGTGAACCCGTCGTACAGCAGCACCGCCACCCGCACCGTGCCCTCGGCCGCCTCGGGGCCCTCGGGCCCCTCGGCTGCCTCGGTCCCCTCGATACCTTCGGCCCGCGCGGGCGCCACCGCTCCGAACGACGTCACCAGTCCCGCCCCCCACCCGCATCCGCTTGCCGCTGCCGCCTGGAGCAGCTTGCGACGACTTCGGTCCACACCTGCCATCAGTGACTCCCCGATTCGATGGATGAGCCGACGAGTGCCGGCGAACCAGGTAGTCGTTCCGGAGGACGGCCGAGTTCCCGGAAGGTACGAACCGGGGCCCGGGTCCTGTGCGGGGCCCGGACCCCGGGCGGGGGCATCGGTCGGACGGACGGACCTACGGAACCGTCAACGCCAGCAGTTCGGACGGCTTGTGCAGGATCACATCGGGCTCCGCCGCGAGCAGGGTCTTCTCATCGGTCTCCCCCCACATCGCGGCGACGGCGGTGATCCCGGCCCCCCGCGCGCTGGCCAGGTCGGTCACCGCGTCCCCGACCATCACGGTCCGGTCGGGGTCCGCGCCCATGATGTCCATCGCCTTCAGCACGATGTCCGGCGCGGGTTTGGGCCGGGCCACCTCGTCGGAGCCGAGGATCACCTCGAAGTGCCCCTGGATACCGAGGGTGTTGAGCAGCGAACGCGCCCGCGGCCCGGCCTTCCCGGTGGCCACGGCGAGCCGCAGCCCGCGGTGGCGCAGCTCCGACAGCAGCTCGGGCACACCGTCGAACATCTCCACAAGGTGGGCGAGCCGGTAGCTCTCGCGGACGAACGGGCCCTCCATCTCGAGCGGCAGACCCATGATCCGCATGATGTCGGGGAAGTAGCGGCCCAGATGGCGGTTGTACTCCTCGAAGGGCGGCTCACCGTCGCCGACGACCTCGGCGTAGGCGAGGGTGAACGCCTCGCGCATCACCGCGAAGCTGTTGACGAGGACACCGTCGAGGTCGAAGACCACCGAGGTGACCGGGGCGATACCCGCGCCGGAGAGCGGGCCGCCGTGACTGATCGGATGGCTGGTCATTGAGCACTCCCGTAGTGCGGGCAGGGCCGGTACGGCGGACCGCCGGTCCGGGTCTCGGATGCGGTCCGTAGAACGCGGACCGGAAAACGCGGTCCGTAGAAGGACCGGAAAACGCGGTCCGTAGAAGGACCGGAAAACGCGGCCCGTAGAAGGAAATGACGACGGCGGAGCCGGGGAGGCGGTGAGGCGGCAGCCGGTGCCGGCGCGGTTCACACCGGCGCCGACTCCCGGACCTCCCGGGGGACCCGGGCCGAGGTGTAGACCCGTTCGATGGCGCCGATGGTCCGGCGGACCTCCTCGATCACCCGCCCTCGCCCGGCCGGGTCGCGCAACTGCGCGGGAAGCATGTCGAGCTGCCGGTCGTACTCGGTGCCGATCGGTTCGGTGGGTACGGCCACCGGGCGGGTCGTACCGTCGACGGTGCGGGTCAGGGTGGACCTCTCGAGGCGGTTCGGGCTGAATCCGAAGGTGCAGCGCAGGGTCGCGCTGCCGCCGCTGCCGTCGATCGTGACCCGGGTGGTGTCCAGCGCCTCGTGCGAGGCCCAGCTCGCGTGCAGCACGACCGAACGGCCGTCGTCGGTGATGAGGAATCCGCGGGCGGTGTCCTCGACATCGGTGGCGCCCTCGGTGGCGCCCGGGAGCGCCGGTCCGCCGTCGTCGCCGCGCCACGCGGCCCGGGAGGACCGCTGGGTGATGAAGTCGGAGGACACCGTGCCGATGGCGTGCCGGAACGCGGCGGTGCCCAGCAGCGGAACCGCGATGTCGAACAGATGCCAGCCCAGGTCGACCAGCGCCCCGCCGCCCGCGAGCGACCGCTGGGTGAACCAGCCGCCCCGGTCGGGTACGCCGCGCGCCCGTACCCAGGCGAGTTCGACATGGCGGATGTGGCCCAGCCGGGCGGCGATCCGGTACAGCCCGCGCACATCGGCGCGGTAGCGCGCCGCGCTGCCGGCCAGCAGCACCGCGCCACCGGAGCGCTCCGCGGCGGCCAGCCGCTCGGCCTCCTCCGAGGTCAGGCACACCGGTTTCTCCAGGAACACCGGAATGCCCTTGGCCAGCAGCTCGCCGGCGACCGCGCAGTGCAGATGGTTGGGCACCGCGACCACCGCCAGATCCACCTCGGCGGGATCCAGGTCGTGGACCGCCGCCAGCACCGGTAACCGGTCCGCGCCCTCCGCCTCCGCGACGGCCGCGCGGCCGCGCTCGTCGGGATCCACCGCGGCGGTCACGGTGAAGGCGGGGTTGCGGCGCAGCCGCGGCAGCCAGATCGAGCGGGCCGCCCACCCCAGCCCCACCACGGCGGTCCGGATCGGCGTCTCGCCGATGTTCGGGGCGCTCATGCGTCCGCGAGCACGTCGGCGACGACGGCGGCCACTTCGTGCATCTGCTCCTCGCTGCCCAGCAGCACCCGGTGGTGCAGCCATACGCAGTCGCGGGTGAGCGCCTCGGAGTGCGGGCAGCGGCGGGCGAGCTCGTCCACCGTCAGATCCGGCGCCGCGGCCTCCCAGAAGGCGTCCGTGCGGTAGACCGCGCGGAAGGCCACGAACGCGGGGACCCCGCGCTCGATGAGCACGTCGACGACCTTGGCGCGGCGCTCCTCGGTGATGCCCGGCACCCGGAACATCGCCATGTAGTGGGGGTTGCGGTCACCGCGGTCGTCGCGCGACTGCGGTACGACACCGGGGATCTCGGCGAGCAGCCGGTTGAGTACCGGCCAGCGCTGCTCACGCGTGGTGATCTGGTCCTCCAGCCGGGCGAGTTGGGCGCGCAGCACCGAGGCGGAGAACTCGTTCAGCCGGAAGTTGGAGCCCGAGGTGCGGTGGAAGTAGCCGCGGTCGGTGCGCGGACGTCCACAGCTGTGCCGGACGAAGCCCTTCTCGTACATCTCGGCGTCGGGGAAGAGCACGGCGCCGCCCTCACCGGCGGTCATCAGCTTGCCGTTCTGGAAGCTGAACGCCGCGACCGAGCCCAGCTCGCCGACCCTCTTGCCGCGCCATCGCGCCCCGTGGGCGTGGGCCGCGTCCTGGATCAGCGGCACCCCCGAGTCGGCGGACAGCTTGTCCAGCGCGTCCATGTCGCACATCTGACCCGCCATGTGCACCGGCATGATCGCGCGGGTCCTCGGGCCGATGGCCGCCTCGACCGCCGACGGATCGATGCAGTACGTGTCCGGGTCCACGTCCACGGGAACGGCCACCGCGCCCAGCCGCTGCGCGGCCTGCGAGGAGGAGATGAAGGTGAACGCGGGAACGATCACCTCGGAGCCGGGGCCGACGCCGAGCACCTCGAGGGCGAGCTCCAGCGCGTGCGTCCCGTTGGTGACCGCCAGGGCGTGCTCGCTGCCATGGGCCGCGGCGAACTCCGCCTCGAAGGCATCGACCTCACCGCCCCCGATGCGCCACCATTGCCCCTGCTCCAGGGCCCGGATCAGGGCCTCGCGCTCCTCGTCGCCGTAACTCGGCCATGCGGGCAGCTCGGATCGCAGTCGCACATCATTGCTCATGATTTCCCTACTCCCTTAATGCGTTATGGAGGCAGGTCCGCGGCGGACGCATTAGCACGCTAACCGGACGGCGGGCGAAACGTCATTCCCCCTCAGGGCCCCCCTATAGCCCCCTTAAAAACGCGGTCGGTCAAACTCCCACACCGAGGCCAAGGGCGCCGTGCTATAAATGGCACTTCCGTGATGAGCCGCTGTAATTCAGCCGACCCCACATGGTGAGGTGCGCAGTGAGCAGGCTGTTGTTGGTGAACGGACCGAATCTCGGCATCCTCGGGAAGCGCCAGCCCGAGATCTATGGCACGGATACGCTGCAGGACATCGAGCGCTGGGTCGGAGAAGAGGTCGCGGAGCGCGGCTGGAAAGTGGATTCCTACCAGTTCGACGGCGAAGCGGAGATCATCCAAACCATTCAGGGGAACTACGACACGGTCGGCGCCATCATCAATCCGGCCGCCCTCATGATGGCCGGATGGGGCCTCAGGGACGCACTGGCCAACTATCCGCGGCCCTGGATAGAAGTGCATCTGTCGAATGTCTGGGCCCGCGAGCAGTTCCGCCATGAGTCGGTGACCGGACCGCTGGCCGCGGGTGTCATCTTCGGGCTCGGCGCCCTGGGCTATCGGCTCGCCGCGCGCGCCCTGCTCGAAAAGGTGCCGGGCTGAGCGCCCGCCACGCCGTCACCCCCCACCGCGAAGGCTGACGAGCCGGGAGGCGACCATCAGTCATCTGGGAATCGACGTGGGCGGCACCAAAGTGGCGCTGCGCCTCGAACACGACGACCTGAGCATCCGCGAATCCTCCTTCCGCTGGCCCGAGCCGGACGGTACGGACGCCATCACGTCCAGCGGCGCCACCCGCGACCTGGAGTTGCTGGCGCGGCACAGCAGGGAGCTGTGCGCGGGCCACCCCGAGCGGCTCACCGGCGTCGGGGTCGCGCTGCCCGCCACCCTCGACGCCACCGGCACGGTCACCGCCTGGCCCGGCCGCCCCGGCTGGGCCGGAGTGGACCTGCGGGGCGCGCTGTCCGCGCTCTTCGGCGAGGCCGAGGTGCGCTGCGCCGACGACGGCGATCTGGCCGCCCTCGCCGAAGCACACGAGGCGGGCTGCCCCGATCTGCTCTACCTCGGCGTCGGCACCGGGGTCGGCGGTGGCATCGTGCTGAACGGGCAACCCGTCCCCGGCGTGGGCCGCGGCTCCTGCGAAGTCGGCCACCTGATCGTGGACCGCGACGGCCCGCTGTGCGACTGCGGGCGGCGCGGCTGCGTCCAGGCGGCGGCCTCGGGCCCGGCGACCCTGCGCCGGGCGGCCCGGCGGCGGGGCGAGGAGGTGGCCTTCACCGCGCTGCGCGAGGCCGTGCGGGACGGCAAGCAGTGGGCCGTGGCGGCGCTGCGGGAGAGCGGCCGGGCCCTGGCCGCGGCCGTGACCGGTGTGTGCGAGCTGGTCCATCCCTCGCTCGTGCTGATCGGCGGAGGGTTCGCCGCGGCGATGCCGGAGCTCGTGGCGATGGTGGCCGAGCGCACGACGGCGCTGGAGCGGCCGGGGCATCCGCTGCCACCGGTCCGGCCTGCGACACTGGGTGGGCTGTCGTCACTGCACGGCGCCGTTCTGCTGGCCAGGGGGCTGCCGGACTGATCCGGCCGCCCCTTGACCCTCACACCGTGTCAGGCGCTGAACTCGGAGCCATCATGTTCACCATCGGAGACTTCGCCCGGCACGGCCGTGTCTCGGTCCGGATGCTGCGCCACTACGACGCCACCGGACTGCTGCGCCCGGCCCATGTCGACCCCGCCACCGGATACCGCTCCTACTCGGCCGCCCAGCTCAGCCGGCTGAACCGGATCATCGCGCTGAAAGAGCTCGGCTTCACCCTCCAGCAGGTGCGGGACATCGTGGACGACAAGGTCGGCACCGAGGAACTGCGCGGCATGCTGCGGCTGCGGCGGGCCGAGCTGGAGGCCACGGTGGCCGCCGCGGCGGCACGGCTGGTGCAGGTCGAGGCGAGGCTCCGGTCGATCGAGAGCGAGGGGCACATGCCCACGAACGACGTCGTCATCAAGACCCTCCCCGCGGTGCGGGTGGCGGAGCTCACCGCGACCGCCGCCGGCTTCGACCCCCAGGACATCGGCCCGGTCATCACACCGCTCTACGACGAGCTGTTCCGGCGCCTCGACGCGGCGGGCATCACCCCGACCGGCCCCGGTGTCGCGTACTACGAGGACGCCCCGGAAGGCGGTGGCGCCGTGACCGTGCACGCCGCCGTCCAGGTCTCCGCCCCGCTCCGGGACGGTGCGGACCTCCGGATCCTCGATCTGCCGCCCGTCGACCACGCCGCGACCATCGTCCACCGCGGCCCGATGGACGCCGTGGTGCCCACGGCCCAGGCCCTGGCCCATTGGATCGACGGCAACGGCTACCGGTCGGCCGGCTACCCCCGGGAGATCAGCCTGGAGTGCCCGGAGAACCGCGACGAGTGGGTCACGGAACTCCAGGTACCGGTGGTCCAGGTCTGACGGCCGGCCGCAACGGGACGGCGGGCCCGGCCGCGCGAAGGGCGGCCACCGGACAGGTGGCCGCTCGGCAGGCGGACACCCGGCAGGTGGCCGCTCAGCCGGACGAGCTGGTCAGGAAGGCTGTGAGCGGTTCCTTCCGCGGCGGCGGCCCGCCCCTGGCGGTTCGGTGCGCGGGTCCACCCCCAGTTGCCTCAGCTGCTCGAAGTCGGCCGTGTCCATCTTCTCCAGGATCTCCAACTGCCTGGCCAGGGCATCGGTTTGGCCCTCGACATCGTCATGCCGTCTGAGCGCGGCCGCCGTGGTGATGTGGAAGCGGGCCAGGGCCACCTTCAGACTGCGGCTCTCCAGGATCATCCGGTAGCGGGTCTCCTCCGCCAGCGCGTCCTGCACCGATCGGACCGGCCGGGCGAAGAACAACGTGACGATCTGCCCCACCCCGAGCGCCCCGAGCACGGCGGGGCTCTGCCACCCGATACGGTCCGGGAGGAAGACGCCGACGAGCGACAGCAGAAGCGCGCTGACCAGCAGACATGTGCCCAGCCCCAGAAGGAACTTGCTGGCGAAGCCCACGGTGTGCTGCGCTCGCCGGAGGCGTTCGGCGGTCTGGATGCGGTAGTCCCGCATCCTGGCGTCCTCGTAGGACAGGATGCCCTGCTTGTCCTGGATGTACGAGGAGTAGCCCACGAACTCCGCGTCCCCGCCACGGGACAGCCGTCGGTCGTCGTCCGGCCGCGAGCCCAGGAAACGGGCCAGTTCCGCCAGACCGGTCATCACCTCGGTGCGCAGCACCCGCTGGCAGAAGTCCAGGGCCGTCAGATGGCGCTCCAGGGTCCTGCTGGCGGTGAGCGCGTCGGAGACGACGAGCTGCCGCACGTCGTAGCGGGAGCGGATACCGGTCAGCAGTAGCTGGACCTTGATGTCGGTGAGGACACCGATCACCACGACATGCGTGCTCTCCTGCCGTCCCTCGCCCAGCAGACCGTCCAGCAGCGTCGTCAGCGGCGCCGGTTCGCTGAGGTCGGGGCGTCCGCCGGAGCTGTGCTGGAAGTCGAAGAGGGTGTTGGACCGCACATGGTGGACACGGAGTTTCCCGTCCCAGCCGTTCTCGGCGTCCGCGGGCGCGCGCAGATCGGGGGCCAGCACGTCGTCAAGCCCGTCGACGTACGCCGCTCCCCAGGTGTCGGCCTCGCAGTGTGCCCCGTACTGCCTGCGCTCCAGGTCGTACGTCTCACCCGGGACATGCCAGTCACGGATGTTGATCAGATGCAGGACCCCGTCCCCGTGTCCGCGCATCCGGGAGCCGACGGTGGCGTCGAGGAAGCGGGCCAGTGGCGAACGGCGCAGCTCCGCCTCGGACAGCACCCGGCGGTGACCCTCCGCGCGGAGGGACGCACCGCTCTCGCTGTCCAGCAGCAGCTTGGAGACCGCGCTGTCCGGCAGGGACAACTGGCAGTCCAGGTTAAGGAAGAAGTCGTTCTGCAGACACTGTGTGATGAGTACGTACTGCGACGGTGCCGTCGGCTCCATCGCCACCCCCCGTGGGTCTCCGTGTGTCTTTTCGGCGTGCCGCACGCCCTCAGCGCGGCAGCAGCGGCCACTGACTGGACAGCCGCATGGCGGCCTCCGTGACCGCCGGATCGCCGGACTCCATGGCCACGCCGTCCAGGTAGGCGTGGGCCGCCGCTTCGTACAGTTCGTCGACCGCGTAGAGCCGCGCCTCATGGGCCGCGCGGCGGGCGTCCGCGCGGGCGCCCACGGTGGCCTCGGCCTCCCTCGCTCGCTCGGAGCCGGCGAGATCCGTCTCGATGTCCTGCTCCAGCTCCCGCAGCCGCTCGGCCGTGGTCCGGTACGCCGCCAGATACGGGTGCTCCTCGCCCAGCCCGATGAGGAAGGCGATGCCACCGGAGAGCAGCAGCAGCGCGACGAACATCCAGGACACGCTGTGCGGGTCGAGGTGCAGGGACTCGATGAGGCTCGGTGGGTCGCTCACGCTGTCCCCGACGTCCGCGGCCACATCGGGCGGCAGATCCAGCGGAGGCTCCTCCCGGAACGCCACCTTGGCCCGCAGATCCCCCAGCGCCCAGGCGCCGTAGGCCCATATGCCCAGCAGGGCGAGGGCGGGCACGGACGACAGCCGGACCGCGCCGGTGGCGGAGCGCCGCCGGAGGATCCAGCCCGCGATATGCGGGGCGAGGATCATCGCCACCGCCACGGCCACCATGAGGCTGTAGGAGAGCAGATCGGCGAACCGCCCGACACCGTGCAGATTCTCGAACACCGAGTAGTAGACGGGCAGTTCCACCACGATCAGGGCGGCCAGCACCCCGAACTTCATCCAGCGCGGCATACCGGGGCGCGCCGCCGCGCCCTCCCATGCCGCCCTGGTGGACAGGGCCCGCTCGGCCGCGTCCGCCTCCGCCACCGGATCGTGGTCGGACACCGCCTGCCAGCGGGCGTGGCCGCCGGTGGTCTCCGGCTCGTCCTCGCGCCGCGTGGCGCCCGGTCGTTCGGGACCGGTGGCGTCATCGGCGTCGGCGGGCATACGGGCGCGCAGCCACCGGCGCTCGAAACCGCCCCGTACGGTGTCGCGGAAGGTCTGCCACCGGTCGGCCCGCCGCGCCAGCCGGTCCAACTGGTCGGTGGTCACCGTCTGCTGCTGCTCCAGGGCGGCCCGCCGCCGACCCGCCCGCTCCAGCCGCACTCCGGCGGCGGTGGCGGCCGCCCTCACCCGGCTCGCCTCCAGCGCGCCGTCCTCCTCGGCCCGCGCGTGCTCCTCGGCGAGCCGGTGTCTGACCTTGTTGCGCAGACTGGCCAGCTCGGCGAAGTAGGGCACCCGGTCGGGGGCGGCCAGCACCCAGGGGTCGAAGACCTTACGCGTGGCCGCCGAGGCGCCGTGCTCGCGCGCCCGGTCCCGCAGCCAGTCGCTGTCACCGGCCCGGATGACATCCGAGGCGACGGGCTCGGGCCGCGGCAGCGCCCCGTCGGGGAACCGCCGCGCGGCAGTCCGCCCCCCGCGGCGCCCGCGGTCGGCGTCGGCCCTGCGGCGGCGCAGCCTCAGCCGCCGCGGTGCCTCGTCGTCACCGGCGATAGGTGGTGTGGACATGTGCCTTCACCCTCCCCTCCAGGAGCTCCGTCCAGAAGGAGTTGAACTGCTTGTACCGGGAGGTGTCGGTGCCGTACTTCATGCCGTAGCCCACCGGGTAGATGTCGGCGCCGGACAGCTCCGGCCTGCCGTGCGACTTCAGGAAATCGTCGATGACGGTCCGGCGGCTCGCGGCGGTGGACAGGTCCTTCCGCCCCAGCCGGAAGTCGGTGTCGCCCTGGTCGAAGTCGCTCACCACCAGGACGTCGAACGACGCGTCGTCACCGGACGGCTTGGACAGCGCGATGCGCGACAGGCCCCCGAGCACATCGGATCCGGGCTCCTCCTTCTGGGCGCAGCGCAGCAGCTTCAGGGCGTTGGAGAGGGCGACCGCGCGCATGGTGGTGCGGGTCCGCCCGCGGTCGGCGGTCTTCGAGGTGTCGGGGTCCAGGTCGAGCGGGCTGACCTGGCACTTGGACGCCTCGGACACCTTGGTGATGGGGGCGAAGGACGTCTTGCGGCACTTGTTGTCCGACAGGAACTTCTGCAAGGTGGCCTTGAGCTTGGCCTCGGCGTTGAATCCGGTCCGGGAGGCGTCGGCCGAGCCCGAGCCGTCGACCACGACGCCGCACGTCCGGGAGTAGCGTGACGGCTCGTCGGAGCCGCAGGCGGTGCCGGCCGCCGCCAGGGCGAGCGCCAGCGCGGCGGTGAGCGCGCGCCGCCGGTTCCGGCGCCGCCGGGCGCCCGGGCGCCCCGGAGCGGGGCTGTGGACGGTCTGGACGGTCATCGCGCGGTCCTCCCGTCGACGCGGTCGGTGTTCTGCCGTTCGAGTATGTGCAGCGCCCTTGAGGTGGCCGTCCGGGCGCTGTCGTCGTCGGCCAGCAGCCAGACGTCGGGCTGGTACCAGGACCGGTCCAGCTCCACCCGGCCGGGCAGCCAGTCCGCGGGCGGGCGCCGGGAGAGCTGGGGATGGGTCTCGCGCACCGCGTCCCAGTAGCAGGCCAGTCGCTGATTGGCCTGGTCGACGACGGCCTGGGCATGCGACCGGCACCGGTCCACGCTGGTGCGCCACTGGCCCATCCAGTGGCCGTACCGCGCGAGCGCCGCGGGCCGGGGGTCCTCGCGCACGTCGTACTGGGTGACCACGCGCACCGACTCCGCGCGCAACCTGCTGAGCAGGGCGTGCTCCCGCCCGATGAGGGCGGCGCGCATCTGCTCGGTGGCCCGGCGGACGCCGGTGCGCACCTCCATCACATACGGGGTGATCAGCAGCTCGGGAGCCGGTGGCTCGATGGGCGGCGGGGGCATCTTGCCCCGCTCCTCCTCGGGCGGCGCCGGGAGCGGGACGCGGGGGACGCCGCGGGCGCCGTCGCGCCTGCCCCGCCATCGGGCCGCGAAGCGGGCGGTACGGCCGAGCCTTCCCCGGCGCACCACCCCGTTGACACTGTCGGTTGTGATCATGGAAATGGATCCCCCGATTTCCCCGGCGCGGAAATTCCCGCTCCGGACAGCCGCATTGCGGACAGTGGAATTCCGCTTTCTCTCGCAAAGGGCTCGCGGTCGATGTGGATGACGATGGCGATGTCGTTGTCGATTCGATTCCCTGTCAGACCGTATCGATGAGGTCGTACCCGGGAATGCTCCCCATAGGACATGATCCTGAAAACGCCCGGAAGTCGACCGGAGAACGTCCTCGTCGATGCCTGACGCCGGGTCATACTGGAACGGTTCCGGGGCCACGCCTCTTTGATCATGAATCTCGGAACACGACCTCGGGGGAATGGGAGATGGGTCGGTGCAGAACGTTCCAGAGTGCGCGGAGCCCACGCTCCGGATCAGTCAGACGCACTTTCCGGTGGAGACCCTGGGCCCGGGGCGGCGCCTGGGCATCTGGTCCCAGGGGTGCGGGCTGGCCTGCGCCGGCTGTATGTCCCGGCACACCTGGGATCCGTCGGGTGGCGCCTTCCGTACGGTGTCGTCCCTGCTCGGTCTGTGGCGTGAGGCGTTGGCGCGGGGCGCCGACGGGCTGACGGTCAGCGGCGGCGAGCCGCTCGACCAGCCCGCCGCCCTGGAAGCCCTGCTGGCCGGGGCGGTGCGGGCCCGTGCGGAGGCGGTGGCACCGGGCGGCCCGGCGGCGGGCCGCGAGATCGACATCCTCCTGTACACGGGATACGAGGAGGAGGAAGTGGACGCCGACGCGGCGCGCTCCGCCGCCGTCCGCCACGCCGATGTGCTGGTGACCGGGCGCTTCCGGGTGGCCGAGCCCACCGCCCTGGTGTGGCGCGGCTCGGCGAACCAGCGCATGCGGCCGCGTACGGCGCGGGGGTGGGCGCGTTACCAGGAGCATCTGGCCCGGACGGAGAGCGGGCCGCGTCTGCAGATGGTCGAGGGGGACGGAGATGTGCGGCTCTACGGAGTGCCGTGGCGCGGCGAACTGGCCGCGCTGGAGCGTCGGTTGCGGCGGGCGGGGATCGCCCTCACCGGTGCGAGCTGGCGCCCCTGAGTGGGGGCACCGGCCCGGGCGGCAGGGCGCGCGGTGGGCCGGGCGGCCGTGGCCCCGGCCGCTGGGGTCACAGCGCGCCGACGGCCTCGGCGATCTCCCGGCTGCGCACCACCAGGTGCACTCGCCAGCGGGCGTCCCGGGCGAGTTCATCGCGGATCGCCCAGCGCAGCCAGGTCGCGCTGACCGCCGGTGCCAGTCCGCCCCGGCCCGCGCCGAGCAGCGGAAAGCAGATGGAGGACAGGGCGGGCTCGTAGCGGTCGCGCTCGGACCGGGCGAGCGCGAAGCACGCGCTGACCGCGCGGGCGATGCTCTCGGGGCGGACCTCGTACGTATCGTCCAGCGGTGTGGCCACCGCGGCGTGGTAGACCCGCCGGACGCCGCGCGCGGCGAGCGCTCCCGGCGAGGTGGGCACCACCGTGCCCGGCCGGATCGGCAGCCCCGGGCGGCCGTGGGCGCGCAGCCACGCGGCCAGTTCGCGGGCGAGCACATCGTCGACGATCTCCCCGGCGGGGTCGCGTACGGCGGCGGCCAGGCGCAGCGCGCCGGACACGGTGGGGCGGAAGGTCTTGGACATCTCCAGGTAGACGTTCTCCGAGGAGACCAGCACCTCGATGTCCCGCAGCAGTTCGATGGGCGAGACATGGAGGGTGAACGTGCTCCGCGAGTCCACCGGCACGCTGTCGACCCGCAGCGGCGGCTCCTGGTCGATCCGGTCGATCCGGTCGATCCGGTCGATCCGGCCCATCCGGCCGCTGCGGGCGAGCGTGCTCGGCCCGGCCGTGCTCGGTCCGCCGGGGAGCTGTGCCCCGGAGCCCGGTTCGGGGCTCCGCTCCGGCGAGCCCTGCCCGCCGGAGAGGGACGGCGGCTCGCGCAGGATGGTCAGCACGGCCTCGGCGAGCTGCTGGATGACCTGCGGTTCCTGGTGCTTGCGGAATCGTTCGGGGGTGACTCCGTACACAGCGGCGGCCACCTTGCGGCGGTCATGGGCGGGCGCGCCCCGGCGGTCGGGGAGCAGCCCGAAGGTGTGGGCCGCGGCCCGGCCGAGCAGATCCCGTTCGCCGAGGCGCCGTACCGCCTCCTTGAGCAGCGCCTCGATACCGGCCGGGGCGTCGTCGGAGCCATCGCAGAAGCCGCCCGCCAGGGCCGCGGCGCGCAGCGCCGGCCGATCGATGCTGCGCAGATCTGGCAGCCCGGGTCTGCGTATGCCTTTGAGTTCTTCCAGGAGTTGATCGTATGTGGGCAAATTTGACTCAAATGGCTCCTGACTCATGGTCACCAGGCTAGCGACCGGCCGAGAAAGAGGAAATCGGTCTCCCGGCGGCCGTTCCCTGCCGGGCTTTGCGCCGCCGGTAATTCCCGCCCTGCTGGAACAGATTTCCGATATCCGGGGTTCCGCTTTCTTGATCCACGGCCCGGCGGCCCCCGGCCGCCGTTGTCGCCGCCATGAATCCGACACCGCCTGCCCGTTTCACGAGGTGACCTTTGTGACCCATCCGCACGAGCAACCGCCCCCCACGGAATACGAGGACGACGAGGAGTACGGGGTCCCCGGGGAGCCCGAAGAGCAGCGGCGCGCGCACGACGCCGGGCCGCCGCCCACCGAACACGAGGAGCCGCCCCCGTCGGGGGCCGCCACATCGGCCGGGCCCACCGAGGACGAGATCCCCTCGGCGGCGTCCGCGCAGGCCGCGGACGGGGGTCGCGACCTGCGCGGGGACACCGGAGCGCTGCCGGTCTCGCTGCGCGGCCGGTTCCGCCTGAGGGCCGTGCTGCGCCGCCCCGACCATCCGCACCAGGCGGCCGTCTACCGCGTCGAGGACGACCGCGGCAGCCACATCCTCAAGTGGTACCACCGCGGCCACGCCCCGGACCGCCGGGTGTGGGAGCTGCTGCGGGACCGGCCGCGCCGCCACCTCACCCACTTCACCGAGACCAGCGACACCGAGGCCGACGGCCATCCGTACGACCTGGCGCCCTCCTACGGCGAGACCGACCTGGCCGGATATCTGAAGGACAATCCCGGCCCGGCCGAACCCGTGCTCATCCACAGCGTCGTACGGCAGTTGCACGAGGCCCTCACCACCCTGCACGAACTGAACATCGTGCACCGGGACCTCAGCCCGGCCAACATCGTGCTCGGCAGCCTCGACCCGGCCGCCCCGGACCTCGTGCTCGTGGACTTCGCCGTCTCCGCCCATGAACCCGCCGAGCGCTACACCCGGGACGAGCGCTGGGTCGGCACCGCCCGCTACATGTCCCCGCAGGCGTCGCTGCGCCACCAACTGATCCATCCGCCCGCCGACTGGTGGTCGCTCGGCATGATCGTCGCCGAGATGGCCGGCGGGCGCCACCCCATCCGGTTCACCGACAACGACTTCGTCCGGGAGGAGATCAGCTCCCGCGCCCCGGATCTGTCCCTGGTCACCGACCACCGGCTGCGGCTGCTGTGCCGGGGGCTGCTCACCCGCGACCCCGACCACCGCTGGGGCACCGACGAGGTGGCGCAGTGGCTGGTGGGCGGCTCGCCGCCGGTCGCCCCCTGGGAGACGGGCGCGGCCCCCGGCGCCTCGGACCCGGCGGACGACCCGGACATCGAGCCGTTCGCCTTCCTCGACGAGCGCTACACCCGGCCGAAGCAGCTGGCCCGGGCGTTCAGCGAGAACTGGCGGCCCGCCCGGCAGCTCCTCTCCCGGCGGCGCGGCCGCGGTGAATTCACCCGCTGGCTACGGCAGTTCGAGGGCGTCCCGGGCCGCGACGCCGAGGAGCTGACGGCGCTGCTCGGCATCCTGGAGTCGCACCACCCCGCCACGCCGCCGCGTGAGCCCAAGCCGGTCACGATGGTGCGGCTGATCTCCTGGCTCGGCCCCACCCTCGACGCCTCCTACCGCGGGGTGCCGCTGGACCCCGCGGGGCTGGGCGATCTGCTGCGGGAGGCCGGGCGCGGCGATGAGTTCGCCCTCTCGGTCGTGGAGGACCTGCGGGACCACACCATCCTGCCGCTGCTGGACTCACGGCCCGGCGGCGAAGGGCTCGCCGAGGTGCAGCAGCGCTGGCTGACGGCTCGCTCCCGCTGGCAGCACACCGTGGACGAGGCGCTGCACGCGTCGCCCTGGCTGCGCGACCGCCGCACCGAGGTACGCGCCGCCGCCCGGCTCGACCGCTCCCGGCTCGCCGCCCTCCTCTCGCTCGCCGCGGCCCCCACCGCGCACCGGCGCAGGCTCCAGGAGCGGACCGCCCGTATCCAGGCGGCGTTCCCGCAGCCGGTGGCCTGGTACGGCCGGTTGCTGCGCGACCCCGACGACCTGGTGCGGATGCAACTGGCCGAGTGGCTGGCCGGATTCGCCGAGCAGGAGTCCACGGAGGCGCAGGGCCGGGTGAACGACGAGCGCGCCCTCCTCCGCCAGGAGCGCGACCTGGACGTGGCCACGCTGTGGGTGCGCAGACAGGACATGCTGCCCACGCTCGGCTGGGCCCTCGGCGGAGCCGTCGGCGTCGTCTTCCCGTGGATTTTCGTGATCGGTCTGGGCGATCTGGCGGGATGGCCCGCTCAGCGCGCGGTGCTGACGGCGTGGATGCTGGCCGTCCCGGCGGCCGCCGCCGTGCTGGCGCTGGAGCTGTGGACGGCGTACCGCATCGGCAGCCCTGGCTACCACCCGGACCGTTCCCTGGCCGGGCTGCTGATCGACCGTGTGCGGCCCGTGGCCCGGTTCATCCGCCGCCCCGGCTCGCGCTTCCCCGTCCAGGGCCTGCTGATCCTCCCGGCCATCGCCCTGTTGTGGGCCACCGTGGCCTACGCCCCCTGGGTGTGGCCGATCGCCACGGTGGCCGTTCTTCTCTGGTGGACCTGGCACCGGACGCGGTGCTGGCGCCGCTATGTGGCGGAGCTGCGCGGCCGGGACGACCGGGTCCGACCCGGCCGGCCGAGGGCGGCCGCCCCGCCGACGTCAGGGAGTGTCACATGAGTTCAGGCCAGGCGATCCCCAGCATCGGCGATGTGATGCCGGATGTGTACTTCCCCCAGCCTCCGGCCGCCGAGACCATCCAGCACACCGTTCAGAACACGGTCCAGAACACCGGGGTGCCGCACCACACGGTCCAGGGCACCGGCCTGTCGGACCACATCGGCACCGGCGTCGGCCAGCACATCGGTGACGCCGTGCAGAACGCCGGCGGCCATGCGCTGCACGCCGCCATGGACCAGTTGCACGACATGATGGTGCCCGCCCTGATCGGCCTCGGCTCGCTCAGCGGGGCGCTGCTCGTCGGCCGCGCCACCATGGCCGGGGCGCAGGTGCTCGCGGCCGCCGCCCTCCGCGCCGCCGAGTACCAGGACGGGCTGCGGCAGCGGCAGTTGGACGCCCGGCAGGCCGCCGAGTGCTGGCGGGACGCCGCCTTCGCCGCCGTCCGGGCCAACGCCCGCATCGACACGCTGCGCGCGCGCATCCGGCGGGCCGCCACGGCAGCCGGGCCCGACGGGCCCCCGGAGCCGCCCGACCTGCCGCCGCCGCTGACCCTGACCGGCATGAGCCTGGACGAGGTGTGGCGACGGCTGGCCGACACCGACCGCCGGCTGCGCCACGCGGAGGCCGCGTACGCGCGCGCCACCATGGAGACCGCCGCCCGCCCGGTGGCCGGAGCCCACCCCGCG
Organism: Streptomyces yongxingensis; assembly: GCF_055597465.1. Taxonomy (NCBI): domain Bacteria; kingdom Bacillati; phylum Actinomycetota; class Actinomycetes; order Kitasatosporales; family Streptomycetaceae; genus Streptomyces; species Streptomyces yongxingensis. The sequence continues at coordinate 9,914,555 of NZ_CM145717.1, forward strand.
GACACCGGCTGGCACGCCACCCTGCGCGCCCGCCGCCGAAAGGCCCTGGAGGCGTACGAGGGGGCCGCCACCGAAACCGAGGCGCGCGGTGGGCTGCCACAGCCGCCGCCCGCCGCCACCGCGGCCCCGAGCGAGGAGGAGGCGCTGCGGCTGGGCGCGGACCTGCTGGCCATGCTGCCGCGGAATGTGGCGGTGGCCGACTACCGGCTGGTGGAGGAGAAGGTCACCGTCGCCGCGGAAGTGGCCGCCCGGCGGCCCGCCGCGGCCAAGCGCCATCTGCGGGAGGCCGCCCGGTTCGCCGAGCGGGTCACGCGCGACGCCGAGCGGCGGCAGGAGACCGAGGAGTGGGCCGCCCAGCAGCTCGCCTTCCTCCGCGCCGACCACCCCGGCACCCCCGTTCCGCTGCCCGACGCCGGTGCCGAGATCGCCGTCCTGGAGCGCTTCCTGCACCACGGCGGGACGCTGGAGGAGGCCGAGCGCGCCCGCGTCGCGGCCCGTGTCGGGGAGCGGGTCGACGCGTATCAGCGGATGTACGCCGCGGAGGTGATCCGCGCGGCGGTCCAGCGGTCGGAGCCCGAGACGGCCGGGTACTCCACCTCCGGAGCGGTGCAGTTCATCGACTGGACCCCGCCGGGCTGGGGAGATGGCCACTGGCTGCGCATCAGCGTGGACGCCGGTGGCACCGCCCGGGTCTCCACCATGCACCGCGAGCGCGACCCCGCCGAGGAGACCGACGACGATCTGGACCTGGACTGGCAGCGGTGCGTCGAGGCCCCCGACCATCTGCGCGAGCTGCGGAAGCTGGCCGAACGGGCCGGGCTCAGCGTGCCGTTCGAGTTCGACGAGCCACCCGCGCGGCCGGTTCCACGCACGGCGGCCCGGCCCGCCCATGACCACCGCACCGGACCCAAGGCCCGCCACCGTGACCAGGAGACGCGGTCATGACCGAGACAGCCACCTCCCCGGGCCGCGCGGACCGCAGCCTCCCGGCCTTCGCCGAGGAACTGGTCGGCACGCTCAGCGTCCACTCCCAGTACGTCCTGCACGGCAGCATCCGGGACATCCACCTCGTCCGCCATGACAAGGACCCCGACGAGGGCGGCCCCGAGCGGACGTACGACGCCCACCACACCCTCACCGAGGTGCTGTGGAACGCCCTGTGGCAGGAGGGTTACGAGGCGCTGATCCGCTTCGACATCGCCGACGGCTTCACCGTCGTCGCGGGCCCGGCGGCCAAGGAGGTCCGCGAGCTGCTGCACGGGCGGGACGCCACCAGACCCGGGCGCGCCCGCCGCGCCGACACCCCCGTCCAGCTGGCCGACGCGGAGCGGACCCTGGGCGACATCGTCACCGGCTGGAAGCAGCAGGGGCGGCAGCCGAAGACGCCGGACGGACGCCCCCGCCCGGACACCGCCCAGCGCCAACAGCCCTACCGGGTGGTGCTGTTGATCGACTACGCCGCCCGGATCCCCACCGATGTCACCCGGCTCAGCGATCCGGAGCGGGACTTCTTCCTCACCTGCCTGAAGCTGGCCGAGGACGCGCGGCCGATCTCCTCCCCGGACAGTGGACGGCGGCTGTTCAACCCCGTGATCTGGCTCGCCGACGGGGAGCGCGACCTGCCCACCTGGCTGGTGGCGGGCAGCGAACGGGTCCGTACCATCGGCATCCCGCTGCCCGACCTGGGCAGCAGACGGCGCATGGCCGAGCTGCTGGCGCAGGAGCACACCGCCGCGTCCGCGCCCGAGGACGACGGGGACGACGGGCCGGTGCGGCTCGACAAGCGACGGCCGCCGGACGAGCACGACCTCGACACCTTCGCCCGCGCCACCGCCGGGCTGACCCTGCGCGCGATGCGGGAGAGCGCCCGGATGGCGCTCGACCGCGGGCTGTCGTTCGCCGAGATGCGGGACGCCGTCCGGGTCTACCAGCTCGGCGTCAAGGACAACCCGTGGCAGGCGGATTACATCCGCGAGCAGATCAAGAAGGGCGAGGCGGATCTGCGGGCGCGGGTGAAGGGCCAGGAGAAGGCGGTCGGCAAGACCCTCGACATCCTCAAGCGCGCCGCGCTCGGCCTCTCCGGCGCCCAGGCGTCCCACCCCGGCAGCCGGCCGCGCGGTGTGCTGTTCTTCGCCGGGCCGACCGGCACCGGCAAGACCGAGCTGGCCAAGTCGGTGGCCAAGCTGCTGTTCGGCACCGAGGACGCCTGTCTGCGCTTCGACATGAGCGAGTTCTCCGCACCGCATTCGGTGGACCGGCTGCTCGGCGCACCGCCGGGATACGTGGGCTACGAGGCGGGTGGCGAGCTGACCACCGCGGTGCGCAACGACCCCTTCCGGGTGGTGCTGTTCGACGAGATCGACAAAGCCGACAAGGGCGTGCTCGACAAGTTCCTCCAGGTGCTCGAGGACGGCCGGCTCACGGACGGGCAGGGGGTCACCACGTACTTCAGCGAATGCGTGCTGATCTTCACCTCCAACCTCGGGGTCAGGAAACGGACCGGCGAGGGCGGGGGCGAAGGGCGGGTGGCCGAGCCCGGTATGCCGTACCACCAGCTGGAGGAGATCATCCTGGCCAATGTGAAGGAACACTTCGTGGAGGAGATCGGCCGCCCGGAGCTGATGAACCGGCTCGGCGGCAATGTGGTGGTCTTCGACTACATCGACGCCAAGGTGGCCGCCGAGATCTTCGACTCCCAGGTGGGCAACATCCAGCGGGTGCTGCGCGAGGACCAGGGAGTGCATCTGCGCCTCTCCGACAAGGCACATCAGGCGCTGTCCTCCTACTGCACGGCGGATGTCGACAACGGCGGCCGGGGCATCGGCATGCTGCTGGAGACGCATCTGATCAACCCGCTGGCACGGGCGCTGTTCGACCAGGAGCGGCCGGCGGGCACGGCGGTCACCGTCACCGGTGTGCGGCCCGCCGCGGACGGGACGGTGGCGCTGGACCTGCGGGTGGTACGCACCGGGGCCGCGGGTCCCGGCCCCGGCGGCGGCCGATGAGCGGTGGGGCCGCTCCGGCGGGGTGGTGGCGCGAGCCGGACGACGAGGAGGGGGAAGCACCGGCGGGACCGGCGGAAGCGGCCGAACCGGCGGAAGCGGAGGCCCCGGAGGCGAGGACCCGGCCCGAACCCCGGCCCGTGCCGCCCCCGGCCGGGGTCGAGGTGTCCGCGCCCTGCTGGAACTGCCGTGCGCCGGTGGCCCCCCGGGACACCCGCTGCGCGTCCTGCGACCGTGCGCGCACCCATGTGCTGCTGGTCTGCGCCGAGCCGTGTCTGGAGCTCCGCCACGGCCCGGGCCCTCCGCTGCGCCTGGGCCGCCACCCGGACTGGGCACCGCGGACCGCCGCGGCGTTCGCGGGCTGGAACAAGGTCTCCCGGCATCATGCCTCGATCACGGTGGAGCCGGACGGCACCGCCTGGGTCGAGGAGCCCGAGACGGGCAGCCGCAACGGGACGTATCTGAACGGCGCCCGGATCGCCGCGGGTGTGCGCACCCCCGTCCGCGACGGCGACCAACTGCGGCTCGGGCTGCGGGTCAGCTTCGCCGTACGGCTGTACGGACCGGGGCCCGGCGCCGGCTGAGCCGGTGCCGGGCGGGGCCGCGGGGCGGACCCCCGTGCCGCCCCGCGTGCTCATGTGCGCATACCGGGCGGAATGATGACGGCCCGCAGCGGTGCCAGCAGCTGGTTGGCCTCGCCCGCCCCCTCGAACGTGCCCAGGTTGTGGGCCTGGCCGGGCACCGCCTTCAGCGGCTCCTCCCCGCAGCGGTCGCCGAACAGCACCAGGGCGGGGTGCGGGCGGTGCCGCCGCGACTGCCACACCAGCCCCCGCGCGTCCGGCACCTGGCGCCGGATCTCCCGCGCCCAGGCGCGGGTCTGCGCGTACTCGTCCGTCTCCAGCAGCCAGGAGGTCTGGAACACCGCGGCCAGGTCCTCCTCCTCGACCAGCCGCACCAGGACCAGGTCCTCGGTCACCCGCACCTTGGACAGCGAGCGGGTGGCCGCCAGCGCCCACGGCACCTGACGCCGCCCCTCCGGCCCGGTGAACTCCATGTCCCGCAACATCACCTCGGCGAGGGCGGTGGTCGGTTCCACGGCCGCGTAGAGATACGGATACCGGTCCTCGGTGGTGGCGTCGAAGCGGTTGCCGCCGAAGAAGGAGTGCGCGGGCTTCGGGTTGAACTCGGTGCAGGGGTAGGCGGTTTCATGGCACCGCCACAGCTCGGTGCCCGCGCTCAGGACGAACAGGTTCGGGCTCATGTGCGCGCCCTCGGGGGGCGCCTGCCTCACCATCCGCCGTCTCCGATCAGCGCGGCGGCGGCCTCGGTCAGCCGTGCGTCCGGCACCCGCCCCACCAGGGCGGCCGGTGCGTCGCGCAGCCAGGTGTTGCCACCGAGCCACCAGTCGGCGGCGCCCCACGGGTCCTGGTCCGACAGCAGCATTCTGTTGATCCGCTGCACCACCGGCCGTGGCTCACCGGTGTCCGGGTCGAACTGGAAGTCCGGGTAGCGGTCGCCGCGTTCGGGATCGGACAGGCGGATCAGGCCGGCCCCGGTGGGATCCTCGACGGCCGTGCCGGTGAGCTGCTCCGGGCCCCGCGCGGGGGCGGTGAGCAGCCGCTGCCGTACGGCCCGGGCGACCTCGACGCTCTCGGGGTCCAGCGTCGGCCAGTCCACGGAGTCCAGCAGCCGGATCAGCTCGGCGAGCCGGTCGGTGTCCGGCAGGACGGCGGAGGGCGCGGCGCCCCCGGACCGGAACTGGTCCAGTTTCCTGCGCAGTTCCATCTCGCGGGGGAGTGGCAGCAGGGCCAGCCGCACCTGCCGCACCGCACCGCGCACGGCCCTGGCGTCGTCTCCGGCGACCCGCAGCCGCAGCACGCTGTCCTGGAAACCGCTGAACTGCGCGGCGGTGAGCGAGGCGCGGATCTCCGGCAGATGTCGGCGCAGCAACTCCAGGAGATCGTCGGTGGTCATGGCTGTCGTCCTTCCACGGGTGCGTGGGGAGCGGGGTTGCCCTGGTGGATGAATCCGGCCCAGGAGACGGCCCGGGCCAGGCCCCCCGCGTCGCTCTGCGTCTCGGCCAGCAGGAGCCCGGTCAGCCCGGGGACGGGACGACGGTCGTGGTCGAGCATCCACAACTGGGCGGCGCGCAGGGCGTCCGGCGGGGCCAGCCCGGCGACGGTCAGATGGTGATGGAAGACCACCATGAGCGCGGCCGAGGCGCTGTCCGAGACCTTCCACCGCGAGCCGACCACATCCGTGGCGCCCCGCGCCAGCAGTGCGGTGGTCGGGGTCAGCGCCTCGTCGTGGTCACGGCTGCTGAGGTCCGTCTCGCAGGCACTGAGCACGATCAGCGGCCCGGTGGCGGCCCGTTCCCCGGCGGGTACGTCGAGGATGCGCGTCACCGTCAGCCTGCCCAGGTCCGGGGTGTCCGTGGGGCCCTGGACGGCCGCGGGGTCCGGGCCGGCCAGGTGGAGGGCCGAGTCGGTGGGCCGCAGCCCGGCCAGGCCGTGCACCACCAGATGCAGCAGCGAGGCGGCGGGTGCGGCCGGGCCGCCGGAGAGGTGGGAGAGCACGTCATCGGGCGTGCCCAGCGCGTTCTCGGGCGCGTCCTCGTGCCAGCCGTAGAGCAGGGCCTCGGTGTAGTACGCGGTACGCAGGGCCGTCACCTCGTCCTGCGCCCACGTCAGATCCCCGCTCGGGTCGGCCACCAGCACCGCGCGCTCGCTCGCGGGCACCCGGCCGCGCCGGGCGGCCCGCAGGAACTCACCGCCGGACGCGGCGTACGAGATGACCGCGCCCTCGCAGGCGTACGCGTACGGGCGCCGCGCGTCGGCTCGTTGCCGGGGGAGGCGGGCGGCGTGCCAGGGAACGGCACCGAGGTTGCCGCACGGCACGAGGACGAGCCGGACCGGTGCGTCGTGTGCCGCGGGCCCGTCCTCCGCTTTGCCGCGCCCGTCCGCCGCCCGGGCGTTCAGCGCGTCCAGGACGGGGGCGATGACGGCCGGGCCCGCCCAGTCGCACAGCCCCTCCAGCGCCGCCTCCCAGTCGCGATGGGCCTCCGCGTGGGCGTCCATGCCCTGCTCGGACACGGCGGACCGCCGGGCACCCGCGTCCAGATAGCGCTCCAGCGGCTCCCGGCCGAGCGCGCCGAGCCCCGGCAGCGGCAGCGCCGTCGGCTCGCCGGCGCTCCGCACCAGGACGGCCACGCCATCGGCGGTGCCCTGACCGGGCACCAGATACACCAGGGCATCGGCGCCGGTGGCGCGCAGCCCGTCCCGCAACTCGGCGATGCCGGGGGCGCCGAGCAGCCCGCGCAGCGCCTCGGAGCCGCCCTCCGGCCGCCGCAGCGCCTCCAGCGCGCGGCGGCGCAGGGTGCTGGGGATGGCGAGGCCCGGGGCGGGCCCGGTCGGCATCACTCGCGCGAGCGCGCTGCGGACCTCCTCCGGGGTGCCGCCGCCGAGACCGGACGCGAGTCCGTCGCCGACGCCGGTCGCGAGCCCACCACCAACTCCGGTCGCAAGCCCACCACCAATGCCGGTCCCGAGTCCGCCACCGGTCGGCGCGGCCCCGGGCGGGAGGTCCCGTACGGCGGTCCGCCACTGCTCGGCCAGCTCCGCCTCGCCCCGGGCGGCCAGCTGCTCCGGGACCCCGGCGGCCGCGGCCGCGGCGCGCAGCACCAGGCCCCGCCCGTTCTCCAGCGACGTCACGGCCTCCTCGATCCGGCCGTCCACGGCGGCCCAGTGGGCGGCGAGCAGCCCGCGGCTGGCCCCCGCCCTGGCCACCTCGAGGCCGTGCTCGGCGCCGAGTTGCAGCAGGACGTCCTCGGCGAGCACCCGCAGCGACTCCTGCGCCGTCGAGACGGCGGCACCGAGGTCGTCACGCGCCCGGTCGCCGCGCAGCCGGTACGCCTCGGCCAGCTCCCAGAGCACCTTCTGCCGGATGTCCGGGCTGGTGCGCTCCGTGAGGTCCCGGCGGGCCTGCTCCAGCTCACCGACCGCTTCCTCCAGGACGGACGGGTCGTCGGTCGAGCGGTGGATGGCGAGCAGCGCGTACACGATGGCCTGCCGGATGCGCACATGCTGGTCGGTGGTCGAGGCGGGGCCCTCCAGGGCCCCGCGGGCCCGGGTCACCGCCTCGGAGACCCGGGCCAGGTCCGGTTCGATCAGGGAGGAGAGGGCCAGCGCGGGTGCCCAGCACGCGTCCATCAGGGGCCGCGCGAACACGGGAACCCTCGGATGCCCCGCCGCCTCCTCCAGATACGCGACGGCCGTGCGCAGGGCGGTGACCCCGCCGTCCAGCGTGGCCAGGCTCAACTGGGCTTGGCCGAGCAGGAAGAGGACCAGGAACTGCCACTCGCCGCCCTCGGTCTCCTCCAGCAGGTCGAGCAGCTCGTCCAGCAGCTCCTCGAGCCGTTCGGTGTCCTCCTCGGCGAGGGCTTCAGTGATGCGCAGCTGAAGGTGCATGCACTGGTTGCAGATCCGCAGCCCCGCGGCGCCGGGCCCGGTGGCGTGTGCAGAGTCGAACACCGCCGAGGCGGGGCCGAAGAGCGCGTCGAGACGGGCCCGAGCCTGATCGCGGTCGGTGAGGTTGCCGCCGAGGGTGTTGGCCGCGGCCAGCAGCCCGGGCGAGATGAGCCCGGCCATCCAGCCCAACCGTCCGGACCCCTCCCCGGCCGCCGCGTCGATCAACTCGGCCGCCTCGGCCAGCCGATCGGCGTCACCCGTGCGCACACCCTGCGCCATGCGGCTCATCGCGGCGCGCATCGCGGTCTCCGCCTCTTCACCGGCCGGTCCCTTGCTCACCTCCTCGACCAGGGTGGTCAAATCCTCCGCCCGGATGGTGCCGGGCACTTCGAGCTCCAGCAGGAGGGCGGCCTCCGCGAAGGTGAGAGCGGTCTCCTCCTCGGTGGGCTCCGTCATCGCCTCGGCCTCACCGCCTTCGTCCGCCTCCCCGGTCCCGGAGAACTCGGCGACCAGCCCGCTCAGGGCCCGCATCAGCTCGGAGTTGCGGCCCGGCAGCCGCTGCGCCATCTGCTCGGCCAGGTCGGCCATCTGCCCGACGTCCCGTGAGCGCACGACGGCGGGCACCCGCTCGAGGACGCCGGCCGCCCAGAACAGGGATTCGGCGGCGTCTACGGGGAGGGTCGGTGCCAGGTCGGCCACCAGACCGCGCAGCTCGGTCAGATCGGCGGTGAGTTCAGGGTCACCCAACGCCACTCGGCGCCCCAGGTCGAAGGACTCCAGGAGACGGGACAGCGTGCCGTCCCATCCGGCCGTCATGCCGGGCGTGAGCAGCAACCGCACCAGGTGGAAGGCGGAGGCCCGCCCGTCCCGTGGGTCGAGCACCTCAGGCGCGCGGGCAGCCCGCAGCACCCGCAGGCCCCTACTCCGGTCGTCGTCCGTGGGATCGCGCCCATAGCGCTCGGCGTACAGGCCGCCGAGCCGGGCGCGTACGGTGCACAGCAGCGCGTCCCCGTCCGGTACGGCAGCCGCCAACTCGGCTTCCAGGCCGTCGAGTTCGGCGATGCGGTGGTCGAGCAGGGCGGGGTCGGCGGTGGCGGGCGACCGAGTGCCCTCGGGCGCCGGATCGGCCGCCGGGCCGTCGGACGGGCCTTCCGGGGACGGGCCTTCGGAACCTCGGCCATCCGAACCGGCGCCGCCGGACGAGCCCTCGGCGGCCTGGCTCTCCGGCGGGGGCGGGGTGCCCTCCGGCGGGGGCGGGGCGATCCACGCCAGCGCGTCGGCCGCGGCTCGTTCGGCGCGGTCGCGTAATGCCGCGAGATCCCTGCCGTGCATGAAACGTCCCCCTTCGTCATGCCTCTCTCATCATCCGCCCGTCCGCGCGAGCGCAGGAGTCCTTTGATCGCTCTTTCCGGAAACCGACCAGAAGACGTCCGCGAATCGCCCGGTCGATACGCGGGTGCGGCGCCGCGAGCGAAGCCCCGCGGCGCCTCCGCGCTCTTCTTCGTACGGTTTCCTTAGAATCGCTCGCATGTCTGATCTGGTGACTGATGAGCTGATTGACCTGCAAAAATCCGCTGATGCAGAGCATCAGCGGGTGTCTGGCCTGGACGGCGATGAGCGCCGGGACCAGTGGGAGCGGTGGCGTGCGGCGGCGGAGCGGGTGCAGGCGGCGATCACGGAGCATGCCACGTCGGCCGGGTTGAGCAGATTCGAGGTGGAGCGGGCGGTGAAGAAGGCCGTAAGACATCCGGAGGACTCGTCCGCGGCGTAGACGCGTCCGGGGCGAGGGCGGCGCGGATGGCTCCCGGGCCGCCCTCGAACCGATCCCGGGTCGCCCTCGCGCCGTCCCCGGGTCGCCCTCGCGCCGTCCCCGGGTGGCTCTCGGCCGCTTCCGCGCCGCCCTCACGGCAGGCACGTGCCCCCGGCACAACCCCACCCACCTGCGACAAAGGGGAAAACGGACATGAGGTGAATCATGTGACATCCCGTCACGCCCGGTGAGGCACCTTTATCGATGCGTGACCAAATGTGTGGGTGCGGTGCTTGATCGCGCCCTACCCTCGCCGGTGACTCAACGTTTCTGCACAGGGTCCTCGCGGCGAAAAGGGTGGAACGTACATGTACGGCACGATCGACGGGTTCAACTACGGGGCCGCCACCCCGCTGGCGGCCTACCTCATGGCCTGTCTCGGCGGAGCCCTCGGCTTACGCTGCACCGCCCGGTCGGTGCGCACCCAGCGCTCCTGGAAGGCGGGCTGGCTCGCGCTCGGATCCGCGTCGATCGGCTCGGGCATCTGGACGATGCACTTCATCGCCATGATGGGGTTCCATGTGAAGGAGACCCCGATCGGCTTCGACATACCGATCACCATTCTCAGCCTCGTCGTGGCGATCGTCGTCGTCGGCATCGGCATCTTCATGGTCGGCTACCGGGGCACTTCCCCGGGGGTGCTGCTCTCGGCCGGTGTGTTCACCGGACTCGGCGTCGCGGGCATGCACTACATCGGGATGTCCGCGATGCGCATGCAGGGGCACCTGGAGTACTCCGTGCCGACCGTCCTGCTCTCCGTCCTGATCGCGGTCGTGGCCGCGACCGCCGCCCTCTGGGCCGCCGTGACCATCCACGGCTTCCGCGCCAGCCTGGCGTCGAGCCTGGTGATGGGGGTCGCCGTGACCGGGATGCACTACACGGGCATGGCCGCGGTCAGCGTGCGGCTGGACGATGTGCTCAGCGCCTCCGTGGGCGGTGAGGCGCCCGCTTCGCTCATCCTCCCCATGCTCATCGGCCCGGTGATCTTCCTGGTGATCGCGGGGACCATCATCATGTTCGATCCGCTGCTCGTCCTGGGCGAGGGGGAGTGGAACGAGAAGAAGGCGGACGGTGCGCGCGGGACCCCGCCACCACCACCGCCCCGGCCGGTCTGGCCGAGTTGGCCACCGGAGGAGGAGCCCGCACGGGCCCGGACGAGCCGCCCGGCCCCGCGCCACGGCCGCCAGGAGTACCGCGAGTGGTGAACCCACGACCTTCGGGGGCACGACGAGGCGGCCGTGACCCGCGTGCGGAGCGGACACCGATCCGCCGCCACGGCCGCCCCGCCGCCCCCGTTAGTGGAACCGGTGCGTTCCCGACCAGCCGGGGTCCCCGCTCATGGCGAAGCGCACCCACGCGCCGTGCATCTCCGCGGCCAGCGACGGCGGGACGTCCGGTCCGAGCAGTCCGTTGGCCGTACGGAGCGCGGGCAGATCGGTGTGGTCGAAGACGAACGGGAGCTCCACGGCGTGGCATGCGCCGAACGGTCCGCCCCGCCAGTCGAAGTCGTAGGTGAACGCCTTGTCGTAGCGGGACACCAGCCGCTCACGGGCGTCGCGGAACATCGCGTCGATGGCCGCGCCCCGTTCCGGCCGCTGGTAGAGCAGCGACTCCTGGGTGTTCGTGCCCACCAGCAGATCCACCGGATGCGGCGGTGGCGCCTCGTCGAGCCCGTCGAGCACCACACCCAGCGGCGACACCCTCGGCCCCACCCCGGGCACCTCGGCGAGCGCGGACACCAGACGCTCGTCGGGGATGCCGGCGAACGCCTCGGCCGTCGCCGGAACGCCCAGCCGGTCCGCCAGGGCCCGGGTCGTCTCCGCCGCCTCCGCGCCGGTCAGGGTGTGGAGCCCACCGCTCTGGCTGATCGCGCCCCGGAACAGCCCGGCGGCCTCGGGCGTCACCAGCAGCGCGCTGACGATCATCCCTCCCGCCGACTGCCCGAACACCGTGACCCGGTCCGGGTCCCCGCCGTAGTCCGCGATGTGCTCACGCACCCATCGCAGCGCCGCGAGCACGTCCAGCAGGCCCCGGTTGCGCGGGGCGTCCGGCAGGTCGAGCCAGCCCAGCGCGCCGAGGCGGTAGTTGAGGGTGACCAGGACCACGCCGTCGCGGGCGAAGGGCGTCCCGTCGTACACCGGCGCCTGGCCGGTGCCGGAGAGGAACGCGCCGCCGTGCACGAAGACCATCACCGGGGCGTTTCCGTCGGTCCGTGGCGTCCAGACGTTGAGCGTCAGATAGTCCTCGCCACGCACCCAGCCCGGGCCCATCAGCGGGCTCAGGTCCGCCGGGAACCGCCGCTCGGGTGCCGGAGCCGTCGGCCCGGGCCCGTCGGCGCCGGTCGCACCGTGTGCGGAGGGCGCACCCGGTACGGGGATCGGTGCGGCGAACCGCGCGGCGCCGGTCGGCCCGGCCGCGTAGGGGATGTTCCGGAACGCGCTCACCGCCATGCCGCCCACTCCTTCACCGCGAACCGCTCGCCGTCACGCCGCACTTCGGCCGCGCTCGCACCGGGGAAGTGCGCGGGGAACAACAGGGCACCCTCGTCCGCGGCCTCGCCCAGCACCCGGCGCCGGGAGACCCGCGCCCGGGGTTCGTCCTCGTCGAAGCAGGGGCAGACGTCCGGCTCCACGATCTGCAGCGGGCTGTGCAGCAGATCGCCGACGAAGACCGCCCGATCCGCACCGGACCGCAGCCGTACCACCGAGGAGCCGGGGGTGTGGCCGGGGGCGGGCTCGATGCGCAGCCGGGCGTCGACGTCGTAGTGGTCGCCCTCCCAGAGCACGGTCTGCCCGGCCCGGTGGACGGGGGCGACGCTGTCCTCGAACACATTCGTCATCCGGGGGCCGGAGCGGGTCCGGTGACCGTTCTCCGGATTCCAGTAGTCGAAATCGACGCGGGGGAGCACGTACCGCGCGTTGGGGAAGGTCGGCCGCCACTCACCGTCCGCCCACGAGGTGTTCCAGCCGACGTGGTCCCCGTGCACATGGGTGCAGATCACCAGGTCCACATCCTCCGGGCGGACCCCGGCCGCGGCCAGCTCCCCGAGGTAGTTCGTGTGCAGATGGTGGAAGGGCGGCATGCCCGGCCGCTCCCGGTCGTTGCCGACGCCCGTGTCGATCAGGATCGTCCGGCCCTCGCTGCGGAGCAGCCAGGTCTGGATCATCGTGCGGATCTCATCGGCGGCCGGATCCAGGAATTCGGGGGCCAGCCAGCTCTCCTGCGCGCGCCAGTGCTCCGGGGCCACGTCGGGAAAGACGAAGTCGCGTGGCAGACCCCTCGGAGCCACCTCTACCACGCGGGTGATCTCGACGTTTCCAAGCGTGATGGTGTCCATGTCTCCAGCCTGCGCGCCGGCGGACACCGGCGGTATCGGTCATATGACTGCACCACGGGCTAGAGTCGAGGGATGACCATGGTCGGGCGGAAGAGTGAGAGCGCGGCCGTACTCGGTCTGACCAGCGGTGTACTGATCCTTACGGGCGAACCGGGCGCGGGCAAGAGCACCCTGCTCGGCCTCGCGGCGGATCGTCACCAGGGCCGGGTGCTGCGGATGACGGGCAGCGAGAGCGAGGCGAACCTGACGTTCGCGGGGCTGCATCAGCTGCTGCGTCCGGTGCTGGCGGAGACCGCGCGGCTGCCGGGGCGGCAGCGGTCGGCGCTGCTGGGGGCGATGGGCCTGGGGGACGACTTCGGGCGGAGCGGCTCCGGGTACGACACCGGCCCCGGCGAGGCCGACCCCCACGGCGTCGACAGCCGACACGGCGGCCCGCCCGACCGGCTGTTGCTCGGGGTCGCGCTGCTCACGCTGCTGTCGGACCTCGCCCGGCAGTCGCCCGTCCTCGTGGTCGCCGACGACCTTCAGTGGATCGACGCCGGCTCGCTGGAGCTGCTCGCCTTCGCCGCCCGGCGCATCGGCGACGAACCCCTCACCGTGCTGGCCGGAGCCAGGGACAGGGCGGGCGAGGGCGCCCGGGGCGGGGCCACGGCGCCGTTCTCCGGCTTTCCCGTGCTCACGCTCGACCCGCTGGACGCGACGGCCGCAGGTCTCCTGCTGGACCGGCAGCCGTATCCGCCGACCGGCAGCCGACGGCTGCGCATCCTCGACCAAGCCGCCGGAAATCCCCTGGCGCTGATCGAACTCGCCCGGGCGAACGGCGCCTGCGGCGCGGACTCGGCCGGCTCCGCCGACGGAGAGCTCCTGCCGCCCACCGACCGCCTGATGCGGGTCTTCGCCGCCGACCTCGAGGCCCTGCCCGAGGCCACCCGGCAGGCACTGCTCCTGGTGGCGGCGGACGACCGGGCGGTGGCGGACCGGGTCGAGGCGCTGGCCCCGGCCGAGGCCGCCGGACTGCTGCGGATCACCGGCGGCGGCCGCGACGGCTGGCGGGCCCGGTTCCGGCATCCGCTGATCAGGTCCGCCGTCTACCACTCCGTACCACTGGCCGCCCGCCGTCAGGCCCACCGCGACCTCGCCACGCTGCTCAGCGCCGAGCCCGACCGCCGCGCCTGGCATCTGGCCGCCGCCGCGGAGGGGCCGGACGAGGAGATCGCCGCCGCGCTGGAGGAGTCGGCGGCCAGGGCCCGGGAGCGTGGCGGATACACCGCCGCCACCACCGCGCTGGAGCGGGCCGCCGAGCTGAGCCCCGGGCGGCGCGACCGGGCCCGCCGCCTGGTGGCCGCGGCGGGCGCCGCGGTGTCCACCGGGCAGCCGCACTGGGTGAGGCGGCTCGCCGCGCAGGCCGCCGCGCTCACCGACGACCCTGAGCTGTCGGCCGAGGCATCGCTGCGGGTGGGCCAGGTGCTCACGCTCAGCACCGAGCACGACACCGCGATGTCCTTGCTGCTGCGGGCGGCGGAGGACCCCAGGCTGCGCCGGGTCGCGCTCTCCTCGGCGTCGGTGGCGGGCTTCTACTCGGGCGACGAGGAATACCGCCTCGCCGTACGGGCCCGGGCACACGACGACCCCTGGACGCTCGCGGTGACCGATCCGACCGCGCACCGGTCCGAGCGGGTGGCGGCGATCCCGGCGCTGGTCGAGCGGGCGGACGGCGACCCCGCCCGGCTCATCTCGGTCGGCGCCATGGCCTGGCTGCTCGACGAGACCGCGCTCGCGGTACGGATCTTCGACGACGCCCTCCACCGCTGGCGGCTGGGCGGCTCCCTGCCCATCGGCCTCGGCTGCTCGGCCGGGTGGTCGTACCTGGACCACGGGCGGTGGGCGCAGGCCCGTACCGCCGCCGTGAACACCAACTCCGCGGGCGCCGGGCTGCCGCACCTCGACGCCGCCGCACGGTCACTCGAGGCCGCCGCGCTCGCGCTGACCGGACGGACCGATGAAGCCCGAGCCGCGGGCTCGGCCGCGCTGTCCCTCGTCGACCCGCACCGCAGCCGCGCGGTCGCCGTCCGGGCCCGGTGGGCGCTGGGCATGGCCGCGGTGGCCGACGGCGACCACGTCGGCGCGTACGAGCAGTTCCGCCTGCTGTTCACCGCCGACGGCGACCCCGTCCACTACGCGTGTTCCTACTCCGGGGTCGCCGAGCTGGCCGCCGCGGCCGTCCGTACCGGCCACGGCGCCGAGGCCGCCGCCATCGTGGAGCGCACCGCCGACCGGCTCGCCGAGGACCCCTCACCCCGGATGCGCATCCTGATCCACCGCGCCCGCGCACTGCTCGAACCGTCCCAGGCCGAGTGGCACTTCACCGCGGCCCTCGCCGAACCGGCGGGTGGCCAGTGGCCCTTCGAGCGCGCGCAGATCCTGCTGGACCACGCCGAATGGCTGCGCCGCCGCCACCGCATCACCGAGGCCCGCCACCAGCTGAACACCGCGCTGGAAACCTTCCGCCGCCTCGGCGCTCCGTCCTGGATCGACCGCACCCAGGCCGAACTGCGCGCCGCCGGTGTCGAATCCGCCCCCGCCGTCCCCGGCGCCCTCACCTCGCTGTCCCCGCAGCAGCAGCACATCATCCGCCTGGCCGCGCAGGGGCTGAGCAACCGCGAGATCGGCGAACGGCTCTTCCTCTCTCCCCGCACCGTCGGCTCGCACCTCTACCGCAGCTTCCCCAAGCTCGGCGTCACCGCCCGCTCCCAGTTGCGCGACCTGATCGAGGCGTCCGGCCAGTCGTAGTGGCGGTGGCCACGTGCGCTCCCTGCGATCGCCATCGGCAGGGCAGCTCCACCGCGATGACGGTCGGCCCGCCGCGCGGGCTGGTCACCGTCACCGTTCCATCGAGCGCGGCGACACGGCGGCGTATCCCGAGCAGCCCGAGGCCACGTCCGGCGTCACGTCCGGCGCCACCGGTCTTCCTGGCCCCGGACCCGCCGGTGGCGGCCTCGGCGCCGCCTCGTCCCTCGTCACGCACCGAGACGCGCAACCCGCTCGGGGTGCGGGTCAGCCGGACCTCGGCCCGGTCGGAGCCGCTGTGCCCGGCCACGTTCGCCAGCGCCTCCGCCACGACGAAGTACGCGGTCGCCTCGACCGCCGCCGGTGCCCGTCCCCCGCCGTCCTCCAGACCGTCCACCCGCACGGTGACATCGAGCCCGCTGCTCGCCGCGAGCGCCCGTACCGCCCCGGCCGGACCACGGTCGGTGAGGACCGGCGGATGCATGCCACGCACCACATGGCGCAGCTCCGCCAGCGCCTCGTCGGCCAGGTCCTGCGCGTCGTCCAGCATCCTGCGCGCCGCCGTCGGATCCCGGTCGTACGCCCGCTTGGCCAGCCCGATCCGCAGGGACAGGGAGACCAGCCGTGCCTGGGCGCCGTCGTGCAACTCCCGCTCAATACGCCGCAGTTCGGCACCGTGTGTCGCGATGGCACCCGCCCGGGTCTCCACCAGCTCCTCCACCCGCTGGGCCAGCCGGGCCGTGGTCCGCGCCGCGTGCCGCATTCGCCTACCCATACCGACGAGGCTAGAAGACCGGCCGGACCCGCGCGGGAGAGCGAGCCGCCCCATCGACGGTGGAGTCCGCTACACCCCCGGCCCCCGGATTCACCGGCATGGACGCATCAGGGTGCGGGTACGCGCCGGGGGAGTCATGGTGGAGGAGCCGATCCGCCCAGAAAGGCACCCGATGACGGATCTTCAGGAAGTGGACCGCATCGCCGCGGCCGACCACCACTTGGCGGTCGTGTCGACGACGCGCGCCGACCGCTCGGTCCAGGCATCCGTGGTCAACGCGGGGATCGTCGGCCATCCGGTGTCCGGTGACCAGGTGGTCGCCTTCGTCACCTACGGGCCCGCCAAACTCGCCCATCTGCGGGCGCGTCCGCGGGCCACCGTGGTCTTCCGCGCCGGGTGGAACTGGGCCGCGGTCGAGGGCCGCACCGAGATCGCGGGGCCCGACGACCCGTTCCCCGGGATCGACCCGGAGCGTCTGCGGCTGCTGCTGCGCGAGATCTTCACCGCCGCGGGCGGCACTCACGACGACTGGGCCGCGTACGACCGCGTGATGGCCGAGCAGCGCCGCGCCGCGGTCTTCGTCCACCCCGAACGCGTCTACGGCAACTGACCCCCGTGGCGGCGGGGCCACCGGAGGGCCCCGGCGTCGTCAGAACCGGACGCGGCCGTCCCCGTCCACCCTCGTCGAGGGGGCCAGCTCCTGGGAGACCTCTTCGACCTGCCGCAGGATCCGCCGCGCCGTCGGGGCCGGGGGAACCACCGGCTCGCCGTCCGCGGTGAGCTCGACCGGGTGGAGACGCAGCCGGGGCGGGCCTTCCCCCAGGGTCACCTCGAACACCGCGCTCTCGAACCACGGCCGGTCGAACATCCGCTCCTTGTAGCGGGAGGGCGGGCGCCGGTCGGCGGGAGCCACCTCCTCGCAGGGGTGGAACAGGAAGTTCCCGGTCGAGTAGAGGATGAGGCCGTCCCCGTACCGCTCGACCGGGTGGAGGCAGTGCGGATGGTGTCCGATCACCAGATCCGCACCGGCGTCGACAAGCCGCCGGCCCAGCGGCTGCTGGTACTCGGCCAACGGCCCCTGGTTGCTGGGCAGATAGCACCAGGGAACGCCCCAGTGCACCGCCACCACCACGGTGGCGGCCAGCTCCTTGGCCCGCCGGACCGCCTCCTCGGCACGCACCACATCGGCCTCGCGCGCCCTGGTGCGGACATACGGCACGGTCCCGGGCTGCTCCTCGATCAGCACGCCGTCGAACTCGTAAGCCTGCTCGACCCTCACCGGGGCGATCCCCGGCCGGTGCGAGGTGGCGTTGAAGCCCGGCGGCAGGACACAGCACAGGCTCAGAAAGGCCACCTCGGCGCGGCCCCGGCCGGAGAGCCGGACGGCACGCAGCGCCTCGTCGAGGTCCTCCCCGGCCCCGGCGTGGGCGACACCGGTCTCGTCCAGAGCCGCCCTGGTGCTGCGCAGACCGTCGATGCCGTAGTCGAGCGCGTGGTTGGTGGCCAGCGAACAGGCGTCGAAGCCGAGCCGGGCCAGCTCGGGCGCCATGTCGCTGCCCACACGGAAGGCGACCGGCTTCTCGGCCGGGTACCCGGTGTCGGTCAGCGGGACCTCGAGGTTGCCGATCGTCAGATCGGCGTCCCGCAGCAGCGGCAGCGCCGAGGTGCCCGCGGAGAGGTCCCCGTCGAGGGCCACGGCCGGTCTCCGGGCGACCACCACGTCCCCCACGGCGATCAGTTTCATGTGCCACTCCCCCCACTCGGGCCGGTCCGCGACGGGATCAGGCTACGCGGGGGCCGGGGGCCGCCCGCCGGGGTGCCGGCCGGGCCGGTCAGCCGTCCGTGCGGAGGATCATGCAGGTCGTGGTCGCGTGGGCGATCAACTTGCCTTGTTCGTCCAGCACCTTGCCCTCGGCCGTGGCGGTGCGGCGACCGGCGTGGAGTACGGTGCCTTCGGCGATGAGGGTCTGCCCGTCGGTGCGGGCCGCGCGGATGTAGTTCACCTTGAGCTCCAGGGTGGTGTAGCCCACTCCGGCCGGGAGAGTGGTGTGAACGGCGCAGCCCATGGCCGAGTCGAGCAGGGTGGCGGCGATACCGCCGTGGACGGTGCCGAGGGGATTGGCGAAGTCGGGGCGGGTGTCGAGGGAGACGACGACGCGTCCGGGGTCCACCTCGTCGAAACGCATGCCGAGGAGCCGCCCGATGGTGGGGACGTCGGTGGGACGCTCGGACTGCACCCATCGGATGAGATCGAGGCCGGAGAGGGTGCTGAGGTCGGTGGTGGGCACAGGCGTTCCTCGTGGTCGTGGTGGTCCGCGCCGTTCGGGACGGGTACGGCGCGGGAGCCGGTGGGGCTGTCGGCCAAGGGGGCTGTCGGCCAGAGGAGTTGTCGGCCGAGGGGGTCGTCAGCCGAGGGGGTTGTCCTTCGCGCGCAGGGCGGCCAGTACGGGGGCGTACATCCGGGCCTTGATGGTGCCGAGGGTGTCACCGGCCTTGCCCGCCTGCGCCGCGGCCAACTCGACGGCGGTCGACCGGACGGAGTCCTCCGCCACCGCGTGGTCGACGATCCCGGCGGCGAGCGCGTCGTGGCCGCCGTAACGACGAGCGGTGACCATGGCCTCGTGGGCGGTCCGCGGGCTCAGGCGGCCCTGGATGAGCGCGGACATGCCCGGGGTGAAGGGGATGTTGATGTCCGCCTCGGGCAGACACCAGAAGCCACGGTCGGCGCGCATCACCCGGACGTCATGGGCCAGGGAGAACATCGCGCCCGCCGCGAAGGTGTGCCCCTGCAGCGCGGCCACGGTCACGAGCGGCAGCGACAGCATCCGGGCCAGGAGCCCATGGACGGAGGTGACATAGTCCTGGTGCTGGTCGGCGTGTGCCAACAGCCAGTCCAGGTCCAGGCCGTTGGAGTAGAACTTCCCGGTGGCGGCCGTGACCAGGGCACGCGCCCCCTCGGCCTTCTCCACCTCGTCCAGGGCGCCGTCGACGGCGGTGAGCCAGTCGGGGTGGAAACGGTTCTCGCCGTCCCCGAGGTCGAGCACGAAGACGTTGTCCCGGCGGTCCAGCGTGGGCATGGCTGCTCCTTCACACAGGGCTGAGTCGGCCGACGGGTCCGCGCGCCCCCGATCCGGCGGCCAGCGGATCACGGCGGTTGGTTCACCGTGGTTTCACGGTGGTGGCGTGGTTTCACGGTGGTGGCGCGTCCCGGTCGCGGGCGGGGTCCGCCAACGAGCCGGTGGTACGCAGAGCGTGGGCCAGAAGGTCATGGATCTCGGCGGCGGCCGCCTCCAGCGGGGCGGTGCTCCGCTCGGCCCGGCACATGATGACGGCGCCCTCCACCGCGGCGACGATGAACGCTGCCAGCCGCCTTCCCCGCTCCTCCGACAAACCGTGCCGGACGAACAAGGCGGCCAGCGCCTCCTGCCAGCGGGTGAACGCCGCGGCCGCGGAGCGGGCGAGCTGCGGGGCGTCGTCGTTGGTCTCGACGGCCACCGCCACGATGGGGCAACCGGTCCGGAAGTCGCTTTCGACGAGGCGTCCGCGCCACAGCGTGAAGAACGCGTCGACCGCCTCCACCGGGTCATCGGCCCGCACACCGGTCTCGATCAGCCCGGCGATGAAGTCACCCGCGAGCGCCACCGCCTCGTCGATCAACTGCGCCCGCCCGCCCGGGAAATGGTGGTAGACCGAGCCGCGCGGGGCTCCGCTGTGCGCGAGCACCCGGTCGATGCTCGTGGCGCTCGCGCCGTACTCCCGCAGCAGCGCCGCGGCGCTCAGCACCATCCGCTCGCGGCTGTCGCTCTTGCGCCGGACCATGCCCCCACACCTCCCTTACGTGTGGGTAACTTATGCTCCATGACATAGAACATGCAAGAGCTGTCGGCGAACACACCCGGCCACCGGCCGTTGTCCGTCGCTATGGCACCCGCGCCGTCCACTCTTCGTTGCTGTACTTCGTGAGGGCCAGTTCCTCGGCGCGTGCCATCTCCTCGTCGGTGACGTGTCCCTGAGTGAGGCCGTAGCGGGCGCGGAACGAGCCGAGCATGCGGTCGATGATCTCGGCTCGGGGCAGGCCGGTCTGGCGGCGTAGCGGGTCGACACGCTTCTTGGCGCTCTCGGTGCCCTTGTCGGAGAGCTTCTCCTTGCCGATGCGCAGCACGTCGAGCATCTTGTCGGCGTCGATGTCGTACGCCATCGTCACGTGGTGCAGTACCGCGCCGTCACCACTGGCCAGGCGCTTCTGTGCGGCACCGGCGATTTTGCCTCCCTCGGAGGCGATGTCGTTGAGGGGCTGGTACCAAGCCTTGATGCCCATGTCGCCGAGCGCGGCCAGAACCCAGTCGTCGAGGTAGGCGTAGGAATCGGCGAACGAAAGCCCGGAGACGAGGGAGGCCGGTACCGAAAGGGAGTAGGTGATGGTGTTCTCGGCCTCCACGAACATGGCTCCGCCACCGGAGATGCGCCGCACCACCGTGACTCCGTGGCGAGCCGCGCCCACGGGGTCCACTTCATTGCGGAGGGACTGGAAGCTGCCGATGATGACGGCAGGGCTGCCCCACTCCCACACCCGCAGTGTGGGCGGCCGCCGTCCTGCGGCGACCTCGTCGGTCAGCACCTCGTCCAGGGCCATGTGCAGCGCCGGGTCCTGCGGCCCCTCGTGGATCAGCTGCCAGTCGTAGTCCGTCCAGTCGGTGGCACGGGCCAGCGCCCGCCGCACCGCGATGCCGACGGCCTCGGGGGAGAAGCCGAACATCACGGTGCCGGCCGGCAGCCCCGCCTTGACGCGGGCGGCGAGCGCCTGTGCGTCGGCGTCGGCGGGTGCGCCCTCCAGGGCCCGGTCGATGGCGTGCAGCGCCTCGTCCGGTTCCAGGAAGAAGTCGCCCGCCACCCGCACCTCGCGCAGCGCGCCGTCGTGGACCTCCAGATCCGCGACGACCAGCTTGCCGCCCGGCACCTTGTACTCACCGTGCATGCCCTGCACCGCCTCCTGTTTCCGCCCCGGCGTCCCGATCATTATCCCGCGCCATGGCCGGATCCCGCGCAGTGACCGCCTTCGGGCCACAGCGCGGGAGACGTGGCGGGGTCAGGCTCCGGTGGTCGAGCCCGGGCGGACGATCATGAGGATGGTCACCGTCGCCCACAGCAGGTTGAACACGCCCGTGAACATGGCCAGTTGGGCGGTGTCGGACCGCTCCAGGGCCTTGCTCGCACCGAGGTTGTCGAGGAGTTCGCCCTGGCGGGGCAGGACGAAGGCGACCAGGACACCGGCGGCCGCGGCCGTCAGGGCGATGGAGGCGGTGAGCCAGCCGCTGTCGAGGACGCCCATCGCGGCGGCCGTGGCGAAGCCGAAGAGGGGCACGGCCAGGCCCATCGTGGCGTAGACGTGGCAGATGCGGTGCAGCAGCCGGACCGTGCCCAGGTCCGCCTCGCCCTCGGCGGCGGCCGCGTGGGCGTTGCGTGCCGCGGGCGGGAACATGCTGGCCGCGACGGTGACGGGGCCGATCGCCACAATGGCGGCCAGGACGTGCAGGGAGAGCAGGATCTTGGTCATCGGGTGGCGTCCGGCTCCCTTTCGAACGTGGTAGGCACCAGCGTCTCCTTTCGAGCGTGGGGCGGATGGTGCCCGCCCCACGCTAGGGAGCCGGAAGAAGATCACCCAGGGGCTGAAATGACGGAAGTCAACGGATTCTCGCCATGCCGAGTCCAGTAGCGGCGTCTCATTCCTCGACGTACTGCGCCACCCCGTGCCCGAACGACCAGTCGGCCGACTCGTTCTCGGTCAGCGTGATGAACACGTTCCGCGGCTCGGTCCCCGCGTACTCCTCGGCGAGCTCGGCGATCCGCCGGTACAGCGCCTGCTTCTGTGCCGGTGTGCGCCCCGAGCGCATCGTGAGGGCGACGTAGACGATGCCGTCATCGCGCGGCACACCGAGGTAGTCGTCGTAAGCCAGTATGCCGCTGGTGCCGTCATGGCTGGTCAGGACCTGGAACCGGTCGTTGGGCGGG
This sequence comes from Streptomyces yongxingensis, assembly GCF_055597465.1. NCBI lineage: Bacteria > Bacillati > Actinomycetota > Actinomycetes > Kitasatosporales > Streptomycetaceae > Streptomyces > Streptomyces yongxingensis. The sequence continues at coordinate 9,936,741 of NZ_CM145717.1, forward strand.
AAGCCGATGGTTTCCACCAGCGCGTCGTGCACGGCACGGCCGAGCGCGTCGAGCCGGTCGGCGTCGGCCCGCAGCGCGTCAATGCGGACGAAGGGCATGTCGGCGGCTCTCCTTCTGGCAAGGGGGTGGGGGGAAGGTCGCGGGCTCAGCGGACATGGGCGGTGAGCAGGCCGAGCGCCCCGTCCATCGCCCGGGCGTACACCTCGGCCGAGTCGGCGGCGCGGGCCAGCACATAGCCGCCCTGCAACACCGCGACCAGCGCGGTGGCCGTGGCCACCGGGTCGAGCCCGGTGCCGAGCTCGCCGCTCGCCCGGCCCTCCGCGAGCAGCCCGGCCAGCCGGTCGGTGAGCCAGGCGAAGGTCTCCTCGACCGGCCGGCGCAGCTCCGGATCGGCCATCACATCGGGGTCCTGGGTGAGACGGCCGACCGGACACCCCTTCAGGGCGTCCCGCTCCCGCCGCAGATAGGCGGTGATCCGCTCGAACACCGTGCCGGGACCGCCGAACTCGGCCTCCGCCCTGTCCCTCAGCTCCTCGGCGCTGCGGCTGATCGCGGCGAGCGCCAGGTCGGGCTTGCCGCGGAAGTGGTGGTACATGCTGCCCTGGCCCGCTCCGGAGCGCTCCTGGATCGCCTTCGGGCTGGTGCCCACATAGCCGCGCTCCCACAGCAGCTCACGGGTGCTTGCGATGAGTCGTTCCCGGGTGTCCATGACCCTACATACTAGTAGGTACAAAAGGAAACGCGCGGACGGCCCCCTCGGTGAGAGGATCCCCCCGTACTGTGCGCGCTGGTTCGGACGGTGGAAGGTGACGATGTACGCGATACCCCTGGGCGAGGACGGCGCGGAGCTGCGCCCGCTGGAGCCGTGGCAGGCCGAGGAGTTCCTCGCCCATATGGACCGGGGACGGGAGTTCATCGGGCGGCACATCGCACTGGCGGACGCCGTGGCCGACCTGGAGTCGGCCCGGGCGTTCCTCCAGGGGTACGCGGACAAGGCGGCGGCCGACGCCGGGCGGATCCACGGCATCTGGACGGACGGCAAGCTGGTCGGCGGGGTCCTCTTCCGCACGATGGACGTCGAACAGCGCACCGCGGAGGCGGGTTGCTGGCTGGAGCCGTCCGCGGTGGGCAGGGGACTGGTGACCCGTGCCACGCGCGTGATCATCGACTGGGCCGTCGAGGAGCGGGGCATCCACCGCGTGGAGTGGTGGGCGGCGGCCGCGAACGAGGCCAGCATCGCCGTGGCCCGGCGGCTGGGGATGACCAAGGACGGTGTGTTGCGGGAGGGCCGTCTGCACCGGGGCAGGCGGCATGACATGGAGATCTGGTCGGTGCTCGCACCGGAGTGGCGGGCGGGCCGGCAGCCCTCCTGATGGGAACCTGGACCGACGCCTTCGTCGCACCCGCCGAGCCGGACCTGCTTCCGCCGGAATCCTTCGGCCGCCTGGTGGTGGACCTGGCCCGAGAGCGTGTGGTCCATACGCCGTGGTGGCTCCTGGCGGGCAGGCTCTGTGTCAACGCGAGCCTCAACTGGGTCAGCGTCAGCGGGCAGGCGCGCTATGACCGGCCCGCCCCGGGGACGTCGCTGCGGACCGAGCGGCACCCCCTGTGGCAGGAGGACGACGACCCGCCGCCCTGGGGTGATTCCGATGAGGAGGCCAGGCTGCTCGCCACCGGTGGGTCGATACGCCACGTCCTCCCGGCCCTCCGGGCGGCTCCCTACGGCCGGGAGGACATCGCGGTCGTCTTTCCCCGCCTGGACTTCCGCCACCGCGGCATCTCCGACTTCCTGATCTGCGAGGACCACCGCACCATGCTGGTGTGCTTCGCCCTCGCCCGGCCGCAGGTCCGCCCGCTCGCCGCGGATGACACGGCGGAGGTCGGCGGGGAGGTGCACCCGGTGCGGACCTGTGTGGTCCACACCTACAAACTCGCCCGCCGGATCGGCCCGGCCTCGGCCATCACCGCCGTCGCCGCCCGCCACTTCGGCCCCGACCTGGTCACCGGCAGAACCTGGGGCTGACGGCCCTACCCCACCGGGTCAGCGGTGGCGGCGCGCCACGGTGATGATCTCCGGACTGGTGTCCGTCAGCGGCCCGCGGTCCCAGTCCCCGAACTGCTCCGCCACGGCCAGCCCCGCCTCGCCCAGGAACCCGGCCAGCGCGTCCGGGCCGAGGAACCGCAGGGTGCCGCGGCTCAGCAGGGGCCGCTCCCAGCCCGGGCTGCGGTAGGTGTGCGTGGCCGCGACGAGACCGTCCCGCACCGGCGTCTCCACCTCGCACACACAGCGCACCACGGCCCCGGTGGCGTCCACCACCTCGCCCGAGTACCGCACGTCCCAGTCCTCCCACTCCCGCACCAGCGGATTGCGGGTCTCGAAAACGAAGCGGCCATCGTCGGTCAGCGCCGTGGCGATCGCGGCCAGCGCACCGCGCAACTCCTCGTCTCCGAGCAGCGTCTGGAAGGCGTGGCCGGTCATCACCACCAGCTCGAACTCACGGTGCCACCCCGGCGCCGAGGCAAGGTCGCCGAGCACCCACTCCACGTCCGGGCACTCCCGCGCCACCTCCAGCATCCCCACCGCGGGATCCAGCCCGCACAGCCGCCCCTGGTGCCCGTTCTCCCGCGCCCCGCGCAACAGCGCGCCCGTGCCGCACCCCACGTCCAGGACGGAGCGGGCGGACATCACGAGGGGGAGATAGAACCCGAAGTCCCCGCGCTCGTCCCAGGGGCAGAACAGGTCGTACAGCGCGGCCAGCCGGCGATCGGAGAACTGCGTGTCCACCATGGCCGCCACAGTGCCCTGGGCGTGGCGGGCGCGCAAGGCCCGGCACCGGCCGATGGCACCGCGGACCAGCCGTCATACGACCGGCGGAGCGGGTCTATGTGGTCGATGTGATCTGCCGTTGGATCGAGAGCGAGCCTGCGGGAGCACAGACCGGACCGGGTCCACAAGGTCCATAAGTTTTTGCCCTCGATGGAGCCGGGCGGTAAACCTCTCCGGGTCCGATCGCGTCTAGATCGACAACGGACGCACAGCACCGGTGACCCTGACGGGGCCGGTTTCCTGGCCCCTATACACAACGTGTATACATAGGGTGCATACACCCCGTGTATGCACTCAGTGTATAGAGGCGTGCGCTCCTGGGAACAACAGACGGAAAGGCATCCATGTACGGCAAGGCATTCGCCCCTGAGTACCAGGGCTCCCTCACCACCCTGTCCGTGAACTCGTCCCTGGTCGAGGTACTGGCGGCGGGCACCGAGCAGTTGCGAGCGGCCGAGCGGGGCGGCTCCCCGGGCGAGGCTGCCCGCGCGGGGCTCGCGGTCGCCGAGGCGCACCGGAGGCTGGGACAGGTGGGCGAGGCCGACCGCGAGTGGAAGGCCAGCTACCGGGCGGCCCGTGCGGCGGGGGACCTCGGCGCGATGGCATGGGCCCTGTGGAGCGGGGGCACGCTGGCCCGGCAGCGGGGCGCGCTGGCGCTGGCGTGGCGGCTGCTCGGCCTCGCGGCCGACCTCGGCGAGCGCGGCGGGGACATCGTCGTCCGTGGCTACTCACTCGCCGGGATGGCGGAGACCGGCCGTATCCAGGGCGACTACGACGCCGTGGGCGCGCTGCACGAGCAACTCCTCGCCGAGGCACGGAAACGCGGCGAGGCGCGCCACACCGTATGGGCGCTGGAAGGCATCGCCCAGATGCACCGCAACACCGGGTCGTACGACTCGGCCTACGCGATGTTCGAGGAGGCCGCGGAGATAGCCGCGAAGGCCGAGGACCGGCGCGGACACGCATGGGCGCTGCGGGGCTTGGCCGACATCGTCTCCGTACGCGACGGGGACGCGGAGCGCGCGCTGGAACTGCTCTCCGAGGCCGAGCTGACCTGCCGCGAGATGAACCTGGTGAGCGCGCTGGCGTACAACCACAAGATGCGCGGCAACGTGCTCTACCGCGCGGGCCGTTACGAGGCGGCCCGCGCGATGTACCAGCAGGCCCTGGACGAGTTCCGCGACATGAGCGAGCCGCGCGGCGAGGGTCTCGCCCGGCTCGGGCTCATCAAGTCCCTGGCCCGGCTGGGCCGCGACCGTGCGGAAACCGCCGAGGACCTGTCGGAACTGGCCGGTGTGCTGGAGCGCATCGGGCTGCGGCACGCCCGCCGGATGGTGGACCGGGCCCGCGAGGAGTTCGGCCTCACGGAGGTCCTGGAGGTGGCGCTGTGACGACGACGTTCCCCGAGCTCCTCGGAGCGGAGAAGACCACCGCCACCGCGGGCGACATCCTCGGCCGCTGCCGGGAGTTGGTGCGCCCGGCGCTGGCCGACACGGTCGGGCGGCTGCACCCATGGGTGGCCGAGATGGCCGCGTACTCCTTCGGCTGGTGCGACGTGGGCGGTACGCCCGCCGAGGGATCGGGCGGCAAGGGGGTGCGGCAGGCCCTGGCCGTGCTGTGCGCGGAGGCGGTCGGGGCGTCCGGTGAGGCGGCGGTCGCCGGGGCGGTGGCGGTGGAGCTGGTGCACACCTTCTCGCTGCTGCACGACGACATCATGGACGGCGACCAGACCCGCCGCACCCGCCCCACCGTGTGGAAGGCGTACGGGACCGGCCCGGCCGTGCTCGCCGGTGACGCCCTGTTCGCGTTGGCCGTGGAGGCGCTGGCCGGTGTGGACGGCGCCGGAGCCGCGGCCGCGGTGCGGCGGCTGAGCGCGGCGCTGGGCGACCTCGTCCGCGGCCAGGCGGACGATCTGCTCTTCGAGTCGCGCCCCTGGACGGGGCCCGAGGCGGTGGGACCGGCGGAGTACCGCACGATGGCCGAGCACAAGACCGGCGCGCTGCTCGGCTGCGCCGCCGCCCTGGGCGCCGCGCTCGCCGGGGCGCCCGAGCCCACCGTGGCCGCCCTGGACCGGGCCGGACGCCACATGGGCGTGGCGTTCCAGGTGGTGGACGATCTGCTGGGCATCTGGGGCGACCCCGCGGTCACCGGCAAACCCGTCCACCGGGATCTGCGGCAGCGCAAGAAGACCTTCCCCGTGCTCGCCGCGCTGAGCGCCCGCGGCCCCGGCGCCCCGGCCGCCGAGCGGCTGGCCACGCTGCTGGAGGAGTCCCCGGACACTCCGGACGACGCCACCACGCGCCGGGCGGCCGCCCTCATCGAGCAGGCCGGTGGCCGCTCCGCGGCCCTGGAGGAGGCCGACCGCCACATCGCGGCCGTGGAGACATGTCTGGCGAGCCTGCCGCTCGCGCCCCGGGCGAGCGCGGAACTGCGCACCCTGCTGGGCTTCCTCGTACGGCGTGACATCTGATCCGCAGAGGGCTTACCGCCCCGTGGTCAGCGGCGGTCGCGCACCGCGTCCAGCCGGTCGCGGACCCACAGCTCCACATCGCCCACATGCCGGCTGGCCGCGGTGAACGCGGCCAGGCTGTCATGGGCGCGGAGCGCGGTGTAGATGTCCATGTGCTGCTGGTGGGTCCAGGACAGCACATCGGACTTGACCAGGGCGCGCCAGATGCGGGCCCGGGCGGTGCGCTGGGTGACCGAGTCGGCCAGCGAGGCCAGGGTGCGGTTCCCGGACGCGGCGACGATGTCGGCGTGGAAGGCGATGTCCTCGTGGACCAGCTCCTCCGGGTCCCGCAGACCGCGCATCCGCTCGATCCGCTCCTGGAGCCGGTCGAGGGTGGCCTCGTCGACGCGGGTCGCGGCCAGTGCGGTGGCGCCCGGCTCCAGGATCTTGCGGCACTCCAGCATCTCGTTCAGACCGGTGTCCTGGGCCAGGTCCAGGAAGCTGCCGAGGGCGCGCAACAGCCGGTCGGGGCGCAGATCGGTGACGAAGGTGCCGTCCCCGCGGCGTACGTCCAGGACCCCGGCCATCGCCAGGGCGCGGACCGCCTCCCGCAGCGACGGGCGGGAGAGTTCGAGCTCGCTCGCCAGTACCGCCTCCGGCGGCAGACGGTGGCCGGGCGTGAACTCACCGCTCTCGATGCGCTTGCGCAGCCGGCCGATGGCTATGTCGACGACACTGCTCCCGGCGGCGGGGACACCGTCGCCGCCGGGGCCGGAGCGGTCTGGATGGGTGGACATGGCGACCAGGATGCCACTCAGCCGCGGTGGCTCCAGACCGGTCCGTCGGGGTAGCGGTAGGTCTCCAGGGTCTCCCGCCGGATCCGGGCGCTGTAGCCGGGCGCCTCGGGGACGAGGTAGCGCGAGCCGCGGATGCGGACCGGGTCGTGGAAGTGTTCGTGGAGATGGTCGACGTACTCGATGACACGGTCGTCCATGGAGCCGCTGACGGCCACATAGTCGAAGATCGACAGATGCTGGACCAGCTCGCACAGGCCGACCCCGCCGGCGTGCGGGCACACCGGCACGTCGTACGCGGCGGCCAGCAGCAGAACGGCCACCGCCTCGTTGACACCGGCCAGCCGACAGGCGTCGATCTGGCAGACGCCGATCGCGTCGGCCGCGAGGAACTGCTTGAACATCACGGCGTTGTGGGCGTGTTCGCCGGTGGCCACCCGGATCGGGCCGATCCGCCGGGCGATGGCCGCGTGTCCGAGGATGTCATCGGGGCTGGTGGGCTCCTCGAACCACCAGACGTCGAACTCCCGGAGCGCCTCGGCCCAGGAGACCGCTTCCGCCACGCCCAGTGTCTGATTGGCGTCGATCATCAGCCGGCGGTCCGGTCCGATGACACCGCGGGCGATGCGGCAGCGCCGGATGTCGTCCTCCAGATCGGCGCCCACCTTCAGCTTCACCGAGTTCCAGCCCTGGTCCACGGCCTCCTGGCAGAGCCGGGCCAGCTTGGCGTCGTCGTATCCGAGCCAGCCCGCGCTGGTGGTGTACGCGGGGTATCCGTGCTCGCGGACGTAACCCTCGCGCTCGGCGCGGCCCCCGGCGCGGGATTCGAGCAGCTTCAGGGCGGCCTCGGGGGTGAGCGCGTCCTTGAGGTAGCGCCAGTCCACCAGGTCGACCACCTGTTGGGGGGAGAGGTCGGCGAGGAGCTTCCACACGGGTTTGCCCGCCCGCCGGGCGGCGAGGTCCCAGGCCGCGTTGATGACCGCGGCGCTCCCCAGGTGGATGGCGCCCTTGTCCGGGCCGAGCCAGCGCAGCTGGCTGTCGCCCAGCAGATGGCGTGAGAAGGCGCCCAGATCGCCGGTGATCTCCTCCACGGAGAGGCCGATGGCCCGCTCCCCGATGGCGCGCGCCGCCTGCACCGCGAGGTCGTTGCCACGGCCGATGGTGAAGGTGAAGCCGTGGCCCTCCAGGGGTTCGGCGCCGGGTGCGGACCCCGCCGCACCCTGGCCGGAGGGGGCGTCATCGGCGGTCTTGAGCACCACGTACGCCGCCGAGTAGTCCGGTGCCTCGTTCATGGCGTCGGAGCCGTCGAGGTGCTGGGAGGTCGGGAAGCGGACATCGATGGTCTCGACGTCGACGACACGAAGGGTCATGGCACGCGCTCCTGTGGGCAAAAGGGCGAGGGAAAGCGAGCAACGCCGACCAACATGTCAGATGTCTGTTGTGGTCGCCAGGGGTCATCTGAAAGAAAACTCGTGCTTGTTGAGACCTTGTCAAAGACTGTATGTGACACCTAAGTTCCACACGTCAGATGTTTCCGCGAGGCGGCGTGGTCCGCGGGGAGGCCCGATGAACCCGGCCACCACCATGGAGAACACCCGCCGGAAGGTGTCCAGGCGCCTGCTCCCGCCACTCTTCGTGATGTTCGTGCTGAGCTTCCTGGCGCCGCCATCGTGGCGGCCGGCGTGTGCGCGGCCACCACCCTTCGCTGGGTAGGAGCACCGACCACACCGTCACGAGAGGAGAGGACGACAGATGACACGCATCGTGCGCTTCGCCGATGAGGCCGGGACGGTCCGGACCGGAGTGGCCGACGACGCCGGCGGGATCCGGGCCTTCCCCGGTGCGCCGCTCATCGCCGAGCTGCTGCGGCTGCCCATGACGGAGCTGCGGGCCCTGGTGGAGAACACCGCCTCAGGACCGGCCGCCGCCCATGAGCGGGACGTCCTGCCACTGCCGCCGCTGGACGGGCTGATGGAGCTGTGGGCGGCGGGAGTGACGTATGAACGCTCGCGCGAGGCCAGGGTGGAGGAGAGCACCGAGCAGTCGGTGTACGAGCGGATCTACGACGCCGAGCGCCCGGAGCTGTTCTTCAAATCGCCGCCGTGGCGAGTGGTGACCGACGGTGAGCCGATCGCCGTACGGGACGACTCCGAGCTGAACGTCCCCGAGCCCGAACTGGCGCTGGTCCTCAACCGGCACGGCGAGACCGTCGGCTATCTGGTCGCCGACGACGTGAGCTCACGGTCCATCGAGGGCGAGAACCCGCTCTACCTCCCGCAGGCCAAGATCTATGCCGGAAGCGCCGCCGTGTCCTCGGCCATCGTGCCCGCCTGGGAGATCGACGCGTCCGACGCGCTGGACATCACCATGGCGGTGTGGCGCGACGGCGAGGCGGCGTACCAGGCGGCCACCTCCACCGCGGCGTTCCACCGCACCCCGCAGGGGCTGGTGGACCACCTGTGGCGCTCCCAGCCCTTCCCCGACGGCGCCGTGCTGTCCACCGGCACCGGCATCGTGCCCGCGCTCGATTTCACCCTGCGCGCCGGGGACGTGGTGGAGATCTCCATCGAGGGAGTCGGCGTCCTGCGCAACCCGGTACGGGCCCATCAGTCCGAACTGGACTGGCTGGTGGAGGCGATAGCCGAACCGCTGACCCGCCGTGCCCACCGCAGCCGCTTCCCGGAGTGACCTGGGAAGCGGCCCTACGGACGGCCCGGCCCTCAGCGCTCCAGTGAAGCCGCGTCGCCCATGACGACGACGGGCTCGCGGCCGGGGTCCAGCGCCCGCAGCAACCCCTTCACCGCGCCCTCCGCGAGGCTCACACAGCCGCGTGTCGGGCCGCCGTGGTCGATGTGCAGCCAGATGCCGCCGCCCCGGTCCGGGCCGAGGGGGCGGGTCCGGTCCAGGGGAGAGGTGCCGGGCCGGCGGTTGTAGTCGATGGCGATCACATACTCGAACGAGCCGGACAGGGGCTCGCCTTCGAAGCCCGTACCACTCGCGGTGAAGCGGGCCGACCGGTCGTAGGGCAGCCGGGTTCCGGGGTCGGGGAGCCGTCCGCCGGCGTCCGTGAGGGTGTAGACGCCGATGGGGGAGCGCAGATCGCCCTCCCGGTGGCCGTCGGTCCAGCCGTGGAGCGCGTTGTGCGCCGCCCGGCTCGCCCCGGCCCGCCACCCGGCCCCGGTGTGCTCGTACAGGACCGCCGCGGACACCGGTGAATTCCGGTCGTGGCCCGTCACCACCAGCACCTGCCGGGACCGGCGCGGCACCTCGGCCCAGGTCCTGGGCCCCAGCCCCGGTGGCCGGGAAGGTGCCGGACACGGTGTGCGTCGTGGTGTGCGGATGGTCATCGGCGGACCCCCGGCCTGGACGGAAAGCAACGCGTCAGACCAAGTGTCGCGCGACGGCTCGAGTGATGTCGCCATTGCCGCCGTTCACCGGCGACCGGACGCTGACCCGCGGTGTTGTCGCCGAAGCGGCCTTGCGCGCATCCCTCAGGTCCGCCAGTAGAACGTTTGCTCGATTACGCGGGTACGCTGCACGTATGGGTGCGTATCTCCAGGGCTCGCTCTTCGACCAGACCGATGACATCGGTCTCGGCTCGCTGCGCGGGACGCACAGGACCGAGCTCGGGTCCGGGGCCTGGATCGATCTGCTGCCCGGGTGGCTGAGGGGAGCGGACGACCTGTTCGCCCAGCTCGTCACCGAGGTCCCCTGGAAGGCCGAGCGGCGGCACATGTACGAGCAGGTGGTGGACGTGCCACGGCTGCTCGCCTTCTACGGCGCCGAGGACCCGCTGCCGCACCCCGTCCTGGCCGAGGCCCGGGAGGCGCTCTCCACCCACTACGCCACCGAGCTGGGGGAGCCCTTCACCACGGCCGGGCTGTGCTACTACCGCGACGGCCGGGACAGCGTGGCCTGGCACGGCGACCGTATCGGGCGCGGCAGGACCGAGGACACCATGGTCGCCATCCTGTCCGTGGGCGCGCCCCGGGACCTGCTGCTGCGCCCGCGTGGCGGCGGCAAGGCCATACGGCGGCCGCTCGGCCACGGCGACCTGCTGGTGATGGGCGGCTCCTGCCAGCGGACCTGGGAGCACGCGATCCCCAAATCCTCCCGTGCCACCGGCCCGCGCATCAGCATCCAGTTCCGCCCCAGCGGGGTGGGGTGACACCCGCCGGCCGTCCGGGCGCCGCACGGCGCGCCGCTGGTGCGGCTGGTTTTGGTACAGACCATTGACATATATGTTCGGGGGCGGTGTCATGGGGCCCGTCAGCTCTTGAGAGTGCCTCGGGTGGTGTCGTCATCCGGGGCCGGACCTCGGAGAGTTCCCCGTGAATGGACGTCCCGTCTCAGGGGTGTCGGCCGCTGCCGTGGCCACGCCGTCGCTGGGTCGATTATGGGCGGACCGGGCCGCGGGGCCCGTGTCTGATAGAGATTGTCATGATCGCGACATCACTTCCTTCCGTGTGCCCCTTCGGGCCGCCGCGAAGGTCCGGAGCGGACTGAGCACCGGTCCGCCGTGGCAGGGCCACGGCGCATGACCTCCAGTGGATTCACCAGGCTCCAGTCGTCACCAGCTGCGCGGCCATCTCCAGGCCACCTACGACCGCTGCAAGAAACCGATCCGGGTCACCGAATACGCGCTGATCGACTTCTCGACCGGTGCCCCGAGGTATCCGACCCCGGCCCAGCAGGCCGCGTTCGTGAAGAAGTCCACCGCCATGCTCCAGGGCCTGTCCTACGTCGAACGGTACGCGTGGTTCACCCTCTCCGCGGACCGCGGCGGCACCGGTCTCTACAACGGCGCGACGCCCAACCGGATCGGCACCGCCTATCGCGCGGCCGGATGAGCCAAGACCACTCGCGCTCGCACCACACCCGGTCACACCACACCGCTCACCCACCACACCACGACAACCGAAACGAGGTACTCCGCCATGCGCAAGGCAACGCTGATCGGCCGACTGGCGGTCGGAGCCGCCGCACTGACCGCCGCACTGACCGCCGCGGTGACCGTCGCCCCGACGAGCACCGCCGCCACCAGCGACACCCCGCCGCCCGGGCAGAACTGCTGGGCCACGCACTACGGCTACATACCGCCCGGCGCCTACACCGCCAGCGGCGAACTCTTCGACAACGACGCGGACACCGCCGCCACCTCCCTCAGCCGCAGCCCGCAGTTGCCGTTCGGCACCAAGGTGAAGGTCACCAACGTGGCCAACGGCAGGTCGCTGGTCGTGCGCGTCAACGACCGCGGCACCTTCGGGTGGACGCCGTCCGTGCCCAAGTGTCTGGACCTGACCGACGGCGCGTACTCCCGGCTCGGCGGAGTCCTCAATCCCGACTCCGGCCACATCGTCGTCAAGGAGGAAATCGTGAAGTGAAGGGGCGTCCGGTGAAGGGTGGGGAGCGCAGGTTACGGCGCTCCTCGTCGGTTCCCTGACGCCCCGTTCGCGAAGCGACCTTCGTGCGCCGGAGGCTTCCCTCTTTCCGGGGGCTGTCCGCCGGAAGCGCTACCGACCGACCTCGCAGGCAAGTACTCTCCGTGGCGACACTGGAACGTGACGGCTGATGAAGCGGGGTAGCGGGGGTGCGGGCGATGGCGGAGGCCGGTGACAAGGTCGCCGACCGATATCTCCTCCAGGAGCCCATCGGGAGAGGCGGGATGGGCGTCGTCTGGCGGGCCCACGACGAACTGCTGGACCGCCAGGTCGCGGTGAAGTGTGCCCGTCCGGACGACGACCGCGCGGTGGTGCGCCTGACCAACGAGGCGCGCAACGCCGCACGGCTGCACCATCCGCACATCGTCTCGGTGTTCGACTTCGTTGACCAGGGCGAGGTCTGCTGGATCGTCATGGAGTACGTGTCCGGGGGCAGCCTCGCGGACATGGTGCGCAACCGTGTCGCGCTCCCCCCGGAGGAGGCGGCGTCCATCGGCTGTCAGATCGCCGCCGCGCTGGCGAAGTCGCACGCCGAGGGCGTGGTGCACGGCGATGTCACCCCGGAGAACGTCCTGATCACCGAGGACGGGGTCGCCAAGCTGACCGACTTCGGCATCTCCCGGGCGCTGTGGAGCGAGGCCACCATGACCCGGACCGGCGGGGTGCGCGGCAAACCGCCGTATCTGCCGCCCGAGGTGGCCAGGGGAGAGGTGGCCGACCGGAAGTCCGATGTCTTCTCACTGGGCGCGACCCTCTACGCGGCGATCGAGGGCCGGTCCCCGTACGGCGAGGCAGCGCATCCCATGGCCTATGTGGCGCGGGCCATCGAGGGCTATATCGAGACCCCGCACCGGGCCGGTCCGCTGGCGGACGCGCTCACCAAGCTGCTGGATCTGGAGCCGAAGCGGCGCCCCGCCGCCGACCAGGCCGTACGGCTGCTGCGGCGGGTCGCCCCGTCGTCCCCGCGGATCGAGGACCTGGAGGATCTCGAGGACCCCCACGACGGCGACACGCTGGACCGCACGCCTTTCACGATGCGGCTGGTGCCGCCGTCGGTCCGAGGGGCGTGGCGCCGCCCGAGCCGCCGGGTGGTCGTCACCGCGACCGCGCTGGGCACCGCCGCGGTCCTGGTGGCGTGGGCCACCCTCTTCGGCCCGTGGGGTGACGGGCGCTCCGACGAGAGCCGCGGGTCCGGGAAGGACGGCGGGCGTGGCGCGTCCGGTACGGCCGACTCGCCGGCCCGGACGGGCCGGGCCGGCACCATAGGCGACGCGCGGACCGCCGATCCCTGCACGTTGCTCAACCCCGCCTCGCTCAGCCGCTTCGGCGAGACCGTGCTCGACCCGGACTACGGCGAGATCGATCGATGCGATGTCCTGCTGCACGGCGAAAGCGGCGATGACATCGCCGATGTCCAGCTCAACTTCAGCGCCGATCCGCCGGAGCCGGGTGGCGATGTGCCCACCAGGAGGGTCGGCAATGTCACCGTCGGCGCGTACCAGCGCGATGGGGACGAGTGTCTGCGGAACATCGCGTCCGCCGACCGCAAGCAGATCTGGATCATCACCGAGCGGCTCGACACCTCGGCGCCCGACCCCTGCCAACTGGGCGACGCCGCCACCGACTACGCCGTCAGCGTGCTGGACCGCGGCCAGGTCCCCCGGCGCTCCGGGCAGCCGGTGGCGAGCTCCCTGCTCCGGGGACACGCATGCCGGCTGCTGGACGGCGAGGAGCTCAAGCGGGTCGCCGGTGTCCAGGTGGCGGACCGTGACCCGGGATTCGGCGACTGGCAGTGCGAGTGGACGGACGACTCGGGCGACGCGGGGGTGAAGGTGGTGTTCAACCGCGACAACCAGTTCACCACGGACGACGGACAGCGGGTGGTCATCGCCGGCAAGCGGAGCTCGGTGTCGCCGAATGAGTGGGACGATGACTCATGCCTGGTCCGTATGTTGCACCGCTCGTACCGCGACTCCCTCGGTGACCACACCGTCGAGTTCATGTCGTTGAACGTCTACGGGCCGAAGCCCACCGAAAAGCTCTGCACGACCGCCAAGGCGCTCGCCGCCACGGCCGCGAAGAAACTCCCGGCATCATGACCACAACACCTCCCGGCAGCGATGGCCCTGCCACCGGGCGGGCCCCCGCCGCCCGTCGCCCCGCCACCGGCGGCCGCCCGCTGCCCGCCGCGCACGGCAGCCTGGCCCGCGGGGTGACCGCGCCGGTGCCGGGCACCGCCTTCGCGCTCGCGCTGACCGGTGGCATGACCCTCGGCCCCGGCGACGGCCGTGAGCTGCTCTTCGGGCGCAACCGCCCCGAGGTGCACATCTGTGTGGGCGAGGACGACCCCCAGGTCAGCCGCTGCCAGGGCAGACTGACCCACCGCCACGGCCGCTGGTGGGTCGCCAACAACGGCCGGCTGCCCCTCCGGTTCCCGTCCCGGTTGCTCTTCACGGGCGAGGAGCCACTGCCCCTCGAGACCGGCTACACCCCGCTCTTCGTCCGGGGCTCGCGCGACCGTGAGCATCTGCTGGAGGTCTTCGTCAGCGGCCCCGAGACCGAGCGGCCGGTGGCCCTGCCCGGGGATGTCACCCGCCCGCCCCGGGTATGGGTGCTCACCGACGAGGAGAAGCTCGCGCTCGTCGTTCTCGGCCAGCGGTATCTGCTCCACGAGCCCCGGCCGCAGCCCCTCACATGGCGGCAGACGGCCGCCCAGCTGGCGGAGTTGCGCCCCGGTGAGAGCTGGAGCGAGAAGCGCGTCGAGCACCTGGTCAACCGGGTCCGCACGATGCTGTCCCGGGACGGAGTGCCCTGGCTGACCCGAGAGGAGGTCGGCGAACCGGTCGGCAACGCGCTCAACGACCACCTGATCCGCGCCCTGATGATGTCGACCACGCTCGTCCCCCCGGACCTGGCCCTGATCGACGCCGCCTGATCCCTCAGCGTGTCCTGACCGGTCAGCGCGTGTCCTCGCCGTTCAGCGCGTCCTGACGGTTCAGCGCGTGTCCTCGGCTCCCGCCGCCGCGCCGGGCTCCGGGCGCTGGAAGAGCGCGTAGAGCCACCCCAGGGACGGGATCAGCAGCAGCGCCCCGACCGCGAACACGATCAGCACGGCGGCCAGCACCGACGGCGGTGCGGCCGCCCGTGCCACGGTGAGGTCCGGGACCAGCATCAGCGGATACTGCGCCACGCCCCAGGCCCAGACGATGAGCGCCACGGCGAGGGCGGCGGCGGCCCGGGCCCAGCCCCACAGCGACCGCATGAGCAGGACCAGCCCGGCCACACCGGTGACGGCCGACAGCACCACCAGGGGCAGGGCGCGATGGGTGAGCCCGTGGAACAGCCGTGGCGCGTCGATGTACAGCACGGCGATGCCCACCAGCGCCACGGCACCCGCGGCCAGCCCGCTGACCAGGGCGCGCCGCTGGAACGCCCGCACCAGGTCGGGCCCGCCGCCGCGCGCCGCGTCCGCGCACAGATAGACGGCGGCCAGATGGGCGCAGGTCACCACGGCCAGCACACCGCCGAGGAACGACGCCGGATTGAGCCAGCTGGTGACCGTACTGCCCGCGGCGAGGCCCGGGGGTACGCGCCCGGAGGCCACACCACCGGCGACCGTGCCCAGGAAGAAGGGCGTGACGACCGAGGACGTGGCGAAGCAGGCCCCGAACAGCCGCTGCTGCCAAAGCTGGGTGCTGGCCTTGCGGAACGCGAACGCGGCGCCGCGCGCGATGATGCCGAGCGCCGCCAGGGTCAGCGGCAGATAGAGGGTGGACATCACGGCGGCGAACACCTCGGGGAAGCCGCTCCACAACATCACCACCACGAAGATCAGCCACACGTGGTTGGCCTCCCAGACCGGCCCGATGGCGTGCTCGATCAGCGCGCGCTGCGGCCGTCCACGACGGCTGCCACCGGCCACCAGATCCCACAGCCCCGCCCCGAAGTCGGCGCCGGCGAAGAGGGCGTAGCACATCAGACCCAGCCACATCACCGCCAGGACGGTGTCCGCGAGCATCAGGACCTCCAGCGGTTCACACGACCGGATAGCCGGTCACATCGGCTTCCTGCGGGGCCACCGGGACCGGGCGCTCGCCCGCGAGCCGGCGCAGGACGTAGACGGTGGCCACCGTCATCGCGGCGTACACCACGAGCACCAGCCACAGCCCGGTCATGAGGCCGGGGGCGGGATTCACCGCGTCCCGGACGCTGAGGACCCCCTGCACCACCCACGGCTGGCGGCCCTCCTCGGTGACGACCCAGCCGCACTCCAGGGAGACGACCGCCGCCAGGCCGCTGAAGGACGCCAGCCACAGGAAGAGGCGCGTGCCCCGGCGGGCCAGCGGGTCGCTCTCGCCCCGGCGCCGGGTGCGCCACCAGGCCAGCAGCAGCCAGAGCCCGAGCCCGATCAGGAACAGCCCGCCGAGCACCATCAGGTCGAACGCCAGATGGGTGCCGGTGATCGGGGGCCGCAGCGCGGGAGGCACCTGGTTCAGCCCCTCGACGACCGTGCTGGGGCTGAAGCCGACCAGCAGCGACAGACCGCTCGGGATCTCCAGACCGCCCTTGAGGCCGTGGTCGCCCGCGATACCGCCCACGGTGAGCGGCACATGGCTGGAGGTGGTGAAGACACCCTCCATGGCGGCGAGCTTGACCGGCTGGTAGTCGGCCACGAAGCGGGCGATCCAGTCGCCCACCACGAGCTGGACGGGCGCGACGACGGCGCCGAGGATGAACGGGATGAAGAACCCCGCGCGGTGGTAGCGGTCGGTGCGGCCGCGCAGCAGCGAGACCGCGTACACGCTCGCGGTCAGGAAGGACGCCACCATCAGCGCGGCCAGGATCATATGGACGGTCTGCGGCGGACTGGCCGGGTTGAACATCGCGGCGAGCGGATCGACGTCCACGACCCTGCCGTGGCGGACGGTGAAGCCACGCGGCTGGTTCATCCACGCGTTGGCGCACACCACGAAGAACGCCGAGGCCACACCGGCGATGACGATGGGGATCCCGGTGAGCATATGGGCGCGCGGCGGCAGCCGGTCCCATGCGTAGAGGTAGATGCCGAGGAAGATGGCCTCGATGAAGAAGGCGATGCCCTCGATGGCGAACGGCAGCCCGATGACCTGGCCGTAACGGCCCATCAGCCCCGGCCACAGCAGTCCCATCTCGAAGCTGAGGATCGTGCCGGAGACCGCGCCCACGGCGAACAGCACCCCCATGGCCCGCGCCCAGCGCCGGGCGAGCAGCCGGTACGAGGGGTCGCCGGTGCGCACGCCCCACCACTCGGCGATCAGGGTGAGCAGCGGAAGCCCCACGCCCAGACAGGCCACCACGATGTGCCAGGCGAGCGAGAAGCCCATCTGGGCGCGGGCCGCGGCCAGATCGCCGGACGTGGCCGGGCCCGCCAGCCAGTCCCTCACCGCGGCCGCGGCCTGCGGCCACGGGTGCTGGTCGACAGCGGGCACGGCCGCTCCTCACTCGTCGCTGAGACCCCCTCCCGGAAAAACACCTTTACCCGCCTCTGTCGTGTTGTGGTGGTTTCCCGGCCGCGACACGCCGGGGCGGGGCAACGGGCGGTCGCCCCACGACCGTCACTCGGTGTCCGCGCCGATGGCCTCCAGTATCGGGAGGCGCGCGGCCTGCCGCCCCGGCCAGAGCGAGGCCAGTACACCGATCGCCGCGCTCGCGAGGAAGAAGAGGGCCGTCCTGTCCCAGGGGATGACGAGCGGAACGGCCTCCTGGCCGAGGACGGCCGCCGCGCCGATGGCCGTACCGGCGACGACACCGAGCGCGGAGCCGAAGAGGGAGATGGTCACCGACTCCAGGCGCAGCACGGATCCGACGCCACCGCGGTCCAGTCCGATGGCCCGCAGCAGCCCGATCTCCCGCACCCGCTCGAAGACGGCCATGCCCATGGTGTTGACCACCCCGAGGGCGCCGATCAGCACGGTGACGCTGAGCATGGCGTACATGATGTCGAGGAACGGCGCGGTCCGCGCGGTGGCGGCGGCCCTCGCGCCGGCGCGGTCCTGGACGAGCAGCGCGGGGTTGTCCAGGGCGCGCCGGATCTCCTCCCGGAGCGCGGCGGTGCGGCCGGGGGCGGCCTTGACCAGGACCGAGTCGATGCTCGGCCGGTCCTCGGCGCCGGCCGGACGCGGCAGGGCGCGTTCGGAGACGAGGGCGGGGGTCAGATCGTCCGGGCCGTCGTAGATCGCGACGACGGGCAGGCCGGCCTCGGTGCCCGGCGTACGCCCGCTCGCACTGGTGAAGGTGCCGGTGACACGGGAGCCCAGCCGCCAGCCGTGGGCGGCGGCCAGCTCCTCGGTGACGGCGATGCCCTGGCCGAGGCGGTGCAGCGACCCCTCGCGGACGGTGAGCGACGCGGCGCGCTCCACCGCGGCGGGGTCCACCGCGGTGACCGGGAGGGGGGTCTTGCCGGCGAGGTCGAGATAGGCGGGGATGACGGGGGTGACGGCCTCGGCGTCGGCGAGCCGCGCCACCCGGGCCGCCGTGCCCTCGCCGATCTCCCCGAAGTCGACGGCCGTGATCCGCAGGTCCGAGGCCATGGAGCGGTCGGCCTCCCGCTCGTCGAAGCGGTTCACCGAGGTGACGGCCACGGTGACGGCGGTGACCATCGCCAGACCGACCATCAGGGTGGTCGCCGTGGCGGCCGTACGCCGTGGATTGCGGCGGGCGTTCTCCACCGCCAGCTTGCCCCGGACGCCCGCCAGCCGGGTCAGCGGGGAGCGCAGCAGCCCGGTGAGGCCCAGGGCGAGCAGTGGGGTGAGGACGATCAGGCCGACCAGCAGCAGGGGCGCGGCGCCGAAGAGGAGGTTCGGCTCGCCGACGGCGGCGGCGATCAGCAGCGCGCCGCACGCGGTGGTGATCAGCCCGATGGTGTTGCGGCGGCGCAGCGAGGCGGCGGTGGACGGCTGGACGGTCCGCAGCGCCGCCACCGGCGGTACGGCCGCCGCCCGCCGGGCCGGGACGTAGGCCGCGAGGACGGTGACGCCGATGCCCACGGCGAAGGCCGCGAGCAGCGGCTTGGCGGACAGCGCCGGCACGGTGGCGTTGCCCGCTCCGGAGGCGTCGAACAGGCCGCCCAGCAGGTGCGCGGCGCCGACGCCGAGACCGTAGCCGATGGCCGAGGCGGCCGTGCCGACCACGGCGGCCTCGGTCAGGACCATGCGCATCACCTGGTTCGTGGTGGCGCCGATGGCCCGCAGCAGTGCGTGTTCCCGGGCGCGGGCCGCGCTGAGCATGGTGAAGGTGTTGGCCACCAGGAAGGTGACGAACAGGGCGACCCCGGCGAAGCTCAGCAGCAGTGTGGTGAGCTTGTCCGCGTCCCCGTCGGAGGCGGCACCGGACTCCAGATCCGCGCGGGTGACCGCCCGCAGTCCGGACGGCAGCGACTTCTCTGCCTCCTGGGCGAGTTGGGCATCCGATGTGCCCTCGGCGGCGGTCAGTGTGATCGCCGAGTAGCCCTTCGGCGCGGGGGCGAAGTGCCGTTGCGCGGTGGCGGTGTCGAAGGCGGTGAGCGTGCCACCGGAGTCCACCCGGCTGTCGTGGGCGGTGAAGACGCCGACCAGCCGAGCGTCGCCGGCCGTGCCGGCCACGACGATGCGCACCCGGGCGCCCACCCGGTACCCGGCCCGCTCGGCGGTCCGCCGGTCGACGGCGATCTCGGTGGCGCCACGGGGGCCACGGCCCTCGGTGAGCGGATAGCGGACGTCCCTGCCGCGGTCGTCGGGCACGTAGTTGACGCCCGCGGCCTGGTTCAGATCGCCCACCAGAGTGCCGTCGGAGCCGACGAGGAAGGAGCGGCCCTCCACCACACCGCGCGCCGCGGCCGCCGAGGGCAGCGCCCGCAGCCGCCGCAGCAGTGCGTCATCGAGCCGGTGTGGCGCGGCGGGGTCCGCGGTGATCGAGACGGACGCGTCGGGCTGCGAATTGGACCGTGCCCGGTTCACGGCCGCTCTGACGGAGTCGCCGTAGAGCAGCGAACCGGTCACGAAGGCCACGCCGAGCACGACGGCGAGGGCGGGCATCGCGAAACGGAGCCGATGGGAGCGGAGGGTGCGCAGGGCGGTGCGGAACATCGACGGCCTTCGGAAGGGCTGAGGGGGTATGCGGTCGGAAGGGGCGTGGCCGGCGGACGCAGCGCGCTCGAGCGCTCTCCGGCCGCCCCGGATACCATCCTTGGCGGGGACGTGGCGCGGCGGATCCACCGGAATGCCGAAGCGGGCCGTGTCCCCTTCCCGGTTTCCTCGGCCGAAAGTCTGATGTGGCGACGGCGGCCGGACCGTAGCGTGACCTGCCATGATCTTCGAGTTCCGGTCCCGTTTCCGCCTCCGGCACCTCCGTCAGGGCCTGGTCGGCATCGCCCTGGTCGTCCTCGTGGTCCTGGAGGGGCTGAACGCGCCGCATCCGGCGATGGAAGCGGCGACGATGGCGTCCGGAGTGCTGTGCCTGGCCACGCTCGCCGTGCCGGAACCCCTCTTCGCGCGCTACGCCATCGGCGCGGCGGCCGTCTCGTGCGTCCTGACCGTGACGGAAGCGCGGCTGTCCGAGCGTCCCCCGAACACCCCCGGCATGGTGGAGCTGGGTGCGCTGCTCCTGCTCAGCACCCGCGCCGTGCGGCGCTGCCCGCCCCTGCGAGCGGCCGGGCTGGTCGCGGCGTCCTCCCTCGCCGCCGTGGTCCTCCCGCTGCGGATCGAGCTGTGGGACGACTACCTCAAGGACCTGATCGCCGTCATCGCGGTCTGCGCCGTGCCGTTCATGGTGGTGGTGGGGCTGTGTCTGCGTCTGTACGACACCCTGCGGGAGCGGGAGCGCGAGGCCATCCGGCAGGCCCAACGCCTCGAGCACGCACGGGAGTTGCACGACTTCGTGGCCCACCACGTCACGGCGATCGTGGCGCAGACCAAAGCCGCGCGCTTCACGGCCGCGGCCGGACACACCCAGTCCCCGGAGGACCTGGACCGGATGCTCGCCCAGATCGAGCGGGCCGGATCCCAGGCGCTGGGGTCGATGCGCGCCATGGTCACCAGCCTGCGGCACCACGCCACCGCCTCCGCCACGACCCGGCCCACGAGCGATCCGGCGGGTCCGCGCGGGCTGCGTCATCTGCATGGGCTCACCGAGGAGTTCTCCGAGGTGGGGCCGCCCGCCGAGCTGATCCTCGCCCCGGAACTCGCCGACCGGCCGCTGCCGCCCGGCATCGCCACCACGGTCCACCGCGTGGTGCAGGAGTCCCTGACCAACGTCCGCAAACACGCCACCGGGGTCGGCCGGGTGGAGGTGCGGATCGGTGTCCGGCCCGGCGATCCGGAGCGACTGGAAGTGTCGGTCGTCGACGACGGGCAGGGTGACGCCTCGCCCGCCGCCGAGCGGTCGGTCGCGGGGAGCGGCTACGGCCTGGTGGGGCTCGCCGAGCGGGTCGAGGAGGTCAACGGGCACATCGCGGCAGGGCCACGGCACGGCGGAGGCTGGCACGTCCTGGCGGTCCTGCCGCTGGACAAGACGGCCGCCGAGGAGACGATCGCCTGCGATCATGCGTGACATGACGATCCAGGTACTCATCGCCGACGACCAGGAGATGGTCCGGGCCGCCTTCCGCATGATTCTCGACTCCCAGCCGGACATGCGGGTCGTCGCGCAGGCGGCGAACGGCGTCGAGGCGGTCGAGCAGGCCCGTCGCCTGCGGCCCGATGTCTGCCTCCTCGACATCCGCATGCCCGAGCTGGACGGTCTGGAGGCCACCCGGCTCCTCGCCGGACCCGATGTGCCGGATCCCCTCAACGTCCTCATCGCCACCACCTTCGACCTCGACGAATACGTCTACCGGGCGCTGCGCAACGGTGCGTGCGGTTTTCTGCTCAAGGACGGCGCGCCCGGTCTGCTCACCGAGGCGGTACGGGCCGCGGCGTCGGGCAATTCGCTGATCTCCCCGTCGGTGACCGTCCGCCTGCTCGCCCACATGGCACCCCACCGCGGCCGACCGGCCCCGTCCGAGGCCCGTCCGGCCCGCCGGGGGAGGGGTGGGCCCGAGGATCTGATCGAGCCGCTGACCCAGCGCGAGGCCGAAGTGGTCCGGCGGGTCGCCCGTGGCCGTACCAATGAGGAGGTGGCCGCGGATCTCCACGTCACCCTGTCCACCGTCAAGACCCACCTCGGCAACGTCCAGCGCAAGCTGGCCGCCCGCAACCGCGTCGAGATCGCGGCCTGGGCCTGGGAGCACGGCATGGTGGACGAGTCCTCGCCGAACGCCGGACGCTGACCCGTCCGGCGGATATCCCCGACGTGTGCGCTACCAGGTGCGGGCGGCGCGCCGAAGCCGCTCCCGGACCCGGGCGACGTCCGGGTTGGCGTCGGCGCCTGGCCGCTGTACGAGGAAGAGCGTGTTGAGCGGCGGCTCATCGGGCTCATGGAGGACAAGGCCGCGGGCCACGAGATCACCGTGGCCACCCCCGGCGGTGTCGTGCCGCCCGTGGACTCCGCCAGCCTCAGCCCCGAGGCCAACGGCGGCCCGGAGAACGCCGCCAGGGTCAGGAGCGTCACCGAGACCGCGGCGGAGTTCCGCGCCCCCATCGCGCTGAGCGACGTGACGCTGGACGAGTACGACGCCGTCCATGTGCCCGGTGGCCACGGCCCCATGGAGGACCTCGCGGTCGACGCGAACTCGGGCAAGATCCTCACCCTCGCGGTGCGCAGTGGCATGCCGGTGAGCGTGGTCTGCCACGGCCCGGCGGCGCTGTTGGCGGCGGTCACGGAGGACGGTGCCCACGCCTACGCGGGCTACCGGATCACCGCCTTCACCAATGAGGAGGAGAAGATGGCCGGGAACGCCGACAAGGACAAGTGGCTCCTGCAGGACCGGCTGACCGAGGCGGGCCTGACGGTGCGGGTCGGCGACCCCTTCGCACCGCATGTGGAAGTCGACCGCAACGTCATCAACGGTCAGAACCCGGCATCCTCCGGCCCGCTCGCCGAAGAACTGCTCAAGAAGCTCGGCTGACCTCTCGTCCCTCCCCTCGCGCCTCAGGCGGGCTCGGCCGTGGTGCCCCGGATGACGAGATGGGGTGCGACCACGGCCTCCCCGTCGGGGACCCGCTCTCCCTCCAGGCGGGCGATGGCCCGGCCGACGGCGAGTTCAGCGAGGCGGGGGATGTCCTGGCCGACGGTGGTGAGGTTGATATGGGCCAGGCGCGCCAAGTGGGTGTCGTCGAAGCCGATGACGGAGACCCCGTCGGGGACGGGAACCCGGGCGCGGAGGAGGGTGTCCAGAACACCGGTGGCGGAGCGGTCGTTGAAGGCGAGGACGGCCGTGGGGCGGGGAGTGGCGTCGAGCAGGGCGCGGGCGCCCGCGGCGCCGTCCTCCTCGGTGAGACCGCCGGGCAGGACGCGGACGCGGTCGGCCAGGCCGTGGCGGCTCATGGCGGTGCGATAGCCACGGCGCCGGTCGGCGGCGCCGGGTGCCCTGCCGCCGTCGATATGGGCGATGTCGCGGTGGCCGAGGGCCACCAGATGGTCCACGGCCTGGCGGGCGCCCTCGTCATCGGCGGTCCGCACCACCTCCACACCCGGAGCGGACCCGCGCAGCCGACGGGCCACGGAGACCACCGGGAGCTGTGCGGCGAGTTCCGCCAGCCGCGCGGCCGGGGCCTGCGGGCCGAGCAGGATCAGGGCCTCGCAGCGGTCGGCGAGCAGGGTGTCGGTGGCTCGCTGCTCGCCCCGCCCGGCGGCCACCGCGCTCAGCGCGATCTGGTACCCGGCGGGCTCGGCCACCGCGTAGATGCCCTCCAGCAGATCGGAGTGGAAGGGGTGCTGGAGGCCGAACTGCACCCCGAGGAGATGGGAGCGGTGGCTGCGCAGCAGCCGGGCCCGGGCGTCCGGCCGGTATCCGATCTCCTGTGCCGCCCGGAGGACCCGCTCACGGGTGGCGGCACCGGCGCCCTTGGCGTCCCGCATCACGATGGAGACCAGCGCCGTGGACACGCCGGCCCGCGCCGCCACGTCCGCGAGGGTCGGGCGCTTCCCTTGGGGGGCGGATGGCGTCGGTGGCACCACTGGTCTCCCTTGGTCTCCCCGGTCGGGGTGTTGTCTTCGGCCGGGGTCTCTCGCTTCCGGGCGCGTCGATGATCGTAGCCCAGGGTCCGACCGAACGCGCCCTCGCGTCTATAACGTTCTAGTGATTCCACCGTCCACCCTTGACAGGGGTGGCCGGCGACTGGCGTACTGCTGCTCGTCTTCTAGAACGTTCTAGTAACTGCAACGTTCTAGTCGCTTTGTTGCCGGGATCGGAGAGAGGGCGAGCGGTAGCGATGTACACATTGGCGGTCTGCGCCGAGATGGTCTTCCGGGATCTGCCGATCCAGGAACGGGCGCGGCGCATTCACGACGCCGGTTTCCAGGTCGAGATCTGGGACTGGAGCCGACACGATCTGACCGCCCTCGAGCGGACCGGTGCGGTGTTCTCCTCCATGACCGGCTACCTCCGCGGCAGTCTGACGGACCAGGACGGGGCGGCCGAACTCCTGCGTACCGCCGAGGAGTCGGTCAAGGTGGCCGAGCGGCTCGGCTGTCCCCGGCTGAACCTGCACGGCACCGGGCTGGACGGCGACGGCCTGCCGGTGGCGCCGGTGGCGGGCGAGGCCACCGGCCCGATGTGGCTCGCCGCCCATCGCACCCTTACCCGCCTCGCCGAGCTGGGCGAGCGCGCCGGGGTCACCTTCACCCTGGAGAACCTCAACACCGCCGTGGACCACCCCGGTGTGCCGTTCGCCAAGGCCGCCGACACCCTGGCCCTGGTCGAGGCCGTGGACCGGCAGGGGTTGCGGATGAACCTGGACCTGTACCACGCGCAGATCGGCGAGGGAAACCTGATCGAGCTCGTTCGCCGGGCCCACGCCAGGGGCCTGATCGGCGAGATCCAGGTGGCCGACGTCCCCGGCCGCTGCGAGCCCGGAACGGGAGAGATCAACTACCCGGCCCTCGCCCGAACTCTCGCCGACCTCGGCTACGAGGGCACCGTCGCCATGGAGGCGTGGGCCTCCGGCGACGCCGACCTCGCCCTGGAGCGCTTCCGCTCCGCCTTCACCCGCTGAAGCGCGCGCCCGCGGGGCCGTCGAGCCCTGACCGCTGAAGCGCGCGCCCGCGAGGCCGTCGAGCCCTGATCGCTCGCGCCCGCTGCCACCCCGCCCCGTAACCACAGACCCCACGGAGCATCCGCATGACCACACCACACCCCCTCCCCATCGGACTCATCGGCGCCGGACGCATGGGCTCCTTCCACGCCGAGACCCTCGCCCGCCGCCTCCCCGGCGTCCGTCTCGCCGCCATCGCCGACCCGGCCCCCGGCGCCGCGCAGGGGCTCGGCGAGCGGCTGGGCGGCACCACGGCGTACACCGAGATAGCCGAGCTGCTCGCCGACCCCGGGGTCGAGGCGGTGGTCATCGCCACCCCGGCCCGCACCCACGCCGGGCTGGTCGAGGCCGCGGCCCGGGCGGGCAAGGCCGTGTACTGCGAGAAGCCGATGGCCGTCACCCTCGAGGAGGCGGACCGCGCCATCGCGGCCGCGGCCGATGCCGGTGTCCCCCTCCAGGTGGGCTTCAACCGCCGCTATGACACCGGCTTCCACGCCGCCCACGAGAAGGTCCGCGCGGGCGCCATCGGCACCCCGCAGCTGCTGCGCTCCCTCACCCGCGACCCCAAGCTGGCCGACCCGGGCCGTATCCCGCCGTGGACGATCTTCCTGGAGACGCTCATCCACGACTTCGACACCCTGCGCTATCTCAACCCCGGCGCCGCACCGGTCGAGGTCTTCGCGTTCGCCGACGCCCTGGTCCGCCCCGACTTCAAGGAGCACGGACTGCTGGACACCGCCGTGGTCACCATCCGCTTCGACAACGGCGCCCTCGCGACCGCCGAGGCGAACTTCCAGGCGGTGTACGGGTACGACGTGCGTGGCGAGGTCTTCGGCTCGGCGGGGATGCTCACCATGGGAGACATCCGCCGCGGCCATCTGACCGCCTACGGCCCGGACGGCAGCGCCGCCGAATGTGTCACCTACGACCAGGATCTCTTCCACGACGCCTACGTGGCCGAACTCGCCGACTTCGCCGAGTGTGTGCGCACCGGCCGCGCCCCCTCCGTCACCGGCCAGGACGCCCGGGCCGCCCTGGCCGTCGCGCTCGCGGCCATCCAGTCGGTCACCACCGGCGGCCCGGTCCGCGTCGACGACATCGCGTAGCGGTACCGCCCTTCGGCTCTCGGTGACGGCGTCCGGCGACGTACGCCGACGGCCATGTCCGGACGGCGGCACTCGCTTCGGGAGAGGCGTTATATTCGGGCTATATGGGACGAGGCTGGCCTGCGATCCGTACGGCACCGGGCTCCCGAGGACGATGACAGGTGACGCCATGGGTGTGGATGAACAGCACCCGGACAGTGCGGACACCCGGATCACTCGGTCGGCGCGGACACGGCTTCGGCTGATGGGTTCCGCGGGTGGCCAGCTGAGTGGCACCGGGCCGGTGAGGCTCGCCCTCGGGCAGGCGGTCGCCGAACTCGGCGCACTGGGGGGCATGATCCATGTGAGCGATCCGCGCCGGGGCGTGATGAGCCTGGTGGCCAGCATGGGGCTCCCGGACAACCTGGTCGCGGGATGGGAGACCCTCACGGACGAGGACAGCGCGGCCCCCGTGTCCTGTGTGCGCTACGGCACCCACGTCTGGACGCCGCCACCGCCGGATGTGCCGCATCGGGCGCCCCTCTCGTCGTCCGGCCGCCCCTCCCACGGGGACTTCCCTCCCGGCGCCGGCACGCTTCCACCCGGAAGCGGGGTGGCGTCCATGCCCGTGGTCACGGCCGACGGGCAGTCGGTGGGTGCGCTGTCCGTCCTGGTGGAGGCGCCGGAAGAGCTCGACGACGCGCAATGTGCGTTCCTGCGGATGGCCGCCGACTGGGTCGCCGAGTATCTGCGGCCCGTCCGCCCCGCCGCCACGGACGTCGAGCACGAGAGGCAACCCCTCGGCGGCGACGCCGTCGGCAGTGCCGTATGGCGGATGAACGACGGCCTCCTCGCCCTCGACAACCAGGCACGGCTGACCTTCGCCAACCCCGCGGCCCTGAAGTTGCTGGGGGCTTCCGCCCAGGAGGCGCTGGGGACCGTGCTGTGGGACCACCCGGTGGTCCGGGACACCGGGATGGCCGCCTGCCACGGGCGGGCGGTGACCACGCACGCACCGGTCGGATTCGACACCCGGTGGCCCGGCAGAGCGGGCTGGTACCACGCACGCATCGACCCCGTCCCCAACGGACTGGTCATCCACATCGCGGACATCACCGAACGCCGGAGGGAGGAGGCCGAGCAGTCGGCGGCCCAGCGCACCGCGGCCGAGCGGGTCATGCGCATGGGCGAGCTGACCTCGGCGCTCGCCGAGGCGCTGACCGTCCAGGACGTGGTGAAGGCGGTCGCCGACCGGATGCTTCCGCCGTTCGGCGCCACCGGCCTGATCTGCCAGGTGATCGAGAACGGGCGGCTGCGGATGGTCGGTTCGGCCGGGTATCCGGAGGAGTTCCTCGAGACCGTCCAGAAGCTGATGGTCGCGGACATGTCCGCCATCGTCCAGGTGCTCAGCTCCCGCACCCCGACCTTCCTGTCCACGCCGCGGGAGTACGCCGAACAGCATCCGGACGCCGCCGACTACCTCTACCGGAGCGGGATGAAGGCGTGGGCGTTCCTCCCGCTGATCGCCTCCGACCAGCAGATCGGCTATTGCGTGGTGAGCTTCTCGCGACCGCGCCACTTCTCCGAGGAGGACCGCTCCCTGCTCATCGCCCTGAGCGGACTGGTCGCCCAGGCGCTGGAGCGGGCGCGGCTGTACGACGCCGAGCACACCCGCGCCCAGGAGCTCCAGCGCGGGCTGCTGCCCCGCACGCTGCCCGCCGTACCGGCCGTCGCCGCCGAGGCGCGCTATCTGCCCGCCACCGAGGGCGTGCAGGTCGGCGGCGACTGGTACGACCTCATCCCGCTGTCCGGGGAGCGGGTCGCCCTCGTCATCGGCGATGTCATGGGCCACGGGCTGTCCGAGGCCGCGACGATGGGGCGGTTGCGCACGGCCGTGCACACCCTCGCCGATCTCGAGCTCCCGCCCGATGAGCTGCTCACCCACCTCAACGATCTGGTCGGCGACCTCGGCGATGACTTCTACGCCACCTGTCTGTACACGGTCTACGACCCGGTCACCAATCGCTGTGCCTTCGCGAGCGCCGGGCACCCACCACTCGCCATCGTCCACCCCGACGGCACGGCCCACTTCCCCCATGTCGACGC
The DNA here is from genome assembly GCF_055597465.1 of Streptomyces yongxingensis. Taxonomy (NCBI): domain Bacteria; kingdom Bacillati; phylum Actinomycetota; class Actinomycetes; order Kitasatosporales; family Streptomycetaceae; genus Streptomyces; species Streptomyces yongxingensis. Next base: position 9,964,591 of record NZ_CM145717.1, read on the forward strand.
CGATCCACCGCTCGGTGCCGCCAGCCCGCCCTTCGAGACGCATGAGGTCCAGGTGCCCGAGGGCAGCCATCTGGTGCTCTACACCGATGGCCTGGTCGAGTCGTCGGCGGTCGACATCGACGAGGGCATGGCCCGGCTCGCCCAGGCCCTCACCAGGGCCGCCGCACCCCCGCCCGATCCGTCCGGGACCGCGTCCGCACCCACCACGCTGCACGATCCCGGCCGGCTGTGCGACGCCGTGATCAGCGCGCTGGTGCCGGAGCAGGCCGAGACCCACGACGACGCGGCGCTGCTGATCGCCCGGACGCGGTCGATGGCTCCGGACCGGGTGGTGTCCTGGGCGCTCCCGGACGGCCCCATCGCCGCGGCGGAAGCCCGCCACCATGTCACCGAGCAGCTGTCCACGTGGCATCTCGACGAGCTGACGATGACGACGGAGCTCCTGGTCAGCGAGCTGGTCGGCAACGTCGTCCGGCACGCCAAGGGCCCCCCGCGGCTGCGCCTGCTCTACGGCCGGACACTGATCTGCGAGGTCTCCGACGGCAGCCTCACCACTCCGCGGATCCGCCGCGCCGCCGAGACCGACGAGGGCGGGCGCGGGCTGCAGCTGGTCGCGGCGCTGTCCGATCGATGGGGCATGCGGTTCTCGGCGACGGGCAAGTGCATCTGGACGGAGCAGGCGCTGCCCTCGCCCGCCCACCCGGCCGCCGCCTGAGGGGACGGGGCCCGCGGTGTGCCCGGCGGTGCGGCCCGCCACCGGCACGCTCTAGGATCGGTCGGTGACCGCCGTGAGACAGCAGACCACCAGGGACCAAGCGGCACCGGGGCGGAAGCGCTCGGACGGTGCCGGCCGGAGCGCCACCGTCAAGGACGTGGCGACGCTCGCCGGGGTCTCCCCGAAGACCGTGTCGAATGTGATCAACGGCTTTGTGCATGTGTCCCCGGCGACCCGGGAGCGGGTCCAGCGGGCCATCCGGGAGCTCGACTACCGGCCCAACCGGGTGGCCCGCAACCTCCGCCGCGGCAGCACCGGCATGCTCGGGCTGGTCCTGCCCGAGCTGGACGTACCGTACTTCGCCGAGCTGGGACGCCACTTCCTCACCACGGCCGAGGAACACGGCCGCACCCTGCTGATCGAGCAGACCCTCGGCGACCGCGAGCGGGAGGCGGCGGTGATCCACGGGCTCGGCGACCAGGTCGTGGACGGGATGGTGGTGAGCCCGCTCGCGCTGCACGGCAGCGCGCTGGCGAACCACCTCGGCACCGTGCCGCTGGTGCTCATCGGCGAACGCCCCAGCGGCGGCCTCGCCGACCATGTGGTGATCGACAACGTGGCCGCCGCCAAGGAGGCCGTGGTCCATCTGGTGGCCGGCGGGCGCCGCCGGATCGCCGCCGTCGGCGTCCAGCCCGAGCCGTACATCGGCACACCGCTGCTGCGCAGGACCGGCTACCGCCAGGCCCTGGAGGAGGCCGGGCTGCCGCTGGACCCCGGGCTGGAGCGGGAGACCCCCCGCTACCACCTGGCCGAGGGCGCGCGGGCGATGGCGGCTCTGCTGGACCAGGCGGAGCCGCCGGACGCCGTGTTCTGCTTCAACGACGCGCTCGCCCTCGGCGCGCTGCGGACCCTGTACGAGCGCGGACTGCGGGTGCCGGACGACATGGCGGTGATGGGCTTCGACGACATCGAGGCCGCGCGCTACAGCACACCGAGCCTGAGCAGCGTGGCACCGGACAAGGGCGCCATCGCCCGGCACGCCGTCGATCTGCTGCTGAAGCGGATCGAGACACCGGACCGTCCGGCCCAGGAGGTCGTCGTCGGCCACACCCTCCACACCCGCGAGTCCACCGAGGGCGGTATCGCCCGGACCGCTCACTGACCTCCCAGACCCGTGGTGGCCACCGACTTCACGATCTGACGCTGGAACAGCATGAAGACGATGAGCAGCGGGATGGAGCCGAGGATCGAGGCGGCCGACTCCTGGGCGTTCCGGAGCCCGGTGGAGTCCTTCACGGTCGACAGCCCCACCGGCAGCGTCATCAACTGTGGATCGCTCGTGCTGATGAACGGCCAGAGGAAGTTGTTCCAGGTGTTGATGAAGACGAAGATGGCCACGGCCGCCAGGATCGGCCGGGACAGCGGCAGCACCACACTCCAGAACACCCGGAAGCTGCCCGCCCCGTCGATCCGGGCCGCCTCCTCCAGCTCACGCGGAATGCCGTCGAAGAACTTCTTCAGGATGAACACCATCGCGGGCGCCACCACCTGCGGCAGGATCACCGCCGCGTAGGTGTCGACGAGGTTCATCGCGAGCATCTGCCGGAACAGCGGCACGATCAGGATCTGCGGCGGCACCATGATCGAGGCGACGGTGACGGCGAAGAGCACCCGGCGGCCGCGGAAGAGCGTGCGCGAGAACGCGTACGCCGCCATCGCCGAGATGGCCACGGTGATGGCCGTGACGCACACGGCGATCACGACGCTGTTCACCGCCCACACCGGCAGATTGCCCTGGCCGAAGATGGTCCGGTAGGCGTCAAGGGTGAAGCCCGCCTTGGGGATCCAGTCGACGCCCGACGCGCTCGCGTCGACCTCCGTCTTGAACGAGGTGTCCACCCCCCAGCCGAACGGCACCAGCCAGAGCACCGTCATCAGCGCGAGCGCCAGCAGCGTCAGCACACGGGGGAGGGGGCCCGTCCCGAGCGAGGGGTGCCAGACACGGCCGCCGTAGCGGCGCCGCCGGACCACCTCCCGGGGCATGGTCGACCGGGGCTTTCCGGGGGTACGGGGGGAGAGTGTCTCGGTGGTCATGGCGCGCTCAGTCCTCCCTGCGCGAGAAGATCTTCAGCTGGGCGATCGAGAGGATGATGATGAGCCCGAAGAACACATACGACACCGCCGAGGCATAGCCGAGCCGGTAGTTGGTGAAGCCGGTGTCGTAGATGTACTCCAGGATCGGCCGGGTGGCCCCGTTCGGGCCGCCCTTGGTCAGCAGGTAGATCTGGTCGAACACCTTCAGCGACGCCATCACCTGCAACACCGCGATCAGCCCGGTGGTCCGGCGCAGTTGCGGCAGGGTGACCGACCACAGCCGGCGCCACGCACCGGCGCCGTCCAGCGCGGCCGCCTCGTAGAGGTGGTCGGGGATCGCCTGCAGCGCGGCCAGGTAGAGCAGGAAGTTGAATCCCACCGTCCACCACAGGGTCACCAGCGCGATGGACCACATCGCGTACCTCTCGTCCGTCAGCCAGCCGATCCCATCGATCCCGAAGATCTTCAGCAGGCCGTTGAGCATCCCCCGGTCCGGCTGGAACAGCATGCTCCAGATCTGGTACACCACCGCGACCGGCAGCAGATGCGAGGCGAAGAAGGCCAGCCGCCACAACCACTGTCCCGGCATCCCCGTGTACACCAGCAGGGCCATCGCCAGGGCGACGAGCACGAGGGGGACGGTGGTCAGGACGGTGAACCAGACCGTGTTGCCGAGGGTCTGCCACACCTGGCTGTCGCCGAACGCCTCGGTGTAGTTGTCCAGGCCGACGAGGGTGTTGTCACCGTGCCCGGTCAGACTGGCGTCGGTGAAGCTCATCCACAGGCCGATGCCGATCGGCACGACGAGGAAGAGCGTGAAGAACACCAGGAAGGGGGTGGCGAAGAGCCACCCGGCGCCACCCGACCGAGTCCGGTCCGTGGCGGCGGCCCGCCGGAATCCGGCGCGCCGGGATCCGGCCGCGGCCCGCCGCGCGGGCGTGGAGACGGAAGCCATGACATCGCTCCTTTCCATTGCGACTCCGTCGCGATCAGGCCGGATTCGGCTGGGCCAGCAGGGTGTTGATCTGGGAGACCATCGTGCGCACCACGCGCTCGGCGGACGACGCGCCGCCGAGCGCGGGATCGAGCGCCTGGCACATCCGGGTCTGGAAGTCCGAACCGGAGCCCGCGAACCACACCGGCGGGTCGAGCACGAGCTGCTTCGCGGCGCCCGCGTACTCGGACTGCGGCCGCAGCTTCGCGTACTGCGGGGACGAGACGGCCGGGGTGTACGCGGGGATGTGGCCAGCCGTCGCCCATGTCAGCCCGGACCGGACCAGCTCGGCCACGAACCGGTGGGCGCGCCGCCTGCGCTCCGGATCCGGGTTGTCCTGGTGCGGCAGCACCAGGGCGTGGCTGTCCGAGGCCCCGGCCGGACGGTCGTAGAAGGTGGGGATGGGGGAGCCGCCCAGCTTGTCCTTCAGGGTCGACTTGTAGGTGGCCATGTCCCACTCACCCGAGAAGATCATCGGTGAGCGGCCGCCTGCGAAGGCGGCGATGGCCGTCTGGACGTCCATGGTGCGGCAGTCGCGCGTCAGGTCGGCCATGAAACGCACCACCTCGACGGCGGTGTCCTCGTCGATCTCGGCCCGTTTCCCCGTGAGGTCGAAGGTGGCGCCGGTCTGGCTGAACAGCGTCCAGAACATCCGCCAGCCCATCGCCGCGTCGTTGGCGTGGCCGAAGACGGGCCCGAGCTTGCCGCTGTCCTTGCGGAGCTTGTCCATCAGCTCCAGGGCGTGTTTCGGCGATTCGAAGGGCACCAGCCGCCCGTCACCGTTGAGCAGACCCGCCTTGTCCAGGACGTCCCGGTCGAAGAAGACGACGAACGGGTGGGTGTCCAGCGGAACGGCGTACGGGTCGCCCTGGTACAGACTCCGCTTGACGAGCGTCTGGTTGAGGTCGCCCTGCTTCAGGCCGAACTCGGCCAGCAGATCCATGTCCCACGGGTCGAGCAGACCGCCGGGGGCGTAGCCCGCCAGCCGGGTCAGATGCATGATCGCCACATCCGGCGAACGGCCACCGGCCGAGGCCATCGCCAGCTTGGTGTAGTACGGCGGGCCCCAGTCCAGCACCGTCGTCCTGACCTTGAGACCCGGGACGCGCTTCTCCACGTTCCGCGTCATGGTCTTCATCAGTTCGCCGTCGGGGCCGGTGAACAGGGTCCAGTACTCGATCTCGTCGGCGCTCCGCACGCTCCCGGTGATCGAACCGCAGCCGCTGAGCGCGGACGCCGACACCGCGGCCCCCGCCCCGTACACCGCGCCTCTCAGCAGACCGCGCCGTGTCAGGCCGCTCATCGTCCCTCCTCACCGGCCGGGCGCTCGAAGGCGGCGGGGCGCTGCTGCGCCGCGCGCAGCCGCTCCACGTCCAGCTTGCGGCTCCGGTCGAAGCGGTAGACGCCGTTCTGCTCCTGGAACACATCGGTGAGCTGGGTGTAGCAGTAGCCGAACATCAGGGGGTCGTCGAGCAGCACCCCGGTCAGCCCCGCGAAGCGGGTCTGGAACTCCTCCTCGGTCCGCGGCCGCTGCCCGTACCCCCAGGACACCTCGCGGTCGTCACCGGCCGCTCCATCCGCCTCCTCCGGATTCCACCAGATGCCGCCGAACTCGCTGCAGAAGTAGGGCTGGCCGCGGTACGGCAGTGACCACACCGCGTCGGTGTCCCTCCTTCCGGGGTTCCCCCGGTTGTCGGGGTTGAGATACGGGTCGTCCTTGTCCAGCCCGGCCATCTGGCGGCGGAACGCCTCCGGGTCCTGCTCGTAGCTGTGCGAGTCGTAGACATCGGTCTCGGCCACGCGGTGGGAGTAGCCGGAGGCGTCCAGGACCGGACGGGAGGTGTCGGCGGCCTTCGTGGCCAGGAACATGCCCCGGGTGACATCGTCCAGGACGGTCTGCCGGTCGTGGAGTTCCTGGTGCGTCTCGTTGAGCGGGCACCAGCCCACGATCGAGGGATGCGAGTAGTCCCGCTCCACGGCCTCCAGCCACTGGGCGATGAATCCGGCGGTGGGCTGCTGGTTGTCCCCGGTGGTACGCCCCGTACTGGCTCCCCAGTCGCCGAACTCGCCCCAGACGAGATAGCCGAGCCGGTCCGCGTGGTGCAGGAAACGCTCCTCGAACACCTTCTGGTGCAGCCGCGCCCCGTTGAACCCCGCGGCCAGCGACAGCTCGATGTCCCGGACGAGGGCGGCGTCGTCGGGCGCGGTCATCAGCCCGTCCGGGTACCAGCCCTGGTCCAGGACGAGCCGCTGGAAGACCGGGCGGCCGTTGAGCAGCAGCCGCTTGCCGTCGATGGCCACCGACCGCAGCCCGGCGGTGCACTCGGCGCGGTCCACGACTCCGCCGTCGCCGTCCAGCAGCTCGATCCGCACCCGGTACAGATGGGGGTCCTCCGGAGACCACGGCCGGCTCCGGTCCTCGGGCAGCGCGAGCACCATACGGGGGGCCAGGTCGAGGTCGGCGCGCACGGTCGCCTCGGCCACCGTCTCGCCGTCCGCGTCGCTCACCCGGGCCGTGATCCGGTGGCCCGGGCGGTTGGCGCTGAGCGGCAGTTCGAGGTGGAAGGCCCCGGACGCGAGGTCGGGGGTGATCCGGGGCCTGCGCAGATGGACCTCGGGCACCGGCTCCGCCCACACCGTCTGCCAGATGCCGGTGGTGCGGGTGTAGTGGCAGTCGCTGTTGGCGTAGTCGGTGGCCTGCTTGCCGCGCGCCTGAGGGCCGTGGCGGGCGTCCCGGGCCCGTACCACGATCACCACTTCCGCGTCGCCGCCGGCCGCGCCCGCCACCACGCCGAGGTCGGCGGTGAAGGAGGTGAAGCCGCCGCTGTGCCGGGCCACTTCGCGGCCGTCGGCCCAGACGGTGGCGTCGTGGTCGACGGCCCCGAAGTGCAGCAGCACCCGCCGGCCGGCCCAGTCCGCCGGTATCCGGACCGTACGCCGGTACCAGACCGCGGGGTGGAAGTCGGTGTCCCCGATCCCCGACAGCTCGGACTCGGGGCAGAACGGGACCAGGATCCGTCCGTCCAGCTCCTGGTGCACCAGGCCGCGCTCGAATCCGCTGTCGCCGGGGTCGAAGGCGAACTGCCAGGTGCCGTTGAGATTGAGCCAGTCCTCACGGACAAAACTGGGCCGGGGATATTCGGGTCGTGGAACGCCGTTCGAGACTTCGGGCGAGGTGATGTCCAGGTGGGCCATGGGATCTCCGGGAAGGCGGGGGATTTGACCGGGCAGGGGTATGCCATCACCCGTTTACATCGATGTAAAGATCCCGCGCAGCAACTTTTGCCACGACCTCGGGCGGCCGCCGGTGGGCCTGGCTAGATCTCGCCCTTCTTCACCTTGTACAGCTCGACGTCCTTGTTGGCGAAAAGGTGCACATAGCCGCAATTCCAGCAGATCAACCCGGTGGCCGATTCGTTGGCCCAGCCGAACTTGAACAGCTCCATGCCGGTGCTGTTGAGCTTCACCTCGCGATCCCGGAAGAGGTCGCCCTTGCAGAACACACATGTGATCCACACGTCCCCGATAGCCGCACGTACAGGCTTGGCCACGCTCTCTCACCTTTTCCGGCCACCGAAGTGGCCCCCGTCTCGCGTCAACAACGGTGATCAGCATAGGACGGGGGCCCACTCGGCACGTCAGCCGCGATAGGTGTGCAGGTAGTCGAACCGCGCGACCGCGCCCGCGGTGTTCTGGGCGACCAACCCGATCCTGAGCTCGCTCACGGCCGGCAGGGTCCAGACGCCGGTGTGGACCCAGTGCACACCGTCCGTGCTGGTGGCGGCGCGCACCTCGGTCTCGTCCCGCGCGGTGTCGGCGTGGTACGACAGTCGCATCCACAGCGTGTCCGCGGGCGGGCCGCCGAACATCGGCCCGTAGGCCACCGGGGTCGGCGGTGTGGTGGTGGGACGCTCGCCCTCCTTCGCGAACTCGGTGACATGTGTGGTCTTGCCGTCGGCGTGGCTCACCGGGAGCACCGTGTGCACCAGCTTGTAGTAGCGGTCGTCGTTCCCGTACAGCACCAGCCCGGCCTGCTGGTTGGTCCGCCCCGGAGCGAACCGGAGCCTGGTCTCCACGGTGTAGTCGCCCGGGGGAGCGTCCCGGGTCAGCACCGACGCCGTATTGGTGCCGAGGTAGAGCTCGGCACCCTGCGTGGGCCAGGACAGGGCGCCTTCGGACATCGTGACCCCGGACGCCGGTCCGCGCACCCAGGACCACGGTGAATCCGCGGTGGTGCCGGGGACGGTGGCGGTGTCGAAGTCATCGCTGTAGGCGGGCAGCGGCGGCCCCGGCACATGGTCGGGGACGCGGCTGGTGACCGGTGTGTGGAGCGCCGCGGCCCCCACGTTGTCGGCCGCCGCACCGGCGCCGCGGGCGGCCACGCCGACCCTGCCGGAGCGGACCGCGGCCGCGGGCAGTGGCCGCTCCTGGGTGGCCACCGCGTCCCGCAGCCGGTCCGCGCTCACCTCCACGGTCATCCGGGTGCCGCGGATCTCCGCCGCCACGTTGTGCCAGGTGTCCCAGGCGAAGTCGGGCGGCAGCGGGGTCGTACGGGTGCCACGGCTGCGGCCGTCGACCCGTACGTCCGTCACCAGTGCGTTGCGCTGCCGGTCCAGCCACGCCACCACGAAGTCGTCCGGGCCGGTGTAGCCGGCCAGCAGCCCGGCCGCGCCGGTGGCCGAGGTGACCCGCAGATCGGCCTCGGCGCGCCGGGCCGCCGGGGCGGAGCGGTCCGAGACCAGGTGGGCGGGGCCGGTGGGATTCCCGCGCGGCGTGGCGAAGCCTCGGGCGTCCTGCTCGTGTCCGACCCTCCAGCCGCCGGTGCCGGTGCCGCCACCGCCGTGCCACCCCTTCAGCGAGCCGTCGTTGAAGGTGCCGCCCGCGGCCCAGGAGGCCACGGGGGCCCGCTGTGCGCCCTGGGAGGCACCGGCCCCGGCCCGTACCACCGGCCAGCCGTCGATCCAGTCCAGCCGGTCCATCAGCATCGGCCGCTTGGACAGCTTCAGTGTGCCGCCCGCGGCCGGTTTCAGATCCGGGTCGTCGGAGGAGATGGCGTGGTAGACGAGCCAGTCCTGGCCGGACAGATCGGTCTGGAGCGCGTTGTGGCCGGGGCCGATCCAGCCGTTGCCGTTGGCGGTCAGCACCACACCGCCCTTGCTGGTGGCGGCCGTCAGCGGAACGCCCCGGTCGTCCACGAAGGGCCCGGTCGGGCTGGTCGCCCGGCCGACCTTGACCTGATAGCCGCTGAAGGCGCCGTCGCAGCACCCCGCGTCGGAGTAGAACAGGTAGTAGTGGCCACCGCGCCGGACCACGAACCCGCCCTCCATCCGGCGGCCCTGCGCCACTTCGGTCACCGCGCCCTCGATACGGGTGCGGGCGGCGTTCATCTTCGCCACGCAGATCGTGTCGTAGCTGCCCCAGTACAGATACGGCTGACCGCCCTCGTCCGTGAACTGGGCCTGGTCGATGTTGCCGGTGGCGCAGCCGCTCGGCGAGGGCAGCACGGCTCCCCGGTCGGTCCAGGGGCCGGTGGGGGTGGGCGCGGTGGCCACTCCGACGGTGTTCTCGGAGGACACGGAGTAGTAGAGGTTGTAGTTGCCGTTCACATAGCGGATGTCGGGGGCCCACAGCCGGGCGCCCTTGTGCCAGGCGGGTTTGGTCTCCGGGGTGAAGACCTCCCCGGCGTACTCCCAGTGCGCCAGGTCGGCCGAGCGGAGGATCGGCAGCATCCGCTCACCGTCCTCGCCCTTGCTCTGGAACACCGGGTTCTGGGTGCCGTACGCGTACCACAGGCCGTCCTTGCCCCGGATCATCACCGGGTCGGGGAAGGTGTCGACCACTCCGGCCGTGAGGGGATTCCGGTAGGTCGGCGCCTGGTGGGCCGTCGTGGTGTGCTCCCTCGCCGGGCGCTCCGCGGCCGTCGCGCGGGCCGCGGGCAACAGCCCGGCCAGCAGCGCGCACAGCAGCGCGGCGACGAGGGTGCCAGGGCCGCGTCGAGGGCTCCGTCTACGGCTTCGTCTCATCTACGCGGTCCCTTCCGGCTCGAAGGAGCTCAGGCTCGGGTCGTAGTCCAGGTCACCGATGTCGAACATCGGGGTCATCCAGTGGTAGAAGTTGTCGCCGCGCTCCCGCAGCAGGTCGTACAGGCGGCGCATCAGACGGCGGCGCACGGGCAGCAGCTCGGGGTGCTCATAGCGGTTGGTCAGTTCATGGGGGTCGGTGTCCAGGTCGTAGAGCTCGTTGACCGACTCGGGGTTGACGATGAGCTTGTGGCGCTCGTCGCGGATCATCCGCTGCGGATACGGGAAGTGGTGGCCGTGGAACTCGGCGAGCAGCTCGGCCGGCCACCGCGGATGCTCGCCCCGCACCAGCGGCACCAGGCTTCGGCTGTCCACGGCCGGTGAGGTGTCGCAGCCCGCGAGGTCCAGGATGGTGGCGGTGCAGTCGGTGAGGCTGACGAACTCCTGGCGCACCTGCGGGGCCGCCCCGGGGACACGGATGATGCCGGGGATGCGGTAGATGTCCTCGTACATCGCCGGGCCCTTGTCGTGCAGCCGGTGGGCCCCGGTGAACTCGCCGTGGTCGGCGGTGAAGAACACCGAGGTGTCATCGGCAAGACCGAGCTCGTCGAGCCGGGTGAGGATGCGCCCGATCTGCTCGTCGATCAGCGTGACATAGCCCCAGTAGACCGCGATCAGCTTGGCGGAAACCTCGATGGGGATGGTGTCGAAGGTCCAGTGGGCGCTGTAGTTGCGCTGTACCGGTGGCTTTCCCTCGAAGGTCTCGGCGATCGAGGCGGGCAGGTCCACCAGGGCGGGGTCGTAGCGGTCGAAGTACGCGTCGGGCAGCAGATACGGCAGATGCGGCCCGAAGAAGTGAGTGGCCAGGAAGAACGGCCGCCCGTCCGCGGCGTAGCGCTCCAACTGCTCGATGGCGCGGGTGGCCAGATAGTGCTCGAAGGTGGCCTCCACCGGCTGGTGCAGCCGCGCCGCCAGCAGATTGCCCGGATTGCCGTTGGGCGTGGTGCCGCGTACGGCATCGGATATCCGGTACGGCGGCAGTCCCCGCTCCTTCAGGTACGCCGTGTAGTCCGGGTGGTCCACGGGGTTGTGCCAGCCGGGCAGATCGGGCCCGTCGAAGCCGTACGAGGCGGCGTTGCGGTGGGTGCCGACATGCCACTTGCCGACATGGCCGAGCTGGTAGCCGCGCTCGGCCAGGGCACCGGGAAAGGTGAACGCGTCCTCGCGCAGATCCTCCAGATAGCCGACGTTGCGCTCGTAGTTGGCCAGCAGCCGGTGGCGGAAGGGCGCCTGGCCGGTGAGCAGGCTGGCGCGGGCCGGGGTGCAGATGGCGGTGGGGGTGTAGCAGCGGTCGAAGCGGGTGCCGGTCGCCGCCAGCCGGTCGAGGTTCGGCGTGGCCACATGCGGATTGCCGTAACAGCCGAGGGTGTCGACGCGGTGCTGATCGGTCATCAGGAACAGCAGGTTCATCGGGCGGCCGCCTTCGTGTAGAGGTCACCGGCGTAGAACGTGGAAGGATCGGGGGCCTTCGGCAGCTGCCCGGTCCGGACGAAGAAGCGGCTCATACCGTCCAGCCACGTCCCGACGGTGCCGTCCTTGGTTCTGGCCACCAGCTCGGCGGTCGTCATCGTCTTCACATGCTCCGCGTCCGCCGCGACCTTCGCCTCATCGGCCTTGAGCAGCTTCGCGGCCAGCGCGATGGACTCCTTGGGGTGCGCGGCCCGCCAGTCGTTGGCCTCCTGAAGGACCTTCACGACCTTCTGATCGCGCTCCGGCTTCGCCTTGGCGGCGGAGACGAACGCGGTGGGGAAGGAGGAGCCGGGGAGGTCCTCGGTGCTCGCCACCTCCTTCATCCCCGGCACCTTCTCCTTGATGGTGTCGATGAGCGGATACCAGATCCCGGCACCGTCGATCTGCCCGGAGGAGAACGCGGAGACGACGGTGGGCGCGTCCATCACCACCTTCGAGATGTCCTTCATCGTCATCCCGGCCTTCTGGAGCGCCAGATTGAGCGCCATCTCACCGGAAGTGCCCTCGGGGACGCCGACCTTCTTCCCCCTCAGGTCCTGGATCGAGGTGATACCGGGCCTGGCGATGACCCGGTCGGCGTAGGTGAGGGTGTTGATGGCCACGATGGTGGCCTTGCCGGAGGCGGGCAGCCACAGGGCGCCCGGCCCGATGTAGCCGTAGTCCAGATTGCCGGTGCGCAGGGCCTGGATCTGGACCGGGCCGTTGACGAACACCTTGGGCTCGGCGGTCAGGCCGTGCTTCTTCCACAGGCCCCGCTCCTCGGCGATGGCCAGCAGGCTCGCGCCGTTGTAGTCGGCGATATAGCCGAACCTGACCGCGGAGCCGCCGCCGCTGCCGGAGGACGAACACGCCGCCACCGACAGTGCCGCACCAGTCGCGGAAAGTGAGATCATGAAGTCGCGTCGGCTCATCCTCATCTGGGGTGAGTCCCTTCGAAAAGTCAGTGCGGTCGGGGAGTGAGGTCAGGCGGCGGAGCCGGCCGGTGACTGGTGGTAGACGTGGGTCCAGACGTCGTTGCGGATGCGCGCGAACTCAGCGGAGAGCCGGATCTCCTCGGTCCGCGGATAGGGGAGATCCACATCGATGACCCGGTGGATCCGGCCGGGCCTGGCGGCCATCACGACGACCCGCCCGGCCAGATACACCGCCTCGTCGACGTCATGCGTGATGAACAGGACGGTGCGCCGCTCCTGAGTCCAGGTGTCCAGCAACTGGTCCTGCAACTGCACCCGGGTCAGCGCGTCCAGCGCCCCGAACGGCTCGTCCATCAACAGGACTTCGGGGTCCACGGCGTAGGCCCGGGCGATGGCGCAGCGCTGTTTCATCCCCCCGGAGAGGGTCTTGGGCAGGGCGTCGGCGAAGTCGGCGAGCCCGACCAGCTCGATGGCGTGATCGGCGCGCCGCCGGCGCTCCGCGGCGGGGACGTGCGCCAGCTTCAGCCCGAACTCGACATTGCCGCGCACCGTCAGCCACGGGAACAGCGCGTACTGCTGGAAGATCACCCCACGGTCCGGCCCCGGCCCGGTGACGGGCGCACCGTCCACCGTGACCGTGCCGGAGGTGGGCTCCACCAGCCCGGCCACCATGGACAGCAAGGTGGACTTGCCGCAGCCGGACGGGCCGACGACCGCGACGAACTCCCGGTCCCCGATGTCCAGGGAGACCTGGCCGAGGGCGGTGAAGGTGGTGTTCTTCAGCGGGTAGGTCTTGACCACGTCCCGGAATGAGATCTTGGGGCTCATCGACGCTCCTGCCACGCGGTGAGACGGTGTTCGGCCAGCAGCAACAGCCGGTCCATGACCAGGCCGATGACACCGATGCTGATCAGACCCACGAAGATCGTGGGAACGTCGTAGTAGGTCTGGGCGTGGACCATCTCGAAGCCGAGACCCTTCTGGGCGCCGATCATCTCGGCCGCCACCACGGTCGCCCAGGCCGCGCCGAGTCCGATGCGCATGCCGACCAGGATGAACGGCGTGGACGCCGGGATGACCACCTTGAGGAAGACGGTCCGGTCCGACGCGCCGAGCACCCGCGCCGCGTCGATCAGCGTCCGGTCCACACCGGTCACCCCCTGGAAGGCGGCCACCACACAGGACATGAACGCCGCCAGGAAGATGACGAAGATCTTCGGTGTCTCGCCGATGCCCATCAGCACGATCACCAGCGGGATCAGCGCAAGTGGCGGGATCGTGCGGAAGAACTGGACGTACGGCTCCAGCAGGCCCCGGGCCACCGGATACCAGCCCATCAGAAAGCCCACGGGCACGGCGGCCAGGGTGCCGAGCGCGAAGCCCAGGAGCACGCGCTGGAGGCTGGCCAGCGCGTCCTCGGTGAGGGTTCCGTCGGAGAGCAGATCCCGCGCTCGGGAGCTCACCGAGAGCGGTCCGGGGATGTCCGCGAGCCCCGCCGCGGCGGTCAGCGCCCAGAGGGCGATGGCCAGGACGAGGGCGATCAGATTGAACACGAGGGGGTGGACGGTGCGTCGTGCGCCGCGTGGCGCTTGTGGTGTCGTGGGGGTCTTCTCGGGCGCGGTGACCACCGTCATGGACGCCTCGCGGGGTACATGGGTCCTCCTCTTCGGCCCGGGACCGGGCCGGATCAGCCCGGACGGGCCGGGTAATGGCTGAGCAGGGGGGATTCACGCAGGACAAGGGCGATACCGCCCAGGGCGCCACCGGTCTCGCCGAGCGCCGCCGGCCTCAGGTCCACACGGTCCCGTGAGATCGGCATGATGTGTGCGCGCAGCGCCCGTTCGACCGGCTCGAAGAGCGGTGGGCCGGCCGCGGCGAGTTCGCCACCGAGCACGATCACCCCGGGGCCGACCGCGTTGCACACCGCCGCCAGCACGGTGCCGATGTGGGTGCCGGCCGCCTCCAGCGTGCGCAGCGCCACCGGATCGCCTGCCTCCAGCGCCCCGAGGAGCGCGGCCAGGCCGTCCGCGTGGCCGCCCGCGCGGCGGTAGGCGGCGAGCACGGCGCCCACCGAGGCCACCGTTTCCAGGCAGCCGGTGGCGCCGCACGAACATCGTCCGTCGCCCGACTCGACCGCGATATGCCCGAACTCGCCGGACAGGCCGTACGCCCCGCGGTGCAGGGAGCCGGCCACCACCAGCCCGCCGCCCACACCGTGCGACAGCCGCAGATACAGCACGTCCTGACCGCCCGCCGCGGCACCCCAGGTGGCCTCGGCGAGCGCGGCGAGCCGGGTGTTGTTGTCCACCAGCACCGGGGCCTCGAAACGCTTGCGCAGCAGCGCGGGCAGATCGGCGGAGGGGCACGGTTGCGCGGGCCCGGAGTCCGGGTCCTCGACCGGGCCGACCACGCCCACACCGATGGCGTTCAGCGCACCCAGCCGCAGGGCGCCGTCGGCGAGCGTGCCGACCAGCCGCTCGGCCAGGGCGATCCGCTCCTCCCAGGGCAGTCCCGGGTCGTGCGGCTCACTGGCCGAACCGATCACCTCGTGGGCGACGTTGACCGCGGAGACATGCACCGCCCGGCGGGCGAAGTCGATACCGATGGCCTGGCCCGCGCTGGGGTTGAGCGTCAGCGCCTCCACCGGCCGTCCCCGTCTGCGCGGGGCGGTTCCGGGCGCCGTGGCGACCACGGCGCCGCTCTCGATCAGCTCGGTGACGATATCGCTGAGGGTGGTCCGGGAGAGCCCGCTGTGCTGCCCCAGTTCGGCCCGGCTGAGCGGGCCGTGTTTGCGCAACAGGTCCAGTACCAAGTCTTCGTGTCCCCGCCGCAGCCGGGCCAGCGGGCCGTCCTGATGGGGGTGCATGCCGACCAGCATGCGCACGCCCATCTATTTCGTCAACACCCCGGAAAAAAGAAGGCTCGGCGTCGCGGACGCGGCGGAAGCCGAGGCCGCCGGTGGTCGAACCCACTGGGCTCGGGTGGTCCATCGGCTGGTGAGGGCTGCCCGGCCACCCTCCTGGGCCCCGCCCCACCACACCTGCTATAGCTGTTGGCTGACTCTTCATCACGGCGACATCTCCCGCCGCCGCTCAAGGAATGCGATCATGCTGACCTGAGCATGCCAACCCCCACCCCCCACCTTCCCGGCGTGCGACCACGCCGCGGTCGTTCAGGAGGACGCAGTGAAGAAGAGTTCGCGGATCGGCAGAGTGTCCGCCGTCCTCGGCAGCGCCATCGCGCTGGTCGTGGCCTTCCCGGGCAGTGCGCTCGCGGACCCGCCCAAGGCCCTGCCCGCCAACGCGGACGGCACGGAGCAGACGTTCCAGCCGGCGTTCGACTACGACACCGACGGCTGCTACCCCACGCCCGCCATCGGCCCCGACGGGACGATCGCGGGCGGGCTCAACCCGAGCGGCGCCCTCAACGGCCAGTGCCGCGACTCCTGGGACCTGGACAACACCAACGGATACTCCCGCTCCAAGTGCAACAACGGCTGGTGCGCGATCATCTACGGCCTGTACTTCGAGAAGGACCAGGCCGTGGCCGGGAGCGGTCTCGGCGGGCACCGCCACGACTGGGAGCACGTCGTGGTGTGGGTGCAGAACAACGAGGCCAAGTACGTCGCCACCTCGGCCCACGGCAACTTCACCATCTACAACCGGGACCAGATCCGCTGGGACGGCACCCACCCCAAGGTCGTGTACCACAAGGACGGCCTGAGCACCCACTGCTTCCGCCCGGCGAACTCCAACGACGACCCGCCGGAGAACCACTACCACACCTGGCAGTACCCCGCGCTGGTCGGCTGGAACGGCTACCCCGCCGGGCTGCGCGACAAGCTGAGCCAGGCCGACTTCGGCAGCGCCACCTTCGGCCTGAAGGACAGCGCGCTCAACTCCCACCTCGCGAAGGCCAAGCCGTCCGACATCCCCTTCGACCCCAACGCGTGAGCAACACGGCCCCGGGAGGCGACGTGGCGTCAGCCCATGCCTCCCGGGGCCCGGGTGTGGCCCACCGGCCAGGTCACCGACTCGGTCAGCGCCCCGGTCAGCGCCGGGGAGGCCCGGCCGGGGGCGGCTCGACCTCGAGGTAGCGGTGGCGGCGCGGCCCCCGGTACTCCAGCGCCTCCCAGCCCAGCCGCCGCAGTACGTCCGCGCAGTTCCGCAGCACGTCCTCCGCCGCGTATCCGGCGCCACTTCCCGGCGGCCCCAGCCACTCGACCCGCACCACCCCGGTCGGCTCCGCGGCACCGAGGCAGTATCCGGTCGCCGTACGGCGACCCTCCGCGTCGACCGCCGACGGCGGAATACCGGCCGCCTCCAGCGCCAGGGCCACGGCCCGCACCGGTTGACGCCGCTCCCACTCGGCGGGCGCCCCTTCGGGGTCGGCGGTGTCGGCGTTCATCAGCCGGCGGATCTGCAGCAGCCCCTCGAACGCGGTCCGCACCGCGGCCCCGCGGCCCCGCTCGTCGCCGCCGGGGAGCTCCGTGGCGCCGGTGGCCACCTCGAACTCCGCCATCCCCTGATCCCCCTTCGGACCTGGCCTTCCGTGGCCCGGCCGCGCTGCTCAGCGCCGTCGCAAACGGTCGGCCTCGACCACCGCATCGGCGAAGGCTTCCGGAGCCTCCTGGGGCACATTGTGGCCGATGCCCTTCAGCGTCCGGTGGGCGTACGGACCCGAGAACTTGTCCCGGTACGCCGCACCGCCCCCGGCCGGGGTGAACGGATCGCGCCCGCCGTCCAGCGTGACCGTGGGGACGCCGATGACGGGACCCTTGGCGAGGCGCCGCTCCAGACCGTCGTACCGGGGATCGCCCGCCGCGAGCCCCAGCCGCCAGCGATAGTTGTTCGTCACGATGCGCACATAGTCCGGATTCCTGAAGGCGGCGGCGGTGCGCGCGAAGGTGGCATCGTCGAAATCCCACGTCGGGGAGTTGAACCGCCAGACGAGCCGCGCCAGTTGGCGTCGGTATTCAGGGTTCTCCAGCCCGAGCACACCCCTCTCGGTGGCGAAGTAGTACTGATACCACCAGGCCCATTCGACCTTCGGTGGCTGTGGCTGCCTGTTCGCCTTCCGGTTGGTGATCAGGTAGCCGGTCACCGAGACCAGGGCCTCGCAGCGCTTCGGCCACAGCGCCGCGACGATGTCGGCCGTTCGTGAGCCCCAGTCGAATCCGGCGAGGATCGCCCGCTCGATCCCCAGGGCGTCCATCAGGGCGATGAGATCGACGGCGAACACCGACTGCTGGCCGTCGCGGAACGTCCGGGGCGACAGAAAGCGCGTCGTCCCGTAGCCGCGCAGATAGGGGACGATCACCCGATAGCCCTTGGCGGCCAGCAAGGGCGCCACATCGGCGTAGCTGTGGATGTCATAGGGCCAGCCGTGCAGCAGGACGACCGCGGGGCCATGGGCCGGGCCCGCCTCGGCGTAGCCGACGTTCAGCACTCCGGCCCTGATCTGCCGCAGGGCGGCGAAGGTCGGGTGCGGCCGCACGGCCGACATCCCCTGCTGCTCCGAGTCCGAGAGCATCCCCGCGGGCTCCGCCGAGCCGGTGGCGGCCCGGGCGGCGAGCGGCGCCCCGACCGCGCCCGCACCCACGATCTTCCAGAAGCTGCGCCTGCTGAACATCCGCACTCACCCTCCACCAGTGCGAACCGCTCCCCGGCCCCGGCATCCACCATGGCGCATGGGGGCGACCCTCGCACGCCGTGCGTCACCTGTCCGGGAGGTGATGCGAGGCGGGGTGGGTGGGTCTCTGCTCGGGTGGATGGGCCCCTACTCGAAGAGCTCCTCCTCCTCGGCGATCCCACGCTCCGCGGTCACCGCCATCCTGCGCTTGATCACCGCGGCCGCCGCCAGCGCGCTCGTGGTGAACGCCGTCGCGATCAGCCACGGCCGGTCCAGCACATGGCGGGTGAGGTGGTCGAGCGAGTAGCGGCCGGGCCCCGAGATCCCGAGCGCCGCCGCCGAGCACCCCAGCAGGGCCGCGAACTCATAGCCCCCGGACTGGGCGAAGAACCCGGCCGGCGCGTTCACCGAGACCGCCCCCGCCATCGTCCCCGCGGCCGCCGCCCCGGCCGCGGGGGTGGCGAAGCCGAGCGCGAGCAGCAGCCCGCCGCCCGCCTCGCCCAGCCCGGCGGCCACGGCGCTGGCCCGTCCCGGACGGAAGCCCATCGCCTCCATGGCATCGGCGGTACGGTCCAGACCATCGCCGCCGCA
This sequence comes from Streptomyces yongxingensis, assembly GCF_055597465.1. Lineage (NCBI taxonomy): Bacteria > Bacillati > Actinomycetota > Actinomycetes > Kitasatosporales > Streptomycetaceae > Streptomyces > Streptomyces yongxingensis. The sequence continues at coordinate 9,983,080 of NZ_CM145717.1, forward strand.
CCAGCCGAAGAGCTTCTGCGCGCCGTGCGCGACCAGGACCCCGCCCACGCCGAGGCGCAGTGCGAGCAGTCCGAGGTCCTTGCGGTGGGGCATGGGGTCTCCTGCGCTCCGGGGCATGGTGTCTCCTCCGCTCCCGTACGGGCACACCGCGGTCGGCCGCCCGGCGTCTCACCCAGTCTCGGCACGCCTTCCGGGCCCCGCCGTCGCTGCTGCGCCATCGGAGTGCATCAGCTCCGTCGTGGTGACCGCGCGCAGACCGCGCCGGCGCAGACCGTCGAGGACCGCGGGCAGCGCGGTCAGGGTCCCGGAGTGGCCGAAGTGCAGGCTGACCACCGAACCGGCGCGGACCTGGCCGAGGACCGCGTCCCGCACCGCGTCCGGCCCCGGGTCCTGGAAGTCGAGGGAGTCCACGTCGTAGGAGAGGACGTGCGGGTATCCGGCGCGGGCCGCAAGACGGGTCACGAGGTCCGTGGCGGTACGGGCCTGCGACGGCCGGAACCAGCCGCCGATGGTCCTGGTGAGGCGGCGCAGCCGGTCGGCGCACTCGGCGATCTCCGCGTACGCCTCGTCGGCGGGCAGGGCGCACACGGCGCGGTGCCGCATGGTGTGGTTGCCCAGCTCATGACCGCCGTCCAGGACCCGCCGGGCCATCTCGGGGTGTTCGTCCAGCCAGGTGCCGACGGCGAGGACGGTGACACGAGCCCCCGCCCGTTCGGCCTCGGACAGCAGCGAGCGGGCGAGCCCCGCGTCGCCCTGGCCGTGGAAGGTGAGGGCCACCGCGCTTCCGCCGCGCGGCCCGTGGGCGATCCGCGGTGGCAGCCCGGGGAAGCGCACCGGCCCGCCTGGCGCGTGCCCGGCGGGCGTGGCCCGGTCCGAGGCCGCACCGGAGGAGGGCGCCTCGGTGGGACCGGCCGGCCGGGACGACGAGGAGTCGGCGTGATGGCCGCAGCCGACGCCGCACGTCGTGGCCGCCACGGCACCGCTCGCGGACCGCAGGACATCACGGCGGGAGGGAGAGGACACCTGAAGCATGAGAACACGCCCCCGGCCGATATGCGGCGATTCCTCTCCGGCGGGTGTGTTTTTCCGTCGATCGCCTCGCACGGGCTCGCACCGAGGTCCGGGGCGCGTCGACGGAGCCCGTCAGCACGCATGGCACGCTGGGCCTTTGCATGTTTGTGCACCACCGAGGAGACGAGCCACCGTGTCGCAGAACCACCCACCGGAGTCCATCGCCGCGCCGGCGGTGCTCGCCGAGGAGCGACGACTCCACAAGGACCTCGGATTCTGGGCCCTGACCGCGATCGGGTTCTCCAACATCCTGGGGTCCGGATGGCTGTTCGCGGCCCTGTACGCCGCCCAGACCGCCGGCCCCGCCGCCCTGCTGTCCTGGATCGGGGCGGGTGTGCTGTGCGCCCTGATCGCGCTGGTCATGGTGGAGCTCGGCGCCACCCGCCCGGAGGGCGGCGGCACGGTGCGCTGGCCGCTGTACGCCAGCGGACGGCTGGTCGGCACGATGATCGGCTGGTCGGTGCTGCTCTCGGTGGGCGGTACGGCGGCCGAGATCAGCGCGATCATGCAGTACGCCGCGCACTATCTGCCGGGGCTCTACAACGGCGGCACCCTCACCGTCTCCGGCCTCGCCGTGGCCGTCGCGCTGAGTGTCGTGCTGACGGCCTTCAACTGGTTCGCCGTGCGGATATTCGCCCGGCTGAACAACCTGATCTCGGTGTTCAAGGTCGTCGTCCCCATCCTCACCATCGTCGCGCTGTTCCTGTCCGGTACCCACTCCGGGCGCCTCACGGATCACGGTGGTTTGGCCCCGTACGGCTACGCGGCCTGCCTGACCGCGCTCGCCGGCGGCGGCATCGTGTACTCCGTCAACGGCTTCCAGGCCCCGCTCGACTTCTCCGGTGAGGCCCGCAATCCGCGCCGTACCGTACCGGCCGCGGTGCTCACCGGCATCGGCCTGGCCGTGCTGGTCTACCTCGGGCTCCAGTTGGCGTTCCTGTACACGGTGCCCGAGTCGCTGCTGGGCCACGGCTGGAAGGGAGTCGACTTCGAGTCGCCCTTCGGGCAGCTCGCCCTGGTGCTCAACCTCCACTGGCTGGCCACGCTGCTCTACGCCGACGCGGTGGTCTCACCGGGCGGATCGGCCTATGTGGGCGTGGCCATCGACGCTCGCCATACGTACGCCCTGGCCAAGAACGGTCTGCTGCCCCGCTTCTTCATGCGCATCCACCCCTGGTCCGGAGTGGCGCGCCGGGCGCTGCTGCTCAACCTCGCGGTCATCGTCGTCTTCATGCTGCCGTTCGGCGGCTGGCAGGACATCGTGAGCGTGATGGGCGACATGTACTTGTTGATCTACGCCGCCTCGGCGGTGGCCGTCGCGGCGTTCCGGGCGCACGACCGCGAGCGGGGAGTGGAGCGGGCCGAGGGACAGGTGCCGGGGGTGCGCTGGATCGCACCGGTGAGCTTCGTGGTGGCCAGCGAGTTCGTCTACTGGTCCGGCTGGCACGATCTGCGCCTCGCGCTGCCCTTCGTACTGGTCGGCGCGGTGCTGTTCCTGCTGCAGCGCCGCGAGGACGGAGGCGCACCGCTGGGGGAGGAACTGCGGCGCGGCGCCTGGCTGGTCTTCCACCTGGCCGCGCTGACCGTGCTGTCGTGGCTCGGCACCTTCGGCGGTTCCGGCCGCCTCCCGGCGCCGTACGACACCGTGGTGGTGGGTGTCCTCGGGCTCGCCGTGTTCCTGTGGGCGGTCCGCTCCGGCGCCCAGCATCTGCGGACCTCGCAGCTCAGCGCAGCGTCGCCGTGAAGCTCCGGCCGTAGGCGTGGCGGGTGGCGACGACGATCCGGGTGCCGCCGGGGACCCGGCCCACCCGGACACCGTCGTCCACCGCCACGGCCCTCATCCCCCGGCCCCGGATGACGACCGAGACCGTGTCGCGCTCGGTGGTCGGATCGGACACCGCGACCGTCACGCCGCCGTCGTGGGTTTCCCGCAGGATCACCGAGCCGGGCCCGCGCACCGACAGCCGCCCGGCGTGGTGGCTGCCGGGGGTGAAGGCGTTGAGCGCGGTGATCCGCAGACCTCGATGGGCCACGGCCTGGAGTCGGGTGGTGTTCGCCAGGACGGCGAGCGGGCGACGGGCGTAGCCGTCCAGTCGGCGCTCGGTGGCATTCGGGACGAGGGCGTACGCCATCGAGGTGTGCGGCGCGCCCGCCGCCCGCTCGACGGTCACGGCGAAGAGCTGTTTGGTCACCGGGATGTCGGGGTTGGCGAGGCGGACCGCGCGGCGGCTGCGGGTGACGGTGTCCAGCGTGACGGTGGGCGGTGGCCCGCCCAGGAAGACATACCCGACCGAGGCGGCCCGGGTGGCATTGGCGTAGCGCAGCCATGCGAGCGAGGCCGTGCCGGTGCCGGACCAGGGCGCACCGCCGCGGAGCCGCCCGGTGAGGGTGAGGGTGTCCGAGGGCGCGGCGATCTGGGTGTCGAGGGTGGTCGTCACCGCGCGGCCGGCGGCGTCGCCGACCCCCGCGGCCAGCACCACGATCTCGTCGTCGAACAGGAACCACGACTTGGTGGCATCGGCGTTGCGGTACACCACGAAGTCCTCGGGGAGGTCGCCCGCCTGCTTGGCGGCGTACGCCACGTCGTCGGACTGGACGAGCCCCGCCACACCGTACGGGCCCAGGGCGGCGCCACCGGAGAACGGGTGGGTGGATCGGGGGAAGTAGACATAGGTGTTCTGCGCCTCCGAGGAGGAGGTGAAGCCCCGCTCGGGGTTGTCGTACCAGAGCGTGCCGTACAGCTCGGGGATCGTGCGGCGGGTCTCCACGGGGGCGGTGACACCGGCGAGGCGGTGGGGCGGGACGGTGGTGAGGTGGTCGATGCCGAACGCCTGGGCCTGGTCCTGGCCGGACAGATACAGATGGTGGGCGCCGTCCCCCTGGAACCAGGGCATCAGGTTCTCGCCGCTCATGTACTCGTATCGGCTGATCCTGGACGAGCTCCGGGCCAGGGCGAAGGCGTAGCCGGGGCGCCGGTGGACGGTTCTGTCCATCGCGTTGAACGCCACATGGCGCTCGGCCGGCCCGAGGTCGCTCGCCGGGATCGAGGAGTCGGCGAGGATGTCGGCGTAGGCCGCGATGCTCACCGGGGACACGAACCCCGAAGGGTCGAGCGTGGCCTTCGAGGTCTGCCGCAGATACGCCACATAGCCCTTGAGCGCCGTGGCGTCGCCGCCGGTGGCATGGGCGGAGAGACCCACCACGGCCTCCACCACCTCGGCCGCGTCGGCGTACCCCGTGGCCGGCCGGGACACCCCGCGCCCCTTGACGATCTCCATCAGCCAGCCCTCGAAGATCAGCGGCGCGAAGCCGTCCACCACCCACCCCTGCACGACGCGGACCAGCTGGTCGTCGGTCGTGTAGCCGGTGCCGTCGAGCATCTTGACGGTCTGCACGACACGGGTGAGCAGGCCCCTGCCGTAGGAGCCCGTGTAGGCCACGGACGCGTGCTGGATGAAGGAGCCGTCGGCGTAGAAGCCGTCGGTGACCCCGTGCCGGAGGTCGTACGGGTCGATGGTCGCCAGGATGGTCAGCTGGTCGGCGAGGGCCTTGGTGATCCGGGCGTCGTCGCCGAGGACGGCGCCCTGGAGGATGCGGTTGGTGGTGATGTCGGCGAGGTTGGCGCCGGTGTGGAAGCGTGAGTCGAGGTCGACGTCGCCGTCCTTGCCGTTGCGCAGATACGCGTCCATCGAGGCGACGTAGGTGGCGGCGAGGCCGGGCCGGTAGGCGGCGAGTTCGTCCGCGAGCAGCGCCAGCGTCTTGCTGACGTGGGTGGAGATGCCGATCTCCCAGGTGAACCAGTTGCCGTAGTAGCCCTTCGACTGGTCGCCGTAAACGTGCTCGTGGAGCCATATCAGACCGTCGATGACGCGCCGCTGGACACCGGTGTCGCCGTGGAGTCCGGACGGTGTGCCGCCGTCCGGTGTGCGGGTGGCGAGGGCGATCTCGTAGAGGTACTGGAACGAGGTGCCCAGGTGGGGATCGCTGGTGCCCAGGGCGAGGCCCTGGAAGAGCTCGCCCTGCCCGGCGCGGTCCATCGCGGTGAGCCGGGAGCGGGCGGTCGCGGCGATGGAGGCGAGTTTGGCGCGCACCTCGGGGCGGGCGTTGGTCTCCCGCGTCCCGGCGAAGACGGCCACGGTGTTGTCGATCAGCCGGGTGTGAGCGGCCCCGGTCGCTTCACCGGCCGCCGGGTGTCCCGCCGCTCGTGCGCGCAGTGGGAGGGCCATGGCCGCCAGCGCGGCCGCCGGAAGCGTGGAGAGGAGACCACGACGCGAGAGAGGCACGGGCACGCTCCAACGGTCGACGGGGTCCGATGGGGAACCGCCGGACCATTGAAGCAACCCCGGCTTCCCCTGTCACGGGGCCGGAAGCAAGGGTGTGGGGGCCGATTCCTGTCGTCAATATAGGCAACGAAATAGTTGACAATCTTGTTGACCTGGATTTGCCTTCGACAGGCACTCACTCAGGAGGGCAGGATGCCGAAGGAAGCCCGTCCAGCAGGATGTGCGCATGGCGGGCACCGCGGTCACGGCGCTGTGCCGGCCCGGCGACAACCTGCTGATCCACGCCGCGAGGACGTTCGCGGCGGGGCCGTCTCGAAGGGGCCGGGGTCGGCCCCTTCGCCGTGGAACGGGACCTGGTCGCCGCCCGGGACGGGCGGACACCGGTACGGATCAGGATGGTCAACAGCGGTGACCACGCCACAGTGACCGTTCCCACCCCGGACCGGCGCTTCGACTACACCGGCTCGGCCGAGATCTCGGGTGTCCCGGGCTCCGCCGCCCCGACAGTGATCGGCTTCGAGCAGGGCAGCGGCCCGCTGCTGCCCACCGGCCACGTCCGCGACCTCATCGACGGCACCCCGGTGACCTGCGTGGACAACGGTGTGCCGACCGTGCTGATCGCCGCGTCCGCCCTGGAGGTCACCGGCTATGAGGACCCCGAGGAGCTGGAGACGAACGCGGCGCTCGGCGCCCGGCTCCAGGAGATCCGGCGGGAGGCGGGCCGGTCGATGGGCCCGGCTGACCGGGAACGGCACCGGCCTTCGTACGCGCGGAGCACACCGCGGAGCGGTCCCGCACAGCGGGGCCACAGGAACGCCTCATGTCCGTCAAAGGTTCGCCGACTAGCCTCCGGGCATGCCGATGACGCGCTCCACGGATGAGGCACTGGCACGGGCCGCTGTGCTCGCACTGATCGCCCAGGCGGAGCTGACGCCCAAACCGGGCCTCGCCGACACCCGCGGCCTCCAGGCCCGCGCCACCGGCGCGGATCTGCTCGCGCTGCGCTGGTCGGCCAAGGCGCTGACGCCCGGGTTCGCGGCCATGGCCGCCGCGGCCCGCCGTCCCGGGGAGCCGACCCGGGCGCTGCGCGAGGAACTGGGGGCCATCGGCCGCTGCGCCGAGTGGACGATGGCACGGGCCGGTGGCGGCGCAGCCGCCGGCCCCCTCCACCACGGCGCGCTGTGGGTGATGGGCCTGCTGGTGGCGGCCGCCGCGCTGCGCCCCGGCGCCGGGCCCGAGGAGGTGACCGCCACCGCCAAACGGATCGCTGACCACCCCGACCGTGGCGCACCGCGCAGGCCCTCACCGGGCTCGCAGGTGTCCGCGACCTATGGGGCGCCGGGCGCGCGCGGCGAGGCGCGGGCCGCCTTTCCCCATGTGCGCCGCGCCCTGGAGGCCCTGTCCCGGGCGCGCACCGCGGGGGCCACCGAGACCCATGCGCGTCTGGACGCGCTGCTCACCGTGATGAGCACCCTCCAGGACACCGGGCCCCTGTACCGGGCGGGCCTGCCCGGGCTCAGACGGGTCAAGGAGGGGGCGTATGCCGTGCTCGAGGCGGGCGGCACGGCCACCTCCGAGGGCGCCGCGGCCCTGGCCGCACTGGACACGGAGCTGCGGGAGCGGGGCATCGCGCCGCGCGGAAGCGCCGCGTTGCTCGCGGGCGCCCTGTTCCTGGACGGCCTCCCGGCACCGGCGGTCACGGTGCCCTCCGGGCGGTGACTCCGTCCGGACGGACGCCTTTGGGGAAGCCCCTTGGATCAGTCCTTCGTCGGCGCCGCCAGCCCGTGGCGGTGGAGGAAGCCGTCGACGAGCCGGTCGGTGAACTCCTGGCCGACGGGTTCCCCGGTCACCAGTACCCGGTAGTAGACAGGGCCCATGAGCTGGTCGGTCTCGGCCGCCAGATCCAGGCCGGGCGGCAACTCCCCGCGCTCCACGGCCCGTTCCAGCGGCAGGCGGTCGCGGCCGCGCTGCTCGTCGAGGTATCGGGACCGGAAGTCCCGGGCGAACGCCGGATCGTGCTGCGCCTGGGCGATCAGGGCCTTGAAGACGGCACCGGAGTCGGACGCGCTCAGGAACCAGGCCAGCTCGCGCAGATAGGTGCGCAGGTCCCGGGCGAGGCCACCGCAGTCGCGCACGGTCAGGTCCTCGGCCACGTCCTGGAGGAAGGCGTCCATGAGGACGTGGGTCTTGGTGCTCCACCAGCGGTAGATGGTCTGTTTGGCGACCCCTGCCCGGGTGGCGATGCCCTCCATGGTGACGCCCGCGAAGCCCTTCTCGACCAGCAGGTCGTCGGCCGCGTTCAGCACCGCCAGCCGGGCCTGCTCGCTGCGCCCGTGCCGGTTGCCGTGGTGACGCGGTGCCGGTCGGCCGGTGCCGGGCGTCCCGGCGGTCTGTGTCGCGCGTGCCATCTCGCCTCCCCGGTCAGGATAGCCACCCGCGAAGACGGCTCCGCCCGGGAGACCCTCGGTCGCCGCCTCCGGACCGCATGGCTGGGCCCGCCTGCCGGTGGAAGACCACCGGCCCGCGGGCCCGGGTGCCGAGAGGGGTGGTGGCTAGTGACGTGAGTCGGAGATTCGGTGGCAGTAGGCGGCGACTTTGTCGAGGATCTCGTCGGCTGTCTTCGTCCAGACGAACGGTCGCGGCTGCTCGTTCCAGTCGGCCAGCCATGCCCGGATGTCGCGTTCGAGAGCCTGGACGGAGCGGTGGACGCCGCGCTTGAGCTTCTTCTGTGTGAGTTCGGCGAACCACCGCTCGACCAGGTTCAGCCAGGACGAACTCGTGGGCGTGAAGTGCAGGTGGAAGCGCGGGTGCGCCAGCAGCCACTTCTTGACCTCGGACGTCTTGTGGGTCGCGTAGTTGTCCAGGATCAGGTGCACATCGAGACCCGCCGGAACCTCCTTGTCGAGCCTGGCCAGGAACTTCTTGAACTCCACAGCCCGGTGCCGACGGTGCAGGGAGCCGATGACCTTCCCGGTCGCCACTTCCAAAGCGGCGAACAAGGTGGTGGTACCGGCCCGGACGTAGTCGTGGCTGCGACGCTCGGGAACGCCGGGCATCATCGGCAGGACCGGCTGGGAGCGGTCCAGCGCCTGGATCTGCGACTTCTCGTCAACACACAGGACCAGGGCCTTCTCCGGCGGGTCGAGGTAGAGCCCGACCACGTCGCGGACCTTGTCGATGAACAGCGGGTCCGTGGACAGCTTGAACGTCTGCGTGCGGTGCGGGGCCAGGGCAAACGCCCGCCAGATCCGGGAGATGGCCGACTGCGACATTCCCGTGGCCGCGGCCATCGACCTGGTGGACCAGTGGGTTGCGTTCTTCGGGCTCTCTTCCAGCGTCTTGACGATCACACGCTCGACATCGGTATCAGTGATCTTCCGTGGAACGCCGGGCCGCGACTCATCGGACAAGCCGTCCAGGCCATGTTCCAGGAAACGTCGCCGCCAGGTGCGGACTGTGTCCGGGGCGACCCGCAGCCGGCGCGACACCTCCATGATCGAGTGGCCCTCCGCGCACTCCAGCACGATCCGCGACCGCTGAGCCAACGCCTGGGCCGTCGTGCGACGACGCACCCACCCCTCCAGCACCGCCCGCTGGGCATCAGTCAGTGACAGCGGTGGAATCTTCGGACCCGGACGGCTCATACCGAACTAACGACGAATCTCCGACTCAGGTCACTAGGGCCCTTCTGACGGATCTCCGCGGCGTCGCGGCGTCCGGCACGCCCTCTCGCCGCACCGCGCGAAAGCCCAAGTAGCTCCGCTACGAGGGCCTCCGCGCGGCACGCCGAGAGCACGCCCCGGCTGCGGTCTTCGGCCGCTGCGCGGCGGGCGCTCCTTCCTCCACGGAGATCCGTCAGAAGGACCCTAGTCCCGTTCCCCTTCGGCCTGTGAGGGAGTCGTCCTCTGTACGTCGGGGTGGCCGGTGTCCATCTCGTCGTCGCGCTCGCCCTCGGCCTGCGAGGGGGTCGTCCACGGCACGTCCGGGTGGCCGGTTTCCCGTTTGCGTTCGGCGTGGGAGGGGGCTGCCTCGGTCATGTGATGCCTCCGCTCCTCGTGCCCTCCAGTTGCGGACGCTGCCGATTTTACGCCCGAACGCCCACGTGGGCGCGGTGGCGATCACGAGGGCCGGAGCGAGGCCGGGAGCTGCCGGTTCACCAGCGCGGCGTACCGGCCCCCGGCGAGCATGAGGTCGTCATGGACACCGCGCTCCGTGAAACGGCCGTCGTCCAGTACGACGATCTCGTCCGCATCCATGATCGTGCTGATCCGGTGCGCGACGACGACCCTGGTGCAGCCCAGCGCGGACAGCTCACCGGCCACCTCCGCCTCGGTCACGGCGTCCAGGTGACTCGTGGCCTCGTCCAGCACCAGCAGCGCGGGGTCGGCCAGGAGCGCGCGGGCGATCGCCAGACGCTGGCGCTGGCCCCCGGACAGCGCGCTCCCACCCTCCGCCACATGCGTCTCCAGCCCCATGGGCATCCGCCGCACATCGGTGAGCAGCCCGGCCCGGCCGAGCGCCTCGAAGAGGGCCTCGTCGGGCAGGCCGTCCCGGCCGAGCCGCAGATTCGATCCGATGGTGCCGCCGAAGACATGGGGTTCCTGTGTGACGACGCCGAAGCGGCGGCGCAGACTGTCCGCGTCGTACTCCTCGATGGCGCGCCCGTCGAGCAGCACCGTGCCCTCGGTCGGCCGCAACAGCCCGGCGAGCAGGCGGATCATCGTCGTCTTCCCGGAGCCGCTGGTCCCGACGACGGCGAGTTTCGCGCCCGCGGGAACGCGCAGGGTCAGGTCGCGCAGGATCCACGGCCCCTGCCCGTAGCGGAAGCCCACCCCGCGCAGCTCGATCTCGCCCCGCACCACGGCCGGGGCGATGACACCCGGCCGTGGGACCTCCGGCCGCTCGTCCAGCACATCGTGCACCCGCTCCAGATGGGCACCGATGGTCTGGAGGTAGCGCATGCTCGTGGCCAGCCCGGCGATCGGGGTGAGCAGCCCGGCCGCGACCGCGTTGAGCGCGATCATCGAGCCGATGGTCAGCGCACCCGAGCGCACCTGCGCGATGCCCAGCAGCAACAACATCAGCGGGGACGCCACCTGCAACAGCAGCGTGAGGGAGTCGGTGAGGGCGTCGAGGCGGCGCCGGCGGAGCGCCGCCCGCAGATAGTCGCCCAGCGACCCACGCCAACGGTCGAGCACGGTGCCGGCCAGCCCCGCGCTCTTCACGAATTCCGCGCCCCGCAACGCGTCCACCGCCACCGACTGGGTGGCGGCCTCGGCGCTCAGCTCCCGTTTCGCCAAGGCGTTGGCCGGCCGCAGGGTGGCCAGCACGATGGCGATCTGCGCCGCGCCCAGCGCCGCTGCCAGGAGCGCGTACCAGGGACTGACGGCGCACAGCAGCACCAGATAGCCGACCACGAGGACACTGTCGATGACCAAGGTGACCATGCGCGAGGTCAGCAGGTCCCTGATCACCGTGTTGCTGTTGAGGCGGGCCAGCAGATCCCCGCTGCTCCGGGCCTGGAAATAGCCGAACGGCAGACGGAACAAATGGGTCATAAACCGGTCGCCGAGTGCGCCGTCCAGCCGGTGCTGCAGCACCAGCAGGGCTCCGGCCCGCCCCAGCCCGATCAGCGCGTACACCGATACGAAACCGGCGATGCTCAGGGAGAAACCCGAAAGCGTCCCGGCCCGTTCACCGATGAGCGAGTCGATGCCGTACTTGGTGAGAAACGCCGACCCCAGGGCGAGTAACTGCACCATCCCGGAGAGCAGGACCGCGAGGACGGCCCACCGCGGTGCCATCCGCATCATGTCGCGCACCAGCCGCAGCGGCCAGGAATCCCGGGGCCCGCGCCGCTCGGTGAACGACGGGCCGGGGGCGAACTCCAGCAGGGTGCCCGAGCTCCGCGCGTGGAACTCCTCATGGGAGACGGTGGCGTGTCCCTCGCCCGGGTCGAGCACCCGCACCCCCTTGCGCCCGACGTCCCGCACCACCACGAAGTGGTGGTCGTCCCAGTGGGCGATGGCGGGCCTGCGCACCGCGCCGAGTGCGTCCGGCCGTACCCTCAGCCCCCGGGCCTCGAGCCCGTGGGCGCGCGCGACCTCCAGGATCCGGCGGGCGCTCGCGCCATCGCGGCTCATCCCGAACTCCGCGCGCAGCTCCCGCAGGGGAACCCTGCGGCGGTACGCCCCGAGCACCATGGCCAGACAGGCGGGACCGCACTCGACCTCGCTCATCTGGGCCACGAACGGCACCCGCGCCCCCACCTGCCTGCCGCTCATAAGTGTCTCCTCCCGCGCCGCGTTCTCTGGCGCAGCAGCGTGCGGCACACCGGTTCGGTCCCGGTTCACCGCCGGTTCATTCCGCCCCTGACCGGTGCGGATGGCACCGCGGGAGGCGGCGGACAAGGTTTCCGCAAGGTTTCCGGCCAACTCGCTCGCCCAGATTTGGCGGTGTCACACCGGGCCGACCGGCGTGACGTCCATGAACGAACCGATGAGAGCACGTCGAACGGAGGAACCATGAACCGGACCACCAAGGCATGGAAGGACCCGGTCTTCCGCGCCGGGCTGAGCTCCGAGGAGCTCAGCGCACTGCCCGCCCACCCGGCGGGTGCCATCGAGCTGACCGACCAGCGGCTGGACAACGTCGTGGGCGGGGGGATCACCGACACCTGGGTGACGTGCGGTCACAAGACCTGCCGCACCTGCTTCACCTGTGACTGGCTCTGTGGCTGACCCGGTGCGTCCTCGGACGCGGTGACCCATGAGCCATTCCGGCGCGGGCCCCACGGGGTCCGCGCCGGACCGCAAGGGCCCGCTCCACGGCGACAGGGCCGCAGAGGGCGACAGGGCCGTCAAAAGAGGGGGAGAGATGAGGAATCGGCAGCAGGACATCCTGGACTCGACGACGTGGTGGCGAGGCGTGCCCTTGCACGACCGGCGCCCGGGCGCTCCGGCGGCGGCCACCGCCGAGCAGCGCGCGCACGGGCTGCGCCGCCTGGAGCTATGGCGCGGTGGCATCCTCTTCTCCGCCGGGAAGCCCACCACCGGCGTGGACCCGCTGGAGCGCTGGACGGCCACGGGCGTCACCGAGGAGGAGCTGATCACCCTGCTGGGCGAGCCCGCGGAGTCGCTCGCCGGGCGGCTGCCCGCACCGGAGTGGCTGAAGGTGATCGCCGAGGCATGGCGTCATCACACCTCGGACGGCGACGACGACGTCCGCGGACATGTCCATGCGGCGGCCCACGGCCACGGCCATGACCACGGTTCCCGGTCCGGTCTTGGCCCGGCCGAACTGGCCCTCCCGCTGCTGCGCTGGGCCCGGGGGGAACTACGGCGCCGGGTGCCGGGGCTGCCTTCGGACCATCCCCTCCTCCTCCCCGCCCTGGACACGATCTCCGGCATGGTGTCCCGCGCCCTGGTTCTGGAGCTCAACGTGGCCAGGGTGTCCGGGGAGCTGGCCGGGGCCACCCCCGAGGAGCGGTTCGCCTCGTTCATGGCCACGGTCCGCACCCCCGGGCGGGCGCTGGAGATCCTGTCCGAATACCCCGTGCTGGCCCGTGAACTGGTGGCCGCGCTGCGTCACTGGATCGATGTGAGGCAGGAGTTCGCCGAGCGCTTCCTGGCCGATCTGCCCCGGCTGCGCGCGGTGTTCGGCGGCTCCTGGAGTGGTCTCGGCGATGTGACGGACATCGGCTTCGGCGCCGGTGACACCCACAACGGCGGCCGGTCGGTCGCGCTATTCACCCTCTCCGACGGTACGAAGCTGGTCTACAAACCGCGGTCGGTCGCCGTCGAACGCCACTTCAACGACCTGCTCGGCCGGCTCAACGACCGGGGGCTGCGCCATCCGCTGCGCACCGTGGAGGTGCTGTCCCGCCCCGGGTACGGATGGGTGGAGCACGTGGCCTCCGGGACGTGCGCCGACGAGGCCGGGGCCGACCGGTTCTTCTGGCGTCAGGGCGCCCATCTGGCGCTGTTCCACGCCATCTGCGGTGCGGATCTGCATCTGCAGAACCTGATCGCGGCGGGGGAGCACCCGGTCTTCGTCGACTTGGAGGCCACCTTCCTCGGGCGGTCCCGGGCGGTGGCCGACCCTGTGCTGCGGATCGCCGGCGCGGTGCCCGATGTCCTCAACGACTCCGTCCTGGGCATCGGGCTGCTGCCGGAGCGGATCATCGAGGTGGATGACTCGGGCTGGCGCGACGCGGAGATCAGCGGGCTCGCGGGCGGCGGCGACCAGCTCTCACCGAGCGTGCTGCCGACCTACGCCGGCCAGGGCACCGACGAGATGAGGCTGGTGCGCGAGCGGATGCCCATCGCCGGCGCGGCCAACCGGGCCTCCGTGGGCGGAACGTCCGTCGATCCGCTGCGGTACCGCCGGTCCCTGGCGGAGGGCTTCGAGTCCACCTACCGGCTCATCGAACGCGAGCGGGACGAACTGCTCGCCGAGGACGGCCCGATCGCCGCCTTCGCCGCGGACGCCGTGCGCTATGTGCCCCGGCCCACCTCGGTCTACAGCCGCATCCTCGCCGAGTCGATGCACCCGGACGTCCTGCGCGACTCGCTGGACTGGGAGTACGTGCTCGAAGCCGGCCTCGCGGACGGGCATCGGGGCGTCGAGGGCAGAATCGAGCTGCTGACCAGCGAACAGCGCCAGCTCGCCCGGCTCGATGTGCCGACCTTTCACACCACGCCGTCGGCCACCGACCTGTGCGACGCGGACGGTGTCGTCGTCCGCGGCTTCCTGGCCACCTCCGGGATGGAGGCGGTGCGCGCCAAGATCCGCCGCATGGGCTCCGTCGATCTGCGCCGCCAGAAGTGGTGCATCGACGCGTCACTGACGGGCCTCACCTTCGGCACACAGGGGAGGCCCGCCCCCCGGCCGAGGGAGCTGCCCGACCGCCCCCTCGACACCCGGCTCGCCCTGCGGGCCGCGACCGCCCTCGCGGACGAGCTGCTGGACACCGCGGTGCACGGCACCGACGACCAGCCCCCGCACTGGCTCTCGCTCAATGTCGTGGGGGAGCGCTACTGGCGCGCGGGGCCCGCCGGGATCAGCCTCTACGACGGGGTGAGCGGTATCGCTCTGTTCCTCGCGCACCTCGGCTCGATGACGGGGGACCAGCGGTACCGGAACGTGGCCGAACGCATCGTGGAATCGCTCGCGGACGCGCTGACCAGCCCCGACCGTGGCCGCCACCTTCGTTTCACGCTGAGCATCGGGGGATTCGGCGAACTGGGCGGCGCCGTCTACACGCTCACCCACCTGGCCGCCCTGTGGGACACGCCCGAACTGCTGGACGCGGCCGCCGCGCTGGTTCCCGAGCTGGCCGGGCGGTTCGAGGGCGACCGCGAACTCGATGTGGTGCAGGGAACGGCCGGGGCGGCGCTGGCCCTGGCCGCACTCCACCGGACGCGTCCGGACGAGCGCACCGCGGACGCGCTGCGGCTCGCCGCCGCCACACTCGCCAAGGCGGCGACCGAGGTGACCGGCGGAGTGGCCTGGCGGACGGCGGTCGACCCCGACCGGCCGCTGCTGGGAATGTCCCACGGGGCGAGCGGCTTCGCCCTCGCCCTGGCCCGCGCGGCCGAGCTGACCGGCGAGGATCACCACTACCGGCTGTGCGAGGAGGCGCTCCGGTTCGAACGCCACGGTCTGGACCCCGAGCGGGGCAACTGGCCGGATCTGCGCAGCATCGTGCCGCGGGGATCCTTCATGGACGCCTGGTGCCACGGTGCCGCCGGTATCGGGCTGGTCCGGGCGGCACTGCTCGGTGTCGAGGGGCTCGCCGATGCCCATGGGCTGCTCGCGGAGGACCTGCGTACCGCCGCGGCCACCGTCCGCGACGACCTGCTGCGGGACGGCGTCTGCACGGGCCTGGGCAACGACTCGCTGTGCCACGGGGATCTGGGGCTGGTGGCGACGCTGCTCGCGGCCGGTCCCGCGCTGGGGGAGACCGACGACCTCGGCCCCCGCGTGGCGCGCCTGGTGGCCGACCGGGTGCTGGCCGGGGACGTCCGTCCCGGCGTCCCGATGGGAGTGACCACCCCCGGACTGATGACCGGATCGGCCGGGATCGGATACGGACTGCTGCGTGTGGTCGCACCGGACCGGGTGCCCGATGTCCTCACCCTCGCCGCCCCCGGAGCCGGCGGCGGATGCGGCGGGCGCCGTCACGGTGGACGCCGATGACCCCGGCACCGGTGCGCTACCGCATCCTCGGGCCACTGGAGGTCCGCGGGCCGGACGGCGCTTTCCGCATGGTCAGCCAGGCCAAGTGCCGTGCGCTGCTGGCCGTACTGCTCGTCAACGCGGGCCGTACGGTGCCGGCCGGGGAGCTGCTGGAGCAGCTCTGGCCGGGCGGGGCGCCGAAGTCCGCCCCCAAGCTGGTCCAGCAGTACGTCCACCGGCTCAGGCGCGCGCTTCCCGCGGCCCCGCCGGAGCGATGCCCGGCGGGGCGGGGCGGAAGCCGGCTGCTCACCAGCCCGCCCGGCTACCGGCTCGCGGTGGACTCCGGTGAGCTGGACGCCGACCGCTTCACGGCGCTCGCCCGGGCGGCGCGCGGGGCCCTGGCCGAGGGGGAGACCGGGCAGGCGGCGGAGGGGCTGCGGCGGGCCCTGGACATGTGGCGGGGGCCCCTGCTCGCCGATGTGCCGGACATCCCAGCGATCACAGCCGAACTCGTACGGCTGGAGGAGGCGCGGCTCGCGGCCACCGAGGCATGGGTGTGGGCCGAACTGCACCGGGGACACGCCCAGGACGTCGTACCGGAACTGGAGATCCTGGTCGCGGCCCACCCGCTGCGCGAGTCCTTCCGCCATCAGCTCATGATCGCGCTGTGTCTGTCCGGGCGCCGTGCCGACGCGCTCGGTGCGGCCCGGCAGTTGCGGCACGTACTCGCCGAGGAACTGGGCATCAGGCCGGGAGCGGACGTCCTCGCCATGGAACAGGCGATCATCCGGGACTCCCTCGCGGATCTGCCGGGCCTGGTGTCGAAGGCGATCGGCGCACCACCGGCCGCCCGGGGCGTATGAAGGGCGCACCCAGCCCGGGCGTGGCCATCACGGCGGCGGGGTACTCGGCGATGCGCTGATGTCGGCACGTGAGTATGTCTAGACCAGTGTCATGTTCACTGCCATGATGACCTCGCACCCCCCGCACCCCCCGCACCCCCCGCACCCCCCTGCACCCCCCGCTTCACATGCACTCCTCATTTCCCCCGCAGACGCGGCCCCGCGGCCGCGCGAGAGGTGGCGTATGTCCAGACGCGTCTCCACCCGATTCCGGACCCTGCCCTGCTGGGCCTCGGCCTTGCTCCTGGCCCTGGGCATGACCGCACTGGCCCCCGAGGCGTCCGCCCGGCCCGCCGTGCCGAACACGATCCCGCTGAAGTTCACCAACAACTCCGGGCGCGGCGACCAGATCTACGTCTATACGCTCGGCACCCTGCTCTCCACCGGGCAGCAGGGCTGGGCCGACGCCTCCGGGACCTTCCACCCCTGGCCCGCCGGCGGCAACCCGCCCACCCCGGCGCCCGACGCGTCGATCCCCGGACCGGCGGCCGGCCAGTCCCTGACGATCCGCATCCCGAAGCTCTCCGGCCGGGTCTACTTCTCCTACGGCCAGAAGATCGACTTCAGGCTCACCACCGGCGGTCTGGTGCAGCCCGCCGTGCAGAACCCCTCCGACCCCAACCGGAACATCCTGTTCAACTGGAGCGAGTTCACCCTCGACGACTCCGGGCTGTACATCAACAGCACCCAGGTCGACATGTTCTCCGCGCCGTACGCGGTGGGTGTGCGGGGCGCCGACGGCAGCGTGAAGACCACCGGCCACCTCAAGCCCGGCGGCTACAACGGCGTCCTCAACGCACTGCGCGCACAGGCCGGCGGCTGGGGCAAGCTCATCCAGACCCGCCCGGACGGCACCGTCCTGCGGGCCCTGTCACCCGGGCACGGCATCGAGGCGGGCGCCCTGCCCGCGAACGCGATGGACGACTACATCAACCGGGTGTGGCAGAAGTACACCGGCACCACCCTCACGGTCACGCCCTTCGCCGACCGGCCGAACGTCAAGTACTTCGGGCGGGTCTCCGGCGACGTGATGAACTTCACCAACGGTTCGGGAGCCGTGGTCACCAGCTTCCAGAAGCCGGACTCCGACTCCGTCTTCGGCTGCTACAAGCGGCTCGACGCACCCAACGACCAGGTACGCGGCCCGATTTCGCGGACCCTGTGCGCGGGCTACAACCGCACCACGCTGCTCACCAACCCCAACCAGCCGGACACCGGTGACTCCGGGTTCTACAAGGACGGCGTGACCAACCACTACGCCCGCGCCATCCACGGCCAGATGGCCGACGGCAGGGCGTACGCCTTCGCCTTCGACGACGTCGGCCAGCACGAGTCGCTCGTCCACGACGGCAATCCGCAGCAGGCGTCCATCACCCTGGACCCCTTCAACTAGGCCGGGAGGAGGCACGGCATGAGACGCAAGAGACCGCTGCGCACCCGCCTGGCCACGCTCGCCACCGGAGCACTCGCCCTGCTGGCCCCGCAACTCCTCCCGGCCACGGCCGAAGCGGCGCCGTCCGCCACCGTGTGCAACAAGTACTGCGACGCCCGCGACCCGGCGCTCGCCCCGCAGAGCCGCACCCCCGTCACGGCCACCCTCTTCTCCCGCTCCATCGCCCTGCACTTCGACGACACCGACGCGATGGGCTGGGCCTCCATCGACAACGGCAGCCCCGGTGACGAGGTGTGGCTGGACCGCTCGTTCGACGGCGGCCGGACCTGGTCCTCCGGCAGCCGCCTCGGCAACACCGCCATCCCCGCCGGACAGCGCGGCTGGCGCACCCTGATGTACAACGTGGACGACTGGGGCGCCCATGGCATCGGCGCGCTGCGGGCCTGCGGCAAGGCCGGTGACCGCGCCGACATCGCGTGTACGCCCTGGGCCCGTACGACCTGGAACGCATGGGACCGCCGTACGGCCGCCGCCACCGCCCAGATGGCGTTCTACTCGTACGGCACCGGGCTGTTCTCCACCACCGGCTGGTGGAACTCGGCCAACGCGCTCACGGCCGTCATCGACAACATCCGCGTCACGGGCATGCGCAGCTACGAGTACGCGATCGCCCGCACCTACGACCTCAACCTCGGTGCGCAGGGCGGGCAGTTCCGCAACGACTACATCGACGACACCGGCTGGTGGGGCCTGGCCTGGGTGGCCGCCTACGACCTCACCGGGGACTCCCGCTATCTCGCCACCGCCCGCGCCGACGCCGACTACATGGCCTCCTACTGGGACTCCACCTGTGGCGGCGGGGTGTGGTGGAGCACGGCGAAGACGTACAAGAACGCCATCGCCAACTCCCTCTACCTCCAGCTCAACGCCGCCCTGCACAACCGGATCCCCGGCGACACCGCCTATCTCCAGCGGGCGAAGGCGGAGTGGACCTGGTTCCGGGGCACCGGCATGGTGAACGCCTCGAACCTGGTCAACGACGGCATCGACCTGGGCACCTGCAAGAACAACGGCAGCGCGGTCTGGTCCTACAACCAGGGTGTGCTGCTCGGCGGCCTGACCGAGCTGCACCGGGCGACCGGTGACGGTTCCGTGCTCGACACGGCCCGCCGCATCGGCACAGCCGCCACCACGTCGTCCCAGCTCAACACGGCCGACGGCATCCTCAGGGACCCCTGCGAGACCGGCGACTGCGGTGCCGACGGCCCGTCGTTCAAGGGCGCCCATGTGCGGGGGCTGGCCAAGCTGAACGCGGCCCTGCCCGACCACCCCTACACTTCCTACCTCACCCGGCAGGTGGACCGCGCCTACGCCTCCGACCGCAACGCCCTGGACCAGTACGGACTGCGCTGGTCAGGACCGCTGGACAAGACGGACGCGGCACGACAGCACAGCGCGTTGGACCTGATGAACGCGGCCTCCTAGGCCGAGGCAGCGGCCACGGCGGCGCTCACCAGGGCCGCAGGACGAGCTTGCCGCGGCTGTGGCCGGTCTCGCTCTGCTCATGGGCCTCGGCGGCGTCGGCGAGCGGGAAGCTCCGCACCACGGGCACCCGCAGCCGGCCCTCCGCGGCGAGCCGGGCGTAGTCGGCGATGGCCTCCGTGGGGCGGCCGCCGCCACCCGCGGAGAAGGTGACACCGAGATCGGCGGCCGCGGGGTCGGCGATGGTGACGACGCGGTCGGTCGTGCCGCCCCGCAGCTCGATCGACACGGGCAGGGCGCCCTGGCCGGCCGCGTCGTAGACGGCGTCGACACCCTTCGGCGCCACGGCGCGCACCCGGTCGGCCAGGCCCTCGCCATAGGCCACCGGGATCGCGCCGAGCGAGCGCAGATAGTCGTGGTTGGCGGGCGAGGCGGTGCCGATGACGGTGGCTCCCCGGGCCACCGCGAGCTGGACACCGACCCCGCCGACCGCACCGGCGGCCCCGTGCAGCAGCAGGGTCTCGCCCTCCTTCAGCCCCAGCAGGTCCAGGACCCGTGCCGAGGTCTCGGTGGCCACGGGCAGCGCCGCGGCCGTCTCCCAGTCGAGGCCGGCCGGCTTGGGGGCGACATCCGTGGCCAGCGCGTACGGGGCGTAGGCCCCGGTGTCCGTCCAGCCCAGCACCTCATCGCCCACCGACACATCGGTGACCCCGTCACCGACCTCGTCGACGACCCCGGCCGCCTCCACACCCGGGATCGCGGGGAACGCGGCGGGGCCCATCTGCGGCATCCAGCCACTGCGGATCTTGTAGTCGATGGGGTTCACGGCGGCGGCCATGACCTTCAGCCGCACCTGCCCGGGACCCGGATGGGGCTCCTCCGTCTCCCTCAGCCGCAGCACCTCGGGGCCGCCGTACTCCTCGTAGACGATCGCCTTCATCTCACTCACTCCCGTCAGCCCTCGTCAGCCCTGTTGAGGGGGCGTTTGTACCGACAACGCCATCCTCGGCCGGGACATGCCCCGCCCCGGCCGTTCCTTCGGCCAGTTCCACCTGGCCCAAGGAACGGCCGGGGCCGCGGGGCGGGCCCATTACGCTGACGGACATGGACCTCACGGCCGCAGTCGATGTGATCCGGGCGCCCCTGGGCGAGATCCTGCCGCGCCTGTCCGCCGCGCTCTCCGGGGTGATCGCGCACCGGGCGGTGGCCGAGCTCTCCGGCAACTGCCCGCACTCACCGTTCAAGGCCCACGGCGACTCGCCCGGCGGCCCCGGAACCGCCATCACCAGCGCCGAGATGGCCGCCATCGCCCCGGTGGCGCGTGCCGAGGGAACCTGGCAGGGCCGGGCGTGGATGGCCGGGGCCGAGGTGCCCGTGCTGGCCGTGCACAGCGACGCCACCGCGCGGGGCGCGCTGCTCGTCCTTGTGACGACCGAGGAGACCCCCGTCCCGGCCGAGGCCCTGGCGGCCGCCCGCGACCTGTGGGACCTGGTGACCGCGCACCGCGACCGGATGGCCTTCGAGGCGGTGCCGGGGGCGCTGGTCCCGTCGCGGGCCGCGGCCGCGGCCGCGGCGCGGGCCACGGCCATCGCCGAGCTCGTCGACGCCCACGGCGCCGCCCTGTCCGCCCTGCTCGGCGTGTTGCGCGGCCGGGATCTGGACGACCGGACCGCCCGGACCCGCGCGGTGGACCTCGCCGTCAGCGCCCTGGTGGAACTGCGCGCCCGGACCGACCGCGATCAGGCGCTGGTGGAGGAGCCGGCCGGTGACGCCTTCGCGCGGCTCGCCGAATCGCTCCGCCCGGAGCTGCGCGGCCTGTCCGTACGGCTGGACCTCGGCCCGCCCGGCACCGAGGAGGGCGCGGACCGGCTGCTCGCCGCCGACGTGGCCAATACGGCCCGCGCGGTGGTGCGGGCCGTGGTGCACGCCATGCTGGACGAGCAGGGACCGGGCCGGGACGGCGCGCCGCGCCCGGTGCACCGGGTGCACATCGGCTGGAAGGTCGGCGAGGGCGAGCTGCGCGCCACCGTACGGGACGACGGCCCCGGCGTCCTGAGGCGGACCGCCCTGGACGCCCGCCGGGTCGGGGAGCGGCTGGCCGCGCTGGGCGGACGGCTGGACGTGGACGCGGTCCCGGAGTGGGGCACCACGGTGACGGCCAGCGTGCCGCTGGGCCCGCCGCAGCCGGCCCGCGCGGATCCGCTGGACGTCCTGGGGGCGCGCGAGCTGGAGGTGCTGGAGCGACTGGCCCGCGGACGGCGCAACCGGCAGATCGCCCAGGAACTCCACATCAGCGAGTCGACGGTGAAGTTCCACGTGGCGAACATCCTGGAGAAGCTGGGTGTCACCTCGCGTGGCGAGGCGGCCGCGCTGGCCCACACCTGGGGGGCCACCGGCCCCTGAGCGGCCGCTGACACGGCGTACCCGGCAGCCACGTCGGCGGACAGCCTTACGCTTCGGAACGTATCGTTGGCGGAGAACGGCGAGCGGAGCGTTTGATGACCACACCGCGGGACCTGCTGATCGTCACCCTGGACGTGGCGCCCATCCGCCCCCTGGAGCGGGGCGACCTGTCGCTCGCGCTCGCGGGAGCCGAGCTGATCGACCTCCTCGGCGCCGAGGCGCTCGCGATCGAGGACGAGCGGATCGTGCCGGGACTCTGCCCGCCCACCGGGGACCGCCTGCTGGACGAGGCCGCGGCGTCGCTCGTTCGCCGGTCGCCCCACGAGCCGGTCTGCGAGTGGCTGTGGCGCAGGGGCCGCGGTCTGTCCTCGGCGTATCTGGACGCCCTGGAGGATGCGGGACAGATCACCCGGCGGCGCCACGGCTGGCTGCCGCTCCGCGCCGGTCAGGCGGTGCCGGTCGACTCGCCCGCCCGCCGCCACGCGACGGACCGCTGGGCCTCGGACGAGCCCGTCCTCGCGACCCTCGCGGCGGCCATCGGCATCCGTGAGGAGCCCGCGGGAGACGCCGCGGGCGCGGTCGGCGACGCGACCGTGACCGTGCTCGCCGCCGTCAACGACGCCGTGATGGAGCTGGAGGCCGAGCGGCAGCGGCGGGCCATCGAGGAAGCGGCCTTCGACAACGTCTGGCGTGGTGAATGACCGCCTGACGGTGAAGGGGGAGTGGCGGACGCCGCCCGGGGGTGGCGCGGTGCCGTCGTGGGTGACGCGGCGCCCCCGATGATCCGCAACCGTGGCCGCGGGCGGGCCGTGCCGCCGTATCGTGTCGGGTGATCCACCACGTCCCACTGGGCACCACCCCCGAACGGAGACGCACATGGACACGTCAGCCGGAGCGTCCGGCCACAGATCTCTCCACCACGACGCCGAGCCCATCACGGCACCCTTCCCCCAGGCCCTCCTTGACGCCTTCCGCGCACGGCCGGAGCTGCCCGCCTTCGAACACCGCTCGCGCGTCCTCTCGCGCGGCGAGGTGCTGGAGCTGATCGGCCGGAGCGCGGACGGGCTGCGGGCGGCCGGACTCGGCCCGGGCCGTTCGGTGGCGATGGCCACCGATGTGACGCCCGAGGGCTTCGCACTGCTGGTGGCGGCCTACGCGCTGGGCTGCCGGGTGACGGGGCTGCGGCCCGGCATGACCCCGGCCCACCTGGTGTACGTCCTCTCCGACGGAATCGACGTCCTCGTGGCCGACGAGACCGGTGCCACCCCCGAACTGCTGGACGCGGCGGGCGGGGTGACCCTGTTACGGCTGGGCCCGGACCTCCTGGACGCCCACCCGAAGGCCACGGGGGAGCTGACCGCCCAGGGCCGCCCCGACGACATCGCCCTGGTGACGCTGACCAGTGGCAGCACCGGACGCCCCAAGGGCTGTGCGCACAGCTATCGTTCGCTCACCCTCAACTGGGCCTGGCAGCCCGCGCGTTGGACCGAGCGGACCACGCGGCTCGCGGCGGGCTACGAGCGGTATCTGCTCTTCGGCACCCTGAGCAGCGCGGTGATCTTCGAGCACCTCGGGGTCTGCCTGATGGGTGGCGGTACCGCCGTCATCCCCGAACCGCCGCTCGACTTCCCCCAGGTCTTCGAGCGTCACCGGATCACCGCGTGTCTGATGACCGTGCCCCGGCTGCACCATGTGCTGGACGTCCTGCGCGCCGACCGCGTGGACACCTCCAGCCTCCGGGTGCTGCTGGTGGCCGGGTCCCCGCTCGCCCCGCACCGGCTCGCGGAGGCGGCCCGGCTGCTCGGCCCGGCGGTCCACCAGGGGTACGGGCAGACGGAGACCGGCATGCTCACCCTGCTCACCCCGGACGAGATGGCCGAGTGGCCGGACCAGGTGTACGACTCGGTGGGCCGGGCGTGGTCCGGGGTGGAGATGGACATCCGCGACCCGGAGGGGCGGCCGGTGCCCGCCGGGACCACCGGCGAGATATGGGTGCGCACCGACTCGGCGATGGCGGGCTACTGGAAGGACGAGGAGCGGACCCGGGAGGTCCTGCGGGCGGGGTGGGTGCGCACCCGCGATGTCGGACACCTGGACGACCAGGGCTTTCTGCGGCTCACCGGGCGCGCCCGGGACGTGGTCATCATCAACGCGATCGTGCACTACGCCGGGGCGATCGAACGCGCGCTGGCGGCCCACCCCGATGTCGACCAGGCGTATGTGGTGGGCGCGCCCGACGAGCGCACGGGCGAGGCCGCGCACGCCTTCGTCGTCCCGGCCGAGGGCCGCGAACCCGACCTGGACGCCGTGCGCGCGCTCGTCGCCGCGGAGTTGGGCGAGGCGAGTGTCCCCGCCACCGTCACCGTCGTGACCGAGGTGCCGGTGGCGCCGAGCGGGAAGCCGGACAAGCGGGCGCTGCTGTCGCGGGTCACCGGGCCGCTGGAGACGGCGTGACGGTGTGGGGTTGACCGGACCGAGAGGTCCCGGTGTGCCCGTGGGCACACCGGGACCTCTCCCGTGCGGAAGGTGGCGCTCAGCTCCCGGCCGGCACCGCCGCCGCGGTGCCGCTCGGCTCCCCGGCCGCCCCGGACCCGCGGTCGCGGCGGTCCAGCCAGTTGAGCACCGGGACCGTCATGACCGTGGTCACCAGGGCCACCAGAACGAGCGCCGCGAACAGCTCATCACCGACGATCCCGGCCGACAGCCCGATGTTGAGCGCGATGAGCTGCATCAGCCCGCGCGCGTTCATCAGGGCGCCGACCCGGACCGCCACCGCACTCGGCTCCCCGCACAGCTTGGCAGCCGCCCAGCAGCCGCCGAACTTGCCGACCGACGCGACCACGACGCAGCCCGCGCCGAACGCCATCACGGCGGGGTCCGCGAACACGTCGAAGCGTGTGTTGAGACCGGAGTAGGTGAAGAACATCGGCACGAAGATGACCTGGGTGGCTCCCTGAATCGTCCGCACCACCCGCTCGGACGCCTCGTGGCGGGGCATGGCCAGGCCGATGCAGAACGCCCCGAACACCGCGTACAGCTGGATGGTGTCGGTGAACCAGGCGCCGCAGAACAGCACCGCGACCGTGAACAGCAGCCTGGACTCGTCGCTCAGCCCCGGCTTGGTCAGGATCCAGGCCAGCAGCCGCCGCCCCACCAGGAGCAGGACGGCCACGAAGAGCAGCGAACCGCCCAGCGCCTTGACGATCGGCCCGGTCTTCTCCGAGGCCACGCTCAGCACCCCGGCGAGCATGAGCCAGGCGGCCGCGTCATCGGTGGCCCCCGAGGCGAGGGACAGCGACCCGTGCCGCGTCCCGGAGATCCCCTGTTCGGTGATGATGCGTGCCAGCATCGGGAAGGCGGTGATGGCGAGCGCGACCCCGACGAAGGCCGCGGTCACCCAGACCGAGACCCCGTCGACGAAGATGGGGACGTGGCCATCGGCCGCGAAGGTCAGTCCCACGCCCAGCAGCAGCGGGACCAGCACCCCGGCGGCGGAGACCGTCACCGCGGTTCCGGCCAGCCCGCGCCCCGCGTGGGCCCGGAATTCGTACCCCGCGTGGAACATCAGGGCCACCAGGCCGATCTGCCCGGCCACGTACAGCACCGGTTTGAGCTCCGGCGGGAAGACCGCGTCCGACGCGTCCGGCGCCACAAGACCGAAGAGCGACGGGCCGAGCACCACACCGGCGATCATCTCCCCGACCACCGGCGGCTGGCCGAACCGGCCCATCACCAGCACCACCAGACGGCAGGTCAGCAGGATCACCACGGCGGCGATGAAGAAGGCGGGGGCGAGCTCTGTGGGAGTCATCGTCTCACCCTCCTCATCGGCTGCCGGCGACGGCGGGTACGGCGGCGTCACCGGACGTCGTGGCGAAGTGGTTCCGGCACAGCCCCTGGCGCTGGGCGTCCCACACCATGTAGCCACCGAGCACCAGCTGGGTGAGGCTGCGGGGGATCGCCCCCCACCGGTCGCCCAGCCGCATCCCCGCGAGCCGCGCCGCCCGCGTGGCCGGTCGCCAGGCCACCGAGGTCCGCCGGGGGGTGTGCGGGATCAGCAGACAGGGGCCGCGGCTGGGCAGCGACCGGGTGTGCTCGACCGTGGACGCCAGCCGGAAGCGCCGCAGGACCTCCTCGGCCGCCACCCGCATGGTCAGTACGGCGAAACCACGGGCCGGGCAGGGCCGGTTGGCGGTCACGCCGAACGGGATGAAGGCGGAGGGCCGGGTGTCCGCGGACAGCCAACGCCCGGGGTCGAACCGCTGAGGCCCGGTGACTCCCGACCGCTGATACTCGGGGTAGTTGAACAGCAGGACCGAGCCCGCCGGTATCGGAGGTCTTCCGGCCCGGGGGATCTCGTCGGTGGTGATGCGGTGGGCCACGCCGAACAGCGGGAAGTGCTGGAGCGTTTCGTTGATGACATGGTCCAGGTAGCCGTCGCTCTCCTCGCCCGAGAGCAGACGGTCCTGGACGCCCTGGTGCGTGGCGAGGGCCAGCAGCAGATGGGCCATCGCCTCCGACGTCTGCACCACGGCGGTGTTGAAGAAGGTGCCCTGGAGGTAGTACGCCCGCTCCCGCTCGGTGAGCAGCGACGGCAGCGGCACCGGTGGGGGAGCGCTCGCCAGTCGTTCGCGCAGATACGAAGTGAGCCGGTCCCGCCGGTCCATATGGCGCAGGCTGGTGCACTTCAGGGCGCTGACCACGTCGTCGGCGTTGCCGACGATGAGGTCCCGGACGTGGCGCGGACACGGTTCGCGGAAGACCACCTCGTAGTAGACCTCGGCCCACACCGGCATCATCAGATCGCGCAGTCGCACCCGGTGCTCCCGGGCGCCGTATCCGCCGGCCTGTTCGTCGAGTTCATCGAGCACCCGCCGGGTGCAGCGGCCCACCAGTTCGCTCCACCGCTCGCGGGAGAGCCCGGCGAGGATCTGCCGGGTGGTCCTGGCCACGTCGTCGTACCGCGGGCCGGGTTCCAGATGCTCCTGGTGGACCTCGGGGCCGGGGGAGAGCCAGTACCAGAAGAGGTCGGACAGGGCGGCGCCACGGCTGCGGCCGTTCGCGGCCGGATGCCCGTAGACCCGCTTGAACTCCTCGACGGGCACCTCTCGGCCGGGCGCCGGGATGCCCTCCTCGCCGTTGACCCGGGCGAAGAGGCGCACCCGCAGGGCGATCACCAGCCGGGGCAGCCAGTACGGCAGGCTGGCCGTCAGCGCCACGGCCGCCGCACCGGCGGCCGGGCGTCCGAGGCGGCTCATGAGACCGCTCCACCGGGCCGGGCGGCATACGCGGCGGTGTCCGGCCAGGCCGGGGCGCGCACCAGGTCCGGGGTGAGGTCCCGGACACCGGAGGCGCCGCACAGCGCCAGAGCGTGGTCGACCTCCTCGCGCAGCAGCTCCAGCAGCCGCCGTACGCCCTTCTCCCCGCCCTCGGCCAGGGCCCACATCACCGGCCGGCCGATGCCCACGGCGGACGCGCCGAGCGCCAGTGCCTTGACCACATCGGTGCCCCGCCGCACACCGCCGTCCAGCACGATCGGGATCCGACCGGCGACCGCCGCGTGGATCTCGGGCAGCAGCTCGATGGTGGCGGGCACGGTGTCCAGCTGGCGGCCCCCGTGGTTGGACAGCAGCAGCCCGTCCACACCGTGGCGCACCGCCAGCCGGGCGTCCTCGGGGTGCAGGGCGCCCTTGAGCAGAATGGGCAGCGAGGTGATTCCACGCAGCCAGTCGATGTGCTGCCAGGAGATCTCCGGCGACATGGCGATCGGCCGCACCCGGCCGCTCTCGCCCGGCTCGACCATGTGCTCGCAGCGCAGTCCGTCCGGCAGATCGAGGAAGCCGTTGCGCAGGTCGCGCTCGTGGGCGCCGCGCACCGGGGAGTCCACGGTGACCACCAGCGCCGTGCATCCGGCGTCGGTGGCTCGTCGCACCAGAGTCCGGGTGAACTCGAGGTCGGGCTGGAGGTAGAGCTGGAACCACAGGGGCGCCGGGTCGCCGTCCTCACCGGTGCCCCGGGTGGCCTCCGCGATGTCCTCCACCGCCACCGTGGACGCCATGCTCACGATCATGATGGCGCCGACGGCGGCGGCGGCGCGTGCGGTGGCCAACTCGCCCTCATCGTCGAGGAGTTTGTGGAAGGCGGTCGGCGAGAGCAGAACCGGTGTCCGCGCCCGGCTGCCGAGCACGGTGATGTCCAGCGACCGCTCGGCGCTGCCGCGCAGCACCCTGGGCAGCAGCCGCAGCCGCCGGAACGCCTCTTCATTGGCCCGTACGGTGATCTCGTCCCCCGCCCCGCCGGCGATGAAGTCGGCGTGGACGGGATCGAGTCTCCTCCGGGCGGCGGTTTCGAAGTCCTGGACGGTCATCAGCATGGGGCGGTGTCACCGCCCCGCGCCGGTGGGCTGTGCGTCCAGCTCACGCGCGAAGAACTCGACCAGCGGGGCGTGGTGGACCTTCGGGTGGTTCCACTCGTTCTCCAGGTTCTCGGCCATGTGGTGGGTGCCGAGGAGCTCACCGCCCCGGAAGTGGCGGATCACCGGATGCAGATAGGAGGCGTCGAAGGCTTCCCCGACCGAGTTCTGCGCCGCCCGGCGCACCGTGATGTCGAAGGGGTCGACCTTGTCGTGGTCGGGGCCGTACTCCAGGGTGACGAGGAAGTAGTCGGCGCCCGCCGTCAGGGGGGATTCATGGGCGTAGGCGACCGGCACCTCCTCGTGGTAGCGGCTCTGGCCGCCGTCCACCGCGACCAGCAGGTCGCCGATCACACCGAACTGCTGCCAGAGCGCGGAACTCCGGTTGACCCGCGCCACCACGGCGTCCGCCAGTGCGGACGGCTCGGGGGCCAGCGGCTGGTGCGGCCAGGGCCGGCCATGGTGGCGTTCGTCGAGGATGCGGCTCAACGCCCGTACGCCGTAACGGAATCCATGGATGAAGCCATTGGTGGAGTGCTTGAAGTCGCGCTGCTGGGTGAGGGTGCCGGCGAAGTACAGTCCGGGCACGTTGACCGATTCGTAGGCCGAGGTGAGGGCGGCGAAGCGGTCGTTGATGACGAGGTCGGGACGGCACTCGGGGTCGAACGGCGAGGCGTCGAAGCGGAAGCCGGTGCACACGATGATCCGGTCGTAGCTCAGTTCCTTCACGACCTCGTCCGCCCGGGAGAAGCTGAACCGCACGCGGTACCGGCCGCGGTCGCCCGGCTCCTTCTCGATCGAGAGCACATTGCCGTCGAGCACGGCGTTCTGCGACTTGAGCTGGTAGGTGTCGAGAAAGTTGTTGTTGACGGCGCGCAGATGGCCCACATAGTGGGTCTTCCATGCCAGCCGCAGGGTGTGCGGTCCGGCCACGTGGATGACGGCGGCCGTCTCGATGAGGTTGTCGGCTGTCTCCAGCGCGGAGTTGCCCTTGCCGAGGATCAGCACGCGCTGATCGGTGAAGTCGTCGGGGTCCACCGAGACGACGGTGTAGTTCTCGGCGGTCTCGATGCCCGGCACATCCGGGATGTAGGGGAGGCTCACTCCGGTGGCCATCACCAGCCGGTGGGCGCGGTGGTCGGTGCCGTGCTGATCGGTGACGATGAAGCCCGCGTCGTCGCGGCGGATCCGTACCGCCCGGGTGTCATAGGCGATGTCGAGGTCGAACGCCTCGGCGAAGTCGGCCAGATAGCGCACGAAGTCGTCGGCGGCCGGGAAGTAGCGCTTGCTGTAACGGGTGAAGAGCAGCTCGGAATCCGGGGACAGCAGGGAGTTCCAGTCCATCCGGAGGTTGAACTCGGGGTCGTCGATGCCGGTGTGCACCTTGTTGCTGGAGATCAGTTGGCGGTGGCGGGGGAACGTGCGGAAGAAGGTGCCCGGACTGCTTCCGGCTTCCAGGATCCGGTAGCGGTGTCCCGCCGTTGCCAACTGGTGTCCGAGCTGGAGGCCGGCGGGGCCGGCGCCGATCACGAGGTAGTCGAGGGCCTCGGAAGAGTGGAGAGCTTCGTTGTGCACAGTGCCTTCCTTCCAGGAGCGCGATGCCGTGGGAAAGCTGTGACAATTTCCTTTAAATCTCAACAACCACTCTATTGAGCTGTACTCAACTTCAGCAACATCGAAAACAGGCCAGTGTGATCGGTTCGCCACTGCGTCAGACGGCGGACCAGCCGTTGTCCACGGGCAGGATGACGCCGTTGACATTGCTGGCGGCGTCGGAGGCGAGGAAGACGATGGCGGCGGCCTGCTCCTCGGCCGTGGCGATCCTGCCGACGCTCGCGGCGTGGGCCCCCAGGACGGCCGGGCCGTGAGCCCCGGCCCGGGCGTCGACCCGGATGCCGGTCGCGGTGCCGCCCGGGGCGATGGCGTTGGCACGGATTCCCTGGTCCCGGTACATCACGGCGAGGGACTTCACCAGGCCCACGACACCGTGTTTGGAGGCGGTGTAGGCGGTACCGGCCGCACTGCCGCGCAGCGCGGCCTCGGACGCGGTGAACACGATCGCACCGCGGCCCGCGGCCAGCATGTGCGGCAGCGCGGCCCTCGTGAGCATGAAGGGCGCCGTCAGATTGACCCGCAGGACCCGGTCCCATTCGGCGTCGTCGGTGTCCGCGGCCGCCGAGAAGCGGTCCATGACGCCGGCGTTGTTGACCAGGACGTCCAGGCCGCCGAACTCCTCCACGGCCGTGGCCACGACCTGATCCACCACCCGCTGGTCGCCGAGGTCGCCGACGACGGCCCGGGCCGTGCCGCCTTGTGTCCCTATGGCCGCGACGACCTGCTCGGCGCCGTCCCGGTTGAGATCCGCGACCAGCACCCGCGCCCCCTCCCGGGCGAGCGCCAGGGCGGTGGCCCGGCCGATTCCCGATCCCGCTCCGGTGACGATGACGCCACGACCCTCGAGTCCGGTGCTGCTCACGTGTTCCTCTCCTCGCGGCGATCAGTGCCGCGCTCACCGTAGGTGTTCTTTCCGACGGGTCGGTGGAGGCGGACGAGGCCGTCTCCACCGACCCATGCGCTGCCCGCGTGTCGGGTCGTCAGTCCTGGATCTCGATGGCCAGGGCCGGACAGACGGCGGCGGCGTGCCGGACGTCCTCGGCCTGCTCGGCCGGGGGCTCGGGGTTGAGCAGCACCACGATGCCGTCCTCGTCGCGCTGGTCGAACACCTCCATCGCGGCCACCACGCACTGGCCGGAGGCCACGCACCTGTCCTGGTCGACGGTCACCTTCATCAGCTTCTCCTTTGTCACCAGGTCACGGGCAGTTCGTAGACGCCGTAGACCGATCCGTCGTGTTTGAACGGGATGCGCTCCAGCTCGACGGCCGGTCGCAGGGTGGGGATGCGGCGGTAGAGGGTGCCGTAGACGACCTGGAGCTCCATCCGGGCCAGTGGCTGGCCCAGGCACTGGTGCACCCCGAAGCCGAAGGCCACATGGCGGCGGGCGTCACGCCGGAGGTCCAGCCGGTCGGGCTCGGAGAACATCCCGGGGTCCCGGTTGGCGATGTCATTGGCCAGGATCAGCCCCTCGCCCGCGCGGATGACCTCCCCGCCGATCTCGATGTCCTCCACCGCCACCCGGCGCCGCCCGCTGTGGGTGATGTGCAGATAGCGCAGCAGCTCCTCCACCGCCGAGGCGATCAGCCGGCGATCGTCGGTGTCGCGCAGCAGGGCGAGTTGCCCGGGGTGCTCGAACAGGGCGAGGGTGCCGAGCGCGATCATGTTCGCGGTGGTCTCGTGGCCCGCGATCAGCAGCAGCACACCCATCTGCGCCGCCTCGTTGCGGGACAGCTCGCCCGCCGTGACCCGCTCGGCGAGACCGGACAGCAGATCGTCCTCGGGGTGGGCGATCTTCTCGCCCATCAGGCCGTCCAGATACCCGATCAGGTTGCCATGGGCGGCCGAGCGCTGCTCTGGGGTGACGTTCCGGTTGATGATGACCTTGCTGTTGTCCTGGAAGAAGTCGTGGTCGGCGTAGGGCACTCCGAGCAGTTGGCAGATGACCAGCGAGGGCACCGGCAGGGCGAACGCCTCCACCAGGTCCACCGGGTTCGGACCGGCCAGCAACTCGTCGATCAGGTCGTCCACGATCTTCTGCACACCGGGCCGCATGGCCTCCACCCGCTTGATGGCGAACGGCGCCGTCACCATCCGCCGCAGCCGGGCGTGCTCCGGGTCGTCCTTCAGGATGAAGCTGACCCCCGTACCTCCGGGCGGCATCGGGGCCTGGCGGGGGTAGCCGGGCCGGTGGATGTCGGCGCTGACCCTCGGGTCGCCCAGCAGCGCCCGCTGATCGGCGTACCGGGTCACCAGCCACGGTGTGCTGCCGTCCCACAGGCGGACCCTCGCCAGCGGGCCCTCTTGCTGCAGGTCCCGCAGCGCCGGGGGCGGGTCGAACGGGCAGCCCGCCGCCCTGGCCATCGGGAACTCCGGGGCCCGCGCGGCGCGCTCGTCCACCGGGTTCACTGTGCTGGTCATCGTTCCCTCACTTCGTTCGAGGCGTGTGGTGGAACCCCCGTTGTCCCTCGACGGCCCTCGACGGGCCGCTGGTGTGTGGGAGGCCGCGATCAGCGGGTGACGGGCGCCAGCCACAGCCCGACGATCCCGTCGATCAGGCCGGTGGCGGCGTCGTGCCAGCTGGACCGGGGCGTGGCGGTGTTCTCGGCGAGCGCGCGCTCCCGCTCGGCGCACATGTGCAGGATCAGATGGCGCGCCATGGCCCCGCGCTCGATGTGCACCTCGATCGGCAGCTCGGGGAGGCACCGGTTGAACCCTTCGACGGTCCGCCGCAGCGCGGGAGATGCCAGGGACTCATCGGCCATGATCTCGTGGAGCGCGGGATCGGTCATCACCTGGGCGCAGAACCGCGCGTACCAGGTCGGGCTGGGCAGCTCCGCCAGGTGCTCGAGGACCGGGCGCACCAGAGCGGCCACCCAGTCCCGTACGTCGGTGGAGTCGCCGATCTCGTCCAGCATCCGCAGGCGCAACCGTTCGACCTGCTCGGCGTGTTGCCGGGCGATCGCCCGCACCAGGTCGGCCTTGGTGCCGAAGTGGTAGCCGACCGCCGCGTTGTTGCCCTGCCCCGCGGCCTCGCTGACCTGGCGGTTGGAGACCGCGTACACCCCGCGCTCGGCGAACAGCCGCTCCGCGGCGGCGAGGATCGCCCCGCGCGTGGCATCGGCCCGCTCGTGCCGTACGGTCCTGCCCGCCATGGTCACCACCGCACCGGAAGGTCGCGCAGCCCGCCCGCGGCCAGGCCCCGCTGCCGCGGCCGGGCCCACTCGGCGGGTGGTCCCAGCGCCGTATCGCTGGGGATCGGACAGCTGAGCAACTGCTCGCCGTCTCCTGGAGTCACGACGCTCTCCCTCGGTCCGGGGCGGGGCGGTCATCGACAAGATCAGGCAACCCCATGGGCCATGCTTAAGTCAAGCGACTGATTTAAATTGCCCCTCATCGTTCACATCCCGAGGTGCCAGGAGTGGCGTTCAGCCGTCGTCCGACGCGTTCGGCGTCATGGACCAGCAGGGCGATCTGGACGCGGTTGTTGAGGTCCAGCCGCGTCAGGATGCGCGACACATGGGCCTTCACCGTCGGCAGGGCCAGATGCAACTCGCGGGCGATCTCCGCGTTGGACCGACCCCGCCCGACCGCCCGGGCCACTTCCCGCTCCCGCTCGCCCAGCAGTGCCAGCCGGGCCCGGGCGGCGGTGGCCCGGTCCTCCTGCCCGCCGCCCGCCAGCCCGGCCTGTTCGGCCAGCCCGATCAGCCCCTGCCCGCAGCCTTCGCCACGGCCGCCTTCGCCACCGGCGGTGTCCGTGGCCGCCCCGGGCGGCGGCGCGTTGTGCACCTCCACCGTCAGCCGGTCGGCCGGGCCTCCGGCCACCCGCACCGTGACCGCCGCTCCCGGCGCGTGTTTGCGCGCGTTGGTCAGCGCCTCCTGGACGATGCGGTACGCCGTGCGCCCCACCACGGGCGGCGGGGCCGGGCCGTCGGGCGGCCCGGTCAGATCGATCCGGCCGCCCGCCGTCCAAGCCTCCGCCACCAGCCCTGCCAGGCCGGCCAGTTCGGGCTGGGGCCGCTCGTCCTCCGGCGGCCCCGCGCGCAGCACTCCGATCACCTCACGCAGATCGCCCAGCGCCAGATGGGCGCTCTCCCGGATCACCCCGGCGGCCTTTCCGATCTCCTCCCGGGGTGCCTTCGTATGGAACTCCAGCGCCCCGGCGTGCAGGCTCAGCAGCGTCAGCCGGTGTCCCAGCACATCGTGCATCTCCCGCGCGATTCCTCCCGCGCCTCCCGGCGGGCCCGCTCGGCCCGCAACTCCGCATCCGCCACGGCCAGTTCGGCACGCTCCCGCAGGGAGGCGATCAGCTGCTGCCGGGACCGCCGGAACAACCCCCATCCGATGGCCCCGGCGATCAGCGCGAAGTACGTCAGCGCCGAGCTCTTCCGAGCCCGCCGATCACCTGATCGACGGTCAGCCACAGCGGATCGAGGTCCTCCGCGATCGGTATGGACTCCGAGCTGGCGGCGGCGAAGCAGGCGGCGAAGAGCATCAGCCCCAGATCGGCTGCCCAGTCCCGGCGGGTGCGGCACCTCCCCCTCGCCGCCGTGTCGCAGCTGCTCTCCTTCACCCTCGTCGTCGGCGGTGGGAGCGGACTACTGCACGAATGGTGGGGCTGGCTCCACTTCATGGGGTTCGTCCGCTTCCTCGTCCCCGGCGGCCATGAGGTCTACAGCTATGTGGTGATGGTCGTCCTCGGCCTGGCGGTGGGCGCGGCGGGTGGTGCGTTCGGCGATCGGAGCCGCGGATGAGACCGCGGCCGGTGACCGCTCGGGTCACCGGCCGCGAGCCCGCCTCACTTCCGCGTGGCGATCCGCATGAACGTGATGGAGTTGGCCGGGAAGGTGTGGTTGAACGTGGTGTCCACACCGGCGATGGTGGAGTCGCTCGGCTTGATGGGCTGATCGGTGGCGGTGTTCACCGCGTCCGGGTCGCCCTGGAGCGTGGTCAGCCGTGCGGTCCGCCGGACCTTGACTCCCTGGCCGAGGTCGATCCGGGTGCGGGCGGCGGCGTCCTGGGCGTTGACCACCTTGACGATGAGCTCACCGGTGGCCTTGTCGCGGGTCACCACCTGGCGGAACGGCTCGGCCACCTTGTCATCGGTGAACGCGCCCCACTTCTTCCCGTCCAGGTACAGCGTCACCTGCCGGCCGCGGACCTCGATCCGCACGTCGTACGACCGGCCCGTCTCGATCTTCGTGCCGTCCTCGGCCATCGTCTGCTTGGCGCCGTCCGTGGCCTTCTCCACGGCGGAGCGGGTGTTGCCCCAGCCACCGAGGTTCCACCAGTAGTAGTTGCCGGTGTCCTTGACCCCGAAGGCGATGAGAAAGCCCTCGCTGCCCGCGCGCTTGGTGGCCTTCAGCTTCAGGTCGTAGTTCTGCCAGCCGCTGTCGCCCGCGGTGACCATCGTGTTCTCGGCGGCGGTGTCGGACTGGACGTACGCGCCGTCCCGCACCTGCCAGGAGCCGGTCCCGGTGGCCTTGGTCCACTTGCCGTCGCCGCCGGAGAAGTCGTCGCTCAGCAGGGTGGCCCCGTCCGCCGAGGTGACCTGGACATCGTCGTACGCGGCGCTGGTGGCCCAGGTGGACAGGCCGACAGCGCCGGTGATCGGGCCGGAGGGGAGGGACGGGGTGGCGGACGCCCGGCTCGGCACCACCCGGTCCCCGACGTTGTTCATGAACAGCTTCTGGGTCTCATAGCTGGTCGAGCCCCAGGCGGCGGCGTTGTCGAACCAGATCAGGTCCGGCCGCCACTGGACGTAGTCCTCGTTGGCCAGCAGTGGGGCGTAGGAGGCCATCCTCACCACATCGGCGTTGCGCTCCAGGCCGGTCATATACGCGGCCTCGGCGAGGGAGTTGCCGAAGCGGTTGTCCTGCGAGGCGTATTCGCCGAGGAACACCTTCGGGCCCTGGCGGTCGTAGGAGTCATAGCGGTTGTTGTTCTCCAGGAACCACCGCGGGCTGTTGTAGTAGTGCTCGTCGACCATCTTCACCTTGGCCGCGCGGTTCAGCTCCCACGCGCGGTCGAAGGTGACACCGCTGTCGTCGGGCCCGGAGTTGCTGATCACCGTGATCTCCGGGTGCTTGGCCTCGATGGCCTCGCGGAACTCGGTGAACCGCTCGAAGAACGCGTCGGGGAGGTTCTCCTCGTTGCCCACCTCCAGACGGTCCAGGCCGAAGGGGGCCGGATGCCCCATCTGCGCGCGCTTCTTGCCCCAGGTGGAGGTCACCGGCCCATTGGCGAACTCGATCAGGTCGAGGGTGTCCTGGATGTGGCGCTTGAGCAGCTCGGGGTCGTCGGTGGCCTTGTTCTGGCCGCAGCCGGTGACGAGGGCGGGCACCACGGGCAGCGGGGTGGCGCCGATGTCCTCGGCGAACTGGAAGTATTCGTAGTACCCGAGGCCGTAGGACTGGTTGTAGCCCCAGAAGTTGGCGTTGGTGGGCCGCTCCTCGACCGGGCCGACGGTGTCCTTCCACTGGTAGGACCGCTTGCGCTCCCAGCCCGGCGCCTCGTACGCCTTATGGCTTCCGGTGTTGACCAGACAGCCGCCCGGGAAGCGCAGGAAGCCCGGCTTCAGCGCGGCGATCTTCTCCGCGAGGTCCTTGCGCAGCCCGTTCGGGCGGCCCTTGTAGGTGTCCCGGGGGAAGAGGGAGACCATGTCGAGCCGGACCGTGCCACCACCGCCCGCGGTCACCGCGAGCCGTCCGGTGGTGTCCGTGGCGTGCGCGGTGAGCGTCCCGGTGTACTTCGTCCAGCGGTCCCCGCGCACGGTGGCGCGCAGCGGCGTGGCGAGCGCGGTGGAGCCCGAGGCGGTGTGCAGACCGATCGTCAGCGGGGTGCCCGAGGGGTTGTCGGTGCGGGCCCACACCGAGAAGTCATAACGCTTACCGGCCTGGACCGCGATGCCGGTGTTGTAGCCGGAGTTGGTGACGCCGTACCCCGCCCCGGTGCCGCCGCCGTCGCCGTGGAGGTCCAGCCGCAGGTAGGCGCGGTTGTTCTCATTCAGCCGCGCCGCGTCGTCCACCACGCGGGCCGTACCGGTGGCGCCGCCGGTCGCGGTCTCGGCCCACGAGGTGAGCGGGGTGTACGAGGCGTTGTCGGCGGTGTCGTACTCGAAGGAGCGGTTCTGGACGAGCTCGGCGTACAGCCCGCCGTCCGCGGCGCGGTTGATGTCCTCGTAGAAGACGCCGTACATCGCGTCGTCGATCTCCGGGCCCGCGCGGTCCGGATCGACGGTGATCGAGTAGTCGGTCACGGCCGCGGAGGAGGCCCCGGCGGCCGTGGGGTCGGTGAGCAACGCGGCGGCGAGCGAGGTGGTGAGCAGAGCGCTCACGGTGAGGCCGAGGCCCCGTCTGGTACGTCCCGTTGATCGCATGGCGACTCCTGTACCGCAGTATGCTCGAAATATCGGACATCGCTCAGTACTTCGGACGGACGATAGGCAGGGGACCGACGGGGCGTCAATGGCCGGTGTGCGGCGCTCAGTCCGCCGAACGCGGCGGCGCCGTCGTCCCGCGGACCTCGAGGACCGGTGCGGTGAGGGCCACCTCGCCGGGACGGGCGGGGTCGGCGATCCGGTCGAGCAGGCGGCGCGCGGCGCGGCGGCCGATGTCATGACCGGCGTTGTCCACGGTGGTGAGCCACAGATGGCGCAGCCGCGCGAGATAGGTGTTGTCGTAGCCGACGAGGGAGAGGTCGGCCGGCACCCGCAGGCCGAGCTCCTCGGCGGCCGACAGGGCGCCCACCCCGGCCATGTCGTTGAACGCGAAGACGGCGGTGGGCCGGTGCGGCGCGCCCAGCAGCCGGACCGTGGCCCGGTAGCCGCCCTCCTCGGTCAGATCGCCCTGCTCCACGGTCGCCGACCCGGACAGGCCGCGCTCGCGCATGACCGCCTCGAAGCCACGGCGGCGCAGTTCGCCCACCCCGCCCCGCCCCGCGATATGCGCGATGTGCCGGTGACCCAGGCCGATGAGGTGCTCGGTGGCCAGGCGTGCGCCCAGCTCGTCGTCGCCCGCCACGATGTCCACGTCGGGCAGCACGGGCTCGCGGGTGCCCGCGACCACCGTGGGCACCCGCGCGGCCGCCGTGCGCACCGCCGCCGGGTCCGGGAGCGTGCCCACGGCGATCAGGCCGTCCACCCGCAGCTCGGTGAAGGTGTGGGTGAGGTCCTCGCCGAGCCGCCGGTTGAGCCTGCCGTCGGCCAGCAGGGTGCGCAGACCGCTCGCGTACAGCTCGGAGTTGAGGCCGTCGAGCAGCTCCACGAACCAGGGGTTGCGCAGGTCGTTGAGGAGCACCCCGACGGTCCGGGTGCGCCGCTCGCTGAGGCTGCGCGCGGCGGCGTTGGGTCGGTAGCCGAGCTCCTCGACGGCGGCCAGGACGGCCCGCCGCTTCTCGGGGCGCACCTGCTGGGAGCCGCGCAGCACCAGGGAGACCAGTGACTTCGACACTCCGGCCCGTTCGGCGACATCGCGGATCGTCGGTGGTCTCATGGCCTGGACCGTTCCATAGGGTGGACACGGTTGTCAAAGGGGTTGACACCTGCGGAGAGGGCTTTCAGTGTGGGCCGGGAGAGATCTGGAACGGTCCAAGGAAGGGCAGTCATGGTGAGTACGCTCGGGGTCGCCGTCGTGGGATTCGGCTGGATGGGACGGGTGCACACCCAGGCGTACGTCCGGCTGCCGCACCACTTCCCGCAGCTGTCCGTCCGGCCCGAACTGGTCGCCGTCGCCGACGAGGTGCCCGGACGGGCCGAGGAGGCCGCCGGGCGGTACGGCTTCGCCACCGCCGCCCGGGACTGGCAGGAGGTCGCCGCCGACCCCCGCGTCCAGGCGGTGAGCATCGCCGCGCCGAACTTCCTGCACCGCGAGATCGGCGTCGCCATGGCCCGGGCGGGCAAGCACATCTGGATCGAGAAGCCGGTCGGGCTCACCGCCGACGACGCCCGCGCGGTCGCCGGGGCCGTGGCCGAGGCCGGGGTCCAGGGCGCGGTCGGCTTCAACTACCGCAACGCACCCGCCGTCCAGACCGCCCGCGCCATGATCGCCGCCGGGGAGATCGGCGCCGTCACCCATGCCCGCGTCCGCCTCTTCAGCGACTACGCCGCCCACCCGGAGGGGGCCCTGACCTGGCGGTACGAACGTGCGCGTGGCGGCAGCGGAGTGCTCGGCGACCTCGCCTCGCACGGGGTGGACCTGGCCCGTTTCCTGCTCGGCGAGATCGACGCGCTCACCGCCGACACCGCCGTGTTCGTGCCCGAGCGGGCCCGCCCCACCGGCGCCACCGCCGGTCACACCCGGGCCACCGGCGGCGAGCTGGGCGCGGTGGAGAACGAGGACTACGTCTCCTGTCTGCTGCGCTTCGCCTCCGGCGCCCGCGGGGTGCTGGAGGCGTGCCGGGTCTCGGTCGGCGAACAGAACACCTACGGCTTCGAGATCCACGGCACCAAGGGCGCGGTCTTCTGGGACTTCCGGCGCATGGGCGAACTCGGTGTCAGCCGTGGCACCGCGTACCAGGACCAGCCCGTCTCCACCGTGTACGTCGGCCCCGGGCACGGTGAGTACGCCGCCTTCCAGCCCGGCTCGGCCAACGGCATGGGCTATGACGATCTGAAGGTGATCGAGGCGTACCACTTCCTGCGCTCCATCGCCGAGGGCACCGCCCACGGCGCCACCCTGGACGACGCCGTGCACAGCGCCACCGTGCTGGACGCCATGACCCGCTCCGCCGACCTGGGCACGTGGGTGAGGACCGGCTGAGCGAAGCGGCGGACGCCAGGGGGACTTCCGGCTCATGGTGGCCGCGGTGAGCACACGGGGGCGAACCGGCGTACTGGAGGGGGCGGGGAACCGCGCCACGCACCCTCGACGCCGGAGGTACCCCACCCGTGACCACCACGACCGAAGCGGCCCCGACCGGGGCCGGCCGCCGCGACGCGGGCGATCCGCGGGGCGGGCGGTTCGATTCCTCCCTCGGCCTCATCATGCTGCTGCTCCTGGTGGTGGTCGCGCAGGGGCCGGTCCGCCGGGCGCTGTCGGCTCCGGTGGCACAGAGCTGGATGACCGTGTTCACCGCGGTGGTCCTCCAGGCCCTGCCCTTCCTCGTGCTGGGGGTGCTGCTGTCGGCGCTCATCGCGGTGTTCGTCCCGCCGTCGTTCTTCGCCCGCGCGCTGCCGCGGCGGCCCGCCGTCGCGGTGCCGGTGGCGGGCGTGGCCGGGGCGGTGCTGCCCGGCTGTGAATGCGCCTCCGTACCGGTGGCCGGGGCGCTGGTGCGCCGGGGCGTCACCCCGGCGGCGGCGCTGGCGTTCCTGCTGTCCGCCCCGGCGATCAACCCGATCGTGCTGACCGCCACCGCCGTCGCGTTCCCCCGCCAGCCGCAGATGGTGCTCGCCCGGTTCGTGGCGAGTCTGCTCGTGGCGTGCGCGATGGGCTGGCTGTGGCAGCGGCTGGGGCGGGCCGACTGGCTGCGCCCACCGGCCCGCCCCGCCTTCCACGGCCACGGAAAGGGCGCCGCGTTCTGGGCCTCCGTACGCCACGATGTGATGCACGCCGGTGGCTTCCTCGTCGTCGGCGCGATGGCCGCGGCCACCCTCAAGGCCGTGGTCCCGGCGAGCTGGCTGCGCGGCGCCGCCGATGACCCGGTCGTGTCGATCCTGGCCCTGGCGGTCCTCGCGGTGCTGCTGTCGATCTGCTCCGAGGCGGACGCCTTCGTGGCCGCGTCCCTGTCGCAGTTCTCGCTCACCGCCCGGCTGGCTTTCCTCGTCGTCGGGCCGATGATCGACCTGAAGCTGTTCGCCATGCAGACCGGCACGTTCGGCCGCGGTTTCGCGCTGCGGTTCGCGCCCGCCACCTTCGTCCTCGCCGTCCTGGTGTCGACCCTGGTCGGGGCGGTGCTGCTGTGAACCGGAAGGCTCAGGCGATCGTGCTGTTCCTGGTCGGCGGGGCGGTGCTGCGGGCGGGATCCACCGACCTCTATCTGCGCTATGTGAAGGCGGGGCTGCGCCCGTTGCTCCTCGCGGCCGGTGTCGTCCTGATGGCGGCCGCCGTCGCCACCGTCTGGTACGAGCGGCGGCCGCACCCGGCCGGTGAGGAGGCGGGGGAGGGTGAAGGCGGCCACGCCCACCGGGAACCACGTGTCTCCTGGCTCCTCGTGCTCCCGCTGTTCGCCCTCATCCTGGTGGCCCCGCCCGCGCTCGGCTCGTACACCGCCATGCACACCGGCACGGCGCTGCAACGCCCCTGGGGCTTCCCCGCCCTCCCCGCCGGGGACCCGCTGCCGCTCAATGTGGCCGACTACGCCGGGCGCGCGGTGTACGACCACGGGCGCTCCCTGGAGCACCGGAGGGTCAAGATCACCGGCTTTGTCGCCCTCGACGGCCATGGCACCCCCTACCTCGTCCGCATGGCGCTCAACTGCTGCGCCGCCGACGCCCAGCCCGTCAAGATCGGCCTGACCGGACGGGTCCCCCCGGTGCTGGAACCCGACACCTGGCTCCAGGTCATCGGCACCTACACCCGCAAGCGGGCCAAGGACCCGGTGGGCGGCGGCGCCATCCCGTACCTCGAGGTCAGCCGGTCCAGGCCGGTCCCGGCCCCGCGCGATCCGTACGACGAGAGCTGGAACGGCTGATGGCTGACCGTTCGTCAGGCCACCCTCCCGCCCCGCCACCCGGTCGGTAGAATCCGCCGAGCGGCTGCTGATCTTGGGGCGGCGGGCGGCCGACCATAGGAAATCCTCCTGCCACGCCCTCTGGGAGCCGACCATGGAGCACACCTCGCCCGAGCGGGCGGCCACCGCACCGCTCGGCCCACCGCCGCCGTTCGATCCGGAACTCGCCACGGCGCTCGCGGCCATCTATGAGCTCCTGCCGCCCGGCGGCTCCGGGGCCGATCCGGGTGCGACACCCCCTCAGGACGTGCCCGGGATGGAGCCGGTGACGAACGAGGCCCTGGAGCGCGACGGGGTCTTCCGGGTCGAGGAGCGGTCCGTCCCCGGCCCGGTGGGCGCGCCGGATGTCTCGCTGCTGATCTGCCGCCTGGCGGACGCGGCCACGGAGGTGCCGGCGCTCTACCACATCCACGGCGGTGGCATGACGGTCGGGGACAACCGCACGGGCGTGCCGGAGATGCTCGACCTCGCCCAGGAACTGGGGCTCTCCGTGGTCTCCGTCGAGTACCGCCTGGCGCCGGGGACCCAACACCCCGGGCCGGTCGAGGACTGCTACGCCGGTCTGGTCTGGACGGCCGAACACGCCGCCGAGCTGGGCATCGACCCGGGGCGCCTCATCGTGGTCGGGGGCAGCGCGGGTGGCGGCCTCGCCGCGGCCGTCGCCCTGCTGGCACGCGACCGCGGCGGCCCCGCCCTGTTCGGGCAGCTCCTGATGTGCCCCATGCTGGACGACCGCAACGACACGCCCTCCGCCCGGCAGATGACCGGCGTCGGGGTGTGGGACAGGGCCGCCAACGAGGCCGGGTGGACGGCGCTGCTCGGCGCGGCGCGCGGGACCGACGACGTCTCGCCCTACGCGGCACCGGCCCGCGCGACGGATCTGTCCGGTCTGCCTCCCGCGTTCATCGACGTAGGGGCCGCGGAAACCTTCCGCGACGAGGACGTCGACTACGCCGGCCGCATCTGGCGGGCCGGGGGACAGGCCGAACTGCACGTCTGGCCCGGTGCCTTCCACGGATTCGCGGGCATGGCACCGCAGGCGGCCGTCTCGCGGGACGCGCGGGCGGCTCGGCTGCGGTGGCTGCGCAGGCTCCTGGCCCATTGACGGTGGCCGCGCGGTGACCGTACCGACGGTCGTGTGGTGATCCGTAGGCGGACCACCACACGACCCCGGGAGTCAGTGGTCAGTGGGACTCGCGGGGCACCGGATGTCCGCTGCCGCCGACCAGGAAGTCCAGGTCAAGGCCCTGG
This sequence comes from Streptomyces yongxingensis, assembly GCF_055597465.1. Classification (NCBI taxonomy): domain Bacteria; kingdom Bacillati; phylum Actinomycetota; class Actinomycetes; order Kitasatosporales; family Streptomycetaceae; genus Streptomyces; species Streptomyces yongxingensis. The sequence continues at coordinate 10,025,735 of NZ_CM145717.1, forward strand.
TCGGCCTGGAGTACATGCTCGGTGTAGAGCCTGCTCCAGCCCCGGTCGGCGACCGGAGGCGGGGGCTCCCAGGCGGCCCGTCGGCGCTCCAGCTCCTCCTCGCCCACCTCCAGGGTCAGCGTGCGCGCCGGGACGTCCAGAGTGATCCAGTCGCCGTCGCGCACCAGCGCCAGCGGGCCGCCGACGGCGGACTCGGGGGACACATGGAGCACCACGGTGCCGAAGCCGGTGCCGGACATCCGGCCGTCACAGATGCGCACCATGTCCTCGACGCCCTTGCGCAGCAACTTGGGCGGCAGCACCACATTGGACACCTCGGGCATGCCCGGGTAGCCACGCGGGCCGCTGCCCCGGATCACCAGCACGGTGTTCTCGTCCACCGGCAGGTCCTCGTCGGCGTGCACGGCGAGGTAGTCCTCCGGGGTGTCGAACACCAGGGCCTGGCCGCGGTGGCTGAGCAGATGGCGCGATGCGGCGGACTGTTTGATCACCGCGCCGTTCGGCGCGAGGTTGCCGCGCAGTACGGCGGTGCCGGTGCCCGCCTCCTGGAACGGGTCGTCCAGTGTCCGGATCACCTCGCGGTTCCAGCACTCGGCGTCGGCGACGTTCTCCGCCACCGTACGGCCGGTCACCGTGGTCGCCTCCGGGTGCAGCAGCGCACCCAGCTCGCGCATCACCACCGGCAGCCCACCGGCGTAGCAGAAGTCCTCCATCAGGAACCGTCCGGAGGGCTGGAGATCGACCAGCGTGGGCACCTCCCGGGCGAGCGCGTCGAAGTCGTCGAGGGCCAGCGGCACCCCCAGCCGGCCCGCGATGGCCAGCAGATGGATCACCGCGTTGGTGGAGCCGCCGATGGCCGCGTTGACCCGGATCGCGTTCTCGAACGCCTCCCGGGTCATGATCTGCGACGGCCGCAGATCCTCCTCCACCATGGCCACGATCCGCTGCCCGGCGCGCTGTGCCGTCTCGTACCGCCGTGAGTCCACCGCCGGCCAGCTCGCCGAATAGGGCAACTGCATACCGAGTGCCTCGGCCATCGACGCCATGGTGGACGCGGTGCCCATGGTCATGCAGTGCCCGCCGGACCGGGCCATACAGCCCTCGGCGAAGAAGCACTCCTCCTGGGTCATCCGCCCGGCCGCCAACTCGGCCTCGAACCGCCACACCTGGGTGCCCGAGCCCACATCGCCGCCCCGGTACTTGCCGTTGAGCATCGGGCCGCCGGTGACCATGATGGCCGGCAGATCGACGCTGGAAGCGGCCATCAGCAGACCGGGGGTGGTCTTGTCACAGCCGGACAGCAGCACCACACCGTCCAGCGGATTGGCCCGCATCAGCTCCTCGGCCTCCATGGCCAGCAGATTGCGGTACAGCATCGCGGTGGGCCGCATCAGCGTCTCGCCCAGCGCCATCGCGGGGAACTCCAGCGGAAAGCCACCGGCCTGCCACACCCCGCGCTTCACCGACTCCGCCACCCGCTGCAGATGGCTGTTGCAGGGCGCCAACTCCGACCATGTCGTGGCGATGCCGATCACCGGCCGGCCGTCGAACACCTCACTGGTATAGCCCTGGTTGCGCATCCAGGACCGGTAGACCATCCCGGACCGGCCCTTCGCACCGAACCAGGCCGCACTGCGCCGACGGCCGTGTGTTCCCGTGTCAGTCACTTCTGCACTCCACTCCCTCTGGACTTCCTCTGGCGAATGGCGAAAATCCTTGTCAGCGAAGGGTGATGACGTTTCCGGTGATGAGCGCGGCCTCGTCCGAGGCGAGGAAGACGATGGTCTTCGCGACCTCGGCCGGATCGGCGACATGGAAATGGGTGGGGCTGGCGGCGACGAACCGCCGGACCTCGTCCGTGACCCACCCGGTGTCGGTCACGGGCGGCTGCACCACATTGGCCGTGATGCCGAGGTCGGCCAGCTCCGCGGCCGCCGAGAGGGTGTAGTCGGTCTGTGCGGCCTTCGCCGCGCCGTAGGACACCTCTCCGGGGAAACCCAGCTCCCCTCCCGACGTCAGGCCCACGATCCGCCCCCAGTCGGCCCCGCGTGCCCGGTGGCGGCGGGCCAGCTCGCCGATGAGCAGCGCGGGCGCCATCGCGTCCACCGAGAACTGCCGGGACCAGGTCTCCGCGGTGACGGGGCGCAGCGGCCGGTCGAACCGGTCGGCCGGATCGGGGGTGAAGGTGTCCTGGATCCACCCCGAGGCGTTGTTGACCAGGATGTCGACCGGGCCCAGGCGGTCTTCGGCGAGGTCGAAGAGCCGCTCCGGAACCGCCGGGTCGCCGAGGTCCGCCTCAAAGGCATCGGCCCGCCCTCCGGCCCGGCGGATCTCCGCCGCGACCTCTTCCCCGTCGGTGGATCGCGCGGCGTGGTACGGATCCGGGGCGTCACCCTCGCTGGTGCCGGGTGGCGGTCGCAGATAGGTGCAGAGCACCGCGACACCGCGGGCCGCCAGCGCTCGTGCCGTCGCGGCGCCGATCCCCTGGTTCGCCCCCGTCACCAGGGCGACATGGCTGGTTGAACGTGTTTCCCGCACCCCCGCAGTACAGCAAAGACGAGCGCCACGCGGAAGATCGCGTCATCGGCGTCATCGGCGTCATGGGCGTCATGGGCGAAGCCGAGGTCGGCCCGGCGTCATCCGGCGGCTCCGCGCGGACGTCCGTTCAGCCCCCGGGGCGGCGAGCCGTACGGCCCGGTGGGGGCGGGTGCGGTAAGCATCCGGTGCGTGTGGTGTGGATCGGTGTCCGGCCTACGGTGAGGAGTGTCCGCATGAGTGGTGAGCTGTCCGGTGCCACGGCCCTGGTCACGGGCGCCACGGCGGGGATCGGCCGGGCCGTGGCCCTGCGGCTGGGGGCGCTCGGGGCCGAGGTCGTCGTCCACGGCCGGGACGCGCGCCGGGGCGCGGACGTGGTCCAGGAGGTGTCCGCGGCGGGGGCCACGGCCAGGTTCGTGGCGGCGGATCTGGCCGAGGCCGACGATGTGCGGCGGCTGGCCGCCGCGGCGGGGGACGTGGACATCCTGGTCAACAACGCGGGCGTCTACCGGTTCGCGGACACCGCCGGGACCTCGTCCGAGATGTTCGACGTCCATATGGCCATCAACGCCCGCGCGCCGCTTCTGCTGGTGGGGCGGCTCGCACCGGGTATGGCCGCCCGGGGCCACGGCGCCATCGTCAACCTCAGCACCATCGCCGCCGGTGCCCCCGCCCGCAACGCCGGGGCGTACGGCGCCTCGAAGGCCGCGCTGGAGCTGCTGACCCGGGTGTGGGCCGATGAGTTCGGCGGCCGGGGAGTCCGGGTCAACGCCGTCCGCTCGGGCCCGGTCCGCACGCCGGGCACCTCCGAGATGGGGGAGGAGTCCCTGCGGACCGTGGCGCGGGCCACGGTCCTGGACCGGCCCGCGATGCCCGAGGAGATCGCCGAAGCCGTGCTCTTCCTCGTTTCCTCCCGGGCGAGCTACATCACCGGCGCCATCCTGGAGGCCCGGGGCGGCGAGCTCGCCTTCGGCTGACGCACGCCGGCCCCTGGGGCGCCCTCATGGTGGTGCGCCGGGCCACCCGATGGGCTGTTCCGTCCAGATGCACTTGCCCTCGGCGGTGTAGCGGGTCCCCCAGCGCTGCGAGAGGGCGGAGACCAACTGCAGCCCCCGCCCTCCCTCGTCCGTCTCGGCGGCCCGGCGGATGCGGGGAGTGGTGGCGCTGCCGTCCGAGACCTCGCAGATCAGCGATTCGCCCCGGATCAGCCGGAGCCGGGTCGGTCCTCTGGCGTGCCGGACGACATTGGCGACGAGCTCGCTGACCAGCAGTTCGGTGGTCGCGACGAGCTCGTCGAGCCCCCATGCCCGGAGCTGTTCGCGGACATGGGTGCGGGCGAGACCCGCGGCCACCGGGTCTTCCGGCAGCGTCCACCCCGCGGTGTTCCCGGTCCCCAGTCCGTGGAGCCGGGCGATCAGCAGGGCGGTGTCGTCGGTGGTCAGCAGCTTCGCGGGCAGCATGACCCCGACCAGGAGGTCGCAGAGCCGGTCGAGCCGGTCGTGGTCCACCCCGTGCTCGCTGCGCGCACTCCGGCCGCTCATGCGCGGACGGTCGGGAGGACAGGTGAGGAGTCGGCCGTACTCGCTGGTGAGTACCTGGGTGCACTCGGCGATGCCGGTGTCGATGTCGCGCGCAGCGGACTCCACCAGACCGTCGGTGTACAGCACCAGCAGACTGCCGTCGGCCAACTGGAGATCCACGGTGGCGAACGGGGGCTCGGCGGCGCCCAGCGGTGGATCGGGCGTCGGATCCAGGCACTCCACGCTTCCGTCGGGCCGCACGATCAGGGGTGGGGGATGACCAGCGCGGGCCAGGGAGCAGCATCCCGAGACGGGGTCGTACACGGCGTACAGACAGGTGGCGTAGGAGTCGTCCCCCATATCGCTGACGACCTCGTTCAGTTGGGCCAGGATCTCCTCGGGAGGCAGTTCGAGGTGGGCGAGCGTGTGCACGGCGGTGCGCAGCCGCCCCATGGTGGCGGCCTCGGCCAGACCGTGGCCCATGACATCTCCGATGACGAGGGCCACTCGCTCAGCGGACAGAGGAATGACGTCGTACCAGTCGCCGCCGATGTCCGTACCGCTGCTGGCGGGCAGATAGCGGACGGCGGCGGTGAGGCCGGCCGGAGTGGGCAGCGCCCGGGGGAGCAGACCGCGCTGGAGCGCCTGGGCGCGGGCGTGCTCCGCGTCGTAGAGGCGGGCCCGGGCGATCGCCTGGGCGACCATCCCGGTGAGGGCGGTGAGCAGGGTGCGCTCATCGCCGGAGAACTGCCGGGGCTCGGCGAAGGAGACGATACAGACGCCGATGGCGACTCCCGAGGCGATCATGGGCAGCACCGCCCATGCCTTCTTCCGCGAGAGGGCGGGTCTGCCGACCAGGTCGGGGAAGAGCTCCTCGTACTCCTCGACCGATGAGATGAAGTAGGGCAGGCGCGAGTCGAGCACATCATTGAGCGGGCGGAAGCCCTCGAATGCCGAAATCCCGTCGACCATGCGGAGGAAGACGCTCGGATACCCGACCGCTCCGCCCAGGTGCAATCGGCCGCCCTCCAGGATCTCGATCAGCAGACCCGATGCGCCGAACGGCGGCAGGACATGCTCGGCGACGACCTCGACGACGTCCTGGGTGGTCACCGCATCGGCGAGCGCACTCGTCAACTCCCGTATCCGGGCCGCCTGTTCGGTGCCGACCCGCTCGGCCTCCACGCGCCGCTCGGCCTGGGTGCGCCCTTCGGTGACATCGGTGAGATAGGCCGTCAGCCCATCGGGTACCGAGACCAGCCGTATGTGGTACCAACGGCCATCGGTGGGCCACTGGATGTCGAACCCGGTCGGTCTGCCGTCGGCGGCGGCGCGCCGGCAGCGGTCCTCCAACTCGGGGACCGTGCCCGCGGGGCCCTCCCAGAGCGGCCGGCCGAGAACCTCTCCGGCCGAGCCGACCAGGCGCTCGGCCTCGACGTTGAGGAAGGTGATCCGCCAGTCCCGGTTCACCGCGAAGAACGCGTCGCTCATGTACCGCAGCGCCTGCCCCACCGACTCCCGGGCCATCCGGCTCTCGGTGGTGTCCCAGACCTTCCCGAGCATGCGGACCGGCTCGCCGTTCGCGTCGAGCTCGAGATGGGCGCGGCTCTGCACCCAGCCGGTGGTGCCGTCGGGGCGGCGGACCCGGTACTCGGCCTCGTAGCCGCTCCGCTCGCGCAGCGACTTCTCGGTGGCGGCCATCACCCGCGGCATGTCCTCGGGATGGATCAGACTGAGCCAGCTCTCGATCCGCCGCTCGTAGCCGCCGGGGAGGCCGAGAAGTGTCAGCCCCGCCCGGTCCCAGCGCATCTCACCGGTGTGGATGCCCCATTCCCAGGAGCCGGCCTTGACCGCGTCCAGGGACTGCTGGACCACCGAGCCGCCCGGCCGCCGCTGCCACCAGGGGTGATCGTCGCAGTCGCCGGCCCCCGCTCCCGAGCGCGAGAGGCGGCGCTCCGCCCAGCGCCCCACCGCCTCGAGGAAGGCGGCCTGCTCCGGCGTCGGCTCCCGCGGGCCGGTGAGGACGGACAGCGCGCCCACCGGCCCGTCCGGCCCGGTCAGCGGAACGGACGCCACCGTGGTCGCCGCCGGGAGGCTCCCGGCGGCGGTGCGGGCGGTCTCCCCGGGCCCGGCGGCCTCCCCATGTCCAGCGGTCTCCCCGGGCCCGGGGGCCTCCCCGGGTCCAGCAGCCTCCCCGACCCCGGCGGCCTCGCCGGAGGCCGCCGGCAGCCATACGAATCGGCCGTCCCGCACGGCTCGGGCGGGGGCCAGCGGGGCCTGGTCCTGGCGGATCTCCTCCCAGCCGCCGAGGGCGGGCAGCGGCAGCCCGCTGGCGAGGACCAGGCGCAGCGTACGGCTCCCGGCCGGGCCGCAGGACCAGTGCACCAGCCCCGCGAGTCCGCCCAGCTCGGCGACCGCCTGGTCCAGGGCGTGCTGCATCACCTCGCGGTCGGTGAGCGCGGTGCCGACCGCCGAAAGGAGTGACAGCCGTTCATCACCCCATGAGTGGGAGCGCCCCACCGCGTAGGTTCCACGCCGCTCCGCCATCCCAGAACCTCACCTCGTGGAATAGGGCGTTCTCGGACAAACGTAGCACTGGCGTATGCCGGGCATCACTCACTGGACGTCCATCGCCAAGTTCCCTATTTTCCCTACTGGAAAAATAGGGAATGATGGATACCGGCCGGATGGAGGGGAGCGGGCGTGACGGTGGTGGATGCGGCGGCCGAAGCACCGGACCGCGCGTGGTGGCTGCGGATCGCCGGCGAGGCGGCGGACGACCTCGCCACGGACGCGGTCGTCCGCGACCAGGCGGGCAAGACGCCGTACGACGAGATCGCCCGGCTCCGCGAGGCGGGGCTGCTGGCGCTGCTGATCCCCGTCGAGCACGGCGGCGGGGGAGCGGGCTGGTCCACGGCCTGCGCCGTCGTACGGAAGATCGCCGCGGCCGACGGCGCGATCGGCCAGGTGCTCGGCTGCCACTACCTGCTGTCCTTCAGCGCCCGCTTCTTCGGCGGGGCCGATCTCGCCGCCCGGGTGGAGCGCGAGTCGGCGGCCGGTCAGTGGTGCTGGGGCGGCGGGCTGACCCCCCGCGAGCCACGGCTGACCCTCACCTCCGGGAGGGACGGCCGGCTGGTGAACGGACGCCAGGGGTACGCCACCGGCGTGCTGGTCGCCGACCGGCTGGCCGTCCGCGCCACCCACGCCGACACCGGCGAACCGCTGGCCGTGCTCGTCGACACCGCCCACCCGGGTGTGGTGTGCGGCGGCGACGACGGGGACACCTTCGGGCAGCGGCTGGCGGCCGGCGGCAGCGTGGAGTTCGACGCGGTGCCGGTCGAGGACGACGCGGTGCTCGGCCCGCTCTCCTGGGACGAGGACACCCTCTCGCCGTTCAGCGGTCTGGCCGCGCCGACCGGCCGTCTGGTCTCGGCGCAGATATGTCTCGGGATCGCGCAGGGGGTGCTCGCCGAGGCCCGCGAGTACACCAGGGCGGTGCACGCGCCCTGGCCGCACACCTCCCCGCGCGATCCGTACGCGCTGACCACCTACGGGGAGCTCACCGTCGCCACCTTCTCCGCCGCCGCCCTCGCCGATCAGGCATTGGAGGCCCTGGACGGCGGTCTTGCGCGCGGCGAGGACCTGACCGACGACGAATGCGCCGAGATCACCGTGCTCGCCGCCGCGGCCGAGGCCGCCGCCTCCCGGGCCGCCCACGACGCCACCGCCCGCGCCCTGGACGTCGTCGGCGCCCGCTCCGCCTCCTCCGCCTACGGATTCGACCGCTTCTGGCGCAACGCGCGCACCCACACCCTCTACGACCCCGTCGCGCACCGGCTCCACGAGGTCGGGGACTACTTCCTCAACGGTGAGCACCCCCCGTTCACCCTGCCCTTCTGACGGCCCGGCGCTCACGTGGCGGATAATCAGCGCATGCGGATCTCGGCGAAGGCGGACTATGCGGTGCGGGCGGCGTTGGAACTGGCCGCGGCGGGGGAGGACACCTCCGTCAAGGCCGAGGCGATCGCCGGTGCACAGGGCATCCCGCACAAGTTCCTCGAAGGGATCCTGGGCGATCTGCGCCGGGGCGGCCTGGTGGCCAGCCAGCGCGGCGGCAAGGGCGGCTACCGGCTGGCCCGCCCGGCGGACACCATCAGCATCGCCGAGGTGATCCGGGTGGTCGACGGCCCCCTGGTGTCGGTGCGCGGAGTGCGCCCGCCCGAGCTGTCGTACTGCGGCCCTGCGGAGTCGCTGCTGCCGCTGTGGATCGCGGTACGGGCCAACGTGCGCAAGATCCTCGGCGAGGTGACCCTCGCGGAGGTGGCCGCGGCCAAGCTGCCCGGCGACGTCCTGGGTCTCGCCGAGGACCCGGAGGCGTGGACCAACCCCTAGGCCCCGGGCCTCTTTACGAACCGGTGTCCAGGCTGGGCCCCGGGCCTCTTTACGAGTCGGCGTCCAGGCCGTCGACCATGCGGTCGAGCAGCCGGGCGAACGTGGCATCGGGGGTGAGCGGGCGTACCGGGGCGGAGAGGGCCGCGGCGAGCTCCGGATGGTGTCCGTCGGCGGCCACCGCGGCGAGGTAGCGGGCTTCGGCGGCGGCCCGCTCGGGTGAGGCGGAGAGCGCGGCCTGGGCGATCTCGTCGGCGACGAGTCTGGCGGTGAAACCCGTGATCAGGCTGAACACCTCCAGCTTCGCACCGCCGTCCAGCGCGGTGGGCCGCAGGGCGGCGAGCGCGTGTTCCAAGAAGGCCAGGGTGTTGGGCCCGAGGGACCAGCGGCGGTTGAACAGCGCGGTGGGCAGCCAAGGGTGGCGGAGCATCAGCGCCCGCTGGGCATGGGCGATGGCCTTGAGGTCGGCACGCCAGTCGCCGGTCAGCGGGTCCGGCGGTGACAGCTCGCCGCTCACGTGGTCGACCATCAACCGCAGCAGCGTCTCCTTGTCGGGGGCGTAGCTGTACAGCGACATGACCCCGGCGCCGACCTGCGAGGCCACCCGCCGCATGGTGACCGCGTCGATTCCTTCCGCGTCCGCGAGGGCGACCGCCGCGGCGGTGATCGCCGCCCGGCTGAAGGCGGGTTTGCGCCCCTTGCGGGGGCGGTCGGAGTCCAGCCACAGCTGCTGGGGGTCGACACCTCCGGCGTCGGATCCGTCACCGCGCACCACGACCTGATCGCTCCTTCCCCGCATGGCGACTCGCCCCACCATGGCGACTTGCGGAATCCATCCAAGCATCTACTATTCTCGTACGTGGTACGGGATTAGCGGAGGGGAACGTGGGATGACGTCACACACGCGCGACGGAGTGTCCGGGGCCACGGACGGCGGGGCCGGAACCACCTGGGTCGCGCCCTCGGGCAGGCCGCCGCTGTCCGCACGGATGATGAGGGCGACCTGGCGCGGCCTTCCGGCCAAGCGGTACGAGGCCGGATGGGAGCCGGACCTCGAGGTGCCGGCCGCCGACGGCAGCCTCCTCCGCACGGACCACTACTTCCCCCGCGCGGAGGGCGACTTCCCCACCCTGCTGGTGCGCTCGCCCTACGGCAGGGGAGTGCCCTGGGCGCCCATGTACGGTGTGCTCTTCGCCGAGCAGGGTTTCCACGTCGTCCTCCAGAGCTGCCGCGGCACCGGTGGCTCGGGCGGCGAGTTCCACCTGTGGCGCAACGAGGCGGCCGACGGCCGGGCCACCGTGGACTGGCTGCGCGACCAGCCCTGGTTCAACGGCGCGCTGGGCACCCTCGGCCCGAGCTATCTCGGCTATGTGCAGTGGGCGCTCGCCCTGGACCCGCCGCCGGAGCTGCGGGCGATGGTGGTGCAGGTCGGCCTGCACGACCCGCACGCCCTGTTCCACCGCGACGGCGCCCTGCGACTGGAGAACGCGCTGCTCGTCGGCTCCGGTATGACCTCCCAGCACCTGGGGTTCGGCCCCTTCGTCCGGGCCACGCTGCGGCTGCGGCGCCACTTCGCGGAGATGACCCGGGCGCTGCCGCTGCGCGGGTCGTACGTCCGCGGACTCGGGGGAGAAGTGCCCTGGCTGGAGGAGGTCATGTCCCACCCGGACGCCGACGACCCGTTCTGGGAGGGCGCGTCAACGGATGGCGCCGCGGCCACCTCGCGCGTCCCCACCTGCCTGATCAGCGGGTGGCATGACGCGCTGGTGGACCAGACCTTCGAGCAGTACGGCCGGCTGCGCCGGGCGGGCTGCGACACCTCCCTGCTCGTCGGACCCTGGACCCACACCTCCGCGCTCCAGGCGGGCTGGCCCGAGGTCTTCGCCGAAAGCCTCGCCTGGCTGCGCGCGCATCTGTGCGACGACTCCTCGGGGCTGCGCCCGGCCAGGGTGCGGGTGCACATCGGCGGTCAGGGAGACTGGCGGGACCTCGCCGACTGGCCGCCGTCCCCGGCCGTCGGCCAGTGGTTCCCCACGGGGGACGGGCGGCTCACCCGGCAGCCGTCCGAGGCGTCCGTCCCGCTCGCCGCCTTCCGCTACGACCCGGCCGACCCCACCCCGTCCATCGGCGGGCCACTGCTCTCGCGTACCGCCGGGAGCCGTGACAACGCCGACCTCGAAGGGCGCCCCGATGTGCTGACGTTCACCAGCGAGCCGATGGACGAGCCCATGGACGTCCTCGGCCCGGTGGCCGCACGGCTGCGGGTCTCCACGGACACCGGGTACGCCGATGTCTTCGCCCGGCTCTGTGACGTCGATGAGCGGGGCCGCTCCGTCAATGTGTCCGACGGGCTGGTGCGGCTGCCCACCACACCGGAACACCCGCTGGAGGTCACCGTGCCGATGAGCTCCACCGCCCATCGCTTCGCCACCGGCCACCGGGTCCGTCTCCAGATCAGCGGCGGCGCCCACCCCCGCTTCGCCCGTAACACCGGAAGCGGCGAGCCGACGCTCGACGCGACCACCCTCACGCCCGTGCGCATCACCGTGCACGGAGGCTCGGCGCTGGAGCTGCCTCAGGTCCGCGCCGAACGGTGAAACGGTCGCTGGCGCGCGGGGGGCGTCAGCGGCCGTCTCATCCGTCCACCACATAGCCGAGGGCCTTGTCGACCACATTGCGCAGGGGGCGGCCCTCGCGCCGCCGGAGCAGATTGTCCAGGAAGAGTTCGCCCAGGTCGGCGCGCCAGTCCGTGACCTCGCCCGCGGTGTGCGGGGAGACGATGACACCCGGCATCTCCCACAGGGGCGATTCCGCCGGCAGTGGCTCATGGGTGAAGACATCCAGCGCCGCCCCGGCCAGTCTGCCCTGGGCCAGGGCGTCGACGAGGGCCTGCTCGTCGACCAGCGGGCCACGTCCGACGTTGACCAGCCGCGCGCCCCGCTTCATCGCCGCCAGTACGGGCGCGTCGACCATGCCACGGGTGGCGGGGGTGAGCGGGGCGGCCAGGACCACATAGTCCGCCTCGCCCAGCGCCTCGCGCAGGCCCGCCGGGCCGTGCACCACGCCGAAGTCCGGGTCGGCGGCCCGTGGTGTGCGGCCGGCGCCGCTGACCCGCATGCCGACCGCGCGCAGCAGCCGGGCGACGGCCCGCCCGATGGAGCCGGTGCCCCAGACCAGGACCGTACGGTCGCCGATGCGCTCGCTGTCCGAGGGGCGCCACTCCCGGCGGCGCTGATGCTCCCAGGTGCCGGGGAAGTCCTTGGCGAGGGAGAGGATGAGCCCCAGGACGTACTCGGCGATGGGCCGGTCGTAGACGCCCCGCGCGTTGGTGAGCACCACCTCGGGGTTGTCGGTCAGCGCGGGGAAGAGGAACGGCTCCACCCCCGCCGCGGCCACATGCACCCAGCGCGGGGCCTTCGCCGGATCGTCCGGCCAGGCGCCGGCCACCGCGGAGGTCATCGGCCACCACGCGAGCAGGGCGTCCGCGCCGGGGAGGAACAGCGGCAACTCCTCCTCGGTGGCGTACACCGTCTCGGCGAGGGACTCGATCCGCGCCCGGTTGGGCGGCAGATGGTCCCGGTACAGGACGACCAGCCGGTCAGCCACGTCCGGCTCCCACGGCGGCGGCCGCGGCGGTGGCATCGGTCATGACGGGGCTCCCACGGGCGTGACGGGTACGGGCGGACGCCTCAAGCGTGGCCGAGACCGCGCCGGTGGACAACGGACAGAGTGTCCACCCGATGACGAGCGACGGAACACGGTGGACGTTGACGGTGGCCGACGGCTGAACCAAGGTGATGGCCAGCCGGAACGCGCCACCGGTCGTTCCGGAGCCCACCCCGTCCCCGGAGCCCATCCCGTCCCCCGGCGGGCACATCCCCGTCCCCGGGGCACACCCCCGCCCCGCAGCCGGTACCCCGCCGTAGGCGTCCGTCCCCACCGTGTACCCCGCCGTGCGTGTCCACCGAATGCTTGACCCACGATGCCCGCCACCGCCCCGCCACCACCCCGGCATCGGCCGGCGCCGCAGCGCCCCTCCTCGTCCCCAGGAGATGCAAGCATGTCCCTTCCCAGAACCTCCCGCGATCCCTCCCGAGAGCCCCTCCAGGGCTCCGCCGCCACCATGGACAACGCCCCCGTCACCGCCTTCCACCGCAAGATGGTCGCCGTCGCCATGGGCGGTCCGTTCTGCGACGGCTATCTGCTCGGCATCATGGGGGTCGCGCTCAGCCTGATCACCCCGGCCCTGGACCTGGACACGCTGTGGACCGGGCTGGTCGCGGCGTCCGTCCTCGTCGGTGTCTTCCTCGGCGGTGCGGTGTTCGGCCCGATCACCGACCGGGTGGGCCGCCATCTGATGTATGTGCTCAACCTGGTCGCGTTCGTGATCGGCTCCGCGCTGCAGTTCTTCGTCACCGAGGCGTGGCAGCTGGTGGTGCTGCGGCTCTTCATCGGCATCGCGATCGGCGCCGACTACCCGATCGCCTCGGCCCTCACCACCGAGCTGGTGCCCCGCCGGATGCGCGGCCCCGCCCTGTCCGGGCTGGTCCTGGCCTGGTGGGTGGGGTACGGGGTCAGCTTCTGGGCCGGCTGGCTGCTGCTGGGCACCGGCGATGACGCCTGGCGCTGGATGCTCGCCTCCGGCGCGGTCCCCGCCGTGCTCTTCCTGCTCCTGCGGGCGGGCGTTCCCGAGTCGCCGCGCTGGCTGGCGTCGCGGGGACGGGTGGAGGAGGCCAGGGAGGTCGTACGCCGCCACCTCGGCCAGGAGGTCAGCGCCGAGGAACTGCTCGCCGAGGTCCGCCAGGACCGGCGTGGTGGCTCCGGGCTCGGCAACCTCGCCGAGATATTCCGCCGGGGCTATGGAATCCCCGCGCTGTTCTGCTCGCTGTTCTGGATCTGCCAGGTGGCGCCGGCCTTCGCGGTGCGGTCCTTCCAGCCGCAGATGCTGGAGTCCTTCGGGGTGACCGGCACCTTCGGTGCCAGCGCGCTGATCACCACGATCGCGGTCGCCGGAACGGGCCTGGGACTGGTCGTGGTCAACCGCGTCGGCAGGCGTCCGCTGCTCATCGGCAGCTTCCTGTGCGTCAACATCTCCCTGATCGCGCTCACCGTGCTGCCCCTGCATTACGCGGCCCTGGTGGTGGCCCTCTTCGCCGCCTTCCAGTTCTTCGAGGCCGCGGGCAGCGGACTGCAGTTCGTCTATCCCAGCGAGCTGTTCCCCACCGACCTGAGGGCCACCGGCGTCGGCGTCGCCACCGCCATGAGCCGGGTGGGTTCCGCCTCCAGCACCTTCCTGCTCCCGATGGCCACCGCCGACCTCGGGGTCCGCGGCACCCTCGCCATCGGGGTGGCCATCACGCTCATCGGCCTGGTGGTATCCGTCGTCCTCGCCCCCGAGACCAAGAACCTCGGCCTGGCCGAAGCCAGCAGCCGTGCCTGACGCTCCACGCCTGACCCTCGTCAAAGTGCCGTTCACTGGAAAGGACTCGCCCATGCGCAAGCTGGTCTCCTTCGACTGCTACCGCACGCTCATCAACTTCGACACCCGCACCGCCACTCACGAGATCGTCAAGGACCGGCTCGCCGAGATCGGCGTCGACCCCGATCAGTTCCACCACGACGCGTATGTGATGCGCTTCCAGGGCGTCCTGGACGAGTACCTGCCCTACCGGGAAGTCGTCCGCCGCACCCTGCGCAATGTCATGACGCTGCACGGCCTGGAGTACCGGGACGAGGACGGAGAGGCGCTGATCGAGGCCATCAAGAAGTTCACCCCCTTCCGCGAGGTCCCCGACGCGCTGCGCCGCCTCAAGGGCGAGTACGACATCGCGATCCTCTCCAACAGCGAGGACGACCTGATCACTTATGCCGTCGAGGCGCTCGGCGTGGACTTCGACCATGTGCTCACCGCCGAGCAGGCCGGTGCCTACAAGCCGCTGCCGCGGGCGTTCGAGTACCTCATGACGGCCACCGGCCGCGGCCCCGAGGACATCATCCACGCCGCCCAGGGCTGGGAGTACGACATCATGCCGACCAAGCGGTACCCGGGCATGCGGCGGATCTGGGTGAACCGCTACGGCTTCCCCGGCTCGGATGCCTTCCAGCCGTACGAGGAGATCAAGGACCTGGCCGAGCTGCCCCCGCTGCTCGGCGTCTGACCTCGCCCCCGGCCACTTCCGCCGCCACCGCCCACCCCACCGCTCTTCGCCGCGAAGGGAATCCATGACCGCCACCACGGCCGGCCGCCCGGCACCGGTCAACGGCCGCGTCGCCCACTGGTTCGCCGAACTCCCCACCCCCCGCCCGGCGTTGCCCGGAGACCGCGACGCGGATGTGTGCGTCGTCGGCGCCGGACTGACCGGGCTGTGGACCGCGTACTACCTCAAACACGCCGACCCCGGTCTCCGGATCACCGTTCTGGAGGCCGAGTTCGCCGGATTCGGCGCCTCGGGCCGTAACGGCGGCTGGGCCTCCGGGCTGATCCCGGGCGCCCGTGACCGGATGGCCAGGGCCTACGGCAAACCCGCCGTCCTGGACTGGCAGCGGGCCATGAACGAGGCGGTGGACGAGGTGATCGACGTGGCCGCCCGCGAGGGCATCGACGCGGGCATCGTCAAGGGCGGCACCCTGCGCGTCGCCCGCACCCCCGCCCAGGCCACCCGGCTGCGCCACAAGGTCGAACAGGACCATGAGTGGGGGGTGGCCGACTCGGTGCTGCTCACCCCCGCCGAATCCGCGGCGCGCATCCGCGTCGACGGGGTCACCGCCGCCGCCTTCACCCCGCACTGCGCCCGGTTGCAGCCGGCCGCCCTGGTCCGCGGCCTCGCCGACACGGTCGAGCGGCTCGGTGTCACCATCCATGAGAAGTCCCCGGTCACCGCCATCGAACCGGGCCGTGCGATCACCGCGCACGGCACCGTACGGGCCCCCGTCGTGCTCCGGGCCACCGAGGGGTACACCGCGTCCCTCAAGGGGCTGCGGCGCGCCTGGCTGCCCATGAACAGCTCCATGCTCGTCACCGAGCCGCTGCCCGCCCGGATCTGGCGGGAGATCGGCTGGGAGGGCCGGGAGACCCTCGGGGACACCGCCCACGGCCATATGTACGCCCAGCGCACCGCGGACGACCGGATCGCGATCGGCGGGCGCGGGGTGCCCTACCGCTTCGGCTCGCGCACCGACCACGAGGGGCGGGTCGGCGAACGCACGATCCGCCAGCTCACCCGGACCCTGGAGCGGATGCTGCCGCAGACGGCCGGATCCCGGGTGGACCACGCCTGGTGCGGAGTGCTGGCCGTGCCCCGCGACTGGTCCGCCACGGTCGGCCTGGACCGGGCCACCGGGCTCGGCTGGGCCGGTGGGTACGTCGGCCACGGAGTCACCTCCACCAATCTGGCCGCCCGCACCCTCACCGATCTGGTCCTGGCCCGCGACACCCGGCTCATCCGGCTGCCGTGGACCGGCCACGCCCCCGGCACCTGGGAGCCCGAGCCGTTCCGCTGGCTGGGGGTGCGCGGCCTGTATGCCGCCTATCGCCTCGCCGACCGCCACGAGGCGGGCGGACGTGTCCGTACCTCACCCATCGCCACCATCGCCGACCTCATCGCACGCCGCCCGTGAGGCCGGGTGCCGCCGCGTCCGGGCCCGGCTCGAGGCCCTGGGCGCGGCGGCCCGGCTCTGCGATGATGAGCGGTATCCGGAGGGAGTCCGTCCAGATGCCGTTGCTCACGGTTGCCGACGTCCTGCGCCTTCCCGTCATCGTCGCGGGACTTCCCCGTGTCATGGCCGGTGAGGAGCAGCTGGCCCGTGCGGTCCGCTGGGTGCACGTCACCGAGCTGCTCGACCCCGCCTCGTTCCTCGAAGGCGGTGAACTCGTGTTGACCACGGGCATGCCCCAGCCGAACGACCCCAGCCGGTTGCGCGGCTATGCGGACCAGCTGGCCGACATCGGCGCCGCGGGGCTCGTGGTGGAGCTCGGCCGCCGCTACCAGCAGGTGCCACCGGACCTGGTGGCCGCTTGCCGCGCCCGGGACCTCCCCCTGATCGTCCTGTCCCGTGGCATCCGCTTCATCGAGGTGACCCAGACCGTCCACGCGCTGATCCTCGACGCACAGGGCGAGCTGCTGCGCCGCTCCCAGCAGGTGCATGAGATCTTCACCGGGCTGACGCTGCGCAACGCCGAGCCCAAGGAGCTGGTGCGCGCCGCCGCCGACCTGATGGGCCGCCCGGTGGTCCTGGAGAACCTGCTGCACCACGCGGTGTTCTCCTGTACGGCGGGCGGCACGGCCGGCCAGGTCCTGGAGGCGTGGCAGCGCCGCTCCCGCGCCACGCCGACCCCCGACACCGCGCGGACCAGCGGACCGGAGGGCTGGCTGGTGGCCCCCGTCGAGCACAACGGCCGGCGCTGGGGGCGGCTGGTGGCGGTGCCGAACGCGGCCGCCCCCGCGGCCGACCCGGAACACACCATGATCCTGGGACGCGCCGCCACCGCCCTCACCCTCGCCCGGCTGACCGGCCACACCCAGTGGGACCGCCAGGCCCACACCTGCGCCCTGCTGGAGCTGCTGCGCTGGAGCTACCGCGGCCGCACCGAGGCACGCATCCGCGTCGAGGCCCTCGGCATACCGGTCGTCGGCCACCGCCTCATCGCCCTCGCCATCGGCCACCACGGCGCCGCCGCCGACGAGACGGGCCTGGACGACCGGCTCGCCGACGCCCTGCAGGGCTCCGGCATCCGGGCCCTGGTGGGGCGGCTCTCCCCGGACCGGACCGGGGTGCTGCTCGCCCTGGCCCGGGCCAGCGCCTGGCAGCCGGTGGTGGAGCGGGTCAGCCGGCTCACCGAGGAGACCCTCGGCGCGCCGGCGGTGGTGGCGGTCGGACCGGGAGTGACCGAGATCGACCAGGTGACACGGGCGTTCCGGGAGGCCGAGGAGGTCGTGGACGCCATCGGCCCCATCACTCCGCACCGGCCGTTCCACGTGCCCTCCGACGTCGGACTGCCCGAGTTGCTGTACGCGCTCCGCGACGACATCCGTGTGCAAAAGTACGTCGAGCACCAGCTGGGCAGGCTGATCGAGTACGACGAGCGGCACGCGGGCGATCTGCTGACCACGCTGCGCCACTACCTCGCCGCGGGCAACAAGTCCATCGCCGCCAAACAGATCGGCCTGTCCCGCCAGGCGTTCTACCAGCGGCTGCACACCATTGAACGGCTCCTCGGCCGCGACCTGGAGTCCGGTGTGCAGCGCACCCAGCTCCATGTCGCCGTCACCGCCCTCGACACGCTGACGGCGTCCGGCGCGGGAGGATGGGGCGCATGACATCCGAGACCGGCTATCTGCTGGACAACCGGCAGCGCGAGGCCGGCCGGCGCTTCGACGCGCTGGCCGACCTCTTCGACCCCTGGACCCTGGACCACCTCGACCAGCTCGGCCTGGCCGCCGGATGGCGCTGCTGGGAGGTGGGAGCGGGCGGGCCCTCGGTGCCCACCGCCCTCGCCGAGCGGGTCGGGCCCACCGGGCAGGTGCTGGTGACCGACATCGACACCTCCTGGCTCACGGAGCTGTCCGGCCCGGCCACCGGACCGATCGAGGTGCGGCGCCATGACGTTGCCCGCGACGAGCCACCGGGCGACGGCTTCGACCTCGTCCACGTCCGGCTGGTGCTGGTACACCTGCCCGACCGGGCCGAGGCGCTGCGGCGGATGGCCGGGGCCGTGCGGCCGGGCGGATGGCTGGTGGTGGAGGACGCCGACCCGGCGCTCCAGCCCCTGGCCTGCCCCGATGAACGCGGCCCTGCCGAGGAGCTGGCCAACCGGATCCGCCGCGGATTCCGCGCGCTGCTCGCCGAGCGCGGTGTGGACCTCGCCTTCGGCCGCACCCTGCCCGCCCTGCTGCGCGGCGCCGGGCTGCACGACGTACGCGCCGAGGGCTGCTTCCCGCTGACCTCCCCGGCCTGCCGGGAGCTGGAGGCGGCCACCGTGCGTCAGCTGCGCGGGCGACTGGTGGCGGGTGGCCTGGCCACCGAGGAGGAGATCGAGCGCCATCTGGACCATCTGCGCGGCGAGGGCATGGACGTCACCACCGCCCCGCTCATCACCTGCCGGGGCCGGCGCCCGCACTGAGCGCCGAACGCCCCGAGGAGCCACGGTCAGTCGAGCAGACCGAGCCGGCTCGCCGCCCGGATCGCCAGCCAGACCTCGGCGAACGCGCCGGTCGTGGACAGATCGCGGCCGGTCAGCTCATGGAAGCGGCGCAGCCGGTAGGCGAGCGTATTGGGGTGCACATGGAGCGCTGCGGCCGCCTCGTCCGTACGGCGGTCGCGCTCCATCCAGGTGCGCACCGACGTCAGCAGCCGTGAGCCGTGGCCGGTGTCGTAGCGCAGCGCCTCGCCCAGCACATGCTCCACCAGATCGGTGAGCGCGGCCGGGTCGTCGGGCAGCCAGCGGCCGGTGACATCGTCGCCGTACCGCACGAGGGCACGGCCGGACGCGACGGCGTGGGAGGCCGCCCACAGCGCCTCGCGCTGGGCGATCCGCAGCGGGGAGCCGGCGCTGAACGGGCGGCTCATCCCGGCGGCCACACCCGGCAGGGACTCGACCGCCTCACCCAGGCCGGGCGAACCGAGCAGATAGCGGTCCTCGCCGCGCTTGAGCAGCAGACACGGCTGATCCTCCAGCGCCCGCAGCACGGCATCCTCCGTGACGCCCCTGACCACCGCCAGCACGGTCTCGCCCTCGATGGAGTGGCGCAGCAGATGGCGCCGCGCCACCGCGGGTTCGAGTGCGCCCTGCAGCAGCTCGGCGAGGATCTCCGCGCCCTCGCGGCGCAGCGTCTCCCGTTCGGTGCGGACCATGGCGAGCTGGAGGGCGGCCACCGTGGCGATGTGCTGGACCACGGCGAGCCCCGCCGGGCGCGCGCCCTCCCGTTCGAAGGCGATGAGGAAGCCCGCCGGGCCGCCGGGGGAGGGGACCGGGAGGGCGAAGCCACCGGGAATGGTCGGCGGGGCGTCCGCCGAGCCGGGGATCACCGACGCGTCGGGCGCGGGCACACCCGGCAACAGCGGCCGCCCCTGGGTGGTGCACAGGTAGATGTCGTAACCGGACAGCTTCTCCAGCCGGCCGAACAGCGTCGCGGTGTCCAGGTTCTCCGAGGTCAGCCAGCGCAGCGCGCCGAACACCTGGAGCTGGGCGCCCAGCCGGTGGCGGGCGTCCTCCTGGACGGCGGCGGCCACCTCCTGCGCCACCGCCATGAACGGCACCGCGAGCGGGATCTCCAGGACCGGCATCCCCCGCTCCTCGGCGGCGTCGAAGAACGCCCGGCGCAGCGGGGGCATCCGCAGCTGGGCGGAGACCGCCAGGGCGGCCACCCCGGCGTCGTCCAGCCGCTCCAGATAGGCGCGCTGCCCGGCCGCCGAGCGGGGCATCGCTATCCCCGTCGTCATGATCATTTCGGATCCGAGCAGCCAGGGTGTGGGGTCGTCCAGCTCGCTCACATGCGCCCAGGACACCGAGCGGTGCAGCCCCGCGCCACCCGCGATCAACCGCAGTTGCAGGGCCGGATACGACAGCAGGTCGTCGACTGTCACGCCCTGCTCTTTGTTGTTCACCACAAACTGAGCCTAACTCTTTGTCTCAGCAACGATTGTCGCGCGGTTCCTCCGCTGTGCAGACTCGCTCGACCGGACCCCACCGACGCACGTCAAGAAGGGACTGCGACACCATGACCGAACCCCGAGGGCCCGTCGACTCCTCCCGGGTCCCGCGCTTCGCCGGCCCGGCCACCTTCGCCAGGCTGCCCCGCCTCGACGAGGTCGCGGGGGCCGACGTGGCGGTGGTGGGCGTCCCGTTCGACGGCGGTGTCTCCTACCGCCCCGGCGCCCGCTTCGGGCCCGCCGCGGTCCGCGAGGCCAGCCGGCTGCTGCGCCCCTACCACCCGGGCCTGGACGTGTCCCCGTTCGCCACCCAGCAGGTGGCCGACGCCGGTGACATCGCCGTCAACCCCTTCGACATCGGCGAGGCCATCGAGACCATCCAGGACGCCGCGGGCAGCCTCCAGGCCGAGGGAACCCGCCTGGTCACCATCGGCGGCGACCACACCATCGCACTTCCGCTGCTGCGCGCCGCCGCGCGGCGGCACGGCCCGGTCGCGGTGCTCCACTTCGACGCCCACCTGGACACCTGGGACACCTACTTCGGCGCCGAGCACACCCACGGCACCCCGTTCCGCCGGGCCGTGGAGGAGGGCATCGTCGACACCTCCGCGCTCTCGCACGTCGGCACCCGCGGCCCGCTGTACGGCAAGCAGGACCTCACCGAGGACGAGAAGCTGGGCTTCGGCATCGTCACCTCCGCCGATGTCTACCGGCGCGGCGCCGACGAGGTGGCCGACCAGCTGCGGCAGCGCATCGGCGACCGGCCGCTGTACATCTCCATCGACATCGACTGCCTCGACCCGGCCCACGCCCCCGGCACCGGTACCCCCGAGGCCGGCGGCCTGACCTCGCGCGAGCTCCTGGAGATCCTGCGCGGACTGGCCGGATGCCGTCTGGTGGGCGCGGACGTGGTGGAGGTGGCGCCCGCCTACGACCACGCCGAGATCACCTCGGTCGCGGCCTCCCACGTCGCCTACGACCTGATCAGCCTGCTCGCACTCCAAGGGAAGCGGGAGAAGCCGGATGAGTGACTCCCCGGCACTGACCGAGGTCGAGGCTTACGGGGTCGAGCGCATCCCCGACGCGGACCGCAGCGCGACCCCCTTCGACCTGTTCCGCGTCGCGTTCGGCGGCGCCAACACCTTCGCCACCTGCGTGCTCGGCGCCTTTCCGATCCTCTTCGGGCTCTCCTTCCGGCAGGGCCTGGCGGCCACCGTGCTCGGCGTGGTGGGCGGCTCCCTGATCCTCGCCCCGCTCGCGGTGTTCGGCCCGTGCAACGGCACCAACAACGCGGTCTCGTCCTCGGCGCACCTGGGAGTGCACGGGCGGATCGTCGGCTCGTTCCTGTCGCTGCTCACCGCCATCGCGTTCTTCTCCATCTCGGTGTGGTCCTCCGGCGACGCGCTGGTCGGCGGCGCCCACCGGCTGATGGGCGTACCGCAGAACGACGCCGTGTTCGCCCTCGCCTACGGCGTCTTCGCGCTGCTGGTGCTGACGGTGTGCGTGTACGGCTTCCGGTTCATGCTCTTCGTCAACAAGATCGCGGTGGTGGCGGCCTCGACGCTGTTCGTCCTCGGCTTCTTCGCCTTCGCGGGTGACTTCGACCCCGGCTACCAGGGGGCGTTCCCCTCGACGTCCACGGCCGGGTTCTGGCCCGCGTTCATCGGCTCGGCGCTGATCGTGCTGTCCAACCCGGTGTCCTTCGGCGCCTTCCTCGGCGACTGGGCGCGCTACATCCCCGCCGACACCTCGCGCCGCAAGGTCGTCACGGCGGCGTTCGCCTCGCAGATCGCCACCGTCCTGCCGTTCTTCTTCGGCCTGGCCACCGCCTCGATCATCGCCAAGAAGGCCGCGCCGTACATGGACGCGGGCGCGCCGAACTACGTCGGCGGACTGCTGGCCATCTCGCCCGGCTGGTACTTCCTGCCGGTGTGCCTGCTCGCCCTCATCGGCGGCATGTCCACCGGCACCACCTCGCTCTACGGCACCGGTCTGGACTTCTCCAGTGTGTTCACCCGGTTCAGCCGGGTGCAGGCCACCCTGTTCGTCGGGGTGCTCTCGATCGGGTTCATCTTCCTCGGCCGGTTCGCCGCCAATCTGTCCCAGTCCATCTCCACCTTCGCCACGCTGATCATCACCTGTACCGCCCCCTGGATGGTCATCATGGTGCTCGGCTATGTGACCCGGCGCGGCTGGTACGACCCCGATTCGCTCCAGGTGTTCAACCGGCGCCAGCGCGGCGGCCGCTACTGGTTCCACCACGGCTGGAACTGGCGTGGCATGGGCGCCTGGCTGACCGCGGCGGTGCTCGCCCTGCTGTTCGTCAACGTCCCCGGCCAGTTCGTCGGGGTGTGCGGCGATCTGGCCGACGGCGCGGACATCTCGCTGCCGGTGGGCCTCGCCACCGCCTCGCTCCTCTATCTGGCGCTGCTGTGGCTCTTCCCCGAGCCGCGCGAGGTGTACGGGCCGGAGGGGCCGCGGCTGGTCCGCGCCTCGGACGCGCCCGTAGCGCCGATCACCACGGAGACCGGCGCGCCCGTGCCCGCGGTGGCGGAAGGGGCGTGAAGCCACCGTGCGCCTCATCGACCTCTCCGTACCCGTAGCCACGGGCATGCCGGTCTACCCCGGCGATCCGCGGGTGGCCATCGCCCCCGCGCTGAGCGTCGCCGCCGACGGGGTGAACGTGCTGCACCTGGACATGGGGTCGCAGTCCGGCACCCATGTCGACGCCCCGTTCCACATCGACGACGCGCTGCCCACCCTGGACCGGCTGCCCCTGGAGCGCTTCTGGGGCGGGGCGGTGGTGGTGGACGCCCGTGGCGCGGAGCCCCGGACACCACTTGGACCGTCCCTGTTCGAGGGCCGGCTGCGGGCCGGGGTCATCGTGCTGGTGGCCACCGGCTGGTCGCGGCACTGGGGCCACGACGACTACCTCGCTCATCCGTATCTGACCCCGCAGGCCGCCGAACTCCTGGTGGACGCCGGGATCCGCACCGTCGGCATCGACGCGCTGAGCGTCGATGCCACCCCCGCCGACGACCTTCCCGCCCACCGGATCCTGTGCGGCGCCCACGCCGTCATCGCCGAGAACCTCACCGGTCTCGACCCCCTGCTCGACGCACAGACGGCGGGAGAGCCCATCGAGGTCTCCCTGCTGCCGCTGCGGCTCCCCGCCGCCGACGGCGCCCCGGTACGGGCCGTGGCCCGCGTCGGCTGAACCACACGCAAGGAGTACCACCCCATGCACGACGAGGTTCTGCGGGCCGCCGACGCCCTGGTGGCGGCGTTCGGCGAAGGCCGCCTCGACGACTACTTCGCGGCGTTCGCGCCCAACGCCACATTCGTCTTCCACACCACCCCCGAACGCCTCACCTCCACCGCGGACTACCGGGCCCTGTGGGACCGCTGGGCCGCGGAGGACGACTTCCGCGTCCTGTCCTGCACCTCCACCGACCGGCTGGTCCAACACCTCGGTGACACCGCGGTGTTCACCCACCGGGTGGAGACCACGGTGAGCACCACGGCCGGTGCGGAGACCACCCACGAGCGCGAGACCATTGTCTTCCGCCGTCAGACCCACGGCCACTGGCTGGCCGTGCACGAACACCTCTCGGCAGCGACCGGCACGACGACGGCCACGGCCACTCCCACGACGGCGGCCACGGCCACGATCACGGAAACGGAACGATGAGCGAGCTTCTCGTACTGCGCAACCACATCGACGGCGAGTACACCGACGCGGCCGACGGCCGCCGCCTGGAGGTCACCGACCCCGTCACCGGCGAGGTGTACGCCACCTCGCCCCGGTCCGGCGCCGCCGACGTCGACGCCGCGATGGCCGCCGCCGCGGCGGCCTTCCCCGCCTGGCGCGATGCCACCCCGTCCACCCGGCAGAAGCTGCTGCTGAAGATCGCGGACGCGGTCGAGGCGCGGGCGGAGGAGATCGCGGACGCGGAGTGCCGCAACACCGGAAAGCCGCGCGCCCTCACCCTCACCGAGGAGATCGCCCCGATCGTCGACCAGATCCGGTTCTTCGCCGGAGCCGCGCGTCTGCTGGAGGGCCGGTCGGCGGGCGAGTACATGGAGGGTCTGACCTCGATCGTCCGGCGTGAGCCGATCGGGGTGTGCGCCCAGGTCGCGCCGTGGAACTACCCGTTGATGATGGGCGTCTGGAAGTTCGCCCCGGCCCTCGCCGCGGGCAACACCGTCGTCCTCAAGCCGTCGGACACCACCCCCGCCTCCACCGTTCTGCTCGCGGGCATCATCGGCGACATCCTCGAGGAGATGGGCCTTCCGGCCGGCGTCTTCAACGTGGTGTGCGGCGACCGCGAGACCGGCCGGCTGATGGTCGAGCACCCCACCCCGGCGATGGCGGCCATCACCGGCTCGGTGCGCGCGGGCATGCAGGTCGCCGCCTCGGCGGCGAAGGACATCAAGCGGGTCCACCTCGAACTGGGCGGCAAGGCTCCGGCGGTGGTCTTCGAGGACGCCGATATCGCGGCGGCCGTGGAGGGCATCTCCCTCGCCGGATTCTTCAACGCCGGACAGGACTGCACCGCGGCCACGCGTATCCTCGTCCACGAGTCGATCCACGACGCGTTCGTGAGCGCGCTCGCCAAGGCCGCCGCCGCGATCAGGACCGGCGGTGGCATCGACGACGAGGACGTGCTGTACGGCCCGTTGAACAACGCCGGCCAACTGGCCCAGGTCACCGGCTTCATCGACCGGCTGCCCGCCCACGCCACCGTTGAGACGGGCGGCCACCGGGTCGGCGACAAGGGCTTCTTCTACGCGCCCACCGTGGTCTCCGGCCTCGAGCAGGACGACGAGATCATCCAGAACGAGGTCTTCGGCCCGGTCATCACCGTGCAGTCCTTCCGCGACGAGGCCGAGGCCGTCGCGTACGCCAACGGCGTGGAGTACGCGCTGGCCTCCTCGGTGTGGACCAAGGACCACGCCCGCGCGATGCGGATGTCCAAGGCCCTGGACTTCGGCTGCGTCTGGATCAACACCCATATGATCCTCGCCGCCGAGATGCCGCACGGCGGCTACAAGAAGTCCGGCTACGGCAAGGACCTCTCCGCGTACGGCTTCGAGGACTACACCCGCGTCAAGCACGTCATGACGGCCTTCTGAGATCCGCCCCCCTCCGGCCTGTCATCACCGCGCCGCCGCCCCGGCGCGGTGATGATGGAAGGCGACCGTTCGCACTCGGATCCGGAAGAGAGAAGGGCGGCATGACGAGGAGCGCACGGAAAGTCCTGCTCACCGGCTGGTTCAGCTTCCTGCACGGCGAGGCCACCGCGGGCGATGTGCTGGCCCTGCACCGGGTGCGCGCCGTCCTGGACCACGCCGGGATCCCGTACGACGTGGCCTGGAGTCCGGGCTACCGGGCCGACGCGCTGCATCTGCCCGAAGCGGCCGAGAACTCCTACTCCCATCTGGTGTTCCTGTGCGGACCGCTGCACGGCTCCCAGATCGAGGAGTTGCACACCCGGTTCCGGACGTGTGTCCGCATCGCCGTCGGCACCTCCGTGATCGACGCCTCGTCCCCGGCGGTCAGCGGTTTCCACCATGTCATCCCGCGCGACACGCCCGGTGATGTGCCGCCGGTGCGCGACCTCGCCGCCGGTGCTCCCGCCGTCACCGCCACACCGGTCGTGGGCGTGATCCTCACCCATGGGCAGGGCGAGTACGGGCAGGCACGGCGCCATGACGAGGTGGCGGCGGGCCTGACCCGCTGGCTCGCCTCCAAGGACTGCGCGCGGCTGGAGCTCACCACCCGTCTGGACACCCACGACTGGCGCCTGTGCGCCACTCCGGAGCAGTTCGAGTCCGTGGTGCGGCGGCTCGACGTCGTGGTCACCGACCGGCTGCACGGCCTGGTCGTGGCGCTGCGGTCGGGTGTTCCGGCGCTGGCGGTGGACCCCGTCGAGGGCGGGGCGAAGCTGAGCGCCCAGGCGCGGGCCGTCGACTGGCCCGCCACGCTCGGCGCCGGACAGCTCCACCCCGACGAACTGGAACGGTGGTGGCGATGGTGTCTGACCTCGGGACGCGCGCTGGCCGAGCGGCGGCGGCGCGAGTTCCTGGGCACGCCCGCGCACGGCGCGGCCGCGGACGCCACGGACGCGTTGCTGAAGGCGCTGTCGGCGGCCGGCTGAAGTGAGCCGTCGCGGAAGCGTGGTTCAACCCGCGCGGGGCCGGCCGGACCATGGGGTGTCCGCCGCGTGGCCGGGGGTTCGCTGGACCCGGGGGCCGGGGCGTAGCCCCAGTAGTCGGGAAGGGGCCGGGGGGAACAGCCCGCCGCAGGCGTCACGATCCGTCGGACACCCCTTAGCCTGGTGCGCCATGAGCGAGATGACACTGCGCCGGGCCCATGTCTCCGACCACGGGACGATCGTCGAGTGCGTACGGAACTGGTGGGGCGACTCACGCACCCCCGACCAGGCCCGTGAGCTGTCCCTGCTGTTGCCCAGGCTGTTTCTGCAGTTCTTCTCCGGCACCAGCCTGGTGCTGGAGGACGGCGACGGGGTCAAGGCGTTCCTCGTGGGTTTCCACTCCGCGGACAACGACCACGGGGCGTACATCCACTTCGTCGGGGTGGCCCCCGAGCTGCGCGGACAGGGCGTGGGCCGCAGGCTCTACACGGCGTTCTTCGAGCGCGCCGCCGAGGCGGGCCGCCGTGAGGTGCAGGCCATCACCTCGCCGCTGAACACCGGGTCCGTGGCCTTCCACCGGGCGATGGGGTTCACGCTCGAGGAGGGCGACCGTGAGGTCAACGGCCTTCCCGTACACGGCGATTACGACGGCCCGGGGCAGCACCGGGTGTGCTTCCGCCGACAGCTCACCGTTCATCCGCGGGCGGATTGAGGACGAGGGCGAGAGAGGGCTTGACGGTGGTGGAGCGCTGCCCTACACCAATATGGGAGCGCTCCCATGTCTCCCATTGATGTGTTCCACGGCACCAGGGCGCCCGTACCCGCCCCGTGGCCGCCCAACTGAACCTCATGGACCGCCGAAAGGAAAGCGCATGGCACGCACCAGACATCCGCTCGCCGCCCTGATCTCCTTACTCGCGTTCCTCGCCGTTCTCGTCCCGCTCGGCGTCGGCACGGCCCACGCCGAGTCCAACGGCGGCGTGAAGGTCATGCCGCTGGGCGACTCGATCACCGACGGGTTCAACGTCCCGGGCGGTTACCGCGTCGGACTGTGGCAGAAGTTCACGGCGGGCCGTTACAAGGTCGACTTCGTGGGCTCGCTCTTCAACGGCCCGTCGGGCCTCGGTGATCACGACCACGAGGGCCACTCCGGCTGGACGATCCAGCAGATCGACGACAACGTCGTGAACTGGCTGCGCACCCAGAACCCGCACACGATCCTGCTGCACATCGGGACCAATGACATCTATGGCAGCAACCCCGCCGGGGCGCCCGCCAGGCTCTCCACCCTGATCGACCACATCACCGCCCAAGCGCCGAACGCGGAGCTCTTCGTCGCCACCATCACCCCGCTGGGCTTCAGCGACTCGGTCGTGCGGGCATACAACGCGGCGATCCCCGGCATCGTGCAGAGCAAGGTCAACGCGGGGAAGCACGTTCATCTGGTTGACATGTACAGCGCATTGACGCCCGCGGACCTGGCCGACGGAGTGCACCCCAACGCCACTGGCTACAACAAGATGGCCGACGTCTGGTGGCGGGCGCTGCAGTCGGTGCCGGGCAGCATCGGCAACCCCTCGTTCACCACCACCGGGTCCGGGGCGCATGGCAACGGGTCGGCCGCACGGGCGGCATGAGCCGCCCCGTTCACCGTCACAGCCCAGGAAGGACCGTCACATGAACCACATCCCCGCCTCGGCGGCGACCACGCGCACGCCCGGACGCCGCCGAAGGACACCGAGGTCGATGGCCGCGGCGTTACTCGGCGGCGTACTGCCGCTGCTCGCCTCGCTGTTCCTGCTGGCACCGTCACCCGCGGCAGCGGCCTCGCTCACCGAGGTCACGGGCTTCGGAAACAATCCGAGCAACCTCCGCATGTACGAGTACGTGCCGAACAACGTCGCGGCACGGCCCGCCGTCCTCGTGGCGGTGCACTACTGCACGGGCTCGGGGCCCGCGTTCTACTCCGGTACCGAGTTCGCCTCCCTGGCCGACCGGTACGGCTTCATCGTCATCTATCCCTCCGCCACCAGAAGCGGCGCCTGCTTCGACGTCTCCTCCCCGCAGGCGCTGCGGCACGACGGCGGCAGTGACCCGGTGGGCATCGTCTCGATGGTCCGCTACGCCCAGCAGCGCCACAACGCCGACCCCAACCGGGTGTACGTCACCGGCGCCTCGTCGGGCGCCATGATGACCAACGTCCTGCTGGGCGACTACCCGGATGTGTTCAAGGCGGGCGCGGCGTTCTCGGGCGTGCCCTTCGGCTGTTTCGCCACCACCGACGGATCCGGCTGGAACACCGCCTGCGCGAACGGCACCATCACCAAGACACCGCAGGCGTGGGGCGATCTCGTGCGCGGGGCCTACCCCGGATACCAGGGCGCCAGGCCGAGGATGCAGTTGTGGCACGGCACCGCGGACGGCACCCTGCGCTATCCGAACTTCGGCGAGGAGATCAAGCAGTGGACCCATGTGCTCGGGGTGAGCCAGACCCCCGCCTTCACGGACCATCCGCAGTCCTCCTGGACCCGTACCCGCTACGGCGCCACGGGCAGCCAGGCCCCCGTTGAGGCGATCAGCGTTCAGGGCATCGGACACTCCCTCCCGAGCGCCGGGATGGCCGCACGGGCCATCACCTTCTTCGGCCTGGACGCCGGATGACCCGCTGACGGTCACCGCGCCGGGGTGGCGTCCGACACCGACACATCGGCCGAGGCATCCCCGAGGCCGGCGTTCCACCGCTGGTCGTCGCGGTCCTCGGCCGAGCGCAGCTCGACCTCGCTGTCGGGGCCGTCGCCGTCCGGGGTGACGGCGAAGTCCGGTGCGATATGAGGGCGGATCACCCCGTCGCGGTCGACCGCGAACCGCAGGTTCTCGCCGTTGTCGCCGTCGGCGGAGGAGCACGGCCAGATGCCGACACCCCGGTCGGTGTCCCCGCGCGAGTCCAGACAGAAGTCGGGGTCGGCCTCGGTGTGCAGCAGCCCCTCGGAGTCCAGCCGCCACCGCTGGGTGTCGGTCCCGCTGCACGGGGCCAGAATCGCGTCCGTGCGCTTCTCCAACTGCTGATCGCGGATGTCCAGACAGAGCCCGGAGGCGGCGTTGATCACCGCCGTGTAGCTGTCGTCCGGAATCGGGGCGACGGGCGCCGGGGCGGTGCCCGGGGGAGGGGAGGCGGGAGCGGTCGTGGACGGTTCGGTCATGCCACCGGGGTTCGGCGGGCGCTGTGGCCTCTTCGTCGGAGCCGGTGGATTCGTCGTCGGCTCCGACGAAGGAGCCGCCGGGGTGGCCGTGGGCGCAGGGGTGTTCGCGCGACCGGCCGGGGCCATGTCGTCCCCGTCGGACACCAGGAGGGCGACGGTGAGGGCCACCGCCGCCACGGCCACCACCGCGACCAGCGCGGCCGTCGTGCCCGGTCGGGAGCCCGTCCAGGCCCGTGGGCGCCAACGTCCCACGGACCCGCCGTCCATCGGCGCATTCGCCGCGACTCCCGCGACACCGGTGGGCCCCACCGGGGAATACGACGGCGGGGGAGCGGGGACCGAGGGAGGCTCCGGCCGCGGCGGCTCCGCGGGCGACGGCGCCGCCGAACCCACGGACGGCACACCGCCGACCGAGTCCGCCGTGACATAGGACGTTCCGCCCCACCCCAGGAGCCCATCGGCGATCACGGGCCGGGGATCCTCGTCCATCCGTATCAGGTCGCCGTACACCCCGGCACACGAAAGGCAGCCGGACAGATGGCGGTCCAGGTCGTCGCAGCGCCGGGGGTTCTCCGGCCGTACGGCCGCCTCGATGAGGCCCCGGAACCCCTGACACGTCTGCTCGCCGCCACGCTCCAGATGGGTCCGCAGCCACGCCTCGCGCAGCGCACTCCGAGCCGTTTCGCGGAGCGTGGGGACGGTGTGCGGCGCCACCCCCGCGAAGGTGGCCACCACCGTGTCGGGCTCCTCCTCCACGACGCTGTACCACAGGACATCGCGGGTGCGCGCCGAGAGGGTGAGGAAGCCGCCGAGCATGGCCGAACGTTCCCTCGGCCTCGGACGTCCGGCCTCACCGCCGGTGGCGATACCGTAGTGGCCGAGCCACTCGGCGAACGCGGGATCCAGCCGCTCCTCACGGCTGCCCTCCGCCCAGGTGGCGGCCACCCGCTGGACGAGGAGCAGCAGATGGTGGCGCCACGGCCCCCAGGGATCGATACCGCGACAGGTCTCCTGCGCGGCGAGGCCGAAGGACAGGTCGGCGAGTTGGTCGGCGTCGGCCTGCGTCCTGCCGCAGAGCCGGGCGTAGGACAGCACCGCCGGAAGGTGGCGCTCCCTCAGCTCCTGGGTGGCGGGGAGGGCGGTGGGCGCCCCGGAGCGTATCCGCTCGGTGAGCTCCGTGTCGGACAGTTGGGCGTACGGCCGCTGCCCGGTGGTGGCATCGGGTTCGGTTCCGTGCGGGTCGGTCACCCTCACCACTCCTCGCGTCACCGACAGTGAGACGAGTGCCCATAGTGGTGGAGGGCGCGGGTGCGGGTAAAGGTATCCGCCAGGAACTCCCCTGAGGCGACAATTCTTTACCGGTCGGTTGGCTACCGGCCGGTTGTGAAGCGGCTGACGAGTTCGCGTTTGAGCACCTTGCCGCTGGGGCCCAGGGGGAAGGAGTCGATGAACTCCACCCGGCGAGGGTACTTGTGCCCGGCGAGCCGCTCCCTGGCCCACGCCACGATCCCGGAGCCGAGTGCCGCGTCCGGAACGGTCCCGGGGCGTGGCCGCACCACGGCGCACACCTCCTCGCCGTACACCTCGTCGGGCAGTCCGATGACGGCCACTTGGGCGATGGCCGGGTGGCGCATCAGCACGTCCTCCACCTCGCGCGGGTAGACGTTGTAGCCGCCGCGCACCACCAGGTCCTTCTTGCGGTCCACGAGGGTGAGATAGCCCTCCGCGTCCTTGGTGCCGAGGTCGCCCGAGCGGAACCACCCGTCGACCAGCACCTCGGCCGTGGCCTCCGGGCGGTTGAGGTAACCGGCCATCACATTGTGGCCCCGGATGACGATCTCACCGACCGCGCCCGTCGGCAGCAGCTCGACGCGGTCCTCCACATCGGCCGCGGCGATCTCCGCCTCGACGCCCCAGATCGGGCGCCCCACCGTCCCCGGTTTACACGGCCATGCCTTCTGGTTGTAGGCGACCACCGGTGATGCCTCGGTCAGCCCGTACCCCTCGTAGATCGGGCAGCCGAAGACCTCCTGGAAGTCCTCGAGCACCTTCACCGGAAGCGCCGAGCCCCCGGAGAAGGCGCGGTCGAGGGCTGGGCGGCGGGGGTCCTCGGCGGCGGCGTCGAGCAGGGCCAGATACATCGTGGGCACGCCCATGAAGACGGTGCACCCCTCGGTGACCATCAGGTCCAGCGCCCGGGGGCCGTCGAACCGGCTCATCAGCACCATCGTGCCGCCCGCCAGGAAGGTGGTGCTCATCCCGCAGGTCTGCCCGAAGGTGTGGAACAGGGGCAGACAGCCGAGCAGCACATCGTCGGGGCCGAGGTCGAACGGCGAGCGCATCGTGGTGCTCACGTTCATCACCAGGTTGAAGTGGGTGATCATCGCACCCTTGGGACGGCCGGTGGTCCCCGAGGTGTACAGGACCACGGCGAGGTCGCCGGGCTCGCGCGGGGCGCAGCGCTCGATGGGCTCGGCGTCTTCGGCGAGGGCGTCCAGGCGCGGACGGCCGCCGTCGTGCTCCTCCAGCACGGTGAGCACCGGAACCCCGGCCACCTCCGCGCCCTTGGCACCCTCGGTGAGCATCGGCGCCCCGCACACCAGCACCTTCGACTCCGAGTCGCGGAGCACATGGACGATCTCATCGGCGCGCAGCAGACCGTGCACCGGGACGGCCACCGCGCCGAGCGCCAGCACCCCGAAGTACACCATCGGGAAGTGCGGGGTGTTCGGCAGCAGCAGCGCCACCCGGTCGCCGGGGCCGATGCCCTGGTCGCGCAGTACGGCGGCGTACCGCCGGGTGGAATCCCACAGCTCGCGGTAGGCGATGCGCCGCGAGCCGAAGACGAGCGCGGGGTGGTCCGGGCGCCGCAGTGCGGACTCGGCGAGCACCGCCGCCGCGGTGAGCGTCATGCCCCGGCCCGCTGGGCGGCCAGCCGCTGCTTGTCCGGCTTGCCCGCACCGGTCAGCGGAAGGTCGTCGTGGAAGGTGATGGCGGCCGGCACATGCTTCGGCGAGAGCTCACCGGACACATGCTCGAGCAGCGAGGTGAAGTCGGCGGCGCCACCGGGCCGGAGCACCACGGCGGCGTGGATGTGCTCCACCCGGTCCCCGTCGGCCACTCCGTACACCGCGGCCTGGGCCACATCGGGGTGGGTCAGCAGCGCGTTCTCGACGGCGGTGGGATGGACCTTGATCCCGTTGGTCTTCATCACCTCGCCCACCCGGCCGTGCAGCCGCACATAGCCGCGCTCGTCGAGGGAGCCGAGGTCGCCGGTGTACACCCAGCCGTCGCGTACGGTCTCCGCGGTCAGCTCCGGCTCGCGCCAGTAGCCGAGCATGTTGAACGGCGACCGTACGCAGATCTCGCCGATCTCGCCCACCGGCAGATCGCGCTGGTCCTCCAGGTCGCGGATGCGCACCTCGGCGGTCAGCCGGCCGGTGGTGAGCCGCAGTTCGGGGTCGAAGTGGTCCGGCGGGGCGAGCAGGCTGATCCCGCTGGTCTCGGTGGTGCCGTAGAACTGGAGCAGCACCGGGCCGAACACCTCGACCGCCTCGGCCAGCCGGGCCGGGGCGGCGGGGCAGCCGCCGTAGGAGATGATCTGGATGCTCGACAGATCGGTGTCCTTGATGGCCGGGTGGTCC
Organism: Streptomyces yongxingensis; assembly: GCF_055597465.1. Lineage (NCBI taxonomy): Bacteria > Bacillati > Actinomycetota > Actinomycetes > Kitasatosporales > Streptomycetaceae > Streptomyces > Streptomyces yongxingensis. The sequence continues at coordinate 10,058,830 of NZ_CM145717.1, forward strand.
ACCAGCATGTACAGCTGCGGAGGGGTGAGGGTGAGCGCGGACACCTGGTGGCGCTCCACCGCGTCGAGCACCGCGCTCGCGTCGAAGCCCTCGTGCAGGACCACCGTGCCACCGGAGGCGAGGGCGAGGTCGGCGCCGGAGCCGTTGGAGTGGCTCACCGGCAGTGTGGACAGATAGGTGATCGGGCCGGGCGCCTCAAGTCCCGCCCGCAGATAGAGAGTTCGGACGCGGAAGGGAAGGGTCACACCCTTCGGGGTGCCGCTGGTGCCACTGGTGAACAGGACCACGGCCGGGCGCTCGGGGTCGGTCTCCACCACCGTCAGGTCGAAGGCGTCCGCGTCGCCGGTGGTCAGGTCCAGCACATCGGGGCCGAGGGAGCCCAGCGCGGCGAGCCGGGGCGGCTCCGGCAGACGCTCGCACAGCTCCCGGGCCAGGCCCAGGTTCTCCTCGTCCACGGCGAGGAAGGTGGCGCCGGTCTTCTTCAGGATCTCGTGCCGCTCGCGGGTGGCCAGCTGATCGGTGGGATCCACCGCGTTGGTGGAGTGCAGATGGACCACCGTGGCACCGATGAGGTTCGCCGCATAGCGCAGAATGATGGTGGCCGGGGTGTTGGCGACCGTCAGCACGGCCACGACCGGAATTTCTTCTTCCGCTATCTGGCGGCGCAGCAATTCCGCCGCCGCGACCACGGTCCGGGTGAACTCACCGGCGGTGAACCGCTCATCGTCGCGGAGCAGGGCAACCCGCTCCGAATCGGCCGATAGAGCCTCGAGGACCCGTCGGACGTAATTGTCGGTCGGAGACATCGAAACTCCAGTTCGCCGTGTGCCGATGAGTTCAAGGTGCCGTTTCCCGCTGAAGGATGACACCCCGCCCCCGGCATGGCAACCTTCTTCCATCCACCCGTCAGTTTCTTGCCGTGAAACCGGGTCGGGTGTGCGGAGGTTGCCTTTCGGCATACCGATTGACGGCCGACCGCATGTAGATTGGCGCCGGCGGGGGGTCGTTACGGCTCATCCCGCTTTCTGCGCGATCCGCAAGTAGCCTAAAAGCGAAGTGAGTGGACGTGACGAACCAATATCTGGACCTGTTTTCGCGCCTCACCGAGGGTTCTGACGGTGGAAAGCGAGAGTTCCTGGAGATCGGACGGCTCGCCGGTCAGTTCCCCGCCGCCAGCGTCAGCGGCGTCGAGGACACCCCCCGGATCAGCGTCTGGTGCAGCAACGACTACCTCGGCATGGGCCAGCACCCCGCCGTCCTGGAAGCCATGAAGGAAGCCGTCGACCAGTACGGGGCGGGCGCGGGCGGCTCGCGCAACATCGGCGGCACCAACCACTACCACGTAGCTCTGGAGAAGGAGCTCAGCGCGCTCCACGGCAAGGACGACGCGCTGCTGTTCACCTCCGGCTACACCGCCAACGACGGCGCGCTGTCCGTCATCGCGGGCCGCATGGAGGGGTGCGTCGTCTTCTCCGACGCGCTCAACCACGCCTCCATCATCGACGGCCTGCGCCACAGCGGTGCCCAGAAGCGGATCTTCCGGCACAACGACACCGCGCACCTCGAGGAGCTGCTCGCCGCCGCCGACCCCGACGCGCCCAAGTTGATCGTCGCCGAGTCGGTCTACTCGATGAACGGCGACATCGCGCCACTCGCGGAGATCGCCGACATCGCCAAGCGCCATGGTGCCATGACCTTCCTCGACGAGGTGCACGCGGTGGGCATGTACGGCCCGCAGGGCGCGGGCATCGCGGCACGCGAGGGGCTGGCCGACCGGTTCACCGTCATCATGGGCACGCTGGCCAAGGGTTTTGGCACCAACGGCGGATACATCGCGGGCCCGGCGGAGGTGATCGAGGCGGTGCGGATGTTCTCCCGCTCCTTCATCTTCACCACCGCGATGCCGCCGGCCGTGGCCGCCGCCGCCCTCGCCGCCGTCCGCCATCTGCGCTCCTCGGAGGCCGAAAGGGAACGGCTGTGGGCAAACGCACAGTTGATGCACCGGCTGCTGAAGGAGCGCCGGATCCCGTTCATCTCCGACCTCACCCACATCGTGTCCGTGCTGGTGCGGAACGAGGCCCTGTGCAAGCGGATGTCCACGGCGCTGCTGGAGCGGCACGGCATCTATGTGCAGGCGATCAACGCGCCCAGCGTACGGGCCGGCGAGGAGATCCTGCGGGTGGCACCCGGAGCCGTGCATTCCACCTCCGAGGTGGAGATGTTCGTCAAGGCCCTTGACCAGGTCTGGGAGGAGTTCGGCGGCCCTCGCGAGGACGCCTAAAAGCGGTTGCGCAATGAGGCCGACCGGGGTTGGGCAAAGGTGGTGCAAGGCATGTCGATCTTGCTTGACACGCCTTGGCGGCGAGAGGTTTGATGAGCCCACGCGAACAGCTGGGCGATTCTTGAGACCCGCTAGCGGAACGGGGATCTCGGGGGAGCAGTTCATGGGGTGCCGCGGCGATGCGGCACGCTTTGGCCCGGTGCGAACGGGCGGAAACGGGGGTTTCGGGGTGACGCTTGCGTATGTCCTCGACGGCGGTATGAACGATCAGCCGGGAGCCGGCGCAGAGCTGTATGAACTCTTTCCGAGTGTGCAGCACACCTATCAACGAATCGCCGAGTGGACGGGTATCGACGTCCAGCGGATATTCGAAGAAGAACGGCAACCCGGACAGGAGCACCGACAAGGGATCGGCGCCATTCGTCAGGCTGCCGCCGTATTAGGAATTGCGGATGTTCTCGCCGAGGAATACGGCATAACACCGGCCGCCGTATGCGGACTGAGTTTCGGCGCACTGGTCGGCGCCACTCTCGCCGGAGCCGTCGAGCGTCAGGATCTCTTCACCCTTCTGATGCGACTGCGGGAAGTACCCCCGCCCGCCGCGGAGAACGGCCCGCAGGCCGTCGCCATGCTGCGGATCCCCTACGACACCGCCCCGGACGACCTGCTCGCCGACGTCCGCGATGTGTATCTCTCCGCCGACCTGGGGAAGGTCGGCACGGGCCAGGAGCGCATGGTGCTGCTGGGCGGCTACCGCTCCGCGCTCCAGGAGTTCGGCGCGGGGTTCCCGGCCGGCGCGCTGCACGTGTCCGACGACCACGGCGCGGCCTTCCACTCGCCGCTGCAGCAGCACATCAGCGACTTCCTCGAGCCCACGCTGGAGGCCATGACCTTCCATGACCCACGGGTGCCCGTGCACTCGTGCATGGAGCGCAAGGCCCTCACCACCGCCGAGGAGATCCGCGATCTCTTCCGCCGCAACCCCACCGCCCCCGTGAGCGTCCCGCACATGATCGGCGGACTGGAGGACGGCGGCACCGAACTGGGCCTGGTGCTCGGCCCCGCCGCGTTCGGCACCTTCCAGAACGCGGCGTTCCCGGTGGTCCACGTGGAATCTCCGGACCATGTCTTCGAGGCGATGACCGCGGTCTACGACTTCGGCATCGAACTCCCCTCCACGGAAGTCGGGGTGACCCAGTGAAGGACGTGACCGAGCAGATCGACCAGTGGCTGTCGCAGGACATCGACGCCTGGACCCGCCGGGTCGTCCGCCGCCACTTCGACCCCGACACCGGCACCCCGTACTGGCTCAAGCGCGCCGCCGAACTCGCCATCGACCCACGGGACATCACCCGTTACGACGAGCTGACCGCGTTCGGTCCGATGCCGCTGGGCGACCTGCGCACCCTGGACCCGGCCGAGCTCGTGCCCCAGGCCGTGCCCCGGCCCCTGACCGGCCGGATCTGGGACTCCGGAGGCACCACCGGCAACCCCTGCCGCGTGTTCTACACCGAGCCGATGCTCGAGCACCGCGCCGCCTGGCGGCGCTGGGTGATCGAGCGCGAGGGATTCGAACCGGGCCGCACCTGGCTCCAGGCCACCCCCACCGGACCGCACCTCATCGGACACGGCGCCGTGGACCTGGCCGACCTGTACGACGGCCGGGTGTACGGCATCGACTTCGACCCCCGCTGGGTCAAGCGGCTGCTCCGCGACGGCAGACTGAAGGACGCGCAGGAGTACACGGCCCACATCACCGAGCAGATCGCCGCGGTCCTGGAGCACCAGCCGGTCGACTACCTCGTCACCACCCCGGCCCTGCTGCAGGCACTGATCAAGGCGAGGCCCGAGCTGGTGGCACGGCTGAAGGGCGTACGGCTCAGCGGGACACACGCCACCCCCGCCATGCGCAGGTCCTTCCACAAGGCACTGGGCGGCGGACTGGTGGTCGTCACCTACGCCAACACCTTCGGCAACACCGTGGGCCTGCCCGTGGAGGACGACGGCGCCCTCATGCCGTACCTGCCGAACTACCCGCAGGTGACCATGGCGGTCGTCGACAAGGACGACTGGTCCAAGGTGGTCGGATACGGCGAACAGGGCCAGGTCCGGCTGACGGTGCTGCACGACGACCTCTTCCTGCCCAATGTGCTGGAGCGCGACCTCGCGGTGCGGTACGACACGGGCCCGGAGTGGCCGTGTGACGGCGTCGCCAACGTCAAGCCACTGCAGGTCGTGCGATCGGCGCCGGAAGGCATCTACTAGGCCCCGCCAGACCCACAAGCCATCCACGAAGCCCGGGGAACACGGTCCGCGAACCACGGACTACGGGCCACCCGGCCACGGGACATGGGCGCCCCGCGTGGCATCCGCCACGCGGAAGGGCCCCGCCCGCCCATGCCCCGTCCGTTCCCCGCCCGCTTCGCCATCTCGTTCTCCTGTCCCGCTGTCCTGCCCGGACGCGGCGCAGACCTTCGCGTTGCGCTGGTGTGCGCCCGGCGTCCTACGTTCCTGGATCCAGGGAGTCACGCTCATGAAGGGTTCCGACGGCACCTCGCCGAGCACGACGGACGCGCCGATCGCGGTCGTCGGACTGTCCTGCCGCCTCCCCGGAGCACCCGACCCCGCCACCTTCCGGCAACTGCTCCGCGACGGCGCCGACGCCATCACGGAGGCCCCCGAAGGACGGTGGGACGCGGACACTGCCGCCCCCCGCCGGGGCGGATTCCTGGACCGGGACCGGATCGACCACTTCGACGCCGCCTTCTTCGGCATCTCGCCACGCGAGGCCGCGGCCATGGACCCCCAGCAGCGACTGACCCTGGAACTGACCTGGGAGGCCCTCGAAGACGCCGGAATGGTTCCGGACCGGCTCCGCGACAGCCGCACCGGCGTGTACATCGGTGTGATCGCGGACGACTACGCCACCCTGGTCCGGCGTGGCGGTCCGGAGGCCATCGACCGGCACAGCTTCACCGGACTCCACCGCGGCATCATCGCCAACCGCGTCTCCTACCACCTCGGCCTGCGCGGCCCCAGCCTCACCCTCGACGCCGGACAGGCGTCCTCGCTGGTGGCCATCCACCTGGCCTGCGAAAGTATCCGCCGCGGCGAGACATCCATCGCCATCGCCGGTGGCGTCCACCTCAACCTCGCCCCCGAAAGCGGGGTCAGCGCGGCCCGGTTCGGCGGGCTGTCACCGGACGGCGTCACCTACACCTTCGACGCCCGCGCCAACGGTTTCGTACGCGGCGAGGGCGGCGGCGCCGTCGTCCTCAAGCCCCTCGCGGACGCCCTCGCCGACGGGGACCCCGTGTACTGCGTCATCCGCGGCAGCGCGCTCAACAACGACGGTGGCGGGGACCACCTCACCACCCCCCACCAGGCGGCCCAGGAGGACCTCCTGCGCCGGGCCTACCGGCAGGCCGGAGTCGACCCGGCCCGTGTCCAGTACGTGGAGTTGCACGGCACCGGTACGAGGGTCGGCGACCCGATCGAGGCCGCGGCGCTGGGCGCGGTCCTGGGCGCGGCACGGCGGCCCACCGACGCCCCACTGCTGGTGGGATCGGCCAAGACCAATGTGGGCCATCTGGAGGGCGCGGCGGGTGTCGTCGGCTTCATCAAGACGGCTCTGGGGCTCAAGTACGGCGAGCTCTTCCCCAGCCTCAACTTCCGGACACCCAACCCGGACATTCCGCTGGACCGGCTGAAGCTGCGCGTGCAGACGGCATCCGAACCGTGGACTGCCGAGGGGGGTACGCGGGAGGCGCTGACGGCCGGGGTGAGCTCGTTCGGAGTGGGCGGGACGAACTGCCATGTGGTGCTGTCCGGGGCACCGGAATTGGTGGTGGCCCGGGACGAGGCGGGAACTGAGGGGAAGGGTGCTCCGGGCCGGATCCCGTGGGTGGTGTCGGGACGCTCCGAGGCGGCGTTGCGGGCGCAGGCTGGTCGGCTGGCGTCGTACGTGGGGGAGCGGGCGGAGCTGTCGGCGGAGGATGTCGGGTTCTCGCTGGCGACGACGCGTAGTGCGTTCGAGCATCGTGCGGTGGTGTTGGGGTCCGACCGTGCGGCTTTGGCTGAGGGTTTGGGTGGAGTGGCTGAGGGTGGCGGTGCTCCGGGGTTGGTGCGGGGTGTGGTTGTGGGTGGTGGTGGTCGTGCGGTGTTGGTGTTTCCGGGGCAGGGGTCGCAGTGGGTGGGGATGGCGGTGGGGTTGTTGGAGTCGTCGCCGGTGTTCGCGGAGGCGATGGGTGAGTGTGCGGCGGCGTTGGGGCCGTTTGTGGGGTGGTCGTTGGTGGATGTGTTGGGTGATGAGGTGGCGTTGGGGCGGGTGGATGTGGTGCAGCCGGTGTTGTGGGCGGTGATGGTGTCGTTGGCTGAGGTGTGGCGTTCGTACGGTGTTGAGCCTGCTGCGGTGGTGGGTCATTCGCAGGGTGAGATTGCGGCGGCGTGTGTGGCGGGTGGGTTGTCGTTGGGGGATGCGGCGCGGGTGGTGGCGTTGCGGAGTAAGGCGTTGCGGGCGTTGTCGGGGTTGGGTGGGATGGTGTCGGTGTCGTTGCCGGTGGACTCGGTGCGGGAGCGGCTGGGGCGGTGGGGTGAGCGGTTGTCGGTGGCGGCGGTGAATGGGCCTTCGGCGGTGGTGGTCTCCGGTGACGCGGATGCGTTGGAGGAGCTGCTGGCCGTATGCGAGGGCGAGGGGGTTCGGGCGCGGCGTGTTCCGGTGGATTACGCCTCGCACTGCGCGCATGTGGAGGCCATTGAGGGTGAGTTGCTGCGAGAGCTGGCGGGGATCAGTCCTCGGTCGTCGTCGGTGCCGTTTTATTCGACGGTGACCGGTGGGGTGCTCGACACGGCCGATCTGGACGCCGGGTACTGGTACCGCAATCTGCGTCAGACCGTGCACTTCGACGAGACCGTACGCGCCCTGCTGGCCGACGGCTTCCAGGTGTTCATCGAGGCCAGCGCCCACCCCGTACTCACAGTGGGGGTGGAGCAGACCGCCGAGCAGCATGGCTCTGACGTGGCGGCCGTCGGTTCGCTGCGCCGTGACGAGGGCGGCCTGGAGCGCTTCCTGACGTCCGTGGCCGAGGCGTATGTGGGCGGTGCGTCCGTTGACTGGGCGGGGATGTTCGCGGGGACGGGTGCGCGTCGGGTCGAGCTGCCGATGTATGCCTTCCAGCGCAAGCGGTACTGGCTGGACGTCCAGGCCCTGCCGCAGCCGAGCCCGCTCACCGAGGCCGATGCGACCGACCCGGGCGACAGCGCGGACCACACATCGGCGACCGACGCGGCGTCGCTCCTACGGACACGTCTCTCCCCGCTGGACGACGCCCAGCGGGGCGAGATGCTGGCGGACCTGGTGCGTGACCAGGTCGCCACCGCGCTGGGGTACGAAGGGCCGGAAGCCGTCGATCTGGGTCGGACCTTCAAGGAGCTGGGCTTCGATTCGCTCGGCGCCGTCGACTTCCGCAATCGTCTGAACACCACGACCGGACTGCGACTGTCGACCACGCTGCTGTTCGACCACCCCACGCCCCGGGCCCTCGTACGCCATCTGCGGGACAGGCTCCTGGGTGACGGCGGGCGCGAGGAGACCACGTCGGTGCCGGTCGGCGTGGCCCCGGACGAGCCGATCGCGATCGTGGGCATGAGCTGCCGCTACCCCGGTGGTGTGCGGTCGCCCGAGGAGCTGTGGCAGCTGATCGCCTCCGGTGGCGACGCCATCGGGGCGTTCCCGGCGGACCGGGGCTGGGATCTGTCCGGGCTGTATGACGCCGACCCCGGACGAGCCGGGACGACGTACACCCGCGAAGGCGGATTCCTCTACGACGCCGGAGACTTCGACGCGGACTTCTTTGGGATCTCGCCGCGCGAGGCGCTGGCGATGGACCCGCAGCAGCGGCTCTTGCTGGAGACCTCCTGGGAGGTCTTCGAACGCGCGGGAATCGACCCGGCCGGGCGGGAGAAGAGCCGGACCGGTGTCTTCGTTGGCGCGATGTCCCAGGACTACGGACCTCGGATGCACGACGCCTCGGATGAGCTTCAGGGATACCTGCTGACCGGCAATACCGTCAGCGCCGCCTCCGGCCGCATCTCCTACACCATGGGCTTCGAGGGCCCGGCGATGACGGTGGACACCGCCTGCTCGTCCTCCTTGGTGGCCCTGCATCTGGCGGTCCAGTCGCTGCGCCAGGGCGAGTGCGCCCTCGCACTCGCCGGTGGTGTGACGGTGATGCCTACGCCGGGGTTGTTCGTGGAGTTCAGCAGGCAGCAGGGGCTGGCTCCGGACGGTCGGTGCAAGCCGTTCGCGTCGGCGGCGGACGGCACGGGCTGGGCCGAGGGTGCCGGAATGCTGCTGCTGGAGCGGCTGTCGGACGCGCGGCGGAATGGCCACCAGGTACTCGCGGTGGTGCGGGGCAGCGCCATCAACCAGGACGGTGCGTCAAACGGCCTGACCGCGCCGAACGGACCCTCGCAACAGCGGGTGATCCGGGCCGCGTTGGCGAACGCCGGACTGTCGCCCGCCGACGTGGACGCGGTCGAAGCGCATGGCACGGGCACGGCCCTGGGCGACCCGATCGAGGCCGAGGCGCTGCTCGCGACCTATGGGCGGGAGCGGAGCGCCGAGGACCGGCCGCTGTGGTTGGGGTCGGTGAAGTCGAACATCGGTCATACGCAGGCGGCGGCGGGTGTCGCGGGCGTGATGAAGATGGTGTTGGCGATGCGGCATGGGGTGCTCCCGAAGTCGCTGCACGTCGATGAGCCGTCACCGCATGTGGACTGGTCGGCGGGTGCGGTGGAGTTGCTGACGGATGCGGTGGAGTGGCCGGAGACGGGCCGGTCGTGGCGTGCGGGTGTGTCGTCATTCGGCATCAGCGGGACGAATGCCCATGTCATCGTGGAGCAGGCTCCCGCAGAGGTGGGCGTTGCCCAGCCGGTGGACGAGGGACGGGAGGTCCCGGCGTCGGTGCCGTGGGTGGTGTCGGCGAAGTCCGAGGGTGCGTTGCGGGCGCAGGCGGAGCGGTTGCTGTCAGCGGTGCGTGGCGGCATGGACACCGAGGCGTCGGTCGTGGATGTGGCCTCGTCGCTGGTGACCGCGCGGTCGGTGTTCGAGCATCGTGCGGTGGTGCTGGCGGGCGACGGTGAGGGGTTTGCGGCAGGGCTGCGGGCGCTGGTGGATGGTGTACCGGCGGCGGGTGTGGTGCGGGGTTCGGTGGTGCCGGGGAAGCTGGCGGTGGTGTTCTCGGGGCAGGGTAGTCAGCGGGTTGGGATGGGTCGGGAGCTGTATGAGGTGTTCCCGGTCTTCGCGGAGGCGTTTGACGAGGTGTGTGCGCTGTTCGACGTGGTGTTGGCGCGTCCGCTGCGGGATGTGGTGTTCGGGGATGTGCCGGGGCTGGATGGGACGGGGTTTGCTCAGTGTGGGTTGTTCGCGGTGGAGGTGGCGCTGTTCCGGTTGGTGGAGTCGTGGGGTGTGCGGCCGGATTTCGTGGCGGGGCATTCGATCGGTGAGCTGGTGGCCGCGCATGTGGCGGGCGTGTTGTCGCTGGAGGACGCGTGTGTGTTGGTGGCGGCTCGGGGGCGGTTGATGCAGGGGTTGCCGTCGGGTGGGGTGATGGTGTCGGTGCAGGCCGCTGAGGCGGACGTGCTGCCGCTGCTGGCCGGTCGTGAGGCCGAGGTGAGTGTGGCGGCGGTCAACGGTCCGCGTTCGACCGTGATCTCCGGCGCGGAAGAAGCGGTGACGGAGATCGCTGGACAGTTTGACGCTCAGGGCATCAAGACGAAGCGGTTGCGCGTCTCGCATGCGTTCCATTCGCCGTTGATGGAGCCGATGCTGGCGGAGTTCCGGCGGGTGGCCGAGGGGTTGTCGTATGCGCCGCCGCGTGTCCCCGTTGTGTCGAATGTGACGGGTCTGGTCGCGGATGCCGAGGCGCTGTGCTCGGCCGAGTACTGGGTGCGGCATGTGCGTGAAGCCGTGCGCTTCGCGGACGGGGTACGGAGTCTGGCGGACGCGGGAGCCACCACCTTCCTGGAGCTGGGCCCGGACGGGGTGCTGTCCGGGGTGGGGCAGGAGTGCGTGTCCGACGCGGTCTTCGTATCGGCGCTGCGCGATGGCCGGGGCGAGAGCCCTTCGCTGCAGGAGGCGCTCGCCGAGATCTATGTACGAGGGCGGCAGGTCGACTGGTCAGCCCTGTTGGCGCCGGCCCACCCCCGCCGCGTGGAGTTGCCGACGTATGCGTTCCAGCGGGAGCGCTTCTGGCTGGAGCCGGTCCGTACCGGCACGGCCCCGGCGATGACGCAGGTGGCTGATCGTCGGCGCTATCAGGTGTCGTGGGCGCCCGTTTCGGACGTGGTGGGTGCTGCGCTGACAGGCACGTGGCTGGTGACGGTCCCGGCGGGGTCGGCCGGGGATGAGTGGGTTGCGGACTGTGTGGCCGCGTTGGCTGGGCGCGGTGCCCTGCCTGTCGTGGTCGAGCTGGGGCAGGACGACGCCGACCGTGCGGTGATGGCGGACCGGCTGCGCCGGGCCCTGGATGAGGCCGAGGTCTCCGACGCCGCGGGCGTGGTGTCGCTGCTGGCGCTGGCGGAGGGGCGGCACGGCGAGTACGGGTCGGTGCCGTTGGGCCTGGCGCTGACCTTGTCCCTGCTTCAGGGGATCGGGGATGCGGGCGTGGGCGGCCGTGTGTGGTGTGTGACGCGGGGTGCGGTGGCGGTGGGCAGTTCGGAGGGCCCGTCGAGTGTGGAGCAGGCGGCGGTGTGGGGGCTGGGCCGGGTCGCCGGATTGGAGGCGCCGGAGCGCTGGGGTGGCCTGCTCGACCTGCCCGAGGTGTGGGATGCGCGGGCGGCGGACCGCCTGGTGGGCGTGGTGAGTGGCCGCGCGGGCGAGACCGAGGTGGCGGTGCGGGCGTCGGGTGTGTTCGGCCGCCGTGTGGTGCGTGCGGTCCAGGGTGCACATGGCGTCGGGGGCTGGGAGCCGTCGGGCACGGTGCTGGTGACTGGTGGTACGGGTGCGTTGGGTGCCCATGTGGCGCGGTGGTTGGCGCGGGTGGGTGTGGAGCATCTGTTGCTGGTGTCGCGTCGTGGGCCTGGGGCTGTGGGTGTGGATGAGCTGTGTGTCGAGCTGCGTGAGTTGGGTGCTCGGGTGACGGTTGTGGCGTGTGATGTGGGCGATCGTGGTGCGTTGGCGGGGGTGTTGGCGGGGGTGCCGGAGGAGTTGCCGTTGACGGCGGTGGTGCATGCGGCGGGTGTGCTGGATGACGGGGTGCTGGACGGGCTGTCGGTGGAGCGGTTCGAGGGTGTGCTGCGGGCGAAGTCCGAGGCGGGGTGGCATCTGCATGAGTTGACGAGGGAGCTGGACCTTTCGGCGTTTGTGTTGTTCTCGTCGTTCTCGGGGACGGTGGGTGCCGCTGGGCAGGCCAACTATGCGGCGGCGAACGCGACTTTGGACGCGTTGGCGGAGTGGCGGCGCGGTGCGGGGCTTCCGGCCACCTCCGTGGCCTGGGGCCCCTGGGCCGACCAGGGCATGGCAGAGGCCGTCGCGGACCGTTGGCGGCGCCATGGCCTCCCCGCGATGGACCCCGAGTCGGCCGTCGCCGCCCTGGAGCAGAGCGTCAACCATGCGGCAGCGTCTCTGATCGTCGCCGACGTCGAGTGGGACCCCCTGGCCCGGACGATGGCGGACCCCCGTTCGCGCCGACTCCTGCACGAGCTCACGGCACACGGCTCACCCGACACCGCCGACGATGCCATCACCACTGACGAGTCGCTTCGGCGCCGACTCGCCGGACTGGGGACGGCGGAACAAGACCGTGTCCTCCTGGAGTTCGTGCGGTCCCATGTGGCAGCCGTCCTGGGACACCGCCGTCCCGAGGCCATCGACGCCGACCGGGCCTTCAAGGAGCTGGGCTTCGACTCCCTCGCGGCGGTGACCCTGCGCAACCGGCTGAACGCGGCCACCGGGCTGAGCCTGCCGAGCACCCTGCTCTTCGACCACCCCACCGTGACGGCGCTGGTCGAACTGCTGCGCACCGAGGTGCTGGGGCTGCGAAACGGCGCGGACGCCGCGCTGCCCGTCGCCGTGGCCACCGACGACGAGCCCATCGCCATCGTGGCCATGAGCTGCCGCTTCCCCGGCGAGGTGCGGACACCGGAAGACCTGTGGCAGCTTCTGCTCGCCGGGCGCGAGGCGCTCACCGAGTTCCCCGCCGACCGCGGATGGGACCTGGACACGCTCTACGGGCCCGACCCGGAGGAGCACGGCAAGAGCTACGTCCGCGAGGGCGGATTCCTCGAGGCAGCGGGCGACTTCGACCCGAAGTTCTTCGGCATCTCGCCGCGTGAGGCGGTGGCGATGGACCCGCAGCAGCGGCTGCTGCTGGAGACATCCTGGGAGGCGTTCGAGCGGGCCGGGATCGATCCCACGCTGCTCCGGGGCAGCCGGACCGGGGTCTTCGTGGGCAGCAACGGCCAGGACTACGGGACCAGCCTGCGCCAGGCGGCAGCGGAGCACATCGAGGGCCACCTGGTCACCAGCAGCGCCGCCAGCGTCGTCTCCGGCCGCATCTCCTACACCTTCGGCTTCGAGGGCCCGGCGGTCACGGTGGACACCGCCTGTTCGTCGTCGCTGGTCGCCCTGCATCTGGCGGCGCAGTCCCTGCGCCAAGGCGAATGCTCGCTCGCGCTCGCCGGCGGTGTCACCGTGATGTCCACTCCCGAACTCTTCGTGGAGTTCAGCCGACAGCGCGGTCTGGCGGCCGATGGTCGGTGCAAGGCGTTCGCGGCGGCCGCGGACGGCACCGGCTGGGGCGAAGGTGTGGGCTTGCTGCTGCTGGAGCGGCTGTCCGACGCGCGCCGCAACGGCCATCAGGTGTTGGCGGTGGTACGCGGCTCCGCCGTCAACCAGGACGGCGCGAGCAACGGCCTCACCGCTCCGAGCGGCCCGTCGCAGCAGCGGGTGATCCGCGCCGCCCTGGCGAACGCCAGGCTGTCGGCCGCCGACGTCGATATGGTCGAGGCGCACGGCACGGGTACGACGCTGGGCGATCCGATCGAGGCGCAGGCGCTGCTGGCCACGTACGGGCAGGAGCGGCCCGAAGAGCGGCCGCTGTGGCTCGGCTCGATCAAGTCCAACATCGGCCACACCCAGGCCGCGGCCGGTGTGGCCGGGGTCATCAAGTCGGTGCTGGCCATGCGCGACGGCGTGCTTCCGCGGACCCTGCACGTCGATGAGCCGTCCCCGCATGTGGACTGGTCAGCGGGTGCGGTGGAGCTTCTGACCGCCCCGATGGCGTGGCCCGAGACCGGTCGGCCCCGTCGGGCGGGTGTCTCCTCCTTCGGCGTGAGCGGCACCAACGCCCATGTGATCCTGGAGCAGGGGCCGATGGTGCCCGATGCCGCCACGGACGCCACCTCTGAACCGAGCGGCGTGGTGCCATGGGTGGTATCGGCGCGGTCCGAGGCGGGACTCCGCGACCAGGCCGCGCGCTTGCTGTCCACGGTGGGCGATGAGGCCGGTCCGGCGTCGGTGGATGTCGGTCTGTCGCTGGTCACCACACGTGCCGTGTTCGAGCGGCGGGCAGTGGTGCTCGGCGGTGACCGTACCGCGCTCCTCAGTGGCCTGACCGCGCTGGCCGAGGGCCGCGAGGCCACGGGTGTGGTGCGCGGGGCGGCTACTGGCTCCTCGGACCGCGTCGCCTTTGTCTTCCCTGGTCAGGGGGCGCAGTGGGTGGGGATGGCGGCGGGGTTGCTGGAGTCGTCGCCGGTGTTCGCGGAGCGGTTGGCTGAGTGCGCTGCGGTGTTGGCGCCGTTTGTGCAGTGGTCGCTGGTGGATGTGCTCGGCGATGCGGAGGCGCTGGAGCGGGTTGATGTGGTGCAGCCGGTGTTGTGGGCGGTGATGGTGTCGCTGGCTGAGCTGTGGCGCTCGTACGGTGTCGAGCCCGCGGCCGTCATTGGTCACTCCCAGGGTGAGATCGCGGCGGCGTGTGTGGCGGGCGCGTTGTCGTTGGAGGACGCGGCGCGGGTGGTGGCGTTGCGGAGCAAGGCGCTGCGCGCGCTGTCGGGACTCGGTGGGATGGTGTCGGTGTCGTTGCCGGTGGAGGCCGTACGGGAGCGGCTGGACCGGTGGGATGAGCGGCTGTCGGTGGCGGCGGTGAACGGGCCCTCGGCGGTCGTGGTCTCCGGCGACGCGGACGCGTTGGACGAGCTGCTGACGGCGTGCGAGGCCGACGAGATCCGGGCGCGTCGTATCCCCGTCGACTACGCCTCGCACTGCGCTCATGTCGAGGCCATCGAGGACGAGCTTCAGCAGACCCTCGCGGGGATCGCTCCGCGCTCGTCGTCGGTGCCGTTCTACTCCACGGTCACGGCAGGCGTGCTGGAGACCCAGGAACTCGACGCCGGGTACTGGTACCGCAATCTGCGCCAGACGGTGCGCTTCGACGAGACCGTCCGCGCCCTGCTCGCCGCCGGCTTCGATACGTTCATCGAGGCCAGTGCCCACCCCGTCCTGACGATGGGCGTGGAGCAGACGGCCCAGGACCACGGCACGCACATCACCGCCGTCGGGTCCCTGCGCCGTGACGAAGGCGGTCTCGACCGGTTCGCCACCTCCCTCGCCGAGGCATACGTCGGCGGCGCGTCCGTCGACTGGGCGGCCATGTTCGCGGGCACGGGCGCCCGACGCGTCGATCTGCCGACGTACGCATTCCAGCACCAGCGCTACTGGGTCGAGCCCTCAGCCGTGGCGGGCGACGTGTCCTCGGCCGGACTGACCTCCGCCGACCATCCCCTCCTCGGTGCGGCGACCGCGCTGCCCGACTCGGACGGGTGGCTGCTGACGGGCCGCCTCTCGCTCCGTACGCATCCCTGGCTGGCCGAACACACCGTGCTCGGCCGGGCCCTGCTGCCCGCGTCCGCGTTCGTGGAGTTGGCGCTCCGAGCCGGTGTCGCGGCCGGATGCGACCGCGTGGAGGAGCTGACGCTGGAGGCGCCTCTGGTGCTTCCCGAACAGGGCGCCGTACAGCTTCAGTTGACCGTCGGCGGGCCCGATGAGGACGGCGGACGTGCCGTACGGGTGTACGCGCGGCCGGAGGACACCGCCGACCGGCCGTGGATCCGGTATGCCTCGGGAACGCTGGTCCACAGCCGCGCCACCAGCCCCAGCCCCCTCGCTGACCTCAGCGTATGGCCACCGACCGGCGCGGAAGCCGTCGACACCGCCGACTTCTACGAGCGGTTGGCCGACTCCGGGGTGGCGTACGGGCCCGTCTTCCGCGGCGTTCGCGCGGTATGGCGCCGCGGTGACGAGCTCTTCGCCGAAGTGGTGCTGCCCGAGGACGCCCGTGGTGAGGTGCCCCGGTTCGGCATCCACCCGGCCCTGCTGGACACCGCCTTGCAGACGGGCCTGGCGCCCCTCTCGGGCGATACGGACGGCATCCGCCTGCCGTTCCTCTGGAGCGGTGTGTCGTTGCACGCGACCGGGGCGTCGATGCTCCGCGTACGGCTCACCCGCAAGGGCACGGACACCCTGTCCGCGCTGGTAGCCGACCCGGCCGGAACACCGGTGGCCACGGTGGACGCGCTGGTGGCGCGGCCGGTGACGGAGGAGCAGTTCGCGGCCGCGACAGCGGAGCCCGGCGACGGCCGACCGGAACGGGCCACCGTGGTCCGCCGCGCACTGGCCCAGGCGGCGCCCGGAGCGGAGGAGGTGTCGCTACGGCGGCGTCTGCTCGGGGTGGGCGACGCGGAGCGGGAGCGGACGGTGCTGCGCCTGGTCCAGGACCAGGCCGCCACCGTCCTCGGCCACAGCACACCGGACGCGGTCGAGCCGGAGATCTCCTTCAAGGAGCACGGTTTCGACTCCCTCACGGCGGTGGAGCTGCGGAACCGGCTGAACGCGGCCACGGGCGAGCGGCTGCCCGCCACGGTCGTCTTCGACTACCCGACCCCCGCCGCGCTCGCGGAATACCTCCGCACGGAACTGCTCGGCCTCCGGGAGGGCGATGCCCCCTCGGCACCCGCGCCCGTCACCCGGGCCGAACCGCACGACGATCCGATCGCCATCGTCGCCATGGGGTGTCGTCTGCCCGGTGGCGTCCGGTCCCCGGAGGAGCTGTGGGACCTGCTGACCGAGGGCCGTGACGCGATATCCGGCTTTCCCGAAGACCGTGGCTGGGAGCTCGACGGGCTCTACGACGCCGACCCCGACGTCCCCGGGAAGACCTACACGCGCCACGGTGGCTTCGTCGACGGGGCGGGCGAATTCGACGCGGCGTTCTTCGGCATCTCACCGCGTGAGGCGGTGGCGATGGACCCGCAGCACCGACTGCTGCTGGAGACGTCCTGGGAAACCTTCGAACGCGCGGGCATCGACCCGGCCTCCCTGCGCGGCAGCCAGACCGGTGTGTTCGTGGGCGCCGGATCACATGGATACGGCGCGGGCCCGATCCGGCCGTCGAGCGGTGTCGAGGGCTATCTGCTCACCGGTAACGCCCTCAGCGTCACCTCCGGTCGGCTCGCCTATGCGTTCGGCTTCGAAGGGCCGGCCGTCGCCGTCGACACGGCGTGCTCGTCGTCGCTGGTGGCGCTGCACCTGGCCGCGCAGTCGCTGCGGCAGGGCGAGTGCTCCCTGGCCCTGGCCGGTGGCACGGCGATCATGTCCACCCCCTGGACCTTCGTCGGCTTCAGCCGCCAGCGGGGGCTGGCACCGGACGGGCGCTGCAAGCCCTTCTCCGCCGCCGCCGATGGCTTCGGCCCGGCGGAGG
This sequence comes from Streptomyces yongxingensis, assembly GCF_055597465.1. Classification (NCBI taxonomy): domain Bacteria; kingdom Bacillati; phylum Actinomycetota; class Actinomycetes; order Kitasatosporales; family Streptomycetaceae; genus Streptomyces; species Streptomyces yongxingensis. The sequence continues at coordinate 10,075,867 of NZ_CM145717.1, forward strand.
GCGTCGGTGTGCTGCTGCTGGAGCGCCTGTCGGACGCCCGCCGGAACGGACACCGTGTGCTCGCCCTCGTACGGGGCACCGCCATCAATCAGGACGGTGCGAGCAACGGCCTCACCGCGCCCAACGGACCCTCGCAACAGCGGGTTATCCGCGCCGCGTTGGAGAACGCCCGGCTGTCGGCGGCCGAGGTGGACGCGGTCGAGGCACATGGCACCGGCACCAAGCTGGGCGACCCCATCGAGGCGCAGGCCCTGCTCGCCACGTACGGCAGGGGCCGTCCCGAAGAACGGCCGCTGCTGCTGGGCTCGGTGAAGTCGAACATCGGGCACACACAGGCGGCGGCGGGCGTGGCCGGTGTGATCAAGATGGTGCTCGGCATGCGGCACGGCGTGCTGCCGCGCACCCTGCACCTGGATGAGCCGTCACCGCATGTGGACTGGTCCGCGGGTGGGTTGCGCCTGCTAACGGACGATACGCCCTGGCCGGAGACCGGACGGCCGCGCCGCGCGGCGGTCTCCTCCTTCGGGATGAGCGGAACCAACGCCCACGCCGTGCTGGAAGCGGCCCCGCACGACGACGCCCCCGGTCATGATGCCGATGGCGATACCCCGGTCGGGGAACTGCCGGAGATCACGCCATGGGTGATTTCCGGACGGTCGGACGCCGCGGTCGAGGCACAGGCTGAACGGCTGCTGACGCATGTGCGCGAGCGCGGAGAGGTCTCACCCGCCGATATCGGACTGTCGTTGGCGACCACGCGCAGTGTCTTCGAACACCGTGCGGTGGTGCTGGCGGGGGACGGGGACGGTCTCCTGAACGGCCTGGGCGGGTTGGCCGAGGGGAACGTGGCCCCCGGTGTGGTGCGGGGGATGGCGACCGCCCGGGACCACGCGGTGCTTGTCTTCCCTGGTCAGGGGTCGCAGTGGGTGGGGATGGCGGTGGGGTTGCTGGAGTCGTCGCCGGTGTTCGCGGAGGCGATGGGTGAGTGTGCGGCGGCGTTGGGGCCGTTTGTGGAGTGGTCGCTGGTGGATGTGCTCGGCGATGCGGAGGCGCTGGAGCGGGTGGATGTGGTGCAGCCGGTGTTGTGGGCGGTGATGGTGTCGTTGGCGGAGGTGTGGCGTTCGTACGGTGTTGAGCCCGCGGCGGTCGTTGGCCACTCGCAGGGTGAGATTGCGGCGGCGTGTGTGGCGGGTGGGTTGTCGTTGGGGGATGCGGCGCGGGTGGTGGCGTTGCGGAGTAAGGCGTTGCGGGCGTTGTCGGGGTTGGGTGGGATGGTGTCGGTGTCGTTGCCGGTGGGGGAGGTGCGGGAGCGGCTTGCGGCGTGGGGTGAGCGGTTGTCGGTGGCGGCGGTGAATGGGCCTTCGGCGGTGGTGGTCTCCGGTGACGCGGATGCGTTGGAGGAGCTGCTGGCCGTATGCGAGGGCGAGGGGGTTCGGGCGCGGCGTGTTCCGGTGGACTACGCCTCGCATTGTGCTCATGTGGAGGCCATTGAGGGTGAGCTTCGGCAGGCCCTCGCGGGGATCAGTCCTCGGCCGTCGTCGGTTCCGTTCTATTCGACGGTGACCGGTGGGGTGCTCGACACGGCCGATCTGGACGCCGGGTACTGGTACCGCAATCTGCGTCAGACGGTGCGCTTCGACGAGACCGTACGCGCCCTGCTGGCGGATGGCTTCCAGGTGTTCATCGAGGCCAGCGCCCACCCCGTCCTGACGATGGGTGTGGAGCAGACCGCCGAGGAGCACGGCGCCCGTGTCACCGTCGTCGGTTCGCTGCGCCGCGACGAAGGTGGTCTGGAGCGCTTCCTGACGTCCGCGGCCGAGGCGTATGTCGGCGGTGCGTCCGTCGACTGGGCGGGGATGTTCGCGCGGACGGGCGCGCGGCGTGTGGATCTGCCGACGTATGCCTTCCAGCGCACCCACTTCTGGCTGGAGTCGGAGGCCCTCGAGACCGCAGGTGATGTGTCTTCGGTGGGGCTGGACTCGGCCGAGCACCCGTTGCTGGGTGCCGCCGTGCCGCTGCCCGACTCGGACGGTTTCCTGCTCACCGGTCGGCTCTCGCTCCGTACCCACCCCTGGCTCGCCGACCACGCGGTGCTGGGCCGGGCCATCCTGCCCGGTACGGCGTTTGTCGAGCTGGCATCGCGGGCCGGTGACGCGGTCGGTTGTGACCGGTTGGAGGAGCTGACGCTGGAGGCGCCCCTGGTGCTGCCCGACGAAGGTGCGGTCCAGGTACAGCTGGCCGTGGGCGGGCCCCGGCCGGACGGACAGCGCGAGTTCACCGTGCATGCCCGTCGTGACAACGTCCCGAACGCGTCGTGGACGTGCCACGCGAAGGGCGTGCTGGCCCTGAACTCCACGGCCGTCAACGGGACGACGGGCCCGGCGGACCTGAAGGCATGGCCGCCGGCGGGCGCCGAGGCGGTCGAGACCGCGGGCTTCTACGAGGATGTGGCGGCCACCGGGCTGGCGTACGGACCGGTGTTCCGAGGTCTGCGCGCCGTCTGGCGCAAGGGCGACGAGGTCTTCGCCGAGGTGGCGCTGCCGGAGGAGTCGCGCGCCGACGCGGCCCGGTTCGGGCTGCATCCCGCCCTGCTCGACACGGCGCTGCACGCCTGGCTGGTGTGCGCCGCCTCGCATCCGGAGAAGGACGGGATCCGGCTGCCGTTCGTGTGGAGCGGTGTGTCGCTGCACGCCACTGGCGCGACCTCGCTGCGGGTACGGCTGGCCCGTGCGGGCACCGATGGGATGTCCGTCCTGGTGGCCGACGCCGCCGGAACACCGGTGGCGACGGCGGAGGCGCTGGTCACCCGGCCGGTTTCGGAGGCACAGCTCGCGTCGTCCGCCACCGCCGACGAGTCGCTATACCGGGTGGAGTGGATCGCGGCGCCCGCCACCGATCCGACGTCCACCACCGCCCCGGACCCGGCCCCCGCCACCGACCGGTGCGCCGTGGCAGGACCGGACCCCTTCGGCCTGACCAGGGCGTTGAAGGCGGCCGACGGATCGGTGGAGGAACACGCCGACCTGGCCGCTCTCGCAGCACATGTGCGATCCGGCGCTCCCATGCCGGACCTGGTGTTCGTGACCGTGTCCTCCGCCCCCGGCGAGGGCGTCGTCCCGGCGACGCGGGACGTGGCCCACCGGACCCTGGACATGGTGCGGGCTTGGCTGGCGGAGGACGGGTTCGCCGCGGCCCGGTTGGTGTTCGTCACCCGGGGCGCGCTGGCCACCGAGGACGGTGAGGACCCGCGCGACCTGGCCGCGGCCCCGGTATGGGGGCTGGTGCGGTCGGCGCGGGCCGAGCATCCGGACCGTTTCGTCCTGCTGGACGTGGACGGCACCGGGCCATCGCTCGACGTGGTGCACCAGGCGGTGTCCACCGGGGAGCCGCAGCTCGCGGTGCGCGGTGCCGAGGTCCTGGTGCCGCGCCTGGCCCCCGGTGCCGCGAAGGGTGTGCTGACGCCACCGGATGGCGCGGAGGCATGGCGACTGGAGGCGTCCGGAGCGGGCACGCTGGAGGGGCTGACGCTGGCCACGGCCACGGACGCCACCCGAGAGCTCGGCGAGCACGAGGTGCGGGTCGCCGTGCGCGCCACGGGTCTGAACTTCCGCGATGTCCTGATCTCCCTGGACATGTATCCGGACGAGGCCATGATGGGCGGCGAGGGAGCCGGTGTGGTCGTGGCCACCGGCCCCGGTGTGACGGCCTTCGCCGTCGGCGACCGGGTGATGGGGCTGTGGTCCGGTGGTTTCGGGCCGTTGGCCGTGGTGGACCACCGCACCCTGGTGCGGATCCCGGACGGCTGGTCCTTCACCGAGGCCGCGTCCGTCCCCGTGGTTTTCGTGACGGCCTTGTACGCGCTGCGCGAGCTGGCGGGCGTACGGCGTGGCGAATCGCTGCTGGTCCATTCCGCCGCCGGTGGCGTGGGAATGGCGGCGGTGCGGCTGGCGCGGGCCTGGGGCGTCGAGGTGTTCGCGACCGCGAGCGAGGCCAAATGGGACGTCCTGCGCGGCCTCGGACTGGACGAGGCGCATATCGCGTCGTCGCGCACGCTGGAGTTCGAGGAGCGGTTCAGGGACTCCTCGGCCGGTCGCGGTGTGGATGTGGTCCTGGACTCCCTGTCCGGTGAGTTCGTGGACGCGTCGCTGCGGCTGCTCGCCGAGGGCGGGCGGTTCATCGAGATGGGCAAGACGGATGTGCGGTCCGCCGACGCGGTGGCCGCGGCTCATCCGGGCGTGCTGTACCGGGCGTTCGACCTGGGGGAGGCGGGCCCCGAGCGCCTCGGGGAAATGCTCGCGGAGGTCGTGTCCCTCTTCGAGCGTGGTGTGCTGGAGCCGCTGCCCGCACGGGTGTGGGATGTGCGCAGGGCTCCCGAGGCGTTCCGGTTCATGAGCCAGGCGCGCCATGTGGGCAAGCTGGTGCTGAGCGTTCCGGCCGCGCCGGCCCCGGAGGGGACCGTACTGATCACCGGCGCCGGTGGCGTCCTGGGCGGACTGATCGCCCGGCATCTGGTGGCGGAGCACGGCATCCACCGGCTGCTGCTGGTCAGCCGCCGTGGCCGTGCGGCCGAGAGCATGGCGGCGCTCGAGGCGGAGCTGACGGCCCTGGGTGCCTCGGTCACCGTCGCCGCCTGCGATGTCGCCGACCGCGACGCGCTGGCCGATCTGCTGGCGGACCTCCCCGACGGACACGGCCTGACCGGTGTGGTGCACGCCGCGGGCATCCTGGACGACGGAACGGTGACCTCGCTGACACCGGAGCGGCTCGACGCGGTGCTGCGCGCCAAGGTCGACGGGGCGTGGCATCTGCACGAGCTGACGCGCCGTTTCGATGTGGCCATGTTCGCCCTGTTCTCGTCGACCGCCGGTGTCCTGGGATCTGCGGGCCAGGCCAACTACGCCGCCGCCAACACGTTCCTGGACGGACTGGCCCAGCGGCGCCGGGCGATGGGCCTGCCCGGAGTGTCACTCGCCTGGGGCCTGTGGGCCGAGCGCACCGGAATGACCGGACACCTCGGCCAGGCGGACCTCTCGCGGATGACACGGGTCGGACTGGTGCCGTTCCTCTCAGAGGAGGGCCTGCGGCTCTTCGACACGGCCGGCCGGCTGGCCGAGGGCGTGGTGGTGCCCGCCCGGCTCGACCTCGGCCACTTGGCGGCCGCCGCCGACACCACGCCCGTACCCCCGTTGCTCCACGGACTGGTACGATGGCCCGTCACGCCCAGGCGCGCCTCGGTCCAGGAAGACCCCGGCTCGCGGGAGGCGCCACTGGCGCGGCGGCTGGCCGGGCTCGGCCAGGGGGAGCGGCAGCGGACGCTGCTGCGTCTGGTCCAGGAACACGCCGCCACGGTCCTGGGCCATGGGACGGCGTCGGCGGTGGTCGCCGACCGCGGCTTCCTGGAACTCGGCTTCGACTCGCTCACCGCGGTCGAGCTGCGCAACCGGCTGAACGCGGTCACCGGGCTGAGGCTGCCCGCGACCCTCATCTTCGACTACCCGACCCCCGCCGCGCTGGCGGGACACCTGGGGGAGGAGATCGCCCCCGCGGCGGCGGGCGACCCGTCGGACGTGGCCGCCGAACTCGACCGGCTGGAAGCCGCGTTGCTCGGCACCGACGCGGCGGCCGACGACGCCACCCGCGCGATGGTGGCCGACCGGCTGAAGCGTCTGCTGTCCCACTGGGACGGGGACCGCGGCGGCCCGGCGCCGGACGGCCCGGCCGGTGGCCCCGCCACCGGTTCCGGCGAGGCGGACGACGTCGCCGAGCACCTGGAGACGGCGGCGGCCGACGAGCTCTTCGCCTTCATCGACCAGGAGTTCGGGCCGTGATCCGAGCGGCGACCGCCACCACGGCGCACCCACGAAGCCACCCCACCTGCCCGCCGACCACCCCGCTCCCGAAGCCCGACCCCGAGAGGTTCTGATGTCGGAACAAGAAAAGCTGCTCGGTTACCTCCGGCGGGTGACGGCTGATCTGCACCAGACACGGCAGCGCCTGCAGGACGTGGAGTCCGCGGCCCGCGAGCCGATCGCGATCGTCGGGATGAGCTGCCGCTTCCCCGGCGGGGTGCGCTCCCCCGAGGAGTTCTGGCGGCTGCTGAGCGGGGCCGAGGACGCCATCACACCGTTCCCCGACGACCGCGGCTGGGACCTCGGCTCGCTCTACGACGCGGACCCCGACCGGCCCGGCACCTCCTACGCGCGCGAGGGCGGATTCCTGCACGACGTCGGCGACTTCGACGCCGACTTCTTCGGGATCTCACCGCGTGAGGCGCTGGCGATGGATCCGCAGCAGCGGTTGCTGCTGGAGACCTCGTGGGAGGCCATCGAACGGGCGGGCATCGATCCCGCCTCGCTCAGGGGCAGCCGGTCCGGAGTGTTCGTCGGCGCCGTGGCCCCCGACTACGGGCCGCGGGTGCACGAGGCCACCGACGGTGTCGAGGGCCACCTGGTGACCGGCAGCGCCATCAGCGTCGTGTCCGGGCGCGTGGCCTACACCCTGGGCCTGGAGGGCCCGGCCGTGACGGTGGACACCGCGTGTTCCTCGTCGCTGGTCGCCCTGCACCTGGCCGTACAGGCCCTGCGCCAGGGGGAGTGCTCCCTCGCCCTGGCCGGTGGCGTCACCATCATGGCCACGCCCGGCACCTTCATCGGCTTCAGCCGGCAGCGCGGACTCGCGCCCGACGGCCGGTGCAAGCCTTTCGCGGCGGCGGCCGATGGTTTCGGGCCCGCGGAGGGCGCGGGCATGCTGTTCCTGGAGCGGCTCTCCGACGCACACCGCAACGGGCACCCGGTGCTGGCCGTCGTCCGGGGCACGGCGACCAACCAGGACGGTGCGAGCAGCGCCCTCTCCGCCCCCAACGGCCCGTCCCAGCAGCGGGTGATCCGCCAGGCGCTGGCCAACGCCGGGCTCACGGCCGGGCAGGTCGACGCCGTCGAGGCGCACGGGACGGGTACGAAGCTGGGCGACCCGATCGAGGCACAGGCGCTGCTGGCCACCTACGGCCGTGAGCGCGCCGCGGACCACCCGCTGCTGCTGGGGTCGGTCAAGTCGAACATCGGACATACGCAGGCGGCTGCCGGTGTGGCCGGTGTGATGAAGATGGTGCTGGCGATGCGGCACGGCGTGCTGCCCCGCACCTTGCACATCGACGAGCCGTCCCCACACGTGGACTGGACGGCGGGCACCGTCGAACTCCTCACCGAGGCCACGGCATGGCCCGAAGGTGAGGAGCCGCGCCGGGCCGGTGTGTCCTCGTTCGGCATCAGCGGCACCAACGCCCACGCCATCATCGAACAGGCGCCGCTGCCACCGTCCGCCACCGCCACTGACACCACGTCCGGCGACGACGTGGCGGGGACGGAGGAGGCGGAGGCGCCCCGGACGGCGCTGCCGCTCGTCCCCTGGCCGCTGTCCAGCAAGTCCGAGGCGGCGCTGCGCGCCCAGGCCACGCGGCTGCTGGACCATGTGGAGCGGCACCCGGAGGTTCCGGCCGAGGACATCGGACTGTCCCTCGCCACCACGCGGACCGCCTTCGACCACCGCGCGGTCGTGCTGGCCCCGGGCCGTGCGGAGGGCGTACGGATCCTGGCCGACCACCTCGCGGGCCGGGGCGCCTCCGGGCTGGTCGAAGGCGTCGCCAAGCACAGCGCCGGGGTCGCCTTCGTCTTCCCCGGCCAGGGGTCGCAGTGGGTGGGCATGGCGGCCGGGCTGCTGGATTCCTCGCCGGTGTTCGCCCGGCGGATCGACGAGTGCGCGGCGGCGCTGGCGCCACATGTGGACTGGTCGCTGGTGGATGTGCTCAGCGACCCCGCGGCGCTGGAGCGGGTGGACGTCGTACAGCCCGCCCTGTTCGCGGTGATGGTGTCGCTGGCGGAGCTGTGGCGCTCGTACGGGGTGGAGCCTTCGGCGGTCATCGGCCACTCGCAGGGTGAGATCGCGGCGGCGTGTGTGGCGGGTGCGTTGTCGCTGGAGGATGCCGCGCGCGTCGTAGCCCTGCGCAGCCAGGCCCTGCGGGCGCTGTCCGGGCGCGGTGGCATGGCGTCGGTCTCGCTGCCCGTCGAGCGCGTACGGGAGCGGCTCGCGGCATGGGGCGAGCGGCTGTCGGTGGCGGCGGTGAACGGCCCCTCGGCGGTCGTGGTCTCCGGTGACGCCGATGCGCTGGACGAGCTGCTGGCGGCGTGCGAGGCGGAGGAGATCCGGGCGCGCCGCGTCCCCGTGGACTACGCCTCGCACTCCGCCCACGTCGAGAGCCTCGAGGACGAGATCCGGCGCACCCTCGCCGGGATCGCTCCGCGCTCCTCCTCGGTGCCGTTCTACTCCACGGTGACCGGTGGTGTGCTGGACACCACCGAGCTGAACGCCGGCTACTGGTACCGCAATCTGCGCGCGACGGTGCGTTTCGACGAGACCGTACGGGTGCTCCTCGACGAGGGCTTCCAGACGTTCGTGGAGGCCAGCGCGCATCCGGTGCTCACCATGGGCATCGAGCAGACGGCCGATGACCACGGCACCCCCGTGGCGGCCGTCGGCTCGCTGCGCCGTGACGAAGGCGGCCCGGACCGGTTCCTGACCTCCCTGGCGGAGGCGCACGTCGGCGGCATCGCCATCGACTGGCGGACGGTGTTCGCCGGAACCGGCGCGCACCCCGTCGACCTGCCCACCTACGCCTTCCAGCACCAGCGCTACTGGCTCGCCTCGGCCACCTCCGCGCGCCCCACCGAGGGCACCCCGGCCGAGGACGGTGCGGACACGCACTTCTGGCAGGCCGTGGAGCGCGAGGACACCGAGGCGCTGGCCGCCACGCTCCAGGTCCAATCCACCGAGCAGCGCACCTCGTTGGGCACCGTCCTGCCCGCCCTCGCGCAGTGGCGTCGGCAGCGGCGCTCCGAATCGACCGTGGACGAGTGGCGCTACCGCGTGATCTGGCGCCCCAAGAGCGGCACCCCGGCCGCCTCGCTTCCGGGGCCATGGCTGCTGCTCGCTCCCCGCGCCTGCCCGGACGACCCGCTGGTCACGGCCTCCCGCGAGGCGCTCGCGGCACACGGCGCCGATGTCGTCCTCGTCGAACTGGGCGCGGACGACGCACACCGCGCCACGGTGGCCGAGCGGCTGCGCGCCGCCACCGCCGACCACCCGCTGGACACGCTGTCCGGCGTGCTGTCACTGCTGCCGCTGGACGAACGCCCGTACCCCGACCATCCCGTGGCCACCACCGGCCTGACCCTGACCCTCGCCCTGATCCAGGCCCTCGGCGACCTCGGCGTCCGCGCTCCGCTGTGGTGCGCCACCCACGGCGCGGTGTCCATCGGCAGCTCCGATCCGCTCACCAGCCCCGCCCAGGCGGCGGTGTGGGGCCTGGGCCGGGTGGCCGGAGTGGAGTACCCCGACAGCTGGGGCGGGCTGATCGACCTGCCGCGCACCATGGACGCCCGGGCCGGCGCCCGGCTCGCCGGAGTGCTCGCGGACGGCGGCCCCGAGGACCAGGTCGCGATCCGCGCCTCGGGCGTGATGCTGCGGCGGCTCGAGCCCGCACCCCTCGGGAACACCCCCGCACGGCGCACCTGGAAGCCCCGTGGCACGGTGCTCATCACCGGTGGCACCGGTGCCCTCGGCACCCATCTGGCCCGGTGGCTGGCGCACAACGGCGCCGAACACCTGGTGCTGACCAGCCGCCGCGGGCTCGCGGCCCCCGGCGCCGAAGACCTGGTCGCCGAACTGGCCGAACAGGGCACCCAGGTCACGGTCGCCGCGTGTGATGTGGCGGACCGTGCCGCGCTCCAGCGTGTTCTCGCGTCCGTGCCCGACGACCGGCCGCTCACCGCCGTCATCCACGCCGCGGCCCATATCGACCTGGCCGGGCTGGGCGCCACGACCTCGGCGGAATTCGCCCAGGTCATGGACGCGAAAGTGGCGGGCGCTGCCCATCTGGACGAGCTGCTGGGCGACACCCCGCTGGACGCGTTCGTGCTGTTCTCCTCGGTGTCCGGGCTGTGGGGCGTGGGCGACCACGGTGCGTACGCCGCCGCCAACGCCTACCTGGACGCGCTCGCCGAGCGGCGGCGGGCGAACGGCCTGACGGCCACCTCGGTGGCCTGGGGAGTGTGGGACGCCACCGGCGACAACATGCCCGAGGCCCTGGACCTGGACCAGTTGCGGCGGCGCGGACTGCGGTTCATGGACCCGGCGCTCGGCATCGCCGCGCTGCGGCAAACGCTCGACCACGACCAGACCCATCTGGCGATCGCCGATATCGACTGGGAAAACTTCATCCCGGTCTTCACCTCCGCCCGCCCCAGCCCGCTGCTGGACGAACTGCCCGCGATGCGACGCGTCCAGGAGGGCACCGACACCGCCGGGGCGGTCGCGAACGCGTCGGCCGACGCCGCGTCGGGCCTGCGGCAGCGGCTGACCGGACTGACCCCCACCGAGCGTGAGCACACCGTCCTGGAGCTGGTGCGCGCGCAGGTGGTTTCCGTCCTCGGACACGCCACCCCGGACGCGGTGGATTCCGAGCGCGCGTTCAAGGACCTCGGCTTCGACTCGCTGACGGCCGTCGAACTGCGCAACCGGCTGAACGCGGCCACCGGGCTGCGTCTGCCCGCCACACTGGCCTTCGACTACCCCAGTACCGCCGTCCTGAGCGAGTACATCCTCACCGAGCTGGCGGGGACGACGGCCGACGAGGCGGACGCCCTCGCCCTCCCGCAGACGGCGGCAGGGGCGGAGGCGGCCCGGGCCATGCCCGTGGACTCCGACGACGACTCCATCGCCATCGTGGCGATGAGCTGCCGCTACCCCGGCGGGGTGTCCTCCCCCGAGGAGCTGTGGCAGCTCATCATGTCCGGCGGTGACGCGATCGGCGGGCTGCCCACCGACCGCGGCTGGGACATCGAGGGCATCTACGACCCGGATCCGGACGCGCCCGGCAAGACGTATGTGCGGGAGGGCGGTTTCCTCTACGACGCGGGTCACTTCGACCCGGCGTTCTTCGGTATCTCGCCACGTGAGGCGCTGGCGATGGACCCCCAGCAGCGGCTGCTGCTGGAGACCTCGTGGGAAGCCTTCGAGCGCGCCGGTCTGCCCGCGCTCGCGCTGCGCGGTAGCCGCACCGGCGTCTTCATCGGCTCCAACTACCAGGAGTACGGGCCGCGGGTGCATGAGGCGCCGGAGGGCTCCGAAGGCCACCTGATGACGGGGAGCGCGGCCAGCGTCGTGTCCGGACGCGTCGCGTACGCCTTCGGCTTCGAGGGCCCCGCGGTGACGGTGGACACCGCGTGCTCCTCGTCCCTGGTGGCACTGCACCTGGCGGCGCAGGCGCTGCGGAACGGGGAGTGCTCGCTGGCGCTCGCCGGGGGCGTCGCCGTCATGCCGAACCCCGGTGCCCTGATCGGCTTCAGCCGGCAGCGCGGCCTGGCGCTCGACGGCCGCTGCAAGGCGTTCGCGGGGGCCGCGGACGGAATGGGGCTCGCGGAGGGCGTCGGTGTGCTGCTGCTGGAGCGGCTGTCGGACGCGCGGCGGAACGGGCACCGGGTGCTGGCCGTGGTGCGGGGCAGCGCGGTCAACCAGGACGGTGCGTCGAATGGTTTGACGGCGCCGAACGGTCCGTCGCAGCAGCGGGTGATCCGGGCGGCGTTGGAGAGTGCTCGGTTGTCGGCCGCTGAGGTGGACGCGGTGGAGGCGCATGGTACGGGCACGAAGCTGGGCGATCCGATTGAGGCTCAGGCGCTGCTCGCGACCTATGGGCGGGAGCGCAGCGCCCAGGACCGGCCGTTGTGGCTGGGCTCGGTCAAGTCCAACATCGGTCATACGCAGGCCGCCGCGGGTGTGGCCGGTGTGATGAAGATGGTGCTCGCCATGCGGCACGGTGTGCTGCCGAGGACACTGCACGTCGATGAGCCGTCGCCGCATGTGGATTGGTCGGCGGGTGCGGTGGAGTTGCTGACGGATGCGGTGGAGTGGCCCGAGACGGATCGTCCGCGGCGTGCGGGGGTGTCGTCGTTCGGGATCAGTGGCACCAACGCGCACGTCATCCTGGAACACGCCCCCGAGGAGCAGCCCGTCGCCGGGCCGGTGACCGACGCGCCTGATGAGTCGGTGCTGGTGCCGTGGGTGGTGTCGGCGAAGTCCGAGGGCGCGTTGCGGGCACAGGCGGAGCTTTTGTTGCCCTATGCCCGAGGTGAGGCCGGGGCGGAGGCGTCGGACACGTCGGTGGCCGATGTGGCGTTGTCGCTGGTCACGACACGTTCGGCCCTCGATGAGCGGGCGGTGGTGCTGGCGGGCGACGGTGAGGGGTTTGCGGCCGGGTTGGAAGCGCTGGTGGATGGTGTACCGGCGGCGGGTGTGGTGCGGGGTTCGGTGGTGCCGGGAAAGCTGGCGGTGGTGTTCTCGGGGCAGGGTAGTCAGCGGGTTGGGATGGGTCGGGAGCTGTATGAGGTGTTCCCGGTCTTCGCGGAGGCGTTTGACGAGGTGTGTGCGCTGTTCGACGTGGTGTTGGCGCGTCCGCTGCGGGATGTGGTGTTCGGGGATGTGCCGGGGCTGGATGGGACGGGGTTTGCTCAGTGTGGGTTGTTCGCGGTGGAGGTGGCGCTGTTCCGGTTGGTGGAGTCGTGGGGTGTGCGGCCGGATTTCGTGGCGGGGCATTCGATTGGTGAGCTGGTGGCGGCGTATGTGGCGGGGGTGTTGTCGCTGGAGGACGCGTGTGTGTTGGTGGCGGCTCGGGGGCGGTTGATGCAGGCGTTGCCGTCGGGTGGGGTGATGGTGTCGGTGCAGGCGGCTGAGGCGGATGTGCTGCCGCTGCTGGCTGGTCGTGAGGCTGCGGTGAGTGTGGCGGCGGTCAACGGTCCGCGTTCGACCGTGATCTCCGGTGCGGAAGCAGCGGTGGTGGAGGTCGCCGGGCTGTTGGAGGCCGAGGGTGTCAAGACGAAGCGGTTGCGTGTCTCGCATGCGTTCCATTCGCCGTTGATGGAGCCGATGCTGGCGGAGTTCCGGCGGGTGGCCGAGGGGTTGTCGTATGCGCCGCCGCGTGTCCCCGTCGTGTCGAATGTGACGGGTCTGGTCGCGGATGCCGAGGCGCTGTGCTCGGCCGAGTACTGGGTGCGACACGTCCGCGAGACCGTGCGCTTCGCCGATGGTGTGGAGTGCCTGTCCGGGCAAGGCGTGGTCACCTACCTGGAGTTGGGCCCCGACGGAGTCCTCTCCGGGATGGGGCAGGAGTGTGCGCCGGACGCCGTCTTCGCCCCCGTTCTCCGCAGCGGCTGGGGAGAGACCGCCTCGGTCATGGAGGGACTGGCCCAGATCCATGTGCGGGGTCGCTCCGTGGACTGGGCCGCCCTGGTCGCACCGGCGCGCCCCCGGCCCGTCGAGCTGCCCACGTACCCCTTCCAGCGGGAGCACTTCTGGCTGGAGTCGTCCGTCACCACGGCTGAGACGGGCCCCACGGGCGCGGTGGAAGCCGACTTCTGGGACGCGGTGGAGCGTGAGGATCTGCCCGCGCTCTCGGACACGCTGGCGGTCGCGGACGAGAACGGCGCCGGTGAATCGCTGGCTGCGGTGCTGCCGGTGCTGTCGTCGTGGCGTCGCCGTGGACGTGAGCGCGCCACGGTGGACGGGTGGCGCTACCGCGTGTCGTGGTCGCCGGTGTCCGACGGATCCGGGACGGTGACGGGTCCGTGGCTGGTGGCGGTCCCCGCGGGGATGGCCACCGACCCGTGGGTGTCGGCGTGTGCGGACGCGCTTGCCGGGCGTGGTGCACGGCCGGTGATGGTCGAGCTGGGGCCTGATGACGCCGACCGTGAGCTGATGGCGGCGCGGCTGCGTGAGGTTCTGGCCGGGCCCGAAGCGGCCGATGCCACGGGCGTGTTGTCCCTGCTGGCGCTGGCCGAGGGCCGCCACGGCCAGTATCGGTCGGTGCCCCTGGGCGTGGCATTGACGCTGTCGCTGGTGCAGGCGGTGGGCGATGTGGGCGTGGCCGCTCCGGTGTGGTGTGCGACGCGCGGTGCGGTCGCGGTCGCTGGTTCCGAGGGCGTGCGCGCGGTGGAGCAGGCGGCGGTGTGGGGCCTGGGCCGGGTCGCCGGTCTGGAGGTGCCCGAGCGGTGGGGCGGGCTGCTGGATCTTCCCGAGGTGTGGGATGCGCGGGCGGCGGATCGCCTCGTGGCTGTGCTGAGCGGTCGTACGGGCGAGAGCGAGGTCGCGGTGCGCGGCTCGGGAGTCTTCGCGCGCCGTATCGTCCGGGCGTCGGCCGGCGGGCATGGCGTCGGGGGCTGGGAGCCGTCGGGCACGGTGTTGGTGACTGGTGGTACGGGTGCGTTGGGTGCCCATGTGGCGCGGTGGTTGGCGCGGGTGGGTGTGGAGCATCTGTTGCTGGTGTCGCGTCGTGGGCCTGGGGCTGTGGGTGTGGATGAGCTGTGTGCCGAGCTGCGTGAGTTGGGTGCTCGGGTGACGGTTGTGGCGTGTGATGTGGGCGATCGTGGTGCGTTGGCGGGGGTGTTGGCGGGGGTGCCGGAGGAGTTGCCGTTGACGGCGGTGGTGCATGCGGCGGGTGTGCTGGATGACGGGGTGCTGGACGGGCTGTCGGTGGAGCGGTTCGAGGGTGTGCTGCGGGCGAAGTCCGAGGCGGGGTGGCATCTGCATGAGTTGACGCGGGAGCTGGAACTTTCGGCGTTTGTGTTGTTCTCGTCGTTCTCGGGGACGGTGGGTGCCGCTGGGCAGGCCAACTATGCTGCGGCGAACGCGATTTTGGAGGCGTTGGCGGAGTGGCGGCGCGGGGCGGGGCTTCCGGCCACCTCGGTGGCCTGGGGCCCCTGGGCCGACCACGGCATGGCCGTCAGCAGCGCCGAGGTCAGCCGCACCATCCGGCGCAATGGCATGACAGCGATGGATCCACGGCTGGCCCTGGCGGCGCTGGAGCGCGCCATCACCCACCCGGACGCGGCGCTCGCCGTCGTCGACGCCGACTGGGAGCGTTTCGCCGACACCTTCGAGGCCCGGCGGCTGTCCCGGCTGCTCAGCGGGGTCCCGGAAGTCCGGAAGCTGACCGCGACCGCCCGGCCCGGCGACACCGACCCCGCACACACCGAGGAGTCCTCGGCACTCGTCCGTCGTTTGGGGACCCTGTCCGAGGCCGAACGGCGGCGCACCCTTCTGGAGCTCGTGCGCGCCCATGTGGCCGCCGTACTCGGTCACAGCGGTGTGGACGCCATCGGGCCCGGCCGCGCCTTCATGGAGATCGGCTTCGACTCCCTGACCGCGGTGGGCCTGCGCAACCGGCTCAGCGAGGCCACGGGCGTTCAGCTCCCGGCCACCCTGGTCTTCGACTACCCCACACCGACCGCGCTGGCCGGATATCTGCTCACCGAACTGCTCGGCAGCCACCAGCAGACGGACGGCGCGAGGGCGGACGTGGCCACGACCGCGTCCACCGCGGCGGACGAGCCGATCGCGATCGTCTCGATGAGCTGCCGCTTCCCCGGCGATGTACGCTCCGCCGACGACCTGTGGCGGCTGCTGGCCGCCGGAGAGGACGCCGTCTCGGCCTTCCCCACGGACCGTGGCTGGGACCTCGAGGGGCTGTACGACGCGGATCCGGACGCGCTCGGAAAGAGCTACGTACGCGAGGGTGCGTTCCTCTCCGAGGTGAGCGGCTTCGACGCGTCCTTCTTCGGCATCTCGCCACGTGAGGCGCTGGCGATGGACCCCCAGCAGCGGCTGCTGCTGGAAACGTCATGGGAGCTGTGGGAGCGGGCCGGAATCGACCCGGAAACGGTGCGCGGCAGCCGCACCGGCGTGTTCATGGGCACCAACGGGCAGGAGTACGTGTCCCTGGCCGACCGGGCCCCGGAGACCACCGAAGGCTATGTGGCCACCGGCAACGCGGCCAGTGTCGTGTCCGGCCGCATCTCGTACACCTTCGGCTTCGAGGGACCCGCGATGACGGTGGACACCGCCTGTTCGTCGTCCCTGGTGGCGCTGCACCTGGCGGCACAGGCGCTGCGACAGGGCGAGTGCTCCCTCGCCCTCGCCGGTGGCGTCTCGGTGATGGTGTCCCCGCGTGGCTTCGTGGAGTTCAGCCGCCAGCGGGGCCTGGCGCCGGACGGCCGGTGCAAGCCGTTCGCGGCGGCCGCGGATGGCACCGGCTGGGGCGAGGGTGTGGGCATGCTGCTGCTGGAGCGGCTGTCGGACGCGCGCCGCAACGGCCACCAGATCCTCGCGGTGGTGCGTGGCTCCGCCGTCAACCAGGACGGTGCGAGCAACGGCCTCACCGCGCCCAACGGCCCGTCCCAGCAGCGGGTGATCCGCCAGGCGCTGGCCAACTCCGGGCTCACGGCCGGGCAGGTCGATGCCGTGGAGGCGCACGGGACGGGTACGACGCTGGGCGATCCGATCGAGGCGCAGGCGCTGCTGGCCACGTACGGCCGGGAGCACACCGGCGACCAGCCCCTGTGGCTGGGCTCGGTCAAGTCCAACATCGGGCATACGCAGGCGGCCGCCGGTGTGGCGGGCCTGATCAAGATGGTGCTGGCCATGCGGCACGGTCTGCTGCCCGGGATGCCGAACGTGGACGAGCCCTCCCCGTACGTGGACTGGTCGCCCGGCACCGTCCAGCTGCTGACCGGCGCCACGCCGTGGCCCGAGACCGGTCGGCCGCGGCGGGCGGGCGTGTCCTCCTTCGGCGTCAGCGGCACCAACGCGCACGTCATCCTCGAGCAGGCGCCCCCGCCGCAGCAGGTGGCCGAGCGGCTCGCCGTGGACGAGCCCGCCGGCGGCCTGGTGCGGTTGCCCGTCACACCCTGGCTGGTCTCGGGCAAGTCCGAGGCCGCGGTGCGGACACAGGCGGACCGGCTGCTGGCGCATGTGCGCGAGCGGGCGGAGCTCTCGGCCGATGACATCGGCCTGTCGTTGGCGACCACGCGTAGTGCGTTCGAGCACCGTGCGGTGGTGCTGGCCGCGGACCGGAACGGTCTGGCAGATGGTCTGGCGGCACTCGCGGAGGGCCGGGACCTCCCGGGGCTGATCCGGGGTGTGGCGGGTGCTGATGGTCGTGCGGTGGTGGTCTTCCCTGGTCAGGGGTCGCAGTGGGTGGGGATGGCGGCGGGGTTGCTGGAGTCGTCGCCGGTGTTCGCGGAGCGGTTGGCTGAGTGCGCGGCGGCGTTGGCGCCGTTTGTGCAGTGGTCGTTGGTGGAGGTGCTCAGCGACCCCGCGGCACTGGAGCGGGTGGATGTGGTGCAGCCGGTGTTGTGGGCGGTGATGGTGTCGTTGGCGGAGGTGTGGCGTTCGTACGGGGTCGAGCCTTCGGCGGTTGTTGGCCACTCGCAGGGTGAGATCGCGGCGGCGTGTGTGGCGGGTGGGTTGTCGTTGGAGGATGCGGCGCGGGTGGTGACGTTGCGGAGCAAGGCGTTGCGGGCGTTGTCGGGGCTGGGTGGGATGGTGTCGGTGTCGCTGCCGGTGGAGGCCGTACGGGAGCGGCTGGGCCGGTGGGGTGAGCGGTTGTCGGTGGCGGCGGTGAACGGCCCGTCGGCGGTCGTGGTCTCCGGTGACGCCGACGCGTTGGACGAGTTGCTGGCGGTGTGTGAGGCGGACGGGGTCCGGGCGCGTCGTATCCCCGTGGACTACGCCTCCCACTGCGCTCATGTGGAGTCCATCGAGGGCGAGGTGCTGCGGGAGCTGGCGGGGATCAGTCCTCGGCCGTCGTCGGTGCCGTTCTATTCGACGGTGACCGGGGGCGTGCTCGATACGGTCGATCTGGACGCCGCGTACTGGTACCGCAATCTGCGCCGGACAGTGCGCTTCGACGAGACCGTACGCGCCCTGCTGGCCGACGGCTTCGATATGTTCATCGAGGCCAGCGCCCACCCCGTTCTGACGATGGGCGTGGAGCAGACCGCCGAGGAGCACGGCGCCCGTGTCACCGCCGTTGGATCCTTGCGCCGTGACGAAGGCGGTCTCGACCGGTTCCTCGCCTCCCTGGCCGAGGCGTACGTGGGCGGCGCGTCCGTCGACTGGGCGGGGATGTTCGCGGGCACCGGCGCGGGGCGCGTCGATCTGCCGACGTACGCATTCCAGCGTCAGCGCTTCTGGATCGAGCCCTCAGCCGTGACGGGCGATGTGTCGTCGGCCGGGCTGGTCTCCGCCGACCATCCCCTGCTCGGCGCGGCGGTCGCGCTGCCCGAGTCCGGCGGGCAGCTGTTCACCGGTCGGCTCTCCCTCCGGACACACCCGTGGCTGGCCGACCACACTGTTCACGGCACCGCGCTGCTCCCCGGGTCCGCCCTGGTCGAGTTGGCGCTGCGAGCCGGGGACGCGGTCGGCTGCGGCCACCTGGAGGAGCTGACGCAGGAAACGCCCCTCGCCGTTCCCGAGAGCGGCGCCGTCCAACTGCAACTGACGGTGAGCGGCCCGGACGACTCCGGACGACGCACCGTGAACCTCTACTCCCGCTTCGAGGACGGGCCCGCCGACCTGCCCTGGACCCACCATGCCACCGGTGTGCTGACCACGGAGGGGCCCACGGCGCCGGCGGAGACCGGGCTCGGCCAGTGGCCGCCGGCGGATGCCTCGCCGATCGACCTCGCCGACCGGTATCCGAGTGCGGCCGCGCACAGCGGTCTCGAGTACGGTCCGGCGTTCCGCGCCCTGCGCCATGCGTGGCGTCGCGGTGCGGAGGTCTTCGCCGAGGTGGCGTTGGCGGAGGACATGCGCTCGGAGGCCGATCGCTTCGGCCTGCATCCCGTGCTGCTCGACGCGGCCCTGCACGCCGTGGCCGATCCCACGGCCGACGACGACGGCCGCGTCCGGCTCCCGTACCGGTGGACCGGGATGTCCTTGTACGCCACCGGCGCGACGACCCTGCGGGTACGGCTCTCCACCGAACGGCCGGACGGCATGGCGATCCTGCTGGCCGACGAATCGGGCCATGCGGTGGCCGACGTGGACGCGGTGGCGACCCGCACCTTCACATCGGAGCAGCTCACCGGGGGCCGGAGGCCCCATGAGTCGCTGTTCCGGGTGGAGTGGATGAGTGTCCCGGCAGGCTCCGCCGATGTCGAGCCGCACCGCGCCCACTGGGCGATCGTCGGCCCTGAGGGCGCCGAACTGCGCACCGCGCTCGAATCCAGCGGTGGCCGGATCGACGAGTACGACGACATGGGCGCGCTGCTCCGGTCCGGCGCATCGGCCGTGGCCGTACCCGACCTCGTACTCCTGCCGTTCCTCACCGCCTCGGCAACCGAGTCCGTCGCGGCGGAAGACGACCTCGTGACCGTGGCAGAGCGGGCGCACCAGGCGACGCATCGCGCCCTGGACGCGCTCCAGGTGTGGCTGGCCGAGGAGCGGTGCGCCGACTCGCGGCTGGTGGTGGTGACGCGGGGTGCGGTGGCGGCCGTACCGGGTGAGGACGTGCCGGACGCGGCGGCTGCCGCGGTCTGGGGTCTGGTGCGCTCGGCGCAGGCCGAGCATCCGGACCGATTCGTCCTGGTGGATCTGGAGAACCTGGAGTGGGCCGCCGAGGCGATCGGCGCGGCGGTGGCCACCGGAGAACCTCAGATCGCCGTGCGTGGGGGTGGTGTGTGCGCTCCCAGGCTGACCCGGGCCCTGGTCCCCGTGGCGCCTCGGCGAGAGGTGGTGTGGGAGCCCGACGGTTCGGTGCTGATCACGGGTGCCAGTGGTGTGCTGGGCGGTTTGGTGGCGCGTCACGTGGTCGCCCGCCATGGCGTGCGCGGCGTGGTGCTGGTGTCGCGTCGCGGCCGCGACGCGGCGGGTGCGGCGGAGCTGGAAGCCGAGCTCGCCGACATCGGCGCACGCGTGGTGTTCGAGGCGTGCGATGTCGCCGACCGTGAGGCGTTGGCGGGCGTGCTGGCGCGCATTCCGGCGGATCGTCCGTTGCGTGGTGTGGTGCACGCGGCCGGTGTGCTGGATGACGGTCTGGTGGAGTCGTTGACGCCGGAGCGCATCGACGTGGTGTTGCGGCCGAAGGTCGATGCCGCGGTGCATCTGGATGAGTTGACGCGGGATCTGGATCTGTCGGCGTTCGTGATGTTCTCGTCGGCCGCTGCCACGTTCGGCGCGGCGGGGCAGGGGAACTATGCGGCGGCGAACATGTTCCTGGACGCTCTGGCGGCGCGCCGTCGGGCGCGTGGGCTTGCGGGGGTCTCGTTGGCCTGGGGCTTCTGGGCCGAACGCAGTGACATGACCGGCCACCTGGGCGAGGTCGACATGGCCCGGATGGCACGGTTCGGTATGACCCCCCTGACCGCCGATGAGGGGCTCGCGCTCTTCGACGCGGCACGCACGACCGATGACGCCCTGCTGGTGCCGACGCGCATGGACGTCGCGGTGCTCCGCGCACACGCCCGGCCCGGAGCCACTCCCGCTCTGCTGCGCCACCTCATCGGCGCCCCGGCCCGACGGGTGATCGACGCCGCCGCCGACGACCAGGGCGGCGCCACCGCCCTCGTACGCCGTCTCACGGGTCTGCCCCGGTCCGAGCGGGAGGACGTCGTGCTGGAGCTGGTGACCGATCACGCGGGAGCCGTGCTCGGCCATCCCGAGTCGGACGCGATCGCTCCCGACCGTGCGTTCAGCGACATCGGCTTCGACTCGCTCACCGCGGTCGAGCTGCGCAACCGTCTCAACGCCGCCACCGGTCTGCGGCTTCCGGCCACGCTGGTCTTCGACTATCCGACACCGACCGCGGTCGCCCGCCACATCCTCGGCGAGGTGATGGGCTCCGCCCAGGCCGAAGTCGAAACTCCGCCCCTCGACCGGACGCAGGACACGCCGTCAGCGCGCGAGGCCACGACCGACGATGAGCCGATCGCCATCGTCGGAATGGGCTGCCGCTTCCCGGGCGGTGTGCGGACGCCCGAAGAGCTGTGGCAACTGCTCATCAGCGGCGGGGACGCGATCTCGGGGCTGCCCGACGATCGCGGCTGGGACCTGGAGGGTCTGTATCACCCGGACCCCGATCACCGGGGCACGGCGTATGCGCGTGAGGGTGGTTTCCTGTATGACGCGGGTGATTTCGATCCAGAGTTCTTCGGGATTTCGCCGCGTGAGGCGGTGGCGATGGATCCGCAGCAGCGGTTGCTGTTGGAGACGTCGTGGGAGGCGCTGGAGCGGGCCGGTATCGACCCGGCGTCGGTGCGCGGCAGCCAGACCGGCGTCTTCTGCGGACTGACCTACCACGACTACACCGATGCGGTGCAGCAGGCCGGCGAGGCCACCGAGGGCTACCTCATGACGGGCAACGCCGGGAGCGTCGCCTCGGGGCGCATCTCCTACACCTTCGGCTTCGAGGGACCCGCGGTGACCGTGGACACGGCCTGCTCGTCGTCCCTGGTGGCGCTGCACTGGGCCGCCCAGGCGCTGCGGCAGGGCGAGTGCTCGCTGGCCCTCGCGGGTGGCGCCACGGTCATGGCCAGCCCGCTCGCGTTCGTCGAGTTCAGCCGCCAGCGCGGGCTGGCCCCGGACGGGCGCTGCAAGCCCTTCGCGGGAGCCGCGGACGGCACCGGCTGGGCCGAGGGTGTCGGGATGCTCCTGCTGGAGCGGCTGTCGGACGCACGGCGGAACGGTCACCAGGTGCTCGCGGTGGTGCGCGGCAGCGCCATCAACCAGGACGGTGCGTCGAACGGGTTGACGGCGCCGAATGGTCCGTCGCAGCAGCGGGTGATCCGGGCGGCGTTGGAGAGTGCTCGGTTGTCGGCTGCTGAGGTGGACGCGGTGGAGGCGCACGGTACGGGCACGAAGCTGGGCGATCCGATTGAGGCTCAGGCGTTGCTCGCGACGTACGGGCAGGAGCGTGGCGCGGAGGACCGGCCGTTGTGGCTGGGTGCGATCAAGTCGAACATCGGTCATGCGCAGGCGGCCGCCGGTGTGGCGGGTGTGATGAAGATGGTGCTGGCGATGCGGTATGGGGTGCTGCCGAAGACGTTGCATGTCGATGAGCCGTCGCCGCATGTGGATTGGTCGGCGGGTGCGGTGGAGTTGTTGACGGATGCGGTGGAGTGGCCGGAGACGGGCCGTCCGCGGCGTGCGGGTGTGTCGTCGTTCGGGATCAGTGGCACCAACGCGCACGTCATCCTGGAACACGCCCCCGAGGAGCGGCCCGTCGCCGGGCCGGTGACCGACGCGCCTGATGAGTCGGTGCTGGTGCCGTGGGTGGTGTCGGCGAAGTCCGAGGGTGCGCTGCGGGCCCAGGCGGAGCGGCTGCTGCCGTACGCGCGCGGTCGGGCCGGGGCGGAGCCGTCGATGGCCGATGTGGCGTTGTCGCTGGTCACGACGCGTAGTGCGTTTGAGCATCGTGCTGTGGTGCTGGCCGCTGACCGGGCTGGTCTTGTCGAAGGCTTGGAGGCGCTGTCGATTGGCGATCCGGCGCCGGGCGTGGTCCAGGGCTCTGTGGTGCAGGGCAAGTTGGCGGTGCTGTTCTCGGGGCAGGGGAGTCAGCGGCTCGGGATGGGGCTGGGGCTGTATGGGGCGTTCCCGGTATTCGCGGATGCCTTCGATGAGGTGTGTGGGCACTTTGAGGGCGTGCTGGAGCGTTCGCTGCGGGAGGTGATCCGTGGGGACGTGTCGGGGCTGGATGAGACGGCGTATACCCAGTGTGGGTTGTTCGCGGTGGAGGTGGCGCTGTTCCGGTTGGTGGAGTCGTGGGGTGTGCGGCCGGATTTCGTGGCGGGGCATTCGATCGGTGAGCTGGTGGCCGCGCATGTGGCGGGTGTGTTGTCGCTGGAGGACGCGTGTGTGTTGGTGGCGGCTCGTGGGCGGTTGATGCAGGCGTTGCCGTCGGGTGGGGTGATGGTGTCGGTGCAGGCCGCTGAGGCGGATGTGCTGCCGCTGCTGGCCGGTCGTGAGGCCGAGGTGAGTGTGGCGGCGGTCAACGGTCCGCGCTCGACCGTGATCTCCGGCGCGGAAGAAGTCGTGGTGGAGATTGCCGGGCTGCTGGAGGCCGAGGGCATCAAGACCAAGCGGCTGCGCGTCTCCCACGCCTTCCACTCGGCCCTGATGGAGCCGATGCTGGCCGAGTTCCGCCAGGTGGCCGACGGGTTGTCGTACGCGCCTCCCCGCATCCCCGTCGTGTCCAACGTGACGGGCTCGATCGCTGACTCCGAGACGTTGTGCTCCGCCGAGTACTGGGTGCGGCACGTCCGCGATACCGTGCGGTTCGCGGACGGAGTGCGGAGTCTGGCGGGCGCGGGCGTCACCACCTTCCTGGAGCTGGGCCCTGACGAGGTGCTGTCCACGATGGGCGAGCAGTGCCTGCCGGAGGAGACAGCAGATGTCGCCGTCTTCCTGCCCGCCGCGCGCTCCGGTCGCGACGAGGTCGAGACCGCACTGACGCTCGCCGCCGGGGCCCATGTCCGAGGTGTGCCGGTGGACTGGACGGCCGTGCTCGCGGCCATCGCCGGACGGCCGGCCCGGCGGGTGGAGCTGCCGACGTACGCCTTCCAGCGCACGCGCTACTGGGTTGCGACAGGGGCGGCGCCGGAAGCCCGGCCCGGCACGGCAGACGCTCACCGCGAGTCCGCCGACGCCGGCTTCTGGGACGCGGTGGAACGCGAGGACCTGTCGGCGCTCGCGGAGACGCTGGCCATCGAGAGCGAGGCCGTCACGGGTGAGTCGCTGGCGGCAGTGCTGCCGGTCCTGTCGTCGTGGCGGCGTCGCAGCCGTGAGCGGTCGCAGGTCGACGCGTGGCGCTACCGGATCGCCTGGTCGCCGGTCTCCGAGGTGGCGACCGCGTCGCTGACGGGATCGTGGCTGGTGGCGGTGGACGCCGGGCTGGCCGAGGACGCGTGGGTCGCGGACTGCGTGGCGGCCTTGGCCACGCGGGGCGCGCTGCCCGTGGTCGTCGAGCTCGAGGATGCCGACGCCGACCGTGAGGCGGTGGCGGCGCGGATGCGCGAGGCTCTGGGCGGCGCGGACCGGGCCGGTGAGGTCGCGGGGGTGCTGTCGCTGCTGGCTTTGGCCGAGGGACGGCATGGCCGGTATGCGGCGGTGCCATCGGGCCTGGCGCTGACCTTGTCCCTGCTTCAGGCGATTGGGGACGTGGGTGTGGGCGGCCGTGTGTGGTGTGTGACGCGGGGGGCGATGGCGACGGGCGGTTCGGAGAGCCCGCTGAGCCTCGAGCAGGCGGCGGTGTGGGGGCTGGGCCGGGTCGCCGGACTGGAGGCCCCGGAGCGCTGGGGTGGCCTGGTCGACCTGCCGCAGACGCCGGACGGCCGGGCCCTGGAGCGTCTGACCGCCGTCATCAGCGGTGCCACCGGTGAGGACGAGCTGGCGGTGCGGGCGTCGGGTGTGTTCGCTCGCCGTGTGGTCCGTGCGGCGGTGGGTGCCGAGGGCGGGGAGGCGTGGCAGCCGTCGGGGACGGTGCTGGTGACCGGTGGTACGGGTGCGCTGGGCGCTCATGTGGCGCGGTGGCTGGCGCGGGCCGGTGCGGAGCATCTGGTGCTCGTGTCGCGGCGCGGTCCGGCGGCCGAGGGCGTGGACAAGTTGCGTGCGCAGCTTGCCGAGTTGGGTGCTCGGGTGACGGTTGCGGCATGTGATGTGGGCGACCGCGAGGCACTTGCCGGGCTGTTGGCTCGGGTGCCGGAGGAGTTCCCGTTGACGGCTGTGGTGCACACGGCCGGTGTGCTGGATGACGGTGTGCTGGACGGGCTGTCGGTGGACCGGTTCGAAGGCGTGCTGCGGGCGAAGGCCGAGGCGGCCTGGCATCTGCATGAGCTGACGCGCGAGCTGGACCTTTCGGCGTTCGTGCTGTTCTCCTCGTTCTCCGCGACGGTGGGCGGCGCCGGACAGGGCAACTACGCGGCGGCGAACGCCTTCCTGGACGCGCTCGCCGAACACCGCCGCGCCGAGGGCCTGCCCGCCACCTCCGTGGCCTGGGGGCCGTGGGCCGACGGTGGCATGGCCACCCAGGACGCGGCCATCAGCGGCCGCATGGAACGGTTCGGCCTGCCCGCGATGGAGCCCGAGCTGGCCGTCACCGCGATGGCGCGGGCCATCAACCAGCCCGACTCCTGCCCGGTCATCACCGACATCGACTGGCCGCGGTTCACCGCCGGTGTCGACGGCACCCGGCTCGGCCTCCTCTTCGGCGACATCGCCGAGGTCAGGACGGCACGGCAGGCCATCGACGCCACCCTGGACGGGCAGGCCGCCGGCGCCCACGGGCCGACGCTCGCCACGACACTCGCGGAGCTCCCGGCGGCGGAACGCGAACCCGCCCTGCTCGACCTGGTGCGTACGCATACGGCGGCCGTCCTCGGATACGCCACGCACGAGGGCATTGACGGCGAGCGTGGCTTCTTCGACATGGGGCTTGATTCGCTGACCGCCGTGGAACTGCGCAACCGGCTCAACGCGGCCACCGGGCTGCGGCTGCGGCCGACCGCACTGTTCGACTACGGATCGCCGTCGACGCTGGCCCGCCACCTCAAGGGGGAGCTGGTCGAGGACGAGGCAGCCACGGAGAAGTCCCTGCCCGCCGAGATCGACCGGCTCGAATCCGTCCTCACGGCCCTGCCGCAGGACGACATCACCCGGACGAAGGCCATCGTCCGGCTCCAGTCGGTGCTGGCCAAGCTGAGCGAACCCGTGGGCGGGGGCGGGAGCACCGTACGGGACGACAACGGCAACGACGACCTGGAAAGCGCATCGGTGGACGAGCTCTTCGATGTCATCGACCGAGAACTCGGAGACGCCTGACATGAACGAGAACCACCTGGTTTCTTCGAGGGGGCAGGGCCAAGTGTCAAACGAAGAGAAGCTCGTCGAGTACCTCAAGCGCGTCATGGCCGATCTGCGCCAGACGCAGCGGCGTCTCCGCGATGTCGAGGAGAAGTCCCGGGAGCCGATCGCGATCGTGGCGATGAGCTGCCGTTTCCCTGGCGGTGTGCGGTCTCCGGAGGAGCTGTGGGAGCTGCTCGCCGATGGCGGGGACGCGGTGAGCGCGTTCCCGGAGGACCGAGGCTGGAACCTGGAGGAGCTGTACGACCCGGACCCCGACCGCTCCGGCACCTCGTACGTCAAGGAGGGCGCGTTCCTCTCCGACGCGGGCGCCTTCGATCCCACCTTCTTCGGGATCTCGCCACGTGAGGCGCTGGCGATGGATCCACAGCAGCGGCTGCTGCTGGAGACGTCGTGGGAAGCCATGGAGCGGGCCGGTGTCACTCCGGCGTCGTTGCGCGGCAGCAAGGCCGGTGTCTTCGTGGGCACCAACGGTCAGGACTACACCGTCGCGCTGCGGCAGGCCCCGAAGGGCGTCGAGGGCTTCCTGGCCACCAGCGGCGCGGCCAGTGTGATGTCGGGTCGGCTCTCCTACACCTTCGGCTTCGAGGGGCCCGCGGTGACGGTGGACACCGCGTGCTCATCGTCGCTGGTGGCACTGCATCTCGCGGTGCAGTCCCTGCGGCAGGGGGAGTGCCCGCTCGCCCTCGCCGGTGGCGTGACCGTGATGTCCACCCCCGGCCTCTTCGTGGAGTTCAGCCGTCAGCGCGGTCTCGCCCCGGACGGCCGGTGCAAGGCGTTCGCGGCGGCCGCGGATGGGACGGGTTGGGGCGAGGGCGTGGGCATGCTGTTGCTGGAGCGGCTGTCGGACGCGCGGCGCAACGGGCACCCGGTGCTGGCGGTGGTACGGGGCTCCGCCGTCAACCAGGACGGCAGCAGCAGCGGCCTGACCGTGCCCAACGGCATTTCCCAGCAACGCGTCATCCTCCAGGCCCTCGCCAACGCGCGGCTTTCGGCCGCCGAGGTGGATGCGGTCGAGGCGCATGGCACGGGTACGACGCTGGGCGACCCGATCGAGGCGCAGGCGCTGCTGGCCACCTACGGGCAGGACCGCGCGGACGGTCGGCCACTGCTGCTGGGGTCGGTGAAGTCCAACCTCGGCCATACGCAGGCGGCGGCGGGTGTGGCGGGTGTGATGAAGATGGTCCTGGCCATACAACACGGTGCGCTGCCGAAGACGCTGCACGTCGATGAGCCGACGCCACACGTGGACTGGTCGGCCGGCGCGGTCGAGCTGCTGGCCGAGCAGGTGGCATGGCCGGAGAGCGGCGAACCGCGCCGGGCCGGTGTATCGGCCTTCGGCGTCAGCGGCACCAACGCCCATGTGGTGCTGGAGCAGGCGCCGGTCGGCGATGACGATGACGCGGCGGATGAGGGGGTGAGCGCGGGCGACCCCGCGGTGGTCCCGTGGGTGCTGACGGCCCGCTCCGAGGCGGCGTTGCGGGCGCAGGCTGGTCGGCTGGCGTCGTACGTGGGGGAGCGGGCGGAGCTGCCGATCGGGGATGTCGGGTGGTCGCTGGCGACGACACGCACCGTCTTCGAGCATCGTGCGGTGGTGCTGGCCGGGGACCGTGGCGGTTTGCTCGATGGGGTGGCCGCGCTGGCGGCGGGCCGTGATGCCACGGGGTTGGTGCGGGGTGTGGTTGTGGGTGGTGGTGGTCGTGCGGTGTTGGTGTTTCCGGGGCAGGGGTCGCAGTGGGTGGGGATGGCGGTGGGGTTGTTGGAGTCGTCGCCGGTGTTCGCGGAGGCGATGGGTGAGTGTGCGGCGGCGTTGGCGCCGTTCGTGGAGTGGTCGCTGGTGGATGTGCTCGGCGATGCGGAGGCGCTGGAGCGGGTGGATGTGGTGCAGCCGGTGTTGTGGGCGGTGATGGTGTCGCTGGCGGAGGTGTGGCGTTCGTACGGTGTCGAGCCTTCGGCCGTCATTGGACACTCGCAGGGTGAGATTGCGGCGGCGTGTGTGGCGGGTGGGTTGTCGTTGGGGGATGCGGCGCGGGTGGTGGCGTTGCGGAGTAAGGCGTTGCGGGCGTTGTCGGGGTTGGGTGGGATGGTGTCGGTGTCGTTGCCGGTGGGGGAGGTGCGGGAGCGGCTGGGGCGGTGGGGTGAGCGGTTGTCGGTGGCGGCGGTGAATGGGCCTTCGGCGGTGGTGGTCTCCGGTGACGCGGATGCGTTGGAGGAGCTGCTGGCTGCGTGTGAGGGTGAGGGGGTTCGGGCGCGGCGTGTTTCGGTGGATTACGCCTCGCATTGTGCTCATGTGGAGGCCATTGAGGGTGAGCTGCTGCGGGAGCTGGCGGGGATCAGTCCTCGGTCGTCGTCGGTGCCGTTTTATTCGACGGTGACCGGTGGGGTGCTCGACACGGCCGATCTGGACGCCGGGTACTGGTACCGCAATCTGCGTCAGACGGTGCGTTTTGAGGAGGCCGTACGCGCTCTGCTGGCCGACGGCTTCGATACGTTCATCGAGGCCAGTGCCCACCCCGTCCTGACGATGGCTGTGGAGCAGACCGCCGAGGAGCACGGCACACGTGTCACCGCCGTCGGTTCGCTGCGCCGCGACGAAGGCGGCCTGGAGCGGTTTGTGACCTCACTGGCCGAGGCGTATGTCGGCGGGGCGTCCGTCGACTGGTCCACGGCCTTCCGGGGGACAGGTGCTCGGCAGGTGGAATTGCCGACGTATGCCTTCCAGCACCAGCACTACTGGATCGAGACTCCTTCGTCGGCGGTCGGCGATGTGACATCCGCCGGTCTGGGTTCGGCTGATCATCCGTTGTTGGGTGCGGTGGTGGGGTTGGCGGATGTGGATGGGGTGTTGTTGACGGGGCGGTTGTCGTTGGTTTCGCATGGGTGGTTGGCTGATCATGCGGTGTGGGGTGTGGTGGTGGTGCCGGGGGCGGCGTTGGTGGAGTTGGTGTTGCGTGCGGGTGATGGGGTGGGTTGTGGGCGGTTGGAGGAGTTGACGTTGGAGGCGCCGTTGGTGGTGCCTGAGCGTGGTGGGGTGCGGGTGCAGTTGTCGGTGGGGGCGCCGGATGGGGTGGGTCGGCGTGTGGTGGGTGTGTTTTCTCAGGTGGAGGGTGAGGGGGAGGGGTTGTGGACGCGGCATGCGAGGGGGGTGTTGTCGGCTGATGTTCCTGTGGTGGGGGATGGGTTGAGTGTGTGGCCGCCGGTGGGTGCGGTGGCGGTGGATGTGGGTGGTGTGTATGAGCGGTTGGCTGGGGTGGGTTTGGAGTATGGGCCGGTTTTCCAGGGGGTGCGGGCGGCGTGGCGTCGTGGTGATGAGGTGTTCGCTGAGGTGGCGCTTGGGGAGGAGCAGCGGGCGGAGGCGGGACGTTTCGGTCTGCACCCGGCACTCCTCGACGCCGCCCTGCATATGGCCGGGGTGGGCCCGGATGGCGAGGAGACGGGCCCCGCGCGTCTGCCGTTCGCCTGGACAGGTGTCTCCCTGTACGCCACGGGTGCGACAGCGCTGCGGGTGCGCCTGTCGCCGTCGGGCGCCGAGGGGATCTCGGTGCTGGTGGCGGACGCCGACGGAGTCCCGGTGGCTTCGGTCGATTCGCTCGTGGGACGCCCGGTGACGGCCGAGCAGCTCACCGCGTCCCCGCAGGTGGCCAGGGACTCGCTGTTCACCGTGGAATGGGATCGCGTGCCCGCGGAGAGCATGCGGGGAGCGGCATCTCAGGCTCACTGGGCAGTAGTCGGATCGGACGATCTCGGCCTCACCGCGGCCTTGGAGGCGGCAGGGCAGGACGTAGCGAGCAGCCCGGAACTGGGCAGTCTGGCAAGCTCCCCGGATGTCGTCCTCATGACATGTGTGTCCGAGTCGCACCCGGGCGCACAGGATCTTCCGTCCGCCACGCGCCACCTCGCGCACCGTGCTCTGGATGTGGTGCGGAAGTGGTTGGCTGAGGAGCGGTTTGCCGGTTCGCGGTTGGTGGTGGTGACGCGGGGTGCGGTGGCGGCCGTGCCGGGCGAGGATGTGCCGGATGTGGCGGCTGCCGCGGTGTGGGGTTTGGTGCGGTCGGCGCAGGCTGAGCATCCGGACCGATTCGTTCTGGTGGATGTGGATGACGTGCCGGTGTCGTCCGACGTGCTTCAGGCGGTGCTGGGGTGCGGGGAGCCTCAGGTGGCCGTGCGGTCCGGGGATGTGCTGGTGCCCCGGTTGGCGCGTGTCATCGTTCCTGGGGCTTCTGCTGAGGGAGCCGGGGCGGGCTTTGCGTGGGATGCCGAGGGTACGGTGCTGGTGACCGGTGCCACCGGCACGTTGGGTGGTTTGGTGGCGCGGCATTTGGTGGCCGAGCGTGGGGTGCGGCATCTGGTGTTGGTCTCTCGGCGGGGCCGGGAGGCGGCCGGTGCGGTGGAGTTGGAGGCCGAGCTGGCGGGGCTGGGTGCGTCGGTGACGGTGGTGGCCTGCGACGTAGCCGACCGTGAGGCGTTGGCGGGGGTGCTGACGGGTATTCCGGCGGATCGTCCGTTGCGTGGTGTGGTGCACGCGGCCGGGGTGCTGGACGACGGTGTGGTGGAGTCGTTGACGCCGGAGCGCATCGACGCGGTGTTGCGGCCGAAGGTCGATGCCGCGGTGCATCTGGATGAGTTGACGCGGGATCTGGATCTGTCGGCGTTCGTGATGTTCTCGTCGGCCGCCGGCACGTTCGGCGCGGCGGGGCAGGGGAACTATGCGGCGGCGAACATGTTCCTGGACGCGCTGGCAGCGCGCCGTCGCGCGCATGGGCTTGCGGGAGTGTCGCTGGCCTGGGGCTTCTGGGCCGAACGCAGCGATATGACCGGCCACCTCGCCGACGCCGACGTCGCCCGGATGGAGCGCGGCGGCGTCATTCCGCTGTCGTCGGACGAGGGTCTTGCGCTCCTCGACGCGGCGAGCGCAATGGACCAGTCGCTGCTGGTTCCCGTGCGGATCGCCCCGGCAGCGCTCCGTGGTGGGACCGGAGCCGTACCGCCATTGCTCCGACGTCTGGTGCGTACCCCCTCGCGGAGGGCCCTTGTGGACGCCGCGCCGGGCATGGACACAGCCCTGCACGGTGACCTCGTCCGGCTCGCTGGGCTTTCGGAGGCCGAGCAGGAGCAGACGCTGCTGGACCTCGTGCGTGGTGGGGTCGGCGCGGTGCTCGGCTATTCCGATGTGGAGCAGGTCGAGCCGGGGCGTGCGTTCAAGGAGCTCGGGTTCGACTCGCTGACGGCCGTCGAGCTGCGGAACCGGCTGAACACGGCCACCGGACTGCGCCTGCCCGCCACCCTCGTCTTCGACTACCCCTCGCCCCTGGCGCTCGCCCGCCACCTCCGTGATGAACTGCTCGGCGGGAGCGGCGAGGTGGCTGCCGACGCAGGGCGTCGTGTGCCGGTGGCCGCCTCCCAGGACGAGCCGATCGCCATCGTGGGCATGAGCTGCCGCTTCCCCGGTGGGGTGAAGTCCCCCGAGGATCTGTGGCGGCTTCTCGCCCGCGGCACAGACGCCATCGCCGCCTTTCCGGACGATCGCGGCTGGGACCTGGAGGGTCTGTATCACCCGGACCCCGATCACCGGGGCACGGCGTATGCGCGTGAGGGTGGTTTCCTGTATGACGCGGGT
Source organism: Streptomyces yongxingensis (assembly GCF_055597465.1). Taxonomy (NCBI): domain Bacteria; kingdom Bacillati; phylum Actinomycetota; class Actinomycetes; order Kitasatosporales; family Streptomycetaceae; genus Streptomyces; species Streptomyces yongxingensis. The sequence continues at coordinate 10,107,221 of NZ_CM145717.1, forward strand.
GATTTCGATCCGGAGTTCTTCGGGATTTCGCCGCGTGAGGCGTTGGCGATGGATCCGCAGCAGCGGTTGCTGTTGGAGACGTCGTGGGAGGCGCTGGAGCGGGCCGGTATCGACCCGGCATCGGTGCGCGGCAGCCAGACCGGCGTCTTCGCCGGAATCATGCACCACGACTACGGCTCGGCCACGGTGCCGGAAGGAGTCGAGGGCTACATCGGCAACGGCACCGCCGGCAGCATCGCCTCGGGCCGCGTCTCCTACACCTTCGGCTTCGAAGGCCCCGCGGTGACGGTGGACACCGCGTGCTCGTCGTCGCTGGTCGCGCTGCATCTCGCGGCCCAGTCGCTGCGCCAGGGGGAGTGCTCGCTCGCGCTCGCGGGCGGCGTGACGGTGATGTCGACACCGGCCCTGTTCGTGGAGTTCAGCCGTCAGCGAGGGCTGTCGGCCGACGGTCGTTGCAAAGCGTTCGCGGGGGCCGCGGACGGTACGGGATTCTCCGAGGGCGTCGGCGTGCTGCTGCTGGAACGGCTGTCGGACGCACGGCGCAACGACCACAGGGTGCTTGCCGTGGTCCGCGGATCCGCCGTCAACCAGGACGGCGCGTCCAACGGACTGACGGCCCCCAACGGCCCGTCGCAGCAGCGGGTCATCCGGGCCGCGCTGGCGAGTGCCGGGCTGTCGGCTGCTGACGTGGACGCGGTCGAAGCACACGGTACGGGCACGACACTCGGCGATCCCATCGAGGCACAGGCGCTGCTGTCGACCTACGGGCGCGAGCGGGGCACCGAGGAGCGGCCGCTGTGGCTCGGGTCGATCAAGTCGAACATCGGCCATACGCAGGCGGCCGCCGGTGTGGCGGGTGTGATGAAGATGGTCCTGGCGATGCGACATGGCGTACTGCCGAAGACGCTGCACGTGGATGAGCCGTCGCCGCATGTTGACTGGTCCGAAGGTGCGGTGCGGTTGCTCACAGATGCCACGGAATGGCCGGAGACGGGCCACCCGAGGCGTGCGGGTGTCTCCTCCTTCGGCGCCAGTGGGACCAATGCGCATGTGATCGTGGAGCAGGCCCCCGAGGAACGGCGTGTCGCCGAGCCGGTGACGGACGGACCCGCAGGGTCGGGAGTCGTGCCGTGGGTGGTGTCGGCGAAGTCCGAGGGTGCGCTGTGGGCGCAGGCGGAGCGGCTGCTGTCGACCGTACGCGGGGAGCTGGACACCGAGGCGTCGGTTGTGGACGTGGCCTCGTCGCTGGTGACCACGCGGACGGTGTTCGAGCATCGTGCGGTGGTGCTGGCCGGTGACCGTGAGGGGTTTGCGGCCGGGCTGGAAGCGCTGGTGGATGGTGTACCGGCGGCGGGTGTGGTGCGGGGTTCGGCGGCGCCGGGGAAGCTGGCGGTGGTGTTCTCGGGGCAGGGCAGTCAGCGGGCCGGGATGGGGCTGGAGCTGTGCGAGACGTTCCCGGTGTTCGCCGATGCCTTCGATGAGGTGTGCGCGCAGTTCGACAGCCTGCTGGAGCGTTCGCTGCGGGAGGTGATCCGTGGGGATGCGTCGGGGCTGGATGAGACCGTCTTCACGCAGTGTGGGCTGTTCGCGGTGGAGGTGGCGCTGTTCCGGCTGGTGGAGTCGTGGGGTGTGCGGCCGGATTTCGTGGCCGGTCATTCGATCGGTGAGCTGGTGGCCGCGCATGTGGCGGGTGTGCTGGCGCTCAAGGACGCGTGTGCGCTGGTGGCCGCTCGTGGGCGGTTGATGCAGGCGTTGCCCCCGGGTGGGGTGATGGTGTCCGTGCAGGCCGCCGAGGCCGACGTAGTCCCGCTCCTGGCCGGTCGTGAGGCCGAGGTGAGTGTGGCCGCGGTCAACGGTCCACGCTCGACCGTGATCTCCGGCGCGGAAGCAGCGGTGACGGAGATCGCTGGACAGTTTGACGCCCAGGGCATCAAGACCAAGCGGCTGCACGTCTCGCATGCCTTCCACTCGCCCTTGATGGAGCCGATGCTGGCCGAGTTCCGCCAGGTGGCCGAGGGTCTGTCGTACGCGCCTCCCCGCATTCCCGTCGTGTCGAACGTGACGGGCCTGATCGCTGACGTCGAGGCGCTGTGCTCGGCCGAGTACTGGGTGCGGCACGTCCGCGCGACCGTGCGCTTCGCCGACGGCATGGCGGCTCTCGCGGAGGCGGGTGTGACGACCTCCCTGGAGCTGGGGCCGGACGGGGTGCTCTCCGGCATGGGGCAGGAGTGCGCGCCGGACGTCGAGTTCGTCTCCGCCCTGCGCAGCGGACGAGGCGAGAGCGCCACGCTCCAGGAGGCATTGGCCCGCATCTTCGTCCGTGGCGTCCCCGTGGACTGGACGGCGTTGCTCGCGCCGACCCCCGTACGCCACGTGGAGCTGCCGACCTACGCCTTCCAGCGGAAGCGGTACTGGCTCGAGGCCGGCGGGCCGGCGGGCAACGTGGCCTCGGCGGGGCTGCGGTCCGAGGACCATCCCCTGCTCGGTGCCGCCGTGAGGCTGCCCGACTCCGACGGATGCCTGTTCACCGGTCGGCTGTCCGCACGTACGCACGCCTGGCTGGCCGACCACGCCGTGCTGGGCTCGGTGGTGGTACCGGGGACGGCCTTCGTGGATCTGGCGCTGCATGCCGGTGGCCGTTTCGGATGTGGCCAGGTGGATGACCTGGTGCTGGAAGCGCCCCTGGTCCTTCCCGAACGCGGTGCGGTTCAGCTCCAGGTGATGGTGGCCGGAGCCGATGACAACGGCCGCCGACCCGTCACCGTCTACTCCCGCCAGGAATCCGCTGATGAGGACGGACCCTGGACGCGCCATGCCAGTGGCGTTCTGACCCAGGCCGAGGGGCCGGAGGCGACGACCTCGGCCGAGCTGAGTGTGTGGCCGCCCGCGGATGCCGAGGCGATCGACATCAGCGGCGTGTACGAGCGCTTCGCGCTGGGCGGGCTCGCGTACGGGCCGGCGTTCCAGGGCGTGCGGGCCGCCTGGCGGCGCGAAGGCGAGGTGTTCACCGAGGTGTTCGCCGAGGTGGCACTGGCCGAGGAGCAGTGGCCGGACGCCGCGCGCTTCCATGTGCACCCCGCGCTGCTCGACGCCGCCCTTCATATGGCGGGACCCGGTGGCCTGGTGGCCTCGGACGCGGAGCAGGTCCGTTTGCCGTTCGCCTGGAACGGGGTGTCGGCGCACATCACCGGCGCGACCACGGTCCGCGTACGACTGGCGGCGGCCGGGGCCGACGGTCTGTCGCTCGCCGTGGCCGACGAGACGGGCCGGTTGGTGGCCTCGGTGGCAGAGCTCGCGACGCGCCCCGTCTCCGCCGAGCAGATCGACGCCGCGCGCGGCACCTCCCATGAACCGCTGTTCCGGCTGCGATGGAACGCCATGCCGTTCGCGGCCGACGAACCGTCCACCGCCCGCTGTGCGGTGATCGGCGAGGAGGACGGTGAGCTGGCCGTGGCGCTGCGGTCGGCGGGCTGGCAGGTTCGAACCCACCCCGATCTGGCGGCACTTGCCCGGCCCGGCGCTGAGGGCGAGCCCCTGCCGGAGTGGGTGCTGCTGGCCTCCGCGACCGGTACCGGTGGCGACACCCGCCAGGGGCCACGTGGCGCGGCGCACCAGGCGCTGGAGTGGGTGCAAGAGTGGTTGGCCGAGGAGCGGTTCGCCGACTCCCGCCTGGTCATCACCACGCGCGGCGCCGTGGCCACCACCTCGACCGAGGGTGTGGACGATCTGGCAGGGGCGGCGGTATGGGGTCTGGTGCGGTCCGCGCAGGCCGAAGACCCCGGCCGACTGCTCCTCCTCGACGTGGACGATCCCATGGAGCTCGGCTCCGTACCGCTGGCCGCGGCCCTCGCCTCGGGCGAGCCGCAGTTGGCCGTACGAGGAGGGCGCGTACTGGCGGCGAGGCTGGTCCGGGCCGAGGGGGAGGCGGAACAGGACGCTTCGGCGACTTGGGACCCCGAGGGCACGGTCCTCATCACCGGCGCCGGCGGCACCTTGGGCGGTCTGCTGGCCCGGCACCTGGTGGCCGACCATGGTGTGCGGCATCTGGTACTGCTCAACCGCAGGGGATCGGCGGCCGAGGGCGCGGCCGAGCTGGCCGATGAGCTGTCCTCGGCCGGGGCGTCGGTGACCTGGGCGGCCTGTGATGTGGCCGACCGGGGGGCCCTCGGCGCGGTGCTGTCGGACATCCCGGCCGCACATCCGCTGAAGGGTGTCGTCCACGCCGCCGCCGTGCTGGACGACGGTGTGATCGCGTCGTTGACTCCGGATCGGCTGGACACGGTGCTGCGGCCGAAGGCGGAGGCGGCACTCGCCCTGCACGATCTGACGGCCGGACTCGACCTGTCGGCGTTCGTGGTCTTCTCCTCGGTGGCGGGCATGTTCGGGGCCGCGGGACAGGGCAACTACGCCGCCGCCAACGCCTTCCTCGACGCGCTGGTCTCACAGCGCCGGGCGCACGGTCTCCCCGGTCTGTCGCTGGCCTGGGGCCTGTGGGAGGAACGCAGCGGGATGACCGCGGGGCTGGCCGAGGTGGACAGGCGGCGCATGGACCAGGTGGGCATCTCCGCCCTGTCGTCGGCCGAGGGGCTCGCCCTGTTCGACGCCGCCTGTGCGAGCGGTGGCCCGGTCATCGCCGCCGCACGGCTGAACACGACGGTTTGGAGGTCCGCCGCGCAGAACGGCCTCGCAGAAGTACCGCATGTGCTGCGGGAGTTGGTGCGGCTGCCCGCTCGCCGGGCGACGGCGGAATCCACTGGAGTGGCCGGAGCGGCCGGGGCGGCGGAGGCATTGCGGGCACGCCTGGCCGGAGCCTCGTATGCGGAAGGCGAACGCCTGGTGCTGGACACGGTACGGCGCAATGTCGCCGCGGTGCTGGGCCACGGCGGCCCGGAAACCGTGGAACCGGGCCGCGCGTTCAAGGATTTCGGCTTCGATTCGCTGACGGCGGTGGAACTGCGCAACCGGCTCGGCACGGTGACCGGACTGCGTCTGACCGCGACGCTGGTCTTCGATCACCCGACCCCCACCGCCCTGGCCCAGCACCTTCACCACGAACTGGCGCGGGACGCCGGATCCGCCGCCACCTCGGTGCCCGTATCCGTGGGCCTCGATCAGCTCGAAGCCGGTCTGTCGACGATGACCTGGGAGGAGATCGGCCGCACGGACGTGGTGTCACGCCTGCGGGAGCTCTTGGCAAAGTACGGCGACGCACAGGAAGTCCCGAGCAGCGGCGCTGCTCTCGTCGACCAACTCGAATCGGCGACGGATGGCGAACTCTTCAAGATGGTGGACGAGGATCTCGGAATTCTCTGAACCGATCTGAAGCAATACCCCTCCGCAATCTGCCGACAGCCTTGTGATTGGGAAAGCGCGATGAGCAACGAAGACAAACTCCGGGATTACCTCAAGCGAGTCATTGCCGAACTCCACCAGACGCGTCAGCGCCTCCAGGAAGCGGAGTCGGCGGACCACGAACCGATCGCGATCGTGGCGATGAGCTGCCGCTACCCGGGCGGGCTGCGCTCGCCCGAGGAGCTGTGGCGGTCGGTGGCCGCCGGCGAGGACGCCATCTCGGGCTTCCCTCAGGACCGCGGCTGGGACGTGGAGGGGCTGTACGACCCCGACCCGGGCGCGGTCGGCAAGAGCTATGCGCGCGAGGGCGGATTCCTGCACGGTGCGGGTGACTTCGACCCGGCGTTCTTCGGGATGTCCCCGCGCGAGGCGCTCGCGACCGACCCCCAGCAGCGGTTGCTGCTGGAGACGGCTTGGGAGGCGTTCGAGCGCGCCGGTATCGACCCGGAGTCGGTGCGGGGCAGCAAGACAGGTGTCTTCACCGGTGTGATGTACCACGACTACGGCACCGGTCTGAGCTCGCTGCCCGCAGGTGTGGAGGGCTACCTGGGCAACGGCACCGCGGGCAGCATCGCCTCCGGCCGGGTGGCCTACACCCTGGGCCTCGAGGGCCCGGCGGTCACCGTCGACACGGCGTGCTCCTCGTCCCTGGTGGCGCTGCACTGGGCCGGTCAGGCCCTCCGGCGCCAGGAGTGCACACTCGCCCTCGCGGGTGGCGTCACGGTGATGTCCACCCCCGGAACCTTCGTGGAGTTCAGCCGACAGCGCGGGCTGGCGCCGGACGGCCGGTGCAAGGCGTTCGCGGCGGCCGCGGATGGGACGGGTTGGGGCGAGGGCGTGGGCATGCTGCTGCTGGAGCGGCTGTCCGACGCGCGGCGCAACGGGCACCCGGTGCTGGCGGTGGTACGCGGCTCCGCCATCAACCAGGACGGTGCGAGCAACGGCCTCACCGCGCCGAACGGCCCCTCACAGCAGCGGGTGATCCGCCAGGCCCTGGCCGACGCCAAACTCTCCGCCAAGCAGGTGGACGCCGTCGAGGCGCATGGCACGGGCACCACGCTGGGCGACCCGATCGAGGCGCAGGCACTGCTGGCCACGTACGGGCAGGACCGGTCCGAGGAGCGGCCGCTGTGGCTCGGCTCCATCAAGTCCAACATCGGCCATACGCAGGCGGCTGCGGGCGTGGCCGGCGTCATCAAGATGGTGCAGGCGATGCGGCACGGGCTGCTGCCGCAGACCCTGCACGTCGATGAGCCGTCGCCCCATGTGGACTGGTCGGCGGGCGGGGTGAGGCTGCTCACCGAGGCCACGCCGTGGCCGGAGGGCGACGAGCCCCGTCGGGCGGGTGTCTCGTCTTTCGGGATCAGCGGCACCAACGCACACATCATCCTGGAGCAGGAGCCTCCGGCCGACCCCGAGGGCGAAGCGCCGGAGGAGACAGGGCAACTGCCTTCCGGGATCGTGCCGTGGCTGGTCTCGGGGAAGTCCGAGAGCGCCCTGCGTGCCCAGGCCGAAGGGCTGCTCGCCCACTTGGACGCGCGTCCGGAGACGACCCTCATCGATGTCGGGTTCTCGCTGGCGACGACGCGTAGTGCGTTCGAGCACCGTGCGGTGGTGTTGGGGTCCGACCGTGCGGCTTTGGCTGAGGGTTTGGGTGCGGTGGCTGAGGGTGGCGGTGCTCCGGGGTTGGTGCGGGGTGTGGTTGTGGGTGGTGGTGGTCGTGCGGTGTTGGTGTTTCCGGGGCAGGGGTCGCAGTGGGTGGGGATGGCGGTGGGGTTGCTGGAGTCGTCGCCGGTGTTCGCGGAGGCGATGGGTGAGTGTGCGGCGGCGTTGGGGCCGTTTGTGGGGTGGTCGTTGGTGGATGTGTTGGGTGATGAGGTGGCGTTGGGGCGGGTGGATGTGGTGCAGCCGGTGTTGTGGGCGGTGATGGTGTCGTTGGCGGAGGTGTGGCGTTCGTATGGTGTTGAGCCCGCCGCGGTGGTGGGTCATTCGCAGGGTGAGATTGCGGCGGCGTGTGTGGCGGGTGGGTTGTCGTTGGGGGATGCGGCGCGGGTGGTGGCGTTGCGGAGTAAGGCGTTGCGGGCGTTGTCGGGGCTGGGTGGGATGGTGTCGGTGTCGTTGCCGGTGGGGGAGGTGCGGGAGCGGCTTGCGGCGTGGGGTGAGCGGTTGTCGGTGGCGGCGGTGAACGGGCCTTCGGCGGTGGTGGTCTCCGGTGACGCGGATGCGTTGGAGGAGTTGCTGGCCGTATGCGAGGGCGAGGGGGTTCGGGCGCGGCGTGTTCCGGTGGATTACGCCTCGCACTGCGCGCATGTGGAGGCCATTGAGGGTGAGTTGCTGCGGGAGCTGGCGGGGATCAGTCCTCGGTCGTCGTCGGTGCCGTTTTATTCGACGGTGACCGGTGGGGTGCTCGACACGGCCGATCTGGACGCCGGGTACTGGTACCGCAATCTGCGCCAGACAGTGCGCTTCGACGAGACCGTACGCGCTCTGCTGGCCGACGGCTTCGATACGTTCATCGAGGCCAGTGCCCACCCCGTCCTGACGATGGCTGTGGAGCAGACGGCCGAGGACCATGGCACCCGTGTCACCGCCGTCGGTTCGCTGCGCCGTGACGAAGGCGGCCTGGACCGTTTCTTGACGTCCGCGGCCGAGGCTTATGTGGGCGGTGCGTCCGTCGACTGGGCTCGGATGTTCGCGGGGACGGGTGCGCGCCGGGTTGAGCTGCCGACGTATGCCTTCCAGCGGGAGCGGTACTGGCTGGAGTCGGCGGGTGTGGCCGTCAGCGAGGGGGCGGCGGCCGGTCTTGGTCTGGGTTCGGCTGATCATCCGTTGTTGGGTGCGGTGGTGGGGTTGGCGGATGTGGATGGGGTGTTGTTGACGGGGCGGTTGTCGTTGGTTTCGCATGGGTGGTTGGCTGATCATGCGGTGTGGGGTGTGGTGGTGGTGCCGGGGGCGGCGTTGGTGGAGTTGGTGTTGCGTGCGGGTGATGGGGTGGGTTGTGGGCGGTTGGAGGAGTTGACGTTGGAGGCGCCGTTGGTGGTGCCTGAGCGTGGTGGGGTGCGGGTGCAGTTGTCGGTGGGGGCTGCGGATGGGGTGGGTCGGCGTGTGGTGGGTGTGTTTTCTCAGGTGGAGGGTGAGGGGGAGGGGTTGTGGACGCGGCATGCGAGGGGGGTGTTGTCGGCTGATGTTCCTGTGGTGGGGGATGGGTTGAGTGTGTGGCCGCCGGTGGGTGCGGTGGCGGTGGATGTGGGTGGTGTGTATGAGCGGTTGGCTGGGGTGGGTTTGGAGTATGGGCCGGTTTTCCAGGGGGTGCGGGCGGCGTGGCGTCGTGGTGATGAGGTGTTCGCTGAGGTGGCGCTTGGGGAGGAGCAGCGGGCGGAGGCGGGACGTTTCGGTCTGCACCCGGCACTCCTCGACGCCGCCCTGCACACCGCGGCATTGGGCGGGGATGACTCGGAACAGGACTCCTCCCGCCCTGGCCCCGGACTACCGTTCGTCTGGAGCGGTGTGTCCCTGTACGCAACGGGCGCGGACACCCTCCGTGTACGGCTCGCTCCTGCCGGGTCCGATGCGGTCTCGCTCCTCGTGGCGGACACCGCCGGGGCGCCGGTGGCCTCGGTGGCGAGGCTGGTGACCCGTACCGTCTCCCCTGAGCAGCTCCGGGCAGCGCGGAACGTGACGCATGACGCGCTGTTCCACACCACATGGCGTGAGGTTCCCGCCCAGCGTGAAGTCTCCGCGGCCACGGGCCGGTGGGCGTTGCTCGGGGCAGTGGCGCCGCACCTCGACGCCTTGAGCGGCGCGGATGACCCCACATATCCGGAACTGGCGGATCTGATCCAGGCCATGAACGACGGCATGGCCGCCCCCGAAACCGTTCTGGTCTCCTTCACGGCCGACGCCGGAGCCCGCGCCGGCGACCCGACCGAGGCACGGGGGATGGCCCATCGCGCCCTTCACGTGGTGCAGGGGTGGTTGGCTGAGGAGCGGTTTGCCGGTTCGCGGTTGGTGGTGGTGACGCGGGGTGCGGTGGCGGCCGCACCGGATGAGGATGTGCCGGATGTGGCGGCTGCCGCGGTGTGGGGTTTGGTGCGGTCGGCGCAGGCTGAGCATCCGGACCGATTCGTTCTGGTGGACGTGGATGACGTGCCGGTGTCGTCCGACGTGCTTCAGGCCGTGCTGTCGTGTGCGGAACCTCAGGTGGCCGTGCGGTCCGGGAAAGCCCTGGCGCCTCGGCTGTCACGTGCCGTTGCACCTGCGGCTTCTGCTGAGGGAGCTGGAGAGGGCTTTGCGTGGGGTCCCGAGGGTACGGTGCTGGTGACTGGTGCCACCGGCACGTTGGGTGGTTTGGTGGCGCGGCATTTGGTGGCCGAGCGTGGGGTGCGGCATCTGGCGTTGGTCTCTCGGCGGGGTCGGGAGGCGGCTGGTGCGGTGGAGTTGGAGGCCGAGCTGGCGGGGCTGGGTGCGTCGGTGACGGTGGTGGCCTGCGATGTCGCCGACCGTGAGGCGTTGGCGGGGGTGCTGGCGGGTATTCCGGCGGATCGTCCGTTGCGTGGTGTGGTGCACGCGGCCGGTGTGCTGGACGACGGCGTTATCGAAACCCTGACTCCCGAGCGTGTCGATACGGTGCTCCGCCCCAAGGTCGATGCCGCCTTCCACCTGCACGAGCTGACCCAGGGCATGGATCTGGCGGCGTTCGTGGTGTTCTCCTCAGCGGCCGGCACGTTCGGCGGCGCCGGACAGGGCAACTACGCCGCGGCGAACGCTTACGTCGACGCCCTGGCGGCGCACCGACGCGCGCTCGGACTGCCCGCCGTCTCGCTGGCCTGGGGGTTCTGGGCCGAGCGCAGTGGTATGACGGGCCACCTGGCCGATGAGGACGTACGGCGCATGCGGCGCGGCGGCATCGCCCCGCTGACGTCGGAAGAGGGCCTTGAACTGTTCGACACTTCCGGGACCATGGCGCAGCCCGTCCTGCTGCCCATACGCCTGGACCTCCCGGCGCTCCGCGCCCAGGCGGCGTCCGGTGCGGTGCCCGCCCTGCTCCGCGATGTGCTGTCCGTTCCCACACGTCGTACCGTGCGGCCGTCCAGCGGTGGCGCAGGCGAGTCGGAACTGTGGCGGCGGCTTGCGCCCCTGTCGGCGGACGAACAGGACGAAGCCCTGCTGAACCTGGTGTGCAGCCACGTCGCCGAGGTGCTCGGACACGCGGGAGCGGACTCCATCGAGGTGGGGCGTGCGTTCAAGGAGCTCGGGTTCGACTCGCTGACGGCGGTCGAGCTGCGGAACCGGTTGAACACGGCCACCGGGCTGCGGCTGCCCGCCACCCTTGTCTTCGATTACCCCACGCCCGTGGTGATCGCCCGCCATCTGCGCTCCGAGCTGGCCGAGGCGTACCAGGGCGCCGTCGCATCGACCTCTCCGTCCGGCGGCGCCGGTACGGGCGCGCTCGCCACCCATGACGAGCCCATCGCGATCGTGGCGATGAGCTGCCGCTTCCCCGGTGGGGTGCGGACGCCGGAGCAGCTGTGGCAGCTCCTGGAGCGCGGCACGGACGCCATCTCGGCCTTCCCGGAAGACCGTGGCTGGGATGTGGAGGGGCTGTACGACCCGGACCCGGACGCCGCGGGGAAGAGCTACGCCCGCGAGGGCGGCTTCCTCTACGACGCGGGCGACTTCGATCCGGCGTTCTTCGGTATCTCGCCGCGTGAGGCGCTGGCGATGGATCCGCAGCAGCGGCTGCTGTTGGAGACCTCGTGGGAGGCGCTGGAGCGGGCCGGTATCGACCCGGCGACCCTGCGTGGGACCCAGACCGGCGTCTTCGCCGGTGTGATGCACCACGACTACGGGCTGTTGCAGGGCCCGGGCGGTGGCCCCGGCGCCCCCAGCGCGGGCAGCATCGTCTCGGGGCGGGTCTCCTACACCTTCGGTTTCGAGGGACCGGCGGTCACGGTGGACACCGCGTGTTCCTCGTCGCTGGTGGCGCTGCACCTGGCGACGCAGGCGCTGCGGCGGGGCGAGTGCTCGCTCGCGCTCGCGGGCGGTGTGACGGTGATGTCGACACCGGGTCTGTTCGTGGAGTTCAGCTGGCAGCGCGGGCTGTCGGCGGACGGGCGGTGCAGGGCCTTCGCGGGCGCGGCGGACGGCACCGGGTTCTCCGAAGGCGCGGGAGTGCTCTTGCTGGAGCGGCTGTCGGATGCGCGGCGGAACGGGCACCGGGTGCTGGCGGTGGTGCGTGGTTCGGCGGTGAATCAGGACGGGGCGAGCAATGGGCTGTCGGCGCCGAATGGTCCGTCGCAGCAGCGGGTGATCCGGGCGGCGTTGGAGAGTGCTCGGTTGTCGGCCGCTGAGGTGGACGCGGTGGAGGCGCACGGTACGGGCACGAAGCTGGGCGATCCGATCGAGGCGCAGGCGCTGCTCGCGACGTACGGCCAGGAACGGACGGCCGAGGACCGGCCGCTCTGGCTGGGCGCGATCAAGTCGAACATCGGCCATACGCAGGCGGCCGCCGGTGTGGCGGGTGTGATGAAGATGGTGCTGGCGATGCGGTATGGGGTGCTGCCGAAGACGTTGCATGTCGATGAGCCGTCGCCGCATGTGGACTGGTCGGCCGGTGCGGTGGAGTTGTTGACGGATGCGGTGGAGTGGCCGGAGACGGGCCGTCCGCGGCGTGCCGGGGTGTCGTCGTTCGGCATCAGCGGCACCAACGCCCACGTCATCCTGGAGCAGGCGCCAACGGTGCTGCCTGACGCCGAATCCCCCGACGAGCCGCGGGCCTTGCCGTCCTCGGTGGTGCCGTGGGTGGTCTCGGGACGGTCCGAACCCGCGCTGCGGGCGCAGGCGAGTCGGCTGGTGTCGTTCGCGGGGGAGCGGTCGGAGCTGTCGCCCGTAGATGTGGCGCTGTCGTTGGCGACGACGCGTAGTGCGTTTGAGCATCGTGCTGTGGTGCTGGCCGCTGACCGGGCTGGTCTTGTCGATGGCTTGGAGGCGCTGTCGATTGGCGATCCGGCGCCGGGTGTGGTCCAGGGCTCTGTGGTGCAGGGCAAGTTGGCGGTGCTGTTCTCGGGGCAGGGGAGTCAGCGGGTCGGGATGGGCCAGGGGTTGTATGAGGCGTTCCCGGTGTTCGCGGATGCCTTCGATGAGGTGTGCGCGCAGTTCGACAGCCTGCTGGAGCGTTCGCTGCGGGAGGTGATCCGTGGGGACGTGGCGGGGCTGGATGAGACCGTCTTCACGCAGTGTGGGTTGTTCGCGGTGGAGGTGGCGCTGTTCCGGTTGGTGGAGTCGTGGGGTGTGCGGCCGGATTTCGTGGCGGGGCATTCGATCGGTGAGCTGGTGGCCGCGCATGTGGCGGGGGTGTTGTCGCTTGCGGATGCGTGTGTGTTGGTGGCGGCTCGGGGGCGGTTGATGCAGGCGTTGCCCCCGGGTGGGGTGATGGTGTCGGTGCAGGCCGCCGAGGCCGACGTAGTCCCGCTCCTGGCCGGTCGTGAGGCCGAGGTGAGTGTGGCCGCGGTCAACGGTCCACGCTCGACCGTGATCTCCGGCGCGGATGAGGCGGTGACGGAGATCGCTGGGCAGTTTGACGCCCAGGGCATCAAGACCAAGCGGCTGCACGTCTCGCATGCCTTCCACTCGCCCTTGATGGAGCCGATGCTGGCCGAGTTCCGCCAGGTGGCCGAGGGGTTGTCGTACGCGCCTCCCCGTATCCCCGTCGTGTCGAACGTGACGGGCCTGGTGGCTGACGCCGAGGCGCTGTGCTCGGCCGAGTACTGGGTGCGGCACGTCCGCGAGACCGTGCGCTTCGCCGATGGCGTGAAGAGCCTGGCGGACCAGGGTGCCACGACCCATCTGGAGCTGGGCCCGGACGGTGTGCTGTCCGGGATGGGGCAGGAGTGCGCTCCCGACGCCACCTTCGCCCCGGCCCTGCGCACCGGCCGTGGCGAGGCCGCCTCATTGCTTGAAGCGCTGGCGCGGATCCACGTCCGGGGCCGTTTCGTGGACTGGGCGGCACTGCTCGCACCGGCGCGCCCCCGGACCGTCGAGCTGCCCACGTATGCCTTCCAGCGGGAGCGGTACTGGCTGGAGTCGGCCGCGGCCACGGTGGATGTGGCCTCGGCGGGGCTCGGTTCGGCGGAACATCCGCTGCTCGGTGCCGCGGTGACGCTGCCCGATTCCGACGGATGCCTGTTCACCGGCCGGCTGTCCGCGCGTACGCACACCTGGCTGGCCGACCATGAGGTGCTGGGCGCGGTGATGCTGCCCGGGACCGCGTTCGTCGAGCTGGCGCTGCACGCGGGCGACCGGGTCGGATGCGCCCGGCTGGAGGAGCTGACGCTCGAGGCACCGCTGGTCCTCCCCGAGCACGGTGGCGTACAGGTGCGGGTGACGGTCTCGGACGCCGACGACTCGGGGCGCCGGGCGCTGACCGTGCACTCGCGCGAGGACGGCGGGGAAGGGCCGTGGCTTCGGCACGCGACGGGCAGTGTGGTGCCCGAGTCGTCCACCCCTGCCCGCGCCGCCCTCTCCGCCTCCGTATGGCCGCCGCGGGACGCCGAACCCGTGGCGCTGGACGGGCACTACGAGCGGCTTGCCGAAACGGGGCTGCGGTACGGGCCGGTGTTCCAGGGGCTGCGTGGCGTGTGGCGGCGCGGGACCGAGGTGTTCGCCGAGGTCGCGCTGCCCGACGAGGCGGAGCAGGACCCGCGCCGTTTCGGCCTCCACCCGGCCTTGCTGGACGCCGCCCTCCACGCCGTGGGCGCCGCGGCCACCGGTACGTCGCAGGACACCGGCGCCTCGGGAGCCACCGCCGCGTCGGAGGAGATCCGGCTGCCGTTCTCATGGAGCGGGGTGTCGGTGTACGCGGCAGGCGCCGCCCTGCTGCGGGTACGCCTCACCCCGACGGGACCCGATGGCATGGCGCTGTCCATGGAGGTGACGGACGGGGCCGGTGCGCCGGTGGCCACGGTGGACTCGCTGGCGACGCGCCCCGTCTCCCCGGAGCAGGTCAACGCGGCGCGCGGTGCGGTGCACCAATCCCTCTTCCGGCTGAACTGGAGCGTTCTGCCGGGCGTCGGTGCGCCGGTGAACAGCGCCCTGGCCGAGGTGGCACCGCGGGACGGCGTCGACTGGCATGACGTGACGGCATTCGGTGAGGCGATCGGCGCCGAAGAGGCCGTGCCGCCGGCGGTGGTGTGTGTGGTCCCGTCCGCGCCCGCCGCCGAGGACGACGAGTCGACCGAGGCCGACGTGGTACGCGACGTGATCCATCGGGCGCTTGAGCTGGTGCGGGGATGGCTGGCCGAGGAGCGGTTCGCCGGATCGCGACTGGTGATCGCCACGCATGGCGCGGTGACCGTCGAGGACGACGAGGACGGCCAGAACGACAAGGCCGTGGTGGATCTCGCGGCGGCCGCCGTATGGGGTCTGGTACGGACCGCGCAGACCGAGCATCCGGATCGGTTCGTCTTGGTCGACCTGGACGGTGGGCATCAGGAACCGGAGCACGAGCCCGGGCACCGGCCACTGACTCCCGAGGCCCTCTCCCTGCTGTCGGCGGCGGTGGTGAGTGGCGAACCCCAGGTGGCCGTGCGCGGCGGGCGGCTGCTGGCGCCCCGCCTGGGCCGAGTGCGGATCACCGGGACCACCCCGGCCGCCGAGACCACCGAGACCACCTCGACCACCGGAGCCGCCACACGCTCGGCGGCGTGGGACGCGGAGGGCACGGTCCTGGTGACCGGCGCCACCGGCACGCTCGGCGGGCTGGTCGCCCGCCACCTCGTGGCCGAGCGCGGCGTACGCCATCTGCTGCTGGTGAGCCGTCGCGGCGCGGACGCCCCCGGCGCCCGCGCGCTGGAGGCCGAGCTGGTGGCGGCGGGCGCCTCGGTCGGCTGGGCCGCCTGCGACGTGGCCGACCGGGACGCCCTGACCGCCGCCGTGAAGGGCATCTCCGCAACGCATCCGCTGCGTGGAGTGGTCCACACGGCCGGTGTCCTCGACGACGGCGTCATCGCATCGTTGACGCCGGAGCGCGTGGACGCGGTGCTGCGCCCGAAGATGGACGCGGCCATCACCCTGCACGAGCTGACCGAGGCAATGGACCTGTCGGCGTTCGTCGTGTTCTCCTCGGCCGCCGGGACCTTCGGCACGGCCGGACAGGCCAACTACGCGGCCGCCAACGCCTTCCTCGACGCCCTGATACGGCGCCGCCGGGCCTCGGGGCTGCCCGGCCTGTCCCTCGCCTGGGGTTTGTGGGACGAGCGCGGCGGAATGGCCGGCGGGCTGGCCGAGGCGGATCGGCGCCGTATGGGCCGGGCCGGAGTGGACGGTCTGTCGCCCGAGGAGGGCCTGGCCCTGTTCGACGCGGGCTGTGCCGGGGAACTGCCCGTGGTCATCCCCATGCGGCTGGACCCGGCCACGGCGCGTGGCGCCGACGGCGAAGTGCCGTACATCATGCGGGAGTTGGTGCGGCCTGCGGCGCGCCGGGCCGCGGCGGAGGGCACAGGTGCCGCGGGTGACCTGCGGGAGCGGCTCGCCGCGGCGTCGTCGGAGGACGGCGAACGCCTGGTGCTGGACCTGGTGCGGCGGTGCGTGGCCACGGTGCTCGGACACGGTGGGGCGGCCGCGGTGGAGCCGGGCCGCGCCTTCAAGGACTTCGGTTTCGACTCGCTGACGGCGGTGGAGCTGCGCAACCGCCTGGGCACGGCCACCGGACTGCGCCTCACGGCCACGCTGGTGTTCGACTACCCGAACCCGATCGCCCTGGCCCGCCATCTCCACCAGGAGCTGACCGGCGGGGACGACGGCGTACGTCCCGCCCGGCCCGCCCTGCCCACCGGCAAGGCGGACACCGGCGACGACCTGGTGGCGATCGTCGGCATGGCCTGCCGTTTCCCCGGTGGCGCCCGGTCCCCGGAGGAGCTGTGGCGGCTGCTCGCGGCGGGCGACGAGGCCATTTCCGGCTTCCCCGTCAACCGTGGCTGGGACGTGGCGGGGCTGTACGACCCCGACCCGGAGGCGGACGGCAAGAGCTATGCGCGGGAGGGCGGCTTCCTGCACACCGCCGGCGAGTTCGACCCGGTGTTCTTCGGCATCTCGCCGCGTGAGGCCCTGGCGATGGACCCGCAGCAGCGGCTGCTGCTGGAGACGTCATGGGAGGCGTTCGAACGGGCCGGAATCGACGCGACGACTCTTCGGGGCAGCGCGACCGGTGTCTTCGCGGGCTTGATGTACCACGACTACGGCTCGCAGCTCCGGAGCGTCCCCGAGGGCGCCGAGGGCTACCTCGCCACGGGTGGGTCCGGAAGCATCGCATCGGGCCGGGTCGCCTACACCTTCGGTCTCGAGGGCCCGGCCGTGACCATCGACACCGCCTGTTCGTCGTCGCTGGTGGCACTGCACCTGGCGGCGCAGGCGCTGCGGCAGGGCGAATGCTCGCTGGCGCTGGCGGGCGGTGTGGCGGTGATGTCCACCCCCGCCACCTTCGTGGAGTTCAGCCGACAGCGCGGGCTGGCGCCGGACGGCCGGTGCAAGCCGTTCGCCGCGGCCGCGGACGGCACCGGCTGGGGCGAGGGCGTGGGCATGCTGCTGCTGGAGCGGCTGTCGGACGCGCGCCGCAACGGCCACCAGGTGCTGGCGGTGGTACGTGGCTCCGCCGTCAACCAGGACGGTGCCAGCAACGGGCTCACCGCGCCCAACGGCCCCTCGCAACAGCGAGTGATCCGGGCGGCGCTGGCGAACGCGCGGTTGTCGGCCGCCGAGGTGGACGCGGTTGAGGCGCACGGTACGGGTACGACACTGGGCGATCCGATCGAGGCGCAGGCGCTGTTGGCCACATACGGCCGTGAACGCACGCACGACCAGCCCCTGTGGCTGGGCTCGATCAAGTCCAACATCGGGCACACCCAGGCCGCGGCCGGTGTCGCGGGCATCATGAAGATGGTGCTCGCCATGCGGCATGGTCTGCTGCCGCAGACGCTGGGCGTGGACGAACCGTCGCCGCACATCGACTGGACGGCGGGAGCCGTCGAGCTGCTCACCGAGGCCAGGCCCTGGCCCGAGACCGGCCGCCCACGCCGGGCGGGCATCTCCTCCTTCGGCCTCAGCGGCACCAACGCGCACATCATCCTCGAGCAGGCGCCGTCGACCGAGGGCGAAGCCGCCGAGGAGACCGAGGAGTCGGCGCCCGCTGTGGTGCCATGGGTGCTGTCGGCGAAGTCCGATGCCGGTGTGCGTGAGCAGGGCGGGCGACTGCTCTCGCTGGTGGCCGAGGAGACCGGCCCGGCGGTGACGGACATCGGTCTGTCGCTGGTCGCCACGCGCGCGGCGTTCGAGCGGCGGGCGGTGGTGCTGGGCGGTGACCGTACCGCGCTCGTCAGCGGCCTGACCGCACTGGCCGAGGGCCGCGAGGCGGCGGGTGTGGTGCGAGGGGCCGTGGTCGGCTCCGATGCCCGTGCGGCCTTTGTCTTCCCTGGTCAGGGGTCGCAGTGGGTGGGGATGGCGGCGGGGTTGCTGGAGTCTTCGCCGGTGTTCGCGGAGCGGGTGGGTGAGTGTGCGGCGGCGTTGGCGCCGTTCGTGGACTGGTCGCTCGCGGACGTGTTGCGGGGTGGTGAGGGTGCTGCGGAGGCGTTGGAGCGGGTGGATGTGGTGCAGCCTGCTCTGTTCGCGGTGATGGTGTCGCTGGCGGAGCTGTGGCGTTCGTACGGGGTCGAGCCTTCGGCGGTCGTTGGCCACTCGCAGGGTGAGATCGCGGCGGCGTGTGTGGCGGGTGCGTTGTCGTTGGAGGATGCGGCGCGGGTGGTGGCGTTGCGGAGCAAGGCGTTGCGGGCGTTGTCGGGGCTCGGCGGGATGGTGTCGGTGTCGTTGCCCGTGGAGGCCGTACGGGAGCGGCTGGGGCGGTGGGGTGAGCGGTTGTCGGTGGCGGCCGTGAACGGGCCATCGGCGGTGGTGGTCTCCGGTGACGCGGATGCGTTGGAGGAGCTGCTGGCCGTATGCGAGGGCGAGGGGATCCGGGCGCGGCGTGTTCCGGTGGACTACGCCTCGCACTGCGCGCATGTGGAGGACATCGAGGAGGAGTTGCTGCGAGAGCTGGCGGATATCACTCCCCGGGCTTCGTCGGTACCGTTCTACTCCACGGTCACCACGGGTGTGCTGGACACCACGGGGCTGGACGCCGGGTACTGGTATCGCAATCTGCGTCAGACGGTGCGTTTCGAGGAGGCCGTCCGTGCCCTGCTGGCCGACGGTCTTCAGGTGTTCATCGAGGCCAGCGCCCACCCCGTCCTGACGATGGGCGTGGAGCAGACGGCCGAGGAGCACGGCGCCCGTGTCACCGTCGTCGGTTCGCTGCGCCGCGACGAAGGTGGTCTGGAGCGCTTCCTGACGTCCGTGGCCGAGGCGTATGTCGGCGGTGCGTCCGTCGACTGGGCGGGGATGTTCGCGGGGACGGGCGCGCGGCGTGTGGATCTGCCGACGTATGCCTTCCAGCGCACCCACTTCTGGCTGGAGTCGGAGGCCCTCGAGACCGCAGGTGATGTGTCTTCGGTGGGGCTGGACTCGGCCGAGCACCCGTTGCTGGGCGCCGCCGTGCCGCTGCCCGACTCGGACGGTTTCCTGCTCACCGGTCGGCTCTCGCTCCGTACCCACCCCTGGCTCGCCGACCACGCGGTGGCGGATGTCACGCTGCTGCCCGGCACGGCCTTCGTGGAGTTGCTGATGCGGGCCGGTGACGCGGTCGGCTGCGACCGGGTGGACGAACTGACCCTGGGAGCACCGCTGGTGCTGCCCGAGCGGGGCACGGTCCGGTTGCAGGTCGCCGTCGGCGGTCCCGACGAGGCGGGGCGGCGCCCGGTCGGTGTGTACGCACAGACGGAGGACGGCCCCTGGACGCAGCACGCCACCGGTGTGCTCGGCAGCGGCGGCACCCCGGCGGCTGCCGATCGCGCCACCGAGCCAGAGGCATGGCCTCCGGCCGGTGCGGAGGCGGTGGATGTCGGCGGGCTCTACGAACGGTTCGCACGGACCGGGCTGGGCTACGGGCCGTCCTTCCAGGGGCTGCGCGCCGTCTGGCGCAAGGGCGACGAGGTCTTCGCCGAGGTCCGCCTGGCCGAGGAGGCACGGCAGGACGCCGAGCGCTTCGGCCTCCACCCGGCCCTGCTGGACGCCGCGTTGCACGCGATGGCGTTCGGCGGATTCGTCCGCCTCCCCGAGCCCGATGGCAACGTGCGCCGGGACGAGGGATCCGGCACCGGACGGGTCCGGCTTCCCTTCGCCTGGAGCGGAGTGGCGCTGCATGCCACCGGCGCGTCCGCGCTGCGGGTGCGGCTGGCCCCGGCCGGGGCGGACGCGGTGTCGCTGACCGCGCTCGACGAGTCGGGGCAGCCGGTGGCCTCGGTGGCTTCGCTCGTCACCCGCGCGGTCGCCCGCGACCAGCTCGGTGCGACGCATGGCGCCTTCCACGAATCGCTTTTCCACCTGGAGTGGACGGCACCCGGGGCGGTGTCCCCGTCGTCCGGCCCTGCCGGCCGCTGGGCCGTGCTCGCCGAGGGCGACACCGGGCTGTCGGCGGCGCTGAAGTCGGCGGGCACGGCCGGTGCCCTGGCGGAGACGCATGCGAATCTGTCCGCTCTGGGAGAGGCCATCGAGGCGGGGCGAACGGCGCCGGATCTGGTGTTCGCCTCCCTGTCCTCCCTGTCCTCACCGTCCCCCCTCTCTCCGGTCTCGTACCCCGCGTCCCACACACTCGCCACTGGCGACGCGACGGACGTGGCGGCGCTCGCGTTGCCGGATGCCGAGACGGTCCGCGCCGCGGCGCACCGGGCGCTCGCGCTGGTGCAGTCGTGGCTGGCCGATGAGCGGTTCGGACGGTCCCGGCTGGTGCTGGTCACCCGTGGGGCGGTCGGCGTCCGGCCCGGAGAGCCGCTCGCCGATCCGGCCTGCGCCGCGGTGTGGGGACTGGTGAGGTCGGCGCAGTCGGAGAATCCCGATCGGTTCCTGCTGCTCGATCTGGACGACCAGGAGGCGTCGTTCGCCGCCCTGCCGCAGGCCCTGTCGGGCGACGAGCCGCAGATGGCGGTGCGCGGCGGCGCGGTGCTGGTGCCACGGCTCGCCCGGGTCCCGGCGGCCCGCGCGACCGCGTCCACGTCGGCCGGGGAGCGGGACGGGGAGGCCGCGGCCACCGCGCTGTGGGACCCGGAGGGAACGGTCCTCATCACCGGTGCGACGGGTGTGCTGGGCTCCTTGGTGGCCCGTCACCTGGTGGCCGAGCACGGCGTACGCCATCTGCTGCTGACCAGCCGCCGGGGTGGCGAGGCCACCGGCGCCGCCGAGCTGGTGGACGAGCTGACCGCGTCGGGGGCTTCGGTGTCCCTGGCCGCTTGCGACACGGCCGACCGCGCCGCGCTGGCGCGGCTGCTGGCCTCCGTACCGGCCGAGCATCCGCTGACCGGAGTGGTGCACGCGGCCGGTGTCCTCGATGACGGGGTGATCGGGTCGCTGACCCCGGAGCGCGTCGACACGGTGCTGCGGCCCAAGGCCGATGCCGCCATCAACCTCCATGAGCTGACGGAGGACCTGCCGCTGTCCGCGTTCGTGCTCTTCTCCTCGGCGGCGGGCGTGTTCGGTGGCAGTGGCCAGGCCAACTACGCCGCGGCCAACGCGTTCCTGGACGCGCTGGCGCAGCGGCGCAGGGCGCGGGGGCTGCCGGCGGTCTCCCTGGCCTGGGGGCTGTGGGCCGAACGCAGCGCCATGACGGGGCACATGGACGACAGCGACGTCGAGCGGCTCAACCGGGCGGGAGTGACCGCGCTGTCGTCCGAGGAGGGCCTGGCGCTCTTCGACGCGGCGACGGCGCGGGCGCGTTCCCGGGCCGGGCAGCCCGGCCTGGGCGAGGGCGCCGACGCGAGCGGCGGCGGCCGGCCGGAGAGCGCCACTGACGTGCACCCGGAAAGCGCCACGGACGCACACCCGCTCCTCGTCCCCATGCGGCTCGACATCGCCGCCCTACGAGTGCAGGCCGCCTCCCTCGGTGTCCCGCATCTGCTGCGCGGGCTGGTCCGGGTCCCGGCCCGCCGCACCGCCCACAACGCCGCATCCGGTTCCGCCACCGGCGCCGGGGGAGTGGAGCCGGTCGGGCAGCGTCTGAACGGGTTGCCGGCCAGGGAGCAGACCCAGATCCTGACCGAGCTGGTGCGCACGCATGCCGCCACCGTGCTCGGCCATGACACACCGGACCTGGTGGAGGACGACCACGCCTTCCTCGAGCTGGGGATCACCTCGCTCACCGCGGTGGAGATCCGCAACCGGCTCAACCTCGCCACCGGTCTCAACCTGCCCGCCACGCTGCTCTTCGACCACACCACACCCGCGGCGCTGGCCGCCCACTTGCGCACCCAACTGGTCGCCGGCGCCCCGGGCTCCGCACCCCAGGGCGAAGCGTCGGCCACGGCAACCGCACATCAGGCCACGACCGCCGGCGCGGCCACGACCGCCGGCGCGGCCACGACCGCCGGCGCGGCCAACACCGCGACCGGCTCGACGATCGAGGCGCTGTACCGGCAGGCATGCGCCGATGAACAGTACGTGGCGGGCACCCAGTTGCTCATGGCCGCGGCCCGACTGCGCCCGTCGTTCCGTACGGCGGCGGAGCTGACCACCCCGCCCAAGCTGGTACGGCTCTCCAAGGGCAGCACGGCGCCGGGGCTGGTGTGCTTCCCGTCGCTGGTCGCCATCTCCGGACCCCGTGAGTACGCCCGCTTCGCGGCCGGGTTCCGGGGGCGCCGGGATGTCTCCGTGCTGCCCGAGCCCGGCTTCGGCAAGGGGGAGCTGCTTCCGGCGAGCGTCGACGCCGTCGTGGAGATGCAGGCGGAGGCGGTGCTGCGCTGTGTCGGGGAGAAGCCGTTCGTGCTCGTCGGACGCTCGTCCGGCGGCTGGATCGCCCAGGCGGTCGCCGGGTGGCTGGAGGCCCGTGGCAGTGCTCCCTCGGCGGTCGTCCTGCTGGACACCTATCTGCCGCGCAGCGAGGCGTTGCCGTGGATCCAGACGAATCTGTCCGGCAAGATGTTCGACCGGGAAAAGATGTTCGGCGTGGTGGACGAGGGCAGGCTGACCGCGATGGGCGGCTATCTGCGCCTCTTCTCCGACTGGGGGCCGACGCCGATCGCCGCGCCGATTCTCACGGTGAAAGCGGAGGAATCCTTTCCGGGGTCCGGAGAGGGGAACGACGAAGAATCGGCATGGGGCGCCACGCTCACCCGTATCGACGTTCCCGGTGACCACTTCACCATGATGGAGGATTTCGCCGGCGTGGCCGCCGAAGCGGTCCTCAACTGGCTTGCGGAGAACGTGTGATTCGCATTGCCTGACATCCTGATAGGCTCGCGTTCATTCGAAGCGCGGAAGAAAAAACGGGGAAGGCGCTCGCGGAATTCTGATGTCGCCGAAGACCTTTCCATTACTGCGGGAGGAAACATCATGACGTCGTCCAATGTCAGCGCGGTCGGTGAGCGGGTCGGTGAGTTCTACGACCAGCTGGTGGGCATGTTCGACGCCTCGCTGTACGGCCCGAACATCCATGTCGGCTACTGGAACAGCCAGGAGGACGCCACCACCCTGGAGGACGCCGCCGACCGGCTCACCGACATGATGATCGCGCGGCTGCGCATCGGCGCCGGCTCCCGGGTCCTGGACATCGGCTGCGGCTTCGGCGGGCCCGCGATCAGGCTCGCGCGGAAGACGGGTGCCGAGGTGGTGGGCGTCAGCGTCAGCCGTAAGCAGGTCGAGAAGGCCAATGAGCTGGCCGAGGCCGCCGGGGTAAGCGGCAAGGTCACCTTCCAGTACGGCGACGCGATGGACCTGGCCTTCGACGACGGCTCCTTCGACGCCGTCTGGATGCTGGAATCCGTGATGCAGATGCCCGACCGGACGGCGGCGCTCGCGGAGGCCGCCCGCGTTCTGCGCCCGGGCGGCCGGCTGGCGCTCACCGACAACTACGAGCGCGAGGAGATATCCGAGGAGCGGCGGCCGGTCATCGAGAACATTCTCCAGCGGTACCTCACCCAGCCGCCCGCGTCTTTCGAGACGTACCCGGGGATGCTGCGCGAGGCCGGGCTGCGCTGTACGGAGCTGCTCGACGTCAGTGAAAGCACCACCAAGCAGTCGGTCCGGCGGCTCGGTGAGGCCATGGCCCAGAACATGGAGCAACTGGCGTCCAAGGTCGACCCGGAGGTCTTCAACAAGTTGAAGCCCGCCGAGGGCGAGAACATGGAAATGCCCGAGCTGGGCTATCTGATCGCCACCGCGCGGCGGCCTGAAACCGCGTAAGTCCTCGGCGCCGGAATTTCCCGGTTCTCTTCAGGGAGTCATTCAGGGGCGGGTCGGCACATTCGGCCCGCCCCCCGGCGCGGTGTGGTGTACGACCTCATGCCCTGGTGCCCACGGGGCCCGTGCCCCTCGACGTCCTTTGAGCCCGTTGTCAGACCCACGCGCTACCTTGCCGCCATGACGGAATTCGTACTGGTGGCGGGCGCGTGGCTGGGGTCGTGGGCATGGGGCGAGGTGGTGCCGGAGCTACGGGCGGCCGGACACGGCGCTCATGCCCTCACGCTGTCCGGGCTCGCCGATAAGCAGGGTGTGCAGGCCGGGCAGCAGACCCACGTCCAGGACATCGTCGGCGAGATCGAGCGTCTCGAGCTGCGCGATGTGGTCCTGGTGGGGCACAGCTATTCGGGCATCCCGGTCGGTCAGGCGGCCGAGCGCATCGGCGACCGGCTGGCCCATGTGGTGTTCGTGGACTCCAACGTTCCGGTGGACGGTGAGTCGTTCCTGTCGGCCTTGCCCAGCGGCCGGGCCATGGTGGAGGCGTCGATGGCCGCGAACGACGGCTTCTGGGCACCCCTGACCGAGGCCGACTGCGAGGGCCAGGGGCTCACCGACGAGCAGATCGCGCGGATCGTGGCCGGTGCCACGCCGCATCCGGGCGCCACACTCTCCGAGCCCGCCGTGCTGGCGCGCCCGCTCAGCGGGCTTCCGGCCACGTACATCAAGTGTCTGCTCGACGGCGATGAGCCGATGGGCGATGTGGCCGAACTGCTGAAGAGCGAGCAATGGCGGCTGGTCGAGATGGACACCGGCCACTGGCCGATGTTCTCCCAGCCGCGTGAGCTGGCCCGGATACTGCTCGGGTGCGCTGCGGCATCGTGACCCCGCCCCGCGCCTGACGGGTCCCGGGCGGTGTTCGCCCGGGATCCGGCCACCCGGAGCGCACACGGCGGCGGTCACGCCGTGTGCCATCCACCGCCGTGCGGTCACTCGCAGCCGTACCGCCAGTTCCACCCCACGAAGGTGTGCCGCAGCTCCACATCGAAGCGGCAGCTCGCCGTCCCGTCCGCCTTCAACTGGACGTACGAGTGGTGGGTGTTGTTGTACCAGTCGCCGGTCGGGTCGAAGACACCCTGGTACGCGAAGTCGGCGTGCGCCTCGGAGTTGACCTCGGCGCAGTCCGTGACGCAGTCGTCCTTCGCGGTCTGCGAGGTGAGCGACCACCCGGCGTCCCACGGCTCGCGGTTCACCTCCTGGGTGGCCGTGGTGCCGCCCGTGGTGATGCGGCCGTTCGCCGTGTCCCATGAGGAGGCGGTGTACAGGCCCGTCATCCGGATGTTGCAGCAGTCGTACATCTCGTTCCAGCCACGCAGCTGATGGCCGGCGGCGGTGGTGGTGGCCGTGGCGCTGGGGGCCGCGGCGGTCGCGGCGGTCGCGGCGCGGGCCGAGCGGGCCGACGCCGGGCCGTGCTGGACGGAGACCCGCTCCGGCTTGCAGTCGGCGCCAATGGTGATCTGCCCCGAAACGGCCTGACCGGGCGCCGGAGCGGGGAGCTCGCCGGTCAGCCGGACACCGTCACAGGACTTCGGCGCCGGGTCGGACTCCTGCGCCGTCGCCACCGTCGTACCGCCCAGGAGCGCCACCAGGGAGACGGCCGACACGGCCGCGATGCTTAACCGGCTGTTCACTTCTCACGCCCCTTGATCCGATGATCCAATGCGATCCGGAACGGGCGGCGCGCCTCGGTACGGATGCGCCGCCAGGTCACGCGGGTGATCGTAACGGCGGTCGTACGCGGCGGCGGGGGAGTGGGAAAGGTTGGCAGGAAGGTGGCAGCACGGCCCCGCCCGGCCGCGTCCACGACATCACACACCACTGCTGGGGTACACTTCCCCCGTCCTGTTGTCTCCGATAGAGGTGGACGTTGCGTATCTGAGGTTCGCGATCATCGCGCGGTACGGCACAAGCCGTAGCCCGTCACGCCGTAGCCGGCCTTCTTGCCGCCCGTGACCCGCGTGGATGCGACCTCGGTGCATACGCCGTCCCTCACCCTTCGGAGGGCCCGCACCCGATTTCCCCGGCTTGGTCGCCGCGTGGTGCTCGCATACGTAGCCCCTTGTTCACAGCGCTTACGAATGCGAGAACACCATGGCAGCATCCCCCGCCCCCAGCGCCTCCGTGACCTGCTCGGCCGTGTCCTTCCAGTGGCCGGACGGCACGCCCGTCTTCGACGGGCTCTCGCTCGGCATCGGACGGGGCCGCACCGGCCTCGTGGGCACCAACGGCAGTGGCAAGTCCACGTTGCTGCGGCTGGTCGCCGGCCGGTTGCGCCCCACCCAGGGGTCGGTCACCGTCGGCGGCAGCCTCGCCTACCTTCCGCAGAACATCACCCTCGACACCGCCCTCCGCGTGGACCAGGCCCTGGGCATCGCCGAGCGGCGCGCCGCCCTGCGCGCCATCGAGGCCGGGGATGTCGACGAGGCCCACTTCGAGACCATCGGCGACGACTGGGACGTCGAGGAGCGGGCCCTGGCGACACTGGGCTCACTCGGGCTCGGCGATGTCGAACTGGACCGCACCGTCGGCCATCTGTCCGGCGGGGAGACCGTGTTGCTGCGCCTGGCCGCCCTGCTCCTGGAGCGCCCCGATGTCCTGCTCCTCGACGAACCCACCAACAACCTCGACCTGTTCGCGCGGCGCCGGCTCTACGACGCCGTGGACTCCTGGCGCTCCGGTGTGCTGATCGTGGTCAGCCACGACCGTGAGCTGCTGGAGCGGGTGGACCGCATCGCCGAACTGCGGGCCGGGTCCGTGACCTGGTACGGCGGCGGCTGGTCCGCCTACCAGGAGGCGCTGGCCACCCAGCAGGAGGCGGCAGCGCGCATGCTGCGGGCCGCGGAGGCGGATGTGCGGCGGCAAAAGCGCGAACTGGAGGAGACCCATATCAAACTGGCACGCCGTCAGCGGCACAGCAAGAAGATGGACATCGAGCGGCGGGCCCCGAGGATCGTCGCCGGTGCCCGCAAGCGGGCCGCGCAGGAGTCGGCCGGCAAGCTCCGCGATCTGCACGAAGACCGCCTCCACGAGGCGCGCGAACGGCGTGAGGAGGCCGCGGACGCGGTCCGGGACGACGCCGAGATCAGGGTGAGCCTGCCGCACACCGCCGTGCCCGCGGGCCGCACCGTGCTCAGCCTGAGCGAACTGCGCCCCGAGTACGGCGCGTTGCGCGATGCCACCCTTCATGTGCACGGGCCCGAACGCATCGCGCTGGTCGGGCGCAACGGAGCCGGTAAGACCACACTGCTGCGCACCCTCACCGGTGAACTCGCCCCGCTGTCCGGTGAGGCCAGGACGTACGTACCGCTGCGGTTCCTCCCCCAGCGGCTGGATGTGCTGGACGATGAGCTGAGTGTGGCGGCGAACGTGGCGGGCCGGGCGCCCGGTGTCACCGACAACCACATCCGGGCCCAGCTCGCGCGGTTCCTCTTCAAGGGCGCGCGTGCGGAGCAGCCTGCGGGCACCCTCTCCGGTGGCGAACGCTTCCGGGCCGCCCTCGCGGCCACCATGCTCGCCGCACCGGCCCCGCAACTGCTGCTGCTCGACGAGCCGACCAACAACCTCGACCTGGCCAGTGTGCGACAGCTGACGAGTGCGCTGGACTCCTACCAGGGCGCGCTCGTGGTCGCCAGCCACGATCTGCCGTTCCTGGAGTCGATCGGCATCACCCGGTGGCTGCTGGTCGGCGAGGAGTTGCGGGACATCGCCGCCGACGAGGTCCGGGAGGTGCTCGAGACGACGTCCGCGGCCGGGGAAGTGACGGAAACGGGCTGAGACCGAGCTCCTCCGGAAACGGGCTGAGACCGAGCTCCTCCGGAAACAGGCTGAGACCGAGCTCCTCGGCGCTCTCCCCGAGGGCGGGGCGCACCCGCTTGACCCCCAGGCCGGGCGCCCCGCCGCTCCGTTCCGCATACGAAATTCGCGACAGCGAAATGAGGAGCCGGTGTCCGCGCACGTTAAGGCGCATTCAAGGTTGACTCATGCGCCCCGGCCTACCTTCGAACGATCTCGTTCACACGAGATATATGAACTTTTAACAGGGGGAGAGAAGGTGGCGGCGCGGCCGATGTACTCGCGTCTGGCGAGATTCAGCCCGTCGCGGCGAGGGCGTGAACGACTGCTTGTTGACTCTTCAGTAATGACGTGGCTAATTTCAGTCGGCGCCGTTTCGCGAGATTGCCATGCCATACGTTCGACATGCGTTGCCCGAATTGTCTCCATTTCCTGCCGCGCTAGCGATGTTGGAGAAAACATGTCAGCCGCCACGGACGCAGGCGACCTTGTCATCGGCATCACTCCGTTCGGGGAACCGGACGCGAGACTCGCCGCGGCGGTCAGCCGCGCGGGCGGTCTCGGCGTCCTCGACCTGGGAACAACGGGCCGCGAAGCCCTCCAGGCGTGCGAGGACATCGGTGAGTGGGTGGCCGACGGCCGGTACGGCGTGCGGGTCGCGGCGGGCTGCCGCCTCACCCCCGCGGACCTGCCGGACGCCCTGGCCACCGGCACTCCCACGGGCGGCTCACCCGGTGGCGCGCCCGGTCCGCATACGGTGGTGCTCGGCGTGGACTCGCCCTGGCCGGTGGAGGCCGTTGCCGACCGCTGCCGCGTACTGGCCGAGGTCACCGACCTGGACGAGGCCCTCGATGCCATCCGCGCCGGTGCGCACGGGCTGATCGCCCGGGGGAGCGAGAGCGGCGGCCGGATCGGGTCGCTGGGCACCTTCGTCCTGCTCCAGCGGCTCCTCGCCGACCCTCGGGTGTCCTTACCGGTGTGGGCCTGTGGCGGCATCGGCCCGCGCACCGCCGCGGCGTCCGTACTCGGCGGCGCGGCCGGGGTCGTGCTCGACACCCAGCTGTCCCTGCTCGCCGAATCCGGGCTCCCGGAGGACCGCGCCGCCGCCATCCGCTCCATGGACGGCTCCGAGACCACCGTCCTCGACGGACACCGGATCCTGCGGCGCCGGGGGCGCGCCCCGCATGCCGGGCCGGACCTGACGGTAGGTCAGGACGGCTTTCTGGCCGCGCGGTTCGCCGAGCGGTGGCGGGACGTGGGCCGCACGGTCCGCGGCATCACGGACGCCGTCCGGGAGGCCGCACACGAGGCCGTACGGAACGGCTCCGCCGTCTCGGCGCTGCGCCCCGGCGCCCCGCTGAGCATCCGTCTCGGCACCCGGCTGCCCCTCGCACAGGGCCCGATGACCCGGGTCAGCGACCAGGGCGCGTTCGCCTCCGCCGTCGCCGCCGGGGGAGCGCTGCCGTTCATCGCGCTCGCCCTGGCCGGACGCGAGCAGGCGCGCACCATGCTGGAGGAGGCCGCGGCCGCACTGGACGGACGCCCCTGGGGCGTAGGTGTGCTCGGCTTCGCACCCGAGGAGATCAGGAACGCCCAGCTCGAGGCCGTACGGGAGGCGCGCCCCAGCCACGCGATCATCGCGGGCGGCCGGCCGTCCCAGGCCAAGGCGCTGGAGCGGGACGGCATCGCCACCTTCCTGCATGTGCCCTCGCCGGGGCTGCTGCGCCAGTTCCTCCGGGCCGGGGCGCGGCGGTTCGTCTTCGAGGGCTCCGAATGCGGCGGCCATGTGGGGCCGCGCAACAGCTTCCCGCTGTGGGAGGCCCAGATCGCCGTCATCGAGGACTTCCTCGACGAGGCCGCACACGACCCGCGTCACACGGCGGGCACCGATGGCGCCGACGGGACCGACGGCACCGATGGCGCGGGGATCGAGATCTTCTTCGCCGGGGGAGTGCACGACGAACGCTCCGCCGCGATGGTGGCCGCGCTCGCCGCCCCGCTCACCCGGCGCGGCGTCGCCGTCGGATCGCTGATGGGGACCGCGTATCTGTTCACCGAGGAGGCGGTGGCACACGGCGCCGTACAGCCGCTCTTCCAGCGCCAGGTGGTGGCCGCCCAGCACACCGTGCTGCTGGAGACCGCACCCGGCCACGCCACACGCTGCGTTCCCAGCCCCTTCACCGAGAGCTTCGACACCGTGAAGGCGCGGCTGCGGAACGAGGGCCTGCCCGACCGGGAGGTCTGGGAGCGGCTGGAGCGGCTCAATGTGGGACGGCTGAGGATCGCCGGCAAGGGCGTGGACCGAGGAGCCGACGGCGCGTTGGCCCCGGTGGACGAGGAAGGCCAGCTCAGCGACGGGATGTTCATGGCCGGGCAGGTGGCCGTGATGCGCTCGGCCACCACCACGATCGCCGCACTGCACCATGCGGTGGGCCCCGCCGCCGCCGACTTCCTCACCGCACGCGCGGAGGCGGTGGGCGAGCGCCTGGGCGTGGCCACGGCCCCGGCGGCGGCCGAGGCACCCGCGCCGCTGGACGTGGCCGTCGTCGGCATGGCATGCATGTTTCCGCAGGCACCGGACCTCGCCTCGTTCTGGGCCAATGTGGTGGGCGGTGTGGACGCCGTCACCGAGGTGCCCGCCGACCGCTGGGACCCCGCCGTCCACTACACGGGGGACAAGGACGGCGCCTCCGCCTCCCGATGGGGTGGCTTTCTGCCACCCATCCCCTTCGACCCGCTGCGCTACGGCATCCCCCCGGCCTCGCTCGGCAGCATCGAACCGGTACAGCTGCTGGCCCTGGAGGCCGCCCGCCGGGCCCTGGACGACGCCGGATACGGCGACCGGTGTGATGGCGGCCGGGCCTTCGACCGCTCCCGCACCTCCGTGGTGTTCGGTGCCGAGGCGGGCAGCGACCTGTCCAACGCCCAGACGCTGCGCGCCGTCCTGCCGTCCTACGTCCACGAGGTGCCGCGAGCCGTGGCGGACCAACTGCCCCGGCTCACCGAGGACTCCTTCCCCGGCATGCTCGCCAACGTCATCTCCGGGCGGATCGCCAACCGGCTCGACCTCGGCGGCGCCAACTACACCGTGGACGCGGCCTGCGCGTCATCGCTGGCCGCCGTGGACGTGGCCTGCAAGGAGCTGACCGCGGGCACCAGCGACCTCGTGCTGTGCGGCGGAGCCGATCTGCACAACGGCATCAACGACTATGTGCTCTTCTCCTCGGTGCACGCCCTCTCCCCGACGGGCCGCTCCCGGACCTTCGACAGTTCGGCCGACGGGATCGCGCTCGGCGAGGGTGTCGCGTGTGTCGTCCTCAAACGGCTGGCCGACGCCGAACGGGACGGCGACCGCGTCTACGCCGTCATCAAGGGCGTCGGCTCCTCCAGCGACGGCCGCTCGCTCGGGCTGACCGCCCCGCGCCCCGAGGGCCAGCGGGCCGCACTGGAGCGCGCCTACGCCAATGCCCGCGTCTCGCCCGCCGACGTCGGCCTGATCGAGGCGCACGGCACCGGTACGGTCGTCGGCGACCGCACCGAACTCACCGTCCTGGGCGAGGTGTTCACCGAGGCCGGGGCCGCACCCGGAGCATGTGCGCTGGGCTCGGTGAAATCCCAGATCGGCCACACCAAATGCGCCGCGGGCCTCGCCGGGCTGGTGAAGGCGGCGATGGCGCTGCACACGGGCATCACACCGCCGACCCTGCATCTGACCCGGCCCAACGAGGCATGGGACGCGGACCGCAGCCCCTTCGCCTTCCACACCCGGCCCCGGCCATGGGCCGCCGCGCCCGCCGAAAGAGTGGCCGGGGTCAGCGCGTTCGGCTTCGGCGGGACCAACTTCCATGTGGTGCTCGCCGCACACGGCCGGGGAGCGCCACCCGCGCAGGGGCTGGACGCCTGGCCCGCCGAGCTGTTCCTCTTCCGCGGGGCCGACCGGGCGGCGGCGCTGCGGGTGGTCCAGGAGACACTCGACCAGCTCATGGCCAATGACGCGGCGGGTCGGCCGTGGCGGCTGCGCGACCTGGCGCTGACCGCCTCCCGGCGGGCCGACGCCGGCCGGGAACCGGTCCGGGTGGCCGTCGTGGCCTCGGACCTGGACGACCTGGCCGCACGATTACGTCAGGTGCTCGCGGGCGATCCACCGGGCCCGGGGCCGCGCGGAACGGACGGGCTGCACATGGCCCCGGACGAGCCCGAGAAGAGAGGGGAGGCCGGGGAGAGAGGGGAGACCGGGGGCGAGCCGGGGGGCGGCAAGGTCGCGATTCTCTTCCCCGGGCAGGGCAGCCAGCGGCCCGGGATGTTCGCCGACGCCTTCGTCACCTTCCCAGAGCTCCAGCGCCATCTGCGCCACGGACGCGACTACGCCGACGCGCTCTATCCCCCCGCAACCTTCGACGAAGCCGGGGAGTCGGCCCAGCGCACCGCGATCACCGACACCCGGGTGGCCCAGCCCGCACTGGGCATCGTCGGGCTCGCCGCGTACACCCTGCTGACCTCGGCCGGGGTACGGCCCGACATGGCGGCCGGACACAGCTACGGCGAGCTGGTCGCGCTGTGCGCCGCGGGCGCGCTCGACCCCCGTACACTGCCGCGGCTGAGCGCCGAGCGGGCAGCCGCCATCCTCGGTGCCGCCGAGGCCGACGGGGAGGAGCCCGGCACGATGGCGGCTGTGACCGCGGCCCCCGACGAGGTCGAGCCGGTGCTGCGCGCGGCCGGGCTCGACGGGCGCGTGGTGGCCGCCAACCACAACGCGCCACGGCAGACCGTGATCTCCGGGCCCCAGCGGGACGTCGAGGAGGCGGTGCGGCTGCTGCGGGAGGCCGGGCACTCGGCCAAACGGATCCCGGTGGCCTGCGCCTTCCACAGTCCGCTGGTGGCCGGGGCCGGTGCGCGGTTCGCCGAGGCGCTGGCCCGCCATCCGGTGCGCGAGGCGGAATTCCCCGTCTGGGCGAACCGCACCGCCGCCCCGCACGGCGCGGACCCGGATGCCATCCGCGCCGAACTCGTGGCTCAGATCGGCGCGCCGGTCCGCTTCATGGCGCAGATCGAGGCCATGTACGAGGCCGGCGCACGGATCTTCGTGGAGGCCGGTCCGGGGACGGTGCTCACCCGGCTGGTGGGGGAGATCCTCGACGGCCGCCCCCACCTCGCCCTCGCGTGCGAGGGACGGCGGTCCGGCGCGGCCGGGCCGCGGGGGTTTCTCGTCGCCCTCGCCCGGCTGGCCGTCGCGGGCGTTCCGGTGCGTACGGCCTGGCTGTTCCACGGCCGGGACGCGGTGGCGGCGGGATCCGCCCCGCCACCGAAGCGGCCCGGCTGGACGGTTGACGGACACCTCGTCCGCACCGCGGACGGTGAGCTCCTGCCCGGTGCGCTGGCACCGGCCCGACGTGTCATGGAGGCTACGGTGAGCCGGACGGATCGGACACAGGGCGGCGAATACGGCGACAGGGCCGCCCTGATCTCGGAGTTCCTGAGGACCAGCCGGGAGATGGTCGCCGCCCAGCGCGATGTGCTCCTTACCTACTTCGGCGCGGCGCCGGGCGAACGGCGCGCGGCGCCACCGTCCCCGCTCGCACCGGCCACACCCCTGTCCGCCGAGCTCGCCCCGGTGGCCGCCGCCTCGGAGGCACCGTCCCCGTTCGCCGACGTGGCTCCCTCCGCGTCCGCACCCGCCACCGGGTCCGATGTGCTGCGCGCGGTCTCCGAAATCATCAGCGAACACACCGGCTATCCGGTCGACATGATCGAACCGGACCTCGATCTCGAGGCCGATCTCAGCATCGACTCCATCAAACGTGCGGAGATCGCGGGCGAGTTGGCACGGCGACTCGGTGTCGCGGGCGCGGACACCGCCGCCCTGGGCGATGAGGAGCTGGAGGAGCTGGCCAAGGCCCGTACCACGGCCGCCGTGACCGACTGGCTCACCGCTCGTCTCGCGCCCGCGTCCGCGAGCCTCGCGACCGCCGGGCCGCCCGATGAACCGGAGCCGGTGGCCGTGCGGGTGGCGGAGCCCGTGCCCGTGGCAGTGCCCGGCGTGGCGCCCAAGCGGATGCGGCTGGTGCCTGTGCCCCTCGGCGCACCGGACGAGGGCGCCGCCGCGTTGCCCGCCCTGAGCGGTCGGCGCTTCGCCCTGCTCGGCGGGGACGCTGACGGGGTGGCCGAGGCGGTGGCCGCCCGTCTCGGGGAGCGCGGTGCCGAGGCCGTCGTCCTCGCCGCCGGTCATCAGCTCACCGAGGACGACGGCAGGGTGGACGGTGTGCTGCTGCTCGAACCGCTGGCCGCCGCCGGCGCGCCGGTGTTGCCCGAGGCGTTCACGGTGCTCCAGTCCGCCCTGCGGCGCGCCCCGCAGTGGCTGCTGGCGCTCCGCCGCACCGACCCGCTCGCCGCGCGCACGGCCGGGCTGCGCGGGGTGTTCCGTACGGTGGCCAGGGAGTACCCGGACACGGTCGCCCGGCTGGTGGAGTTCCCCGCCGAGGCGATCGGACTTGCCGAGGCGGCCGGGGCCGCTGACGTGGCCGGGTCTGCCGAGGCGGCCGGGGCCGTTGACGTGGCCGGGTCTGCCGAGGCGGCCGGGTCCGCTGACGCGGCCAGGGCCGCCCACGTGGCGGTGTCCGCTGAGACCGTGGCCGACGGGCTGCTCGACGAGCTGCTCGCTCCGGACCGTACACCCGTCGTTCTGCGTACCGCGGAAGGGCGGCGCCACCGGCTGGACCTCGTGGAGACCCCGCTGGGCGCGCTCGCCGGTTCGGGTGCCGGGCCCGCCGGGGACGGCGCGGCGGAGGCCGCCGCGCTCGGGCTGGACCGGGACGCGGTGGTGGTCCTGGTCGGTGGGGCGCGGGGCATCACCGCGCGGTTCGCCGCCACCCTCGCGTCCGCCGCCCGCTGCCGGATCGAGCTGCTCGGCCGTACGCCGGAGCCCGTCGGTCCCGAGGACCCGGCCACCGCCGGGGCCCGCGACGAGACCGCCCTGCGCGCGGCGCTCGCGGCCCGGGGCGGGCTGGGGCCCGCCGAGATCCAGCGGGAGGCCGCCAGGATCCTGGCGCGGCGCGAAGTGGCCACCACCGCCGAGGAGTTGTCCGAACTCGGCGCCCGTGTCCGCTACCGCTCGGTGGACGTCCGCGACGCCGAAGCGGTGCTCCAGGCGGTGAAGCAGATCCACGCCGACCACGGACGGCTGGACGGTGTGGTCTACGGGGCCGGTGTGATCGAGGACCGGCTGATCGCGGAGAAGTCCGCCGAGTCCTTCCAGCGGGTGTACGGCACCAAGGTGGAGGGCGCCCGGACGCTGCTGGACGCGCTGGCCGAACTGCCCGAACCCCCGGCGTTCGCCGTGTTGTTCGGCAGCATCGCGGCCGTGCTCGGCAACCGCGGCCAGGTGGACTACGCGGCGGCCAACGACGCGCTGGAGACCCTCGGCGCGCGGTGGCGGGACCGCACCGGCCGCCGGGCGCTGACCGTGCACTGGGGCCCCTGGGCACCGGCCGGAGCCCACGGCGGGATGGTCACACCGGAGCTCGGCCGCGAATACGCCCGGCGCGGCATCTCGCTCATCGACCCCGATGAGGGCACGTTGGCGCTGCTGCGCGAGCTGGCCTGGGGCGAGGAGTCCACGGGGTCCGTCGTCTACACCGCCTCGGGCTGGTGAGCGTGACGGACGAGCGGTCGCACCGGCAGCCGCCGGTGGCCATCGTCGGGATGTCCGTGCTGCTCCCCGGCTCGCCCGACCTGGACACGTACTGGCGCAACCTGGTCGGCGGCGTGGACGCGATCAGCGACGTCCCGGACGGGCGGTGGGACCCCGGTTTCTACGCCCCGGACGGCGGTGGCGACACGCCGGGGGCGCCCGACCGGGTGTATTGCAGGCGGGGCGGATTCGTCGACGAGTTCGCCCGGGTGGAGGCCGCCCGGTTCGGGATCATGCCGAACTCGGTGTCCGGCACCGAACCCGACCAACTGATCGCCCTGGGCGTCGCGGCGGCGGCCATCGCCGACGCGGGCGGTGAGGACCGGCTGACCGACCGGCAGCGGGTGGGCGTGGTGCTGGGCCGGGGTGGCTATCTCACCCCGGGGCTGGTCCGGCTCGACCAGCGGGTGCGCACCGCTCACCAGCTCGTACGGACCCTCGGCGAGCTGCTGCCCGACCTCGGGACCGACCAACTCGACCGGGTACGGGAGGCGTTCACCGAACGCCTCGGCCCGGACCGGCCCGAGGCGGCCATCGGCCTGGTGCCCAATCTCGCGGCCTCGCGCATCGCCAACCGGCTCGATCTGCGCGGCCCCGCGTACACCGTGGACGCCGCCTGCGCCTCCTCGCTCGTCGCCGTCGACCAGGCGGTGGGGGAGCTGGCCTCGGGCCGGTGCGATGTGATGCTCGCGGGCGGGGTGCACCACTGCCATGACATCACCCTGTGGAGCGTCTTCTCCCAGCTGCGCGCGCTGTCGCCGAGCCAGCGAATCCGGCCCTTCCACCGCGCGGCCGACGGGCTGCTGATCGGCGAGGGCACCGGTGTGGTCGTCCTCAAACGGCTCGCCGACGCACTCCACGACGGCGACCGCGTCTACGCGGTGATCCGCGGCACCGGCGTGGCCTCCGACGGCCGTGCCACCGGTCTGGTCAACCCGGACCCGGGCGGCCAGGCCCGTGCCGTACGGCAGGCGTGGCGGGCCGCGGGCCTCGATCCGCGCGAGCCGGGTGCCCTCGGGCTGCTGGAGGCGCACGGCACCGCGACGCCCGCCGGGGACACGGCCGAACTCGCCACGCTGGCCGAGGTGTTCGGTTCCCGCGACACGTTGGGTGAGACGGCCGTCATCGGCTCGGTGAAGTCGATGATCGGCCACACCATGCCCGCCGCCGGTGTCGCGGGACTGGTGAAGGCCGCCCTCGCGGTCCACCACGGCCGGCTGCTGCCCACCCTGCACTGCGACGACCCCCATCCGGCGCTGGCGGCCACCCGCTTCTCGGTGCTCGACGCGGCCGAGCCCTGGGACGCTCCCGTGCGGCGCGCCGCCGTCAACGCCTTCGGATTCGGCGGGATCAACGCCCATGTGGTGCTCGAGCAGCCGCCGCCGGTGCCGGGGACGCGGCGCGCCACGACCCTCGTCGTCGAACCGGAGCGGGTGCTGGCGCTGGCGGCGGACACCCCCGAGCGGTTGGCCGAACTGCTGGCGGCGGACGACACGACCGTACGGACGACGGTGACGGGGCGGGACGCCCGTACACGGCTGGGCATCGTCGACCCCACCGCCAAACGGCTCGCGCTCGCCCGGCGCATGGTGGCCAAGGGCCGCCCGTGGCGGGGCCGCAATGACATCTGGTTCACGTCCGCGCCGCTGCTCGGCGCGGGCGCGGGGCCGAGGGGGAAGCTCGCCTTCGTCTTCCCCGGTCTCGAAGCCGAGTTCGTCCCCCGTGTCGACGGTGTCGCGGAGTACTTCGGACTCTCCCGCCCCGCCGGGGACCGCTTCGGCGCGGCGGCGCGCGTGGGCGACATCGGCCGCCATGGCGTCGGCGTCTTCGGCGTCGGGCGGCTGCTGGACGCGGCGCTGCGGCGGATGGGGGTCGTACCGGACGCGGTGGCCGGACACAGCGTGGGGGAGTGGACCGCGCTGGTCGTGGGCGGCCTCTATGCGGGCGAGGAGGTCGACGCCTTCCTCGACGCCTTCGACCCGGACGCGCTGCGAGTGCCCGGTCTGGCCTTCGCCGTCCTCGGCGCGGGTGCGCGGCGGGTGTCCGACGCGCTCACCGAGCGGGCGGGCGGCCGGATCGTGCTCTCGCACGACAACGCGCCCAGCCAGTCGATGGTGTGCGGGCCGCGTGGCGATGTCGAGGAGTTCGTCCGGGCGATGCGCACCGAGGGTGTGATCGCACAGGTCCTGCCCTTCCAGTCCGGCTTCCACACCCCGATGCTGGCGCCCTACCTCGACCCCATTCGAGCCGTGACGGAACGCTTCGAGCTGCTCCTGCCGCCCAGGACGCCCGTCTGGTCCGGGACGACCGCCGCACCGTATCCGGCGACCGAGCCGGAGGTGCGCGAGCTTTTCATCCGGCACCTGCTGGAGCCGGTGCGCTTCCGGCTGCTGACCGAGGCCCTGTACGAGGCGGGGTTCCGTGCGTTCGTCCAGGTCGGTACGGGGCAGTTGGGGTCGCTCATCGGTGACACGCTGCAGGGGCGTGACCACCTGGTGGTGGCCGCCAACTCGCCCCACCGGGACGGGGTGTCCCAACTTCGGCGCGTGGCCACGGCGCTGTGGGCGGAGGGGGCGGAGGTGGATCCGGCGCTGCGGAGCGATGTCTCGCGGGCGAAACCAGGGCTTCCCGCGGCGCGGCTGGACCTGAGCGGCTCCCTGATCT
Organism: Streptomyces yongxingensis; assembly: GCF_055597465.1. Taxonomy (NCBI): domain Bacteria; kingdom Bacillati; phylum Actinomycetota; class Actinomycetes; order Kitasatosporales; family Streptomycetaceae; genus Streptomyces; species Streptomyces yongxingensis. The sequence continues at coordinate 10,145,082 of NZ_CM145717.1, forward strand.
CGCTCAGCGAGCCGCGCCTGACCGAGCTGCGCGACATGGTCGGCAATCGTTCCTCCCCCGGCTACCGCCGGGAGGTGCCCCCGGGGCGGAACGGGTGGGCACCACCCCACCCGCACCCGGCAACGGCGAGTGCGTATCACGGTGCGACACCGCACCCGCCGTCCACCCCGTGGGCTGCCGAACTGGACGCCCTGCTCAGCGAGACCGCCGCCACCGCGACAGCGGTGATCGCGGCGAGCCGCCCACCGACCCCGCGCACCCACGATCTGCGGGTCTCCACCGAGACCATGCCCTACCTCCGCGACCACTGCTTCTTCCCCCAGCGCCCCGGCTGGCCCGACGAGTCGGACCGCTGGCCCGTGGTCCCGGCCACGACGATCGTCCAGTACCTCATGGACACGGCGGAGCGATTGGCGACAGGCACTGTGGCCGTCGCCGTGCACGGCGCCCGCTTCGACCAGTGGGTGACGGCGTCACCACCCACCACCGTCCAGGTCACCGCGACCCCCACCTCGGGGGCGGCCCACTACACCGTCACCTTCGGCCGCGGCGCCCGCGCCACCGTGGAAGTGGCCGCTCGCCACCCCGATACCCGCCCCACGCCCTGGAGTGTCGAGCCCGGCGCCGAGCGCGCACCCGACCACACGGCACAACTCATCTACGCCGAGCGCTGGATGTTCCACGGCCCGGCCTTCCAAGGGCTCACCGAACTCACCGCGATCGGCGCATCGCATATGCGCGGCACGATCACCACACCCCCCGCGCCCGGGGCGCTGCTGGACAACGTCGGACAGCTCCTCGGCTACTGGATCATGGCGACCCGGACCGAACGGACCGTGGTCTTCCCGGTCGGCATGCGTCTGATGCGCTTCTTCGGCCCGCATCCGCCCCCCGGCACCCCGGTGGAGTGCCTGATCAGGATCACCGCGCTGACCGATGCCGCGCTCGAGGCCGACGCACAGCTGCTGATCGGCGGCGAGGTGTGGGCGGAGCTGTCCGGCTGGCAGGACCGCCGGTTCGACAACCACCCGGAGACCCGGCCCGTGGAGCGTTTTCCGCAGCGCAACACACTGTCCCGGCCCCAGCCGGGCGGCTGGGTACTGCTCCATGAGCGCTGGCCCGACCTGGCCTCCCGCGACCTGATCATGCGTAACCACCTGGGCAGCGACGAGCGCACCGCCTATGAACACCAGCCGCCACGTGGCCGCAGACAGTGGCTGCTGGGCAGGATCGCGGCCAAGGACGCCGTACGCCGGTGGCTCTGGGACCACGGCGAAGGGCCGGTCTTCCCCGCCGAGATCGGGATCCGCGAGGACGCCCAGGGGCGCCCGTACGCCATCGGAGTGCACGGCCGGGCCCTGCCCGAACTGGCGCTCTCGCTGGCACACCGGGCCGAGACCGGGGTCGCCCTGGTGGCGCCGCGCCGCGCGAACGGCGCCGCAGGCCCCGGTATCGCCCTCGAAGAGGTCGCCGACCACGACGACAACGCCCTCGCGGCGGCCTTCGGCCGGGCGGAGCGCGAACTCCTCGCCGCCGTGACGGCCGCGAGCGGTGGCTCACGCGCCCGCTGGGCCACCGCCTTCCGGGCCGTGAAGGAGGCGGTCGCCACGGCGGAGGGAACCGGACTCGGGGACCGGCCACGGGACCTGACCATCGCCGAGGTACGGCCGCCCGGTGCGGGCCACCCCGACGCGCCATCGGCCCGTCTCATCGTCGAGGTGGTGGCCACCGCCCCCGAGCAGCGCCCGCGCCGCTACGAGGTCCACACCATCACCATCGCCAACCCGCCCGGACTGCCGGACCGGGACTACGCCGTGGCCTGGACGACCGGCCCGGACCACCAGGAACAGGACGAGGAGAGCGATCAGTGACCACCGCCAATCAGACCGCCCCGTCACCCACCGCCGACGCACCGGCCGAGGCACCGGTCAGCCCACCGGTCAGCGCACCAGCCGACGCCCCGGCCGTGCTCGCGGAGATATCCGGGATGCTCCGGACGATGCTCGACGAATACGGCCTCGACGATATCGAGGTCACCATGGAGACCCGCTTCACCGAGGATCTCGAGCTGGAGAGCATCGACCTGGTGACACTGGCCGGCAGCCTGGAGGCCCGGTACGGCAGACAGGTCAACTTCGCCGAGTTCGTGGCCGACCTCGAGCTCGACGAGATCATCGACCTCACCGTGGGACAGCTCGTCGAGTATGTCGTCCGGTGCCTCGGGGCGCCCGGGAGCGCTGACCCATGGCGATGATCGACACCGACCACGCCACCGACCACGACGGCCCACATACCGGGACGGACGGCGTCCGACTGCATGTCCAGCGGCTGTCCCCGCCCGACGGCCGTCCGCCCACCGCCACCGCCGTGCTCATCCACGGTCTGCTCACCGACTCCCTCGCCAGCTGGTACTTCACGGTGGCCCCGGACCTCGCCGCCGCCGGACTGGAGGTGGTCATGTACGACCAGCGGGGACACGGCCGCAGCGAGCGGCCCGGCTCCGGCTACCGGCTGGACACCTTCGTCACCGATCTGGCGCGGCTGCTCGACCGGCTGGACATCACCGGCCCGGTCCACCTCGTGGGCAACTGCTTCGGCGGAACGGTGGCGTTCGCCTACGCCATGCGCCATCCGGAGCGGGTGGCCGGTATCGCGGTGATCGAGGCGAAGCCCGCCACCGAGAGCTGGCTGACCGAGATCAGCGGGATCCTCCGGCGTGTCGAGGAGGAACTGGTCGTCCATGAGGCCGAGTCGCTGGCCTGGGTGAGCGCCCACCGGGGCGCCCACACCGCACGGCTGGCCAAGTCGGCCGCCCGCCTGGTCCGTACGACCACCATCGCCGAGGACGTACCGGCGAGCCGGGTGGTGAGCGAGGAGCAGGTCCGCGCGGTGGCCTGCCCGGTACTGGCCGTCTACGGCGCCGATTCCGAACTCGCCGGGCAGGAGCGGTGGTTGGAGTCGGTGCTGCCCGGCACCCGGACCGTCGTCCTGCCGGGGCAGGGCCACTCGGTCCTCGCCGAAGCGCCCACGCGCATCCGCGAACTGCTGCTGTCCTGGATCCACGAGCGTGAACACGAACGTGAACACGGGCGCCAAGCGGCCACCGGCGCCGCGGCGGCGGAGGCGGCCCTGGAGGCGGATGCCTGATGAGCGAACCGAGCAGAGATCCGGAAGCCTCACCCCGCACACCCCGCCGCTTTCTCTTCGTCGTGCCGCCGCTCGTCGGCCACGTCAACCCCACCCTCGGCGTCGCGGCCGAACTGACCGCACGGGGACACCAGGTGGCCTGGGCCGGGATGCCCGAGGTCGTCGAGCGGCTGACCGGGCGGGGGAGGACGGTCTACCGCTGCGCCGGGCCGGTGCTGGGCGAGGGCGGGGCGGGCCGCCCACCGGACGTACGCGGTCCCGCGGCGCTGAAGTTCCTGTGGGAGCGGTTCCTGGTGCCGCTCGCCGAGGCCATGGCTCCGGGCGTGGCCAAGGCCATCGAGGAGTTCCGTCCCGATGTGGTGATCGCCGACCAGCAGACCGTGGCGGGCGCACTGGTGGCCGAACGGCTGGGGGCGTGCTGGGCCACATCCGCCACCACCTCGGCGGAGTTCACCGGCGCGCTGGACGGGATGCCCAAGATCGACGCATGGCTGGATGGGCTGCTGCACGAGGTGCGGGGCCGGATCGGCGACCCGGACGGCACGGCCGACCCCCGGTTCTCACCGGATCTCGTCCTGGCGTTCACCACCGAGGAGTTGGCCGGACGACCGGCCCGGGCGGGCGACCGCATCCACTACGTGGGGCCGTCGATCGCCGAGCGACCGGCCACGACGGACTTCCCCTGGGAGTGGTTGGATCCCGCGCGTCCCGCGGTCCTGGTCACGCTCGGCACCGCGAACACCGACGCCGGGTCACGCTTCCTCACCGAGTGTTCGCAGGCCGTACGGGCCCGTGCCGGTCGTTTCCAGACGGTCATCGTCGACCCCGACGATGTACTCGCGCGGGCCGCCCGGGACATCCAGAGCATGCCCGCCACCCCGGGCGACAACGACGTCCTGGTGCGCCGCTACGTCCCGCAACTCCCCCTACTGCGACGGGTGAACGCGGTCGTGTGCCACGCGGGCCACAACACCGTCTGCGAAACCCTCTGGCACGGCGTACCACTCGTCGTGGCGCCCATCCGGGACGACCAGCCGGTGGTGGCCGCCCAAGTGGTGGACGCGGGCGCGGGCGTCCGGGTGCGCTTCGGCAGGGCGCGGGCGGCGGCCATCGGCGAGGCGCTCGACGCCGTGCTGGACGAACCGCGCTACCGCGCCGCGGCCGAGCGTGTGGGCGCGTCCTTCCGCGCGGCGGGCGGTGCCACCGCGGCCGCCGCTCACCTGGAGCGGCTGGCCACAGCGGGTGCCACCACCCCTGCCACAGCGGGCGCCGCCACCCCCGCCACAGCGGGCGCCACCCACGCCACCGCGAGCGCCGCCACCCACGCCACCGTGAACCCGGAAGGGGAACGATGAGCCGAGAGAGTGCCGTACCCCGCGCACCGGAGAAGCCGTCCCGCGCCGAGACCGTCGCCGCGCTGCGCCCCCGCTACCAGGCGGATCTGGCGCGGGGCACCGAGCGGTTCTTCGAACCCCGCCGCACCGACTGCCCGTGGTGCGGCTCCACGCGGCTGGTGCGGCGGCTGCGCACCAAGGACCGGTACCAGAGCAAACCCGGCCACTTCCGGCTCGACCGATGCCGGGACTGCCGCCATGTCTTCCAGAACCCACGGTTGAACGACGACGGCCTGGAGTTCTACTACCGCGACTTCTACGACGGGATGGGGGAGATCGAGCTCGGCAACGTCTTCTCCGGCCGGGACAAGGTGTACCGGCGGCGCGCGATGTTCCAGGAGCCCTCCGCCGAGCCCCCGAAGACCTGGCTCGATGTCGGCACCGGGCACGGCCACTTCCCCGAGGTGGCCCGTACCGTCTTCCCCGGTACCCGCTTCGACGGACTGGACTTCACCGCCGGCGTCGAACTGGCCGAGCGTACGGGCCGCATCGACCGGGCCATCCGCGGCAGCTTCCCCGAGCTGGCCGAGGAGCGGCTGGCCGGGAGCTACGACGTGGTGAGCATGTTCCACTACCTGGAGCACAGCACGGACCCCCGCGCCGAACTCCGCGCCGCCCGCCGCGCCCTGCGGCCCGGCGGCCACCTGCTGATCGAGGTGCCCGACCCGGAGTGCTGGTTCGGCCGGCTCCTCGGCCGGTTCTGGCTCCCCTGGCTCCAGCCCCAGCATCTGCACTTCGTTCCGGTGGCCAACCTCCGCGAGGAGCTCACCGCGCTGGGCTTCACCGTGACCGACGAACAGCACCGAGGGCCGTCGGACACCGTCGACCTGCTCGGCGCCGTCTGGCTGGCGCTCAACGCGATCGCCCCACCCGATGACGCCCCCTCCCTCGCCAAGCCGCCCGGCCGGCTCCGATGGCTGCTGCGCTGCGCGATCCTGCTGGCGGGCGTGCCCGCCCTCGTGGTCGCGACCACCCTCGACCGCCTGCTGCTCAAACCGCTGGCGGGGCTCGGCAAGATGTCCAATGCCTATCGGGTGGTGGCCCGGTGCGATGCCGCCGCCCGTTCCGGCACCCGTTAGGGGGCTTCTGATGGATCTCCGCGGCGTCGCGACGCCCGGCACGCGCTCTCGCCGCACCGGCCGAAAGCCCAAGTACGCCCAGTACGAGGGCTTCCGGCCGGCACGCCGAGAGCACGCACCGGACGCCGCTCCTCCCCCCGCGGAGATCCATCAGAAGCCCCCTAGGGCGGCCCCCGGGTCCCGCTCCGGGGCCCGGGGGAGGGTGCCGCACGGCGACCTGGCGTTTCTGCTGGCGGCCCCGGCCATCACTCCGATCGTGCTGGTCGCGATGACCGACCCGGGCGGCGGTTGAGCCGCCCCGCCGGGTCCGGACGTCAGGGGCCCGTCGTCGTGCCGTCGGGCCGCGGCGGCTCCTCCCCGGAGCTCTCCTGAGCCTGCGGCGGTGACGGTTCGGTGGCCGCCAGGGCCGCCGGCGTCCCGCCGGGTTTGCTGTTGACGTAGGTGGTGAGCCGGTGCACCTGACGTTCCAGGGCCCTGATCCGGTCCACGATGTCCTCGGGCAGGTTCGCCATCAGTCTGCCTCCTCCAGATACAGATCGGCGGTCTCCGGACGTCCCCGCTCCGGGGTGGTGACCTTGATGCCGACGACGCGGTAGCGGGCGTCCAGCCCCTCGGAGAACCACACGTCCTTGATGCGCAGCCGCACGGTCGTGCCGAGCAGCGCGGGCGTGGTGCCCGAGCCGAGGCGGATCCGCACCGAGGGGATGACCACCGTGCCACGCAGAGCGGCGAGTTCGGACCGGGCGAACGCGTCGAGCGTCGCCTTGTCGGTGACATTGCTGTGGTCGGACGAGGTGTCCAGGCGGGGGAACCCGGCCGCGAGGAGATCCTCGGCCACCTGTTCCCCGGACATCACCGGGCCGCCCGCCCCGCCCTCCGGGGTGCCGCCCCTGGCCCGCGCGGTCGTCCCGCCGCGCGTGGCGTCGCGGGGGAAGGAGTACGACAGCACATCGCCCGGCAGGTCCAGCATCACCGGCTGGCTGCCCACCCGGATCGTCGGAGAGCCCAGCTGGAGCAGCTTCACCCGCCGCCCGGTCACCGGGTCCCGGTACACCGCGATCCGGTGCTCGAAACCCGGCTCCATCGCCGCGAGTTGCCCGATCGCCTCCTCCACCAGGGTCTCGTCACCGTCGCTGTAGGCCACCGTGCGGGTCGCGGTGGGGGCCGTCGGCTCGTACTCCACGCCGATGTGGCCGCCCTCGGACCCCTGCATGTAGTCCCACAGCCGGCGGACGATCTCCAGATGGTCGAGCGCGGTGAAGCTCAGATTCGCGCGGATGTAGCGGCGGCCCGCGTAGGAGTCGAAGGTGGCCGCCTGAAGCCCGACCGTGGTGAGGCCCCGGTCGTCCGTGGCCGGGGTGAGCGTCCAGACGATGCCGCCCCAGCAGACCTCGTCACCCCGCTCCAGATAGACGGCGGTGCGCCCCTCCACCAGCTCCCGGACCCGCCGGGCCATCCGGGCGTCGGGCACCGGAATGGTCGCGGTGAGGGAACCGGGCTTGCCGAGGTAGTCGTCGTACTCCACCTCCCGCAGGGGCAGTACGTCGATGGCCTGGTCGGTGCGCAGATCGGTGAAGACGGCGCGGTAGCGGGCGTCCACGGCGCCTCACGCCACCGGGTCCACGCGGACGAAGCGGTTGTCGAAGTGCACCCGCGTCCCCGCGATCGAGGAGCGGTAGGCGGCGGTCGCCGTGTAGACGGCTCCGGGGGTGAGGTTCCCCACCGGGAAACAGGTGGAGATGGAGGCCCGTCCGGCACCGTCGAGGATCGCCGCGCGGTCGTCGGACGGAGCGAGCACCTCGGTGCCGCTCTGCGTCCTGAGCCGGAACGAGATGTAGGCGATGGCACCTCCGTCGGCGGCCGTGAAGGCGCCGAAGGTGAGGGACACCCACCGGGAAGCCGGGGCGGTGAAGGTGGCGGTGAGCGTGGCGACGGTGTCGGTGAGCATCTCCTGGTAGGTGGCGGAGGTGGTGGCGCCCCAGTCCGCGGTGTGCCGGAGCACGGCGTCGGGAATGAGCTTCGCCCACTGGGCGCCGTCCCAGCGCTCCAGCCGGCCGTCCGCGTCGCGGTACTGCCCGGTGTACGCCCCGTTGTGCGGCGCCCCGCCCGCGGCGGGGACGATACCGCCGAGCGCCGCGGTGTAGCGGCGCCGGTCGGTGATGGCGGAGGCCCAGGTGATGCCCTTGGCGGCGGAGGTCCCGGCGGGGACGGCGACCTCGTAGAGGAGTTCGGCGTTCTTGGGCACGGCCGGGGCGGTGGGCGAGCTCGCCGCCGTTCCCTGGAGCACTTCCAGCGCCGCCCCGTACTTGCCCGAGCCGTCGTAGTCGGTGTCGTAGACCCGTACCACGACCGCGTCCACACGCGGCAGACTGGCGTGGCCGTCGGCGAAGGTCAGCAGGGTGTCGGCGTCGACGGTCACCGGGTAGCCGCCCTGCGCCCCGGTGGAGGTGCCGGGGACCCACACCTGGCCGGGGGAGAGTTTGGCCTGCATGCTGGTGGCGGCGGTGCCGGTGAGGCGCAACCCGCCGAACACACACCCCGCCCGGGTCAGCAGCGGTCCGGCGGACGCCATGCCGAGGCCGACGGCCAGCCGGGTGTCCTCACGGGTCTGTCCATTGGGCAGGTGCCAGGCGGAACGAACGGTCATGAAACGGCTCCTGGATGCGGGAAGAGGGTCAATTCGGGCCGGTTGGCGGTCCAGCCGGTCACCAGTCGGCGCCGCGCCAGGCGACGGTGACGTCCGCCGTCCCACCGGCCGCGGACTCGGCCCGGAACGACAGCTGCGAGGTGCCGGGCGGTAGCGTGAACGACTCCTCGGGGGCGCTGCCCGGTGTGGCGGTGTGACGGCGGGAGGCGGTGTCGTTGAACACCACGGTTCCTTCGGCGGTGTCGACGACGAGCCGGTCGTCGGAGGCCAGGGTGATGGCGTACTCCAGCCAGTCGCCGGTGGTGCGGTTGGCCAGCCGTGGCGTGGCACACGGACCGGTGAAGGTGATCACGGGGTGGGCGGGGGCGCTGCCGGTGTTCTCCACGTTCAGATCGCCGGTGGACTCGGGGGCGCCCCAGACCAGGGGCCAGCCGAGCGGCCAGGTCAGGCCGGGCTCCGGCCGGGGGAGACCGACGGTCTCCCGCCGCCCCACCGCCTCGTAACGGCGTGGGTCGCTCGCCTTCCACTGGAGCGTCATCTTCGCCAGGCGGCTCGCCGCGAACTGCCGGTCGGTGGGGACCACGCGCTGGGTGACCCGGGCCCGTACGGCCAGCGTCTCGCCGTGCAGGCGTACGGCCAGCCACTCCTCCTCGTCGCGTACGGCGGTGGCGGCGCGCAGCGCGCGCAACGCCTCCCGCACGGCCTCCGGCCCGGCGTCCGGGTCGGGCGCGAACCACACCTGCGCGGTGACCGTACGGGCCTGCGCCCACTGCGAGCCGGGCCAGCCGCCGTGGCCCACCGGGCGGTCCGCGTCGGAGGTGTCCAGCGCGGGCAACTCCTCCCAGCCGGTGAGCCCTTCGGCGGCGATCCAGTAGTCGGTGCCGGGGCCCATCAGCAGCCCGGCCCACTGCACCTGCCCGTCGGTTGTGATCAGCGGCCCCGGCTCGGTGGCGGTGGTCTCGTCCGCCATGTCACCCCCTCGCCTTCATCAAGAACATCAGATCCTCGGCGGTCTGCCGGGCGCTGGCGCCCGGGGCTTCGTGGTAGTGCTCGATGACGAATCCGCCGCCCGGCCTGCCGGATCCCGCCAGGGCCGGCGTGGGCCCGGTGCGGGCGAGCAGGGTGCTCAGCCGGTTCAGTGGCAGCACCGCCTCGGCCTGGCCGCCCTCGGCGAGCAGCGCGAGCGTGCCGCCGGGACGGGGCAGCACGATGCCGCCCTGGGCGAGCGTGGGGATGGTGGGGATGTTCACCCCGAACGACTGGCCGCCGATCCCGGGCACCCATGAGGGCACCGAGACCTTGACCCGGTTCAGCGCGCCGATGGCCCGGTTGACCAGCCCGATCACCCCGTTGAGCGGCCCGCGCACGGCCCCGAGCACGGCGCTGAAGGCACCCCGGACGATGCCCGCCAGCCCGTTGAAGGCGCGCTGGATGCCGTTGCGGGCGGAGCGGAAGGCGCCCGGGATCCGCTCCGAGAAGAAGGACAGCAGGGGCCGGACCACGGCCATGATGGCGTGGATGACCGTGGTGATGATGGTCTTGTAGATGGTGAAGTAGGTCTTCACCACGGTCCAGATGACCTTCAGCACGACCGTGAACGCCGTCTTGATGCCGTTCCAGGTCGTCTGCACCACCTGTTTCGCCACGCGCATGGTGGTGCCGATGACCTGGCCGATGATTTTGAAGGCGGCCTGGACGATGCGCTGGACCGTCTTGGACTGCATCGCCATGTCGACGAGCTTCATGATCAGCGGCATCAGCAGCGCCATGATGGCCCCGAAGACGTTCGACTTCATGGCCGTGTTCAGCCCCTTCTGGGCCGTGGTCACCCCCTGCAGCCCCGTCCTCATCCGCCCCATCAGCCCGCCCCCGGTCGCCGCGCTGCGGCCAGCGGTGGTCATGGAGCGGCCGCTCTTGGCCACGCTGCGTTCGGCGGCGTTGGCCTCTCGCTGCAGGGTGCGCATGGAGTTGGCCGACTTGTCGATGTCGCCCTTGACGCGGCCCACCGCGCCGGATGCTCCGGTGACGGAGCCACGCAATCTGGCGACGGTGGTGTCGGCCTGGCGGGCCGAGGTCGTGAAGTTCCGCAGGGCGCCGACGGACGACCGCAGCGCGGCCACGAGCGACATGGCATCCTCCTCGATGTAGCGACAGCGGCGGCTTCAGGAGCCGAGCTCACGCCGAAGGCTCGCTGTCCGCGTTTCCAGCGTCCGCATCCCCTGGTCCAGGGCGTTCATATGGCTGACGGTCTCCCGGCGCGCGTTTCTCGCCTCCTGCTCGGCCTGAGCGATGCGATGCGCTGCCGACACGACTCGCTGCCGGCTGCCTTCGACCCTCCCCCGGGCCTGCTGGGCGCGGCGCTCCGCCCTCTCCAGCGTGCGCAACTCCCGGCTCAGCGCCTCTTCGCGGAAGCGTTGCTCGCCGTACAGCGCGCGGCTGTCGCCGCCGGGCTGGGCGCGGCGCTGCCGGGTCTCCTCCAGATCTCGGCGGCGTTGTTCGACACGCTCCAACTGCTCCTGGAAGCGGTTCACGGCGCCTTGCAGACGGTCGGTGCGCTGTTCCAGCTTCCGCTCGGCGACCTGCAACCGCTCGTCGGGTGTACGCATATGGCGCCACGTCACGACCTGGCGGCCGGCCACGAACACCCCGGTCTCATCGACCTTCAGCAGGGAGAACCCGATGCTCGCCGCGGCCACGGCCCCCAGGACGCCGGCCAGATCGGACTTGCCGAGACCCGGCTCGATCTTCGGCTTGTAGGTCTGTATGAAATTGTCCTGCTCCTTCTGCATCTGCGCGAGCGTGGCGTTGGTGGCCGCCATGCGGCGCTTCAGTTGGGTAATGGCCGTCTCGGTGCGGTCTTGGAAATCGCTCACGTACCCTCCTGCGCGGGGTCACCCGAAGAACCGCGCCAACTCCGCCGCCGTCGGCGCGTGGCCGGCGGTGGCCGGGGCGGTGGCTTGGTCGGCGGGCGGGCCGTCGGCCGGGTCGGCGCCCCCGGTCCCCGACCCCGTACCCGGCCTCGGCACCGGTACCGGCGCCTCCGGCGGGTCCGCGTACTCGTCGCGGTTGGCCGACGCGAACATCCAGTTGGCGATCGCCAAGTGGTCCACGACCGCCGCCAGCAGGTGGTCCGTCAGCCCCCACTCCGCGGCCTCGCCCTCCCGCGCCCGTACGAACGCCGAGTCCGGCGGAAGGTGGCGCACCAGGACCGCCAGGCGCCGCGAGGACAGCGCCTCGCGGTGCCAGTCGAGCAGGTCGACGCCGTAGTACCGCAGCAGATCGGCCTCCAGCGCCTCGGCGTGCTCCTCCACGAGCGCGCCGAGGCTCAGCCTTCCCCCACGCCGAGCCCGGTGTCCTGGCCGTACGCCTCGAGGATCGCGGCGATGTCCTGCACGCTCACCTCGTGCTCGCACAGCCGCCGGTAGCTCTCCTCGCCCATGAGGAGGGCGAGCAGCCCGTCCAGGTCGTTGTCCTTCAGCTCGGCCAGTGCGTGCGCCGAGCTGCGGGGGATCTCGGTGGGCAGGGAGAACGTCTCCCCATCCACCTCGAAGTCCCAGGTCAGGCCCAGCGCTTCCAGGCGCTGGGCGCGGGCGGCGTTGACATTGAACGCGGCCATGGCGGCGACTCCTTCGTGATCGATGTGGCGGGAGGGATCAGGATCGGGCGAACGCCGGGTCGTTCATCAGCCAGGTGGCCAGCGGGGTGGCGTTGTCCACGGCCAGCGCCGTGAAGGTGACCCCGAGCCGGACCGCGGCCGTGCGGGTGAGCTGGAGCTCCTCGGTCTCGGTGACCTGGCCACGGCGGAGGACGAACCGGTACTTGATGACATCGCCGTCCGCGAACTCCACGCCCAGCATCCGCTCGTCCTTCTTCGGCTCGGCGGCGAGTTCGTAGCGGTACACCTTCGAACCGGCCTCCGTCTCCGCAACCGCGTCGCCGCCGAAGAAGAACGGCAGGGTGTCCTCGTTGAGCTGGAGCAGCTGGAACTTCACGGTGAGGTCGCGGTCGGAGTAGACGAAGCGGGCCGGGCTGACCGACTGCCAGGTGTCGACCGGGTCGATCTTGTCCTTCTTGTTGAACTTGATGCCGTCGGTGGTGGTGTAACCGAGGTCCTTCCAGCCCGCGTCCCACGCCGTGGAGACATCGGGCGGGACGGTGGTGCCGAGCGGGGCGGTCAGGATGCGGCCGGTCCCCGCGACACGGATCTCATTGGGGTTCATTCCGGGCATGCGATTGCTCCTTGTGGCGTGGTGATGAGGGCGAGCGGTCGGCGGTGACGTGGCCTACGCCGGGCGGATGGAGAGCCGGACCGTGGACAGGTAGCGGCTGGCCGCGGCGTGAAGGTAGTCGGGCAGCCACCGGGGGCCGTCCACCTCGGAGACATCGGTGACACAGGCGGTGCCGAACGTGGTGCCGCGCACCGTGAACAGCGCCGTACGGGCGGCCGTGGCGACGGTGTGGGCCGTGGGCTTGTCCGGGCCGTACACCTCGAGGTCGACCAGCGGCTGGTCCAGATGGATGTCCTCCACCCAGACGCCGCCGGCCCGGGAGACCAGCACGGCCTTCTGGGTCCCGTGGAAGCCCGGCGGGGTCCGGTTGTCCACGAGCACCCCGGCCAGCTCGGGGCGGTTCTTCAGATGCTCGACGACGAGGCGTTCGACGTCGGGAAAGATCACCAAGGGTTCGGTCATGCGCGCACTCCTTGCTGTGGTCAGGCTGCGCACAGCGAAAAGCGGCGGGGCCGTGGCCCCTTCAGGGGGGCACAGCTCCGCCGCTGGCACCAAGTGTGATGCACCGGATGCCCATTGACAACCACTTGTCGTCACTTATGTCGAGATGACCATGGGCCCCGCAGGTCACGTGCGTCGTCGTGTGGCCCGCTCGGCCGCGAACACATCCTCCAGCCGATAGAGGAACGCCTTGCCCTGCCGCCCCGCGGGCCGCAGATGCTTCAGCTGCACCCACTTGCGGATGGTGGCCGGGGTGACGCCCACCTCCACGGCGGCCACGGCGGCGGTCAGCAACGGATACTCGGGTGCCTGCGTGCTCCTCATCGGCTCACCGCCACGACGGGGGAACCTCCGTCCAGGGCGGCGGTGATCTCCTCCAGGGCGAGCGCGCCGCCGGCCGCCAGCTCCGCCCACTCGCCCTCCGGCCAGGAGTGCCGATGCGCCCGGTCCGCATGGCAGCCGCACCCGGTGTGCGGGCAACGGCAGCCGGGGTTGATGCACAGCACCGCCCGGCGCAGCGGAAAGGCCCGCAGCGAGACCGAGGCGCACAGCGGGCACCGGCCGCGCAGCCGGACCACGGGCTCGGTGTCCCCGAGCACGCCCGAGCAGCGCCGCGCCATTCCGCTGACCTCGTCCAGCAGATGGCGCATCAGCACCGGGTCGGCCTCGACCCGTCCCAGCAGCCCCGCGAGACGGGCCAGTCTGACCTCGACCGTTCCCCTGCCGGCCGGCGGCAGCCCGAGCCGGTCGTGCACGGCCTCCTCCAGTTCCACGACGCCGTCGGTGATGTCGCGTACGGTGTCGGAGACCCGCAGGCGTAGCGGCTCCGAGGGCCCGCGGCGGTCGGCGCCTCCCCGCTGCCGACCGAGGCCGGGACCGCGCGGGGAGGGTGTCAACTCGGCCTGGAGCTCGGGGAATCGCCGTATCAGGACGGTGATCCAGTGGCTCGCTCTGATGCGGTCGGGATGCGCGAGTGCGTCATTGCTCAACAGAACCCCCCGGGTCGTCTGCTTCTTCGCTCCCTAGGAACCCTGGTCCGCGCGGAACGGTTCCCACCGGAAGGGCGCGCGGAAGCGGGGATCGGGGGGCGGCGACGCAGGCATCAGGAAGGCGCCGCGGCCAGCGTCAGGGGAGGATCGAGTCGACGTAGCCGCCGTCGACGCGCACGGCTCCGCCGGTGGTGGCCGAGGCGAATGAGGAGCTGAGGTAGACCGCCATGTTGGCGATCTCCTCGGGCTCGATCAGCCGCTGGAGCAGCGACTGCGGCCGGTGCTTGGCCATGAACTCCCGCTGGGCCTCGTCCCAGGGCAGCTCCGGGTCCACCAGTTCGTAGACGAAGTCCTCGACCCCGCCGGTGTGGGTCGGCCCGGCGATCAGCGAGTTGACCGTGACCCCGGTACCGGCGGCATCCTTGGCGAAGCCACGGGTGACGGCGAGCAGCGCGGTCTTCGACGTCCCGTAGTGGATCATCTCGGCGGGGATGACGACGGCGGAGTCACTGGCGACGTTCAGGATCCGGCCCCAGGAGCGGTCCTTCATCCCGGGCAGATAGCCGCGGATCATCCGGACGGCGGCCAGGACGTTCACCTCGAAATAGCGCCGCCACTCATCGTCGCTGATCTCCAGCGGCGGAGTGGCGCCGAAGATGCCGAGGTTGTTGACCAGGACATCGGCGTCCGGCACGGCACGGGTGACCTGGCGGGCGCCGTCCTCGGAGGTGATGTCGCCGGGAGCGGAGACGAACGAGCCGCCCTCCGTGTCCTCCTCCAGCTTCTCGATGGCGGCCTCGACGGACTCCTGCCGACGCCCGTTGACGGCGACACGGGCACCCGCCCGCGCCAGCCCGGCGGCGATGGCGAATCCGATGCCCTGCGTGGAGCCGGTGACCAGGGCGGTCTTACCGGAAAGGTCGATCTGCACGGCGCTCCTTCGTCGATGCCTTATTGCTTGCGTGCGCCTTTAGTTGCACACGCGTCATACTAGCGTAGCCCGATGCGCCGACGGCCGTGGCCGCTCAGGACCCATGGCGGACCTCGACATGCCCCCGCAGCCTCGGATCCCGCGAGGAGGAGCCCACTTCCACGGTCCGGCGCCCGGTGCCCAGTACCCATTCATGGCGTTCGGAGTCCCATGCGGACAGCGTCCGGGCGGCCACCCGCACCGTCACCTTCCGCGCCTGGCCGGGCCGCAGATGGACCCGCCGGAAGCCCGCCAGGGTCCGCTCGGCCTGGTCCAGCGGCAGATCGGGCGAGGGCCCCACATACACCTGGACCACCTCCGCCCCGGCCCGCCGCCCGGTGTTGCGCACGGTGAAGACCGCCTCCAGGCCGCTTCCGCGCCGCCGCAGCCGCAGCCCCGCATAGGCGAAGGTGGTGTACGACAGGCCGTGGCCGAAGGGGAAGAGCGGCCGCACCCCCTCGGCGTCGTACCAGCGATAGCCGACATGGACGCCCTCGGAGTACTCCTCGCGGCCGTTCACCCCGGGGTAGCGCCGGGGGTCTCCGGCCATCGGATGGCGGTCGTCGGAGACGGGGAAGGACTGGGTGAGCCTGCCGCCGGGGTTGGCGTCGCCGAAGAGCAGGGCGGTGGTGGCGGCGGCGCCCTCCTGACCCGGGTAGTACATCTGGAGGACGGCGCCGGTGCGCTTCAGCCAGGGCATCGAGGTGCACGACGAGGTGTTGAGGACGACGGCCGTGCGCGGGTTGGCCCCCGCGACGGCGGCGATCAGCGCGTTCTGGTGGCCGGGGAGGGCGATGGTGGTCCGGTCCCTGCCCTCGGTGGCGTCCTCGTAGGCGAAGAGCACCACGCTGTGCGCGGCGCGGGCGGCGCGCACGGCCTCGGCCACATCGGCGGCGCGCGTGGCGGAGGTGGTGCGGCGCAGCCGGAAGGTCAGCCCCTTTCCGCCGCCCTCGGCGGTGACCTTCAGCCGGTGCTTCCCCGCCGTCAGCCCGACGGCCGCCCGGCGCACGGCGAGGCCGTCCGGGGCGGCGCTGAGGAAGCCACCGGTGAAGTACTCGCCCAGGCCGGGCCGGAACGGGAACAGCTCCTCGCCGTCCAGCAGCACCTTCGGGCGGCCGGTGGGCGGGCCGCTGAAGTGCAGGACGAACGTCCACTCATCGGCCTCGGCGACGGTGAGGGTGCCCTCGTACGTCCAGCTCTTCCCCGCCGCCACCTTCCGCTTCTCCAGCCCGGTGGCCGGGGAGAGCGCGGCGGCGGGGATCTTCTTGCCGAACACGTCCTCGCCCAGGGCGTAGTCCACCCGGGCCCTCTTTCCGGCGCGCTCCCGGATCGTCTCCAGCGGGCTCGCGGCGTGGTCGGGGACCACATGGGCGCTGCCGCCGCCACTGACGAAGGGGACGGAGCCGGTGGGCCCGACCACGGCGATCGACCGGGCCGCGGGCCCGGTCAGCGGCAGTGTGCCGCGCTCATTGCGCAGCAGGATGCCCCCCGCCGTGGCGACCTTCAGCGCGGTGCGCGCCCCGGCCCCCGGGTCCCGGCCGGGCCGGGCCGGGGCGCCGCCGTCCAGCAGCCCGAAGCGGTCCATGACGGTCAGGACGCGGCCGACCGCACGGTCCACCTCGGCCTCCGGTACGGTCCCGTCGGCCACCGCCTTCCGCAGGGCCCCGCCGAAGTACGTGCCGTCGGGCATCTCCATGTCGAGCCCGGCGCCGAGGGCCGCCGCGGTGCTGTGGGCGGCGTGCCAGTCGGTCATCACCCAGCCGTCGAAGCCCCAGTCCTCGCGCAGCACCCCGGTCAGCAGTGGCCCGCTCTCACACGCGAAGACCCCGTTGACCTTGTTGTAGGCGCCCATGACCACCCCCGCGCCCGCCCGTACGGCCGCCTCGAAGCCGGGCAGCTCAATCTCCCGCATCGTCCGCTCGTCGACGATGACATCGATCGACCCCCGGTCGCGCTCCTGGTTGTTCATGGCGAAGTGCTTGACGGTGGCGATCAGACCCTCGCCCTGGATACCGCGCACCTCCTCGGCCACCAGCTCGGAGGCGAGCAGGGGGTCCTCGCCGAAGGTTTCGAAGTTGCGCCCGGCGTAGGGGGTGCGGATGAGATTGACCATGGGGGAGAGCAGCACGTCCTGGCCCAGCGCACGGCCCTCGCGCCCGAGGGTGCGCCCGTACTCCCGCGCCAGGGCCGGATCGAAGGCGGAGGCGAGCAGCACCGGCGCGGGCAGCGCGGTGGCATGCCGGGTGACCCGTACGCCCGCGGGCCCGTCCGCGAGCCGGAGTGGCGGAATGCCGAGCCGGGGGACACCGGGGGTGTAGCCCGCCTGCCCGAGGCTGTGGGAATCCTTCGCGCCGTGCAGCAGCGCGAGCTTCTCCCCGAGCGTCATCCGGCCGATGAGGGAGTCCACCCGCGAGCCGGGCTCGGGGGCGAGTCCGGAGGCGGTTCGGGGGCCGGAAGCGGGCTCGGCAGCGGCCACCGGCCATCCGCCCCCACTGGTGACGCCGATGACCGTCGCCCCTCCCAGGAAGGACAGGGCGGAACGGCGTGACAGGGCGCCCGGCATGGCGTCACTCCATCTCTCGCGGCTCGAAGACGTGTGTGTACGCAGGCGTGCTGACGTGGCTGCGGTGTCCGTCGGGTGAACACCGTGCGGACATCACATCACGGGGTCGGCCGCTCGTCGGGGTGCGCCGGGTTTCGGGATCGAGGTGTCGCCGGTCAGAGCCTGTGTCGTATCCCCGGCCGGATCAGCGTGCGTGCCGGGCCTCGCACGCCCGGCCGGGGGTATGACACAGGCTCTCAGCGCGCGGCGCACAGGCTCTCAGCGCGCGGCGATCCGCGCGGCCACGCAGAGGTCCTCGTCGCGATAGCCGAGGCGGGTGTAGAGCCGTTCGGCGGGGGCGTTGTCGGCGAGCTGCCACAGGGTGCAGAAGCCGTACCGGCGTACGGCGTACCGGGTGAGCCAGGAGGTCAGCGCCGCGCCGAGCCCCTGGCCGCGCAGCCGGGCGTCGGTCGCCACGGACGCCATCAGCGGGGCGCCGCTGTCCCGCAGGCTGCTCAGCGCGCCGCAGGCCACCAGCCGCCCGTCCTCGTCCCGGATCCCGGCCCACAGGCTGATACCGGCGGAGCCGGGGCCCGTCGAATGGCCCGGGCTGTGCTCCCGCAGGAAGGCCAGCAGCTCCTCGTGGTGGCGCTCGCCGAGCTCGACCACCCGCTCCTCACCCGGATGGGCGGGCGGCTCGTCCGGCGTCCAGCGGAAGACCCACTCGACCACATCGGCGAGTGGCAGATGGCGGGAGACCAGGGCGTCGGTGCCACGGGGGCCGGTGAACTCCCTCACATGGTCGGGGAGGCGCTGTGCCGCGCCCAGCACCAGCCCGGCGGCGGGCACCGGCTCCCCGACGCTCCACACATGGCCACGGGAGCCGTCGAGCCAGGCCACGGCCCCGGTACCGGCCCAGCTGAGCCGGTCGGCCGGCCGTCGGCGCGCCGCGCCGAAGCGCAGCAGGGCGGAGCCCGGGCGGTTCTCCAGGCCCTGGGTGAACAGATCCGCGGTGCGGGAAGGGAACGTCGTGGACTGCATCACTCTCGGGGGAAGGAGCTCACAGGGGAGAGGGGATGGGGAGGGCGGCGGTCCACTCTGACACACCGCCCCTGGCCGGGCGCAAACGCGGTGGACCCCGCCCGGGGGCGGGGTCCACTGTCACGGGGGGACACGGGTGGGCGCTGGGCGCCTCAGGTGCGGTAGGCGTAGTAGAGCGAGTTCGGGTACGAGGCGATGATGCTCGCCACGGACTTCCGGTAGGTGTTCACCGAGTGGTAGGTCATGTACGGCACCCCGCTGGAGCTCCGGTAGGTGACGATCATGGTGTGGTCCTTGGACCCGTCCTTGTCGAAGTCCATCTGCATGACGTCACCGACGCCCATGTAGTAGACGTTCGCCAGGTTGGTGGCCCGCTTGGCGTCCAGGGTGAACCAGGACCACTCGTTGGCGCCCACCCAGGACGTCGACTGGTACGAGGTGTCGTACCACCAGCTCCGGTAGTCCTCGGCGTCGCCGGACTTGTTGGCCCAGCCGCCCGCCTTCAGGGACTGGCTCACGAAGTTCGTGCAGTCCCCACCGGCCTCGTTGAACTTCCGGTACGCGGGGTTGTAGTTCTGCCAGTACTTCTCGGCGTACGAGGCCATCGCCGCGTAGTTGTAGCTCCCCGCGGGCTTCGTCTGCGGCTGGGACGGCTTGGAGATGGCGGCGGGCGTCGCCTCGGGCAGGGCCGTCGTCCCGGCCGTCGCCACCCGACCCGTGGCGGGCTCGTTGACCGCCAGCGGGCCGTCGTCGGTCGAGGCGAGGCCGGTCAGCTGCCACTTCCCGTCCGCCGTGGCGGCGAAGCTCAGCCGGTGGTGCGCCTGGAAGCCGGTGGTCGCGGGCTCGTCGCCACGTATCTTCTTGTAGGTCAGCGTCGTGGTCTCGGTGGCCCGGACCGTGGCGTGCCCGGCCTCGACTCGTATCCGGTCCACCGTCACCCGGGTGTCGGCGGAGGTGTACGCCTCGCCCAGGGCCGCGAGCCGCGCCTTGCGGGTGCGCAGCGTGGACAGCGCGGTGTCCTCGGTCCGGGTCTGCCCGGCCGACAGGCGGACGTTCCTCTCGGCGAGCGGGGCCGCGCGCCGCACCGACTGCTTGTTGTTGTCCAGCAGAGCCGCCGTGCGCTGGGTCAGCACCGCGTCGGCCAGCCGTCCGAAGGACCGCGCGGTCGCGGTGTCCACGGTGCCGGCCGCCGCCGGGCTCTCCGCCGCGCTCGCGGCGGAGGCGGGCAGGACCACGGCGGACAGGGCCGCCGTCAGCACGGCCCCCACGGCGGATCTGAAGGTCGTTGACTTCACGTGTATTTCCCCTCCACACCCCCGGACCGGACGGGCCGGGGTCACCGAATCATCACATGAACTCCGTTCCTGTGGAGGTCATGTGATGATTTCGGTTGTGTGGAAACCGGACGGTGTCCGTTGTGCGGAGACCGGGCCCCGCCCGGGGGCCGTCACCAGGTGACGGGCAGTTCGTGGGCTCCGTAGATGACCATGTCGCTGCGCATCCGGACCTCCTCCGGGGGCACGGCGAGCCGCAGCCCCGGGAACCGGCGGAGCAGTCCGCGGTAGCCCGCCACCAGCTCGATCCTGGCCAGATGCTGCCCCAGACACTGATGGATGCCGTAGCCGAAGGCGAGGTGGCTGCTGCGGGGCCGTCCGACGTCGAGCGTGTCCGGGTCGTCCACCAGCGCCGGGTCCCGGTTCGCCGCCGGGACCGAGACGGCCACGGACTGGCCCGCCGCGACGGTGACACCGCCGACGACGACGTCCTCCAGCGCGATACGGACGGGGAAGGCGTTGACGATGCTCAGGTAGCGCAGCAGCTCCTCGACGGCCTGGGGGAGGAGCGACTCGTCGGCCCGCAGCCGCTCCAGTTGCTCGGGGGCGCGCAGCAGGGCGAAGGTGCCGAGGCTGAGCATGTTGGTGGTGGTCTCGTGGCCGGCGATCAGCAGCAGTCCCGCGATGCCGCCGATCTCCTCGTCGTTGAGCTCGTCGACGGCGGTCAGCAGGGAGATCAGATCGTCCCGCGGGTCCTTGCGCTTGGCCTCGACCAGGGTGCGCAGGAAGGTGTCGAGCTCGGTCTTCCCGGCGACGAACTCCTCATCGGTGCGGTCCTGGCGGAGCAGCCGTGCGGCGACGGACTGGAAGAGCTCCCGCTCCTCGTACGGCACGCCGAGCATCTCGCAGATCACCAGTGAGGGGATGGGCAGGGCGAAGTGTCGCACCAGATCGGCCGGTTTGCCCGCCGCCTCCAGCGCGTCCAGCTGGTCGGCCACGATGTCCTCGATGCGGGCCTCCAGCTCCCGCATCCGACGCACCGTGAAGTACCGCGTGAGGTGCCCCCGGTAGTGGCCGTGCTCCGGCGCGTCCATGGCCAGAAACGACCCCGCCCCGCTGCTCCGGTCCCGGCGGACCGATTCGGGGACCGGCCGCATCGTGTCGTCGCCACGCCAGCGCTCGGCGCTGAACCGGGGGTCCCGCAGCACCTCCCGCGCCTCGTGATAGCCGGTCACCAGCCAGCCGACGCTGCCGCCGGCGAACCTCAGCGGGCTGATCGGCGGCCCGGTCAGCAGTGCGCGTGCCGGGTTGATGTAGTCGTCCCGCTCTTTCGGATACGAAGGGAGGTCGTGGAGGTCTCGCAGGTCGTCATGGGTCGTGGGCATCGGAGCGTTCACGATGGCTCTCCTTCGTGATCCTCGAACTGTCCCGGGGCGAACGTCCCGGAGCCGTCAGCCGCAGCCTTCGATAGGGAACGCTACCGATAGGGTTCCCTACTGAACAGAGGGACAGATCGGCTACCGTACGGATCTGGCCAGGTTTCCGAACAGCTGGGGGAGAGGGGCACACGGATGCCGCCGCAGCGGTCCAAGACCGTGGAAGCGCTGATCGTCGGGGCGGAGCGAGCGTTCGCCGAACGCGGCTTCCACGGGGCGTCGATCGGCTACATCTGCCAGTGCGCGGGCAGGACCACCGGGGCCTTCTACTCCAACTACGACAGCAAACTGAAGCTCTTCCTCGATGTCTTCCGACGGCACAGCGACCGCACCGCCGACTACATCGGGGAGCGCATCGACGAGATGGACACCGAGCGGGACCTGGCCCCCCAGCTCGCCCGGACCTTCGCCGAGATCTTCAACGGCGAGCACCTGGACACCCGCTGGGTCTTCATCCACCTCGAATTCCGGTTGATGGCGCTCCGCGACGGCGACGCCGCCGTCGCGCTGGTGGACCACGAGAAGCGGTTCAGCCGCCGCATCGGCACCATGCTGGACGGGCTGTTCGACCGGGCCGGCCACCGGCCCGCCCTGCGGGGCACCGAACTGGCCGCGCTGCTCGGCGCGATGACGCGGGGCATCAAGCTGGACCGGGGCATCTACGCGGCGGGCGGTGTCGACGACCCGCTCTCCACCGACCAGGTGGCGAGGGCGCTGGAGGGCCTGTTCCGTTCGGTGGCCTGAAGGCCGGTCCCGAGCCGTTCGGCGTGGTGCTTCGTCAAGCGGCTGAACGCTGATGTGTGTCCTGAGGGTCAGCCCGCCCGGCGGAAGCTGTCGATGGGGCCGCCGAAGCCGCCCTCGGGGCCCTTCCAGTTGATCGCCAGCGCGTCGTCGCCCTTCATCCCGACGGTGCCCTGGCCCCGCCCTCCATCGCTGCCGCCCTTGCACGACAGGGTCAGGGATGGCTCGTCCTCGCCGCCCTTCTGACCGGGCTCGAGCGTGCCCGTGCAGTCGAGCTTCGGGCCCTTCGCCGTGACCTTGCCGTCCGCGATGGTGAGGGTCTCCAGGTCGTCGGCGGACTTCGCCGCCACGATGGACTTCCAGGAGCCCGCCGAGCGCTCCATGACCGTGCCCCGGGCCGACGGGCCCGAACTCGGCGACCGCTGGGCGGACTGAGTGGCCTTGGTGGCTCCGCCGCTCGGCTTCGATTCCTTCTTCCCGTCGTCGCCGCCTCCGCAGCCGCTGACGACAAGGCCGACAATGACCGAAGCGACCGCCATGTGCACTGCCTTGCGCACGTGAACTCCTTTCCCCGTACAACTGAGCACGTCAACCTAACAGGCCCCGCCACGCCCCCATGAAGGGCCCTGGCCTGCGCGGACACTCCCGATGCGACAGGCCCGCCCCCGCGAAACCGGCCTGATACGTACGGCACCGGCCGAGGCCCCGTGTACCGGTCAATAAAGTACGTCGGAGCGCGGATCGCCGATCGGCCCGCGCGGGACGACGTGGCGCGGGGGTGAGGAGGAGTACGGCTGTGGAGGCACGGGCGCACACCGGGCGGCTGGACGAGCTGCTGCACGAGGTGCGGCGGCAGATGAGCCGGGGGACCGGGGCGGATCCGCGGCCGGTACTCGACTGGCTGGGCCGGCAGATCGACGCCCATGTCGCGCTGGTCGGCGGCGCGGGCGCGGTCGAGACCTCCACCGCGCGCTTCCCGCGGCAGATCCTGCCCGCGCTCGAACCGACGCTGGCACGGCTGTCCGGCGGGCAGATGGCCGCGGCGGCCACCGAGAGCGGCGCCCTTCAGGTGCGTCTCGAGGCGCTCGGCCCGCACGCGCCACGCCCCGTGCTGGTGGTGGCGGGCACCTCGGCGCCCACCCGCGAAGCGGCGTCGCTGGTGTCGCACGCCGGGAGTCTCATCGCGCTCCTGGACCGGGCGCGGGGCGCGGACACCACCTTCCGCGGCTACCAGTACAAGGCGCGCCAGCTGCGGTTCGCCGTCTTCAGCGCCTTGCTCGCGGGAGATCTCACCCTGGCCCGCCGGATGACCACCGGCGCCGTCCCCGCGCTGCTGGACGCGGAGCGGCTGCGCGTCTATCTGCTGCACTGCCCGCCGGAGGACCGGGACCGGCTGGCGCAGACCTACCAGGACGGCTCGGGGTATCACGGCACGGGTCTGATGGTGCACTGCCCGGCCTTCAAGGAGCACCTCATCTGTCTCGTCGCGGACGGGTCCGCGGACGGGTCCGACGACGGGTCCACCGACGAGGCCGACGGCCGGTTCGACGCCGAGCCCGACGCCGCCCCCCACGGCTCCGCCGCCGACGCCGAGACGGCCCACGGCCAGGGTGCGGTGCTGCGCCGCCTGGTGCGGGACAACCCGCACTACGCGCTGGGCATCAGCAGCCCGTATCCGCTCGGCGCGACGGCCGAGGCGTACGGACAGGCTCTGCACGCCCTCGCGGCGGCGCGCCATACGCCCGAGCGGGTGGCCGCGTACCTCGGCCGGACACCGCTGATGCCCCTGCTGTCCCACGCGGAGGCGGACACCTGGGCCCACGCCCTGCTGCGGCCGCTGGGGTCCACCCCGAGAGCCACCCTGGACATCACCCGGCTCGCCGTCACCTTCCCCCGGTCCGCCGTGGCCCGGCTGCTGGACATCAGCCGCAACACCGTGTCCCACCACCTCAGCCGGGTGGAGGCCAGCCTCGGCCTGGACCTGGGCGACGTACGCACCCGGGCCGCACTCGACCTGGCCTTCTGCCTGACCGGAGGGCAGCCCGATGGCGGCTTCGGCGCCCAGCGCGGGCGGCCGGTGCCCACCCTGGACGAGCTGTTCCGCACCGAGCCCACCCACGCCTGGGCGCGGGAGTTCCTCCGCCCGCTCCAGGACACCCGCTCCCGCGATCTGCACACCACCCTGCGCGCCTGGATCGACGCGAACACCGACGCCCAGCGGACCGCCCGCCGTCTCGGTCTCAGCCGGAACACCGTCAGGGCCCATCTGCGGGCCGCCGAACACCTGCTCGGCCGGGACCTGCTCACCACCGGCTCCGGGATCCACGACCTGGTGCACGCCCTGCACATCACCGGGCTCCACCCGGCGGACTGACTGCGCACCGTGCACATGTCGCGGGCGGGCGATGCGCACCGTGCACCGTTGTCCGCCTGCATGATCGGCTTTAGCGTCACTCCTGCCGCACCGCGCGGGAACGAAGCCCCGCCTCCCAGCGTGGCGGGCGGTCTGTATCACCACGAGGGGAGTGATGCAGACCGGCGCCGTACGGTGCTCACAGCTCCGAGGGCCTCTTTCCCGCGGTGGGCGTGGTTCGCGCTCGGGGACGTGCCGGTACACGTCCCCGAGTGACGGCGAGCACCGCACCCGACAACAGCACCAGGGCGCCCAGTGCCTGCAGACCGCCGAAGGACTCGCCCAGGAAGACCATGGCGCACACGGTGTTGACCACCGGGACCATGAACATCATCAAGGACGCGGACGCGGGACCCACCGCACCCACTCCCCGGTAGTACAGGAGATTGGCCACGGCGGCCGGGCCGATGGCGAGGAACACCACGTTCAGCCAGAGGCCGGTAGGCAGTCCGTCCCAGTGCACCTCGCCGAGGTCGGGTGCGGCGAGCGCCCCCAGCAGCACCGCCCCCGCACACGTCGCGTACGTGGTGGCGCGCAGCGGGTCGATCCCGGCCAGCACCCGGGGCCCGATCAGCGTGTACGCGGCCCAGCACACCGCGCTGAGCAGATACAGCAGATCGCCCGAGAGCCGGGTGGTGCCGCCGTGTGCGCTGCCGCCCGCGCCGAAGAAGAACACCACCGCCCCGGCGAGCCCGAGTGCGAGCCCCGCCAGCCGCCCCCCGGAGGCCCGCTCACGGCCGGTGACCAGGAGGAAGGCGCTGGTGAGCACCGGGCTGAGGACGGGGATGACGATACCCGCGTCGAGCGAGGGCGCCAGGGACAGCCCCCAGAAGAAGAAGCCGTTGTAGGCGAAGACCCCCAGGACGCCCGCGAGCGCCGCCCGCCGCCCGCCGCCACGCGCGGAAACCGGGGTGGCCGCCGGTTTGCCGAAGACCGCCAACGCCGCCAGCAGGGCGACCGCCCCGCCACCGAAGCGCAGCAGCGCCGCCACGGAGTGCGGCAGCTGGGCCACCACCGACTTGGAGCTGGAGAAGGCGCTGCCCCACAGCAGCATGGTGACCGTGAGCAGGAGGTACGGGCTCTTCCATCCCTTGTCTTCAGGCATGTCCCGACCCTGGCCCGTGGCCTCGCCTCCGGTCTTGAACGCTGGTGCGCCGCCCCGGCGCCACCCGTTCCGTATCGCCACCCTGTCCGTTGCGTGAGGAATACCCCGTCCCGAGATGTGGAACCGGGTAGGTGTCACCCGTGGCACCAGAGCCTCGGCAGCCGACCCGCGACCCGGACCGTCCACGACGGTTCCCGCTTCGGAAGGTGGTAGGTGGTCCCGTTGAACACCGCTGACCAGGAGACACCCCGCGAGCGCGAGGAGTTCCGCCGCTCCGCGCCGCACTTCGCCGACCGGATCACCGCCGACGGCCGGGACGGCTGGCCGGTGGAGGCCGGGCGCTATCGGCTGGTGGTCAGCCGGGCCTGCCCCTGGGCGAGCCGCGCGCTGGTCTCACGGCGGCTGCTCGGCCTGGAGCCGGCCCTGTCGCTGGCCGTCACCGACCCCATCCAGGACGAGCGGAGCTGGCGCTTCACCCTGGACCCGGGGGACCGGGACCCGGTGCTGGGTATCGGGTTCCTCAGCGAGGCGTACGACGCCCGCGAGACGGGATATCCGGGCGGGGTGAGCGTGCCCGCGGTGGTGGACGTGCCCAGTGGCCAACTGGTCACCAACGACTACCACCGGATCACCCTGGACCTCGCCACCGAGTGGACCGCCCTCCATCGCGAGGGCGCCCCGGATCTGTACCCCGAGGAGCACCGCGACGAGATCGACGACGTGGCGGAGGGCATCTACCGCGATGTGAACAACGGTGTGTACCGCGCGGGCTTCGCCGAGCACCAGCACACCTACGACGACGCGTACCGACGGCTCTTCGCCCGCCTCGACGAGCTGTCCGAGCGGCTGGCCACGCGGCGGTATCTGGTCGGCGACACCATCACCGAGGCCGACATCCGGCTGTTCACCACGCTGGTCCGGTTCGACGCCGTGTACCACGGCCACTTC
The DNA here is from genome assembly GCF_055597465.1 of Streptomyces yongxingensis. Lineage (NCBI taxonomy): Bacteria > Bacillati > Actinomycetota > Actinomycetes > Kitasatosporales > Streptomycetaceae > Streptomyces > Streptomyces yongxingensis. Next base: position 10,171,538 of record NZ_CM145717.1, read on the forward strand.
AAGTGCAACCGCAACAAGCTCAGCGAGGACCCGGTGCTGTGGGGGTATGTCCGCGACCTCTTCCAGACGCCGGGTTTCGGGGACACCGTCGACTTCGACCACATCAAGCGCCACTACTACCAGGTGCACACCAACATCAACCCCCGCCGCATCGTCCCGCTCGGCCCCGACCTCTCCGGGTGGCTGACGCCGCATCACCGGGAGGAGCTGGGCGGGCGCCCGTTCGGCGACGGCACCGCACCCGGGCCGGTGCCGGACGGCGAGGTGGTGCCGGAAGAGGGCCGGGTGGCTTGAAGTCGCACATGTCGCATTCCCGTGCCGCCCGGCGCCGCATGTCGCTTCGTTCGCCCGGTCTTCAAGTGATCGGCACACCTGTTACACAGATGCCATGTGTGCGCCCCGGCCGGCGTGCCACCTCGGCCCCAGCCGCGGCGGCCAGGCCCGACATGACGCGCGTCACCTCGCACAAGGGACGCGGTGTCAGGTGAGTTCGGTGACCTTTCTGTGAGGGAACGGCGTCGATGAGGTGCGCGCATGTGCCTGCCGTGTGATCGGAAAGTGGCGGAATGCCCGGTTCCGGGCCGTGGCTGATTCGCAGCGTTGGCGAGCCCCGTGATTACATCCGTTTCCGCGCTAAGGCATCCACGGATCCCCGGTTCCCACCGGAACCCCGTGACCATGCCGTGGGTGCCGATTCCCCTCGGCACCCATGCGCTGTTGCAAGCTCAACGAGACAGTCACCCAAGGGAGACGCAACAATGAACAACGCGCCCAAGGTCGCGACCCAGGAGATCTCCGACGCCGAACTGGACAACGTGGCCGGCGGGATCGGCAACCCGGTGGGCGACGTCCTCGGCACCGTCGACACCGTCACCGGCCCGGTGACCGGCGCCGTCGGCACCGCTACCGGCACGGTTGACGGTCTCACCGGCCTGAACACCACCGGCATCGTCGGTGGGGTCGTCGGCAGCCTCTGAGGCTGACGCACCGCCTTCCCTGTGCCCCGGGCCTGCCTGGTCCGGGGCACTCGGCGGTCCACGGACCCCTTTTCGATCACTCCCTTCGCGGTTGAGGAAAGACTCTCGTGCAGTTCCGCCAGCAGGCCCTCTCCAAGGCGCAGTCGGCAGAGGACATCGACCTGCCGGTGCGCTACGCCCGTCCCCAGGGATGGCTGGCACTGGCGGTCACGGTGGTGGTCATGGCCGGGGCCGCCGTATGGGCCGTCACGGGCACCGTGTCCAACACCCTCGACGCCACCGGGATCCTCACCCACGGCCAGGGCAGCTATGTGCTGCAGAGCCCGATCGCGGGCCAGGTGACCTCCGTTCTCGCACAGGAGGGCAGCACCCTCCCGGCGGGCGCGCCGCTGCTGAAGGTCCGCACCGCCCGTGGCACCACGGTCGTGCGCACCATCGCCGCCGGCCGGCTCACCACCCTCTCCGCCTCGATCGGCTCCGTGCTGAACACCGGCGCGAACGTGGCCTCCGTGGAGCGGGTCCGCCACTCCGACGACCCTCTGGTCGCGACCCTGTACGTCCCCGCGGACCGGGCGGCCTCGGTGCGGGTGGGCGCGTCGGTCGACCTCAGTGTGCAGTCCGCGCCGACGCAGACCTACGGTGTGCTCCGCGGTGAGGTGCGGGCCGTGGGCCGGACCGCCCAGTCCAGCCAGCAGATCGGCTCCTACCTCGGCAGTGAGCAACTCGGCGAGGAGTTCTCCAAGCACGGCCCGCCGGTCGCCGTCCAGGTACGCCTCGACCGCGAGCGCGGCACCCGCTCCGGCTACCGCTGGTCGTCCCCCGAGGGCCCGCCGTTCGCCCTCGGCTCCATGACCCTGACCGACGGCACCGTCCACCTGGACGCCCAGCACCCCATCGATTGGCTGCTCCCGTGACCGCGACGAACGAGGCCGGACCGCCCCGGCCCGCACCCGCCGGAAGCAGCGGGGCACGCCGCCCCCAGCCGGCCCGCGGACGGCGGCGCGCCCCGCGTGGCGGAGCCGGGCCGAGGAAACCCCGGCGCCGTACCGTACGCACCCCCACCGTGCTCCAGATGGAGGCCCTGGAGTGCGGTGCGGCGTCGCTCGCCATGGTGCTCGGACACTACGGGCGCCATGTGCCGCTGGAGGAGCTCCGGATCGCCTGCGGGGTCTCCCGGGACGGCTCGCGCGCCAGCAATCTACTCAAGGCCGCCCGGGCTTACGGCCTGCGCGCCAAGGGCATGCAGATGGAGCCCGAGGCCCTCGTGGAGGTCCAGGCCCCGGCCATCCTGTTCTGGGAGTTCAACCACTACGTCGTCTACGACGGCATGGGGCGGCGGTTCGGCAGGCGCGGCGTCCACATCAACGACCCCGACAAGGGGCGCCGCTTCGTCCCCATCGAGGAGTTCGACACCAGCTTCACCGGTGTGGTCCTGGTCTTCGAACCCGAGGACTCCTTCCGCCGGGGCGGGCGCCGCCCCGGGGTGCTGGGCGCCCTGCCCCCGCGCATGCGCGGCACCACCGGCACCCTGCTCGCGTCGCTGCTGGCCAGCCTGCTGCTGGTGGCGGTGGGGGCCGCGGTCCCGGCGCTCAGCCGCACCTTCATCGACACCTTCCTGATCGCCGGCCAGGACTCGACGCTCCAGCCGCTGTTCGCGTCCATGGCCGTGGCGGTGGTCCTCACCGCCGTGCTCACCGGTGTCCAGCAGGCGAACCTGCTGCGCGGGCGCATCATCTCCTCCACCCTCAGCAGCGCGCGGTTCCTGCGCCATCTGCTGCGGCTGCCCGTCACCTTCTTCGCCCAGCGCAGCCCGGCCGACCTGGTCCAGCGGCTGCGCTCCAACGACACCGTCGCCGAGACGCTCGCCCGCGATCTGGCCGCCGCTGCCGTCGACGGGGTCGTCGTGGTGCTCTACGCCGTGCTGCTGTGGGCCTACGACCCCCAACTCACCGTCATCGGCGTCGGGTTGGCGCTGCTCAACGTGGTGGCGATACGGGTGGTGGTGCGGCTGCGGGCCACCAGGACCCAGAAGCTGCGGGCCGACACCGCGCGGCTGACCACCACCTCGTACACCGGTCTCCAGCTCATCGAGACGGTGAAGGCCACCGGTGGCGAGGCGGGCTACTTCCGCCGCTGGGCCGGTCAGCACGCGATCACCCTGGAGGAGCAGCAGCGCCTCGGCGTGCCGAGTTCCGTACTGGCCGTGGTCGCCCCCACCCTCGCCACGCTCAACAGCGCCCTCATCCTCTGGATCGGCGGGCTGCGGGCCGTCGAGGGCCATATCTCCATCGGTCTGCTGGTGGCCTTCCAGGCGCTGGTGGCCCGCTTCACCGCGCCCATCACCCGGCTCAACTCAGTGGCCGGGCGCATCCAGGACTTCTCCGCCGACGTGGCCCGGCTCAAGGACGTGGAGAACTTCCCGGTGGACTCCCTCTACACCCGCGACGAGCCGCGCGAGGACACCCGCCGGCTGACCGGGCAGGTGACCCTGGAGAACATCACCTTCGGCTACAACCCGCTGGACGAGCCGCTGCTGCGCGACTTCTCGCTGTTCGTCGGCCCCGGTCGGCAGGTGGCGCTGGTCGGCGCCTCCGGCAGCGGCAAGTCCACCGTCTCCCGGCTCGTCTCCGGCCTCTACACCCCCTGGGAGGGGGTCATCCGCATCGACGGACAGCGCCTGGAGGACATCCCCCGCGGCGCCCTGGCCGCCTCCGTCTCCTTCGTCGACCAGGAGATCTTCCTGTTCGAGGGGACCGTGCGGGACAACGTGGCGCTGTGGGACCCGTCGATCCCGGACGAGGCGGTGGTGGAGGCCCTGCGGGACGCCGCGCTCTACGACGATGTGATCGCACGGCGGCCGGAGGGGATCCACTGCCGGGTGGAGCAGGACGGCCGCAACTTCTCCGGCGGCCAGCGGCAGCGGCTGGAGATCGCCCGCGCCCTGGTGCGCCGCCCCAGCGTGCTGGTGCTGGACGAGGTCACCAGCGCCCTGGACGCGCGGACCGAGCAGCTCGTCATGGACAACCTGCGCCGCCGCGGCTGTGCGTGTGTGGTGATCGCCCACCGGCTCAGCACCGTGCGGGACAGCGACGAGATCCTCGTCCTGAACCGCGGCACGGTCGTCGAACGCGGACGGCACGAGGACCTCGCCGCCGCCGGAGGCCCGTACGCCGAGCTGATGAAGGAGCACTGACATGGCGTCCGTTCACCCGGCCGCGGCGGTGGCCGCGGACGGCGGCGACGCGGTGGTCCAGGCGCTGGGCGCCCTCGGCACACCCGTCGACTGCGCCGGGCTGCGCAGCCTCCCGCTGGAGGGCCCGCAGGTGCTCTGGCTCGTCGTCGGCGGTGCCCTGGACCTGTTCGCGGTCGACGCCGCCGAGGAGGGGCAGTGGCACTTCCTCGGCCGGCTCGAGACGGGCGCGGCGCTCCCCGGCCCGGTCGACGGGCCGCGCCACACCCTGCTGGGCCGGCCCTCACAGGACTGCCTGGTGCGCCGCATCCCGCTGCGCGAGCTGTACCGCCCGGAAGGCTACGACGCGTACGGCACCGGCCAGTCCGGCGATCCGTACGCCACGTACGGCGGCGGATTCCAGGACACCCCGCCCACCCCGCTGGAGCACGCCGTGGCGCTCGGGGTGAGCCGCAGCCTCGGCGTCCTCTTCCAGGCCCCGCTGGACGGCGGGGCCGCGCCCGACGCGGAGGCGGCCGACGAGGACCTGCTCTGGCTTCCGGTGCCGCCCGGCAGTGTGGCTTACGGCGCCGAGTACAGCGCCCAGGCCGCCGGTGACCTGCTGATCGACGGCGCGCTGTGGCAGCGGATGGTCAACCAGCAGTACCGCCTCGGCACCGCCGTGGACCGCTGGATCGAGACCATGGAGCGGGCCCACGCCGACCGCACGGCGGCCGGTATCCGGGCCGGTGAGGCCGTGCGCACCCGCGCCGACCAGGCGCTGATCGCCTCCATCGGAGGGCCCCGGCGGGACCGGCGGCCGTCGGAGGAGAGCACCGACGACGCCGTGCACGCGGTGTGCCGCGCGGTGGCGGAGGCCGCCGGGATCACCCTGCCCGACCCGCCGAGGGGCCGCGCCACCGACGACCGTACGGACCCGGTGGAGCGCATCGCCGCCCACGCCCGGATCCGCACCCGGGCCGTCCGGCTGGAGGGCTCTTGGTGGCGGGAGGACGCCGGACCGCTGGTGGGCTACCGCGCCAAGTCCGGGGCCCCGGTGGCGCTGCTGTGGCGGCGCGGCCGGTACGAGGCGGTCAACCCCGCCTCCGGCCTGCGGATCCGGGTGGGCGGTGGCAACGCGGAGGAGTTCGAGCCGCGGGGCGTGATGTTCTACCGTCCGCTGCCCGACCGGCCGATGACGGTGTGGCGGCTGATGCGCTTCAGCGTGCGCGGCGCCGCCGGGGACGTCCGCAACCTCCTGATCGGCGGGCTGGTGACGGTGGCGCTCGGCGCGCTGGTGCCGCTCGCCACCGGACAGGTGCTGGGCGGCTTCGTGCCCCGCGCCGAGAAGAGCCCCATCGTCCAGATCTCCCTGGCCCTGATCGTCGCCGGCGTCGTGGCGGCCGCCTTCATGCTGCTGCAGAACCTGACCCTGCTGCGCCTCGAGGGGCGGCTGGAGTCCACCCTCCAGCCCGCGGTGTGGGACCGGCTGCTGCGGCTGCCCACCACCTTCTTCGCCCAGCGCTCCACCGGAGAGCTGGCCAGCGCGGCACTCGGCATCAGCACCATGCGCCGGGTGATGTCCGGGATCGCCCCGACGATCCTCCAGGCCGGCACCGTGGGCGCGATGAACCTCGCCCTGCTGCTGTACTACAGCGCCTCGCTGGCGCTCGCGGTGATCGCCGTACTGCTGGTGGTCTCCGGGGTCTTCCTCGGGATGGGGCTGTGGCAGGTGCGCTGGCAACGACGGCTGGTGGAGAGCGAGAACAAGCTCAACAACCAGGCGTTCCAGACCCTGCGCGGCCTGCCCAAGCTGCGGGTCGCCGCGGCCGAGAACTTCGCCTACGCGGCCTGGGCCCGTGGCTTCGCCCACTCCCGCGATCTGCACCAGCGCACCGGGCGCATCAAGAACCTCACCCAGGTGCTGGACTCCGTCTACCTCCCGCTGGTCTCCCTCGCCGTGTTCATGCTGCTGGCCGGTCCGGCGCGGGGGAGCATGTCGGCGGGCGCCTTCCTGACCTTCAACACCTCGGTGACCATGCTGCTCACCTCCCTCACGCAGCTCACCAACTCCCTGGTCTCGGTGGTCGCCGTCCTGCCCATGTTCGAGCAGGTCAAGCCGATCCTGGACGAGCCGCCCGAGGTGCGCGGCGGCAGCGCCCAGCCGGGGCAGCTCTCCGGTGACCTCCGGGCCCGAAACCTCACCTTCCGCTACGGCGACGACGGGCCACTGGTGCTCGACGATGTCTCGCTGGAGATCCGGCCGGGCGAGTTCGTGGCCGTCGTCGGCCCGAGCGGCTGCGGCAAGTCGACCCTGCTGCGGTTGCTCATCGGCTTCGAACGGCCGGTGTCCGGCAGCGTGCTCTACGACGGCCAGGACCTCGCCGCCCTCGACCAGGCGGCCGTGCGCCGCCAGTGCGGGGTGGTCCTCCAGAACGCCCAGCCCTTGGGCGGCACGATCCTCGACTGCATCCGCGGCGCCGAGCCGTACACCCCCGAGGAGGCCATGGAGGCCGCCGAACTGGCGGGTCTGGCCGAGGACATCCGGCAGATGCCCATGGGGCTCCAGACCATGATCTCCGGCAGCGGCGCCATCTCCGGCGGCCAGCGGCAGCGGCTGATGATCGCCCAAGCGCTCATCCGCCGTCCGCGCATCCTCTTCTTCGACGAGGCCACCAGCGCGCTGGACAACGAGACCCAGCGCATCGTCATCGACAGCACCCGCCGGCTCAACGCCAGCCGGCTGGTGATCGCACACCGGCTGTCGACCGTCATGGACGCCGACCGGGTGCTGGTCATGGAGGACGGCCGGATCGTGGAGCAGGGCGCCCCGGCCGAGCTGATGGCCGTCGCGGGCGGCAAGCTGCACGAGCTGGTGCGCCGCCAGACGCTCTAGGGGCGTCATCCCGGCGGTCAGCCGTGGTGGGCCGCCCAGGCGTCGATCCGGTCCCGCATCCGGACCGCGAGATCCGGCCCGGCGGCCGAGAAGCGGAGCGAGTCCGCGGCGATGCGGGCGAGGTCGCTGGCGCTCAGGCCGTAGCGGCTGTGCGCCGTGGCGTACTCGTCGAGGATGCCGATGCCGTACAGATACGGCGCGTCGCTGTTCAGCGTCACCGGGATGCCCGCACGGACCAGGGCCGGAAGCGGATGGGCCGCGGCCGACTCGACGGCCTTGAGCATGACGTTGCCGGTGATGGCGATGTCCAGGCAGATGCGCCGCTCGGCCAGCTCGCGGACGAGCTCGAGGTCCTCGACGGCGCGCACCCCGTGGCACACCCGATCGGGGGAGAGAAGGTCCACGGTGTTGCGCACGCTCGAGGCGGGACCGCTCTCCCCGGCGTGCGGCACCACTGCGAGACCTCCCTCGCGCGCGACGCGGAACGCCTCGGCGAAGTCGTCGGCGGGACGGCCCGCCTCGTTTCCGGTCAGGCCCATCGCCACGACGCCGTGGTCGCGGCGGCGGACGGCGAGCGCGGCCACCTCGGCCGCCTCCACCGGGCTCCGGTCGCGCCCGATCCCCAGGATGATGCCGCCGTCGCCGCTTGCCGCGGCCAGGCCGTCCAGCGCGGCCTCCACCAGGGCCTCGGGCGGGCCCAGTCGACCCCGGTAGAGGTGTGGGCCCAGGTGGAGTTCCGTCCAGACGACACCCGCGTCCAAAGCCGCGTCGAAGACCTCCTTGACCACCCGGCGTAGATCCTCCAGCGATCCCACAAGCGCGCGGCAGCTCTCATAGGCGTGGTTGAACTCCGGCCATGTCGGATACGCGTCGCTCAGCGGCGGCATCGGCAGTCCGTACCGCTCGCTGAACTCCCGCGCGGTGTCCGGGCGCATCGCGGCCTCGGTGTGCAGATGCAGTTCGGCCTTCGGCAGGGTCAGGAAGTCGGCCGCGGCCAGTGGTTTCCGCTCCATCAGGGGGCCTTGGCCTCCCAACGCACCGTCAGCCGTTCCGCCGTGCCGACCAGTGCGTAGAAGACGATCGCGATGGCGGACGCGATGACCATCACGGCGTACAACTGTGGGGTGTTGAAGTTGTAGGTGGTCTGGATGATGAGATAGCCGAGGCCCTGCTGGGAGCCGATCCACTCGGCCACGATCGCCCCGATCACACAGTTACCGGTGGCGATCTTCAGCGAGGAGAAGAGATACGGCAGCGAGGCGTACATCCGCACCTTGAACAGGACCTCCCAGGAAGAGGCGGACAGCACCCGCAGCAGCTCCAGCGACTGCTTGTCCACCGCCTGGAGCCCGCGCACCATGTTGACCAGGGTGGGGAAGAAGGAGATCAGCGCGCCGATGGCCACCTTCGGGGCATAGCCGTTGCCCATCATGATGACGAGGACGGGCGCGATGGCCACGATGGGTATGGTGCGGATGAACAGCGCGACGGGCATCAGCGCCCGCTCCACCGGCCGGTAGTGGACGAAGACGACGGCCAGCAGTACCGCCACCGCGTTGCCCACCGCGAAGCCCAGAGCGGATTCGATGACGGTCGGCCAGGCGTTGTCCATCAGCAGGGCCGAGTCCTCGGTCAGGGAGCGCCAGATGTCCGAGGGCATCGGCAGCACGTACTGGGGCACTGAGAAGACGCGACAGCCGAGCTCCCACAGGGCGAGCAGAACGAGCGCCGCGGACACCGGCAGCAGCGCGCGGAGCGCACGGGCGCCGCCGCGGACGGAACCTCGCCCGCGCCCGGCTGACGTCACATCGCCGTCGGCGGCCGCCGACGGTGTCGTGGTGGTGGCAGTCGTCATCAGCAGTCCTCCAGCAGGCGGCGAAGGCGGGCGGCGAGCGCGGTGAACTCGGGGGTCTCGCGGACGTCGAGAGTGCGTGGATGGGTCAGATCCACCGGGACCAGCTCACGGACCCGCCCCGGATGCGAGGAGAGCACCAGGACCTGCTGCGACATGAACACGGCTTCGGCGATGCTGTGGGTGACGAAGAGGATGGTGGTCCCGGTCGCTTCCCAGATGCGCAACAGCTCCTCGTTGAGCCGGTCACGGGTGATCTCGTCCAGGGCGCCGAAGGGCTCGTCCATCAGCAGCACCCGCGGTCGACACACCAGCGCGCGGGCGATCGAGACGCGCTGGCGCATTCCGCCGGACAGTTCGTGCGGATAGGCGTTCTCCCGCCCCGCGAGGCCCACCAGTGCCAGCAGTTCCTCGGGGGAGGGAGCGTCCGCCGCGTCCGGTACGGCTTTGATGCCGCCGCCGACCTGGAGCGGCAGCCGGACGTTCTCCACCGCGGTGCGCCAGGGGAGCAGCGCCGAGTCCTGGAAGACGAAGCCCAGCCGGCGGGAGGTCCGCGCCTGGTGTGCCGAGGTGCCGAGCACCGATACCGTGCCCGCGGTCGGGGTGAGCAGATCCGCCACCACGCGCAGCAGAGTGGACTTGCCGCATCCGGACGGGCCCAGGAGCGAGACGAATCCGCCGTTCTCGACGGCGAGGCTGATGTCGCGCAGGGCGGTCACCTCTCCGCGTTCGGTGGCGAAGGTGACCGTGATGTCCTTCAGCTCGACGCTGTTCCGGGGCTCGGCCCCGCCCTGCGTCGTCGTCGCGGAGTCCGTGGTGTCCGCGGCGGTCGTTGATCCGGCTGCCATGGCTGTCTTGGCTGTCACGGGAGTTCCTCCCTCGGGGGCGGTCAGCCGAGCTTGGGTCGGGATGCCGCCGTGGCCCGCAGAACGTCGGTCGTCATGACCTTGTCCACGGCCGGCGGCTTGGAGGTGAACTGCTTGAGCCGGGTGTACTGGCCGATCTGCCGCTGCCAGACGTCCCTGCTCATGGCGCCCCATCCGTCCTTGGCGGTGGCCTCGGTGAAGATGAGCTTCATCAGCACCTGGCTGGCCTTGAACTGGGATTCCTTCTTCAGGCTGGGATACTTCTTCACCAGCAGATCGACAGCCTCGTCGAGATGCCCATGAGCGTATGCATAGCCGCGTGCGGTCGCCTCCACGAATGCCTGGAGCATTTTCGGGCGCTTCTCTATCGTCGTGTCGGTGGCGAAGTAGACATTGCCGTAGAGATGGACGCCCGAGTCCCACACCCGCAGCGTCTCGTATTCGTCCAGGATGGAGAACGCCTCGAGGTTGGTGATCCAGCCCGCCATGGCATCGACCGTCCCGCGCTTGAGCGGAGTGAAGTCGGATCCGACCACCTGGACCTTGACCTTGGATTTGTCGATATTGTTCGCCGCGAGCACCGCGTCGAGGATCACATCGCCGCCCGTCTGTATGCCGACCGTTTTGCCGATGAAGTCCTCCGGCTTTCTGACCGGATTGCCGGGCAGGGAGATGTAGGCCAGCGGATGCTGTTGCACGCCCACGGCGAACGCCCGCACCGGCTGCCCCTGGGAGCGCGCCATCATGACCGCGGGGCTGGACGCGTTCTGACCGAAGGCCGCGGCACCGCCGGACACCAGCGTCACACCGTTCACATTGGGGCCACCGGGCTGGAAGGTGAGTTTGACCCCGGCCTCCTTGTACCAGCCCTTCGCCTCTGCGACGACCTCACCGAGAACGCCGTTGTCACCCGTCCAGGCGATCTGGTACTTGGCGGTGCCGCCGGCGCCGCCCGCTCCGCCGGGCCCACCACCGCAGGCCGTGACGAAACCGCCCACGGCGAGACCGCCGCCGACGGCGAGGAATCTCCGCCGGGAAACCTTGTCGCTCATGACTACCTCAATTCCGGAGGCGGAAACAACGAAACGGAACTGCTGCTTCCGATAGCTTCCTTCACTACATCAGCATTTCTTCGAACCAGCAATGGTGGAACGTCGTCGCATGTCACTGTTTACCGCGACGAAACTCACCAGCCGAGATAGACGGATTTCGACCAGGTGAAGAACTCCACGGCGGTCGGCCCCTGTTCGCGGAAGGTATTGGTGGAGGAGTCCTTGACCCCGCCGAACGGGACGTTCAAATCGAGCCCGGTGGTAGGACGGTTGACCTTGACCACCCCTGCCTGCGCCCTTGCCACGAAATGCTGGGCGGCCGCCAGATCCCGGGTACAGATACTTGCCGCGAGGCCGTAGACCGAATCGTTGACCAGGCTGATGGCCTCGTCCAGGCCCTCGGCCGGGAGAACCGCCACCACCGGACCGAAAATCTCGTCCCGGGCCGAGGAGTGGTCGGGGCCGACCCCGGCGAGCACGGTCGGCGCCAGGAACAGCCCGTCCGGTGCCGCTCCGCCTGTAACGACGGTGGCGCCCTCGGCCCGTGCCCGCTCTACCGCCGCCACATCCGTCTCCAGCTGAGAGGCGCTGACCACGGGGCCCATCGCCGTCCCTGCCGCGAGCCCGTCGCCCGGCCGGTAGTGGGCGGCCTGTGCGGCCAGCGCCTCGACGAACGCGTCATGCACCCCCGGGGTGCAGATGATCCGCGAAGAGGCCGTGCACGCCTGCCCGGTGAGACCGAAGCCCCCCGCGGCCGCCAGCGCGGCGGCTTGCTCCACATCGGCGTCGTCCAGCACCACTACGGCGTTCTTACCGCCCATCTCCAGCTGGACCCGGCCGTGACGGCGCTCGACCGTCTCACGGATCCGGTTGCCCACAGCGGTGGAGCCGGTGAAGGAAACCGCCGCCACCCGCGGGTCGGCGACCAGCGCCTCGCCCACCACCGACCCCTTGCCGTGCACCACGTTCAGCACTCCGGGCGGCAGACCCGCCTCCGTCAGGGCCGTCGTGAGATGACGCACCGACACCGGGGTCAGCTCGGCGGGCTTGACGACCACGCTGTTCCCGCTCACCAAGGCGGGCGCCATCTTCCAGGCGGGGATGGCGATGGGGAAGTTCCACGGGGTGATCAGCCCGGCCACCCCCATCGGTTCCAGCCGCGTGTGCACCGTCGTATCGGGCGTGGCACTGGGGAACGTCCGCCCGCCCAGTCGCCAGCCCGCGGAGCCGAAGTAGCGCAGCACGTCGATGGCGCGCCGCACCTCGCCGCGCGCCTCGGCCAGGGTCTTGCCCTCCTCCCGCGTCAGATCGCGGGCCACTGCCTCATGCCGGCCGCGCAGGATCTCGGCCGCGTCCATCAAAACGGTGCCCCGCGCCGGGGCGGGCAGCGCCGCCCAGCCGGGCTGCGCTCCCTCGGCGGCCGTAACCGCCTCGGTCACCGCGGCCGCGTCGGAGACGGGGGTCACCGCCACGAGGTCAGTGGGGTCCGCGGGGTTGCGGCGCTCGACCGTGGGCTCTCCCGCCGCCGAACCGGCGAGGTGGTTGGCTATCCGCAGAGCGGTGGATTCGGTCATCGGTGTGCCTCTCGGTTCATCACGCCGCGGATCACAGACTGCGCACCAGACCGCCGTCGCAGCGCACGGCGGTGCCGGTCAGATACGAGGCGGGCGCCCCGCACAGGAATGCGGCCACGGCGCCGAACTCGTCGGTGGTGCCGTACCGACCGGCCGGGATCGTGGCCTGTGAGGCGGCCGCCACCTCCGCGGTGGTGCGCCCCTCCCGTTCGGCCTTGGCCGCGTCCAACTGGGCGACCCGGGCGGTGGCGATCCGGCCCGGCAGCAGCAGGTTGACGGTCACCCCGTCCGCGGCGGTCTCCGCGGCCAGCGTCTTGAGATACCCGGCCAGCGCCGCCCGGCCCGCGTTGGACAGGGCGAGGCCCGGCAGCGGCGCGGTGACACCGCTGGAACCGATGGCCAGGATCCTGCCCCAGCCACGTTCGCGCATCGCGGGCAGCGCCGCCGCCACCAGGCGCGCCTGCGCGAGCAGCAGACTCTCCGTCGCCCCGGCCAGAGCGGTGTCGCTGACGCCGGCCGCCGGGCCCGGTTCGGGACCTGGGCCGTTGAGGACGAGGATGTCCACGTGCCCGTACGCCGCGTACGCCGCGTCCATGAGGGTGCGCGGGCCGTCCGGCGCGGTGAGGTCCACCTCGACACCGATCGCCTCGGGCAGCCCGGCGGCCACCTCCTTGGCGACTTCCCCGCGCCTGCCGCAGACCACCACCCGCGCTCCCTCGGCGGCCAGCGCCTCCGCCACCGCGCGGCCGAGCCCTCCGGTGGACGCGGCGACGGCGGCCGTACGTCCCGTCAGCCCCAGGTCCATCAGCGCGCCCCTTCCAGCACGCGCTCCGCCGGGGGCAGCGCGGTGAGATGACGGAGGAGCTGAGGGACGAGGCTCTCGGGGAGCGCACGGGCCGGCGGCCGGACCCCGGCCTCCATGATCAGGCCACGCTGCCGGAGCGCCTCCTTGCGCAGCGCGAGCCCGATCCCCGCCTGTGCCTCGAAGTTGACCAGCGGCAGATAGGGCAGATACGCCTCGCGCGCCGCCTCGTAGCCACCGGATCGGTAGGCATCGACGCAGGCGATCAGCCCTTCGGGTGCCGAGAAACCGGTCATCGCCCCGGCGGCCCCCGCGGCCAGTTCGTCCAGCAGACCGAGCCCGCCGAGCCCGCCGAAGACGGGGATGCCGGTCCGTTCCGCCAGGACGCCGATGACGGCGGGCGTCGGCGGCGCCTCCGCCTTCACCGCGACCGCCGACGGCACCCGGCGCACCACGGCGGCCAGGTCCCCGGGGCGGATGGAGACCCCACTGGCCGCCGGGTAGTCCTGGATGACGAGCCCGATGCCGGTGGCCTCGTGCACGGCGTTGAAATGGTTCGCAACCGTCTCCGGGTGTGGGGAGTTGACCTGGGTCATCAGCCCGGCCACCCGGTCGCCCGCCACCTCGCCGATCAGCTCGGCCTCCTCGACGACCGGTCTTGTGGACAGACCGGTGGCCCCGACCACCAGCGGCAGATCGACGGTGTCGTGGACGACCTCCAGGACGGCCCGGCGCTCGGGGCGGGAGAGTTGGGCGGCCTCGCCGAAGACACCGAGCACGGTCAGCCCGGTGACACCGAGCTCCGCGTAGTGCTCGACCAGCCGGGCCAGGGCAGATTCATCGACGTCGAGGGTCGAACCGGCGAAAGGCGTCGCCACGACGCCCCAGACGCCGGGGGGCAGTGGCTGCGGTGGGATGGACATGGGTTCTCTCCTCGCTGTTCGGCCTGTTCCGGTGGCCGTGGCATTCGATCGGGGCCGGGGTCAGCGGCCGGGCCAGATGGGCGGACGCTTCTCCTGGAAAGCGCGTACGCCCTCCGCGGCGTCCTCGCTGTCCACCGCGTCCATCAGGGCCGGCAGCCGCAGTGCGTGCGCGTGACGGGCCGTGAGCCCGGCCCCGGCGCGCGCCATCTGCTTGATCGCTCGCAGGGACACCGGCGAGCAGGCCAGCACATCGGTGAGCCAGCGATCCACCGCCTCGTCGAGCCGCTCCGCAGGTACCACCTCGTTCACCAGGCCCATGCGGTACATCTCCGCGGCCGGGACCTTGCGGCCGGTGAGCAGCAGCCCCATGGCCTGGGTGTGCGGAATCCGCTCCATGAGCCGGAACACTCCCCCATCGAGGGGGACGCGCCCGACTCTGGGCTCGGTGAGGCCGAACCGCGCGTGTTCGGCGGCGATCACGATGTCGCAGCCCAGCACCATCTCCATGCCACCGCCCAGGGCATAGCCGTTGACCCTCGCGATGACCGGGACATCGAGGGTCTCGCGCAGGCTCAAGGCCCCGAAGCCGTCGGGATCCAGGCCGGCCCAGTACTCCAGACCGCTTCTGGCGACCGCGCCCGCCGACATGTCGGCCCCGGTGGAGAAGGCCCGCTCGCCCGCCCCGGTGACGACGACGGCGCGGATGTCGCGGTCGGCCTCGATCCCGGCCCAGATCTCCTTCAGCCGCTCGGTGGTGACCCGGTCCACGGCGTTGAGGACCCGGGGGCGGTCGATCACGACACGCGCCACCCGCCCGTCGTGCTCCCGTACGCAGCGCACCTCGTCGCGAACCGCCTCGCCGCCGCTCATCGCAGCACCCCCGCCTCGCGCAGCGCACGCAGCCGGGCCGCGTCGTAACCGACCTCGCCCAGCACCTCGTCACCGTGTTCTCCGAGCCCCGGAGGCACCCTGCGTACCTCGGCCGGGGTGACGGACAGATGCACCGGATTGCCCAGGACCCGCACCAAGCCCTCGGCGGGGTGCTCCATCTCGATGATCATGCCGTTGACGATGGTCTGTTCATCGCGGAGCGCCTCCTCCATGGTGCGCACAGGCGCGCACAGCAGGTCCTGTGCCTCCAGCCGCTTCATCCAGTGGGCGGTGGTCCCGGTGGCGAACCGCTCGGCGAAGATCCGCCGCAGCTCGGGGCGGTGCCGCTGCTGTCCCTCCGCGGTGGCGTACTCCGGGCGGAGGGAAAGGTCTTCGCCGATCTCCAGGGCGGCGCAGATGTCCCGCAGCGGGTTCCGTTTGAACGCCCCGACCATGACCACGGCACCATCGGTGGTCTGATACGCCCCGGTGAGGGGCATCGCGGCCCAGTTGATCTCCGCGCCCCGGTTCATCCGGGTGGCCGCCTCCTGCATCTGCGTATGGAGGATGGAGTCGTACATGGCGATCTCCACCTTCTGCCCCTCCCCGGTGCGTTCCCGGTGGAGCAGAGCCAGGAGGATGCCCTGCACCATGTGCATGCCCGTGGTGTAGTCGCACAGGCTGGTCGGATAGATGCTGACCGGAGTGTCGTCGGAGGCCCTGCGCCACATGACGCCCGTGTACGCCTGCGTCAGGATGTCCTGGCCGCCCTTGTGGGCGTACGGGCCCTTCTCTCCGAATCCGGTCGCGGAGGCCCAGATGACGCGGGGGTTGACGGCACGCAGCGCCTCGTAGCCGAAGCCGATCCGGTCCATGACGCCGGCCCGGAAGTTGGAGGTCACCACGTCGGCGCGGGCGACGAGGTCGAGAACCGCCCGCTTGCCCTCCTCGGTTCGGGTGTCGATGCTGACGCTGCGCTTGTTGCGGTTGATGCTCCAGAAGACGGGGTTGTCGAGGCCCGCCTCGTCGGGGAAGGAGGTGCGGGACAGATCACCGGTGCCGGGGCGCTCGATCTTGATCACATCCGCGCCGAAGTCGCCGAGCATCTGGGTGCAGGACGGTCCGGCGTACACCTGGGTGAAGTCGACGACGACCACGCCGTCGAGCGGGAGCCGTCGCGTGCTCATGCGGCCGCCTCACTGTTCGTCTCGTCGATCGTGGCGTTCTCCGAGGGGACGTCGCCCGGGTCGGCACCCTGTTCACGCATCAGCTTCCGGATATCCCCCGTCGGTACGTCGCGGACGAGGATGCCGCGGTCGGCCGCGATGCTCGCGGCGATACCCGTGGCCTGGCCCATCGCCATGCAGGGCGGAATCTCCCGGGACATCCGCTGGGCGTCCGGGGTGGCCGAGTAGTGCCGCCCGGCGACGAGCAGCTGATCGACGCTCCGCGGAACGAACGACCGATAGGGGTAGTAGTAGTCACGGCCGCGGGCGACGGTGTCGGGAAAGTGCCGGCGCGAGACGATGTCGTCCTTGGTGACGACGTACTCCCCGTCGAGCAGCCGGGTCTGCCGGACACCCATCTGCTCGGCGACGTCCAGCAGATAGCAGTTCTCGAAGCCGGGGAGGTACTGCCTGGCGTACTCCACCACGGCTCCCATCCGCGCCCTGGCGTCGAACTCCGCCGCGGTCAGGGAGGTCGGGTCGGCGCCGTCGTAGCCGGTCAGGTGCGGGCAGTTGCACCACACGACGCCCGGGACGGGGGTCTTGAGCCACCACAGGTCCCAGGCGCCCCCGAGCATGCGCTTGATCTTGCGGTTGACGGCCCGGAACTCACGAGGGTTCTCCGTCTCGAAACGCTGTGCCGTGTCGGTGTCCACCCCTCCGAGGCGGGAGACGAGGGTGACGATGTAGCGGCCCTCGGTGTACGGGGCTCCCGCGCGCGAGGCCACGTCGATGTCCCCGCTGGTGTCGATGACGACATCACCGAGGACGGCCTGCGGGCCCGCCTTGGTCTCGCACACCACGCCCTTGACCGCGCCGTCCTGGATCACCGGCCGGGAGAACCAGCTGTGCAGGCGCAGGTGGACGCCGCTCTCGCGCACGAGGTCGTTGGAGACCCGCTTCCAGCCGTCCGGGTCGAAGGCGACGGCGTAGCAGATGGGCTTGGGGCTGGCATGGGAGTGGAAGTCGAAGGCGCCCCAGCGGCTCCACTTGGCCCATGCCTCGGGCGAGGAGACCCGTTCCTCCGGGGGCGGGTAGACGGCCAGGTCCATGGCGGCCATGCGCTCGACGTACTCGTCCACCACACCGGTCACGGTGATCTCATCGGCGTTGCACATGTCGTCGAGCACCAGGACCATGCCGCCGGAGGCGAGGCCGCCGAGCGCCGCATAGCGCTCCAGGAGCGTCACCTCGGCACCGGCCCGTGCGGCGGCGACCGCGGCGCTGACACCCGCCGGGCCTCCGCCCACCACGACGACGTCACTGCGGCGCACGATCGGTGCGTCGATGGCCTCCAGAGTCACGGACCCGTTGAGGTCGGCCACGTTGTCTCCTTTCGAATACGGCGTCGCGTCACCGGGCGTCCGTGGACCGGGCGCGTGTCCGGGAGCCCGGCTCCGGGCGTCGCGGAGGCCGCCGTGCCGCGCCGACGGGCGAGGAGTCACGGCGGAAACGGTGATCAGGGAAGGGGAGGACGGCACACGGCGCCCGGAGGGAACACCGGACACACGGCTGTGCCGCGAGGTGAGTCGGGGAACGCCCCCGCCCTCATGGCCGGCCGGGAAGCGGGGAAAGCCGGGCGGGAGGCGGGGGAGATGCAAGTGGCGCGGGCGACGCTGCCCTGACGCGTACCGGTTCGGGAAGTGGGGTGGAACGGCCCGACGGGCCTGGCTCTACCAGGTGGGCGGGGTGATCACCCAGATCGCGGTCGACGGCTCATCGCCGACCGCGACGTACCAGTGCGGAATGCTCGACGAGTAGGTGATGGAGTCACCCGCCTCGAGTCGGTGCCGGACGCCGTCGAGGAAGACGTCCTTCACCCCGGACAGAACGATGCCGAACTCCTCGCCGTTGTGCCGGAAGGGAGTACCGCTGGTGTCATGGCCGGGCTCCGTTTCCACCCAGACCACTTCGAGCGCCCCTTTCAGGGACGGGGTGAGGAGCTGGTAACGGGCACCGTCGAGCTTTTCATTTCCATGCCATTCCAGAGTGCGGCGCTCTTTTGCGCGCACCACCGGACTGGTGGGGGTTTCACCATGGAAAAGCCGGCCGATCGGCACATCGAGCCCATGGGCCAATTGGATCAGACTGGCGAAGGAAGGATTTCCCTTTCCTCGCTCCAACAGACTGATGAGGCCCGTGCTCACATTGGATCGGCTGCTCAGTTCCTCCAGGGTGAGTCCGAGATGCTTGCGGAGGGATCGGATCTGTTCGCCCAACGAGGCGATGGACGCATCGGCGTCGGGACGGTTGTCCTTGTCGCCCGCGTAGCTGCTGCTCATGCGTCGCTCCTCGTCCGGTCACCATGGAACGGTGACTTCACCATAATGAAGTTCTTCAACATGTCAAGGGGTGGCGTCCTGGTCCCCGGCCTCGGGTCCCGCCGCCCGGGCCGACGCATGACGGCCTGTCAGTTTTTTACCGACGGGAAACGCAAAAGAAACTCGCAGAATATTGCCGTGGCCATTTACGGACTCGTACTTTCGCCTTACGGTTTTGCCGCAGCCGTTTATCCCTGTCCCAGTCCGCGACCCAGTGAGTCGCGGTTTCATGAGGGAAGTTCACAATGGCCGATATCGTGCGCGCTGCCCTGGTCCAGACGAAGTGGACGGGCGACAGCGAATCAATGATCGAACTCCATGAGAAGTACGCCCGCGCCGCCGCGGAACAGGGCGCCAAGGTGATCGGTTTCCAGGAGGTGTTCAACGCGCCGTACTTCTGCCAGGTGCAGGAGGCGGAGCACTACCGGTGGGCGGAGGCGGTGCCGGACGGGCCGACCGTGCGGCGTATGCAGACGCTCGCCAGGGAGACCGGCATGGTGATCGTGGCGCCGGTGTACGAGGTCGAGCAGTCGGGCTTCTACTACAACACCGCCGCCGTGATCGACGCGGACGGCAGCTACCTCGGCAAGTACCGCAAGCACCACATCCCGCAGGTCAAGGGGTTCTGGGAGAAGTACTACTTCAAGCCGGGAAACCTGGGCTGGCCGGTGTTCGACACCGCCGTCGGCAAGGTCGGGGTGTACATCTGCTACGACCGTCACTTCCCCGAGGGCTGGCGCGAGCTGGGCCTGGCCGGGGCACAGCTGGTCTACAACCCCTCGGCCACCTCCCGCGGCCTGTCGGGCTACCTCTGGCAGCTGGAGCAGCCCGCGGCGGCCGTCGCCAACGAGTACTTCATCGCCGCGATCAACCGCGTCGGCACCGAGGAGTACGGCGACAACGACTTCTACGGCACCAGCTACTTCGTCGATCCGCGCGGCCAGTTCGTCGGCGATGTGGCCAGTGACAAGGAGGAGGAGCTGATCGTCCGCGACCTCGACTTCGGCCTGATCGACGAGGTGCGCCGGCAGTGGGCGTTCTACCGCGACCGGCGCCCCGACGCCTACGAGGGGCTGGTGCGGCCGTGACCCGCACGCTGATCCAGGGCGGGCTGGTCATCACCGCCGGCGAAGAGCTGGCCGCCGACGTCCTCGTGGACGGTGAGCGCGTGGCCGCCGTCGCCACCTCGGGCACCGAGGTCACCGAGGGCTGGGCACGCGGAGCGGACCGGGTCATCGACGCCGCCGGGCTGTATGTCATTCCGGGCGGGGTGGACGCCCACACCCATATGGAGATGCCGTTCGGCGGCACCTTCGCCTCCGACACCTTCGAGACCGGCACCCGGGCGGCGGCCTGGGGCGGCACCACCACGATCGTGGACTTCGCCGTCCAGTCCGTCGGCGCCACGCTGCGCGAGGGACTGGACGCGTGGCACGCCAAGGCCGAGGGCCAGTGCGCGATCGACTACGCGTTCCACATGATCCTCGCCGACGTCAACGAGCATGCGCTCAAGGAGATGGACGCCCTCGTGGGCGAGGGCGTGACCAGCTTCAAGCTGTTCATGGCCTATCCGGGGGTCTTCTACAGCGACGACGGGCGGATCCTGCGGGCCATGCAGCGCGCCTCCGGCAACGGCGGGCTGATCATGATGCACGCCGAGAACGGCATCGCCATCGACGTCCTGGTCGAGCAGGCCCTGGCCGAGGGCAGGACCGACCCCCGCTACCACGGTGAGGTCCGCAAGGCGCTGCTGGAGTCGGAGGCGACCCATCGCGCCATCCAGCTCGCCCGGGTGGCCGGCGCCCCGCTCTACGTCGTCCATGTCTCCGCCGAACAGGCCGTCCAGGAGATCACGGGAGCCCGTGACCTGGGGCTTCCGGTTTTCGGCGAGACCTGTCCGCAGTATCTGTTCCTGTCCACGGACAACCTCGCCGAACCGGACTTCGAGGGCGCCAAGTACGTCTGCTCCACCCCGCTGCGGCCCGTGGAGCACCAGGCCGCGCTGTGGCGGGGGCTGCGGACAGGCGACCTCCAGGTGGTCTCCACCGACCACTGCCCGTTCTGCTTCGCCGGGCAGAAGGAGCTGGGCCGGGGCGACTTCTCCAAGATCCCCAACGGAATGCCGGGCGTGGAGCACCGGATGGACCTGCTCCACCAGGCCGTGGTGGACGGCCGTATCTCCCGCCGCCGCTGGATCGAGATCGCCTGCGCCACCCCGGCCAGGATGTTCGGCCTCTATCCGCGCAAGGGCACCATCGCGCCGGGGGCCGACGCCGACATCGTTCTCTACGACCCGGAGGCGCGGCAGACCCTGTCGGCCGACACCCACCACATGAACGTCGACTACTCGGCGTACGAGGGCAAGCAGATCACCGGGCGGGTGCGCACCGTCCTCTCCCGGGGACACGTCGTCGTCGACGGCGACGCGTACCTCGGCCGGACCGGCCACGGCCGGTATCTGCCCCGCGCCATCTGCCAGTACCTCTAGCGCCCACCACACGGAGCATGCGATGGACTTCGGAATCGTCCTGCAGACCGATCCCCCCGCCTCCGCGGTCGTCGACCGGATGCGGCGCGCGGAAGACGCGGGATTCACCTATGGCTGGACGTTCGACTCGGCCGTGTTGTGGCAGGAGCCGTTCGTCATCTACAGCCGCATCCTCGAACACACCGAGCGGCTGATCGTCGGGCCGATGGTCACCAACCCCGGCACCCGCACCTGGGAGGTGACCGCCTCCACCTTCGCCACCCTCAACGACATGTACGGCAACCGTACGGTCTGCGGTATCGGCCGCGGCGACTCCGCGATGCGGGTGGCCGGCCGCAAGCCCAACACCCTGGCCCGCCTCGGCGAGGCCATGCGCACCATCAAGGAGCTGGCCGAGGGCCGTGAGGCCACGGTGGACGGCAACACCCTGCGTCTGCCCTGGGTGAGGAGCGGCAGGCTGCCGGTGTGGATGGCGGCGTACGGTCCCAAGGCCCTCGCACTGACCGGCCGTCAGGCCGACGGCTTCATCCTGCAACTCGCCGACCCCTATCTGACGGAGTGGATGGTCAAGGCGGTACGGGACGCCGCCGCCGAGGCCGGACGCGACCCCGACGCGGTCACCATCTGCGTCGCCGCCCCCGCGTATGTGGGCGACGATCTGGCCCACGCCCGCGAGCAGTGCCGCTGGTTCGGTGGCATGGTCGGCAACCATGTCGCCGACCTGGTGACGCGCTACGGTCAGAGCTCCCGCATGGTGCCGGCCGAACTGACCGAGTACATCAAGGCCCGTGAGGGCTACGACTACGCCCACCACGGCCGCACCGGCAACCCGGACACCGCCTTCGTGCCCGACGAGATCGTCGACCGCTTCTGCCTCCTCGGCCCGGCCGACGCCCAGATCGAGAAGCTCAAGCAGCTGCGTGACCTGGGCGTGGACCAGTTCGCCCTGTATGCGATGCACGACGGTGTGGAGTCCACGATCGACGCCTACGAGAAGGAGGTCATCCCCGCCCTGAGCTGACGGCCCCGGGCACTACGGGGCGGCCGGGCTGGGGGCCTCCTCGGCCTTCTGCGGCTGGGCCGCCGGGCCCGGCCTGCCCCGCAGCGGGACCTCCTGGACGCACAGGGCGGCGATGAAGGCCACGGTGCACACGACGGCCGCGGTCAGGAAGATCCGCTGGGTGCCGGTGGCCACCGCGTGGAGATAGCCGTCCCTGACGGACTCCGGCAGCCGGGCCAGCGCCGCCGGATCGGGCCGGACCTCGCCCGCCTCCGCCCCGGCGGGCGCGTGGCCCCGCACGGCGCCGGTGAAGAGCGAACCGAAGACCGCCACGCCCAGGGAGCCGCCGATGGTGCGGAAGAGGGTGACCGACGCGGAGGCGGCTCCCATGTCGCGCATCTCCACACTGTTCTGCGCGATCGTGGTGACCATCTGCATCTGGCAGCCCATGCCCGTGCCCACCAGGGCCATGAAGCAGCCGGTGGCCGTGCGGGAGGTCGTGGTGTCCATGGTGGCCAGCAGGAACAGGCCGACCGCCATGCAGACGGTGCCCACGATGGGGAAGACCTTGTACCGGCCGGTGGCGGACATGACCTTGCCACCGACCTGGGACATGATCACCACGGGGATCATCAGGGGGAGCAGCAGCAGACCGGAGCGGGAGGCGGAGACGCCCTGGACGGTCTGCTGGTACAGCGGCAGATACAGCGAGCAGCCGAACATCACCACCCCGCCCACCAGGATCAGCGAGGACGCCAGGGAGAAGTTGCGGTGTCCGGTGAAGATGCGCAGCGGCATGAGGGGTTCGGCCGCGCGCCGCTGCCGCGCCACGAAGGCGGCCACGCCCACCGCGGCCAGGGCGAACAGGCCCAGGATCTGCCACGAGGTCCACGCGTAGGTGGAGCCGGCCCAGGTGGCGGCCAGGGTGAGGGCGCACACGGTCGTCGTCATCACGGTGATGCCCGGCCAGTCGATGCGGGCCTTGGCGCGGGTGGCGGGCAGCCGCAGCATCAGCTGGCACCAGACCAGGGTGAGGACGCCGAGCGGCAGATTGATGAAGAAGGCCCAGCGCCAGCCGAGGTGGCCGGTGACGAAGCCGCCGAGCAGCGGGCCGCCGATGGTGCCGATGGCCATGATGGAGGCGGTCATGCCCTGGTAGCGGCCCCGCTCCCGGGGTGGCACCAGCGAGGCGATCAGGGCGAAGGCGCCGGCGCCGATCCCGCCCGCGCCCAGGCCCTGCAGCGCCCGGAAGACGATCAGCTGGGTCATCGTGTGGGCCGCGCCGGACAGCGCCGAGCCGAGCACGAAGACGACGACGGCGATCAGATACATCTGCTTGCGGCCGTACAGATCGCCGAACTTGCCCCAGACGGGGGTGGAGGCGGCGGTGGCCAGGGTGTAGGCGGTCACCACCCAGGAGATGTGCTCCAGGCCGCCGAGGTCGCCGACGATCGTCGGCATCGCGGTGCCGACGATCGTGGAGTCGAGCATCGACAGCAGCATCGCGAGCAGCACACCGAGCAGGGCCAGACGGACGCTTTTCGGGGTGGCCTCCGGCGGGGCGGAACTGCCGGACAGCGGTGCGTCGGATACGGACATGGCTGATCACTTCCTTCTCAACGCGCTCGGCGCGGGGTTCCGAAAGAGCGGGGTTCCGAAAGACGGGGCCGAAAGGGCGGGGTCCCGAACAGAAGAGCACACCGACTAAAAAAGTGCAACGACTCAACTTTTCTATTCGGTCCACCTGCGGGTAGGGTGGTCCCCGTGAGCGAGACGATGGGGCGCCGTGAGCGCAAGAAGGCCGCCACCCGCCAGGCGCTGGCGGACGCGGCCCTGAGGCTGTTCCTCGACCGCGGCTTCGACCAGGTGAGCGTGCGGGACATCGCGGAGGCCGCCGACGTCTCCACCACCACGGTCTTCAAGCACTTCCCCAGCAAGGAGGCCCTGCTCTTCGACCAGGACTCCGACCGGGAAGCCGCGCTCATAGCCGTCGTGCGCGACCGGCCCGAGGGGATGTCCGTCCCCCGGGCCCTGCGCGAGCACACGCTGCGGATGCACTCCGACGGCACGGGCGACCCCGCGATGGCGCGGTTCGTCGAGCTGACGGAGAGCACCCCGGCGCTGCGGGAGTACGGCCGCCGCATGTGGATGCGCCACGAGGCCGCTCTCGCCGCCGCCATCGCCGAGGCCACCGGCGCCCCCGAGGACGACCCCGGGTGTGCGGCGCTCGCCCACTTCGCGCTGGAAGCCGTCAGCTTCGCCCGGGGCCGGGCCGACCCCCGGCAGGCCATCGAGGCCGCCTTCGCCCTCCTCGAACACGGCTGGCCCGCGGCCGGTTAGCGGCCGGTTAGCGGCCGGTTAGCAGCCGGTGAGACGACGCCCACGGCAACGTCCGGCCCTGTTTGCGGACTTGGCGCAAGTTTCGGGCGGATGCCGGATGCGGGGGCACGAGGGCGTTAGCGTCTGTCGCTATGCGGTGGGCCGGTGTGATCGACAGCGTGACCAGGACCGTCGGCGGGCCGAAGGGCCGGTGGTCGGCGGCGCCGGCGCGGCACCGGCGGTGGCTGGTGGTGGCCGCGGTCGCGGCGCTCCTCGTCCAGATGGCGGTCGCGATGGTCACCACGGCGGTGGAGCAGACGCCGACCATCGACGAGCCGGTGTACGTCGGCGCGGCGGTGGACTCCCTGCACCATCACCGGGTGCGGTACAACCCCGAGCACCCACCGCTGGGCAAGCTCATCATCGCGACGGGGGTGGCGTTCGCCCGGCCGCACCTCGGCGACGGGTTCACCGGTGACCAGACGGCGCTCGGGCGGCATGTGCTGTACGAGGCGGGGAACGACCCCTGGCGGCTGATGCTGTGCGCACGGCTGCCGATGATCGCGCTGACGCTGCTGTTCGGGCTGGTGGTGTTCGCGTTCGCCCGCGAACTGACCGGCCCCGTGGGCGGGGCGGTGGCGCTCGCCCTGTACACCTTCTCGCCGGACGTCATCGCGCACGGTTCCCTCGCCACGCTCGACGTACCGGCGGCCGGTTTCCTGCTGACGTCGGTCTGGCTGCTGTGGCGGGCGCGGCGGCGGCCACGATGGCACCTCCCACTCGCGGGGGTGGTGCTCGGCGCCGCTCTGGCCACGAAGATGAGCATGCTGGCCGCGGTCCCGGTGCTGCTGCTCCTGGCCGTGCTCTCCGTCTGGTACGCACGCCGTACGCACCACCGCACACCGCGCGACCACGTGCGGTCGCTCGGGATCGGAGTGGCGGCGGCGGTGGCCGTGGCGCTGATCGCGGTGGCCGTGGTGTGGACCACCTACTTCCTGGTCGACCCCCGGCTGCGCTGGACGCCCACCGAGCCTGTGCCCACCGTCCAGGGCTTGCGCGGGCTCGCCGTGCACTGGCTGCCGCTCCCGGAGGCGTACCGCGACGGGATGCGCGTCCAGTTCGGCTTCGAGCAGGACACCTGGCGTGGCTTTCTGCTCGGCCGCCGCTACCTCGGGTCGCTGTGGTACTACCTGCCCGTCGCGCTGCTGGTGAAGACACCCCTGGGCATGCTCGCGCTCTGGTCGGCCGGGGCGGTCACGATGCTGGTGGCGCCCCGGCTGCGGCCCGCCGCGCCGTATGTGCTCGTCCCCGCGGCCGCTCTGCTGCTCGCCGCTCTGGACGGGGCCCGCAACCTCGGGGTGCGGTACGCCATCTTCCTGCCGATGTTCCTGGCGGTGGCGGCGGCCGGGCTGATGGCCGTGCGGCGGCGATGGGCGTACGGGGCCACGCTGGCGCTGGTGCTGTTCGTCGCGGTCAGCTCGCTGCGGACGTATCCGTACTACCTGCCGTACTCCAACGAGGCGTTCGGCGGCCCGTCCCGAACCCATCTGAGGCTGCACGACTCGAACGTCGACTGGGGGCAGGACCTGGGGCGGCTGGCCGACCGCCTCCGCGAGCGCTACCGGGGCGAGCGGATCTGGCTCGTCTACAAGGGCAGCGGTGTGCCGTCCGCCTACGGCATCCACGCCTCCGACCCGCGCCGGGCCGCCCCGGACGAGGTGCGCGGGCTGCTGGTGGTCTCGGACTCCTCGATCGCCCAGGCCACCGGCCGACTGGCGGCGCTGATCGACGGCAGCGAGCCGATCGACGAGGTCGGCCACTCGATCACCATCTACCGCCGCTGACCGCCACCGCCATGTCATGACATCTCTCACACCGAGCGCCGGAGTAAAGGGGGCGTAGCGGTGCATACCGACTAGGCGGCATAGTGGTCTTTGTCTTCCCTGTCGGACATGGCGGATTCCCTGTCGCCCCGACCTCCGGCACCGCGGACCCGCCACCCACTCGCCTGGTTGCCGCGATTTCTGATGGCGCGTCGTGCCACCGCGGCCTTCCCCGGAACCCGCTCAGCATGACTCGCCGCTGAGCGCAAGTTCCGCCCTCGCTACGAACTCGTGTCGTACGAACACGTGTGTTGCCCGTGTGGCGGACGGCTCCAAGAATGACGGGCCTCAACCGAGTGTGAGGTCCCGAATGAGCAAGCACCGCAGCAGCACGACGCACCGCCGCAAGATAGCCATCGCCACGCTCGCCGTGGCCGCCGTGGGCGTTCCCTCGGCCGCGATGGCGTCGCAGTCCGCCGCACCCGCCGGCTCCCCCTCCGCCACCTCCGCGGCCGCCGGCGACCAGCAGGAAGTGGTGGATCTCGTCAACAGCGAGCGCGCCAAGGCCGGTTGCAAGCCGCTGACCGTGAACGAGAAGCTGACCAAGGCCGCCCAGGACCACAGCGAGGACATGGCGGCCCACAGCAACATGTCGCACACCGGCTCCGACGGCTCCTCCCCGGGCGACCGGATCGAGCGCGCGGGCTACTCCTGGAGCGCCTACGGCGAGAACGTGGCCTACGGCTATGAATCGCCCAAGAGCGTCATGGAGGGCTGGATGAACAGCTCCGGCCACAAGGCCAACATCCTGAACTGCGACTTCAAGGAGATCGGCGTCGGCCTGGCACAGCCCGGCAACTACTGGACGCAGGACTTCGGCACCGCCCGATAGCTCATCCCCCGGGCGTCCGGGGCAACCGGCCCAGCCCCAGCGGGGCGGGTGGCGGGAGGGGGCGGGCCGGTGCGGCCCGCCCCGCCTCGAAGGACCGCAGGAGGTGGGCGACCAGCCGCCGGGACGCGGCCGGTGCGGTCGCGGCGTCGCCGATGACACCTCTGTTGGCCATGAAGACGAGGCTCAGGTCGGACACGTCGAAGTCCTCGCGCAGCCGTCCTGCGGCCTTGGCGCGCCGGACCACCTCGGCGAAGCCCTCTTCGAGGCGCAGCCGCTCCCGCTCGAAGCCGACCGTGTCGGGGAACGACGACAGCAAGGCGTCGTTGAACTCCCGGTCCCGCGTCTGCGAAGCACACACCGTCTCGACGGTCCGGCGGAAGGCCCGCCACGCGTCGTCGTCGGCCAGGGCGTCGTCGACGATCGCCGCACAGGCGGAGAACTCGTCCGAGAACACCTCCGTGACCAGTGCCTCCCGGGTGGGGAAGCGCCGGTAGAGCGTGGCCACCCCGACCCCGGCACGACGGGCGATGGTGGCCATCGGCACATCGAGCCCACGCGAGACGAACAGCGTCCGGGCCGCCTCGAGGACGCGCCGGCGGTTGGACGCCGCGTCGGACCGCAACCCCGGCCTTCCGGCGTCCCGAACACCGGTGGCGGGCCCTATATGAGAGACGTGAGCAGGCATGTTTCTCACCTTACGCCGACCGGGCGGTTTCCCCTTTCGCGCGCATTAGCGTGGCGGCAACCCCGATGTGCGAAAGGGACGATGAGGACGATGAGTGAGATGCGCGCGGCGCGGTACGACCGGTACGGACCTCCCGAGGTGCTGTACGAGGGCACACTGCCGAAGCCGGTGGCCGGTCCGGGCGAGGTGCTGGTGCGCGTGCACGCCACGAGCGTGAACGGCGGCGAGCTCTCGGGCCGGGCGGGCAAGGTGAAACTGGTGACCGGGCGGAAGTTCCCGCAGGGCACCGGCATCGACATCGCCGGGGAGATCGCCGAGGTGGGCTCCTCCGTGCGCCATCTCGCGGTGGGTGAACGGGTGTGGGGCACGATGCCGCACTTCAGGTTCGGGGCGGCCGCCGAGTACGTGGCCGTCCGGCCCCGTCAGCTCTCCTACGCCCCCGAGGGCATCGATCTCGTCCGGGCCGCGGCCCTGCCCGGGGTCGGCACCACGGCCATCACGGCGCTGCGCGACAAGATCGGCCTGCTGAGTGGCGAGCGGCTGCTGGTGCGTGGCGCGGCCGGCGGTGTCGGCAGCGTCGCCGTCCAGCTCGGACACGCGCTCGGCGCCCATGTCACCGCGCTCGCCGGGGCGAAGACGCTCGACCTCGTCCGGGAGCTCGGAGCCGATGAGGCGCATGACTACCGGACCACCGGCCCGGCCGCCCTCGGGCCGTTCGACGCGGTGCTGGACACGGTGGGCACCGAGCTCGGCGCCTACCGCGGGCTGCTCGCGCCCGGCGGGCGGATGGTGGCCATCGCCTTCGACACCGACCGCCCGCTGTCCTCACTGGGCTCCATGCTCCTCTCTACCGTGCACGGCGCACGGCGGGTGCGGTTCTTCTCGGGAAACCCCCTGCACCAGCTCTTCGCGGACCTCGCCGCGTATGTGGAGAACGGGGCGATCCGGCCGGTCGTCGACACCGTTCATCCGCTCTCCGACATCGCAAAGGCCCATCGAGCGATGGAAGCCGGCGGTGTCCGCGGCAAACACGTCATCCAGGTGAAATGAGGCCATAAAACAGAGAAACGCCCCGGCTGCCTTGACGGCCGGGGCGTTTCTCGGCGTATATTGGGGATTTCCTTGTGCCATTGCATTTACGGCATGAGGAAACCTGATGAAGTCATCGTATCCCGGCGGGAGTCGAATTGTCAAACGAGGAATGGGACCGTGAGCAAGAATTCCTTGATCTGCTCAACGGGCGCCTCGCCGAGCTCAGGGCACGAGCCGAGGAGTCGGTGACCGAGGCCCTGTCCTTGGAGGGCACCACCTTCCAGGCGCGGCTGGAGCGCGATGTGCTGGTGGCCGAGCGGTCCGGGCTGCTCGCCGCGTTCGAGGCGGGGGAGCGGGGGCTGTGCTTCGGCCGGCTGCTGTTCCGCGACGGCCGCGACTACCACATCGGCCGCATCGGCATCCGGCGCGATGACGCGGACCGCACCCCGCTGGTCATCGACTGGCGGGCCGATGTGGCGCGTCCGTTCTACCTCGCCACCGGGCACACTCCCATGGGGCTGCGCCGCAGGCGCCACATCACCACCGAGGGCCCCAAGGTCACCGGGCTGCACGACGAGATCCTGGACCTCTCGGACACCATACGGACCGGGCATGAGGGATCCGACGCGGACGCCGTGCTGCTCGCCGCGCTCGACGCCGCGCGGACCGGCCGGATGCATGACATCGTGCAGACCATCCAGGCCGAACAGGACCAGATCATCCGCGCCCCGCACCACGGGGTCCACGTCGTGGAGGGCGGCCCCGGCACCGGCAAGACCGTCGTGGCGCTGCACCGCGCCGCGTATCTGCTCTACGCGCACCGGGAGTCGCTGGCCCGCCGCGCGGTGCTGATCGTCGGGCCCAACCCGGCGTTCCTCGGCTACATCGGCGAGGTGCTGCCCTCGCTCGGCGAGACCGGTGTGCTCCTGGCCACGCTCGGCGAGCTCTTCCCCGGTGTGACGGCCACCGGCACCGACACCCCCGAGGCCGCCGAGGTCAAGGGGAGCGCGCAGATGGCGGATGCGCTGGCCCGCTTCGTACGGGACCGGCAGACGCTGCCCGACCCCGCGATCGTCATCGAGCACGACGACGGCGATCTGGTACTGGACAGGGACATCGCGTCCGAGGCGGGCCACAAGGCCCGGGAGACCGGCCTGCCGCACAACCTCGCCCGTCCGCACTTCGCCTTCCGGGTCATCGACGCCCTCACCGACCAGCTCGTGGACCGGATCGGCGCGGACCCCTTCGGCGGGCCCAACCTCCTCGGCGCCGACGACGTCGCCCAGCTCGGCAAGGCGATCGCGGTCAACCCCGAGGTGCACGCGGCCATCGCGGAGCTGTGGCCGGCGCTCACCCCGCAGCAGCTCGTGGCCGACTTCCTCGGCGACCCCGTCCACCTCTCCGACGCCGACGCCGCCGCGATCCGCCGCACCGACGGCGAATGGACCCCCGCCGACGTCCCTTTGCTGGACGAGGCCGCCGAACTCCTCGGCCACGACGACGCGGCGGCCCGCGCCGCCGCGGAGGCCGAGCGCCAGGAGCGCATCGAGTACGCACAGGGTGTCCTCGACCTCTCCTACGGCTCCCGCACCCAGGAGTTCGAGGACCGCGAGGACGAGGAGTCGGAGGTGCTGGCCGCCCACGACCTCATCGACGCCGAGCGGCTGGCCGACCGGGCCGAGGAGCGCGACCACCGCAGCGCCGCCGAACGCGCCGCCGCCGACCGCACCTGGGCCTTCGGCCACATCATCGTGGACGAGGCCCAGGAGCTGTCCGCGATGGCGTGGCGGCTGCTGATGCGGCGCAGCCCGACCCGTTCGATGACCCTGGTCGGCGACCCCGCGCAGACCGCGGAGCCGGGTGGCTGCGGCTCCTGGTCCTCGATCCTGGAGCCGTACGTCGGCGACCGCTGGGAGCACAGCCGGCTCGGCGTCAACTACCGCACCCCGACCGAGATCATGGAGGTCGCGGCGCGGGTGGCCCGTACCGTCGACCCCGCCTTCGAGCCGCCGCGCTCGGTCCGCGCCACCGGGGTGCGGCCGTGGGCGGAGCACACCGGCGCTCTGCCCGGTGCGGTGGCCGCGGCCGTGGCACGGGAGACCCGCACCGAGGGCCGTCTCGCGGTGATCGCCCCGAAGGACCGCCATGACGCGCTGTCGGCCGCGCTCCCGCAGGCGTCCACCGGCCGGTCCCCGGACCTGACCAGCGCGGTGGTGCTGCTCGACCCCCGGCAGGCCAAGGGTCTTGAGTTCGACACCGTGATCGTGGCCGAGCCCGCGGAGTTCGGCACCAGCGACCTCTATGTGGCGCTGACCCGGGCCACCCAGCGGCTGGGCGTGGTGCACACCGGGCCGCTTCCGGAGGGCCTGCGCGACCTGGCCGACATGGTGTAGGCGCCGACGCTCCCCGCCGTGTATTCACCGGCCGGGAAGGGGCGGGCGCCGGTGGCCGGAACCGCTGCCCGCCCCGATGGGGGTGTGGTCAGCCGTCGTGGGTCATGAGGAGCAGTTCTCGCTGGATCCGTTGGTGCTCACCCGCAGCGCTCCGCCGGAGGTGTTGGCGCTGTCGGCGAGGCAATAGCCGGACATGTTCTGGACGATGACGTCCGCCGGGCTGTCGCTGCCGCGCTGTGCGGTGAAGTGGTTGAAGCGCAGCGCGCTCCCGGAGTTCGCGATGACCGCCGGACGGCCGTCGTTCTTGGCGAACCGCACCGAGCTGTCGTTGAAGGTGATGTGATCCGCGTTGTGCAGATACCAGCCGAAGGCGGGGCGGGTGCCGATGCTCTTCGGGTTGTAGTCGTCGGCAGTGTTGCTGGGAACGCCGGTGGACATGGTGCCGTTGCCGCCGGGCACGGTGAGATTCACATGGTTGAAGGTGACACCGCTGATGTGATTGCCACCGGACTCGCCCCACAGCGTCGGGCTGAAGGAGGGGGTGTTCCCGGTCCCGGTGATGTTGTCGTAGGTGATGTCGCTGATGTGGCCGACTCCCGGATTTCCGCCACACCGTTTTCTCGTCCCGATCTTCTGCATGATGGGGGAGTGCACATTGGTCATGGTGATGTCGCGATAGTGCACATCGGAGATGTTGGCGCCGTCCATCGAGACCATGCCGAGCCCGGACTTGTCCGCACCCGTGATGGTGATGCCCTGGAAGGTGTAGTCCGAGAAGTCACCACAGGTCTCGGAGCCGAACATCAGGGCGTTGCAGCACTTCGCGGAGAGATGTGAATCGGTCACCCTCACATGGCCGTTGGACAGCTTGGCGCCCAGGGCGTAGTCGCTCTTGAAGACGAGCGCGTCGTCGTTGGCGGCGATATCGGCATGGGTGATGGTCACATTGGTGGTGCTGATGATGTTCCAGCCGTCGCGGTCGCTCGCCGTGTCGATGGTGAGGTGGTCCGAGGTCACGTTGTCGCAGCCGTTGATGAGCGCCGCGAAGTGGCCACCGCGCCGCAGGGTGATCCCGTCGAGGGTCAGCCCGTCGCAGCGGGTCAGTGAGATGATCTTGTCCGCCTCGCCGGAGTCGGGGGTGCCGGTGATGAGGTTGCCCGCGCCGTCGATGGTGCCCGAACCGGTGAACCCGATGTTGGTGAGCTTGTCGCCGTAGAACATCGCGTTGTGGAAGTGGCTGTGGCCGTAGTCCTGGTAGTCGTCGTTCGGATTGGACTCGGGCTTGTCGTAGGTGTCCGCGCTCGAACCGAGGATCGTGGCCCCGGAGTCCAGTTGGAGGGTCACCTCGCTCTTGAGGTGGACGGTGTTCTTGGACTTGTACTGCCCGGACGGGAAGCGGACGATTCCGCCCCCGGCGCTGTTGGCCGCCGTGATGGCCTTCTCGATGGCGGCCGAGTCATTGGACGAACCGTCGGCCTTCGCGCCGTAGTCCATCACGCTGAACACCGGTGCCGCGGTGGTGGCCGTCCCCTGCGCGGGGGCGGCGGCCGCCTGCGGCACGTGCGATAACGCGAAGACGGCGGCGAGGGTGAGCGCCGCGCCTGCGGCGAGTCTCTTCATCTCTCGTTCTCCTTCTCCTGTGGAGCCATGGAGATCCGACGTGTTGGAAGGTCTGGACCTGCTTGAGCTGCGAGGATCCCTCTGGTGGGGCGACTTACGTCTATGCCGGACCAGAAAGGTAGGATCTCTCTTCTTCTGTGGAAGGTAACAGGCGGATCCGGGCTGTCAATGGCCTCCGCCGCCACACGGCGGGGACGACGCGCTCGGCGTGCCGCCGCCACGACCGCCTGCCCGGCCGCCGATCGCCTACGATCCCGCTGTGGCCCCCTTCCGTATCGAGCGGCGCTCCCCACTGCCCGTCGGCGAGACCTGGCGACGGCTCACCGACTGGCCGCGCCACGGCGCCCATGTGCCGCTGAGCGGCGTCACCGTGCGCCCGGCGGGGCCGACCCGGGTGGGCACCGTGGTCGTGGTGCGCACCGGTGTCGGCCGCGCCGGATTCGACGACCCCATGGAGGTCGTGCGCTGGGACCCGCCCACCGGGGACACTCCGGGCAACTGCAGGCTGGAGAAGCGCGGCTCGGTGGTCCTCGGATGGGCCGAGATCGAGGTGTGCCCCCGGGGTGGCGGATCCGAGGTGGTGTGGCGCGAGGAGGCGCGACTCCGGGGACTGCCCCGCCTGTTGGACCCGCCCACGGCCTGGTCCGGCCGGCTGCTCTTCGGCCGAGTGGTCGACGCGTTGCTCAAGGGGTGACGGCGCCTCGGTTTCGCCGGTGACCCGGCCCGCCGGTGGCCTCGCCCTCCGGGCGCCTCGGCCCAAGGGGTGTCCGACGGATCGTGACGCCTGCGGCGGGCTGTTCCCCTCCCCGCCCCTTCCCGAAACCGGGGCTGCGCCCCAGGCCCCGATACCGGGGCTGCGCCCCTTCGCGCGGCATTGACATGCGGCTCCGCCGCGTGGTTCGACGGGCACCCCGTAAGTGGCCCGACCGGCACGGCGCTTGACGACCGACGGCGGGCCGATCATCTGTGCCCATCGCTGGGTAGGGATACGCCGGGCCCGCCGCGGGCTCGCTCCGCGCACGGCACACCGCACACCACCCCCGGCATCACCGCACCGCACGGCACCGCACCGGCCCCGAAGGCCACCGAACGCCACGGAGGAGATGTCCCATGCGCAGTCGCTCCAGAACCCTGGCACCCGTCACGGTGTTGTTCACCCTCCTCGCCCTGCTGTTGCCCACCGGCGCGGTCGCCGCTGCGGCCGCCACCGCGCCACGGCCCCTGCCGGTCGTCACCCCGCGCCCACAGGAGATGTCCCGTATCGGAGCGGACGTCCACGTCCCCGCCCGCGTCCGCCTCGTCGTATCGGACGGTGTGGACCGTCCGACCCGCGATCTCGTCACCTCCGTGCTGCGCCGCGCGGGGGCCTCGCGGCTCCAGGACGGCCCCGGGCCGAAGCTGACCGTGACCGTCGGCCGGATCGCCGAGCCACGGGTCGCGCGGGCGCTTCGGGCCGCCGGGGGACGGGTGCCCGGCCCGCTGCCCGCCGAGGGCTACGCACTCGCCGCGGGGCGCGGCTCGGTGGCGCTCGCGGGCGCCGACTCGGACGGGACGTACTACGCGGCGCAGACGCTGCGTCAGCTGGTGTCCGGCCACCGGACGATCGCGTCCGTCTCGGTCACCGACCATCCGCTGATGCCGCTGCGCGGGGTGATCGAGGGCTTCTACGGAAGCCCCTGGACCCACGCCGAGCGGATGGACCAGCTGGCGTTCTACGGGGACGTCAAGATGAACACCTACATCTACGCGCCGAAGGACGACCCGTACCACCGCGAGAGGTGGCGCGAGCCGTATCCGGCCGCCAAACTCGCCGAGCTCGGCGAGCTCGTCCGGCAGGCCACCGACCACCATGTGCGGTTCACCTTCGCCGTCTCCCCGGGCAACTCCATCTGCTACAGCGACCCCGCCGACATCGCCGCGCTGGAGGCCAAGCTGGACGCGGTCTACGACCTCGGGGTGCGCAGCTTCTCCATGCCGCTGGACGACATCAGCTACACCCGATGGAACTGCGAATCCGACCGCGCCGCCTACGGAAACCCCTCGGCGGAGGCCGCCGCCGAGGCCCAGTCCGACCTGCTCAACACGGTGCAGAAGACCTTCCTGGACGAGCGGGCGGGCACCCGGCCGCTCCAGATGGTGCCGACCGAGTACGGGGACGTCACCGACACCCCGTACAAGCGCGTGCTGCGCGAGCGGCTGGACTCGCGGGTCGAGGTGATGTGGACCGGAACCGATGTGGTGCCGCCGCGGATCACCGTGGCCGACGCGGAGCGGGCCGCCACCGTGTGGGGCCGCAAGGTCTTCGTCTGGGACAACTACCCGGTCAACGACTACGGCCAGGCCGAGGGGCGGCTGCTGCTCGCTCCTTACGACGCCCGTGAGCCCGGACTGCATCGGCAGCTCTCCGGTCTGGTCCTCAACCCGATGAACCAGGCCGCCGCCAGCAAGGTCGCCCTCTTCGGCGGAGCGGACTTCGCCTGGAACGACACCGGCTACGACGCCACCCGCACATGGGAGGCCGCCGCGCGCTACCTGGCCGGGGACGGCCCCGGCGCGCACCCGGGCCGTACGGACGGGACCGTTCGCTCGCTGCTGGCCTTCTTCGACACCCAGCACCTCGCACCCACCTTCGGCGCCGAACCCTGGCAGCCGCAGGCCCCCGAACTCGCCGCCCGGCTCGACCGGTTCCACACCGCCTGGGAGGCGGGGCGCGAGCGAGCGGCCCTGCGGGAGCTGCGTCCATACGCGCACCTGCTCGCCGCCGCCCCCGAGCGCATCAGAGCGGGTGTCGCGGACCGGGGATTCGTGGCGGACTGTGCGCCCTGGCTGGACGCGCTGTCGCTGTGGGGGCGCGCCTTCGGGCGCACCCTGGACGCGCTGGGCGCCCGTCTCGACGGCCATGACGCCCGGGCGGCGCGGTGGTTCGCCGAGGCGGCGGCCGACGCGCGGCGGGCCGGGGAGATCCGCACCCTCCCGGGCGAGACCCGCCCCGAGGGCCCGGTCCGCATCGCCGACGGAGTGCTCGACACCTTCATCACCGAGGCGGCCGAAGGCGCCTGAGTCGCCGCCGCGGTTGTCTTTGCCACCCTTGGGGGTGGTGACGCTCGGATGATTCTGCACTACGCTCCGTAGTATGGGGGTACCGGGGGAAGGTGCGGAGCGAGGGACCGCGGTGGTGATCGGTGGAGGTCTCGCCGGGCTGCTGGCCGCATGGGCGCTGCGGGGATATGCCGAGCGCATTGTCATAGTCGAGCGTGACCGCTATCCCGAGGGGCCCGCGTTCCGCTCGGGCGTTCCGCAGGCGCGTCACGCACATCTGCTGCTCGAGGCCGGGCATCGGGCGCTGGAGGAGCTGATGCCCGGCGCGCGCGAGGAGTTGCTGGCCGCCGGCGCGGTGCGGGTGCCGATGTCGGGCGTGCGCTGGCTCAGCGCGGCCGGGTGGCTCGCGGAGTACGAGAGCGAGGTCGCGTTCCTCTCCTGCACCAGACCGCTGCTCGACCACACGGTGCTGCGCCGGGTGCGCGCCGAGCCCACGGTGCGATGGCTGGAGAACACCGACGTCGTCGGACTCCTCGGCACCCCGGGCGAGCTGACGGGCGTCCAGGTCCGGGCGCGGGGCGACGCCCGCGCCCGGGTGCGCGAGCTGCGCGCGGAGATGGTGGTCGACGCCTCCGGGCGCACCTCCTCGGTCCCCGCCTGGCTGGCCCGGCTGGGCTGCCCGCACACCGCCGAGGAGCGCGTCGACGCGGGCGTGTCGTACGCCAGCCGGATGTACCACCGCCCCGCCGGGGCGGATCCGGGCTTCGACGCGCTCTATCTGCAGACCAAGGCCCCCGACGCGCCCAGGCTCGGCGTGGTGCTGCCCGTGGAGGGCGGCCGGTGGATCGCCAGCGTCGGCAGCATGCGCGGAGCGCAGGCCGAGCCTGGTGTGGCCGGTTTCGACCGGCAGTTGCGTCTGCTGCGGGACCCGAGCCTGCGCGAGCTGCTGGCCGGGGCCGAGCCCGCCGGTGCGGTCCGTGGCTTCTGGCCCGGCCCCGGTGTGCGGCGTCACTACGAGCGCCGGGCGCCGCGGGGGCTGGTCGTCATCGGCGACGCCGTGTGCACCTTCAACCCGGTCTACGGCCAGGGCATCACCGTGTCCGCGCTCGGTGCCCGCGCCCTGCGGGCCGCCGCCGAGCGCCACGGCGGCATCGGCCACCGCACGGCGCACACCGCCCGTAAGGGCATCGCGGCCGCCACGGACACCGCGTGGATGCTGTCCTCAAGCGAGGACGTGCGCTTCCCCACCACCACGGGCGGCCCCGCCGGAGTGGGGGTGCGGGCCCAGCACCGCTATCTGGACCGGGTCATCCGGCGGGCCACCGTCGACCCGGGGGTCTGCAAGGCCCTGCACGAGGTGATGTCGATGGTCGCCGCGCCCACCGCGCTGATGCGCCCCGCCGTCCTCGGGGCCGTGCTGCGCGGGGGAGGGAGGGGCCGACCCGCATCCCCCTAGTGATCGTCGCGGATCACGGACGGTGCCGGTCGGCCGCCCTAGCATCGGCAGCATCCGGGTGTGGTGAGGCCACCCGCACCCATGCCCCGACGACATGTCAATGGACCAGATGGCCCTATCAGGAGCACAGCGTGCGAGCGACTTTTGCGGATTTCACCATCGATCCGCCTCGATTCGGCAATGGCACGGCCCGGTACGTGCGGTGCCATCCCGACCGGGACCGTCTCGCGATCGGCGCGGGCGGACGTGTCGAGCTCGACTTCGCGCTGGACGGCGGCGAACTGCCGGAGCAGCTGACGCTGACCCTGATCGCGCGGGTCTCACCGCTGGGGGAGTCCCTGGGATGGGCGCCCATCGACATCACCGTCAACGGGCATGCGGTGATCTCGCGGTTCACCGTGCCCGGTGGCGCCCGCCCCCGGGAGGTGGCCTTCGCGGTCCCCGGTGAGGCGCTCGTGACGGGCCTGAACACGCTGTGCGTCCGCGGCTGCGCCGAGGCGCGCGGTCTGCTCTGGCTGTACCGGATCACCGTCGAGCCCTCCCGCATCTGCGCCCGTACACACCTCATGGCGGAGGAGCGGCCCGCCGAGGCGGCGGTGTGCGCCTACCGCACCGAGTGGCGCGCCCCGGGCTCCGCCGAATGGCGGCCCGCCCCGCGGCTGCTGGTCCATCTCGACCGGGGCGAGGGCTCGCTGCCGGTCCGCCTCGCCTGGCGCCGGCAGGACGGCGCGGAGGCGTCGATCGGTTTCCAGCCGGCGATGACGGAGTTCTACGGGCACCGCCGGGCCGCCGACGGCAGGCTCACCGAGTACCGGGGGGTGCTGGAGGGCCGCTCGCCGCTGCGGGACAGCGCGCTGGAGGAGGTGATGCACCGCTTTCGCACGGTGGAGGGCGGTGGGTCCGGCGGCCCGGGTCTCCACCAGGAGTTGCGCCTGCTGATCGAGGACGGGGGGCCGCCCGTCGAGCGGGTCATCTGGGGTGATCCGTCGGGGCACTCGGGCGCGGTGTCGCTGCTGGCCGCCGAGCCCGGCCCGGAGGCCGAGGTGACCGACCTGGTCACCAAGGTCCGGGCGCACAGCGAGTTCGCGGAGGTGGGCGAGGTCGCGGAAAACCTGCTGCACGACTCATGGCACAAGTGGCTGGGCCACGGCGACCGCGCCTGGCTGGAGTTCACCCTGCGGCGCCCGGCGGCCGTCGGCCACTACGTCCTGACCTCGGCCAACGACGTCCCGGGCCGCGACCCGAAGGACTGGACCCTCAAGGGTTCGAACGACGGGGAGCACTGGGTGGACCTGGACTCCCGCGTCGAGGAGAGCTTCGCGCACCGCCACCAGCCCCGGGGGTTCACCTTCGCCGCCACCACGGCCTACCGCCACTACCGCCTGGAGATCACCCGGAACGCGGGGGAGGGCCAGATCCAGCTCTCCCAGGTCCGCCTCTTCACCTCCGCCCCCCAGCCGAAGGGCTTCATCGGCCACTACCAGCGGGCGGGCGAGGCACCCACCGGATACCGCGGCACATCGGTGTCGGCCACCCCGGATCCGGAGTCCGCGACGGCGCCGCCGCGCACCGTCGAGCAGTGGCGGTCCTATCTGGCCGAGTACAGCGCGGCCATCCTGCGGGTGGCCGACGAGGAGGAGCTGAGCGAGGTCAGCGACGAGCAGCGGGCCGCCGGGTGGCTCGGGTTCGAGGGCGCGGACGAGGAGAGCATCCTCGCCCTGGAGGAGCGGCTCGGCACCCGGCTCCCGCCGAGCTACCGCGCCTTCCTGGGCGCCTCCGACGGCTGGCTGAACATCAGTCCGTTCATGTGGCGGATGCGCCCCGCCAAGACCGTCGGCTGGCTGCGCGAGGCCGACCCCGAGACCTGGAGCGTCATCCGGGGCGGCGAGGGCGAGGACTGGGACGACACCGCGTTCATGGACCGGGCCCTGCTGGTCTCCGAGGAAGGCGACGCCCAGCACTGGCTGCTGGACCCCGCCGATGTGTCCGAGGACGGGGAGTGGGCCGCGTACATCTGGGCGAGCTGGTATCCGGCCCTGGGGGACCGGCACGCCTCGTTCGCCGAGCTGGTCGCCGAGGAGCGCACCGGCTTCGAGGACCAGGCGGCCCATGAGGTCCGTACGGGGCGTCCCGGGACCGCCGAGGAACTGGTGGCCGAGGGCAGGGCGCAGGCCCTGCGGGGCGAAGTACGCAAGGCGATGGCCACCTTCGAGCAGGCCGCGGTCAAGGGCTCGGGCGCCGGCGCGTATCTGGGCATCATCCTGGGGGCGTTCCTCGACATCAGCGCCGCCCACCACTGGATACGCACCGGCATCCTGG
Source organism: Streptomyces yongxingensis (assembly GCF_055597465.1). Taxonomy (NCBI): domain Bacteria; kingdom Bacillati; phylum Actinomycetota; class Actinomycetes; order Kitasatosporales; family Streptomycetaceae; genus Streptomyces; species Streptomyces yongxingensis. The sequence goes on from NZ_CM145717.1 coordinate 10,211,132, forward strand.
GGGACCCGCGTGTCCTCGAGGCGATCGGCATGGAGCAGTTACGGGCCGAGGCCGCCCCGCTCTATCTGCGCTGCGCGGCCGAGGAGTGGACCGGCGCCCCCGGAGGCTATCTCTCGGCCCTCGGCGACATCCTGCCGCGGCTCCCCGACGGCGTGGACGGTGTCGTGGGCGCGGGCGGCGTGGCCGCGAGCGGCGCGGCCACCGAGGGCGACGACACCGCCGCCTGGATGGCCAGGGCCGCCGCCTTCGTCCCGCCCGCCCTGCCCGAGTCCCGCACCTTCCAGCAGGCCCTGGACCTGGCCAGGGCGCTGGCCGACCGCGGCGCCACCGATCAGTCCTGGGCCGTGATCGAGGCCGCCCTGCCGCACTGGCACTGCGACTCCCCGCACCGCATCGCCCCGGTCGTCCTGCTCACCGATCCGGCCTTCCGCGAGGTGGTCACCCCGGCCCGGGCCCGTCGCGTCGTGACCACGCCCCGCGGGGAGTTCCGCGAATAGCGCCCGGTCTCCTACGGCCCGGCCCTCCTCCGAGACCTGCCCTCCTCCGACATGGCCTCCTATGGCCTGCCGTCCGCTGCCGGAAGGCCGTCCAGGAGGGTGCCGAGCGCGGCCGTGACCAGCGCGCACACCTCGTCCGGGTCCGCGTCCGCCAGCGGCTCCTTGCCCACCAGCACCCGCATCATCCCTATGCCGAGCAGCCAGGACAGCGCCAGATCCGCCCGCAGTTCGTGGTTGTCGGCGCTGGACAGGGAGGCCAGCACCCGCGCGTAGTCGTCGCTGATGGCGCGCACCGCCGTACCGATCTCGTCGCCGCTGTCCACCGAGCGCAGCAGGGTGGCCAGCGCACGGCCGCCCGGTTCCTTGCCGCCGTGGCCCAGCAGCCCGCGCAGGGCGGCCTCCAGCAGCTCATCGGGTGGGGTGGTGCGCAACTGCTCCTCCCCGTTGTGCGCGATCACCTCGCCGAACAGCGCTCTCTTCGAGCCGAAATAGCGGAACAGCAGCGCCTGGTTGACCCCCGCGCGATCGGCGATGTCCCGGACCGTCGCCCGGTCATAGCCCCGCTCGGCGAACAGCGCCGCCGCGGCCTCCAGCAGCCGCCGACGTGTGTTCCGCGCGTCCCGGCGCTGCCCCTCGGACACGGTCGTCCCCATCACGACACCCCTCTCGTCTGCCTCCGGCGATTTCCCTCACGTCCCGTCAGATCAACGGCGCAAAGGGGCCGTTGACCGTACCAGCCGCCGCCTCCTACGTTTGTAAGCACGTGCTTACGCAAGGGAGGTCACATGACCACAGCGGAGACGACACCCATCGCCTATCCCTTCAACTCCGCCGAAGGGCTCGCGCTCAGCGAGGCGTACGACCAGGCCAGGAACCACACCGGATTACTCCGGGTGCGCATGCCCTACGGCGAGCCCGCCTGGCTGGCCACGCGGTACGCCGACGCCCGGCTGGTGCTCGGGGACCGGCGCTTCAGCCGGGCCGCGGCGCTCCACCACGACGAGCCACGGCAGTCCGAGGGCCGGCGCGACAGCGGCGGCATCCTGACCATGGACCCGCCCGACCACACCCGGCTGCGCACCCTCGTCGCCAAGGCGTTCACCGTCCACCAGGTGGAGAAACTCCGCCCGTGGGTCCGGCAGTTGACCCATGACCTGCTCGACGACCTCGAGGCCGCGGGGCCACCCGCCGATCTCGTGGACCGCTACGCGCTGCCCATTCCGGTCGGGGTCATCTGCGCCCTGCTCGGCGTCCCGGAGGAGGACCGCCCCAAGTTCCGCGTCTGGAGCGACGCCGCGCTGTCCACCAGCTCCCTGACCGCCGACGAGTTCAACCGCAACACCGAGGAGCTGCGCGCCTACATGGCCGGGCTGATCGAGGACCATCGCGTCAGCCCGCGGGACGACATCATGACGTCGCTGATCGAGGCGAGGGACGCGGGTGACCGGCTGTCCGAGCTCGAGCTCGTCGATCTGTGCGTGGGCATCCTGGTGGCCGGGCACGAGACCACGGCCACCCAGATCCCCAACTTCGTGCTGACGCTGCTGGACCACCCGGGCGAACTGCGCCGGCTGCGCGAGGAGCCCGCCCTGCTCCACGGCGCCGTCGAGGAGCTGCTGCGCTTCGTCCCGCTGGGCATGGCCGCCTCCTTCCCCCGCTACGCCACCGAGGACATCGAGGTGGGCGGCACCCTGGTGCGTGCCGGGGAACCCGTGCTCGTCGCGGTCGGCTCGGCCAACCGCGACGCGCTGCGCTTCGACGAGCCGGGCACCCTGAACGTCGCCCGCCCCGCCACCCAGCACCTGGGCTTCGGCCACGGTGTGCACCACTGCCTGGGCGCGCCCCTGGCCCGGCTGGAGCTCCAGGAGGCGCTCGGTGCGCTGATCGCCCGCTTCCCGAACCTGCGGCTGGCCGGGGACGTGGAGTGGAAGAGCCAGATGCTGGTCCGCGGGCCCCGTGTCATGCCCATCGGGTGGTGAGCCGGATGACCTGGAAGGCGGAGGTCGACGGCGGGCGGTGCATGGCGTCCGGCATGTGTGCCGGCATCGCCCCCGACCTGTTCGTCCTCGACGAGGAGCACGCCCGGCCGCGACGGGAGGAGGTCCCGGAGGAGGAGCGGGTGCTGGACGCGGCGGACTCCTGTCCCGCGCTGGCGATCACCATCCGCGACGGCACGACGACCGTCGGACCGCGTCCCTGAACCCTGTCCCGGAGACCGCGTCAGGACTTCCGCGCGACGCCCGCCCAGAAGGACACCTCTTCGTCGGTCACATCGCCGGTCTCCACATGGGAGTCCCTTTCGGCCAGGTCGGTCCGCCAGCGGTGCGGCACCTCCAGGCCCGGTTCGACCAGCTCCAGACCGGTGAAGAAGCGCTCCACCTCGTCCCTGGTGCGGATCTTCCCCTGGATGCCGCCGCTGTGGTAGACCTGCACGGTCTTCTGGGTGGCCTCGGGGTCGAAGTCCGGGGTGATGTGGCTCAGCACCAGGAAGGAGCCGGGGGCGAGCGCGTCGACCAGCCGCTGGACGAGGTCGTACGGGCCCCACTCGTCGGGGACGAAGTGCAGCAGCGAGACCAGGCTCAGCGCGACCGGCCGGGACAGGTCCAGCACCTCGGTGAGGTCGGGCGAGGCGAGGACGGCCTCGGGTTGGGTGACGTCCCCGTGCACATAGGCGGTGCGGCCCTCGGGGTGGCTCTTGAGCAGGGCCTGGGCATGGGCGAGGACGATGGGGTCGTTGTCCACGTAGACGACCCGGGACTCCGGGGCGATCCCCTGGGCGACCTCGTGCAGATTCGGCCGGGTGGGAATGCCGGTGCCGATGTCGAGGAACTGGCGGATGCCCCGCTCGGCGGCGAGGAAGCGGATCGCGCGGTGCATCCAGGCCCGGTTGGTCCGGGCGGCGATCATGACACCCGGCCACAGGGTGAGCACCTTGGCCGCGGCCTCACGGTCGGCGACGTAGTTGTCCTTGCCGCCCAGGAAGTAGTCGTACATCCGGGCGCTGTGCGGTCGCCCCTGGTTGAGGGGGGTGTTGGGCGGCTCCGGCCCGCTTCCGGTCTGGGATGCTACCCCTTGCGCGGTCACGTGGTGTTCTCCTCCGTATCCGGGCGCGATCTCCCACGCCGCGGTCGACTGTTCAAAGGATGGTAACCGCGTGACCGTACGGGGAAGTTGAGGGCCCCGGTGCGGCCGGCGCCATCGCGCGCCGGCCGCACCGCGTGACGAGGCCCGGGTCAGGACGCCACGTTGTCCATGCGTTCGCGCAGGCTGCGCGGCCGCATGTCGGTCCACACCTCGTCGACGTACGCGGAGCACTCGTCCTTGGTGCCCTCCTTGCCGACGGGGTGCCAGCCCTCGGGTACCTCGAGGTCGGCCGGCCACAGCGAGTACTGGTCCTCGTCGTTGCGCAGCACCTGGTAGCGGGCGTTGTCGTCCATGGTCGGTCTCTCCTGTCGATGATGGGTCATGGTGGTGATGGTCGGTGAAGTGCCGGATGGCGGTCAGCCGGTCGGCCGCCCGGCCTCATGGTGGCGGGACAGCGTGCGCAGGGTCGGGCTGACGGTGGCCAGGACGGCCGCGGCCGCCATCCCCGCCGAGCAGAGCAGGATCGCCCGGTCGCCCGGCAGGACCTGGGCGAGCGACCCGCCCAGCGCGGGGCCCGCCGCGCCCGCCGCACCACAGGCCAGGACGAGTGTGCTGGTGAGCCTGCCGCGCAGCTCGTCCGGGGTGCGCAGCAGTTGGTCGGTCATGATCGCGGTGTTCGCCGTCGGCGGGAACAGCGCCATCAGGGCGAACAGCACCCCGATGAGATAGCCGCTGTCCGTCAGCACGGTGACCGGGGCGAGCACGGCCAGTGCCCAGAACACCGCGATGATGCCGCCGTACGGGCCCAGCCGCCGGTGCAGTACGGGCGCCAGCAGCGCGCCCGCCACCCCGCCCACCCCCAGCATGGCCGCCATCACACCGACCTCCCCGGAGGGCACCCCCCGGGACTCGGCGAGCACGATGACGACCAGGTAGAAGGCGCTGAAGAACAGGTTGAGCACCACCGCGCACACCACCGTGACCCGGATCCGGCGCTCCCGCCACACCCACCGCAGCCCGGCCAGCGCCTCCCGGCCCAGCGGGCCCACCCCGTCGGCGGACCGCTCGCGCCGGGGCAGCCGGACGAAGAGCAGGGCGACGAAGGAGAGCGTGTGGGTCACGGCGTCCACCAGGAAGGGCACGAACCGTCCCACGGCGAACAGGAACCCGCCGGTCGCGGTGCCCGCGAGCTGCCCCATCGAGGCCCGTGCCGTGTTCATCGCCACCGCCGTGGGCAGCTGCTCGTCCGCCACCAGGGCGGGCAGCGACGCGCTCTCCGCGGGTTCGAAGAGCGCCGCGCTCGCCCCGAACACCGCCGCCACGACGACCATGTGCCAGACGGTGGCCGCGCCCGCCCACACGGCGGCCACCAGGCTGATGGCGGAGACCGCCTGGGTCGCCTCACAGCCCAGCATGATGGCCTTGCGGTCGTAAGAGTCCACCAGGACACCCGCCGGGAGCCCGGCCACCATCTGCGCGGCGGCGATGGTGCCCATGACCAGACCGGAGGCGGCACCCGAGCCGGTGAGCGCGAGGACCAGCAGCGGAAACGCGATCAGCGCCGTGTGGAAGCCGAATTCCGAGAGCGCCTGACCGCCCCACAGCAGCCGGTAGTCCCGGTTGCGCGACAGCGGAACCGGCGGCGAGACCGGCGGGGCCGCGGTCATACGGCGCCCCGGCAGTCCCCGGCGATCCGGCGCAGCGCCTCCGCGAAGTCCCCGGCCACCGCCTCCACGGTCCGCCTCTCGTGCACATCGGGGCGGTAGCGCCAGGTGAAGCCGAGCCGGCCGTCCTGCACCGCGCCCACCACCTCCAGCAGATGGGAGCCGCCCTCGCGCGGATCGTGGTCCTGGCCGAACGAGCCGTGCTCGGCGTGGACCAGACCGCCCTGGGACTCGGCCGACCGGGCGTCCCACTGGCCGAGGTAGTTGAACACGATCTGCGGCCCGGCGCCGTGCCGGGACAGCCGCTCGCGCAGCTCGGGCGGGCCGAAGGCGCGCAGCGCCCCGAAGCCGAAGCCGTTGCCGGGGACGGTCCGCAGCCGCCGCCGCACCGACTTCACCAGCCCTCGCCAGTCGGCCGGCCCGCCGTCGGGGATGTCCGGCAGCTCGAAGGAGACCGGATACATGGTGGTGAACCAGCCGACCGTACGGGAGAGATCGACGCCGTCCAGGATGTCCTCGCGCCCATGGCCCTCCAGCTCCACCGACACCCGCTCCTGGCCCGTCCAGCGGGACAGTGCCAGCGCCAGGGCGGCGAGCAGCACATCGTTGATCCGGGTGCGATAGGCGGTGGGCGCCGAGCGCAGCAGCGCCTCGGTGTCCCGCTCGTCGAGCTCGACCGGCACCGTACCGATCTCGGCCCCCGGCGCGGCCACCTGATGGTCGACCGGCAGCGGCCGGGCGTCGAGGGCCTCGCACCAGTGGTCGGCCTCGTGGTCCAGGGCACCCTCGGCGACATGCTCCGCGAGCCGCCGCGCCCAGTCGCGGAAGGCGGTGGACTTGGTGCCGAGGTCCACCGGTTCGCCCCGCACGCCCTGCTGATAGGCGATGTCCAGGTCGTCCAGCAGGATCCGCCAGGACACCCCGTCGATGACCAGGTGGTGCGCGGTCAGGAAGAGGAACGGCCGCCGGGCCTCGCCGAAGCGGAACAGCGCGGCCCGCAGCAGCGGCCCCCGGCCCAGGTCGAAGCCCGCGTGGAGGGCGTCGGCCGCCTTCTCCATCGCCGCGTCCGCCTCCCGCGCCGGCAGACCGGACAGGTCGTGGCGGTCCAGGACGGCGCTGTCGCCATCCGGTTCCGGGACGTGGCCGCGCCACTCGCCGCCGTCCTCGGTGAACCGGGTGCGCAGCGCGTCATGGTGGACCAGGAGCGCGGCCAGCGCCGCCTCCAGCGCCTTCTCGTCCGGCTCCTGGTGCAGCTCCAGCAGGGTGGACTGGTTGAAGTGGCGCGGATTCACGGTGTGGGTGGCGAAGAACCAGCGCTGGATCGGGGTGAGCGGAAGCGACCCGGTCACCGGCTCCGCACGGCCCTCGTCCCGCTCGGCCGTGGCCACGGTGGCGAGCGCCGCCACCGACTGATGGGTGAACAGGTCCCTGGTGGTCAGCCGCAGCCCGGCCTGGCGGGCGCGGGAGACCACCTGGATGCTGAGGATGGAATCCCCGCCCAGCTCGAAGAAGTTGTCCTCCACGCCCACCCGTTCCAGACCGAGCACATCGGCCCAGATGTCCGCGATCCGGCGCTCCATCGGGGTGCGTGGGGCGACATGTCCCGCACCGGAGGTGACGGGCACCGGGTCCGGATCGGGCAGCGCCCGGCGGTCCACCTTGCCGTTGGCCGTGAGCGGAAGGGCGTCCAGGGTGGCGAACGCCGACGGCACCATATGAGACGGAAGGGTCCGGCCCAGGACGTCGCGCAGCGAGGCGGCGGTCGGCGAGGTACCCGGCGCCGGGACGACATAGCCCACCAGGCGCTTCCCGCCGGAGGGCTGCTCCGGGGCCGGGGCGGTCTCCCGTACGGCGACCACCGCGTCCCGCACCTCCGGGCTGCGCCGCAGCGCGCTCTCCACCTCGCCGAGTTCGATCCGGAAGCCCCGCACCTTGACCTGGTCGTCGGTCCGGCCCAGGAACGCGAGCTCACCGTCGCCGGTCCACCGCACCACATCGCCGGTGCGGTACATCCGCCCGCCCGCCGGGCCGAACGGATCGGCCACGAACCGTGCGGCGGTCAGCCCCGGACGGCCCAGATAGCCCCGCGCCAGACCCGTGCCCGCCACATACAGCTCCCCGGCCACGCCCACCGGCACCTGGCGCAGCGTCTCGTCCAGTACGTAGACCCGGGTGTTCGGGATCGGCCGGCCGATGGGCGGCACCCCCGACCCGGCGGTCAGCGGCCCGGACCAGGTGCTCACCACCGTGGCCTCGGTCGGGCCGTAGGAGTTGACCATCCGCCGGCCCGGCGCCCAGCGGTCCACCAACTCGGCGGAGCAGGCGTCGGCGCCGACGATGAGGGTCCGCAGATCCGGCAGCCCCGTGCGCCGATCCGCCTCCGGCACGGTCGCCAGCGCGGCCGGGGGGATCAGCGCATGGGTGATCCGCTGCCCGCCGAGCACCTCGGCCAGCCGCTCGCCCAGCAGCGGGCCCTCGTCGCCGATCACCAGCGCCGCGCCACGGGGCAGCGAGACACACAGCTCCAGGACGGAGGCGTCGAAGCTGGGCGAGGAGAACTGCAGCACCCGGTCCCCGGCCCGCACGTCGTAGTGCGCGGCCGCGGCGGCCGAGAAACTGGCCAGCCCGGCATGGGTGACCACGACCGCCTTGGGCACACCCGTGGAGCCGGAGGTGTAGATGACATACGCCGGATGGTCCGGCGTCAGGCCGCGGAGGGGCGGTGGCCCGTCGGGGCCCTCCTCGGCCCACACCGAGGCCGCGTCGTCGAGCACCACCGAGGGCGCGGCGTCGCGCAGCATGAACGCCACCCGCTCCTTGGGGTAGCCGGGGTCGACCGGCACGAACGCACCGCCCGCCTTCGCCACGGCGAGCTGCGCCACCAGCATCTCCACCGAACGCGGCAGCACCAGCGCCACCAGCCGCTCCGGCCCCACGCCCCGGCCGATCAGCCGGTGCGCCAGCCGGTTCGCGGCCACCTCCAGCTCGGCGAAGGTGAGATCGCCCTTCCCGTACCGCACGGCCGTGGCGTCCGGCGAAACGGCCACCCGCCGCTCGAACAGCTCGCGCAGCGTGGCCCGGTCCACCTCCAGTCGGGTGTCGTTCCACTCGACCAGGGTGCGCCGCAGCTCGGCCTGTGTGGTCAGCGGCAGCGCGCCCACCGGACGCTCCGGATCCTCGGCGATCCCGGCGAGCAGCGCCCGCAGGGCCGTGCCCATCCGTTCCACCGTCGAGGCGTCGAACAGATCGGTGCTGTAGCCGATCAGCCCGCGCAGCACACCCCCCTCGGCCTCGGCGAACTCGAAGGTGAGGTCGAAGGCGGCGGTCTGCGTGTCGAGCTCCACGTCCGCCAGCTCCAGACCGGGCAGCTCCAGCGCCCGGCCCGGGGCGTTCTGCAGCACCACCATCGCCTGGAACAGCGGTGTCCGGCTGGTGTCCCGCACCGGCCGCACCTCGTCCACCACCCGCTCGAACGGCACCGCCTGATGGGCGAAGGCGTCCAGGACGGTGCCGCGCACCTCGGCCAGGAAGTCGCCGAAGCGGGCGTGCGGATCGACGGTGGAGCGCAGCACCAGGGTGTTGACGAAGAAGCCGATCAGCCGCTCCACCTCGGGGCGCTCCCGCCCCGAGGTGACGGTGCCCACCGCGATGTCCCGCCCGCCGGACAGCCGGGCCAGCAGGATCTGGGCCGCCGCCACCAGCGTCATGAACAGAGTGGTGCCCCGCGTCTGCCCGAACTCCTTGAGGCGCGAGCTCACCCCGGCGGGCACCGTGAACTCCACGGTGGCGCCGTTCTTCGTCCGCACCGCCGGTCGGGGCCGGTCGGTGGGCATCTCCAGCGGCGGCACCCCGACCAACTGCCGTGTCCAGTAGGCCAGTTCCTCATCGGCGCGGGGGGCGGTGAGTTCGGCCCGCTGCCAGGCGGCGAAGTCCGCGTAACTCACCGGGAGCGGGGGCAGCGCCGCGGGCTCACCGCTCAGCGCCGCCCGGTACAGCTCCCGCAGATCGCCGGTGAGCACACCGGTGGACCAGCCGTCCGTGATGATGTGATGCAGCGTCAGACTCAGTATGTGCTCCTGGGCGCCGAGCCGGATCAGCCCGGTGCGCAGCAGCGGGCCGCGCCGCAGATCGAAGGGGCGCGCCCGTTCGTGCCCCAGCAGCTCCCGCAGCTCCGCCTCCCGTTCGGCGGTGGGGAGATGGGACAGGTCGTACGGGTCGAGCCGGATCTCCCGGGGGTCGTGCACGATCTGCACCCCGCGGCCGTCCACCGCGTCGAAGGTGGTCCGCAGCGACTCGTGCCGGGCCACCAGCGCGGTCAGCGCCGCACCGAGCGCGTCCACATCGAGGGCCCCCCGTATCCGCAGCGCCAGCGGGGTGATGTACTCGGCGCTGTCGGGGGCGAAGGAGTCCAGGAACCACAGACGCTGCTGCGGATAGGACAGCGGCAGCTCGCCGTCCCGGGCCACCGGTGTGATCGGGGCGGACCGGTCCGCGCCGCGGCCGTCCGCGCCACCGAGCGCCTCGGCCAGGGCCGCGACGGTCGGATGGGTGAACACCAGGCGGGGTGACGGCTCCACCCCGAGCACCTCCCGCAGCCGTGAGGTGAGCCGGATGGAGAGGATCGAGTCGCCGCCGAGCTCGAAGAAGTTGTCCCCGGCGCCGACGCGTTCCACCTCCAGCACCTCGGCCCAGACCGCCGCCACGGCCCGTTCGGCCCCCTCACGCGGCGCCCGGTAGGGCGTGCGGCGGGTGTCCGGGCCCGGGGCGGGCAGCGCCGCGCGGTCCAGCTTCCCGGTGGGGCCGAGCGGCAGCGCCGCCAGCGGGACGACGGCGGACGGCACCATGTAGTCCGGCAGCCGCTCGGCCGCGTACGCCCGCAGCAGGTCACCCTCCACCGGGGTATCGCGGGCGGCCACCACATAGGCCACCAGCCGCTTGCCACCGGGACCGTCCTCGCGGGCCACCACCGCGACATCCGCCACCTCCGGATGCCCGGCCAGCACACCCTCCACCTCGCCCGGCTCGATCCGGAAGCCACGGACCTTGACCTGGTCATCGGCGCGGCCGAGGAACTCCACGGTGCCGTCCGGCCGTCGGCGCGCCAGATCGCCGGTGCGGTACATCCGCTCCCCGGCGGGCCCGTACGGATCGGGGAGGAACGCCGCCGCGGTCGGACCGGGACGGCCGAGGTAGCCACGGGCCACCCCCTCCCCGGCGACGAAGAGCTCGCCGACCACGCCCGGCGGCACGATCCGCATCCTGGAGTCCAGGACATGGACCCGCGTGTTGTCCAGCGGCCGGCCGATCGGCACCACCTCGGGCACCTCGTCGGCGCGGGACATCGGGAAGCAGGTGGCGAAGGTGGTGGTCTCGGTCGGCCCGTAGCCGTCCACCACGGTCAGCCCGGGGCAGCGCTCCAGCACCCGGCGCACCGAGGCCGCGGGCACCACATCGCCACCGGTCCACACCTCGCGCAGCCCCGTGAAGCAGTCCGGCGCGTCCCTGGCCAGCAGCCGGAACAGCCCGGCGGTCAGCCAGAGCCCCGTCACCGCGTGCTCGGCCACCAGGCGGCGCACCGCGGCGGCGTCCAGCTCGTCCGATGTCACCACCACCCGGCCACCGTTCAGCAGCGGCACCCACGTCTCGTAGGTGGCGGCGTCGAACGCCACCGGCGAGTGCAGCGGCACCCGCTCATGCCCGCCACCGGCGAAGGCACGGTCGAGGGCGAGCGCCGCCACATCGCGATGGCGCACGCCCACGGCCTTCGGCACACCGGTCGACCCGGAGGTGAACATCACATACGCAAGCCGGTCCCGGTGCACCGGCACCGCAGGCGCCACCGGCTCGCCCTCCCGGGCGGCGGCCACCTCCTCCGGCGTCAGCACGACCGCGGCGCCCGCCTGGTCCAGCAGCGTGCGCCGCCGATCGCGCGGGGCGCGGGCGTCCACCGGTACGTACACCCCACCGGCCCTGACCACCGCGAGCTGGGCCACGACCAGCTCCACCGACCGGTCCATGAGCAGCGCCACCCGGTCCTCGGGACGCACCCCGGACCGCAGCAGATGACCGGCCAACCGGCCCGCCCACTCGTCGAGTCGGGCGTAGCTGAGCGAGGTGGCGCCGTCGGTGACGGCGACGGCGTCCGGGGCGCGGCGGACCCGCTCGGCGAACAACTCGGCCAGCGAGCCCTCCGGCAGCGGCCGGGCGGTGGCGTTCCACTCGCCGGCCGCCTTCAGGCGCTCCGCCTCCGTCAGCAGCGGCAGCTCGTCCAGCGACCGCCCGGCGCCGTCGGCGATCCCGGTCAGCAGCGTCTCCAGATGGGCCGCCGCCCGCTCCACCGTGGAAGCGTCGAACAGCGCCGGGTCGTAGGCGAGGTCGAAGCCCAGCCGGTCGCCGAGATAGGCGCGCAGACACAGCGGGAAACTGGTGGAGTCCTCGGCCCGCACCTCCCGCACCCGGACCCCGGCACCGGCCGCCGACGCCTCGTCGAAGGGGTAGTTCTCGAACACCACCATGCTGTCGAAGAGCGCCTCACCGGCCGGGACCGCGCTGAGGGCCTGGATCCGGGAGAGGGCGACGAAGTCGAAGCGGCGGGACTCGCTCTGCTGCTCCTGGAGCTCCCGCAGCCACGCCACGACCTCACGGCCGCCCTCTGCCACGGCCCGGGTGGGGACCGTGTTGATGAACATGCCGACCATCGTCTCCACGCCCGGCAGCCCCTCCGGACGGCCCGAGACGGTGGTGCCGAACACCACGTCGCGCACCCCGCCGTACCGCGACAGCAGCAGCGCCCACGCGCCCTGCACCACCGTGTTGACCGTCAGCCCGCCGCCGCGCGCGGTCTCCCGCAGCCGGGCGGACACCTCCTCGGTCAGCTCCAGCCGGGTCAGCGCGGTCGAGGTGGTGCGATGCGCCTCCCGCGGCGACCGGTCGTACGGCAGCGGTGTGCGGGTGCCGAACCCCGCCAGCACCTCGCGCCAATAGCCCTCCGCCCGCTCCTGGTCCTGCTCACGCAGCCAGCGCAGGAAGTCCCGGAAGGCCCGGCGGGCGGGCGGCCGGGGTGAACGCCCGGCCACGAGGGCCGCGTAGGTCTCGCACACCTCGGCGAAGACCTGACCGGTGCTCCAGCCGTCGAGCATCAGATGGTGCGAGGTCCACACCAGCATGACCTCGTCATCGGGCAGCCCGGCCACCGCGATCCGGCTCAGCGGGGCCGCGGTGAGCTCCATCCCGGCGGCGCGGTCCTCGGCCAGCAGCCGCCGCAGCGCCTCCTCCCGCGCGGACGGCGTCAACTCCCGCCAGTCCAGCCGGACGGTGGGCAGGCCGGCCCGGCGGTGGACGACCTGGACCGGCTCGGCGAGCCCCTCCCAGCGGACCGAGCTGCGTAAGCCCGGCGTACGGTCCACCACCCGCTGCCAGGCGGCCGCGAACGCGTCCGGGTCGGCGATCCCGCCGATCCGGAGGGCGATCTGGTCGAAGTAGGCGCCACCGGCGGGAGCGCTGTCCACCAGGCCATGGAAGAGCATGCCCGCCTGGAGCGGGGTCAGCGGATACACGTCCTCCACCGCCCCGCCGTCACCGGCGATCAGATCCACCTGGCGCTGGTCGAGCCGGGCGAGCGGGAAGTCGGACGGGGTGCGCCCGCCCGCGCCGGGCTCGGCGCAGTGGGCGACGATCTCCTTCAGCGCGGCCAGACAGTCCTCCGCGACCCCGCGCACGGTGGCCTCGTCGTACATCCGGGCCGGATAGCTCCAGCCCAGCTCAAGACGGCCGTCCTGGACCGCCCCTGTGACCTCCAGCAGGCACGGGCGGGTCTCCCCGGGTGCGGCGTCCTGGCCGGTCACGGGGAGGGCGGCGCGGTACAGGCCCGGGGCCGCGCCCTCGTCGTCCGCCGCCACGTCCCACTGGCCGTGGTAGTTGAAGACGATCCGCGGCGACGGACCGCCCCGCAGCTCCGCGGCCGGGGAGTCCTCGGGGGCCAGATGGCGCAGCGCTCCGTGGCCGAGCCCGTGGTGCGGAACGGCCCGCAGCTGCTCCTTGACGGATCGGAGGGTGTCGCGCCACCCCGTCCCGGCGTCGACGGCCAGCGCGAGCGGGTACTCGGCGGTGAACCAGCCGACCGTACGGGAAAGATCCAGGTCCTCGAAGAGGTCCTCGCGGCCGTGTCCCTCCACGCCGATCAGCACGGTGTCCCCGCCGGTCCAGCGCGCCAGGCTCCGGCCGAGCGCGGCGAGCAGCACATCGTCGATCCGTGTCCGGTAGACGCCGGGGACCCGGCGCAGCAGCGCCTCGGTCTCGGCACGGCCGAGGACCGTGGTCACCGTGGCCGCCGTCCCATGGGTGTTGGGGCCCTCGCGGTCGACGGGGAGGGCGGCGGGCGCGGAGCGCGCCACGCCCGTCCAGTACGCCAGGTCGCCGTCGAGCCCGCCGGAGCGCACATGGTCCGCCAGCCGGGCCGCCCACTGGGTGAAGGAGCTGCTCGCCGGGGGCAGGGTGGGCGCGCCACCGGCGGCGGCGCCGCGGTAGGCGGTCTCCAGATCGCCGAGCAGGACCCGCCAGGAGACGCCGTCCACCACCAGATGGTGGGCGGTGAGCAGCAACTCCGGCGCCTGTCCGGGGCCGAAGGTGAACAGCAGCGCCCGCAGCACGGCACCCTCGGCGATGTCCAGCCCCGTCTGGGCCGCGACCGTGGCCTCCCGTACGGCTTCGGCGCGTGCCGCGTCGTCCAGACCGGACAGGTCGTGCCGCTCCAGGACACCGCCGGGGGCGGTGGGCAGGACCTCCTGGCGCCACTGCCCGTCGACGGCCAGGAAGCGGGTGCGCAGCGCCGCGTGGTGCGCCACCAGGGCGTCCACCGCCTGCCGCAGGGCGGCCTCGTCGAGGTCGCCGGTGAGCTCCAGCCGGTGGCTCATGGTGAAGTGGTGCCGGTCGCCGGGCCGCCGCCCGTCCAGGTACCAGTGCTGGATGGGGGTCAGCGGCGCCGGTCCGGCCACCGCCCCGGCCGGTTCGGCGAGCGGCTGCCGCCGGGCGGACTCGACGCCCAGCGCGAGCTCCGCGACGGTCTGGTGGCGGAAGACGTCCTTGGAGGTGAGCGTCAGCCCGGCCTGGCGGGCGCGGGAGACGATCTGGATGCTGAGGATCGAATCGCCGCCCAGGGCGAAGAAGTTGTCCTCCACGCCCACCGCGGGGACGCCCAGCACCTCGGCCCACACGCCCGCCAGCACCGTCTCGGCGGGGGTCCGGGGCGCCACGTACGGCGAGCCCTGCTCCGGCCGGTCGGGGGGAGCGGGCAGTGCGCGCCGGTCCACCTTGCCGCTGTCGGTGCGGGGCATCCGGTCCAGCGTCACGAAGGCGGCCGGGACCATGTAGTCGGGCAGGGTGTGCTTGAGCAGGGCGCGCAGCTCCACCGGGTCGGGGGCGTCGGCCGAGTCGTCGGAACAGGTCACCAGGTAGGCCACCAGCCGCCGGTGGCCGGTGTCCTCGCGGGCCACCACCACCGCTTCCCGGACCGCCGGATGCCCCAGCAGCGCGGACTCGATCTCGCCGGGCTCGATGCGGAACCCACGGATCTTGAGCTGTTCGTCGGCGCGGCCCAGGAACTCCAGCGCCCCCTCCGCCGTCCAGCGCGCCCGGTCGCCGGTGCGGTACATCCGGCTGCCGGGCGGGCCGTACGGATCGGCGACGAAATGCGCCGCGGTGAGCCCGGGGCGGCGCAGATAGCCGCGGGCGACCTGCGCCCCGGCCAGATGGAGTTCACCGGGGACGCCGGGCGGCACCGGCCGCAGCGCGCCGTCCAGGACGTACGCCCGCAGATTGCGGCCGGGCCGCCCGATCAGCGGACGGTCGCCGAGACCGGCCAGGTCGCCGTAGACCGCGTCCACGGCGCATTCGGTGGGCCCGTAGAAGTTGTACGCCGCCACGCCCGGCACCGCGCGCAGCTCCCGCCACAGCGCCGCCCCGAGGGCCTCGCCGCCCACCATGACGATCCGTGGGCGGTGGCGGTCCCCGGCGAACAGCCCGGCGGCCATCAGCTCGTGGAGGTACGACGGGGTGACGTCGAGGAAGTCCAGTCCACGGGCGTCGACCAGCGCCACGAGCGCGGCCGGGTCCAGCCGTACCGCGTCGTCCACCAGATGCACCTCCTGGCCCGAGGCCAGGAACACCGCGCCCTCCCAGGAGGTGTCGAAGGAGAACGCGGCGGTCAGCGCCGAGCGCAGCGGACGGCCCGCCTCGGCCTGGTGCAGGGCGATGAGCCCGGCCCGGTGGTCGAGGCAGAGGTTGACCAGCTGGCGGTGCTCGACGGCGACACCCTTGGGGCGGCCGGTGGACCCCGAGGTGTAGGTGATGTACGCGGTGTGCCCGGGCAGCAGCGGGCACAGCCGGTCCGCGTCGGTGGGATCGGTGTCCGGCAGCCCGTCGAGGGGCGCGTCCCGCAGGACATCGGGGGTGAGGACCACCTCGGGCGCCGCGTCTTCCAGCACGAACCGCGCGCGTTCCGCGGGCAGCCCCGGGTCCACGTACAGGTGGGTACCCCCCGCCTTGAGGACCGCGAGCAGGGCCACCACAGAATCGGCGGTGCGCGGAAGCCTGACCGCGACCACCTTCTCCGGGCCCACGCCCTGGGCGATCAGATGGCGGGCCAGCCGGTTGGCGGCCGCGTTCAGCCCCGCGAAGTCGTAGGTGGCGTCGGAGGCCACCAGCGCGGTGGCGCCCGGAGTGCGGGCGGCCCGCTCCTCGAAGAGCCGGGGGAAGGTGGTGTCCGGCACGGCGAGCGCGGTGTCGTTCCACTCCTCCAGTACCGTCCGCCGCTCCCCGGCGGTCAGCAGCGGCAGTTCGCCCACCCGGAGCCCGGGGTCCTCGGCCACCGCTTCCAGCAGCAGCCGCAGCTGACGGGCCATCCGCTCCACGGTGTCCGCGTCGAACAGATCGGTGTCGTACTCCACGAAGCCGGTCAGGCCGCCGGGACCCGCCACGAAGTCGAAGCTCAGGTCGAAACCGGCGGTCCGGCCCGGCACGCGGACGGCCTCCACGGTGAGACCGGGCAGATCGGGCACTTCGGCGCCCAGGTTGTGCAGCGCCACCATGACCTGGAAGAGCGGGGTGCGGCTGGTGTCCCGCTCCGGCTGGAGCGCGTCCACGATCCGCTCGAAGGGCACGTCCTGGTGGGCGAAGGCGTCCAGCACGGTGGCCCGCACCCGGGTGAGCAGCTTCTCGAACGAGTCGCCGGCGTCCACCCGGGTGCGCAGCACCAGCGTGTTCACGAACATCCCGACCAGCTGCTCCAGTTCGGGCCGCTCCCGTCCGGAGGTCACGGTGCCCACCGCGATGTCCTCCTGCCCCGACCAGCGGGCCAGCAGCACCTGGCAGGTGGCGAGGAGCGTCATGAAGAGGGTGCCGTCGCGGCGCCGCCCGGCCGCGCGCAGCCGTTCCACCAGCCCGGCGGGCAGGGTGAACTCCAGCAGCGCCCCGCATCCGGTCCGCACGGCCGGCCGCGGACGGTCGGTCGGCAGCTCCAGCGGCGCCAGATCCGCCAGCCGCGCCCGCCAGTACTCCAGCTCCGGCTCCATCCGCGCCGCGCCACCGAGCGGATCGCGTTGCCACGCCGCGTAGTCGGCGTAGCCCAGCGGCAGCGGGGCGAGCGCGGGCCGCCGCGCCATGACCGCCGCGCCGTACAGCTCGCTCAGATCGGCGCTGATGACGGCCGTGGACCAGCCGTCCGTGACGATGTGGTGCATCGTCAGGGTGAGGACGTGCTCCTCGCCGTCCAGCCGGATCAGGGACGCCCGCAGCGGCGGCCCGGTGCGCAGGTCGAAGGGGGTGGCGCCCTCCCGCTCCAGCAGCCGCTCCAGTTCCCGCTCGCGCTCGGCCACGGGACGGGCCGTGAGGTCGTGCACCGGCAGCGCCACCGGGTACGGGTCGTGCACCCGCTGCACTCCACGGCCGTCCACCTCGGCGAAGGTGGTGCGCAGCGGCTCGTGCCGGGCCACCAGGGCGTCCAGGGCGGTGCGCAGCGCGGCGGTGTCCAGGCGGCCGCGCAGCCGCAGCGCGAACGGCGTCACATACTCCGTGCCGCCGCCGTCGAAGGAGTCCAGGAACCACAGGCGCGCCTGTGGATACGACAGCGGCAGCTCCCCGTCCCGTGGCACGGCCGGGATGGCGTCCGCCGCCCCGCCGTCCTCCGGCGCGCCCAGCGCGGCGGCGAGCTCGGCCACGGTGGTGTGGGTGAACAGCGCGCGGGGGGTGACCTCCGTGCCGAAGGCCGTCCGCAGCCGGGAGGCCACCCGGATGGCCAGGATCGAATCGCCGCCCAGGGCGAAGAAGTCGTCCGTCGCCCCGGCCTCCTCGACCGGGAGCACCTCGGCCCACACCCGCGCCACCGTGCGTTCGGCCTCGGTGCGCGGCGCGATCCGCTCGGCGCCGGCCGCGAAGCCGTCGGGGCCGGGCGCGGGCAGCGCGCGGCGGTCCAGCTTGCCGTTGGCGGTCAGCGGCAGCGCGTCCAGCGCCACGAACGCCGCCGGGATCATCTGCGCGGGCAGCGACCGCTGGAGGAACTCCCGCAACTCACCGGCCGGCGGTGGCGCGGCCGAACCGGCGGCCACCACATAGGCCACCAGCCGCCGCACCCCGGGCTGGTCCTCCCGCACGGTCACCACCGCGCCGCCGACCCGCGGATGGGCGGCCAGCGCGGCCTCGATCTCCCCGGGCTCGATCCGGAAACCACGGATCTTCACCTGGTCGTCGGCGCGGCCCAGATACTCCAGCTCCCCGTCCGCGCTCCACCGGGCCCGGTCGCCGGTGCGGTACATCCGGCTCCCGGCGGGCCCGTACGGATCGGCCACGAAACGGGACGCGGTCAGGCCCGGGCGGCGCAGATAGCCCCGGGCGAGCCCGGCCCCCGCCACATGAAGTTCGCCGACCGCCCCCGGCGGCACCGGCTGAAGCGCCTCGTCCAGCACATACACCCGCAGATCGGGGATGCCGGTGCCGATGGCGCTCGCCGCGACGGACGTGGCCGCGCGGTCCAGCGGGGCGTAGGTGACATGCACGGTGGTCTCGGTGATCCCGTACATGTTGACCAGCACCGGCGAGGTGTCCGGATGCCGTGCGTACCAGCCCGCCAGCCGCCGCGCGTCGAGCGCCTCACCGCCGAACACCACCCGGCGCAGGGCGAGTTGGGCTCCGGGGTGCTCCTCGTCGGCGCGCATCAGCCCCTGGAAGGCGGACGGCGTCTGGCTCAGCACCGTCACCCGCTCCTCCGCCAGCAGCCGCAGGAACTCCTCGGGGGAGCGGGAGACGGCGTACGGGACGACCACGAGCCGGCCGCCGTGCAGCAGCGGCCCCCAGATCTCCCAGACGGAGAAGTCGAAGGCGTAAGCGTGGAACAGCGTCCACACATCGCTCGCGTCGTACGCGAACCACTCCCGGGTCCGGGAGAACAGCCGGACCACATTGGAGTGCGGGATCACCACCCCCTTGGGCACGCCCGTGGACCCGGAGGTGTAGATGGCGTAGGCGGGGCTCTCCGGCAGCGGCCCGGAACCGGCCGGGAGGGCGGCGGGGCGGCGCTCCAGATCGGCGATCAGGGCGGGGTCGTCCAGGCACAGCCGGGCCACGGCGGCGCGCTCGGCGGTGTCCTCGTCCTCGGCGAGCCGCGTCTCCAGGCCGGTGGTGGTCAGCAGGGCCACCGGTTCGGCGTCGGCGAGCATCCGGGCGATCCGGCCGGAGGGCTGGTCCGGGTCGAGGGGCAGATAGGCCGCCCCCGTCTTCAGCACCGCCACGATCGCCACGATCATCTCCGGTGAACGGGGCAGCGCCAGCGCCACATACCGCTCCCGCCCGGCGCCCTCGTCGATCAGCCGATGCGCCAACCGGCCCGCCCGCGCGTCGAGTTCGGCGTACGACAGCGACACCCCGGCACACGAGACGGCGATCGCCCCGGGGGCGCGGGCGGCCTGCTCCTCGAACAGGTCCACCAGCGTCCGCTCCGGCGTCTCAGGGGCCGTGTCGCCGCCCCACTCCACCAGGATCCGCCGCCGCTCCTCCGCGGTGGTCCACGGAAGCGCCCGCAGCGGACGGTCGGGGTCGGCCGCGATCGCGGTGAGCAGCAGACACAGCCGGTCGGCGAGCGCGGCCGCGGTCCGGGCGTCGAACAGCCCCGGGTCATAGCCGAGGTCGAGGCCCAGCCGGTCGGAGAGATGGGCCCGCAGACTCAGGCCGAAGTTGGTGGCGTCGATGGAGCGGACCTCGATGATCCGCAGGCCCGCCTCGCGCGCCGAGGAGTCGTCAAAGGGGTAGTTCTCGAACGCCACCATCGAATCGAAGAGCGAGGTCCCGGCCGGTATCTCGCTCCAGCCCGCCACCTGCGCCAGCGAGACGGATTCGTGGCGCCGGGCCGCGGACTGCGCCATCTGGAGGTCGCGCAGCCAGTCCCCGGTGTTCCGGGCGGCGTCCACCCGCACCCGGGTCGGCAGGGTGTTGATGAACATCCCGACCATCGACTCGACCCCGGCCAGCTCCGCCGGACGGCCCGAGACGGTGGTGCCGAAGACCACGTCCTCCTCACCGCCGTACCGGGACAGCAGCAGCGCCCAGGCGCCCTGCACGATCGTGTTGACGGTCAGGCCGCCGCTCCGGGCCGTACGGCGCAGCTCCTCCGACACCTCGGGGGTGAGCGACACCGCCACGGTCGCCGAGGACCGGGCCCGGTGGGACTCCACGGCCTTGCGGTCGGCGGGGAGCGGGGTCGGCGCGGTGAAACCGGCGAGCGCGTCCCGCCAGTGGCGCTCGGCCTCCTGCCCGTCCCGCCCCTCCAGCCACCGCAGATAGTCGCGGAACGGGCGGCGGACGGGGAGCGCCGGAGCACGGCCCTGGGCGGCCGCGGTGTACCGCTCGCACACCTCGGTGAACACCTGCGCCAGGCTCCAGCCGTCCAGGACCAGATGGTGCGAGGTCCAGATCAGCGCCACCCGGGCGTCGGTCAGCCGGGCGATGGCCAGCCGCATCAGCGGCGGCGCGGCCAGATCGATGCCCAGGGCCAGGTCCTCGGCCCGGAACCGCTCCAGCTCGGCCTCGCGCCGCTCCTCCGGCAGCCCGCGCCAGTCCAGCTGGGTCACGGGCACCTCGGCCCGGTGGCGGACGATCTGCAGTGGCCGCTCGACGCCCTCCCAGACGACGCCGGTACGGAGCACCGGTGTGCGGTCCACCGTCTCCTGCCAGGCCCGGGCGAACGCCTCCGGGTCGCCCACCCCGTCCAGGACCAGCGTGGCCTGGTCGAGGTAGACGTCCTCCGCGGCGCCGACCAGCCGGTGGAAGAGCATGCCCTCCTGAAGCGGCGTCAGCGGATAGACGTCCTCGACCTGGCGCCCGTCGCCCACCAGCCGGTCGACGGCGGCCTGGTCCAGCCGGGCCAGCGGGAAGTCGGAGGGGGTCCGGCCGCCCGCGCCCGGTCCGTCGCAGTGCGCCACGATCTCCCGCAGCGCCCTGAGCATGCCCTCCGCGAGCCCCCGCACCGTGGCCACGTCGTGGACCCGGTCGGAGTACAGCCAGGTCAGCTCCAGCTCACCGTCCGCCACCACGGCGGACACATCGAGCGGATACACCGACGGCTCGTCGGCGGCCAGATCCCGCCCCAGGCTCTCCCCGGTGAGCGTGAACGCGCCGCCGTCCCCGGCCGAGTCCCACTGGCCGTGGTAGTTGAAGCAGATGCCCGGCAGCGGCGCGTCGGCGAGCGCCCGCGCGGGGGAGTCCGGGGCGCTCAGATACGCCAGCGCCTCATGGCTCAGCCCCCGGTGCGGCACCGCGCGCAACTGCTCCTTCACCGACTTCAGCAGCGCGCCCCAGCCGTCGCCGGGCAGCGTCAGCGCCACCGGGTACTGCGTGGTGAACCAGCCCACGGTCCGGGACAGATCGACGGCCGCGTCCAGCTCCTCGCGGCCATGGCCCTCCATGGCCACCAGCACCCTGTCCTCGCCCGTCCACCCGGCGAGCACCCGCCCCAGGGCGCCGAGGAGCACATCGTTGATCTGCGTCCGGTACACCCCGGGCACCCGGCGCAGCAGCCCGTCGGTGACCTCGCGGTCGAGCGTCACGCGCACGGTGTGGGTGGACCCGGCGGTGGCCGTGCCGGGGCGGTCCACCGGAAGGTCCGCGCCGCCCGCCCGCCGTACGCCCTCCCAGTACGGCAGGGCGCCGTCCAGCTCACCCTCCCGCACCCGTTCGCCCAGCCGATGGGCCCAGGTGGTGAAGGGGGTGGAGGCGGGCTCCAGGCGCACCGGCTCCCCGGCGGCGGCCTGCCGGTAGGCGCTCTCCAGATCGCCCAGCAGAATGCGCCACGAGACGCTGTCCACGGCGAGGTGGTGCACGGTGAGGAACAGCCGCGGCCGGGCCCCCGTCCCGCGCCGGAGCAGGACGCCCCGGAGCAACGCACCCGTGGTCAGGTCGAGTTCGGCGCGGGCGGCCTCGGCGGCCGCCTCGGCCGCGGCCGTCTCCTCGGCGCCGCCGAGCCCGGACAGATCGTGACGGCGCAGCACCGGCCCGCCCGGCGCGCCGTCCACGAGCTGCCGCCACCCGCCGTCGTCGCCCTGGACGAACCGGGTGCGCAGGGCCGGGTGGTGCGCGACCACGGCGTCCAGCGCGGCCTCCAGCGCGCCCTCGTCCAGCTCGTGCGGCAGGTCGAGGACCATCGACATGGTGAAGTGGCGCAGCGGGCCGTGGGTGGCGAAGAACCAGTGCTGGATCGGCGTGAGCGGCGCCGGGCCCGCCACCTCCGACGGCTCGTCCCGCGCGGCTTCGGGCGCGCTGCGCGGTGCCGCGGCGGCCAGTTCGGCGATGGTCTGGTGCAGGAAGACATCCCGCGAGGTGAGCGCGAGTCCGGCCTGGCGGGCCCGGGAGACGATCTGGATGCCGAGGATCGAATCGCCGCCCAACTCGAAGAAGTTGTCGTTCACCCCCACCGTCCGGGCGCCCAGCACCTCCGCCCAGATCCGCGCGAGCTCCCGCTCCGCCTCGGTGCGCGGCGCGGTGGCGTCCCGCTCCGGCCGGTCCGCGTCGAGCCGTGGGGCGGGCAGCGCCCGGCGGTCCAGCTTGCCGCTGGTGCCCAGCGGCATGGCGTCGAGGGCGACGAAGGCACCGGGGACCATATGGCCGGGCAGGGTGCGCCCGAGGGCCGCGCGCAACTCACCGGAGGCGGGCGGCTCACCGCCGGGGGCGGGCACGTAGTAGGCGGCCAGCCGGGTGTGGCCGCGGTCGTCGGTCACGGCGACGACGGCCGCCTCGGCGACGGCCGGCAGATCGAGCAACGCCGCCTCGATCTCGCCCGGTTCGATCCGGTGGCCCCGGACCTTCACCTGGTCGTCGGCCCGGCCGAGGTAGTCCAGCTCCCCGTCCGCGGTCCAGCGGGCCAGGTCCCCGGTGCGGTACATCCGGCTCCCGGCGGGCCCGTACGGATCGGCCACGAAGCGGGACGCGGTCAGCCCCGGACGGCCCCGGTACCCCCGGGCCACCTGCTCACCCGCCAGATACAGCTCACCGGCCACCCCCACCGGCACCGGCTGGAGCCGGGAGTCCAGTACGCAGGCGCGCAGATTGCCCAGCGGGCGGCCCACCACCGGACGCCCCGCGCCGCCGATCCGGGCGGCGAGCGCGTCGATGGTGCACTCGGTCGGACCGTAGAAGTTGTACGCCGTCGTCCCCGGCGTGTCCGCCAGCCGCCGCCACAGCGACGACCCGATGGCCTCACCGCCCAGCATCAGCACCCGCGGGCGGTGCCGGGGGTGGTCCAGCAGCCCGGCCGGAAGGAGTTGCCGCAGATACGAGGGGGTGAGGTCGAGGAAGTCGACGCGGTGCTCGGCGACGCGCGCCACGAGCGCGGCCGGGTCGAGCCGGGTGGCCTCGTCGATGAGGTGCAGCTCATGGCCGTCGGCCAGCAGCAGCAACCCCTCCAGCGAGGTGTCGAAGGAGAACGACGCGGTCAGCGCCACGCGCAGCGGACCCCCGCCCGCCTCGGCCACAAAGCCCTCGCGGTGGCCGACCAGCAGATTGACCAGCGACCGGTGCTCCACGGCCACCCCCTTGGGGCGGCCGGTGGAGCCCGAGGTGTACAGGACGTAGGCGGCGCCCTCGGGGTGCAGTGCGGCGGTCCGGTCCGCGTCCGTGGGATTCGCCACCGGCAGCGTGGCGGGGACGGCGCGCAGCGCGGCCTCGTCGAGCACCAGCGCGGGCTCGGCGTCGGACAGGAGGAACGCGATGCGCTCGGCGGGGAGTTCGGCATCGAGAGGCAGATAGACCCCGCCCGCCTTGAGCACCCCCAGGATCGCCACGATCATGTCGGAGGTCCGGGGCAGCTTCACCCCGACCACGCGCTCCGGGCCGACGCCCTGGGCGATCAGATGGTGGGCCAGCCGGTTGGCGGCCGCGTTCAGCCCCGCGAAGTCGTAGGTGGCGTCGGAGGCCACCAGCGCGGTGGCTTCCGGGGCACGGGCCGCCGCCGCCTCGAACACCGCCGGGAACGTGGCCGGTTCGACCGCGAGCGCCGGGCCGTGCCCGGCGGCCGTCATCCGCCGCCGCTCCGCGTCGGTGAGCAGGGGCAGCTCGCGCACCGGCCGGTCCGGTTCGGCGGCCACCCCGTCGAGCAGCACCAGCAGATGTCCCGCCATCCGCTCGGCGGTCGCCTGATCGAACAGCTCGGTGCTGTACTCCAGCAGCCCCCGCAGCTCCTCCCCGTCCTCGACGAATTCGACGCTGAGGTCGAAGGTGGCCGACCGGCGGGGCACGGCCACGCCCGTCGCGGCCAGCCCGGACAGCCGGGGGGCGCTCCTCGGGGCGCTGTGCAGCAGCACCATCACATCGAACAGCGGGTTGCGGCCCGCCTCCCGGCGCGCCCCCACGGCGTCCACCAGCCGCTGGTACGGCGCCTCGTCATGGGCGAAGGCGTCCAGCACCGTGGCCCCGGCGTCGGCCAGCAGCTCGCGGTAGGAACGGGCCGTGTCCACCGCGGAGCGCAGTACCACCGTGTTGACGAAGAAGCCGACGGCGCGCTCGAGTTCGGTGCGGCCACGGCCGGAGGTGACGGTGCCGATGGCGATGTCGTCCTGCCCCGACCAGCGGGCGAACAGCCCCTGGCAGGCGGCGACCAGCGCCGTGAACAGCGTGGTCCGCTCGTGCGCCGCGAGCGCGCGCAGCCGGTCCGCGGTGGCGCGGCCCACGGTGAACTCGTGGATCGCACCCGCCGAGGTGGGCGCGGCGGGCCGGGGCCGGTCGGCCGGCAGCTCCAGCGGGACGACGCCGTCCAGCCGCTCCTTCCAGTAGTCGAGCTGGCGGTCCAGGGCGGCCCCCGAGAGCCGCTCCCGCTGCCACACGGCGAAGTCCGGGTACTGCACCGGCACCGGCGGCAGCGGGTCCGCGCCGGGCCCGGCGCCGTACAGCGCGCACAGCTCGTCCTGCAGCACCCCCATCGACCAGCCGTCGGTGACGATGTGATGGGCCGTGAGCAGCAGCACGTGCGCGTCCTCGGCCAGGCGGATCAGCAGCGCCCGCAGCGCCGGACCGGTCCGCAGATCGAACGGCCGGGCGTACTCGGCCAGCAGCAGCTGGTCCAGCGCCTCGGCGTCCCCGTCCTCGTCGGTGAGGTCGGTCACCGGCAGCGGGACGGGCGCGGCCGGGCGCACCACCTGGGCGGGCCGGCCGTCGAGGTCGTCGAACGTGGTCCGCAGCGCCTCATGGCGCTCCACCAGGGCATCCAGCGCCCGGGAGAGGGCCGCCACGTCCAGCGCGCCGGTCAGCCGCAGCGCCAGCGCGCTGTTGTACCCCGCCTCCTCCGGCTGGAGCGTGTGCAGGAACCACAGCCGCTCCTGGGCGAAGGACAGCGGCAGCGGCCGCGCCCGGTCCGCGCGGGGGATGGTGTCGGCGCGCCCGGCCCTGCCCGCGAGGCGGCGGCGCAGCGCCTCCCGCAGCTCCTCGGGCAGGGCGGAAACGCGATGCTTCCTCGAAGACGTCATGTCGTCCTTCCTCACCGGTCGTCGTGGTCGCTGCCGCCGGAAGCGGCGTCTTCGAGTTCGCGCAGGATGTGCTCCTCGACCAGGTCGGCGAGGGCGGAGACGGTGCGCGCGGTCAGAATGTCCCGCGGGGTCAGATCGACGGCGAACGCCTCCTTGGCGCGGGAGGCGATCAGCAGACTGCGGACCGAGTCACCGCCCAGGGCGAAGAACTCGTCCTCCGCGCCGACCGGCGACACCTCCAGCACCTCCGACCAGATCTCCGCGATGACCTCCTCGGTGGGGGTGCGCGGGGCGATGTGGGCGGCCGGTGCGGCGATGGTGGTGGCGGGGCCGGGCGCGGGCAGCGCCGCGCGGTCGGTCTTGCCGTTCTTCGTGAGCGGCAACCGGTCCAGCACGGCGAACGCCGACGGGACCATCGGGCCCGGAAGCGTCCGGCCCAGATGGGTGCGCAGCTCGGTGTCGGCCGGGGCACCGGCCCCGGGCGCGAGGACCAGATGGGCCACCAGCCGGCGCACCCCGGGCTCGTCCTCCCGCACCGTCACCACGGCCTCCGCGACGGCGGGGTGGCCGCACAGCGCGGTCTCCACCTCACCGGCCTCGATGCGATGGCCGTGCAGCTTGAGCTGGTGGTCGCCGCGCCCCAGATGGTGCAGGCGGCCTTCCGCGTCGTAGCGGGCGAGGTCGCCGGTGCGGTACATCCGGGAGCCGGGCGGCCCGAACGGGTCGGCGACGAAGCGGGCGGCGGTCAGCCCGGCGCGGCCCAGGTAGCCGCGGGCGAGCGACGGACCGCTGACCCACAGCTCGCCGACCACCCCCACCGGCACCGGGCGCAGCCGCGCGTCGAGCAGATGGATCCGGGTGTTGGGGAGGGGCCGCCCGATCGGCGGCGGGGTGCCCTCGGGAGCGAGCGGCTCGGACCAGGTGGCCACCACGGTGGTCTCGGTCGGCCCGTACGCGTTGATCATGCGGTGGTGCGGTGCCCAGCGGGCCGCGAGCTCCGCGCCGCAGGCGTCCCCTCCCACGATCAGCGTCCGCAGCTCGGGCAGCTCCCGCTCGGTGCCCGCGGGAAGTGTCGCGAGGGCGGCGGGCGGGATGAGGGTGTGGGTGATCCGCTGCCGCCGCAGGACGTCCGCGAGGTGGTCGCCCAGCAGCGGGCCGGGCTCGGGCACCACCAGCGTGGCCCCGGACGGCAGCGCCATGCACAGCTCCAGCACGGAGGCGTCGAAACCGGGCGAGGAGAACCGCAGCACCCGGTCGCCCGGCCGCACCTGGAGGTGCTCGGCCTCGGCGGCGGCGAACCCGGCGATCCCGCGGTGGGTGACCACCACTCCCTTGGGTGTTCCGGTGGACCCGGAGGTATAGATCACATAGGCGGGGTCGTCCGGGTGGACGGTGGTGAGCCGGTCCTCGTCCGTGGGGCGGTGCGCCGGGCCGTCCGGGGCCTGGACCTCGGCGGTCCGCTCGATCACCAGATGGGGGGCGGAGTCCTTGAGCATCAGCTCGATGCGCTCGGCCGGGTAGCCGGGGTCGATGGGCAGATAGGCGCCCCCGGCCTTGGCCACCGCGAGCCGGGCCACGACGGACTCCACCGAGCGGGGCAGCACCAGCGCGACGATCCGGCCGGGGCCCACGCCCTGCCCGATGAGGCGGTGGGCGAGGCGGTTGGCCCAGCCGTCCAGCTCCGCGTAGGTCAGCCGGAGGCCGGGGGAGTCCACCGCCGTCGCGTCGGGCCGACGGTCCGCCGCCGCCTCGACGAGCTCCGCCCAGGTCGCCCGGGGCACCTGCCGGGCGGTGTCGTTCCAGTCCACCAGGAGCCGGCGGCGCTCGGCGGCCGGGAGGATGTCGATCCGGTCCAGCGGCAGCTCGTCGGGGGCTGCGGCCAGCGCGCCGAGGAGATGGGTGAGCCGGTCGGCCAGTGCCCCGGCGGTGGACTCCTCGAACAGCCGCGGGTCGTAGCCGAGTTCCACGGACAGTTCGGATCCGGGCGAGACCACCACGGTCAGCGCGTAGTTGGTGGACTCCAGGGCGTTCAGATCGCGCACCCGCAGCCCGTGCTCGGCCGCGGCGGAGCTGTTGATGGGGTAGTTCTCGAACACCACCAGACTCTCGAAGAGGTCCACCCCGGCGGGCAGTTCGCTCCAGCCCCGGAGCTGGGCCTGCGGCACATGGCCGAAGCCGCGCGCGTCCGCCTGCTCGGCCTGGAGCTCGCGCAGCCAGGCGGCGGTACCGGCGGTGCCTTCCACCGCGCACCGCACCGGGAGGGTGTTGATGAAGATGCCGGTGATGTCGTCCGCGCCGGGCAGCTCCGCGGGCCGCCCGGAGACCGTCGTCCCGAAGCAGACGTCCGACTCACCGCTCAAGCGAGATACGAGTAAGGCCCAAGCACCCTGCACGATCGTATTCAGCGTGAGCCGGTGCCGCCGTGCGAAGTCCTGGAGGGCGGCGGTGTCCCGCTCACCGAGCCGGTGCGACAGCCAGCGCGAGGACCGGGTGGCGATCTCCGGTGTCGGTCTGCGGTCATAGGGGAGGGGAGTGGGAGAGGTGAAGCCCTCCAGGGCCTGCCGCCAGTGTGCCTCGGCATGCGTGCGGTCCTGACGGGCGAGCCAGGCCACATAGTCGGCGAACGGCCTGCGGGCAGGCAGCCTCGGCTGCTCACCGGCGGCCAGGGCGGCATGGGCGGCGAAGACATCGCCGAGCACCTGGAAGACGCTCCATCCGTCCAGCAGCGCATGGTGGAAGGTCCACAGCACCCGCACCTCACCCGGGGAGAGCCGGGCCAGGGTGACGCGGAGCAGCGGGGCCGCGGTGAGATCGATCCCGCGGGCGCGGTCCCGGTCCAGCAGCCGCTCCAGCTCGGCCGTGCGTTCGTCCTCCGCGAGGCCGCTCCAGTCGAGCTCCTCGACCGGTACGGCCGCGGTGCGGCGTACGATCATCAGCGGCTCGGGCACATCGTGCAGCACCACCTGGCCCCGCAGCACCGGGGTCCGGTCCACGACATGCTGCCAGGCGGCGGCCAGTACTCCGGAGTCGCGGACCCCGTCCAGGACGAAGGTCGCCTGCTCCACATAGAGCCCTTGGTCCCGCTGGGCGAGGGCATGGAAGACCAGCCCGGACTGGGTCGGGGTGAGCGGGTGGATATCGGCCACGTCCCGGCCGTCGCCCGCCAGCCGGTCGACGGTCTCCTGATCGAGCCCGGCCAGCGGGAAGTCCGACGGCGTCCGCCCGCCCGCGTCCGGGCGGGTGCACAGCCGGACGATCGCCCGCAGCTCCTCGGCCATCTCCTCGGCGAGCCGGCGCACCGTGGCGCGTTGGTGCAGCGACCGGGAGTAGGACCAGCTCAGCTCGAGCCGCCGGTCCGCCACCCGACCGATCACATCGAGCAGATGCGGCCGGGGCGCCTCCGGGCTCATATCGCCCTCCAGCCCACCGGCCAGGGCGTGCAGCAGACCACCCGCCGGGGGCTCCCAGTCCTGCTGGCCCAGGTAGTTGAAGCTGATCTTCGGGGCGGCGGGGAGCCCGGAGGCGGCCGTGCCGGACAGATGGCGCAGCGCGCCGTGGCCGAGGCCGTTCCCGGGGACCGCCCGCAGCCGCTCCTTGACGGCCTTCAGCGTCCGCTCCAGCCCCCAATCGGCGGGGGCCTCCAGCGCGACGGGGAACATGCTGGTGAACCAGCCGACCGTACGGGACAGATCGACCCCGTCGAAGATCTCCTCCCGGCCGTGCCCCTCCAGGGCCACCGCCACCGTGTCCCGGCCGGTCCAGCGGGCCAGCACCCGTCCCAGGGCGCACAGCAGCACGTCGTTGACCCGGGTCCGGTACGCGCCCGGCACCTCCTGCAGCAGCAGCCGGGTCTCCTCGGCGTCGAGCCGGACGGTCACCTCCTCCTCCGAGGCGGCGGTGCCCGGGCCCTCGCCGTCCGTGGGGAGGTCGGTGCCGCCGTGGGAGGCCGCCCAGTGGTCGCGCTCGGCGTCGAAGCCCCCGGCGGCGGTGTGCTCGGTCAGGCGCAGCGCCCAGGTGCGGAACGACGTGGTCTTGGGGCCCGGCTCCGGCGTCCGGCCCGCGACGATCTGCCGGTAGGCGGTGTCCAGGTCCTCCAGCACGATGCGCCAGGAGACGGCGTCCACCACCAGATGGTGGGCCGTCAGCAGCAGGACGGGCCGTATCCCCTCGCCCCGGGTGAAGAGCACGGCGCGCAGCAGCGGCCCCCGGGCCAGGTCGAACCCGGACCGGATCCGCCGCGCCGTCTCCCGCATCACCGCGTCCCGCCGCTCCGGCGCCACGGCGGACAGGTCGTGGACGTCCCAAGCCGGCTCCGCGCCCGGCGGGGCGTTGTGCTGGCGCACGACGCCCTCCTCGGTCCGCTCGAAGCGCAGCCGCAGGGCGTCATGGTGGGTCAGCACCGTGGACAGGGCGGAGCGCAGCGCGCTCTCGTCCACCGGCGCGGTCAGCTCGGCCGAGACCGACTGGGTGAAGTGCCCGGCCGTGGCGCCGAGTTGGTCGAAGAGCCAGTGCTGGATCGGGGTCAGCGGCACCTCGCCGACCACCGGACCCCGCTCGCTCCCGGCCGTCGTGGCCGGGGCTTCCCGCGCGGCCGCCGCCAGGTCCGCCACGGTCTGGTGGACGAAGAGATGGCGCGGGGTCAGCTCGATACCGGCCCGCCGGGCGGCGGAGACGATCTGGATGCTGAGGATGGAATCGCCGCCGAGGGCGAAGTAGTTGTCCTCCACGCCGATCCGCTCGACCCCCAGCACCTCCGCCCAGATGGCGGCGAGGGCCTTCTCGGTCTCCGTGCGCGGCTCCACATGACCGGTGGCGCGGGCCGCCCAGACGGGCGCGGGCAGCGCACGCCGGTCCAGCTTGCCGCTGGACCCCAGCGGCAGCCGGTCCAGGACGACCACGGCCGAGGGGACCATATGGTCCGGCAGGCTCGTGGCGAGGAAGGCGCGGATCGCGGCGGTGTCCACCGGCGGGGAGCCCGGGGCCCGCACCACATAGCCGGCCAGCCGCTTGTGACCGCCGGTGTCGACGACGGCCGCGGCCGCCTCGGCGACACCGGGATGGCGCGCCAGCGCCGCCTCGACCTCGCCCAGCTCGATACGGAACCCGCGCACCTTGACCTGATCGTCGGTTCTGCCCAGGTACTCCAGCTGCCCCCGCTCGTCCCAGCGGACCAGGTCGCCGGTGCGGTACATCCGGCCGCCCGCCGGGCCGAACGGATCGGCCGTGAACCGCTGCGCGGTCAGCCCCGGCCGGCCGAAGTACCCCCGGGCCAGGCCCGGCCCGGCCAGATAGAGCTCTCCCGGCACCCCGACCGGCACCGGCCGCATCCGCGCGTCCAGCGCGTAGGCCCGGGTGGCGGCCACCGGGGCGCCGATGGGCGGGGTGCGGTCCGGATCGGCGGGGTCGCAGGTCCAGGCGGTGGCGTAGACGGTCGCCTCGGTGGGCCCGTAGATGTTGGCCACCCGGCAGCCGGGGATGGCCGCCCGGACCTCCTTGACGGTGCGGGCGGCGAGCCCCTCGCCCGCCAGCACCACGGTGCCCGCCGTCACCGAGACCGACCCCTTGCCGAGCACCTGCCCGAGCGCCGACGGCACGGCGCTGATCAGGCTCGCCGTCCAGCCTTCCGTCCGCTCGGCCAGGGTGAGCAGATCGCGGACGATCTCGATGGCGCCACCGGCCAGCAGCGGGCAGAGGATTTCGAAGACCGACACATCGAAGTTGAGGGAGGTCGAGGCCACCACATGGGAGAGCCCCTGGGCGCCGAACTCCTCCCGCGCCCACGCGGCCAGCGCGGCCACGCTCTCATGGGTGACCACCACGCCCTTGGGCGTACCGGTCGACCCCGAGGTGTGGATGGCGTACGCCGGATGGCCGGGGAGCAGCGGGCCGCGCCGCTCGGCGTCGCCGACGTCCTGGGCGGGCAGTCGCGCCAGCCGCCCCCGGAACTCCGCGTCGTCCAGCAGGATCCGGCCGCCGCTCGCCCCGGCGGGGATCCGGTCCGCCACCTCCCCGGTGGTCACCACCGTGTCCGGGGCGATGTCGCCGAGCATGAAGGCGATCCGCTCCGCCGGATACGCCGGGTCGACCGGGAGATAGGCCGCCCCGCTCTTGAGCACCGCCAGCACGGCCACCACCAGCTCCGGTGTGCGCGGCAGCGCCAGGGCCACGAAGTGTTCCGGCCCGGCGCCCGAGGCGATCAGCAGCCGGGCCAGCCGGTTGGCGCGCTCGTTCAGCTCCCGGTAGGTCAGCGGTCCGCCGTCGCCCAGCACGGCCACCGCGTCCGGGGTACGGGCCGCCCGCGCCTCGAAGAGCGCGGGCAGCACCGCGTCCGGCGCGGCGGAGACCGGGCCGCTGAAGCGGTCGAGGATGCCGCGCGTCTCGGCCTCGCCGATCAGCGGCAGTTCGTCCAGCCGTCGCTCCGGATCGGTCGCCATCTCCACCAGCAGATTCCGCAGACATCCGCCCAGCCGCTCGATCGTCGTGGCATCGAACGCGCCGGGGTCGTAGTCCAGGCAGATCGACAGCCGCTCCTCGGGCGCCACCACCACGCTGAGCGCGTAGTTGGTGGGCTCCACATCCCGCTCCTGCCGGATGCCCAGGCCGTGGGCCGCGATGGCCTCGCTGTCGAACGGGTAGTTCTCGAAGACCACGATCGAGTCGAAGAGGCTCACCCCGCCGGGCACCTCGCTCCAGCTCCCGAGCTGCGCCAGGGACACGAACTCGAAGAGCCGGGACTCCGACTGCGCCGACTGCAGCTCCCGCAGCCAGTCCAGCAGCCTGCTCCCCCCGGTCACCCGGACCCGGGTGGGGATGGTGTTGATGAACACCCCGACCATGGACTCGACACCCGGCAGCGCCGCCGGCCGCCCCGAGACGGTGGTGCCGAAGCACAGGTCACCGGCCCCGCTGTACCGGGACAGCAGCAGCGCCCAGGCGCCCTGCACCACCGTGTTCATGGTCAGCCCGCCCCGCTGCGCGGTCGTACGGAGCCGGGCGGACTCCTCGGCGCCCAGCGTGACCCGGTGCGAGCCCGAGGAGGCGCTGCGGTGCGCCTCCGACGCGGGCCGGTCCCGTGGCAGTTCGGTGGGCGAGGTGAACCCCGCCAGCGCCGTACGCCAGTACCGCTCGGCCTCCGCCGTGTCCTGCTCGCCGAGCCAGCCCAGGTACTCACGGAACGGCCGGCGGGCGGGCACCACGGGCGCCCGTCCCGCCGTCAGCGCCGCGTACCGCTCGCAGACCTCGTCGAAGACCTGGGCCGCGCTCCAGCCGTCGAGCAGCACATGGTGGAAGGTCCAGACGATCCGGACCTCGTCGGCGGACAGCCGGATCAGCGCCAGCCGCATCAGCGGCGCCGTGGCCAGGTCGATCCCCTCGGCCCGGTCCTCGTCGAGCATCCGGAGCAGCTCGGCCTCGCGCCACTCCTCGGGCCGCCGCGTCCAGTCGTGGTGGACGATCCGGAGCGCCGCCCGGTGCGTCACGACCTGGAGCGGCTCCGGGGTGTCCGCCCACACCAGATGGGTGCGCAGGATCGGATTGGCGTCCACCGTCCGCCGCCACGCGGTGGCCAGCGCTTGTGGCTCGCCCACCCCGGTCAGCGTCAGCTGGACCTGGTTGACATACGCGTCCGACGCCGGATCCATCAGCCCGTGGAACAGCATCCCGGCCTGGGTCGGGGTCAGCGGATAGATGTCCTCCACCGCCCGGCCGTCGGCGGCGATCCGGTCCACCGCGGCCTGGTCGAGCCGGGCCAGCGGGAAGTCCGACGGGGTGCGGCCGCCCGCCGCGGGGTCGGCGCAGTGGCCGATGATCTCCTCCAGCGCGCGGAGCATCCCCCGCGCCAGCCCGGCCACCGTCTCCTCGGCGTGCGTCCCCGAGCCGTAGTACCAGGTGATCTCCAGGCACCGGCGCTCCACCCGGCCCACGACGTCCAGCAGATGCGCCCGGACCGTGTCGGGCGCGGCGTCACCGCCAAGACCGTCCCGTACGGTGCGGACGAGACCGGTGTCGTCATCCGCCGCCGACCAGTCGAACTGCCCGAGGTAGTTGAAACTGATGCCGGGCTCGGCAGCGCCCCGGAGTCCGGAGTCGGGGGAGAGGTGGCGCAGCGCGCCGTAGCCGATGCCATGTGCGGGCACCGCCCGCAGCTGCTCCTTGACGGACTTGAGCGTCTCGCCCCAGCCACCGCCCGGGACGTCCAGGGCGACCGGATAGAGGCTGGTGAACCAGCCGACGGTGCGGGACAGGTCCACCCCGTCCAGCAGATGCTCCTCCCGGCCGTGGCCCTCCAGGTCCACGGCGATCCGGCGCCGCCCGGTCCAGTCGCCGAGCACCCGGCCCAGCGCCGCGAGCAGTACGTCGTCCACGCGGGTGCGGTAGACCTCGGGGACCTGCCGCAGCAGCGCCTCGGTGCGCTCCCGGTCCAGCCGGACGGTGACCGAGGCCATGGACGCCACCGTGTTGTCCCCCTCGCCGTCCACGGGCAGCCCCGCGGCGCACTCCGCGGTCACCGCCCGCCAGTGGGGGAGTTCGGCGTCGAAACCACCGGCGGCGGTGTGCTCGGTCAGCTTGCGGGACCAGTCCCGTACGGAGGTGGTGCGCGGGCCGAGGTCGGCCCGCCCGCTCGCGAGCAGCCGCTGGTACGCGGTGTTCAGATCCTCCAGCAGCACCCGCCAGGAGACGCCGTCCACCACGAGGTGGTGGGCGGTCAGGAAGAGCGTCGGCCGCTGCCCGTCGCCGCGGTGGAACAGCCGCGCGGCCAGCAGCGGGCCCCGCGCCAGGTCGAACCCGGCCTGCGCCTCCGCCATCGCCGCGTCCTCGGCGGCCCGGCACTGGTCCGCGTCGAGCCCCGACAGGTCGTGCTCCCGCAGGGGTGCCGGGGCCGTCAGGTCCGGCTGCGGGCAGTACTGCCGCGGACCTCCGTCGGCGACGGGCTCGAACCGCATGCGCAGCGCGTCATGGTGGACCAGCAGCGCGTCGAGCGCCGCGCGCAGCGCGCGGAGGTCCGGTTCCCGCTGGAGCTCCACGACCACGGACTGGTTGAAGTGGCCGGGCCGGGCGGTCCGCATCCCGAAGAACCAGTGCTGGATCGGGGTGAGCGGCACCTCACCGGTCACCGGTCCGGTGTCGGCGGCGGGCGTGGCGGTGGGCGTGGTGACGCCGGCGAGCGCGGCGATGGTCGGGTGCCGGAAGAGCTCGCGGGGGGTGAAGGCCAGCCCCGCCTGCCGGGCGCGGGAGGCCACCTGGATGCTGAGGATCGAATCCCCGCCCAGATGGAAGAAGTTGTCCTCCGCGCCGATCCGCTCCCGGCCCAGCAGGGTGCCCCAGATCTCCGCGAGGGCCCGCTCGGTGTCGGTACGGGGCGCCACGTACCCGGCCGTCCCGGCCGCCGCCGGGTCGGGCGCGGGCAGCCGGCGGCGGTCCACCTTGCCGTTGCGGGTGAGCGGCAGCGCGTCGAGGGCGACGAACGCCGAGGGCACCATGTAGTCGGGCAGCAGGCCGCCCAGGAAGGACCGCAGCTCCCCGGCGTCCGGCACCTCGGCCCCGTCGGCCGGCACCGCGTAGCCGGTCAGCAGCGTGCGGTCGCCCACGCGGGAGAGGGTGACGACCGCCTCCGCCACGGCCCCGTGGCGGCTCAGCGCGGCCTCGATCTCGCCCGGCTCGATGCGGAAGCCCCGGACCTTCAACTGGTCGTCGGCGCGGCCCACGAAGCGCAGTTCACCGTCGTCGGTCCAGGCCACGATGTCTCCGGTGCGGTACATCCGGGAGCCGGACGGCCCGAACGGGTCGGCGAGGTACCGCTCCGCGGTGGCACCGGGGCGGCCGTGGTAGCCACGGGCCACCCCGGCGCCCGCGATGTACAACTCCCCCGGAACGCCGGGCGGTTGCGGCTGGAGGGCGCCGTCGAGGACGTATGTCCGGGTGTTGTCCAGCGGCCGTCCGATGGGCAGCGAGCGCGGCAGCTCCTCCCCGGCGCGGAAGGGGCGCCGAGTGGCGAAGGTCGTGGTCTCGGTGGGCCCGTAGCCGTCCATCACCGTCAGATCCGGGCAGGCCGCGAGCACCCGGCGCACCGCGCCCGGGGGCACCGCCTCACCGCCGGTCCACACCTCCCGGGCGCCGCGCAGACACTCCGGCGCCTCCTGCGCCAGCAGCCGGAACAGCCCGGCGGTCAGCCACAGGCAGTTCACCCCGTGCTCGGCGATCGCCCGGCGCACGGTGTCCGCGTCCACGTCCCCGGCGGGCGCCAGCACGGCCCGGCCGCCGCGCAGCAGCGGCACCCACAGCTCGTAGGTCGAGGCGTCGAACGCCTGGGGCGAGTGCACCAGCACCCGGTCGTGGTCCGCGAAGGCGCGGTCCGCGACGAGGGCGGTCACATCGCGGTGGCGCACCGCCACGCCCTTGGGCCGCCCGGTGGAGCCCGAAGTGAACATCAGATACAGGGCGTTGTCCGGGGAGAGCGCCACGTTCGGCGGCTCCCACGGGCCGTCGTGGCCGTCGCCGGGCCCGGGCGCCACGAGCAGGGTCCGCGCGGTGTCCGAGATGTCCGCCGCCGTGCGCTCCCAGGCGCGGTCGGTCAGCAGCACCTCCGCGCCCGCCTCCGCCAGCACGCTCCGCAGCCGGTCCCCGGGGGCGCGGGTGTCCAGCGGTACGTACACCCCGCCCGCCTTGACGACCGCCAGCAGCGCCACCACCAGCTCCACCGATCGGTCCATCAGGACGGCCACCGGTCGCTCCGGGCCGACGCCGTGGCCGATGAGCCGGTGGGCCAGCCGGTCGGCGCGGGTGTCCAGCTCCCGGTAGCTCACCGGGCCCGCCTCGCCGTCCAGGGCCGTCGCGTCCGGCGCACACCGCACCCGCTCGGCGAACAGCCCGGCCACCGTGGACTCGGGAAGCGGGACCGCGGTGTCGTTCCACTCCCGGAGCACCTGGTGGCGGCGGGCGGCGGTGAGCATCGGAAGGTGTGCGGGCGCCCGGTCCGGGGTGTCGGCCATGGCCGTCAGCAGCACCGTCAGGTACTCCGCCATCCGCCGGGCGGTGGCCTCGTCGAACAGCGCCGGGTCGTAGCCGAGCCGCAGCGCCAGTTCCTCGCCGGGGTAGACCACCAGGGACAGCGGGTAGTTGGTGGTCTCGACGCCGTTCAGCTCGCGGAGGGCGAGGCCGTGCGCGGCGGCGAGGTCGCCGCCGATCGGATAGTTCTCGAAGACCACGATGGAGTCGAAGAGGTTCACCCGCTCGGGCAGCCCGGTCCAGGACCGCAGCCGGGTGAGCGGCACGAAGTCGAACCGCCGGTCCTCGGTCTGCCCGGACTGCACCGCGCTGAGCCAGGACAGCAGGGTGGAGCCGGACGGCACCGTCAGGCGGGTCGGCACGGTGGTGATGAACAGCCCGTTCATCGTCTCCACGCCCGGCAGCTCCGGCGGCCGACCGGACACCGTGGTCCCGAAGACCACGTCCTCGCGGCCGGACTGGCGGGCCAGCAGCAGCGCCCAGGCGCCCTGGACCACGGTGTTCAGGGTGAGCCCCTCGTCACGGGCCAGGGCCTGGAGCCGCTGGGTGGTGGCGGCGGGCAGGGTCACGCGGAGGTCCTCGGTGGACTCGGCGTGATGGGTCTCGGTGGGCTCCCGGTCGTACGGCAGCGGGGTGGGCTCGGTGAGATCGCCCAGCCGGGCCCGCCAGTGCTCCTCGGCCGGCGCCCCGTCGCGCTCCCGCAGCCAGGCCACGTAGTCGCCGAACGGGCGGCGGCCGGGCAGCCCGGCCGCCATGGCCGCGCCGGACGCCCCGTCGCGCGCCCGTGCGTGGCAGTGGAAGACGTCGGAGAGCACCTGGAACAGGCTCCAGCCGTCCAGGATCAGATGGTGGAACGTCCACACCACCTGGACCTCGGTCTCCGACAGCCGGGCCAGCGCCAGCCGGGTCAGCGGGGCGGCGGCCAGGTCGAGCCCGCGCTCCCGGTCCTCGGCGAGGAACCTCCGCAGCTCCTCCCGGCGCTCGTCCGGGCCGGACAGATGACGCCAGTCGAGCAGGGTCACCGGGATCCGGACCCCGCGCTCCACCACCTGGACCGGCTCGGGTACCCCCTCCCACACCGCGCGGGCGCGTAACACCTGGGTGCGGTCGGCGACCCGCTGCCAGGCCGCGGCCAGCGCCGCCGGCTCCGGCACCCCGTCGAGGACGAAGGTGAGCTGCTGGAAGTAGGCCCGCCGGTCGCCCTGCGCCAGCGCGTGGAAGAGCATGCCCGCCTGGGTGGGGGTGAGCGGGTAGATGTCCTCCACCGTGCCGCCGTTCCCGGCCAGCCGGTCCACGGCGGCCTGGTCGAGGGCGGCGAGCGGGAAGTCGGACGGGGTGCGGCCACCCGCGCCGGGCGCGCTGCCGTGCCGGGCGATCTCGCACAGCGCCTCGCGGAACTCCCCGGCGAGCCGGGCGACCGTCTCCTCCCGGTGCAGACGCGTGGAGTAGAACCAGGTGAACTCCAGGTCGTCCCCCCAGACCCGGCCCACCAC
The DNA here is from genome assembly GCF_055597465.1 of Streptomyces yongxingensis. Lineage (NCBI taxonomy): Bacteria > Bacillati > Actinomycetota > Actinomycetes > Kitasatosporales > Streptomycetaceae > Streptomyces > Streptomyces yongxingensis. The sequence continues at coordinate 10,248,868 of NZ_CM145717.1, forward strand.
CTCCAGCGGATGCGGGCGCGGCGAGGTGGGGTCGGCGTCCAGGGCCAGCTCCCGGTGCAGACCGCGGAAGAGCCCGTCGCCGCCGCCCGGCGCCTCGAACCGGCCGAGGTAGTTGAAGCTGATCCCGGCCGTGGGACCGTCGGGGAGGCCGGCGCCATCGAGCAGATGGCGCCGCACCCCGTACCCCAGACCACGCCGCGGTACGGCCCGCATCTGCTCCTTGACGGACTTGAGGACCTCGCCCCAGCCGCCGTCCGGAAGGTCGAGCGCCACCGGGAAGCGGGTGGTGAACCAGCCGACCGTACGGGACAGGTCCAGGTCCGCGAAGAGCTCCTCGCGACCGTGGCCCTCCACGTCCACCGGCACCCGGGCGCGTCCGGTCCAGCGGCGCAGCACCCGGGTCAGCGCGCTCAGCAGCACGTCATTGACCTGTGTGCGGTAGACCTCGGGGAGCGTGTGGAGGAGTGCGGCGGTCTCCTCCGGGCCGAGCCGGACGGTGACCGACCGGGCCGAGGCGTAGGTGTTCACCTCGTCCGCCCCGTTCGCTCCATCCTCCCCGTTCAGGTCCGTCGGCAGCGAGGGGTCGCAGGCCCCGGTCAGACCGGTCCAGTACGCCTCCTCGTCGGCGAACCCGCCTTCCCCGGCGTGCGTGTTGAGCCGCAGCGCCCAGCGGCGCAGCGGGGAGGACTTCGCGGGAAGCCCGGCGCCCTCGTCCCGGGCCGCCCGCCGGTAGGCGCTGTCGAGATCCTCCAGGACGACGCGCCAGGACACCCCGTCCACCACCGCGTGATGGACGGTGAGGTGGAGGACCGGGCGCGGCCCGGCGTCCCGGTCGAGCACCGCCCGCATCAGCGGCCCCTCGGCCAGGTCGAAGCGGCCCAGATGCCCGGCGCCGGTGGTCTCGAGCGGTACGCGGACGGCCGCCGCGTCCTCGATCCGCTGGTACCAGCCGCCGTCCCGGCGGTGGAAGCGGGAGCGCAGGGCGTCATGGTGGTCCACCAGCGCGTCCAGGGCGTGCCGCAGCGCTTCCTCGTCCACGTCCTCGGGCAGCACCAGGGAGATGGTCTGGTTGAAGTGGCCGGCCCGCTCGGGGTCGGCGGTGAACAGCCAGTGCTGAATGGGGGTCAGCGGCAGCTCCCCGGTGGCCGTCTCGTCCCCCTCGGAGGTGGGGTCGGCCGGGGCCGTGGTGGTGTCCAGGTGCAGGGCCAGCGCGGCGATCGTCTGATGGCGGTAGACATCGCGCGAGGTGACGGCGAGCCCGGCCTGCCGTGCCTGGGAGACCAGTTGGATGCTGAGGATCGAATCGCCGCCGAGGGAGAAGAAGTTGTCCTCCATCCCCACGCGCTCCACCCGCAGGATCCGGGCCCAGACCGTCGCCAGGGTCCGCTCGGTGGCGGTCCGGGGCGCCACATAGCCCGGTGCCGCGGCCTCGGCCCAGTCCGGCTCGGGGAGCCGGCCGCGGTCCAGCTTGCCGTTGGGGTTGAGCGGCATCCGCGCCAGGACGACGACCGAGGCGGGCACCATGTAGTCGGGCAGCGAGCGCCGCAGGAACCGCCGCAGCCCCGCCGGGTCGGGCTCCGCGCCCGCGGCGGCCACCACATAGGCGATCAGCCGCTGGTGGCCGTCCGTCTCCCGGGCGACGGCCGCCGCCTCGGCGATGTCGGGGTGGCGCAGCAGCGCCGTCTCCACCTCGCCCAGCTCGATGCGGAAGCCGCGGATCTTCACCTGGTCATCGGCCCTGCCGACGTACTCCAGCAGGCCCTCGCCGTTCCAGCGGACCAGGTCACCGGTGCGGTACATCCGGCTGCCGGGCGGCCCGAAGGGGTCCGCGAGGAAGCGGTGGGCGGTCAGCCCGGGCCGCCGCAGATAGCCCCGGGCCAGGCCCTGCCCGCCCAGGTACAGCTCCCCGGTCACCCCGGGCGGCACCAGCCGCAGCGTCGGATCCAGGACGTACGCGCGGGTGCCCGCGACCGGGCGGCCGATCGGCGGGGCCTGCGGTGGCGCCTGGCCGTCGCAGAACCAGCCGGTGGCGTACACCGTGGCCTCGGTCGGCCCGTACAGATTGGCGATCCGGCAGGACGGCATGGCCTCCCGGATGTCGCGTACGGTCTGGGCGGGCAGCGCCTCGCCCGCCAGCACGACGGTGCGGGCCCGGTCCGCCGGGCGACCCTCGCCCAGCAGCCGGGAGAACACCGAGGGCACCCCGCTGAGCAGCCCCGTCGCCCGCGGCCGCCCCTCGGGATCGGTGAGGGCGAGCAGATCCCGCACCACCTCGACGCTGCCGCCGGCCAGCAGCGGGCAGAGGATCTCGAAGACCGACACATCGAAGTTGAGCGAGGTCGAGGCGACCACGTCGGTCAGCCGCTCCCGTCCCAGCTCCGCCGCGGCCCAGGCCGCGAGCCCCGCCACACTGCGGTGGGTGACCACCACGCCCTTGGGCCGGCCGGTGGATCCGGAGGTGTAGATGACGTAGGCGGGATGGGCCGGGACCAGCGGCCGGCGCCGCTCGGCGTCGGTGATGTCGCCGTCCGCGAGCCCGTCCAGCCGGGCGCGTATCCCCGGGTCGTCCAGCACCAGCGGTGCGGCGTCCGGGGGCAGGCAGCCGGCCGCCCCGGTGGTGGTGAGGACGGCCCCGGGCGCGGCGTCGTCCAGCATGAACGCGATGCGCTCGGCGGGGTATTCGGGGTCCACCGGCAGATATCCGGCGCCCGCCTTGAGCACCGCCAGCAGGACGACGACGAGCTCGGCCGAGCGGGGCAGGGCGAGGGCCACCAGCCGCTCGGGACCGGCGCCTCCGGCGATGAGCAGCCGCGCCAGCCGGTTGGCGCGCCGGTTCACCTCGTCGTAGGAGAGGCTGGTGTCCCCGCAGGTCACGGCGGTGGCCGTGGGCCACTGCGCCACCTGGGCGGCGAAGAGATCGGGCAGGGTGGCCTCGACCGCGGGCCGCTCCGGCCCGTTCCAGGCGTCGAGCATCGCATGCCACTCGGCGTCGGCCAGCATCCGCAAGCAGATCAGGGTGGCGCCCGGGTCGGCCACCATGGCGGTCAGCAGCCGGTGCAGATGCCCGGCCATCCGCTCGATCGTGGCCGCGTCGAACAGATCGGAGTTGAACTCCACGGTCAGCCCCAGCGAGCCGTCGTCGCGGGGCAGGAACTCCAGTACCAGATCGAACCGCGCGGCCGGGCGCGGCAGGGAGTGCTCGGTGATCCGCACACCCCCCGCCTCCTGACCGGGCACCATGGCGCTCTGCTGGACGACCAGCGCCTGCACCAGCGGATTGCGGCTGGGGTCGCGGCGCGGCGCCAGCTCCTCGACGACCCGCTCGAACGGCAGCCGGTCATGGCTGAAGGCGTCCAGCACCGTCTCGCGCATCGCGTCCAGGAACCGCTCGACCGTGCTGTCCCCGTCCACGTCGGCGCGCAGCACCAGGGTGTTGACGAAGAACCCGGCGACCGACTCCAGCTCCTTGCGGTGGCGTCCGGCGGTGACGGTGCCGAAGGCGATGTCCCGCTGGCCCGAGTAGCGGGAGAACAGCACCGCGACGGCGGCCGCGAGCAGCGTGAACTGCGTGGTGTCCCGCTCCCTGCCGAGCCGGGCCAGCCCCGCCACCAGCTCGGCGGGCAGCTCACGGCGGTGCACCGCGCCCGCCGTGGTGCGCACCGGCGGGCGCGGGCGGTCGGTGGGCAGCTCCAGCGTCCGCATCCCGGCCAGCCGGCCCCGCCAGTACTCCAGATCGGCGTCCTCACCGGCGGTGGCGGGACGGCTCCGCTCCCACAGCGCGAAGTCCGGGTACTGCAACGCCGGTTCGGGGAGCGCGGCCTCGGTGCCGGACACCTCGGCGGCGTAGAGCGCGGCCAGTTCGCGCACCAGCAGCCCGACCGACCAGCCGTCGGTGACGATGTGGTGCTGCGCCAGCAGCAGGATGTGCTCCTCGTCGGCGAGCCGGATCAGCAGCGCCCTGGTCAGCGGGCCCCGTCTCAGGTCGTAGGGGCGGTTCAGCTCGGCGGTCAGCGTGGCGTCGAGCGCCTCGGCGCGCCGCCGCGCCGGATGCCCGCCGAGGTCGAGCCGATCGAGGGTTACGGTCCCGTGCGCGGCCACCTGCTGCACCCCGTGCCCGTCCACGGTGGCGAAGGTGGTGCGCAGGGCGTCGTGGCGGGCGGCGAGCCGGTCCAGCGCCCGGCCCAGCGCGGCCGCGTCCAGCGGGCCGTCGAGCCGCAGCCCGGCCCCGGTGTTGTACTCGGTTCCGCCGGAGGTCAGATCGTCCAGGAACCACAGCCGCCGCTGGGCGGAGGACAGCGGCAGCGGACGGTCGCGCGGCGCGGGCGGGATCGGCGCCTCGGGCGTGTCGGCCGCCTCGGCGGGCAGCTTGCCGGCCAGCCGCGCCACCGTCCTGGCGTCGAGCAGATCGCGCAGCGAGAGCTCCACGCCCAGTTCGGCCCGGATCCGGGTCAGCAGCCGCACTCCGAGGATGGAGTCGCCGCCCAGGCCCAGGAAGTCGTCCTCCACGCCCACGGTGTCCACCGGGAGCACCTCGGACCAGATGCGGGCCAGGGCCTCCTCGGCGGGGGTGCGCGGGGCGGTGTGGCGCGCGTCGCCGTCCGGCGCGGAGCGCGGGGCGGGCAGCGCCTGCCGGTCGATCTTGCGGTGCGGGGTGAGGGGGAACGCGTCCAGTACGACGTAGGCGGACGGCACCATATGCGCCGGCAGCACCCGGGCCACCGCGGCGCGCACCTCCGCGGCCTTCGGCGGGGTCCCGCCGCTCGGCGGCACCACGTAGGCGACCAGCCGCTTCCTCCCGGGCTCGTCCTCCCGCACGGTGACCACGGCGGATCCCACCCGGGGGTGGCGGGCCACCGCGGCCTCCACCTCGCCCAGTTCGATGCGGAAGCCGCGGATCTTCACCTGGTGGTCGGCCCGGCCGAGGAATTCCAGTTCACCGTCGGCGTTCCAGCGGACCAGGTCACCGGTGCGGTACATCCGCGAGCCGGGCGGGCCGAAGGGGCAGGCGGTGAACCGCTCGGCGGTCAGCCCCGGCCGGCCGAGATAGCCGCGGGCCAGGCCCGCGCCGCTGATGCACAGCTCTCCCGTGACGCCCACCGGCACCTGCCGCGCGGCCTCGTCCACCACGAACACCCGGGTGCCCGGCAGCGGACGGCCGATCGGCGGGGCGCCGGAGCCCGCCGCCAGGGCGTCGGTCCAGGAGGCAACGACGGTGGCCTCCGTCGGGCCGTAGGAGTTCACCATCCGCCGCCCGGGCGCCCACAGGTCCACCAGATCGGCGGGGCACGCCTCCGCGCCCACGATCAGGGTGCGGAAGTCGGGCAGCCCGTCGTGGAGCTCCTCCGGGGGCACGGTGGCGAGCGCCGCCGGAGGGATCAGGGCATGGGTCACCCGCCGCTCCCGCAGGACCGAGGCCAGCTCGGCGCCCAGCAGGGGCCCCTCCGGGGGGACCACCAGGGCCGCCCCGGCCAGCAGGGAGGAGCACAGCTCCAGGACGGAGGCGTCGAAGCTCGGCGAGGAGAACTGCAGCACCCGGTCGCCCGGCCGGACCCGGTAGTGCGCCGCCGTCGCGGCCGAGAAGTTCCCCAGACCGGCGTGCGGCACCAGCACGCCCTTGGGCACGCCCGTGGAGCCGGAGGTGTAGATGACATACGCGGGATGCTCGGGGCGCAGCGGGCCGAGCAGCTCCCCGCGGCCGGGTGCGTGATCCGGGCCCGCCCCGGCCCCCACCTCCCGGATCCGCGCCGGGTCGTCCAGCACGGCCACCGGCCGGGCGTCGGCCAGCATCATGGCCCGGCGCTCCTCGGGATGCGCGGGGTCGATCGGGAGGTACGCGCCGCCGGCCTTCGCCACCGCCAGCTCGGCCACCACCAGTTCCGCCGAGCGGGGCAGCACCAGCGCCACCACGCGCTCCGGTCCCACGCCCTGCCCGATGAGGTGGTGGGCCAGCCGGTTCGCCCAGCGCTCGACCTCCCCGAAGGACCACTCGCGCCCGTCCGCCACCAGGGCCGGCGCCTTGGGAGTGCGCTCCGCCCAGACGGCGAAGAGCTCGCCGAGCGGTGCGCGGGAGACGGCGCGGTCCGTGGCGTTCCACGCCTCCGGAGGCGGGTCCGGGACGGGTTGGGGTGCGGACACCGATGAGGTCTCGTAGTGGTCCGTCATGGTGGGGTGTGGCCCTTCAGAGCGGTTGAACGGGCGGATGGGGGGGGCGGCTCGGGCCGGCCGGCGCCGAGCCGGGGCGCCCGCGCCCGGCCGGGGGAGATGTGGGGAGAACGGCCGTGTGCGGGGCGGTGGGGACCTCAGACCAGGGCGCTCTTACGGGCCATCCGGCCCGAGAGCTGGATCCGGTCCACGGCACCGGTCCGCGGATCGCGGACGAAGCGCCCGCCGGGGAGCCGGCGCCCGGAGGAGGGGTCCACCAGATCGCAGGTGAGGTCCTCGTGGCAGACCAGCGGCGCGGGGAGGTCGCCGTCCACGGACAGGGCGAGGCCGCCGCCGTCGCTGATGGTCACCTGGTACTCGATGTCGCCGTTGAGGTAGATCCCGGTGCACTGCGAGGTCGCGGCCATGGGGGTGGCCAGGCGCCGTGGGGTGGGTGCGGCGGGCACCCGGACGCCGGTGATCTCGCCGAGGACATCGGTCAGTTCGTTCCACAGCTCGGTGCCGGTGCCCGCGTTGGCGGTGAAGCCGACCACCGCCCCGGTGGCGGGATCGGCCCGCAGGAAGCAGGAGGTGCCCTGGGCGTTGCCGTCGTGCCCGAACCACAGGGTGTCGCCGTGCCGGAAGAGCCCCCAGCCCAGGCCCCAGCCGTCGGCCAGCACACCGGGGTCGGCGCCGGGCACCGGGCGGCGCATCTCCTCCGCGAGCTCGCGGGGCAGCAACTCCGCGGCCCCGTCGCCGAGATGGGCCCGGCCCAGCGCCACCAGATCGAGGGCACTGGCCCGCAGAGCGCCTGCCGCGGCCTCGGCGGGGGCGAGGTTTTGCCGCACCGGCCGCGTTCGGCCCGTGGCCTTGTTGGCCGAGTGGCCGCGCGCCGTGGGCCGGTGCGGGGCGCCGGCCGTGCCGATGAAGGACGGCACGGTGCCCAGCGGATCGAGCAGAACGGACCGCACGGCCTCCTGCCAGCTCATCCCGGTGACCGTCTCGATCAGCCGGCCCGCGGCCACATAGCCCGCGTTGGAGTAGGAGAAGTCCGTCCCCGGGGGCATCACCAGGGTGCGGTCGGTGCAGTGGTCCAGCAGATAGCGGGCGGCGGTCACCGAGGCCACCTGGTCGGAGTCGGGTCCGGACGGAAGCCCCGCGGTGTGGCTGAGCACCTGGCGCACCGTGCACGGCGGACCGGCCCGGCGCAGCTCCGGCACATGGTCGCCGAGCCGGTCGTCCAGCTCCACATCGCCGTCCGCCGCCAGGAGCATCACCACGGTCGCGGTGTACGCCTTGGTGATGGAGCCGATGGGCACCGCCGCGTCGGCGGTGCACGGCTCGCCGGTGTCCGCGTCCAGGACGCCGGTCTCCACGGCGAGGGTCATTCCGCCGCCGTGCACGGCGAGTTGGGCTCCGGGCACCTGATGGGCGCGGGCCAGGGCGGTCAGCCGGTCCTCGAGGACGCGGCGTATCTTCGACCGTTCCTCGACGGACGGGGGCGGGGTCGGACGTAACACGGTGCACTCCTTGCCGGGGGACGGGACGGGCGACGGGGGCCGGGTCATGGCAGCTGGCTCGTGGCCGTGACGTCCCGGGGCACGATCGTGAAGCCCTGCCAGTGGGTGGGCATGGGGTCCTGGTCCTCGTCCCTGGGCACATGGTGGAAGTCGACACTGACCCAGGCGACCGGGTCGGTGAGCTTCTCGCCGCCGGTGTACTTGTCGACCGAGGTGGCGCAGTCCGGGGCGGTGTTGCCGTAGGCCAGCCGCTCGCACTCCCGGTACTGCGTGAAGTACATGTCGTGGTGGGTGAACTCCTCGGTCTCGCGCGGCCCCCGGTACTGATCGCTGTGGTGGTTGTCGATCTCCCAGGACTTGGCGTGGCCGTCGGAGTTCTCGGCGGCGGGGTTCACCACCCGCCAGAAGCGGGTGGGCGCGAGGTCCGCCGCGGTCTCACGGGAGAGGACCGTGCGCTTGGTGGTGCGCGTGGCCGTACCGCTGCCCAGGTAGTCGTACTGCTCCACGGTGTTCTTCGACTGTCCGTCGACGTCGAAGTCCAGCCGCCAGAAGATGTTGTGCGAGTGGTTCTCGCTGAACCGGGTGGAGCCCACCCCGGTCGGCCAGCCGCTGCTCGCGTCGGAGAACTGGAACGGCGAGAGGCTTCCGGTGGCGCCCGACCGGGGGGTGATGGAGCCGTCGTCCGAGAAGCGCCACTCGGTGATGTAGTCGTACCAGCCGATCTCGGAGACCGAGAAGACGACCAGATCGGTGCCGTGCAGCACGCCCTTCTCCACGGCGCTCTTGTAGGCGAACGGCCGGGGCTGCTCCTCGACGCAGAGCACCGGGGTGTCACGGAAGTCGCGCAGCCGCCCGTCGGGGCAGTCCTTGGCGCTGAGCCGGGTGAGCGTGCCCTGCTCCAGATCGCCGAAGCCGATCGCCGAGACATCGTAGAAGCGCGGCTGACCGCTGTCGTAGGGCACGTGCACCTCGGCCAGCGAGGCGCTCTTGAGGACCCGGGTGGGGGCGCCGCGGTGCGGGGTGTAGGTCACATCGCTCAGGACCGCACCGGTGTCGCGGTCGATGTCCCAGCACATCTGCCACCGGGCACCGTTCTTGAGGGTCGTGTCGATGCGATCCGCGGCGGGGCAGGACGGGGCCGCCGCGGCCCCCGCGGGCGCGGCGGAGGCCGGGCCCGGCACCCACAGGGCCAGCAATCCCACCACGGCGATCAGCACATGGCTGTGCCGAAACGCACGCCGGGACACACGGGCACGCCGAAACAGACTGGACACGGACAAGGCTCCCCTCACAGGCCGATGACGGCGGCGCGCCTGGCCGACAGATCGATGACGATCCGGCTGGTGTCGATCCACTTGCCACCCGGAATGCGCACGAACAGCTGCACACACCGGTGCTCACCGCACCGGGACACCTTCCGGGCCCCGTCCACCCCCTCGGCCCGGGAGCCGAGGAACGACATGCTCTGGAGGCGCAGTTGGGTGGGCGAGGTCAGCCGCTTCCCGGTCTGCGAGGCGTAGGACTCGCGCAGTCCCGGGCCGAGCCGGCGGTCGGCGAGGACGACCTTCACCGCCTCGCGGGCCTCGGCCAGGGTGGGAGGCGGCTGGACGCCGTGCCGGCGGGCGGAGTCGAGGACCTTCTTGGAGCGCAGATCGACCACCCTGGTGATGAGGGTGTCCGAGGCGTAGTCGTAGAGCTGGACCTCGGCCCGGCTGTCGGTGGCGGAGGACGCCGACTTGGCCCGGGGCGCACGGCGGGTGTCCAGCGGCTCGGCGCCGGAGCCGCCCGCGGCGTTCCGCTCCCCGCCACCGGTGTCTTTCTCCGCCTTCCGACGGTCCTTCGCGGCCCCGGGCCGGGTGGCGGCGTCGATGGCGATGCGGGACGCCTCGCGCGATTCCTCGGATGTCAGCCGGCCGGAGTGTGAGGCGACGACGGCCGCGGGCTCCGAGGCATCGGACGCGGGCGATCCGGCCGTCCGGAGGGCGGCGATCCCGCCGCCCGCCAGCACCGCCGTCAGACCCAGCGCCGCGGATACGCGCCATCTCCGGTGACGCCGCCCCCTGGTATCGGCCGCACCCTTGTCCGTCGCGTTGTCTGTCATCACCCAGCCGTTCCCGTTGTCGGTCAAGTGAGCCCGGTGGGGCTCGCGGTGACAGCACTCGGCCGGATACCGGATTGTCGCTGGTGCGTTCCCCGTCGTGCGGATGGGATTCAAGCCGCTGACAACGGCTCGCGCGGACTCCCCCCGGACTCTTCGCTGTCCACTGTTAGCTCACGCTTTCACCACTCCGGGCGGTATAACAGTCGCATTTGTCATCAAGCGGCTGTGAGAAACGCATGTCCCCATGGGCGGCCGAGCGGCCGCAAAGCGATGACGGGGAAGGCTCGTGGGAAGGCTCTCTGCCATCATGCTCACATGAGCCATTCGATCACCATTCGATGTGACATCTGTGGCGCCACTCATTCCTCCTCAGCGGCCGACAGCGTCGGCGCGCTCCGCGAAGTCATCGTCCAAATGAGATGGTCGAGGGCGCGATGGGATGGCCGGGTGATCGATATCTGCGGTGGGTGCGGCGCCCGGGAAATGGCGCCGAGCGCGCCGGGACGGCGCTGCGGTTCCTGTGAGGGAGGCGAACTCTTCGATGCCCTCGGACACGACAGAATCGGACATCGTTTGGCCAATGCATTACTCAGGGCCGGTATCGATAATCTCGAACTACTATCCGGTTTCTCCGCGCGCCAGCTTCGTGATCTGGACGGTATCGGTGCCGTGAGCGTACGTCACGCACTCAATCGTCTGCACTCCGCACCGAACGAAAGGTGATCGTGAACGAATATTCCACCGGAACATTCGCGCGGCCCGCTCTGTACGGCAGTCGGCGGCACCGGGTGCTGTGGGTGGTGGGCGTGGTGTTTTCGGCCGGGCTGCTGGCGCCGCTGTTATTCCTCGGCGCCGCCCGAAAGGGGATCGTGCCGCGTACCGTACCCGCCGGATACGCGGTGGCCATCTATCCGGTCGCGCTCGGACGGCAGTGGCTGCCGGACCCGGGGGACTGGATCTCCTGGACACTCGCGGCGGTGGTGCTCACCGCGGCCGTCCATGCCGCGCTCCTGGACACCGGCCGCACACCCGCCGGTTGATCCCCGGGCGCGGAGCTCAGCTCTGCGCGGTGGGGCGGACCACGATCTCGCCGACGTCGACACCGGCCGGCTGCTCGATGGCGAACGCGATCGCGCGGGCGATGGCCTCCGGCGGCATCGCGATCTTGTCCATGCCGTCCTCGATCGCGCTCCTCGCGTCCGGGTCGGTGATGGAACCCGCGAGCTCCGTCCGGGTGAACCCCGGCGAGACGGTGGTCACCCGCAGCGTCTCGCCGGCCTCCTGGCGCAGCCCTTCGGAGATGGCGCGCACGGCGTTCTTGGTGCCGGCGTAGACCGACATCGTCGGGACGATGGTCAGCCCGGCGGTAGAGAGGGTGTGCACGAAATGCCCGGAGCCCTGCTCCCGGAAGACGGGCAGGGCCTCGGCGATGCCGTACAGCACCCCCTTGATGTTGACGTCGACCATCGCCTCCCAGTCCTCGACGCGCAGATCGTCGAGGGCGGAGATCGGGCTGATACCAGCGTTGCTGACCAGCGCATCGAGCGTGCCGTACCGCTCGCGTGCCGTCGCGACCAGACGGGACAGATCCGCGCGCCGCGTCACATCCGTGACGACGGCGACGGCCTCGCCGCCCGCCCCGGCGATCCGGGCCGCCAGTGCCTCGATGCGGTCCGACCGCCGCGCCGCGAGGACGACCTTGGCGCCGCGCTCGGCCAGCAGCAGCGCGGTCGCCTCGCCGATACCGCTGCTCGCGCCCGTAATGGCGACGACCTTGCCTTCGATACCCGATGTCATGGGGGTTCCTTCCAGGGAAACGTTGCGAGAGGGCAGGGGAAAGGGAGGGGCGGCGATGGCCTACAGTGAGAAGTGGAGGCGCCGCCACTTCACCCCACACTAAGTGGGTGCGCCTCCACTTAGCAACCGGGGAATGAGGGGAGCCGTCGATGGCCAGGGATCCAGGGCGCCCGCTGCGGGCCGACGCACAGCGCAACCGGGAGAAGATCCTCTCCGCCGCGGTGCGGGTGTTCGCCGAGGAAGGGCTGGACGCCCACCTGGAGCGCATCGCCAAGGAGGCGGGCGTGGGCACCGGCACCCTCTACCGGAACTTCCCGACCCGCGAGTTGCTGATCGAGGCCGCCTACCGCAATGAGCTGGCCCGGCTCTGCGACGCCGCCCCCGAGCTGCTGGCGGCCCTGCCCCCGCGCGAGGCCCTGCGGGTGTGGCTGGGCCGCTTCATGGACTACGCCAACGCCAAGCTGGGCATGGCGGACGCGCTGCGGGGCGTGGTCGCGTCGGGCGTCAATCCGTACGCCCAGAGCCACGAGATGATCCAGGACGCGCTCTCGCGGCTGATGGACGCCGCCGTCACGGCCGGTGTGATCCGGTCGGACATCAGTGCCACCGACATGTTCGCCGCTCTCACCGGCATCGCCCTCGCCTCGGGGAAGCCCGAACAGCGGGAGCGGGCCGACCGCCTCCTCGACCTCACCCTGGACGGGCTCAGCGCCGGATCCAGTCAGTAAAGATTTCTGAGTTTTCAGTTCAGACTCTTGTGGTCACCCGCTCGGCGCTCTTAGCGTGTGCGGCCATGGAGAACGAACACCCCACGGAGCAAGCCGCGGGAACCGGCGACGAGTCCGTGGGCGACCGGCTGCGCGCGCTGCGCAAGGCGCGCCGGCTGACGCTGCGGACCGTCGCCGAGGCCGCCGGGATCAGTGAGGGCTATCTCAGCCAGATAGAGCGCGGGCAGGCCAATCCCAGCATCGCCACCCTCCAGCAGGTCGCCGCCGCGCTTGGCCTGAAGGTGGCCGACCTGTTCGGCGACGACTTCACCAGCGGCCCGAGCGTGCTGCGCGCCGAGGAGGCACCCCGGCTCGCCCTCGGGGTGCTCGGCGGGCGCAAGTTCCGGCTGACCCCGGGGCCACAGCACCATCTCGAGGTGTTCCTGGGGGAGTTCGACGCCCATGGCTCCACGGGAGAGACCCTCTACAGCCACGGCGACTCGGAGGAGTTCCTGTATGTCCTCGAGGGCACGGTCGGACTCCAGCTCGGCGAGCGCTCCTTCACCCTCGGCGCCGGGGACAGCATCCGCTACTCCTCGGCCGTACCGCACCGGCTGAGGGAGACGGCCGGGGCGGCCGCCCGGGTGCTGTGGGTGATCAGCCCGCCCAGCTACTGACCCGCCCCACCTCACACCACCCGCCTTCTCCTCATCCGCGACGAAACCGGGGCCATCCCAGGCCGCCCGACCAGCGGCCGTTCGACCACGATTGGCTGAGTTCCGCAGTGCTGAACGGAAATGTGTCCTTCTGGTACCGCCAGACCGGCTTCCCCGAACGGCGTCCACCGCTCGACGGCGACCTCGCCACCGATGTGTGCGTCGTGGGCGGCGGCTTCACCGGGCTGTGGACCGCGTACTACCTCAAACAGGCCGCCCCCGATCTCGACATCACCGTCGTGGAGCGGGAGTTCGCCGGGTTCGGCGCCTCGGGGCGGAACGCCGGCTGGCTCAGCTGCAAGATCGCCGGATCGGCCGGGACCTATGCGAGGAAGCGCGGGCGCGAGGCCGTGCTCGCCCTCCAGCGGGAGATGATCCACACCGTGGACGAGGTGATCTCGGTGGCCCGTACCGAGGGCATCGAGGCCGACATCGTCAAGAGCGGCTATCTCACCGTCGCCCACGGCGCCGCCCAACTGCCCCGGCTGCGCGCCGCGTACGACCAGTTGCGGCACTGGGGCGGACAGGACCTGGAGTGGCTGAGCGCACCCCGGCTCGCCGAGCGGCTGCGCCTGGACGGGGCGCTGGCCGGCTACCACAATCCGCACTGCGCCCGGGTCCACCCGGCCAAGCTGGTGCGCGGCCTGGCCGGCGCGGTGGAGGCGCGGGGCGTGCGGATCCTGGAGTCCACCCCGGTCACCGCCATCGCCCCCGGCCGGGTCAGCACCCCGTTCGGCACCATCCGCGCGGGCCGGATCGTCCGCGCCACCGAGGGCTTCACCAGTGGTATCGAGGGCGAGCGGCGCACCTGGCTGCCGATGAACTCCTCGATGATCGTCACCGAGCCGCTCCCCGACGAGCTGTGGAAGCGGCTCGGCTGGGAGGGGCAGGAACTCCTCAGCGACGCCACCCACGCCTACACCTACGGACAGCGCACCGCGGACGGCCGGATCGCCATCGGCGGCCGCGGAGTGCCCTACAAGTTCGGCTCCCGCACCGACCGGGCGGGGCAGACCAGCGCGGACACCGTGCGCGCCCTGCGGCGGATCCTCACCGGACTCTTCCCGGACACCGCCGAGACCGCCATCGACCACGCCTGGTCGGGGGTGCTGGCCGTGCCCCGCGACTGGTGCGCCTCGATCGGCTACGACCCCGCCACCGGTGTCGGCTTCGCCGGGGGATACGTCGGCCATGGCGTGGCCGCCACCAACCTCGCCGGACGCACCCTGCGCGATCTGCTGCTCGGCCACTCCACCGAGCTGACCGCGCTGCCCTGGGTCGGCCACCGCACCCGGCGCTGGGAGCCCGAACCGTTCCGGTGGATCGGGGTGCACGGCATGTACGCCGCGTACCGCGCCGCCGACCGTTCGGAGTCCTCCGGCCGCACCACCACATCGCCCATCGCCCGTCTCGCCGATCGCATATCTGGACGCTGACCATGAGCAAGCCCACCGCCACCGCCGCGGCCACGGACCACGCCCCGGCCACCGACCGCGAGCGGACCGCCCGCAAGGCCGGTCTCGCCTCGTTCATCGGCACCACCGTCGAGTGGTACGACTTCTACATCTACTCCACCGCCTCCGCGCTCGTCCTCGGCAAGATCTTCTTCGGCGGCGGCGGTGACACCACCGGCGCGCTGGAGGCGTTCGGCAGCCTCTGGCTCGGCTTCCTCGCCCGGCCCATCGGCGGCATCGTCTTCGGCCACCTCGGCGACCGGATCGGCCGGAAGAAGACCCTGGTCACCACGTTGCTGATGATGGGCATCGCCACCACCCTGATCGGGCTGCTCCCCGGCTACGACGAGGTCGGCGTCGCCGCGCCCATCGCGCTGGTGCTGCTGCGCATGGTGCAGGGCATCGCGGTCGGCGGCGAATGGGGTGGCGCCGTCCTCATCGCCAGCGAACACGCCCCCAAGGAGAAGGCGCTGTCCTTCGGCGCCTTCGCCCAGCAGGGGTCCCCGGCCGGATCGATCCTGGCCACCGGGATGTTCGCGCTGCTCACCCAGCTTCCGGACGACGACTTCGACGCCTGGGGCTGGCGCGTGCCGTTCCTCTTCTCCGCCGTGATGGTGGTCATCGGCCTGGTGGTGCGGCTCAAGGTCGAGGAGTCCCCGGAGTTCGCCCGGCTGCGCGACGAGAAGCGGGTCGCGAAGGTGCCCCTGCGGGAGCTGGTCACCGGTCACTCCGGATCCCTCGTGCTCGGCGTGCTCGCCAGCTCCATCGGCATCGCCGCCACCTACTTCATCACCACCTTCGTCCTGTCCTGGTCCACCGACAGCCTCGGCATGGAGCGCTCCACCATGCTGAACGTGCTGCTCGTCTACAGCGTCCTGCAGTTCGTCACCCAGCCCTTCGGAGTGGTGCTGGCCGGCCGGTTCGGCCCACGCCGCACCGTGGCGGCCCTGCTGGGCCTCAACTTCCTCTTCGTGCCGGTGATGTACGCCTGCGTCTCGACGACCCAGCCGGTCGTCGTGGGGCTCGGCATCTGTCTGCTGGGCATCACCGGCGCGATGAACTACGCGATCCTGGCCGGACTGCTCGCCGCCGCCTTCCCGATCTCGGTGCGCTACACCGGTATCTCCCTCTCCTACCAGCTGTGCTCGGCGCTCATCGGCGGCACGGCACCCCTGGTCGGCGAGTGGCTGCTGCACTCGACCGGCGGATCGATCGTGCCGGTCGTCATCTACCAGATGGTGCTGGTGGCCGTGTCCCTCATCTGCTCCCTGGCGCTGCTGAACCGCTCGCGGACGGCATAGCCACCGCCGGGCCTTGGCCGAACGGTCAAAGCCACGGACGGGTCTTTGGCCGATGTGTGCACCTCCTCACCCGCTCACTTCCGCATCATCAGGGGCCGTACAGCGCGGCGGCGCGGACAAGGGAGGCAATGTGAACGGTGTGCGAACACAACCGCACGGCCGGCGGGCCCCGGGACAGGCCACCGGCCCGGTCGGCAGACTGACCCGCCGCCGGGAGGTGGCGGAGCTCGTCGCCGAGGCCGGTGGCGGTCCGCTCCGCCGCACCCTGGGGCTGACCCAGCTCACCCTGCTCAGCGTCGGTGCCACCCTCGGCACCGGGATCTTCGTGGTGCTCGGCGAGGCGGTGCCGCAGGCGGGCCCGGCGGTGGTGCTCTCCTTCGTCCTCGCCGGGGTCACCGCGCTGTTCTCCGCCCTGTCCTACGCCGAGCTCGCGGGCATGATCCCGGGCGCCGGGTCCTCGTACAGCTACACCTACGCCACCTTGGGCGAGCTGGTGGCCTGGGTGTGCGGCTGGTGTCTGATCCTCGAGTACGGCGTCTCCGTGGCCGCGGTCGCGGTCGGCTGGGGCCAGTACGTCAATGAACTGCTCCAGCTGACCGTCGGCCGGACCCTGCCCGACGCGCTCGCCGCCCCGCCGGGCGACGGCGGGGTGCTGAACGTCCCCGCCGCCGCCATCGTCGTCCTCGCCATGGTGGTGCTGCTGCGCGGCGCCCGGGAGAGCGCCGTGGTCAACACGGTGATGGTGGCGGTGAAGCTGGCCGCGCTCGTCATCTTCTGCGCGGTGGCCTTCACCGCCTTCCGCGCCGGGAACTTCCGGCCGCTCTTCCCCCTCGGCGCGGCCGGGATGACCGCGGGCGCCTCCTCGCTCTTCTTCTCCTACATCGGGTTCGACGCCGCCTCCACGGCGGGGGAGGAGGCCAAGCACCCACAGCGCGATCTGCCGCGCGCCATCGTCCTCTCGCTCGGTCTGGTCACCGCCCTGTACTGCGCGGTCGCGCTGGCGGCGGTCGGCGCGATGCCCTGGCAGCGGTTCGAGGGCACCGAGGCCACGCTCAGCGAGGTCCTCGTCCGCTCTGTCGGAGGTGGCGAGCTGTGGCCGATCCTGCTGTCCATCGGCGCGGTCGTCGCCACCACCAGCGTGGTCCTCACCGTGCAGTACGGGCAGATCCGCATCCTGTTCTCGATGTCCCGCGACGGGCTCGTCCCCGGCCTCTTCTCCAGGGTCCACCGGCGCACCGGGGTGCCGCGCGCGGGCACCGTCATCGTCTCCGCCTTCGTGGCCGTCCTCGCCGCGCTCGTCCCGCTCGGCGACCTCGCCGACGCCACCAGCATCGGTACTCTCTTCGCCTTCGCCCTGGTCAACCTGGCCGTGCTGATCCTGCGCCGGCGCAAGCCGGACGCGCCACGCAGCTTCCGGGTGCCGCTCGCGCCCGTGACACCCCTGCTGGGAGTGGCCTGCTGCGGGTATGTGATGTACGGGCTGGGGGCCGACACCTGGATCGCCTTCGGATCCTGGATGGCGGTCGGACTCGTGATCTACGGGCTCTACGGCATCCGGCACTCCACCCTCAACCGCCCCACCCCCGAACCGGAGATCACCCCATGACCCCGCTCGATCCCGCCGCCGATGTGCTCGCGCTCACCCGCGCCCTGGTCGACATCCCCTCGGAAAGCGGCCATGAGGCCCCGCTCGCCGACGCCGTCGAGAGCGCGCTGCGCGCCCTGCCATGGCTGACCGTCGAGCGGATCGGCCACTCCGTCGTGGCCCGCACCCACCTGGGCCGCGACCGGAGGGTGGTCATCGCCGGACACCTGGACACCGTCCCGGCCGCGGACAACCTCCCCTCCCGGCTGGACGGGGGACTGCTGTACGGCCTCGGGGCCTGCGACATGAAGGGCGGTGTCGCGGTCGCCCTCCGGCTCGCGGCGGCACTCCCCGCCCCCACGCACGACATCACCTACGTCTTCTACGAATGCGAGGAAGTGGCGGGCGACCGCAATGGCCTGGCCAGGATCGCCGCGGAACGCCCGGAGCTGATCGGGGCCGATCTGGCGATCCTCATGGAACCCTCGGACGCCGGTGTCGAGGCGGGGTGCCAGGGCGTGCTGATGGCGGACATCGCCGTACGCGGCGAGCGGGCGCACACCGCCCGCGCCTGGAAGGGCGTCAACGCCGCCCACCGCGCCGCCGCCGTCCTGCGGCGCCTGGACGACCACACCGCCGAGCGGATCACCATCGACGGGCTGGAGTACCGCGAGGGGCTGAGCGCCGTGGCCGTGCGCGCGGGCGTGGCCGACAATGTGGTGCCCGACCTGTGCGTGATCACGGTCAACCTGCGGTTCGCGCCCAGCCGTTCACCCCAGGAGGCCGAGGCGTACGTACGCGGCCTCTTCCCCGAGTACGAGGTCGAGATCACCGAGAACATCCCGGGCGCCCTCCCCGGCCTGGACCAGGAAGCGGCCGCCTCGCTCGTGGCGTACCTCGGCACCGCTCCCCGCCCCAAACTGGGCTGGACCGATGTCGCCCGCTTCGCCGCGCTCGGCACACCGGCGCTCAACTACGGCCCCGGTGACCCGTCCCTCGCCCACACCGCGGGCGAGTACGTGCCGGTGGAGCAGTTGCGGGAGTGCGAGGCGCGGCTCATGGGCTGGCTCGGCTGAATCCAACAGGACACCCCCCAGGCCGCGACGGCGCCGCGGACGATCGACGGCAGGTCGGGGCACTTCCAGCGGAGCGCTCAGGCGCCCGCGCCCCGCAGCCCGGCGAGCGTGCGCAACTGGAGCCAGAGCACCAGCCGCTCGTCCGGGTCGTCCAGGTCGATGCCCAACTGCGTCCGCGCCTGCCGCAGCCGGTAGCGGCAGGTGTTGGGGTGGACGGCCAGCAGCCGGGCCGCCCGCGCCATATCGCATCCGGCGTCCAGCCAGCACACCAGCGTCCGGGCGTAGTCCGTGCCGTGCCCGGCGTCGTACGCCACGACGTCCCGCCAGGCCCCGGCCGCCAACTCCCGCCGCTCGCTGAGGAGTTCGGTGAGCCGGAGCAGCACGGCGCGGGCCCGGACCTCCTCCATGACGGCCACTGTCTCGTCCGGGCCGAGCACCCGCAGCACCAGATCGGCGTCCTCCCGTGACCCGCGGACCTCCGCCACCTCCGGCACCACATCGCCGAGACCGGCCCGCACCGGCACCCGCAGCGCCTGACCTGCGCGGCGCACGATGTCCTCGGCGAGCCGTCGCTGCCGCTCCCCGGCCCGCCCGTACGTCCCCGGCAGCAGTGCGTACACCACCCCGTCGACCAGCACACAGGCATGCCGCCCGTACCGCGCCTCGCACTGCAGCCGTACGAGATCCAGCAGCCGCAGTGCGGCCTGCTCCCCGTCCGGCGCGCCCGCCGCGCCCTCCAGCGCGAAGGCGGCCACCCGCACCGGTGTGCCGGGGGCGAGCCCGAGGCGCTCGGCGGCGGTGGCGGGCTCGGCGGTGCCGTCCAGGAGGCGGCGCAGCAGATCGCCGGTCATATGGCGGGACAGCTCCTGCGCCGCCCGCGCCCGCAACAGGAGCAGGGCGGCCGTGGAGGCGCCCTGGGCCAGCGCCTCCTCGGCGTCCGGCGCGAGGGTCCCGTCGTCGACGACCCACAGCGAGCCGAGGGTCTCACCGCCCGCCCGTACGGCGACGGCCAGCCGCGGCAGTTCCTCGGCGCTGAGGGCGGGCAGGCGCACCGGGCCTTGGGACGCGAACAGCACCCGGTACTGCTCGGTGTTCTCCGGGCTGCCCGGCACCTGACGGCCCAGGATGCCCTGGCGCCGGGGCTCGTCCACGGGCTGCCCGGGGATGGTGGAGTGGGCGAGGACGCGCTGGCGCGGATCCTCGATCACGGTGGCGCCGCCCACGGCCGTGGCCACGGCGCCCGCGAGCGAGAACAGATCGCCGAGCGCGGCGTCGCCCGCGGGGGAGGGCCGGGCCCCGACCGCCCCGGCCAGCAGCAGATGGACATGGTGCCAGGCGGCGTCCTCGTCCACGGTGAGCAGGGCCAGCCCCCGCTCCCGCGCCCGGGCGACGGCGTCCGCGAGCCCGTGCCCGGACGCGAGCCCGTGCCCGGATGAGGATCCCCGCCCGGACGAGGGTCCCTGTCCGGATGAGGGCCCGTCCCCGCCGCGTACGACGAGACCGGCCATCCGCGCGGCCGCCGCCTCGTCCACCAGCGCCCCGGCCGCGTCCGCCCGCACCCCGACCGCCAGCAGCAGGGCGCCGGGCGCCCGGTCCGGGAACGGGGCGTGGGCGTCGTACAGCAGCACCTCGGTGACGGGTGTGGTGAGCCCGGACGGGGCGGTGAGCAGCCGCAGCGCGGGCTCGCCCAGGGTGTCCAGAAGCTCCCCGAGGGTGCGGGTGTCCATGGGTGGTACCGGGCCTTCCAGGGGGGCTGACGCGCGCGGCGATTGGCTGATCGCAACAGGACCCTAGGCCGTGCTTGTGCGTCCGGACAAGCCGAGCGCGAGCACCCGCCGGGAGACTCGGACCCATGACATCAGTGACGATGGACGCCGAGGCGCTGGCCACCGCCGCCGCCCGCGCCGCCGGGGTCGCCGTCCGCACCGTCCACGACGTGGCCGGTGTCCAGGCGGTGGCCGACTTCTTCGCCGAGGTGTGGCGGCTGCCGCGCACCAACCCGCCCTACCCGGCCGAAGTGCTGCACAGCATCGTCCACGCGGGCGGCGCGGTGCACGCCGCGTACTCGACCGGGCCCGGCGGCGAGCGGCTCTCCGGCGCCGCGGTCGCGGTCTTCGGCCCGCCGGCCGACCGTGAGGTGTACTCGCTCGTGGCCGCCGCCACCGCCTCCGACCGGGGCGTCGGCCACGCCGTCAAACAGGCCCAGCGCGGCTGGGCCCTGGCGCGCGGGGCCCACACCATGCGCTGGACCTTCGACCCGCTGGTCGCCCGTAACGCCCGCTTCAACCTGGTCAAACTGGGTGCCGTCGGGGCCGAGTACCTGGTCGACCTCTACGGCCCCATGAACGACGGGGTGAACGACGGCGACGAGAGCGACCGGCTCACCGCCCGCTGGGACCTCCTCGCGCGACCCGCACCGGCACCCGCACCCGCACCCGCCGATGACACCGAGGACCGGGCAGCCGCCCCGGTCGTCCGCCACGCCCCCGACGGCGGCCCGCTCGCCGCCCGCCACGCGGACCGGCTGTGGTGCAGGGTGCCCGGGGACATCGTCGCGCTGCGCACCGCCGACCCGGCCCTGGCACTGCGCTGGCGACACGCCGTGCGCGAGGTCTTCACCGAGGCGTACGCCGAGGGCTTCCGGGCGACCGGGATGTCCCGCGACGGCTGGTACCGGCTCATCCGGAACCCCACCCCGACCACCCCCGGAGAGGACCCGCGGCCATGAGGCTCGAACGCGCCGAACTGCTCCATGTCGCCCTTCCGCTGATCACCCCCTTCCGCACCTCCTTCGGGACGATGACCAGCAAGGACACCTTTCTGCTGCATATCGTCACCGATCAGGCAGAGGGCTGGTCGGAGTTCGCCGCCGACCCGGAGCCGCTGTACTGCGCGGAGTTCATCGCCGGCGCCGAGATCGTGATCCGCGACTTCCTGCTGCCCCGGGTGGCCGCCCTCCGCACGCCCACGACCGCGGCCCTCGCCCCCGCCATGGCCGCCGTCAAGGGCCATGAGCTGGCCAAGGCGGCCCTGGAGACCGCGCTGCTCGACGCCGAACTCCGCGCCCACGGCATGCCGCTCGCCACCTTCCTCGGCTCGGTCTACGAGCGGGTGCCCGCCGGGGTGTCCGTGGGCATCAAGGACTCCCTCC
The DNA here is from genome assembly GCF_055597465.1 of Streptomyces yongxingensis. Taxonomy (NCBI): domain Bacteria; kingdom Bacillati; phylum Actinomycetota; class Actinomycetes; order Kitasatosporales; family Streptomycetaceae; genus Streptomyces; species Streptomyces yongxingensis. The sequence continues at coordinate 10,270,417 of NZ_CM145717.1, forward strand.
CCGAGCTGATCGACGACGTCGAGCGCTATCTCGCCGAGGGCTATGTGCGCATCAAGCTGAAGATCGAGCCGGGCTGGGACGTCGAGCCGGTGCGTGCCGTACGGGAACGGTTCGGCGCGGCGCTGCCGCTCCAGGTCGACGCCAACACCGCGTACACCCTCGCCGACGCCGAACACCTGAGGAAACTCGACGAGTTCGGGCTGCTGCTGATCGAGGAGCCGCTGGAGGAGAACAACCTCCACGCCCACGCCCGGCTGCAGCGGCGGCTGACCACCCCGGTCTGCCTGGACGAGTCCATCCACAACGCGCGCGACGCCGCGTCCGCGATCGCGATGGACGCCTGCCGGGTCATCAACATCAAACCGGCCCGGGTCGGCGGCTATCCGGAGGCCCGCCGCATCCACGACCTCGCCGCCGCCCACGGCGTCCCGGTGTGGTGCGGGGGCATGCTGGAGACCGGTATCGGCCGCGCCCCCAACCTGGCCCTCGCCGCCCTGCCCGGCTGCACCCTGCCCGGTGACACCTCGGCCTCCGGCCGGTACTTCGCCGAGGACATCACCGAGCCGTTCGTCCTCCAGGACGGCCACCTCCCGGTGCCCACCGCGCCCGGCATCGGCATCGACCCGCTCCCGGACGCCCTGGCTCGCTTCACCACGGCACGGCGGCGGCTGTACCCGCGCTGACCCGCGCCCGGCACGGTCCGGTCACGCCCGGCCGGTGAGCTCGACCGTGCAGCCGCGCAGCTCATAGCCGTCGATTCCGTCCTTGAAGCCGACCCTGGGCGGGGCCGCCATACGGATGCCGGGCAGGGCGAACAGACGGCTGAGGAAGACATCCGTCTCCAGGAGCGCGATGGTGGCCCCGGGGCATTTGTGCGCACCGTCCCCGAACGACAGCCCCGGCGCCCCCGCGCCCGCGGCCATCGGGCGGCCCGGGCACAGCCGCTCCGGCCGCTCGCCCACCGTACGGGCGTCGAGATTGGCGCGGTGCAGCAGGACATCGACCAACTCCCCGGCCGGGACCGTCACTTCAGCGTCCGGGTCCTGCCCGCCGCCGGGCAGCCGGAGCGGTGCGGTGGTACGGCGGCGGAGCCGGCCGATGACCGGTTCGAGCCGGAGGATCTCCTGGAGGATCGCGATCCGGCCGGGCTCGTCGGCGGCCCTGTACCGCGCCAGCAGGGCGGCGTCGCCGAACAGATGCCACGCGGCCACATTCACGAACTCCCGGGTGGTGACCATGCCCGCGGCGGCGAAGGTGAGGCATTCCCCCAGGATCTCGCCGGACGAACACCCCTCGTCCAGCAGATGGGAGATCAGGTCGTCGCGCCGCCGTCGCCGCCGGGCCCGTACGGCCGGGCGGACATCGCCCCAGTAGACCCGCAGCCAGTTGGCGTTCTGCCGCACCAGCCAGCGGATCCCATCGAGGCTGGTCAGCCCCGGCGTGCCGAACTTCTCGGGGAAGAAGCGCTCCAGCCGCCCCCGGATCCCGGGCCGGCTCTCCGTCAGGCCGATCACGGCGCCGGCCACCTCGATGGCCAGATGGAAACTCAAGCAGGCGAGGTGGCCACGGCCGGTCTCCCGGACCGTGTCGAGCTGTGCCTCCGCCACCCTGACCATCACCTCGCGATAGTGCTCGTCGACCCGGCGCGGGGTGAAGAACCGGGCGGTCTGCCGCCGGTCCTCGCGGTGTTCCGGACCGTCCCGGTAGAGCACCGGGCGCCGGAACCGGGACGGCAGCTTCTCCACCGTCTCGACGCCGAGCCCGGCCTGCACGGTGGCGGTGGCGCGCAGCACGGCGCGGGCCTCCACGTAGCCGGACACCTGCCAGACCCCGTCGGGCCCCCGCCGCACCGGGCAGCCGCCTCCGTCCGGTCCCCGGTCGACCCTGCGCTCCCCGTAGTGGTCCATGGGCACCTCCCGGCCCAGACTAGGAGTAGCGCGGCCACCTTACGAGGCCCTGACCGTGCTTTCCCCGGCCTACGCTTGCATTCATGGACAGCGAGAACCCTCTGGGGCGCTTTCTGCGCGCCCGCCGTGAACGGGTGCGGCCCGAGGACGTGGACATCCTGCCCGCCGGCCGGCGCCGGGTGGCGGGGCTGCGCCGCGAGGAGGTCGCCCTGCTGGCCGGTGTCAGCTCCGACTACTACGTACGGCTGGAGCAGGGCCGGGAGCGGCATCCCTCGGCGCAGGTGGTCGAGGCGCTGGCCCGGGCGCTGGTGCTGGAGGAGGACGCGGTCGCCCATCTGCACCGGCTGGCCCGTCCGACCCCCGGCCGGCGCCGCCCGGCCGCGCGGCGGGAGCGGGTGAGCCCGACCCTGCTGCGGATGATGGAGGGCTGGCCGCGGACCCCGGCCGTGGTCCTGGGGCGCTGTCTGACCGTACTGGCCCACAACACCCTGGGCGGGGCCCTGTTCGACGGGCACACCCACAGCCGGGATCTGGTGCGGCTGGTTTTCCTCGACCCGGACGCGCGGGAGTTCTACCCCGACTGGGACCGGGTGGCGGTCAACACCGTCGCCGGGCTCCGCGCGGCGGCCGGAATCGACGCGGAGGACCCCGAACTGATCGCCGTCGTCGGTGAGTTGTCGCTCAAGAGCGAGACGTTCCGGCGGCTGTGGGCCCGCCATGACATCCGCCAGAAAACCCACGAGACCAAGCGCTTCCGGCACCGCCTGGTCGGTGAGCTGACGCTCGAGTACGAGGCCCTGACCGTGAACAGCGCCCCCGGTCAGCAGCTCATCGTCTACCAGGCCGAGCCGGGCAGCCCGTCCGAGCAGGCGCTGGCCCTGCTGGGCAGCCTCACCGCCGATGTGGTGGAGGCGCCCCACGACTCCATGAGCACCACGACGAAGGACTCTTCCGCATGACCCTCAACGACTCGCCCGTCTGGTTCATCACCGGCTGTTCCACCGGTCTGGGCCGGGCACTGGCCACCGCTGTCCTCGGCCACGGCCACCGCGCGGTGGTCACCGCCCGCGACCCCCGACAGGTGGCCGACATCGTCGCCGGGCACGGGGAGCGCGCGCTGGCCCTCGCGCTCGACGTCACCGACAAGGACCGGGTGGCGGAGGCGGTGCAGGAGGCGGAAACCGCCTTCGGCCGCGTCGACGTGCTCGTCAACAACGCGGGCTACGGCTACCTCGCCGCGCTCGAGGAGGGTGAGGACGAGGAGGTCCGGGCCCTGTTCGACACCAATGTCTTCGGCCTGGTGGACGTCACCCGGGCGGTGCTGCCGGGCATGCGCGCCCGCCGCGCCGGCCACATCGTGAACATCTCCTCCCTCGGCGGCCTGGCCGCCTTCGGCGCCACCGGCTACTACCACGCCACCAAGTTCGCCGTGGAGGGCCTGTCCGAATCCCTCGCCGCCGAGGTCGCCCCGCTGGGCATCAAGGTGACGATCGTCGAACCGGCCGCCTTCCGCACCAACTGGTCCGGCCCCTCCATGCGCCAGTCCGCCATCACCATCGACGACTACGCCGAGACCGCGGGCGCACGGCGCGCCGGCACCCTCGCCACCTACGGCCACCAGCCCGGCGACCCGGTCCGCGCGAGCGAGGCCATCATCGGCGCGGTGGAGGCGGCGGAACCCCCGCTGCGGCTGCTACTGGGCAAGGCCGCCTACGACATCGCCCAGGCCCGGCTGGACTCCCTCAGGGCCACCTTCGACACGTGGCGCGAGGTCACGCTCGGAGCGGACTACCCCGCGACTGCGACGTCCTAGGGGTCTTGTCCGGGGACGTCGGTGACGCCTGCGGCGGGCTGCTCCCCTCCCCGCCCCTTCCCGAAACTGGGGCTCTGCCCCAGACCCCGGGGACCGGGGACCGGGGCTCTGCCCCAGACCCCAGAACCGGGGCTCCGTCCCTTCCCGCGGCCTCGATATGGCGGCTCCGCAGCGTGGCGGGGCTCTGCCCCTCGGCCCCGGGGTCCAGGGGCGGAGCCCCTGGTAACGGGAAGGGGCGGGGAGGGGAAAGCACCGCTATGCGGCTCCGCCGCGTGGCCCGCCGGACACCCCCGTAAGCGTCCGCCGGGCCCTCAGCGCCCCCGGGCCCGGGCCCTCAGCGCCCCCGGGCCCGGCGCCACCGGCGCAGTAGTCCCCGCCGGGTCCGGGAAGCCCGGGGTCCGGAGGGCCGGCGGCCCTCCGCCACGGCGCGGCTCGGCGTCCACCGGCCGTCGGGGGAGAGGATCGGTGCCTTGCGCTCCGCCTGCGCCCGGATCTCGTGGTGGGAGTCATACGCGGTCACCCTGAACGCCTCGTCGTGGGAGGCCAGGGCCGCCCGCAGGGCCGCGCCGGTGGCACCACGGCGACGGGCGACGGACGCCACCCAGCCGAGGAAGCCCATGAGCGCGGCGAGCACACCGGCGACGATCAGATACGGCAGTAAATCACCCATGGGCCGAGGCTATGTGAGGCCGTACGTCGTCGAGGAGGCCCAGTTCCAGACCGCTCAGCCGCGCGGGGTCGGAGACCACCTCGTACGCGGCGATCCTCCCGTCCCCGACGGTGACGGTCAGGGCAGGCGAGGAGCAGCCGGCCGTGCAGGGCCACGACGATCCCTACGGACCCATTGACCAGCGCGGGGCTCCGCGAACCGCCTTCGCCCGCTATCGCCGCCTCTTCGACGGCCCGCTGATCGCCAACCACGGCTTCGACCGGGAGACCGGCAACGCGGTGATCGAAGCCGGGCTCGCGGACGCCGTCTCCTACGCCACCCACTTCGTGGCCAACCCCGACTTCGTGGCCAACCCCGACTTCGTGGCCAACCTCGACCTCGTGGCCCGGTTCGCCCTGGACCGCGAGCTGGCGGCGGGCGACCCGGGCACGTACTACACCGGCGGGGCGGGCGGTGTGTCGACTATCCGGCGAGCCGCTGGGGGAACGGCGTCAGGCGTTGAGGACGCCCGCGCCGAGCAGCCCGAACAGCGCCAGGCCGATCACGATCCGGTAGATCACGAAGGCGTTGAACGAATGCTTGGCGACGAACTTCAGCAGCCAGGCGATCGAGGCGTAGGCCACGGCGAAGGACACCACCGTGCCCACCGCGAGCGGCGTCGTGCCCACGCCACCGCCCATGGCGTCCTTGAGCTCGTAGAGCCCCGCGCCGGTCAGCGACGGAATGCCCAGGAAGAAGGAGAGCCGGGTGGCGGCCACCCGGTCCAGGTCGAGCATGAGGCCGGTGGCCATCGTGGCGCCCGAGCGGGAGAAGCCGGGGAAGAGCAGTGCGAGGATCTGCGAGGAGCCGACCAGCATCGCGTCCTTGACACTGGTGTCGTCCTCCCCGCGCTTGTGGCGGCCCATCCGGTCGGCCAGCCACATCAGCCCGCTGCCCACGATCAGCGAGGCGGCCACCACCCACAGGGAGGCGAGCGGGCCCTCGATCAGCGGCTTGGCCGCCAGGCCCACGACCACGATGGGGATGGTGGCGTAGATGACCCACCAGGCGAACTTGTAGTCGTGGTGGTACCGCTCCTCGCGGTTGACCAGCCCGCGCGCCCACGCGGTGGCGAAGCGGCGGATGTCGCGGAAGAAGTACAGCAGGACGGCGGCGATGGCGCCGACCTGGATCACCGCGGTGAAGGCCACGACGGACTTGTCGTCCACCGGGATGTCCATCAGCCCCTCAGTGATCTTGAGGTGGCCGGTGGACGAGACCGGGAGGAATTCCGTGACCCCCTCCACGACGCCGAGAACGGCGGCCTGTCCGATGTTGATCGCGCTCACGTGGTCCGTCCCGCCGGTGTCTTTCCGTGATCAGTTGCCTACGGGACGGTAGACGATGGATCGGGACGGTGGCCAATCAGCGAACGGCCCGCCGAGTTCGGGCATCGCCGCGGCCCGTGCCCGTACGGAGCAAGGGGGCACGGGCCGCCGCGGGAGGGTCAGGCGGCCGGACCGGAGCCGCTGAGCAGGCTCCGCACGCCGGTGGCCGAGAGGGTGACGGCCTCCGGGGCGCCCGCGTCGATGGTCAGCGAGAGCTCTTCGGAGGGCCATCCCTGGGCCAGCGCGCCCAGCGGCACCAGGTGGTACCGCTCGATCTGGGGCAGGGCCTGGTGCATCCGGGCCGGAGTGGTGAAGACCGGTACCAGCTGCGCGCCGTCCTCCTGCTGGAACACGGGCAGGGTCACGGCCTGCGGGTCCGTCTCCTCTCCGGTCTCGGCGGAGGGGAGGAGGACCTCACTGTTGGCAAGGGTGTTCAGCGCCGACTCGTCCGCCCGGTCGGCCGCCAGCTCGCCGAGGGCCTGCTGGGTGGCGGAGACGTTTTCATCGGAAGGGCTGGTCATGATTCCGTCCATGGATCGGGTTTTGGGTCTTCATGGGTTTCTGGGTCCCAGAGCGGCTCGAGTGAACAGCCGCGGCTGGCTCGAATACCCCGCCTCAGGGAACTCACACGTCCCGTTCCGCCTCGATTCCTCCGCGGGCCGCGGAGGAATATGCCCCGGGCTACGACCTGGCCCAGCCCAGCGACCTCTCGACCGCCCGCCGCCAGCTCTCGTACTCCGCCTCCCGCCGCGCGGGGTCCATCGTGGGCATCCACTGGGCCGCGCGGTGCCAGTTGCGGCGCAGCCCCTCCAGATCCGGCCAGTAGCCGGAGGCGAGCCCCGCGGCGTAGGCGGCGCCGAGGGAGACGGTCTCGGAGACCATGGGACGCACCACGGGCATGTCCAGGACGTCGGCCAGGAACTGCATCAGCAGATTGTTCGAGGTCATCCCGCCGTCCACCTTCAGCCGGCGCAGCGGCCGAGGCGAGTCGGCGTTCATGGCGTCGACCACCTCACGGGTCTGCCACCCGGTGGCCTCCAGGACGGCCCGGGCCAGATGGCCCTTGGTGATGTACGAGGTGAGCCCGACGATCACCCCGCGCGCGTCGCTGCGCCAGTGCGGGGCGAACAGCCCGGAGAAGGCCGGGACGATGTAGCAGCCGCCGTTGTCCTCGACGCCGCGGGCGAGGGTCTCGATCTCGGGGGCGCTGTGGATCAGCCCCAGGCGGTCGCGGAACCACTGCACCAGTGAGCCGGTGACGGCGATCGGGCCCTCCAGGGCGTAGACCGGCGGCTCGCCGCCGACCTTGTAGCCCACCGTGGTCAGCAGCCCGTGCCGGGACCGTACGAGCTCGGTGCCGGTGTTGACCAGGAGGAAGCTGCCGGTGCCGTAGGTGCACTTCGCCTCGCCGGGGGCGAAGCACGTCTGCCCGAACAGCGCCGCCTGCTGATCGCCGAGGGCCGCGCAGATCGGGACGTCCGGCAGCAGGGCGCGGGCCATGCCGTAGCGCTCGGCGGAGGAGCGGATCTCCGGCAGCATCGCCCGGGGCACATCGAAATAGGCGAGTAGTTCATCGTCCCAGGCCAGGCTGCGGATGTTCATCAGCATGGTGCGACTGGCGTTGGTGGCGTCGGTCAGGTGCAGTCCGCCGTCGGGCCCTCCGGTGAGGTTCCAGATCAGCCAGCTCTCCATCGTGCCGAACAGCACCTCGCCGCGCTCCGCGCGCTCGCGCAAGCCGTCGACATGGTCGAACAGCCAGCGCAGCCGTGGCGCGGAGAAGTAGGTCGTGGGCGACAGCCCGCAGCGCTCGAGGAAGAAGTCGTCACCGGTGGTCCGGCGCAGCTCCTCGACATAGCCGCTGGTGCGGGTGTCCTGCCAGGTGATGGCGTGGCCCACGGGAACGCCGGTGCGGCGGTCCCAGACCACCGTGGTCTCGCGCTGATTGGCGATGCCGATCGCCGCGATCTGCTCGGGGCCGATCCCCGCGCCCTCCAGGGCCCGGGGGACGACGACACGGCGCAGATGGGACCAGATCTCGGCGGCGTCGTGCTCGGCCCAGCCGGGCTTGGCGAAGTACTGCTCGTGTTCTCGCTGGCCGACCGAGACCAGCCGTCCCTGGTGGTCGAAGATGATGCACCGGGTGGACATGGTGCCCTGGTCGATGGACATCACATAGCGTTCAACCATGGCCTGGCCTGCCTTCGGGCGGGTTGGAGCAGGGCATGGGGCATCACCAGCGGGCCGCGCCGAGATCGCGGGAGATCGCCCGGGCGGCGTCGCGCGTCAGCCCGACGAGCGAGCCATGCGGCCGTCCCTTGCTGTCGCAGAGGCGGTCCATGGCGCCGGAGATGCCGACGGCGCCCACCACCAGCCCGCCCTGTCCGCGGATCGGCGCGGCGATGTCCGCCTCGCCCATCATCATTTCCTGTGCCGCGAACGCCCACCCGGTGTCGCGGATCTCGGCCAGCGCCCGGCTCAGCTGCTGGGGGGAGTCGAGCGTGTGCCGGGTGTAGCTCTCCAGTTCGGTTTCCATGAGCGGCTCCAGGGGAGTCGTCCCGTACGCCAGCAGGATCTTGCCCAGCGCGCTGGCGTGCAGGGGCAGCAGCGAGCCCACGTCCAGGGTCTGGAAGGTGTCATCGGGCCGGAAGACGTGGTGGACGATGAGGACCTTGCCCTCCAGGGGCACTCCGAGGCGGACCGCCTCACCGCTGCGCGCGGCCAGGGCGTCGGTCCAGTTGACGGAGCGGGACCGCAGCTCGTTGATGTCGAGATAGCTGGTCCCCAGGTGCAGTAGCGCCGCGCCGAGCTGGTACTTCCCCGTCGCCTTGTCCTGTTCGACGAAGTCGACGCTCTGCAGGGTGCGCAGGATGCCGTGCGCGGTGCCTTTCGCGAGGCCGAGCGAGGCCGCCACCTCGCCCAGACTGAGCCGACCGGACCCCTGGGCGAGCAGCCGCAGGATCGCCGCCGCCCGCTCGATGGACTGCACCGGGCCGGCCATGTCGCGATCGTAGCTCTTCGGCCAGTGGCACAGCCCGTCGGCGAGAACGCGAAACGTTCGGCAATGCCGACCCGGATTCGTTGACCCCGGCCGATGCGGCCCATAGCGTCCGTATCGGGACAAGAAGACCAGTATGCCGATAGGTGGCCCGAAGGGTGCCCGGCAGAGAGACAGAACCCGGCTTGGAGAGGAGGAGACGTGGCGGAACAACTGAGCCTGCCGATGCCCGGCGTCACCGGGCCCGGTATCACCAGGCACGGCGTGACCGGGCAGGCCGCGGGGGCCGTCGATCTCACCGACGCCCGTCTCATCGGCTCCCAGGCGCCGGACCCGGACTCCCTGGTGACGTCGGCGGTTGCCCGCGACGAAATCCCGGGCCGGCCGTCGGCGGCGATGCGCGATGAGGCCCCGGACCAGCCCTCGGCGGACGAGGCCGGCGACCACGTCCTGGCCGTCCCGCACATCTGCGAGGCCGTCGCCACCGTACGGCGGCGGGCGCACGCGCTGCTGTCCGAATGGGAGCTGCCGGCCGACCGGCTCGACGAGGCGCTCATGGTGATCTCGGAGCTGGTCACCAACGCGATCCTGCACGCCCTGCCCCCGGCCGTGCTGCGACTGAGCTGGACCGAGTGCGAGGGCCGGGCCGGCCTGCGCATCGAGGTCACCGACGGTGGCCCGATCCCCGCCGATCAGCGGGTGGACGAGGACATCGAGCCCGATGAGCACGGCCGCGGGCTCGGCATCGTCACCGCGCTGTCCACGCGCCACGGCAGCCACACCTGCCATGAGGGCATCACCTGGTGGGCGGACCTGCCGGCCGCCTAGCGTCTGTCGTGCGGAGATCCGTCAGAAGGGCCCTAACCGACGGCCCGGTCCCAGGCGACCGGGAGCCGATGGACTCCGTAGATCAGCATGTCGTGGCGCAGCGGCACCTCGTCGGGCGGCACCGCCAGGCGGAGCGTGGGGAAGCGCCGCAGCAGGGCGGGAAAGCCCGTCCGCATCTCCATCCGCGCCAGATGCTGGCCCAGGCACTGGTGGATGCCGTGGCCGAAGGCGATCTGATCGCCCGGGTCGCGGGTGACGTCCAGGGTGTCCGGGGCGGCGAACCGCGAGGCGTCCCGGTTGGCCGAGGCCAGCGCCCCGACCACCGTCTCCCCGGCCCGTACCCGCGCCCCGGCGATCTCGAGGTCCTCCCGCGCGACCCGTACGATCCCGAACTGGACGATGGTCAGGTACCGCAGCAGTTCCTCGACCGCGTGGTCGATCACCTCGGGCCGCTCGCGCACCCCGCGCGACTGCTCGGGGTGGCGCAGCAGCGCGTAGGTGCCCAGGGCCAGCATGTTCGCCGTCGTCTCATGGCCCGCGACGAGCAGCAGCAGCCCCACACCGGTCAGCTCCTCGTCGGTCAGCCCGGCCGCCGTGGCGCTGCCGGGGCCGCCGGGCGCGCCGTGATCGCCGTTGACGAGTCGCGAGAGCAGCCCCTCGTCCGGCCGGTGCCGCTTGGTGCCGATCAGCCCCCGCATGTACTCCCACAGCGCGTCCCGGGCCGCGTAGACCTCCTCCTCGCGCCGGCCGAGCCGGAGCAGAACGGTGGCCCACCGCTGGAAGTCGGCCCGGTCCTCGTACGGCACCCCCAGCAGCTCGCAGATCACCAGCGACGGGATCGGCTGGGCGAACGACGTCACCAGGTCGGCCGGGGGGCCGGCGCGCTCCATCGCGGTCAGGTGGTCCTCGACGATCTCCTCGATCCGCGGTCGCAGCCCCCGCAGCCCCCGGGCGGTGAACCACTTGCTCAGCAGCCGCCGGTAGCGGGTGTGCTCGGGTGGATCCATGCCGATGAACGAGCCCAGCATGCGGCGGTCGTCCGGGCGGACCGGAAACGCGTGCACCGGTGAGGAGGTGCGGCGGCGGTCCGAGCTGAAGCGGTCGTCCGCCAGCAGCCGCGTCACGTCCTCGTGCCGGGTGAGCAGCCAGCCCACCTTGCCGTCCGGGAAGGCCAGCCGGCTGGCCCCGCCGTCCTCCCGCAGCGCCGCGTAGGCGCCGGGCGGATCGAAGGGGCAGTCGCGATGTCTGGGCAGCGGCGCCGGAGCCGACGCGCGTGATGTGACGGACACGGAAGCGCTCCCTTCGAAGGCGAACCGAGTCCCTCCCTTTCGAGCGTAGCTCCGCACGGTGGGCCGGGCGACGCGAGCCTTACGGCAACGGGCCCTCACCACGGGCGGTTTCCCGGGCCGGTGCGGCATCGCGCACCACGCCGCGGGGAGTGGTCATGGCGAGAGCTCCTTTTCATGATGTGGTCTTCACGAGGCGGCGGGGCTTCATGGCGTGGCGGGGGCTTCATGGCGTGGCCCGGGCGGAGCCGACGCCGGGAGGTCCCGGGAGCGCCGGATGGGGGAGAAGAGCAGGATCAGCCCGGCGAGCGGAATGCCCGCCGTGGTGATCCACATGGCGGTGCGCAGGCCCAGCGCGGTGCCCAGCGCACCGCCGAGCAGGGCCCCGAGGGGCAGCGTTCCATAGCTGACGAACGCCGAGGTGGCGGCGAGCCGCCCGAGGAGCTCCGGCGGGCAATAGCGCTGCTGGAAGCTCGCCTTGATCACATTGCCGGCCACCACACCGGCGGTGACGCAGAAACCGCCCGCCACGAACAGCACGACCCCGGGCCCCTCGGCGGTCATCGGCATGAGCAGGGCGCCGACGGCCAGCCCCACTTCGAACACGAGGGTCGCCCGTGCGTCGCCGATCCGGGCGGCGACGCGGCGGGCGCAGAACGCCCCGGCGACGCCGCCGATGCTGACGGCCGCGACGAGGCCACCCACCAGCCCGGGTGGCAGACCCACGGTCCGGACCAGGAACACCACCTGGATCGACTGGTATCCCATCAGCGCCAGATTGGACGCGGCCGCGAAGAGCGTCAGGGTGCGCAGCCACCGGTCGCCGGCGATCAGCCGCAGCCCCTCGGCCACCTCGCGGGCCAGCGCCCGGGGCGGACGCTCGGCCCGGGGGACGCGCGATTCGCGGAAGCGGATGCCGGTCAGGCAGAGAAGGGAGAGCAGGAAGGTCGCGGCGTTGACGAACATCCCGTTCACCGCGCCCGCGAGCTGTGCGATCAGACCGCCGGAACCCTGTCCGGCGATCTGCGCGGCGGACGCGCTGCCGTGCAGTTTGGCATTGCCCTCGGGCTGGTCGGCGGGGTCCAGGAGCCCGGCGAGATAGGCGCTGTAGGCGGTCTGGAAGAACACCGCCGCCGTACCCGTCAGCAGGGCGACGGCCAGCAGCACTCCGACGCTCAGCAGACCGGACCGGGCGGCCACCGGGACGGACGCGAACAGCACCAGCGAGACCGCCGCGGCGGCCACCATGACCGGCCGTCTGGGCAGCCGGTCCACCCACGCCCCCGCCGGAAGGCCGATGAGCAGCCAGGGGGCCCATGCGGTGGCGGCCAGCAGACCGACCTCGAAGGTGTCCGCGTGCAGGGTGGAGACGGCGATCAGTGGCATCGCCACAGCGGTGACGGCCGAGCCGTACTTCCCCGCGGTCTCGCCGCACCACAGCAGCCGGAAGTCGCGGTGGCGCCGCAGCAGGCCACCGGAGGTCCTGGGAGTCACGCCGGTCAGGCTCCTCGGTCGGGGAGAAGGGCGGCCGCGTGGCGGAGCAGTGCGTGCAGGGCCGGGTTGTCGTTGTTCTTGCGCCACACGAGGTTGAGTTCTACCGGCTCCGGGGTGGTCAGCTCCACCGATTTGACGACGATGTTCGGGTAGAGCGGCCGGGCGGCGGTCTCCGGGACCAGGGCCACTCCCCAGCCGCCGTTCACCAGGGCCAGGATGGTGTGGACCTGGCTCAGGTACTGGGAGAAGACCGGGGTGGCGTGTGCGGCGCGGAAGATGCTGATGAGCAGCTCGTTGAAGTAGCGCGCCTCGATGGGCGAGTACATCAGCAGTTCCTGCCCGTCGAAGTCGGCCACCTTCAGCGGCCCTTCGCCCGCCGCCAGCGGATGCCCGGTCGGCAGGGCGGCGAGCAGCCGCTCGCGGGCCGCGGGCCGGGAGCGCAGATCCGGTCCGGTGACCGAGGGCCGCACCAGGCCCAGGTCCAGGCTCTGCTCGGTGACGGCCTCCAACTGGTCACGGGTGACCATCTCGCGCAGGGTGATCTCCGCGCCCGGCATGGCCGCGCGGGCGATCTCCAGCAGTGTGCCGAGCACGGAGTGGGCGCTGGCCGCCGTGAAGCCGATGGCGATGCTCCCCGCCTCGCCCGTGGCCACCTGCTGGGCGGCGAGCACGGCGTGCTCGGACTGGCGCAGGATGCGGCGGGCCTCGGTGAGGAAGGCGCGTCCCGCGGGGGTGAGCCGCACCGAGCGGTTGGTGCGCTCCAGCAACTGGACCCGCAATTCGGTCTCCAGCAGCTGGATCTGGCGGCTCAGCGGCGGCTGGGTCATCTTCAGCCGCTCCGCGGCCCGGGTGAAATGCAGCTCCTCGGCGACCGTCACAAAGCTGGTGAGTTGCATGAGCGTGAACAACGATGCTCTCCCGGTATCAACGCATGCCAATTTTAAGTTAGACGTAGATCGTCTGGCGACCTTAGCTTGCAAAGGAGCTCGTCGGCCGCCCGGGGGCGGTTCCGACGACATCCACTCGCCCCGCATACGGGCCCCACACACAGGGACAACACGTGGTGACCACATCGCATACGGCAACGCACGCCGCGCAGCAGGCAGGTGAGGCAACCCTCGACCGGGTCTCCTGGATCCGAGTGTCCTCGGTCGTCCTTCCCCTGACCACTCCCATCAGCGACGCCAAGGTGCTCACCGGGCGCCAGAAGCCGATGACGGAAGTGGCCTTCCTCTTCGTCGAACTCGCCACCGAGGAGGGACACGAGGGCATCGGCTTCAGCTACTCCAAGCGCGCCGGAGGGCCCGGCCAGTTCGCCCACGCCCAGGAGATCGCGCCCACCCTCCTCGGCGAGGACCCCAGCGACATCGCCAAGATCTGGACCAAACTGGTGTGGGCCGGTGCCTCAGTGGGCCGCAGCGGGCTGTCCACCCAGGCGATCGCGGCCTTCGACATCGCCCTGTGGGACCTCAAGGCCAAGCGGGCCGGGCTGCCGCTGGCCAAGCTGCTGGGCGCACACCGCGACACCGTCCGCTGCTACAACACCTCCGGTGGCTTTCTGCACACGCCGACCGAGCAACTGCTGGAGAACGCGACGGCCTCCCTGGCCAGCGGAATCGGCGGTATCAAGATCAAGGTGGGCCAGCCGGACGGCAAGGAGGACCTGCGCCGGCTGACCGCCGTACGGGAGCACCTGGGCGATGACGTACCGCTCATGGTGGACGCCAATCAGCAGTGGGACCGGCCCACCGCACAGCGCATGGGGCGCGCCTTCGAGGAGTTCGGCCTGGTCTGGATCGAGGAGCCGCTGGACGCCTATGACGCGGCCGGTCACGCGGCCCTCGCCGCCTCGCTGGACACCTCCGTGGCCACCGGGGAGATGCTGGCCAGCGTGGCCGAACACTGGGAGCTGATACGCCACAACGCGGCGGACATCATCCAGCCCGACGCGCCGCGCATCGGTGGCATCACCCAGTTCCTCAAGCTGGCCACCCTCGCCGAGCAGCACCATCTGCAACTCGCCCCGCACTTCGCGATGGAGATCCACCTCCATCTGGCGGCCGCCTATCCGCAGGAGCCGTGGGTGGAGCACTTCGACTGGCTGGAGCCGCTGTTCAACGAGCGGCTGGAGATCCGCGACGGCCGGATGCGGGTGTCCGCACGGCCCGGTCTCGGCATCACCCTCAGCGAGCAGGCCCGCGCCTGGACGTGCGCCAAGGCGGAGTTCGGCGCCCGATAAGCCGGTTTCGCGTCGGCGCCGGTCACGGATCCATGGCCATACCCATTGACCGGCGGTGTTCACCCCTCTAACCTCCATCTGCATATATAGACGGAGTGCATGTACGTGGACTCCTTGGCCCGTCTGGCAGCCGTTCGAGTCTCCGGCTCAACCGGCCGCAGTTCAAAGGAGAACTGAAGACATGCCTCTAGTCGTCGTCGGAATCAGCGTGGCGATCCTGCTGTTTCTCATGACCAGGCTGAAGCTCAACGGCTTCATCGCCCTGCTCCTCGTGGCCGTCGGCGTCGCGCTGGTGCAGGGGGTCGAGATGGAGAAGATCCCCGATGTCCTCGGAGAGGGCGTCGGGGGTCAGATCGGCGACACCATGCTCGTCGTCGGTCTGGGCGCCATGGTCGGCCGGGTCATGGGCGACTGCGGCGCCGCCCAGCGCATAGCCAACACCCTCATCGACACCTTCGGACTGCGCTGGGTCCAGGTGGCGATGGTGGTCACCGCCATGCTCATCGGCGTGACCATGTTCTACGAGGTGGCCTTCGTCATCATCGTGCCGGTGGCGTTCACCATCGTCCGGGTCACCCGCAAGAACCTGCTGTGGGTCGGCCTTCCGATGTCCATCGCCCTGTCCACCATGCACAGCTTCCTGCCGCCCCACCCCGGGCCCACCGCGGTGGCCTCCACCTTCCACGCCTCGGTCGGCCTGACCCTGTTCTACGGGCTGTTCATCGCCGTTCCGGCCGGTGCGCTGATCGCCCTGGTGTGGCCGCGCCTTCCGTTCGTCCGCCGGATGGACCCCGAGATCCCCAAGGGCCTGGTCAGCGAGCGCACCTTCACCGAGGAGGAGATGCCGGGCCTCGGCTGGTCGCTGTCGGTGGCCCTGGTCCCGGTGGTGCTGATCGCGGGCGCCGCGGTGACCGACATGGCCGCTTCCGGCTCCAGCCCGCTCCTGCACTTCATCACCTTCATCGGATCGGCGCCGATCGCCCTGCTGCTGACCCTGCTGCTGGCGGTGTGGGCGTTCGGCCCGCGGATCGGCCGGAGCCTGTCCGAGGTCAGCGCCTCCTGCAACTCCGCCGCCCAGGCGATGGCGATGATCCTGCTGGTCATCGGGGCCGGTGGCGCGTTCAAGCAGGTCCTGGTCGAGGGCGGGATATCCGACTACATCAAGGACCTCACCGACGACTGGTCCATCTCGCCGATCATCCTCGCCTGGCTCATCGCCGTCGTCCTGCGCGTGGCGCTCGGATCCGCCACGGTCGCCGTGGTCACCGCCGCCGGTGTGGTGCAGCCGCTCCTGGAGAACAGCGGAGTCCACCCCGAGCTGATGGTCCTCGCCGTCTCCTGCGGATCGATCGCCTTCAGCCATGTGAACGACCCCGGCTTCTGGATGTTCAAGGAGTACTTCAACCTCTCCGTCATCGACGCCATCAAGGCGCGCACCACCTACACCACCGTGCTCGCGGTCCTCGGCCTCGGCGGCGTGCTGGCCGTCGAAGCCGCCCTCGAAGCACTCAATGTCTGACACTCGAGGTCCGACACTCAAGGTCTGACCGCCCCGACCCAAGGACGCCATGATGAGCCAGCCGACCGTCACCTCGTTCGCCGTCTACCCGGTCGCCGGCCGGGACAGCATGGAGCTGAACCTGTCCGGCGCCCACGGCCCCTACTTCACCCGCAACGTGGTGGTCCTCGAGGACTCCGAGGGTCGTACCGGGCTGGGCGAGGTGCCCGGCGGTGAGAAGATCACCCAGACGCTGCGCGACGCCGAATCCCTCGTGGTCGGGTCGCGGGTGGGCGACTACAAGCGGGTGCTGCGCGAGATCGGGCAGCGGTTCGGCGACCGCGACGCCGGGGGCCGGGGCACCCAGACCTTCGATCTGCGCACCACCGTGCACGCCGTCACCGCCGTCGAGTCGGCCCTGCTGGACCTGCTGGGGCAGCATCTGGAGGTGCCCGTCGCGGCGCTCCTGGGCGACGGGCAGCAGCGCGACTCGGTACGGGTCCTGGGCTATCTGTTCTACGTCGGCGACCCCGACCGGACCGACCTGGAGTATGTCCGGGAGCCCGACGCCGACGCCGAGTGGTACCGCATCCGCCACGAGGAGGCGCTGACCCCCGAGGCGATCGTCCGTCAGGCCGAGGCCACCTACGACCTCTACGGCTTCGCGGACTTCAAGCTCAAGGGCGGGGTCCTGGAGGGGAACGAGGAGGTCAAGGCGGTACGGGCGCTCAAGGAGCGGTTCCCCGAGGCCCGTATCACCCTCGACCCCAACGGTGCCTGGTCGCTGCGCGAGGCGATCGAGCTGTGCCGGCCGCTGCTCGGCACGCTCGCCTACGCCGAGGACCCGTGCGGCGCCGAGGACGGCTACTCGGGCCGGGAGATCCTGGCCGAGTTCCGGCGCGCCACCGGACTGCCCACGGCCACCAACATGATCGCCACCGACTGGCGGCAGATGACCCACGCACTGGCGCTGCAGTCCGTCTCCATCCCGCTGGCCGACCCCCACTTCTGGACCATGCAGGGGTCGGTACGGGTGGCTCAGCTCTGCCATGAGATGGGGCTGACCTGGGGCTGCCACTCCAACAACCACTTCGACATCTCCCTGGCGATGGTGGCCCACTGCGGGGCCGCCGCTCCGGGCGCGTACAACGCGCTGGACACCCACTGGATCTGGCAGGAGGGGTTGGAGCGGCTCACCGTCGAGCCGCCGCGGATCGCCGGTGGTGAGATCGCCATCCCGGACGCCCCCGGGCTGGGGATCCGGCTCGACCGGGACCGGCTCCTCGCCGCCCACGCCCTCTACCAGGAGAAGGCGCTGGGCGCGCGGGACGACGCGGTCGGCATGCGCTATCTCGTTCCGGGCTGGACCTTCGACAACAAGCGGCCCTGCCTGGTGCGTTAACGTGCCCCGTCCGGTGGGCCGGGCCGACCCACCGGACGCGCGGCGCATGGATCGGGGCCGTACGGCTCAGACCTCCAGGTCGGCCTCGATCTTGCGCAGCTGGTGGCGTGCCATCGCCAGATTGGCCCGGTTCTTGTCCAGCGCCAGATAGAGGAAGAGGCCCTGGCTGTCCCGGCCCTTCAGCAGCCGGATCAGGTGGTACTGGCTGCCGAGGGTGATGAGGATGTCCTCGATGCCGTCCTGCAGACCGAGCTGCTCCATGGTCCGCAGCTTGGCGCGCACCACATCGGTGTTGCCCGCCGCGGCCACCGTCAGGTCGAGCTCCTTGCCTCCGCCCACGGTGCCGAGGGCCATCCCGCTGGAGTAGTCGACCAGCGCGGCGCCGAGGGAGCCCTCGATGGACGTCATCGCCTCTTTGAGCGCGGTCTGGGTGTTCGCCATGATCGTGGCTGTTCCTTTCGATGTCAGTGATGTGCGGATCGGATCTCGGCGCGCGGGGTGCGCGCCGGGCGGGGGAGGTCGTGGGGTCAGGGCTGCTCGGCCCTGCTGAGGGCGACGCCCACCAGATCGGCGAGACGGGCGCCCGAGCGCCGGGCCTCCATATGGAGGCGGCCGACGTTGGTGCGGTCACCGGCCAGCACGGTCAGCACGGCCGTGGAACCCGCGGCGTAGGTGGCCACATAGCCGTTCTCGCCGCGGACCAGCAGCTCACGGAAGGCGCCCCGCCCGGTGGCACCCGCCAGCGACTGCGCCACCCCGAGGGCCGCGGCGGTCAGCGCCGCCACGCCCTCGGGCTCGACGGTGGCCGTGTCATGCGCCAGCACCACGCCGTCGCTGGTGGCGGCGAGGGCGCCGGTCACATGGGTCACCCGGGCCCGCAGCCGGCGCAGCTCCTCCAGCACTTCGGGCTCGGCGGCCAGCAGCCACTTCCGCTCCGTGCGCTGCCGCAGGGGGAGTCTCATGACGCCGCGCACGGGGCGGGCGGGTCGGTCGGGGGAATCACAGGGTTGCCTCCAAGGCGTCACGGAGCCGACGCAGCAGGTCGATATCGGGATCGGTGAAGACGACCGCGCCGGGACCGCGGTCCGGTCCGGGCGGCGCGGAAGCGGCGGGCGGGCCGGGACGGCCCGGATGTTCCGGACGCGTGGAGCGTGGGGTGGCGACATGGCCCGCCGCCGCCAGCCGCCGTATGTCGATCAGCGTGTGGAAGGCGGGACGGCCCAGCTCCCGGGCGATACGGGCGGGGGTGCGGACCCCGTCGGCCAGCGCCAGCACCGCGCGCTGACGGGGGGTGACGGCCGGGGCGCGGCCATCGGGGCGGCGCAGCACCACCGGCTCCGTGTCCACCTGCGGATACGGCCACAAGGCCGCCAGCAGTCTGCCGCGGCGCCGGGTCTCGCGTTCGACGGCCACCGCGCCCACCGGGCGCACCGGCCCGAGCCAGTGGGCCGCGCCCCGCTGGAAGCCGCGGGGTCCGCTGCCGTGCCCCAGCGCGAAGTACGCCGCGTCGAACAGCGCGCCCAGCTGGCAGATCTCCAGCTCCGCGTCCGACAGCAGGCCGCTGTCGACGAGGAACCGCCCGACCCCACCGGCCCGGCCCGTCCGGCCCACCGCCTCCCGCCAGTTGTCGGCGGTCAGCCGCCCACTTGTGGTGAGCAGCACCTCGATCCCGGGGGCCACGGGGCTCTCGGCGTGCACCACCTGGCCGTCCCGGAGATAGACCGTGCCCGCGTCGCACAGCAGGGCGCCGCTGGCACGCTCGGCGGCGAGCCCGGCGAGGCTGGGCGCGTGTCCGGTCCGCGCCCCGGTCCGGTGAGGCAGGCTCATACCAGCGTCAGCCGCCCGCACATATCGCGCAGCCGGATCCGGGCGAGCGCCAGATTCCCCTCCCGGCGGTCGAGCCACAGATAGAAGAAGACGCCGCTGTCGAAGGCCGTGTCGACGAAGCGCAGCAGGTGGTAGCAGGTGCGGGTGGTGACGATGACGTCCTCGACGGCGGGCTCCCCGTCCGCCTCGTCCGCGTCGGCGCCGCTCTTGTCGCTCCCGGGGCCCAGCGCGGCGAACGCCCGCTGCTCGGCGGCCATCCGGGCCAGCTCCGCCGTCTCCGCCGCGGTGGCCTCGGGGTCCTCGTCGCGCACCTCGCCGACCATGCCGAGCGCGAGTCCGCTGGTCCACTCGATCACGGCGGCTCCGCGCGCGCCGTTCACGGTCATCGCTTCCAGTAAGCACTCGTCGATTCCGGGCATGCGGCCTCCCCTCCCTGCGTCACCCATGGCGGGCGCCCACCGGTGGCGCTTCGCCAGTGACGGTGAGGTTACGCAGGGTTCAGCCCTTGGGGGTCAAATCCAGTAATGCTCGGAAATGCCGGGCGGCGCGTTGTAAAGTCCGCCGCCCCATGGGTCCCGTAGGCCCCGGCAACCCCCGCCGGAGGCGGCGCCGGGCCCGGTCATCGGCCCTCTGGACGATTCCTAGCGGGTGCGGGGCCCACCGGGCCACAGGCGGGCGGGCGCATATTCCACCGTCCTATTGCAGGTGGGGTGGATGGGTCAGTAGACGGGCATGCGATGGTCGAGTACGCATACGCGTGGAGCCGGGACGCGGCGCGGTGTCCGCCGGGGGTGGTCATGAGGCTCTCCCGGAGCCGTTTCGCACCCCCGCGGCGCACAGAGTGGCGTGATTTGACGGTACCGATGTGGCGGAAACCGCCCGCGTTTCACCCGGCTTGTCTGCGCTCTCCTGACGGTGCGTTACGGAACGGCGGGCGCCGAGGGGGAGGAGGTGGCGCCCGGAGTGGTCGGGGAGGCCGAGGAGCCCGGCGCGTCGTCGACCGGGGCGGGCGGGGACGGCGTGGGCGGTTCACCCTTGCCCTCGAGCGAGGCCGGCTTCTTCAGGACGACCATGGGCTCACCGGGCTTGGGCAGCACCGGCTTGGTGAAGTCCGGGCCCTGGGTCGGGGTCGCGGTGATCTGGGCGGGAAGCCGCTCGTAGTCCACCATCCCGGTGTTCTCCATCTGCGTGATGTGGTCCAGCACCGTGTTGTTGGCCTGGGTGGCGAGCTGACGCACCAGTGTGTTCTTGCTGGTCGCCCGGATCTTGGCGATGGAGCTGAAGATCTGGCCGTGGGTGATGCGCAGGATCTGGGCCATCTGGCTGTCGAAGTTCTTGCCCGTGGCGGCCGTCAGGGTGTCCAGGAACCCCTGCTGCTGCGGCGTGGGCTTGTTGGGCAGGGTGATGCCGAGTTTGGGTGCGATGTCCCGCGAGGCGTCGTCCAGTTGCGCATGTCCCACGATCAGATGTTCACCGGCCGTCTTCACCGCCGCCGTGGTGCCCTTCTTGAGGGCCAGCTCACCGACGGGGTACTCCCACAGTCCGGCGAGCCGGACCTTGACCACGAAGTCCCGGTCGGCGCCGGTGAGCGGTCCGTACTGCGTCGAGCTCGTCTTCGCCAGGTTCGTCTGGTTCGTCTGCTGCACACCCGTCAGGACGGGCGACATGATCACGCCGAGGGTGACCACCACGGAACCTATGAGGAGGGAGGTACCTGTCACGAAGTACCGGGATCGCATAGAGCCTCCTGGCGGGGACGCCGGTCGTTGTGCGGAGCAGTGTCTGCCCGTGCTTGCACCGGCGAATACGGATCACGAAGGACCTCTGCTCAATGGCCTGGCGGCTGTTTATGTATCTTTGGACTGTTACTTACTGCCGCATATGGCCTATCTCACAGTCACCTCCCGGGCGCTCCCGGGTGAGGACGTCCACCAGCCGCTGAAGGGCCGGGTTGGGGCTGTCGGGGCTCCAGCAGGCGTGGAGGGTGACGGAGTGGGCGTCGGCCGGGGCCAGTTCGCGGTAGCGGACGCCGTGGACGCCCATGGTCATGATCGAGCGGGGGATCAGGGCGCAGCCCAGGCCCGCGCGGACCAGGGCGAGCATGGTGGGGACCTGGGAGGTCAACTGGCTGACGGCGTAGCGGTCCACGCCGATCATGGCGGCGCAGATGTCGTGCAGATAGCGGGAGCCCTCGGGGCTGTAGCCGATGTAGTCATCGGCCACGTCGGTCAGGGCGACGGGGGTGCCATCGTCGTCCTGGGCCAGCGGATGGCCGGAGGGCACCGCGAGGACGAGGTCCTCGGAGTGGACCAGGAGCGAGGCGTACCCCTCGGGGATGGGCGGCCGCACCAGACCCAGGTCGATGCGCAGCTCCGAGAGGGCGGCGAACTGGTCGGGGCTGACCAGTTCGGTCAACTCGACGGTGACATCGGGGAGATGCCGCTTCACCAGATCCAGGACGTCGGCCAGGATGGCGTACGCGCCGATCGCGGTGAAGGCCAGCCGCAGGGTGCCGGTGCGGCCCTCGGCGGCGCGGCGGGTGGCGGTCGGCGCGGCGTCCAGCAGGGCCAGCACCCGGTGGCAGTGGTCGAGGAAGACCCGGCCCGGCGCGGTGATCCGGGCGCCTCGTCCGGTGCGCTCGAACAGGACGACGTCCAGGGCGCGTTCCAGCGCCTGGATCTGACGGGTCAGCGGGGGCTGGGTCATATTGAGGCGGGCGGCGGCGCGGCCGAAGTGCTGCTCCTCCGCCACCGCCACGAAGCCGCGGAGCTGCTGCAGGGAGAGGTTCATGCCCTCACGGTATGGGGCGATGCGAAAGTGGGCTTGGACGGGCATGGCGGCGCGCCCCTACGGTCATGACGACCGCCACAGGGCAGATCCGCGCCGATCCCGTCCGAGGAGCCAGGTTGTCCAGACTCGCCGTCGCCATGACCCCCCAGCGTGCCAACGATGTGATCAGCGCCGAGGCCCGGCGGCTGATGGCGAAACGTTACGAGGTGAGCTGGGCCGATGAGCCGCTGACCGCGGACGCGGTGGCCCGGCTCGCCGCCGGCAGCGATGTGCTGCTGACGAGCTGGGGCACACCCCGTCTGGACCGGGCGATCTGGGCCGGTGGCGGCGGCCCCCGGGTGGTGGCACACGCCGCCGGGACGGTGAAGAAGCTCATCGACCGCGAGGTGCTCGACCAGGGCGTCGCGGTTTTCTCGGCCGCCGGGCGGATCGCCTGGTCCGTGGGGGAGTACTGCCTGGCGGCGATGCTCACCCTGGCCCGCAGGCTGCCGCTGTTCGACACCGCGATGCGCGCCGGCGGCTGGAAGCAGAGCGGTTTCCGGGGCGGTGAGCTCACCGGCCACCGGGTGGGCGTTCTCGGTGCGAGCTCCACGGCTCGCGCCCTGATCACCCTGCTCAGGCCGTTCCGCTGCGATGTGGTGGTGTACGACCCGCATCTGGACCAGGAGGCGGCCGCCGCGCTGGGGGTGCGGACCGTCACCCTCGAGGAGGCGCTCGGCTGCCCGTTCGTCTCCGTCCATGTGCCCGATCTCCCCGACACCCGTGGGCTGGTGAGCGCCCGGCTCATCGAGCGGATCCCCGATCACGCCGTGGTCGTCAACTCCGCCCGGGGACCGGCCGTCGACCAGGCCGCCCTCCTCGAACACGTCCTGGCGGGGCGGCTGTTCGCCGCGCTGGACGTCTTCGACCCCGAGCCGCCGCAGTTCGGCGAGTCCGTGCTGAGCTGTCCGAATCTGCTGCTCACCCCGCATATCGCGGGGGACACCGTGGACGGGCATCTGGCCCTGGCCGGGTATGTGATGGCGGATGTGGCCGACTGGCTGGACAAGGGAGTCCGCGGTCCGAGCTTCGTGGACCCCGCCTCCTGGCCCATCGCCGCCTGACCGCCCCCGAGCCGCATCCGGCCGTTCGCGTCATCGACCTCATGTCAGGAGTCACTTCACCATGTCGCGTATCACGGCGGTCGAGGTCTTCCCCGTGGCCGTGCCGTTCGCCCGGCGGTTCGTGCTGGGCAGCGGCGCCGTCGGCACCCCGGATCAGGCGGGATCGGTCATCTTCGTCAAGCTGACCACCGAGGACGGGGTGGTCGGCTGGGGCGAACAGCGCGCCCTGCCCAGCTGGAGCTATGAGACCGCCGAGACGATCGCCGTGGTCATCAAGCGCCATCTGGCCCCCATCCTCCTCGAACTCACCCCGTTCGACGTGGAGTTGTTCCACGCCCGGGCGAGCCGCCGACTGAGCCCCTCGGTGTCCAACGGCTTTCCGTTCGCCCGCGCCGCGGTGGACATCGCCCTGCACGACGCGGCCGGCAAACTGGCCGGGCTGCCGGTCCACGCCCTGCTGGGCGGCAAGCTCCGGGACACCGTGCCGCTCTGCTCGGCCATCGGGGTGGGCGAGCCCGCTGCCGTCCGCGAGCACGCCCACCAGTCCTCCGACTACACCGCCTACAAGGTGAAGATCGGCGGCGACCCCGCGGCGGACACCGCGGCCATCACCGCCGTCGCGGAGGTCGCCGCGGGCAAACCCCTCTGGCTGGACGCCAATCAGTCCTACCGGCCGACCGCCCTGATCCGCCTGATGGACGCGGTGCGCGAGGTGCCGCACCTGACGTGCGTGGAGCAGCCCGTACCGGGCACCGACACCCTCGCCCTGCGCCGGGTGCGGGACCTGATCGGCCTGCCGGTGGCCATCGACGAGGGCAGCTTCACCGCCCAGGACCTGGCCCGCACACTCCGCCTCGACGCCGCCGATCTGGTGGTCGTCAAGATCTGCAAATCCGGTGGGCTGCGCAACGCCCTGAAAACCGCCCAGGTCGCGCTGGCGGGCGGCCTGGAGGTGCTGGCCAGCGGGCTGACCGACTGCGGTATCGGCTTCGCGGCCGCGCTGCACCTCTTCAGCCAGCTCGAACTGGCCCTGCCCGCCGAACTGAACGGTCCGGAACTGCTGGCCGACCTCTACGTGGAGAACCTGGACATCGTCGCGGCCACCGCCACCGTCCCCTCCGGTCCCGGTCTCGGCGTCGAGGTCGACGAGGAACGCATCCGCGCCGAATCCCTGGACCTGGCCTGGTCCTGAACACCCGCGCACCCCCAGACCCAGCAGCGAGGAGACGACGATGTCTTCCAGCTTTTCCCGGCGTGCTCTGCTCAAGGGAGCGGCCCTCGGCGGGCTCGCCACCACGGGAGCCCTCAGCGGCTGCTCCTCCGGTCCGCCGCCCTCCACGGCCACCTGGTCCATGTGGTCCAGCAGCCCGGAGGAGAACCGGGTCTGGGCCGACTTCGGGGCTTACGTCGAACGGCGCATGCACATCAGATCGGCCTCGACCCTCACCCCCTCCGACGGCTATCCCACCAAGCTCGACCTGCAGCTCGTCAGCGGAACGGCCGGCATGGTCACCGCACTGAACGGCTGGCTGATCCCCACCTACGCCTCACGCGGCGCACACCGGCCGCTGGACGATCTCATCGCCGCGGACCCCGACTTCGACCTGGACGACTTCTACCCCGCCATCCGGTCCATCTCCACGTTCGCCGGCCACACCTACGCCATCGGCTTCGATGTGGCTCCGACCGTGCTCTACTACAACCGGACGCTGCTGGAGCGGAACGGCGTCGATCCGCCCTCCCCGACCGAGCCCATGAGCTGGGACACCTTCCGGGACCTGGCCGTCGAGCTGAGCAAGCCGAAGGACCAGTACGGCTTCACCTGCGCCCCGACCGTCGACGACCTGGTGTCCTGGATCTACTGCGCCGGTGGCGATGTCATCGACGGGGACCGTGACACCAGCCCCCTGGACGCCCCCGAGGCCCTGCAGGCGATCCACTTTGTGGTCGACCTGTTCGTCAAGGACCGCGTCACCCCACCGATCGACAATCTGGTCGCCCAGAACGCCTCCGGCGCCGCCCTGGCCAACTTCCTCCAGGGCAACGTGGCATTCATGCAGAACGGCCCGTGGCAGGTGCTCAACGTCCGCAAGGCTCCCTTCACGTGGGACATCGCGCCCTTCCCCGCCGGACCGGCCGGAAGCACACCACGGGTGTCGGGCTCCGGCTTCGCCATCCCCTCGGGCGTCAAGGACGACGACCTCGACCTGGCGTGGCGACTGCTGAAGACCCTCACCAGCACGGGCGCGCTGAACATCTACGCACGCGCCGGGCGCAACAACCCCGCGCGGCTCTCCGCCGCGAGCGCCTTCGAACCGCCACCCGCCAACCTCGGCATCGTCCAGCGGATCCTGAAGGGCGAGGTCGCCGGCGGCCATCCCTTCAACGTCACCACCAACTGGAACCGCGTCCGGCTGCTGCTGGGCCAGGACCTGCCCCGGGCCTTCCTCGGCCAGGTGAGTGTCCGCGACGCGATCGACGGTGTGATGCCACGGCTGAACGCCCTGATGCGCCAGCACCGGGACGCCGTCCGCCAGGCCACTTGAGGAGGATCACGATGGCTGTCGAAACCCCCACCGCGGCGACCGCGGCCCCACGGCGCACCCCGCGTGGTTCGCTGCGCCGCCCCCGGTTCTGGCGGCACGGGTCGGAGACGCTCGCCGCCTGGCTGTTCCTCCTGCCGAGCCTGGCCGGGTTCCTGGTCTTCACCGCCGGGCCGGTGGTCGCGGCCGGGGTGATCTCGCTGCTGGACTGGAACCTGTTCAGCCCGCCCCACTTCATCGGGCTGGACAACTTCGCCCGGCTCGGCCCGGACGCCACCTTCTGGTCGGCGCTTGTCAACACCGCGTACTTCACCTTCGTCAGTGTGCCGCTGACGCTGCTGGTCAGCCTGGGCCTGGCGCTGCTGCTCAACCAGGGGCTGCGGCGCATGGCGGTGTTCCGGTCGCTGCTCCTGCTGCCCTACGCGACGATCACCGTGGCGGTGGCCTTCGTCTGGGTCTGGCTCTACATCCCGCACGACGGGCTGATCAACGCGGTGCTCGGTGGCTTCGGGATCGACGGCCCGGCCTGGCTGATCTCGGACGACTGGGCCATGCCCGCCCTCATCCTGATGAGTGTCTGGAAGAGCTTCGGCTTCGGCATGGTGATCTTCCTCGCCGGGCTGCAGGCCATTCCACAGCAGCTCTACGAGGCGGCCAGGGTGGACGGTGCCTCGCCCTGGCGGACCTTCCGCGCGGTGACGCTGCCCCTGCTGGCGCCCTCGGTGTTCTTCACGGTGGTCACCTCGATCATCGGCTCCTTCCAGGTCTTCGACCAGGCGCTGGTGATGACGGACGGCGGGCCGGGATCCAGCACCACCACGCTCGTGATGTACATCTACCGGACCGGATTCCAGAACTACGAGCAGGGCTACGCGGCCGCGCAGTCGATGGTGCTGTTCGCCTTCATCGTCGTCATCACCGCGGCGCAGTTCCTGCTCCAGCGGAGGCTGGTGCACTATGACCTCTGACGTGCCCGCGCTCGCGGCCCTCCGCCGCTCGCCCGTGGCGGCCCGGCGGCTGCTGGTGTTCACCTGTTTCCTGGTCACCGCGGTCACCCTCACACCCATCGTGATGATGGTGCTGGTGGCCTTCCAGTCCGACACCGAGTCGATGGCGGCGCGGCCGTCGTTCTGGCCCGGGAGCTGGCATCCGGAGAACATCGGCCGCGTCTTCGGCCTCGTCCCGCTGGGGCGCTATCTGCTGAACACCGTCTTCTTCGCCGGTGGTACGGCGCTCCTGGAGACGGCCACCGCGGCGCTGGCCGCGTACGCCTTCGCCCGGCTGCGCTTCCGGGGCCGGAGTGTGCTGTTCGGCGTGTATCTCACCACCTTGATGATCCCCTCGCAGGTCACGCTGATCCCGCAGTTCATCCTGGTGGCGAAGTTGCACGGGGTGGACACCTGGCCGGGGATGATCCTGCCGCACGCCTTCACCGCGCTCGGGGTGTTCCTGCTCCGCCAGTTCTTCCTGGGCGTGCCCCGCGACTACGAGGAGGCCGCCCGCCTCGACGGGGCGAACCGCTGGCAGACGTTCATCCGGGTGATCGTCCCGCTCGCCGTCCCGGCCATCGCCACGCTGGCGGTGTTCAAGTTCATCAGCCAGTGGAACAACCTGCTCTGGCCGCTGGTGATCTCCAACAGCGACTCCACCAGGACCGCGGCGGTCGGTCTCCAGGTGTTCCAGTCCACCAACGGAACCCAGTGGAATCTGCTGCTGATGGCCGCCGCCATCACCACCGTGCCACTCATCGTGCTCTTCTTCCTCACCCAGCGCTGGTTCGTCAAAGGCATCACCATGAGCGGGCTCGGAGGCCGCTGACACCATGACATTTCTCTGGTCCGTGTTCACCAAACCGTGGGCCACGCTGCCCGGCGACACCCTGGGCCGGCTGGTGTCCGGCCTCGGTTTCACCGGTGCCGAGGTCCCGGTCCGGGACACCGCGTACGTCACCCCGGGCGAAGCGGGAGGGCTGCTGCCGGAGTTCACCGCGCGGCTGCGGGCGGAGGGCGTCGAGGTGATCAGCGTCGCGAGCGATCTCCGCGAACCCGTCTTCGCGGCCTGCCGGGAGGCGGGCGTGCCGATGATCCGGGTCATGGCCGAGCTGGGCCCCGACGGCTATGCCGCCTCGGTCCGGCGGGCCCGGCAACGGCTGGAGGACGCGGCGCCCCTCGCCGAGGGATATGGCGTCCAGATCGGGGTGCAGCCGCACCACGGGCGCTATGTGTCCTCCGCGCTGGGGGTGATGGACCTCCTCGACGGCCTGCCGGTCGAGCACTTCCGGGTCATCTGGGACGCCGCCCATGACGCGCTGGCGGGCGACGATCCGCGGGTCACCCTGCCGCTGGTCGCCGAGCGGCTCGGCATCGTCAACCTCAAGAACGCCCTCCATGTGCGCACCGAACCGGCCGGTGAGTCCGTGGGCGGGCACTGGAAGCCCTGGTTCGTGCCCGGTCCCGAGGGGCTGGCCGACTGGTCGGCGGCGCTCGGGCAACTGGCGGAGCTCGGCTATACGGGCCCGGTGTGTCTGTCCGGGCAGTACTCCGACCCCGGTGTCCCGGTCGAGAAGCGCCTGGTGGCGGATCTGGCGGCGGCACGCGGTGCGGCGGGCGCCGTATGACCGGGCGTCCTCGGTCCGCCGTATGACCGGGCGTCGTCTGTCCTGGTGAAGAGCGGGAGAACGTATCCCGGGGGGAGCGGGAGAACCCCGCGCCCCCGCTCCCCCCGGCTCCTCCTCCCAGAGGCTCCTAGGGCAGGCCGTCCGGCTCCGGGCCCCGGTAACCCGCCCGGGACGAGGCGTCGATGCCCACCTCGTAGCGGATACCGGGGTGGAGGGTGTTGCCGTCGACCCGGGCGCCGGTCGAGTGGTCGGCGAGGCCGATGGCGTGGTGGGTGGGGGCGGCGAACTCATTGCCGGTGATGGTGGTGTTCCGCACGTCCTCGAACATCAGGGCCTGGGAGGCGCGCAGCGTCTCGCAGTGGTTGCCCCTGATCGTGAAGTCGCCGGTGGTGCCCTGGCCGCCGCCCTCCCCGTCGTTGGGGCCCTCGGCCATCAGACACATGTTGTCCACGTCCTCGCAGCGGTTGTTCTCGATGCGGACACGGTGGCTGGGCGGGGTGTCGCTGGCGAAGGTCTGCATGCAGTCGGCGTGCCGGCCACGGCTGTTGTCGGTGTCGCGGACGGTGTTGTGCGCGATGGTGAGGTCGTCGCCGAAGAACCGGATGCCGTCGCCGTCCCCGCCCCTCGGGCCGATCACGGTGTTGTTCCGCACGGTGACGCGGTGGCCGGTCAGCTCGATCCCGGGCGCCTCCGGCCGGACGGACCGGAACCCGTCCACGATCACATCGTCGGCCTCGACGGTGATGCCGTCCACCGCGTCCCCGCCCCCGGCGTAGGTGATCGGGCGCTCCCGGCTCCCGCCCTTGGTGATGACCAGGCGTTGCCGGGACAGATCGCCGTCGAAGCAGACGGTGTCCCCCGGCTTCGCCCGGCGCGCCGCCTCCCGCGGGGTGGCGACGTGCAGGGTGCAGCGCTCGGTCCCCTTCTCGATGGTGAGCGACGCCGCCGGCGCGGCGGCGCCCCGCCCCTGGGGCCACGACGGACGCGCCAGGGCGGCCAGGAGCGCGAGGACCGAGACGGCGAGAAAGCCGAGGACGAGTCTCCAGGTGATCCGCATGGCGGGAACCGTAGAGCCGGATCCCGGGGACCGGTCCCGCCGTCAGCCGTGCGTCGTCGGCGTCCGGTTCACCCCACCGTCACCGTATGCCCCTAGGTTCACCCCGACACACGGAAGGGCGTGATCCCCGATGGAGACGCACAGAACGCAGCGAAAGAGACTCAAGTGCCGACCGGCGCTGGTCGGCGGGGGAGTGGCGGTGGCGATCGGCGCGCTGCTCGCCCCGCTCGTCGAGGCCCCCGCGGCGAGCGCGGCGCCACGGGCCGACGAGGTACGTCACCCCGTCGACCACGTGGACCCGCTGATCGGCTCCGCGGGCGGCGGCAACACCTACCCCGGCGCCACCCTGCCGTTCGGCATGATCGCCTGGTCCCCGACCAGCACCACCGGCGACCAGACCAACACCGCGGCCGCCAACGGCTATTCGTACGACACCACCCGGGTCCGGGGCTTCAGCCTCACCCATGTCAACGGCGCGGGCTGCCACCCCGGAGCCGCGGGCGATGTGCCGATCATGCCGTTCGTGGGCGAGGTCGACAGCTCCCCCACCGCCGACACCAAGGACCAGAAGTACGCCGCCACCTTCTCGCACGAGAAGGAGAAGGCCGAGCCCGGCCACTACCGGGTGGGGCTCGACTCGGGCGCCGCCGCCGATCTCGCGGTGAGCGAGCGGGCCGGTGTCGCCGACTTCACCTTCCCCCGGGACGCCCCGGCCCGGCTGCTGTTCCGCACCTCCAACTCGCTCAACGGCAGCGAGAACGCGCACATCGAGATCGACCGTGAGCGGCACCAGGTCACCGGCTGGGTGCTCACCGGCGCGTTCTGCGGACGGCGCGCCAACGGCGGCGAGAACAACCGCAAGACGTACTACCGCCTCTACTTCCAAGCCTCGTTCGACCGCGCCTTCTCCACCGTGGGCACCTGGGAGAACGACCGGCTCTCACCCGGCGCCACCTCCGCCGACGGCGGCGAGGGCTATCTCACCGGCGCCGACCGGGCCGGGCGCGGCTCCGGCGGATACGTCGGCTTCGACACCGCGCGGGACAACGATGTCCGGATGCGGCTCGGCATCTCGTACGTCTCCCTCGCGGGCGCCGAGGCCAACCTCCGCGCCGAGATAGCGCCCCGGGCGAGCGTCGCCGACGTGGCGGCCGCAGGACGGGCCGCCTGGGACCGCCGGCTGCGCGCCATCCGGATCAGCGGCGGCAGCGAGCCGCGCCGCACCGCGTTCTACACCGCCCTCTACCACGCGCTCCAGCAGCCCAACCTGATCAGTGACACCGATGGCCGCTACCCGGGCATGGACGGCACACCGCACCGGATCGAGCGCGGGCAGACGGCGCAGTACAGCAACTTCTCCGGCTGGGACCAGTACCGCGCCCAGGTGCAGCTGCTCGCCCTGCTCCAGCCCAAGGTCGCCGGGGACTTCGCCCAGTCGCTGTTCAACTTCGCCCGGCAGAACGGCGGGGTGTGGGACCGCTGGGTGCACATCAGCGGCGCCACCCATGTGATGACGGGCGACCCCTCCGCCGCCACGCTCGCCACCTTCTACGCCATGGGGGTACGGAACTTCGACGCCAAGGGCGCCTTCGACTCCCTCTACCGCCAGGCCACCGTCCCCCACCCCGACGGGCTCTCCGACAAGGGCTGCCCGGGGCAGTGCGAGGGCCAGCGTCCGGGCCTCGCCCAGTACCTGGAATCCCGGTACGCCGCACA
Organism: Streptomyces yongxingensis; assembly: GCF_055597465.1. Classification (NCBI taxonomy): domain Bacteria; kingdom Bacillati; phylum Actinomycetota; class Actinomycetes; order Kitasatosporales; family Streptomycetaceae; genus Streptomyces; species Streptomyces yongxingensis. The sequence continues at coordinate 10,301,569 of NZ_CM145717.1, forward strand.
GGACGCCTGCCACTGCTGGGGCGGCGCCGCGGAGACCCTGGAGGACTCCGTCGCCGATGACGCGCTCGCCCGCTGGGCCCGGCTGCTCGGCCGCACGAAGGAGGCCGACGAGCTCGGCGCACGCGGCGGCTACTGGCGCGATGTGTTCAACCCACAGGCCACCGGCACGGCGGGCTACATCCAGGCCAGGAACCGGGACGGCTCCTGGGTGACCCCCTTCGACCCGGCGTCCGACCGGGGCTTCGCCCAGGGCAGCGCGGCCACGTACACCTGGATGGTGCCGCAGGACGTCCAGGGGCTCGCCGAGGCCATGGGCGGCCGTGAGAAGGCGGCGGCCCGGCTGGACGGCTTCTTCCACAAGCCCGACGGCTCCTGGTCGGTCCGCGGCGGCGACCCGCTCCGCTACGACCCCACCAACGAACCGGGCATCCACGCCCCCTGGCTCTACAACGCCCTGGGGCAGCCCTGGAAGACCCAGGAGACGGTGCGCCAGATCGTCACCACCGTGTACGGCACCGGGCCGAAGGGGCTGCCCGGCAACGACGACCTGGGCACCATGTCCGCGTGGTACGTGTTCGCGGCGCTCGGCCTCTATCCGCAGGCCCCGGGGCGTGCCGAGGCACTGCTCACCGGTCCGCTCTTCCCCCGCGCGGTGATCGCCCCGGCGGGGCAGCGGCGCGCCCTGACCATCGACGCCCCGGACGCGTCCGACACCCACCCCTATGTGCACGCGGTGCGGGTGAACGGCCGGCCGCACGACACCTCATGGCTCGACGGCTCCGTGGTGCGCCAGGGCGGTTCGCTCTCCTTCGACCTGGCCGACCGGCCCGACGCCGCCTGGGCCACCGACCCGGGGCGGCTGCCCCGCTGACGCGTTAGGCCGTCGCGTCGGCGAACGTGTCGGCGCGGATATGGGTCATGGGCCGGCCCACCACCCGGTACCTGCCGTTGGGCACCCGGTCGGACCGGGACACGTGCACGGTGAGCGGGCCGGCCCACTCATAGCCCTTGTCCTCCGCGTGGCGCATCAGATGGTCCGTCAGCTCCTGCCCCACATGACAGCCACGCCGGGTGAGCTCCTCGTGGACCGCGTCGGCGAGCTCGACGTCATAGACGTTGGGCACGACCACCCGGGTGGGTCCGCACACCACGGTGTGGCTGTCGCATTCCCGTTTCAGCGCGCCGAGGAGTTCGACGGGCTCGCTGCGGACCACCTTGGCGAGCAGCGATGCCTCCCAGCGCTCTATCGCCCGTTCCCATCGGTTCAGCGTCTGCATGCCCTCCCGCGTTCCCGAAATGGATCACCTCATGCCCTTGTCGGCGCCGCTCACCGTCAGCGGCGCCGCTCACCGTCGCTGCGGGTCCGCCGGAGCGTGAAGGTGTCCACGGGCTCGACGCGGCCGTAGAGCCCGGTGACCGCGTAGTAGGTCACCGACATCGTGGTGGGACCGCCCGGCTCGGTGCCGGGGTCGACGGTGAACGGGGCGAACCCCGACAACCATCTCGATGGACGGTGGCGGATGTGCGTTGTCAGGGGCGGTGGCGGCGCCGCACGCTGGTGTCCGTGAGCGATCGGGACGAGGAGCTGCGCGGGCTGGACGCGGTGCTGCGGGAGCTGCGCCACGCCCGCTACGGGCTGTACGGACCGCTGGTGCGGGAACGCTTCCTGGGCGGGCTGCCCGCGGGGGTCACCCCGACCGGCTACCGGGTGCTGCGCCTCGTCGAGGCCAGCACCCCGCCGCCGCCCACCGTGTCCGACATCGCCGCCCTGCTGCTGTCCGACCGGGCCCGCGCCGTGCGCGTCGTGGACCGGCTGGTGGCGGCGGGGCTGGTGACCCGGGTGCGGGACACCGTGGACCGGCGGATACGGAGGGTGGCGCTGACCGACACCGGGCGCCGCCATGTCGCCGTGGCGGCCGCCCGGCGGACCCGGCTGCTGGGCGAGGCCATCGCGGACTGGCCGGACGAGGACCTCGCCCGGCTGACGGACTACCTGGAGCGGCTCAACGCCTCCGTGGCCCGCCATCTGCCGGTGTCCGGCGCGCCCGAGGTGCCCGGCGATCGGTGACGCGGGGCCGGGGCGCCACCGGCCCCGCGTCACCGCCGCGGGTGTGCCGCGCCGCGAGAGGGGCCGTCGGCTACGCCTTGGACGCCCTGAAGTTCCGGAACAGCAGATAGGTGTCGAGGATGTCCGACGAGGCGCTTTCGACCGAGCGGTAGATGCCCCACTTGGGCCGCTGGTAGTCGTCCTGGTCGGGCATCTTCACATTGGACATGCTGCCCTGGACCGCCACCGGGGCGCCGGACCCGGTGCCGTTGCGCACCACGCAGGCCGCCTTGCCGTTCGAGCCGACGGTGAACGTCCACTCGATGGTGATCCACTTGTTGCGCAGCGGCGCCAGATTGGTCGAGGCGATGTCCGGTGAGCCGGAGTTGGCGTACGCACGGGCCCGCAGCAGCTCCGTGCTGCCGCTGCGGCCAAGGTCCAGGGTGATGTACGGACCGCCGTTGTCCACCGGGGTCTTGGTCTGGAAGATGTGGGTGAACTTGCTGGTGCCGTGCAGCGAGGTGGGCATGAACATCTCGTAGCTGAGGCTCCATGTCTCACCGTCGCGCATCTTCACCTTGGAGCCGCCCTGCACCATGCCCCTGGACTCGGTGCGCTGGCGGTCGCCGCCCCCGGTGGTGTCCCGGTCGTCCTTCCAGATGTTGAAGCGGTAGTGGTCACCGCCCTCGACGATCACGTACTTCCGGTCGGGGTGGGCGCCGCCGCGGTCGGCCTCGATGCCCTCGAACGCCTTGAGCCCGTCGCCGGACGGGTCAGGATGCCAGAGCAACTGCGCGGCCGCGGCACGGGAGGCGGCGGAGGCCGGGGTGGCGCCCGAGGCCAACTGCCCGAGGGCGATCGGTGTTCCGACGGCTGCCGCGGCCATCGAACCGAGGACCCGGCGGCGGCTCAACGGGCGGGGAGCGGGGGGTTCTGCCATGGTCGTTGACTTCCTTCCTGATCCGGTAAAGGAGTGGCGTGCTCATGGCGCACCACGCACATTGGACCGGACCAAATGGGCCGTCAAGGCTCACGGGCGGTTCTTTGCCTGAGAATTGGTTCAGGTAGCTGAACAAAATCTGCCGCTTTCTGGTACATATAGCGGCATCTCTGTCCCTTATTTTGAGCGTTTGTTCGTTCTTATGAACGCGTAGACAGTGTCTACGCTCTTTTGGTAGACAGTGTCTATGGCTGAGTGTGAGCAGGACACGAGTCTCCGGTCCCGATTGGTGGACGTCGGAGTGGAACTGGTGGACGAGGAGGGGGTCGGGGCCCTTTCGCTGCGGGAGATCGCCCGTCGGGCCGGGGTGTCGCACGGGGCGCCGCGGCGGTACTTCCCGACGCATCTGTCCCTGCTGTCCGCCATCGCGCGCCGCGGTTTCGAGAGCCTGGCCGCCCAGGCCGGTGAGGCGATCGCCGCCCATGAGGGCCGTCCCCGCGAGCAGTTGACGGCGCTGGCGCGGAGCTGGCTCGACTTCGCGCTGACCAACCGCGGCATGTTCGAGCTGATGTTCCGCCACGACCTGCTGGAGAGCAACCACCTGGGGCTGCGGGAGACGAGCCTCCCGCTCTTCGCCACCCTCGTCGACCTGGTGGCCAGGGCGCGGCCGGACTCCGGCGCGGAGCCACGGATCGTCGCGGGCGTGCTGTGGGCCAATCTGCACGGCATCGCCCAACTGTGGGGGTGGGGCAGCCTTCAGCTCGCGGTGGGAGCCGAGGACCCCGAGCCGCTGCTGCGGGCCGCGCTCGACGCCCACCTCGGCCCGGAGACCCGATGAGCTCCCCGCGCGGACGGCGCCTCACCCTCGTCGCGAGCGTCACCGGAGCCGTGGTCGTCGCGCTGGACGGCACCGTGCTGACCGTCGCCCAGCCCCGGCTGCAACGGGACCTGGATGCCACGTTCGCCCAGGTCCAGTGGACCAGTACGGGATATCTGATCGCCGTAGCGAGTCTGCTGGTCTTCGCGGGCCGCCTCGGCGACCGTTACGGCCATCGGCGCGTCTTCGCCCTCGGGATGCTGGGCTTCGGCGCCGCCTCGGCGGGCATCGGGCTCGCGGGTGGCATCGGCTGGGTGATCGGGCTGCGGGTCGCCCAGGGGGTTTTCGGGGCGCTGCTGCAACCCGCCACCCTCGGGATGCTGCGGGCGGCGTATCCGCCGGACCGGCTCGGCCGGCCGGTCGCGGTGCGGACCGGCGCCATCGGGCTGGCGGCCGTGGCCGGTCCGCTGGTCGGCGGCGCGCTGACCACCCATCTGGGGTGGCGGGCGGTGTTCTTCGTCAATGTCGCGCCCGCCCTCGCCATGGGTCTCGCGGCCCTCGCCGTCCGTGCTCCGGCGGCCCTCGCCGTCCGTGGCCCGACCGCGCCCCGTGAGCCCGCCCGGCCGCGGCTCGATCTGCCCGGTGCGGGCCTGCTCGCGGTGGCGCTGGCCGGGCTGGTGCACACGCTCGTCGGCATCCCCGAAACCGGCTGGACGGCGGCGACCACGCTCGGGCTCGGGTGCGCCGTGGTGGCCGGAGGCGCCTTCGTACGGCATGCGCGCCGGACGGAGGATCCGCTGGTGCCGCCCGGCGTGCTGAGGTCGGGCACCGCGGGCCCGGCGCTCGGTGTGCTGGTGGCCGCGTCGGCCGCACTGTTCGGGGCGCTGTTCCTCGGCACGTACTACCTCCAGGGCGTGCTCGCGCTGGATCCGCTGGCCAGCGGGGTTCGGGCGCTGCCGCTGGCGGTGATGATGGTGCTGGGCGCGCCGGTGGCGGCACTGATGACGCGCCGTCAGGGTCCCCGCCGGACGGCGGTGGCGGGGATGGTTCTGGTGGCGGCCGGTGTGCTGCTGATGTCCCGTCTCGGCCGGGGCTCGGGCGCCGAGGCGATCGGTGGCTGCTTCCTCCTGCTGGGCGCGGGTTTCGCCACCGTGATGGTCACCGCGACCACCGTCGTCGTGCGGGACGCGTCCGTGGACACCGCCGGGGTGGCGGGCGGGCTCCAGCAGACCGCCATGAACATCGGGCCCGCGCTCGGGGTCGCCGCCGCGACCACGCTGATGAGCGTGACCGGGCGGGGCGACATCACCGGACGGCCGCCCGGCGACGGGCCGCGCTGGGCGGCCGATCCCTTCCTCTCGGCGATGGGACCGGCGCTGACGGTCCTCGCAGCCGTGGCCGCGACCGGTGCCCTGCTGGCCACGAGGCTGCCGGGCCGTGCGGCGCCGTGGCGGCCCGAGGATCAGTCGGTGGAAGAGCGCCCGGACGGGCCCCCGAGGTCCGAGATCGCGTCGAGCGCCTGACCCCACCGCGGGTACATCGCCACCTTCTTCAGATGCATGCCCATGACCCGTTCGCCGAGCGCGGGGTCCGTGTCGTCCGACAACTGGAACGCCGAGAGCTTCGCTATATGCGGGAGGATCTCGTCGTCGCCCGCGATGTGCACCGGGTCGTGCAGATACCGGTCCAGCGCCTCCAGATCGGTCACCGCCGCGCAGTAGGCGTGGGTGAAGCCCTCGGTGGAGTCGCCGAGGAACTGACCGGCGGTCGAGAACGAGACCGCCTCCACTCCGCCCGTGCGGCGCATCGCCGCCAGAACCTTGGCCTTCTCCTCCTCCGTCGTGCCGTCCTTGAAGCTGAACCGCAACACATTGACCAGCATGGGTAGTTCCCTCCGTGGGTGAACTGGTGAGTTCAAATTAGTGGTCAGGTCAGTCAATGAACAAGAGGGTTGGGATTCTTGAACCCATGAGTTCAGTTCGACGGGTCGTGGGATACGATGCGCGGATGACGGCAGTGACAGCCTCGTCCGGGCGGAAGGTTCCGCGAGGGCGTATCGACAAGCGCCAGGCGATCCTTGACGCCGCGTTCACCGTCTTCGCGCGCCGGGGGTACGGACAGGCGTGTGTCCAGGAGATCGCGAATGAGGCGGTGGTCGCCAAGCCCACGGTGTACAACCACCTCACCGACAAGGAGACCTTGTTCCGCCATGCCATCGAGGCCGCGGCCGACGCCGTGATGGCGGAGAACCTCGCGGTCGTCGAGCGGCTGCGCGAGCCCGGGGACGATCTGCGCGCCGCCCTGGAGGACATGGCGTACCGGATGCTCCAGGTGTGCTGCGGTGAGCGTTCCCGGGCGCTACGGCGGCTCACCTACGCCCAGGCGGCCGACTTCCCCGATCTGATCGAGACCGTCCAGGGACGTACGGCCATCCGGCTCGGTGAGGCGCTGGCGGACCGGCTGGCCCGGCTGTCGCTGTCCGGGCGACTGCGGCCGGGTGATCCGGCGCAGGCCGCGGAGCAGTTGCTCGCGCTGCTCACCGGTCCCATGGAGGTGCGGTCCCGGCTGGGCACCCGCAAGGTCTCCGCGGCCGAGACGCGCACGGTCGCCCGGTCCGCGGTGGACACCTTTCTGCGGGCATACGAAACCGCCGCCACCGGGCACCCCTGACCCGAGGGCCGGGGTCCGGTGGCGGCGGTTCGGCGCCGGTGTCGGCTCAGGCGAGGGCGACCAGCAGATCGCCGCCCTCCACCTGCTGAATCGTGTTGATGGCGATACGCGACACGGTCCCGCTCTTCGGGGCCGCGATGGTGGCCTCCATCTTCATCGCCTCGATCGTGCCGATGGTGGCACCGGCCTCCACCTGGTCGCCCTCGGCCACCGCCAGCGTCACCACACCCGCGAAGGGCGCCGCCACATGGCCGGGGTCGCTCCGGTCGGCCTTCTCGGTGGCCGGCACATCGGAGGCCGCCGAGGTGTCCCGCACCTGGACCGGGCGCAACTGGCCGTTCAACGAGGCCATCACCGTGCGCATACCGCGCTCGTCGGCGTCGCCGATGGCCTCCAGCTCGATCAGCAGCCGGACACCGGGCTCGAGGTCCACCGTGTACTCGTGCCGCGGGCGCAGCCCGTAGAAGAAGTCCTTGCTGTCCAGCACACTGGTGTCGCCATGGGCCTGCCGGTGCGCCTCGAACTCCTTGGTGGGGCCGGGGAACAGCAGCCGGTTCAGCGTGGCCCGCGGATCCTTCTCCAACTGCTCGCGGTCCTCCGCGGACAGCTCCGCGGCCACCGGCTTGGCGGCGGCGCGGCCCTCCAGCGCCTTGCTGCGGAACGGCTCGGGCCAGCCGCCCGGCGGATTGCCCAGCTCGCCGCGGAGGAATCCGATGACCGAGTCCGGGATGTCGTACCGGCCCGGCTCCGCCTCGAAGTCCTCCGGCGACACCCCCGCCCCCACCAGGTGCAGCGCGAGATCGCCGACCACCTTCGACGACGGCGTGACCTTCACCAGATGGCCCAGGATCCGGTCCGCCGCGGTGTACATCGCCTCGATGTCCTCGAAGCGGTCGCCGAGGCCGAGCGCGATGGCCTGGGTGCGCAGATTGGAGAGCTGACCGCCGGGGATCTCATGGTGGTACACCCGTCCGGTCGGCGAGGCGAGGCCCGCCTCGAACGGTGCGTAGATCTTGCGCACCGCCTCCCAGTACGGCTCCAGGCCGCCGATCGCCTCGAGGTCGAGCCCGGTCGGCCGGTCGGAGTGGTCGGTGGCGGCCACGATCGCCGACAGCGACGGCTGGGAGGTGGTGCCCGCCATGGAGGCCACCGCGCCGTCCACCGCGTCCGCACCGGCCTGGACCGCCGCGAGATAGGTGGCGAGCTGACCGCCCGCGGTGTCATGGGTGTGGATGTGCACCGGCAGGTCGAACTCCCGGCGCAGCGCGGAGACCAGCTTCGCCGCGGCCGGGGCGCGCAGCAGCCCCGCCATGTCCTTGATGGCCAGCACATGCGCGCCCGCGTCCACGATCTGCTCGGCGAGCCGCAGATAGTAGTCGAGGGTGTAGAGCCGCTCCGAGGGATCGGACAGGTCGGAGGTGTAGCAGAGCGCCACCTCGGCGATGGCCGTGCCGGTCTCCCGTACCGCGTCGATCGCGGGCCGCATCTGCCCGATGTCGTTCAGCGCGTCGAAGATCCGGAAGATGTCGATCCCGGTGGCCGTGGCCTCCCGTACGAAGGCGGTGGTCACCTCGGTCGGGTACGGCGTGTAGCCCACGGTGTTGCGGCCGCGCAGCAGCATCTGCAGACAGATGTTGGGCACCGCCTCGCGCAGCTTGGCCAGCCGCTCCCAGGGGTCCTCGGCGAGGAAGCGCAGCGCCACGTCGTAGGTGGCCCCGCCCCAGCACTCCAGCGACAGCAGTTGCGGCACGGTCCGCGCCACCACCGGGGCCACGGCCAGCAGGTCCCTGGTGCGGACCCGGGTGGCCAGCAGCGACTGGTGCGCGTCCCGGAAGGTGGTGTCGGTGACCCCGATGGTGGGCGACTCGCGCAGCCGGCGCGCGAAGCCCTCGGGGCCCAGTTCGGTGAGCAGCTGCTTGGAGCCGGCGGGCGGCTCGGTGTCCGGCACCGGGGGCAGCTTGGTGGTCGCGTCGATCAGATGGGGCCGCTCGCCATGGGGCTTGTTCACCGTGATGTCGGCGAGATAGGTGAGCAGCTTGGTGCCGCGGTCGGCGGAGTGACGCGACGTCAGCAGATGCGGCCGCTGCTCGATGAACGACGTGGTGACCTGCCCGGCCCGGAAGTCCGGATCGTCCAGCACCGCCTGGAGGAAGGGGATGTTGGTGGACACCCCGCGGATGCGGAACTCGGCCACCGCGCGCCGGGCGCGGCCGACCGCGGTGGTGAAGTCCCGCCCCCGGCAGGTCAGCTTGACCAGCATCGAGTCGAAGTGGGCGCTGATCTCCGCACCGGCGTGGGTGGTGCCACCGTCCAGCCGGATGCCCGAGCCGCCCGGGGAGCGGTACGCGCTGATCATCCCGGTGTCCGGACGGAAGCCGTTGGCCGGGTCCTCGGTGGTGATCCGGCACTGCAGCGCCGCACCCCGCAGATACACGGTGTCCTGGGCGAGGCCGAGGTCGGACAGCGTCTGACCGGCGGCGATCCGGAGCTGCGACTGGACGAGGTCCACATCGGTGATCTCTTCGGTCACCGTGTGCTCGACCTGGATCCGCGGGTTCATCTCGATGAACACATGGCGGCCGTCGCGGTCGAGCAGGAACTCCACCGTCCCGGCGTTGCGATAGCCGATCTCCCGGGCGAACTTCACCGCGTCCTCGCAGATCCGGGCCCGCAGCTCCGGATCGAGGTTGGGCGCGGGCGCCAGCTCGATCACCTTCTGGTGGCGCCGCTGCACCGAACAGTCGCGCTCGAACAGATGGATGACATCGCCCTGCCCGTCGGCGAGGATCTGCACCTCGATATGGCGGGGTTCCACCACCGCCTTCTCCAGGAAGACCGTGGGATCGCCGAAGGCGGACTCGGCCTCCCGCGCCGCCGCCTCGATGGAGTCGCGCAGCGTCTCCCGGCTCTCGACCCTGCGCATCCCGCGTCCGCCACCACCGGCGACGGCCTTGACGAACACCGGGAAACCGAGCTCGTCCGCGGCCCGGACCAGCTCGTCCACATCGGTCGACGGCTCGGAGGAGCCCAGCACCGGCACCCCGGCCGCACGGGCAGCGGCCACCGCGCGCGCCTTGTTCCCGGTGAGCTCCAGGGTCTGCGCGCTGGGCCCCACGAACGTGATCCCCGCCTCCTCGCACGCGCGCGCGAGATCGGGGTTCTCGGACAGGAAGCCGTATCCGGGGTACACCGCGTCCGCGCCCGCCTTGCGCGCCGCGCGGATGATCTCCTCGACGGAGAGATAGGCCCGCACCGGATGGCCCGGCTCACCGATCTCGTACGCCTCATCGGCCTTCAGCCGGTGCAGTGAGTTGCGGTCCTCGTGCGGGAACACGGCGACGGTTCTCGCGCCCAGCTCATAGCCGGCGCGGAAGGCGCGAATGGCGATCTCACCACGATTGGCGACCAGCACCTTGCGGAACATGCCCGATCCCTTCTACCTGCCCGTTACCAACACACGCTTGTCGGCGAACCCTACTGCCGCCCACCAGATGGGACGCCCGGGGTGTGATCGAGTTCTCGTGGATGGTGCGGCACGGCATCCGGTCCTCGTCATCCATGGTCGCCGGGGATACACAGAGTGGCCCTGTGACCGCGCCGGGTGGTGCTGTGCATGGACCGATGGTGGACCTGGCGCCGCTCAGCGGGATGCGGGAGCTGATCGTGCGGGTGAGCAATGCCGAGGTGGTCAAGGGCGTGGGCCGCTTCCCCGACGGCCGCGCCCTGGTGGTCCCGGCGCCGTCGCGCTGAGCCGGGCACCCACCGGCGACCGGCTCAGCCACTCTCGTACGGGACCGGGGCTCTATGGTCTACGGACCGGGCTCACCACTCGGCGAGCGAGCCGTCCGCGTGGCGCCACACCGGATTCCGCCAGGCGTGCCCACGGCGGTCGGCGGCGCGCACCGCGGCCTCGGTCGTCGCCGAGGACCTCACGGGCGGTCTCGGCGCGGCGCACCGCGGCGCGTATCTCCGCCCGGGTGGCGACCGGGGTCATCCGGCCGCAGCCGTTCATCTTGACGGCGGTGAACCCCGCCTCGATCTGCGCGGTGAGCGCGTCGCCACCTCGACCGCGGCGCGGACCGGCTCGGCCCGCCCCTCGACCACCGGCTCGCCCCAGCCGACCACCCCTCGTCGGTCTCCACCCGGACGAACATCCAGCGCGGCGGGGCCAGGAATGTCTCGATACGAGCGATCTTCACGGGTGGTGTCCTTCCCTGGAAGGGGCGCGGCTGCGAGAATAAACAATAAATAACGAGAACTTGCGCATGGCTGCGGGGCCGAAAAAGACCTTGCGTCACGCCATGGCGAGTTCCGGCGATTCCGCCCATCATGCCGCCATGACAGGAAACCTGACGCGTCGTCACATTCTCGGTCTGGCCGCCCTGCAGAGCGCGGCGGCCCTCGGACTCACCCGCATCGGCCTCACCCCGGCGGCCGCCGCCGAGAGCGCCGACCACTTCCCCGCCGTCGTCATCGGCTCCGGCTACGGCGGGGCCGTGGCCGCGCTCCGGCTCGGCGAGGCGGGCATAAGGACCCTCGTCGTGGAGATGGGGCGGTTATGGGACACCCCGGGCCCCGACGGCCGGGTCCACTGCTCGATGACCGCCCCCGACCAGCGTTCCATGTGGTTCAAGAGGAGGACCGAGGCACCCCTGTCCACCTTCCTGTGGCTGGACGTCATCAACAAGGACATCACCCCCTACCCCGGCGTCCTGGACCGCGTCCGCTACCCCGGCATGTCCGTCTACGTGGGCCGCGGGGTCGGCGGCGGCTCGCTGGTCAACGGCGGTATCGCGGTCACCCCGCCGCGCTCGTACTTCCAGCAGATGCTGCCGCAGGTGGCCGCGGACCCGATGTACGACACCTACTTCCCGCTGGCCAACCGGATGCTCGGCGCCACCACCGTGCCGTCCGCGTGGTTCGAGGCCACGGAGTGGTACACCTACGCCCGGGTCGCCCGCGCCCAGGCCGCCAAGGCGGGCCTGAAGACCGTCTTCGTGCCCAACGTCTACGACTTCGACTACATGCGGCGCGAGGCCGAGGGAACGGCGACCAAGTCCGCGCTCGCCCAAGAGGTCATCTACGGCAACAACTTCGGCAAGCGCAGCCTCGACAAGACCTATCTCGCCGCCGCGCTCGGCACCGGCCAGGTCACCCTGCACACGCTGAGCCGCGCCCGCGCCCTGCGGCGGGCACCGGACGGCACCTATGTCCTCACCGTGGACCGCGTCGACACCACCGGCACCGTCGTCGCCACCGACGAGATCACCTGCGGGTCGCTCTTCCTCGGCGCGGGCAGCCTCGGCACCACCGAACTCCTGCTGCGCGCCCGCGAGACCGGCGCCCTCCCCGAGCTGAGCGCGGAGGTCGGCAGAGGCTGGGGCGGCAACGGCAATGTCATGCTCGGCCGCGCCAACCACGTGTGGAACCCGACCGGCGCCCAGCAGTCCACCATCCCGGTGATGGCGATCGACGACTGGTCCAACGCCACCAACCCGGTCTTCGCCGAGATCGCCCCGCTGCCGGCCGGCATCGAGACCTGGGTCAGCCTCTACCTCGCCATCACCCGGAACCCCGAGCGCGCCACCTTCACCTATGACGCGGCGAAGGACACCACCGTACTCAACTGGACCCGCGCCCAGAGCGCGCCCTCCGTGGCCGCGGCCAAGGCGCTCTTCGACCGCGTCAACTCCGCCAACGTCACGATCTACCGCTATGACCTCTTCGGCGACACCCGGGCCTTCGCCGACGACTTCTGCTACCACCCGCTGGGCGGCTGCGTCCTGGGCCGGGCCACCGACGCGTACGGCCGGGTGACCGGGTACGACGGGCTCTACGTGACCGACGGATCCCTCATCCCGGGCTCCATCGGCGTCAATCCGTTCGTCACCATCACCGCCCTGGCCGAGCGCACCATGGCCCGGGTGCTGGCCGAGGACCCCGTCGGTGGCCGGTGACTCCGCCGCGGGCGTGCCCGCGCCGTCAGCCCAGGGCCCGATCCAGGTTGAACGCGGCGCTGATGAGCGCGAGATGGGTGAACGCCTGCGGGAAGTTGCCGATCTGCTCACCGGTGCGGCCGATCTCCTCGGCGTACAGCCCGACATGGTTGGCGTACGTCAGCATCTTCTCGAAGGCCAGCCGCGCCTCGTCCACCCGGCCGGCCCGGGACAGCGCCTCGACGTACCAGAACGAGCAGATCGAGAAGGTGCCCTCCTCACCACGCAGCCCGTCCGGGCTCACCGTGGGGTCGTAGCGGTACACCAGCGAATCGGACACCAGCTCCTCGCCCAGCGCGTCCAGGGTGGACAGCCACTTGGGGTCGGTCGGGGAGATGAACTTCGACAGCGGCATCATCAGCAGCGAGGCGTCGAGCACCTCCTCGCCCTCGCGCTGCACGAAGGCGTGCCGCCGCGGCGACCAGCCGCAGCGCATGATCCGGCGGTAGATGTCATCACGCGCCGTCGACCAGCGGGACATGTCCGCGGGCAGTCCGCGGTGGCGGGCGATGCGCATCGCCCGCTCGATCGCGACCCAGCACATCAGCTGCGAGTACAGGAAGCGCTGCGGACCGGCGCGGGTCTCCCAGACGCTCATATCGGGCCGGTCCCAGTTGTCGCACACCCAGCCGACCAGCTTGCACACGGCGTCCCAGTGGTCGCTGGACAGCGGCTGCCCCCACTTGTCGTAGAGGTAGAGGGAGTCCACCAGCGCCCCGTAGATGTCCAGCTGGAGCTGGTGGACCGCCGCGTTGCCGACCCGGACCGGGGACGAGCCCAGATGCCCCTCCAGATGGGGGAGCAGCTGCTCGGGGATCTCGCTGCGGCCGTCGATGCCGTACATGATCTGCAGCGGGCCGCCGGGGCCGTCCCCCAGGGCGATGCCCTCGGACAGGAAGCGCACGAACGCCTCGGCCTCCTGGGTGAAGCCCAGCCTCAGCAGTGCGTAGATGCAGAACGCGGCATCGCGGACCCACAGATAGCGGTAGTCCCAGTTGCGCTCGCCGCCGATCTGCTCGGGCAGGCTGGTCGTCGGGGCCGCCACGATGGCGCCGGTCGGCGCGTAGGTGAGCAGCTTGAGGGTGAGCGCCGAGCGGTGCACCATCTCCCGCCACCGCCCGCGGTAGCGGGACTGCGCGAGCCAGCGGCGCCAGTAGCGGACGGTGGCGTCGAACAGCTCCTCCGCCTCCGCCTGCGGACAGTGCCGCGGCCGCACCGTACCGCCGATCCGGTCCAGCGCGAACACCGCGGCCTCGCCCTCGACCAGCTTGAACGTGGACACCGCATCGGGCCCGTCGATCTCCACGGTGACGCCGGAGGTCAGTGCCAGCGCCAGCTCCGGGGACTCGAAGATCGTGAGCCCCTTCTCGGTGCGCACCGTGTGCGACTGCCGGCCGTAGTCGAACCGGGGCGCCAACCGCGCGGTGAAGGGCAGCGATCCGCGGACGCACAGCACCCGGCGGATCAGCCGGTGCCGGTCCGCCTCGCGCGAGTCGTCCACGATCGGCATGAAGTCCTGGACCTCGGCGACCCCGTCGTCCGCGAAGAAGCGGGTGATGAGGATGTTGGTGTCCGGGAAGTAGAACTGCTTCGTCCGGGCGGGCACCTCGGGCGTGATCCGGAAGGAGCCGCCGCGGTCGGCGTCGAGGATCGACGCGAACACACTGGGGGCGTCGAACCGGACCGGGCAGTACCAGTCGATGGTGCCGCGCGTGTCCACGAGCGCGGCGGTGCGCAGATCGCCGATCAGTCCGTGCTCGGCGATCGGCACATAGCGGGACGCGTCCGTCGGGTGGCGGATGCTCTCGGCGACGGTCATCGGAACCTCCCGCGCTGGGGGGAGGGGCTGGGCACCCTTGGGTGGCGCGGACTCTCACTTCACCATACGACCGACGGACCGGTCCGGCGCAGCGCCCGGCCCACCAGGGCGCCCCCGGCGCCCGCGCCGCCCGCGACGGGCCGCGGGCGCTGCCTCCGCGTCACCGGCCGTCACCATGTGTGGCCACGGGAGCCGGATGCCCGGGGCCCGGCCCTCAGCGCGGGGCGGCGCTGGGGGCCGCCAGCCAGGACGCGACCGCCGCCGCGATGGGCTGACCGGTCTCGAGCTCGACGAAGCCGAATTGGCCGCCCTGGTTGCACTCCAGGAACCACCACACGCCCTCGGCGTCCTCGGCGAAGTCGAAGGCCCCGTAGGCAAGACCGGTGAGCGTCATGTACTCATGCACCGAGCGCACGATTCTGGCGGGCACGTCCACGGCTTCCCAGCGGTGTCCATGACAGCCATAGCGCCCGTCCACCTGGCCCGAGGCGGCGGTCTTGCGCGCGGCGAATAACTGGCTGCCGACGCAGATCAGCCGGATGTCCGCCGCTTTGGGAATGTAGCGCTGAAGAAGGGTCGCCCCGGCCGCGACATCGGAGAAATCCGTGTCCGGTCCGATACGGGTGGTGGGCAGCGCGACCGGCGGATCGACGGACGGCGGACCGGAGGCGGATTTCACCACGATGTCCGAGTACTGGACGGCGAAATCGCGCGCCGCACGCGGATAGGTGGTGACAAGAGTCGAGGGCACGGCGAAACCGCTGTGCTGGGCGACCCGCAACTGGAAGGGTTTGTGGCGGGCCGGTTCGGCGGCCGCGGGATGGTTCATCCAGCGTGCCGTTGTCGCGTAGAGCATCCCGTACAGGGCCTGTCCGCACTCGGCCGTCAGCCACTCCGACGGATTCGCCGCGTGCGCCGCCGGCCGCCCCGGCCTGCGCACCCAGATGGACCGCACGCCGTGGATGCTGACGAGGCGTCCCTCGGTCGACAGAAATCCCGTGAAGTCTCCACGGTCGAATTCGACCGACAGCGCGGCCTGATCCGGAAGGTCGGCCGGATCGAAACGCACCAGAGGGACGCCTTGTTCGCGCAGCTCCGCCACCACCAAGTCGGCCGTGACATCCTGGCGACAGGTCAGGATGAGTACCGTCATCGACGTATGGACAGGTCAGTCGTCGAAGTGCGTCTTGGAGCCGGCTGTGGACGTGGTCGTGCCGGTCGCCAGCAGCACCGCTCGGTCGGCGATGGCCGGACGGCCGTCGGAGAGGACATTCAACTGCAGGGCGGCGTTATAGGCGTAGGGAACACTGACCGACGACCGCTCGGCGGGGATTGCGTGCTTCAGTACGAAGGGCTGCATGAGTGACCTCTTGGTGCTCCATGTATTCGTCTATCCACCACGCAACAGTACGTACTAAAAGTCTACGGCACTCACTAGCAACGATTTTGTCCTGTGTAGGGCGATATGAAGTGTGTCACAGGCTTCGAAGGCAACATATGCCTCGGGAAATGCGTCTTCGAATAGTCGGCCTGTCTCCGGGGGAGCACCGGATCCGCCTCGGTGTTCCGAGGCCGACCACCGGGCTTGACCGCCCGTCGGGTCAGGACGTCCGTCCGCCCTCGCGGTGGGTGACGCGGATCTTCGACTGGCCGTGCGGCAGCTCCTCCCAGTCCGCCATGAAGCGCGCGGCCAGACCGTGTTTCTCCGCCAGGGCGATGAGCGTCTCGGTGCGGTAGTAGAAGTCCTCCCGCAGCACCTGGTGTTCCACGCCCTCGGTGCGGTCGAAGGTGAAGTCGAACCAGCCGCCCGGCGCCATGACGCGGCCGACGTGGGCGAGGCACTCCTCAATGACCGGAAGTGGCGAGTGCGAGAACACACTGTGCGCGTGCACCACGTCGAAGTGGGCGTCGGGCAGGAACCGCAACGTCAGATCGCGGACCGGGGTGAGGGTGGGCAGGCGGCTCTGGAGCCCCTGGCGCACCAGCGTGTCCTGCGCGGCCGCCAGGATGTCGGGCGAGATGTCGATGCCGTAGTAGTGGCCCGGCTCCAGATGGCTGATGAACCGCCAGCCCGCCCGCAGATTGCCGCAGCCGATCTCCAGCATCCGGTGCTCCGGGCGCAGACCGTGGCCGAGGAGATAGTCGAACTGCATCGCGCCCAGCGCCAGCCACCGCTCATGGCTGCGGCTGCCGACCGCCACCTCCGGACTGGTGCGGGTGTCCGACCGCATCACCGCGCGGTAGTACGCGACGTGGTCCGGGTAGCGGTAGCGCAGCCAGGCGTCCCGGGTGGCGCGGACCAGATGGCGCGGTACGCGCTGCGGATGGCGCAGTGCGTAGGAGACCCGGTGGCCGAGGGCGGAGCGGTTGACGCTGAGGTTCTTGGCGGGCATGGGGACTCTTTCGTGCTGGTGGTGGGGACGCGGCGGCCTGGCGGTCCATGTGTTCCCGCGTCGTCGTGGTCGGTACCAGCCTCGGCGCCGTGGCCGCGGCGGGGATCGGCGGAGCGGCCCCGGTCAGGAGGCGTTCCGGGTGATCGCCGTATCAACCGATCGGATGATGCGGCGCCCGGTCCGGCGCGTTAGGACTGTGGCTGAGGGAGTGAACCGAAGAGCGGAGGAGGGGGCCGGGGTGCGGTCGGCGGTCAGGGCGGTCGGGCGGTCCGGGCGGGCGCCGTGGCCGGGGGCGTGGTCGGTGCCGTGGTCGGCGTGGTCGGGGCGGTCCGGGTCCGACGGGCCGGACGATCCGGACGAGCGGTGGCTGACGGCGGTCCTGCACATCGCGTTCTTCCTGCTGCTGGGGTCCTCGCTGGTCCGCTATCTGGTCCGGGACACCGGCAGCGCGCCCAACGGCTGGGTCATCGCCCTCTTCGTGGCCTTCGGCGCGCTCTATCTGCCCGGCCGGTGGCCGGCGCCCGCGCCGAGCCCCGGCGGCCGGCCCTCCGGCCGCTATCTGGCCTGGCTGACCGCGGTACTCGCCGCGTGGGTCGCGCTGCTGGTCCTCGCGCCGAGCGCCGCATGGTGTGCCATGCCGCTGTTCTTCACCGGTCTGCACACCCTGCCCACCCGGTTCGCGGTGCCCCTGGCCGCCGTGCTCACCGCGCTGGTCGTCGCCTCCAAACTGCGGTTCATGCACGACGGCTTCGACCCCAACGCGCTGATCGCGCCGCCCGCCATCGCCGCTGTGGCCGCCGCCGTCCTCATCCATCTGCGGCGCCAGTCGGCCCGGCAGCGGGTGCTGATCGACGACCTGGTCCGCACCCGCCGCGACCTGGCCGCGACCGAGCGGCGGGCGGGGATCCTGGCCGAGCGCCAGCGGCTGTCCTCGGAGATCCACGACACCCTCGCCCAGGGCCTGTCCAGCCAGCGGATGCTGCTCCAGGCCGCCGATCGCACCTGGGAGACGGACCCGGAGGCGGCCCGGGGACATATGCGGAACGCCGCGGAGATCGCGTCCCGCAGCCTCGCCGAGGCCCGCCGGTTCGTCCAGGACCTGGCCCCGGCCGACCTCGCCGAGCGCTCCCTGGCCCAGGCGCTCGGCGCGCTCGCCGAGCGGGAGAGCGGTGCCGGACCGGCGGTGGACTTCCGGCTCGACGGACCGCTCGGCCCGCTGCCCGAGCGGGTGGAGGCGGCGCTGCTGCGCATCGCCCAGGGCGCGCTGGCCAATGTGCGGGAGCACGCCGGGGCGAGTCGGGCCGCGCTCACCCTGACCTGCCTGGGCGACCAGGTCTGTCTGGACATCGCCGATGACGGCCGCGGCTTCGACACCGGCACCGTCCCGGCCCCCGGCGCGGACCGGTCGCGCGGACACGGGCTCCCTGCCATGCGGGCCCGGGTACGGCAGCTGGGCGGCACGCTCACCGTCGAGTCCGCACCGGGCGAGGGGACCGTCGTCTCGGCCGCGATCCCCGTCGAACCCCTTCCCGCCCCCGTCCCCGACCGTCCCGTGGAGACCACGCCATGAGCCAGAGCCTGACCTCGTCCCCGTCGTCCGAGGCCGCCATCCGGCTGCTGCTCTGCGACGACCACGCGGTGGTACGGGCCGGGCTGCGGGCGCTGCTGGCCAGCACCGACGGCATCGAGGTGGTCGGGGAGGCGGGCAGTGGCGAGGAGGCCCTCGCCATGGCCGCCCGGCTCCGGCCCGATGTGGTGCTGATGGATCTGCAGCTCGGGGAGGGGATGGACGGGGTGACCGCCACCCGGCGGCTGGTCTCCGGCGACCCGCCCGCACCCCGTGTCCTGGTGCTCACCATGTTCGACACGGACGCCGACATCACCCGTGCCATCGAGGCCGGGGCCACCGGCTATCTGCTCAAGGCCGAGCGGCCGGAGGAACTGTTCGCGGCGATCCGGAACGCCGCCTCCGGCCGTACCGCGCTGTCGGCCCCGGTCGCCGACCGGGTGCTGGCCCGGATGCGCAGCCCGCGCCCCGGGCTGTCCGAGCGGGAGCGCGACATCCTCCGGCAGTTGGCCCGCGGCCTGGGCAACCGGGAGATCGCCCGGGCCCTGTTCATCAGCGAGGCCACGGTCAAGACGCATCTGGGACGGATCTACGGGAAATTGGGGGTCGAGACCCGCGCCGGGGCGGTGGCGGTGGCCACCGAGCGGCGGTTGCTGCCTTGACGGCTGACGGCTGACGGCTGACGGCTGACGGCTGACGGCTGACGGCTGACGGCTGACCGCGTCAGATCGCGGGCCGGCCCGGCAGCGGCGCCCGGTCCTGGTCGGGCAGGACGAGCGTCCGCGTGGGCAGCGGGATCTCGATGCCCTCGGCGCGGAACCGGCGGTGCAGCTCTTTCATGAACTCATGCTTGATGAGGTACTGGTCGCTGAACTCCAGGGCCCGCAGAAACACCGAGAAGTCGATGCCGGACTCTCCGAAGGTGTGGAAGCGCACACTCGTCTCATGGTCGACGACCCCGCCCTCGACCCCGGACATCACCTTCCCGGCGACCTCGATGGTCACCCGCTCGACGTGGTCCAGATCGCTTCCGTAGCCGACCCGCGCCTGGACCATGACCGACATCTGCTGCTCGGGCTGGTGAAAGTTGGTCATGATGGTGTTGCCCAGCTTGGCGTTCGGGATGATGACGAGGTTGTCCGACAGCTGCCGCACCGCCGTGTTGCGCCAGTTGATGTCGACCACGTACCCCTCCTCCCCGCTGCTGAGCCGGATGTAGTGGCCGGGCTGCACCGTCTTGGAGGCCAGGATGTGCACCCCCGCGAAGAGGTTGGCCAGCGTGTCCTGCAGGGCCAGGGCGACCGCCAGACCACCCACGCCCAGGGCGGTGAGCAGGGGAGCGATCGAGACGCCCAGCGTCTCCAGCAGGATCAGCACACCCATCGCCAGGACGGCGATCCGGGTGATGTTGACGAAGATGCTGGCCGTTCCCGCCACCCCGGAGCGGGACAGCGCCAGTGAGCGCACCAGGTCGGCCACCACCCGCGCCGCCGTGACCGTGGTGACCAGGATCAGCACGGCCACCAGCGTCTGATTGACGTCATGGCCGACCGTGCGGTTCAGCGGCAGCGCGGCGGCCGCGGCGGCGACTCCGGCGGCCATCGACGCCCACGGGGCCAGGGTGCGCAGCGTGTCGACGATGATGTCGTCACCGCTCCACCGGGTGGAGCGGGCCCGCTCACCGAGCCAGCGCAGCGCCATGCGCAACAGCACACCACCGGCGGCGCCGCAGACCAGGGCCGCTCCGACGACGATGACATCGTGCAAGGTGAGAGCCCGGTTCATCGGCCACCCTCCGCTATGCCGGAAAGCGCGTCAGAAGCGGCCGCGCGGCCTGCCGTCGTCGGTGCGGCCTCCGGTCTGGAGTTCTGTGGGATCACCTTGTCACCTGCTCGTGCCTGGGTTCTACGGGCGGTGCCGGGCGTACATGTGTACGGCTCCGGCGTAAGGTGCCATCCTGCCGCATGTGATGAGGGCCGAATGACGGGATGGCCCGCTACCGCACGTAACGCGCCAGGCAGGGGGCGGCGCGCCACCGCGTTTGACGGACAGGTGGTCTGTGGTGGAATCGGGTCGTATGGATAGCCGCCGCAGTGATGTGGACGACGGGGAGAGGGGATGGCCGTTCCTCGCGGCCGCCTACGCCTTCGTGGTCACGATGTGCGGTACGACGCTGCCCACCCCGCTCTACTCGCTCTACCAGCGGGAGTTCTCCTTCTCCTCGTTCATGGTCACGGTGATCTTCGCCGTGTACGCGGCGGGGGTCATCGCCGCGCTGCTGCTGCTCGGAAGTGTGTCCGACTTCATCGGGCGACGGCCCGTCATGCTGGCCGCGCTGGTGCTGTCGGGGCTGAGCGCGGTGTGCTTCCTCCTCGCCCAGGGACTGCCGGAGCTGTTCGCGGGCCGCACCCTGTCGGGGCTGTCCGCCGGTCTGGCCACCGGCACCGCCACCGTGACCGTCATCGAGCTGGCGCCCGAGCACCGGCGCCGTGGCGCCACCCTTCTCGCGACCGGGGCCAACCTGGGCGGGCTCGGCCTCGGCCCGTTGCTGGCCGGGGTGCTGGCGCAGTACGCCCCGGCCCCGCTGAAACTGGTCTTCGTGGTGGACCTGGCGCTGGTGGCGGTGGGCGCCGCCGTGGTGCTCGCCCTCCCGGAGACCGTACGGAAGCGGAGCCGCCCGCCGCTGAGGCCGCAGCGGCTGCGGGTGCCCAAGGAGATGCGCTCGACGTTCGCGGCCGCGGCCATGGCGGGGTTCGCGGGCTTCGCCACGCTGGGCCTGTTCACCTCGGTGTCGCCCACGTTCCTGAGCGAGGTGGAGGGGGAGAGCAATCTCGCGGTCGCCGGTGCCGTGGCGTTCTCGGTGTTCGCCGCCTCGATCGCCGGGCAGGCGCTGGGGCGGCGGCTGGGCCCGAGACGTTCGCTGCCCGGGGGATGTGCGGTGCTGGTGGCCGGTATGGCGGCCATCGCCGTCTCGCTGGCGACCGCGTCACTGGCGCTGCTGGTGCTGGGTGCCGTCATCGCCGGGACGGGGCAGGGGCTGTCGTTCCACGCGGCCGTACGGGTGGTGACGGAGCGCAGCCCGGCCGATCACCGTGCCGAGGTCACCTCCGCGCTCTTCGTGCTGATGTATCTGGCGATCTCGATTCCGGTGATCGGCGTGGGCGCGCTCACGGTCGCGGTCGGGCTGCGGTCCGCCGGGCTGATCTTCACCGGCTGTGTGGCCCTGCTGGCCGTGGCCACCCTGCTGCGGCTGCGGGCGCTCTCCGCGGCGGCGCCCGGCCGCTGAGACCCGGCCGCCGGGGCCGGCCGCTGAGGGAGCCCCGCGTCACAGCTCCAGGACCGTCCGCACCGGCAGATGGTCGCTGGGGAACTGCCCGTCCCGCGCGTAGGTGTCGATGACGGCGTGGCGGGTGCGCACACCGGGTGAGGTCAGGATCCAGTCGATCCGGTCGCCGTCCGGGACCAGCGGGCCAAAGCCGTGGAACGTTCCGTACAGCGGGCCGCGCCGCTCGGCGGTGTCCCAGGTGTCCACCAGCGTGCCGCCGCCCAGCATGGCGTCGTAGACCGGGTTGCCGTGGGCCGCCACATTGAAGTCACCGGTCACGATGCGGGGGAGCGCGGAGTCCAGACCGCCGAGCCGCTCGGTGATCAGCGCGGCGGAGTGCTCACGGGCGTTCTGGCTGCGGTGGTCCAGATGGGTGTTGAGGGCGTAGAACTCCTCGCCGGTGTGCCGGTCGTGGAAGCGCACCCAGGTGACCATCCGGACCACGGCCCCGCCCCAGGTGTTGGAGCCGATCACATTCGGGGTGCCGGACAGCCAGAAGTGGTCGTACTCCAGGGGTTCGAGCCGCCCGGTGTCGTAGAAGACGGCCATGAACTCGTCCCGGCTGCCCCCCATCCGGCCGGTGCCGATCCACGAGTAGCGCTGTCCGAGGTCGTGGGCGATGTCGCGCAGCTGGCCGTACAGTCCCTCCTGGGTGCCCAGCAGATGGGGCCGGGCCCGAAGCAGCAGCTCCCGCATGACGGGGCGGCGCTGCCCCCAGGAGTTGGGCTCGGCGTCGCCGGCGTAGCGCAGATTGAACGTCATGACGGCCAGCCGGGGACCGTCGGCGGGGGCGATCGAGGCGACCGGGGCGGCCGCGGCCACGTTCTGCGGCTGGGAGGCGAGCGGAAGCGCGACGGCCGCCGCGGCCGCGGCGCGCATACCGTGACGGCGGCTGAACACAGGTGCGGGCATGGCTCCTCCAAGGTCTTGAAGGTGCGGTGACGGCCTCAAGTGTCGGACCCCGCGGTGTGGGGGGTGTGTCCTGCGGTGGCCGTCCGGTGGAACGTACGGTCACGCCGAGCCGACCTCAAGAGCGCTCGCGGAGACCACCGGTGACGAGGGACCCCACGAGTGACGATAGTGGCCGGGGGTGCGCGGGGGCGGCGATGGGTAGGGAGGCCGGTAGTCGTCGGAGACGGAAAGGGGCACCCGGGGTGACCGTACGGCCGCTGACCTTCGTCGTGGGGACCGGACGATGCGGTTCGACCGCTCTGTCGCGCATCCTGCGGCTGCATCCGGATCTGCTGAGCGTGAGCGAGCTGATCGCCTCGCTGGAGCCGGACGCGCTGCCCGAGGCGCCGCTGACCGGGGCGGAGTTCTGGCGGATCCTCGCCACTCCGCGGTCGTTCGCCAACCGGGTCATCCGCGACGGCATCCCGCTGCCCGAGTACCGGTATCCGCATGTCAAGGGGCGGTTCTCGGTGGCGGGCGGTGGCATTCCGGCGGTGTGCATGATGACGCTGCCCCACCTCACCGACGACCCCGACGCGCTGTTCGACGCGCTGGAGCCGGAGCTGTCCCGGCGGCCCGCGGCGCCGGTGGCCGATCACTACCGGGCGCTGTTCGGCCTGCTGGGGGAGCGGTACGGCCGACGGGCCGTCGTGGAGCGGTCCGGCTATTCGCTGCGCTCGGTGCCCCGGCTGAGGGAGGTCTTCCCCGAGGCCCGGTTCGTCCACCTCCACCGGGACGGCGCCGACTGCGCGCTCTCCATGAGCCGCCACCCCGGATTCCGGCTGATCCAGCTGATGACGGAGCGCGCCACGAGCACCGAGGACCTTCCGGCCGGTCTCGCGGCGCTGCTCAGCGACGACGAGGCCGATCTGCGTCCGCTGTACGAACGGTCCGTGCCCGTGGCCGAGTTCGGTGAGCTGTGGTCGAGCACGATCGTCGAGGGGCTGG
The DNA here is from genome assembly GCF_055597465.1 of Streptomyces yongxingensis. Classification (NCBI taxonomy): domain Bacteria; kingdom Bacillati; phylum Actinomycetota; class Actinomycetes; order Kitasatosporales; family Streptomycetaceae; genus Streptomyces; species Streptomyces yongxingensis. Next base: position 10,325,042 of record NZ_CM145717.1, read on the forward strand.
GGCATCTGTCGCGGCTCCCCGCCGCGATCCGGATGTCCCTGTCGTACGAGGGCCTCCTCGACGCGCCCGAGCGTGAGCTCACCCGGCTGGCCCACCACCTCGGGGTGGAACCCCTCCCGGAGTGGCTGGCGGCCGGACGCGCCCTGCTCGACGGCGACCGCCGGGGCACGGCCGCCGCGACCCTGCCGCCCGCCGAACTGGCCGCCCTCCGCGAGAGCTGCGCCCCTGGCGCCCGGGCCCTGAGCCTGGTCCACGGCGGATGAGAGGGGCCCGGCGCCGGATGCGATAGGCCCGGCGTCAGGCCGTCGCCGCTTCCACCGCATCCCCCGACTGCTCGACCGCCACCGCCCGCAGCGCCTCCAGCAGGGCGGCCACCGCGGGCTCCCTGGCCGCCTCCGGCCGCAGCAGCGCGCAGACATGGCGCCGGGGCCAGTCGTAGAGCGGGCGCGGCTCGACCCGCGGATCGGGCCGGGGGAGCAGCCCGAGGCCGTCCATCAGGGCGATCCCCACCCCGTCGCCCACCAGGCCGAGGGTCGTCGCCTGGTCATCGGTCGTGGTCACCACCCGGGGCTCGAACCCCGCCTCGGCGCAGCGCCGCAGCAGCGGTTCGCGGTCCCGCTCCAGGATCCACCGCTCCCGCGCCAGATCGGCGAGGCGGACGCTGCGCCGCCCGGCGAGCACATGGCCCCGCGGCAGCAGCACATGGCGGCGGTCGACCAGCAGCGGGACCCGGCGCAGCCGGGTCTCGGCGGGCTCCGCCGCCTCTCCCGGCTCGTCGTCGGCCACGATCGCCAGATCCGTCTCACCCGCCTCCAGCAGCCGGTACGCGTCATGGGAGGCGGGCCGGCCCAGCTCGACCTCCACCTCGATACGGGAGGCGCCCAGCCGGGCCAGCGCCGCGGGCAGCACGGCGACACAGACGCTCTGCACCGAGGACATCCGCACCCGGCCACGGGTGCGCGCGGCGAGCGCCTCGAACTCGTTCTCCACGTCCCGCAGCCCGGCCAGCACCCCCCGGGCGCGCTCGGCGAGTCTGTGGCCCGCGGGCGTGAGCCGCACCCCCCGTCCCGCCTTGACCGTCAGCGGCACGCCCACGGCACGTTCCAGCGCGCGCATGTGATAGCTGATGGCCGGTTGGGTGTAACCGAGATGGTCCGCCGCGGCGCTGTACGAGCCGGAGCGACAGACCTCTGCGAGCACGGTGAGCTGGCGAAGTTCGATCACCACAGGAAGATAAAAATCGTTTATCAATTCCCGAAAGACTTTAATTGGACGCGTGATCGATAGGCCGTCAAAATCATGGTGACGGATTTCGCCCGTACTCGCTCATCGAACTGACCGATCGGACACGGCCCACCCGCACTGGCTGACCGTACGGTCATAGCCCGCCCACGACGGTTTCCTTCCCACCGATCCGGCCGGACCGGCAAGGGGAACCGGGCGCGGTGACATTCCTCCCTCCGCCCGAATCCCCCGCTGGAATGGATGGATGGTGCCCGATGCATGATGGCTGGAATCGCATGACTCCGGTGGTCGCGGAGAACAATCCCCTCCATCAGATGTCGCTCAACGAAACCGTTCACCCTCCGCTTCCGGAAGTGGTGGACGCCGTCCTGCGCACCGCGCGGACCGCCCACCGTACCCTGGATGCCCTCGGCACCGGGCTGTGTCAGGCCCTCGCCGCACATCTGGGAGTGGAGCCGGAGCACGTGCTCGCCGGGCCGGGCTCCGGCGCGCTGCTCCAGCAGCTCTTCTCCACGCTCACCGGACCGGACACCGACACGGTGCACGCCTGGCCCTCCTGGGAGGCGTACCCGATGATGGCGGCCAATGCCGGATCCACCACCGTCCGGGTGCCGCTCACCGGATACGACCACGATCTGAAGGCGATGGCCGACGCCGTCACCGGCCGCACCCGCATGGTCCTGCTGTGCACCCCCAACAACCCCACCGGCACCGCGCTGGACCATGACCGGATCCTTCGCTTCCTGGACCGGCTCCCCGCCCACGTCACCGTCGTCATCGACGAGGCGTACCGGGACTTCGCCGCCCCCGGCGCCATCGCCGACGGCATCGCACTGCACCGTGCCGATGAACGGGTCTGTGTGGTGCGGACGTTCTCCAAGTCGTACGGTCTGCTCAGCCTGCGGGTCGGCTATCTCGTGGCGCACGAGCCCGTGCTCGCCCCGCTCCGCGCGATCCTGCCCTTCCACCGGGTGAGCGCCGTGGCGCAGGAAGCCGCCATCGCCGCGCTCGGCGCCCATGAGCGGGTGCTCCGGCAGTGCGCCGAGACCGCCGAGGAGCGCGACCGGCTCCACCGGATCCTGCTCGACCAGGGCTGGGAGGCGCCCGCGAGCCAGGGCAACTTCCTGTGGCTGCCCATGGCGTCCGGCGTGGAGCGCTTCACCCAGTTCTGCGCGGACCACGGCGTGGTGGTGTGCGGCAAACCGGGCGAGGGGATACGGGTGACCGTCGCCGAGCCCGAAGCCAACCAGGCGTTCGCGGAGCTCGCCGGGAAGTACCGGGAGGCGTGCCGGTGACCCCGCCCGACGTCGCGGTCACCGAGGTGGCCGACCCGCTGGCCGAGGCCGCCCCGACCATGGAGCTCCTGCTGCGCGAGCTCGACCGGCGCTGGCCGCGGGAAGCCGAACGCCTCCACCAGATCTCCCGGTACGCCCTGCTCCCGGCCGGGAAGCTGCTGCGCCCGCTGCTGCTCATGGAGTCGGCCGAGGCGGTGGGCGGCGGCGGACCCGCCGTCGTCCCGGCCGCGCTGAGCGTGGAGTACCTGCATGTGGGATCCCTCGTCCACGACGATGTCATCGACGGCGACACCATGCGGCGGGGCCGCCCGTCCGTCGCGGCGCGCTACGGCACCACCGACGCCATCGTCACCGGGGACGCCCTGATGCTGGGCATGTTCGGCGTGCTCACCGACGGCGCCGAGGACGCCGGCGGGCTGCCGGCGGGCCGGGTCCTCGGGGCGGTACGGGTCTTCGCCCGGGCGGGCGTCGATCTGTGCCGAGGCCAGGCGATGGAGGGCGAGCTCAGGGGCGACCTCGGCTCCGGACTCGACCGGTACCTCACCATGAGCGCCCTGAAGACCGGGGCGCTGTTCCGGGCCGCCTGCCGGGGCGGGGCGATCCTGGGCGGCGGATCCCCCGCCCAGCAGCACGCGCTCACCTCCTACGCCGAACACCTGGGGCTGGCCTTCCAGATGCACGACGACCTGCTGCCGTACACCAGCGACAGCCGCACCACCGGCAAGTCCGCGCTCAGCGACATCGCGGCCGCCCGGCCCACCTTTCCGGTCCTGCTCTGCCACGCCATGGCCGGCGGCCCGGCCCGCGCCCGGCTGGAGGCGGCGCTCGGCGGCGCCCTGCCCGCCGCCGACGCGCTGAGGACGGTGCACGAGCTGCTGGAGGCGACCGGCGCGCTCACCGCCGTGCGGGACCGGGCCACGGCCCAGGCCGAGCGCGCCAAGTCCTGTCTGGAGCCGCTGCCCCGCTCCCGGGCCACCGCCGTACTCGCGGCGGTGGCCGATCTGTCGGTCAGCCGGGACCGGTGACGCCGTGGCGGCCCCGCGCACCGCGCTCCTGGCCCATCTGCAGACCTGGCGCCCGTACACCCTCTGGTATCCCGGGCTGGTCGGACTGGCCGGAGCCGCGCTCACCGGAGGGCACCCCACCACGGGACAGTTGATGGTGGCCTGGGCCGCGCCGACCCTCGGCTGGGTCGCCGGCCACTATCTCGGCGACTACTACGACCGTGACCTCGACGCGCTCAGCAAGCCCCAACGCCCCATACCCTCGGGGCGCTTGAGCCCACGCACGGCCGTGGCCACGGGCATCGGCTGCATCGTGGCCGTCGCCGCGCTGGCCCTGTGGGCGAACTGGCGCGCCGTGGCCGTGGCCGCCGCAGCCATGGCGGGCATCGTGGCGTACAGCCGGGTCCTCAAGGGGCGTGGCCTGCCGGGCAATCTCATCCGCGGCGTGCTCACCGCGCTCACCGTGCTCTTCGGCGCGATGGCCGTCCAGCCGTGGCCACCGTGGCGGGCGCTGCCCTTCGCCCTGGTGTTCCTGGCCCATGACACCGCGTCCAACCTCGTCGGCACCCTCCGCGACGTCGACGGCGACCGCGAGGGCGGCTACGCCACCGTGCCGGTGCGCCGGGGCCTCCGGCGCGCCACCCACACCGCGGCCGCGCTGTATCTGGCCGCCGTGGCCGTGGCCTGCGCCGCCACCGGGCTGGTGCCCAGGGACCCGGCCGGGTACCTCGCACTGCTGTCGGCGGCGGCGCTGTGCGGCGCGGGCGCCTTCCGGCTGCTGCTGCGGTCACCGGGGCACCTCGCCCCCGCGCTGGCGCTGCGCGCCCACGCCGTCCTCGTCGCCGAACGTCTGGTGCTGGCCGCGGCGGTGGTGGCCGCGGGCGCCGGCGCGGCACCCGCCCTGGCCCTGCTGACGCCGCTCCTCGCGGTCAGCGTCATCACCCAGAGCCGGATGCGGTCCCGCCACGAATTCCCCGCGCCGCCCCTGGCCGACGGCGGGCCCACCCTCCCCGATCCCCGCCCCTGAGACGGCGCGTCACCAGCAGAAGGGTCCGATCGCATGCCCGCTTCCGCCTTGACCGAGAGCGTCGGCACGGCCGTCACCACCGGTGCCGAGGCGCTCCTCGCCCACCGGCGCGACGACGGCGCCTTCGTCTTCGGCGCGCACCACGCCTCCCCGCTGAACACCGCCGGAGCCCTCACCGCACTGCACTTCGCCGACCCCGAGGGCTCGGCGGAGACCATCGAGCGCGGTGTCACCTGGCTGTGCGAGACCCAGCGGGACGACGGTGGCTGGGCGATGCGCTCGGTGCCCACCGAGCCCCTCACCACCGCGCTCGCCGCCGCGGCGCTCCAACTGCTCGCGCCCCGCCGGGCGGCGTCGGCCGTACGCGCCGCACGGGCCCGGTTCGAGGAGCTCGGCGGCTCGGCGGCCGTCCCGGAACCGGCGATGACCGCCCTCATCCGCCAGTTCCACACCTTCGCCGGACTGCCCCACGAGGGCGCCCAGCGCCGACTCCCCCTGGAGCTGCTGCTCTTCCCCGGCCTCAGCCGCCGCCTGCTGAGCCTGCGGCTGCCGATCTACGCGAGCCAGGCGCTCGCGCAGTCCGCCCACCGCCGCCGCGGCCCGGCCGGCCGTGCCCTGGACCGGCTGGCCCGGCCGAGGGCCCTGGCCATCGTCCGTGACGCGTACGTACGCGAGGGCGCCACCGGCGGGTTCAGCACCGACCCCTGGCTCACCGGACTCATCTGCCTGGGCCTCGCCCGCTCCGGCCAGGCGCCCGACCTGGTGGGCGCCGCCGCCCGCTGGCTCCGCTCGGCGGCGAACCCCGACGGCTCCTGGGATCTGATGCCCCTCGACGTGACCTGGACGAACTTCGCCACCGCCGCGCTGATCGAGGCCGGTCACGCCGACGACCCCCAACTGATCGGAACCCGCGAGATGCTCCACCGCCACCAGCAGCCCGAGCCGTTCGACGCGCTCGGCTGCCCGGCCGGCTACTGGGGGTTCTCCAGCCCGCGCAGCTGGCCGATGGCCCTGGAGACGGCCGAGGCCGGCGCGATTCTGCTGCGGCTGCCCGGCGGTGCGGACGACCGCCATGTGCGCGCCGGGCTGGCATGGCTGACCGCCACTCAGGACGTTGCCGGATCCTGGAGCCTCGCCGTACGGAACAGCAAACCCGGTGGCTTCGGGCCCTGCCCCCAGATGACCGCCAAGGTCGTGGGCGCCCTGCTCGACTCCGGGGCCGGGGCCGACGACCCGCGCGTGGTCAGGGCGGTGCGCTGGCTGGTCAGCCGGCAGCGCCCCGACGGCTCGTACGAGGCCATGTGGTACCGCGGCGGCACGCCCGGCACCGCCGCGGCGCTGGAGGCGCTCAGCCGGGCGGGCCGCACCGAGGAACATCACCGGGCGGCGGTCCGGGCCAGGGACTGGCTGCTGCGCACCCGGCACCCCGACGGCTCGTGGAGCACGGGCGAGCGCACCGGGCCGGGCACCACCCGGCGGGGCACCGTCGAGGAGACCGCCTGGGCGCTGCGCGGGCTGCTCGCCGCCGGGCTGAGCCCCACCGACCCGGCCATCGCGGCGGCGGCCCGCTGGCTCGTCGACGCCCAGCGGGCGGACGGCGGCTGGACCCCGGCCCCGGTCAACGAGTACATCCGCGGCTGTGCCCGCTACGCCGACGACGGCATCGCGGCGGGCCTGGCGGTGCGGGCCCTCGCCCACTACCGCTCAGCGGAGGCCGCGGCGGCCGTGGAAGCCACTCGCGAAACCGGCACTTGTGACACCGGCGCTCGTGACACCGGCACTGGCGAAGGAGGCGGGCGATGAGCCCCGATGTGCTGGTGTGCGGGGCGGGCGTCGGCGGTCTCGCGGCGGCCCGCGCCCTCGGCGGCCTGGGACTCGACGTCCTGGTGGTCGACAAGCAGCCGAGGGTCCGCCCGATCGCCAAGGGCGAGGTGCTCCAGCCGGGCGCGCTGCGCCGCTTGCGCTCCTGGGGCGTGGAGAAGCGGCTCGACGCCCAGGGCGCGGTCCGGCTCGGACGGCTGGCCGTCCGCGATCCGCGCGGCACCGCGCTGATGTCCCTCGACTACGGCCAACTGCCCGCCCCCGACCAGTGGTTGCTGGCCCATGACCACACGGCCATCCTCGCCGCCCTGGCCGAGAGCCTCGGGCCGGGTGTGGAACTGCGCCGGGGTGTGCGCGCGGAGGCGCCGCTGCGCGACGACTCCGGCCGGATCACCGGACTGCGGCTGACCGAGGGCGGCAGGGTCCACGAGGAGCGAGCCCCGCTCGTGGTCGCCGCCGACGGCATCTCCTCACGGCTGCGGTCCTGGGCGGGCATCGAGGCCCAACGGGTCGACTACCCGCACCGGCTGGTCTCCTTCGACATCGGCGACGCCGACGCGGCGGCGCGGGCCGACGACTTCTCCGCGTACGTCACCGACCGCGGGCTGCGGCTGCTCTATCCGCTGCCGGGCGGCCGGCTGCGGCTCTACCTCCAGGCCGGGCCCGATGAGCTGCGCGGCGTCACGGCAGGCGGGGACCTGGCCGAGTGGGCGGCCAGGGCGCTGTCCCAGGTGCCCGCCCTGGAGCCGCTGACCGCGCCCCTGCTAGCGCATCTCGACAGCCGCCAGACGCTGCCCGTCGGACGGCTGCTGTCGCCCCGGCTGGCCGGCCGCGGCCTCGCGCTGGTCGGCGAGGCCGCGTACGCCGTCCATCCGATGGCCGCGCAGGGCATGAACACCGCCATCACCAGCGCCGGTGCGCTCGCCGAGCGGCTGTCGGGCCATCTGGAGCGCACCGGCGAGATGTCGGCCGCGGCGGTGGACGGCGCACTGCGCGACTACCACGACCGGCAGTTGCCCCTGCTCGCCCAGGCGGCCACGACCAGCGGCAACGCGGCACGGATGGTGACCGATCTGTCGTGGCGCGGCCGGTTGCTCGGCCGCCGGGCCGTCCGTCACACCGGTGCCAACCCCCGGCTGCTGCACACCGTCACCCACAACATGTCGGGCCTCGGCCCGCGCCCGCTGACCCTGCTGGACCGGCTTCAGCAGCTCGGTCTCCTCCCCGATCCGCGCGCCCACCGAGTGCCGGCCGCACCGGCCGGCCGACCGCAACCCATGTGAGGACGGTTTCCCCATGCCCACCCCCGAACTGGTCGTGACCCCCGTCTCCGGAGCGCTCGGCGCGGAGATCCGCGGTGTCGATCTGACCGAGCTCACCGACGAACTCTTCGAGCGGATCCATGAGTTGCTGCTCAAGCACCTCGTGGTTTTCTTCCCGGACCAGGAACACCTCACCCCGGAGGCGCACATCGCCCTGGGACGGCGGCTGGGGGAGCTGGAGGTCCATCCGTTCCTGCCGAAGGTCGAGGGCCATCCCGAGATCGTCGTGCTGGACGCGGACCAGGGCGCCAAGGCCGACGAGTGGCACATCGACGTGACCTTCCAGCCCAATCCGCCGGTCGCCTCGATCCTCCATCTCCAGGTGTGCCCCGCCTCCGGAGGCGACACCATGTGGAGCAACCAGTACCTGGTCTACGAGACGCTCTCCGAGCCGATGCGCGAACTCCTCGACGGGCTCACCGCCGTCCACGTCCTCAACACCCCGCAGACCGGCGAGCACTCCGCCGAACACCCGGTGGTGCGGATCCACCCCGAGACCGGCAGGCGCTCGCTGTACGTGACGCGCATGTGGACCTCGCACATCCCGCAGCTCAGCCGCCCGGAGAGCGACGCCCTGCTGCAGTACCTCTTCGAGCACTCGGAGTCGCCCCGGTTCAACTGCCGCTACCGCTGGCAGCCCGGCGCCGTCGCGATGTGGGACAACCGCGCCACCCAGCACCTGGCCGTCAACGACTACACCGGGCCCCGCAGGGGGCAGCGGGTGACGGTCCTCGGCGACCAGCCCACCGGCGACACCCCGCGCTGGAAGGAGTACCGGCCCGCGCCCGACGAGCGCTACTACCCGCGCCATGTCACGGCCCGGCACGGCTACCGGTGACGGTGCGTCAGTCCGGTCAGCGGCTCGGGCGCCGCCGTCGTACGGTGGCGGCGACACCCGCGCCGAGCACCAGCACGGACGCGCCGCCGGCGAGCAGCACCGGAGTGGTGTTGCTGTCGCCCTCGTCGGCGGCGGAGGAGGTGCGGGAGGTGGCCCCGGAGGGCGTGGCGGCGGCTCGGGACGGCTCCGTGGGCTCCGTGGCGGTCTGAGGCGGCGGGGCGGTGGCCCCGGACGACGGGGCCGCGCCCGGGGAGTCCTTCGCCGGGGCCCCCAACACCACGTCGGAGCAGGAGTAGTAGGTGTCCGGGGTGCTGGTGTTCCGCCAGATCGTGTAGAGCAGCTGACGGCCGGTCCGGCCCTCGGGCAGTGTGGCCTTGATGTGGTACGCCTCGTCCACCAGAGCGGGGTCCTTGGCCGTGGCGAACGGCTTCGGCTCCAGATCGGACCACTTCAGCGGCCGCGTCGGATCGTAGCCCTCCTTGGTGAGATACAGCTCGAAGGTCCCCGTGTGCGGGATGGTCGACCGGTAGGTGAGCGTGAGATCCGCTCCGGCCGACAGCCGCGTCGAAGGCCAGTCGGCGCGCGGCAGGTCCAGACCCCGGTACGCCTCCAGGCCCCCGCTGCACAGCTTTCCGTCCGGGATCCGCTCCCGGTCCTCGCCCGTCACCCCCGCGATCCGCAGATTGTCCCAGTCCGCTGCCTCCGGGTCGCCCGCGGCCCGGGCCGCCCGGCACGCCGCCGACCGCGCCGCGCCCCCGCCCTCGGGGGAGCAGGCGAACGTCCGGCTCACCGGGTCCGTCGGCGCCCCGTGGGCTTGCGCGGGCGGAGCGGCCAGCGCCGTGAACAGACAGGGAAGGGCCCCGAGAAGAGCGCCCACGGCGGCGGTGCGGTACGAGATCATCCGGTGTGGCCCTCCGGGTCGGTGCGGCGACGGGCGGCTCGCCCGTCCCGAGGAGTACGGGAAGCCCGGTCCGCGCGTTCAACGGGCCGCCGTAAGCCGTGTCATGACGGCGTACAACCATCCGTCATCCCTACATGTCTCCCTAGGCAGACGCAAACAGCGCCTACGCCCATGAAGAATCATTAAGGGGGACAAATGAATCTTTCTCGCCGTATGGCCGCCACCGCGGTCCTCGCCACCGCCATCGCGGGCACCGTGGCCCTGACGCCGCAGGCGTCGGCCGCCACCAGGGCCGCGTACAACGGGGTGTGCGGCAGCGGGTACAAGGTGGTGAACTCGGCGCCCATCGGCTCCAAGGGCACCGTCTTCCTCACCTACAACTCCGCCAAGGGCAAGAACTGCGTGGTCACCGTCCGGAACGCCACGGGCAAGCCGGTTCCCATGTTCGCCTACCTGTACGTTCAGGGCGCCGACGAGTCGGCCGAGGACGGCGGCGCGTACACCTCGTACGCGGGCCCGGTGTACGGCGACGGGCGCGGCAAGTGCGTGGACTGGGCCGGGGGCATCGACAACCAGTCCACCTGGACCTACGGATCGAACTGCGGATCCCTGAAGGCGTACCGCGTGACCAAGGGCTGGTAAGCCCGAAGCCACACGGTAGGCAGAGCCGACGGGGGAACACACGGGGGAGCGGCGGTCACCTCTTCGAGGTGGCCGCCGCGATCGTCGTGCGGCCCCGCCCGGATATCCGGTGTCTTCTACGACGCCTGCCGGGTCCTGCCGCGGGCGGGTGAGGATCCGGACGACCGCACCCGGGCCCGGCTGTGGCTGACGGAGGCCGCCAGGGTCGTGCTGCGCAACGGGCTGCGGCTGCTCGGGGTTTCGGCGCCCGAGCGGATGTGAGCGCTACGCCTGGCGCTCGGTGAAGGCCACCGCGTGGGTGTCCAGCACGATGTGGAGCTCCGCGAGGCGGTAGGCGGCGCCGTCGGAGCGGACCACGCAGCGGACCACACCGCTGGCGATCGGGGTCACCTGACCGTCGGTGATGTTGGTGGCGTACATGTAGGACACCACCGAGATGTCATCGCCGTCGACCCGCTCGATGTGGATGTTCGAGGCGTTGTGGCGCAGCGGATAGCCGGCCGCCTCGCGGTGCTGCCGCTGCCAGGCGATCACCTGCTCGCGGCCCCGGTTGTCGGAGGCGATGAACTCCTCGTACGGGGACTCACCGGTGTCCGAGCGGGAGGTGATGCGGACATCCTCGGTCAGCAGCTCGGGCCAGAGGTCGAACTGCCCCTCGTCGAAGGCGAACCACCAGCGGTGGATCAGCTCATGGACGGCCAGACGATCGAGCATGCGGAACTCTCCCCCGAAGATTCAAGTGATCGACAGCATATCCTGCGGACGTCGAACCGCCTCCGGTCGGCGGGGACCCCGCCACAGCCCCCACCGCGCGGCGGGTTCGCCTCGCTGCCGCCGAGCGCGCGGGAGAATTCGCGGAAGGCACCGACCCGCCGGTATGTCGATGGTGCAATAGCCGTGCAGGCTCTGGTATCAAACCTGGCCGTGGCCTCACGCTGCCGCGTTGAGCTGCGCATTGCCCGTCACAGGTGGAGGAACGCTCATGCACCCAGTCACCGGCTCCCGCGCTTCCGTCCCCGCCATGGGCCGCGCCCCCCGCCTCTCCGCCGACCGGGTCCGGACGCCGCCCCGGATGCCCGCCGCCCGTCCGCCGATCCGGTCGCGGGCCGACGCCGAGACCGTGGCGCTGCTGCACCGCGCCGCCCGGGTGCTCATCGAGGAGGTGCCACGGCTGACGGACCGTATCGTCGCGCTGATGAAGGAGCGGGAGCCCGCCTACCGTTCCGCCGCCGTGGACCCGCACGAGGTGTGGCGGGAGGTCCACGACTCGCTCAGCCACAATGTGCGCTCGCTGGTGCACCCCAAGGAGACGCGCGAATCGGCCAGGTCCTGCGCGTGGCGGATCGGCACCGACCGCGCCGCCCAGGGCTTTCCGCTGGACGCGCTGCTGCACGCGTACCGCATCGGCTGCACCGTCGTCTGGGAGCAGCTCCTGGAGACCGCGTCGAAGGAGGACCCGCTCGGCGCCCAGTCGCTGGTCCACGTCGCCGCCGACGTGTGGAACTTCGTCGACGAGCACTGCACCCTCGTCGCCACGGCGTACCAGGAGGTCGAGCGGCAGCTCTCCTGGCACCGGGAGAACCGCTACCGGATCATCGTCGCGGCCCTGCTCGACGGCACCGCCCGGGTGAGCGACTTCCCCGAGGCGGAGCAGGTCCTCGGCCTGCCCGAGCAGGGGCGTTACGCGGTCGTGGCGCTGGAGGACGCCGACGCCCCGTGCCGGACGCCGCACTCCGTCGAGGTGGGCGACGGACTCCGTACGGTCTGGCATACGGCGGAGGGCACCGCCCACGCCATCGTGCTGCTCGGCGACGGCGACGGCGACGGCGTCACCGGCGCGGAGCGGCTGGTGCGCGGGCTGGAGGTGCCGCCCGGCGCACGGGCCGGGGTCAGCCCCGCCGTGACCGGCCTCGCCGCGATCAACACGGCCCGCCGGCTCGCCGATACGGCGCTGCGCACCCGCCCGGCCGCCGGGACGGCGGCTCTGCTGGACGAGCGCTATCCGGAGGCGCTCGTGGTGTCCTCCCCGGACCTCGGCACCGCGCTCGCCGAGCGGATGCTCGGCCCGGTCCTGGCCCTGGAGTCGGCCGACCGGGAGATGCTGCTGACGACGCTGGCCGCCTGGCTGGAGACCGGGGGATCGGCCCGCCGCGCGGGCGGGCTGCTGTTCTGCCACCGCAACACGGTGCTCAACCGGCTGCGCCGCTACGAGCAGTTGACCGGGCGTTCGCTGGACCACCCGCGCGAGGTCATGGAGTTGTCGCTCGCGCTGGCCGCGCACCGGCTGCTGACGCCCTGAGATCCGCCCGTCCGCCTGAGCCGATGTGGGCGTGCACAACGGCCCCGCGCCGATCATGTGCGCCCGTCACACGGTCCGCCGGTTGGGCTGTACGCGACCCTTCTGACCTGCTGTCGTGGCGATTCCGTCCCGGCGACCCGGGACGGAACCCGCACAAGGAGCCGCGACATGTCCGACCACGACCACCCCTGGGGTCCGTTCCCGTCCGCCCCGTCCCGCACCGTGCGCCGCACCGCCACCATCCCGCCCCGCCCCGCGGCGCCGCCTCCGCCGACACGGCGCTCACCGTGGCAGCGGCCGTGGCCCTGGTCGGCGCGGGCGGCCTGCGCCGCGCTCACCTGTCATGTGGCCGCCGTGGTGGTCAACTGCGCCGCCGAAGGCGTCGTCAACCTCGGCGCGGGCGGCGGGTTCACCGTGGGCGCCGTGCTGATCGGCCTGGACACGGCGGTGCTGCTCACCGTCCTGGCCCGGGCCCACCGCCGGGCCGACGCCGCGGGGGAGGGGGAGCGGTGAGCTTCCTGGACCCCAGAACGCTCGCGTTCGTGCTCTTCGCGGGCTTCATGGCCGTCTCGTTCCTGCTGTGCATCCTCGCGGCCACCGGCAACGACGACCCCACCGAGTTCTACCTCGGCACCGGCGCGCTCAGCCCGATGCAGAACGGCCTGGCCATCGCGGGCGACTACATCTCCGCCGCCACCGTGCTCAGCACCACCGGCACCATCGCCCTGGCCGGATTCGACGGCGTGCTCATCGCCACGTCCACCGTGCTCTCCATCCTGATGTTCATGCTGGTCCTCTCCGGACCGCTGTGCGGACGGGGGCGGTTCACCCTCGGCGACGTCCTCTCCGAGCGGCTGAGCGAGCGCCCCGCCCGCACCGGCACCGCCGTCGTGGTGCTGGTGGTCGTCATGCCGCTGCTGCTGGTCCAGCTCAACGGCGCGGGCGCCATGCTGGCGCTGCTGCTCGGCATCCCGGGAAGCGGCGCGGTCACCGGCTGCACCATCTTCATCGGCTCGCTCATGGTCTGCTACGCCGCCCTCGGCGGGATGAAGGGCACCGGATTCGTCCAGATCCTCAAGACGGTGCTGCTGCTCGCCGCGTTCGTCCTGCTCGCCTGTCTGGTGCTGAAGCGCTTCTCCTGGAACCCGGCCACCCTCTTCGACGCCGCGGCCGACGCCAGCGGCTACGGCGACGGCTTCTGGCAGTCCGGCCGCCAGTACGGGGACTCCCTCAGCGGCCGCCTGGACGTCATCAGCGTCCAGCTCACCCTCGCCCTCGGCGCGGCCTGTATGCCCCATCTCACCATGCGGCTCCACCCGATCCGCGGCATGCGGGCCGCCCGCGCCGCCACCACCTGGGCGGTGGGCGCGGTCACCACCATCCTCGGGCTCATCGTGATCGTGGGCGCCGGAGCCACCGCCGTCGTCGGCGCCCGCGCCCTGCGCGCCTCCGACCCCACCGGCAGCGACTCGCTGCTGCTGCTGACCCTCGCCCTGGACCCGGCGGCGCAGGATGCCGACCAGAGTCTGCTGTTCTCCGTCGTGGCCTGCGCGGTCGTGGCCACCACCCTCGCGGCGGTCGCCGGACTCACGCTGGCCGCCGCGGCCTCCCTCGCCCATGACGTCCTGGCCAAGGTCGTCTTCAAGGGCAGGCTCTCGGCGAACCGGGAGCTGGCCGCCGCCCGTACGGCCATCGTGGTCGTCGGCGTCGCGGCCGTCGTCCTCGCCATCGCGACCCAGCACTGGAACCGGCAGGTCCTGATCTCCTTCACCTTCGCGGCCGCCGCCTCGGCCCTGCTGCCGGTCGTCCTCTACGGCACCCTGTGGCGCGGCTTCACGGTGAACGGACTGCGCTGGGCGCTGTACGGGGGGCTCCTGCTGACCGCCGTGGCCATGGCCTTCTCCCCGGCGATCTCCGGCAACCCGCTCGCGGTCTTCCCCGAGCGCGACTTCCACTGGTTCCCGCTCCGCAATCCGGGCCTGATCACCATTCCCGCCGGTTTTCTGCTCGGCTGGCTCGGCTCCCGGATCGGAGGCCGCGGACGGCGGGCCCGGCATGTCCAGGACCCGGCGCGGGGGGACACGCCCTACGCGACGCACACCGGCTGACGCGTCGATCCCTTACGGAGTCCGCGATCCGCCCCCGGCCTTGGCGCGCCGGTGGGCGGCCACCCGCTCGCGGGTCGCGCACCGGCGTGAGCAGTAGCGGCGCTCCGGTCCGCTGCCCACGGTGAGGAAGACATCGCCGCAGCCGGGGGAGGAGCACAGACCGCCCGGCGGGCGCTGACCCTCCCAGAGCAGCACGGTCAGCGCCAGGCACGACGAGGCGAGGAACCACTCGCCCCAAGGCGCCTCGTCATCGCTGTCCAGGTGCGGATGCCAGGGCGAGCGGCCGTCGTGCGAGCTGAGCCGGAGCGGGCCCGTGCCCTCCCGCAGCAGCCGGTTCAGCACCCCGGCGGCCTCGTCGACATGGCCCGCGGCGAACACCTCGCGCAGCCGCAGCGCGGCGGCACGCATCCCCGCGACATCGTCGGCGGTGAGCTCGAGCGGGCCCGACTCACCGTGGTCGAGCAGGAGCCCGGCGATCGCGGCGGGGTCCGGACTCGGCTCCGCGGTGAGGGCGCTGACGAGGGCGGCGGTGCGCCGGGCGGTGGCCCGCACCGAATGCCGGGTCGACCAGTCGTCGTTCGAAGGCGGTGACACGCCGCCAATGTAACGCACCTGGTGGAGTTTTGCGTTAGCCCCGTAACGTGCTCGAGCATGCCGGGGCGTTACGCGATGGGGTGTTATCTGGGCGGGGCGGCCGCAGCCCGTGCGGGGGACGAGATGTCCGGTCCCGCGCTGCTGCTGGCCGGACCGGTGCTCACCGGTTCGGCCTCCTCGGGTTCGGCGCTGCTGGCGGGCATCATGGCCGCGGCCGCGGCCGGCGGACCCCTCTTCGGGGTGCTGCTCGACCGCTCCGCCCGGCCGGGCCGGCTGCTGGCCGTGGCGCTCGCCCTCTACGCGGCGGGGCTGGGCGCGATCCTCCTGGGCCTGGGGCGGGTGCCGTTCGCCCTCATGGTTCTCCTCGCGGTGGGCGCGGGGCTGCTGGGACCGGCCCTGTCCGGTGGATGGACCTCCCAGTTGCCCCGAGTGGCGCCGCCACCGGGCCTCCCTCGCGCCACCGCGCTGGACGCGATGACGTTCAGCCTCGCCGCGCTGGTGGGACCCGCACTCGCCGGGGCCGTCGCGGGGGTGGCCGGGGCGCCGGCCGCCGTGGCGCTGTCCATCGCGCTGATCGGCCTCGCGCTGCCTGCCGCCTGGGCGCTCCCCGCGCCCGCGCGATCCGCCCCGGCCCCGTCGCCTTCGGTGCTCCCCGCGCCCGCGCGATCCGCCCCGTCGGCCCCACCGCCGGGCACGTCGGTCGTCGCCGATCTCGCCGCCGGGCTGCGGGCCATCGTCCGCAACCGGCCCCTGGCCCGGGCGACCGCCACCTCCGTCGTCTCCTGCGTGGGCCAGGGCGCGCTGCTCATCTGCTGGCCGCCGCTCGGCGCGGCCGTGCTCGGCGGCGCCGACCGTGGCGCCCTGCTGCTGTCCGCCACCGCCGCATCGGCCCTCGTGGCGGGCGCGGTCCTCTTCCGTCGCCCCCGGCCGCCGCGCCCGGACGCCGTGCTCCTCGGCGGAGCCCTGCTGCTCGTCCTCGCGCCCCTGCTCGCGGCCACCGGCCACCCGGCCGCGCTGATCGCCGCCGTGCTGCTCACCGGTGCCGCCGAGGGTCCCCAGCTCACGGCCCTGTTCGCGATCCGCCACCGGGAGGCGCCCGAGCGGCTGCGCGGCCAGGTCTTCACCACCGGCGCCAGCCTGAAGATCACCGGCTTCGCCCTGGGCGCGGCCCTCGCCGGTCCACTCACCACCTGGTCGCTGCCCGGCGCCCTGGTGGCCGCCGGGGGGTGCGAGGCGCTCGCGGTTCTGGTCTTCGTATGCTTGCCGGACCCTGCGGAGGCCGTCACTCCGCTTTCGCCTCCGGGGGCCGCGGACAGCCGCCCCCTGGGGCTGTATGACAGAGCCATGTCAGGCATGATGACCTGCATGGAAGACCTGAAAGACCTACTCCCCGTCGAGGCCGTCCGGCTCGATGTACGGGCGGCCGACTGGCGTGAGGCGATAGGCGCCGCCGGCCGTCTGATGGTGGAAACGGGAGCCACCACCGACGAGTACACCCGCGAGATGGTCGCCAACGTCGAGGAGAACGGGCCGTACATCGTCATCGCGCCGGGCGTGGCCTTCGCCCACTCCCGGCCGTCCCCTGCGGTGCTGTCCACCGGGATGTCCTGGGTCCGGCTCGCCGAGCCCGTGGAATTCGGGCATGAGTCCAACGACCCCGTCACCCTCGTCGTCGCCCTGGCCGCCCAGGATTCCGCGGCGCACACCTCCGCGATGGCGAGCCTGGCGCGGCTCCTGGGTGACCCCGACACGGCGGCCGCCCTCGCGGCCGCGCCCACCCCGGAGGCGCTGCACGCCGTACTGGCCGGGGAGCGGCCGGAGGGCGGCCCCGAGAAGTCCGAACCCTCCACCACCCCTGAACCCTCCGAGCCCCGGGCGGACTCGCTGCACAAGATCCTCACCGTCTGCGGCAACGGCGTGGGCACCAGCCTGTTCCTCAAGAACACCCTGGAGCAGGTGCTGGACCGCTGGGGCTGGTCGAGGTTCGTCACCGTGGAGGCCACCGACACCATCTCCGCGAAGGGCAAGGCGTCCGAGGCCGTGGCCCTGCTCACCTCCCGCGAGATCGCCAGGACTTTGGGGGATGTGGGACGGCCCGTGAAGGTCGTCCAGGACTTCACCAGCACCGCCGAGGTGGACGCGGTGCTCCGGGACACGTACGACGTCTGAACGACGGGGACAGAGGAAGCACCATGGGCTGGTTTGTCACCCTTGCCACGTTTCTCGTCAATGAGATTCTGAGCGAGCCCGCGTATCTGATCGGCATCATCACCGCCGTCGGACTCATCGCGATGAAGAAGAGCACCGGGCAGATCATCGGCGGCGCCATCAAGGCGACCCTCGGCTTTCTGCTGATCGGCGCGGGAGCGGGGCTGGTCACCGACTCCCTCGCCCCGCTGGGCACCATGATCCAGGGCGTCACCGGCGCCCACGGCGTCATCCCCACCAACGAGGCCATCGTCGGCATCGCCCAGGACCAGTTCGGCTCACGGGTCGCCTGGCTGATGATCCTGGGCTTCGTGGTCAGCCTGCTGGTGGCCCGGTTCACCCCGCTCCGCTATGTCTTCCTGACCGGGCACCACATGCTCTTCATGGCCACGCTGCTGACGGTGGTCCTGGCGAGCGGCGGCCGCTCGACCATCGCCGTGGTGGCCGTCGGCGGTGTGCTGCTGGGCATCATGCTGGTCGCGATGCCCGCCTTCGCCCACCCCTGGACCAAGCGCGTGACCGGCAGCGACACCGTCGCCATCGGCCACTTCGGCACGGCCGGGTACATCGTGGCGGGCGCGGCCGGAAGGGTGGTCGGCAAGCGCAGCCGCTCCACCGAGGAGATGAAGCTCCCCGAGGGGCTGCGCTTCCTGCGCGACTCGATGGTGGCCACCGCCCTGTCGATGCTGCTGATCTACCTGGTCATGGCGGTCCTGCTGCTCGTCAAGGAGGGACAGAAGACCGCCTTCAAGGCGTTCGCCACGGGCACCGGCGGCGCCGTGGCCACCGACACCGGCAACTATCTGATGCAGTCCGTGATGCAGGGGCTCCAGTTCGGCATCGCGGTCGC
Organism: Streptomyces yongxingensis; assembly: GCF_055597465.1. Taxonomy (NCBI): domain Bacteria; kingdom Bacillati; phylum Actinomycetota; class Actinomycetes; order Kitasatosporales; family Streptomycetaceae; genus Streptomyces; species Streptomyces yongxingensis. Next base: position 10,343,196 of record NZ_CM145717.1, read on the forward strand.
GGTGATCCTCTTCGGCGTCCGCACGATCCTCGGTGAGCTGGTCCCCGCCTTCCAGGGGATCGCCCAGAAGGTCGTCCCCGGCGCCCTGCCCGCGCTGGACGCGCCCATCGTCTTCCCGTACGCGCAGAACGCGGTGCTGATCGGCTTCATCTCCAGCTTCACCGGCGGGCTGATCGGCCTGGCCCTGCTCACCTGGGTCTTCAATCCGGCCTTCGGCCTCGCCCTGGTGCTGCCCGGTCTGGTGCCGCACTTCTTCACCGGCGGCGCGGCCGGGGTCTACGGCAACGCGACCGGCGGCCGGCGCGGCGCGGTGGTGGGGGCGTTCCTCAACGGGCTGCTCATCACCTTCCTCCCCGCCCTGCTGCTCAAGGTGCTCGGCGCGTTCGGCGACCAGAACACCACCTTCGGCGACGCCGACTTCGGCTGGTTCGGCGCACTCATCGGCAACGCGGGCAAGGCCGGTGGCGCCGCCGGGCTCGTGGTCATCGTGCTGCTCGGCCTCGCGGTCCTCGGGGCCGCGATCCTGGTGCAGAAGCGGGTGGTCGACACCGGCTGGGACCCGGGCGCGGCGCGCGACGCCCTGATGCCGCGCGAGAGCGCGGTGGCGCCCGCGGAGGCGGGCACCACCACGGCCGCCTACGCCAAGATCCCGCCGCCCGCGGGCGCTCCAGCGCCCCCGCCCGCGCCCTGACGCGCCGTGCCGCCCCGGTGGTCCCGCCGACGGGACCACCAGGGCGGGGGCTCACGCCTGCTTGACGTAGTCGCGCAGGTGGACGGCGGTGAGGGAGCCGCCATTGTCCACGAGGTCGGCGGGGGTGCCGGTGAACACCACCTGACCGCCGTCGTGCCCCGCCCCCGGGCCCATGTCGACGATCCAGTCCGCATGGGCCATCACGGCCTGGTGGTGCTCGATGACGACGACCGTGTTGCCCGTGTCGACAAGCCGGTCGAGCAGGGCGAGCAACTGGTTCACATCGGCGAGGTGCAGTCCGGTGGTCGGCTCGTCCAGGACGTACGTCGTGCCGCTCCGCGCCATGTGGATGGCCAGCTTCAGCCGCTGGCGCTCACCCCCGGAGAGCGTGGTGAGCGGCTGGCCCAGCGCCAGATAGCCCAGCCCCACCGCGGCCAGCCGGTCCAGGATCACCCGGGCCTGGCCGGTGGTGAAGAACTCCCGCGCCTCGGCCACCGACATGCCCAGGACATCGCTGATGTTCCGCCCGCGCAGCCGGTACGTCAGCACCTCGGGCCGGAACCGCTTCCCCTCGCAGTCCTCGCACACCGAGGCCACCTCGGCCATCATGGCGAGATCGGTGTAGATCAGCCCGATGCCCTTGCACCGCGGGCAGGCGCCCTCCGAATTGGCGCTGAACAGCCCCGGTTTGACGCGGTTGGCCTTGGCGAACGCCGTCCGGATCGGATCGAGGAGCCCCGTATAGGTGGCCGGGTTGCTGCGACGGGAGCCACGGATCGCCGACTGGTCCGCGACGATCACCTCCTCCCGTCCGGACAGCGACCCGTGGATCAAGGAGCTCTTGCCCGATCCGGCGACACCGGTGACGACGGTGAGCACACCGAGCGGGATGTCCACGCTCACATCCCGCAGATTGTGCAACCGGGCGCCCCGGACCGGCAGTTGCCCGGTGGGCTGCCGCACCTTCTCCCGCAGCCGCACCCGGTGGTCCAGATAGCGCCCGGTCAGGGTGTCGGAGGCGCGCAGGCCCGCCAGGTCGCCCTGGTAGCAGATGCGTCCGCCCGCCACTCCGGCGCCGGGCCCCAGGTCCACCACATGGTCGGCGATGCGGATGGTCTCCGGTTTGTGCTCCACGACCAGCACCGTGTTGCCCTTGTCCCGCAGTTGGAGCAGCAGCCGGTTCATGCGCTCGATGTCATGCGGGTGCAGACCCACCGTGGGCTCGTCGAAGACATAGGTGACATCGGTGAGGCTGGAGCCCAGGTGCCGGACCATCCGCACCCGCTGGGCCTCGCCGCCGGACAGGGTGCCGGACTCCCGGTCCAGACTCAGATATCCCAGGCCGATCTCGACCAGTGAGTCGAGGAGCGCGCGCAGGCTCTCCAGTACCGGCCCGACGGAATCGTCCCGGATCCCGCGCACGAACTCCGCCAGATCGCTGATCTGCAGGGCCGAGCAGTCCGCGATGGAGCGGCCGTCGATCCGGCAGGACCGGACGGCCTCGCACAGCCGCGCGCCCTCACACTCGGGGCACTCGGCCAGGGTCATGGCCCGGTCGGCGAACGCGCGCATGCGCGGCTGCATCGTCTCCCGGTCCTTCGCCAGGTACTGCCGGCGGACCTTGGTCACCAGCCCCTCGTAGGTGAGGTTGTTCTTCCCCGCCCTGATCTTGGTGGCCGGTTTGTGGAGGAAGTCCTCCCACTGGGCCGGGGTGTAGTCCCGGAGCTTGGTATCGGGGTCGAAAAGGCCGGAGGCCGCCATAACCTGCCAATGCCAGCTGTCCACCTCGAATCCGGGGACGGTGATCGCCCCCTCCTTCAACGACTTCTCCCTGTCGATGAGTTGGCCGATGTCGATGTCGGTGACCCGGCCGAGCCCCTCGCACCGCGGACACATGCCCTCGGCGGTGTTGAAGCTGAAGGCGAGGGGAGGGCCGACGTAGGGGCTGCCGATCCGGCTGAACAGAATCCGCAGCAGGGTGTGGGCATCGGTGGCGGTGCCCACGGTGGAACGGGAATTGGCGCCCATCGGCTCCTGGTCCACGACGATCGCCGCGCTCAGATTCCGCAGCGAGTCGACGTCCGGACGGCCGAGCGTCGGCATGAAGTTCTGGACGAACGCCGTATAGGTCTCATTGATCAGCCGCCTCGACTCCGCGGCGATGGTGTCGAAGACGAGCGAGGACTTACCGGATCCGGAGACACCGGTGAAGACCGTGAGCCGCTGCTTGGGAATGTTCACACTCACGCCCTGGAGGTTGTTTTCCCTGGCGCCACGGACCTTGATTTCGCTGACATCCATGCCTTCAAGTGTTTCATTGAAGTGCTCGTTGAGACTTTTCCCGGCCTTCTGCCCAACCTCCGCCGGATGCACCGGGATAGAGCCGACGCTAACCTTCAACTCACCCGTGAACCCTCGACCTGAAGGTGACGAACCGTGAGCCGTACGGACGCCGCCCTGCGCCCCGTCGATCTGGCCCGTATGGCGGGTGTCTCCACCCAGCAGATCCGCAACTACGTCGACGCGGGCATCCTGCCCCCGGCCGCCCGCACCCCGGCCGGATACCGCAGACTCGACGACCGCCACCGCAGAGCCCTGGTGACCTACCGGGCCCTGATGCCGGGGTACGGCGCGGAGACCGCCCGCGCGGTCATGCGGGCCGTCCACGACGAGGACATCGCCCTGGCGCTCACCTTGGTCAACGCCGGCCATGCCGCGCTCCATGACCAGCGGCTCTCCCTGGAAGCGGCGGGGAAGGCGCTCGAAGCGGTCGCCGAGCAGACCCCGGACGCCGCGGTGCCGTCACGCTCCGGGCCGCTGCGCATCGGCGAGGTGGCCGCCCGTCTGGGGGTGCGCACCTCGGCCCTGCGGGTGTGGGAGTCCGCCGGTCTGCTGCGCCCGCGGCGCGACCGGAGCACCGGCTACCGCGTCTACGGGCCGTCCGACGTCCGGGACGCCCGGATGATCGACCTGCTGCGGCGGGTCCGCTATCCGCTGCCCCAGATCCGCCCCGTCCTCGAGGGCCTGCGCCGCACGGGCGGCAGCGAGGCCCTGCGCACGGTCATCGCCCGACGTCAGGAGGGGCTCGCCCAGCGCGCCACGGCGATGCTCGAGGGCTCCTGCCGGCTGCACCACTACCTCACGGAAAACGGGTCGGCCGAGGACCGATGAGTTCCCGGAGGGGGAGCGGTCTATAGGGGTACACGCTCCCCAACGCAGGAGGTACCGATGGCCAGCGACGGATTCACCACGTGTCTGTGGTTCGACGGCCGCGCCGAAGAGGCGGCGCAGCACTACGTCTCGATCTTCAAGAACTCCAGGCTCGGACGGATCACCCACTACACCGGGGCCGAGCCCGGCGGCCCGGCGGGGAGCGTGCTGACCGTCGAGTTCGAGGCCAACGGACACAAGTTCGTGGGGCTCAACGGCGGGCCGGAGTTCACCTTCAACGAGGCCATCTCCTTCCAGGTCCACTGCGCGGACCAGGACGAGGTGGACTACTACTGGAGCAAGCTCTCCGAGGGCGGCGAAGAGGGTCCCTGCGGCTGGGTGAAGGACAAGTTCGGGGTGTCCTGGCAGGTCGTCCCCACCGTCCTGATCGACATGATCGCCGACGCGGACCCGCAGAAGGCCAAGCGGGCCACCGAGGCGATGATGAAGATGGGCAAGCTCGACATCGCCGCGCTTCAGGCGGCGTACGACGGCGCGTAGCCGGCCGTGGTGGGCGGCTGGGCGGCGCCCGCACGGCATCCGGTCAGGCTGCCGTACGGGCGCGTCCGGCCGTGTCGAACTGCCAAGCAGGTCGGAGGAAGTCCGCTACGGTTCGGGCAGCGCCCCGAAGGGGCGCGGGGCTGTGTCGATGTGCGGCTCCGCCGCGCGGGCGCGACCAGCCACGACGGCGCCGTAGTCGGCCAACGACGCATGGCGCCACTTCCCGCGGAGCGCTCAGCGGCCGTGGGTGAGGTCCGCGGGGTCGGTGTTGGCGCCGCAGAGGAGCACCGCGACCTTCTCCCCGGGCCGCGGCAGGTACGCGCCGGAGGTCAGGGCGGACAGCGCCGTGGCCGCCGCGTGCTCGACCGCGATCCTGCGGTCGTCCCACAGCGCCCGGCGCGCGGAGACGATCGCCTCGTCGGACACCAGGACGGACCGCACCCCGTCCTTACGGGCCCACTCCAGGGCGGCCGAGGACACATGGCGGGCCCCGAGCGAGTCCGCCGCCACCGAGTCCACCGGGACGTCGACCACCGCACCGGCCTCCAGGGCGGCGTTCAGCGCCCGGCAGCCGTACGGCTCCACGGCGACGACCCCCACTCCGTGCTCCAGGGCGGACACCGCGACGCCGGTGAACAGCCCGCCGCCCCCGACCGCCACCACCACGGTGTCCAGGTCGGGCCGGGCCTGGAGGATCTCCTCCATGACGGTGCCCGCCCCGGCGGCGATCAGCGGGTGGTCGTAGGCGTGCGACAGCAGGGCGCCGGTCTCGGCGGCGTGCTTCTGGGCGGCATCGCGCGCGTCGGCGTACTCGGTGCCGATCTGATGGACCTCGGCGCCGAGCCGGCGCAGCCGGTCCACCTTCACCGCGGGCGCGGTCTCGGGCACGAACACGGTGGCGGGCACGGAGTGCTGGGCGGCCGCCCAGGCGCACGCGAGCCCCGCGTTTCCGCCCGAGGCGATGACGGCACCCGCGTCCGGCAGGGTGCCCGCCTCCCGGTGGGCCCTGATGAAGTTGAACGCGCCCCGCGCCTTGAAGGTGCCCGTGTGCTGGAGGAACTCCAGGGCCAGCCATCCCTCGGCGGCGCCCCACGCCCCCTGCTCCACCGGCGCGAGCGCCACGGGCCGGATATGTCCCGCGACCCGCTGGGCCGCGGCGGTTACGTCCTCAATGGAAACAGTCACTGAAACACTGTAACAACCACTGGTACGCTCGGCCCGTGCGAAACAACCGGGACCGAGCCGACCAGCCCACCCTGGAGGCCATCGCCGAGGCCGCCCTGACCGTCGTCGACGACGAGGGGGCCGAGGCGCTGAGCTTCCGCCGGGTGGCGCAGCTGCTGGGGGTCTCCCATGCCACGGTCTTCCGCCGCTGCGGCGACTTCGACGGTCTGGTGAACGCGTGCGCGGACCGGCTGGCCGCGCGGATGCCGCTGGTGGGGCAGGACCAGGGCTGGGCCACCGCCACCGAGGCCCGCTTCCGCGCGTTCTACGAGGTGCTGATCGAGCACCCCGGGCTGGTGGCGCTGCGCTCGGGCCGCGCCTGGTGGGGCCCGCATCTGCTGAGCCGCCTCGTGGAGCCGCAGCTGGCGCACAGCATCGCCGCCGGAATGACCCCCGAGGCGGCGATCCGGGTCTACCGGCGGCTGTATCTGCTCACCCTCGGCGCCGTCGCCTTCGTCGACCACCGCAACGCGAAGCAGGTGCGCACCGCCGCGCGCACCGCGCTCGCCGCGCTGGACCCCGAGGACTTCCCGGCCCTCACCGGAAACCTGGACGTCGTCCTGCCCGCGCTGACCGACCACGAGGTCTACCACGGCGCGCTGCGGCAGCTGATCGACGCCTCCGCGGCGGCCTGCCGCACACGATGACGAGCGTGAAAAGGTGACGAACGCCCGCGGGGCGGGCCCCGAGTGGGCCCGCCCCGCTGTGCTTCACGGCGGCGTGGCTACAGCGTCTGCTGCACCCGCTCCGCCACCAGTTTGATGAAGCGCGACGGATCGCTCAGCTCACCGCCCTCGGCGAGCAGCGCCATGCTGTGGAGCAGCTCGGCCGTCTCCGCGAGACCGCTGTCGTCCTTGCGCTCGGCGTGGGCCTTGCGCAACCCGCTGACCAGCGGATGGGTGGGGTTCAGCTCCAGGATGCGCTTGATCTGGGGCAGGTTCTGGCCCATGGAGCGGTAGATGTTCTCCAGGGCCGGGGTGACATCGAAGGTGTCCCCGACGATGCAGGCCGGGGAGGTGGTCAGCCGCGAGGACAGCCGCACCTCCTTGACCTGCTCGCTCAGCGTCGACGTCATCCAGGAGAGCAGCTCGGCGAAGTCCTTCTGCCGCTGCTCCCGCTCGGCCTCCGCCTCCTCGTCCTTCTCTTCCTCCGAGTCGAGGTCCACCTGCCCCTTGGCGATGGAACGGAGCTGCTTGCCGTCGAACTCCGGCACCGCGTCGACCCACAGCTCGTCGATGGGGTCGGTGAGGAGGAGCACCTCGAAGCCCTTGTCCCGGAACGCCTCCATATGGGGCGAGCTCTCCACGATCGACCGGGACTCGCCGGTCATGTAGTAGATGTGCTCCTGCCCGTCCTTCATGCGCTCGACGTAACCGCGCAGCGTGGTCGGCTGCTCGGCGTCATGGGTCGAGGCGAACGAACACACCTCGAGGATCGCCTCGCGGTTCTCCAGATCGCTGAGCAGACCTTCCTTGAGAACGCGGCCGAATTCCTTCCAGAAGGTCGCGTAGCGCTCCGCGTCGGAGGACATGATGTCCTTCACCGTCGAGAGCACCTTCTTCACCAGGCGCCGCCGCATCAGCTGAATCTGGCGGTCCTGCTGAAGGGTTTCCCGCGAGACGTTCAGCGAGAGGTCCGCGGCGTCCACCACGCCCTTGACGAAGCGGAGGTATTCCGGCATCAGGGCTTCGCAGTCGTCCATGATGAAGACGCGCTTCACATAGAGCTGCACACCCCGCTTGCGGTCCTGCATATACAGGTCCTGCGGTGCGCGGGCCGGAATGAACAGCAGCGACTGGTATTCGAACGTGCCCTCCGCCTGCATGCGGATGGTCTCGAGCGGGTCGGCCCAGTCATGGCTGATGTGCTTGTAGAACTCGTGGTATTCCTCGTCGGTGACCTCGTCCTTGGGACGGGCCCACAGCGCCTTCATCGAGTTGACGGTCTCGAGCTCGGGCGCCTTCTCGTCACCCTCCTCCGCCTGCTCCGCCTCGTCCGTCGTGGCCGGGGCCTGGACGGGGGCCATCCTGATCGGCCAGGTGATGAAGTCCGAGTGCTGCTTGACGATTTCCCGGATCTTCCAGGGCGAGGCGTAGTCGTAGAGGTGGTCCTCGGTGTCCTCCGGCTTGAGCTTCAGCGTCACGGAGGTGCCCTGGGGGGCGTCGTCGACCGGCTCGATCGTGTAGGTGCCCTCGCCGCTGGAGACCCAGCGGGTGCCCTGGCTCTCCCCGGCGTGACGGGTCTCCATGGTCACCTCGTCGGCCACCATGAAGCTGGAGTAGAAGCCCACCCCGAACTGCCCGATGAGATCCGCGGAGGCGGCCGCGTCCTTCGACTCCCGCAGCTCCTTGAGGAATTTCGCGGTGCCGGAGTTCGCGATCGTGCCGATGAGCTCCACGACCCCCTCGTGCGACATGCCGATGCCGTTGTCGCGGACGGTCAGCGTGCGCGACTCCTGGTCGATCTCGATGGTGATGTGGAGATCAGAGGTGTCCGCCTGAAGGTTTTCGTCGCGGAGCGATTCGAGGCGCAGTCTGTCCAGCGCGTCGGACGCGTTGGAGATGAGCTCGCGCAGAAAGACGTCCTTGTTCGAGTAGATCGAATGGATCATCAACTGCAGAAGCTGTCGTGCCTCGACCTGAAACTCGAAAGTCTCGACCCCTGTAGTCAACTGTTTCCCCTCGTGAGATAAGTGTCGACGCCGTCAAGCACAGTGCGTCATCAGCAGCTTATCGAAGGTGAGGGGTGTCGAGCGGCCTTCCGGGCAGATGACGGACGGCCGCTCACGGAGCCGGATACGGTGGCCCCGGGCGACGGGGCCGGAGCGCGTCAGCCGCCGCCGCGCACCTTGCTCCAGTCCAGGGCCTCGGCGGCCTCGCGCTGGATTTCCTCGGCCGCCTCCCGGGCCTCCGCGGGGACGTCGCCGTGCTCCGCCACGAGGCTGTCGTAAATCGGCGCGAAGTCTGATTTGTCTGTCGCGGTCATGTGGCGCACTTCCTTGGGTACGGATACCGGGTCGGCTCCCGGATACCCGATCTATCAAACAGGCATGCTTTGACGTCGGTCACATGGGGGGCTTCCGGTGATCCACAGGCGCCCGGCGCGCTGGGGCGCGCCGGGACCCGCGGGTCAGTGCGCGGTGGCGGCCGGCTCCAGCACGAAGACCGGGATCTGGCGGTCGGTCTTCGTCTGGTAGTCGGCGTAGTCCGGGTACGCCTCGACCGCGCGCTCCCACCACCGGGCCTTCTCCTCGCCGGTGACCTCGCGCGCGGTCATGTCCTGCCGCAGCGGGCCGTCCTGGAGCTCGACCCGCGGGTCGGCCAGGATGTTGTAGTACCAGACCGGATGCTTGGGGGAGCCGCCCAGCGAGGCGACGACGGCGTAGGTGCCGTTGTGCTCCACCCGCATCAGCGGGGTCTTGCGGATCTTTCCGCTCTTCGCGCCCAGCGTCGTCAGGACGACCACGGGCATGCCCCGCATGGTCGTTCCCTCGGTGCCACCGGAGCTCTCGATCAGCTCGACCTGATCGCGTACGAACTTCTCCGGGCTCGGCTCGTACTCACCCTGCAACGGCATGATGTCCGTCCCCTCTTCTCGTGTGCGAAAACTCGCCTTGCGTCTCCCCGTGCCGATGGTCAACACGGGGAGTGCGCGAGATCATCCCGGCGGCTCCGGCCGTCGGGGCGGCGACGCGAGGGGATCGGTCGCGAGCTGGGGTTCGTCCGTCACGCCGCCAAGCGGCGCCGGTCGGGGGAGGGGGTGGGGGCGGAGGTGGGGGTTTCCTTGTCACCGTTCCGCTCCGCCGCGCGCTTCGACTCATCGGAGTGACGTCCCTGAGGAGAGAAGGTCAGGTCCGGAACGTCGACGACCGGCGGCAGATCGGGAGTGAGCATTGGCTGCTCATTTCTGTCCATGGCGGGCGGGTACCCAGGTGCGGCGGTCTCACCCTGCGATACCGGTCACAGTCGGACATGGCGGTCAGATCGGCGGTTCGCGCCTGTGCGGGACGGACCGCCGAACGGCCGGTGCGCACCCCCGCGGCACACCGGCCGCCGCGCGACGGCCGGTGTGGCCGGTTCAGCCCACGCGCTCGATGCGCGCGTTGCGGATCAGGAATTTGCCCGGCTCACGGACCTGCTCGAAGGCGGCGTTGTTGAGCAGGGCGCAGCTGCCCGAGGTCGAGGTGACGGAGACGGTTGTCGACTTGTCGTTGTCGAGATTGGTCACCTTGAGCTTGGTGCCGACCGGGAACTCATTGCTGGAGGCGGCCGGGGCCCCGCCCTCGCCGGACAGGGTGACGGTCGACCCCGCGCAGACGACCTCGCCCGAGGCGCCGGCGTCACTGGCACCGGAGTCCGAGGCTCCCGCCGATGCGGAGGCCGATGCGGAGGCGCCGCCCCCGGCCTGGGCCGCTGCCTCGTCCTGTCCCGCGGCCCCCTCCGCCTGTCCCGCGGCCTCATCGGCGGCGCAGCCCGAAGCCTGCTGCTTCCGCTTGATCTCCTCGATGACGGCCTGCCGGTTGGCTATCCGCGCCTGTGACTGCGCATCCGGATCGGCCTGCTGATCGGCGATGAACTTCTCGTTGTTGGCCAGCGCCTGCTCCAGCCCGGCGCAAGCCGTCGAGGACTGCGCCGCGCCCTCGGTGCTGGCATTGCTGGTGGCGGCCAGCACCCCGGCGCCGGTGCCCGCCAGCGCCAGCGAACCGATCAGCAGGCCGAGCTTCTTCTTGCCGCTGAGTGTCCTTTTGCGTGTCATGTCGACTCCTTTTCGAGCTGTCCGCCATGCCATACGGGCGGATGCCGGAGTCGTCTCAGGGCTGGGCAGAAATTTTTCGGGGAAATGTGGTTGAGAATTGAACGGTGGTGGGTTTCCGGACCCGACCTTAAAAGGGCCTTAAGGCTTCATGAAGACTTAAGGCCCTTTCCGGCGCAAGCCGATTTCGTCAGTCCAGCCGCTGGTGCAGGAAGCCCAGCGTGCTCCGCCAGGCGGAGGCCGCGGATTCCGCGTGATAGGACGGGCGCTCGTCATTGAAGAAGGCGTGACCCGCGGGGTAGAGCCGGAAATCCGGCTCCACGCCGGACTCCTCCCGCATGACCCGGCGCAGCCGCTCCAGACCGTCCAGCGGAATGGTGTTGTCGTTCTCCCCGAAATGGCCCAGGATGTCGGCCCGCAGTCCTGAGAAGTCCGGCAGGTCGCCCTGGATGACGCCGTAGAAGGGCACCGCCGCGCTGACCCGGGAATCGGCGGCGGCCAGATACAGCACGAAGCCACCGCCCATGCAGAACCCGACCGCCCCCACGGTGGCGGAGGTGACCTCGGGCCGGCCGAGGAGATGGTCCACCGCCCCGGAGAGCAGCTCGACTCCGCGCCCCACCGGCAGTTCCCGCATCATCCGGTACGCCTCGTCGGCGTTATGGGCGACGCTGCCCCCGTACAGATCGGGCGCCAGCGCGACGAAGCCCTCGCGGGCCAGCCGGCCGGTGACATCGGCGATGTGGTGGTCCAGGCCCCACCACTCCTGAATGACGATCAACCCGGGGCCCCGCCCGGACGGCGGGAGCGCAAGATAGCCGTGCGCGGTGGCTCCAGCGCTGGGGAAGGTGACGTTCTGGCGGGCGGGGGAGCCGGTCGGCTTCGGGGCCTCGGGCATGGCGGATCGCTCCTGTCTACCGGTCGTCGCTGGCCCCACCCATCGTAGGGACGGCCCGTGCCACCAGGGCGCGGCGCGCGCTGCCGCCGAACGCGCTCCTACGGGGTGTCCGGCGGACCACGCGGCGGAGCCGCATAGCGATGATGTCCCCTCCCCGGCCCGGGCCCCGGGGCGGGGAGCGGAGCGGCCCGCCGCAGGCGTCACGATCCGTCGGGCACCCCTAGAGGATTCCGCTCGTGGCGCGGCGGTGGGTGGAGCGGCGGTCGTCGATGTCGGCCCAGCGATCGCCGTAGATGTTCTCGGTGATGCCCGGGTCCCGTACGAAGTCATGCGGGAAGCCCAGCGGCACCGCGCTGACCTCGTCCAGCCGTGCCACCGCGGCGGCGTCGAGCCGGACGCCGACGGATCCGAGGGCGTCGGCGAGCTGGGACTCCCGGGTGACGCCGACGATCGGGACCACGGTGCCGGGGCGGCCGCGCAGCCAGGCCAGCGCCACCTGGGCCGGGGTCCAGCCGCCCTGTTCGGCGATCTCCAGTACCGCGGTGATGGTGGCCTCCTCGTTGTGTTCCGTCCGGTCGTCCCAGGTGGCATGGTTGGTCAGGCGTCCCGGCTCACCGCGGCGGTACTTACCGGTGAGCTTGCCGCCCGCGAGCGGGCCCCACGCCAGCACGGCCAGATCGAAGGCGCGCGCCTGGGGGAGGAGTTCGCGCTCGGGGGTGCGCTCCAGCAGGTTGTAGCGCAGCTGTGAGCCCGCGAAGCAGGTCCAGCCACGCAGCTCGGCGAGCGTGTTGGCCTGGGCGATCTCCCAGGCGGGCCAGTCGGACACCCCGATGTACAGCACCTTTCCGGCCCGTACCAGATCGTCGAGCGCCCGCATCACCTCCTCGACGGGGGTGAAGTTGTCCCGGGCGTGCACCCACAGGACATCGAGGCGGTCGGTGCGCAGCCGCTCCAGGCTGTCCTCCACCGAACGCACCAGGTTCTTGCGGTGGTTGCCCGCCGCGTTCACATCGCCCGCGCGGGTCGCGCAGGTGTACTTGCTGGCCAGGACGAAGCTCTCCCGACGGCCGCCCTCGAGCAGCTCGCCGAGGATGGTTTCCGAACTGCCGCCGGTGTAGTTGTTGGCGGTGTCGATGAAGTTGCCGCCCGCGTCGGCGTAGAGGTCCAGCAGCCGTCGGCTGGTCTCCTTGGCGGCCCCCCAGCCCCAGTCCTCGCCGAAGGTCATGGCACCCAGGCTCAGCTCGCTCACCCGGAGCCCGGTCCTGCCGAACAGTGTGCAGCGCATGGTGGTCCCCTTGCGTCGGTCGTGTGTGGTGACGTGCGCCGACGCTAGGAGTTGAAGAGCGCTCCAGGGCAACTCGCCGGGCCGTGGCGGCGGTCGTCGCCACGGCCCGGTCCGGCCGATTACGACACGGCCGAGGCGCGGATGTCGTGTCCGTCCGCGGTCAGACAGCGGCCCGTGCTCAGGTCGTAGCGCCAGCCGTGCAGGGTGCAGGTGAGCACCTCGCCCTCGATCTGCCCGAACCGGCCGAGGTCGGCGCGCAGATGGGGACAGCGCCGCTGCACCCGCCAGCCGTCCAGCACGATGTCCTGGCCGTCGTCCTGGCAGGAGTCGTAGTAGTTCTCCACGTACTCGATGCGCTCCATCGACAGGCACTTGAAGAACACATACAGGAACTCGTTGTACGGCCCGACCCGGCTGGCGGTGAACCGCATCGACAGCAACAGGCTGTTGGACCAGTCCACCTCGCGCCGCTCGATGTTGGTGGCCACCAGATCGGCCGAGGTGGACAGTGTGTAGCGGCAGCGCTCACCGTCCCAGAGGCGGACCTCCCGCGCCGGGAAGTCGATCACGATCGGCACCTCGCCCACGTCCAGCCGCGCCGGGCCGCCGACGCCCGCGCAGATCCGGTCGGCCCTGGTCAGCAGCGGTTCCCACCACTGCTTCAACTCGGCCAGCAGCCGCTCGCGCGGCAGTGCGGGGGACCGTGAGGCGCGTTCGGTGGCGAGCGCGGGCTGCTGCCGACGGGCGAACTCCCGCAAGTACGCGGGCTTCTCGCCGAAGATGTGCTCGATCTCCGTCTCGGTGTAGCGGTGGGTGAGCTTGCACGCGGTGCCCTCCGGCTCCGCCACCGTCCCCGGCAGCAGCAGATGCGCCGCCACCTGCGGTCGCTCCCGGCCCAGCCGGCGCAGGAACTCCAGCTGGTCCACGAAGATGCTCTCCCCGTCCTGGCCGGTGCCGTTGTGCTCGAAGAGCTCGTCGTCCAGGAAGCACGGCGGGCCCGCGTTGGGGAACACATGCTTGGCTTCCACCGCGTCGATGTAGCGCAGCGCCCGGTCGAACTGCCCCTGCCGCTTGCGCGCGGCGAACTCCTTCTTGGCGGAGAGCGGCAGCTGGTACACCATCGGGTACCAGATGGCCCCGGAGAACTGGACGAAGTACGCGTCCACCTCGCCGAACTCCCGGATCGCCGCGATGTCCAGCGGATGGGCGTCGTTCTGGTTGAGCAGCACGCTCCGGCCGTCGTCCAGCGAGAGCGCGGAGTCTCCGATGGGGCCGTCCCCGGGGCCGGTCAGCGCGGTAATCATGATGCGCAGACCGTCGCGCTCGACCGGTGTACCGCAGGGGGCGCGGAGGAAGTTGGTGAAACCGAGCGCGCTCAGTTCGCGTTCCAGCTCATCGGTGGCGAAGGCCGGAAGCAGCACGGTGATGTCCTTGCGCACGTTCCGGCGCAGGTTCTCCGCGTCGAAGTGGTCGCGGTGGAGATGGGAGACATACAGATAGTCCGCCGCCCGCCCGTAGTGCGCCCAGTCCAGATCGGTGTTGTCGGGGAACGGAAACCAGGAGCCGAAGAAGGCGGGGTTGACCCATGGATCGCAGAGCACCGACCCCGCCGCGGTCTCGATGAACAGCCCAGCATGCCCAAGTCCGGTCACGCGCATACCACAGCACCCCAACTCGGTCGGTGATGTCCGATATCTCCACCGTGTCGGGGTTCGCGGCCGTGCGCATCCGCGGCTGCGCTTGCCGGGTGGCGCGATCCGCCACCCGGGTCACGCCGGTGTCTCCTTCATGAGACGGTGGGCGCGATGGTCGTCCGCGGCTCCGCCGCGGATCCCGGAAGGCGCCCTCCACGTGGGCGAAGGGTGCGGATGAGGAGGGGCTGGGTGGTCCGGATCACCTTGGTCGCGCCCGCCGTCAACGCGGCGCTGCGGCAGGTGCGGTTCGACGACGCCCCGCCGGACGCGGCCGGGTTGCGCCGGGCCGCGGCGGCGGCCGCGACGCTGCCCCACCACGACATGGCGTTCACCGCACCCTCCGAGCGCTGCCGCGGTACCGCCGCGGCCCTGGGGCTCGACGCCGCCGTGGCTCCGGAGCTGGGCGACCTCGATGTGGGCCACTGGCGGGGCCGTTCGCTGGACGAGGTGGGGCAGGAGGCGCCGGAGGAGGTGGCGGCGTGGCTGTCCGACCCGGCCGCGGCGCCGCACGGCGGCGAAACGCTGCTGGAGCTGGTGGAGCGGATCGGGGCCTGGCTGGAGGCGCGGCGGGAGGAACCGGCACCACCCGCCCCCGCACGTGAGACGCGCCGGGAGGATCCGCCCCCGCCCGCACCGTACGCCCCCGCCCGTGAGCCGCGACTGCTCGCCGTCGTGGAACCGGCCGTGGTCCGGGCCGCGCTCGTCCACGCCCTCGGCCTTCCCGCGCCCGCCTTCTGGCGGCTGGACGTCGCCCCGCTGACCGCGACGGAGCTCAGTGGCCGCGCGGGACGGTGGAATCTGCGCTGCGGACACCCGCTGGCGGGGAGCGCGCCGTAACGAAATGATCTCTCCGATGGCGTGTCACCGCCGGATGCGCTGTCGTGTCCTGATGGCATCCCCCACCACCAGGCTCCGGCCCGCCACCGCCGCTCTCTGCGCCGCCGCGCTGGTGCTGCTCACCGCGTGCGGCGGTGGCGGTGGCGATGATGAGACCAAGGGCGGCGACGGGGCCGGGCAGAGCACGGCCTCCCCCGTCGTCACCCCCACCGCGACCGCTCCCGTCCCCCGGGGCAAGGGCAGTGCGCTGGCGGACGACCTCAACGGCGACGGCCGCCCCGAGCTCGGAATCCCGATCGCCTCCGACGACGAGGGACTCGGCGGCCTTCGCCGTATCGCCTATGTGTACGGCTCGGCGAAGGGCCCCGACCCCGCCGTCCGCACCGTGCTCGGCCGTGACGACCTCGGCCTGCCCGCCGGCGCCGGGTGGAAGGGCACCGCGGGCGAGATGGACTCCGCGACCACCGCCGACCTCGACGGCGACGGCTACGCCGATGTGATCGTCACCGCCACCAAGGAGCGCGACCCGGCCAGTAGCGAGCGCGTGCACATCACCACCCAGACGCTGCCCTACATCGCCTGGGGCGCCCCCGACGGGCCACGCCGGGGAACCCCCGCCACTCCGGTGCGGCTGGCCGACGCCGACGACGGCCTCGAGAGCTCGCGGCCCCTGGCGACGGGCGACTTCAACGGGGACGGACACCACGATCTGGCCGCCGTGCGCCAGAGCGGCAAGGACTTCCACGTGCTGTACGGCCCGTTCGGCCGCGACGGCGGGGCGGCCCGCACCGAGACGTACGCCAACCCCCTCGGCCCCAGCGGCCAGATCGCGGAGCTGTACGCCGACGCCATCGACGGCGACCGCCCCACCGATCTGGTGGTGCACGAGCAGGGCGACGCCGACCAGACGAAGTCCGCGCTGCTCACGGCGGGTCCTGACGGCCTCGCCAGCACCGGCCGCACCCTCCGCAAGGGCAACGCGATCGCCTTCGGCGACTTCGACGGCGACGGGAAGCGGGATGTGGCGGTCGCCGACACCGGCAGCCGCAACGACGAACCGGGCTATGAGACGGAACCCGCGGACGTCAGCCGGTCGGTGAGCGTGTACACCAAACGCACGGCCGGATCGACCCCCGAGCCGATCAGGATCCCCGCCCTGGGCGGCGATGTGCTCGCCGCCGCCGACACCGATGGAGACGGCACCGACGAACTGGCCGTCTCGCTGCGCACCGGTGGCACCGAACTGCTGACGATCCGCCCGGACGCCCCCGGAGAGATCGCCCACCGCCGCACCCTCGACCGCACCGTCCCGGCCCGCGTGGACGGCCGCGAGGTGCCGAAGAAGCGACGCGCCGTCAAGCTCTACGGCGCCGGGGACTTCGACCACGATGGCGAGGACGAGATCGTGCTGGCCTGGGGACCGGACCCGCTCTTCGCGCTCTACGGGGAGAAGCCGCAACGGTTCTGGGTGACCGACGGCACCGACGACAGGGTGGTGTTCACCAGCGCGCCCTACGGCAAGGGCGGCGCATGAGGCCCGGTGCTCCACCGCACGCGTGTCCGTGCGCACGGCCCCCTTCGCCCGGCCCGGCCGACGCCCTACTGTGGGCGTCAGTCGGCTGGGGAGGGGGAGGCGGATGACGACCGGGGGAACCTCCGGTGGGGATGAGCGGGGGAACGGTCCGGGGTCGCCCCATGGGACGGTGATCGGCGGCCGGTA
Source organism: Streptomyces yongxingensis (assembly GCF_055597465.1). Lineage (NCBI taxonomy): Bacteria > Bacillati > Actinomycetota > Actinomycetes > Kitasatosporales > Streptomycetaceae > Streptomyces > Streptomyces yongxingensis. Next base: position 10,360,008 of record NZ_CM145717.1, read on the forward strand.
CGAGTTGCGCGGGCGCGTGGGCAGGGGCGGCCTGAGCACGGTGTGGGACGCCTACGATGTGACGTCCGGCCGCCCGGTCATCGTCAAGGAGCTGCACCCGGTCGAGGATCCGGACCCGGCGGAGTACCGGCGGTGGCTCGAACGGCTGCGCCATGAGGTGCGCCTCCTCGCCGGGACCGCGCACGAGCACCTGCCCGCCTTCTACGACCTGGCCCAGCGGGACCGCCGGGTCTGGATCGTCATGGAGCGCCTCGACCAGCGTTCGCTGGCGGACCGGCTGCGGGAGTGGGACGGGCGGCCGGACGTGCCCGAGATCGCCCGGATCGGCCTGGGGGCGCTGAGCGGATTACGCGCGCTGTACGCGATGGGCATGGCCCACGGGGACGTCAAACCGCTGAACATCCTCTTCCGCCCGGACGGCAGCCCGGTGTTGGTGGACCATCTCGGCCTGGTCTTCGAGCGCGAGGGCATGATGGTCGGGACACCCCGCTACATGGCACCGGAGCGCTTCACGTCCCCGCCCTCCCCGGCGACCGAAGAAGCGCCGCTCAAGGCCGACCTGTGGTCCCTGGGCGTGACCCTGTACGAGGCCGTCGAGGGCCACGCACCGTTCGAGGGGGACACGGTGTCCGAGGTGATGAGCGCTGTGCTCAACGACCCGCCGCCGCCCATGAGATACGCGGGTCCGCTGCGGCCGCTGATCGAGGGGCTGCTGGTCAAGGACCCCGGAGAACGGCTGACGGCCGAGCAGACCGAGGGGCTGCTTCGCGAGGTGGCCCGGGGCGAGCCCATGTCCGCCCCCGGGGCCGGGGCAGTGGTCCTCCCGGCCCCCGCGGGGGCCGCGGAAGCCATGCGGCCGGCCCCCCGGGTGAGCCGCGCGGGCGCCGGAAGCCTCGCCCCGATCGCCGTCGTGCTGGGGGTCCTCCTGGCCGTGTCGGGGGCGGTGGCCCTGCCCTCGCTGAGCCCGGGCTCCTGGGACGACGTTCCGGGATGGGTGGGGCCCGGATGTCTCGGCCTGCTGTGGCTGGGGCTCGCGGCGCGCGGCTTCGCGTCGGCCAGACAGCGGGACCGGCGGGCGCGCTGGCTCGACGCCCTGCGCCCGGACGCCGGGGAGGGGCCCGCCCGCCCCGCCGGGCCCTGGCAGGCGCTGCGCGAGGGGTATCTGGCGTCCCTGGCGGTGCCCCAGCCCCCGGCCCGGCGGGCGCGACGTCCGGTGGAGCGAGAGATGGAGCGGGACATGGCCGACTTCCTCACCGCGCTCGGTCCGCCTCCGCCACGGGCGGCGGGCCCGGCCCCCGCCCCCCGTCCGGACCGCCCGGGGGAGGCTCCGTGACCGAGAACACGAGTGAGAACCCCGCGCCGGGCAGCCCGCCGGAGACGGCGGTGCCCTGGGGCGACCGGCTGCCGGTGGAACAGGCCAAGGAGTGGGAGGCGGTCAGGCCCGGCACGGTGGAGTGGATGCTCACCGAGCTCCAGCGGGAGCGTGAACACCGCCGCCGCATGGACTGGGTCCACACCGGGCTGCAGGCGTTCGGCTCGCTGCTGGGCGCGGGCACGGTCGTGGCGTACATCTGGGTGGCCACGTACTTCCTCGCCCACGACGCCGCCACCCAGGGCGCGGCCATTCTCGGCGGCGGCACGGCCGCCCTGGTCGGGGGGTTCCTCGGCAAGCGCTACGGCGACCGGCGCTGATCCCGGGAGCCGCGGGCCGCCCCACGGGGATCCGCGGCTTACGTCCGGGGAGTGAGCAGGACGTCGCTTCCTTACGTATGAGGGGGTGGGCCTTCGCCGTCCGAGGCCCCCGGCTGGATCGACGTAAGGAGACAGGGTGGTGAAGCACATGCGGCGCGGCGTGCGCCGGGTCGTGCGGTTCGCGGCTGTCGGGGCACTGGTCTGTGGCGGGGTGATGGTCTCGCAGGCCGGGCCGGGCGGATCGGCCCACGGGACGACCGGAAGCGACGGTCCGAGAGCCCTGAGTGCGGACCGGGCGGACGATGTGGGCGGACGGCTGGTGTCCGCGCTCGGCGCCTCCCGTACGGCGGGCAACTGGATCGGCGCCGACGGCCGCCCGGTGGTCGCGGTCACGGACGACACGGCGGCGGACGAGGTCAGCCGGGCCGGGGCCACCGCCAAACGGGTGCGCTACAGCATGGCGGACCTGGACTCCGCGACCGAGAAGCTGCGCTCGGCGCCCCGGGTGGCGGGCACCGCCTGGATGGTGGACCCCAAGTCCAACCAGGTGGTGCTGGTCGGCGACAGCACCGTCTCCACCGCTCGCTGGTCGAAGATGAAGGATCTCGCCGCGGAGGTGGGCGGCGAGGTCCGCGCGCAGCGGACGGAGGGCTCCTTCACCACCAGGACCGCCGGTGCCTCGCCCATGTTCACCAACGGCAGCCGCTGTTCGGCCGGTTTCAACGTGACCAACGGCCAGACCGGTTTCATCCTGACGGCGGGACACTGCGGCCCCAACGGCACCCCCTGGTTCACCGACGGCACCGGCTCCACCCGCATCGGCACCACGGTCCAGAGCAGCTTCCCCGGCAATGACTTCTCGCTGATCCGCTACGACGACGCCTCGCTCGACCAGAGCAGCGTGGTCAACGTCGGTGGCGGCCAGACGGTGCGGGTCACCGGTGTGGCCGATCCGGTCGTGGGCCAGGAGGTGTTCCGCAGCGGCAGCACCACCGGGCTGCGCTCGGGCAAGGTGACCGGGCTCAACGCGACGGTCAACTACCCCGAGGGCACGGTCACCGGGCTTGTCCAGACCACCGTGTGCGCCGAGCCCGGCGACAGCGGGGGGCCGCTCTTCGCGCAGGGCGTGGCGCTCGGCGTCACCTCCGGCGGCAGCGGCGACTGCGACCGGGGCGGGGTGACCTTCTTCCAGCCCGTGACCAAGGCGCTGACCGCGCTCGGGGTGTCCATCCCGGGCGCCAAGGCCCAGAGCCCCAACCCGTCCATCGCCTCCGGCACCTCCGGCAGCTCAGGGACCGGCGACGGCGTCTCGACGCTCGACGACGTCGTGGCGTACGCCCAGAGCTTCGGCCCCGGTCTGGCCGTCATCGTGGTGGGGTTCGTGGGGCTGCTGACCACCCTGACCATCCGGCCCCGGCGGCGCCGGTACCGCGGCTACTCCACCGGCTGGGGGTGAGCCGTCCCGGTGGCCTCCCGGGGCGGTGGCAGCGGGCAGACCGCGATGCCCCGTTCGAGGAGGCTGCCCATGACGAGGAGGCCGCCGAGCGCACACACGCTCGTGGCCATCCGGTACGGGCTCCGGCGCCGCACCAGATGGCGGACGACCCGGCCGTCGGGGCCGATCGCCAGGGCGCGCACGGTGCGCCGCGGGCGGGGGCGGAGCCGGGTGACGACGGGCACCGCCGCCCTTCTGAGCGCGGCGGGCGCGCGGTGCAGCAGATCGAGGGCGGGCTCCCGCGGCGCGGCCATGGCCACCCAGATGACGCCGTCGGGGCCGCGGGTGAGGTTGTCCGGGAAGCCCGGCAGATCGCGGAGGAGAAGGTCCCGTGTCCCCGCCCGGCGACCGGTCAGCCACAGCCGGCTGATCCGGTAGGCGCCGCTCTCGACCACGGCCACATACGACTCGTCGGCGGCGAGGGCGACCCCGTTGGCGAACCGCAGCCCGTCCAGCACCACCTCCGGCCGGCCGCCCGGCCGCAGCCGGAGCAGCTGCCCGGTGGCGGTGTTCTCCAGGATGTCACCGAGCCAGTCCTCCAGCCCGTGGCGGCGGCTGGACACGGTGAAGTACACCGTGCCGTCCTCCGCCGTGGCGACATTGCTGCAGAAGCGCAGCGGCCGGCCGTCCACCTCGTCGGCCACCACCCGTACGGACCCGTCGTCCGGCCCGACGCGCAGCAGCCCGCGCCGCGCGTCGCACACCAGCAGCCCGCCGTCGGGGCAGGGGACGAGCCCCAGCGGCCGGCCACCGGTGTGCGCGAGCACCTCCGAGCGGACGAGCTCATGGTCCGGGGACAGCGTCAGCCGCCGGACGGCCCCGTCCGCGGTTCCGGTGAGGATCCGGCCCTCCGCGTCGACGGCGACGTGTTCGGGCCCGTGCGCCTCCGGCGCCAGGACCCGTGGACACGGCAGCGGTTCGGCCGCCACGCCCGTCCGCGTACGGGATCGTGCCCGCGTACCGGCTCGCGTGCGCGGCATGGGCTCACACCGCCTTGACTGCCTTGGCGGCCCTGAGGCACCGCCGCATCTCCTCGGCGTAGGGCAGCACCACACAGGCGCCGATGCCGAGCCCGATGGCCGCCAGATACCGCACCGGCAGCGGGTTGTCCTTGGGCAGCAGCTTCCAGTCCTCGGGCCGGTCCCCGCCGCGCAGCGCCGCGCGGACCTGGTCCCAGTGCAGACAGCAGGTGAACGCCATCGCCGACAGCGGCAGCACCTCCAGGAAGCTGTGGATGTGCTGCTCCACCGGGCGCACCTCGCGCTCCCCGGTGGCCAGGCTCACATCCCACAGCGCCGTGGCGCCGTGGGCGACGGCCGCTCCGCCCATCACCGACAGCACCAGCGGATTGACCCGGGCCAGCAGCCCCATCGCCACGGGGACACCGGCCTCCGTCATCATCAGGGCGTGGATCGCCGACTCCTTCGTGCCCGACGTCTCCTCGATCCTGGTCCGGCGATGCATGAGCCAGTCCGCCACCGCCGGGACGAACCACAGCGGCATCACCCCGTACATCAGGAACCGCCGGTTGGCGTCCTCGACGTCCACGGCGCCGCGCGGCACCTCCAGATCGCGTGGCCGTCGCCACCGCCGCCAGGCACGGGTCACCGGGCTACGGGAAAGAGTCATCTCGCCTCCAGCACGACGTCGGAGAAGTCGGGTGCCCTCTTCGTATCGCGGACAAACGGCCGCGGGAGGCTTCCACCCGTCCGGCGTGGCGCGGCTCAGCGTGTGACTCGGCCGCTCACTCAGCCGCCTTCTCAGCCGTCCCCGGCCTCGAGGGCGACGATGCGCTGGGCGCCGTCCGCCGCGTCCGGATGACGGCTGGTGAGGTCCAGCCGCAGCCGTGAGGTGCGCACCGGGTCGAAGGTGATGACGGTCGGGGTGTCGGAGGCGGTGGCCCAGGTGATGGACGCACCGCGCACCGGGACGTACGCGTGGCCGTTCCACGCCGAGACCTCGATCGAGGCGGGCAGGGTGTGCTTGGCGTCCACGGTGAAGGACACCTCGACACGGCGCAGCCGCCGCTTCCCGCTCCAGGTCACCGAGACCCAGTCGGCCTTGCGGGCGCCGTCGAAGGCGGGGAGCAGCGCCGTGGCGGGCTTGTGGAAGGCGTTGGACCAGCCGGTGGCCGGATCGCCGTCCAGCATCGCCGAGGGCAGGGTTGTCGGCGCGCCCGAATAGCTGGCGTCGGCCAGTGGGTGGCGGGGAGCGCCGGGGCCGGGGTCGGGTGCGAACGGCGTGGGGCGGGTGACCGGCTCCGAGGTCCCGCCGGTGGCCCGGACGGTGGCGGTGGCGGTGCGCAGTCCCGCCGAGCGGGCGGTGATGGTCAGCGGCCCGGCCTCGGTGCCGGCGCGGACGATGGCCAGGGCCTTGCCGTGGAAGGCGGTGCGGGTGCTCGCCTGATAGCGCTCGGCGCTCTCCTGGCGGCCGTTGTCGACCCCGGCCAGGGAACCTCCGGTGACCTTGAAGGCGATCAGATGGTCGGCGTCCGGCACCACCACACCGTGGGCGTCGACGACTTCGGCGGTCACGAAGCACAGGGAGCGGCCGTCGGCGTCGACGGTCTCGCGGTCGGGGGTGAGCCGTACGGTGTGCGGGCGCCCCGCCGTGCGCAGCACATCGGTGGCCACCACCCGGCCACCGCGCCGGGCCACGGCCTTCAACTCGCCCGGTGCGAACGGCACCTTCCAGGTGAGGTGGAGCTTTCCGGCGCTGCCGCCCGGGCTGGTGTAGCTGCCGGGGTAGGGGCCGGAGGTGACGGTCTTGTCGTCGCCGGTCGGCTCGGTGGTCTCCAGGTAGGCGCGGCCATCCGGGGTCTTCTTGGTGTCGAACTCGCGGACGCCCAGCGATCGGCCGTCCAGGAACAGCTCCACCGTGGCGACGTTGGAGTAGGCCCACACCTCCACGGTCTCGCCCGGCCGGTGGCCGGTCCAGTCCATGGGGACCAGATGGACCATCGGTTCGCTCGTCCACTGGCTCTTGAAGAGGTGGTACATGTCCTTGGGGAAGCCCGCGGTGTCCACCGCGCCGAAGAACGACGCCTTCACCGGGAACACGTCGTACGGCGTGGGCTCGCCGATGTAGTCGATGCCCGACCACAGGAACTGCCCGGCGAAGAACTTCCGGTCCCGGTCCTTCTTCAGCCCGTACTCGCCGCTCATCGTCCAGGAGGCGAGGTTGTTGTCGTAAGAGGAGGTCTCGCGCCTGCCGGGGGTGTGGTTCTCGCCCGTGTTGAGGTGTTCGGGCTCCTGATAGGCGCCTCGGCTGGAGGTCTCCGAGGAGGACTCGGACTCGAAGAGGAACAGATGCGGATAGCGGGCGTGCAGCGCGTCCACCGAGGCGGCGGTGTTGTAGTTGAGGCCCAGCCCGTCCAGCTTGGTCAGCATCAGATCGGCGGGGGAGCCCTCGGCGGGCAGCGTGCGGTACTTGTCCGAGCCGATCACCACGGGCCTGGTGTCATCGGCCGCGCGCACGGCGTCGATGAGCCGCTGGGCCATCCCCAGCCCCGGGGCGCTGGTGGAGTCGGGGATCTCATTGCCGATGGACCACATGACGACGGCGGGGGAGTTGCGGGCGGCGCGCACCATCTCGGTGATGTCCGCCTCGCAGTGCTCGTCGAAGAAGCGCCCGTAGTCATAGGTGTTCTTGCCGGTGCGCCAGCAGTCGAACGCCTCCACCAGCATCACGATGCCGAGCCGCTCGCAGACCTCGATCACCTCCGGCGCGGGCGGATTGTGCGAGGTGCGCAGGGCGTTGACGCCCATGCTCTTCATGATGGTCAGCTGGCGCAGCACGGCGTCGGCGTTGACGGCGGCGCCGAGCGCTCCCAGGTCGTGGTGGAGATCGACGCCCTGGAGCTTGGCGTACCGGCCGTTCAGCGAGAATCCGCGGTCGGGGTCGAAGGTGGCGTGGCGCAGCCCGAAGGGGGTGCGGTACCGGTCGGTGGTGTCCTGGCCCACCCGCAGTTCGGTCTCCAGGACATAGCGCCGCGGGGTGTCGAACGACCACAGCCGCGGCCGGTCGATCCGCAGCTCCTGGGTGGCGGTACGGGAGTCACCCGCCCCGACGGTGAGGGTGGAGTGTGCCTGGACCACCATGTGCCCGTCGGGGTCCTTGACCGTGGAGACCACCGTCACCGGCTTCCGGCCGTCCGACTCGTTGACCACCAGGGTCCGCGCCCGCACCGTGGCATGCCCGGCGCGCAGGGTGGTGGCCAGGCCGGGGGTGGTGACGTACGTGCCCCACCGGGCCACATGGACCGGGTCGGTGACCTGGAGCCGGGCGTGGCGGTAGATGCCGCTGCCCGAGTACCAGCGGCTGCTGGGGAGCCGGTTGCGCACCTTGACGGCGAGGACGTTGGGGGTGGCGCCGTCGGTGTGGGCCACCTCGGTGAGGTCGAGGGCGAAGCCGGTGTATCCGTAGGGGTGCTCGCCGATGAGCCGTCCGTTGCAGTACACGGACGAGTCCATGTAGACGCCGTCGAATTCGACGGAGATCCGCTTGCCCTCGAGGGCGCGCGGCAGCGTGAAGGTGGTGCGGTACCAGCCGAGGCCGCCGGGCAGGAAGCCGGTGCCGCCGCTGGTGCCGTGGTCGGTGGTGGGGGTGAGCTCGATGCTCCAGTCGTGCGGAACCGCGACCTCGCGCCAGGCCGAGTCGTCGTACGCCGGGTCATGGGCGTGTTCGTACGCGCCGGTCGGGTCGGTGATGCCGCCGGGGTTGACGAGTGCGAAGCGCCAGCCGTCCGTGAGCGGGATGGTCCGTCCTCCCATGGCGCGGGACGCGGTGGCGGCCTGGGCGGGACCGGCCGTGACAAGTGCCCCGGCCATCGGGGCGGCGGTGCCTGCGATCAGTAACGATCTGCGAGTGACCGCCATCGCGATCCCCTTCTCTTCGATTGTGTGATGCGCAAGCGCTTGTGCGATGCGGGAGTGCCGTTGACCGACCACAACAGCTCTTTGCGCAACAGATTCTGACAGTTTCCAACAGGGAACTGTCAAGGGTCCCGCAGAGGGCTGGGGGCCTTCAGCGCCCCAGCGCGCTGTCGTCGAGGTGGTGGAGCAGATCCGCGGGATCGCGGTAGATCTCGTCCGCACCGGCCTCCAGCAGCATCTCCGGCGGGATGCCACCGGACCGGAGCGCGATACAGCGCACCCCGGCCTTCACGCACGCCACGGCGTCCCACACGGTGTCACCGACGAAGACCGCGTCCCGGGCCGGCACCCCGGCGTGCTCCAGGGCCTGCTGGACCGGATCCGGCGCGGGCTTGCCCTCCTCGACGTCGTCCGAGCTGAGCACGGCCCCGATGGCCTCGTCGGCGCCGATCGTGGCACGCATCGCGGCCAGTTCGTCCTGCGAGGCGGAGCTGGCCAGCACCAGGTACCAGCCGCGGTCGGCCAGGGTGCGCAGCAGGTCCGACGCGCCGTCGAGGGCGGGCAGCCGGGGGAAGTACTCCGCGTACAGCGTCTTGTGAGCGGTGCTGATCCGCTCGTCCCCCGACCGGTCCCGGTCTTCCGGCAGCAGACGGTCCATGAGCTTGTCGGAGCTCATGCCGATGGTGTGGTGGATCTCCCGCATGCCCACCGTGTGCCCCGCCTGCCGCATCGCCTCCCACCAGGCGACGGTGTGCAGGTAGTTGGTGTCCACGAGCGTGCCGTCCACATCGAACAGCGCGGCCCGGCGGCCACGGGCGTCCTGGTCCGAGGTGCGTTCGCTGTTCATCGCGTCTGTCCTCCCGGGGGAGTCGTACGAACGACGAGGTGGCCCCCGCCCGCGGCGGGGACCACCTCGTCGGAAAGGGGACTGGCCGGACTTCAGTAGTCGTAGTGGTGGTGGTGCCGGTGATGCTCGGGCTCCTCGACCACCGGGGGTGCCACGGCGCCCGGCTCGACGATGCGCCGGCGCTTGTAGACACTCACATACGCGCATGTGCCGATGATGCCGACTGCCATCAGGATCAGGCCGACCAAGTGGACGTTGAAGCCGTTGGCGTTCCAGTCGGTGGCGAAGGTGAGGATCCCTCCCACCGCGATCATCAAAATGCAACCGCCGAGGCCCATCAGTTCTGCCTCCGTACATGAGTTCGCTGTTGTGGGCTGGTCGTCACCGAGTACCCAGGCCCGCCGGGGCCAATCTCACGCCCCGCCGTCCTCGCGCTCCACGGCCGCCACCGCCTCCTCCAGCGCCTGGCGGTCCGCACGCGCCTTCGCCCGGTCCCCGGCCGAGGCGTCGGTGACATCGAGGAAGACCTGGTCGGCATGCGGCCAGATCTCCGCCATCGCCGTCTTGACGCGCACCAGGACCTCCTCGACCTCCTCGCTGTCCCGACCGGGGTTGAGATCGATCCGGGCCGCCACCAGCGTCGAGTCGTTGCCCAGACGCATCGTCAGCAGCGTGGTCACGGTGTCGATCTCCGGCTGCGTCTCGAGGAACCGGCGGAGCTCCCGGCGCTGGACCGGGTCGATCGCCTCGCCGATGAGCCGCCCGCTCGACTCCCTGGCCAGCCGGTAGGCCACATAGACCAGCAGCGCCCCGATCAGGAAGGAGGCCGTGGCCTCGTAGACCACCTGGCCGGTCACCATGTGCAGCCACATGCCGAGCAGGGCGAACACCACGCCGAGACAGGCGGTGGAGTCCTCGGCCAGAACGGTGCGCAGCGTGGGGTCGTCACCCCTGCGCAGCTCGGTCACCATGCCGCGGCCCGCTTCCCGGGCGTGCCCGCGCACCTGGACCAGCGCCCGGACCAGCGAGGAACCCTCGGCGATGAGCGCCACGCCCAGGACCGCGAGGCCCACCAGATAGCCGCTGTGGTCCTCGGAGCTGCCCGAGCTCAGCGCCTCGGCGCCCTGGAAGAAGGAGAAGCAGCCGCCCATGACGAAGATGCCGACGGCGGCCAGCAGCGCCCAGAAGTAGCGCTCCTTGCCGTAGCCGAACGGGTGCTGGTCGTCGGGGGCCCGCTTGCTGCGTTTGAGGGAGGCGAGCAGGAACACCTCGTTGAGGCTGTCCGCGACGGAGTGAGCGGCCTCCGAGAGCAGTGCGGGGGAGCCGGCGAAGATCCCGCCGGCGGCCTTGGCCAGCGCGATGACCAGATTGGCGCCGAGCGCGACGAAGACGGTGACGGCGGTCCGGGAGTCCTGGCCCTGCCGCCCGCCCGACCCGTCCGGCCCGTGGTCCCTGTTCGGTGCGTTCGGTGCGTTCGGCGCGTCCGGTGCGCGCGAGGTCTCGGGCGGGTCCGGCGTATGCGATGTACGCGGCGTACCCGGCGTACGCGGTGTTCCGTGCCGGTCGGAGGAGTGCGTGGTGGAACGGCTCATCGGCGGGAAACTCCGTATGCGGGAAGTCCGTGCCGTCCCTGTGGCCCTCTCCGCCGGGGCGGCCGGACGGCCTGTCCCCTTCGCGTGTGTCCCGATGTCGGGACCTCAATCGTGCTGTGCCCGCCGAGGGAGCGCACCCCGCCCGGATCCATCCGGTCCACGGGGCGCGCTCGAATGGGTCAGCCGGCCGGGGCGTTCGGGGACGCGGGCACCTTCGGCAGGTCGCTGAAGACGTCGAGCCCCATGGCGGCGGCGATCAGCAGACCGATCACGCCCAGCGCCACCGCTCCCCAGGCCACCGCGGTCACCCAGGGTGCCCCGGTCGTGACGGGCCGCCGCTGCCGCAACAGCACCACGGCGGCGATCACCACGGCGGCCAGCGCGAACAGCCCGTTGACGAGGGCCGTGGTGTGCCACGGAGTGCCGTACACCGCGGAGATCTGATCGGCGGCCGACCCGGACTGGGCCTTGATCTGGCCGGTCAGCTGCTTGCGCTCCTGGAGCATGGTGCCGAGCCAGGTGCCGGAGAGCGAGGCGAGCCCGAGGCCCGCGGCGACGACCGAGGCGGCGCCGGGGACGACCCCCGGTGTGGTGGCCGGGGGAGGGGTCGCGATGTCGTCGGCGGGGCCGGACGTTTCCAGCGGGTCCGGGGTTTCCCGCTGGTCCGGAACAGCGTTCGGGACACTTTCCGCCGTGGCTTCCTCGGCTTCTGCGGGCTGAGCCGCGGTGTCGGTCGGTTGGTCGGTCTTGGTGGTGTCCATGTGCCGCAACCGTACGGACCGAAGATGAAAACCCACTGAGAAAGCGATGTCCTTCGGGCGGCGGCACCGGCCGGGTGGTGGCCGGGCGGGCCGCATACGCTGGCCCAAGGGTCTCACCGACGGTCGGGGACCCCCTCGTCGTACGACGGGAGCACCTCGTGGTCTCCTCCACCTCTGGCGGCGCCGCCTCCGACGGCGGGGCACGGGACCGGCTGCGCGCATGGCTGCTGGAGGGCCTGACCGACATCGCCAAGCGCCAGCCCGGCCCGCACGCCGAGCCGGAGAGCGCACACCGGGGGCGGCCGTGGTGGCGGGTGATGTGCCTGACCGGTCTGGACTACTTCTCCACCCTCGGCTACCAGCCCGGTATCGCCGCCCTGGCGGCCGGGCTGCTCTCCCCGCTGGCCACCGTGGTGCTGGTGGTGGTGACCCTGGTGGGCGCGCTGCCGGTGTACCGCAGAGTGGCCGAGGAGAGCCCGCACGGCCAGGGCTCGATCGCGATGCTGGAGCGGCTGCTGACCTTCTGGAAGGGCAAGCTGTTCGTCCTCACCCTGCTGGGCTTCGCGGCCACCGACTTCCTCATCACCATCACCCTCTCCGCGGCCGACGCCACCGCCCACCTGGTGGAGAACCCGCATTTCACCGCGACCCTGCGCGGCCACGAGGTGGCCATCACCCTGATCCTGGTGGGAATGCTCGGCGCGGTGTTCCTCAAGGGGTTCACCGAGGCCATCGGGATCGCGGTGGCGCTGGTCGCCGCCTATCTGCTGCTCAACGCCGTCGTGGTGGTGGCCGGGCTGTGGCATGTGTGCACCGCGCCCCATGTGGTCCCCGACTGGTCCCATGCGCTGGTCGCCGAGCGCGGCAGTCCCCTGGTGATGGTCGGCGTGGCGCTGGTGATCTTCCCGAAGCTGGCCCTGGGCCTGTCCGGGTTCGAGACGGGCGTGGCCGTCATGCCGCATATCGAGGGCAAGCCGGGCGACACCGAGGAGCGCCCCGCAGGACGCGTCCGGGGCGCCAGGAAGCTGCTGACCACCGCCGCGGTGATCATGAGCATCTTCCTCATCACCTCCAGCTTCATCACGACCCTGCTGATCCCGCAGCGGGCGTTCGAACCGGGCGGCGAGGCCAATGGGCGCGCCCTGGCCTATCTCGCCCATGAGTATCTGGGCTCGGCGTTCGGCAGCGTCTACGACGCCTCCACCATCGCCATCCTCTGGTTCGCCGGCGCCTCGGCGATGGCCGGACTGCTCAATCTGATGCCCCGCTACCTGCCGCGCTACGGCATGGCACCCCACTGGGCGCGCGCGGTCCGCCCCATGGTGCTGGTGTTCATCGCCATCGCGTTCCTGGTGACCTGGATCTTCAAGGCGGATGTGGACGCCCAGGGCGGCGCCTACGCCACCGGAGTGCTCGTGCTCATCACCTCGGCCGCCATCGCCGTCACCATCGCCGCCCGGCGGGCCCGGCAGCGCGGCTGGACCGTCGGCTTCGGCGTCATCTCGCTGATCTTCCTGTACACCACCGCGGTCAACGTCATCGAGCGGCCCGACGGCGTCAAGATCGGCGCCTGCTTCATCGCGGGCATCCTGGCCGTATCGCTGCTGTCCAGGGTGGCCAGGGCGTTCGAGCTACGGGTCACCAGCGTGACGTTCGACCCCCTGGCCGAGCGGTTCGTCCGTGACACCGCCCACCGCAGGATCCGCTTCATCGCCAACAAACCGGAACGCCGAGACCTGGCCGAATACCGCGAGAAGCAGCATCAGATCCGGGCGGACAACGACATCCCGCCCGAGGACGACATCATCTTCGTCGAGGTCACGGTGGCCGACCCGTCCGAGTTCGAGAGCGAGCTGCGGGTGTGCGGCGAGGTGGTGCACGGCCGCTACCGCGTGCTGACCCTGCAGAGCGCCACCATCCCCAACGCGCTGGCGGCGCTGTTGCTGCGGGTGCGTGACATGACCGGGCAGCACCCGCACATCTACTTCGAGTGGACGGAGGGCCATCCGCTGGCCCACTTCCTGCGCTTCTTCCTCTTCGGGCAGGGAGAGGTCGCCCCCGTCACCCGTGAGGTGCTCCGCGAGGCCGAGCCCGACCGCGGCCGCCGCCCCCACGTCCACGTCGGCTGAACGGGTCCCGCCGAGCCGGGGCGGCCGCCACGTCAGGGCGCCGTCGGTGTCAGGGCGCCATCAGCGTCTGTCAGGGTGCCACCGGCTCCGGGTCCGGGTCCACGGCGGGCAGGCTGTCCATGAACGAGCTCACCGAGAACACCGCCCGGCCCGGCCCCGGCGGGCCGTATCCGGGCGGCGAGGACAGCCCGAAGTCCTCGAGCGTCGCCCGGTAGGTCTCCAGCAGCCGGATGTGGTACTCCAGCGGGGCACCGTGCGGATTCTCCTTGCCCAGCGGTGTCGTCGGCTCGGGGCACCAGGTGGTGAACCGGGGCACGACCCCGTGCGACATGAAGAACCGCAGCCCCTCGGCCGTGGAGTCGATCGCCTCGGCCACGGATGCGAAGCCGAGCGGCTGGGCCATCTCCACGCCCGCCACGAAGTTGGGGATCACATTCCGGGCGCCGAACACCTCGGCCGAGTCCAGGATCCGGCGGTGCCACTCGTCCCGGCCGATGTAGCGCTCCTTGCCCGGGCAGTACAGCTCGAACAGCCGCCGGTCCCACACCTCGAAGTTGGGGTGGTAGATCCGCACCCCGTAGTCGTGGAACCGCTGGACGTCTTCCTTGGGCAGCGCCTGCGCCACCACCTTGCCGATCCACCGCCCCGGGAAGCGCTCCTCGATGGCCTTCGCGTACTGGCCGTAGAAGTCGGCCTCGTCACGGCCGCCCACATGCGAGGTGATCGCGCCGCCGGTGAGGGTGTACGCCTGCGAGGTGCGGGCGGTGTCATGGCGGTCGATGATCTCCAGCGCCTCCAGCACCTCCTCGACCGGCTTCACCCCGGTGTACGGGCGGCCCGCCGCCTTGTGCTGACGCCAGTTGTGGTTGATGTCGCAGTACTGGCACTCCTCCTTGGCACCGAAGTACTGGCACACCCGGAAGACCGTCAGATAGACCAGATAGCCCCACTGGATGGTGGGCGCGACCTCCATCACCGACTTGCCGTTCGACAGGGTGTGGCGGTAGTAGTCCGGCATCGGCGGCAGCCCCACGTCGGCGATGCGCGCACCGTCCAGATACAGCCCCAGCGCACCGTCCTCCCCGGCCCGGACCACATACGGCGACGCGGGGTTGACGCGGACGGACACCACGGTGCGGCGCAGCTCGTACGGCCCGCCGGTGAGCACGATCTCCTCGGGCGGCCGATTGAGGGCCGCGGCGCCCAGCTCCGGCAGGGTGCGGTGGTCGAACGAGAAGATGAAGTACGACTTCGGCTTGACGTCGCCGTCCTCGTTGCCGCTGAGCGCGGACTCGTCGAAGGCCATGCCGCCGCGCAGCAGGTCCTCCTTGAGCACGGCCTCGTGGGGCACCTGGGGGAAACGCCCCATCAGCTCCTCGACCAGCGCGGTTCGTCTCTCACTCGCCATCTGCTGCACCATCCCCCTGGCTCCGTACGGATGCGGTGTGGTTCCCACGCGGGTCTCTGTGCCGCTGAACACCATAGATCAGGACGGATGTTCGGCTCCAGGGCACCCGCCCCGCGTCCGCCCCGACCCGCTCCGCGTCCGCCCGATGGGCGCTTCGGGGCCGGCCGATCTACGGTGGAAGGGCCATGGCTGTCAACCGGCTCGGCATGGTCGTCCACCAGGCCCGTCCCACCGCGCTCGCGGCGGCCCGCACCGCCCGCGCATGGGCCGCTGCCCATGACATCTCCTGCTTCGAACTGGACGTCTGGCGCGGTGACCAGCCCCGGCGCAGCGCCCAGGAGGAGTCCGCGGCCGCCGGCCACCCCGATCTGATCGTCACCTTCGGCGGCGACGGCACCTTTCTGCGCGGCGCCCGGCTCGCCGCCAGGAACGGGGCCGCGGCGCTGGGTGTGAACGTGGGGCGGGTCGGCTTCCTCACCGAGATCAGCGTCGACCAGGTGGAGGACGCGCTGAACGCCGTCCACGAGGGCCGTGCCACGATCGAGGAGCGCATGCTGCTCACCCTGCGGGCGTCCCGGCCGCTGGAGATGCCCGAGGGCATGGAGGCGCTGCTGCGCTACGGGCGCGGCCCCGTACCGCCCCCGCCCAAGGTCCGTCCCGGCCGCAGTCCCGAGGAGGTGGGCTGGGGCATTCCGCTGGATGTCAACGCCGTCAACGACGTGGTCTTCGAAAAGCTCGCCCGCGACCGCCAGGCCGGTCTTGGTGTGTATGTGTCCGGGCAACTGCTCGCCTCGTACTCGGCCGACGCGATCATCGTGGCCACCCCGACCGGCTCCACCGCCTACAGCTTCGCCGCCGGCGGGCCGGTGGTCTCCCCGTTCATGGACGCGGTGGTCTTCACCCCGGTCGCCCCGCACATCGCCTTCGACCGCACCGTGGTGGCCGCGGTGGACGAACCCATCGCCGTACGGGTCCTGCCGACCTCGGGGCGGGTGGCGGTCAGCCTCGACGGTCAGCTGCGCGGGGTGCTGGAGCCGGGCGACTGGGTGGCGGCCTACCGGGCACCGGTCCGGCTGCGGCTGGTACGGCTCGTGCCGACGCAGTTCTACCACCGGCTGCGGGACCGCTTCCGGCTGGCCGACTCGCCCGCCGCCGACGTGGCCCCGCCGTTCTACCGCCCCAGCTCACCGGTCCCGCCGGACCTGGCACATCTGCGGCTGCCCCCGGTATCCGACGACCCACCGGAGCCGGGGCCCGACGGCCGGCGCTGAAGATGCGGGGCGCACGCCCCGATGCCAGGCTGAGGGGTGTGACAGCTCACGCGTTTCACAGTGACTTCGCGCTGCGTGTCAACGGTGCCGACCGCCCTCTGACCCTCGACCACCGGGTGACCCTGCTGGACGCCCTCCGCGAACACCTGGCGCTGACCGGGGTCAAGAAGGGGTGCGACCACGGGCAGTGCGGGGCCTGCACCGTCCTGATCGACGGGGAGCGCGTCAACAGCTGCCTGGTGTTCGCCGTGGCCGCCCAGGGCCGGGACATCACCACCATCGAGGGCGTGGCGGGGCTCGCCGCCCCGGAGGAACTCCACCCGCTGCAGCGGGCGTTCCTGGACCACGACGGCTTCCAGTGCGGCTACTGCACACCGGGCCAGATCTGTTCCGCGATCGGCGCGCTCACCGAGGCCGCGCGCGGCTGGCCCAGCCATGTCACCGCGGACCTGGCGGCCGGGGTCGGCGCGCCGGGTGAGCTGGACGCCGACGAGATCCGGGAGCGGATGAGCGGCAACCTGTGCCGCTGCGGGGCCTACCCCGGCATCGTGGCCGCCATCCGCGAGGTCGCCGGGGCCGACGGCGGCGGGCCGCCCGCCCGCGCCGGCGTGGCGGGAGGGGCGCGATGAAGCCCTTCGGCTACGAGCGCGTCACCGACCCCCAGGCCGCCGCCACGCTCGTGGCCGACTCCACCGAGGCGGTGTACCTGGCCGGGGGCACCAATCTGGTGGACCTGATGAAGCTCGGGGTGACCGAGCCCGCCCTGCTCGTCGACATCACGCGGCTCCCGTACGACACCGTCGAGCACCGCCCGGACGGCGGTGTGCTCATCGGCGCGCTGGTCCCGGGCAGCCGCCTCGCCGGCGACCTGGGCATCCGCGAGCGGTTCCCGGCGCTGGCCGAAGCGCTGCTGTCGGGGGCCTCCGGGCAGCTTCGGACCGTGGCCACCACCGGTGGCAATCTGCTGCAGCGCACCCGCTGCGTGTACTTCCAGGACGTGACCAAACCCTGCAACAAGCGGCGGCCGGAGACCGGCTGTTCGGCGGTCCAGGGCCTCCACCGCGACCTGGCCGTGCTCGGCACCTCCGACTTCTGCGTGGCGGGCCACCCCTCGGACATGGCGGTGGCGATGGCCGCGCTCGACGCGGTCGTCCATCTGCGGCGGGTGAACGGCAGCCCCCGTACGGTGCCGCTGAACGACTTCTATCTGCTGCCCGGTGACACCCCGCACCGCGAGACGGTGCTGCAGCACGGCGACCTGATCACCGGTGTCGAGCTGCCACCGCCCCCCGAGGGCGCCGCCATGTCCTACCGCAAGGTCCGCGACCGCTGGTCCTACGCCTTCGCGCTGGTGTCGGTGGCCGCCGTCGTGGCCACCGAGGCCGACGGCACACTGCGGGAGATCCGGCTGGGGCTCGGCGGAGTGGGCACCCGCCCCTGGCGGGCCCGCGAGACCGAGCGGCTGCTGACCGGCCGGCAGCCGACCGAGGAGCGCCTGCGGGAGGCGGCCCGGGCCGAGTTCGCCACGGCGCGCCCGCTGCCGCGGAACGCGTTCAAGATCGACCTCGCCGTGGACGTCATCACCGCGGCCGTGCGCGACCTCGTGGAAGGGCAGCGGCGATGACCACGCTCCAGCGGACCGTGGGCGCGGAGGTGACCCGTGTCGAAGGGCGCGAGAAGGTCACCGGTGCCGCGCTCTACGCGTACGAGTACCCGGTGCCGGACGCCCTGTACGCGTGGGCGGTGCAGTCCACCGTCCCGCGCGGCACGGTGCGCGCCGTCGACACCGTCGCGGCGCTGTCCCTGCCGGGCGTGGTGGCGGTGCTGGACAGCCACAACGTGGTCCGGCTGCGCCCGACCGACACCCCCGAACTCGCCGTTCTCCAGTCCCCCGAGGTGGCCTACCGGGGGCAGATCGTGGCGGCCGTGGTGGCGGACACCTTCGAGACGGCCCGTCAGGCGGCGGCTGCCGTGCGGGTCGAGTACGACGTGGACGACCACGACGCCGAGCTGATGGACGGCGATCCGCGCATCTTCGTCCCCGACACGGTCAACGGCGGCTATCCGGGGCACACGGAGACCGGCGATGTGGAGGCCGCACTCGCCGCGGCGCCGGTCGTCCTCGACGCCACGTACACCACGCCCCCCGAGCACACGGCCACGATGGAACCGCATGCCACCATCGCCGTCTGGGACGGGGACACGCTGACCCTCTACAACGGCGACCAGGGCCCCTGGATGACGGCCGCCAGGGTGGCCGAGCTGTTCGGCCTGCCCGAGGGCGCCGTCCGGATCGTCGCCGACCACACCGGTGGCGGCTTCGGCTCCAAGGCGATTCCCCGCCCGCCCACGGTGCTCGCCGCCCTGGCCGCCCGCGCCGTGGGCCGCCCGGTCAAGGTGGCGGCCACCCGGCAGCAGATGTTCACCATGGTCTCGTACCGCACGCCCACCCTCCAGCGCATCCGGCTCGGCGCCGAACGGGACGGCAGGCTCACCGCCATCTGGCACGACGCGCTCCAGCAGAGCTCCACGCTCACCCCGTACTGCGAGCAGACGGTCACCTGCACCCGCGTCATGTACGCCGCGCGCCACCGCCGGACCACCCACCGCCTGGCGCAGCTGGATGTGCCGACGCCCTCGTGGATGCGCGCCCCCGGCGAGGCGCCCGGGATGTTCGCGCTGGAGAGCGCGATGGACGAGCTGGCCGTGGAGCTGGGCATGGACCCCATCGATCTGCGGGTGGCCAACGAGCCGTCCGTGGACCCCGGGACCGGTCATCCCTTCAGCAGCCGCAATCTGGTGGCCTGTCTGCGGGAGGGCGCGGCGCGCTTCGGCTGGGCGGGCCGCGACCCCGCGCCGGGGCGCCGCCGGGAGGGGCGGTGGCTGGCCGGCACCGGAGTGGCGGCGTGCAACTACCCCGCCCTCACCTGGCCGTCCACCGCGACCGCCCGCGCCGAGCCCGGCGGAGGCTTCATCGTACGGATCGCCGCGGCCGACATCGGCACCGGCGCCCGCACCGCGCTGACCCAGGTGGCGGCGGACGAACTCGGTGTGGGGATCGACCGGGTCACCCTCGACATCGGCCGCAGCGCCTACGGCCAGGCGCCGTGGGCGGGCGGCTCGATGGGCCTCAGCTCGTGGGGCTGGGCGGTCTCCAAGGCGTGCCGGGCGCTGACCAAGCGGCTGGAGGAGGGCTCCGGCGCGATCCCGCCCGGCGGTCTTGAGGAGCGGGCGGACACCACCGAGGACGTGGAGGCGCGCCGGGCGTTCTCGCGCCACGCCTACGGCGCCCAGTTCGCGGAGGTGCGGGTGGACGCCGTCACCGGCCAGGTGCGGGTCGACCGGCTGCTGGGGATGTTCGCCGCCGGACGTGTCATCAACCCCCGGACGGCGGGTTCGCAGTTGCGCGGCGGCATGTGCATGGGGCTGTCGATGGCGCTGCACGAAAACCTGGAGCCGGACCCGCGGTTCGGCGACTTCGCCAACCACGACCTCGCCACGTATCACATCGCGGCGAACGCGGATGTGAGGGACGTCCAGGCGCACTGGCTCGAGGAGAACGACGACGAGCTCAACCCGATGGGCAGCAAGGGCATCGGGGAGCTGGGCATCGTCGGCACGGCGGCGGCGATCGCCAACGCGGTGTACCACGCCACGGGGGTGCGGGTCCGCGATCTGCCGATCACGGTGGAGCGGGTGCGCGCGGGGCTCTCCGCGGGACTGTCCGCCCGCTGAGCGGCCGCCCGGGGTGTCGCTGCTCCCGGGGTGTCCCGCGGTGACGGCGCGGGACACCCGGTCGCGTGGGATCAGCCGTTGTCGGCTGCCCCACCGGCGCCGTCCGCGCCCGCGCCGTCACCGGCGGTCCCGGAGCCGTCAGCGGCGCCGCCGTCCGCCGCGCCACCGTCGTCCGCCGCGCCGCCGCCTCCGGCCGCGCCACCGTCCCCGATCTGCGCACCGACCGCCTCCAGCGCGGTCGTCACCGGCTGGAAGAAGGTCTCACCGCCGGAGGTGCAGTCACCGCTGCCGCCGGAGGTCAGGCCGATGGCCTGGCCGTCCGCGCTGAACAGCGGGCCGCCGCTGTCGCCGGGCTCCGCGCAGACATCGGTCTGGATGAGCCCGCTGACCGTGCCCTCGGGGTAGTTGACCGTCGCGTCGAGACCGGTGACCGAGCCGTCGTTCAGCCCGGTGGTGCTGCCCATGCGCTGCACCTGCTGGCCCACCGTGGCCTCGCCCGGCCCGACGATGTCCACGGTCTGGTCGCCGGTGTTCACCGTGCTGGGGGCCTCGGTGTTGGCGTCGTCGTAGGTGACCAGCGCGAAGTCGCCGTCACCGGGGAAGGTGGCGTCCTGCACGGTGCCGATCGCCGCGCCGTTCTGCGAGTCCGACCACTGCTCGGCGGCCACGCCGCAGTGACCGGCGGTGAGGAACGCCGGGGCACCGCTGTCCGTGGTGACGTTGAAGCCGAGCGAGCAGCGTGCGCCGCCGCCGAAGATGGCGTCGCCGCCCGCGACGAAGGGCTTGAACTCGCCCGTGGACTTCTTCAGGGTGGCCATACCGTCGCCCAGCGACTTCACGGTGGACTCGAGGGTGTCCCACTTCGCGCCGGTGACCGTGGAGTCCGCGGTGACCCGCAGCTCATTCGTCTTGGGGTCCACCGACCAGGCGGTGCCCGGGATGGTCGCCTTGGTCTTGAGGGTCTTGGCGGCGGTCTGCAGCGCCTTGGTGCTGTTGTCGACCTTTCTGGCCACCGCCCCGGCGCTTTTGACCTGGACGTTCACATTGTTGTTGTCGCCGACGACATTGACGATGACCTGCTGCTTGTCCTTGTCGTAGTAGGCCCCGCCGAACGCCTCGCCCAGCCGCGAGGCGAGCTCCGCGGCGATGTCCGCCGCCGACGCGGCGTCCACCTTCTTGGGCTGGGCCGCCTCGGCCTTGTCGTCCTGAGAGGCGTTGGCGTTGGGCAGGATGATCGCGGCCGCCGCCACGGCGGCGGCCCCGGCCCCCGCGAACACGATCTTTCGCTTGGGTACCCGTTTATGGCTCAACTCATGACCTCCTGTTGGGGGTTGCGGGATCCGCCCATCCGCGACGAGCACGACCCGGCAGTGGATACGGGCGGCGCACGAGTTGCGTTCAGCGTGGTTTAGGAGATCTTTACGGGGCCGCCTCCAGCAGCCCGGTCTCCGGCGGCCGCCGCGCGGCGACCGGGGCGGCGATCAGCCCACGCCACTCGGGCGCCCGGTGGCGGGCGGCCGTGCGCCCCCGGCCCACCGTGCGCGGGTGGTCGCCACCCCGCCGCAGGCGGGCAGCAGCGGGGAGCCACCCGCCCCCAGGGCGGGTCCGAGCACGGAGCGCCGGTCCGGTGCGGGGCCGGTCCGGGCTCGCGGACGTCATGCGGCCAGCCGCTCGCGCACCAGATCGCTCAGGGCGGTGGAGGTCAGCACCTGGCGCACATGCGCCTCCATCCCGCGCCACACCCCGGGCAGCCCGGCCGCCGGACCGCGGTAGCCGACGTCGTCCAGCCGCTCGCCGCGCAGCGTCAGGAACGCTCCGTCCACCGCGAGCACGATGTCCGCGAGCGTGGTCTCGGCGGGGTCCCGGGCGAGCCAGTAGCCCCCCTCGCAGCCGCGCTGGCTGCGCACCAGACCGGCCTGGCGCAGATCGCGGAAGACGGCCTTGAGGAACCGGAAGGGGATGTCCTGGGAGGTCGCTATCGCCTCACACGTGAGCGGCCTGCCGGTGTCCGCGGCCAGCTCCGCCAGCGCCCGGACCGCGTAGTCCGCCTTCGCCGAGATCTGCATACGGCCATTATGCAGCGTGGATTTCACGGTGTTGTGCCTGGTGAGCGAAAGGACACCTGTTGACATCCATTACCGGTGCTTTCTACGGTCGGTGGCATGACGACGCCCGGCGGCGACCCCGCGCAGCAGCACGACGCGTTCCATCCGCATCTGAAGGCCACCGCCCCCGACGGTCCATCGCGGTCACGTCTGCACCACATCCGCACCGAGGACGTCGACCCCGGCACCGCCCAGACCGAGGGCATGCGGCGGTTCGCCGCGATCAGCGGCCAGTCGGTGGGGTCCGAGCGGCTCTGGATGGGCCAGACCCATGTGGCGCCGGACACCGCCTCCGCCAACCACCACCACGGCGAGTCCGAGACGGCCATCTTCGTGGTGCGGGGCCACCCCGAGTTCGTCTTCGCCGAGGAGCGGGACGGACACGTCGAGGAGGTCCGGCTGCGCACCCGGCCGGGTGACTACATCTTCGTACCGCCCTACGTGCCGCACCGGGAGGAGAATCCGGACCCCGACGACGAGGCGGTGGTGGTCATCGCCCGCAGCACCCAGGAGGCCATCGTGGTCAACCTGCCGGAGCTGTATGTGCCGGAGCGCGGGGAGTGACCGGCCGCGCGCACGGATGGCCGTATCGGACCGGCTGACCGTGCATCCGCCCGGCGCTCGTGGGTAATCGCCTCTGCTGTGCCCCCTCCATCGACGAAAGGAGCGGCATCGTGAGCGACGACCGGCGACCGGAGGAGCGCGAGGAGCGGGGCGGGATCCCCAGGGACCTCCCCGACCAGCAGGCGCAGGACGGGCCCGACCCCCTGGACGTGGCGGGCGCCGGCAATGAGCCGGACGATGTGGACGACATCCCCGAGACGGACGAGTCCGGCACCGGACGGCAGGGGAGGCCGCAGACCGGGAGCGTGCACCCCGAGCAGCCCGTCCCGGACGAGCCCTCGGGGTGAACGCCCCGGGTGACACGGGGACGGGTCAGGTACCGGCGGGGCGGGCGCGGACATGGATGCGCTCGCCCTGCGCCCCGAACAGGGAGAGGAACTCCACCGGCTGGTCCCCGGCGCTGGCGAAACCATGGGGGGTGCGGGTGTCGAATTCGGCGGCCTCACCGGCCGTGAGCACCAGGTCGTGCTCGCCCAGCGCCAGCCGCAGCCGCCCGGAGAGCACGTAGAGCCACTCATAGCCCTCGTGCACCCGCTGCTCCAGCGGTTCATCGCGCGCGCCCTGCGGCCGGGGCGGCATG
Organism: Streptomyces yongxingensis; assembly: GCF_055597465.1. NCBI lineage: Bacteria > Bacillati > Actinomycetota > Actinomycetes > Kitasatosporales > Streptomycetaceae > Streptomyces > Streptomyces yongxingensis. The sequence continues at coordinate 10,383,121 of NZ_CM145717.1, forward strand.
ATCTGCTTGTACGCGTGCAGCCCGCCCAGATAGCGGGTCAGCGGAATGAACGTCTGGCCGTACCGGGTGAACGGCCGTGGATGGACGCGGGGATCCCCGGTGGCCGGCGCCCCCACCAGTTCGTCCAGCTGTACTCCGTACGCCTTGGCCAGCGGCAGCAGCAGCTCCAGGGTCGGCTTGCGCTGCCCCGACTCCAGCCGTGACAGGGTGCTCAGCGAGACGCCCGTCGTCTCGCTGAGCTGGGCGAGGGTGGTGCCGCGGGTGCGCCGCAGCGCCCGCAGCCGGGGTCCTACGGCGGTCAGCACCTCGGTGAGGTCTTCGTCAGCCATACCTTCATTTGCCACCCCGGCAAAGAAGTTTGTCAAGTGGCCACGGCCGGACGCACTCTCTTGACCCAACGAAGGGAGCGCATCCGACATGACCACCAAGCCGCACGACATCTCGCCCGACACCACGCCCGGGGAGTTCTGGGACACCTTCTACAGCGCCGAGGACCGCGTCTGGAGCGGCAAGCCCAACGCCGCCCTGGTGCGTGAGGTCACCGGGCTGACCCCCGGCCACGTACTGGACCTGGGCTGCGGCGAGGGCGCCGACGCCATCTGGCTCGCCCGGCAGGGCTGGCGGGTCACCGCCGTCGACGTCTCCCAGGTGGCCCTGGACCGCGGCGCCGGACACGCGGCGTCGGAAGGCGTCGGCGACCGCATCGCATGGCAGCGGCACGACCTGTCCGTGTCCTTCCCGGCCGGCACCTTCGACCTGGTCTCCACCCACTTCCTCCACTCCTGGCTCGAGCTGCCCCGGGAGCGGATCCTGCGCAGCGCCGCGGGCGCCGTCGCACCCGGCGGAGTGCTGCTGATCACCGGACACGCCGGATTCCCGTCCTGGGTGACGGACCCCGATCCGGACGTCCACTTCCCCACCCCCGAGGAGGTGCTCGCCGGGCTGGACCTCGTGGACGGGGAGTGGGACGTCCTCGTCAGCGAGGTGCACGAGGAGAAGGTGACCGACCCCGAAGGAAAGCCGGCCACCCGTACCGACAACACCGTGAAGGTCCGCCGCCGCTGACGGCGTTTCCCGTCCGCCGACGAGGAAGCGCCTCGCCGTCCTCAGGGAGCGGCTGACGAACCGGTGCGCCGGAACGCCCAGTCCATGCGTGGCTCCACCAGAGCGCGCAGGACCCGTCGCACCGGTTCCGTGCACAGTGCGGTGATCATGAGCACCGCGGCCGCCGTGACGGTGAGCTCCCCGAGCGGGGTGTGCAGCCACGGATGGTCGTACCAGTCCCAGAAGCGGGACGACTTGATGATGAAGCCGTGCAGCAGATAGCCGTACAGCGTGCCCGAGCCGAGCGCGGTGAACCAGGTCCGGCGACCCGGCACCCAGGCAAGGAAGCAGGCCGTCAGCACCAGCGCCAGACCGAAGAGGGCGGGCGTGGTGAGCAGACCGGCCCAGGACGGTACGCCGTCCAGCTTGGCGACGCTCTTGCGGTGGTAGAACCACTCCGCGTCCATCCAGGGCGCCACCGCGTACGCCGTGCACAGGGCGAAGGCCGCCACCGGAAGGGCGACCAACCGGGCCCGCCGGGTCCGCAGCCGGGTGAAGTGGTCCGGGCGCAGGGTGAGCCCGACCACGAAGAACGGGAGGAACGCCAGCACCCGCTGGAGACCGAGATCCCCGCCGGCCTCCGGTGAGATGGAGGCCAGCGCGGCCACCGCCAGCGCGACCGGCACCGGATGGCGCAGCGCGAGCCACAGCGGGGTGGTGACCCGCCAGATGAACAGCGCGGCCAGGAACCACATCACGTACCAGGGGTCCAGCAGGCTGATCGGATAGCCCGGATCGTCCTGCGCCCAGCGGTAGAAGAGCGTGTACGCCACCTCGAAGACCACGTACGGCACCACGACACCCGTGAGCAGCCGCTTCACCCGCCCCGGCGCCATGTCGAAACTCCGCGAGAAGTAGCCCGATATGAGGGCGAACGCGGGCATGTGGAACGCGTACACCATCAGGTAGATCGCGGTGGCCGCCCGGCTGCCGTAGGTGAGCGGCTCCCATGCGTGGCCGCACGCCACCAGCACGATGGTGAGGTACTTCGCGTTGTCGAAGTACGGGTCGCGCGTCCGGCCTCCGGACGCGCCGCCATCGCGCGGCCGGGGGACGACCGGTGGTGTGGTCACACGGGTGGAGGTCTCCTGCTGCACAGATTCTCCCGGACACCTTCGATCGAGCCGACAGTGGAATCCTGGTCGTCTGCCCCGCTCTGCTCCTCTCATGCGGCCCAGGACTCGGATCCCAGTACGTGCGGCCCGGCCGCGGCGTTCACCGGCGGGCGGCACGTCCCGGGGATGCCCTCATGGCCTCGGCCTTCCTCCTCAGGACACGGGGAGCCGGCTGAGCGAGGTGAGCTCGGCGTGTGCGGAGGCGAACAGCAGGGCGACGGCCAGGGCGCCCGGGTCGGGGACGCCGCGCGAGTGGTCGCCGGTGTAGCTGGCGCGCCCGCGGCGGGCGCGCAGATCGGTCGTGGAGCGGGCGCCCCGGTGGGCCGCCACCGCGGCCACGTGGAGCGCGTGCGCGGGGTCGGCGGTGGGTTCGCAGGAGGCCAGGGCGCGCGCGGCGGGGACGAGGGCGTCCACCATCGTCTTGTCGCCCACCTCGGCCTCGCCGACCCGCTGGATCGCGGCCGCGCCCGCGGCGGTGCCGAGGGCCAGCGCCGCGGTCCCGGGCGGGTCGGCGGCCATCCCCAGCGCGTCGGCGAGCTCCTGGAAGAGCAGCCCGAACAGGGGGCCGCTGGTGCCGCCCACGTCGTCGAGGAAGACCCGCGCGGCGGCGTCCAGCGGTGCGTCCGGGCCCCGCCGGTCCCGCTCGCCGTTCCCCGCGCCCGCCGCCAGGGCGTCCAGTGCGCGGCGCACACCGTCCATCCCGGTCACCAGATTGGCGCCGAAGTCCCCGTCGCCCGCCTTCTGGTCGAGTGCGGTGAGCTCGGGCTCCACGGAACGTACGGTGGCGGCGAACCGCGTCATCCAGTCCATGACGGCGGCGTGGGTGAGGCCCTTGGGGCCGGGCTGGTCGGGCATGAGCGGGGCAACTCCTCGGGGCGGTGGCGGGGTCACGGGGCCAGGTGGATCGAAGGGGCCAGGGGCACGGGGCCAGGCGGATCACAGGGGCCAGGCGGGGGTGCGGGCGGGGGCGTCCCACAGCCGCAGCGCCTCCGCGTCGGTGGCGAACAGGGTCAGCGAGAAACCCCGCATGTCCAGGGCGCTCACGAAGGTGCCGGTCAGGGACCGGTCGAGGCCGACACCGCGGTCGTCCAGGGCCTTGGCGACCGCGTGGCGGATGCCGTACAGCTCCAGCGAGGTGATCGAGCCCAGCCCGTTTACCAGGGCGAGCACCCGTGTCCCGGCGCTGTCGGGCAGCGCGGCCAGCAGCTGGTCGGTCATGGTCTCGACCAGCTTGCCGAGCGGTGCGTGCGGGGTGGTCCCCTCGGCCCGCTCGCCGTGGATGCCGACCCCGAACTCCAGGACGTTGTCGGGCAGGGTGAAGGCCGGTGTCCCGGACTGGGGCGTGGTGTGGGCGGCCGCGGCGACGGCGAGGCTGCGGGCCCGCCGGGTCACATCGGTGCCGAGCGCGACCAGGTCCTCCAGGCCGCGTCCCTCGTCGGCGGCGGCGCCGAGGATCTTCTCGACGATCAGGGTGGCGCCGGTGCCGCGGCGGCCGACCGCGATGTCGTCGGAGTCGGTGGCGAGGTCGTCGTCGATGAGGACACGGGCGCAGCGGATGCCCTCGTGGGCGAGGCGCTCGGCGGCGATGCCGAAGTTGATGCGGTCGCCGGTGTAGTTCTTGACGATGTGCAGCACCCCGTCGGCCCGGGCGACGGTCCGGCTGGCCTCGAAGATCTGCCGGTTGTGGGGCGAGGCGAAGATCCGGCCGGGGCAGGCGGCGTCCAGCATCCCCGTCCCGAGGAAGCCGGAGTGCAGCGGTTCATGGCCGGAGCCGCCGCCCGAGACCAGCCCGACGCGGCGGGTGGGTGCGGTGTGGCGGGTGCGGAAGTATCCGTGGTCGGGGTGGTAGGCGACGAGATCGGCGTGGGCGGCGGCGAAGCCCGCGAGCGCGTCGGGAACGAGAGACTCGGGCGAGTCGCGGAAGTACTGGGGCATGGTCTCGGCTCCCTGGGCGAGTGGGGCGGACGGGGTGGACTCGGCGGTCGAGCGCCGTCTCGGCGGTGTGAGGGCTCAGGCACAGATCGTCGCCGCGACCCGGCGGCAGGATGCTCAGGCTGGACAGCAGCGGGACCCCAACGGCCTACTGGCATACGCCGGTCGGGTACTGACGGGGGTGGCCGGGGAGGGCTCGGCTCGTGTGCCGGGGGACGGCTCGGGGAATCGTGTGCCGACGGGACGGTGGAGGGGGAATCGTGTGCCGAGGGGGAGGGGAGGGGTAGGGATCGGCGGACGTCCGGCACCACCCACAAGGAGTCACCCCATGTCCCTCGATGACTTCGAGCGCCACCCCCTGCTGTTCGGCCCCAGCCCGATCCACCCCCTGGACCGGCTGAGCGAGCGTCTCGGCGGGGCGCGCGTCTGGGCCAAGCGCGAGGACTGCAACAGCGGACTGGCCTTCGGCGGCAACAAGACCCGCAAGCTGGAGTACCTCGTCCCCGACGCGCTCCGGAAGGGCGCGGACACCCTGGTGAGCATCGGCGGTGTGCAGTCCAACCACACCCGCCAGGTCGCCGCGGTGGCGGCGAAGCTGGGGCTGAAGGCCGTCCTGGTGCAGGAGAGCTGGGTGGACTGGCCCGACTCCGTCAACGACAAGGTGGGCAACATCCTGCTCTCCCGGATCATGGGCGCGCGGGTGAAGCTGGTCGACGCCGGATTCGGCATCGGCTTCAAGGACAGCTGGACCCAGGCCCTGGAGGACGTCCGCGCCGCGGGCGGCACGCCGTATCCGATCCCCGCCGGGGCCTCCGACCATCCGCTGGGCGGTCTGGGCTTCGCCAACTGGGCGCGGGAGGTCCAGGCGCAGGAGCGGGAGCTGGGGGTCTTCTTCGACACCATCGTGGTGTGCAGCGTCACCGGCTCCACCCAGGCGGGCATGATCGCGGGCTTCGCGGGCCAGGACCGCCCCCGCCGGGTCCTGGGCATCGACGCCTCCGCCAAACTGGCCGAGACCCGTGCCCAGGTGGAGAAGATCGCACGCGAGACCGCCGGGCTGATCGGCCTCGGCCGGGAGCTGCGCGACGAGGAGATCACCGTGCTGGAGGGCTGGGCCGGGGATTTCTACGGCGTCCCGGTCGACTCCACCCTCGAGGCGATCCGGCTCACCGGAAGCCTCGAAGGGGTGATCCTCGACCCGGTCTACGAGGGCAAGTCCATGGCCGGGCTCATCGACCTCGTCCGCGACGGCGACATACCCAAGGACTCCAACGTGCTCTACGCCCACCTCGGCGGCCAGCCCGCGCTCAACGCCTACAGCGGCGCCTTCCACTGAGAAGTCCGCCGAGGTCCGCCGAGGTCCGCCGAGATTTCCGCCGAGAAGTCCGCTGAGAAGGAGGAACGGGGGCGATGGGGGGCCTGCGCCGGGGTACCCGTCCACGCCCCGGGCCACGCGAACCCCGTGGTCCCCTCCAACCCCGTAAGACCAGGGAGCCAGGGTGACGGATATGAACACCGGGAACGACCGGCGCGCCGGAGACGCCACGCCCTCCTACGGTCCGCTGTCGGGCTGCGTGGCGCTGGTGACCGGCGCGTCCAGCGGCATCGGAGCGGCCACCGCGGTGGCGCTGGCCTGGCAGGGAGCCGATCTCGCACTGGTGGCCCGCCGTACCGAACGGCTGGAGGACCTGGCCGCCACCGTGCGAAAGGAGGGCCGCTCCAGCGCCGTCCTCACCGCCGATCTGCGGGACACGGCGCAGGCCCGCCGGTGCGTCGAGGACGCCGTCGAGCAGTGCGGACGCCTCGATGTGCTGGTGAACAACGCCGGCTCCGTGGTGCCCGGCAGGGTCGAGGAGGGCGACCCCGAGGGCTGGGAGCGGATGCTCGACCTCAACGTCAGGGCCGTGCTGCACACCTCCCAGCAGGCGCTGCCGCATCTGCTGCGGACGGCGTCCGACGGCCCGCGCGGGGTGGCGGACCTGGTGAACGTCAGCTCGGTGGCCGGCCGGCTGGTACGGCCCGGCAACGGCGTCTACTCGGCCACCAAACACGCGGTGGGTGCCATGAGCGAGGCCATGCGCCAGGAGGTGACCGCCCGCGGTGTCCGGGTGGGGCTGGTCGAGCCGGGCGTGGTCGCCACGGAGCTGACGGCCGACAGCGAGGTCGCCACCGCCGCGCGCGGCATGCCGCGCGAGTCCTGGCTGCACCCCGAGGACATCGCCCGCGCGATCGCCTTCATGGTCACTCAGCCCTCGCACGCCGCCGTCAACGAGATCATGGTGCGCCCCACCGCCCAGGAGCACTGACCGTACCGCCCCCGACCGCCCCGTTACGCCGTGGCGTGACGGGGCGGAGGCGCACGCCGCCCGCGGCCCGGTGCCCCGGCCGAGGGCGGTACTGGTCCCGAGCACTTCGCGGAAGCGCGGCCCGTCCCGACCCTGCCTCGGCCCTCGCGGATGCCTGCGCGAGGGATTTACAACGTTGGAAATTCTCTCTAGCGTTGCGCCACGCATGGCCCGGGCCCCTCTCCCCCTTCACCACTCCTCCCGAGGGAGCGTGCATGACCACGCCGTACCGAAGACACCTCCTGCCCACTCTGCTGACCCTCCTGGCCGTCCTGGGCTCGCTCCTGGCCGTCCAGGCGCCCCCGGCCGCGGCCGCCTCCGGGACCCTGCTGCGCGACGGCACCGGCCTCTACCCCCGCGCCCTGCGCCTCCAGCACAGCGGCGCCGCCAACGGCCGCATCCTCGCCTCGGTGGTCACCTTCCGCGGCTCGGACGGGCTCGGTGCCATCTACGAGAGCACCGACGACGGCGCCACCTTCCGGCAGGTGGGCGAGGTGGCCGACCCCGAGGCGTCCGGTGGACAGGGCGAATGCTGCGCCACCCTGTACGAACTGCCGCGGGCCGTCGGCGCCATGCCCGCGGGGACCCTGCTGTGGGCGGCCTCCATCGGCCAGGACGAGCCGGATCGCCGGATGGCCATCCGGGTCTTCCGCAGCAACGACCAGGGCCGCACCTGGTCCTATCTGTCCACCGTGGCCACCGCCCCGAACACCAAGGGGCTGTGGGAGCCGGAGTTCTCCATCGACTCCAGCGGACGGTTGGTGGCCCACTACTCGGATGAGACCGACCCCGCGCACAGCCAGAAGCTGGTCGCCGCCCGCAGCGCGGACGGGATCACCTGGACGGGCCACCACGCCACCGTCGCCAGCAACCTCGCCTCCGACCGGCCCGGTATGCCCATCGTCCGCAAACTGCCCGACGGCCAGTACTTCATGGCATACGAGATCTGCGCCGCCCAGGGGCAGTACTCATGCGTGGTCCACTACCGGACCTCGTGGGACGGCTGGAACTGGGGCGACCCCGCTCACCTCGGTTACCGTCCCGAGACCGCCGACGGGAAGTACTTCACCCACACGCCGAACCTCGCCTGGGCCCCTGAGCCCGGAAATCCCCGGGGCAAGCTGTTCCTCATCGGCCAGGTCCTGAACAACGCCGACGGCACCACCGCCACCGGCAGCGGTGCCACCGTCTGGACCAACAGCAAGGGCGGCACCGGAGCCTGGCGTTCGATCTCCGCACCGGTGCGGGTGGATTCCAAGGTGGTCGACTGGTGCCCCAACTACAGTTCGGCGCTGCTGCCCTCGGCGGACGGCAGCCGAGTGCTGGAGATCGCCACGGACTACGTGGGCACCGTGTGCAAGCCGTTCTACGCCACCGGGGGGAGCTGACCGGGCGGAAGGCCCGCTGAGCGGTGCGGTGTTCACCGGGCCGCGGATCCCCCGTCCGGCCGTTCGGGGCCGGCGCCCAGCATGGTGCGTACCACCGTCTCCACCAGGGCGTCGGCCTCGGCGCGCGTCGGTGTGCCGAGCCGTTCGTCGAGCAGCAGTGTGCTCAGCCCGTGGGCGAGGGCCCAGATCCCGATCCGCAGTGGCTCGCGCCGCTCCGGTTCCGCGATGGCCGCGATGCGCTCCGCCACGATGGCGATCGCGGCGTCGGAGGCGGCGATGGTGTCGGGGTGGCTGCTGCACGCCTGCCCGAACATCAGGCGGTACACCCCGGGGTGGTCCAGCGCGTAGTCGACCGCCGCGCACGCCATGGCGACGACCTCCGCGTCGGGGTGCTCCCCGGGGGCGACCGCGGCGAGGCGTTCGCCCAGTTCCGTGAAGCCCCGGGTGGCGAGGGCGGCGAGCAGCGCCTCCTTGTCGCGGTAGTGGCGGTAGGGGGCGTTCGGGGAGACCCCGGCGTGCCGGGCGACCGCGCGCAGCGACAGCTCCCCCGGGCCCTCGGTGTCGAGGAGCGCCAGAGCGGAGTCGAGCAGGGCCGCTCGCAGATCCCCGTGGTGGTATCCAGAGCCAGTGGATGTTGACAGTGTCCACACCTCCATCCTTCAATGTGGACATCGTACACATCGATGCGGGCCGGTCCATGGGGACGCGGCCTGCCCACAGGAGCGCCCGATGACCGAACGACTCGTCCCGCCCGCTCAACGCGCCTGGCTGTGCCTGTGGGGCGGCGCCGCGGCGTCCTTGCTGTCCGTCGGCGGCCGGTTCGACGTGCCCCTGGCCGCATGGGTGGCGCCGCTGCTCCTCCTCCGCTTCCTGCGCCACACCCGCCCGCTCGTGGCCCTGCCCGCGGTGTTCGCCGTGACGGTGGCGTCGGCCGCGGTGTGGATGGCCGAACTCGCCGTGCCCATCACCTGGCTCACCTTCCTGGGCGATGTGGCCTTCGGAGTGGCCTACGGTCTGCCGTATGTGGTCGACCGGCTGCTCGGCCCGCGCGCCGGCGCCCTCGGCAGGGTGCTGCTGTTCCCCGCCGCAGCCATGTCCGTGGAATTCCTCCTCGGCACGTACGGCCCGTTCGGCACCGCCTACGGCATGCGGGCCGCGTCCCAGCACCCGAGCACCGCGCTCCTGCAGATCACCGCGCTGACCGGGCCGTACGTCATCGCGTTCGTCATCGGGGCGGGGGCGACGGTCGGCAATCTGGTCTGGGAGCGCGGGCCGCACCGGCCCGCGCCGCGCTGGGCCGCCGCCTACGCCACGGCCGTCGCGCTGATCGTCGTCGGCGGACAGCTCCGCACGATGTCGACGAACACGGGCGGCGACACCGTCAAAGTGGCCGGCATCAATCCGAGCCCCGCGGCCATCGACGCCGAGACGGCGGTGCACGGCGCCTCCCGGCTCGCCGTCACCGACCCGCGCCGCGTCGACCGGGCCGATGTGCGCCGGGCCATGCGACCGCTCCTGGACGACCTCTTCCGCCAGACCGCCCGGGCGGCCGCGGCCGGTGCGCGGATCGTCGTCTGGTCGGAGAACGCCGCGCGGGTGGCCGACGAGGACCACCGCGCGTTCCTGCGGCGGGCATCGGCGACAGCGGACGCCAACAACGTCTATCTCCTGGTGGCCGACCTGACCTATCTGCCGGACGCGCCCCACGGCAGGGACGAGACCCATCTCTTCGGCCCCGACGGCAGGAAGCTGTGGGACTACGAAAAGGCCCGTCCCATCCCCGGGCTCGAGATCTACACACCCGGCGACGGCCAGGTGCCCGTCGTCGACACCCCGTACGGACGGCTGGCGAACGTCATTTGCTACGACGCCGACTTCCCGGCGGGCAATCACATCGACGCCGACATCGTCTTCGTCCCCGGCGGGGACTGGCCCGAGATGGGGCGTACCCACACCGCCATGGCCGGGCTGCGCGCGATCGAGAACGGCTACGCGCTGGTCCGGCAGGACTTCAACGGCCAGTCCAGCGCCTACGACGCCACCGGACGGCTGCTGTCCACGCAGGACACCACCACCGACGCGGGGATCTGGTACGCCGACGTTCCCATCGACGGCTCGCGCACCCCGTACTCCCGCACGGGCGACATCGTCTCCTGGGGCGTGCTCGCCGGCACCGTGGCCGCTGCGGTGGTTCTCGCCAGGCGCACACGGCGCCACCCCGCTCCGCCATCCGCGTCCGCCTCCTCCGCGCGGCCGTCCGCCGTTGGCCCGGGCAGGTGACGGACACCGGCCGGGCCATGACCCGAACGCCGTACGGCGGTGGCCGGGGGAGCGGGCCCGGGGCACGTGCCGCGGTGTGACCACCCCACCCCGCACGGCCGTTGCACCGCACCCCGAGCCACGCCGCTGACCTGCACCGACGGCGACGGCAGGGGTGCGGTGGCGGAGCATCGCACGGACGGAAGGCGAGCGGCCGGAGCCACTTTCCGATGCGCCGGGCTCCCGCCATCCGGCCGACGGCACGGGCCGTGCGGGTGCTCGACCTGCCCCGCCCCGGATGACAGCGTGGCCGACATGGAGCACAGCCCAGGACCGCAAAACGTGCGCGCGAGGCTGCTGCTGGCCAGCGCCACCATGCTCTTCGTCGAGCTGGCGCTGATCCGGTGGACCGGCGCCAATATCGTCCATCTGAGCTATTTCTCGAACTTCATCCTCTTGGGCTCGTTCCTCGGGATCGGCCTGGGATTCCTGCTGCCCGCCGGCCGTGGGCAGTGGCTGACCCGCTGGACGCCCGTCCCGCTCGCCGTCCTCGTCGTCCTGGTGCGCGAGTTCCCCGTGCAGGTGCGGCAGACCAGCGGCGAGATCATCTACTTCACCGCCGTGAAGACCACCGGTCTGCCCCAGTGGGTGACCCTGCCGGTGCTCTTCGGGCTGACCGCGCTGATCATGATGGCCATCGGAAAGATGACGGCCGATCAGTTCCGTCGGCTGCCCTCGCTGGAGGCGTACCGCTTCGACCTGCTGGGCTCCCTCACCGGCTCGGTGTCCTTCGCGCTGCTGTCGTGGCTGCGCGCACCGTCGGTGGTGTGGGGTGTGATCGCCGCGGCGGCGCTGCTGACCCTCGGCGGCCGCCGCAACACCATCCGGTACTCGGTGCCGCTCGTGCTGATGGTGGCCATCCTGGCGCTGGAGACGGCGGCCAGCGGCATCTCCTGGTCCCCGTACTACAAGATCGAGGTCACCAGGCCGACCTCCGGCAGCCGGGACTACAAGATCTCCGCCAATGGCGTGCCGCACCAGTCCATCGCCCCGCTGAAGGTGCTCAGACGTCCCGACTCCCCGTACGAGCGGCCCTACCGCGAGACCCCGCGGAACTCCCACCGCCGGGTGCTGGTCATCGGGGCGGGCAACGGCAACGACGTGGCGATGGCGCTCGCCCACGGTGCCCAGCGGGTGGACGCCGTGGAGATCGACCCCCGGCTGCAGGAGATCGGCGCGTCACTGCACCCGGCCCGGCCCTACGACAACCCCCGGGTGCACGTGCACATCAACGACGGCCGGGCCTTCCTCGAGCGCACCAAGACCCGCTACGACCTGGTCGTCCTCGCCCTGCCGGACTCCCTGACCCTGGTGTCGGGCGCCAGCAACCTGCGCCTGGAGAGCTATCTGTTCACCCGACAGGCGTTCGAGGCGGCACACCGCCACCTCGCCCCCGGCGGCGCGTTCGCCATGTACAACTACTACCGGCAGAACTGGCTGATCGACCGGTTCGGCTCCACGCTCACCTCCGTCTTCGGACACGCCCCCTGCATCACCCACTACGGGGGCAAGAAGGCGGCCGTCCTGGTGGCCGGTGTCACCTCCGGCGACCAGTCCTGCACCGCCTCCGCATGGCGCCCCTCCGGCCCGGTGCCCTCGGCCGCCAGTGACGACCACCCCTTCCCGTATCTGCTGCACCGCACCATTCCCACCCTCTACATCGGAGTCCTGGGCGCGATCCTGCTGGTGACGCTGGTGTCGGTACGGCTGACCGGGGTCCGGCTGAGGCGCACCGCCCGCTATGTGGACATGTTCCTGCTCGGCGCGGCGTTCATGCTGCTGGAGACCAAGAACGTGATCGGGTTCGCCCTCTACTTCGGCACCACCTGGCTGGTCAACGCGATGGTCTTCGCGGGGGTGCTGCTCGCCGTGCTGTGCGCGGTGGAGGTCCGGCGCAGGCTGCGCCGGGTCAATCAGCTGGTGCTGCAACTGATGCTGTTCTCCAGCCTCGCGATCGCCTGGCTGATCCCGTCCCATGCGGTGCTGGGGCTGCCCTTCGCCCCCCGGCTGGCCGCCGCCATCGCGCTGGCCTTCGCCCCCATCTTCTGCGCCAACCTCATCTTCTCCGACCGGCTGGCGGCGGCCGCCGACCCCACGGCGGCGTTCGGCGCCAACCTGCTGGGCTCCCTGTTCGGCGGCACCCTGGAGTACCTGGCCCTGCTCACGGGCTATCAGGCGCTGCTGCTGGTGGTGGCCGTGCTGTACGCGGGGGCCTGTGTGGCCATGCGCTTCACCCGCCGTGGCCCCGGCGACGTCGCCACCCAGGAACCCCTCGCCGTGCAGACGGCGCCACGCCCCTGAGCGCTCCTTCCTCAGCCGCCCCCGGCCGCCTTCCGCCCGGGGGCGGCCGCGTGCGTGACGCGGGCCGCCGAATGCGTGGCGCGGGCCGTCGCGGTCACTCGAACATGACGTAGTCCGGGCGTGGCCGCAGGGCCAGCACCTCCTCCGGGGTCATCAGCCGGCTCCCCTCGGTGTCCTCCTCGTAGAAGAGCTTGAAGCCGGTGCGCAGGCCCTCGGGCCGGTTCTTGACCAGCCGCCGCCAGGTGTCCCGCTTCATCCCCGGCGATCCTATGCCGTCCGCGCTCTTGATGAGCAGCACACCGGGCTGCGGGCGCAGGCCGGACTGGTCGCGGACGACGGACACGGCCACCTGGTGGAAGACGAGCGGCTTCTGCGGCAGATCGTGTTCGTCCACGATCCCGGAGAGATAGCGGGCCACATCGGTGAGCTCCTGACCGCTGGTGTGGCCGTAGGTGTCCCCCGGCACCTCGCCCGGACCCATCTCCCACTCCGGGTCCAGGGCTATGCCGACATCGGGATGGACCAGCCATTCGCGCAGCGCCTTGACCTCGCCGAGGACCGGGGCCCGGCCCGGCTGGATGTTCAGCAGCAGCAGGGCACGGTGGCGCTTGGCCGCGTCGTGGAAGCGGCGGATCGTGTCGGGGGAGGTGCGTGAGCGGTAGGTGCCGTCGGGGCCCGCGGTGCTGTTGGCGACGGTCGCGAGGAGTTCGAGCACCGGCTGCGGTTCACGGTCCGCGGCGTAGGCGCGGGCGGTCTTCTCGATCTGGCGCACCTGGTCGTCGAGGTCCCCGACCCCGAGCCGGCCGAGCGCGGCGGCCCCGGGCAGCCCGCAGTAGCCCACCAGCCGGTAGCGGGACAGCTCCCGGCCGCCCCGCGGCAGCTCGGGCCGCGGTTTCGGGGTGGGGGAGGGGGAGTGCTTGGACGGGCTGGCGGACGGGGAGCGCTCCGCCTTCGTGGACCCCTGCGGGCCCGCTCCGGAGGCGGAGCCGGCCGACTCCTCGCCGCAGCCGGCGAGCAGGCCGAGCCCGGCCGCCGCGGCCACCGAGAGCATGCCGCGCCGGCTCGGTGGCGGGGTCCCCGATCCTCCGCCGCCGTCGCCGTGCCGTAGGGCGTCCTGCCCGGCCGATGCCCCGTCGGTCGTCGGCTTTCCGGATGTGCTGTGAGCCACGTTCCCTCCGTCCGCGGTGCCGGGTCGGTGGACCGGGCACCGGTCTGTTGTGCGGGCCGATGGGTTGTCCGTGCCAGGCAGCCTGTCCGGTATGACGGAGGCGAAACGGAATAGTGTCCACCGGGGGGAGGGCATGCATCGCTTTCAGCCCCGGCCGCCGCCGACCGGTGGCCCGGTGCGGGACGTGCGAACCAGGCCGGACGGCCACTGATCGCCTTTCAACTCGCCCTGGCGCGATGCCCCTTGACGCTCCTCGCGATCGGTCCCGCCCGGTGACGCGGCTCCGGGGCGGTCAGCCGGCCGGTGCGGGCGGGTTCAGCCGGCGGATCGGCTCGCCGGCCAGATAGCCGCGGATGTCCTCCACCACATCCCGGTAGAACCGCTCGTAGTTGCCCCGGGTGACATAGCCGAGATGCGGGGTGGCCAGCAGATTGGGCAGCGTACGGAACGGATCGTCCGGCGGCAGCGGCTCCCGCTCGAACACATCGACCCCCGCGCCCGCGATCCAGCCCTCCCGCAGCGCCTGCGCGAGTGCAGCCTGGTCCACGATCGCGGCGCGGGAGGTGTTCACCAGGAGCGCCGTGGGACGCATCCGCCTCAGCTCCCGCGCGCCCAGCAGCCCCCGGGTGCGGTCGCCGAGCACCAGATGCACCGAGACGATGTCGCTGGTCTCCAGCAGTTCCTCCTTGGAGCCGGCCGCCCGGACCCCTTCCGCCTCGGCGCGCTCGGCCGTCAGGTTCTCGCTCCAGGCGGCCACCTCCATGCCGAAGGCCCGGCCGACCCGCGCCACCTGGACGCCGATCCGGCCAAGGCCCAGCAACCCCAGACGGCGGCCGTGCAGATCGGTGCCGACGGTGCTCTGCCACGGCCCGCCGTCCCGCAGCGCCGTGCTCTCCGGCACCACATGGCGGGCGAGCCCCAGGATCAGCGCCCAGGTGAGCTCGGCGGGTGGTTGCGAGCTGCTGCCCGTGCCGCACACGGTGACGCCGTGGTGGGTGGCGGCCTCCAGGTCCACCGACGCATTGCGCATCCCCGTGGTGACCAGCAGCTTCAGCCGTGGCAGCCGGGGATACAGCGATGCGGGAAAGGGAGTGCGCTCCCGCATGATGACCACGATCTCGCAGTCCCCGATCGCCTCGGCCACCGCGTCCTCACCGGCGATGTGCTCGTGGACCGGCACCACGTCCACCGCGTCGAGCACCCCCGACCAGTCGGCCGCCGACAGCGCCACGTCCTGATAGTCGTCGAGCACGGCGCAGCGCAACTTCATGGGACTACCTCGACTACCTCGGTTTCCTCGGACAGGTACGGTGTTTCTACCACTCGTGTGATGGCACCCCGGAAACGGGGGCCTGACACGTCGTCACCGCGTTTGCGGCGCCACCCTTCCGGATGACATCGGCTGTGCGGGCGTGTTGTCACAGGCGTGTGTTTTCACCGAAAGTTGGCCTCTCATGGGGTGCTGAGACATGTGTGGTTGTTTTGCGTAGTGGCACACAGGGCACCGCACACCACTGACAGCAGGCATAATCGCTGCTGCGATGGGCGCAGACGCCCAGAAAGGGGACGAAGTGAAGTGAACGCGTTGAGCGCGGACAGCAGTGTCGGTTCCACCATCGAGGTACTGGAGGCCGAACTCCCTCAGCTGCAGAAGCAACAGGAGACACTCAAGGGTGATTTGGAGGCCGTCACCAAGCGGCTGGAGGCGGTCAGCACCGCCCTGAGCAGCCTTCAGGCGCTCTCCACCTCCGCGGTGCCCGAGCAGGGCGGCAACGGAGCCACGGTGGCGGAGCCCGCGGCCCAGGCCACCGAGGCCCAGCCGGCCGCGGAGTCGGCCACCGAGGCCACGGCCGAGGCCGCCGAGCCGGAGTCCGCCGAGGACACGGCCGCCACCGGCCGTACCTCCGCCGCCACCCGCAAGGCAGCCATCGGCCGTCAGCGCAGTGGCGGCAAGGCGGGCAAGGCGCCGGCCACCGGACGGGCCACCAAGGCGACGGCCAAGAAGACCGCCGCCAAGAAGACCGCCACGAAGGCCGCGGCGAAGGCCCCCAAGTCCGCCAAGGCCACGGTGAAGGCCACCAAGGCCACGGCCAAGACCGCCAAGTCTGCCAAGGCCGCGGAGAAGCCGGCGGAGAAGGCCACCAAGGAGACGGCCACCACCTCCGAGCGCTCCACCGGGCTCGCCGACAGCGTGCTGACCGCGCTGCGCAAGGCCGGCCGCCCCATGCGGGCCTCCGAGGTCAACGAGGCCCTGGGCCGCGAGGAGTCCCGCACCAATGTGAACTCGGTGCGCAACACGCTCGAGCGGCTGCGCTCCTCGGACCGGGCCCAGCGCTCCGGCCGTGGCCTGTACGAGGCCACGGCCACCAGCTGAGGGTGCCGTCAGTTCACCGCCACCCATGCGTAGCGGTGTTCGGGACGTCCGGTGTCCCCGTACTTGAGCGTGAGGCTGATACGGCCCGCATGCTCGAGGTACTTCAGATAGCGCTGGGCCGTGGAGCGGCTGATGCCGGTGCGCTCCGCCACTTCATGGGCGGAGAGCGGGTGGTCGGCCTGGTCCAGGACCCGGCGTATGAGGTCGACGGTGGGCGCGGAGTGGCCCTTGGGGAGGGCCGGGCCGGAGGTGTCGGCGGCCGCGAAGGCGCCGAAGATCCGGTCCACCCTCTCCTGGCCGGTCTCGCCGCGCCCGCCGACGCCCTCGAGGGTGCGGCGCAGCGCCGCGTAGCCGTCCAGCTTGGCCCGCAGTCCGGCGAAGCTGAACGGCTTGACCAGGTACTGGAGTGCGCCATGGCGCATGGCGGCCTGCACGGTGGCCACATCACACGCCGCCGTCACCATGATGACGTCGGCGTGGTGGCCGAGCTGGCGCATCCGCCGCACCAGTGTCAGCCCGGTCTCGTCCGGCAGGTAGTGGTCGAGCAGGACGAGGTCGACCTGAGTGCGTTCGAGGGTCGCGAGGGCCTGGGCGGCGGTATGGGCGCGGGCGGTGACCCGGTAGCCGGGCACCTGGGCCACATACGCAGCGTTGATCTCGGCGACGTGGAAGTCGTCGTCCACGACAAGAACGTCGATCATCGTGACTCTCCTGCTGCGGTGAACTCATGAGTGGGTGTGTCGTCCCCGGTGAGGGCCTCGGGCAGGACGACGGTGAACACCGCCCCGCCACCCGCCCGGGCGGTGACCCGGGCCATTCCTCCGTACCGCTCGGCCAGCCGCCGTACCAGGGCCAGTCCGATGCCCCGGCCGCGCGGCGACACCGCGGCGGACCCGTCGTGGGCATCGGGGCCGTCCGGGGAGCCTGGATGGGCGGGCCGTTTGGTGGACCAGCCCTCGGTGAAGATCTGTTCGCGCATCCCCGGCGGCACCCCCGGACCGGTGTCGCTCACCCGCAGCACGGCGGTCGTGCCCTCGGCCCTCAGCTCGACCTCGATGGACGGGGTGGGCGAGGGGTGTCCGGCCACCGCGTCCAGCGCGTTGTCGATGAGGTTGCCGAGCACGGTCACCAGATCGCGCGGATCGACCACCCGACCCGGCAGCAGCGTCGCGGGGGAGATGCGCAGGGCGACCCCGCGCTCGGCCACGATGGCCGACTTGCCGACCAGCAGCGCCGACAGCATCGGATCGTGCACCCGTTCGGAGATCTGCTCGGCCGAGGCGCGCCGGGCGTTGGTCAGCTCGGCCACGAACTGTGCCGCCCGCTCGTGCAGTCCGAGCTCCAGCAGCCCCAGCAGGGTGTGCAGCCGGTTGGCGTGTTCGTGGTCCTGGGCGCGCAGCGCGTCCAGCAGCCCGCGGGTGCTGTCCAGCTCGCGGCCCAGCAACTCCAGCTCGGTGCGGTCGCGCAGCGTCGCCACCGCCCCGCCGTCCTTGGTCGGCATGCGGTTGGCCACCAGCACCCGGCCGCCGCTGACGGTCAGCAGATCCGCCCCGTCCACCCGCCCCGCCAGCACATCGGTGGTACGGCCCGGCGGCAGTGACTCCTCCAGAGTGCGTCCGGTGGCGTCCGGGTGGATCCCCAGCAGCCGTCCCGCCTCGTCGTTGACCAGGCGGATCCGGCCCTGCCGGTCGAAGGCCACCACCCCTTCGCGGATGCCGTGCAGCATCGCCTCCCGCTCGTCGAGCAGCGCCGAGATGTCCGCGAACGCCACACCGTGGGTGCGGCGGCGCAGTTGGCGTGAGACGGCGATCGCCGCGAGGACACCCACCGCGAGCGCCGCCCCCGCGTACAGCAAGAGCCGGGGCACCGCCGCCAGAAGCTGGTCGCGCACGCTGCCGTAGCCGATGCCCACCGACACCGCCCCGATGATCCGTCCGTCCCTGGCCCGCAGCGGCACCTTGGCGCGGGCCGAGCGGCCGAGCGTCCCCACGTCGATCTGCAGGACCTCCCGGCCGGAGAGCGCCTCGCGCGGATCGGTGGAGACGTGCTCGCCGATCCGGGCGGTGGTGGTGTGCGACCAGCGCACCCCACGGGAGTCCATCACCACGATGTACAGCGCCCCGGTGGACCGGCGGATCCGCTCGGCCGCCCGCTGCACCGGACCCGACGGGGTGGGCTTCGTGGCGGCGAGGTCCCGGGCGATGTCCGGATCGGCGGCGGTGGTCTGGGCGATGGCGAGCGCCTGGTGCATCGCCTGGTTGTCGATCTCGGAGCTCAGCGGGGCCAGGAACAGCGCGGTCGCCAGCACCATCACCCCGGCGGTGATGGACAGCTGCGCGGCGAGCACCTGACCGGAGACACGCCGGGGCCCTCGGATACGCATGATGGGCCCCCTGTCTCCCGTCTCGAGGTCCCGTGTGGTCCCGTACGCGAGCGGTAGTACTTCGTCCGTTTATGGTGCTGTGAAGGCACGGTAAAGGCGCCCGGGGCGTATGCCCAGTCTCCGTAGCGTTTTCGTTGCGCGGGCGCGAGCAAAACGAGCAGAACGCGGTTTGTGAGCGCAAGGGCGCGTTGTGCTCACAAGACTGCCGCTGTGGCGCGGGTCACTCCTACCCTCCCGGCCATGAGCAGCCACACCAGCCCCGCCATCGAGCTGCGGGGAACGAGCAAGGCGTTCCGGACTCCGTCCGGGGCCCTCCACACCGCGGTCAGGGACCTGGACCTGACCGTCGGGCACGGTGAGTTCGTCGCCGTCGTCGGGCCCACCGGCTGCGGCAAGTCCACGACACTGACGCTGGTCAGCGGGTTGGAGGAGCCCACCGAGGGCGATGTGCTGGTGGCCGGTGAACCGGTCTCCGGCATCGCCTCCAACGTCGGCTTCGTCTTCCAGCAGGACGCGGTGTTCCCCTGGCGCAGCGTGCTGTCGAACGTGATGGCCGGCCCGCGCTTCCGCGGTGTGCCCAAGGCGGAGGCGAAGGAGCGGGCCCGTGAGTGGCTGGCCCGGGTCGGTCTCTCCTCCTTCGAGGACCGCTATCCGCACCAGCTCTCGGGCGGGCAGCGCAAGCGCGTGGCGCTCGCGTCGACCTTCGTCAACGACCCCGAGATCCTGCTCATGGACGAGCCGTTCTCGGCGCTCGACGTACAGACCCGCGCGCTGATGTCGGACGAACTCCTGGAGCTGTGGGCGGGGACGGGCGCGTGCGTCGTCTTCGTCACCCACGACCTGGAGGAGTCCATCGCCCTGGCCGACAAGGTCGTGGTGATGACGGCCGGACCGGCCACCGTCAAGGAGGTCTTCGAGATCGACCTGCCCCGGCCCCGCAAGGTGGAGTCGGTGCGGCTGGAGCCGCGGTTCGTGGAGATCTACCGGGAGATCTGGTCCTCGCTCGGCGAAGAGGTCCGCATCACCCGTGAGAGGGGTGCCGTCGATGCCTGAGACCATCTCCGCCACGGCCGCCCCCGCCGTCGGCAAGACACCCGGTACGGACCGCTCCAGGGCCCGGGCGCGCGCCGCCCGCAACCGCGCCATCCTCGTCCAGAGCACCCGCGCCCTGGTGCTCCTCGGTGTCATCGGGCTGTGGGAGTGGCTGGCCCGCGCCTCCGTCATCGACCCCTTCAACTTCTCGATGCCCTCGAAGATCTGGGAGCAGCTCAAGCAGTGGGCGCTGCACGGCACCGCGCAGGGCTCGCTGTGGGAACAGATCTGGTACACGCTCTACGAGGCGCTCCTGGGCTGGGGCATCGGCGTCGTGGCCGGTGTGGTCCTGGGGATCGCGTTCGGCCGGATCGCCTTCCTCGCCGATGTGCTCGGCCCGTACATCAAGGTGCTCAACGCGCTGCCGCGGATCGTCCTCGCGCCCATCTTCCTCATCTGGTTCGGCCTCGGTCCGGCCTCGAAGGTCGCCTCGGCCGTCGTCCTGGTCTTCTTCCCCGTCTTCTTCAACGCCTTCCAGGGCGCCCGGGAGGTCGACCGCAACCTGGTGGCCAACTCCCGGATCCTCGGCGCGAGCAACCGCCAGGTCACCCTCCAGGTGGTGATCCCCTCCGCCACCTCATGGATCTTCACCAGCCTCCATGTCAGCTTCGGCTTCGCCCTCATCGGCGCCATCGTCGGCGAGTACATCGGCGCCACCAAGGGGCTCGGCCTGCTGGTGTCCTCCTCGCAGGGCACCTTCAACGCCGCCGGTGTGTACGCCGCCATGGTGATCCTCGCCGTGGTGGCCCTGCTCGCCGAGGGGCTGCTGACCTTCCTGGAGAAGCGGCTCTTCCGCTGGAAGCCCGCCCAGCCCGGCGAGGACCGCTGAGCCCCGTCTCCTTCTTCCCGGCTCCCACTGAGCCCCCGCCTCCCTTCTCCCCGCACATCACCGCTCACAAGGACGTGACCTCATGCGCAGCAGTGCCAAGTTCTCCGCGGCCGCGGTCGCCGCGGCGCTCGCTCTGACCACCCTCACCGCCTGCGGCGGCGACTCCAGCGCCTCCGGTGGCGAGGACGGCAAGGTCAAGATCATGGTGGGTGGCCTGGACAAGGTCATCTACATGCCCGCGATGCTCACCCAGCGGCTCGGCTACTTCAAGGCGGAGGGCCTCAAGGTCCAACTCCTCACCGAGCCCGCCGGGGTGCAGGCCACCACCTCGCTGGTGGCGGGCGATGTCCAGGGTGTCGTCGGCTTCTACGACCACACCCTCGATCTCCAGGTCAAGGGCAAGCAGGTGGAGTCCGTCGTCCAGCTCGCCCAGGCCCCCGGTGAGGTCGAGGTGGTCTCCAACAAGGCGGCGGGCGAGCTGAAGTCGCCCAAGGACTTCAAGGGCAAGAAGCTCGGCGTCACCGGTCTGGGCTCCTCCACGGACTTCCTGACCAAGTACCTCGCGGTCGACAGCGGCGTGAAGACCAGCGAGTTCACCCCGGTGGCGGTCGGCGCCGGCCAGACCTTCATCTCGGCCCTCAAGCAGGGCTCCATCCAGGGCGGTATGACCACCGATCCGACGGTCGCCCAGATCGTGGAGCAGAAGATCGGCAAGGTCCTGATCGACATGCGCACACCCGAGGGCTCCAAGCAGGCGCTCGGCGGTCTGTACCCCTCCTCCTCGCTGTACATGAACACCGACTGGGTGAACGGCCACAAGGACACGGTGCAGAAGCTGGCCAACGCCTTCGTGAAGACCCTGAAGTGGATGTCCACCCACTCGGCCGAGGACATCGCCGCCAAGATGCCGAGCGACTACGCGCAGGGCGGCGCCAAGCTCTACGCGGAGGCCATCAAGAGCACCCTGCCGATGTTCACCAAGGACGGGGTGATGCCGGCGGACGGCCCGGCGACCGTCGAGCGCGTCCTCAAGGCGTTCAACCCCAATCTGAAGAACGCCACGGTGGAT
The DNA here is from genome assembly GCF_055597465.1 of Streptomyces yongxingensis. Taxonomy (NCBI): domain Bacteria; kingdom Bacillati; phylum Actinomycetota; class Actinomycetes; order Kitasatosporales; family Streptomycetaceae; genus Streptomyces; species Streptomyces yongxingensis. The sequence goes on from NZ_CM145717.1 coordinate 10,404,540, forward strand.
CTGAAGAAGACCTACACCACCGAGTTCGTCAAGAAGGCCGGCTAGGAGGTGGCCGGCGGATCGTGACGCCCGCGCCGCTCCCCTCCCCGCCCGTTCCCGCAGCGTCGATATGCGGCTCCGCCGCGTGGGGGGGGCATCCGCCCCTGACCCCGGGTCCAGGGGCGGAGCCCCTGATAGCGGGGAGGGGAGAGCATCGACATGCGGCGCCGCCGCGTGGTCCGCCGGACACCTCGTGGGTCCCGTGGCCGATTGCGCGGATTGACAGTCCCGCGCCCGTGGCGGGCGGGTGTTTTCTCCCTGGTTCACGAAGACGTGCCGGGTGGCCGGGCGGAAGGCTGTGCGGCGTCACTCAACTCCGCATCCCTTCCGAGGAGGAACACCGCATGACCCGACACGGAAGCAGACGCGTCACCGCGCTGCTGGCCTGTACCGCGGCCCTCACCGGTGCCGCCCTCAGCACCGGTGGGGCCGCTCAGGCGGCGACCCCGGCGAAGGCGCCGACGGCGACCACCTGCACCGACCCCAAGACCGGCGTCCCGCTCACCGCCACGATCGAGGGGGACAAGAACGCCAATGCCATCTGGGGCACACCGGGCAGCGTCGTCAACGCCTTCTCGGGGGACGACTGGGTCTTCTCCGACCTGATCAGCACCTCCGCCGTGGTCTGCCTCGGCGACGGCTCGGACAACTTCAACCCCAGCGACCCGACCAATGTGTCGGTGGGGACGTACTTCGGCGTGAGCGGCCAGAACGGCAACGACAACATCACGGGGGGCACCGGCAACGACTACCTCTTCGGCGACAGCCCCGACAACGCGTCCCACTCCGGCAACGACACGCTGATCGGCGGCCCCGGCTACGACGTGGCCAACGGCGGCCCGGGGATCGACCGGTGTGACGCCGAAGTCGAGATCAACTGCGAGCTCTGAGGACGCGCGTCGGGGCGCCTCGTAGGCCGCCGGGGGAGTCCCGGGCGGCCTACCTCCCCTCAGCGCGCCGGGCTCATGCCGTCCAGGCGCCGGAAGCGGCCCTGGCGACCACGGTGCTCAGGATGCGTACGCCACGCGTGGATCCGGGGTCGAGCTCGGTGAGCCGGCGCACCCGCTGGAGACGGTAGTCCAGGGTCCGCGGATGGATGTTCAGTGCGGCGGCGGTGTTCCTGCGGTGCATGTCGTGGGCGTAGTACGTCTCCAGGGTGGCGAGCAGCTCGGGTCCCCGGGCGAGGGTCCGGGCCACGCCGGACAGCCAGGTGTCGATGTCGCGGTCCTCGGCGACGGCCAGTTCGACGAAGACATCGGCCAGGGTGTGCAGGCGGCGGGGCACGGGCTGGAGCGGAGCCGCCAGGCTGATGCGCCGGGCGCGGGCGTACGCATCGGCCAGCGCACGCACGCGGCCCGTACCGGTGCCGACCGCGCAGGGCCGCGCCACCGCCTCGCCCGCGTCGCGGACGAAGGCGAGCGCCCGGTCCAGCGCCGACCGGTCGCGGCCTGGCCGGGCCGTATCAGGAGCGTGGTCCTGGTCGGCGGGCACCAGGGCCACCAGCTCCTCCGCCCGGGGCCAGGCGATCGGCATTCGGTGATGGGTCAGGAGGGCTTCGACGACCCCCTCCCGCCCTGCGGCGGCCGGGGCGGGACGGCCGGGTACGCGGACGACCACCACCTCGTACGACGGGGCCAGGCTCATGCCGACGGCGCCAGCGGCTCCCGGGGCCAGGGTGTCGTCGGCGAGGAGGGCCGTGGTGAGGGCGCCCACCCGGGCGACGAAGGGCAGGCGGCGCTTCTGCTCCGCCGCATGGCCGCGGGTGTAGGCGTCGATGCCGCGGGTGCCCTGCGTGGTGAACCAGACCATGACCCGCATCAGCTCATCGGTGTTCTCCGGGCCGGACGCCTCCTGGATCTCCCGGAGCATGAGGTTGGTGTGCAGACCGAGGACCCGCCGCCGGGACGCGGCGGACATCCCCGTCCTGGCCCGCGAGGCGCCCATCGACGCGATGCGTTCGAGGTCCTCCTGGGTGAGGGGGGTTCCCTCGGGGGCTAATTCCAGGGTGCGGCGTCTGAGCCAGACCGCGTAGTCCAGCGCCTCGGCTCGTCGCCGGCCGTCGTGCTCCACGAACCGGTACTCGGGGATCTCCTGTCCGTAGACCTCCACTTCGTGGCGCGCGTCGGCCAGGGTGCGCCGGGCCAGCTCGGCGAAGAGATGACTTCCCATCGGGCGGTGCCTCCGTCAGTCGTTCGGGAACTCCCGCGGGACCGCACGGGGACAACTCGCGCATGGGGTTCGGTGCTCCACGCGGCGTTCCCGAAGTCGGATGGGTCGGGGCCGATCATGCCACCACTCGCCGTCGGCCGGTCGGCACGGACGGCATCGCGTGCGCGGAAATTCACCTCGCGGCCGTTCGGGCGACCGCGTCGGTCAGCCGGACGGCGGCGTCGTCGGCGAACAGCCGGTGGCCCGCCGCGACACGGCGATCCCGCCACGCGGAGGGCTCGGTGAGCCCATCGAGCAGCCGCACCAGCTCCCACGAGTCCCGCGCGTGGTCCGAGAGCCCCAGCGCCGCCATCCGCCGGACGCCCTCGCGACCATGGCCCGGAATGGGGCGGTAGCCGATCACGGGCACCCCGGTGGCCAGCGCCTCCAGCGCGGTCTGACCGGCCGCGTTGTCCACCACGGCCCGTACGGCGGCCAGCAGACCCGGCATGTCCGGCTCCCAGCCGAGGGCCGCCACTCCCGGGCGGCGCGACAGCTCGGCCCGCAGCCGCTCGTCCCGGCCGCACAGCACCACCGGCAGATACCCCGCCCCGGACACCAGCCGCGCGGTGTCCGCCACGCGTGTGCCCGCGCCCCACGCGCCCACGGACAGCAGCACCGGCGGCCTCCTGGGCCCGAGCGCGCCCAGGTGCCGCCGCCACCGCGCCGCCCCCCGTGCCGGGCCGAAGAAGCGCGACGCCACCACCGGTCCGGTGACCACCGACGGGCGGCCCAGCGCCCGGCGTACCGTGTCCGCGGCGTCCGGGGTGACACACAGATGCAGATCGTTGCCCGGGTGCAGCCACTGGCGGTGCACCGCGAAATCCGTCACCACGACCGCGCTGGGCACCCCCAGGGCCCCGCGCGCCCGCAGCCTGCCGGTGAGCTGAGCGGCCAGATGGAACACCGGGACGACGACATCCGGCCGCTCCCGCTCCACCAGGGCCAGCAGCCGGTCCTCGGCGAGCGCGGCCAGCGGGGCGCTGCCCGGCCGGGGGCCCCTGCCGGGGCGGAAGAACGCCCGGTAGATGCCCTCGTACACCACCGGGGCGCGGCGGATGGTCGTCCGATAGAAGGAACGCAGCCCCGCCCCGATCCGGTGCGGCAGCAACTCCAGCACATCCACCCGGCCTGCCCCCTGACCCCGGTCCTCCAGCCTGCGGACCAGCTCGGCGGCGACCGCGTCATGTCCGGCTCCCATCCCGGCGCTGACAACGAGAAAGCGTGCCGACGGCGGGTGCATGACCACCTCCGATGGTGCGAGGGGCGGCTCCTCATGGCTCACTGGAGGTATCCGCTCCGCATGCCGTCAAACCGCGCGCTCGACGGCCGGTGACCCAGGACCAGCGGCCGGTCGGCGGCGAGACAGGGAGATGCCATGATCCGCCCCCTCCCGGACACCCCCCTGGATCGCGGCCATGTGCGGGACACCGGGCATCCGGCAGCCACCGGGACGAGGGTCGCGCTGGTGACCGGGGCCTCCTCGGGCATCGGGGCCGCCATCGCCGACCGGATCGCGGCCGAGGGCGGGTGGCGGCTGCTGGTCAGCGGCCGCCACCGGGAACGGCTCGACCGAGTGGCCGCCAGGACATCGGCCCTCGCCCTCCCCGTCGACCTGGCCGCGCCGGAGGGCCCGGAGGCGCTTGTCCAGGACGCCCTCCGTGCCGCCGGACGGGTGGATCTGCTGGTCGCGGGGGCGGGTGTGGGCTGGGCGGGCCCCTTCGCCACCATGCCGCCCGCCGCCATCGACCAGGTGGTCCGCGTGGATCTGCTCGCCGCGATGCGCCTGGTGCGCATGGTCGTCCCCCGGATGGAGGCCGAGCGGCGCGGACACATCGTGCTGATCGGCTCGGTGGCCGGGACCGTCGGGGTGCGGGGCGAGGCGGTGTACTCCGCGGCCAAGGCGGCGCTCGGCGTCTTCGCCGACGCCCTGCGCCACGAGCTGAGCCGGGCCGGTGTGCGTGTCACCCATGTGGTCCCCGGCGTGGTGGACACTCCGTTCTTCGCCCGGCGCGGCGCCCCGTACACCCGCCGACTGCCCCGCCCGCTGCCGCCCGAGCGGATCGCCGACGCGGTCTGGGACGCCGTCGAGCGCGGGCGGGACGAGGTGTACGTACCGGCCTGGTTGCGGCTGCCCGCGGTGGTCCGGGCCCTGGCCCCCCGGCTGTACCACCGGTTGGCCACCCGCTTCGGGTGACCCCCGGTGAGCGCCCTGACCGTCGTGCTGGCCCTGCTGTCCGCCCTGGGCAACGGCGCGGCCTCGGTACTGCAGCGGCGGGCCGCGATGGACCAGGCCCGGGAGGAGCGGGGCGACGGCGGGCCGATGCGGAACCTGCTGCGGCTGGCGCGGCTGCTGCGCCGCCCGTTCTGGCTGGCCGGCCTCGCCGCGATGGTGGCATCGGCGGTGGCGCAGGTGGGCGCGCTGGCGGTCGGGCGGCTCTCGGTGGTCCAGCCGCTGCTGGTCAGCGAGCTGCTGTTCACCCTGGTGGTCGGCAGTCTGGTGTTCCGCCACCGCCCGGACGGCCGGACCTGGCTGTCGTTCGTGATGCTCGCCGCCGGGCTCGCGCTCTTCCTGGTGGCGGCCGCCCCCTCCAGCGGCTCGCCCACGGCGCTGGGCGGCCGCTGGATGCCCGTGGGCGTGGTGGTGGCCATCGCCGCGGGCGCCCTGATCGCGGTGGCCCGGGTGCTGCGCGGGGCCGCACGCGCCGCCGCCCTCGGCAGCGCCACTGCCGCCTGCTTCGCCTGCACGGCGGCGCTGATCAAGGAGCTGACCGGGCGGTTCGCCGGTGGGGTGGTCGCGGTCCTCACCGACTGGCCGCTGTACGCGGTGTGCGCCGTGGGACTGTTGAGCTTCCTGCTGCTGCAGAGCACCCTGCGCGCGGGCACCCTGGCCGCCTCACAGCCCGCGCTCACCCTCGGCGACGCCCTGGTCAGCATCGCGCTGGGCTGGGTGCTGTTCGGCGAGCGCACCGAGCTGGGGCTGCGCATCGTGCCCGAAGTGGCCGGAATCCTGCTGATGGCGGCCGGCATCGTGGGCCTGACCCGCTCGCCCGCCATGTGCGGCGGCTGGGACCAGGCCGTCCCCGGACCGCCGCGGAACACCGGGACACCGCTGCCCGGCGGGCGGAGCAGCCCCGGCGGCGGCGAGGGAACACCATGAGCGTGCGCCACCGCTCCGGTGTCCTGGTGCGCAACGCCGCGCTGCTCGCGGCGGCCGCGCATATCGCCCCCGCCGGTACCTGGCTGCCCGGGCCCCGGCGCGCCCTCTTTCCCGCCCTGGCGGGCCGCGGACGGCGCGACCACGTGGCCCTCACCTTCGACGACGGACCCGATCCGCGCACCACCCCGCGCTTCCTCCAGGTGCTCGACGAGCTCGGTGTCCGTGCCACCTTCTTCGTCCTGGGGGACGGCGTGACGCGCTTCCCGCGCACCACGCTGGAGATCGTCCGCCGTGGCCATGAACTCGCCGTCCACGGCTGGACCCACAGCCGCCCCTGGCTGCCCACGGTGTCCAGGGACGCCCACGAGGTGGCCGGGGCCGCCCGTGCGATCCGGCTGGCCACCGGCGCGGTGCCGCGGTGGTACCGGCCGCCGTACGGCATCCTCACCGGCGGCCGGTGGCTGGCGGCGGCACGGGCCGGGCTCACCCCCGTCCTCTGGTCGGCCTGGGGGCGCGACTGGACCGAGGACGCCACTGCGGGGTCGGTGGCCGCCGCCGTACGGCGCGATCTGCGCGGCGGGGCCACCGTTCTGCTGCACGACACCGACCGCGCCGCGGCCACGGGCTGCTGGCGCGCCACGCTGGCCGCGCTGCCCGCGGTGGTGGCGGAGTGCCGGGCCGCGGGTCTGGAGGTGGGGCCGCTGGCCGAGCACGGGATACGCCGATGAGCTCAGCCGTCGCGCAGGCGGGCCATCTTCCGGGGGTCCACGATCCGGTCGAAGTCCTCGGCGCCGATGTGGCCGCTGGCGATGGCCGCCTCGCGCAGGGTCGTTCCCTCGGCCGCGGCCTTACGGGCGATCTCGGCGGCCCTGTCGTGGCCGATCCGCGGGGACAGCGCGGTGACCAGCATTAGCGAGCGGGCCAGATACTCGTCGATCCGCTCGCGGTTCAGCTCGATGCCCTCGACGCAGTACGCGCGCAGCTTCTCGCAGGCGTCGGCGAGGATGCGCGCGGAGTGCAGGAAGTCGCTGATGACCAGCGGCCGTGCCGCGTTGAGCTGGAAGTTCCCCCGGGTGCCCGCGTGTGCCACGGCGCCGTCGTCGGAGAGCACCTGGGTGCACACCATCATCATGGCCTCGCACTGGGTCGGATTGACCTTGCCGGGCATGCTGGAGCTGCCGGGCTCGTTCGCGGGCAGCGTCAGCTCCCCGATCCCGCCGTGCGGGCCGGAGGCGAGCCAGCGGATATCGTCGGCGATCTTCATCAAGGGGACGGCGAGGCCCCGCAACCCCGCGGAGGCGGCCACCATGGTGTCCACACCGCTCTGCGCCGCGAAGGAGTTGGACGCCACCTTGAACGGATGGCCGGTGGCCCCGGCGATCTCCCGCGCCACCGCCGGGCCGAAGCCCTCGGGGGCGCCCAGACCGGTGCCGACCGCCGTGCCACCGATGGCGAGCTGGTACAGATCCGGCAGGGTGGCCCGCAGCCGCTCCAGGGCGTCGGAGAGCTGGGCGGCGTAGCCGGACCACTCCTGCCCCACGGAGAGGGGGACCGCGTCCCGCAGATGGGTGCGGCCGGTCTTGACGATGTCGTACCAGGCGCGGGACTTGGCGGCGATGGCCTCCTGGAGCAGGCTGACCTGTGGCAGCAGCGGGTCGTGCAGGACGCGCACCGCGGCGATGTGCATGGCCGTGGGGAAGGTGTCGTTGGAGGACTGGCCCAGATTGACGTGGTCGTTGGGGTGCACCGGCTCCTTGCTGCCCAGGACGCCGCCGACCAGCTGGATCGCCCGATTGCTGATGACCTCGTTGACGTTCATATGGGTCTGGGTGCCGGAGCCGGCCTGCCACACATACAGCGGGAAGTGGTCGTCCAGCGCGCCGGAGACCACCTCGTCGGCCACATGCGCGATCAGATCCGCCTGCCACCCGGCCAGCCGCCCCTCCCGGCCGTTGACCAGCGCGGCGGCCTTCTTCACATAGCCGTACGCGTGGTAGACCGCCTTGGGCACGCGGTCGTCACCGATCGCGAAGTGGACCAGGGCCCGCTGGGTCTGGGCGCCCCAGTACCGGTCGGCCGGGACCTCGACGCTCCCCAGCGCGTCCGTCTCCCGTCGGGTGCCGGTGGCGTCGATGCGGGTGGGCAGGTCCCGCACCCTCGGGGTGCCCTGGGCGTCCCGGCGCCGGTGGGGCGTGTTCATCGCGCGCTCTCCCAGACGGATGGCAGCCCATCCATACGCACACTCCGCATCACGGCTGTTGCCCTCCCCGCCAGTGTCGCTCCGCACCGGCCCGGCCGCATCCGGCACCGACGCTGCCCGCCAGGCCGGCAGCCATGACCGGCACGGCCCGGGCCCCACCCCGGCGCGGAGGCGGCATCGGGCAGCGAGCGGGAAGCCGGACACGGCGGACTCATAATCCGTCGGCCGTGGGTTCGAGTCCCACCCGCCTCACCGCCCCACTACGCGCTATGGCAAGCCCGTGGTCCGCTACGAGCGACCGTCGTCATCGCGTCACGTCGCAGCTCCGGTCCACGGCGGCCAGCAGGCCGGTCTCCAGGGCTGGTGAAGTGGCCACGACAGGTGTGGCGGTGATGGTCACGGTAGGCGTGGTCACCGCCGTCTCACGCCGGTTGCCAGATCCGGGCGAGCGTCGAGGCGGTGAGAAGCTGCTCGGGGTCCCCCTGTCCGACCAGGTGACCGTCGTGGAGCAGGAGGCAGGCGTCGGCCGAGCGTGCGGCTTCCAGGTCGTGGGTGGCCTGGACGACGGTCACTCCGTCGGTGACCAGCTCCGTCAGCAGCGTCGCGATCCGCTCTCGTGCCTCGGGGTCGAGTCCCGTGGTGGGCTCGTCCAGCAACAGGAGGTCCGACTCCTGGGCGAGCCCTTGGGCGATGAGGGCGCGCTGCCGGGCGTTCGCGGATACGGATGATCCGGTGGGTGTGAAGAAGCTCAGTGAGCGGGGCGGGGCAGTACGGCAAGGGCTGTCCGGGCTATATCGGTCAGCGTCTCCTCGCTCGCTCCGGCCTTGCCCAGCGCTTCAATGCCGCGCAGTACGGCGAGCACCAGCGCGGCCAGCTTTCCCGGATCCGCGTCCGCGGCAAGATCGCCATTGCGCTGACAGGCTGCGATGTCGTCCTCCAGTAGCGCCCGCAGCGCCTCGATGGCCGCGCGCGCCCGCTTGGCCACCGTCTCGTCGTGTTCGGCCAGCTCGGCGGCGCCCTTGGCCAACAGACATCCGCGGCGGGCGGTGTCCGCGGCAGTCGCCGCCGCCACCGCGTACACGTGGGCGGACAGCCGCGCGTAGGCGTCCGCGTCGTTGCCGCGCAGCTGCCGGCTCACAGCATCGACGACGGAGCCGCAGTAATCGTCGAACACGCGGTGGAACAGTTCCTGCTTTCCGCCGAAGGCGCCGTACAGGCTGCCTTTGCCGAGCCCGGTTGCCTCGGCGATGTCTTCCATACGCGTGGCGGCGTACCCACCCGACCAGAACCGCTCCCGGGCAGTGTCCAGTACCTGCTGCTCGTCGAACTTCCTAGGTCGTGCCATGGGGACAGCTTAGCCATTCTTGACTGGTTCGTCCATAACGGTTAGCGTTATGGACGAACCAGTCAAGAATTGAGGAGTGGGCGCGTTATGACGGAAGTACTCGCAGGCAAGGTGGCGGTGGTCACCGGAGCCAACAGCGGCATTGGGCTTGCCATCGCCAGGCGGTTCGCCGCGGAGGGGGCACGGGTGTTCCTGGCCGGTCGCCGTCAGGAGCCGCTCGACGCGGCCGTCGCTGAGATCGGGCCGGCGGCCACCGGTGTGCGGACCGACGTTTCGGTACAGACGGACCTCGATGACCTTTACTCGGTCGTGCGCGAGGAGGCGGGCCGCATCGACGTGCTTGTCGCCAACGCCGGCAGCGCTGTCCCTCAGCGTCTCGGTGAGATCACAGAGGAAGCCATCGACGCCACCTTCGGTACGAACGTGAAGGGCACGATCTTCACCGTGCAGAAGGCGCTGCCCCTGCTGTCGGACGGCGCCTCGATCGTCGTGACAGGATCGACCACCGTCCTCCGCCCCGGACCGAGCCTGGAGATCTACGGCGCATCGAAGGCAGCGGTGCGCAACCTGGTGCGCAGCTGGGCGCTCAGCGCGCAGGAACGGAAGTTCCGGGTGAACGTGCTGAGCCCCGGCCCGACCGAGACCCCGGGCCTGGTCGGCGCCGTAGGCCCGGACCTCCACCAGTTCGCCTCGGAGGTGCCGCTCGGCAGGATCGGCCGCCCGGATGAGATCGCCGCCGTGGCGACGTTCCTGGCCTCGGACGCTTCCAGCTTCGTCAACGGCGCCGAATGGTTCGTCGACGGAGGCCAGGCGCAGGTCTGACCGCGCCCCTCCCCGGCCGGGCGTGGCGTCGCCCGCCTCAAGTCCTGGCGGATCTTCCACCCGGGTCGTGCGTGTGCGGGCGGGCCGACGCGGCGTCAGATCCGGGTGCGCAGCCGGATCAGGGTGCCGTCCGCGTCGGCCTGCATCTGCACCACGTCGCACAGCATGCGGACACCCCACAGTCCGAACCCGGGCTCGGAGTCGGCCGGCGGGGTGAAGCCCCACAGCGCGTCCGGGTACCAGTGGCCGGGCCCGGAGATCTCGCAGACCAGATCGCCGTCGTGGACCCAGGTGCTCAGTCGCGCCGGGGCATCGCCGTGCCGGATCGCGGTGATGGACACCTCGCTCACGGCCGCGATCATGTTGCGCAGCGCGTCATGCCCCATGCCGTGCCGGCTCGCCCGCTCGGCCACGAAGGTGCGCACGGCGTCCAGATCGGTCGAGACGATCGACACGGACTCGGCCGTCCGCGGGGCGGACGGCAGGGGGCGCCGGTCGCAGGTGGCGCTGAACGGGCCGGGGTCGGTGTAGGCGTCGCTCTTCTCCGGCCCGTGGCCGTCGATGATCTCGGGGTGGGTCTGGCGCGCGTAGGCGAGGATCTCGGGGTGCAGCAGACGCCGGTCGTAGCAGCAGATGGCGCGGGCGCCGGAGTGGGCGAAGGCCGCGTTGACGATCGACTCGTAGCGCGCCCACTCCACCACCTCGAGCGGGGTGCGGCCCTGCCACACCGGTTCGGCGATCACCCGGACCCGGCGCGGCTTCTCGGCCTTCACGAAGGAGTCATAGGCGGCGATGGTCTTGACCGGGTGCTGGTACCAGCTGAGCGCCTCCTCGAACTGCACCGCCTTGGCGTCCTGCCCGAGCGCGTCCCGCAGCGCGTCGATGTTGGAGGTGGCCGCGACGACGGCCACGGCGTCGTCCGCCTCCAGGCCCTCGCGGAGGAACGGGACGCAGACGTCGACCACTTCCTCCTCGTCGCGGTAGAGGAATCCGCGGTGCATCATCGCATCGCGGTGGTCCGCGACGGGGCTGCTCGGGCTGGTCATCGGGCCTCCCTGGGGCTCGGCCGGCGAAAACACGCGGTGCGTCATCGAATTTCCGGACGGTATCGCGCAGTCTGCCACTTCCCGGGCCCGGCGCGCAGCCCGTTCCGGCCATACATGGACGGCGTCCTGACGGTGCATTAGCATCCTCGGGCGTGACAGAGCTGAAGAACATCAACGCAAATGGACTTGATTTCGGGTATTTCGAAGCGGGCCCGGCCGACGCCCCATTGGCGCTCTGCTTGCACGGCTTCCCGGACTCCGCGCACTCCTGGCGTCATCTGCTTCCCGAGCTGGCGGACGCGGGCTACCACGCCGTAGCGCCCTTCATGAGGGGCTACGCGCCCAGCGGCATCCCCGCCGACGGCGCCTACCAGGCGGGGGCGATCGCCGCGGACGCCAACGCGCTCCACGAGGCGTTCGGCGGCGACGGCGACGCCGTGCTCATCGGCCACGACTGGGGCGCCATCGCCGCGTACGGCGCCACCGGCAGCGCCCCCGAGCGCTGGCGGCGCGCGGTCACGATGTCGGTGCCCCCGCTGGGCGGGGTGCTGGCCGACTTCTTCAACTATGACTACGGCCAGTTCAAGCGCTCCTTCTACATCTTCCTGTTCCAGACGCCGCTGGCCGAGGCCGGCGCGGCGGCGCACGACATGGCCCTGATCGACGGCCTGTGGCGCGACTGGTCGCCCGGGTACAAGGACGCCGCCGAGGACATCGCGCACGTCAAGGAGAGCCTGCGGGACCCGGCCCACCTCGCCGCCGCGATCGGCTACTACCGGGCGCTGTTCGACCCGTCGCGCCATGTGGCGGCGTACGCGGCCGAGCAGGAGGCCGTCACCCGGACCGGAGAGGTCCCCATCCTCTATCTGCACGGCACCGACGACGGCTGCATCGGCGCCGATGTGGTCCAGGGGGCCGGGGACCACCTGCCCGCGGGCTCGCGGATGGAACTGGTCGACGGCACCGGGCACTTCCTCCACCTGGAGCGGCCCGAGCGGATCAACCGCGAGGTCCTGGCCTGGCTCGCCGAGTGACCGGGCGGCCCCGGGCCCACGCCATGCCGCCATATGGTGTGTGACCAGGGCCTTTTCTCACGCGGAACGCGATGCGGCCGCGGCGGTACCCCGACCGGGGCGGACCCGGTCGAGCCGCCGCGGCCGCCGCTTTACCGCCGGTATACCGCCGCTGATCCGCCCTCTTCCATGCTGGACGCATCGCTACAGCCGCCCGGTAGGGACGCGTCTGGAGAGGACCTGTGAACGTCGACCAGCAGCATCAGCCTCATGTCGAGGACGAACCCCTCTACGCCTGGAGCACCTTCCAGCTCTGCGGCGGGGTGGAGGGGTCCGGCCCGAGCGGCACCTGCCGGGCCGAACGCACCGCCCGTGCCTGTCTCGAAGCGGCACTCCAGGCCACCGCGGCCCACTCCGGCGCGTACTCCTGGGGCCAGCTCAGCCGGGTGTCCGCGGATGTCGACCTGCCCTTCCATCTGTGGGCGCGGGATCCGGTCGCCTGGGCCGAACCGGGGCCGAGGAAGACGGTCACGTGGCGTCCGGGCGCGGCTCCGCACCCGCAGTGATCCGCAAGCCGTCGGCGGTGAGGCGAGGCAGTGCTAGTGGTAAGGGAATCACGATGAAGAGCAGCGGACCCGGCATCGGGCTCAGGACGAGGGAGTGGCGGCCGGCCGACCACGGACGTCTTGCGGTCAGCGAGGCGAACCCGGCCAGGGTCTACAACTATCTCGTCGGCGGCAAGGACAATTACCTCGCCGATTACGAGCAGGCTCAGCGATTTCTCGGTGTCGCACCGGAAGTCCGCGACACCGCGCTCTCCAATCGGAGATTTCTGCACCGTGCCGTCCGTCATCTCGCCGCCAATGGGATCAGCCAATTCCTGGATATCGGCGCGGGATTGCCGGCGACCCCTAATGTGCATGAAATCGCCCAGGCCGTGAATCCCCGGGCCCGGGTGGTCTACGCCGACAACGACCCCATCGTGGCGAGCCACGGCCAGGCCCGGCTCTCCGTCTCCGGCACCACGATGGTCAAGGCCGACATCCGCTCGCCCGAGGACCTCCTGGGCCATGAGGAGCTGCGCCGGCTGCTCGACCCCGCACAGCCGGTCGCGATCCTGCTGACGCTCGTCCTCGACTACATCGAGGACCTGGCGAACCCCGTCGGCATCGTCCGCCGGCTCATGGACTGGGCCGCGCCCGGCAGCTGTCTGGTCCTCTCCCACGCCACCGGTGACTTCACCCTCGACACCGACCGGGACTGGGAGGTCATCAGCTTCGAGGGCCCGGTGTCCCTGGTCGCCCGCGACCGGGCCGGGATCATGGAGTTCTTCACCGGGCTCGACCTGCTCGCCCCGGGGCTGGTGCAACTGCCCTCCTGGCGCCCCGGCATCGGCGCCGAGTCCGACCCGAGCCGGGTCTGGGCCTACGGCGGGGTGGCCCGCAAGCCGTAGCCCCGGCCGCTTCGCCCGACGTCCGCCCCGGATCCCGCCTCAGCGCGGGCCGGGGCCGATCTGCAGGGTCATACAGGCGGGGAAGAGCCCGCTCCAGGTGTGCCCGCGCCAACTCTCGTACGTACCGGGGCGCTTCCACACGGGCAGGGCCTGGTCCATATGGGCCCGGCCCTCGGGGAACCTGCCCTGTTCCATGTAGGTGATCCCGATCTCGTAGAGGGCGAAGCCCTCATGGTGGATGTTGCCCGTGCGGCGGGCGTACTCCAGGCTCTCCTTGAAACAGGTCAGGGCGTCCTCGGGACGGCCCAGGCCCCGGTGGGCCCGGCCGAGGTTGCCCAGGCCGATCACCTCGGCCGGTAGATCCCCGGCCTCCCGGGCGAGGGCCAACTGCCGCTCCTGCACCGTGATGGCCTCCTCGTACAGGCCCAGTTCGCACAGCGCGTCCGCGAGATTGCACGCGGTGCGCAACTCGCCCTCCCGGTGGCCCAGTTCGCGCCAGATCTCCAGCGCCGACTCCAGGGCGGTGCGTACCTCGTCATAGCTGTGCTGCAGCCAGTACGCGGCGGAGAGGCCGTCCAGCGCCCATGCCTCGCTCTCCGGGTCGCCCAGGCGGCGGGCGGTCTCGAGGGCCAGCTCGTTGACCGTCTGGAGATCCTGGGCGTGGGCCCGGGGGAAGAGGAACCACTGGAGCGCCCGCGCCAGCCGCAGCCCCAGGCGCGCGATCGGCTCGGGCTGGGCGGGCTCGGCCGCGTGCGCGACGGCGGCCAGCAGATTGGGCAGCTCGTCCTTCAGCCAGCTCTCCGCCTCGTCCTGGCCGGTCAGCGGCACCGCCGGGCCCTCGACCGGGTGCCGGGGCCAGGGGCGGAGCGGGTCGAGCAGGGTGACCGCCTGCTGGGCGGTGGCCGCGTAGCAGGACAGCGCCCGCTCCAGCGCCGCCGAGCGCTCCGCCGCGGGCTCCTCCTGCTCCGCCTGCTCCGACGCGAACAGCCGCAGCAGATCGTGCATGTGGTAGCGGACGGAGTCCCGGCTCTCCAGGAGCTGGGCGTCGACCAGCCGCTCCAGCGCGTTCTCGGTGCGGTCGGCGGGCAGGTCCAGCAGCGCGGCGGCCACCGGCAGGCTCACATCGTGCCCGTGCACCAGGCTGAGCAGCCGGAAGGCGCGGAACGCGTCCAGGTCGTCGGAGCGCCGGCCGAGCCGGAAGCCCTCGTAGCTCACCTGGAAGCTGACGCGGACGGCCAGATCGCCGAAGCGCAGCTCGTCCAGCCGGCCGCGGGCGTCGGTCAGCTTGGTCACGAGGGTGCGCAGCGGCCACGCGGGACGGGCGGCCAGCCGGGCACCGGCGATCCGCAGCGCCAGCGGCAGCCAGCCGCACAGCCGGGTGATCTCCGCCGCCTCGGCGGGCTCGGCCCGCACCCGCTCCGCCCCCACGACCCGCTCCAGCAGCGCCACCGCCTGGTCCTGCGGGAGCACATCCAGGTGCAGATGGGTGGCGCCCTCCAGGGTGGTCAGCATCTCGCGGCTGGTGACCAGCGCGGCGCAGCCCGGCCCGGCGGGGATCAGCGGCCGCACCTGGTCCACACTCGCGGCGTTGTCGAGGATCACCAGCAGCCTCCGGCCCGCCGCCAGCGAACGGAACTGCGCGGACGCCTCGTCGGTGTCGGTCGGCACGCTGGAGCCGTCCACGCCGAGGGCGCGCAGGAACCGGCCGAGCACCTCGCCGGGGTCCAGGGCCGACTGTCCGGCGGTCGCCCCGTACAGATCCACATAGAGCTGGCCGTCGGGGAAGCGGTCGGCGAGCTGGTGCGCGGCGTGAATGGCCAGGGTCGACTTGCCGACCCCGCCGGTGCCGTCGATGGCCGCGAGCACCATGGACCGTCCGCCCTCGCCCGCCTCCGGGTCCCCGGCCGCGTCCATCAGCGCCCGGATCACCGCGACCTCGCCGTGGCGGCCGGTGAACGCGGGGCTGGCGGGCGGCAGTTGGCGTGGGCCCCGGTGGGCCTTGCGGGCAGCGGCGGCGGGGTCGGGCCGGTCCGCATCCGGGGCGGGCGCGGCCATTAGGGAGGCGTCGGCGTTCAGGATCCGCTCGTGGAGGTCGCGCAGCGGCGGGGTCGGCTCGACCCCCAGCTCCTCGCTCAGCAGCCGGTGCAGATCGCGGTAGGCGGCCAGGGCGTCGGCCTGCCGCCCGGACCGGTACAGCGCCAGCATCAGCCGGCCGCGCAGCTCCTCGCGGAAGGGATGCTCGGCGGTGAGCGCCTCCAGCTCGCCCAGGACGGCCGTATGGCGCCCGCACCGCAGGTCCGCGTCGATCCGGGCGTCCACGGCCTGCAGCCGGCACTCCTCGAGCCGGGTGGCCTCCGCCGTCACCGCCGGGGCCGGGGGCACATCGGCGAACGGGGTGCCGCGCCACATCGCCAGCGCCTCGCGCAGCCGCTCCGCCGCGGTCTCGGGCGCCTCCCGGTCGAGGGCCCGCCGCCCCTCCTCGACGAGCTGCTCGAAGCGGTGGGCGTCGAACTCGGCGGCCTCCACCGCCAGTCGGTAGCCCTGCGCCTTGTAGCCCTGCTTCTCGGTGATCAGGGTCTTCCCGGCCTCGTCGCCCAGGGTCTGGCGGAGCCGGGAGACATAGGTCTGCAGCAGCTTGGTGGCGCTCTGGGGCGCCCGGTCCTCGCCCCAGAGCTCGTCCAGGAGCCGTTCGGTGGAGACGGTCTGGTTGGCGTGGCACAGCAGCACCGCGAGCAGCGTCCGCCACTTGGCCGGCCCCAGGGATGCCCACCCCTCGCCGTCGCGCAGCTCAAGCGCCCCCAGGACCCGGTATCGCACCCGTCCCCTTCCATCGGCTCGTCAACTGACCACTCCGCAATGGTTATACCTCCGATGTGGCCGCTGCCGTGCATCGTTTCATCCGCCGGGAACAAGCCCGCGCCGGGTACGGGCTCGCGCGGATGGCCGAAAATCGCCGGATCAGGGGCCGTGGCGGAGCGGCCGAGGTCAGAACGGCCGGTCGCCCTCGATGGCGACGCGTTCGGCGACCCTGCGGTGCGGGGCGTAGTCGTTGACCGCGTAGTGCTGTGTGGCGCGGTTGTCCCAGAACGCGATGTCGCCCGGCTGCCAGTGGAAGCGCACCTGGTACTCCGGGACATGCGCCTGCCGGCACAGGAAGCTCAGCAGCCGGTCGCTCTCCTCCCGCTCCATCCCGGTGATCCGGGTGGTGAAGGAGGTGTTGACGAACAGCATCCGCCGGCCGGTCTCCGGGTGGGTGCGCACCACCGGGTGTTCCACCGGCGGGAACATCTCCTGGAACGGGGCCAGCCGCTCCGGTCCGTAGAAGCGGATGAAGCCGGGGATGACGTCGTGAACGGCGGTGGCGCCGTCGACGCGCTCCTTCACCTCCGCCGGGAGGTTGTCGTACGCCGCCGCCATGTCGGCCCACATGGTGTCCCCGCCCACCGGCGGCACCTCGCGCAACTGGAGCACGGCGCCGAGCGCGGGCCGGGTGCGGAAGGTGACGTCGGTGTGCCAGATGTTCTCGAAGGTCGGCGTGGTGCCGGACGCCTTGTCGAAGCGGACCACGTCCTCGCTGGAACCGGCGGCGAGCAGTGGATTGGTCTCCAACTCGCCCCAGTGGCGGGCGAATCCGCGCTGCTGCTCGGAGGTGAGGTGCTGGCCGCGGAAGAAGAGCACCTTCCACTCCAGCAGGGCGCGGTTCAGCTCCTCGCGCAGCGCGGGCTCCAGCGGCCGGGAGAGGTCGAGGCCGCGGATCTCGGCGCCGATGACGCGTCCGAGGGGCACGATCTCGAACCGTTCGTACGGACGCTCCTCCCATCCCTCGGGCAGCCGCCGCAGGATGCGCGGGCCCTCGTACATGCCGTCCGGCGGGATGGTGGCTTCGCGCAGAGTCGTGGGTGGAGTGTCGACGACGGTCATGGCGTCTCCTCGTGCGTGACAGCGGACAGGGGGGCAGGCGGGGTGGGGAGGTGCCCTCGTGCCGCGGGGGAGACCACGGGATTGTCCTCCGGAGCGTCGCGATGTCCGGATCGTCAGGGGACGACCGGCGATCGCGAGAGGAATGACCGGCGTGGCTTCGGGGGCGCGGGGGCGGTGGCCGCGGGATGCGGAGAGTCCCGGTTAGAGGCCCGAGCGCTCACACCCGGTCCGGTCCGGGGCGCGTAGAAGTCCCGTCGCGTCGAACCGGTGCCTGATCATGGGCGCAATTGTGGAATCCGCACTGGTGAGCTGTCAACGGGGAGTGCGGTGTGCGCACGGAAGGCGAGTGCTCACCCGGCGGCGCGCTCAGCGGCCGAGGTGGATGCCAAGGCGGTGCGGGCGCGCTCGACCAGGGCCCGGCCGGCCGGGCCGCTCGGGCCGTCCGCCCGCCAGGCGAAGGCCAGCCGCCCCCGCAGGGCCGGCCGGTCGATGCGGACCGACCGCAGCCGGTCCGACCGCGCCTCGGCGAACGCTCCGGGCAGGATCGCCGCGCCCAGCCCTCGCTCGGCGAGCTGCGCCAGCACCTCCGGATCGCTGGCCTCGAAGGCGATGTGCGGGGTGAAACCGGCGGCCGCGCACGCCTCGTCGATCCGGGTGCGCAGCCCCGTGCCGCGCGGCAGGCTGATCAGCGCACGGCCCCGCAGGGTGTCCAGCGAGATGGCCGAGTGCACGGCGAGCTCATGGTCGGGGCCGACCGCGGCCACGATCGGCTGATCCGTGATCACCTCCAGCTCGACACCGGCCGGGGTCGTGGCGCCCACGCTGACGATCGCCGCGTCGAGCCGTCCCGTGCGCAGACCCTCCAGCAGCTCATCCGATGTGGCCTCGGTGAGGGTGATCTCCACCGCCGGATGGGCGTCGTGGAACTCCGCCAGCAGCCCCGGCAGATCCAGGCTGTGCGAGGTGACCGTCCCGACCGCCACATGCCCGCGCAGCAGCCCGGTCAGCTCGTCCACCGCGAGCCGGGCGCCCGCCACCGCCGCGAGCGCGGCCCGCGCGTACGGGAGCACCGCCGCGCCCGCCTCGGTCAGCCGCACCGAGCGGCCCGAGCGGTCCAGTAGCTGCTCGCCCAGCTCGCGCTCCAGCCGGCGGATCTGTGCGCTGACCCCCGGCTGGGCCACACGCACCTTCTCCGCGGCCCGGGTGAAGTTCCGCTCCTCGGCCACCGCCACGAAGTACTCAAGCTGCCGCAGCTCCATAACCAATGATTCTAGCAACCAGACCAACCATCTCTTGGACTTCTGGTCGCGCCTGCCGGAGGGTGGAGGTGGACGAAAGGAGTCGATCATGACCGAGACCCGTGCCCGCGCCACCACCCCTGAGGATCTGGCCCGGCTGTTCGTGGAGCGCGCCAACGCCGGGGACGCCGAGGGGCTGGCCGAGCTGTACGAGCCCGACGCGGTGCTCGCCTACCCGCCGGGTGCCACGACCGTTGGCCGCGAGGCGATCCGCGCCGTCTGCGAGCGGATGCTGGCGCACGCCCCGCGCCCCTTCCGGGTGGAGGAGGCGCTGCCGACCGTCCGCTACGGCGATCTGGCCCTCACCTCGACCCGCCCCGCCGACAACACCGGCGGCCGGGTGCAGGTGGCCCGCCGCCAGCCGGACGGCACCTGGCTGCGCATCATCGACCGCCCAGAGATCCGCCCCGAGGACTGCCCCGAGGTCCGCTCCGAGGCCGGAGCCGAGTGATGCGTGTGCTCATCGCCGGGGGCGGGATCGGCGGGCTGGCCACCGCCCTGAGCCTCCACGCGGCCGGGGTCGAGACGGTGGTCGTCGAGAGCGCCCGTGAGATCCGGCCGCTCGGCGTCGGGATCAATCTGCTGCCGCACGCCGTGCGCGAGCTCATCGAACTCGGCCTCGGCGACGAGCTCGCCGCCATCGGCGTGGCCACCGCCGAGAACGTGTACTGCGACCGGTTCGGCACGCGGATCTTCACCGAGCCGCGGGGCCTGGCCCAGGGCTACCGCTGGCCGCAGTACTCGGTCCACCGCGGGGAGCTCCAGCGGCTGCTCCTCGCGGCGGTCCGCGAGCGCCTGGGCGCGGACGCCGTCCGCACCGGGGCGCGGGTGGTGGGATTCGACGACTCGGGGCAGCGGGAGGGCGTACGCGTGCGCGTCCTCGACCGGGCGACGGGGACGGTCGAGGAGACGGCCGCGCGGGCGCTGATCGGCGCCGACGGGCTGCACTCGGCGGTCCGCGCCGCGCTGCACCCGCAGGACGGTCCGCTGCTGTGGTCGGGTATCCGGATGTGGCGGGGCACGACACCGGCCGAGCCGTTTCTGACCGGGCGCTCGATGGTGATCGTGCGCGACGGGGATGCCGAACTGGTCGCGTATCCGATCGGCGGCGGCCGGGTCAATTGGGTCTGCCAGGTGCGGATGTCCGAGCCCGGGCCGCTCACCGGGGAGGCGGCCTGGAACCAGGCCGGGCGGCTCGCCGATGTGCTGCCGTACTTCGAGGACTGGCGGCTGGGCTGGCTCGATGTGCCCGGTCTGCTGACCGGCGGGGACGAGATCCTGGAATACCCGATGGTCGACCGGGAGCCGCTGCCGTGGTGGGGGAGCGGCCGGGTGACCCTGCTCGGCGACGCCGCGCATCCGATGTATCCGGTGGGGGCCAACGGCGCGTCCCAGGCCGTCGTGGACGCCCGCGTCCTGGCCCGCGAACTCGCGCGGGCGGACGATGTGCCCACCGCGCTGGCCCGCTACGAGACCGAGCGCCGCGAGGCGACGGCGGCCGTCGTACGGGCGAATCGGGCCATGAACCGGGCCGGTGCGCGGACCCCCGAGGAGCTCGCCCGCGTCACCGACACCTACCGGGACACCACGGGCGGCGATGTGCGCACGCTCAACGCCCGCCCCTCCCTGAGCTGCCGGTGAGCTGTCCGACCGGCGGGGCGGTACGGCACCGGAGCCGGGCGGGGGCCGTATCCCACGGCGCCGACCCGGCCCGGCCGTTGGGACGGGCGCCAGCGTTGGCGCCCGTCTGACACCGCGCTTAGCGTGGACATCAGACAGCGGTCGTCACGAGACGGTCCGACGCGATCGATATGCCGGACCACTCCTGGTGCGGGAGGTCGGGAATGGATTCCGTCTCCTTCCTTCTGGTGGCCGTCATCCTCACGGCACTGGCCTTCGACTTCACCAACGGCTTCCACGACACGGCCAATTCGATGGCCACGTCCATCGCCACGGGGGCGCTGTCACCCCGGTTCGCCGTCCTCGTCGCCGCGGTGCTCAATCTGGCCGGGGCCTTCCTCTCCACGGAAGTGGCCAAGACGATCTCAGGCGGCATCGTCGACGACGCCAAGGTCTCCCCGGTCATGATCTTCGCGGGGCTGATCGGAGCCATCCTCTGGAACATGATCACTTGGCTCGCCGGGCTGCCGTCGAGCTCCTCGCACGCCCTGTTCGGCGGGCTGATCGGCGCGGTGTGGGTGGGCGCCGGGGAATCCGCGGTGCGCTTCACCGCGATCGTCGAGAAGGTCGTGGTTCCGGCGGTCGCCTCACCGGTGGTGGCCTGTGTGGTGGCCGTGCTGGCGACCTACCTCGCGTATGTGATCACCCACCGCGCGCCCGCCCCCGTGGCGCGGAAGGGCTTCCGCGCGGGCCAGGTGGGATCCGCGTCCCTGGTGGCCCTCGCCCACGGCACCAACGACGCGCAGAAGACGATGGGGGTCATCACCCTCACCCTCATCGCCGGTGGCGTGCTCGGCCACGGCTCCGGACCCCCGTGGTGGGTGGTGCTCAGCGCCGGTCTGGCGATCTCGCTGGGCACCTATGTCGGCGGGTGGCGGATCATCCGGACCATGGGCAAGGGGCTGACCGACATCCAGCCCCCTCAGGGCTTCGCCGCCGAGACGAGCGCCACCTCGGTGATCCTGGCCTCCTCCCACCTGGGCTTCCCGCTGTCCACCACCCAGGTGTGCACGGGCGGCATCCTGGGCGCCGGGCTCGGCCGCAGACTGGCCCAGGTGCGCTGGGGGATCGCCGGGCGGATCGCGGTGTCCTGGCTGCTGACCCTGCCCGCGGCGGCGGCCGTGGGAGGGGTCGCGGCCTGGGTGGCGGGCCGGGGCAGCGCGGGGGTGGCCCTGGTGGCGGGCGTCGCCGTCGCGGCGGCGGTCGGCTTCTACGTGCTCTCGCGCCGGCGCCCGGTGAACCCGGACAACGTGAACGAGCCGCGCGTCCCCGAGTCCGCCGAGCCCACCCTGGACACGACCGTCTGACCCGGCCACGACCCTCGTCAAGGAGCTGATCCGGATGGGCACCACCTGGGGCACGATCGGCGGGGTCTTCGGGGTCAGCCTCGGGGTCACCGTCCTGGTGGTGGTGATGTTCTCCCTCGGCGTCGCCGCCTGGGCCCGCGCCGGTGGCGGCACACCGCGCCACGGGGCGCGCCGCGGCCGTCTCGACACGGTGGCGGCGGCCACGGCGGTGGTGTGCTTCGCCGCCTGCCTGGCGATCGCCGCCTATGGAATCGACCTGATCATTCCCGGCTGAGCCCGGCTGAGCCCGGCTGAGCCCGCTTGCGACAATGCAACGTCGTCGAGCATCGCCCGTACCGCGGTGCTCTTGTCCACGCGGGAGACCACGCACGGTGTCAGATACGACCGAAACCCCCTCCGCCGGCCCGGCCGCCGCGGACCGCCCCGCCCTGCGGGCCGACTGCGCCGACTGCTTCGGGCTGTGCTGTGTCGCCCTGCCCTTCGCGGCCTCCACGGACTTCGCGATCGGCAAGGACGCGGGGGAGCCCTGTCGCAACCTCCGGTCCGACTTCCGCTGCGGAATCCACTCCCGGCTGCGCGAGGAGGGCTTCCCGGGCTGCACGGTCTACGATTGCTTCGGCGCCGGGCAGAAGGTCTCCCAGCTCACCTTCGAGGGCCGCGACTGGCGGCGGCACCCCGGGACGGCCTCCGAGATGTTCGCCGTCTTCCCCGTCATGCGCCATCTGCACGAGCTGCTCTGGTACCTCACCGAGGCGCTGGCCCTGCCGGCCGCCCGGCCCGTCCACGGCGCACTGCGCGAGGCGCTGCGGGAGACCGAGCGCCTCACCCTCGGCAGCGCCCCGGAGCTGAGGGAGCTCGATGTGGCGGCCCACCGCGACCGGGTCAATCAGCTGCTGCTGCGCACGAGCGAGCTGGTACGGGCCCGGATCCCGGGCAAGAAGAACCGCAGGGGAGCCGATCTCATCGGCGCCGACCTGAGGGGAGCCGATCTGCGGGGCGCCAACCTCCGCGGCGCCCGTCTCATCGCGGCGAACCTCACCCGGGCCGATCTGACGGCGGCCGATCTGATCGGGGCCGACGTCCGCGACGCCGACCTGAGCGGGGCCGACCTGCGGGGAGCCGTCTTCCTCACCCAGGCCCAGCTGAACGCGGCCAAGGGCGACGCCGCCACCCGGCTGCCCCCGTCCCTCACCCGCCCCGCGCACTGGTGACCTCGCCGCGCGCACTGGTGGTGACCCCGCCGCGCGCACTGGTGGTGACCCCGCCGCGCCACCGCGCGGTGTGCGACCCTGGCTGCCATGTCCGACACCGTCGACGCGCCCGTGATCCGCAGCGATGAGCCCGGATCGTTCGCCCGGAGTGTGCTGGCCGAGCGCCATCCCGCACTGATCGAGAAGGTGCGCTACGCCTTCCCGTACGGCCCCGGACAGCACCGCGCCCTCGACGCGCTGCGCGACAACGCCGCCGAGGGCACCATCGCCCCGCTCCCGCCCACCGCGTACGACCACGACCGGTGGGCGGCATGGGGCCGGGAGCACTTCGGCCGGTCCTGGTTCGACGTCCCGTTCCTGTGGGCGGAGAGCTACTTCTACCGCCGGCTCCTGGAGGCGGTGGGCTACTTCGCGGACGGCCCCTGGCGGGGCGTCGACCCGTTCCGCCCCTTCAAACAGGCCGAGCTGGACACCCCCGAGACCGAGGCCGAACTGGCCACGCTCGACGACATCCTGCGCAAACCCGCCGGGGAACAGGCGGCCGCGCTGGTGCACGGCTCACTCTGGGGCAACCGCGCGGACCTGGGCTTCCGCATCTCCTCATCGGCAGCGGACCCGCACGGCGCCGAGACCCCGCCACTGGTCGCGGACGACTCGGAGGCGCTGTGGTCGCTGCTGCCCGTCGGCTCCCCGGCCACGCTGTGCGTGGTGGCGGACAACGCCGGGCGGGAGCTGCTCCCCGACCTCGTCCTCATCGACCATGTGCTCCACCACGGGCGCGCCGAGCGGGTGGTGCTCCAGGTGAAGCCGTATCCGTACTACGTCTCCGACGCCACCACCGAGGATGTCGTCGACTGTCTGCGCCGTCTGGTACGGGCGGAGGGCGCCGCGGCCGGGGCCGGCGGACGGCTGTGGGCCGCCATGGGCGACGGGCGGCTCACGGTGCGGGCGCACGACTTCTTCCGCGCCCCGCTGCCGTACGAGGAGATGCCCGGCGATCTGCGGAGCGAGTTCGCCGGGGCCACGCTCACCGTCATGAAGGGCGATCTGAACTACCGCCGCCTCGTCGGCGACCGGCTGTGGCCCCCGACCACCTCCTTCGCCGACCGCACCGGGTACTTTCCCGGTCCGGTGGCCGCGCTGCGGACCCTGAAGTCGGATGTCATCGTCGGCCTCGACGAGCGGACCGTGGCCGCGCTGGACGCCCACGAGGACCACTGGCGCACCAGCGGCGCCCATGCGCTGATCCAGGTACGGCGGTAAGGCGCGCTCCCCTCGACCCGGAGGGGCGAGGGGAGCGCGGTGGGCCGGTGACCGTGGTCGTCGGCCCCTGCCCCTGCGTCAGCCGCCGATGGCGTTGATGCAGGTGCTGCCGATGTTGATGTCACCGGTCGGGCCGGTCCCGGCCACGGACGTCGTCACACCGGTGGCGGTGTCGCAGTCGTTGGTCTGGAAGATGAGGCTGGACAGGTTGACGGTGGTGGGAATGTCGGAGCTGCCACCGTAGCCGTTGGCGGCTGCGGTGCCGGTGCCGAGGAGCACCAGGGTGCCGGCGGTGGCGGCAAGCAGGGCGGCCTTCTTCGCGATCTGCATCGTTTCCTCCGTGTCGGGTCGCGGAGCGAGATATCTGACGATCAGATTTAACGAAGGAAGCCCGGGGGAAGTCGGGTAAGCACACCGGAGAGTAGCCCGTTCGGCGTACCAGACCATCGAGTCGAAACGGGTGCGCTCCTCCCGCCCCGGAGGGGCGGGAGGAGCGCGGTGGGCCGGTGACCGTGGTCGTCGGCCTCTGTCGCGGCGTCAGCCGCCGATGATGTTGGCGCAGGTGCTGCCGATGTTGATCTCGCCCGTCGGAGCGCCGACGGCGCTGGAGACGGTGGTGCCGGTGGCGGTGTCGCAGTCGTTGCTCTGGAAGATGAAGCTGTCGATGTCGAAGCTGGTGGGAACACCGGTGCTTCTGTCGGAGCTGCCACCGTAGCCGTTGGCGGCCGCGGTGCCGGTGCCGAGGAGCACCAGGGTGCCGGCGGTGGCGGCAAGCAGGGCGGCCTTCTTCGCGATCTGCATGGATTCCTCCGTGTCGGGTCGCAGAGCGAATAATCTGACGACCCGATTTAACGGAGGAGTCCCGGGGAATTGCGCTCAGCACACCGGAGAGTGGGCCATCCGGCGCACGATATCGCTCTTCTGTGTCAGTTGAGGCGGATGCCCACGGAGTAGGCCGTGATCGTGCTCGGGTCGGACACATGGTGGTCCTTGGCGGCCGCGCTGTAGCTCGGCGTCTGGGTGGTGGCCGGTTCGAGCTTCCAGAGCAGATTGCCACCGCCCCGGTAATGCACCTCCGCGCCGCCGCCGGTCAGCGCGAAACCGGGCTCCACGGACGCCACGGCGGCCGGGTGCGGGGACTGGCCGGAGTCGGCCCGGGTGAAGCTGTTGGACACGAACCCCACCGGGAGAAAACGCCGGAGCCCGATGGCGAACACCCGGATGTTGGCGGGATCGGAGACCAGATGGTCCTTCGACCGGGCCTTCCAGGAGCTCTCGGTCGAGGGGAAGGAGGCGGTGGCGAGATTGCCGCCGCCGTGCCAGTCCACCCGGAACCCGCCGCCGACGAGGACGTACTCGTCCGACGACGGAAGGCCGGCCTCGGCCTCCGGATGCGGGGCCACCCCGCTGTCCGCGCGTGCCACGTACACCGACCGCAGCAGTTGGTCCCGGCTCATCCCGGCGATCTTCAGGCCGATGACGTACGAGACCAACTCATGTGCCTGCGCGTCGATATGGTCCTTCGAACTGACGGTCCAGCCCGACAGGTCGTCCGTGGGATACGACGCGGTCAGCAACGCCCCGTTGGGGTATTCCGCCGCGGTGGCCCCGCCGCCGATGGCGATCATGTCGCCGTCGCCGACGAGGACCGTCTCATCGACCCAGTGCTGCTGAGGGGGATTGCCCCGGTGCGAGAAGACCGAGACGGTCACCAGGCCCGAAGCGTCCTTGAAGGTGTTGAGCCGCGTTCCCACCGAGCTCAGCACCCCTCTTGGCCGCCGTGCCGTCGGCGTGGCCGCGGCGGCGGTCGTGACGCCGCCCACCGCTCCCACGGCCGCCGCGCCCGCCACGGCTGTCGCCGCCCTCAGCATGTCCCTACGGCTACGCGTCATCCGCGTCGACCCGCCTTCCGTTCGTCCACCGCCTGACCGGGCGTCAGGGTGCGCAGAAAGCTATCCAGGTCGCCGAACACAGGGATATTCCCCGAAATGACGGATGGACAGTGCAATGCGTTGTGAGCTAGAGATTCGTGGTCGGCTCCCGGCCCGGCCGCTACCTGGAGGAAGTCCCTCCGGCGGGGGCGGTCGGCCCAGGTCCCGAGATCGCTTCCGGCGAGGTCGTGAAGGCGGAGAGGGCGGCAGATTGTCCTGTTCGTGCGGTTGAACGACATGCCACTCGGCCAATCTTGGCTTCACGGCGGTCCGGGGTCCTCGCTCCCGACGCCCACCGGGGGATGTCGGTCGCGGATGGCAGTATCGGCCTCGTACGCGGTCCGCCCCCCAGGAAAGTGAGCCCCCGCATGGTGCCGTCCCCCCGTGAACTCGCCGATCTGCCCTTCGCGGACCATCTGCGGCCGTTCGACGGGGACTTGGCGGAAGGAGGCGACTACGACACCGTTCATCTGAACGGCGACTCCTTCGACGGGGCCGTGTGTGACAACGCCCGGTTCCTCGAGTCCGCGTTCTCCTCGGTGACCTTCACCGGGGGCCGTGGCCGCGGGGCCCGGTTCAATGAGGTGTGGCTGGACGGGGTGCGATGGGTGGGCACCGACCTGGCGGACACCGACTGGCTGGACGGCGAGCTTGGCGGCTGTGTGCTGGCCGGGCTTGAGATGTTCTCCGCGCGGCTGCACCGGGTGGCCTTTCACCGATGCAAGCTGGAATCGGTGAATCTCCGCACCGCCACGCTGCGGAACGTCACCTTCGTGGACTGTCTGCTGCGCGATGTGGACCTTGGCGGCGCCGGGCTGACGGAGGTCGCGTTTCCGGGGACGGCGCTGGAGGGTGTGCGGTTCGACAAGGCTCGGATGGCGAAGGTCGATCTGCGGGGGGCCACCCGGCTGGAGATCGCGGACGGTTATGACGCGCTGGGCGGCGCCACCATCGGCAGCGGGCAGTTGATGGAGCTCGCGCCGATGCTCGCCGACGCGCTGGGGATCGCGGTACGGGACGGTGGGGCCGCGCGGTGAGCCCCCACCGTCCCACGGTGGCCGAGGTTCACTGAGGGATCAGCCAGGGCTGCTGCGGCAGCGGGCTCCCCGTCTCGATCAGCGACTTCAGGTTGGACAGCACCGCGGCCCAGCCACCGGCCGCCGCGGTCCGCTCGGCCTCGTCGGCCAGGTTCTCATGGGTCACGGTCAGCCGGACGATGTCGTCGTGCGGCTGGATGTCGAAGGTGACGCGGGAGGGCTCGGCGGTGACATCGGCGTCGGGCGCGGCCCAGGTGGTCACCAGCCGGGTGGGCGGTGAGCTCTCCACGACCGTGCCGACGACATCGGCGGTGCCGGAGCCGTCCGTCCGCTGATGCTCCCACGGGGAGCCGACCTGCCAGTCCGACACATTGCGGTGGCCCCAGTACTCGGCCGTGAGGTCGGCGTCGGTCAGCGCGTGCCAGACCTTCTCCGGTGTGCTTTCGATATAGATGACGTACACGAACGCCGGCTTGTCGGCCATCGTTTCCTCCGCTTGTCGCTTCACCAGGCTCAGCGCGCGCAGCCGCGGGCGCTCGAACTTGTCGATCCAGCGCTCCTGGATCTCATTGAGGGGGACGGGGTTGAGGTAGTGGAGCTTTTCGCGGCCCCGCCGCACCGTGCTGACCAGATTGGCGGCCTCGAGAACGGCCAGATGCTGGGTCGCCGACTGGCGGGTCATCTCCAGCCTCCGGCACAGCTCACCCAGCGTCTGGCCGTTGTGCTCATGCAGCCGGTCCAGCAGATACCGCCGGGTCTGGTCGGCCAGCGCCTTGAAGACCTTGTCCATCTCTGAGCTCACACCGAACGTTAGGCAGGTGATTGCCTGCATGTCAATGCGGGCGGTGCGACGGCCCCCGTTCCCGGTGTTTTCGCGCTATCGCCTGCGGATGGCGCCGCGGATGAACGCCGCCTGCCCGGCGTGCTGCAGATCGTCCGCGATCACACTGACCAGCCGGACACCGAGGGTCACCGCCGGGGTCCACCGCTCGTCCACGATCCGGTCGAGATCGGAGTCGCGCAGGCCGCGCACGAACGCCAGGGTGTTCTCGTGGACGGCGTCGTAGTACCCGGCGAGCAGCTCGGCGTCCGCCCGCACCGCCGCCACGTCCTTGCTCCGGTGGCCGTAGCCGGTGGCCTCGGGCGGGAACGGCAGGTCGAACCGCTCGGCCCAGCCCTCGGACGTCCACAGCTGTTCGGTGCCCGCGGCGTCGGCGATGTGGTCGTCCTGGACCCGGGTCAGATGCCACACCAGCCAGGCGATCGAATTGGCCCCGCTGTCGAGTCGTACGGCCAGCTCGTCCTCCGAGAGCCCGTCCACGGCCGACTGCACCTCCTCGCGCACCCGCTCGAAGGCGTCGGCCAGCAGATCGGCGCTGTTCATTCGCGGCTCCCTCGTTCGTGGTCGGCTCCCGGCCATGGTCGCACCCCGCGGCCTGGGCCGCGGGGCGCCGACTCGCCGGACGCCGTTCACACGGGCGGGACGAGGGTGAAGTAGCGGTCGAGCACCGCCTGGTCGCCGGTCACCTTGTCGAGTCGGTCCGCGGGGAGCCGCTGCCACAGGAACAGCATCAGGTCCGACGCGGTCCCGGCCAGCTCGACATCGCGGGACGTCTCATCGGTGTCCTCGTCCGCGGCGCCGGTGGTGAGCCGTACGTCGTCGCGGTCGAAGCGGACGGTCCACGCCTCCGGACCGTCGGTCCGGCGGAACCGGAACGACTCGCCCGCCCCGGGCGGGGCCTCCCGCCACGCCCGCCGGGCCGGGGCCATCACCTCGAAGGTCTGGGCCACGGCGTCGACCGCGAGGTCGGGCTGCACCGGCCGGGCCCGCCCACCGGCCGCCTGCTCGGCGTCCCAGCGGTGCAGGGCCGCCTCGATGGTCTGCATCCGCAGCCAGAACCCCGCGGTGTGCTCCGCCGACCACGTCCACACCGCCAGCCCCGGATCCTCGCTCCGGAACAGCGCCTCGAGCCGGGCGGCCCCCTCGGCGAACCAGTCGACGAGGCTCACCGGCACCGGGCCGTGATGCGGCCCGCCCGTGGGCGCCGGCCAGCCCTCGCGGTCCTCGGGAAGCTCGAAGAGGGTGGCGTCCGTGATGTCCGGCTGCCTGTCGAGCCGCTCCCGGATGACGCGGGCGACCAGGCGATGCACCCCGCCCAGGTGGAGCACCAGATCCGACATCGTCCAGCCGGGGCAGGAGGGGATCAGCGGGGCGTCCGCCCCGTCGGCGGCGCCACGAGCCGTCTGCTCGAACGCCACGATCTCACGATGGAAATGGGCTGAATAGTCCATGGGCCGCACTCTGCCAGGCGCCGACCGCCGCTGCCATACACCGCCCGGCCACTCGGTACGCCTTCGCTGTCGGCAGACCGAATCGGCCCCCGGCGAAGCAGCACGGGCCCGGCGCACCGCCGCTGTTAGCTTCCCCTCATCCGGCTCGAAGCCCGGGAACGCCCGAGAACACACGCTTCGACGCCCAAGCCCAAGCCCAAGCCAGCCCAAGACCAAGACCAAGGACAAGGAGGCGCGGCGATGGTGACGACCAGACGCATCGAATACCCCGTGAACGGCACGACCATGGTGGGCCATCTGGCGCTGCCCGGGGGCACGGACCGGCGCCCTGCCGTGCTGATCGCCCACGAGGGCCCCGGCATCACCGACCACCAGCGCGAGCGCGCCGACCGGCTCGCCGAACTCGGCTATGTGGCCTTCGCCCTCGACTACCACGGCGGCGGACGGTTCATCGAGGACCGCGAGGAGATGTTCGCCCGGGTCGACGAACTGCTCGCCGACCCCGACCGCATGCGCGCCCTCACCGGAGCCGGGCTCGCGGTGCTGACCGCGGAACCCCGGGCCGACACCTCGCGGCTCGCCGCCATCGGCTACTGCCTGGGCGGCACCATGGCCCTCGAACTCGCCCGGAGCGGCGCGGATCTCAAGGCCGTGGTCGGCTTCCACCCCGGTCTGACGAGCACCCGGCCCGAGGACGCCGCCAACATCACCGGCAAGGTCCTGGTCTGTGTGGGGTCCGAGGACCCGTTCATCCCGGTCGAGCAGCGTCTGGCCTTCGAGGAGGAGATGCGGGCCGCCGGGGTGGACTGGCGCATGCACCTCCACGGCGGCGCCCTGCACAGCTTCACCCATCCCGACCTCGAACCCGATCCCGCGGCCCGCCCGGGGATCGGCTACCACCGGCCCTCCGCCGAACGCGCCTGGCGGGCCATGCTCGACCTGTTCGACGAGGTGTTCCCGACCATGGTGTGAACAGCGCACGGCCCCTATCGTGAAATGCCATGAGAGACCAACTGCGCTTACCCCCGGCAAAGTTGGCCGCGGCCGCCACGGTCACCGCCGTGCTCCTCGCCGGATGCGGCGGCTCCGACGAGGACTCCGGCGCCCCGGGAGGGCCGGAGAAGAAGACGATCACGGTGGCCGGGCTGCCGCTCGCCGATGTGGCCGCCCTGCACATCGCCATCGACCGCGAGCTCTTCGAGAAGGAAGGGCTGAACGTCCGCGTCCAGCCGGTCCAGCAGAGCGTCCAGGCGCTGCCCGCGCTCGCCCACGGCCAGGTGGACGTCATCGGCGGCGCCAACTTCGTGACGTTCCTCCAGGCCCGTGAGAAGGGCACCCTGGCCACCCGGGTGCTGGCCGAGGGCGCGCGCAACGCCCCGCACATGATGGATGTGCTGGTGCCCCCCGACTCGAAGATCAAGGGGCCGCGGGACCTCGAGGGCAAGAAGGTCGCGGTCAACATCCTCAACAACATCCAGTCGCTCACCCTCAACGCCACCCTCGGCAAGGCCGGAGCCGGCCGGCCCGAGTACCGGCAGGTGCCGTTCCCGCAGATGGGCTCGGTGCTGGAGCGGGGCCAGGTGGACGCCGTGCACGCCGCCGAGCCGTTCGTCACCGCGCTCAAGCGCGAGCTGAAGGCCCGTACGGTGGTCGACGGTAACGTGGCGCCCGTCGCCGGACTGCCGCTCAGCGGCTATGTCACCACCGACACCTTCATCGACAAGTACCCCAAGACGGCCGCCGCCTTCCAGCGCGCCATCTCCGCCGCCCAGGCCGTGGCCGCCAAGGACCGCGGCGCCGTGGAGAAGGCGCTGCCCGGCTATACGAAGATCAAGCCGGAGGAGGCCGCCGCCATCGGCCTGCCCGACTACCCGGCCACCTCCAGCGCCGCCCAGCTCAAGCGGCTCATCTCGCTGATGCGGGCGCAGAAGCTGCTCACCAAGGACCTCGACCCCGCCGCCGTCCTCTACCAGCCCGCCCGGTGAGCCCGGCGACGGCCAGGCGGAAGCGCACCGGGCGGGCCAGGAGCGCGCTGCTCGGCGCCGTCGGCGTGCTCGTGGCCTGCGCCGCCTGCGAGGCCCTGGGCCGCTCCGGGATGGTGCGGCGCGCCTTTCTGCCACCCGCCTCCGAGGTGCTGGTACGGGCCGTCGAACTCGGCGGCGACACCGCCTTCCTGAACGGCGTCGGCGCCACCCTCGAGGCATGGGCCACCGGGCTCGCCCTCGCCTGCGCCCTCGCGATCCCCCTCGGGCTGCTGCTGGGCAGTGTGCCGACGGCCGCGCAGGCCGCGCGGGTACTGATCGAATTCCTGCGCCCGGTGCCGTCGGTGGCCCTCATCCCCCTGGTGTCGCTGCTGCTCGGGGCCGGCGGCGAGACCACGGTCGCCCTCGTCACCTACGCGTGTGTCTGGCCCGTTCTGTTCAACACCGTCTACGGGCTCGGCGAGACCGATCCGCTGGCCAAGGACACGCTGCGCGCCTTCGGTTTCGGGCGGCTCGCCGTCCTCTTGATGGCCGGTCTGCCCTCGGCCGCCCCGTTCATCGCCGCCGGGGTGCGCATCGCGGCGGCCACCGCCCTGATCCTCGCCGTGGCCAGCGAGATCCTCGCCGGATTCGGCGAGGGTCTTGGCACCTTCATCGCCCAGGCGGGCATGGCCACCGACGGCACCCGCGATGTGCTGGCCGGAGTGGTGTGGGCGGGAGCGCTCGGCCTCGTCATCAATCTGGCGCTCACCGCGGTCGAACGGCGGCTGTTCCCCTGGGCGCCCGAGCACCGCGGGAGCCGTGCATGACCGCGCCGGCCACCCCGCTCGGAGCCGCGCGGCGGCTGCCCCGGACCCTCGCGCTGCGGCTCGGCGTCCCGGTGGTGGCGGTGGTGCTGTGGCAGCTCGCCGCGCGGGCCCACGGCAGCGTCTTCTTCCCGACCCCCGCCCGGATCGTCGACCACGGTTATCACCTGTGGTTCTCCGGCCCCGCCGAACGGGCGTTCCTCACCGACGCGGCGGTCCGCGATCTGCTGCCCAGCCTCGGCCGGGTGCTCGCCGGATTCGCCCTCGCCGCGGCCGGTGGCATCGTGCTGGGGCTCGCCCTGGGCCGCTCGCGCACCGTGTACGCGCTGTGCGATCCGGTGCTGCAGTTCGCCCGCGCCGTGCCTCCGCCCGCGCTGGTGCCCGTCTTCGTCGTGGTCTTCGACCTCGGCACGCCGATGCAGCTCGCCTCCATCGTCTTCGGCGCCATCTGGCCCGTACTGATCAATACGGCCGAGGGGGTCCGCGGTATCGACCCGCTGCGGCTGGACGTCGCCGCCACCGTGCGGATGCGGCCGGCCGAGCGGATCGTGCTGCTGTATCTGCCCGCCGCGCTCCCGCGTATCTTCGCCGGGCTGCGGCTGAGCCTGTCGCTCTCGCTCATCCTGATGGTGTTCTCGGAGCTGCTGCCCGGCACCGCCGACGGCATAGGCTTCTCGCTCACCGACGCGCAGACCCGCTCCGATCTGCTCACGGTGTGGTCGGTGATGGTGCTGCTCGGCGCGCTCGGGCACCTGCTCAACAGCGGGCTGCTCGCCGTCGAGCGCCTGGCTCTCGGCAGACACCGCGCCGCGCACCGTACCTGACCACCCGTACGCAGGACACGCCCCCACACCCAGCACAGGAGGTGGCCCCATGGCCGAGCCCACCGCCCACCCCCCGGCCGGCACGGTCCGCGAGGCGGTGCTGGCACTGTGCCGCGCCACCGGGATGACGACCGTCTTCGGCAACCCCGGCTCCACCGAACTGCGGATGTTCCGCGACTGGCCCGAGGACTTCCGCTATGTGCTCGGACTGCAGGAGTCCACCGCCGTCGCCATGGCCGCGGGCCACGCCCTGGGCACCGGGCGGGCGGCGCTGGTCAGCCTGCACTCCGCCGGGGGAGTGGGCCACTCCCTGGGGGCGGTGTTCAACGCCTACCGGGACCGGGTGCCGGTGGTGATCATCGCGGGGCAGCAGTCCCGTGCGCTGCTCCCGCTGCGGCCCTTCCTCGGCGCCGACGAACCGGTCCGGTTCCCGCGCCCGTACGTGAAGTTCAGCAGGCAGCCGGAGCGGGCCGCCGATGTGCCCGCCGCGCTCGCCGAGGCCCACCGCGTGGCCATGAGCCACCCCCGGGGCCCGGTCTTCCTCTCCGTACCGGAGGACGACTGGGACCGCCCCGCCGAGCCGGTCGCCCCGCGCACCGTCCACGGCGGCTACACCGCCGACCCCGCCGCGCTCACCGGCCTCGCCCGAGCACTCGAGGTCTCGGCGCGCCCCGCGCTGGTCGTCGGGCCGGGCGTGGACGACGAGGGCGCCGTACGGGAAGTGGCCGAACTGGCCGAGCGGCTGCGGGCCGCGGTGTGGATCAGCCCGCTCTCCGGGCGCTCCGGCTTCGACGAACGCCACCCGTTCTTCCAGGGCTTTCTGCCGCCCGTCGCCGACCAGCTGGCGGAGCGGCTGGCCGCCCATGACGTGGTGGTCGCGCTCGGTGCCCCGCTGTTCACCTATCACGTGCACACCGAGGCCCCACCGCTCGCCGACGGCACCGAGCTGTACCACCTCGACTGCGACCCCGCGCAGGCCGCGTGGCTCCCGGTGGGCACCAGCATCGTCACCACCCTCAGGACCGCCCTGCGCACCCTCACCGATCTCGTCCGGCCCGCCGACCGGCCCGCGCCACCGCCGCGGCCCGCCCCCGGGCCGCTGCCGGCCACTTCGGCGGAGGAGATCTCCCCCGAGCTGGTGATGGACCTGCTGCGCGAGCGGCTGCCCCGGAACACCGTGCTGGTGGAGGAGACCCCCAGCCACCGCGACGCCCTCCACGCCCGCCTCCCCATCAGCGGCGAGGGCCGCTTCCTCACCACCGGCAGCGGCGCGCTGGGCTGGGGGCTGCCGCTCGCGGTCGGCCGCGCCCTCGCGGACGGCGAACGGGTGGTGTGCGTCGTCGGCGACGGCTCGGCGCTCTACTCGGTGCAGGCCCTGTGGACCGCGGCCCGGCACCGTGCCCCGGTGAGCTACGTCCTGCTCGACAACGGCGGCTACGGCGCGGTCAAGGCACTGGGCCACCGCATCGGCATCGCACCCGTGCCGGGCACCGACATCGGGGGCATCGACTTCGCCGCGCTCGCCGGGTCCTTCGGCTGCCCGGCCGAACGGGTGGAGCACCCCGACCACCTCCCCAAGGCCCTCGACCGGGCCCTCGCCCTCGGTCGCGACGACGGCCCGCTGCTGCTCCAGGTCCGGGTCCCCGCCGACGACTCCCCGGCGTACGAGCCCTGGGCCCGGTGAGGCGGACATGCTGCGGATCGACCGTCTCAGCCATCGCTACGGCGACGGCCCCGATGTGCTCCAGGACATCGAACTCACCGTCCCCGACGGTCAGTTGCTCACTCTCGTCGGCCCCTCCGGCTGTGGCAAGTCCACCCTGCTGCGCTGTGTCGCGGGCCTTCTCCGCCCCTCCGCCGGGCGGATCACCCTGGACGGGGAGGTGGTGGACGGCGTTCCGGACCGGCTCGGAGTGGTCTTCCAGGACTACAGCCGCTCGCTCTTCCCCTGGCTCTCGGTGCGGGAGAACGTCGCCCTTCCGCTGCGGCGGCGCGGACTGCCCCGCGCGGAACGCCATGCGGCGGCGGTGGCCATGCTGGAGCAGGTGGGCCTGGCCGACGCCGCACGCCGCCACCCCTGGCAACTGTCGGGTGGCATGCAGCAGCGCGTCGCGCTCGCCCGCGCCCTGGCCGCCCGGCCCGCGCTGCTGCTGATGGACGAGCCGTTCGGCGCGCTGGACGCCCAGACCCGGGAGGACCTGGAGGATCTGCTGCTGCGGCTGCACCGGGCCGAGGGGATGACGATTCTGCTGGTCACCCATGACATCGACGAGAGCGTCTATGTGGCGGACCGGGTGGTGGTGCTGGCTCCGGGGCCGGGCCGGGTGCGGGCGGACCTGCCGGTGGTGCTGCCCGCCGAACGCGACCAGATCACCACCCGGGGGCTGCCGGAGTTCATCGCGCTGCGGACGGAGGTGGGGCGCGCGGTACGCCAGGGGGCGGCCGCGCCCCCACCTCCTCGCCCCTAGCGCAGCGTCAGCCAGTCCACGGCGGCCACCCGATGGCCGCCCGTGGCGACGAGATAGACGTCATGGGAGCCGGTCACCGTACGGGGGAGACGCACCGAACGCTCCCGCCACTCGTCCGTGCCACCGGTCCCGCGCACCGGAAGCGTGGCCGCCACCGGACCGCCCGGGGAGTCCAGGCGCAGCCGCAGGGAGCAGTCCCCGCAGCCGCCGGACGCCAGCCGCACCGTCAGCGTGTCCGCGCCCGCGCCGAACCTCACCCCGCGGAAGCCGATCGCGTCCCCCGTCCCGAGGACCGAGGTGGCCGCCTCGCCGCGCTCGACGCCCCGGACCACCTCGGCGCGCTCCGCCTGCAGGGTGGCGGCCGCGTCGGGGCCGTCGGCGTAGAGCCGGATCTCGTCCACCGCCCAGGGGTTCTCGCCCGGCTGCGTCAGCTCGATCCGCAGATAGCGGGCGGTGCGCTGTTCGAAGACCGCGTCCTGGGTGAAGGAGCGCCCGCTGACCCGGGCCACTGGCGTCCCCCAGTGCTCACCGTCGCGGCTGACCGAGACGGTGAAGCCATAGGGGTGTCCGGTGGCGTCAAGACCCGCGTCGACAGCCAGCCGGCCGAAGGTCTTCGCGGTGCCGAGATCCACGGTGAGGGACTGACCGGCGGCCTGGGGAGCGTCCCCCTTCCACTGGGTGGTCTGCACCCCGTCCACGGCGGCCGAGGCATCGGCGCCACCGGAGGCGGTCGCCTTCCAGCCGTCGTTGCGGACCCGGGTCTCACAGCCCGCCAGCCGGCAGCCGGACGACCAGATGGGCTCGCCGTACTCGTACGCGCCCTGGTCCGGCCCGTCGCCCCGGACCTCGCCGGTCACCCCGTCGACCTTCTCTCCCGCGTCGATGGCGGGGGAGTCCGCGCGCGGCCAGAGTTCACCGTTGCGCGCGTCGGTGTAGCGCGGATCGGTGGGCGGCAGCAGGTTGTTCCGTACGACGGGGGCGGGGTCGCCGGGGCCGGAGATCTCCATCGGCGTGAGCGCCACGTCGTTGCTGACATACGTTCCCGTGGCGTCGGTGGCGCCGCTCAGCCGGACGGCGGCGGTGGAAATCCCCGTGCCGTACGAGGAGTTGTGGTCGCGGTTGCCGAGGCTGACACCGCTGTGGCCGTTGAAGAAGGTGCCGCGGGTGCCGGTGTTGTACGCCACGTTGTGGTGCAGCAGGAAGTTGCTCGATGAGTTGTCGATGTAGTAGCCCACCTGGCCGTCCGCGTCATGCACGGTGTTGTGGTCCACGCTGGTGCCCTTGGCGTCCAGGTTGCAGCACACATAGAACGGGCTGCCGTCGCGTGAGGTGCGCATCGCCTCGGAGAGGTCGTTGTAGGCGATCCGGTTGTCGTGGAAGGGCACACCGTTCAGCTGCCAGGCGGTGTCGATGCTCGCCCGGCCGGTGCGGCGGATGGTGTTGTGGGTGACGGTCTGGCCGCTGCCGTTGATCTCGATACCGGGGGTGTAGCTGCCCATCCAGCCCACGTCGTGGATGTAGTTGCCGGTGACGGTGTTGCCGCTGCCGCGCAGCAGCACACCCGTGCCCGCGGAGTAGCCGATGTCGCTGTCGCGCAGGGTGTTGCCCTGGCCGAGGATCTGGACACCTGAGTTCAGCACCCGCGAGGCGACGATGTGGCCCTCGCCCGGCGGGATGGCCAGTTCGTCGTCGCGTGGCATGGGGAGCGTGGAGAACTCCGAGATGTAGCGGGCCCGGAGCCCTTCGACCAGCACACCGGTGCTGTCGGCGCCGGTGCGCAGCGAGGTGCCCCACAGATCGAGGCCGCGGACGGTGACATGGGAGCTGCGCGAGAGGTCCACGCCCCAGCTCTCGTACTTCGCGGTCACGGTGTGGCCCGTGACACCGCCCTTGGGCGGGACCAGATAGAGGCGGCGCGCGTCCTTGTCGTAGTACCACTCACCGGGCTGGTCGAGCGTGGCCCTGGCGCCGACCAGGTAGTAGTTGCGGTAGTTCTGGTCGCCCATGCACAGCGGGGTGCAGCGGTAGTTGCCGCCCTTGAAATCGAGGGCGCCGTCCGACGTGGCGGTCACCGTGCCGGTCTGCTGGCTCCACGGGTTGGAACCGGCCCACAGATGGACGGTGGCGCCGGTGAAGTCGCCGTCCGGCAGATCCGGGTCGTCGATGTGCTGATCGGTGGAGGAGCGCTCGGCCACCGCCCAGGACGGATTGAGCGGATCGGGGCCGGAGTTGGGCCAGCGGCCCTCCATGGCGCGCTCGCCGTCCAGGAACAGCGCGTTCTCGCTGCGGTCGAGCGGGAGGTCCACATCGGCGGCCACCAGACCGCCGCCCGCGTCCCGCCAGCCGGTGACGGTCCTCGTGCCGTCCACCGTGACCGTGCCGTCGCCGTACGCGGCGAGCGTGATCGGCGCGTCCTCGGTGCCCGAGGGCGGGACGACCCGCTCCTGGTAGCGGCCGCGGTGGATCAGACAGGTGTCCCCGGGCCGCACCTGTTCGGTGCAGCGGCCGATGGTGCGGAACGGATGGAGCGAGCTGCCGCTGTCGCGGTCGGCGCCCCAGGTGGCGACGTGATACGTACGCCCCTGGTGCCGTCCTTCGGCCGATGCGGCGCCCGGCAGCGCGGTCAGGACCGCCGCTGCCGCGGCGATCACGGATATGCGCCTGAGCGCGGGTCTCATCTACAGCCTCCCGGGTTGAGGTTCGACCGCAACGTAGGAGAAACATCGGATGGGGTCAACGGCTGGGGAGGGAATGGCTGGAGGTATGCCCGAAGCACTAGGGGATGTTTCCGGCGTAGTGACCGCTATCCCCGCGAAGGGTCCGATCACAGATCCGATGTCTCTCTGCTCCAATCTCAATCAGTTGCTTTATTTAATTCATGCGTTTTAGAGTGGCCGCAGCAGGTCACAGGAACCACGGAGACGGGAGGCCACGGTGACCGACGCGCGCACCGTCCGCTCCGCCGGGACCCGCGAGGCCATCATGGCCGCGGCGGAGCGGCTCTACGCCGAGCACGGCCTGGTCGCGGTGTCGAACCGGCAGATCAGCGAGGCGGCCGGGCAGGGCAATGTCGCCGCGGTCGGCTATCACTTCGGCACCAGGGCGGATCTGGTGCGCGCCATCATGCGCACGCACTCCGAGGCGATCGAGGAGATCCGGCAGCGGATGGTGGACGAGACCCGCGGCAGCGAGGAGGTCCGGGACTGGGTCGCCTGCCTGGTGTGCCCCGCCACCGAGCACCTGGCCACCCTGGGCGTCCCCTCCTGGTACGCCCGGTTCGCCGTCCAGGTGATGACCGACCCCGTGCTGCGGGCGATCGTCACCGACGAGGCCCTCACCCGGGAGCCGCTGCGGCAGACCCTCCACGGCCTGGGCGGCTGCCTGGACGCCCTGCCCGCCGAGGTGCGGGCCGAACGCGGCGACATGGCCCGCCAGTTGATCACCCACACCTGTGCCGAACGGGAGCGCGCCCTCGCCGAGGGGACCAGTACGCGCCAGCCGTCCTGGAACGACACGGCCGGCGCGCTCACCGACGCCATCACCGGTCTGCTCCTCGCCCCCGTCACACCGCCGTCCGGGAGGCCGCGAGCGTCTGCCCGGCCGCCGCGATCCAGCTGAGCGAGTCCACATGACCACGCCGCCGGGCGTGGTGGCGGCCGGTGCCTCCACCGCGGGGGCCCACTCCCGACCGACCCTCGGAGGAAGACCATGACCACCTCGCCCGTGGCCGACGACGCGTCGGCCGAGATCCCCGCCTTCCCCCAGCCGCGCGCCGCGGTCTGCCCCTTCGACCCGTCCCCGGAGCTGCGCGGCCTGGCGAGCCGGGGCCCGCTGACCCGGGTCCGGTCCTGGAACGACAGCACCCCGTGGGTGGTGACCGGCCACGCCGAGCAGAAGACCCTGCTCTCCGACCCCCGGCTCAGCGCCGACTTCTCCCATCCCGGCTTCCCGAGTCCCGTCCCCCACACGGGCGGCGAACGGCCATCCACCGACCTGAGCTTCGTCGGCATGGACGATCCGGAGCACGCCCGGCTGCGCCGCATGGTCAGCGGCGCCTTCACCATCAAGCGGGTCGAGGCGATGCGCCCCGTCGTGCAGGAGATGGTGGACGACTTCATCACCCGGATGCTGGCCGGGCCCAAACCGGCCGACCTGGTCCAGGCGCTCGCGCTGCCGCTTCCGTCGCTGGTGATCTCCGAGCTGCTGGGCGTTCCGTACGAGGACCACGCGTTCTTCCAGACCAACAGCAAGGTTCTCGTGTCCGCCGTGGCCACGCCCGAGGAGCGGACCGCCGCGCACACCAATCTGTACGGCTATCTGGACCAGTTGGTGGGGGAGAAGCTCGCCCGGCCCGGTGACGATCTGCTCTCCGGGCTCGGCCGGCGGATCACGGCGGGCGAGCTGACCCGCCGTGAGGCCGCCGCGATGGGGGTGCTGCTGCTCCTCGGCGGCCACGAGACCACGGCCAACATGATCACCATGGGGACGCTGCTACTGCTCCAGCACCCCGGACAACTCGCCCGCGTGCGCGAGGCCGACGACCCCAAGGTGATCGTCTCCGCGGTGGAGGAACTCCTGCGCTACCTCAGCGTCGTCCACCTGGGACGCCGCCGGACGGCGCTGGAGGACATCGAGATCGCCGGCCGGACCAT
Organism: Streptomyces yongxingensis; assembly: GCF_055597465.1. Lineage (NCBI taxonomy): Bacteria > Bacillati > Actinomycetota > Actinomycetes > Kitasatosporales > Streptomycetaceae > Streptomyces > Streptomyces yongxingensis. Next base: position 10,444,498 of record NZ_CM145717.1, read on the forward strand.
CCGGGCCGGTGAGGGGGTGATCCTCCTCGGTGAACTGGCCAACCGGGACCCGGCCGTCTTCCCGGACCCGGACCGGCTGGACATCGGCCGGGACGCCCGCCACCACCAGGCGTTCGGCGCGGGCACCCATCACTGCCTCGGCCAGCCGCTGGCCCGGATGGAGCTCCAGGTGGTCTACCCCGCCCTGTTCCGCCGCGTTCCCACTCTGCGGATGGCGGCGGACCTGGCGGACATCCCGTTCAAGTACGACGCGGTGATCTACGGAGTGTACGAACTCCCCGTCACCTGGTAGCCGTTCCGGCTTCGGGTCCGCGCAGCGGCGGAACGGCCGGGACCTCCGGCGCGGCACCGATGTCCTCGGGCGTCAGCATGAACTCCTCGGGGTAGGCGTCGCGCCGGGTGCGCCGTGCGGGCTCGCTGGTGCGCCACATGTACAGGCACCGCGCGCACTGGAGCACCTCCCAGACGCCGGGGACGGGGGAGCCGGTGATGTGCTCGATCGTCTCGTGGGCGCAGCGCGGGCACGGGGCGGCCGGGCGCGGGGGAGTGGTGTCGGACATCCGAAGTCCTTCCATGGGGTGTCGGTGGTGTGGTCAGCGGGTGGCGGCGAGCCGTTGCAGCCGGGCCAGCCACTCGGCGGTCTCGGGCAGATCGCGCACCTGGGTGCCGTAGTTGCCGCGGTTGTCGGGGGCGACGGGGGTGGTGGCGTCGATGATGAGCTTGTCGGTGATACCGGGCGTGATGGCCTGCGGGGCCAGTTCCAGCACCGACAGATGGGGGATCCGCACCAGATCGCCCGCCGGGTTCATCTTCGTGGACAGCGCCCACATCACCTGGGGAAGGTCGAACGGGTCGACGTCCTCGTCCACCACGATCACGGTGGCGGCGTAGCCGAGGCCGTGCGGAGTGGTCAGCACCCGCATGCCGACGGCCTTGGCGAAGCCGCCGTAGCGCTTCTTGGTGGACACGATGACCACCAGTCCGTGGGTGAACATCGCGTTGACCGCCTGGACCTCGGGGAAGTCGCGGCGCAGCTGCTTGTACAGCGGCACACAGGTATTGGCGGCGATCAGATAGTCCACCTCGGTCCACGGCATGCCGAGGTAGAGATGCTCGAAGATGGGGTTCGTGCGGTAGGAGATCCGGTCGATGCGGATGACGGGCATGTTCCGGCCGCCGGAGTAGTGGCCGGTGAACTCGCCGAACGGCCCCTCGATCTCGCGCTTGCGGCCCTCGATGACGCCCTCGATGACCACCTCGCTGCCCCACGGCACCGGAAGCCCGGTGAGCGGGGCCCGGGAGATCGGGGCGGGGGCGCCGCGCAGGGCGCCGGCCAGCTCGTACTCGTTCTGCTCGTACTCCATGGGAGTGGAGGCCACGATGGAGATCACCGGCTCGTTGCCGAGGGTGATGGCCACGGGCAGGTCCTCGCCCCGCTCCTCGGCGGTGTGCAGGTGCTGGGCGATGTCATGCATCGGCACCGGCTGGATGGCGAGTGTGCGCCTGCCCTTGACCTCGATGCGGTAGATGCCGACGTTCTGCTTGCCGCTGTGCTCGGGGTCGGCGGGGTCCTTGGAGATCACGGCCGCCTTGTCGATGTAGAAGCCGCCGTCGCCGTCGTTGAGCCGGATCAGCGGAAGCACCCGGAAGATGTCGGCGTCCTCGCCCTCCAGGGTGTTCTCGGCCCACACCGGGTTCTCGCGCCACTCGGGCGCGACCGGGAAGGTGTCCCAGCGGCGGATGAACTCCTCCACCTGCTCCTTGGTGCCGGTCTCCTTGGGCAGGCCGAGCGCGAGCGCGTGATTGGCCCAGGAGCCGTGCACATTGAGCGCGATCCGCGCGTCGGTGAAGCCCTTGACGCGGTCGAAGTACAGGGCGGGGGCGTGGCCGCCCAGGCGCGGGGCGGCGTTCGCGGCGGCGGCGATGTCCGGCTCCGGCATCACCTCGTCGTCGATGTGCAGCAGCTGACCCTCCTTCCGGAGGGTGTCGAGGAAGTCACGGAAGTCGTCGTAGGCCATGGGAACTCCAAGTGGGGGACAGGCGGGGGAATCAGGCGGCGGTGGGCTTCGGGCCGCGGGCGGCGCGCATGCCCTCCCACCGCTTGGCGGCGGGCGCGGGCAGGTCGAACTGGTCGAGGAGGCGGGCCGTGATGTGGTCGACGATGTCGTCCACCGACCGGGGGTGGTTGTAGAAGGCGGGCATGGGCGGGACCATCCGCACGCCCATCCGGGAGAGCGCCAGCATGTTCTCGAGGTGGATCTCGCTGAGCGGGGTCTCCCTCGGTACGAGGACGAGCCGGCGCCGCTCCTTGAGGACCACGTCCGCGGCGCGGCCCACCAGACCGTCGGCGTACCCGGCGCGGATCCCGGCGAGGGTCTTCATCGAGCACGGCGCGATGATCATGCCGTCGGTGCGGAACGAGCCGGAGGAGATGGCGGCGCCCTGGTCCTCGGGGGAGTGGGTCACATCGGCCAGCCCGGCCACCTCGCGGGCGGACCGGCCGGTCTCCAGCTCGATCGTGGTGCGCGCCCAGCGGCTGAGCACCAGATGGGTCTCCACCTCGGGCAGCTCGGCCAGCGTCTCCAGCAGCCGGACGCCGAACACGGCACCCGTTGCTCCTGTCATGCCCACGATCAATCGCACGGCGGCGCGCTCCCTCGGCTGCTCTCGGCGGAATGCTCTCGGTGGAAGGGGAAGCGGTGACCACGGGGACTCTTTCGGTCACCCGTTCACCCCAACGCACTCCACGCTAGATGCGGACCAGGGCACACCGGCCGTACACTGAAGACGCGCTATGGACAGAAACGGACATCGTGATGTCACCGAGGTTCCCTTCCGGCCCTCCGTGGGAGCCCCGCCGGGAGCGGCCGTCCTGGACTTCCCCGGACTCGCCGCCCGCGCCCGGAGCCATGGCCTCGATGTCCACGCCCCGATGCGGCTCGCCTTCCACCAGCTCATCACCGTGCGCTCCGGGACACTGCGCTGCTCGGTGGACTTCACGGAGTACGAGCTGACCGAGGGCGGCTGGATGTGGGTGCGCCCCGGGCAGATCCACCAGTTCCGGTCCGCCCTCGGCGCGGCGGACGGCGCCGCCGTGCTCTTCCCGCCCGGCTATCTCGGCGCCGCCACCGCCGCGGTCGCCCGGCTGGACCGGCCCGCGTCCCGGTCCCCGCTGGTGGTGCCCGAGGGCGCCGACGCCGAGGCCGTCCGTGGCGTCCTGGACCTGCTGGAGAGCGAGTACCGGACGGTGGCCGGGCCGCTGGAGGCGCATGTCGAGGTGGTGCGCCACCTCGTCGCCGTCCTCGTGCTGCGGCTGGCCCATCTGCCCGGCGCCCAGAGCGGGGACACGGCGGGCAGTGAGGCGTTCCGCCGCTTCCAGCAGGCCGTGGAGCGCGACTACACCCGCACCCACCGGGTCGAGGACTACGCGGACCGGCTGGGCTACAGCGTCCGCACCCTGACCCGGGCCACCCGCGCCACCGTGGGATGCGGCGCCAAGCGGTTCATCGACGACCGGGTGCTGCTCGAGGCCAAGCGGCTGCTGGTGCACACCGATCTGTCCGCCACGGCCATCGGCGAGCGGCTGGGCTTCCCGGACGCCACCGTCTTCACCAAGTTCTTCCGGCGGCGCTCGGGCGAGACCCCGGCCGGGTTCCGCATCCGCGCCTCGGGCGCCCGGCGCTGACGGCCCGAGCGTCACGGGTGAGGGGGAGACGCGCCGCGCGCCCGCCCGGCGGGGAGCCGGACGGGCGCGCGGCGAGGGGCCGGCGGCGGTGGCTCAGTCCGCCGAGAGCGCGGGGTCGCTCATCCCCGCACGGCCGGTCTCCACATGCCCGGCCAGCCGGCGCAGATAGCCGCTGTCGTGGTCGGAGACCACCGACAGGTCGTACCACTGGTGGCTGCGCCCGGTGCGGGCGGTGTGCACCACCCGCGCGCCGGGCCGGAGCCGGTGGGTCACCGGCTTCTCCTTGTGGTAGCCGTCCGTGACGGTGAGCCGCACCGTCGCGTCGCCCCGGTTGACGAGGGTCAGCTCGACCTCCCCGGTCGCGCGGTCGTGACGGGCGCTCACCTCGGGGCCCTCGCCGGTGGCATGGCCGGTGAAGTGGCGCAGGAAACCGGCCGGACCGTGCACCTGGAGGTCATAGGCGCCGTTGTCCGCCGAGGAGCGCTGCCAGGTGCCGGACAGCCGCTTGCCCGCCTCGACGGTGTAGCCCCACGGCCCGCCCTCATGGCTCGCGGAGGTCACGTGGAAGTGCGCGGCGGTGCCCTTGCCGTGGTGGACGAAGTCGACCCGCAGACCGCCGTCGGCGCCGGTCGTGGCATCGGCCGACAGGTCGTACGGCAGCGGCCTGGCGCGGCGCAGCCCGGACTCCTGCCGGGGCAGCGAGGGGTGTGCCGGGAGCGCCGGCACATAGTCCGGGTGACGCTCGTTGTCCTTGGGCCGGTAGCCGCTGGTGTCCGGCAGGGCCGGGACCTTCACATCGGTCCGGGAGAAGTCGAAGGCCGCGGTCAGGTCACCGCACACCGCCCGCCGCCACGGCGAGATGTTCGGCTCCTCGACGCCGAAGCGCTCTTCCATGAGCCGGATCACCGAGGTGTGGTCCAGCGTCTGGGAGCACACCCAGCCGCCCTTGCTCCACGGCGACACCACCAGCATCGGCACCCGCTGCCCCAGCCCGTACGGGCCCGCGGGCTGCGAGGCGGAGCCGGCGTACAGCTCCCCGGTGGTGTCCACGGTCGAGGCGCCCCGCTTGGCGGCGGGCGCGTACGGCGGCACCACGTGGTCGAAGAAGCCGTCGTTCTCGTCGTAGGTGATGAGCAGCGCGGTCCTGCTCCACACCTCGGGGTTGGAGGTGAGCGCGTCCAGCACCTGGGCGATGTACCAGGCGCCGTAGTTGGCGGGCCAGTTGGGGTGCTCGGTGAAGGCTTCGGGCGCCGCGATCCAGGAGATCTGCGGCAGCTTCCCGGCCTTCACATCGGCCCGCAGCACGTCGAAGAAGCCGTCGCCGTTTCTGGCGTCGGTGCCGGTGCGGGCCTTGTCGTACAGCGGGTCGCCGGGCTTGGCGTCGCGGTACTGGTTGAAGTACAGCAGCGAGTTGTCGCCGTAGTTGCCGCGGTAGGCGTCCTCGATCCAGCCCCAGCCGCCCTTGGCGTCGAGCCCGTCGCCGATGTCCTGGTAGATCTTCCAGGAGATCCCGGCCTTCTCCAGGCGCTCGGGGTAGGTGGTCCAGCCGTAGCCGGCCTCCGCGTTGTCCAGCACCGGGCCGCCGCCCTTGCCGTCGTTGCCGGTGTAACCGGACCACAGGTAGTAGCGGTTGGGGTCCGTGGAGCCGATGAACGAGCAGTGGTAGGCGTCGCAGATGGTGAAGGCGTCGGCCAGCGCGTAGTGGAACGGGATGTCCTCGCGGGTCAGATACGCCATGGTGGTGGCCGACTTCGAGGGCACCCACTTGTCGTACTTGCCGTCGTTGAACGCCACATGGCCGTCGCCCCAGCCGTGCGGCAGGTCCTGGAGGAACCGCAGCCCGAGGTCGTTCACCTCGGGGCGGAACGGCAGGACCTCCTTGGAGCCGTCGGACTGATGCCACACCGGCTTGCCGCCCGGCAGCCGCACCGGCTGCGGATCGCCGAATCCCCGGACCCCGCGCAGGGTGCCGAAGTAGTGGTCGAAGGAGCGGTTCTCCTGCATCAGCACGACGATGTGCTCGATGTCCCGCAGGCTTCCGGTCCGGCGGTTCGCCGGAATCTCCGCGGCGCGCGCGATGCTGGCGGAGAGGAGGGACATGGCCGTGCCGGTGCCGGCAAGTTGCATGAATCTTCGACGGTCTATGGAGGTCATGACGCTCCGGTCTCCTGTGGCGTTCGAAGGGATGCGGGGGGGAATCGGTGCAGTCTCTTCCGCCAAGACGGTACGGACAACGGCGCACGGGCGAAACGGCGGGAAAGCCTCCGTAAATCTTGGTCGTGGGCCGAATCCTCGTCGCGGGCTCTCCCGCAAAGCCCATGCGGGCCACGCACCGGACCGGTGTGACGCACGACGCACCGGATGGACCGGCATCCCTTGAGATGAACTCCGTTTCGCTGTGCCGAGGACGGGCACGCGCACAGTGTGCTTCGGACCGGAGGCACGCCACGGGAGCAGCCCGGCTGCGGAAGGCGTGTTCACGGTCGCCCGAGTTGTCCGGATTGCCAGAACCTGTGGTGACACCGACGACAGCCCAAGGGAGACCAGCCCATGACGTCCGCACGAGCACACCCCCGAACCCACCCCAAGCACGCACACGACGACGCCCCCGACACCTCCGCCGACTTCCGCCGGATCGCCGATCTGCCGGACGGTCAGGAGAAGGAGACCCTGCGGCAGGAAGTCGTCCGGGCCTGGATGCCGATGGCCGAGCGCATCGCCTCACAGTTCCGCAACCGCGGTGAAAGCCAGGAGGACCTGCGACAGGTGGCCATGGTCGGCCTGGTCAAGGCGGTCAAGCGCTATGAGCCGGACCGGGGTTCGGCCTTCGAGAGCTACGCCGTCCCGACCGTGGTCGGGGAGGTCAAGCGGCACTTCCGCGACCACATGTGGGGCCTGCACGTCCCGCGCCGGGTCCAGGAGCTGCGCAACCGGGTCCGCACCGCGGTCCAGGAGCTGACCCGCTCACCGGACGACCGCTCGCCCAGCGTCAAGGACATCGCCCAGCACACCGGCATGACCGAGGAGGACGTCCTCGTCGGCATGGAGGCGCTCGACAGCTTCCGCACGCTGTCGCTGGACGCCGCACTGCGCGGCGCGGACGACAACTACGCACTGGTGGACACCCTCGGCTCCACCGAGTCCTCCTACGAGCGGGTCGTCCAGCGCGAATCCCTCAAGCCGTGCCTGCGCAGGCTTCCCGCGCGCGAGCGGGAGATCCTCTACCTGCGGTTCTTCTGCGACGAGACCCAGAGCCGGATCGCCGATCGGCTCGGCATCTCCCAGATGCATGTCTCCCGGCTCATCAACCGCACCTGTGCCCGCCTGGGGCAGGAGGTCGGCGCCCGTGCCGCGTGACGCCCGCGCCGGCGGCGGCCCGCGTAACGCCCACGCCCCCGGCGGTCACGGCCGCGCGCCCGGACGCCGTGAGCGGGGCGCGCCTCATCAGCCGCCCGATCAGCCGCCCGGCCCCGCCTCCCGCTCCGCGGCGCACACCACGCACAGCTCCGCGTGGGGCAGGGCCAGCGCCCGCTCCCGGCCCTGAGGCCGGCCGCACCGCGTGCAGATCCCGAAGGATCCGTCGCGCAGCCGGTCGAGCGCCGCGACGGTCCGCTCCAGCAGGGCCGCGTCCGTCTCCGCGCGTGAGTGCAGCTCCCTGAGCGTCGCGGCCTTGGCACCCGTGTCCGCGGCATCGAGATCGCAGTCCGCGCGCAACGCCGACGCGGTCTCCTCGTTCCGGGCGAGCTGCGACCACAGCCGGTCCGCCTGCTCGGACAGCCGGGCCGCGGCCTCCTCCAGGTCCCCGGGCCGCAGCGGGCTCTCACTCGTCTCCGCCCTGTTCATCCGCCGCACCTCCCTGTGCGTTCACCCCCCGCGGGTCCCCACCCCGGCCACGCTCACTCATGGCGACGCACGCCTATCGTTGAGGTATGCACGACACGGCGGTGACGCTGTTCCTCTGCGGCGATGTGATGCTCGCCCGCGGTGTCGACCAGATCCTGCCGCATCCGGGCGATCCGGAGCTCCACGAGCCCTACATCCGCGACTCCCGGGCCTATGTGGAGCTGGCCGAGGAGGCGAACGGCCCGATCCCGCGCCCGGTGGACTTCTCCTGGCCCTGGGGCGACGCCCTGGCGGTGCTGGACGAGGAAGCGCCCGAGGCGCGGGTGCTCAACCTGGAGACGAGCGTCACCCGCAGTGATGAGTTCGCCCCGGGGAAGGACGTCCACTACCGGATGAGCCCGGACAACCTCCCCTGTCTGACCGCGGTCCGGCCCGATGTCTGCGTCCTGGCCAACAACCATGTGCTCGACGGCGGCCGGCGCGGGCTAGAGGAGACGCTCGACTCCCTGGCCGCCGCCGGGCTCCGGGTGGCCGGAGCGGGCCGTGACGCGGCCGCCGCGCGGCGGCCCGCCGTCGTCCCCGCCGGGGACCACCGCCGGGTGCTGGTGTTCTCGTTCGGCGCGGCCTCCAGCGGCATTCCGGGCCGGTGGGCCGCGGCCGAGAACCGGTCCGGGGTCGACTTCCTGCCCGAGCTGTCGGACGCCCGTGCGACCGGGATCACCGACCGCGTACGGCAGCTCAAGCGCCCCGGCGACATCGCCGTCGCCTCGGTCCACTGGGGCGGCAACTGGGGGTACGGCGTCTCCCCGGACCAGATCCACTTCGCCCACGCCCTGATCGACGGCGGTGTGGACCTCGTCCACGGCCACTCCTCCCACCACCCCCGCCCCCTCGAGGTGTACCGCGGCAAGCTGGTCCTCTACGGCTGCGGCGACATGGTCGACGACTACGAGGGCATCGGCGGCTACGAGCGGTACCGCGACGATCTGCGGCTGCTCTACTTCCCCGAGCTGGACCCGGACACCGGCCGCCTGGTGACCCTGCGCATGGTGCCCCTGCGGTCACGGCGGATGCGGCTGGAGCGCACCGGCCACGACGACGCCGTTTGGCTGGGCGGAACCCTCGACCGGGTCGGGGCCTTCCTCGGCTCGCACATCGACGTCCGGCCCGACGACGTCCTCACCCTGCGCCGGCCCTGACCCCGCCGACTCAGACGATCTTCGCTCGCACCAGCCCGCCCAGCACCAGCGCCCCGGGGATCAGCGGCAGCCACACCGTGATGAAGCGGTACGCCAGCACCGTGGACGTGGCCGACTCGACCGGCGCCCCCGCCGCCACCAGCGCGATGACCAGCGCCGCGTCGACCGAGCCGATACCACCGGGGGCGGGGACGACGGCGGCCACCGCCGTGGCGGCCAGATACGCGAGCATCACATGCGCCGGCCGCACCTCAAGTTCCAGCGCCAGCGCGACCGCCACCAGCCCCGTCGCCTGGAGCAGCGGAAACGCCAGCGAACCACCCCACAGCGCCAGCGCCCTGGACGGCCGCATGTGCAGCGACCGGGCGTCGGCCAGCGCGGTGCGCAGGAACGTCACCACGAGCCGGCGCACCGGACGGATCAGCGCCGCCCCGGCCACCAGCACCCCGGCCGCCGCCACCACCCCGGCCACCACCGTCCCGCTCACCGACTCCGGGAGCAGCGGGCCCAGCCGCAGCGCCTCGGGAAACGCCACGAGCAGCACCAGCAGCAACCCCACCCGGGCCGTGGCCTCCGCCAGGAAGTACAGGGCGAGCGCCGCCGAGGAGCGAGCGGGCGGCAGCCCGCAGCCCGTCATGAACCGGATGTTGACCGCGCCGGCGCCGATCCCCGACGGCAGCAGATGGTTGGCCGCCCCCGCGGCGAACTGGGTGGCGAACAACCGCCTGGCCGGCAGCCGCTCCAGCACCGTGCCCTGCCGGGCGAACGACACCGCCACCCAGCCGAGCCCGGTCGTCGCCACCGCCGTCAGCAGCCAGTACGGATTCGCGGTGAACATCTGACGGGCGCCGGAGCCGATCAGCGACCGGTGCTGGACCACCCAGACACCCACGACCAGCAGCGGCAGCAGACACAGGATCTGGCGCAGCGGCAGCCGCCGGTACAGGGGCCGGCGCCCCGCCCGCTCCGCGGGCCGGTCCAGGGGCTGCTCCGCGGGGCGCGGCATCGCTTCAGTCATCGGCCCGGACCCTCCTGTCGGTCATGGGATACGTGCCGGATACGGCTCTTGGCCCAGCATCGTCGCGGAACGCGCACCGCGCAGCGGGAGCGCGATCAGCAAGCCGAGGCAGATCCACACATAGGTGTTGCTGCCGAGGAAGCCGTCCACCCCGGTGGAGTCGAACCGCCACAGCCACACCACGCTGCTGCACAGCAGCACGTACACCAGCGCACCGGCCCGGAGCAGCAGCCTGCGCCGGGCCGGTGGCGCGTCCGGCCGCAGCCCGCTGTCGACCAGGACCGCCAGGGCCGGAATCAGCCACACCAGATGGTGCACCCAGGTGATCGGGCTGATCAGACAGGCGGCCACCCCGGTCAGCGCGAACCCGGCCCGCTCGTCCCCGACCGCCACCGCGGAGCGCACCCGGTGCGCCCAGACGGCCAGCACCGCGAGCACCCCGAGCGCCCACACCACCCCGCTCGGCGGCACCGGATCGACCAGCCGGGCCAGCACCCCTTCCCACGACTGGTTGGAGACGTAGGAGAGCACCCCGATCCGGTCGGTGTCCCACAGCGCCTCGGTCCAGTAGACCCGCGAGGCTCCCGGCGCCACCGCCAGGGCCAGCAGGGTGGCGGCCGCTGCGGTGCCCGTGGCGGTCGCGGCGGCGCGCCACCGCCGGGTGATCAGCAGATAGCCGATGAAGATCGCCGGGGTGAGCTTGATGGCGGCGGCGAGCCCGATACCGCAGCCGGCGAACCGGCCACGCCCCGTGGACAGCAGCCAGGCGTCGAAGAACACCAGTACCAGCAGCAGCAGATTGACCTGCCCGAAGCTGAAGGTGTCCCGCACCGGCTCCAGCAGGACGAACAGACAGGCCGCCACCACGAAGGCGAACCACTTGTTCCAGCCGTGCCGCTGGACGATCGGCCCGATCAGCCAGGTGAGCAGGGTGGCCGAGGCGGCCACGTTGAGCACCATGCTCAGGGTGATCGCGGCCGGCCAGGTGAACAGGGCCATCGGCAGCATGCACAGCGCGGCGAAGGGCGGATAGGTGAAGCCGTAGTCCGCCCCGTCCGCGCCGGGGATGGTGAAGTCGTAGATACGGCCGTCCCGCAGCCAGTGGCCCACGGCGTCGTAGTAGACGTTGAGGTCGAACCAGTTCCGGTGCAGCGGGACGAAGGCCAGGAACAGCCCCACCGCCACGGTCAGGGCGAGCGCCAGGACCAGCCGGCCGCGTGAGGTGGTGGGCCCCGTCATGCCGAACGCTCCGATCGGTGGCCGCCGGGGACGGCGGGCAGCGCGTTGCCGGTGGCGAACCCCGGCGCGTGCCGTACGCACCACAGCGCGCACACCGCCAGCGCGCCCCCGCACACGGCGTACGTCAGCTGCCGCGAATCCGGCGCGAACCCATTGGGCAGCACGGCCAGCGCGAGCACCCCGCTCCCGGCCACCACCGCCTTACGCACCGTTCCGCCAGGACCGGCCGCGGCGATCACGAACAGCCCCCACAGCACGTACCAGGGCCGGATCGCCGGGCCCAGCACGGCCACCGCGATCAGGCTCAGCCCCAGCGCGTACACCGGCCGGGGGCGGGGCGGGCGCAGCCAGGCGGCCCCGATGGCCACGGCGGTGGCCAGCAGCCCCAGCCCGTGCCACGCGGGCGCGGCCAGCGGCGCCAGACCGCTGCCGACGGCCTCCAGCAGGGCGCCGGTGGCGCGGCCGAGCGTGCTGGTCAGCGCCCAGTTGTCCGGTGAGGCCGGGGTGGTGAGCGCGGAGATCCAGCCGTAGCCGGTGCCGGTCACGGCCGTCGCCACCCCCGTGGTGGCCAGGGACAGCGCGGCGGTGGCCGCCACGGCGCCGACGCGGCGCCTGCGGCCCGCCACCCGGCGCGCCCACAGCGTGGCGACCGCCAGCAGCCCCAGCGCCGCCGGGGCCTTGACCAGGGCGGCGAGCGTGACCAGCACCGCGCCACAGGCCGGCCATCGGCCCGTCGCGGCCACCAGCCCGGCCCCGAGCAGCCCGAGCATCACGGCATCATTGTGCGCCCCACCCACCAGATGCAGCAGCAGGAGCGGGTTGAGCCCGCCCAGCCACAGGGCGGCGCTCGGGTCGGTGCCACAGCGGCGGGCCAGAACGGGCAGCGCGAGCACCATCAGCGCCACCCCGAGCAGTGCGATCAGCCGCAGCCCGATCACCCCGAGTGACGGCTCGGCGCGCGAGGCATGGGCGATGGCGGATTCGAAGGCCAGCGAGACCGGGCCGTACGGCGTCGGGGTGTGCTGCCACACCGGCGCCACCTCGTCCGCCAGCGGTCCGCCGAGACGGATGGGGCCGTGGGTGTAGACGTCGATGCGGGCGTGCACCATCGCGCCCTGGGCGAGGTAGCTGTACACATCCCGGCTGAACAGCGGCGGCCCGGGGAGCAGGGGAGCCGCCCAGGTGGCGAGCGTGATCAGCAGGGAGCGGGGGCCGGGCGGTTTCGGCCCGCGCACCTCGCGCCCCAGCAGCCACCACGCCGCGATCAGCAGCACCAGCCCGAAATAGGTGCTGATCAGCCCGAGCGCCTCTCTCCCGGAGTCAGGGGTGAGGGCGTCCCCCACCGGTAGCGCTCCGGCCGATGCTCCGCCCGCTGCCAGGGCCACCGACCCGGCGAGCCCGAGGAGCCGGCAGTGACCAGGAGCGACGGCGACACGTTGCGGGAGAAGACGACGGACCAGCACCCCGCCAGCGTCGCGAGAGCGCATGGCCGGAAATTGACGTCGCGGTCACCGGAGACTGGCCGAGAGGTGTCGGCCGGGCCACACCGCCTGGGGAGCGGGCAGGATCGATGCCCACGGTGCCCGGTCGACCACGAGTTGGCGCAGTTTGCGCAGCTCGCACGGGCTGTTCCAGCCGAGCACCCCGACCACCCGGCCCCGGTGTCCATAGGCGACGACGAAGTGGCCGCCCTCGAGCTCGCCGTGGAGCACGGCGAGTTCGGCATCGGCGGGGAAGATGCCGTACGCCTGGATATGGGCGTCGTACTGATCGGTCCAGAAGTACGGCACGGGGGCGAACGGCTGGTTCTCGCCGAGCACATTGTGGGCGACGGCCCGCGCCTGTTCCGTGGCGTTCAGCCGGTGTTCCAGCCGCATCCGGCAGCCGAAGTGGTTGTTGTGCCACGAGGCGACATCACCGGCCGCGTAGACGCCGGGCGCCGCGCGGCAGGTGGGATCGCATTCGACACCGTTGCCCAGCTCAAGGCCGGATCCGGCCAGCCAGCCGATCGCCGGGGCGGCGCCGATGGCGACCACCACGACATCGGCGTCCAGCAGTGTGCCGTCGGTGAGTTCGAGACCGGTCACCCGGCCGCCGGACTCGAAGAACCGCCGCACCCCGGTGCCACAGCGCATGGACACCCCGTTCTTCTTGTGCAACTGCCCGACCAGGGCGGCTATCCGGTCGCCGAACTGCCGCCGCATCGGCACCGGCCGTGGGTCGATCATGGTGACGTCCAGCCGCATCCTGCGGGCCGCCACCGCGGCCTCCGAGCCGAGGAAGCCCGCGCCGACCACCGCCACCTTCGCATCGGGCTCGCGGCGCAGATCGGCGCGCAGGGCGAGGGCGTCGTCGAGGGTGCGCAGCAGATGCACCCCGGCCAGATGGTGGGCGCCGGGCAGGCTGTTGGGGGTGACACCGGTGGCGATGACCAGGGCGTCGTAGGAGACGCTGTCGCCGCCGTCCAGCACCACCCGGCGGGCGGTGGTGTCCAGACCGGTGGCGGACCTGCCGAAGAGCAGCCGCGCGTCGAGGGCGGACAGCTCCTCGTCGGTGCGCAGCTTGATCCGGTCCGGCTCCCAGGTGCCCGCCAGGATCTGCTTGGACAACGGCGGCCGGTTGTAGGGAGTGTGGGGCTCGTCGCCGATGAGGGTGAGCCTTCCGTCGTACCCCTCGCCGCGCAGTGTGACGGCCGAGGTGAGCCCCGCGACCGAGGCACCCACGATCACGACGTTCCGCGGTGTGCTCACGAGTCGGCCAGTGCGATCGCCAGGGCGGGGCAGACGGCGGCCGCGTGACGGACGCCGTCGTGCAGCTCCGCCGGCGGGCGGTCGTCGAGGAGTACGGCGATACCGTCCTCGTCCCGCTGGTCGAACACGTCCTGGGCGGCGAGGACGCATTGCCCCGAGGCGACGCATTTGTCCTGATGCAAGGTCACCTGCATGGCGTTCTCCGACACTGGGGATCAACGGAAGGCGGTTACCAGACGAATGTTCGGTAACGGGCGGAAGGGAGGCTAGTTCCCCCGCGTATCCAGCACAACACGCTCCGCAAGAAGCTGGCCACGGAGCGAGACATATGAGCCTGGCATGTGCGCCCCGAACAAGCCGACCGGCTGGTCCGCGAAGACTGTACAAAACACCAGGTCACACCCGGGTCCGCGAGCCGGGGGCCGCTTGTGCGCGGGGTGGGGCATCAGCAGCTCACATGGCGGAAATACGCAGGTTACGAAAGTTCCGCATTGCTCACGTACGGTTCGAAGAGCCCCATGATTTCCACCTCACGGAGGATCCTTGCGCACGCTCCCCACACCCCCCGACTGGCTGACGCACCCCCTGCGCGGGGTGCGGGCGCTGCGGGGTCCCGTGCCCTGGGCGGCGGTGGTCCGCGGGGCCCTCGGCGTGGGACCGGTGGTGGCCGTCGGCGTGGCGTCGGGACACACCCCGTTCGGGATGCTCGCCGGGCTGGGGGCGATGTTCGCGCATATCAACGACCGCCCCGCCACCCGCGCCACCCGCGTCGTGCGCATCGGCCTGCCCGCCCTCGCCGGGGCCGTCGGGCTGCTGACCGGGGCCTGGCTGGGCACGCTGGGCCTCGGGATCTGGATCGCGCTCGCCCTCGCCCCCGTCGGACTGGTCTCCGGCGCGATCAGCGCCATCGGCCCGGTCTGCTCCGCCGCCGGGGTGCAGTTGATGGTGCTCGCCGTGGTCGGCGCGGGCATGCCCCTCCCGGTGGCCCCGCCGGCCCGGGCGGGTCTGCTGCTCATCGGCGCCGCATGGGTGATCGCCATGGCCGCGCTGCTGCCACGCGTCATCCCCTCGCGCCAGGCCGCGCCCTCCGGAGAACGGGAGGCGGTGGCCGCCGTGTACGACGCCCTGGCCGACCTGATGACCGCGGTCGGCACCGACGGCGGCCAGGCCGCCCGGCGCAGGCTCACCGCCGCCTACGACGCGGCGTACGAAGCCCTCTACGCCCATCGGCTCCCGCTGCACCGCGTCGACGAGGAGGAGCGGCGGCTGCGCGACCGGCTGGCGGTGGCCGGAGCACTCAGCGAGGGCATCCTGACCCTCCTGTGGGAGGACGAACCCGTACCTGGCCGCATCGCGCGCACCCCCGCCCAACTGGCCCGCTCGGTACGGACCGGACTGCCACCGGGCCGGCTGCCCGCCCCGGTGCCCGACACCGCGGGGAATGTGGCCATGCACCGGGCCGTGCTGCTCGCCGCGCGGGTCTTCGACGGCGAACCGGCGCCGCCCGTCGGCGCGGTGGTCCCCGGCCACCGGCAGCGGCTGCGCCGCGCGCTCGGCCCGGCGGGCCGGGAGTACGCCGCCCGGGTGGCCCTGTGCGTGGGCGTCAGCACCGCCCTCGCCCAGCAACTGCCGGGCGCGCACTGGTACTGGCTCCCCGCCACGGCCGCCTTCCTGGTCAAGCCCGATATGGGCCCACTGGTCTCCCGGGCCCTCTCCCGCGCCCTCGGCACCGCCGTGGGCGTGGCCGTCTTCGGCGCCCTCGCCACGCTGCTCGCCCCCGGCGCGGGCGACCCCGGCATCTGGCCGGTGGCCGTCGCGGCGGTCTGCTCCGCGCTGATCCCCGTCTCCGTACGCCACTTCGCCCTGCAGACCGCCGTGCTCACCCCGCTGCTGCTCTCCCTGGTCTACCTCGGCGGCGACACCGACCCCGGATTCACCCGGCTCACCGACACACTCCTTGCCTGCGGTGTGGTGCTGGCCGCCGGGGCGCTGCCCGGGCTCGGCGGCCCGCGCGCCCAGGTGTCGGTGCGGCTGTCGCTCGCGGTCCGCGCCACCCGCGACCACCTCGACCGGGTGCTCACCGCCGAGGCGCCGTACGCCACCCGGCTGCGGCTGCGCCGCGAGGCATACCGCGCACTCGCCGACGCGCGCCGCGCGGTGGAGGTGGCCGGGGCCGAACACCCGCCGTTCGGCCGGGACCTGGCGGCCTGGGCGCCGGTGGTACTGGCCCTGGAGAAGATCGTGGACGCGGTCACGGCCTGCGGCGTACGGCTCGACCAGGGCGCCCCACAGCCCGAACCGGCCCTCGCCGCCCGGCTGCGGGCCGCGCTGTCCGATCTGGCCGACGCTGTCGCCACCCGCCGGCCCCCGACGGACCTCGTCCTGCCCGCGGGGGCGGCGGTGGACGACTGCGCGACCATCGCCGATGTCACCGCCGGGCTGCGCACGGTGCGCGACCTGGCGGCCGGCTGACCTCGCTCACCTCCCTGGCGGTGGTCGGCTGACCCCGTTCACCTCCCCGGCGGTGGATTGCCCGGCGCACAGAGCGGCACACCGTCCTGCCACGCACCGCCCTTGAGATAGATGTTGCTGATCCATCCCTGGCGGTCGGAGAGATAGCTCCAGGCGTCGTTGGTGTAGCCCTCGGCCGTCACCTGCTCCGCGTGGACCTGGCATTGGACCCGCACCTGGCTGGGGCCCTGAAGCGTGGTCACGGCCGGTGAGCCCTGTGCGGGGTCCTGGTGGACCCGTACGTCATCGCCCCAGGTGTTGCGGAAGTCGACGTTGTCGCCGTAGCCCCCGCCCCGGTCGGTGTCGCATTCGGGAATGCCCTCCAGCCAGGCGCCGCCCCGTATGTAGATGTTGGACACCCACGCGTTGCGGTCCGGCAGATGGGCCCACGCGTTGTTGGTGACACCGTCCGCGGTGACCTCCCCGCCCCGCGCCTGGCAGTCCACGCGCACCGTCGTCGGCTTCGCCAGCGCGTCCGTCGCCTGGGCCTTCGAGGACGGTCCGCTGCGCAGGGTGACATCGGTGCCCCATGTCTGGCGCTGCGATCCGGCGCCGTCACCGGGCGGACCGCCCTGGCCCGGATCCCCCTCACACTCCGGGACACCCGGAAGCCACTCCGGCCCCTTCACATAGATGTTGCTGACCCAACTGCCGCCGTCGTCCGGCAGACGCGACCACACATCGCTGGTGTAGCCCTCGGAGGTGACCCGCTCGGCACGCCGCTGGCAGTCGACGCGGATCCCCGTCGGCCCGGGGAAGGTGGAGTGCACCGCCGAGCCGACGGACGGCTGGGCGTGGGTGCGGACATTGGTGCCCCAGGTGGAATGGGGCGCGTCACCGCCGCCGCCACCACCCGCGCCACTGATCCGCACGGCACCGGTGTAGTCGTCATGGCTGCGCAGCGGGGCCACCCGGATCTTCTCATCGGACTGCGGCGCCTCGGCGATCTGCCCGTTGCCCAGATAGATCGCGGTGTGGTGGATATTGCCCGCGGTGCCGAAGAACACCAGATCGCCGGGGCGCAGCGCGCCCTCGCCCTGTCCCGCTGTCATCCGTACCGGCCACGAGGCGTTGTACATCTGCTCCGCCGTGCGGTCGCCCAGCACGTCATAGCCGGTGGCCTTGTAGAACGCGTAGCGGACGAACCCCGAGCAGTCGAAGCCCCTGCGGTTCGGGTCGTCTCCGCTCCGCTCCGGGTCCGAGGAGTCCACATGGCCGAAGGTGGCCCCCGGCGGATTCACCCCGTGGCCGCCGCCCCAGGTGTACCAGGTGTCGGCCCCGACCACCGCGCACGCCTCCTTGATGGCCGCGGCGCCCGTCGCGTCGGTGTCGCCGTGCGGTGCGCAGGACGTGTCGTTCGGGTCGTTCGGCGGCGCCGGAGGGTCGTCCGGCCGCCCCTGCGGGGGCGGTGGAGTGTCCGGCGGGTTGGTGCCCCCGGTCCCGGGGGCCGGTGGCGGCCCCGGGGGCACGGTGTTCCGTTCGGCCTGGTGCGTCAGCGCGGATTCCACCGCCTGGGCGCCGGTGGAGTCGGCGCCGCGTGCGTAGTCGCCGTGCGGCCCCTCGCTGTCTGCGGCCCGTTTGGCGATGTCGACCCAGTCCCCGGGCAGGGTCTGACCGGGGCGGTTGCAGAACTGGTCGTCCGTGCGGCAGATGTCGTGGTACCGGCCGTCGCCGAGGAAGCCGGAGAAGGTCTCCGGCACGGTGGCCCGCTGCAGCAGCCCGCCGTCGGCCGCCTGGGCCTCGGCCGGGGTGAAGTCCGGTGTCACGGTCCGCGTCTGGCCGCTCTGCGCCATTCCGGCCTGGCCGTTGCTCCGGCTGGGATCGGCGACGTTCACCACGGCGGCCACGGCCTCCTGATTGGCCTGGAGCAGCGGATCCTGCATCGCCTGCTTCATCAGGTGGGCGCCCATGGAGTATCCGAGCAGAATGAGGTTGGTGCCCTTGCCGCAGGTGGTGTTGTACCAGCTCACCTCCTGGGCGAGCTTCTCCTTCCCCAGCCTCAGCGACTCGTTGTAACCCGGCTCCCAGGGCCAGTACTGCAACGCGTTCGCGGGGTAGGAGAGATTGCGGATGTCCACGGCGTCGTCCGCCCGCGGATTGCCGTCCGGATCACGAGCGGCGGTGCCGATGCCCTTCGCCTTCAGGGCCTTGGTGATCCCGCCGATGTACTCGCTGTTGACCGGGCTGCCCCAGGGAGCACCCGGCCCGGCCGAGGCGTCCGCGCCATAGGCGGAGATGACCACCCACGGTTTGCAGACGGTCGGCTGAGGCGGCGCCGGATCGGCGTGGGCCTGTTGCGGAATCCCGAGCAGCGCGCCCAGCAGGGCCCCGACACCGAGGATCCCTTGGGCAACGCGGCCTCTCCTGTGTCCCATTGACGATCTCCCCCAGTTCGCGCTCGTCTCGCGCTCGTCGAGAGTGCTCGCTGCGCACGCTCTCAGCGGCATAAAGGGGCCGTAAAGCGGCGGCGGACCAGGGTTTCAGAATGGGTCGTCGTTCTTCACGCCGGGGTCATCGACCTCACCGCGCTGTCATCGGTACGTTCGCGGCGATGAGTTGGCGGGCGCGGGCGCGGTGCCGCTCGGCGGGTGTTTCCCTGCGGGTGTTTCCCGGCGAGATCACGCGGACCGGGGCCGCGGGGCGTTCCAGAGGTGGTGCATGGCGTACGAGCGCCAGGGCCGCCAGCCCTCGGAGTCCTCCAGATGCGCCCCGGCGCCGCGGGCCCCGGCCCGTACGGCGACATCCGACTCCAGCAGCACATCGGGGTCGCTCAGCGCCCGCATCCGGATGTACCCGGATGTCCAGGGGCCGATGCCGCGCAGCCCCAGCAACTCCTTCTCGGTCCGGTCGCGGTCGGCGCCCGCGTCCAGCCGCACCGTGCCGTCCGCGAGCGCGGCGGCGAGCGTACGCAGCGTGGCGCGTCGGCTCTCCGGCATACCGAGCTCGGCGAGCGGCGCCTCGGCCAGGTCCTCCGCGCGCGGGAAGAGATGGGTGAGGCCGCCGTCGGGCCGCTCCAGGGGCTTGCCGTACGCGGCGACCAGCCCATCGCCCAGCACCCGCCCGGCGGCCACCGAGACCTGCTGGCCGAGCACGGCGCGAAGGGCGAGCTCATGCGGTTCGGCGGTGCCCGGCGAACGCAGCCCCGGCCGCGCGGCCACCAGGGGCGCGAGCGCGGCATCGGCGCCGAGGCGCTCGGCGACCGCGTACGGATCGGCGTCCAGGTCGAACAGGCGCCGGATCCGCTGGATGGCGGTGGTCAGATCGCGCAGCTCGGTCAGGCGCAGCCGGCACTCCAGCCAGCCGTCGCCGGGCCGTTCGTCGACCTCGACGATGGCGCAGGCGTGCGGCAGCCGCAGCGTGCGGCGGTAGGTCCGGGCGCCCGGCGCGCCCACCATCTCCTCCAGGCCGGGGAGGGCACGCCGGGCGAGGTAGTCGAAGACCTGCGTGGTGTCGTACGGACCGCGGTAGGCGAGCCGCAGCGGCACCCCGGCCGTTCCGCCGTTGGTCCCGCAATTGGTCCCACCGTTGGTTCCCAGCACCCCGCCGGGCGCCCCCGCGGGCCCGGACCGGGAGGACTTCTCAGGCCGGGCGGCGCGCAGTTCGGTGGGGGTGGCGGCGTAGATCTCGCGCAGGGTGTCGTTGAACTGCCGGACGCTGGAGAACCCGGCAGCGAACGCGATCTCCGAGGCCCGCAGCGCGGTGGTCTGCAGCAGGATCCGCGCGGTGTGGGCGCGCTGGGCGCGGGCGAGCGCCACCGGCCCGGCACCGAGCTCGGCGGTCAGCTGCCGCTGCACCTGCCGGGCGCTGTACCCGAGCCGCGAGGCGAGTCCGGACACCCCCTCCCGGTCCACCACCCCGTCCCCGATCATCCGCATGGCGCGGCCGACGGCGTCCGCCCGCGCGTTCCAGTCGGCGGAGCCGGGCACGGCGTCCGGCCGGCAGCGGCGGCAGGCCCGGAACCCCGCGCCCTGCGCGGCGGCGGAGGTGGGGAAGAACCGGACGTTCTTGCGCCGGGGCGTGGTGGCGGGGCAGCTCGGCCGGCAGTAGATCCCGGTCGTGGCGACACCGAAGAAGAACTCGCCGTCGAACCGCGCGTCGCGGCTGCACACCGCCTCGTACCTGCTGTCGTCGCTCATCACACCTCCACTGTGCGCCCTGGGAGGGGAGGTGTGCTGGCGGAAATCGGACATGGCGCTCGCGGCTCCGTGGCGCGGGGGAGGGGCGTGCGCGGTCCAGTGTTACGGGATGTCCGGCGGACCACGCGGCGGAGCCGCATATTGATGCTTTCCCCTCCCGCCCCTTCCCGCCGGGTCGATATGCGGCTCCGCCGCGGCCGCGTGGCAGGGGCTTCGCCCCTGGCCCCCGGGGTCTGGGGCGGAGCCCCGGGCGAGGGGAAGGGGCGAGGAGGGGAGCAGCCCACCGGCGTCACGATGCGTCGGGCACCCCCTGGCGAGAGTCGAGGACGATGACGTTGGGCAGGTGGCGGTGGTCGTGATGAGCCTGGGCGATCCCCGCGAGGGAGGATCGGCCCAGCGCCTGGTAGGCGCCGACCAGCAGCTCGTTCGCCAGTGCCTCCCTGATGGGGTCGCCGGCCGACGCCCAGTGCAGATCGCGGCCCAGCGCGAGCGCCTCGGCCGGGTCTCCGTGCGCGAGGCGCCGCCGGGCGCCCTCCGCGAGCCTGGCCGAACCCGTCGGGTCGTCGAGCAAGCGGTACAGGGCCTGGGCGAACCGGAAGCCACCGGGCGCGCGGTGCACGGGCCGCTCCGGCGCGGTCTCCGTGACGCCGGGCGGCCATGTGGTCCGCGCCCCCGTCGTCGTCGGCGAGGTCGCGCCAGTGGCGTTCGATCAGCACGCGTATCGCCTCCAGCGGTGTGCGCGCGCTGGTGTCGATGTCGCCGCCGTCGATCCCCGGCCGGGCGGACGCGGCCGGGTCCAGCTCCAGCGCACGCGAGGACGGCGCACGGAGTCGGACCGTCGATGGTAAGTTCGGCAAGGTGACTGCCGGGTCGGCCATGGGCCACGCACGAGTGAGGCGCCCGGCCTCGGCGTGAGCCCGAGGCGGGCCCGAGGCCCGCCCCTTCCTCCGTGTCCTTCCTCCTGGCGCCCGTATGTGGCGCCTGTTCCAGCGGATTCCACGATGCGGAGACACCACCACAGATGCCACACCACACCCGGCCCCAGCACGACTCCGAGCCCCCGGCTACCGCCGTCCAGCTGAATCACACCGCCGTCTACGCCCACGACCGGCAGTTGTCCGCCGAGTTCATCGCCGCGATTCTGGGGGTGGAGGTCGGAGCCCCGTTCGGCCCGTTTCTGCCCGTCGATCTCGGCAATGGCGTGACGCTCGACTACTACGAGAAGCGCGACGAGCCCATACAGCCCCAGCACTACGCGTTCCTCGTGCCCGACGAGCAGTTCGACGCGATGATCGCCCGCCTGGAAGCGGTCGGCGTCACCTACTACGCCGACCCCAACCACACCGACCCCGGCCGGATCAACCGGCTCTTCGGCGGCCGTGGCGCGTACTTCGACGATCCCGGCGGCCACAACATGGAGATCATCACCCGGCCTTATATCCGGCCCTAGTCACCGGCCCTGGCCACGGGGGCCACCAACCACAGGGGGCGTCCGAAAGGGCGCCCCCTGTGGTCGGCTCACAGGCCATCTGCTGCTCGTGGGCTGCTCGACGGCGGTGGGCGCGAGTCTGCTCCTTTGGGCGCGGGGTGGCGGCAACGCCCCCGCGCTGCCCGGCCCAATGCTCGGGGCGGTGGGCATCGTACTGGCCACGTTCGGAGCGTGGCCGGTGGTCGACGCCATCGTGCGCCACCGCCGCTCCAGGATCCTGTGGGGCGACCGTTCCGGCCCGGAGCCCAACGCGGCGGCCGAGCGGTTCAGCCACGGGGAGTCCCGCTGTTACGAAGCACATCGCCCCTCCTTGGCGCAACGGGCGCGCTTCATACGGACATACGTGGCCGAGGCGGGATCCTCGCCCACCAGCACCGCCGCCATCCATCAGGCGTTTCCCCGCGTATGAGCGAATGCCACCCCTGGCCGGACCATGATCCGATGCCCCCTACACTGTCTCCCAATCCTCACGTTGATCGGAGCACGACATGCGTCGCCTTGCCCTTGCCCTCCTGGCATGTTCAGCCCTCACACTCGCCGGGTGCGCGCAGGACTTTGACCGGGGCCCTGATGGGACAGTCACCGACAAGGTCAAGGACGGGAAGAAGTTCTACCTGGTCGTCGATCCGGCCAAGGGCGGCGAGGAGAAGAAGTTCCGGGTCAGCAAGTACGACTACCACGACTGCAACCGTGGCTCGAAGTACCCCAAGTGCGTTGACGACTAAGGGTAATTGAGCCCGAACCCACTCATCGTCGGCCCTGACCGTCGGCCCCGACCGTCCGCGGTCGGGGCCGACGATGTTTCGTTTCACACCTCGGCCGAGGTGGCCACGTTCGTGGCCGCCTGCCGCAGCGCGTGGCGGCAGACCGCGATCGCTGGGTGCCGGCTGCGGCCCCGGCGTACCGCGGTGAAGACACGGCGGGTGCGTTGGCCGCGGGGGAGTTGTCGCACCGGGACGGTCGGGGGCGCTCCGTTCCATACGAGGCTGGGGAGCAGGGCGGCGGCGGTCCGGGTACTCCTCGGCGACGACCAGGCCGAAATCGCGGGCCTGAAGCGCGGGGAGGGCCGTTTCCGGTGGCATCTGCGTGACGTGCGCCCGAAGGCCGCGGTGGAGGTCGCGCAGCAGGCTCAGCACGCCGGGCACCAGGGCGGGCGTGGCCGTCTGGAACGAGGCGATGCGCAGGGTGCCGGTCGGATCGGTCAGGGAAGTGGCGTTCGCTGGACCGACGAGAGGTGCGGGCCGCACGCTGGCTACGTGCCTGCATACGCTTCCTCCACCGCCGAGCCGCCGTGGTTCGCCCGGCCCGCCGCCCGCGCCTGGACCTGTCCGCCCGCCCCCACCGGGGTACGCGATTTCCATGCCTCCCTGTCCGGGTACGCCCCCACCCCGCTCACCGAACTCCCGCCGCTGGCCACTGAAATGGGGATCGCGCGGGTCTTCGTCAAGGACGAGTCATGCCGTCTGGGCCTGCCCGCCTTCAAGGCCCTGGGCGCGTCCTGGGCCGTGCACCGCGCGCTCGCCGCGCGGGCCGCACGCGGCGATGCCACCGTGCCCGTCACCCTGGTGAGTGCCACCGACGGCAACCATGGCCGGGCCGTGGCCCGGACGGCACGCCTGCTCGGCCACCGTGCCCGGATCTTCGTGCCGCGCGGTGTCCATCCTGAGGCCGTGGCGGCCATCGCCGCGGAGGAGGCGGAGGTCTCCCGGGTCACCGGCGCGTACGACGAGGCCGTGCGCCAGGCGGCCGAGGCGGCCGCCGCGCCGGACGCGCTCCTGGTCCAGGACACCGCCTGGCCCGGCTATGAACGGATACCGGGCTGGATCGTCGAGGGTTACTCCACCCTCTGCGCCGAAATCGACGAACAACTCGCGGCCGCCGGAGCCGGGACACCCGACCTCATCGCCATCCCAGTGGGCGTGGGGTCGCTGGCCCACGCCGTCGTCACCCACTACCGCAGCCGCCCGGCCGGGCCGCCCACGGCGCTGCTGTCGGTGGAACCCACGGCCGCCCCGTGCGTCATCGAGAGCCTCACACGTGGCGAACCGGTCAGCGTCACCACCGGCGAGACCATCATGGCCGGGCTGAACTGCGGCACCCCCTCCAGCATCGCCTGGCCCCATCTGCGCGACGGGCTCGACGCGGCCATCGCCGTCCCCGACGCCGCGAGCGCCCGCGCGGCGGGTGACCTCGCCCGGCTCGGCATCTCCAGCGGCCCCTGCGGCGCCGCCTCGCTCGCCGGGCTGCGCGCGGCGCTCACCGGCGACGACGCCGACGAGCGCCGCGCCGCACTGGGCCTCCGCCCTGCCTCCACCGTGGTGCTGCTGAGCACGGAGGGCAGCGCCGCCAACCCCGCCGCCACCACCGAGGCCGACAAAATGAAAACCCCTCCGCACCCGACCACCCTCGGGCCCGTCCGACCCTTCTCGGGAGACAGCACATGACCGGCCCCACCCCCGACACGATCACCGTCAATGGCCACCGACTGTGGCGGTCGCTGATGGACCTCGCCGAGATCGGCGCGTACGACGACGAGCACAGAGGTAGTCGCCGTCGGCGGTCCAGCCGCCAGAATTCCGCGATCTTCTCGCGCAGGAGGTCGGAGCCGAGGTACTGGCGCATCCCGGGCGCGTGGCCACCGGGCAGGAGCAGCCCGTCATACGCCTCGGGCCGGAGGTCCCCCCAACGCCACGGGGTGGCGGAAGGCGGCGTCGCCGGTCAGCTGCTCGTAGAACTTCTTGGGCTCGGGCTCCGCGCCGAGTTGCCCGAAGAGCACTCCGGTGAGCAGCAGCGGATCGGCGGCGGGTGGGCCGTCACCGTGTTCGGTGGCGAACACCACCTCATGGCCGAGGTCGGTCAGCAGCTTCCAGGGCACGGCCACCTCGGTGACGTCGAAGTCCCGGTCGGGCAGCGGCAGAAGGATACGCACGAGGACTGCCTGCCACAGGACCGGCGCCCCTGCCCCGGCGCGACTTCGAGCCGGGGCAGGGGGGGGCGGGGCCGGGAGCTGGATCACTTCCAGATGGAGTCGACCCACTCCGGGTGGTCGATGAACGGGTTCCGGTTGTGCTGGAAGCTGTCGTAGATGACCTCGTTGCGGTTCTTCTCGAAGTCGTCGGGCGGGTCCTCGGCGCTCCACTTCTTCAGTACGGAGAGACGGCCGATGTGGGGCGCGGAGCCGTTGTCGACTTCGTCGTTGGGCTCGAGGTCGGGGAAGCCGTCGTCTCCGTCATAGCGGACGGCCATGTAGAGGATCATCCGGGCGATATCGCCCTTGACCTGGTCACGCGGTTCGAAGGAGTCGTCGTCGGTGCGGTTGCCCGGGGCGTCGGGCACCTCCTCGCCGCCGTTGTCGAAGTCCTTGTTGCCGCGGGTGCTGTTCACCTTCACATTGGCCGGGCGCAGGTGGTGCAGATCGGTGCCGGGCCCGGTGGCCGTGCCGAAGTCGCCGTGCGACTTCGCCCAGACGTGCTCGCGGTTCCAGTCGTCGGGGTTGCTGCCGTTCGCGTCCTTGGCCTGGGAGCGGCCGGAGTAGAGGAGGATGACGTTCGACGGGTTGTCCGGGTCCTCGTCCGTGGACTTCAGCGCGTCCCACACCTCGTCGTAGGACAGCTTGGTCTGCTCGCTGATGATCGTGTGCAGCGCCGCCTTCAGCTCCGGGCCGCTCTTGCCGGTCGCGTCCTGGTAGTAGTCGTCGGGCGCCTGTACGGCCGTGGCCGTGGGCCGGGTGGTGTCCGCCGTGGCCGGTGTGTCGGCGGCGGCGACCGAAGGGGCGGCCACACCGGCCGCGGCCACGACGGCCAGCAGGGGAAGGCGCCGTGACCGGCGCGGGCGATGAGTGGACATGATGTGGGGGGTGTCCTCTCCGAGACGAGTACCCGGACCGCCAACTGGCGCCGCGAGTACGGACGTTCAAGGCACAAGCTCTCGGAGACTCGCATGTGTGACGCCCGAACGTGTGTACGCGATGTGCCCGTTCAGAGTGAATCCGGTGAACGCCCCGGGGGTGCGGAGAGGGCCGACCGACGGGTCTGCCGTCGGGCCGGATCGGCGGAGCTGGCAGTATCGGTGTATGGCTGAACAGATCATCGCCGCGTGTGACGGGGCATCGAAGGGAAACCCCGGGCCCGCGGCCTGGGCATGGGTCATCGCGGGCACGGACGGTGCGGTGGAGCGCTGGGAGGCCGGGCCGCTGGGCACCGCGACCAACAACGTCGCCGAGCTGACCGCGCTGCGAGAGCTGCTGGAGTCCACCGACGCGGGCATGCCGCTGGAGGTGCGCATGGACTCCCAGTACGCGATGAAGGCGGTCACCACATGGCTGCCCGGGTGGCGCAGGAAGGGGTGGAAGACCGCCTCGGGGTCGCCGGTGGCCAACCGCGAGCTGGTGATGCGCATCGACGAGCTGCTGGACGGCCGTACGGTGGAGTTCGTCTACGTTCCGGCCCACCAGATCGACGGCGACCCGTTCAACGCGGCCGCCGACCGGGCGGCCAGCCACACGGCCCGTACCCAGCAGCCCGCGGGCACCTCGCTCGGCTCCGCCCTGCCACCGCCCGAGGCCCGGACGGCGACACGCTCGGCCGGTCGCGGTGGCGCGGCACGCCCGCGTACGGCGGCGGCGCAAGGGCGGGGGAGGGGCACCAGCGCACAGCGGAGCACCGGCTCGAAGGGGTCCATCAAGGCGAAGTTCCCCGGCCGGTGCCGCTGCGGTACGCCCTACGCCAAGGGCGAGAGCATCAGCAAGAACCCCGACGGCTGGGGTCACCCGTCCTGCGCCACCTGAGCCACGGGGTGGATCAGGGCGGAGTGAAGAGCGTGGGGAAGCGGGGTGCGAGCCAGGGCTTGCGGCCCCATGTGAGGACGCGGCCCCTGGCGACGGCGCTCCACGGTCCGAGGCGGCCCAGCGCCATCAGGAGGAAGGCCACGGGCTCGGTGAGGATGGTGCAGTCCGCGCGGCTCGGCGGGCCCGGTGTGACGGTCACCGCGCCGTCGGCGAAGGTGGCGCCGAAGCAGGCGCCACCCCTCAGGTGGATGGCGTAGCGGGCGGTGAACCCGGCGGCGGCCGTGGTGTCGAGCACCCGTGGCATGGCCGTGATCAGGAAGGGCAGGGTCAGCTCGACCCGGGCCCGGTTGAGCATGTGCGGGCGGCCCAGCGCACGGGCGAGGTCATAGCCGTGGCCGAGCATATGGGTCAGCAGATACGAGCCCAGTACGTCCAGGCTCATCGGGCCCATCGGCGTGACCAGTTCGCCGTGTGACGCATGCGACACGGGCCGGGCCGCCGACTGGAGGAAGGCGTCGGCCTGCTCCACGATCATGGCGGCCAGCGGCTCGGCCCGGCGCTCGGCGAACGCGGCGAGCGCGCGCCGGTTCGCCTCCGCCAGCCCCTGCGGTGTGCCGTCCCCGTAGCCGCGTTCTTTCCCGTCCGCGAGGTGCGCCATCAGCTCATTGGCCTGGGCCAGATGGGCCGCCGCCTCCCCGACCGTCCACCGCGACCCGGGCACCGGAGCCCCGGTGTCGGATGCGCCGCGCAGCGTGGCGGCGATATCGGCCGCGGTGGCGCGTATCGCCTCGGCCAGCCCCGTGGGCCACGTGCCGCCGTCGCCCTGCCCGCTCACCGACTCCACGCACTCTCCCTACACCTGGCCGGGTAGCTCCCCCGGGGTAGGTACGATGCCACGTGTCCCACGGTCGCCGGTATCGCATCGCGGATTACGGTGTCAGCACGATCCTGCCGAACACCTCGCCGGTGTCCATCTTCCGGTGCGCCAGTACGGCTTGCTCCAATGGCAGCACCTCATGCACCACCGCATGCAGTTCGCCGCGGCTCGCGGCGTCGAACTGCTCGGTCCGCACGGCACGTCGATCGGGCTCGGCCACGGTGGCGGCGCTGAAGGCGGCGAACGACATCGACTTCTGGAACGCCGCCATCATCGCCATACCGAAGTCCGCCGGTGGCATGCCTCCGACCGCGCCGACGGCCACCATGCGACCGTTCGGGTTGAGCCTGGCGAAGAAGGACGGCATGTCCGCACCGGCGATGATGTCGATGATGACGTCGTAGCCGGAGGGGGCGTCGTCGCCTCCCTCGCCGGAGCGGTCCAGCACATGGGTGGCGCCGAGCTTGCGCAGCCGGTCGCCACGCTCGGCCGACGACGTCGTGACCGCCACCGCCCCGGCACCGCCACGCGCCGCGAGCTGGACCGTCATGATCCCGAGGCTGCCCGCCGCGCCCCGCACCAGCACCGACTCGCCGGGAGCGAAGTGGGCATGGGACAGGCCGAAGTGGGCCACAATCCCGGAGCTCCCCAGCGTCACCGCGTCGACGGCGGAGAGGCCCGCGGGGAGGGGAAGGACCTCCTCGACCGCGGCGATCGCCTGTTCGACGTAGCCGCCGTTGACGCCGGTGAACGCCCACACGCGCTGACCGACCCATGACGTATCGACGCCGTCGCCGACCGCGGTCACGGTGCCCGCCACCTCGCTGCCGGGGATATGGCCTTCCTTGAAGCCGTAGCCGGCGAGGGTCCCGCGGCGGATCACGGCGTCGGAGCCGCCGACGCCGATCGCCTCATTGGCGATCAGCACCTGTCCGGCGGCGGGAGTCGGGACGGGGAGGTCGATCACTGCCAGACCTTCGGGAGGTCCGAACGCCTGGATCGCGACTGCCTTCAAGGTCGTCTCCTTGCTCTGGATTCGATGGGGTCGGTGGGATCGGCAGGATCGGTGAGATCGACGGGATCGATCGGAACCGGCCCGAGGGACGCTAACGGACGCCCCCGTCCACTTGGCTAAAGTGAGAGCCGTGACCGACCGTTTGCCTCACACCCTGCGCTCCGACGCCTCGGACAACCGGGAACGCGTCCTCGAAGCGGCCCGCGCGCTGTTCGCCACCGAAGGGCTGAAGGTGCCGATGCGGGAGATCGCCCGGCACGCCGGGGTCGGCCCCGCCACGCTGTACCGCCATTTCCCGACCAAGCAGATGCTGGCCACCGAAGCCTTCACGGACGAGATGCGCGCATGCCGCGCCATCGTCGACGAGGGGCATGCGGAGCCGGATCCGTGGCGCGGCTTCTGCCTCGTGATCGAGAGGACCTGTGAGCTGCACGCCCGCAGCCGGGGCTTCACCGAAGCCTTCATGGCGACCTTCCCCGATGCGATGGACTTCGTCGCGGAGCGCGAATACGCGCTGAGGTCGATCGCCGAACTGGCTCACCGCGCCAAGGACGCCGGCCATCTGCGCCCCGACTTCGTCCTGGACGACCTGGTTCTCATGCTGATGGCCAACAGGGGTATCCACACCACATCGGAAGCCGCCCGAGTGGCGGCTTCCCGGCGCTTCGCCGCGCTCGTGATCCAGGCATTCCAAGCCTCACCGCAGCACGCACCGCTACCGCCGGTGGCACGCTTGGCACCCGCGGCACCACGCAAGATCACATGAAGGCACGCTTCAGGGCCGACACCACACCGACACCCCGGGAGACGCTCGACGCTCACGGTGTCGCCCGCGCCGCCCGTCACCTGCGCTGAAGACCACACACGCGCGAGGCCACCGAGCCGGTGAAAGGAACAGCACACCTCGCCGTCCGCGGCATCTCAGGAAGCCCGTGCCTCGCTGGGCTCGCCCGCGTCGGCGGCCGCGTCCGCGCTGGCCGCGTCCGTGGTGACAGCCGAATAGAAGACGGACTTCTGTTGCTTGGTGCGGTGCGCTTGCCCCTTGGCGACAAGCGATTCGAGAGTGCTGCGCACGACCGTGGGCTTGATCTCGCGCTCCGGAAGCGCCTGACTCAGCGCGGCGGTGACCTCGGCCGCCGAACGGGGCTCGCCGTGCTGGGCGAGGTCATCACGCACCAGCTCCCGGAGCGTGGGCACCCCCGATTCCCGCACCCGCTGACGACGCGGACGGCGCCCGCCCGACTCCGTCCGCTTCCGCTTGCCACCGGCCGCGTCGGCCTTCTTCCTCGCCTTGCGCGTGGCGGACAGCGTCGCGACCTCTCGTTGCGCGGACGAACCATCCCCGGAGTCACTGACGCCACCGTTCTCCGTCGTCGCGTCACCGGCGGCGTCGCCACCAAGGGTCTGCCGCATGCTGAGCAGAAGCGCCCGGTTGTCTTCCAGTACAGCCAACTGCTCTCGCAGTGCCGCGATTTCGGAGCTGAGGCGTTCGTGCTCGGCGGAGTTGCGTTCCAGATCGGTCGCGACCTGAGCCGCGTACTGGGACTTCAAGCTGGCACTATCGACAGGAGTGTCCACTGCGAGCTCCCTCATCTGGGCACATTGCACGTTGGTGCTGGATGGTACATCCGCGTGAATGCCACGTGGAGACTGATCCCGTGGCCGAGCCGGGCCTGTGGCCACTCGCCGACCGCCTTCTGACGCCCTGTCAGCCAGACGTGGCGTTGCGACAACGCGCCTCCGGGCCGAGCGCGATCACGCTCTGGCCCTCTGCGCGTACTGGCGGCACTCCCCAGTGAAGACGGTGGCCAACTCGGAGGCGATCACCGACGCCGACAACTCAGCCGCGGACACCCCGTCCACCCCGGCGGGATCGCGGTAAACCTGCAGCGCGAGCCCTTCCGTCACCGCGGCGAGGCGAACGGCCACGGGCCACGGATCCAGGTCCGTCGCGACCTCGCCGCACTCCTTGCCGTTGCGGACGGCCTGGGCGATGTCCTTGCGCAACCGCCGGCCCGTCTCGATGTCGACGTCGGCGAGGGCGGGGGCGTCCAGGGCGCGGCCGGCGAACGCCCTGGTGACCCGGAATTCGGCGCGGCGCGTCTCGTCCAGGGGGATGAACTCGGCCATCGCCTCGGCCAGTACGTGTGAGATGGGCTGCTGGTGCTCGGCCCCGGCCCGGATCCGCTCGTCGGCCCGGCTCCGGATGGCGGCGCTGACCTCGTGGAAGGCGTGCAGCAGCATCTCGTCCTTGCTGCGGAAGTAGTGCTGCACCAGCCCGACTGACATCCCGGCCGCGGCGGCGGTACGGGCGATGGTGACGGCGTCGAGCCCTTGTTCCGAGATGAGCCCACAGACGCTGCGGGCGATCTGTTGTCGGCGCTCGTCATGGTCGGCGGTCCTCGGCACTTGATAACCGTATCACCGTACGGTAATAACCGTATCACCGTACGGTTATTCGCCCCGCCTCTGGAGGAAACGGTGAGGAACCCCATGCGCCTCCGCTTACGGCGCGCGGCCGCGAGCACTGTGGTCCTGGTGCTCGGGCTGCTGCTGTCCATGCCCGCTGCCCCTGCCGCCACGGCTTCCGTCCACACGGCCTCGGACCGGCCCGGCCGTTACGCCGCCATCGACGACTACATCCGAGACCGGATGGAAGCCACCCACGCACCAGGGATCTCATACGCGGTGGTCGGCCCCGAGGGGCCGGTCCATCGGCGATCCTGGGGAACCGACGGGCGCGGACGGCGCGTCACGGCCGAAACGCCTTTCCTGTGGGGCTCGGTCGCCAAGCCGATCGCCGCCACCAGTGTGATGGTCCTCGTGCAGAACGGACGGCTCCGCCTCGACGACCGGGTCGTCGACCGCCTTCCGGACTTCCGGTTCGGAGGCGCCGCGCGCGCGTCCAAGGTCACGGTCCGCCACCTCCTCAACCAGACCTCCGGCATACCCGAGTCGGCCACCCTCGAAGTCACCGACTGCTTCGACGCCGGCTGCCCCCGCCCGGCGGAGCGCATACGCGCCCTCGACAGCGTGCGACCGGTCGGCCCGCCCGGCGCCACATACGCCTACAGCAGCGCCAATTACCTCGTCCTGACCGCCGTGGTCGAGGCCGTGACGGGGCGCTCCTTCGCAGACCACCTCAGGCGGTCCGTGTTCGCCCCGGCGGGCATGGACGATGCCATCGCCGACCAGGCGTCGGCTCGCAACCAGAGCCTGCCCCCGGGACACCAGCTCCTGTGGGGTGTGCCGACCGCGATCGCTGACGGCGTGGACGACCACGGCGCGGGCTACGGCTACCTGGGCGGGGACCTGCACGACCTGGCCGCCTTCGCCGCGTTGCAGCTCCGCGGCGGGAAGACCGCCGACGGTGAGACCGTCCTCACCCCCGAATCCGTAAGGCTGATGCGTGAGGCAGGCAGGGTCTGGCCCACCGGCACCTCGACGGGCTACGGATTGGGCTGGCGGGTCGGCGGGCTGGACGCGCCACTCGACGGCGCCATTTGGCACACGGGCGCCACTCCTGGCTACTCGGCCATGCTGTTCCTCTTGCCGAAGCGCGACATCGCCATCGTCCTTCAGCAGAACCTCTACGGGCTCCTCCATGACGAGGCGGTCATGCAGGTCGGCTTCGGTGCCGCACGGATCCTCGCGGGCGGCCGGGCACCCACGAGCACCACCTTCGCGTCCCCGTACTACTGGACGGTTTTCGGCGCCACCGCGTGCGCCATGGCCCTGATCCTGACGGCTGTCCGCTCGGCCCTGCTCCTACGCCGCCCCGCCACGCCCGGCTCCTGGCCGCGCCGCACCATCCTGACCGTCGTGTGGTGCGTGGCGGGCGGGCTGCCGTGCGCCGCCCTGGCCTGGGCCGTGGGCCGGATGAGCCCGGAACAGCTCATCAACTGGGTGCCCGACATCTTCGTCTCCCTATGTGTCGCGGCGGCCGCCGGTGCCGCGACCCTCGTCCTCCGCCTTGTCCTTGCGATCCGTGCCGCCCACGTCGGTCGCTCGCGGCCCTCAACGGCCCCGCACACGCGATGAATACACCCTGCGGGTGCATACGGCAGACTGCGTGCGGCATCATGATCACCCGCCGTCCCGGACCGGCATGGTGATCGGCCCGCCGCCAACCGGCCAAGCACGTGAAAGGAACCACGGATGACCTTGGACGCACGACCGATACACACTGGCGCGGACTCACCGGCAGGCGCGGTGGTGGACGCTCTCCCGGCCACGATGCGCGCGGCGCGGTTCGACACGGCAGCGGGCACGTTGAAGGTCGAGGATGTGCCGGTGCCCCGGCCGGGAGCGGGCGAGGTCGTGGTCAAGGTGGCCGCGTGTGGCATCTGCCAGTCGGACCTGAGCCAGCTCGACGGCCATATCCCGCCCCGGCTGCCGGTGGTCACCCCGGGGCACGAGGCGTCGGGTGTGGTGGCGGCGGTCGGCGACGGCACCGGGCACTGGAAGGCGGGCGACCGGGTGGTCCTGGGCGCGGGGAAGGCGTGCGGGACGTGTCCCGCCTGCCGGTTCGGCGGTGGCACGAACACCTGTGAGGACCTCCAGGTGATGGCCTTCCACTACGACGGGGCCTGGGCCGAGTACGTCCTGACCGATGCCACCACACTCATCGCCGTGCCCGACTCGGTACCCCTGGAACACGCCGCCGTGCTCGCCGACGCCGTCTCCACCCCGTACGGCGCCATCGACACCGCCCAGCTGCGGTCCGCCGAATCCGTGGGCATCTGGGGGCTGGGCGGTCTGGGCACCCACCTCGTGCAGCTCACCCGCATCTGCGGAGCCTCCCCGATCGTCGCCCTCGACCCCCTGCCCGCCGCCCGCGAGCGCGCCCTCGCCCTGGGCGCCGACTTCGCGCTCGACCCGACGGACGGTGACACCAAGGTCCGGCTGAAGGAGATCACGGGCGGCAAGGGTCTGGACGTCGCCTTCGACTGCGTCGGCCGTACGCCCTCCTTCACTCAGGCGGAGCGCGCCCTCGGACACCGGGGCCGCCTGGTGCTCGTCGGGATCTCGCCCGACCCTCTGGCCGTGGGCCCGGAGCTCCACTTCGTGCGCAGCCGCCACACCGTGATCGGACACATCGGGTATCGCATGGAGCATCTGGAGGACCTGGTCGAACTCACCGCCCGGGGCCGTCTGGACATCTCCGGATCGGTCAGCGCGATCCTTCCCCTGGAGGACGTGAACGAGGGCATCCGCCGGCTGCGCGAGCGGGAGGGCAACCCGATCCGCATCCTGCTGCGGCCCTGAGCACGAGGCTCAAGCCGAGACTCCGCTCAGGCCCCGGCCGCGCGGGCGGTTTGCTCGACCCGTGCGCGTACCCAGGACAGGAAGGCCCGCACCTCGGCGGTCGGCAGCGGGATCGCGGAGGCGCGGGGGCGCTCGAAGCTGCGCACCGCGGCCTCGATGAGCGGCCGGAACTCCTCCTCGGCCAGGGCGACTTCCCGCGCCGCCGTACGCTTGGCCATCCAGCGGCCCGTACGGCAGAACACCACCGAGCGGCAGCCGTTGAGCACGCGGTTGTCCGAGAGGTGACCTTCGCCGTCGCTGTGCTCACGGACGGAGACGCGGATAGCGGCGAGCAGATCCGGGCGGTCCGGTGCGGCGATCACCTCCCGGGCCGGGCGGCCGAACAGCGTCAGCCCGGTCTGGTGGGCCACGGAGCGGTCGATGGCGTACCAGAACGCCGGGGACCGCCCCGCGTCGAAGCTGGCCCGGTTCGGCAGCAGCGGGCCGGTGTTGAGGTCCAGAAGGTATCCGGCCGCGCCGGAGGGGCGGCGGACGAAATCCGTTCCGTAGACCACCAGTTCCAGCCCCGCCGCCGGGCAGGGCAGACGGGAGTGGGCGAGGGCCCCGGCCAGGTCGTGCAGGGCCGAACCGGGCAGTGACGGCTCCACGACGACCGTCACATCGACGTCGCTGCGCCCATGCCGGTAGTCCCCGAGCGCGAGGGAACCGACCGCGAGGACACTCACCAGATGGGGCCCGCACACCGTGCGGGTGCGCCGGACGAGTTCTTCCAGATAGGGCCGCGGTTGGGTGGGGAGGGACCGCGGGTCCTCGCGCGTATGGGCCACGTCCCCAGTATCGCTGTCGGCTTCGCTCACCGGCATCCGATGGATCACCGACGCCGGCTCCGGCCGCCCGCTCGCGGGCCTTCGGGGTGTGGAGCTCCATCGCGGGGATCGCGGCCTCGGCGGGCCCGCTGCTGGGCGGGCTGCTGGTCTCCACCCACGGGCTGATCGAGGCGTTCACGGTGGGCCGTTACGGGACGTCGCCCGCGGCGTCGGGCTCCCACGCGTACACGGCGGTGACGGCCTCGACGAAGGCGCTGTGCCGTTCCTCGATCCTTCGCGCCATCCACGACTCGATCGGCTCACCGTCGTCGAGGACGCGTTGCACGCCGATGAAGGTGAGTGACAACTCGTGGGCCGCGTTGCGGACCGCCTCCGGGCCCACCACTTTGACCCGCAATTCGGCCGAGCGGAACCGCTGCTTCGCCGCCTCTGTGGCCGCTGCTTCCGCCGTGGGCAGGATGAGGGCGTCCACGTAGGCGTCGATGGCCCCCAAGATCACCTGATAGGCGTCATGCCGGGCCTGGAGGAGCCATCGCTTCGACTCCGCCCGCGCCTGGTCCCTCACCTGCTGACGCGCTGCCTCCACGGTCTTCTCACCGCCGATACGCGCCGCCCGCGCCGAGAAGCCGCCACCGATGAGGGCGCCGACAAGGGCCGTCATGCCGGCGAAGAACGCCGCGAGTCCTTGGTCCATCAGATCTCTCTCCCACCCGCCTCGCCGACCTACTACTCGGCTCCCCCGGAGAAGCCGTAATGAAGCCCGCGGCCCGGGACCGGCAGCCCCGCGGGCAGCCGGAAACCGGAAAGCCCGGGTACGGCGACGGCGTCCCAGTCCACGCCGCCGTCCACGAGGTGCCGGCCGAGGCCGACCGAGCCCACTTCCGCGCCGTCCACATAGGCGGTCAGGGTGGGTTCGCCACCGATGCCGCCCCCGGACAGGGTGAACCACTTGTCGCAGGCCCAGCGGATCTCATCGGCGTCGGACGCGACGATGGTCGCGCTATGCCGCACGGAGCCGCTCCATGCCTCGTCCTCCATCACATAGAAGCTGTACGCGTCCTCCGCCGCGGGCTTGTCACTGACACCGAGGAGCACGGCCAACTCGTCCAGCCCGGCCCCCGCGTGGCGGATGGGACCGGCCGCCCGTATCCGGGCGTACAGCTTCTCCGCCTCGACGCGCCGCCGTTCGACGGTGCTCTCGTCCTCCCCGTACCACGTCATGACGTCGGGGTTCATGTCCAGACACGCCTCCCAGTAGGAGATCTGCTGGGCAAGCCGCCCGGTCAGCAGGGCCAGGGCCTCGACATCATCGGGGTGTGCCTCCACGGCGGCGCGCAACCACCGCTCTTCCGGCCAGGTCGGTTCGCCGTCCCCGGGCTCGATCGGGTCCGCTGCCGTCAGGCACAGCAACCGCCCCAGCCGAAGCGCGGCTTGGGCGTCGCCCGCGGCCGCCGCGCTCCGCACCCGTATGAGGGTCTCGTCGGTGATCGTCATGGGACGACGCTACGCCCCGCCACTGTGCGATCGGCACGCTGTGCCCAGAGGGTCAGGCGACCATGGCCGGCAATCCGGGCAACAGCTTCTCGAGCGTGATGGGGAAGTCCCGCACACGCACTCCGGTGGCGTTGAACACCGCGTTGGCCACCGCGGCACCGGATCCGCAGATGCCCACCTCACCGATGCCCTTCGCGCCGAGGACATTGGCCTTGTCGTCGTACCCCTCGAGGACGACGGCCTCGATGTCGGCGGGGATGTCGCCGTGGACCGGCACCAGATACCCCGCGAAGTCCCGGTTGACGAAGGCGCCGGATCGCGGATCGACGACGGCCTCTTCCTCGAGGGCCGCGCCGACGCCCCAGATCATGCCGCCGATCAGCTGCGAGCGGGCCGTCTTCGGGTTGAACACACGGCCCACGGAGAACACGCTGAGCATCCGCCGCAGACGGATCTCGGCGGTGTCCGCGTCGACGCCCACTTCGGCGAAATGGGCCCCGTAGGTGTTGATCGAGTAGTCCGAGTAGTTGGGATCGTCGCCCATGAAGCGGGTCTGGCCCTCCGCCTCCACACCGTCGGGATGGTGGCGCGCGACGATCTCGCGCAGTGTCTCGGACGCGCCACCGATGGCCACGTCGCCGTCGGAGAACACGGCGTCCGCCGGGTCCCGGCCGTGCAGCGGGGAGTGTGTGTCGCCGCAGGCCGCGTCCAGCAGCTTCGTGCGCAGGGCCGCGCACGCCCGGTGCGCCGCGGTGGACGAATTGGTGGCGCCCCACGAGCCACCGGACCCCCAACTGGAGGGGTGATCCGAACGGCCGAGGTCGATCCGCACCCGGTCCAGCGGGAGTCCGAGTCCCTCGGCACCGACCTGGGTCAGGATGGTGTAGGTGCCCGTGCCGATGTCGGTCATGTCGGTCTGGATGACGGCGGTGCCGTCCGGCTCCAACCGCACCCGCACGGTCGTCGGCCCCTGGAAGTGTCCCCGGATGGCGGCCGACATGCCGTAGCCGATCAGCCACCGGCCCTCGCGCACACTCGCGGGCGTGGCCGGGCGGTTCTCCCAGCCGAACCGGCGCGCGCCTTCGCGCAGGCACTCCACCAGGTGCCGGTCGCTGTACGGCACGTTCCGCTCGGGATCGACGGTGGGCTCGTTGCGGATCCGCAGTTCGACCGGATCCATGCCGAGCGCATCGGCCAGCTCGTCCATCGCCGACTCGACCGAGAGCATGCCCGGCGCCTCGCCCGGCGCGCGGACGTCCGACCCGCGCGGCAGGTCGAGCGCCGTCAGCCGGTGGCTGGTCAGCCGGTGGGGCGCGGCGTAGAGGCTGCGGACGGTGGCGGCGGTCTGCTCGGCGTATTCCACGTCGGGGTTGGTGTGCATGGTGACGTCGTGGGCGATCGCGGCCAGCCGTCCGTCGCGCCCCGCGCCCAGCCGGACCCGCTGGCTCGAGGTGGGGCGCATGCCCACGAGCTGGAAGACCTGCTGCCGGGTCAGTGTGACCTTGACCGGCCGGCCCAGCGTGCGGGCGGCGAGCGCCGCCAGGATCGTCTCGGAATGGATGCCCAGTTTGGAGCCGAATCCGCCGCCGACGAAGGGGGTGACGATGTGCACCCGCTCCGGGTCCATCATCAGCGTGCTGGCGACCGAGTCCCGCGCCGCGTCGGTGATCTGGCAGCTGACGTAGACGACCAGGTCCTCGCCGCGCGGTTCCGCCATGGACGCGTTCGGTTCGATCGGCATCGAGAACTCGTACGGCGTCGTGTACTGCTGGTCGACCTTGACCTCCGCACCGGCGAACCCGGCGTCGAAATCGCCGACCGCGGTGTCGGTGGGGAGCCCGGCGTTGACCGTCTTCGGGATGTAGGTGTCGTCCTCGAACTCGCCGAAGTCGAAACGGCCCCGCCCGACGCGGTATTCGACCTCGACCAGGTCGGCCGCGTCCCGGGCCTGCTCGAAGGTCTCGGCGACGACCAGTGCCACCGGCTCGCCGTAGAAGTGGATGTCCGGGCCGGTCAACGTCGGCTGGGCGCGCCAGTATTCGAAGGGAATGGACTCGTCGCGGGGGCCTTGCGCCGGGGCGTTGAGGTAGGTCATGACCAGGTGCACTCCGGGCGCGCCTTCCGCGTCCTCGGTGTCGATCCGGGTGATGCGGCCCTTGCCGATCGTCGCGCCGACGATGAAGCCGTAGAGCGGCTGACCGGCCTCCCAGTGCTCGTAGGCGTAGGCGGCGCGGCCGGTGGCCTTCAGCGGGCCGTCGACGCGGTTCACAGCTTGCCCGATCATCTCGCCTCCTCAGCTCGCCCCGGCCGCCTGCGCCAGCGTGCGGCACAGCGTGCGCTTGGCCAGCTCGATCTTGAAGTCGTTGTCACCCCGCCCTATCGCGCCGCGCAGCGCCGCCTCGGCGGCGGCGCGATAGGTGTCCATCGTGGCCGGACGGTCGGTCAGCGCGTCCTCCGCCTCGACGGACCGCCACGGCTTGTGCGCCACACCGCCGAACGCCACCCGCGCCTCGCGGATCGTTCCCTGGTCGGCCGAGACCACGGCCGCCACCGAGACCAGTGCGAACTCGTACGACGCCCGGTCCCGCACCTTGCGGTAGATCTGGCGGCCCGGCAGGGGCGGGGGCAGGAGCACGCCCGTGATCATCTCGTCGTCACCCAGCACGGTCTCGATGTGCGGCGTATCGCCCGGCAGCCGGTAGAAGTCCGTGATGGCGACGCGGCGCACCGACCCATCGGCCCGGAGCAGCTCGATCTCCGCGTCGAGCGCGGTCATCGCGACGGCCATGTCCGAGGGGTGGGTGGCGATGCAGGACTCGCTCGCGCCGAGGATCGCGTGGATCCGGTTGAACCCGCCGATCGCCGAGCATCCCGATCCGGGGTTGCGCTTGTTGCAGCCCGCGGCCGTGTCGTAGAAGTAGGGACAGCGCGTGCGCTGCACCAGATTTCCCCCGGTGGACGCCTTGTTGCGCAGTTGGCCCGACGCGCCCGACACCAGCGCCTCCGACAGCGCCGGATAGCGGGTACGCACGCGGGGATCGGCCGCCACATCGGAGTTCCGCGCCTGGGCGCCGATGCGCAGTCCACCGTCCGGCGGTTCCTCGATGTCCCGCAGCGGAAGCCGGCTGATGTCCACCAGATGGCTGGGGTACTCGATGTCGAGCTTCATCAGGTCGAGCAGATTGGTGCCGCCGCTGATGAACTTCGCGCCCGGCTGGGCCACCGCGGCGACGGCGGCGCGTGTGTCCGTCGCCCGCTCGTAGGTGAAGGACCTCATGCGGTGCCTCC
Source organism: Streptomyces yongxingensis (assembly GCF_055597465.1). NCBI lineage: Bacteria > Bacillati > Actinomycetota > Actinomycetes > Kitasatosporales > Streptomycetaceae > Streptomyces > Streptomyces yongxingensis. Next base: position 10,483,923 of record NZ_CM145717.1, read on the forward strand.
CTCCGCGCTGCCGCGGATGGCCGCGACGATGTTCGGATAGGCGGCGCACCGGCAGATGTTGCCACTCATCCGCTCGCGGATCTCGTCATCGGTCAACGCGACCCGGGACGAGGACACGTCGGCGGTGACGTGGCTGGGCCAGCCCGCCTTCACCTCGGCGAGCATGCCGACGGCCGAACAGATCTGGCCGGGGGTGCAGTAGCCACACTGGAAGCCGTCGCACTCGACGAAGGCCCGTTGCATGGGGTGCAGGTGGTCGGGATCGCCCAAGCCCTCGATCGTCATGATCTCGTCGTCCTCGTGCATCACGGCGAGTGTCAGGCAGGAGAGGACGCGTCGGCCGTTGATCAGCACCGTGCAGGCGCCGCACTGCCCGTGATCACACCCCTTCTTGGTCCCGCTCAGGCGCAGATGTTCGCGCAACGCGTCGAGCAGCGAGGTCCGCGGATCCACCTCGAGCTGCCGCACCTGATCGTTGATGTTCAGCTTGATCGCCGAGGGCGGGGCCGTCTCGCCCTGGCCCCGCCTCATGGCGTGCGTATCCGAAGCGCTCATCACGGCCCGCCTTCCTCGCTAGGTGCAGGTGCAGGTGCAGGTGCAGGTGCAGGTGTCACCCCGGATGTGCGGCGCGACTGCCGGGCACGCTCCCCGTCTCCAGGCTCTCGCAAGAAGGTGGACGTCGCACCGCGAGGACGTCGGTGACGGTGTGCCGCCTGTTGATGACCGACTGTGTTTCTTCGTGTGCCGTGGTCATCCGTGCCACGGCGTCCGCAGGTGTAATACGGGCGCCTCTCGGGCACCCGCGCCCGGAAAGGATCACGCCTGTCAAGAGAGCGGGCCCGGTCCGGACACCTGGCCGGGACCGCGGAACGGAAGGCCATGAGCAGCGGTTTCATGGGTCCGGGGGACTTCGGTCCAGACCCGTTCGAGGAATTCATGGCGCGATTCCTCGGCGGCGGACCGCGCCCCGGCCTCCGCCACATCGACATCGGCCGCCTGATGAGCGACCCTGCCCGGCAACTCGTCGCCGACGCGGCCACCTACGCCGCCCAGCACGGCAGTGCCGATCTGGACACCAAGCATCTGCTGCGCGCGGCGCTGGCCACCGAGCCGACCCGGGGGCTGCTGGCGGGGGCGGGCGCCGACACCGACGCGCTGGCCGCGGAGATCGACCGGATGAGCGGCGAGGGGCCGCGGCGCACCCAGCTGTCCGTCACCCCCGCGGTCAAGCGCGCCCTGCTGGACGCACACGAACTGGCCCGTGCGAGCGGCGCCTCCTACATCGGCCCCGAGCATGTGCTCGGAGCGCTGGCCGCCAACCACGACTCCACGGCCGGCCGCATCCTCAACTCCCTGCCCTTCGACCCCGCGGCGGGCCAGGGCGGACCGCAGAGCGCACCGGGCCGGCCGCCGGTCAGCAGGGCGGCCGGGCAGCAGTCCGGCCGACGGCAGAACACGCCCACCCTCGACAAGTTCAGCCGCGATCTGACCGACCTCGCCCACGCGGGGCGGATCGACCCGGTCATCGGCCGCGAGCAGGAGATCGAGCAGACCGTCGAGGTGCTGTCCCGCCGGGGCAAGAACAACCCCGTGCTGATCGGCGACGCCGGTGTCGGCAAGACCGCCATCGTCGAAGGGCTCGCCCAGCGCGTCGCCGAGGCAGACGTCCCCGACATCCTGCTGGGCCGCCGGGTGGTCGCCCTGGACATGTCCGCGGTCGTCGCCGGCACCCGCTACCGCGGCGACTTCGAGGAGCGGCTGAGCGGCATCATCGACGAGATCCGCACCCACTCCGAGGAGCTGATCGTCTTCATCGACGAGCTGCACACCGTGGTCGGCGCCGGCGGGAGCGGCGCCGAGGGCGGTTCCATGGACGCGGGCAACATGCTCAAGCCCGCCCTGGCCCGTGGCGAGCTGCATGTCATCGGCGCCACCACACTGGAGGAGTACCGCCGCCACATCGAGAAGGACGCGGCGCTGGCCCGGCGCTTCCAGCCCGTTCTGGTCCCGGAGCCCTCCGCCGCCGACGCGGTGGAGATCCTGCGCGGTCTGCGCGACCGCTACGAGGCCCATCACCAGGTCCGCTTCACCGATGAGGCGCTGCTCGCCGCCGTGGAGCTGTCCGACCGCTACCTCACCGACCGGTTCCTGCCCGACAAGGCCATCGACCTGGTGGACCAGGCAGGCGCCCGGGTGCGGCTGCGCTCGCGTACCAAGGGCACCGACACCCGCACCCTGGAGCGCGAGGTCGAGCAGCTGACCCGGGACAAGGACCAGGCGGTGGCCGCGGAGGAGTACGAGCGGGCCACCGAACTGCGCGACCGCATCGGCGAGTTGAACCGCCGGATCGAGCCCGACGGCGGCACCGAGCCCGACGACGGGCAGAGCCTGGAGGTCACCGCCGAGGACATCGCCGAGGTGGTCTCCCGCCAGACCGGGATTCCGGTCAGCAGCCTCACCCAGGAGGAGAAGCAGCGCCTGCTCGGCCTGGAGGAACACCTGTCCGAGCGGGTCGTCGGGCAGGACGAGGCCGTCGGCGCCGTCGCCGAGGCGGTGCTGCGCTCCCGCGCCGGTCTTGCCGACCCCGGCCGCCCCATCGGCAGCTTCCTTTTCCTCGGCCCGACCGGCGTCGGCAAGACCGAACTCGCGCGGGCGCTGGCCGAGGCGCTGTTCGGCAGCGAGGACCTGATGGTCCGTCTGGACATGAGCGAGTACCAGGAGCGGCACACCGTCAGCCGGCTGGTCGGCGCCCCACCCGGATACGTCGGCCATGAGGAGGCCGGGCAGCTCACCGAGGCGGTGCGTCGCCGCCCCTACGCGCTGCTCCTGTTCGACGAGATCGAGAAGGCGCATCCGGACGTGTTCAACACGCTGCTCCAGGTGCTCGACGACGGCCGGCTCACCGACGCCCACGGCCGCACGGTGGACTTCCGCAACACGGTCGTCGTGATGACCAGCAACCTCGGCTCCGAGGCCATCGGCGGGCGTGGCGCCCTCGGCTTCGGAACCGCGGACGCCGAGACGGACGAGCAGGCCCGGCGCGAGCGCGTCCTGCGGCCGCTGCGCGAGCACTTCCGCCCCGAGTTCCTCAACCGCATCGATGAGATCGTGGTCTTCCGGCAGCTCACGGACGAGCATCTGCGCCAGATCACCGATCTGCTGCTGGAGGAGACCCGCCGTCGGCTGCACGCCCAGGACGTCACCGTGGAGTTCGCCCCGGAGGCCGTCGACTGGATCGCTCGGCGCGGCCACGAACCCGCGTACGGTGCCCGGCCGCTGCGCCGCACCATCCAGCGGGAGGTGGACAACCGTCTGTCGCGACTGCTGCTGGACGGCGAGATCTCATCCGGCGACCGGGCCCGGGTGGAGGTCGCGGACGGACAGCTGGTGTTCCACACCGACACCGCCTCGAACGCCGAGCGACAGTGACGCTCACGGTGTGCCGCGAACGTCCGGCCGTGCCCGGCCTCTCTTCCGCCGTATGGTGGGAAGAGTCCACCGGGGACGGCGCCTCGAACAGGGTGGCGGACCGGGGGAGCCGGCGCGCCGCAGGCGGAAAGGAGCGCATCGGACATGGACCAGCAGAACCCGCACCCTGACCGCACTCCCGGGCCTGCCGGGCCTCCCGGAAGCCCTGGGTCTCCCGAAAATCCTGCGACTCCCGGGCCTCCCGGAAGCCCGGCGACTCCCGGATCTCCCGGATCTCCCGGATCTCCCGGACTTCGGCCGAGCGTGGGAGTGCCCCCGGGCGAGACCCCACCGGGCGAGGGCAGCCTCTCGGAAGCGGGCCCCCGCGAGACGTACAACCCCACGAAGGGCTGGTCGAAGGGCCCCACGATCGTCATTTGGCTCTTTGTGGCGCTGTTCGTGACCTTCTGCATCGCGTTCGCGGTCGCCGTGCTGGGGTGACCTGAGGCGAGCCGGGGTGCACGCGAGCGGTGGCCCCCGTCGCGACATGCCACGGCCCCCGAGGGCCAAGCCCTCGGGGGCCGTCGGAGATCTTTCCGTCAGCGGATCAGCTGCCGAAGCGGGCCTTCAGGAGCTGCTTGCCCAGCTCCGCTCCCTTGCGGCTGTCCGCCTGGGCCTTGCGGAACAGCTCCGCGACCTCGGTGTCCTTGTCCCGTTCCGCGTCCTGGATGTAGGTCTCCATGCGCAGCGCGTTGCTCAGACATGCCTCGACGTACCAGACGAGGTTGTAGTCCTTGTCCTTCGTGCCGGTGGCCTCGCCGGTTTCGGCGGTGTGGGTCATGGTGTCTCTCTCCTTTCCACTGACTGAGGGCCGAGTGCCCCTGACGGCCTGGGTGATGCATGGATCGGCCGTGCTCGCGCCGCTGATCGCAGGTGATGTTCGCCTTTCGGACTGGCTGGGAACACGGGGGTGGACGCGAAGGAGGCCACGCTGATGCACGACGACCACGAAGCGCCGAGGAACGGCGGCCGTGAGGCTCGGTCCGGCCGTGAGGAGACCCGTGAGGAGCGGGCCGACCGCAAGTGGGCCGAGTTGCTCCAGGAGGTGAGGGTGACGCAGACGGGCGTGCAGATCCTGTTCGCGTTCCTGCTCACGGTCGCCTTCACCCCGCGCTTCCACGACCTGGGCCAGGTGGACCGGGACATCTACGTCGTGACCGTCCTTCTGGGGGCGGCGGCCACCGGCGCGTTGATCGCACCGGTCTCCTTGCACCGGATCGTCACCGGACGCCGACTGAAGCCGGAGACGGTGGACTGGGCCTCCCGCTTCACCGTGGCCGGGCTGGTGCTGTTGCTGTGCACGGTGGCGTCGGCGCTGCTGCTGATCCTGCGTGTCGTCGTGGCCGATGCCACCGCGTTCTGGCTGGCGGTCGCGGCCCTGCTCTGGTTCGTGATCTGCTGGTTCGTACCCGCGGCGTGGCTTTTCCACCGCTCGCGCAAGGAGCGCTGAGGGCCGCTGGAAGCCGCTGGAAGGCGGTTGGAAGGCCGTTAAGCCGCTGGAGGGCCGCACCGCCCGGCACGTCCCGCCTGGCCTCGCACGGTTTTCTTCGCAGGTGGAGGGGCACTCGTCCGCCATGGATCACATGGAGGCTCCGATTCTGGAAGCCCTGGCCCGCTACCACGAGCGGGGGTCTCTCCCGTTCACCCCGCCCGGGCACAAGCAGGGCAGGGGCGCTGACCCGGAGGTCGTCAAGGTCCTGGGCGAGGAGGTGTTCCGCACCGACCTCCTGGCCTTCGGTGGCCTTGACGACCGGCTGGGGTCGGGCCGTGTGCTGGAGCGCGCGGAGGAGCTGATGGCGGACGCGGTGCACGCCGAGCACACCTTCTTCTCGACCTGCGGCAGCTCGCTCTCCGTCAAGGCGGCGATGCTGGCGGTGGCCGGCCCCCACGAGACTCTGCTGGTGGGCCGGGACGCGCACAAATCGGTGGCCTCCGGCCTGATCATCTCCGGTGTCCGGCCGATCTGGGTGGACCCCCAATGGGACGGTGCCCGCCATATCGCGCATCCGCCGTCGGCCACGGCCTTCGAGCGGGCATTCGATGAGCACCCGGAGGCCAGGGGCGCCCTGGTGACCAGCCCCACTCCGTACGGATCCTGTGCCGACCTGGAGGGGATCGCCGAGGTCTGCCATCGGCGGGGCCGCCCGCTGATCGTCGACGAGGCGTGGGGAGCGCATCTGCCGTTCTGCTCCGGGCTGCCGAGCTGGGCCATGGACGCGGGTGCCGACGTCTGCGTGACCAGCATCCACAAGATGGGCAGCGGTCTGGAGCAGGGCTCGGTGTTCCATCTCCAGGGCGACCTGATCGAGCCGGCCGTCCTGAAGTCCTGCGCCGAGCTGCTCGGCACCACGAGTCCGTCCGTCCTCCTCTACGCGGGAATGGACGGGTGGCGTCGGCAGATGATGCTGCACGGCGAGGAACTGCTCGGCGCGGCCCTGCGCCGGGCGCATGGGGTGCGCGACGAGATCGCGGCCATCGACGGACTGCACGTGGACGGGCCCGCGGACTACGTGGGCCCCGGCCTGGGCAGTGACTTCGATCCGTTTCCGGTCGTCATCGACCTGACCGGTCTCGGGGTCAACGGCTACCGCGCGGCCGACTGGCTCCGGGAACAGCACGACGTCAACGCCCATCTGGCCGACCACCGGCGGATCAGCACCCAGCTCACCCACGCCGACGACCCCTCGACGACCGGCGCGCTGCTGACGGCGCTGCGCGAGCTGGCCGACCACGCGGAGGATCTGCGGCCCGCCCCCGAGGTGGCCGTGCCGACACCGGACGAGTTGCGGATGGAGCAGTCCCGCCTGCCGCGGGACGCCTACTTCGGCGCCACGGAGGACCTGCCCGTGGCCCGTGCGGCAGGGCGGGTGGCGGCCGAGATGGTCACCCCCTACCCGCCGGGCATACCGGCCGTGCTGCCCGGCGAGGTGCTGAAGCAGCCGGTCCTGGACTATCTGCGGTCCGGCGTGAAGGCCGGGATGAACCTCCCCGACGCGGCCGACCCCGGGCTGGACACCATCCGCGTCCTGGTGGAAGGAACCGGAGCCGACTGACGCCCAGCGTGGTCTCCTCGGCCGGGGCGCGCCGGAGGTTGGCGTCGGCATGGTCCGGTGGCGTTGCCCGCGCCGCGATTGCGGCAGGTGGTGAGGGGAACCCGGCCCGCGAAGCCAAGGCCCACCGGAGACGGCCCACCACGACAGCGGCGGACGGAGCGGAAGGAACTGTGAGCGATACGCATCCCGCGACGACGACCCGGCCGGTGCCCTTGCCCACGGCGCGGGGAGAGGTGTCCGGCGCGCTCGTCGACGCCCTCATGCGCGAGCCCGGCGGGGCGACGCTGCCCGGCGGCCGGTCGCTCCGGGAGGCCGATCCGTACGGCGACGATCTGCAGCTCGCGCTGTATGCGTGCTACGAACTCCACTACCAGGGCTTCCCCGGTGTGGACGACGCATGGGAGTGGGATCCCGAGCTGCTCCGGATGCGGCAGGCGCTGGAGCGGCGCTTCCTGGACGCGCTGCGCTCCGACGCCACCACGCACGACGACCCGGACGCCGCCGTGTCCGGGCTGCTGGTGGAGCCCGCCGACGGGACGGGCGTGTCGCACTTCCTCCGGGACGAGGGCGAGCCGTGGCAGATGCGTGAGTACATCGCGCATCGGTCGCTCTACCAGCTCAAGGAGGCCGACCCGCATGTGTGGGTCCTTCCACGGCTGCGGGGCCGGGCCAAGGCGGCGATGGCGGCCGTGGAGTACGACGAGTTCGGGGCCGGGCACGGGGACCGGGTGCACGCGGAGCTGTTCGCCGATCTGATGGCCGATCTGGGTCTGGACCCGGCGTACAACCACTATCTGGACGCCACGTCGGCGCGGATGCTGGCGGTGGTCAACATGATGTCGCTGCTGGGCCTGCACAGGGCGCTGCGCGGCGCCCTGGTGGGCCACTTCGCCACGGTCGAGATCACCTCCTCGCCCGCCTCCGACCGGCTGGCCCAGGCGCTGCGACGGCTGGGCGCGGGCGAGGCGGCGGTGTTCTTCTACACCGAGCACGTCGAGGCCGACGCCGTGCACGAGCAGGTCGTACGCCATGGCGTGATCGACGACCTCCTGAAGCGCGAACCGGGGCTCGCCGCGGACGTGGCGTTCGGCGTCGATGCCACCGTGTTCCTGGAGGACCGCTTCGCCGAGGAGGTCCTGGACACCTGGCGGAAGGGCCGGTCCTCACTCCGCGTCCCGCTGTGATCCCGGCGGCCCCGCCTCCTCGGACTCCGGCTCGGGGGCCACCGCCCGGGTGGTGCGGCCCGGCAGGGCGAGCAGTGCCACGGCCGCGCCGACCAGTGCGGCCGCCACGCCGACGCTCATCGTGACGGACTGGGCGTCGGTGAAGGCCGAGCGGGCCGCATCGGCCAGCGCCCCGCCGTCCGACTGGTCCCGGGCGTGCGACAGGGTGGCCCCGAGCGAGGACATCGCGTCCTCGGGCAGACCGTCCGGCAGCTTGCCCCGGTAGACGGTGGCGAGCAGGCTGCCCAGCCCGGCCACGCCCAGGGCGATGCCGAGTTGCTGGTGGGTGTCGTTGAGCGCGGAGCCCATACCGGCCCGCTCGGGCGGTACCGCCCCCAGCACCGTGCTGGTCGCCGAGGGACCGGCGATACCGGATCCGAGGCCCGCGAGCCCCAGCCCGATGGACACCGCCGTGGAGCCGCTGCTCTCGGAGAGCGAGGCCAGCACCGCGAATCCGGCCGCGGTGACGGTGAATCCGGCGACGATGCAGGCCCGCGCCCCGAAGCCGGCCGGGGCCCGGCCGCCCACGGCCGACCCCGCGACGACCCCCGCCGCGAGTGGCACCGCGGCGAGCCCGGTCTCGAACGCGCTGTAGCCGAGCACCAGTTGCAGATACTGGCTCAGCACGAAGAGGGTGCTCCCCGTGGCGATCGTCATCACCGCCACCGCGAAACCCGCCCCGGCGAACCGCCGGTCGCGGTAGAGCCGCAGATCGACCATCGGCGTCGCGGAACGGCGCTGCCGCACACCGAAGCCGACCAGCGCCGACACCGCCACCGCCGCCCCGGCCACCACCGCGGGCGCGGTGTACCCGTGTGCCGGGGCCTCGATCAGGGCCCACACCAGGCCGGTCATGCCCGCCGTGACCAGGACGGTGCCGTACGGATCCAGCCCCCGGCCGTCGGGCGCCCGGGTCTCGGGCACCAGCCGCACGACCCCGAACAGGGCCACCGCCGCCACGGGGACGTTGATCAGGAAGACCCCCGCCCAACTCCACGCGTCCACCAGGGCACCCCCGAGCAGGGGCCCCGCCGCCATGCCCACGGAGGCGACCGCGCTCCACACCGCGAAGGCCCGCGGGCGCTCTCGCTCGGGGAAGACCACGACGAGCACCGCGAGCGTCGCGGGCATCACCAGCGCCGCGCCCACCCCCATGAGCGCCCGCGTCGCGATCAGCCACCACACCGACGGGGCCGCCGCGGCCAGCGCCGACGCCGCCCCGAAGACCAGCAGCCCCACGACGAGGGTGCGCCGCCTGCCGTAACGGTCGGAGAGCACCCCCGCGGTGATGAGGAGCCCGGCGAAGACCACGACATAGGCGTCGATCACCGCCTGGAGCTGGTCCGTCGAGGCGTCGAAGGCATCGCCGATGGCGGGCACCGCGACATGCAGGACGGTGTTGTCGATGACGATCACGAGCAGGGCGGCGCACAGGGCCATCAGGATCGCCCACCGGCGCGGATGGCCTTCCTCGTCGCTCATGACTCTCCCTCCTTCTCCTACACTGTTTGATTGGCCTCCAACACTGTAGGAGCGGTGGAGCGGTGACCGCAAAGAGGTAGGCTGCGGGCTCGTGAGCGCGAAGCCGGACGGGAACAAGGGAACGGACGCGGACCAGGGGAAGAAGGTGCTGGACAACGCGCCGGGAGCGGTGTGGTTCCGCGCCGAGAAGACCTCCCGCCCACGGCCTCAGCTCTCCCATGAGCGAATCATCGCCACCGCCGTCGAGCTGCTGGACCGCGACGGTGTGCGGAAGCTGAGCATGCGCCGGCTCGCCGAACGGCTCGGCGCCCACGCGACCAGCCTCTACTGGCACGTGGCCACCAAGGACGACGTCCTGGACCTCGCTCTCGACGCGGTCTTCGCCGAACTCGACCTCCCCGAGCAGCACAGCGCCGCATGGCAGGAGGACATCGAGGCGTTCATGACCGGCCTGCGCTCGGTCCTGCTGCGCCACCCGTGGGCCGGCGCCCTGGCCAACTCCCGCCCCCTCATGGGGCCCAACGCCCTGCGCTGCTCGGAGTTCGCCTACACCGCGCTCACCACCGGCGGCTTCGAAGGGGTCCACCTGTCGTCCGCCGCGGCCACCATCACCCACTATGTGATCGGCTCCGCGTCCTCCGAAGCGGTGTGGCAGCAGCGCTCCGACGAGGCGGCGACCCGCTCGGCCGTGGACGCCCACATCCGCGCCCACATCGACGAATACCCCACCCTGGCCGGCCACGTCCCGCTCCTGGAGGAGGACGACTGGGACTCCCACTTCCGCCGCGGCATGCGCCTGCTGCTGGCCGGTCTGGCGTCCCCCGACGCTCAGGAGCGCTCATGACCGCCGCGGCCCCCACGCTGATCGAGGCGGCCCGGCGCCTCGCCCGCGAGGTGCTGGCGCCGGGCGCCGAGGCCGCCGACCGCGAGGGCGTCTCCCCGGCCGCGATCGCCGAGGTCAAGAGGTCCGGGGTGCTCGGGGTGAGTGGCCCGGCGGCGTACGGCGGGGCGGAGGCGCCGGACGCGGTGGCGCGCGAGATCGCCGAAATCCTGGCCGGGGCGTGCTGCTCCACCTCCTTCGTCCAGGCCCAGCACCACAGCCCGGTCAGGATGCTCGCCGCCTCCGACTCCCCGGCGCGTGAGCGGCTGCTGCGGCCGCTGTGCGACGGCACGCTGCTGTCCGGTATCGCCTTCTCCCATCTGCGGGCCTTCCCCCGGACACCGGTGCGGGTCACCCGGGTCCCGGGTGGCAGGCGCTTCGACGGCCGGGTGCCGTGGTACACCGGCTGGGGCCTGAACGACGTGATGCTGCTCGCCGGGGTCACCGACGACGGCGAGGCGCTGTTCGCCTTCGCGGACGCCCGCGAGCAGCCCGGTCTGCGGCCCACGCCACAACTCCAGCTCGCCGCGCTGACCGGCACCCGTACGGTCGGCCTGGAGCTGGACGGCCTGGTGGTGCCCGAGGAGGCGGTGGTCTGGAGCCGCCCCTACGAGGAGTGGGCGGTCGCGGACCGGCCGAAGAACACCAACCCCAACCCGGCCGTGTTCGGCGTGGCCGGCGCCGCCCTGGACCTGCTGGAGGCCGCCGGGGACGCGGAGGCGAAGGAGACGGCGCAGGTGCTGGGCGAGCGGCTGCGCGAGGTGCGCCGGGAGGCGTACGCGCTGGTGGACGAGGTGCCGGCGGGCGAGCGCCTGGCGGACCGGCTCGCGGTGAAGACCCGGGCCTACGACGTGCTGCGCGCCGCTACCACCGCGGCGATCGTGGCGGGCGGCGGCCGGGCCTTCGGCCTCGGCAGCCCCGCCCAGCGGCTGGCCCGGGAGGGCCTGTTCCTGGTGGTGCAGGGCCAGACCGCCGACGTCCGCAGCGCCCATCTGCGGGCCCTGCGCGGCTGACCAGCCCGCCTGTCCTTCGACGGGACTCTTGGGCCCGGCCGCCGGGTCTCACGCCGCGAGCTCCTCGCGGATGCGGTTCAGCATGAACGCGGAGGACTCCCGCGCCCGTTCCTCCCAGGCGAAGACGCAGGAGGTGGCGACACCGTCGAAGTTCAGCTCGCGGAGGGTGCCGAAGAAGGTGTCCCAGTCGACCTCGCCCTGGCCGATGTCCAGGTGCTGGTGGATGCGGGCGGGGGTGCCGGGCGGGTTGAGGATGTAACGCAGCCCGGAGGAGCCCTTGTGGTTGAAGGAGTCCGCGATGTGCACATGCTGGAGCTTGTCGCCCGCGTAAGTCATCATCGCCGCGATGTCCGCCGTCGGCTCGGCACCGGAGAGGTGGAAGGTGTGCGGAGCGCAGTAGAGGTAGTTCACCCACGGCTTGTTGATGGCGCGGACGAGGTCGACCGCGGGGGTGTTCTCCTCGCAGAAGTCGTCCGGGTGGGCCTCGAGGTTGAGGGCGATGCCCTCGCGTTCGAAGAGCGGCAGCAACTCCTCGAGCGAACGCCAGAAGGCGGCCTCGCTCTCGGCGGCGCGCTCGGGGCGGCCGTTGAACTCCGAATTCATCAGCGGGCATTCGAGGTCGGCGGTGATCTCGATCATCCGCTTCCAATAGCGGACGGCGGACTGCCGCTCGGTCTCGTCGGGCGAGGACCACTTGTACAGCGGGAGCACGGAGGAGAGCTGGACACCGTGCGTGCGCAGCGCCCGCTTCAGCTCCGCGACGCGCTCGTCGTCCGCCCTCGGGTGGAGGAAGAACGGCATGAAGTCGTCGCGCGGGGACAACTCGATGTATTCGTAGCCGAGTTCGGCGACCGTGCGCACCATCTCGTCGAGCGGCAGCGCGCGGAGCATATAGGGGTCGAGTGCGATCTTCACGAGGTGGCTCCGTAGAACGCGGGTCGGGGCTTCATGTCGACGGTGACGATCCGGCCGCCCGACTCCAGGGACTGGACGGCGGCGTCGGTGATGACGGTGGCGGCGTAGCCGTCCCAGGACGACGGGCCGGTGGGTTCCGCGCCCGCCGCGACCGAGGCGATCCACTCGCGGAACTCGGTGTCGAAGGCATCGCCGAACCGGCCCTTCCAGTCCTGGAGTACGGCGGTGCCGTGCCGGCCGGCGGCGCGGATGCCGACGGCCGCCGGGTCCGGCAGCCTGACCAGGCCGTCCTCGCCCACGGTCGCGCACTGGATGTCGTAGCCGTACTGGCAGTTGACGAAGACCTCCAGGTCGATGCGGACACCGCCTCTCGTCTCGAAGAGCATGATCTGGGGGTCCTTGAGATGGCTGAACCGTTTGCCGGTGGCGCGCGGGGTGATCATCTGGACGGAGCTGATCTCGTCGTCGAGCAGCCAGCGCAGTACGTCGATCTCGTGGACGGCCGTGTCGCCCTCGGGGCCGTGGATCGGGGAGTCGCCGCCTTGCCGTGCTCGCCGAGAGCGAAGTGGCCCGGACACGTCGTGCGGCCGCCGCCGCGATGGCGCCGGGGTCGTTGACCCGGGCGTCTACGATCCGGTTCACCGAGTCGGACAGCACGTCCTTCACACCTCTCGCTCGACGTCATGGGGGCGCCGGGGGCGCTCCCGCGGGTCACGCTGTTGTTCCTTCGCTCCGGGGACCTGGGATCTCAGGGCAGAACGGGTGCCTAGCGCGCTCTACTAGCGCGCTCTAGGCGAGTACGATGACCGCTGTCCGAATGTCATGTCAATAGTTGTTGCCGGGGGATTTCAGGACTGCCCGTAAGGTTGGGCTGCGTCGGAGGGTGGTCACAGGTGGAAACATCGGGCAAGCAGCGGCCCACCATGGCGGACGTCGCTGAGCGGGCGGGCGTGTCCCGGGCACTGGTCTCGATCGTCTTCCGCGATCAGCCGGGGGCGAGCCCGCAGACCCGCGACCGGGTGCTGCGCGTCGCCGACGAGATCGGCTACCGGCCGGACAGCGCGGCCCGGCTGCTGGCCCGTGGCCGCAGCCGCACGCTCGGCGTGATGTTCACCGTGCATCAGCCCTTCCACGCCGATCTCGTCGAGGGCATCTACCGCGAGGCCGAGCGGCTCGGCTATGACGTCCTGCTCTCCGCGACCGCTCAGGGGCGTGGCGAGGCCAAGGCCGTCGAGGCGCTGCTCGGCCACCGCTGTGAGGCGGTGATCCTGCTCGGCCCCGACGCGCAGCCCGCGGACATCGACGCACTGGGACACCGCACGGTCGCCGTGTCCGTCGGCCGCCGGGTGCCCCACGCCCGCGTCGACAGCGTGCACACGGCCGAGGGCAAGGGCGTACGGCAGGCCATGGAGCACCTCGTCGGACTGGGCCACCGCGGGATCGTGCACATCGACGGCGGCCGCGGACCGGGCTCGGCCGAGCGCCGCCGCGCCTACCGGGCCGCGATGCGCCGCCATGGTCTGGAGGCGGAGCTACGGGTGATCCCGGGTGAGCACACCGAGCAGTCGGGCATCGACGCGGGGCGGCTGCTGCTGGACGAGCGCGACCACGGCCGGCCCCTGCCGACGGCGGTCCTCGCGGGCAACGACCATTGTGCGATGGGGCTGTTGATGACCCTGGCGCAGGCAGGTGTCGAGGTTCCGCGCGATCTGTCCGTCGTGGGCTACGACGACAGCCACCTCTCCCATCTCATGCCGATCGGCCTGACCACGGTCCGTCAGGACGCGGTGCTCATGGCCGAGTACGCGGTGCGGTTCGCCGTGGAGCGGCTGGAGAACACGGTGGCGGAGCCGAGGGAGGCGGTGCTGGACCCGAAGCTGACGGTACGGGGCACCAGCGGACCGCCCCCGGGCGGGTGAACGCGAGGCGGGCCGGCCGGCCGAGAAAAACTGCCGGTCGAGGTCCGGCCTGAGACACCGACCGCCGCAGCGGCGGGCGGCGCGCGCCGGGTCTACAGCTTTTCGAAGGGATCGTGGTTCGCGAGCAGCTTATCCACCCGCGCCTGATCGACCCGGCTGACGATCTGCCCGGCCTCCTGCCGGTCCCGGATCACCTTGGCCAGGGTGAAGGCGGAGGTCACCAGGTAGAGCACGGAGATGGCGAGGAAGCCGCGCACCCAGGCGTCGGCGCTCAGCCGGAAGATGCCGATGGCGGTGGCGGCCATGGCGACGGCGAAGGAGGCTATCGCCTGACCGTAGAACGCGGCCGTGCTCTGCTGCTTGACCGGTGTCTCACTCATGCGGACAAGAATGGGCGGATGCGGTCGGCTCCGCATCCGTCCGGATACTCAGGTGCGTACTCAGAAATCGGGCGCCGTCAGTGCGGTTGGCGCAGGCCCGCGATGAGGAGTGCGACCAGCCGGCGAGCGTCATAGTTGGGGTCGTGTTCGGCGCCGATGCAGAGGTTCCCGACGCCGCGCATGAGCTCGTACGCCTTCAGGCCGGGTTGGATCTCACCGGCGTCGGCCGCCGCGTCGAGCAACTGGGTGCACACGGGCAGGAGGCGGTCGATGAAGTACGAGTGCAGCGTGTCGAAGCCCGCGTTGTCGGACCGCAGCACGCCCGCGAGGCCGTGCTTGGTGACCAGGAAGTCGACGAAGAGATTGATCCACTGCCCCAGTGCGGCATGCGGTGTCGCGCTGCTCGCCAGCAGGGCCGGACCGGCCTCGGCGCATGCCTCGACCTGGTGCCGGTAGACGGCGATGATCAGGTCCGCCCGCGTCGGGAAGTGGCGGTAGATCGTGCCCACCCCGACGCCGGCCTTGGCCGCGATGTCGCGCACCGGCGCTTCCACGCCCGAGGCGACGAAGACCGAGGCGGCCGCGTCGAGCAGGGTCTCCTGATTGCGCCGGGCGTCCGCCCGCTTGGACCGGGCCGAGGGCCCCGCGCCCTTGTCGCCGTCGTTCACCGCGCCGCTCCCTCCACTGCCGGACTTGCCAAGCGGAACAGCGTTCCGTATCTTTACCGGAGCCGGGTTCCGTTTGCATATGATGCCAGAGCGGGGCCCGGCAACCAAACCCTCGCATTGCCACGCCGCAATGCCACCACGCTTCCCCGCAGTGGAGGAACACGGTCATGCAGTACCGCACCTTGGGCCGCACCGGTGTGCAGGTCAGCTCCCTCGCGCTCGGCGCGATGAACTTCGGCAGGATCGGGCGTACCACCCAGGACGAGGCCACCGCCCTCGTCGATGCCGCTCTCGAGGCCGGGATCAACCTCATCGACACCGCCGACGTGTACAGCGCCGGCGAGTCGGAGGAGATGGTCGGCAAGGCCATCGCCGGTCGCCGCGACGACATCGTGCTGGCCACGAAGGCGGGCCTGCCCCTGGGCGACGAGCCCAACCACCGGGGCAGCTCACGCCGCTGGCTGGTCACCGAGCTGGACAACAGCCTGCGACGGCTCGGCGTCGATCACGTCGACCTCTACCAGATCCACCGGTGGGACCCGGCCACCAGCGACGAGGAGACGCTTTCGGCGCTCACCGACCTCCAGCGCGCGGGGAAGATTCGCTCCTTCGGCTCCTCGACCTTCCCCGCCTACCGCGTCGTACAGGCCCAGTGGACCGCCCGCGAGCACCACCTGAGCCGTTATGTCACCGAGCAGCCAAGCTACTCGATCCTGCAGCGCGGAATCGAGCGCGACGTACTGCCCGTCACCGAGGAGTACGGGCTCGGCGTGCTGGTGTGGAGCCCGCTGGCCTCGGGCTGGCTGTCGGGCGCCATCCGCGAGGGCCGGGAGCTCACCACCAGCCGCTCGACGTTGATGCCGGAGCGCTTCGACGTCACCATCCCCGCCAACCGGGCCAGGCTCGACGCCGTCGAGCGGTTGGCCGAGGTCGCCGACGAGGCCGGTCTGACCATGATCCAGCTCGCGCTCGGATTCGTGACCGCGCACCCGGCCGTGACCAGCGCGCTCATCGGCCCCCGCACACTGGACCATCTGCACGCACAGCTCGCCGCCGCCGACACCGTGCTCTCCGCCGATGTGCTCGACGCGATCGACGCGATCGTGGCCCCCGGCACCGACCTCGCCGCGCACGAGAAGCACGACACTCCGCCCGCGCTGCTCGACCCGTCACTGCGGCGCCGCTGACGGCTCCGGCGCCGTATCTTGCCGTACCCGTGTGAGCGCGGCGACCGCTTCCCGTGGGTCGTCCGCGTGGAACCGGAGCGTACGGGCGACGCCCCGGCGCCCGAGGGGCCGTACGAACGTCACCGGCTCCGTCAGCTCCACCGTCACCGTGGTCTGGCTGCCCACCGCGAGGTCGAGCACCCCGTCCGGGCCCAGCCGCACCAGCCGTCCGTCCGGATAGCGCCGGTCGACCCGGGCGGCGGCGATGGTGGCGGCCGGAACCCGCAGGTCGAACAGGGCGCCGTAGCGGACGCGCAGCGAGCCGTCGGAACCCACGACATGCGGCCGGACCACACAGGCCGCGTGCAGGGCGAGGATCAGCACCACCCCGTACACATCGACGACGAGCAGGACCGCGTGCACCACCGGCCAGGGGATCACGAGGGCCAGCGCCACGGTCTCGATGACCGACACGAAGATCATCCCGTACATCATGGCCGTCTGGGGTCCGGTGTAGGCGACGGCCAGCGCCCCCTCGGGGACCTGGTGGCGGCGGCGCAGCACCCACAGCCCGAGGCTGTGCAGGGCCCTGGCCTCGTGCAGCACGAGTCGGCGCGCGACCAGCGGGATCAGGGTCTCCGTCACGCCTTTCGCCCACACCGCCGCCCGTGCGAACGGCCGGCTCATGACGCCCTCCTCACCATTCGGCCGGTCAGTTCCTCCATCACCCGGCGCACCACCTCGGCCTGCGCGGGCGAGTAGTCGTCGAGCAGCGCCTGCTCGAATCCGGTCGCCGTCGGGCCGCCGTCCGGGATGGCCGCCAGCACCTCGTCCGGTACGGCGGCGGACAGCTCCTCGGCCAGCGGCGCGATCCGGGGATCGTCCGCCGCGGCCCCCTCCAGTTCGTCCAGCCGCTCGTACAGCGGGAGCACGGCGGGGTCCTCGGCCAGCGGCCGCAGCGCCGCGTACACCGCGTCCCCGCCGATCATCCCCTCGAGCAGCATCAGGTGCTCGCGGTCCTTGACGGCGGTCGGCGAGGAGGTGGCGGGCGCCACCTTCAGGAGCTCGACGAGCGCGGGGGAGAGCGGCGCGTCCGGTGTGAGCGGGCCGTCCAGAAGGGCCGCCAGCACCGTGCGGCGCTGCTGGATCTCGTGTTCCTGACGGGCGAGATCGGCGTCCAGCTCGCCCAGCACCTCGGCCAGTTCACGCCCGGCGTCGTCCGCGAGGACGTCCCGCACCTCGTCCAGGGTGAGCCCGAGCTCGGTCAGCCGGCGGATGCGGGCCAGCAGCACGGCGTCCCGGAGGGTGTAGACCCGGTATCCGTTGGCGCGCCGCCGGGGCTCGGGCAGCAGACCGATGTGGTGGTAATGCCGCACGGTCCGGGAGGTGACTCCGACGAGCGCGGCGATTTCTCCGATGCGCATGTGGCCAGTAGAAACCCTGCCGCTGCGACAAGGTCAAGCGCGGCCGTCCGGCGGCCCCTCGCGGGCGCCGATATCCGCGGTGGGGTCGGTGGCGGGAACGGGCAGCGGGGCACCGCCGTAGGTCGTGTCGAACACGATGCCCCCGGTGCGCTTCGACCGGTCCCATCCGGTCTTGAAACGCACCCCCGGGGCGTTGCCGGAGACATCGCCGCCGATCCGGTTGACCTCGCCGGTCACATCGTGGACATCGCCACGGCCTTCAGCAGGATCCGGCCCCCGGCCCGGAAGGTGGTCCGGTCGACGCGGTCGAGGCTGCGCCAGGCACTGGCGGCGCTGGTGCTCGGCGCCCCATCGTCCCCGGAGCGGGAGTCGACGGGTGGTGCCCTCGCTCCCGCCGCGGCCGTCCGGCGGCGACCCGTGTAGGGGGCAACGGGACGGTAGCGTAAGGAGGTCCACATACGGTCAGATGCGCCGAGAGCGCACATCCGGGAACAGTGAGGGAACCTTATGCGGCACGAGATCAGCCCCGAGCCCATTCTTGAGGTCGGGCTCGGCTTCATGGCGTCGAAGGCGCTGCTCACCGCGGTGGAACTGGATCTCTTCTCCCGGCTCGCCGAAGGCCCCCGCACCGGCGGTGACCTGGCCGAGGCGCTCGGACTGCACCCGCGCGGCGCCGCCGACTTCCTCGACGCGCTGGTGGCCCTCGGATTCCTGGAGCGATCCGAGGGCGCGTACCGCAACAGCCCGTCCGCCGACACCTTTCTCGACCGTAAGAAGGCCACCTATGCGGGCGGCATCCTGGAGATGGCCAACAGCCGGCTGTATCCCTTCTGGGGGTCGCTCACCGAGGCGCTGCGAACCGGGAAACCGCAGAACGAACACAAGCACGGCGGCGACGTGTTCGAGGCCATCTACCACGACCAGGAGGGCCTCGAGCGATTCCTGCACGGAATGACCGGGCTCAGCATGGGCAAGGCCATGGTGATAGCCGAGCGGTTCCCCTGGGCCGACTACCGGACGGTGCTGGACGTCGGCGGAGCGGTGGGCTGCGTCCCGGTGGCGGTGGCCCAGCGCCACCCCCATATGAGCGGCGGTGTCTTCGAGCTGCCCCGGGTGCGGCCCGTCTTCGAGAAGTACGTGGCGTCCTTCGGCCTGGAGGACCGGCTCACCTTCCACGGCGGCGACTTCTTCACCGATGACCTGCCCGGCGCCGATGTGATCGTGCTGGGCCAGATCCTGCACGGCTGGGGCGTGGAGGAGAAGCGGCTGCTGCTGAAGAAGGCGTACGACGCGCTGCCCGACGGGGGAGCGGTCCTCGTCTACGACGCCATCATCGACGACGACCGCAAGGAGAACACCTTCGGTCTGCTGGCCAGCCTGAACATGCTCATCGAGACCCGGTCCGGCTTCGAGTACACGGCCGCCGACGGCCGCGCCTGGCTGGCGGAGACGGGGTTCAGCGGCAGCCGGGTCGAACCGCTGACGGACGGTTACTCCATGCTGGTGGGCGTCAAATAGCGGTCACCCGGCAGCGGTCACCCGGCGGCCCGGCCCGGTGCCGGGACCACCCGGCGCCGGACCGGAGCCGCTAGAAGCGGTAGCGCAGGATCCGGCCCACATCGCGGAAACCGGGCAGACGCGCCATCACCCGCATGCTCATCCGGCCGGCGGCCGGCATCTTCTCCACCCCCGGCATGTCCACGCTGCGCACCGCGTCGAGGCAGGTCAGCCCCGGGTGCCAGGTCTCGACCTCATGGGGGTCGTCCAGGCCCCAGTGGAGGGTGGCGCCCGCGTTGCGCACCGCGGGGACCATTTTCTGGAGCCGGATGCCCAGCGGCCCGTAGACGTCGAAGAGCAGCTGCCCGCTGGGGAACCGCTCGGTGATCCGCTGGATCAGCCGCTTGCCCTCCTCCTTGCGCAGATACATCGTCAGCCCCTCGGCGACCACCACGGTGGGCCGGTCGTCCGGCACCTCGCGCAGCCATGCCTCATCGGTCACCGAGGCGCCGACCATCTCGTAGTTCCCCGACGGCTCGGGAAGCAGCCGCCGGCGCAGCTCGATCACCTCGGGGTAGTCGACGTCGAGCCAGCGCACCGACGACGGCGGGTCGAGGCGCTGCACCCGGGTGTCGAGACCGCACGCGAGGTGGAGCACGGTCGCCTTCTGATGCTCGGCCAGGAACTCCATGGCCCAGTCGTCGAGCTGTTTCGCCCGCAGGGCGATGCCGACCGCCGTCGTGTCCGTCATCCCCGTTTTGCCGAAGTCGTAGGCCACGCGCTCCACGGCCTCCCGGGCCGCGTGGTCGTGCAGGATGGAGTCCGGTGAACGGCTGTCCACCGCCCTGCCGTACAGCGTGGCGAGCAAGGTCTCCTGAGCGCCGCTGAGAGTGATCTTTTCGCGATCCATGGTTCCTCGTCGATGTGGGGGTACCGGACGGACCATTCCGTGCGGTTGCGCACGGAATGGGCAGAACCCGTGTCCGTACGGTCCCACGTTCCCCCCGACAAAAGCGACCGGCCTCTGGGCCATTCGAGTTCATCCGGCCAACATCGGGCGGTGACGAGTGCCGGTGAGCGTCAGTGGCCCTCGCCGTCGTCCCGCGTCAGCCACAGATCGGGGCCGAAGACCTCGTAGTGGATCGCGGAGGGGTGAACACCCCGCTCCAGCAACTGGGTCCGCACCGACCGCATGAAGGGCAGCGGCCCGCACAGATACGCCTGGACGCCGTCCGGGATCTCGATGCCGGACAGGTCGGCGTGGCCGGTGCGCTCGGCCGGCCAGTCGCCCCCGGGCCGCTCGTACCAGATGTGGGCGGTGCCCCGCGCCAGCTTGGTGACCAGCCGCTCCTGGTCGGCGCGCAGCGCGTGGTCGGCGGGGGAGCGGTCGGCGTGGACGGCGATGACCGGGGCCTGGTGGCCTCTGGCCGTCAGCTCCTCCAGCATGGCCACCATCGGGGTGCAGCCGATCCCGGCGGAGGCGAGCAGCAGCGGCGTGTCCGTGGCGTCGAGCACGACGTCGCCGTAGGGCGCGGAGACGGTGAGCTCATCGCCCTCGTGGAGGTGGTCGTGGAGATGGCCGGAGACCTCACCGGCCGGGCCCTCGCCCGCGTCCTCGCGCTTGACGGCGAAGGAGTGCACGGTGGCGCCGGGGCCGTTGGTCAGGCTGTACTGGCGGATCTGCCGCGCCCCGTCGGCCAGTTCCACCTGCACCGAGACGTACTGGCCCGCTGTGAACGCCGGGGCGGGACGGCCGTCCGCCGGCCGGATCCGGAAGGTGACCACATCCGCCGTTTCCTGAACACGCTCGACCACCTCCCACTGCCGCCAGGTCCCGCCGACCAGCACGCCCTGCTCCGCGTACAGCCGCCGCTCGATCTCGATCAGGGCGTTGGCCATCAGCCAGTAGACCTCGTCCCAGGCGGCGGCCACCTCCTCGGTGGCCGCGTCGCCGAGCACCTCCGCGATGGCGGCGGACAGATGACGGTGCACCACCGGATACTGCGCGGCGCTCACCCCGAGCGAGGCGTGCTTGTGGGCGATCCGGCTCAGCAGGGCGTCGGGGCGGGTGCCCGGCTTCTCCACCAGGGCGGTGGCGAACGCGGCGATGGCGCCCGCGAGGGCCTGCCGTTGGGTGCCCGCGGCCTGGTTGGCCCGGTTGAACATGTTCCGCAGCAGTTCGGGGTGGGCCGTGAAGAGCTTCCGGTAGAACAGCTCGGTGATGGTGCCGATGGCCTCACCGACGGCGGGAAGCGTGGCGCGGACGGTCTCGGCGGACTTCTGGGAGAGCATGAGTGGGCCTAACTGGTATCTCAGATTCGCATTCAGCGGCATGGGTGAACCGGGCATGGTGACCTCCGCGTCATCACGACTCGGCGGGACGTGATCCGGGCTCCGTAACCCGGACGGCGGCCTCATGGGGACAGTCCGGGTGCGCGCCCGACCAGTCCCAGCAGCACCGGACCGGTCGGGGACGCCACCAGATCGTCGACCGTGAGGGGATCGAGCGAGGCGAGGAACGCCTCCTGCGCCCGGCGCAGCGCCATCCGCAGCCGACAGCCCTGCCGCAGCGGACACGGCACGTCCCCCTCGCAGTCGACGACATCGCCGACCCCCTCGAACTCCCGGACCAGCTGGCCGACCGAGGCGGTGCGCCCGGTCGCGGTGAGCGTCAGCCCGCCGCCCCGTCCGCGCCGTGTCTCGATCAGGCCCAGGTGCTGGAGCCGGGCCGCCACCTTGGCCAGATGGCTGTAGGGCACCTGCATCTCCCCGGCGATCTGCCGGGCGGTGCAGGGTTCGGTGCCGGTGACCGCCAGCCGCATGATCGTGCGGAGCGCCAGGTCCGTTGACTTCGTCAGCCGCATGGCGGCAGATTACGTTAATGCGAATCTGAGATGCAATTTATAGAGATGTGTTCCCGCCGCTGACATACGGGTGTTCCCGCCGCTTACGTGTGGATGTCCCGGCCGCTTGCGCACGGGTGTTCCGGGGTGCCGGTCAGGCTTCGCCGGGCGGCCGCCCGCGCAGAGCTCGCGTCACCGACCAGACGACGGACACCATGGGCACGGCCACCACTGCCCCGACCACCCCCGCCACGATGCTTCCGGCGATGACCGAAATCGCCACCACCACCGGATGCAGCCGCACCGCCCAGCTCATCACCAGCGGATGCAGGACATGGCCCTCGAACTGACCGACCGCCACGATCAGCAACAGCACCACGGCGGCGATGGCCGGACCCCGCCCGGCCAGAGCCACCACCGTCGCCACCGCCAGCGCGATCGGTGCACCGATCAGCGGGATGAACGTCGCGAAGAAGACCAGCAGCGTCAGCGGCAGGGCCAGTGGCACCCGCAGCAGGAACAGGGCGATGCCGACCAGGGCCGCGTTGGAGGCCGCCACGACGATGATGCCCCGGGTGTATCCGGCGAAGGTGGTCCACGCCGCCCGCGCCGCCCGGTCCCACGGGGACCGGGCGCGCTCGGGGAGCTGGCCCCGGAACCACTGCCACATCCGGTCGCCGGAGTGGATGAAGAAGATCGAACAGAACAGGGCCAGGAACACCGCCGTGCCCGCCTCCACGACCCGCCCCGCACTGCTGAGCGCCCTGCTGATCAGCGCCGCGCGATGCCGTGACGCAAAGGCGGTGATCTTGTCGTGGACCCCCGACAGCACACCGTGCCGCACGTGGAACGGCGGCCCCTCCAGCCATCGCTCGATCCGGCCGATCCCGCCGCGCAACTCACCCACCAGCCGGCCCGCCTCCGCGGCCGCCGCGTTCCCCACCAGCGCGAGCAGCCCCAGCACCGCGAACAGCGTGCCGAACACCGCCAGCGCCACCGCCAGCGGCCTGGGGAGCGCCCGCGCCAGCAGATCGGCCAACGGCCGCAGCAAGGCGGTGCCCACCAGTGCCAGGAACACCGCGATCGCGACGAGCTCGAACCGCCCCAGCACCGTGAACGCCAGATAGACGGCCACTCCGATGACCACCAGGCGCCATGCGTACGCGGCGGCCAGCCGCAGCCCGGGATGGACGCGTCCGTTCTCGTCCCCCGCCCGGCGCACCGCCGCCGCCAGGGCCGCGGAGCCGGAGCGGCGGGCCCGCGCCGCCGCCCGCGAGGCCCGCCCCGCCGGTCCGCCGGCCACGCCACGCCGAGGGCGTACGCCCCGCCCTCCCGGTCGTTCGGGCGGGGGAGGAGAGTCGCTGCTCACGTCGGCGCCACCGCCTTCTGTGTCCCGGTCCCGCGCGGCGGAAGGGGGTGGTGATTCATCCCCATACGCACAGATTCAATCAGGGCGGCCGTCCGGGCGCCGGACACCTCCCCCGGCGCGGCGGCCCGTCCTCTCCCCGGCGCGGCGGCCGTCCTCGCCCCCTGCCGTTCCGTATCCGTGCCTGCCTAAGATCGCCCTGGTCACCCCTCGCCAAGGCCCTCTGCAAGGAGCCGCTCGTGACATACGACATCACCGCCGTCCGTGCACAGTTCCCCGCGCTGAAGGCCGGGTCGGCCCACTTCGACGGCCCGGGAGGCACCCAGACCCCGCTCCCCGTCATCGAGGCCATCTCCGACGCGCTGGCCAACCCCCTGGCCAACCGCGGCCACCTCACCGCGGGGGAGCGCAACGCCGAGGCCCTCGTCCAGTCGGCCCGGCAGGCCATGGCCGATCTGCTCGGCGCCGACCCGGCCGGGATCGTCTTCGGGCGCAGCGCCACCGCCCTCATCTACGACTTCTCCCGCACCCTCGCCAAGACCTGGTCGCCGGGCGACGAGGTGGTGGTGTCCCGGCTGGACCACGACTCCAACATCCGGCCCTGGATCCAGGCCGCCGAAGCCGCCGGGGCCACCGTGCGCTGGGCCGACTTCGACCCCGCCACCGGCGAGCTGACCCCCGATGACATCAGCGCCCAGCTCGGCGACCGCACCCGGCTGGTGGCGGTGACCGCCGCCTCGAACCTGATCGGCACCCGCCCAGACATCCCGGAGATCTCCCGGCGGGTGCACGCGGCCGGGGCGCTGCTCCACGTCGACGGCGTGCACTACGCCGCCCACGCCCACGTCGACATCCGACGGCTCGGAGCGGACTTCTTCGTCTGCTCCCCCTACAAGTTCCTCGGCCCCCACCTCGGCGTCCTGGCGGGCAGCCCCGAACTCCTGGAGACCCTGACCCCGGACAAGCTGCTCCCGTCGACCAACGCCGTCCCCGAGCGCTTCGAATTCGGCACCCTGCCCTATGAATTCCTCGCCGGCACCCGCGCCGCCGTCGACTTCCTCGCCACCCTGGACCCCGGCGCCGAAGGCAGCCGCAGGGAGCGGCTGGCGTCGGCGTTCGCGGCCCTCGAAGAGCACGAGGCCACCCTGCGCGGGCGCATCGACGAGGGCCTGGCCGCCCTGGACCCGATCACCGTCCACTCCCGGGCCGCGGACCGCACCCCGACCGTGCTGCTGACCATCGACGGCCACGACACCACGGACGCCTACCGCTACCTCGCGAGCCGTGGCGTCGACGCCCCCTCCGGCTCGTTCTACGCGGTGGAGGCATCCCGCAGGCTGGGCCTGGGCGACACCGGAGGGCTGCGCATCGGCCTGGCCCCCTACACCAGCACCGAGGACGTGGACCGGCTGCTGGAGGCGCTCTCGGACTTCCTGCGCACTCCGGCCCCGCGCGGCTGACTCCCCCGGCGCTCACCCGCCGGTCTCACTTCTCGGCGGCGTTCCCTTCGAGGAGCCCCACCACGAGTCCGCGGGCATGCGCGGCGTCGAGCCCGTCGGGGCGGAAGAGGATGCGGTACATCAGAGGCGCCACGACGTGGTCGATGACCGTCTCGACGCCGGGGGTGTCCTCCCCGCGTTCGGCCGCGCGGGTCAGGATGACATCGACCTGGTCGGCGGCGTAGGCCGAGCACTGGCCGGCGTTGCTGCCGTCCGGGTCGCCGAGGAGGGCGTCGCGGATGTAGGCACGGCCGGCCGGGGAGGCCATCTCGTCGAGAAACTGCTCGGCCCAGGCCGTCAGATCGGACGCCAGACCGCCGTGGTCCTGGGGTGTGGTGTCGGGCCGCAGACGCTCGACCGCCACGTCCGACAGCAGTTGGGAGAGGTCTCCCCAGCGGCGGTAGATCGTGGAGGGGGTGACGCCCGCGCGCTGGGCGATCAGCGGCACCGTGAGACCGTCGCGGCCCACCTCCGCCTCGAGTTCGCGCACGGCGGTGTGCACCGATGCCTGGACCCTGGCGCTGCGCCCCCCGGGACGCACCATCTGCCTGCTCATTCATCCCACCTTAAAGCAAATCTGTTGCTTCTGGGGAAGCGGTGCGCCCCGGGATCGCTCGGTGGACGCGTCAGGCCGCCGATGCCAGCTCGCGGGCGGGCCGCGTCCGCTCGTAGGCGTGACCGACCCGCAGGAGCACGCTCTCCCCGAGCGGCCGCCCGAGCAGTTGCATGCCGATCGGCAGGCCCGCCGTGTCCTGGCCGACCGGGACGGACAGCGACGGCACCCCGGTGAGGTTGGCGGGGGCCGAGAGGCGCACATAGGCGTCGGAGACGGCCTCGACGGTGCCGTCCGGCCAGGTGATCGTCTCCTGGCCGGCCTTCACCGCGGTCGCCGGGACCGTGGGGGCGGCGATCACATCGACGTCCTCCAGCATGCGCGCCCACTCCCGCCGCATCAGCGTCCGGGAGCGCTGGGCGCGCAGATAGTCCCCGGCGGGCATCAGTTCGCCCGCCTCCAGCAGGATGCGCACGTCCGCCTGGTACAGCTCCGGTGCCGTGCGCAGGGTGCGCTCGTGGTAGGCGGTGGCCTCCGGCACCATCAGCCCCCACTGAGTGGCCTGGATGTAGCGGGTCATGGGGATCTCGACCTCGACGAGGCGGGCGCCGAGGGCCTCGAGCCGGTCGACGGCCCGCCGGACCGCGGCCTCCACCTCCGCGTCGACGTGCTCGAAGTAGTAGTTGCGCGGCACGCCGATACGCAGTCCCGCCAGGTCCTCGGCCGCGCCGGGCCGGTAGTCCCGTGCCGGAACGGCCAGGGAGGCGGGGTCGCGGGGGTCGTGCCCGGCCAGGACCGCGAGGACCAGGGCCTGGTCCTCGACGGTGCGGGTGAGGGGGCCGACGTGGTCCAGCGACCACGACAGGGAGGTGACGCCGTGGCGCGGGACGAGGCCGTACGTCGGCTTGAGGCCGACGACCCCGTTGAGCGCGGCGGGGACGCGGATGGATCCGCCGGTGTCGGTGCCCAGGGCGAAGGCCGCGGTGCCCGCGGCGACGGCCACGGCGGAGCCGCCGCTGGAGCCGCCCGCGACTCGGCCGGTGTCCCAGGCGTTGTGGGTCTGCGGAGTGGTCAGCCCGTAGGCGAACTCATGGGTGTGGGTCTTGCCGACCAGGACCGCGCCGGACGCGCTGAGGCGGGCGGCGACCGTGCTGTCCGCCTGGGCGCGGTGGTCGGCGCGGACCCGGGAGCTTGCGGTGGTGGCCACGCCCGCGACGTCGATCAGGTCCTTCAGGCCCATGGGGATGCCGTGCAGCGGGCCGCGGAGGCGGCCGGCCGCGGCGTCGTCCGCGGCCTCGCGCGCCGCCCGGCGCGCCCGCTCCGCCGTCACCGTGGCGTAGGCGTTCAGGTGGGGTTCCAGCCGCTCGAGGCGGTCCAGGACGGAGTCCACCAGCTCGACGGGGGACAGCCGGCCGGTCCGGATCGCGTCGGCGGCGGCGGTGAGGGACAGTTCATACGGCCGCATCGTGCTGCTCCTCTCCCGCGCGGTAGGCGGGGGCGGGCGGGGTGTCGCCGAAGTCCAGCTCGCGCAGAACGGCGACGACGGAGTGGATGTGGTTGGCGGTGGCCGCCGCGGCGGCGTGGCGCTCGGCCGGCAGCGGGAGCCCGGCGCGTGCGGCCCAGCGGGCCGCCTCCGGAGGGCTGAGTTCGGCGGCGGACAAGGTGTCTCCCTCATCGAGATAAAAGCTAACTGTTTGCGTTAGTCGACTGTAGGGCCTACGGTGACTTAAAGCAAACAGATTGCGTTTAGAAGGAGTGGATCATGCACACACCCCGGGCCATCGACATCCCCTTCTGGACCGTGGGCGACATCGCCGTCCACCGCATCGACGAGGTGCTCCTGCCGCCGCAGACCGGGCCGTGGCTGCTGCCCGACGCCACCCCGGACGTGGTCTCGCGCCAGGACTGGCTGCGCCCCGACTTCGCCGACCAGGACGGCACCCTGCGCATCGCCAGCCACAGCTTCGCCTTCGAGGTGGGCGGGGCGCGGGTCCTGGTCGACACCGGCATCGGCAACGGCAAGACGCGGGCCAACCCGGCCTGGCACGATCTGCGGACCGACTACCTGGAGCGTCTGGCCGCCGCCGGGTTCCCCCGGGAATCCGTCGACCTGGTGATCCTCACCCATCTGCACACCGACCACGTCGGCTGGAACACCCATGAGGTGGACGGCGCATGGGTGCCCACCTTTCCCCACGCGCGCTACCTCAGCTCCCGCACCGAGCGGGAGTTCTGGGCGACCTACGACATGGACGAGCCGCGCACCCAGATGTTCCTCGACTCCGTGATTCCGGTCGAGGACGCGGGACGGCTCGATCTGGTCGACGTCCCGGACGAGGGCACCGAGGTCGTCCCCGGCCTGCGGCTGATTCCCACGCCCGGGCACACCCCCGGCCATATCGCCCTCCAGCTCGACAGCCGCGGCGAGCGGGCGCTGATCACGGGCGACTGCGTGCACCACCCCGTCCAGCTCGCCCACCCCGCCATCGGCTCATGCGTGGACATCGCCCCCGAGCAGTCCGAGGCCACCCGCCACACGCTCTTCGGCGCCCTCGCCGACACGGGCACCCTCCTGCTCGGCACCCACTTCCCGCCGCCGACCGCCGGTCATGTGATCACCCACGAGGGCGCCTACCGGCTCTCGCCCGTGCCCCCGGCCGTGCGCTGACGCGTTTCCCTCCGCAGGTGGTGGCGTTCGCCCGGATGTTCCCGTAGGGGCGGTATTGGGGCCGGGGCGGTGCGACGGGCAGGCTCGTGGGTGCTGTGCCTGCTTCGTATGGGGAGGGGTTTTCTGTGGCCGGTGTGTTGCCACGCGGCGATCGGCTGCCGTCGTTGACGGGGCTGCGCTTTCTGCTGGCCGGTGTGGTGTTGGCGGGCCATGTGCTGACGCTGGGCAGATTCTTCGAGGACCAGGGGGTCTATGAGGCCGCCGACGCCTCGTCGATGGCGAGCGCGGCGGCGGTCTCCTCGTTCTTCCTGCTCAGCGGTTTCGTACTGGCGTGGAACGCCTCTCCGGCCGACACCGCCGTCCGGTTCTGGCGCCGCCGGCTGGTGAAGATCTTCCCCAACCATGTGGTGACCTGGACGCTGATGCTGGGCCTGCTCATGGCGACGGGCACCGCCGCGCTGCTTCCGGTGCCGGACCCGGGGCTGGGGGAGGCGGTCCGGAATCTGCTGCTGGTGCACGCCTGGGTGCCGGACATGGCCGATTTCAGCAGCGTCAACCCGGTGACCTGGTCCATCTCCTGCGAGGCGTTCTTCTACCTCCTCTTCCCCCTGCTGATCCGGCCGGTGCGCGCGCTCCCGGAACGGCTGCTCTGGCCGGTGATCGCCCTGGTGGCGGCGCTGGTGGTGACGATGCCGCTGGTGGCGATGGCCGTCACCGACGAGGCGGCTCCCGGGAGTTGGTCGCCGCTCTCGACGGAGCGCTGGTGGCTGATCTACTTCTTCCCGCCGGTGCGGCTGCTGGAGTTCATCCTCGGACTGGTGCTCGCCCGGGCGGTCCAGCTCGACCGCTGGCCGACGCTGCGTCCGCGGTGGCCGCTGCTCGCCCTGGCGGGAGTCTTCGCGGCGCGGACGGAGCTGCCGGAGGAGTACCTATGGGGGGCCGCGACCTGTCTGCCGATGGCCGCCCTCATCCCGGCCATCGCCACCCGCGATATCGAAGGGCGGGAGAGCCGGCTGGGGGGCCGTGGCCTGGTGCTGCTGGGCGAGGCGTCGTTCGCGCTGTACATGGTCCACTTCCCGCTGCTGTACGAGATCCGGGTGCTGCTGGACCGGCGGACGTTCGACACGGCGACCGCCGCGCTGTTGTCGGTGGTGGTGTCGGCGTTCTGCGTGGCGGTGTCGCTGCTGCTGTGGCGCGGTGTCGAGATGCCGATGATGCGCCACTTCGCCCGCCCCGGCGGCCGTTCCGTACCGGCCGAGCGCCCCGCGCCCGGCGACCGGACCGCACCTCTGCGCCAGCAGGACCCCGCTCCATGACTCGGACGGCCCGCTCGCATCGCTCAGCCCGGCGAGGTGG
Source organism: Streptomyces yongxingensis (assembly GCF_055597465.1). Classification (NCBI taxonomy): domain Bacteria; kingdom Bacillati; phylum Actinomycetota; class Actinomycetes; order Kitasatosporales; family Streptomycetaceae; genus Streptomyces; species Streptomyces yongxingensis. The sequence goes on from NZ_CM145717.1 coordinate 10,513,296, forward strand.
CGACGCGCACGCGGTGGCTTTCGCCGTCGGAGAGGAACGACGCCAGTTCCCGGCCCTCCTCTCCGACGGCCGTGCGGTCGGCTGCGGAGAGGCGGCCCAGCGGGGTGACGACCACGGTGGCGGCGTCGACCCTCCAGGTCGCGGCGACACGGCCGTCCACCAGCACCACGCGTTCCCCGGCGACCGACAGGCCGCGGTGGGCGTCGTCGATGATCCGGCCGCGGTCGTGGTAACCGAGGATCGCGTTGTCGAACGCGGGCAGGAACCGCACCGGCGCGGGGGTGTCGGGGCCGGGACGTGGCGCGTCGGGGAGGTCGAACAGCTCACGGCCGCGTTCGTCGCGGAAGGTGACCAGCTCCTCCCGCATCGCGGCCACCGCGGCCGGGAGCCCGGCGAGGCCGCACCAGGCGCGCAGATCGGCCGAGGCGGCGGGGCCGAAGGCGGCGAGATAGCGCCGTACCAGCGCCTGCCCGACCGGGTCGGTGCCGTCGGGGGCGGGCGCGTCCACCTGCCGCCCCAGCCAGGAGGAGAGCAGGACGTTACGCACCCCTCCCCGGGAGCGCCACAGCCCGCGCGGCGGCGTCTGCGCCACCGGGACGAGGGCGGCGATCAGCATCTCGCCCAGTGCCCGCGGTGCCGGGGCGGGCCAGCGGTCGGCCAGCGCCCGCACCAGCTCGGCCATCGAACGCGGCTCGCCGTCGGCCATCACCGCCCGGCCCGCGGCGGCGAGTTCGTCGAGGTCTATCCCCTCCAGCTCGCGGCGGTAGGTCCCGAGCACCCGCTGGCGCAGCATGGCGTCGTGACGCGCTCGCCAGGCCACGATGTCCTCGGCGGTGACGAGGTGGACGGTGCGGCGCATGAGGTGGGTCCGTACCACCCTCCGCCCGGTGAGCAGGCCCGAGAGGGCCGCCGGGTCGAACGCGCGCAGCCGCGACCACAGCCCGGTGAACGGCTCCTGCGGCTCCTGCGCCTGCATGCCACACAGATGCGCGACGGCGTCGCGCACCGGTAGGCCGGCCCGGTCGAGCAGCAACTGCCGGGCGAGCGTCGCCCGGCCCAGCGCCCGGCGGTCGAGAACGGTCATACCCGAATGCGCCCTTCCGTTGGGTTCCTTGAATTCCTTGGGTTCCTTGGGTTCCGGAACGGCGCTGGTGACGGCCGTCACCAGCACCGTTCCCATGAGATCCGTCAGCGTCAGCTGGATTTCCGCCCGTCGAGCGACTCGCGGATGATGTCCGCGTGCCCGGCGTGCTGGGCGGTCTCGGCGATGACGTGCATCAGCACCCGGCGCACGCTGTGCGCCGCGCCCGGCTCGTTCCAGGGCGCCTCGGGCAGCGGGTGCGTCGCCGACAGGTCGGGGACGGCGGTGATGATCTCCTCGCTCCGGGCGGCGACCTCCTCGTAGCGCCGGAGGGTTCCGGCCAGCGTCTCGCCGGGCAGCATCTGGAAGGCGTTCTGGTTGTCGATCGCCCACTGTGGGATCTCCCGTGCGGTACCGGCCGCGAGGTCGGCCCAGGTGACACCGTCGGGCAGGTCGTAACGCATCGCCGACGGGCCTTCGAGGACGAAGCGCAGCCAGCCTTCCTCGATGGCCGCGACGTGCTTGATCAGCCCGCCCAGGCACAGCGTGCTGACCGTCGGGCGTTCGCCTGCCTGCTCGTCGCCGAGCCCGCGCACCGTCGTGGTCAGGGCGGATCGCGCGGCGGCGAGTTCGGCGAGCAGGTCGGCCCGCTCGCCGTCGAGAGTGGTGGCGGGGGTGGTGGCGGTGGTCACAATGGGTCCTTCGGTCGTTCTCGTCGACTGACGAGGACAACCGTCGCAGGGGTAGCGGACAGGGTGTGGCCGCTTCTCCGGGCAGAATCGGTGTCATGCCGAAGACATCAGCGCGACTGCTGTCCCTGCTCTCCCTGCTCCAGGCGCGCCGGGACTGGCCGGGGCAGCTGCTGGCCGAGCGGCTGGACGTCAGCCCGCGCACCGTGCGCCGCGATGTCGACCGCCTGCGCGAGCTCGGCTATCCCATCGTGGCCGCCAAGGGCCCCGACGGGGGCTATCGGCTCGGCGCCGGCTCGGACCTGCCGCCGCTGCTGTTCGACGACGACCAGGCTGTAGCACTCGCCGTGGCGCTGCAGACCGCCACCGTCACCGGGGCGGGGATCGAGGAAGCGGCCGCGCGTGCGCTGAGCACCGTCCGGCAGGTGATGCCCGCGCGGCTGCGGCATCGCGTCGACGCCCTCCAGGTGACCGCCGTGGAAGGTGCCGGGACCCGACCGAATCCGCAGGTCGGTCCGCATGTGCTCATGACCCTCAGCGCGGCCGTCCGCGCCCGCGAAGTACTGCGCTTCGACTACACCCCGGTGTCCGCACCGGATGCCGCCCGCCCCGACTCCGCCGCCGCTCCGCCGCGCCGGGCGGAGCCGCACCATCTCGTCACCCGGGGCGGGCGCTGGTATCTCGTCGCCTGGGACCTCGACCGCGACGACTGGCGCACCTTCCGCGTCGACCGGATCGCCCCGCGCACCCCCACCGGGCCCCGCTTCACCCCGCGCGACGTGCCCGGAGGGGACGTGGCCGCCTTCGTCGCCGGCAGGTTCCAGGGCTCCGACGGCTCGGGCGGCCGGCCCTGCCGTGGCGAGGTCGTCCTCGACCTGCCCGCCTCCGTGGTGTCCACCTACACCCGGGACGGAGTCGTCGAGGAACTCGGGCCGGACCGCTGCCGACTCGTCCTGGGCGCGTGGTCATGGCCCGGACTCGCCGCCACCATCGGCAGGTTCGACGCCGACATCGAGGTCATCGGGCCGCCCGAGCTGAGGGAAGCCTTCGCGCACCTGGCCCGCCGCTTCGCGGACGCCGCGGCCGCGGCACCCAGTGGGTCCACTACGCCACCTCCGAACCGCTGAGCGACGCGCGCCGCACATCGCGGCTCAGGGGGCGGCGTCGAGGTCCACCTCGAGGTTCTCGGTCTCGCTCCAGAACCCCTCGTCCGCGTCCTGCAGCCGGGACGCCGCGTGCCTCAGGTGGAGCAGCGCGGCGTCGCGGGCCGCCTCGGCGTCGCGGGCCTCGATGGCGGCCAGGATGGCGTGGTGCTCCTGCCGGACCGCTTCGAGGAAGTCGCCGCGGCGCGCCTCGTTCGCACGCGTGACGCGGATTCCGCCGCGCAGCACCTCGCCGAGGTAGCGCAGCGTCGAGAGCATCACCGCGTTTCCGGTCGATTCGGCGATGGAGCGGTGGAAGACGAGATCCTCGTCCACGCCGTCGCCACCGGCCGCCACCGCCGTGTCGATGTCCTCCAGAGCCTGACGCATTCGAGCGAGGTCGGCCGGGGTGGCCCGGGTGGCCGCGAGGTACGCCGCCTCGCCCTCGATGGGGCGGCGCACCTCCACGATCTGCCGCACCTTGGACTTGGTGTCCTCGGCGGTCTCGGCCTCCAGATCCAGCGGCCGGGTGCGGCGCGGCATCACGAACACGCCGAGCCCCTGCCGGGGTTCGACCAGGCCCGCGTTACGCAGCCGGGACACGGCCTCGCGTACGACGGTCCTGCTGACGCCCAGCTGCTTGACCAGCTCCACTTCGGTCGGGAGCTTGTCGCCCTCGGCCAGCCGCCCGGACTCGATCTCTTCCGAGAGTATCGACGCGACCCGATCCGCGAGCCGCACGGGACCGCTCACCTTGGAGAACATGGTCTTCAGTTTATCGGCACCGCCCCGGCCGCCCCGGCCGCTACGGGGTATCCGGCGGACCACGCGGCGGAGCCGCATATCGTCAGGTGCCGGGCAGGGGCGGGGAGGGGAGCAGCCCACCGCAGGCGTCACGATCCGTCGGACACCCCTATGGGTGTGCACCGTCCATGACCGCGTCGGCGTGGTCCTCGAGGTAGGCGCGCACCACCGAGGCGAAATCCGGGTCGGGGGCCAGCCCGAGCGCGGCGGCGCGTGCGTTGTCGAACACGGCGGGCCATGAGCCGACGATGGCCTCGACGTCGCGGTCGGGCGCGATCGTCACCAGGTCGGCGACGGCGTCGCCGGCCACCTGCCGCAGCGTGCTCAGCATGTCGGCGACCGAGACCGTGAGCGCGGGAAGGTTGACCGGCACCCCGCCGTCGATCCGGCCCGGCCCGGCGCCGCGCTCGGCCTCCGCGACGCGGAGGATGCCCTCGACGGTGCGCCGTGGCGAGGCCAGGGCCACCTTCAGCTCGGGGTGGACCGGGCAGGTGGCCGGGCGGCCCGCGAGCGGCTCGCGGATGATGCCGGACAGGAAGCCGGAGGCGGCCGCGTTCGGCTTGCCCGGCCGTACCGACACGGTCATCAGACGGGCGACGCGCCCGTCCAGGAAACCGCGGCGGGTGTAGTCCGCGATCAACTGCTCGCAGACGAGCTTCTGGATCCCGTAGCTCGACCGCGGTGTGGGCAGGGTGGACTCGCTGACGACCGGCGGCAGCGGCAGCGCGGGATCGGAACCGTAGACGGCGACGCTGCTGGAGAACACCACTCGCGGCACCGGCCCGCCGGCGGCCGACTGGGCCCGCGCGGCCTCCAGCACCGCGCGTGTGGTGTCCACATTGGCGCTCATACCGAGGTCGAAGTCGGCCTCGCACTCGGCGGAGACCGCGGAGGCGAGATGGATCAGCACATCCACCGGCTCCGCGAACACCTCGTCCAGCCGGTCGGCCAGATCGCCCTGGACGATGTCCACGAGAGGGTCGTCCGCCGCCGAACCGGGCGGCACCACGCGGTCGGCGAGCACCAGCCGGTCGATCGGCGCACCGCGGAACGTCCGTGACGTGAGCAGCGCGGCGGCGACCCGCCGGCCCAGGAAGCCGAAGCCACCCGTGATGACGATCCTCATGCGTTGTCTCCTCGGTAGTCGTGGCGCCAGCCGAGCCCCTCGCTCGTACCGGCGCGGGGGATGTACTCACAGCCGATCCACCCGTCGAAGCCCAGGTCGTCGATGACGCCGAACAGATGGCGGATGTCGAGCTCGCCCCGGTCGGGCTCATGGCGATCGGGTACGCCCGCGATCTGCAGATGGCCGACCCGGCCGGTCGGCAGGTCACGGCGCAGGGTCGTGGTGAGGTCGCCCTCGACGATCTGGCAGTGGTAGAGGTCGAGCTGCACCTTGAGGTTCGGGGCTCCCACCTCCCGTACCACGGTGTGCGCTTCGGACTGCCGGTTCAGGAAGTAGCCGGGCATGTCGCGGCCGTTGATGGGCTCGATCAGGATGTCGACGCCCGCCGCGGCGGCCCGTTCCGCGGCCCAGGCGAGATTGGCCAGATAGGTGTCGCGGTGCTTGGCCGGCTCCTGTGAAGGCCCCACCAGCCCGGCCATCACGTGCACCCGTGGGCAGCCGAGCTCCGCCGCGTACTCCAGGGCCCGGCCGATCCCGGAGCGCACCTCCGCCTCGCGTCCGGGCAGCGCCGCGATCCCGCGCTCCCCGGACTCCCAGGCGCCGGGAGGCGCGTTGAAGAGCACCTGCCCCAGTCCGTGGTCGTCGAGCCTGCGCCGCAGCTCGGCGGCGTCGTACCCGTAGGGGAAGAGGTACTCGACGGCCTCGAAGCCGTCCGCCGACGCCGCGGCGAAGCGGTCGAGGAAGTCGTGTTCGGTGTACATCAGGGACAGGTTCGCGGCGAACCTCGGCATGCTGGCTCCTGCGTTCGGGCCGGGACGTCCCGGTCAGCGGTTGACGACCTGCTTCTTGGTGGTGAGCACCGCGACGGCGCCCACGACCAGGGTGAACGCCAGGACGTACATCGGGATCGACGCCGAGCCGGTGGCGTCCTTGAGCGCGCCGATCATGTAGGGGCTGACGAAACCGGCGAGGTTGCCCACCGAGTTGATGATGGCAAGTCCGGCCGCCGCCGCGGTGCCGCCCAGGAACGCGGTGGGGAGCGACCAGAACAGCGGAGCGCAGGTCAGCACCCCGGCCGCGGCGACGGACAGCGCGGTCAGGGACAGCACGGTCGACCCGTTCCAGACGGCGGACAGCGAGAACCCGACGGCGCCCATCAGGCTCGGGATGACCAGGTGCCAGCGGCGCTCGCGGCGCTTGTCCGCCGAGCGGCCGAACAGGTTCATCGCGACGAGCGCGGCCACGAACGGCACGGCGCTGAGCACGCCGATCGCCACGTTGCCCTCGATGCCGGTGGACTCGACGAACGTGGGCATCCAGAAGGTCAGGGCGTACTGGCCCATCACGAAGCAGAAGTAGATGAGGCACATCAGCCACACCCTCGGCTCACGGAAGGCGTCCCGGACCCGGCCGTGCACCGTCCGGTGCGCGCTGTCGTCGGCGACCGCCCGCTCGACGACGGCCTTCTCCTCATCGGTCAGCCACTTCGCGTCCTGCACGCCGTCGTCCAGGTAGAAGAGCGTGATGACACCGACGAGGAGCGCGGGGACCGCCTCCAGCAGGAACATCCACTGCCAGCCCTGCCAGCCGTTCACGCCCTGGAAACGGTCCATGATCCAGCCGGAGAGCGGATTGCCGAAGATGCCCGCCACCGGGATGGCCGACATGAACATCGCGATCACCCGGGCCCGGCGGTGCGAGGGGAACCAGTAGGTGCAGTAGAGGATCACCCCGGGGTAGAACCCCGCCTCCGCGGCACCGAGCAGAAACCGCAGCACATAGAACGTCGCCTCGTTGGTGACGAACATGAACGCCGCCGAGACCAGGCCCCAACTGATCATGATGCGGGCGATCCAGGTGCGGGCTCCGACGCGTTGCAGCATCAGGTTCGAGGGCACCTCCAGGAGGAAGTACCCGATGAAGAACAGGCCCGCCCCCAGTCCGTACGCGGCCTCGCTGAACCCGAGGTCGTCGGACATCTGGAGCTTCGCGAAGCCGACGTTGACCCGGTCCAGGTAGGAGGCCACGTAAGCCAGGACGAGGAAGGGGACGATGCGGCGTACGACCTTGCGGTAGACGGCGTTCTCGCGGGCGAGCGCGGGCGTCTCGGCCGCCACTGCGGGCATGGGCATGACGGAATCCTTTTGCGGCTCAGGGATTCTGCGACGGGGACGGGGACGGGGGAGCGACAGGTCACCAAGCGGCGCCGAACGTGGACCTCAGTTCGTCGATCGCGTCGGTGGTGAGAGGCCCCGGTCGACGGTCGGTCAGGAGCCAGAGACGTGCCGTCTCCTCGAGTTCTTCGAGGACGGCGAGGGCGGCGGCCGCGTTCGGGCCCCAGACCACGGGGCCGAGCCGGTCGAGCAGGACGGCCCTGATCGGCGTGTGGCTCGCCAGGTGGTCGGCGATCCGGGCGGTCACCAGGTCGGCCACGCGCGGGTTGCCGGGCCGGTGGTAGGGGATGAGCGGAACGTGCCCCACCTTCATCACGAAGTACGGCGTGAGGGGCGGGAGTACGTCGTCCTGGCTCCACACACCGGCCAGGGTGAGCGCGACCAGGTGGGTGGAATGGGTGTGGATGATGAACCGGGCCGTGGGGTCGGCCGCGTAGATACGCCGATGGAGCGTCAGGGTCTTGCTCGCGCGGTCGCCCGCGCGCTGCTCACCCCGGGCGTCGACCAGCGCGAGGCGGTCGCGCTCGAGAAAGCCCAGGGCGGCGTCGGTGGGCGTGATCAGATGGCCGTCGCCGATCCGGGCGCTGATGTTCCCGGCGCTGGCGTGCACATAGCCCCGGTTGAACAGGCTGGTGCCCACTCGGACGATCTCGTCACGTGCCTCGTCCACGGCGGTGTCGAGGAGCTCGGTCATGAGACCTCCCGGTCGAGCAGGGCGAAGGAGTCGGTGAAGAACGCGGGGCCACCGAAGTTGCCGGACTTCAGCGTGATGTGGAGCGTGTCCCCGCCGGGCAGCGCCGCCGCGCACCAGGGCACACCGGGGTCGATCTGCGGTCCGATGCGCAGTCCGGTGATGCCGAGCGCCCGGACGACCGCTCCGGAGGTCTCGCCGCCCGCGACGGCGAGTTGGCGCACACCGCGCTCCACCAGGCCCTCGGCCACGCGGGCCAGGGTCCGCTCCACCAGCTCGCCGGCCTCGACGGCGCCGAGCCGGGTCTGGACGGTGCGGACCGCCTCCGGCGCCTCGGTGGAGTAGAAGAGGACGGGCCCGTCGGCCAGACGCGATTCGGCGAAGGCGAGCGCCTCGCCGGACACGTCCTCACCGGCCGTGACCCGCAGCGGATCCACGCGGAACGCGGGGCGGCCGGTGCGCTGGAACTCCTGGACCTGCTGGTTGGTGGCGGCGGAGACCGATCCCGAGATGACGGCCCGGTGGCCGCCGGGCGGTGGCAGCGCGGCGGCGGCGTGGGACGGTGCGAACCCCCAGTTCGCGGGCAGCCCGATGGCCAGGCCCGAACCGGCGGTCACCAGGGGCATCCCCTGGACCGCCGCGCCGAGGCGCACCAGGTCGTCGTTGGAGACGGCGTCGACGACGGCGATTCCGGTACCCTGCTCGCGCAGTTCGTCGATCCGGGCCCGGACCGCCGTGGCATCGCGGCCGACCACCGTGTGGTCGATCAGGCCGACCGCTCGTGTGGTCTGCGCGCCGAGGACCGAGATCAGATTGGGGTCGGTCATCGGGGTGAGCGGGTGATGGCGCATACCGCTCTCGCTGAGCAGCACATCGCCGACGAAGAGATGGCCCTTGAAGACCGTGCGCCCGTTGTCGGGGAACGCGGGCGTGGCGATGGTGAAGTCGGTGCCGAGCGCGTCCATCAGGGCCTCGGTGACCGGCCCGATATTGCCGGCGGGCGTCGAGTCGAAGGTGGAGCAGTACTTGAAGTAGATCTGCTCGGCACCCGCGGACCGCAGCCAGGCGAGGGCCCGCAGCGACGCGTCGACGGCGTCGGGGGCCGGAACGGTCCGCGACTTGAGCGCGATGACCACGGCGTCCGCGTCCACCGGCCGCTCGGCGCCGGGCGGCGGTACGTCGATCAGCTGGACCACGCGCATGCCCGCCCGCACCAGGTTGTTGGCCAGGTCCGTGGCGCCGGTGAAGTCGTCGGCGATGCAGCCGAGCCGGATGCCCATATCAGGCTCCCACCGGCTGGGGCAGATCGATCCCGGGGAAGATCTTGATGACCGCGCTGTCGTCCTCGGAGCCCAGGCCGGACGCCGACGCCTGGAGGAACATCTGGTGAGCGGTGGCGGCCAGGGGGAGCGGGAACCTCTCCGGCCGTGCCGAATCGAGGACGAGCCCCAGGTCCTTGACGAAGATGTCGACCGCGGAGAGGGGGGTGTAATCACCGGCGAGCACATGCGCCATCCGGTTCTCGAACATCCACGAGGTGCCCGCGCTGTGCGTGATGACCTCATAGAGCGCCTCGGCCGGGACACCGGCCTTCAGGCCCAGGGCCATCGCCTCGGCCGCCGCGGCGATGTGCACCCCCGCGAGCAGCTGGTTCACGATCTTGACCTTCGAACCGAGGCCGGGCTGCTCGCCCAGGCGGTAGACCGTGCTGCTCATGGCCTCCAGCACCGGGTCGGCGACCGCGTACGCCGCGGCGGAGCCCGACGTCATCATGGTCAGCTCACCGGCCGCCGCACGCGCGGCGCCACCGGAGATGGGGGCGTCCAGGTAGAGCGCACCCCGCTCGGCCAGGCGTCCCCCGAGCTCCGCCGACCAGCCCGGGTCGACCGTGGAGCACATCACGAAGACGGCCCCGGGGTGGAGCCGGTCGGCGGCCCCGTCGGCGCCGAACAGCACCGACTCCACCTGCGCCGCGTTGACCACGACACTGACCACGACGTCCACCGCGGCCGCCAGGTCGCCGGGGGAGGCGTACACCGTCCCGCCGTCGCGGGCGAAGTCCTCGGCCACCTCCGGCCGCAGATCGTGGACCCCGACGTCGTAGCCCGCCGTCCGCAGGCTGCGTGCCATGCCGAGTCCCATGGCCCCGAGGCCCACCACGCCCACGCGCGGTCGCGCCGGCCTGTCCTGGTCGCTCATGCCCCTCCTCGTCCTTGCTGTGCGTATGGGGGAGCGCCGCCGTCCTCGCTGTGGTGTCCGGGGCGCGGTCGGCCCCGGCTGCCTGCGGCGATCGGGTCATATGATGACCTGAAGACTAGGTTCCCGCATACTGTGACGTCCATCACATTGGACGGTGAGGCGGTGTTCCCTGCCGCCCTGACCGCCGCGGCATCGACCGCGGTCGGCGCGAGAGCCGACGTGAGTGGCCGATGACCGCGGCGCGCGCCGCCGGGGGGATGGGAACTCAGCCGATGTCGACGGAGGTGCCCGCGGCCAGCCCGTGGTAGCGGGCGCCTGTGCCGGGGCCGTTGTCGCCCAGGAACCCGCCGAGCATCGCGTGACCGACGTCATTGAGGGCGCCGTCGTGGATGGCGTAGGCGTCCCGTGGGGCCACCTCCCGCACGTAGTCGATCAGCTGCCCGGTGGCGGACCAGGGGCCGTGCACGGGCAGCAGCAGGGTGTCGACGGTGACATCGGGGACGGTGAGCGCGTCTCCGGGGTGGAAGAGAGTGTCGTCGATGAGGAAGCCGACGTTGCCGACGGGCGGGATGTCGGGGTGGATGGGCGCGTGCCACGTGCCGTAGACCTTCACCTCGAAACCGGCCGCGGTGAAGGACTCGCCCTCGCCGACGGTGGTGACCCGGGTGCCGAGGCCGTCCAACTGCTTGGCGACGGAGGTGTTGGTCCAGATGTGCAGGGCCGGGTTGTTCTCCGCGGCCTTGCGGAGCGCCTCCTCGGAGAAGTGGTCGAAGTGTTCATGGGTCACCAGGACCGCGTCCGCGCCATCCAGGGCGTGCGGTTCGGTGAGGCCCCCCGGGTCCACGACCAGGCGGCGGTCGTCCTTGTCGATACGGACGCAGGCATGGCCGAACTTGGTGAGCTGCATCGTGGGTCTCCTCGATCCCTGGCAGAACTGTACAACTGAATTGTGCAAATTAACTGTACAAGATGGTTGTACAACCTCCCTTCATGACCTGGGTAGGGTGGGACCATGGAAGACGACGCACTGGCTGAAGACCTGCGGCAGGCGGTCGGGGAACTCGTCCGCGCCGTACGGGCCGCCGACACCATGCCCTCCGGAGGAGCCGCCATCCTCGGCCACCTCGACCGTGGTGGTCCGCAGACCACGGCCGACCTCGCGCACCGGCGCGGAGTGACCCACCAGTCGGCCGCCAAATCCGTCAAGGAACTGCTCGGCGACGGCCTGGTGCGCACCGAGCCCCACCCCAGCGACGGCCGCAAACTCCTGCTGCACATCACCGACGCCGGCCGCGCCCGCCTCCAGCGGGAGCGCGCCCAGCGCGCCGGCTGGCTGGGCACCGCCATCCGCGACGCACTCAGCCCCGACGAGCAGCGGCAACTGCGGGACTGCGTGCCCCTGCTGACCCGTGTGACCGCCCGTATCACCGAAAAGTGAGCGCGGGGGCGATGTGCCGGGTTCAGCATCTTCTGTACGCGAATGGGTTATATCCCGGACGGAGATGCCAGGCATAAGCACATCGGGATTTCCGGCGCGCGGTGCGGTCGCTAGCGTGAACCTCGACGCCGCCAAGGGTGAATTCAGGTGAACGGGTGGATCGGGGGAATGGGATGCGGCTGCTCGTGAAGCGGTCATCCGATCAGGTCAAAGGGCAGATCGCCGTTCCGACCTCGAAATACCACGCGCATCGCGCCTTGATGCTGGCGTCGCTCGCCCCCGGGACCAGCCGCATCGTGGGGCTGTCGAACGCGCAGCACATCCGGCACACCATCACCGCGCTGCGCGGCCTCGGTACGCGGATCGAGGTGGACGGGGACGACTTCCTCGTGCACGGGGGTCCGTACCGGCCGCTGCGATCGCAGGTCTCGGTGGGCAGTTCGGATACGGCGCTGTATTTCCTCGCCGGGCTCGCCTCTCTCGCGAGCGCGCCGGTGACCATCGTGGGGCAGAAGTCTTTCCACCGGCGTCTGATAGGCCCGCTGCTGCAGGCCCTGTCCGACCTCGGTATTGACCTCGATTCGCCCACGGGCGGTCCGCCGATTTCCGTGCGGCCGCGCCGCCCGAAAGGGGGCCACGCGCGTATCGAGGGCATCCTTTCGCAGTGGATTTCCGGATTGCTCATGGTGGCGCCGTTCGCGACCGGGCCGAGCACCATCACGGTGGAGGGCGAGTTCAACGAACGCTCCCATGTGGATCTGACGATCCGGATGATGCGGCGGTTCGGGCTGCGGGTCGATGTCTCCGAGAGCGGGCGGCGGTTCGACATCGAGCCCGGTCAATGCCCCACTCCGGCAACCGTGGTGCTGCCCCCCGACGTCGGCGCGGCGGCGTTCGGCCTGGCCGTGACGGCGCTGCACCCCGCCGATGTGCTGTTCCGGGGGCTGCCCGCGCTCCCCGTGGACCAGGTGGACCACCCCGAGGCGGACCTGCTGAACATCGTCGCCGGGATGGGCCTGCCGATGACGGCCGACCCGGCGACCGGCATGGTGCGCGTCCGCCACGACGGGATCAGGCTGAGCCCCGCCCGGGTCGACTGCCGGGCGGTGCCCGACATGCTGCCCGCTCTCTCCGTGCTCGGGGCGGTGGCGGACGGCACCACCGTGTTGGACAACGTGGCCCACGTCAGGCTCAAGGAGTCGGACCGGGTGGAGGCGATGCTGCAGCTCACCAGGATGGGCGCGCGGATCGAGCAGCGCGGGCAGCGACTGCTCTGCCACGGTGCCGAGCGGCTGACCGGAGCCGAACTGTCCTCGTTCAACGACCACCGCGTGCTGATGTCGCTGGCCGTCGCGGGCACGGCGGCCGACGGTGAGACCCGGCTCACCTACCCGAACGCCTACCGCGGCTCCTATCCGCGCTTCCTCGAGGAGATGAACGGCATCGGCCTGAGCATGACGGTGGAACGGGACCGGACACCGGACCACCGGACGCCGGACCGGAGCAGCACCCGAACCCCCGCCCTCGCCGCGCCCGCGAACTGATCATCCGTCGGGCCGAGCGCCCCGCGAAGGACCGGCCTCGCCGTGCGGCCGGTCCGGAAGGTCGGTGGCGCACAGGCGCAGGACCCGCTCGCGCAGCCATCGGTGGGCGGGATCGATGGTGTTCCTGGGATGCCAGTACATCGACTCGACGAGCCGCGGCAGCGGCACATCGAGCGCCACGGTCCGAAGACCGATGCGCGGGCCGAGCTGGTCGAACAGGCGCCGCTGTATCACCGCGACCATGCGGGTGCCGGGGAGCAGACAGGCCGCGTTGGTGAAGTTGTCGGTGGCGGCGACGGCCCGGAGGGGCAGGCCGAGTTGAGCGAGCACGGTGTCGGCGATCGTGGGCTGCGGCCCCCCGATCTGGACGTACGGCAGGGTGCAGAGCTGGTCGGAGGTCAGGACGTCACCGACTTCGGGGTGGTCCTGGTCCACCACGGCCACGAACTCATCGGTGAACAACGTGGAGCTGGAGAACGTCTCCAGCTCCTTGTCCTGGATCAGGGGTGGCCAGATGACCAGATCACACTGGCCTCTGCGGAGTTGGTCGACCATGCCGTGGCTCAGCGGAGCGACCTTGATCTGCACATGGGGGTAGGCGGTGTCGATCTCCCGCAGCAGCGGCCGCAGCAGAACGATGGCCACATAGTCGCTGGCGGTCACGGTGAACACCCGGCGGTTGGTGGTCGGGTCGAAGGCCGCGTTGGCACCCACCACCTCCCTGATCGCCTCCAGCATCTCCGTGACCGGCTGGACCAGCGACTCCGCGAAGGGAGTCAGCACCATGCGGCGGCCGTCCCTGACCAGCAGCGGCTCATTGAAGTGGCGGCGGAGCTTGGCGAGCGAGGTGCTCATCGAGGGCTGGGTGACCTCCACGCGCTCCGCCGCCTTGGTCACGCTCCGTTCCATCAGCAGGGCGTGCAGCGGGACCAGGAGGTCCATGTTGAAGTTGCTGAGGGACGGTGGCATCGCTCTGGGTCCTCGTCATGATCGGGCCGGAATGGGCAGCCGAGGCGAGTCCTGTCCGAGCAGGAATCCGGTTCGCGGCGCGTGACGACGGAACCGTACTACGGATGGCACCCCGGCGCAGACACATGCGCCGGGGTGCCATGCGGAGTTGATGACGCGTCAGGACGCCACCTCAGGACGACAGGACCAGCTTGGCCTTGTGGCCGCTGACCGACCGCACACCGATGCTCAGGTTGTTGAGCCTGACGGTGCCGCCCGGGCTGGTGCTGCCGCTCAGGCGCGCGCCGCCCGTAGTGGTGGCCGCCATCTTCACGGACCGGGAGCTGATGTGGGTGATCCGCAGCTTCCCGAACCCGAACCGGTGGCTGTCGACCTTGATGCTCGTGGGCCTCGACACGGTGACCGTGCACCGCCCGTCGTAGCAGGGCCCGTGGGCGGCGGCCTGCGCCACCGGCGACATCAGGCCGAGGCCCAGCGTGCCCGCCAGAGTCGTGGTAACCGCTGCCGTCGCGGTCCTCCAGCGCATACCGGTACTCATCAGTGGAACCTCCTGGGTCGGGAATGCGTGCGCGGCATTTCTAACCCGCGGGTCCCGGGACCGCTCCCGAGGAGACCCCGCGACGCGGTGGCGGCTGCCGGGTGCGAACGGTGCCGACCTTGCCGGGCCGGTCACCCCCATGCGATCCGGGCGGCGACCGGCAGGTGGTCGCTGCCGGTGGCGGGCAGGGTGCGGATGTCGCCGACGGTTGCCGAGCGGGCCATGACCTGGTCGATCCGGGCCAGCGGGAAGTCCGCGGGAAAGCTGAAGGCGAAGCCCCGCTCCGCCACGTTCATCCGCGAGGTCAGCGGGGCCAGCCCACGGTCGTCGACCGTGCCGTTGAGATCGCCCAGCAGGACCACCCGATCGCGCTTCTCGGCGGCGATTGCCTCGCCCAGCAGACCGGCGCTCTCATCACGCCAGGAGGACGCGAGGCCACTCGCCCGGATGCGCACCGACGGCAGGTGTGCGACATACGCCGCGATCTCGCCGTGCGGCGTGTGGACGGCGGTCCGCAGCCCGCGATTCCACCCCTCCGCGATCCCCCGGGGTTTGATGTCCAACGGCCGGGAATCGGTGAGCGGATGCTTCGACCAGAGCCCGACGGTGCCCCGGACGGCGTGGTACGGGTAGTCCGGGGCGAGGGTCTTCTCGTAGACCGGCAGCGCGCTGGGCACCAGCTCCTCCAGCGCGATGAGATCGGGCCCGGCGTCGGCCAGGGCGCGGGCCGTACCCGCCGGATCGGCGTTCTCATCGCTGACGTTGTGCTGCACCACCACCAGGTCACGCGGGCCGGGCTCGGCCCCGGGCAGGAACAGCCCGCCGAAGAGGTACGTCCACGCCGCCACCGGCAGCAGCAGCGCCACCAGCGCGAGGGCCGAACGGCGCAGCAGCGCCAGGCCGAGCAGCACCACGACCGCCACGCCGAGCCACGGCAGGAACGCCTCCAGCAAACTGCCCACATGTCCCACCGAGTTGGGCACCGCCCGGTGGAAGGCCAGCAGCCCGGCCGTCAGCACCGCCAGTACGGCGAGCACCCGCCCCCGCGTCCAGGGCGACCGGCCCCGCGCGTGCCCCGTCGCGTCACCCCACCGGGCCCACCGCACCAGCCGGCGCCCGGCCCGCCGGGGCATCCCCGCCGGCCCCGGCGCCGTCGTACCGCTGTCCACCTGCTCCACCATGGCTTCCCATCCGTGTGATTCCACCCCCCAAGACGGGCCACCAGGCGCATCGGTTTCCGTTCGCGGGAGTGGTGGCACGGGGCCGCCGGAAATTCCGGTGACGGTGGCCCGCCCCCTCCCTAGGATCGGGTCTTGTGCTCTCCCGTCCCTCTTTCATCAGTGACGAAGCGATCGCGCACGCCGTCGCCGCGCATTGGCTGCCGGACGTCGCCGAAATCGCGCATCTGCCCTGGGGTTTCGGCGCACACCACTGGCGGGTGGCCGGTGGCGGCACGACTCTGTTCGTGACGCTGGACCAGCTGGAGCCACGGCACACCGAGACGACGCTGGAGGCCGCCTACGCGGGAGCGGCGGCACTGGCCGCCGCCGGTGTGGACGTGGTGTGCGCGCCCCTGCCCGCCCGGTCCTCCGGCCGGTTCACCGTCGGTGTCGAGACGGGCGCGCTGAGCGTGACGCCGTGGCTGGACGGGCGCAGCCCCACCGAGGAGGAGGCGAGCCGACCCTCGCACGTCCGCGAGGTCGAAGCCGCGCTGGCCACGCTGCACCGCGCCACACCGCCACCCGGTCTGCGGCGCTGGACTCCCCAGGTCGGCCCCGAGTTCGCGGGCGAGCTACGGGCCCGGACCGCGCGGCCCTGGACCTCCGGCCCGCTGGCGGAGGAGGCGCGGGCCGCGATCGCCGCACACGATGCCGCGATCACCCGCTGGACGGACCGCTACCTCGAACTCGCGGACCTCGCGCACTCCCGCCGGGACCAATGGGTGACAACCCACGGCGAGCCGCACAACGACAACCAGGTCGTGGGCGCGTGCGGGCTGAAGCTGGTCGACTGGGAGTCGCTGGCCCTCGCGCCACGCGAGCGGGACTACGCCGATCTGCTCGCGGCCGGTGCGGGGGACCGCCTGCGCCCCGACCCGGCGATGGTCGAGCTGTTCGCCCTCGACTGGCGCCTCTCCGAAATCGCCGAGTACGCGCGCTGGTTCGCCGCCCCGCACACCGGCACGGACGACGACCACACCGCCCTGGAAGGGCTGTACGAGGAATTGCGGCAGGTCACCGCGCCAGGGCCGTCCGGGCCACCGTGACCGCCTGCCCGGCGTAGCCGCGGCCGAACAGCACGGTGTGCACCAGCAGCGGGAAGAGCTGGTGCAGTCCGACGCGGTCGGCCCAGCCCTCGGCGAGCGGCGCCACCTCCTGGTAGCCGTCCAGCACCTGGTCGAGATGCGGGCAGCCGAACAGGTGGAGCATCGCCAGATCGGTCTCCCGGTGGCCACCGTGCGCGGCCGGGTCGATCAGCCACGCTTGTCCGTCGGCGCCCCACAGGACGTTGCCGTTCCACAGGTCGCCGTGCAGCCGGGCGGGCGGCTCGGCGGGTCCGGCCAGCTCGGGCAGCCGCTCACATGCGCGTTCGATCACCTCGGCCTCGCCGTGGCGCACCGTGCCGTCGTCGACGGCACGGCGCAGATAGGGCAGCACCCGGTGTTCGGCGTACCAGCGCGGCCAGTCGGTGCCCGGGACGTTGCGCATCGGGGCCATGCCGATGTACGCGTCCGTGGGGCCGTCGGGCGGCGGGGCGCCGAACGCGGGCGCGCCGACGGCGTGCAGGGCGGCCAGATCGCGGCCGAACCGGGCCGCCGCCCGGACGCTCGGCCGGCCGGCCGGCACCTGGTCGGTGACCAGCCAGTGCCGGTCGTGGCCGTGCACCGCCGGGACACGGACCGTACCGGCGTCGGCCAGCCAGCGCAGCCCCGCCGCCTCGGCCTCCACCGCGCCGGGATCGTCACCCCGTTTGACCATCACCGTCCGCCCGCCGTCGAGGGTGACCTCGGTGAGCATGGCGGACAGCGGCCGTCGGCGGGTCGCCGGACGGCCGGTGAGGCGGGCCGCCGCGGCGCCGGGGTCCTCGCCCGTCCCGGCCTCGGCACGGGCGCTCATGAACCGAGGCGCTCGCGCACCCAGGCCAGCAGGCCGGGCACCGAGGCTTCGATCATGGCCAGCACCTCGTCGAACCCCTCCGGGCCGCCGTAGTACGGGTCGGGAACGTCCAGATCACCGGTGGCGTCCGGGTCGAAGGACCGCAGCATCCTGACCCGGGACGGATCGTCGACCAGTCGGCGCAGCGCCTTCTCGTGGCCGCGGTCCATCGCCAGGAACAGCTCGGCGTCCCGGTGCTCGGCACCGATCTGGGCCGCGACATGCTCGACCGGGTAGCCGTGCCGTGCCAGCAGCTCGCCGGCCCGTTCGTCGATGGGCTCACCGGCGTGCCAGGGGCCGATACCGGCGCTGCTGACCCGTACCGCGCCGTCGAGTCCCGCCCGGCGCAGATGCTCGGCGAAGACCAGCGCGGCGGACGGCGACCGGCAGATGTTCCCGCCGCAGACAAAGCAGATGTGCACGGCCACCAGGGTAGGGCCTGGCCGCGCGGTGGCGCAGGGGGCGGGCCGCCCGGGGAAGACCCCGGCTCACCCCGCCCACGGCTTGTCCACCAGCGGCGTCCGGAACCACCCCACGCCTCCGGTGCTCTCATCGGGCTTCAGCTCCAGCATGTGGCCACCGGGTCGGTCCGAGGCCCGCGCGATCGCGCTCACCAACTGCTCGGCGAGGTCGGGGCCCTCGGTGTCGTCCATGTCGTCGACCGGCGCGCCGGCCCGTACGTCCTGACGGACCTCGTCACCGCTGTGGAGGGTCAGGATCAGGTGCTGGGGTGTCTTCCTGTCCCATCTGACCTGCTCGATGGTGTCGGCGCGCACCATGCGGCCGCCGAACGTCGCGCTGTTGACCCGCACCCACACATCGGGCGTCATCACGGCCCTCCCTCGTACCGGCGCCGATGCTCCTTCTCGTCCCTTCCCGTTGTACCGGACGGAGCCCGGCGTCAGGCGCTGCGGTCCGCGAACGGACCATCGGCGGCGAAGGCCAGCGTGGTGAAGCGTTCCCCGATACGGCGGTGGGTGGCGGCGTCCGGGTGGAGCTCGTCGGGCAGCGGCGACTCGGCGGCGTCGGCCTCGCCGTAGAGGTCGCGGCCGTCGAGGTAGTGGAGGTGGGGGTCGTCGGCCGCCCGCTGCTCGACGATCCGGGACAGCTCATCCCGGATGACGCCCAGCGTCAGCTTCCCGGCGGCGCGCTCGGCTGGGTCGCCGGTGGCCAGGAACCGCAGCCTTCCGACGCTGAGCGCGCCGAAGTCGAAGGACGCGGGGCCGGGCGTGTCCTCGTGGATGGGGCACAGGATGGGGGAGACGACCAGCAGCGGTGTGGTGGGATGCCCCTCGCGGATCGTGTCGAGGAAGCCGTGCACCGCCGGGGTGAAGGCGCGCAGCCGCATCAGGTCGGCGTTGACCAGATTGATGCCGATCTTGACGCTGATCAGGTCGGCGGGGGTGTCCCGCATCGTCCGTGCGGTGAACGGGTCGAGCAGGGCGCTGCCGCCCAGGCCCAGGTTGATCAGTTCCACGCCGCCGAGGGAGGCGGCGAGCGCGGGCCAGATGGCGGTGGGGCTCGCCGCGTCGGAGCCATGGCTGATCGAACTGCCGTGGTGCAGCCACACCCTGCGGCCCCGGTCCGGTACGCGCTCGACGGGGGCGTCGGTGCGCAGGGCGACGAGTTCGGTGGTCTCGTTGTGCGGCAGCCAGATCTCGACGTCCTTGACGCCGTCGGGCAGGTCGGCGAAGCGGAGGGTGCCGGCCGGGCCGGGGTGGCTCTCGGCGGTCCCGGTGGCCAGGTCGATGGCCAGGGTGTTGCCGCCGGTCACCGTGGACTGGGCGGTCAGGCGGCCGTCGATCAGCAGGTCGTAGACGCCGTCCGGGCGGGGCGGGGCGCCCGCGTAGACCCGTTTGGTGGGCAGCGTGTCCAGTTCGACCACGGTGGCCCGGGTCCGGAAGACCAGCCGTACGCCGGACGGCTGGGCCTCCGCCATGGCGAGCTGTCCATCGGCGTACTGGGCGCGGGCCCAGGCGGGCAGCCGGTGCGGGAGCAGCCCGTGCGCGGTGCGCTCAAGGTCGAGGGCGCCCCGCAGGATGTCGGCGGTGATGGGCGTGGTGATCCAGTGGTGCTCGGTGGTGTGCATCGTTCCAGCCTGTTGATCATGGGGGTACGGATGGATGATTCGGGTTCGCCGACGCGCGGTGCGCGGGGCGATGCGCGGGTGTGAGATGCCCGGGTGTCGAGGTGAGCGGGTGCCCGGGCGCGCGGATGCGCGATGAGCGATACGCGTCCGGTCACGGCGCGGGCCAGTGCCGCAGCAGGGAGTCGAGGGCGTCCAACGTCCGCGACCAGCTCTCCTGGCTGTCGGGGGCGCTGTGGCTGAACCCGCCCGCCATCTCGAGGCTGACGTAGCCGTGGAAGACGCTGCCCAGCAGCCGGACCGCATGCGTCTGGTCCGGTTCGTCCAGGTCGTAGCCGCGCAGGATCGCCCGTGTCATCTGTGCGTGCCTGACACCGGCGCTGGCGGCCGCGGCCTCCGGGTCGAGCCTGAGCCGGGCCGCGGCGTAGCGGCCGGGGTGCTCGCGGGCGTAGTCGCGGTAGACATTGGCGAAGGCGGTCAGGGCGTCCTTCCCCGCCCGGCCCGCCAGGGCGTCGGCGGCCCGGTCGGCGAGCTCCTCCAGGGCGAGCAGGGCGATCCTGGTCTTGAGGTCCTGGGAGTTCTTCAGGTGCGAGTAGAGACTCGCGACCTTGACGTCGAACCGTCTGGCCAGCGCCGAGACGGTCACCTGGTCGAAGCCGACCTCATCGGCCAGCTCCGCCCCCGCCCGGGTCAGGCGTTCCGCGGTCAGTCCTACCCGTGCCATACCCTTCCTCTCCTCGGCCAGAACGGATTATGCGTTTGCCTAAAGCCATTAGGCAAATTAGCGTGCGGTTTATGAAGCCGATGACTGAGCAAGAGATCCGTGCCGCCTTCGTGAACTGCACCAAGGGCGAGGTGAAGCGCCTGTCCGTCCCGCGCGACCTGGCCGACCGGCCCTGGGGCGACCTGGACTACCTCGGCTGGCGAGATCCGCAGGCCCCCGACCGCGCCTATCTGGTCACCGTGCTGGACGGCCGCCCGACCGCCCTCGCGCTCCGCTGCCCCGGCCCCGCCTCCTGGCAGGCACGGCGCAGCATGTGCTCGATGTGTCTGACCGCCCACACGGGCGGCGTGTCCCTGATGGTGGCGCCGAAGGCGGGGAAGGCCAGGCAGCAGGGCAACTCGGTGGGCGCCTACATATGCAGCGATCTCGCCTGCTCGCTGTATGTACGGGGCAAGAAGGACGCGGGCGCCGGATCACGCCCGCAGGAGTCGCTCACCCTGGAGGAGAAGATCGAGCGGACCGTGGCGAACGTCGCCGCGTTCCTCGCCAAGGTGATCGCGTAGCTCATGCCGCCGGGCGACGTCACGGCTCGTTCGACAGCGGTGCCCCGCACACCACGGCGTGCGGGGCATCGAGTGGGACGGACGTCAGCCGCAGTTGGTGTTGGCCTTCTCGAAGCGCACACCGTCGATCCAGCCCCACCAGTCCACGCAGGTGCCCCGTGCGTTCGTGTAGATGGGCCCGGCGTAGGAGCGGTAGTTGCCGCTGTCGTAGATGTCGTGGATCTCCGTGTCGCTCCGCGACAGGTAGATGGTCATCGGAACCGGCTCACCGGCGACGTTCCGGATCGCGACCAGGCAGTTCTTGCCCGTGGCGGAGCTGTAGGTGAGATACGCCGTGCCCTTGTCCCCGACCTCGGTGGAGTTGACGACCGTGTAGCCGGAGCCGCAGGCGCCGTTGTACGCCGCGTGCGAGGGTGCCGCGGAGGCCGTGGGTGCGGCCACCATGAGGGCGGCCGCGCCGGCGCCGGTCACTGCCGCGATGGCCAGGGCGCGCTTGATGTGCGTCATGGGTGGGTCCCCGTTCGTGTGGTGTCGGTGCTGTCGGCTGAAGTACCGTGGGTGGATTTCCCGGTCACTACGACCCGTCACCCGGCCCTTGGGTTGTCCCCGTGCACCGTTTCAGCTCTGTCCCCACTGTCACCAACGGGTAACGGGGGGCTCGCGCAAGAAACACAAGCCGAAAAGGGCCTGACGGCCACCGAGCGGCCAGTGGAAGAGATATCGAACGTTGTGGTGTTTCGGTGGAGGTGATGGGGGTGTTTTCTGGTCCTTCTCCGGCGCTTTCGCCGGATGGGCCGTCGTTGCGGGATGTGGGCGTCCCCGGCGGTGCTGCCGATGACGCGTCTCTCTTAGACTGTGCCGGTCCCCAAGTTGATCGGAGCACCATATGCGTCGCCTTGCCGCCGCCCTTTTGGTAATGACCGCTTTTGCCTCGCTCGCCGGCTGCGCGCAGGATTTCGACCGGGGCCCTGACGGGCAGGTGACCGACAAGGTCAAGGACGGGAAGAAGTTCTACTTGGTCGTCAAGCCGGCCAAGGGGGGCGAGGAGAAGAAGTTCCGCGTCAGTAAGTACGACTATCACGACTGCAATCGGGGCTCGAAGTACCCCAAGTGTGTTGACGATTAAGCAGTTCGTCTTCATCGACGAGTTCGTCGTCACGCCCCCACACCAGGGCCAGGGCCATTCCGCCGGGCGGAGTCATCACCAGCCCGGGGCGACCGCCGCACCGGACACGACCCGGCGACCCGCCACGGCCCCGGCACAGCAGTGGGCCCGCCCGCCCCGGCCGTTCGCACCGCGGCGCCCGGACACGCGGCAACCCGCGACAGCGCCAACCACAGCGGGCACCAAGGCCACCGCCGCCACCCCCGCCGTGGACCCGCGCTTCGCCCACGGCCCGCTGGCGGTCGTGGACTTCATGGAGGGCCGGCTCACGGCGTACTGTCCCGGCGGTCTGATCCTCGACATCCCGGCCAAGTCCCTCCCCGCCCTCGTGGAGTGGACTCTGGCCGAGGCGCGCCTGGGCGCCCCACGGCTGAACCGCAACGGCAGGGACGCCGACCCGGTGCTGGTGCTCACCGACGCCGCCGCGGTGCGCTGCGGCCTCCCGGCCCGGCTGACCGACGAGGAGCGGCGGGCGGGGAGGCTGTCCGAGGGCCACAAGGTCCTCAAGCAGCTGGAGAAGGCCGACTGGCGGCTCACCCGGCGTGGACTCGGCCCGTGGGCGCGGATCTACCGCCCCGCCGAGGGCGCGCGGCGCGCCTGCGTCCAGCTGTGCGTCCTGGGCTGGGACGCCCTCGACGCGCGCTCCTGGGGCGAGGCCGCGCAGCTGCCGCCCGCCGATCTGGCGCAGTCGCTGGGCCGACCGCGTCATGACGCCCTGCGGCTCCACCGCCGTCATCGGCCTGGAGCTGATGACCGCTCCGCACCCGCCCACCCGCGCCGGTGAGCCGGACAGCGGCGGCCGGCGGCACAGCGAACACAACCCCGGCTCGCTGGGCACCCAGCCGGTGCGGTGCGCCCCGCCCGAAGCCCCGGACGGCCACCCGCTCCTGGCCCACCTGCCGCGCTTCCACCAGCGCACCCGGCCCGTCCCCAAGTCGGCCGGCGCGCGGATGCGCTATCTGGTCAGACAGCTCAAGGGCACCCGGCCGGTGGCCGATCTGCTCGGCATCTCCCAGCGCACCGTCGAGCGATACGTCAAGGACCGGCTCAAGCGGCCGCGTAAGCCCCTCGCCACCCGGATAGAACGCGAGGTGAGGAAGCGATGGCAGCCACAGGTGCGCGCCAGGGCCAAGAAGCAGGCCGCCACCACCGGCGGCATCGTCCTCGGCACTCGCGCCCGCTTCGGCTTCACCGCCGTCCCCGGCACCACCGACGACGCCCGGCCGCGCCACATCACCCAGGCGCTGCCGCCGCAGTACGCCGCCCGCCTCTTCGACGCCCAGGAAGAACTGTAGGCCCGATACGGACCTGAGGAGCGGCATGGCTCGCCAACCTGGTCTTCCACCGCCTCGGCCCCGTGCCGGAGGACGGCCGCGGCCGATGGCCGGGTACGGAGAAGGTGCGCTGGACGAACATCGCCGACCGACGTGACTCAGCGGCTGGCGACGATGTCCAACGTGATTTTGAGGCGGCGAGCCGCCATGCCCCTGGCCTTCTTGACACCAAAGGCGTACCGGTCGATCGAGGCGGTGCCGCCGGCGGTGATCCACTGACCTTCGCCGACCACGCTGTCGATCGTCACGACGACCGGCTGAGTCACTCCGCACACGGTCAACTCGCCGTGCAGTGAGGCATTTTGGGCGGACCGCTCCAGGCCCCGGCTCCGGAAGCGGATCGTGGGATGTCGTTCCACGTCCAGGAAATCGGACGACCGGACGTGGTTGTCGCGCCGCGGAATGCCGGACGCGAAGCTGGCCGCGTCCATCTCGACGTCCACCGACGACGCTTCCGACGTCTCGGCAACGGTGATCCGGCCCTGCGTGATGGTGAACGTCCCCCGGACCCGGAGCAGCCCCAAGGCGCGGGTGTCGAAACGAACGGTCGATGCCGTCGGATCGATCTCGTAGGTGCCCGCTGCCGGTAAGGACAGCTCCGCGGCGCTTGATATCGCCATGCTCGTAGCCTCCGTTCGCTGAAGACCCTCTTGAGTGGCTCAGAATCTCGCACACCGCGGCAGCCGCACCAGACCCTTTCAGTGTCAACTACCGGCAGCGGGAACAGCTTTGGGGAGGATTCCCCACCTGACGTGTCAGCGGCGGCCCAGTACCTCGGCGACGCGAATGAACCCGTCCGTGCCATGCCCCAGCCCGATGGCACGGCGGGCCATGCCCTCGGCCGCGCGCATCACGCCCGCGTCGATGCCGTGCCCCTCGGAGGTGCGGACGATATGGGCCATGGACGATACGCCCGAGGTGATCGGGTTGCCCTCCCCGGAGAAGGTGCCGCGGTCCATCTCCTCCGCGGTCTCTTCGAAGAGCGGCGGAAGGATCGCGCCGATGCCCTTGGCGAAGGGCGCCAACTCCCGGGCGCCGATCCCCTCCGCCCGCGCCACCGCCAGAGCGTGGGCGTAGCCCGCCATCGCCGTCCAGAAGATGTCGAGCAGCACGATGTCGTACGCCGCCGCCCGGCCGATCTCCTCTCCGAGGTGGGTATGGGCTCCGCCCAGCGCCTCCAGTACGGGCCGGTGCTCCTGGTAGAGCTCCGCCGGGCCGCTGTGGAGGAACACCGAGGCAGGCGTTCCCATGGTGGTGGTCGGCGTCATGATCGCACCGTCGAGGTAGCGGATGCCGTGCCCGGCCGCCCAGTCCGCGGTGTCCCGGGCCCGGTCCGGAGTGTCCGCGCTCAGGTTCACCACAGTGCGTCCCTTGAGCGCAGCGCTGACCGCGTCCCGCCGCAGGATCGCATCCGACGCGTCGTAGTTCACCACACAGATGACGGTCAACTCGCTTGCGGCGACCGCCTCTTCCGCCGATGGCGCGGCAACCGCGCCCCGCTCGATCAGCTCCCGATCCCTGCCCGGTGTCCGGTTCCAGACCGTGATCCGCAGCCCGGCGTCCAGGAACGCACCGGCCAGGGCGCGGCCCATCGGCCCCAGACCGAGCACGGTGACGGCAGACTGTTCGGAGTACATGGACATGACTCAACCCCCATATGGATATACGCGTACATAGCGCAAAGGAAATAGAGCGAAGATGACACGCAGCCGTGCTCAGGACACCAATGTCTGCGGAGTGACCGCCGCGATCGCCGTGATCGACGGCAAGTGGAAGACCGCCCTGCTCTGGGCACTGGAGTCCGGTCCGCATCGCCCCGGTGAGCTACGCCGGCGGTTGCCGGGCCTCAGCGAGAAGGTTCTGACTCAGGCGCTCCGTGAGATGGAGACGGACGGGCTGGTGCACCGGGAAGTCCACGATGTGCTGCCACTGAAGACCGTGTACTCCCTCACCACGTTCGGCCGCGACCTCTCCGAGGCGCTGGCCCCCCTGTCCGATTGGGGACACCGTCGCCTGGAGAAGCTGGCCGAGGCCCAGTCGGCACCCTGACGCAACGCCACCTCCGTGTCATCCGATCCGGCGGCCCTCCGACCGCCCGCCACCAGATTCGCGCGGTCGCCCGTCGCTGCCAAGTACCCACAAATAAGTGGGTACCGCGGATGGCACGGGACCCGTGGTCCTGCGCGTCTGATCCCGTGCCTGCCGGGTCAGATGCCGTGCGGCCGCATCCGCGCGTTCACCGCGGGGAACGTGGCCAGTCTGCCGGCGGCGCTGGGGCGCGGTGGCCTGATGTTCATCCTGATCATCTGGTTGCAGGGCATCTGGCTGCCCCGCCACGGCTACGGCTTCGAGGAGACCCCGCTGTGGGCGGACATCTACATGCTGCCGCTGACCATCGGCTTTCTGATCGCGGGCCCCTTCTCCGCCTGGGCCGGCTGTTCAGCTCGCCGAACCGGGCGGCCACTCTCTGGTGATCGCCGGGCTCGCCGGTTCGCTGCCCGGCGCTCGACCCAGGGCCTGACCGTGGAAGGGGTCCCGACCGGCGATGCGGCGAGGGTCGCCGCCCTGCCACCGGTCGGGGTGCTGCTCGGACGTGCCCGGGGGATGTCCACCCCGGCAACGCCCGGCCCCGGCAACGTCCGGCCCCGGCGATGTCCAGACCCGGCAGTGTCCAATCCCGCTCAGAGGGCCTCGACGGGAGCGGTTGGCTAACGGTTCGGCGGGATTCGGTAGACGGAGACGTGGGAACGCGACTCGGCGGTGAATTCGGCGCCGGCCCAGTCCGCGTGCCTGCTCTCCAACTCGAATCCCGCCAGTCGCGCCATCAGATCGAGTTCGGCCGGCTAGATGTAACGGTGCGGGCTGCGGGTCAGCCGGGCCTGCCGGGTGTCGTCGAACCGGAAGTGGTGCGAGACGACGTGCTGGCGCAGTACGTCGTAGGTGTCCAACCCGATGTACCCGGGCTCGGCTTGCCAGACGGTGGCCGTCTGGCCCGGCGGGAGCTTGCGCAGCTCGGGAACCCAGAGCTCGATCACGAACCTGCCACCGGGCTCGAGGTGGCGGGCGGCGTTGCGGAAGCACTCGACCTGCTCGGCCTGGGTGAGCAGGTTGGAGATGGTGTTGTAGACGAGATAGACGAGCGTGAAGTCCCCGGGAGCCACGGACGTCGCCATGTCGCCCACGATCACCGGGATCGTCGTTTCGTCGGCCCTGGTGCGCAGTTGCTCGACCATCGGACGCGACAGCTCGATGCCGGTGACGGGGACTCCTCGTTCGGCGAGCGGGACGGCCACCCGGCCGGTGCCGATGGCGAATTCGAGTGCCGCTCCGCCGCCTGCGAGCTCGGCCAGGCGGTCCACGGCCGGCCTCAGGATCTCGGGCGCGAACATGCCCGTGCCGGGCGTGTCGTAGCGCTGCGCGGCATCGACGTCCCAGATCTCCTCCTGGTTCATGCCGTCACCCTTCACCGCCGGGGTACGCGATGTCCACTGAATTTGCCCCGGGTCCCGGGCCCCGATCCCCGGGCCCGGGTTCGCCCATGCGCCCGGCACCGCGCTCGACCTTCACATGATTCCCACACACCACCGTTGACGCGGTGAGGTGTGGCGGGCACCCGGCCTGGGTCGCCTGCTGAGGAAGGGGCCTTCGTCGTGATCGTTGTAGCGGTCTCAGTGCTGCCCACGCTGGTTTTGATGCTGCTGGTCATGGACCGTGTCGAGGACTGGCTGTCCGGGGCGCCCTCGGCCCCGCGGCACGCACGTGTGCGGCGTCATCTGCGCTTGATTCCCGGCGGGGCGCGGGAATCGCGCTCCCGGCCGACGACCGCGCCGTCCGAGCGGCGGTCGGACGCCGCGTGAAGCCGGTGGCTGGGGGTACGCGTGGCGGGCCTTCACGACGGCGGTGGTCCGGGTGCGTCCGGAACCAGGAGCAGGTGGTCACCCGTCCCGCCCGGTGACCGGAATCCGCCCGCCCGGCTCATTCCGCGGGCCTCGGCTCGGTGTTCCTGGAGTGAGCGAGGAGGCGCCTGAGCCAGTGGGTGCGGGCGTTGCGTGCGTCCTCGCTGATGGCCGCCCGCGGTGCCATGCCGTCGAAGCCGTGGTACGCGCCGGGCCATACGTGCAGTTCGGCCTGGCCCCCGGCCCGCCAGATCCCGTTCGCGTACGCCACGTCCTCGTCGCGGAACATCTCCGCCGATCCGACGTCGATGAACGCAGGGGGAAGACCGGAGAGGTCCGTGGCGCGGGCGGGCGCCGCGTAGGGTGGCACGTCCGCCGCGCCGTAGCGGTCACCCAGCAGCGCCTTCCAGGCGGTCTCGCCGGAGACGAGGTCCCACAGGCCGAGGCCGGACATCTGGCGGCTGGAGAAGGTGTGTCCGCGGTCGTCGAGCATCGGGCACAGCAGGAGCTGCCCGAGGATGCCGGGGCCGCCGCGGTCACGGATCAGCAGGGCGAGCGCCGCGGCGAGGCCGCCGCCGGCGCTCTTCCCGCCGACGATGACGCGGTCCCCGTCGACGCCCAGTTCGGCCGCGTGTTCGGCGGCCCAGAGGAGTCCCGCGTAGCAGTCCTCCAGCGGTCCGGGGTACCGCGTCCGCGGCGCCAGCCGGTACTCGACCGAGACGACGGCCATGTCCAGCGGGTGGACCCATTCGCGAAGGATCCGCGGAAGCACCGACCACGCGTTGCCCATGATCATCGCGCCGCCGTGCATGTAGTACAGCAGCGGCAGCGGCCCTTCGCGCCCGGCGGGCCGCACGCTCACCAGCGTGACCTCGGGCCCGTCCCGCAGCCCCGGTACGGACAGCTCCGCCACCTCGAAACGGCCATCGGCCCGGAGGTCATCGGCCGTCGGCCTGGGCCGGGTCGCGGCGTCCCGCTCCCGCCGGGCCGCGAGATTTCCCGGGGTGAGCGGCTCTCTCGGCCCGTTGCCCAAGGACTCCAGTGCGACGCTCAGCTCGGGGTCGAACGGAGGCACCGCCATCGGCCTCGGGGCAGGACGGCTTGTGTGGGGGAGGTCCATACCGCGCATCCAAGCACCGGCGCCGCCCCGGCGGTACCGAACCGCGGCGGCTCGTACGTCCGTCGCGGTTCGGTACGTGCGCCGGGTCCCAGCCGCGGGAGATCGCGGACGGTAGCATTTCGCCCGCGAGCCGCACGAGGGTCGACCGTGGCCGGGGGGAGACGTGGAGAGCACCGGGTATCACAGCGACTCACTCGTCGTACTGACCGCGCTGGACGTGGAGTACGAGGCGGTCCGGGCGCACCTGGTCGATCCTCGGCCGCAACTCCACCCGGCGGGCACCCTGTTCGAGGTGGGCCGGCTCGACGGTACGCCGTGGCGGGTGGCGCTCGCCGAGCTGGGCGACGGCAACCAGGGGGCGGCCGTGCTGACCGAGCGGGCGATCACCATGTTCGGCCCGCGCGCCGTGGCATTCGTCGGGGTGGCGGGAGCCCTCAAGGGCGATATCCAGCTCGGGGATATCGTTGTGGCCACGCATGTGTACGCGTACCACGGTGGCAAGGACGAGGACGGCGCGTTCCACTCCCGTCCGAGGGTCTGGCCGGTGCGCCAGGAACTCGACCAACTGGCCCGCATGGCCCGCAGATCCGGTGCGTGGACCGATCTGCTGCGGGAACGCCCGCCCGGCGCCGCCCGCCCGGCCGTCCACCTCAAGCCCGTGGCCGCCGGTGAGGTCGTCCTCAACTCCGCGGACTCGCCCCTGAGACGGCAACTGCGCCGGAACTACCAGGACGCGGCCGCCATCGAGATGGAGGGCGCGGGCGTGGCGCAGGCCGCCCATCTCAACGCCGCGTTACCCGCCCTGATCGTCCGCGGGATCAGCGACCGGGCCGATGGGAAGAAGTACGACGCGGACGCCGAGGGCTGGCAGTCCCGCGCGGCGCGCCACGCCGCCGCCTTCGCCTTCTCCGTCCTCCGTGAACTGCCACCCGGCGGCGGCCCGGCCGCCACACCCGGGCCGGCAACTCCCACGGGCCCGACGGAGGCACCCTCCCCGGAAAGTCCGACGGCCCCGCCCTCGGCCCCGGCTCCGCCTCCGCCCCCGTCCCCGGACGCGGGAACCCCACCGGACACCGGACCGGCCGCACACCGTCAACTCCTCCGCTGGGCACGGAGGTTCTCGGACGATCTCGACCTCGTGGACTCCCCGCGGCCGGACGGTGACACCGGCTCCCCGCCGCAGCTCAGCGGCGGGCTGTATGTGCGGCGCGCCATCCAGGACCGGGTGGTGGAGGCCCTCTACGACGATGATCCGAAGGCGGTCCTGGTGACCGGGGACGCCGGGAACGGCAAGAGCAGCCTGCTGTGGGGCCTCGCCCGGGACCTGACCGTTCTGGAGGACGCCGAGGTCTTCCTGGTGAACGCCGCCTGGCTGCTGCGCCCCCTGGGCGGCGCCTCCGCACCCCCCATGCTGACTCCTGCGACCGTCGTGTCCGGGGCCGCTCACGCCCGGACGCGGGGGCGCACACCCGTCGTGCTCCTCGACACCGCCGATCTGCTGCTGCACGACGACCACCACGAGATGACGCTGCTCGACCTGTGCGAGGACCTCGCCGCCGCCGGTGTCCGCCTGGTGCTGACCTCCCGGCCGGAGGAGGCGAACCGGCTGCGCACCGGCTTCCTCCGGATGTCGCTGGGCCCCTACGACGACGGCGAGATCCCGCACGCCATCCGTGGCCACGCCGCTCTCTACTGCCCTGACGCCGTCCCCCGGGACGACGGGGCACGAGTGCGGAGGCTGATGGAGCCCGTGGCCCGCGGACTGCCGGTGCGCGAGGTGTGCCGAAGCCCCCTCCAACTGCGGCTGCTGTTCGAACTCGCCCGGGACGACGGGGCGTTCCCCAGCGCCGAGATCGACGCCACCGGCCTCTACCGCCGCTACTGGGACCACCGGGTCGTCACCGACCGGCGCCATCACGGCAACCAGAGCGCCACGGGGCCGGAGGACCTCTCCTCGATCACCGGCGCGATCGCCGTGGTGCTGATGTCGGCCGGCCGTACCGAGCTGTCACGCGAGGACCTGGTCGAGCGGCTCACCTCGCCGCACGGCGGCCCCCGCCCCGCGTGGCCGTACGAAACCGCCCGCGTCCGGTCGTCCCTGGACCTGCTGATCGACCGGGGCGTGCTGGGCAGGGGAGCCTCGGACGGCATCCACTTCTTCCACCAGACCATGTTCGAGTACGCGGCCGCGCGTGGTCTGCTGCACCTCACCGGGGCGCGGGCGCTGCTGTCGCTGTGCGAGTGGATCGGGTCCCACCCCCGTGACTTCTTCGTCGGGGCGATCCTCGAACAGCTCCTCATGCTCGCCGCGGGGTCCGAACGGTATCGCGGCCCGGTACGGGACACGCTGATCCGCATGGCGGCGCACGACGACGCCATGATCCTGCACACCGTCGCGGTGGCCGTCGCGGCGAGGAACCCGGCCGTGGGCGTGCCCGTCGAGCCCCTGCTCGCGACGGCGCCGCACGGCGTCGCCCGACGGTACGCGGTCCTGGCCCCGACCGTACGCGACACGGACGTCGACGCCCTGCTGCCACAGCTCCGCGGGCTGTGGGAGAGGCAGGAACCCAGCCTGCAGGAGGCCGTGCTCGAAGCGCTGGAACGGCTGGCCGCCCAGAACTCGCTCGCGGTCCACGCCGCACTGGCCGACTGGGGCTGCGTACGGGAGCTGACCGGGCGCCGTACGGCCGGCGCGGGCCTCGACGTCCTGCCTCGGCTGCTCGTGCTGACGTCACACGTCGATGTGGCGTCAGCACGGACCGGCCTCATGGACATGCTCGACTTCGCCCTGACCCGGGGGCTGGCGGAGCTGGCGTCCGGCGTGATGACCCTGTGGGCCCGACACTGGGAAACACTGGGCTCGGCGGAATGGGCCACCGCCGTCCAGGAGCGTCTCCGGCGTGTGCGCCTCGCGCGGAAGTCGTACGACGTCGAGCTCTTCCAAACGGCCCTGGCCAGGGTGGTGGCCGCCTCGTGGACCCACGACCACGGACTCCCGGGCGACCAGGGACTCCCCGGTGGCCACGGACTCCCCGCCGACGCCCCCGACAACCCCGACGGCGGCCCCGCCGCCGCACCCCACCCCTGGCTGCGCCGCCTCGACACCGCGGTGGCGCTCCTCGAAGCGGACGACCACGACACCGCGGGCAACGCCGGACTCATCGCCGCCACAGCCGTCCTGACCACTCTGCCGCACGGCCACTGGGCCATCGAGGCCACCCTCGACCGCTGTCTGGCGATGACCGGGCCGGGAGCGCCGCACGCACTGCAGCACCGGATGGTCTTCCCCCTGCTGCTCAGCACCGACTGCGCCGCCGCGGAACGCCTCGTCCACCGGCTCGCTGCCATGCTCAAGGCGCTGCCCTGCCCCGAGAACCAGCCGGTCACGCCCTCGCAACGGCTCGCGCTGGTGGCCCGCCGCGTCCTCGCCCACCGGGACGTACCCCCGCACCGCGTCCGGCAGGTCCTGGAACACTCCGGCTGGGAGGCCGACTCCGAGCTGTGGCTGTCCCGGGACGGCCTGGCCACGCTCCTCCTGCCGGCCGCGCTCGGCGGTCACCCCACCGCGGTGAGCAGGATCGAGAAGGCGACGACCGCCCCGGCCGCCGCCCGGAGCCTCGTCCGCCAATCCCTGCACCGGGCGGTCACGGACGCCGGGCTCCACACCGAGCGCCACATCGGCCTGCTGGTGAACCTGGCACTCATGGACGCCGACACCGTGCTCCTGGAGGCCATCACCACCGGCCGGGCCAAGAAGGGCACGGGTCCGCTGCCGCCCCTCGCCCATGAGCGGGTGCTGGCCGCACTCCGGGCATCGGCCCCGGCCCTCACCGGGCTGATCGCGGACGAGGTCGCCGAGGGCAACAGCGGAAAGCGGCAGCGCCAGGCACTCACGCTGTGGGAATGCTCCGTGTCCGCCGGCGTCCTCCCCGCGCCCGGCCTGACCGAACTCCTGCCCCGGTACGCCACCTTCTCCGACCAGAAGACCCGGGCGGCCTTCCTCGGGCTGGTGGGAACCATCGCGGCGCGCGAGCCCGCCCAGTACACCACGGCACACACCTTCCTTTCGGAGCTGGTGTTCGACGCCGGGGGAACCATCCCCCTCCTCGACGACGCCTCGGCCGCCACCCGGAACGCCGCCCGCAAGGCCCTGCTGCACGCCGCCTGCGAGTCCGGCCCGCTCACTTCCACGGCCCTCACCACGGCCCTCGACCTGGCCTTCGCCCCACCGACCGACGCCGGACTGATCAGCGGGCTCGGACAGCTGGTGCGCCGTCTCAGCGCCGCACACGGCGCGGCACCCGCCGCCGAACTGCTGATCCGTGTCATCGGCGCGGCCGTGGCCTCGCGACAGGGCCGCGCGGCGGAGAACCACCTCGCGAAGTCCCTCCGCGGCGCGATGGACAGCATCTTCGACCACGGCTCCCCGGCCGTGTACCGGAGACTGTGGGAGCACCTCAAGGAGCGCGGCCCGGAGGACGACGCCGACCGCGTGGTCTTTCCGGAGCGGTACGCCCTGGGGCTGGTGAGCTGCGCGATTCGCCGCTCGTACGCGACAACGCGCCGGGACCTGGAAGCACTTGTCGCCCATCCTCGGGTGCCGCGTCCCACCAAGATGTGGATCGGCGACCAGCTCAGGGCCCGCTCGCGGGAACACACCGAACACGACCTCAGCTGGGTGCTGGGTGGCCGGACGGCCTGGCAGCCAGTGGCAGGATGCTCGCGGTAGTCGTCATCGAGGTCACGGGTGCGCGCGGGGCCCCGTTCGATCGCGGGAAGCCGAAGGAGCCCGATGAGCCGGAAGAACCACCACGTCGTCGTGCTCGTGCTCGACGGCGCGAAGCCACTCGACGTCGGCATCCCCGCGCAGGTGTTCTCCCACCGGCCGAGCATGCCGTACGAGCTGCGGGTGTGCGGCGCCGCGCCCGGACCGGTGACCGGTGGCGAAGGGCTCTCGTACCACGTGGCCGAGGGCCTCGAGGCGTTCGAGCACGCCGACACCATCTTCATCCCCGGCTACCGGGAGCCGGCCACCACGGAACCACCGGCGGCGGTCGTCAGCGCGCTCATGGCCGCCCACGAACGTGGCACCCGGCTCGCGGCCATCTCCACCGGGGCGTTCGCGCTGGCGGCCACGGGCCTGCTCGACGGCAAGCGGGCGACGACCCACTGGCACTACACGAAGGCTCTCGCCGAGCGCCATCCCCTCGTGCGGGTGGACGAGAACGTGCTGTTCGTGGACGAGGGCGACGTGCTCACCTCGGCGGGTGCGGCATCCGGTATCGACCTGTGCCTGCACCTGGTGCGGCGCGACCACGGCGTCGGACTCTCCAACCATGTGGCGAGACGGCTGGTGGCGGCGCCCTATCGCAGCGGGGGACAGGCGCAGTACGTGCCGCGGAGCGTGCCCGAACCGCTCGGCGACCTGTTCGCGAGCACGCGGGAGTGGGCCCTGGCGCACCTCGCCGAACCGCTGACGCTCGAGGCGCTCGCCCGCAACGCGCGGGTGTCGGCGCGCACCTTCTCCCGGCGGTTCGTGGAGGACACCGGCTACACGCCGATGCAGTGGGTGCTCAGGGCGCGCGTGGACCTGGCGCGTGAGCTGCTCGAACGCACCGATCTGAGCGTGGAGCAGATCGCCGACCGGGTCGGGCTCGGCACCGGCGCGAATCTGCGCCTGCACTTCCACCGCATTCTCGGCACCTCCCCGACGGAGTACCGCCACACCTTCTCGGCCTGAAGCCTCCTGCCGAGCGCCGTTCGGGTGAAGGGTGCGATGGCCGTGGCGAGATCCTTGCGTGTGGTGGCGTTCATGCCGCTGTCGGCCGGAGATCAGGATGCCGACGATGGGGACGGAAACGAAAGGAATCTTCATGACCCGCATCGCCATCAATGGATTCGGCCGCATCGGACGCAACACCCTCCGCGCCCTGCTCGAGCGCGACAGCGACCTCGAGGTGGTCGCCGTCAACGACCTCACCGCTCCCGAGTCCCTCGCCCATCTGCTCAAGTACGACAGTGCGCTCGGCCCCCTCGGCCGTTCCGTCGAGGTCGACGGAACCGACCTCATCGTCGACGGCCGCCGCATCAAGGTGCTCGCCGAGCGCGAGCCCGCCGACCTGCCGTGGGCCGAACTCGGCGTCGGCATCGTGCTCGAGTCCACGGGCCGTTTCACCGCGGCGGACGCCGCCCGCGCGCACATCCGGGCCGGTGCCCGGCGCGTGCTGGTGAGCGCCCCCTCCGCCGGTGCCGATGTGACGCTCGCCTACGGCGTGAACACCGAGGCATACGACCCCGCCCGGCATGTGATCGTCTCGAACGCCTCGTGCACCACGAACGCGCTGGCCCCGCTGGCAGCCGTACTGGACGACCTGGCCGGTATCGAGCACGGCTTCATGACCACGGTGCACGCCTACACCCAGGAGCAGAACCTCCAGGACGGCCCCCACCGCGACCTGCGCCGCGCCCGCGCCGCCGGGGTGAACATCGTGCCCACCACCACCGGGGCCGCCAAGGCCATCGGCCTGGTGCTGCCGAACCTCGACGGCAAGCTGTCGGGCGACTCGATCCGCGTACCGGTCCCGGTGGGCTCGATCGTGGAGCTGAACACCGCGGTCTCCCGGGAGGTCAGCCGCGACGACGTGCTCGCGGCCTACCGCGCCGCCGCCGACGGCGAGCTCAAGGGCATCCTCGACTACGCCGACGAGCCGCTGGTCTCCAGCGACATCACCCGCCGACCCGCGTCGTCCATCTTCGACGCCGCCCTCACCCGCGTCGACGGCAAGCACATCAAGGTGGTGGCTTGGTACGACAACGAGTGGGGCTTCTCGAACCGCGTCATCGACACGCTCGAACTGCTCGCGCGCGACTGAGCGCGCCGACTGGCCGACCGTGAGGGGCCGGAACCCACCGGCCCTTCACCGCTGGCAGGCGTTGCGCCCGAGCCACGCGTTCAGGTGCGGTCCGCACCGCGCGGGGAGGGCCGGGTGCGTGTCGCGTGGATGGAGCCGAGCAGATGCAGCGCCTCCGCGCTGCCGCTGCCGGGCTCCGCGTGGTAGATGACGAGTTGCTGGCCCGGGGCCTCCCGTACGTCGAACGCCTGGTAGCTCAGAGTGAGGGGACCGACGTCGGGGTGCAGGAACCGCTTGGCCTCCTGAGTCTTCCCACGCACGGTGTGGCTGTCCCACAGGCGCGCGAAGTCCGCGCTGTCCTCGGTGAGGGTGTCCACGAGCCGGCGCAGGCGCGGGTTGTCCGGCTCGTAGCCCGCGGCCTGGCGCAGATTCGCGACCGTGGCCTGGGCCGCCCGGTCCCAGTCCTGGTAGAAGGTGCGGCCCGCGGGGTCCGCGAACGCCATGCGGGCCAGGTTGTCCGCCGGATGGAACGGCGAGTAGAGGGCGTCGGCCAGCGCGTTGGTGGCGAGGAGGTCCAGGGTCCGGTTGAGCACAAAGGCAGGCGTGTGGGGATAGCCGTCCATCAGCTGCCGCAACCCGGGACTGACCTGGTCGGAGACGCGGGCGGCGGGGCCGTCGGGCACCGTGCCGCCGAGCCGGAACAGATGGTCCCGGGCGTCGCCGTCGAGGCGCAGCGCGCGGCTGAGCGCGTCGAGCACCTGCGCGGAGGGGCGGCGCTCCCGGCCCTGTTCCAGTCGGGTGTAGTAGTCGGCGTTGACACCGGCCAGCACCGCGACCTCCTCACGGCGCAGCCCGGGAACGCGCCGGGTGCCGTGGCTCGCCATCCCGACCTCTTCAGGCCGAAGTCCTGACCTGCGGCTCCGCAGGAATTCTCCCAGGTCGTTGTCACCCATGCCGCCAGGCTACGAAACGCCGCGACCGGCTGCCTGGGTGTGTCGCACCCAGGCAGAAGGCGTCCTGGCCGACCCGTGGCGCACTGCCCAGACTCGGTGGCGCAAGGACGACCCCGCCGCTTTCCACGGCGGCACCGAAGAAGGACGGCACCATGACGGCATCCACTCATTCCGCCGACTCCGCGGAGTTCACGGGCAAGATCGCCCTGGTCACAGGGGCGGCACGCGGCGTCGGCAGGGAGACCGTCCGGCTGCTGCACCGCCGCGGCGCGCGGATCGTCGCCGTCGACCGGCGCCACGAGGTGACGGAACTGCCCGGGCACTTCCCGGGCGTACGCCCCCTGGTCGGCGACATCACGGATGAGGCGACCGCCCACCGCGCGGTACAGGAGGCCGTCGATGCGTTCGGCGGCCTGGACATCCTGGTCAACAACGCCGGGCGCACCCTCAACAAGCCGGTCACGGAGACGACGGCGGAGGACTGGGACACCGTGATGGCGGTCAATGCCCGAGGGGCCTTCCTCTTCGCCCGTGAGGCATTCCGCGTCATGAAGGAGCGCGGTGGTGGGGCCATGGTGAGCACGGGTTCCTACACGTGCACCGTCGCGCTGCCGGAAGGCGCCGCGTACAGCGCCTCCAAAGGCGCCCTGGCCCAGTTGACGAAGGTTCTCGCGGTGGAAGGCGGGCCGCTGGGCATCCGGGCGAACATCGTGGCCGCGGGTGTCATCGAGACGGACTTCCTCGATACGTTCCGCCCCGACAGCCGTGCGTACCTGGCGTCCTTCGCCGACGCGCAGCCGCTCGGCCGGGTGGCCCAGCCCGAGGAGATCGCCGAAGTGCTCTGCTTCCTCGTCTCGCCGCGCTCCAGCTTCATCACGGGCGCCGTGGTCGCGGCGGACGGCGGCTTCACCGCGATCTGATCGGGGACCCGCGTCATTTTCTCCATGTAGTGCTATACGGGGCATGACCGGAATGGCGAATAGATTCCATGAGCACGAATGGAATTTCTCATTCCATTCGCGCTCATTGCTCAGCTTGTGACTTGCGTCACAAGCTCATCCTCAATGGATCAAATTTTCGTATCCCTGTGAAACGATGCCTCGGTGCCGGCCTCGAAGTAGCTCATCGCGAGACATCACCGATCCACCGGTCCGCCCGAAACCACATCGGGCGGCAGTACGGCAAATGACTTCTTCAAGTTTTGGCCAGCCGTAACGGGGAGGCGAGAATGCCGACGATGATTGTTATCGGATACAGAGGCGATCTCGATCAGGCACTGCGGCGCCGCGGCGTTGATCCTTACTATATTGTCCAGGCGCCGGCGAGCCCGCCGAAGAGTCGGAGATTCACCTGGGTCGCCGACATGGAGAACGCCCAGGAAATCTTCCGAGCAGTGCTGTCCGCGGACATTGGCGATGTGGCCGGGGTACTGAGCGTCCATGAAATGGGCGTATTCGGGGCGACCTACTTACGGCAGCAGCTGAACCTTCCCGGGAACGCCGATTCCAGGACGGCCCTCCACTTCCGGGACAAGTACCTCCAGAAGAGCATGCTGCCGCCCCGGATCAGGCGGGCGCGCTGCCGTCACGTGCCCATGGGCACGTCGTTCACGGAGCTCGCCGACGATCTGGGAGAGGTCTTCGTGGTCAAGCCGGCGACCGGGGCCGGCGCTCTCCGTACGAACATCGTCCGCACTCCGGAGGAGTACGCACAGGCCCTGACCCTCTTCACCGGCCAGTCGGATGTCGAGATCGTCGCCGAGTCCTTCATGGACGCTCCGGAGGTCTATCTCGACGGCGTCTGGGAAAAGGGAGACCTTCGGTGGTCGTCCATGAGCAGCTACCACACCTCACCGCTCAGGGCCGTACAGGGCGGTGTCCTGTCCGCGTACGTCCTGGACCGGAGGCGGCATTCCGCCGTGTTCCATGAGATGGAGACACTCGCCGGGCAAGCGCTCACCAGTCTGAACGCGCCTGATTGCGTATTCCATATGGAGGCGTTCGCGACAGAAAAAGGGCTGACCTTCGGCGAGTGCGCCATCCGCCTTCCCGGGGCGCTGTCCCCTCAGGTCAATCGGCTGACATACGGCGTCGATCTCTTTGACGTCGAAATCAGTCTCGCACTGGGGGAGGGAGCGACTCGGGCCCTGGGCGACCAGCGCACGCCGGAGCGCTTCCATGGATACATTCTTCTGCGTCGCCCCAACGGGTGCAATTTGACCCAGAGCGATTTTGAGCGTCACTTCCTTTTCGATGAGATCGTCTACGATTCATCGCCCGATGCGCCGGTCGGGCCGTACGGCCGCGTGGGACAGGCCATCGTCTCCGATCCGGATGAGCTGAATCTGCGGAAGACGATCGAGGACATCGTGCGATTCAACGAGGTCGGATCCACCTGATCTGACGGCCGGTCCGACCGAGCCACCGGCCTGGGACACCCCGGCGCCGGCACGGTCGCGTCATCTCGATCAAACGTGCCGCCGCGGGCGCCAAGCTCCACCCGCCCAGCCGCGGCCCCACGAATTCGCACCACCGCCGATGGCGATGTCAGAGCCCGAAGCCCCGGTGCTCCTCTCCGGTGCGGCGTCGCGCCCCCAGCCCTGCTCGTCATGGTTTTCCGTCCCTTCTGATCGGAGGACTTCCCCCATGCCGGATCAACGTCCTGCTTCGACACTCCCGCAGTTGCTCGAGCGTGCGGCCCGCGACACGACTCAAGGCATCGCGTTCATCGGCGGCCCGTTCCTCTCCTACGCCGAGTTGCGGGAGTGCGCCTGCCGGATCGCGCAAGGGCTGCGCGGGCGCGGCACCGCCCCGGGCGACCGAGTGCTCATCGCGGCCGGTGATCCGGAGGTCTTCTTCCGCGCCTTCTGGGGATGCGTACTCGCCGGTGCCGTGCCGTGCCCGGTCGCACCGCCGGCCGACCCTTCCCGGTGGCGTGCCCCGCTGGAGCATCTGCGCTCGCTCCTGGGCGACCCGTTGGTGATCGTGTCCAAGACGGCTCATGGAGAGCTGCCCGAGGTCGGGTTGCGGTCCGTGACGGTCGAGGAGCTGAGCCATACGACGGCCGAACCCGATCAGCTCCATGTGCCCGCGCCGGACGATCTCACCCTGCTGATGCTCACCTCGGGATCCACGGGATCGAGCAAGGCGGTCAGGCTCACCCACGCCAATCTGCTGGCGGCGCAGGCCGGTAAGGCGGGGGCGCTGGAACTCGGGCCCGACGACACCTCGCTGAACTGGATCTCGGTTGATCACATCGCCGCGATAGAGGCGCATCTGCTGCCGATGTTCAATGGCGCCGCCCAGGTCATGACGGTGCCGGCCACCGTGCTGGCGGACCCCGTGGAGTTCCTCAGGCTGCTCACGGCCCATCGGGTGAGAGTGACGTTCACCCCCAACTTCCTCTTCGGGCAGATCAACCAGGCACTCGCCGGGCGGCCCCCGTCGCGCCAGGAGGTGGACCTGTCACAGGTGCGGCACATCATCTCCGGCGGTGAGGCCACCGTGACCGCCACCGTACGGGCGTTCCTGGACACGCTCGCGCCCTACGGGTTGCGCGGAGACGTGATCGTGCCCGCGTTCGGGATGACCGAGACCTGCGCGGGCAGTGTGTTCAACCGCGACTTCGCCACCCGCGACCTGGAGACGGAGTTCCCCCCGCTGGGCCGCCCGGTGCGGGGCCTGCGGATTCGCGTCACCGACGACGACGGCACGGTGCTGTCCTCCACCGACCGGCCCGGCGCGGCCGAGCCGGGAGAGGTGCAACTGCACGGCCCGATGGTCTCGGGCGGCTACTTCGGCGATGCGCGGGCCACCGCGCAGGCGTTCACCGCCGACGGCTGGTTCCGCACCGGAGACCTGGGCCACCTCGACTCCGACGGCCGGTTGACGCTGGTCGGCCGCACCAAGGACTCCATCATCGTCAGCGGTGTCAACTACTACAGCCACGACCTGGAAGCGGTCCTGGACGAGCTGGACGGGGTGAAGCGCGGCCATGTCGCCGCGTTCCCGATACGGCCCGAGGGGGCCGACACCGAACAGCTCGCCATCGCGTTCGTCCCGGCGGGCGACCCCGCCGACGAGACCGCGGTGTACCGGGCCATCGTGGCGATCCGCAGTTCCACGGTGATGCACTGGGGGTTCCGCCCTCAGCTGATCCTCCCCGTCGCCGAGGGCGAGATCCCCCGTGGCAACCTCGGCAAGATCCAGCGGTCCCGGCTGCGCGCGGCCGTCGAGAACGGAAGCCTGGACGAGGCGGCCCGCCGGTCGGACGAGATCAGCACCCGGTTCCTCGGCGGCCATGCGGCGCCGGAGGGCGAGGTGGAGACCGCACTGGCCGAGGTCTACGCCCGCGTCCTGGACACCGGGGCGGTGTCGGCCACTGCCAGCTTCTTCGACCTGGGCGGTACCTCGCTGGACGTGCTGCGGCTCAAGCTGGAGATCCAGGCCGCGTTCGGCATCGAGGACGTGCCGATGTCGACGCTCCTCCAGGCCCCGACCGTACGAGCCCTGGCCGGCCGCCTGAGGGCAGGGCAGGGCGCCGGCGGCGACGCCACCTACGATCCGCTGGTGCCACTGCAGATCACCGGGGACGGGACGCCGCTCTTCTGCGTCCACCCCGGTCTCGGGGAGGTGCTGGTGTTCGTCAATCTCGCCAAGTACTTCACCGGCGAGCGGCCCTTCTACGCGCTGCGGGCCCGTGGATTCGGGCAGGGGGAGACCCACTTCGGGTCGTTCGACGACATGGTGTCCACCTACGTCGAGGCCATCCGGCGGGCGCAGCCCAGCGGCCCCTACGCCGTCGCGGGGTACTCCTACGGCGGGGCGGTGGCATTCGAGATCGCCAAACGGCTGGAAGCCGACGGCGACAAGGTCGACTTCGTGGGCGTCTTCAACCTGCCACCGCGGATATCCGACCGTATGAACGAGATCACCTTCACCGACGGCGCGATCAACCTGGCGCTCTTCCTCGAACTCATCGACGCCACCGACATCGAGCGGCTGACCGCCACCCTCCGGCCACTGCCCGAGGCCGATCAGCTCGCCTATCTGATCGACCACGCCCCGAAGCGGCGGCTGACCGAACTCGACCTCACCCTCGAGCGGTTCGCCGACTGGGTGCACCTCGCACAGAGCATGGTGCACCTGGGCCGCACCTACGAACCGTCGGGCTCGGTCGGCCGGGTGAAGGTCTTCTACTGCACTCCGCTGCGCGGCACCAAGGAGGAGTGGCTCGACCACCAGCTCAGCCACTGGGACGAGTTCACCCGCGACCCCAACACCTATATCGAGGTCGAAGGGGAGCACTACACCCTGATGAGCCCGCGGCATGTGCACACCTTCCAGGCGACCCTGCGGCACGAACTGGCCCGCGCGCTCGGCTGAGAACCGGGAAAGGCAACGCTGACACCACCAGGAGCCGCCGATCATGCGAGGCAAGAAGATACTCATCACCGGGGGGACCGGACAGGTCGCGAGGCCCGTCGCCGAATCGCTCGCCATCGACAACGAGGTGTGGTGCCTGGGCCGGTTCGGCGACCCCCACGCGCGCGAGGCGCTGGAGGAAGTGGGCGCCCACACCGCCACCTGGGACATGGCCACCGATGACCTGGAGGGCCTGCCGCGCGACTTCACCCATGTGCTGCACTCGGCGGTGCACCGGGGCGACGGCAAGGACTTCGAGGACACCGCGCGCGTCAACGCGGTCGGCACCGCACGGCTGATGACCCACTGCTCCGCCGCCGAGTCGTTCCTGTACGTCTCGTCCGGGGTGGTCTACAACCGCGCCGATCGGAGACATCGCTACCGGGAGAGCGATCCGCTGGGCGGGGCCGCGCCGTGGCTGCCGACGTACCCCGTCGCCAAGATCACGGCCGAAGGGGTGGCGCGCGGTCTGGCCGAGACACTCGGGCTGCCGACGGTGATCGCCCGCCTCAACATCGCCTACGGCCCGTACGGCCACGGCGGCGTGCCCATGATCCTGTTCAACCAGATGCGCAAGGGGCAGCCCTGCGCGGTGCCCCGCGAGGGCCAGAACTACTGCAATCTGCTGCACACCGATGACGTCGTGCGCCAGGTGCCGCTGCTGTGGGACGTGGCGCGGGCGCCCGCGCGGGTCGTGAACTGGGGCGGGGACGAGGAGGTCGGCATCACCGAGCTGCTGGAGTACCTGTCCGCGCTCACCGGCGTGCCGGTGCGACTGGACCGCGGCGACTACAGCCGGGAAACGGCCGTCTTCGACCATGACGTCCGCCGCGGCCTGATCGGCGACTGCACCATCGGCTGGCGGGCCGGTATCGCCCGCACCGTGGCCGACCTGTTCGAGGAGTACCGCGACCGCGTCGACGCGTACCTGGACGCGCACGGAGCCGGGACACCCCAGTGACCACGAGGAGTGGAGAACGAGCATGCGCAGGTCCGCAGATATCGACGCGCTTCAGCACGTGCTGTCCGCCGCCCTCGGGGCCCAGGACCCGGTGTGCTCCTTGGCCCGACTAGACCAAGGCGCGGGCGCGTTCGCCGCCCTGGACACCGCGGTACTCGAGCGCCCCACCCTGGTGGGCGGCGGGGCCCCGTACCACCCGACCAGCCCCGCCCCCACCCGCCACGCCCTCGATGAACTCGTCCGCCGCGCCGAGGCACTGGGGGTGCCCCAGGTCCTGGTGCCCAACGTGCGCCGCAGTGACGACACCAGTGCGCTGCGGTCGGCAAGGCTCGTTCCGATCGCCACCGAGAGCGAGTGTGTGGTCCGGCTGACCGGGGACGTGGACGAGGTCCTGCGGACCCGCATCGGCGACGGACAACTCAACGACCTCCGCCGCCGCGACCGCGAGGTCTCCCTTGAAATGACCTGGGAGCGGATCCGGCTGAGCGAGCTCGACAGGAGTCCTTGGACGCGAGACGCCTTCGTCAAGCTTCACCGGCGTCATGCCGAACGCCACGGCGGCCACGACAACCTGTACAACGCCAACGCCCTCGACGCCCTGGCACACGGCCCGTTGGCGAA
Organism: Streptomyces yongxingensis; assembly: GCF_055597465.1. Lineage (NCBI taxonomy): Bacteria > Bacillati > Actinomycetota > Actinomycetes > Kitasatosporales > Streptomycetaceae > Streptomyces > Streptomyces yongxingensis. Next base: position 10,556,543 of record NZ_CM145717.1, read on the forward strand.
ACGCACCGAGATGCTCGTGCGCCGCAAACAGAACGCCGTGGTCCAGGTCGGGCTCCTCACCACGTCCCACAACGGCCGGGGGATCTACTCCCTCACACAGGCCATCGACCACGACGACCCCGCCAAACGGGACGACCTCTTCGCCGCGTCCGTGTACCGGCTGTACCTCCACGCCAGGCGCTCCGGCCTGGAGTGGGTCCACCTCGGCCGGGGAGACGTCCCCCGCATGCGCCGCCTCGGAGCCGATCTGTTCGTGCCCCTCGACCACTGGCTGCGCGCCCCCGGCCTCGCGTCCCCTGAGCAAGGGGGAGCGGAACACCCACTGTCGGAGTACGCGGCTCCCCCCGTCACGGGGGTTCCGGTCCCGGGCCCGGCCCGCTTCCGCCAGGTGCCCCGGTTCGACACGATCGACCTGTCCAGCAACACCAACCCGTTCCTGGGCGCCGCGGGCGAGTACCCCCACCTCGACACGACAGAGCTGGCCGGCACCTACCTGGCCACGATCGCGACCTTGCCCGGCCACGAGGGCGTGGAGTCGCTGAGCGCGGACCACCTGCTGTTCAGCAGCGGCTCGGTGGACGGCGTCATGCTGCTCCTGGCGGCGCTGGCCTCGCCCGGCGAGCGCGTCTGCGTCACGCCACCCACCTTCCCGCTCTACGGCCACTTCGCCCACCTCCTGCGCCTGCCCGTCGTCGACGTGCCGCTGCACGGCGACGACCTGTCCCAGCTCGACACCGACCGCATCCTGGCGGCCGATCCACGGGTGACCATCCTGTGCGACCCCAACAACCCCGTCGGGACCAGACTGGATCCGGAGCAGGTCCACGACCTGGTGGCTCGCGGCCGCGGGCTGGTGGTGATCGACGAAGCCTATGTCGAGTTCAGCGAGAAGCCCTCGTACGCCCGGCTGATCGCACAGCACGACAACCTCATCGTGCTCAGGACACTCTCCAAGGCGTGGGGGCTCGCCGGCGCGCGCTGCGGGATCGCCCTGGCCGAGCCCGGCATCATCGAGGCACTGCGCCGGGTGCAGGTGCCCTTCGGGTTCACCAACGCCTCCCAGCACGCCGTGCGGGACCGGCTGACCAATGTGCGGCGGGTGCTCGCCGGGATCCAGCGCATCCGTGCCGAGCGTGACCGGATGGCCTCGGCGCTGACCGAGCATCCCGCGGTGGCCCGGGTGTTCCCCTCGGAGACCAACTTCCTCTTCGTCCGACTGCACAAGCACGAGCGCGTGATGGACCAGCTCCGGGGCGCGGGAATCGTCGTCGCCGACACCGGGCGGGTGATCACGGATACCTGCCGCATCACCATCGGCGATCGGCGCGCGAACACCGCCCTGCTCGAAGCACTCTCCTCCGCTCTGTGAGCCGTATCGTTCAGCGAAAGGATCCCGCTCGTGGGTAAAGATTCTCGCTCCGATATCCCTCTCTCCAGCACTGTCGTCGCCGAGGGTTATGCTCGCTGGAGCCCGGCGCTGCACAAGGAATTCGACACCAACGTCCATCACGGGTGGATCGGTCAGACGCTGGTGAAAGAGACCGATTCACTGCGCATCTGGGAGACCCATCTTCAGCCGGGAGAGCGAATTCCCGTCCATCGGCATGTGCTGGACTACTTCTGGATAGCCCTGACAAATGGCCGGGCCCGCCAGCACTCGAGCGATGGCACCACGCACGAGATCTCTTATGCCCGGGGACAGTCCCAGCATTTCTGCTGCCCCGCGGGGCGATACCACCTTCATGACCTGAAGAACATCGGCGATGACGTTCTGTCGTTCCTGACCATCGAGACAAAGGGCGGGCCGAACGAGCCCATTCAGCTCCCAAAGGCTTGAGCGGTGCCGGCCCGCGGGGCGCACACGCCCCCCGGGCCGGCGGCTCAGCTCCCCTTCTTGGTGATCACGAACCGGTCGATGACCAGATAGTCGATCTCGGTGGCGAGGAAGCACTCCAACGCGTCCCGCGGCGAGCAGACGATGGGCTCACCGGCCACGTTGAAGGACGTGTTGAGGAGACACGGCACATCCGTCCGGGCCGTGAAGGCACGCAACAGCCGGGCGAGCGCGGGGTTCTGCGCCTCGTTCACCGTCTGGGCCCGCGCCGTGCCGTCCACGTGACAGGCGCCGGGGATCCGCTCCTGGTACTCCTTCCGCACCGGGAAGACGAAGGTCATATACGGGGACGAGGTCTTCTTGCCCATCGAGAAGACGCGCGGGGCCTCCGACTCGAGGATGACGGGCGCGAACGGCCGGAAGGGCTCCCGGTGTTTCACCCGGAGGTTGATGATGTCCTTGATGTCGGGGAAGGCCGGGTTGGCGAGGATGCTGCGGTTGCCCAGGGCGCGCGGCCCGAACTCGGTCCGGCCCTGGAACCACCCCACGACGTTCTTCCCGGCCAGCAGCTCCGCCGTCCGGTCGGCGATCGAGGCGGCGTCGGGCTCCTCCTGCCACTCGACGCGGTCCGCGTACTCCGTCAGCGTGTCCTGGACCTGCCGCTCGTCGTACGAAGGCCCCAGGTAGGGGGTGGTGACCGCGTCGGCGGGCCGATTCCTGAGACCGGCGGCGTACACGGCCGCGCCAATGGCGACCCCGGGATCGCTGGCCCCGAAGCTGACCTCCATGCCGGTGAACGGCGACCTCTCCAGCATCTTCGTGTTGGCCACGCAGTTCAGCGCCAGCCCGCCCTCGAAGAGCAGGGTGTCCAGGCCGGAGGCCGCGGTCAGCGCCCGCACCTGATGAGCGGTGACGGCCTCGACCATGTGCTGTGCCAGCCCGGCGACCTTGACGCGGAAGTCGAACTGCTCGCGCTTCTCGCTGTCGCCGCCGAACAGGCTGTCGAACAGTGCGTAGTAGGCCGATATGTCCCGGGGGACGGAGATGGTGTACGAGCCGTTCTCGTGCAGTCGCACAACGCGCTCGAGCAGCGGGTTGTGCCGCGGCGGCGGGCCGTACGCGGCCAGGCCCATGACCTTGTACTCGTCGTTGTTCGGCACGAACCCGAGATAGCGGGTGATCCGCCCGAACGCCACCCCGAGCGAGCTGGTCATGGGGACCGCGCTCTCGTCGAACAGGCGGACCACGCCGTTCCGCAGCTCGCCCATGACGGAGGACAGGGTCTCCGCCCGGCCGTCGCTCACCAGGAAGGCGGCATCGCCCCCGCCGGCCAGGTAGGCGCCGCACATGAGATGGGCCAGATGGTGAGGCACCAGGGTGAGCTTGTTGGGATCCAGCTCGTGGCCGGTGCGCTCGACGAAGTCGTGGTACACGGCGTCGGGGCTGAGCATGCCGGTGTAGAGCTCACCCGTGCTGCGCAGGGCGTCGAACTTCGCCGTGACCGGCAGGTCGGAGTCGCATATCCCCGAAATCATCTCCTCGGCCACCGTAGGCGAAAACCTCCAGGGAAAAGCGAAAACGTCGACCTGGTCGAGGTCGACGCCGGCGGAGTTCAGACACCAGGTGATTGCGTGGGCCGGGAAATCGGAGGTCTTCTTGACCCGGCTCAGCCGCTCCTCCTCGACCGCCGCCACCACCTCGCCGTCGATCACCAGAGCCGCCGCGGCGTCATGACCCACCAAGAGATTACGGCCGACACCAGTCGCCCCGTAGAGACGCCCGAAAAGCTCCGCACCTCTGCTGAATCCGTTGTAACCGAGTACGATCACTGGCTCTCAGCCTCCCAAGCACGACAGTATCGGCGGAAGAACAGGCTACTCGGGCCGGATACTTGGGGGATAGGCATGATGCGCGAGCAGCTTGTGGATTTCTTTCCCGGGGATACGGCGGGCTGCGGAGAATTCCGCACCGAATGCTTGGTGGGCCGGGGCCGTGGGCGGACACGGCCTTCGTTACGTATACTTTTGGGCATGTTGAGGTTGGAACGGCTCCGGGCCGATCACGCGCCCGCCCTGCTGGCCTTCGAGCGCGAGAACCGGGAGTACTTCGCTCGGTCGATCTCGGACCGGGGGGACGCCTACTTCGAGGAGTTCGCATCCGTGCACCGTGCCCGGCTCGCCGAGCAGGACGCCGGTGTGTGTCACTTCCATGTCGTCGTGGACGACCAGGGAGAGTTGGTCGGCCGCGTCAATCTCGTGGACGTCGAGGAAGGGGACGCCGAACTCGGCTACCGGATCGGCGAGCGCGCCGCGGGCCGGGGGATGGCGACCGCCGCGGTGGGCGAAGTGTGCCGTCTCGCCGCCACGGCGTACCGGCTCTCCACCCTCACGGCGTACACCAGCCTCGACAACGTGGCCTCCATGACCGTGCTCGGCCGCAATGGATTCACCCGGGTGGGAGAGGCCACCGTGGGTGGGCGCCCGGGCGTGCGGTACCGCCGCCTGCTCGTCGCGGCGCCCGGGTGACGTTGACCGGGGCGATGGGCTGGACCTCGGCGACGGGGGCGACCAGGGCTGGACCTGGTCGGCCGTCAGGGGTGTAGGGGCCTAACGAGACTGATCGAAGAGCCAGTCGATGACGACGTCGTTCTCATAGGTCTGTGCCCATGCGAAGTGCGGGCTCACCGGCGTCGTTCCGGGCGTGTAGCTGGTGAACAGTACATGGCTGCCGGCCCGGCGGGCCCGGTTCAGCAGGGCCCTGGACCGGGCTTCGAACTGCGCTTTGGGCAGGTCGTTGGCCCACTCCCTGCGGGTGATCCGCGCACCGGCGCTCTCCAGCGCGTTCATCAGCGTCCAGGTGCCGGGCTTTCCGAACCGTCCCTCGCGGTAGGGGACCACCGGGTCGTCGATGGAGTGATCGGCCCAGATCGGGATGTGTGTGATTCCGCCCATGGTGGACGGGTCGCCCCAGCCGGCGGTGGCCAGGGCCGCGGCGAAGGTGTGGGGACGCCTCGGGAGCAGGTCGAAGATGCCTCGCCCGCCCGATGACAGGCCGACGAGATAGATCCGGTCCGCGTCGACGGGGCGCTGTGTGGTGAAGGTGTCGATGAGTTCGACCAGCGCCGCTCGGACCTTGGAGTCCGTCCAGTCCGTACCGTCGGGTCCGTCCATGGGGCGGGGGAGCGGGATTTGCGGGGCGAGCACGAACGCCGGGTGCCGACGCTGGCGTTCCGGCTTGGCGAAGGTGACGGCGACGCGATTGGCCGTGAGCTGGGTCATGTTGTTGTCGGCCACCTCGCCGCCGCCGTGCAGGGTGACGACGAGCGGATACCGGGTGGTCGCCCCCGGCCTGAGTACGAAGCCTTCCGGCTGGTAGAGCCGGAAGGCCAGCTCGAATCCCGTGGAGTCGGTGAACGATCCCGCCGTGAAGTCGTCGACCACCGGGTTGATCACGTCGTCGTTCCGGATCGCCAGCGGGCCGGCCGCGAGCACCAGGTCGCCGTCCGGGGTCCGCACATCGGCCACCTGCCTGATGGCGTAGGCACGTTGGAGCGGAAGGGGATCGGTGCCGGATGCCTGTGCATTGGGGTCGTTCGGGTCGAGCTCGATGATGAGGTATCTGCCCGGCCGTCCCGCGGTGTGGTGGTCGTCCGTCCTGGCCGCGGTGTTCGGGTAGACCCGGGTGACCGTCCGGGCCGCGCTCTGCCTGCCGAGGTCGGCGGTGACCTGGAACGCGGAGGGTGGGATGACGCCGCCGCGCAGGACGATGGGGCTCGCGTAGTGGATGGCGACGGCGGTCACCCGCCAGTTGTTCCTGGGCGTCACCCGTGTGACGAGGGCGGTCCGCAGAGCGGGACCGGCTCCGGACGCCGCCGGTCGGCGCGGCGCCGGGGCATCGGCCGCGGCGGTGGCCGCGTTGCTCACCGTCGAGGCGGTGACGGTACCCGCGGCGATGGTGAGCGCCGTACGTCTGGTGATGTCGCGCATGGGTCCTCCGTAAGGTGTCGGGCGGCCCGAAGGAGGGCCGGATGTGGAGCCGTTCGCCTGGTGCGGTGAACCGAGGAAGAGCCGTACGGCGTGGTGAGCGCCGACGCGCGGCGGGGCGGCGTCGTTCCGGGGGCGGGGCAGATGGCGAGGCAGGTGGCGGGGCGTCGCCGTACCAGGGTGAGTCTCCAAGCCGTGTCCGAACGGTGTCCAGCATCCGGACCGGTATCTGTCGATGCGTCATGTGCATCAATCCGGCCGTCTGCTCGTGCTCCCCGGGCGCCGGGGAAAGGCAGCTCCGCCGTGAGCACGACTGTCTTATGCGTAAACGACAGCTTCATATCCGGGGGCGAGGGGTGGCCGTGCCACCGCGCGCGTCGGAACCTCTTGTTGTATACATGCCAACATTGCCGCACGGCCCTATCCGCCGAAGGGACCGCCAGATGCGTTCAGCGCCGCCTCCCCCTCCGCCCAGCGGCGCGCCCGCTGAGAAGGAACCAGCCCCCCGCTCGGTGACGGGCCGGGTTCTCAGCGTGCTGGACGCGTTCGCCGGAGAACGCCGTCGGCTGACGCTTTCGGACATCAGCCGGCGGACCGGGATGCCGCTGGCCACCACTCACCGGCTCGTCGGCGAGCTGGTGTCCTGGGGTGCGCTCGACCGCAACCGGAACGGCCGCTATGAGATCGGCCTGCACCTGTGGGCGGTCGCGGCCATGGCCCCACGGCGGCTGGAACTGAGAGACGTGGCGATGCCCTTCCTCCGGGGCCTGCACCGGAAGACCGGGCGGCAGCAGGTTCGGCTGACGGTACTGGACGGCATGGAGACGGTGCTCGTCGAGCGGATCGGCACCCCGGACACCGACGGAGCGGGCGAACCGGTCGGCGGTCGGCGCCCGGCGCACGCCACCGGTGACGGCCTGGTGCTCCTCGCGTACGCCGGGGCGACCACCCAGGAACGCTATCTGGCTCACCACGCCCCGCCGACCGGCCTGCGTCGCATGCTCACCGAGGTGGAGGGGACGGGCTTCGCGGTGATCGGCCGGTGGCACGGTGCGGTGGGCACGGTGTCGACCGCGGCTCCCGTGCGGGACGCGACGGGCGAGGTCGTGGCCGCCGTGTCCGTGGTCCCGGGGGCCGCTGCCGCCGGACGGAGCGTGCTCGCGCCCGACGTCATGGCCACCGGCCGGGCCATCTCCCGGGCGCTGTGCCATCGGCGGAACGGCGCGTGAGCCGACGCCTCCACAGGGCGCGGACGCGGATGGAGCGGGCAGAACAGACTCGTGAGCAGGGCTCCTGCGACGTAGCGCAGGAGCCCTGCGAGGACCCGCTCAGAACGGGCAGGTGTCCTGCCAGCGCGTGACCAGGGAGGGGCTGTTCTTGTCCGCCTCCCGCGCGGCACCGCACAGGAACGGGCTGAAGCGGGTGTCGCCGTACAGCCAGCGGCTGAAGAACGACACGACCCACTTGCCCTGCTTGGCCTTGTTGCCGTAGCCGGTCATCGGGCAGAGATGGTCGCCGGGAACCTCGATGTACAGCTTCTCGGCCTGGGACATGGAGTTGTACCAGGGCAGCGCGTAGGTGTTGCCGTGGGCGACCGGGTCGCTCTGACAGGTCATGAAGAAGGTGGGGTCGGTGACACCGGAGAAGTTCTGGTTCGGGTAGTACGGGGCCAGGGGGACGCCCGCCCTGAAGCGGGAGTCGTCCCGGAGGGCCGCCATGACACCGCCGCCGCCCATCGAGTGACCGGCCGCACCGAGCGTGCCGTTCACCTTCCCGTAGATCGGGTTGCCGGCGGTGGAGCCGAACGAGATCAGCTGGGTGCCGGCGGCGCTGATCTGGCGGCCGCGCGACGCGGGATCGTCGCCCGGCGTATTGGTGCCGACGTTGATGACGACGAAGCCCCAGGAAGCGAGGCGGGGTGCGAGCCACTGGAGGTTCTGCTGGGTGCCTTGATAGCCCGGCATCAGCACGACGCCCGGGTACGAGCCGTCGGCCGTCGGGTAGGTGATCGTGCCGGAGCCGTACCCGCTCGGACTGGGAACGGTGTAGGTGGCGGTGGTCAGCGGCCCGTTCGTGGCCTCGAGTGAAGCGGTGGTCGGATTCGGGATCGCCGCGCGGACGGCAGCGTTCTCGGCGGACGGTCCGGTCGCGGGCCTGCTCTGGGACTGCCGCGCGGCGGCCGCGGCCGGTGTGACCGAGACGGCGAACAGCGCGGAGGCGAGGGTGGTCGCCAGCACGATCAGCACGGCCACGACACGGGACCGTAACGGCGGAGTCCTTCTGGACGAACGACGGGTTGGACGCATCGATGGACCTCCAGGACACGGCGCGGGTGCGCGCTGCCGGAAGCGCAGCGCGTGCGCAGCGTAAGGTGCGCCGGAGACACCCTGAAGTCGGGTTTCTGCCCAGCGGAAGGAAAACGGCGCGCGCGCCCGCCGGCGGGCACGGGCGGGAAGCACCGGTTGCGCGAGGGGTGTTGACGTCTCTCGCCGCCTGCCTATCATCCATGCTTGTCCGAACCTCCGATTGCTGTTCGGCAGGCCGAACAGCAATCGGGTGGGGCGGGCATGTCCGTGGCACGAGGCTCATCCGCGCGCATGTGATGCCGTACGTACATCGTCGTCCCTGTGACTCCTCCGCTCATGCAGAAGGAGAGTGATCCTCCATGTCATGGCGTCATCACGAGCACAGCCGCCGCGCTGCCCTGGCAACGGCCACCGGCCTGATCGCGGGGGCCACGGCCCCCGCCGCCTTCGCGGCTCGCGCCGCCGCCTCCAGCGGCACCGTCGCGATCACCGCCCCCTCGGCCACCGCGGCGCAATACACGAATCCGGTGATCTGGCAGGACTTCGCCGACATCGACATCATCCGCGTCGGCAACGCCTACTACTACTCGGCCTCCACGATGCACTACTCGCCGGGTGCGCCCATCCTCCGCTCGTACGACCTGGTCAACTGGGAATTCGCCGGCCACTCGGTACCGGTGCTGGACTTCGGCCCCGCGTACGACCTGGGCGGCTCCCGCGCCTACGTCAAGGGCGTCTGGGCGTCGTCGCTGGCCTACCGCCCGAGCAACCGGACGTTCTACTGGCTCGGCTGCATCGAGTTCTCCAAGTCGTACATCTACACCGCCCCGTCCGTCGAAGGGCCCTGGACCAGACTCACGACCATCAACAACGCCTACTACGACGCGGGTCTGCTCATCGACGGCGACGACACCATGTACGTGGCGTACGGGAACACCACCATCAGCGTGGCCCAGCTCTCCGCGGACGGGCGCGACCAGGTCCGCGCGCAGCAGGTGTTCACCGCCCCGTCGAGCGTCGGGACCCTGGAGGGCTCCCGCTTCTACAAGATCAACGGCAACTACTACATCTTCCTCACCCGCCCGGCGAACGGTCAGTACATCCTGAAGTCGACCAGTGGCCCGTTCGGCCCCTACACGATGCGGCAGGTCCTGCTCGACCTGCGCGGTCCGGTCCCCGGTGGCGGGGTGCCGCACCAGGGCGGGCTCGTACAGACTCCCGGCGGCGCCTGGTACTACATGGCCTTCGTGGACGCCTACCCCGGCGGCCGGATCCCGGTACTGGCCCCGGTCACCTGGACCTCCGACGGCTGGCCGGTGGTGCAGCTGGTCAACGGCGCCTGGGGCACGTCGTATCCGAGCCCGGCCGCCGTCCCGGCCCCGTCCCGCCAGGCCGCCCCGCTGACCGGCGTCGACACCTTCGACGGTACGTCCCTGAAGCCGACGTGGGAGTGGAACCACAACCCGGACAACACCAAGTGGTCGGTGAACAACGGCCTGACCTTGCGCACCGCGACGGTCACGAACGACCTGTACGGGGCCCGCAACACCCTCACCCACCGGATCCAGGGGCCCACCTCCACCGCCACCATCGAGCTCGACTACTCCGCGATGCGAGACGGCGACCGGGCCGGACTGGCACTGCTGCGCGACTCGTCCGCGTGGATCGGTGTGAAACGGGACGGCGGTGCGACCCGGGTGGCGATGGTGAGCGGGCTGACCATGGACGGCAACTGGAACACCACCGGCACCGGAACGGAGCTCGCGAGCGCCGCTGTCCAGGGCGGCCGCATCTGGCTGCGCGCCACCGCCGACATCCGCCCCGGCGCGGGACGGCCGGGCACCTTCTCCTACAGCACCGACGGCACCCGCTTCACCCGCCTCGGGCCCTCGTTCACCATGGGCAACGACTGGCGGTTCTTCATGGGTTACCGGTACGCCATCTTCAACCACGCCACCCAGGCACTCGGCGGCGCGGTCAACGTCACCCGGTTCGAACTCACCACCCCCTGACCGGCCCGCTCCGGGCCACTGTCCGCACACGGACGCGAAGGCACTCGTACGGCCAATTTTGGGAGCGCTCCCATAGAAACCCACCCATTCGAGGAGAGAGATGAACTTTCGCAACCGACCCGACCGAGGTGGCCGGCGCCGCGTCTCGGTGTTAGGACTCGTCGCCGCCGGTGTCATGGCGGTGGCAGGGACCGCCACCGCCGCACCCACCAACGCAGCCAGCTCCGCCCGGGCTTCCACCCTGGGCGCACAGGCGGCCCAGTCCGGGCGGTATTTCGGAGCCGCCGTGGCCGGGGGCAAGCTCGGTGACGGCACGTACGCCTCCATCCTGAACCGTGAGTTCAACATGGTCACCCCCGAGAACGAGATGAAGTGGGACACCACCGAGAGGTCCCGCGGCTCGTTCAACTTCGGCCCCGCCGACCAGATCGTGAACCACGCCACCTCGCACGGACAGCGCGTACGGGGCCACACCCTGGTCTGGCACTCCCAGCTGCCCAGCTGGGTCAGCTCCATCGGCGACGCGAACACCCTGCGCAGCGTGATGAACAACCACATCACCACCCAGATGGCCCACTACAAGGGCAAGGTCTACGCCTGGGACGTGGTCAACGAGGCGTTCGCCGACGGCGGCAGCGGCCAGCACCGTCCCTCGGTCTTCCAGAACCTGCTGGGCGACGGCTTCATCGAGCAGGCATTCCGCACCGCGCGCTCGGCGGACCCGGCGGCCAAGCTCTGTTACAACGACTACAACATCGAGAACTGGACCGACGCGAAGACCCAGGGCGTCTACCGCATGGTGCGCGACTTCACGTCACGCGGTGTCCCCATCGACTGCGTCGGCTTCCAGGCCCACTTCGGCACCGGTGGTCCGCCGGCCTCCTTCCAGACCACGCTGTCCAGCTTCGCCGCCCTCGGGGTGGACGTGCAGATCACCGAGCTGGACATCGCCCAGGCGCCCACCACCGCGTACGCCAACACGGTCAGGGCCTGCATGAACGTCTCGCGCTGCACCGGCATCACCGTATGGGGCATCCGCGACACCGACTCCTGGCGCGCCGGGGAGAAACCACTGCTCTTCGACGGCAGCGGCAACAAGAAGGCCGCGTACAACGCCACCCTGACCGCCCTGGGCGGCACCCCCGCGGCCAGGGCCACGGCCTCATCGGCGTCCCCCGTATCGTCCCCCGCCTCGTCCGCCTCCCCGGCCGCCTCGCTGCCGTCCAGCTTCCGATGGAGCTCCAGCGGTTCACTGATCGCGCCGAAACCGGACACCACCCACAACATCGCCGGGCTCAAGGACCCGACCGTGGTCTACCACAACGGCAAGTGGCACGTGTTCGCCAGCGTCGCCAGCTCCTCCGGGTACAGCCTGGTGTACCTGAACTTCACCGACTGGTCCCAGGCCGCCTCCGCACCGCACTACTACCTCGACCGCAGCGGCATCGGCACCGGATACCGGGCCGCACCCCAGGTGTTCTACTTCGCACCGCAGAAGACGTGGTACCTGGTCTACCAGACCGGCAACGCCTCGTACTCCACCAACAGCGACATCAGCAACCCGAACGGGTGGAGCGCCCCCCGCAACTTCTACTCCTCGATGCCGGACATCATCCGGCAGAACATCGGCAACGGCTACTGGGTCGACATGTGGGTCATCTGCGACAGTGCCAACTGCTACCTGTTCTCCTCCGACGACAACGGGCACCTGTACCGCTCGCAGACCTCCCTGAGCCAGTTCCCGAACGGGTTCACCAACACCGTCATCGCCGCCCAGGACTCCAACAAATACGCCCTGTTCGAAGCGAGCAACGTCTACAAGGTGCAGGACAGCAACCAGTACCTGCTGATCGTCGAAGCCATCGGCTCGGACGGACGGCGCTACTTCCGCTCCTGGACCTCGGGCAGCATCGCCGGCTCCTGGACCCCGCTGGCCGCCTCCGAGGGCAACCCGTTCGCCCGGGCCAGCACCACCAGCTTCCCTTCGGGCGCCTGGACCAAGGACATCAGCCACGGGGAGATGATCCGCGCCGGAAACGACCAGACCCTCACCATCAACCCGTGCAAGATCCAATACCTCTACCAGGGCATGAACCCCAACGCGAGCGGTGACTACAACACGCTGCCCTGGCGCCTCGGCCTCCTCACCCAGACCAACTCCACCTGCTGATCGCACCGCGGGGGCGCCGCGGGCGCCCCCGCGGCCGACCGGTCCTTTGGTTGATTGCGCATGGCCCTGGGGGCACTCTGGAGTGCATGAAGGACCGCGTCATGCCGTCCGACGAGGCTCCTGCGCCGCTCGGAGCCACGGGAACACCACTGGCCGTGACGGACGCGCTGGGCCGTGTCGTGGCATGGAGCGCCGATGCGGCCCGGTTGGTCCGCCTCGGCGCCGGGGATGCCGTCGGCCGCCCGGTGGCCGGCCTGCTCGAAACCCATCCCCACTGGCGGACCTCCGGCCCGGACGAGTGGCGCGGCACACTCGAGGTCCGGCACCCGGAAGGCCGTCGCCGGCAGGTGCCGGCCCGGGCGTATTGCCTCGTGGGAGGGGCCGACGAGGGACCGCTGTGGCTGCTGGTCCAGGAGCCGGGGAAGGTGTCCCGGGCGGCGCGGGGGGCCCCGACGGACGAGGCGCTGGCGGACTGGCTCCTGACCGGCTCTCCTGTCGCCGTGGCCGTCTACGACACCGGGATGCGTTGCGTACGGCAGAACGAAGCGATGCGCCGCCTGACGGGCGTACCCGACGAGGAGCGGATCGGTCAGGGCCTGTCCGCGGCCGTGGCCGGAGCCGATGTCAGGGAGTGGGAGGCGCGGATGCGCCGGGTGCTGGACACGGGGCGGGCCGAGGAGGGTTTCCTCCTCTCCGGGAGAACCGTGCGCGACCCCGATCACGACCGGCGTTTCACCGTGTCCGCCTCCCCGCTGCGCGACCGGGCCGACCACGTGGTCGGTGTCTGCGCCACGATGATCGACTCGACCGAGCAGTACAGAACCCGGGAACGGCTGGCCCTGCTGAACGAGGCCAGCACGCGCGTCGGCAGCACTCTCGATGTGATGCACACTGGACAGGAGCTGACCGACCTGGTGGTTCCCCGGCTCGCCGACTTCCTCTGCGTCGACCTGGTGGAAGCGCTGCTGACCGGCGAGGAGCCGCCGCCGGGCCCGGTTCACGGGGTGGTGCTGCGCCGGGTGGCGCACCGGTCCGTCCGGGAGGGCACGCCGGAGGCCGTGGTCAGGGTGGGGGAGGTGGACTGGTACACGGCGAACTCGGCACAGGCCCGCTGCCTGGCCACGGGGCGGTCCGCGCTGTACCGGACCATGCGCGAGGCGATCTCCTGGATCGCGGAGGATCCCGCGCGCCTGGCCAAGGTGAACGAGTACGGGATCCACTCCTGGATGATCGTGCCCGTGCGCGCCCGGGGCACGACGCTGGGGGTGGCGATGTTTCTCCGGTCGCGACGTTGTGAGCCCTTCGAGGCCGAGGATCTGTCCCTCGCCGAGGAACTGGTCGCGCGGGCCGCCGTCTGCCTGGACAACGCCCGGCGCTTCACACGCGAGCACATGGCGGCCCTGACACTGCAGCGGAGCCTCCTGCCCCAGCGGCTGCCGGAACAATCCGCGGTCCATGCGGCGTTCCGGTATCTGCCGGGCGCTCCCGAACTCGGTGTGGGCGGCGACTGGTTCGATGTGATTCCGTTGTCCGGCGCGCGGGTGGCGCTTGTCGTCGGTGACGTCGTCGGCCATGGTCTCCAGGCATCCGCGACCATGGGCCGGCTGCGCACCGCCGTGCGGACTCTCGCGGACGTCGATCTGGCTCCGGCCGAATTGCTGACCCGCCTCGACGACCTCGTCATCCGGCTGGCCACCGAGTCCGAGACGGGCGCGGAGGGGGTCGCGCCTGGAGACACGGGCGCCACCTGCCTGTATGCCGTATACGACCCGGTGGGCGGCCACTGCTGCCTCGCCCGCGCGGGGCATCCGCTCCCCGCGGTGGTGTGGCCGGACGGGACGGCGGATTTGCTGGAACTGCCCGGTGGCCCTCCGCTGGGCCTGGGCGGCCTGCCGTTTGAGTCGATCGATGTGGAGCTGCCGGCGGGCAGCCTCCTCGCGCTCTACACCGACGGCCTCATCGAGTCCCGGCAGCGCGACGCGGCCACGGGAGTCAATCGGCTGCTGCGCGAGCTGACCGGTGAGAGTGCCTCGCCCGAGGCCCTGTGCGACCGGGTCTCCAGCGCGCTGTTCCCCGACCACCCCGCCGACGACGCCGCGCTGCTGCTGGCCCGGGTCCAGCGCCTCGACGCGGACCGGGTCGCCACCTGGGATGTGCCGGCCGAGCCCGAGGCGGTGTCGGGCGCTCGTGCGCAGGCCGTCCGTCAAATGAGTGAGTGGGGCTTGGAAACCGCCGGCTACATCACCGAGCTGGTGGTCAGCGAGCTGGTCACGAACGCCGTTCGCCACGGTGGCGCGCCCATTGAGCTGCGGCTCATTCGCGACCGCTCACTGATCTGCGAAGTATTCGACGGCAGCAGCACCGCGCCGCATCTGCGCAGGGCCCGCGTGTTCGACGAAGGTGGCCGTGGCCTGATGCTCGTGGCACGGCTGACTCAGCGCTGGGGCACGAGGCAGACACCGGGCGGCAAGCTCATCTGGTGCGAGCAGCCGCTGTCCTGACCTCGGGAACGGCGCCCGCAGCGCGCGCTCGGCGGCGCCGATCGTGCGCGCGGCGATCATCAGCCGCTCCTCGGTGATCTGAGGCAGTTGGCCGGACGCCACACCGCGTCCCACAGGGCGTTGGTGAGCTTGCCCAACTCGTCCTGGACGACGACCTGTTCGAGAACGGTCAGGCCCGCGCCACCCCACTCGGCGGGCATGTTGATGGCCTGCAGGCCATGGGCCAGCACCTCCTCGCGGATGGCGGCGTGGGCTTCGGGCGGCAGACCGTTGTTGGCCTCGCACTCGTCCTCGAACTGCATGATCTTGCCGGTCAGGCCGGCGGCACGCTGCTTGAGTTCGAGCAGACGGGGCTGAGGGCGAATTCCACGGTGTTCCTCCTGTTGATGTGGCGCGGGTAAGCGCTCTTGTGCGATGGGCTCAGCCCAGGACGATGCGGGCGTCCAGGCCCTGGCATCCGCGCGGAGTGGCGAGCAGCGGGTTGACCTCCAGCTCGGCGATCTCCGGGTGGGCCGCCGCCACGTCAGTGATGGCGGCGATGGTGTGGACGAGTGCGTCGAGGCCGACGGCGGGTCGGCCGCGTACGCCGTGCAGCAGGGCGGCGGAGCACAGCCGGTCCAGCAGTTCACGGGCCTGCCCGGGGTGAGCGGGGCGAGGGCGAAGGCCACGTCGCGCAGCACCTCGGTGGTGACCGCGCCGAGGCCGAGCATGGTGATCGGCCCGAAGCCGGGGTCGCGCCGGACGCCGACGATCAGCTCGACACCGTCGCGCGGATCCGCCATGGCCTCGACGCAGTACCCCGGCGGCATCGCTGTAGGGGTACATGGTGTGCACGGCCACCGGCTTGCAGCGGTCGCGCACCAGCTCGCCCATCTCAGCGGCGGTCTCGACCTCGGCGGTGGCGAGTGCGGCGCTGTACTCGCCGTAGCCGCCGAAGTATCCGGTGATCAGGACAGCTCGGGGTCGAACTCCGGCACGGACAGCCCGTACCGCTCGGCCAGGTCACAGGCGAGCGAGGCCGACGCCTCCTGACGTAAGTGGCCCTCACCGACGGGGGATGCGGTGAGGGCCACCCACAGTGTGGCACGACATAGGTACGGAAGCGCACGTTCCGAGCGAGAGAGGCGCATATATCTACAACCGGAACTCGGCGGCCCGCA
Organism: Streptomyces yongxingensis; assembly: GCF_055597465.1. NCBI lineage: Bacteria > Bacillati > Actinomycetota > Actinomycetes > Kitasatosporales > Streptomycetaceae > Streptomyces > Streptomyces yongxingensis. The sequence goes on from NZ_CM145717.1 coordinate 10,572,509, forward strand.
CGACGGCGGCCGTTACGGCCCCGTCACCCGCGCCGCTCGGCCGGGCCGACCATGGCGGCCGGGTCGGCGATGCGGTCGAAGTCCTCCGCGGTGACGTCGCCGGAGGCCAGCGCGGCCTCGCGCAGGGTGGTGCCCTCGTCGTCGGCCTTGTGCGCGATGGCCGATGCCTTGTCGTAGCCGATGACGGGGGAGAGCGCGGTGACCAGCATGAGCGACCGGTTGACGTCATCGTCGATCCGGTCGCGGTTGAGCCGGGCCCCCTCGATGCAGTACTCGCGCAGCTTGGCGCAGGCGTCGGTGAGGATGGTGGCCGCGTGCAGGAAGTTGTTGATGATGACGGGGCGCATGGCGTTGAGCTCGAAGTTGCCCTGTGAGCCGGCGAAGGCGATGGCCGAGTCCTCGGAGAGCACCTGGATGCAGACCATGACCATCGCCTCGCACTGGGTCGGGTTGACCTTGCCCGGCATGATCGAGGACCCCGGCTCGTTCGCCGGGAGGTGCAGTTCACCGAGGCCGCAGCGGGGCCCGGAGGCCAGCCACCGGATGTCGTTGGCGATTTTCATCAGCGGCACGGCAAGGGCCCGCAACCCGGCCGAGGCGCCGACCATGGCGTCCAGGCCGCCCTGCGCGGCGAACTTGTTGGCGGCGGTGGTGAACGGGTAGCCGGTGGCCGCAGCGATCTCGGCGGCGATCCGCTCGCCGAAGTCCGGTGGCGCGTTCAGCCCCGTGCCGACCGCCGTACCGCCCGCGGCGAGTTCGTACAGTCCTTCCGCGGACCGGGTGACCCGGTCCGCGGCCTGGTCCAGTTGACGGGCGTAGCCGGACCACTGCTGTCCGACCGTGAGCGGCACCGCGTCCTCCAGATGGGTGCGGCCGATCTTCACCACGTCGCGCCACTGGTCCGCCTTGGCCTCGATCGCCCGCTGGAGCGCCCGCACGCTGGGCAGCAGACGTTCGTGGACCGCCTTGACCGCGGCCACGTGCATGGCGGTGGGGAAAGTGTCGTTCGAGGACTGGCCCATGTTGACGTGGTCGTTGGGGTGGATGGGCGATTTGCTGCCCAACTCGCCACCGGCCAGCTGGATCGCGCGGTTGCTGATCACCTCGTTGGTGTTCATGTTGGACTGTGTCCCGGATCCGGTCTGCCACACGTACAACGGGAAGTGGTCATCGAGCCTGCCCGTGATGACCTCGTCGGCCACCTGCTGGATCAGGTCGGCCTTCCAGGCCGGCAGCCGCCCGGCCCGCCCGTTGACGAGCGCGGCGGCCTTCTTGACGTGGCCGTAGGCGTGGTAGACGGCCTTGGGCATCCGGTCGTCCCCGATGGAGAAGTGGATCAGCGATCGCTGTGTCTGCGCGCCCCAGTACCGGTCCGCCGGGACGTCGATGGTGCCCATCGAGTCGGTCTCCCGGCGGGTGCCGGTCGCGTGCAGGCCGATGGGCAGGTCGCGGATCTCCGGGGCGCCGTCGCCGCCCGAGGCGGGGTGCCGCGCGGTCATGACGCCGCTCCGTCGCCGTAGACCGGCTCCCACATGGCCTGGTGGACGGCCTGGGCGGGATCGGCCGGCTCGCTGGTGGCGACACCCTCGCCGCCCGCCGCCTTGACCACCGCCGTCGCGGTGGCCGCCGAGGACTCGCGCAGGTTCTCCACCGGCGGCAGCAGGGAAGCGCCCGGTTGCCCGAGGTCGACCTGGTCGGCCACCGCCTCAGCGGCCGCGAGCAGCATGTCCGCGGTCACCGTGGACGCTCCGGAGACGATCGTGCCCAGGCCCAGCCCGGGGTACAGCAACGCGTTGTTGGCCTGCGCGATCCGGTAGGTCACACCGTCGTGTTCCACGGGTGGGACGGGGATGCCGGTCGCTATCAGGGCCTTGCCGTTCGACCAGGCGATGATGTCGTCCGGCATGGCCTCGATGCGTGAGGTCGGGTTGGAGAGCGGAAAGACGATCGGGCGCTCGGTACCCGCCGCCATGGCCTCGACGACCTCGCGGGTGAACGCCCCGTGCACGGTGGAGGTGCCCAGCAGGATCGTCGGCTCGACCCGGCGCACGGTCTCCAGCAGTGGGATCGCGCCGCCGTCGGCCGCCCAGTCGGCGACCTCCGAGCGGTCGCGCGCGTAGGGCTGCTGGAAGTCACGCAGGTCGGTCATGTCCCGCGTGAGCAGGCCCTGCTTGTCGATCAGCCAGACCTGTGCGGTGGCCTGCTCGGGGCTCGCGCCGTCGCGGATCATGGCATCACGGAGTTGGTCGGCGATGCCCACCCCAGCCGTACCCGCGCCGAAGACCACGAGCTTCTGGTCACGCATCGGCACCCCGCCGACCTTGACCGCCGACAGGGCCGCGGCCAGGGTGATCGCACCGGTGCCCTGCATGTCGTCGTTGAAGATCCGGTAGTCGCGGCCGTACGTCTCCAGGATCCGCCGGGCGTTGCTCGGGCCGAAGTCCTCGAAGTGCAGCAGTGCGCCCGGGAACATCGACGAGGCCGTGTGCAGATACCTCTCGATGAAGGCGTCGTAGTCGGCGCCGCGGACCCTGGGATGCCGGTTGCCGAGGTACAGCGGGTCCTTCAGCAGCGACTCACGGTCCGTGCCCACGTCCAGTGACACGGCGATGACACGGCGCGGATCGATACCGGCCGCCGCGGTGTAGACGGCCAGCTTGCCGACCGAGATCTGGATCCCGCCCACGCCCCAGTCGCCGATGCCCAGGATCTCCTCGGCGTCGGTGCACACGATCAGGTCCACGTCCTCGGGCCCGAGCCGGAGCGTCGCGAAGGCATTCTCCATGTCCTCCGGGGCATCGATGGAGAGGAAGACGCCACGGGGGCGGCGGTACTCATGGGAGTACCTCTCGATCGCCTCGCCCACCGTGGGGTCGTACACGATCGGCAGCAGCTCCACGAGGTGGTCGGTGAGCACCTTGAAGTACAGGGTCTCGTTGCGGTCGTGCAGCTGCTCCAGGTACACGTTCTTGGCCAGGTCACTGTCCTGAGCCCGCAACTGCTGGTGGGCGCGCTGCGCCTGCTGCTCCAGCGTCAGCACCCCGGACGGCAGCCGCCCGGTCAGGCCCAGCTCGTCCCGCTCCGGTCGCGTGAACGCCACACCACGGTTCAGGAGTGGATCCATCAGGGCGTCCGGAGTGGCAGGAGTCCGCACGGTGCTCTTGGCCATGATGCCTCTTCCCCATGTGAGTCTGCATGCGTGTGTGCGTGCGCCGCCCGGCGTACCCGGACCGGGAGAGTCCCGCGACGCCACCTCTACCGTGTGCATAGAGCCCCCAGCCCCGCTCGTCGATCTTTGAGCGAGGCGAAATGGCGCCCCGGGAGCCGTCCCCTCCGCGGCTCGTGGACGGCCTTGGACGGAACGTGTCCGAGGTCGAGTTCGGTGCATGGAATGCCGTATCGGGGTTATCTGTCTCTTTACGGACATACCTCGACGAAAGGTCTGTCATGAAGTTCGCGGTCATCGGCGGTACCGGGCTCATCGGGTCGCAAGTCGTCAAGATTCTGCAGGCCGCCGGGCACGAGGCGGTGCCGCACTCGCAGTCCACGGGGGTCGACGTCATCAGCGGTCAGGGGCTGGACGAGGCGGTGGCGGGGGCCGGCGTCGTCGTCAACCTGACGAACTCCCCGACGTTCGACGAAGCCTCCCCGGCCTTCTTCCAGACTTCGATGAACAACCTTCTGGCCGCGGCCCAGAAGGCCGGCGTCGGCCACTTCGTGATCCTCTCGATCGTCGGTGTGGACCAGGTGCCGGAGCTGGACTACTACCGGGCCAAGGCGCTCCAGGAGGACATCCTCGCGGCCGGGCCGATCCCGTACTCGATCGTCCGGGCGACGCAGTTCATGGAGTTCATGGACGCCACCCTGTCCTGGACCGCCGACAGCGAGACCGTCCGGCTGCCCGCCACGCCGATCCAGCCGATCGCCGCCAAGGACGTGGCCGCCGCGGTGGCGGATGTGGCCCAGGGTCCCCCGCTGCGCGGCATTCGAAACGTCGCAGGGCCCGAGGTCTTCCCCCTGGACGAGCTGGGCCGGATCACCCTGGCCCACAAGGGCGACAACCGCACTGTCGTCACCGACCCCACCGCCGGCATGTTCGGCGCCGTCAAGGGTGACGTTCTCACCGACACGGGCGCCGACCTCGCCCCCACCCGCTACGCCGACTGGCTCTCCTGACCCGCGTGCCGCTACGGGGTGTCCGCCGCGTGGCAGGGCTCCGCCCCAGACCCCCCTGGACCCCGGGGTCTGGGGCGGAGCCCCGGTTTCGGGGAAGGGGTGGGCAGGGGAGCGGCCCGCCGCAGGCGTCACGATCGTTCGGGCACCGCACGTTCTTCCCGGCGGATCCGCGCACGGCGGACCTGATGCGGGCGGCAGTGGCCCAGACCGGCCTTCGGCCGAGCTATGCGGTGAAGGGCCCCTGATCGACGAAGCGGTGCAACTGGCGGGCGAAGGTCTGTGCTTCGGCGGGCGGCCAGGAGGCGAGGGAGTCCTCGATGTGCGCGGCGAGGCGCTGTCGGGTGGATTCGACCGCCGTTCGTCCGGCTTCGGTCAGGGTGAGCAGAGTGGCGCGCCGGTCGGCAGGGTCGGGTTCACGGCACAGCAGGCCGGCTTCCTCCAGGCGGGTCGCGCGGCGGGTGACGCCGGAGCGGTCCAGGCCGATCTCGTCGGCGAGACCGGCGGCGCTGCGCGGTCCGGTGCGGGCGAGTCCGCTGAGCACGGGGTAGGTCACCTCGTCCACGGCCTCGCCCAGGCCCTCGGTCAGGCGTCGGTAGATCTGCTCTCGGGTGCTGCGCCTGAGCAGCGTTCCCAGTGCGTCGGCGATCTCGTGTCCCACATCGGTCGGCATGACTCCAAGACTAGCGTGCGCGACGCACGCAATATGCGGTACGGTTCAAGTGCGTGCTCGGCGCACGCAGTTTTCGGCCTCCGAAACCGAAGGGCACCGTCATGGCCACTGCCACCTCCACCCCCACCTCCCGTACCGACATCGCCACCGCCCTCACCGACCTGCTCTTCACGCCCGGTCTCGAACTGGTCGAGGCCGTCGACCGGCACTTCGCCCCCGACTACCGCCAGCGCACCGACGGCCGCTGGGACGACCGCGGTGAGTTCATGGCCCATATCGCCCATCTGCGCGCGATCGTCGCCGACGGATCGGTCCAGGTCCTCGACGAACTCGCGCAGGACGACCGCTACGCGGACCGTCATGTCATCGACGTCGTCAAGACCGACGGCTCCGCCGTGCGCACGGAGGTCTACCTTTTCGCCGAGTTCGCCCCTGACGGGCGCTTCCGCCGTATCGAGGAGACCACCCTCATGCTCGAGGGCGCCGACGCCGACCGAGACCTGGGCAGCGCTCGCTGACGCCGCGGGGCCCCGTACCGCCGCGGTGGTACGGGGCCGCTGTCTCCTTGTGAGCGAACGGTGGCCGAGGCCGCCCGCGCCGTACGGTGGCGCCGCCGAGCCGCCCAGCGGGGGGGGCGGGCCACCGGCTACCCCAACGGTGAAGCGGCCCACCGGCTACCCTGATCTCCCACTACGCCCCACGAAGCACGCGTCCTGCGAGAGAATGACCCGGGCGAAGGCGTCCCGACCGGGGCAGCCGACCGTCGCACCCGATGCGGGAAAGGGAACTCGGAGATGAGCGCACAGCCCGAACACCCCACCGACCGCAGGATCCCGGCGATCCCGAACACGATCAACGGCATCGGTGACGCGCTGACCGGAGCGAACCGGGCCCAGTTCTACGCCGAGGTGCTGGCCGCCGAAGAGGAAACCGTTCCGGGCGTCATGCGCGAGTGGTGGAAGGCGGCCATGCTCGACCGCGCCCCCGGCGCCGCGCTGACCTTCCGCCGGGCCGTCTGGGTCCGTTGACTTCTGCGCCGGGGCGGCGGGGCGCCCGGGCCGCCGCGGGGATGGTGCCGCTTTCCCGGCCTACTTCGATTCGACTCGTCCGAGCGGGGCGGGGTCGGCCGCCAGCGCGTCGCACGCCGCCTGCCACGCGGAATCCCCGGGGTTGAGCCGCGTGCGGAGGTAGGCCGAGGTGAGCCGCTGGACCGCGGACACTCGCTCGGGGCTCTCGTCGGTGGTCTCGGCGACGTCGTAGCCGGAGACCCCGCCGAGTCCGTGCTCCGCGTCGAACAGGGTGAGCAGGGACTTGGGGCCGGGGGAGAGGAAGTACGGGTCGGTGTGCCATTCCGGGCCGCGAACCGTCAGGTGGGGAGAGGCGTCCTTGTCACCGGCGACCACGAGCGCGGGCGTGGTCATCTTGGAGAAGTCCGTGGTCAGGAAGAAGGGGAAGTTCTCGGCCGTGGACTCGGTGAGGGCATCGCCGCCCCTGCCGGGCGCGGCAAGCAGCACACCCGCCGTGATCCGGGGTTCGGCCAGGTTCACCTCCGTGCCGTCGTCCGGATCGGTGAGCCGGGCGCCCAGCAGCAGGCTCGCGGTGTGCCCGCCCATCGAGTGCCCGGCCACGGCCACCTTGCTCCGGTCAAGGCGCCCGAGGAGTTGTGGAACGGCGGCCTCGATCACATCGAGTCGGTCGAGGACGCGCATCATGTCCTCGGCCCGCGATCGCCAGAACAGCGGCGCGCCGGGGGTGTCGGGATCCAGGCTCAGCGTCCGCGAGCTCAGATGGGTGGGCTGGATCACGACGAAGCCGTGTGCGGCCCAGAAGTTGGCGAGAGGGGCGTATCCGTTCAGCGAGGAGAGGTGGTTCGAGTAGCCCTGACCGTGCGAGAGGAGGATGACCGGCAGGTCGCCCCCGGTCACGGGCGCGGAGACGCGCACTTCCAGGTCCACGGCTCGGCCGGGAGCCGGCAGCACCACCGGGCTGACCGAGAGGACGGGAGTGGGCGAGCCGAAGGCGTCGGCTGCGTATGTCGGTTCACTCATGAGGTGCGCATATCCCTTCAATGGCCTCTGCCGCAGGTCTCGTTCGACTGGAACAGATGAGGCGGTCAGGAGTGTCCGTCTCCGGGTAGCCGCGAAAACGGATCGTCGTTCCGATTAATGTAAGGAGCGGTGTTCCGTTTTGTCAAAGGGGTTCAACCGTGAGGCCGCCCTGGACCTTCAGGGACGCGACCGACTCCCGGCCGCCGGTCGGGGCGGGCGTGGTGGGCCGTACGCTCGAGCCGACGGAGAATGTGTGGTCAGCCGGGCGAGGAACAGCGGCCCGCGGTCGGAGGAGCGATGTCAGGCGCATGTTGTGCCCCCATGTCCGGGGGCGGCGAGGAGATTCCCGAAGCGTCCGCCGTGCGGGTCCGGGCCCCGGAGCGGGACCGGGCGCAGGGGCTGCGCGCCATGCTGCGCATCCCCGGAGGGACGTTTCGGATGGGGGGCGACGACGCCGACGCGTTTCCCGAGGACGGTGAGGGCCCGGTCCGGGAGGTGCGGCTGTCACCGTTCCTCATCGACGCGACCACCGTCACCAACCGGCAGTTTGCGGCGTTCACGCGCAGCAGCGGCTACCGGACCGACGCCGAGCGCTACGGCTGGTCCTTCGTGTTCTACGCACTCGTCCACCCCGATGCCCGGCGCATGGTGCGCGAGGGCACGGTGGCGGAGGCGCCCTGGTGGCTCGCGGTCGACGGGGCGTGCTGGCGGGCCCCCTACGGGCCGGGGTCGTCATGGACCGATCTGTCGAACCACCCCGTCGTCCACGTCTCCTGGCGCGACGCGTCCGCCTACGCGGCGTGGGCGGGCAAGCGCCTGCCCACGGAGGCGGAGTGGGAGATGGCGGCGCGTGGCGGTCTGGAGCGCTCCCGCTACCCGTGGGGGGATGAGCTCCTGCCTCGGGGACAGCACCGCTGCAACATTTGGCAGGGGCGGTTCCCGCAGGTCAACACCGGTGAGGACGGGTATCTGGGAACCGCGCCGGTCAAATCCTACCGAGCCAACAACTTCGGCCTGTACAACACGTCCGGCAATGTGTGGGAATGGTGCTCCGACTGGTGGAGCACCACATGGCAGGTGGCCGACCGGCCCGAGACCCGCCGGGACCCGGCCGGACCTCCCACCGGGGAGGCGAAGGTGATCCGCGGCGGCTCCTATCTGTGCCACGCGTCGTACTGCAACCGCTACCGCGTCGCCGCGCGCACGTCCAACACACCGGACAGCAGCACCGGCCACATGGGGTTTCGCTGCGCGGCGGATCCGCCCCCGGCCCGCTGACGGCGCCTTGGTTGACACCACCTCGGGGGCAGGTGAAACTTACACCGCCTACTGGTAAGACCAGTTAACTGGAGCGTCCTCGGATCGAAATGTCCACGCCAAGGAGCGTCCTGGATGACCAACGCCTCTCCTCATTCGCCGTCCGTGAGCGGTACTTTCCAAGGCAAGATCGGCACCACCTACGAGGAGTCGACTCCCTGGTGGCCCGAGCAGCAGACGCTTCCCGAGGACACGCCCAACGTCGTGGTCATCGTGCTCGACGACGTCGGCTTCTCCGATCTCGGCTGCTTCGGCTCGGACATCGACACCCCCGCCATGGACGCCCTCGCCAGCGGCGGCCTTCGCTATGCGAACTTCCACACCACCACGCTGTGTTCGCCGACCCGTGCCTCCCTGCTGACCGGCCGGAACCACCACTCCGTCGGCATGCGCATGCTGTCCAACTTCGACACCGGATTCCCCAGCGGCCGGGGGCGGATCACCACGGCCGCCGCGACCCTGCCCGAGGTGCTGCGCGACAACGGCTTCAACACCATGGCCGTCGGCAAGTGGCATCTGGCGCCGATGGAGCAGACCACCCCGTCCGGGCCGTACACCCAGTGGCCGCTGTCGCGCGGGTTCGAGCGCTACTACGGATTCCTGGAAGCCGAGACGGACAGCTTCCATCCGGAGCTGTTCTACGACAACCACGCCGTGGACCCGCCGAAGACCCCGGAAGAGGGCTACCACCTCAGCGAGGACCTGGTCGACCGGGCGATCGAGTTCGTCCGCGACCAGACATCGGTCACTCCGGAGAAGCCTTTCTTCCTCTACCTGGCATTCGGCGCGGCGCACGCCCCGCACCAGGCTCCTCAGGAGTACTTGGAGAAGTACCGTGGCCGGTTCGACCACGGCTGGGACGCCGAGCGCGCCACTCGCCACGCCCGCCAGCTCGAACGGGGCATCCTGCCACCCGGCACCGAACTGGCGCCGCGCAACCCCGGGGTCGTTCCGTTCGATGAGCTGTCGGACGACGAGAGGAAGCTGTCCGTACGCCTCCAGGAGGCATACGCGGCGATGCTCGACCACACCGACCACCACATCGGCCGGCTCATGGAGTTCCTGGAGCGGATAGGCCAGATGGAGAACACCATCACCATCCTGCTCTCGGACAACGGGGCCAGCCAGGAAGGCGGGCAGAAGGGTTCGCTCAACCCCACCGCGTTCCAGAACGGCATCGCCGAGGACCTCGAGGAGATGGTCGCGCGGATCGATGACATCGGCACCACACGCGCTCACGCCAACTACCCCTGGGGCTGGGCACAGGCGGGCAACACACCGTTCAAGCGCTACAAGCAGAACACCCACGAAGGCGGCGTCCGCTGCCCGCTCATCGTGCGGTGGCCCCGCGGGCTGCCGCGCACCGGCGAGGTCAGGCAGCAGTTCCACCACGTCAACGACATCATGCCGACCCTCTTCGACGTGCTCGGCGTGCAGGCTCCCGAGGTGTACAACGGCATCCCCCAACTGCCGATCCACGGTGTCAGCATGGCGTACACCTTCGGCTCGCCGACCGCGCCCACGCGCAAGGAAGCCCAGTACTTCGAGATGTTCGGGCACCGCGCGATCTGGCACGACGGCTGGAAGGCTGTCGCCTTCCACCAGCGCGGAACGTCGTTCGACGACGACCAATGGGAGCTGTACCACCATGACACCGACTTCTCGGAGTGCGACGACCTGGCGCAGACCCACCCCGAGCAACTCCAGAAGATGATCGCCCGCTTCTGGGTGGAGGCGGGGAAGTACGATGTGCTGCCGCTGGACGACAACGGATTCGCCTACCGGGCGAAGATTCCACGTCCCGGCTCCCCGCGCAGGCGCACCACCTTCACCTACTACCCCGGCATGGCCCATCTGCCCATCGCCGCGGTGCCTCCGGTGATGAACCGCGCACACCGCATCACCGCGCATGTCGACCGGGCCACCGCGGCGGACGAGGGTGTCCTGGTGTCCCTGGGCAACATCAGCAGCGGATACGTCCTGTACGTCAAGGACAACCGGCTGGTCTACGAGTACAACTTCCTCGGCACCCGGTACACGGTGACCTCGGAGGAAGAACTCCCCACCGGCCCGGCCGAGTTGAGCTTCGAATTCGTCAAGACCGCTGACATGCGAGGCACCGGACACCTGTACGTGTCGGGAAGACCGGTCGGCACCGAGGCCATTCCGCGGGTCCTCCCGCACTTCCTGGGATGGCAGGGCATGGACATCGGCCGGGACACCCTGTCGCCCTCCTCGCCCAACTACGAGGGCGAATTCGCGTTCACCGGAGGGTTCGAGAAGGTCGTGTTCACGGTCGCCCCGGACGAAGAGGGCACCGAGCCCTTCGAGCGCGTCGACTGATCCGGCCCCTGACGCTCCGGGCCCCTCTTCCGGGGCGAACCGCCCCGGAAGAGGGGCCTGGAGCACATGCGACCTCCGGTCAGCTGGGCGGCGTATACCGTCCGTCGATCGCCGTCCAGCCTCCGTCCACGAACAGCTGGCTCCCCGTGACGAAGGAAGACGCGTCCGACGCGAGGTAGACGACGGCGCCGGCCAGCTCGTCGGGCCGGGACCAGCGGCCCAGGGCGCTCTTGCTGGCGTAGGCATCCGACCACTCCGGCACGGCCCGGATCTGCGCGGTCAGCGGTGTGGCCACGACGCCCGGGGCGATGGAGTTCACCCGCACACCCGACGGGCCCAGCTCGGCCGCCGCGGTCCGCAGCAACTGGACGAGGCCGGCCTTCGTGGCCGCGTACACCCCTTGTCCCGGCTCGACGGCCACCGCGCGGATCGAGCTGAAGCCGATGATGCTTCCCCCGCCGCGTTCGGCCATGCCACGGCCGAACGCCCGCACCAGGTCGAAGGACGCGCGCAGATTGAGCGCCACGACCCGCTCGAATTCCTCCGCCGTGTAGTCGAGCAGGGGCTTGCGCACATTCGTCGCGGCGGTGAAGACGAGCACGTCGACGGGCCCGAGCTCCTCGGCGGCACGCGCGACCGCCTCGCCGTCGAGCACGTCGAGGGCGTACGCGACAAGGCCGGGGCCCATCGACGCCGACTCCTCGGCCGCCGTCAGGTCACGGTCGGCGCACACCACCGTGGCGCCGTGTGCCGCGAGCGCCAGGGCGCTCTCGCGGCCGATTCCACTGCCCGCGCCCACCACGACGGCCTTGCGGCCGTCGAGCCTGAACAGGCGGGAGTACGCGTCCACCGCGTCGGTGTGGTCCTGTGCTCGCACTGTGGTCCTCACGGCTTCTGTGTCGTCGGGCGGATCACTGCCATACGGGTGACGGTGAGCTCTTCGATGGCGAACCTCGGGCCTTCCCGTCCGGCCCCGGAGTCCTTCACACCGCCGTACGGCATGACATCGGACCGGAAGCCGGGAACCTCGTTGACGACCACTCCGCCCACCTCCAGGCGGTCGAGAGCGGTGAACGCCGTCTCCAGGGCGCTGGTGTAGACGCTCGCGTGCAGTCCGTAGCGCGAGTCGTTGACCAGGTCGAGGGCCGTGTCCAGATCGGGGACGGACCGTACCGCGACCACGGGGGCGAAGACCTCCTCGTTCCACACGGGGAGGGCGCGATCCACGTCGAGCAGCACGGTGGGCTCGATCACCCCGTCGGTGACACCGCCCCCCGCGACGAGCGAGGCCCCCGCCGCCACCGCCTCGTCCAGCCATGCGCGGACCCGCTCGGTCGACCGCTCGTCGATGAGTGCCGAGACGCGCGTCGCCGGGTCGCGGGGGTCGCCCACGGCCACCTGGGCCACGCGCTCCGTCAGACGGGCCATGAACTCCTCGCGCACGGCGTCCACCACGATGACCCGCTGCACGCTGATGCACGCCTGGCCCGACGCGTAGTACCCGCCGCGCACCACCGCGTCGGCGGCGGCGTCCAGGTCGGCGTCGGCGGCCACCACCAGGGCGGCGTTGGAACCGAGTTCGAGCAGCACCTTGGTGGGTGCCGCGTCCCGGGCGATCCGATGGCCCACGGCGGCGGAACCGGTGAAGGACACCGCACCGATCCGGCGGTCGGTGGTCAGCGCGACACCCACCTCGGGGCCCCCGGTCACCAACTGGACCGCGGCTTGCGGTGCGTCGGCGGCGCCGAGGGCCTCGCGGAGGAGGTGCACCAGCCACAGGGTGGCCAGCGGTGTCTGCGGGGCGGGCTTGACGATGACCGGGCAGCCGGCGGCCAGGGATGGCGCGACCTTGTGCGCGGCGAGCAACAGCGGGTAGTTGAAGCCCGCGATGCCCACCACCACGCCGATCGGCTTGCGGGTCCAGAAGCCGAACAGGCCCTCGCCCGACGGCAGCAGGTCCAGCGGCACCGTCTCCCCGTGCAGCCGGGCCACCTCCTCGGCCGCCGTCAGCAGGGTCAGCAGGGTGCGGTCCACCTCGACACGGCAGTCGACCAGCGGCTTTCCGGTCTCCAGGACCAGAAGCCGCTCGAAGTCCGCGCGTCGCGAGGCGATCGCCTCGTGCGTGGCGAGCAGCGCGGCCCTGCGGGTGTGCGAGGGGAGCCGTCCGACCCGCTCGCGCACCGCGAGGGCGGCGTCCACCGCCTGGCGTGCGAGACCGGTGTCCCCGACGGGGGCCCGGGCGACGAGCGTCCCGTCGTAGGGGAAGCGGACGTCCTCGGTGGCGGGGGCCTCGACCCAGTGGTCGCCGATGGGAAGACCCTCGGGAAACTCCCCCACCACGGGGGATTCGCCGGCGGCGGGTTTGACGTGGGTGGTCACGGTCGCTACTCCCGGTTGAGGTCGGCCGCCGACACCCCGGACAGTGCTTTGCCCAGGGTCGGAACGGCGGCGATCAGCCTGCGTGTGTAGGAATGCTGTGGGTCCTCGTACACCTGCTCCGTGGACCCGCTCTCCACGATCTGTCCCGCGTGCATGACCGCGACCCGGTCGCACACATGGCGGACCACGGACAGGTCGTGGGAGACGAAGACCAGCGTGAGGGACAGCTCGTCGACGAGGTCGGCGATGAGGTTGAGCACCTGGGCCCGTACGGACACGTCCAGGGCGCTCACCGGCTCATCGGCCACGATGATCTTCGGACGCGGGGCGAGGGCGCGCGCGATCGAGATGCGCTGCCGCTGGCCACCGGAGAACTGGTGCGGATACCGGTCCGCCGCGTCGGCTCGCAGGCCGACGGCCTCGAGCAACTCGGCCACCCGCTCCCGGCGGTTCTGGTGCCCCTGCGCCACGAGCGGCTCGGCCACGATGTCGCCCACGCGCATGCGCGGGTCCAGCGAACTCATCGGATCCTGGAACACGAGCTGGAGCCGCTCGCGGACGAACGTGAGCTGTCTCTCCCGGAGCCCGGTGATGTCCCGGCCGTCGATCGCGACGCTGCCGCTGGTGGGGCGGTCGAGCCCGGCCAGGATCCGCAGCAGTGTCGACTTCCCGCACCCCGACTCGCCCACGATGCCGAACCGCTCCCCCTGCGGGATGTCGAAGCTGACCCCGCGCAGGGCACGCACCGACGGGCTGGGGCGGCGCAGTGAGGTACGAGGCCGCCCGTAGACGCGGGTGACGTCGCGGACGCTGATGGCGTCCACGGGGCCGGTGGGCGACTCGGACGCGAGGGGGGCGCTGGTCGGCTGCTCAGCCACGGCCGGCCTCCTGGTTCGTGGGGGTGCCGGTCCCGTGTGTGCCGCTCCCGGGCACCGGGTGGAAGCAGGCGTAGCCGGAGTCCGGCCCGGTCGGGACCCATTCCGGTCTGGTGGCGCACACGTCGGTCGCCTGGGCGCATCTGTTTCTGAAGACGCATCCGGCGGGGAACTGTCCCGCCGCCGGAACCGACCCGGGGATCGTGGCCAGCCGGCCGCGGTCGTCGACCACGGTCAGATCCGACGCGCCGATCAGGCCCTGGGTATAGCGGTGCCGGGGCCGGGTGAACACCTCCCGGACCGGGCCGGATTCGACCAGCCGCCCTCCGTACATGACCATGACCCGCTCGCAGGCGGTGGCCACCACGGCCAGGTCATGGGTGATGAAGAGCATGGCCGACCTGCGGTCCTGGACGCCCCGCACGATCAGGTCGAGCACCCGCGCCTGCACCGTGACGTCGAGCGCGGTGGTGGGTTCGTCGCAGACCAGGAGCGCCGGGTCGTTCGCGAGGGCGATGGCCAGCACCACCCGCTGCCGCTGGCCCCCGGAGAACTGGTGCGGGTAGGCCAGCGCGGCGGCCGCCGGATCGGGAAGCCCCACCTGGGCGAGCAGTTCCACGGCGGCGGCCCGGGCGGACGCGCGGTCGGGCCTGGTCCGGTGGATCAGCAGCACCTCGGCGATCTGCCGCCCGACCCTCATCGTGGGGTTCAGCGCGGTCATGGGCTCCTGGAAGACCATGGCGATCTCCTTGCCCCGCACCCGGGACATCCGCGCCTCGTCGGCACCCACCAGGTCATGGCCCACTCCGGCGAGCCGTACCGAACCCGAGGTCCGCAACCCCTCGGGGAGCAGGCCCATGACGCTCAGCGCGGTCAGCGACTTGCCCGACCCCGACTCTCCGATCAGGCCGACCCGCTCGCCCGCCCGGATGGTGAAGCCGACGTCTTCGACGAGCTTGCGGCCGCCCACCGTGACGCCGAGGTTCCGCACGGTCAGTACGTCATCGGGGCAGTCGGCGGAGCCCCGCCCGGAGGCCGATGCGGTGGCGGGTGCCGTGTCGGGTGCCGGGGTCATCGGCGGTCCTCCAGCTTGGGGTCGAAACGGTCGCGCAGACCGTCACCGAGCAGATTGAATCCGAGCACCGCCACCGCGATCGCGGCGCCCGGGAACACGGCGAGCCGGGGCGCGATCGACAGCAGCTCCTGGCTCTCCTGGAGCATCCGGCCCCAGGACGGTGTGGGGGGCGGGGTCCCGAAGCCCAGGAAGGACAGCGCGGCTTCGGCGAGTACGGCGATGGCGAAACCGACCGACGCCTGCACGATGACGAGACTGCTGACGTTGGGCAGGACATGCCGCACGGCGATCGCGAACGGCCCACGGCCCGCCGCGCGCGCGGCGATGACGTACTCGGTCTTCATGACCTGCAACGTGCCGCCACGGATCAGCCGGGCGAAGTGGGGGATGGACGCGATGCCGATGGCGATCATCGCGACCAGCGTGCCGGCGCCGTACACGGCCGCGAACATGATGGCCAGCAGGAGTGCCGGGAAGGCGAGAAGCAGGTCGTTGCCGCGCATCAGCAGCTCGCCGAACCAGCGGGGCGCCATTCCGGCGACGATGCCGAGGGGCACACCGACCAGGGCGGCGACTCCTACCGCCACGAAGCCGACGAACAGCGTGGTGCGCGAGCCCATCAGGATCTGGCTGAACACATCGCGGCCGAATTTGTCCGTGCCGAACCAGTAGTCCGGCGACGGCTCCTGGAGCCGCACCGAGGGATTCACCAGGGTCGGGTCGTGCGGTGTCCATATGAAGGACAGCAGCGCCATGCCGATCACGACCGCGACGATGAGCCCGCCCACCAGGAGGCTGCCCGTGAGCGGGCGGCGACGGCGGCGGCCGGTGGGCACCGCGGACGCGACGGTGGCTTCGATGTCCGGAGCGCTCATGACGCACCTCCCCTGAGCCGCGGGTCGATCAGCAGATAGACCATGTCCACCAGGAAGTTCACGAGCAGCACCGCCATTGCGATGATCATGACCACGTCCTGCACCACGATGAGGTCCCGGTTGGCGACGCTGTCCAGCAGCAGGCTGCCGAGCCCGGGGATGACGAAGACCCGTTCGATGACGACGGAGCCCACCAGCAGCGTGGCGAGCTGCAGGGCCAGGACGGTGACCACGGGCACCGCCGCGTTCCGCAGCCCGTGCCGCAGCAGTGCCCGCGTCGGGCGGAGTCCCTTGGCGCGAGCGGTGCGCAGATAGTCCTCCCGGAGGACATCGAGCACGGCGCTGCGGACATAGCGGGTGAGCACCGCGGCCTGCACGATGCCGAGCGACAGCGCGGGCATCACCAGTTGTTTGAGAAACAGGACCGGATCCTGCACCGGAGGTGTCCAGCCGTTCGCCGGCAGCCATCCGAGCCCCACCGCGAACACGGTGATCAGGAGGATACCGGCGAGGAAGGCCGGGATGGCCACGCCGACTTGGGACAGGGCCGAGAGAAGGAGCCCGGACGGCTTGCGGTGCCGCACGGCCATGAGCGTGCCCATGGGGAGGGCCAGGACGCAGGCGATCACCATTCCGGTGCCGACGAGCCACAGGGTGACCTGGAGGCGGTCGGCGAGCTGCGGGCCGATGGGCGCGTGGGAGATGTAGGAGTCCCCCGGGTCGAAGGTCAGCAGCCCGTGTACCCAGTGGAGGTACTGGGCCACGAGTGGCCGGTCGAGCCCGAACTGCTCGCGCAGTTGCGCCACCGCCGAGTCCGACGCACTGGTTCCGAGGGCGACACGGGCCGGATCCCCCGGCAGCACCGCCATGAACGCGAACACCAATACGGAGCTCACGGCCAGGCTGGCCAGGAGGATCCCGATCCGCTGTACGAGACGGACGATCATTGGTTCACGCCGCCTTTCAGGACCGGCCCAGGCCGGTGAGGTCCAGTGACTCGGACACGGAGTTCACGGGCAGGCCGGTGATGTCCTTGTCCGCCACCATCAGGTTCGGCAGCAGGAACAGCCAGTCGGCCGCCGCGTCCTTGGACACCAGCCGGGCAGCCGCCCGCATGTCGGTGATCTGCTGCTCCCGGGTGCCCTGGTCCGCCTTCGCCAGCAACGCCCGGAACTCGGGGTTGTCGTAGCGGATGTAGGACTTCTCGTTCCCGAACACCGTCTGCATGTCGCGGGGCTCCACATGGCCGATGATGGACATGTCGTAGTCGGCGTTCTTGAACACGGTGGTCAGCCAGGCGGCGGGGAACTCCAGCTGGTCCAGCTTGACCTTGAACCCGGCCTGTTCGAGCTGGCTCTTGACCACGGTGCCGCACGCGGTGGCATACGGCAGCGTCGGAATCCGCAGCCGCAGCGTACGCCCGGCTTCGCCGGACTGCTTGACGAGCTTCTTGGCCCTGTCCCGGTCGTACGGATACAGGTTGGTGAGGTTCTGGTACCACGGGTCGGTCGGCGGGACCATGCTGCCGATGAGCTTGCCGCGACCTGCCCAGCAGGTGTCCATCAGGGCCTTGTGGTCGATGGCGTAGCGGACCGCCTGGCGGGCCTTCGGATTCTTCATCGGGCCCGAGCCGTTGTTGAGCGAGAGGACCACCTCGCCGTTGGTCGTGCCCTCGATGACCTTGTACTTCGAGTTGTTCTGGAACCGGTACAAGGACTCCGGGGACTGCATCTGGCCGATCACATTGATGGTGCCCGTGAGCAGCGCGTTGTTCATGGCCGTCGGGTCCTTGAAGTACTTGAGGGTGACCGACGCGAAGTGTGGTGTGCGTCCCCAGTAGCCAGGACGACGGGCCAGCGTGATCGAGTCGCCGCGGTTCCAGTTCTTCACCACATACGGGCCGGTGCCCACCGGCTCGGTGGCCAGCTTGCTCACCCCGGTCCGGCTGAACATCGCGCCGACGCGGGTGGTCATCCGGTACAGCCAGTCGTTGCTCGGCCGCTTCAGGGTGACCTTGAGTTCGGTGGGCGACACGGCCCGCACCGTGTCGACGACATCCATCTGTGTCTTCTGCACCAGCGTCCAGTCGGTTGTGACGCGTTCGATGGAGAACTTGGCGTCCTCGGCCGTGAACCGTGCGCCATTGCTGAACGTGGCGTTCTTCACCAGGTGGAACGTGTACGTCCTGCGGTCCTTGGACAGGCTCCAGGACGTGGCCAGTTGTGGCCGGATCTTCCCGGACTGGTCCAGCTTCACCAGGTTCTCGTAGACGTTGTAGAGCAGTGCCTGCGGAATGGCGGCACCTTCGGTTTTGGTGAAGTCGAAGTTGGCCGGCTCGGCGGTGAGGCCGATGTTCAGGGAGTTCTTCCCCGCGCTGCCGCCGGTCGCGGTGGAACCGGCCGAGCAGGATGCCAGCAGCAGGCATGCGAGCGTGGCTGCGACCGCCCCGGTACCTCGCGCCGGCCGCTTGTGATGTCTCATACGTTCTACCCCTGGCCTTCCATCGTGTGCAGAACGGCTGATGCCACGTCCGCCGTGGTGGCGTTCCCGCCGAGGTCGGCCGTGTGGTGTCCGGTATCCCGCAAGGCGCCCGCCACCGCGTCGCGGACGTGGCGGGCCGCGCCGGTGTGTCCGAGGTCGTCGAGCAGCATCGCACCGGAGAGCATGCAGGCCACCGGATTCGCCACGCCCTTCCCGGCGATGTCGGGCGCGGAGCCGTGGACGGGTTCGTAGATGCCCGGCACGTCCCCGCCCGGCAGGACGTTGGCGCTGGGTGCCATGCCCATACCGCCCGCGAGCACCGCGGCGAGGTCGGACAGGATGTCGCCGAAGAGGTTGCTCGCGAGCAGTACGTCGAGCGAGCGCGGAGCCTGGACCATACGGGCGGCCATGGCGTCGACCAGCACGTTTTCCAGCTCGACGTGCGGGTACTGCTCGCCGACCTCACGGACCACCCGGTCCCACAGCGGATAGCCGTACCGCATCGCGTTGGACTTGGTCACCAGGCACAGGCGGCCCGACCGCCGGGCGGCCAGGTCGAAGGCATGGTGCGCCGCCCGCTCGATGGCGCGACGGGAGTGCACGGCGACCTCGATGCCCAGATCGTGTCCGCTCCCGGCGTGCGCCACCCCGCCGGCACCCACGTACTCGCCCTCGGTGTTCTCGCGCACGATCACCAGGTCCACGCCATCGGTGTCGCGCACCTTGGTGGGAACGCCGGGGAACGCGCGCACCGGGCGGAGGTTCACGGCGAGGTCGAGTTGCTGCCGCAGGCCGATGATCAGGCCCCAGACCAGTTCGTGCTCCGGCACATCGGGCCGTCCGACGGCGCCGAACAGCACGGCGTCCGTCTGCTTGACGAGGTCGGCCGCATCGTCCGGCATCGCCGCGCCCCGCCGGAGGTACCGATCGCCTCCCCAGTCGAATGCGGTCACCTCGAGCCGGTGGCCGTCGGCCTCCAGGGCGGCCCGGAGGACAGGCACGGTCGCCGCGACCACCTCGGGGCCGATGCCGTCGCCCGGTATGACGGCGAGCCGTACGACCTTGGTGTCCCGCGTCATGGTGGCACCTTCCGTTATTACTGGCCTGACCAGTAAGCTCACTTGGCAGGTACCGTGGCGATTGAAGCTGTACTTGTCAAGGGTCCGAACGCCCTCAGGCATCGCGAGAGGGCCGCCGCCCAGCGGTAGCTGGGGGAGTAAGGAGAGTGCGAGTGCTCACGGAACAGGGCCTGGCCGCCATGTCGGCCGTCGAGATGGTGGCCGGATTCGCCGACCGCACGGTGTCGCCGGTCGAGGTCCACGACGCCGTCCAGTCGGTGATCGAGGCGCGCGAGAGTGTGCTCAACGCGTTCTGGGTGCGGAATCCGGACGAGTCCCGCAAGGCGGCCCTGGCCAGCGAGGCCCGATGGGCGGCGGGGGAACCGCTCGGGCTCATCGACGGCGTGCCCGTGACGCTGAAGGAGAACGTCGCCCGCAGGGGCGTCCCGATGCCCTCGGGCAACGCGGGGACCGAACCGGTCGTCCCCGAGGAGGACGCGCCCATCACCGCGCGCGTCCTCGAATCCGGCGGGGTGGTACTCGGGTCGACCGTGATGCCGGACTGGGGCATGCTCTCCTCGGGCGTCTCCAGCCGGCACGGCATTTCGCGCAGCCCCTGGAACCCCGAGTGGACGACGGGCGGTTCCAGCTCCGGCGCGGGGGCCGCGGCCGCCGGGGGATACGGTCCGCTCCACGTCGGCACCGACATCGGGGGATCGATCCGGCTGCCGGGCACCTGGCTGGGCCTCGCCACGCTCAAGCCCAGCTACGGGAGGATCCCGCTGGACACCCCGTACCTGGGGCGCGCCGCCGGACCCATGGCCCGCACCGTGGCGGACGCTGCCCTGTTCATGCGTGTCCTGAGCCAACCCGATCCCCGGGACTGGTCGAGCCTGCCGCCGCAGGACATCGACTGGTCGGCGCTGGACGGCGGGGTACGCGGACTGCGGGTGGGGGTGCACCTGGACGCCGGCTGCGGGGAGCCGTGCGACGCCGAGATCCTCGCCGCGGTGAACCGTACCGCCGCGCTCTTCGAGGCGGCGGGAGCCGTCGTGGAGCCGGTCGGGCCGTTCATGACCCAAGAGCTCCTGGACGACCTGGATCTGTTCTGGCGGGTGCGGTCCTGGAACGACTTCCGCGCCCTGGAGCCCGAGGCCCGGCTGCGCGTCCACCCCCACATCATCCGGTGGTGTCAGGGGGGCGCCGATGTGCCGGGCACGAGGGTTCTCCAGTGCTACCAGCAGATCATGGGCATCCAGGCGCGGACCGTGGCGGCGACGCTCCCGTACGATCTGGTGCTCTCGCCGGTGGCGCCGGTGGCGGCGTTTCCCGCCGAGCAGCCGATGCCTTTCCCGGGGGACGAGAAGACCATGGCCCATATCGGCTTCACCGCGCCGTACAACATGTCGGGCCAGCCGGCCGCGACCGTCAACTGCGGCTTCACCGCGGACCGCCGGCCCATCGGGGTGCAGATCGCGGGCCGCCGTTTCGACGATCTCGGCGTTCTGAGGGCGGCGGCATGGTACGAACGGAACCGGCCTGCCGAGGCGGTCCCGCGCTGGCCGGACAGCGGCCTCGGGGCGCCCACGGGGGAGAAGACGACATCGACCACGCCCGAAGGGGAGAAGCCTTGAGCGACGGGGCACAGTTCCGGCAGGTCTCGCCGGTACGGCTCTACCAGCGCATCGTCGAGCAGATCGAGCAGGCGATCGTGCGCGGTGACCTCAAGCCCGGTCAGCGCCTGCCGAGCGAGCGGGAGTTGGTGACGCAGTTCGGGGCCAGCCGTCCCACGGTGCGCGAGGCGTTGCGCGTGCTGGAGAGCGAGGGCCTCGTCCGCTCGCGCCCGGGTGACCCGAACGGCCCGGAGATCCTGCCCTTCTCGTCGGCCGGCCTGACCAAGCAGATGACCCGGCTCGTCCAGTTCGACAACGTGTCGATGGCCGAGCTGATCTCGTTCCGCATGATCCTCGACGGGTCGGCGAGCTCTCTTGCGGCCTGGCTGCGGTCCGAGGAGGAGCTGTCCGCCATGGAACGGACCCTCGCCGTCATGTCGGATGCGATCGAGGCGGGGTACGAGGAGTTCAGCAAGGCCGACGTCGCGTTCCACGAGGCGGTGGCCGTGGCCAGCCGCAACTCCCTCATCGAGGTCTGCAACCAGGTGGTCAGGGGCGCCGTCCTCGCGCTGATCTCGGACAAGGTCGCCCATGCGCACAACGGCGCGGCGCTCATGCGGGAGTCGCTCCGCCACCATCAGGAGGTGCTCGAGGCGATCCGGGCGGGGGACGGCCTGGCGGCGGCACGCATCTCGCGGCGCAAGCTCTACGAGTACTACGCCGGTTACGTCCCCGAGAACGAGCGGGGTCCGCTGCTCGCGCTCGTGGAGGACGAGGAGAGCTGAGAACCCCGCTGCCTCCCGCCCGGTGCGGGAGCCGTGTCCCTCAGTGCGGCGATCGGCCGCCGTCGACGGCGAGGGTGGAACCGGTGAGGTAGCCGTTGGCCCCGGCCAGCACCACCGCTTCGGCGATCTCCTCGGCCGCGCCCGCTCTGCCGATCAGGTAGCGGCGCCGCTCTTCCCCCGCGGCCGGAGCCCGGTCCGCCACCACCACGGCGGTGCCGTCGGCCCGCAGCCGCGCGACCACGGCGGCACCGATCCCACTGGCGCCCCCCGTGACGATCGCGACGCCCGGAGCGATGCCGGCGCTCATGTGGCGTCCCGCTCCGCGAGGAGCCCCGGACGGACGCGCTCGGCGTACGCAGGACAGGAACTCCGCGCGCCCGGAGGCCAGCACATGCCGGATCGTCTGCTCCAGGACCCACATCCGGGACGGCCGTCCGATGATCTGTGGGTGCATGGCGAGCATGAAGTGCGTCCCCGGCTCCGCTCCCTGTCGCCGCTCGACACCACCGAACTGTGCCGCTCGGCGTCGAAGACGGGACGCGTCGTGGTCGTCCACGAGGCGCCCGTCAACGTCGGCCTGGGCGCGGTAATCGCCGCGATGTCGGCGAGGGTCTCACCGAAGCCGAGATCCTCGAGCGCGCGTGGAACCCGGCGACCGGGTCGGCGTCAACGACATCATCGTGGAGATCGAGACGGCGAAGGCAGCGGTGGAGCTGCCCAGCCCGTACGCCGGGACCGTCACCGAGATCCTGTGTGCCGCCGGCGAGGCGGTGGCCGTCGGCGCGCCGATCATCGCGTTCCAGGTGGAGGAGGACGCCGCCCCGCGGACGGGGCCCGAACCCGACGCCACACTCCGAACGCCCGCCGATCCACCCGCCCCGGACGGTGCCCGGGACGAGCAGCCGTCCGCCCCCGCCCGCGAGCCCGTCCTGGTCGGCTATGGGCCGGCCCACGCCCGGACGGCGCGCGAAACGGGACGTTCACGATCAACAACTTCGGTGTCTTCGGCATCGACGGCGGAACACCGATCCTCAACCCCGGTGAGGCGGCGATCCTCTGCTTCGGTCAGGTGCGGCGAACGCCGTGGGAACACAAGGGACGCATACGGCTGCGCGACACCACGACCCTCGCCCTGTCGTTCGACCACCGTCTGGTCGACGGTGAACTCGGTTCGCTCGTCCTGCGGGACATCGCCCGCTTCCTCGAGTGGCCGGAGCTGATGCTTCTTCACCGCTGAGCTCACACCGCGCGGACCGCGGGCCGGACCGGAAGCGCTGGGATACGCCGTGGACCACCGCTTCAACGCCGGGCGAGCAGGTCTTCCAGGGCTCGCAACGCCGTGGCGTTGTCGGCCCGGCGGCGCTTGTGCTCCACCCAGTAGATGGTCCGGTCAGGTGGCCCGTCGCGCAGTGGGACGACACGGCATCCCGTTCGCGCCTTCAGGTCGTCGGCCATGAAGGAGGGGGCGACGGTCCAGCAGTCCGGGGTGCGCATCAGGGGCGGCAGCGTATGCACCATGGTGACGGTGTGGACGGGCTCCCGCAGCAGGTTCCGCTCCCGCCACAGGTCGTAGTCGGGGCCCCAGGGCAGGTAGATCTCGTTCGACCGGGACAGCGCGGAGAGCGGCAGCGCCCCGGTGATGTCCCGGTATTCGTCGTCCATCGATGGTGAGTTGACGGCGGCGAGCATCGGATACCGGGCGAGTGGACGCACCCGGAGGTCGGTGTGGACCGGCTCGTAGAAGACGAAGGCGACGTCGAGATGGCCGGCGACCACGCGGTCGCACAGCGCTGTGCTGCGCCCGCTCTCCAGGGTGAGTCGCAACTGGGGGAGCCGCGTGCGAAGTTCTCCGACGAGCGAGTCGAACACATAGATGCTGATGGCGTCGGCGCCACCCATGGCCAGGGCCGCGTCCGGCGCTTCGCGGATCCGGGCGGCCTCGCCGACGAGTCGCTCCCACTGCTCGGCGAGCTCGCGGTAGCGCTCACCCGCGGCCGTCAGCCCGATCCCCTTCGCTCCTCGTGCCCGGAGGACAAGACGCCGCCCCAGGCGCTTTTCCAGCCGTTCCAGCCGGTAACTCACGGTCGACTGGGAGGTGTGCACGATCCGGGCGGCTTGGGCGAGGCTTCCCGAGCGGGCGATCGCGAGGAAAGTCTCGACCTCCTCTACGACGAACATATCGATCCCGTCGATATTCGGTGTCGAAAACTTCAGCGTGACAGGCATCTTAAGCCCGGCCTAACGTGTGTCCACCGGCCGGAGACCTACGTCACATCCGACTGCCGATTCCCCTGGGGAGATGAGACACCGTGGACACGCGCAAAGTTCCCCTGGACGACCTGCCCACCTGCCGATTCCATCGCAAGGTCGCCTTCGTCGCCGCGGGCGGCCCCTTCTGCGACGGCTATCTCCTCGGCATCATCGCGGTGGCGCTGCCCACGATCGCCACGGACCTGGGAATGGGCTCGCTGGGCGAAGGGCTCATCGGTGCCTCGGCACTGATGGGCATGTTCCTCGGCGGCCTGATCTTCGGCCCGCTCACCGACCGGCTCGGACGCAGCGGAATGTACACCGTGAACCTCATGGTGTTCGTGGTGTGTTCCGCGCTCCAGTTCTTCGCCGTGGACGCCGTGTCCCTGTTCCTCATGCGTTTCGTCATGGGGGTCGCGCTCGGCGCCGACTACCCCATCGCCACGGCCCTGGCCACCGAATTCCTGCCCCGGCGGCTGCGCGGGCCGGTGCTGGCCTCGCTGGTGCTGGTCCTGTGGGTGGGTTTCACCGCGAGCTACGCCGTCGGCTACCTGATGGCCGGTCTCGGTGACGGAGCCTGGCGCTGGATGCTGGCCAGTGCGGCCGTACCCTCGCTCGTCTTCCTGCTGCTGCGGCTGGGCGCCCCCGAGTCCCCGCGCTGGCTGCTGAGCGTCGGCCGCGCCGACGAAGCGCGCGAGGTCGTCACCAAACACCTGGGGCCGCAGGCCGACTTCGACGCGCTGGCCGCCGAGACACGCGCCGCCCCCGTGCGGAAGGGTCTGGCGCTGAGCGGCATCGGTGAGCTGTTCCGCCGCGGCTACGGGCCGATGCTGGCGTTCTGCTCGATCTTCTGGGTCTGCCAGGTGGCGCCCTCGTTCGCGGTGAAGACCTTCCAGCCGCAACTGCTCACCTCGCTCGGGGTCGGCAACGCGCTGGGGGCCAGCGTGCTGGTGCAGTCATTCGCGATCGTGGGCACCGCCCTCGGCATGCTCGTCATCAACGCACTCGGCCGCAGGACGCTGCTGCTCGCCTCCACGGCCGTGTTCACCGTGGCGCTGCTGGTTCTCGGGGTCAATCCATGGGCCACCAGCGGGCTGGTGATCACGCTGTTCATCGTGTTCAACCTGGCGGAGGCGGCCGGCGCCGCGCTGCAGTTCGTCTACCCCAACGAGCTCTTCCCCACCGATCTGCGCGGCACGGGCATGGGCGTGGCCACTGCCGTGAGCCGCATCGGATCGGCCACGGGCACCTTCCTCCTGCCCCTCACCACCGACCGATGGGGCGCCGGCACCGGCCTGTACATCGCGGCGGGCATCGGAATGATCGGGCTCGCCGTCTCGTGGCGCATGGCGCCGGAAACCCGCCGGCTCAGCCTCGCCCAGGCGAGCGGGGCCGAGGAGCGGGGCCACGGACCGCGGCAGCCGGCCGACACCACACGGCCGGGCCAACCGGCCCAGTAGCCCACCTGACAGTCCACCCGAAACCGCAGACAGACCACAACGAGCAAGGAGACTCATGCCACCCCTCCCTTCCCCCGCCCACGTGGTGGTCGTCGGCGCCGGCATCGTCGGTACGACGCTGGCCCGGCAGCTCGCCCTGAGTGGCGCCCGTGTGACCGTCCTGGACCGCGAGGGTCCCGCGGCCGGGGCCACGTCCGCCGCCTTCGCCTGGCTCACCAACCAGACGTACTTCCGCAACGGCACCTCGCTGTCGGACGGCACGTCCCGGCACTACTTCGGACTGCACCGTCTCGCGCTCGGCGCCTGGCGGCGGCTGCACCACGAGATCGGCGAGGCCCTGGCGGTCCGCTGGGGCGGAACGGTGCAGCTCGCACCCGGCCACGGCGCGGAACACGACCTTCTCCGCGACGACCTGCGCCGTCGGCTGGCCTGGGGCAGTCCCTCCCGTGCCATCACCGCCACCGAGGCCAGGGAGCTGCTCCCCGGCGCCGTCGTCGCCGACGACGCCGTCGGCTTCTTCACACCCGACGAGGGGTCCGTGGACCCCGCCGGAGCCGTCGCCGCACTGGTGGACGCCGGCACGAGGCTCGGGGTGGACTTCCGCTACGGCGCCGACGTCACGGCTGTCGAGGGCGCCGGGGACCGCGCCCGCGCCGTGGTCACCTCGAGCGGGCGGATCGAGTGCGACCACGTGGTCGTCGCCTGTGGTGCGGACTCGCCCGCACTGCTGGACCCGCTGGGCGTCACCGTGCCGCTGGCCGATTCCTCCGGCACCATCGTCCATCTCGCCCCGCTGCCGCCCTTCCTGGAGCGGGTACTGCTCTCCTCGGACATCCACGCCATCCAGCGCACGGACGGGCGGGTGGTGCTGGCCAGGCACTACACCGGCACGCCGGTCTCCGACCCGGCGGGGCTGGACGGCGAGGGGCTCCTGGCCGACGCGGCCGCGGTGCTGCCGCCGCTGCGGCGGGCGGAGATCGAGAAGGTCACCGTCGGGCGCCGCATCGTTCCCGCCGACGGCCTGCCCGTCATCGGCCGCAGCCCCCAGTACCACAACGTCCACAGCGTCACCACGAACGCGGGTATCACCCTCGGCCCCTGTCTCGCGCAACTGCTGGCCACGGAGGTCCTGGACGACGTCAGGGTGGACGTGCTGGACCCCTACCGGGCGACCCGGTTCACAGCGGCCGGCGGATAGCCCACGCGATGGTGCCCTCGCCACGAACCGTTCTCGCGGCAGGGGGCACCATCGCGACCGTACGAACGGCGCGCACGCGTCGCGGTGACGGAAGTCGGCGTCCTGTCGTTGTTCGAGATCGGACTGCGGCGCCTGGAAATGGGACACCACAGGCTGACCACCCCGGCGACCGGACGGGCCCGCCCCGCCCGGTCGCCGGTATGCCTACGGCTGAGCACTGCGCAGCCAGCGCAGTGAGGCAAGGCCCAATGCGTTCATCATGGCCACGATGTTGGGATCGGCGGCCGACCCGGCCGCGGCAGCGGTCCGCAGGAGAAAACCGGCGTGCAGGGCGAGCACCTCGTTGATCTGGACGGGGTCGAGATCGCGGGTCAGCGGGTGGTTCTCGGCGATCGGCCGCGGGTCCACGCCGCTGAGGGAGGCGCTCGACACCAGGGTGACCACGTCACAGTGACGGGGGCCGATCCAGGCGTGCGGCCAGTCGACGACGAAGACACGGTCCGCGGTCAGCATGATGTTGAACGGGTACAAGTCTCCGTGCAGGAGAGTGGCGCCGGCCAGCGAAGCGCTCTCCTCCAGGGCGGCGAGTTGGTCGACATGGTGGGCCGCCCACGGTGACAGCTCCCCGAGCTTGTCCCTGACAGCGGCGTCGTCCGCCATCGCCCGCCATCCTCCCAAGCGCGGCTTGCCCAGGATCGCCTCATTCACCGGCGATGGCGTCAGGACCTCCGCCATGTCGGTCACTGCCGCGAGCACTCTGTCGAGTTCCTCCCGCTGCCACGGCTGGGCGGGCAGGTGTCCCAGGATCTCCTCGAAGGCCAGCACGACCCAGGTGCCGTCGTCGTACGCATCGAGCAACCGCGGCGCCGGCACCTCCCTGGGAAGCCGCTCGGACACGGCGATCTCCCGGCGGTGGAAGTCCGCCACCGCCGGTGCCATCAGTGAGCCGGCCGCCTTGACGAACGCACGCTTGCCGTTCTCCAGACGCACTCGTGCGGCGAGCCCCTCGGAAAACCCGCCCCGCTGGCTGATCGCATGGGCCACCGGGCTGCCGAGCAGCCGCCCGATCCGAGCCGTCACCTCGCGCGGCATCGCCGCCCAGTCCATCCTTCGGCTGCCTGTGGCCTCGGGCAGGCCCAGGTGTGCGGCCACGAGCCCCTCGTCGGCATCGCGTGTCATGGTGATCTCCCCGTCTTCAGTGGCCGAGGAGCGGATGGTGTCCGGCGTACTCAGCTCCGCGGCCGCGCTTCACCGTTCTCTGCCACCGCGTAACCGGGCACGGACGGCCATCGGACGGTCAGCACCACCGACTCTTCCTCCGCGAACCATGAATGGTCGACTCCGTGCCCCCACACGACGTAATCACCCTGCTCTTCCAGAAGAACGTCGCGGCCGGGGAGTTCCACGCGGAAACGGCCGCTGATGAGAACCAGGAGAGCCGTGCGTTCCTCGCCCCTCACCCACTCCGCCCGTTCGTCGCCACGAGGGTGGACGCCCCATTTGATCTCCACGGCCTCGCTGTGGCGCGGATCGCCGACGTCCTTGAAGTGTCCGAGGAGCCACCCCCGGTCCAGTGCCGCATCCTTGCCCGCATTGCCCACGTACACGCTGTCGCTCACGGTGCCGGACGCTAGCAGCTCCTTCGTGACACTCCCGGTATGCCCGTGGCTGTCGCGTCCTAACCGGTTCCACTGCCTGCGCGTCGGCGTCATCATCGCGGCATTCGTCCTGCTCGTCGTCGGCATGGCGTGACGCCCCGCGACCGGGAATGCCATGCGTCGCGTGGACGGGCCGCCTGACGGGTGTGGTCCGGCCAGGCGGCGGACTCCAGGTCAGGCTCCGGCTGAGGACTGCCCGGTCGCCTCCCTGCACGCACGTACGTAGTCCAGCTCCAGGGGACGGCGGTCGTCGGCGCGCCGGGCGAGTGCGTGCTGACTGGGCGAGATGCCGCGCACCGGCCGGGTCACGACGCCGCCCAGGGTGATGAGCGGTGCGTTCCCGCCGGGCGGCAGGCAGACCCCGCGCCCGTCCACCAGCGCCTCGTACGTCTCCTCGGTGCTGGCGATCTCGGCACCGACGACCGGTGGCCTGCCGTCACGGGCGTCCGTGGCGAGCCAGTAGTCCCGCAGCGCCCCGTCGCTCGGCGGCAGCGCGAGGAACGGCTCGTCCAGCAGGTCGGCGAAGTCGACCACGTCCCGGGCAGCAGACCGCCGCGGCCCGGACTGGTGCTCATCCCACGATGCGGGTCGTGCGTTGCCCGGCCTTGGCCTGCTCGACCGCGTCCCGCGCGGCGTCCCACGCGGCGAGCACCTGCTGGGCGTGCGGCAGCAGCGCGGCGCCCACCGGTGTGAGCCGGACACTCCTGCCGTCCCGTACGAACAGCGGCGCGCCGAGCTGGCGCTCCAGCGGCTTCGGCCAGGCGATCACCGAGGCCGCGGGATCGAGGCCACCGTGCGGGACGTGGTGAGCCGTCACGGCAGGGTCGACGTCCTGGTCAGGGCTCTGCTTCCCGCGATGAGGGCCCGGCGCTCCGGTGCGATCGTCCAGATGAGCAGCAGCGCGGCCGGATGTCCTTCGCCGGATTCTCCGCCTACAGCGCCAGGCGGAAGGAGGCTCAGCGCCCGGTGCTGCCGTCGATGAGTTCGCGCAGGATGTCCGCGTGACCGGCGTGGCGGCCGGTTTCCTCGATCATGTGGGTGAGTGCCCAGCGAACGCTCGGCGCCGGGCCCGGACGCCCCGGCCGGGGCAGTGGCGCGCCGAGATCCGTGCAGGCGTCGAGCACCTTGTTCGCGCGCTCGACGGTCGCCCGGTAGCGCGTGACGACGTCGGAGACGCTGTCCTCAGGGGCGGGGCGGAGCGTCGCCTGCCAATCAGTGATCTTCTCGCCGAGAAATGTCGCGCTCTCGACGGCGATCAGATGGTTGAGCAGGCCGAGCAGGCTCGTGCCCGAGGGCACTGCCGGTGTCCGGACCTGGGGTTCCGCGGCTCCGTCGACTTTCGCGGCGATCGAGACACGCAGATAGTCGAGGAATCCGCGCAGGACGTCCGCTTCGCTGTTCGCGGTGCGGGGCGGAGGGGTGTCCTTGCGGCGGGAGGCGGTGGGCACGGCGTACTCCTCGTGTGGCGCTCGTTCGGGCGGCCCTCGGTGTCGGCGGGGCCAGTATCGGCACAGGTGTCACGAAGTGGCGAGGAATCTTGCCGTTTCGGCAAGCCGCCTCGAGGTTCGTCGTCGGGGGATGTGGTCGGTTTCCCGTTGGGCGGCGTACCGGCCCAGTGTGCCCACCCCCGGCTCGGCCGGCGGCCGGTCGGGCAGCAGCGGGCCCTCCGCGAGGGTCTCCGTCAGCGCCTCGTGGACCCGGTGATCCAGCACGGTGTCGCCGCGGAGCGCCTCGTGGACCGCGCGATGCGTGGCGGGCGACAGCCAGGTGCGCCTTCCACTTCCGCACCCGGAACACCCTCGGCAAGACCGGGCAGCCGCGGGCGGAAGGCTGAAGCAGGACTGGCACGCCGTCACCGTCGGCCCCGGCCACGGAGTTTGTCAAAAGCGTTGACGAATATTCCTGAGCGCTTCTACCTTCATCGCGTCGTGCATCGTACGTCATATACGAGAGGCTGTAATGCCCGGATTGGTGGCTCCATGTCCATTACGTTACGGGGGTACGTCAGCCGCGCCGGCCGCTCGGCCGACAGCCGGGCCGACTGAACAGACAGCAGCCGCTCATCCACTGACGATGTGAGATGCGGCCCGTTCACCGCCAAGATCCCGGGCCGCGACAGAGAGTCTCCATGCTCCCTCTATGGGGGAGCCTATCCAACTTCGGGAGCGATGGTGCCCCTATCCAGCGTGCCCTTGTCCAAGGCCGGGAGATCCCCGGTGTCACCGTCTCGGCAGCACAGCCGCATGCGATGGACGATCGTCGGCTTCTCGGCGCTCGGCCTCACGATCGCCTATCTCGACCGTGCCGCGCTGAGCGTGGCGATGCCTCATATGTCGGAAGACTTCCACATCAGCTCCGCCGTGCAAGGGGTGATGCTTTCGGCGTTCTTCTGGACCTACGCCCTGTTCCAGATTCCTTCCGGCTGGCTGCTGGATCGCTTCGGTCCGAGGGTCATCTACCCCATCGCGGTCGGCTGGTGGTCGATCTGGACGGCGCTGATGGCCTTCGCGCGCGGGGTCGGATCGGTCATGGTGTTCCGCCTCGGCCTCGGTATCGGCGAGGCGCCGGTGCAGCCGGCCAACATCAAGATCGTCTCGCGGTGGTTTCCGCGCAGGGAGCGGGCCTTCGCGTCCAGCCTGTTCGACATGGGCCAGCAGATCGGTACGACGCTATCGATACCGGTGGTGACGGCGCTGACCTTGTTCGGCGGCTGGCGTCTGTCCTTCGTCGTGATCGGTGTGGCGGGTCTCCTGTGGCTCGTGGGGTGGGCCGTCGTCTACCGCGAACCCGAGGAGCATCCGCGCGTTTCCGCGGCGGAATTGGCCCTCATCCGGTCCGACCGGCGCGGGGAGGCGCCCGTGGAATCGGCCGGTGTCACCGTCCCGTGGCGGGAGTTGCTGACCGACTCCCAGGTGTGGGCGTTGACGGTCGGCTATGTGTTCCGCTCGCTCGCCGGGGCGTTCTTCCTCACGTGGTATCCCAGCTATCTGCTCGACGACCGTGGATTCTCCGAAGCGGACTTCGGCATGGTGGGGTGGATCCCGTCGCTCATCGCGATCGGTTCCACCGTGCTCGGCGGCATCGTGTCCGACCGGATGCTGGCGTCCGGAGCCTCTCCGAACCTGGCCCGGAAGGTTCCCATCGTCGCCGGGCTCGGCCTGAGCGCCTGCATCGGCTTTGCCCCGTTCATCCAGAGCAATGTGGTGCTGATGGTGGTCCTGACGGTCAGCAGCGCCGCCCACTCCTTCGCCGGCGCGGCGATCCTGAGCCTCCCGGCGGAAGTGGCGCGATCATCGGAGTGCGTCGGCGCGGTGGCCGGCTTCCAGAACTTCGGCTCTCAGGTGGGCAACCTCCTCAGCCCCATCGCCATCGGACTGTTCCTGGCATCGAGCGACGGGTCCTATGTGGGCCCGCTGCTCGGCGCGGCGGCGAGTTGTCTGGCCAGCGCGGCGATCTACCTGTTCTGGGTACGCGTCAAGCCCCTCACCGAGAGCCAGGACCACCCGGCGGACGCCGCCGAGCAGCATGGAGGGACCACCTCGTGAACGCCTCGTTCAACACCGCCCGACTGATCGAGCGACTCGGCACCGTCATCGGGATCCCCGTCGTCCCGTACGACGAGGAGGGAGCGGTCGACCACGACCTGACCGTCTCGCTGGCAGCCCGCCTGATCCGCAACGGGGTCACCGTGCTCACGCCGAACGGGAATACCGGTGAGTTCCACGCCCTCTCCCCGGACGAACGCCGCCAGGTGCTGGCGTGCGTCCTCACGGCCCGCGACGGCGCCGCGGCAAGCACCTCAGCAGGTGCCACGACGATCGTCGCCGGAGTGGGGCTCGACATCGAGACGGCCATCTCCGACGCGCGCTTCGCCCGCGACTCGGGTGCGGACGCGATCATGATCCATCAGCCCGTCGTGCCGTACCTGGCGGCGGACGGCTGGGTCGAGTACAACGCACGGATCGCCCAATCCGTGCCCGACACCGCGGTGTTGCCCTACCTCACCAAGCGCGCGATCACCGGTGCACACATCACCCGCCTGGTGGAACGGGCGCCGAATGTCGTCGGGCTGAAGTACTCCGTCCCCGATCCGGTCGCGTTCGCCACCACACGGGCGGAAGCCGCCGAGGGGCTGCTGTGGATCGCGGGCCTGGCCGAGTCATACGCTCCGGCCTATTGGCAGGCGGGGGCACGAGCCTTCACCTCCGGCCTGGTCAACGTCGCCCCTGCCGTCTCCCTCACGTTGCTCGCCGCGCTCCGCGACGACGACTACGACACCGCCAGTCGGATCTGGCGGCAGATCCGCCACTTCGAGGAGCTGCGGGCCCGCGACGCCTCGGCCGACAACGTGTCGGTGGTGAAGGAGGCCATGCACCAGATGGGGCTGTGCCGACGGGACGTCCGTCCCCCCAGCCACCCGCTGTCCGAGGCCCGTGCCCGCGAGGTCGCGGACTCCATGGCGCGATGGCGCTCCCTGGTGCCCGAGACGGCCGGGGAGCGTGTGGCATGAGGATCGAGTCTCTCCAGACCTTCCGGCAACGGGTGGGCGACCGGCCCCGAGTCCTGGTCAAGATCACCACCGAGGAGGGGATCGACGGATGGTCGGAGGTGTACAACCATGGCCCCGACCTGGCCTACCCGCCGCTGCTCGACTATCTGTTCGAGCAGATCAAGGGCATGGATGCCCGGTCCCCGGGCCGGATCAACCAGTTCCTCCTGCAGTCCGGCCGCTTCCCCCAGGGGGCGCTGGGCCTGGCCGCCATCGCCGCCATCGACCACGCGCTGTGGGACATCGCGGCCAAGGCCGTGGGGGTGCCCGTCTACCAACTGCTCGGCGGTGCCGTACGCGATCGGGTGCGGGTCTACGCCGGTCTGTACTCCGCGCCGGACGTCGGCGAACTGACCGAGACCACCGCGGCGTTGCATGACCGGTTCGGCTTCACGGCGTTCAAACTGAGCCCCTACCGGGCGGAATTGCACCGCACCCGGTTCGGGCTCCTGGTCCGCGAACTGGGCGAGTACTTCGGGGAAGTCCGCGACAGTCACCCCGCGGAGTGGGAGTTCGCCTTCGACGCGCACGCCTGTCTGTGGGAACCGCGGCAGGCGGTCGACCTCGGCGCCGTACTCGCCCCCAACCAGCCGCTCTTCCTCGAAGAACCGGTGCGGCCGGAGCACATCCCCGCCTGGGCCCGGATCCGATCCGAGATCGCCGTGCCGCTGGCCACAGGAGAATCCTTGTACTCTCCCCACGAGTTCCTCGCCCTGCTGAGCGTCGGTGGAGCCGACATCGTGCAGCCGGACGTCTGCGTTGTCGGCGGCCTTACCCAAATGGTGAAGATCGCCACCATCGCCGACGCCCACTACGTCCCGGTCTCGCCGCACAATCCGCTCGGGCCGCTCGCGACCGCGGCAAACGTGCACTTCGCGGCCGCGACGACCAACTTCGGCATCCTGGAGTACAAGCCGGACGACGTGTCGTGGTGCCCCGACCCCTATCTGCCGGTCGACGGTCACCTGGCCCTGCGCCCGGACCGCCCGGGGTGGGGCATCGAGATCGACGAGTCCGCCCTCACGACGGACGACTGGGTCACCTGGAGACGAAAGGTGCCGATACGCCCCGACGGCTCGACCGCGTGGATGTGAGGGAGGTAGCGGCCACCGCATGAGTGGCGGGGCGGCCCGCGTCTCGTCGCGGACGAGCGCGGCCGCCCCCGATCAGGGCCGGACGCGGGTGACCGGAGCACACCGGTGACCTACCCCGCCCAGGCGAAGGTGGCGGTTCCACGCACCCCCTCGAAGACGACCGTATCGCCCACGCGGTGGGCGCCCCGGCCCGCGTCCCCCGACGGGCGGCCGTTGTGCCAGGCGATCCGGCCGTCCACGGCGATGGTGCGGTCCTTGCGGAGGAGGGGAACCGCGACCCGGCCGGCCGTGCCTTCCGGTGCCCGGACCGTGAGGACGAACGAGTCGTCGCCCGCCCCGCGCCGCCACCGCACGGACAACGTGCCCGCCGGCACCGGGACGTCGCCCTGTGCCCAGCCCAGGTCGACCGGATCGGGCTCCACCGCCCACCCGCGGTAGCCGTCGGCGAGCGGTCGGACGCCGAGCACGTTCATCGACAGCGCGGGCACCGCGGTACTCCAGGCGTGGGCCATGCCGACGTGTCCACCCCAGGCCAGTGATGTGCCGGGCCGGGGCACGGCCGGCTTCCCGTCGGCACCGGCCTCCTCCCACGGTGTTCCGGGACCCTTGCGGATCATGTGGTCCCATGCGGTGCGGATCAGCCCGAGCGCTCCGGCGCCGTCCCCGTGGCGGAACCGGCCCAGGCTCTCCT
The DNA here is from genome assembly GCF_055597465.1 of Streptomyces yongxingensis. Classification (NCBI taxonomy): domain Bacteria; kingdom Bacillati; phylum Actinomycetota; class Actinomycetes; order Kitasatosporales; family Streptomycetaceae; genus Streptomyces; species Streptomyces yongxingensis. The sequence continues at coordinate 10,607,104 of NZ_CM145717.1, forward strand.
GGGCCATCACGTACGGGGAGATGTACCGCGTCATGTAGGGGTTGTCGGTGTGCCGGGTGGTGAGCGTGCCGTACGGACCGCTGAGGTGCGTGTCCAGGTACGCGATGGCGCGCCGGGCCCGCGGGCGGTCGAGCACCCCGAAGGCGAGGGCGGCGGCGTTGGCATCGGCGGTGTGGTCGCGGCGCGGGTCGTCGGTGTTGAGCGTCATCGCCCCGGCCGCCGGATCCCACAGCCTGGTGAGGAGCGCGGCCCGGACCCGGTCCGCCCGGCGGTCGAGCGCCGCCGCGGCGCCCCGGTCGCCCGCCACGGACCGTTCGAGCCGGGCCAGTGAGCGCAGCGCCGCGTAGTAGGCGGCGTTGGTGGTGGCGTCGACGCCGGCGGCCCGGTCCGGGGTGTGCCAGTTCTGGGCGGGCAGCCCGTCGTAATCGGCGGTGCGGAACAGCCCGCCGTCGGCGTTCGGGGCGTGTTCGCCGAAGAACCGCAGGGCGCGGCGTGCGACGGGCAGGAGCGGCCGCACAAAGGCCCTGTCCCCGGTGAAGCGCAGGTAGTCGGCCACGCTGACGACCCACAGGAGGGTGAAGCTGTCGAGCCGGACCTTCCCGGCCGCGCCCGGCGGTTCGAACCCGGCCGGCGACCCGTCCGGCGGGCCGGGGTCACCGGGCTCGCACGGCACATCGATCAGGCTGGTGGCCGGAAGCGTGCCGTCGGGCCGCTGCTGGCAGGCGAACAGGTTGATGGTGTCGCGCAATACGCGGCGGTACGCGCCGCCCTGCTGGTACGCGGCCAGGGCCACGAGCTGGACGTCGCCCGCGTACACGGTGCGGTCCCGCTTGGGGCCGTCCATGACGACCCACGGCCGCCCCACGGCGGTACGTCGTCCACGGGCCGTCGACAGATCCAGGCCGTAGGCGCTCGCGTACCAGGCCCGGTTGAGCACCGGGTCGCTGGAGAGGAAGTGCCCGTCGTACGCGCCGGGGAAGGTCGTCTGCCGCACCCGTACGAAGTCCAGAGCGAGCGAGCCGGGTCCGTCCAGCGTGATCGCGACGTACCGCTGGGAACCGCGCAGACCGGGGCTGCGCAGCACGGTGGATCCGCGCGGCGGGGCGTAGACGTCCGCACGTCCGTCGGGATCGTCGTCGGTGCCCAGGGACCGGCCCCCGTAGAAGAAGCCGTCGGGGTCGGGATCGGCGTCCCCGTCCGGGCCGAGGTACTGGCGCGCCTCCGCGTACGACGCTCTGATCGGCGCGCCCGCCGCCCGCCGGACCCCCAACTCGACGTATCCTCCGGCCAGTACGCCGAGGTCGATCACCAGCCGCGCGCCCCGCGGCGCGGTCGTGGTGAGGATCGCCGCCGCGCCGTCCTCCCGTAACGCCCCGTCGGCGCCGGTGACGGTGCCACCGTCTCCCTCGACGGTCACCGATGTGGGCCGCACGAACGTGCCGGGGACGCGGAGCACCTGCTGTCGCCAGGCCGGGTCCATGCCGACCGGCTCCCGGGACAGGGCCACTGCCCGGTCCTGAGGTCCGGCGGCGAGGGTCCCGGAGAGGGTGGCGGCGAGACAGGCGAGGACCATGGTCGAGCGAGTCATTCGGTTCGATTTCATTGTTTATGCTGTACGCATACGCTGAGTGGTGGTCAACGTTTGGCGGGGTGATGGCGGATGCGATCCGGCCACAGCGAGGAAGCGAGCGCGGTGCGCGGCCTGGAACTGCTCTGGGGCCTGGGCGAGCGCCCGAACCGAGGGCGGCGCCCGGCCTTCACCCTCGAGCAGATCGTGCGCACCGCCATCGGGATCGCCGACGTAACTGGACTTGCCGCCGTGTCCATGCGCCGGATCGCCGAACGGCTCGGCTGCACCACGATGTCGCTCTACCGGTACGTGCCCGGCAAGGCCGAACTGCTCGACCTCATGACGGACGCCGTGATGAGCGAAGTCCCGCCGGCCGATGCCGCGCCGGGCGACTGGCGGACCCGGCTGGAGCTGTCCGCCCGCGCCGACTGGGGCCTCTACCAGCGTCACCCCTGGATCCTGCGCCTTCCGGTCGGGCGTCCCGCCCTGGGCGCCCACGGCTTCGCCTGGTACGAATCCGTCCTGCGGGTGCTCACCGCGACCGGTCTGCCCCCGGAGGCCCTGGTCAATGTGTTCGACATGGTCGACGCCTATGTGCGTGGCGCCGCCCGCGACGCCCTCGACGCGGCCGCCGTCGAGCGCCATTCCGGCCTGACCGACGAGCAGTGGTGGGCCGCCCGCGCCCACTTCTGGGACGCCGTCTTCGTCCCGGCGCGCTATCCGGTGGTGGCGAGCCTTCGCGCCGCAGGTGCCCTCCATCACCCCCGCGACCGTGGCTTCGAGTTCGGCCTCCGGCTCGTGCTGGACAGCATCGAGACGTTCGTCCGGAACCAGCCCCATTGCCGCGACGAAACCTCGAGACGTTACGAAACTCCCTGTCCGCAGTGCGGCAACCCCGTCTCCCGCCCCGCTTCCACCGGCCGCCCACGTACCTACTGCTCCGGCGCCTGCCGCCAACGTGCCTACCGCGCCCGCCGGGCCCGCCCGGCGTAGGAAACCCAGTGCCGAAAGTCCAGCCGGAGTAGCAGCGCAGGACCGGATCACCTCGACCACCGAAAGCTCCGCGTTCTCTTTCCCGCGCCCGCGGCTACGCTCGTCCCCGTGATGCAGTCGTGGAAAGACCACGTCATCCGTCATCCACTGTGGGGCGCGGTGGAGTTGACGTTCGCATGGCACACCGTGCTGCTGCTCTTCGCCGAGGTCATCCTGCCTCCACTCGCGCCCTCCTGGTACCCGGACCTCGGCGCCACTCTGGTCAACGCCATCTGCGCCGCGGGGGTGTGGCTCGTGTTGTGGCGGTGGGGCCGGCTGCGTGCCTCCGGGGTGGCCACGCTCGGCCGGCCGCGCCGCTGGTGGCCGGCCGCGCCGATGCTGCTGATCGCCTGCTCGTACTCCGTGGCCGGCCTCGACGGCAGCACGACCGTTGTCATCAGCGGCCTGGTGTCGCTGCTGTGGGTCGGCATCAACGAGGAGATGTACAGCCGGGGACTGGTCCAGCAGACCCTCGGCCCACTCGGTCCGGTCCGCGCGGCCGTCGGCGTCGCCGTCCTCTTCGGAGCGGGCCACATCCAGAACTTCCTGTTCTTCGGCGACCCGCTCGACGACACGCTCTGGCAGATGCTGTCCGCCGGATTCTTCGGCTTCACCTGTGCCGCACTGCGCTACGCGATCGGCTCGATCTGGCCGATGGCGATCGTCCATGGCCTCGACGACTTCTTCCAGATCCGCTCTCCCGGCTCGGCCCCGGACTGGTGGGAGGCGAGCGTGTACGCCTTCCACTTGGCGTACGGCCTGTGGCTGCTGCGCCGGTACGGTGCCGAAGGTGCGCACTCACCTGCCGGGACCGCCCGCACCGGCCCCGACGAGACGCCCGGGGTGTCACAGTGGCCGCGGTCGTGAGGGACGCCGCTGGTGGCGGGCGTACTCGCCGGCCAGCGCCCGGAAGGATTCCTTGGGCTCCCAGCGCCAGGGAGAATCCGGCTCCGCCGGACGGTCCCGGATCACTTTCACCAGGCTGTAGGCGGCCATGTCCAAGTCGAGTCGCGGCTCGCGGCGATGTGGGGCGTCGGGCGTGACGAAGGTGTAGGCCATGGCCGCGTACAGATTCATCGACTCGAACACGTCGAGCACATCGGTCAGATACGCCGCCTGTGTGTGCTCGCTGCGCACCAGCCCCTTCTTGACCCGCGGTGGCGTCTTGGCGTAGTCGACGACATCCCAGGCCATGCCACCCAGTCGGGGTGCGCCCTCGAAGGTGCAGCAGCCGAACTCGGTGATCGCGAGCGGCTTGCCGTGACGCTGGTAGGTACGCAGCTCCTTGACGTGCCCGGCGCGGTTCGGGAACCAGCCGTAGTAGTCGATGCACACCAGGTCGAACAGGCCCCAGTCCACGTCCTCGTCCTGCGCGGCCCCGTACGACAGGGGCCCGCGGAAGACCGAGCGGCCGACGGCGGCGGCCCGTGCCGTGAAGCGGCGCAACCGCTGGGCGGTCTTCACCGGGTCGTAGTCGCCCTTGACCAGGTTCTCGATCCGCTCGGTCGCGGTGGCGCCGGGCACGATCCCGGGGACGAACAGCAGGAACTCACAGCCCACGTTCAGATGCACCCGCACGCCCTGCCGACGCAGTCGTTCGGCGAACCGTCCGGTCTCCGCGAGGTGGTCCAGGATGTCCGAAGCGGGCACATCGCCGAGGGTCGGCTCCAGCCAGACGTGCAATCCGTTCTCGGCCGCCTCGGCCGCGGTGCGGGTGAGCCGTTCGACGCCATCGCCGGTGATCTTCACCGTGTCGGCGTGCAACTCGCGGCGGATCGTCCGCAGGTCGGCCCGGGTACGTGCCGCGCTCCACGCCGTCGCCGGCGTCTCGCCCTCGCCCACTTCGTAGACGACCCCGCGATAGCGCACCCCGCCCGGCCGGGCGTCCCCCGCCCGCTTCCGATCGGCCGGGGCGCGTGTGCTGTCGCGCCACTCCGTCGCGGCGGCGTACCCGGCGGGCAGTGCCGCGCCGATGGCGACGGCCCCCGCGACCCGCAGCAACCGCGCCCTGCTGACCTGGGCTGCACCCATCTCGTTCTCTCCCGTCTTCCGGATGGGAACAGCCTGCGGGGGTCATCGGGGTCGGCACCATTCGCCGATGGCCTAGGAGGAGGCGGTGGGAGTCAGACCAATGGCCAGGGGACATCTGGCCGGTTGGCCGATGTGCCGCCCTTCGCGGCCCGCATACCCTCACCGCATGACCAACGGCCTCGACTCCGCCCTCCCGGCCGGGCGCACCTGGCGCGACCGGGCGGTGGACGCGGTCCTCTTCTGCGCGGCCGTCCTGCTCGGCATGGTTGTGCTCGGCGTGGTGAAGGAGCAGGGCGATCTGCCCGGATGGGCGGCGGAACTGGACCCGCTGCTGGGACTCGTGGCCTGCTGTGCGCTGTGGTGGCGGCGCGGTTTCCCGCTCGCCGTGGCGCTGATCGGGCTGCCCGCGGTGGCGCTGGCGACCAGCGCTCTGCCTGCCGGTGCGGTGATCGTCACCAACCTCGCGCTCCGCCTCCGCTGGCGGCAGGCGCTGCTGATGCTCGGTGCGTATGTGGTGTGCATGGTGCCCTCCGGTCTGCTGCTGTCGGGAGCGGCTGACGACCTGTGGTTCGACGCCGCCTTCTCGCTGGCCTACCTCCTGGCCGCCTTCGCCTCCGGCAACGCCCTGCGTTCCCGGAGGCTGCTCGTCGAGCGGCTGCGCGCGGACGCCGAGCGGGCCCGGGCCGAACACGAGCGCCGGCTCGCCGACGCCCGCCGCGGCGAACGCCAGGCCATCGCCCGTGAGATGCACGACGTGCTGGCGCACCGCATCTCGCTGCTCTCGGTGCACGCGGGCGCGCTGGCCTACCGCACCCGGCAGGCGGAGGCCGGCGCCGGTCCCGCGCTGAGCAGTGCCGAGGTCGCCGAGAGTGCCGAGGTGATCCGGGGGACCGCGCACCAGGCCGTGGAGGAGTTGCAGGAAGTGCTGCACCTGCTGCGGGCGGAGGGCGGCGGAGACCCGGTGTCGCTGCTCCCACGGATCGCGGACATCGACGGTCTGGTCGCGGACGCCCGTGCCACGGGGCAGCCGGTGGACTTCCGTACCGAGCTGACCGCCGACGCCGTCCGCGACCTGCGGTCGCAAATGCACCGGACCGTCTACCGCGTGGCGCAGGAGGGCCTGACCAACGCCCGCAAGCACGCGCCCGGCACACCCGTCAGGGTCACTCTGGCCGGAGGTCCCGGCGGCGGCCTCACGGTGGAGGTCCGCAACGGGCTGCCCGCCGTGCCACGCGCCGACGGGGTCGTCCCGGGCACCGGCGCGGGTCTGACCGGGCTCGCCGAACGCGTGCGTCTCGACGGCGGCACTCTCGACCACACCGCCGCCGACGGCACCTTCACCCTGCGCGCCCGGCTACCGTGGCCCGCGAGGTGACGCCATGATCCGAGTGCTGCTGGCCGACGACGACCCCCTGGTGCGGACCGGGCTGACGATGATGCTGCGCGGGGCGGACGGTATCGAGGTCGTGGGGGAGGCGGCGGACGGTGCCGAGGTGGCCGCGGCCGTCCGCGAACACGCGCCCGACGTGGTCCTGATGGACATCCGGATGCCGGTCATGGACGGCCTCGCGGCCACCCGCGAGCTCACCCGCCACGGTGCCCAGGCACCCCAGGTGATCGTGCTGACCACCTTCGACGAACACGGCCTGGTGCTGGAGGCGATGCGCGCCGGTGCCGCTGGGTACCTCGTCAAACACGCCGTGCCCGAGGAAATCGTCGAAGCGGTACGGCGGGCCGCCCGTGGCGAGCCCGCGCTGTCGCCGTCCGCCGCGCGTGCCCTCATCCGGCACGCGGCGGGCGGGCCGGGCGACCGCGCCGAACACGCCCGGCAGCGGCTGGCGTTGCTCACCGAACGCGAGCGCGAGGTGGCCGAGGCGGTCGCCGAAGGTCTGTCCAACACCGACATCGGCACCCGCCTGCACCTCTCCCTCGGCACGGTCAAGGCCCACCTCTCCAGCGCCCTGGCCAAACTGGACCTGGACAACCGCGTCCAGCTCGCCCTCCTCACCCACGACGCCCATCCGCACCGCTGATCGGAGGGCGTACCGATCCGGCCGCCGGGCTACGCCACTGGCGTCAGGGCTGACCGGTGAAGATCGGGGTCTGCCAGTTCCGCCATTCGGCCAGGTTGCCCGCCTTCTTGCCCGAGACCTTGAGAATGCCGCCGCCCGACTGCTCGATGACGTCGATGATCCGGCTCGCACCCCAGGCCCAGGCCATGAGCAGTCCCGTGCTGCTCGATGAGCCGTAGACGCTGTAGAACGCGCCTTGCTTGTTGTTCCGTGGAGTGCCCTCTCTGCCGACGGCGAGGGGGTCGTAGGAGATGACTGCGGCGCCGGAGGCTTTGATGGTGACCGTGTCCGCCCCCAACCTCTCCGCCAGCTTCTTGATCTCTGCCCGTCGGCACCGCCAGTCGGACTTGGCGGTGATGCGCGTGCCGTCCAGCCTGGTGAAGGGGTCGGGCAGTTTGGAGTCGGTGGTCCCGGCGTCCGGACCGGGCACCGCGCAGTCGGCTCCGTCGTCCTCGGCACCGGGCTTGATACCGGGGCGGGCCCCGAGGCTGTCGGCGGCGCCCGCCGGTCACGCGGATACGAGGTGGTTGTAGCGGCTGCGGAAGAACAGCAGGGGTGAGGCCGTGCTGTCGGCGTCGAGGTCGTTGACCCGCCCGATGACGATGTAGTGGTCACCGGCGTCGTGCACGGCTTCGATCCCGCAGTCGATCCAGGCGACCACGCCGTCGATGACCGGGTCTCCGTGGGGCCCGGGCCGCCAGGGCACCTCGGCGAACTTGTCGCCTCCCGACACCGACAGGGCGCGGCAGATCCGCTCCTGGCCGGTGGCGAGGACGTTCACGCAGAAGGTGCCGCGCTCGGCGATGAGCGGGAAGGTCGACGACGTCTTGGCGGGCAGGAACGCCACGAGAGGAGGGGTGAGTGAGACGGAGGTGAACGACGCGACGGTCATGCCCACCGGCCCGCCCCGCGCATCGCGCGAAGTGATGGCGGTGATGCCGCTGGGGAAATGGCCGAGGACGGCCCGGAAACGCGCGGTGTCGGGGCCCGGTTGCTGTGAGCTCGCCTTTGTAAGCATGCTTACAAAATAGAAGGATGCTTAGCACTAATGCAAGCATGCTGATGTTCCGGCCCGCGGGCCGTATGCTGTACGGGTGTCCAGTGCTCTCCCCTACATCAACCCGTTCGACGACGGTCGCTCGCCGACCGGCGCCGCCGCCGGCATGGACGAAGCGTCCTCGATGATCGATGCGGTCTTCCGGTTCGAGCGGGCGGTCACCAGGATCGGGAACACGCGACTGCGTCCGTGGAAGATGACGCTGTCCAGCTACACCGCCCTGCGCATCCTGGCCAATCAGCCCCATCTCAGCCTCGCTCAGCTGTCACGCCGTTGCTATGCGCGGCCGCAGACCATGACGCGGATGGTCACACAACTGGAGAATCGCGGATTCGTAGCCCGCGCCGCGCATCCGGAGAGCGAACGGGCGCTCTCGCTCCAGGTCACCGAGGCAGGCTTGGCCGCCTTGGAGGAGATGAGCAACGAGGTTCTCAAGATCAGCGACACGTTGAACGCCACGCTGGGGCGGGACGACATCGTCGCCACTGACGGCCGTCTGCGGCAGGCCGCGCTCGTGGTGGAGAACGAACTCCGGGACATGGGCCGCCCGGAGGAGTAGACGCGCGGATGACCGTGGCCGCGGGGGAGCCCTCGCGGGGGAGTACCCGCGGAGGAGCCCCCGCGGGAAGGTCCCCGGCCCGCGCCGGGTCGTCAGGCCGGATGAGGTGCCGACATGGCTTCGGTCGCGGCCGCCCTTCTCCAGCAGCACAACGCGGGCGCCGGCCTCCCGGGCGGAAATCGCCGCGGAGAGGCCGGTCAGCCCGGCGCCGGCGACGACGATGTGGGCGTACGGGTATGCGTCACTGGTCCTCCTTGATTCGTGCTGCTGACATCGATGTGCGTGGGTCGGCGTGGCGGTGGCGCACCGGGCGCGAGCTCTCGTCCGGCGTCACCAGGTGAAGGCGAGCGGATCGCCGGGGCGGGCCGTGCTCGGCACACGACCGGTGCGCCGGACGAACCCCTTGCCGGGCACGCCGATCTCGCCGGTGAGCCAGTTCGCCGTCTCGATGAGGCGGGGCAGATCGATACCGGTGTCCACACCGCACAGGTCGAGCATCTGCACGGCGTCCTCGGTGCACAGACCGCCGCCCTGGACGCCGGGCATCGCCGGGTGGCCGCCGCTGCCGGCGAGGGAGGTGTCGATGGCGCGTACGCCGAGTTCGAGGAGCGGGAGCAGGGCGGCGAGGCCCATGCCGCGGCCGTCGTGGATCTGCACGGTCAGGTTCCCGGGCGGTACGTGCGTGAGCGCGGCGCTGACGAGTTCGCGGATCTGGGGCGGTGCCGCGTAGCCGGAGGAATCCGCGAGGATCCAATGCTCGACCCCGATGTCGAGGAGCCGCCGGGCCAGCGGCTGGAGATCCTCGCCGGTGCGTGCGGGGCCGGTCGGCCCACCCCAGGCGAAGATGACGTAGGTGCCGAGAAGGATGTCTTCGTTCGCGGCGTACGTGGCCATGCGCTCCAGCTCGCGCAACGAGTCCGCCGTGGACCGTCCGGTGTTGGCGCGGGCGAAATCCTCGTCGGCGGAGAGCAGGAAATGCGCCGTGTCGGCCCCGGCGTCGACCGCGCGGGCGAGCCCGCGCGCATTGCCGACACAGCAGCCGAGGCTGAGTCCTGGCACCCGCGGCACGCGGGCGAACACCTCCGCGGCGTCGGCGAGGCCCGGTACGAGATCGGGCCGGACGAAGGAGGACAGCTCGAACCCGCGGACGCCGGCATCGATCAGGCGCCGTACGAGTTCGATCTTGACGTCGGTCGGGACCGCGTGGTCCTGGAAGGTCAACCGGGGCGCGATCTCGCGGATGCGCACTCCGTCGGTCAGGGACATGGTGGTTCCTCAGGCGTGGCGGGTGGGTGCGAGCCCGGCGGCCAGTGCGTCCCAGGCTCCGGCGCGGCCCTGGTCACGCAGCTGGTGTTTGCGCACCTTGCCGTTCGGGGTGACGGGAAGCCGGTCCACGACGCGGTAGTAGCGGGGGACCATGAAGTGCGGCATCGAGCGGTCGCAGTGGGCGAAGAGCTTCGTGAAATCCAGCTCGTGGCCGGGTTCGGGTTGCACGACGACGAGGACCTCGTCCTCGCCCAGCTCCGACGGTGTGCCGATGGCGGCGGCGGCCATGACGCCGGGACAGGCGAGCAGCACCGATTCGATCTCGTGGGAGGAGATGTTCTCACCGCGGCGGCGCAACGCGTCCTTCTTGCGGTCGATGAAGTAGAAGTAGCCGTCCTCGTCCGCGTAACCCAGGTCGCCGGTGTGCCACCAGAGATCCCGCATGGTCGCGAGCGTCGCTTCGGGATCGCGGTGGTAGCCGGAGAACATGATGTTCGGCAGGCGGGGCCGGTACACGATCTCCCCGGCCCGGCCGGGCGCGGCACGGTGCCCGGACTCGTCGTGGATCTCCAGAACGGACGATGCGGTGGGCAGGCCCAGCGAGCCGACCTTCCGGGCGCCAAGAGGGTTGTAGAGAACGTTCTTGATCTCGGTGAGCCCGTAGCCCTCGACGACGTGGACGCCGAAGCGCTCCTCGAACGGATGGAGCACTTGCGGCGGGGCGGGCGCTGCGAACACCTTCGTCGCCCGGTGGTCGCGATCGCGGTCGGACGGGGGCTGCGCCAGAAGCATCGGCAGGACGGAACCGAGCGCGTTGAACTGGGTGACCCGGTGGGTGCGCAGCTCGTCCCAGAACCCGCTGGCGCTGAACCGGCGCCCGAGGACGACGGTCGCCCCCGCGTAGAAGGCGTGCAGGGATATGTTGATCTGCGCGGCGCCGTGGAACAGCGGCAGACAGGTGTAGAGCCGCTCATCGGCGGTCGTGGCCATCTGCGCCGCGCATTCGCGCGCGGCGACCAGGGGCATCAGGTGCGGGTGGACAACTCCCTTGCTGCGTCCGGTCGTTCCGGACGTGAGCATGATCGCGACCGGGTCCCGCGGCGCGACGCGGGGGAGCTCCACCGCCGGGTCACCGGCCGTCAGCAGGTCGTTCCAGGTCTGTACCGTCACCCCGGGCGGGGTGCGGCGGTGGCGGTCGCCATCGAGCAGGACGACGGTCTCGAGGGTGTGCGGTACGTCCGGCAGGTCGGCGACGAGTTCCAGCAGGGCCGCGTCGGTGACCAGCACCCGCACGCCGGTGCTGCGGAGCGCGTGGTCGAGGAAGGAGCCCTTGTAGGCGATGTTGATCGGGACCTCGACGGCCCCGGCGCGCGCCGCTCCCAGCCAGGCGAGCAGGTATTCGGGCCGGTTGGGCAGGAAGATCCCGACTGAGCAGCCCGGGGTGGCGCCCGCCGACATCAGACCGCGTGCCACGTCGGTGACCGCGGCGTCGAGCGCGCCGTAGGTCAGTTCGCTGTCTTCGAAGACGAGCGCGGGCTTGTCGGGGTGCAGTGCGGCGCGGGCGGCGATGAGCCCGCCGACCGTGCCGTCGGCGAGGTCGGAGAATCCCTCCAGGCCCGGGGCGCCGTTGCCCCGGGCGATGGATACCGTCATGCCAGCTCCTTCTTCGCCCGGGCCAGGAAGCCCTCCAACGACGGGTCCCAGGCCGCTTCGGCGCCGGTCGTCACCAGAAACGCGTCGACTCCGAGCTCCCGGTACCTGCCGAGGGTGTCCAGGACGCGCTCCTCGGTGCCGACGAGCGCCTGGGAGTTGGCGAAGCCGCCCAGGAGCTTGGTCAGCCCGGTCCAGAAGCAGTCGTCGTGCAGCTCGTGGTCGGTGAGCGCGAGAGCCCGTTGCCGCCCGACGGAGGTGTCGGTCGACGACGAGCGCAGGAAGGTCGGAGTTCCGGCGGCCTCGGCGATCTGCCGCTCCACGGCCCGGGCCCGGGCCCAGGCATCGTCGTCGGTGTCGCCGATGAACAGACGAAGGCTCAGCGAGAACCGCATGGCACGGCCGTGGCGCTCGGCGGCCGCGGTGACCCGGTCGATGCGTTCCTTCGTGCCGGTGAGCGGTTCCCCCCACAGCATGTACAGGTCGGCGTGGCGGGCGCCGAAGTCCACGGCGTCGGCGCTCTCGCCGCCCATGAAGATGGGCACCTGGCCCCGCACCGGCTTGGTCCGCAGCTTCACCGCCTCGGCCGTGTAGTACTCGCCGTGGTGGTCGAAGGGCTCGGTCTCGGACCAGGCGCGGCGGATGATGTCGAGGTACTCGACCGCCCGCCGGTAGCGGTCGGCCTTGGGCAGGTCGTCCGACTCGCGGCGCAGGTCCTTGTCGGAGCCGCCCACGACCACGTTGATGGCGAGCCTGCCCCGGGCGAGTACGTCGAGGGTGGCGAAGTAGCGCGCGGCGGCCACCGGCGCCATCACGCCCGGACGGTGCGCGACGATCGGCGAGAACCTCTCCGACATCGCCAGCGCGAACGGTGCGGTGGCGTGGTTGTGCGGCCAGGTGGCGGAGTACCCGAGGAGGACCCGGTCGATGACCTGCGAGCGGTCCAGTTCCTGGATCCTGGAGATCATGAGGTCGGGGTCGGTTTCGCTGGTCTGAAGGGGCTGCAGCCCGGTGAGGAATTCGACCATGGCGTTCTCAGCTTTCTGCGGGGGGTCCGTTGGGGGACGGTGATCGGCGGGCGAGCCAGGTCTCGTGGCGGGCGAAGTGGTGCGGTCGGCGCGTCCGCAGCTCGGCCCGGGCGGTGGCCAGCGCCGTGTCGGCGAGCGTCATCTCGGCGGAGGTCTCCCACTGTCTGCCGGTGTGCCGCTCGATCCGCGCCAGGACGTCCACGGGCCGCCCGACCGGGACCGAACGGAGGTAGCGGACCGCCAGCGACTTCGTGACCAGCCGCGGTTCGATCCGCAGCGCGACGGCATTGAGCGCGTCGTCGAACACCGCGGCGGTCCAGCCGCCGTGCGCGACGCCGGGCCCGCCGTGCCAGAACGGTGGGCAGACGACCTCGAAACGCACCGCGTCGTCCCGCACATCGGCGATCTCGACGCCCAGGCGGCAGACGTCGAGCGGAGCGCAGCCGCCGCACAGGAGCCGGCCCGACGGGGAGGGCTCGATCGTGAAGGCGTCGGGGTCCTCAGACACCTCCGGCACCTCCGGCCTCCTTGCGCAGGGCCGCCACCACCGCTTCCGGTACGTCGATGGCGCCGCGTTGGAGCGTCTCGTTCCGGCGGCTCGCCGAGCGGTCGAACGGCATCCGCACCGCGCTGCCGTCCTCGACGGGACGGGTGGCGCGGACCGAATCCGCGAAGGCCGCGACTCGCTGTCGGTAGTCGTCCGGGTCGGTGAGCACGCCGGGATCGACCAGCACGACGAAGAAGCCGCAGTCCGAAACGCCCGGCGGGTCGGCGGCCGCCCCGGTCATCATGCCGAGCAACTGGACGACCAGGGCGAGCCCGGAGCCCTTGTGCGCGCCCCACACGCCGAACGCGCCCTCGAGCGCGGCGGCCGGGTCGAGCGTCGGGACCCCGGCCGCGTCGTAGGCTTGGCCGGGCGCCAGCTTCTCTCCGAGCCGCGCCTTCAGCCGCACCTCCCCGTACATCACGGCGGAGGTACCGATGTCCCAGATGACCGGCGTCGGGGTGGCCGGGAACCCGAAGGCGATCGGGTTGGTGCCGAACCGGGCTTCGGTGCCGCCGTGCGGGGCCACCACCGCCGGACCGCTGCCCGCGATCATCCCGGCGAGCCCGGCGGCCGCGGCCTTCTCCAGGTAGTACGAGAACATCCCGGTGTACCAGGTGTTGTGCGCGCCGACGACCGCGACTCCCCGGGCGCGGGCCTTCGCCATGGCCAGCCGCAGCGCGTGCATGCCGACGAGGTAGCCCACCTGATCGCCGCCGTCCACGGTGGCGGACACCGGCGTCTCGGAGACCACCCGGATGGGCCGCGGCGGCGCCTCGGTCGTGTGGATGCGCTCCGCTATGGACAGCGCGCGGGCGAGCCCGCCGAAGGACAGCCCGCGCAGTTCGCAGTCGAGCAGATGATCGGCGATGGTCTCGGCGGCGCCGGCGGAATGCCCGCAGGCGGTCATCGCGGCCGCGACGAGTGCGCGGGCGTCCGGGAGGGACAGAGCCGTCATGAGCCGACCTCCACGGTGCGGAAGCTGGGGATTCGCTCGTCCGTAAGCATGCTGAGACAATATAAGCGTGCGTAGTGGATAGCAAGCATGCTGACACCCTGGAGGACTCTTGATGGGGATGTGCGCGAGCGGGGCGCGAGGGGCGCGCCTCCGGGGATCGTTGACCGACCCCCGGAGTGGGGTCACAGCACGGCGTCGGTCTGAAGCGGGCCCGCGGTGATGCGGAGTGTCCGGACGCGAACCGGCTCTTCCTGATCGAGGTAGAAGATGTGCATGAACGGGGCGCGCACCACCTGGTCCGGTGCGCTCTTCTTGGCCATGGTCGCCTCGCCGCGCAGCAGGCGGACGCCATCGCCCGCGGTCCAGAACTCCAGGACCTCGTGGGTGATGTTCAGCGGCTCGTCGATCTTGACGAAGAACGCCTTGATGGCCTCGACGCCGTGGATGTGCGCGGTGCCGAAGTACATCTCGGTGTCCTCGGTCAGCGGCGCGAAGCCCTCATCGAACTCCAGGGTGTCGATGGCGTCCATGAACTTCAGGACCCAGTCGGGTGCGGATGTCGCGTGTGCAGTGTCTGTCATGACTAGTAGCGTAGCGCTACTAGTTTCAATTCGCTACTAGTCTCCTCGGGCGCGTCGCCCTCGGGCCCTCAGGTCTGAGGTGATCAGCGGGCGCCACCTTCCTCGGCGGGCACCGGCCGCAGGGTCGATGCCTCGACCGGCTGATGGCAGTTGCTGCACGCGAGGTACGGATTGGTCGGGTTGCCGCACACCGTGTGCATCAGCGGGTGCTGGGCGAGGTCGCTGTCGGTCGCATGGCTCTCGGCCCAGCGCGTGATGGCCGCGATGGCGGGGACGACGAGTTCACGGGCGCTGTCGGTGAGCTCGTACTCGTACCACGGCTTGTCCGGGCGGTAGGCGCGCTTGGTGAGCAGGCCCAGTTCGGTCAGGCTGTTCAGTCGCGCGGTGAGGATGTTCGCCGAGATGCCCAGGGCTCGCTTGAGCTCGCCGAACCGGCCGACACCGAAGAACACCTCCCGCAGGATCTGGTAGTTCCAGCGCTCGGAGATCGCGGCCAGGAACTCCTGGCCGTGCTGGAAGGTGACGTGGTTCCCGCGGTCGGGCACGGCTTCTCCTCTCGGGTGATCCCGGTAGTAGTCTTGAATTGAAAGTAGTCTTGCAATGCTACCGGTATCCGTGCCGACATGCCCAAGCCCCGCCGTTCGAACGGGAGTTGTGCCATCGAGATCAAATCACTGCTTTAATTGGGTAGCTGATCTTGAGTCCCGGCCCCTCGGAAAGGCAGCCCTGATGTCCCCCGTCCTCTACCCCTCCCGCTCCCACTCCGAGGTCCCGTTCGAGGCTGCCGACGCCGGTGTTCTCCGCGTCATGTCCAACTCCCGCACTCCGGTGTTCTGCACCGTTCACGCGAGCGGACGACGCCGGTACGGCTACTGGCAGCCGTACGACTCCGTCACGAACAGGGGAGGCTGCTACGTCGCGCTGCCCACCCCCGTATGCGACAGGCTGTACTCCCAGGGGCGGATCACTCTCGGTGAGCCCCTGGTGGATCCGGCCAAGACCACATACCGCGTGTGGCCCGCTCATGGCCCGGTCGCGCCGGTACGCATCCCGACGGCGCCCCTGCCCGCGGTGGCGGTGGCACAGGTGCTCGCCGCCTGAGCCGAGGTTCCGGGAAGCGGGTTCGGCAGTGCGGTGGTCGGCTGCCGGACTCGCCGGTCCGCACGGTGCGGCGGGTCAGACGTAGAAGCGGGACAGACTCTGCACCACGGCCGCGGGCTTCGTGCCGCCGTCCACCTCGATCGTGCCGTCGACGGTGACCTGGACGCCGCCGGGCACGTCCTCGACCGAGGTGAGCCGGGCCGCGAGCCGTATGCGGGATCCGGCCTTCACCGGTGCGGGGAAGCGCACCTTGTTCAGGCCGTAGTTGACCTTGGTGGTCACGCCCCGCACCTCCAGCAGTTGGGTGAAGAGGGGGATGAACAGGGACAACGTGAGGTAGCCGTGCGCGATCGGCGCGCCGAAGGGGCCCTGGGCCGCTCGCTCCGGGTCGGTGTGGATCCACTGGTGATCGTCGGTGGCATCGGCGAAGGTGTCGATGCGGTCCTGTGTGACCTCGATCCACTCGCCGGTGCCGAGGTCGCTCCCGGCGAGCTTCTTCAGTTCGTCCAGGCCGTTGACGGTGATGCTCATGAGTCGGCTTCCTGTTCGGGGGCGGGGGTGCCGTAGCGGTCGCGCACCCGGGACTTGAGGAGCTTTCCTGAGGCGGTGCGCGGAAGTTCGTCCGCGACCACCACCGACTTGGGGATCTTGTACTTGGCGAGCCGCCCGGACAGGGATGCCAGCACCTGCTCCGGGTCGAGTTCGGTGCCCGCCGCCGGGACGACGACCGCCCGGGGCACCTCGCCCCACGTGTCGTCCGGGACACCGATCACCGCGCACTCGGCGACGCCCGGGTGGGCGAGGAGGAGGTCCTCGATCTCGGCCGGATAGATGTTCTCGCCGCCGGAGATGATCATGTCCTTGATCCGGTCGACGATGTACACATAGCCGTCTTCGTCGATCCGGGCCGCGTCCCCGCTGCGGAACCAGCCGTCCGCGAAGGCGGCCTCCGTCTCCTCGGGCAGCCCCCAGTAGCCGGACATCACATGTGGTCCGCGCACCACCACTTCGCCGGTCTCGCCGACGCCGACCGGGGTGAGGTCGGGCCGTACGACCCGTACGTCGCTGAAGAAGTGTGGTACGCCTGCCGAGCCCGCCTTGTCGGCGGCGTGCTCGGCGTCCAGGAAGAGTGTGCCGGGCGCGGCCTCGGTCATGCCGTAGCCCTGGAGGAAGGTGAGCCCGCGCTCCTGGTAGGTGGCGATGAGCGGGGTCGGCACCGGTGATCCGCCGCAGGTGAGGATGCGGAGCGAGGACAGATCGGCGTTCGCCCAGCGGGGGTGCCGGGCCACCTGGTCGAACATCGTCGGCACTCCGAACATGAAGGTGATGCGATGCCGTTCGATGAGGTCGAGGGTCGTCCCCGGGTCGAAGGCATCCACCAGGACGCAGGTGCCGCCCTTGAGCAGTACCGGCAAGGTGATCATGTTCAGGCCGGCGGTGTGGAACAGCGGGGCGGACACCAGGGCGCGCTCGTCGGCGAACAGATCGTGGTCGACCAGCACATTGACGGCGTTCCAGATGATGTTGCCGTGGGTGAGCATCGCGCCCTTGGGACGGCCGGTCGTGCCCGAGGTGTACATGATGAGGCAGGCGTCGTCCGGGGAGACCGGTTCGTCGATCGGTTCGGCCGACGCGGCTGCCAGGGTCTGTTCGTATGCGTCGCCGATCTCGACATGGATCCGTCCATTGGTGCCGGCCGGCAGTCCGGCGACGAGCCCGGCGTGTGCGGCGCCGTGGATGAGGGCCTTGGCGCCGGAGTCGGCGAGCTGGTAGGCGATCTCGGGGCCGGTGAGCCGGGTGTTGAGGGGGACGAAGACGGCGCCGAGGAGGCCGGCGGCGAACAGGGTCTCCAGATAGGCGGGGTGGTTGGGGCCGAGATGGGCGATGCGGTCGCCACGCCTGACGCCCCGGGCGCGCAGGGCGTGGGCGAGGCGGGTGGTGCGGGTGTGCAGAGTGCGGTAGTCGGTCGACCGCTCGCCGTGGATCAGGGCCGTGCGGTGCGGGGTCTTGCGGGCCCGGCGTGCGGGCCATGACCCCAGTCCCTCGTTGCGCATCTGACACCCCTTACGGTGTGGTCAGCCCGAGCAGTCGGGCCGCGTTCTCCTTGAGGATCTTCGGCTTGACGGCGTCCTTGATGGAGAGCTTGTCGAAGTCGGCCAGCCATCGGTCCGGGGTGAGCACCGGGAAGTCCGAACCGAACAGGACCTTGTCCTTCAGCAGCGTGTTGGCGTACTGCACGAGCTGCGGCGGGAAGTACTTCGGCGACCAGCCGGACAGGTCGATGTGCACGCCGGGCTTGTGGGTCGCCACCGCCAGCGCCTCGTCCTGCCAGGGGAACGACGGATGCGCCAGGATGACCTTCAGATGCGGGAAGTCGGCGGCCACGTCGTCCACGTGGAGCGGATTGGAGTACTTCAGGCGGATGCCGCCCCCGCCGGGAACACCGGCGCCGATGCCGGTCTGGCCGGTGTGGAAGAGAGCGATGGTGCCGGTCTCCTCGATCACCTCGTACAGGCCGTACGCCACCGAGCGGTCGTTGGGGAAGAAGCCCTGGATGCTGGGGTGGAACTTGAAGCCCTTCACCCCGTACTCCTCGACCAGTCGCCGGGCCCGCCGCACGCCCGCCTTCCCCCGGAAGGGGTCGATGGAGGCGAAGGGGATGAGGACGTCCGCGTTGGCGGCGGCGGCCTCGGCGACCTCCTCGTTCGGGACGGGCTCGGTGCCGGTGGCGGACTCGGCGTCCACCGTGAAGATGACGGCGGCCATCCGCCGTTCGCGGTAGTAGGCGGCCGTCTCCTCGAGGGTGGGTTTCCGTTTGCCCTCGACCTTGAAGTAGGCGGAGGAGGCGTCGTGCAGATCGTCGTCCAGGGAGGAGTGGCCCTTGGAGGACACCTCCGCATGGGTGTGGACGTCGATGGCGACCAGGTTCCGGAGGTCCATCACGCCCCCGGAATCCTCGGCGCGGGGATGCCCACCGTCTGCGGCTCGGCGCCGACCGATGTGGGCCAGGCGTCGGCGAGGGCCTCGGAGGTCCAGCCGCCGTCGGCGTAGGCGGTCCGGATCTCCTGCGGATGCGACCAGAGCGCCACCTTGTCGCCGCCGATGCCGACGCACTGGCCGGTGATGCCGCGGGCGGCGTCGGAGGCCAGGAAGGGGACGAGGGCGGCGCAGTCCTCCGGGGTGCCGAATCCCTCCCCCTTGCGCAGGAAGTCCGGCAGCGGTTCCCCCGTCCTCAGGGCCTCCACGTACGGGGCGAAGGCGGGAATGGTCTCGGTCATCGCGGTGGCGGCGACCGGCACGATCGCGTTGACGGTGATGTCCGCGCGGGACAGTTCCATGGACCAGGTGCGGGCCATGGCGGCGATTCCGGCCTTGGCGGCGGCGTAGTTGGTCTGGCCGAAGTTGCCGCGCTGCCCGGCCGGTGAGCCGACGAGGACGAGCGTGCCGCCTTCGCCCTGCTCGCGCATGCGCACGGCGGCGGCGCGGGCGCAGGTGAAGGTGGCTCGCAGATGGGTGGTGATGACCGCGTCGAAGTCCTCGTCGGTCATCTTCCAGAGCACCTTGTCGCGCAGGATGCCCGCATTGGTGACCAGGACGTCGAGCCGGCCGAACTCCTCGACGGCACGGCTCACCAGCCGGTCGGCGGCCTCGGCGGAGCCGACCGGGACCACCTCGGCCACGGCGGTGCCACCGGCCTCGGTGATGGACTTGACGGCCTGTTCGGCCACGGCTTCGTCGATGTCGTTGACGACCACGGACGCGCCGTGGGCGGCCAGGGCGTGTGCGTAGGCGAGGCCGAGGCCCCGGCCGCTACCGGTGACGACGGCGGCTTTGCCGGTCAGATCGATGGTGGGCACGAGCGGGTCCCTTCGCATGGGTGCGCCTGTCCGGCGCGGAGTGCGGCGGCGAGATCGAAGCTAAGCGCAATAATTGGTGTCGTCAACAGTTGTTGTCGACCTCGGGTGCGTCATGCTGGACTCTGCACACGAGACCCACCCCTCCGGGGGAGCCGAGACCGGCGCCCCGGGGCCGAGACCAGGGAGCCCGCCATCGCCCGCCGGCACACCGACACCCCGCCCCCCATCGACGCGGACGAACCGTGGATGCGGGCGCTGCACGCGGACACGGGCTATCTGCTGTACCGCCTGGGCTTGCGCTCCGGTCAGCTGTTCAACACCTTCCTCCAGGAGTCGGGGCTGCGGCTGCGGCACTACGCCGTGCTGCGCTACCTCGCCACCTGCGAGGGCGCGTTGCAGCGAGAACTCAGCGCCCGGCTCGGCTATGACCCGAGCGCGATCGTCGGCCTGGTGGACGACCTGGAGAAGCTGGGCTTCGCCGAGCGCCGCCCCGCCCCCGACGACCGCCGCAGCCGCATCGTCGTCCTCACCGAGGACGGCCGCGCGTTCCTCCGCGACACGGATCAGGCGGGCCTGCGGGTGACCGACGAACTGCTCACCCCACTCGCCCCCGCCGAGCGGGAGGCGCTGCACACGCTCCTTGTACGCGTCGCCGGGAACGGGCTCGCCTGACGCCTCACTCGGGGGACGCCCGGCGATCACCGCCGGTCAACGGCGACGATTCCGCTGCCCGCGGGTGGTGCCGACGGTGTCTGGGCCTGCTGGTCCCGCTTCAGCTCACTGGATCAGTGCACCCGCCTGGACATGAAGAGCGCCTGCTCGCCACGCGATGGAGTGCCGTCGTAGAGCGTGGTGTCCAGCCCGCAGAAGGTGAATCCCATGCGGAGATAGGCACGGATCGCGGGGGCGTTGATGTTGGTGACCTCGAGCCACACATGGCCCGCCCCGCGCTCCCGCGCGAAGTCGAAGGCGTACCGCATGAGCGTGCGCCCGACCCCTTTGCCCCGCCATGCTGGTGCGACCTCGAGGTCACAGATGGTCAGACGCGCGTTCCACGGATCGAAGGAGGCGTCGATGAACCCACACAACTCATCGCCGTCGAAGGCGACAACCGTCCGGCTCAGCTCGGGATCGCGGTCTTCGCCCCCGTCCTCCTCGTCGGGGAACGCTTTGTGGATGGGCGGGTCCACCGGTGTCTCACGGACCCGGAACCCCTCGTGCGTCACGGTCACGTCGAACACGGAATCCGTCGTGAACGACCCGTCCAGCCCCGCGATGGCCTCGTCGTCCATGGGCCGCGCCGGCCGGTAGACGACGGTCCCCACCACGCCGAGCACAGCCCCCTCACCCGCGGTCATCTTCATGACCCGACCGTACGCCTGCCCCGGGCAGCGGGTGTGCGGCGGGCCTGTGGGGACGGGGAGTTGTGGAAGGTGGCCGGGACGGCATGATGGCGTAGGACAGAGAGACCGACCGGCGCAACCGACATCTATGGCGGTCACGTCACGTGAATCCCGCCGACGAGGGAGCACCATGACGACACGGGACGGCACGATCGGCGTCCTCATGCCCCGCGACATCCCGGCGGGCGACATCGTCGCCTTCGCCCAACGCGCGGAATCGCACGGCTTTGACGAACTGTGGGTCGTCGAAGACCTCGGCTACCGAGGAGGACTGGCCCAGGCAGCCACCGTCCTCGCCGCCACGACCGGAATCCGCGTCGGCGTCGGGCTGCTGCCGGCCGCCGCCCGCAACGTGGCCTTCACCGCCATGGAGATCGCCACCCTCGCCCAGCTGCACCCCGACCGCATCGACATCGCCGTCGGCCACGGCATGCCGCCCTGGATGCGCGGCGTGGGCGCATGGCCCGCAAGCCCTCTTACCCTCCTGGGCGAATACATCACCGTCCTGAAACGTCTGCTGAGTGGGCAACTCGTCCACCACGACGGGCAGTACGTCCGCATCGACGGGTTGCAACTGCACGCCGCCGCCCTCCCGACGCGGGTCCCCGCCGTCCTGGCCGGTGTACGGGGTCCTCGGTCCCTGGCCGTGTCCGGCGACGTGGCCGACGGCACCCTTCTCGCGGAACCGGTGACACCCGCCTACGTACGGCAAGCCCTCACACATATCGCCCCCGGCCGGCCGCACCGCCTGGTCGCCTACAACATCGCGTCAGTCGACGACGACCCCACCGCCGCGCGGATGGCAGTCCGCCCCGCCCTGGCCGTGGTCGGCGAACCCGACTGGCGCCCCCACATCACCCCGCTGCCCTTCCACGACGAACTGGTCTCGCTGCGCTCGCGCTGCGACAGCCCGCAGGAGTTCGCCCGGTCCCTGCCGGACGCGTGGGTAGGTCAGCTCGCGGTGGCGGGCACGCCGCCACAGGCACGGTCCCAACTGACGGACCTGTTCGACGCGGGCGTCAGCAGCGCCGTCCTCACCCCGGTGGGCACCGACTACCTCGCGTCGCTGAACTCGCTTGCCGCGGTGTTGTGAAGATCAGAGCTGTTCGTCGGGGAGGTCGGGCGCCGCGCTGACGACGGCGTGCACGACTCCGGCGACGAGCTGCCGGTTGAGGGGGGCGGCGTCGAAGCGGCGGTGCATGGGCCAGCCCTCGATCAGGGCGTCGAGGGCTCGCGCCACTCCGGGAGCGAAGTGCAGGGCGAGACTCTCCCGGCTGCGTATCAGCCAGGAGCGGGTGGTCGCGGCCACCGCGGGGTTGTGGTTGGCGTAGGCGTACATCTCGAAGATGAGCGTCATGTCGCGGTCAGTGGCGTAGGCCGGCCCGCAGATCAGCTCGACCACGGCTGTCTCGGCCTCGGCCGGCGACCCGGCGCCGTGCAGGGTGCGGCGGTAGAGCTGGGACATCGTGTCGGCGAGGCGGGCGAATGCCAGCGCCAGCAGATCGTCCAAGCCGTCGAAGTAGTACGTCAGCGAGCCCAGAGGGACGTCGGCCCGTGACGCGATCTTGCGATGGGTCGTCCGGTGAACGCCGCCTTCGGCGATGACGTCGAGGGCGGCATCGAGAATCCGGTCCCTGCGTCCGGGGTCGTTCGGGATCTCACGCCGTGTGCCGCTCACGCTCCCAATGTGTCACAAGGCGACTCCGGCCAAGTGTGTACGATCGTACAGACTCCTGTGCCCGGTCCTCTCCTGGAGGCATGCCCTGTGACTGTCAGCCTCGGCCGACGTCGGACCGCCCTGTTCGCGCTGTTCTTCCTGCCCGGCCTGGCCATGGCGTCCTGGGTGACGCGCACCCCCGACGTGCGCGACCTGCTCGGAGCCTCCACCGGACGCATGGGCCTGGTCCTGTTCGGGCTCTCGGTCGGATCCATGGCGGGCATCCTGTGCTCGGGGCCGCTGGTGGCCCGCTGGGGCGCCCGGCCCCTCATCGCGGCCGGAACGCTGACGATCGCCGCGGGGTCCGGCGTCATCGGCCTGGGGGCGGCGGCGGGCGCGGACGCGGTCGTGGCCCTCGGGCTCGGACTCATCGGCCTGGGGATGGGCGGCGGCGAGGTGGCCCTCAACGTCGAAGGGGCGGAGGTGGAACGGCTGCTCGGCCGTTCCACCCTCCCCGCGATGCACGGCTTCTACAGCTTCGGCACGGTGGTCGGCGCGGTCGGCGGCATGATTCTGACCGCCGTCTCGTTCCCGGTCCTGTGGCATCTCGCCGTCGTCACCGTCGTGGTCGTGGCCGTACTCGTGCCGATGGCCCGATACGTTCCCGCCGGGGTGGGCCGACGGACCGACAACGGCGACGGCACGCACGCGCGGGCATCCGCGAGCCCCGCGGTGTGGAGGGAGCCGAGACTGCTGCTCATCGGTGGCATCATCCTCGCCCTTGCCATGGCGGAGGGAACGGCGAACGACTGGCTGCCGCTGGTCATGGTCGACGGCCATGGCTTCGACCCCGCGCTCGGATCGGCCGTGTACGCGGTCTTCGCGGCATCGATGACCGTCGGCCGCTTCGTGGGCGGCCGGTTCGTCGACCGCTATGGACGCGCGGCCGCCCTGTGCGCCAGCGCGGTCGTCGGCGCCGTCGGCATCGCACTCGTGATCCTGGTCGACAATCAGGCCGTCGCGGCGGCAGCCGCCGTCCTGTGGGGCATCGGCGCGTCCCTGGGCTTTCCCGTCGCGCTCTCCGCGGCCGGCGACTCCGGCGACAACTCCGCCGCACGGGTCTCCCTCGCCGCCACTCTCGGCTACGTCGCCTTCCTCGTGGGACCGCCCTCACTCGGCCATCTCGGCGAGCAGTTCGGACTCCGCAACGCACTGTTCCTGGTCCTGCTGCTCGTGGTGGCCGCGTCCTTCGTCACGCCTGCCGCCCGTACGGCCCACCCCGCACCCACCCCGTGAGCAGGCACCGCCATCGGTGCACGCTGTCCGGGAAGGTTCTGCCGAGCAGGGACGCGTCGCGGCCCCGGACCATATGGACCAGGACCTCCTCGCAGGCGGCGGACCGGCCCCGCCGCCGAGGCCGCCCACCCCGGTGGCGGCCATGGCAACGGCGGTCGAGGTGCGCTCGGTGGCGACGCCCGTGCGCGGGGTGAAGCCCGCCCGTTCACAGGCCGGCCCCGCCGCACCCTCAGCTCGTTTCGAACCGGGGCGCGTCGCCGTCCAGGACCCGCTGCCAGGCCCTGCGGTAGAGCTCGGCGGCCGGTTCCGTCGGCACGATCACACCGAACCGCAGTATGTAGTGCTTCAGCACCATGTCGGTGAACAGCGGCAGCTTCCACTGCTCCAGCGGGACGCTCGGCGCCTTGGTCTTGGCCCAGCCGCCCGGCAGGAACAGCGAACGCCCCGCCCGGGTCCGGGTGGCCTCGAACACCAGCTCCCTCGCGGCCAGTTCGGCACGGGCCGCTTTGAGCCGGGCCGACTTCCACCCCGTCCAGCGGGCCGTCATCCGGTCCGTCGGATCGGGCATGGCGAGCAGCATCAGATACAGCGTCGCCGCGTCCTCACCGATGCCGTGTGCTTGGACCACCTCGGTCACCAGCTCGGGCACCGAACGGCTCGGGTCCTGCGGCCACCACGTGCCGTCCGTCCCGCGCCCGCCCGCCACGGGGTCGCCCGGATCGGCGAGGAGGGCCGCGTACGCGGGGTCGCGGGCCAGGCGCAGCGCCGCCTGCGCATCCGGCTCGTCGGAACGCTCGCGGCAGCGCAGCAGGGGCAGGTACGGGTCCTGGCCCGCCGCGTCGAGCAGCGCGACCTTCAGACCCGGCCCCGCGTAGTCGTACCAGTGGGTGGGCAGGATGACGGCGCCGTACCGCTCGAAGCCCTGGCCGACCTCGGTCGGAGCGCCTACCCTCGTCCGGAATTCGTCGAGCCTGAAGTGCCCGAGGTCGAGCACCAGACCGGGGTGGGCCAGCCGTTCGCGTACGGCGGTCAGCGCGGCCGGGAGCGCGGCCCGCAGCGGGTCGCCGGCAGGCAGCCGGTGGGCGAGCCAGGCGGTGAGCCCGATCGCGCCGACCAGCGTCGGCGTGGCGAACCCGGCCGAGTCGTCGCCGACGGGCCGGATCTCGTGCTCGCTGACGGCGAACTCCAGGTCCCGGGTGAGCCGGGGCTCACCGGCGGGATTCAGCACCGCGGGCAGGGCCTCCTCGACCGGCCATGGGCTGTCGAGAAGCCGGATCGCGTCGCGGCGCACCTCCTCGGGGACGGCCAACCCCTTGCCGACCTCGCTGTTCCAGACCTCGGCCGCGGCGGCCACGTCCGGTCCCTCGGTCCACAGCCGGGCCGGGTCGGCGGGCAGCAGCGCGCCCACCACCGCCGCGCGGACTGTCACGTCGATGTCGAGCAGCTGGCCCTTGGCGATGGCCGCCGGGGCTGCCTTCACTCCAATGGCACTGCGCGTCTCCGTCGACAGGAAGGCCCGCTCGTACCGGCCGATGTTCGGCAGACCGGCCACGATCAGCCGGGCCATCGTCTCGGTGACGCCGGTGAGGCGGGCGAACTCCTCGGCGGCCTCCGGGAACCAGGGCGCGGGACCGCGCGCGGCCAGCTCCGTGAGGAACGCGCCGATCCGGCCCGCCGCACCCTCCCCGCCCACCGGCGAGGACGAACGGAGCGTGTAGGGCTCCGGCGTCTCGAACCGCCCCGTCGGGTCGTGGAAGAAACCGGTGAACGAGTGGAGGTCGTCCTCCGGCGAGTGGCCGATCCCGAGGGCGACGAACGCACCGCCGCCCAGGGCCAGGAGCCCCTTCCAACTGCCCTCGCGCTGGTCGCCCGTCGGGGTGCGCAGCAGGGCGGCCGGCACCAGGAAGTCCACCCAGCGCCAGCGTTCGGACCCTTCGCCCGGCACCAGCCCCATCGCGTCCAGCTCGGCGAGCAGCGCGCCGAGCGCCGCCCGGTGCTCCTCGGAGGTGGTCCCGGCCGCCGCCCGGAACGCCAGGGCCGGAACCCGGTCGACCAGCGTGTCCAGATCCGGTGCCCCGCTCGGCAGCTCCCGCCCGTCGAGGTGCAGACGCGCGGCCGGCTCCTCCGGTACGGCGTCACCCAAGGCCCCGGTGGCGCGGGCCATCATCCGCAGCGTACGGAAGACGGTGTGGGCGTCCCCGCGACGGTCCGGCCAAGAGCTCCTCATGCTGATGAGACCGCTCATCGCGTCGATCAGCACGGGGTCCGCCGGTCCGACGGGACCCTCCACCTCCGCCGGAACGCCGTCGAGCGCGCGGGTGAGCCTGGTGGCGGCCGCGTCGAGGTCGGCCTGCCGCCCGACGGCGTGCCGCACCACTCCGGCGATCCCCGCGACGAGCGCGTCGTGCCTGACCGGCAGGAGCTCAACGATCGCCTCGGGCAGCGCCTTCTCATCATCCTGCGCGGCGGCCGCCAGCAGGGCCGCCGAGGTGTCCCGGCCGATCCGGCGCAGCGCCGCGGAGCCCTCCGGGTCACGGGCGGTCATGCACGCCCAGTACTGCTCAGGCGGCAGCATCCGCGTGCCCTCGGCGAACGCACCGGGGTTGTCGCCCGTCGCGCCCACCGAGGTGACGACGCCGTCCGTGTCCACGATCTTGAGCCAATGGCCGTCGCGGACAAGGCCACGGGCCCGGTCGTCGCCCGGGAACACCACGAGCTCCGGCGCGGGCGGGGCCGTCGGGAAACCGCCCAAGTGCCATCGCATCCGGGCGCCCCGGACGAAATCCGGGCTTGCCACGGACTCGACGCGGTCGGCACGGGTGTGCCAGTAGCCGCGCAGGCCGCCGGTGTGGGACTGCCAGGAGACGAGCAGCTCGCCGTCCGCGTAGTGGAAGCCCGGGTCGCCCGAGATGTCGTCCGCGGGGATGCGCAGGTCGTGGGTGAGGAGGGTGCCCTCGGCACCGATCACCCGGGCCTGGGCGGCGCCCGCCACGATCAGATGCGGCCAGGCATCGGCGACGATCACGTCGCCGCCGAGGGCGGCGATCGCGTCCTCCCAGGCGGGCCAGCACAGTTCGTCGAAGAGACCGGCGCGCAGCGTGCGCGACAGCACCGTCGCGATGTCCGTGGCGCCGGCCGCGCGGACCTCGTCCTCGGCGAGGGCCAGCGCCTCGGCAGGCAGCCACCCCACCCGGTCCAGCAACTGGCGGTGGATGTCGGACAGTTCCGGCAGGCCGACAGTGCTGAACTGCCGCATGACCTCGCGCACCCACCGCGCCAGCATCGGACGCCCGCCCGGCGACGCCAACAGCACCCGGATCGTCCGCCGCCCCGGCTCGTTGTTGCCGAGATGGCCCGCGGCCAGCCGGAACGGCGGGTAGAAACGGTCGTCGGCGCCCAGCGACAGCAGGTCGCGCTGCCCCTCGCCCACCGTCCACGACTCCACGCCCAGCGCGGCGTACTGCTCCGGGGCGACCGGCACGTCCAGGGACAGCAGCAGGTCCGTCAGGTCGAGGTCGGCCGAGCTCGTGAACTCACGTCCGGATGAGGTGAGTTCGGCCCGCAGCACGTCCGCGGCTCGCTCCACCAGCGGGTACAGCTCGGGCATCCGCCTGGAGTCATGAGCGTTCCACCCCCGCCACCGGAACTCCAGGAACCGCTCCAGCCAGCCCGCCGTACCGTCGTGCGGCCGCTGCTCCTCGGGCAGGGACGCGTCCCACAGCCCGGCCGTGGCACCGGATGCCTCCAGCATGCCCAGCCACATCGCGGGCAATTCCTCGTCGGGGTGCGAGGGGAACGTGTCCAGCAGGGTGCCCCGCATCGCCGGCTCGCGCTCGGCCAGCGCCACCAGGGCCCCCAGGTGGCTCTTCCACCAGCCGGCCGCCGCGCGCAGCGTGGCCGGCAGGACCAGCAGCTCGGCCAGACAGTCCTGCTCGACCCGGTTCGCGTCCAGGCCGGCGGCCCGGGCCAGCTTCCGCAGGTCGCCCCTCATCCGCTCCGACGGCGGCACCCCGCCCGCGGTCCGGCGCAGACACAGCTTGGTGAAGCGGCGCAGCGCCTCCTCGGCCGGCACCCGCGCGGCCAGCTTCTTCGCGTACGCCGACAGCTCCTTCACCGGGAGCGCGTCGGCCAGCGCGAACTCCAGGGACACCTCGTCGAGCCGCTCCTCGTCGACGGTCAGTCCGTGCTCCGCCTCGGCGTTCCGGGCGCGGGTGAACAACTCAGCCGCGCACGTGGCGTTCCCCACCGCGAGGAACACCCGCCCGGCCTGCTCGTAGAACGTCGGCAGGAGGTACGGCACCGACGCCGCCAGCCGCGCGCCCACCTCCCGATACACGCCCATGGCCGCCCTCGGCTTGGACGTCGCCTGCTGGGCCGCCCGCTCCAGATCCGGTACGACGCCCAGTGCGTGGTGCACCAGCTCCCACTCGGGGAACCCCGGCGACCGGTGCAGCCCGAGGCCCACCACCGCCGGCTCCCCGTCCTGCTCCAGACCGAGGAACCCGGCGGCCAGATCCTCCGCCGCGTCCGGCTCCCCGGAGATCAGCCGCACCACCACCCGGTCGTCCAGCTCCGGGTGACGGTACGTCCGCGCGGTCAGCGGCACCGCCCGCTCCCCGGCCCCCTCGGTGTCCGGCGGCAGCACCCCGCCCGCCGTCAGCAGCTCGTCGTACGACACCTCAGTCTCCCCGCTCATGCGTCCTTGCCCTCCTCGGTGTCCCGCCCCGCGTACAGCCCCGCCGCCATCCGCATCCCCTCCGACCAGGCCACCGGGCCCACCTCCCGCAACGGCAGCGTGCGGCCGTCCTGGCCCTGCCAGCCGAGGTTGCCGGTCTCCACCCTCTTGTCCGAGTGCGGCTCCCCGAGCCACACGGCGGCCTCGACGGTGCGCCCGCCGTCCCGGACGCGGGCCGTGGCGTAGCCGCCGGAGACGCGGTAGCCCAGTGACGCGGCGCGCGCGGCGAGGGCGGAACGGGAGCTGTACGAGCCCCCGGAGAAGTCCCGTACCTGGGCCGCCTTGGCGTCCTGCTGGTCCGGCCGGAGCCAGGTCGCCCGGTGCAACTGCTCGACGCGCTGGACGATGCCCAGCTCCGCCGCGAACTCCCGGATGTCGTCGAGATCCGGCAGCAGCACCGGGTGCGGCAGCGTGACCGTGCGCGGGGAGAGGGGGACCGTCTCGCCGTCCAGGTTCACGATCCGCAGCTCACCGGGGTCGGTGGCGCCCCGTAGGAAACCCACCTCGTCCGGGTCGTCGCCGACGACCACCAGGTCGCGCAGCGCGACCTGCCACGCCTCGTCCGGCCACACCTTCGCCAGCAGACCGGTGGGCACGGGCAGTGACGACACCATCCAGGCATCCACCTGCGCGACGCACGCCGCCGCGTGCCGATCCAGCCACTCCGCTAATCGCCGCAGCCGGTCCACCTCCGGGTGGTCCTTCAACGCGCGCGGCAGCGTGCTCAACTGCCGCCCCGCCGCCCGGCCCGAAGTGGCTCGCGCCGCCACCCGTCCCTCCACAAGGGCGACTTCATACCCGTCACCCGCCGACACCCAACCCACGAATCCCCAGCCCTCCGCATCGATTCCGCCAGTAGGAAGCACAGTTCAGCCGGAGGAATCCCGACCGAGTACGACGATGTGCGGAACGCTAGCGGCAGCCACTGACAATCGGGCCAGAGGATATCGTGGCCGTCAGGTGATGGCTGTTGGCGTTGGTGTCCGGCCGGTCGCGTGTGACGGTGTCGTCGGGGCACCAACCATGCGATGCGCAGGGTTGGTTTCCATCTGCGTGGAAAGCGGAAACGCGGAGGTGGAAAGTGTTGCCCGGTTGACGCGGACCTCACGACAGCCAGGCGGCGCGAAGGCCGTTCAGCGCGTGGTGGAAGCCGGGAAAGGTCTTCTTCACGCAGCCGGGATCGTCCAGCGTGATGCCAGGAGTGCGCAGGCCGGTGATGCTGAAGGCCATGGCGATGCGGTGGTCGCCGCGGCAGGCGATGTGTGCCGGGCGGGGCCGCGAGGGGTGGATCTCGATCCAGTCCCGCCCGACCAGGACCGGGACCCCGAGGGCGCGCAGGTTCTCGGCACAGGCATCGAGCCGGTCGCACTCCTTGATCCGGGTGTTGTAGACGTCCTCGATGCGGACCGGGCCGTCGGCGAACGGCGCGATGGCGGCCAGCGTGGGCATGGTGTCGGAGATGTCGCGCATGTTCACGGTGAGGCCGGTCAGCCGTCCGCCGTCGGCACCGGCGACGGTCACGTGGTCCTCGGCCAGCGTGACGTGTGCTCCCATCCGGGAGAGCACCTGGGCGAAGCGCAGGTCGCCCTGCAGGCTGCCCGAGCCGAGCCCGGGGACGGTGACACGGCGCCCGGTGAGCGCGGCCGCCGCCAGGAAGTAGCTGGCGGTGGAGGCGTCCGGCTCGATCGTGCAGCCGGTGGCCAGGTAGGGCTGAGCGGGCACCGTGAAGGTGTCCCCGTCGCGGTGCGCACGCACCCCGAAGCGCTCCATCATCGCCATGGTGATGTCCACGTACGGTGCGGAGACCAGGTCGCTCACGGTGATGGTGAGCCCTTGCTCGGTGAGCGGACCGACCAGCAGCAGCGCGGTGAGGAACTGGGAGGACAGTCCGGCGTCCAGGGTGATGTGCCCTCCCCTGATCCCGTCGGCATGGACGGTCAACGGGTGGTGGCCCTCCCGCTCCCGGTGGACGAGGGTGACGCCGAGGTCGCGCAGGGCCCGGGCGAGCGGGCCGAGAGGGCGGCGGCGCATCTGGGCGGACGCGTCGAAGTGGAAGACGCCGTGGCCGGCGGCGGCCAGCACCGGAAGGAACCGCGCGGTGGTGGCGCCGTCGCGGCAGAAGACCGACGCCTCTTCAACTGCCGGTCCCCGCACGCGGCCCTCGACCGTCCACCGGTCCGGCTCGCGCTCCAGCCGGTAGCCGAGCGCGGTGAGTCCTTCGGCGAACCCCATCGAGTCATCCGAAACCAGGGGTCTGTGCAGCACCGTGGTGCCTCGTGCCGCGGCCGCCAGGAACAGCGCGCGGGCGGTGACGGACTTCGAGCCCGGGACGGCCTGGAAGGGGAAGCGACCCTCGTTCAGGGGCGGGGAGAGTTCGGCGGTCATGCCTTTGGGCGGGTCCTTCGCACGGTCGGGGTCGCGCTTGCCGGGGTTGTCGTCCGGAGAGGGGCGCCAGTTCGGCTGTCGGTGCGGACAGGACACTAGCATGGTCCGGAATATCCATCCCACTGCTCATGGATTTCCTGGATAGTTCATCCTTCGGTATTCCGGGTCTGGTTCGCGCGTAACGTCGCCCGGATACGGTTCACTTCGCGGGCGTCCGGCGGCCCGGCGGCGAGCGGTGTCGTCGCGCCGCTGCCGGTTGTGCTCGGCGAACCACGCGCTCCATACCCTCAGGTCCCAGTGCATGACGCCGTTGATCAGGCGCGGGGTCGGGTGGCCGTTCTCCTCGCGATCCCGCCACATCCTGGACAGTGGATTCCGGGTGTAGCCGGTGTGCTCCATGAGGTCGTGGCGGTTGGCGA
Source organism: Streptomyces yongxingensis (assembly GCF_055597465.1). Lineage (NCBI taxonomy): Bacteria > Bacillati > Actinomycetota > Actinomycetes > Kitasatosporales > Streptomycetaceae > Streptomyces > Streptomyces yongxingensis. The sequence continues at coordinate 10,638,305 of NZ_CM145717.1, forward strand.
ACTGGCGGCCGTCGATGGTCTCCATCAGCTCTGCTCCGTACCGTGGACTGCTCGGCCAGGTGCACACGTTAGGCATGGGGGACGGGGGAGGGCATATGCGCGAGCCCCATAAGGAAGGCGGTCGGTGTGGGGGTGGGGGAGAAGCGGCAAGGGGCTAGGGTGCCGTCCTCCCCGACCGGGCCAAGGCGCCGATGCGCAGGTCCCGAGTGCGGCTCTGGTGGGCGATCATGCGGTCGCGGGCCGCGCCCGCGTCACGGCGCCGCACCGCGTCCAGGATTCCGGCGTGTTCCTCGAGGATCAGGCTGAGGTTGTCGGGGAGGTCGGTGGCCGGGGCGGTGTGCGCGTCGTACACCTTCAGTTGGGCGTCCAGGCGGTCCATCAGTTCGGCGATGGTGGTGTTGTGCCCGGCCTCACGCAGTGCCACGTGCCACAGATGATTGAGTTCCCGTAGCTCGGCGGGGTCCTTGGTGGCCGCGGTGCTCTCGTGGACGTGGACGAGCCGGGCGAGGTCCAGTTCGGTCCGGCGGATGGCGGCGGACTGCGCGGCCGACGACTCCAGGGCGATGCGCGCCTCGCAGATCTCCAGGATCTCCTCCGGCGTGCGCGTGCGGACGACGTAGCCGCGGGTCGCCCGCTCGACCAGACCGTCCTGTTCGAGCCTGATCAGAGCTTCCCGCACGGGGGTGCGCGAGACGTTGTACCGCGTGCTGAGGGTCGTGGGGATCAGGACGGTTCCGGGTCCTGCCTGCCCGCTGACGATGCTCTGCCGGATGCGGGTGTAGTGGCTGCCCGCGTGCCCGTCGTCCTGTGAAGTGGCCACGTCCTCTTCCCTCGTCCTCTCGTGCGGCGAATGGTCTCCCCGAACGGCGGTCCGCCCGTGACCACGGTCGTTCCAGCGCCTGCGGGCGGGTGTTCCAGCCCCTGCAGGCGAGTGCCCGGTGGCCCGCCCTGCTCGCAGTCTGCCACTGAGTTCATCTGTATACACTTGCTTGCACTTGGATTCAGTCGTGGTCTATCGTCTCCCTCGACGCTCACGGCGTCAGAGCACACGGCCGATCGGCCGGTGACCCACGTCCACGGGGAGTTCCGCATGTACCGCGATGCGCAGTCGAGGCGGGGTTCGGTCCGCCTGGCCGTCGCGGCCCTGCTTCCGCGGGCGGGCGAGCTGACGTGTCGTCGGCACATCGATCTCATGCGCGTCTCCAGCGCGGGCTGTCGCTGATCGTCATCTCCTCCTAGCGTCGCGCTCCGGCCGCACGGCCGCGCGTGACCGCCTCCTCCTCGCGCCGCGTCATCCCACGGCCCCAACCCGGTAATCGGCCCGGCCCGGCAATCGGTCCATGACGCCGTTGCTCCGAGCACGCCGCGGGGTTCTCCTCTGCCGTGCACAGGGCGCGGCCCGTGCGCGGGTCACAGCCACGGGCAGTCGTGAGGCCCGATCAACCACTCCTGAAAGGGAGACCCATGCCCGAGCAGCCGCTGCTCACCAAGGACGGGGAACCACCCTCCTGGCCGACCGACGCCACCGGCCAGGAGACGGGCCGCGCCACCGCTCCACGCCCGACCGGACCACCCGCCACCCGCCGGATCGGCCGCCTGCTGCCGACCCTCGGCCGGGCGGCCGCCCCGTGGGCCATTCCGCTGCTGGCCCTGGTGGTGTGGCAGGTGACCGCCCAGACCGGGGTGCTGTCCCCGTCGGTCCTTCCCGCCCCGGAGGCGGTCCTGCGGGCCGGTGCCGACCTCGCCGCCACCGGCGAGCTGCAGCGGTACATCCTCACCAGCCTGCGCCGCATCGCGCAGGGCTTCGCCCTCGGTGCGGCCACCGGACTCGTCCTCGGGTTCGTGGTGGGGATGTCGAAACTGGCCGAGCTGCTCCTGGACCGCTCCCTGCAGATGGTCCGCACCATCCCGCACCTGGCCCTGGTACCGCTGATGATCGCCTGGTTCGGCATCGGAGAGGAGCCCAAGATCCTGCTGGTGGCACTGGGCACCTTCTTCCCCATTTACCTGAACACCGTCACCGGCATTCGAGGGGTGGACCCCAAACTGCTCCAACTCGGCCGTTCCTACGGCCTGGGACGCTGGTCCCTGGTACGTGACATCGCCGTTCCCGGCGCGATGCCCACCATTCTGGCCGGCATCCGCTACTCCCTGGGCGTCGCCTGGATGACCCTCGTGATCGCCGAGACCATCTCGGCCGACGACGGAATCGGCTACCTCGCCCAGGACGCCCGTCAAATGCTGCGCACCGACCAGATCGTGCTCGCCATCGTGCTGTACGCGCTGGCCGGTCTGCTCGCCGACCTCCTCACCAGGCTCATCGAACGAAGGGTCCTCCGATGGCACCCCAACTACCGTCGTCCGTCCCGGTGACGCGCTCCCCAGCCGGTGCCCGGCTTCTCCTCGACGCCGTGGGCATGCGGTACGGCGACCGGTGGGTCCTGGAGAACCTCGACCTCGAGGTCGAGCCCGGCTCGTTCGTCTCCTTCCTCGGGACCAGCGGCGCGGGCAAGAGCACCCTGCTGCGGATCGTCGCGGGGCTGGAGCGGCCGAGCGCGGGAAGCGTCGAGCTCCGCGCAACCGGACCGGAGCCTGCCACGGCGCGCATGATGTTCCAGGAGGACCGGCTGCTGCCCTGGCGCAGCGTCGAGGACAATGTCCTGCTGGGCGTGGGCGGCCGCAGGGAAGAAGCCCGTGCCCTGCTGGAGGCCGTGGGGCTGGCCGGTCGCGGCGGTGCCTGGCCGGCCGAATTGTCCGGCGGGCAGAAACAGCGTGTCGCCCTGGCCCGGGCCCTTCTGCACCAGCCCGAACTGCTGTTGCTCGACGAGCCGTTCGGCGCCCTGGACGCCATCACCCGGATCGCCATGCAGCAACTCGTGGAACGCCTCTGGCTGGATCAGCCCCGCACCGTGCTCCTGGTCACCCATGACGTGGAGGAGGCGCTCGTGCTCTCCGATCGTGTTCTGGTCCTGGCGGGCGGCTCGGTCGGACGCGATCTGCGGATCGACCTTCCGCGCGGGGGCAGGCGCGGTCACCCCCGTCTCGTGGCCTGGAAGGAGGACATCCTCCAGGACCTGCTCGAACCCGCTTCCGCCACCGTGGGCGCCGCCTGGGAGAAGGCCGGAACCCGCCCGACGTCCATCTGACCGTCCGTACCCATGCTTCCCTCGTGGAACGCGAAGGACTCAACGTGACCAGACACCGCACCATCCCTTCCGGCTCCTCCGCTTCTCCGCCCGCCGGATTCTCACGCCGTCGTCTCCTCGCCCTCGGCGGCATCACCGCACTCGCGCCCGCCCTCGCCGCCTGCGGTGGTGGCAGTTCCGCACCGAAGACCCGGCAGCTCGCCGACGGGGTGCCCGAAAAGCTCCGCTTCGCGGTCATCGGAAACGGGAAGACCGGCATACCCGCGGCGCTGCGCCACCGGATGAACGGCGTGGACATCGGCAAGGAACTGGGCGGCACGGCCGTCGCCTGGCCGTCGGGGTTCACCGCCTCCCTGCCCGTCATGGAAGCGTTCAAGGCGGGCAGCGTCGACTTCTCGTTCGCCACCGCCACCGCCGTGGCCTACGCGGTCGGCGGTGATGTCCCCATCGTCCCCCTCGCTGCCTACCCGCTGCCCGCCACAGAGGTCGAGATCCTCGTGCCGCGGGGTTCGTCCATTCGCGGTGCGGCGGATCTCGAGGGCAAGCGGGTGGCCGACCAGAAGGGCACGACCGGCACCTACAGCCTGATCAAGTACCTGGCGACCGCCGGACTGAGGCTGGACGACGTCGAGTACGTCAACCTGCCCGCCGCCGACGCGGAATCGGCCTTCGCCAATGGCAAGGTGGACGCCTGGATCAACTGGCAGCCCGCCATCGGCCTGGCCAAGGCCCGGCACCGGGCCCGCAGCCTGCCGAACGTCAAGACCTACGACTACAGCTTCTACGTGGCGAGTGAGTCGTTCGCGAAGGAATACCCCGAGGCCGTGGCGAAGACCGTGCGCGTCGTCCGCGACACCCAACGCCGCATCAACGGCTCCCCGGAGAAGAGCGTGGAATTCTTCGACGGCGTCGGCGGATTCGGTTCCGCGGGCCTGGAGCGCGAGGTCTATCTGGAGCTGACCCGGAAGAAACTGCTGTCCGACTCCAACGCCGGCGACCTGGCGGCCGTGGACAGCAAGGCGATCGAAAGCACCCAGGACCTCGCGGACAACTTCCATGCCCTGGGCGTCTACCCATCGAAGATCGACGTGGCCGGATTCCTCCGGGACTCCCGCTTCGACTCGATCAGAAAGACGGTCGCCGCCGAACTCGCGAAGTGACCCGGTACCCCACGGCGCCCACATCCCCTGGCAGAAAGACCTTCGATGAGCACCTCCCGGAACCAGATGCACCTCGCCGCCTTCGTGACCGCGGGGCCCGGCCGACCCGGCGGTTGGCGCTACCCGGGCTCCGAACCGCATTGGCTGTCCGCCTCCTACTACCAGCACATCGGCCGGGTGCTCGAACAGGGCCGGTTCGACCTGATGTTCTTCGCGGACATCCTGTCCGTACCCGACCGCCTCGGCAACAGCATGGACAGCCAGCTGCGCTACGGCTCGCTCGGCTCGCTCCGCCTGGATCCGACGCCCATCCTCGCCTCGGTCGCGGCCGTCACCCGCCACCTCGGTGTGGCCGCCACGGTCTCCACCAGCTATCTGGAGCCCTTCCCGGTGGCGCGTTCGTTCGCCACGACCGACCACCTCAGCGACGGCCGCGCGGCGTGGAACGTGGTCACCTCCTTCCAGGACTCCGAAGCCCGCAACTTCGGCAACGACCGGCACATCGACCGCGACAAGCGCTACGAGCGGGCCGACGAGTTCCTCGAGGTGGCCTGCAAGCTCTGGGACAGCTGGGAGGACGACGCCCTCGTGGTGGACCCGACCGCCCCCCTCTTCGCCGACCCCGAGCGGGTACATCGTATCGACCACGAGGGCGAGTGGTTCAGTGTCCGTGGTCCTCTCAACGTCTCCCGGCCGCCTCAGGGCTATCCGGTGATCATCCAGGCCGGCGCTTCCCCCAAGGGGCGTGATTTCGCGGCCCGTTGGTCGGATGTCATCTTCTGCAGCCACGCCTCGCTCGAGTCGGCCCGCGAGTTCTACCAGGACATCAAGGGCCGCGCCGTGCGGCACGGCCGCCGTGCTGAGGACGTCAAGATTCTCCCCATGGCCAATCCCGTCATAGGCGCCACCACCGAGGCGGCACACGAGGCCGAGCGGCACCTGGCCGACCTGGTGCCGCCGCTGGCCGGCCTGTCCACCCTCGCCTACCACCTGGACGTCGACCTCTCCGGCCTCCCGCTCGACGAGCCGCTGCCCGACGTGGACGTACCCGGTGTCCAGGGCCACTACAAGGAGGTCGTGGAGATGACCCGCCGCGACGGACTGACCCTGCGCGAGTTGGGCAAGCGGTACGGCGGCCGCACCGAGGGAGCCTTCGTCGGCACGGCCGCCGAAGTGGCCGATGGCATGGAGCGGTGGTACGCCGAGGGCGCCTGCGACGGATTCACCGTGGGCGCCGTCCACACGCCGGGTGCGTTCGAGGACTTCGTCCGTCAGGTGGTTCCCGAACTCCAGCGGCGCGGCGTGCTCCGCACCGAGTACGAGGGCCGGACGCTGCGCGACAACCTGGGACTGGAACGCCCCGGGGCCGGAGCATGGCGCGACCGCCGCTACGGTGCCTGAGCATCCACCGGCCCGGGTGCGAGACCCCGTCGTGCCGCCCGTCCGTCCCCGATGGCCAAAAGGAACACGAGGAGAAGAAGAGCGATGCCGACCGCAGGCGACACCGTGAGCATCATCGGCCGGGCCACGGACACTCAGGGCCGTTTCCTGGTGACCGCCAGAAGCAACCACTTCGTCTCCGACGCCCGGACCGGACCGGCCGAGGCCGTCCAGGCCGGAGAACTGCTGCTGTCGTCCCTGGCCTCCTGCTCCCTGAGCAACATCCAAGACCACGCCCAGGAGCGCGCATCCGGCCTGACCGGCGCGCAGGCCCACGTCGCTTACGAACGGGACCCGCAGGACCCCACCCGGTACGCCTGCATCCGCCTCGACCTGCGTCTGAACGGAGTCACCCAGGAGGAGGCCGAGACCCTGGCCGGACTCTTCACCGATAGCTGCCCCATCTACAACACCCTCCGCCGGGGCGGCAACGTCGTGATCGCCGTCCGGGCGGAAACCCCCGCGGACCGAGATCACCGGGTACGGGAAGAGGGATGAACGCCGGTCCCGGCCCGCTTCGGTGCCTGGAGGCCGTCGGCGCGCCCCGCTCCCCGGATGCCCGCGGCCCGGTGAGCGGGGCGCGATGGCCCTCAGTGCGAGGACGTCGCCGCGTCGGCCGACTGGGCCAGCACCTCGGCCAGTTCGGCGGCCAGATCGGGGGTGGCGGCGACGACACCGGACCAGCGGCGGGTCAGGTCGGTGTCGAGGACGAGGGGGCGTCCCCGGACATCGAGCACCGCTCCGCCGGCGCGCGGCACCATGACGGCCGCCGCGGTGAGGTCCACGAGACGGTGGGTGTCGGAGCAGGCGTCGGCGAAGGCATCGGTGGCGCCCTCGGCGACCAGGGCCGCCTCCAGACAGGTGGTGGACAGGACGCGGACCCGAGCGGCCCGGGAGGCGGCGGCCCACCACGCGGCGGCCGGACCGGGCTCGCCGGTATGCGGGCGCAGCAAGGACAGCGCGGCGCCGGACAGCGCGGTACGTCCCGAGGTGCGGTACGGCACCGGCCGGTCGCGGTGGGCCCACCAGCTTCGGCCGGTGTCGAGCCAGACCGTGTACGCCTCGGTGAATTCCCCGTCGATGGCCACGGTCGCGGCGAACGCGGTGAGCGGGACGCCGGCGGCGCCGTTGGCCGAGCCGTCGAGGGGATCGATGACCAGGGACACCGCACTGCCGTTGTCGATCCAGCCGCTCTCCTCGGAGAGCACGTTGACCCGGTGCGGGCGCAGCGCGTCGATCACGGCGTCCTCGACGAGGCGGTCGATGCGCATGGTGGGGGTGCCGTCGGCGCCGGTGGCCACCGTCTCGGCCAGCGCGGCCCGGTCGTGGGCGGCCCGTGCGCCGCGGTAGGCGTCGAGCGCGGCTTGGGCGGCGACGGTCAGCGCCGGGTGGGCGCTGGGTTCGGTCGTGGTCATGGTCACCGTCCCGCGGGCTTCAGCAGTCGGGCCACGGAGACCGGAGCGCCGTCGCCGTCCCTGGACTCCTCGGCGAGCAGGGACATCCGTACGGTGGGCCGGCCGCCCTCGGCGCTGACGACGACCAGGTCGGCGCGCAGCCCCGGGACGAGGGCTCCCCGGTCGGCGAGCCCCGCGGTGCGCGCGGCGCCCGAGGTGATGAGTGCCACCGCGGTGTGCAGCGGCACCACCCCGCGCTCCGCCAGGCGCAGCGCGGCCGCCAGCAGGGTGGTGGGCATGTAGTCACTGGACAGGTTGTCCACCAGTCCTTCGGTGATCAGGGCCTCGGCGCCGACGTTGCCGCTGTGCGACCCGCCGCGCAGCACGTTGGGGGCACCGGCGACGACCGGCATCCCGGCGTCCTGTGCGGCGCGGGCCGCCCCGCGGGTGGTGGGGAACTCGGCGACGGTGGCGCCCGCGGCCCGTACCCCGGCGAGCTCTTCCGCGCTCTCCACGTCGTGGGCGAGCAGCCGGATCCGCCCCGAGCGCGCCTCCTGGCCGAGGTGGGCGAGGGTGCGGGTGCGCTGTGGGAGGCCATCGGCGCGCTCGTCGATGCGGTGGCGGATGAACCGGTCGGCCTCCTCGGCGGACAGATGCTCCTGCTGCTGGATCACCGTCCGGTACGCCTCCAGGTTCCGGTACTGGCCCTGGCCGGGGGTGTGGTCCTCGTAGGAGACCAGCGGCGGCACACCGGCGGTGTGCGGCTGCCCGGCGAGGGCGTCCTTGAGGGCGTCCAGCGCGTCGGCGTCGCGGGCGTCGAGGCGGTGCAGCAGCCGGTGGTCGACCAGGCCGACGCCGGCCGCGGCCCGTTCCCGTACGGCGGTGGCGAGCGCCAGTGAGCGCTCGATGGTGCGGTCCTTCTCGGTGTTGGTCTGGTAGCTGACCGCGTGGTGCATCGTGGTGACGCCTGCGGCCCGGACCCGTCCCTCGAAGCTCAGAACGGCGAAGCCCGGCTCGAACTCCACGGTGGGTCGGGGGCGTTGCTCCTTCTCCAGCGCGTCGCTGTGGGTGTCGATGAGGCCCGGCAGCAGCAGGGCGCCGCCGAGGTCGATGGCTCCGGCCGGGACCGCACCCGGGATGACGGGGGCGACGTCGGTGATCCGGCCGTCGTCCACCACGACGAGGGCGTCGTCGAGGGTGCTGCCGGGGAGTACGGCCCGGGCGTGAGCGAACACACAGCGGCTCATCGGGCCACCTCCAGCGGCAGGTTCGGGTCGTGCAGGATGTCCCCGGGGGCGCCGGTGGCCAGCACCCGGCCGCCGCCGAGCACCACCACGCGGGTGGCGAGGCGCTCGATGGCGTCGAGGTCGTGGAAGACGGACAGGACGGCGGTACCGGTCTCCTCCAAGCGGGCGATGAGATCCAGGACCGCGGCGCGGTTGACCGGGTCGAGGGCGGAGACGGGCTCGTCGAGCAGCAGCAACCGGGGCGGCGCGATGGTGCCGGCGGCGATGTTCACGCGCTGCTTCTGGCCGCCGGACAGGACGGTGGCGTGCATGTCCCACAGGTGTTCGGCGATGGCCACCTGGCGCAGTGCGGCGGCGGCGGCCTCCTGGGCGTCGGCCCGGTCCATGCCGCGTGCGACACCGGCCGAGGCGACGATGGAGAGGACCGGGCGGCGCGGCTGGGGGCGCAGGAACTGCGAGACGTACCCGACCTCCTGGCCGCGCAGATCGGCGGCCTCGGCGTCGGGCAACGCGGCCACGTCGAGGAGTGTGTCGTCCGCGGTACGGAACCAGATGTGGCCGGAGCCGGTCAGGTAGGTGCGGTACACGCAGCGCAGCAGGGTGGACTTGCCGGCGCCCGAGGTGCCGGCCAGGGCGACGTGCTCGCCGGGCCGGACATCGAGGTCGACGCCGTGCAGGGCGTCGACGGTCCGGCCGTCGATGGTGTGCAGGGTGAAGTCCTTGCGCAGTCCGCGCACCGACAGGACGGTGTCGCCGGGGACGTTCGCCGCCGCGGGGGCCTCAAGGGTCTGGGGCTGGGTCACTGTGGTCATCCTCGGGCCGCCGCGACGAGTTGCTGGCTGTAGGGGTGCTGGGGGTCTTCCAGGAGCTGATCGGTGAGGCCGGACTCGACCACCCGGCCGTGCTTCATCACCAGCACCCTGCGGGTGAGCATGTCGATGACACCGAAGTCGTGGGAGACCACGACGGCGGCCACCCCGGTCTCCTCCAGCAGCCCGCGCAGCAGGTCGAGCACGCCCGCGGCGACGGAGGCGTCGAGCCCGGTGGTCGGCTCGTCCAGGAGCAGCACCGGCGGGTCGTTGGCGAGCGCCTTGGCGATCTGCACCCGCTGGCGCATGCCGCCGGAGAAGGTGCGGACCAGGTCGTCCATGCGGCTGAGCGGGACCTCTACCCGGTCCAGGAGTTCGGCCGCGCGCCGCCGGATGTCGCCGTAGGCGCGCCAGCCGGTGGCGGTGAGCGGGTCGGCGATGTTGCCGCCGGCCGTCACGTCGAGGTTGAGACCGGCGGCCGGGTCCTGGTAGACGGCGGCGATGTCCTTCAGGCGGAGCCGGCGCCGGGCCGACGGCAGAAGGTCGCACAGGTTGACGGTGCCGTCGGCGACGGAGCGCAGGGCGATGGCGCCGGCGGTGGCCGTCTCGTCGCCGGCGACGCAGCGCATGACGGTGGACTTGCCGGAGCCGGACTCGCCGATGATGCCCAGGGCTTCGCCGGGTGCCACCTCGAAGGAGACGTCCCAGGCCGCCACGACCGCACCGGTGGCGGGCGACACGGCGGTGCCGTACTCCGGTCCGGTGCCGGTCAGAGACGCGGGTGACGGGTCGCCGTAGACGCGGCCGAGGCCGGTCACCTTCAGGGCCCAGGGGCGCGACTGTGGGGTGTGCGTGCTCATGCGGTCTTTTCCTGTTCTCGGGTGGTGCCCCGCAGTACCGCGCGGGCCAGGTCGGCCGGCCGCCCGGCGACGTCGGCGGGGGCGTCGCCCGTACGGCGCCGGAGGCAGAAGTCGGTGTCCGAGCACACCCAGGCGCTGAACCTGCCGTCCTCGCCCGGTTCCTGGGCGAGGTAGGTGTCGTCGGAGCCGCAGAACGTGCAGGCGGCCCCGGGGGTGTACTCGACCTCGTAGGGCCGGTCGTCGAAGGTGAGGGGTTCGACCCGGGTGTGCGGGGGGACGGCGAACAACCGCTTCTCACGGCCGGCCGAGAGGACGGTGATCGCCTCGGAGTGGTGCATCTTGGGCACGTCCCAGCGCGGGATCGGACTCGGCGTCATCACATACCGGCCCTCGACGAGCACGGGGTAGCCGGCCGCCGCCGTGATCAGGCCGTTGTGGACGATGTCCTCATAGAGCCGGACCCACATCTTGGCGTAGTCGGCCTCGGCGTGCATGCGGCGCTGTTCGTCCATCTCGCGCACGATGCCGGCCAGCGGCTCCGCTCCGGGCACCTGGAGGACGAGCACCTGTCCGTCGGTGAGGGGCTGTTCGGGGATGCGGTGCCGCGACTGGATGATGTCGGCGGCGCGGGTGTCGGTCTCCTCCGCGCAGCCCGTCTGCTCGGTGATCAGACGGCGCAGGTTGGAGGCGTTGACGCCGGCGTCCTCGCCCTGGTCGATGACCTTCAGCCGGGAGTCCTCGCCCACCAGGGAGAGGGTGGCCTGGAGGCCACCGGAGCCCCAGCCGCGGGCGACGGGCATCTCCCGTGAACCGTAGGGGACCTGGTAGCCGGGGATGGCGATGCCGCTGAGGATGGCGCGGCGGAGTTCGCGCCTGGACAGTTCGTCGAAGACGCCGGGGCGGGGGTCGGGCCCGGCAAGGGCTCCGGTGCGGGAGGCGCCGGTGCGGGGTGGAGTCAGGGGCAGGGTGGTCATGCGGTGTCTCCGGATGGGTTGGCGTCCTGGCGGGCGGCCTCGGCGCGTTCCAGCACCGAGCGGTACTCCACGTGGTGCGGCAGTTTGAGGTGCTGCACATAGCCGGTGGAGTCCAGGCCGTCGAGGGTGAGCAGGACGTCGTGCTGGAGGTCGGTGGCGCTCTCGTGGTGGGTCAGCAGCAGGTCGAACCCGGCCATGGCGATGGCCTTGCGTTCGTTGTGGCCGAAGCACATGCCGTAGCCGACGTCGAGGTACTCGGGCAGTTCACCGGCGCGGGGCAGGCTGTGGAAGGTCTGGACCTCGCTGACCCGTACCTCCGCGACCGCGACCGGGCGGCCGGTGTGCGGGTGTGTCACCCGGACGGGCAGGGCACCGTGGCGCAGTTCGCCGGGGACCTCGTGATCCTCCGGGCGCCAGTCGGAGCCGTACCACAGGTGCAGCAGCGAACCGGTGTCGGCGCGCGCCATGGTCTGCAACCACGCCGACCGCGGGGCGCCGGGCCGGACCGGGCGCCGGGTGATGTCGTACGGGTCGGGGTCGCCGGGGTTCTCGGGGAGCGGGGCGACCAGGCCCATCTCACGGAAGACGCCGAGGACGTGGCCGGGAGTGCGCTCCGGGGTCGCGGGGCCGGAGAGGGCAGGGCCGGGCTCACGCCCCGGGCCGGGTGCGTCGTGCGGGTGGCCGTGGCCGTGGCGGTGGCCGTCGTCGTGGTCGTGGTCGTGGTGGGCGTGGCCGTCACCGGCCGGAGCCGGGGACTCGTCGGCGGTGCGGGCCCGGCCCTGGTCCTCGGGGAGCAGGTCGAGCAGGCGGCCGGCGTAGTCCAGGGTGCGGCCGAGGACCTGGCCGCCGGGCGGGTTGCGGAAGGCGGAGCTGATCCGGCGCACCACCCTCAGTTCGGAGGTGTGCACCGGTTCTGACACCGCCAGGCGCGGCAGCGCGGCGCGGTGGGCCCGCAGCAGGTGCGCGGCCTCCACCGGGTCGCCCTCCGCCTGACGCACGGCACGGGCCGCGAGTTCGGGAGCCCACAGGCCGCCCTCGCCCATCGCCCGGTCCACGGCGAGGTCGAGGCGTTCGGTGAGCTGGTCCAGGTCCAGCCACGCCGGGCCCTCGACGTCGGGTACGGAGGTGGCGGCGGACGCGGTCGTGTTCACCGGCGCTCTCCCGCGGCCGCCGCACGTACCGCGCGGATCCGGTCGAGGGTCGAGCGGAAGTCCACGTAGTGCGGGAGTTTGAGGTGTTCGAGGAAGCCTGATGCCTCGGGGCCGTCCAGGGCGATCAGCACTTTCTGCTCCAGTCGGTCGGTGATCCCGTCGCGGTGCACCAGCAGGTCCAGTCCCGCCATGGCGAGCGCCTTGGCCTCGTTGTCGCCGAGGCAGAGCCCGTAGCCGATGTCGAAGCGGCTGCCGTCCGGGCGGGACCGGGCGTCGGAACGGACCGTGCGCGCCTCGGTCACCCGGACACCCGCGACGGTCACCGGGGAGCCGGTGAAGGGGTGCACGACGCGCAGCGGCAGGTGGCCGCGGCGCAGTTCGAGGGGGATCTCCGGCTGTTCGTGGCCGGGGGCGCGGGTGACCGTGTACCACAGGTGGGTCAGCGAGCCGGTCTCGGCACGGGCCATCGAGGTCAGCCGGGCCGAGCGCGGGGTGCCGGGGCGGGCGGGTGCCCGGGTGATGTCGAAGGGATCGGGGTCGGTGGGGTCACGGCGGTCGGTCAGCAGCCCGGCGGGCGGGAGTCCGGCGGGCGGCACGTTCGGGCCCGGTGCGGTGACGGGTGCGCCGGCGGTGGCGGGCCTGCGCGGTGGCGGCGCCGTGGCGCGGGCCGTGTCCTCGTCGGTGAGGTCGAGGATGCGGGGCGTGTAGTCGTCGGTGGCGCCGAGGACCTGGCCGCCCGGTGGATTGCGGTGGGCCGGGGCGATCCGGCGTACCGGGCGCAGCGCGGCGGCGGGGACGGGCGAGCCATAGGCCAGCCGGGGCAGGGTGGACCGGTGGGCACGCAGCAGTTGCGCGGCCTCCAGCAGGTCGCCGCGTGACTGCCGGATCGCGCGCGCCGCGCGTTCCGGAGCCCACAGTCCCGCCTCGCCCATCACCCGGTCCACGGCCGGTCCCAGCCGTCCGGTGATCTGGCCCAGCTCCAGCCATCGGCTGGATCCGCCGAACCGGTCCCGGCGGACGAGGCGTTCGGCGGCGGCGATGGCCTCCTGGCCGCCGCGTACTCCGGCGTAGCCCATGTCAGCCCTCCTCCGGACGCCGCACCCGGGTGGTGCGGGGCAGCCCGGCCACGGAGCCGTCGGAGGCGGCGAGGAAGAGGTCGACGCCGCGGGGAAATTCCGCGTTGGCCGTCGCGAGCGCCGCCACCGTGTCCGTGGCCAGCCCGCGCACCGCCAGGCGCCGCTCGGTGCCGTCCGCGACACCCGGTCCCGTCAGGAGGAGTTCCGTGTGGTGGGGGCCCTCTCCGCCGACCGCGTCCACCTGGGCGAAGACCCGGGCCCCGGTCTCCGGGTCGAGCGGGGTGCCACGGTTCAGGCCGGCGATGTCCTCGGGGGTGAGCGGGCGCAGCGCGATCACGGTACGGGCGTCGGGCAGCTCCGCGCGCGGCGCGCCGGTCGCGGCGTACACCGCGTCCGCCCAGGCCGCGGAGTCCGGGTCGGGACCGGTCAGAACGTGCACCGGGACCTCGACGTCGATCAGTCCACAGGCGGCGACGGCGGCGGTCGGCGCCGCGTCGGGGACGGTGAGCCGGCGGATGCGGCCGGGCCGGGCCAGGACGTCGAGCAGCGCGGTGAAGTCGCGCTGGGACTGCCGGGACGTGCGGCGCAGGGCGCGGACGCGCTTCGCGTCGGGGGCGCCGGAGGGCGCGCGGCGGGCGGGGGCCAGGGCGGTGCCGGCCGGGCGGCCGATCACGTCAGCTCCTCGAAGACGACGGTGGTGGCGGTGACGTCGGCCCACTCCGCGGCGTCCTGGGAGGCGTGGCGCTCGGCCACGGCCGCGCACAGGGCGTCGATCTCCGCGGTGGCGGGGCCGCCGCCCGCGGCGAGGGCGTCCAGGAGCGCCCCGGCGAGGGCGGCGACCCGGTCGTCGCCCGGCCGCATGCACCAGCCGGGCACGCCGGCGACATCGACGGAACACTCGGTGACCAGCACTTCACCGAGGTAGAAACGGGTCTCCTCGATGGGCTCGCGCACCTGGAGGACCACCATGCCGGTCTCCGGGGACTTCAGGACAGTCGGTTCGGGAAGGGTGCCGTCGGCCAGGAGCCGTTCGGCGAGCGGGACGATCTCCTCGTGCGCGGCGGCCGCGAGCAGTTCACAGCGCCGTTCACGAGTCGGTGTCGAAGACACGCGTGTTCTCCTTATGTTCTTGCGGGGGTTGCCGCGCGTGCGAGGCTTCGCTCGCGGTGGGCGGCCGTAGAGGGGTGGCGGGGCCGACGGCCTCCAGCCCGGGCGGTCAGTCGAGGTCGTCGAGTTCGACCACGAGGCGCAGGCCGTCGGGGCGGGACCAGGACTCGCTGCACATCAGGGGAGCTCTGGTGCCGGAGTCCCGGCTCAGGCTCTCCAGCAACCAGACCGGCCGGTTGCGCTCGGCCTCCAGCCCTGCCGCCACCTCGGGCGGGGGCAGCACGCTGCTGACCCGGCACCAGGCGCGTACCGGTACAACACCGCACATCTGCCGCAGAATCACATCGAGGGACTCCACGGCTCGCACCGCTGAGCCGAGATCGGGCAGCAGGTCCACCGGGATCCATGCCTGGGTCCAACTGCTGACCAGGCCGTTGAGGTAGGTCTGCGAGACGAGCAGGTGGGCGGGGCTGCCCTCGCCGCGCCGCAGCCGGTCGGCGTGGTCCAAGCTGAGGCCGACGCGGCGGACATCCCGCACCACGCGGCGATGCACGGCGCCCGCCTCCTCGACGGTTCGGCTTCCCGACGGCGGCTGGCGCCGCGACAGCAGGTAGTCGATGGGCCGGTTGACGAACGTGCCCGCGCCGCGGACCCGCCGCACCAGCAGGCGGCCCTCCAGCTCCTGGAGGGCGGCGCGGGCCGCGGCACGGCTGACGCCGAAACGTGCGGCGATCTCGTGCTCGCTGGAGACGCGGGTGCCGGCCGGCTGGTCGGCGATCTCGGCCGCGAGTACCTCGGCTATCTCTGCGTACCTGTTCTTCTTGGCCACGGCTTCGACTCTGGAACCCGTAGTTGTCCGTACAAGTGTCCGCACCTCATCGGTCCCCGGCGCGCGAGTGAACAAAGGGAACACTTGTTGCGCCTTTCCGGCCGCGTTCCGGCGGCGCCGGGTGGGTGGCGCGGCCCGGGAGGGGAGGCGGGCCGGGGAACGACGACGGCCCGCTCTGTCCGGGACAGAGCGGGCCGTCCGGGTCGGCACGTGCCTCCACCGGCCTCCACGCGTCGCGTCAGGCGTACACCTTCCGCACCCACACCGCGAGGCCCTCCACCAGCAGCACGACAGCGAGGACCATCAGCACCACGGTGGTCACCACACCGAACTCCAGGACCCGGGTGGCGTTGAGCAGGTCGTAGCCGATGCCACCCGCGCCCACGATGCCGAGCAGTGTGGCCGAGCGGATGTTGACATCGAGCTGGTACAGCACATGGCCGAGCACGGCGGGCCAGGCACGCGGCAGGATCGCGCCGAAGAAGACCTGGCGCCGCCGGGCGCCGGTGGCCAGCAGGGCCCGGACGGGGCCCGGCTCCACCTCCTCCAGGGAGTCGGCCACCAGCTTGCCGAGCAGCCCGATGGACCCGACGCCGAGTGCCAGCGCCCCGGCCACCGGGCCGAGGCCGGTGACCACGACGAGGACGATGGCCAGGATGAGTTCCGGAATGCCCCGCACACACAGGATCACGGTCCTGAAGAACCGTGCCACCCGCGGCGACCCCACCACGTTCCGCGCCGCCAGCACGCCCAGCAGTATCGCGGGCACCAGGCCCATCAGCGTGCCGGCGAGTGAGATCCGCAACGTGACCCACAGATCGTCCAGGAGGGTGCCGCCGGTTCCGCCGGTGCCGGGCGGCAGGAAGTCGCCGAGGGTGGGCAGGAGGGAGTCGGCGGCACGGGACAGGGCCTGCCAGGAGACACCGGACCGCACGGCGGAGGCCACGACGAGTGCCAGGGCCAGGACCAGCCAGACCGTACGGCGCACTCGTGGCCCGTTCCACGGTGGGCTGGTCCGCGGGCGGACGGCGGCCGTGCCGTCGCCGCCCGGGACGGTGGTGTGGGACGGGGGGTGTCCGGGCGCGGGGGACACAGCCGCCGGTGGTGCCTTCACCACGGTGTTCCGCGCCGTGGAGCCGCGCCACCGCGGGCGGCGGGAGGTGGTGGTCACCTCCGGCAGCAGGGTGCGCCGGACGGCGCCGGAGACCGACTCGAACGCGCAACACATCAGCAGCACCACCAGCGCGAGCGCCATGGCCCGCTGGTAGTCGAGCCGGTTGACGGCGGTGGCGAGGCTGTAGCCGATGCCGCCGACGCCGACGAAACCGAGCACCACCGAAACGCGCAGGTTGATGTCGAGGCGGTGCAGGGCGGTGGCCACCAGCGAGGGCAGCACCTGGGGGAGGACGGCACCGGTGATCTGCTGGAGCCGGCCGGCGCCCGCCGCCCTGAGCGCGGTGCGCGGGCCCTCGTCGATCTGCTCGACGGCGTCCGCGGTGAGCTTTCCGACCATGCCGACGGAGTGCATGCCGAGGGCCACGACGCCGGTCATGCCGCCCAGGCCGAACACCCGGAAGGCGGCGATGGCGAAGACGACGTCGGGCACGGCGCGGCACAGCACGACGACCGCGCGCGCCACCACCCGGCAGGGCGCGTTGAGCGTGGTGTTGCGGGCGGCGAGGAGAGCCACCGGCACGCTCAGCACGACCGAGAGGGCCGTGCCCGCGATGACGACGGCCAGGGTCTGCCAGAGCAGGCCGAGCAGTTCCGGCGCGGGTGGGAAGTCCAGCGGCAGCATACGGCTGGAGAAATCGACGGCGTTGCCCGCGCTGTCGACGAGGGTGGCGATGTTCAGGCGCAGACCGGTGACGGCCCAGACGCCACCGGCCAGGCAGATCAGCAGAGCGAGCCCGGCCGCCACTCCCGGGACACTCGGGCGGGCCAGGGTCCGCCGCACGGTGGTCGCGCCGGACTCGGCGGTGGGGGTGAGCGGGGGGCGCTGGTCAACGGCGGACACGCCTCACCCCGTTCCCGTGCGTGGCGCGACCGTCGCGGGGAGAGCCGCCGGGTCCGCGCCGACTTCGGTGTACAGCCGCATCACTTCGGCGCGGTCGATGTCCCGTGTGGTGAGGTCCATCACCACCCGGCCCCGGCGCAGGCCGATGACCCGGTCGGCCCAGGAGAGGGCCAGATCCACCTGGTGCAGGCTGCACAGGACGGTGAGGCGGCCCTGGTCGGCGACGTCCCTGAGCAGCCGCATGATCTGGGCGGAGGACTCGGGGTCGAGCGAGGCCACGGGCTCGTCCGCGAGCAGCAGCTCGGGACGCTGCATCAGGGATCTGGCCACGGCGACGCGCTGCTGCTGGCCGCCGGAGAGGGTGTCGGCCCGCTGGAAGGCGTGTTCGGCGAGGCCGACCCGCTCCAGCCCGTCCAGGGCCCGCTCGCGGACGGCGCGCGGGTAGGTGAACAGGCCGAGCCGGGGGCCGCGCAGCGAACCGAGCGCCCCGGTGCAGACGTTCTCCAGGACCGTGAGCCGGCCCACCAGATGGAACTGCTGGAAGACGAACCCGATACGGCGGCGCAGCTCCCGCAGTCCGGCGTCCCCGGTGCCGGCCAGGTCGGTGCCGAGCACGGTTCCGGTGCCGGAGGTGGGCCGCTGCAACCCGTTGAGCTGGGCGAGGAGGGTGGACTTCCCGGAGCCGGACAGGCCCAGGAGCGCGACCACCTCGCCGCCCGTGACGTCGAAGGAGACCTGGTCGAGGGCGGTCCGGACGTCGGGGCCGCCGCCGAACCGCTTGGTGAGGCCGGTGAGCCGGATCACCGGCTGGACATGGTCCGCCCCGGCCGGGGTCTCGGCCCGGGTGTCGAGGGCCGTCACGAGCCGGCCTCGCACTGCGGGTCCCCGGTGGTGGCGCACACATCGCGAACGCTTCTGTAGTCGGAGTCCTTGGCCGGGACGTAACCCCAGTAGCCGTAGATGAAGCAGCCGTCGCCCTCGCAGTAGCCCTTGGACTTCAGATAGTCGGCGTTGGCCTTCTTGGTGAAGACGTCGGCGAGCTGCCTGCGTAGTTTGCCGCTGAGGTCGGTGGAGACCCCGACCGGGGAGCTGGGGATGAGCGGCGACTTCCACACCACCTTCAGGTCGCCCTTCTTCAGCTTGCCCTTCTGGATCAGCAACTGGTCGACCATCGTGTTGTCCGCGAAGCCAGCGTCGCAGTCCCCGTGGGCCACCGAGAGCGCGGAGGCGTCGTGGCCGCCCGCCATCACCTTGGTGTACGAGCCGTCCTTCAGCCCGGCCTTCTTCAGCCCCGCGCGCGGGTACAGATAGCCGGACGTGGAGTTCTCGTCGACGAAGCACACCTTGTGGCCCTTGAAGTCGGACAGACTCTTGATGTCCCTGTTCCCGCCGCGGGTGATGCCGTACGACCAGTAGCCGGGGGTGCCGCCCTTGGTGAGGAGCTGACGGGCGATCGGCTCCACACCCACACCGCTCTTCTTGGCGACCACATACGACAGCGGGCCGTAGACCGCGATCTGGGCCTTGTGCGCGCGCTGGGCCTCGATCACGGCGGCGTAGTTCGTCGCCTTCTGCAGCACGACCTTCTTGCCGGTCTCGTCTTCGATCAGCTTGACGAGTGGCTTGTAGTGCTGGGCCGTCGAGCCCGCGTCCTCGGAGGGAATGATCGCCATCGTCAGCGTGTCGGGGTTCGCTCTGCCGGAGGAGGTGTCACCGGCGGCGCTGCTGCCGCAGGCGGTCAGCACCAGCGGCAGCAGGGTGGCGGCGGCGAGCGCGGAAGGGCGCAGGGGGCGTGACATGAGGATGGTCCTTACGGTTTCTGGGCGGCGGGACACCGCCGGTCGTGCCGCAAGCCTCAGTACCGCCGGTGAGTCCCCCCGCGCCACCAAGTGAAGGTCCGCTGAACAGCCTCGGATGTGATGCGTGAGTTGGTCGCACAAGCGGGGTGCCGACGGAAGGGCGCAGGTTCCACGGCTGTTCCCGCCGGCTGCAGCGGGCGGCGGTGCGCCACCGGCCGGTGCGGGGTGCGCGTGCGACGGTTCGTCGAGCCCGTCCCGACCACCACGCTGGTGGTGGCATGGCGGCCGCAGGCGGGGGACGCACCGGTGGACCGGTTCATCGAGCTGTGCCGGGGGGCATCTGGACCCGGGCCCCGCCGGTCGGTGACAGACGCGGTGCGGCGGCCCCCGCCGTCCTGTGCGGGTGCCCCGGCCCGGGGGTCAGGTCCCGGACCGGGGCACGTATGGGGGGGGTGTCCCGGGTCAGACGTCGATCGTCGTCGCCAGGCGGCGGTCCGCGATCGAGCGGCCCACCTCGATCTCGTACGAACCGTGCACCAGAGACCACGTGCCGGTCTTCTCGTCCCATATTTCGAAGGCGCGCCGCGGGAGGCCGATGGTGACCTCGACGCTCTCGCCGGGCCCGGCATCGACACCGGCGAAACCGGCCAGCCAGCGGGCGGGGCGCTCGGCGTCCGGCTCGCTGGGGGAGAGGTAGACCTGGACGACCTCGCGGCCCGCGCGCTCGCCGGAGTTGCGGAGACGGACGGTCGCCGTGGTGCCGTCGGATGTGACGGACTCGTAGGTCCAGTCGGTGTAGCCGAGCCCGTGTCCGAAGGCGTAGGCCGGGCTGCGGCCCTCCTTCTCCCAGGCGCGGTAGCCGATGAACACGCCCTCGGAGTAGGGGAGTTCGCCGCCCTCCGGGGCCACTTGGGTGACCGGGGCATCGTCGAGGGAGCCCCAGGTGGTGGGGAGCCGGCCGCCGGGTTCCCGGGCGCCGGTGAGCACCTCGGCGAGGGCCGCGCCGGCCTCCTGGCCGGGGAACCAGCTCAGCAGCACGGCGGCGACCTCCTCCCGCCACGGAAGCTCCACGGGGGAGCCGGAGTTGACGACCACGACGGTGCGGGGGTTGGCGGCGGCCACGGCGCGGACCAGGTCGTCCTGGCGGCCGGGGAGACGCAGATCGGTGCGGTCGAAGCCCTCCGACTCGACCCGCTCGGTGGTGGCGACGACGACCACGGCGGTGTCGGCGGCGCGGGCGGCCTCGACGGCCTCGGCGATCAGCTCATCGGGGTCGCGCCGCGGCCCCTGGTGGGCGAGGGCGAAGGTGATGTCCTTCATGAGGGCCTCGTCCTCGGACACCGTGACGTGGTGGACGAGGGAGACCTCGACGGGTTCGCCGGCGGTGAGTTCGGCCTCGGCGCGGACCACCGGGGCGTCGAAGATCCCCGCGAAGGGGTCGCCGTTGTCGAGGCGCTGGACGTCGTCGTAGTACGTCGTGCCGTCGATGCCGAGCCGGTATGCGCCGATGCCCTTGATCCCGAAGGTGTGCCGACCGGTCTCGCGCGGGGTGAAGCTGCCGGTGAGCTCGATGGTGTGGAGGCGCTGGATGGTGACGCCCTCGGGGAGGTCCACACCGGACCAGTGGATCTGCCCGTCGGGGACGCGGCAGGTGCCGATGACGGTGCCGTCGAGGTCCCGGCACACGGCGCTGAGCTCGAAGTCCCGGCGGGCGATGGCGAGTTCGGTACTGGGGTCGGCGCCGACGGCGTAGCCGAGGGTGCCCTCGGGGAGAGCGGCGGTGAGGCCGTCGAGCGGGGAGACGACCCGGGAGGGGAAGACGGTGGCGGAGCCGCCGCCGAGGACGCGGGCGTCGCGGGCGGCGGCGCCGATCAGCGCCACCGTTCCGGGCTTCAGCGGCAGGGCTTCGCGCTCGTTGCGGAGCAGGACGAAGGAGCGGCGGGCGATCTCCCGTGCCAGGTCCTCGCCGTCAATGCGGTCCGGCAGGTCGGTGACGACGGGGTCGGCGCCCTCCAGGATGCCGACGCGGGCGGCCAGCCGCAGCACATTGCGTACGGCGTCGTCGACCGTGGCCTCCTCGACCCGGCCGTCCAGCACCGCCTGGGCGAGGGCGTCGCCGTAGACCGTCGTCGGGCCGGGCATGGCCACGTCGAGGCCGCCCTCGATGGCGCCCTTCGTCGACCGGGCGGCCGTCCAGTCCGAGACGTTGAAGCCGTCGAAGCCCCACTCCGCGCGCAGGACCTCGTTCACCAGGTGGCGGTGCTCGGTCATGGTCGTGCCGTTGACCGCGTTGTAGGCGGTCATGACGCCCCAGGGGCGGGCGTTCCCGACGATGAACTCGAAGGGAGCCAGGTAGAGTTCGCGCAGGGCGCGTTCGGAGATCAGGTTGTTCACGGTGAAGCGGTCGGTCTCGGCGTCGTTGGCGACGAAGTGCTTGACCGTGGTGCCCACGCCACCGGACTGGACGCCGTTCACATAGCCGGCGCCGATGACACCGGTCAGGTACGGGTCCTCGCTGTACGCCTCGAAGTGACGGCCGCCGAGCGGGGAGCGGTGCAGGTTGACGGTGGGGGCGAGCAGGACGTGCACGCCCTTGCGGCGGGCCTCCTGGGCGAGCAGGGTGCCCGCGCGGTGGGCCAGGTCCCGGTCCCAGGTCGCGGCGAGCGCGGTCGGGGACGGCAGGGCGATCGACGGGTCGTCGGCGGTCCAGCGCACACCGCGCACACCGATCGGGCCGTCGGACATGACCAGGGACGTAAGACCGATCTCGGGGAGCGCGGGCAGGGACCACCTGTCCTGCCCGGCCAGGAGACGGGCCTTCGCGCTCAGATCGAGCCTGGCGAGGGCCGCCTCGACGACCGCCTCGCGGGCCCGCTCCGCCTGTGCCACGAGGGCACCTCCTCGTTGAAAGCCGTTCATCAAGCAACCATTCGCGGTAGAGAGGAGAATTCCTCTGCGTTTCATGTGTTTCATAAAACGGGCTGGTGTCTCAGCCCTTGACCGCTCCGGAGAGCATGCCGCGGATGAATTGCCGCTGGCAGAAGACGTACAGGCCCACGACCGGAACGGAGATCAGCACCGCCGCCGCGGCGAGCAGGTTGATGTGCACCAGATAGCGGCCGGAGAAGGCACCCAGGCCAAGCGTCATCGGCTGGTGAGCCGGATCGGAGACCAGGATCAGGGAGAGGAAGTAGTCGTTCCAGGTCCACATGAAGTTGAGCAGCACAAAGGTGACGACCGCGGGCCGGGCGATCGGCAGGTAGATCCGCCACAGCGCGCTCCAGGTGCCGGCGCCGTCCACCTGCGCCGACTCGCCGATGCTGAACGGCACCGTGCGGAAGGCCGCGCGCATCCAGAACGCGCCGAAGCTCACTCCCGTGCCCACATGGGCGAGGATGATGCCCTGGTAGGTGTCGGTCAGTCCCTGCCACTGGAAGTCGTAGTACAGCGGAACGACGATCGCCTCCAGGGGGATCATGATCCCGAAGAGCGTCAGCGGAAAGAGCAGCTTTTCCCCCACCACCCCCAGCACTCCGAAGGCGTAGCCGCTGAGGATGGCCAGCACGGTCGAGACGGCCACCGCCGTACCGGTGATGATCAGGCTGGACTTCAGATATTGAGTGAGGCCGGCCTGCTGCCAGGCTTCGGTGAAATTGGACCACCGCATATGGCCGAGGTCCAGTGTCCCGGAGATTTCGGGGCTCACCGCGACACCCAGGGTCCAGGCCACGGGGAAGAGCACCGCGGCGGCGAGCAGGGTCAGAAAGGCGTAGTTGAAAACCTTTTCCCGCGTGGAGATCATCAGTCGTCACTTTCGGAGAGCTTGACCACGGTCAGCGACACGATCAGCGCGACTACCGCCAGCACCACGCCGATGGCACAGGCCGCGCCGACGTCCGGATTGCTGAAGGCTCTCTTGTAGAGCACCACGCTGGGGGTGATGGTGGATGTTCCCGGGCCGCCCTTGGTGGTGAGCCAGACGATGTCGAACACCCTGATCGCGCCGAGCAGTGTGAGGGTCAGCGCCACGGCGAGCTGTCCGCGCAGGCCCGGCAGGGTCACCGTGAAGAACTCCCGTATCGGACCCGCCCCGTCCATGCGGGCGGCGTCGTAGAGCTCGTTCGGGATGTTCTGCGCTCCGGCGGCGAACAGCACCATGCACAGGCCGAACGCCCCCCAGGTTCCGGCCAGGCCGAGGGCGGGCAGCGCCCAGGTGAAGTCGCCCAGCCAGCCACGGGTCAGCCCGCCCAGGCCGAAGGCGGTGAGCACGGAGTTGAGGGGACCGTCCGGGGCGTAGATCTGCTTCCACACCACCGCGACGACGGCCGGGGTGAGCACCTGGGGAAGGAAGATGATCCAGCGGTAGGCCCCGGCACCGCGCATGTCCTTGCGTGCGGTGAGTGCCGCACTCGTCATTCCCAGGGTGACCGGCAGGAAGGAGAAGAAGACGATGAAGAACAGAGTGTGGCCGACCGCCTGACGCAGCGTCGGGTCGGAGAAGAAGCCGGTGTAGTTCTCCAGCCCCGCCCAGGTGGCTGCCGTGACGCCATCCCAGTGGTAGAAGGACAGCCGTACCCCCTGTCCGGCCGGCACCAGCACCACGCAAGCGTAGATCAGCAGCGCGGGGGCGAGGTACACCAGCCCCAGCCAGCGGCGGCGTCGGCGCGGGGACCACCGGGCGCGGCTCGGGCGCCGCGGGGGACGGACGGCTTCGGTGTCCGCGCCCGCGCCAGGGTGCGCGGCCACGGCCTCGGAGATGCGGCTTTCGTCGAGTGTGGCCATGGTTACCTCGCCAGGCCCTTCACAAAGGCGGTGGCATCGTCGTCGACGGCGCTGACCGCCGCCTTCGGTGTGGACTTTCCGGCCAGAGTGTTCTGCATGGCGGTGTTGAGGGTGTCGAACAGCGTCGGCGTGGTCCAGTCCAGATAGGGCACGGACCTGTCGTCCGTCGTGACCTGCCGGGCGATGGCCACGTCGTCGGCGAACAGCGGGTCCCCGGCGGGGGCCTTCACGTCCGGGTGCAGCAGTGGCATCGTCCCGTGCCGTACGGCGAGTTCGGCCGCCTGCTCACTGGCCGCGAACTGGAGGAAGGCCGCGGCCGCGTCGGCGTGCTTGGACTTCGAGGCGATGGAGAAGTTGGTCGCGGAGGAGGCCGTGGCTACCGGCTTGCCGCCGTCCGCACGGGGCAGAACGAACGAACCGAAGCCCTTGGACTGTCCTGGCTTGAACGGCAACGAGCCCGAGTAGTTGAAGTGGAACAGGCCCTTTCCATTGACGAAGGACTGGGCGGCACGGTCCGAGGGGGTCCCGGCGTAGTTCTTGACCAGGTAGCCCTTGTCGGACCACTGCTTGAAGGTGGAGACCGCCTGCGGGAGGCCGGTCTGGGCGACGTCCACCTTGCCGTGCGAGTAGACGAAGTCGGAGATCTTGTTCCGCGCGCCCAGGGCGTTCATCAGCGAGAAGAGCGGCTGGGTGATCCCGTTCCGGTCCGCGTTGCCCAGTGTGATGGGGGCGATGCCGCTCGCCTTGGCCTTGGCGAGAGTGGCCTGGAATTCTGCGTAGCTGTGCGGGACCTTGGCGCCGATCTTCTTGAGCAGGGCCCGGTTGTAGTAGACCTCGAGCAGTGAGGCGCGGGCGACCGGGGCGCCGAACAGCGAGCCGGTGCCCATCTGCTTGCCGTCGGGGGTGAACTCGTGCTCGCTCAGGATGGACCGCGGGAAAGCCTGCTTCCATCCGTAGGCTTTGGCGTAGTTGTCCAGGTTGAGCACCAGCCCGCCGCGAACGAGGGTTCCCAGCGACTGCCAGCCGTTGTTGGCCGGGACGATGTCCGGGGGGTTGGCGGACTTCAGCTTGAGCGGCAGGGCGGCCATCACATCGCCCCAGGGCAGCGAGCTCCGCTGGATGGTGATGTTGGGGTACTTCTTCTCGAATGCCTTGACGACGTCCTTCATCCAGGCGTTGTCAGGATCGCCGGTGAAGTAGTCCAGTACGTGCAACGTGACCTTGCCCATCGCGGCCGGATCGGTGGCGACCGCGCCTGGTCTGGCGGAGTTGTTCGCACCGCTTCCATTGGTGCCCGGCATACAGCCGGCGAGCAGGCCGACTGCCGCCAATGGCGCCAGTACGCCGGCGATCCGTCGAGTTCTGCGGTGCGAGACCACGGTGTCTCCTGTCCTCGATGGGATGTCCCGAAAGCCCGGATGCGGGCGAGCCTAAAACGCAGCAGACCACTTAGTCCAGATGCGGGAACCTGGTTTGTTTGTTCCGCTCGGCAGACCAGTCTTGGTAACGTAAGGGCATGACGAGCGTGGAGGACACCAAGGCGGGGGCCGCCGTCGCGCAGACCTACCGCCGACTCAGCGAGGCGTTGCGCCGCGGGGTCTATGCAGCGGGAAGCCGGTTGCCGGGGGAGCGGGACCTCGCCGCGGACCTCGGAGTCAGCCGCTCCACCCTGCGCCTGGCGCTGGGCCGGCTCGCCGAGGAGAACAAGCTGGAACGCTCCTCGCAGCGCGGCTGGTTCGTCCGCCGTAACGTCGTCGGCGAACCGCCGAGCACCCTGCAGAGCTTCTCCGAGATGGCGCGCGCCCGCGGGCTGCGCCCGCAGTCCGAGGTGCTGCGCCGACGTACCCGCCCGGCCACCTTCGAAGAGGCCGAGCAACTCTCCGTCGCCCCCGCCTCCCAGGTCCTCGAACTGCGTCGGCTGCGCCGTATGGACGGTGTGCCGGTGTGCGTGGACTCCAGCGTGGTGGTCCTCGCTCTCGCACCCCGATTGGCCGAGATCGACCTCACCGACCGTTCCCTGTACGAGACCCTGGAGCAGGACTGCGGGCTGCGGATCGCCCGCAGCTCCTACACGGTCCACGCGGCGGCGGCCGACCAGGCCACCGCCGAACTGCTGGACATCGAGCCGGGCGACCCGGTGCTGATCGGCGAGGAGCTGACCTACACCGACGACGGCTCGCTGGTGCTGACCGGCCGGATGGTCTACCGCAGCGATGCCTACCGCTTCCAGGCCGACCTGTTCCGCCCGGTGCGCCCCTGACGCTGACGCCGCGCCGGCGACGAACGCCGGGGCGCCGCGTCTCACGTGGCCAGGAATTCCCGGGGCGGCAGGCTCCCCGTCACCTTCTCCAGCACGGCGTCGGCCACCACCGGGTCCGCCAACGCCACCCCGCCGTCGGCCAGGGCGTCCAGCAGCGCGCCGGCCACCGGTGGCAGGGAGCCGCGGTGCAGCACCGCTCCGGGTACGTGCGCGGGCAGCTCCGCGAACAGCGCGTCGGCGACGGGAGAGCCCTCCGCCATCAGCACCGAGCCCGACAGGACGACGCTCACCGGCCCTCCCGCCCGCGCCAGCCCGGTCCGCCGTGCGGCCACCCCGGCGTACTGGGCCAGATGGCGTCCTTGGGCGCGGACGATCTCCACGGCCGCCGGATCACCCGCCGCGGCCACCGCCGCGACCGCCCGCGCACAGCTGTTCCGCTCGCGGCCCGAGGCGCGTCCCTCACGGCGCGTCAGCCAGTGGTTCAGCGCCGTCACGGTGGACTTGCCGTAGTGCGTGAGCAGGGCCTCGGTCAGGGCGGTCGGCCGGCCGAGCCCCAACTCGGCCAGGAACACCGCCCGGAACGCCTCGTTCGCCAGACCGGTGGCGCCCATTCCGTACTGGCCCCACCAGCCCATGTCCCACAGCTCACCGCCGGGGCCGCGGGCGGCGATCGCCCCCGACGTCCCGCCGGTCACCGAGATGCCGATGCCGCGGGCATCGCCGCACCGGATGGCGGCATAGCCGTCGTTGAGGATGCTGCGCCCGTTCAGCGCGCCGGGACAATGGCGCGTCAGGGCCGTGTCCCAGTAGCCCTGGTCCTCGGGCCAGTCGACCCCGGCCAGCCGGAAGGCCGCGCTCCCGACGTCCCGGATCTCCGCCCCGGCCTGGGCCAGGGCAGCCCGCACCGCCGCCAGCACCTCGGACACGGCGAGCTCGGGGGTCGGTGCCCCGTAGATGTCGCCACAGCCCGAACGCCCGGCGCCCACCACCTCGCCGGAGGCGGTGGACACCAGGGCCGCGGTCTTGCTGTTGCCCGCGTCCACGCCCAGGTAGAGCGCGGACGCGGGACGTGCCGCCTGAGCCCGTGTCACGGCAGCAGACGCTCCGGCAGCCAGGCCCGCTGCGCCGTGGCCAGCTCGGCGTACAGCGCCTCGGCCACCGGCAGCGAGGGCACCAGCGGATTGGCCATCAGGGCTCGGACGGCGTCCGCGGCGGTGCCCTCCCAGGCCGCCTTGGCGGTGAGGATCTGGTACTCGGCCAACTGCTGGACGATGCCACGCACCGAGTGCGGCAGCGGCTTCTGCTCCTCGGGGTGGAAGCCCGTGCCATCCACCGTGCCCCACAGCTCCACGACGGTCGACTCCTCGAATCCGGGCAGCCAGCCGCCGGTGTTGGTGATGTTGAAGGGGAGACGCGCCGGGGCGTCGTTGTAGAACGCGCTGATCGCCTCGATGGCCAGCTCCAGCTCGTGGATCCCGCCGCGCGAGCGGTCCTTCTCGAGCTGCGGGGCGTCGGAGGCGGCCTGCTCCCGGTAGTGCTCCCAGTAGTCGGGCAGCGAGTCCAGGATGACCTCGGAACGGGTCTTGGCGGCCAACTGCCGCTCGCGCAGGATCTCGTCCTTGAAGTAGTAGTAGTTGAAGTAGTCGGACGGTATGGACTCCATCGCCACCGCCAGGTGCAGCGCACGCATGCCGTTGCGGTCCTCGGTGGGCTTGTCCTTCAGCGCCTCGTAGCGCTCGCGCAGGATCGGGAAGGCATCCTGCCCGTCGTAGGTCGCCTCGTTCGACCAGCAGTTGTGGTTGACGCCGACGAGGTTGGCCTTGAGCTTGTCCGGGTCGAGTCCGGCGGCCTTGGCGACGACCGGCGGGAAGACGATCGGGCCCTCGCAGAAGGAGACGATCGGGATGTCGGTGTAGTCGGAGACCGCCTGGGAGACGATGTTGACCGGGTTGGTGTAGTTGAAGATCCGGGCGCGGGGGGCGACGTCGGCCAGGTTGGCGCAGACCTCCTTGATGATGTTGATCGAGCGCAACGCCATCATCGTGCCGCCCGGCCCCTGCGTCTCCTGGCCGATGACCCCGTACTTGAGCGGGATCCGCTCGTCGAGCGCACGGGCCTCGAAGCCGCCGGGACGGTAGCTGCTGAGCACGGCGTCGACGTCGCGCAGGCCCGCACGCTGGTCGGTCGCGGTGCTGATGGTGATGTCGAGGCCCGCGTTGCGGGCCATTTTCTCGGTGAGCGTCCGGACCACATCGAGCCGGTCCTGATCGAGGTCGATCAGCACGAACTCGGAGCCGTCGAACTCCTTGCCGTGGTGCATGAAGGAGGCCATGGTCCCCGCTGCACGCGAGGACCCACCACCGAGGTAGGCAATCTTGACGCGAGCCATCGATCCTCCAGGATCTCTTGGTGATTCAGCTTGGGATTCGGATGTGAGCTGCGGCTTCAGAGCGAGGTGAGTGCCGCTGAGGCGGCCACTGCCGCCTGGTCGAGGTAGAGCCGCGGGTGCGCGCAGTCGGCGAAGACGGTGGCCGGCCAGTCGGCCTCGTACCCTTCCGCCCGGGCGAGCCGCGCCGCCGCCTTGCCCTTGTCGCTGCCGTGGGCCACCATCACCACCCGCCTGGACTGGGTGCGGATGGTGCCGATGCCGACCGTGACTCCGTAGCGGGGAACGTCGTCCAGCCCGCCGAACGTCGGGAAGGTCGCCAGGTTGTCGGTCCTGGTCTGTTCGCCCAGCTGGACCACCCTGGTCCGTGAGTCCGCCGGGCTGCCCGCCGGGTTGAAAGCGATGTGCCCATCGCCCGCCCCGGAAGCCAGCAGGAACAGATCGATCCCGCCGAGCTCCGCGATCCGCAGGTCATAGGCTTCGGGATCGGCTGGATCCGGCCCCCACAGCCGCTCCGGCGCGATCCCCCGTCCCGGCCCCGCCGCGGCGTTCATGCGTCCCACGACCTCCTCTCGCCCGAAGCGAAGGCAGCTGTGCGGCAGCCCGGAGTCGATCGCGCGGTACTCCCAGCCGTGCGACCCCAGCGGTGTGGCCTCGACGTACTCGTCCATCATCACGATGACGACGTGCCCCAGGTCCAGCCGCCGCGCGGCCACCTCGTCCGCCAGTGCCCGGTAGGTGCTGGCGGCGGTGCGCCCGCCCGGACACCCGAGCACATACGGCCGCCCGGCTCGCGCGGCATCCTCGATTTCCACGGCGATCTCCGCGGCCAGCTTGCGCCCCAGGGCCTCTGGGTCCGGGAAGACGATCGGCGACACCCGCACAGGAGGAACTCCCTCTCGGTCAACTCTTTCGCAGACCAGTTACGCCACAGACCATACTGTGGTCTGACTGGTATAGGCAATGCTCAAAAGGTGACGGCCTGCGGAGTGGTGCGGCGGGAGTCCAACGCGGTCCCCGTTCATGACCAGGCCGTCTACGACAAGCTCGCCACCCGGGACGGCACCGGTGATCTGTGACGACGGCCCCTAGCGCACGCCTTTCCAGAGCCGGCGTTCCTCTCTCCGCGGGTCGTCCAGCAGAGCGGAGTCGGTGGCGAAGACCTTTGTGGTGCGGGTGGTGGTGTCGTACGCGGGCCAGCCGGGGTCGCCGGTCTTCGCGAAGGAGACCCACGCTCCGTGCATCGCGTCCGCGAGGGCCTGGGGAGGGCGGTCGCCGAGGATCGGGCCGTAGGACGGGTCCTGGAGGCGGTCGAAGACGAAGGCCAGTTCCAGCGTGTGGCATGCGCCGAGGCGGGCGCGGAAGCGCGGGGAGCGCCAGGCGAACTCGTACAGGTACGAGCCCGGGACGGACTCGGCCAGGCGGATGGCGGGGATCCGGTAGAACCAGTCCGTCGCCACCGCGGCCAGGAGCTCACCCGGGGTGGCACCGGGGCGGGTGGCGCGGTAGCGGGGGAGTGCCTGGTCCGGGTTCAGGCCGTAGGCGGCCGTCCCGGCACGCAGCGCCGATGTGGAGACGGTTTCCAGGCGCTCCGTGGGAACCAGGAAGAAGCGGTACTCCTCGCTATTGCTGCCGATCAGGAGGTCGACGCCGCAGTCGGGGCCGGGAAGGGCGAGATCGGCCGCCACCGGTTCGAACGGCATGATGTTGAGCACCGCCTCGCCCCACAGTGCCGGGTCCGGGCGCGCGCCCATCTCGGCGCGGAGTTCCGCCTGCGCGGGGAGGAGGTCGGTGAGGGGGACCGCGGCGAAGGCGTCCGGGGCCGGTTCGATGCCGAGTCTCGCGGCCAGACGGGAGGCGATCCGGGCCGCCGAGGCGGGACGCAGGAAGTGGTGACACGCGCCGCTCTGCAGGATCGCGCGGTGGAACAGGCCGCGTGCCCTGCCGGTGGACAGCAGGACGCCGATGCTCATCGCCCCCGCCGATTCGCCGAAGACGGTCACCTGCTCGGGGTCGCCCCCGAAGGCGGCGATGTGGGCGCGGATCCAGTTCAGGGCTGCCACCTGGTCCAGGAGGCCGCGGTTGTCGGGGACGCCGGGCAGGTGCAGGAAACCGTCCGCACCCAGGCGGTAGTTGAGGGTGACGCACACGACCCCGTCGCGGGCGAAGGCACCGCCGTCGTACGCCGACGCCGACCCCGCGCCGTTGGAGAAGGCTCCTCCGTGCAGCCACACCATCACCGGCAGACCCGCCCCCGGCTCCGGCGCGGGGGTCCAGATATTGAGGTTCAGACAGTCCTCACCGGGGATGACGTCGTCCGGCACGAGGGCGTCGAAGGGCGGTGCGTAGGGCGCGTGCGGCGCGGTGGGACCATAGGCCGTGGCATCGCGCACTCCGGTCCACGGCTCGGGCGGAGCCGGTGCGCGGAAGCGGCGGGGGCCGAAGGGCGGGGCGGCGTAGGGAACGCCCAGGAAGGACGCCACACCGTCCGGGGAGACACTGCCGCGGACGGCACCCAGGGCGGTGACGCACACCGTCATGCCGACAGGACCTCCAGCAGCGCCGCGCCGAACTCCTCGGGGCGCGCCAGATGCACCGCGTGCCCGGCCCCTGACACGGCCACTTCGCGCACCGTACCGCCCCCGGCCGCGTAACGGTTCAGCACGTGGCGGGTCTGCGCCACCATCGGCTGGGCGGGTGTCCCGTCCCAGCCCGGCACCGCGCCGATCGCGCCCAGGTGCGCCAGGTCGAACAGCGAGGTGTCCGAGACGATGACGTCGTCCTCGCCGCGGATCCACAGGATCGGCGGCTTGGGATCGACCAGATGCAGCCCGTCGAGGCGCATGTGGAGCGGGGACATGCAGTTGAGGACTCCCCGGGTGCCGGGGGCGACGCCCGGCCAGACGGGGGAGGCCACGCTGTCGCCCGGGTAGTGGTCGTCGCCGGTCCGCGTGGTGAGCATGGCCTCGACGTACGCGTCCTCGTGCCCGGAACGCCACGGCGGCTTGAGGTAGTAGTTCGCCAGGACGGCGCGGGGCGAGAGCGGGGAGCCCTCGTGGCGGTCGCCCTCGGCGAGCCGCGCGACCAGCTCCGGGTTGGCCGTGCCGCCGCCCGAGCCGGCCCCGTCCGGGGAGTTGAGGGCGCCGTCCACCCCGTGCGTACCGCCGAAGCCGTACGGGGAGACCGGGTTGACCAGGGTCAGGGAGCGCACCTCGGCCGGGTGGTCGCAGAGGTACTGCAGAGCCACACCCCCGCCCATGGACCAGCCCACCAGATGCGCCCGGTCGATCCCGAGGGCCGCCAGCAGCGCCGCGAGATCGTCGGCGTGGTCGCGCAGACCGCGCGTGGCGTCGATGGGCAGCGGGTCGGTGCCGCCGAAGCCGCGGAGGTCCGGTGCGATGGGGCGGTAGCGGTCCGGCAGCAGGGGCAGGGTGGTGTGCCAGAAGGCGGCGGAGGAGACGTTGCCGTGGATGAAGACGACCGGCTCCCCCTCGTCCCGGACCTCCGCGAGCTGGACGGTGAGCCGCTCGGTGGGCACCCGCCGGGTGCGGACGCCGTTCGTACTCGTGGTCATGTGTGTGGTCCTTCGCGGGAGCGCGCTAGGCGAGCCAGGCGGCGACCTGGGCGGCGGCGGAGGTGTTCCAGCCCAGTTCGAGGTGGTTGGCGCCGGCGATGGTGGCCGTGCCACCGACCGTGGGGATGCCGGTGGTGTCGAGTGCGCTGGCGATGAAGACGACACCGTCGCTGGGGGCGCGGTTCTCGTTGAAGATGCCGAGGACGTCGGGGGATCCGCCGGCCAGCAGATAGGTGGTGACGGCGGCGGGTACTCCGGCGGTGTGCAGCGGCTCGATCAGTGAGCCGGCGTCGATGGCGGCCTGGATGCCGCTGCCCGCCGTGTACAGGCCCTGGCCGCCGTAGTACGTCGTGTACCAGTCCTGCGCGGCGCCGTCGACTCCGTAGACCCCGTCCCAGCGGGCCAGCATCTGGCGCTGGCCGGGGTAGTCGTCGTACCCGCCGGAGGGGGTCATGGAGAACTCGGGGTGCGCCGTGTACGTTCCGTAGCAGGTCATGTGCGAGTGCGGGGAGGGTGCGTTGACCTTGCCCCCGCATTCGGGCCAGATGGAGAAGTCGTGCGCCCAGCCGTGGGCGTACGGGTAGTCGTAGCCGCCGTTCGGGCCGCCGAGGGTGATGAGCTTGCGCACGTCGCCGGCGTAGGCCCGTCCCCAGCTCGGCTTCACGGACGACACATAGGCGCGGGCCGACATCTCGCCCTTGCTCCAGCCGACCAGGTCGACCTTGCCGACGCCCAGCTTCGCCTTGATGACGGCGATCGCGTCGCCGACGATCTGCGCCTGCATCAGGTTGTCGCCCTGCTTGTGCGCGAAGCCCACGGCGAAGACCCGGTGGCCGCGCGCGGACAGGTACTGCATCAGTCCGGTGGACGGGCAGGAGACGGCGCCGCAGCCGTAGCCGCCCGCCTCGCCAGGATTGGCCCAGGCACGGTCCGCGGTGTCGTTCGCGCCGTGGACGAGGAGCACGGGCGTGGCGCGGGTGCCGGTGTCCCAGCCGGGGGCCGAGTAGAGCAGGAAGCGGCCGGAGTACGGGCGGGAGACGCCGCCGAAGTACGTCACGCGCCGCCCGTCCTGGTCGCCGCGGCCGTCCGGCGGGTAGCCCTCGGTGCGGAATCCGGCGGTGGCGTCGAGATAACGCTCCACGCGCTCCCATCCGCCGGTGACCGCACCGGCGCCGTAGCTCGCCTCCTGGGTCAGATAGGAGGGCGGCTCCGCGGCGGACGCGGTGCCGCCGGCGGCCGGCAGCCCGGCCACCACCGCCATCAGGAGGGCGAGTAACAGCCGCCACCGGCCTGCCCGGTTTCGTCGGCACTCCATGTTCCGACCCCCTTGTCCAAGACTGCCCAAGGCTTTCACCACACTGCCCCGCTCGGCGCACACGTTAGGCAAGGGCATCCGGGAAAGGCATGTGTGGGAGCTCCATAAGGAAGACGGCCCGTGTGGGGACAGCGGCTGCCGCTCGCCTCGACCGCTCCGTCCGGGGGTGACTCCGGTCGAAAATCACCGTGACCGAGACCGAACCGCTTGCCGACCCTGTGGCCGCCTGTTACGCGCGGGCCCGTATCTGCCCTGAGCACACGTGCGGGGCCCGCGGCGAGAGGGGCTTCAAGCCACGATGACACTGCCTCCGGCCCGGCTCAGGGCGGTGCGCAGTTCGGCCGGGCACGGCTTGTCGGTGATGAGGGTGTCGAAGCCGTTCAGTTCGCACACGCGATGCGCGGCCATGCGGCCGACCTTGCTCGAATCGGCCAGTACGTAGCGGTGGGAGGCGTTGTCGAGCATCGCGCGCTTGGTGGCGACCTCGTCGAGGTGGAAGTCGGTCAGGCCGTATGGGGCGATGCCGCCGGAACCCAGGAAGACGGCGTCGGCCCGCAGGTTGCCGAAGAACTCGACGGTCTGTGCGTTGGAGCAGGCCAGGTCGCCGGGGCGGAGCCGACCGCCGCTGACCAGGACCTCCACTCGAGGGCGCGTGCTGACTTCCGTGGCCACGAGCAGGGAGGGGGTGGCGATGACGCCGACGTGATCGGCGGGCAGGGCGCGGGCCACCTCCAGAGCCGTGGTGCCGACGTCGATGACGACGGTCTGGTTCGGCTCGATGAGCGCCGCCGCGGCTCGTCCGATCGCTTCCTTCTCCGCGGCCAGCGTGCCGCTGCGCTCGTTGAAGGATGCCTCCTCCCCGACCGGCGCCTGGCGGCTGGTGGCGCCGCCGTGCACCCGGGAGAGCTCGCCGCGGCGTTCGAGCAGTGCGAGATCCCGGCGGATCGTTTCATGGGAGACGCCGAGCAAGGTGGTGAGGTGATCGGTGGTGATGAAGTTGAGCCGGGCGATCTCGGCGACGATTCTGCGATGGCGCTCGGCAGCGAGCACGGCTCACCCCTTGATGGTGACTGCTTCTGTGGACCTGTGACTGAATCCTACCGTTGCCACGTGGCCCCTCCCGGTCGGGTCACGGCCCTCGTACGCGCCTTGGCGGTGCGTGTGATGGGCGGCGATCGGCCGACTGTCCTGGGGTTTGCGGGCAGGCGAACCCTTGACGTGATGCGTGCCCTGGGCCACACTTCCAGAAATCGACGGTCAGATTTCCACGGAATCGGTCATCCTCGGGCGTGGCCAAACCCACTGGGCATGCTCGTGGCATGGTTTCGGCCCTGCCCAGGTGTGGTGGTCGCGCTCGTCCGCGGCCGGACGGGTGGGCCCGTGGCGTCGATCACGTTCGGTTTCCTTCACGTCCGACAGGCCCCCAGTTTCAACAGCGGGGGCGCCCCGAGCAGGGATTCGAGTCATGGCACACGCAGATGAAGGTCTTCACGGAGTGAGACCAGACGCCCCGACGAGCGGCGAGGGTCCCCAGGGCATGTCCCGGGAGCTGGGCTGGTATGCCTCGTTCTCCGTGGCCTTCGGGTTCGTGTCGATCGCGACGGGCATCTTCACCGCCTATGGATCGGTACTCGCGAGCTCTGGTCCCCGCGCCATCTGGGCCTGGCCCATTACGGTGATCGGCCAGCTGTCC
Organism: Streptomyces yongxingensis; assembly: GCF_055597465.1. Taxonomy (NCBI): domain Bacteria; kingdom Bacillati; phylum Actinomycetota; class Actinomycetes; order Kitasatosporales; family Streptomycetaceae; genus Streptomyces; species Streptomyces yongxingensis. The sequence goes on from NZ_CM145717.1 coordinate 10,673,324, forward strand.
GTCGCCCTGGTCTTCGGCGCCCTCGCGGCCCGGATACCGATCAGCGGTTACTCCTACCAGTGGGTGTCCAGGATCGTGGGCCCGGTGTGGGGCTGGATCATGGGCTGGATCTCGTTCGCCTTCCTGGGCGTGGTCCTCGTGGCCGTGGACTACACGATCGCTTCCACCATCCTCCCTGAGCTCTTCCGCTACGTCGGAACCACCCAGAACGCCTGGGCGATCACGGCGGGTGTGGTCCTGCTCCAGGCCGTTCTGGTCGCCGCCTCCACCCGGACCACCCACCGGGTCAACAACGTGGCGGTGACGATCCAGCTGATCGGCATGGTCGCACTGACCACGCTGCTGTTCGCCGTGGGCGCCTTCACCGGCAAGCTCGATTTCGGGCACCTCTTCGACAGCGGACCGGTCCCCGAAAGCGGCTACTACGCACTGGGCGGCGCCACCCACGCCGGCCCGTTCGCCCTGGCGTTCCTGCTCGGCGCGTTCACCATCGTCGGTTTCGAGTCGGCGGCCAATCTGGCCGAGGAGACGCGGAACCCGGCCCGGGTCATCCCCAAGGCGATGGCGCAGGCGGTGCTGTCGCTGGGTGTGCTCGGCTTCCTGTTCCTGGTCGCGGTCACCGCCGCGGCCGGTCGGGTCGACGGCGTGGGCGCGTCGGCGACACCGGTCGCCACGGTGATCACCGCCGTGCTGGGATCGGTCATCGGAAAGATCCTGCTGGTCCTCGTCGTGGTCTCGATCTTCTCCTGCGGACTGGTGATCACCTTGAGCGGCACCCGGCTGGTGTACGCGATGTCCCGGGACGAACGTTTCCCCGGCTGGCGGCTGCTGAAGCGCATCGACCGGCGTACGGCGACCCCGCTGAACGCCTCGGTGTTCATGATGCTGATCGCCCAGATCATCCTCGCGGTGTTCTCCCGCTCCACGGACGCGCTCTTCCAGCTGTTCTCCGCCGGTACGCTGCTGCCGGCCATCATCTACGCGGGAACCGTCGCGATGTACGCGGTCAAGCGCCGGTCCCTGCCCCCGACCAAGGGCTTCTCACTCGGTCGCTGGGAGATTCCGGTCCTCGTCGTCGCCGCCGTCTGGCTGGTGTACGAGCTGCTGATCTTCCGCGACGCCTCGTTCCGCGGGCCGTGGACCTACGTCCTGGTGCTGTTCGCGATCGGTGCCGTGTATCTCGCCGGGTTGCTCGCGCTCAGGCGCCGGAGCGGGCTGACCATGCCGGACCTGGCGGACGTCGATCGCGTGCTGGACACCACCGGCAGCGCCACCCGGAAGCCGAGTGACGTCGCCCCCGGAGGTGGTGCGCGATGACCGCGATCCTCGCCATCGATCAGGGGACCTCCGGCACGAAGGCCATCGTCGTCGACGACGAGGACGGCACCGTCGCGATCGCCGAGGAGACCATCTGTCCCGCCTATCTGGCCGGGGGAGGCGTCGAACAGGATCCGCACGAGCTGCTCGACTCCGTCCTCGAGGCCGGCCGCAGGGCCGTCAGCGCGGCCGGCCGGCCGATCGACTGCGTGGCGCTGGCCAATCAGGGCGAGACCGTACTGGCATGGGATCCCCGGACCGGGGCTCCCCTTTCGCGGGCCATCGTGTGGCAGGACCGCCGCGCGGAGAGCGTGTGCCGGGAACTGGCCGCTCATGCCGCGGGGATCGCCCAGCGCACCGGGCTGGTCCTGGACCCGTACTTCTCCGCGCCGAAGATGGCCTGGCTGCGCCGCAACGTCACCCGTGAGGGCGTGGTGACGACCACGGACACCTGGCTGGTGGCCCAGCTCACCGGCGAATTCGTCACCGACGCCGCCACCGCGAGCCGGTCGCTGATCCTCGACCTGGACAGCGTGACCTGGGACGGTGAACTCGCCGATCTCTTCGGTCTCGGGAAGGAACGGCTGCCGCGCCTGGTCGCCGGCGACGAGATCGTCGGCACGACCCGGGCCTTCGGCGGGGACATCCCGGTGGCCGGGCTGATCGTCGACCAGCAGGCGGCGCTGCTGGCCGAGAACTGCCTGGAACCCGGCACGGCCAAGTGCACCTACGGCACCGGGGCCTTCCTGCTGGCCAACACCGGCCGGAACGCGGTGCGATCCGCTGCCGGCCTGACCACGTCGGTGGCCTGGCGGATCGCCGGACAGACGCCGTACTGCGTGGACGGTCAGGTCTACACCGTCGCCTCCGCGGTGCGATGGCTGCGGGACCTCGGCCTGATCCGGTCGGCCACCGATCTCGACGCCGTGGCCGCGGCGGATGCCGGGGGAGCGCTGTGTGTGCCGGCCTTCGCCGGCCTCGCCGCCCCCTGGTGGGCGCCGCAGGCGGCCGCGTCGTTCACCGGGCTGACGCTCGCCACCCGTCGCGAGCACCTCGTCCTGGCCGTCCTGCAAGGCGTCGCCGCCCAGGTCGCCGAGTTGTGCTCCCTGGTCGCGGCCGATCTGGGCCGGCCGCTGACCCGGCTGCGCGCCGACGGCGGACTGACCCAGTCCGCCACCCTGATGCAGGCCCAGGCCGATATCGGCCAGCTCCCGGTCGACATCTACCCCCACGCTCATGCCACACCCCTCGGCGCGGCCGCCCTCGCCCGCCGCGCCCTCGACCCCACGCTCAGCCTCGAGGACGCGGTCGGCGACTGGCGGCCGGCCACCGTCTACGAACCCCGCTGGTCCCCGGACCGGGCCGAGGAGTTCCGCACCACATGGGCGCAGGCCGCCGCGGCCTGCGCCGACAAGGGAGAACACACATGACCGCCACACCCCACCGCCCCGCGGGCGGCGTCTTCGACGTCGCCGTCATCGGCGGAGGCATCGTCGGCGCGGCCATCGCACGCGAACTGTCCGGATGCGACGTCTCCGTCGCCTTGCTCGAAGCCCGCGACGATGTGGGCGACGGGACGAGCAAAGCCAACACCGCCATCCTTCACACCGGCTTCGACGCCAAGCCCGGCACGCTCGAATCCCGGCTGGTCGCCCGCGGCTACCACCTGCTCAGCGCCTACGCCAAGGCCACGGGCATCCCCGTCGAGCACACCGGCGCCGTACTGGTGGCCTGGAACGGGGAAGAGCTCCGGGCGCTGCCAGGACTGAAGGAAAAGGCCGAGGCCAACGGCTACGAACACTGCCGGATCGTCGACGCCGACGAGATCTACCGCGTCCTTCCCGACCTCGGAGACGGCGCACTCGGCGGACTGACCGTGCCGGACGAGTCCATCATCTGCACCTGGACCACCAATCTCGCCCTGGCCACCGACGCACAGCAGCGGGGCACCACGATCCTGCTCCGGCACGCCGTCACCGGCGTCGACGAGGGCCCCCAGACCACGACGCTGCACACGTCCGCGGGGGACGTGCGCGCCCGCTGGGTCGTCAACGCGGCCGGCCTGGGCGCCGACCACATCGACCGGCTCTTCGGCCACGACCGGTTCACCGTCACCCCGCGCCGCGGCGAGCTGTTCGTCTTCGACAAACTCGCCCGCCCCATGGTCGACAAGATCGTGCTGCCGGTCCCCACCTCGCGCGGCAAGGGCGTGCTGATCTCCCCGACCATCTACGGCAACGTCATGCTCGGCCCCACCGCCGAGGATCTCACCGACCGCACGGACACCTCGACATCCGAGGACGGCTTCGACTTCCTCCTCCGCAAGGGCGAAGGGCTCATGCCCCGGCTGCTGGCAGAGGAAATCACCGCGAGCTACGCCGGTCTGCGCGCGGCCATCGACCATCCCGACTACCTCATCGAGGCCACCTCCCAGCAGCGCTACCTCCTCGTCGGAGGCATCCGTTCCACCGGACTGACCGCCGGCATCGCCATCGCCGAACACGTCCGCACGCTCCTGGAGGAGGCGGGCCTGAACCTGCGTTCCCGCGGTGACCTGCCCGAGCCGCCCCGTATGCCCAACATCGGCGAAGCCGCCCAGCGCCCCTACCAGGACGCCGACCTCATCGCCCGCGACCCTGCCTACGGCACCATCGTCTGCTTTTGCGAACGCGTCACCGAGGGTGAGATCCGCGACGCCTGCCACGCCCCCCTGCCCGCCCGCGGTCTCGAAGGGCTGCGTCGCCGCACCCGCGCCATGAACGGCCGCTGCCAGGGCTTTTTCTGCGGAGCGGCCGTAACAGCCCTGAGGGAAGAGCACCACGACAACCACGACGGCCGCAGCAGCCGACAGCACAAGGACAACCGATGACCCAGCAGCCGTCCCCGATCACTCCCGACGTCCTGATCACCCCCGACGTCCTGATCGTCGGCGCCGGACCGGCGGGCCTGACCGCGGCCGCGGAACTGGCCTCCCGGCACGGCGGCCGAATCCTCGCCGTCGACCGTGAACCCGCCGCCGGCGGCATTCCCCGCCACAGCGACCACACCGGCTACGGTCTGCGAGACCTGCACCGTGTCATGTCGGGACCCGCGTACGCACGCCACCTCGTACGGCAGGCCACCGCCGCCGGGGCCGAGATCCGTACCCACACCATGGTCACCGGATGGGCCGACGACCACACCGTCGATGTCACCGGCCCCGAGGGCCGTTATCGGATCCGCCCCCAGGCCATCGTGCTGGCCACCGGTGCCCGTGAACGACCCAGGACCGCGCGCCGTGTCCCCGGCGACCGCCCGCACGGTGTCTACACCACGGGGCAGCTCCAGAACCTCGTCCACCTCCACCACCGCCCCGTCGGCAAGCGGGCCGTCATCGTCGGCGGCGAACTGGTCAGCTGGTCGGCGGCCGTCACCCTGCGCGAAGCGGGCTGCACCCCCGCCCTCATGATCAGCCGGTATCCGAAGGCCGAATCCTACGGCGTCTTCAACGCCGCGGGACGCGCCGTGCTGCGGGTCCCCGTCGCCACCCGCAGCCGCATCACGCGGATCATCGGCAAGGGCCGTTGTCAGGCCGTCGAGATCGAGCACCTGGACACCGGCCTACGCCGGACCGTCGCGTGCGACACCGTCGTCTTCACCGGTGACTGGATCCCCGACCACGAACTGGCCCGCACCGCCGGCATCGCCCTCGACCCCGGCACCCTCGGTCCCCTCACCGACACGGCCCTGCGCACCAGCCGGCCCGGTGTCTACGCGGCCGGGAACATGCTGCACCCCGTCGACACCGCCGACGTGGCCGCCCTGGACGGCCGGCACGTCGCCCACCAGGTCATCACCTACCTCCAGGGCATGCGCGAACACGCCGAGGGGGTACGTCTGCTCGCCGACGCCCCCTTCCGCTGGGTGGCCCCGCAGATCCTGCGCCCCCAGGACCCCGCGCCTCCGCGCGGCCGACTCCTGCTGTGGAGCGATGAGTTCGTCCGCTTCCCGAAGGTCGCGGTCCGTCAGGACGGGCGTGTCATCGCCCGCCGCTCCCTGCCCTGGCCGGCCGCGCCGGGGCGTGTCTTCCGCGTTCCCTCAAACGTGCTCGAGGGAGTCTCTCCCAGCGGGGGACCCGTGCACATCGGACTGGAGCGGATCTGAAAGCGCGGACGGGTCCGTGGTGTGACAGTCCGGCCGGGACCCTGCCGCGGGTCCTGGCCGGATCGCCGAGTTCCCTTCCTGCGGCGGGTGGCTGTTAGCCTTCTGCCCACCTCGTCCGCGGTGTGGGACCCAGGGTTCCCCATGGTCGGACGGCACCTACGCCAGCCCTCAGCACGGTGAGCCGGTCGATCGGTCGAGCGATGCGGGACTCCTTCGGTGCGTCGGCGAACGTGCCGCCTTCCCAGGAGCGCGCCGCATGAATGACCCCCAGATCCCCTCGCCTCCCGTGGGCTGCCCGGCCCACGACCCCGGCGTCGTACGCATGCACGCCCTGCGGTTCCAGGCCGATCCGGCCGAGCTGTACGGGCAGTTGCGGCGGGACCATGGGCCGGTGGCCCCGGTCCGGGTCGACGGCGACATCCCCGCTTGGCTGGTCCTCGGCTACCGCGAGGTGCACCACGTCACCACCAACCCCGAGCTGTTCGCCCGCGATTCCCGTCGCTGGCACGCCTGGGACCGGATCCCGGAGGACTGGCCGCTGCTGCCGTTCGTCGGCTATCAGCCGTCCGTGCTGTTCACCGAGGGCACAGAGCATCGGCGGCGCTCGGGGGCGATCAGCGACGCGTTGTCGGCAACGGACCAGTTCGAGCTGCGCGCGCACAGCGAGCAGGTCGCCGACGAGTTGGTCGACGCGTTCGCGGGCAGCGGCCGGGCCGAGCTGATGACCGAGTACGCGAGCCAGGTCCCGCTGCGGGTGGTGGCCCGGATCTGTGGCCTTGAACCTTCCGAGACGGCCGACCTGGAGCGGGACATGACCGCCTCACTGGACGACGGCGAAGGAGCTGTCGCGGCGTATGGCCACATAGCCGCGAAGATGGCGGAGTTGGTGGAGCGAAGCCGCCGTGAGCCAAGGCCGGACGTGCCCTCGCGGATGGTGGCTCACCCGGCCCGGCTCAGCGACGAGGAGATCGTCCAGGACATGATCGCGATCATGGCCGCCGGTCAGCAGCCCACGTCCAACTGGATCGGCAACACCTTGCGGCTGATGCTGACCGATGACCGGTTCGCCGTCACGATCTCCGGCGGGCGCCGCAGCGTCAGCCAAGCGCTCACCGAGGTGCTGTGGGAGGACACTCCGACCCAGAACTTCATCGGGCGCTGGGCATCCCGGGACACCGAGCTCGGCGGGCAGCAGATCAAGAAGGGCGACTGCGTCATCTTGGGCCTGGCCGCCGCGAACACCGACCCGCAGGTGCGGCCGGATCTCGCGGCCAACTCCGGCAACCAGGCCCATCTGTCCTTCAGCCACGGTGAGCACCGCTGCCCGGAGCCGGCGCCGGAGTTGGCCGAGATCATCACCAAGGCGGCCATTGAGGTGCTCCTCGACCGGCTCCCTGATGTGGTGCTGTCGCTCCCCGCCGATGAGATCGAGTGGCGGCCGTCCGTCTGGATGCGGGGCGTGACCGCCCTGCCGGTCGAGTTCACTCCGGCCTACGTCCCCCTGTGACCGTCCCGGGAACGCGCAGACGTAGCGGTCAGCCCGCGAGCGCGGTCAGTAAGGGCAGGTATCCGTCATGGTGCCCTGCCTTGTTGGAGTGGTAGGACTCGTTGATCTTGTCCCACTCCAGACTTGTCACCCAGGTCTCGGCGTGCGAGCAGATGGTGTGTGGGTCGAAGGCGGCACGTGGGTCGAGGAAGGTGAACCCGGCCTTCGTGGCCTGGTCCGCCAGTACCGAGTCGAGGGTGTCGGCAAGCGAGTTGAGCGCCGTACGCTCGGTGTCGCTCAGCCCGAAGATGCCGCAGGTGCCACCGATCGTGTACAGCCGCGGATAGCCCACCACCACGACCTTGGCGTTCGGCGCCTTCGCCCGCACCGACGCGTTTCATGGGCAGCCAGACCCGGCGGTTGCCGCGCAGCCCGGCGGTGAACCCCTCCAGCGCGCGGATGACGTATGTCGCCTTGACGGTGCCGTGGACGGTGACCGCCTGACGCGGGCGGATCTCGGTGACCTCGGTGCCCTCGTAGACGGCGACGCCCATCCGTTCGACCACGTCGGCCAGGCCCCGCACCAGCTTGGCGGGCTGGATGCGGGCGCAGTGCGGGCTCCACTGGGCGCCGCGGGCGCCGGCGACCCGGACCCGCTCGGCGAGCTGGTCGCGGTCGAGTTCGATCAGGTCGTCCTCGCCCCACCCCTCCGCGCGCAGTGACGGTAGTCGTTCGCGTGGTGGAACTCATCGTCCGCTCTCACCACGGTGACCTCGTCGCCGCGGCGCACGACGGACGGCCGGTCGGCCTGTTCGCAGGCCAGTAGCACGGTGAGCCCGTGGGTGCCGGAAACGGGTGGCGGCTCTGCTCGACGAGCCGGCGTGTGCTCGATTCCGCTACACAGACAGTCGATTCGATCGACATGCCTCGACATTGCGCTCGAATCCATTGCGTGCTTTCCTGTTTCCACAGTTGGAGAAAGGTGACCCATGGACGACACCGACCGGGCCATCCTGCGGGAGTTGCAGGCCGACGGTCGTATCCCCTATGCCGAGCTGGGGCCGAAGGTGGGATTGTCGCCTTCGGCCGCGAGGCTGCGGCTGCAGCGGTTGATCGACTCCGGGGCGGTCCAAGTCGTCGGGGTGACCGACCCGATGGCCATGGGCCGGCAGACCATGGCGCTCCTGGGCCTGCGTATCGAGGGCGATCCCCGGGCGGTGGCCGATGAACTCTCCCGGCACGACGAAGTCGTGTACACGGTGCTGACCTCTGGCGGCTTCGACCTGTTCGCCGAGATCGTGTGCGGTCGCCCGCGTGACCTTCTGGACTTCATCAACGACGTCGTACGGCCCGTCGAGGGCGTCGCGTCCGTGGAGAACTTCCCCTACTTCGCCATTCACACGCACCGGTTCATGTGGGGAGTCGACTAGAGGCATCCGCGAGCCCGCGCCCAGCCCGCCCCCACCACGCTCCGCTCACCAAGCCGAGGAACCCGGCATGCCGCACGACGAGTACCGCACCATCGACTTCTTCGCCCAGGACGCGCTTCCCGCACCGCGGGTGTCACCTGCTCAGGCAGAGCGCATCGCCTCGGGGCGCCTCGGCATCACCGCCCGCGCGGAGGTGCTGGGAAGCCAGCAGGACGCCAACTTCCTGCTGCGCTCCGACACCGGGACACCCCTGGCGGTCCTGAAGATCGCCAACCCGGCCTTCAGCCCGATGGAGATCGAAGCCCAGGACACTGCCGCCGGCCTGATCGCCGCCGCTCACCCGGAGCTGCGCGTCGCCACCGTCCTGCGCCACCCCGACGGCTCCCCCCGGTGCGCGAGGGTGGGCACCGAGGACGGACCGGTCATCGCGCGACTGCTGGAGCACCTCCCCGGCGGCCCGCTCTCCGGACCGCGGCACCTGTCCCCGCCCACGGTGGCGGCCATGGGCACGATCGCCGGGAAGGTCGGCGTCGCCCTGCGCGACTTCCGGCACCCTGGTCTGGACCGTGTGCTCCAGTGGGACCCGCGGTACGCCGACCGCGTCGTCGTCAAGCTCGCGGAGCACATCCCCGAGCCCGACCGCCGCACCGCCATCCACACCGCGACCGCCGACGCCTGGACGCGGGTGCAGGAGGTCGCCGCCCTGCTGCCCTGCCAGGCCGTGCACCTCGACCTCACGGACGACAACCTGATCCGCTCTCCCGGCAGCCGCCTCCCTATGCCCGACGGAGTCATCGACTTCGGTGACCTCACCTGGAGTTGGGCGGTCGGCGAACTGGCGGTGTCGCTCTCCTCGATGCTCCACCACGACGGTGTCGAGCCCCACCACGTGCTGCCCGCCATCCGGGCCTTCCACGCCGTCCGGCCGCTCTCCCCGGCGGAGGCCGAGGCGCTGTGGCCGCTGGTGGTCCTGCGCGCCGCCGGCCTGGTAGCCAGCGGCCGCCACCAAGCCGCCGTCGACGAGGGGAACGCTTACGCCGAGGCCGCGCTCGACCGCGAGTGGCGCATATTCGAGCAGGCCACCCACCTCCCACTTCCCGTGATGACCCACCTCATCAAGGACGCGATCGACCTGGCCGACGCGCCCGCTCGCGCCGACGTACCGGCACACCCGCTGCCGCGGGGCCTCACCGCCGACGACATCTCCCTTCTCGACCTGTCCACCGGCGCCGACCCCCTGGACCACGGAGTCTGGCTCGAAGCAGACGCCGAGGACCGGCTGGCGGCCTCCGCGCTCGCCGACGGCGCCGTCGCGGTCGCCACGCGGTACGCGCGGGCGCGACTCACCCGGGCCCCGGCCCTGGCCGCCACCTCTCCCGCGACCGTGGCCACCGGCATCGACCTGTGGTTCGGCCGGGCCACCGTGCTGCAGGCCCCCGGCGCCGGCGAGGTCCTCGCCGCGGCGCCCGGTCAGCTGACGGTCACCCACGGCCCGCGGGTGCTGACGCTGTCCTTCCCCCACACGGTCCACCCCGTGGTCTCCGCCGGGGCGACGGTCCGCTCGGGCGAGGACCTGGCCCACCTCCCTGCCGGCACCTCGGTACGCCTTGGGCTGCGCGGCGCCGACGGCCCGGCCGTCCCCGCGCTGGTGCGCCCCGAGTACGCCGCCGGATGGCTCGCGCTCACCGCGGACCCTTCCCCGCTCATCGGTCTCCCGGCCGCTGACCCCGAGGACCACGCGGACCTGCTCGACCGGCGGGACGCGGTGTTCGCGACCGTACAGGAGCACTACTACGCCAACCCGCCCCGGATCGAGCGTGGTTGGCGGCACCACCTGGTCTCCACCGAGGGCCGCTCCTACCTCGACATGGTCAACAACGTCACCCCGTTGGGCCACGCCCATCCACGGGTGGAACAGGCGGTCTCGCGGCAACTGCGACGGCTCAACACCAACTCGCGCTTCCACTACGCCTCGGTGGTGGAGTTCACCGAACGCCTCGCCGCCCTCCTGCCCGACCCGCTGGACACGGTGTTCCTGGTCAACTCCGGCTCCGAAGCGGTCGATCTGGGGATCCGGCTGGCCATCGGCGCCTCCGGGCAGCTCGATGTCGTCGCGCTGCGCGAGGCGTATCACGGCTGGACGTACGCCTCCGACGCGGTCTCCACCTCACTGCAGGACAACCCCAACGCCCTGGCCACCCGCCCGAGCTGGGTCCACACCGTGGATTCGCCCAACTCCTACCGCGGTCGGCACCGCGGGGCGGACGCGGTGCGCTACGGACCCGAGGCGGCGGCGGTGATCGACGACCTCGCCGCTTCGGGGCGCCCGCCAGGAGCCTTCCTCAGCGAGACCTTCTACGGCAACGCCGGGGGCGTGGCCCTGCCCGAGGGATACCTCGCCGAGGTGTACGCCGCGGTCCGCCGCCACGGCGGCCTGGCCGTCGCCGATGAGGTCCAGGTCGGCTACGGACGACTGGGTCATTGGTTCTGGGGCTTCGAGCAGCAACAGGTCGTCCCCGACGTCGTCTGTGTGGCCAAGGCCATGGGCAACGGCCACCCCCTCGGCGCCGTCATCACGTCCAAGGAGGTTGCCGGCCGCTACCGCGACCAGGGCTACTTCTTCTCGTCCACCGGTGGCAGCCCGGTCTCCAGCGTCGTGGGCCTCACCGTCCTGGACACCCTGCGCGAGGAGGACCTCCAGGGCAACGCGGTGCGCGTGGGCGGCCGTCTCAAGAGCCGGCTCCAGGCACTGGCCGGCCACCACGACATCATCGGCGCCGTCCACGGCTCGGGCCTCTACCTCGGTCTCGAACTGATCCGGGATCACGCCACGTTGGAACCCGCCACGGAAGAGACCGCCGAACTCTGCGACCGCATGCTCGACCTCGGCGTGATCGTCCAGCCCACCGGAGACCACCTCAACATCCTGAAGATCAAGCCGCCGTTGTGCCTCGACGCCGCCGCGGCCGACTTCTTCGCCGACACACTGGACCGCGCCCTCACCCAACTCGGCCACCGCCGCTGACCACCTGGTCCACCAGGCCGGTGGACGAGGTCAGTGGCCCGGGCCGCTCCAAGGAGGCGTTCCGGGGGGAGCCGGCGCGATCCGTGGTCAGGCCAGCGCGTTGAACCAGCGTGCCACCTGTGGTGCCGACGTCACGAAGGATCCGAAGTGGTCCACGTCGCCCTGGTTCACCACGGGGACGTGTGCCTGGTGTGCGGCGAGCTGGAGCGCACAACTGCGCGCGTTCCCGATGGGCACGTCGGTGTCGGCCGCCCCCGCGTACAGCCGCACCGGCACGTCGGGCTTCCAGTCGCAGGTGTGATCGGCCGAGCGCATGGCGTCCAGCAGGGGGCCGGTCGGGTGTTGCAGACGGTCGTAGAAGGCGGGCGTGAGCAGCTGCTTCACCGAGGGGGCGAGGCCCTTGACCACCTCCTCCTCGTCGTGCCTTCCGTCGAAGAGTGACTCCACGCGGCTCGCGTACGGCGCACGGAAGACCTCGCCCGGGTCCTTGGAGAAGTGATGCAGCCGGTTCTGGGCGACCAGCCAGTAGGAGATGTAGAAGACGCCGCTGGTGTCGTTGACCCGACCGTCGAACAGGGCCGGCACCTCCTGGCCCTCCAGGTCGTACGGCCCGCTCACCGGGGCCAGCCCCTTCAGCCGGAAGTGCTGGTCCACGCCTCCTTCCAGCGCCCGGCCGAGCGCCATCGCGACCTGGCCGCCCTGCGAGAAGCCGGTCGCGTAGACATCACCGGTGAGCGGACGGCCGAGCCGGTCCGCGGCCGTGCGGGCGGCGCGCAGCATGTCGACGGAGGCGGTCACGGAAGAGCCGGTGTCCATGTACGGGTGCGGGCCCGGCCCCTCACCGAGCCCCAGATAGTCGGGCGCGGCGACGGCGCGACCCGCCGAGGCGTTCAGATACGACGGCACACGGCCCAAGTCCTCGCTCACGGAGGGCGCGTAGGTGCGCTTGACCATGGTGCCGTGCGTGTCCGAGACGAGGTCGAGCCGCTGGGCCCCGCCCTTGGGGAGGCTGAGGAGCCCGGTCGCGGTCGTGGGTTTCCCGTAGGGGTCCACGGTCCGGTACGTCAGCCGGTACGCCCGTACGCCGTACCGCACCGGATCGATCGCGATGTCCCTCCCGGCCAGGAACTCCCTGACCTCCCCGGCGTCATGGTCGGCGACCGGGGTGACGGAGACGAGGGTGCCGCGGTGGGCGGTGCCGCCGTGGGCGGTGTCGCGCCCCGCCGCCGTGGCGACCGGCGCGAGGGCGAATCCGGCGAGGAGCAGGGCCGCCACTCCGGAGAGCCCCTTCGGTATCCGCCAACTGGTCTGGTTTTCTTGGAATGTGCGCGTCTCATCACTCATGTCGGAGACGTTACGAACTCACCGTTCGTGTTGACATCCGAGACGCCCCCGTGTCCGGGGTGCACTCAAGTCCACCATGGACACGAGCGCGTCCTGAGCGGGCCCGGCGGCCGCCTCGCGTCTCCTCGGTTCGGTCCAGAAGCGGCGGGAAGTGCTCCGCCACCACAGCATGAGCAGTACGCCGACGAGCCCCAGGACGATGCCGATGACCAGGGGCGGTCCCATGCCGAACCAGGAGACCCCACTGTAGGAATTCGCGGGGTTGGCCATGGTGATCACCGACTCCACCAGCAGCCAGGCCAGCAGCACGGCACCGACGACCGGTCCCGCACCGAGCAGCAGGAAGTTGCGCACGCTCGTGGTCAGCAGGTGCCGGTGGTGGACGGCGCAGGCCAGCCCGGTGAGCGCGTAGTAGAACGCGACGAGCAGGGACAGCGCCGTCAGCGAGTCCGCGAGCGCGTTGTCGCTGAGCCAGTGCATGACGAGGTACCACACGATGGCGATGCCGGCGACCCACCAGGTGGCCACGTCGGGCGTGCGGTGCCTTGGGTGGATACGGCCGAAGCCTTGGGGCAGGGCGTGACGGCGGGCCATGGACAAGGCGGTCCGGGAGGACGGGATGATGGTCGTCTGGGTGGAGGCGAGGGCGGACGTGGCGACGGCGAGCAGCACCACCCAGCTCCATCCGCCGAGTACCTGGTCGGAGAGGGTCGCGAACACCGCTTCCTCGTCGCCGGCGTGGTCGCCGAGGAACGCCGGACCGCAGTAGGCGACCACGGCGAAGGCCACGGACACGTAGGTCGCCAGCAGGATGACCGTCGACCAGATGGCGGCCAGGCCCGGAGCGGTGACGGCGCCTTCCGTCTCCTCGGTGAGGTTGACCGCGGACTCCCAGCCCCAGAACGTGAAGACGCCGAGCAGGAGTCCCGAGGTGAGTGGTGCGACGCCCGCGCTGAAGGGGTTCAGCCAGCCCAGCGACGGGTGGACGGCAGGCAGGGTGCTGGTGCCGGCGTGGACGCGGTAGAGGGCCACGGCCGCGAAGACCAGGAGTCCGGCCACCTGTAGCAGCGTCAGCACGTTCTGCAGCCGGGCGGAGGCCTCGGTGCTGCGCACGCACAGGGCGGACATCGCCAGGATGACCAGCACCGTCAAGGAGCGCAGGACCCAGGTGTTCGCGACCCAGCCGTCGAGCCCCGCGGCCAGGAGACCGAAACGCGTCCCCACCTCGGCGAGCGAGCCGACGACCATCACTCCGGTCATGGCGACGGCCCAGCCGCCCAGCCAGCCTGTGGTCGGGCCGAGTGTCCTCGACACCCAGGAGAAGGTGGTGCCGCAGTCCGGGTCGACCCGGTTGAGGTAGTGGAACGCGGACGCGATCAGCAGCATCGGAAGGAAGGAAGCCAGCATGACGCCGGGTACGTTGACCCCGACGAACGCCGCGATGGGACCGATGACGGCTGCCAGCGAGTACGCGGGAGAGGTCGCGTTCAGACCAATGGCGATGGAGTCGAGAAACCCGATCGCGTTCGGATTGAGCCCGGCCGCCGGCTCGGACTCTCCGGGCGTACCCCGCGCACTGTCTTCGGCCATGTGATCCCTCTTTCCTGGATGTCCTCGGGCGTCTCCAGCGGCAAGGTCGTACCGGGACGACCGGAACGTCCGTAGCGGGCGACCCCGAGGGATGACGCCGGCAACGCGAGGGCGCCGCTCGTGTCCATGCCATGGGGACGGTGGTGCCAACGGTCCGCTTGGCGCGTCACGTGCCGCCGTAACCTCGCGGTTCCGAAGAGAAAACGCGCTGGGAACCTCAAGGTCAATGTCGTTGGCATAAGCATCCGCCGGAACCGGTCCGAAGCGGCGAGTTCCTGACGCACCATGCCAAAAAGGCACGGGCCGGGGTCATTCGGCCGTTCGGGCACCTGCGGCAGCCAGTTCGGCGGCGATGCCGTCCAGCAAGGTGTCGAGGACCACCGGGTAGGCGCTGTGCAGCATGCGGGCGGCGAGCAGGCCGGCGGTGGCGGCGATGTTCGGGTGGGTCGTGGCCGGTAGCCGGGCGTAGGTGGAGTCCCACATCTCCTCGTCCCGCGTGCGGGCCTCCTCGGAGAGTGCCAGCTCCCCCGCGTCGAGCGCGGCGAAGGCCAAGGCGAGGTCGATGAACGCCTGGTAGAAGCGGACCGCGGCGGGATCGGGCAGGCCCGCCCCGCGCAGAATGCCGAGGATGGTCTCGTCGACCGCGATCTCTCGCGGACGTCCGCTGACCCGGCTGGCCGTGAGCACGGCGGCCTGCGGGTGTGCGAGATAGGAGGAGTGGAGGGCGAGCCCGAGGGCGCGCAGGTCGGCGCGCCAGTCATGGGTGGGCGTCCACCTGTCCAGGGCCCGGCCCATCAGCTCGTCGCCGATGGCCCGGGCCAGATCGTCCATCCCCGCGAAGTAGCGGTAAAGGGTGCTCGGGTCCGCGCCCAGCGCGGCTCCCAGGCGTCGGGCGGTCAGGCCGACGCTGCCGTGCTCGCGCAGCATCCGCAGCGCGGCCTGCACGATGAGCGTCTCGGACAACACCACGCCCTGTCGCGTCGGCCTGCGCCGGCGCCGCGCCTCTTCGGGCACCACCCGCTTCGGCATCTCCTCACCCTCCTCCATCACCGCCGGCATGGCTTATGCCAACACGGTTGACCTTACAGCGCCCCGTGCCGTTGCATCAGGGGCAATCCGGAGGCGCCCCGCTCCCGGAAGAGAAGAAGGGTCACTGACATGCGAGTACTTCTCGTCGGCGCGGGCGGCGTCGGCACCGCCGCCACCCGGATCGCGGCACGCAGGGAATTCCTGACCCACATGGTGGTGGCGGACTACGATCTCTCCCGCGCTGAAGCGGCCGTCGCCGCGCTGGAGGAGCACGGCGACCGGTTCAGCGCGCTGCGCCTGGACGCTTCGGACGAGAACGCGGTGCGGGCCGCGCTCACCGAGCACCGATGCGACGTCCTGTTCAACGCGACCGATCCACGGTTCGTGATGCCTTTGTTCAACGCGGCCCTGGCGGCCGGGGCACACTATCTGGACATGGCGATGTCGCTGTCCGTTCCGCACCCCTCACGGCCGTTCGAAGAGTGCGGGGTGAAGCTGGGTGACAAGCAGTTCGAGCTGGCGGACCGCTGGGCGGAGTCGGGGCGCCTGGCCCTGGTCGGCATGGGCGTGGAGTCGGGCCTGTCGGACGTCTTCGCGCGGTACGCCGCGGACGAGCTCTTCGACGAGATCGAGGAGATCGGTGTGCGCGACGGCGCGAACCTCACGGTCGAGGGCTACGACTTCGCGCCCTCTTTCAGCATCTGGACCACCATCGAGGAGTGCCTGAACCCGCCGGTGGTCTACGAGAGGGAGCGCGGCTGGTTCACCACCGCACCGTTCAGTGAACCGGAGGTTTTCGACTTCCCCGAGGGGATCGGGCCGGTGGAGTGCGTGAACGTCGAGCACGAGGAGGTGCTGCTGATCCCTCGCTGGGTGGACGCGCGGCGCGTGACGTTCAAGTACGGGCTGGGCGACGACTTCATCGCGAGGCTGAAGACCCTGCACGAACTGGGCCTGGACTCGACCACGAAGGTCACCGTGCCAGGCGAGCACGGACCGGTGAAGGTCTCGCCGCGTGACGTCGTCGCCGCCTGCCTGCCCGACCCCGCCACCCTCGGCGACCGGATGACCGGCAAGACCTGCGCCGGCACCTGGGTCAAGGGCACCAAGGACGGCAAGCCCCGCGAGGTGTACCTGTACCACTTGGTCGACAACCAGTGGACGATGCGCGAGTACGGCTCACAGGCCGTCGTCTGGCAGACCGCGATGAACCCGGTCATCGCCCTCGAACTGCTCGCCACCGGCGCCTGGTCCGGCAAGGGCGTTCTCGGTCCCGAAGCCCTGCCGCCCCGCCCGTTCCTCGACCTGCTCACCGAGTACGACGCCCCTTGGGGCCTGCGCGAGCAGGGATGACCTCCTAGGTCAGCAGCCGGAGTCGGCGAGGACGAAGTAGCCCGGGGACGTCTCTTTGAGAGTGTGGGTGACGGCGAGGTTGTACAGGCCGAGGCTCTGGTTGGAACCGTCTGCATACGTGTGACCGAGGCGCTGGTGGGCGCGGCCGGCCTTGACCTGGTTGTAGTTGTTGTCGGTGTAGCACGTGGGCGCCGGTTCTGCGCCGGTCGTCGTCGCTGTGACCGGCGAGGACGCGGCGCCGACGGCGCCGGTGGAGTCGACCGCGGCGACGGTGTAGCGGTAGGAGGTGCCGGCGGACAGGCCGGTGTCGGTGTAGGAGGTGTTGGTCGGGGAGCCGACCTTGGTGCCGTTGCGGTAGACGTTGTAGGAGGCTGCGCCGCTGACGGCGGTCCAGGACAGTGAGGCGCCGTCGTCGGTGGTGCCGGTGACCGTGAGCCCGGACGGCTCCGGCAGGGAACTGCTGCCGGAGCCGGCCAGGCCCCAGAACTTCGCGGTGTGGTAGCTGGAGCAGATGGAGTCGACGTAGTAGGTCCCCGTGGTGCCGCACTGGTCGGCGCCGGAGCCCGGGTCCACGGCGAGGCCATGGGGCATGCCGGAGATCGAGAAGTGGGCGACGGCGGGCTTACCGGCGGAATCGTTGTAGATGCTCTCGGTGGTGCCGCCGGTCAGGTCTCGTGTGCTGGAGGGCGTCTGGCCGATGCCCCATACATCGGTCCACTGGTCGCGCAGCTCGGTGCCGTTGACCGGCGTGACGGTGGTGTCGGAGGTGCCCTGCCAGATCGCGACCCGTGGCCAGGGGCCGGTGTACCCGGGGTAGGAACCGCGGACCTTGTCCCCCCACTGCTGGGGAGTGAGGTTCTGGCTGCTGTACTGGCAGCCGGAGGCGGCGATCACGGTGGTGGCGCACTGCGCGGGGAGGCCGGAGTCGACGGCGCCGCCGGCGAACACGTCCGGGTAGTCGGCGAGCAGGTTCGCGGTCATGCCGCCGCCGGCGGACAGGCCGGTGACGAAGATCCGCTTGCGGTCGGTGCCGTACTGTGCCGTGGCGTGGTCGACCATCTGCAGGATGGAGGCCGCTTCGCCCTTGCCACGGGTGTTCTTGGTGGCGTCGAACCAGCTGAAGCAGGACATGCTGTTGTTGGCCGCGTTGGTCTGCGGGTAGACCACGGCGAATCCCCACTGGTCGGCGAACTTCTGCCAGCCGGAGTGGGTGTGGTAGTCGCTCGCCGACTGGGTGCAGCCGTGCAGGGCCACGACCAGTGGCGCGTTCGCGGGGAGGTTCGTCGGCGCGTACTCGTACATCGCCAGATTGCCGGGGTTGGAGCCGAAGTTGGTGACCTGCTGGAGAGTGCCGTCGGCCGCGGCGGTGGGGGCGAGCGGGGTGATGACGGTCAGGCCCGTGGCCAGTGCGCTGAGCGCGGCGGCCAGAGCAGTGCGGCTGAGGATTCTGCGCACGGTGACGAAACGCATGGGGCAACTCCATCGAGTGGGGGAGTGGAGGGAGTACGGACGCTGCACGGCGCCCTGCCATGCCACTTCATGGGACCGGCCGGGCCGGTCCCGCCGGCCGGTGCGTGGCGCTGGGGCACCGCCCGGCTGACATACCGGTTTGCTGTAAGCGGACCGTACGACCGGGCGACCGACCGCGCCATGGGAGGGGCGGCCAGGGGAACGGCAGCCGACGTAGCGCGCGTACACATGGCGTGGGCGGGTGCGGCCGTGACAGTCATGGAGTGCGGACCGCCTTGCCGCCGGTGGCGGCGCGCATGGCGCGTGCCCCGCGCAGCCGCGCCGGCAGCCGGACCAGGCCGCCGGGCAGCAGGTATATCACCGCGACGAACAGCGCGCCGAGCAGGAACAGCGGCTGCGACAGTGGCACGCGCAGCACGGCGGGCAGCCCGGTGACGGCACCGGAACCCGACAGGTCGCCGAGCCGGTGGTCGGCCCAGGTGTAGAGGATGCCGCCGGCCAGGGGACCCCACCGGGTGCCGGAGCCGCCCAGTACCACCATCACCAGCAGGGAGAGGGTGAAGTCGGAGGTGGTGGTCTGCGGGGTGGCGCCGCCGGTCAGCAGCAGGTGGACGATGCCGCCGAGCGCGGCCAGGGTGCCGGCCAGGACGAAGGCGGTCAGCTTGAAGCCGTAGGGGCGCAGCCCCAGCACCTCGACCCGGCGCTCGTTCTCCTTGATGCCCTCCCAGACCCGGCCGGTGGGTGAGCGGACCGCCCACTGCACGATGAGCAGCACGACGACGAGGTAGGCCAGGGCGACCCAGTACAGGTTGGCGGTGTGCTCGATGCCGACCAGCGAGGCGGGCAGCTTGTCCGCGGGCGCGGCCCTGCCTTCCTCGCCACCCGTGACGCCGCCCGGGTCGCGTTGCACGAGGATCGAGGCGGCCTGCGCGAAGGCGAGGGTCACCATGGAGAAGCCGATGCCCGTCACCCGCAGGCTGACCGCGCCCAGCAGTGCGGACAGCGCCACCCCGGCGAGCAGGCCGAGCAGCGCGGAGACGGCGAAGGGCAGCCCCGCCTCCACCATGATGGTGTTGGTGACGTAGGCACCCGCGGCGAAGTAGAGCGCGTGGCCGAACGACAGCAGCCCGGTACGGCCGAGCAGCAGGTCGTAGCCGGTGGCCAGGGCTCCGAACACCAGGCACAGGGACAGCAGTTGGAGGTTGCCGGGGCTGCCGATCGGCCCGTCCAGCAGGCCGGGCAGGGGCAGTGCGCTGTAGGGGACGAGGAACAGGACCACCAGCGGCAGCACCGGCCACCAGCGGGTGGCTCGCCTGAACCTTTCGGAGCGGGTGACAGGGGATTGGTCCGCCGCGCGGGTCTCACCGCGCGGCCGGGTGGCGGTGGTCATGCGAGTCTCCCGGTCAGCCCACGCGGCCGGACGAGCAGCAGGGCGGCGAGCAGGACGACGACGGCGAGGTCGCCGAGTCCGGCGGTGGTGTAGTAGTTGGCGAACTGCTGGACGAGGCCCACGGCGACCGAGGCCAGCGCGGCACCGGTGAGCGAGCCCATGCCGCCCATGACGACGACCACGAAGGCGAAGATCAGCAGCGAGGTGCCCTGTTCGGGGTCGACCGAGCCGAAATAGAGACCGCCGATCGCGCCGCCGAGGGCCGCTGCCGCTCCGCCGATGGCGAAGACCAGGGTGAAGGCTGTGCGCACGTCGATGCCGAGCGCGGTGACCATGGCCCGGTCCTCCACGCCCGCGCGGACGACCAGACCGTGCCGGGTCCGGCCCAGGAACAGCCTGAGAGCGGCCAGCACCACGAGGGCGGCGGCGATCAGCACCAGGCGGTTGAGCGGCACCTCGGCGCCCAGCAGGCCGACGGTGCCGGACAGTGCTTCGGGTCCGGGGAAGGGCCGGGCGTCAGTGCCCCAGATCGCGGAGAGCAACGCGGGAACGGCCAGGCCCACGCCGACGGTGGCCAGGATCTGCTCGCGGGGCCGGGCGTAGAGCGGGCGGATGACGGCGAGTTCGAGCAGAACCGCGGCGACGGTGCCGACCGCGGTGCCGAAGACGACCGCGAGAGCGAAGCCGGCGCCGCCGGGCCCGGCGCCGGGCAGGTGGCCGGAGGCGGCCCACCAGGTGCCGTAGGCGCCGATGGACATCAGGGCCCCGTGGGCGAAGTTGAGCACGTCCATCAGGCCGAAGATCAACGAGAGGCCCGAGGCGACCAGGAAGTACAGCGCGCCCAGGCCGAGCCCGGTGAGGGTGAGCAGGACTACGGTGGACATCAGACCTCTGCTTCTTCGGTCCTGGTGGCGGGGTGGGCCGCGGGGCGGGCGGATGGGCCGGCCGGTGAGGGGTCGGCGCCGTCGTGGCCCGCCCGTCCGACACCGAGCAGCCGGCGGGCCGCGTCCGCGTCCGCGAGCAGTTCGGCGGCGGGGCCCCGGTGCGCGGTGCGGCCGTCGGCGAGCACGACGCAGTGCCGGGCGAGGCGGCGGACCACGGCGAGGTTCTGCTCCACCAGCAGGACGGGCACCGCCTCGGCGGCGCGCTCCAGCACCTGTGCGACCTCGGTGACCACCTTGGGCGCCAGGCCCTTGGTGGGCTCGTCGGCGATGATCAGCCGGTTGCCGTTGAGCAGGGTGCGGGCGATGGCGACCATCTGCTGCTGGCCGCCGGAGAGGGTGCCGGCGGCCTGCCGGGCGCGCTGCCTGAGCTCGGGGAAGAGTTCGTGCACCAGATCGTAGGCCGGTTGGCCGGCGCCGGGCCGCTCGGCGAGCCGCAGGTTCTCGGCGACGGTGAGAGTGGCGAAGACGCCGCGGTCCTCGGGGGCGTAGCCGATGCCACGGCGGACCAGGGAGTGGGTGGCCAGTCGCACCGTTTCCTCGCCGCTCAGCAGCACGCTGCCGGTGCGCGGTACGAGGCCGAGGATTCCGCGTACGGTGGTGGTCTTGCCGGAGCCGTTGCGGCCCAGGAGCGCGGTGGTGCCACGGGCGGCGACGTCCAGGTCGACGCCGTGCAGGATGTGTCTGCCCCCGATGACCACCCGCAGGTCGCGCACTGTCAGCAGCGGCGCCGGTCCCGTGCTCACAACTCCTCCCCGAGATAGGCCTGTTGTACGGTCGGGTCGGCCATCACCACCTGGGGGGTGTCCAGGGCCAGCAGCGTGCCGTGGTGCATCACGGCGAGCCGGTCGGCCAGACCCAGCAGGACGTCCATGTGGTGCTCGACCATGAGCACGGTGCGGCCCTCCTCGCGGTGCAGCGAGCGGATGAGTTCGGTGAGGGCGGGCACTTCCTCGGCGCTCACGCCCGCCATGGGCTCGTCGAGCAGCATCAGCCGGGGTTCGCCGACGAGCAGCACCGCGAGTTCCAGCTTGCGTTTCTCGCCGTGCGAGAGGGTGTCGGCGGCGGTGTCCGCGCGGTGCGCGAGTTCGGTGCGCGCCAGCACCTCGGCGACCAACTCCGGGTACGGGTCGGCGCGGCGCCAGACCCGGTACGAGCCGCCGTTGGTGGCCTGGGCGGCCAGCCGCACATGGTCGGCGACCGTCATGCCCGGCCACAGGCTGGAGGTCTGGAAGGTACGCCCCAGACCGCGCCGGGCCCGTACGTAGGCGGCCTCGTTCGTGACGTCGGCGCCGTCGAGCTCTATCGTGCCCCGGGAAACCGGGGTGATGCCGCTGACCAGATTGAACAGGGAGGTCTTGCCCGCGCCGTTGGGGCCGATGAAGGCCAGGAACTCTCCTTCGTGGAGGTCTAAGGAGACCGAGTCGACGATGGTCGCGCCGCCGACCGTCCAGCCGATGCCGCGCAGTCTGAGGACCGGCGCCGGGGAGGTGCGGGGCTCCCCGGCATCCGCGGTCCCCGGGGCGCTCGGCGTCATGTTCGAGGAGGACATTTGCTCAACCCGCCGCCTTCTTCACCGGGGGAGTGACCGTTGCCATCGGGACGCTGTCGACCAGCTCCGGTTCAGCGGCGCTGCCGGTGCCCCTCAGCTTGGCCGTGAACATCGGCTGCAGCAGGGCGTGGTCCGCGGCGCGGATCCGCTCCTTGCCCTTGGGCCCGTCGAAGCTCCAGCCTTCCAGCGCCTTGACCATGGCGGTGGTGTCGGTCGCGCTGCCGGACTCGATCGCGTGCACGATCATCTGGGCGGCGGTGAAGCCGTCGGGGCTGAACAGGTCGGGGGCGCCACCGGCCTTGGTGATGCTGTTGAGCATGGCCTTCTCCACCGGGTTGCCGCCGCCGGCGCCCGGGAAGTAGTGGGCGAGGAAAGAGACCTTGGAACCCGCTTTGCCGAAGATCGGGTACGAAGCGGTGCCGGCCAGTCCGGTGACGACCTTGCTCGCATCCAGTACGCCCTGCTGATTCAGCGCGGTCCACAGGGCGGGGGCGGTGGCACCGGCCCAGGCGACGAACACCAGGTCCGGCTTGCGGGCCTTGGCCTGGCGGGCGAAGGGGGTGAGGTCGGTGGCGCTGGGCGGGGCCAGCACGGAGTCGACCCTCGCGCCCTTCCCGCCGAGGACGGTCTTCACCGCGGCCACGTTGGCCTGCCCGAACGCGGAGTTCTGGGCGAGCACGGTGACCTTCTTGCCCTTGGCGTCGCCGAGCATCGCCCCGGTGGTGAGGATGTCCTGGTAGGACTGCCGGCCGGAGCGGAAGGTGTAGTCGTTGACGCCCGTGACGGCGTCGGTGGCCGCGGGGCCGCTGACGTAGAGCACCTTGTTCTGGGCGGCCAGCGGCGCCATCTGCAGGGCCACGCCGGAGTCGGTGGTGCCCGTGATGATCTTGTACCCCTTGCCGACGAGGGTTTTGGCCGCGGCCACGGCCTTCGCCGGGTCGCCCGCGTCGTCCTGCTCGGTGACCTCGATCGGGTGGCCGCCGACCTTGTTCGTCCCGTGCGTCGCGTAGGCCAGGCCCGCCGTGAAGCCCTCCTCGTACTGTTTGCCGTAGGCGGCGAGCAACCCGCTGCGGGAGTAGACCAGACCCACCCGCACGGGAGCGGTCTTGCCGTCGGAGCCGCCGGCCGCGGTGCCGGCGGTGCCGGCCGAGGAACAGCCCGCGACCAGGACACCGACGGCGATCAGGGTGAGCGCGCGAACAGATCTGCTTCGCACGGTGTCCGTGGTGCTGCAACGCATGATGACCGGCTCCTGACGGTGTGCCGCCCACCCGTCGCCGCAGGGTGCCGCCCTCTTCCTTGAAGGCGCCACCCGCATGCGCGACGGCGGAAGCGCGGTGAGTGATTGCCGGAACGATAGGAGGGCCCCGCGACGGACGGCATGGTGCGGACCACCGATCCTGGAGGCACCGTCATGGGGCCGGCGCACATGGCCGGAACGACCGGTGCCGCAAAGGGGGAGACCACCCGGTCCCCGTCGGGGCAGCCGCCCGGACGCCACGAGGCCCCAGGGCCGACCGGCGCAGCGCTGATCACCATGCGGATCGTCAGGGCCATGGTGGCGGACTACATACCCGCGGGGCCCGCCCGCGGTGAAAGGTAAGGGGGAACCAGACCCCGGGCCGGGTCGCCGGACATTCCGTCAGGACCGGTGGATCCCGGGCCGAGAATGCGGAGTGACGACATGGACAAGGTGGTGGATTCGGTCGCGGACGCCGTGGCCGACATCCCGGGCGGGGCGACTCTCGCCGTCGGAGGTTTCGGGCTGTGCGGGATCCCGTCGACGCTGATCGCCGCGCTGGCCCGGACGGAGACGGCGGGGCTGCGGGTGGTGTCCAACAACTGCGGTGTGGACGACTGGGGCCTCGGTCTGCTGCTGCGGGCCGGCCGGATCGCCCGGATGACGTCGTCGTACGTGGGCGAGAACAAGGAGTTCGCGCGGCAGTACCTCTCCGGTGAGCTGGAGGTGGAGCTCACACCACAGGGCACCCTGGCCGAGCGGTTGCGGGCCGGCGGCAGCGGGATCCCCGCCTTCTTCACCCCGGCAGGCGTGGGAACCCAGGTCGAGGAGGGCGGCCTGCCGTGGCTGTACGCCGCCGACGGCAGCGTGGCCGTGGCCTCCCCGCCCAAGGAGGTCAGGGAGTTCGGCGGCCGCAGGTACCTGCTGGAGGAGTCCCTCACGGCCGACTTCGCGCTGGTGCGTGCGGAGGTCGCGGATCGGCACGGCAATTGCCTGTTCCACAGCGCCGCCCGGAACTTCAACCCGCTGTGCGCGATGGCGGGCCGGACCACCTTGGTGGAGGCCGAACGCATCGTGGAGGCGGGGGAGCTCGACCCGGATGCCGTACACCTCCCGGGCGTGTACGTCGACCGGATCGTCGCCGCGGACCCCGTCGACAAGCGCATCGAGCGCCGCACCGTCCGACCCGCCGCCCAGGAGGCATGATCCATGGCACTCGACCGCGACCAACTCGCCGCCCGCGCCGCCCGTGAACTGCACGACGGACAGTACGTCAACCTGGGCATCGGCCTTCCCACCCTCATCCCCAACCACCTGCCCGCCGACATCCACGTCGTGCTGCATTCCGAGAACGGCCTCCTGGGGGTCGGCCCCTACCCGGTGGACGGCACGGAGGACCCGGACCTGATCAACGCGGGCAAGGAGACGGTCACGCTGCGGAAGGGCGCCGCGTGCTTCGACTCCGCCTCCTCCTTCGGCATGATCCGCGCCGGGCGCATCGACGTGTCCGTGCTGGGCGCCATGCAGGTCTCGGCCCGAGGTGATCTGGCGAA
Organism: Streptomyces yongxingensis; assembly: GCF_055597465.1. Classification (NCBI taxonomy): domain Bacteria; kingdom Bacillati; phylum Actinomycetota; class Actinomycetes; order Kitasatosporales; family Streptomycetaceae; genus Streptomyces; species Streptomyces yongxingensis. The sequence continues at coordinate 10,698,187 of NZ_CM145717.1, forward strand.
CTGGATGATCCCCGGGAAGATGGTCAAGGGGATGGGCGGGGCCATGGACCTGGTCCACGGGGCCCGCCGCCTGATCGTCGTCATGGAGCACACCGCGAAGGACGGCTCCCCGAAGATCGTCGACGAGTTGGCCCTGCCCGCCACGGGGCGCGGCGTGGTCAACCGCGTCATCACGGACCTCGCCGTCATCGACGTGACGGCCGACGGCCTCACCCTGGCCGAACTCGCGCCCGGCGTCAGCGTGGACGACGTACAGGCGGTCACCGTGCCCGAGCTGCGCGTCCCGGCCGCTATCACGGCTCTGTGACGAGGTCCGCTACGGGCCGGCCTGGGAAACCAGGTGGATCCGCAGCGCCAGCTGGATCTCCAGCGCGCGTTCCGGGTGGTCCCAGTCCTGCCCCAGGAGCGCGACGATCCTCTCGATCCGCTGCACCACGGTGTTGACGTGGACGTGCAGCAGGTCCTTGGCCCGAATGTGGCTGCCCTTCACGGCGAAATACGCCTGAAGCGTCCTGACCAGTTCGGTCCCCCTGCGTTCGTCCCACTCCAGGACCGGGCCCAAGACCCTGTTGACGAAGCTTCCGGTGTCCTGTTCCTTGCCCAGGAGAACACCGAGGAAGCCCAGATCCGCGGCACAGGCACCATCACCGGTGAGACCCAGTACACGCATGGCGCCCAGACAGCGGCGGCCCTCGGCGTAGTAGCCCGGCAGGGCGGCCAGCCCCTGGCACGGTCCCGCGGCGACCACGCTGACGGGTGTGCCGAGCCCTTGGGAGAGATGTTCGGCGGCGGCCCGGGCGGCCTGACCGGGTACTGTTCCGTCGTCGGGGACCAGCATGACCACGTGCTGCTCGTACTCGCAGCACAGGCCCTCGCGGCCGAACAGGTACTGCTGGGCCCACGCGGTCAGCCTGCCGTCCGACCGCGTCTCGGCCTCGGCGACCAGCACCAGGTGCGGCCGGGTCAGGTCCACACCGAGCCGGTGCCCGCGCTCGGCGAGGAGCGCGGGATCGCGGCCCGCTCCCTCCAAGAGGTCGGTGAGCAGTTCGCCGCGCACGCGGTTCTCGGTTTCGACGACGGTACGGCGCAGCAGCAGGAGCAGCGCGGTGATGGTGCCGGTGCGCTCGAACAGCCGGCGGTCGGGGCCGTCGAGGTCCGGGCGCCCGCGGAAGGCGAGGCTGCCCAGCAGCTCCTGCCCGGCGAGCACGGCGCAGTACCAGCACTCGCCGTCACGGACCGAGCGGCCCTCGGCACGGGCACGGGTGACGGCTCTCAGGAGTGCGTCGCGATCCGGCGGACAGGCTCCCGCTCCGCCGCCCGCTTGGGCCAGTACGTCGCCGCGCGGGTCGAAGATGGTCAGTCGGCCGCCGAGGAACTCGGCCACCGCGGCGGCCACTTCGGATACCTCCGAACCGCGCAGCACGAGGTCGGTCAGCCGGTCATGCGCTTCCGCGGCGCGCTGCGTGGATGCCGCGTGTTCCTGGATGACGGCGTTGGCCTCGGTGAGTTCCGCCGCGGCGTTCTTGGCATCGGCGAGCGCCCTGGCGGTGTCGATCGCGATGGCGGCGTGCGCGGCGAGCGAGCCGAGCAGGGCCACCTCGTCCGGGGAGAAGCCGCGGGGGCCGCGGTCGGCCGCGAACAGGACACCGATGACATGGTGGTCGCCGGCCGGGCCCGAGCCGAGGAGCAGCGGCACGCCGAGGATGGCGACGAGACCTTCGTCCAGGACTCCGTGGTCGATGGTTCGGGTGTGCTGGAACCGTTCGTCCCTGCGGTAGTCTGGGGACGCGTAGGGACGCATGGTCTGGGCCACCAGCCCGCCCAGGCCCTCGCCCAGCTTGAGCCTGAGCTGTTGAAAGGCGAGCGAGACCGAGCCGTCGGTGACCCGCATGAAGGTGTCCTGGGCGGCCTCGTCCACCAGGGTGAGGTAGGCGGTGTCCGTCCCCAACAGGGTTCTGGCGCGCCGCACGATCGAGTGCAGTACCGCGTCGAGGTCACGCAGGGCGGCCAGGTCGCCGGCGGTGTCGAACAGCGCGGTGAGTTCGGCTTCGCGGCGGCGTTGGCGATGGAGCACCCGTCGGACCCCGAGGGCGGTGGAGACGGCCCGTTCGATCTCTTTGAGTTCGCGGTCGTCGATGCCGTCGGCGCGGGCGCGCGTGGCCACCGCCGTCAACTGTTCGGCGGAGGCGTCCGTGGCCAGCAGCTCCATCAGGTGTCGTAGGGCGGCGGTGGAAAGAACAGTGGTCTGTGACATGGAACGAACCTCGGGGAGGGCGGGTGCTCGCGGCTCGATACGGCGCGCACCCGCGGGTATGGCGATTCGGGTCACGGGACGGTCAGTGCGCGGTCCAGCCACCGTCCAGCGGCAGCGAGGCGCCGGTGATGAAGCCGGCGTTCTCGGAACACAGCCACAGCACCGCGGAGGCGACCTCCTCCGGCTCGATGAGGCGTTTGATGGCGCTGCGCTCCAGCATGATCTTCTCCAGTACCTCCGACTCCGCGATGCCATGCGAGCGGGCCTGGTCGGCGAGCTGGGCCTCGACCAAGGGGGTGCGGACGTACCCGGGATTCACACAGTTCGACGTGACGCCATGGGGCGCCCCCTCCAGGGCGGCGACCTTGCTCAGCCCCTCCATCGCGTGCTTGGCGGTCACGTAGGCGCTTTTGAAGGCCGAGGCCCGCAGGCCGTGTACGGAGGAGAGGTTCACGATGCGGCCCCACCCGTGCGCGTACATGTGGGGGAGGGCGCGCCGGATGATACGGAACGGCGCCTCGACCATGATCTTCTGGATGAGGGCGAAACGGTCCGGTGGGAATTCGTGCAGCGGCGCGATGTGCTGGAGCCCGGCATTGTTGACGACGATGTCGACGGCGGTGGGGAGGCCGTCGATGGCCGTCAGGTCGGAGAGGTCGGTCACGCAGGGGCTGCCGCCGATCTCCTCGGCCACCCGCTCGGCGGCTTCCTCGGCCAGATCGACGACGTACACGAAGGCCCCGGCGTCGGCGAGGGCGACGGCACAAGCCCGTCCGATGCCACTCGCCGCGCCGGTCACCAGGGCGCTGCGCCCTTTCAGGAACTGGCTTGCGGGGACGGCGGACGCGTCAAGGCCGGGGTGCCGGGCAGCGCCGCCCTCGGTGGTGCGGGTGGTGTTCATGGCCGTCACGGTAGGCAGCGGGTCCACCCCCGGACATGGTGCGGGACGCCACGTTCGAAGCGGTCGGGGTGGCCGCGTCCCACACACACCTCGGGCGAGGGCCACCTTGATCACTTCCTCCCCGCGGACCGGTCCCCGCGTCGGTGTCCGAGCGCCACCTTCACCGCGCGCCGGACCGGCCGGCGCAGCCGCTGTCGCTCATGGGTCCCGAGCCACACGGCGAGGATCACACAGGTGGCCACGCACCCCAGGGCGGTGATCTGCAACGCGGTGTCCGAGGCCGCTTCGGAACCCACGCCGCGTTCCTGGTCGGCGACGGCCCCGGCCAGGGCAATGCCGAGGCCGGCCGCCACCGTGATGACGGTCTTGGTGACTCCGGACGCCTCCCCGGCCCGCTCCGGTCTGATCACCCCCTGAGTGGCGACGAGGGTCAGTGAGTTGGCCGTTCCGAGAACCGCACCGCCCGCGGTGGCCGCGATCAGATACACATCGAGCGATGAGGCCCGGGCCAGGCAGGCGAGGACGAGGGCTCCCGCGCCCAGGCAGACGGTCATCACGCGCACCGCGGCGGGTGGGGGCACACGGCCGGCGATCGGACCGGCGAGGGCCATGGCCAGTGCCGGGGCGAGGAAGGCGGCACCCGCCATGGCGACGGACAGGTCCCACTGTCCCTGGAGCGTCAGGGGCACGACGAACAGGAACATGACGGTCGCGGTGTTGGCGACGGCCCCGGCGAGCGTCAGCGCCACGTAGGGCCCGTTGCGGAAGAGCGTGAGCTGGACCAGTGGACTCGCCGCCACCCGTTCGAGCCGTACGAACCAGGTCAGCAGGGCCGCCGCGGCGACCAGGCCGGCCAGGATGACGGGCCACTGCCAGTGGCGGCCGCGGTCGACGACGACGGCGAGGGTCACGAGCGCGGCTGTCGCGGTGGCAAGCCCGCGCCAGTCGACCCTCCGGGGCGCGCTGGTGTCATAGCTCTCGGCGGTACGCGAGGCCCATGCCGCGCCGAGCGCGGCGAGGGGGACGTTGAGCCAGAACACCGCCCTCCAGGACACCGCGTCGGTGAGGGCACTGCCGATGAACGGGCCGCAGGCGGTGGCGATTCCGCCGATGCCCAGCGCCCGGCCGGTGGCGCGGCCCCGCAGTTCGCTGGGGTAGACGTTCGTCAGCAGCGACAGACCCACCGGCATGACCATCGCGGCCCCCGCCCCCTGGGCCACCCGGGCGCCGACCAGGACGTGTAGTGCCGGGGCGAGCGCGCAGACCAGGGACGACGCGCCGAAGACGGCGAGGCCCAGGATCAACAGCCGTCGCCGTCCGAACAGATCGCCGAGGCGCCCCGCACCCAGCATGAGGGTCCCGGTGGACAGCAGATACGCGCTGGTCACCCATTGCAGACCGGCGCCTCCTGCGTGCAGATCGCGGCCGATCTGCGGCAGGGCCAGATTCAGGGCGAACGCGTCGAGCTGGATGCAGAAGACGCCCACGGACATGGCAAGCAGGGCCCATCGTCTGGTGGTGGGTGTCGATGTCACTGAGACCCCGGCCTCCTTCCTCACGCTGCGGCGGCAGCATCGTTGGAAACATCCGCACGGGGGTGTGCGGCGGTTGCGGTGCTGTTGGCGGAGGGGGAAGGCGCAGCCAGAGGTCGCCCCTGGACAGGGGGCGCCGCTGCTCGAGAAGGGGGATGCGAGGCCCGGAGGAGTGGAGATGTCCGTGGAACGTCGCAGAACGCCGCATCGCATGGGGCGGGCAACGCGGGCCCGCTGCTCGCCGAGCGGCTGAGGGACTCACCGTAACCGACACCGAACGGCTTGCCAACCTCGTGCCGGCAGCCGCGGAAGTCGATACCGATGCCATGTGAGGTGTTCGGCCATCACCGACGCGGTCCCGGCCCGTTCGCTCTCCGGGGTCCCGTGCGCTCTGCCGCCCGGTGGCGTGTCGTCGCGTGTCCGCCACTCGTACGGCAAAAGCCCAGTTCACCGCCCGTCATATGCGCGTGGCACGGAGCGGTGTCATGCGCGTGCCCACTCCCGGCGCGGGGAGGCCGCCGCCGCGCCCCGCGCCGTGCCGTGCCTGTGCCCATGACCCCGCAGTGACCTGCGTATTTCCTGTGAGAGCGAGACCTGATGAATCATCAGGCCGAATTCAGTGCCCTGCCATTGGCCGACTCCACGGCCGCCTGCTACCAATTTTGAGCGGCCTCCGGGTGTGATCTGCGGAGGTCTCGGAGACATGCCCACTTTCCTGGGCCATGTCAGGCTGCGCGTACACCCCAAAAAGAAGCCGAGAGTGATCCCCGTACTTAGCGACGAACTCAGGCGGATGCAATGGTGTTGGACACGCAAGCGATCTCTTCCCCCCGTCAACAGGTGGAGCCGGCGCGCAGGACGCGCTACAAGGCAGAAATAGCATCGGTCTCTCCCGTGACCAGCAGAACCACGTTCGAGCAGCACGACACATGTTTTCTCGGAGTCAGCCTCGAGAACAGCAACTTCGCCACCGCCAAACTCGCGAGCATGGTCAAGTGGATCTCCCGGAGGTTCGCCCGCTGCACCGTGCTCATCGGCGACAGTATTCATCGGCTTACGCTGGAATCGACCCGCGGAATGGCGCCCGAAGAGGCATTCGATCGCGCTCTGGAACTCGGCCGCCAGTTTATCGAGGGCGAGCGGAGGGTGTTCGACGAGTATGGCGCCTCGACCGACTTCACCTTCCTGAACTGCAGTGATGTCCAGAATCGTCGTGAATGCGTCCAATTCCACGACGAGTTGCGGACGTTTTTCGCCAAGGACGAGGTGTTCCGCTCGTCAGTGGAGTCGTTCGGGCGCTCCTATCACCGCAAGCGCTCTCACGGAATCGGCGAGACCGAGTGGGAAAACCGCATCAGGATGTCCAGCGAGTACTTCCTGGAGGAATTCTCCATCTTCGCCTGCCTCAAGCGGCAGGGACTTCCGGTCATGGTGTATCCAGGCTCCTTCAGCACACTGTCCGAGATCGCGCGAGGAGAACATCCAGGAGCGCCGGAAGAGCTACGTGACCTCATCGTCGTATCCCTCCATCTGAAAGGCCGGTGAGCATGGAACCCACGCCTCGTGCACTGGCTCCCGAGATATGTCGGGGGAAGATATACCGAGACGTCTACGCGAAGCGTTCCGCTGACCTGTCGGCCTTCGGTGAAGCGCGGCTCGAAAAGGCCAGAATGTCGAGCGGGAGCCTGCTGTTCGTTGATTCTGGTGCGCGGGATCGAGCATTCCGCGACGGAGTCTTCTTCTTGGAGATCCCTGCCGAGATCGACGTCTCGGCCGGTGACACGTTCGCCCGGCAGTTCTACCGCGGACCGTCCACCGCCCCGTACGGCCGGTTCCGCACCATCGGCAGCGACCGCTTCGGCGACCCGCTGCTCGGCTTCCACCAGCGGATCAACCAGATCGAGCAGTTCCTCCTGGAACGGCGCTTCTGGGCCACCGACTACCCGCCGGAGATCGCCGAGCTCGGCGAGGCGCTCACTCGGCTGTCGCAGCAGGTGCTGTGCTCCGTGCTCCACCACGTGGGCATACCCGAGGAGGACTGGGCACGGGCCACCGGCGGCTGTTCACAGTCGGCCGGCTCCTACCACCTGACGTTCAACCACTACCGGCCCGCGCACGAGGACATCGGCCTCAGCTCCCACAAGGACGACGGTTTCCTCACCGTCCTGCGGACCACTTCCCCCGGCCTGGAGGTCGCCCGCGGCGACCACTGGGAGGTCGTGCCCGCCGACCCGGACTGCTTCGTCATCAACTTCGGGCTGGCCATGGAAATCCTCACCTCCGGCAGCGACACACCCGTCGCGGCGATCATGCACCGGGTCGCGCGCCAGCGGGCGGACCGCTCCAGCTATGGGCACTTCTCCTCCAGCGGCTGCCTGCCGGGTCAGGACCAGGGCATCTACCGCTACGCCCAGGGCACCGGCCTGGAACGCGTCTGCGGCTCGCGTGAGCTCATCGACGAGAACGACTACGAGATCTACGCCGGCACCGAGGCCCCGAACGCACCTGCCCGCACCACCGGGGGAGGTGACCGCGGATGAGAACCGCAGCGATGGCACTCCAACGGGCGTCGGTGCGGGGGCCGGGCCTTGCGTTCGACACCGAAGGCGGACTGTCCCAGGCGCTCGCGGACGGCTGCTTCCTGCTCGCCATGCCCGCCGGATTCGACCCCGGGCCCGGTATCACCCTGTGCCGGGAGTTCTACCGCGCCCCCGAGGACGGCCCCGAGGCGACCCGGCCCTATCGCGGCTTCCGGGCGCTGGAGGGCGTCTACTTCGACCGTGAGCACTTCCAGACCGAGCACGTGCTCATCGACGGCCCCGGACGCCGCCGCCACTTCCCCCCGGAACTCACCGTCATGACCGAGCGGATGAGCGAGCTCACTCTGCTGGTCCTGCGGTGCGCGATGGCCGACCTCGGCATCGCCCCGCACCTGTGGAGCGAGATCACCGGCGGGGCCGTCGACGGGCGGGGCACACACTGGTTCGCGGCGAACCACTACCGCTCCGAACGGGCCCAACTGGGCTGCGCCCCGCACAAGGACACCGGATTCGTGACCGTCCTCTACAACGAGGAGCCGGGCCTCGAAGCGTCCGTGGACGGCGTCTGGATGTCCGTCGATCCGGCGCCCGGCCACTTCGTGGTGAACTTCGGCGGCGCCTTCGAACTGCTCACCGCGGCCCTGAGCCGGCCGGTGCACGCCATCTTGCACCGGGTCCGGCAGTGCACCCCGGCGGCCGGAGCGGCCGACCGTTTCTCGTTCGCGGCCTTCGCCAACCCGCCCGCCACCGGAAACCTCTACCAGGTCCGCCGGGACGGTTCCGCCGCGGCGGTGCGCAGCTCCGAGGACTTCCTGCGCGAGTTCAACGAACGGACCTGGTCCGACCGGCACGCCGACTTCGGGATCGCCCAGTCCGTCGGCGCGGGCGCGGGTGAGTCGACGTGACCACCTCGGCCGACGACCGCCGTGCCGTCCCCAGGGCCACGACCGTGGCCCCGCCGGAAGGGCCCGGTGTGCCCTTCCCCGGAGTGCTGGCCCACCATCCGGGTCCCAGCCGGCTGCACGGCCACGCCCCGGCCTTCCACCAGGCGACCGTGGTGCGGGGGGAACCCGCCTCGCACTACTTCCGCACATCCGGCATCAGCGCGCTGGCCGAGGAAAACGGCGGCCTGTGCACGTTCTGGATGGGGCAGCGGCTCGCCCTCTACCAGATCACCAACGCACCGTTGGTCGGTGAGGACATCCTGGCACCCTCCACCGATGCCAACCGCGAGCTGTTCGGCGACTTCATGGGATCCATGCCCCACGACCACCCGGACCGCCCGGGGAAGCGGGCGGCCGTCGAACGCTCCCTCGGCAGCGCCAAGTTCGTGGAGCGTCTCGAGCCCGCCGTCCGACGGCACACGGCCGACCACCTGCGCCGGGCAGCGGGGCAGGAGATCTCGCTCGACGACTTCACACTGTCCCTGACCGCGTACGTGGACAGCATGATCCCCGGCGTGCTCGACCTCACCCAGCGGCCCCTGCCGGAATACCTGCGCTCGGCGGAGTACGGCCACGTGGTCCGCGGTTTCTTCGACCTCGCCTCCGATGTCATCAGCAACGACAACCCGCGGGCGATGCGGGAGTTCGACGTCATCGTCCCGTTCGTGCGCGATCTGCTGACGGCCAACTTCGCATCCCTCGCCGAGGCTCCTGACTCCAACCTGATCCGGCGCTACTTCGCGCTGTGGGGACTGTCCTTCACCCGCGAGGGCCTCGCCGCTCTGGACCCCGCGCGGATCAAGGAACTCGGCACGATCATCGTGGCCACGTACGACACCACGGCCCTGAGCCTGATGTGGGCGCTGGGCTATGTGGAGAGCACACCGCAGGTCAAGACCGCCATCGTGGCCGAGGCACGGAACGGCGATGGTGACGGCCGGTGCCCGCGCGGCGGATCGTCCCCGTCCGTGACCGACCTCGCGGTCCTGGAGGCGGTACGACTGGGCGGCAGCAACCCCAGCGCTCTGTGGCGCCGCACGACCGCGCCCTTTGCCCTGCACCACCGAGGAGCCCGGGTGACCGTACCGCCGGGCACCATGCTGTGGCTGGACCGGCGGCAGGCCAACCGCGATCCGGCGGTCTTCCCGGAGCCGTGCCGCTTCGCCCCCGCCAACATCGAGGCCATCGTCCGCTCCGATCGCGAGACGGTCTCGTCCCTGCTCTCCCGCGGCCGCTACGAGATCAACTCCTTCAGCATGATCAACGCCGAGCGGAACCCGCGCAAGTGCCCCGGCCGCCTCTTCTCCGTGCGGATGCAGGCCCTGGTCCTCTCGGAGCTGTACGGCCACTACACGGTCAGTACCAAGGACACCGATCTCCGGCTGAAGCGCCACGCTTCCATGCCCCGCCCCGCACGCCCCGGAACGATCACCATCCACCGCGACACCGGCACACCGAGGGAGCCGAGCCGATGACGACGTCCCACCCCGTGACGGGCCGGCCACCGGTGGCCCTGCCCTCGATGCCCGGTGAACGGGAGGCCCTCGCCGCCTACCCGCCGATCGCGCTCGAACACTCCCGGCTCCACGGCGAGGACCTGGTCTTCGACCGAGAGGAAGGGTTCGACCGCGCCCTGACCCAGGGCTTCTTCCTGCTGCGCATCCCCGACGGCCTCGACACCGGGCCCGGTGACCGATTCGCGGCGCACTTCCACCAGGACCGGCGCGGCGACGCACTCGACCGCTACCGCGGCTTCCGGGACGTCGCTGTCCCCGGCACCTACCAGGGCTACTTCGACCGCGAGCACGACCAGTGGGAGAACTTCTACATCGAGCAGGCGAATTGGCCCCTGCTGCCCGCCGAGGTCGCCGCGCTCGGGCGCGGGATGGCCGACCTCGGCATCGCCGTACTGCGGGCGGTCTTCCGCCACCTGGACATCCCCCCACGGCTGTGGAGCGAGATCTCCAGCGGGCTCACCGACCACCGGGGCCATCAGATGCTCGCGTTCAACCACTTCCGTTCGCACAAAGCCACCCGCGGCTGCAAGTTCCACCGCGACTCCGGATGGGTGACCGTGCTCCGATCCGTCGAGCCCGGCCTGCTCGCACTCATCGAAGGAGAACTGAGCGCCATCAACCCCGTGCCGGGGCACTTCATCGTGAACTTCGGGAGTTCCCTGGAAGTGCTCACCGGGGCCCTGCCCACGCCCGTGCGTGCCAACATCCACGGCGTGGTCGCCACCGAGCGGGGCCCCGGCCGGCCCGACCGGACCTCGTACGTGACCTTCCTGGACTCCAGTCTCGACGGCACCGTCTACCGCCTGGAGAACGGCACGGCGCACCCCGTGCAGTCCGTCGCCGACTTCGCCGCGCAGGAGGTGCGCCGGACCTACGACAACGACGCCGCGCTGTGAGCGCGCCGCGGCCATGACGGAAGTGACCGACCACGATGGGAGAGTCCCAGCATGACGACAGATGTCGTTGAGGAAGAAACCCACCTCACCCTCCCCGCGGCGACAGTGGAGGCGGGCAGACTGCGGTTCGCCTCGCCGGACGACGCGGACCAGGCCCTGTGCCTCGGCGCGTTCAACCTGGCCGTTCCCGAGGACCTCGACGTGAGCGCGGGCCTGGCCTTCTGCCGCAGCTTCTACCAGCCCGCCACCGGCGACCCCGACGACCGCCATCGCGGCCACCGCGAACACGGCCACCCCGAGTCCAAGCTGGGCTACGAGGACCGGCCCGATCAGGTGGAGCAGTTGCAACTGGAGAGCTTCCTGTGGCAGCGGTACCTGCCCCAGGAGGTGACGGCCGTGCTCCGGCGGATGAAGGAGCTGACCCTGGACACCCTCTACGGCGTCTTCGACGCGGCGGGGATACCCGAGGAGGACCGGGAACTCGTCACCGGTGGCGCCCGTCAGGACACGGGACTGTGCTACACCACGGTCAACCACTACCGTACGGGCCTGAGCGACCGCGCCGGAATCGTCGAGCACTCCGACAGCGGGTTCATCACCACGATCTGCACCGACCAGCCCGGCTACGAGATCCTGCACGAGGGCCGCTGGATGCCCGTCCGCGAACGGCCGGGGCACTTCACCGTCAACCTCGGTGACGCGTTCCGCGTCCTGACCAGGAAGCTGCCGCGACCGGTGACCGCCGTCTACCACCGCGTGCCCGAACTGCCCGCCGACGCCGACGGCCCGGACCGGTCCTCGTTCACGATCTACATGGGACCGCGGTACGACATGTTCCTCTACCAGTACGACACGGAAGGGAGGCTGCGGGAGTACCAGAGCTTCCGTGCGTTCTCGGTGGAGAAAGCGGGCAAGCTGGGCTACGAGTTCCACTCCCGCGTATGAACACGGCGTGGGAACAGGCGCGGACCGCCTCGCGACAGGGGTGGCAGCTGGCCGAACTGCGGCAGGGCGACCTGTCCTTCACCGCCGAGGACGGGCTGCGACGTGCGCTGGAGGACGGCTTCTTCTACGTCAAGCAGCCCGCCGGCCTGGACCTGTCCGCCGGAGACTGGTTCGCCCGCAGCTTCTACCTCCCTGCCCGGAGAGGGCATACGGACCCCTACCGGGGCTACCGTCGGTGGACATCGGAACAACTGGGCGCGCATCAGGGCTACTTCTGTCGCGATGCCGACCAGACCGAACAGTTCTTCCTGGCGAGCACCTGGTGGAAGCGGGTGTACCCGGCCGCGCTGGTGCGGCAGGCCGAGGCCATGCGCGACTTCGCGCTGGACATCCAGCGCGCGGTGCTCACCCATCTCGACCTGCCGCGTGACCTCTGGCACGAGGCCACCGGGCACAGCCTCACCCCGCAGGGCACCCACACCCTCACCTTCAACCACTTCCGGCCCGAAGTGGCCGCACGCGGCCTGAACATCCACAAGGACTCGGGCTGGGTGACGGTCCTGCGCTCCACCGAGCCCGGGCTCGAGGTGGACCGGGACGGTGACTGGTACGCGATCGACCCGATACCGGGCACCTTCATCGTCAACTTCGGCTGTGCGATGGAGATCCTGACCCGATCGACCAGGACGCCGGTGGCCGCGGTCGCCCACCGCGTGGTGCGCCAGGCGTGTCACGACGGGACGAAGCCGGATCGCTTCTCCTACGCGCTCTTCGTCGACAGCAGCCTCGACAAGAGCGTCTGTCCCGGCCTCTTCACCTACGAGCCCCCAACCGGTCTCCGGTTGGAGACGGGCTTCGGGGACTTCCTCGACGACATCCTCGGCAACACCTACCGGCAGGACACGACCGGACTGTACTGACCCTCACCGTCCCCCGGCCCGCGGTCGGCGCGGCGTGACCCCGGCACACCGGCCGGGCGGCCGCTACGCCACCGCGGGACCGACCGGCCGCATCGGCCGGGCCGGCGGGACCTTCGACCCCGGCCCTGGACTGTTCGGCCCTGTGCGGCCACTGCCCGACCGTTGATCATGTTGTGAGCTGGAAAGAGCGGCGGTTTTCTCGTGTACCGCCCTTGGTGTGTTTCCTTTCCGGCTGCTTCTGAATTGAACAAAGAGGCGGAGGGCGCGGCTCGGTGGATGGAATGAATATCAAGGGGAACCACGTGAGGGGGGCTGCTCCCGAGGCGGACTCCCCGCCGACGCGCAGACATGTCCTGGTGGAGTGGCTGACGACAACCGATCACAAAAGGATCGGGACGCTGTATCTGGTATCGGCTTTCGCCTTCTTCCTCGTCGGTGGCCTGATGGCCCTGGTCATGCGGGCCGAATTGGCGCGCCCGGGGACCCAGATCATGTCCAACGAGCAGTACAACCAGGCATTCACCATGCATGGCTCGGTCATGCTGCTGCTCTTCGCGATGCCTCTGTTCACCGGGTTCGCCAACTGGATCATGCCCCTTCAGATCGGGGCTCCGGACGTGGCCTTTCCCCGTCTGAACATGCTCTCCTACTGGCTGTTCCTGTTCGGCTCACTGACCGCCGCCGCCGGATTCCTCACCCCTCAGGGCGCCGCCGACTTCGGCTGGTTCCTGTACGCACCCCTGTCGGACGCCATCCATTCACCCGGTGTCGGCTCCGATATGTGGATCATGGGCGTGACGCTCTCCGGCTTCGGCTCCATCTTGGGCGCGGTCAACTTCATCACCACGATCACCTGCATGCGCGCTCCGGGCATGACGATGTTCCGGATGTCCGTCTTCGCCTGGAACGTGTTGCTGACCTCGGTGTTGATTCTGCTCGTCTTTCCGGTGCTGGCCGCCGCGCTCCTCGCGCTGGAGTGCGACCGCAAGTTCGGATCGCATATCTTCGACCCGGCCAATGGTGGTGCCTTGCTGTGGCAGCATCTGTTCTGGTTCTTCGGCCACCCCGAGGTCTACGTCCTCGCGCTGCCGTTCTTCGGTATCGTCTCCGAGGTCGTCCCGGTGTTCTCGCGCAAGCCGATGTTCGGTTATGTCTCGCTGATCGCGGCGACGATCTCGATCGCCGGTCTTTCGGTTACGGTGTGGGCCCACCACATGTATGTCACCGGTGGTGTGCTGCTGCCGTTCTTCTCCTTCATGACCTTCCTCATCGCGGTTCCCACCGGCATCAAGTTCTTCAACTGGATCGGTACGATGTGGAAGGGGTCGCTGTCCTTCGAGACACCCATGCTCTGGGTCACCGGCTTCCTGATCACTTTCACGTTCGGCGGTCTGACCGGTGTGATCCTGGCGTCGCCGCCGATGGACTTCCACGTATCGGACTCCTACTTCGTCGTCGCGCACTTCCACTACACACTGTTCGGCACCGTCGTCTACGCGATGTTCGCCGGATTCCACTTCTGGTGGCCGAAGTTCACCGGAAAGATGCTCGACGAACGACTTGGAAAGATCACCTTCTGGACCCTCACCGCCGGGTTTCACCTCACCTTCCTCGTGCAGCACTGGCTGGGGGCCGAGGGCATGCCGCGTCGATATGCCGATTACCTCGCGGCCGACGGCTTCACCGCTCTCAATACGCTGTCCTCCATCGGCTCGTTCCTGCTCGGTCTTTCGGTCCTGCCGTTCTTCTGCAACGTCTGGAAGACCGCCCGATACGGCAAGAAGGTCGAGGTCGACGATCCGTGGGGATACGGACGCTCCCTGGAGTGGGCCACCTCATGCCCTCCACCACGGCACAACTTCACGCGGCTGCCCCGGATACGCAGCGAATCCCCGGCCTTCGATCTGCACCATCCGGAGATCCGCGAACTCGAGGCCGCACAGCGCTGAGCGGGCCGCCACGGTCCGATGCCCTTGCCGATGTCCAGGTGTTCGATGGAGGAGAGTGCCATGTCCCATGCCGTCCTCGCGCTGGCTGCCGCGGTGTCCTGCGCCGGCGGCTGCGTATGGTCCCTGCCCGCGGTGGCGGACATACGGGCCCGAGACGACCGGCCGCTGTCCCGGCGGATCGCGGCGGCCGGATGCCTGACCGGCTGGGGTACGGTCGCGCTCCTCGCGCCGCTGCTTCTCACGCCGGTGTCCTGGAGTGTCATCGGTGTCGTGGCCGCGACGGGCGCGGCCACGACCGCGGCGCTGGCCGCCCGGTCCCGCGTTCACCGGGCACGCGAACTCCGGGAGACCGAGAAACACTGGGCGGCCTGGGGGTATAGGACCCCGGCGGTCCGGTCCGCCTCCTCGCGGTGCCGCGCCTTCCTCGTATGGCTGCTGCCCGGACTCCTCGTGGCGACCGCGGTGGCTGCCACGATCCTGTGGACGGGGCAGGCGAACCCGGGCCGCACGGCTGCGGCGGCGTTGACCGCGGCCGGCGTCGTCTGCCTGTTCCTCGTCATCGCCATCATCGACGCGGCCCGGCCACACGCCGTGCGCCGCGGCAAAGCGCCGACGGGGTCGATCCGGCCGTAGCGGTCCGGGGGTATCGATGAGACGGAGCGCGCGGGCGTGACGCGGCTCCGGGACCGGGCCCGAGGGGCCGGTCCCGGAGCCGGGCCGGTGCGGCACACCGGCCGGGTCCGTCCGAGCCGGGCGGGTGGGGCTTTCGCGACAGGGGCCTCAGCCCGCCGTACGTCCTCCGCGCCACGGCGGCGCCACCGGCCTGCGGGCCGCGCGCCCGCTGTGGACGGCCCGGTCCACCTGGCGGCGCATCCGGTCCTGCAGCCGGTCGGCGACCTCCCGGCCGGTGGCTTCCCGCGCGTGGACGATCACGACGGCGCGACCCACCCGGAGGTCGGCCGTGGCCGACCAGGGGCGCTCGACGTGCGGCGCCGCCGCCTTGGCGATCCTCACCTCGCCGGTGACCGCAGGCAGCCCTGACCGGGCCAGGACCGCGTCGACCTTGGTCCGCGCGTAGCCGAGCGTCTCCTCGTCGACGCCCTCCTCGGCGCGCACCGTCACGGCCGCGTCCTTATCGGTGGTCCTGAGAGTCATGTCCGATCGCTCCTTGCGCTGTTGACAGCGGTTGTGGATCTCCCCGGCGGCACGGCGGCACGGCGGGCCCAGGGCCGGTAGATCTCGGTGGGCGGGGCGGTGCGCCCCGCCCACGAGAGCGAGCCGAAGGCCCGGCCGGGCGCCGGGAGTCGGCTTTCAGTCGTGCGGTACGACGGCCACCGGAACGGTGGAGTGGTGGAGCACCGCGTGCGTGACCGGGCCGATGTGTGTTCCCAGGGCGGGACGGTGTGTCCGCCGGCCGACCACCAGCAGCCCGGCCTGGGCGGTGGCCCGCAGCACGGCCCCGGCCACGAACGCGAGATCGATCGTGCGTTCCACCGTGACCCGCGGGTACTTCTCCCGCCACGGTTCCAGGACCTTTTCCAGTTCCCGGTTCACCTGGGCCTCCAGATCACCGTTCAGGTAGCCGACGGATCCCGTGGCGAGGCCGTACCCGTAGTCGGACGACGGCAGCTTGCGGACGTGCACGGTTCGTAACGTCGCCCCGCGCGCGGACGCCGCGGCGAAGGCGAAGTCCAGCAGTGGCCCGGGGACCGCCGTCAGGTCCTGGAGCGCGACGACGACCTCGTCGCCCGGCCGCTCGGCGGCGGACCGTTCGTTCGCCCGCACCATCACCACCGGGCACGTCGCCCGGGCGAGGACCTGCTGGCCGACGGAGCCGAGCAGGAAGCCGGTGAGCGCGCTGAGCCCGCGCGAGCCGAGCACCAGCATCTCGGCGCCCTCCGCCCGCTCCAGCAGCGCTGTGACGGCCGTGGTGGGCATCTGCTCGCCGGTGAGCGCGAGGTCGGGGTGGCGACCGCTCACTTCCTTCTCGGCGTCGCGCAGGATGCGCCGCGCCCAGTGCCGCACGGTGTCCTCGCTGTCCGCGGCGGGCAGATCTCCGGTCTGCCAGAGCCAGGCGTGCACCAGGTGCAGTGGCAGCCCGCGGCGCTGGGCCTCGCGGGCCGCCCAGTTGGCCGCGGTGAAACTCTCGGGGGAGCCGTCGAGCCCGACGACGACGGGGCGAAGCATGACAGGTACCTCCGCGTGTGAGGGGGTGGGCAGCGGGTGTTCCGCGCCGGGGAGATTCATCGCTGGACGGTCGTCACGCTGATGTCGGAGATGAGCTTGGTGGCCAGGTCCGAGCGCAGGGAGAGACAGGTGTACGTGGTGTGGTCCCCGGTGTCCCAGGCGAGCCGCACCCGCGTCCAGGTGTGTCCCATGGCGCTGTCCTCGTAACTGACCCTCCAGCCGGTGGGAACACCCTGGGCGCGCAGCACGCCGTCGGCGGCGTGCTCGCCTTCCCAGTCCGCCAGACGCCGGAGGAGATCGGGGGTCAGATAGTGACGACGGAGCTCCTGGGCGAGCCGTTCACTCGCGGAGTCGCGTGCGTCGATGTAGGCGCCGTAGAAGTTCGCGACGTGGTCGAAGGCGGACTCCGCGGCACCCGACCGGTCCGTCGGCACGGTGTCCTCCTGAACCCCCGCCCCACGCGGTGTCGAGGCGGTGGTGTGTGCGGCGGTGGGCACGGCCGGAGCCAGTGTCAGCAGGGCGGAGGCGAGGGCGGTGTGCAGCACGGTTCTGAACATGGATGGTTCCCTTCGACTTCGACGGACGGATCGGGAACGGTGTCGGCTTCGCGGCTGCCTTTCGACGGGGCGTCAGCTGTGCGCGATCACCGCCACCGGCGCGGTGGAGTGGTGCAGTACGGCGTGGGTGACCGGACCGATGCGCGGGCCGGGCCGCGGGCCGTGGGTGAAGCGGCCGACGACCACCAGGGCGGCGTGGGCCGATGCGTCCACCAGGTGCCCCGCGGGGCTGCCGACCACGGCCTGCTCGCTCACCTCGACGCCGGGGAACTTCGCCCGCCACGGGCGGAGGACGTCAGCCAGCTCGCCCGCGACCTGAGCTGACGCTCCGGTGCCGAAGGGGACCGGGTGGCCGGAGGCGGGGGACGGGCTCCAACCGTGGATGACGCGCAGTGTCGCCGCCCGGCGGGCGGCGGCGTCGAACGCGAACTCCAGCACCGGGGCGGCGGGCCGCCGGAGGTCGAGCCCCAAGACGACATCCCGGCGCGCCAGGCGCGGAGAGGCGATGGCGGCCGAGCGGGTCCGGTGGTCGCCCCTGCCGGTCCCGCCGGTCGGTACCAGGACGACGGGGAACTCGGCCCGGGCCACGATCGACAGCGCCACGGAGCCGACCAGAACCCCGGTGACCCTGCTCAAACCCCGGGAGCCGAGGACCAGCAACTCGGCGTTCCCGGCGGCCGCCAGCAGCGACGGCACTGGTTCACGAGCGGTCTGCTCATGGACGATCCGCAGGCCCGGGTGGTCGTGTCGCAGCCGTGCCGCGGTGTCGCTCGGCAGGCGCTCGGCCCATCGGGTCAGTGATTGGACTCCGGTGAGCGGCGCGTAGGTGAACGAGTGCCAGTCCAGCGCGTGGACGAGGCTCAGCGGCAGTTCGCGGCGCTGGGCCTCGCGGGCCGCCCAGTCCGCCGCGGCGAGGCTCTCGGGTGAACCGTCCAGGCCGACGGTGACGGTACGGGGCATGGTGCGGACCTCCTTCTGCGGCGCGCTTCCACCCTCTCGGCGGGGACGGGACGGCGGGATGGGTCCCACGTCCCCTGAGCCCGGCCGACCGGCCCCATACCGTGCCCGCGCGTGGTCGGGCGCGGCCTCGTCGATGCCACGTCGACGGGCCAAGGCCCGGTCGGCGCCGTGGTGAGGTCCGTCGGCCCACGCCGGGTGCGGCGGCGGGAGCCCACAGTGGACAGGACAGCAGGCCGGGCTTGGCCTCGGCTTTCTCCATGTCCGTTTCCAGAAGGGAACCTTGGTGCGGAGATGACACGGCGAATCGTGGGGCACGTCATGACGACGGCTGTCGTCTGCGTGCGGCCTGATGCGTCATTCAAGGAGATCACGGCCTCACCGCCGTGCCCGTGCTCGACGAGGCCGGACGTCTGGTGGGCGTCGTCAGCCGCAGCGATCTGCTCCGGGGCTTCCTCCGCCGCGACGGGGCGATCGTGGAGGAGATCCGGCGCGAGGTGATGGGTCGTTCGCTGGGCCTGTCCCGGGACGCCCTCGAGGTGCGGGTCGAGGAGGGAGAGGTGACGCTCGGAGGCATCGTGGAGACCAAGAGCCTGGCATCCACTTCCCGCTCGGGCAGCGAGGCCAGAGGCTCGGGGTGAGCTCGGCCCGAGTGCGCTCAGGGCCGGCCGGGGCGTTCGGTCGCGGCGCGGGCGATGCGTCCCAGGTGGTCGGTGAGGGGGTGGGGAAAGCGGGTGGGGCGGACGAGGACCAGGGGGACGGGCGGCGCGTCGGCGATGGTGATGTAGCGGACGTCGGGGTGTGGGTGGGTGCGTGCGGATTCCGGGAGGACTCCGACGCCCCGGTCGGCCGCGACCATCTCGATCCACTCGTCGTACGTGCGGCAGGTGACGGCCACCTCGGGCCGTGCTCCGGCCGGCCACATGCCGCGGCCGACGGTGCCGCTGAGCTTGTTGACCACGAGGGCGTGGTCGGCGAGTTCCGCCCAGTGCAGACGCCTGCGGCGAGCGAGCGGGTGGCGGAGGCCGACGGCCGCCACGCGGTCCTCGGCGCCGAGCTCGACGATGCGCAGACGACCACCGGACGGGGGTGTGCCGTAGAGGACCGCGGCGTCGGTGTGTCCGGTGGCGACGCCGGCCGTGCGCTCGTCCCGTCGCACGAGGTCGACCCTTCCCCCGGTCGCCTGCTCGAATTCGGTGATGAGGTGCCGCGCCAGGCCGCTGGGCAGCAGCCAGGTGAAGCCCAGGCGCAGTGTCCGCTGGGAGCTCACGGAGCGCAGGGCGGAGTCCACCTGCGGGAGCAGTGAGCCCATTTCGGCATGGAGGCGGTGTCCGGCCTCGGTCAGGCTCACACTCCGGGTGGTGCGGTCGACCAGGCGGACTCCCAGCGCCGCTTCCAGCCGGGCGAGAGAACGGGTCAGCGTGGGCTGGGTGACGCGGCACCTGGCCGCGGCGCGCGAGAAGTGTTCCTCTTCCGCCAGGACCAGGAACCAGCGCAGGTCCCGGAGCTCGACATTCATACGCCAAGTGTATAAAACGTGGCAGCCGTGCATTTTCGTCTGCGCCGCTGACCGTACGCGACGTCCGGCATCGTCATCCCGTTCTCTCCGGACGGGCTCCCGGGGCCCCCGCGCGCCCCGGCTCGGCCGGCCAGCGGCGGGTGCCGTGGATGGAGCGGATGCGGTCGGTGTGCGCGAGGATGGCGGTGGTCAGCGCCTCGACGGGTTCGGCGGGGGCGTGCGGATTGGTCAGCAGGACGAGGTCGAGTTCGCCGAGTTCGGGCAGGCCGGCGCTGCCGGGCAGCTCGACCAGGTCGCTCGGCAGCAGGCTGCGGACGAAGATCGCGAGGCCGAGCCCGGCGCGGGTGGCGGCGAGGACGGCGTTGACCCCGCGCGCCGTGCAGACCACGCGGTGCTTGATGCCCGCCTGCTCCAATGCCCGCACCGCCAGATCACGGCTGGGACTGGGCGCTTGGTACACGATGAGCGGCACCGGCCGTTCCTCGTCCCACCGCAGGCCGGTTCCCTCGGCGGCTGCCCAGACCAGCTGGTCCCGGCGCACCAGCCGCCCTCGACCATCCCCGGCGTTCGTCTTGACGAAGGCGACGTCGACGTGGCCGGATTCCACTCTGCGTTGCAGATGTACCCCTTGGGAGACGGTGAGGTCCAACGTGACACCGGGGTTGAGGTGCCGGAAGTCCCGCAGGATCCGCGGCACTTGGGTCAATGCGAGGTCGTCGGTCACTCCGAAGCGCAACCGGCCCCGCACCCCCGTGCCGGTGAAGTAGTCCGCCGCCTGGGCGTGTGCGGCGAGGATGGAACGGGCGAAGCCGACCATGGCCTCCCCGTCGACGGTCAACACCACGCTTCGAGTGTCCCGGACCAGCAACGGCCGCCCCACCGCCTGCTCCAGCTTGCGGATGTGCTGGCTCACCGTGGGTTGCCCGAGGCCCAGCGCCGCCGCGGCCTGAGTGAAACTCAGGGACTGCGCCACCGCCAGAAACGTTCGCACGTGCTCCGGAGGAAAGACCATGGGCGCCGATGCTAAGCAGTCTCATTGCGAAGCGCAATAAGAATTATTGGATCAATTTGCTTCCTCAATCGATGCGTGGGTCACAACGATGGAGACGCAGACCCGGCCCATGAAGGAGGCATTCCACGATGACCAGGGCGGCCGACGGACGCGGGCATCCCCACACCCGACCGACACCACTCACCCCGCGGCCGACACCACTCACCCCGCCCAGGAAGCGGGGCGTCGTCGCCGTCGCTCTCATGCTGGCCATGGCGCTGGCGGCGCTCGACTCCACCGTCGTCTCCACCGCCGTTCCGCAGATCGTCGGCGACCTCAGCGGCTTCTCCGCGTTCTCGTGGCTGTTCTCCGGCTACCTGCTCGCCGTGACGGTCTCCCTGCCCGTCTACGGCAAACTGTCGGACACCTTCGGTCGCAAACCCGTGCTCATCGTGGGCGCGGCCATTTTCCTGCTCGGCTCCCTGCTGTGCGCCACCGCCTGGAGCATGGTGGCGCTGATCGCGTTCCGCGTCGTACAAGGACTCGGTGGCGGTGCCCTCCAGGCCACGGTGCAGACCCTCGCCGCCGACCTCTACCCCTTGGCGGAGCGACCCAAGATCCAGGCACGACTCTCCTCGGTCTGGGCGGTGTCGGCGATCGCCGGCCCGGCTCTCGGCGGCGTTCTCGCCGCGTACGCCGACTGGCGCTGGATCTTCCTGGTCAACCTGCCGGTCGGCGTGGTGGTGCTGTGGCTCGTCGTCCGCCACCTCCACGAGCCCGGCCACCGGCCGGCCGACCGGCCGCCCATCGACTGGGCGGGCGCGTGCGCGGTCTTCGCCTGCGGGGGAGTGCTGCTCAGCGCCCTGGTGCAGGGCGGGGTGGCCTGGCCGTGGCTGTCCGCCCCGTCCCTCGCCCTGTTCACCACCGGGCTCGCGCTCGCCGCGCTCGTGGTCGTCGTCGAACGGCGGGCCCGCGAGCCCATCATGCCCGGCTGGGTGTGGCGCCGCCGCCCCATCGCCGCCGTCAACCTCGCCCTCGGCGCCCTGGGCCTGCTGACGGTGGCCCCCAGCCTCTTCCTCCCGACGTACGCCCAGTCGGTTCTGGGCCTGGGACCGGTGGCCGCCGGATTCGTCCTGTCCGTGTGGACGCTCAGCTGGCCGGTCTCGGCTTCCTTCAGCCAGCATGTCTACCGGCGCATCGGCATCCGCAACACCGCGATGCTCGGCATCGGCGCGGCCACGCTGCTCCTGTTCGCCTTCCCGCTCCTGCCGTACCCGGGCCAGGCATGGCAGCCAACGGCGCTGATGCTGCTGCTGGGCGCCGCGCTCGGACTGTTCCAGCTCCCGCTCATGGTCGGCGTCCAGTCGACGGTGGGGTGGTCGGAGCGGGGTACGGCCACCGCCTCCGTGCTCTTCTGCCGCCAGACCGGCCAGACGATCGGCGCGTCGGCTTTCGGCGCGATCGTCAACGGGGTGCTGTCGGCGCGGCTCGTGGGCATGGGTGACCTCGATTCGGTGACCCGGGCGCTCCACGCCGGGACCGCGCCGGAGGTGGCGCGGCGGGCCGTCTCGGACGCCGTCCGCACCGTGTACCTGGGCGCGGGCTGCGCGGCGGGGCTGGCGTTCCTGGTTCTGCTGTTCCTGGCGCCGCGCCGCTTCCCGGCCACGGACTGACACCGGCGCCGACGGCCCGTGCCGCACCTCGGCCGTCGCGGCGTCGCGGGAGGAAATGGGCCGACCGGCCCTGGTCCCTCGGCCCGAATACGAGAAGGATCTCGGTTCGGATGCCGATCCCGACGCGATCGGGCATCGACGGAACGCGGAACCTACAGGGAGCAAATCCATGGCGGACAGCGAGCGGCCCGGCCCCGGCAACCCCACCCGGGTCTTCCTGCTGGACGACCACGAGGTGGTACGGCGTGGTGTGCGCGACCTGCTCGACGACGAGCCGGACATCAGCGTGGTCGGTGAGGCCGGGACGGTGGAGCAGGCCCTGGTCCGCGTCCCCGCGCTGCGACCGCAGGTGGCCGTTCTCGACGTTCGCCTGCCCGACGGTGACGGCGTGTCCGTGTGCCGGGAGTTGCGCTCGCGCATGCCCGAGCTCGCCTGCCTGATGCTGACCTCCTTCGATGACGAGGAGGCCCTGCTGGACTCGATCATGGCGGGCGCCTCGGGGTACGTCCTGAAGCAGATCCAGGGCTCGGACCTGGTGTCCGCGGTGCGCACCCTGGCCGACGGCAAGTCCCTGCTCGACCCGAGCGCCGCCACCCGGCTGATGGCCCGGCTGCGCGGCGGTCAGCAGCAGGAGGAGCCCGACGCCCTGCCCGGGCTGACGCAACGCGAGCGCGAGATTCTGGATCTGATCGGCGAGGGGCTGACCAACCGTCAGATCGGCCAGCGGCTGTACCTGGCCGAGAAGACGGTGAAGAACCACATCTCGCGTCTGCTGGCCAAGCTCGGCGTGGAACGTCGCATCCAGGCCGCGGTCATCGCCACCCAGGCCCAGGACCGGCAGCGGCGGGAAGGGCGCTGAAGACCAAGGCCGGCGGACGCCACGACGTCTCGATCGGACGTCCTCCGCGCTCTCCCGCATCGCCTTCCGCCTCGCTCAGACGGCGCTGCCGGCGCCGTACGGGGCGTAGAGGTCCAGCAGCCGGCCCCTGGCGGAACGCAGCCGGTGGGCGAGCACCTCGCCGACCCACTGGGTGACGGCCTGGCCGAGAGCCGGGTCGTCCCGGCACATGGAGCGGACGGTCGTGGCATCGAATTCGTAGGCCCGCACGGGTGTCGTCGCCGTGGCGCCCAGATGCCACACGCACGGCGCGAACAGCCAGGACCAGCCGACGAGTTCGTTGGGGCCCAGTGCCTCTATGACGGCGGTACGCCGACCGGGCACCTGCGTGTCGAGCTCGACCGAGCCGGTGCGGAGGATCCAGAACCGGTCCGCACGGGCGCCTTCGTCGAAGAGACGCGTTCCCTGCGGGAAGGACACCTCACGGGCGAAGTGCATGAGCCGTTGCCGGTGGTCGGCGGGTAGCGCGCGCAGCATGGTCGGGGTGTTCATGGCCTGCCTCCCGGGCGGGGTCTGAAATCTGCCGCCTCCAGCGTGCGGCGGCGGCCGCCCCCGGACGATGGGCCATCCGGTCCGTACGGGGAGCCACCCGGCCCCGTCGCGCGGGCTCGGGCTCGCCACGCGCCGATGACATCGGCGAAACCCGCGCGGGGCAACGGCCTGTGACGCGTGCTACGGGGGCGGTGGCGCCGTCTCCAGCCGGTAGCCGGTCACGAACTCGGCACGGATGCGGACCACGTGCTCCATCTCCGTGTTGATCCAGGGGGTGAGCTCGGTGCGGTAGCGGGCGAGCGTCCGCGGATCCGTGACGCGGCTCGCGGTGCCGGTGACCATCACACTCCAGCCGGTGTGCGTGGCCTCGTCGATCTGGTCGGCCTCGTACACCACCACCTCGGACGCCGACGCGGTGGCCAGCAGCGCGGCACCCGCGTGGGTGCGGATGACGAGGTCGCCGTCGTCGTTCACGAGGTGGTTGACCGGCCGGATCACCGGGAGCGCCTGATGGGTGAAGCCCACCCGCCCCATGGACACGCCCGTCAGCAGCCTGAGCGATTCCTTCCGGTCCAGCTCGACCATACGAGTGCCGGGAACGGGAGGAAGAGGCTGAACGGTCATGACGGTTCCCGGCGAACGGTCCCGTGCCTGGCCCCTCGCGGCCAGATCACCTCGACATCGACCCCGTGACTGCGCGCGTAGGCCACCAGATGTGCCGTCACGTCCCGGCCGCTGGACGGCGAGCCGTCCCATACCGCGAGCACACGGGCGCAGTGGCGCAGCAAGCTCTCGTCCGCGGTCACGCACGAGCCGCGGTCGCCGGGGTCGTACTCCACCAGCCGCACCTGCTCGGACAGCAGCAGCAGTTCGCCGGCGGCCTTGCGGTCGAGCTCGGCCAACTGCGTGGGCACGCCGTTCCGCGCCGGCAGGACCGTCACCAGGGCCAGCCCGGCCTTACGGGCGGCCCTCCCGAACGCCGTCGGCAACCCCTTTCCGGCGCGGACCAGACCGGCTCTGCCCGCCCGGGCGAACTCGGCCAGCCGCGCCCGCAGTTCCTCCTCCACCAGCACGAGCGTCGACGTGCTGAGATCGGGATGCCCTACAACAGCGATCATCCCCGACTGTCCTTTCTTCCCACCGCCCACTGGTCTGCTTGATCGTCTCCGGGCTCGGGCCCGGCGCGCCAGAGCCGAGCGGAACGAGGAAAGGGCCGGTCGGTCCTTGCGGTCCGCGTGCGCACAGTCGAGCCTCACCTCAACCCGGCCCGACCGTCCCTGCCATCAGGGAAGTTCGGCCCTGTTCGGCTTCGCGGTGCCACCGGCACGATCGATGTACCGGCCCGATCCACACGACGGGCCCCGGCCGCGGCGGTGAGCGCCGTCCCCCCAAGTGCCCGCACTGCAGAGGAGAGCCATGCTTTCGCTTGAGTCGGCCGCTGTCATTCGTGCCACCCTTCCCGCTGTGGGCGGGGCCCTGGACGAGATCACGGCGCGTTTCTACGGCACCATGTTCGCCGAGCAGCCCGAGCTGCTGGACGGGCTGTTCAACCGCGGCAACCAGGCCAGCGGCGAGCAGCGCAAGGCTCTGGCGGGATCGATCGCGGCCTTCGCCCAGGCGCTGCTGGCCGACCCCGACGCCCGCCCCGACGCGCTGCTGTCCCGGATCGCCCACAAGCACGCCGCGCTCGGCGTCACCGAGGACCAGTACACGATCGTCCACAAATACCTCTTCCGCGCCATCGGCGATGTGCTGGGCGAGGCCGTCACCGCGGAGGTGGCCTCCGCCTGGGACGAGGTGTACTGGCTGATGGCCGGTGCCCTCATCGCCCAGGAGGCCCGCCTCTACCAGGAAGCCCAGGTCGACCCGCGGCACCCGTGGCGGCAGTGGACCGTCGTGGAGCGGCGGGAGGAGACCCCGGACGTGGCCAGACCCGCCAGTACAGCCTGTCCAACGCCCCCGGCGACGGGCTGCGGCGCATCACCGGGCAAGCGCGTGGCGAGCGTGGCCGGCGCCCCCGAGGGCGAGGTGTCCAGCCAGCTGCACCGCACCGTACGGGCCGGTGGCGAACTCACCCTGTCGGCCCCGTTCGGAGACGTCGTCCTCGACGACACCGACACCCCGCTCGTGCTGGTGTCCGCCGGTATCGGCTGCACCCCCATGGCCGCCATGCTCGAACACCTCGCCGCCACCGGTTCGGCCCGACCGGTCCGCGTCCTGCACGCCGACCGCGCTCCGGCCGACCACGCCCTGCGCGCCGACACCCGCCGTCTCGTGGCCCAACTTCCCAACGCACGATCGGAGTTCTGGTACGAGGAGGACGCGGCCGAGGAAGCCGGTGCGCGCACGGGCCTGATGGACCTCGACGGCCTGGACCTGCCCGGCGACGCCGACGTGTACCTGTGCGGCTCGCTCCCCTTCATGCGCGCCGCCCGGACCCAACTGCTCCGGGCCGGTATCCCCGCACGCCACATCCGCTACGAGGTCTTCGGCCCCGACCTGTGGCTGGCCCACGCCGAGGGCTGAGAGGCCCGACCGCCGGGCGGCGGGAAGCAGGCCCCACGGACCCGTCGGTCCGTGGGGCCTGGCGCTCGTTCACTGATAGGCCGGGTCCTTCAGCAGCCGCCAGTCGTCCACCGTGAGCTGGAAGGAGGCGAGCCAGCCGACGGCTCCGGTCAGGGTCAGCAGCCAACCGATGCGCCGACCCGGCTGTCCTGTGCGAGCCCGGCTCATGCGGCGCGCCCGGTACGCGACGCGGGTGCCGAATCGGTGCGTCCCCCTGGTGCCTGAGTGGCCGCGCGGCGTCGGTAGACCAGGTAGGGGCGGATGAGATAGCCGATCGGTGCGCTCCAGACGTGGACCAGACGGGTGAACGGCCAGGCCGCGAAGAGCAGACAGGCGCTCACGGCGTGCAGCTGGAACAGGAGCGGCGCCCCGGCGATCGCCTCGGGGCGCGGCTGGAGGGCGAACACGCCGCGGAACCAGACCGAAACGCTCTCGCGGTAGTCGTAGCCGGGCCCGAAGACGTTGTGCGCGGCCGTGGCGCTGATCCCGATCAGGACGGTGGCGGACAGCAGGGGGAACAGCAGCTTGTCGCTGCGGTCCGTGGTGAGACGGATCCGGCGGGTGAGCAGCCGACGGGCGCACAGCATGCCGAGCCCCGTGACCATGGCCACCCCCGCCACCGAGCCCATCCAGACAGCCGCCAGGTGGTACCCGTGCTCGGTGATCCCCACCGCCTCGGTCCACGAGTCGGGAACGGCGAGTCCCACCACATGCCCGGCGATCACCATGAAGGCACCCAGGTGGAACAGCGGGCTGCCCCAGCGCAGCCAGCGGTGTTCGAGGAGCTGGGTGGTGCGGGAGGTCCAGCCGAACTGGCCGTGCCGATAGCGCCAGAGATGGCCGGCCACGAACACGGCGAGACAGATGTAGGGAACGGCGACCCACAGCAGGAGGTCGGTGCCGCTCGCGGCGGGGGAGGACGCGGCGCTCATCGGTGGCCTTCCGTACAGCTCGTCGGGGCGGGAGCGGGGGCGGGGGGTACGAAGGTGCTCCGAGGCGCGAACTCACCGTCGCCGAAGCTCCCGTAGGGGGCGAGGCCGACCTCCTTGTCGGGCGGGCCCTCGGCGGCGAGCCGGGCCACCGCCGCGAGGTCGGCCTCGGTGGGCGGCGGCAGGAGGGTGAGCAGCGTGGCCAGGACGCGCCGGTACGGGGACTCGGCGTCGGTCAGCGCCCGGTGGATGAGTTCCAGCCCGCGCCGGTGTTGGCGCAGCGGTGCCTCGCCGCCGCCCGGACCCGCCAGCGCGGCGAACTCCAGCACGACCGGGAGGTGGTCCGGCAGTTCGCCGCCGTCGATGTCCCAGCCGGTGGCACGGTAGCGCTGGTTCAGGGTGAGCAGGGCCATGCCCCGGCGACGGGTGTCACCGTGCAGGTAGTAGGTGAGGTAGAGGCTGCTCTTGCGGCGCAGGTCGAACGTCTCGACGTACGTCCGCTCCAGCGCCTCGGACCGCTCGTCGGCGAACCAGGAGACAAAGGCGGCCAGGTGCTCGGCGGCCGGCGAGGACGGCAGCGCGCTCACGGTGGCCGCCAACTCCGGCCGTGCTGCGGTGAGTTCGCGGTCCGGGTACTGCAGCAGCAGAGAGCACAGTCGCAGCAGCAGGGCGCGCGCCTCGGCCTCCTTCGGTGTGAGCCGGGAGGGCCGGCGTATGGCGGCCCGGACGCGGGTGCGCACCATGGCGGGGACGGTGGCGGGCAGCGGGCTCACGGGTGGCCTCCGGCGGGGTTGTCGCGGCGCGGGACGGGCATGCCGAGCGATACCCGTCGGCCACCGCTGTCCGACGACTCGACGGGACAGCGGTTCTCCATCGCGGTCAGGGCGGCCGCGTCCTCCTTGTGCGCCGCGGGAACGACGTATCGGTCGGCGTACTTCGCGACGGCGAGCAACCGGTGCAGCTCCTCCCCGTCCCGCGGGGTGAGGCCCACGGCCTTCAGCGCGGCCTCGTCGCCCGGCTCGCCGAGGACGCGTGCGCGCATGTACGAGCGCAGCGCGGTCAGCTTCATCAGCACCCCGGCGACCACATCGGTGTCCCCGGCGGTGAACAGCTCCGCCAGGTACTCCAGCGGGATGCGCAGCCGGGTGACGGCGGCGAACACGTGGTCAGGGTCGTCCTGGTCGCCGCCCGCCACGGTCACCGCGTCCAGGACGGGGGAGAGCGGTGGCACGTACCAGACCATCGGCAGCGTGCGGTACTCCGGGTGGAGTG
This sequence comes from Streptomyces yongxingensis, assembly GCF_055597465.1. NCBI lineage: Bacteria > Bacillati > Actinomycetota > Actinomycetes > Kitasatosporales > Streptomycetaceae > Streptomyces > Streptomyces yongxingensis. Next base: position 10,726,625 of record NZ_CM145717.1, read on the forward strand.
GCAGCGCCACCTTGTACCGGCACACCAGGTCGTACACGGGCGAGCGGCGGGCGGCGTCCAGCCAGTCCTCGGAGATCCCGGACTCCCGTGCCGCCGAGCGGACTTCGGGGTCGTGCGGATCGAGGAACACCCCGCGCTGGGCGTCCAGCAGGTCGTGCTCGTCGGGGGTGGCGGCGGCCTCGCCGACGCGGTCGGCGTCGTACAGCAGCAACCCGAGGTAGCGCAGTCGGCCCACGCAGGTCTCGGAGCACACGGTCGGCTGGCCGGCCTCGACGCGCGGGAAACAGAAGGTGCACTTCTCGGCCTTGCCGGTGGCGTGGTTGACGTACACCTTCTTGTACGGGCACGCCGTCACGCACATCCGCCAGCCCCGGCAGCGGTCCTGGTCGACCAGGACGATGCCGTCCTCGACCCGTTTGTACATCGCGCCGGACGGACAGGCCGACACACAGGCCGGGTTGAGGCAGTGCTCGCAGAGCCTGGGCAGATGGAACAGGAAGGTCTGTTCGAAGGCGAACCTGACCTTCTCGGCCCACTCGCCCCTCAGGTTCGGGTCGCCGCCCGCGTGCTCGGGCGCACCACCCAGACCGTCCTCCCAGTTGGCGCCCCAGGTGATGGAGGTCGGCTTTCCGGTGAGGACCGAGCGGGGCCGCGCGACCGGCAGGTCCGGGCCGGCCGGGGCGCTGACCAGGTTGTCGTAGTCGTACGTCACCGGCTCGTAGTAGTCCTCGATGGCCGGCAGGTCGAGGTTGGAGAACAGGGACAGCAGCCGCTTGACGCGGCCGCCCGAGCGCAGGACGAGGCGTCCCCGCTTGTCGAGCATCCAGCCGCCCTTCCAGTGTTCCTGGTCCTCGTAGCGGCGCGGGTAGCCGACACCCGGCTTGGTCTCGACGTTGTTGAACCAGGCGTACTCCACACCGGTCCGGTTGGTCCAGGTCTGCTTGCAGGTGACCGAGCAGGTGTGACACCCGATGCACTTGTCGAGGTTCATCACCATCGCGATCTGAGCCATCACGCGCATCAGTAGTCGACCACCTGGGAGCGGCGGCGGATGACGGTGACCTCGTCACGCTGGTTGCCGGTCGGGCCGTAGTAGTTGAAGGCGTAGGTGAACTGGGCGTAGCCGCCCGCGAGATGGGTGGGCTTGACCAGCAGGCGGGTGAGCGAGTTGTGCATGCCGCCGCGCTTGCCGCTGACCTCGGTCTTCGGCACGTTCACCGTGCGGTCCTTGGCGTGGTACATGTACACCGTGCCCTCGGGCATCCGGTGGGTGACCACCGCCCGGGCGGCCACGACGCCGTTGCGGTTGTACGCCTCGATCCACTCGTTGTCCCTCACGCCGATCCTCTCGGCGTCCGCGGTGGACATCCAGATCACCGGGCCGCCCCGGGACAGCGCCAGCATGTAGGCGTTGTCCTGGTACTCGGAGTGGATGGACCACTTGGAGTGCGGGGTCAGATAGCGCACGGTCACCTCCGCGCGGCCCTCCTCGTGCAGCCGCTCGTCGCCGTGAGTCCGCATCGCGTTCAACGGCGGCCGGTACACGGGGAGTTGCTCGCCCAGCTCGGCCATCCAGTCGTGCTGGACGAAGAAGTGCTGGCGGCCGGTGAGGGTGTGCCAGGGCTTCTTGTGCTCGGTGTTGATGACGAACGGGGAGTAGCGGCGCCCGCCGGTCTCCGACCCCGACCACTCGTACGACGTCATCACGGCGCGCGGCTGGGTGCGGGTGTCGGCGAACGTGATCCGCTCCGCCTCGCGTTCGGCGGCCAGTTCCACCAGGCCCTCGCTGCCGGTCTGCCGCTGGAGCTCCCGGAACCCCTCGGTCGCCAGACGGCCGTTGGTGGTGCCGGACAGGGCGAGGATCGCCTCGCACATGTCGGTGGCGGTGGCCAGGGCCGGGCGCCCGGCGCCGACCCCGGCGCGCACGGTGCCGCAGCGACGGCGCAGCTCCTCGATCTCCCGGTCCGGGTGGACGGTGACGCCCTTGGTGGTCATGCCGAGGGTGTCGAGCAGCGGGCCGACGGCGCGCATCTTCTGTGCCACGGCCGCGTAGTCCCGCTCCACCACGGCCAGCTTGGGCATGGTCCGGCCCGGGACCGGCTCGCACTCGCCGGTTCTCCAGTCCCGCACCTCCCCTCCGGGCTGGGCGAGTTCATCCGGTGTGTCGTGCTGCAGCGGCACCGCGAGGACGTCGGTGCGGGTGCCGAGGTGTTCGGCGGCCAGTTCGCTGAAGGTGTCGGCGATGGCCAAGAAGGTGTCGTAGTCGGTGCGGGCCTGCCAGGGTGGTGCGATGGCCGGGGTGAAGGCGTGCACGAAGGGGTGCATGTCCGTGCTGGACACGTCGTCCTTCTCGTACCAGGTCGCGGCCGGCAGGACGACATCGGCCAGCAGACCGGTGGAGGTCATCCGGAAGTCCATGGTGACCAGCAGGTCGAGCTTGCCCTCGGGAGCCTCCTCGCGCCACACCACCTCCTCGGGCCGTTCCCCGGGCGGGGTCTCGGCGGAGCGGACCGCCGCGTCCGTGCCCAGCAGATGGCGCAGGAAGTACTCGTTGCCCTTGCCGGAGGAGCCCAGCAGGTTCGCCCGCCACACGGTCAGCACCCGGGGGAAGTTGGCCGGGTCGTCCGGGTCCTCGACGGCGAACGCGAGCCGCCCGGACTTCAGCTCGTCCACGATGTGCTCGGCCACCCCGCGCCCCTGGGCCGCCGCCTCGTCGGCCAGGTCCAGCGGGTTGCGGTTGAAGCCGGGGTGGCCCGGGGTCCAGCCCAGGCGCACGGCCTGCGCCAGACAGTCCGCGAACGCCTTGCCCGTGAAGCGGCCCGCGCCGAGCGGGGAAGCCAGCCCCGCGGGGCCGATGGCCTCGTAGCGCCACTGATCGGTGTTCAGGTACCAGTAGGAAGTGCCCGCCATGTGCCGGGTGGGCCGCTGCCAGTCGAAGGCGAACGCCAGGTGCTGGAAGCCGGTCAGCGGGCGGACCTTCTCCTGGCCGACGTAGTGCGCCCAGCCGCCGCCGTTGACGCCCTGGCAGCCGGTCATCGTGGTCAGCGCCAGGAAGGCCCGGTAGATGGTGTCGGAGTGGAACCAGTGGTTGGTGCCCGCGCCCATCGCGATCATCGAACGGCCTCGGGTGCGCTCGGCGTTGCGGGCGAACTCCCGCGCGATCCGGGCCGCCTGCTCCGCCGGGACGGACGTGACCGTCTCCTGCCAGGCAGGGGTGTACGGCTCGCTCGCGTCCCCGTACGAGGAGGGCCAGGTGCCCGGAAGCCCGGGACGGGCCACGCCGTACTGGGCGAGCAGCAGATCGAAGACGGTGGTGACCAGCCGGCCGCCGATGCGGCGCACGGGTACGCCGCGCAGCATCACCGAGCCGCCCTCGGTGGTGCCCTCGTCGAAGCGGGGGAGCGCCACCGGCACGACGTCCTCCGCCCGCTCCAGCAGGCTGAGCTCGGGATCCGTGTCACCGAGGTCGAGGTTCCAGCGGCCTCGCCCGGCCTCCCCCCACCGGAAGCCGAGCGAGCCGCCGGGGACCACCGGCTCGCCGGTGGCCCGGTCCAGGAGGACGGTCTTGAACGCCGCGTGTTCCTCGTCCGAGCCGAGGCCGGAGCCCAGGTCGGAGCCGAGGTCGGCGGCGGTGAGGAATCCGTCGGGGACGAGCCCGCGCTCGTGCTCGCGCAGCGTCACCAGGAACGGCGCGTCGGTGAATCGCTTCAAGTAGTCCCGGAAGTAAGGGACTTCGCGGTCGACCAGGAACTCGCGCAGGATCACGTGCCCCATCGCCATCGCGAGCGCCCCGTCGGTGCCCGGGTGCGGGGCGAGCCACTCGTCGGCGAACTTCACGTTGTCGGCGTAGTCGGGGCTGACCGCGATGACCTTGGTGCCGTTGTAGCGCGTCTCGGTGAGGAAGTGGGCGTCGGGCGTGCGGGTGACGGGGATGTTGGAGCCCCACATGATCAGGTAGCCGGCGTTCCACCAGTCGGCCGCCTCGGGGACGTCGGTCTGGTCGCCGAAGACCTGCGGCGAGGCGACGGGGAGGTCGGCGTACCAGTCGTAGAAGGACAGCAGGGTGCCGCCGATCAGCGACATGAAGCGGGCGCCGGACGCGAAGGAGGCCATGGACATCGCCGGGATCGGGGAGAAGCCCGCCACCCGGTCCGGACCGTAGGTCTTGATGGTGTGGACATGAGCGGCGGCGATGAGCTCGGTGACCTCGTCCCAGCCGGCGCGGACCAGGCCGCCCTTGCCGCGGGCCCGCTTGTAGGCGCGGGCCGTGGCCGGGTCGCCGGTGATCTCCGCCCAGGCCGCCACGGGGTCGCCGAGGCGGCGGCGCGCCTCGCGCCACGGGTTCAGCAGCGCGCCCCGCACATACGGGTAGCGGACCCGGCTGGGGGAGTAGGTGTACCAGGAGAACGACGCGCCGCGTGGGCAGCCCCGCGGTTCGTACTCGGGGCAGTCAGCGCCGATCGACGGGTAGTCGGTGGCCTGGTGCTCCCAGGTGATGATGCCGTCCTTGACGTACACCATCCACGAACACGAGCCGGTGCAGTTGACGCCGTGCGTGGAGCGCACCACCTTGTCGTGTGCCCAGCGGTCCCGGTAGAACCCCTCCCACGTCGGGTCGCCCTCACCGAAGACGGCGCGTCTGTCGGCCGACACCTCACGGCGGGTCAGCAGCCTGCGGGCGGCCAGCGGCCAGCCCCCGCCCGCGCGCCGCTGCGAGCGGCGCGCAATCCTGTCGTTCTCCATGGTCACGAACGCTAGGCGCCGGTCCCGCGCCGAGCCCGGGGCCGAACGTCCCTGACCGGGAGACCGCTTCGGCCCTCTCCGGAGCCGTGATCAGGGCCTGGCGGGCGGTGCCCGAGGGCCCCTCGGCCCGTGGCGCCCACCGCTGCGGCACGGTGAGGCCGGCTCCCCGAAGTCCGGCGGCTACGGCTCGGCCATCGCTGATCCGGCGCCGCCACGGTCGCCCCAACCTGTCCAACTCCGGGCGGACGTGGACGAGGGACCCTTGGCCCCGATCGATGGGCTCATTGGCCGCCGCGCCGGGACCGCCCGATGCCGGACGCTGGTTGCCGACCGATCCGGAGGTATCCCGTGGACGACCGCACCGAGCGCCCGTTCGGCCGTCTCCATCGCCGACCCCCGTGGCGGGCGCCGCGCGCGGGCCGGACCGGTCGGCGTCCGGCCGCCCGCCACGTCTGCCCTGACTCCCGGGCGGCCGGACGCACACCGCGCACGAACCCCGTACGGAGGACCCGATGAGCGCCCCCGCCAGGTCGCCGCGTTCGGGCAGCCCGCTCCGCTGTTCGGGCTCTTCGCCCTGGTCATGCTCGCCGCGGCGGGCCATGGCGTGGCATACGCCAAGGGACGCCCCGGACTGGCCCGGGCGCTTGCCGTCGGTTCGCTGGGCGTCGTCCTGCTCGCCACCGCACTGCCCGTCACATGACCCGGCGACGCCCGGGTTCCGTCAAGCCGACAGGTGCCGGTGATCTCGCAGATGAGAGGAAGCATGGTGAGTACCCCCTTCCTGGACGCGACCGCCCTGGAGACGCTGCTCGCCGCGGCCGTGGCGGCGCCGTCCATCCACAACACACAACCCTGGCGCTTCCGCGTGAACCCGGACAACCACGCGCTGGAGGTCCGTGCGGCGCGGGAACGGGCGCTGCCGATGGCCGACCCGGACGGCCGCGCACGGCATCTGTCCGTGGGCGCGGCCGTGTTCAACCTCCGAGTCGCCGCCGTACACCTGCGACGGCACCCGGAGGTACGGCTGCTCCCCGACCCGAGTGAGCCCGATCTGATAGCCGTCGTGCGGCTCGCCGGCCCCATCGGTCCGCACGACCACCCCCGGCGGAGGCCGGACCTGTACGAGGCCATCGCCCGGCGGCACACCAGCCGCATGCCGTTCACCGGCCGCCCGGTGCCCGACCCGGTGGTGACGGAGATGGCGGAGGCCGCACGCGCGGAGGGCGCGGGCCTGCGTCTACCGGACATCGCCGGGACCCGACGGCTGCTGCACCTGACCGCCGTCGCCGAGGCCCGCAACCACGCCAACTCGTCGCGCACCGCCGAAGCACGCGCCTGGATCACGCCACCGGGGTCGGACCGGCCGTACGGCATTCCGGTCACGGCCCTCGGTCCGCGGGATGCGGCCGGACGCATGCCGATGCGGGACTTCACCGACCCGTTCCCCACACTCCATCCGCCCGCCCTCCGCTTCGAACGCCACGCCCAGGCCGCCCTGTTGTGGACCTCCCAGGACCGCCGGAAGGACTGGCTCCACGCGGGCCAGGCCCTGCAGCACGTGCTGTTGACGGCAACGGCGCACGGCGTGCGCACCTCGCTCCTTCACCAGGCGATGGAATGGCCGGACCTGCGCGCGGCCATCGGCCTCCCGCGCCGGCGATGCCATCCCCAACTGCTGATCCGCTTCGGCTACGGGCCGGACGGGGGCCGCACCCCCCGCGCCCGCGGGCAGGCGGCGGCCGAATCGCCGTGAGCGGCGTGGACGGTCCCGGTCCCGGCCCCGGTGATGTGAGTGCGCTAAGGGCGCTTGCCCGTCGAGGCGCGGTCAGGCCGCGCCGCGCGTGTCGGTGACCTCCCGGCCGGTGACCATCTCTGACTCGATGCGTACGAAGACGTCATCGCGCGTGACCACCCAGGAACTCGGGCCGACCCGCGAGAGCCGTTCGTGTTCGGCGGGGTCGGTGACCACGGTTGCCCGGCCGGTGACGACGACGCTCCACCCGGAGCGGGTCGCGGCGTCGAAGTCGTCGGCCTCGAAGGCCACCACGACCCCGTCGATGGCGTGGACGAGACCTGAGCCGGCCGAGGTGCGCAGGAGCACGGAGGAGTCCGCGTCCAGGGAGAAGTTGACCGGGAGCACCGTGGGCAGTGCCTGCCGGGTGTACACGACACGACCGACCGGCACCTTGGCCAACAGGCGCAGGCACTCCTGCCGATCGAGCACGCGAAAGCCTTCCTTGTGGAACATCAGTCCATGCTGCCTCCCCTGGCCGGGGCACCGTTAGGGCCGTAGGGCCTCTGTCCACGCGCCCGCTGTTCCAGCCGGGGTGCGCGGAGCACCTCGTACCGAACCTCGTGATCCGGCCGTACGGGAAACCGGGGACCGCCGGGCCGGAGGGTGAGGCCGGACGGCCCACCCCCGGCGGACTCGGCCTGCGGATAGTGGCGGTAGGCCACTGGCGCACACCGCGCGGTCGGGCGGCCCGCGGCCCCAGACGGATCGCCGGGGCCGCATCCTCGCGAACACGAAGGGACGGGCTGACGATGCTTCAGCCGTCGACGAAGCAGAACGAGCCACCGGCAACGGCCGCCTCCGTGTCCGGCCGGGCGTGGCTGATGCTGGCGCTGGTCACGGTGGGATTCGCCGTCAACTTCTGGGCCTGGGCGCTGCTCAGCCCGCTCGGCCCGCGCTTCAAGGACACCCTCCACCTGAGCTCGTTCCAGCAGTCGCTGCTGGTGGCGGTGCCGGTGGTGGTCGGCTCGCTGGGGCGGATCCCGGTAGGCGCGCTGACCGACCGGTTCGGCGGTCGCGTGATGTTCCCGCTCGTCTCGGCGGCCACCGTCGTGCCGGTGCTCCACCTCGGTCTGACCGGCCACTCCTCACTCGCGGCCCTGCTGGTGGGAGGGTTCTTCCTCGGTATCGGCGGTACCGCGTTCGCCGTCGGTGTGCCCTTCGTCAACGCCTGGTTCCCGCCGGAGCGGCGCGGGCTGGCCATCGGCGTCTTCGGGGCCGGCATGGGCGGCACCGCGATCAGCGCGCTGACCACGGTCAGGCTGGTGAAGGCGCACGGCATGGCCAACCCCTTCCTGATCACCGCCGCCGTGCTGGCGGCCTACGCACTGGTGGCCGCCCTGGTGCTGCGCGACGCGCCCGGCCGTACGGTGCCCACCGAATCGCTGGGCCGCCGCCTCGCCGCCACGCTCAGGCTCGGCATCACCTGGCAGGCGTCCGCCCTGTACGCGGTGGCCTTCGGCGGCTACGTCGCCTTCTCCGTCTACCTGCCCACCTATCTGAAGACCGGCTACGGCCTGACCCAGGCGGACGCGGCGAACCGGATGGCCGGCTTCGTGCTGCTGGCGGTCGTGATGCGCCCGATCGGCGGCTGGCTGTCGGACCGCGTCGGCCCGGTGCGGGTGCTCGCCGCGACGCTGGCCGTGGTCCTCGCCGGAGCCTTCGTCCAGGCGTTCACGCCGTCCCTGGCGCCGGTGGGCACGGTCGCGTTCCTGGCGATGGCCGCCGCGCTCGGCGCGGGCAGTGGCGCCGTCTTCGCCCTGGTCGCCCTGCTGGCCCCGGCGAACGAGGTCGGCTCGGTCACCGGCGTCGTCGGCGCCGCGGGTGGCCTCGGAGGCTTCGTCCCCCCGCTGCTGATGGGCTCGCTGTACGGCGCGTACGGCTCGTACGCCCTCGGCCTGGCCCTGCTCGCGGTGGTGGCGGCCGCGGCGCTCACCTTCACCGGTACGGGCCTGCGCCAGGCGGTCACCCGGTGGGTTCCCGCACCCCAGGCGCACTGAGTGGGGAAGGAGAGCCACGCGATGTGCGAGTACTGCGGCTGCCAGGCGCTGGAGACGATCGACGAGTTGACCCAGGAGCACGAGCGGGTCGTGGCGCTCATCAGTCACGTCCGCGAAGCCCACCGCGGCGGCGAGGTCGCCCGCATGGCGGAGGTGGCCCGGGAGATCGCCGCCGTGCTCGGCCCGCACACCCAGGTCGAGGAGGAGGGCCTGTTCCCGGCACTGGTCGGTGACTTCCCCGACCAGATGGCCGTCCTGGAGGACGAGCACCGCCGCGTCGAGACCGTGCTGGCGGAGGCGGCCGGACCGTTCCTGGCCGATCCCACCTGGGCGGAGCGGTTGATCGAGACCCTCGACCTGCTGCGTGCTCACATCCTCAAGGAGCAGGACGGCGTCTTTCCCGCCGCCTTGGCGTCGCTGACCACCGAACAGTGGGAGGCCATCGAGGCGGTCCGGGGCCGTGTCGGTACCCGCATGCCGGAGCCGTCCCCGTGACCTGACGGCTCCTCCCCTCCCTCCGCGCGGCAACCTCGACCGGCCCACGGCACGCACCCGGCGCCGGGACCGCCCGCGCGCCGCTGGCGCCGCCCCCCCCCCGGGGCGCTGTCGATCCGCGTCCGTGCGTCGGGCATCCTGGTGGGGCCGGCGCGAGGGAAAAGGGGAGCAACTGTGGTGGACGAGTGCGGCCAGGAACCCCGTGGTACCGCGGGGTCCGGGGCCTTGCCCCAGTTGCGGCTGGATGAGCTGCTGGACGGCCTGCAGCAGCAGGTGGCGCAGGTCCGGGCGGCACGCGACCGCATCCACACGCTGCTGGACGCGGTGCTCGCGATCGGCTCCGACTTGGAGCTCGAGGTGGTGCTGCAGCGCATCGTGGAGTCGGCCGTCAGTCTGGTCGACGCGAGGTACGGGGCGCTCGGCGTGCTGGGCGAGGAAGGCACGATCAAGCAGTTCCTCACCGTCGGCATCGACGAGGAGACCATCGCGGGAATGGGTCACTACCCGCGCGGTGAGGGCATCTTGGGGCTGCTGATCCGCCACCCGGAGCCGCTGCGCCTGGCCGACCTGGCGCGGCATCCCTCCTCCGTGGGTTTCCCGTCCGGGCACCCGCCGATGACCAGCTTCCTCGGCACCCCGATCAAGGTGCGCGAACAGGTCTTCGGCAACCTGTACCTGACCGACAAGCAGGGCGCCGCCGAGTTCGACGCCGACGACGAGGCGGTGCTGCGCACCCTGGCCGCGGCGGCCGGTGTGGCGATCGACAACGCCCGGCTGTACGACGACGCCCGCCGCCGGCAGCGGTGGCTGGCGGCGAGCAACGAGCTGACCCGCAGCCTGCTGTCCGGCACCGCACCCGCCGCGGTGCTGGAGTCCTTCACCGCCACCCTGCGCGAGATGGCCGGCGCGGACCTGGTCACCCTGGCCATCCCGGTCGGCGACAGCGGCGAGTTGGTCATCGAGGCCGCCTCCGGACCGTGCGCGGAGGATGCGCGCGGCCTGGTCCTGGGCGCCGCCACGCTGGCCGCGAAGGTCTTCGCCTCCGGGGAGACCATCACCAGCGACGCGGTCAGCGCCGATCCACGGGCCAGCGGCGGCAGCGCCGCGGTCGTGGAGCTGGGCCCCGCCTTCCTCGTCCCCCTCGGCACCCGCGACCATGTGCGGGGCGTGCTGCAGGTGGCCAACATACCGGGCGGCCCGGTCTTCACCGACGCCGTCATCGACATGGTGATCGGGTACGGCAACCAGGCGGCGCTGGCGCTCGAGGTCGCCGAGCACCGGCAGGACGCCGATCGCATGCTGGTCCTCAACGACCGTGACCGGATCGCCCGCGACCTGCACGACCTCGTCATCCAGCGGTTATTCGCCGGGGCGCTGACCTTGCAGTCCGCGCTCGGCCGGCTCGCCGACAGGCCGCAGGTGGGCGAGCGGGTCCAGCGGGTGGTCGACGACCTGGACGACACCATCAAGGTCATCCGCTCCACCATCTACTCGCTCGGCGAGCAGGAACGGTCCCGGAGCGAAGGGCTGCGAGCCCGGCTGGTGGCGGCCATGGAGCGCGCGGCCGAAGCCCTGGGCTTCGCGCCCGCGCTGCGCATGACCGGCCTGCTGGACACCAACGTCCCCGCCGGTCACGCCGAGCACATGCTCGCCGTGGTCGGCGAGGCCCTGTCCAACGCGGCCCGGCACGCCCATGCCACCGCCGTCGACGTCAGCGTGGACGTCACCGACACGGCGCTGCGGCTGAAGGTGGCGGACAACGGCCACGGCGTCGACCCGGCCGTCACCCGCCGAAGCGGCCTGGCCAACCTCCAGCAGCGCGCCGAGGAACTGGGCGGCTCCTTCTCCCTCCGTCCGAACGAGCCGAACGGCACCGTGGTGGAATGGGCCGCGCCTCTGCACGCCGCCCCGTGAGTGGGGGCGGGATTCCGGGCTCAGCCCAGTGCGTGGACCACGGAGTCGAGTAGGGCGAAGAGCTCCGGGTCCACGTCGACCCCGGGCCGCAGAGCGCTCCACAGCACGGCCACGACGCCCTCCGCGGGGTTGATGTAGAGCTTCTGCCCGCCGTGCCCGAGCCCGACGAAGGTCGGGACGGGGCCGCGCGCACCGGCGACCCCGGGCGGGATGGCCCACCACAGGTAGCCGTAGCCGTACGGGGATCCCTCGTACAGGCGGCCGTAGTCGGTGATCCTCGATTCGGGCCGGCCGGCCCGGTTCCGCCATCCCCTCGGCACCACTCCGGCGCCGCCGGTCAGGATGAACTGCCCGAAGCGGCCGTAGTCCCGCAGCGTCGCCTGGATGCAGCTTCCGCCCATCTCCCGGCCCCCGGGCGCGTCGAGTATCCAGTACGCGTCGGCTTCCATTCCGAGGGGGCGCCAGATCTTGTCCGACAGGTAGTGGCTCGCCGTCTTCCCCGTCGCGTTGGCGACGACGGCCGAGAGCACGTAGGCCTCGCCAGTGGAATAGTTGAAGACACTGCCCGGTGCCGCCGCCCGCGGGCGGGTCCGCATGAGTTCCATGACCGCGCCCCGCTGCTTGCCGTATATCCCTTTGAACATGCGCGCGATGTCGTTGTCGCCATAGGGATCGTTCGCGCCGGCCTCGACCCATTGGACGCCCGAGCTCATCCGGAGCAGCTGCCGGATCGTGTTGTCCTGGTAGGCGCTGCCCTTCAACTCGGGGACGTACCGCAGGACCGGGTCGTCGAGTCCGCCGATCGCGCCGTCGGCCAGGGCCGCGCCGATCAAGGTGGCGGTGACGGACTTGGCAATCGACATCGACGTCCACCGCGTCGTTTCGGTGTTGCCCATCGCGTACTGCTCGTGGGCGATGGCGCCGTCCTTGAGCACCAGGAGACCGGCGATCCGGTTGTCGGAGACGAAGCGTCCGACGGTGCGCCTGGTCCCCTTGTAGATGTAGCGCACGTCGCTCAGCGAAGTTCCGCAGCGCGGGAGCGGGGTGGTTCGGGCCGGGTCCGTGTGGATGGCACGGGTCGCGAGCCGTTGGCGGTCGACGTGCCGATAGGTCGCGGCCTGGTTCTCCGGGGTGGTGTCGAGGAGGTTCTCGGCGATCGGTTCGGCGTTCGGTGCCAGGCCCGAGCGGCTGGACGTACTCGGGTGCCTCGACCGCGCCTCCGCGTCGCGGACGCCGAGAGCGCTCACGGCCGCGATCCCCGCCGCTGCGAGCGTGGATCGGCGGCTCAGGGCGTGGTGGCTGTCGATGGGCCTGAAGGTCATCGTGGCTCTCCCCTCGTGATCGAGCCGCAGCCCTCGTCTGTGATGCGGCTCGTGGAACGTCGGAGGCAAGTGTTCATACACATAGGTGATGGGGCCAATGTGTGGTACACACACCGGGACAGTCGAGGCTGTGGCCGCGTGTCCCATGGCCGGTGGGGTTGCCGTGTCCCACGGTCAGCCGCGTGACCGGCGCGATATCGCAGGACGGACCCCGAGCGCCGCGGGCGTACACCGCGCACCGCCGACTCCCGGCCCGGTCCAGCGCGAGCGCCGGTCGGCGCCGCTGAAGCCGGCCGAGCTCAGGGGCGGCCTACGGCAGTGCGCGTGTCGCCGTGCGCCAGGTCCAGGCGCCGGGCGGCCTCCTCGGCGGTGCAGCCGGCGAGCAGCATGACGATGGCCGTCTTGGCATGTCCGTCGGCGGCTCGCAGCGCCCCGGCGGCGGTGTCGGCATCGGTCCCGGTGGCTTCGACGACGATGCGTCGGGCCCGGTCGACGAGCTTTTCGTTACTGGCCCGGACATCGACCATGAGGTTCCCGTAAACCTTGCCGACCCGCACCATCGACGCGGTCGAGAGCATGTTGCAGACCATCTTCTCGGCGGTGCCGCCTTTGAGCCGGGTCGATCCGGTGAGAACCTCGGGGCCGGTGGGGACCTCGATCGGGATATCGGCGTAGCGGCTGACCACCGTGTCGCGGTTGCAGGCGACCGACACGGTGACGGCACCCTGGGCGGCGGCGTGCTTCAGGCCACCGACGACGTAGGGAGTACGGCCGCTGGCGGCGAGCCCGACGACCGTGTCGCGGTCGTTCACACCGATCTTCTCGAGGTCGTCGACCGCCCTCGCGGGTTCGTCCTCGGCCCCCTCGACCGCCACGACGAAGGCGCCCGGGCCTCCGGAGAGCAGGCCCACGACCTGCTCGGGGGAGGTACCGAAGGTCGGGGGGCACTCGACGGCGTCGAGCAGTCCGATGCGGCCACTGGTGCCGGCGCCGAGGTAGATGAGCCGTCCGCCCCGCCTCAGGGACTCGGCGACCGCCTCGACGGCGGCCTCGATCTGCGGGAGGGCGTCGCGGACGGCGAGGGCGACGGTCTGATCCTCGGCGTTCATGACCGAGAGCAGTTCGGAGACCGGCATGCGGTCCAGTTCGGTGGTCCGCTCGTTGCGAGCCTCGGTGCCGAGTGTGCTCAGGTCCACGGCGCGGGCATCCTTTCAGGGGAAGGTGGTGGCCGGCGAAAGGGGTTCAGTCGTCGGCCGGGGTGCGGCGCTGCGCTTGCGGGCGCCGGCGACGCTGGACGGCCCCGTAGGTCTCCTCCAGGGCCGTGGTCGTGGCGTCGAAGGATCGCTGGGCGACGCCGACGAACAGGCAGTCGATGAGTGCGAGTTGGGCGATGCGGCTGACGGTGGCCCCGGAGCGGAAGGGTGTCTCCCGGGCGTAGGTCGTCAGCACGACGTCCGCGCTCTGCGCGAGGGTGGAGCGCGGAACGTTGGTGAGGGCGATGGTGGTGGCGCCGCGTTCGGCGGCGGCCCGGAGGGGCTCGACGGTGTCCTCGGTCTCCCCGGAGTGGGAGATGGCCAGGGCGACGTCGCCGGGCGCGAGGAGGGCCGTGGCGGTCAGGGCGGCGTGCCGGTCGGTCCAGACGAAGGCCAGGTGACCGATGCGGTGGAGTTTCTGGTGCAGGTCCTGGCCGACGAAGGCGCTGGCGCCGACGCCGAATATGTCGATGCGGCGGGCCCCGGCCACAGCGGTGACGGCGCGGCCCAGCGCCCCGATGTCCAGCCCGGCGCCGGTGTCCTCCAAAGCGCGCACCTCGTTGTAGATGATCTTGCCGACGATGTCGCCGAGTGTGTCCGTGGCGCTGATGTCGGTGCCCGGTACGGGGCGCTCGCCACCGAGGGCGTGCTCGCGGGCCGCGGCGGCGGCCAGGGCGAGGCGCAGCTGCGGGTAGTTGGGGATTCCCACGGCCCGGCAGAAGCGCGTCACCGTGGCCACCGAGGTGTCGGCCTGTTTACCGAGCGCGCTGATGGACAGCTCCGACGCCTGAGCCGGGTCGGCCAGGGCGATGTCGGCCACCCGCCGTTCCGCGGGGGCCAGGGACGGAAGTGCCGCGCGGATGCGCGCCAGGGTCTCGGCGGGGGAGGTTTCCTCCGCGGGCGGGGCGGCGGTGCGGGGTGTTTCCCGGCGGGCCATGGGTCGCTCCCTCCTGAGTGGCTGGGCCACACGCTAACCGCGCCGCAAGGGGGAGGTCAAAAATTTACGGAATGAATCTCGCGAGGTTACTTATTGACATGTGGAGGTCGGCCTTCTGATACTCGCTGGACCGCGATCCGCGCCGGTCACCGATCACCCACCCACCCCGTGACCGCCTGATGCGGCGGATCCCCACCGACCGAAGGCATGCCGTATGACAGCAGCGATAGCGGTAGACCTGGGCAAGACCGGCTGCCGAGCCGTTGTGTGGGCCGACGGTGCCGGTCCCGCCCGTACCGCCCAGGAGGTGCCCGGAGCTCCTGGGCTCGCCGCCGAAAACGGACTGGCGACGGCCCGTGCGGCCGTGCGCGCCGCCGTCCTGCCGCTCCTGGAACGGGAGCCCTCGCTCCGGCCTGCCACGGTCTGCGTCGGTGCGGCGGGGGCGGCCGCCGCACCGGAGGCGGCCCGCGCCCTGGCCGTCCGACTCCTGGAGGACCTGCCCGTGCATGAGGTGGCCGTCACCAGCGACGCCGTCACCGCCCACGCGGGCGCCCTGGGCGGTGGCCTGGGCGTGGTGCTCGCGATCGGCACCGGTTCCGTCGCCGTCGGTATCGGGGACGGCGGGGCGTACGCCCGGGTGGACGGCTGGGGTCCCTGGCTCGGTGACGAAGGGGGCGGCGCCTGGATCGGTGCCGCCGGACTGCGGGCCGCGCTGCATGCTCACGACGGGCGCGGACCGGCCACCGCGTTGCTGGCCGCCGCCGTCGAGCGCTTCGGCGACCCCGATCGGCTGCCCTCGGCCGTCAGCCGAGACGGCAACCAAGCCCGCACCATCGCGTCCTTCGCCCCGGACGTGGCACGGGCGGCCGCCGAGGGTGACGCGACGGCGTCCGCGATCGTCCGGGATGCCGCCGGAGCGCTCGCCGAGGCCGTATTCGCCGCCGCCCGCCGAATCGGCGGCGACGCCCCCGCCGTCACCATCACCGGCGGACTCACCGGCCTCGGCGAACCGCTCCTCGGTCCGCTGCGGTCGGCGCTCACCGACTGCCCGCACCCCCTCCCGTTGCGGTCCCCGCTCGGGGACCCGCTGGACGGCGCAGGCCTGCTGGCGCTGGACGCATCGGCACCGCACGAACCCCACATCGCCCGTGTAAGGCGGGCGACACCCATCGTCCCCACCCTGCCGTTGACATCGTCGGCCGCTGTTTAGGAGTGAGCGTGCGCCAACTCGACCTCGTCGTGGTCGTCGTCTATCTGATCGCCATCGCGGCGATCGGACTGCGGCTGGCCGGCCGGCAGAAGACGTCGAAGGACTATTTCGTCGGTGAGAGCCACGTGCCGTGGTGGACGGTCTCGTTCTCCGTGGTGGCCACCGAGACCAGCGTGCTCACGGTCATCAGCGTGCCCGGTGGCGCTTACAGCGGCCAGGCCTTCGGCAACGTCGAACTCGCCTTGGGCTACGTCATCGGCCGCGTCGTCGTGGCCACCGTGCTCATCCCCCTCTACAAGCGTGGCGGGTTCGTCAGCGCCTACCAGTACCTGCGTGACCGGTTCGGGCTCAAGATGCAGGGGCTCGCCTCGGTGACCTTCGTCTTCACGCGGCTCCTGGCCGAGGGGGTGAGGCTGTTCGCCTCCGCGCTCCCGATCAAGCTGCTGCTCGACGAGTTCGGAGTGCACGTCGGCTACCGGGTCATCATCGTCGTCCTCACGCTGATCACCGTCGTCTACACCTACCTCGGCGGCATCAAGGCGGTCATCTGGACCGACGCCATTCAGATGGCTCTGTACCTGGGTGGCGCGATCCTCGCCATCGCGGTGCTGTCCAGCCACGTCGGTGGGGCCGGCTTCGCGGACGCCCTGCACGCCGGCAGGTTCCAGCTGTTCGACACCGACTTCGGGCTCGCCCACATCCTCACCAGCCCGTTCGCTCTGCCGACCGCGATCGTCGGCGGTGCCATCTTCGCGATGGCCAGCCACGGCTCCGACCAGCTGATCGTCCAGCGCATCCTGGCCACCCGGACCCTGCGCGACGGCCAGAAGGCCATGATCGCCTCCGGTGTCTTCGTCACCGTCCAGTTCGCCGCGTTCTCCCTGGTCGGCGCCCTGTTGTGGTCGTACAACCAGGGCAAGAGCGTCAAGGAGCTGGGCCTGGCCAGCTCCGACAACCTGTACCCGGACTTCATCCTCCACGGCCTGCCCGTGGTGATTTCCGGCCTGATCGTGGCCGGAATCCTCGGCGCGGCGATGGGCTCGTTGTCCTCGGCGCTGAACTCGATGTCGAACTCGACGGTCGCCGACATCATCCACAGCTTCTTCCGCGGCGCGCCGTCCGAGGAGTTCCTGCTCAGGCTCGCCCGGGTGATGACACTGGTGTGGGCAGTGCTGATGGCGGTGTTCGCCTGCGCCTTCAGCACCAGCACCGGCAACGTCTATCTCACGGGCCTGACCATCGCGGGCTACACCTACGGCGCGCTCCTCGGCGCGTTCCTCCTCGGACGGCTCGTCAGGCGTGCCAACGAGGTCGACTCCATCGTGGCCTTCGTGGCGACAGTCGCGGTCATGACCTACATCGTGCGCGAGGTGAAGATCGACGTCACCGTGGCCGGGGCCACCGTTCCCACCGCGATCGCCGCCCAGTGGCTGGTCCCGATCGGCGTGGTGGTCACCCTGGTCGTCGGCGGCCTGATGAGCCTGTTCCACCGCGCTCCCGAGACCGCCGGGGCCTCGGAGAGCGCCGACCAGTCGGGACCCGACCGTGCGGCGGCGGCCGTCGGCCCGGAGTGACGGAGCACGCGACCGGCCGGATGCGGGGGCCCCGCGGTCTCCGCACCCTGTACAGCGACAGCACCTTGGGAGAAGAAGCCATGCAGCAACCGCAGCCGCCCGTGCCCGCGCGGCGGAACGTGGGACAGGAGGCGCCATGCGCGTGATCGGGCTGATGTCGGGCACCTCCTACGATGCCATCGAAGCAGCCGCCGCCGACCTCGCCCTGGACGGCGACATTCTGCGCCTGCGGCCGCTCGGTCACCTTTCCCGGCCCTACCCCGGCGACCTGCGCGACCTGATCGCCGCCACCCTCCCGCCGGCGGCCACCACCGTCCAGGCCGTCTGCGCCCTGGACACCGGCATCGGCCATGCCTTCGCCGACGCCGCCCGACACGCCCTGCACGAACTGTGCGACGGCATCGCCGACCTGGTGGTCTCGCACGGCCAGACCATGCACCACTGGGTGGAGGACGGCACCGTCCGCGGCACCCTCCAACTCGGCCAGCCGGCCTGGATCGCGGAAGCGACCGGCCTTCCCGTCGTCTCCGACCTGCGCAGCCGGGACGTCGCCGCCGGTGGTCAGGGCGCCCCACTGGTCGCCATGACCGACACACTGCTGCTTCGCGCCCTGCCCGGCACCCCCGCCGCACTCAACCTGGGCGGCATCGCCAACGTCACCGTCGTCGCCCCCGGCACCGACCCCCTGGCCTTCGACACGGGGCCGGCGAATGCCCTTCTGGACGCCGCCGTACGGCACTTCACCGCGGGCGCCGCCGCCTACGACGAGGACGGCCGCAGGGCCGCCGCCGGTCGAACCGATCCCGACCTGCTCGCCTTCCTGCTGAACGACCCCTACTACCGCAGGCCCGCACCCAAGAGCACCGGTAAGGAGCACTTCCACCTGCCCTATCTGCAAAGGGCCCTCGACGCCGTGCCCACGCCCCGGCCCGAGGACGTCCTGGCCACCCTGACCCGGCTCACCGCCGTCACCGTCGCGGACGCCTGCCGCACGCACGGCGTCACCGAACTCGTCGTCTCCGGCGGCGGCGCCCGCAACCCGGTGCTGATGCACATGATCACCGAGGCACTGCCGGGCGTGCCGGTCCGCCCCAGCGACGCCCTGGGCCTGCCCTCCGACGCCAAGGAGGCCCTGGCCTTCGCCGTGCTCGGCTTCTTCACGGTGAACGGCCTGCCCGGTACGCTCCGCTCGGGCACCGGAGCCCGCCGCGCCACGCTCCTGGGCAGCATCACGCCCGGCCTGCTGCCGCTGCGCCCGTGCGAACCCGCCGCGCAGCCGCCACGCCTGCTGCGCATCACGCACTGACCCCCATCCCGGCATCGAGGACCCATGACCCCCTCCACCCCGACTGTCCCCGCGCCGCCTGCCCCGGAAGGGGACGACGCCCGCCTGGCCGAGCTTCTGGCCGCGTGCGTCAGCGACCCGTCCAGGGTGACGACCGATGTGCCGCGCAGGGTCGCGGCCGCCCACGACGCCTCGCCGTACCTGTTCACGCCGCGGGCCGTGGTGCGCGCCGCGTCGGCGGCCGAGGTGGGAGCCCTGATGGCCGGGGCCGACGCAGCCGGGCTGCCGCTCACCCTGCGCTCGGGCGGCACCAGCCTGTCGGGGCAGGCGAGCGGTGACGGCATCCTCGTGGACGTCCGCGGTCACTGGCGCGGCGCGGAGGTCCTCGACGAGGGTCTGCGCATCCGGCTGCAACCCGGCCTGACGGTGCGCCAGGCCAATGCGCGGCTCGCCCGGTACGGGCGTCGGCTCGGCCCGGACCCGGCCAGCGAGTCCGCCTGCACCATCGGCGGCCTGGTCGCCAACAACTCCAGCGGCATGAACTGCGGCACCCAGGACAACGCCTACCGCACCATGGAGTCCCTGCGGTTCGTGCTGCCGTCCGGGACCGTGGTCGACACCGCGGCCCCCGACGCCGACGAAGCTCTGCGCGCCCGCGAGCCCGAACTGCACGCGGGACTCCTGCGGTTGCGCGACCGCGTCCGCGCCTCCGCCGCCTCCCGTGCCGTCATCGAGCGGCTGTTCTCGATGAAGAACACCCTGGGTTACGGGCTCAATTCGTTCGTGGACCACAGCGATCCGGTCGACATCCTCGCCCACCTCATGATCGGCAGCGAGGGCACCCTCGCCTTCGTGGCGGAGGCGGTCTTCCGCACCGTCCCCCTGCTGCCGCACACCGCCACCGGCCTGCTGGTACTGCCCGGCCTCGCCGAGGCCACCGACGCCCTGCCGGCGCTGCTGGCCGCCGGCGTCCGCACCGCCGAACTCCTCGACGCCGCATCACTGCGGGTGGCGCAGCAGTCCTCGAATCCGGTCGACGAGCTGCACGGTCTGCGCGTGGAGGGGCACGCGGCCCTGCTGGTCGAGTTCGCCGAGGACGGCGCCGAACCGCTGGGGGAGACGCTGGCGGCCGCGCGGCCGGTCCTGGAGCGCCTCCCCGCCGTCACCGGTACGTCGCTCGTCCGCGATCCGCGCGTCAGGGCCCGGCTCTGGCACCTGCGCAAGGGCCTGTACACCGCGGTCGCGGGTGCCCGCCGTCCCGGAACCACGGCGCTCCTGGAGGACATCGCGGTGCCGATGGAACGGCTGACCCGCACCTGTGAGGGACTCATCGGACTCTTCGACCGGCACGGCTACCAGGACGCGGTGACCTTCGGCCACGCCCGCGACGGCAACCTCCACTTCATGCTCACCCAGGACTTCGACTCCGCCCGGGAGATCGAGCGCTACGCCCGGTTCACCGACGCCATGGTCGATCTCGTCCTGGACGCCGGGGGCACGCTGAAGGCCGAGCACGGCACCGGCCGCGCCATGGCCCCCTTCGTCCGCCGCCAGTACGGCGACGACCTGTACGACATCATGCGCGAGCTGAAGCGGCTGTGTGACCCGCGCGGCGTGCTCAACCCGGGCGTGATCCTGGAGGACGATCCGGCCGCCCACCTGCGCAGCCTCAAGAGCGTCCCGCAGGTCGATCCCGCACTCGACGCCTGCGTCGAGTGCGGCTACTGCGAGCCCGTCTGCCCCACCGCGGATGTCACCACGACACCCCGTCAGCGCATCGCCCTCCAACGGGAGATCGCGCTGGCCACGCTGGCCGGCGACGAGGAACGCCGCCGCGCCCTGGAGACCGACTACACCTACGCGGCCGTCGACAGCTGCGCCGCCGACAGCCTGTGCGTCACCGCCTGCCCGGTCGCCATCGACACCGGCGTGGTCATGAAACACCTGCGCGCCGAACGCCACGGCGCCGTCGCACAACGTGCCGGGAACGCCGCCGCCCGGCACTGGGCGACCGCGGTCAAAGGCGTGCGCGCCGCGCTGAACACCGCCCACGCTCTCCCCACCCCCGCACTGCGCGCCGCCACCGGTGCGGCCCGCCGGCTCGGGGCGGGGGAGTTGGTTCCCGCCTGGGCCGACGACATCCCCCGCGGTGGCCCGGCCCGGCCCGGCCCCCAGCGCCCGGCCGAGCCACGTGCGGTGTTCTTCGCCGCCTGCATCGGCAGCGTCTTCGCTCCCGAGGCGGCTCCCGGTGGGGCGGCGGGCTCGGCGGCCGCCTTCCTGCGGTTGTGCGAACGAGCGGGCGTTCCCCTCACCGTGCCCGGCGAGCTGGCCGGACTGTGCTGCGGCACTCCCTGGCAGTCCAAGGGCTACACCACCGGTTACCGGACCATGGCCTCCCGCACCCTGAAGGCGCTGTGGGAGGCGAGCGGCCACGGCAGACTCCCCGTGGTCTGCGACGCTTCCTCCTGCACTCACGGCCTGGAGCAACTGCCCGACGCGCTCCCGGAGTCCGACGGCGCCCGTTTCGCCTCGCTGAAGTTCGTCGACAGCGTCGTCTTCACCGTCGATCACCTGCTCCCCGCCCTGCCCGAACCCCGCCGCCTGCGCACCCTCGCCCTGCACCCCACCTGCTCCACCGTGCACCTGGGCATCGAGAGCGCCTTGCGCACCCTGGCGGCGGCCGTCGGCGAGGAGGTCACCGTCCCCGACCACTGGGGCTGCTGTGCCTTCGCCGGGGACCGCGGTCTGCTTCACCCAGAGGTCACAGCGGCCGCCACCGCGGCTCAGGCCGCCGAGATCACCGCCGGAACATACGACGCGTACGCCTCCTGCAACCGCACCTGTGAGATGGGCATGACCCGTGCCACAGGTCGCCCCTACCGGCATGTGCTGGAACTCCTCGACGAAGCCACCGCCTGACCCCCACGCGCCGGACGGCGACGCGTGCCCACACGGCCTTCGTCCGCCCCACCTGAACCCCGAACAGACCCTCCTCAGGAAACGGATTCCTCCCATGAGCCTGTCCCGACGCAATCTGCTGGCCGCCGGCTCCGCCGCGGGCGCCCTGACCGTCACGGGTGCGGCCGCCGCCGCACCGGCCGCCGCGGCTCGGGGCGACGGCCACCGGCTGCGCACCGGCTTCGAACGCCTCGCCGAGGACGGATACGCACTGCTCCACGGCCAACGGGTCGGCATCGTCACCAACCCGACGGGCGTGACCCGCGACGTACGCCACATCGTCGACGTGATGCACGCGGACGACCGCGTGAACCTGGTCGCCGTCTTCGGACCCGAGCACGGTTTCCGCGGAACCGCGCAGGCGGGCGGATCGGAGGGCCGCTACGACGACCCGGCGACGGGCCTGCCGGTGTACGACACCTATCTCAAAAACGGCGGGCCGCTGGCCGACATCTTCACCGCCTCCGGCGTCGACACCGTGGTGTTCGACATCCAGGACGTGGGCGCGCGCTTCTACACGTACATCTGGACGCTCTACGACTGCATGGAGGCCGCACAGCTCGCGGGCAAGCGCGTCGTGGTCCTGGACCGGCCCAACCCGATGACGGGACGCGGCGCGCTCGGCCCCGTGCTGCACAAGGAGTTCGCGTCTTTCGTCGGCCGTCAGCCCATCGCCCAGGCGCACGGCATGACGGTCGCGGAGCTGGCACGGCTGTTCAACGGCGAGTTCCTGCGGACCCCGGTGCACCTGGAGACGGTGCCCATGACCGGATGGCGGCGCTCGGATTTCTACGACGCCTCCGGTCTGCCCTGGGTGCCTCCCAGCCCGAACATGCCGACACCGGACACCGCCCTCGTCTACTCCGGGACGTGCCTCTTCGAGGGCACCAACCTGTCGGAGGGGCGCGGCACGGCCCGTCCCTTCGAACTGCTCGGGGCCGAGGGCATCGACGCCCGGTGGGCCGAGGCTGCGAACGCCCTCGACCTGCCGGGGGTGGAGTTCCGTGAGGCGTACTTCGCCCCCACCTTCTCGAAGTTCCAGGGAACGACGGTGGGCGGCGTGCAGCTCCACGTCCGCGACCGCGACGTGTACGACCCCGTGTACACGGGCGTGGCGCTCCTGGTGACCGCGAAGCGTGTGTGGAGCGACTTCGCCTGGCGGCCCGACCACAGCATCGACCGGCTGACGGGCAGCACGCGGGTGCGCACGATGATCGACGCGGGCGCCGGGGCGGACGAGGTGGCGGCGGCCTGGGGGAGTGAGCTGGCGGTGTTCCGCGGCGTCCGCCGCCACTACCTCCACTACCGCTGACAGCCCGGCCGGCCCGGTCCCCTGTGCCCTGCTCAGTGACCCCGAGGAGTGGGCGTGTCGGATGGCCAGGCGTTCAGGAAATCGGTGATCAGAGGGTTGGCATCGGCCGCGCGGGTCGCCAGGACGACGCGGACCGGGTCGATGCCCTCGATGGGCACGGTGGTCAGGCCGGGGCGCAGTTGGGGCCGCCGGTCGCCGGCGGCCAGAATCAAGACCGTCCGCTCCTCGGCGACCAGGTCGAGCTTGTCCTCGAACGATTCGTAGTCGATCGGCGCACTGCGAGCCGGAACGCCATCCGGGCGCGGCTCCAGGCGGGCGAAGTCGCTCCATTGCGGGACCGCGCTCGGGCATTGCGGCAGAACTTCTTCGCTGAGGTCGTCGACGGTTACCGATTCCTTTCCGGCCAGGCGGTGGTCCGTGGAGACGACCAGGACCCGTGGCTCGGTCCACAGCTCGGTGAGGCGCAGCCGGTCGGTGGGGAAGGGCAGTGGGGCGCGGGCGACCAGGGCGTCCACGCGGCGGTCGGTGAGGGCGTGGGCGTCGTTCCACTCCAGGTGGCGGGTGCGGATGCGGGCCGTGGGGTGTCGGTGCCGCAGCCGGCGTACGGATCTGGCGGCTCAGGGACGGCTGCGCGACGTGCAGCACCGCGGCGGCACGGCCGAAGTTGGCGTGCTCCGCGACGACCGTGAAGTAGCCGACGAGCCGCAGATCGAGGTCCGAGCCGGGAACGCGCACGCCTCGAGCCTACCCCCATGCAGTAGGCGCATGACGGGTTGCGGATCAGGTCTTGGACGCCGTCGCCGGTCCCGGATTTGAATCGGAACATGGGAAATTACGACGGAAAGCGCGCCCTCGTCACCGGTGGCAGTAGTGGAATCGGCCTGTCGATCGCACGTCTGCTGGCGGCCGAGGGTGCTCAGGTGATGGTCACGGGGCGTAAGGAAGCCGCGCTGGAAACGGCGGGCAAAGAGGGGCTGATCGCGGTTCGCAGCGACGCCACCTCAAAAGCCGATATCGACGCCCTGGCGGGGAAGGTCGAGGAGGCGTTCGGTCAACTGGACGCGGTGTTCCTGAATGCGGGCATCACCGACTCGGTGTCGTTCGAGGCGACGACCGAGCAGATGTACGACGCCATCTTCGCGGCCAACACCAAGGGGCCCTACTTCACCTTGCAGCGGCTGCTGCCGCTGCTGGCCGAGGGCAGCGGGGTGGTGCTGACCACCTCGGTCTTGGACGTGCTGGGGCAGTCGGACCACAGTGTCTACTCGGCGAGCAAGGCGGCCCTCCGGTCGATGGCGCGAACCTGGGCTCGTGAACTGCTGCCGCGCGGCATACGTGTCAATGCGGTGAGCCCGGGGCCGATCGACACAGGAATTCTGTACGAGAGGCTGCCCGCGGAGGTGGCGGATGAAATGGTGGCCGGTTTCGCCGCGCAGATTCCGATGGGGCGCGTAGGGAATCCGGAGGAGGTCGCGCGTGCCGCCGTTTTCCTCGCCTTCGACGCGACCTACACCACCGGCGCCGAGCTCGCGGTGGACGGCGGCGGCACCCAACTGTGACGCCGCCCGTGGCCGCTCAGGTGTGCCGGTCAAGGGTGGTGTGTGCGATGCCCGTCGGGCAGCCAGCGCAGGGCGAACCAGAGTTCCATGCGGACGCCCGGGTCCCGCAGGTCGACGTCGAGGAGTTCGGCGACCCGAGCGAGGCGGTGGCGCACGGTGTTGCGGTGGACCTGCAAGGCTGCCGCGGCGCGGTCCCAGCTGCCGTGCAGGTTCAGCCAGGTCCGCAGGGTGTCCAGGAGGACCGTGGCGCCCGGTGAGCCGGCCTGGTCCAGCGGGGCGAAGCGGATCCGGGCGAGCTCTTGGGCGTCGGCGGGCGCGACGATCGCATCAAGGCCGAGCGGGTCGGAGGAGTGCACGACGGCGGGGGCAGCCGCGGCGATCGCGCGCTGCAGGGCGAGTTCGGCCTGGCGGTCGGCTTGTGGCAGGTCGGGGACGGCTGCGGGCGCGCTGAAGCCCAGGACCCACCCAAGGTCGGCGGCCTGCACGGGGGCGCTGGGCCGGGTGTCCGGTGCGCTGGGGACCAGCGCCCTCAGGCCAGGGCCGTCGATGTACAGGTACGGCGTGCCCAGCGCGGTGCCCAGCGTCGCGAGCTGGGCCGGATCGTCACCGGTCGGCGCGGTCGGCGGTGCCGGTGTGGAGCGTCTGGGGATGTGCCGTCCGTGGACCACGATCCAGTGCTCGCCGCTCGTTCGGCCGGCGGGGGCCAGGGCGGGCGCTACCTGGGCAGGGGAGGCCCCGAGCATCAGCCGTACCAGTGCGCCGACGCTGTGAGTATCGGTGCCCAGGGCGTGCCGCGGGCTGGTGAGCAGGGCCAGCAGGACGGTCGCCGTACTGGTCACCTGGCGGTGGACCAGAGTCGGGGCCGTGGTGGTGGCCTGGCCGAGGGCCAGCGGCGTGGTGGCGCCGTCAGCGCCGGGCAGGGTGTGGACGGTCAGGTGGATGCCCCCGTGGTGATCCGCTGCCGCCGCGGGAGGAGCTGGTCTGTCCGCCGCGTGACGTCGGCTGGTGCGCGCGGTGGTGCGTACGGCGAGGTCGCGCACGCGCCGCGGTGCGGGAGCCGGGGGGCGAGGACCGGCGCTGAACAGTTCGTTGCCCTGGGCGTCGAAAAGCACCGCCCAGGCCCTGGTGTGGGTGCTGAGCTGGGTGAGTACGGCCTGGAGCGCATCCGGACGGGCAGCAGCGGAGGCAAGGGCCGACTGAGCCTTGGAGATGTCCCTCAGCTCACGGTTGCGGGCCTCGGCGATGGCGGCGTACGTGGCCTGCCCGACCGCCACGAACGGTGTGGCCGGCGGCAGCCGCAGGAGCGGCAGCCCGTGGCGGTCACAGGCGGCGGCGAGTTCGGGTGGCACCTCCTCGTGTACGGGGGCGACGCCGAACCCGAGCGCGGCCACCCCGGCGGCGACGACGAGCCGCACGTAGGTGTCGATGCTGTCCGCGGAGCGCGGGAGGCGAACCCCTGCGGTCAGGAGGAGCTCGCCGCCGACGAGGTAGGGCGTGGGGTCATCGATCTCCGTGGTGCCGACGGTGCTGATACGGCGCTCCTCGGCCGGTCCGGCGACCTGGCACAGGCCCAGTTCCGGGTCGGCCAGCAGCACGCTGAGGGGAACGGACGGCTGCTCGGTCTCGGTCATGAGGAGGCATCCTCCCAGCCCGGCGGCACTGCGCAGGAGTGCCGGTTTCATCCAACGGACGACTCCATATTGGATGAAACCCGCACTTCAGCAACAGGACGACCGGTAGCTACGGTCGGGTGACAGCAGGGCACCACCCCTGGCCCTTGCCCATGTGCACATCACCTCCCCATCTCTCCCCTCTCCCCAGTGCTGCGCCGCCGGTCTCCCCACATGGCGCGCAGCCGCTGCCCTTCCCCGAAACAGCCCCTGTGACGGCTTCGCGCATCAGGCGCCGGCCGCAGCGAATCGGAGGACCCCGTTGACCGTCGACTACCTCGTCATGGCCGGATACCTGCTGGGCATCGTCGGCGTGGGCTGGTGGGGCAAGAAACGCGCCGCTTCCAAGAGCGACTTCCTGGTCGCTGGACGACGCCTGGGCCCCCTCATGTACACCGGCACGATGGCCGCCGTCGTCCTGGGCGGCGCCTCCACCATCGGCGGCGTACGCCTGGGCTACACCTACGGCATCTCCGGCGCCGCCATGGTCTTCTCCATCGGACTCGGGCTGCTGGCCCTGAGCGTCTTCTTCTCCGCCCGGATCGCCCGGCTGCGGGTCTACACCGTCGCCGAGATGCTCTCCCTGCGCTACGGCGACGCCGCCAGCGTCGTCTCCGGCGTCGTCATGTGGGTCTACACCCTCATGCTGGCCGTGACCTCCACCATCGCCTACGCGAGCGTTTTCGACGTCCTGTTCGATGTTCCGCGCTGGGTCGCGGTCGTCATCGGTGGCACGATCGTCGTCGGCTACTCGGCGCTCGGCGGCATGTGGTCCATCACGCTCACCGACATGGTCCAGTTCGTGGTCAAGAGCCTGGGCGTCCTCGTCCTGCTGCTGCCCATCGCAGTGGTCAAGGCCGGCGGACTCGCCGCCATGGCCGACCGTCTCCCGCACGGCTACCTCTCCCCGACCTCCATCGGCGGACAGGCCATCTTCACCTTCGTATTGATCTACACCTTCGGCATGCTCATCGGGCAGGACATCTGGCAGCGGGTCTTCACCGCCCGCACCGACAAGGTCGCCGCCTGGGGCGGCACCGTCGCCGGCGTCTACTGTCTCGTCTATGCCCTCGCCGGAGCTTTCATCGGCATGGCCACCAAGGTGCTCTACCCCAACCTGGCCAGCGCCGACGAGGCATTCGCCACCATCGTCAAGCACGCCCTGCCCACCGGAATCAGGGGCTTGGTCCTGGCCGCCGCCCTGTCCGCGATGATGTCCACCGCCAGCGGCGCCCTGATCGCCTCCGCCACCGTCGCCAACAATGACATCTGGGCCCGGCTGCGCCACCGCGGCCGCCAGGAGGCCCCTGTCAGCCCGGAGGACCAGGACGAGATCGGCTCCAACCGCCTGGCCATCGTCATCCTCGGCGTGGCCTCCATGGTCATCGCCTGCCTCCTCGGGGACGTCATCGAGGCCCTCACCGTCGCCTACAACCTGCTCGTCGGTGGCCTGCTCGTCCCCATCCTCGGCGGCCTGATCTGGAGGCGCGGAAACCTGCCCGGCGCCATGGCCGCGATGGTCGCGGGTGGCGCCACCGTGATCACTTTTATGGTGACCGAGGGATTCCTCGCCAACGAACCGGTCTACTACGGCCTGCTCGCCAACCTCATCGCCTACGTGGCCGTCAGCCTCATGACCAGGCCGACCGAGGAAGCCGTCGTCGAGGCATGGCGCCGCCGCCTGGCGGGAGAGCCCACCAGCACCCCCGAATTCAGCGCGGCCTGATCAAACCGACGGCGTCGGCGGCCCACTCACCGACACAGACCCCGGGCGAACCAGCCCGGGGTCCGGCCGGCCATCAGACCCACGAGAAGAAGGATCACTCATGACCGAAGTGATACTCCGCACCGACCACACCGCCCAGGCCACCTCCGACGAGGAACACCGCCTGCGCCGCGAACTCGCCGCCGTGTACCGCCTCGTGGCGCACTTCCGGATGACCGACCTGATCTTCACGCACATCTCCGTCCGGCTCCCCGGACCCGAGCACCACTTCCTGATCAACCCCTACGGCCTGTTCTTCGAGGAGATCACCGCGTCGAACCTGGTCAAGGTCGACCTCTCCGGCCGGCCCGTCGAGGACACCCCGCACCCCGTCAACCCCGCCGGTTTCGTCATCCACAGCGCCATCCACGCCGCCCGCCCCGACGCCCACTGCGTCCTGCACACCCACACCAAGGCCGGCTGCGCGGTCGCCGCGCGGGAGGACGGCCTCCTCCCGCTCAACCAGATCTCCATGGAGTTCTACGGCAGGCTCGGCTACCACGACTACGAGGGCGTCGCCCTCAACCTCGCCGAACAGCAGCGACTCGTCGCCGACCTCGACGACCACCCGGCGATGATCCTGCGCAACCACGGCCTGCTCACGGTCGGCGAGACCCCAGCCCAAGCGTTCCTGCGCATGTACTACCTCGACAAGGCATGCGAGATACAGACCGCGGCCACGGCCGCCGGCTCCGAGCTCATCATTCCCCACCCCGATATCTGCCGACTCACCGCGCGCCAACTGGCCGGCGAGGACGACAGTTCCGACCTCCAGGACGACAAGGCGTACGACCTCGCCTGGGCGGCACTGCTCCGGATGGTCGAGCGGATCGCCCCCGACTACAAGGACTGAGCACAGGCGAGTACGACCAAGGGCTACCGCCGGTCACTTCGCCCCTGGGCAGAGCCGGGGGCCCCGGGCCGTGTCGGCCCCGGGGCAGCCCTCGGTTCGCCCGGGCAACGTTCGTCGAACGTTGCCCGGGCGACGGGCCTCGGCGCCTTTGCCGCCGCGCGGAGCCGTCGCCGGGGCATCGGGGGCGCCGCGTCAGCCTGAGACCACCGTCAGCTCCTCCGGTGCCGTCACGTTCACCGCTCCGTCCGCCGCCAGCGCGATGTCCAGCCGGGCGCCGCCGACCTGGAGCCCCGTCACCGTCAGCGGGGCGTACGCCCCGGCGAAGGCGGGGGCCACCGTGACCGTGCCGCCCGGGACGTCCGCGTCCAGGCCGAGGGCCGAGCGCAGCACCAGGACCGAGGAAGCGGCCGCCCATGCCTGGGGGCGGCAGGAGGCGGGGTAGGGGGCGGGGTGCGGGCCCGCCGCGGCGCCGTGGCCTGCGAAGAGCTCGGGCAGGCGTCCGGCGAACCCCGCCGACGCCGTCAGCAGGCCCGCCGCCAGCGGCGCCGCGGCGTCCGGGAAGCCGGCCCTGACCAGGCCGTGCACAGCGATCGCGGTGTCGTGCGGCCAGATGGAACCAATGTGGTAGCCGTACGGGTTGAAGCCCACCGAGTCGCTGCTCAAGGTGCGCAGACCGTGGCCCGAGTCGAGGCCGGGGCCGGTCAACCGGGCCGCCAGCGCCGCGCTCTCCTCCTGGTTCAGCAGGCCCGTTCCGAGAAGGTGGCCGAAGCCCGAGGTGACCGAGTCCACCGGCCGGCCGTCGCGGTCCAGCGCGACCGCCGGGTACGGGCCCTGCGCGTCCTCCACCCAGAAGCGCTTCCGGAAGCGGGTGGCGAGCCCCTCCGCCCATTGCTCCCACGCGTCCGCACCCGGCCGCCCGAAGGCGCGCAGCAGCGCCGCTCCGCCCCGCGCCGCCTCGTACGCGTACGCCTGCACCTCACACAGCGCGATCGGCGGGTCGGCGAGCCGGCCGTCGCGATGGCGGATGGCGTCGCCGGAGTCCTTCCAGCCCTGGTTGGCCAGGCCCCGCCCGGTCCGGTCGACGTACCTGAGGAAGCCGTCGCCGGCCGCGGCCGCCTGGTCGCGGATCCACGCGAGCGCCGACTCGGTGTGCGGCAGCAACTGTTCCACCTGCTCGGGGGCCAGGCCCCAGCGCCAGGCGTCGTGGAGCAGTGTGATCCACAGGGGGGTCGCGTCGACCGTGCCGTAGTACACCGGCGGGACGGCGAAGGTGTCGGTGAAGTTCTGGGTGCCGCGCCGCACTTCGTGCAAGATCTTCCCCGGCTGCTCCTCCGTGGCGGGGTCGGCCACCGCCCCCTGGCGGCGGGCGAGCGTGCGCAGCGTACCGGCCGCGAGCTCGGTGCCGAGCGGGAGCAGCATACGAGCGGCCCACAACGAGTCGCGGCCGAAGAGGGTCAGGAACCACGGAGCTCCGGCGGCCAGGAACTGATCAACGCCCCCCGTGCGCCCCTCCGCGGACCGGGGGTCCACCAGGCGCAGCCGGTCCGCGTCGGCGACCGACTGGTCCAGCCAGTGGTCGAAGCGCCGGTCCGCGCTGCGCAGGGCCGGGGTGCGCCAGGGTACGGCGTCCGCCGGGGCGGCCGGGAACTGGTCACCGTCCGCGTACGCCGCCGTGCAGCGCAGCGTCACCGTCCATGAGGCGCCGGGGTCCAGTGCGACGTCGTACGACAGCCGGCCCTCCGGCGCGTCAAGGGCGTCCGGCGCGGGCTCGCTGACCAGGCGTACGGCGAACTCGTCGCGGGACCACACCAGACCGCTGCCCCCGGCGCCTTCCGCGCCTTCGGCCCGCGCCGGCACCGGATCCAGGACGTGACCCGACTTCACCCGCTCCATCGGGGCGAGGTCCGTGCCGGCCGTGACCGCGAGCCGGAAACCGACCCGCCGGGTGCCCGCGTTGGTGACCTCGAAGCGCTCCTCCAGCCGCCCGGAGGCGACGGTCCGGCGGCGGTTCAGGGCCACCGCCGGGTCGGGCGTCACCTCCCCGAGCCCCCGCAGGATCGCCCGGAAGTCCGCCCGGTCGGCTCCCCTGAGCCCGCCGCCGACCGGCGCCAGGGCAATGGACCCCACCGTGACGGTCAGGTGGGACAGCGCCCTGCCGTCGCCGTGGTAGAAGCCGTCCGCACCCCCGTCGAGCTGTCCGTCCGCGCGCGAGACCACGAAGCTCGGCGCGTACAGCGTGACGACCGCGTCGTGCAGGAACGGCTGTAGGGCCGCGGCCACCGAAGCGGGGGCCGTGACCGGTTCTTTGGTGTCCTGGGCCTTGACAGTGGTGTCCAAAGGAGTAGAACCTCTCAGCATTAGATCGATCCAAAGACACTAACGGCCTCCTCAGAGCGCTGACAATGCCTTTGGAACGCTCAAATCAAGCTCGTAGGACCAGGTTCAGACCCTCGTACGCCGGAGACCCGTATGCCCCGCTCCACCAGCAGTCCCTCGCCCAAGGGCGGCCCGGTGACCCTCGCCATGGTCGCCCGCCGGGCCGGTGTCTCCCCGCAGACCGTGTCCAACGCGATCAACTCCCCGGACCTGCTGCGCCCCGAGACCCTGGAGCGAGTCCGCGCGGTGATCGACGAGATGGGCTACCGCCCGAGCCGTGCCGCGCAGACGCTGCGCACCCGCTCCAGCAAGCTGATCGGCTACGGCATCCAGCCCGTCCCGGGGGGCGACACGGCCCCGGTCATGGACCGCTTCCTGCACGCCCTGTCGCAGGCCGCCGACGAGGCCGGCTACCGGATACTGCTGTTCGCCTGCCCGCCCGGCGGCCCGAGCCTGGATGGGTACGAGGAACTGCTCGGCCGGCACGACGTCGACGGCTTCGTGCTCAGCAACACCGCCCGCCAGGATCCCCGCCAGGCGTGGCTGGCCAAGCGGGGCGTACCGTTCGTCGGCTTCGGCCGGATGTGGTCGGGGCGGCAGATCGGTGATTGGGCCGACGTCGACGGTGCCTCGGGCACGGACGCCGCCGTGGAGCACCTGGTCGCCCTCGGGCACCGCAGGATCGCCTTCCTGGGCTGGCCGCGCGGCTCCGGCGTCGGTGACGACCGTGCCGAGGGCTGGCAGCGGGCCATGCGCCGGCACGGGCTCCCGACGCGCGGACGGCGCGCGGAGAGCGCGGGGGACGTCGAGGCGGCCCGGATCGCCGTGAAGCCCTTACTGGACGCGGGTGTCACGGCGGTGGTCGCGGCCAGCGACATGCTGGCGCTCGGCTGCTATCACGCGCTGCGCGAGCGGGACGCCGTCCCGGGCCGGGACGTCGCCGTGGTCGGCTTCGACGACTCGCCGACCGCCGGGATCCTCTCGCCCTCCCTGTCCACGGTCGCCCAGCCGCTGGAGGCGGTCGGAGGTGAGTGCGTGCGGCTGCTGCTGGCCCGGATGGCCAACCCGGCCGCGCCACCGGAGCGCGTCCTGCTGGAGCCGTCCCTCGTCGTCCGCGACAGCACCCCGGCGCCGAAGCCCTGACGTACCGGCGCTCTCCCGCGTTGGTGCCCTGACGCGCCGGCGCCATGAGGCGCCGCGCCCCGAACCTCACCTCTCCTCCACCCCCCCCGAGCCGCACGTACCATCCCGAATCCACGGAGGAATCATGGCCCCCCGCACGGCCACCGCCGCCCTCGTCACCTGCGCGGCGCTCCTGGCCGCCACCGGCTGCTCGTCGAGCTTCGGTGACGACAAGGAGACGCAGCAGGACACCAACGCCGAACAGCACCTGAAGGTGCTGATAGCCACCTCGGGCGACGCCGAGACCAAGGCGGTCAAGGAGGCCGCGGCCGCGTACGAGAAGCAGTCAGGCAACAAGGTGACCGTCGAAGCCGCCAAGGACATGAACCAGCAGTTGGCCCAGTCCTTCGCCGGGCACAAGCCGCCGGACGTCTTCTACGTCAACTCCGACCAGTTCGCGAACTACGCCAAGGGCGGTTCCCTGTACGCGTACGGCGACAAGATCAAGGACGCGGACGACT
This sequence comes from Streptomyces yongxingensis, assembly GCF_055597465.1. Lineage (NCBI taxonomy): Bacteria > Bacillati > Actinomycetota > Actinomycetes > Kitasatosporales > Streptomycetaceae > Streptomyces > Streptomyces yongxingensis. Next base: position 10,759,286 of record NZ_CM145717.1, read on the forward strand.
TCGCCGAGCCTCTGCGCACCTCCTTCACCTACGACGGGAAGCTGGTGTGCCTGCCCAAGGACACCTCCACCCTCGCCCTCGCCATCAACACCGACCTGTGGAAGAAGGCGGGGCTGACCGAGAAGGACTACCCCACCTCCTGGGACGAGCTGAGGAAGGTCGCCGGCAAACTCACCGGAGACGGGGTCACCGGCCTGGTCACCAGCGACGAGTACCAGCGACTCGGCGTCTTCATGAAGCAGGCGGGCGGATGGATCACCGACGCGAAGCAGACGAAGATGACCGCCGACAGCGCGCCGAACGCCGAGGGGCTCGGCTTCGTGAGGTCGCTGCTGCGGTCCGGCTCGATGAAGTATGCCAAGCAGGTCGACACCAGCTGGGGCGGCGAGGCCCTCGGCAAGGGCAAGGCCGCCATGACCATCGAGGGCAACTGGCTGACCGGTGGCATGAAGCTCGACTACCCGAAGGTGGCGTACAAGGTGGTCCCGCTGCCCGCGGGACCGGCCGGGAAGGCCACGCTGGCCTTCAGCAACTGCTGGGGCGTGGCCGCCGAGAGCGCCCACCGGTCGGCGGCCGTGGACCTGGTGAAGTACCTCAGCTCCGGTGAGCAGCAGCTGAAGTTCGCCGACGCGTTCGGGGTGATGCCCTCGCGCACCAGCGCCCTCGCCGAATACGCGAAGCAGGAGCCGGACGCCAGGGCCTGGGTCGACGCAGGCGCCTACGCGCAGGGCCCGGTGACCGTCGCCGGGTTCGAGAAGGTGCTCAGCCAGTTCAACACCGAACTCCAGTCGCTGCGCACCACGGACCCGAAGAAGATCCTCGCCGACCTGCAGCGCAACGGCGAACAGACCCTCGCGAAGGGCGACTGAGCCGCCATGCCCTTCCGCACCACCCCTCGTACGGCGCGCCGCACCCCTCGCGGCGCGTCGTCCGATCCCCGCCCGGCCCCCGGGGCCACCGGCGGGGATCCCCGTACGGCCGGCTCGCCGGGCGCGTCCGACGCGCCCGGCGGGTCCGGCCCCAAGGCGGCGCCCCGCACCCCGAACACCCCGCCCGCGGGGCGCCGCCGCGGCGAAGGCGCCTGGGGCTGGCTGTTCGTCAGCCCCATGGTGCTGATCCTCGGCCTGTTCCTGGTGCTGCCGATCCTGATGGCCCTGTGGGTCAGCCTGCTGGACTGGAACGGTCAGTCCAACCCGTTCACCGGGCAGGCCAAGTTCGTGGGCCTGGACAACTACCGGGCGCTGCTCACCGAGGACGGTCTCGACCGCACCCTCTTCGCGACCTCGCTGCGCAACAACGCCTACTACGTACTGCTGACCGTGCCGCTGCAGACCGGGCTCGCGCTGGTGCTGGCGCTGATCGTCAACCAGCGGCTGCTGCGCGCGCGGGGCGCCCTGCGCACCACGTTCTTCTTCCCATCCGTCACCAGCTCGATCGCGGTCTCCACCGTCTTCCTCTTCCTCTTCCAGGGCAGTGGTGCCGTCAACACGCTGCTGTCCTGGATCGGAGTGAAGGGCCCGAACTGGTTCGCCGACCCGCGCGGGGTGCTCTCGACGCTGCTCGGCGGCCTGGGGATCGTCGACCCCGACCACCCCACGGGTGTGCTGGCCGACCACTCCTTCATGGGCCTTTCCTGGTACGAATGGCTGTCCGGTCCGTCCGTCGCGATGTGCACGATCATTCTGCTGGCCGTGTGGACGACATCCGGCACCTTCATGCTGATCTTCCTCGCGGCCCTCCAGGACATCCCGCGCGAGGTGGAGGAGGCCGCCGCCATCGAGGGCGTGAACCGCCGCCAGATGCTGCGCCACGTCACGCTGCCCGCGCTGCGGCCGGTGCTCTTCCTCGTCCTCACCCTGGGGACGATCGCCACCTGGCAGGTCTTCGACCAGGTGTATGTGATGGGCCAGGGCGCTCCGGGCAACACGACGCTGACGCCGGCCTTCCTGTCGTACTCGGCGGCCTTCGACGGCGCCGACTTCGGGCAGGGCGCGGCCATCGCCTTCATCCTGCTCGCGCTGATCCTGTTCATCACCGCCCTGCAGCGCTGGGCGCTGCGGGAGCGCGGTCCCCGCCCCGGGAGGAACCGATGAACGCCAACGCCACGACCGCCGCCACGGCCGCCGTCAAGCCCAAGGCCAAGCCCAAGTCCAAGGCCAAGGCCGCCGCCCCGGCGCGGGGGCGCCCGGTGCTCGGGCGGTTCCCGCTGCCGCTGCGGGTGCTGGGATACGCCCTGGTGGTGGGCGTCGCACTGCTGTACCTGCTGCCGTTCGCGCTCCAGCTGGTGACCGGGTTCAAGACGGACCCGGACGCGGCGGCGCATCCCCTCGGACTGGTGCCCACCACCCCGACGACCGCCGCCTACCAGCGGCTGTTCGGGCTGAGCCAGGCCGGGGACGGAGTGCCGTTCCTGCGCTGGCTGGGCAACTCGACCTTGGTCGCGGTCCTGGTCACCGCCGGGCGCGTGCTGTTCGACTCGATGGCGGGGTACGCGCTGGCGCGGCTGCGCTTCCGGGGCCGCTCGCTGCTGTTCGGCTTCGTCATCGGGGTGATGGCGGTGCCCGGGGTGGCGCTGCTGATCCCGAAGTTCCTGGTGCTGAACACCTTCGGGCTGTTCGACACCTACACCGGCATGGTCCTTCCGCTGATGGTGGACGCGGCCGGGATCTTCATCATGAAGCAATTCTTCGAGTCGATCCCCCGGGAGGTCGAGGAGGCCGCGCGGGTGGACGGCGCCGGGGTGATCCGGACCTTCTGGTCGGTGGTGCTGCCGATGGCCCGGCCCGCGCTGATCACCCTGACGATCCTGTCGTTCCAGGGCTCGTGGAACGAGTTCACCCACTTCCTGGTGGCCACGCAGTCCGGCCAGTACGAGACGTTGACGACCGGGCTCGCGCGGTTTGTCTCCGGCGGGCTGGGCGGCGGTACGCAGTACCCGCTGAAGCTGGCGGCGGCCCTGCTGGCGACCCTGCCGGTCGCGGCGCTGTTCTTCTGCTTCCAGCGCTACTTCGTGCAGGGGGCGAACTCGGGGGCGGTCAAGGAATAGCCCGTGGTCGCCCTCGTCCCGCCTCGACGTCATCCCGTCAGATCGCCCTCCCGCTCGTTCACCGCCGCGTAGTGCCGCAGCTTCTCCTCGTCGACGCGCACGCCCAGGCCCGGGCCCCGCGGGACGGCGAGGCGGCCGTCGATGAGCGGGATCGGGTCGGCGATGTCATCGGCGTGCAGGTAGTACATGCTGTCGATGGCGCGGCTGAGCAACGGAGTGCTGGCGACCACGGCGAGGTGGGCTGCGGTGGCGATGCCGAGTTCGCCGCCGCTGTGCAGGTTCATGCCGAGGCCGAAGGTCTCGCAGTGGGCGGCGAGGGCCTTGGTCGGTGCGATGCCGCCCCACTTGTAGACGTCGCCGTGGACGACGTCCACCGCGCCGAGCCGCACCGCCGGGGCGAAGTCCTCGAAGCGGACGACACACATGTTCGTGCACAGCGGGATGCGTACCTTGGTCCGCACCTGGCTCATGCCCTCGATGCCGGGGCACGGGTCCTCCAGGTACTCCAGGTCCAGCTCCTCCAGCTTGATGCCCGCGCGTACCGAATCCGGCACCGACCAGGCGGCGTTGGGGTCGACGCGCAGCTCGGTGTCCGGCAGTGCGGCACGCAGCGCGCGGAGGTTGGCGACGTCGCCGTCCACGTCGCCGGTGCCCTTGAGCTTGACCGCCGGGAAACCGCCCTCGGCCACCACCCGGGTGGCGTGCTCGGCGAGGGCTTCCGGGGTGGCGCCGTCGGCGCGGGTGACGAGTGCGGTGAGCGGGACGGTGTCGCGTACCGCCCCGCCGAGCAGATCGGTGAGCGCGTGGCCGGTGGCTTTGCCCATGGCGTCCCAGCAGGCGACGTCCAGGGCGGCGATGGCGGCGTAACCGAGGTAGCCGTGGAAGAACGGCACCATGTGCTGCTTGCGGTGGAAGGACTCCAGGGCGAACGGGCTGGTGCCGATGAGGTCGGGCGCGAGCTTGCGGACGAGCGCGGCCACCGGCCGGCCCCACATCGTCTCGCCCCAGCCGTCCACCCCCTCGTCGGTCCGGATCCGGACCACGGTGCGGGTCTCGCCGGTCTTGGTCTCGAAGGAGCTGGTGAAGGGGGAGGTGAGGGGGAGGTTCACGACCCAGACGTCGACGTGTGTGACCTTCATGTACGAGGTCCTCCTCAGATGGCACCGGGGGCGGTTGCTTCGGCGAATGCCCTTATGGCCTGGGCCAGTTCGGCGGCGCGGGCGGACAGTTCGCCCGGGTCGGGGCGAGCCGTGGACGGGTCGTCGGTCAGCCCGCCCACCCGCGCCCACTCGCCGTGCCGCTCGGCGGTGAGGCCGGGGTGCGGCGGTGCGTTGAAGAGCGGCGGGGCGCCGGCGGGACGCTGTGGCTCGATGGGTGTACGGACCAGCTCCGGGTGGGCGGCGAGCATGAGGGAGGTCTCGTAGCGGCCGGCGTGCCCGGGGTTCTCCGGCGCCTCGCCGAGGCTCCAGTAGGAGCAGGCCGCGAACGCGCCCTCGGCCCGCAGGGCGTGTTCCTTGACCGCCAGGCGCATGATCTCGTCATTGCCACCGTGGCCGTTGACGATCAGGATGCGGTGGAAGCCGCTCTCGGTGAGGGACCGCAGAATGTCGGCGAGGACCGCCGCCAGGGTGCCCGCCGACAGCGACACCGCGGCCGCGAAGAGGTGGTGCGGGCTGTGCCCGTACGGCAGGGCGGGAAGACGTACGACCGGCGGCCCGGCGTCCGCCAGCAGCTCGGCCGCCCGGTCCACCACCGCCGTGACCAGCAGAGTGTCGGTGCCCATCGGCAGGTGGGCGGCGTGCTGTTCCTGCGAGCCGATGGGCAGCAGGGCGACGGCGTCCGCGCCCGCGGCCCGGGCCTCGCGCCAGGTGAGTTCGGTCAGCCGGAGCAATGTGGTACTACCTCCTGGGTTCATGGCGTGGCAGAGTCTGCGCATGGCCGCACTCGCCCCCGACGGCGGACGCCCCCGGCTCCGCCTGGTGCCCGACCCCCCGGTCGCCCCCGGACGCCCGCTGCTGGGCGCGGTGGAGGTGCTGCCCGGGCAGGTGCGCGCGGCGCTGGTCGACCGCTCCGGAGAACTGCTGCGGCGCACCGCGACCGGCTACGACCCGGCCGCGCGGGAGGCGGCCGGAGTGGACGCGGCGGTGCGGCAAGCCGCCCGGGAGTGCTTCGACGGGCGTGAGCTGACCGGGGTCGGTGTGGCCGCGACCGGCCTCGTGGACCCGGAGCGGGGCACGTTCATCGAGGTCAACGACGTGCCGGCGCTGCGCGGCTACCCGGTCGTGGAGGTGCTGCGGCGGGCGCTGGGGGTGCCGGTGTACCTCGAGCACCGGGCCCGGCTCCAGGTGCTGGGGGACCGGTGGTTCGGCGTGGGCCGGGGCCTTCGGTCCTTCGCCTCGGTGTCCACCGGCGAGGTGCTGGGCGTCGGGGTGTTCACGGGCGGCGAGTTGCTGGCCCCGCACGGTGGCCGCAGCGGAGCTCATATGACGGTGCTGGCCGGTGGCGAGCCGTGCACCTGCGGGGCGCGCGGCTGCTGGAAGACCGTGGCCACGACGCGCTGGCTGCGGCGGCGGGCGCAGGCGGAGGGACTGGGCACCGGAATGACGCTCGAGGGGCTGGTACGACGCGGGGACGGCACCCGGCCGATGGTCGAGGAGTACGCCGACAACCTCGCTCTCGGCCTGGTCACCATCCAGCAGCTCTTCGCCCCCGGTCTGTTCGTGCTGCACGGCGAGGCCGTCGAGGGCGGAGAGGGGTTCCGGGCCCGGGTCGAGGAGCGGCTGCGGCGGGACAGCGGCTGGTCGACGGCCGCCCCGCCGCGGGTGGTGCTGGGCGAGGCGGGCCGGCCGGACGACGTGGCGCTGCTCGGGGGCGCGGGGCTGGTCCTCACGCACCGGTAGTCCCGCTGGCGGTGCCGGTGCCGGTGCCGGTGCCGGTGCCGGTGCCGGTCCTGGTCCTGGTCCGGTACGCGTCGGGGCGTGGCACGGCGGCCAGCAGCTCGCGGGTGTACGGGTGCCGGGGCGTGCCCAGCACGGCGGCGGTCTCCCCGCACTCGACCACTTGGCCGCGCCGCAGCACCGCCACCCGGTCGGCGATCCGCTGGACCACGGCGAGGTTGTGCGAGACGAACACGTAGGTCAGGCCGTGCCGTTGCTGGAGCTCGGCCAGCAGGTCGAGGACCTGGGACTGGACGGAGACGTCGAGGGCGCTGGTCGGCTCGTCGAGCACCACGAGCCGCGGCGAGGACGCCAGGGCACGGGCGATGGAGATGCGCTGGCGCTGCCCGCCGGAGAACTCGTGCGGGTACCGGTCCTGCGACCGCGCCGGCAGCCCGACCGACTCCAGCAACTCGCCGACCCGCTCCCGCAGCCGCGCCCGGGCGCGCCGTCCGCGGTAGGTGACGTCATGGGTGACCAGCGGCTCGGCCACGATATCGGTGACTTTCATGCGTGGATTCATGCTCGAGTACGGGTCCTGGAGCACGACCTGCATCCCGGCCCGTAGCGCGCGCATCTCGGCCGGCGACAGTCCGGCGAGGTCCTGGCCCTCGAAGCGCACGGTCCCGGCGGTGGGGTCCAGCAGCCCCAGCAGCAGCCGGGTCAGGGTCGTCTTCCCTGAGCCGGACTCGCCGACGAGGGCGAGGGTCTCGCCGTCCTCGACCGTGAGCGTGACGTCGTCGACGGCGATGGTGCGGGTGCCACCGGGTCCGGTGAACTCCCTGGACAGGCCGACCAGTTCGAGCAGCGTCGTCCTCGTGGTCGTCCTCCGGGACGTGTCGGCGGTCGTCATGTCGTCGGCTCCAGTCGCGGGGTGGCGGCGAGCAGGTCGCGGGTGTACTGCCGGCGGGGCGTCTCGAAGACCTCGGCGACGGTGCCGTGCTCCACGACCCGGCCGGCGTTCATCACCACGACCCGGTCGGCGGTCTCCGCGACCACCCCGAGATCGTGCGTGACCAGCACCACCGCCATACCGTGCCGGGCGCGCAGATCGGCGAGGAGGTCCAGGATCTGGCGCTGCACGGTGACGTCCAGGGCGGTGGTCGGCTCGTCGGCGATGAGCACCCGTGGCCGGCCGACCAGCGCCGTCGCGATCATCACGCGCTGACGCAGCCCGCCGGACAGCTCGTGCGGGTACTGCCGTGCCCGCAGTTCCGGATCCGGGATGCCGACCTCGTCCAGCGCCCGTACCGCCTCCGCCCGGGCCCCGGCGCGCGAGGCCCCGCGGTGCCTGCGCAGCACCTCGGCCACCTGGTTGCCGACCCGCTGCAGCGGGTCGAGGCTGGTCATCGGGTCCTGGAAGACCATCGCGACGTCGTTGCCGCGCACCTCGCGCAGGTGCTTCTCCGGCAGCGCGAGCAGATCGCGGCCGTCGAGGAGGATCTCGCCGCCGGGGTAGACACACGGCGGCTCGGGGTTGAGCCGCAGCGCGGCGAGCACGGTGGCCGACTTGCCGCTGCCGGATTCGCCGACGACGGCCAGGGTCTCTCCGGCGTGTGCCGTCAGGCTCACGCCGCGCACGGCATGCACGGGGCCGGTGGCGAGCCGGAAGTCGACGTGCAGATCGCGGATCTCGAGCACGGGAGCATGGGGGGCATGTGTGGTCATCGGCGGTACGCCTTCGGGTCCGCGACGTCGCGCAGCGCGTCGCCGGTGATGTTGATGGCCAGGGACGTGAGCATCAGCGCCAGCCCGGGGAAGACCGCGACCCACCAGGAGGTGCCGAGATAGAGCTGGCCGTCGGCGAGCATCGAGCCCCAGGTGACGGTCTCCTTGGGCACACCGAGGCCGAGGTAGCTGAGCGAGGACTCGGCGACGATGGCGGCCGCGATGTGCAGCGTGGCGATGGTGGCCAGGTGCGGCAGGACGTTGGGCAGCAGGTGCCGGCGCATGATCGTGAGGTCCGTGACCCCGGTCGCCCGGGCCTGGGTCACATAGTCCCGGGTGCGCAGCGACAACACCTCGGAGCGGACCACACGGGCGTACGCCACCCAGCCGGTGAAGCCGAGCACCAGGACGACGTTCCACAGCCCGGAGCCGAGGAAGCCGACGATGGCGAGCGCCAGCAGCAGCGAGGGGAAGGCGAGTTGGATATCGGCGAAGCGCATCAGTATCCGGTCCGGCCATCCGCCGCGGAAGCCGGCGAACAGCCCGCACGCCGCCCCCACCACACCGGCGAGCAGCGCCGCCCCGATGCCGACGAGGAGCGAGACCCGGGAGCCGTAGATCACGCGGGACAGCACATCGCGGCCGAGCTGGTCGGTGCCCAGCGGGTGTGCGAGGCTGCCGCCGCCCTCCCAGGCCGGGGGTGTGAGACGGGCGAGGAGTTGCTGCTTGGCCGGGTCGTCCGGGGCGAGGAGGGGTGAGAAGACGGCGGCGATCACCAGCAGCGCGAGGACGCCGAGGGCCGCCAGGGCGAGCCGGTTGCGTACGACGGTCATGGCTGGGCCCGCACTCTCGGGTCGAGGAGGCTGTAGGAGAGGTCGACCAGCAGGTTGACGATCACGAAGGCGGCGGCGAAGAACAGGACGGCCGCCTGCACCAGCGGGAAGTCCCGGTGCGAGATGGCCTCCACGGTCAGCCGTCCGATGCCCGGCCAGGAGAAGACCTGCTCGGTGAGGATGGCCCCGCCGAGCAGCCCGCCGAACTCCAGGCCGATCACGGTGACGGTGGGCAGCGAGGCGTTGCGCAGCCCGTGCGCGAGCACCACCTGCGCCGGGCCGAGTCCCTTGGCCCTCGCGGTGCGGATGTGGTCCGAGCCGAGGACGTCGATGAGCGAGGAGCGCAGCAGCCGGGCGATGACGGCGATGGAGTAGACGGACAGTGTGACGGCCGGCAGCACCAGATGTGCGAAGGTGCCGTAGCCGGAGGCCGGAAGTACCTTGAGCCGTACCGAGAAGAGCAGGACCAGCAGGATGCCGACCCAGAACGGCGGGGTGGACTGGCCGAGCAGCACCGCCGTCATCACGCCGGTGTCACCGGCCCGGCCACGGCGCGTCGCGGCGTAGATCCCGGCCGGTATGGCGATGACGAGGCTGAGCACCAGGGCGCCGGCGGCGAGTTCGAGGGTGGCCGGGATACGGTCGGCGATGACCTGGCTGACCGGCTCGTGGTAGACGAGCGAGTCGCCGAGGTCGAGCCGGAGCAGCCCCCACAGGAAGTCGCCATATTGCGCGATCAGGGGTTGGTCCAGGCCGAGTTGGGAGCGCAGCGTGGCCTCCTGGGCGGCGGTGGCGTCCGGGGGCAGCAGTTGCTTGACCGGGTCGCCGGAGAGCCGTACCAGAACAAAGGCCAGGGTGGCGGCGGCGAAGAGCACGCCGACGGCGGTGGCGAGGCGGACCAGGACATGGCGCAGGAGGCCGGACTTCGGCCTGCCGACGGTGACCGTCGGCTGGACGGAGGCGGCCGTCACGCCCTCACCTCCGCGCTCTCCATGGCCAGCGAGCCGTTGACGACCGGTGTCCAGCGCACCCGGGTGGTCCGGGCGAGGATGATGTCCTGCTGGTAGAGCGGTACGAACGGGGCCTCGCGCTTGATCAGGCGCTGGAGCGCGGTGAACGCGCGCTGCCGGTCTTCGGGGTCCATGGACAGCTCCTCGGCGTCGATGAGCCGGTCGGCCTCCTTCGACACCCACCGGCTCTGCCGCCGGTCATGACGCACGTTCGACTGCACCATGGACGCGCCGTCGAGCGTCCAGGCGGTGGAGGCGGCGAGGTAGAGGGGGCCGAGCGCGTGCCGGTTGTCGGAGGTGAGGCGGGCGGAGAAGGTGCCGGGGTCGAGCAGTTCGACGCGGGCCCGGATGCCGACGCGGTCGAGCAGACCGGAGATGGCCTCGGCGACCTGGGCGTCGTCGCCCGAGGCGGTGAGCGTGGTGGTGAGGCCGTGCGGGTGGCCGGCCTCGGCGAGCAGCCGCCGGGCGGTGCGTACGGAGCGCCGGAAGGGCTCGACGGACCCGTCGAAACCCACCACGCCGCGCGGCAGCATCGCGGGCACCTCGCGCGCCTTTCCGTCGAGTACGGCCTTGATGAGCAGCGGCACGTCGATGGCGTGGTTGAGCGCCTGCCGCACGCGGCGGTCGCGCAGCGGCCCGGAGGTGGTGTCGAGATTGAGGTACGCGGTCCGCACGCCCCGGTGGCTCTCCAGCTCCACGCCCGCGTAGCCGGACAGCTGCCGGGCGGCGTCCGGGGTGAGCCCGGTGACCAGGTCGACCTCGTCGCTCTGCAACGCGGCCAGCGCGGAGGCGGGGTTGGGCAGCGCGCGGAAGATCAGGCGGTCGGCCCCGGGGGAGCCGTGGAAGTGGCGGCGGTTGGCGCGCAGCCGTAGCTCGCGATCGCGCCGGAAGGACTCGAAGACGAACGGCCCGGTGCCGACCGGCCGCCGGGCGAAGGCGGCGTCGCCGACGTCGGCGAGGTACTTCGGCGGCACGATCACGCCGCCGAAGAGCGACAGCTTCGCGGGCAGGATCGGGTCGTGCAGCGTGGTGTGCACATCCACGGTGTGGCGGTCGATCACGCGGACCGAGGTCACATACCGCAGCTCGACGATCGGCGACCGGGTCTTCGGGTCGAGGACCCGTTCGATGGAGAACTTGACGGCATCGGCGTCGAACTCCTCCCCGTTGTGGAAGCGCACGCCTCTCCGGAGGCGGAAGCGCCACACGGTCCTGGACCGGGGCTCCCAGGAGGTGGCGAGCCGGGCGGCGAGTCGGCCCGAGACATCCCGGGTGGTGAGGGTGTCGAAGATGTTGATCAGGACGTTCATGGAGACCATGTCGCCCTGCTTGTGCGGATCGAGCGTGGTGGGGTCGGCCGGCTGCGCCACCCGGAGCGTGCCGTCGCGGCCGGCGCCCGCGGCCGTTCCGCATCCGGTGAGCGCTGCCGGCGCGGCGATGACAGGGAGTGCGAGTCCGCCCAGCCGAAGGGCCTTACGGCGCGGCATTGATGGAGGAGTCACGATCTGCCCTCCGCGTGATGTTCCGTTGAACGGTTCGTCCGTTCCGGAAACCGGAATGATGATGCGTTAAGCTAAGCGACATGCCGAAGCCGGTCAATACCTCCGCCTCCCGCCGTGAGGAGCCGCCCGCCGCCGCGACGGGTCCCGTGGACAAGGCACTCACGGTGCTGGACGCGCTGGTCCAGCCCGATGCGCCGCACCGTCTGGCCGACCTCGCCGCCCGCACGGGGCTGCCGAAGCCGACCGTCCACCGTCTGCTGCACACCTTCGCCGGGGCCGGGTACGCGGTCCCCGGCCCCGGCGGCACCTATCAGGCCGGGCCGCGCCTGCTCGGGCTCGCCGCCACGGCGCTGGCCGCCAGCCACGAGCTGCGGCTGGCCCGCCCGGTCCTGGACGACCTGCGGCTGCGCACCGGCCACTTGGCCCACTTCTCGGTACGGGACGGCGCCGTGGCGGTTCACGTGACGCAGTCGGAGCCGTCGTCCGCGTACCGCATGCCGCTGACCGCGGGCGGCGACGTCCCGCTGTACTGCTCGGCGGTGGGGTGGGCGATGTTGTCGGCCCTGCCGTCGCCGGTGGCGGCGGAGCTGCTGGGCGGCGAGCCGCTCCCGGCCCGTACGTCACGGACGGTGCGGGACCCGGGAGCCGTGCTCGCCGCGCTGCCCGCCGTGCGCGAGCGAGGCTATGCGGTCGATGACGAATACGCGGAACAGGACGTCCGCGCCATCGCGGCCCCGGTGCTGGGTCCGGGCGACCGGGTCGCCGGGGCGGTCGGCATCGTCGGGCTGACGTTCACGCTGGACCAGGAGAGCGTGGCGGTGCTGGGGCCGATGGTGCGAGCCGCGGCCGGCACGGTGTCGGCGGCGTTGCGCGGCGGGGCGGGGGCGCTGGGGATCGTGCGGGGTCAGGAGTGAGCGGGGCCGCGGGCGGCCGGATCCCACCGGGGGCGGAGCGGAGGGGAGTGGCCGGCCCGCCCCCGGCGGACCGGCCGGCACGGCTCGCGGCACTCCTGGCGGCCGGCCGCCGGGCCGGGATCTACTCCGCGGCCGCCTGGTCGGTCGGCACCGCGGCCGGGCGGGAGACGCACGGGCACCTGGGCACCCGCCGTTGGGGCGGGGCGGAGCTGAACGGCACCGAGCTGTGGGATCTGGCCTCGGTGACGAAACCGATCGTGGGCCTGGCCGCACTGCGGCTGGCGGAGACGGGAGCGCTCCGGCTGGACGACACGGTCGGCGCGTATCTGCCGGAGTACCGCCGCGTGCCCGGCAAGGCGGACATCACCGTCAGTCAACTGCTCACCCATACCTCCGGCCTGCCCGGCGGTACCCCGCTCTGGCGCGCGCACCCCGACCGGGCCGGGCTGCTGGCCGCCCTCCGCGGACTGCCGCTCCGCGGGGCGCCGGGCACGGTGGTGGAGTACTCCTCCGCGGGCTTCGTCCTCCTCGGCCTGATCCTCGAACAGGCCACCGCCACCGGCCTGGACGAGCTGGTGGCGAAGCAGGTGTGCGAGCCGCTCGGCATGCGCGAGACGGTCTTCACGCCCGGCCCGGCGGCCCGTGAACGCGCGGTCTCCACGGAGCTGTGCGCCTGGCGCGGCCGCCTGGTGACCGGCCAGGTGCACGATGAGAACGCGGTGGTGCTCGGCGGAGTCTGCGGCCACGCCGGCCTGTTCGCACCGCTGACCGACATGGACCGGCTGGGCCGGGCGCTCGCGGCGGGCGGCGACGGCCTGCTGAGCGCGACCGGCTTCGCCCGCATGACCGCCTGCCATACGGAGGGCCTCCCGCTGCGCCGCTGCCTCGGCTGGCAGGGGCGGGACGCGGTGGGGTCACCGGTCGGTACGGCGATGGGGCCGTCCTCGTACGGCCACACGGGCTTCACGGGGACGAGCCTGTGGGTGGACCCGGCAGGGGACGGGGCGGGGACGGAAGGCCGCTACTTCGTCCTCCTCACCAACCGCGTCCACCCCAGCCGTGATCCCCGCCGCTTCCCCGCGGTCCGCCGCGCCTTCCACCACCACGCGGCGGCCCTCGCTCGCCGCGGTCCGACTCAGCTCCGGTGCCTGTCGGCCGAGAGGAAGTACTGACGGCCGGCGAGATGCTGGAAGTGGGCCGTGGTGACATCCGCGGCGTCGCGCTCCGCGACGACCCGCCGGCCCTCCGGAAGCGCCGATGCGTCTCCGTGACCAGGAAGGCCGGCTTCGCTCAGTACCCGTCCGGACATGGACGGCGGGACCGGTAGCCCCATGAGCCGGCAGATCGTCGGGGGAATGTCGAGGTGGTCGGCCGGGAAGGGGGTTTCATGGGCGGTTCGGAAGCTCGGCCCGTTCAGTACGAGTGGTATGCGCATGTCGGCGGTTGAGGTGGAGCCGTGACCGCCCGCGAGCCGCGCGCCGTCTCGGACGCTGTGACCGACGCGCGGAGTGCCGAGTCGGTCGTGATAGGTGAGCGACACATACGCGAGCAGACCGTCGGCGGCCGTTCGGGCGGACCACAGGCCGGCGGGCGGAAGGACCCCCGGGACGTCGCACTCGGCGAAGACCGGCCCGGACCACTCCGCCGACATGACGGCGTCGAGGATCGCGTTGATCTGCGCGGGTAGGAGGCGCCGCCGCGCGTACACCAACAACCCGCCGTTGTTGTCGACGAGTTGCACGGCATCGGCGAGCGAAGGCGGAATCAGTGACGCGATGTCGGCCATGTCGACCGTGTGCGTCGCGTTCGAGAAGCCGTGGTCGGCCGTCACGATGACGTCGGCGTGCGGTGCCCGCTCACGGACCCGGTCGATCAGTCGACGCAGTCGGCGGTCGATCTCGGAGAGAGCATCGTCCCCGGCCGGGCCACCGACGCCGTTGTCGTGCTGCACGTCGTCCAGCTCGCCCGACCACAGCACGAGGACATCCGGCGCCAGCTCCGGAACGACGTAGTCGGCGATCAGATCGGTTGCCCAGCGCAACGCGGGGAACGGGCCGTCCGCGGCCTGGGGGAGGCTGCCCGCGAGACGGCGACGGACACTCTCGGGTTGCGCGTAGAAGGCATCATGGCCGTACGGACGCGCGCCGATCGCGGCCCCGTGCCCGTCGGCCGCTCCCGGATTGAGCAGCAGTGTGCAGCCGTTCGAACCCGTTCCGACGGCGACGAGCGTGCGCCCGTGGTCGGCGAGGTGTTCCCCCAGAGTCGGCACGGGGAGCAGCCGATCACCCCGTAGGGAGCGGAGCAGCTCCAGGTGGTCAGGGCGCCCGGTGTCGATGAGGTGTCCGTCGGCCCAGAGGCGGTTGCCCGGGATTCCGGTGACGCCGGGGGGCGCTCCGCCGGCGAGGGACGCCGCGGCGGGGCGGGTCAGCGACGGCGCGACCGAGCGTGCTCGCCGGTACGACACCCCGCGGTGTGCGAGTTCCGTGAGGAACGGCATCTTCCGCACATCGGTCGCCCGTAGTCCGTCGATGACGACGAGGAGCGTGCTCACCATTCCGCGTTCTCCGATCGAGGCTCTGTTCGTGAGGGCTGACCCGGGCCGGGATGGGGTCCGGGTCCGGCGTTCGGTGTTCGGGCGCTCACTTGCCCTCGATCGGCAGGCCGGGCGGGTTGAGCCGCGAGGTGCTCACCCCGTCGCCGGTGAGACCCCAGCGCGCCAGGATCTTCCCGTAGACGCCCTTCGTGATCAGGTAGTTGATCGCGTCCTTGAGCGGCTTGCCGAGGCCGTTGTTCTTCTTGGTGGTCGCGGCGATCAGGCCCTCCAGATTCTTCCCGGCTCCGATGATGTCGCCGACGACCTGGGTCCGGCCGGAGGTCCTGGCGTGGTACTGGGCCTCGGGGTTGGGATGGAGATAGGCGTCGATCTGGCCGGACTGGAGGGCCAGGTAGCAAGCCCACTCGTCCTGGTAGTACTTCACGTTGACGGGCTTGCGGCCCGCCTTGACGTTCTGGGCGCTCCAGTCCAGCAGGGCCTTCTCCTCACTGGTCCCGGTGGGCACGGCGATGGTCCTGCCCGCCACGTCCTCGGGGCCGGTGACGCGCCATGTCGCGCCCTTCTTGGCCTCGAACGCCTGCGCGTCCTTGCGGTAGGTGGCCATGTCGTACTTCTGCTTGCGCAGTTCGGTGACGGTGATGTTGGTGACGCCGACGTCGTACTTGCCGCTGTCCAGACCGACGAAGACCTGCTCGAAGGAGACCGGGTTGTAGTGCGCCTTGAGGCCGAATACCGAGGCGATCGCGTACGCCATGTCCGTTTCCACGCCGATGAGGGTCTTGTTGTCCGTGGCGAAGAAGGTGAGCGGTGCGGTGCTCCCCTTGGAGTTGCCGACTTCGAGGGTGCCCCGGGACCGGATGGCCGCGGGTACTTCGGCGGCGATGGAGTCGACCTTGGGTGCCGAGTAGCGGTTCTGGTCGGGGCCGGTGTTGAAGCCCCCCTTGGACGCCGATCCGGAAGCGTCCGTCGTGGAGCCGCTACAGGCGCTCAGGGTGAGCGCGGCGGCGATGGCCAGGGTGAGCGCGGTGAGCTTGGGGCGGATGAGTACGGACATGGTGGTCCTGCCTTTCGGAAGAAGAGAGATCAGAGGACCTTCGAGAGGAAGGTGCGGGTGCGCTCGTGCCGGGGGGAGTCGAGCACGTCGGCCGGTGCGCCCTGCTCGACGATCCGGCCGTCGTCCATGAAGACCACGGTGTCGGCGACCTCACGGGCGAAGCCGATCTCATGGGTGACGACGATCATGGTGGTCCCGGCGCGTGCCAGATCCTTGATCACATCCAGCACCTCGCCGACCAGCTCCGGGTCGAGGGCGGAGGTGGGCTCGTCGAAGAGCAGCACCTTGGGTTCCAGGGCGAGCGCGCGGGCGATGGCGATGCGCTGCTGCTGGCCGCCGGAGAGCTGCCCGGGGTAGGCGGCCGCCTTGTCGCGCAGGCCGACGCGCTCCAGCAGCCGCTCGGCGCGCTCCTGGGCCCGGGCACGCGGCACCCCCAGGGCGGAGACGGGCGCCTCGACCAGGTTGTCCTCCACGGTGAGGTGCGGGAAGAGGTTGAAGTTCTGGAAGACGAAGCCGATGTGGGTGCGCTGACGCAGCACCTCGCGCTCGCGCAGCTCGTGCAGCCTGTCGCCGACCCGCCGGTAGCCGATCAGTTCGCCGTCGATGGTGACGGTGCCGCGCTTGACCTTCTCCAGGTGGTTGACGCAGCGCAACAGGGTGGACTTGCCGGACCCGGACGGGCCCAGCACCACGGTCACCTCGCCGACGTGGACCTGGAGATCGACGCCCTTGAGCACCTCGACCAGACCGTAGTTCTTGTGGACGTCGCGTATGTCGACGACGACCCGGGCCGGATCGGCCGCGGCCTCGCGGGAACGGCGGCCGGCGGAAGGCGATGTCGCGGTCACCGCGGGCTCCCTTCATCCGCGGCAGCCGCGCGGAGGTTGCGGATGGCGAGGCGCACCCGCTCGACGGGGGTCGGCGGCAGCGCCCGCGTCGTGCCCTTGGCGAAGCGCCGCTCGACGTAGTACTGGAAGATCGTCAGGAGGGTGGTCAGCAGGACGTACCAGGCGGTCGCGACGAGCAGCATGGGCACGATGCGGGAAGTGCGCCCGTAGATGACCTGGACGGTGTAGAAGAGCTCCATGATCGCCATCACGGAGACGATCGAGGTGTTCTTGAACAGCGAGATCAGCTGGTTGGCCGCGTTGGGCGCGATCGTCCGCATGGCTTGTGGCAACACGATGCGCATGAGCTGACGGCGCTTGGGGATCCCCAGCGCGGCGGCGGCTTCCAGCTGACCGTGGCTGACGGACAGCACCCCCGCACGAACGATCTCCGAGGCGAACGCGGCCTCGTTGACCGAGAGCGCGATGACGGCCGCACTCACCGAGCTGACCAGATGGGTGGTGCTGAAGGAGAAGAACTCCGGTCCGAACGGCACCCCGATGCTCAGCCGGGAGTACAGGTAGGAGATGTTGAACCAGAAGAGCACCTGCACCAGCAGCGGCACGGAGCGCACGAGCCAGACGTAGCCGTAGGCGGTCACCCGCAGCAGGGGGTTGGGGGAGAGCCGCATGAAGGCCAGCACCATGCCGCCCGCGAAGCCCGCCACCGCGGTGTAGAAGGTGAGCTCGATGGTCAGCCATACACCGTGCAGAACGCTGTGGTCGAAGAAGTACCGCCGGAAGGTCGGCCACTCCAGGCCGGGGTTGGTGACCAGGGCGTGTACCAACTGCGCCACCAGGACGAGGGCGATGGCCACGGCCACCCATCGGCCGGGGTGCCGGACGGGGACGATCTTTGGGGGTCCGGGCTGCTCGGCACCGCTGCCCGGTGGTGCGAGCGCGGCTTTGCCATCAGTGGCGGTGGTCATGATGACGTCTCCGATCCAGCGGTGAGTTCGGGGAGCCCGGACGGGCGGAGCGGGCGGTGGAACGCGGTGCGCGTCGCCTGCCGGTCGGGCGAGCACATCAAGCGGCCCGGCCGTCGAGGAGTTCGGCCATGATCGACAGTCCGCGGCGCAGGTGTTCCTCCGCGATGGCGAAACTCAGCCGCAGATGCCCGGGAGCCCCGAAAGAGGCACCGGGCACCGTGATGACGCCGGAGTCCAGGAGGCGGCCCGCCACGGTGACGTCGTCGGGGGCGAACCCGCGGATGTCGGGGAAGACGTAGAACGCGCCGTCAGGAGGCGTCCGGAACAGCCCGAGAGGTTCCAGTACGACCTGGCACGCCGTGAGCCGGTCGCGGAGGACCGCCCGGAATCCGGCCGTCACATCCGGTCCGGTGAGGGCGGCGAGAGCGGCCGCCTGCCCGATGCGGCTGACGTTCGAGGTGGTGTGGGACTGGACGGCGGCAGCCGCGTCGATGACCTTCTTCGGGCCCGACATCCAGCCCACCCGCCAGCCCGTCATGGCGTAGGACTTGGACACACTGCCGACCGTGATGAGCCGGTCGCTCACCCCGGGCTCGACCTGGCCAGGCGCGGGGACGGGCCGGAAGCCGAGGTCGACGTAGGTCTCGTCCGAGACGATCCAGACGCCGTGCTTCGCCGCCCAGGTGAGGAGGGCGCGCAGCTCCGACGCGTCGTAGACCAGTCCCGTCGGGTTGTTCGGTGAACACAGCACCATCGCCCGGGTGGACGGGGTCCGAGCCGCCTCCAGGTGGTCCGGGGTGATCTTCAGCTCGCCGGCGGACGGCTGGACGATCACCGGACTGCCGCCCGCCAGCCGGACCGAGGACGGGAACGTCACCCAGTACGGCGCCGGGATCAGGACCTCGTCCCCAGGCTCGAGCAGCGCCATGAACGTGTTGAACAATGCCTGTTTCGCGCCATGGGTGACCAGTACGTTCGAGTCGTCGAGGGCTGCCGTGGTCCTGGGGATGAGCCGGTCGGCGATCGCCTGGCGCAGGCGGGTCTCGCCGCCGGTCGGCCCGTAATGGTGGTTCTCCGGCCTCTGCGCGGCGTCGATGGCCGCGGTGACGATGTGGGCGGGGGTCGGCAGGTCGAGTTCGCCTGCCGAGAAGTCGAAGACTTGGACGCCCTCATGGCGCAGTCTCGCGGCGCGTTGGCGCAAGGCGGCGGTCGGCGACAGGGTGATCACGGGGGTGTTCCTCGTTTCCGGAGTTGATCGGCCGCCCGGAGGCGGCGGACGCAAGGCGCTGGTGGGCGGGGTCTGGGTGCTGCGCTGGTGTCGATGGGCCCGACAGGCCACCTGGAAGCTGTAGTGACTCTCCGCGGCTCTTGGGGGGCACTTCGGGGTCGGTGTCGCCCTCCCGTGAGGCCGCTCGGCGTAGGGGGCGTTCGAACACCTGTCGATCCGCCTCGGCGGTGCCAGGTTCGGGGTCCGGGGTGGCGCGGCAGCCAAGCTCGGGTTATCGGAGGATGAATTATCCAGATACAGCTTGGTGTTCAGGATGGATCATCCATCCTGTGCTAGCGTCCTGCTCGTATCGACAGTCGATCCGTGCTTCGCGAGCGAATTGAGGTCCCGTGGTTGCAGCCAAGCCGTCCCTGGTGAGCGGCGAGTTCGTCACTCGTGCCCACGCCGCGCTGCCCAGCCTGGGCGCGACGGACAAGCGGTTCATCGAGCTGATCCTCAGCGACCCCGAAGCGGTAGTGCGCGGCTCGGTCACCGAGCTCGCCCATAAGGCCGGCGTCGCGCAGTCCTCAGCGGTCCGTGCCTGCCAGCGCATCGGGTACCGGGGCTACCAGGACGTCAAGCTCGCCATCACCCGCGACCTCGCCCAGCAGGACGAGCAGGAGCAGGAACTCGCCCACGAAGAGGGAATAGACGGTCGGACACCTGCCGGTGACATCCTCGACCGCATCCTGCGCCGTAGCGCCCGGGCCCTGGTCGACGCGGCACAGACCGTCGACCCCGAACTGCTGTCACTCACCATCGATCGCATCGCGGCGGCCGACCGTGTCCTCGTCATCGGGAACGGCACCTCCGCGGCGCCGGCCCACGACGCCGCCTACCGGCTGTCCGCGCTCGGCCTCGTCACGATGTTTCCCACCGACGTCATGGCCCAGCACCTGGCCGCTCGGCACCTGGACGAGTCCTGTGTGTGCCTTGTCGTCAGCCACACCGGTGCCAGCCGCGAGTCGCTGCTGGCGGCGGAGGCGGCGCGGGCGGCAGGCGCCTTCGTCGCCGCCATCACCAGCTTCACCAACTCGCCCCTGACCCGTGTCGTGGACGCCGCGCTCGTCGCGGGAGGACCCGAGTACGGGTTCCGCCTCGAAGCGATGGCCAGCCGCCTCGCCCACCTGGGGATCGTCGACGCCCTCTTCGTCGGCATCGCGGTCCGCCGCCCCAAAGCATCGACCAAAGCGCTCGACGTGATGGCCGACACCACGATCGAACACTCCCTGTAAAGGGAACACACCAGTTTAAGGAACACATCTGTGCCCCACCACGACCACTCTCCGGTGATCGACCTGGCCGTCCTCGACATGGCCGGCACCACCATCGCGGACAACGGCGTCGTCGAACGGGCCGTGGACGACGCCCTGTCGCTCGCGGGTCTCGACGCGATCACCCCGGAAACGCTCCGGCCCCTGCGCGGCATGGCGAAAACCGACATGTTCAACCGACTGGCGCCCGATCCGCACAAGGCTGCCGAAGCCCACCAGAACTTCGTGGACCTCATGCTCAAGGCCGTGTCGGCCGGTGAGCTGCCCGCCAGGGACGGCGCCGAGGAAGTCCTCGTCGCCCTGCGGGAACGCGGAGTCAAGACCTGTCTCATGACCGGCTTCGACGCCGCCGTACAAGCCGCGCTCCTCGACACGCTCGGCTGGCGCGACCTTGTCGACCTCACCGTCGCCCAGTCCGGAACACTCCGCGGCCGCCCCTACCCCGATCTGATCCTCACCGCGGTCATCAGCCTCGGGATCGACGCGGTGCAGCGCGTCCTCGTCGCCGGCGACACCGCCAACGACCTGCTCGCCGGCACGCGCTCCGGAGCCGGACACGTCATCGGAGTCCTCGGGGGCGCACACGAGAGGGAGCAGCTCGAGGCGGCACCCCACACCGCCATCGCCGGCAACCTGGGAGAAGTGCTCCTGAACGCCTGGACGGCGTGAGGAGGCCGCCGCCTGCGCCTTGCCCGAGGGCCGCGCACCCGGGCCGATGGCGGCCGTCAGCGCCTGCGCAGGTCAGGGCCTGTGTTATGGTGCCGCGCCGACCATCCTCGCCTGCGACGACCAGGGTGATCCCGTGGTAACGCTCTCGCCGCTGACGCGGGACAACCTGGCTGCCGCGCAACATGTGGTGGACCCCTGTCCCGAACGGGCGCTGAGGATCGAGGACGACGGCCGCCACATCCCCGATCGTTGAGACGCCCTGTCAGCCACGAAACGGTCTCGCCGTCATGAGCCGCCATGCGGACCCGCCCGCCGAGGGGACCGGGATCCGTGCGGGGGACCCCTGACCCGATCTCGGAGGTACCACAGCGATGACGCCGACCGACCCCACCGCTCAGAACTCCGAAGTGCCCGCCCCGCCACCGGGGTGTCCCGCACATCGAGGCGGCGAGCCCCCGCACGGCGGGGATCATGTGAGCCCCTTCGCCGTGCCCTTGAGCGGCCCCCGCTTCCATGTCGAACCCAACCTCCTCTACCCGGAGATGCGCCGCGAACATGGTGCGGTCGCCCCCATCGTCCTCGAGGGCGGCATCCCGGCGTGGCTGGTTCTCGGCTACCGTGAACTGCACCAGGTCACGGCCGACCCCGTGCTCTTCACCCGAGACTCCGAACTCTGGAACCAGTGGGACCGCATCCCGGAGGACTGGCCGCTGGCCCCGTTGATCGGCCGTGGGCAGCCGTCCATCCTGTACACGACCGGTGAGCGGCACCGCGTACGGGCCGCGATGATCAGCGACGCGCTGGAGTCGGTCGACCCCTTCGAGATCCGGCAGCACGCCGAGCGGCTGGCCGACGAACTGATCGACGGCTTCTGCGGGGAGGGCAGCGCGGATGTCATCGCCCAGTACGCGATGCCCTTCCCGGTGCGTGTCCTGGCGAAGATCTACGGCTTCCCCGACGAGCAGGGGGCCGGACTGGCCGCGGCGGCCATCGACCTGGCCGACGGCGGCGACCTGGCCCAGGCGGCCCAGGTCCACCTCGCCGAGGCCACGGCGGCCCTGATGGCCGAGCGGAAGGCGGGGAACGGCCCCCGGGACGTCGCGGCCCAACTGGTCGGCAACACCCTCGGCTTCACGGAGGAGGAGATCCTCCACGACCTGATCGTGCTGGTCATCGCCGGCCACACCCTGACCGCGGACTGGATCGGCAACTCGCTGCGGCTGATGCTCACGGACGAACGGTTCACCATGTCCCTGGCCGGCGGGCGCAAGAGTGTCTCGGAGGCCATGAACGAGGTGCTCTGGGAGGACACCCCCGCCCAGAACGGCGTCGGCCGGTGGGCGTCCCGTGACACTACGCTCGGCAACCGCCGGATCAAGGCGGGCGACATGGTGTGCCTCGGACTCGCCGCCGCCAACATGGATCCGCAGATACGCCCCGACGACACGAGGCTGACCGGCGGCAACAACGCGTTCCTCTCGTTCGGGCACGGCGAGCACCGCTGCCCGGTCGCGGCGCAGGAGATCGCCGAGACCATCGCCCGTACGGCCATCGAGGTGCTGCTCGACCGGCTGCCCGACGTCGACCTCGCCATCCCGGCCGAAGAACTCACCCGCCGCCCCTCCCCGTGGGCGCGAGGCATGACGACACTGCCCGTGCGCTTCACCCCGACGCCGCCGGTGCGCGAGACGGCTCGCTGACCCCGCCCGAGGGTCCTCGCGGAGACCACCTCGTCGAACAACCTCAACAAGTGCTTCAACTGGTTCCAGGCCAATGACAATCGGCGCGACCAGGGCGAGGCCCATTCGATCCGGCAGATGGCCGACCACGCCGTCTCGGCCTACGGCGGGGACTCCAAGCGGGTCTACATCACCGGACTGTCGGCCGGCGGTGCCATGACCTCGGTCATGCTCGCCACCTACCCCGACGTCTTCTCCGCCGGCGCGGTCGTCGCGGGCCTGCTCTACAACTGCACGAAGAACAAAAGCCCGTACCAGTGCATGAACCCCGGGCTTGACCTCAGCCCGAGCGAGTGGGCCCAGCGGGTGCGCGAGGCGTACCCGTCGTACGAGGGACCGTGGCCGCGTACCGCCATCTGGTACGGCGACCAGGACACGACGGTCGTGCCGCGCAACGCCACCGAACTGCGCGACCAGTGGACGGCGTTGCACGGGCTGTCCCAGACGCCCACCCGTACCTCCGGCATCGGTCCCAATGCCACCCAGCACGACGAGTACGTGGCGTCCGACGGCACGGTGGCCGTCGAGGTCAACAAGGTCCCCGGCATCAACCACGGCACCCCGGTCGACCCCGGCACCGGCGCCGAACAATGCGGCAGCACCGGCGCCCCGTACTTCCTGGACTCGATCTGCTCCAGCTACTGGATCACCAAGTTCTTCGGTCTCGGCGGCTAGGGCGGCGAGCGCACTCCGGCTCGTCCCCCGCTCGGCTCGCGGGAAGCGAAGGAACCGGAGGAATCGAAGGAATCGGATGTCCCCACCCCGCACAGCCACTGCCGCCCCTCCCCGCAGACGGCCCGGCCGGTGTGCCGCTCTCCGGGCGGCCTGGCCGCAGTCGGGCGCACCGGGAAGCGTGAGGGGGCAGACTGTCGGCAGGCCACGCAGTGACGAGGGGCAGTGACGAGACCGGGAGGGGACCGATGACCGACACGTCCACGCATCAGCACTCGGAGGCAGCCGGACCGGTACACGTCACCGTGTGGGAGGACGGTGGCGCGGGCCTCCCCTCCGCCGTCCTGGTCCACGGGATCCTCACCTGGGGTGACGACGAGCAATACGGCTTCGCGGCACAGCGCCCGCTGGCCGACCGGCACCGGCTGCTGGTGATGGACCGCAGAGGTTACGGGCGCAGCCCGGACATCGCGCACAGCGACTGGTCGATCGATGCCGAGGACATCATCGGGCTCCTCGGCACCGGGGCCCATCTGGTCGGACACGCGTACGGCGGGGTCAGCGCGATGGCCGCCGCCGTACGCCGTCCCGACCTGGTGCACTCGCTCACCCTGATCCAGCCCGGCGCGCTGCGGCCCGCCGAGCGTCATCCGGTCGTCGCCGAGGCGCTGGCGCGGGCCCGCGCGGCTACCGCGGCGTTGCCCGCGGACCTCACGCCCCAGGAGTTCCTGAGCGCGGCTACCGCATCGGTCGGCATGGCGACACCGGAGCCGACGCCGGCGCGGCTGCGCGCCGCGGCCGCCTCGATGGCCGAACGCCCCTGCTGGGACGCGGACATCCCACTCGGACCGCTGGCCGAGGCACCCTTCCCGAAGCTGATGATCTCCGGTGACTGGGAGGGAGCGCCGGAGCAGTACCGACGGTACGCCGGTGAGCCGCTGATCGCCTGCGCCGACCACGTCGCGGCGGCGATCGGCGCCGACCACCTGATCGTCCCCGGCTACTATCCACACACGCAGCAGCCCGAACGTATCAATGCCGCACTGCGGGAGCTGTGGGACCGCGCCGAGCGAGCGTGACCGCGTCGTGGAACCGTCGGCCGAGAACACGGAGGGCTCGTGGTGAACCACAACCTGGCCGCGGTGACGGCCGCCACCGCTTTCACCTGGATGGGCATGGTGGCGGGCATCTCCCTGGTGGAGACGCCCCTCAGATTCCGCGCACTCCGAGCGCACATCGAACAAGACGCGGAAGCCACTCGCCTGGGCCTGGGCATCGGCCGACGGGTCTTCCGCGCGCTCAACACCGCCGAGGCGGTCCTCGCCGCCGTGATCGTGGCGGCGGTCCTGACCGCGAGCCCCACGGCGCCCGTCGCCGTGCTCACCGGAGTCGTCGTGGTGCTGCTGGTCGTGCAACTGGCCGCGGTCCGACCGTTCCTCCAGCAGCGCGGCAGCCGAGTGCTGGCCGGAGAGCATCCTCCCCGCTCACGAGCCCATCACGCCTACGTCGGCCTCGAAGCGCTGAAGGTACCGGCCTTGACCGCCCTGGGCGCCACGGCCCTGGCTGCTCTCTAGCACCAGTACCGCGGTCGCGTGGCTCACATCGCCCACCGGCGAGTGGACGTCACCCGTCGGCACCCTGCCCATATGCCGACCGAGATCGCTATCCGACTGGCTCTCGAGCAGCCGAAGGCCGAGCCGAGCGTTATCAGGGTCGTCGCACGCTGAAGTCATGCAACGGGCATCGCGCCCAGGGGGTGGCCGGGAGTGGATCTGGACCCGCCGGTTCCGCTGCGTCTAGCCTTGGCCACGACCTGACGTCCCATCACGTGGCATGAGCGGGGTCGTCGTCGTGCCCTGTCGTGATGACCCGTGCCGTGCGCCATGGGTGCGTACGGCCGGTGACCGCCGCCGCTCGCCCAGGAAGCGCTCCCTCATGACGACCACCCCCTCCACGGCGCCCGACATCCTCTCCCCGGAGTTCGCGGCGGACCCGTACCCCGCCTACCGGACCATGCGCGAGGACTTTCCGCTGATCCACCACCACACGACCGGCGGCTACATCATCTCCCGCTACGAGGACGTCGCCCGGGCCTTCAAGGACCCGGTGTTCACCAGCCACAACTACGACTGGCAGATCGAGCCGGTGCACGGCCGGACCATTCTCCAGATGGACGGGCGTGAGCACTCCGTGCGCCGTGCGCTGGTGGCGCCCGCCTTCCGGGGGAAGGAGTTACGGGAGAAGTTCCTGCCCGTCATCGAGCGCAACTCCCGGGACCTCATCGACGCCTTCCGGGACGCTCCGGACGCCGATCTGGTGGGCCAGTACGCGACCCGCTTTCCGATCAACGTGATCGTCGACATGCTCGGGCTGGACCGGGCGGACCACGGCCGGTTCCACGTCTGGTACACCTCGATGATCGACTTCCTGGGCAATCTGAGCCAGGACCCCGAGGTCGCCGCGGCGGGGCTGCGCACCCGGGACGAACTCGCCGCCTACGTGATTCCGATCATCCAGGACCGGCGCGCGCGTCCGGGGGACGATCTGCTCTCCGTCCTGTGCAGCGCCGAGATCGACGGCACGCGGATGAGCGACGAGGACATCAAGGCGTTCGTCAGCCTGCTGCTCGCGGCGGGCGGCGAGACGACGGACAAGGCCATCGCCGGTCTCTTCCGCAATCTGCTGGCCCATCCGGACCAGCTGGCGGCCGTGCGCGAGGACCGTACGCTCATCCCGGCGGCCTTCGCCGAGACACTGCGCTTCACCCCTCCGGTGCACATGATCTTCCGCCAGCCGAGTGAGGACGTGGAGGTGAGCGGTGGCACGATTCCGGCGGGTGCCACCGTCACCTGTCTGATCGGGGCGGCCAACCGTGACGGGAGCCGTTATGCCGATCCCGACACGTTCGACATCTTCCGCGAGGACCTGACGACCGGCAGCGCCTTCTCGGCCGCCGCGGACCATCTGGCGTTCGCGCTCGGGCGGCACTTCTGCGTGGGGGCGCTGCTGGCGAAGACCGAGGTCGAGGTGGGCGTCAACCACCTGCTGGACGCCTTCCCGACGATGGCCTTCGCCGAGGGCGAGGTCCCCGCCGAGACGGGAGTGTTCACCCGGGGCCCCGGCTCGCTGCGGGTGCGGTTCGCCCAGCGGGCCTAGGCGCGGGCCGGAGACGGGAGCTCCAAGGCGGGTACGACGAAGCCGCGGATGCCGTCGTCGGTGCGAGCCCAGACGACGGCGACGGCCGCCACCGAGCCGTTGGTGATCCACGTCTTGCGGCCGTCGAGGATCCAGTCGCGGCCCTCGCGCCGGGCGCGCGTGCGCATCGACGAGGGGTCCGAGCCGTGGTCGGGTTCGGTCAGGCCGAAGCATCCGATGGCCGTACCCGCCGCCATACGCGGCAGCCACTGGTCCTTCTGCTCCTCGGAGCCGAAGCGGTGGATCGCGAACATGGCCAGGGAGCCCTGTACGGAGACGAAGGAGCGCAGGCCCGAGTCGCATGTCTCCAGCTCACGGCAGGCCACTCCGTACGCCAGGGCGTGGGAAGGTCGCCAGCCCCATCCCGAGGACGGCGAGCCAGAAGTTGCCGGTGGCGCGGAGCACGAACATCAGCGGCAGGACGACGAACTCCGGCAGGAGCATCCACAGCACGGCCTTCTTCACCGGCCACCTGCCGGCGCGGACGGCGCCGAAGGGCTGGACCACGACCTGCACCACGAGGGTGAGGGAGATGACGGTCAGAAAGGTGGTGCGGTCGAAGCCGATGCCGGAGGTGGCCCAGGAGAGCGCGAAGGTCGTCTTGATGTAAGTGATCGCGACACCGGCCGTGCCCGCGAGTACGCCCAGGGCGACGACCAGCGGATAGCGGGTGAGCACGACCTTGATGGGCAGCTTGGCGGTTTGCTTGCGTTCCAGGACGGCCAGCATCTCGGGGGTCTCCGCCAGACGCAGCCGGATGGCCAGGCCGATGGCCACGAGGACGGCGGAGGCGAGGAAGGGGACGCGCCAGCCCCAGGATTCGAAGGCGGCGTCCGGGAGTCTGGCGATGCCGAGAAAGGCGAGCGTCGCGAGGAGATTGCCGACCGGGGAGCCCTGCTGGGCGAAGGCTCCGTAGAGCAGCTTCCGCTTCGGCGGGGCGTACTCGGCGGCGACCCGACCATGCCATCCACACCCTTCCAAGAGAACTGACGCCGCATCAAACAAAATCGGCCGAGGTCCGGATCTCGGCAGAATTCATAACACCCCGGGAACGTCAGTGTGAAACGAGTGTGAAGAAGGTTTCGGTTGGGCTGGCCCGGCAAGGGGGAGCCCCATGAGTTACCCCCATGACCGCATAGCGGATAACAGTCAGTACAACAGTGATGGAAATCGCCCATACCCCGCCAACCCGGCCGGCTATCCCGCCGCCAATCGGCGTCGGGCGGGCAATGGAGGGGGTCTGGGTGCAGACAGGGCAGCGCTGGTCATTCACACCCTCGCAGACATTGCTGCGGGTTTTCTGGCGTTGTGGATCCTGCTGTACATGCTCGACGCGAATCAGGCGAATGTCTTTGTCGACTTCGTGCATGGTGTGGCGGACTGGCTCGCCGGCTGGTCACAGGACATCTTCACGATGGACACGGAATCCGTTCGCGTCTTCCTCAACTACGCACTGCCCGCGGTGATTTACCTGGCGATCGGCCACGGCGCCGCTGCCTGGGTGCGACGGCTCTGACCCCGCAGGCTCGGCGGCCGGTACCCCTTCTCGTGCCGAGGGGTACCGGCCGCCGCCGTCTTCGGGCGGACAGCCGCTCCGGACCCTGTGGTGACCAGCGGCGATGCCGCCCGCGGACGATGCCGGCACCTGGGGCGGCAGGCGAGCGAGGAGGAGGGCGCGGGCGGATAGCGGGTACCCGCCCGCGCCACGCGCCCTGCTGTCCCTGAACCGGGGGGGACCGGAGATCGACCAGGGAGGACGCGCGCCGATGACCAGTCGGCAGTACCTACAGCGCCGTACCGTAAACGCGTGTTACACCGGGCCATTTCCGTCCAGTACACCCCGCCCGATCCTGGTCGAGTAACACGATCCGCACCCTCGACGCTGAAGGTAATGGCGCCTTCATCACCGCCGTGGAGTGGTGTGTGGAGCCGTGCCCCAGCCGTGCGCAATAAATCCCAGAACGTCGACACACGAGAGTCGGAGGCTCACCGAGAGCACAGACGGGTAATGTCCGAAACGCAGAGTGGTCGCAGGGCCTTCACATACGCAGTCACCGCTGATGGGAAATATCGACTGTGCGCGTTTCGCTGCCCTCCTTGGAGTTGTATATCAAATTGGAAACACTCCGGGGCGCATCCTCTCCTCCATTTGCATTTCAGCCGGGCGAGGAATGCACACTGTCGGGCATGCACCCAAGGACAGACAGCAGAAACCCCGACTTCGCGCACCCCTCTGGATGGGGAAACACCGCGTCGGGCACCGACGGCACGCGCCCACCGGATGAGTTCCCGTACGAGGAGCACCGCGGCAGGCCGCCCCGCCGCCGTGGCAGGACGGTCATGCGTGTCCTGATCGCCTTGGTGCTGGTTCTGCTGGTCGTCTCGGTGGCAACGTACTTCTGGGCCGACTCCCGGCTGCGCAAGGAAGTCGACCTCAACAAGGTGGTCGACCGCCCCGGGACGGGGGAGGGCACCACCTATCTGATCGTGGGTTCCGACAGCCGCGAGGGCATGTCGGACCAGCGGAAGAAGGACCTGCACACGGGCTCCGCCGACGGCAAGCGCACCGACTCGATGATGATCCTGCACGACGGCGCGTCCGGCCCGACACTCATATCGCTGCCGCGCGACTCGAACGTGACCATCCCGAAGTTCCGCGGCTCCGAGTCCGGGGACATCAAGGGCCCGCTGGGCGACAACAAGCTGAACGCCGCGTACTCCATCGACGGCCCACAGCTCCTGGTCCGCACCGTCGAGTACAACATCGGCCTGCACATCGACCACTACGCGGAGGTCGGGTTCTCCGGCTTCGCCGACATCGTGGACAACATCGGCGGCGTCGACATGACCCTCGACAAGGGCTTCAAGGACAAGTGGTCCGGCGCCGACTTCGACGCGGGCCAACAGACGCTGAACGGCCAGCAGGCACTCGCGTTCGTCCGCACCCGGCACGCGTTCGCCACCAGCGACCTGGAACGCACCAAGAACCAGCAGAAGTTCCTCTCCGCGCTGGCCGGCCAGACCGCGACGCCCGGCACGCTCCTGAACCCCTTCAGGCTCTACCCCGCCATGGGGGCCGGACTGGACACCCTCATCGTCGACAAGGACATGAACCCCTACTACCTGGCCAAGATGTTCTTCGCCATGAAGGACGTCACCAGCAGCGACGGCAAGTCGATGAACATGCCCATCTCCGGCAGCGTCGGCGGCAACCTCCAGTGGGACAAGGCCAAGGTCGAACAGCTTGTGCGAGAGCTCAAGAACGACGAGCCGGTCACCGTCACCGGCACACGGTGAACCCGCCGAGCGGTGGCTGGGCAACCTCCTGTGATGGGGCAGCGGTCGCTCAGTGAGCGGAGTGGGCCGGAGCCGCTGCCGGGCGCTCGGCCGGCGGCGGCTCCGGTTCGGGTTCACCGCAGGCCGTCAGCCGCGGAACGGCCCCGTCACCTCATAGGTGATGCCGCCGGACGAGCTGCCGCTGGTGCCGCGCTGGCTGGAGAAGTACAGCCGCTTGCCGTCCGGTGAGAACGCCGGGCCGGTGATCTCCGAGCCCGACTGGCCGTCGACGCGCAGGAACGGGGCCACCACGTCGTCCGGGGTGATGACGCAGATCTCCATGTTCCCGCCGTCCTCGGCCACGTACAGATCTCCGGAGGACGCCCCGGTCACGTTGTCCACACCGGTCAGCGGGGCCGTGCCGCCGGTCACCAGCGAATCGTCATAGGCCAGTTCGATCGTCCCGGCGGCCGCGTCGTACTGCCACACCCGGTTGTCGCCCTTGGTGGTGAACCAGCAGGTGTCGTTCGCGTAGTAGCACCCTTCGCCGCCGTTGAACCGCTTGGCCCCGGCCACCTGGTTGCGGGTGGCGGTGGCGCCGGTCGGGTCCGGCACGGTCGCCCAGGTGACGGGGCCACTGGTGCCGGAACCGGCGACCATGACCTCCAGCCTGCCGGAGGACAGGTCACCCCACGTCGTCGGCGTGAAACGGTAGAAGCACCCGTCCGTGACGTCCTCGGTCATGTAGACGGTCCGGCGGACGGGATCGGCCGCCGCCGCCTCGTGCTTGAAGCGGCCCATCGCGTCGCGCCGCACCGCGGCCTTCACACCCCACGGGTCGGTCTCGTACACATAGCCGCGATCGACCTCCTCACAGGACAGCCAGGTGTTCCACGGGGTCTTGCCTCCCGCGCAGTTCTGCCGGGTACCGGAAAGGACGCGGTACGCGCCCGTGACCGCCCCGGTCGAGGAGAACGTCACCGCGCTCGCTCCGCCCGACGGGTTGATCTCCGAGTTGGAGACGTAGATCCAGCCGCTGCCGTCGGCGTAACAGGCTCCGCCGTCCGGGGCGTCGTGCCAGGTGTACGAGGTGCCGGTGACCGTCTGCCGCGAACGGGCGATCACCCGGCTGGTGAACCCGGCGGGAAGCCGTACGCCGTTGGCGTCCGGCGAACCGAGCGCCCCGTACGGGCCGGCGCCCGGCTGCGCCGGGGCCGCGTACGCGGCGCCGCGCCACAGGGTTCCGCCGAGAGCTGCCGAGGAGCCGCCGATGACGGCGGCACGCAGGAGGGTGCGACGTTCCACTCTCGCTCCAATGAGGGTCGTGACCGTTCCCCGCCGCCGGCCGACGGCGGGGCCCCACGGCCCTGAACCTAGAGAGCCATCCCGTAGGCGGAATTGACAGAGCTTGGACACCACATGACGCGGGCGTGGAGTGTCCGGCGGCCCATGAGAGGCTCGTGTGCGGACGCGCCCGGTACCGGCGGGCGCCCTGAATATGGCTCTCTCCGCGGTTCCGTGAATCCCCGGGCCATGGCACGGGCATGATGGCCCGGTGCGGGAAGAACTCATAGTGCGGTTACGCGGGACGTGGCAGCAGACCGAACCACCCGACAGGGAGCTGGTCGGTACCGCTCTCGCGCCGTTCGGCGCCGACCTCGTCGAGGTGATGCCGGTTGAGCCGGGCGACCTCCGAATCCTGATCGTGGTGCCGGAGACGGCCGACCTGATCGCCGTCGGCTCGGCGGTGGCGGGCGCGCTGGCACTGCCGTCGCCCCGGATCACCTTCGAGCGCGAGGTCTCCGATGTACGGGGCGTCGCCGGGCGCGGTTACTCATGCTCCTGCGGCGGGGTGGACGGTGATCACACCGCGGAGTGCCCGAGGGTGGCCGGCACATGAGCTGGCGGCCACCTGTCCCGATGGGTTACCTGGACAGTATCCAATCGGTCGGCGGGTTCGCCGCCCCGCTGCTCGCCGGAGGGAGCTTCACACTCGCGGTGGTGGCGCTGCAGTCGGCCCCGGGCCCCGCGGCCGTCAGCCGATGGCCGAACGCCTCTCTGGCTCTGTTCGTCCTGTCCGGTCTGCTGCAGATCGCGACCGTTCAGGCAACGGCATGGACACGACGGTACATGTGTACCCCGGGCGATCTTCTGGAGTGGTTCCCCGGCGAGGAGACCGACGGGGCTCCAAGCCGGTTCCTGATGGGTATGCAGGAGAGCCATCTGCGGCAGGCCCAGCGCTGGGCGAACACGGCACGCGGCTTCTACCACGCGGGGATCATCGCGCTGCTCGCCGGGCTGCTCGTCATCTGCGTGCCGCGAGGACAGCCAACCGGCGGCCGGTGGACGGTCCTCGCCATCTGCGCGGCCGGCATTGTGGGGGAACTCGCCTGGCTGGTCAGGGCCGCCTTTCTCGATCGTGCGATCCGCCGCGATGCCTGGCTCGGCATGGCCGTCCTGCTCGCCATCCTGGCATCGGCTTCCGCGCCCGGCGTCTGGTATGGCTGGCCGGTACGTATCGGGGGCGCTGTCTGCCTCCTCGCGTGCCTCCTGCCGCTCGTCCTGCGCCGCTCGGTCACCTCGGCCTCGGTCACCTCGGCGCTGAGCCTGAGTCTGGGGGCGATCGCCCTGTCATTCCGTATCCCTCAGCCGCTCGTCGTGGTAGCGCTGGTACCGGCGTTCCTTCTCGGAGCCCACACATTCGTGGACCTCACCCGCCGTCAGCGCGCTGTGAGCGGGTGACCAGACGTCACCGGAGACCAACTGATGGACACTCACGCCTTACAGGAACTCATCACCTGTGTCAATCGGGTGACGGAGACCGGCGATGTCGGGCTCACCCTCGCGGACGAGATGGCAAGGCCCCTCTCGGCTGTCCGGCAGGATTGGGACGACGAGGACACCGAGTCGTCCCAGGTGCTGGGTGTCTTCCACTTCTACCGCTATCTCGCGGCGCACGACCGCAACGACATGCTCATGGCCATCCAGGCGCTCACGCCCTGTCTCCTGTACGAGGACATGGCCCTGCCGCCCGACATGCTTCCCTTCCTCGCCGACTACGGCGTCTGCGAGGCGGAACGGCTGCGCGAGGACGCCCGCAGCTCACCCGATCCCGCGCTCGCCGAGCGTGCGGCGTTCGCCTGGCAGCGCATCGTCATGGCCACCGAAGACGGCCATCCGCAGCGCGGGGAGCGCGAGCGGGCCCTGGGGCGGGCGTGGCGACTGCTGGCCGCCCGGCGCGGCGACACCGCCGACCTCGACCGGGCCGTCGCCGCCGCACACGGGGCTCTTGTCCCGCACGGCCACCGGGACCGCCTCGCCACCTGCCATGAGCTCCTCCTGGCGCTGGAAGAACGCTACGAGGCGACCGGGAGCGCGGAGGATCACGAGGCCGCGCTCCGGTGCGCGGAGGAGCTGGCCGTATACGCACGTACCTCAGCGCGCGACGCCGTCGGATGCTCCCTCCTCTTCTCCTGCGGCGAGAAGCTCTACCAGCGGTTCCTGCGCGAGCCCGACACCACGGATCTGCGCCGCGCCATCGAATTCCTTCAGGATTCGGTCGAGTCCCCCGGCCCACAGCTGCCGACCCGGCTGCTGCTCCTGTCGCGTGCCCTCAGCCTCTGGTCCGCTGTCGTCCGGGATCCCGGCATCGTGACCGAGGCGATCGCCAGGGCCGAGCAGGCCGAGAAGCTGATCCAGCGGGACCACAAGGACTATCCGCTCGTCGAGTGGCACATCGCCTCGCTGTACTTCGTGCGCCACGGCACGACACACTCCGGCGAAGACCTCGACCGGGCCGCGGCAGCGATCGTCGAAGCCACTCTGTGCCTGCCCCGTGAGCCCAGGGCCACCGCTCTCCACTCCGACATCGCATTCGCCCAGTACGAGCGCACGGGGAACAGCGAGTACCTCTTGAGAGTCCTCAACTTGAGGGAGCGCGTACTGCGTAAACTCCCCGAAGACGACGACCTCTCCCGGGCGGATGCCCTCTACTCACTCAGCCAGGCCCAGATGCACTGGTACCGGCGGATGGGCTCCTTCTGGCATCTGGACAACGCGGTCGACAACGGCCGCGCCGCCCTCGACCTCGTGGCCACGACCGATGTGCGTCGCCGCCAGATGTTCCTGTGCGGGCTCGGCAACGTTCACATGGCGCGCTTCACCATGCGTAGTGAGCGGGATGCCCTGCCCGAGGCGATCCACCTGTTTCGGGAAGCCGTCGCCGACGCACCCGACCGCTGCCTGCCGCTTGCCCTGCTCGCCGCCGCCCTCGGGTGCCGGTACGACCTGACACGGGACATCACCGACCTCGACGAGTCCATCGCCGCGGGTGAACGCGCCTTGGAGTTCGCCTCCGCCCAGCAGCGGGCGGACATTCTGCGGGATCTCAGCGTCGCCCGCCGGCTGCGCTTCGGCGGCACCGGCGACGCCACCGATCTCGACCGAGCCAGGGCGGAGGTCGCCGAGGCCCTTGCCCTCCCCACTCTCTCGGCCCGAGCGCGGATACGGATCGGTCTGGAGCAGGCTGAGCTGGCGTCCCTTTCCTCGGGGCATCCCGCGGAGAGGCTGTCGGCCTTCGAGGCAATTGTCGAGCTGCTGCCCGAGGTCGGCCTGAGCAGCCCCTACCACGAGGACCGTGAGCACATGTTGTCCGTCCACGCCGGCCTGGGTGCGAAGGCAGCCGACGCCGCGGTCGCGGCCAACCGCCCTGATCGGGCCCTGGAACTCCTGGAAAAGGCGCGCGGGATCCTCGCCGACACCATGCCGACGCCGGGATGGCGCGGCACTCGGGCCACCACCGCTCGCCACCTGTGCCGTAACGCCACCCGGGGCCCGATCGTCACGGTCAGCGCGATCGAGACCGGCGGTCTGGCCTTGCTCGTCACGCCGTCGGGTGTCCACCCCGTCGCCCTGCCCGGCCTCAGGCTCCACAGGGCCAGGGCCCGGCACAAAGCTCTCAAGATGGCTCTTGCCTCCGGCGCCTGTGACGACGTCCTCGACGTTCTCGCCTGGCTCTGGTACGCGGCCGTCCGCCCCGTGCTGGAGGCGCTGAAGGCCGGGGGGTGGCAGGGGTCCCGCCTCTGGTGGTGCCCGGCGGGCGTGATGTCCCTCTTCCCCCTGCACGCCGCGGGCGACGGTCACGAGGGTGTCATGGACAGAGTGGTGTCCTCGTATCTGCCCACCGTCCGGTCCCTGCCCGCCGCGCGCCGGCGCCCCGCCTCCCCGGGCAAGGCCCTCGTGGTGGCCATGAGCAGAACTCCCGGGCAGGCTTCGCTGCCGGGTGCCGCATCCGAGGCGAACAGCCTCTCCCGCCTGCTCTCGGCCACGGTCCTGCACAACGAGCAAGCCACCCGCGACGCCGTCCTGACGGCCCTGCCCAGTACCCGGATCATCCATTTCGCCTGCCATGCGCAAGCCGATACCCGCGAACCCACCCGCGGCCGGCTGCTCCTCCATGACCAGCCACTCACCCCGAGAGACCTGCCGTTCGGCCTGGACGCCGACCTCGCCTACCTGTCGGCCTGCGCCACCAGCGATGTCATCTTCCTGGGCGCCGACGAAGCCGTGCACATCACCGGCGCCTTCCACCTGGCGGGCTTTCGCCATGTCATCGGCACCCACTGGCGCATCGACGACCTGGCGGCGGCCGATATCGCCGACCACTTCTACACCGTCATCGCGGCCCATGGCCCCGACCACGCAGCCCAAGCCCTGCACACAGCCACCGCGGAACTCCGTCGCGCGTACCCCGAGAGGCCCGATCTCTGGGCCTCCCACCTCCATGTGGGTCCCTGATACCGGGCCGGCTCCCGGTAACTCACCTGCGGATATGGGCCTTTCGGAATTCTGATACGTCGGAGGTCTTCCCCTGGGCTCATACGGCCTGCACCATGCCGGGTAGTTCACCACCGGATATGGGAGGCACATTCGTGACCCCGACAACAGGGAACGGGATCTCTCGAAGAGGAGTGATCGGCTCGGCGGCCGCAGCCGGCTCGGCGGTCGCGCTCGGCGCTGGAGGCCGGCTGACCGGCTCCGGTACCGCCTGGGCCGCGCCCCGGGGGCCCGGCGAGTCGGGAGACCTGCCCGAACGGCTGGCCAGGGCCGCCGCTCCGCGGTGGCGGCGGATGCCCGGCGACTGGAAGGACGGCCCCTTCCTCGGCAACGGGCTGCTCGGGGTGAACGTCTACCGGGGCGCCACGGCCAACTCCGTGAAAGTGATGGTCAGCCACAATCAGGTACAGGACCAGCGACCGCAGTGGGCCGCCACGTACGGCTATTCACGGCTGCCCATAGGACACTTCGACCTCACGCTGGCGGGCGAGGTGACCGGTGTCGACTGGACCCTCGACATCTGGGACGCCGAGCTGAACGGCACCGTCACCACCACCCGGGGCAGCGTCCGCTTCTCGATGCTGGTGCACAACGCCCGTACCGCGCTGCTGATCTCCACCCGGCCGAGCGCGGGCGAGGAGAGCGCGGCCTGGTCGTTCACATGGATGTCCGCCGCCTCGCCCCGGACGAAGAACAAGCCCGCCGACTACACCGGCAACCCCGACCCCCGCACCGGCTCCTCGGGCGCCACCCACTACGTCGAACAGCCGTTGATCGCCGGCGGCGGGTGGACCACCGCCTGGCGGGAACGCCGCGTCGGCACCGGCAGGCTGCTCGCCGCGCATATCGTCTACCGCTACCCCGACGACCTCTCGAAGACCACCGAACTCGCCGTCGCCGAGGTGGCGCACACCCTGGCCGAGGACCCGGACGAGCTGGTGCGCGAGCACCGCGACTGGTGGAACCGCTACTACCAGCGCAGCCTGCTCTCCGTGCCCGACAAGCGGATTCAGGACTTCTACTGGATCCAGCTCTACAAGGCCGCCTGCGCCACCCGCGCCGGAGGACCCTCGATGTCCGAATGGGGGCCGTGGTACCCGGAGACCGGAGGGAGCTGGACCGCGGTCTGGTGGAACCTCAACGTCCAGATCGCCACCTGGCTGATCCAGGGCTCCAACCACCTCGAACTCGACTCCGTCACCTCCACCTTCAAGAGTTTCGAGAAGAACCTGCCGCTGTCCCTCCCACCCGAGATCCCGAACGAGCAGATCTACGCCCTGGCCCACCCCTCCGACTGGACGCTGCGCCCCGGCACCCACACCGTCGGCGTCCCCGGCACCTCCACCAAGACCGACAACAACGGCAATCTCATCTGGGCCATGCACAACGTCTGGCTCAGCTACCGGCACACCATGGACACGCGCATCGTGCGCGACGTCCTCTACCCGATCCTCGTCAAAGCGGTGAACTACTACGACCACTTCCTCCACGAGGGTGGTGACGGCAAGCTGCATCTGCCGCTCACCCGGTCTCCGGAGTACGCGGACGCGGTGGACTGCACCTACGACCTCTCCCTGCTCCGCTGGGGCTGCGCCACGCTCCTCGACTGTCTGGGCATCCTCCGCACCGACAACCCGCGCGCCGGGCGCTGGCGGGAGATCCTGCGGCGTCTGGTCGACTATCCGCGCGACGCGACCGGCGTCACGATCGGCGCCGGCACCCCCCTCGCCGACTCCCACCGCCACTTCTCCCACATGCTGTGGCTGTACCCGCTGCACGAGCTCACCTGGGACCGGCCGGCCGACCGGGACCTCATGCGGACCACGTTCGACCACTGGGCCGAGGACCGCAGCCTCTGGGCGGGATACAGCTACGCGGCGGCCTCCTCGATGGCGTCGCGGATGGGGCGGCCCGAGGACGCCCTCGACTTCCTCACCACGTTCACCGGGAACCGCTTCGACGAGTCCTACATGGACTGCTACATGACCGCGAACACCATGTACGCGGAGGACGGCAACCTGGGCATCGAGAGCCCGCTGACCACGGCCCAGTCGATCCTCGACATGGGGATGCAGAGCCATGGCGGCGTCGTCAGGGTCTTCCCCTCCGTCTCACGGCGCTGGCCCGACGTCTCGTTCCAGGCCCTGCGCGCCCAGGGCGCGTTCCTCGTCGACGCGGACCGCTCCGGCGGCAGGACCCGGTGGGTGCGGGTCCACAGCGAGGCGGGTGCGCCACTGGTGCTGCAGCACGGCATCGCGGGCGCCATCGACGTACGGGACGAGCACGGCCGCCGGCTGCGGTACCGGGAGACGGGACCCGGCCGTATCGAGATCCCGCTCGGCCGGGACGAGACGGCCGTCGTCGCCCCGCGCGGCACCCACCCCGATCTACGGCCGCGCGACGTACCGGCCGTCGGCGACGCGAAGCCGTGGGGCCTGCCGGACTGAGCCGGGCGCCTGGAGGACGTCCAGTCCCGTCTCGTTCGCCCTGAGGGCCGGCACCGGCTGAAGTACGCTGTCGGCGCACTTCCGCGCCTGAAGCACAGCTCGTGCCGGCGCCCGGCCGGCCCGGCCCGCATGCGAACGGAGAGACAGCGCACATGGACGTCAGTGCCTACCTCGAGGCCGTCTACGGCAATCTCCACCGACGGGATCCCGCGGAAACGGAGTTCCATCAGGCAGCACACGAAGTCCTTCAGGCGATAGGACCCGTGCTCCAGGCCCACCCCGAGTACCTGCACGCCAGGATCGTGGAACGGCTCTGCGAGCCCGAACGACAGCTGATGTTCCGGGTCCCGTGGGTGGACGACCAGGGAACGGTGCAGGTCAACCGGGGCTTTCGGGTGGAGTTCAACAGTGCCCTCGGACCGTACAAGGGCGGGCTGCGGTTCCACCCCAGCGTCAACCTCGGCATCGTCAAGTTCCTGGGCTTCGAGCAGATCTTCAAGAACGCGCTCACCGGCATGGCGATCGGCGGCGGCAAGGGCGGTTCGGACTTCGATCCCAAAGGCCGCTCGGACGGCGAGGTCATGCGCTTCTGTCAGGCGTTCATGACGGAGCTGTACCGGCATCTGGGCGAGCACACGGATGTGCCCGCCGGGGACATCGGAGTCGGCGGCCGTGAGATCGGCTACCTCTTCGGCCAGTACAAGCGGATCACCAACCGCCACGAGTCCGGGGTTCTGACCGGCAAGCCGGTCGGCTGGGGCGGATCGCATGCCCGCACCGAGGCCACCGGCTACGGCGCGGTGTACTTCGCCCAGGAGATGCTCGCCACGCGCGGCCACGACTTCGACGGACGGCGGGTCGTGGTCTCCGGGTCGGGCAACGTGGCCATCTACGCCATCGAGAAGGTCCACGCCCTCGGTGGACGGGTGGTGGCCTGCTCCGACTCCTCCGGGTACCTGGTCGACGAGGACGGGATCGACCTGGAGCTGCTCAAGGAGATCAAGGAGGTACGCCGCGAGCGGATCTCCGCTTACGCCGAGGCGAAGGCGACCGCCCGGTTCTCCGCCCGGGGGTCGGTGTTCGACGTGCCGTGCCAGGTCGCACTGCCGTGCGCGACCCAGAACGAACTGCACCAGCAGGACGCCACCGCGCTGACGAAGAACGGTGTGCTGGCCGTGGCCGAGGGCGCGAACATGCCGTGCACGCCCGAGGCGGTCGAGGTCTTCCGCGGCGCGCGGATTCTGTTCGGTCCGGGCAAGGCCGCCAATGCGGGCGGGGTGGCGACCTCCGCACTCGAGATGCAGCAGAACGCGTCCCGCGAGAGCTGGAGCTTCGAACGTACGGAGGACCAGCTCGCCACCATCATGCGACAGGTGCATGCGCGGTGCCGCGCCACCGCGGAGACCTACGGCGGTGACGCCGACGACTACGTGCTCGGCGCCAACGCCGCGGGCTTCCTCCGTGTCGCCGAGGCCATGACCGCCCAGGGGGTCGTCTGAGCCCTGCCGTCGACATGACGAGGCGGGGGCCGCGTACATATCGGCCCCCGCCGGGTCACCGGAGCGCCGCGACGCTCCGAGGTACCGCTACGAGGCCGACGGTCCGGTCCAGTCGGCGGCCACATGGCCGATGCGCACCCGCTGCGGGTGGTCGCCGACCGACACGGACGCGGTCTTCTCGCCCGTCGCGAAGTCGATCGCGGTGACCCGGTCGGCGCCGCTCTCGGAGACGACGCACGCGGTGCCGTCGCCGCTGACCGTCGCCCAGTACGGCTTCGAGGCCGGCACCAGGGGGCCTTCCTGGAGCGATTCCCGGTCCACGACGGTCGCGTAGTCGTCCATCGTCCCGGCGACGCACAGCTTCTTGCCGTCGGGGCTCATCGACAGGCCGTGGTGGCGGGAGTCGTTGACCCAGGTGGTGCGGTCCTCGCTGGTCTCAGGGTTCTTCGGGAGGGTCTTCGAGCGGGTGATCTTGTCCTTGGCCACGTCGTACTCCAGGAACCCGTTGAAGAAGGAGACCTGGAAGTAGAGCTTGGACTCATCGGGGGTGAAGGCGACGGGCCGGACGGCGTCGGACAGGTCCTTGCGGCCGAAGGCGTCGAGCCGTTCGCGCATATCGATGACCTTGACCTGCCGATACGTGTTCGCGTCGACCACGGTGATGTGCCGGTCGCCCTTCGTCCAGTCCATCGACGGATCGTCCAGGGCGGTGTTGACCTCGCCGATCGACATGTTCCAGAGATACTTGCCGCCGTCGGTGAAGACGTTCTCATGGGGCTTGTCACCGGCGGAGAACGAACCGAGCTGCTTACCCGTCTCGATGTCGAGGACATGCACCGTGTTCGACGTCGAAGCCGACACCGCGACGCGTTTGCCGTCGGGGGACACGGCCATGTGGTCCGCGCGGAACCCCGACACGGGGAAGCGCCAGTTGATTTTGCCCGTCGCGACGTCGATCGAGACCACGTCGGCGAAGCTGGGCCGGGAGACGACGATGGCGGAGCCGTCCGGGGTCGAGTACATGTCGTCCACGAACTGGTCGTGCCCTTCACCCGGCCCCAGCCGGATCCCCAGGAAGAAGGCGAGCTTGATGGGGTTGAGGTAGATCTCGGTGAGCCGCTGGTCCTTGTCCGGTATGACGTTGATCCGGCCGATCCTGGCCAAGTCGCCGGTGGATTTGATGACGTCGGCGGTGCCGTCCCAGTTGTTGCCCACGAACATCACCTCCCGCAGGCCGGCCGCCTTCGGCTGTGCGGAGGCGCTCACCGCC
Source organism: Streptomyces yongxingensis (assembly GCF_055597465.1). NCBI lineage: Bacteria > Bacillati > Actinomycetota > Actinomycetes > Kitasatosporales > Streptomycetaceae > Streptomyces > Streptomyces yongxingensis. The sequence continues at coordinate 10,799,762 of NZ_CM145717.1, forward strand.
GTGGAACCGGTCACGGCCAGCGCCACGGCGGCGGCGAGGGAGAGCATCATTCGGGTGGAGCCACGGTGCTCGGGAGCCATGGTCACTCCATTCGAGGTGGGATCTGTCATCGTCGGGGCGCCACTTACTGGAAAGTAATGAAGGTGGATACCTCTCACAAGAGCTCTGACGGCAAAAAATGACAGGCCCTCAACTTCACTGCGGAGAAGGTCCGCTTTGACGCACTCGCACCGGGGCATGTGCCCGCGGGTCCTGGAGCGGTCGCTCATGCCCGCTGCCCCGTGGCGGCGGTAGCAACGAGGGCCTCCTGGGTATCGGCGCGGACTTCGCCGTCCACACCGAACCCAGAAGGCCCTCGCCCCGTTCAAGCACCCCTCACGGCGCGTCGTTCGTCACAGACGCCCCGGACGACTCACCCAGGGCCTAGCCACCGAAGCTCACGCGGAGGCTGCCGTCCGCGGCGAAGGACCACTTCAGCGCGCCGGTGTAGGACGAGCACCGGGATCCGTTCGTCCCGGACCAGAACTGGTTCGAACTGTCGGCGTCACCGATGATGCGGTCCTTCGTGCCGCTGCTGCCGCCGCGGCACGACACATTGTCCCGGAACACCGAAGTCCCGCCGTCGAACGAGAAGTTGCGCTGCCCGTTGTCGATGCCGACGTTGCCCGACACCGACATATGGCCGGGGTTGCTGTTGTAGGTGAACCCGTGCTTGCCGTTGTGGTAGGCGATGCTGCGGCGGATGACGTGGTCGACGGCGATGTCCGAGCCGCCGAGCTTGTAGCCGTTGCGGTCGCCGTTGGAGTTCTGGGTGCCGTCCGAGAGGGTGCCGTTGCCGTAGGCGAGGGAGTCCTCGATGGTCACCGGGCCGATGGGGCCGGTGTCCTTCTTGGCGTAGAGGTCCCAGCCGTCGTCGATGTTGTTGTGGGACACGTCGTAGCGGAACACGTTCCCGGAGCCGACCGTGAGCTTCGCGGCGAATCCATCGGCGTCCTCGCCGTCGGAGTCGGCGTTGTCATGCGACTCCGAACTCACGACGAGGTTGTTCGACGGCCACTGGTCGTGGGGGGTGCCGGAGGCGATGCGGGAGATCTGGAGCCCGGTGTCACGGTTGAAGCGGGTCACCGTGCGCTCGATGACGTTGTTGCTGCCACCGACGAAGATTCCGTTGTCACCGGCGCGTTCGACGGTGATGCCGGAGACGTGCCAGAACGACCCGTTGAGGGCGAGCCCGCGGTTCCCCGGATCCTCGCTCATGGCCGAGAAGTTCAGCACCGGGGTCTCGCCGGGGTAGGCGACCAGCTCCTTGCGGGCGCTCGACGTGCCGTTGTTGCCCGGTGCGACGGTGACCGTCTGCGAGAGGTTGTAGGCCCCGCCGCGCACGTAGATCGTGCCGCCCGGGGTGATGCGGGTGATCGCCGAGGCGAGTGTGGTCGGAGAGGACTCCGTCCCGGGGGCGTCGGCACTGCCCTTCGGCGACACGAATAAGTCACCGGCGTCGAAGGACGCGGACTGCGCCCGAGAGACGGGCGGATGGACGGCGAGCAGACCCGCCGACGCGACCAAGGCCGCCGCCGCGGCGACGAGGGCGCGAGGGAATGTCCGAGAGTGCTTCATGGCGCTGAGACCTCCTGATGTGGGGGAGCTGTCGTGGAGACGACAGACAGCACATGAGAGCGATTGCTGACTGTTGCTCATCGTCAGAGCCCAGAGGTGAACGGGCATTTGATGGGTGACGGTGCAGCAATGCGAGTCGGAAAATTAGCAAGCGCTTGCAGGCAGGTCAATGTCCCTCACCAAGATGGCGCTGGGCCTTCCGGGCTTGTCGTGCGCCGGTTACAGTGGCGGGTTGGGAGCGCTCCCATACTTTCGATCCTCTTCGTCGACGCCGCTGTCACAGGTGTGGTCTAGCGTGCGGAATATGGACCTTGAGCTCGCGGGACGACGGGCGATGGTGACGGGGAGCAGCGGGGGCATCGGAGCCGCGGTGGCCCGGCGGCTGGTCGATGAAGGGTGCGCTGTGTTGGTGCATGGCCGCGACCCCGCGCGTGTCGGCGAGGTTGCGGAGCGGCTTCGTGCTGTCGGCGGGGTGGTGGACGTCGTGCTGGGGGACCTTGCTGATGAGGCTGCCGCCGAGACGGTGGCCGAGCGGGCCCGGGAGTGGGGCGTGGAGATATTGGTCAACAACGCCGGCCCGTTCGCCGAGCACGACTGGGAAACCGCGGAGCCGGCGGTGTGGCTGGACGCGGTGAACGGGAACGTCGTGTCCGCGGTGCGGATGATCCGGGCCGTGGTGCCTCAGATGCGCGAGCGCGGATGGGGGAGGGTGGTCAATGTGGGCAGCCGGGCCGCGACGACTCCGTTGCCGAACATGGTCGAGTATTCGGCGGCGAAGGCGGCGGTGGTCAACATGACGACCAGCCTGGCCCGGCATCTGGCCGGATCCGGCATCACCGCGAACACGGTGAGCCCCGGTGTCATCGTCACGGACGGCATGCGGCAGATGTTCGAGGACGGGGCGGCCGCACGAGGCTGGCCAGAACAGTGGACAGAGCTGGAACCCCTGGTGGTGGCCGAGTACGCTCCGAACCCGACGGGCAGGCTCGGCACCGTGGCGGATATCTCGGCAGCGGTCGCATTTCTCGCCGGCCCGCTGGCCGGCTACATCAACGGAATCAATCTGCGTGTCGACGGGGGCATCGCGTTGGTGCCGTAGTGAGCGTCCGGGCGCGCGGGTGTGCGGGTGTGCGGGCGGGTGCGCAGGTCGGGCGTGTCGTGCCCGCCAGGAAGCCACGACGGGACGTTGTGCTCACTGACCGGCCGGATCCACGTTGGCCCGAACGGTGGGACCGTCGAGTATTCCCAGCGCCGCCCTGGAAAGACTGTCTATTTCACCAGCGACAACGCCGGGGAATTCGGCGATGGTTCCGAATATCCTGCCGCACACGCCCAGCTGTCTGAGAAGGACTCCTTGGTCATGAACACCACCCCCCGTATCGCGATCGTCGGCGGTGGCCCGGGTGGCCTCACCCTCGCGCGCATTCTTCAGGCAGGCGGCATCGACGCGGTCGTGTACGAGCGCGAGTCCGCCGAGGCCGCCCGCGACGAGGGCGGCGCCCTCGACCTGCACCCCGAGTACGGCCTCCACGCACTGCGCGAGGCGGGGCTGGAGAACGAGTTCTGGGCCCAGGCCCGCCCCAGGGGGCTGGATGTGAAGATCCTCGGCAAGGACGCCACGGTCCATCCCCAGGACGTCACCCCCGAAGGCGACACGGGCCGGCCGGAGATCGGCCGCCGCGCCCTGCGCGAGATGCTCCTCGACGGCCTGGCGCCCGACAGCATTCGCTGGGGCCACAGCCTCGGCACCGTCACCGCCCTGGAGGGCGACCGCCACGAACTCCACTTCGACGGCGGTGCGGTGGATACCTGCGACCTGCTCATCGGAGCGGACGGCCTCTGGTCCCGTGTCCGTCCGACGCTCACCGAGGCCGAGCCCGTGTACTCCGGGATCAGCTGCATCGAGATCGGTGTCCCCGAGGCCCACCGCACCCAGCCGGCCCTGGCCGCACTCGTGGGCCGCGGCAACATGTTCGCGCTCCAGGACGACAAGGGCCTGATGGCGCAGCGGGACGGCGATGGCCGCCTGCGCATCCACATCGCCTTCCGCGTTCCCGAGGACTGGCTGACTACGAACGGCATCCCCTACGACCGGCCCGAGCGGGCACGCGCCGCGATCCTGGAGCACTTCACCGACTGGGCCCCACAACTGACGGACCTCGTCCGCCACTGCGATGACGCGATCGTGCCCCGCCCGCTCTACGGCCTTCCCGCCGGCACCAGTTGGCCGACCACACCGGGCCGCACCCTGCTGGGTGATGCCGCCCACGGCATGGTGTCATTCTGCTGGGGTGTCAATCTCGCCATGCGGGATGCCGCCGACCTCGCCCGTGCCGTCATCGGGGCCGGTGACGACCTTACGGCGGCGATCGCCGGGTACGAGAAGACGATGCGTGAGCGTGCGGCGTCCATGGTCAGGGAGTTGGAGGGAAACCCCGATGCGGGGACCGATCCGGGCGGCGTGCGGAACATCGGCGACTTCTTCTTGCGTATGGCCGCCCATGGGCAGCGGGGGAGCCGGCCGGCGTCCTCGGCCGAGCGGAGCCTGCCGCCCGTGGTGACGGATCGGCCCACCAAGATCGACCTGAACCTTCTGGTCCCGCTGAGCGCGCTCCTTTCGGAGCGGAGTGTCACCAGGGCCGCCGAGCGGGTCTCCGTCAGTCAACCCGCGATGAGCACGGCACTTGCGAAGCTGCGGCGGCACTTCAACGATCCGCTGCTGGTCAGGGCCGGGCGGACGATGGTCCTCACCCCGCTCGCGGACTCACTGGTCGACCCGGTCAAGGAGCTCCTGGGCGGGATGTACGGGGTCCTGGACCGTACGGAGGAGTTCGATCCGGCCACCAGCACCCGAACCTTCAACCTGGTCGCCGATGACTACGTGACCATAGTGATGCTGCGTCCGTTGCTCAGCGAGCTCAGCGAGGCGGCCCCGGATGTGCGGGTCAGCGTCACCGGGGTGCACACCGGCATGTTCGACCGGTTACGCCGTGGCCAGTCCGACCTGCTGATCTGGCCGCCGAACGCGCTGGCCGACGAGCTGACGTCGTTCTCCCGCGGCGATCTGCCCCCGGACGAGCTGGTCGCTGTCGTCGACGGTGACCATCCCGATGTGGGCCCGAGCCTGAGCCTGGAGGAACTGGCCGGCCTGCCCGGTATCGGGATCGGCTCGCAGGCCACGCCGCTGTCGGGCTTCACCCTAGGCGAAGGCGGCGTGTCCGGCCGGACCGTGGCGATGAGCGACACCTTCGTCGGCGCGGCCTGCCTCGTGTCCGGCACCCGGATGGTCGCGGTGATCCCCCGACGGCTCTTCGAGCGGCTGGGGCCTGCGATGGGCCTGCGGGCGGTGCCCCTGGAGCCGGTGGGGGAGCTGACGGAAGCGATGTACTGGGATCCCCGGCACACCGCGGATCCGGCGCACCGCTGGCTGCGCGAGCGTATCCAGGAGATGGCAGCACGGCTGTGACCCCACGCTTCGTGTACCGGATGTGGGCTGTTTATGCGATACGTCCGGTATCCATGGCGCGGATGGTCGTGATCGATGCCAGTTGCCTTCCGGGCGATCACCGAGCTGATTAGCGTCTCCGGTCAAGGCGGCGAAAACCTGTCGCTGCCAATGACTCGGCGATGGATCTGGTTTCGCCCTGCGGCATTCCGCTCGCATGGGAAGCATTTTCCGGACGAAGTCCTCCCGCCGCTTGTCCTGTCTCGCGGGGAGGAAAGGTTGGCTGTGTCCGTCGCGCCTTCCACGGGCGCTCACGCGTCGGTGCCGATCGCGATCACAGGTATTGCCTGCCGTCTCCCCGGCGGCCGGAACCCGGAGGAATTCTGGCGGTTGCTCAGTGCCGGGAGCCATGCGGTCGACGGGACCGCGCACGGGCGCTGGAGCGCCGAACAGGCCGTCGAATCAGGCGGCTTCCTCTCCGAAGTGGGCCACTTCGACGCCGAGTTCGCCGGAGTCACCGCGGCCGAGGCGGCCGCGATGGATCCACAGCAGCGGCTCGCGCTCGAACTGGCCTGGGAGGCCATGGAGTCCGCACGGTTCGTGGCGGACCCCCGTCGCGACAGCCGCTCGGGTGTGTACCTGGGGGTGTCGTCCGACGACTGGTCCGCCCTCACCCGGGCCCGCCGCACGGCGGAGGACCGCTACACCCTGACGGGCACCCACCGCTCCATGATCGCCAACCGGGTGTCGCACCTGCTGCGGCTGGGCGGCCCGAGCATCACCGTCGACTCGGGGCAGTCCTCCTCCCTCGTGGCGGTGCACCTGGCCTGTGACAGCATCCGCCGCGGAGAGGTCGACCACGCCTTCGTGGGCGGCGTCAACCTCAACCTCGCCCCGGCCTCCGCGAGGGCGGTCGACGCGCTCGGCGTCCTCTCCCCGGACGGCCGCTGCTACACCTTCGACGAACGGGCGAACGGCTATGTGCGCGGCGAGGGCGGCGCCATGATCGTGCTCAGGCCGCTCGCCGACGCGCTGCTGGACGGGAACCGCGTGCACGGCGTGATCCTCGGCAGCGCCGTCAACAACGACGGTGCCGGTCAGGCGGATCTGACCACACCGGACCGCGCGATACAGACCGAGGTGCTGCGCGCCGCCTACCGGGCCGCGGGAGTCGAACCCGGTGCCGTGCAGTACGTCGAGTTGCACGGCACCGGGACCAGGGCCGGTGACCCGGTCGAGGCGGCCGCGCTGGGAGCGGCACTCGGCTCCGAACGGCCGGAGGACACGCCCTTGCGGGTCGGCTCGGTGAAGACCAACATCGGTCACCTCGAAGGCGCGGCCGGAATCGCCGGGCTGCTCAAGGTGATACTGGCCCTCACCCACCGCCGGCTGCCCGCGAGCCTGAACTTCGCCCGGCCCAACCCGGCGATCCCGCTGTCCGAGCTGAACCTGCGGGTACAGACCGAGACCACCGCTTGGCCGGACGAGGACCGGGCGCTGGTGGCGGGGGTCAGCTCCTTCGGTATCGGGGGCACCAACTGCCACGTCGTGCTCGCCGAGCCGCCCTCCGTCGAGCCACCGCCGCCCGGTGAACCCCCGGTGGTGACGCCGTGGGTCCTGTCCGCCCGCACCCGGCAGGCGCTGCGCGGCCAGGCGGAACGCCTCCTCGGCCACCTGGACGACCACGATCTGCCGCCCGCCGACGTCGGATACTCGCTGGCCACCACGCGTACGCCCCTCGAACACCGCGCCGTGGTCTTCGACCGGCAGGAGCTGGCGGCACTCCAGGAGCAGCGGCCGGGACCCGTGCTCGGAACGGCGCGGGATCCGGGGCGGACCGTCTTCGTCTTTCCCGGTCAGGGCTCCCAGTGGTCCGGTATGGGACGGGCACTGCTGGAGGAGTCGGCGGTCTTCGCCGCCCGGATGCGGGAGTGCGCACGGGCACTGTCCCGGTTCGTCGACTGGGATCTGTTCGATGTACTGCGCGAACCGATGGCCCGTGACGATGTCGTGCAGCCGGCCACCTTCGCGGTCATGGTGTCGCTGGCCGAACTGTGGCGATCCCACGGAGTGCGGCCGGACGCGGTGATCGGGCATTCGCAGGGCGAGATCGCCGCCGCCTGCGTGGCCGGAGCGCTCAGCCTCGAGGACGCCGCACGTGTCGTGGTGTCGCGCAGCAGGGTTGTCGACGCGATCAAGGACAGGGGCCGCATGGGCCTGGTCGCCCTGCCCGCGGCCGAGGTCGAGCCGTTGCTGCCGCACGGTGTCACGATCGGGGCGGTCAACGGCCCACGTTCGGTCGTGGTGTCCGGCGACGCCGAGCCGGTGCGGGAACTTCTGGAGTCCCTGTCGGCCCGGGGAGTGTGGGTGCGCACGGTGCCCATCGAGTACGCCTCGCACTCCCCGCACGTGGCCGACATCCGGTCGGCATTGCTCGATGAGCTGGCCGCCATCCGCCCCACCCGCTCCGTGGTCCCGCTGCTCTCCACCGTCACCGGGGACTGGGCCGACGGCACCGAACTCGACGCCGCCTACTGGTACCGCAATCTGCGGGAGACCGTGCGGTTCGAGGCCGGTGTGCGCGCGCTGGACGCCGAGGGCTTCACCGGGTTCATCGAGTGCGGCCCGCATCCGGCCCTGGTCATGCCGGTCCAGGAGACCGCCGGGCCCCAGGCCGTCGTCGTGGGCTCGCTGCGCCGTGACGACGGTGGTATCGGGCGCTTCCTGCGGTCGGTCGCCGAGGCCCATGTGCGGGGGGTGGAGGTGGACTGGCGGCCCGCATTCCCGGACGGCCGGCCGGTGGACCTGCCCACCTACGCGTTCCAGCGCAGCAGGTACTGGCCCGGCGAGCCGACCGACGAGTCGGCTCACGAGTCGGCCGCGGGGACACCGCGGGCGTCGCGGCAGACAGCGGAGCAGCGACGTGAGGCCGCGTTGCACCTGGTGCGTGAGCACGGCGCCGTACTGCTCGGCCGGGACGATCCGCGGTCGTTGACCGTGACGGAGACGTTCCGTGACCTGGGCTTCGACTCGCTGACCTCCGTCGAACTGCGCAACCGGCTCGTCGCGGCGACCGGCCTGGCGCTCTCGTCCGCCGTGCTGTACGACCATCCGACCCCCGCCGCGCTGGCCGAACACCTTGCCGACCGGCTGGGCGGTGAGCGTCCCCGGGCCGCCCGGACAGCGGTCGCCGCCGTCCCGACGGCGACGGACGACCCCATCGCCGTCGTCGCCATGAGCTGCCGGCTTCCCGGCTCGGTGACCTCGCCCGAGGACCTGTGGGACCTGGTGATGGGGGAACGCGACGCCATCAGCGACTTCCCCACCGACAGGGGCTGGCAGGTCGCCCCCGGCAGCACCGCCACCCGGCAGGGCGGATTCATCGACGGCATCGACCAGTTCGACGCGGCCTTCTTCGGCATCTCCCCGCGCGAGGCCACGGCCATGGACCCGCAGCAGCGCCTCCTGCTGGAGGGCACGTGGGAGGCGCTCGAACGGGCGGGAATCGTTCCCGAGAGCCTGCGCGCCACCCGGACCGGAGTGTTCGTCGGCGCGACGGCCCAGGACTACGGGCCGCGCCTGCACGAAACGGCGCACGGTGCCGAAGGGTTCCTGCTCACCGGTACGAGCACGAGCCTGCTGTCCGGTCGCGTGGCCTACACACTCGGCCTGCGGGGGCCCGCCGTCACCGTGGACACCGCGTGCTCGTCCTCGCTGGTGGCCGTGCATCTCGCCGTCCGGTCACTCCAGCAGGGGGAGTGCTCGCTCGCCCTGGCCGGCGGTGTGACCGTGATGTCGTCCCCGGGCATGTTCGTGGAGTTCAGCCGTCAGGGCGGTCTCTCACCGGACGGGCGCTGCAAGGCGTTCTCCGCTCGGGCCGACGGCACCGGCTGGGCCGAAGGGCTGGGTGTGCTCGTGCTGGAGCGCCTGTCCGACGCCCGGCGCAACGGCCATGACGTTCTCGCGCTGATCCGCGGCACCGCCGTCAACCAGGACGGGGCCTCCAACGGGCTCACGGCGCCCAGCGGGCCGGCACAGGAGGAGGTCATCCGCCAGGCCATGGCCCAGGCCCGGCTGGCGCCGGACGATGTCGACGTGGTCGAGGCGCACGGCACGGGCACCGTGCTGGGCGATCCGATCGAGGCGCACGCCATCCTCGCCACCTACGGCCAGGACCGGGAACACCCCCTGCTGCTCGGCTCGCTCAAGTCGAACATCGGCCATACGCAGGCCGCCGCCGGGATCGCCGGGGTCATCAAGATGGTGCAGGCCATGCGGCACGGCATCGCGCCGAAGACCCTGCACATCACCGACCCGACCGCGCACGTGGACTGGACGGCGGGAGCGGTGCGCCCGCTGACCGAGGCCGCACCGTGGCCGTCGCGCGGCCGCCCGCGCCGCGCCGCCGTCTCCTCGTTCGGCATCTCCGGGACCAACGCCCACATCGTCGTCGAGGGCGTCCCCGGACCCGGTCCGGACCGCACGCCCGACAGCGGCGGCACCATGCCGCTGCTGCTGTCCGGGCACACCGGGCAGGCGGTGGTCGACCAGGCACGGCGACTGGCCGTGGCGCTGGCCGGGGCCGCCCCGGACGACGTCGCCTTCTCGCTGGCCACCACCCGGCAGCACCGGCAGCACCGCGCGGTCGTCGTCGGCGGGGACCGCGACACGCTCCTCGCGGCGCTGGGCTCCCTCGAGGCCGACGACGTGTGCACGGCGTCGGCCGGCGCACTCGCCTTCCTCTTCACCGGCCAGGGAAGCCAGCGCGGCCGGATGGCGGCGGAACTCCACGCCCGGTACCCGGTGTTCGCCGAGACGTTCGAACGCGTGTGCGCCGGATTCGATGAGCACCTCGATGCCGGGCTGAAGGCGGTGGTGTTCGACGGATCGGATCTGCTCGACCGGACCGCTTACACCCAGGCGGCGCTGTTCGCGATCGAGGTCTCGCTGTTCCGGCTGGTCGAGAGCTGGGGACTGCGTCCCGACTACCTCGTGGGGCACTCCATCGGTGAACTCGCCGCCGCGCATGTGGCCGGTGTGCTCGGTCTGGCCGACGCCGTGACGCTGGTGGCCGCGCGCGGCAAGCTGATGCAGGCGCTTCCGGGTGGTGGCTGTATGGCCGCGATCGCGGCGACCGAGCAGGAGGTGCTGGCCCGACTGCCAGAGGCGGACGGGCACGTGGAGATCGCCGCCGTCAACGGACCGCGGGCCGTGGTGATCGCCGGGGACGAGCGGGCCGTCACCGGGCAGCTTCGGTACTGGGAGCAGCGCGGCCGCCGCACGCGCGGGCTGCGGGTCGGCCACGCCTTCCACTCCGCCCATATGGAGCCCATGCTCGCCGACTTCCACGCGGTCGCGGAGAAGCTGACGTTCCACGCGCCGACGATCCCCATCGTGTCCAATGTGACCGGCCGGGTGGCCGCCGACGGCGAGCTGTGCTCCCCGGAGTACTGGGTGCGGCATGTGCGCGCGGCCGTGCGGTTCGGCGACGGCGTGCGGTGGCTCTACGACCACGGCGTCACGGACTTCCTGGAGCTCGGGCCGGATGCCGTGCTGACGACGCTCGGGCCGGAGTGCGTCGACGGGGACGCGCGGTTCGTGCCCGCGTTGCGCCGTGACCGCCCGGAGGTGGCCACGCTCACCGAGGCGGTGTCGAGGCTGTACGCACACGGTGTCGCCCTCGACTGGGCAGCGGTGTTCGACGGCACCTCGGCACGACGCACGCAGTTGCCCACCTATCCGTTCCAGCGCAGGCGCTACTGGCTGGACCAGCCTCCCGGCGCCGGGTCCTCGCCGGGCGCGGTCGGGCTGCGCCCGGCCGGGCATCCGCTGCTCGGCGCGCGGATCGCGCAGCCCGAAGGCGACGCCGTGGAGTTCACCGGTGTGCTGTCCACGCACACGCATCCGTGGCTGGCCGACCACGTCGTGGGCGGCACCGTGCTCGTCCCGGCCACCGCCTTCCTCGAGATGGCCGTGCACGCCGGTGACGTGACGGGCTGTCGCACCGTCGAGGAACTGGTGATGCTGGCGCCACTCGCGCTGCGGCCCCACGAGAGCGTCGAACTCCGGGTAGGCGTGCGGGAGGAGGACGCCGAGGGGCGCCGTGCGCTGAGCGTGCACTCCAGGCCGGCGGACGGCGATGCCGAGTGGACACGGCATGCGACCGCCACCCTCGTCCCCGCGCCGGACGCCGCCCAGCGGGTCCTCGGCCACTGGCCGCCGGTGTCCGCCGTCGAGCTGTCCACGCGGGACCTCTACCGCGGCCTGGCCCGGTGCGGGCTGGAGTACGGTCCGCGGTTCCGCCACGTACGCCGTGTCTGGCGCGCCGACGACGAGGTGATCACCGAGGTCGAACTGGACGTGGACCTCGCGGGCCGGGCCGGCGAGTTCGCGCTGCATCCGGCGCTGCTCGACGCGTGTCTGCACGGTGCCGGTGCGCTCGGCCTCTTCGACGGCGCGAAGCTGCCGTTCTCCTGGCGGAAGACGGTCGTCCACGCCACCGGTGTCGCCGCCGTCCGGGCCCACATCAGACGCACGGGTGAGGACACGGTGTCGCTGAGGATCACCGACACCGCCGGGGGAGCGGTCGCCGACGTCGAGGCGCTGAGTGTCCGTACCGCAGGACCCGTGGCGCACGGCGATCCGTTCCTGACGGTCGACTGGGCGCCGGTCGCCCCGGCGTCCATGACGTACCGCGTCGCCGTACCGGACAACGGCGATCTCTCCGGTTGCGCGGAGGAGCGTCCGGATCTCGTGGTGGTGCCGGTGCCCTCGGAAGCGGACCCGACCCTGCCCGGCGCCGCCCACGCGATCGCCGGTCGGGTGCTGGAACTGGTGCGCTCGTGGATCACTGACGAGCGGTTCGCCCCGGCTCGGCTGGTGCTGGTGACGCGGTCGGCGGTGGCCACCCGGAACGGCGAGGAGGTTCCGGGCCTCGCGCAGTCCCCGGTGTGGGGCCTGGTGCGTACCGCGCAGCGTGAGCACCCCGGCCGGTTCGTCCTGCTCGACCTGGACGTGGACGTCGAAGCGGCGCGGGCCGTCCTGGACGTGCTGCCGCCGGACGAGCCGCAGTTGGCGGTGCGTGCGGGAACACTCCTCGCCCCTCGGCTGACCCGCGGACCCGCGCCCGCCGCCTCCCGTGGATGGAACCCCGACGGCACCGTGCTGATCACCGGCGCGTCCGGGGGGCTCGGCCGGCTGGTCGCCCATCGGCTGCTCACCGAGCACGGCATGCGCCACCTGGTGCTGGTCGGCAGGCGGCCGGTGAACCCGGAGGAGTTCGGCCCCGGGGTCAGCCGGCGGTCCTGCGACATCACCGACCGCGATGCGGTGGCCGGGCTGCTGGCCTCGATCCCGGCCGAGCATCCGCTCACCGCGGTGGTGCACGCGGCAGGCGTCCTGGACGACACCGTGATCTCCGGGCTGACCACCGAGCGGCTGTCATCGGTACTGCGTCCGAAGGTGGACGGGGCCTGGCACCTCCACGAGTTGACCCGGCACCTCGCTCTCGACGGGTTCGTGCTGTTCTCCTCGGCCTCCGGCGTCCTCGGTGCGGCCGGGCAGGCGAACTACGCCGCCGGCAATACGTTTCTGGACGCCCTGGCCCAGCACCGCGCGGCCCAGGGGCTGCCCGCCACCTCGCTCGCATGGGCTCCGTGGGAGCACACGGGCATGGCCGCCGAGCTGTCCCGCGCCGACCTCGACCGGCTGGCGGACATCGGCATGCCAACGCTGTCCACCGAGGACGGCTTGGCGCTGTTCGACACCGCGCTGCGACGGGACACCCCGCTGCTGGTGGCGGTGGGCCGGAAGGCCGGACAGCCGCGGTCCGTGTCCGACGACCCGGGGCCACTGTCCCGTGGCCTGGTTCCGGCGGCATCGAGGACGCGGCCCGAGCGGGACGCGTCCCCACTCGACCTGGTACGGCGGGAACTGGCCGGCTGCCTCGGTCAGGGCCCCGACGAGGTGATCGACCTCGATCGCGGCTTCCGGGAACTGGGCGTGGACTCACTGATCGCCGTCGACCTGCGCAACCGGCTCAACCGGGTCACCGGACTCACCCTGACCCCCACGGTCGTCTTCGACCACCCGACTCCGAACCGGCTGGCCGCCCTGATCGCCCAGAAGATGGAGCCCGCCGCACCGGAGCCGGTGGACGAAGTGGCGTTGCGCAGGGCTCTGGCCACGCTGCCGGTGGCACGTCTGCGCACCGCGGGTCTGCTGGACCCCCTTCTCACGCTGGTGGCCGAGTCCTCCGCCCAGGCCGGCAGCGACGAACCGGCAGGCCCCCACCGGCCGGACGGCGCCGATGAACCGGGCGGCCTCGACGAACTGGACGGTCTCGACGAGTTGGACGGCCTCGACGAGCTGGACGCGGACGACCTGGTCAGGCTGGCCCGTCGCAGCCTGGAATCCTGAGCGAGCCGGGAGACGACACCGATGAGCGAATCATCCGCCGCCGCGGTCACCGACGCGTTGCGCGACAGCCTCCGCGAGGTCCAGCGGTTGCGCAGGAAGAACCACGAGCTCGCCGCCGCCGCGAGTGAGCCCTTGGCGATCGTGGGAATGAGCTGCCGCTACCCCGGTGGCGTCCGCTCGCCCGAGGACCTGTGGGATCTGGTCGCGCGGGGAGGCGACGCCGTCACCGGGTTCCCGGCCGACCGGGGCTGGCGGCTGACCGAGCTCTTCGACCCGGACCCCTCGCACCCCGGGACGTCCTACTGCGACCAGGGCGGGTTCCTGCACGACGCGGCCGGGTTCGACGCCGACTTCTTCGGCATCGGCCCGCGTGAGGCACTGGCCATGGATCCGCAGCAGCGGCTGCTGCTGGAGGCGTCCTGGGAGGCGCTGGAACGCGCCGGTCTCGTCCCGGGCACACTGCGCGGCAGCCGCACCGGAATCTTCGCCGGAGTGATGTACCACGACTACGGACCGCCGCTGGAACACACCGCGGGCGCGGTCGACGGGCACCGGCTGACCGGTACCACTGCCAGTGTGCTGTCCGGTCGCATCGCCTACACCTTCGGCTTCGAGGGGCCGGCGGTCACCGTGGACACGGCCTGCTCCTCGTCGATGGTGGCGATGCACCTGGCCGCGCAGTCATTGCGCGGCGGTGAGTGTTCGCTGGCGCTGGCCGCCGGTGTCACCGTCATGGCCACGCCCGGCACCTTCGTGGAGTTCTCCCGGCAGCGGGGGCTGTCCCCGGACGGCCGGTGCAAGTCCTTCGCCGCGGCGGCGGACGGCACGGGCTGGTCCGAGGGGGTCGGGGTGCTGGTGCTGGAGCGGCTGTCGGACGCGCGTCGCCACGGCCACCGGGTACTGGCCCTGATCCGCTCGACGGCGGTCAACCAGGACGGCGCGAGCAGCGGGCTCACCGCTCCCAACGGCCCGTCGCAGGAGCGGGTGATCCGCGCCGCGCTGGCGAGCGCCGGCCTGTCCCCGGCCGATGTGCACGCCCTCGAGGCACACGGCACCGGCACCAGGCTGGGCGACCCCATCGAGGCCCAGGCCGTGCTGGCCACCTACGGACAGAACCGTGAGCACCCCCTGCTGCTCGGCTCGCTGAAGTCCAACATCGGCCACTCCCAGGCCGCGGCCGGGGTCGGTGGCGTCATCAAGATGGTGATGGCCCTCCAGCACGGCCAACTGCCGAGAACGCTGCACGTCGACCGGCCCACACCGCTGGTGGACTGGGACAGCGGCGCGGTCCGGCTGCTCACCGAGCCCGCGCCCTGGCCGGACACCCGGGGCCCGCGCCGCGCCGCGGTGTCCTCGTTCGGCATCAGCGGCACCAACGCCCACGCCATCATCGAGCAGGCACCCGCGGCCGAACCGGCGGAGCCCGTGCCGGCCACGGCACCGCTGACCCTGACCAGCGTGCCGCTGGTGGTGTCCGGACGCACCCCGGAGGCGCTGAGGGCGCAGTCAGGCCGGCTGTCGGCGGCGTTGACCGACGACGCGGACCTCACCGCGTTCGGCGCCTCGCTCGCCCTCGCCAGGACCGCGTTCGACCACCGCGCCGTGCTGCTCGGCCGGTCGGCGCGGGAACTCCGCGCGGGGCTGGCCGCACTGGCCCGCGACGAGCCCGATTCCACCGCCACGCGCGCCACGGCGGGCCCACGCAAGATCGTGTTCGTCTTCCCGGGGCAGGGCCCGCAGTGGGCGGGGATGGCGGTGGACCTGCTTCGGACCTCGCCGGTCTTCGCCCGGGCGATGGCCGACTGCGAGCGCGCCCTGGCCCCCCACGTGGACTTCGCGCTCATCGACGTGGTGCGTTCCGGGGAGTTCGACCGGACCGAGGTCCTGCAGCCGGTCCTGTTCGCGGTGATGGTCTCGCTGGCGGCGCTGTGGAAGTCCGTCGGGGTGGTGCCGGACGCGGTGATCGGCCACTCACAGGGCGAGATGGCCGCCGCGGTCGTCGCGGGCGCGCTGTCCCTCGAGGACGCCGCCCGCGCGGTCGCGCTGCGCAGCAAGGCCATCGCCGAGGGACTGTCCGGCCACGGCGGCATGCTCTCGATCAACCTGCCCCTGGACGAGGTCCGGTCCCGCCTGGAGGGCTTGGAGCGGGTGAGCGTGGCCGCGCTCAACGGCCCCACGTCCACCGTGGTCGCGGGCGATCTCCCCGCGCTCGCCCGGCTGGAGTCCGCCCTGTCGGCGGAGGGCGTCTGGTCGCGGCGGGTGCCCATCGACTACCCGTCCCACTCCGCCCACGTCGAGACGATCCGGGAGCGTGTGGCGGAGCTGCTCGCCCCGGTCCGGCCGACCGCCACGGCCACGGCGTTCATGTCCACCGTGACCGGGGACTGGATCGACCCGGCCGAGCTGACCGGGGAGTACTGGTACCGCAACCTTCGCAGCCCCATCCAGTTCGAGCCGGCCACCCGGGCGCTGCTGGCGGCCGGCTTCGACACCTTCGTGGAGTGCAGCCCGCACCCGGTGCTGCTGGTCGGCATCCAGGAGACCGTCGACGACGCCGGCGCCGGGGCGGCGGTCCAGGGCACCCTCCGGCGTGAGCGGAACGAGTCCGACTGCTTCCTCGGCTCGCTGTCCGCCCTGCACGCGCACGGCGTCGCGGTCGACTGGGCCACGGTGTTCGCCGGGGCCGGACACGGACCCGTCGATCTGCCGACCTACGCCTTCCAGCACCGCCCCTACTGGCTGCCGAGCGGTGGCGCGGCGGATGTGCGGACCGCGGGCATGACGGCCGTGGACCACCCGCTGCTGGGCGCCGCGGTGCGCTTGGCGGACCAGGGTGGCACCGTGTTCACCGGTGTGCTGTCCGCCGGTGCGCATCCGTGGCTGGCCGATCCCGCCGGTGTGGATGCCGCACTGCTGGAACTGGTGGTGCACACCGCGGCAGAGGCCGGTTTCGACCGCGTCGACGTCCTGCGCCAGGTGGCCCCGCCACGGCTGCCCGACTCCGGCGTCCTCCGGGTGCAGGTGCGCGTGGACGCCGACGGCACCATCGACGTGTTCTCGCAGCCGGACGAGGCGACACCGTGGACCCGCAACGCGACGGCGAGCGCCGGCGCCGCGTCCCCGGACACCGGGGCCGGTCTCACCCGGTGGCCACCGGCCGACGCCGAGGCGGTGACCCTGCAGGACGGCTCATCCCCCCTGCTGGCGCGGGCCTGGCGCGCCGGGGGAGAGCTGTTCGCGGAGGCCGGTCCGGAGCAGGAGGGCGAGGCGGAGCCGTACGGTCTGCACCCGGAACTGGTCGGTGCGGCGCTGAGCCTGGTGGCCGCCGGGGACGAGACCCCCGTCCTGTGGCACGGCGTACGGCTGCACGCCGCCGGTGCCGCGTCGGTCCGCGTCCATCTGCTGCCGCTCGGCGAGCACACCTACGCGCTGCGGATCACGGACGGTGCCGGTCAGCCCGTGTACACCGTCGAGTCCGTGACGCTCGCGGCGGTGGACACCGCACGGGCCCGGCACCACGCGCCGCTCCACCGACTGGAGTGGACGGTCACGCGGCTGCCCGCCGCGGAAGCGGGCCGCTGGGCCCTGGACGGCGAGGACGAGCACGGGCTCCGCGCCGTCCACCCCGGCATCGGGCAACCGCCCACGGCGGACGGGCAGGCGGACGTGGTGTTCGCCGCCTTCGGTCCCGGCCACGAAGAGGAGGACATCGCCGCCCGGGCACAGGAGGTCACCTCGCGGGCGCTGAACCTCCTCCAGTCGTGGCTCGCCGAGGAACACCCCGCCGGCGCGCGGCTGGTCTTCCTCACCCGCCGGGCCGTGTACGGCGGCACCGAACTCCGGGACACCGCCCAGGCCGTGGTGTGGGGGCTGGTGCGCACCGCCCAGACCGAACACCCGGACCAGTTCGTCCTCGTCGACCTCGACGGCACCGAAGCGTCCGTGCGCGCACTGCCGGGCGCGCTCGCCTCGGGTGAGCCGCAGATCGTCCTCACCGAGGGCAGCGCCCGCGTACCGCGGCTCGTCGCCACGCCCGCCGTGGACGGCACCCCGCCGGCCCTCACCGGGACCGCGCTGATCACGGGCGGAACCGGTGCGCTGGGATCACTCGTCGCACGACACCTCGTCGCCGAACACGGGGTCCGGCACCTGCTGCTGACCGGCCGTCGTGGTGAGACCGCCGAGGGCGCCGCCCGGCTGCGCGCCGAGCTGGAGTCCATGGGGGCCGAGGTCACCATCGCGGCCTGCGACGCCGCCGACCGCGGCGCACTCGCCGCACTGCTCGCGTCCCTGCCCGCCGACCGGCCGCTGACGGCCGTCGTGCACGCGGCCGGAGTCGTCGACGACGCCGTCATCACCTCGATGACGGACGATCAGGTGGCACGGGTCTACCGCCCGAAGGTGCGGGCCGCGGTCAACCTCCACGAGCTCACCAGGGGCGCGGACCTGAAGGTCTTCGCGCTGTTCTCCTCGTACTCCGGCCTCGTGGGCAACGCCGGACAGGGCGCCTACGCGGCGGCCAACGCCTTCCTCGACGCTCTCGCGCAGACCCGGCGCGCACAGGGCCTTCCGGGCGTGTCGATGGCGTGGGGCCTGTGGGCCGAGCGCGGCGGTGTGACCGCCCACCTCGCCGAGGCGGACCTCGCACGACTCGCCCGCGCGGGGATCGACCCGCTGACCGCGGACCACGGGCTGGCCCTGTTCGACACCGCGCTGCGCACCGGCCACCCGGTGACGGCACCGGTGCGCCTGAACCTCTCCGCGCTGCGCGCACAGGCAGGCGCCGGCACCCTGCCCGCCCTGCTGCGCGGACTGGTCAGGGCCCCGGCACGCCGGGCTTCCGACACCTCGGCACAGCGGCCCTCCGCGCTGGCGGAACGGCTGCGGGAACGCCCCGAGTCCGAGCGGCCGCGGCTGCTGCTCGACGTGGTCCGTGACGAGGTGCTCACCGTGCTCGGGCACACCGAGTCCGGCTCGCCGGACCTGACCCGCCCATTCCGTGACCTGGGGTTCGACTCGCTGGGCGCCGTCGAGCTGCGCAATCGCCTCGGTGCGCGCACGGGGCTGCGGCTGCCCACCACCGTGGTCTTCGACCACCCCAGCCCGGCGGCGCTCGCCGACTACCTGCTGGCCGAACTGCTGGGCGTGGCGACCGAGTCGGCGGAACAGCCGACGGCCGTGGCCACGACCGGCGACCCGATCGCGATCGTGTCGATGGCCTGCCGGTTCCCCGGCGGCGTGTCCTCCCCCGAGGACCTGTGGCGACTGCTCGAGGAGGCCCGTGACGTGCTGTCGCCCTTCCCCGGGAACCGGGGCTGGGACCTGGAGCGCCTGTACGACGACGACCCGGACCGGGTGGGCACCAGCTACGCCCGCACCGGCGGCTTCCTGCACGACGCCGACCGCTTCGACGCGGCGTTCTTCGGGATCTCCCCGCGTGAGGCGCTGGGCATGGACCCGCAGCAGCGGCTCGTCCTGGAGTCCGCGTGGGAGCTGTTCGAACGGGCGGGCATCGACCCCGAGGCCCAGCGCGGCAGCCGCTGCGGGGTGTTCATGGGCACCAACGGCCAGGACTACGGCGCGGGGATCGCCCCCGGGTCCCTGGACGCCGAGGGCTACCTGCTCACCGGGACCGCGGCCAGCGTGCTGTCCGGGCGGCTGTCCTACACCCTGGGCCTCGAGGGGCCCGCGGTCACCATGGACACGGCCTGCTCCTCCGCGCTGGTCGCCCTGGACGCGGCGGCCAAGGCCCTGCGCGCCCGGGAGTGCACGCTCGCGGTGGCGGGTGGCGTCACCGTGATGTCCACCCCGCATGCCTTCGTCGAGTTCTCCCGCCAGCGCGGACTGGCCCCCGACGGGCGCTGCAAGGCGTTCGCCGCGGCGGCGGACGGCACGGGCTGGTCCGAGGGAGTCGGCCTGCTGCTGCTGGAACGCCTCTCCGACGCCAGGAAGAACGGCCACCAGGTGCTGGCCGTGGTCCGGGGGACGGCCGTCAACCAGGACGGCGCCTCCAACGGGCTGACCGCGCCGAACGGGACCGCCCAGCAGCGCGTCATCCGGCAGGCCCTCGCCGACGCCCGGCTGGCCCCCGCCGAAGTGGACATGGTCGAGGCGCACGGCACCGGTACGGCGCTCGGCGATCCGATCGAGGCCGGCGCGCTGCTGGCCACCTACGGCCAGGACCGGGAAAGCCCCCTGCTGCTGGGCTCGGTGAAGTCCAACCTGGGCCACACCCAGGCCGCCGCGGGCGCCGCCGGGGTGATCAAGGCGGTCCTGGCGATGCGGCACGGTGTCGTCCCCAGGACGCTGCACATCGATGAGCCCACTCCGCATGTGGACTGGTCGGCGGGCGCGGTGTCCCTGGTGACCGAGCCGACGCCGTGGCCGTCGGCCGGCCGCCCCCGCCGGGCCGGAGTCTCCTCCTTCGGGATCAGCGGCACCAACGCGCACATCATCCTCGAACAGGCCCCGGCCGAGACCGTGCCCCCGCCGGCGCCTCCCACGGTGTCCACCCCGGTGGTGCCCTGGGTGCTCTCGGCCCGTGGCGCGGCGTCCCTGCGGGCCCAGGCCGCCCGCCTGCACTCCTGGCTGACGGACCGCCCGGACCACCACCCGGCCGATGTCGCCTGGTCACTGGTGACCGGCCGGTCGCTGATGGCACACCGTGCGGTGCTGGTCGGCGGCAGCCGCGAAGACCTGCTGGCCGAATTGGCCCACCTCGCCGTCGGCGAGCTCACCGGCGGCGCCGGCCGGGCCCGGCCGCAGCGGCTCGCCATGGTGTTCTCCGGACAGGGCAGCCAGCGGCCCGGTATGGGACGTGCGCTGTACCGCGCGTTCCCGCGGTACGCGGCCGCGTTCGACGCGGTGTGTGCCGAGTTCGACCGCCACCTCGCACTGCCACTGCGCCATGTGGTCCTCGACGCCGACGACGAGGTCCTGGACCGCACCGAGTACACCCAACCGGCCCTGTTCGCGATGGAAACGGCCCTGTTCCGGCTGGTGGAGCACTGGGGAGTCGCCCCCGATCTGCTCCTGGGGCATTCGATCGGCGAACTCACCGCGGCACACGTCGCCGGCGTCCTGTCGCTGCCCGATGCCTGCGCGCTGGTCGCCGCGCGGGGCCGGCTCATCCAGGCCCAGCCCGCGGTCGGGGCGATGGCCGCGATCGAGGCGTCCGAGGAGGAGATCGTGTCCGACCTCGGCACCGGCGTCGAACTCGCCGCCGTCAACGGACCGTCCGCCGTGGTGATCTCCGGGGACGCCGTCGAGGTCGACCGTGTCCGCGAGCACTGGCGCTCGGCCGGACGCAGAACCAGCGGGCTGCGGGTCAGCCACGCGTTCCACTCCGCTCACCTGGACGGCATGCTGGACGAGTTCCGCACCGTCGCCGAGAGCGTCCGCTACCGGGCGCCGGCCGTTCCCGTGGTGTCCAACCTGACCGGCAAGGTCGCGAGCGACGAGGAGCTGTGTTCCCCGGAGTACTGGGTGCGGCATGTGCGCGGGTGCGTCCGTTTCGCCGACGGGGTGCGCTCGGCCGAGGCCGACGGCGTCACCGCGATCCTGGAGCTCGGACCCGACAGCATCGCCGCCGGCATGGCCGAGGACAGCCTGTCCGATCCCGGCTCGGCGGTCGTCGTGTCCGCGCTGCGCCGTCACCACGACGAGGTGTCCGCGCTGACCGGAGCGCTCGCCGAACTCTCCGTCCGGGGTGTCCCCGTCGCATGGTCCTCGGTCCTGGCCGGCCGCGGAGGCGGGCGCGTCGATCTGCCGACCTACGCCTTCCAGCGCGAGCGCTACTGGCCGGCGCGCGACGCGGCCGGAGGGCCCGCCGGCGCCGCGGCGAGGGAGCACGCCACGGACGTCCCGGAGCCCCCTGACATCGAGCCGTATGAGGTTCCGGAGCCCCCTCTCGCGGAACGGCTGGCGCCCCTGACCCGGGCCGAGCGGGCCGGCCTGCTGCTGTCGGTCGTCCGCCAGGACGTCGCGACGGTGCTGGGCCACCGCACGGTCGCCGAGGTGGAGCCGACCGCGTCGTTCGCCGAGATGGGCATGGACTCCCTGGCCGCGGTCCGGCTGCGGAACGTGCTGGCCAGGCGCGCCGGCACCGAACTGCCCACCGCCATCACCTTCGACCATCCCAGCGCGGCGGCGCTTGCGGAGTACCTGGCCACCACCGTCCTGCCCGACGACCGGCAGCGGATCGACGCCGTGTTCCGCGGACTCGACGACGTGGAGTCGGCGCTGCCCGCCGTACGCGCCGACCGTGCGGCGCGTTCCCGGCTGGCCGCCCGGCTGCGGAGCCTCAGCAGCCGGCTCGACGACTCCGGCGAGCCGGACGAGGTGGACGGCGTCCCCGACGAGGAGCTGTTCCGGCTGATCGACGAGGAATTCGAGCTGTGAACGTGTCCCTGTGCCACGGGCCGGGTGCCCGTGGCCGCGCTACCCGGGCGCCCGCCTTCGACGCCGCGCCGTCCGATGTGTCCGACGAGGAGTTGGGTGTCCGATGAGTGAGCAGAAGCTCCGTGACTACTTGAACCGGGTCACCGCCGACCTCAAGCGCACCCGCCGGTCACTGCGCCGCTACGAGGCCATGGCCACCGAGCCGATCGCCATCGTCGGCATGGCCTGCCGCTACCCGGGCGGTGTGCGCACCCCCGAACAACTATGGGAGCTCGCCGTGTCCGAAGTGGACGCGATCACCGAGTTCCCCACCGACCGCGGCTGGGACCTGGCCTCGGTCCGGGACCGCGTGGCCACCGAGGCCAGCGGGTTCCTGCGGGACATCGACCGGTTCGACGCCGAGTTCTTCGGGATCAGCCCCCGGGAGGCGGTCGCCATGGACCCCCAGCAGCGGCTGCTGCTGGAGACGTCATGGGAGGCGGTCGAGCGCGCGGGCATCGCCCCGGACTCCCTGCGGGGCAGTGACACCGGCGTGTTCGTGGGCACCTGCGCCCAGGACTACCCCGAACTCCTGCGGGACACCGTCGACCAGGTCGAGGGCTACGTCGGCACCGGCAGCGCCGCCAGTGTCATGTCCGGCCGGATCTCCTACACGCTCGGGCTGGAAGGCCCCTCCCTGACGGTGGACACGGCATGCTCGGCCTCCCTTGTCGCGCTCCACTCGGCAGTGCGTGCGCTCCGTGCCCGGGAGTGCTCGCTGGCGCTGGCCGGAGGCGTGGTCGTGATGACCACGCTCTCGCCCTTCCTGGAGTTCACCAAACAAGGTGGCCTCGCCCCGGACGGCCGCTGCAAGTCGTTCTCCGAGGACGCGGACGGCACGGCATGGTCGGAGGGGGCGGGAATGCTCGCCCTGCGACGGCTGTCCGACGCCCAGCGCGACGGCCACGAGGTGCTGGCCGTGATCCGCGGCTCCGCGGTGAACTCCGACGGCGCCTCGAACGGTCTGAGCGCACCGAACGGCACCGCACAGCAGCAGGTCATCTGGAGCGCGCTGGAGAACGCCGGGCTCGCACCCTCCGACGTGGACGCCGTGGAGGCGCATGGCACCGGCACCCGGCTGGGCGATCCGATCGAGGCCGGGGCGCTGCTGGCCACCTACGGGCAGGACCGTGAACGTCCCCTGCTGCTGGGCTCGTTGAAGTCGAACATCGGCCACACCCAGGCGGCGGCCGGGGTCGGTGGCGTGATCAAGATGGTGGGCGCGCTGCGCGCGGGAGTGCTGCCGGGTCTGCTCCACTTCTCGGCGCCGTCCTCGCGTATCGACTGGGCGTCGGGCGCGGTCTCCCCGCTGGCGCACACGACCGACTGGCCGGAGACCGGCAGGCCGCGACGTGCCGGAGTGTCGTCGTTCGGTGTGTCCGGCACCAACGCGCACATCATCCTCGAGCAGGCGCCGGAACCCGAGACGCCCGAGCGGCCACCGCTCGCACGGGACGAGCGGGCGGTGTGGCAGCTGTCCGGCCGGAGCCTGCCCGCGCTGCGCGCCCAGGCACGAGCGCTGGCGGACCACCTGGCGGCCCGGCCGGACCTCGCCCCGGCCGACCTGGCCTACTCCCTGGCGACCACACGCACCCGGTTCGAGCACAGCGCGACCGTGGTCGGGGACCGGAAGGCCGCGTGCACCGCCTTCGAAGCCATGGCCCGTGGTGAGGAACCGGGCTCCCTCACGCTGTCCGCAGCCCGGGTCACCGACTCCCGGCCGGTGTTGGTGTTTCCGGGGCAGGGGGCGCAGTGGGTGGGGATGGCGGTGGAGTTGTTGGGGACATCGCCGGTGTTCGCGGAGCGGATGGGTGAGTGTGCGGCGGCGTTGGCGCCGTTTGTGGAGTGGTCGTTGGTGGATGTGTTGGGTGATGAGGTGGCGTTGGGGCGGGTGGATGTGGTGCAGCCGGTGTTGTGGGCGGTGATGGTGTCGTTGGCGGAGGTGTGGCGTTCGTTTGGGGTGGTGCCTGCTGCGGTGGTGGGGCATTCGCAGGGGGAGATCGCGGCGGCGTGTGTGGCGGGGGTGTTGTCGTTGGAGGATGCGGCGCGGGTGGTGTGTGTGCGGTCGAGGTTGGTCGCGCGGGAGCTGGCCGGTGGTGGGGGCATGGTGTCGTTGCCACTTCCGGTGGCCGAGGTGGAGGGCCTGATCGCGCCGTTTGGTGATGGGCTTGTGGTGGCGGCGGTGAATGGTCCTGAGTCGGTGGTGGTGTCGGGGGCGCCGGAGTTGGTGGCGGCTTTGGTGGAGCGGGAGCCGCGGGCGCGTCGGATCGCGGTGGACTACGCCTCCCACTCCCCGATGGTGGAGGGGATCCGGGACGCGGTCCTGGCAGGGCTGTCATCGGTGCGGCCGGCCGCCGCCGAGGTGCCGTTCTATTCTTCGGTGACGGGTGGCCGGGTGGATGGCGCCGAGCTGGGCGCGGAGTACTGGTACACCAACCTGCGGGAGCGGGTGGACTTTCAGGGCGCGGTGTCGAGGTTGGTGGAGGGCGGGTTCCGGGTCTTCCTGGAGATGAGCCCGCACCCGGTGCTGACCACGTCGATCGAGGAGACGGCGGAGACGGTCGCGCTGGGTACTCTGCGACGTGGCGAGGGAACACTCGACCGGATCCGCGTCTCGCTCGCCCTGGCGCACCAGCACGGGATCCCCGTGGACTGGAGCGCCGTCTTCCCCGACGCCACCCGCGTGGAACTGCCCACGTACGCCTTCCAGTACCAGCGATACTGGCCTCGTGCCGGCACGACCGCGGTGGACGTCACCGCGGCGGGCCTGAGCGTTCCGGAGCATCCGCTGCTCGGGGCGGGGATCGAGCTGCCCGGTGACGACGGCCACCTGTTCACCGCCCGCCTGTCGCTCGCGACCCACCCCTGGCTGGCCGACCACGCCGTGGCCGGGACGGTGCTGCTGCCCGGAACCGCCCTGCTGGAGCTGGTCATCCACGCGGGCGACGAGGTCGGTTGCCACCGGGTCGACGAACTCGTGCTGGAGAAGCCGCTCGTCCTGCCGGAACAGGGGAGTGTCCAGGTACAGATCCACGTGGACCGGCCCGCCGCCGACCACCGCAGGACCGTGCGGGTCTTCGCCCGCGGTGGAGCCAACTGGACGCGACACGCCACCGGCACCCTGTCCACCGGTGAGCACGAGACCGGTGAGCACGAGGGCGGCGACCCCGCATCCGCGATCACGTCCTGGCCGCCCCCGGGCGCGGACACGATCGAGCCGGCGGGGGTGTACGACGCTCTCGCCGAGGAGGGATACGGCTACGGCCCGGCGTTCCGCGGCCTGAACGCCGCATGGCTGACCGAGGACGGCGTCTGCGTCGAGGTGGCGCTTCCCGAGCGCGAGCGGGCCGAGGCGGGCGCCTTCGGTCTGCACCCCGCGCTGCTGGACGCCGTTCTGCACGCCACAAGCCTGCTGGGCAGCACCGGTGTGCTTCCGTTCGCCTGGAGCGGGGTGCGCCTCCACGCGAGCGGGGCCACCTCCCTGCGGGCCCGGCTGCGCGGCATCGGCCCGGACACCGTCGAGCTGACCGTCGTCGACCCCGCGGGCGCACCGGTGCTGACCGCCGAGTCCCTGGTGCTGCGCCGATACACCGCCGTGGACTCCGTCATCGACGCCCCGCTGTACCGGATCGCCTGGCGGCCCGTAACCGCCGACCCGGACCACGCCCGTACCGTCGTCGAACTCGACCCGCGGACCTGGGAACTGCCCGATACGAGCGCGGGTGTCGACGCGGCCGTGGTCCGCCTCGGCCCGGTGGGCGACGCGATGCTGCCCGCCACCTACCAGCTCACGGCGCGGGTGCTCGGCCTGCTGCGGGCATGGCTGGCCGAGCCACGGCTCGAGGAGGTCTCGCTCGTCTTCGTGACCGAGGGCGGCGTGGCCGTCGGCGACGAGGACGTCGTGCCCGCGGTGGCGGCCGCCCGCGGCCTGATCCGGTCCGCACAGACCGAGAACACGGGCCGGTTCGTCCTGGTGGACACGGACGGGCCCGGCGTGTCGGACGAGCTGGTCTCGCGCGCGCTGGCCGGCGGAGAACCCCAGCTCGCGGTGCGCGACGGCGCCCTGCTCGCGGCCCGGCTGGCCGAGCCCGGCACGCTGACGCCACCGGCCGGCCCGTCATGGCGCCTGGAGACCACACGGAAGGGCAGCCTCGACGACCTCGCCCTGATCCGGTGGCCCCGCGCCGAGGAACCGCTCGGACCTCAGGAGGTCCGGGTCGACGTCCGGGCCGCCGGGGTGAACTTCCGCGATGTCTTCGACGCGCTGGGCATGAACCGGCGTGCCGCGACCCCACTGGGCGCCGAGGTGTCCGGTGTCGTGCTGGAGACCGGCTCGGACGTGACCGGTCTGCTCCCCGGCGACCGTGTGTTCGGCCTGACCGTCGGCGCCTTCGGGCCACTGACCGTCACCGATCACCGGCTGCTCGCGCCGATGCCCGACGACTGGACCTTCGCGCAGGCGGCGTCGGTGCCCGTCGTGTTCCTCACCGCCTACTACGGTCTGCTCGACCTGTCCGAGGTGCGCGCGGGACAGTCCCTGCTGGTGCACGCGGGCGCCGGCGGCGTCGGCATGGCGGCCATCCAGCTCGCCCGGCACTGGGGGCTCGAGGTCTTCGCCACCGCCAGTGAACCCAAGCAACACGTGCTGCGCAGGCTGGGCGTTCCCGAGGACCACATCGCCTCCTCGCGCACCCTCGACTTCGAGCGGCGCTTCCTGGAGGTCACCGGTGGCCGGGGAGTCGATGTCGTACTGAACTCGCTGGCCGGCGAGTTCGTGGACGCCTCGCTGCGGCTGCTGCCCAGGGGCGGGCGGTTCGCCGAGATGGGCAAGACCGACATCCGTGCCGAGGTGCCGGACGGGATCGGCTACCGCGCCTTCGACCTGGCGGAGCTGGAGCCCGACGCCGTACAGGAGCGGCTCAAAGCTCTGCTCGACCTGTTCCGGGACGGTGTGCTGAAGCCCCTCCCGGTGTCCACGTGGGACGTCCGGCGCGGACGTGAGGCGTTCCGGTACATCAGCCGTGCCCAGCACATCGGCAAGGTCGTGCTGACCATGCCGCGGCGCTGGAACCCGCGGGGCACCGTCCTGATCACCGGCGGCACCGGCGGGCTGGCCGCGTCACTGGCCCGCCACCTGGTGACCACGCGGGGCGTACGGCATCTGCTGCTCGTCAGCCGGAGCGGACCGGACGCGCCCGGCGCGGCGCGGCTGGTCGCGGAGCTGGCCGAGCACGGGGCTCAGGTCCTGGTGCGCGCCTGTGACGTCGGCGACCGGACGGCACTGGCGGACCTTCTCGCCACCATTCCGTCCCAGCATCCGCTGACGGCCGTCGTGCACGCGGCCGGGGTGCTCGACGACGGCGTGATCCAGTCGATGACCCCCGAACGGCTGGCCACCAGCCTGCGCTCCAAGGCCGACGGCGCCTGGCATCTGCACGAGCTGACCGGGGACCTCGACCTCGCCGCGTTCGTGCTCTACTCCTCGGCCGCCGCCGTGATGGGCAGCGCGGGCCAGGCCAACTACGCCGCCGCCAACGCCTTCCTGGACGCCCTCGCCGCCCATCGCAAGGCCGCGGGCCTGCCCGCCACGTCGATCGCGTGGAGCCTGTGGGCCGAGGCGAGCGGTATGACCGGCGCGCTGACCGCACGGGACATCGACCGGATCGCCCGCTCGGGTCTGCCCGCGCTGGCCACCGACGAGGCGCTGGCCATGTTCGACGCCGCGGTGGCGCAGGACGAGCCCGCGGTCGCCGGAATGCGCCTGGACCTGCCGGCCCTCCGGGCCGCCGCGTCGGCACCGCACATCCTGTGGGCACTGACCGGCACGACCGGCCGCAGGCACGCCGACACCGGAGAAGGCGCACTCGGCGACCGCCTCGCCCGGATGCGTCCGGCGGACCGGGTCGCCGAGCTGACCAGGTTGGTGCGCGCGCAGGCCGCCGCGGTGCTCGGCCACCCCGACGACCGGTCACTGGAGGCCGACCGCCCGTTCAAGTCGCTCGGCTTCGACTCGCTGACCGCCGTGGAACTGCGCAACCGGATCGGCACCCAACTCGGCCTGCGGCTGGCCGCCACCATCGTCTTCGAGCACTCCTCGCCCACCGCACTGGCCGAGCACCTGTCCTCCCGCATCGGAGGCGACCGGCCCCAGGAGAATCCGGTGCTCGTCGAGCTGGCCCGGCTGGAGGACGCCTTCGCCCGGTTCGACGGCGACCCCGGGATCCGGGAGCAGGTGATGCGCAGGCTGTCCGCACTGCTCGTGACCGACACCGAGGCCCAGGACACCGATCTCGGCGAGGCCACCGACGAGGAAATGTTCGAGCTGCTCGGTAAGGAGTTCGGTATCTCATGACCAGCACAGAGGCCAAGCTGCGGCACTTCCTCAAGGAGACCACCGAGGACCTCCGGCGCACTCGCCGTCAACTGGACAAGCTGCTGGCCACGCGCAGTGAACCCATCGCGATCGTCGGCATGGCCTGCCGGTACCCCGGCGGTGTGCGCAGCCCCGAGCAGCTGTGGGAACTCGTCGAGTCCGGCGGCGACGCGATCACCGACTTCCCCACCGACCGGGACTGGGGCGAGGTGCCGTCGAGCACCCGCTCCGGCGGCTTCCTGCCCGACGCGGCCGAGTTCGACCCGGCGTTCTTCGGGATGTCCCCGAGGGAGGCGCTGGCCACCGATCCGCAGCAGAGGCTGCTGCTGGAGCTGGCCTGGGAGGCGCTGGAGCGCGCCGGGATCGTGCCCGGCACCCTGCGCCGGAGCCGGACCGGTGTGTTCGTCGGCGCGCTGCACCAGGACTACCAGTCGGTACTCGACCAGGTTCCCGATCTGCCTCCAGGGTTCTCCGCGACGGGCAACGCGTGCAGCGTGATGTCCGGCCGCATCGCCTACACCCTGGGCCTGGAAGGCCCGGCGGTCACCATCGACACGGCGTGCTCCTCGTCGCTGGTCGCACTGCACCAGGCCACGCTGGCGCTGCGGTCGGGAGACTGCTCCCTGGCCCTGGCGGGCGGGGTGACCGTGATGTCCACGCCGTCGGCCTTCATCGACTTCACCCAGCAGGAAGGTCTGGCCCCCGACGGCCGCTGCAAGTCCTTCTCCGACGACGCCGACGGCACCAGCTTCTCCGAGGGCGCGGGTCTGCTCGTCCTGGAGCGGCTGTCGGACGCCGAACGCAACGGACACCAGGTGCTGGCGCTGCTGCGGGGCTCGGCGGTCAACTCCGACGGGGCGTCCAACGGCCTCACCGCGCCCAATGGCTCCGCTCAGCGCCGAGTGCTCAGCAGCGCACTGGACAACGCCGGTCTGCGTCCGTCCGACGTGGATGTGGTCGAGGCGCATGGCACCGGGACGAGGCTGGGCGATCCGATCGAGGCCGGGGCGCTGCTGGCCACCTACGGTCAGGACCGTGAACGTCCCCTGCTGCTGGGCTCGTTGAAGTCGAACATCGGCCACACCCAGGCGGCGGCCGGGGTCGGCGGCGTGATCAAGATGGTGGCCGCGCTGCGGCACGGGATCGTCCCGGCGACGCTGCACGTGAGCCGGGCGAGCTCCCGCGTGGACTGGGCGGACGGCGCCGTCGAACTGGTCACGGCCGCGCGACCGTGGCCGGAGACCGACCGGCCACGGCGCGCCGGAGTGTCGTCGTTCGGCATCTCGGGCACCAACGCGCACGTGATCGTCGAGCAGGCCCCGCCACAGCCCCAGGCCGAGTCCCCGGACGAGGGGCCGAGCCCGTGGGTGCTGTCCGGCCCCGACGCGTCCGCGCTGCGCGAGCAGGCGCGGCTGCTCGACGCCCATCTGAGGGGCCGCACGCTGTCCGCCCGGGACATCGGCTGCGCGCTGGCCCTCTCGCGCACGCACTTCGCACGGCGAGCCCTGGTCACAAGCCCCGAGGGCCTGCGCGCCCTGGCCGAGGGCGAACCGTCCGCGGACGTGGTGCGGGGAACGGCACTGTCGGCAGCCGGTCCGGTGTTGGTGTTTCCGGGGCAGGGGGCGCAGTGGGTGGGGATGGCGGTGGAGTTGTTGGGGGAGTCGTCGGTGTTCGCGGAGCGGATGGGTGAGTGTGCGGCGGCGTTGGCGCCGTTTGTGGAGTGGTCGTTGGTGGATGTGTTGGGTGATGAGGTGGCGTTGGGGCGGGTGGATGTGGTGCAGCCGGTGTTGTGGGCGGTGATGGTGTCGTTGGCGGAGGTGTGGCGGTCGTTTGGGGTGGTGCCTGCTGCGGTGGTGGGGCATTCGCAGGGGGAGATCGCGGCGGCGTGTGTGGCGGGGGTGTTGTCGTTGGAGGATGCGGCGCGGGTGGTGTGTGTGCGGTCGAGGTTGATCGCGCGGGAGCTGGCCGGGCGTGGCGGGATGGTGTCGCTGCCGCTTCCGGTGGCCGAGGTGGAGGGCCTGATCGAGCCGTTTGGTGATGGGCTTGTGGTGGCGGCGGTGAATGGTCCGGAGTCGGTGGTGGTGTCGGGGGCGCCGGAGTCGGTGGCGGCTTTGGTGGAGCGGGAGCCTCGGGCGCGGCGGATCGCGGTGGACTACGCCTCCCACTCCCCGATGGTGGAGGGGATCCGGGACGCGGTCCTGGCAGGGCTGTCATCGGTGCGGCCGGCCGCCGCCGAGGTGCCGTTCTATTCTTCGGTGACGGGTGGCCTGATCGATGGTTCGACCATGGACGCGGAGTACTGGTACACCAACCTGCGGAAGCCGGTCGACTTCGCCGGGGCCGTGTCGGCCCTGCTGGGAGCGGGCCGCCAGGTGTTCCTGGAGATGAGCCCGCACCCCGTACTCACCATGAGCGTCGAGCAGACCGCGGAAGCCGCCGGAGCGACGGTCGCCGCCCTGGGCACCCTGCGGCGCGGCGAAGGCGGTCTCGGCCAGTTCGTCCGTGCGCTGGGCACTGCCCATGTGCACGGAGTACCGGTCGACTGGAGTGCCGTCTTCCCCGACGCCACCCGCGTGGACCTGCCCACGTACGCCTTCCAGCGCAGTCGTTTCTGGCCCACGGATCCTGTCGGCACCGTTGATGACATCGCGGTGGCCGAAGGCCCGCAGGACATGCTGGACCTGGTCCGCGGGCACGTCGCGGCCGTGCTCGGCCATCGACGGGCCGCCGATATCCCGGCCGACCGCGCCTTCTCCGACCTCGGACTCGACTCGCTGACCGCGACGCAGTTGCGCACGGCCCTCAGCGACGCGACCGGCCTCGACCTGCCGATCAGCCTCGCCTTCGACCATCCCACACCGGCCGCGGTCGCCGCGTTCCTGACCGGGGTCACCGACACCCCGGTCCGGCGTACGGTCGCCGCGGACGACGGCGACCCGGTGGTCATCGTCGGCATGGCGTGCCGGTACCCCGGTGGCGTCGCGGACCCCGAAGGGCTGTGGCGTCTCGTCGTCGACGAGCGGGACGTCGTGTCCGGGTTCCCGACCGACCGCGGCTGGGATCTCGACCAGCTGATGCTGGCCAGTGCGACCACGCAGGGCGGGTTCCTGCACGACGCGGCCGGGTTCGACGCCGAGTTCTTCGGCATCAGCCCGCGTGAGGCGCTTGCCATGGACCCCCAGCAGCGGGTGCTGCTGGAGACGGCGTGGGAGGCGGTGGAGCGGACCGGGATCGACCCGAGCACCTTGCGCGGCAGCGCGACGGGCGTGTTCGTGGGCGCGTCCCAGCAGGACTACCTGGGCGCGGCCGACGGGGAGCACGCGGGACTCGGCGGCCTGGTCCTCACCGGCAAGATGTCCGCCGTGCTGTCCGGCCGTATCGCGTACACGCTGGACCTGAAGGGGCCCGCGGTCACGGTGGACACCGCGTGTTCGTCGTCGCTGGTGGCGCTGCACATGGCCGCCCAATCCGTGCGCAGCGGGGAGAGCACCCTCGCCCTGGCGGGCGGTGTCGCCGTGATGGCGACGCCGTTCGCCTACGAGGAGTTCACCCATCAGGGCGGCCTGGCCGCGGACGGCCGGTGCAAGGCGTTCTCGGCGGAGGCGGACGGGACCGGCTGGGCCGAGGGCGCCGGGCTCGTAGTGCTGGAACGGCTGTCCGCGGCCACCCGCAACGGACACCGGGTGCTCGCCGTACTGCGTGGTTCGGCGGTCAACCAGGACGGCGCGTCCAACGGTCTGTCCGCTCCCAACGGGGTGGCACAACAACGGGTGATCCGGCAGGCACTGGCGAACGCGCGCCTGCGCCCGCAGGACGTCGACATGGTCGAGGCACACGGCACCGGCACAGTGCTCGGCGACCCCATCGAGGCCAACGCCCTGATCGCCGCGTACGGCCAGGACCGTGAACGGCCGCTGTGGCTGGGCTCGATGAAGTCGAACATCGGCCATGCCGCCGCGGCGGCGGGTATCGGTGGCGTGATCAAGGCGGTGTCCGCCCTGGCGCACCGGGTCATGCCGCGCACCCTGCACGTGACCGAACCGGCGCCCACCGTGGACTGGCCGGCCGGGGTCCGGGTGCTGACCGAGACGCTGCCGTGGCCGGAGACCGGCAGGCCACGACGTGCCGGAGTGTCCTCGTTCGGTGTGTCCGGTACCAACGCGCATCTCATCCTCGAACAGGGGCCTGACCGCCCTGACGAGGCGTCTGCCGTCGACGCCGGGCCGACCGGGGTGCCTTGGCCGCTCTCCGCGCGCACCCCCGAAGCCCTGCGGGCGCAGGCGGCCCGCCTGGCCGAGCACCTGCGTGACCACCCCGGCCTGCGCCCGGTCGATGTGGGCCTGTCGCTCACGACCTCGCGCACCGCTCTCGCGTGCCGCGCCGTGGCCTTCGGCCCGGACGACCTCGACCGGCTCGCCGCGGCCCAGGACCAGGCCATGCGCACCCTCGACTCCCGGCCGGTGCTGGTGTTTCCGGGGCAGGGGGCGCAGTGGGTGGGGATGGCGGTGGAGTTGTTGGGGGAGTCGTCGGTGTTCGCGGAGCGGATGGGTGAGTGTGCGGCGGCGTTGGCGCCGTTCGTGGACTGGTCGTTGGTGGATGTGTTGGGTGATGAGAAGGCGCTGGGGCGGGTGGATGTGGTGCAGCCGGTGCTGTTCGCGGTGATGGTGTCGCTGGCGCGGTTGTGGCGGTCGTTCGGGGTGGAGCCTGCCGCGGTGGTGGGGCATTCGCAGGGGGAGATCGCGGCGGCATGCGTGGCGGGGGTGTTGTCGCTGGAGGACGCGGCGCGGGTGGTGTGTGTGCGGTCGAGGCTGATCGCGCGGGAGCTGGCCGGAGGTGGGGGCATGGCATCGGTGCCACTGCCCCTGGCCGAGGTGGAGCACCTGATCGCGCCCTATGGCGATGGGCTTGTGGTGGCGGCGGTGAACGGTCCGGAGTCGGTGGTGGTGTCGGGGGCGCCGGAGTCGGTGGCGGCTTTGGTGGAGCGGGAGCCTCGGGCTCGGCGGATCGCGGTGGACTACGCCTCCCACTCGCCTGCGGTCCGCGGCCTTCGTGAGGAGTTGCTGGCGGCCCTGGGGCCGATCGCCCCGGCCGTGGGCACGGTTCCGGTCTACAGCTCGGTGACGGGTGGCCTGATCGATGGTTCGACCATGGACGCGGAGTACTGGTACACCAACCTGCGGGAGCCGGTGAACTTCCATGGTGCGGTGTCCGGGCTGGTGGAGGAGGGCGGGTTCCGGGTCTTCCTGGAGATGAGCCCGCATCCGGTGCTGACCACGTCGATCGAGGAGACGGCGGAGACGGTCGCGCTGGGCACCCTGCGACGCGGGGAGGGAACACTCGACCGCGTGTACCGGGCGCTGGGGGAGGCGTTCGCGCACGGCGTGTCGGTGGACTGGCGGCCCGCCTACCCCGGCGCCCGCGTGGTCGACCTGCCCACGTACGCCTTCCAGCACCAGCACTTCTGGGTCACCCCGCCCCGTGACCGCACCTCCGTCACCGACCGCTGGCGCCACCGCGTCGACTGGTCCCCGCTGCCCGAGCCCCCGGCGGTAGCCGAACCGGGACGCTGGCTCGTGCTCGGCGCCACCGGCACCGCATGGGCCGACTCGGTCGTGCGGGCGCTCGGCGACCAGGCCGTCCAGGTGTCCGCGGAGGCACCGCGCGCGGAGCTCGCCGAGCGGCTGCGCGCTCAGGCGCCCGCTGACGGAGTCCTCCTCACGCCCGGGACCCCCGTGGAGGCCGCGGCCATGCTTCAGGCCCTCGACGACGCCGGGCTGGCCACGCCGACCTGGATCGCCACCCGCGCCGCGGTGGCCGTCGACTCCGCCGACCCCCAGCCGTGGGCCGACCAGGCCGGAGTGTGGGGGCTGGGCCGGGTCGCCGCCTGGGAGTACCCCGCGCACTGGGGCGGCCTGGTCGATCTCCCCGAGGAGCTGGACGAGCCGGCGGCCGCCAGGCTGCGGTCCCTGCTCGCCGAGGAGAAGGCCGAGAACCAGGTGGCGATCCGGTCCACCGGGCCGTACGGGCGCAGGCTCGTCCGCGCGGCTCCCGAGGCGCCTGCCCGCGCCTGGACACCTGAGGGAACGGTCCTGATCACCGGTGGCACCGGCGGGCTCGGAGCGGAACTCGCCCGCTGGGCGGCGGGCCGCGGCGCCGACCACCTCATCCTGCTCAGCCGTCGCGGGCCCGACGCGCCCGGTGCCGGGGAGCTGCGCGAGACGTGCGAACAGGCCGGTGCCCGTGTCACGTTCGTCGCGGCGGACGTCGCCGACCGGGAGCGGATGGCCGCCGTGCTCGAAGAGCACCCGGTCACCAGCGTCTTCCATCTGGCCGCGAGCCTCGACGACGGTGTGCTGGACACGCTCACCCCCGACGGCTTCGCCACGGTCGCCAGGGCCAAGGTCCGCGGGGCCCAGGTGCTGGACGAGCTGACGCGCGGTCGCGGCCTGTCCGCCTTCGTGCTGTTCTCCTCGATATCCGGGGTGTTCGGGGTGCCCGGTCTCGGTGCGTACGCGGCGGCGAACGCCATGCTCGACGCCCTTGCCGTCTCCCGCCGGGCGGCCGGTGAACACGCCCTGGCCGTGGCATGGGGCGCATGGGCGGGCGAGGGCCTGGCCACCCATGTGGTCGGCGACGAACGGCTGCGGCGCATGGGCCTGACCGCCATGCCCGCCAAGGCCGCGCTGGTCGCGCTGGAACACGCGCTCAACCGCGAGGACGCCACCGCCGCCGTGTTCGACGCGGATTGGGACCGTGTGCCCTCCCACACCCGCGACGGCCTCGGCACCTTGCTGCACGAGCTGCCCGAGGCCCGCCGCCCGGTGGCCGTGTCCAGGCCCGACGCGGCCGATCTGCGCACCGTGCTCGCCGGGCTCGGCGCGGCGCAGCGCACCGCGAAGGTGCGGGACCTCGTCCATGCCGAGGTCGCGGACGTGCTCGGTCACGACGACGCGGTGGCCGTCGACCCGCGCCGTGCCTTCAGCGAACTCGGCTTCGACTCGCTCACGTCGGTACGGCTGCGCAACCGGCTCACCGAACTCACCGGCCTGAGCATGCCCGTGACCGTGGTGTTCGACTTCCCCACCGTGACCGAACTCGGCGAGCACCTCGCCGGACGGCTCGGCGGTGACGGCCCTGACGCCGGGGAACTGCTGGCTCGCCTGGAATCCCTGCTCGACGAGGCGGGGCCCGACGAGTTGGGCACGCTGCTGGGCGGTATGGAGGCACTGCTCAGCAGCCGACGCCCGCGGGCACTCGCCACGGACCACTTCGCCTCGGCGAGCGACGAGGAGATGTTCAGCTTCATCGACCAGGACCATGCCTAGGGGGGTGCTCCGACGGAACTCGCCGCCTGCGGCGGGCTGTTCCCCTTCCTGCCCCTGCCCCTGCCACGTGGCGGAACCGCGTATGGATGCCGCGGGAAGGGGCGGGGAGGGGGAAGACCCGCCGGACACCCCGTAGGCCCGCGTCGCCTCGCTCATGCCCCATCCCAAGGAGACTCCCGCGATGACCGCTGTCGACAACCAGATCCACACCTACCCGTTCGGCCCGCAGCTCGGACTCGACGAGGACCCCGCTTATGAACGGGCCCGCCGCGCCGGGGCGCTGACCAGGGTCACGATGGCCTACGGTGGCCCGGCCTGGCTGGTCACCCGCTACGAGGACATCAAAACCGTGCTGTCCGACCCCCGGTTCAGCCGTTCGGCCACCCTCGGAAAGGACGTCGCGCGCAGCACACCCGCGATCGAGACCGACACCTCGATCCTCTCCATGGACCCGCCCGAGCACACGCGGCTGCGCAAGCTGGTGGCCAAGGCGTTCACCATGCGCCAGGTCGAGCAACTGCGCCCGGCGATCGACGAGATCCTCGACGACCTGCTCGGCCGGATCGAGAAGGACGGCCGCCCGGCGGATCTGGCCCGCTCGCTGACCTGGCCGCTGCCGGTGCGGGTGATCTGCCACCTGCTCGGCGTGCCGATCGCCGACCACGCGAGGTTCGCCCAGTGGACCGACGACATCATGTCGGTGGCCTCCGAGGACCTCGAACTGATCGTCAAGGCCAGGGACGGCCTCATCGCCTACCTCGCCGAGCTGATCGCCCAGCGCCGCGCCGAGCCCGCCGACGACCTGCTGAGCGGACTGGTCCTGGCCAGGGACCAGGACGAACGGCTCAGTGAGCAGGAACTCGTCGTGTTCGGCATGACCCTGCTGCTCGCCGGGCACGAGACCACGGCCAACCAGGTCGGCAACTTCCTCTACCTGCTGCTGAGCCGTCCCGAACTGTGGCAGCGGCTGGTCGCCGACCCGACGCTGGTGCCCCAGGCGGTCGAGGAGCTGTTGCGCTACACCCCGCTCGCCACGGCGGGCAACTTTCCCCGGATGGCCGTCGAGGACGTCGAACTCGGCGGCACCCTCGTCCGGGCGGGAGACGTGGTGGTCGTCCACATGGCCGCCGGCAACCGGGACGCGAGCGTGTTCGAGCGCCCCGACCAGATCGACTTCGACCGCGACGCGCGGGCCCACATCGCCTTCGGCCATGGCGCGCACCACTGCCTGGGCGCCCAACTGGCCAGGGTGGAACTCCAGATGGTCCTCACCGCCCTGGTGCGCCGGTTCCCCGGACTGCGCCTGGCCGTCCCCGCCGACGAAGTGCCGTGGCGGACCGAACGGCTCGTCAACGGCGTCAGTGCGCTCCCGGTCACCTGGTGACCCCGCGACACGGCGACCGGCAGAGCACAGGCGAGGAAGGACTCGGGCGGATGGCTGAGATGGCTGATCAGAACAGGCTACGCGACTACCTGCGGCTGGCGACCTCGGAACTGCACACCCTGCGCACCCGGGTGCGCGAGCTGGAGTCCGCGGCACCCGAACCGCTCGCCATCGTGGGTATGGCCTGCCGGTATCCCGGCGGGGTCCGGACCCCCGAGGACCTGTGGGAGCTGGTGGCCGGCGAGGTGGACGCCACCTCGGACTTCCCCAGGGACCGCGGATGGCGGCTCGACCCGGGTGACAGCCTCACCGAGCGCGGGGCGTTCCTCGACGGAGCGGGCGATTTCGACCCGGCGTTCTTCGGCGTCTCACCGCGCGAGGCGCGGGGGATGGACCCGCAGCAGCGACTCGTGCTGGAGGTCGCCTGGGAGGCGCTCGAAAACGCTCGCATCGTCCCGGAAACGCTGCACGGCGGGCCGACGGGGGTGTTCGTCGGCGCCTCCTACCAGGGCTACGACACGCTCGCCGTCGACGCGTCGGAGGTCATGATCGGCAATGTGTCCAGCGTGATATCCGGGCGCGTCGCCTACACGCTCGGCCTGAACGGTCCCGCGCTCACTGTCGACACGGCCTGTTCGTCCTCGCTGGTGGCGTTGCATCTGGCGGCGGAGTCCCTGCGCCGCGGGGAGTGCGATCTCGCACTGGCCGGTGGCGTCGCGGTGCAGGCGGTCCCCGCGCTGTTCGTGGAGTTTTCGCGGCAGCGGGGGTTGGCGGTGGATGGTCGGTGCAAGTCGTTTGCGGAGGGTGCGGATGGGACGGGGTTTTCCGAGGGTGCGGGGTTGGTGGTGGTGGAGCGGTTGTCGGATGCGGTGGCCGCGGGGCGTCGGGTGTTGGCGGTGGTGCGGGGTTCCGCGGTGAATCAGGATG
The DNA here is from genome assembly GCF_055597465.1 of Streptomyces yongxingensis. Classification (NCBI taxonomy): domain Bacteria; kingdom Bacillati; phylum Actinomycetota; class Actinomycetes; order Kitasatosporales; family Streptomycetaceae; genus Streptomyces; species Streptomyces yongxingensis. Next base: position 10,837,690 of record NZ_CM145717.1, read on the forward strand.
GGGCGTCGAATGGGTTGACGGCGCCGTCGGGTGTGGCGCAGGAGCGGGTGATTCGGGCGGCGTTGGGGTCGGGTGGGTTGTCGGTGGGGGATGTGGATGTGGTGGAGGGGCATGGGACGGGGACGGTGTTGGGGGATCCGATTGAGGCGGGTGCGTTGGTGGGGACGTATGGGCGGCGGGTGGGGGGTGAGCCGTTGTGGTTGGGGTCGGTGAAGTCGAATATCGGTCATGCGCAGGCGGCCGCGGGGGTGGCTGGTGTGATCAAGATGGTGATGGCGTTGCGGTGTGGGGTGTTGCCGCGGTCGTTGCATGTGGATGTGCCGTCCTCGAAGGTGGAGTGGGGTGCGGTGCGGGTGCTGACCGAGGCTCGTGCGTGGCCGGTGGTGGACCGTCCCCGCCGCGCCGCCGTCTCCTCCTTCGGGGCGTCGGGCACGAACGCGCACCTCATCCTCGAACAGGCCGAACCGGAACCCCTCCGGCAGGACCTGGTCGACGCCGGCCTGCTGCCGTATCCGCTGTCCGCCCGCAACGACGCCGGGGTCCGGGAGCAGGCACGGCGGTTGCGTGAGCACCTGAAGCGCCACCCCGAGGCCGACCTCGGGGACGTGTCCCACTCGCTCGCCACGACGCGGACCATGTTTCCGCACCGCGCGGTACTGATCGCCGCGGACCGCGGTGAACTGGACGAACTCCTGGGCGCCTGCGCGGTCGGCGAACCCCGTGGCGCGGTGGTCACCGGGAAGGCGGTGTCCGCGGGCCGACCCGTGTTGGTGTTTCCGGGGCAGGGGGCGCAGTGGGTGGGGATGGCGGTGGAGTTGTTGGGGGAGTCGTCGGTGTTCGCGGAGCGGATGGGTGAGTGTGCGGCGGCGTTGGCGCCGTTCGTGGACTGGTCGCTGCTGGATGTGCTGGGGGATGAGAAGGCGCTGGGGCGGGTGGATGTGGTGCAGCCGGTGCTGTTCGCGGTGATGGTGTCGCTGGCGCGGTTGTGGCGGTCGTTCGGGGTGGTGCCTGCTGCGGTGGTGGGGCATTCGCAGGGGGAGATCGCGGCGGCGTGTGTGGCGGGGGTGTTGTCGTTGGAGGATGCGGCGCGGGTGGTGTGTGTGCGGTCGAGGTTGATCGCGCGGGAGCTGGCCGGGCGTGGCGGGATGGTGTCGTTGCCACTTCCGGTGGCCGAGGTGGAGGGCCTGATCGAGCCGTTTGGTGATGGTCTTGTGGTGGCGGCGGTGAACGGTCCGGAGTCGGTGGTGGTGTCGGGGACATCGGAGTCGGTGGCGGCTTTGGTGGAGCGGGAGCCTCGGGCTCGGCGGATCGCGGTGGACTACGCCTCCCACTCGCCTGCGGTCCGCGGCCTTCGTGAGGAGTTGCTGGCGGCCCTGGGGCCGATCGCCCCGGCCGTGGGCACGGTTCCGGTCTACAGCTCGGTGACGGGTGGCCTGATCGATGGTTCGACCATGGACGCGGAGTACTGGTACACCAACCTGCGGAAGCCGGTGGACTTCCAGGGAGCGGTGTCGGCCCTGCTGGCCGACGGCTACGGCGCGTTCGTCGAACCCAGCCCCCACCCGGTGCTGACCACGGCCGTCGAACAGACCGCCGGTGACACCGAGATCGTCGTCGTGGGCACACTGCGCAGGCAGTCCGATGGCCTCGCGCGGATGCTGAGGGCCGCGGCGCAAGCCTGTGCCCTCGGGATCGACGTGGACTGGAGCGCGGCGCTTCCGACCGGCGTCCGGCACGTGGATCTTCCCACCTACCCGTTCGCCGACGAACGGTTCTGGCTGGACGTAGGCTCCGCCCGTGGTGAGGTGTCCGCGGTCGGCCTGGCACCGGTGGACCACGGGTTGCTCGGTGCGAAGGCCGACGTAGCGGCCTCCGGCGAGATCGTACTGTCCGGGTCGCTGTCGCTCGCCTCGCACCCATGGCTGGCCGACCACACCGTGCGCGGTTCGGTGATCCTGCCCGGTGCCGCCTTCGTCGAGCTGGTCGTCCGGGCGGGCGACGAGGCGGGCCGACCGGCCGTCGAGGAACTCACCCTCCACGCGCCGCTGGTCATTCCGGCGGACGGGCGGGTGGACGTGCAGGTGACGGTCGCCACCGACGGTCACGTCCAGGTCCACTCCCGGACAGCCGGATCGGACTGGACCCACCACGCGAGCGCGGTCACCACCGACCGGCCGGGCGAGGTGCCGGTCTGGCGGAGCTGGCCGCCGGAACCGGCGGAAGCGGTGGACATCGAAGGGTTCTACGCGACTCTGGAGGACAACGGCCTGGACTACGGACCGGCCTTCCGCGGTGTGCGGGCCATGTGGCGGTCCGCGGACGCGTACTACGCCGAGGTGGCGCTGCCGGACGAGGTGGCGGAGGCCGCGTTCGTGCTGCACCCCGCGCTGCTCGACTCCGCACTGCAGGTGATGGCCTTCGCGGCGGCTCGGCCCGGCCGCACATCCCTTCCCTTCGCTTGGTCGGGGATCTCCGTACACGCCTCGGCGGCCCGGTCGTTGCGCGTGCGCGTCGCCGCGACGCAGGCCGGGGACATCTCGGTGCTGGCCACCGATCCGGCGAACGCGCCGGTGGTCACCGTGGACCGCGTGCGCTCCCGCACGCTCCGCGCCGACCAGCTCGATCCCCCGCTGGCCGGCCTGCTCTCCCGCCTGGAGTGGACACCCGTGGAAGCCGGCCTGCCGGCCGTCGATCCCGGCCCCACCGTGAGGTACGAGTGCGAGGTCGCGGACTCGCCGATCGAGGTGGCGAACCAGGCGCTGGAGGCCGTCCAGGAGTGGCTGCGGCACGAGGGCCGGCCGGACTCCCGTCTGGTCGTGTTGACGCGTGGCGCGGTCTCGACCGGGCCCGACGACACGCTCTCCGCCCTCTGCCAGGCGCCGGTGTGGGGACTGGTGCGCTCGGCGCAGGCCGAACACCCGGGGCGGCTGGTCCTCGTCGACATCGGCGACGAGTCCGACCACGCACTCTCCGCCGCTCTCGCGACCGGTGAGCCACAGCTCGCCCTGCGCCGCGGCGCGATCCTGGCCCCCCGGCTGGTGAGTGCCCGGGGCGAAGGTGACCTCCCGCGGATTCCGTCCGACGCGACGGTCCTGGTGACCGGTGGAACCAGCGGCCTCGGCGCCCTGGTGGCCCGCCATCTGGCCATGCGGCACGGGGTCCGGCACCTCGTACTCGTCAGCCGGTCCGGACCGCGGGCCGACGGCGTGGCCGAGCTGATCGCCGAACTCGGGGAACTGGGCGCGGGGGCCGAGGCGATCGCCTGCGATGTCGCCGACCGGGAGCAGGTCCGCGCGGTGCTCGAGGGCATCGAGGAGTTCCCGCTCGCCGGTGTCGTGCACGCCGCGGCCGTGCTCGACGACGGCGCCGTCACCTCGCTGACCCCCGACCGGCTGCGTACCGTCGCCGCACCGAAGATCGACGGAGCGCTGCATCTGCACGAGCTCACCGAGGGTATGGACCTGCGGCTGTTCGCCTTGTTCTCCTCGGCGGCCGGAATCCTCGGCTCCCCGGGGCAGGCGAACTACGCGGCGGCCAACGCCTTCCTCGACGCACTGGCCACCCGGCGGCGTGCGGCCGGCCTCGCCGGGCACTCCCTCGCCTGGGGCCTGTGGGAGCAGACGACATCGCTGACCGCCCCGGTCAAGGCCACCCGCCCCCGGGCCGCGGTCGGCGCCCTGTCCACGGCCGAGGGCCTCGCGCTGTTCGACCGGGCGCTGGCCGGCACCGATCCGGTGGCCGTGCCGGTCAGGATGGCGCCGGTCGCCCGTGGCCCGGTGCGACCGGCGGCCGCCGCCGTGGTCGCCGAGCCGGACTTCGCCGCCCGCGTGGCCGCACTGGGGCCCGCCGAGCGCGGACGCGAACTGCTGAAGCTGGTGCGCGAGCAGGCCGCGGCGATCCTCGGGTTCGCCGGGCGTGATGAGATCGACCCGCGGCAACCGTTCCTGAAGGCCGGGTTCGACTCCCTCACCGCCGTCGAACTGCGCAACCGGCTCAACACCATCACCGGTCTGCGGCTTCCGGCCACCACGACCTTCGACTTCCCGACCCCCGAGGCACTCGCCGGGAAACTGGCCGCGGAACTGGCCTCGGCCACCAGCCCCGAAGAGGCGCTGCTGGCCGCGCTGGACCACCTCGAGTCGGTACTCGCCGCGCCGTCGACCGACGAGGCGCTGCGCACCGTCCTGGCCGACCGCGTGGCGAAGCTGCACGCGCGCGGCAACACCGCGCCCCAGCAGTCCGCCGCGCGGCTGCGGGATGCCGGCGCCGACGAACTCTTCGACTTCATCCACAACGAGCTCGGCATGAAGTAGAGCCGTTCCCCGCCCCCTCAGACCGTCTCACGGAGATCTCCCGCATATGCCGAACGAGGATGAACTGCTCAACCACCTGCGCTGGGTCACGGCCGAACTGCACGAGGCCCGCAAGCGCCTGAAGGAGTACGAGTCGGCCGCCCGCGAGCCCCTCGCGATCGTGGGCATGGCCTGCCGGTACCCCGGCGGGATCAGCTCACCCGAGGAGCTGTGGCAGCTCGTCGCCGACGAGCGCGACGCCATCACGCCGCTGCCCACCGACCGGGGCTGGATCCTGGACGGGCTCCTGGACGACGACCCCGCCAGCCGTGGCAAGTCCTACGTCGGACACGGTGGTTTCCTCACCGACGGCGACTGGTTCGACGCCGAACACTTCGGCATCTCGCCCAGGGAGGCACTGGCCACCGACCCGCAACACCGCGTGCTGCTGGAACTGGCGTGGGAGGCCCTGGAGCGGTCGGGCATCGCCCCGGACTCGCTGCGCGGCAGCCGGACCGGCGTGTTCACCGGGGTCATGTACCACAACTACGTCGACCGCCTCACCAGCGTCCCCGACGAGCTGGAGGGATACCTCGGCACCGGCAACTCCGGTGGCGTCGCCTCCGGCCGCATCGCCTACACCCTGGGCCTGGAAGGGCCCGCCGTGACCCTCGACACCACGTGCTCGTCCTCGCTGGTGGCGTTGCATCTGGCGGGGGAGTCCCTGCGCCGCGGGGAGTGCGACCTCGCACTGGCCGGCGGAGCGACGCAGATGTTCACACCTGCCGCCTTCGTGGAGTTTTCGCGGCAGCGGGGGTTGGCGGTGGATGGTCGGTGCAAGTCGTTTGCGGAGGGTGCGGATGGGACGGGGTTTTCCGAGGGTGCGGGGTTGGTGGTGGTGGAGCGGTTGTCGGATGCGGTGGCCGCGGGGCGTCGGGTGTTGGCGGTGGTGCGGGGTTCCGCGGTGAATCAGGATGGGGCGTCGAATGGGTTGACGGCGCCGTCGGGTGTGGCGCAGGAGCGGGTGATTCGGGCGGCGTTGGGGTCGGGTGGGTTGTCGGTGGGGGATGTGGATGTGGTGGAGGGGCATGGGACGGGGACGGTGTTGGGGGATCCGATTGAGGCGGGTGCGTTGGTGGGGACGTATGGGCGGCGGGTGGGGGGTGAGCCGTTGTGGTTGGGGTCGGTGAAGTCGAATATCGGTCATGCGCAGGCGGCCGCGGGGGTGGCTGGTGTGATCAAGATGGTGATGGCGTTGCGGTGTGGGGTGTTGCCGCGGTCGTTGCATGTGGATGTGCCGTCCTCGAAGGTGGAGTGGGGTGCGGTGCGGGTGCTGACCGAGGCTCGTGCGTGGCCGGTGGTGGACCGTCCCCGCCGCGCCGCCGTCTCCTCCTTCGGGGCGTCGGGCACGAACGCGCACCTCATCCTCGAACAGGCCGAACCGGAACCCGCCGTGCGGCCCGGGGCACCGAGCTCCGGCACCGGGCCGTCCCGGCCGGACAACGCCGTGGTGCCGCTCGTTCTCACGGCCAGCACCCCGGCGGCGCTGCGGGCCCAGGCGGAACGGCTGCTCGACGTCGTCGACCACGACCTGACCGACCTCGCCCGTGCGCTGAGCACCACCAGGGCGACACTGCGCACCCGCGCGGTGTCGGTCGTGAGCACCGTCGCCCAGGCGCGCGCCGCCCTGCGTGCCGTGGCCGACGGCCGGCCCAGCCCCGACGTCGTCACCGGCACCGCGCGTGCGGAGGCCCACGACGTCGTGTTCGTGTTCCCGGGGCAGGGGGCGCAGTGGGTGGGGATGGCGGTGGAGCTGTGGGAGACATCGCCGGTGTTCGCCGCGGCGATGGAGGAGTGTGCGGCGGCGCTGGCGCCGTTCGTGGACTGGTCGCTGCTGGATGTGCTGGGGGATGAGAAGGCGCTGGGGCGGGTGGATGTGGTGCAGCCGGTGCTGTTCGCGGTGATGGTGTCGCTGGCGCGGTTGTGGCGGTCGTTCGGGGTGGAGCCCGCGGCGGTGGTGGGTCATTCGCAGGGGGAGATCGCGGCGGCGTGTGTGGCGGGGGCGCTGTCGCTGGAGGATGCGGCGCGGGTGGTGTGTGTGCGGTCGAGGCTGATCGCACGGGAGCTGGCCGGGCGTGGCGGGATGGTGTCGCTGCCACTCCCGCTGTCCGAGGTGGAGGACCTGATCGCGTCCCGGGACGCGGAACTGTCGATCGCGGCGGTCAACGGCCCCCTCTCGGTGGTCGTATCCGGCGGCACCGAGGACCTCGACGACCTGATGTCCCACTGCGCACGCGACGACGTGCGGGCCCGGCGGATCGACGTGGACTACGCCTCCCACTCCGCGCAGGTCGACATCCTCGCCGACGAGCTGCTGCGCGCCCTGGACACCATCACTCCCCGCCAGGCCGCGGTGCCCTTCTTCTCCACGGTGACCGGGCGGTTCGAGCCCACCGCCGCGCTGGACGCCGAGTACTGGCTGCGGAACCTGCGCCGGCCCGTGCGCCTCGACTCCGCGGTACGCGGCCTCGCCGACGCGGGCTTCGACACGTTCATCGAGGTCAGCAGCCATCCCGTGGTGATGCCCGGCGTGCAGGACACGCTCGCGGAGATGGACGTTCCCGCGACGACGGTGGGCACGCTGCGCCGCCGCTCCGGTGGCATGGACCAGTTTCTGCGTGCGCTGTCCGCGGCGTTCACCGGCGGTGCGGCGGTGGACTTCGGCCCGCTGTGGGCAGACCGCCCGCCCGCCTTCGTCGACCTGCCCACCTACGCCTTCCAGCGTGAGCGGTACTGGCTCACCGACCCCGGAGGCGGCGATGTGTCCACGGTCGGCCTGGCCGGTGCCGAACACGGCCTGCTCGGCGCGGTGCTGGAGGTCGCCGAGACCGGGGACACCGTGCTGACCGGCTCGTTGTCCGTCGACTCCCACCCCTGGCTGGTCGATCACACCGTGCTCGGCTCGGTGATGTTCCCCGGTGCGGGCTTCGTGGAGATGGTGCTCAGGGCGGCGGACGAGGCCGACTGCGAGCGCGTCGAGGAACTGACCCTGCACACACCGCTGGTGTTCGAAGGCCATGAGCGTGTCGACGTCCAGCTGGCCGTGGGAGGCGACCGCGCCGGGCGTCGTGAGGTGACGGTGCACTCGCGCGCGGCAGGCACCCCGGCGGCATGGGTGCTGCACGCGACCGCGACCGTGGCCCGCGACCCCGCCCCGGCACCCCCGCGCTGGGAGGCATGGCCACCCGCGGGCGCCGTCGAGGCGGACCTCGGCGACTTCTACGACGCCCTCGCGGCGGACGGCCTCCGATACGGGCCGATGTTCCAGGGGGTGCGACGGGTGTGGCTCGACGGGGAGGTGCGTTACGCGGAGATCGCCCTGCCGGAAGGGGCCTCCCCCGAGGGCTTCGTGCTCCATCCGGTCCTGCTGGACGCGGCGCTGCAGGTGATGGCGCACGGCAGCCTGGCGGAGGGCCAGACGTTCCTGCCGTTCACCTGGTCGGACATCTCGGTGTCCGCCTCCGGCGCCCGTGCGCTGCGGATGCGGATGGAGCCCCGAGGCGACAGCGGTGTGTCGTTGCTGGCCACCGACTCCCGTGGGGTCCAGGTGCTGGCCATCGGCGAGGTCGTCACCATGAAGCTCTCCGGTGGGCGGCCGGTGTCCACCCACCGCGGGTCGACCGCGAAGCTGCTGCGCGTCGACTGGGTACAGGCGCCCGCGAACACCTCGCCCCCGCCGAGGACGGCCGTCCTGCCGGGTTGGCCGGAGCCCGTGGAGTTCGCCCCGTCCCCCTTCGGCGGTCTCGACGCCCACCCCCATGCCGGACTGGACGCGCTGGCGGCCGCGATGGGCACCGACACCGCGCCCGATGTCGTTCTGCTGCCTCTCGTGGCGCGGTCCGGCGACGCGGTGGCCGACGGGTACGAGCTCACCGGACGCGCCATGGCCGCCATCCAGAGGTGGCTGTCCGACGAGGCGTTCGCCGCCGCGACGCTCGCGTTCGTGACCAGGGGAGCGTTCCCGGTCGGCCAGCGCCGGGGGCCCGATCCGGCCGCGGCCGCCGCCGCGGGGTTCATCCGTTCGGCGCAGAGCGAGCACCCGGGGCGCTTCCTGGTCGTCGACCTCGATCCCGACGCCGATCCGCCGGTGCTGCCGCCCGCTGCCGTCATCCCCGGTGACGAACCCGTCGTCGCCGTGCGGGGCGACGGGCTGTTCGTGCCCCGCCTCGCGGAGCACGCCCCCCTTCCCGCCCTCACCGTGCCCGCGGACGCCGAGGCGTGGAGCGTGGACCTGGACTCCGCGGACACCCTGGACGATTTGGGCATCGTGCCCGCGCCCGACGCGCTGGCACCGCTGACGGAGGGTCAGGTCCGCCTGTCGGTGCGCGCGATGGGCGTCAACTTCCGGGAAGTCCTGGTCGCCCTCGACGTGGTGCCCGGTGGGGACCGGCCCGCGGGCGGCGAGGCGGCCGGTGTGGTCACCGAGGTCGGTCCTGGCGTCACCGGCTTCTCGGTCGGCGACCGGGTGATGGGGCTGGTCACCGGCGCCTACGCCGGGCCGGTCGCCGTGGCCGACCACCGCACGCTGATGCCGCTGCCCACCGGCTGGACGTACGCCCAGGGAGCGGCGGCGCCGGTCGCCTTCCTCACCGCCTACTACGGGCTGACCGACCTCGGAGGCGTCCGGCCCGGTGACCGGGTGCTGATCCACGCGGCGGCCGGCGGCGTCGGCATGGCCGCGGTGCGGATCGCACGGCACCTGGGGGCCGAGGTGTTCGCCACGGCCGGCCCGGCGAAGTGGTCCGAGGTACGGGCCGCCGGTGTCAGCGCCTCCCACCTGGCCTCCTCGCGGACCACACGGTTCGAGAGCGCCTTCCGGGAGGTGCTCGGCGGGCACGGAATCGATGTCGTGCTGAACTCGCTGACCGGCGAGTTCGTCGACGCCTCCCTGCGGCTGACCGCCGAGGGAGGCCGGTTCCTCGAGATGGGCAAGACCGACATCCGCGACGCCGACGAGATCGGCCTGCACCACCCCTCGGTCCGCTACCGGGCGTTCGACCTGGTCCTCGACGCCGGTGCCGACCGGATCCAGGCGATGCTGGCCGAACTGGCCTCCCTGATCGGGCGGGGCGCGCTGACCCCGCTGCCGGTCCGCGCGTGGGACGTCCGCCGCGCCGCGGAGGCGCTGCGGTACGTCAGCCAGGCGCGCCACGTCGGCAAGGTGGTGCTGACCGTGCCCCGGCCATGGGATCCGGCGGGGACGGTGCTGCTCACCGGCGCGAGTGGCACGCTGGGCGGCGCTCTCGCCCGGCACCTGGTCGCCGAGCGCGGTGTCCGGCACCTGCTGCTGCTCAGCCGCCGGGGGAGGGACACGGAGGCGGCCGCCGCGCTGGAGGCGGAGCTCACCGCCCTCGGCGCGTTCTCGGTGACCTTCGCGGCCTGCGACGTCGCCGACCGGGAGGCGGTGCGCGGCGTCCTGGCCGCGATACCGCCGCAGCGCCCCCTCACCGCCGTCGTGCACGCCGCCGGTGCCCTCAGCGACGGTCTGGTCGGCTCGCTCGGCCGGGCGGACGTCGACGCGGTGTTCCGCCCCAAGGTCGACGGCGCCGCGGTACTCGACGAGCTGACCCGGCCGGACGACCTCGCGGGCTTCGTGATGTTCTCCTCGGCCGCGGGCGTCACCGGCAACGCCGGGCAGGCGAACTACGCCGCCGCCAACGCGTTCCTCGACGCACTGGCCGAACGCAGGGCCGCCGAGGGCCTGCCCGCGCAGTCGCTGGCCTGGGGACTCTGGGCGGACATCAGCGATCTGACCGCGACGCTCAGCGAGACCGGCCGGGCGAGAATCGCCCGCTCCGGTGTTCGCGCGCTGTCCGCGACGGCCGCGCTGGACCTGTTCGACCAGGCGCTCTCCCGCGACGAGGCACTGCTGCTGCCCATCGACGTCGACCCGTCCGGCGAGGCGGAACCGCCGCCGCTGTGGCGCAACCTGGTGCGCCGCCGGGTCCGCCGGGTGGTCGCCGCGACGCCCGTCGCCGAGACCTCGACCGCCGACCTGCTGGCCGATGTCCCCGCCGCCGAGCGGGTACAGGTGCTGACCGACCTGGTGTGTGCGCACACGGCCGCCGTCCTCGGGCACGACGCCGACCGGGTGGACCCGCTGAGGGCGTTCGGCGAGATCGGCTTCGACTCGCTCAGCGCGGTCGAACTGCGCAACCGCCTCAACGCGGCGACGGGCCTCCGACTGCCCGCCACCACGGTGTTCAGCCACCCCAGCCCCCAGGCGCTGGCCCGGAAGCTGGCCGCCGAGCTGTTCCCCGAGGCCGACACGGCTGATGCCGACACGGCCGGGACCGACGCGGCTTCGGAGAAGGCCCGGGAGGAGCCAACGCGCGACGGGGCGCTGACCGACGTGGACATCGATGGCCTCGGCGTGGAGGAGCTGATGTCCCTCGCGCTCGGCACGGCCGAACCGCACACCTCCGAAGGATGACCGACATGACCGTCTCACCCGACCGCCTCGTCGACGCGCTGCGCTCATCGGTCAAGGAGGCCGAGCGACTGCGGGAGCACAACCGGGCCCTGACCGAAGCGGCCACGGAGCCGATCGCCGTGGTGGCGATGGCCTGCCGGCTGCCCGGCGGCGCCGACTCGCCGGAGAAGCTGTGGCAACTGGTGGACTCCGGCGCGGACGTGCTCACGCCCTTGCCCCGGGACCGGAACTGGGACCTGGAGTCCCTCAGCCCCTTCGTCACGGACGCCTACTTCGTCGACGACGCGGGCGGATTCGACGCGAACCTGTTCGGCATCTCACCCCGCGAAGCGGCCGCGATGGACCCTCAGCAGCGGCTGCTGCTGGAGGCGGCCTGGGAGGTGTTCGAACGCGCCGGGTTCGCGCCCGACGCGCTGCGGGACAGCGGCACGGGCGTATTCGTCGGCGCGGGACCGGGCGACTACCTGATCCGCCTCCTGGACGACCCGGACGCCGCGGAGGGCTATGTCGCCACCGGTACGGCGCCGAGCGTCACCTCCGGACGGATCGCCTACACCTTCGGCCTGCGCGGGCCCGCCGTCACCGTCGACACCGCCTGTTCGTCGGGCCTGGTCGCCCTGCACCTGGCCACCCAGGCGCTGCGCACGGGCGACTGCTCGAAGGCGCTGGTCGCCGGCGTCTCGGTGATGTCCGCGCCCCACGGCTTCGTCGAAATCTCCAAGCAGGGCGGCCTGGCCGCCGACGGACGCTGCAAGGCGTTCGCCGACGCCGCCGACGGCACCAACTTCGGCGAGGGCGTCGCCGCGGTGCTCGTCGAGCGGCTTTCCGACGCCCAGCGGCTCGGACATCCGGTACTCGCCGTGGTGCGCGGGTCCGCGATCAACCAGGACGGCGCCTCCAACGGGCTGTCCGCGCCGAACGGTGCCGCGCAGGAAGAGGTGATCCGGCAGGCACTCGCCGACGCGGGGGTCCGAGCCGACGAGGTCGACGCCGTCGAGGCGCACGGCACCGGCACCACCCTGGGCGACCCGATCGAGGCGGACGCCCTGCTGGCCACCTACGGCCGGAACCGCGAGCACCCCCTGTGGCTGGGCTCGGTGAAGTCCAACGTCGGGCACACGCAGTCGGCCGCCGGGCTGGTCGGCCTGATCAAGATGGTGCAGGCGCTGCGCGCGGGCCGGCTGCCGAAGACCCTGCACGTCGACCGGCCGTCCCGGCACGTCGACTGGTCCACGGGCCCGGTGCGCCTGCTGCGCGAGGCCCGGCCGTGGCCCGCCGCCGACCGCCCGCGCCGGGCCGGTATCTCCTCGTTCGGGATCAGCGGCACCAACGCGCACGTGATCGTCGAGAGCGTTCCCGCGCCCGAGGAGCGCCCCCGCACCGAGCACTCCGGTCTGGTGCCCCTCATCCTGTCCGGCAGGACCGACAGCGCCCTGCGGGCCCAGGCGGCCCGGCTGCGCGCCCATCTGCTCGAGCGCGAGGAGTCGCTCGCCGATGTCGCGTTCACGCTGGCGACCACACGCGCGCGGTTTCCGCACCGGGCCGTGCTGCCGGTGCGGAGCCGTGCCGAGGCGCTCGAGGCGCTGCACACCGTCGCCCGGGGCGAGCGGGCGCTCGGAGCCGGCCGACGGCCTCACCGGGAGCGGGTCGCGTTCGTTTTCCCCGGACACGGCTCCCAGTGGACCGCGATGGGCGCGCGGCTGTGGGACGAGTCACCGGTGTTCGCCGAGGCCATGCGGGACTGTGAGAAGGCACTGTCCGCGCACATCGACTGGTCGCTGCGGGATGCGCTGTCCGACGAGCGGGCGCTGGCCCGGGCCGAGGTCGTGCAGCCGGCGCTGTGGGCGGTCATGGTCTCGCTCGCCGCGCTGTGGCGCTCGTTCGGTGTCGAGCCCGCCGCGGTGATCGGCCACTCCCAGGGCGAGATCGCCGCCGCCTGCGTCAGTGGTGGTCTGTCCCTGGAGGACGGCGCCCGTGTCGTGGCGCTGCGCAGCCGCCTCATCCACGAGCGTCTGTCCGGACGCGGAGCGATGATGACGGTGATGGCCTCGCCGGACCGCGTGCGCGAACTGCTCGCGGACGACGGGAAGGACGCCGTGTCCATCGCGGCCGTCAACGGACCGCAGAACGTGACCATCTCCGGCGACCCGGCGGCGCTGGACGGCATCGAGCGCCGCCTGTCCGCCGCCGGGATCATGCGCTGGCGGCTCGCCGGGGTCGACTTCGCCGCCCACTCGCCACAGATCGACGGTATCGAGGCCGATCTGCTGGAGGCGCTGGCACCGGTCCGGCCCCGCCCGGGGAAGGTGCCGTTCTACTCCACGGTGACCACCTCCCGCCTGGACACCGAGGAGCTGGACGCCGGGTACTGGAGCCGTAACCTGCGGCGGACGGTGAACTTCGCCGACACGGTGGACCTCCTCGTCGGGGACGGACACGGGCTCATGGTCGAGGTCAGCCCGCACCCGGTGCTCGCGCACATCACCGCCGCGGGCCCGGTGCTGGACACCCTGCGCCGCGACGACGGCGGGCTGCACCGGATGCTGACCTCGCTGGCCGCCGCCGACCTGCACGGCCTGCCGGTGGACTGGACCGCGGCGCTGCCCGAGGCCCGCGTCGTGGACCTGCCGACGTACCCGTTCCAGCGCGAGCGCTACTGGGTGACCCCCGCGGAGCGGACGACCGGGGACCCCGCACCGGCGGCGAGCCCCCTCGACCGGTTGCGGTACCGGACCGACTGGACGCCGCTGCGGCTGTCCGCCGATCCGGTGCTGACCGGCACCTGGCTGGTCGTCACGGACCGGGCCGACGCCTGGTCCGACAGCGTCCTCGACGCGCTGCGGCGGTACGGCGCCGAAGCGGTCGTCCGGGCGCCGGGCGAGCTCGACCTCGCCGCCCTCCCCGAGCCGGCCGGTGTCCTCGCGCTGCTGGCCCACGACGAGGACCCCGAGCCGGACCACCCCGCCGTCCCCGCGGGTCTCGCCCGGACCGTGCGGCTGGTGCGGCAGTTGGGCGCGGCGGGCGTCGAAGCACCGCTGTGGTGCGTGACCAGGGATGCGACACGATCCCCGGCGCAAGCGATGACCTGGGGATTCGGCAGGGTGGTCGGGTTCGAGCGGCCGCGCGCCTGGGGCGGTCTCATCGACCTGCCGCAGCCGCTGGACGACACCGGCCAACGCCGTATCGCCGCCGTGCTGTTGGGCGACACCCACGAGGACCAGGTCCGCATCGACCGGAGTGGAGCGTTCGGACGGCGGATCGTGCGCGCCCCCGTGCCTCCCGAGAGCGGAGGCGACTGGCAGGTCCGCGGCACCGCCCTGGTGACCGGTGGCACCGGAGGACTAGGCAGGCATGTCGTGCGCTGGCTGGCGGCCCAGGGCGCGGAGCGCGTGATCGTGCTGAACAGACGCGGGACGGACGCCCCCGGCGCCGGCGAACTGGCCGCGGACCTCGCCGACTCGGGGACGGAACTCGGCATCGTCTCCTGCGACCTGTCCGACCGCACCGCCCTCGCCCGAGTGATCGACTCCATCGACCCGGCGACACCACTGCGCACCGTGGTGCACACCGCCGCCGTACTGGACGACGCCGCGATCGACACCCTGACCATGGAGCAATTCGACCGGGTCCTCGCGGTCAAGGCACGCGGCGCGGCCAACCTGCACGAACTCACCCGCGACCTGGACCTCGACGCGTTCGTGCTGTTCTCCTCGCTCGCCGGCACGGTCGGCGCCGCGGGCCAGGGCACCTACGCACCGGCCAACGCCTACCTGGACGCGCTGGCCGAACAGCGGCGTGCCGAGGGGCTGCCGGCCACGTCGATCGGCTGGGGAGTATGGGCCGGGGACGGGATGGGCGACGGCCCCCTCGGGGAGGCCGCGCGGCGGCACGGAGTACCGGGAATGTCCCCGCAGGACGCGACAGCGGCGATGCGCACGGCAGTGGAACACGGCGACGCGGCGATCGTGCTGGCCGACATCGCGTGGGACCGCTATCACACGGCGGTCACCGCCACTCGGCCGAATCCGGCGCTCTCGCGGATCCCCGAGGTCAGGTCGCTGCTCACCACGGAGACCGCTCCGGCGGAGGCGACCGATCCGCTCGCGGTGGTACGCGCCCAGACCGCGGCGGTCCTCGGCTACGCCTCCGGGACGCAGGTCGAGCCGTACCGGCCGTTCAACGAGCTGGGATTCGACTCGGTGACCGCCGTCGAGTTCCGCAACCGCCTCAACGCCGTGACGGGGCTGTCCCTGGTGACCACCGTGGTCTACGACCACCCGACGCCCGCCGCGCTCGCCGACCACGTGCGCGCGGAGCTCGGTGGCGGCGCACCGGACGGGACCCCGGCGCACCCGGTGGCCGACCCGGACCTCACCACCGATCCCGTCGTCATCGTCGGAATGGCCTGCCGCCTCCCCGGCGGCGTCACCTCGCCCGAGGAGCTGTGGGACCTGCTCGCCGAGGAACGCACCACGGTGGGACCGCCGCCGCCCGAGCGGGGGTGGGACCTCGCCGCCCTGCCCGCGGACTGTGTGACCACGGCCTCCTACCTGGACGACATCGCGGCCTTCGACGCGGAGTTCTTCGGGATCTCCCCCAGAGAGGCCATGGCCATGGACCCGCAGCAGCGGCTGGTCCTGGAGACCTCGTGGGAGGCGCTGGAACACGGCGGCATCGCGCCCGGCAGCCTGGCCGGCAGCCGCACCGGTGTGTTCCTCGGCAGCACCGGTCAGGACTACTACGCCCTCCTGACCGGTGCCGCGGCCGACAACGCCGCCGGTCACGTGGGCACGGGCAGCGCGGGCTCGGTGCTCTCCGGCCGGGTAGCGTACGCGCTCGGACTCGAGGGGCCCGCCGTCACCGTCGACACCGCGTGCTCCTCCGGGCTGGTCGCCCTGCACCTGGCCGCGCAGTCCCTGCGGAACGGCGAGTGCGCCACGGCCCTCGTGGGAGGGGTGACGGTCATGACTACTCCCACGGGCCTGGCCGAGTTCTCCCGCCAGGGTGGGCTGGCCCCCGACGGCCTGTGCAAGGCGTTCTCCGACTCCGCGGACGGCACCGGATTCGCCGAGGGCGCGGGCATGCTCGTACTGCAGCGCCTGTCCGACGCCCGTGCCGCGGGACGCCGCGTATGGGCCGTGGTGCGTGGTTCGGCGATCAATCAGGACGGCCTGTCCAACGGCCTGTCAGCCCCCAACGGCCGTGCCCAGCGGGAGGTCATCCGCCAGGCCCTGGCGAACGCGCGCCTGTCCTCCGGGGCCGTCGACGTGGTCGAGGCGCACGGCACCGGGACACCACTCGGTGACCCGATCGAGGCACACGCCCTGCTGGCGGCCTACGGGCAGGACCGGGAGCGGCCGCTGCTCATCGGAACGCTGAAGTCCAACATCGGCCACACCCAGGCCGCCGCCGGAGTCGCGGGCGTGATCAAGACGGCGCTGGCCATGCACCACGGCACGGTCCCCGCGACCCTGCACGCCACCACGGCGTCGTCCCATGTGGACTGGACGGCGGGCAGTGTTGAGCTGGCCCGCGGCAGGACCCCGTGGCCCGACACCGGCGCACCGCGCCGGGCCGGAGTCTCGGCGTTCGGCATCTCGGGCACCAACGCGCATGTCGTGCTGGAGGCGGACACCCCACCGCCCGCCGAGCCGCGGGCAACCGGGGAGACGGCGCTGATTCCGCTGGCCCTCTCCGGCCGAGGGCCGGAAGCCCTCACGGAGCAGGCGAGGCGGCTGTCCGTGCTGCTGGACGGCGGGACCGATCCGGTCGACATCGGCTGGTCCCTGGTCACCACGCGCTCACAGCAATCCCATCGGGCCGTTGTCCTCGGCCGGGACCGCGCCGAGCTGGCCGCCGGACTCACCGCGCTGGCGAGGGGCGCCTCCGCACCTTCGGTGGTCTCGGCCGTGGCCGCCGGCCAGGACCCGCGCCCCGTCTTCGTCTTCCCCGGCCAGGGCTCCAGCTGGGCGGGGATGGGACGCGCACTGATCGAGTCCTCGCCCGTGTTCGCGGCCTCGATGGCCGAGTGCGCGCGGGCGATGGCCACCGAGGCCGGCTGGGACCTGATGGAGGTGCTCGGCGAGGAGGACATGCTGCGGCGGGCCGACGTCGTCCAGCCCGCGCTGTTCGCGGTCATGGTGTCGCTGGCCCGGCTGTGGGAGTCCTACGGCGTGGCCCCGGCCGCCGTGGTCGGGCATTCCCTCGGTGAGTACGCCGCCGCGTGCGTGGCGGGTGCGCTGACGGTCGAACAGGCGGCGGTCGCGGTCGTGCGGCGCGGCAAGGTGATCGCCGACCGCCTGTCCGGCGACCATGGAGTGCTGTCCGTTCCGGTCGCCGCCGAACGCGTCCGCTTCGACGGCGTCGAGATCGCCGCGTTCAACGGTCCGTCGTCCACGGTGGTCGCCGGGGCCAACAGCGCGCTCGAGCGCGTGCTGGAAGCGGTGCCCGCGGCCAAACGGGTGCCGATGGACTACGCCTCGCACACCTCCGCCGTCGAGGCGGCCGAGGACGCGCTGCTCGGGGAGCTGGCCGGACTGAGCCCGAGGGGCGTCGACGTCCCGTTCTACTCCACGGTGACCGGGGGGAGGCTGGGCACCGCGGCCCTCGACGCGCCCTACTGGTACCGCAATCTGCGCAGCCCGGTGTTGTTCGAGACGGCCGGCCGCCGGCTGATCGAGGACGGGCACACGGTGTTCATCGAGATGAGCCCGCGCCCGCTGCTGGCGGCGGCGCTCCACCAGACGGCGGAAGCGCTGGACCGGCCCGTGCACACCGTCGCGTCGCTGCGCCGCGACGACGGCGATATGGACCGCTTCCTGCGCTCGCTCGCCGACGCGCACACCCACGGGGTGGCGGTGGACTGGAGCCCCGCGCTGCCCGGCGGCAGGGCCGTCGCGCTGCCGACGTACGCCTTCCAGCGCAAGCGGTTCTGGCCGACGGCTCAGCCGCTGCGGCGCCCCGGCCAGAGCCACCCGCTGCTGGGCCCCGCCGAGGAGCTCGCGGGCTCCTCGGACGTGGTGTTCACCAGCACCCTCTCCACCCGGACCCACCCGTGGCTGACCGACCATGTGGTGCGGGACTCGGTGCTGCTGCCGGGCACGGCGTTCCTGGAGATGGCCGTCCGGGCCGCCGACGAGACCGGCTGCCATGGAGTCACCGAACTCGTCCTGGAAGCGCCGCTGGTACTGACCGGCGGCGACATCCGGATCCAGCTCACCGTGCACGGCCCCGACGCGTCGGGGGACCGGCCGTTCTCCGTGCACAGCCGGGGCGAGCACGACTGGGCGCGGCACGCCACCGGCCGGCTCTCGGCGTCCGCGTCGCCGGTTCCTCCGGGCACACCGGTGTTGCCGCCCGACGCCGAACCGGTCGCGCTGGACACCTTCTACGGTGAACTCGACAGCGCCGGCTACCGGTACGGTGAGTCGTTCCGCGGTATGCGCGCGGCCTGGCGGTCAGGTGACGAGCTGTTCGCCGAGGTGGCCCTGGCCGATGCGGTCCCCAGCGACGGGTTCGAGCTGCATCCCGCGCTGCTGGACGCCGCCTGCCAGGCGATGACACTGGCCGGCGGGGACGAGCCGGGGCTGCCGTTCCTGTGGTCCGATGCCGAACTGCACGCACACGGCGCGCGGGAGCTGTTCGTCCGCCTCGCCCCGGCCGGGCCCGACGCGATGTCGATCACCGCCGTCGACCACGAGGGAACGCTCGTGTTCCGCGCGGGCCGGCTGCTCACCCGGCCGTTCGCCCGGCCCGCGACCGGCGCCCTGCCCGCGGACGCGCTGTTCACCGTGGACTGGGTCCCGCTTCCGGAGCCGGAACCCGCCGCCGACCGGGAGTGGGCGGTGCTCGACGGCCCCGAGGCCGGCCATGGTCTCGGCGTGCCCGCGTACACCGAGCCGTCCGCCGTGCCCCCGGGTACGTCGATCGTGCTGACGGCCGTCGACGCGTCCTCACCGCACCGGATCCTGGCCGCGCTGCAGGCCGTGATCGCCGCCGACCGTCCCGAACCGCTCGTGGTGGTGACGCACCAGGCGGTGGCCGTGCGGCCGCCGGACGAGCCGGTGCCCGACCGGGCGGCGGTGTGGGGGCTGTTGCGCACCGCGCAGTCCGAGCACCCCGGACGGTTCGTGCTGCTCGACAGCGACCGGCCCGTGACCACGGCCGACCTCCGCGACGCCCTGACGACCGGGGAACCGCAGGTCGCCCTGCGGGGTGCGGACCGGTACGCGCCACGGCTGGCCCGGCGGCCGGCCGCGCTGGAGCCGCCCGTCGGCGAGGCGTGGCACCTCACCGCCTCGCCGACCGGCAGCCTGGACGACCTCGCGCTGACCCCCCGTACCGTCGAGCCGCTGACCGACGGGCAGGTCCGCATCGCGGTCCGTGCCGTCGGGGTGAACTTCAAGGACGTGCTGATCACCCTTGGCATGGTGCCCGGTGACCTGACCCGGCTCGGTGTGGAGGCCGCGGGAGTCGTGCTCGACGTCGGTCCCGGCGTGCGTTCCCTGCGCCCCGGCGACCGGGTGTTCGGCCTCGCCGACGCCGCGTTCGGCTCGACGGCCGTCACCGACCGGCGTCTGCTGGCGCGGATACCCGACGGCTGGGGCTTCGCCCGGGCCGCGAGCGTGCCCGCCGTGTTCCTCACCGCCTACTACGCACTGCGCGATCTGCTCGGCCTCCAGCCCGGGCAGCGGATCCTGGTGCACTCGGGCGCGGGCGGTGTCGGGATGGCGGCGATCCAGCTCGCCAGGGTGTGGGGCGCCGAGGTGTTCGCCACCGCGAGCGAGCCCAAACAGGACGCCGTCGCCGGACTCGGGGTCGCCCGGGACCACATCGCCTCCTCCCGGACGCTCGACTTCGAGCGGGCCTTCACCGAGGTCACCGGCGGCAAGGGAGTGGACGCCGTGCTGAACTCGCTCGCGGGCGAGTTCGTGGACGCCTCACTGCGACTGCTGCGCCCGGGCGGCCGGTTCGCGGAGATGGGCAGGACCGACATCCGCCAGGACGGCCCCGCCGGCGTGGAGTATCTGCCCTTCGACCTGTCGGACGCGGGGGAGGAGCGGATCGGCGAGATGCTGGCCGAGCTGCTCACCCTGTTCGACACCGGGAAGCTGGCGACCCTGCCCGTCACCACGTGGGACATACGCCGGGCCCCGAGCGCGTTCCGGTACCTGAGCCAGGCCCGACACGTGGGCAAGGTGGTGCTGACCGTCGGCCGGGACCTCGACCCGGACGGCACCGTGCTGCTCACCGGTGGCACCGGCGGACTCGGCGCGTCGCTGGCCCGGCATCTCGTACGGGCACGCGGCGTGCGCAGCCTGGTCCTGGTGAGCCGCACGGGGATCGACGCGCCCGGGGCCCGGGAACTGCGGGACGAACTGATCGGGGCCGGTGCCTCGGTCACCGTGGCCGCCTGCGACATCGCCGACCGCGCGGCGCTGGGCCGGGTCCTCGACGCCGTCCCGGCGGCGCACCCACTCACGGCCGTGGTGCACGCCGCGGGGGTGCTCGACGAC
Organism: Streptomyces yongxingensis; assembly: GCF_055597465.1. Lineage (NCBI taxonomy): Bacteria > Bacillati > Actinomycetota > Actinomycetes > Kitasatosporales > Streptomycetaceae > Streptomyces > Streptomyces yongxingensis. Next base: position 10,857,990 of record NZ_CM145717.1, read on the forward strand.
GCGACCATCGGCGAACTCGACGCCGACCGGCTGGAGACGGTGCTGCGGCCCAAGGTCCGGGGCGCGCGCCTGCTGCACGAGCTGACCCAGGACATGGACCTCAGCGCTTTCGTGCTGTTCTCCTCGGCCGCGGGGGTGTTCGGCGCGGCGGGGCAGGGGAACTACGCCGCCGCCAACGCCGTGCTCGACGCCCTCGCCCAGCACCGCGGGGCGCGGGGCCTGCCCGGGGTGTCGATCGACTGGGGGCTGTGGGACCTCCCCAGCGCGATGACCGCGGGGCTGGACCACGCGCGCTTCGCGCGGTCGGGCCTGATGCCGCTGGCCGAGGAGCAGGGCCATGCGATCTTCGACCACGTGGCCACCGGCGGGGACGCCCAGGTCGTCGCCGCTCGGCTGGACCTGGCGGTGTTCCGCGACCTGCCGGACCCGCCCCGTCTGATGGCCGGGCTGGTGCGCGGACCACGCAAGGCGGCGGGCACCACCACCGCCAAGCCGGTGCGTACCGAGGAGGGGCTGCTGGAGATGGTGCGCGCCACGGCAGCAGACGTACTCGGCTACGCCGGCACCGAGGAGGTCGACCCGGCAGGTCTGTTCGCGGAGCTGGGCCTGGACTCGCTGACCGCCGTCGAACTGCGCAACCGCCTCGCCTCGGCCACCTCACTCAGGCTGCCCACCTCGATCGCCTTCGACCACCCGACTCCGGCCCGGCTCGCCCGGCACCTGCTGACCCGGCTGAGCGTCGAACCCGCCGCGGCGGCGGCGCCCGCACCACCGCAGTCCGACCTGGTCGCCGACCTGTGCGCGGCGGCGTTCGAGGCGGGCGACGGGAAGCGGGCGTTCGATCTGCTGCGTACGGTCGCCCGTAACCGCCCGACCTTCCGCACCGAACCGGGCACACCCGCCTTCACCCCGCTGGGGTCGGGTGCCGAAGCCCCCCGGCTGGTCTGTCTGACCCCCTTGGTGCCGCTGGCGGGGCCTTACACCTACGCCCGGTTCGCCTCCGGGTTCCGGGGCAGCCGCGCGGTCGACGTCCTGGCCACCCCGGGATTCCTCGACGGCGAGCCACTGGCGGAGTCGGGGGAGGTCCTGGCCCGGGTGCAGACCGAGCGGGTCCTCGCCAGGACCGGGGACGACCCGTTCGTCCTGGTGGGGTATTCCTCGGGAGGGCTGCTCGCCCTGGCGATGGCCGCTTTGCTGAGCGAACGCGGCGCACCGCTGCGGTCGGTCGTGCTGCTGGACACGTATCTGCCCTCGCCGGACCGGATGGACGAGTTCGTCGGCGCGCTGATGCGCGGCATGACGGACCGCCGCGACGTCGTGCGGGGCCTGACCGGGACCGGGTTGTCGGCGATGGCGTGGAACTGCGATCTGTTCGCGGAATGGTCCGCGGCGCCGCTGCCGGTGCCGGTGCTGTCCGTACGGGCCGACGTACCGCTGCTGGCCGGGGACGGCTCCGCACCGGTCGTCACGCGTGCGGAGGTCCGCACCACGGCTGGTGATCACTTCACCCTGTTGGAGGAGCACGCTTCGCGGACGAGTGCCCTGGTGGCCGAGTGGCTGAAGGGGGACGGGCACACGGTGCTGTGAGGCCGACGCGTCGCCCCGCCCGGCCGGTACACGCCGGTGGCGGAGCTGCCCCGGGGCAGCTCCGCCACCGGCGAATCCTGGGTAAACGCCTGGTCGTTTGCTGATTCGCCCGCGCTATGCCCGCGGTGAACCGGAAGATGTGGAAGAGGCCGTTCCCGCGGGTGTCCGCGTGCGCGAGCCTCCCCCTGCCGGGCGCCATGCCGGCGGGCATGACCGACCCCTGGGAAAGCGGCGCGCGTATGTCGGATGACCTTGGCAATATCGATCTCAACATTCTCATCGCCCTGAACGCTCTGCTGGCCGAACGCAGTGTGACCAGGGCGGCGGAGCGGGTCTTCGTGGGACAACCGGCGATGAGCGCCTCGCTCGCCCGGCTGAGGAGCCATTTCGGAGATCCGCTGCTCATCAGGCAGGGGCGGGGGATGACGCTGACCCCGTTGGCCGAGTCGCTGGTGCGGCCGACGCGGGAGGCCCTGGTGGCGGTTCAGGCCGTCATGGGCGTGAGCAAGACCTTCGATCCCGCCGCCGGCCCTCCTCGCACCTTCACCGTGATCGCCAGCGACTACGCCCAGACGGTGCTGATCCGGCCCATTCTGCGGAAGGTGGAGGCCGAATCGCTGAGCATCCGGGTCAATGTCTTCCCCGCGCAGGCCGACTTCATCGACCAGCTCCGCCGGGGACAGTGCGATCTGCTGATCTGGCCGACCAGCCTTGCCCAGAATCTGTCCGGCTTCTTCAGCGAGACGCTGTTCACCGACGAGTTCGTGGTGGCCGTCGATGAGAACCACCCCGGGGTGGGTGACACCATCACCGTCGATGAGCTGCGACGGCTGCCGTTCCTCGGGATCAACGGGCCGATGACATCGATCGTGGAGTCCTACTTCGACCGCCTGGGCGCCCGGCTCCGGGTCGCCGCCGACGTCGGGGGTTTCGCCATGGCCCCCCACCTTGTGCCCGGGACCCGTCTGGTCACCGTGCTCCAGGGACTCCTCGCGGATGAGGCCACGGGGTCGGGGCTCAGGACGATGCCGTTACCGGTGCCCATGACCACGCTGACCGAGGCCATGTACTGGCACCCCCGCAACAACCAGGACGCCGCCCACCGCTGGTTCCGTCACCAGCTCCTGGAGGTCGCCGCGGGACTCAGGCTGTGAGCTGCCGCTTGCGGATCAGCGTAATGCCGTCCGCCATGGGGATCAGGGACATCTCCACGCGAGGATCGCCGCGGACCAGCGCGTTGAACGCGCGGACCCCTTCGGTGTCGGCGTCCTGTGCCCCGGGATCGGCGACCCGGCCGAAGAACAGGGTGTTGTCCACCACGATCAGACCGACCGGTGTCGCCGAGCTCCATGAGCTTCGCGTCGCGGTACGCGCGCTCGACCACATGACCCTCGTGCGCCGCGGCCGAGCCCAGGACCTGCACCGCCGTGGCGGCGCCCTGCGCGGCCTGCTGTGGGAGGCCGTCTACATCATCGAGGGCCTGCTCAAGGACGCGTCCGAGGTCAAGCCCACCACCGTGCACGCGGACACGCAGGACCTGACCACCGCCGGCCTCGGCCAAGTGTGCGCCGGGTTCCGCGCTGATGGATTCCTGGTAGACGTCCGCGTAGGCAGGGGAGTCTTTGACCAGGTCGTCGCAGAACGCGGCGACGTCGGTGCCGATGAGTTCCAGGACGCCCTTGCTTACGGCGACGCCCTCCTCGAAGAAGTCGAGGATCCCGGGAAGCAGGACAGGCAAGCTGACCGGTCCAACCTTGACTTCGAGCGCGCTCCAAGTCCTAGCGTCGGAGGCGTTCGTCAGCCCTCGAGGTACCGCCCGGTCCGCCGGGCAGGAGGAGTATCCGCGCATGATCACCCGAACCACGCTCGGCTCGCCCGGTCTCACCGTCAGCGCGATGGGCCTGGGGTGCATGGGAATGAGCGAGAGCTACGGCGCCGCCGACTGGGACGGCGGCCTGGCCACCATCGACCGGGCCCTGGAGCTGGGCATCACGTTCCTGGACACCGCCGACGCCTACGGCACCGGGCACAACGAGGTGCTGGTGGGCCGGGCCATCCACGGTCGCCGGGACCAGGTGCAGCTGGCCACCAAGTTCGGCATCGACCGCAGTGCCGGCGACCGGGCACGCCGCATCCGCGGTGCCCGGGACTACGTGCTGCGCTCCTGCGACGCCTCGCTGCTGCGGCTGGGCGTCGAGGTGATCGACCTGTACTACGCCCACCGCCCGCCCCAGGACGTGGAGATCGAGGAGACGGTCGGGGCGATGGCCGAGCTGGTCGAGGCGGGCAAGGTCCGCCATCTGGGCCTGTCCGAGGTCGACGGCGAGCTGCTGCGCCGGGCGCACGCGGTGCACCCGATCACCGCGGTGCAGAGCGAGTACTCGCTGTGGACCCGCGACGTCGAGGCGCTCACCCCGGTGATGGCCGAGCTGGGGGTCGGGCTGGTGCCGTACTCGCCGCTGGGGCGGGGGTTCCTGACCGGCGCCCTGGACCGCTCCACGCTGGGCGAGAAGGACTTCCGGCGCACCAACCCCCGCTTCGCCGGCGAGGCGGGCGAGGCCAACGAGAAGATCGCGCAGACCGTGCGCGGGGTAGCCGACCGGCTGGGTGCCACCCCGGCCCAGGTGGCGCTGGCCTGGGTGTACGCCCAGGCCGAGCGGCTCGGGGTGGCGGTGGCGACCATTCCGGGCACCCGCAGCCCGGCCCGGCTGGAGCAGAACGCGGCCGCGCTGGAGCTCACCCTGGACGCCGAGGCGCTGGCCGCGCTGGACCCGCTGAGCGACCAGGTGATGGGCGAGCGCTACACCCCCGCGCACACCGCTGAGGTCGCTCGGGGTTAGCCGGTGGGCTCGACGCACACGACGTCCAGCTCGACGACGTCGTTGACGTCGCGCCCACCGGTGACCTCGCCGGTCACGACCAGCCGGGGTCGGGCCGGCGGTGCCCCGTCCTGCTCGACGGCCAGGATCGCGCCCCGATTGCCGGAGCCCGGGGAGATCTCGCCGTAGGAGACCAGCGCCCGGTACCCGTCCGCGCCCACCGCGAGCACGCCGACGCTCAGCTATGTGTCGTCAACCGATCCCTTGACGACAGGCCGGAGGCGCGTCCAGTGAACCCATGCGATCCGGGGTTCACTGCGGCTCGAATCCCATCAGATCCGATGGTGACTACTGACAGGGTTTGACGACAGATAGGGTCCGATCCTCCGTACGGAAAGGGCCCTCGGTGGCAAACCTGGTCTACAAGCGAGTCTCGACCGACCAGCAGTCCACCGCCCGGCAGAGCCTCGTCCTGGCCGAGGCCGGCATCGAGGACCCCGTCGTCTTCGAGGAGGACCCGGGCACCTCGAGCCGCCTCCACCCCCTCCAGCGCCCGAAGTTCCGCGAACTGCTCAGGTACGCGCGGCCGGGCGACACCGTCCACATCGCGAGTACGCCAACCGCGTCAGCAACCTCGACCGGTAACCAAGATCACCCCGTGGCCCCTTTTGGGCTTACCTCGGCGATCCCCCAAGCCGGGCCACCACCGACTGCTGTACGCCGGTGCCGTGGTGTTCTTCGTCGTCGTCCCGGTGAAGCTGATCGACAAGCTGGGTGCCGCCCGGCTTGACCGGCCGAACGCCCGTCCCGCCGCCGTCGGCTGTCGCCCGCCCCGGACAGGCGGCCGGCGTCCTCGGGACGTCAGCCGCGAACTACGGCCACTGCGTGCTTCCGCGGACGCGCTGCTTAAAGTTGACCCCATGGCCACCCCTCATTCGCCCCTGTCCCGCGACGACCGGCGCACCGAGCTGCGGGAGTTTCTGCGCAGCCGCCGGGCCCGGGTTTCGCCGACCGATGTCGGCATGCCCGACGGTGGCCGGCGGCGCACACCGGGTCTGCGGCGCGAGGAGGTCGCGGTGCTCGCAGGCGTCGGAGTGTCCTGGTATACGTGGCTGGAGCAGGGGCGCGACATCAAGGTGTCCGGGCAGGTCCTCGACGCGATCGCCCGCGCGCTGCTGTTGGGCTCCACCGAGCGTGCCCACCTGTACCGCCTGGCCGGACTCAATCCGCCGCAGGCCCCCTCCGCGCCCTCGGCGGCGCCCTCACCCGAGGTGCGGCGGTTGCTGGACGCCTGGTCGCCGCGGCCCGGCTATGTTCGCGACCGCCACTGGAACTTCACCGCCGTCAACGACGCGGCACGCGTGGTGTTCGGCTACCGCGAAAGCGACCACAACTGCCTGGTCTCCTTCTTCACCAACGCCCGCTACCGGGTGCTGCACCGGAACTGGGCCGCGACCGCACCGGATGTGGCCGCCGCCTTCCGGGCCGACGCGGCGCGTTACCCGGACGATCCGGAGTTCGGCCGTATCGCCGCCGATCTGGCCGTGGTCAGCCCGGAATTCGCCGAGCTGTGGGCGCGCCACGATGTGGCCGAGCACACCAGCGCGGTGAAGGCGGTCGATCATCCCGACGCCGGGACGATGATCTTCGATGCCACACTGCTGCCGCTGCCCGAGCACCCCGGGCACCATCTGATCCTGCACAACCCGCGTCCCGGCACCGACACCCAGGAGCGGATGGAGACGCTGCTGCGGCAGCACAGCCTGGTGGTGCCACACCCAGGATGAGTGGGCACTGCCCGCGTCGCCGCCGTGCCCGCAGGATCGGGGACATGAGCAACAGCAGCAGGCAGATGATGAAGGCAGTGACCATCCCCGAGTTCGGCGACGCCGAGGTGCTCCGCGTCGCCACCATCCCCGTCCCCGAGCCCGGGCCGGGCCAGGTCGCCATCGACGTGGCGTACGCCGGCGCCAACTTCGCCGAGGTCCTCTACCGGCGCGGCGTGGTCGACGTGCCGCTTCCGTTCGTGCCCGGTATCGAGGTGGCGGGGCGGATCCGGGCCGTCGGTGAGGACGTCGAGGACCTGACCGTCGGGCAGCCGGTGGCCGCGCTCTCGATCGTCGACAGTGGTGGTTACGCCGAGGTGGTGGTCACCTCGGCGGACCTGGTCGTGCCGCTGGACGGCCTCGGGATCGGGATGGACCTGGCCGCGGCGCTGCCGTCCAACAGCACGACCGCCTTCCTCGTGCTCGACCGGGTGGCCCGGATCGAACCCGGAGAACGCGTGCTGATCCATGCGGCGGCCGGCGGCGTGGGAAGCCAACTCGGCCAGGCCGCCCGCCTGCTGGGCGCGGGCCACGTGGTCGGCACCGTCGGCAGCGCAGCCAAGATCGAGGCTGCCAAGCGCTTCGGCTACCACGAGGTGATCACACGGGACCGGATCGCCGACGCCGGCGAGTTCGACGTCGTGGTCGACATGGTCGGCGGCCCGGCCCGCCGGGCCGGCCTGGACCGGCTGGCCCCGATGGGGCGCCTGGTGGTGATGGGCAACGCCTCGGGCGCCGAGGACATCGGTATCCCGGCCAACGAACTGTGGTTCACCAACAAGACCGTCTCCGGCTTCAACCTGGCCGCCTTCTCCGCCGCCTTCCCCAAGGAGACGAGGCAGGCGCTGCGCCGCGCGGTGGCGGCCGCGGCGACGGGAGATCTGCGGACGCAGGTCGAAACCCTGCCGCTGGAGCAGGCCGTCGAGGCCCACCGCCGCATCGAATCGGGCACCACCACGGGCAAGCTGGTGCTCGAGGTCGCGGCGTCGTGACCTACGCCCGAGAATGTCTGCTGCACCGCATCTGACGTCGGGACGCGGGTGCGCGGCGCGGGCGGCAAGCGCGCTGCCGAGGTGGCGGGAACAGGCCGGCTCGGCCCGGTGCTGAGGAGGCCGCTCGGCCGAGAGTGGTCCATCGAGCGCACCTGCCCCGCCCATGCCGGCACAGTCTGGGCTGGGTCTGCGCACGCGAAGAAGACCGCCTCGTCGGTTTTGTGAACGTCGCCTGGGACGGCGGTGTCCATGCCTTCGTCCTCGACACCGTCGTGGCCCGCGGGGACCGGGGGCGCGGTATCGGCACAGCGCTCGTCGCGGCCGCGGTGGATGGCGCCCGCGCCGGCGGCTGCGAATGGTTGCACGTTGACTTCGACGACGAACTGCGGTCCTTCTACTTCGACTCCTGCGGGTTCAAGCAGACGAAGGCGGGACTGATCGCTCTCTGACGCTGACGGGCCCTTGTGAGCGATCGAGGCCGGACCCATTCCTGGCCGTCCGCCAGTACCACGCAGGGCTGAGATGCCAGGTCTCGTCCTCCTTCGAGGACAGCTCCGCCGCACTGGTGGCGGCCAGTTGCTGGACTCCGGGGTCCTCGCCCGGCATCGAGACGAACCAGCGGCCCGCCGAGCGCCAAGTCGTAGACCTTCCGGCCACACCTTATCGTCTGATGCTCCGGTGCCATCGGATCTCGCCGTCGTGCCATTCGTCGGTGGGGGTGAGTCCGGCGGCGGTGGCGACGGCGGCGGATGCCCGGTGTTCGGGGTGGATGTGGGCGATGACGGTGTGTACCGGTTGCCGGCTGAGCCAGGCGAGGAGTCCTCGGGCTGCTTCGGTGGCGATGCCTCTTCCCTGCCACGGGGTCCCCACCACCCAGGCGATCTCGGCGATGGGGCCGTGGCCGGAGGGGCTGACCGTTGCCTGGACGGTGCCTGTCAGGCAGGACGTGTCACGGAGCCGGATCACCCAGTTCAGCCAGGAGATGGCCGGGTCGGGCGAGCCTGCGGTCATGCGCTGGTAGCGCGAGCGCAGGGCTTGCGGGGTGTCCGGGGCGCCGCCGGTGAAAATGTGCAGGGCCGGGTCGGAGAGCACGGTGGCCATCTCCTCGGCGTGCTCGACGTGCAGCGGCAGCAGGTCCAGCCGCCTGGTGCCGATGGCCTGGGCCGCGAGGGTGCTCACGCCGCGACCGCCTGGGGGTGTTCGACGAGCTGGCCGGGTTCGAAGCGGGCTCCGGCACGGACGAGGGCGAGGAGCTGGGGCGCGTTCGCGGCTCGCCACCGCTGCTGGGCGGACTCGACGAGTGTGAAGACCATGGCCAGGGCGGCGGTGCGGGAGCCGGCCCCGCGGGTGACCTTGGTCCGCGGGCGGACGGCGGCGAACGTCGACTCGACTTCGGCCTCCAGCGCGGCGGCCGGCATCCGCCTCGCGCCTTCCCGGACAATCTCATCCAGCGGCGAACTGCCGCTTGGCGCAGTGCCGTCATCGTTGACTGCCGTAAGCACGGGCGTGCCCTCCCGACCGACGCTGCGACGTCGGCCTTGCTCGATGACCTATCGATCGATCCATCAGGAAGGTACGCCTCCCTCCGTCAGGAGTGATCCACAGGTATTGAGCATCGCCCCCACATCGGAGGCGGCAGCAGTCCGGCTCCGATGGTCCGCTCCGTGGACCCGCCGGCGCATTACCTGAGCCGCCGCACTTTCGGGTCGTTTGCCGGCGTTCCGATCGTCGGGGTGTCCGCTCGGCCGGATGATCCCTCCCCGGGCCGTGGTCCGCTGGGGCGAGGAGCGGGGCAGCGTGCGGGCCACCGGCGAGGTCCGCGCACGAGAAGCGGCGGCTGTCTGAGACGGCGGAGGAGGAACCTGAGCGTCCGGGAGGTCAGCATGCCGTCGACAAACGCCAGTGAGCGGCGACAGGTGAGGCTACCCAGTTTTGTATGAGACATTACTGTCTCATTCAAGCTATGGTTGTCGCATGTCTCTTGACCGGAACGACGTGTTGCGTGAAGCCGCCGCCCTGCTCACCCGCAGGGCCACCGCCTCGATGGACGACATCGCCAAGGCGGCGGGGATCAGCCGCGCCACGCTCCACCGGCACTTCGCCGGGCGCGACGCGCTCATCCGGGCGCTGGAGGAGCTGGGCATCGAGCGGTTCGAGGCGGCACTGGACACGGCCCGCATCGAGGAGGGCGACGCGGTCGAGGCGCTGCGCCGGGTCGTGGCGGCCCTTCAGCCGGTCTCCGGCTTCCTCGCCTTTCTCTATGGCGAGAACCAGCTCTTCGAGGGCGAGGAGGTCAACGCGGGCTGGGCGCGGCTCGACGCCCGCCTGACCGCGCTCTTCCGGCGCGGCCAGGAGCAGGGGAACTTTCGCATCGACCTGACACCCGTGTGGCTGGCAGAGGCCATGTACGGGCTGATGGCGTCGGCCGCGTGGGGCGTCTACGACGGGCGGCTCGCCGCCAAGGACGTGGAGTACATGGTGCTGGAGCTGCTGCTCGGCGGCGCGCGGCGGGGGAGCGGGGACGCATGAGCGGGAGCCCCGTCGAGATCAGGGAAGAGAGCGCGGAGACGCACCCGCGGCCCGGCCGCTGGCTGGCCCTCGCCGTACTCGTCCTCGCCGTCCTCCTGGTCGCCGTCGACGCGACCGTCCTGGGGCTGGCGACCCCGTTCCTGAGCGAGGATCTCGAACCCTCCGGCACCCAGCTGCTGTGGATCGGCGACATATACTCCTTCGTCATCGCGGGCCTGCTGGTGTCCATGGGCGGCCTCGGCGACCGCATCGGCCGCAAGAAGCTGCTGCTCGGCGGCTCGGTTGCCTTCGGCGCCGTGTCCGCGCTGACGGCGTACGCGCAGAGCGCGGAGATGATGATCGGCGCGCGGGCGCTGCTCGGTATCGCGGGCGCGACCCTCATGCCCTCCACCCTCGCCCTCATCCGCAACCTCTTCCAGGACCCCCGGGAGCGCAGCTTGGCCGTCGGCATCTGGGGTGCGACAGCCTCGGCGGGCATGGCCGTCGGCCCCGTCCTCGGCGGCTTCCTGCTCGAACACTTCTGGTGGGGCTCGGTCTTCCTGATCAACCTCCCCGTCATGGTGCTTCTCGTGCTCGTCGGAGCGAAGCTGCTCCCCGAGTCGCGTGACCCGGCGCCCGGCCCGTTGGACCTGCCCAGCGTGCTGCTCTCCCTCATCGGCATGGTCGGCATCGTTTACGCGGTCAAGGAGACGGCGGTGTACGGGGTGCGCGGGGACATCGCGGCCACCGGCGCGGTCGGGGTGCTGGCCCTGGGATGGTTCGTGCGGCGGCAGCTGACGCTCCCCGCCCCCCTGCTGGACATGCGGCTCTTCCAGCACCGGGGTTTCTCGGGCGCGGTCCTCGCCGACATGTTCACCGTCCTCGGCCTCTCCGGGCTGGTCTTCTTCCTGTCGCAGTACCTGCAACTGGTGCAGGGCCGGGACCCGTTGGAGGCCGGACTCGCCGAACTCCCCACGGCGGCCGGAGCCGTGGTGGCAGGGCTGCTGGCGGGACGCGCCGCCCACCGCTTCTCCGTACGGGCGGTGGTCTCAGGCGGCCTGGCGGCGATCGGGCTCGCCCTCGCCGCTCTCCTCTGGCTGCGCACCGATACCGGTTACCCGCTCCTCGGAGCGGTGCTGCTGGTGGTCGGTGTCGGCGCGGGCCTCGCGTTCACCGTCACCGCGGACGTCATCCTCTCCACCGTGCCGAAGAACCAGGCGGGAGCGGCGTCGGCGGTATCGGAGACCGCGTACGAACTGGGCGCGGCGCTCGGCATCGCCGTGCTCGGCTCCATCGTGACCGGTGCCTACCGCGGCTTCACCCCGCCGGTGGGGGTGCCGGGCCCGGCGGCCGAGAGGGCGGACGACTCGATCGGCGGCGCCGTCGAGGCGGCCGCCGCGCTACCGCCCGAGACGGGCACGGCCTTGCTGGCCACGGCGCGGGACGCGTTCGTCGACGGCCTGCGGATCGCGGCCGGCGTCGGTGCGGGCGTGCTCCTGGCGACCGCGGTAGCGGCGTGGTTCCTGCTGCGCCGTCAGCGACTGGACGGCTAGCTTGGCCACGACTCCATGCCCCCGATCGGGGGCTCGGCTGACGGGCCTACGAGCGGGCTCCCCCCCCCCCGCACCGAACGACGGGTACGCCTCGCCCGGCTCAGCAGCCCGGTCGGGGGATCGGTCCCCGCCGGGGCCCGGTCATCCGAACACCGCGTCGTGGAAGGCGATTTCCGCCTCCAGCATGCCGGTGAACCAGCGGGCCAGCCGCTCCTGGGGGATGTCGTCCGGCAGGGCGTCGACCTCCGCCGCGAGGGCCCGTACCCCGTCCCGGAACTCCTGGTCGGCGTGGAGCGCCACCCAGGCGCTCATCGCGCCGTCGGGGACGGCGCCGCGCTCGTGTGCCCGGGTGCACCAGGTGAGGTAGAGGCTCTCCGCGGCGAACAGCATGGTCATCACCGCCGGGTAGCCGCCTTCCCGCGCCGCGTCGAGTGCGTACCGCGACAGCACCTCGGCCCGCCGGGCGGCGTCCGGCCGGGCGGGGACGGGCCAGGCGGCGCGGGCTTCGCGGAAGTAGTCCGCCTGGGTGGTGGTCAGCGCGTGGACCGCACGGGCGTTGCGCTCCAGCGCCGTCCGGTCGGGGGCGCCCCATACGGCCAGTCCGTGCAGCCGGGTGGCCGTCTCCACGAACGCGGCCTCGATCTCCAGGTAGTCGGCGTAGTCGGCGTCGCTGATCGTGCCGGCCGTGACCTCGGTGACGAAGCGCATGCGCAGCGCCCGTTCCATGACCGGGGCGGCGGCCTTCAGGAGCCGCTCGGACCGGCTCACCGGGTAAGCCATTCGACGAGGCCGCCGAAGACCCGGGCGTAGCCGTCCCACTGCTCGCAGAACGCCGCGGGCGCCCAGTGCGGGGAGCAGTCGGAGGTGAAGACCGCCGAGCGTCCCGCGCCGTACTCGGCCACCGCCACCAGGGGGTCGCCGCCCAGGGTGGCCAGGACCTCGGCGCCCGGACGTGGCCGGACGCGGTTGTAGCCGAGCAGCGGCGGCCATTCGCCGGTCACCCCGCCGAGGGCGGGATGGCCGGTACCGATGGCCGACGGGTGGCCGCCCGCGGGGAGTTCGACGCGGTCGTCCTCGGGCAGCAGCTCGACCGGCAGCACCTGGTGCAGCGCGGTGTTGCGGTAGGCGGCCTTGCCCTCGAAACCGGTGAAGGAGAGATAGCCGCCGACCATCAGCAGCCCGCCGCCGTCGCCGACCCATCCGCGCAGTGCCTCGATCCGGTCGGCCCCCGGCGTGCCCCGCTCGAACACCTCGGGGGAGAGCTGGAGGGAGTTCGCCCCGATGTCGGAGAGGATGACGACGTCGTAGGCGGCGAGCGCCTCGGCATCGCCCGGGAACTGCCCGGGTACCAGATGCGCGGGCAGGTGCGTGACCTCGTGCCCGCGGTCCTCCAGCGCCCGGCGCAACGGCTCGACGCCGGTCACATAGGTACTGGTGGTGAACGAGTCGACCCCCTTGATGTGTGTGGACTGGGAGATCCAGCTCTCACCGGCTATCAGGACGCGGCTCACAAGGTGCTCCTTCGTAACGGGGATGGGGCGAAACGCCGGGACGGTGGTCAGGACGTCAGGACGCGGCGGCGTGCTCGAACAGCCGGGCCGGGTTGGTGTGCAGCAGGTCCGCGGCGGTCCGCCGGGGCACGCCGTGCTCGACGAGCCGGGAGAGGAACAGCTCCGGCACATAGCGGAAGCCGTTGCCGCCGTAGGCGGTGAGCATGCTCTTGAGGAACACGTCGTGGCTGAGCAGCAGCCGGTCGCCGTGTCCGCGGGCGATGAGCCCGGCGATCGCGTGCGCGGTTTCGTGGGGTGCCGGGGACTGCCCCTCGCCGGGGTAGCGGAACGGCATGCCGATCATGTCGAATTCGAGCCAGACGCCGCGGTCGGCCACCGACCGCTGATAGTCCGGGTCGGCGTGCGAGGGGTCCATATGGCACAGCACCACGGCGGCCGGCGCCACCCCGTACTCTCCCAGTACCAGGTCGAGGACCTCGTGGGCGCGGCGCTGCCAGCCGGGCAGATGGACGTAGAGCGGGACACCGGTCTCGCGTTGGGTGCGCGCGGCGGCGCGCAGCGCGGTGTGCTCACCCTCGGTGAACCGTGGGGAGACCCCGATCTCGCCGATGACGCCCGGCCGGATCCCGGTGCCGTCGGCTCCCTCGGTGAACTCGGCCAGCAACGCGGCGGCGAGGCCGGGCTCGTCCGCCGGTGACAGCGGCCGGGGATGGTAGGGCTCCAGGTACCAGCCGCTGCCCATGACCACACGTACGCCGCTGTCCTCGGAGAACGCGCGCAGCGCCGCCGGGTCGCGGCCCAGTCCGCCCGGGGTGACGTCGACGATCGTGCCGCCCCCGCCGGCGGCGAACGCGCGCAGGTCGGCCAGCATCCCTTCGGTGTCGTCGAGTACACAGTGGTCGAGGCAGGCGTAGGGCTGCTCGCGCAGCAGCCAGGCCAGTTCGGGTGTGGTGCGAGCGTCGCGCAGATGACCGAGGCGGGGGTCGGCCGGGGTGGTGACGGCCTTGCGGACGTCGTTGCGCACATGCTCATGGGTGAGGGTGAGGCCGAGCCCGGTGCTCGGCACCGGTCCGGTCACCGTGGTCACGGTGCGGGGGGCGGGGCCGCTCATGAGCGGCTCGTCAGATGGGCGAACAGATCGGCCATCGCCCGGCCGCGCAGGTTGAGCCAGATCGCGGCGAGCAGCACCAGTCCGGTGACGATGGGGGTGAGGAACGGGCTCACACCGAGCAGGTTGAGGCCGTTGGCGATGACCCCGGTGATGAGGGCGCCGATGACGGTGCCGAGCACGGTGCCCCGGCCGCCGAACAGATTGGTGCCACCGAGCACGACCGCGGCGATCACGGTGAGTTCGAAGCCCTGTCCGGAGTTGGCGGAGCCGGAGCCGAGCCTGGCCGCGGTGAGCAGCCCGGCGATACCGGCGGCCACCCCGGTCAGCATCAGGGTGACCATCTTGATCCGGGCGGTGTTCACCCCCGCTCGTCGTACCGACTCCTCCTGGGAGCCGATGCCGTTGACGTAGGAGCCGAACGGCAGCTTCGACAGCAGGACCGCTCCGACGGCGACCGTGGCCAGGGCGATCCAGGCCAGTGCGGACAGCCCGAGGAAGGAGGCGTCGCCGAGCTTGGCGACGAAGAGCCGGGCGTCGATGGGGACGGAGAACCCCTTGGTCCACAGCTGTGCCAGGCCGCGGACGACCGACATGGTGGCGAGGGTGACGATGAACGGGGGGATCTTCTGATAAGCCGACAGCCATCCGTTGACGGCGCCCCAGAAGAGCCCGGCGAGCAGCGCCACGACGATCACCACGGAGGAGTCCCAGCCGGCCTGGAGCATCTCGGCGGTGCAGGTGGCGGTGAACGCGAGGATCGACCCCACGGACAGGTCGATCTGCCCGGTGCTGATCACGAAGGTCATGGCGACCGCCACGATCAGGGTGATCGCCACCTGGGTGGCCAGGTTGGCCAGGTTGGTGAAGGTCAGGAAGTTGGGGGCGGCGATGCCGAAGCCGAGGAAGAGCGCGACGCCCACGCCGAGCATGGCCAGGGTGGCCTTGTTGGCGCGCTGCCAGCGGCCCGGGGGCCGGCCCAGTACGGCGGTGGTGCGCATCGCGGTGTCGGCGCTCATCGGGGTTCTCCTTGGTGGATACCCCTGGCTTCAGCCGGGGGAGGAAACGAAGCTCCTGCGGAGCAGGGCTGGGAAAGCCGAATCGCCGTCAGGGCGATTCGGCGTCCAGGGAGATCCGGCCGACATCCGCTACTCACAAGGGAGCTGATAGATTGTGAGGCATGACGCGGCAGGTCAAGCGGGCGTTCAAGTACCGCTTTTACCCCACGGACGAGCAGGCGGCTGAGCTGTCGCGCACGTTCGGCTGTGTCCGCCTGGTGTACAACAAGGCGCTGGAGGAGCGCACGCGGTCCTGGTACGGCGAGCGGCGCCGCATCTCCTACGTGCAGTCCTCCGCCGCGCTGACGCAGTGGAAGAAGACCGGGGAACTCGCCTTCCTCTCGGAGGTGTCCTCCGTCCCGCTCCAGCAGGCGCTGCGCCATCTTCAGACGGCGTTCGGGAACTTCTTCGCCAAGCGTGCGAAGTACCCGCGGTACAAGTCGCGGAAGAAGTCCCGCGCGTCGGCCGAGTACACCCGCAGCGCCTTCAAGTGGCGCGACGGGCGCCTGACGCTGGCGAAGATGGCCGAGCCGCTGGATATCCGCTGGTCCCGTCCCCTCCCGGAGGATGCGGAGCCGACGACGGTGACTGTGTCCCGCGACAGCGCGGGCCGCTGGTTCGTGGCGATGCTCGTCGAGGACACCATCGCCCCTGCCCCCGCCACGAGTGCGGGCGTCGGCCTGGACGCCGGGATCACCTCCCTGGTGACCCTGTCCACCGGGGAGAAGATCGCCAACCCCCGACACGAACGGCGCGACTGAGCCCGCCTGGCGAAGGCGCAGCGGGAGCTGTCCCGCAAGGCAAAGGGGTCCGCGAACCGGGAGAAGGCGCGCCGGAAGGTCGCCCGCGTGCACGCGCGGATCACCGACCGGCGCCGCGACTTCCTGCACAAGCTGTCGACTCGTCTCGTCCGTGAGAACCAAACGGTCGTGATCGAGGACCTGACCGTCCGCAACCTGCTGAAGAACGGCCGCCTCGCGCGCGCCATCTCGGATGCGGCCTGGGCGGACCTGCGCATGATGCTGGAGTACAAGTGCGCCTGGTACGGGCGCGAACTGGTGACGGTCGACCGCTGGTTCCCCAGCTCGAAGCTGTGCGGGGCCTGCGGGACGGTCCGCGGGAAGCTGCCGCTGAACGTCCGCGAGTGGACGTGTGACTGCGGCACCGTGCATGACCGCGACGTGAACGCGGCACGCAACATCCTGGCCGCCGGGCTGGCGGCGTCTGCCTGTGGAGACGGTGTAAGACCTCAACGGGAGTCCTCCCGGACGGGGCGGTCGTCGGTGAAGCAGGAAACCCAGCGGGTGACCGCTGGAATCCCCCACCTTTAGATAGGGGAGGAAGTCAAATCAGGCCACCTCCTCCTCGGTGCCGGGCCCGCCGTTCGTGGCGCCGGATCGGGTGATCATGGCGACGAGCCGTTCGATGTCGAGATCGGAGATCGGGGCGTCCTCGACGCTGCGTCCCTCGTACATCACGGTGATCCGGTCGCAGACCTCGAACAGGTCCTGCAGCCGGTGGGTGATCAGGATGACGCCGACGCCCTGGGCGGCGACGTCGCGGATCATCTTCAGCACCTGCCGGACCTCGGCGACGGCGAGCGCGGCGGTGGGTTCGTCCAGGATCAGCACGCGCGGGCCGAACGACACCGCACGGGCGATCGCCACGGCCTGCCGCTGCCCTCCGGAGAGCTCGCCGATCTCCTGGTAGGTGGATTTCACCCGGACGTGCAGTTCGGAGAGGGTTTCGGCCGCTCGGGCGTGCATCGTCGCGCGGTCGATGAAGGGGCCTCTGCGCGGTTCACGGCCGAGGAACAGATTGCTCGCCACATCGAGGGTGTCGCACAGAGCGAGGTCCTGGTAGACGATGCCGACCCGCTCGCGGCGGGCGTCGGCGGGGCTGGTGAAGCGGACGTCGCGGCCGTCGATGGAGATCTGCCCGCCGTCGTGCTGGACCGCACCGGCCAGGACCTTCATCAGGGTCGACTTCCCGGCGCCGTTGTCGCCGACCAGGCCGAGCACCTCGCCCGGGGCCAGGGTCAGGTCGACGCCGCGCAGCGAGCGGACGGCGCCGAACGATTTGGTGATTCCTCGCAGGGAGACCAGCGCGCTCTCGCCCATCACTTCTCCAGGTAGTAGAGGTAGTCCTTGACGTTGTCCGGGGTCACCAACTGGGTGGGAACGGGCACTTGTCGGCGGGTGGTGCGGCCGCAGGCCAGGTCGATCGCGGAATTCATGGCCTCGTAGCCGAACCGGAAGGTGTTCTGCTGCAGCACACCGGTGATCCAGCCGGCCCGCAGCCCGTCGACGGCCTGGCTGGACAGGTCCCATCCGACGACCTTGAGGTCCTTGGTGCGGTGCTGGCTGACCACGGCGGCGGCCAGGCCGATCAGGGCGGGCTCGCCAGTGGCGTAGGCGTACTTCAGGCCGGGGTCGCGGGTGAGCAGGTTCTCGGCGGCGGTCTGGGCGTTCTCCTGGATGTTGCGGCCGTCGACCACGTTCTGGATCTTCATGCCCTTGGCGGTGACGGTGGCGGTGAATCCTTTCTGCCGCTCGTTCTGGATGGTGCTGTTGAGCGCGCCGACGACGCCGATCCCACCGCGGTTGCCGGCCGTCTTCAGCAGGGCCTCGCCGATCCGCCGGCCGCCTTCCGCATTGCCGACGCCGACCTGGACGGAGACCGCGGGGTCGTCGACGGTGGCGTCCACGGCGACGACCGGTACGCCCGCCGCCTTGGCCCGGCGGATGGCGGGCTTGATGCCCTCGGTGTCGACCGCGTCCACGATGACGGCGTCGTAGTGGTTGGCCACCAGGTCGTCGATGGCGTTGGCCTGGGTGGCGGAGTCGTCGTTGCCGTTGACGACCTGGGTCTTCACCCCCGCCTTGCGGGCCACGGTCCGGGCGCCGGTGTTGATCTGGTTGAAGAACAGCGCCTGGAGGTTGATGGGCACGATACCGATCTTCGGAGCGTGGCCGCGGACGGTACAGGAGCGGGCGACCTCCGCGGGCGGCGGCGGGCCCTGCTCGGTGGTCTTCTTCTCGGCCGCCATCTCGCGGCGGGCCTGGGTGTCGCAGCCGACGGTCGTCAGCAGCAGGCCCAGCGCGACCACGGCCGTCACTTTCTGGCGCATCTGCTCTCCTTGTCCTACTGGGTGCGGGTCGGCTCCGGGGTTCCGGGAGTGGGGTGGGCCGCGAGCCAGGAGTCGATGGCCCGCCGGTCGGGCAGCCCGTCACGGGCGCCGGGCCGGGTACAGGACAGGCCGGCGGCGACGGCGGCGAAGCGCGCCGCCTCCAGCGGGGACCGGCCCCGGTCCAGTTCGGCGCAGTACGCGCCGGTGAAGCAGTCTCCGGCCCCGGTGGCGTCGACCGCGTCGACCTCGATCGCCGGACCGTCGTGGCGTTCACCGGCCGGGGTCAGCAGGGTCCAGCCGCGCGAACCATCGGTCACGACGAGATGGACGTCCATGTCGGTGGCGGCCCGGACCAGGGCCGGTTCCCCGCCCAGCAGCGCGACGGCCAGCGGCCGGCCGACGACGGCGTGATCCGCCGCGGACAGCGCGGTGCGCATCGCCTCCGCCCGGTGGCAGCCGTCGAGGTCCACCACCAGGCCCGGTCCGGGTGTCCCGGGCGGGGCGTCGGCGGCGGCCTCGGCCAGTGCGGCGGCGGCCTCGGGGAAGCGGTAGCCGTCGAGGTAGAGCCAGTCCGCCCCGGCCTCGCGCGCGGCCCGTGCCGTACGGACGATGTGCCGGGCGTCCAGTTCGTCGTCCTGGCTGATGACGGCGCGTTCGCCGTCCGGGGTGAGCAGCACGACGGCGGTGGTGAGGGTGCCGGTGCGGGCGGTCCAGTCGGTGCGGACCCCGTCGGCGGCGAGTGCGGCGAGGAACGCCGTGCTCCGCGGCTCCGGTCCGACCACACCGGCGAACCACGCGTCGGCTCCCGTCCGGGCCGCGGCCGCCGAGGCGTTGGCGGCCATCCCGCCGTGGCCGTGGCGGATGGCGGTCGCCTGCACACGGTCACCGGGAGCGGGCAGCGCCGGCACACCGACGGTCAGGTCGATGTTGGCGTACCCGCAGAAGACGATCACGGGAGCACCACTCCGGCCCTGGCCGCCGCGGTGGTCAGCTCGCGGACCTTGGCCCGGTCGACCCGGCCCCACCAGCGGCCGTTGTCCTTCACCGAGGACGCGACGATCACCCCGTCGCAGGCGGGCAGCAGGCAGCCGATGTTGCCCGCGGTGATACCGGAGCCGATCACCACCGGCAGGGTGGTGTGGGCGGAGATGCCCTCGACCTCCTCCAGCGAGGCGGCGTCCCCGGTCCGGGAGCCGGTGGCGATCAGCACATCGGCGCCGAAGAACTCGGCGTCCTCGGTCTGTTCGGCCAGTGTGCGGTCGGCGACGATGGCGTGCGAACCGTGCTTGACGTGCACATCGGCGAAGACCTTGACCGGGCCGGCACCGATCCGGCTGCGATAGCGGCTGGCGTGTGCCGACTGGCCCTCGATGATGCCCTCGTTGGCGACATAGGCATTGGCCCACTGGTTGACCCGTACGAATCCGCCGCCGCCGGACCAGGCGGAGGCGATGGCGCACTCGGCGGCGTTGGACAGCACGCTGACCCCGAGCCTGTCGCCGGCCCCCTCCAGCACGGCGTGCCGCACCCGGTCGGTCACCACGGCCATCGCCGCCGATGTCTCATAACCGTGTTCGCCCGGTTTGAGGAACGGGATGTCCCAGTGGTTCTCCACGATCAGCCCGTGGCAGCCGCCCTCCAGATAGGCCCGCGCCTCCTCGACCGCGAAGGCGCAGATCTCGTCCAGCGGGGCGCCCTCGTAATGCGGGCTGCCGGGCAGCGCCGGCAGGTGCACCACGCCGATGACGACCTTCGGGGTGCCGAACAGCTCCTTGATCGCGTTCGGCCGGGGCGGGAACACCCCAAGGTCGCTCGTGCTCCCGGACGTCGTCATCGCGCCACCTCAATGCAATCGATTACAGCTGAGTTGCGGAGGACCGTAGGCAGGGGTCAGGTGCCGTGTCAAGGCTCTATGCTGATTCAACGCGCCAGGTCACATGGGCGTTGGAGCCATGTGACCGCCAGGTTTCCCGGCAGGAAGGTAATCGATTGCAACGGGTCACGATCGCTCAGGTCGCCGAGCGGGCCGGTGTCTCCACCGCCACCGTGTCGCGGGTGCTCTCCCGCCGGGGCCAGGTCTCGGCCGCGGTCGAACGCAAGGTCCGCCGCGCCGCCGACGACCTGGGCTACCAGGTCAATGTCATCGCCAGGGCACTGCGCAACAGTCGTACCGACACCGTGGGCATGGTCGTGCCCAGCATCACCAACCCGTTCTTCACCTCCCTGGTGGAGAGCGTGGAACACGCCCTGGGGAAGGAGGGCAAGGAGCTGTTCCTGTGCGACGCGCGCTCCGACCCGCGGATCGAGGCGCGCCGGCTGGCCTCGCTCGCCGCGCGCAACGTCGACGGCATCATCGTCAGCCCGAGCCACGGCGTCGACAGCCGGCCCGCCGTGCAGCAGACCGCGGACCGGCTGCCGCTCGTCCAGCTCGACCGATTCGTCGACGGCACCACCACCGACTGGGTGGGCGTCGACGACATCGCCGCGATGCGGCAGGTCATGGACCACCTCCACGACGGCGGGGCGCGGTCGGCGGCCTTCATCGGCTCGCTGATGACCCACTCCTCCACGGAACAGCGGTTCGCCGGGTTCCGGCGGCGCGCCGAGGAGCTGAACATCGAGGTGATCCCCGGCCAGGTGCTGCTCGGGGACTACAGCGTGGAGTGGGGCGAGGCCGCCGTGGCCCGGCTGATCGCGGAGGGCGGCCTTCCGGACGCGCTCGTATGCGCCGATGACCTGATCGCGCTCGGGGCCACCCGCGCCTGCCGGGCCCATGGTTTCGCGGTGCCCCAGCAGGTGCAGGTGACCGGCTACGACGACATCGAGTTCTCCCGGCTGGCCGAGCCGGCCCTGACCACGGTCCATCAGCCCCGCGACCGGATCGCCGCGGAGGCGGTACGGCTGCTGGCCGCGGCGAGCCTGGCCAAGGACGCCGAGCGTGGTCCGCACGCGCGTATCTCACTCGTGCCGACCCTGGTGGTGCGCGACAGCACCCGGGCCACGCAAGCGCCCCCGGACCGCGTATGACGGCGCATCACCACACCCCCGGGAGGACCCCGATGGACGACGCGGGCACATGGCGCGGTGCGACG
This sequence comes from Streptomyces yongxingensis, assembly GCF_055597465.1. Lineage (NCBI taxonomy): Bacteria > Bacillati > Actinomycetota > Actinomycetes > Kitasatosporales > Streptomycetaceae > Streptomyces > Streptomyces yongxingensis. The sequence goes on from NZ_CM145717.1 coordinate 10,879,174, forward strand.
GACCTCGCACGGCGGCTGGTGCGGATCGACACCCGGGGCGGCCGGGAGGCACCGGCCGCCGCACTGGTGGCGGACCGGCTGGACGGCGCGGGGTTCGACGTCCGGGTCGAGGAGCCGATACCCGGCCGGTCCAACGTCGTCGCCCGGTTCGGGCCCGCTGTACCACGGGTGCCGGTCACCTTCACCGGACACCTGGACACCGTGCCCGCCGACCCGTCGGGCTGGTCGTTCGACCCGATGAGCGGGGAGCTGCGCGACGGCCGGCTGCTCGGCCGCGGCAGCAGCGATATGAAAGCGGGCGTGGCCTGCCAGGTCGAGGCGGCGATACGGGCCGCCCGGGAGAGCCCGCGGGACACCGCCGTACAGCTGATCTTCACCTTCGGCGAGGAGACCGGCTGCCATGGGGCCGAGGCGATCGACGCGGCGTCACTCATCCCCACCGACCTGCTCATCGTGGCCGAGCCGACCGGCAACCGGACCGTCCTCGGCCACAAGGGCGTGTTGTGGCTCGCCGCGACGGCCCGTGGGGTCTCCGCGCACGGTTCCCGCCCGGAGCTGGGCCGCAACGCGATCACCGCGCTCGCCGCCGCGGCGAGCAGGATCCACGGGCACCGTGCCTGGCCGGTGAGCCCGACCCACGGCCCGGCCACGGTCAACATCGGCACCTTCCACGCGGGTGAGCAGCCCAACCTGGTGCCGGACCGCGCCGAGATGCGGCTGGACGTGCGCACCGTTCCCGGCTTCGGACGGGACGAGGCGATCGCGGAGATCGCCCGGCTGTGCGGCGACGGCATCGGCCTCGAACCGCTGCTGGACCTGCCCGGTGTCGCCACCGACCCGTCGGCTGCCGCCGCCGCGCGGGAGATCCTGGCCCCCGGCTCCTCGGCCCGCCCGGCCGAGTACGCGACCTACTTCACCGACGCCTCGGTGCTGACCGGCCGGCTCGGCGATCCGGCGGTGGTGGTGTACGGACCGGGCGACCCGGATCAGGCCCATGTCACCGATGAATCCTGCTCGCTGGCCGCCATGGCCGAGTCCGCGGAGGCGATGCACCGGCTGCTGCGGCGCTTGCCCTGATCTGGGCCACGATCGAACGGTTCACCTCCGCCCGCGCGGAGAGGAGGACCACGGCGCCGAGGGAAGGCACGAGAGGGTCATAGCCGTGTGGCCGTGCGGATCAGCCCGGCGAGGGCGAGGGAGCGGCTGTGCGCGGGCCAGGCGATGTGGGTGACGACGGGGGGTGCGTCGGTCAGGGGGACGGCGGTGTGCTCCGCCCATAGCCAGGCGCGGGCGGAGTCGGGGAAGACGGCCACGGTGCGTCCGAGGGCGATCAGCTGGGCCAGCTGCGTCTGGTCGTGGATCTCGGGGCCCGGGCCGGGTGGGTACGTGCCGTGGCGGGACCAGCGGGCGAGCGGAAGATCGGGGATGTCGCTGACGTCGGCCAGGGACAGAGCCTTGCGCGAGGCGAGGGGGTGCCCGGCGGGCAGGATGGCGATCTGCCCCTCGGTCATCAGTTCCTCGCTGTCGAACCCGGCGAGGGAGTTGAACGGTGCGTGCATGAGAGCCACATCAGCGCGGCCGTCGCGCAGCATCCCTTCCTGTTCACATGTGCCGCTCGGCAGCACCTCGATCTCGGCGGCGTCGGGCTCGGCCGCGTAGGCGTCGAGGAGCTTGTGCAGCAGCTCGTGGGACGCGCCGGCCTTCACTGCCAGCACCAGGCGGTTGCGGGGGCCACCCGGACTGTCGGCACCACCGGCGCGACGGGTGCGGCGAGCGGCGGCGGCGGTCGCGTCGAGGGCCGCGCGTCCCTCGTGCAGCAGCATCTCGCCGGCACCGGTCAGGGCGACGCCGCGGCGGTTGCGTTTCAGCAGGCAGACTCCGAGGCGCCGCTCGAGCTGCTGGATCGCCCGGGACAGCGGTGGCTGGGCCATGCCGAGGCGCTCGGCGGCGCGGCCGAAGTGCAGTTCCTCGGCGACGGCCATGAAGTACCTCAGCTCGCGGGTCTCCAAGGTGTCCATGGCCACAGCGTACCTCGGTGATACCTACCGGGTATGACAGGGCACCGCATCGGTATTGGATGCGCCGCTTGTCCGCGATCCAACATCAACGGCATGAGCGAAACGAAGATCGCGCCGGTGAACCGCGCGAACACTGGTGCAACCGCGCGAACAAGGGTGCCGTTGACGAACGGCGAACCAAGCGACGAGTAACTCTCTGCAGTAGTCCCTCCGCAGTATCCGGCTCAGCAGGAAAGACACAGGCATGAACACACCCTCCACATCACTGCCCGGCGGCACCTGGACCCTGGGTGACCTGACCGTCACCCGTTTCGGCTACGGCGCCATGCAGCTCGCCGGCCCCGGGGTCATGGGCCCGCCCGCCGACCACGACGGCGCGCTCGCCGTCCTGCGCGAGGCCGCCGGCCTCGGGATCACCCACATCGACACCGCCGGTGCTTACGGACCACGCGTCACCAACCAGCTGATCCGTGAAGCGCTGCACCCCTATCCCGCATCGCTGCACATCGTGACCAAGGTCGGCGCGGTCCGCGATCGGCAGGGCGGCTGGCCCCCTGCCCGGCAGCCCGAGGACCTGCGACGCGCCGTCCGCGAGAACCTCGAGGACCTCGGCCTCGATTCGCTCGACGTGGTCAACCTCCGGCTCGGCGACGCCCAGGGCCCCCGGCCCGGCTCGCTCGCCGAGCCCTTCGAGACCCTCGTCGAACTCCAGCGGCAGGGCCTGATCCGGCACCTCGGAGTGAGCAACGCGACGGCGGAACAGGTCGCCGAGGCGCAGGCGATCGCGCCGATCGTGTGCGTGCAGAACATGTACAACCTCGCCCACCGCCAGGACGACGAGCTGATCGACGATCTCGCCGACAAGGGCATCGCCTACGTGCCTTTCTTCCCCCTCGGCGGCTTCACCCCGCTGCAGTCCACGGCGCTTTCCGCCGTGGCCACCCGGCTGGACGCGACGCCGATGTCGGTCGCCCTGGCCTGGCTGCTGCGACGGTCGCCGAACATCCTGCTCATTCCCGGCACCTCGTCGGTGGCGCACCTGCGCGAGAACGTCGCCGGCGCGGGACTCTCGCTCTCCGACGGGGAACTCGCCGAGTTGGACGAGATCGGGAAACCTTGACTCCCGGGCGCCGCACAGGGCTCCGTCGTTCTCGCGGCCGGCCCGACGTCGCCAGTCTGGGTCCTGTACCGCAGACTTGCGGTACAGGACCCAACGTGGAAGCGGGCGATCCACCGTGGCTTCTGGTCTCCCCGTCATCCGACCGGGGCTGACGGAAAGCGGGCGCTTCGGCCGGGGAGCGCCCGCTGTGCGGTCATGTCAGCACGTGTTGTCGGCGCGCCACGTGACCTTGTGCACGGTCGTCGGGTTGTAGAAGAACTGCCTGCTGACCTTGTCCCTCGTGACGCACACCGTGCCGTCCACCGGAACGGTCCCGTTGTTCATGTAAGTGGTGTATTCCACGTCGACGGCGCGGGAGCCGGTGTTCTGGAATACGAGCCCGTCGATGTTTCCAGACCAGTCACCACTGGTCACCAGGGCCGGGGTTTCGACGGGTGTGGGGTAGGACGCAAAGGTGGGCCACAGGCAGAAGTTGCCGTCTGGGCAGGCACTGTTGCCGGCCGCCGACGCGTTGGGCGCGGTGACGGCGATGCCCGCGAACGCGGCGGATAAGACCGCGAGAGCGAGGGAGCGCTTGCGCATGATGCTTGCCTTTCGTCGCTGTGTCAGGGTCGTTGCGGGGATCACGAGATGGGCTGACCGTCCTCGATGGTCGAGCCGGCGAGTAGCCCGCGGTTGGCGCGGCGGGTGCCCTGGGAAAGCCTGCGAGCCCGGAAACGACGGTGACCCTATAGAGGCGCTCAGTCACTGGTCCAGGGACATTTACGCCATGATCGACCAGCAGGCGGGAGCTTCCGTGGCGGCAGCGGAAAGGATCCATGCCACGCTCTCGGGCCTCGCGGAGGTGTCTCCGGCGTTCACAGGGTGAGTGGCCAGCGCCGTCGTGGATGCGCAGGCGAGACGGTCGCGGTGGAGGACGTCGAGCACGACCAGGACGTGCTGGGGCGCCGCGCACGAGGCGGAACATCTCGGAGATGTGCACGGTCTCGCCCCAGTCGCCGCCGAGAATTCGTGATCGTCGGCGCGGCGGTGGCGGCGGATCTGGTCTCCTTCGGCATCTCCCGCCACTGGCCGCCAGTCTTGAACCGCCAGATCACGCCCCCGAACTGCTGCCGCAGCCGCTCGGGGTACGGGCCGCACTCGCCGATCGGCAGGTACGGCCCGGTGAACTCCCACTCCTCGTCCGTCAGTTGCACTCGTGTCCCGCAAGGAGATCCACCGGTCCGTGGGCGACGCCCGCAGATTGATCACGATGTGATCTGCGCCCTGAAGCCACCCCGAATACTGCGACGATTTCATGGTGTCCTCGTCGCCTGAAACGGCTGATCCGGCACGTCCGGTTTCAGGACCAGGCGATCTCGCCATGGCGGGAGACGAAGCGTCCGGTGCCGGCGCCGTGCCCGTCGGTGGCGAGGGCGACGATCGCGTCCGTGCCCTCGGTGACGGTTTGGGGGCCGCTGTGACCGTTGAGGTCGGTCGCGGTGTAGCCGGGGTCGGCGGCGTTGACGCGGATGCCCTTGAGCCCCTTGGCGTACTGCGTGGTCAACATCGTCAGCGCCGCCTTCGATGAGGTGTACAGCGGCGCGATGACGTGCGACTCGGGCCGGCCGGGGTCGTGGGTGAGGGCGAGGGAGCCCATGCCGCTGCTGACGTTGATGATCACGGGGTCGTCCGAGCGGCGCAGCAGCGGCAGGAACGCGGTGGTGGTGCGGACGACGCCGATGACGTTGACGTCGAGGACGGCGAGGGCGTCGGCGGCGGTGAGGTCGCTGGGATCGCCGAGGGGGCCGTGGACCCCGGCGTTGTTGATCAGGACGTCGATCCTGCCCTCGTGTTCGGCGACGTTCGCGGCCGCGGCGGCCACGGACGCGTCGTCGGTCACGTCGATGGGGACGTAGCGTGCGCCGAGCGCGGCGGCGGCCTCCTCACCCCGCTCAGGGGTGCGGGCTCCGACGAGCACGGTGTGGCCACACTCGATCAGGCGGCGGGCGGTCTCGCGGCCGAGCCCCTTGTTGGCTCCGGTGATAAAGGTGATCGTCATGCGGTCGATACTGATCCCGACGACGGAGGCGGACCAGAGATGCTTCGACGGTAGGAAGACCAGTACCACCCTCGCGCCCACACGCACGACCGGGGATGCAGGAGGATGAGGATCATGTCGACGACACCCGGGACCGGACTGGGCGCGATGATCCGCACGTGGCGGGACCGGCTGCCCCCCTCGGCCGCCGGGCTGCCGGTGGCCCGCGGGCGCCGGGCGGCCGGGCTGCGGCGCGAAGAACTGGCTGACCTGGCCGGGGTATCGGTCGACTACATCGTGCGCCTGGAACAGGGGCGGGCCACGACACCCTCAGCGTCGGTGGTGGCGTCCCTGGCGCGCGCCCTGCAGCTGTCCACCGCCGAGCGGGACCACCTGCACCGGCTGGCCCAGCTCGCACCGCCGGTGGACGGCGCCATCTCTGACCATCTCCCGCCCGGCGTGCAGCGGGTGCTCGCCCGCCTCGGGGACGTGGCGGTCGCCGTGTTCGCGGCGGACTGGCAACTGGTGTGGTGGAACCACGGGTGGGCGGCCCTGCTGGGCGACCCCTCCGCCTCGCCGCCGCGGCTGCGCAACTTCGCCCGCGAGAGGTTCCCGGTGGACGCCGGCCCCGCCCACCTCTCGCGGTGGCCGGTGACCGAGGCGGACAGCGACGCCACCGACGCCGCTGTCGTCTCCGACCTGCGCCGCGCCACCGGCCGTTTCCCCCAGGACAGCCGCTTGGCCACGCTGATCCGCGATCTGAACGCGGGCAACAGGAGGTTCGCCGAGCTATGGGCGGCCGGGGAGGTGGCCGCGCACCGCGAGGACCACAAGACGATCGACCACCCGACGGTGGGCCCGGTCACGGTGGACTGCGACGTCCTGACCGACGGCGACTCCGAGCTCAAGATCGTCATCATGACCGCCGTGCCCGGCAGCGAGGACGAGACCAAGCTCCAGCTCACCGCCATCGCCGGCCCACCGGCCACCACGCACAAGTGATCCGACCAGCGCGTCGATCAACCGGCCGCATGTGCGCGGCGAGCGCGGAACCACGGTGCCGCCGGACGGCGTCGCCGTAGCCTGCCTCCGCGACGACCAGGGGAGCGTCGATGCCCCACGACCGTGTCTCGTCCTTCGCGGAGACGGACCGCCATCGGCTCCACCGACTTGCGCCGCCCATTCAGCAGCAGCCCGCGAACCATGCCCCGGCGACCGCACCGGACGGTCCTCGTCCGGCTGTCCCGGACAGGCGGGAACCAGCGGGTATGGCTGCCGACAGGAGGTCCGAACCGGTCAGTGCAGTCCCGCAGCCCTGCGGGACCGCTCGTCCCAGACCGGTTCCACTGCCGCGAACCGGGGCCCGTGTCCGCGGCGGTAGACCATCAGTGTCCGCTCGAAGGTGATGACGATGACACCGTCTTGGTTGTATCCGATGGTGCGCACACTGATGATCCCTACGTCAGGGCGGCTGGCGGACTCCCGCTTGTGGAGGACCTCGGACTGCGAGTAGATCGTGTCGCCCTCGAAGACCGGGTTGGGCAGCCTGACTCGGTCCCAGCCGAGATTGGCCATCACGTGCTGGGAGATGTCGGTGACACTCTGCCCGGTGACCAGGGCGAGCGTGAAGGTGGAGTCCACCAGCGGCTTGCCCCAGGCGGTGCCCGCCGAATAGTGGCGGTCGAAGTGCAGCGGCGCGGTGTTCTGCGTCAGCAGCGTGAGCCAGGAGTTGTCAGTCTCCAGGACCGTGCGGCCCAGGGGGTGGCGGTACACGTCGCCGGTGGTGAAGTCCTCGAAGAAGCGGCCCTGCCAGCCCTCGACGGCAGCGGTGCGGGTGGTGGCGCCCTGGCCCAGGTTCTCAGTCGTCATGGCGCTCATTCTGGGAAGTCCCCGGTCCGCTGTGAAATGCCGAACCTTCACCGGGATCATACGTGCGGCGCATGAGCCCCGGACCGTACGTAGTCGTAGAACCTCGCCACCACTGGCGCCCGTGGTCCTCCGGCGAGTGTGACCACACCGACCGTGCGCCGCGCCTGCGGATCCTCGAGCGGCACGGCAACAGCGTGTTCACCGGGGCCGGATGGGCTGCCGGTGACCGGGGCGACGGCCACACCGAGACCGGCGGCGACCAGGGCCCGCAACGTGCTCAGCTCGGTGCTCTCCAAAACGACCCGCGGCACGAATCCGGCCGCAGCACACAGCCGGTCGGTTATCTGACGCAGTCCGAAGACCGGCTGCAGTGCCACGAACGCCTCATCGGCCAGCTCCGCGGTCCGTACCCGGCGGCGTCCGGCCAGCCGGTGTCCGGGTGGGACGAGCAAGCACAGGGCCTCGTCGCGCAGCGGTGTCCACTCCACATCGTCCCCGGCCGGTCGCGGGCTGGTCAGCCCCAGGTCCAGCCTGCTGTTGCGGACGTCGTCGACCACGGCGTCGGCGGCGTCGCCGCGCAGCTCGAAGGTGGTGCCAGGAGCCAGCCGGCGATACCCGGCGAGGAGGTCGGGTACGAGCCAGGTGCCGTAGGAGTGCAGGAAACCGAGTGCCACGGTGCCGGTGTCGGGGTCGATCAGAGCGGTGATGCGCTGTTCGGCGCCGGAGACCTCACTGATCGCGCGCAGGGCGTGGGCACGGAAGACCTCGCCGTACTTGTTGAGCCGGAGCCGGTTCTGGTGCCGGTCGAACAGCGGAACGCCCACTCGTCGCTCCAGCCGCCGGATGGCCCGGGACAGGGTCGGCTGGGAGACATTGAGCCGTTCCGCGGTGATCGTCACGTGCTCGTGCTCGGCCAAGGCCGTGAACCACTGCAGCTCCCGTATCTCCATGCAGGGACTATACGTATACGGCATGGTCCTGGCGAGGTTTGGTCATTTCACAACGGTCGAGCGGCGGCCCACAGTGAGTCCTCACCAACCAGGACTCCCATGGGAGGGACCCCATGTCAGAGCCGCGTCTTCGCCCTGAGCAGGAAGGCCCCGCCGGGCCCCTGTCCGGACTGCTCGTGGTTTCTTTGGAGCAGGCCGTCGCCGCTCCGTTCGCCACCCGCCAACTGGCGGACCTGGGCGCCCGTGTCATCAAGATCGAACGCCCGGGCAGCGGCGATCTAGCCCGCGGCTACGACCGCACGGTGCGTGGCATGTCCAGCCACTTCGTCTGGCTGAATCGAGGGAAGGAGAGCGTCCAGCTCGATGTGCGCTCACCGGAAGGCAATCGTCAGCTGCGCGCCTTGGTGGACCGGGCCGACGTCCTGGTGCAGAATCTGGCACCCGGCGCCGCGGTCCGCCTGGGCATCGGCCACCACGTCCTCGCGCTGAGCCACCCGAGGCTGATCACCTGCGACATATCCGGCTACGGCAGTACCGGCTGCTACCGCGACCGCAAGGCGTACGACCTCCTGGTCCAGTGTGAAGCGGGATTGGTCTCCATCACCGGCACCCCCGAGACACCGTCCAAGGTAGGTCTGTCCATCGCGGACATATGTGCCGGGATGTATGCGTATTCCGGCATTCTTACGGCCCTGCTGAAGCGGGCCCGCACAGGCCGGGGCTCGCAGTTGGAGGTCTCGATGCTCGAAGCCCTCGGTGAATGGATGGGATACGCCGAGTACTACACGCGCTACGGCGGCACGGCTCCGGCCCGCGCCGGCGCCAGTCACGCGACGATCGCCCCCTACGGCCCGTTCACCACGCGCGACGGACAGACGATCAACCTCGGGCTGCAGAACGAGCGGGAGTGGGCTTCTTTCTGCATGACCGTGCTGCGGCGCCCCGGTCTGTGCGACGACCCCCGCTTTTCCGGGAACGCCGACCGGGTGGCGCACCGCACCGAGCTCGACGCCCTGGTGAGCGAGGTGACGGGCACGCTCACCGGCAAGGAACTGGTGGCGCGGCTGGAGGAGGCGTCGATTGCCTACGCACGCCAGCGCACCATGCGGGAGTTCAGCGCACACCCCCAACTACGTGACCGTCGACGCTGGGCTCCGTTCGACAGCCCGGTCGGTGCGCTGGAGGGCCTGATACCCCCGGTCACCTTCCACGGCGAGCACCCGCAGCGGCTGGGCCGGGTCCCGGAACTGGGCGAGCACACCGAGTCCATCCTGGCGTGGCTGGCCGCGCCCCGCAGCGCCGACCGCGAAGAGGTCAGCCATGCCGAATGAACTCACCGGAGTCCTGATCCTCGCCGCTGTGTTCCTGCTCTCCAGCGTACGGAGGCTGAACATGGGCATGCTCGCCCTGGTCGCCACCTTTCTGCTCGGAGTGGTCGCCCTCGACCGAACGCCGGACGAGGTGCTGGCGGGTTTCCCCGTGAGCATGTTCCTGGTGCTGGTCGCCGTCACGTTCCTCTTCGGGATCGCCCGCGTCAACGGCACGGTGGACTGGCTGGTACGTGTCGCGGTGCAGGCGGTGGGTGCCCGGGTAGGAGCCGTCCCCTGGGTGCTCTTCGGCCTGGCGACACTGCTCTGCGCGACAGGCGCGGCCTCGCCCGCCGCGGTGGCGATCGTGGCGCCGATCGGCGTGGCTTTCGCCGTCAAGCACCACATCAGTCCGCTGTACGCCGGGCTGATGGCTGTTAACGGGGCCGCAGCGGGCAGTTTCGCCCCTTCCGGGATCCTGGGCGGCATCGTCCACTCGGCGCTGGAGAAGAACCATCTGCCCGTCAGCGGCGGACTGCTCTTCGCAGGCACCTTCGCCTTCAACCTGGCGGTCGCCGCAGTGTCATGGCTCGTCTTCGGGCGCAGACGGCTCGAACCGCAGGCTATGGAAAAGGACACCGACCCTACGGCAACGGACCCGGCTTCTCGCCCAGGCGCGGAGCAGGTGGTGACGCTGACCGCGATGGTCGCGCTGGTGCTGGGGACCACGGTCCTCTCGCTGGACACCGGCTTCCTGGCCCTCACCTTGGCGGCGTTGCTGGCGCTGATCTTCCCTCGCACGTCCCAGCAGGCCACCAAGGAGATCGCCTGGCCCGTGGTGCTCCTGGTGTGCGGAATCGTGACCTACGTAGCCCTGCTCCAGGAACTGGGCATCGTGGACTCCCTGGGGAAGATGATCGCGGCGATCGGCGCCCCGCTACTGGCCGCCCTGGTGATCTGCTACGTGGGCGGTGTCGTCTCGGCCTTCGCCTCGACCACCGGGATCCTCGGCGCCCTGATGCCGCTGTCCGTGCCGTTCCTGAAGTCCGGTGCCATCGGGACGACCGGCATGGTGATAGCACTGGCGGCCGCGGCGACCGTAGTGGACGCGAGTCCCTTCTCCACCAATGGTGCGTTGGTGGTGGCCAACTCTCCCGAGCGGCTGAGGCCCGGCGTGTACCAGGGGTTGTTGTGGTGGGGCGCCGGGGTGTGCGCACTGGCTCCCACCGCCGCCTGGGCGGCCTTCGTGGTCGCATGAGCGCAGCGAGAGGAGGGACACCTGTGGAGCCCGCTCCCCGTACTCTGCTCTTCGTGCCCGGCGACCGGCCGGAGCGCTTTGCGAAGGCGGCGGCCAGCGGGGCGGACGGGGTGCTGGTCGACCTTGAGGACGCGGTGGCACCGGGTGCCAAGGCCGCGGCGCGGGAAGCCGCGATCCGATGGCTGAGCACACACGACGGCTTCTTGAGGATCAATGCCGCGGACACCCCCTGGCATGCGGGGGACCTGGCCGCGCTCACTGCGGCCCGGAGGCTGCTCGGCGTGGTGCTGCCGAAGAGTTCGACGGCGGACGGCGTGGCCGAGGTGCTGCGCCGTCTGCCGGACGGTATGCCTGTGCTGGCCTTGGTGGAGAGCGCCCTCGGGGTGCGGGAAGCGGCGGCCATCGCACAGGTACCCGGGGTGGCGCGGCTGCTCTTCGGAAGCATCGATCTCGCGCTGGACATGGACGTCGTCCCCTCGGGACCCGACGAGCCGGAGCTGCTGTGGGCCCGCTCCGCGCTGGTGGTGGCGTCCCGGGCGGCCGGATTGCCCGCGCCGCTCGACGGTGTGTACACCCACCTTGATGACGAGGCTGGTCTGGCCGCCGTCTCACAGCGCAGTCGCGGGCTGGGTTTCGGCGGTCGAATGTGCGTCCACCCTCGACAGATCGACGTGGTTCACCAGGCATGGCTACCGACGGACGCCGAGCTGGAATGGGCCCGGCGGGTCGTGCAGGCCGCCGGGGACTCCGATGGCGCCGCAGTGTGCGTGGACGGACAGATGATCGACTGGCCACGCCTACAACGGGCTCGATCACTGCTCGGTGCGTGTCGAGCGACACTTCTCGGTCAGCCGGGCGGGGAGGGGCGCATCTGATCTCCTGCCCGGACAGCGTGGACGTGGAATCGGAGGCGGCCGGGACCGGCACAGCGGCCGCGAATAGCGTCTCATCAGGTGTGTTCTGCGTACCGCCGCCCTGCGGCCGCACCCCCGACGCGGGGATCAGCGGGACGACAGCCGGCACGCCACCGAAGCAGGACCGGTGCAGGTCATCACGCGGTGGCGTGTCGGCTTCGGGTCAGGCTACGACTGCGAGGGCCTCGTGTCGTACTGGGCGAAGCTGCCGCGCTGGCCCGAGGGGCACTCGGCCTTGGCGTACTGGAACCGCCAGGCGCTCGCGTGGGTGCTGCCGTCGGAGCACTTCACCCACACCTTCACGTCGACGTTGCCGGAGCACTTGGCGTGCCCACGGTAGGCGCCGCCGGGGCCGGCGTTGTCGTACCAGGTGCTGCAGGCGGCGGCGCTCGTGGGCTGCTGTGCCGTCGCTTCTCCGTCGTCGGCGGCTACGGCGACACCCCCGCCGAGCCCACCGGTCGCGAGGGCGAGTGACGCGAAACCGAGAGCGATGCGCTTACGTGTGTTCATGGAGTTCCCCTGTTTGTTGTGGATGTTTGGCATAGGTCGTCCGGAGTGGCGGCGCGGGGTGGACCACGCCGCCCGGTGTGCCTGACCAACCTTGCCCACCGGTTCAACGGCCTTCCACAGTCCCCGCCCTCCGCGGGACATCATGGGACGTCCTGCGCTCTGACCTGCTGGGACACCGTCACGGCTGATGCGGTGCAGGGACACCTCGATGACCTGGACGGCAAAGCCACGTGCGCGCAATCGGTGGCTTTCCCGATCGGCGCGGCCCCGGCACAGGGCAGGCTGGGGGCATGAGCGTCAAGAGCACGTGCTGACCGTCCCCGCGGAGCAGCGGGAGAACCCTGCGGAAGCGGTTCGCCCACCGCGCCCATGCCCGTGTGGGGGCCGGACGACCGCCGACCCGGCCAGTAGGCCGGAGGAACAAGGACACCGTGCCCGTGGGTGAGCTCCTGCCCCCCGACGCTTGCGTTCCCACTGCCGAAGCCACTTCCGCGCCCGGCGCCGGTGCACTCTGCATCTCCCCTTGTCACCATGGCTTTCCGGGCCTGCGCCGGATCGTCACAACCCTCTTCTCTCCCCTTGTTCCTGAGTTGGTTGTCGGTGGTGAGGGAGATCATGGGGTCCGGGGGCCCGGCTCCGTCCACAACCGGGGGCCGGCGCCCGGCCGCCGGCCGGTCGCGGACGACGGGAGGGCGAGCCGCCTGATGGCAGGCAAGCGCAAGGGGAACGAGGCGGGATCGACCAACGACCTGCGCGGTGACGTGCTGCGCGTCCTCGGGTGCTCAAGGTCGCCACCGCCGATCAGGTCCAACGGCTGTCCTCGCCGCACCTGACCTACCGGCGCACCCTGAAGAAGACGGCGGCCAAGCAGAAGGAAGCGCGCACCGCCTGCCACCGAGGCGCGGCGAACGATCTGCGCCGAAAGGGCCTGCTCCTGGACGGAGGCCGGACCAGAGGAGGGGAAGAGGTCCGCATCCTCACCGCAGCCGGGCTGGATGCCGCCGCGATCGAACTGGGCCGGGAGCCGGGGGAGATGGGCGGTATGCCCAAGGGTGTCCGCACTGGCACCGTGTAAGCCCTCGACAGAAGTTCTTCCTCGGCGCTCACGACGGCCTTCCGGCCCCCGGATCGCCGGCCCGGCGCGTCCGCGACTGCCGTCACAGGCTCAGCAGCAGGTCCCGGACCGCGGCGGGCTGGGACAGGAACGGGTGGTGGCCGGCGTCCAGTTCGACGACGCTGTCGGCCCGGCGGGCGAACTCGCGCTGTAGGCGCGGCGGGGTGCCGCGGTCCTGGGCGCAGACGAGGTAGGTCGAGGGCACCTGCCGCCATGCGGCCGCCCCGACCGGCTGCCCGGTCACCTGCACGCTCTGCCGGGCGAGGTGGCCCGCCGCCTGCGCCTGGACCTCAGGGTCGCAGTCTTGCAGGAACGTGTCGACGAGCAGCTCGGGGCGGACCTCGAACGTGCCGGCGTCGGGGTCGACGTCGAGGTACGGGGCGGGGCTGCTGTCCCCGAACTCCGACAGGCTCTGCCCGACCTCGGGCAGATAGCTGGAGACCAGCAGCAGGTGGCGTACCGACCCGATTCCCGCAGCGGCTTCCGCGGTGATGATGCCGCCGTAGCTGTGGGCGACCACGACGGTCGGCTCGTCGCCGGCCTGCAGCACCTGCCGCACCGCGGCAACGTCCTCGGGCAGCCCCGGACCGCCGACGCCGCCGGGCAGGCCCGCCTCGCCGCAACTCGGCAGCGCCGGGGCCACGCTCGGCACCCCTCGCTCCTGCAGCAGCTCGGCGGTGCGGTGCCACCACCACGACCCGTCCCGCACGCACGCCCCATGCACGAACACGACCCTCATCGCTACCTCCACGTCTGCCTTGACAGCCTTTCGATCAACGGTAGACGTAGCCGCCCATGCTGACCGACCCGCGCCACTACCTCCACGTCCCGCGCAACTTCTCCGACGACGACACGGAGATACGCATCGGCACCCCTGGACACCTGTCGGCTCAACGAGGACCTGGCCGCCGACCTCATCGTCAAGAAACTCGCCCTGGAGAACGTCTCCGGCTCTTCGCGGTTGAGGGTGTGGTCGGGGTGTTGGGTAGGTGTCGAGGTCTACCACGATGGACGTTCCTGCACTGTCCATCCGAAAGACCTCGACACGCTCCACGCTGTCTTCGCCGCGCCCTGTCTGACCATGTTCCGCCGTCTCGATGAACTCGGTCTGGAAGCCGTCGGGCAACGCCTTGAGCCGGAGCAGGAGGTGATCGAGTGCCGGCACCCAGCCGCGTTCACCGATGAGCGGCCAGCACTGCCGCGAGGCCCTCTTGCAGATCTTTGACGAAATACTCGGGAACCTCCAGCGACGGGAAATGTCCCCCGTTTTCGGGCGACCTCCATCGGACGATCTGTCGATACCGCTCCTGTGCCCAGGCGCGCGGACACTTCTCGACGTCGCGGGGATACATAGTGAGTGCTGAAGGGACGTCGACCCGAAGTTCGGGGTCCAGCGAGTTGTGGCTTTCGTAGTAAATGCGGGCCGCCGATGCGCCGGTCCGCGTCAGCCAATACAGGGTGACGTCGTCGAGAACGCTGTCTATGGAAATCGTCTCGAACGGGCTGTCTTCGGTGTCTGACCACTCAGCGAACTTGTCGAGGATCCAGGCAAGAAGCCCGACCGGTGAGTCGACGAGCGAGTAGCCGATGGTCTGTGGTCGGGTCGCCTGCTGCTTCGCGTACGCCGCGCGGTGGCGCCAGAAATCGCGGGTTTCCTCGGTCCATTTGCGCTCGACCGCCGTCAGCCCGTCCGTTGTCAACCCGGGCGGTCCCTCCGCGAACGTTGTGTGGATGCCGAGAACGTGCGCCGGGAACCTGCCGCCGAGAACCGTGGTGATATTACCTCCCCAGTCGCCGCCGTGGGCTGCGAACTTGCTGTAGCCGAGCCTTCCCATCAGTTCTACCCATGCGGCCGCGATCTTTTCGGTTCCCCACCCGGTGGCGGCCGGCTTGTCGCTGTAACCGAAGCCTGGTAGCGACGGGACCACGACATGGAACGCCGGCGCGTCCGCGTCTTTCGGATCTGCCAGCTCGTCCACTACATCGATGAACCGGACAATGCTGTCTGGCCAGCCGTGCGTCAAGATCAGAGGAGTGGCATCTGCGCGCGCGGATCGGCGGTGCAGGAAGTGGATTCCCAGATCATCAATGGTCGTGCGGAACTGACCGATCCGGTTAAGGCGCTCTTCGAACGACCGCCAGTCGTACCCGGTGCGCCAGTAGTTCACGACATCGACGAGGTCGGCGAGAGGAACGCCCTGTTCCCATCGGCGGGGGTCGGGCGCGGCGCGATAGACCGTCTCGGCCTCCGGTAGCCGCGCCGAGGCCAGTCGCGCGCGCAAATCGTCGAGGTCAGCGTCAGTTGCGTGGGCTTCGAATGCTCGCACGTCGCTGGTTGGACGGGGCATGAGACCTCCTGGCCATCGCGGGACCGGCTACGAACTATCGCGAACCGGCTAAGGCGGTTCTAGCACGTCTCCGAGCCACGCTGCAACCTGCTAAGGTGGTTCCATGCGTGCTGGGTTCCCTGACTTCCGTCTCGGTAAGGTGCTGGCGACGAGCTTCACGGGGACTCTCTCGGAGCGTCATGGCAACGCTGTGGAGCGCATTCCCACGCCGCATCGACTCATCGACTGGCTGGGAGTGAACGGCCTCGCCGTGGACTCCTGCACCACTGCCCAGCTCGACCTCGCTCGGGAATTGAGGGAGTCGATTCACGCCGCCGCGACAGCGGCCGCGATCCAGGACCCTCTCCCCGCGCCTGCTGTCCACGTCATCAATGACTGCAGCGCTCAGGGTCGGGCCGCAGCGATCCTGACGCCCGAGGGTGAGCGGCAATGGCGGCTCAGCTCGGCTTCCTGCGTGGAAGATGCCCTCAGCGTGATCGCCGCCGACGCGATCAGCATCATCGCGGGCGAACGAGACGGAAAGTTGGCCTTGTGCGCATCACCGACCTGCCGAGCCGCTTTCTTCGACACCAGTCAAAGTCGCACCCGCAAATGGTGTGACATGAACACGTGCGGGAATCGTCAGAAGAAGGCGCGCTTCAATGCCAACCAGCGCAAAGTCAACGACCGCCTCACCGCGTAGGACACGGCCTTAGAGCTCGCGCAGATAGGCGCGGTGGGGCACTCGACGAGTGGATCCGGCCGGCGCCTTCGTCCGGCTTCGGCATACAGCCCTGGAGGCATACGACCGAATCGTCAGCCTCGTCCTGGACCAGATCGCTGTCGGCGGCTCGATCACCAAAGCACCCGGAGGCGGAGAGGCCGCCGGACGCTCACCGGTCGACCGAGGTAAGCAGGGCCTCGAATCGCTCCGGAATGACAGACGGTTACGGAATCCCGCTGGGCCGGGTCCTGGCAGGAGCGAACTGCCATGACTCGTCACTGCTCGCCCCGACCCTGGACCGGGTCGTTACCCACCAGTGCCCGGCCCGGTTCCGGAACGTGCAGTTCTCGGCCATCCGCGATGGGTAAGATCACGCCGCACGCTGAGCGGGCGGTTCGGGCCGCGCCGCGCACGGCACAGACCGAAACATCGGGGGAGCACGGCATGAGTACGAACGGTAATGGTTACTGGGATCCGACGGGCGGACTCGGACCCGGCCCCGGTGGACAGCCGGGCCCAGGTCCCGGCCATCAGCCCTACCCCGGGGCCGGACACCCCCCGTACCCCGGCGGCCCCGGCATGGGGCCCTACCCGCCGCAGCCGCACGGAGGTGGCCCGCAGCCGCCGCTCCCGCGCCCGCCCCGGCCGCCGCTGATGCGCGGGCAGCGGATCCTCAAGTGCGTCTACAACCCGTTCTACGCCGCCCAGTGGGCCTTCCGCCCCTCGCGCTCGGACGCCGTCGAAGACCTGACGGTGCGCAAGATCCAGATGTGGCGGACCGGGCTCGGCGTCGCCGCCTGGCTCGTCCTGGTCATGTCGTACAAGCCGGTCGACACCACCAAGGGCGTCGAGACCGTCGCGGGCGACAAGTTCAACCAGAGCTGGATCAGCACACTCGTCCTCGTGTGCGCCTTCCCGTTCGCGATCGCCCTGTTCGCGTTCGCCGCGCAGGGTGCGCTGCGCGGGCTCTACCTGCGTCGGTCCCTGAAGTCGTTCGGGGCGGTGGCGGCTCTGATGGGGTCCATGGCCACGTTCCCCCTCGCCGTGGCGCCCGACCCGAAGACCGCCGGCTTCCGTGACGCCATCGGGACCCCCGGCATGGTCGTCCTCATCACCCTCTGCGCGTGGTCGCTGGGCTTCGCCCTGTACGGGATCGCGCTCTGCCTCATGCACGTGTTCCGCACCGCCGACATCCACGAGGTGCTGCCGCCGATCCTCGCCACCTTGCTGGTGTGGGTGATGGCCGCCCTCGACGTGATCAACAACGAGAACGCCGAGGTTCCCGTCCTCGCCCGGATCGTGTTCCTGCTCGGCGCTCCGGTGTCGGTGACGGGGTTGTCGTGCTGGGAACTGTACCGGCTGCGGAAGTACCACGACCTGACCGTGCGACAGGCCCTCGGCCGCTAGGTCATCTCCGCGTCGCTAAGAGCTCGCGCGTGCGTCGAGGGTGGTGCGGGTCTTGCCCGAGTCGTGGCCGGCGTCCAGGTGCACGGTGATGTCGTCAGGCAGGGGCCGAGGTCGTCCAACAGGTCCAGGGTCGGGGCGAGCAGTGGTGAGTCATGGCAGTTCGCTCCTGCCAGGGCCCGGCCCAGCGGGATTCCGTAACCGTCTGTCATTCGGGAGCGTTTGAGGCCCCGTTTAGCCACAGCAGCAAGTCCATCCGGGACACCTGTGACCGGGTGCTGTGGCTGGAGAAGGGCGAGCTGTTGATGGACGGCCCGACCGACGAGGTCATCAAGGCGTATGAGTATGAGAAGGAGACCGGCAAGTAGGCCCCGCTCGGGCGCCGGTCGACCGGCCGCCGGGTGGCGTGCGCGTGGAGTCGACCGTCGGGTGGCTCCGCGTACGGAGTGATGTACCAATCGTTCTTGAGGTACTCCAGGGTGTAGCTGTCAAGGGCCGCTCTCGGAGAAGGCGGCAGAGGCCCTGACCGCTTCGGCCGACACCTCGAGAGATCATCTGGAACACAGCGGCGTACGTCGACGTGCACGGGCCGAGCCCCTGGCCCTGCGCCTTCTTCGCCACGAGCCTGGCCACCTCGCAGACCGTGTCGATGTCCTCACGGCCCAGAGCGTGGAGGTACTGCTCGTACCGCTGGATCGCGCCCAGAAGCGATCTTCGACGACCTGACCGTTCTGATGACGCACGCTCACAGCATGCCGGAGGCCGGCACCCAGAACCCTGCGGGAGAAGTCACATCACGCGAAGGGGCCGGAAGAAGCGGTCCTTCGAGAGGTCGCCGAGGAGACCGGTCTGCTGACAACCACAGTGGCTGAATCGACTGGAGCCTGGTCGGCGTCGACTCCGCCTCTTGCCGCGCCCGCCGGCATGCGGCGGGCCCCCGGGCCCGCGCCGTGCCGCCACCTGCCGCAGACCTCTGGTGCCGTCTGGTGACAGGAAAGACACCCCACGCCCGCACATCAGCCATCAGAATTCCTGTGTCGCCACACCCGCCAGACCCACTGGCAACTACGGGGGAATTCCATGAACCGCTCCATCGCGTCCGCCGCCGCAGCCGTCGTGCTCGCCGCCGCCCTTGTGGCGTGCGGGGGCTCGGACGGGGACAGCAGCAAGGCCGCGGCCACGAAGAGCGCCGGTTCCAGCGGCGCCGCGACGTCCGGGGGTCAGCAGACGCCGGACGCCGCGCCCAGCAGCACAACGCCGAGTGGCGCCAAGATCGGTGACACCCTCTCGCTGGAGGGCATGCCCGGTATGGGCGCCACGGGCCACGTTCAGGCCGACGTCACGCTGACCAAGTACGAGGACAACGCTAAACCGTCGCTGGATGCCTTCGCGGCCCCCGACGGACAGCGCCTGGTCGCGGCGGAGTTCACGATCCTCAGCACCGGCGACGCCACCTACGACGACCCCGGCAACCTGGGGGCGAAGGTCATCGACTCGACCGGGAAGGTCTACGCCGGTAAGCCCGGCGACCCCACCGCCGGTGAGTCCCTGGACCTCACTCTGATCCTCCAGCCGGGCGAGAAGACCACCGGCTGGGTGATCTTCAACGTGCCGCAAAATGCGAAGATCACGGCCGTGACGTACCAGATGGACTCGCTCCTGCAGACCAACGGAGAGCACACAGCCAGGTGGACCCTCGCCTGAGGTGATCTTCCGCGGCGGCCGTCACCTCCCCGAGTACCGCGGCCGCCAGCCGTCGCCGAGTCCCATCGCCCCCGCTCCATCCTCTGGCCACGGGATGGACGCATGGCGCTCAGCCGGGGCGGGGTGTTCCCGACAGGTCATGTTCCAGAGCTTCACCGAGCGGGAGGAACCCAAGGCGACCGCGGTCGAGGGGTGCCCGTCCTGGACCCACGCGGGGTTCTTCAGCTCGCCGATGGTCTCGGGTGAGACGGATGGTTCGATCGCAGGCGCCGCCCGGCTCCACTGCCAGGACCCGTCGCCACCGCACCGCCGCTCGGTATCTGCTGGGTGGCGCAGTGGATGTTGCCGCCGCCGAGGAGGAGTTCGCGGGTAGGGAGGCCGACGACCGTGTGGTGCGGGTGGATCCTGGCGAGGCGGGCGAGGGCTTCGTCGTCGTGTTCGGGGTCGAGCAGGGGGACGAAGAGGTGGTCCTCCGTGGCGTAGAAGTTGGCGTAGGAGGCGGCGAGCCGGGGGCGGGGCACGGCGCCGGCGGTCGGGACGCCGTGACGGTCGATGCCTCGAAGCTCGACCTCGGTGGCGTACAGCGGGCCGGGCAGCGGCAGTTTCTCCACCCGGAGGGTACGGCCTCTGGCGTCCTGGACGTTTCTCAGGTCTTCCACGGCGCGTGCGCTGCGCTCGTACTGGGGGTCGCTCGTGTCGTCAGTCCAGGTCAGACAGACCACCCCGGGGGCGGCGAAGCACGCCATGTTGTCCACGTGGCCGCGCGTCCCGTCGTAAGCGAGGCCCCACTCGATCCACACGGTGCGGGTCACTCCGAGGTAGGCCGCCATGAGGTGATGCATGGCGGTGCGTGAGGGGGCGTCGTTGCGGGCGGGGTCGAGCAGGGTCTCGGCGGTGACGAGGGCGGTTCCCTCCCCGTCGACGTGGAAGGAGCCGCCCTCCAGCACGAGCGGGGCGCGGTAGCGGTCGGTGGCGGTGAGGTCGAGCACCCTTTGGGCATACTGGTCGTCGGTGGCCCAGTACGGGTAGCGGTTGCCGTAGCCGTTGAAGGCGAAGTCCACGCCGCGACGCCGCCCGGCGCCGTCGACCACGAAGGTGGGGGCGATGTCCCGGGCCCAGCCCAGCCAACTGGTCGTCTCCACCACGCGGACGCGGGAGTCGAGGCAGGAGCGGGCGTGTGCGTACTGGTCGCCGGTGACCGTGACGGTGACTGCCTCCCCGGTGTCCGCGACGGCGTTGGCGAGGGCCGCGAGGGCGCGCTGCGCGGGGCGGGCTCCTTCGCGCCAGACGTAACCGTTCTGCGGCCACGCCATCCAGCATCCGTCGTGCGGCTCCCATTCCGCCGGCATGCGGAAGCCGTCCGCGGCGGGCGTGCTGTCCACGGTCCTCATCGCGCACCCCCTCGATGGCGTTCGAGGACGGAGGCGACCGACGGCGGCGCAGGCTCGGGGTCCCGCGTCCGCGAACGCACTTGGGCGGCGATACGGGTGCGCGCGTTCCTGCGGTGGCGGACCATCCACACGACGATCGGGATGAGAACGGCGAATTCCAGCGGTGGCGTGAGCGAGGCGGCCGTGGACACCGGCAGGGTCAGCACGAGCAGGACACGCGCCACGGCCTCTGCCATGAGTCCGGCACCGCATACCAGCGTCTCCGTGCGGTGCGCGCGGAGCAGGATCGGGTCGTGCAACGGTTGACCGTGCAGCCTGCTGGCCAGATAGGCGGTGGCGGGCGTGGCGGTGAGGCAGCTTGTGAGGAACGCGAATCCGGCGAGGGCGCTGACCAGTGGGTCACGCAGGAGCAGCGGCTGGGGTTCGGAGGTCACGGCGGCGAAGGCGGCCGAAAATCCGTACATGAGGAGCATGGCAAGGGCCAGGCCGTCGGCACGCCGGTCGTGCAGGACGGTGGCGGCGAGCCAGAGGGCCGCCACTCCGGTCGCGGTCAGGAGCGCGGGGAGTGTGGCCAGACCCGCGAGGAGGCAGCCGTAGTACGCAAGGGGCGAGATGCCCAGGTCGAGGGCCAAGCGGGCCAGGCGGCCGAGGCGGCGCGGGCGCGCGGGCGCCGACGACCGGACCGACTGCGGTACTGAAGGCGAAGAGGTCGGCTCCGACGGGTCCATGGTTTCTCCTGATCCTGGTCACCGGGACGGCGGACTGCGGCGTCAGCCAATTTATTTAGCACTTTCATGCTAAATAAATCGTAGCACGGTCGTGCTATAAAAGCTGGATGCCGAAGATCGTGGATCCTGAGCAGCGCCGCCGCGACGTCGTGGACGCCGTCTTCCGGGTCGTGGCCCGCGGCGGCATCCAGCAGGCCACACTCCGGAACGTCGCCGCCGAGGCCGGCCTCGCCGTCGGGTCCGTACGGCACTACTTCGCCAGCCACCGCGAGCTCCTGATGGCCGCGGCCCGCGAGATGGTGCGCCGGGTGGACGTCCGAGTGGCGGCCCAGCGGGAGCGGCGGCACCCCGGGGACGACCCGTACCTGGTGGCGCAGGAGGTGGCGGGTCAGTTCCTGCCGCTCGACGCGGCGCGCGCCGACGAGACCGCGGTCTGGCTGGACTTCGTCGCGGCTGCCCGCACCGACCCCGCCCTGGGCGAGATCGCCGCCGAACTCCACGACGGGCTGCGGGCCGTCGCCGGGCGCTTGCTGCACCGTCTGGGCGTGGACGATCCGGTGGCGGCGGAGCATCTCGCCGCAGTACTCGATGGACTCACCCTTGGCGCGACGCTCCACCCCGACCGCCTGGGTCCGGACACCATCCGGGCCGTCCTGCACCGGCACCTGACCCAACTGCTCGGCGCAGCAAACGAGTCCGAGCACCCGGACATATAGGTGCACGCGCGGCAGGCTCCGGGGGCCTTCCACGCGGCCCAAGCGCGACGGCGCTCAGGAACGGCCGCACGCCGACCAGGCGGCTGACCCGCCGCAAGGCCCGGCCCACCGAAATGCCGGGAGGCAGGGTGTAGTAGGTGGGACCTTCGCAGTCGGCGTCGAGGAATACGGTGGCGGTAGCGTCCGTGCGGTTCTTGGGGGCCCGGCTGGCCGAGAAGTCGCACGCGGATTCTCTCTGTCGAAAAGGAACGCCAACCTAGTCAGCGTCAGCAATGCCCCGGCCACGGGCAGTGATGCGCGCCTTCCTCGAATGGGGAACGCCGAATCGTTCCGCCCCGGCAAGCAAATGACGGCGCTCAGATCCGGGCGCCGGGGGCAGACGGGAAGGGACTCACCCGGGCCGATCTCCGTCTCCAGTGCCCGCCACCTCGCGCCCGGGTCCAAGTGCTCGCTCCACAGCCGGAACCTCGTCGAGCATCCCCCGAGAGTGGCCACGTCCTCCAGGCCGATGCGTCGTGGACCACCAGGCCGGGTGACGAGTTCAGACCCACCCCGATGGCGCCGTGGTACGCCTCCAAGCCGTACCACGGCGCCATCGGCTGTCTGTCCGCTGCGAACCTCGCACACAGGGTGTGAGCTGCCGCTTCTACTACGCTGGCGACACCGCCTGCCCGACGCCACGACCCTGGCTCGGTACTCCACGTGCTCGCGGCCCGGGACTCGCCCCCCCCGGGGCCCTGTCGGCTGCGGCGCGAAGCGGTGTTCGCGTCCATCCCGCCATTGTCTCTGCTGTGATGCCGGCGAGAATCACGGTGGGTGATCAGCTCGGCCACGGGCGTCCGAAGAGCAGGTCGTAGCCCGGCGGGAGTTGGAGCAGGATGCGGTTCATCAGGTCCTCACCCGCGACATCGGCCACGACGCTGAGTACCGCGCTGACGTCCCAGGTTGCGGTCTTCTCGGTGGCGCCTTCGATCCAGGCTGCGGTCGCCCGGATGAACCGCTCGGGTGACAGCGGTTCGTGCGCCTGGAGGGGGCTGAGGAGGATCAGCGCCAGCGATTCGGGCAGCCGGTCGGCCAGCTCGGCGCGTACCTCACCCACCAGATGAGCGCCCAGCAGTGCCAAGACGACGCGGGAGGCTCGCTCTGCCTCCTGCGGTGTGGGATATTCGCCGCGTTCCTGGATCGCGGCGATGAACGCGTCCCAGCGCATGCGCATGACGTCTTCCCTCCCGAATGGATGGCCGCACAGAGGCGGAGCGCGCGGACAGAAGCCGCCGTGCCCGTCTCCTGCCGCAGTCTTCAGCTGCTGATGTACGTGTACGAGTCGCCGCCGCTGACGGCGATCTTGCGGGGCCCGGCCTGATCGGCGACCGGGGTACACGGCCGCAGCACGCCGGCCCCGCGCGACGCGTCGATACGATCATGGCTTTGCTGCCTCATGCGTTGCCGCGGTGCCTGGCACCTGCTGGTTTTAACTGGTCCAGCCCACGGAAGGGGGCGGTTCGCGCGAGCATCATCGATCTCCTCCCTTCCTCCCCTCGAAGATGGGATGGACTCCTCGACGCAGTCCTATCTTCCTCGCATCCCGGTACTTGACACCTGGCCGAAGCGGCAATTTGGGGTGGTTGTGGCCTATGCGGCGGGAACACCGACGAGGCTTTCGGCCGATCGGGGAGTTGCCGCTCGCCGCGTTCGACGCCGCTTACCCACGAGGTGGTGCTGGGGCCGGTCACGACCAG
Source organism: Streptomyces yongxingensis (assembly GCF_055597465.1). Taxonomy (NCBI): domain Bacteria; kingdom Bacillati; phylum Actinomycetota; class Actinomycetes; order Kitasatosporales; family Streptomycetaceae; genus Streptomyces; species Streptomyces yongxingensis. The sequence continues at coordinate 10,902,987 of NZ_CM145717.1, forward strand.
ACGCGGCTGCGGGCACCGGGCGACCGGGGGAGCAGGTCGGCCGGACAGGTCCGCCCGCCCGAACAGCGTGGCGTAGCCCTGACGGCAGCTGGCTGAGGATCTGGTTCAGCTCCCCGCCGGAGACGGCATCGGCCAAGGTCGACAGCACCGCGCTGGCGTCCCACTCGGCCGTGCGGGGGCGTGCACCGACCCGTTCGGGGACGCGTCGGCAGAACTCCTCCACGCCGAACCTCTCCGCCTGCCGCTCCGGCTCGCCCGTCAGTGGCGCACGTAGCTCCTTGGGCGGCTGCGCCGCCAGGTCCGTGGCCTCACCCGGCGTGATCCCCTGGGCGAGGACCTCAAGGACCGCGATGGCGATCTTCTCGGCTTCCTCCTGGCCGGTGTACTCGCCACGGTCGCGCACCTGCGCCAGAAACTCGGCATGCCTCATCGCTCTCCTCCGCTTACTGATCTCGACGCGAGCACTTATCGCCACACACGCAGTAGGAATATGGGCCGTATTGGGGTGATTATGGGTAGTGGAGGTCTCGGTCAGGGGGACTTCCGGAACGCAAGCCAGATGGCGCGCCACCTGGCGAGGAGCCTTTCGGAAGGAGATGATCGGAAATGACGCTTCCGGTTCGGCGCCAGCAGACCGGTACGGTGTGGGACCCGTTCCACGAGTTCAACGACCTGTACCAGCGCATGGGCGAGCTGTGGCAGTCGGCCGTTCCCGGAGGCGGCGGCCTGCTCGGTGAGACGTGGGCGCCGCTGGCCGACCTGGAGGAGACCGACGATGCCTACCTCCTCGAGGTCGACCTGCCCGGCGTGAAGAAGGGCGACATCACCATCGAGCTGAACGCCGGCGAGCTGTCGGTGCACGGCGAGATCAAGGAAAAGGAACGCAGCGGTGTGCTGCGCCATCGCACCCGGCGCACCGGCCAGTTCGACTACCGGGTGACGCTGCCGCAGGACACCGACGCAGAGCACATCAGTGCCGAACTCGCTGAGGGGGTTCTCACCGTCAAGGTCCCCAAGGCCGAGAAGGCCAGGCCCCGGCGCATCGAGATCACCGGCTGACGACCGCGTACACCGCCCGAAGCGCGGGGTCAGGTGGTGGTGTCGGGGTGCGGGGCAGGGTGCCCTTCTTGGATCCAGTTCCGAGAGGGCGGGCTGGGGCGTCGGGGTCAGGGCTTCCAGGTGCCGATGCGGTCCAGACGGCGTAGTTGCTGGTCGGCGGTGGTCGCGTCCAGGGCGGTGCCGCGTTCGGTGAGCCGGCGGGCGGTGTCGGTGCGCTGCTCGACGGGCTTGTGGTCGTCGTACTTGAACTTCGCCCGTACCTGGGTGACGTCCAGGCGCAGACCGCGGATTCCGGGGAGCATCCGCCCGTAGGGCGGCTGGTCGACCTCGATGGGGGCGTGATCGCCTTCGGGCTGGAAATGGGCCATCTGGCGGCGCAGCAGTTCGGCCTTGGCCTCGTGCTCGTCGACGATCGTGGCCTGACAGGTGAACTGGACGGCCGCGTAGTAGCTGGTCGGAACGCCGTCGGTGGGAGGGATGCCGGGCCCCGCGCGCCAGGGGCCGGGGATGAAGGCGTAGTCGCCGGTGACGGTGAAGGTGACGTTCGGGTCGGCCTCGATCGTCTTCCAGACCGGGTTGGGGCGGGCGAGGTGGATCAGCAGGGTGTTGCCGTCGGCGGTGAAGTGGGTGGGCACGACGATCGGTGCCCGGCCGGGCAGGCCGTTGACGCTGAGGATGCCGAAGTCGTGGCCGTCGGCGATCCAGGTCTGCCATTCGGCGTCGTCCAGGGCGGCGTCCCAGGGCTGGATGAACATGCGCGGGTTCCTCCGGGTGGGGGCGGGGTCAGGTAAGGGCGAGGAGGCTGACGGCGACGGCGGCGGTGCCCAGGCCGATCAGCTGCCCGCGGTGGATGCGCTCGGTCAGCACGCTGCGGGCGAGCAGGACGGTGCCGGCCGGGTACAGGGCGGTGATCACGGCGACAACGGCCAGGTCACCGCTGCGTGCGGCGAGCAGGAACAGCAGGTTGGCCACCGAGTCCAGCACGCCGGCCGTCGCCGAGATCGCGTACGCCGGCTTCTCCGGGCCCAGCCGCCGGTACAGCAGTCCGGCGGCGGCCAGGGTGACGGCGGAGGAGACCGCGCGGCCGATGATCAGCGGGCCGACGCCGCTGTCGGACGGCGCCTGGTGCAGGAAGACGAGCTGCAGGGCGATGGCGGCCCCGGCGCCGAAGGCCAGCAGCAACGCGGTGCGCGACGGGCGGGCCGACTTCGCGCCGTGTCCGGCGCTGACCAGCACCACCGCCGCCAGCGCGAGCGGCAGGCCGATCAACCCGGCTGGACCCAGATGCTCGCCCTGCACCAGCCCGACGGTGACCGGCAGCATCGCCGAGACCAGTGCGGTGACCGGGGACAGGACGTTCATCGGGCCGATCGCCAGCGTGCGGTAGAGCAGGGCGAACGCGGCCGCCGACGCCACACCGGACGCCGCGCCCCATGCGACGGTGGCGGGGGCGAAGGAAGCGCCGAGGAAGGGCCACAGCAGCAGCTCGACGGTGAGCGAGGCCGGGGCGGCGATCATCACGGTGCGCAGGACGTGCGCCTTGCGGGCGCCAAGACCGCCCAGGAAGTCGGCACATCCGTAGGCCAGGGAGCTGCCCAGGGCCAGCAGCAGAGCGATCATGGGTACATCCCTTACTATCAATGGAACGACTGCACCGTACAACGCATCGACCGTTATTCTGAGCAACTGAACGACCGTGTGGTGCATTTCACTGAACCGCCCTGGAGGGGTGAAGCGATGGCCGAGACCGAGGCGGCCCTGCGGACACTGGCGCACAACGTCCGCGCGGCCCGTACCCACGCCGGGCTGTCCCTGGATGAACTCGGCCGCCGCGCCAAGGTCAGCAAGGGGGCCCTGGTCGGCCTGGAGAAGGCCCAGGGCAACCCGAACTTCGCCACCCTGGTCCGCCTCGCCGACACCCTCGGCGTCTCCGTCTCGGCCCTGATGGAGGGCCATGCCGAGGAACGCGTCCGGGTGGTGAGCGCCGACGCCGTCATGCCCCTGTGGAAGGGCGAGCACGGCAGTGAGGCCCGGCTCATGCTGACCACCAGCGGCCCGGCGGCCACCGAGGTCTGGCGCTGGACACTCGAACCCGGCGAGGAGTACCCCAGCCACCCCCACCAGGCGGGCGTGACCGAAACCGTCAGCGTCACCGCCGGCCGGATGACACTCGTCGTCGACAGCGCCGAGCACCCTGTGGAAGCCGGTCAGACCGCCACCTTCGAGGCCGACACCCCTCACGCCTATCGCGGCGCGGGCACCGAAACCTGCCACCTGATCATGACCGTCCACCTGCCCCCCAGCCCCGCGTAGCCCCTCAGCGAATCGAGCGGGCCGGAGCGGTCCATGCGACGGGCATCAGACCCGTGGGCATGAGCAGCCAGCCGAGCTTCCGCGACACTCACCGCCTCGACCGCGAGCACACCGACATCCGCCGCAGTCCTGATCCCGATGCCGCCATCGACCCCCGGCTCTTCATCGCCGCGGCCAGGCCCTGATGATGGCGACACGAGAAGGAGAGGACAGACAGCGACGGGACCTGAGCCGTCCACGCCAGCGCTGCGTGCGGCCGAGCTCAGGGCGCCCTCTACGCCGCCTGTGCGAGCAGGCGTCTGAGCTCGGTGACGGCCTGGGGAGAAAGGGTCCCGTACGCGTCCCTCCCCTGTCAGTGACGTGTGCCAGTTTCCCGGGCGGTGTGTGTCGGCGCTGGTTCTTCTCGAGTCAGGCGGAGCTGTTCACATAACGGACCAGCCACATGAGCATGGAGTCGAGGTCGCCGGCGGCCGCGAGGACCTTGCCGACCACTTCAGGAGTGTGGAGCCACTCGTCGCAGCCGAGGGGATAGGCAGCGATCAGTGAACGGTGGCGCAGGAGGACCGTGCGGGAGTGGTCGGACGGATAACCCCGTGGGGGGCGCTTCATCACGTCCCCGGAGATGTCGTAGCCCTTCGCCTTCAAGTCCTCGACGATGGCCGAGAGTTCGCGGCCGCTTCCCTCGGCGGCGACGGCCTTGCGGAACATGGTGACCTGGCCAGGGTCGGGGTACCACCAGGCGCCCTGGATCCGCAGGCCGTCCAGGTCGAACCGCAGACCGATCTCGATCTTGCGGCCGAGCCGGATCACCGCGCCCTGATGCTGCCACCACCAGGAGTTTGTGCGGTAGTGCCAGACAGAGAAGTCCTCGTACCGGGGATCGACGTCCGCCACATCACTGAGCAGCGCGATCATCGGCTGCCGGACGAGACGTTCGCGATCCGCGCGGTACTGCTCGCGCACCACGCGTGATGGCTCGCCCTGCAGGTGCGCCAACACGTCCATGGCTCGCTCCGGCCAGCCGGTGAACCGTCCGCTCATGCGGGCACCATAACCCACCAACCCACCCACGATCCGACAAGGATGTAGTGCGACGGGCGAGGAAGAGCAGAGCAATTGTCAAGACCTGTGGATGGGAGCCGCGCCGACCCATTGGTGGTAGGCGTCTACGTCGACGTTGCTGCCGCACACGATGGTGACGACGTGCCGGCCGGCGAAGCGGTCGCGGTCTTCGAGGATCGCCGCGATGCCGAGCGCGGCCGAAGGTTCGACGACGAGGCCGGCGTGGTCAAGGAGCATCCGCATACCGGCGATGATCGACGCCTCCTGGACCAGGACGGCGTCGTCAGCGACCAGGAGAAGGTCGTCCAGGACGGCCGGAATGGGGCACCGGCCGGCGACGCCGTCAGCGATCGTATTGGTCGAGTCGGTGGTGACGACACGCCGCTGGCGCCACGAGTGTGTCAGCGCCGGTGCCCCCAGCGGCTGGACGCAGATCACCTCGACTTCGGGTGCCAATGCCTTCACCACATGACCCACGCCGGTGGCCAGCGCCCCGCCACCGAGAGCGATCAGGACGGTGTCGAACGACGGCGCGGTGTCCACCAGTTCCAGGCCGATGGTCGCCGCGCCCTCGCAAGTCTCGATGTCCAGGCTGTCTTCGACCAGCCGGATGCCGTCGTACCGAGCGATGGCCGCCGCCCGCTCGCGGGCCATCTCATGGTCGCCGTCCACCAGCTCCAGCCTGGCGCCCAGTGCGCGGATGCGATCAAGCTTGGCCCGAGTCGCAAAGCGGGATGCCACGACGGTGACGTCGAGGCCCCGGCCGCGGCCGGACCAGGCGAGGGCTTGGCCGAGGTTGCCCGCGCTGGCGCACACCGCGGCTCGCGAGGCATCGCCGGCGAGCAGGCTCGCGACTACCTCAGTGCCGCGGGCCTTGAAGCTGCGGACCGGGTTCGCCGTTTCGAGCTTGATGCTCACCCTGCACCCAAGGCCGGGCTCCAGCGCCTCGCAGCGGTACAGCGGAGTGTCGAGAAAAACCGGGTCGATCACCCGGCGAGCCGCCCGGATCCGAGCAGTGTCGAGACGCGTCTCCTGCACGGCACAGCAGCGTAGCGTCACCGGCGCTGGTTCCATGAGCAACTGCCAGGAGTCGTAGGCCGGTTGAGTTGTCTCACGCTGCGGCGGGTTCCTCGGGGCGTTCGACGAGGTGACCGTTCTCGAAGCGGGCGCCGACCCGGACAAGGTCGACTCGATGGGGTTCGTGGTCCGCAAGTGGATCCAGTGCTCGGCCGGGAAGTCGTAGAACGCCAGCAGTTCCTCGGCGTCGTCGGTTATCTTCGCGACGGCCTTGGGGAACTTGGCGCCGTAGGTCTTCGCGAACGCCTCGATCGCCTTTTCGGCGTGGGCGCGGTCCTCGGCGTACGCCACCACGCTGGTGCGTGTGCTGAACACATGGTTCGGCCAACCGGCCTGAGCACCGCATTAACAGTCGTCTCAGGTTCGCTCAGTAGCAAGTAGGCATCCAAATAAGCGATGCAACCCGTATGTAGGAGGCTAGTGATGGCAGTCAACGCAGCGCCGTCCGGGGAAGCGCCGGCCGGTCGGTTGGCGGGCCGGTGGGTGCCGTGGTTGGTGATTGGCTTGTGGCTGGTGCTGGCGGCGGGCATGGTGCCGCTGAGCGGAAAGTTGAGTTCGGTCACCACCGACAGCGCCGTGGACACCCTGCCGGCCGGCGCCGAGTCCACGAAGGTGGCGGTGCTGGACGACCGTCTCCCCGGTGGTGACAGCAACACGTTCGTCTTCGTGTACCACCGCGCCGGCGGCATGACCGACGCCGACCGCGCGACGGTCGAGCGCCACTACAACACCCTTGCCAAGCGGTACCCGCCGAAGGCGACGGCGGCGGCCGGTGAGGACGGCGAGGGCTCACCGCTGAGCCTCTCCACCGACCGCAAGGCGATGATGTTCACCCTCGAGGTGAGCACGGCCTACGGTGCACCGGAGGAGATCGTCGGCCCGTTGCGTGAAGCGGCGAAGGACCGCCCCTCCGGCCTGGAACTCGATGTGACCGGCCCGGGCGCGATCGACGGCGACATGGACGCCGTCTTCGACGGCATCGACGTGCAGGTCCTTCTCACCACCATCGTCGTCGTCACGCTCCTGCTCATCCTCACCTACCGCAGCCCGGTGTTGTGGATCATCCCGCTGGCGGCCGTGGGCGCGGCCGCACTGACCGCGATGGGGACCGTCTACCTGCTCGTCAAGGGCTTCGGCATTGTGGTCAACGACCAGAACTCGGCGCTGCTGACGATCCTGGTATTCGGTGTCGGCACGGACTACGCGCTGTTGCTCATCGCTCGTTATCGGGAGGCACTGCACCACCATGAGAACGTCCGGGTCGCGATGGTCCACGCGCTGCGCTCCGCGGCGCCGGCCATCGTCGCGTCCGCGGCCACCGTGGTCGCCGGCTTGCTCTGCCTGCTCGTCGCGGACCTGAACAGCACCAGCGGGTTGGGCCCGATCGGTGCGGCGGGCATCCTGTGCGCGCTGGTGGCCATGCTGACGCTGTTCCCGGCGGTGCTCGTGGTGCTCGGCAGGCGGATCTTCTGGCCGGCGATCCCGCGGTTCAGTACGGCCGTGGAGGAGAGGCCGGGGCTGTGGGGACGGCTCGGCGCCGCCATCGGCCGCCGCCGGTGGGTGGCGACGCTCGGCTCGCTCGGAGTCCTCGGCGTGCTCGCCATCGGGCTGGCGGGCAACACCGGCGCCCTGCGGGAGCAGGACCAGTTCCTGTCGGCGCCGGAGTCGGTCACCGGCTTCACCGTTCTCCGCGAGCACTTCCCGGAGCTCGGCGGTCAGCCGATGACGGTCTTCGCGCGGCCGGCGTACCAGGAGCGGGTGCTCGACGTCGTCAAGGACACTCGCGGTGTGGCCCTGGCCATCCCGGAGCGGACCAGCGGTGGCTGGGCCAACATCTCCGTGTTCCCGAAGGACGCGCCGGACACCGTCGCAGAGTACGACACGATCAAGCGGGTGCGCACCGCCGTGCACGCGGTGAGCGGGGCGGAGGCGATCGTCGGCGGGCCGAGTGCGGAGAACCTCGACACCGAGGTGACCACCGAGCGCGACGAGAAGCTGGTGATCCCGCTGGTGCTCGCCGTCGTCCTGATCGTCCTCGGGCTGCTGCTGCGCGCGATCCTGGCCCCGCTGGTCCTGATGGCCACCGTGATCGTCTCATTCGCCGCGGCCTTCGGCGGCAGCGTGTTCGTCTTCGACACGATCCTCGGGTTCAAGGGTGTCGACTATTCGGTGCCGCTGCTGGCATTCCTGTTCCTGGTGGCGCTCGGCGTCGACTACAACATCTTCCTGGCCAGCCGGGCCCGGGAGGAGACCGTGCGTCTCGGCACCAGAAAGGGCATGCTCAAAGCCCTCTCGGCCACCGGTGGCGTCATCACCTCGGCAGGGCTGGTCCTGGCGGCAACGTTCGCGGTCCTCGCCACACTTCCGCTGGTGATGCTGATCGAGGTCGGGTTCCTGGTCGCCTTCGGCGTGCTGCTCGACGCCCTGCTGGTGCGGTCGGTCCTGGTGCCCGCCCTCACCCTGCTGATCGGCCGGCGGATGTGGTGGCCGAGCCGGCTGTCCCGTCCAGCGGCGGAGCTGCCGGACGGTCAACAGTCGTTCGCCGACGACGAGGAGCCCGCGCTGCAACGGTGAGCGCGGCGGCACGGACGAGATCCGGGACGGGGACCCAGGCCCGTCCCGGATCTTTTCATGGGTCCGACGGTCGCCGCCCTTTGGTCCTGCGCCACGCGCCGGGGCTGGGGTCGGTGCGGTGTCCTGCCCCGACGGTGAGCCGCGCGGGGCCATGCCCGAGGGCCGCCGTCTCTTGTCCTGCGCCGCGCCGCCGGGCGCGTCAGCACGCCGCGGTGTCCTCCCCGGCGGTGAGCCGCGCGGGGCCATGCCCGAGGGCCGCCGTCTCTTGTCCTGCGCCGCGCCGCCGGGCGCGTCAGCACGCCGCGGTGTCCTCCCCGGCGGTGAGCCGCGCGATCGGGGCGGGCGGGGCCGCGGCCGGAAGGTCGACCCGAAGCAGCGCGCCACCGCGTGCCGAGCGGGCGACGGTGGCCCGGCCGCCGTGGGCGTCGACGACCCGCTGTACGATCGACAGCCCCAGACCGGATCCCGGCAACGCCCGGGCGCTGTCGGCACGGTAGAACCGGTCGAACACCCGCGGTACGTCGGCGGCGTCGATGCCCGGCCCGGCGTCGTCGACCTCGAGCACCACCGACGCGTCCTCGGTACGGAGCCGGACCTGGACCGGCTGGTCCGCGGGGGACCACTTGCCGGCGTTGTCGATGAGGTTGAGCACCGCCCGCTCGAGCGCAGCGGGACGCCCGCTCACCCACACAGAGGTCACGTCGAGCGCGACCTCGACGTCGGGCGTGCGGGAACGTGCCCGGGTCGCGGCGGCCGCCACCACGTCGGCGAGGTCGAGCAGCTCGGTGTTCTCGTCGCTGACGTCACCGCGCGCCAGGTCGGTCAGCTCGGCGACAAGGGTGCTCAACTCGGCCACCTGGGCGCCGAGATCGTTGAGCAGCCGGGTCCGGCTCTCCGCCGGCAGTGCGCTGTCCAGGGTGCCGCGCCGATCGAGCCGGATCAGCAGCTCGACGTTGAGGCGCAGGCTGGTGAGCGGGGTCTTGAGCTCGTGGGCGGCGTCCTCGGCGAGCAGCCGCTGGGCCCGCCGGGAGTCCCGGAGCGCGGCGAGCATGTCGTTGATCGACTGGATCAGCCGCCGGATCTCCCCACCGCCCTCATCCGGGATGTCGGCGTCGAGATCCCGGGTGTGCGCGACACGTACCGCGGCGGCGGTCAGCCGGTCGATCGGTGCCAGCCCGGTCCGTGCCACGGTCCGCCCGACAAGGGCGCCGCCGACCACGCAGAGCAGCCCGATCAGCAGCATGCCGAACCCGAACTGGTTGATCGGGCTGTCGTCGGCGACCTGGGCCACCTGGACCGCGCCGTCGCCCGCCCGCAGCGTGTAGATGAGGTAGCCGTCCTCGTCGCTGTCGTTCGACTCCATCAGGTCGGCCGACGCGCCCTGCGCCACGCGCCCGGCGTGCTCGCTGACGGGGGGCAGCGCGGGTTGGCCGGCCGGCGTCCGGGTCGAGCCGTCGGGCAGGATGACCCGCACCAGCCGACCGGATCCGGGATACGGCGGAAGCTGGACCTGCGCCAGACCGGCGCGCTGCGCGTTCGTCGCCAGGACGCGGGAGTCGGCGCGCAGCTGATTCTTGGCGCTGTCCTGCAGCTCCCAGCCCAGTAGTTCGCTGGCCACCTGGAAGGCCACGAACACGCTGACCGCGATGGCCGTCGCCGCGATCACCGTCAGCCTGCTCCGCAGGGACCGCCGGCGCCACCATCGGGTCAGCCGGCGCGGTTCCCGGCCGTCGGGCCTGCTCACGGAGGAGTCTCCCGCAACGTGTATCCCAGGCCGCGCAGCGTGTAGATCAATCGCGGCTCACCCTCGGCCTCCATCTTGCGGCGCAGGTAACTCACGTATACCTGAAGGTTGTTGGCGGTGGCGCTCATGTCGAAGCCCCAGATCGCCTCGAACAGCGCGTCGCGGGTCAAGACCCGGGTCGCGTTGCGCACGAGGACCTGCAGGAGGGAGAACTCGGTCCGGGTCAGGCGCAGCGGCCGCCCGCCCCGCCACGCCTCGAACCTGTCGGGATCGAGCCGGACGTCGGCGAACGACAGGATCTGCGACTCCCCGTCGGTCGGCGTGCGCCGGCGCAGCAGGGCCCGCACCCGGGCCAGCAACTCCTCGGTGGCGAACGGCTTGGGCAGGTAGTCGTCGGCGCCCGCGTCCAGCCCCGTGACCCGGTCGGAGACCTGGTCACGGGCGGTCAGCATCAGCACCGGCAGATCCCGACCCGCGGCCCGCAACCGCCGGCAGGTCTCCAACCCGCCGAGGCGGGGCATCATCACGTCGAGGATCAGCAGATCCAGCGTGTCGCCGTCGGCCTCAACGACCCCGTCGAGCACGGCGAAACCGTTGGCGACGGTGCTGGTGTCGTAACCCTCGACCTGGAGCACCCGCTCCAGCGACTCACGGATGGCCGCTTCATCATCCGCGATCATGATCCGCACGCCGGCCCGCCCCCTTCCAGTCGATGTTTTTGCCGCTCATTGTCCCCGATCAACCTGAGGCCAGGATTAGAGCGTCGCTGGGGACCGCGCTCTTACGGATACCTAAGTGGTCGGCTCCGGAAGTCCTTCGGGGGTTGACCCCGGGACGGCGTGTCTGTCGGGTGTCGCCGAACTCCTGGCTGGCACAGCCGTTGACGAGGGCTGCTACCGCCAATCCGGATGGCCACGGCCAATCACCGACCGCCTGGCCGGCCGCGGGCTCGACGTCATCACTCCCGCGCCAGCGGGCCGCGCGTTCGTCCACCAGGTCATCTTCAACGGATACACCCGGAGGTGTGCGTCAAACCAAACGGTTTGGGTGTTGTTCTCAGTCCGAGCGAGGGAACATGCGCTCGACGGCGGCCACCAGTGCGGCGCGGCGGGCGGTGATGGAGGGGTCCACGGCCTGGTCTGCGGCAGCGGCGGCGATTTCGGGCTGACCTGCCCAGGTCATGGCGATCTGGTTGATCAGGGCGAGGACGTCGACCGGGTCCCAGGCCGGGTCGAGCAGCCCGATGTGCTGTGCGTCGCGGAGTTGGTCGAGCTTGCCGGCGATCGTGGCCTGGAGGGGGCTGGTGGTGTTGTCTGCGGGCTCGGCCAGCTCCAGGCGGCCCCACATGATCAGGCGGTAGTGGTCCGGCCGTGCCGTGAAGTGGTCGAAGAGGATGCCGGCATAACCGGGCAGGTCGGCCGGGTCCAGCTGAGTGGCCTCGATGAGTGCGGTCGTCTCGTGTTCGGCGACGTGCGCGTAAAGGGCTTCCTTGCTGCGGAAGTAGGCGTAGACACGTTCCTTGCTCGTCCTGGCCTGCTTGGCGATGCGGTCCACGCGGGCGCCGGCGATCCCGTGCCGGGCGAACTCCTCCTTGGCTGCGGCGACGATCCGCTGGCGCGTGGAGTCGGCGGACTCGCCCGCGATGGCGGCGTCCGAGGTCCGGCCAGGGTTGGTGGAGCGATGCATGAGCCCAGGATAGGCGACCGAACCGTTCGGTTTTGCGTTGCACTCCAGACAGGCGTAGGTTCAAACCGAACAGTTTGGTTTGGTCAGCTATGGGCTGCCGACATGACACGAGGAGCGATCTCATGCAGCACCGCACCCTGGGACAGCAGGGACTGCGCGTCTCCGCGCTCGGACTGGGCGTGATGGGGATGTCCCTGGCCTACGGCCCCTCGAACGACGAGGACGGCATCTCCACCATCCGCCGCGCCCACGAACTCGGAGTCGACTTCTTCGACACCGCCGAGCTGTACGGCCAAGGCACCGGCAGCAACGAGACACTGCTCGGCAGTGCAGTCAAGGACTTCCGCGACGAGGTCATCCTGGCCACCAAGTTCGGCTTCGACATGACCAGCAAGACGCCGGGGAGCGGCGTCAACAGCCGCCCGGAGAACATCCGCAAGGTCGCCGAGAACAGCCTGCGCTACCTCCAGACCGACCGCATCGACCTCTTCTACCAGCACATCTCCGACCCCGACGTACCGGCCGAGGAGGTCGCCGGCACTGTCGGTGACCTGATCGCCGAGGGCAAGGTGCGGTACTTCGGCCTGAGTAACGTCGGCCCGCAGTACATCCGCCGCGCACACGCCGTCACCCCGGTCACAGCCCTTCAGTACGAGTACTCGGTCTTCGAACGCGAAGTAGAGGACGAGATCCTGCCGGTCCTGCGAGAGTTGGGGATCGGCCTGGTACCGTACTCGCCGCTCGGCCGCGGCTTCCTCTCCGGCGTGGTCAAGCCCGCTGACGAGTACCCCGAGGGCGACATGCGCCGCTGGGACGAGCGCTGGCAGGGCGAGAACTACGCCTACAACCTGAACGCCGCCGAGCAGCTCCGAAAGCTCGCCGCCACCAAGGGCATCACCCCCGCCCAGCTTGCCCTGGCCTGGCTGCTCGCCCAGGGCGAGGACGTAGTCCCGATCCCGGGCACCCGCAGCGCCACACGTCTGGAGGAGAACGCCGGCGCCACCGGCGTAGAACTCACCGAGGCCGACCTGGCCCGTATCCGGGAGGTCCTCCCCCAGGGCTCCGCAGGCAGCCGCTACCCGGCCTCGATCATGGCTGGCTACCACACCGACTGACAGCCCGTACACCAAGTTCGGCGGTCCCGGGCATGCGGCGGCGAGCAGCGGCGGCATGCCCTCCCAGGCGGGGCTGTGACCGGGGTCTGTGCCCACGTGCGCACCAGCCACGGCGCGCCCCGGTGAGGGCAGCAAGGATTGAGGCCATGAACGTCGGCCGCCAGCGCGAGACGGGCGGTGTTCCGGCCTGCAAAGCCGCCCAGTCCAAGTCGCCTGAGCTTCAGGTAGATGTACTGCGACTGGATTGGGCGGGCCGGGTTCAGACCGACGAACAGCCATGGGGTAGTGCTTGCAGCACGGTTGGACTCCCATACGGCTTTGGCGTGTTCAAGGTGCTCCAGGACCAGTTGAGCCAGCCGGGGAGGCAGCCGCAGAAGGGTTCCGTCGAACTTCAGCCGAACCGTTGCCTCTTGAACCTCGGGTCTTCAGGGAGCCTGACCGGGACGGTGAGGTTCGAGGTGAGACCTCGTCCGATGCCGTCGAGGCGGCCGAATGCGAGACCTTTCGGCTGGCCGGACGGTAGTGTCCGCGTGTGCGTTGATCTTCCGGGCGGCGGCCAAGCGCCGCCGCAGACGGTGCGGGCGGCCCGATGCGCTCGGGACCCGCCCAGCTGGCGTACCCGTCATCACAACGCGGAGATCACCAATGACTGATCAGAGGCCCATCACCTACGACGCGTTTGTCGAACTCGCCGCCGCTGATTCAGCTGTCGTCGGCCTTGTCCTCAAGGGCTCCCGGGCTCACGAGGGCATGGCCACCGAGTACTCGGACCACGACCTGTACGTCGTGCTCAAAGCTGACGCGACGACGGCTCTCACCCGGTTCGCGGGTCACCGCACCCCAGAACTCGACCTCGTCATCCTCTCCCTCGACGAGTTCCGCGCCGCCGGAATGCCCGGCTTCGAGCGGTACGCCCTCGCCCGTGCCCGGGTCGTGCTCGACCGGCTCGACGGAGGTATCGCCCAGATCTTGGCCAGCAAGGCACAGCTCGACGCCGACGAAGCCTTCCGAGGGGCAGGCGAATGGCTCGATGCCTACGCCAACTCCCTCTACCGCTCGGTCAAGAACGACCGCGACGGATATGCGCTCGCGGCCCGGCTCGACGCCGCCGACAGCATCCGGTTTCTGCTGGAGTTGCTCTTCGCTCTCGACCGTCGTCCCCGCCCCTACAACAAGTATCTGGAATGGGAGCTTGCCCGATTCCCGTTGCCCGGCTGGGACACCGGCATGCTGCTCGACGCTGCGGACCTCATCTCAGGGACAGGCGACGTGTCCACACAGCGTCGTCTCTTCACCCGTGTCGAGGCAGTGGCCCGGCAGGCCGGGCACGGCGCGGTGCTGGACGCATGGGGTGAGGACTTGGACCTGATGCGACCGCAGTAGCAGCGCGCCGCAGGGGTTCCCGCCTCGCCACTTCGGCCGCGGCGGCCAGACTGGTCTCACTGATGTCCACGAGACCGCCGGGCGAAGCGGGCGGGTTCGCTGATTTCTGGACGGGGAGTCACAGGAACCCGCGCGTGAGTGCGTCATCGGCGGCTTTGAGTATGGCGGGTTCGCGGCCGAACAGGCTGTGAGCGAGCGGTCCGTCATTGCTGCGATGTGTCTGACCGACCGGCGATCTGGATGCCGTGGTCGGAACGGCTTGACCTTAACGCTGGGTCAACCCTCCATCCTTCCGGGAGGAGCTTCCGCGCAGTCGCCTGGAACAGCTCCGCGAAGGAGGCAGCTGACCATGACGGCCCAATCGATCGCCGGTCCGGCGATTCGCGTGCGGGGTCTCGAGAAGTCGTACGGGAAGCTCGAAGTGCTGCGCGGTGTGGACTTCGAGGTGGCGCGGGGCAGCATCTTCGCCCTGCTCGGCTCCAACGGGGCGGGCAAAACCACGACCGTGAGGATCCTCGCCACGCTCCTTAAAGCCGACGCGGGGGCGGCAAGCGTCAATGGCTTCGACGTTGCCACGCAACCGGCGAACGTGCGGGAGTCCATCAGTCTCACCGGGCAGTTCGCGGCAGTCGACGAGATCCTCAGCGGTCGGGAGAACCTCGCCCTGGTCGCCAGGCTGCGTCACGTCAAGGACCCGGGCGCAATCGCGAATGACCTGCTGAGGCGTTTTTCGCTGAGTGAGGCGGGCGCGCGGCGAGTGTCCACGTATTCGGGTGGGATGCGCCGCCGGCTGGACATCGCGATGAGCCTCATCGGGAATTCGCCGGTGATTTTCCTGGACGAGCCGACGGCCGGTCTTGACCCCGAGGCGCGCATTGAGGTGTGGGATGCGGTCAAGGAGCTGGCCGCCCGGGGGACGACGGTGCTGCTCACCACGCAGTATCTGGACGAGGCCGAGCAGTTGGCCGACCGGATCGCGATCCTCCACGCGGGTCGGATCATCGTGAACGGCACTCTCGCCGAGCTCAAGCAGCTCTTCCCGCCCGCCAAGGTCGAGTACGTCGAGAAGCAGCCGACCCTGGAGGAGATCTTCCTCGCGGTCATCGGCGGCGGCGACAGGAGCGACGCCACCGGCACGACAACTGAGGGACGAGGATGACCGCGTACTTCTTCAGCGACACTGCCGCGCTCACGGGGCGGACCCTGCGCCATGTCACGCGCAGCATGGACACCATCATCACGACCGTCATCACGCCGGTCGCCATGATGCTGATGTTCGTCTACGTGTTCGGCGGCGCTATTGAGACCGGGTCGGTTTCGTATGTGAACTACCTGCTGCCCGGCATCCTGCTCATGACCATCGCATCGGGCATCTCCTACACCGCGTACCGGCTGTTCACCGATGTGAAGAGCGGGATCTTCGAGCGATTTCAGTCCATGCCGATCGCGCGGTCGGGTGTGCTGTGGGCCCATGTCGTCACCTCTCTGGTCGCCAACCTGATCGCGCTCGTGCTCGTCGTGGGCGTCGCTGTGCTCATGGGCTTCCGCTCAGGGGCAGGAGTGTCGGCATGGCTCACCGTCGCCGGCATCCTGCTCTTGTTCACCCTGGCGCTGACCTGGCTCGCCGTGATCCCAGGGCTCTCCGCGTCGTCGGTCGAGGGAGCGGGTGCGTTCGCCTACCCGCTCATCTTTCTGCCGTTCGTCAGCTCGGCGTTCGTGCCCACAAAGACGATGCCCGGCCCCGTGCGCTGGTTCGCCGAGCATCAGCCGGTGACGTCGATCGTCAACACGATCCGTGCTCTGTTCACAGGGCGGCCGGTCGGCGACGACATCTGGATCGCGCTCGCGTGGTGTGTGGGCATCCTCGTCGTGGCGTACGTCTGCGCGATGATCGCCTATCGCCGGAAGATTGCCTGAGGCAGTCTGAGACCCATGCTCACCATCAGCCAGCTTGCGGCGCACGCCGGGGTGACGGTACGGGCAGTACGCCACTACCACAAGATCGGGCTGCTGCCCGAGCCTGAGCGCGACCGGTCCGGCTACCGGACCTACGATGCTGCCGCGGTCGTGCGGCTGATCCGTATCCGCACTCTGGCCGATGCCGGCGTGCCGCTGGCCAGGGTGCAAGAACTTCTCGACGCCGGCCCGGAGGAATTCGCCGGCGGCGTTCAGGAGATCGACAAGGATCTGCGCGCCGAGATCCGGCGGTTGCGGGGCACCCGCAGACGGCTCGCCCGGCTCGCCGCCGGGGAGCACCTGGCGCTCCCGCAGAGCGTCGTGGACTACCTCGACCGGCTGCGCGGTCTCGGCGTCGAGGAGCGGTACATCGAGATGGAGCGGGACGCCTGGATCATGATCGCCGCCCAGGTGCCGCACCAGATCGACGCCGTGATCGCCAAGAAGCACGAAGAGTTGGACAACCCCGACATGGTGAAGCTCTACAGCATTCTCAGCAGGGCACTCGACAGGCCGGTCGACGATCCGCGGATAGTCGAGATCGCCGACATCCTGGAGCGCCTGATGATTCGCGCTGAGGAGGCCGGCGAGGTGGGTGCCGACGGCTTCGACGACCAGTTCGTCGACCTGCTGGACTCAACCATGGCCAACTCCTCACCGGGCGCCAAGCGACTCCTGGCGATCCTGGAGAAGAGGGGCTGGAGGGGCTGGACCCGCGTTGAGCGAGTGCCTGCCGACAGGCCCAACACTGAGCCGCCGTCACCTTGAAGGCAGATCAGGGGCCTGGTGGGCCAGAAGCCGCCGGGGTGGCCGGCGGGGAACCTCTCCAGGACGGTGCGCTGCGCGGGGAGGGCGGTCGTCATCGGGTGTCGCCTTCCTCATAGGCGTCGATGAGGTCGCCGATCGTGTCGGGGTTGGCGGCCTCGCCGACCCAGCGGCCGGACGCGGTGAACACCGCGACCTGGTCGCGGTCGGCGTCGAAGACAACGACGTAGTTCCCGAACCGCTCCAGTACGAGGTCGTAGAGCACGGGGGCCGGGGTGGCCTCCAGGACCTCCAGGCTGTCGACGGTGAAGTGGGCGGGGGCCTCGGGGGCGTCGGTCTGGGTGAGGGTGCGCGCATCTCCGAGCGACCCGGCCGCCGACCGGGCGGAGGGAGCCGGACGCGGGTTGCTCGGGTTGCGGGAGCGGGTCGCCGTCTATGGCGGCGACCTGGACGCCCGCCGCCGTCTCGGCGGGCCGCTACCGGGTCCGCGCCCGGATTGCCCTGGACCGGCCATGACACCCGCCGCCCCCCGCGTCGTCGCCGACGACCAGGAACTCGTCCGCACCGCGTACCTGGGCGGCCGGTCCATCGCCGCCCAGGCCCGCGAGCACGGTGTCAGCCGCAGCGCCATCCGCACGGCCGTCGCCGACCTCATGCCCGAGCACACCGCGGCCGACCGCGAGGACACCCCGGCCCCACAACTACCGGTCACCCTCGACACGCCGGGCAAGGTCGCCGTCTTCCTCCGTGCGACCGAGCTGGGGGTATCGCCGAGGTGAGCCCGAAAAGTCGCCAATAGTTGATCTTGGTGTTCCGGCCGGTTCGGCCGTCACCCGTTCGGTCCAGTGTCGTTGGTGGTGATGTTGACCATCGTCTGGGCCCGGGGCGGGATTGTGACCTCGATCGAACAGACCGCGTATCCGCGGTTCAAGCGGCTGATCACCGCCCATGAGCTGGCACCTGTTCTTCGCGCCGACCCGGCAAGAGGCGGCGTGGGCGGCTGAGCGGATGGATTCCGACGGTCATCAGCTCGCTCTGCTGCTGGCGTTGAAGTCCTATCAGCGAATGGACGGGTTTCCGAAGCCGGATGAGTACCCGGAGATGGTGGTCGATTTCGTCCGCCGCGCGGTGGAGTTGCCGGAGGGCACGAAGCCGTTGTGGGCACTAGGCCGGACGGCCGAGCGCCGGCGCACGGAGGTGCGCCGCCGGGTTGGGGCAAGGTACGACCGGGCTGGGCCCGCAGGGCCGCGGAGGCGTCGATCCGGAAGGAGGTCGCGGCGAAGAACCGCCCGGCGGACCTGATCAACCTTGCGCTGGAGAAGGTGGCGGAGGCCGGGCTGGAGCTGCCTGCGTTCTCCACTTTCGACGCGATGGCCTCGACGGTTCGCAGGGAGGTGAACGCATCGCTCGCGCGCGAGCGGTGGGGCAGCAGGAGAGCGTGGCGGCCGGGGCGATCAGTAGAAGTGTCGGACGAACACGTCCGACTTGCCGTTGGTGTCGCCGGGCACGATGTCGTCGGCCGTGGAATGGAAGACCACGTCGCGGCCACCGGCGCTGACGGCGTCGGTCCCGGCCGAGGCGGGCTGGTTCGAGACGATCTCGTCGGTGCCGGTCTCCAGGTCGCGCAGCGTGAGCGACGGTCCGTTCGTGTCGTGTGGGGCGTACAGCAGATAGCGGCCGGTGGGATCGATGGCCACCCCCCGCGCGTTCGGCACCAGTTGGTCGGTGCCCGAGCTCTCGTCGTGGACGTAGGTGTCGGAGCCCGAGAGGTAGACGACCTTGCTGCCGTCCTTGCTGAGCTGGACGAGTGTCGCCGCCTTGGACGGGCCCTCGATCGGGCCGGAGGAGGTGTCGTCGGTCCGGTCCCACACGAAGACGTCCTCCGCCTGGCCGTCCTGGTAGGCGACGAAGCGGCCGTCGCCGCTGATGGACGGCCGGGCCGAGACGGTGTGGTCGAACGCGGCGACGGTCTGTGTGGTGTCGGCGCGCCAGTCCCGTACCTCGATGCGCTGCCGGGACGGCGGTCGGTTGAAGGTGGCGACCTGGGCGATGTAGCGGCCGTCCGCGCTCAGCGACGGCTGGCTGCAGCTGAGGCCCGGGCAGTTGATGCCGATCGTGCTTCCCGAGCTCACCTGCGACAGGAATGCCTTCGTGTCTCTTTGCAACAGCCCCCAAAAGGCGACGTATTGCCCGTCACCGCTGATCACTGGGCCCTGGTTCGTCGGGGTGATGCTGCTCATCAGCGTGGTCTGGCTCGTCTGCCGGTCGCGGACGAACACCCTTTCCCATGTCACCGGGTTGGCGGGTGTGAGGTTCTTCGCCAACGACGAGAAGGCGATACGCCGGCCGTCCGTCGTGATCGTGGCGCCGGCGGAGTCGCCGTCGCCCTGGGCGCCGTCGGTCGCGACACTGATCCGCTCGACCCCGGCTCCGCTGTCGCTCGCGACGCCCGGCACGGTCATGGGCTCAGCCGAAGCGGCTCCGGGCAGCACCGTCGTGACCGCGCAGACCACGACCGTGGCGCTCAAGGCGGCCCGCACACGTCTGGTGGCGCTCCGATTCGCGTTTCCCCTCATTTTTTCCCCCTAAGGCAGGACATGGTCCTTCTCTCCGGTTCCCCACCGGAGGGCCACAAGCATGCAACCGCGATGGCGCTGTGGGGTCAATGCGTCGCATGACTATCGAGAGGCGCGGTTCCGGTCAGGTGAGAGCGGTCGGCTTCGCAGCGCGCAGGGCCATAGGGCTCGATGAGACGCCGGGTGGGAAGGCCGAGCAGGGACATAGAGTGACGAGCGGAGACGACACGGCGAGCGGATGGCCGCGCGAGGACCTCAGCCCTCCCCGTACCGGCTGAAGAATCCGACCAGCATCTGGTGGTCCGGTAGCCCTTCGGGGCTGTAGACGCCGGCGGTTTCCGGCGTAGAGCGGCAAGCGGCCCTGGCCGTTGTCGCCATTGCTGGCCCTCCGTCATCCGTGATCGATCTCAGCGACAACGGCTGTAGCGAGCCCACCAGTAGAGGCCGACGAGGCATGGATGGGATGGTGAGTGTGGCTGGACTGTTCGGGCGATGTCGCGCATCTGACGGTTGTCACCCAGTTGACGCTGTGCGTCACTGTCAGCAGTGGAACTGCTGGCTGTTGCCTCTTGCCGGGGGATCTGTGCCGGAGAGCGGTTGCATGGCCGCAGGCAGCGTCCTGCGCGACATCAGCCGAAGGCTCCTGCTTGAGCATGATGCTCGTCGCGGCCTGAGATCTCTGTTCCGACACCGCTCAGAAAGGCATCATCATGCCCGTGTTTATCCGGACGGGCACCGTGCCTAGTGCGGGTGGTGATCAGTGGGCCTTGTCAGCCGGCCGACGGAGTGAGGCTGGTGCGGTCGAACGGGCCACCGTGCGCGGCGGCGTACGTGATGGCGTCGTTGACGGCATCGAGGCCGAACGACCGGACCCGTTCGGGGGCGAGATCCAAAGCGCCCGAGGCAAGGAGCCGGATGATGCCGACATTGGCTGTGCGCGGGTACATCCACTGCCCGCGCACGGTGATCGAGTTGCGCATGATCCATGGGTACGGGAGTGCGAGGTCGTCGCCACCGAGCATGCCGACGCCGCCCATGAGGACGACGCGGCCGTACTCGCGCACGGTCATGGCCGCCGCGCGCGAGGCCGAGCTGGGTGCGCTCGGCGGGAGCAGGTCGATCACCATGTCGATCGGGCCGTCGGCCGTCGTGGACATCGCCGCGCGGTCGGTCGCCTCGTCTCCGGTCAGCGGGACCGGGCGCAGACGCGGACCGAAACGGTCGGCGAGGAGGTCGAGCGCGGCCTGGTTGCGGCCTGGGGCGACCACGCGGCCCGCGCCCATCGCGAGCGCGACCGCGACCGCGCTGCTGCCGAGGTTGCCGGTGGCCCCGCTGACGAGCAGCGTCTCGCCGGCCGCGAGCCCACCTGCCAACAGCCCGCCGTAGGAGATGGTGTGCACCGTGAGCGCGGCCCAGCGGGCCGGATCCTCTCCGGCCGCGGCGGGCAGCGGAAAGACGTTCTCCGTCGGGACCCGCATGAACTCGGCGAACGCGCCGTCGTGCATGTACTCGGCGAGCCGCGCGCCGCCCTCGCCGCGCGAACTCCAGCCCTGGAGCGTGATGTCGGGCGTCAGGGCATCGTCCCGCGAGCGCACCGTCGAGTCGCACCACACCAGGTCGCCGACCCGCAGCCGGGTGGCGTCAGGGCCGACGTGGACGATCCGCCCCACCGCGCCAACACCGGGCACGACAGGAGGGACAAGGGGGTACTTCCGCTTGCCGCTGAAGACTTCGGCCGCGTAGGGCGCCACGCCGGCGGCGAGGACCTCGACCACCACCTCACCGCTACCGGCCTCGGGGTCCGGCACCTCCCGTACCGCGAGTGGGGCGCCGAACCGCGTCAGAACTGCTGCTCGCACGTGATGACCTCCGTGTTCGTCCGTGCTCCTGAGATCGACACTAGGAGCGGGACGAGCATGCGGGAAGCGATGATCTCGCATCTATGGTATGCGTAAGTCGCATGGACATCTCCAGCACGGGGCTCCGGGTACTGCGGCAGATCGCCGAGTCCGGCAGCTTCACCGCGGCGGCCGCCCGACTCGGATACACGCAGTCGGCCGTCTCACGCCAGGCCGTCGCCCTCGAGCGCAGCGCCGGCGCCACCCTGTTCGAACGCCGCCCGGACGGGGTGCGGCTCACTCCCGCAGGCTTGACCCTGCTGCGGCACGCCCACACGATCCTCGCCTCACTCGCAGCGGCCGAGCGTGAACTCACCGGCACCCTCCCGCGGACCGAACTGGTGCGGCTCGGGGCAGTCCTGAGCGCGGGCTCGGCGATCCTGCCCGCCGCACTCGCACACCTCGCGGAGGCCGACCCGCAGCTCACGGTCACCACCCGCGAGGGCACCACGCCCTCCCTGATCCGGGCGTTGCGCGCGGGCTCGCTCGACCTCGCCGTGCTGACATCCCGCCCACCCCACCGGCCCTTCGACGGCGAGTTGCCGCGCCTGCACCTCGAGACCGTCGCGGACACCGAACTGGTCGTGGCGGTGCCTTCGACCGGAGACTTCGCCGGACGCACCACGGTGCACGTCGACGAACTGGTCGACGCCGCATGGATCGCCACCCCGTCGTCGAACTCCGAGCCGCTGCTCGGCGTCTGGCCCGGCCTGCCCGGACGGCCGCGCGTCGTCCACTCCGCGCGCGACTGGCTGACGAAGCTCCAGTTGGTCGCCGGCGGCTTCGGCGTGACCACGGTGCCGTCCGGGCTCTCACCGATGCTGCCGCCCGGGGTGAGCGTGCTGCGCGTCGACGGCGCACCCCCCGAAATTCGCCGGGTGCTCGTGGCACGCCTCTGCGGCCACCCCACCCCGGCGATCACGGCCGTCACCCAAGCGATCACTTCGACCGCCTGAACCGCCACCAAGGCCGCACACATCGCGTGTGCCCCTTTCCCCCTCACGGGTGGGGCACCGCGGTCACCGTGGCCTGTTCTTCGCGGTACTGGCGATCGGCTTCAGATGCGCCGCTGCCGCATCTGCCGGCGCTGCGGCAGTCGAGCATCGGCACTGTGCATGTTGAGGCGCAGAGCACCGCGTCCGGCAGTCTACCTGTGCGTTTCGGAAGGTAGCCGTGGCCGCGATCGCTCCGGCTCCGAACTGGTCCGTCGCAGCCGGAGGGCGATCAACGCCGTGAGCACGAAGACCGCGGCCTCGTAGGTCATGGCGTGGCCGAACGCCGCGTTCGTTCCGTCCGCCGGTGCGAAGTAGGCCAGCCCGGCCGCCGTCACCCCGATCGAGCCGCCGAGCTGCTGGGCCGTGGGCAGCAGCCCGGACACCGAGCCCGCTGTGTCGCCCCGCACACCTGCCAGAACCAGGGTGAATACCGTGGCTGTGAACAGGCCGAACGCCGCGCCCCCGGCCGCCAGTACCGGCAGGGCCGCCCGGCGCCCGGGCCCGGTGGCGATGAGCGGCGCGAGCGCCACGGCCGTACCCGCCAGGACCAGCGCCGCGGCCGTCAGGGCTGTCGGGCCCAGGCGGCGGGAGAGGGCCGGGGCGGCGCGGCTGCCCAGAACGGCGGCCGCGGCGAACGGCGCGGAGACCAGCGCGGCGGACAGCGCCGGATATCCGAGGGCGGACTGTAGGTGCAGGAACAGCAGATACGTGAACGACGGCACCCCGGCGTTGAAGACGAACACCAGCAGCACGCCCAGCCGCGCGGTCCGGTCCCGCAGGACCGACGGGTGGACCAGGGGGTCCGGCCGGTGCCGGAGGGTGCGGACGAAGCAGGTGAGGGCCGCCGCGGCCACGGCGAAGGAGGCCCATGTCCACCAGGGCCAGCCGGCCTCCCGGCCCAGCGCGCACGGCAGGACCAGCGCGCCGAAGCCAATGGTGGCCAGCGCCGCGCCGGCCCAGTCCACACGCTGCTCGCCCGTGCCGCGCGTAGGGGGCAGCAGGGCCGCTCCCGCCAGTGAGACGACTGCCACCGGCACCGTCACCAGGAAGACCGCACGCCAGCCGAGGCCGAGCGGGTCGGCGCCGACGAGCAGCCCGCCGATGAGCGGCCCGGCCAGAGATGCCACGCCCATCGTGGCGCCGTAGAAGGCGAGGGCTCGTGGGCGACGTTCCGGGGCAAGACCGGTGCGAATGAGGGAGAGCACCTGCGGGGCGACCAGGCCGCTGCCCGCACCCTGCACCAGCCGGGCCGCGACCAGCCATCCGGCGCCCGGGGCGGCGGCGCAGGCCACCGAGCCGGCCGTGAACACCGCGGTGCCCAGCACGAACAGCCGCCGGTAACCGTAGCGATCGCCCAGCCGCGCGGCGGTGATGAGCAGGCACGCGTACGCCAGGGTGTACCCGGCCAGGACGAGCTGCACCGCGCCGGGGCCCGCGCCCAGGCCGGACTGGATGGCCGGAGCGGCGATCTGCGCGATCGTGACGTTGAGCAGCTGCACGAAGGTGGCACTCAGGACCACCGGCAGCAGGAGTCGACCGCCGTTCATCGGACCAGGGTCTCGGCGAGGTCCCGCGGCCGGGCGGCGAAGGGGCTGTGGCTGCCCGGCAGGGTGTGGACGGTGAACGGCTCGCCCGGCATGGCCCGGTCGGCCTCGGCGATCATCAGATCCTGTGCGGCCGTCGGCAGCGCCCGGTCCTGCGCGCAGCGCAGGAAGGTGCGCGGGATACGGCCCCAGCGCGCCGCGGTGAGGGTGACCGGGGTCGTCGGGACGGCCAGCGGCAGGTCGGGGCTGAGCGCGGAGCGCCAGCGGTCGAAGCGGTCGGCGGGCGTGTCGTGGTAGTGGGTCTGCCGCAGCTCCTCGACGTAGGCGGGGTCCGGCGAGAGAGGGTCGATCCGTACGGCGCCCAGCGTCTGGGGATCACCGAGGTTGAGGCTCTGTCCCCGTGCGGTGGCGTTCTCAGGTGCCCCGAGGTAGTCGGAGAACCGGGGGCGGCCGGCGGGGACGAACGCGGAGAGGTAGACGATGCGGTCGACCAGCTCGGGCGGGCGCTCTGCGGCCAGCGACGCGGGGCCGCCGCCCGCGCTGTGGGCGACGAGTACGACACGGCCGTAGCGGCGGACCCGGCGCAGTGTGTCCAGGACGGCGTCGGCGCAGTCGTCCGTCGTCACGTCGGCGAGCTGCGACCTCTCGGTCAGCAGACCGGGCCGCCCAGGCAGCAGGTACCCGCTGGGCAGGGGGGCGTCGAAGCCGTGCCCGGGCAGGTCGACGGCCACACTCGCGGCACCGAGACCGGCGAGTGCGCGCTGCGTCGCGGCCCACTGCCACGAGCCGTGCCAGGCGCCATGGACGAGAACGAAGACGGTGTTGTTCCCATCGGTGTTCAGGGAGGGTGTCATGACTCCCATCCCAGTCGGCGACGGCAGCGCCATCCACTGAAAGATGTGACAGGCTGGGTGGCGATACTTTTTGGGTATGGAAGGGTTGGCCATGGAGGCGCGGCACCTGCGGTACGCACTGGCCCTGGCCGAGCACGGACACTTCGGCCGGGCGGCCCACGCGCTGGGCATCGCACAGCCCCCGCTGTCCAAACAGATCGCCGACCTGGAGCGCGAGACCGGGGCCCGGTTGTTCGACCGTACCCGCCAGGGCGTGTTCCCGACCGCCGCGGGCGAGGCGTTCCTCGCCCGGGCGCGGCGGGCGCTGGAGGAGATGACGGCGGCCACGGTCGACGCCGGACGGGCGGCGCGCGGCGAGACGGGCCGACTGCGCCTGGGGTTCATCGCCTCCGCGCTGCTCGACCCGCTGCCGGACGTCCTGGGCCGGTTCGGCCGCGAGCGGCCCGACGTACGGCTGGAGCTGCACGAGATGGCATCCGGCCGCAGCGCCGCCGCTCTCATGGCCGGAGAACTGGACGTGGCCGTCACCCTCGGGCCGCCACGGGGCGCCGGGGCCGAGCACCTGGTGTCCGTTCCGGTCGGGCACGACCATCTCATCGCCGTGGTCAGCAGCGCGCACCCCTACGCCGGCCAGGCGTCGGTGAGTGTGAACCAGCTGCGGCGGCAGCCGCTGATCGTGGCTCCCAGGGAGGACGAGCCCGCGGTCGCCGCCGGGCTGCGCACCCTGCTGGGCGAGGACGACGCCGCGCTGGACGGTGCGACCGTCGCCAGGGACGTGCACACGATCATCGGCCTGGCCGCCTGCGGGGTCGGAGTGGGTCTCGGGCCCTCCCGCATGCTGTCGGCCCCACGCCCGGGCGTCCGGTTCTGCGAGGTGACCCCGCGTACGGCGCTGCCCGACCTGGTCCTGTCCTTCGCCGACCAGGACCGCTCCCCGGTGCTCGGCGCCTTCCTCGACACCGTCCGCAGGAACTGCCCCGATGTCGGCGCCGCGCTCGACCTGCGGTTGGGCCAGGCATGAGTACCGGATTCGGTTGCGTCAACCGCCCCTTCGAGGACTCGGACCAACGGCGAAACTCAGCGCCGACCGTGCTCCGGTCCGTCGGGGCCGGGCCCGGGCCATCGTTGGAGCGGGTGGGCGCCAGGAGCTGCCGCCGCTTCCGGGTGTGGGGGAGAAGGGCCCTCCGCCTTGATCGTGGACACCTCGGCACTGGGTCTTGAGTTGAGGGAGAGGAGTCCCAGGCGGGGACCTACACGTTCTGCGGACGGGTTCGCCGTGTTGCCGCTTGGTCGATGACGGTACCAGCCGAGGGCCCTCGGCCGATGCCATCCGTCCAGGAACGGCCCACGCCCGAAGATCTCGGGGGCGACGAGAGCGCCATCGGCTGCTTCGCCCCCAAGGGCGAATGGTTCGAGGTGACGGACGACGGGCCTGACCATGTGAACGCGGTGGTCGACTGGCAGCTCAAGACAAACTGGACGTCCGTGAACTCCTGACGATTCACCTACACACCCCCGGAACTCCGGCTCGAATACCAGACGCAAGCACCGGCGTCCAGCAACGATCCGAGCAGGATCGCGCATTCCGAACATCAATTGCTCGCCGGATTCCCACATGCCCTCGCCGCGGACGCGGACCACGACGAACTGATCAACAGCCTTCTGCCGGGCAATGCCCTGACCTCTGGTTACGGTAGTCCTTGGGGGGCATGCCGTAGGTGCTGCGGAAGGCGCGGGTGAAATCGGCGGCGCGTAGGAAGCCCCAGCGGGCAGCGATGGCATGGATGGGTATGGTGCGCTGAGCCGGGTCGGCGAGGTCGTGACAGGCTCGTTCCAGACGCTGGCGGCGGATCCAAGCCGCGACCGTCGCCTCTTCGTTTTGGAAGAGGCGGTGAAGGTAGCTGGTGGAGATGTGGTGCGCGGCGGCGATGGCGCGCGGGGTCAGGTGCGGGTCGTGCAGATGCTGCTGGACGAAGGCACGGATGCGTAAGACGAGCGCCTGCCGGCGGGTCTCCGGTGGGAGAGAGTTGTCCGAGTCCAGGGCATGGGCGATCAGTGCGGACAACAGGTCGACCACGACAGTCCCGAGCCGGGGTCCATCGGACGGTTGGTACGAATCCGTGCCTCTCGCAAGCTGGGTGAGCAGTTGCGCCAGCAGGGAGCCGAACCCGTCCTGCGCTGACAGCCGCAGCCGGGCCGCCTGGTCGAGCTGGTTGCGGGGCAGTGGCAGCAGTGCTTTGGGGACCTCCAGCCCAACTCCCGTGTGCAGGCCGGCGTCGTCACCCCCGTGGATGTCAACGGGCCGCGAGGTGTCGACGACGCACAGGCTGTCCGGACCGTAGACGGCCTCTTCCTCGCCCCGGACGGCGCGCAGCGCCCCGCTCAGAGGCAAAGAGATGTGCAGCCCCTCAGGATCGGACTGCCGGATCAGTTTCGGCGTCCGTCGAAAGCACAGTGGCTGGAAGGCTGTCGGCCACACGGATACGGCACCGAGGTTCAGCAGGCGCTGGGAAGCCCGGAAATCCGCCCAGTGGTCACTGCGCAGGTCCAGTGGCGCATGGGTCTGGCCGACCAGTTCGCGCCAGCAGTCGAACCGGTCGGCCGGGGGCAAATCCTCGCTGCGGAACACCCTTTCGACCAGCATCTCGCGTCCTCCCTGTCGTGCGAGTCCCTGAACGGATTACCTCTTGCCCCTTGATGAGGGCAAGGCAGGAGTGAACCATCCACAGATACACATCTGGTGAATGCCCTGGCGGAGGCGGTTCCACCTACCCGGGGTGTCGGCCGTCCCTTGTCCGCCTGTTCAGTTCCCGCCTGGGCGGCGGGGCCGCAGGGGCCGGTGGCCGGCAGGGCCGAGCTTGGCGATTTCGGTGTCGACCTCGACGTTGATCGTGCCGAAGAAGTTCACGTTCTCGCTGTGGGCCGGGGAGATGTGCGCGAGGGAGTTCGTCGTCGACCGCGCGGCCTTCGGCTCGCATCTGGGCGATGGCCAGGCCGTAGTACTCCGTCCTCCAGGTCACGACCGAGTTGGTCAGCAGCGTCAGGCACCATGCCTGCTCGGTCTGTGCGGCCAGGTGGCGGTGGCGGATCGCGCCCTCGTGCGCGTAGAGCAGGCTGCGGCGCAGGGAGTGCGGCGATTCGCCCTTGTTGAGTTGCCGGGCGATCTTCCTGCGGTAGGTCTCGTCCGCCGGATAGCGGGCGGCGTAGACGGTGCGTCGCAGCGCTCCGTGCTCCTTGAGGGCCCCGGCGAGGGTGTTCTGCCGGGAGGAGCGGACAGCTTGCCGACGATCAGTGAGGCGGTGGCGTGTCCGAACTTGATCGACCCGGCCAGGCGGAGCAGATCGCCCCAGTTCTCCTCGATCAACCTCATGTTGATCTTCTGGGTGAGCAGAGGTCCGGCCACTGGCCAGAGGCTGCCCACGTTCCGCTGTGGGTCCATTCGGTACAGGGTGATCTTTCCCAGGTCCCGGATGCGTGGCGAGCTGCTTCCCGACGAGGTCGAACAGTGCGGAGTTGACCAGGGTGACGCCGTGCGTATCGGTCGCGTGCTCCGATCGGGAGGTCGGTCTTGTTGCCCATGATCTCGTCCAGCACGTAGTGCGCCTCCCTGCGGGTCACCACGATGACCTTCGTGACCCAGATTCGTGGCGTTCCCGATCAAAACGGCCAGCGGGGTCCGTTTCAGTTCCGGGGAGCGGGCCTGCTTGCCGCCGGCGTGCGTGAAGCAGTCCAGGAAACCGGTCCGCCTATCCAGCTCCACCAGCAACGAGGCGATCGGGGCCAACGGCAGCAGCTCCGACAGTTCCTCCTTCAGCTCGGCGGCCTCGGCCGGGATGTCCTCGGCCGATGGTGTTCCGCAGCTGCCCGCCGACCATCTCGTCCTCGATCCCGGGTGTCCACCAGGACGGGAAGGATCTCGTCCAGCAGCGCCTGCCGTCCCTCCCCGGCCGCGGCGCGGGCCGCCGGCTCGTCGCGCATCTTGGTGAGCGCCCGGCTCTCCCGCGCGGAGACGGCCTGATCGAACAGGCCGATGACCTCGTCCAGCACATCGGCGGCAGACTGCGCCAGCACCGTCAGCAGCCCGTCGAGCTCGCCCATCAGCTTCGGCGTCGGCAGATGCCGCACCCGCTGGTACGTCTCCCGCCCCGCCTCCGCCCGCGCCGTGGCCACTCGCTCCAGCAGCTTCACCACCCCGGGCCGCACCACCCGCGAAGGGGCCGGATGCTCACAGGCCAGACGGAACAGAAGGGACGGCGAGTCGTGTTCCATCGCGCGGGCGAGCCGGAACTCGTCCAGCTCCTTCAGCTCCAGCGCCTTCGCCGACTTCCAGTTCAGGTACCGCATCACCTCACGCAGATGCCCCGTGCGGGTCTGCCACCGCTCTCCGTAGAACCGCAGCTCGCCCACGGGGATCCGCAAGTGCCCGGACAACCGGGCCACCGCCGCCACCGCCGCCACCGGCGCCGAGGCGACATCGTCCGGAACGAACCCGAGCCACGGCAGCGTGCACAGCTGCACTGCCAGCCCCAGCCGGTCCTTCGGGCTACGGCCCCGGCCCGGATCGATAAACCCCATGTCCGCCGACGTCAGCGTGAAGAACCGGATCAGCTCTTCCTTGCTGATCTCCGGAAAGCCGCGCAGCCGCGCCAGCTCGTCATCCGCGAACACACGGGTCGCCACCGATAACCCCCACCGCAAGCAGTCACATACGGCGACCCTGTCGTATCAACGGCTTACCGCACTGCATGGTGAACGACCCTGCCGCTCCCCAGGACACGGGCACGAGGAGGACTGCTGACCCCACCGTCGGCGACTACGGGGCAGGTCTTCAACGAGATCTCCGTCGGTTCCAGCGGCATCGTCCCAGGTCAGCGATATCCGTTGTTTTTGCGGCGGATAATACGGTGGCCCCCGTCACGGATTGCAAGTCGGCTCATCAATCGACCCCGTAAGACCTTGAGTTAGCAGACCCCGACCCAAGCTTTCGCTGCTGCTCTGGGCACCACGAGTCTGCAACGTTGCGACGATCATGCGAATGCCGCAGGCACGCGAACGCGACCCCTGTTCGTGATCTTTGGCTTCGGGCAACCTTGATCATCAGGGGTCGCGCTCGTTGTATCCAGTCGGGCCAATCGGCCGCAGACCGCCCCATCAGGGCGAACCTTCACCTCGTCACCCGAGAACGCATCCGCCCCGGGGAGCAGGCACGGGCCGGCCCGTATGCGCTTCGTTCAGAGTTTCAGCGCCACACGAAGAGAGAAGCGCCCTTGACCTTAATCCCCTTGTGGGCGAGGGTGTCACCCCACGGCACAGTAATTGATCCCCTACTCCCGCAGCCGGCGTTGTACCACTTCCTCGCGCCACCGGGATAACCCTTGACCTTGATGCATGGGTTTCCCCTCTCCGCGGACCATGAATAGGTCATCTTGAGGCCGGGGTACCCAGCGAACCCACAGGGAGCCTTTATCTCACTGCTCCACCTGAATGGAATACCGACCGCCCGGTTCCAGTCGGTGCAGTCGCCTGACACAGCGACGGCGCGGTGAGCGGAGACCACACGCGCAGCCGTCGAGTCACGGACCGGCACCGCCTGGGCAGTGCCGACGCCGACGGTCCCGAGAGCCATCACTCCGGCTATCGCGCCCACGTACAGTTTCCTACTCATGAAATCCCCCATCACGCATGTGCTCCTCTTACCTTGGGTCACGCTGGGATCGGTCCTGTTCGCCAGCGAGTGCTTTCACGGTAGGTGGCAGCAGCATGGATTTCGTTAGCACTGAGCGCACACCTATTTGGCGATGCGTCTACTCGGCGATGCGATGGGCTTGGTGGCGGTACTCCTTGGGTGGGATGCCATAGACGGTGCGGAAAGCGCGCGTGAAGCGCGATCAGCGTCCGCAGGGCCATGGAGTGCCGCAGCATCTTCCAACTCCTCCCAGCCGGGCACGGGTCGGCCTCCAGCCGGATTGCCCCCGGTCGCCCACCCAGAACAGATGCCATTCGTACGCCACGTGACTCCCTCAGCCGCAACACGGCATGAGGCAACACGGCGTATGTCCACAGAACATCGGTACTCGTCGGAGTTCCGGCCGACGCCGTGGCGTTGACCCGTTCTCCGGGGCCGGCCCCCTCTCGCGCGTTTCGGGGATGGGACGGGGACAATCTCCTGGGCACTCGGGTCGAGGGGGCTAGCAACGCACGGGACTTGACGCTGTCCTAGCCCCGGTCGAGGTTGACGTTCACGGTGTCCGGCAGCATGACGACCTGCTCCTGCGCGGCGTCCAGGGCGAGAGCGTGCAGCGCTTTGGAAATCCCTTGCCGGGTCCACTCTTTGAGGCGTCGGCGGATGGTGCGGTCCGAGCATCCGGGGGTGGAGATCCGCTCGTAGCCGGAACCATGGACCAGCGCGAGCACGATGTGCTCGAAGACGGTTCGGTCGGGGATCCGGCGGCGGTGACAGCCCAGCGGGTGGACGACGACGAACTCCTCCCGGACGGGGAGGAGCGCGGCGAACTGGTCCCACACGGGTTCGAGCAGGCAAGCCGGCAGCGCGGGCACGGCCGTCCTTCGTGATCACTGAGCGTAGAGATTACGAGCATGAGGTACGCGCAGGGCGGCGGGTGGACCGGTCCTGAGCTCAGGGCAGGTTCACCACGGGAGGTTCCCGGATCGGTCGATGAACTGTCCCGTCGGCCCGTCCGGGCCGATCGTCGCGAGGGTCACGATGGACTCGGCGCCGTCGGCGACGCTGTGTCCGAGGCCGCCGGTGAAGTCGGTCGCGGTCTGCCCGGGGTCTGCGGCGTTGACCTTCACGTCCTTCAGTTCCTTGGCGTACTGCGTCGTGAGCATCGTGACCGCGGCCTTCGAGGCGCAGTAGAGGGGCAGGGCATACTGCGACTCGATCCGCGCCGGGTCCTGGGTCATGCTGAAGGAGCCCATCCCGCTGGACACGTTGACGATGACGGGGTTCGGCGACTTGCGCAGCAGCGGGAGGAAGGCGTGCGTGACGCGCACGATCCCGACGACGTTCACGTCGAGCACGGCGCTCACATCGGCTGCGGTGTACTCCTCGACGGGTCCGACCTTGCGCAGACTCCGGCGTTGTCAGGGTGTGTCAGGTTCGCAGGCCGCCAGAGGCGGTGAGGCGCTCTCCGGTGACCCATGCGGCGTCGTCGGAGGCGAAGAAGACCGCCGCCCGCGCCAGATCCTTGGGCTGACCGATACGGCCCAGGGGGGTGCGCCCGATCATGTCCGTCTCGGCGTCACTGCCGATGAAGCCGGCCGCGTGGATACCTTCCGTCTCCACACCGCCAGGGGCCAGGGTGTTCACTCGGATCCCGCGAGGGCCGAGCTCGGCGGCCAGGACTCGCGTCAAGGCATCGACGGCGCCCTTCGTCGCGGCGTACACCGACATCCCCGGCACCGCGCGGGCGCTGTCCAGCGATCCGATGTTGATGACCGACCCGCCGTCGGACCCGAAGTACTTAAGGGCTTCCTGGATCATACGGATCGGTCCGGTCACGTTGACGGAAAGCTGACGGTCGATCTCCTGCTGCGTGACGGTCTCCAGCGGCTGTGCGTGATAGACACCGGCATTGTTGACGAGGATGTCGAACCGGCCGTACGCGTCTACGGTCCTGGCGAAGAGGCGCTCAACATCCGCAGGCACCGACACGTCGCCCTGCACGGCGATCGCGGTCCCCCCTCGCGCCTGGATGTCCCGCACCACCCGCTCGGCGCCAGCGGCACTGGAGGCGTAGTTGACCACGACCGACGCTCCGGCCGCAGCGAATTCCCGCGCGATGCCCGCCCCGATGCCCTTGGAAGCACCCGTCACCAGCGCGACCTTTCCCGCCAGTCTCGAATCGGCGTTCTTCGGCGATACTCCGTCGCCGCGGCTAACACCTGTCTGATTTGCCATGATTGCCACTCCCGTCCATGTTGGTGAGCGTTCGGGTGACGCGGGCCTCCGGGGCAACTGCCTGAGATCTGGACGATGCGTTGTCGAGCAGAACCCGCCGGGCGGCCTCGCCACCACGGGCCCCTCGCAGGCGCACCCGTACCGACTCCCGCCCTGATGGCCACCGCTTTCGGTGGCGGCCATCCACCGGACATGCATCACGGTAGGATCCGCGAGACATAGAGACAAATAGTGTCCGCGCATACCCGAGATTGGCATTGCCTATGCCCCCGGAAAGGGGAAGCGGATGAACCTGAGGCAATACGAATACGCTCTGGCTGTGGCCGAAGAAGGCTCCATGACAGCGGCTGCTGAGCGTCTGCGCGTCACGCAGCCGTCCTTGTCGCAGCAGATCGGCGCTCTGGAAAAGCACCTCGGTGTGCAGCTGTTCACTCGGACATCGGGTGGGGTCACAGTGACCATGGCCGGACGCGCCTTCCTCGCCGAGGCAGAGATCGCGACCACCGCGTCCCGCAGAGCCGTCCTGGCTGCCCGTGCCGCCTCCGGGGAGCTGGCCGGTGAACTCATCATCGCCGTCCACATGGGCCTGGGAGCACGACAGCTCCCTCTGGCACTGGGCCGGCTCCGTCACCGCCACCCGAAACTCCAGGTCATTCTCCACGAGGAGCCCGATCCAGCGGATATGGAACGGCTGGCCCGCCAGGGAACGCTCGACATGGTCCTCGTCCATCGCATCCCCACCGGCTGCACATTCGACATCCACGCCCTGGGCGAGGAGACCTATGTCGCCGTCCTGCCCGAGGGACACCCGCTCCTCGCCAGCGACAGGGCCCTGCGCATGGCAGACCTCGCGACGCAGGGATGGGTGCGCTTCCGCCGCGCCAGCCTGCTCGACGAATACCTCGCCCGCCTGCTCGCCGACGCGGGCATCAGCCCGCCCACGGTGGCCCGAGCGTCACAGATCTCCACCGCCGTGCGACTGGCAGCCCAGGGCTTGGGCGTCACCGTGGTTCCGGCATCGGCCGTACCCGAAAGCTTCGAACGGCTAGCCCGCCCGTTCCTGCCTTCCCTGACCGAACCCGTCATCGTCGGTACACGCCGCCACCCAGGTTCGGCGGAGGCAGCCGTGCTCGACCACCTCCACCAGCAGAACTGGTGCGGCACCAGCCTCCTCGCCCCGCACACCGCCCTCTGAGCCAAGGGCCTCACTGGTTGTCGGCCGCGTGCTTGTCCCGGAGGGGCCGTAGGCCGCCAGGCAGGTCGGGGAGCCGGCAGGAACGCCTGTTCGGCGCCGTACAGGAGAACACCTCCGGCAGCTCCTCGGGCAGGTCCACCCTCGGCAGCATCGCGTTCACTGCGGCCCGCAACTCCAGCAGGGAGGCCGGTTCGGGTTCCGGCTCCGGGACCGCGAAGTGCAGGCGGCCGTCGTCGTCGAAGGCGATCTGCGCGTTGTCCGGGACCCGGGCGACGACCTCCCGGTAGGTGCCCTCCAGCAGCGCGGCCGGATGCCCGCCCGCCTCCCTGGGCAGGTTCAGCGAGGCAAGCACGAGCGCAATCCGGAACACTTCCTCGCCTTCACCATCATCGCCGCGATCCTCATATGTCACCGCAGGCCGGCCAAGTGAAATGGCTTCTGGCGCAAGCGCCAGGCGGTCGGCACGCTCAGCCTGATGGTCACCGACCGGCACGGGATCGCGAAACCCTGCTGGTCGACGAACACGTCCAGGCGGCCATCCAGCGGCAGGAACAGGCTCCTGTCACCGCAGCCGCCGAAGGCCGCAAAGCAAGCACCGTCAGCCTGCACACGGGCCTAGCCATGGCCCGGGAAGAGATCAAGGAACTCCGCGCCGAACGCGATCAGCTCCGGACCGCCATGCGGCAGCAGCTCGGACCCCAGCTTGACCAGATCAGCAACCGGAAACTGACCGAGCGGATCAGCGAACTCACCGAAGCCAACAGGAAGCTCGAACACGAACTCACCGGACTCCGACCACTCGCCGATCACGTCCAGGAGCTTGAGCGAGACCTGGCCGCGACCCGCACGAGCCTGCGGCAGATGATCCGCGAGCGTGTTCTCGAACCCGCGCCGAACGGCCCTGAAGGCCATGCCTGATCATTTGAGCGCCTCTGCGGCAGATGAATTCGGTTGCGGCGTGACCGGAGGCCCAGTGAGGTAGCTCCATGGAGGGTGCCA
This sequence comes from Streptomyces yongxingensis, assembly GCF_055597465.1. Classification (NCBI taxonomy): domain Bacteria; kingdom Bacillati; phylum Actinomycetota; class Actinomycetes; order Kitasatosporales; family Streptomycetaceae; genus Streptomyces; species Streptomyces yongxingensis. Next base: position 10,937,703 of record NZ_CM145717.1, read on the forward strand.
CGGAGCAAGAGCAACGAGCGAGGGCAGCAAGGGGCCATAGGATCACGCGGCAACCGGCTCTATGGCACAGGTCAGCGGTGCTCGCGGTCCTGATGCTCGCCGCCTTCACCTTCAACACAGCGGAGAACCTGCCGATCGGCCTGCTGGAGCTCATCTCCGCAAGCCTTCGGGTGTCAGTGTCAGCGGTCGGTCTCCTGGTCACCGGCTACGCCGTGGCGGTGGCACTCGCGTCTCTGCCGCTCGTCCACGTCACGCGGGCCGTGCCCCGACGCCATGTGCTCACAGGGCTACTGACCGCGCTTGTCGTGTCCAGTCTGATCGCGAGCCTGGCCCCCTCCTACTGGCTTTTGCTCATGGCGCGGCTGCTGACCGCGCTCGCCCAGGCGCTGTTCTGGGCCGTAATGGGGCCGGTCGCGGTGGGCCTGTTCGCGCCCGAGGTCCGCGGGCGTGTGGTCGGTGCGCTGTCCGTCGCAGGTTCTCTCGCCCTCGTGCTCGGTGTTCCCGCCGGGACCTGGCTGGGCCGACAGAGCGACTGGCAGATGCCCGTCGCCATGCTGGCGGCTCTGGGACTCGTCTCTCTGGTGACGATTGCCGTTCTGCTGCCGACCTCGCCTCCGGAGGAAGAACCCGCCGCCTACGCGACCAGTCCCGACGTCCGGCGGTTCGCGACCGTGCTGACGGCCGGGACCCTGTCCGCCACCGGGGCCTTCACCGGATACACGTACATCGTGAAGTTCCTGGGCGACGTGAGCGGATTCTCCTCGAGCACGGTCAGCGTCCTGCTCGTGGTTTTCGGTGTCGCCTGTCTGGCCGGGGTGAGCATCACAGGAGCGCTGCTGGACCGCTTCCCACAGTCCGCGCTACCCACGGCCATAGCCACGCAGGCGGTAGGCATGCTCGGCCTGCACGCAGTCGGCACTCATCCGGTCGCAGCGGTGACGTTCATGGTCCTCATGGGCGGAGCGCTCGGACCGGTGTTCATGGTCACCCAGAACGAGATGCTGCACTGCGCGCCGGGCCGCACGGATATCGCCCTCGCTGCGAACTCAGGCGCCTACAACGCCGGCATCGCGGCCGGCGCCGCAATCGGGGCACTGGTCCTGCCACTCGCCGACGTGCGAGGGGTCTTCCTCGCCGGCGGGCTGCTGACCGTCGGGGCCTGCGCAGTACTTCTCGGCAGTCGGCTGCTACCTGTGAGCCCGCTTCAACACTCCCGCGGCCAGTCCTCCATTGACGACCTGCGTTGACGAGACTGACCTTACGTCCCTCAGCCATTCACGCTGCTCTGACCCGGGCAGACAGGCGCCAGGTCTAGATAAGAATCGTCACCAAACCGAAGCTGACAGCAGGCGGTGATCTCGGAGGTGCGTCCGGGCCGCACTGCGGAGATCCACAGCAGTCGGCCGCAGCCGTCGTCACACCGGAACCGGGACCTGCGACGTCACGAGGCACGCCACTCGCGTCATGTGCATCCACGCGCTCGACCTGCTCCCGAACGGGCCCGATGGAAAGAGGTGCCGGAGTCCTGCTATGCCGTGGCCTGTGGAGTCAGCGACTCGGGGTGGAGCTGCTCGACGCGGTCGCGCTTGGTGTACATGTCCCAGTAGTGCTCTGCGAGGTCGTCCGGGTCGACGACCGGGAAGTGCGGACCGTCGGCCGACTCGAAGGCGGCCTGGGCCGCGGCGGACACCTCGCTGCGGGCGATCAGGGACGCGATGGTCAGGGCTCCGACGTAGATGCCCGTGTCAGCCAGCTCGGCGTTGAGGGAGTACAGGTAGTTGCGGGTGGCGGACATCACGGGGCCCAGGCCGCTGAGGTGGGGCATCGGCTGCGCCGCTGAGTAGCCCTGAGCGAGCAGGAAGGCACCCTCGCCGCGCTCGGTCCACTCCGGCAGCACTGCCCGGACCACCTCGACCGGGGTGAACAGCAGGAGCGGGGACAGGCCCTGCAAAGTTGCCGCGTCCAGCTTGGCGGCCGGGGTGAAGCCCTGGTCACCGCTGATCGGCCCGTACGCGACCACGTCGATCCGGCCGAAGCGGTCACGGATCGCCTCGACGAGAGCGGGCACCTCGGCGGGCTTGGAAAGATCGGCGGAGAACGCGACCGCCTGAATGCCTTCGCCGGCGAGCACCTCGACGAGGGTGTCCAGCCGGTCCTTGCGGCGGGCCACCAGGGCGACCCGGAAACCTTCGCGCCCGAAGCGGCGGGCCACGGACACACCCAGGCCGGTACCGGCACCGAGGACGGCGATCACTTTGGACATCGGACTGCTCCTTGCCGCAACAATTCTTGACCCTTGGGTCAAGTTGCCTGCCAACGGTAACACTCAACATGACCCACGGGTCAAGTTAATCTGCTGGGGGGACGCGACCATGGAAGCCGCAATGTCACAGCCAGGAGGAACGACCGGATGCGGGCCGACGCGCAACGGAACGCGGAGAAGCTGCGAGCAGCCGCCGCCGAGCTCTTCCAGGAACGCGGCCTGAAGGTGCCCCTGAAAGAAATCGCCCGCCGGGCCGGTGTCAGTCACGGCACGCTCTACAACCTCTTCGGCACCCGCGAGGCGCTCATTGACGAAGTGGTGACCGGACTGGCCGCCGACCGTCTCGACGAAGCCGCCGAGCACGCCCTGTCCTTCGAAGACCCCCGGGAGGGGTTCGCGTACTACCTCGAGAAGGTCTGTGAACTGCAGGCCACCGATCCCGCGGTCGCCGACGTCGTCAGCGGACGCTATCCGGCCGCCGAGTGCCTGATGGCCATCTGCGGCCGGGCGCGGGACGCCGCCACACGGATCATCGAACGAGCCCAGCTGGCCGGCGCCATCCGGCCAGACTTCACCAGCGAGGACCTCCTGCTCTTCTTCGGCACCAACGCCCTGCTCGCCCGCGCGGTCGCGGACACCGCGCCCGACGCCTGGCGCCGCCAAGTCGCCTTCCTGCTCGAGGGGCTGGACACGGAACCAGCTCAAGGAGCGCTTTCCGTAGCCCCGCTGACTCCGCAGCAGGTGTACGACGTGATGGGCAGGCTCGCCGGCACGCCGTAGCAGGTGCGGACGCTTCAGGGACGGAAAGGACGTCTCACCCCCATCTCTTCAGGCTGCCTGCCCTTCGCCTCGCGAGCCGGTGCCCGACGGTCCGAGGCGTTGGCCCTGCCGAGGTGGGCGACCGCGCTGGTGCGGGCCCTGCTGGTGCTGACGAAGCGGGAAGTCGCCCGCTGACGGATGACCTTGTTGGTGGACTACCGCCCCGGACCAGCCCGAGCCTCCCGACGGCTGCACACACCAGACCATCTGACGGGCAGCTTTCATGATGCACAGTGCTCACTGGGGTTCGCCGACGCAGAACTGCTGTCCGTCGCCGTCCCGGCGGACGAACTCCTCGTCGTAGATGAGGAAGTGCCCCATGTCGTCGCGGTCCTCACGGACCTCCTCCGGGAGCGTGACCACCCAGGTCACCTTGTCGTCGTCGCAGTCGACCTCGACCATCACCGGCATCACGTACCGGACCCACCGCTTCGCCACCGCGGCCCCGCCGTTCACATCGCGTACGGCGGGACGCTACCGGGGGACCGTGCCCGCCCAGGGGAGCAAAGGCCACAGCATCACCCTCGTGCGAGGCTGTTGCCTCTTTCCGGGGCACTCTGGCCGCCCGTCAGGGCTTCGAGATCAACTCATTGTCCCTTTGACGCGTATCTGGGTCACACCCCTCTACCGGGCGCTCGCCGAGCATGCCAAGCGCGAGGCGTACCCCGAAGCCGTCGAGCAGGCCCACGCCGACTTCACCGCCCTCCAAGTCGACGAAGTCCCCGGACCCCGCCTCGCTCTCCGGAGCGCGAGTACATCCGGGAGAAGTCCCTGGAGGGCCAGGCGTCCGCCCGCGAGCGCGGCCGTCACGGCGGACGCCCCAAGATCGTCGACGACGACATGGCCGACTACGCCCGCAGCCTGCGGGCCAACGGCGTGCCCGTACCGCAGATCGCCCAGAAGCTGGTCATCACCTCGGGCAAGAACAAGGGCCAGAGGCCCTCGGTCGCCAGCGAGGCCGAGCCTGGCCAGCCACCGCTGACTGGGCAGTGGACGATCCCGGCGCGGCCGTAGGGGTTGGCATGGGCCCAGAACGGCGGGGACAGAGCCCGCCGGTCGACGTTGGTGAGCCTGTTCTGCCACTCCTCATCGCTCGGGATGTCCTGGAGGAGCAGGGCGTTGACGTGCACCAGCGCGGACTGGAGCAGGTGCAGGGCGAGCATGGAGACTGCCTGGGACTCCTTGTCGGAGCCGGCGGTCGGCTTCCCATCAGGGCTCGCGGCGCATTGGGCCGTCGGGGACATCCACACTCGATTGGGGACACTGACGTCCCGCAGTCGCAGCGGGCTCCTCTCGGGTCCCGTGAACTCTGGGCCGGACACAGCCGAACCCTCTTCCTCACGAAGTAGCAAGCCGGTAGCGCCGATCGCGATGACCGGGTTGCCGCCACACGGCGATACGGTTCGCGGCGGTGTGGGCCGTGAGCCCTTCCACGGCCCACACCGCCGCCTCATCAGCTCCTCACGTCGGCCAGAAGCTTCGCCGTGGCTTCGAGGGACTCCACCAAGTGGTGGCCAGGTCGACGAGCGCGATGTCGAGGCGGTCCCCGTAGCGGTCGATCGCCTCCTGCGTCACCAGGTCGCGCATGGCGAACACGGTGATCGGCTGCGTCGTCTCGCGCAGCGCCGCGTCCATGTCCCAGTGCGCCAGGCCCTCGATGGCGCGCAGGCCCGTCGGCTGCCACACCGCGACCATCTTCTCGAAGTAGGCGTCCGTGAGAGCCAGGTCGGTCCCGGCCGGTGCCCCTCGACGAGGGCGCCACCTCGATCCCGCCCGCGGTCCGCTCCTGGCTCCGGGTGCGCGTGATGGGGCTGACCCGGCCGGGCCAGCCCTTGCACGGGCTCCCGGACGACTTCGCCATGGGGCTGGAGGACGTGCCTCAACACCGCACGGAAGGCGGGCGCCGACGGCGTGGACCTGGGCGAGGGCGGTCACTTCTGAAGCGCGCCCCCAAGGGCAGTCCGGGGCCGCGAAGACGACCCAGGCTCCCAAGGAAGCCAGGGTTCGCTGGATCTTCGGGGCGCGGTCGGTTGTGACTCCGCCGGGGCAGAGCAGTGGACGCTGCCCAGCCCCGGCGGGGTTACCGACGTGACCGTTGTTCCGAATCGATCGGGTCAGCAACTCCTCATCGAGCTGATTCCGAGATCGGTCGGAAGGTCTCCGGCCCAGCCTTTACTGATCACACGGACCAGAGTGTCATAGCCGGCATGCTTGTACAGGCACCAGTCGCTGCCTGTGGCGTTGAAGACGGAGTAGACGTGGTCGTTGAGGATCCCGCTGTTCCAACCGCCCAGGTCGTAGACGTTCGTTCTCAGCGATGCCTTCGCCCCCTGCCCGCCGGCCCACTGGTAGGCGCAGAACTCGCCCACAGTGCACACGTAGTCCTGCGGGGCTTGTACATCGGCTTGTGCCGGAGACACGGCGAACGCTGTGGCCGCGGCTGCGCCACTCACCAGCGCTGCCCACCTGCCTGCCTTGCGTAACTGCTTCATAAGAGGCTCCAGTCTCGAGTTGTTCGGGACCCAGGGCTCATGCCGAACGAACAGTTGTCTCAAGTTCCTGCTGCCGCCTGGGAACACAGTTGGCCGGTTGGTGCTCTGCGTTCTGTGATCGGCGATTCGTATGGTAAAAGCTCCCGTACGCTGGAGGTTCAAGGGGCTGTGATGAAGAACACATGGAGCATTGGTGATCTCGCTGCCCGAACCGGGCTCCCTGTGAAGACGATCCGCTACTACTCCGACAGCGGGCTCCTGCCCGAGGCCGAGCGCAGTACCGGCGGCCACCGACGCTATGGCACCGAGGCGCTTGAACGACTGCGCCTGATACGGCGGCTGCGAGCGCTTGAGGTGCCGATCGCCACCATCACCCAGGTGGTTACCGGCGAACGCTCCCTCGCCGACTTGGTGACCGCCGAGCTTGGCGCCGTGCAGGAGCGATTAGCCGAGCTGCGGTGGCGCCAGGCCACCCTGCAGGCCCTGGACGACTGCCCTGGCGACGAGCGGCTGGAACGACTGGAGATCCTGTCACGCGTCCAGCGGCTGCCGGGGGAAGGTCAGATGGCGCATGCCCATCCGGAGCTGGTCCGGTCCTGGGAGCGGGCGTTCGCATCCGTCCCGGCACGGCTGGTGGAGGCGGTCAGCGCCGCGGCGATCCCTCAGGCACCGCACGACCCGACGGCGCAGAGCGTTCTTGCCTACGCCGAACTTCAGGTGCTGGTAGCTCGACCTGAAGCTGGGGCATTCGCGGCCTGGCCGTCGGTCCAGGACCCAGCCTCTTTCCTCTCGGGACTTCTCGCCGCCTGTTCGATGGCCACCGACCATCTGAAGCGGGGGGTCCCACCCCAGCCGGGCGAAGCTCTCGACAGCTACGTGTCAGCTATTGCACGCGCTAGTGGTGCACAGGACACCGCCGACTTCCGTCGGCATGCGGGCCGGGTCCTCTCGGCCAGGCTCCGGGCTCCGGTCTTTCAACGATACTGGCATCTGGTCAGCGTCATCAGAGACGACCAGGCGCACAACCTCGGGTTCGCCCAGATCTGGCTGTTCGAGGCATTGGCCGCCTCGCTCGATCTGAAGCGTTGAGCGTTCCGAGTCTTTGGCCTGGCCAGCGAGGCCGAACGGCGCACCGCGAACGCGGCCGACCCGTACGTCGACCGTGACGTCCTCGCCGAACAGATTGCCCGCGAGGAACAGCAACGCCGCGCCCTGTCCGAACCTTCCCGGAGGCTGGGGCGTGGCGGGCGGGACGTCTGCGTGAGCGGGCCCGAGGGGGGCTTGAACGAAATGGCGTGCAGAAGTCCCAGCTGTTCGGACGATGGATCTACGGTGTCCGCAGTCGCTGTACGACCCGCGCTCCGGGGACCCGGACCACTTCGACCGGTCGGGTGACACTCCCTGACCACAGCACTGGCAAGGGGCATGGCGCAGAGTCGCGCGGCTGGCCGCTGTCATTCGACCGAGGCGTTTGACAGTGGTCCAGCCGTTCGGGCTTCCTTGCCAGCGAACCCTGTCGTGTGACGCAGACACGCCGGGGGTATCGGGTGCTGTGCCAGCTGGGGTGGAGTCCGCAGAGCCGTGCCTCGAGCTGTCGTCTCAGTGATCAAACCCGCACTGGGAATCGAAAGGTCCGCGTCCCGTCACTCGCTGCAGATTGCTTTGAAGGTCCCGGTCGTCACCCAGGTTGCGACGATCGTGCCCATGACGGGGATCAGCGCCCGCCCGAGTCCCGACGTGCCCACCTCCGAGGCCGTCACCATCCACACGAACACGCTCGCCAGCGGGGCCAGCAGCGTCACCAGTAGCGCCCACTCCACCACCTCCAGCGGCTCACCGAAGTCTTTGAGCGCGAAGAGGCACAACGCGCCACTGCCCACCGCAGCGAGGAATCCGGCCAGAAGGCCCGCCCACCACGCCGGGAACGGCGGCTCCCACAGCGCCACCGTTGTCCAGAGCGCCCATACCGAGAAGCCGTTGGCTTGTGTGAACCCTTGGTCGTGTCTCGCGCTGGTCGTGGGCGCTTGTCCATCGACAAGATCGTCTGGGCGTGGTCGCTTAACGAGCTGACATGCGCAGCCTGGTGAGACGCGCCAGGCGTATTCCCCGTTCGCTCGGCGGCGAGTCGCACACCACACCAACCACCGCCAGGGGCATCGCCTTTACGGCGCGGTCCGGCCACCGTAGATGGGCGCGGCGTTGGTCACAGCGCGGTGGCGAACGTCCGGGGCGTCTGGGTGGCGCGCCCGCCGGGCGGCCGGGAGGGGTCCCGGTCGTGGCGGGGTTCCATGGCGACCATGATGCGTAGAAGAACGTCATCCACCGCCGTCTTCGCCGTCGTTGTCGCTGTCGTGTTCGCAGCTCTCCCGTCGTGTTCCTCGGATTCTTCGGACGCGTCTTCCGCCGAGGGCCGGCCCAGCCGGTCCGGCTCCGGGTCACGGGCGTCCGACCTCACGGAGACGGCCACGCCGTCGCCCTCGCCGACCGGGCCGTGCGCTGACGGGACGTGCGAGATCGAGGTCGCCGTGGGGGACGTCGTGACAGTGCCGGAAACGTACGGCCTCGGGCCCATCGAGGTGAAGGCGGTCACCGGCGGCAAGGTCGAGATGGTCGCACAGCTGACGGGGTCGGGCTTCAGCGTTTCGGGCTGTTCCGGTGGCGGCGGCGTGTCGTCGGAGGGCGGAGGCGGCGTCGGGCTCAGCTGCGGCGAGGGACACGCCGCGACCATCAACGACGCCATGAGCCTGGAGGTCGTCGAAATCCTCGACACCGCCGCCGTCCTCCGTATCGAACCCGCCGGGTGACGCACGGCTCGGCCAGCCTTCTGCAGCACGCTTCAGCGCGCCCTTTCCGGTGTCCAGAAAAGGCCGAGCTTCTTCGGCGAGTACGACATCAGCAGATTCTTCGGCTGCTGGTGGTACACGTGCCGCCCCTTTCCTGGCCGTACCACGGTCACCGAGGCTGGACTGATGTGGTGACTCAGTGAACTCCATGCGACGTCGCGAGTAGGTTGCATGTCACATGTCGCCTTTGGCCCGTGGTTCCACTTACGGACGAATGCCCGCTCCGCTGCCCCAGTAATCAGCTGAGCCCGGCCGACCGGATCACGAATTCCGCGCCCCGCTCGGGCCGCACCCTCCGTCTGATGCCATGGTGTTCGGAATCGGGATTTCCCCGTCGGCGGGGCCGGGTCGTCGCTCGCAAATTCCCGGGCCCCGCCGACGCGCGGCCGGTTTCCCCGCCACGCCTGGGGAGAACCTAGCCGCCGAGGGCCTCGGTGGCTGCCCCGACGACCGGGGACAGGGTGTCGTCCAGCATCTTCCCGTGAACCTTGAGGTTTCCGGAGGGGTCGGTCAGCATGCTGGTCACCTCCCACGACGGGTCACTCAGGTGGTACATCTCGACGTGCTGCCACAACGCGCCCACCGACTCGCCCACGGGGCTGGTGGGGCTGGACTCGGGTGCCGCCGCGTGATGTGTCTCCACGCTTGTCTCCGTTGCCGCGGAAGCCGTCCCGGCCCCGGCGATGCCCATGATCGCCACCGCGGAGACCAGCGTTCCGGCGAAGCCCACCCACCGCCGACGTCCCGTCACGTCCGATATGGTGCCAGAGTCCTGGCTTATTGCGTTCTTGTGATGGCAAGCACTCATGAATTGCCCCTTTCGTGCACTGCGCCAATCGGTCTGACGCTCCGTGGTTTGCGATGAGAATCTCAGCACCAGAACAACCGAACGTGGTTTCCCTGGAGTTGCGGAGTCAAGAACGGTGACTCACTGTCAAATGAGCAGCAAATCGAGGGGGATTTAACACTCGAGTGACTCACAGGAAAAGGCTGGGCAACCGAGAAGACGTCTGATCCATGACGGCGCCGCAATGCCCTCATCCCTCGGAAAAGCTTCGATCCAAGAAATACGACAAAGCTCCGAAAGCCTGGCGAAGTGGAGTTCGCACATGTACTCAGGAGAGGGGCGATGATGATGAGTCAGGAATTCGTGTCCACCGCCGTCCGGACGGCTCCCCGGTCCCAGCGGGAGGCCCCGTACCACCTGGCCGACCTGCTGCTCCAGGCTGCCGAGCACTGTCCGGACAACGGGCTCCGGTACTGCCTGGCGGACGATGTGCTGGAGAGTCGGCTCCAGCCGTACCCCGAACTGCTGGACGAGGCCCGCCGGATTCTGGCGGGACTGCGCGCCCGTGGCGCGGAAGCCGGCCGCACGATCGTGCTGCTGCTGGAGCGGCCGGACGACTTCCTGCCCACCTTCTGGGCCTGTCTGCTCGGTGGCATGACCGCCTGCCCCCTGGTTCCCCTGCGCAACGACCAAGAGAGGTGGAGTGTTCAGCTCGGACACGTCCACTCCCTGCTCGACGGCCCGCTGTTGGTCACCACGACGCGGTTGTGTGACGACATGCCCGAGGTCCCGGGCCTGGAGGTGATGGTCCTCGAGGACCTCACCGCTCATGCGGGCGATATCGCGCCCGGGGACATGACGATCGTCAGGGCCCGTCCCACGGACGTCGCCCTGCTGGTCCTCACCTCGGGGTCCACGGGCAACTCCAAGGCCGTCGTGCTCACCCACGCCAACCTGCTGGCCTCCATGGCGGCCAAGGCCGAGACGCAGAGCCTCACCTCGGCGGACATCACGCTCAACTGGATCTCCTACGATCACGTCGCGGCCCTGCTGGAGGCGCATCTGCTGCCGTTGTCGGTCGGCGCGACCCAGCTGCAGACCACGCCGGACACGATCCTCGGCGACCCGGTGCGCTTCCTACGGCTCATCGACGCGCACCGCGTAACGATGACCTTCACGCCCAACTTCCTGCTCGGCCTGATCAACCAGGCCCTGGCGGAGCTGCCCGGCGAGCTGCCCCTGGACCTGTCCAGTCTGCGGCACATCATCTCTGGTGGTGAGGCCAACCTGGTGACCACCGGCGTCACCTTCCTGGACAACCTCGCTCCGTACGGACTCGACCGCGGCGTGCTGTGGCCGGCGTTCGGCATGACGGAGACCTGCGCGGGCAGCATCTACAACCGTGACTTCCCCGACAAGGACCTCGACGCGGAGTTCGCGGCGGTCGGCCGCCCGGTGCCGGGGCTCATCATCCGGATAGCCGCCGAGGACGGCGAGGACGGCGAGGACCGGGTGCCGGCGGCCGAGGGCGAGGTCGGCGAGGTCCAGCTGAACGGACCGATGGTCACCGGTGGGTACTTCAACAACACGCAGGCCGCCATGGACGCCTTCACCGCCGACGGCTGGTTCCGCACCGGCGACCTGGGCCGCCTCGTCGACGGCAGGCTCACCCTCGTCGGGCGCAGCAAGGACAGCATCATCGTCAACGGTGTGAACTACTTCAGCCACGAGCTGGAGGCGTTCCTGGAGGATCTCGACGGGGTACGGAAGTCGTATGTCGCGGCCTTCCCGACCCGTCCCGAGGGCAGCGACACCGAGCAGCTGGTGGTGGCCTTCGCGACCACCCTCGACCCGGACGACGAGGCCGGTCTGCACCGCCTGCTCATCGCGGTGCGCAACAGCATCGTCATGGCCTGGGGCTTCCGCCCGGCGCTGCTGCTGCCACTGCCCGAGGGCGCCTTCCCCAAGACCAGCCTCGGCAAGATCCAGCGTTCACTGATGCGAAAGCGCCTGGAAGCCGGCGACTACACCGCGCACCGGGCGGCCGTCGACGACCTGGTCACGCGCCACCTCGGCGGATACGTCGCTCCCGAGGGGGAGACCGAGCGGGCCCTGGCCGGGATCTACGCGGAGCTGTTCGACATGGCGCCCGAGACGGTCAGCGCCACGGCCGGCTTCTTCGACCTGGGCGGCACCTCGCTGGACATCCTGCGCATGAAGCGGCTGGCGGGCAGCCGGCTCGGTGCCGTGGACCTGCCGGTCCTCGCCATCCTCACCGCGCCGAGCGTCCGAGAGCTGGCCAAGCGGCTCGCGGGGGGCGAGGACACCGGCCCGGCCGTGTACGACCCGGTCGTCCCTCTGCAGACCAGTGGCGACAAGACACCGCTCTTCTGCGTCCACCCGGGCGTCGGCGAGGTTCTTGTCTTCGTCAACCTGGCCAAGTACTTCGTACAGGAGCGCCCCTTCTACGCGCTGCGGGCGCGCGGCTTCAACCCGGGTGAGAAGCCCTTCGAGTCCTTCGACGAGATGGCCCGTACCTACGCCGCCGCCATCCGCGAGAAGCAGCCGCACGGCCCGTACGCGCTGGCCGGCTACTCCTTCGGCTCGGCAGTGGCCTTCGAGATAGCCAAGATCCTCGAGGCCGAGGGCGAGCGGGTCGACTTCCTCGGCAGCTTCAACCTCCCGCCGCACATCAAGTACCGCATGGACGAACTCGACTACATCGAGACCGCCGTCAACCTGGCGATGTTCCTGGAGCTGGTCTCCAGGCAACAGGCCGCCGAACTGCCTGACCGACTGCGTCCGCTCACCAAGGACGAGCAACTCAAGCATCTGATCGAGATCGCCCCGCCAGAGCGGCTGACCGAACTGGACCTCGATCTGCCCCGGTTCACGGCCTGGGCCGACCTCGCCGACGGTCTGACCGGACTCGGCCGCACCTACCAGCCGAGCGGCACCGTGCGCTCGATGAGCGTCTTCTACGCCATCCCGCTGCGGGGAACCAAGGAGGACTGGCTCAACAACGAGCTGCGCCGCTGGGACGAGCACACCCGAGAAGAGAACCGTTACCTCGACGTGCCCGGCGAGCACTACACGCTGATGGGTCCCAAGCACGTCGCCACCTTCCAGACCATCCTCCGGGCCGAGCTCGACCGGGCCCTCAACGGCACGTGAGCGCGGGAGATACTCTTGTGACGCACCGTAAGAAGATCCTGATCACCGGGGGCACCGGTCAGGCGGCCCGCCCGGTCGCCGAGGCCCTCGCCGCCGACAACGAGGTATGGTGCCTCGGCCGCTTCACCACCCCCGGCGTCGAGGACGATCTGCGCGCCCGGGGCATCACGACGCACCGCTGGGACATGGGCGAGGACACCCTCGACTCGCTGCCCGACGATTTCACCCACGTCATGCACTCCGCGGTGCACCGGGGCTACGACGGCGACTTCGACACCGCCATCGAGGTCAACTCGGTCGCCGTCGGACGGCTCATGACGCATTGCCGCACGGCGGAGGCATTTCTGCACGTGTCGACCGGTGCCTTCTACAAGCGCCAGACCCTCGATCACCAGTACAAAGAGACCGACCCCCTGGACGGCGTGGCCGAATGGCTGCCGACGTACCCCGTCTGCAAGATCGCGGCGGAGGGCACCGCCCGCGCGTACGCTCGTACGCTCGGCGTACCCACCACCATCGCGCGCCTCAACATCTCCTACGGTCCGGCCTCCTACGGCGGCGTGCCCGTCATGTACTTCAAGAAGATGCTGGCCGGCGAGGTCATCCCGGTCCCGGTCGAAGGCCAGAACTGGGCATCACTGATCCACACCGACGATCTCGTGCACCAGGTCCCGCTGCTGTGGGGCATCGCGAGCCTGCCCGCGACGGTCGTCAACTGGGGCGGTGACGAGCCGGTGGGCATGACCGACTGCGTCGAGTACATGTCCGCGATCACGGGTGTCGAGGCAAAGCTCGAGAAGACCGCCGTCACCCGTGAGACGTATGCCTTCGACAGCACCAAGCGGCGGTCGCTGATCGGCGACTGCGCTGTCGAGTGGCACGACGGCATCCGCCGCACCCTGCGGACGCACTTCCCTGACATCCCCCTGCGGGACCCGAAGGATGTTTCCGCGTGAGCGCCACCGACCGGAGAAGCGGATACGGGCCGCGTCGCGGGGTCGTCCGGGTGCATCCCGGTCGTGGCGAGCGCTACACCACGCTGTGCGACCCGCGACTCGACCAAGGAGGCTCCGTCCCATGCCCACCGCCTATCTGGGCCCGTCCGGTTCGTTCACCGAAGCCGCCCTCGCCGGCCTGGGGGTACGGTCCGGGGAGGCCGTACCGTACCCGAGTGTCCGCCAGGCGCTCGACGCCATCCGCGGCGGGACGGCGGACGCCGCGGTCGTCCCCTGGGAGAACTCCGTCGAGGGCGCCGTCACCGCCTCCGTCGACGCCCTCGCACACAGCGGGGACCTGTGCATCACCGGCGAGACACTGCTCCGGGTCGAGTTCGCGCTCGCCGTACCGCCGGGCGGCTCCCTGGCGTCGGTACGCCGGGTGCTGACACATCCGCACGCCCACGCGCAGTGCCGCACCTGGATCGACGCACACCTCCCGCACGCCGATCTCGTCACCTCCCCTTCGACCGCGTACGCCGCCCGAGAGGTGGGCCGGTCACGCCCGCCTGGCGCCGCCGCCATCGCCTCGGCGAAGACGCTCCTGGCGCACGGGCTCGATGTGGTCGCACAGGACATCGGGGCCCGACCGGATGCGGTGACCCGGTTCGTGAGGGTCGCCCGACGCACGGTGCGGTCCTTGCCCACGGGGGCCGACCGCAGCACCCTGGTCGTGCCACTGGCGGACAAGGTAAGCGAACTCCACGCCGTACTATGTGAGTTCGTCCGCACATCGGTCCCGTTGACTTCGGTGCTGTCCAGGCCCAGCGGTGGTGGCTTCGGCGGCTACTCATTCCTCCTCGAATGCGAGGGCCATATCGACGAGCCCCCGGTCGGTTCGGTCGTCGCGGCCCTGCGTCGGCGCAACGGCCGGACCCTCTTTCTCGGCAGCTACCCGCGTGCCACTTTGCATTCGCCCGGATCAGGCGCCCTTCCGTGCGCCTAGGTGTGTTGTCCGGGGACGTCGGTGACGGGCGAGGCGCCGTGAGGGGTGCTTGAACGGCGGGACCGGCTACGCCTTCCTGCATACCGCTCTGGATGACCACTCACGCCTGGCCTGCACCGAGAACCTGCCCGACGAGAGGGCCCCAGCTGCGCGGCCTTCTTACGACGGGCGGCCGCCTGGTTCGCCGCACGCGGCGTGACCGACGAGCGGGTACTGACCGACAACGCCTGGGCCTACAGCAGGAACACCTGGCGGCAGACCTGCCGTGACCGGGACATCAGCTTCCAGTGAAAGATCACATGCCGAGCCATGGATCGGCTCTGTGATCAGTTCGGGGCGTGGTCGATTTGCAGCGCCTGTGCTCGTACGCTGCCGAGAATCTCGTCGGACAGTTGGGGGCGGACCTCACACACCGCACGGGCGAGCATCATCGAGCCGATCAGCTCGCTCAGCAAACGGATCGCGCGTGCCCGAGCGTCCTGTTGGGAAAGGCCCATCCGGATGAGTTCGGCGGTGAAGCCGACCAGGTAGCCTTCCACTCCTTCCGCATAGGCGTCCTGGACGCTCTCACCGTCGCGGTCCGCGTCTGCGATCAGGGACGACGAGGGGCAGCCGCCGTCGGGGTGGTCGCGGTGGTCGGTGGACAGGTAGACCGCCACGGCCCGTTCCAGTGGTGTCCCCTCTGGCGTCGCGCCCGCCTCGATCATTCCGTCGAGCGCGCCGAGGGACTGCTCGAAGGCGGCGCGGCACACTTCCACCGCGAGCGCGTCCTTCGACGGGAAGTGGTTGTAGAAACCGCCGTGCGTGAGGCCGGCTTCCTTCATCAGATCCGCGATGCCCACGCCGTCGATGCCGTGCAGGCGGAACAGGCGTGCGGCGGCGGCGACGATGTTGCGGCGGTTGCGGGCCTTCTCCTCCTGGGTGATCCGGGGCACGGGCGACTCCTGACCCGGCGGCCTGGTGCCCGGCGCCCGAGTGGACTTCTTTCCCGTGCCCGGGACCTGGGCGGAGTGGGCCACGGTGCCGGCGAGTCTGGCCGTGCCCGTGCCCGAGGGCGTCTCGGACGCCACCGCGGCACTCATGCTGTGCAATCCGCTGACCGCCTCGCTCCTGCTGCGAGCCATCGCAGAAGCGGGCGGTGGACCGGTGGTGCAGACGGCAGCCAGGTCGTCGGTCGGGACCCTGGTCTCCGCGCTGGCCGACGGCGTCCCGCTGGTGAATCTGGTGCGCAACGAGCCCGGTGACGGCGCGATCTCCACATCGGATGATGACTGGCGTGACCAGGTGCGCGATCAGATCGGCGGTGGTGCACGGGTCGTCCTCGACGCGGTCGGCCGGATCGCTCACCGCCGACCTGGCCGAGCTGCTCATGGACGGTGGAACCCTGATCACCTACGGGTTCCTCGGCTCCGGCAGCACCCCCGTCGAGGCCCTCAACCTTGTCGACCGCGGCCTCACGGTCCGCGGCGTCACCATACGACACTGGCTCCTGCGCACGCCTGAAGAACGCCGCGCCGACGTCGAAAGAGCCGTCCGGATCGCCGTCGACCACCCCGAGCTGCTGACCGTCGCGGCGACCTACGATCTCGCGGAGCACGCCGAGGCCGTCGCCCACGTGGGCCGGCCCGGTAAGCGTGGAACGGTGCTGCTCACCCACCACGAAGGACAGTCATGAGGATCGGCACGCTGGGCGCCGGGCAGATCGCGACCGCGGTCGCTCGCCATGCGCTCAGGCACGGCCACGACATCGTGCTCAGCGACAGCCGCGGGCCGGAGACGCCGGCCGAACTCGCCTCGGACCTCGGGGTGAAGGCGGGCGCGCGCGAGGAGGCCGCGGCGGGGGACTGGTGCTGCTGGCCGTGCCATGGCAGGAGATCCCTGACGCCGTACGGGGCCTGGGACCGTTCGACGGCCGCATCGTCATGAACGCCACGAACCAGTTCGAGGCGACCGGACCGAAACCGCGCATCGCGGACCAAGCGGCCGCGCCGGGAACAGCAGGTCCGGTCACACTGTTGCATCGACCGAGGGACCGGCGTCGCACGGGTGGGAACAAGGTCATCCGCCCCGACAGGATCCGGGCCCCGGGATCGCGGAACGCCCGCCGCGCACTCGGACCAAGACGTATTTCTGCAGGAGAACTGTTTCATGACTGACCGGCCCTTGACGCTCATGGCAGTGCATGCTCACCCCGACGACGAGGCCACCGGAACCGGAGGGGTCCTCGCGCGGTACGCGGCGGAAGGCATCCGCACGGTTCTCGTGACGTGTACCGACGGCGGTTGCGGTGACGGAAAGGGGGGTGTCAAGCCAGGCGATCCCGGACACGATCCGGCGGCCGTCGCCTTGATGCGCCGTCAAGAACTTGAAGTGAGCTGTGACGTCCTGAAGGTCAGTGATCTGGAGATGCTGGACTATGCCGACTCCGGGATGACGGGCTGGCCGAGCAACGACGCCCCCGGATCCTTCTGGCAGACCCCCGTGCAGGAAGGCGCCGCCCGACTCGCGGAACTCATGCGGCACTACCGACCCGATGTGGTCGTCACCTATGACGAGAACGGCTTCTACGGCCACCCCGACCACATCCAGGCCCACCGCATCACGATGGCGGCACTGGAGATGACCGCGCTGGCACCGAAGGTGTACTGGACGACGATGCCCCGCTCGATGATGCAGCGCTTCGGGGAGATCATGCGTGAGTTCCATGAGGACATGCCGGAGCCGGATCCCGCCGAGGCCGCCGCGATGGCCGAGATCGGCCTCCCCGACGATGAGATCACCACGTGGGTGGACACCACCGCGTTCAGCGGTCAGAAGTTCGACGCGCTGGCCGCGCACGCCAGTCAGGGCGAGAACATCTTCTTTCTCAAGATGGGCAAGGAGAGGTTCGGCGAGTTGATGGGCATGGAGACCTTCGTACGTGTCCAGGATGCCACCGGCGCGGCCGTACCCGAGACCGATCTCTTCGCCGGACTGCGCTGACCCGTCCGTCCGGGCCGTACAGTGCGATCGAGCGCGTCACACACCCGGAGGCTTATCCACGCGGGTTCCACTCCGGCAGCCCGCGACTACCTGGCAACCGTACAGGTGGGAGACCCGCGGGCTGCCGACTCGGAAAGTGCGCGACAGCCCAGGTCACAAGCCAGCGGTCCGCTCCGATCAAGACGGACCGCGGAGGAAACGACACGAAGCTGAGACTCCGATGCCCGACACGCTGTGAGGCTGCGGAAGAAGCTGCAGGTCACGAAGGCGGTCTCCGGCACCAGCCGCGAGCCACTACAGCTGTGTGGAGTTTCGCGGCTCCGTACCGAGCGTCCGATGCATCGGATCTTGGGATCCTGGGCCCTGGAAGCTCTCGAGTTCGACGACGATATGGCCGGGCCACTCATGAGATGACCCCGGAGGAGAGCGACGCACGAGCGGCTGGGGCTCCCACCGCAGCAGGTCCTGGCTGCGGTAGTGGCCCCAGTGGACGTGCTCGCGAATTCCGCGTCCTGGCGGAATGGCAATGCACCGCAGCCGCTCAGCGTCCCTGCCCTAGCGGGAAGGCGAAGACGGGCTGCGGAAAGGTGCATCTGCAGTGGGACACACCGCGGCGGTTGGACAGTGAGGCGTCCGGCTGGACCAGCTACGAGGGCGACCGGCTGGGCTCCGCTCCAGCGAGGCCAAGACCTTCTGGTGTGGGCGCCGGGGCCTGATCGAGATGTTCGCAATTATTCGTGTGTGGGCTGTTCCGCGTTCGCGCCTGGCCCGGTGTGCGGTGTTGAAGGGGCCAGTTGTGCGGAGTCGCACAACTGGGAGACGAGGCCGCGTGCGTAGTCCTCGTTGGTTTCCGGGATCGAGAACACAACCCGGAAATACAGGGGTGCGACCACGTGGTCGAGCACCTTCTCCAGCGGGGGTGCCTCCTCGCCTCGGTCGGCGGCGGCTTGCAAGGCGGCCTGGAATCGAGTGCTGACCCGCTTGAGGCACTCGCGCAACCCGGCTCGGCGCTCATCGACGTCGGGTGCCACTTCGGCGCGGAAGAACGCCACGCCTCCGGGTCGGGACAGGTCGTCGAGGGTCCACGCGGCGACCTGTTCGAGGTCTTTGCGGAGATCGCCGAGCAGTTCCGGGGTTCCATTGTCTTGGCGTTGGGCGGCGACGTCCGCCAGGAGGCCGGAGGTTGTTCCCCAGCGGCGGTAGACGGAGCTGGGGTTGACGCCGGCGCGGCGTGCTACGGCGGGGATGGTGACCTTCTCGGGTCCGATCTCCTGTACCAGGTCCACGGTGGCCTGGTGGATGGCGGCGCGCACGCGGGCGCTGCGGCCGCCGGGGCGGGTGTCTTTGCTCTTGGCGGGCATGCGCCCCAGTCTAAAGCATCGAGTTGCGCTTTAGTGGTCGGTGTGCCTAGACTCCGCTTAAAGCGGCGATCACCGCTTTAAGTAACGACTGAGGAGAACCCCCATGAGCTCGTACGAGACCCAGCACCAGCTCGGCAAGAAGTTCCACGCCTATCTCACCGCCCGCGACTGGGACGGCATCCGCACCCTGCTCACCGACGACGCCACCTGGTCACTCCCCGGCGACAACACCATCTCCGGCACCGCCGAAGGCGCCGAAGCAGTCGTGGAACGGGCGAAGAAGATCGCCTCCTACGGCCTCAACTTCGAACTGCTGCACATCCTGGTCAGCTCCAAGAACATGGCTCTGTCCCTGCACAACACCGCCCACCGGGACGACGCCCAGCTCGACGAGTACCTCTCCACCGTCTGCCGCCTCCGCGACGGCAAGATCGCGAACATCGAGACCTACCTGTCCGACGTCACCGGCATGAACGCCTTCTTCGTCTGAACGGTGCCACCGAGAGGGGTGCGTTGGCCTCGCCGCCCAGAGCGATCCCTAAGCGCTGCGTGGACGTCGCCGGCGGTTCACTCGTCCTCGATGGACGCAGGGCGCCGGTCCAGCAGCGCCAGGGCGTCGCCGGTGCTGTTGGTGGCCCACATGCCGGCGCGCGGATGTGCATGGCGAGCGCCGCCTTGCAAGCCGCCGCCGACCGAGGCGAGCAGGCACCCCCGCTGGAGAAGGCGCTCGACCACGTGGTCGAACCCCACGGGCTGACGGGCACGATCGTCCTCGCTCGGCCCGGTTGCCCTGTGGCACGCGTGAAGGTCTCGACCGGGACGCCGTCCCGCGTCAGTGAGGGTGTCAGCCATGGTTCCGCGCCTCGCCGCGCCCACGACCGGCAGGGGCGAGCTGTGCGGAGTCGCACAACAGGGAGACGAGGCCGCGTGCGTGGCAGATGACTCAGGTGGTCAGACCGGCGATGGTCAGCCAGATGTGTTCGCATGTCGCCGACGCCTCTTGGAGCTTCTCGCGGGATTCCTGTGAGGCGTGGTAGAAAGTCCGCTCGATCATCCAGCACAGGGCGCGTGCCATCGCTGAGGCTTGGTCCGGTTCGGCGCCGGCCTGGATGCCGGCGCGTTCCAGGACGGCGGTGATGGCCGCGATGAACAGGTCAGCCGTGTGGCTCCACAGCTCGCCGATCTCCGGCAAGGTCAATGACAGGTCGATGGCCGTGCGCATGACCAGGCCGTGCTCGTTCCACAGCTCGACCGTGCGCCGCATGGCTGCCGCGATGGCCTGGCGTGGCTCGTCGGCCTGCGCGGTGGCCCGGGACCGTTCCCACAGGTGCTCGACGGTCCGGGCCACGAGCGCCGTGACCACTTCTTGCTTGGAGCCGAAGTAGAAGTACAGGGCGCCGCGTGTGATGCCGGCGCCCTGGGCGATGTCGCCGACGGTCATGGCGTCGTAGCCCTTTTGCGCCAGCAGGGCCTCACAGGTGTCCAGAATGGCCCGCTCCCGGACATCCCCCTTGCGCTCGGGGGTGCGACGGCTCCGCGCTGGGTGGTGGCCGGGCATCAGAGCTGAGCACCCTCGGCGAAGTCGGTCGTGCGGGAGAGCGTCTCCCACGCGCGGATGTCCTCGTCCACGGCCGTGCGCGCGGCGGTGACCAGTCGCAGCGCGTCCGAGCCCAGGACGAGGTGGGCCGGCGGCTGCTCGACCGAGGTGATGTGCACGACCGCTTCCCCGGCCTTGGCCGGGTTGCCCAGCTGGTTCCCGCTGGCCTTCTGCCGCGCTTCGCGAATGGGGGTGAACAGCTCGTCGTAGTCGTCCACGGTCCGCGCGGCGCGTGTCATGGACCGTCCGGCCCAGTCGGTGCGGAAGGAGCCGGGCTCGATCGCCGTCACATGGATTCCGAACTGCGCGACTTCCTTGCCCAGCGCCTCCAGGATGCCTTCCAGGGCGAACTTGCTGCCGCAGTAGGCGGACATGCCGGGCACGGCCATGAGCCCGCCCATGGACGTGACGGCCATCAGGTGTCCGCTGCGGCGCCGGCGCATGTAGGGCAGCGCCGCCTGCAGGGTGGCCACTGCCCCGAACACGTTGACCTCGAACTGCCGTCGCACCTCGGCCAGCGGGGTTTCCTCGAAGGTTCCCTCCAGGCCGTAGCCGGCGTTGGCGACGACGACGTCCAGAGGGCCGACGCTCCGCTCGACCTGCGCGACCACGTCGGAGACGGCGTCACCGTCCGTCACGTCCAGGATACGGCCGTGAGCGTGCCCGGGCCTGAGCTCTTCGAAGGCCCGCAGGTCCTTCTCGGAACGGACGGTGCCGACGACGGTGTGCCCGGCGGCCAAGGCGGCTTGGGCGAAAGCGCGCCCCAGGCCCGTGCTGACGCCGGTGATGAGCCAATTCCGCTTCTCCATCGTTCCTCCATAGAGGTCTCGCGAGGAGCCGGGACGCTCCTCTCAGTAAAAGTCTACACGGTGTCGAGTTTTATCTTCATCGTGTCGATTCTGCGCAGGCGTGCGGGGCGGGGCGGGGCTGCCGGATCCTGGAGCTCACCGGATCCGATCAGGTCCTGCGGGTCTTCGACACCGTCGCCGACGGCGGCTTGGAGCGCGGCGAAGTCGGCGTGCGCGGCCTCGACGGCTTCGGGGTACACCTCGCGCTTGGCGTGCTCGGCGAGCGCCCGGTAGATGCTGGCCACGGAGGGGTTCTGTCCCTTGCGCTCGCCGGTGGGGATGATCAGGTCGGGCTGGATCTGCTCGACGGACTCCCCGTTCGCTCTCCGCCGCAGCACGGTGTGCGGCATGTCGTCGGTGATAACGGGTGACCGGCCGCCGTGCTTGCCTTTGCGGGCCGCGGTGTCGAGCCCCTCCAGCGTGGACTCGCGGATGTTCTCCCCCTCGGTCTCCGCCATCGCGGCGAAGAACGCGAACAGCGGCTTGCCCGGGCCGGTGGTGGGGTCGTAGATGCCGGGCAGGGGCCCGGCGAGTATCTCCAGGATGAGGCCGTGAGCGGTGAGGTGGTCGGCGAGAGCGGTGAGTTCGGCGGCGTCGCGGCCGAGGCGCACCGGGTCAGAGACTGCACGCCAGCGCGCTCGTAGCATCCACCAGCGCCTCCGGCCGTTGGGTAAGCATCTGCATCAAGGCTACCCAGCGGGTGGGCTGAGGAAATGACCCTGTCCTTGAGAACGATCAGTCCCGTTCGGCTTCGCGGGAGGCTGGCTGCCTGGTCCTGCGGGAGCTTCGACGGGTGATGCGCCTGGTCATGAGGGTGATCGCGGCCCAGGTGATCAGCGACTCGGATTCTCTGAACCAACTTGCTGGGGGCTGTTCCGACCGGTCTCGGCTGGTGGTGACGATCCGCCCGGTGACCCGGCTCAGGTCGGGCATGCCGAGGGCGACGGTGGTCCGCTGGTCGATCTGGGCGAGTTTGGCTTCGGCGCCAGCATGGCTGACCTGGAGTCCTTCACAGCCGTTCCGCCGATGCCGGAGACACCTATCCGCGGCCCGCTGGTACAGCCGCTGCGCGCCCGCCGTGTTGCCCGCCTGCTCACGTCGCCGGGCCAGCTCCGTCAGGGCCCTGGTGTCTCCGGCGTCCGCGGCCCGCTGGTGGAGGTCGTGCGCCAACTGTCCGCAGCCCAGGCCGACGACCTCTACGAACTCGTCTCCGAATGGCAGGGACACTCCCTGATCACCACCAGCAACCGGGCACCCAGCGACTGGTATCCCCTCTTCCCCACCCCCGTCGTCGCCGAGTCCTCCTCGACCGGCTGATCAACGCCAGCCACCAGGTCATTCATCATGAATGGCCCCAGCTACCGGCCCAACAAACGACCGAAGGGGACCACGGACCCCACCAAACTCCCGACCAAGTAACCGGCCCACCCCCAGGGGGCTGGGGAGTTACGTGACCGTCGACAGCAGCGGTTGGAGTTACTTCGTGGTGAACCAGGACATACGGTCGGCGGCCTGGCTTCGCATGGGTTCGGGCAGCTCCAGCGGCTTGAAGGAGACAGGCCAGTCGGCCGGCCGGTAGCCCGCGTTCAGGTCGACGTGATGCAGTTCGAGCTCGACGAGCTTGCGTAGGACAACCTGGCTCGCCGGGAACGGCTCAAGGTGCAGGATGGTGACACTGGTCGTCCACGCGTCATCTGGTGTTGCGTCGACGGCGGCCCGGAATGCCGCCGCCGTCCGTTCGATGTCGGCTACTTGGTTGGCGACCGGCCGGCTCGCACCGTTCTCGATGGACGTGTCGCGGGCTTCTTGACTCGCGTAGGCGGGGATGTCGGTCCCGGTGCGGACTGCCTCCAACAGGTTTCGGTGAGCCTCAGCGGCGCGGGCAATGTGGGTGAGGACGTGGCCGCGGGACCAGCCGGGCAGCAACGACGGTTCGCTGACCTGTTTGTCGGTCAGGCCGCAGGCTGTCGCAATCAGCTTGGCCGTCGCCTCGTCGATTTGGGTGAGTAGGTCCTTCAGCCAGGATTCCATGTCGCAAAAGTACCAAGGTATGTCTCACACGGAGTACCGGCTGAGCGAGCACTGCGGGTGCGACGCGGAGCACGAGGATGTCGCTGCCGAGCCCGCGGCGCGCGAGGACGCGCAAGCCGACTACCGCCTCGGGTAGGCGCGCGATCTGGAGTGGATCGGGTCCGGCCTGGCCGACGTCGGTCTGGTCGTCGGCGCCGCAGTGGGCAAGAGGGACCCCAGCGAGGCCCTGACCGAACTCCAGCTGCTGACCGACGACCCCCGGGTCCTGCCGCTCGCGGTCCGCGTCATCGATGTCACCTTCACCCTGCACGAGGCCCGGGACCGGGCCGCCGGGCCGACCGCGACCGGCGCGGCGACCTGGCCCGGGCCGCGCACAACGCCTTCGTCGCTGCGGCCGGCCCGCGTCCGGCAAGCCGCAGCCCGGCGGCTTCCGCCTCGGGCCCACGCCCGGCCTGGCGAAGCTGGAGGGCGTCCAGCCCATGCTGTGGGCGGTCGACCTGATGGAGCAGGGCCTCAACTCGGCCCGCCACATGGGCTCGCTCGCACCGTCGACCTGCTCAACGAACGTCCGTCGTGGCGGGTTGGGGCGTCGCAGATGAACCGGCGGACGGTGAGCCGAACCAGCACCGGCCTGCCGGCGACGGGACGGTCGTCCAGCTGACGACCGTAACGGCTGTGGACCCGGCGGGATGCGACACCGCAGTCCAGCACACGCTCTCGACGAGCGTGTGCTGGACAGCTGGATCAGTGTCCCGTCCGCGAGCGTCTCCACACATCCACTCGTACACCGGTAGTCCCGGGAAGGAACACGCCCTCGGCCGTAAGCAGACATCCCCCGTTACCAGGGCATTTCTGTCTGCGCAGCCGCTTGGCCTTGGCATTGAGCTTTTTCCAACCTCAGGTTGAGGCGTGGCGAAGGGCGGGGATGGTCTTCACGATGGCGGTGACTCGGTTGGTGCTACAGCGGAGTTTCCGCGGGAGGCGCCAGCCCTTCAGGGCGGCCATGGCTTGCTCGCCGAGGCAACGGATTCCGGCGTGGGTGCTGTTGTGCCGACGTTGCCGCAGCTTGAGACGCCGGCCGCGGACGGGCGCCCGGGTGGTGCCGTCGGCGCCTTGATATGCCCTTGTCCGCCCAGCACTTTACCTTCGCGTCGCGGGGGGCGTAGTCACCGGCAGTACCCATGTCGTGGCGAGCGCCCGGAATGGTGGGTGAGGCCGCCAGCAGCCGACCTGCCGCGGCGGCGATGACCTGCCACGCCGAGCCGGGCTCGTCGGACATGGTGGCGGCGCCGACACGGCTGAGAGCTACCGCGGAGCTGCGCACCGACCGGTGACCGGTCGGTGCGGACCCGGTCTACCGGTTCGCGGCTTCGCGAGAGGCGATCCGGTTCGTGCGACCGACCGCGCGGCCCACGGCGTTGCGCACCGCGAGGCCCGGCCGGGTGCGGGGCACCATGAGCCTGGAGAGCAGGCCGACGCGTCGCTGCCGCGGGCCTACCTCACGGCGGAGCCGCGACTCGTAGGCGGCGAAGGCGCGGGCGTGATCACCGGGATGGGCGGCGAGCTCTTCTGCGAGGGCGTACGCGCCCGCCATCGCCATGCTGGACCCGTCGCCCAGCAGGGCTGTCGCCGCCGCCGCGTCCCCGAGCAGTACGACCCGTCCGCGGGACCACGAGGGCATCCGGACGGTGGTCAGGGGGTCGAAGAACGGAGCCGGGTGGTTGAGGAACGCCGCCACGAGTTCCGGTGCCCGCCACCGCACGTCGGCGTAGGCGTCGGCCACGGTCTGCTTGTGAAGGGCGATGTTCTTGCGGTCGTGGGGCGCTAGCTGTGCGGCCCGGAAGGTGAAGATCGCGAGCGGAGTGGTCCGCGAGGGGTGGAGGACCAGCATCCGATTAGGCGCGGTCAGCATCGTCATCTCGGTCGGGTCCTCGATGGCGTCGGGTTCCAACGGGACGGTCGCGCCGTACAGGCCCAGGTCGCTCGCGAACTGCCGCTCGGGTCCGAATACCAGGCGCCGTACGGTGGAGTGCATCCCGTCGGCACCGACTATCAAGTCGAAGCGCCGTGGCGCGGACCGCCGGAAGGTGACGTCCACCCCGCCTTCGTCCTGGTCGAGAGCGGTGACCGTGTCGTCGAACAAGAACTCGGCCTCGGTCTGCGCCGACCGGTGGAGCACCTCGGACAGGTCGGCTCGGGTCACCTCGACCGTCGGAGCCTTGTCCGAGGTGAGGGGGAGTTGCAGGATCCGCCTGCCGCCGGGGTCGAGCAGGGTCAGTGACCGATTGCGGGTGGCGAGCCCGCGGAGCTGCGGAAGGATGCCCATGCGGTCAGCGACCGGGATCGCGGGCCCCTTCACGACGATCGCGCTACCACCGGAGCGCAACTGCCGGGCGTGTTCGACGACCGTCGGCCGGTAGCCATTCCGGGAGAGCCAGTATGCGAGTGCGGGCCCTGCGATTCCGGCACCGACTATCAGCACCTCGGGCTTCTTCATGACGATGACCTCTCGGAGTGTCGATGACCAGGTCCCCGGCGAGTGCCGGGCCGGGTCTCAGGGCGCGGCGGCACCGGGCAGCGCAATCGGGTCAAGGTACGATCAATTTCGTACCTCAGTGGAGCACATCCTTGAGGTACGATTCAAGTCGTACCTGAAGGGAGTGCCGCGTGGCCGGGATGAACCTGGTCGGCCCCGAGGCCGATGCGCTCGATCTGGGTGCGGTATTTCGCGCCCTCGCCGACGAGCACCGTCGTTCGGTGATGACGGAGTTGGCCGCCGACCGCAGCGACAGCGAGCGGGGCTGCAACTCGTTCAACCTTCCGATCTCGAAGCAGACCCAGACCCACCACTTCCGGGTCCTGCGCGAGGCAGGTCTCATTGACGAGATCGACTACGGCAACCGCAAGGGCATCCGACTACGACGCGCGGACATCGAGAAGAGATTCCCCGGGCTGCTCACGCTCCTGAGCGCAGAGTCCCCGGGCGGTACCGCTCCTCGCTGAACACAGCTGAGCACACCGGAAGGAGTCCGAGTCGGCCCTGAGCCGCGAGCTCGGCCGGAGCCAGCTCGCGCCCGGCTCGCAGGTAGCGGCGGTGGGGCGGCTGAGCTTGCCGTTCGAGACGTTGACGCTGCCGGGGCGGCCGGATCTGATGCTGTCGGTCCTGACGCCGGATCCGGGCAGCGAGTCGGCGCAGCGGGTGCGGCTGTTGTCCGACTGGGCCGATACGCATCCGTCGCCGGCGGCGTCGGCGGGGATGGGCTGAGCGCCTGCCCTGTGCCCCGAGCTGTAGTGCCTGCCCGGGGCAGGTCAGGAGTGGGCGGGGTCTTCGTGGTGGGTTTGTTCGTGGTCGGTGGCGGTCCAGGAGGCGAGCAGACGCAGGGCGTCGTACGCGGGTGTGCCGGACTCGGCGCTGTAGGCGGTCAGGGTGAGGCCGGGGTGTGCGGGCAGTTCCATGGCGTCGAAGTCGAGGGTGATCTTGCCGATGGCCGGGTGGCGGAAGGGCTTGCGGCCGGTGTGGTGCAGGCGCACGTTGTGCTTGGCCCAGGCGGCGCGGAACTCGTCGCTGTGGGTGACGAGTTCGCCGATCAGCCCGGTCAGCTCGAGGTCGCCCGGGGCCCGGCCGGCTTCGGTGCGCAGGAGGGCGACGGTGGTGTTGACGGAGGCGTTCCAGTCGGGGAAGAAGTCGCGGCTGGTGGGGTCGAGGAACTGGAAGCGTGCGATGTTGACCGGGCGGGTTGAGCCGGTGAACAAGGGGGCGTAGAGGGCGCGCCCGAGCGGGTTGACGGCCAGGATGTCGAGGCGTCCGTTGCGGATGAAGGCCGGAGCATCGGTCATGGAGTCCAGGACGCGTGTGAGGCTGGCCGAGACGGGGGTTTTCTGCTTGCGGGCGGCGTGGCGTGGTGGGCGATGGCGCTGGGCGGCGGCCAGATCGTGCAGGTGGGCGCGTTCGGCCTCGTCGAGCTGCAGGGCCCGGCAGACGGCGTCGAGGACTTCTTCGGAGGCGCCGGCGAGCCGGCCGCGTTCCAGGCGGGCGTAGTAGTCGATGCTGACGCCGGCCAGCAGGGCGACCTCTTCACGGCGCAGTCCGGGCACCCGGCGGTCGCCGCCCCCGAAGGCGGGCAGGCCGGCCTGCTGTGGAGTGATCTTGGCGCGGCGGGTGGCGAGGAACTCGCGGATCTCGTGGGCGGTGTCCATATTTGCCAGGCTAAGCGCGGTGGAGCAGAGCTGGGGGGTTCTGTCAGTACCTGTAACAGCAGTGCCTTCCGCAGGGTTGTGAGCTGCGGTTTCGTCGATGGTGGCAGCGGATGCGGTCCGAGCCCGCAGGCGGTGGGAACCCGTCTGCGGATGCCCCCAGCCCGGCAGTGCCGACGGTGAGACCGGCAGAGCCGACGGTGAGACCGGCAGGGCCGACGGTGAGAAGTGCCGCATCCGCGTGTTCGAACCATCGCAGGGAGTCACCTTATGGCGAAGCAGTCCGCACCCCAGGAACTGGCCGGCATCGCGCCGAAGCTGGTCGAGATCACCAACGAGGTGCTGTTCGCAGACGTGTGGGAGCGGCCCGGACTGTCGCCGCGGGACCGCAGCCTGGTCACGGTGAGCGTGCTGGCCGCCCTGTACCGCAGCGAGCAGCTGCCGTACCACCTGGGTGTGGCCCTGGACAACGGGCTGACCGTGGAGGAGCTGTCCGAGGCGATCACGCACCTGGCCTTCTACGCCGGGTGGCCCAACGGCATGACCGCGATCACCCTGCTGAAGAAGATCGCCGACGAGCGAGCCGCCTGACCAGGCCCGTCCCGTCCCTCCCCGCGCCCGTTTCGAGGATCAAGGAAAGCCGTCGTGGAACACATCACCTCCACCCCCACCGCCAAGGCGCCCGTCGAACGGTTCACCGGCGACGTCTACCTCAACCAGATCGAGGCGCCCACCGACCCGGCCCGCCTGGCCGCCGCTCTGGTGCGTTTCACCCCCGGTGCCCGCACCAACTGGCACTCCCACGCCAAGGGACAGACCCTCTACATCACCGACGGCGTCGGCCTGGTCGGCACCCGCGACGGCAACGTCGTGCGGGTCACCGCGGGTGAGACGGTCAAGTGCCCGGCCGGTGAGGAGCACTGGCACGGCGCCACCGACACCACCCTCATGGCCCACATCGCCATCCTCGTCGGCGACGAGAACAGCGACGGCACCACCTGGCTGGAGCCGGTCACCGGCGAGCAGTACGCCAAGGCGCTTGCCGCCGTCGCCCGCTGACGGCCCTCGCCCCGGTACTTTCCGGACGCCCCGGCGGGCGTACCGGACCCTTTGAGGACCAGAAAGGCCCGTTCATCATGCGTGGAGCCGTCCTTTACGCTCCCGGAGACGTCCGCTTCGAGGAGCGAACCGACCCGACCATTCAGAACCCGACTGACGCCGTCATCCGTACCGTCGCCACCTGTGTGTGCGGCTCGGACCTGTGGGACTACCGCGGCATCAACCCGGTCGGGCAGCCCACCCCTTTCGGTCACGAGTACGTCGGCATCGTCGAGGAAGTCGGCGCGGACGTGAAGACCATCCAGCCCGGGCAGTTCGTCATCGGCTCGTTCTTCGCCTCGGACAACACCTGCCCGAACTGCGAGAACGGCTACCAGACCAACTGCCTGCACCGCGAGTTCGTCGGCGCCGAGGGCTGCCAGGCCGAGAAGATCCGCATCCCGCTCGCCGACGGCACGCTCGTGGCCACCCCCGAGGTACCCGACGCAACGTACGTACCCAGCCTGCTGGCCTGCTCCGATGTCATGGGCACCGGCTGGTACGCGGCCAAGGCCGCCGAAGTCGGCCCCGGTGACACCGTCGCCGTGGTCGGTGACGGCGCGGTCGGCCTGTGCGCGGTGATCGCCGCCAAGGAACTCGGTGCCACACGGATCATCGCCATGTCCCGGCACGAGTCCCGCCAGAAGCTGGCGCGCGAGTTCGGCGCCACGGACATCGTCGCCGAGCGCGGCGATGAGGGCGTGGCACGGATCAAGGAGATGACCGGCGGGATCGGTGCCGACCGCGTGCTGGAGTGCGTGGGCAACGAACAGTCCATGCAGCAGGCCCTGCAGTCCACCCGGCCCGGCGGCAACGTCGGCTTCGTCGGTGTGCCCCACTGCGTCTCCCTGGACGGCACCGAGCTGTTCTACAGTCACGTCGGCCTGCGCGGCGGCCCCGCCCCCGTACGCGAGTACCTGCCCGACCTGATCGACCGGGTGCTGTCCGGTCGGATCAACCCGGGCAAGGTCTTCGACCTGGAGCTTCCCCTCTCGGAGGTGGCCGAGGGCTACCAGGCCATGGACGAGCGCCGCGCCATCAAGGCACTCCTCAAGCCCTGACGCGCCACGGCTGCCCGACGTCGCGCTCGACGATCCGGGCAGCCGGGGAAGTAGAGGGTGCTGATCTCTGCCGCCGACACGAGAGGACTTTTCCGCTCATGAACCCCCAGTACGACTTCACGGGCCAGGTCGCCCTGGTCACCGGTGCTGCTTCCGGCATGGGCCTGGCCACCGCCCGTGCCTTCGCTCGGGCCGGCGCGGCCGTCGTCCTGGCCGACCTCGACCACAGTGCCGCCGACCTGGCGGCCAAGGACCTCACCGACGCCGGCCACCAGGCCCTCGGTGTCGGGTGCGACGTCGCCGACGAGGACCAGGCCGCGGCCATGGTCGACCGTGCGGTGGCCGCCTTCGGGAGCCTGGACATGGCATTCAACAACGCCGGGATCCAGGTCCCTCCCTCGGACGCTGCCGACGAGGAAGCCGAGCAGTTCGACCGCGTCAATGCGGTCAATCTCCGCGGCGTCTGGACGTGCCAGAAGCATGAGCTGCGGCAGATGCGCAGCCAGGGCTCCGGCGCGATCGTCAACTGCTCCTCCCTCGGCGGCCTGGTCGGCCTGCCCGAGCGCGCCGCCTACCACGCCTCCAAGCACGGCGTGATCGGCCTGACCCGGAGTGCCGCCGTGGAGTACGCCCCCAGGGGCGTGCGCATCAACGCGGTGTGCCCCGGCACGATCGACACCCCGATGGTCGCCGGCATGCTCGAGGGCCAGGCCGAGGCCATGGCCGAGATCATGAAGCAGCAGCCCATCGGCCGCCTCGGCACCGCCGAGGAGATCGCCGCCGCCGTGCTGTGGCTGTGCAGCCCCGCCGCCAGCTTCGTCATCGGCGTCGCCCTGCCCGTCGACGGCGGCTTCACCGCCCACTGACCCGGCCTCTTACCTGCTACTCAAGGAGATCCCGAGATGCATACGCGCACCCTGGGCCAGGGCCTGAACGTCTCCGCCATCGGGCTGGGCGCGATGGGCATGTCCCAGTCCTACGGTCCCAACCCGGGCAACCGACAGGACATGATCGCCGTCCTGCGCGGCGCTGCGGAGCGGGGCGTCACGTTCTTCGACACCGCCGAGGTCTACGGCCCCTACGTCAACGAGGAACTGGTGGGCGAGGCCCTGGCGCCGGTACGCGACCAGGTGGTGATCGCCACCAAGTTCGGCTGGCGGATCGAGGACGGGCAGATGACCGGTCTGGACAGCAGCCCGGACCAGATCCGGCGCGTGGCGGATGCCTCTCTGCGCCGCCTGCGCACCGAGACCATCGACCTCTTCTACCAGCACCGCGTCGACCCCCAGGTGCCGATCGAAGAGGTCGCGGGCGCCGTCGGTGACCTCATCACGGCCGGGAAAGTACGGCACTTCGGCCTGTCCGAAGCCTCCGCTGCCACCATCCGCCGCGCCCACGCCGTTCACCCGGTGACCGCCGTGCAGAGCGAATACTCGTTGTGGACCCGCGACCCCGAGCCCGAGATCCTGCCCGCGCTGGCCGAACTCGGCATCGGATTCGTCCCCTTCAGCCCACTGGGCAAGGGCTTCCTCACCGGTACGGTCGACGCGACGACCACGTTCACGGACGGGGACGTCCGCCGCACGATCCCGCGGTTCAGCGATGACAACCGTGCCGCGAACCAGGCGCTGGTCGACCACGTGGCCACCCTCGCCCGGAGCAAGGACGCCACCCCCGGGCAAGTGGCGCTGGCCTGGCTTCTGGCCCAGCACACGTGGATCGTCCCCATCCCCGGAACGCGCCGCATCCAACGGGTGGAGGAGAACGCGGCCGCGACCGAGGCCGCGCTGTCCGCCGACGAGGTAGCCGAGCTGAATGCTCTGGCCGCGGGCACCGGTGTGCACGGAGACCGCTACAACGAACACCACATGAGCCTGGTCAACGGCTGACACAGCACCCAAGAGCCCCGGGCAGCCGCTGAAGACGGCCGCCCGGCGCCTTCGCGCGCTGCCCCCAAGGGCGCCGCTCGCGGGACGGGGGGTTGTGCCAGTACCTGGAACAGCGGTGCCTTCCCCGCGCACATGACCAGGGGTTGCCTGGATACCTACGGGGCCTCAGCGCCCCGGTCCCGCACCTCGGCCCAACGCTCCGCCCGTGGCCGGACCCGTGCGCCGATGGCGCCCGAGAGTGTCCACCGCCTTCGTCTGCCTCCTGGAGTCCTGCACCATGACATCGCCTGCCTCCTTGACCCCCCGCGAAGACACCGCCTCCGGGCGGCGCGGGCGCCCGGGCGCCGCACTGGGTGCGGCCCTGCTGGGATTCTTCGTGATCACCCTGGACGCCCTGGTCGTCAACGTCGCACTGCCGGCGATCCGCAGCGATCTGGGCGGCGGCATCAGCGGCCTGCAGTGGGTCCTCGACGGCTACACCCTGATGTTCGCAGCCCTGCTGCTGTCGGCCGGGGCCCTGTCGGACCGTATCGGCGCGCGCCGCGCATTCGGACTTGGCCTCGCGGTGTTCGTGGCGGCCTCCGCCGCCTGCGGACTCGCCCCCAGCCTGCCGGTGCTCATCGCCGCCCGGCTGGTGCAGGGGGCCGGCGCGGCGGCCATGATGCCCACCAGCCTGGCCCTGATCCGCGAGGCATACACCGACCCGGCCAAACGGGCCCGCGCGGTCGCCCTGTGGGCGGTGGGCGGCGCCGTCGCCTCGGCAGCCGGACCGGTCGCCGGCGGCGCAGCCAGCCTGATGAGCTGGCGGATGATCTTCTTCATCAACCTTCCCGTCGGACTGATCGCCCTGCTGCTCCTGGCCCGCACCGCCCGCTCCGCGCACCGGCCGGCTCCATTCGACGTGACCGGTCAGGTCACCGCCGTGATCGCGATGGGCACACTGACCTTCGCCGCGATCGAGGCCGGAGAACGCGGTTTCACCACACCCCTGGTCTGGGGCGCGGCGCTGCTGATGCCGGCCGCCGCTGCGGTCTTCGTCCGGGCCCAGGCCCGCGGCGCACATCCGATGGTGCCGCTGAGCCTGCTGCGCCGACGCACCGTGGTCATCTCCTGCGCCGCCGGGTTCGCGTTCATGGCCGGCTTCTACGGCATGGTGTTCCTCTTCAGCCTCTACCTCCAGCAGGAGCGCGGGCTGTCCGCGCTGGCCACCGGCGTGGCGTTCGTCCCGATGACGGTGCTGTCCGCGTTCATCAACCCCGTCTCCGCCCGCGCGGCCGAACGCTTCGGTGCGCGCGTGCCCATCGCGTGCGGCCTGTTCCTGATGACGGCGGGCCTGCTCACCCTGGCCGCGGTGCCGGCCGCGACGCCGACGTGGGCACTGGCGCTGCTGATGCTGCCGGTGGGCCTGGGCGGTCCGCTGGCCATGCCGCCGACCACCGCCCTGCTGGTCAACAGCGTGCCCACCGCTCTGACCGGAACCGCCAGCGGCGTGTTCAACACCTCCCGGCAGCTCGGCGGTGCACTGGCCGTCGCCGTCTTCG
This sequence comes from Streptomyces yongxingensis, assembly GCF_055597465.1. NCBI lineage: Bacteria > Bacillati > Actinomycetota > Actinomycetes > Kitasatosporales > Streptomycetaceae > Streptomyces > Streptomyces yongxingensis. The sequence continues at coordinate 10,970,624 of NZ_CM145717.1, forward strand.
GCGCGCTCATCGCCGGCCAGGCCCATGTCCTGACCGGCGTGCGCATCAGCCTGCTGCTGGCCGCCGCCGTCGTCGCCGCCTCCGCCGTGGCCGCCTGCTTCCTGCGCCCCACCGCTGCGCGCCACCCGGACGGCCACGCATCCCTTCCCGGCCCCGGCACCGGCCAGGCGGAAGGATCCCACCCGCACCCCCACTTCACCGTGAAGGAGCCGAGCTGATGACCACCTGGAACCCGGCCACACTGGAGCGCATCGCAGCCGCCGACGAACTGCGCATCGCCCCCACCCGCAGCGACGGCTCCCTGCGCACGCCGACCACCATCTGGGTCGTACGCGAGGGCGACGAGCTGTACGTCCGCTCCTGGCGGGGCAACCGCGGCGCCTGGTGGAACACCGCCCAGGCCGGCCGCACCGGGCACATCACCGCCGACGGTGCCGAGGCCGACGTCACCTTCACCCCCGTCACCGACCCCGCCCTCAACGAGCGCGTGGATGCCGCCTACCGGGCCAAGTACGGCCGCTACACCGGCTACGTCGAACCCATGACCGCCGAGCAGGCCCGCGCCACCACCCTGCGCCTGACCCCGCGGACCTGACCCCGACCAGTCACTCGCGCCGCACAGCAACAGGAGACTCCTCTCATGACCGCCTTCGCTCTCGTCGGAGCCGGCCCCGGACTGGGCGCTGCCGTCGCCCGCCGCTTCGGCCACGAAGGCTTCGACATCGCCCTCATCTCCCGCAGTGCCGGACACCTCGACGCGCTGGCCGCCGACCTGAAGAACGACGGAATCAACGCGGGCGGCCTCGCCCCAGACGTACGCGGGTCTTTGCTTCGCGGGCCGCGAACGCGGCCGGCGTGAGACCGGTGTGGTTACGGAAGAAGCGGCCGAAGTTCGCGGGATCGGTGAAGCCGAGGTGGGCGGCCACGACCCGGGCGTCCCACCGGGCATTTCCCAGCAGGCGCCGGGCTTCGAGGAGGCGCCGCTCGTCGATGAGCTCACGTACCCCCTTGCCGGTGGCGTCCCGGGCGGCGCGGCTGAGGGTGCGGACCGAGCAGCCGAGCAGCTCGGCGTAATCCGCGGCCCGGTGCAGTTCGCGGAAGTGCAGCTCCAGGGCGTCCATGAACCGCCTATAGGTGTCACCACGGCCCGTGCCGACCGTCGTGCCGGTGAGGGCGGTGCCGGGGGCGTTGGTGAGGCGCAGCAGCAGCGATTCGAGCAGGCTGCGGCGCAGTGCGTGGTGGATATCGAGGGGGCGGCGCCCGAGGGCTCGGTGTTCGTCCAGGAGTTGGAGTGCCGTCTGCTGGAGCCAGGTGGCGTCGTCGGGGTGCGGGCTGAGCACGGCAGGGGCCTCGTGCGCGGTGAGCGGGGCCAGGAGGCGTGCGGTGCCGGGCGTGAGCACGTCGGGCTCGAACAGGACGAACGGGCCGCGGGCGGTGCCGGGCGGATGCCAGCACTGCGTATGCCCGGGGCGCACCCACAGCCACTGGCCGGGGACGACGGTCCGCGTGACGTGGTCGACGTCGTGCCGCAGTACGCCCTCGGTGACCAGAATGAGGTAGTGGAAGGTGGCCCGGCCCGGACGGGGCGGGTTCCACGGCCAGTCGTCGTGCTCGGCGAAGAAGCCCTCGACGGTGGTCACCTCCAGCCCGTAGGGAGTGCCGACCGGGGGCTGAAAACCGTACAAGGGGACCGCGGCCGGTTCGGCTTGCCCGTCCGGAACGGGGTGTCGCTTGTCGACCATCACGTGTCCGCAGCCTACCGCCGGTTTTCGACTGTTTCCGGGCAAGGATGGACTGTGCCGCCGCGACTGGGCGGCGCGCTCCCGGCGCCCTTCGGCGTCGCAGCCGTCACCACCTGAAGGAAGACAACGCCCATGAACGGACTGACCCTGCACAAGACCGCCGCCGACTGCGCGGAAGAGCTTCCCGGAGCCAATCTGGAGCATCCCTTCGGCGACGACTGGGAGGTCTTCAAGGTGCGCGGCAAGGTGTTCATGCTGATGACCGAGGTGCCCGGGCGTCCCGTCGTGATCCTCAAGGCGGAACCCGGCGAGGCCCTCGCCCTGCGGAACCAGAACAGCCACATCACCCCCGGCTACCACATGAACAAGAAGCACTGGATCACGCTGGAGGGCGGGGACGGCATCGACAAGTCGCTCGTCAGGGAACTCGTCACAGAGTCCTACCGGCTCGTCGTCGCCCACCTGCCCAAGGCCGAGCAGCCCGTCGACCCGCACACCTACGGCAGCAAAACGCGGGCGTCCCGGTGAGCGCGGCAGGCGACCGGCTCCAGGACACCGCCCGCCGGACGGCCCTGGCCCTGCCCGACGTCAGCCACGGACACCCCTTCACCCCCCAACTCGACGTGTACAAGGTCGCGGGCAAGGTGTTCCTCATCGTCACCGACGACCCGGACGAGCAGATCATCACGGTCAAGTGCGAACCCGAACACGCCCACGCACACGTACACGGCTATGCCTCGATCACCCCGGGCCGCTATCTCGACAAACGGCACTGGATCTCGCTCGGCCCGGGGCCCGGCATCACCAAACGACTGGTCACCGACGCGGTCGAGAATTCCTACGACCTGGTCGTCCGAGCGGCTGCCGCGGCGCGACCGCCCCGTGCCCGATGAGCCCCACGAGCTTCCCCGCCAGCGGCTGAGCCCTCGCTCGCCAGTATCCCGTACTGCTCCGCCATCCTGTGGGGGCCGCCCGGCGTCCCCACGACGCGGACAGTTGACATCCCATGAAGCTGGGGGTTGAGGAACATCCACGTCAGACCGTGCGCTAAGCCGGCACCGGTACTGGCTCGGTAGTCCCAGCACAGACACCAGGGAGCAAGTAACCCGCAGGTAGCTCCCGAAGGCTCAACCTCTGCGGTGGGCGGCGGGGTCGCGTTCGGCGACGTGTCGGGCGACTGCGTCGTCGACGCCGGGGCGGGCGTAGCGTTCCAGGGAGCGGACGGAGGCGTGGCGGGAGCGGGCCAGCAGCATCGGGGTGGATGTGCCGCCCTCGGCGTCGGGTGTCAGGACACCAGCTGCCGCGGAACAGGCCGGTCCGCCGGGATCAGGACAGTTCCGCGGTCTGATCGCTGAAGTCGGCGGTGTTCCAGCGTTCCGGGCGCATGGTGACGACGACGTTGGCGCTCTGATGCGGGGTGGCCTTGACGTACGCGATCGCGGCTTCCTCCGGCAGGTAGTGCCGCGCCCTCGCCAGCCGTTCCTCTTCGGTGACCGGTCGGATGCCGATGACCGGACCCTCGGTGGTCACGTACCGGATGGTGGCCGGGTCCTGCACGCACAGCGCGAACCGGCCGGCGGCCTCGATCAGCTTCGTCTTGCGAGCGTTCGGCGAGGTTTCCACGGTGACCTCGCCGCCGGGGGTGTAGAGGTGCCAGATCGGGGTGGTGAGCGGCGCGCGGCCGGGTTCGGCGGCCACGCTCAGCACACCGATGATGGGTTCGGCGAGCAGGGCCTCGCGCTCGGCGGGCGGGATCTTGCTGACCATGACGGCTCCTTAAGTCCAATATCTTTGCTTTAAGGCGACGCGGCCGGCGACCGTTTAATGAGCGTTCAATCCAGCGGCATTACCGGCGAGACCCCTCAGCCTTCTGCGGCTGCGTGCGTGCGGCGAGCTCCGTTCAGTACCGAGTCGAGCAGGCCGGGGAACAACGCGTCCAAGTCGTCACGGCGAAGCCGCACCAGCCGGGATCGGCCCTTGACGGTTGTCCAGGTGACTCCCGCCTCGCGCAGCACCCGGTAGTGGTGGGACAGCGTCGTCTGGTGAACGTCCAGGTCGCCGCCGATGGCGTTGCAGCTCTCCTCGCCGGTCGCGGCGAGTCGTTGGATGATCTCCAGTCGCACCGGATCGGCCAGCGCACGCAGTACCTCCACCATCCGGATCGCCTCGGTCGCCGGCTGGGACACCTCGCGCATACCTTCCCTCCGTCCGTGCCAGGACCGGAGCTTATCCATTCATTGATTCATGGGCAAGTATCCATGTGTTGCTTACGGTGCCGACCACCTGCCTTCGCGGCACTCGGGAAAGGCGGAACAATCCTTGTTGAAGCGACTCCTTCCCTCTGGCCCTGGCGACGTTCGCCGTCGGCACCGACGGCTCAACTACTGGCGGCTTCTGGGCTTACCTCGGAATCGGCGCGAATCGCATGTGATGCGAACTGGCGCCATCTTGCGCCGCGTTGTCCGGGCAACATGGGGAAGCCGCTGATCAGCAGAGACCGTCTGCGGCTGCTCGGTGCTCTTCTGGCCAAGACGAGCCCAGCGCTTTGGTATCCAGCGCTTCCACGGCAATGACCAGCTGACCAGCGCACCGTCATCGCGGTCAACTTCACCCGCTCCGCGCCGCGTTGCGGCGTATTGACACTGGCCGCAGCAGCTGGAACTCTCCATGAGATCCATCTGTGACATCGTTGTCTCCATGGAAACCGAGGCGCTGATGTTCGTTAACGTTGTCAGCGCCCTAGGTGCGCCTGCGGGGACCTCATGCCGACACCGCCCTTCCTCCGACGACGCACCGCCCGGCGGAGCGCTGCGCGAACGGCATCGGGGGGCCCTGGATGTGACGGCCCAGGGCCACGGCGCCTTCAAGGTCTCCAACCGCTGATGACACCGAGACGCCGGCGGTGCCGGGGGGACCGGTTACCGGGCGGCCTCACGCCCCGCGGGCGGTACCCGTCGTCGCCCGCCCGCTTTCCCGGTGCTCCGCCCCCTCCCGAAAGGCAGTACGTTGACTCGCAGAACTCGCGGAACTCGCGGCATAGGCGCCTTCTCCGTCGCGCTGTCCGCCACCCTGCTGCTCGGCTTCCCGCCCGCCTCCGTGGCGGCCGACGCCGCGAGCGCACCGAAAGCCCCCACGGTCGTACCCGACTACGGCACGGCCGAGTCCGGCAACCCGATCGTCGACGGCTGGTACGCCGATCCCGACATCGCGGTCTACGACGGCCGGTACTGGATCTATCCGACCACGTCCCAGGAGTACGACCAGCAGACGTATCTGAACGCGTTCTCCTCGACCGACATGGTCCACTGGACCGAACACCCCAAGGTCCTCGACATCGCCGACATCCCCTGGGCCAGACGTGCCCTCTGGGCGCCCGCACCGGTCGAGCGGAACGGCAAGTACTACCTGTACTTCGCGGCCAACGACATCCAGAACAACTCCGAGCTCGGCGGCATCGGGGTGGCCGTCGCCGATCGCCCCGAAGGCCCTTACAAGGACGCTCTCGGCAAACCTCTCATCTCGCAGTTCCACAATGGGGCCCAGCCCATCGACCAGGACGTCTTCATCGACGACAACGGCCAGGCGTACATGTACTACGGCGGCTGGCACCACGCCAACGTCGTCAAGCTCAACCCGGACATGACCAGCCTCGGCACCTTCGCCGACGGCACCACCTACAAGGAGATCACCCCGGAGAACTACACCGAGGGCTCCTTCATGTTCAAACGGAACGGCAAGTACTACTTGATGTGGTCCGAGGGAGGCTGGACCGGCCCGGACTACTCCGTCTCTTACGCCATGTCCGACTCGCCCACCGGCCCCTTCAAGAAGATCGACAAGGTGCTCGGGCAGGACCCCGCCGTCGCCCGCGGCTCGGGCCACAACTCGGTCGTCAACGTGCCCGGTACCGACATCTGGTACATCGTGTACCACCGCCGCCCGCTCAGCGACACCGAAGGCAACCACCGCCAACTCGCCTACGACCGGATGTACTTCAACGAGGACGGCACCATCAGGCCGGTCACCATGAAGGTCCACGACGACTTCGGCGACGACAACGCCGTGGGATGGCACACCTACGGCGACGCCCAGTGGTCGGCGACACGCGGGGCGTACTCCGCCGCCGGGTCCGGCGGGCTGGCGTTGCAGAACACCAACTTCTCGGACCTCGTCTACGAAGCCGACGTCACGCTCAAGCACGGCCGCAGCGCGTCCGGGCTCACCTTCCGCGTCACCGAGCCCGGCACCGGAAGTGAGGGCTTCCGTGGCTACTACGCCGCCCTCACCACCAAGGGCCTGGTCCTGGGCAAGTCCACCGGCGACGAGCGAACGGAACTGGCCCGCGCTCGGTTCCGTGTGGCGGTCGGCAAGACCCACCATGTGAAGATCGAAGCCATCGGCTCGTCGATCAAGGTGTACGTCGATGGCATGGCGGAGCCCAGGCTCAGCGTGACGGACACGAGCTTCGCCTCGGGAGCCAACGGTGTGCGGGCGGGCCTGCGCGGGGCCGATACCGCGGCGGACGGCGCGGCAGCCGGCCGGCCCCTCGCCCGCTTCGACAACGTCTCGATCCGGTCGAACGTCTACAGCTTCGAGGCGGCCGGCGCACCGAACCGCTTCGTCCGGCACTACGAGAGCCGCGGCCGGGTCGACCCGAACGTCACACCGTACGCCGACATGCGGTGGAAAGTCGTTCCGGGACTGGCGGACCCGGCCGCGGTGTCCCTGGAGTCGGTCAACTATCCCGGCCACTACTTGCGGCGGAAGGGCAACGGCGTGTGGAGCGACGCGCTCACCGACGACGACGCCTTCCGCGCCGATGCGACCTGGCGGCGGGTGCCGGGACTGTCCGACCCGTCTTTGACGTCCTTCGAGTCCTACGCCGCCCCGGGGCAGCACCTGAGCCACCGTGCATCGTTCCTGCGCGTCGGGCGCGTCGCCGCCGAAGACCGGCCGGACGCCACGTTCCGGGCCTGGTGAACGCGCCCTGGCCCTGCGCGGCGCCCCGGCACCTGCCGCGGTAGCGCGGGGCGGTCACCGCCCCCGCGCCGGCGCCGAGGCTCTGGTCGACCAGGGCTCCAAGACCCAGGTCGTCGCACGCGTGACCGCCTCTCCCCGCGGGTCGAGCTGAGCCTGCGGCACACGGCGGACTTCACCGGTCTGCCGCCGAGATCGCACGACACCGTCGTGATCAACTCCGTCGCGCAGTGCTTCCCCGACGCTGCCTGTCTGCTCCAGGTGCGCGAAGGCGCCATCGAGACCACCCGCGACGGCGGCACGGTGTTTCTGGGTGATCTGCGGAGCAATGCGTTGCCGGAGGTTTTCCACGGCGCAGTGGAATTGCACAGGGCTCAGGACGCCACCCCGGCGCAAGAGGTGCGTGCCCGGCAGAGGGGAAACTGGCGGTGGAGAAGGAACTCCTGGACGCTCCGGGCTTCTTCCTGGACCTGGCCTCTCGTCACCCACGGCCCGGCTGACGGAGAAGAACTCGGCGATGGTGCGCTCGCGGGGGGCGTGCTCCTTGATGAGGCCGGTCCGGCCGGCCCCGCAGGACTTGCCGCACGCAGTTGTAACAGTTATCGTTACGACTAGAATCGAGGGGCGAGGGAGGTGGAGTCCGGCGTGAGCGCCAACAGCAGGCTGACCATCGCGGCGCACGCCCTGACATGGATCGGGCTGTATCAGCGGCGTGGCCACGAGGTCGCCACCTCCGAGCAGATCGCGACGAGCGTCAACACCAACCCGGTGGTGATCCGCCGCCTGCTGGCCAAGCTGCGCAAGGCCGGCCTGGCCGATTCGCGGCGGGGGGCGGGGGCGGGCTGGATGCTCGCGCGGGACCTGGCGGCGATCACCCTGCTCGACGTCTACCAGGCGATCGAGCCGGGACCGGTCTTCGCCTTGCATCGCGCGACACCGGACCCGGAGTGTGTCGTGGGTCACGGCATCGGGCCGGCGATGACTGCCGTGTACGACGAAGTGGAGGCCGCCCTGCGCAGGGAGCTGGCCAAGACCACGCTGGAGGACGTGCTGCGGGACATCTTGAAAGCCGCCTGACCTCGGACCGCCCCTGATCGGAGGAGAGCGCATTCTGCGCCCATCAATGTAACAATAATGGTTACGTCAAGGAATTGGAGAATCTCATGGGACAGCTGGACGACAAGACCGCCCTTGTCACCGGCGCCTCCAGCGGCATCGGCCTGGCGATCGCCCGCCGTTTCGCCGCCGAGGGCGCGACCGTCTACCTCACCGGGCGCCGCAAGGCCGAGCTGGACGCCGCCGTCGCGCAGGTCGGCGCCCGAGGCATCGCCATCCAGGGCGATGCCTCGGACCTCGACGACCTCGACCGGCTCTTCGCCGAGATCGCGAACCGCAGCGGCGGCCTGGACATTGTGGTGGCCAACGCCGGGGTCGGGGACTACGGCCCGCTCGGCGCGATCACCGAGGAGGAGTACGACCGCACCGCCTCGATCAATTTCAAGGGCACGGTCTTCACTGTCCAAAAGGCGCTGCCGCTGCTGACGGCCGGCGCCTCGGTGATACTGCTCTCCTCCAGCTCGGCCCTGCGGGCCACCCCGGGCCTGGGCGTCTATGCCGCCACCAAGGCCGCGATCCGCAGCCTCGCCCGCACCTGGGCCGCCGAACTGACCGGCCGCGGAATCCGCGTCAACGCCCTCACCCCCGGCCCCGTCGAGACCCCGGGCCTGAACGAGCTCCTCGCCGCTTTCCCGCGCGGCGATCGGCCCACCGCGGCCGAGCCCGCCCCACTGACCCCGCTCGGCCGCGCCGGCCGTCCCGAGGAGGTCGCGGCCGCCGCCCTCTACCTGGCCGGCGACCAAAGCACTTTCACCACCGGCGCGGAACTGCCCGTCGACGGCGGCGCCACACAGCTCTAGGCGCCAAATCGGCGCCGCGGGACGCATGCGCCGCTCCAGGGCATCTGAACCGCGTGCGCGTGCTTGCGAAGAGCCGAATTCGGGTTCGCGCCGGCCGACCTTGGCGCGCTGCCTGAAGGCGGGCCGCTCATGCAGCTCGGCGGGCCGCTGAGCGGCAAGCACTTCCTGTTCCAGGGCTGAGGCCCGACCGACACCTCAAGCAGACGAAGAGACAAAGGACAAGGACGATGACAACAGATGCTCAGACCTCGCGGACCGTGGTCGATAAGTTCGTGGAGCGCCTCGGCAGGCAGGACCCCGACGGCATCCAGGAACTGTTCGCCGAGGAGATCGACTGGCACGTCCCCGGCAGTGAGGCGCTGCCCTGGACCGGGCGCCGTACCCGCCGGGAGGAGGTCGCGCCGTACTTCACCACGATGTGGCCGCACTTCGCGCACGGCAGGAGCAAGGTCGTGCTGGAGCGCGTCATCGTCGACGGTGGTGACGTGGTGCTGCTGGCGGTCTTCACGCACACCGTCGTGGCCAGTGGGAAGGAGTTCACCACACCGGTGGCCATGCACCTGGTGGTCGAGGGCGGCCGGATCGTTCGCATGCACCTGTACGAGGACACGTTGACCGTGGCCGAGGCGTTCAACGCCGGCTGAGCGGGGGTATTCAGGGGCCCTGCGGCCCGGGGCGGCCCGGCCGGGCATGTACGTAGAGGGTCAGTCGAGATACAGCCGAAACGGATGGCAGGACTCGCCCCCGGCCGATCGCTGCCGGTCACCCCGCCCCGGGTGCGGGTGGCGCGCGCGGGTGATGCTGGCAGGGCGGGCCCGGCGCTCTACCGCAGCCCTCCCAAAGGCAGGATGCGTTCAGCAAGCTGTCCGCGCAGCTTCCCTTTGGCGGTGTCGGTTTCGGCGAGCCAGTCGGCAGTGATCAGCAGTCCGGCGTGCTCGGCGACGTCCTCGGGTGGCAGGGCGGTGAACGCGGCGGCCTGGTCCAGGTGCGGCCCGCCGTCCTCGGCGCGTCCGAGGCGGCCGTCGAGGCGGGCGTCGAGGGGGGCGTGGGCGGCGGTGTACAGGGCCAGGAGTCGGGTGGCGGCGCCCAGTTCCTTCTTGCGGATCTTCCGGTCACCGATGACTTTCTGGGCCCAGCCGGAGATCCTCGTGCGGGTGGTCTTGCCGAAAGTGAACGGGCGGGGCTGCTCAGGCAGCAGCGTGGGGACAGTGGCCTCGGTAGGGTCCCGCGCTGCACCGCAGGTCTACTCGGTGACTTCTCGATCAATCACCTGGGAAGGTACGCCCCCGGAGTGCTGCCGAACGGCCCGCGGCTGCCCCGGCCTCGGCTGCGGTTCCGGCTCCGGGCGGGATCCTGGTGCCGGGCCCCTGGGCGCGCTCGACGCCCTGCCGCGGAACTGGCCCGCGCTCTGACCACGTGCCGCCGAGCGATGCGTGTACGCGCTCGGCGCACCGGCGCCACTGCGCGCATAGCCCATTCGCCCTCCTCCGGCCCTTGCCACTCCCTCTCGGCCGTCGCTCCGGTGACCTGCGGAGACCATCAAGCGGAGCGGTGGCCGCGGCGTTGCGGGGTGACGCCTCGTGTTGCGGCGGTGGCCAACTGTCGGTTGTCTCGTGAGGGGAGCGCCTCACAGGTGCCGCATGATCAGGTCGGCCACTGCTCCGTTGGAGGTTTTCATGCGGAACGTACCCGTCGTTGCAGGCATCGGCCTGGTTCTGAGTGCCCTCGTGCTGCAGGGCCCGGCCGCTGCCGCCGCCGATGACTCGGAGCTCCGCATCAGCCCGAGGTACGGCGCCCCGGGGGCCACGGTCACCGTCAGTACGACCGCCTGCGGTTCGGGCGTGACCTATGGCAAGGGCACGGCGGGCGGAGACGAGTTCCACCTGTTCGACAACGACCACGATGGTGTGCTCACCGGCCACTTCCAAGTGCCGAAGAAGGCCACGTCCGGCGGCCACGACGTCATCGTGAAGTGTCCGCCGAGCGTCCAGCTCACGGATACGTTCGAGGTCGAGCGCAGCTACCCCAGCGGCGGGGTCGACGCGGGCTTCGGGCCCGCCGCGGTCGGCGAGAACAAGCCGACCCTCCTCGGCGGCGCCGTCCTGGCCGTCGCGGCCGCAAGCGTGCTCATGATGCGGCGCCACAGGCGCGTGCGAGGCTAGGCCGGCGTCCGGCGGACCCTGGGGAGCCGGCGGTGGCGTGGGACGCCGACGTGGCCTCATCGGCCGGTCCGACGCTGGCCCACCGGCTCGCCACGTTGCCCTCCCCGCCCGGGTGCCGCTGATCGAGGCGCCGGACGGGCCGCTGCGGCCGCCGGAGCGGACCTGGTGCTGGTGGGAGGGGCCGGACGGTGACCTCGACGGGGCGCTGACGGCCCGCTGGAGCGCTCGCCGCGGCGATGGGGACCGCCGGCAACGGCCGGGCCCGGTCACGCGACCAGGCGCAGCCAGGCCGCCGCGAGTGCGGCGTGACCGGCGGGCGTCGGGTGCACGCCGTCCGCGGCCCAGTACTCCGGCCCGGTCGTCGCGGCGAGCTTGGCGAACATGCCGTCGGCGGCGAGCAGGTGCGCGCCGTACTCGCGGGCGAGCTCGCGCACGACCTGGATCTTCGGGTCCAGGTCGGCCCGCCACGACACCACGTCCGGGCGCGCGTCGAGCACATCCGCCTGCCAGCGGGCTTCGAGGTCCATCACCTTGTCGCCCGCGATCCCGGAGTTCAGCCAGGTCACGGCCCGGTCCGGATGCCTGAGTCCCCACTCGCCCGCGATGCGCAGCGGATAGCCGAACCCGAGCCCCTGTTCGCTGTCCAGCCGTTGGCAGTCGGTGATCGAATCGCCGGTGAACATCACGGTGCTTCCCGGCCGGAGGGTGATCGCCATATGCGCTCCTGGAACTCGGTTGAGGAGAGGAAGTTTCACTTCGGTTGCAAATAGTATGAATGTAGACATCTGGCGGCCGCTGGTCCCGTAGTGGTGTCCGCGGGGCGTTCCGCCGATCCCGGCGCCGGCTGCGCCAACGATGAGAAGAGCGGTCCCCTTCGGCACGTGGGCCGACAGGGACCGGGGTCGCTGCCTCAGATGTCCGGACTACCGAGCCAATGGCCGGCGGCCCGCTCGAACGCCCCACGATCAGGGGCGCGGTCACCCGCCCAGGCGACTACGCCGTCGGGCCGGACGAGCACGGCACCCAATCCGAGGTCGTCTCTCGCCGGACCGGCCGCATACCGCAGCCGGTTCTCCCAGCCCATCGCTGAACCGCGCAGGCATCGGTCGGTGCTGAAATCGAGCGCGACGCCTCGTCCGTCCCGCATCAGGGCGCCGAAGCGAGTGCCGTCATCGAGGCGAAGGTCCGGGGCGTTGCGGCCGACCAGCGGGTGCTCGTTGCCGAGGTCGTAGCGGATCGACGATCCCGATATCTTCTCGAACACGTAGGTCGCTCCGTCACGGGTCCCGATCAGGTCGCGCGTCACTCCTTGGAGCGCCTGCGCATGCGGGTCCGGCTTCATGGCCGCCGTCTGGGCGCGCGTCCAGTCGAGCACGGCTGCGCCGATCGGATGGCGCTCGCGGATGTAGGTGTCCAAAAGCCCGTCCGGCGCGTACCCGCGCACGGTCGCCGCGAGCTTCCATCCCAGGTTCATGGCGTCGCCGATGCCGGGGTTGAGTCCCTGCCCGCCAAGGGGGGAGTGGATGTGAGCGGCGTCGCCCGCGAGCAGGACGCGTCCTTGCCGGTAGGTCGTCGTCTGCATGGCCCGATCGGTGAAGCTCGAGGCGAGATGGATGTCGCTCAGCGCCACATCGGTGCCGGACACGCGGCGCAGAACCGCCTGCAGATGGTCGCGGGTCGGCTGCCGCGAACGATCGAACGCGCCGCCGTCGAAGTCCATCATGCCCAGGTGCCCTTCCGTGGGCATCTGGATGTACATGCCGTTCGGCGTCAGATTGACACGGCCCAGCTTCTCGGGATCGGTGATGGTGGCGAGCACGGTATAGCCGGTGAACTGCGGCTCGCTGCCGACGAATTCGAAGCCCGCGAGCTCACGCACCGCGCTGCGTCCGCCACCGCAGCCGACGAGCCAGCGCGCCGCGTACTCGCGCTCACCGGCCTGCGCGACCACGCTCTTGTCGCCCTGGGCGATGGCTGAGACCGTGACGCCGCGTCTGACGTCCACGCCGAGCTTGGACGCCCGCTCGGACAGCACCGCCTCGACCGCTGCGAGGTTTGTCAGCGCGCCCTCCATCGCCGGGCTGGGAAGCCGGAACGGCAGGGCGGCGACCTCGACCTTGGCCGGATCGAGCATCATGCCGGCGAAGTGGCCCCCGCCACGAGGGGGTGACGGCTCGTCTGCTTCGGGGTTCGCGCCGGGATCGTCGTGGACGCCCGACGCCGTCAGCAGCGGGTGCAGCATCCCGCGGCGGTAGAACGCCTCGACCGACGCGGCGGACAGGCCCCGCATCCCGAGCGGGTCCGCCTTCCACGGGGAGCGGGGCCCCGGCTCCCGCTCGAGCACCAGGACGGAGGCGACCTCGCCGGTGCGGAGAAGCCGCTGGCGACGGCGTACGCGGCGGCGCTGAAGACCCGGGACCTGCCGATCCTGTCGCTGGTGGCGGTGAACATGGCCGCGCTGGCCGAGGCACACGGGCGGCATCGCGAGTCGGCCGTCCTGCTCGGCGCCGTCTCCCGGCTGCGCGGCGCTCACGACCGCACGGACCGGCAGGTCGGCGAGCTCATCCGCCGGGGCCGGGCCGCGCTGGGCGGGGAAGCCTTCGCCGAGGCGTACGGCGAGGGCTGGGAGCTGGACGGGAAGACAGCCGTGACCGAAGTCGACCCTGCCCGGCTGCGCCGGGTACTCAGGGCGGCTCGCCCAGATCCCGAGTGATCCGGCCAGGCGTGTCGTGCACGCCGGGCCGGGTCAGCGGAAGGCCGTGCGCCCGGTCAGCGTCTGGCCGAGCGCGAGGGTGCGCATCGCGGTTGTGCCCCGGTAGGTGAGGACGGACTCCAGGTGTTCAGCTGGCGGATGACCGGGAATCCCGGGGAGACCACCTCTCGGCGGGGGCCGCGCACAGCGACGCTTGCTTCGCGGACGGCTTCAACCAGGTGATTACGGCCGGAGACCGCCGTACGACCGGGCCGAGCAGGGTGAGTCGCGGTGAGTGGTCTTCGTCGTCCGGAAAAGGCGGATGCGGTCGGCCGGAGAGTCAACTACGGTTGTCGGCGTGTGAGATTCGGCATTGACCCTCTGTGACGCGGCGCTGGGCGCGAAGCCCCAAGCGGCCCTTGGCTGAGCCTTTCGGCGAGACGTACCGCCGGGCACAGCTTCCGGGCTGTGCTCGTGTGCCCGTCCGTTGTCGCCGACAGTGTTCACCCACCTCCTTTCCGGCCCCGGCCCCTGGCCCGCCTCGTCCTGTCCAGTCCGTCCTTTCGACGGATCTGACGGACTCCACGTGCACCCCGGACATCTCCGGCGCGCCCCGCGCAGAGGCCGGACGAACGATCACGCGACCGGTGGGAACCGTCACCCCAGGAGGGCCCGCAGCGCACCCGTGCCGGGCTCCACCGGCGGTCCCCGCCCGAGAAAGGACTCATATGACGCACCCCGAGGGTCCCGCCGCACGTCAGCAGCGGGCGGACGCCCTGATGGACGAACACCTCGTGCCGGTGGACCCCGACAGCCCCGACGGTGAGCAGTACGACCGCGAGGACCGGGCCGCGCTGCGCCGAGTCGCCGGACTGTCCACCGAACTCGCCGACGTCACCGAGGTCGAATACCGCAAACTGCGCCTGGAGCGTGTCGCACTCGTCGGCGTCTGGACGTCCGGCAGCGCCGACGACGCCGAGGCATCACTCGCCGAACTGGCAGCGCTGGCGGAAACGGCGGGCGCCCTGGTGTGCGACGGGGTCATCCAGCGGCGGCAGAAGCCCGACCCAGCGACCTACATCGGATCGGGCAAGGCCGAAGAGCTGCGGGAGATCGTCGAGGAGGCCGACGTCGACACGGTCGTCTGCGACGGCGAACTCAGCCCGAGCCAGCTGGTCCACCTGGAGGACGTCGTACGCGTCAAGGTCGTGGACCGTACGGCACTGATCCTGGACATCTTCGCGCAGCACGCGAAGTCCCGCGAGGGCAAGGCCCAGGTGGCGCTGGCCCAGATGCGGTACATGCTGCCCAGGCTGCGCGGCTGGGGCCAGTCGATGTCCCGGCAGATGGGCGGCGGTGGCGGGGGCGGCATGGCGACCCGCGGACCCGGCGAGACGAAGATCGAGACCGACCGGCGGCAGATCCACCAGCGAATGGCCAAACTCCGCCGCGAGACCGCCCAGTTGAAGACCGGACGGGATGTCAAGCGCGAGGAGCGGCGGCGCAACAGGGTGCTGTCGGTCGCGCTCGCGGGGTACACCAACGCCGGTAAGTCTTCCCTGCTGAACCGGCTCACCGGCGCCGGAGTGCTGGTGGAGAACGCGCTGTTCGCCACCCTGGACACCACGGTGCGCCGCGCGGAGACCCCGAGCGGCCGTCCCTACACCATCGCCGACACCGTCGGCTTCGTACGGCACCTTCCGCACCACCTCGTCGAGGCGTTCCGCTCGACCATCGACGAGGTGGCGGACGCGCACCTGGTGCTGCACGTGGTGGACGGCTCGCACCCGGAACCCGAGGCGCAACTCGCCTCCGTCCGGGAGGCCCTGGCGGAGGTCGGCGCGGGCGAGATCAGGGAGGTCGTGGTCGTCAACAAGGCGGACGCCGCCGACCCGGACGTGCTGTCCCGGCTGCTGGCCGCGGAACCGGACTCGATCGCGGTCTCCGCGCGCACCGGAGACGGTATCGATGCACTGCGGGACTTCATCGACGTCCTGCTGCCGCGTCCCGAGGTGGAGATCGAGGCCATGGTGCCCTACACCCAGGGCGGCCTGGTTTCCCGGGTCCACCGGGAGGGCGAGGTGCTGTCCGCCGAACACACCGAGCAGGGCACCCTGCTGAAGGCGAGGGTGGGGCCGGAGCTGGCGTCCGCTCTGCGGGCCTACCCCCAGCCGTGACCCGGGCGGGAGGGCCGCAAGACGGACCGGCGCTCCGCCCGGCCCCGGTTGCCGGTGCGGCTTCGTACCATCTACGATGCCCCTATGGGTTCCCTGTGATCGGTACGTGTGGTCCGCGAAGGTGTGGGACGTCGAGCCTGGCTCCGTCACCGCGCCCCGCCGTGCACCCCTGAGAAGACGGACGCGCTGCGATTCCTTCGTCATGCGCTGTTTCCCTCCGGATGGAACCGCTCCTGACGGTGCGGGTTTCCAACCGTCTGCGTTTTCCAACGGCCTGCTGTGTGCGCGGCGACACCACTCAACCCCGATCAGGAGGACTTCCGCGTGTCGACAGCGCAACTCGCTTTGCATGACATCACCAAGCGTTACCAAAACCACGTCGTACTCGACCGGATCGGCTTCACGATCAAGCCGGGGGAGAAGGTCGGTGTCATCGGGGACAACGGATCCGGCAAGTCCACGCTGATCAGGCTCATCGCCGGTCAGGAACAGCCGGACAACGGTGCGCTGACGGTGGTCGCGCCCGGTGGCGTCGGGTATATGGCCCAGACACTGGAGCTGCCGCTGGACGCCACGGTCCAGGACGCCGTCGATCTGGCCCTTGCCGACCTGCGGGAGCTGGAGGAGGGCATGCGCCGGGCCGAGGCCGAGCTGGCCGAACGGCCCTACCAGGCGGGCCAGGATCCCGGACTCGCCGGCCTCCTGGAGGGTTACGCCGCGCTGGTGGACCGGTATCAGGCCCGCGGCGGCTACGAGGCCGACTCCCGCGTGGAGATCGCGCTGCACGGGCTCGGGCTGCCCGGGTTGGAGCGCGGCCGGCGGCTGGGCACCCTGTCCGGGGGCGAGCGCTCACGCCTCGCCCTGGCGGCGACGCTGGCCTCGGAACCGGAACTGCTGCTGCTGGACGAGCCGACCAACGACCTGGACGACCGGGCCGTGAGCTGGCTGGAGGAACACCTGCGCAAGCACAAAGGCACCGTCGTCGCGGTCACCCATGACCGACTCTTCCTCGACCGCCTCACCACCACGATCCTGGAGATCGACTCCGGCAAGGTGGCCCGCTACGGCAACGGCTACGAGGGCTACCTGGCGGCCAAGGCAGCGGAACGGCAGCGCCGGCTGCTGGAGTACGAGCAGTGGCGCGCCGAACTGGACCGCAGCCGCGAACTGATCACGTCCAACGTCGCACGGCTGGACAACATCCCGCGCAAGCTCCCCTTCGCCGTCTTCGGCGCCGGGCAGTTCCGGATGCGCGGGCGGGGCCACGGCGCGATGGTGCGGATCCGCAACGCCAAGGAACGCGTCGCGCGGCTGACCGAAAACCCGGTCGCGCCGCCGCCCGAGCCGCTCACCTTCACCGCCGAGATCACCACCGAGGCCGCGCTTCCGGAGGAGACGGTGGCCCAACTCATCGACGTCCGGGTCGCCGACCGGCTCGGCATCGACTCCCTGCGCCTCGGGCCCGGTGAACGGCTGCTGATCACCGGGCCCAACGGGGCCGGCAAGACGACGCTGCTGCGGGTGCTCTCCGGAGAGCTGGCACCCGACAGCGGATCGGTGCGGGTATCGGGCCGCGTGGGGCATCTGCGGCAGGAACAGACGCCATGGCCACAAGGGATGACGGTGCTTCAGGCGTTCAGCAGCGGACGGATCGGCGATATCGGCGAGCACACCGAGGCGCTGCTCTCCCTCGGGCTGTTCAGCCCGGACGACCTTCGGCAGCGTGTGCAGGACCTGTCGTACGGGCAGCGGCGCCGTATCGAACTCGCCCGGCTGGTGACCGAGCCGGTCGACCTGCTGCTGCTGGACGAACCCACCAACCACCTCTCGCCCGCGCTCGTCGAGGAACTGGAGGAGGCGCTGACCGGCTATCAAGGCACGGTCGTCGTCGTCACCCACGACCGGCGCATGCGGTCCCGCTTCAAGGGCGCCCATCTGACCATGCGGAACGGGCATGTCGCCGAGTTCACCACCGCCTGATCGCCGAAGCGGTGTGGGGGAGGGACGGCACAAGGTGTCCGTCCCTCCGGACGGTCGGAGACGGACCGGCAGGCTCTGCAGGCGCCAGGCGCCAGGCGCCAGACGCCAGACGCTCGGGAAGGGCTGCCGTTCCAAGGCTGGCTGTGGGGATCAGGGAGGAGAAGCAAGCCCGCATCGAACTGGGGGCGATGACTTCGATGCCGCCCACGCCTGGCTGCTCGCCGTAGGCCCCGACGGGTACGCCGCCGGGGCGCGGTCAGCCTGTCGCCTCACAACGCGGGCAGAGCGGCTTGCAACGCCGCGGCTACTCGGCGGGCGTCGGCTTCGGTGGTCTGCCAGTTGCTGAAGGCTGCCCGCAGCGCGGGCACACCGTCGAGGACGGTAGGGGTGAGGAAGGCTTCGTCGGACAGCCGCTTGGCGAGCGCGGCGAGCCGTTCGGCGGTGGGGTCGTCGACAAGGGTGAAGCAGACGACATTGAGGCGGACCGGTGCCAGGAGCCGCAGGCCGGGTGTCTTCTCGACGGCGTCGCCCAGCGCACGGGCGCAGTCGACGCACCTTTCGGTGATCTCGCGGTGACCGTCCCGGCCGTAAGCCCGTAGGGTGAACCACACCGCGAGAGCGCGCAGGCGACGGGAATTCTCCGGGGTGAGGTGAGCCATGTCAGGGGTGTCCTCGAGCGGGCCGAGGTAGGCCGCCGCGTTCTGGAAAACGCTCGTCTGCAGGTCGGGGCGACGGGTGAACTGTACGGCGCTGTCATAGGGGACGTTCAGCCACTTGTGCAGGTCGATGCAGATCGAGTCGGCCAGGTCGAGGCCGTCGACCAGGTGGGCGTGCCCGGGAGACAGGGCTGCGAAGGCGCCGAAGGCCGCGTCCACGTGCAGCCAGAACGAGTAGCGCTCGCGCAGTGCGGCGATGGCGCGCAAGTCGTCGAAGTCTGCGGTGTTGACCGTACCTGCGTTGGCGACCACGATGGCCGGGCCGTCGCCCTCGCCTTCGGCGAGCGCGTGCTCCAGGGCCGCCAGGTCGACCGCTTCCCGCCCGGGGCGGGCCGGCACACGTACCAGGGCCTGCCGTCCCAGACCAAGCATCGACAACCCCTTGGACACGCTGGAGTGCGCAGCCCCTGACAGCACCCGTACAGTGCCGAGCGCACCTGCACCATGCTCAGCCGGTGACATGCCCTGCTGCTCTCCGAGCCATTCGCGGGCGATGGCAAGGCCGACGGTGTTGGACATGGTGGCGCCGCTGACAAAGGTCCCGTGGTGGTCTTCGGACAGGCCGAAGAGGGGGCGCAGCCAGCCGATCGTCTCGCGCTCCAGGTGCTGTCCAGCCCCGTCCAGGGACGACATCGCGTTCTGGTCCCAGGTCGCGGTCAGCCAGTCGCCGGCCAGCGCGGCCGGCGTCACGCCGCCGGTGACGAATCCCAGATAACGCGGTCCGGCGCTCGCCGAGAGTGCCGGCTCCCAGCGGGCGGCGAACTCGTCCACCGCTGCCTGCAGCCCTGCTCCCTGTGCGGACAGGGGGTCCGGGTCCGGCAGCTGCGCTGCGGGGACAACCTCTCGTTCGGAGACCTCGTCGAGCAGGCCGACAGCGTGTTGCCGAACGGTCTCCAACAGGTGCGGTAGTCCGTCGCGGTCGGCGGCAAGTCGTGGGTGCACGGTATGTCTCCTTCGTCGTGTCATCACGACTGTACGGAGCCCACCGCTCCGAGCCCTGGTCCAATTGTGGGAAACTGGACCAGTGCGGATGGGGGACGACCAGCTGGTGCAGGCTCTGGGCCCATGGCGGAGCACCAAGGCGCCGCTCAGTACAGCGCTGGCTGATGCGGTACGGGAGGCGCTGCTCGATGGCCGTGTCCGCGCCGGGAGCGAGCTGCCCGCCGAGCGCCGTTTGGCTGCGGCTCTGGGCGTGAGCCGTGGCACGGTGACGGCCGCCCTGGACCGGCTGCGCGATGCCGGATGGGTCCGCACCCGGCACGGCAGCGCCAGCACCGTGCAGCTCCCCGCCGTCGCTACGCAACGCATCGCCCCTCTCTCGGCAACGGGCGAGGCCGGGCCTCTGATCGACCTGCGCCGGGCCGTTCCCGCTGCGCCGCAAGAGCTCTATCTGGAGGCGACGAAGCGAGCCGTAGAGCGGGCAGGGCCCCTGCTGGCCGAGGACGGCGAGCCAGGGCCGGGCATCGCGGAACTGCGCACCGCGATCGCTGCCAGGTACAGCCGCGAGGGCACCGGGACACGACCCGAGCAGATCCTTATTACCAACGGTGCCAGAGCCGCACTAACCCTCCTCGCGGCGCATTTTCGGCCTCGCGTGGCGGTGGTGGAGATCCCCACGTATTTCGATGCGCTCCGGGTGCTGCGAGCACCCGGAACGAGGCTGGTCGGCTGCCGGGTCACCACCACAGGCTGGGACCTGGGGCAACTGCAGGACGCCTTCGCTGCCGCGCGCGGGAACCTCGCGTACTTGGTGCCCGACTTCCACAATCCGACCGGAGCGCTGATGTCTCCGGACGTCCGCCGGACTGTGAGTCGGCTTGCGACCGAGCATCAGGTGACCCTTGTGGTGGACGAGACCCTGCGCGACCTCGACCTGGGCGACCGACCCGTTCCCGCCCCCCGTATGCGCGCAGCGCTGCTGATCGGTTCAACCAGCAAGTCCATCTGGGGCGGGCTGCGCATCGGCTGGATCCGAGCCCCCGCCTCGCTCATCAGGAAACTGCAGGACCATCCTTTGGCCGGACCACTGTCCGCGCCCCCGATGCAGCAGCTCGTCGCAGCCGAGCTGCTTGGTGACCTGGAACCGGTACTCAACCGGCGTAGGCACGAGTTGCGTCAGCAGCGCGACCACCTCAGCAACCTGCTTGCCACTGCCGGCAACGGCCGTTGGCACTTCACCCTCCCGCCCGGCGGGCTCGCCCTGTGGCTGCGGCTGACCACCGCCCTTGCCGACACCATCGTGGAACGAGCCGGCCGGAACGGGGTCGCGCTCGCGGCAGGCCCACGCTTCGCGGCCGACGCCACCCTCATCCACCATCTGCGCGTGCCCTACACGCCACCCCACCACGTACTCGATCAGATCGCCGCCGTCCTCGACGACGCCTGCTGAGGCAGAGCACAAAGCCCTCGTCACTCCACTTCGGCGATGGTGAGGACCCGTGGCCCACGGAGCAGTTGGAGGCCATTGAGCGGGTCTCGGCGGCGATCTGCCGCGTCCACGGCTGGGGCCCACGGTCGGTGATCGGCCACCTGGAGTGGCAGCCGGGAAAGGTCGATCCGCGTGGCTTCTTCATGGACTCGATGCGCGACCGGATCGCCGACCGCCTCGGCCACGCGGCGCCCGGTCCGCTGCCCACCCCGGCCCGGCCGGAGATCTCCTTGTCCAAGCTTGTCGCCGCCGCCCGGTCCAACCCGTCGGCCTCAGGCCAGCCGGTCGCGTACCCCGGCGTGCTGACCTACGAGGCCGCACTCGTCGATGGCTAAGACCTTCATGGATGGCCACTTCGGCACAACGACGATCACCGGCACCAGCGAGTGGCAGGAACGCCTCGGCTTCCGCGGCCGGAAGCCGGGACAGCCCGCGGACGGCATCCCCGGCTTTACTCCCTCACCGAACTCGGGCGTCGGCACGGCTACCCCAACTCTGGGGAGAGCCTCCGTGACGCCGTCGACCTGGCGAATCGGCGCCTTGCCCGGCTGTGTCCCGACGAAGAGGAATGCGGAACGACCGATGCGTCCCCTACGGACCCGTGACGGAAGTGCCAGTCGCGCGTGCCTCCAGGTATCCGCTTGCCGTGCCAGCGGATATCGACGAGCTCCAGCGGAAGATCACGAGGTTGGAGCAGCACAACGTCGAATTGACCTCCGCGTTGGAGGAGGCCCGATCCGATCTCGATGCCGCCAGGGAGGCCAACCGGGACCTGACCAGAGCGCTGAACCAACAAGGCTGAGGCAGTTCCTGATGTGCCCAGGTCGGCGACCCGGGCACATCAGGAGAAGAAGGGTCCAATTCCTCACAGAACCACCTGTGCCGCTGGCCGTTTCCAGGCCATGAATCAGCTGGCTACGAAGGGCGTCGACAGGGTGTAGCCGATGCTCTGCTGGCCGGTGCCGTCCGTGTTGATGCGCCAAAGCTGATCGTCGGTGCCTCGGAAGTAGACGACGCCTCCGTACACGAAGGGCGGTGACGGGGTGGTGTTGTTGCCAACGCTGTGCCCGTCGGTGCCGTCCGTGTTCTTGCGCCAGAGATTGTTGTTGAGGCCCTGGTAGTAGAGGACGTCGTCGTACACGAAGGGCGTCGACAGGGTGTAGCCGATGCTCTGCTGGCCGGTGCCGTCCGTGTTGATGCGCCAAAGCTGATCGTCGGTGCCTCGGAAGTAGACGACGCCTCCGTACACGAAGGGCGGTGACGGGGTGGTGTTGTTGCCAACGCTGTGCCCGTCGGTGCCGTCCGTGTTCTTGCGCCAGAGATTGTTGTTGAGGCCCTGGTAGTAGAGGACGTCGTCGTACACGAAGGGCGTCGACAGGGTGTAGCCGATGCTCTGCTGGCCGGTGCCGTCCGTGTTGATGCGCCAAAGCTGATCGTCGGTGCCTCGGAAGTAGACGACGCCTCCGTACACGAAGGGCGGTGACGGGGTGGTGTTGTTGCCAATGCCGTGCCCGTCGGTGCCGTCCGTGTTCTTGCGCCAGAGATTGTTGTTGAGGCCCTGGTAGTAGACGACGCCGTCGGACACAAAGGGCATCGACAGGGCGGAGCCGATGATCCGCTTGTCGGTGCCGTCCGCATTGACACGCAGAAGCTGATCTTCGGTGCCCTGGTAGTAGACGATGTCCATGAGTTACCCCTAACTCTGCGACGGCACATCACCACAAGAGCCGCGCGGTGACCCGCCGCTTCGTTGTCTCTACGGAGAACGGGATTCACGATGCCGCTGCGCGACTTAGTCTTTTTCCTTGTGTCGCCGACCGCTGTCGCCCTTCATCAGCGCCTGCACTGATACGGCGTATGCTCGTGTCGCATCCGATACCCACGGCACCACTCTCAGGTAGCCGCGCTGGTTCGACTCCGCTGCGGCCATCTCATGGCTGGCGAGACATCGGTCACTGCCCGAAAGCGGCATCCACATCACTATCTCTCATTGATCATGAAGCCGCATCTTGAGGCCGGGCACAGTGGACTGGAACTCGTACGTGAGCAGATCTGACATGGATGTTCCTCAGCTTGTCCTTGTCGGAGAGAAATGCAAGACGCTTGCTCTTCTGAAGATCCGACAGCCACTCCACCGCGGGATCGTCCACCAACAGCGCCGAGTATTCCGGCGGAACGGCGCGTCCCCGAAAATCGCGAATCCGGCCTCCAGCTTCCGGAGCACCATGGGGCTCTCGCCCCGAAGAGCACTGCCGATCCGATCCGGTCCTTCCGCTGGTAGTCAGTCATGATCGACGAAACCCAGCATCAAGTAGCGCCACATGTGTTGCACACGATATTGTCGATCACGCTGGCGCTGAGCTGCACAAAGTGGTCTCTACCAGCCTCGCGCCACACGGTCACCCCCAGAGGAGGCGGCGGTCGCCGTTGGGGCTGTCTTCTTCGGGGGCTGTACGGGATGCATATCCTGCATGAAATACACCCGAGGGGGCTCCTCGATTGCCGTATTCGGCAGCTGTCAGAGGCAAATGCCCGTTGGGCCAGTGAGACGCCTTTGAGTTGCAACGCCCCCACATTTGGCCGATGGTCGGTTACACAGAGCGATCAACGGCGCATCGGTGCAGGTGGTCGCTCCGACTGATGGATGCGCCGGGCAGGCCCGGAGTAGCTTTCCCAAAGGAAGGGAAGTCGCGATGGCCAACGACACCGAGACCCCCCCTCATCATGAAACCCGGCTTGCCTTGGTGATGAACGGGGGCGTCAGTCTCGCCGTGTGGATGGGCGGCGTCACTCATGAGCTTGACCTGCTGCGCCGCGCGTCCAGCGGCAAGGACGAGGACAAGGACACGATCGACGAACGGGACCGGGAGGTGTTCGACATCTGGGCACGACTCGCGCGCAAGGCTGGAACGCGGGTCGTGATCGACGTCATCTCGGGAACTTCTGCTGGCGGCATCAACGGTCTGATGCTGGCCACGGCGATCGCCCGGGGCGCGAAGCTGCCACCGCTGCGCGATCTGTGGAAGGACTCCGCAGACCTGAAAACGCTGCTGCACCCGACGTCACAGATCAGTGTGCTCAACGGCGACACCTTCAGAAATAAGGTCGCCAACGCAGTGCACGACATCGGCGGCGCCCCGTGTGGCAGCCGCCACCCCGTCACGCTGTTCGTGACAGCGACGGCCCTGGACGGACGCAACCTCAATTACGAGGACGGATTCGGCGGAGAATTCGACGTTCGTGACCACCGGCGCCTCTACCGATTTCAGCAGGACGAGAACGTGACGTACAAGAAGGAGGACTGCCGGCACTGGAAATTCGACGAAATTCCTTGTGTCTCTCATTTCAAGGACGAGGATCTGACGGCGTTGATCGATGCTGCCCGTGCCACCGCCGGGTTTCCGGTAGCATTCCCTGCGGTGTCCGAGTACCCGCTGCTGAAATACCGCGTGCAGCCGCGAGCCGAGCTCGACTTTCCCGCCAGCTGCGTTCTCGATGGTGGCATCCTCAACAATGCCCCCTTCGGCCCTGTCCTTGAAGCGATCACCAGGCGCAAGCTTGACAATCCCCTGAAGCGCGTCGTCGTCTACGTGGTGCCGTCAGTAGGCCGACTGGCTCAGGAGAGCACCAAGGAACAGCCGTGCGACAAGATCCGCTGGAACTCGGCGGCGCTGAACGCGATCCGCTATCCGCAGGAGGTCAATCTTCGGTCCGGTATGGAAGACCTCGCCACGCGTGTGTGTTCCGGCATCCGTGATCGCCAACTGGAACTATTTCAGAGGATGTTCAACGATGTGAAGGACAGCGGGGGCAAGCAACCATTTTATCGGCACATCCGGAACGTGGCAGGCAACCTCAACAACGAATACCGTCGTAACCGGGCCGCCGCCCTCCTCTACGACCTGCGCAAACGGATCAGTGAGACCGACCGGACCAGATCGCTGATGGCGACGCCGGAAACGGACAGCGCCCGCCTGGAAAAAATTCTTGCCCCCCACTCGGGCACAGGACGAGACCCTGAAAGCCCAAGCTGGATCCCCTGCTACGACCAGCCCGTGGATTTTGCCTCGGACGGGCCATGGAACTGGGGGATCATCGCAGCTGAGCGTGTCCTTCAATGTCTCATCGACCACCTTCTGGAAATGCTTGACACAGAGACGAACAAGGACGTTCTCTCGGCACTGACTGACGGAGGCCGAAAGGTCAGCAAGTGCCTGCGGCGGGTGCTCGCACTGACCGAAGCGCTCGACACCGAGATCCGCATCAAAGCCAATCCCGGTGACTTGGCGGAAGAAGGGGCTGCTCGACTCTACGAACGGCTCTACCGGCAACTGGACATCCCCGAGAAACTGAGGGAGACCATCAAGGCCGCGGGGGAGCACTATGTGAACGCGATGACGGCGGCGGGCCTGCACAACGGCTGGAGCGATCAGGAGGCTGTCACTGCTTGCCTGACCGTCGAAGTCGTGACGCGCGTGTACGCGCCGCCTTCGAAACTCGTCGAACCGCTCCCGCCGAAGTTCGAATTCATGCGACTCGGCCCGGACACGATGAGCCCGCTCTTCCACGAGGACCGCTTTGACGGAATGGGTGAGCGCAAGCTCTACGGGGTGCGCCTGGCCCACTTCGGCGCGTTCATCGACGCGGAATGGCGGCAGTCCGATTTCACCTGGGGTCGTATGGACGGCGCGCACCACTTGCTGCGCCTCCTCGGCGGCATGAGCGATGAGGAGCGCAGAGAGCAGGAGCAGCGGCTGCACAAGGCCATCCTCGTCGCCGAGGCACCACAGGGCGGCACACCAGGAGGACAGACGGCGGAGCATCAGGCGTGGCTCTGGATGGAAGAACATCTAGCGCAACTCGCGCAGCCCAAAAGCGGGTTGTCTCAGTCCTCCATGAGGACAGAGGAGCTCAAAAAGGTCGGCGACGCTGTCATGGCACTGCTCAATGATGCGGGAGATCCTGACGATCCGCAGACGCCGCGCTGGATCAGGGTATGGCGGACCGCCGTGGAATACGGGCGGTCCACCTTCGCCCCAAGAGAAGTGCTCACAGTCAATGACAACGAGGAACAGTCACGCCGCCAGCTGAGTTGGCGACGCCGGGTACCGACGGCGTATGTGCGCCGTGAGGCCCGGCGGGCGTACGAAAAGGACCCGCGCACGGTGCCAGGGGCCGTGCGTAGGGCGGCGACACGGACGGCGTGCGCGATCCTCGCCCTGTCCTTCCTGCTCGGCGTCCTGACCGGCCAGGCCCGGAAGGCGGCCCGCCTCCTCTCATGCACCGCAGTCCGCCGGAGACGGTAGACCGCGTAGGGTGGGGGGTTGGGAAGCGGGCCCCCGGCCTCGCGCATGCCACCACAAGGTGCGGGGGCTTCGCAGCCTTCAGGCGTTCTCCAAGAGGTTGGAGAGGAATGCCGTATTGGCGGTTGTGCAGTGGCCGAGGACGAGTGCGTGATGCGGGAGCTTGGCCAGGCGCTCGGCGACCGCGCGGCGGGCAGACTCGCTGCCGCCACCGTCGATCCCCTCGGCCAGGCCGAAGACGTCGGGGTAGCGGTCCTCGGTGCTCCCGCTCATGAAGTCGGACTCAGTCACCTGACGCACCTCGTGCGTGAGAGCGGGGTCCGCACCCGGGGTGATGCGGGGGAACAGCAGCGCGACAGCGCTGCCTTCGGTCGCCAGGCGCATACCGAACCAGGTCACGAACTGGTCAGGAAAGAGCTGGGCCTTCCGCTCCCGCTTGCCGTCGCCGGGCGCCCACAGCGGCTCTCGCTGCCCGGCCAGGAGCGCGTCGGTCACCGCCTGGTGCTGGGTGGGGTGTAGCTCTTCCCCGGCCTGGAGCCGTTCGCGGACCACGTCGTACAGACCGAGGGCGTCCAGCAGGCCCAGGCCGAGAGCGGCGGCGGACGGCCACGGCAGCACCCGTAGCCGCTCGCCTTCGGGGCGTACGAGCACCCGGTCGTTTGCGAGCAGGTCGTGTCCCCAGGAGGCCAGCAGCATGGCCACGGTGGTCTTCCCGGCGCCCTTGGAGCCGAAGGTCAGGACGGTGCGGCCGTCGCGGTCGGCGGCTGAGGCGTGAAGCACCGTCCAGCCGTCGCGCAGCAGCTGCGCGCGGACCATCTCGCGGGCCAGGCGCGAAGCCGCGACGGCGACCGGCTGGGCCGCGCGCCCGGCGATCGTCAGGCGCTGGCGTTCCGGCTGGAACCGGTAGGCCAGTTGCTCGTCGGGGGAGAACGCCACGACAGCGCCGTCCCGGTCGTGGGCGACCAGCATTTTGGCCTTCGCGTAGGTGATTGCATCGTGCTGCAAGGTGTCGACCAGCAACGACATGTCTTCCACGAGTTCCGGGTCGACGTCGGCGAAGACCGCCGGAAATCCGCCGCTGGCCTCAGCGGGGGTGGTGGCAGAGGCGTTCCACCAGGCGCCGAAGTAGCGGTCGGCCCAGTTGGTGATGGCGGGGGTGTGGCTGATGACGGTCACGCCCGCGTCGGCGGCGGTGATGCGGGTAGCGGTAGCGGTCACGGGTGGTGGTTCCCTTCAGGAGTGGACGGGATGGGCTGGAGCGCCGGGGTGAGGGCCTCGTATGCGGTGCGGAGCTTGGCGTCGGCGGACTGGAAGTGAGTGGCCTCGCTGGGAGCCAGCTGTGGGAGGCACGGTATGGGCTGGCCTGCGGTGAATCGCAACGGAATTCCCAGCCAGCCGCCTTGGTAGGCCGTGGAGAGCTGCGTGGTGCCGTCGGCCAGGCCGAGGGCCAGGTGCACGGTTTCGAGCACGGCACCGGCAGGTCCGTAGCGGGTGCGGCCGATACCGGCGCTGATCCGCCCGGGCCTCGAGCACAATTCGTTGAAGATCACCCGAACGGGCACGTCCGCTGGCTCATCGTTGACGGTGGTCGATGATGCGCACACCACCAGGTGATCACCGTGCTCGCCGATCACCTGCCCGCTGACCGCCGCCAGCGGCGCCCCGACGTGGACGGCGAGCGCCGTCCGGTAGCGCGCGGTGTCCAGGGCCGAGCCGATCCCATACACCCGGCGGCAGCCGGAGACGTCGGCGAACATTCTCGCCATCAGGTCGACCGGATTGGTCACCATCAGCACGGTGCCGCCATAGCCGCGCAGCTTCCCCGCGAGCCCGGCGACCAGGGCGCCATTCGCCGAGGCACCGGCCATACGGACGTCAGTGGCGCGGGTGTTAGTGAACGACGCCCGTAAGGCGACCACCACGGCGTCGCAGTCCATCAGGTCGGCAGGGTGGCAGGTCAGCGGGTAGGTTGACCCGCGCAGCGCGGTGCGCATGTCGTCCAGGTCCGCCACCAGCGCGGCCGCGCGTGAGGATGTGCGCGAGGTGACCAGCAGGCGGGCAGCCAGACCGGAGGTGACGAGCGCTGCGGCCGTGGCTTGTCCGACCGCGCCCGCGCCGACCACGCCGACCGCCCCGATCGGAGCCGCATCCTTGCTCATGAGGCCGCTGCCCTGACCAGCGTCAGCCCGTGCTCCAACACGGCATCGGCGTCAAGGCCGCAGGTGAGGCCGTCGGTGAGCCGGTCGAGAAGAGTGCAGACCACGGGCGCGCGCTGGCCTACGCGACAACGCCCCTGGAGGAGGGGAATCTCCTGTGAGCTCTCAAACAGACCGCACAGACAACCGCCGGTGGGTCAGCCTCGGCATGGTGTTCGGCGGCCACTCCTGCGATATCCCCAGCCCGTTCGGTGCCCCTCAGTCAAGCAAGGGGCTGGCCCCTGAGTGGGACCCGGCCGCGCAACTCGATGAGGCGCTATGGGAAGCGCGGCGAACCGGATTCGACCCGGACGAGGACTATCCCGGCGCACCCGACCGCCCATGACGGCTCGTCTGCCGCGGATGCGGCACGTCTTTGAGAGCGAGCCTGACCTCCCTACACGACGGCACGCGGTGCGGCTGCGAGTTCGCGGCCTCGCCCTGAAGCCGGGCGGGCAGCAGCCCGCCCCTCCCGTCACCCCCACAACGGCATGCCGCTCGACGGGCGGACACCACAAGCACGCACCACCGGAGAGGAAGATCTATGAGCGGGCATGTGCTCGCCAGCCTCCTGCCCAAGCAGCCGCTCGACCTGATGCGCGCTGATGAGACCTGGAACGCTGTCGCGACTCCGGATGACTGGGGCCGTCACGTCCTGGACGCTCTCGGTGACAGTGCGGGTGCGGTCTTCGAGGACCCGGTGCGTCAGGAGCTGGTGTGGATCATTCCACCGGGCGGGGCAGACGCCTGGCCTGCGGCTCCGCCTCTGGGCATGACCCTCTATCGGGCAGGGGACAGGCTCACGGTCCCCGGGCTGGACGGCGATCGCGGCGGCACCCGCTGGATCCACCCGCCGGAGGCTGATCGGCTGTTCACTGACGCTGCCGCCCTGCGCCGGGCGATGGAGGCCGTCGTCGG
Source organism: Streptomyces yongxingensis (assembly GCF_055597465.1). Lineage (NCBI taxonomy): Bacteria > Bacillati > Actinomycetota > Actinomycetes > Kitasatosporales > Streptomycetaceae > Streptomyces > Streptomyces yongxingensis. The sequence continues at coordinate 10,999,830 of NZ_CM145717.1, forward strand.
GCCGCTGGACGAGGCTGCCGATCTGGCTCCTGTACGGGTGTGCCGCTTCTGCGCCACCACCACGCGGGACCATGTCGTGGTCGACGTGTGGGAGTCCAGCGACGGCTTGAGACGCGTCTCCTGGGCCTGCCAGCCGTGTTGGCGCGACACTGGCGGCAGCGCCGGACACCTGCTTGACACAGGTAAGCCGCGATGAGGCCCACCACCGGACAACTGCTGTACGTCCTGGCCGTGGCCACGCTCCTGGGCGTGCTCAGCTACGGCATCACCCATCCATGACCCCCACCCCGGCCAGGCGTGCCCGTGAGCCTCGGCCCGGGGTGGTCCGGGGCTCCGGCCGCCGCTTCCTACTCCCCCGGGGGAGGGCGGCCGGAGCCGTCACGGCAGGGAAAGGAGGTCGCTCGTGCGGCGACGCTGGACCATTGGCAACTGCTGGCTGTGGTGCGAGCGCACCGCGCTCCCGGTGTTGTGGCTCGGCCCGGTCCTCTGGGAAGGCGGCAACGCTTCCTTGCACGCATGCGAGGAGGTGTATCCGACACCTGGAGAGGAAGGTCCGGGGCGTCCTCATCCGCAGGCGCCACCCCGGCGCCGGCGCCCGAGCGGCGCCAACCAGTGCCGGGTGACTGCTGGCTGTGGTGCCAGCGCATTGCCCTGCCGACGCTGCTGCTCGGCACGGCGGAGAGCGCGGGGCACCAGGTGCCGCTCTACAGCTGCGAGCCGTGCATACGCCGCCTGGGGGACGAGGTGCGCGCCGCTCTCCCGTACGTCCCCGCCTGATGAGACTCCCGCCCCCGGCCGCGCTCGCCTGAGTGTCGCCCGGCCGGGGCGCGGGCACCACCGCCAACTGTGGAGGCTTGTATGACAGCCCGTCCGATCATCACTGGGGCGCAAGCTGCGTCCTGCTACTTCCGAACACCTGTGGATCACCCACACCGCAAGGCGCTCGTCCGGGTGTGCGAGCCGTGCAACGAGTCCTGCAAACACTGCTTCGTCTCGGCGACGAAGCGCGGCGAGTTCATGCCCCTGTCCCCGGTCCGTGACCGCCTGGTGCCCCAGCTCGCCGAGGCCCGGGTCAACCGCGTCACGCTGACCGGCGGTGAGCCGTTCATGTACACCGAGCTGATCGAGGTGGCCGCCGCGTTCCGCGACGCGGGCATGGGGGCCGAGGTGTGCACGAACGCGACGATCATCACGAACGAGCAGATCGCGGCCTTCGCCGCCTTGGGGGCGCACATGAACGTGTCCCTCGACGGCTTCTCGGCCGACTCGCACGGCGTTTTCCGTGGCCGCCCCGGGGGCTTCGAGGAGACCGTCGAGACCGTCAAGCGGTTCGCCCGCGCGGGCATCCTGCAAGGGCCCTGTGCACGCCGAACAACCTCGCCGAGGACAAGGAGTATGCCGAGCTGTGTGCCCTCGCGAAGGAGCAGGGGCGCGCTTGGCGGTGTCGTCGTCCTGGGGTGGCTGCACCCGCCAAATCGTACAGAAAAGGGTGCTCCTCAAGTTCTTGAGATGACTTTATGACACCGCTTTATGAGCATGATCCGGTGCCGATCCGGCTGTGAAGCCTCGCTTACCGATCTTGCTCACCAATCGGCCGTTAGATCAACATGCCTGCACGCCTTGTGTCGTGGCGTTACTGCATTCGAGGGCCAGGGTTCGCTCGATGGTCTCTCTGCTCTGGAAGTGGAGGGCGGTCCAGCCTGCGGCGCGTGCTGCGTCGGTGTTGGCTGCGCTGTCATCGATGAAGAGGATGTCGTCCGGGCGGGCGCCCAGTTGTTTCGCGGCGGCGCCGAAGGCAGCCAGGGCAGGCTTTCGGTGGCCGAGGCGATGGCTGAACAGCAGGTGGTCGAAGCAGTCGAACATCGTGGAGTACAGCCGAAGCAGCGCCTCCTGCTCCAGCGGGCCGTTGTTGGTGAACAGCGCCAAGGGCCGGGAGCCGCGGTGGCGTTCCAGTGTCTCCCGAACGGCGTAGTCGGGCCGGAAGGCGCTGCACCAGGCAGCGTCGAGGTCATCGTCGCTGCCGGTGAAGCCGGTGGCAGCCCGAATACGGTCCCGGATCTCCGCCGCGTGCGGGTACTTGCCCGAATCGCAGTCGGCGCTGAACCCGGACCGCCACAGCAACACGTCGATTCGATCTGCGGGGAGCGCAAAGACATCGGCCAGGCGTTGCAGGCGATGGGCGTGGTCGAAGTGGAACAGCACGCCGCCGAGGTCGACGACCAGGTATTGAGGACTCATGTGGTGACCTCCCGAGCCGCGGCTCGGATTTCGTCGAGCAGGACGGTCAGGTCGTCCTTCGTGGTGCCTGGGTGGAGGACACAGGCGCGCAGGGCCGCGGCACCCGAGATCCGCGTGCCGGTGAGGAAGGCGTGCCCACGGCGCTGCACGGCGGCCGGGATCGCCTCGTTCAGTGCTTCCGCGCGGTCTGTGTCGAGGTCCGGAGGGCGGTGGCGGAACGCGGTGATGGAAGTGACCGCCGGGGCGAGCAGCTCGAAGTCGTCGGAAGCTTCGATCAACTCGGCGAGCGTGCGCGCGAGCCTGGTGGTGTGCTGTACCAGGTGAACGATGCCGTCCCGGCCGAGGTGGGCGATCGTGGCCCATACGCGCAGTGCTCGGAACGGGCGGGTCTGTTCGGTGCCGTACTCGGAGAACCAGCCCAGCTCCCCGGCGTCCTCGTCGCGCAGGTAGGGGGGAACCAGGCTGAAGGCGTCGCGCGGGCCGGCCGGTTCGCGGAAGAGGATGCAGCCGGCATCAACGGGGACGCCAAGCCACTTGTGTGGGTCCAGAGCCAGAGAGTCCGCCCGTTCCAGTCCGGCAAAGCCGGGGGCGGCGTCGTCGGCGAGGATGCCGAGCGCGCCGTAGGCACCGTCGACGTGGAACCACAGTCGGTGCTCGAGAGCGATCGCGGCGATGTCGTCCAGGGGGTCGACGGTTCCGGTGTTGACCGTTCCCGCGCTGGCGGCGACGAAGAACGGCCGCACCCCGGCTCGCTGGTCAGCCGCGATCAGACGGCGCAGCTCGCCGGTGTCCATGCGGAAAGCCGAGTCGACCGGGACGGTGCGGAGGTACCGGGTGCCCAGGCCGAGAAGTTCTGCCGCTTTGCGCAGACAGCTGTGCGCCTCGGCGGACACGTAGAGCGCCATCGGGCGATGCCCGTACAGGCCGGTCTCGCGCACGTCGTGGCCCTGGTCGCGGAACGCCTGGTGGCGGGCCGTGGCTAGTGCCGTGATGGTGGCCATGGAGGCTCCGCTGGTCAGCAGCCCGGCCGCCGGGGGGTGGGGGAATCCCACCAGCTCCGCCAGCCACCGCACGGCGGTGCGCTCCAGCAGAACGCCAGTGTGGTCTCCGCCCGCGCAGCTGGGGTTCATGGCCGCGGCCAGGGGGGCCACCAGGACGCCGGCGGGGGACGGCGGGGAGTTGACCCAGCCGAAGAACCGCGGATGCCCGTTGCCCATGGGATACGGCAGGATCCGGTCGCGCACCTCGTCCAGTAGGTCCGCCAGCGGGCGGCCGTCGGCGGGCAGTGGCTGGCGGGTGAGCCACGCGCGGTCCGCCTCGGACACCGGCCGCCACACCGGCCCCCCGGGCACACCCGCCAGGTGTTCGGTTGCGAGGTCCGCCGCCGAACGGGCTGCTTTCCGCAGGTCATGCATCGTGCCCTCCCGACAGGCGGTGGAACTGGACTGCCGGGGCCAGTGTCATAGCCAGGTAGTACACGCACGCTTCGGCCATGTCGTTGGCGAAGGCGTGCCGGCGGTTGCCGGGGAAATAGGCTGCGTCCCCGGCCTGAAGCCGGTGGGGCACACCGTCGATGGTCAGGCGCAGACACCCTTGTTCCACTGCCACGTACTCGTGCGATCCCGGCGAGTGCGGGGAGAACTCTCCTGCGTCCACGCCCGGTTCCAGGGTGGTGCGCATGAACTCGAATTCGATGTCCGGCAGGACCGGGGAAAGGATCCGCCGTTCCCACCCCGCGGGGTCTCGTACCACCTGCTGCCGGTCACTGACCAGAACCACGACGTCCGGGCGCACCGGTTCGTCCAGCAGTCGAGCGATAGAGGTGCCCAGTGCGGTCGCCAGGCGGTCGAGAACCAGCACGCTTGGCGTCTTCGCGCCGCGTTCCACCTCGGACACCATGCTCTGGCTCACGCCGCTCAGCTTGGCGAGCCGTTCCAGGCTGATGCTCCGAGCCCGTCGCTCGCCTCGGATCCTGGCCCCCAGTTCGGCAATGGACAGGCCGCTGGAGAAAGTGCTGCCGTCACTCATGTTCTCCACTATAGCGAAGACTATCCACTATTGAGTGGATCGGGCACCACGGTGACACCCCCGGGTGGGACGGTTGATCGTCACACACGTCGGGCGTTTTCTTCCCGCAGCAGGTGGCAGCCCGCGCCTCGACCCGGTTTAACGCCGATCGACTATGCCGCACCCGGCGCCACTCCCAGTCGGTTGAGCCATCACGGCCGATCCCGGGAAGCCGCCTGCTGGCCGTCCAGTGGGTTCCGGGGCCCGGCACGATGGCCGCGGCGAGGTTGAGGCGCGCATCCATGTCGAGGTTGACCTCGCCGTAGGGTCGGACGTGGGACCAGAACAGCGGGGTCAGTCCGCGCCGGTCGGCGAGCGTGAGGAGGTCGGCCCACTCCGGATCCGCGAGTAGCGGGCCACGAAGATGGTCTTCTGGGTGCGGCCGACCTCCAGCATCGCCGCGTAGGTGGGGTGGGAGGCGTCGCGGGTGAAGCGCCGCAGGATCGCCTCGGTGGACGCGGTCCGGGTCCGGATGGCCGTGGCGTATGTGATCGTCTGGTCGTGCTGCTGGGCGATCTGCGCCTGCACGCCGACCGCGGCTGCAACTTCGACAAGTACCGCCCCCTGCTGTGGAAGCGCGGCGTCAAGCCGGTGATCGCCCGACGCGGTGTCGCCCACGGCTCAGGACTGGGCACGGTGCGTTGGGTCGTCGAGCGCGCCTTCGCCTGGCTGAACCAGTTCAAACGGCTCCGCACCCGCTACGAACGACGCGCCGACCTCCACCAGGGCCTGCTCGAACTGGCCTGCACCCTCATATGCCTCCGCTGCCTGCGAACCTCATCCTGAAGCGATCAGTTGGCTACGCTGAACCACCCTGGTCGCACCTCGTGCAGAAGCGACTGCAGCGACCGCACTGCGGACCTTATGTCCTGATCCGTGATGTCAAGGGGCTCCGGCAGGCTCAGCCCATACCCGCGCAGCCGCCAGAGGTCGAAGACTTCGCTCCCGTCTGCTGCGAAGTCCACATCAACCTCAGTGCCGTTGTCGCTCACGAAGCGGCACCCTGTCCCATGAACCTTGTAGGAATAGATGCCGATGTGATCACCCCGGCTGATCTGCCGCGAACGGGCCAGGCCGACGACATCCGCCAGTCGCTCAAGTGAGGGAATCGCCGCCCTCATCGCCTCATCAATCGCGTTCAGCGCCCGGATGTAACCGAGCACGAGGTCTCGCGCAGCCTCAACCCGTTCCATACGGCGTCATTCCCCCTGAGCCCGTGACTGAAGGGATTGTTCCATGGGCCCGCCAGTGTCTCCGTAGGACGGCTGGCCAGCGCGGCGATCGTCGCCACGCTGAACAACTTCCGGGGCGAGATCACGGTCATCGGCGCACCGCATGGCTACTGCGGCAACGCCGCTGACACGATCACGGTCGTGACGGAGCATGCCGAGCGAGGACGAGCTGTTCAACGCGGTCGACGCGCTGCTGAAGGGGAAGCCGCAGATGCCGCCGCCCGAGGAGCGGGCCCGACTACGAGAAGCGGCCGCCCGTCAGCCGACCCAAGGACGCCTACGGCTTCATCGTGCTGCCACGTCGTTGGGTCGTCGAGAGGTCGCTTGCGTGGATCATGCACGCCCGCCGCCACGCGCGAGACTACGAGCGGCTCGTCCAGCACTCGGAGACCCTCATCACGTGGGCCGCGATCACCCTGATGATCCGGCGTCTCACCCGGAAGAAGAAGAGCCCGGCTCCTCTCACCCGATCTCGCGTCACACGGGCCGCCTGACCGCGAGATCCGCCATACGAGGCATCCTTCGCCCACCTGTGCGCCGCCACACCTGTGCCGGCCTCCTCCGGTCGCACCGACCGCCACCGACTCAACCGCGGCGGCGACCGCCAGGCCAACCGCGCGCTGCACGCAATCGTGCTGGTCCGCATGCGCCACGACCCACGCACCCGTAACCACGTCGCACGACGCACCCTCGAGGGGCTCAAGACGAAGGACATCGTCAGATGCCTCAAGCGCTTCATCGCGCGCGAGGTCTACCGCCACCTCACCAGCGCCTTCAGGGGCGCCCCATCGGCATCTCCAGCACTTGACGGTCCATAGGAGCTTCAGCGTCAAGCTGAGAGAAATCGAACGACGATTTTGGACTCGACAAGCCCCATGCAGGGCGTCGAGCATGTTCGTCATCGCGTGGGGTGAGGGGGCCGCAGTTCTCGTCAGCTGAACTCTGCCGCGTGATCGGCGGCCCACTTGGTGAAGGTGCCGGCCGGTCGGCCGATGAGGTGCTCAAGGTGATCAGTGATGCGGTTTGACTCTGGTCGCCGCACCGAGGCGGTGATCAGTGCTTCCACAAGTGGCTCCGGTCGACCGTCTGCGAGCATTCGCGATCGCGCCAGATCTGCTGGCAGCGCTTGGAAACGTAGGCGGCGCTGAAGGGCGGCACCGAGTTGGGCTACCTGGTCGGCGCGAGTGAGGGCTTCGGGCCCTGTGAGCAGGTACGGCTCGTGATCGAGTTGGTCGTGCGGCGCGAGCAGTACGGCCACGACGGCATCGGCGACATCTCGCTCGTCGACCACGGCTGTCCGCGCGACGTCCGGGCCTGACACCTCGTCGCCCCCGCACAGCTGCGCCCCCCAGCCACGCGCGTTGGACGCCAGTGTGTCGCTGCGCAGCACGATGGGGCGCAGTCCGGCGCTGTTCAGCAAGGCTTCCATATCGGCGTGCACCTGAACGATGGGATCGCTCTGGCAAGAGGCGCTGTCGTCGATGGCGGTCGAGGACAGGTAGACGACACGAGGCGCCATTGCGGCGATCTCCATCACGACCTCGTGGGCTGGGGCGGAATCGAGTAGGGGCCAGATCAGGAACACAGCGTCCATGCCGGCAAGCGCCGCACGCACATCAGCGGGGTCTGTGAGGTCACCGACCACCCAGTCGACTCCGGGTCGCGGTTCGGGCTGATCTCGCACGAGGCATCGAACGCGCGCGTCGCGCTCTACGAGACGGTTGACGACCTCCCGGCCGAGGTTGCCGGTCGCGCCGGTGACAAGGATCGATGGACGGCGGCGGGAGCCCATGGGGCCAGTGGTGTCAGGCATGATCGAGACGCTAAGGGTTCAGGTCGACGTGAAGGCAAGGGCGTGTGCGATGCAGACGATCGGCGAAGTGGCAGCAGAACTCGGAATAGAGGCCCACGTGCTGCGGCACTGGGAGCATGTTGGGGCGCTCAGCGTGGGCCGCGATGGCAACGGCTACCGCATCTACGACGACAGCGCTGTGGAACAGGCGCGCACGGTGCTGAAACTGCGGCGCGTCGGGCTCTCGCTGCCCGAGGTGGTCGCCGCCATGGCACCTGAGAAGTCAACGGCGCAGACGGTCGTGAAGGCGAAGATCGCGGCCCTCGAAGAGGAGATCATCCGAAGACAACAGGCGATCACCTTTCTGCAGCACACTGCCGAGTGTCGGCATCGATATATCGATGACTGCCCGGACTGTGCGAGCTTCGTCCGCGAAGCTTGAGCCGCCATCCGCTGGGAAGCTCGAGCCCGACCTTGCTCACGCTACCGTCATCAACGTTCCGCCCCGCAACGGCTAGCCACAATCGCACGGCCAGGAAGAGGAGGGCTGGCCGTGCGAGCTGTCCCAAGAGGTCGACGCGCTGCTGGCCGACTTATCCCTGCCAGGTGAGGTCTTCGGAGCGATCATCGCGGCGACAGCACAGATCAACGAGACCTGGGGCATGGTGCCGGGCAGTACAGCCTCGGCGAAGTGGCCGCAGCAGCGGCGGATACCGTCGGCCGGGATGGGGTGCTAAGCCACCTACCTCGGCGACACCGGGGAGGAACAGATCCTCATCGACCCGCTGACCGACATGCCTGCCGTACACACCCGCGACGGAAAGATCGAAACCCTCGCCCCACAACGCGTGCCCGCCCTCTCCCCGCTCGCCGCCCTGACCATCGGCAACCGCGCGGTCTGGGTACGCACCGAGGACAGCACCGTCTTTCTCGCGCCCCAAGTGATGAAGGCGGCAACTACACCTACGGCTACGGCGGCGGAGGGCCAAGGGGGCTGGCCAGGCTCATTGACACGCTGCTGGACGACATCACCAACCCGGCGCCCGACCATGGCGGAGGACAACCGCCAGCCGGTCTCGTGCACGCCACCCAGGAGGGCTGAAAAGGCCGCATCCCGCCCTTCATCCTGACCCGCAGCGAGCTCGAAGAGCTTCGGGATGGGTGAGGCTCCGTCCGTGGGTGGAAGACCGGTGACAGCGGGCCTGCGCTGGGGTGACGAGACCTGTGCACGTGGGGAGCGAGCGCTGAGAAGCTGGTACTCAAAGCTGAAGGGAAGCAGTCATTGATCGCTCCATTTGCTTTCGGATTGAACATTCCGCAAGTGGAGAGATTGCAATCAAGGCGCGCCACGTGGTGGCGCTTCCCGCATCTCTGAGACGCTTTGGGGCGGATGGCATGCATACAGAACCCGCTCGCCATCCGCGGAACGCGAGCATATCGCCGATAGCCTATAAGGACGGGAGACTGAATTGCGTATGCGGCTCAGGAGGAGGCAACAGCAAGCTCGGCTGGAAACACTTCTCCGGCCCTCACAACATCAAGAAATGCAAGATCGTCAATGCCGCTATCAACGGCAAGCCCGATAAGAAGAACGGCGCCCGCCTTGAGTACTGGGCCTATGCCTGGAACGGCAACCGCCGCGTGCAGGTCATCGTGATCGTCCAGTACGCCCGCAAGACCGCCGACGGACATTACGACGCCGGCCCCGGCCAGAAGATCGGTATTATCACCGCCTACTGCAAGGGCCTGAATAAGTGCCCGAACTGGCTCAACCAGTGACATCGTTTGATGCGTGACTCTCACGTACGACGACATCGCGGAGCAGCAGGCGGACATGGTGCGCCTGCTGCTCCACCACATCCATGCCCCATTGCCCGACGGCCGGTTCATCCACGGTGTCCTGCCCTCGCCGTCCCCTGCTGCGGCGGTCCGGATCGTCACTGGCCCTCGACACCCATGCGTTTCCGATGACTTGGTGGCCTGGGAGATTCCTCTGCGCACCGTTGACGATCCTGAGGAACTAGCGGGCCCGAATGATGTCCTCGGCATCGTGCGGGCCTTGACCACCGGTACCCAGATCTTCTCCAGCAGCCGTGTCGACACGGTGATGGGCATGGCCCTCATCCATGTGGATCCGGCGCAGGTCGATCCCGTCGGCCCGGGGGAGTGCGACAACGCCTTCACCATCCTGCGCACCCTTACCTGCCCCTGGACCGAAGAACAGCCCGACCCGCGACTGCGAGGTTTCCTCCTTCAGAGCCCCGACCGGATGCGCCTGTATGTCGACCACGAGGAAGACACCGATGTGGTCGCCGCCGACGTACGACCGTCCGGTGCCCTGACAGCCCTGCTCGCAGCACTTCCCTCCCTGATCGTGGAGGTGGAACGGACCGTGCCGGGCGACATCGACGACCCGCACTGTTCCCGTTTGATCGACCTCACCGACTGGTGACTCCTGGGTGCGTCACCTCTGACTCCGCGCAGACGCCGCATCGGGTGTGGAGAGTAGCCTCGCGGGCATCTTGGTGTTCTCACGCCAGGAGCCCCGGCCAGCCGTGACCAGCGGTCCGCTGGTAGCGGGGAACAGCGGTTATACCGGCGTCCGGGGACCGTTTCTGGGTGTCGGTGTTCGGCGTCCGACGCGGTGAGCAGCGCGTCCGGTGGCGCCTCCGCAGCGACGTTCCTGCTCGGCGGGGCGTAGCCGGACCTGGGCGTCCAGACCGCCGCTCGGCGTCGCGGCGTTGAGGGTGATCTGGTCGCCGGAGGCGTGGACCAGATGGCGGACGATGGGCAGGCCGAGGCCGGTGCCGTCGTGGTGGGAGTCGGAAGCGCGCCAGAATGGACATGTGGCTCGGTCTCCTGCCCGTCCCTGTACCCAGCCCTCGTCGAGGGCCGCTGGCGAGGATCCATCTGGAGGACCGGACAACGGATGCAAGCTTCTCTGAACTAGCGTTGGCGGGTGCGGATCACGTCTCGTCGGAGCCGATTGCGGCATTCAGGGCCCGCAAGGCGTCATCGTATTGGTGACGGTCGAACTGGAACGGACCGAATGCCACGTAGTCGCGAGTCCTACGGTGCGGTTGCTCGAAGGAGTCCCAGATCACGAGGTCGGCTGTCGCGGTGATGCGGGCCAGGTAGTTGGGCTTCCACATGAGCCCTGGGGCATCGGGCCGCCGGCCGCGTTCGGGCCGAGCCGCGCGGATACTCCCGCGCATCTCGCACGAGCTTTGGCCGCCCGCGCGACATGACACACTGGCGGCGCAGGCGGCGATGAACGGGGGCGATCCGGTTGGGTCTGGAGATCGAGAGTCGGCCGTCGGAGTTGCCGTACATCGAGAGGGTATGGCGCAGCCGCAGCATCGAGGTTGGCCGGATGACGTCGATCGCGGCGTCGCATTGGGAGCTTGTCTTCTGGGAGCACGACGGCCAGATGCAGGCGGCCGTGCTGGGCCCAGAGCCCAGGGCCTCTCTGGCTCCCGTTCCCAAGGACGCCACGTTCTTCGGTATCAGCTTCGCTCTCGGCACCTCGATGCCTCACGTGCCGATCAGCCGGCTTGTGGGTGGCAGCGCGGAGATCCCCGACGTCACGCGGCGCTCCGTGTGGCTGAAGGGTTCCGCCTGGCACGTGCCCGATTACGACAATGCGGAGGCGTTCGTGCGGCGCATGGTGCGTGAGGGCATCGTGGACTGCGACCCGATCGTGCCCGCGGTGCTCGGCGGCGCGGCCCCCGATGTCTCCGATCGGACCCTCCAGCGGCGTTTCGTCGCGGCGACGGGCCTCACCCGGGGTGCCATCCGGCAGATCCACCGTGCCCGCGAGGCGGCGGTTCTGATCCAGGAGGGGGTGCCGGCGCAGGAGGTCGTGCACCAGCTGGGTTATTTCGACCAACCGCACCTGGCGCGGTCCTTGACCCGGTTCATCGGCCGGACCGCCACTCAGCTGAGTGCTCCAGACAGGGCGGAGCCGCTGTCGCTTCTGTACAAGCCCTCCTCCCCGGTGCCCGCATAGTCTTCCTGACGTAGCCCACGGGGTCGGCCCGCCCCGGCCGGAGCGCTATTCGGCCGGGACCGGGCAGACGACCCCGAACTCATCACGGAGGAATCATGCGCAAGGTCGTTTCGGGTCTGTTCGTCTCGCTCGATGGTGTCGCCCAGTCGCCGAACGAGTGGCAGTTCGCTTTCGACGAGGAGATGGGCGCGGCGCTGGGAAAGACGCTGGAGACGGCCGACACGATTCTGCTGGGCCGGGCGACCTTCACCGAGTGGGCCGGGTACTGGCCGACGGTGACCGACGGCGAGGACGCCGGCTTCGCCAAGTGGATCAATGACTCGCCCAAGTACGTCGTCTCCTCCACGCTGGACAGCGTGGAGGACTGGGCGAACAGCACGCTCATCAACGGCGATCTGGCGGCCGCGATCGAGAAGCTCAAGGCGGGCGAGGGGAAGGACATCACCGTCGCGGGCAGCCCCACGCTGGTGCGTTCGCTTCTGGAGCAGGACCTGCTGGACGAACTGGTACTGCTGATCCACCCGGTGGTGGCCGGCGAGGGCCGCAAGAAGCTGTTCGCCGACGACGCCACCCTGAAGAAGCTGGAGCTGGTCAGCGCTCAGCCGACCAGCAGCGGAGTGATCATCGCGACCTACCGTCCGACGCGCTGACCATCCTCGAGATCATCCAGAACCTGCGGGAGCGCATCCGCGAGGCCCGCGCCAACGGCTGGCTCGGCGAGGTCGAAGGACTTCAAGTCAGCTTTGACGCCGCTATGGCCAAGCTCAACAGCCTCAAACGGGCTCCGACCGATTGTCGGCCGCAGCTGGTTGACCTCGGCATGCCGGTATCCACCGACCCTACGCCGCCGTCTCCGCAGGAAGCGGGAGAACACGGGGCCCGGGCCTGAGCACGCCTGAACAATTCCTGCCCCGCCCCGGGCGGGGCCTTGTCATTGAACCCACCTTGATCGTCTACTGCTCAGGGCGGGGGAGTCATCAGAGAAGTTCGCCGCTCCCAGGTTGGACACGGCGCTCAGGAGCGATGGTCACTGATACAAGCCCTGATTCATAGGCGCTGATCACTAGTTGCGCACGGTCACGTGCCCGCAGCTTGCTCAGTAGTCGACCGATGTGTGTTTTGACGGTGCCGTGGCTGAGGTGGAGGTACTCGGCGATGTCGGTGTTGGAGAGGCCGCGGGCCACGAGTAGCAAAACCTCTCGCTCGCGGTCTGTGAGGCCCTCCAGCGAGGAGCCGGGCACCGGGTGCGCATGGGGGAATCGGGCGAACTCGGCGATCAGACGCCGAGTCACCGACGGTGCGAGGAGGGACTCTCCGGCGGCGACCGTGCGGATGCCCGAGAGCAGGACCTCGGGAGAGGTGTCTTTGAGGAGGAACCCCGCTGCTCCGGCCCGCAGCGCGCCGTACACGTACTCGTCGAGGTCGAATGTGGTCAGGATGAGAATGCGTGTCTCCGCCGTCTCGGGAGATCGGGCTATGTGTCGTGTCGCCTCGATCCCGTCCATACCGGGCATTCGGATGTCCATGAGCACGACGTCCGGGCGCAGGCGCCGCGCGCTCTGGACGGCTTCGGCGCCGGTGCCGGCCTCGCCGACAGCGGTCAGCCCGGGGGTGGTGTCGATGAGTACCCGGAAACTGCCTCGGAGCAGGGACTGGTCGTCGGCGACGAGTACCCGGATCGGGTCGGTCACGCGGTCGTCTCCCTTCGGCTTGGTGCGGTGCCGTGCGTTGGTTCGGCTGGTAGGCGAGCCGATACGGCGAACCCGCCGCCGGGCTGCGGTCCGGCCTCCAGCGTTCCCCCGTACATCATCACGCGTTCCCGCATTCCCAGGAGTCCGTGGCCGCCCCTGAGATCCGCCCGGCCGGATACGACCGCGTCCCCTGCTCCGTCGTCCACCACCTCGATGTGCACTCCTCCACGGGAGTCCGCGGTGATGGCGACCTCGCAGCGCGTTCCGTTGCCAGAATGCTTGACCACGTTGGTCAGCGCTTCCTGCACGATCCGGTAGACGGTCAGGGCCAGACCCGCGGAGAGGTCAGCCGTCAGCCGGGTACGCAGTCCAGTACGGATTCCCGCCTGCTCGGCGCGCTGGACGAGAGAAGGCAGGTCGCCCAGACCGGGAGCGGGTGCCGTCTCCGCGGAGCCGGCACCTCGCGTGTGCTCTCCGGCGGTGTCGCCGCGCAGCATCCCCAAGGCGCGCCGCATCTCAGTGAGCGCCTCCCGACCGGTCTGTTCGATGGCCCGGATGGCGTCGCGCGTCTCCTCGGGACGTTCCTCGGCCACATGGTTGGCGACCGCCGCCTTGACGACGATCACGCTGAGGCTGTGCGAGACGATGTCGTGCAACTCTCGGGCGATGCGCAGGCGTTCCTCGGCCAGCACCTCGTCGGCCAGGCGCCGTTGCTGGCGGACCGCTCGGGCGCGCCGCTCCCGCACGACGCGGCCCGCAGCCCACATGGCGCCCAGCACCAGCCAGACGAGCGCCGCGGTTCCGGCGGCTTCTGACCACGGGCCGGAGGGTGTCAGGACTGCCTCTCCGGTGACGACCGCAGTCGCAGAGACGACGAGGGTCAGGGCCAGCGACCCAGTAGCCCGGCGGGCCGGCTCCAGAAGCGCCACCGTATAGAGCGCCAGGGCCGTGGAGATGTAGGGATCGCGGGTGATGTCGAGAAGGGTCGCCGCTGCCGTGGCGCCCAGAACCACCGCCAGGGCAGGCAGGGGCCACACACGCCGAACGGTCAGTGGCGCTCCCACACACGCGGCCACCAGCCAGCCCACCCACGCCGGGCCGGAGAACCGAGGCAGGCCGTCGGACGCGCCCTGCCCGGCCAGCGCAACATACGCGGCTATCACGACACCGGCTGTGCCGGCGTCGAGGATCAACAGATGCGACCGCGTCCGCAGGCGCCAAGGCACTATGCGCATCACGCAACGATATCGACGAGCACTCATCCGGCCTGCCCGAAGAGGAACATTGCGATGCCCACGACGCCCACCAGCACAAACCTCCCAACGACTGTGACCGGCCGCGCGGCTGGCCCGGTGCGCCATGCGGTTACGCCCAGCGGAACAAGCGCTACGCACACCCCCGCAGCCGCCGCGGCCGACCAGGTGGTCGTCCCCTTCAGCACTCCCAGCGGCATCGCCGATGCCAGAGCCAAGGCCGCCGCGCGCAGGGGGCCGAGCACCCGCGAGCGGTAGGCGCCGACGGCCAGCAGGATCCAGCCCCCCATGATGGCGGCGTTCAGCGTGCTGAAGACATGAAACGCACCATAGGTCTCGCTCACCGTTCGCGTCGCCGACGCCGCACCCTGGGCGGTCACCAGTTGGAAGCCTGCGTGGTCCACACCAGCGTGGAACGCCCGGGCGAACAAGCCCAGGACTGCGAGAGCGCCGCCCCACACAGCCAGCTCCCTGTAATGCGCACCGATGTCGGCGGCGAGGAGCACGACGCCCGGCCAGAGCAACACCCATCCTGCGGACACCAGGCTGTACGAGGCTGTCATGAGGTCCGGATGATGCTCGTACGCGCTCAGTTGGGCAGGAAAGAAAAAGCCGAAGCGCACACGCAGCAGCACACCGGCGAGCACCAGCAAGGGTCCGACGATGAGGGATGCGCCGCCCACCCATCGTCCCGGAAAGACCGAGTGCGATGCAGTGTTCGACGGAGAAGTGATGGTCATGGTGCAAAGATGCTCCGCAGCCCTTCGCTGCGTCGTCGGAGCACGGGCCACACTTCCAGGTCAGACCGTGGTCGTACCGCCGGCCGTACCGATCTGCTTCTGGTCCGATCCAACGACCTGACGCCAGCCTTGTTGCCGACTGGGTAGGTCCCGCCGAGGTGATCCAGCTGCCCCGCCTGATTGGTGCAGCCCAAGGAAACGCTGTATCGCTTCCGCGCCACCTTTCTCAAGGTGGCCGCCGCGCTACTGAGCAGGAATCGCTGTTAGTCCGGAATAGAAGAATGGAGCTGGTGGAGCCGGGCGAGCTGGACGCGGACCCGGTCGCGGCGGAGGCCGCGCTCGCCTTCGCCGCGCTGCAGGCGGTGCAGACGGCGCCACCCGCAAGGCGTATAACGCCGAGGTGGAGATGAGGGCGGCCGTGAAGGCGGTCAGGCTGCGGCGGGCTCCGCCTTCGAGCTGGTGGGGGGGGCGGAGAGCTGAAGGCGGCTGGACATGTTCAGCCGTACCTCCCCGTAGGGCTGGATGTGCATCCAGAACAGCGGGGTGAGCGCACGGCGATCCTCGTTGGTCAGGACGTCGGCCCACTCCGGCTCGGCGAGCATGTCCTGGATCATCGGCGTGTTGACGTATACCAGGGCGGCCTGGAGCATCGGTGCGGTCGCGCTGGGCGGTCCGGGAAGCGCTTGTCGCGCAGCCAACTGGTCTCCCCGCTGTTCAGCGTGAAGTGGTCGACGACGTCGTCCAGGCCCAGATCCCGCGCCATCCCGGCTACCCGCCCCTTCACCGTCGGCCCGTCACCGGACCGTTCGCTATCACCCGTTCGGCCTAACGAGGCGGCGGCCCGGGGGCAACGGTGGCAGGCGGACCTGATGGCTCGGCGTGTCAGGACGCAGTTCAAGGCCGCTGGGCACCACGACAGCCGTGGGCAACTTGGGCTGCCTCACGGGCCCGCTTCCGTCTACCTCCGCGCGATGGTGGCCGCGCCCGGCCCGCATGGCGGATCGACCAGCGGTTTCACGTGGCCGGAGCGGTACGTGAGCCGCCCGCCGGTGTCGATCCGCATCGGCCAGGGCGGTACGCGCGTGCTGTTCTGGAACCCGTACGCCGGCGGCTGGTCCTGCGACCTGGTCGACGCAGAGGACTGCATGCTCGACCAGGCCCACCGTCTCGTGTCCGGCGCGGTGGTGTCCCGGCTCGAGGACGTGGGGCCCGCAGCGATGTTCCAGGCCGAGCGGCGGCTCGACGACCTGCCGCTGTAGGCGGCGGAGACCCCAGTACCGGCAGGGACCCTGCTCAACGAGGCCCAGCACCGCGCGGTCGCCGGCGGTGATCTCCACCGAGGACGTCGCGCTCCGCCTGGCTGTGTACGCGGTGGCGGAGACGACGGCCGCCTGTACGTGACGGCATCGCCACGCATCCGGACGAGCCCCTGAGCTGCGGTTACTCCCCGCTCTCCTAGATGCCGCTGGCGTCGATCAGCCAGTAACGGCTTTGACGAACGGTGATGTTGGCAGGGTTGAGATCGACTACGCCAGCCCGTGGGTACGGATTGCGTGGCGTCGTGCCGCCGTTCGGCAGGTAGGACATCGCCAGGACTTCGACGCCGCGTCCGGCGTTGTACGTCGGGTCAGGCACGGCCCTCAACGTGGGGTTGCCGTAGTACCTGGGAAATTTCGGGCGGATATGGCTGACCAGCGGGCATGACGCAGCCAGCTCAAGTGGGTGGCGGCTGGTCAACCGCTCGGGGTGAACTGCCGAGTGATGCGGTTCCAGAGAATCCGGGGCACGCCCGCCCACAGGTTCGGCAGCTGCTGTTCGATGCGGATCTTCTGCCACACCGTCCATGCCGGGGTAGCCGTCGGAGTCGGGCAGGTATCCGGTTCGGACGGCAACCCGCCACGGTGCCCATTCCGGGTCCTCGACGAGGGTCGCGGCGATGTCACCCGGCAGCACCTGCAAGCCGGCGAACTGCGGCAGGACCCCGGATCCGCCGCTCCCGCTCGTGCAGCCAGTCCGAGGCTCCGGCCTCGGTCAGTGCGGCGAACCTGCGCAAGGCGGGATTCCGCACCGTGCGCCGCACAGAGTGGACATCAGGTGCCGCGCCTGTGCAGTCCGGCGAGCGCCGCGTCAAGGATCGGCTGTCGGTATTCCGGGGTTCCGGGGATCTTCGCGATGGCCACCACGAGGTCGAGGATCTGGTCGAGGTCAAGATCGCCGGCGATCTGGTGCGCGTCCTGGGCGGCGGAGAGCAACGGCTGGCCGGCTGCGAGCATCCGGCCCCGGCTTTGGAAGACGGGATCGGTTCTGTCGGTGTGCTCAAGCAGCCCGATGACGACCGGCCGCTTGGTGGTGACGTACTGAAAGAACCGGCGCAGCCAGGTCGTGAGCCGGTCCCTCGGGCTGTCACCCTCGACTGTCGCGGCGGCTGCGCAGACCTCATCGACCTCGTCGGTAAGTAGTGCCTCCAGGAGTTCGTGGCGGGTCGCGAAGTTGCGGTACAGGGTTGCCGGGCCGACCCCGGCTCTCCGGGCGATCTCGGCCATTGACGTCTCGGCTCCGGTGGCGGCGAAAGCGGTGCGTGCCGCTTCGAGGATCCGCTGGCGGTTGCGGGTGGCGTCGGCCCTTTTGGAGGGCGGATGGTCAGTCATTCGCGCGTCCTTGCATAAGTGGATAGGGTCTCCGTATAGTGATCTGGACACCCTCTCCGTTTCTATCGGAGACTCTATCGAATCCGTTCAGGGATCCGCCATGAGCACAGCGAACACTCCCGGGCCGACGGCGATGACCGGCCCATTACGTCCCGTTCATCGCCGGATGGTGCTGGCGATCTGCTGTCTCAGCGTGGGCGTGACCGGCATCGACCTCAGCATCGTCAACGTGGCGCTCCCGTCGGTAAGCAAGGACCTGCACGCCTCGGTCAGCGGCCTGCAGTGGACGGTCGACGCCTACTCCCTGGTCCTGGCCTGCCTGCTCGTGCTGTCCGGCTCCATGGCCGACCGCTTCGGCCGCAAGCGGATCTTCCAGCTCGGGCTGGCGCTGTTCTCCCTCAGCTCCCTCCTTTGCGGCCTGGCGCCCAGCGTCGGGTGGCTGATCGCCTTCCGTGGCCTGCAAGCGGTGGGCGGCTCGATGCTCAACCCGGTCGCGATGTCGATCATCGTCAGCGTGTTCACCGACCGCCGGGAACGGGCAAGAGCGCTCGGCATGTGGGGATCGGCGATCGGGATCACCATCGCGGCCGGGCCCGTGCTCGGCGGCCTGCTGGTCAGCGGCATCGACTGGCGATCGGTGTTCTGGGTCAATGTTCCGATCGGGATCGCCGCCATCCTGCTCACCCAGAGATTCATCCCCGAGTCCAAGGCCGCCCGGGGCCGCGCGTTCGACCCGCCCGGCCAGGCGCTGATCATCGTCCTGTTCGCGTCGATCATCGCCGCGACGATCGAGGGCCCCCGCCACGGATGGGCAGACCCCTGGATCGTCGGGCTGATCGTACTCGCCGTCCTGGCCCTCATCGGGATACTCATCGTCGAGCCCCGGCGATCCGAGCCACTGATCGACCTGCGGTTCTTCCGCAGCCCTCCGTTCTCCGGCGCGAACACGATCGCCGTCCTGATGTCGGCCGGTCTCGGCGGGTTCCTGTTCCTCAACACCCTCTACCTCCAGGACATCCGCCACTTCAGCCCCCTGCACGCCGGACTGATGATCATCCCGCTGGCCGTGGGCCAGGCCGTCGCCGCCAACCTCTCCGGGCGGCTTCTCGCTTCCCAGGGCGCCCGCCTCCCCCTCACGCTGGGCGGCGCGCTACTCGCTATCGGCGCCTTCCTTCTCGTCCCCCTGACCGCGCACACCGCGAGCGTCTACCTGCTGGCCGCCTACGCCATCTTCGGCCTCGGCGCGGGAATGTTCACCCCGCCGATCACCAACACCGCCGTCTCCGGACTGCCGCCCGACCAGGTCGGTGTCGCCGGCGCGCTCGCCGCCAGCGCCCGCCAGTTCGGCGCCTCCATCGGCGTCGCCGTCACCGGCTCGATCGTGGCCGGCACCGGCACCGGCACCGGCTTCATCAACTCAAGCCACGCTGCCTGGGCCATCCTCGGAGGTTGCGGACTCGTCGCGCTCGCGCTCGGCGTCATCTCCACCAGCGGTTGGGCCAAGGCCGCCGCCGCTCGCAACGGCCAGCGCCTCGCCACCGTACCGATCCCCGAATCGCAAGGCCACCCTCTGCCCAGCCCATCCGCAGACCCCACCGAAGCCAGGAACGAGTAACGCAGCTCCACTCACGACCGATGACGCTATTCCGCTTGGATTCGATCTTGAACGATAGAGGCTCCTCAATGACCGCTCCCGCCCTGCAGGCCACCCGCCGCTGCCCGTACGCGCCCCCGGAGCAGCACACCCGCATCCGGGACACCGATCCCGGGATCTCCCAAGTCACCCTGCCCAGCGGCCAGGTCGCCTGGGCCCTGAGCCGACTCGAGCACATCCGAGCCATGCTCACGGACCCACGGTTCAGCTCCGACCGCCGGAATCCGAACTTCCCCCGGTTCACCCGCGAGCGACCCGGCCGTCAACCACTCCTCCAGACGATGATCCAGTTGGACCCGCCCGAGCACGGCCCCGCACGCAAGGCCGTGGTCGGCGAGTTCACCGTGCGCCGCATGGCCGGCCTGCGCCCGCGCATCCAGGAGATCGTCGACGAGCAGATCGACGCGATGCTGGCCGGGCCGCGCCCCGCCGACCTCGTGCAGGCCCTCTCCCTGCCGGTGCCGTCCCTGGTCATCTGCGAGCAACTCGGCGTGCCCTACCACGATCACGACTTCTTCCAGACCCGCAGTGCGACCCTGCTCAGCCGCGCCCTCACGGCCGAGGACAGACAGCAGGCGCTCACGGGACTGCGCGACTACCTCAGGGATCTGATCGCCAAGAAGGCCGCCGAGCCGACCGACGACCTGCTGGGCCGCCAGCTCGCCCAGGGCAACGACCCCGAGGACGTCCTGTCGCTGGCCTTCCTGCTGCTGCTCGCCGGGCACGAGACCACCGCCAACATGATCTCGCTCGGCGTGGTGACGCTGCTGGAGCGCCCGGAGGAACTGGCGGCGCTGCGCGAGGACCCGGCGCGTACCCTGCCCGCGATCGAGGAGTTGCTGCGGGTCTACACCATCGCCGAGTTCGCCAACGCCCGCGTCGCCGTCGAGGACGTGGAGATCGGCGGCGTGACCATCCGGGCCGGCGACCCCGTCCTGGCGCTGAGCAACGCGGCGAACCACGACCCCTCGGCCTTCGACGAGGCGGACGAGATCAAGCTCGACCGGGGCGCCCGCAACCACGTCGCCTTCGGCTTCGGCATCCACCAGTGCCTCGGCCAGAACCTGGCCCGGATGGAGCTGCAGATCGTCTTCGACACGCTCTTCCGCCGGATTCCGACGCTGCGGCTGGCCACGTCAGCCGACAAGCTGCCCTACAAGGACGACGCCCTCATCTACGGCATCCACGAGGTACCCGTGGCGTGGGAGGAGCCGGCATGACCAAAGTCGTGGCGGATCTCGACCGGTGCGTCGGAGCGGGCCAGTGCGTCCTGACCGACCCCGAAGGGTTCGATCAGAGCGAGGAGGACGGCACGGTCGTCGTCCTCCAGGACACCCCGGCGGACGACGAGGCGCTGAAGCGGGCCCGGGTCGCCGTCGAGATCTGCCCGAGCCGGGCCCTGTCCCTAACGGAGTAGCCATCGGCGCGTCGCGCGATCGCGGTGGCTTTCGTTCGCTTTCGCCGGAAACGGCGATCACCATGCCCCGCGTCGCCACCGCGTCAGTGTGGAGACGCCGGCTCGCCCCGCCCCGGCCGGTCAACTGCCCCGGCTCGGGCTTGCAGGTCGGCCCCAGGGGCAAAGTAGCTGCGAGTGACGCTCAGGCCACGGCTCGCCCCTCTGTGATTCTCCACGGCCCGGAGTTGACCTGGTGTGACCACTCGGTCACCGACTGCCTTGCGTGACCGTACGTTTGGTGCCTGCCCGCCGGGATCGGATTGGATAAATGCCCAGCCGGTGACGGGCTATTGGTGGCGCCAGTGGTGGTGAACCTGCCGCACGTCTGCCTCGACTACGTCGCGGAGGTCGTCGTCGTCCGCGGGCACATCCAGGCCCAGCGCGTCGGCGACCTTGCGGTAGGACATCGTCATGTCCGGGTCTCCCGCGGCGACCAGGGACGACAGGAGTGCCTGGTCGGCGGGGGCGGCCTGGTCGACGAGGGTCAGGATCTGGACCCGGTCCGCGAGCGTCGTGCGAGGCAGCGCGGAGCCGAGTTGCTGCTCCAGCCGGGCCCAGCTGGTGGTGGTCTGCTCGCGGGCGGCCTTCTTCAGTGCCCCGCGGACGGCAGCGGCCGCGGACTCCAGGACGTGAGGTGCAAGCTCACGGCGTGCCTGGCGTTCGCCGGTCTGCTTCTTGGGCTGGGTGAGCTTCCGGGTCCAGGACCTGGCCTCTTGCCGCTCTGTGGTGGACAGCCAGTCGCCTGCGATCTGCACCGCAGCGGCCAGTTCCTCTATCAGGTTCCGCTGCTCATCAGCGGTGAGATGGAGCCGGAAACGCTGGTCGAGGCGTTGAAGAGCGCTCCTGGCCTGGAGCACTCCGGCACGGCGTTCGCGCCGCTCCATCCGTGCGGGGTTCGGCTTCTTCTCCTTCCTCGCCTCGTTCTTCTTCGTGGGCGCCTTGGGCGACCTGGCGCCTTCTTGCGGCTTGGCGCGCTTGCGCGTGGTGCGCGTCGGCGGGGGAGATGGCGTGAGCACGGTCCGGGTCCGACCCGGGGTCGGGGAGATGGTCCTGCTGGCGGAGGAAGGTGCGGGCCATGGTCAGGATGCGCTGTTCGGAAGAGCTGGCGCCGCGCCGGGTGAGTGTCGTGGCCGTCCGCATCTGGGAACGGACGTCGAAGGCCCGCTTCTCAGTGACTGCCTGGGCGAGGTCGGCGAAGACGCGCTGCTGGTAGGACCTCGTGGCCGGCCAGCCATGCCCGGGCCTCGCCCAGGGCCTCCTCTCTGCCGCGGCGCGGGCCGGTAGCGGAGCGGCGTTTTCTCAGGATCTCGGTGGCGGCCGGGGTGATCAGACCGTCGTCGGTCCAGGAGCAGTCAGCGAGCGGTACCCACTCGGTGGGGTGGGCCAGGCTCTGGGTGCCGATCCAGACCCGGCGGTCGGCGCCGTCGCTCTCGCACCGCACCCGGTACACGTACGGGCAGTTGGAGTGGGTCCTGGGGCATGCGCACCTAACCACCACCCAGATCTACGTCCCGGCCGGTCCAGAGGAGGTCGTCGAGGCAGTCCGCGAACGCCATGAGCGGCAGGCCCATCAGACCCGGGTACCGGCCGTCCCAGCTGCCGGGTACCGGACGGAGAGCCTCAATGATCTGTTCGGGAGGAGCGGATGAACGTCCGAGTCCGAGTTATGGCCGGATCAGCGCGGGCCCAGGCGCAGGACCGGCCGCGGGCCCCGCAAGCTGCGGGCGGCATGCTGCGGCAGGCGCAGGCCCGGTTCCCGGCTCGATCCGCCGGGACGCGATGGTCAACGACGTGCTCGTCCGCGGAGGAGGTGCTCGCGCTCTTGGACCGGCCGCCGTTCCAGGCGGAGAAGAAGCACACCCGATGGGCCCGTAAAAGCGGAGCCCGCGCGATCCTGGCCTGGCTGGACAGCTTCCCCGGCGAGAGCTGGCAGGAACGATGGGAGGCATCTCCGGCAGCCCAGTGCCCGCACCACTGGCTCCAGCAGGGCCACGCTTGGGTCAGCGCGACAGCCCAGGCGCGATGGACGACATACAGACCGGGCTGCTGATATTGGCCAGCGCCGACGTGATACGGCTCCCGCTGACGTGGCAGTTCGGCTACCGGACCACCCACCTGCGCCCAGTCGTCGAACAGGCACGTGACCCCGAGGGCTACGCGCGTCTGCGAGAGACTGTCGATCCGAAACGCTGGACGGCCGTTGGAGGACGCCGCGCCCGCCGGGCCCTGGCACGCATCATGCTCGCCAAAGGTGGAGACCTGGCGGACATCACCGCCGGTGACGCCATCCAGTTCTCCATCGAGCTTCGGAAGTCGGAGATAGACAACTCGGGTGGCACCCTCTTCTACTCGTGGCTCCGTGAGCTCGGCCATCTGCCGTCCGACGCACCAGCGACCCTGCGTTTCCTGGACCGGGTCACCGGCCAGCTCACCTGCGAGCAGCTCGTCGACCGCCACGGCGTGGCCTGCGCACCGATCCGCCGACTCCTGATCGACTACCTGGAAGAACGTCGACCGAAGCTCGACTACAGCACCTTGGACAACCTGGCCCGCGCCCTGACCCGGAACTTCTGGTCGGACCTGGAACGCCACCACCCCGGCATCGACTCCCTCGACCTGCCGCCCGGGGCCGCCAGTGCCTGGAAGGAACGCTTCCGCACCCGGAACCAGCGGCTTACAACTCCTGACGAAATGATCTTTGAGGTGGTTGGATCACTCCGGGACTGATGATCGGGGGGTGTGGGGTGGCACGGGCGAAACCATGGGACGTCGACGACGAGCTGTGGGTGGTGATCGAGCCGCTGCTGCCCAAGATCGAGCGTCGGACCCGGCATCCCGGGCGCAAGCGTCATCCGGACCGGCTGGTATTCCAGGGCATCCTGTTCATCCTGCACACCGGTGTCGCCTGGGAACACCTGCCGCAGGAACTCGGCTTCGGCTCGGGCATGACCTGCTGGCGCCGCCTGGCCGAGTGGACCGAAGCCGGCGTGTGGCCCTGGCTGCACGAGGTCCTCCTCGCCAAGCTCCGCAGCGCGAACGCCCTGGACTTCTCCCGGGCGGCCGTCGACGGCTCCCACGTCCGGGCGTTAAAGGGGGAGCCAAGACCGGACGAAGCCCCGTCGACCGGGGCAGGGTGGGCAGCAAGCATCACCTGGTCACCGACGCCACCGGCATTCCGCTCGCCGCGACCCTGACCGGCGGCAACCGCAACGACGTCACCCAGCTGATCCCACTCCTCCAGGCCGTGCCGTCGGTGCGGGGGGGAGCGCGGCCGGCCCAGGCGCCGCCCGGACGTGGTGCTGGCCGACCGCGGCTACGACCACGACAAGTACCGCCGCCTGGTCTGGGATCTCGGCGTGAAGCCGATGATCGCTCGCCGGGGCACCGAGCACGGCTCCGGCCTGGGCACCCAACGCTGGGTCAAGGGGTCGCAGGTTCAAATCCTGTCGTCCCGACGGTGCAGAGGGTCTTCGCAGGTCAACCCCTGTGAGGGCCCTCTTTTCGCGCTCCCGTTTCCCGTGTCGAGGTCGAGCACGGCGCTCACCGACCCCTTGACTCGGAGGGTTTCGCTCCATGTCGCTTCTGGACCTGGACAAGATCACCGCAGGGCTCCCCAAGACCTGGGATCGGGTTCCTGCGCGACTGGGACCGCTCCCTGCGGGCGGGCAACTACCCGGAGACCACCCGCTACAACTACCTCCTCGCCGCCGCCCAACTCGCCCGCTACCTGAACGAGAACGCCACGCCCGACCTCGAGACGGACGACGCGGCCGAGGACCCCGCCGAGGTCACCCGCGCCCACATCGAAGCATTCCAGGGCTGGATGATCGAGACGCGGTCGGCGTCGACAGCGCTGAACAAGCACAAGGGACTGCAGCAGTTCTTCAAGTGGCTGATGCTGGACGAGGAGGAGATCGACCGCTCCCCGATGGAACGCGTCCGCCAGCCCAAGACGGTCAAGAAGCTGATCCCGGTCATCCGGGACGACGACACCAAGAAGGTGCTGGCCACCTGCAAGGGCAAGACGTTCCTCCAACTGCGGGACGAGGCCATCATCCGCCTCTACTACAACACCGGCGCCCGCTTGTCCGAGGTCGGCAACCTCACCGTGGAGGACATCGACCTGGTCACTGACTCGGTGCACTACCAGGGCAAGGGCAGCCGCGACCGCCGCGTGCGGTTCGGCCCGAAAACGGCCCGGGCGGTGAGCCGGTATCTGCGGGCACGGGCGAAGCGCAAGGGCGCCGAGCTGCCGGATCTGTGGCTGGCCGATGACCTTGGCACTGAACGTGGCCGATCCGCTGATCGCCGGCCTTCGGCCGGGGCCGGCACGTGGTAGAAGCCGCCGACGCGGACGTTGATCGGGTGGATGGCGCGGCCGCCGAGCTGCTCCATGATGGCGTTGCCCGCTTGTTTGATCCGCAGGCCGCGTTCCACGGCCGCGCGGTGCTCGCGGGCGAGTTCGACGGCGCTGGGGTGGCCGAGGAAGTCGGGGGCGTGCAGCAGATGGATGTGCAGGGACTGGCTCTCGATCCATTCGCCGTAGGCGTTCCTCGCCGCCGGGCACGTGTGCAGCGTGATGGGCACCTTCGAGTACCCCGCCCTCGCCGATACCTACAAGGTGCCCATCGTGGTCACCGGATTCGAGCCGCTGGACATCCTGGAAGGCATCCGACGGGCGGTCCGCCAACTCGAACGGGGCGAACACCGCGTCGAGAACGCCTACCCACGCGCGGTGCGCCCACAGGGCAACCCGGTCGCCCTCGGCGTGCTGCGAGAGGTGTTCACCACCACCGATCGCGCCTGGCGCGGCATCGGCACCATCCCGGGCAGCGGCTGGCGCCTCTCGGACGCCTACCGCGACTACGACGCCGAGCACCGGTTCGAGGTCACCGGCCTGGCCACCGAGGAGCCCGCGGTGTGCCGCAGCGGAGAGGTGCTCCAGGGGCTGATCAAACCCCACGAGTGCGCGGCCTTCGGCACCGCCTGCACCCCGCGCACACCGCTGGGCGCGACCATGGTCTCCAGCGAGGGCGCGTGCGCCGCCTACTACCTGTACCGGCGTCTGGCCACGCCCCGCACGGAGGAGACGGCTTCCGTTGACTGACATCACCGCCGGCACCGTCGGCTGGTCCTGCCCGATGCCGCTGCGCGACCACCCGGTGGTGGTCATGGGCCACGGAGGGGGAGGAGCGCTCTCCGCGGAGCTCACCCGGCACCTCTTCCTCCCGGCCTACGGTGGCCAGACGCTGGGAGGACTCACCGACTCGGCCGCCGTCACGCTCGGCGGCGCCCGGCTGGCCTTCTCGACCGACTCCTACGTCGTCCGCCCGCTGTTCTTCCCCGGCGGGAGCATCGGAGATCTGGCGGTCAACGGCACCGTCAACGACCTGGCCATGAGCGGAGCCGTTCCCGCGTACCTGTCCTGCGCGTTCATCCTGGAGGAGGGCACCGAGCTGAGCACCGTCGGCCGGGTCGCCCAGTCGCTCGGCGCGGCCGCCCGCGCGGCGGACGTCACCGTGGTCACCGGCGACACCAAGGTGGTCGACTCCGGCCACGGCGACGGTGTGTACGTGAACACGGCGGGGATCGGGCTGATCCCCGCCGGTGTGGACATCCGCCCGCAGCGTGCCAGGCCCGGCGACGTGGTGATCGTCAGCGGACCGATCGGACAGCACGGCATCGCCATCCTCAGCGTCCGCGAAGGGCTGACCTTCGGCACCGAGGTGGTCAGTGACACCGCACCCCTGGCCGGACTGGTCCGGTCGATGCTCGCCGTCACCCCCGAGATCCACGTCCTGCGCGACCCTACGAGAGGCGTCCTGGCCGCCGCTCTCAACGAGATCGCGACGGCCTCGGACACCGGCGTCGTCCTGGACGAGGCGGCGGTGCCCGTTCCGGACGCGGTCGCCACCGCATGTGCCCTCCTCGGCCTGGACCCGATGTACGTGGCCAACGAGGGCCGCCTGGTCGCCTTCGTGCCCAGGACCCACGCCGACGCGGTCCTGGACGCGATGCGCGCGCACCCGAGGGGACGCGAGGCGGCCGTGATCGGCGAGTGCGTGGCCGAACACCCCGGCATGGTCGTCGCCCGCACCGGACTGGGCGGGACCCGGATCGTGGATCTGCCACTCGGCGAGCAACTGCCCCGGATCTGCTGAACGCCGCGGCCCTCGGGTGGCCGGGGGACACCGGCACGCCGGACACTGGAGGAAGAAGAGCCGCCGGAACGCCGCGCGGAGGGAGGTACCCCCGTGTCCGAGACTCCGCATATCGTGAGCGATGTGATGACCCGGACGGTGGTCGCCGTCGGGCGTGACGCGTCATTCAAGGAACTGGTGCAGACGCTGGGCCAGTGGCGGGTGAGTGCCATGCCGGTGTTGGAGGGCGAGGGCCGTGTCATCGGTGTCGTCTCCGAGGCGGATCTGCTGCCCAAGGAGGAGTTCCGGGACAGCGATCCGAACCGGTTCCAGCAGCTGCGGCGCCTACCCGACCTCGCGAAGGCGGGGGCGCTGACGGCGGAGGAGCTGATGAGCTCCCCGGCGGTGACCGTGCACCCGGACGCCACGCTGTCCGAGGCGGCCCGGATCATGGCCTTCAGAGGGGTCAAACGGCTCCCCGTGGTCGACGCCGAGGGCAAGCTGCAGGGAATCGTCAGCCGCGGCGATCTGTTGAAGGTCTTCCTGCGCTCGGACCAGGACATCGAGGAAGAGGTCCATCGCACGGTGGTGTCCTACCTCCTCCCCGGCAGCAGTGTCCACGTCCAGGTGCGGGAGGGAGTCGTCACGCTCGGCGGACAGATCCGCGACACCGCGCTGATCCCCGTGGCCGCGCGCCTCGCTCGGGCCGTGGAGGGGGTCGTGGACGTGGAATGCCACTTCCGGGGCGTCGGGCCGGAGGAGGCGGAGCGCCCGGCCTGAGGGCGGTTCCTCGAGGAGACGCGCGGCCGGAGCTACGGCTCGATGTCCAGCACGTCGTCGACCGGCCGCCTGGGGGTCTGTGTACCAGGAGGGCCGTACCCCAGCCGCAGCGCCATCTGCACATAGGCCATGCCCGACGTCGGATCGCGCAGCGGCCAGCGCAGGTCCTGCCATTCCAGGGCCTGCGTGACGAACGAGGCGGACAACCCCTCCAGCGTGGCCCGCAGCAGAACACGCTCCACCGCCTGGCCGGTGCGCAGCCAGTCCACCGGGCGGTCGCGGGAGGTGCTCAGCAACGCCAGGTGGGGAGAGGTCTCGAAGTCGGTGGTCGGGCGGCCGGGGATGGACTTGCCGCCCGCGAAGTCACGCATGGGGGCCTTGCCGATCCGGCGGCGGGGCCCGAAAGCGGACTCCGGAACCCCTTCGGTGGCCGATCGTGTGTCGTCCGCGCTGCGGGTGAAGCGGGCCAGGTCCGCGGCGGCGCCGGCGTCGGTGAGGTTACGGGCCTCGCCCTCCAGCACCAGGTCCAGGACGGACTGAAGATGCCAGCCGGAGACGAAGTCCAGCGCGACGTCCTCCCGGTGTGCGGCATCGACGAGCGAGGTGCGTACCGGCGTGGGGATCTGTGTCTCGGCGAAGGGGTACCGGCTGGTGTGCCGGGTGCGTACGGCGGGGTACAAGTCGGCCGGATCGGCCTCGTCGCCGAGCGGACCGGTCAGGGTCACCGACGCCAGCAGCATCGGGTCGCCGGGGTCGGGCAGCGGCCGAGTCTGCGCCCCCCAGCCCTCGTGCGCCACCGCGACCCGCAGGTTCATCAGGGCGGCGCCACAGCCGATGTGCAGCGCGCGGAGTTCGGGGTCGGAGTGCGGCAGAGCGCCCCGGAGATCCGCCCGCAGATGGAAGACACGCCTGCGCCGGAAGTACTGGAACCGCCAGGGCTGGGCGTTGTGCATCGACGGGGCGGCCGTGGCGTCCCGCACCAGCGCCATGACCACCGCTTCGGAGAGCGAACGAGCACCGCCGTGGGGCGCCGCGGAGCCGGGCTGCCGGGGCTCCTCCGGCTGCCCTTCGAGCCCGTGGCCGATGGGCTGAATGTGTGCGTCAGGACCGGGGAACACAAGGGTGACCTGGTCGGTGTCCGACCACCGCACGTCGTAGGGAGGTGTCCCGTCGGCATGGTGGATTCCGACGATCTCACCATCGCGTTTGGTGGCACCCGTGGTGGGGCTTTCGACAATCAGTTGGTCGCCGACATGCGCACGCATCGACATCCCGCCTTTCCTCCTCACATCCACTGTGTCACCGCAGGTGAACGGTGTCCTGGGGGCGGAAAGCCCTGGATCGAGGGGTCGGACGGCCCCATCTGGGCCGTGTGGCCGTCAGGGGGAGCCAAGAGGCTCATCCGGTGGCGGGGACGAGCTGGCAGGCTCGACAAGGGAACACCGGCCGACGCACGCGAGTGAGTCTGCGAGAGGAGCCGGAACATGCACCACAGAACGGTCGGAGACCTCATGACGCGCCCGGTGGTCCAGGCGCACCGGGACATGCCGTTCAAGGAACTCGTAGGGCTGCTCGCGGAGTACGAAGTCACCGCCGTGCCGGTCGTGGACGGTGCGGGACGCCCCATCGGCGTGGTGTCCGAAGGTGATCTGCTGCGCAAGTCCTCCGGCCAGGCGGCCCCCTCCGGCCTTCTGCCGGTCCCGCACCTGGAGGCGTGGGAGCGCGCGAAAGCGGAGGGGGCGAGGGCGGAGGAGCTGATGTCGGCGCCCGCCGTGTGCGCGCGTCCGGAGTGGACGGTCGTCGAGGCGGCCCGCGTGATGTCGGAGCGGAACATCAAGCGGCTTCCCGTGGTGGACGAGACCGGCGAACTGCTCGGCATCATCAGCCGTGGCGACCTGCTGCGGGTCTTCCTGCGCCACGACGACGCGATCCGCGACGAGATCGAAAGGGATCTGCTGCGCCGGACCCTGCGGCTGGCGCCCTCGGCCGTGACGGTCGACGTGACCGAGGGCGAGGTCACGCTGGACGGATCGGTCGAGGCCAGGAGCCTGATCCCGGTCGTCGTGCGGCTGTGCCGGGGCGTGGACGGGGTCGTCTCGGTCACCGAGCACATCGCCTACGGCACCGATGACACCGGCGGCTCCACCCTGGCCGCGTAGAACCGGGGAATCCGGCAGGAGGCACCGCCATGGAAGAAGCCGTCATGGAACAAGTGGTCACCGTGGGTCTCGACGGCTCGGCCGAGAGCCTGGCCGCCGCGCACTGGGCCGCCGACGAGGCGGAACGGCGTCAGCTGGCGCTGCGTCTGACGCACGCGTGGATCCTGCTGTGCCCGCCCACGCCCGACAGCCAGGCGGCGGACGACCAGAACTACTGGGCGAAGCGCATCGTGCACGACGCCCGCACCGAGCTGGCCCGCGACCACCCGAAACTGACCATCATCGAGGACCTGGTGGCGGACGAGGCCGAGACGGCCCTGCTCGACGCGGCGGCGCACTCCCGCATGCTGGTGCTCGGATCGCGCGGGCTGGACCGGGTGGCGAGCTTCTTCCTCGGCGACATCGGACTGCACACCATCGCACGGGCGGAGCGGCCGGTGGTCCTGATGCGCGCGGGGCGGGCAGAGGCCGGACACCGGCGGCGTGTGGTCGTGGGCCTGAGCCTGCACGGCCCCCAGGACAACCTCCTGGAATTCGCCTATGTCACCGCTTTCACCCGCGATGTGCCACTGCATGCCGTCCACGGACGAAAGCCCGACCGGACCCATGCCGCCACCGGGGGCGCGGAGTCCGGCGTGGCTCAGGCCCTCACGGAGCAGGCGCGACGGGAACTGGACGAGGTACTGCGACCGTGGCGGGAGAAGTTCCCCCGGGTGAAGGTCGTCGACGAGATCCGACTGGAGAGCCCGGCCCAGGCCGTCGTGGAGGCCGCGGCCGACAGCGACCTGCTGATGGTCGGACGGCGGAAGCACCCGCCCGCGCTGGGGCCCCGCCTGGGTCCCGTGGTACAGGCAGCGGTGCACCACGCGAGCTGCCCGGTCGCCGTCGTCCCCCATGAATGAGGGGGACGCGGCGTCGGCGGGACGGAGGACCAGCCACCTCCTCGGAGATTCCCATGAGCCATCCCATCACCGCAGGCGTGGACGCTTTTTGCTCGGGTCCGTCGGCCTGCATGTGCTTGCGTTGTCCAGGAGTCCCGTCGTGATGGTGCGGAGGAGCGGAAGGGACCCGGCCGGTCGGCCACGTCGCACACGCACTGCTCCACCACGCCGCGCGCCCCGTCGCTGTCGTGCCCCACGCATCGCGGTGCCCGACGTCGCGGGGCAGTGCGGTACGGCGGGTGTGGGGGCGCTGGTCGTCCTGACGGCGGGGCTTGACACCGGTCAGGCGGAGGCGCTGTTCACCTGCTGACGCCGCCACGGGATGCGGCTGGTGGGCCCCAACTGCCTGGGGATCGCCGACACGGCCGACGAGGCGTGTCTGAACGCGACGTTCGCCGCGCATCCTCCGCTGCCGGGGTGCGCGCGGGTCGCCGTACAGTCCGGAGGGGTCGGCATCGCTCCACCTGGAGTCCTTCGGGAATCCGCGGGCCTTCTCCCGCACCGCGCGCCGTGTCGCCCGCACCATGCCCGTGCTCACCGTGGACGCGGGCCGCTCGGAGGCCGGGCGGCGCGCCGCCGCCTCGCACACCGCCGCGCGGCCACCCCCGCCATGACCCGCGGTGCCCTGTTCACCCAGGCGGGCATCATCGCCACCCGGAGTATCGCCGAACTGGTCGACACCACGGCCCTGTTGCACGCCCAGCCGCTGCCCGCGGGCATCCGGGTCGCGGTGGTGAGCAACGCGGGAGGCGCTGGTGTGCTGGCCGCCGACGCCTGCGCCGACGCGGGACTCACCGTCCCCGCGCTGGACCCCGGTCTGGCCGGTGAACTGCGGGCGGTCCTGCCGCCCGGCGCCGCCACCGGCAACCCCGTGGACACCACGGCCGCCGTCACCGCTGACCGGATGCGCTCCTGTGTGGACCTGCTGGCGGCACACGGAACCATGGACGCCGTGCTGGTGGTCCTCGTGCCCACGGCCCTGGCCACCGGAACGCGGGACGACCCGCTGCTGGCCCTCACCGGCTCCCCGGGCCGGCACCCCCGGCCGGTGGCCGCGGTCCTCCTCGACCAGGAGGCGCCCGTACGGCTCCTCGCGGGCACCGACGACCGCCCCGTCCCCGCATACTCCGAACCGCAGTCCGCGGCGCGCGCACTGGCCCATGCCGCCCGCTACGCGCGCTGGCGCGCCGAACCGCCGGGCAGCGTGCCACCGCTGTCGGGCATCGACCCCGCCGGTGCCACGGTCCTCGTGGAGGAGTTCCTCACCCGTCATCCCGGTGGAGGGTGGCCCGACCCCCGTGACTGCGCGGCCCTGCTCGACCGCTACCGCGGTGGCGGCCGCACGGCACCTGGTGGAGGACGAGCGCGGCCGGGTGGCCGTCAAGGCGTACTGGCCCGGGCTGGTGCACAAGAGCGACCTGGGAGCGCTGCGGCTCGACCTGGAGGGGCCGGACCAGGTGCGCCACGCCTACCGGGACCTGCGGGCGCGTTTCGGGGACCGGATGGCCGGTGCGTTCCTCCAGCCCATGGCACGCCGGGGCGTGGAGCTGTTCGCGGGTGTCGTGCAGGACGAGGTGTTCGGCCCCCTGGTGCTCTTCGGCCTCGGCGGCACCGCCACCGAGCTCCTCGCCGACCACGCCGCCAGACTCGCCCCGCTCACCGACCGCGATGTGCACAGCCTCCTCACCGCTCCGCGCTGCGCCCCGTTGCTCTTCGGCTACCGGGGTGGCGGGCCGGTGGACCTCGAGGGGCTGGAGCTGCTGCTGCTGAGGCTGTCCCGGATGGCCTGTGACCTCCCTCAGCTCGCCGAGACCGACCTCAACCCGGTGGTGGCCCGGCCCGACGGAGTTCTCGTCCTGGACGTCCGGCTGCGCCTCCTGCCACGCCATGCCCACGACCCCTACCTGCGGCGACTGCGCGCCGCTCGGCAGTGGCGAGCCTGAGCACGCCCGTGCCCTGCCGCGCTCACACCCGCTGGGGCACGATCACGACCGGGCATGCGGAGCGGTGGAGTACGGCGTGGCTGACCCGGCCGAGCTGCGGCCCGGTGTGGTCACGGCGCCGGAGGGCGCCGACGACCAGCAGATCGGCCTGCTCGGACACGTCCAGCAGGACCCGGTGCGCCGGTCCTTCGATGACTTCGCGATGGACCGTGATGCTGTCGTGCTCGCGCTCGACTTGTTCCAGAACTTCGCTGAGGACGCCCGCCGCTTGCTCCTCGTAGATCAGGCCGCTCGCTTCACGCTCCAGCGGCGACTGGCCCGCGTGGGGGTGCGCGGGGCGCCGCCAGGAGCGTACGGCGTGCAGTGCGGCCTCCCGCGCCCGCGCCTCACGGAAGGCGAACCGGACTGCCGCCGACCCTTCCACCAGGTCGCCGACGGCGAAGACCACGCGCCGCAGGGCGCCCGCGCGGTTCTTCTCCCCGCCCCTGACCACGGCCACCGGGGAGACGGCACGTGCCGCCACCGCCAGGCCGACCGACCCAAGAAGCGTCTCCGCGATCGCGCCCCTGCCACGGGACCCGGTGACCACGGCGAACGCCTCACGGCTCTGCTCCAGCAGCGCCATCACGGTGTCCTCGGCCAGGACCTCGGCGGACACCTTCACGTCAGGTCAGGGTTGCGCAACGTCGCACGTTCCGCGCAGGCGGCGACGATGTTCTCGGCCGCCACATCCTCAGTGGGACGGTCGGTGCCGAACGAGGGCAGGCGGCCCTCATACCGTTCCCACCGGGAAGCATTGACCAGGTGCAAGGGGAGCTCATGGCGTGCGGCCTCGTCCACGGCCCAGTCAAGGGCGTCCAGGCTGGACTCCGGTCCATCGACACCCACCACCAGCGGGAGCGCCATCATCCCCACCGCCTTCCTGCGGTCGACTCATTCGCACGTGAGTACCCCATGACCACGGACACACCGCCCCGCTTCCTGGCTCGTACCGATCGGTTCTGATGGCGGACGTGGTCGGCTTGGGACTCAGGCTCCGTCGCCGGTCCCGTGGGCGCCGGATGCGCTCCAGGAACATCGGCCACACGATGAAGGCATGCCGGCCCCTCGCCCCGCCGAGCGCTTTGGCTCCTCGCGAACCCTGGCCGCCCAGCGAGGGCGGCCTGCGAAGGATGCCCCCTGGTGACGGCAGGGCTGTCGCGGGAGGAAGCGGCGCGGAGACTGGAGCAGCACGGGGCCAATGTCGTGGCCCGGGAACGGCGCACTCCGCTGTGGCGCCGTGTGCTGCAGCAGTTGCGCGACCCACTGATCGTGGTGTTGCTCGTGGCCGCCGTGCTGACCCTGACCACGGGAGATCTCCCCGACGCATCGGTGATCCTGCTCGTCATCACCGTGAACACCGTGGCCGGTGTCGTCCAAGAGGTACGGGCGGAGCGGGCCGTGGCCGCCCTGACGGCCCTCAGCGCGCCCACGGCCCGGGTGGTGCGGGACGGCGAGGAGCGTTCCGTACCGGCCGCTCATGTGGTGCCGGGAGACCTGGTCCTGCTGGGCGAGGGGGACATCGTTCCCGCCGACGGTGAGGTCATCGACGCGGCCCTGCTCCTGGTCGACGAGTCGGCGCTGACGGGCGAGTCCGTCCCGGTGGAGAAGACGGCCGGCGCGGACCGGACGCCGTCCACGGTGTCGGCGGGCACGGTGGTCGTCCGCGGCCGCGGACGGGTCCGGATCACCGGCACCGGCCCGGACAGCGCGCTCGGCAGGATTGCCGCGCTGATGGGTACCGCGCCAGGACTGACCCCGCTGCAACGCCGACTGGCCCGGTTCGGCAGGGTGCTGGCGGCCGTCACCGTCGCACTGTGCGCGGTGGTGCTCGCCCTGGGCCTGGTCCGCGGACAGCCGGTCGAGCTGATGGTCGTGGCCGCGATCAGCCTGGCCGTCGCGGCCGTACCCGAGTCCCTGCCCGCCGTGGTCACCCTCGCCCTGGCCCTGGGGGCACGGCGGATGGCGGAGCGGCACGCCATCGTCCGGCGGCTGCCCGCGGTGGAGACCCTGGGCTCGGTCACGGTGCTCGCCACCGACAAGACCGGCACCCTGACCGAGGGCCGGATGGCCGCGGAGAGGCTGTGGACGCCACAGGGCGAGGCCACCGTCAGCGGCATCGGCTACGGGCCCGAAGGCCGGGTCACACGCGATGGCCACCCGGCGACCGTGAGCGACGCCCCGGACCTGGCCGCGCTGCTCCGCGCCTCGATGCTGTGCAACGACGCCGCGCTGGAGCCTCCTTCGGACGGGGACGGACGGTGGCGCGCGATGGGCGACCCCACCGAGGCCGCCCTGCTCACGGCCGGAGCCAGGCTCGGCCTGGACCGGGCCGCACTGGAACGCGAACTGCCACGGGTCGACGAGATCCCCTTCGACAGCGCACGCAAGCGCATGACGACGGTGCACCGCGCACCCGGCGGCGGACTGCGGGTCGTATGCAAAGGAGCCCCCGAGGTCATGCTCCGGCCGCCGGCCCTCATCGACCCTCTGGACACCCGGACCCGGGCCGCCGCCCAGGCCGAGGCCCTGGCCCGCGACGGATACCGTGTCCTCGCCGTAGCCTCGGCCGACCACGACGAGACACGGCTCCGGAGCCCGGACACCTGGGAATCGGGGCTTTCGCTGCTCGGCCTGGTCGGCATCCTCGACCCGCCCCGCGACACCTCCCGGACCACCGTCACAGCGTGCCAACAGGCCGGTATCGCCCCGGTCCTCATCACCGGCGACCACCCCCTCACGGCACGGGCGGTGGCCGCGCGTGCGGGCATCGTGGCCCGGGAGGACGAGGTCACCACGGGGATGCGCATCCGCCAGGGCACCGCGGGCCCGCTGACCGCCTCGCGCGTCTACGCCCGGACCACGCCCGATCAGAAGCTGGACATCGTCCAGGCATGGCGCGCGGCGGGCCATGTGGTGGCGATGACCGGCGACGGCGTCAATGACGGTCCCGCGCTGCGCCGCGCGGACATCGGCGTTGCCATGGGACAGCGCGGCACCGAAGTGGCCCGCCAAGCGGCCGACCTCGTGCTCGCCGACGACAACCTGGCCACCGTCGTCGCCGCGGTCGAGGAGGGCCGCCGCGTCTACGCCAACGTGCGCCGGTTCCTGCTCTACGCCCTCGCCGGAGGAACAGCGGAAATCCTGGTCATGCTCCTCGGCCCGTTCTTCGGCATGCCACTGCCCCTGCTCCCCGCCCAGATCCTGTGGATCAACCTGCTCACCCACGGACTCCCCGGTGTGGCGATGGGAGCCGAACCCGTCGAGCCGGGGGTGATGCGCCACCCACCACGCCCGCCCGAGGAGAGCGTCCTGGGCGCCGGGCTTTGGCCCCGGCTCCTGGCCATGGGGGTCTTCGTCGCCACCATCACTCTGACCGCCGGAGTCTGGGCGCGGGAGACCGGCCGCCCCTGGCAGTCCATGATGTTCCTGATCCTGGGCGCCACCCAGCTCGGCGTCGCGCTGGGCTGCCGTGCCCGCCCCGGCAGCCTCGCCAACCCATTCCTGCTGCTCACCGTCGGCACGGCGCTGGCCCTGCAAGCGGCGGGCGTCTATCTCCCGCCCCTGCGCACCCTGCTGGGCACCGAGCCACTCCCCATCGCCGACCTCGCGATCGCCGGTGCGCTCTCCGGCCTGGGGCACGTCGTCATGCGTGGACAACGACGGCTCTTCCCGGAGCGCCCGCCCCGCGCCCGCTCGGCGCCCGGCCCGGCCCATGGCTGAACCGGCCGTCGGCCGGGGTGGCGGCGCGGCCTCACGGCCCCGCCCAGGTGGCCCCGGGAAAGCCGGGGGCGCGCCGGATCTCACCCGCCGCAGATCGGCGGGCCAGCCACGCTCACCACCAGGGTCAACTTCGGTTCGGCAGCGGTCACCCCGACCACCGTCACCGCCACCCAGGTCACCTTCGTCGTCCCCAACACCGCACCGTGCTCCGGCCAGGTCTCCGTCAGCGTCACCAGCACCACAGGCGCCACCAGCAACGCCCCGCCTTTCTTCGTCATCGCCACGCCGACCACCACAGGAACCAGCGTCTCCTGCGTCGCAGCCGCCACGGGCGGCCCGGTGACACTGTTCGGCAGCAACTTCCTGACCGGAACGCAGGTCGGGGTGGGCACCGTCGGCACCGTCGCGGTCACTCCCACCCAGCCCAGCCAGGTCACCTTCACCGCATCGGCCAACCCCGGCCAGGTCGGAACCGTGTCCACCCAGCCCGTGACCATCGCCACCGCCGGCGGCACCAGCACCTCGGGCACCACCCTCATCGACTACTACCTCGCCCCGGCCGTCACCTCGGTGGTTCCGGCAACGGGCACCGCAGGAGACCAGATCACCATCAACGGAACCGGCTTCGTCAACGTCGACACCGTCACCTTCACCGACAGCGCCGCGGCCACGGCCACCGCCGTCTTCACCCCCATCAGCGCCACCCAGCTCGTCGCCACCGTCCCCGGCGGACTCGCCACCGGCGCCGGAACCATCACCGTCACAAGCCCGGGCAGAGGGTGGTTTTCGAGAAACCGGTCGTGGCACGGCACCCATCTACCAGGCTGTATGCCATGGATGGAGTTGCTGGAAGCACGGTTCTCGCCTTGATCGGTGTCTTTCTCGGGACCGCGGGGACACTCGTAGGGCAGTACCTGGCGACGCGCGTCGAGGTGCAACGTGACCGGCAGCAACGCAGAGACGCAGAGCGCGCTGAGCGCAAAGAGGCGATCTCGGGATTCCTGGCTGCCGCGCAACGCGTCGAGCTGGTGCTGGATCGCCGAGAACTTGGTCTTCCGGCTCCTGAAGACCCTGCAGACGAGAGACTGCATGACCTGTGGCTGGCGAAGAAGGCCGTCGAGCTGACCTGTTCGCATGAGACAGCCCAGGCCGCCCACGACTACACCAAGACGCTACACGCACACATGCGCAACGCAATTTCGCCTGGACAGGGTGCCACCAAACGTGAATGCCGCCACGCCTTCATGGAAGCGGCGCGGGACGCGTTGGAGAGCGGCCGCCCGAGGATCAGGCGATGACACTCGCGCATGGGTCGTCCGTGACTCCACGACGGACGCGATCTTCACCAAACTGCGGCCAGAGACTTGAAAACAACCAGGGTTACTCCTGGCCTCACTTGATCAAGCTCTCAAGTGAGTGGGGAAGTTCGTGGACACTGCCCTTGTGATGGTGTGGTGCTCCTATGCCGGATGTCTGCCGCAAGTTGGCGCTGGCATGCAGGGGCGGTCGCCGGGGGCTTTGTCAGCGGTACGGTCCTGTGGCGGGACAGCGCAGACACCCCTCAACTTGTCTCGCAGAGAGTGCGGTTCACCTCCCGGTCGGTCGGTTCGACCCTCTACCCTGAACAGGGTGTCCACTGCATCCCCGCCGTCGCCCGGTGGGCCTCCGCCACCAGGCCGATGGCAACGGCTGCGGGCACGCTGGGCCGACCGGCATGCCCTGCCCCGGTTCGGCTTCTGGCTGATCAGCCGGGGTGCCTCCGTGCTCGCGATGTGCACGGCGCTGTATGTGCTCAACGGGTTTCTGATCGGCTGGGCGAACGCCTACGACGTACTGATCGGCATCACTTCGCCTACCGCCGTTCGCCCCCCTGTGGTGCGCGTGGCTACTATCCCTGACCGGCTGGGCCGCCATCCCCGCAATCATCGGAGCCACGGCTGGCTATGTCATCACCGAGCAGATCCAAGCCCACCACGCGCGTGAACTGGAGGACGTTCTCGCCGAACTGCGCCGCCTGGCCGAACCGCCCCCGCCCCCCTCTTCCGGGAGCGGCTCGTGATCACGTTGCATGACGTGCACAAACAGGGCAACGACACGGTGAAGGCCGCGGGTCCTGGCCTTCGGCACCCGCCACCCTGTCAGCCCCGGCGCGCCAGATACCGAACCGGACTGGAAACAGGCAGAGAAACACTTCACCCACATCATCGAGACGATCATGGGATCGGCCACGCCCCCTCCGCCCGGCAGCACGGACGGCCCCGTACGCCGGGCCGAAAACGCGGCCGTCGGATTCCTGCTGGCAGCCAACACCCGGCCCGAATACCGCTACCCCATCTGCGTCAAACGACAACGGCCCCCGCAATGAAGCCACCGGCCTACCCTGGAGACGTGGTGACGGACGACGAGCGCGAAGACCACGCAGCCGCACTCCGCGGGCTGCTCTACCTCGCATGCCGCGACGCCCCCGCCACTGCCATCACCGCAACTGCGGAAGCCATCGCACAACACACAGAGGAAACACCCCACGCACCCGTCCCCCAAGCCGCGCACCTCAACCAGCCTGCGCAGCCAGGCGATGTCGATCCGCTGAAGTTGAGCCTCTCGTACCTGAGCCATGCGGACCTGATGGGCGCGGACCTGAGCCATGCGGACCTGAGCCATGCGGACCTGAGCCATGCGGACCTGAGCCATGCGATTCTGGTCGGGGCGGACCTGAGGAGCACGGACCTGACCTATGCGATTCTGGTCGGGGCGGACCTGTCCGGCGCGGACCTGCGCCACGCGAGCCTGCGCCATGCGAAGCTGCGCCACGCGGACCTCAGCGGCGCTCAACTCGAAACGGTTGCCAGCATGCGCCTGCCAGTGAGCGCGACCTGGGATTCAAACACCCGTTGGCCTGCCTACTTGGCATCGCTTGTCGTCGAAGCGTCCGACGAGTTGGCTCCGGGTGTCTACCGGGTGCGTGACAATCAGAGGCCTGACCGGTCGGGCGCCGTACGGGTGTAAAGGGACCGGCACCGCCGCATCCGTCGGTCGCCTCGCTGTACCGGGCGCTCGCCGAGGCCGAGGCGACCGACGCACCGGCCGGGCCGGAGATCATCGCCCCGCGCCGGCCGACCCGCGTGGACCTCACGGCGAAGGACGTCGTGGCCCAACTGCTGGTGCAGGCCCGGAACGGAGGGGACGGCGTGTGATCCCTGGCGGTCCTCCGTCGTTCGGCCGACAGCGCGGGCAGCGCCTCGCTCGTTGTGCGGGTATGGACCACGAGCGGAGGATTCTGGACCGGTGGCCGTACGGGGCCGGGCAGCAGCGCCGCGCGCTGAGACTCCGCATCGAGGCCGCCCTCGCCGGGCGCCTCGGGGTACTGCCCAAGCCGTCAGCGGCGCCCGACCCGACGCGCACCGACGGGACCAGGCGGTGCGACGGCTGGTGCCGGGTCCTAGGCTGCGGGCATGAGCGAGATCAAGACCCCGACGCCCCGCGAGGCCTTCGAGCTGCTACTGGCCGGTAACCAGCGCTTCGTCGCCGGCACCCCCGAGCACCCGAACCAGGACACCGCCCGCCGCGCCGAGACCGCACCGTCCCAGCAGCCCTTCGCCGTGCTGTTCGGGTGTTCAGACTCCCGGCTGGCCGCTGAGATCATCTTCGACCGGGGTCTGGGCGACCTGTTCGTGGTGCGCACCGCGGGCCACGTCATGGGCCCGGAAGTGCTGGGCAGTATCGAGTTCGGCGTGGAGGTGCTGGGCTGCCCGCTGGTCGTGATCCTTGGGCATGACTCGTGCGGCGCGGTCGGCGCGGCGTGCGCTGCGCTGGAGGACGGCATGACGCCGGCCGGATACGTCCGGGACGTCGTCGAGCGGGTGACCCCCAGCGTGCTGGCCGCGCGGGCTGCTGGACGGGTGGAGCCGGAGGAG
Organism: Streptomyces yongxingensis; assembly: GCF_055597465.1. Taxonomy (NCBI): domain Bacteria; kingdom Bacillati; phylum Actinomycetota; class Actinomycetes; order Kitasatosporales; family Streptomycetaceae; genus Streptomyces; species Streptomyces yongxingensis. The sequence goes on from NZ_CM145717.1 coordinate 11,040,249, forward strand.
ATCCTCGCCGAGCACATAAGGCACACCGCCGACCTGCTGCTGGACCGCTCCCGGGTCCTCGCCGACAAGGTCGCCGCCGGCCAGACCGCCGTGGTGGGCCTGCGTTACCGCCTGGCCGACGGCAGTGCGCAACTCGTCGCCTCTCGCGGCCTCGACGCGGCTGTGCCCACCGCCTGACCGCCTCGGCCGCGGCCTCTCAGCGTGATCTGCCGCGGTCGGCAATCATGAGAGGGAGGCACTGCTTGGGTCAGGGGCCCCAGGTCTCCGTACAGGGCGGCATGGAGTGCAGCCGCGAGTTCACGGGCTCGGTCTTCGCTCCGCACGCCGTGCATCATGAAGTAGACCAGGCATGCGTAGGTGTCCAGGTCGACCTCCCGGTTTTCGCCAAGACGGGTGATCGCGGCCCGGACCGCACCGTTCACGGCATCGTCGACAGCGTGGCCGGAGCCGGCAGTGAGCGTGTCCGCCTTCACGGTCCACCGCTGACATCGTTCGGATTCAATGGCGACGAACACAGCCTGCTGCGCCATGGCCGTCCGGTACACATCGTGGAAGGCGTCGGTGCCGGTGGCGTCCGGAATGAGGCGGGCGGGGCAAGGAATGGGCAGCAGCTGCACGAGGGCATCGTGCCCAAAGGAGCAGATCAGTCGCGTCCGGTGACGCGAGAGGTCCATCATCGGTGCTGGTCACGCGGTGGGCCGGGGCCCCGCGGCACGGCGCAGCCGGTTGGCGATCGCCAGTCCCAGCCCCTCCTCCACCGGCAAAGAGGCGATGATCAGGTCGCACCCCTGTTGGTCGAGTTCGCGCAGGAACCGGTACAGCCCGCGTGCGTAGGCGGCCATCGGGGCGGGGGCCGCTACCACGGCGTGGGCCTTCACCGGGGCGCCGGCGAAGGAGGCGGGCAGAAAGACGCCCACCTGGTGTCCCAGCTCCTGAGACTTAGCTGTTTCAGAACTCCTTGCTGGTCAGTGTCCCGTGACTCCGAGGTTGCGGACTGAAGCTGTAGGTTGCGAGGGACCTTGCGGGTTGAAGAGTCGCCTTGTGGCGGATGTGGGGTCAGGGATCGCGGCGGCTGCCAGGGTACCGGTTAGCATCTTGGGATGCGTGTACTGATCACAGGGGCAACTGGCTATGTCGGGCGGGCTGTCGCGGGGGCGCTGGCCGGGACGGGGCATGAGGTCGCTGCCCTGACACGGGATCCTGATTCGGGCAGGGCGAGGGCGCTGAGAGACTTCGGTGTCCGGCCGCTGCGCGGACGCCTCACGGACCGTGCCGTGCTCAGCGGGATACTCGCCGACACGGACGCCGTGGTCCACACCGCCTTCGACCCGGATGACCCCGTCGGCGCCGAGCGTGCCCTGTTCGGTGCTCTCGCCGATGCCGGTGGCCGGCACCACCTCGTGTACACGAGCGGCTGCTCGATCTACGGTGAGCACGCTCACGCGACGCTGACGCCTGGGACCCCCGTCGACAGCAGCACCGTCCGCGCTCGTCTGGAAGCCGAACTGCAGGGTGCGGGACTGCCGCACACGGTGCTGCGGCCGGGGATGGTGCACGGCGGTGATGCACACAGCTCGATCGTCGGGGACTGGTTCCGCGAGGCCCAATCCTCCGGGCCTGTGCACCGGGGACGGCGGGACAAGGTATGGTCCTGGATTCACGTCGAGGACCTGGCGCGGGCCTACACGGCGGTACTGCGTGCGCCCAAGGAACACGACGGGCGCACCTACCTGCTGGCCGACGCGCGTCCTGTGGCCCCACTGACTGTCGTCGAAGCCGCTGCCCGGGCGGTCGGCAGGACCGATGCCGTGGCCTTCGCCCCAATCGAGGACGAGAAGCCCGTATACCGGGTGTTCGACCGGGACGAGGTCATCGACTCTTCCGCTGCCGGGGCCGCGCTGGGGTGGATCCCGCAGAAGAGCGACGTCCTGGCGGAGCTGCCCGCTTCGTTCGGGCAGTGGTCGGCCGCGCGGCCCTGAGCTTGTCGTTTAACCTCCGTTGCGTGCTGCTTCGTGGGCGGCGAGTTCTTCTGGGGTGCCCAGGAAGGCGGGTCCGCAGTTAGCTGGGAGGCGTTCGACCACCATGGCGATGGCTTGCTCGGGGGTTTGTGCCGGTCCCACGGCCTGCGAGCGGAGAGGGCCTGATACCCAGTAGCTGCCTTCGGCGGCGGGTTGGATATAGGGGATGTCCCATGTCCATCGCTGCTCGGTGCACCGGCTGAAGTGCAGCTCGCCCATGCCCGTCCACGGGAACAGCTTCCGCAGCTGTGGTTCGGCATAGGCCGCTTCGAGCAACTCCGGACGCACCCGGCCGTCGGCTCGGACCGCCCTCCAGCCTGCTTCCACAACGTCCTCACTCAGTAGCCTCTCGCTTATTGGGGCATCATGCACCCCGCCCCTTATGCTCGGGAGCTCGGTGACTGGTCAGATGCCCGCCTGCTCGAGGGCCTGGAGACCGTCCCCCGGGCCGCACGCGAGTATCGCGGTACCACCTTCATGGAGATGGACCTCGACGCGGTCCTGGCCCGCTCACCCCGGGTGGCGCTCATCGACGAACTCGCCCACACCAACGTCCCAGGCGGGCGCCGCGCCAAGCGGTGGCAGGACATCGAGGAGCTGCTCAAGGCCGGAATCGACGTCATCACCACTGTCAACATCCAGCACCTCGAATCGCTCGACGACGTCGTGGAGAAGATCACCGGCGTGCCGGAGCGGGAGACCGTGCCGGACGAGGTCGTGCGCCGCGCCGATCAGATCGAGCTGGTCGACATGGCCGGTGAAGCGCTGCGCCGCCGTATGGCGCACGGAAATATCTACGCCCCTGAGAAGGCCGACGCCGCGCTGGCGAACTACTTCCGCCTGGGCAACCTCACCGCCCTGCGCGAGCTGGCGCTGCTGTGGGTCGCGGGGTGGGTGGACGAGGCCCTGCGGAAGTACCGCTTCGAGCATGGAATCGGTGGAGTGTGGGACACGCGGGAACGGGTGGTGGTGGCCCTTACCGGCGGGCCGGAGGGCGAGACGCTGATCCGGCGCGCCGCCCGGATCGTCGACCGATGGGCCGGCGGCGATCTGCTGGCCGTCCACATCGCCCGCAGCGACGGACTCACCGACGCCTCCCCGGCCGCGCTCACCCGACAGCGGCAGCTCGTGGAGTCCCTGGGCGGCAGCCTTCACTCCGTCGTCGGCGACCACGTCCCCACCGCCTTGCTGGACTTCGCCCGTGCCGAGCACGCCACCCAACTGGTCATAGGCACCAGCCGCCGTGGCCACCTGCTGCGCTTTCTCACCGGACGCGGTGTCGGAGAGACCACCGTCGAACTCTCCGGCGACATCGACGTCCGCATGGTGACCCATGAACGAGCCGGCCGCGGCCGCCTCCTGCCCGCCCGCAGGAGCGGTCTGTCCCGCGTCCGCAAGGTGGCCGGGCCGGTCGCCGGACTCGTTCTCCCACCGCTGCTGACCGTCGTCCTCGCCACGAACCGCGGTGGGCTCAACCTCACCAGCGAGGCACTGCTCTTCCTGCTCACGGTGGTCGGCGTCGCCTGCATCGGTGGCGTGGTCTCCGCGTTGCTTGCCTGATCACGGCGTCGCTGCTGCTCAACTACTACTTCATCGCGCCCATCGGCCAGTTCACCATCGGTAAGCCCAACAACGCGCTGGCCCTCGCCGCCTTCGCGGTGGTCGCCGTGACGGTCGCCACGATCGTCGACCGTTCCTTGCGACTGTCCCGCGGCGCGGCCAATGCCACCGCCGAAGCGGAGACGCTGTCGTCCCTCGCGGGGGATGCGCTGGGCGGGGCGCTCAAACCGTGCAAGGGCTCCTGGACCATACGCGGGAGGCGTTCGGTATGGATTCCGCCGAACTCACCACCCGCACCGGTCCGGACGGCGAAGCTGCGGCCGGGGAAGGCGTGCGGCCCGTCGCCGTGCCCGTCGGCCAGGAGGACCTCCTCGTCCTGCGTGGCCGTCACCTCGACGCCTCCGAACGCCGGGTGTTGACCGCCTTCGCGGGGCACGTGGCCGCCGCCCTGGAACGGGCCCGGCTGGCCGAGGCCGCCGCCGAGGTCGAGCCGGTCAAGGCCGCCGACCGGATGCGCACCGCCCTGCTCGCCGCCGTCAGCCACGATCTGCGCACCCCGATCGCCAGCGGCTGGGCCGCCATCAGCTCGCTGCGCAGCCGCGACGTGGACTTCTCCGAGGAGGACCGCGACGAACTGCTGGCCACCGCCGAGGAGTCGATGGCCAAGCTCAACCGACTGGTCGACAACTTGCTCGACATGAGCCGTCTCCAAGCTGGTGCCCTCAGCCTCCGCCTCCAGCCCACGGCCCTGTCCGAGGTCATCCCGCCGGCCCTGGACACCCTGCCCGACAGCCCCGTCGGCATCGTGACCCAGGGGCTGGCGGACGTCCCCGACGTGCTCGCCGACCCTCCGCTCCTGGAGCGCGTCATCGCGAACCTGGTCACCAATGCCGTACGGCACACACCCGAGGGCGAACAGGTACTGATCGGCGCCAGCGTCCTGGCCTCCCGGGTGGAACTCAGGATCGCCGACCGGGGTCCCGGTCTGCCCTCGGCCGACCGGGAAAGGATCTGCGAACCGTTCCAGCGGCTGGGGGACACCGACAACACCACCGGCCTCGGGCTCGGCCTGGCCCTTTCCCGTGGCCTGACCGAGGCCATGGACGGCCTCCTCATTCCCGAGGACACCCCCGGCGGTGGGCTGACCATGGTCGTGTCCCTGCCCGTCGCCCCGTCACTGGAAGCGAGGGCCGTGGCATGAGGAGCGTCCTGGTGGCCGAGGACGACCCGCAGCTCTTGCGGGCGCTGGACATGACCCTGCGAGGCCGGCACTACACGGTCCACACCGCACAGGACGGCGAGACCGCCCTGCGACTCGTTTCCCACCGTCTGCCGGACGCCCTCATCCTCGACCTCGGGCTGCCCGGCATGGCGGGTACGGACCTCATCCACGGCGTCCGGGCCTGGAGTCCGCTGCCCATCATCGCGCTGTCCGGGCATACCGACCCCGCCGACACGGTCAAGGTGCTGGACGCCGGTGCGGACGACTGCCTGACCAAACCGTTCGCCGTGGAGGAGCTGGCCGCCAGGCTGCGCGCGGCGCTGCGCCGCCCGCCGGTCCTTCAGCAACCGGATGCGGTGGACATCGCCTCCTGGCGGGTCGATCCCAGGGCGTATCTCATCGCGCCCAGGTCGGGAGAGGGCGAGGCACCGCATCTCACTCCCACGGAGTGGCGCGTCCTCGCCCTGCTGCTGCGCAACCCCGGCCGCCTGATCACCGGTCGCCGGCTGCTGCGCGACGTCTGGGGGCCGGGGTACGAGAGCCGGAGCAACTACCTGCGCATCTACCTCGCCGGCCTGCGCCGCAAGCTGGAGCCCGAACCGGCACGCCCACGCCACCTGATCACCGTTCCGGGGCTGGGGTACCGGTTCGAGCCATGACCACGGCCTTGCGCGTCAGGCGGCCTTGGCGACCAGCCGGTCGGCCACCTTGCACAGTCGGCGCGCCGTACGGTCCTCGGTCGCGATGGGCGCGGCCGGGGAGAGCGCCGTGCGGTCGTAATAGGCGCCGGGGACCACATCGGTGGCCGGATCACACAGCCGCACCACGCGCGCGGCACCCTCGGCGGCGGGGTCCCCCTCATGCGCGTACAGCGACAGCAGCGCCGTCTCGCAGATGCCCGGGTGCACACTGACCGCGGTGTACGGTGCCCTGCCGGAGGCGGCGGCGCGGGCGAAGATCGTCAGGGCGAGCTGCGACTGCGCGTACACCGCGTGCCGGGAGTAGCGGTGGGCCCGGCTCAGGTCGTTCCAGGCGATGGACGCGGTGCGGTGCATGGAGGAGGACACATTGACCACTCGGCTGCCCGGCCGGGCACGCAGGGGCCCGGTCAGCTCCCGGGTGAGCAGGTAGGCGGCCAGGAAGTTGATCTGGAAGGCCAATTCGTTGCCGTCGGGGGTGAGGGTGCGGCACTCCGGTGCGGCCACGGCCGCGTTGTTCACCAGCACATCGATCGCCGGGTGAGTCTCGGCCACCGACCGGGCCATCGCGCGGACGTCGGCGAGGTGCGAGAAGTCCGCTACGGCGAGATCGAGGCGTGTCCGATTGGCGCCCGCGTCGACCAGCCGCTCCACGGCCTGCCGCCCGGCATCGGCGTCGGGCGCGTGAACGAGGACGGTCCAGTCACGCTCGGCCAGGAGCCGGGCGGTCTCCCAGCCGATGCCCGAGCTGGCTCCGGTCACGAGGGCGGTCCGGGCGGAGGACGAGGGAAGAGAACGGGCCCCTGATGGCGTCCTGACACCCCTCTGACGCGGGTCACTCCAACCCCGACGCCTTGAGCACCGCGTGAGCCGTTTCCCCGTCGATGTGCTCGCCCAGCCGCCGCAGCGTCTCCTCCCCGTGCCGCAAGGTGCCGTGCGCGAGAGAGCGGCGGGCACCGGTCTCGAGCTCGTGCCACAGCAGGGGATCGGCGAGCAGGACCCGGGGGTCGAGCGCAACCGACCGGCCGTGGGTGTCCCTCAGAACGAGGCGGGTGGCGATCCTGCCGTCCTGCCGTACCGAGACGAGGGCGTCGGTGCGTACGCGGCGCATGCAGACCCATCCGTGCACCGTCAGCCATCCCTCGTCCGCGGTCACCCGCGGTGGCCGCAAGACGGCGAAGACGAGGATCGCGAGTAGGGACCAGAGATCGGCGCGCGGGATGGTGAGTCCCCCCGACCCCCAGTCGAGCAGAGTCGTCAGCGCGGCGAACGCCAGCGCGATGTACCCCGCGCCTCGTGCGTCCGCACGCCATCGGCGCTGGCCGACGGCGTGCCCGCGCGCCGGGCGTCTGGCGGATCGGCCGTTTCGCCGTTCCATGGCCTTCACGCTAGACGGACGGCTCCGCGGGCGACATCGGTCCTGACGTCCCTCTTACGTGGTCCATGCTCGTTGTTAACGGTTTGCCGAGGCTCAGCCGACGTGGACGTGGGGGCGGCGGGCGCGGTCGGGTTCGGCTTCGCGGAGGACTTCCCGGGTGACGGGGGCGACCTCTCCCTGGCCGAAGAGGAAGAACCGCAGGAACTGGGCGAAGGGGCTGCCCTCGGTCCACTCGAAGTAGATGTGCGGTCTGCACCCGGTCTCATCCCGTACGTGCAGCAGCAGGGCGGCCAGCGAGTTGGGGATGCTGGAGCCGTCGAGGGTCAGGACGCGGTAGCGGCCGTGCAGTACCTCGCCGTGGACCCGGACGGCCGTCTCGAAGTCGGAGGGGTCGCGCACCGTGACCTCGACGAAGACGAAGTCCTCTTCTTCGGGAATGTCATTGTCGGCCCGGATCTGGTGGATCTTGTCTCGGTATTCGGCCGGGTCGCGGTTGTCCGGCTCGTTGGCGATGAACCGTATGCGGCGGGTGGCGGTGTCCCGGATGAAGCGCTGGGCCATCTCGTCCAGTTCCATGTCCGTTACGCGCAGTTCGAAGGCGCGGGCGAGCCGGGACAGCAGGGACACCAGGATGATGCCCGCGATGAAGCACGCGCCGATCTTCACACCGTCGGGGCGTTCCACCACGTTCACCGCCGTGGTGTAGACGAAGACCACGGAGATCACGCCGAAGCCGATGGTCCAGCCCCGCTGCCGGGCGCGGCGGGCGGCGATGGTGACCGCGACGGCGGCGGAGGTCATCAGGACCAGCACCCCGGTGGCGTAGGCACCGCCCTGGGCATCCACGTCGGCGTCGAAGAGCCAGGTGACCAGGAAGCCGATCAGGGTGAAGACCAGCACCATGGGACGCACCGCGCGGGCCCAGTGCGGGGCCATGCCGTAGCGGGGCAGATAGCGCGGCATCAGGTTGAGCAGCCCGGCCATCGCCGAGGCGCCCGCGAACCACAGGATGCCGATGGTCGCGGCGTCGTAGACGCTGCCGAAGACCGACCCCAGATAGTGGTGCGCGAGATACGCCAGGGCTCGTCCATTGGCCTGGCCGCCGGCCTTGAACTCGTCCTGCGGGATGAGCACGGTGGTGATGAAGCTCGTGGTGATCAGGAAGACGCTCATGATCACGGCGGCGGTGGTGAGCAGCTTGCGAGTGTCCCGGATCCGCCCGGTGGGACGCTCCTCGGTGTCGCCGGGACCGCCGTCCACATGGGGCATGACGGCCACACCGGTCTCGAAACCGGACAGACCCAGTGCGAGTTTGGGGAACACCACCAGCGCCAATCCGGCCATGATCAACGGGTTGCTGTGCTCGGCGGTCAGCGCCTGCGACCAGTCGGTGACCACATGCGATGCGGTCGCCACATGCCACAGCCCGACGACCACGACGACCGCGTTCAGCGCCAGGTAGCCGCCCACGAGCACCACCGCCACACCGATGGCCTCCATGAAGCCCTTGAGGAAGACGGCGCCGAGCAGGGCGATCAGCCCCAGCGTGATGGCCACCTCATGGCCGTGCAGGACGCTGGTGAAGTGGGGGTTCTCCACCAGGTGGGTGGAGGCGTCGGCGGCCGAGAGAGTGATGGTGATCAGGAAGTCGGTGGCCGCGAACCCCAGCAGCGCCAGCACGAAGAGCTTGCCCTGCCAGAACGACAGCAGCCGCTCCAGCATCGCGATCGACCCCTCGCCATGCGGACTCTCCTTGGCCACCCGCCGGTATACCGGCAGCGCCCCGGCCAGGGTCACGGCCACCAGCACGATGGTGGCGATGGGAGACAGCAGCCCGGCGGCGAGGGCGGCGATACCGGGCTGGTAGCCGAGGGTGGAGAAGTAGTCCACGCCGGTGAGGCACATCACCCGCCACCACCGCTGCCCCTTGTGCCCCTCCGGGGGCTGGGCATGCGGCCCCGGCTGCTGCTTGGCCATATCGGACAGGCCCTCCAGCAACCAGGACCGGAGGCGCCCCGAAGCCCGGCGGCGGCCGTCCGCACTTTCCTGCGGATGGGTCGCCACATCGGGGGAGGTGGCCATCGTGCACTCCTGTCACATCGCGTAATCGAACACGCCGCCGAAGAAACGGCCTGATCAGGGTAAGCGGGGCGATCGGTGGATCAAGCGGCGGCATGCTTATCGCGGGTACCACGGGTGATGCGCCTGGATGCGTGAACAGAAAGATCGGCTCTGCATGCTACGGCTTTGCGCCAGGGGCCTCTCCAGGGTTGGGGCAGCGTGCTCCCACTGCCTCGGACAGCTGCCTGAACCAGTGCTCCGCTCATGCCTCCAGCAGATTGCGCCCGCATCGTGGATCTCCGGTCTGGACAAGCGCCGCGCCGACGCTGAGGGACGACCATGGAGAAGGAAGACAACGGCTGGGGCCCACGGCAACATCTACCCGCCCGAGAAGATTGACGCCGCGCTGTCGCACTACTTTCGCCCCGGCGACCTCTCCGCTCTCCGGGAGATCGCCTTGCTGTGGGCGGCCGACCGCGTCGAGGAAGCCATCCAGCGCTACCGGGAGCAGCAAGGCATTCAAGAGCCCTGGGCCACGCGGGAACGCGTCCTGGTCGCCGTGTCCGGCGGACCCGAAAGTGAAACGCTCATCCGCCGCGGCAAACGGACCGCCTCCCGTGGGGCAGGGGGCGAACTACTCGCCGTACACGTCCAACTCAGCGACGGCCTGGCCACCACCCCACCGCGAGTACTGGACCACCAGCGCTCCCTGGTGGAAAGCCTCGGCGGCAGCTACCACACCGTGGGGGCCGAAGACCCGGCTGAGGCCGTCCTGCAGTTCGCCCGGCAGGTCAACGCCACCCAGATCGTCATCGGCGCCAGCCGGCGCAACCGCCTCAAGAACCTGTTCAGCCGTGGTACAGGCGAGGCCATCATCGAAGGGTCCGGCGACGACATCGACGTCTACGTCGTCACCCACGAAGAAGCCGCACACGGCGGACTCCTGCGCCGCCACCGCGCACGCCCACCCCAGAGCTCCGACGGCGACACCCTTTGACCATGGAGCCGCGTCGGGGCGGCTGCCCCGCTTGCCACACTCGCGACGGCTCGCATCCGGCAAAGGGCCAGGTCAGACTGTGTGGCCGCGGAGATTCGGGCGTTGGCGGGAATGCACCTGGGGGGCGATCACACGTACCGGTTTCCAGCCTCACGGGCGGCGCCCGCGACCTGCTCCAGCCCCAGCCCCAGCGGCTCCAGGCGCAGGAGAGCCGTCGTACACCGACACACGGCTCAGCCGACGCTCACGCCCAGGGCGCCATTCGGCCGTCGAGCCGCCTGGCTGACGGACTTCGCGAGAGCGTCCGTTCCCATGTCCTCGCACAAGGCGCCCGCGGGTGCGTCACCGGCTTTCTTTGTGGTTATGGGGCTATGCACGGTGTGACGGAAGCGGTGACGGTGCGTCCTGTGTGTCGGGTGTTGGGACGATCTGGCTGTCGGCAACCGTGACCACCCGGTCCGCGTCGGGGTGATGTCAAGGGGCCGCAGGTTCAAATCCTGTCGTCCCGACGGTGTTATTGCAGGTCGGAGGCCGTTTCCGCCGGAAGGCGGGGGCGGCCTTTTCGGTTGGTGATCGTTGGGTGGTCGTAGATCGGTTCTGGGCACGCTTCCGGCGCTGATGCTGTTTCATGCCGCGGCGGTCGAGCCACCCACCCAGTGCTCGCGTCGTCTCGGGTGGTCGGCGGCGTAAAGGATCCCCTTCGCGGCGACTTCCGGCTGGTATATCGGCGGCATGGGCCGGGATGTCGCGGCAGGCGGGAGAGCACTCAGCTGAACTGGGGCGTGTTGACGCCGGGCAGGTGCACCATGGTGGCCCGCACCCGGCTGTGGTCGTGCAGGAGATCGCAGGGCAGGGATTCGTGGAAGCCCTGGATGGCGTGCTTGGCCGCGCAATAGGCGGCTTGCGGGGGAACGCCTCGATGAGCGAGGGCGGAGCCGACACCTGGACGATGGTGCCGCGGTCTCTGGGCACCATGCGGCGCAGGGCCGCCTGGGTCCCGTGGACGAATCCCCGGTACGTCACGCGCGTGACCCTCTCGAACTCCTCCGCCTCGATTTCCTGGACGGGGGCGAAGACCGTGGCGAAGGCCGCATTCACCCAGACGTCGATCGGCCCCAGTTCCTGTTCCACCCGGGTGGCCGCCGCCTCGACGGCCGCGGCGTCGGAGACGTCGACGCTGATGGGCAGCGGATGGCCACCGGCCGACCGCACCTCGTCCGCGGCCGTCCAGCCCGCGAGCACCGCGTGCCAGCAGGGCGACCGCAGTGCCCCGGGCGGCGAAGGCGTGAGCGGTCGCGCGGCCGATGCCGGCGCTGGCACCGGTCACGATGACGGTCTCACGCCCGTGACGTCGCGGCCGTTCGCCGGAGCCCTTCACCGCTGCTGCGTTCGGGTCCGAGCGCCAGGATCGCGACCGCCAGTCCGGTGATGAGATTTGGCGTTCAGCGCCGGGTAGGCGTGAGACGCGGGCCCAATCACAGGCGGCTGTGCCGGATTCGCCGAGCAGGCGCCGTACCTTCCACCGGTTGCCGTGCCACAGCCGGGTATTCGGGGCGCCGGGCGGAAAGAGGAGGTGCGCCGGATGGCCGGCTTGCCCCGCACTGACACGGTACCGGCCCCGCCATCGCGACCAGCGCGGCGTCCGTCGCCGTGGGGTATCGGAGCCACGCGGTCACCGTCACCGCATGCCGGGCCTGTGCTTCAGCAACCGCCGCGTTCATCGCGCCCCGGCCGCGGGAGAGGCCCCGACCAGCCATTGCGCGGTGGCGGCTATGACCCCCGACAGATCCACCCGGCGGGGCCCGACGGACGGCAGGGCAGGGTGAGGTCCGCGACCAGACCGAAGTGATCACTGCCCCAGACCCCGTTCACCGCTTCGGTGAAGAGTCGCTCGCACCGCGCGATGTGGAGGGTCGGCCCGTAGTCGTCGCAGCGGACCAGGATGTAGTCGATGCGCCGCCCTTCGTCTTCGGGCATGTCCCCGCGACGCACGAGGGGATTCACCGGGGAGAAGGTGTGGCCCGGGTCGCCCGGATGCGCCGCGTCCCAGGCGTCGCGGTAGCACACGCTCACGCCTTCCAAGGACTGGCGACCGGTCCAGAAACGGACGCTCGCGCTGTCGGGGGTGGCATCGAAATCCCCCATCGCCACGACGTGCCGCAGACGGTCACCGGCCATGCTCTCGGCCAGCCGCGCCGCCGCCACGGCCTGGGCTTCCCGCTCTCGCTCCTGCCTTCGGGGCCAGTTCGGCTTGTGGTGGACGATGAGCAACGGGCCGAAGGGGCGGGGCGCCCGTACCTCCGCGGTGACGACGCCGCACCACGGCATCGTCGGTGTTCGCCCGGCGCCGTCGAAGTCGTCCGCCCGTATCGAGCCGATCGGCCATCGGCTCGCCAGGGCGGCGCCCATTCCGTCGGCCGTCCAGCGAGGGTGTGATGCCAGATGCCAGCCTTCACCCAGCAGGTCGGCCACGGCACTCCGGTAGGGCTGGTCGTGGACCACTTCCTGCAAGGCGACGACATCGGGTCGACAGGCGAGGATTCCGCGTGCCAGAACGTCCCTGCGGCAGTCCCAGTCCGCGTAGCGCTTCTCCAGGACGTTCACCGTCAGCACCCGAATGGCGGGTGCGAGCACTTCACGACGCATGCGTTCAGGAGGGCGTCTCTTAGCGGGTGTCCACGATTCCGCCCGTTACGGCGATCACTTCGCCCACCGTGTAGCTCGAATCCGCGTCCGAAGCGAGGTATACGTACGCCGGTGCGATTTCCTCCGGCTGGGCGGGGCGGCCCAGGGGCGCTTCGCTGCCGAGATCGGCGAGACCTTCGCGTGGCATGTGATCGTCGGCGTTGTTGAGGGCGGTCCAAGTGGGGCCCGGTGCGACGATGTTGGCGCGGACACCCCGCTCCGCCAGATGGGGAGCGATGGATTTGGTAAAGGCGACCAGAGCCGCTTTGGACGCCGCGTAGTCGATCATCGTGGTGCTGCCCTTGAGAGCTTCCTCGGTGGCGGTGGCGATGACCGCATCGCCTTGCTCGAGGTGCGGTAGTACCGCCATGACCAGGTGGAAGTAGGCGTACACGTTGGTTTTGAAGGTGCGGTCCCAGTCTTCCGCGGTCAGTTGTTCCAGCTCCAGCTTGCTGTTCAGGTAAGCCGCGTTGTTGACCAGGATGTTCAGGCGGCCGAACCGTCGCACCGTCCGTTCGACGACCTCGCGGCAGAAGCCGGGGTCGCACAAGTCTCCGGGGAGAAGCAGACAGGTGCGGCCCTGTTCTTCCACGACGCGTTGCGTTTCCTCGGCGTCCGGCTGTTCGTAGGGGAGGTAGACGATGGCGACGTCGGCGCCTTCGCGTGCGTAGAGCAAGGCGACGGAACGGCCGATCCCGGAGTCACCACCGGTAATCAGGGCCACCTTGCCGGTCAGCTTGCCGGATGCCTTGTAGTTTTCGGCCTGGTAGCGAGGACGGGGGTCCATGTCCCGCTCAAGGCCGGGGGGCTCCTGTTTCAGCGCGCGGAACCGAGGTGCGGGCTCCGACACGACCTGAGGGGCGGTCTCGTGGACGGCGGTCTTCGTTGCGTCTCGTTCTGGCACGGCCATCCTCTTTCTGACGGTGCGGTTTCGGTGGCCGTGGCAGCCGGGCTGCCGCGCGGCCACGTTGTGGTGCCGAGGCTGGGCAGGCGGGTGCCCGGGGCAGGTGAGTACGAAACTGTCGGTGGAGGTACCTCAGCAGGTGGGGACGGCGAACGGGCCCAGACGACACGGAACCTCGGCCGCAGGGCCGCTCATCCAGCTCGCCTCCCAGCTCGTCCCTGGGCGCCGGCAGATGCGAGAGAAGTTGCCAAGCACTGGCACGCAACGGTTTGACATCATTGTGCGGGGCTAGAAGAGTCAGTGACCGAGGTGCTTCGGAAAGCAGGCACACCCGCGGGAGCCGCGCGTAACGCGCTGGGGCCCCAGATGTGCCGCGCTGGGCTTCCGTGCTGGTGGACATCAACGAGCAGGAAGCAGAGATGACACCGATGAACGCCGTACCCGCACGTGCCCGCCGCTCTCACGCCGACGCCCCTGACACTGCGGCCGACTTCGAACGGCTGGCTGTGGCCTCCGATGGGCCCGAGCGGGAAGTGTTGGTGGAGGAACTGGTGGCTGCCTGGCTGCCGATGGCTCACCGCCTCGCCCACCGCTACCGCAACCGTGGAGAGAATCTGGAGGACCTGGAGCAGGTCGCGGCGATGGGTCTGGTCAAGGCCGTCGACCGCTACGACGCGCAGCGCGGAAGCGCGTTTGAGCCGTATGCGATCCCCACGATCGTCGGGGAGCTCAGGCGGTACTTCCGTGACTGCGGCTGGGACCTGCACGTCCCCCGGGGCGTGCAGGAGCTGCGCAACAAGGTCCGCGCCACCATTCAGGAGATGGCCACCACCGAAGGCGCTGGCCGCTCCCCGACCGTGGCGCAGGTCGCCCAAGCCGCCGGCATGAACGAAGAGGACGTGCTCACCGGCATGGAAGCCCTCGGCAGTTACCGCTCCTTGTCCCTGGATGCCGAGATGACCGGTGCGGATGACGGCTACTCCCTGGCCGACACCCTCGGCCGACCCGAGGCCCGCTACGAGACGGTCATCGCCCGGGAGGCGGTCAAGCCCTGCCTGCACCGGCTTCCGGAACGGGAGCAGCACATCCTGTACCTGCGCTTCTTCCGCGACATGACCCAGTCCCACATCGCCCAGGAGCTGGGCATCTCCCAGATGCACGTCTCCCGCCTCATCTCCCGCAGCTGCCATGACATCCGCGAACAGATCGAGACCGAGCCGCGACCCCAGCCGACCCCGGCTGCCGCCTGACGCCCCACGCCTCACACCGGGCGCTCGTCAGCTCAGCGCCTACCGCCACCGCGCCACGAAGAGCGAAGAGGAGTCTGCCATGCTCATGGCCCACCCCGCGGTCCTCGCCGACCTCGTCCAGCAGTACGAGACCCTCCATGGCCTGCATGCCGAGAACGGCGGCCCGGAGGCACAACAGCGCCTGGATGATGTCTCCTACACGCTGTGCATCGCCACCGGTACCCGCGATGTCGACGCCGCTCTGATCGCCGCCCGCCACCAACTCCCGGGCGCTCGCACCGAAGACGACTCCCTCCTCACCCCGACACCTGAGAAACGCCACTGTGGACCCGACGACAGCCGGGCTTACAGCGCCCGAGCGTGAAAGCGAAACTGATGCCGGGCGCGGCGGAGGCAGCCGCTGTGCAGGACCGGCTGCTGTAGTGGTCGGACAAGGAATCGATAGCGCAACAGGCTCTCAGCTGTTCCTCCTGGATCTCATCTGTGTCGGCAACCCTCGCGAGGTGGCCGATGCCTGCGCCAGGACCCGGCGGGAGGCCCGTCAGAGGGAGCGCAAGGAGCAGCTGCGCCGTGTGGCCGAGCAGGAGAAGGCGACGCGGTCGCGTGGTATTCCGCTGCATACCCAGGCAGTCATGGGAATCTCCGCTTTGGCGTCCCTCTGATGCGTCTCTGCTTGTGATTGGTTCTTGTCGGATGTCGCCAATCGGTGCCGAGGTCCTCATCAGCCCTGGAGGGCTCGCAACGTGGGCAGGCTGAAGCCGCGGGCGATCCACCGCCGGGGCCCTCATTAGCCCTGGAGGGCTGGCAACGGGTCCAGCAGGTGACCTGGGAGAACGGACCGGAGCACGCCGCTCAGCCTCGGCGCAACTGGGGGGTAGTGGAGCGCGCGTTCGCCCACCTGCACTGGTTCCGCCGCCTTCGGATCCGCTGTGAGATACGTGACGACGTCCACGAAGGCTTCCTCATCCTTGGACGCGCACTCATCTGTTGGCGACGCCTCAGGCCAGCACTTGCCCGCTAGTTCTTCTGCAGGGTGCGGGTGACACCCGCGATGACGGCGGTTGTCAGCACCCAGCCGAGGGCGATCAGCAGGTAGGCCAGCCACTGGAGGCTGTTGCTCGACCAATACCAGGCCGTGCGCTGACCTAGACCCCCGATGGGGATCAAGAGGTCGAGTGTGTAGACGAGGGGCTGGAACGGGGCGCCTTCGCCTTGTTTGACCGGCTTGGGGGAGTCTGCGGAGAAGGACAGCGTGCCCAGAAGGATCAGTGCGAGGAGCCAAACTCCGGCCAGCCAGGGCCGGTAGCCGTAGCCGACGGTCACGTCGAGGAGGTGGCCCCATGCGCGGGCTGCCGGGGACAGGGCGCGGCGCCGGTGGCGCTGCTTGGCGAGGAGGACGCGGCGGGCGTCGTCGTCGTGCCCGGCCTTGCGGTACCAGGCCGCCAACTGCTCGTACGGTTGCGGGTTGTAGCCCGGGCTGCTGCGTATCCATGCCACGCGTCGGGCCACGGATTCCCGGTCACCCACGGCCTCGTGGCGCTCGTCGTTCGTGTCCGCCGTTTTGATGGAGCCGTAGACGAATCCGTCCAAATCGACCCTCTCGGGCCAGCTGTGCTCGTTCTCGTGAAGGTACGACACCTGAGCGCCCCGCAGGTCGAGGGTGCCGGACGGGGGCCGGGCGAGGGTGAGATCGAGGTCGACGGCTTGCAGGTGCATGGCGATCAGGGCCGGGGCGTTTCCGTCGTCGGTGGGCGGGCCGTTCAGGACGGCTCCGTCGCAGGTCACGTTGTCCGTGACCTGCGTGCCGCGCAGCCGAACCGTGCCGTTCGCGGTGAACCCTTGGGAGAACTTGAGCGACGAGGCCATGGCGTTGTCGAGGGTGAGGGCCACGCCGCGTGGACCGGGTCCTTCCAGCCGGGCGCCCTGCATGACCAGCGTGCCCGGCAACTTTGCCCCCATCAGCCGGACTTCCCCGTACGCGACGAACCCGTTCCGGCAGAAGACGCCCCCTTCCATGGCCAGACCACCGGCCGACAGGGCCCACCCGTCCGGTGCGATCAACTTGGCCCCGTTGAGGAGCAGTCCGCCGTTCACTCGAGCGTCGGTGAGCGACAGGGCGGTGCTCAAGCGGTTGAAGGGTGTGGGGGCGCGGCCCTCCACCACGGCGCGCCGCAGGGAAAAGTTGCCCTCAATGCGGGCCGAATCGGCCTCGATGCCGGGTATCCGACTGTCCGTGAACACGAGGGCCTGCGTCGACGCGCCGAGGAGATTCACGGCCTCCTCGAACCAGCATGCCTCCAGCCAGAGGGCATGGGCGATCTGCGCGCCGGCCAGGTCCAGGCATCCGGAGATCCGTGCCCCGGTGAGCCTCAGACGCGCCACCGCACCCAGTTGCCCGGTGTTCGCGCCCAGCAACAGCGCGGCGACCACCGCCGCCCGCACCGTCCGCTCGGGCCCCCACCGCCCGCCGTCGGCGACCCTGTCCTCCTCCGCGGTACCCGTACGCAGATCCACCCGCCGCCCCTCGGGGAACGCGTCCCACAGCTCACGCTCAGGTGAAGTCAACTCGTCGTAGGAAAGCACTCATGCAGAGTAGTGATCTTCCTTCGTGCTCGCCCGGCCCCATCGCACCCGGATCGGACGAAGTCCCTTTCTGTTAGGAGTTCTAAGTGGTCCGCTCCCGAAGTCCTTCGGGGGTTGACGCTGTGGAGCCGGGGCCGCCGGCCGCGGCTCCACGCTCAACGCCTTGAGATCGGTTATCTCGGGTGTCTGCGAAGCGTCGGGCAAGTCGGGAAGTAGGTGATTCCCAACTTGCCCGGCTCCAACGGGCCTTCAGACATGTTGGCCACGTCCGGCTGACGCCAACTTCCTCTCGCGCGAAAGGAAGTTGGGCGGTGTCAACGGCCATTGAGATGCCCAGGTGGGTGGCCGGACCTCATTTCGACCGGAACAAGGTCGCGCATCGGACTCCACGCGGCGGCCAGGTGGCCGGCGACGTACCGCATGCCGTCGGGGGGCTCGAGGGGCATCGCCATCGCGGTGGCAATGAGTTGGACCTTGGTCGGGCTGCTGCGGAAAGCGCGGTGAGAAGCAGGCCAGGAGCGGTGCTTCGCCTGCGAGGTGAGCGTCGCCGGTGTCATACGAGCGCAGTCCTGACCGTGAGTGGCACCGCACGCATGCCCAAGGTTTGAGTTTTGCGACTACCCGTCGTAATCTATGCGACAGGTAGTCGCATAAAGGTGCGCAGCTCCGGCCGTCGCCGCAGCGAACAGGCGCCGCCACAGCGAATAAGAAGGGGTTCCCCCATGAACGCGCTCAGTGATCGCGCTGATCTCCTCGAACTGATAGGCCGGTACGCCGACATCGCGGACCTGAAGGAGTTCACCGAGCTGCCCGGCCTCGTCCTGGCCGACCCGGTCACGGTCGACTTCGAGTCGGTCGCCGGTATTCCGCCCATGACCGTGCCGCTCGGCGACTACGTCGAGGCTCTCCGCGGCGCTTTTGCACCATTCATCGCAACGCACCACGCCATCACCGGTCACGTGATCGACATCGATGGCGACCGCGCGACCGTCCACGCGCACGTCCGCGCCGAACACTGGGTCCCGGAGGAGCTGGCCGACGGCGGACCCGACCGCTGGCTGGTGGTCGGCTTCTACGACAACGAGGCGGTTCGCACGGCGGACGGCTGGCGCCTCAGCCACGTAAGGCTCACCGCGAGCCACCAGGAGAACCCGCATCTGGCGGGTGCCGCCCTGGCCGCTGGGCAGGACGGCTAGCGACGAAGGCCGAAGTTGATCCACGCGCTTCTTGAGATACAGCGCACGACACGCGCCCCGCACGGCCGCTGTGCAGGGCGGGGAGACAGACCCAGGGCGCAAGGAAAGCCCCGACGAGGAGAGGATGATCGGATGCCGCGGATCCGGGGAGCCAGCATAGAAGAGCACCACGAGATGGTGTGGTCCGACCTCGCCGAGGCGATGCGGCAGCTGCTGCTCGAACGCGACTACGACTCGATCAACATGGGCCATATCGCGGCTCGGGCCGGGCTCGCGCGCAACACGCTGTACAACTACGCGCGCGACAAGGGTGGTCTGGTTATGGCGCTGACTCAGCGGGCGAGCCGGCCCATGCTCGAGTGTGTGGCCGCGATCGCCGCGCGGTCCTCGGACCCGGCCTCGGAGCGGATGCGGGAGATCATCGAGGCGGTCCTGAAGGCGTGCACGGACCAGGCCATGCAGCTGATGTTCCAGCCGGGCTCCGGCCCATTGGTCGCCGAGGTACCGAAAGGGCCGGACAACCCGTTCAACGCGATCGTGGTCGAAGTGGAGAACGTCGTCCAGGACGGCATCGCGCGCGGGGAGTTCCGCGACGTCGGCGATGTGCACCTCACGGTGGAGCTGCTGTCCGGTGCCCTACGCAGCGGCGCCGAACGCATCGGCCGGGACCCGGCCGCCTTCACGGCCACGGTCCACGCCGCGCGGGAGATCATCCTCGCGTCTCTGGCACGCCGCCCGGACTAGGACGTTGCGACCTGCGTGGCGTCCAACAGGCGGCGCTGGCGGCGCGACAGGTCCGCACACCCACTGCGCAGCGTCTCGCCGGGCCCCCGGCCTCCGCCGCCGCACAGGTGCGCTTCCCACTCGCCGTGCGGTACAGCGCGACGGCATCATTCCTGAACTCCACCGGTACACGGAGACTTACGTCCCACCAGGACACCCTTCCTCGGATCTGCAAGATCCATTGGTCAGAGTGTCCACACCGCGGGAGGCGCCGCAGAACACGCCGCCGTCCTCGGCATTGACATCGAAATCGTCCGACGGGCCCCCGGGCCAGAGGGTCGGACCATCACGAAAGATCGAGGCTACCGAGCGTGCCAGCCATGGACGAGATCCGACGCAGCAAGTACATCAGCCTCACCACCTACCGTAAGGACGGATCCCCGGTCCCGACGCCGGTCTGGCATGTGGCAGGTCCTCAGGGCGAGATCCTCGTCGTGACGCCCGCCGGCTCCTGGAAGGTCAAGCGGATCCGCAACAACAGCGCCGTGACCGTGACCGTCTGCGATCTGCGGGGGCGGACCTCCACGAGCGCAGCGTCCCTTCCCGGCACCGCCCGGCTGCTCGACCAGGACAGCACCATGGCCGCGCAGGACCTCCTCGGCAAGCGGTACATCACGTCCCGGATCGGCAACTGGTTCGTCAAGGTTCTACATCTGCCCAAGAAGCCGAATATCGCCATCGCCATCACCCTGTGAACTGCATACGCGGCATGGTAGTTGAACGAGTCCGCCAGCGCCGTGTGTAACCGGGGCGCACGCCCGTACCTCCCTCGGCTCCGTCCCCGCCGCTCAACATCTGTACGAACGAGAGCCGTCGGTTCACTATGCCCATATGCGCTGCCGTGACGGTGGTGCTGACCGCTGCCGAACGCCGCCGGCTGAAGAAGATGGCCTACGGCCACAAGACCCACACCAGGCCAGGCAGCGCGCCACGGTCGTCCTCCTCGCAGCACGCGGCCGGGGCAACGCCAGGTCTGAACGATCTGCTGGCCAGGCTCGACCGGCATACCGCCGATCACCCAGAAAAATCCTCTACCGCCCTGGCAGCATGACCAACCCACGAAGGACTTCCGGAGCCGACCACTTAGCGTTAACCGCTGTACCGATGTTCCCCGAGGCCGGTGAGGCCCGTGGGTTCAGGGAAACCGAAGCCTGTTCAACGGGAACTCGCGGGTGTGTCCGTGTGCATCAACTGGGCGTATCCGCGGGTTCGGCGGGAACTATGGGGTGGGCCGCGAGGCGGCGGGCTTCGGCCGTGACCTCGGCATCGACCTGGTCCACGGTTCTGTCCTCGTATTCGAGGACGTCGTACTCATCGTCGAGTTCGGCGAGCCGCTCAGTCAGAGGCAGCTCATGTCCGCGGCGCTGGTGAATCCGGAAAGTGAATTCCCGAGGCGTGAGCTCGCCGGCCATACTCAAGAGGGCGGCATGGTCCTGTAGAGCGATTGCTGCTGATTCGGTCGACGTCACTCGCTCATGATTCCCCTCATAGTGCGTCCCGGTCGAGCAGATTTCATCGAAGGTGCTGTTCAGCGGCTTGTTCCAGCAGGGCTCGTGCGGAGTCCGCGTAGCGCATCGCGGTCTTCCCGTCGAGTCCGAAGACCTCGGCGAGGTGGAGCGGGTCGGGCACGTGGGCCAGGGCCTCTTCGAGTTGCTGGTCGACGCGGAGCCGCTCCAATGTCGCATCCTGCCCGCGCATCGCGGCACTGATCCAGCGGTTGCTGGCACGGCTGGTCTTCATGGCGGTCTGGTTGTTGATCAGTAGGTGGAGGTTCGCGGTGTTCGGCCACCGGTTTCGCCGGTGCTCCAGCCAGGCCAGCAGCAGTTTCAGGGTGAGATCGTCAAACGGGCGGGCGTGTCCGGCGATGGTCAGCCGGCGGTTGCCGAGGTCGACGTCGTCGAGCATGAGGGTGGCGATCTGGGCGACCCGGGCGGCGTGGACCGCTGCGAGGGCGAGGATGAGCCGCGCCGCTGGGGTGGTGGCAGCCGCGACGGAGCGATCGACTTGTTCGGGGACGAGCGGTTGCAGCACGGCGTACTTGTATTGCCCGACCTTGATCCGGCTCGCGGGGTTGCGGAAGATCAGTCCGTTCCGGATGGAGCACACCGAAGTGGTCCCGGTCAGCCCGCCCGCCGGGAAAGCCCCCCGGCGGCCCCTGTGCCTGCCCGCAGCCGCAACTGGTCGTGACGATCTCCGGCCGCGAGTATCCGGCCGAGCCCAGCAGCCAGATGGGCGGCCCGGATCACGCCCTGTCCAAACTTCTGGCAGCAACACCGGTTTCCCGGGCCGTTCCTACTCGGCCCGGTGTTGCGCCAGGACCGTGGGGACATGACGAACGCCGACAAGCCGAAGCAGGCGCCCCGGACGGTCCCATACGTGATGGACGAGGAGCAGGCCGGGCTGCTCGCCCGGCTTTCCGACAGCTATGCCAGCGCCCTGCCCGGCATCCGGGAGCGCACCCCGGAGGCTACTGTCCCGGTTCTGCTGTACGCGGTCCTCGGCCACCCAGGTCCGTCGGCTGGCCCTGGAACGCCGCTTCTGGAGAGATCGGCCCGCAGAATCCGGCGAGCCGCCCGGCGATGGCCCGCGTCAACCTGCCAGGCACGAGACACGTGTGCGGGCGAGCCTGGAGGGACCGACAACCGGCCTGGACTATGTGGCCGGGTGGAGGCCCCTCCGACCTGCCTCCTGACACAGGACGCCCGGACTCAGATTTCGCATCCGGAACTGGTGGTGGTGTGCGACAGCTTCGGACGCGATCACGGGTCGGCACACCAGGACGCCGACACCCCGGGTGAAGCGTCCCGCCACCACTGCCCGATCCTGAACCGGATACAGCGCCCGGACGGCTCCTGGTACGCGCCGGATGCCGTCTGCCTCTACCAGCACGTCGTCGCCGTTACCGACTTCGGCTCGTCAAGGTGACGCTGGTTCGTCGAGGGTCGGGCCGGTGCCCGCTACGAAGCCGTCGAGGGTGCCGGACCGGTACTGGAGGCACTTGAGCCGGTCGCGTAAGAGGCCCTGACAGAATGCGTCATTTGTGGCGCGGCTGGGCGAGAAGGACCGTGTCCTGCAGCCGGACACCGGCAGGTGCATCACCTGCTCAGGCGTCTGTCACCAGTGCGGCCATCCGGTCCGCGGCCGGCAACCGGCTGTGTCGGGACTGCCGCCGCAAGGCCGAGAGGATCACTACCACGCCGACCGGAACCCTTCCGGTGAGCCTCGGCGGCCTCTCGTCGCCCGCCTCGACCCTCTGGAGGGCTGCGAGGCCGACCTGTTGACCCATCTGGCCGATCGGCATCCGGAGGCGGGCGACGTGGTAGCAGCGATCATCCGCGCGGCCCCGCTGGCCGCCGCCCTCTACCGCGTCCCGACCGATACCGGACCGCCAGAGCCCAGCGACGACCGTCGGGCGGAAGAAGACGCCGACACTGCCACGGCTCGCGGCGCAGGGAGTGGGGACCGCGGAGCGCGAGGGCCGCGATCGGCGTGAACCCGGGTCGGGCCGGGCTGGGTCAGCCGTACCGCAGGGCGGCGGTGATGTAGGACCGCAGGAGAGCGTGCTTCTGTTCGTAGCCGGGCTCGTCGGCGATGTTGCGCACGCGGGTGTCGAACGCGCTCTGGGTGAGGGCTCCCACCGAGTACAGGTACGCCCAGTGGTGGAACCCGGCGGGCTTGTCCGGCAGCGCGATGCTGAGCGCTTCGACGAACTGGCGGGCCAGCGGGTCGAACTGGTCCCGGATGACCGGTCGCTCCTGGCTGGACGGGTCGGATGCCTCGCGCAGTACGAGACGGGCGAACCAGACGTCGTCCGGGTCGTCGTGCAGCGCGAGAACCGGATCGGTGAAGGAGCTGACGATCTGTTCGACGGCGTCGTCGGCGCGCAGGTCGGGGATCGCCTTCAGACGCGCCAACCGCTCGTCGTTGACGTACCGGCGCTCCTCGAAGATCGCCGAGTACAGTCCGAGCTTCGAGGTGAAGTGGTAGACGACGAGGGACAGCTTGACACCCGCCTCTTCGGCGATCTGGCGCATCGTCGCGCCGTGATAGCCCTCCAGCGCGAAGAGGCGTTCGGCGGCCCGTATGATCGCCTGCCGTCGGCCACCGCTCGTCTCGCTCCGACCGGCCATCGAATCGCCCACCTGGCCATCCCTCATTTCTGCGCGCTTCGGCTCGAGTATGGCACCGGCGTCGCCGAGCCACGCATGGCTCCCTTGCCATACGAGGAGCGGATGCTCCGTCCGCCCGCTAGGCGGCCGACCTGCTCGCCAGTGCTGCCCGTACGTTGTCGACGAGCACGTTCTCCACCGACCGCACGGTGCCGAGGCCGTATTCCTGGAAGATGTCCCACTCCCGCTTCAGCAGGCCGGGCCTCGGCTCGACGGATCGGCCGAACCAGAGGACGTTCCCGTCCTCCGCGTCGAATCGCGGCCACCGGGCTCCTGGGTCGCCGCTGCGGATGAAGGACGCGTAGAGCTCGCCCATCCGCCCGCTGACCTGTCGTACGTCCTCCCGGTCCGCCCCGTCGAAGGCCGGCCACCAGGCGAGGTCGCGTTCGGAGTGGTTGCGGAACAGGAAAGGGATGTCCCCGGTGTGCACGGCGCGAAGCCGACCGCCGAGGCCGGGCAGGTCGTAGGAGAACTGGAACAGGTGCACGGGGATCCGCTGCGCGCTGAGGTTCCGCGCGATCGCCAGCGACGACAGCTTGAAGAACTCGAAGGACATGATGTCCGACAGCAGCAGGCCGGGCGCATGGTCCGGGCGAAGTTCGTGGAATCGCCGGTATACCTCCTCGGCACCGTCCGCACCGAAGACCTGTGCCAGGACGCCCAGCACGTCCCGCCGGGATCCGCGGCTGACCGTCTCCGAATGCCCGCGGAAGAACTGCCACTCGTCCTTCGCGAAACCGATGGCCACTTCCAGGCCGGGCTTGGCGACCATGTTCTCCGACAGATGCAGTGCCGGGGCCTGCGGCACCCAGTCCCCCTCGACGACGGCGCCCAAGGGACGCCAGGCGACATGCCGGTCCGGATCGAAGTAGCGGGTCAGCACGTTCTGCACGGCCAGCAGCCGGTTGGGTTCGATGTCCTGGAGTCGCGTCGGGTCGTCGATGTGCAGGAGGTCGAGGTACATCTGCGCGACGGTGACGGCATCCGGCCGCTGCTGTGTGCACCAGAGATTGAAGGGGGACAGCGACTGCAGCACCGCGCGCCGGAAGTAGGGATGCGCGTTCGGGTTGGTCAGCAGGTGCGAGACCGCGGTGGCTCCGGCGGACTCCCCGCCGATCGTGATGTTCTCCGGGTCGCCGCCGAACGCCTCGATGTTTTCGTGCACCCACTTCAGCGCGGCGAACTGGTCCTGCACGCCGAGGTTCACCGCCTCCGGCAGACCACCGCCCAGGAGACCGAAGTGGACCCAGCCGAGAGCGCCCATCCGGTAGTTCGGCCGGACCACGATCATGTTGGCCTCGCGGGCCAGGTTCGCGCCCCGCTCCAGCTCGAACGAACCGGAGCTGACCGCGTTCGCGCCGCCGTGGTAGTAGACGTAGACGGGCAGGACTGCGCGCGGAGCCGACTCCGGCACCCAGATGTCGAGGTACAGGCAGTCCTCCGCCGCGTGGTTGTGGCGGTAGGTCGCGTTCGTGTAGCCGGGCCACGCCATGATGCCCGGCACGCCGGGGTCGATGTCCCGGACGATGCGCTCGACATCGCTGTGATTGTCGGAGTTGAACTGGTACGAGGCGGGGCCCGGGCGGCTGGCGTCCCGGATGCCCGACCACCGCTCAGGCGGCAGCGGTGAGCGGAACCGCAACGGCCCGACTGGCGGCTGGGCGAAGGGCACGCCGCGGTAGACGACGACGCCCTCCTCCGGGGTTCCGCGGAGCAGTCCGGTCGCCACCCGCACAACCCCCTGCGCGTCCATCATGTGCATGGTTTCTTCCTCCTTCGAGGTGCGGGTCGAGCCTCCCTCGACGCGCGCGCCGTCAGGCCGCCGCGACCTGCCCACCGAGCCGGGCCGCAGCCATCGGAAACAGGCGCAGAGCGTTGTGGCCGATGGCCTCGAGTTGTTCGCGGGGGAGTCCGGTGAAGTCCGCCAGGACATGCCGGTTGGCTTCCAGCGTCGTTTCCGTGCTGCACGGCACGCCGCTGTCCGAGCCATAGACGAGGTGGTCTGGGGTGGTCATGGCCAGGGCCGGTGCGAGGGTGTGGGCGGTGCCGGTGGCGGCGGTGTCCAGATACAGCCGGGCGAGGTGGTCCCGGATCTCGCCCTGGTCGAGTTCGCCGGGGTTCGGTACCCAGGCTTCCGTGCCCAGCAGATGCAGGCGCCCCGCCAGGGCGGGAAGCGCGCCGCCGCAGTGCGCGACGATCACCCGCATGTTCGGGAACCGGCGGAAGACGCCTGCGTACAGCATGTCGACGATGGTGCGGGCGGTCTCGAAGGCGACCTCCAGCAGCGGGCTGGGGCGGCCCATGAACGCGGGAGCGTAGGCGTCCGGGTGGACGAACACGGTCGCGCCGCGGCGGTCGAGTTCGGCCCACACCGGTTCCAGGCTCGCGTCGCCGAGGGAGACTCCGTTGTACATGCAGGTCACCGCGAACCCGTCCGCCTGCAGGTCGCCGCCGGCGCGCTCGATTTCGGTGAGCGCGGCGGCCGGGTCGTCGGTGGGCAGAGCGGCGAGCAGACCGAACCTCGAGGGATGCTCCGACACGAGGAACGCGCCGTAGTCGTTGGACGCGCGAAGGGCGTCCAGGGTCTTGGGGATGTTGCTCAGCAACTGCATCGCGACGCCGGCGCGCTCCATGTAGTCCAGCGTCGCCTCGACCGTCCAGTGGTAGGGAGCCGGTGCAAGGAACTGCTCCGCTCGCATGGCATGCCACCGCGTTTCCCGTTCTTCGGGAGTGGTGGGCGGGGTGAAATGCGCGTGCACGTCGATCAAGTCGGACATCATGCCGCAAAACCTTTCTCTTGGGTCTGCCACCCTAACCCCTTACTGTACGTACGTACAGTCAGGGGTCGCGCATGCCTGCCGAGCACCGAGCCCGTTGACCCAGCGCCCCGACCGCGCCACGGTGAACACGTCCCGCCGAACCGGCCGGCCGCCGCCGAACAGTTCGACTGCCCCACTTGTTCCGTCCCCGCCGCAAGCACCTGCCGCACCCGCGGCGGCAAGGTCGCCCCGAAGTACCACACCCCACGCTTCATGCTCGTCCCCCAGCTCCGCGCCGAACTCGAAGTCCGGACCCCCGCCGACCACGGCCCCGGCAGCGCGTGGGAGATTGGGCCCGGCGATCGACGCCGCGGTGCCCGAGGCCGCGACAAAAACCACAAGGGTGGGGTGCGCCCGGTGCAGTACGGTCCAGCAGGAACTCCAGAGCCAGCTAGACGCCCCGGAAGAGGCGGGCTGTGACCTGGTCTTCTCTGAGAAGATCAGCACCCGGGTCAAGGTCCGGCCGGAGTTCGTCAAGGCGATGGACTTCGCCCACACCATCAAGAAGGCCGTCCCACACCAGCGGGTGATCTTCACCGTGCACGAGATGAAGCGCCTCCGGCCGCGGCGCCGCCGAGCGTCATCTCATTGCCCCTTTGGCGCGTATCTGGGAACCGCTGCGAATCGCATCCGATGCGAACGTGCACCATTTTGCGCGGCGTTGGTCGGACTGGCATCGGCCAGCCGCTGATCAGCGGAGATAGGGATCACCGCGCGTCTGTCGAGACGGTAGCCGACAGGCCGGGCCCGTATCGTTCCGCTTCACTCGATCGGATGGCTGGCCTGCTGTTCCGCTCCGGGCTTCGCGTCTGATGCGAGATTCTCGCGCCGGATGCGATCTACGGAGCGTGACGAATTGGTGGGCCAGGACGGGGTGACACCTGGGGTCGCGCGGCTGCACCTGGCCGACGGGGTGCCGCTGCTGTGGCCGGAGGAGCAGGTCTTCGAGGCGATGCTGGACGGCTGGCGCAACCAGCAGCTGGCCCGGAACCTCGCGCTGTCGACCATCAACGGCCGCGAGCGGAAGGTACGGGCGTTTGCCGCACACGCGGACGCCTTCCCGTGGACCTGGTCCTCGCCGCTGGCGGACGAGTGGTTTGGCGACCTGCGGGCGGTCCACGGCTGTGTCCGCTCGACGCTGCGCGGCTACCAGGAGGCGGTGCGGCTGTTCTGCGACTACGCCACCGACCCCGCCTATTCAGAGACCGGCCTGCCAATCACCCCGACCCGCCACTTCCCCAAGGGCCGCAGCGATCCGGGCTTCGCCACGGAACTGCAGATCGCTGCCGCACTCGCCCGCCGGGCCACCCGGGCCGGAGTGGACTTCCGCACGGTGGCGGCCGACTGTGCCTACGGCGACCAGGACGGTTTCCGCAGTGAACTGGCCACAGCCGGACTGCCGTTCGTGGTGGCCCTCAAACGGCGCCGGGGCACCTGGGCGTACGGCCCCGATGCCCACACCCCGGTCGACGCCGCCCGGGAACTGGCTTGCACGGCCCCGACCGGCCGGGCGACTGGACGGCGGTGTCCCGCACCTTCCTCGACGGGCACACCACCACCTGGTGGGCCGCCGGCGCGTCCCTGGGCCGGTGGGGACCGGACGGCACCACCCGACTGGTGGTGGCCACCACCGACCCGGACACCCTGCCGGAGAAATCCACCTGGTATCTGGCCACCAGCCTGCCCCGCCCCGGCTCACCACGCCAGGCCGACACCGCCCACCCGGCCGCCGACCTCGCCGAGATCGTGCGGATCTACGGCATCCGCAACTGGAGCGAGCAGAGCTACAAGCAAGTCAAGGACGAACTGGGCTGGGCCGACTTCCAGGTCCGCGCCGACCGCGCCATCCGCCGCCACCAGACCCTGGTCAACCGCGCGTTCTCCTTCTGCTGGGAAGCCGGACTGCCACCGACTCCCGCCAACCACCCGGCCCGGCCGGAGAGGGGGCACCCGATCGCACCACCCGGCACGCTGGCCCCAGGCCCTACGTGCCGTCCGCAGTTGGCTGACCCCCACCATCATGCTGCAACGCTGGTGGAAAGCCTGGTCCAGCACGCCCCCACCATTACAGTTACAAAACCTGATCAACGCAGTCAGTACCGGTCGACCACTCAGCCACCACCTCCCACTCCCGCCTTAACAAACCACCGGTAAGGTCTCACCAGCCCGACGACGCGGGTACGCGGAATGCAAGGCGGGAGCGGCGGGCCTGGGGCGTGATCATGCGAAGGGGTGTACCCGAGTGGGGCGCGGCAGAGATCGCCGGTGAGCGGCGCCAACTGATCAAGGTGGCCTACCGGTTGTTCGGCTCGCTGGCCGAGGCCGAGGACGCCGTGCAGGAGGCGTACGCCCGCTGGTACGCGCAGCCGCGGAGCAGGCGGGAGGCCATCATGTCTCCCGGTGCCTGGCTGACGACGGTGACCGGGCGCGTCTGCCTGGACGTGCTCGGCTCGGCGCGGGCCCGGCGCGAGCGCTACGTCGGCGCATGGCTTCCCGAGCCGCTGCCCGACCGCGGGGAGTGGGCCGGCGGGCGCGGCACCGACGCCGCCGACCCGGCTGACCAGATCACTCTGGACGAGTCGGTGACCATGGCCTTCCTCGTCGTCCTGGAATCGATGACGCCCGCCGAGCGGGTCGCGTTCGTACTGCACGACGTGTTCCGCCACCCCTTCTCCGAGATCGCCGGGATCGTCGGCCGCACCCCCGGGGGCCTGCCGGGAGCTGGCGAGCTCGGCCCGGCGGCGGGTGCGTGCCGCACCGCATCGCCCAGTACATGGTCGCGATCGCCGACAAGGCCCCCGGGCTTCGGCTCCTGGAACGTTCGGTGGCCGGTGCGCCCGGCCTGGTCGCCCAGCACACGGGGTCACCGTGACGGTGGCCGCGTTCGGCGCCTCCGGCGGCCGCGCCACCCGGATCTGGGTGGTCCGCAACCCGGAGAAGCTTCGCCTGTGGACGCCGAATGAGCCCTGGCCAGGCGGTTCGTTCAGGTCATCCGATCACGCACGGCCGCGGGCCTCGGTGGGGGTAGCGTTCCCCGGCTCCCGACAGGGCAACGTTCGGTAACGGGCCTCGGCCCTGCCGAGCCTCCTGGCTCACCCGCTCACCCCCTGCGCCGGGTCACCAAGCCTGGGATGACCTGTGGTTTCGCTTTCGTCTCGGTATCCGGGAGCAACTTGACATAGTGCGGCTTATGGAAGATAAAGAAATCTCTTTGGGTTTAACTTCACGCAGCGTGATACTTCGAGGCGTGACAGGCAGCGATTGTCTACGTGAATGAGTGAAGCCGTGTCCCACGCCGCCCTGGATCAGCCGACCCTCGACCCTGCCGGGGAGTGGGAGGCGTGGTGCATCGAGCGCCGTCGCTCGGTGACCTCATCCACGGGAAACCTCGCCCTCGTCGAAACCCGCTGGTTTCCGGCCGGTGAGCGCCCCGATCCCGACGGGGCCCGCGCCGAAGCACCGGAGGGTGTGACGGTCACCACGCTCGCGCGCACCGATCTCGTCACCGGCCGGCCCGAGCACGGCCTGCGCTTCTGGGACGCCCGGTCACCGGCGATCCGGAACTTCGAGCGCATCGAGGTCTTCCCGTACGACCCGGCGTGGGTCCTGGAGGCTTCGTATACGCCGGTTCCGGGCGCCAGGCGGGTCGCGTTCGAGCACATCCGGGACAATGGCGGCACCCGTGACCTCGTCGTGCCGGGGGACATCTCGCTCACCGTGGACGGCCATGACTACACGCTGAGCGCCTTCGACGACGACGGCACGCTGCTGCTGGTCTTCGGCGACCCCACCAACGGGGAGAGCACCTACGGCGCCGGACGCTTCCTCTTCGTCACCCACACCGGCGAGGGCAGGGTCCGCCTCGACTTCAACCGTGCTTTCGTGCCGCCCTGCGGCTTCTCCGACCAGTACAACTGTCCGATGCCGCCGCGGCAGAACCGGTTCCACCTGCCCGTCCGGGCCGGTGAGAAGCGGCCCGTCTTCCGCGACGGCTTCCCGGCGCAGCACTGATCACCCCGCGACTTCCCTCTCGCAGCACGAAAGCGTTCCCCTCATGAACATCAAGAAGACGTCCCTGTACAGCGGTGCCGCCCTCCTCGGCCTGACCCTGACCGCCTGCGGCGGTGGCGCCGGCGGAAGCGGCGGCGCGGGCGGGGCGTACGACAAGAACGCCACGGTCAATATCGGCTCGCTCTACGAACCGCAGAACCTCGACAACACCGCGGGCGGCGGTCAGGGCGTCACCGAGGCACTGAACGGCAATGTCTACGAAGGGCTGTTCAAGCTCACCGACACCGGCAAGGTCGAGAAGCTGCTCGCGAAGGACTACAAGGTCAACCCCGACGGGCTCACGTACACCTTCACCCTGCGCGACGGAGTGACGTTCCACAGCGGAAAGAAGCTCACCAGCGAGGATGTGAAGTACAGCCTGGAGAAGGTGCTCGCGAAGGACTCGCAGTCCGCGCGCAAGAGCAATCTCGAGGTCGTCAAGTCCATCGCGACACCGGACGCGCGCACGGTGCGAGTCCAGCTGTCGAAGAAGTCGATCTCCTTCGTCTACAACCTCTCCTACGTCTGGATCCTCAACTCCCAGGCGAAGAACCTCAAGACGAGCGAGGACGGCACGGGCCCGTACCGGCTGCGCAAGTGGACCCGCGGCTCCGCCCTCGCCCTCGACCGGTTCGCGGGCTACTGGGGCGGCGCGGCCCGCAACAAGCAGGCGGTCTTCCACTACTACAAGGACGCCACGGCGCTGAACAACGCGCTGCTGACGGGGGCCGTCGACGTGGTCACCAGCGAGCAGTCGCCCGACGCCCTCGACCAGTTCAAGAGCAACCAGAACTACAAGGTCAGCGACGGCAACTCCACCACCAAGCTGTTGCTCGCCTTCAACGACAAGGCCAAGCCGTTCACGGACGTCAAGGTCCGCCAGGCCGTCTCCGCGGCCATCGACGACAAGAAGCTGCTGGAGTCCGTCTGGGGCGGATACGGCAAGCTCATCGGCTCCATGGTGCCGCCCACCGACCCGTGGTACGAGGACCTCACCAAGGTCAACGCGTACGACCCCGCCCGCGCCAAGAGACTGCTCGCCGAGGCGGGGTACAAGAAGGGTTTCACCTTCACCCTGGAGACCCCCAACTACGACCCGCACCCGATAGCGGCCACCTTCATCAAGTCGCAGCTCGCCAAGGTCGGCGTCACCGTCAAGATCAACACGATCACACCGGACCAGTGGTACACCAAGGTCTACCAGAACCGCGACTTCACGGCCACGCTCCAGGAACACGTCAACGACCGTGACCTGGTCTGGTACGGCAACTCCGATTTCTACTGGGGCTATGACGACAAGCAGGTCACCCAGTGGGTCGATCAGGCCGAGCAGGCGTCCACCACGGCCGAGCAGACCCGGCTGCTGAAGAAGGTCAACCGTAAGACCGCCGAGGACGCGGCCAGCGACTGGCTGTACCTGTATCCGCAGATCGTCGTGGCGAACACCAAGCTGTCCGGCTATCCGGTGAACGGCCTGAACTCCCAGTTCTTCGCCTACGACATCAAGAAGGGCTGATGGCCCGGTACATCCTGCGCCGCCTCGCCTTCCTGCTGGTGTCGCTGGCGCTCGCGAGCGTGGTCCTGTTCGTGCTGCTGCGCCTGTTGCCGGGCGACCCCGCCAACGCGCTCACCTCGGTGGGCGCCGCCCCCGAGCAGATCGCGGCCGCCCGGCACTCCATCGGCTCCGACAGACCCCTGCCCGAGCAATTCGGCCACTGGATCGGGCAGTTGGCCAGTGGCGACCTGGGCACGTCATTCATCAGCTCGCTGCCGGTCGGGCCCGAGGTCGGCGCGCGGCTGAGGGTGACGGTCCCGCTCACCCTCGCCGCGTTCGTCCTGGCGGTGCTCATCGCCGTACCGGCCGGCTTCATCGCCGCGTACAAGCGGCGGACCTGGTACGGCGCGCTGCTCAACGGGGTCTCCCAGCTGGGCATCGCCGTCCCGGTGTTCTGGCTCGGCATGATCCTGATCGCCG
The DNA here is from genome assembly GCF_055597465.1 of Streptomyces yongxingensis. Lineage (NCBI taxonomy): Bacteria > Bacillati > Actinomycetota > Actinomycetes > Kitasatosporales > Streptomycetaceae > Streptomyces > Streptomyces yongxingensis. The sequence goes on from NZ_CM145717.1 coordinate 11,072,597, forward strand.
TCTTCGCGCTGAACGGCGGCTGGCTTCCCGCCGGTGGTTTCCCCCAGGACGGCTGGGCGGAGCCCGCCGAGGCGATGCGCTCCCTCGTCCTGCCGGTCGCCACCATCGCGCTCGTCATGAGCGCCTCGCTGATCCGGTACGTCAGGTCGGCCACGCTCGACGTGCTGGGGAGCGACTACCTGCGCACCGCCCGGGCCCTGGGCTCGTCGTTCGGGCGGGCCATGTGGCGGCACGGACTGCGCAACGCCGCCGTACCGGTGATCTCCATCCTCGGCATCGAGCTGGCGTCCACGCTGCTCGGCGCGGTCGTCGTGGAGTCCGTGTACGCACTGCCCGGCCTCGGCTCCCTGCTCGCGACGGGCATCGCCCAGCACGACTACCCCGTCATCCAGGGCGTGCTGTTCGTCTCCACGCTCGCGGTGCTGCTCATCGGCTTCGCCGCCGACATCCTCCAGCGGATCATCGACCCGCGCCTGCGGGGCAGGCTCTCGGGGGGCGCCCGATGAGCCGCCCGTCCATCAGGCACTCGGCCACGCTGATCGCCGGATGTGTGACGGCCGGACTGATCGCCCTGCTCGCCCTCGTCTCGCTCCTGTGGGTGCCGTACGCCCCCGACGACACCTCCGGTGGACGGCTCGCGGGCCCCGGCGAGGGCCATCTCCTGGGGACCGACAAGCTCGGCCGCGATCTGTTCACCCAGCTGATGACCGGCTCCCGGATCGCCTTCGAAGCAGGCATGGGATCGGTCCTCATCGCGGCCGCCATCGGTGTCACCCTGGGCGTCCTGGCCGCGTTCACGCGTGGCTGGCTCGACGACACGCTCGCCGCGCTCCTCGACATCCTCATCGCCTTCCCGACCCTGCTCCTCGCGATGCTCGTGGTCGCCGCCCGCTCGGCCACCCTGGCGTCCGCCGTCCTGGCCATCGGTCTCGCACAGAGCGCGGTCGTGGGGCGGCTGGTGCGCATCCTGGTCAAACGGGTCCTGACGCAGGACTACATCACGGCCGCGCGCACCTCGGGCACCTCCTGGCCGCGGATCGTGGCCGGGCATGTGCTGCCCAACATCTGGCCCACGCTCATGGTGAACCTGGCTCTCCAGTTCGGGCTCGCGATCCTGGCCGAGGCCGGTCTGTCCTACCTCGGCCTGGGAGCACCGCCGCCCAATGCCTCATGGGGACGCATGCTGCAGGAAGCGCAGGCCACCTTCACCACCGCCCCGGCCGGCGCGCTCGCCCCGGGCATCCTGCTCGTGCTGCTCGTCATTGGTGTCAACCTGATCGCCGACGGTCTGCGCGACACCCTCGACCCGGCGGCCCGGGGGAGGCGCGGATGAACATCCTCGACGTACGCGGCCTCACCATCCAGGGCACGGACCAACGTGTCCTCGTCGACGACATCTCGTTGACCATCGCCCCGGGGGAACGACTCGGTCTCATCGGCGAGTCGGGGTCCGGCAAATCACTGACCGCGCTCGCCGTACTCGGCCTGCTGCCCGAAGGCTTGGCCGCGGCGGGCAGCGTCGAACTCGCCGGCACCGAGGTCGTGGGCGCGAGCGACAGGCAACTGACGGGCGTACGCGGCCGGGACGCCGCCATCGTCTTCCAGGAGCCGCTCACCGCGCTCGATCCGCTGATGCGCGTCGGCAGGCAAGTCGCCGAACCGCTCGGCACACGGCGCGGGTTGCGGGGTGCCGCGCTGAAGCGCGCTGTCGTGGACGCGCTGGAGCAAGTGCGGCTGCCCGAGCCCGAACGCATCGCCCGCTCCTTCCCGCACGAGATCTCCGGCGGACAGCGGCAGCGCGTCGCCCTCGCCATGGCGCTGGCCTGTGACCCGAAGCTGCTCATCGCGGACGAGCCGACCACCGCGCTCGATGTGTCCGTACAGTCCGAGATACTCGACCTGATCGACACCCTGGTACGCGAACGGGACATGGCGGTCCTCTTCATCAGCCACGACCTCGCGGTCGTCGCGAGGGTCACCGACCGTGCCCTGGTGATGAAGGACGGCCGTGCCGTGGAGGAGGGCGACATCCGAGAGATCGTGCGGGCCCCGCGCGCGCCCTACACCAAGGCGCTGGTGGACAGCGCGCGCACGCTGGAGTCCGCCCTTGACCCCAGGAGCCCGCGATGACCGCCGTACTGGAACTGAGCGAAGCCGCCCTGCGCTACCGGGCCGGCGCACAGCCGGTCGTCGAGGACGTCTCGCTGGCCGTCGAGGCCGGACACAGCCTCGCCCTCGTCGGCGAGTCCGGCGCCGGAAAGACGACGCTGCTGCGTCTGCTGCTCGGGCTCGCCCGGCCCACCTCGGGCACGGTGCGCTTCGACGGGGAGGAACTGAAGCTCCGCGACCGCGACCAGGTGCGGCGGTTCCGGCGCAGCGTCCAGTGTGTCTTTCAGGACCCGTACTCATCGCTCGACCCGCGACAGCGGGTGAGCGGCATCGTGTCCGAGCCACTGCGCTCCCTCGGTATCGCCACCAAGCGCACGACCGGGCCCAAGGTGGCCCAAGCCCTGGAACGGGTCGGACTGCCGGCCGATGCCGCGGAGCGCTATCCGCACGAGTTCTCCGGCGGACAGCGTCAGCGCATCGCGATAGCCCGCGCGACCGTGTGCGACCCGCGGGTGCTGCTCGCCGACGAACCCGTCAGCGCACTCGACATCACGACCCGGGTCAAGGTCGTCGACCTGCTGAACGAGCTGAAGCGGGAGCAGGGCCTCACGCTCGTCATGGTCTCCCACGATCTGTCGGTCGTCGCCTCGCTCTGCGAACGCACCGCCGTCCTGGAGCGCGGCCGCATCGTCGAGCAGGGCGACACCTCCCAGGTCCTGGGCGCCCCCGAGCATCCGTACACCCGCCACCTCCTCGCCGGGGTTCCGCGACTGCCGGCGTGACGGCGCGAGTGAACGCCCCGGCCTGCGACACCGTACGCGTCTCCGGCCGTGAGCCCGAGCGTCTGAGCTTCGCCGCCCGGTGCGCCGCCAACGCCGGCCTTGAGGTCTGGTTCGCTCCTTTCCCCGTCGATCTGCCCGCCGATGACGTGCTGCCGTTCTTCGAGGAGTGCGCCGGGCGGGCGGAGGCGCTGCGGCGCGAGGGGGCCGAGGTCGTGTTCGTCGCAGCAGTGGCTGGTGGACGTCCGCGACGCGATGGACGACCCGCTGAGCCAGATCTTCGCCCTGATCCCATGGCGCCCTCTGGCCGCCCCGAACTCGCTGCTTGACCTCCAGGTGGAAGATCACCACGGCCCCCTCGTGCTGTCGTGACCCCTTCGATGGTTCGGTGAGTGCCGAACCATCCGGCCGGTAGCGTGCCGAGTCCTGTGCGGGAGGTGCCCGCACTGGTGACGCCGGAGGCAACCCGATGCCGGAGACAGACCTGAAGCAGCAACTCGCCGAGCGGTTCCGCGAGGTCAACGGCGTCCATCCGATGACCGATGCCGATGACGACTATGTCAGCGCGCAGTTCGTTGTCCTGGAGGAACTGTGCGCAGTCCATGGCCGTGATGCCGATGTGGTCCGTCGGCTGATGCTGGGGCAGCGTCTGCCGCTTCCGGGATATCTGCGCTCCGACGGTGCGGAGATGGTGCCGGCCGACCTGTTCGCTCTTGCCGACGAAGCCGGCGGAGTGGAGTTGCTCGAAGCGTGGTTCACCGCTCATTGGGCCGACCCGGTCGCCGGGAAGGCGGAGTGGAATGCGTATCTCAGCGGGCAGCATGTGTGCCTGCACTCGGTGACCCCGGCCGCCATTCAGCGCAAGGAATACCTGACGACCGCGATCGGTGCCGCAGCGAACGAGCCGGATGCAAGTTCAGCTCAGTGGTTGGAGCGGCTGCACGCTCTGGTCGACGAACTCGACACGCTGGAACCGGCGTTCTCGGCCTACGACCGTCTTCGGTTCGGCGGACCCACGTCCCGGGACACCTGCATCGACGCCATGCGCGCCCGCTTCCCGCGCCCGTGACCCGGGGCCATTGGGGGGCGTTCCGCGGATCGGTTACGGTCGTTCATGCCATGCGGGCTTCGGGGCGTTCGACGAGGCGGCCGCGTTCGAAGCGGGCTCCGGCGTGGACGAGGGCGACGAGGTGAGGCGCGTTCACGGCCCGCCACCGCTGCTGGGCGGACTCGACGAGCGTGAACACCATCGCCCCATTCCCACGACCGCAGGCTACTCAACAGCCCATGTGGGATGGCCCCTTATGCCGTTTCGTCTGGATCAGTCCGTGGTTGGCGGTGATGAGACGCCTGCGTGTTCCGCGCCGACGCGGACGGCCCCGCACCAGGCCGGACGCCGTCCTGGCCGACAAAGCCTACAGTGGCGCGGCATCGCCACCCGCTACGAGAAGTCCGCGCGACCATCTACCTGGCCGGACTCCAGGCAGCGGGCAGCTTCCTGTGGTCTGCCCGGTGAGAATCAAACGAAGCGGCCTAATAGCTGTCGTAGCTGGGCTTACCGTTCGGCCGGTAGACGCCGACGATGGTGCCGCCCTTCGTCGTCGAGACGCTGACCGGCTCCAGCGCAGTGGGGATCGTTCCGTCGGCGAACAGCCGCTTGCCGGTGCCGATGATCACCGGATGGATGGTCAGCCGGTACTCGTCGACGAGGCCGTGCTGCATGAGGGTCTGGGCGAGGTCGCCACTGCCCACGACGTTGATGTTGCCGCCGTCGGACGCTTTCAGCTTGCGTACGGCATCGACGGTGTCGCCCTCCAGCAGCGTGGAGTTCTGCCACTCGACGGATGTCAGGGTCCGAGACGCCACGTACTTGTGCATGCTGTTCATCCGATGAGTGAACGGGTTGTCGGGATCGGCGGTCGGCCAGTACGACGCGAAGATCTCGTACGTCTTGCGGCCGAGCAGCATCGCGTCGGAGAACTCGTACCAACCGGCGATGGCCGTGCCGACCTCGTCGTCGGCGACCGGCTTCTGCCAGCCGCCGTGCTCGAAGCCGCTCTGAGCGTCCTCGTCCGGACCGCCCGGCGCCTGCATGACGCCGTCCAGCGTCAGGAACGTGCAAATGATGATCTTGCGCATGGTGCGCTCCCTTCGTCGATGGGTAGACCGCACAACCGCCGGAATCTCATCGGCGGAACCTGCGCGGCGCGGCACCAGGGCCGTCGTGTGCTCGCCATCGGGGATCCGGCAGGCCCTGCGGCGTGCGGCTGCCTCGGGGGTGTCCCATGCGGCGGGCAGGAACAGGTCGAGGACGTCATGAACTGCTGCAACTGCTGATGGTCCGCCCCGAGCCGCTCGGCCATCGGCCGCATTGACTTGCGACGGCCCTCCAGCAGCAGCCCCCGCACGCACAGCGGGCCCTTCTCACGCTGATCCCGCCGTACCAACGGCGCGAACAACTCGGGAGCGAACTCCTCGCTCACGCGAGGCCCCACGACGGGATCAGAGGGTGAGGACGAGCTTGCCCTGGAGGTGACCGCCGTCGAGCAGCCGGTGCGCGTCGGCGACGCGCTCGAACGGGAAGGTCTCCTGCACGTGGACCCGGAGCCTGCCCTGTTCGACGAGTTCGACGAGACCTCGCAGGGCGACCGGATCGGGGTCGACCGCGATGCCGCTGAAGCGCATACCGGCCGCCTCGTACCTGGCGGCGAGCTCCGCATCCTCCTCGGCGACCGCCGTCACCAGGTGCCCGCCCGGGCGGAGCACTGCGAGCGACCGCTCGACGGTGTCGCCGCCGATCGTGTCGAGCACGACGTCGATGTCGCGGACCGCCCCGGCGAAGTCGACCGCCGTGTAGTCGATCACCTCGTCGGCGCCGAACCCCTCGACGAACTCCCGCTTGCTCCCGCTGGCGGTCGCGATCACGTGCGCGCCCAGCGCTTTCGCGATCTGGATCAGCGCATCCCGAACACCTCGTGGCCGGGTCTGAACCGCCACGTCTGCGGCGCCTCCTCGACCACGCCGCTGATGTCCCAGCCGAGGATGAACGGCGGCCGGCCCAGCAGCGGGGGGAACTCGCCGGCGCGCAGGCGCGCCTCCAGCGGGTTCAGCCGACAAGTGGACGGTGGTCGTGCTCTACGGCCTCAGCAAGGGCCCGGTGCGCCATGGCGAGCTGATCGAGCTGATCGGCGGCATCTCCCGCAAGGTGCTCACCCAGACGCTCCGACGGCTCCAGGCGCACGGACTCATCCGCCGCCACGCCTACGCCGAGGTGCCGCCCCGCGTCGAGTACGAGCTCACCCCGCTCGGGGCGACGCTGATCGATCCGATCCACATGCTGACCGAGTGGGCGAGGGCGAACGGCGACGCGGTGCTCGATGCGCTCGACGCCGACCCCGAGCCGGTCGCCCACAGCGACTGAGGCCCCCGCGGCCGCGCTCGGTCCGCAGGTTCTCGATGCGTTGGACGATCTGCCACATCGGGGTGCCGGCCCTGGCCACGACCACGAGCGTCTCACCGGTCTCACCCCAGGTGCGGTCCAAGCGGTCCAAGAGGTCAAGCGCTTGGTCCACGGCGGACGCGACATCTCCGTCGGCGACCGAACGCAGCCAGGTGCGCGGTCCGTAGTTGTGCGCTGCGAGCTGGCACGGGCGCAGCCGAACAGATCAGTCACCGCACTGTTACAGTCCGCTTGCCCCGAGTGCGGGGACACGACGGAAAACAGAATGAGGGGACCAGAGTTGCGCATACGACTGAGACGGATGATCGCGGCGATCGGGGTGGGGCTCGCGCTGGCCCTGACGCCGATCACGGGGACCGCGGTGGCGCAGGAGACGGGCACCATGGCCGTGACCGACATGGACTTCACCCCGTCCGTAGTGGACGCGACGCCTGGCGGCCAGACCGTCACGCTCCGCTGGACGATGACGGACACCACCCCGGAGACCGACGGCATGAGCGCGCGGGTCTACCTGCACCGCCAGGGCGCGACGGCCGGCACCTACCTGGGCGTGCCGCTGGTCGGGACCTATGACGTGGGCTCCTCTGGCCAGGACATCACCGTGGTGCCCGGTTCGACGCCTGAAGAGGCTACTTATGAGTGGACCCTGGCCGTTCCGCAGCACGCGGCCGGGACGTCGGTGACCTGGGCCGTTACCCGCTTACATGCCTGGGATACCGAGGGCACCTCGCTGGACTGGGACGCCAGCCGGCTGGGTGCTTTCCACAACACGTTCGAGGCGAAGACGCTCGCCGACACACAGGGCCCGACCTACGACGACCTCGTGGTGAACCACGAACGGGAGCCGTACGTCTACGTCGGCGAGGACTCGTCGAGCATGACCTACGATCTCGACGTGCAGGACCCCCAGGCCGGCATCTCCGGCGGCACCCTGACGGTGACCGGCCCCGGCGGGCAGCACCTGACCGGCTCATTCGCGATCGATTGGACCTGGGACGCGGGCTACCAGGGGTGTGGCTACATCGAGTGGGGCCAGACGTACGCCGGGTCCTGCCGCGTGTCCGTGACCTTCCCCGCGCACGCGGCATCAGGCACGTGGACCGTCTCGCAGGTCAAGCTCACCGACAACGCGGGCAACACCAGCACCTACAACAACCTCTCAGCCGCCCCCGTCCACGTCACCTCCAATGACGTGCTCTCCGCGGACGGTTTCACGGCGACGCCGAACCCGGTCGACACCTGGCACGGCGCCCGGACGATCAAGGTCGGTTTCCGGCCCCACGGGGACCAGGGCGAGGTCGCGTCGGCGGTCGTGAACTCCGGCAGTGGCAACGGCTGCCGGCAGACCTCCACCACGGCGACGACCGCGGCGGACGGGACCGTCTCGGTGAAGTACGACGTGCCGCGGGGGGCCTTCACCTGCGACATCACCGGCGTGACCATCACGGACAACGCCGGGAACGTCGCCCTGTACGGCTCGGAGTTCGGCGCACCGGAGACCGGTCTGACGATCGCTTCGGCACCCGACACGGTGCTGCCCCAGATCGACCGGGCCACGCTCTCGCCCACCACCATCCCGGCAACGGACCACTTCACGGACCTCCGCCTCACCGTCAACGTCTCGGGCACCACCGCGGGTGTCAACGGCTATGACGTCTACCTGATCGACTCCTCGGGGCAGTGGATCCCGGCCGTGTCCGGCGGTACCTCACCGACCTTCAGCGGCCCGTTGACCCTCACCTTCCCACTCCCCTCCGACGTGGCCCCCGGGACGTACACCATCGCCCTGCGCCTGTCCGACCAGGCGCGCAAGTCCTCGTCCTTCGGTTTCCCGAACGGCACCCCGATGCCGGGTGGGCCGGTGACTTTGACGGTCACCTAGGTGCCCCGGAGTCTGAAGAGACCGCCCAGCATCGTCGGCCTACACGGCGACTTCATGCCGAGCGATGATCGCCCCGCGCCGGAACCCGGCTCCTCCCGATGCGGCACGAAGGCGCCATAGCATCACCGAGAGGTGCCCGGTCTCGCTGCGAGGCCGGGCACATCGGACCGAACGGTGGATCGGTTGGGCGACGCGAGAAGGCTTCAACAGTCCCGACGTTACGTCACAAGGAAGCGCGCAAGGCGAGCGTGCCGCTGCGTGCCCGTCAGGCGTCGAAACGCCCGCGTGCACTCTCGATGTGACGGAGGTGCTGGTGGGTCCAGCCGCATATGACGTCGACCGCAGTACGCAGGCCCTGACCCGGCTCGGTGAGGGTGTACTGCACCCGCGGCGGCACGGTGGGGTGCACCGTCCGGTCGACCAGGCCGTTGCGCTCCAGCATGCGCAGGTTCTGGGTGAGCATCTTGTGGCTGACGCCCTCGACCTCGTTCCGCAGCTCGCTGAAACGCAGGGTGCGCTCGCCGAGCGCCTCGATGATCAGCAGCGCCCACTTGTTGGCGACGTCCGAGAAGATCTCCCGCGCGAGGGGGTCCGCGCGCCGCAGATCAGCGTCCTCGGGCAGGCGGCGAGCTGCACTTCTTCGGCTAAGGCCCCTTCCCGCCGTACCTGACCTACTACGTGGCCGACGCCTCCGGCGACATCGTCACGTCGCAGGTCATCCACGGCTCCGGCCCCTCCCTCATGCACGACTTCGCCATTACCCGCGAGCATGTCGTCTTCATCAACTCGCCGGTTGTCTTCGACGACGCCGAGCACTCCGGCATCCCCTACCGCTGGCACGACGACGTCCCGCTGCGCATCGGCGTGATGCCGCGCGCCGGCGGCAGGACCACCTGGTTCGAGGTGCCCGACCAGGCGGCGCTGCTGCACGTCACCAACGCGTACACCGACGCGCAGGGCCGAATCGTCCTCGAAGCACCGCGCTTCGACCGTTCCGCCTGGGAGAACTCGTGGAAGTGGTGGGTCGGCGCCCCCGGCTACGGCAGTCGATCAACGACGCCCACACCGGTTTGGCCTACCGCTACAGCTACGCCATCGCCTTCCCCGGAGCGGGCCTGTCGGGCTACCACACCATCAAGTTCGACACGCGAACCGGCCAGGAGAGGCTGCTCGTGCACGGTGAGGGCCGGATGCCCGGCGAGGCCGTCTTCGCCCCCGCCGAAGGCGGGACCGCCGAGGACGACGGCTACCTGCTCACCATCGTCAGCGACCTCAAGGCCGACGCTTCGGAGCTGCTCGTGCCGGACGCGAGCGACCTGAGCACCGTGGCCGCCGTCGGCCCCCAACCCCGAGGAACCGCCACGACGTACCCCACGACCATCGACGAGAACGCCCCCATCGTCGCCGGCCGCACCATCCGGATCGCTGCTCCCCTCGAGCGGGTCAACACGATGGTGACCAGATCCGCCGCGCGGTTCTTCGACACCGCCTCGCTCCGCATGACCGCCTCGGCGATCTTCCGAGCCCTGGCCTTGCCGTACGACAGGCCCGTTCGCTGACGTACGGCGGTGCGCTGCCGCTTCGCCGTACGGCTCGCCGCCCTCGGCAGGGTGACCGGAAGCAGGCGCGATGCATGCACAGGTCATACCGACGCACCTCAACGCCCGCTTCACCTGCCTGCGACCTCGCCGCGCTGCCTTGGCGGAGCGGGGCGAAGGTGGGCCGCCATCCGTGCCCCTCCACGCCCCCGTCGCACCACCTGTACGCACTGTGGTCAATTGGATCCGCTGTGTAGCTTCGGAGGTGGAGCTTCCGCGTCCATCAGGGGAGCGGGGCCCGGATTCAGGAGGTCAGGATGGTTCGTGCGACCACCCTTGCTCTGACCGCTCTCGCTGCTGCCGGCGTCCTCATCGGGGGCACCACGACCGCCCTCGCCGACGACCGCTCCAGCGGCAAGAAGGCGGACGTCGCTCCATCCGCAAAGGCAGATGCCAGCTCGGAACTGCTGGCCCCGCACTCGCAGTTCTTCGGCCCCTTCGTCACCGTGCCCCCTGGAGGGAACGTCGTAGCCAGCGTCGCCTGCCCAGCCGGTCAGGTACCCACAGGCGGGGGTGGTACGACCTCAGCCTTCAAGATCTTCTTCACCGACTCCTTCGCCAGCGGCGATTCCTGGATCGTGCGCGGTACCAACACCAACACCGTGAACGAGTCCATCAGAGCCTTCGTCATCTGCACAACTCCCTGACCGGAAGGCTCGGGCGCCTGAAGGCCGGCCTGGGGACCGAGCCCGCGGGCTCGGTCCCCAGGCCCACAAGCCCCGTCCTGCGCATCCCCGGCGACCACGGCAAACAGGTGTGGCGGTGCTACGCCCCGCTGTCCCTCCACCTGAACGGATGCGGAGTGGACGTCGTCGCGCTGCGGCAGGCCGTGAGGTCGGGACAGGTCCCTGCCGTGGAGGACGCCGTCCCGCCGGAGCTGCGCTCCACCCGCGACGCCCTGGTGGGCCGCCGCCGCTACAAGCCCCGTGAGCTGGGCAGTTCTGGACGACACTGCTGGTCAGGCTCATGTCGATCAACGCCGCGGCGCACCCGGCTCGGCATAGGCGGCGATCAGCAGCCGCGTGCACCGGTCTGCTGCTTCCGTCGGGTCAGCCTCGGGCGCAGCCGGTCCCATGCCTGCGCGGTCGCCTTCCCGTAAAGGCGGGTGTCGGTGACAGTCACGGCTGACTCGGTGCCCCAGGCGGTGGGACCGCCGAAGACGAACTCGCCGCCGTGCTTGGGCGGTCGGCCGCCTTTGGGGTCGTAGACCCGCGGCGGTGTCGGCCGTCGCATGACCCGGTCGGAGCGGAGTCGGCCGAGGAGGCCCGGTGCGCATCATCACCGTGATCCAGCCGGACATCAGCAAGTGGTTCGACCGAGCCCGGCGTCCGCGTCCAGGACGGCGACTGAGCATGCCGCCCCCGCCGCGCGTCTGCGCGTCCACGATGCGTTTCTGCTCCCCGGTGGCCAGCCCCGGATAGTGGACGCGAGCGACGCGCGAGTGGGTGGCGAGGAAGGCGGCGACAGCCTGCGCGGTGTCGTTCTGCGCGCGGACCCGCACGGGCAGGGAGCGGGCGAGGAGGAACGCGGTCGTCGGACTCCTCCGAACCGGGCTGGTCGACCCGGTCATTGCGCGGCAGCCGCCCGGATGAGGGCCGTTGCCGCTGTCTCGATGTCGTCTGGGGTGGTCCAGCGGCCCAGGGACAGCCGCAGGGTGCCGAGCGCGCGGGCTGGGTCGAGACCCATGGCGGTCAGCACGGGGGAGGCGGTGTGGGTGCCGCTGTGGCAGGCCGATCCGGTGGAGGCCGCGATCTGGCCTGCGGCGGCGAGGAGCTCGTGGCCGAGGATGCCCTCGATGCTGATGTTCAGGGTGTTCGGCAGGCGCTGCTTGTCGGGCCCGTTGAGGTGGACTCGGCCGGGCAGCCCGTCGGTGAGCCGCTGGTGGAGTTCGTTACGCAGGGCCGCGATGTGGGCTGGGGCGCCGGCGGCGAGGTCGGCGGCCGCTATTTCGGCGGCGGCGCCGAGGACGACGGCCAGGGCTACGTTTTCGGTGCCGGCCCGCAGGCCGCGTTCCTGGCCGCCGCCGTAGACGACCGGCTCCAGCCGTACGCCGTCGCGCACGTAAAGAGCGGCGGCGCCCTTGGGCGCGTACATCTTGTGCCCCACGATCGTGAGCAGGTCGACACCCAGTTCGCCGACGTCGAGGGGGATCTTGCCCACGGCCTGGGCGGCGTCGCAGTGGAAGAGCGCACCGTGCTCGTGAGCGAGGGCGGCGAGTTCGGCGACCGGCTGCAGGGCGCCGGTCTCGTTGTTCGCCGCCATCACCGACACCACCACCGTGTCCTCGGTGAGCGCGTCGGCCAGTGCTGCCGGAGAGAGGAGCCCGTCACCATCGACGGGCAGCACCGTCACGCGTGTGCCGTGCAGCCTCTCCAGCGCGGACGCTGTCTCCAGTACGGCGGGGTGCTCGGTGGCCTGGGTGATCAGGTGCGGACGCGGGCGGCCGGAGGCGAGGACCGCGCCGCGCAGCGCGAGCAGGTCGGCCTCGGAACCGGAGCCGGTGAATACGATCTCGCCTGGCGCGGCGCCGATCAGGTCGGCGACGTGGGCTCGGGCCTCAGCGAGCGCCCGTCGTGGTGTGCCGGCGTAGGGGTGGCTGCTGGAGGGGTTGCCGAAGAACTCGGTCAGGTGCGGCCACATCGCCTTGCTGACTCGCGGGTCGACGGGGGTCGTGGCGTTGTAGTCCAGATACACCGGCCCACCCGCGAGTCCCGGGTGCGGCGGGAGCACGTGGTCGGGGCCGCTCACGTCAGCTCGGCGGCGTCGACGGGCAGCTCGGACAGGCGCCACTCCAGCATGCCGTCGTTGAGACGGATTGCCCGGCGGCCGCGGTCGGTCAGCAGCCGCACGGCGTCGTAGGCCAGGACGCAGTACTCGCCGCGGCAGTAGACGACGATCTCCATGTCCTCGGGCAGCTCGTTGATCCGCTCGGCGAGCTCGTCGACCGGGATGGAGATGGCGCCGGGAATGTGCCCGGCCTGGTACTCCTCCACAGGGCGCACGTCGAGCACGACGACGCCCCCGGCCGCGATACGGACTCGCAGTTCCTCACGGCCGAGCTCGGTAGCGCTGTCCTCGCCGAGGTAGGCGTCACGGGCGGCGGGCACGGCGGCCTGGTGGGATTCGGCGACCTTGCGCAGCAGTGCGAACAGCTGGGCGACGTCGTCGCCGGCGAGCCGGTAGTGGATGCGCACGCCGTCGCGGCGGGTGGCGACGAAACCGGCCTGCTTGAGGGTCTGCAGGTGCGCCGAGGTGGTGGTCAGGTTCAGCCCGGCCGCCTTCGCGAGCGCGTCTACGGTGCGCTCGCCCTGGGCGAGCAGATCCAGCAGTTCCAGACGCTTTCCGCTGGCCAGGGCCTTTCCGCTGGCTGCGAAGGCGTCGTACAGCCGCTCCTTCGTCCCGCTCTTCGTGTGCTCCGGCATGACATCCTCCATAAATCCATGGATTGCTGTAGACGAGTCTGAGGGTCGTGACCACACCCCACTCCCAAGATCTTGGCGGACGCCGCGGGCTTCGCGGACGATCACCTCATCCCGCTCGGCGACCAAGGACTGGGCAACAGCGCCTACCTGCTCGACCTCGGTGACGGACGCGCCCTGACCATGGACGCCGGCCGCGACCCGCGCACCCTGCACGCAGCAGCCGAGCGGCGAGAGCTGCGCATCGCGTTCGCCGCGGACACACATCTGCACGCCGACTTCCTCTCCGGCGCCGTCCAGCTCGGCCACGACGAAGGCGCCACGATCCTGGCCTCGGCGGCCGCGCGCCGCGCCTGCGTCCACCAGGGTCTGGTGGACGGCGACGAAGCCGACCTGGGCGGGCTGACGCCGCGAGCCGTGGCCACCCCGGGACACACCGACGAGCACCTGTCCTTCCTGCTGCTGGACGGCTCCCTTCGGTCCCCGAACTCATCGGCGTCGTTTTCGTCGTAGCCGGCCTCGCCCTGGCCCTCGTCGTCCGCCTCGAACGATGCCCCGAACGCGTCCGCTCGTCGTTCCCGTGCCGTGGATTTCCCCGCCACAGGGCGGGCGCCCAAGCACGGCACGGAGTTACGCTTCGTCGGTCCCGACACCTGGGGTCAGCCCGATGCTGCGACCGTGCAGGTCACCGACCGCTCCGGCTACCGGCCTGTCAGGCCGGGGACGTCGACCTGCGCTGCGCCGATGATGAGAGACTCCCGGCCGCAGATGTATGTCCGGGCAGGCACCCGGCACACCCCGCACACCCCGCAGACGGGCGCGCGCTGCCGCGCCCCGGGCCCGGCTCGCGGGCTCTCGTTCGTCGTGATGCACTTGAAACAGGACGCAATCAGGCTCAGCAGGTCAGGTCAGCCGTACACGTCGATGGAGCGAGGTGTTGGCGGTGGAATGGCTGCCGATCGGTCCGGACTTCGTGTTCACACCACGCGATGTGGGTTTCCAGCGGTTGTCCCGGCGGAACGAAGCGGGACGCCAGGGATTCGTGCAGGACATCGCGGTGGATCCGACGAACGCCTCGACGATCTACGTCACCGAACGGCCGGGGTCCGGAGGCACGTCCGCCTTCCGGACGCGTGACGAGGGCCGGTCCTGGACGCCGATCGCCGACTCGTTGCAACAGACGGACCCCGACGTCGATCCGTTCTGCGTCGCCGTGAATCCGGACCACCCGGAGATCATCTACCTCGGTACCTACTGGCACCGCACGGTGCATGTGTCCGACAACCGCGGAGAACCCGGCTCCTGGAGCACGGGCCACTCCCTCGGGGGGAGGGTCCGCAAGCTGATCGTGGACCCCAGGACCTCGTCCGATCCGACGACGACCGTGCTCTACGCGGCGACGGAGGACGGGTTCTACCGCTCACCCGACGGCGGCGTCAGCTGGAGCCTGGTCCTCGGCGGCCACATCAGGGGGCAGGCCGCCTGGATTCCGCGAACCGGCACCGCACACTTCTACGCGGGCGTCACACGCACCGGGATCTTCCACACGACCGACCCCGCGGGTGGCGCCGCCGCCTGGACCAACCTCAGCGCGGCCGGGATCGGGCTCCCGGCCTACACCCCGGCGTCGGCCATGGCCCCGGAGGCTTTCGACATCATCCTGCTCGACTTGTGCCCGCGGGATCCGTCGCGCGTCTACGCCTGGCACACCCGCGCAGGCGAGTCCGTGTCGCTCCACACCACCGCCGATCCGCTGGTCAGCTGGTCGCAGGTCCCCTGGACGGGACAGCCATCACCCTTCGACTACTACGGCATGTCGTTCGCCGTCGCCCCGAACTCGCCCGGCGACGGGGTCAACGACATCCTGATGTTCGGCAGCGTCAAATTCGCGCGCTCGAAGGACGCGGGAAGGACCTGGCACGACGAAAACCTCTCGTTCCACCAGGATCAGCACGCCATCGCCTTCGCCCCCCTCGCCCCGTCCCCTGGCTCGATTCCGGCGACCTACATCGGGTGTGACGGGGGAATCGGGAAGAGCGCCAACTTCGCGGACCCGGCCTATGCGGTCGAGGCGCCACCGGCTGACTTCAACGAACTCGAACTGCTCTCGGACTCGGCCGCCTGGCAGAACCTCGACCACGGCAAACAGAGCAGCGCGATCTACCAGTTCACCTCCGATCGCCGACTCCCCGCCCTCACCTACGTCGGCTGCCAGGACACCGCCGTGAACGCGGGAACGGGCGCACTGGGGTGGCGGGGGCTCTCCGACGGCGACGCCGTTCAGGTGGCCATGGCACCGGGGCCGAACGGAGTGGTCCTGTGGGCCGTGGGAGCGCTGTACGACGGCTGGCCGGGCTATCGCGTCGTTCGCTTCGACGATCACCGTGAGCCCCAACTCGACGCCAGTTTTCCCACACTCGACGGCAGGCTGATGGCAGCGACCAGCCCGTTCGTCGTCGGGCTGGACGACAGATGCCTCGCCGGCGTGGAGGTCCGGGACACATCGACCACGCTCACCTCCGCCATCACGGCAGCCCCCACCCCACAGGTCGTGACGCCTGCCTCGATGAACAACATCATCGTGGGGTCCGTCGCGACGATCGACGACGGCACCGCCAACGCGGAGACGGTGACCGTCACCGCGACCACGGCGAGCACCTTCACCGCAACGTTCACCATGAGCCACTCCGCCGGTGCCACGGTTGTCCTGACCCGCGCGATGGTCGCGCGCATCGCACAGGACGGCACGGCCACCCGGACAAGCCAGGACTTCGTGCCGTACGGCCATGTGTCGTTCGTGTCCGCCCACCCGGGCGACGCCGACGTCCTCTACTGCGCCACTGACAGCGACGCCAGGAACACCGGGCGTCTGTGGCGAACCACTACGGGCTCGACGGCCGGGCCGGCCACGGTGTGGTCCGAGATCTCCGCCAACCGGCCGTCACCGGTGGAGATCCGCTCCATGACGGTGAACGGATCGGGCGAGGCGTTCGTCGTCACACAGCCACTCACGACCGCCTCCGGTACCCGCACCCCGCTCTTCCGCGTCTCCGGGGGCAGTTGGGAGCCCCAGACGAGTACGGGGTTCCCGGACGGCCCCGGCTACGGCCCCGTGGTCGCCGACCCCCTGAGCCCGGACCTGCTGTACGTGGCGGTGGGCTCCCGTGTCTACCGGGCCGGCCGGACCGACTCGGCATGGCAGTTCTCGGACATCAGCACAGGACTGCCCGGGCCGCAGGTGAACGACCTGTGGGTCGGGAACATCGGGAACGCGACCGCGCCCAGGGTGCTGTTGCGTGCCGCGATTCCCACGCGCGGGGTGTGGGAAGTCGACGTGACGCCGGGAGCCACGAGCCCGCCGGTGGATCTGTACGTGCGGGACAACCTGCTCGACATCGGCTGGCTCCACCCCTCCCCGGACGGCCTCCCCAACCCCTACAAGCCCAGGGAGACGGTCCGGCACTACCACTGTGAGGACATCAAGATCGACGTGCGGCAACGGCACGGCGGTCCGGGGGGCAGCGACTTCTACCAGACGGATCCCGAAGCGAACCCCGTCCCCCCGCTCAGCCATGTGCTGTTCGACCAGGTCCGGGAGAGCGGCTCCGATCTCCCGCAGGCCGGCAAAGCCCTGGTACACGTGCAGGTCCACAACAGGAGCAGCACGCCGGCCAGCGGGGTGCAGGTGTGGGCGATCTACTGCAACGCCTCCGCCGGACTGCCCTCGTTGGCCACGTCCCCCTCCATGGGCAACGCGTTCCCGTTCTGGAGCCAGTTCTCCAGCGACGGCACCATCACCCCCAACCTGCCGGCGGACAGTCCGTGGAAGGCCGTCGGAGTCCCCCAGACGCTGCCGGGCATCGACGCGGCCCACCCACAGGTCGCTTCCTGGGCGTGGTTCATCCCCGAACTGCCGACCGCGGACAACGGCCACGTATGCATGGTGGCGTTCGTCCACAGCCCCGCGGCACCGGTCGGGGAGAACGTGCGGATGAACGTGGACGAGATCGCCCCGACCAACCGTCAGGTCGGGCAGAAGAACCTGCACGCCGGCCCTCGTATCCCGCCCGAACCCGTGCCTGGCAGGGGTGGGGCGCGCATGCGCGAGTACGTGGAGTTCCACAACCCGACCGCGGGGGAACGGCGAACGGATCTCGTGTTCGACCTCCGCGGCCTCCCACGCGAATGGGAGGTCACCTTCCTGCTGACGCCTCTTCGTACCGAAAAGCCGCTGAAGAAATCCCTCTTCGGAGTCTCCGCACGCCGCAAAGCCCGACGGGCAGACCTGCCCGTCAGCCCTGTCCTCCCCACACGGTGGCCGACCAGGCCCCGGGGGATCCGGCCACGCAGCTGGATCCGCTGGCTCCGGCAGGTGTGGAGCATGCTCCGGTGCGTGCTGCGGAACGTGGCCGCGCGGCTGATCCGGCGCCCGACAATGCTGTGCGTCCCGGAAGGGACGCCCGTGATCGAGTTGCCGTCCTTCGCGCCCATCGTCCACCGGGCCGAGCCCTCGGCGTCGGCAGGCGTCCGTGGAGTCCTGCTTCCGGCCTTCGGGAAGGCCGCCGCATACCTCAGCGTCCGAGCGGCGACGGGGCGTCTACCGGCAGGCGCGGAGTACCGATTCGAGGTGCGGCAACGCCTCAACGCCGGAGACGACACGGATGGCCTCGCCGGAGGCAGCACATACGTGGTGAGTGTGGCGGGCCACCCGAAGCAGCACCCACCGACCCAGCCCCCGGACACCGAGGACGAAGAGCGCAGACGCTTCGAGCGCGACATCGAGAAAGAACGTCTGGACGTACTGCCCGTATGGACCCACGAGGCGGTCAAGCGCGCGCGTGCGGAGACCCGCGGGTCGGGAGGTTGAGCCCGCTCCTCCTCGTCCGCCGTGTCCGGCACCGGCCGCCACCTGGCTGCACGGCCAGCGCGAGCGGACTCGCTTCGACTCTGCCCAGCCCGATGGCGTGCCGGTCGCTTCCGTGGTCGACATCTACTGGCGGCGCGCCGGTCTCCGCGTGCATCTGGACCAAGCCGTGGTCCGCCCGCTCCACGGTGACCCCCAGATTCGTCATGCGCTCCGGCGCTCTCCCGGCACCGCGGGAGCAGGTCTTTGAGGGCAGGTGGGCTATCACCCGTTGCCGCTCGGCCTTCACTGTGCGGCGAAGCGGTCGCTGCTCAGCGCGTAAACGGTGCAGGGGCGGCTCAGGACGCTGTCTTCACGTAGAAGTGTGAATCCCAGGCGGCGGGCCACGGTAGTGGAGGCGGTATTGCCGTGGTGGATCATGGCCGTGATCTGTCCCAGCCCGAGTGCGCCGAAGCCCTATGCGAGGACGGCATGTGCTGCTTCCGTGGCGTAGCCGTGGCCCCAGTGCGCTCGGGCGAAGGTCCACCCGATCTCGGTCTCGCCGAGCGTCTCCCACCAGTTGAGGCCGGAGCGCCCGATCGCCTCGCCGGTGCTGGTCAGTTCGACGGCACACAGGCCGTGGCCGCGCTGAACCCACTGTTGACGGATGTCGCGGAGACGCGCTGTGGCCTGCTCGTGGGTGTAGGCGCCGACGAACTGGTTCACCTGGTCATCGATGTGGAGACGCACCCACCAGTCGGTGTCGGCTTCGGAGAGCGGGCGCAGACGGAGGCGTGGTGTGGTGAGCACTGGCCTCGGCCCGACGGGTGGCAGATCACGTCCGCTGTGTGTCGTTGGTTCCATTCGGGGTTCTCCCTGTCTCTGGCTGTGATCAAGCATGGAGGCGGGAACGGCACCTGATCCAGCAGCGCGTCAGCGTCGTCGGCCTGCGGGACGTGCGTGCGCTCCCCGAACTCGACTTGCACGACCCCCGAGTGCAGGAAGCGCTGGCCGAGTTCTCCGCGCCGCTGCGCGGTGTGGACAAGGACGAAGTAATTGGCGAGCATCATCGTCGGCGACAGCGCGAGCGACGACGTGCCCGGAATGTCATCGCGCTGTTGTCCGTCCTGCTGTTGATCGCCGTCGGTGCGGGAATCGTCGCGTTCGTGCAGAGACAACTCGCCGCCGAGCGAGCCCGAACGGCGACCGCGCGACTGTTGGCCTCCACCGCAGTCAACGAAGCACCGGAAAATGCGGCGAAAGCCGCCCTGCTTGCGGCCGAGGGCTACAGGCTCAACCCGGATTCGCAAACCAGATCAGCACTCTTCCGTGTACTCAATGACAATCCGGACTTGGTCCGCCAACGCGCGCTCGCCGCCCCCGTCGCGTCCCTTGTCGCTTCCGCGAGCGGGGTCGCGTTCGCTGGCAGCACCGATGGCCGGCTGATTCGGTGGGATCCGCGCAGTGACACGACCACCGAAACGCGACTGGGTAAAAGCCCGATCACCGACATCGCGACCGACGACGAGGGCTCGGTCGTGGTGGCCAGCGATGGTCGGAACGCAGTGCTCTGGCGCCCCGGAAAGGAACCGAAGAGGCTGGGCCACCCCGCACCTGGACCGATTGCAGTCTCACCGGATGGTGCGATTGTCGTCGTGCTCCCCGATCCCTTGAGCGATATTCATCGGCTTAGTGTGTTCGAGGCGTCGACCGGGCGGCAGACAAGGCAGATCGAATCCGACGGCTCCTGGGACAAGGTGGGTTTCTCCGGCCCACACACGATCGCACTGGTCGACGAAGCGGGTAGGTGGCGGCGCCTGCGCCTGCCCGACCTCCGGGTTATCTACCGGCAGGACGAGCAGGTGTTTCCTCCGACGTGGGGTGAGCGCGCGACGTCAGGAGATGGCTCATTCACCGGCTACGTAGGCTACGGCGGCGGGGACGTCATATCGACGGCCGGCCCACCCGACGCATGGACTCACTTCAAGTTCAGTAGCGGGTTCACTCCAGCCGCGCTCGCGATTCGTGGTGACGGTAAGAAGGTCGCCGCCGCCGGCGGCGGGCGGCTATTTCTTGCCGATCCCGTTGCCAAACGTGATGGCGATGCCAGCCTCGAGTTGACCGGCGGTGGCGGCGCCGAGCAACTGGCGTTCATCGGTGAATCCAACCGGCTCGTCTCCGCAAAGGGCACGACATTATCGCTGTGGGACCCGGATCAGCGTTCCAGGATTCGGCTGGATGCCGGAAACTTGGAAGTACCTGATACGCCGCGTTCGAGCCAACAGACCCGCATGGCAATCTCACCCGACGGCCGGCGAGCACTGATCGTGGGAGGACGGGGTGATATCGTGCTGCACGATTTGCGCCGTGGCCCGGACGCATCGATAACCGTGACCTCACCTCCGACTGTCTCGGACCCGACACGGGGACCGAGCACCTTCTTCCCCGACTGGACGCCGGATGGCACGCCCGTGCTGATCGATGACCTCGGCTCTCTCTACACGGTCCAGGGCAGCCACACTAAGCAACTCGTCAAGGGGCAAGGGGCATACGACGTCGCCGCACGATTGACCGCCGATGGCGAGCGGCTGTCCTCGGTCAGTGAATATGGCGGCATGAGCAACCTACGGCTCAGGGACAAGCTCTATATCAACCATGTCAACGGCAACATCGTCCAAGAGGGCGGCCCCGAGAAGGTTCACATAGCCGCGATCAGGCCTGAGGGGCGGTACGCCGCATGGATCACCCCGGATGAGGGTGGGAGTGGTCACCTTACCGTCGCCGATAGCGAGCAAAGACGAAAGGTCAATGTCCCGGGCCAAGTCAGTTCGGTCGCGTTCGCGGGCAATCGGCTGCTTGTCGGCCGCCCTGGTGGGTCGCTGGAGATTCGGGACCTTCCCGGAACCGAGCTGATCCGGAGGATCTCCGGCGATACCGAATTCTCCATTCCGATGGCGTGGGTGCCGGGCACGTCGTTCGTCGGCTGGTTGCGCAATGACGGCAACGTGGTCCTGATGGATATCGACACCGGCGCAACGCTCGGGAAACTCGATGTTCCGGTGGGTAGGACGTTCGCAAACGACCGTTGGGGTGCGACCGCTCTCGTAGGCGTCGGGAAGACCGGTGAACTGATCGCGGCCTCGCCGAACGGCAAGGTGGCCCGCTGGGCGATCAACGATCGGGCGTTGCTCGATCTTGCGTGCCGATTCGCCAGCCGAGATCTGAGTGCCTCGGAGTGGCGTGAGGTGGTCGGCACCGATCCGCCCGGCGATCTACGCTGCCGGCGGTAGCTGATCAGAGGCGGTTCGGGGAAGGCCTCGCCACGCGTGGGAGCAATCCGTGATGGCGTTGACCGTCGCCGAACTCGCCCCACTCACGCCGTGGTTCCTGCGCCTGCGGAATACTCCCGAGATGTGCCCCCTACTCTTCCCTGGTACGGATAGGGGCCCTGCGGCCCGGCGGGGAGGGCCGGTGCCAGGCGGGCGGCATAGCGGGTCTTCGAAGTTGAGCGGTGTGTGGCCTTGAGTGGGCTGATCGACTGTCACGTTGTGTTTTGCTGCTCGGCCTGGACGGCCTGGCCGTTGCGACGGTGGAGCGGCTGGAGGACGGCACTCGCAGGGTGCATCTGGTCACCACGGACCACGGCGCGCGGGCCTGTCCCGCGTGCGGGGTGTTCGCCACGAGGGTCAAGGGCCCGGCGGTCACCCGGCCGCGTGATCTGCCCTGGGGTGAGCGCGACCTGCAGTTGGTGTGGCACAAGCGACGCTGGTACTGCACTGAGCCGTTGTGCCCGAGGAAGTCGTTCACCGAGCAGGTGAGCCAGGTCCCGACCGGGGCACGGATCACCACCCGACTGCGGGAGGCGGCCGGGCGGCGGGTGCGCGATGCCGGGTCCACCGTCGTGCAGGCAGCCCGCGACCTGCGCTTGTCCTGGCCCACGGTGATGGACGCCTTCCGCACCGCCGGGCAGCAAGTGACCGCTGCCGCGCTGGAGCCGGTCACGGTGCTGGGGATCGACGAGACCCGCCGCGGCCGCGCGCAGTGGCGGCAGAACCCGGACACCGGCCGGTGGGAGCCGGTGGTCGACCGCTGGCACACCGGCTTCGTGGACGCATTCGGTGTGCAGGGCCTGCTCGGCCAGATCGAAGGCCGCGCGCCCAGCGACGTCCTGGCCTGGCTGGCCGGCACCGATCTGCAGTGGCGCAAGCAGATCCACTACGTCGCCATCGACATGTCCGCCGGCTACCGCGCCGCCATCCGCACCGGCCTGCCGCACGCCACCGTCGTGGTCGACCACTTCCACGTCGTCCAGCTCGCCAACAAGATGCTCAACATCGTGCGCTGCCGCACCACCGCCAGCCTGCGCGGCAGGCGCGGCCGGGCCACCGATCCCGAGTGGAAGGCCCGCCGCCGGCTCCTGCGCAACCGCGAAGACCTCACAGACGCCCAGTTCAGCACGATGTGGAACGCACTGATCAACGCGGGCACCCTCGGTATGACGCTGCTGACCGCCTGGATCGCCAAAGAGCGGCTGCGGGACCTGCTCGCCACAGCCCGCACCAGCGCCGACCGGAGCCACATCGGACACCTGCGCTGGAAGTTCCTGACCTGGTGCGTCGACTCCGACATCCCCGAGGTCCGCCAGCTCGCCACCACCATCGACCGCTGGTGGGCCGAGATCGAAGCGTTCATCCACACCGGCCACAGCAACGCCAAAAGCGAAGGCATCAACCGCGTGATCAAGCTCGTCGCCCGCGCAGCCCACGGCTTCCGCAACCCCACCAACCAACGCCTACGCACACGCTGCGTCACCACCCGCCGAGCCCGCGGACACCTCCGCACCGCCTAAAATCGAAGACCCAGTAACGCGGGCACGGCGGGACATCGCAAGGGGCCGGTACGCGCGCGCGTACCGGCCCCTTCGCCGTGGGTGCGGCCGCCGGCTGGGCCGCCCGCTGGGTCGGCCGGTTGTCTACGGTCGTAGATGGCGGGTCGTATGCTCGTTCCATGAGTGGTGGACAGGCGCCTCGCCGGCGGGATGCGGTGGCGACACGCGAAGCGATCCTGGCGGCTGCGGTGGTGGAGTTCACCGAGCACGGGTACGACCGGGCCGGGGTACGGCAGATCGCCGAGCGCGCGGGCGTCACGGCGATGATGATCAACCGCTACTTCGGATCGAAGCAGGGCCTGTTCACCGAGGCGGTGGATCGCCTCTTCGGGCCGCCGACGGTGGTGGGCACCGAATCCCGTGGCCTGACGGGGGCGATGGCCCGGTCGCTCGCCGAGCGCACGAGTGCGGGTGCCGAGCGCCTCGACCCGTTCCTGCTGATGCTCCGCTCCGCGTCGGACCCGGAGGCCGCCGCCATCCTCCGGCAGGGGATCGAGACGCACGTCGGCGCCCGGCTGGCGGGACTGATCCGCGGCCCGGAGGCCGAGTTGCGCGCCCAGTTGGGCCTGGCACTGGCCGCGGGGACGTGGCTGCTGCGCACGGTCGTCGGCGTCGGCGCGCTGGCGGACGCCGACGACGACCGGCTGGCGGAGTTGCTGGCCGCGATGCTCCAGCCGGTCACGGACGGGGCGGAGGCTCGTGGCGCCGAGCCCCGTAGCGCCGAGGACGGGGGCGGCGAGGTGTAGCGGGCGGATGCGCCGTCGCCGCCGTGCCGGGTCCGCCGGGATGTCGCTGACTCAGAAGGCCGAGCGGATCAGGCCGCCGTCCACCCGGATCGTCGCTCCGCTGACGTACTGTGCGTGCGGCCCGCACAGGTAGGCGACGGCCGCGGCGATCTCGTCGGGTTCGCCGAAGCGGTTCTGGTCGTTGGGGATGAGCGCCTCGACGGCGTTGGGGTGGATGTCGTCCCAGGTCTGCCCCCAGCCGCGGTCGGGTCCGATCTGGGTGACGAGGGTCTTGACGCTGTCGACGAGGATCGCGCCGGGGGAGACCACGTTGGAGGTGACGCCGGTGCCTTTGAGGTCGCGGGCCAGGGAGACCGCCAGGTTGTGCCGGGCGGCGAGGGTCGCGTTGTACTGGGGGTGGGTGTTCATCGGCTGGGAGGCGAGTCCGCCGCCGATGGTGATCACGCGGCCCCAGCCGCGTTCGCGCATGGCCGGGACCAGGTGCTGGATCATCCGCACCCCCGAGACGACGTTGACGTTGTAGGTGTCGTTCCACTCCTGGGGAGTGGCGTCCGCCCACGACAGGTGCCGGTAGAAACCGGCGTTGTTGACGAGGATGTCGACGGGTCCGTCGGCGGTGGCGGCCCGGGCGGCGTCGGCGGCGCCTTCGTCGGTGGCCAGGTCGCCCAGCGCGGTGTCGGCCGTCCCGCCGGCTGCGCGGATCGCCGCCGCGACGGCCTCCACGCGGTCCTTGTCGCGTCCGTGGATCACCACGGCGGCGCCCTCGGCTGCCAGCATCCTGGCGGTCGCCTCGCCGAGCCCTGCGCTGGAGCCGGTGACGAGTGCGCGCTTGCCGGTGAGATCGAGGTTCATGGTGCTGAGTCCTTTCCGTCGGCCGGGCTGCCCTCGCGCCCTGTTCGTGCGAGCGGCGGCCGGCCACATCTCCAAGTATACACTCGTAGACTTATTGGATCGGCCGGCCCGAACAGGCCTCCCACCTGCTATGATCCGTCGCGGACGGGTGCCTTGCCACGCCCTGGGGCGTCGACTCAGAAGGTGTTCTCCAGGGCGACGATCGGGTGGCGGCGCCGCCGCCCGGTCACGTTGGCGTACAGGTCACCCAGGCGGGCGAGCAGGTACTTGCGGCCGAGCAGCCGGCGGACCTTCTCCGCGCCGTCGGCGTCGAGCAGCCGGCCGCTGCCCACCGCCTCGGCCGCGCCGGCCTTGATCCGGCCGCGCACGTCGCAGACCACGACCTTGACCCGCGGATCCGCCCGCAGCCGCTTCGGCGGCCATCTCGGCCGGGGCCTGACTGTGGCGGAAGCGGCCACCGCCAGCCGGCAGATCACGCGGCCGGGTGACCGCCGGGCCCTTGACCCTCGTGGCGAACACCCCGCACGCGGGACAGGCCCGCGCGCCGTGGTCCGTGGTGACCAGATGCACCCTGCGGGTGCCGTCCTCCAGCCGCTCCACCGTCGCGACGGCCAGGCCGTCCAGGCCGAGCAGCAACATCGCATCGGTATCGTTGTCCAAGCCCGTGGTTTCCGGTGATCGTTCTGCGTAGAGAACAGAAATGATCACCCACGGGCGTCCTGCTGTCGGGGCCACCCAACACCCCGGGACTCACACAACGTGACAGCCGATCAGCCCACTCAGGGCCACACACCGCTCAACTTCGAAGACCCGGCATAGCCGACCTTGGGACTGGTGGGCTCCATGTCAGTGGGTGACGTTGCGTCCGTTGGCCTGAGTGTGACTTCTGGCTTGGACGCCCTTCCGGACGAAGTGAACCCGGCACCTTAGCCAGGCCGCGGCGAGGAAAACGGTGCGGATGGCCGCCACCGGACCGCTGTGGCTGTCGGAGATGACCAGCTGGACGTTCTCCAGGCCGTAGGCCCGCAGCGAGGGCAGGAACTTCGTCCAATACGGCTTCGACTCACTGTCGCCGACCATCAGCTCGAGGATCTCGCGGTGCCCCGTGACGGAGATGCCGGTGGCAATGACATCAGCTCAGACTGGGACAGGCCATCGCGTGCTCCTGCGGTTGAACTGGTCGGTTGTCAGGGAGACTTGCGCGATGGCCGGCCCTTGTTCAGGGAGATGCACCACCAACGGATGCACGCCCCGGGCAGACACCCGTGTGTTCCGGGACCCCGCCCGGCTACACCACTTCATGGGATGCGATCAGGAGCCCTGCGCCTTCCCCAGGAGGGTGCAGGGCTCTTCGCCGTCCGGCGGGGCGCAGGAGAAAGACCTGCTGCAAACGAGGCGACGGGGGAGCAGACCGCCTTGCCCTGGCCGCAGCACCCAGTTGCCAAGCCCTACGGCATGAGTGGCCTCCGAGCAGCGTCAGGAAGAGATGACGGGGCCGTTGGGGACGGCGTCCAACACGACCGCGCTCACGGTGACGATCTTGTCCCAGTCGAAGGAGTACTTGTCGAACACCGCCGCGCTGGTGATCCCGCGCTTGACGCCGTTGATGACAAGGTCGCCGGTGGGGGCGTCGGGACGCGAGGTCGTCCGGGGTCGCGGCGGGAGGGGAGCTGCCGCCTGACATCGTCGCGGTCGCACGGGACGCCGAGCTGTCACTCGACTGCGTCGAGGTTGAGGTGGACGGGCCCGTCGATGACGCGGATGGTCCGTCGACCGAGCTGACGCATCGGGCAAGGACGAGGATCATCACGAAGAACGACCACCAGAGCCAGGACGACGAGCAACCCGCGACGTCCTCCAGGGCGCGGGGCCGGAGTCCCCGCACTGCTGTCTGCCATCCGTTCCTCCGGCTGAGTTGTGCGCCCGTGTACGCGACACGCCTACGGTTGGCTCCCGGTGGCGGCGGGCGGGTCCGGCGGGGCGGGAGGAGTCGGCGGATCGGCCGGGGCGGGTTGCGGCGGGCGGCAGCGGAAGTAGGCCCAAAAGGCCAGAGACAGCGCGCCGAAGCCGATGAACAGCGCGAGTGTGGACGCGAACGCGGGTGCGGTGCCCTGCCTCACCACGTCCCGCCGGTTCAGCACCAGCAGGTGCACGAAGCAGATCACCGCCACCGCGTAGACGCCCAGCCAGGCAGGACGGCTCCAGGCCAGCAGGCGTCGCCCGTCCGTCATATGCAGCGGTATCAGCCCGAAGACGAGAGTCTGCACGCTCAGCAAGAAGACGGCAGACAGCACGGCGTCCAGCATCCGCACGGGCAGCCAGGTCCCGTCATGCGTACGCTCCAGGGCCACCCAGGCCAGCAGCGCGACAGCGAGCAGGCAGAGCGTTCCCGCGAGCACGCTGCGTCCTTCGTCCTCGTCCGACAAGCCGACGCCTGGCCTCGTCGGCCGTTCCGTACCCGGCGATGAGGCCGAAGACATAGCCCGGCACGAATCCGGCCACCACCGACAGCAGTGTGCAGAACGCGGCCAGGGCGAGTCCCAACGGAAGGAAGGACAAGGCACCGGTTACACCGTCCGAGAAGCGCCGCGCGAAGGACTCCACCACCACTGCGTAGGCCAGGGTGGTCACCGGGAAGGCCACTGGTAGGACTCCGTTAAGTCTTCCGGTTCGGCCTGTTCCAAGGCATGTTGGGTGGATGGACGCACATGAAGTGAACCGTGTCCGGGCGAAGTTGGCGTTATTCGTGGCTGATGTGTTCGCGTCGGTGCGCAAGGACCAGCGGGCCAAAAGCGACTGCTACCTGCGGGGACTGATGCTGGACGGCCGCCGCAAGTCGATCCAGGCCATGGCCTCGCGGCTGCCGGACGGCAACGAACAGAACCTGCAGCAGTTCGTGAACCAGTCCACCTGGACCCGGCGCCGGTGCAGCGGCGGATCTGCGAACGCGTGCTGCCACTGGTCAACCCGACGGCCTGGGTGATCGACGACGTGTCGCTGCCCATGGACGGAAGAATGTCGGTCGCCGTGGCTCCGCAGTACTGCGGAGCTCTGGGCAAACGCGCCAACTGCCAGGTCGCGGTCAGCGTCCACGCCGCCAGTGACACGGCCTCCTGTCCACTTCAGTGGCGGCTGTTCCTGCCCAAGGAGTGGGCGGCGGACACTGACCGCAGGACCGTCACCCGCATCCCGCCCGAGGCCGGGCACCGCGAGAAGTGGCGGCTGGCTCTGGACATGCTCGACACGCTGGCCGGATGGGGCATGAGGCCGTCGGCCGTGGTGGCCGACGCCGCCTACGGCACCAACGCCCACCTGCGGGCCGGCCTGGCAGAGCGGGGAATCGACTACACGCTGGCCGTCCGCGCGGACGTGACCGCCCATCCATTCGACACCCAACCGACAGCCCCGGCCCGCAAGGGCCCCGTCGGCTGCTGGCCCCAGCCCCGCTACCGCCACCCCGCACTCTCAGTGGCAGCCCTTGCCACCGGCCTCGGGCAGGAGGCGTTCACCTCCCTCGCCTGGCGGCAGGGCTCACGCGGCGAGTTACGTTCCCGCTTCGCCGCCGTGCGCGTCCGCCCGGCCGGCAACGCCGTCGAGCGCCCTATCCGGGCCGCCGCTTCGGCCGAACAGGGCTGGTGGGACGGCATCCTGCCCGACTGCTGGCTGCTGGTCGAATGGCCCGAAGAGGCCGAGGCTCCCACCGACTACTGGCTGTCCAACCTGCCGGCCGACACCGCGATCGCCGACCTGGTCCGCCTGGCCAAGGTCCGCCGGCGCATCGAGCACGACTACCGCGAACTCAAGCACGGCCTGGGCCTGGACCACTTCGAAGGCCGGTTCTGGCCCGGCTGGCACCACCACGTCACCCTCGTGACCGCCGCCCACGCCTTCCTCACCGAACAACGGCTGGCCCCAAAAGCACCTGGACCGCACTCACCCTCTACCAGATCCTCGACGCCCCCAAGACATCCTGAGGTGCTGGACCGGCACCTGCACCACTTGCCTCCAGCCCCTCCCCACCAGCCCCTCCCCACCAGGACCACAACACCTAGATCAAGACAGACCTGACGGAGTCCTATGAGAACTCCTAACGCAATGATCTCTGAGGTGGTTGGATCACTCCGGAGCTGGTGTTCTGGGGGTGCGGGGTGGCGCGGCCGAAGCCGTGGAAGTCGACGACGAGCTGTGGGCGGTGATCGAGCCGCTGTTGCCGAAGGTGGAGCGTCGGGCCCGGTATCCCGGGCGCAAGCGTCATCCGGACCGGCTGGTGTTCCAGGGCATCCTGTTCGTGCTGCACACGGGGATCGCCTGGGAATATCTGCCGCAGGAACTCGGCTTCGGTTCGGGTATGACCTGCTGGCGCTGTCTGGCCGAGTGGACTGAGGCCGGGCTATGGCGCCGACTGCACGTGGTGCTCTTGGCCAAGCTCCGCAGCGTGAACGCCCTGGACTTCTCCCGGGCGGCGGTCGACGGCTGTCATATCCGAGCGTTAAAGGGGGCTCCAAGACCGGACGAAGCCGCGTCGACCGGGGCAGGACGGGCAGCAAACACCACCTGATCACCGACGCCACTGGAATCCCACTTGCCGTCACCCTGACCGGTGGCAACCGCAACGAGGTCACTCAACTCATCCGGTTTCTGCAAGCTGTGCCGCCGGTGCGAGGCAAGCGTGGCCGGCCCCGACGCCGCCGGGATGTGCTGCTGGGCGGCCGGGGCTATGATCACGACAAGTACCGCCGTCTCGTCTGGGATCTCGGCGTGAAACCGTTGATTGCCCGCCGCGGCACCGAGCAGGGCTCCGGTCTGGGTATCCAACGCTGGGTCGTGGAGCGCGGATTCGCCCATCTGTACTCGTTCCGCCGCCTGCGGATCCGCTGGGAGATCCGCGATGACATCCACGAAGCCCTCCTCACTCTGGGATGCAGCATCATCTGCTGGCGTCGGCTCAAGAACCATCACCTGTGAGGCCAAGCGACAGCGGCTGTCTACAGCGAGACCTTCCGCTCCTCGGCTTTGAGGCCGCGGAGTGTCCAAAGTCCGTACAGAGCCAACAGCGGTTTGACGACCATCCACTCGCCAGGGCGGTAGTCATCCGCGCGCACCAGCCTCTCTGCAAGATCGGGGCGCTGCCGCCGCAAGTACGCACGGGCCTTGAGCGCATGAGCCGGCTGGGAGGCGATCTTGATGCGATCCACGTCTTCAAGCAGTGGGATCACGTTCGTGATGTTCTCCCACGTCGTCGCGCTTTGGTCTTCGAGGAGCACCGTGCCATCGAACTCAAGCACCGACTTCGCGTAGTCAGCCATCAGCTGGGCTTCCGCAACACCGCCGCCAGCCGCACCGCCGCTGAAGATCACGCAGGTCCCATTCGCACCGTCAGCGGCGATGGAGCGGATTCCAGCACGGACTCGCCATCGGTTGATCAAGTTCGCCGTCGCTTGGGGATTCCGGTACCCGCACACCACCACGGCCGTGGAGGCGCCCCCGCTATTCCCCACGAGAGCTCGAGACCAACGCCAGTTCAGCCACTCGCCCCAGGCCAGGGCTGCAACCCCAGCTATCGCTAGTCCCGTCCTTCGCCGCATGCGGCGACTCTAGGACACCTCGGTATCAGGCCGCCAAGGAACCAGCCATGCTACAGACGACGCATTCTGTTATGAGTTCTAAGGGCTTGCAGGGAATCAAGTCGTGGCTTCCAGCTGCGGGGATCGTTGTTCTGGTATGGGGAGACCGGAGGGGATCGAGGCCGTCCTGGCCGCGAAGTTCCAAGCATTGTTGCCGCACCTGGACGAGCGACAGCGCCGGCTTGCCATAGGGGCGGAAGCGAGGTCGTTGGGGCATGGTGGGATCAGGCTCGTCGCCGCTGCGGCCGGGGCCCGGGAGGGCACGGTCTCACGCGGGGTGGCTGAACTGGAGTCTGGGCAGGCGCCGTTGCGGCGGGTCCGTCGTCCTGGCGGAGGCCGGAAGAAGGCCAGTGAGCTGGACCCGGGGCTGCTGCCCGCGCTGCTGGCATTGGTCGAGCCCGACGAGCGGGGCGATCCGATGTCGCCGCTGCGGTGGACGACGAAGTCGACCCGGAAGCTGGCAGCGGAGCTGACCCGGCAGGGCCACCGGGTCTCCGCCGACACGGTCGCCGGCCTGCTGCGGGAGGAAGGTTTCAGTCTGCAGGCCAA
The DNA here is from genome assembly GCF_055597465.1 of Streptomyces yongxingensis. Lineage (NCBI taxonomy): Bacteria > Bacillati > Actinomycetota > Actinomycetes > Kitasatosporales > Streptomycetaceae > Streptomyces > Streptomyces yongxingensis. The sequence continues at coordinate 11,103,346 of NZ_CM145717.1, forward strand.
CGCTAAGACCATCGAAGGCGGCTGAACGCCGGCTTACTCTTCACCGCCACCCACGCCCCAACGCCGCTCTACTACGTCTTCGGCGACCTGAAAGTACTGACCCCCTCCGAGGTCCGTCACTCCAGCATGCATACCCGCCACCACCCCAGCGGAGCCTGGACCTTGGTCGCCACACACCGGGCCCATCCCTTCGAAGAAGTCTTCGGGAAGGACACCGCCCTGGCCGCCTGAGGTCAGCCAGCCGCCTCCACCATCGCATGTCAATGGTCGCAAGCCACGTCTCAGCGAGCGCGCCAGTTGGCGGCACCGAGGCCAAGCTCGCACATCCACGCCTTCACACCACCGGCGCCCCCATCCGTGTCGTGAAGCCACCGCATCCGGTTGTGCCGATAGGAAGAGCACGACCGCACCGCCCTCAAGATACAAACCGCTACCGGCATCGCGTCCCGGAGACTTTGCTGCCCGGCCGAGGTGGGCAAGGTTTGCGTGAGCCCTACCAGGTCTCTTGCAATGACCCCGGACGTCATCAGCAACGGCGGGACCGGCCTCTGTGCCCGACACGTCCGGCTGGTGGATTCGGCGGCAGCTCGCGGACAAGGCTGGGGCGGCGACGGCAGGAGCAAGATGGTGGATGCACGGCTTCGAGGGATGGGAGGAGCGTCGTATGGAGGTGGGGGAGCGGTGGGCCTACCGAGTAGCACCGCATCACGGCCCGGTCGAGGAGGTCGAGGTCCTCAAGATCGGCTCGCAGCGCCCACTGCGCATCAAGGTGCGCTTCGTCTCCGAGGAAGCCGAAGGCCGGGAGGAATGGGTGCCGTCCGCCCGGCTGCGTATCCGCTGGCAGGACAAGGATGCATGGCTGGCGCGCGACAAGCGGTGGAACGAACTGACGCAGGACGGCCCGGACGCGGAGGACACCGCCTTCCACGCCATCACCACGCTGCATGACGAACATCTGTGGGACGGGCTGGTGTCCTTCGGCCTCAACCTCCGCGACCGAGGAGTGCTGTACATCGAAGACGTGGCCGCGCTGAAGGCTCTCCTGGACGTCCCCGAAAGCCTCTTCCACACCGATCCACGCACCTTCACCGACTCCGACGGTATCGTCATCGCTCCTTGGCCGACGACCTTGGAAGTCGCTCGCCGGCTGGTCCGCACCCAAGCCGATCACCTGGCAGCACTGCTGGACGAGCAGGACCGCAAGGCGCAGAATGCAGCCATCTACTGCCATTACTACCGCGGGCGCGGCAAAAACTCCGGCACCTACATCAGCCCCGAGATCTGCGCGGAGACCGACCGCCACTTCAAACCAGCCCGCGACCTGCTGCGCGAATGGTGCGGAGCAGAAGCTGTCGAGAGCATCGAAGAGCTCAAGGCCCTGCGTGAGGAAGTGCTCCGCATCGGCCAGCTCATGGAACAGGCCATCGGCTGCCTCCGCCACGCCGGACAGACGAAAGCCGCCGACCGCCTCGAGCGGGAACTCGGAATCCCCCTCGAAACACTGCGCCAGGCCGAGCGCGACAACTGACACCACCTCGACCATCCTGGCACCGACGACAGGAACAGAACCGTGGCCCGCACCAAGCTGAACAAGCGCCAACTCGACGTGCTGCGCCGCATCTGCCACGGCGATGCCCCGGTCACCTCCGATGACCGCGGCCTCGCCGTGACGGTCTACGCCCTGCGCGACCGGGGCCTGGTCACCCTGACACGGGCTAATGGTTCTTGGAGCGCCGCGCCCACCGAGGCCGGCCGCCAGCACCTGGCCCAGACCGACCCCATGCTCGCCCCACGCCCGTCTGCCTCCACCCCAGCAGCAACCGAGGCAGTCGAGCTGATCACCAGACTCCTGCAAACGGGCGGCACCCTGCACATCACCGACCCCACCCCGGACGAACGCGCCTGCTGGCGCCGAACCCTCTATGCCGCACGAGTAGACCACCTGGTCCCCGACGGCCACCACCTGCAGCACACCGGACGCGACAAAGGCGACCTGTTCATCACCCCGCGCCCCGGATCCCCCACCCCCCGGCTCCACACCCGCAGACGAAGCTGTCCCCGTTCCCGACGACCTGCCCCCAGACCGCCTCCACCCTGCCGCTGCACAAGCGCACATCCCGGTCTGCCTCAGCTGCCAGCCCCGTGCCCGCCGCATCCTCCACGCCCTCTGCAGCGCCGTGGAAGACAAGAACTACACCGTCAGCGCCCCGGCGACCGGTTCTGCGGGCAGCCTGGTGATCACCGCCGCCGACAGCTCCTTCCCGCTCTTCTTCAGCGAAGGCTCCGACGTGATTCCCGATCCCAGCGGCGTGAAATACACCTGGCAGCGCGTGACGTCGCAGACCACGCGCCCATCTCACCAGCTCGAGCTCGGCATCGAGCACTCCTACGCCCATCCGGGTCGCCGCTACCGCTGGGGAGACCGGCAACGCTGGCGTCTGGAAGACAAACTCCCTGCTCTCCTCCGAGAAATCGCCCACCGCGCACGCACTGAGAACGAACGACGGCTGGCCCAACAGCGCAAAGAGGAGGAGACCCGTCAACGCTGGCTGGCCGCGATGCAGCAAGCCCGTACCGCCCTCGTGGAAGACCACAGGGTGAAGGCCCTCCGCGCACAGGTCCGGCGACGCGCATCGGTACCTGGCGGCCGGTCAGCAACTGGGCAAGTGCGTTGTTTTCTTCTTCGGGCAGTGCGAGAGCGGCGAGGCGGCAGTCGCGGGTGATGGCGGCATACCAGACGCGGAGCACCTCGTCGGCGGACGGGTCCTGCGTGGCCCAGCGGTGCACACTGCCTGCCTCGGGCAGCAACAGCAGCACGCTGTCGGCCTGGTCGCCCTTCAGCTGGTGCACGATATTGGTACGTATTCCGGTGGCGGCCTGGGGCCGTGCTGTGGTGGGTTTCCCGGCGGGCCGTCCCTTGCCGCCCTGTGGAGCCGCCCCGGGCAGCGGGGGCCCAGCCTTCATCGCCTGCCACACCTCAGGTACCCAGCCGCTGCCGCCCAGTCGTAGTTCCGCGGGCCCTTCGCGCCGTCTCTGCAGGAGATCCGCTCCCAGGCGTCGTCCGGGGCGCCGGTCACGACGGCCCGTAGGCGGCATCGGCGGTGACCCAAGCGATGGGCAACGCGGAGCCGAGCGAGGACCGTCGTGCGCGCCAGTTCCGGCTTGGTGGCGTGTGTCTTGCCCCGGGCCCGGCATTTGGCGTAGTAGGTGCGAGAGGGGAGGTCGTCCAGGGCTGCGTCACCGTGCAGGATCAGAGTGCGGGTGTAGGTCTCGGCTCAGGTACACGAGACGCACACCACTGCGGCGCGCGATAGCCTCTTGCTCCGCTCGGGCCGCAGGGTCGGCGGGGTCGCCAAGACGGGTGGTCAGGACGATAACGGGTTCCTCCTTCGAGTCAGCGGCCATCTTCATGATTGCCCAGATCATGTGGCGGAATCCGCTCGGACTGCCCCAAACGACGAAGTATCTGCTCTCACCGTTGGTCGCGATGAAACGATTGGGTTTGGCAGCCACGGACCCTGGAACGATTTCTCCATCCGACCCACAGACTGCTGCGACGATCTCTTCGACTCCACGGAAGACCCTGGGTGCGTATACGGCCATGGGGCCTCTGCCCTCTTGAGCACGCGGAAACTCTCTCATCGCCATGTCTTTGAACCACGCGCGGACACGTTGTTTCGAGCCAAGGTACGGGAGGAGCACCCCACCAATAGAGGGGTCCCCGCACCCATTGGGTGTACAGCTCTGTCCTCGCGGCATCGCTCATGCGGGTCCAGTCCAGCCTGTCGGCTTGATCGTACAGGCGGGACAGTATCTGGCCTCGAAGGACATCAGGGAGGGTGGTCGATCTGCGCGGCTGACGGTCCACAGTCTGGGCCGGGACGAGCGGGAGCCGGCCAGCGCCGCGCTCCGGTATGTGCACAGCGTTTCGGATGTCGATATGAACGCCCTGGTCCTGGGCCAGGAAGCTGAAGTGGCGTGCGCTGTCAGGATGATCCCGGAGTACGGCGGCAATGACGGCGGCCGCCTGGCCGGACAATGTGCGCAGCCAGGCTCTGATGCCAGGTTGGGGTCGCCCGTAGCTGAAAGCGCCATCCCAAACGCACATGGCCCGTGTCGCTTGATCGAGGAGCTGGTACTGCCCTTCCTGTACTGCGTAGGCGGCTACAGAAGACAGCCAGCTGAGGACGCGATCGGCCTCCTGTGGTTCGGCTCGCCTCTGGCCGTCCCCCATCACATGTCCAGCCATAGCGCGCATAACTGCGCCGGCCTGGGAGACGTCGCGGGCCAACACCGGACCAGCGGCATCAACGGCGACCTGTGCCAGCCCTTCCAAGTACAACTTGTAGTCGTCTGGGCGATCGGCTGCCATGGCTACAAGATCGTAGACAGCACTCTCGTCCCCACCGGTGTACCGGGACAGCAATGCTTGTGCACGGACCTGAGGGGGACCGGAGGCAGAGGTGGTCTCGCGGTCTACCAGGGCGAGGAAAGCGTCTATGTCCTGCGGCCGCTGCAACGGGTCCAATTGCGTGGCGCGGCGGACCACTCCGTACCAACGATGGCCCGGATCGGGAAGAAGCGGCACGTTCGCCTGCGGGCTGCGACCGGTGACTATCCAGCCGATTACCTGGCCGAGGCTGTAGATGTCACTGGCGTGAGTCGCTTCGTGCGGATTGACGGACAGTTCCGGCGCGGCGAACTGCTCAGTGCCGATACCGTCCCTCGTGAGCAGTCCGGTCGTCTGGCCGCGTGGACGACGCACGATGCCCCAGTCGGCCAGTGTCCACCGGCCGTCGAGGAGAAGGATATTGGAGGGCTTGACGTCACGGTGAAGCCAGTCGGCCGCGTGAGCATCCGCCAGCGCGGAGGCTATGGAATTGACCAGTGTGTGCAGCGCATCCGGTCCCTGTAGTTCGGCCCGGCGTTCTTCGGCGGTGGCTTCGGCACGCGGCATGACGAACCACTCATAGGCGGGACAGAAGTCGAGGACAGGCATAATGTGAGGGTTAGCCTCAAGTGCCTGTGCTGCTTCAATCTCACGCCGCGTTCGGCGCCGCCCTCTATCGCCCATCGAGCTCCGCTTCTTGACCGCGACGCGGCAGCCGGAGGGCTTATGAGTGGCGATGAAGACTCGCGCCTGACCACCTTCCCCTATCGGCAGTCGATCGAGGGCGTAGTCCTTCCGATTGCCTCGAGCAGACCGACGTACGGCGTCGTACTCGCGCAGGTGAAAGGGGAGCAAATGAGCCGTGGTGAGTGCATCGTTCCTGGCGCGTGGTGTTACGGCCCCGGGGGCAGGAGTCTCCCCGTCGGGTAACGCAGAGACGCGCTCACCTTCAGATTCAGGCTCAGCCTCCACCGTGGATTCCCCCGATCGCGTCACTCCACTAAGCATCTGAAAGAGAATTTCATAGGCTTTAGTCACTACGTCACACGGACACCTCGAAGTGCGCCGATCAGGCCGCCGACTACTTAAGGACCGCGACTGGCTTGGACGAGGAACTGGACGACCGTGCCGAGAACGTGTAGCTACGGCCCTCGCCCTGCTGAAGACCGCCCGCGCCGACCTGGCCGGTCTGAGACGCCATCCGCTTTCCGAACGTGATCGTTTGGTTGGGGCTGGGTGGGCATGAACTCCTCCTGGCGGCGGGAGAGATGGGCGTGGTTGTTCCGTTCGTCTCGCTTGTGGAGGTGGCTGGTGCCGTCGGTGCTCGGTCTGCTGGAGGCTCGGGAGAAGAAGGCCCGGGAAGAGGTCGCGCGGTTGCGGGAGGAGGCCGAGCGGGTGCAGGCCGCACTCGGTGAGCCAGCTCAGCGTTCTTTCCACCACCCACCTGCGCGGCAGCACCACGAACCCCGTGGTGTCGTCGCAGCGTTTGACGATCTCGAGCGTGAGGTCGAGCTTCTCGGCCGCCCAGTCGACCAGCCGCCCCGCATAGCCGCCGTTCGCCCAGACAAGCCGGACGGAGAAGTACAGCCTGCGCAGCCGTTCCAGCAGAGGCACTGCGGCGTCCCGGTCCTGCACGTTCGCTGCGGTCACCGCGACGGCAAGGACCAGGCCGAGGCAGTCCACCACCAGATGCCGCTTGCGCCCGCCCGCCCTTTTGCCGCCGTCCCAGCCGGTCGTGGAGCGCGGGATGTTCGCCGCTGCCCGCAGTGACTGCGAGTCCACGATGGCGGCCGTCGGGTCCACCTCACGACCCTCCTTCTGGCGCACTTTGTCGCGCAGCCGGTCGTGGAACTCGGCGAGCAAGCCTGTCACCTGCCAGCGGCAGGCGAACGCGTGCACCCACCGGTACGGCGGGAAGTCACAGGGCAGGTTGACCCACTTGACGCCGTTGTCGACGACATAGCGGACCGCGTCCAGCATCACGCGGTGGCAATAGCCCTCCGGCCGCCCGCCTCGTCCCTGAAGCCACGCGGGGATCGGCAGCAGTGGCCGGACGACCTGCCACTCCGCCTCCGTCAGGTCGGAGCCGTAACACCGCACGCGGTCCGGTCCGTCCGCCGCGTTGCCGAACCTGTGCGCGAGACAGTCACACGCAGGAGACGGCGCGTTGGACTCCACGGAAGCGAACGCGACAGACTGCGGCAACAGGGCCTCCTGGTACTGCTCGGTTGGGATCGCGACCCCGAGCTACCAAGAGGCCCTGCCGCTATGCCCCGACCACCGAGAGACCACCCGAACAGGAACCCTGTTCGGCCACAGCGGGTACGTACGGGCATTGACCATCCTCGAAGCCCTCCCCATCCCTGACCCAGCGTCGCTTCCCGGTCGCCATCCGTGAAACGACCGTACGACGCACCAGGATCAGAGCGGGGCCCGATCCGCGCAGTCGACTCACCTTGCGCACTGAACCGTGCTGCTCGGTCATCTGGCTGGCAATGCCCCAGCTGACCAGCTGTCACGCTATGAATGTGTTGAGTTCCCCCGCCGTCAGCGAGGCGCATCCGCGCCTGCCGTGTGCATCCCGGAGCCCGACAGGGGAAGCTCGGCGTTACCGGCCACCCCGAGTTCCACTCTGGCCTCAGCCGGTACCGTCATCGCCGGCCGGTAGGCAGTTCGACGCCTTCGCACTGGGGGGGGAGGCATGTTCTCCGGCTGTCCGGTGCGGCTGTTTCCTCCGGTGGTGCGCATATGGGCCATGCGCAGTCGTTCGCGCAGCGGATGCCGCGCCACGCCGACTGCGGCCCTGCCCGACCCGGCCCCGGCTCCGGCCGCCGTAGCAAGCCGTCGGGGACCGTGGTGTCGAAGGACACCGGGGCGGCGCTTTTCTCCTCTCGACAACTCCGCCACATTCGAAGAGCTGATGGACGCCTTCATGCTGGATCGCCTCGGCCTGGAGCCGCTGCTACTCGGCAGAAGCGGCCCGAAGGCATCTCCGGTGCGGGCAATGTCCCTGTGCGACGGTGACACTCCCGCCGTCGCGGTACACCACAAGTGTTTTACAGAGCATATGGCCGCTCGTGTGACACCGTTCCTGAGTCGTGGAGGCGAGCCAGGGGGAAACCAGGTGTGCCGGAGCAAGCCGCGCTCACGCTCATCGTCCCGTGCGGCGGGGCATTGCCGCTCGTTTGTGCCGGTGGGGAGGCTTGTTCGACGGGTCGGCCCTGACCAACGATGAGATCCGTCCGCTATAGTTGACAATGACTTCTGGGGCCTGCCTACAATGCGGTTGATCACTTCCCTGTGGAGGGCAGGCGGTTGGCCGACTGCCCGGCACCCTGCGCACAAGAGCCCAACGTGCCCTTCGCGACGAGGGTGTGGCTTTTTGCGGTTGGCGTGCGCTTCCAACCTGGAGGCTCGGCATGATGCATTTTCCGGTCCGTGACCCGATCTGCCTGGCATGCGCGGGTCTGAGTCCACGATTACCCCGCCTCATCCACCTGTGCGGGAGGGGGTGATGGCGCTGATGTCGACCGGGCGGTACGCCAGTGCGGGACTCGTAACAACGGGCGGTGAGGACGTTCTGCGCGTCGTACTCGCGGAGGAAAAGGATGTGTACCGAAGCGGGATAATGGCGCTTCTGGAGCGCACTCCCGAGGTGGACGTCATTCCGGCTCGTGACCGTGACGAACTCTTCACGGTTGCCGAGAAGGCCGGACCACAAGTGATGATCATCGGCTCGTCCCTGTTGGCACCCAAGGGGTTCGAGCTCCTCCATCTGCTTTCCGGCGAGCCCTCTCTGGGGGCCGTGATGGTTGCTGAGGACGACACCGACACCTTGCTGCACAAGGCGTTGGAGGCGGGCGTCAAGGCGTACCTCCCGGTGAGCTCCCCGCAGAGCGATTTCGTGGCGGCCATCCGCGCGGTGGCGGGGGGAGGGGCGTTCCTGCCGGCGGGCGTCACTCGCCGCCTCTTCGGCGGTTTCCGGCTGGTCCCCAGGGCCCGGGACGTCCCGACGGAACTGCGCTTGCTGAGCGCACGAGAGCGTGAAGTCCTTCGCCTCATCGCGAAGGGCAGCAACAACCGCGAGATCGGATGCGGGCTCAATCTCAGCGAAGCGACGGTGAAGAGCCACGTCTCGCGCATCCTGTCCAAGCTCCACCTTCGGGACCGGATCCACGCCGCACTGTTCATCTGGCAGCTCGGCCTTGCCTTCGACGCACCGGAAGACAACCTGTGAGCAAGGGAATGGAGACCGATGGACATCATCGACGAGCACCTCGAAACGGTGAAGCGGCTCATGCCGGACGAGGGCAGGGACGGACTCCTGGCTCACCGGGGACAGTTCCACGACGTCGTGGTCGGTGCGGAACGCGTGGTCTGCTTCGCCAGGACGGACGCGGCGGGAGCACGACTACCGGAGCGGGCGGCCGTGCTCCGCTCTCTCGCCGAGCTCGACCTGGGTTTCCATACACCGGTTCCCCTGGATGAGGGCAAGGAGCCGAAGCCGTACCTCGTCCTGAGCCGTGTACCCGGATCCCCGCTGGACGCCGCGGAGCTGGCCGACCCGCGTGTCCTGCAGGCGTCCGCAGCCCAGTTCGCCGGGCTCTTGCGCGGACTGGCGCGTGCCGGGTCGAGCGGCACCGCGGGAAGGACGCTCCCGCACACCGCGCGGAACCGGTGGCAGGAGTTCGCCGCCAACGTCCGGGAAGAGCTGTTTCCGCTGATGTCCGACGCAGGCCGGGAACGCGCCGTCCGGGAACTGGACGCCCTGGATTCCCTCCCGCACCTCACCAGCGCCGTCGTCCACGGTGATCTCGGCGGCGAGAACGTGCTGTGGGAGACCGTGGACGGACTGCCTCGACTCAGCGGCGTGGTGGACTGGGACGAGGTGGCCATGGGTGACCAGGCGGTGGACCTGGCCGCGATCCAGGCCAGCTACGGCGAGGAGCTGGTACGAAAGATCGTGGAGCACGAGGCGGGTTCGCTCCGGCAGGAGGCCGAACGCGTCCCGGTCGTTCGTGGGACCTTCGCGCTCCAGCAGGCGCTTTTCGCACTCCGGGACGGGGACCAGGCGGAACTCGACGACGGCCTCCTCGGCTACCGCTGAACCGCCGGCCGCTCACCGGCTGTCTCACCGGGCGGTCCCTTTTGTGCCGGACCGTTCAGGACACGGCTGGCACGTCGGCCCCGGTCTCCCCGCAGCGTCGTACGCTCAGGGGGCGCATGTCGACCCAGACGCGTTCGATGTGGTCCAGGAACTCCTCACGGGTACCGGTGGTGCCCTCGCCCCGCCACCCGTCGGGAACGTCCCTGTCGGTGGGCCGGACCGAGTACTGCTCCTCGTGGTTCACCACGATCTGGTAGGTGAGGTCGTCGCGGTCCTGCGTGCCCTCGCTCATCACTTCTCCTTCTTCTGGACCGTCGGGCCGTGCACCCAGCGAGGGCCTTGCCTCCAGGACCTCACCGGACCTCTTCGCCGCGGTGGGCGGGCAGGCCGTGCAGGAACACCGCTCCGGGCCAGCGGTTCATCAGGGCCGTGTCCACGTGGAAGGGACGGAAGACGTCCCGCCAGTGAACATCGGGCTTGCTGCTGCCGGTCGTCCGCCACCGCGAGGTGTAGACGGCGTCCACGTCGGTCGGTAGGTCGCCCATGTCGTCGACCTGCGTCATCGAGCCCCCGCCGGGCGTCTTGTGTACCCTGCCGGACGGCTGTATTGGTTTGAGGAGGTAGTCTGTTCGCCCCAGCGGACAGGCCGGAAGCGTTGGGCTCCCCCTCTTCACGTGAAGGTGGCACATGGGCAGCGACAGGTCATCACCTCGGGGAGCCGAGCGGCCACTGCCCCGCAAGCTCGCCCAGCGGCTCAACGAACTCATTGAGACCGTCTATCCGGACGAGCGCAGGCGCCCGGGATACGCCAAACTCGCCAAGGAGATCAGCGAGACGACCGGCGGTACGATCTCCGGCACCTATCTGTGGGAACTGGCGACGGGCAAGAAGTCCAACGTGACCCTTGAGCAGCTCGACGTTCTCGCCGAGTTCTTCGGCGTTCCACCCGAGTTCTTCTTCAACGACGAGGTGTCGGAACGAGTGAGTACGCAGTTGGCACTCGCCACGGCGTTGCGGGACACCAAGGTCCGCAATCTGGCGTTGCGAGCCGAGGGGCTCTCCCCGGCGAGCCTGGACGTTCTGCTCGCCATAGTCAACGAGGCCCGCAGAGCGCAGAACCTTCCCAGTACGGACGGAAACGACGGCGCATCACCGAAAGAATCCCCGGAGTCCGGCTCCTGACCGGCCGCCGACGCGTGGAGGACATCCCCGGGAATGCCCGTCCTTCTCCTGACAACCACTGCGCGAGGAAGGGTTCAGAGGACGTGCGTACGGATTACCGGCATGCCGACATACGTCGAGAGTGCGAAGCGATCCTGCGCCGGATCACGGTACCGAACCCTTTCTCGATCGAGGCGTTCTGCGAGCGGCTGGCCGAGCAGCGGCAGCGTCCGCTCCACCTCCACCCCCTGCCGCCGCAGGCCGCCGTCTCCGGCATGTGCGGCCTGTTACTGGCCACCGACACCGACGACCACATCTTCTTCGAGCGGTACACCGTGCTTCCGCACCAGGAGCACATCGTGCTCCACGAGATCGGGCACCTGCTGTTCGACCACCACGTGTTGCTCGACGATGACACCGGTCGGCTGCTCATCGGCGGGCTCCTGCCCGACCTCCATCCCGACCTGATCCGTCGGCTCCTCGGTCGCTCCCGCTACACCACTCGTGAGGAACTGCAGGCTGAGACGTTCGCCGACCTCGTGCGGACGGGGCACGGGCGGGTGGGCAGGCGCAGCGAGTCGGCCAGCGTGCTGGACAGACTCCAGGCAGCCATGGGCCTCGACCCCTGACACCTGGGTCGGCCGCTGCCCCGTCAGTCCGATGGGTAGGCAGCGAAACGAAGGTACAGCGTGACGTCGGGGGTCCGGCGGCCGCACCTGACACTGACCAGCTCCTGCAGCCCGGTGGTCCGCGACAGCGGTCCGGGCGCCAGGGACTCGATCATCGAGCGGTACGGAGCGGGGTCGATCCCCTCGGCCTCCATCAGACTGCTGACCCGGCCGCGCGCCTCCTCGTCGGAACCGACCAGGCCGGGGAGGCGGAGATAGGTCGTGGCCTCAACCGGGATATCGTGGTCCTGGAGGAAGGCCAGGCACGTCAGGGGTTCGTTAGGGATGGGCAGGGACTGCCGCACCATGGCCTCGCCCAGTATCCGGCGGTATGCCGCCGTCGCGCGCTCGGCGTTGTGGTGACCGGACAGGCCCGCAACCCGGTTGAGCACCGCCGCCGTCGGGGCGTGGTGCCGATAGTAGACCTTGACCCGGGAGCGCGGGGTGTCACTGAGGTCGAGCGCCAGGAACTCCAGCTCGTGCTCCTGGTCCTCGGACGGCCCGAGAAGGCCCCGGACTTGGCTCCACGCGGTGCTCAGTCCCAGCCTCCCCATCGCCTCTGCCACCAGGTGGTGGCTATGCGCACGTCCTCGGGCCTGTGCGCTGAAGTAGACCTTGTACCGGGGGGAGCGGCCCGGGGTCCAGGCCAGCGAGTGCCATATCAGTCCGGGCTCGGGCTCCGGCGGTGAGGGGAGGACCAGGTCCTCGATCTTCAGGTACCGGTCCAGGGACACACCCGGTCGTGCGGCGAGCCTGCCGGTTAGCGCGACTCCGGCCCGCCGACAGGACAGCGGTGTCATGGGGTCGCCCAGCGATTCGAATAGGATGCGCACCTGCGGCGGTCCACTGCTCCAGTTGACGGACAGCTCGGCGGGAAAGCCGTCGTGGGATACGGCGGACGGGTAGCGGCTGCGAGCGCCGATCGGCTGCCGCCCCCAGGGGTCGAGCAACGAGCGGACCTCCCGCAGGACCGGTCGGGACAGTCCCTGCACGATGCCGAGCGCGTCGCACGCACGTGCCATCCGGTCGGTGAGGAAATCCGCGTACGACTGCTGTGCGAGGGCGGGGCTGCGGTGCTTCGTGGTGCTGTCCACGGGGGCGCCTCCTGAACCAGACGACGAATGGGGCCCGTTCACCGACGCCCGGAGGGCGGCGGCGGAGCGGGAAGGAAACCGGAGGCCACGAAGTAGCCGATGTAGGTGTCCAGCAGGCTCGCGTCGACGCCCGGGCAGCACACCGGTGATCCGGCGAGCCCGGCGAGGACGTTGCGGCGATCGAAGCGGAAAGCACCTGTTCGGGGAAAATCCTGGAGCGTTCCGGCCAGCAGCCGGGCAGGAGCCAGCTCGGCCGGGCCGTCGTCGAGCAGCGCGCACCACTGCGCGTAGGGCACCCTGTCGAGCCGGTAGCCGCTGCGGACGAGACGTCGTACCACGGTGCCGAAGGCGACCGGCCGGTCACCCGTGAGGTGGTACGTCTCACCGTGCGCGGACCGGCTGGTGGACAGGTGCACGATCGCCCTGGCCACGTAGTCGACGGGAACGAGACCTACGTCCGCCCCCGAACCCGTGAACCCGTGGGCTCCGGGCAGTTCGGGGACGGCGCCGAGCGCCACCATGGCCCGTACTAGGTTCCAGAACGCGTCGTCCCTCCCGCACACGCCGGTCCGGGAGTCGCCGCTGACCCGTCCGGGACGGTGGATGGCGGTGGGTACGCCGCGGGCCCCGGCGGTGCGCACCAGCTCTTCTGCGACCCATTTGCTCGCGATGTAACCGCCCGGCGGAAGCAGGGCCGGGTCGGCGCGGCGCTCCGGCAGGGGACGGGAAGGGGGCGTGCCGGTGCCGAGGGCGACGGCGGAGGTCGACACGTAGTGCACCGGTTTGATCCGGGAGCGGGTGGCCAGCCGGAGGATCTCCTGTGTCCCGAGGACGTTGGCCGCCTTCAACCGGTGATAAGGGGCGGCGCCGTTGACGGCGGCGCCGTTGTGGTGGATCACGTCAACGGCGTCGGCCAGTAAGGCAAAGCGCTCGGCACCCAGCCCCAGCAACGGCAGCTCCAGGTCCCCGGGAACCGCGACGATGCGCTGGTGCCTGACCCCGTCCCAGAGGCCGTACCCCTCCAGGTTGCGGCGGATCCGCTCGTGTGCCTCCTGCCCTCCCGGGGCGCGTACCAAGCACCACACCTCGGCGTCGGTGCTGTCGAGCAGTTCGCGGAGCAGGAAGGCTCCCAGGAAGCCGGTGGCACCGGTCAGCAGGAGCCGTGCGGCCGCCGAGGGCGCGGCACCGGCTGGCGTCCGTCCGTGCGGGACCGCGGTGATCTCCGGGTCGAGCACCGCTTCCGCCACGAGGTCCACCCGGCGTACCGGGCGTGCCTCCGGCCGCTTCGCCCGGTCGACGGCGGCGGCCAGTGTGGCCACCGTCTCACACGAGAACACCGTCTCCACGGGCAACTTCACCGACAGCCGCTCGTGGACGCGGGCGATTACCTGCGGAATCAGCAAGGAGTGACCGCCGAGCTCGAAGAAGTTGTCCTCCACGCCCACTTGCTCCACACCGAGGACCCGCCCCCAGACCTCGGCCACGGCCTCCTCGGTGGGCGTGCGAGGGGCTTGCCACAACTCGGAGGCGGAGAACACCGGGGCGGGCAGCGCCGCCCGGTCCACCTTGCCGCTGGGCGTCAGCGGCAGGCTGCCTAGGCGGACGAAGGCGGACGGCACCATGTGCCTCGGCAGCCGATCGGACACATGGCGGCGCAGCTCCGCCGGGGACGGGTCCGCTCCCGGAGCAGCCGTGGGCTCCAAAGTCCAGTAGGCGACGAGGACAGCGGGACCGTCCGCGGCCCTGTGTGCGGTGACGAGTGCGGTGTGGACGTGGGGGTGTTGGGTGAGGGTGGTTTCGATTTCGGTGGGTTCGATGCGGAAGCCGCGGATTTTGAGTTGTTGGTCGGTGCGGCCGAGGAATTCGAGGTGGCCGTCGGGGTGGCGGCGGGCGAGGTCGCCGGTGCGGTAGAGGCGGGTGCCGGGAGGGCCGTAGGGGTCGGGGACGAAGTGGTCGGCGGTGTGGCGGGGTTGTTTAAGGTAGCCGCGGGCGAGTCCGTCACCCGCGATGTGGATCTCGCCGGGTACGCCGAGGGGGACGGGATCCAGGGCGGAGTCCAGGAGGTAGACCCGGGTGTTGGCGATCGGCGACCCGAGCGAAGGGCGTTGCCCAGCCCGCAGCGGACCGCTCGTCGTCGAGCACACGGTGGTCTCCGTCGGTCCGTATGCGTTGACCATCTGGTGGCCCGGGGCCCACCGGTCGACCAGTCCGGGAGGGCACGCCTCGCCCGCCACCACCACCGTGACTCCTTCGGGGAAGGTCTTCTCATCCAGCATCCCCAGCGCGCTGGGGGGCAGGGAGAGCACGGTTACTCCCGTCTCCGCCACCAGGGCGCATAGCGCGGGCCCGGGGAGCAGCTGCGCGGTGTCGGCGACCACCAGCGTCGCCCCGCTGAGCAGCGCCAGGCATATCTCTCCCCAGGCGGCGTCGAAACCCGGCGAGGCGAATCGCAGCACCCGGCTGTCCCCGGTCACCCCCAGCCGCCGAGCCAGCGAGACGCGCAGCGGCTCCAGGCCGCGGTGGGTGACGACCACCCCCTTCGGCGCGCCCGTCGACCCCGAGGTGTAGATCACGTACGCGGGCGAGTCCACGGACAGCGGTGCCCCGCGCTCGGCATCAGTCAGGTCGCCGTCGGGGCAGTGGCCGATCCGCGCGCCGGTGCGGGGGTCATCCAGTACGAGCCGGACGCACCCCGTGGTTCCGGGCACCGCCGCGGCAGTGCCGGAGTCGGTCAGCAGACAGACGGGCCGCGCGTCTTCCAGCACGAGCGAGATCCGTTGGGCGGGAAGCTGCGGATCCAATGGCAGATGCGCCCCGCCGGCCTTGACGACCGCCAGCTGCGCCACCACCGCTGTCACCGACCGGGGTAGCATCACCGCCACCGGCGTCTCGGGACCGACCCCGTGAGCGGCCAGCAGCCGCGCCAACTGGTTGGCCCGCGCGTTCAGCTCCGCGTAGGACACGCGCCGACGATCGCACAGCACGGCCGTGGCGTGCGGCGTACGGCGTACCTGTGCTTCGAACAGCTCGTGGAAGCACCGGCCGTCCGACAGACGGGTCGCAGGGACGTTCCAGGTGTGCAGGACCGACTCGCGCTCTTTGTCGGTGAGAATGCCGATCCGCCCGACGGGCCGTTCGGGGTCGTCCGCCACACCGGCCAGCAGGCGCTGGAAGTGGCCGGCGAACCGCTCGACGGTCTCGCGGTCGAACAGGTCCGTGCTGTAGACGATGCGCCCGGACAGCTGCCCGTCCTCCTCGGTGAGGTGGCACTCAAGATCCGTACGTATCGTGGTGTCCGGTGTGTCGAAGGGTTCGCCGCGCACCCCGGTGAGCTCCAGGGTGGAGCGGGGGACGTTGAGCAGATGGAAGACGGCCTGCGCGAGCGGCGTACGCCCCCGTTCGCGGACGGGCGCGAGTTGCTCCACCACCTGCTCGAACGGCAGGTCCTGGTGGGCATAGGCGCCCAGGGCCGTCTCCCTCACCCGGTGCAGGATGTCGGTGAAGGAGGGGTTCCCCGAGCAGTCGGTCCGCATGATCAGCGTGTTTACGAAGAACCCGATGAGTCCTTCCACGTCCGGATGCCGCCGTCCGGCGGCCGGAGAGGCCACCGCCACATCGGTGATGCCCGTCCAGCGGGACAACAGGACCTGAAACGCACCGAGCAGCGTCATGTACAGCGTCACGCCCTGGTCGCGGCTCAGCGTGCGCAGCCGCTCGGCGACGTCGGGCGGGATCTCGACGTCCACCGTTGCGCCGCGGCCGGTGGGCACGGCCGGGCGGGGGCGGTCGGTGGGGAGTTCCAGCGCCGCCGGCGCCCCGGCCAGCCGGTCCTGCCAGTACTCCGACTGGGGCCGGAGGAAGTCCTCGGTCAGCCACTCCTGCTGCCAGACGGCGAAGTCCCTGTACTGCACGGGCAGGTCCGGAAGCGGTGAGGGCACGCCCTCGTCGAACGCCCGATAGAGCACGCTCAGTTCACGCAGGAGGACACTGAGGGACCACCCATCGGAGATGAGGTGGTGCAATACCACGCACAGCACGTGGTCGTCGACCCCCGTCCGTACCAGCAGGATCCGCCATGGCGAGGCCGCGTCGATCAGGTCGAACGGCCGGGACAGCTCGTCGGCCACCCGGTCACGGGCCTGAGTCTGCGGATCGGCCGCCGTGGAGACGTCCTCGACACGCAGGGGCACAGGTCCGGGCTCGTGGACCGTCTGCCGGGGCACCCCGCCCTCCTGCGAGAAGGTGGTGCGCAGCGTCTCGTGCCGCCGGACCACCCCGGCCAGGGCGTGCCGCAGCGCCTCCACGTCCAGGGGGCCGCGCAGTCGTACGGCGCACGGCACGTGGTAGCGAGCAGTCCCGGGATCCAGCTGTTCTAGGAACCAGAGCCGTCGCTGCGCGAAGGACAGCGGCAGGGCCCCTTCCGCGCGCGCCACCGGCACTCGCCCCGGCAGCTCGCCAACGGTACGGCGACGCTCCCCGGCCACCCGTGCCGTCAGCCGGGCGACCGTCCGGCACGTGAACACTTCCCCCAGGGGCAGCTCCACTCCCAGCCGGCTCCGGACACGGGAAACAAGACGGGTCGCGGACAGCGAATGTCCACCCAACTCGAAGAAGTCGTCGTGGACGCCCACGTCCTCCACCCCGAGGACATGAGCGAACAGTCCAGCGAGAATCTCTTCCCAGGCGTCGCGCGGTGCGGTGGACTCACCCAGCCAGTCCGGCCGGTCGCCGTCGGGTTCGGGCAGCGCCCGGCGGTCCACCTTGCCGTTTTCCGTCAGCGGCAAGCGGTCGAGCAAGACGAACGCCGACGGGATCATGTGGCTGGGCAGTTTGCCGGCCAGGAAGGCGAGTACGGCCGGGACGAGGTCGCGCCGGGCCTCCCCCAGGAAGTGGGCGCGCAGTGGATCGTTGGTCGTGTCGCCCGACCGCCCACCGGTGTCGGGGAACACGGCCCAAAGGGGCTCCGTGATCGCGCCGGCGGGTACGAAGGCCACGTCGACAGAACCGTCCGTCCGTCCGGCCGCCCAGCTGACGGCCACGTGGTAACCGTGCTCCTCCCCCCACTCCCACAGGTCCTCCGGGTCGATCGCGTCGCTGTCGGGAACCGTCCGCGCGCCCTGGCCGATGGCCAGGGCTACGTCGGTGCGGACCCGTGCGTTGGGCACCCCGAGGACGCCGAAGGACCCGCCCTCGGCCAGCCGTTCGCGCAACCACCCGGGAGTGATCCCGTCGGCGTCCCAGGAGTACCACATCCCCAGCATCGCGGGCGCGTCGGCCGGAGTGCCCTCCCGGGGCCGTCCGGCCTTCCGGAGCAGCACGTCGTAGCGGAACTTCGTCAGCTCGTTGTGCGCCCGGCCCCGCTTGGGCAGCACCTCCAGGCTCGTGAACTCCCTGTCCGGACCGCAGAAAGAGGTGAAGTGGCGCGGACTGACCAGGAGCTCCCTCTCCCGAGCGGTCTGCCGGGCCACCTGCCGCGCCAGCCGTGCGCCTCGCGCTCCCCTGGACCACTCCACGGAACAGTGGTGCGCGGTCAGCAAGGCCAGGTTCCGTACGTCACCGACGAACAGAGTGCCGCCGGGCGCCAGAAGGCGAGCGGCGCCACGCAGGACGCGATCGAGGTACGCCTTGTCCGGGAAGTACTGGACCACCGAATTGACCACCACCGTGTCGAACTCGCCTGGCGTGAAGCCCGTGAAGTCGTCCGCCTCGCGGTGCGTGAGCCTGACCCGGTGGTCGAGCCCCCCGGTCCGCAGGGCCTGTCCCAAGGAGTCGAGGGTCGAGGCGGAGAAGTCGGTCCCCACGTACTGTTCCGTGTGCGGGGCGAGCCGCCACAGCAGCAGTCCGGTACCACAGCCGATCTCCAGAACGCGGCGGGCACCGGTGCCGCGGATGCGGGACACCGTCGATTCCACCCAGGTGCGCATCTCGTCCTCGGGGATCGGCTCCCCGGTGTAACTGGACGTCCAGCCCGCCAGGTCGAAGTAGGGGTTGTCCGGTCGGCCGGGACCCTGCGACCGGTCGAAGACGTGCCGCCACTCGTCCGTGTGCTCCGTGACCGTTTGCGCGGACGCTTGGTCCGCCGCACCGACGAGGTAGGCCACCAGGCGCGGGCTCCCGACGCCCCCGGCCCTGTGTGCGGTGACGAGTGCGGTGTGGACGTGGGGGTGTTGGGTGAGGGTGGTTTCGATTTCGGTGGGTTCGATGCGGAAGCCGCGGATTTTGAGTTGTTGGTCGGTGCGGCCGAGGAATTCGAGGTGGCCGTCGGGATGGCGGCGGGCGAGGTCGCCGGTGCGGTAGAGGCGGGTGCCGGGAGGGCCGTAGGGGTCGGGGACGAAGTGGTCGGCGGTGTGGCGGGGTTGTTTAAGGTAGCCGCGGGCGAGTCCGTCACCCGCGATGTGGATCTCGCCGGGTACGCCGAGGGGGACGGGATCCAGGGCGGAGTCCAGGAGGTAGACCCGGGTGTTGGCGATCGGCGACCCGAGGGGAATCGGTTCGCCGTCCGCACCGTCGTCCTCGGTGATGTGGTGACAAGTGGCGAAGACCATGCTCTCCACCGGCCCGTAGCCGTGCACCATCCGCAGGCGGGGAAAGCGGCGGCGGATCCGCCGCACGTGGGAGACCGAGGGCGTCTCCCCGCCGGTCATGACCTGCCGGAGCCGGGCGAAGACCTGTGGGTGCTCATCGGCGACCACGGCGAACAGCCCGGCCGACAGCCAGAGGGTGGTGACCCCGTGTTCGGCCACCAGAGTGGCGAGCGTCGCCGGGTCGGGGCTCTGGCCCGGGGCGAGCACGCACAGCCCGCCGTGCAGCAGCACCGACCACAGCTCCAGTGCCAGTACGTCCCAGGAAACCGGAGAACACTGCAGGGACACCTGGTCGGGGCCGAAATCGATGTAGTCCTGCCCGAAGAACGTCCGCAGGATCGCCCGGTGCGTCGACACGACCCCCTTGGGCCCACCGGTCGACCCGGAGGTGAACATGACGCAGGCGACGTCGTCCGGGGCGACGGCCACTGCGGGGGCACTCGCCGGCAGCCGGTCGATCAGCGGCCGCTCCTCGTCGACGAGCACCGTGCGGTCCGCATCCAGGGAGAGGCGGCGGGCAGTGGCCGTCCGGCTGATGACGCGGACCGGGTCGGCGTCGCGGACGAGGGAGGCGATCCGCTCGGCCGGGTGCGACGGGTCCAGGGGAACGTAGCCGCCGCCGGCCTTGAGCACGCCCAGCAACGCCACGACGAAGTCGGGTCCGCGTTCGACGCACACGCCCACCAGGGAACCGCGCCGCACACCCTGGTGCCGCAGGTGGTGGGCCAGTCGGTTAGCCCGGGCGTCGAGCACGTCGTACGTCATGGTCGCGTCGCCCCACGCCAGTGCCCGCGCTTCGGGGCGTTCCCTCGCCCGCGCCGCGAACAATTCATGGACGCAGACGCTGTCCGGGTAAGGCGTGGCGGTCGCGTTTTCATCGTGCGGATTGGTCCGGTCTTCCGGAACCCGTCGCCCTGCGGTGAAACCCACGCGTCGCACTGAAAGGTACCTCCGAGTGAATCCGCCGAAGCGTCGAGGAGGAAATTATCTCAGGTGCCGGTGTGGCGGACAATTATCCTTTAGTGCCCTCATCCTCTGGGTCCGGAGGGGGAAATGCGTGAACCGCGAGGCGAAGGGTAACGGTCCTGAAGTGCGACCAGGACCGCCCCTTCGGTAGGAGGCAGTACCGCGCCGCAGTCGAGGGCTGGATGCCGCCGACGGACGGGTGTGCGGCGCCCCGTTTCCGCTGGGCAACATGGGTTCGGTCGAGGTCGTGACGGGTCGGCGTACGACCCCGCGGGCGGGGACCAGTGAAATGCCCGGCCCGCCGGGAGTGCGTCGGGGGTCCGTGCCGGGCGCGGCACCGGGCTGTGCCCCGCGGGCGGCACACGACGCGCGTCCGCGTCAGTGGTGCGGCGCGCGGAACGGGAAGCGCTTCATTAATTCAGGCATGTTTGTAGCAGTGAATCGGCCAAATCCGCTTGCTGCCGCTTCCACGTCCCTGCCTTCTGCTGATTGCATGGAGAGGACGATTTGGAACTGCACGCTCCGGCGTGCTTTTTCGTGTGGGGCGATTCGGCGTGCACCAGGGACAGGAGGCGATGTGCTCACCGTCGGGCCGCGTTCCCGCGAGGGCTGCGGTGCACGGCCTCCTCGTGGCCCGCGGGGCGTCCCCGCGGTGGCCGGGGGGTGAGCGCCGCACATGGACACTGAGCCGAGGGACCTTGGCAACCTCTCCCTGACGGTCGGCGCCTGCGCCCTGTGGGCCGCCGTCCTGTTGCGTTCCCGTTCCGCGGTCCACTCCATCGAACAGCGCGGGCTGTGGCTGGCGGGCACCACCGCCGCGGCGGCCATGACGCTGAGCCTTCCGTCCCTGACCGAGGCCGTGATGCGCGCCGATGGCCCGCCCCATCTGGTCACTCTGGTACGGAACCTCATCGGCGTCTGCTCGGCCGGCGCCATCCTGCACTTCGTGGCGTCGATCATCGGCAGGCGGCGGCTGAGGGGTGTGCTGCTCGCGGGGGTCGGCACGGTGACGACGGCCCTGGTGATGCTCGCGGTGACGACTCAGGCGCACTATCCATCCGGGGGATCCGGGCCCGGCGGCTCCGTTGACGAGAGAGTCTACTGGCTGATCGTCACCGGCACGCACCTGGTGGGGAACGCCGCCTGTGTATGGCTGTGCTGGCGGTACGGACGCCGAACTCGCTGCCGCTCGTTGCGCGTGAGCCTGTGGCTGTTCGGCTGGGGGACGGCGCTTGCCGGGCTGTTCTGGGCCGTCCACCTGGTCCATCTCTTCGTCCTTGCGGACGCGCTGATGCCCCTCCTGCCCTTCATCATGTCCCTGCACGCGCTGCTGAGGGCGGCGGCCTTCCTCATCCCCACGGTTTGCGCAGCCCGTGAGGCTGCGGGCCACATCGCTACGACCTGGAGGCTGTGGCCCATGTGGCGGGATCTGACGGAGGCGGTTCCCCACGTCGTGCTGACCGGGCCCCGTCCCCGCGTAATGGAGTTCCTCCTTCCCCGGGCCCCCTGGAACCTGGTCACCTACCGCAAGACGATCGAGATGCGGGACGCCATCCTCGTACTGCACCAGTACGTCGGGCTGGACGTGCCGGAGCGGATCCGCTGTGCCGTGGTGCGGGCCGGGGTCCCGCAGGCGGACACCGACGCCGTCGTGCTGGCGTACGTGCTGCGCAGCGCCCGATGGGCCAAGCTTTCCGGGCTCCCGACGCGAAGTGTCCCGGCGGTTCCCGTGGGGCTCCACGACGGCGGCTTGGCGGACGAGACCGCGTTCTTGCTGCGCGTGGCCCAGGAGTACAGGTCCGCCCCGTTCCCAGGGCCTCCGTGCGAAAGCGCGTCCGACGGCCTCCATTCCGGACGGAAGGGAGATTTCGCTCGTCCGTAACGCTGACCGCCGGCGCCGCCGCGGCCGCTGGGCGGCCTGCCGGTCAGCAACGGGACTCCGCGATCACCGGCTACCTCCGGCCCCAACAGGTCCACGCCAACGCCGCCGCATCTGGCGTGCATCAGCCGGACGACCTGGTGGCCGTCGACCAGGTCCTCGATGACGGCCCCGTCGCCGAACCCACCCTCGCCACTTCCGTCCCGGCTCGCATCAAGCACCGCTGCCCCAGCGGCTGCCGCCCGGCCGACGTCCCCCTCCCACAGCCAGAAAGCGAAGGTTTCAGTCATGACCAGCAAGGTCCCCCACGTTTCCCTCAACAACGGCGTGCAGATGCCGATCCTCGGCTTCGGCGTCTTCCAGATCCCCGAATACCAGACCCAGCGGGCGGTGGAGGCCGCACTGGACGCCGGCTACCGCCTCATCGACACCGCCGCCGCGTACGAGAACGAACGAGCCGTAGGCCGGGCCATCACCGCCAGCGGCATCCCTCGCGACGAACTGTTCATCACCACCAAACTGTGGGTCCAGGACTACGGCCAGGACAGCGCCAAGCGCGCCTTCCACCGCTCGCTCGACCGCCTCGGCCTCGACTACCTCGACCTCTACCTGATCCACCAGCCCTTCGGCGACTACTACGGCGCCTGGCGGGCCATGGAGGACATCAACCGGACCGGCCACACCCGGGCGATCGGGGTCAGCAACTTCTACCCCGACCGGCTCGCCGACCTCATCACCCACAACGAGACCGTCCCCGCGGTCAACCAGATCGAGACGCACGTGTTCTTCCAACGGGCCAACGACCAGAAGCTGATGGGCGAGTACCGCGTCCAGCACGAGTCCTGGGGACCGCTGGCCGAAGGCGGCCAGGGCCTCTTCGAGAACCCTGTGCTCGTCGACATCGCCCGCGCCCACGACAAGTCCGTTGCCCAGATCGCCCTTCGCTGGCTCATCCAGCGGAAGATGGTCGTGATCCCGAAGTCGGTGCGCCCGGAGCGCATGGCAGAAAACCTCGACGTCTTTGACTTCCAGCTCACCGCCGACGAGATGACACGCATCGCCGACCTGGACACCGGACGCAGCCGCATCTTCGACCACCACGACCCCGAAAAGGTCACGTGGCTCGGCGGAGTGCGGTTCGACACCTGAATATCCCGCCGGGCCTTCCTGTCGGATGGGAGTAGCGCTGTGATCGTCTGGGCATTTTCGGCGAAAAGGGCAAATCTCTTTCGATTACTGGTCTGGAAGCGAGAGGCCGAACTGCACTGACACGCCGGTCACTGCAACCATCATCAGGTTCCCGCGCAAGGGGGAGATCCGCGCGTCCGAAATGCTCCTGACTCTCGAGGGTGGTCCGCCCCGCGTGTCCCGCATCACGTCGTCGGTCGCGTAGAGGCGCCAACCGTAGCGGTCGGCCGGTCGGCGGGCGGTCGTCGACTTGCCTGCACCACTCCCGCCACCGATCCAGAGAACGTGCCGCAGCCGTGCCCGAAGCTCTGCAGTGTCGGGTACCTCTTCATGCTGTCCGGGCCGCATCGATCCAACGGGATGACCAAGGCGAACCTATTGTGGTCGTCGTTGTTGGCGGCTTTCCCTGAAACTACCGGCCGGAGGCTGGCCAGGGCCTCGCGGGTTGTTGGTAGCGATCGTGCGCCCGGCGAATCGGCTGGGGTCGGGCATGCCGAGGTTCACGGTTGTTCCCTGATCGATCTGGGCGAGCTTGACCTCGGCCCCCGAGAGGCTGACCTGGAGTCCTTCAATTTCGCCAAGCCAGCCCTCGCGTTCGGCTTCTGCGATGCGTGCGTTGAGATTGTCGATGATCTCGGCCAGGCGTGGCCTTACGCTCGCCATCCAACCTCTCCACGACATGACCCACCGGCTCGGCTTGTCCGACTGGCGCCGCCGCCATCAGCATCGATCACGCGCCAGCCATTACCAGCGACAAGTCGCATACCAGCCATGAAGATTACGATCTTCAGCCGGAGTATTCGGCGGGAAGAACCAAACGTTCTGCGAGGATCGGGTCCCTCCCCGGTTACCTGTCTTCCGTGGAATCTCAACGAGGTGCGATTCGCCGCCATCGATACCGGCATTCCGGGTGGGTGTTCCGGAGCTGGCGCTCCTGTCGGCGAAAAAGCGTTGATCCCCTAGGCGGAATCCGTCCTGCCACCGAAGTTGCATGTTGCAGACCGCCGAAGGGGCCTGCACGCACAGCGACGAAAGAACAATTGATCAAAATTCCTTGGCCACGCATCATGGAACGGCCGCCGTAAGCGAGCTCAATGCCGGGAGTCTCCCTGTATGGAAGCCAGAGATGACGCACGTCACCCGCTTGCCCTGACCGCATCGATTGCCGCAGCGTCGAATGGCCCAGCCGGCCCTGACGCGACGTTGCACGAGCTCGTCGGCGCTCAGGCCGCCGCAACGCCCCGGGCGACTGCCGTCGTCCACGACCACGAGCTGCTGACCTACGCCGAACTGGACGAGCGCAGCACGCGGCTCGCCCATCGGCTGCGGGCTCTCGGTGTCCGAGCCGAGACGCCCGTCGGGGTGATGCTGGAACGCGATCCCGGGCTGGTCGTCGCGCTGCTGGGCGTCCTGAAGGCGGGAGGAGCGTTCGTACCCGTCGATCCGGCGTATCCGGCCGCGCGGATCCGCCACATGCTGGAGGACTCGGGGGCAGGCGCCGTCGTACTGCGCCAAGCCCTGCGGGACCGGCTGCCCGGGGAACTGCGCGGCAGGACGGGGCGTGTCTCGGTGGTGCCGTTGGACAGCGTTACCGAGGGCGAGGCCGGGTTGTCCGCCCAGCGTCCCCTCGCGCCGGTCGAGGCGGCCGCACGGCCCGCCAACCTGGCGTATGTCGTCTACACCTCGGGCTCCACCGGGCTGCCCAAGGGCGTGATGGTCGAGCACCGCGGCATCGTCAGCTATCTGCTGGGCATGCTGCGGCACTTCCCGATGGGGCCGCGCGACCGGATGCTACAGGTCACCTCGCTCTCCTTCGACGTCTCCGTCTACGAGATCTTCCTGCCGTTGCTGACCGGCGGCGCCACCGTGTTACCCCGTTCGGGCAGCCACACGGACGCCCGCTATCTGAGCGGGCTGATAGCCGAACACGGTGTGACGTCCTTTCACATGGTGCCCTCGCTGCTGCGGACCTTCGTGGACGGGCTCGATCCCCGGCAGTGCGCCGGGCTGAGCCGGATCTTCGTCAGTGGGGAGGCGCTCGACCCCGCGCTGGTGGCCGATGTGCACGATCGTCTCCGGTGCGACCTGGTGAACCTGTACGGGGCGACCGAGGTCTCCGTCGACTCCACGTGGTGGACGGCACCGCGGGACCGGCCGGACGCGCCGGTGCTGGTCGGCCGTCCCATGGCCGGAGCCACCGCGTACGTCCTGGACGACGAGATGAGGCAGCTGTCTCAGGGCGAGGTGGGCGAGGTCTATCTGGGCGGGGCCAGCGTGACCCGGGGGTACCACGGGCGTGCGGCCCTGACCGCACGGCGTTTCCTGCCCGACCCGTACGGCCCTCCCGGCAGCAGGCTCTACCGCACTGGTGACCTGGGCCGGGTGGAGGACGGCGGCGAGCTGCGGCTGCTGGGGCGCATCGACCACCAGGTGAAGCTGCACGGCCGCCGGATCGAGCCCGGCGAGATCGAGGCGGCGATGACCGCTCATCCGCAGGTGTCCCTGGCCGCCGTCGTCACGGCGGGCAGCGGTACGCAGGCCGCCCTGACCGGATTCTTCACCGGCGCGGTGGCCGACGTCGAAGAGCTGCGCGGCTTCCTCGCACAGCGGCTGCCCGCCGCTCTCGTCCCCGCGCGGCTCGTTGCGCTGGACGCGCTGCCGTTGTCCCCCAACGGCAAGACCGACCGGAACGTGCTGGCCGAACTCGCCGCCCGGCACGGCGCGTCCACGACACCCATGGTGTCCGAGCGCGCCGACCCCGTCCTGCGCACCGTCCTCGACGCCGCGGCCGACGTCCTGGGCGGCATCCCTGTGGCCCCGCACGAGAGCTTCTTCGACAAGGGCGGCAACTCACTGCACGCGACCCGGCTCGTGGCCAAGCTGCGCTCGGCCCTGGACACCACGATCGGCGTACGCGCGGTCTTCGAGCACCAGACCCCCGCTCAGCTGGCCGACGCCCTGCGCCCCACTCTCGCCGACCCCCTCGACGACGCTGCGCAGCCCGCCGCGACAGCCGAACTGTCCGCCGCCCAGCACCGCATGTGGCTCCTGACGCAGATCTCCGAGACCCCCGCCGAGTACACCATCACCCTCGCCCTGCACCTCACCGGCACGCTGGACACCGAGGCGCTGGGCTGGGCCGTCGACGCGGTGGTACGGCGGCACGACTCGCTCCGCTCGTGCTTCCCCGACCGGTACGGCACCCCCGTACGGGCCGAGGTACCGTCCGAGGCATTACGATTGCGGCATGCGCCGCCGGAGCCGGGCGGCGACCCCGACGACGTGGTGCGGCGGATGGTCGCCGAACAGACGGCCGGCCTCGACCTGGTGGCCGGACCGCTCTTCCGCCCGGTGCTGGTGCCGCTCGGCCCCGAGGAGCACCTTCTGGTGATGGTGCTGCACCACATCGTGGCGGACGGCTGGTCGACCGATGTGCTGCTGGAGGACATCGCCGCGCACTACCGGGCCCGCACAACCGGAGAACCCGCACCCCGGCGGCCGGTCGTCAGCTACCAGCGCTATGTGGACATCGAGCGCCGCAACGAGCGCGACGGCGTCACCGACCGGGATCTGGAGTACTTCACCGCCGAGTTGAACGGCATCCCCGAGGAAGTGACCCTGCCCCTGGACCGGCCCCGGCCCGCGCAGCGCACCGGGCGGGGCGCGACCCTGCGGCTGGCCTTCGGACCGCGCGGCTCCGACGCTGTGCGCACACTCGCCGCCGCGCACCGCACGACGCCGTTCGTGGTCCTGCTCGCCGGGCTGAGCACCCTGCTCCACCGGGCGGGCGGCCACGAGGACGTGGTGATCGGCAGTGCGGTCGCCGGACGTTTCGACGCCGAGCTGGACGACCTCGTGGGCCTGTGCCTGAACTCGGTGGCGCTGCGCTGGCCGGTCGGCCCCGGCACCCCGTTCGCCACGGTGGTGGAGCGCGCCGAGCGGAGCCTGCTCGACGCCATGGACCACTCCACGGTGCCCTTCGCCCGGGTCGTCGAGAAACTGGGCGTGCGCCGCGACGCGCGCCGCACCCCCGTCTTCCAGGTCATCGCGCTGTACGACGACTTCCCCGACAGCCCGGACCTGCCCGGCCTCGCCGTGCGCGCTCTGGAGACGGACGACGGTTCCGCGCAGTGCGACGCGCTGTTCATCTTCCGGCCGCCGACCGACGCCGGCATGGCCCTGAGCATCGAATTCAGCACGGACGTCTACGAGCACACGACCGTGCGGCGCTGGGCGGAGCAGATGGAGACCCTGCTGACCGCCGCGGTGGACGCCCCCGGTACCGAGGTGGCCCGGCTGCCCCTGCTGTCCGGCTCCGCGCTGGATGCGCTGCTGGCCCTGGGCGCGGGTCCCGAACGGCCTCTGCCGGACGATCTCACGCTG
Source organism: Streptomyces yongxingensis (assembly GCF_055597465.1). Lineage (NCBI taxonomy): Bacteria > Bacillati > Actinomycetota > Actinomycetes > Kitasatosporales > Streptomycetaceae > Streptomyces > Streptomyces yongxingensis. The sequence continues at coordinate 11,130,766 of NZ_CM145717.1, forward strand.
ACCGGGATGTTCGCCCGCCAGGTAGCCCTGACCCCGCAACGCACCGCCCTGACCTGGCGCGACGCGACCGGCGCGGTCTCCACGCTCAGTTACGCGGACCTCGACGAGCGCTCCTCCCGCCTCGGGCACGCCCTGCGCGAGCACGGTGTCCGCGCCAACACACCGGTCGCCCTCTGCCTCGCCCGTAGCGCCGAGGTGCTGACCGCTGTGTACGGGGTGCTCAAGGCGGGCGGCGGCTATGTGCCGATCGAGCCGGACAACCCGCCCGAGCGGCTCGCCGGGCTGGTCTCCGACAGCGGTGCCCGGGTCCTGCTCGCCGGGCGGCAGGCGGCCGCCTCGCTGCCGGAACTGCCGGGCGTGACCGTCCTCCTCGTCGAGGACCACGAGGCGCTGGTCCGCTTCCCGGCCACGCCTCCCGAACCGGTGCCGCGCCCCCAGGACCTCGCGTACGTCATCTACACCTCGGGCTCCACGGGCCGTCCCAAAGGGGTGATGGTCGAACACCGCAGCGTGGTCAACTACCTCACGACGCTTCAGGAGAAGTTCCGGCTCACCCCGGACGACCGGCTGCTGCTGAAGTCGCCGCTCTCCTTCGACGTGTCCGTGCGTGAGGTCTTCTGGGCACTGAGCAACGGCGCCACACTCGTCGTCGCGGAGGCCGGGCTGCACGCCGACCCGGACTACCTGGTCGAGGCGATCGAGCGGGAGCGGGTGACCGTCGCTCACTTCGTGCCCAGCATGCTGCACGTTCTGCTGGAGACGCTCGACGGGCCCGGCCGCTGCCCCTCTCTGCGTCAGGTGATGACCAGTGGTGAGACCCTGCCCGTGCGGACCGCGCGACGCTGTCTGGAACTGCTCGGTGCGGAGCTGCGCAACATGTACGGCCCCACCGAGACCACGGTGGAGATGACCGACTTCGACGTCCGAGGCGGTACCGACACCGATCGGCTGCCGATCGGCCGTCCCTTCCCCAACACCCGTGTGTACGTGCTCGATGAGGGGCTGCGGCCGGTGCCGCACGGGACGGTGGGCGAGCTGTACGTATCCGGGGACCCGGTCGGCCGAGGCTATCTGGACCGGCCGGCGCTGACCGCCGACCGTTTCCTCCCCGACCCCTACGGACCGCCCGGCACGCGGATGTACCGCACGGGCGACCTGGGCCGGTTCACCGGGGATGGGCTCCTGGACTTCCAGGGCCGCAGCGACTTCCAGGTGCAGTTGCGCGGCCACCGCATCGAACCGGGCGAGATCGAAGGCGTGCTGTGCGAGCAGCCGGGGGTGACCGCCGCCGTGGCCGTGGTCCGCAGGCCGGACAGCCCGGAGGCCGCCCACCTCGTCGCCTACGCGGTTCGGGCCGAACCACCGCACGGTACGGACCAGGCCCTGCGTGCGAGGCTGGCGGAGCGGCTGCCGGGCTACATGGTGCCCACCGCCGTCGTCACGCTTGACGCCCTGCCGCTGACGGTCAACGGCAAGCTGGACCGCGCGGTGCTGCCCGATCCCTGGGAGGCGCACGCCGTCGCCCCGGGTTCCGGCGACTCGGCGCGGCCGACGCTGAACGGGCCCCGGGAGCGGGCCCTCGCGGGGATCTGGCGGGACCTGCTGGACACCGACGAGGTGGGCCCCGATGACAACTTCTTCTCTCTGGGAGGTCATTCGCTGCTCGTGGCCACCCTGTCCGCCCGGGTCAGGGCGGAACTGGGGATCAGGGCGCCGCTGACCCTGTTCCTGCGCCATCCGGTGCTGCGTGACCTGGCCGCCGCCCTGCCGGAGCCGGACGGCGGCCAGGCACCGGACGACGTCGGCCTGCTGCGGCGCGGCGCCGACCGCGCACCGCTGTCCGCGGCGCAGCGCCGGGTCTGGATCGACGAACAGCTGTGGCCCGGTTCCGCCGCGTACACCATCTCGGAGGCGTTCCGGCTGTGCGGTCCGCTCGACGAGGCGGCCTTCGAGGGAGCCCTGCGGGACCTGGTGGCCCGCCATGAGGCGCTGCGCACGCGGATCGTAGGCGGTGAAGATCCCGAGTTGGCCGTGGGCGACGAGGAGACCGTACCCCTGGTGCGGACCGACGTGCGGGGAGCCGGTGAGGCGGCGGTGCAGCGGCTCCTGGAGCAGGCGGGGCGCAGGGTCTTCGAGCTGGACGGCCCGCTGGTGGAGGTGACTTTGGCGCGGACCGGTGCCGAGGAGTGGGTGTTCGTCTTCACCGCGCACCACATGGTCGTCGACGGCTGGTCCTTCGACGTCCTGTGGCGGGACCTGGAGGCCCTGTACCGGCAGCGCGCCACAGGCGGCGACCTGCGGCTTCCGCCTCCGCGGCTCACCTTCACCGACTGCGCCTGGTGGGAGAGCGAACGTGTCGCCGCCGGCGCCCACCGGTCCCACCTGGCCTTCTGGCGGCAGGAGTTGGCGGGTCTTTCCCCCGGCGCCGGACCGGCGGGCGCCGCGGACACCGACCGGGCGGGCGACAGCCGGGCCGTGCGTCTCGGGGCCGAGCTGTCCAGCCAACTACGTTTCGTCGCCGCCGACTTGGGTGTGACGCCGTTCGTGCTCACGCTCACGGCCTTCGCCCTCGCCGTGACCGCCGAGGGTCCGGCGGAACAGGTGATCGGTGTCGAGGTCGCGGGCCGCACCGACCAGCGGGTGGCCGATGTCGTGGGGCTCTTCATCAATCACGTACCGCTGCGACTGAGCAGGAGGCCGGGGCTCACGGCACGTCAGTCCGTCGCCGCCCTGGACGAGACTTGGCGCAGGGTGCTCGAGCACGCCCACGTGTCCTTCGACGTGATCGTGGACGAGCTGGGCGGGCAGCGTGGCGCCGGCCAGGGCCCGGGCAGCGACATCGCCTTCTCCTACCTGGACACCCGCACTCCGCTGCGCCTCGACGGCATCGGCGTCACTCCGCTGGAGCCAGTGTTCAACGGCACGGCCAAGTTCAGCCTGCTACTGGAGGTGTTCGACACTCCTGACGGGTTGGTCGGTGTCTTCGAGCACCAACTCGCGCGGTTCGGCCACGGCCGGATGACCCGCGTCAGGAACCAGTGGGAGGCCACGCTGCTGGGATTCCTCGCCGACATCGACGTCCCGCTGGACCCGCAGGGTTGAGCCGCGCCGTCACCGAGACCGACGTGCCGCATCACCCGCGAACGACAAACCCCCACCTGTACGCCCAGGAGCGAGACGAGGACGAGGAGATGCCACCCACTTCGCCGCCGTCGACAGCAGCGGCCACCCCTGGCGACAGCCCCTGCCCTCCGCCCGCGTCCGGCAACCCCGTACTGGAGCATGTCGGCCGTGCCATGGCCGCCTATCCGGTCACCCCGGTCCGCACGGTCCGGGCCGAGATCGCGGGCATCCCCAGGACCATCACACTGAAGCTGGAGGGCCACTCGCCCTGGAGGTCGGTCAAGGGCCGCACCGCGCTCAGCCTGATCCGATCGGTGGCTGGTGACCTGATCGCTCCCGGCGCCACCGTCGTCGAATCGACCTCGGGCAACCTCGGGCTGGCGCTGTCCGCGATCTGCCGGGACTTGGGGCTGCGCTTCATCGCCGTCGTCGACCACCGGCAGTCCCCCGTCATCCAGCAGGCCATCGAGGCCAACGGCGGGGAGCTGGACTGGGTCAGGACGCCCGACGAGGCCACCACCCACCTGCAGGACCGGCTGGCCCGGGTGCGGGAGCTGGTGCGGGACCTGCCGCACGCCGTGTGGCCCAACCAGTACGAGAACGACGCCAACTGGCGCATCCACGAGACCTGGACGGCGCCCGAGTTCGACGGACAGGCGGGGGATGGCGCACAGGCCCTCTTCGCCGGGGTCTCCACCGGCGGCACCCTCGCCGGGCTGTCCCTCCATTTCCGGCGCACCCGGCCCGGGCTGCGGATCGTCGCGGTGGACGTCAGGGGCTCGACCGTGTTCGGCGGGGTACCCCGTCCCCGGGCCCTGACCGGAATCGGTGCCAGCAGGCGGTCCGTTTTCCTCACCGCCGCCAGCACCGACGAGGTGCTGCTCGTCGACGAACGGCAGGCCGTGGCCTGCTGCCACACCCTGCGAGCGGACACCGGCATCGCGGTCGGCGGCTCCAGCGGTGCGGTGCTGGCCGGCTGTCTGGAGTACCTCTACCGGCATCCCGAGGTGCGCCACGCCCTCTGTCTCTGCCCGGACCTGGGCGACCACTACGGCCCGACCGTCTACCACCCTGCATGGCTGGACCGAATGGGCCTGCCCGCCGAGGCGTACCGGCTGCGGCACCGCACGGGAGCGGCCTGTCCCGGCTTCGAGCCGGTCGACGACATAACCCCGGCCCTCAGCACGCCATCCGAGGAGGACGCATCGCGATGACCGAACCCCCCACGACGCACCACGGTACCGCGCCGCCGGACTCGGTCGCCACGCCGGTCCGGCCGTGGAGCGAGTTACGGCTGACCCCTGAGGAAGCCGCGGCCTGCGCCGCGCTGGCGGACCGATGCTCACAGCGGTATGACGAGGCCGACGCCCCCGACTTCCTCCTCGACGGTCCGGTCATCTCCCACGAACTGCCCAGGCGGCTGCGCACATTCATCGCCCGGGAACGGCTCGACGAACGGCGGCACGCCCTCGTCGTACGGGGCAACCTCGTCGACGACGCGGCGCTGGGCCCCACCCCCACCCACTGGCGCAGCGCCCGCACCCCCGGCTCGCGCCCGCTCTCCTTCCTGCTCACGCTCTACGCGGGTCTGCTCGGCGACGTCTTCGGCTGGGCCACCCAGCAGGACGGCCGGGTCGTCACCGACGTCCTGCCGATCAAAGGCGGCGAGCACACCCTGGTCAGCTCCAGCAGCCGGCAGGAGCTCGGCTGGCACACCGAGGACGCGTTCTCGCCCCACCGGGCCGACTACGTGGGCCTGTTGTCGCTGCGCAATCCCGACCGGGTGGCCACCACCCTGGCCGGTGCCCCTCTGGACGACCTGGACGAGCGGTCCCTCGACGTACTGTTCCAGGATCGTTTCCTAATCCGGCCCGACGACTCCCACCTGCCGGTCAACAACACCACGGCGCAGCTGACCCGGGCGGAGTTCGACGACATCGCCCGGGCCGCCGACCGGCCCGAATCGGTGGCGATTCTCACTGGCCACCGTGCCGCGCCCCACCTGCGGGTCGACGGCGACTTCAGCGCCCCCGCCGAGGGCGACGAGGAGGCCGCGTCGGCCCTGGGGACACTGCGCAAGCTGATCGACGCGTCCCTGTACGAGCTCGTGCTCGACGCGGGCGACGTGGCCTTCATCGACAACCGCAGGGCCGTGCACGGCAGGCGTGCCTTCCAGCCCCGGTACGACGGCCGGGACCGCTGGCTCAAGCGCATCAACATCACCCGCGATCTGCACCGGTCGCGGGAGGTACGGGCCGGCGGCGACTCGCGCGTCCTGGGGCAGCGGTGACCGGCCCCGTCGGCGCGGGCCCGCTCGCGTTGCCCGCGGCGCCCCTGGAGGACTGGCTGCGCGAGCGCTACTTCCAGGCGAAGACCGACATCAGCAGCAGCGGCGTACACAACTACACCCTTGGGGAGCTGCGCGCCCTCGACGCCGCGTCGCTCGGCACGCAGGAGCTGGACCGGCTGATGTTCCGTGACGGTCCGTCGCTGGGCGACGAGCGGCTGCGCGCCGCCGTAGCGGCCCGGGTTCGCCCCGGCCTCGGCCATGTGGTGATGACGACCCACGGCTCCAGTGAGGCGCTATTCCTCGCCTTCACCGCCCTGGTACGCCCCGGCGACGAGGTCGTCGTCGCCACGCCCGCCTACCACTCGCTGTCGGCGCTCGCCGCCACGGCCGGTGCGGTGCTGCGGCCCTGGCCACTGCGGCCGGAGAACGGCTTCGCCCCGGACCTGGCCGATCTGCGGGCGGTGCTCAGCGAGCGCACCCGCCTGGTGGTGGTGAACTTCCCACACAATCCGAGCGGTGCCTGCGTGGACCCGGGGGGCCGTGCCGAACTGCTCGACCTGGTGGCGGCCAGCCGGGCGCTCCTGGTGTGGGACGGCGCGTTCACCGACCTGACCTACGACCACCCACCGCTGGCGGACCCGTCCCAGGACCTCGATCGTGTGCTGTCCTTCGGCACTCTGTCCAAGGCGTACGGCCTGCCGGGGCTGCGGGTCGGCTGGTGTGTCGTCCCCCGTGACCTGGTCCCGGAACTGGTCCGGATCCGGGATTACCTGACACTCAGTCTGTCCCCGCTGGCGGAACGCATCGCGGCCGTCGCCGTTGAGAACGCGGACGCCCTGATCGCGCCTCGGCTGGCCGAGGCGCGGCGCCACCGGGAGCTGGTGCTGCGGTGGGCGGCGCAGAGCGAGGGGGCTGTCGAGTGCCCCGTTCCGCGCGGCGGGGTAACGGCGTTCCCCCGTTTCACCGCCCACACGGACGTCACCGGCGCCTGCGAGAGGCTGCTGTCCGAGTACGGCGTGCTGGTGGTCCCCGGCCGCGTCTTCGGGCACACGGACCGGATGCGCATCGGGTTCTCCTGCCCGCGCGGGGAGCTGGAGCGGGGTCTGGCGGCGCTCACCGAGGAACTGGGTGCGCACGGGACGCACGGTCGGCGGAAGGGGACGAAGTGACCTCGACGCCTTCCGGGAAAGCGGCGGAGGAAAGGCCCGCATCGCCGCGGGCGGCAGAGCACAGGGCCGCCGACCCTGCCCAGAGCCCCTGTGGCTGCGCCACGTCCCCCCGCGACGCGAGCGACGACAAGCCGACGTCATTGCGGCGCAACCGTGATTTCCGGCTCTGGTGGGGCGGCACGATGCTCAGCGCCGTCGGCGACGAGGTCACCGCCGTCGCCCTGCCGCTGATCGTGCTGCTGCTGACCGACTCCCCGCTCCACGCCGGCCTCGCCGGCAGCGTGGGGTCAATCCCTCCGCTGCTGCTCAGCCTGCCGCTCGGCATGCTGGTCGACCGGGTCTCGCGGCGGGCGGTGATGGTCGCGGCCTCCCTGCTCAGCGCGGCCTCGATCGGCACCGTGCCCGTCGCGTTCCTGATGGACTCGCTGAGCCTGCCCCAGCTGTACGTGGTCGCGTTCGTCAGCAGCCTCGCCGCGACGGCATACCGCATCGCGGACACGGCGGCGCTGCCGGGGATCACCGGTCCGCACAAGCTGGGCGAGGCGGCGAGCCAGAGCGAGACGATCTTCGGCACCTCGGCCCTGATCGCACCGCCGCTGGCGGGCCTGATGTTCGAGAGCATGAGCCCGGCCGCGCCGTTCCTCCTCGACGCGCTGTCCTTCGTGGCCATCGCCGCCGCCATCCTGGCGATCAGGTCGCGGCTCGGGCCCGAGGGTGCCCCCGAGCCACTGCGCTGGCGCAGCGAGCTGACGGCAGGCATGCGGATCACCGTGCGGCTGCCGCTGCTGCGCACATTGACGCTGCTGACAGCCGTGGGCGACTTCCTCTTCGCCGGGATCGGGCTGCTGCTGATCGTGCTGGCCAAGGAGAGCGGAGCCTCGGGCTTCGAGGTGGGCACCGTCTTCACGGCCGCGGGCGTGGGCAGCCTGCTCGGTGCGGCGCTCGCCCCGCGCATCGAGGTGGTTCTCGGGCTGCGGACCGCCGTGGTCGGCAAGCACTGGCTGACGGCGCTGCTCTTCCCGCTGCTCCTGGTCGACCTGCCCGGATGGGGCATCGGTCTGGTCTGGGGACTGGTCGCGCTCCAGGTCGCCGTACTGAACGTGATCCAGATGAAGTACCTGATGAGCCAGGTCCACAGCGACCAGCTCGGCCGGGTGCAGGGCTTCATGACCTTCCTTTCGAAGAGCAGCCTTCCTCTCGGCTACGCCCTCACCGGCTTCCTCCTCGACCGGTGGGGGTCCCAGGGCACCGTGCTGTTCTTCGAGGTGGTGCTGCTGGGCCTCGCCGTGTACGCCCTCCTGGGGCGCGGTCTGCGCGCCTCCCACGTGACCAGGAGCACCGCAGGCGCCGGGAGCGGCGCGCCGGACGACCAGCCACTGCCGAACCGACGGGGAAGCGAGCGATGACGGATCTGGACTTCACCAGCTGGGATCTGCGCACCGAGGCCGACCGTCGGGCCTTCCCCGGCGGACTGGACGGTCCCGCACCGTCCTGGGACACGGACACCACCCTGGTGCGGATCGTGCTCGAGCAGGTGGCACGCACACCGGAGGCGGAAGCTGTACGCGTGGGCCACCAGGCCCTGACCTACCGCGAGTTGGCCAAGTCGGCGGCCCGGGTGGCCCAGTGGGCGGTGGGACTGCGCACCGGCCCGGAACAAGAGCTGCGCGTCGGTGTGGTCGCACACCGGTCGCTGCACGTCTACCCGATCCTGCTCGGGGTGCTGGCCGCGGGCGGAGCCTACGTGCCGCTGGACCCGGCGGCACCGGTGCGGCGGCTGCGCGAGCTCGCCCGGCGGGCGGAACTAGCGGCGGTGGCCACCGACGCGGAGGGGTGGGCCGGGCTCGGCCTCACCGGAATCGCAGGGCTCCTCGTCGACCATGCGCTGCCGTTCCAGCGCGGCAGAATCGGCGCCGGGGCGCTCACGGAGTTCGACGCGCTGCCCGAAGCCGGCGACACGCTGTCCGGAACCATGCTCCGGGGCGAACCCCAGCCGGACGACGTGGCGTACGCGATCTTCACCTCGGGTTCCACCGGAGCGCCCAAGGGCGTGCTCGTCGAGCATCGCGGCGCGGTCAACCTGGCGCGGTGGGTGGCCCGTACCACGGACCTCGGCCCGGGCAGCCGGGTCACCCAGAACGCCTCCCTGCACTTCGACGCCTCGGTGCAGCAGATCTTCTCCGCCTGGTCGGCCGGGGCGACCCTGCTGCCGGTGCCCGAATCCGTGCGGGTCGACGGCGCGCGGCTGTACGGCTGGCTCGCCGAACAGCGCGTCACCCACTGGGACTCCGTGCCCTCCCTGTGGGCCCCGGTCGTAGCGCACTGCGCCGGCCGCATCGCCGCGGGCGAGGTGGTCCTGCCCGATCTCCGGGCCGTACTGCTGGCGGGCGAGGTCCTGCCGGCCGCCCGGGTCAACGCCTGGCGGCCCTGGCAGCAGGGGCACCGGCTGTTCAACATCTACGGTCCCACCGAGGTGACCGTCGACGCCACCTCCTACGAGGTGACCCGGCCCGTCACCGGTGCGGCACCGCCCATCGGCCGTCCCCTGCCCGGGCTGCGTGCCCTGGTCCTCGACGCGGACGGGCATCCGTGCCCGCCCGAGGCCGACGGCGAGCTCCTCCTCGCCGGCGTCGGCGTCGCGCGCGGCTACCTCGGCGATCCGGCGCTCACCCGCGAGCGGTTCACCACGCGCGAGGGCGCCCGCTGGTACCGCACCGGAGACCTCGTCCGGTACACCGCGGAAGGTGACCTGGTGTTCACGGGGCGGCGCGACGACCAGGTGAAGGTGCGCGGCGTCCGCATCGAACTCGCGGAGGTGGAGCGGGAGCTGCACGCCGATCCGCGGGTCGCCGAGGCGATCGCGGTGGTGCTGGACGACGAACACGGCGAGCACGAACTGGCCGCCGTCGTCGTCACCCGCTCACCAGTCGTCGGCACCGCCCTGCGCGCCTCGCTCGCCGGGGAACTGCCCGCCGCCATGGTCCCGACCCGGGTGGTCGTCGTCGACGCCCTGCCGCGCACCGCCAACGGCAAGACCGACCGGAGGGCGAGCGCGCGCTTGGTGCGCGACCTCGCGGACCAGGGCGACCACGGTACGCGGAGCCCGGCCCTGACCGGCACCGGGCGGCGGCTCCTCACCGTCTGGCGCCAGGTGCTGGGGCTGCCGGAGCTCGGTCCCGACGACGACTTCTTCCGCAGCGGCGGGGACTCCATCGCCACCATCCGGGTGCGCCACGAGTGCGCCGCGGCAGGGCTGCCCATCCAGTCCATGGACGTGTTCACGCACCCCACGGTGCGACGGCTCGCGGGCCACCTGGACCGCACCCTGGCCGGCCGGACCACTGCCGCCCGGGCCGTTCCACGCGCCGACGTGCCGACGCTGCTGCCCGCACAGCGGCGGCTCGCCGTGGCGACACTGCTCGGCGACCGTGTATCGCAGCTGGGACTGGTCCAGGAGAGCCACGAGTACGAGGAGGAGCTGGACGCCGACGCGCTGCGCACGGCGCTCGATCTGCTGGCCGAGCGGCACGAGGTGCTGCGCATGGGAGTGGAGAGTCGTGCCGACGGCTTCCGCGCCACGACCAAGGAGCGGGTGACGATTCCGCTCAGTGTGCACCGGGCGGACGGTACCGGCGCGGCAGCGCGGCGCGACCTCGGCCGCGCCCACGCCGACGCCGCGTTGCGGGACGGGTTCGACTTGTCCGTGCCGCCGTTGCTGAAGGTCGCCGCCTTCGAGCTGGAACCGGGCCGGTTCACTCTCGTGTGGACGCTCCACCACGTCATCTCTGACGGCTGGTCCTGGGAGCTGCTTCAGCACGAGTTCGAGACCCTGTACGCGGGTCTGCGCCAGGGCCGCTTCCGCCCACTGCCCGCAGCGGCGCTCCCGCTGCGCGAACTGGCCCGTCGGCTCGCCGAGTCGCCGTCCCCCGAGCCGTCGCGGGAGTGGCTGACCGAGCTGCGTGCCGTCAGCTCCCTGGCGCTGCCGCCGGGCCGCGCCGGCGGCGACACGGACCGCGCGCACGTGGACTGGGCCGTCGCGCCGGAGACCGACGCCGCACTGCGGGCCGTGGCCACGGCCGCCGGGTGCGCGCCCAGCACCGGATACCTCCTCGCGTACGCCGAGGGGCTGGGCCGAGTGTGCCGCCAGCGCGTCTTCCCACTCGGCGTCGTCTCCTCCGGCCGCAACGTCGACATCCCGCACATCGACGGTGCCGTGGCGTGTCTCGCCCGCAGCCTGCCCGTGCCGGTCGACCTCTCGGGCACCCCCCGTGAGCGGCTGCGACGTCTGCACCGTCACCTCGCCGCCGTCCTGGCCCAGGACGCCGCCGACCCCGACGAACTGCTGGCCGGGCTCGCACCGGCCGTGCGCGATCCCGCCGCCGCCTTCGTGTTCCAGAACTACCCCGACGCCCCGGCCGGCCCGGCACCCCTGCGCCGCGCCCCTGCCGCCTCCTGGTGGCGCGAGACCGGCTCCGAACCGCTCGCCCTCGTCTGTCATAGGGAGGGCGCCGAAGGTTTCCACTGCCGTCTCGAGTACGACCCCGCCGAGGTCTCCGCTCCCACCGCGGCCGTGCTCGCCCGCGAGATCCGCAGGGCCCTGGACCGCCTGGCCGCAACGGCATAGGCCCCTGCCCGCGCCGTCCCCTGCGTCCGCACCCACCGGATGTCGCACGTCGTGATGAGCCCCAGACCGCAGGAAGGACCACAGCCCCATGACCACCACGTCCCACGCAACGACGGAGTCCGGTCTCGCTCTGGACGCACTGCTGACCGCCGACGAGCGGGCGGCCTGGACGGCCCTCAACGACCAGGCCCGGCCGTGGCCTGAGGGCCCCGCCCTGGTACGCAGGCTCGAGGAGGTCGCCGCGCGATGCGCCGACGAGCCCGCCGTGCAAGCCGACGACGGCAACTACACCTACCGGGAACTCCACGCCGAGGCCGATCGGATCGCCGGACTGCTGGCGGAACAGGGGGTGGCGCAGGGCAGTACGGTGGCCGTCGCCGCGGCGCGCAGGCGGGCCGAGTACGCCGCGCTGCTGGCCGCGCTCAAGCTGAACTGCGCCTACCTCCCGCTCGCTCCGGACGGCCCGGCACGTCGGCTGGAGTTCATGCTGGCGGACTCGGGTGCCGTGGCCCTGGTGGCGGACGCCCCAGCGGCGGCCGCCCTCGCCGGCACCGGGGTCGGCACCGGTCTGACGGCACGAGTGGTGGCCGGAGCGAGCCCTACCGCCCCCACCGGCTGGACCGCTGCCGAGGGCACTCCGCGGGGCCGTCGGCCGTCGGCCGAGCCACCGCGGGACCGGACCTCGTACGTCATCTACACCTCGGGCAGCACCGGCACCCCGAAGGGCGTGATGACCGGCGAGGAAGCCCTGCTCAACTTCTGCGCGTGGTACATCGACCGCCACGACGTGCTCCCGCACGACCGGCTGTGCCAGACCGCGCCGCTGACCTTCGACCCGTCCGTGCAGCAGCTGTTCCCGGCGTGGCTGAGCGGCGCCTGCCTGGTGGTCGTGCCCGACGAAGTGCAGCGCGACGGCGGGGAATTCCTGGACTGGCTGGCCGCCGAGCGGATCACCCACCTGGACATCGTGACCCCGCACTGGGTGCAGTTGCTCGACGCGGCCGCGCGGCGCGGCCATGCGGCACTGCCCGCCCTGCGCTGGATCGTCGTCGGGGGTGAGACGTACTTCTTCCACCAGACCCATCGCTGGCACCGCGTCGTGGACTCTCCTGCCCGCCTCAACACCATCTACGGGCCCACCGAGGCGACCGTCAACGCCACCGAGTTCCTCATCGATCCGGGCGTGACAGAGGGCCAGGTCCCGATCGGCCGGCCGTTGCCCAACTACCGCGCGTACGTCCTCGACGAGCGGGGGGCGCTGTGTCCGCCGCACATCACGGGCGAGTTGTACCTGGCGGGAACGGGGCTGGCCCAGCAGTACTGCTCCCCGGAGGCGACCGAGCGCAGCTTCCGGGTGCGGACGGTGGCGGAGGGCAGCACCGAGCGGCTGTACCGGACCGGGGACCTGGCACGGCTCGTCGAGTTCGACGGACAGTGGGTGCTGGAGTTCCAGGGCCGCACCGACAGCCAGGTGAAGGTGTCCGGGTACCGCATCGAACTCGAAGAGATCCAGGCGGCGTTGACCGCGGTCCCGGGGGTCACCGCGGGCGCGGTCGTCCTGCGCACCGAGCCGGCCAAGCAGATCGTGTGCGGCTACGTCGGCCCCGGCCTGTCCGGGGAGCGGGTCCGCGCCGAACTGGCCGAGCGGCTCCCGGAGTACATGGTGCCGCACGTCATCGCGCCCCTCACGGCCGTGCCCCTCACCACCAACGGAAAGGTGGACAAGGACCGGTTGCTCACCCTGGTCGCCGAATGGCACACGAGCGCGGCGGCGGCCGGTGCGGAGCCTCGCGGCCCCGTGGAGTCGGCGATCGCCGCCGCCTGGGCGGAGGTACTGGGGGTGCCCCGGGTGCGTGCCGACGACGACTTCTTCGTCCGCGGGGGGTCCTCGCTGCTCGCGTTCCGCGTGGTCGCGCTGCTGCGCGAGAAGGGGGTGAGAATCCGCGCCGCGGACCTCCTGCAGGCCCGTACGGTGCGAGCCCTCGCCGAGCGGGCCACCAGCGAGGGACCGCCCGCCGCGGCCGACGGGGCGGACGCCCAGGACGACGGTGCCGACGACGCCCGACTGCTGCTGGAGCCCCGGCACGAACTGGCGGACGACGCGGGAGGGTCCCTCGACCTGCCCCCGGCCACCTCGCTCGCCCTGCTCGGCGGGGACACCGAGGACACCGGCGACCATGCGGTCCTCACCCTCGGGCTGCCCCGGAACGTCGATCCCGACGCCGTGCGCGACGCACTCACCGAGGTCGTCGGACGCCACCCGCTGCTCCGGGCGAGGCTCGACACGAGCCAGGCACGGCTGCGACTGCGGGCCTTGCGCGTCGTCCGCTTCGACCTTCCCGTCCTGGAGGGGGACAGCCTGTCCCTCGTCGACCGGGTGCGTCCGCTGCTGTTCCGCCACACCGGGCTGCGGCGCGCACTGCCCGTCGCCGCCGCCCTGGTGAGGCTGCCGGGCGCGACGCGGCTGCTGGTGGCGGTGCGGCACCTGCTGGTGGACGGCAACGCCCTGCGCCGCATCAGCCGCGAACTCGCCGCCGAACTGGGCCTCGGTGCGCGACCCACCCCGTTGGTGCCGCTCACCGAGCAGCTGGCGGAACTGTCCGAGCGAGCCCGTGGCATGCGCCCCGTACCGCACCTCAACGACTTCCTGGAGGCGGAGCGGCAGGCTCAGCGGCGGCTGGCGCCCCGCCTCACCACGGACAGCACGGTGACCGAGGTGACGGCAGGTGAGCTGCCCGCGTCCTTGCTCCACGGCACCCGGGACGCACTGGAGCCGAGGCTCCTCGCCGCGGCCGCGCTCGCCGTGCACCGGTGGCTGGGCCTGGCGGCCGTACCGCTGAGTCTGCCGCGGCAGGGGTCCGTCACGGAGGCGGTGGCCAACCTTTCCGATGTGGTCCCGCTGCTGATCACTGCGGACGGCGACGGTGACGGCGAGGCGGCCCAGGTGCTCGGCGCGGCCACCGCCGCGTGGGCCGAGCACGCACGGCCGGACGCCCACTGGGCTGCGGCACTGCTGATGCACTGCCCCGGGCTCGCGCACCGCTGGCCCGGCCGGCGCGAGGCGCTCACGAGCTCATTCCTGGTCGCGGTGGAGCTCGGGGAGGCGACCGCCGCCGGTCTCGGCACCGCGGTGCCGGGCACAGGTGGGCGGATGACCGATCACGACAGTCCCACCGCCGCCGATCCGACGCGCTCGGGAGCCGTCCAGTTCACGGTTGCGGCGGGTGCCACCGGCCCGTCGCTGCGGCTGATCGGCTGGGATCTGCCCGCGGAGGCCCTCGGTGAGCTCGCCCCGCTGTGGCGTGCCGCGCTGGCCGACGTGGCGGACCTCGAGGTGACCGGAGAGGACATGGCATGAGCGAGCTGACCGACACCCGGTGGCTGCGTCCGTGCGCGGGGCACTGGCGGGATGGGTCCGGGCCCGTGCTGCTGTGCCTGCCCCACGCGGGCGGCGGCGCCCTGAACTACGCGGGCTGGGACCGGTACCCGCTGGGCGGCTTCGAACCCGTGGCCGTGTGCCCTCCCGGCCGCGAGGACCGCTTCGCTGAGGATCCCGTCACCGGCTGGGCGGCATTGGTGTCCGCGATCGCCGACTCCCTCACGCCCCTGGCACACCGTCCGCTGGCGGTCTTCGGCCACAGCATGGGCGCGCTGACCGGCTATGAACTGCTGCGGGAGCTGGCGCGGCGCGGGCGGACCTCACCCCTGCTGTTCGCCGCCTCCGCACACCGGGCGCCGCAGGAGATGCCGGCCGGGGAAGGGCCGCCGCGCTCCACGCGGGAGCTGCTCGACTACGTACGGCGGCTCGACCACGGCGGGACGGCCGAACTGCTCGACGACCCGGAGTGGCGCGACATGGTGCTGCGGCCACTGGGCGCCGACCTCCGGCTGCACGACACCTACCGGTCGTCCGCCGAACCCCCCGGACAGCCCTCGCTGGCCACGCCCTTCGTGGTGCTCGCCGGTGCGGACGACCCCACCGTCTCCGACCGCACCTACGCGGGCTGGGCCGCGCTGACCCACGGGGCCGGCGTCCGGCGGGTCTATCCCGGCGGCCACTTCTACCTCAGGGAGCAGCGGGACCGGCTTCTGACGGAGCTCGGCCGGGACTTGGAGAACGCGATGAGAGGAGAACTGCGATGACAGCGCTCCCGGAGGGCAGGTCGCCCGCAGCCGTGGTCACCCCCGGCACGGCGGCCTCCCTGCTGGACACCGCCACCACAACCTTGCGAGACGTGCTGGACCTCACCCGCATCGACCCCGAGGCCAACTTCTTCTCTCTCGGCGGGAATTCGCTGCTGGCGGTGCGGGTGGCGGGACGGCTGAGCCGTGCGCTGGGTCAGCGGGTCCCCGCAACCGCGGTGCTCAACCATCCGACGGCACGGGACCTGGCCGGTCACCTGGCGGCACTGGTGTCCGAGCCCACGTTCCCGGCACCGCCGGCCACACCGCCCGCTCCCGACGACGCGACTGGCGCCGCCGACGCCCGCTGTTTCCCGCTCTCCGCCGCCCAGCGGCGCGTCTGGCTGCTGCACGAGGTCGACCCCAAGCGGCTGGACCATCTCGTCACCGTCTCCTTCGAGGTGACGGGCGACCTCGATCCCGTCGTGGCGCGCACCGCATGGCTTCGGGTGGCCGAGCGGCACGAGGCGCTGCGTACCCGGTTCGAGCCGCCTGCGGCGGGGGGCGAGGAGCCCTGCCAGGTGGTCGAGAGCGAGCCGCTGACCGAGTTCACCTTCCTGGACACGGTCCGCTTCCCCGAGGCGGTGCGCGTCCGGATCGTCGAGGAGCGCATCGCCCTCCTGCGCCGTACCCCGCTCTCCCTGCGTACGGGGCCGCTGTCCCGGGTCGCCCTGCTGCGCACGGCCCCCGCCCGCTACCGGCTCGAACTGATCGTGCATCACATCGTCTGTGACGGCTGGAGTCTGGCGATCCTGTGGGAGGACTTCCTCGACGCCTACCGACGGGTCGGGGCGGGCGAACCGGGCCCCGCTGCCTCGGCGTACCGCTTCTCCGACCACGTCCGCTGGGAACGCCACACCGAGTCGGCCCGGTGGCGGGCGCTGGACGACCGGGTCACCCGCCGCTTCGCCGACCGGCCGGAGGAGCTGCCGCTGCCCACCGACCCCTCGCCCGTCGACGAGCACGACGACGGCGACGACGTGTTGATGCCGCTGCCCGCCGGGCTGGGCGCGGCAATCGCCCGGGCGGGCGCCGAGGGCGGTCACACCCGACTGACTCTCGCGCTGGCCGCGCTCGCCGTCCTGCTGCACCGGATCAGCGGTTCGGACGACCTCGTGATCGCCGTGCCGATGGCCGGACGGGTACGCCCCGAGGACGAGGGGACCGTCGGTCTCTTCGTGAACACGGCGCTTGCCAGGATCCGGCTGGCCGGAGTGCGTGACGTCCCCACGCTGGTCGCCCGCGCCGGGGAAGAGGCCGCCGAGGTGCTCGACTGCCAGACGTACCCTTTCGACCAGCTCGTCAGCAGGCTCGGGGTGCCCCGCGACGGGACGCGCATGCCGCTCGCCAGGGCGTCGCTGGCCGTCCAGGACTTCGCCGAGGCCCCGGCCCCCGGCCCCGACCTCGGTTTCCAGTGGGTCGAGCACGATCCGGCCGAGCGGCAGAGCAAGCTGGACCTCGCGTTCAGCCTGACCGGTGGCGCGACCGAGCGGCAGACGCTCACTGTCACCTACCGGCCGTCACTCTTCCGCCGTCGGACCGTGCGGGCCTGGGCCGAGCAGTACCTGCTCGTTCTGGAGAACGTCACCCGCGCTGTCACCGGAGGTGCGTCATGAGCCTGGACCGGCACCACGAGCTCTTCCGGGAGTCGGTGCGCGCCGTGCTGGAGCGGCTCGTCCTGCCGGGACTGGACGACTGGGAGAAGGCAGCGGACATGCCCACCCGTGAGATCTACCGCTCGCTGGGTGAGGAGGGCCTGCTCGGTCTGACACTGCCCACCGACGACGGCGGCCTCGGGCTCGACCTGGGTTATGCCCACATGTGGGCACGGGAACTCGGCCGGCTCCCGGCGGGCTCCCCGGCCATGAGCCTGTCGGTAC
The DNA here is from genome assembly GCF_055597465.1 of Streptomyces yongxingensis. Taxonomy (NCBI): domain Bacteria; kingdom Bacillati; phylum Actinomycetota; class Actinomycetes; order Kitasatosporales; family Streptomycetaceae; genus Streptomyces; species Streptomyces yongxingensis. The sequence continues at coordinate 11,148,034 of NZ_CM145717.1, forward strand.
AGACCGACATCGTGCTGCCCCTGCTCGCCGTGGAGGGCGGAGCGGGCGTCCGTGCCACCTATCTCAGGCCCGCGGTACGCGGCGAGCTGGTCGCGGCCCTGGCCGCCACCGAGCCGGACGGCGGCTCGGACCTGGCCGCTATCCGGACGACGGCCGTCCGGAGCTCCGAGGGACTGCGGCTGAACGGCGAGAAGGCGTTCATCACCAACGGCTCCGTCGCCGACTTCGCCGTCGTGCTCTGCCACCTGAGGGAGGCCGGGGCGGACCACGGTGCGGACAGGTCGGGCGGACTCGACTCACTGGCCCTGTTGCTGGTCCCGACGGGCCTCCCGGGCATATACCAGGAGCGGTACACCGGCAAACTCGGCAACCGTGCCTGTGACCACGGCCGCCTCACCTTCACCGACGTGCTGGTGCCGGAGGAGAACCTGCTGGGCAAGCCGGGTTCCGGATACGAGGCGCTGACCCGCGTCTTCACCCGCGAGCGGGCCTTCCTGGCTGCGGTCTGCGCGGCACGCGCCGAGACGATGCTCGAGCGGGCCACCGCATATGCGCGAGGCCGCGCAGTGCTCGGCAGGCCGTTGCTGCAGCATCAGGCGATCTCCTTCCGGCTGGCCGAACTCGACGCCGAACTGGCGCTGGTCGAGCAGTACACCGGCGCGGTGTTCCAGCTGCTCGACGAGGACGCCGCTGCTCTGCGGCAGGCGAGCATCGCCAAGTTGCGCGCGAGTCGGCTGGAGCGCGAGACCGCCGATCTCCTGCTCCAACTACACGGTGGAGCGGGCTACCTGGACGGCGGGCCGGTCGAGCGTGCCTACCGCGACGCCCGTGCCTACGGCCTGGCCGGCGGCGCGGACGAGGCGCTGCTGCATCTGATTGCCGGCCATTCGCGCACCCACTTCTGACCCCACGAGCGACCGAACTCCCCGCAATCGACCTCCTCACACCGGAGAGCGAGAGGACCCGCACCGACATGACCATCCAAGCCGTGCCCGAGCCCGCGACCATCACGGAGCACCTGCTGTTCCTCGACCGAGCGGCCGTACGCACCTGCGCCGCGGGCATCGACCCCGTGGCGGCCGTGGAGGACGTGCTACGCGGCCACGCGGCAGGACGCACCGCGCTCCCCGCCGAGGGCTACCTGCCTTGGACCAACTCGCAAGGGGCCTACTGCCGTTCCATCGCGATGCTCGGCTCGGTCGGCGACGCCGACCCGACCGTCCCGACGGCGTACGGAATGAAGCTGATCAACGCTGCCACCTCCAACCCGGCCCAGGGCAGGGACCGCGCGGGCGGGGTCAGCTTCCTGTTCGACGCCGAGACCGCGCGCCCGGCCGTCGTGGCCGAGGCCGCCTACCTCTCGGCGCTGCGCACCGGCGCGTACACCATGTCGAGCCTGCGCCATCTCGGCCCGGAACACTTCGAGGAGGTGACACTCATCGGCTGCGGCGCTCAGGCTCGGACCCACGCCGAGCTGCTGGCCCGGTACTTCCCCGCCGTCCACACCCTGCACGTGCACGACCTGGTGCCGGAGCGCACGGCCGCGTTCGCCACCTGGGTGAGAGGCAGCGGGCTGCCGTTCACCGTGGTCCCGCACGGCCGGGCCGCCCAGGCCGCGGCGGCGAGCACGGTCGTCATCACGCTGACCGTCACCGACACCGGCTATCTCACTCCGGACGACCTGCACCCGGGCACGTTTGTCGCCCACGTCTCCCTGGACGATCTGCTGCCCGAGGTGTTCGACCGAGCCCAGGCGCTGTACGTCGACGACGTCGAGTTGATCCGCGACAACCCGCGCCGTGTCCTGGGCCGGCTGCTGGGCGAGGGCAGAGTGCTCGCCCCCGGAGCCACGAAGCCCGGGACCACCACCATCCGCGGCACCCTCGGTGACGTCCTCACAGCGGCCGTGCCCGCCGAGCGCCCCGACACCGGGGTCATCGTCAGCAACCCCTTCGGGATGGCCGTCCTCGACGTCGGTCTGCTGGCCCGGGTGTACGCCCGCGCCACCGCCGACGGCCACGGAACCCGCCTCGACCTCCTGGGAGCCGACCGGTGACTACGACTACGCCCCGCGGCCTGCACACCCTGGCCGACCTCGACGACGACAGCGTCCAGCGCATCGTCCGCCGGACCATCGAACTCCACACCGACCGCGAGGCCCACACCCGCCCCCTGGCCGGGCTCGTCACCGGGATCCTGTTCACCAAGACCTCCACCCGTACCCGCACGGCCTTCACCTCGGGCACCATCCGGCTCGGCGGGGCACCGATCTCCTTCGGGCCCACCGATCTGCAGACGAACACGGGCGAGTCCGCCGCCGACACCGGCAGGATGCTCGCCGGGATGCTCGACCTGCTCGTCGTGCGCACGGCGGGTCCGATGCGGGAACTGCGGGAGCTCTCCGGCGGTGGCGAACTGCCCGTCGTCAACGCGATGTCCGCAGAGGAGCACCCCACTCAGGGCCTGGCCGACCTGGCCACGCTGATCCACCACTTCGGCGGCCTCGACGGCGTCCGGGTGCTGTACGTCGGCGAGGGGAACAACACCGCCGTCGCGCTCGCCCGGGTGCTCTCCCGGCAGCCCGGCTGCCACGCCGTGTTCGCCTCGCCGCCCGGATACGGACTGCCTGGTGCCGTCCTGGCCGAAACCGCAGCCACCGCGGCCCGGTGCGGCGGTTCCGTCACCCAGGTGCACGCTCCGGGCGACGTGACCGGCGATGTCCACGCCGTGTACACCTCGCGCTGGCAGACGACGGGCAGCACCAAGCCCGATGTTTCCTGGCGGGACATCTTCCGGCCCTTCCATGTCGACGCTGCACTGATGGACCGCTGGCCGGACGCGGTCTTCCTGCACGATCTGCCCGCCCACCGGGGCGAGGAGGTCTCCGGCGAGGTGCTGGACGGCAAGTCTTCGTTGGCCTGGACGCAGGCTCGGCTAAAGGCCGCCGGCGCCATGGCCGTCCTGGAATGGGTGGCCACCGCATGAGGACGCGGACCGCGCTCCGCGCCGAGCGGGTGGCCCCGCTGTCCCCGGCCCAGCACAGCCTCTGGTTCCTGGACCAGCTCACTGGCCCTCCAGCGCGTACGTCCTGCCGTACGCGCACCGGTTGCGCGGGCCGCTGGACACCGCGGCGCTCGAGGACGCCCTCAACGGGCTGGTCAAGCGGCACGAGAGACTCAGCACCCGGGTCGACCAGGCGGTGGGCGATCCCCGGCAGGCCGTCCTGCGCCACCGCCCGGGACGGGCGACGGCGACTGGACCTCTCGCACGGACAGGCCATTGAGAAGGCCCCTGCCACCGCCGCAGTACCGCGAGACCGTCCTGGCCCGCGCGGAGCAAGCCGGTTCCCCCGCCGGGCGGCTGGCGCCGGCGTGCTGGGGCACGCGCGGCCGCGTGCCGTCACCGGGCCACCCTGTACATGGTGCTGCTGGTGGTTCGCGACGCTGCTGCACCGCCGTGATGGCGGCTGGGACCTCTGCGTGGGCGCACCGGTGTCGGGCCAGCCCGCCCCCGAAAAAGAGGCTCTGTTCGGCCTGTCTCCCATACAGTCGGGCTGTGGCCGGACCCGTCCGGCGACTGGGACCTGGCCGAGCTACTGCGCCGGGTGTGTGACCGTGCCCCGGCCGCCTACCAGGACGGCCGCCTCCCCTTCGATTACGTGGTGAACGAACTTTGGCTGCCCCGCGATCTGTGGAGCGCCCCCGTATTCCCTCTAGAAAGGAATCCACACGATGAACGACACCTACGCGGACATCACCTACCAGGTCGTACTGAACGACGAGGAACAGTACTCCGTATGGCCGGTCGACCGGCCGCTCCCGGCCGGTTGGCGGCCAGAGGGAACCGTCGGTACGCGCCAGGTGTGTCTGGACCACATCGAGACGGTCTGGACCGACCTGCGTCCGCGCAGCGCCCGCGCATGACCGCGCTGACCGCGACCGGCACGGACGCCGTTCCCGCACTGCTCGCAGAGGTGGCTCGCCACACTCCCCAAGCGCCTGCGCTGATCACCCGGACCGCACCCTCACCCACCGCGCACTCACCGGACACACCGCGAGGTCGGCCGACGTGCCGCACGAGCACGGCATCGGCAGAGGACAGCGTGTGATGGTGCTCGCCGACCGTACTCGGCAGGGCGTCGGGCGAAGCACACCACCCGGTCCGAGCCGGTCAGCACGTTGTGGAACCGCCCTTCGTGGACGGCGAGTCCGTCCGCCGTGTCCTCGGGGTAGCAGTCGGCTCAGCGGATCGCGGTGCGTCTCAATGATTCCCATGGTGGGTGAACTCTCCACTTCTTAGACATCCGCCGGCTCACGACTGGTGCGCGCCGGTGTGTTGAGCTATCCGAAACAGGGGTGTGACGATGGATCCGGTCGAATACGAGATGCTGCGGCACATGTGGTTCCCGGTCGCCCGGGTCGCCGACATGAAGAACGGCGTGGTGAGCGGCAGCATCCTCGGCGAGGAACTCGTGGTCTACGGAGACGAGGGTTCCGTCACCGTCGCGCAGGGCTTCTGCCCACACCGTGGTGCGGCGCTACGGCTGGGGCAGCTGCGCGAGGGAGAGCTGGAATGCCCGTACCACGGCTGGCTGTTCGCATCGGGCAGCGGGCGGTGCACGCGCATTCCCTCCCTGCCGCCGGGCCGGAGCAGGCCGCACACCGCGCTGCGCACTTATCCCGCCGAGGTCGCCTACGGCCTGGTGTGGAGTTGCCTCGATGATCCCTTCCTGCCCCTGCCGCAGCTGCCCGAATACGTCGACGACAACTGGCGGCTCTGCGCGGGCGAGCCGTACACCCTGCACTGCGGGATGCGATTGCTGACCGAGAACTTCCGGGACAAGGCCCATTTCCCCTTCGTACACGCGGACTCGATGGGCCACGTGGACAAGGTGGTGGAGCCCTATCGCATCAGCCGGGACGACTGGCGGCTCGGCTGGTCCTCCTCGTTGGGCCCCGAGGGCGTGCCCGAGGAGCTCGCAGAGGAGTTCAGTCATCGGCTGGACTATCGCATCACCCTGCCGATGTTCGCGTCGATCTGCGTCTCGTCGCCGTCCGGCGGGCGGCGGCTGGTCGCGCAGGCAGCCACTCCCGTCTCGGCGGACGGGCTGAGGGTGCGGCAATTCTGGCTGGCCGGCACGGACGCTGTGTCGATGGCGCAGGGGGCTGACCTGGCCGATGTGCTTGCCTTCGAACGGCAGGTCTTCGAGGAGGATCACCCCATCGTGGAGAACCAGTGGCCCGCCGAGGCACCCCTGGACGTTCACTCCCAGGTGCACACTCCGGCGGACCGGTTCAGCATCACCTACCGGCGGGTGTACGCAGAGCTGCTAGGGCGTGTATCGGAAGTGGATCTTGAGGTGGGATGATCTTGTTCTGTGGCACGTGGAGATCTGACGGATGCGCAGTGGGACCGCCTGGAGCCGCTGTTGCCCAGAGGTAAGAAGCCGGGCCGACCGCCGATATGGCCCGGGCGGCTGCTGATCGATGGCATACGGTTTCGCACCGCACCGGCATCCCGTGGCGGGATGTGCCGGAGCGGTACGGGCCCTGGGCCCGGGTGTACGACCTGTTCCGCCGCTGGCAGCGGGACGGCACCTGGCAACGAATCTTCAGCGAACTGCAGGCCCAGACCGAGCCCAAGGAACTCATCACCTGGGACCTCGACATCGACTCCACAGTGTGCAGCGCCCACCAGCACGCCGCCGGGGCCCGGAGAAGGGGGGTCTGCAGGCCGAGCCGCCCGGCGGTATCACCGTCGAGCCGGGCGACCACGGTGTGAGGTTCGGCCGTGATGTCACTGGGATGTTCGGCTTCGTATGTCACTGACCTGTAGGCACGTTGGCGCTGCTCAGGGATGGTTGGATGGCCCTCGGACCTCGAAGTCCTGGTGGCCTTCTCGCCGGAAGAGCGTGAATGCGGGATCGAATACACCGCCGTAGTCCGAGACCTGGGCAACGCACTCTGGGCGAAGATCGAAGCCTTCCAAAACGACACGTCAATCAGACCAAATTTTTGAGCTCAGCGACACACACCCATGGTTTTCCTATGCCGAGCGGAGCGTTAAAGGGAACAGCCACTTCGCTCTCCTTGGCGGCACGGCGTTGACCCTCTCAATCCACCAGCTGTTGATGACCTCGTGTAGGCGCTGATCGGCGGCGTGTTTGTTCCGCCAGATGATGTAGCGGCGGATCATGCTGCCCTGGGCCTTGTGGCTGGAGTGGTCGGTGCCGTCGAGTGCGAAGTAGCGCAGGGCGGTAAACTGGGCCTCGATCCGGTTGAGCCAGGAGCTGTTGGTCGGGGTGTAGGCGATCTCGACGTTGTTCGCCGCAGCCCAGGTACTGACCCGCTGGCACCGCTTGGTGGTCAGGTGGGGTGAGGTGCCTGACCCCGCGCGGGCGGGTGTAGGTCGCTCTCCGGCGGGGCCGGGGATCGCGGTCGGGGTCCTTGTGCCTGCCGCCGCGCTCGGCCCACTGCCGTCCGGGGTGGGGCTGGAGGTTGAGCGGGCCGAACTCGTCCATGCAGAAGACGACTTCGGGCTTGCCTTCCTCGGGTACGACCTCGCCGTCGGCGATCGCGTAGAGGTGCTCGACGCGGGCACGCGTTGAAAGGAGACGCCTTCCTCGCGGAGCAGGATGCGCAGGCCCTCGTGGCTGATGTCGTCGACCATCCCCTCGGCGACCAGGAAGTCGGCGAGCTTGGCCGGGCTCCAGGTCGAGAACGGCAGGCCGTGCTCGACCGGCTTGGACTTGGCGATCTTCTTGATCTCCTGACGCTCAGGGAGAGTGAAGGTCTTCGGCCGGCCGCCCTTGTATCTGGGGTAGAGCGAGTCGAAGCCGTCCGCGTTGAAGTTGTGGATCATGTCCCGAACCCGGCCCCTCTGGCCGTCCGATGCCGCCCGGCGCAGCAACCGCGCGACACATCACGACGGGGCGAACGTTGCCTGATGCCTAGCCAACGCAGGGGGCGATAACGCAAAGTAATGGCAAATACATGACCTTGGACACCTCTGTCAAGCCGTTTAAATTGGTCAACATAAAAGGCTTTGAATGGCCACGCCTGTAGCACTCCAAGCCTTCGTTGAGCTGCTTAGATGCTGCAAAGGGCACCCCCTGTGAACGTCGTTGATGGCTAAATATTTCACAACGTAACTAACTTTCGGCCAATCGCTTAACAGTAAAGCAACATGCAAGAAATTTGGATCTAATATTGCTCGTGGCCCGGCGCTGATTGCGGATCCGTAAACGAGCAAGGGGGAAATGCGTGGCAGACCTCACCAGAGTGGCTCACGCCGCATCGACCGTGCGGTGCGACCCCGGAGGAGAGACAGGTGCCAGCGTCCGGATCCTGTTGGCGGAGGAGAGAGATGTCTATCGGGAGGGATTGTTCGTCCTCCTCTCCGAGATTGCTGATGCCGAGGTGGTCGGCACGGCGATCGACCGAGAGGAGTTGGTCCACCAGTCGACCCTGTTGACGCCAGATGTCGTTGTCGCGGGAACCTCCGTGGTGCTCGCCGACGGCCTCCCGATGCTGAGTTGGCTGCCCGAAGTTGTCTCCGGCAGCACCGTCATGGCGGCCGAACGTGACACCGACGAACTGCTGAGCGCGGCGCTCGCGGTCGGAGTGCACGGCTACGTCCCGCTCAGCTCTCCGCGCGAGGACTTCGATGCAGCGATCCAAGCTGTTGCTGCGGGCGGAGCCTTCCTGCCGGTCCATGTCACCCGACGTCTCGTCAGAAACTTCCATCTGGTGCCCCGCCGCACGGACAGGCCGGTGGAGCTGGAACTGCTCAGCGAACGCGAGCAGCAGGTGCTCCTCCTCGTCGGAGACGGACGCAGCAACCGGGAGATCGCACGCACACTCCGGGTCAGCGAGGCCACGGTCAAGAGCCACGTCTCACGCGTCCTCGCCAAACTCGAACTGCGCGACCGGGTCCACGCCGCCCAACTGGTGTGGCGGCTCGGTCTTGACTCCCCGTGCCTCCTTCCGCAGACCTGAGACCTCCCGGAGCGGAATCGATGTCGCAGATGCCCACGTCACTGGCTTTCCTTGAAATTCTCCAGCAGCTCCCCGTACACCTTCCGGTAGGTGATGCTGAACCGGTCCGCAGGAGTGTGCACCTGGGAGTGAACGTCGAGGGGTGCCTCGACGGGCCACTGGTTCTCCACGATGGGGTGATCCTCCTCGAAGACCTGCCGTTCGAAGCCGAGCACGTCGGCCAGGGCGGCCCCATGCGCGGTCGACTCGGCGTCTGTGCCCGCCAGCCAGAACTGCCGTACCGTCTTGCCGTCCGCAGAGACAGGAATGGCCACCTGCGCGACCAACCGACGCCCGCCGGACGGCGAGGAGACGCAGATCGAGGCAAACACCGGCATGGTGATGTGGTAATCCAGCTGATGGCTGAACTCCTCGGGGAGGTCCTCGGGCACCTCTTCGGAGCCCAGCGAGGACGATCAGCCGAGCCGCCAGCCGTCCCGGGCGATGCGATAGGGCTCCACCACCTTGTCCACGTGGCCCATCGAGTCCGCGTGAACGAAGGGGAAGTGGGCCTTGTCCCGGAAGTTCTCGGTCAGCAGCCGCATGTCGCAGTTCAGTGTGTACGGCTCGCCCGCGCCGAGCCGCCAGCTGTCGTCGACGTACTCGGGCAGCCGTGGCAGAGGCAGGAACGGATCGCCCAGACAACTGCACACCAGGCCGTAGGCGACCTCGGAGGGATAGGTGCGCAGCGCCGCGTGCGGCCTGCTCCGGCCCGGCGGGAGCGAGGGAATGCGCGTGCACCGGCCGCTGCCAGATGCGAACAGCCAGCCGTGGTAGGGGCATTCCAGTGAACCGTCGCGCACTTGCCCGAGTCGCAGGGCCCACACCTCGGTGCGGACAGAAGCCCTGCGCGACGGTGACCGAACCCTCGTCCCCGTAGACCACGAGTTCCTCGCCGAGGATGCTGCCGCTCGCGACGCCGTTCCTCAGGTCGGCAACCCGGGCGACCGGGAACCACCTGTGCCGCAGCATCTCGTACTCGACCGGATCCATCGTCATACCCCTGTTTGTGATGACTCGACACGCCGGCATGCACCAGGCGTCAGCCGGCGGACATCTGAGAAGTGGAGACTTCGCCCCCCATGGGAATCATTGAGACGCACCGCGATCTGCTGAGCCGACTGCTGCCTGGGGACACGATGGATGAACTGGCCGTCCACGAGGGGCAGTTCCACCATGTGGTGATCGGCTCGGACCGGGTAGTGTGCCTGGCCCGCACCCAGGCGGCCGCCGATCGGTTGCCCAGCAGGGCGGCGGTGCTGCGTGCCCTTGCCGGGATCGACCTCGGATTCCGCACCCCGCAGCCGTTGTCCGAGGGGGGAGCCCAGGGTACGGACGAACCGCCGTACCTGGTGCTGAGCCGGATCCCCGGAGCGCCGTTGGATGAGGATGTGCTCGGCAGCCCCGAGGTGGCGGAGGCGGTCGCCCGGCAGTACGTGAGCCTGCTGTCCGGGCTCGCGGCGGCGGGCAACGAGGAGAAGGTGCGCGCCGCGTTGCCGGAGGCTCCCGTGGGCGAGTGGCAGGAGTTCGCCGCGGGGGTGCGTGCCGAACTGTTCCCGCTGATGTCCGACGGCGGCCGGAAGCGTGCCGAGCGCGAGCTCGCCGCGCTCGACGCCCTGCCCCATCTCACCTCCGCCGTGGTCCACGGTGACCTCGGCGGCGAGAACGTCCTGTGGGAGACGGTGGACGGAGTTCCGCGCATGAGCGGCGTCGTCGACTGGGACGAGGTCGGCATCGGCGACCCGGCCGAGGACCTGGCCGCCATCGGGGCGAGCTACGGCGAGGAACTGCTGGGCCGGGTGCTCGCGCTCGGCGGCTGGGCCGACAACGGAACGGCCGAGCGGATCTCGACGATCCGGGGCACCTTCGCACTCCAGCAGGCCCTCTATGCCCAGCGCGACGGCGACGAGGAGGAGCTCGCCGACGGCCTCAGCGGCTACCGGTAGAGCCCGGGGGGTCGGGCAGAGGCCCGGCCGGAGGGTCAGGCGCATGCCTGGCCCTCCCGGGCCGTGACCTGTCGCTCCCACCAGCGCCACCCGCTTTCGGGCAGCGTGGACAACGGATCGTAGAAGGGGTAGCGACGGGTCAGCGCGTCGGGGTCGTCGAGTTCGATCCCGGTGCGGTAGTTCTTCGTCCAGGACGAGATGCCGCGTTCCCGGTCGTACTCGACGGCTTGGTGCACCCACCTCTTGCCGACGTACGGCACGTCGCAGACGATGCGCGGAGTGGCGTAGCCCGGCAAGTAGCCCATGATCGCGTGCTGAAGGTCCTGGGCCTCGGCGAGTGAGGTCCGCCAGTGCTCGGCCCCGGGCACCATGTCGCACATGTAGAAGTAGTACGGCAGGATCTGTCGTTCCATGCCGAAAATGTTCGGGATGCTGAAAATCGCCGCGTAGTACCCCAGCCGCTTTTTGTAGGCCTCGGCTTCCCCGAACGTCAGAGCGCGGACCGTGGAATGCAACCCGTCTGCGCCCAGGACGAGATCGAAGCGGCCGGGAGGGCTCTTTCCGAAGGTCACTTCGACGTGGTCGCCGGTCTGGTCGATCGACGCAATGCTGTCGTTGAACCGGTAAGTCAGGCCGTCGAGTTCCGCACAGGCACGGCCCAGGAGCGAGGTCAGGTCGTCGCGCAGGATCTCCACGTCTCCGGTAAGTCCCTCGCCGGCCCCGAAGTTGCCGTCGGTCTTCCAGACCGGTTCGCCGAGATGGTCCAGGTGCACGATCTCCTTCATCTGCACCCGGTTCGCGCGGACCGCGTCGATGATGCCCATACGTTCGGCGACGTGCACCGCCGTGCCACGCAGATCGATCGCAAAGCCACCAATGCGCGGAGCGGGCGCCCGCTCGACCACCGTCGTCTCGAACCCGTGCCGAGCCAGCCAGTAGGCGAGCGTCTGACCTGCTGCTCCCGCACCGGAGACAAGAACTTTCTGACGATCGGACACCATCACACACTTCCTTTCGGTAGGGACCCTCGCGAGGAGTCCAGTAAGGCGACCCTAAGATTCCGGGTAACGGAAATGTGGCCAACCGTGATCGCGAACGGGCCATCCGCTCGTCGAAGGGGTGCAGGGTGAAGGACCGCGAACCGATCGATCCGCTGACGGGACCTCCGTCGGCGGCCCGCGCGACGCTCGACCGGGAAGAGGACTTCGCCGGCCGGCATCGGCACGACCGGCACCTGATGGTGTGGTCCGCCACGGCCGCCTTCGCGGTCCACGCCGACAGTCACGACTGGGTCGTCCTGCCCACCCACGGGCTCTGGCTGCCGGCCGGAACCCCCCACTCGGACAGGATCCTGCGGCCCGGGCACAGTGACGATGTGCTGCTCGACACGGAACGCTCCCCATTTCCGGGAGCGGAAGCCACGGGTGTACTCCTCACGCCGCTGATGCGCGAGCTCCTCACCTATCTCGGCCGGCACCGGGAGCGGACACGCGCGCGTTCACAGGCCGAGTCCCTCCTGCTCGAACTACTGGAGAGCGATTCCGGCGCGGCGTTCCGGCTTCCCATGCCGCAGGACGCGCGCATCCGGACGATCGCGGAGGCTCTGATCGCCGACCCGTCCAATCGACGTGACCTCTACGCGTGGGCCGCGACGCCGTGAACGCCGGCGCCCGGACCATCACCCGCCTCTTCGTGCGCGAAACCGGCATGCCGTTCGGCCAGTGGCGCGCCCATGCTCGTATTCACGCGGCACTCGGCCACCTGGTTCGAGGCTCCTCCGTCGGCGCGACCGCACGAGCCGTCGGCTACCGCACACCGGCAGCGTTCGCGGACGCCTTCCGCCGCCTCACCGGCCAGAGCCCCAGCGACTATCAAGCAGACCTCCGTTCGGGCGGCAATCGGGGGCGGCTGTCGCGGTAGGAAGAATCGCCCCGGCTCCGGGCGTGTGAGCACCCTCAGTGAACGCCCCACGTGCGTCGGCCAACTCGTCAGTGAGAACTCACCTCCGCCCTCGCCCGCGTGCTACTCCGTCAGAACACAGCCGACGCGACGTCACCGGCACCCGAGCGGCTCGTCGCGGTGGTTCTTCCGTCACCCTCTTGACCCCTCCGGCCTCATGCTCATCCTCCATGTCCCCGGATCCCTCTCCTACGAGGTCGTTTTGCCCCTTTGCTGCAGCCCCTTTTCCTCCGCCACAGCCTTCTCCAGGTCCTCAAGGAGCTCCGGGTCGACGACCATGCCCGCCGCGTGGTGATGCGCGCGGGCAACGGTCGAGTCCACGCTGACCAGGCTGAGATCGACATCGTCGCGGGCGGCTGCCTCGGCGATCATCGCGTCCATGAGGGTCTGGAAGACCTCGTCGCGCGCCCACATCCGGAACCGGTCGTAGATCGTCGACCAGGAGCCGTAGCTTGCCGGCACGTCCCGCCAGGGGCTGCCGGTACGGAACCGCCATGCCAAACACGCCTTTGAGGTTGCCGGTACGACGGCGGGGTACGGCTCAGGTGATCTTGCCTGCGTCAGATCGAGCTCGCTGCGGTTCTATTGCCTGTTTCTGGCGTACTCCGGCTGCCCTCCAGCAAGAGCTGCGGGGCCGTTTGAGTTGTGGGAGCGTTCTATGCGCTTGACGAATCGAGGGGGACCAGTGACTAACGAACCGCAGAGGCGGGACCGGTTACGTCTCGCGCGGCAACGGCCGGTGCCGAACCACGTTCGAGTACGGCTGCGTGAGGAACGCCCCGAGCCGCAGCCCGAGACTGGGGCCTCACGGGTACGGAGGGCTTGGCAACGCATACGGCGGGCCAGCTGGGCACACGCCATCACGGTCATTGGGACAGCGCTCGCTGCCGTCGCAGCTATCGGAGGGCTTTGGGCCCAAGCCGTTGCCTCGTACTGGAGTCAGCAGACGGCAAAAGATCAGCTATCCCAGTCCAAGGAAGAAAGTGTTCGCCAGATGCGAGACCAAGCATCGAAAGTGACCTTCTGGGTCGAGCATCCGGCAGGGCGTCGAGAAAACGTGAAGCTCCATGTTCTGAACAGGTCGCCTGACCCGGTCTCCGAGGTTCAGATCGTGCTTCGCGTCTTTCGCGGAGACGTGGCCCCCGACGGAGAACATCACCTCCCCGAAGGGGAGGAGGAAGAACTGTGGGTGCTGGACTTGGCCAACCTGGGCCCGTGCGCCGAGACCGTGTACCTGGCACCCAAGATGCGGTTGGAACAAATCCCCCGCAACCACATCGCGTCTCTGGACGAGTGGCCCAAGCTTTCCGATCAATTTTCCTGGAAAGTTGGGTCTATGTATTTCGTCGACAGCAGTGGGAGAGGTTGGATCCGTACGGCAAAAGGTCTAGATGAACGCTCATCATCCCCGGTTGGTGATCTGCTTACCAATATCATTTGGTGGAACGATGAGGAAGTGAACAAGGCTGGCCTGTGTGAGGGCGAGAGCAGGTAACGGAGCCCACGGCGTCATGCGTACGTCATGTGGTGCGCTGACCAGGGGTGCCGGTTTCCTACTCGGGTGCTGGCCTCGGTGCCGGCCCCGCATTGCGGAGGTTGTACTCGATGAGTCCGGGTTGGTCGATGGTGCCGGTGTAGCGCAGGGCCCCGCCGACGGACAGCCCGAACAAATCGCAGATGCGGCGAGGGCCGCCGCCGGTGGCCTCGGCCTCGTGGAGGAGGCGGTCCTCGCGGAGCCGGCGGGCGGACATGCCGAGCACGTCGTTGATCCAGACGTTGCTGACCGGCTCGACGCCGCAGCCGGTGGTCTGGGAGACGAACAGGTGGGGGTTGGCAGTGCGGGGCCAGCGGTGGTTTCGGTAGTCCAGGTAGGCCGCCACGCGGGTACGTACGGGCTCGGCGAGCAGGACAGGCCGGTTGGGCAGGAACAGGCGTCCGTCGCGCACGTCAGTGGTCTTCAGGCCGCGCAGCTGCCCGGAGGTGAGCGCGTGGAAGATGATCAGGGCGGCCAGGGCAGCCCGCGGAGCCTCCCGGTCGTGGAGGACTGCCCGGAGGGCATGGACCTCGACGGGCAGTGGAATGGTGCCGCTGTCGGGCAGGACTGCGAGGACATCGTCACGGGTGACGGACCGGAGCGAGTCCTTGCCCTGGTCCGCCCAGGTTCGCAGGGCGGGAAGCGCGTGCGTCACCATCCGCTGAATCCACCGGGGCGGACGCGCTTGAACGCGCGGCGCGGTCGTGCCGCCGGACAACTTCAGCTCGAACCAGGCGGTGAGCTCGCCGAGCATCGGTTCGGGAAGGCCGGCGGTGCGCTCCCGAAACCAGAGGACGATGCCGGGGGGTGCGGTCGTCGTCCATCATATCGAGCTGAGCCAGCAGCTTCAGCAGGGGTCTGACCGGAAGAAGCATGTCACGCAGCAACAGCACGTCGGACGCCCGGAACCGGGCGCCGGGCGTCTCCTGGATGCTCAGCAGGACACGCAGCCCGCGGTCCAGGCCGTAGGCGGTGCAGTACCCCAGCCCGTGGCGTTGCGCGTAGTCGTCGACCGCGGCCTTCAGCGCCGCTGCGACCTCGGGCGCCTCGATCTCGGGAAAGCCTCGCTCTTGGCCGCGCCGCAGATCCCGGCCGGACGGAGGGAACAGGACAAGCTGCTGGTGTTCTGCTGGCACCAGCGGGGGCGGAGGCTGCGGGACCGGCTCGGGCCGACGCCGCGACCCCTTCGGGTTCAGCAGTTGTAGGCGCCGTTCGGCATCCGCGAAGAACAGCTGCTGCCCGTGCCGGTTCGCCCCTTCCAGGTCCAGGGCCTGGCGGCGGGGCCGGAGCATCTGAGCCTGCTTCATGCACAGCCGGCACGCGCCGCTCTCGCCCAGGTGCAGGTCGCGCCCGCAGATCCGGCAGGGGCCGGTGGTCGGGTAGAGCCGACGCCAGGCACGGCACCCCACGCACATCCGGCCGTAGCGCCGCAGCATCCCCCAGGCGAAGCAGTCCGGGCAGGACGCCGGACGCTCGGCTGACGAACCGCGGTAACAATTACGGCACTTGAACGCCGTCCAGTAATCCTCGGTCGACCCGCACTGTCGGCACGGAGGCGGGTCGCAGGGCTTCGGCCGGCATCGGTGGCAGTACTTCGCGCCCTGGCCCGACACGGGCCGCTGGCGGCACCGTGGGCTGGACCGCCTTCAGATCGACGCCGTGCAGGTAGAGCGAGGACGCGCAGAAGTGCCGCAGTACGTGCGGTGTCAGCCGCCCGGACCATGAGGGCAGGAAGGCCGCCACCGCACCCTTCAGGCCCGACCGCAGCGCGTCGTCACCCGCCCGGAAGCAGGACCCGGTCAGGGGGCGCGGCGCTCGCTGGGGAACATCGGGGCGTCGGGGTTGGCGTAGTCATCGCCGAACTGATGCCGCACATCGCCGAGCCACCAGTCCACCAGGGTGTCGGTCGAGTTGATGGCTGGCACCAGGCGTCCCTTCGGTCCGCGCCCGCGACTGCCCTTGCCGTGCCGGACGTGCAGCTTGCCGAAGTCGCCCAGGTCCGGCCGCCAATCCCGGATGTCCAGCTTGAGCGTCTCGGTCATGCGCGTCCCGACCCGCCGCCACTGCGAGGCGACCATGTAGTCCCGGGCCGCGGGCAGGAACTTCCTCGCGCTCCCCAACGACTCCCGCCACCCGTTGAACAGCTGGTCCACCTCCGCCTCGGAGGGCGGGATGCGCTGCGTTCCGTACTCGCTCTTGGCCGGCCGGTTGAACTCGTCGATCGGCTGCACGAGCACGTGACCGGTCAGCGCGTGGATGTCGCCCTGGTAGCGGATGATCAGGAAGTCGAAGAACTGCGCGAGCGTCCATGCCTTGCTCTGGACGGTGCTGTGCGCGAGCCGTCTGACCTTGCGCTGGTCCGCGAGGAACCGGTCAGCATCCTCCGGACCGCTCGTCCATACCGGCCGGCCGAGAAACCGCACGTACTCGAAGATCACCCGCCGGTCGTCGGCGATCGAACCGTCCGCCATCCCGGCGCCAACCCCGGCAAGCAGAAACTGGTCGACCAGCTCCTGCTCGAAGTCCTCGTACTCCTGCGCCGTCGTCAGTCGCCGCGGGGTACCGATCGACCGGACGACCGCGAGCGTCATCGGCGCCTCAGCTCACGACGAACGACCATGCGTCATGGATGGCGGCGAAGCGTCAGAAATTCCGACGGAACGTCGAAGTCTCCAGACGATCGAGTGAACCCCCGCTCACCAGTGCCGCAGGTCAGAAGGTGACGGGCCGAGCACAAGGAACTCGCGGGAGTCCCGACAAAGTCCGGCAACGGGGGCGGGTCCGGGGACTTCCGGTGAACTGCGTCGCCCGTCAGCGGTGCGGGTACGCAGGGTCCTCGATGATCTTCACTTGCTGGGGGGCTTCTCGCGGGAACGCCCATATACGGCCTGAGGTGCTGGTGGCAGTCACCAGATGGTCGTCGAGGGTGACCTCGTGGAAAGGGTTCGACGTTTGACAGACGGCCAGCCACCGTAGCGCGCTTTCGTCGTTGTCCTGCGTCAGAGCGACCCAGCCGATGCTGCCGTGGTCTGTTGATTCTCCTGCCAGGGCGAGCGTTCCGGCATGGGTGCACGATGCGCGCGTCGTGTCGATGTCCACCCAGGCAGGAGTGCTCCATGCGGTGGCCCGCAGGATCTCCCGCCATTGCCATCGGCCGGCCCGCGGGCCATTGCGCCGATCGGGCGGGGACACATGCACCAGGTGCATCACCGCTAGCGAGCCGTCGGCGAACACGATGGCGTCCGCGTCGGGTGCCTGCCGTGCGCGCCACCGTTGCTGCACCTCGTCGACGATCGGCAATTCGTCCCGCCCCTCTGCAACCCGCTCCGAACTTCGCGACACGAAGGCTACTGGTGATCGGGAGAAGAGCTCCCGTACGAGTGCTACATCGGTCCGTACGTACAGGGAGGCGGCCGCTTCGCCCTCGCATCCGAATCGCCACGGCCTCTGCAGCGGCTGGGCACCCTGCCTACGCTCGAATGAGCGTTTGGCATGCGATTCGTAGGCGATCGATGTGCGATTTGCGGTAGGGTGTGGCTGGGAGGTGAGGTCTTGTCCAACGAGGAAGAGCTGTTCAGTGCCGTTGACGCGCTGCTGGAGCAGGCTGTGCGGGACCCGCTGCCGGAACCTGCGGAGCGTAAGCGTCTGCGCGAAGCGGCCGGGCTGACGCAGGACCAGGTTGCGGAGGCTCTGCGGACCCGGCGCGAGGCGGTGGGGAACTGGGAAGCTGGCCGTACCGAGCCGCGGCCGCCGAAGCGTGCCGCATACGCCCGGCTCCTCGAGGGCCTCGCTGCCCGCTTCCCCGCGCCCGGGCCGACCGACAATACCTCGGCCGCGAGCGCCGGCCCAACCGCCAAGCCCGCCCAGGAAACGGCTTCGGAGACCACCGCACTACACGCCGCGCCCGCTCCGGCCACTGCGGTACGCCCGGCGGCCGTCCCCAGGCTGACGTCGACGTCCCGGCGTCCGGGGGCGAAGAAGGCCGTCCCGAACAAGGCCACCACGGTGACGGACGCTGCCGATCCGCGGTTCGCCCACGGTCCGCTCGCCGTCATCGACGCCGAAGCCGACCGTAAGGTCGTGGCGTACTGCGTCGACGGCCTGGTCCTGGACGTGCCCGCCAAGTCGATTCCGGCCCTGGTGGACTGGACTCTGAAGGAGGCGAAGCTCGGGCAGCCGAAGCTGTCCGGGCCGGGCAAGGACGCCGACCCGCTGCTCGTGCTCACCGAAGCCGCGCTGGAGCGTTACGGCCTGCCGGTCGCCCTCACTGAGGCCGAGCGGCTCGCCGGACGGATCCCGGAGGGCCACAAGGTCATCAAGCAGCTGGCCCGTGCCGACTGGAAGCTGACCAAGCGCGGGTTCGGCCCGTGGGCGCGGATCTACCGCCCGGCGAAGGGCTCGGAACGCGCCTGCGTCCAGCTGTGCATCCCCTCCTGGCACGCGCTGGACTCCCGCCACTGGGGCGAGGCCGCGCAACTCCCGCCGGCGGAACTCGCCCGGCTCCTGGGCGCGTACGCCTCCCGTGTGATGACGCCGCGCGGTTCCACCGCTGTGACCGGCCTGGAGCTGATGACCGCCCTGCACCCGCCGACCCGCGCCTCCCAGCCCAACGCCGACGGCAAGCGGCACTCCGAGCACAACCCCGGCAGCCTGGGAACGGACCCGGTGGAGTGCGCGCCGTGTGAAGCCCCGGACGGACACCCGCTCCTGGCGGACCTGCCGCGGTTCCACATCCGCGGCCCCGGCGAGAAGCTGTTCGAGGAGGCATACGACTGGGCCCGGCCGATGACCGACGCCGAATGCACCCTGCGGCACCTGGTCGGCATCGACGTGAACATGGCCTTCGCCGCCGGCGCCAACGGCCTGATCGTCGGCCTCGGCGCGCCCACGTACGTCAAGGCGCCGGTGTTCGACCCGAAGCTGCCCGGCTCGTGGCTGGTCGACCTGTCCCACGTCGACCTGTCCCGGGTCAAGGTTGGCAAGGACACGTGGGCGGACCTGGACCCCAGTCTGCTGCCCAGTCCGTTCACGCCGAAGGGCGAGCGCCCCGACGGCCCGGCCTGGTACGCGACGCCCACCGTCGCCTACGCGGTGGAACTGGGCTACGGCGTCGCGCCGATCGAGGCGTACGTCCGCTACGACAACGGCCGCTACCTGGACGGCTGGTACCAGCGGCTGCGCGACGCCTACCTGGCCACGATGGCCGACCTCGGCGTCGGCGCGGACCTGGCACCGGCCGACTTCCTGGCGGCGATGGAAGGCTACAAGGAGCGCGACCCTCAGCTGGCGATCGTCGTCTCGGCGGTCAAGGCGACGGTCAAGGGCGGTCTGGGCAAGCTGCGTGAACGCCCCCGCGGGGAGGGATGGCGGCCCGGTGAGCCGTGGCGGGCCCTGTCCCGCCCGACGTGGCGGCCGGACATCCGCGCGGCGGTCATCTCCCGCACCCGGATCAACCTGCACCGTAAGATCGTCAAGCATGCGGCGTTCACCGGCCAGTACCCGGTCGCGATCCTGTCCGACTGCGTCGTGTACGCGGCCGACGGCACCAGCCCGCTGGACTTCCTGCCCTACCGGGACGGCAAGCCGCTGCCCGGCGGCTTCAAGCTCGGCGTCAACCCCGGCCTGGTCAAGCACGAGGGCACCCAGACCGTCCTGTGGGGCGAAGGAGTCCGCGAGCAGTTCAACGCCCCGGAGCTCAACCTCGCCCGGTACATCAAGGACGGCACCGTCACCGATGTCGACAACGGAGAGTAGGGGAGGGCGATGAGCCTGTTCGGGGACGGCCTGGACGCCGCGGTGCAGAAGGCGTTCACCCGCCCGGCGCCCAAGAGCGCACCCGCGCAGATGCGCTACCTGGTCAAGCAGCTCAAGGGCACCAGGGCGGTCGCCCAACTGCTGCGGGTATCCCAGCGCACCGTGGAGCGGTACGTGAAAGACCAGATCAAAAAGCCCCGCCCCGATCTCGCCGCACGCCTGGAGCGCGAGGTGAAGAAGCGGTGGCAACCGCAGATCCGCGCCAAGGCCCGGCAGACGGCGGCGACTACAGGCGGCATCGTCATCGACACCCGCGCCCGCCTCGGCTACACCGCACCGATCGGGACCACGGACCAGGACCGCATCCGGCACCTGACCGTCGCCCTGCCACCCCGCTACGCCGCCCGCCTCTTCGACGCACAGGAAGCCGGCGCCGGCGACCAGCAACTGCGGGAGATCGCCGCCGAAGCGCTCAAGGAGGTCTACTTCCAGGACAACGGCCGCCGCGCCGGCCAGCTGGAGGAGGTCCGCTTCACGGACATCGAGCACCTGGAGTTCGACCTGTAGCATCCCTGACACCCGCGAGCCCGGAAATTCTGTGGTCGGGTAGCCGGAGACCATTGCTGGTCTCCGGCTACCCGACCACAAAATGCGGAGACGGTGCATGTTTCGCTGTCCGGGCGGGTGAGATCGCGGAGCGCCTGGTCGAGCGTGAGGTCCGTTCGCATCACCGGTCGGTACCCAGCACGACTGGCGGTGGACCACGCGGCAGCCGGCAACGCCAGCGGGCGCGGGGCAGGTGCTGCACGCTCCACCGGCACCTGCCGGGGCGGCGGGGGAGACGCGGGGCGGTAGGTCTGGCAGGCGTTCCGATTGGGTCGGCACGCTCGGGTAGTCGATGTCCTCGATGGCCGTGACTGGGCGAGCAGGGACGCGAAAGATCAGCGAGTCGGGCGCGATCCGTCGACCTTCCGTGGCAATCGCCTCAGAGATCGATGGCATGGGGCATTCGGCTGCGGTGATCAGCGCCCGTTTCCCTGTCCTACGCTGAGGTGATGGGTGTGGGGATGGAAGTCCTGATCGTGGACTGGCCGCAGGTGGAGGCGGCCGCGCCCGGCGACCGGGAGCAGTCGCTGATCGATGCCGCCTTCAAAAGAGGTGTACAGCGACGACCTCTTGGAGCATGGCTGGTCGTGGCCCGCGCAGCCGGGTAACGCCTGGTATGGCAGGTACGCCTTTCGGAACGCGCTCGGCTCGTACAAACCGCACTTTTGGGCCGGTCACCGCTGGGACCACATGCGCGACTTCGTCGAGCCGAAGCTGCGCGACTGTTTGGACCGGTTCAACGACGCGCTGTTCTGGCATCGTCTGGAAGACACCACCGGGGTCGGTTCGGATCTCCCGGATCAGCCGTGCACCTGGGACGCGGATCTGCTGCTGTGGTGCCCGCCTGATCACGTAGCGCTGATCGCTGGATGGTGGCAGCAGGCGGCACCATACCTGGACGTTCTCCGCGAGCCGTTCACCCAGCATGCCGCAGTTCCCAGCGGCTGGATCACGACCTTCGAATCGTTCACCGACCTTCTCACCGACTGGGGGAAGGTCGTCACGGAAGCAGAGCACCGCGGCTGGGGCATCGTCGGCTTGCGTTGCTGACCGCCACCACTGTCCGCTTCCAGCAGCCGGACGAGCAGCAATGCCGAGGTGGTCCGTCGCCACCCCGAGCTCGTCGAAGTCGCGGACGAGGAGATCCTCACCAAGACCATCGCCCGCTACGGATGCGGCTCGCTTCCGGACTGCGCCGCAATGGAGCGCGCCGGACGGGATCCCCGTGACGGGCCGCAGTACGGTCGGGAACGCCCGGCCCGAGGAGCGTCACGCCGCCGCGCCCTCCACGCCCAGTGCTGCTGACGGCTTCCCCGCTGTCTTCCGGTCGCTCGTGGCCGCGGGGCGGAGGGCTGGGCTGGCCGGGGTAGCACGGGCCAGGGGTGGGGTTCGTGGCTGCGCGTCGGGCCGGGGGTGAACCGGTGCCTCTCAGCCCTGGATGGAGAAGAACAGCGTGTCCATGGTGTGCCCGTGCTGGAGAGCGCTCTGCCATTCGTCGTGCTCGACCCGCATCGTATCGATGATCTTCTTGGTTTCGTAGGTGAAGGCGTTGTCCACGCGGTCCCAGACTGCGGTGTAGGCGTCGGCGAGTGGCTCGGCCTTGGCCAGCGGCAGACGGCCGATGGCCGGGTACCCGTCCACTGGCGTCGGGACGTGGAAGGGGATCTCCTCGGGCGGCCCGGCGAACAGGAAATCGATCGGCAGCAGGTCGGCGGGGACCCCGAGGCGCCCCAGTTCGTCGCTCATGCGCCCGAAGAACGTGGAGGGCTTGGAGTACACCCCGAAGTCGATGGGGTCGGACCCGCTCCAGTCGATGATGTGCTGGAGCGCCTTGTAGTAGGCGATGCCCACGTGTTCGCCGTCCGCGTTGGCGTGGCGCGCGAGGAGGTGGTCGAGTGCCTCGGGGATGGTCAGCCCCAGATCGATGCCCTGACGCTCGAGGCTGAGCTGGTCGCTGTGGGCGTCCTTGCGTATGTGATCGTCGAGCATGCGCTTCTGGTTGGCGTCGAGTTCGTCTCCTCGCAGGTAGGACACAATGTCGTTCTGGTCGGCGGTGGTCATCGTGATGATGTGGCTCATGGCTTCATGGTGCCAGCGGGTCCGGACACTGATCGGGAGCCGGTGAGGCGGCCGTCAGAATGTCCCGGACTCACGTCCCGCAGCGTAGGCGGGCCGTGCCAGCAGGTTGTCACCCGGCAGGGCCAGCGGTGGCCGGCCCCGTGCCGCGCCCCGCTCGCGCGGTCGGCCCGTGACGTGTGTACCGGTCACCGAGACGTCCGTGAGCCACTCGACGGCACTCAGCTGCTCTACCAGTGCACCGGTGTATGGCTTGGGGGAGCTGAGCTTGGCGTTTAACGTGGGCGGGCTTGGTGTTCCTTGATCGACTCGGCGCGTTTGACTGTCTTGCCGACGTCGTGGTGCCTGGCCCGCTGTTTGTTCTTCGAGCCTGCAGGCCGCCCGGGACCTGGCCGGGACGGTTTCGGTGCGGTCGCTGGACGGGCCGTGGTCGCGCGGACGTTGCGAAACCCCCGCCGCACCCGGGCGGGGGTGAGTCGACCGGGCTCGGCCGGTCGTTCCCAGGGGCGGCGGAGGTCCTCGGCGAGGGGCCGGGCGAGGCGGAGCTGGGTGTGGGCGGCGATGATGAGCCAGGTCCACACGTCGGCGGTCTCCGCGTGGCGGACCTTCGGGGCGGTCCAGCCGAGGGTCTGTTTCATGAGCCGGAAGGTGTGCTCGAGGTCGAATCCGCGCAGGAAGGACTGCCACCAGTGCTCCACGTCCGCCGGTGCGGCGGCGGTGGCCGAGCACCACAGCCAAACCGGTTTCGGGTCACGGTCGCCCGGCAGGCGCTCGACCTTCAGGCGGATCAACGTGCCGTGCAGGATGGGCAGTTCCTCTTTCGTGTGGTTCAGCCAGGGGCCGCGGTGGGTGAGCCGCGGGTGCATCCGGTCCCAGGCCATCGCCTCGGCCTTGCCGTAGCGGGTGGTGTCCGTGACCGTGGTGACCTCGGGTTCCTGCCAGCTGTCGGGCTTGGCGAAGGTCAGGACACCGCCGTGCCGACGCGGCCGTCCGCCCTTCGGCCCGGAGCGGGCGGGGCCGGGGTCACGGAGCATGACGCGGTCCGAGCGCAGGCGTCCGACCAGGACGACGGGCAGGTCCGCCAGGGTATGGGAGAGGTAGGCGACGGCGTAGCCGGAGTCCATGACGATCCAGATCTCCGGATCACCCGCCTGCCACTGCTGGGCCTGGACCAACCTCCCGATGACATCGCGTAGCTGGCTGGCGGTGACGATGGTCGCGTCATTGGCCGGCCCGAGGCGCACGGCGTCCAGCAACGCGACCCAGGAGGTCCGGCCGGTCTCCAGAGCGGCGACGAAGGAGTACGGCCAGCCCGGCACGAACTGGTCCTTGCTGCGGGCACCGCGTCCGTAGACGTGGCAGAACAGCCGGTCCTCACTGGTCGGGGCGTCCGGGCGGAGCCAGTTACTCACGTCCACAGCCAGCACGATCCGCCCGTCGGCCGCCCTCGGCAGCGGCAGGCCCGCCAGCACACGCCGCAACCGCGCCGGCTCCAGCCAGCCCCGGTCCAACGCCGCGTACATCGCCCCGTGTCCGCGCCGGTGCTCGACCGCCAGCGACAGTTCGACCAGCGTCTTCACCGGCCCGTCCGCACACAGCACCGCGTCCGTGAGCTCGAAGAGCGCATCCGCGCGGGTGTACAGGCACTCGTAGGACTCGACCCGAAAGCGGGACAAGACGTCGAACGCCTCGCCCGCGGGCGCGTGGACCGGGAGACTCATAACAGCGGCCGTTCTCTCGTGCTTCGTGACTCGACATCTCGAAGCGTGGAGAACGGCCGCCTCCGCTGTCCCGGGAAGGACCGCAGATCAGCAGGTCGGGTGACCTGCGAGGTTAAACGCCAAGCTCAGTGTCTTGCGGATTCCGTGGCGCAGGCGGGCCGGCGCTCAGCGAGTTGTGGCGGCGCGACTGTTCTGTGCCGTGCCTGACGTTGCAGTGGCTTGTGGCTCTCGGGCCGGGCCGGTGACGGCCCAGGCGGCCTCGATCATGTGGAAGATCTCGTCGAGGGTGGCCTGCGGGTCGGCTGCCTCGCGGGCCAGTGAGTAGGCGTCGATCACGAACCGCGCGGTCGCGCGGCAGGCCGTGGCGCTTCGTTCGAGATCAGGGTCGGCGGCCATGGCTGCGGCCAGGGACTCGGCGTGGCGCAGCCTGACGGATGCTTCGTAGTCGCGCAGGGCTGGCGTCTCACCGATCATCTGCCAGACGGGAGCGGCTGCGCAGTGCCGTACGAGGAGCTCGATCTGGCGGCGCAGGGCCGGGATGAGCGGCTCGTGCGGTGCGCGGTCGGTGACGGTCCGGGTGAGTTGCTGTTCGAAGTCCTCGTCCTGCGCGAACACCAGCGCTTCCTTGCAGGGGAAATGGGCGAACAGCGTGGTGACGGCGACGTCGGCTTCGGCGGCGATGTCGCGGATGCCGACCGCGTCGTACCCGCGTTCGAGGAACAGTCGCCGGGCGGTGTCGGCGATGGCCCGGCGGGTCGCGGCTTTTTTACGTTCGCGGCGGCTGGTCGGCGCGGTCATGACCTGATACTAACACGTCCGATATCGCAACGGTTGTGAAACGCTAGTCGTTAGGGTTACGGTCGAAGGCATGAAGAGGGTTAGCTTTGCCGAGTTCGGCGGTCCCGATGTGCTGCAGGTCGTCGATGTCGAGGAGCCGCACGCCGGCCCCGGTCAGATACGCATCGCCGTCCGGGCGGCGGGGGTCAACGCCGTGGACTGGCGTATCCGTGAAGGCCAGTTCCAGAGGACTGCTACGGCGTCGCACGGGGCGATCGACTTGCCCGCCGGAGTCGGCCAGGACGCGGCCGGAATTGTGGACGAGGTCGGCGAGGGCGTCGACGATGTTGGGGTCGGCGACGGCGTGTTCGGCCGCGGCTGGAGCACCTACGCCGAACACGCCGTGCTGTTCGCCTGGGCCCGCATACCCGAGGGCCTGACGTTCGAGGAGGCCGCCGGATACCCGTCGGTGGTGGAGACCGCGCTGCGCATTGTGCGCGAGGTGGGAGTGCAGCCCGGGCAGACACTGCTGGTCAGCGGCGCGTCCGGCGGAGTGGGCTCGGCCGTGTTGCAGATCGCGCGCGACCGCGGCATTACCGTGATCGGCACGGCTGGCAGCGCCAACCAGGACTACCTGCAAAGCCTGGGCGCCCTCGCCACCACCTACGACGAGGGCTGGGTCCAGCGGGTGCGCGAACTCGGCACTGTCGACGCCGCTCTCGATCTGGCCGGCTCCGGTGTCATCCCCGAATTGGTCGAGTTGACCGGCGACCCACACAAGGTGATCACCATCGCCGACCTCGACGCGCCGAAGTACGGCGTCCGGTTCTCCGGCGTCGGCGGCCCCATGCCCGAAGCTCTGGCCGAGGCCGCCGACCTGATTGCGCGGGGCAAGCTTCGCACCCCGGTCGAAAAGGCCTATTCGCTCAACGAGGCCGCGGCAGCCCACGCCGACAGCCAAGCCGGACACTCCCGCGGACGCCGAGTGATCGTCGTCTGAGCTCCTTGACGGCGCAGCGTGCGACCTCGCACGCACGCTGCGTTCGACCATCGCAGGCGAGACATCCGCGAAGGAGACGTCACATGCTCGGGTTGATGCAGGATCGTGCGATCGGTCTTCCCCACGTTTTTCATCGGGCCGAGGCGTTGTTTGCCCACAAGACGATCGTGACCGCGACGGCCGCGGGTGAGCGGTCCTCGACCTACGCCGAGTGCTTTGAGCGGGTTCGGCGGCTTGCCACTGTCCTTGATCGCTTGGGTGTCCCTGCTGACGCTCGGGTGGGGACGCTGTGCTGGAACACGCAGGCCCATCTCGAGCTGTACTTCGCCGTGCCCTGTTCGGGACGCGTGCTGCACACCATCAACATCCGGCTGTTCCCGGACCAGCTCGCGTTCGTCATCGCCGACGCGCACGATGACGTGTTGTTCGTCGACCGCTCGTCGTTGCCCACGCTGCAGCAGGTGGCCGACCGCATCCCGTCGGTGCGCTACATCGTGGTGGTCGAGGACGGCTCGACCGAGCCGGTGCCGCCCGACCCGCGCGTCGTGGACTACGAGACGCTGCTCGCCTCGGAGCCGCCCTACCCGGGCAGTTTCCTCATCGAGGACGAGAACTCCGCCGCCGCGCTGTGCCACACGTCAGGGACCACCGGCGACCCGAAAGGCGTGCTCTACTCCCACCGCTCGACGGTGCTCCACTCACTGGCCAGCCTCGGCGCCGACGCGCTGGCCATCGGCGAACGCGACCGCGTCCAGCCGGTGGTACCGATGTTCCACGTCAACGCCTGGGGACTGCCGTACACCGCGGTTTTGGCCGGAGCGGACCTCGTATTGCCCGGCACCCAGACGTCTCCCGCGGCGCTGCTCGCGCAGATCGAGCGTTACCAGGTGACCTTCACCGCCGGAGTCCCGACGATCTGGATGGGCGCGCTGCCCCTCCTGCACGATCACGATCTAAGCAGCCTGCGGATGGTGCTGTGCGGTGGCGCCGCCGTGCCGCCGAGCCTGTCCGAGGACTGGCGGGCAGCGGTCGGGGTGCCGATCACCCAGGCGTGGGGCATGACCGAGACCAGCCCCATCTGCACCGTGGCCACGCTGCGCCGCGAACACGACGAGCTGAACGAACAGCAGCGAGCGCGGGTACGCGCGAGCCAGGGACGGCCCCTCCCGTTGTTCGACCTGCGTCTCATCGCCCCTGATACCGGCGCGGAACAGCCATGGGACGGCGTCGCCGTTGGCGAGCTGCAGGCGGCCGGCCCCTGGATCGCTGCCGGCTATGTCAACCGCACCGGCGACGAGGGGTTCACCGCGGACGGGTGGTTGCGAACCGGTGACGTCGCCAGCGTCGACCCCAGCGGTTACCTGCACCTCATCGATCGCAAAAAGGACCTCGTGAAGTCCGGCGGCGAGTGGATCTCCTCGGTCGCCCTGGAGAACCACATCATGGCCCACCCCGACGTCGCCGAGGCGGCCGTCGTGGCAAAATCCGACCCGCGCTGGTCCGAGCGGCCCGTCACCTTCGTCGTGACCCGCGACGGCGCCCAGCTCACCGCAGAGGATGTCCTGGCGCACCTGCGGCCGCTGGTGCCGAAGTGGTGGCTGCCCGACGAGGTGCACTTTGTCGACTCGCTTCCCAAGACCGGCACTGGCAAGTTCGCCAAGCGCATCCTGCGTGCGCGACTCGACCCTGCGATCAAGGACCAGCCCTGAGCGTCAATGACCGCCTGCCTGACCCGTCCAGCCAACGTTGGGCCTTCGAGGAGCCATCCATGTACTTGCCCCGCATCGACGCCGGGATCAAGATGACGACCCGCGACGGCGTCACGCTGACCGGCGACTTGTACCGACCCGCCGACGAGGGCCGCTGGCCTGTGCTGCTGCATCGCACTCCCTATGACCGCAGGGACTCGTTCCGGGTCTCGGCCATCGTCGCCGATCCGCTCTGGCTGGCCCGACAGGGCTTCGCAGTCTTCGTACAGGACACCCGCGGCCGCGCCGAATCCGGCGGGGAACTGGACTTCATCACCCAGGAATACAACGACTCCTACGACGTGATCGACTGGGCCGCAGCGCAGCCGTGGAGCGACGGCAACGTCGGCATCTACGGCTCCTCCTACCTCGGCATGACCGTGCTGCAAGCCGTTGCCGCCCGTAACCCGAACCTCAAGGCTGCGGTCGCGATGGTCGCCACCGTCGACATGGGCCACACCGCCCGGCCCGGCGGTCTGTTCGAGCTGGGCTTCCTGACCACCTATGCCTTGGTCATGTGCCGGGAGGGTCTTGATCACTCCTCGCTGAGTGCAGCCGAACAGGAGCACGCGCGCAAGCTGTTGGCCGAGGCGGCCGATGACTGGCGCGCGGTTGTCAGTCAACTTCCGCTGACCGATATCGCCCCGCTCAACGACAGCCGCCTCGCCCCGTTCTGGGCCGACTGGCTGCGTTCACCCCACGACCCGTTTTGGGACCGGCCGAACCTGCTGACCGAGCCGGACCGCGTCACCATCCCCTTCCTGCAGATCAGCGGATACCAGGACTTCACCAGCCCCACCCAGTTCCGGCTGGCCGCTCGGCTGGCCGACAACGAGCAGGCCAGGTTCATCGCCGGCCCGTGGACCCACTTCGGCACCTACGGCGCGTCCGGCCAGTCCGGTGCGCGGGTGCTGCCCAACGCCAACGGCGGTGTGCCCACATGGAACCCCGTGCTCGCTGCGTTCTTCGACCGCCACCTGCGCGGCGGTGACGCCGCGGACTACCCCTCGGCCGCACGGTACATTTCCGGACCCGAACGAGTCACCTACTTCGTCGGCGGGGCGAACACCTGGGCGCATGCGCCGACGTGGCCGCCTGCAGGCACGGTCGAGGAATGGGCACTCGCCTCTGCCGGCGACGCGCGCACCGCCGGGGGAGACGGCCTGCTCACCCGTGCAGGCTACGCCGGAGCCGCCGCAGACACGTTCGTCGCTGACCCCCACGACCCGTTCCCCACGCACGGCGGGGCGATCGTAGTCGAAGGCGATGCGGCGGCCGTGCCGGGAGGCATTCAGGATCAGCGCGTGGTAGACGGGCGCAGCGACCTGCTCGTCTACACGAGCGCGCCCCTGACCGAGGACGTGACCATCGCCGGCCAGCCCGAGCTGGTCGCATTCATCACCAGCACTGCGCCGGACGCAGACCTGTGCGTCACCCTCGTCGACGTCGAGCCCGACGGTTTTGCCCTCAACATCGCCGAAGGAGCTCAGCGAGCCCGCTACCGCGACGGTGGCGACAGCGACTGGCTCAGCCCCGATGAACCGAGCCGAGTGACCGTCGCCCTGAACGACGTCGCCCACCGGTTCCGCCGCGGTCACCGCATCCGGGTCCAGATCGCCGGGTTCAGCTTCCCGCGTTACAGCCGCAACCTGCACACTCGCACCGTGCCCGAGCTCGGCATCCTCGACGAGGCGGTCACCGCACGGCACACCGTTCATCACGACGGACCGACTCCGTCCACCCTGCGCCTGCCGACCCTCGCGATATGACCACCAGCCAACGCCACCATGACTGCTGCCACCGTGAGGAGCGTCCCGTTGTCTGAGATCGTTGTCGTCGGCCATCTTCAGGCCAAGCCCGGCCGTGGCGCCGACCTGCTTTCGTTGTTCTCCGAGCTGGTCCCACGAGTTCTGCGTGAGGAACCCGAGGTGCTGCGCTACGCGTTCTACGTCGAGCCGGACCGTGATCCACTGAGGGTCACGGTGGTCGAGAAGTACGCGTCACGCGCCGCGGCCGAGGCACACAACGCCGGCGCACTTGCCGAGTACCTGCCGCTGCTGCTGGACCTGCTCGACGGACCCCCGGACACTGTCGAGCTGTCTCCAGCCGATCTCGCCATCTCCGTCGGCGAAGCCGACGCTGCCCGGCTGAGCATCTGAGCTTGGCGTTTAACCTCGCAGGTCACCCGACCTGCTGATCTGCGGTCCTTCCCGGGACAGCGGAGGCGGCCGTTCTCCACGCTTCGAGATGTCGAGTCACGAAGCACGAGAGAACGGCCGCTGTTATGAGTCTCCCGGTCCACGCGCCCGCGGGCGAGGCGTTCGACGTCTTGTCCCGCTTTCGGGTCGAGTCCTACGAGTGCCTGTACACCCGCGCGGATGCGCTCTTCGAGCTCACGGACGCGGTGCTGTGTGCGGACGGGCCGGTGAAGACGCTGGTCGAACTGTCGCTGGCGGTCGAGCACCGGCGCGGACACGGGGCGATGTACGCGGCGTTGGACCGGGGCTGGCTGGAGCCGGCGCGGTTGCGGCGTGTGCTGGCGGGCCTGCCGCTGCCGAGGGCGGCCGACGGGCGGATCGTGCTGGCTGTGGACGTGAGTAACTGGCTCCGCCCGGACGCCCCGACCAGTGAGGACCGGCTGTTCTGCCACGTCTACGGACGCGGTGCCCGCAGCAAGGACCAGTTCGTGCCGGGCTGGCCGTACTCCTTCGTCGCCGCTCTGGAGACCGGCCGGACCTCCTGGGTCGCGTTGCTGGACGCCGTGCGCCTCGGGCCGGCCAATGACGCGACCATCGTCACCGCCAGCCAGCTACGCGATGTCATCGGGAGGTTGGTCCAGGCCCAGCAGTGGCAGGCGGGTGATCCGGAGATCTGGATCGTCATGGACTCCGGCTACGCCGTCGCCTACCTCTCCCATACCCTGGCGGACCTGCCCGTCGTCCTGGTCGGACGCCTGCGCTCGGACCGCGTCATGCTCCGTGACCCCGGCCCCGCCCGCTCCGGGCCGAAGGGCGGACGGCCGCGTCGGCACGGCGGTGTCCTGACCTTCGCCAAGCCCGACAGCTGGCAGGAACCCGAGGTCACCACGGTCACGGACACCACCCGCTACGGCAAGGCCGAGGCGATGGCCTGGGACCGGATGCACCCGCGGCTCACCCACCGCGGCCCCTGGCTGAACCACACGAAAGAGGAACTGCCCATCCTGCACGGCACGTTGATCCGCCTGAAGGTCGAGCGCCTGCCGGGCGACCGTGACCCGAAACCGGTTTGGCTGTGGTGCTCGGCCACCGCCGCCGCACCGGCGGACGTGGAGCACTGGTGGCAGTCCTTCCTGCGCGGATTCGACCTCGAGCACACCTTCCGGCTCATGAAACAGACCCTCGGCTGGACCGCCCCGAAGGTCCGCCACGCGGAGACCGCCGACGTGTGGACCTGGCTCATCATCGCCGCCCACACCCAGCTCCGCCTCGCCCGGCCCCTCGCCGAGGACCTCCGCCGCCCCTGGGAACGACCGGCCGAGCCCGGTCGACTCACCCCCGCCCGGGTGCGGCGGGGGTTTCGCAACGTCCGCGCGACCACGGCCCGTCCAGCGACCGCACCGAAACCGTCCCGGCCAGGTCCCGGGCGGCCTGCAGGCTCGAAGAACAAACAGCGGGCCAGGCACCACGACGTCGGCAAGACAGTCAAACGCGCCGAGTCGATCAAGGAACACCAAGCCCGCCCACGTTAAACGCCAAGCTGAGAGGCTGTTGTCTTTCCGTTCTTGGAGGTTGGAGATCGTACTGGGGTTCAGGTCCGCTTCTCGTTCAGGTGATCTTGTAGCCGTTGGCGGGTGAAGACAGGGCCTCCTGAACAGCTCGGGGATGTTGAAGTCCTTGAGCAGCAGGAGGCCCTGTTGATGTCGCGGCCTGCCGTGTCGGCTCTGGTCAACGTCGGGTTTCCCTCTGTAAGAGGGCGGTGGTCTTTCGTGATGCGTTGCAGCCGCCAGGTGTGCCAGACGGGGCTTCAGGATGTGGGTGGGCGGTTTTCGCTGGTGCCGGAGCGGGGTGTGAGCGTTGGCCGCGTGGCTTGGTGCGGTTGGTCAGCCTGCTCTGTTACGTGGGGCTGTGTTGCTGCAAGGCTGGCCAGGAGCTTGAGTCGGTCTTCGAAGGTGCTGCCGGGTTCGGCGGTGTAGAGGGTCAGGTCGTGCATGGCCCGGGCCAGCGAGTTGCTGGCGACGACGTCCTGGCGGCCGTTGCGTACGAATGCGGAGGACATCGTCATGGAGTCGAGCAGCCACTGGACGCGGGGCGGGACCTCGACATCCTTGCGGCGTGACGGCGTGACGGCGTGACGGCGTGACGGCGTGACGGCGTGACGGCGTGACGGCGTGACGGCGTGACGGCGTGCGGCGGGCGGGCCGGGCCGCGCGGGCCAGGTCGAACAGGTAGGTGCGTTCGTCGTCGTCCAGCTCCAGGGCCTGGGAGACCGCGGCGAGCACGTCCTCGGAGACGCCGTTGATAACTGCGTGCCCTCGGCCGCGGTAAGCCCGCATAGGCACGCCCGCCGGTGCGCGACGGAGCCCTTTCCTCCATCGGAAAGTACTCCGCCCCCCATCCTGTCGGGCAGCGACGTATGGAGTTTCGTCTCGGAGCCGGACCTTCACCCCATGCGGGTGAGCGTGACGGAGAAAAAACCGGG
This sequence comes from Streptomyces yongxingensis, assembly GCF_055597465.1. NCBI lineage: Bacteria > Bacillati > Actinomycetota > Actinomycetes > Kitasatosporales > Streptomycetaceae > Streptomyces > Streptomyces yongxingensis. Next base: position 11,179,871 of record NZ_CM145717.1, read on the forward strand.
GACAGCCCGCGGAGACATCTTCGTCGGCCCGTTCAGCGCGGACCAGATGGTCGGCCAGACCGGAGCGTTGATCAACGACAACTCCGGCGATCCAGTCTGGTTCCGCCCGCTGCCCTGCTCCAACCTCCAGAACGCCGACTTCAAGGTCCAGACGTATTACGAGTCCCGCGAGGACAGGGGACAGCCGGTGCTGACCTGGTGGCAGGGGTCCCTCGCCCTTCCGCCGTGGTACACGAACCTGCCGGCCGGGACACCGGAACCAGGCGGGTGCTACTACATCTACGACACCCACTATCGCCTGCTCGGGACGGTCTTCGCGCATCACGGCTATTACCCGGACGAGCATGAATTCACACTGACCCGCAAGGGCACCGCGCTCTTCCTCGCCTCCAAGCTGGTGCCCATGGATCTCGCGCCCTACGGAGGTCCGAAGAACGGAGCCATCCTGAACAGCGAAGTCCAGGAGGTCGACCTCGCCACGGGCAGACTCATTTACTCGTGGAACGCGCTGGACCACCTGGACCCGGCCGACTCCGAGGAGCCGGTCTCCAGCGCGTCGTCATCCGATGGGGTGTGGGACGCCTTCCACCTCAACTCCATCGACGAGGGACCCGATGACCAGCTGCTGATTTCGGCCCGGAACATGTGGGCGATTTGCCATGTCTCCAAGGGATCCGGCAGGATCCGCTGGCAACTCGGCGGGAAGAAGAGCGACTTCACTTTCGGCCCGAACGCGGACTTCTTCTGGCAGAACGATGCCCGATTCCGGCCGGGGAGCCGGATCAGCATGTTCGACGACGGCTGCTGCGACCTGCCCGACGGCGCACCTGAACAGCAGTCACACGGTCTGATCCTCAACCTTGACTTCCGCAACCGCAGGGCGACCGTGGACAAGACCTACTACCACGAGCCGCCGTTGTATTCGCCGACCCAAGGCAACACCCAGGCCCTTTCCAACGGCAACGAATTCATCGGGTGGGGTCAGAGTCCGTACTATTCGGAGTACGGGGGCGCGGGGAACACCCAAGGCAACGGCTTGCAGAGCCTGCTCTACGACGCGAAGCTGCCGGGCTCCAACATCTCGTACCGAGCGTTCCGGTACGAATGGATCGGCACGCCGTACTACCCACCGGGCGCGGCGGCACGGGCCAACGGGGCAGGCAGCGTCGTCTACGCCTCCTGGAACGGTTCGACGCAGACCAGAGCGTGGCAGGTACTCGCCGGACCCGATCCCGACTCCCTGTCAGTCGTCGTCAGACGCGCCCCACGGTCCGGATTCGAGACCGTCATCACCACGAACAGCCCTGGACCGTACTTCCAGGTCAGGGCGCTGGACTCATGGGGAAGAGTCCTCAAGGCATCCAAGGTCGTGAAACGGCCCGGCTGACGGCCAGTCGGGCGACTCACTCAAGAACAGTCGCCTGGGGCGGCAGGGCGGGCGTGCTGGAAGATGCCCTCCTGCCTCTTGCGACTGCCCCGGCCCATCGGGCCCTGACCCGGCTTCGACCAGGCCACCTGACTTCATCGTCGACCGGCTTTTTCGGGCCGAACCTGGCCGGTTCCCCATCCGCGAGCAGTTCGAGGCCCCGGAGTTCAACCTCGCCCGGTACATCAAGGACGGCACCGTCACCGACGTCGACAGCGGAGAGTAGGGGAGGGCGACGATGAGCCTGTTCGGGGACGGCCTGGACGCCGCGGTGCAGAAGGCGTTCACCCGCCCGGCACCCAAGAGCGCGCCCGCGCAGATGCGCTACCTGGTCAAGCAGCTCAAGGGCACCAGGGCGGTCGCCGACCTGCTCGGGATGTCCCAGCGCCAGGTGGAGCGGTACGTGGCCGACCAGGCCAAGAACCCCCGCAAAGAGCTCGCCCCGAGCCTGGAGCGGGAGGTGAAGAAGCGGTGGCAGCCGCAGATCCGGGCCAGGCCCCGCAGGAGGCGGCGACGACCGACGGCCTCGTCATCGACACCCGTGCCCGGCTCGGCTACGTTGCGCCGATCGGAACGACGGGCCAGGACCGCCTCCGGCACCTGACCGTCGCCCTGCGCCGCAGCCAGATGAGCACACTTGTCGGCCACGGGCGTGACTTAGCTCCGGCGGTCCTCAACCGTCCAGCCGTCGCCCAGCTCGCGACGCAATACGCCCCCAGTGTTGCGTCGGCCTCACGTCGGAACGATTCCTGCTGCTCACGGGGCCAAGGCGAGGGTCCTGCCGGGTGATCCCAGTCCAGTGGGGACTGGTACAGGTCGGCGAGTCTCGTGAACTGCCCGACCCGGCAGGCGATGGAGGGGGAGTGGAGCGCCGAGTGGAGGTCGGAGGACTGCGCAGGACGCTCCCGGCGACGGCCGACCGGCACCGGCACCGGTGGGGGTGTCAAGCCGTCGAGTGGGCAGTTGCGCACCTGGGTTCGGCCAGCCGAGACGTGGCCGATTTTCCCTTACCAGGGGACGGGCTGACCATTGCGGTCCAGGAATGCCAGACCTTTGCTGCCAAGGTGGGAGAGCAGGACGTCGACGAGGAGCGGGGTGCTCTCTTCCACCGTGTACGGGGCGTCGTCGCCGCCGAGGGCGGTGCGGATCCAGCCGGGGGCCATGAGCAGCAGGGAGCGGTCGGTGTCGGTCTGGCGGGTGGCGTAGCTGCGCATGAACATGTTCAAGGCAGCTTTGCTGCCGCGGTAGACCTCGCGCAGTCCGTTGGTGTTGTTGGTGATGCTGCCTTGTCCGGAGGACATGACGCCGATCAGGCCGGTGGCGGTGACCAGGTCATCGAGCGCTTCGATGACGCGCAGGGGGCTGAGCGCGTTGGTCACCATGACATCGACGAAGTCCTGCGTGGGGACGGCTCCGATGGGGGTCTGCTCGTTGTTGGTGGTGCCTGCGTTGACGAACAGGATGTCGAGTTGCTGTCCGGCCAGTCGTTCGTGCAGGGGCGCGAGTTCTTCGGGCTGGGTGATGTCGAGGTGTTCGATGCGTATGCGTTCGCCGTGGCGGTCGGCGAGGTCGTGTAGCGGGGTGCGGGCGCTGCCCCGGACGGTGCCGATGACCGACCATCCTCGGTCGGCGAGTTCCGCCGCCATGGCGCATCCGAGTCCTCGGGACGCTCCGATGATCAAGGCGGTTCGGGTGTCAGTGGTGGGCTGCGACATGGCGCATCCTCTCCTTGTTGCTGGTACGGGTTTCTGTGTGGTCGTGGTTGCGGGAGTGGCCCCGTCCGGGCTGTCGGTCAGGACGTGGCAGGGGTGAGGCCGAAGAGGGCGGCGGCGTTGGCCGAGCTGACCTTGTGGCGGTCGGTGTCGGTGGCGAGGTGGCCGAAGAAGGTGTCGATCTCATCTCGGGTGGGCTGCTGGAAGGGGTAGTCGGTGGAGAAGATCAGCCGGTCAGTGGTCGTCACCGTCAGAGCGTGTTGCAACAGGGCGGGGTTGAACATTCCCGACGTCGTGAGGAAGACGTTGGTGCGGACGTAGTCCGAGATCGACCGCTTGAGTCCGGCGATGCGGGCGAGGCTGTCGGCCCGGTCGAGCCAGAAGGGAAGCAACTCGCCCCAGTGGCCCAGCACGATCTGCAGGTCGGGGTGCCGGTCGAAGGTACCGCGCAGGATGAGCCGCAGTGCCGCGGTCGCCGCTTCCAGGTGCCATCCCCAGCCGAAAGTGGCCAGACCCAGGTCGGTCATGGGGTCAAAACCCCGGTAGGTGGCGTCACGCAGCGCGTCAGAGGGGATCTGCGGGTGGATGAAGACCGGCTGGCCGAGGCCGGCGGCGGTGGCGAAGAAGTCGTCGTAGGCGGGATCGTCGAGGAACCGGTCGCCGGACCGGCCGTAGACCATGGTTCCCACGTGGCCCTGGGCTGCGGCGCGTTCGAGTTCGGCGGCGACGTGCTGCGGGGACGAGAGCGGCAGGGTCGACAGCGACCGGAACCGCGTGGGGTGGGCGCGGACCGCTTCGGTGGCGGTGTCGTTCGCCAGACGGCTGAGCACGACGGCCTCCTGCGCGGGCAGGGCCTGGGTTCCCGGCGGGGTGAGGGCGAGGACGGCCAGGTCGATGCCCTGGGCGTCCATGGTGGCGATCCGGCCGGCGCCGAGGTCTTCGAGGCGCTCGCCGACATCCCCACGCTCGTTGAACAAGAGGCTCTCGTCCGGGTGGGAGGCGGCCTTGAGGGCGGAGGTCAGCTCCGGCAGCATCCAGTGTTCTTCGATGCCGATGAGGCTCATGGTCAGTGTTCCTTCGGTGCCGTGAGCGTGCACTCTGGCGCGCCGGTGGAGGGGGTGCGGGAGTGTGGGGTCTCACCCGCTGTCGGGAAGTCCTGCACGGCGGGTGCGCTCGGGGGGAAGAGCGCGTAGGAGGCGGCGGCGAGGACGGCGAGCGCGCCGATCGCGATCGCCATGGGGACGGCCGTGTGGGGGCCTGCGATGCTGATGACCGGGGTGATGAGGGCGGCCAGGCCGAACTGGGCTGCGCCGACCACGGCCGATCCGGTCCCGGCCGCGTCGGGCACGGCGTCGAGGGCGAGAGCCATGGCCGGGCCGAGTATGAAACCCAGCGAGGCGACCGCGAAGAACAGGGGCACCGTCAGCCAGACCGGGCCGAGGGGCGTGAGTGCCAGGGCGAGCAACGCGAGCGAGGCAATGAGGAGCCAGGTGACGCCGATGGTCACGATGCGGCGCGGCTCGACGCGGTGCAGCAGCCGGGATGACAGGGCGCTGCTGGCGACGAGGCCGAGCGCGTTGAGCGCGAACAGCAGGCCGTATGGAACGGCGCCGACGCCGATGACCGTCTGGTACAGGAACGGGGAGGCCGAGATGTAGGCCATCAGGACCGCGAAGGAGAACACCAGCGTCCCGGTCGCGGACCCGTAGGCACGGCGCCCCAGCAGCCGGAACCCGCCCCGCTGGGCGGTGCCTCGCCTCTCGGGCGGCAGGCTCTCGCGCACGATCACCGCGGAACCGGCGAGCATGGCAACAGCCAGTGCGGCCAGCACCAGGAGCACACCGCGCCAGCCGATGGCACCGGCCAGCACGCTGCCCAGCAGCGGTGCCACGACCGGCGCCACCCCGCTCACGGTCATCATCAGGCTGAAAGCACGCGCCGCGGAACGCCCGGTCTCCAGGTCCGCGATGACCGCGCGGCCGATGACCATCCCGGCCGAGGCGCTCGCCCCTTGCAGCAGGCGCGCTGTCACGAGGACGGTAATCGTCGGGGCGAGGGCTGCCAGGATACTCGCGGTGACGAACACGGCCGAACCGGCCAGCAGCGGTCCGCGTCGGCCGTAGCGGTCGGACAGGGGCCCGAGAACCAGCTGCCCGGCGGCCAGCCCCAGCAGGAATGTGGTCAAGGTCAGTTCGATGGTCGTGGCACTCGTGTGCAGGTCCACTGCCATGCGTGGAAACGCCGAGAGGTACATGTCGATCCCGAACGGGGCGACGCTGGCCAGTACCGCGAGCATCGTGAGCAACGCGGGTGTGATCTTGCTGCCGGAAGACTCCTGCGAAGGTACGGACACAGCGATCCTCCGATCGGATATTTCATGCGATTGAGGGCAAAGGTAGGCGCAGATGAGTTACTTGTCAAAAGATAGTAATCGCCTGACAGGTAAATTACACTGTGGGTGTGGACGAGAAGCAGAAGGCCAGGCTGTTCGAACTCGCCGACCTGATCCTGGCGATCAGTCGGCACCTTCACGCCGCCAAGGCAGACACAGCGGAGTCGTGGACGCCACTCGAGGCAGCCGTCATGCGCTACATCGATCACCAGCCGGGCACCACGGCGACCCAGGCGGCCGAGGCGACTCGGCTGATCTCCAGCAACTTCAGCCGGGCGCTGCGCAAGCTGGAGCAGAAGGGCATGGTGCGCCGTGAGGCCGATCCCGATGATGCCCGGCGCGTACGCCTGTATCCAACGCAGAGGGCAGGCGAAAACCTGCGCCACCTTGAGGATGCCTGGAGTCGCCTCCTGGACGAGGCCGTGCCCGATGCCGCCGAGGCGGAGGCGGTCATCAGCACACTTCGACACATCGAGTCGCGGCTACTGACTCGCACGAGCCGAAGCTGAACAGGTGACAGCGGGGCGCGGCAGGCACCAGCTGATGTGGCGCCGCACGGGCGCCCGGCACGTGCGGTGGCGCGTCGGAGGGCCGCTCCCGGGCCCGTGCCCCCGCTCCTCGTACGACGACTGGGAGGCGGAGGCGGGAGAGCAGGCCCGTGTAGCACGCTCACCGGGCGTGGCCGACTGGTTCGGGACGTACTCCGTCTGTCCGGGTGTCCGCGAGCAGGCGAGGCAGATCTTCGACAACCTCCGCGTCCTGCTCGCCGACTGCCCCCGCGATCGACGAGGCGGTATCGCGCCGGACGACCTCGCTGTCGATTCCCTACGGAGCGATCATTCGCAGTTCCTCATTGGCGGCCGAGTCGTCGTGGGGCCGCCGGGCGGCCGTATCGATGCTAGCCACGGTTGGCAGAAGGTTGAAAGCCGCACCCGACGCCCCTGGGCGGGCGAACCATACGAAGGGCTGGCACTCTCCCGTGAAGAACATTGGGGAAGGGTGAGCGAAGGGTGTTCCGTCCCCAGCGGAGCGCGGGGCACGAGGCGATCGGGAATACCGGGTGTGCTCACCGGGTCAGTGCGAGCAGTTCATCGATCACCGGGTTCTCACCACCGTCACCGAGGTGGGCGATGGCCGCGAACGGGGCGATCACCTGGCTCCAGGCGTGGAGCCGGTCGCCATCGAGCCCGCACGCCGCCGCCACGCGCGCGCAGCGGGTCTCGACGCCCTCCAGCCCGGCGCCGGCTACGACGTAGTCCACAGCGTCGAAGCACGGATCACCGACACAGGCTTTCGGATCAATGGCCATCAGGCCGCGTTCCGCGCCGCCGTCGAGCACGTTGGGCACCCGGCCCGAGGCAGCGAACCACCCCAGCATTCCGGCCTGCTCGGCCAGAAGGGACCGCTCCGGACTGATTTTCAGCACCGCAGGCGTGCCGTCGGGCCAGCGGCACCGCAACGCGACCGACGAAGCACCGTCCGGGAGGGGCGCACCGAGCGAAAGTCCCCACTGGGACGTGAGCCGCGCGACGAGATCCGGCGTGTCAGCGCACCATGCGGCAACCTGGGGACCGAATCGACGTACCAACCGCGTAGTGACGCTCTCCACATCCACCAGCGGCCGTTTCACACGGGTCAGTCTGCCACCCGCGCGACCTTTGTCCACCGCTTTTCCACCGCTCCTGTGCACGCGAGCCGACGAGCGCATCGGACCAGACCACGTTCGACAGCGGTCGGCCAGGTCCAGATCAGGGGAACAAGGTCGGCAAACCCAGCAGCGGATCACCGCTCGGCCGCGGCGGATCCCGCCTCTCCCGTTCGTGCGGCAGCACATCAACATTTATCTGGACGAATTTCGTCGTGACGCCCCGCAGTCACGGGCCTGCCCGGTCCACGAAGTCGCGCTGATCCTTGAGGCGGACAGTCAGGTCGGGCCAGTGCTCGGACCACCGCGCCAGATCGTCCGCGGTCAAAGACCATCGCGAGCGCAGGGCTCGGCCCGGCAGGAATCGGACGCAGGTCCCGGTGGTCCCGTCGGCTTCGACGGGCTCCAGATCGGTCACCGGGAAGCCGTGCTCATAGCGCTGGCTCCAGGATCCGTTGATGCGGCGGTTGGTATGGATCAGCCATTCGCTGAGCGCTGCGACGACGGACATGCCGCGGCGCGGATGTCCGTCTGGCAGCCGTTCTGTCTCCGGGAGGTCGAAGAACCGCAGGTCTTTCGTGGCCATGACAGGCTTCTTCACCACTCGGCCATGCTCGTCGGCCCGGGTGTCGGTGCCTCGTCCGTCATCCTTCACCGACACGGAGCGGTCGGTATGCAGCGTGACCACGCATCGTCCGCCGCCCCGGCTCGCTGCCTCGTCAGCGGCGTAAGCAACGATCTCAAGAACAAGGTGTCCTGGCCCACCCGGAGCGAACTCTGCGGGCCTCTGGCGGATCTGGCGGAGATGGTCCGCGTCCACGGTGCCGTGCCAGTCATGCGTGGTGTTGACCCAAGAAGCCGTTGATCCATCCATCCGGCAATTATCCGTCGGGGCTCTCGTTCAGGCTGCCGAAATCATCCGCTCAGCAGTGATCGTCAGGGCCGAGTTCGGCACTCTCTCCGAGGTCGGCGAGGAGGCTGCGGATCCGACCGGTGATGGCGTTGTGCCGTTCGACCTCGCGGGGCCAGCCGCGCTCGACGGCGTCCTGGGCGAGTTGGTGCTCGCGGGCGAGCCGGGACCGCTGGCGCGGGGCGTACTCACTGGTCGTGAGGAACTTCGAGCAACGGAGGTAGAGATCGCACTCGCAGGGCCCTTCGGCGGGTGTCCGCAGGCAGTGGCCGAGTTCGAGTTCGGTCTTGAACAAGTTGGTCTTGAGCCAGTTCAGGGTGTCTTCGCCGATTCTTCTGCTCAGGGGTTCCTCGGCGGCCGGTCCCGCGATCCGTCCGCCGGCGGCGATGACTTTCTCGTACTGCTCTTTCAGGACGGGGTCGCTGATGTGGGAGTACGTGGCCGACATCTGCGCGTTGCGGTGCCCGAGGACCGCCATGATGGTCTGGATCTGGGCGCCGCCTTCGGCGAGCTGGGTGCCGACCGTGTGGCGAAACCGGTGGGCGGTCACGGTGGGGTTGCCGTCGCCGTCGACGAGTCCGGCCTTGCGGCAGGCGATCTCCAGGGCGTCTTCGAAGAGGAAGTGCCGGCCCATGGGCTTGTCCCGTCGCATGAACACGTAGCGGACCGGCCGCCCGGCCCATGCATCATGGCGGGCCGCGGCGTTCGCGGCCTTGGCCGCGTCGATCAGCTCGCGCAGGGCGTCGGCGGCCTGGGGATGCAGGGGGACCATGCGCTCGGCGTAGGTCCTGCCGACCAGGATCCGCAGACGTGGATAGCCGTCGGGGTAGGCGTCCAGGCAGTCCAGGGTCAGCCGTGCGATCTCACCGCGCCGGGCACCGCTCCAGCGCAGCAGAAGCAGAGCGGCGCGTTAGTGCCGGTCTTCGAGTTCTCCGACCGAGTCCGTGAGGCGGTCCAGCTCGGTCCTGGGGATGAACCGCGGCAGTACGGAGGGGAGTTTGGGCATGTCCGAGCGGCCGAGGAGTGGTCTGCCCGGGACATCGCTCCAGTCCCACTGGCTGGTCTCGCGGAAGAACTGAAGCAGTGGGCTGAGGCAGGTGTAGCGGGACCGTGCCGTTCAGAGGACGCCCGGTACTGGCATTGATGTGTTCGTGGCGGTGGGCCATGAAGCCCTCGACGTGCCGCCGCTCCAGCTGGGTCATCGCATCGACTTCGGAGTGGACCCGGGCGAGCCAGCGCGGGAAGTAGCGGAAGGCGTCGCGTGAGTGGCGGACGGACTCCGCGCGGTCGCTGGTCTGCAACCGTCCCGCAAGCCAGCGCGTCACCGGGGCGGCGAGCGCCGGCGGCGTCTCGGGAGGGGGGAGTTCCGTCCGCCCACAGTTCGGCGGTCTTCAGACCGTGGAACGGCGGCTCGGGGGCCTGTCCGATGTTGAACAGCAGCACATGGACGCCGTGCAGCCTGGTCAGACACGCCTTCTGGTAGATCTCGGTGAGCTGGTCCATGGGCATGCGGCGGCGTGCATTGGAGACATGGCTGGCTCGCACGAACCCGCCCTCCGGCCGGGCGCAGTAACGGCTGCCGCAGACCGCCGGCTTCGTGATGTCCGCCGCATGCGAGGTCCTCGCCTGGAACGACCTCGCGGCCGCGCTCACGGAGGACTTCCCCCGCTTGCCCCCCAAGGACCGCAACCTCGCCCGCCGGGCCTTCCCCGGACCACGGCCCGCCGATACGACGCTGCACGGAATCTCAGACGCCGCCGACTTCCGGCTGAGCATCGTGATGCAACTCCACGCCGCCCTCGCCCGCTACCCCGCCGATCCCGCGGTGACCGGCCTCGTTGACGAACTCCGCGATGCCAGGCCCGACTTCGCCCAACTCTGGGAACGGCACGACGTACAGGCCGCGCCGATGCTCACCAAGACCTTCCGCCACCCGACCGTCGGCGACGTCACCGTCGACTGCGACACCCTCACCCTCACGGACCATGACCAGTACCTGGTGCTCTTCACCGGCCGCCGGGATCCCCCGGCGCCGAGGCCCTGGCCCTGCTGAACGTTTTGGGAGCACAGGCCAGTCACTACCTGCCGTAACGCCACAGCCAGTCCCCGTGAGCGCCATCGCCGACAGGGCGACTTGCTGACCCGGCCGGCCGTGGTCTCCTCATCCGACACCGCTACCGGGGGGGCGCCGGACTCCGCCGACGTCTCCCCGGCCGGGGTCTCACCCCAGGGGCTCTTTGACGCAGGTGTCGGGATACTCACCCCAGGTCCGGCCATCGAGCAGGCGGCCGACGTCCGCGGCAGGGGCCGGGCGGGACGGCCTCGATGCGTTCCGCGTCTGCCTGACCAGGACTCACCGACTGGATCGGACACGGCCTGCCCCTGCCGTGACCTGTGCGGGCGACACTGGGGCGGTTCTCAGCAGTACGGGTAGGGGGCGGTGATGAACTCGGTCAGAACCGTGCCGCCGGGGTCGAGCGCGTAGACCCCGCGACCGCCGAACAGATGGTTGATCTGGCCCTCCTTGGACTTGTGCGGGTCCGCCCAGAACCTGATCGACTTCTCCTTCAGGCGCTCCAGGATCGAGTCGAACTCGTCGTCGGTCACGAGAAAGGCGAGGTGGCTTTCGTTGATGCGGTCCGGCGGCACCAGGGCGTCGGCGAAGTCGATGCCGACGTTGTTCGATGTGTCCACCTGGGTGAACAGGCCCCAGTCGCACGGGGCCGGGGCGTCCATCAGCTCGGCCAGGAACGCGGCGGACTCACGCCGGTCACGGCAGTGGACGATGATGTGGTTCAGCTCGTTGGGCATCGCGTCTCCTGGTGAAGGTGAGAGGCCCAGCGTCCTGGCTGGGCTTCCTGGTGCGCGCACACCGCGATCACGGCAGAAGGAGTCGGGGCGGTGTAGCCGGTTCGGTCCCGGTTCACAGACGCTGGGCGATGGCCCAGGTCCGCGTGCGGTCTTCGGTATCGAAGAGGTCGGTGTGGGTGATCATGACCTCGGTGGCCCCGGCGTCGAGATAGCGGCGCAGGCCGGCGGCGACGGTGTCCTCGTCGCCGGCGATCAGTAGGTCCGCCGCGTTCGACAGTCCCTCGGTCGCGATGACCTTCTGGTAGGACGGGATGCTGTCGTAGAAGCCGAGGGCGGCCGATGCGCGGTCGCGGGCGGCTGCGGCATCGTCGGTGACCACCGCGGGTACCCCGGCCACGATTTGCGGGGCCGGCCGCCCGGCCGCGGCGGCGGCTTCGGTGATGGTCGGCACGATCTGTTCGGCGAGCGTGTGGGGCCCGGCGAGGAACGGAATCGTTCCCTCGGCCAACTCGCCCGCAGCCGCGAGGGCCCGCGGCCCCATCGCGGCCACCAGAACCGGGACCGCCGGGGAAGCCCCGGCCACGGCCGTCGAGCCGACCGGGCGCGACGCCAGCGTCTCCCCTTCGAAGGCGGTGTCGTCGCCGTCCAGCAGCGGGCGCAGCGCGGTGAGGTACTCGCGCAGGTGCTGGATCTGCGGCGGATACGGCAGGCCGAACTGCGGCTGGAGCACAGTGCGTGCGCCGAGCCCGACACCGAGCCGGAACCGCCCTGCGGCAGCTGCCTGCGCCGTCTTCGCCGCCGCCGCGAGCAGCAGAGGATGGCGGGGATATATCGGCACGACCGCGGTGCCTACGTAGACCCGGGGCTCCGCCCGGCTCGCCAGCGCCGCGAGCTGGGGCGCGTCGTAATCCGCCGCCTGCCCGAACCACACGGTGCGCACACCGGCGTCGGCCACCTCGCGCGCGAACTCCACCGCCCGGTCCACAAGGTTGGTCATGCCGGGTTCCTGCGCGAACGTGCCGCCCAGGAATACACCGACCCGCGTTCCGGCAGCCTCCATCACCAGCTCCTTCATCTGATCCGGCCCATACGGCTCACGTCGCCTTCATCACCGCAGCCGCTGTCCCGCAGCACCACGGTGATTACAGGTTCTGAAATCACCGTACACCTTGATTGCAGTCTCTGCAGTCATTACTCTGTGTGCCATGGGACGATGGCCGGCCGGCGCGCAGGAACGGCTGCAGGAAGCCGCGATCGAGTTGTTCACCGAGCGCGGCTACGAACGGACGACAGTCGCCGAGATCGCGAAGCGAGCCGGCCTGACCGAGCGCACCTTCTATAACCACTTCGCCGACAAGCGTGAGGTGCTTTTCCCTGATCAGGGCCGGTTCGTCGCCGAGGTCCGCGAAGCGGTGGGCGCGGCACCCGCGGAGCAGTCCCCGCTCGACGCGGTCCTCGCGGCATTCACGGCCACCAGTGACTGGTTCGACCAGCGCCGGGACGCGTCACAGCGCCGCAGGCACATCCTTGACGCACATACCGATCTACAGGAACGCGAACGGGCGAAGACGGCAGCCCTCGGTGAGGCGATCGCCGGCGCACTGCGCACCCGGGGCATCCACGACCCGGCGGCCACGCTGACCGCCACCGTCTCCGTCGCCGCGTACCGGCTCGCCTCAGCCCGGTGGCTGGCCGACCCGCAGCACGCCACCCTCGGACACCACCTGCACGCAAGCTTCGACGATCTGCACCGCACCGCACGCACCTGGTAGCGCTCCACCGATACCGGCTGTGGCCGTCAGGGCATCGCAGGGGACTGGTGGGGATTGTGGTTGGAGACTCGGCGTTGATCGATGATCATCGGCTGGCGTCGTCGGTGCGGTCGTGCCCTGGAACTTCCCCCTCACGCTCGCCGGCTGGAAGATCGCCCCGGCCCTGGCCGCCGGCTGCACGGTCGTCCTCAAACCCTCGGAGAACTCGCCTTTGTCGGCACTGCTGCTCGCCCGTATCGCCCTGGAGGCAGGCATGCCCCGGGGGTACTCAATGTCGTCAACGGCAACGGCCCGATGGCCGGCCGTGCCCTCGGCCTGCACCCGCACGTCGACGTCGTGGCCTTCACCGGCTCCACCGCCGTGGGGCGCCACTTCCTGCACTACTTCGCCGAGTCCAACCTCAAGCGCGTCTGGCTGGAGCTGAGCGGTAGGTCACCCAACATCGTCCTGCCCGATGCCCTCGACCTCGAAAGCGCCGCAGCGACGGCCGCCTGGGGCATCTTCTTCAACCAGGGCGAGATGTGCACCGCCCCCTCGCGGCTACTAGGGTCCGTCTTCAAAGATCACTTCGTGATGGATCATGGTGGGTGTGATACGTCGCCGACCCCACAGGGCAGGCCACGGTGACCGTCATGGTGATTCGTCGCTGGGCCGCTGCGGCGGCCGCCACGCTGGCAACCGCCGGCCTCGTGGGCTCCGCTCCCTCGAGCTGGGCTGTACCGAGCACCCCGAGTACTGCGTCGCATGGCGGTCGGGCGCCTCGCAGTCGACGGCCGCGGACCGCCGGGCCTTCGCCAACGATCTCGCCCATTCCCAGCTCATCGCCGTCTCGGCCCGCTCCAACCGGGCAAAGAGCGACAAGGGCCGTTCGATTGGCAGCCGGACCTGGCCAGCTACCGCTGCACGTACGCCCGTGCGTGGATCTCGGTCAAGCACGCCTACGCCCTCACCACGGACGAGGAAGAACATGCCGCGCTGACTGGCATGCTCGAACACCTGTGCCTGAGTGCCTGCTTGCAGTCTCGTATCCGGCCTCGGGGGAAATAGCTGAACAGGGCGGGGCACAGCGCAGGAGGTCCGGGTCGCATGGGCCCCGGGCCACGGCAGGGTCGTCGGAGCGGCGATTCCGAGGGGGCGGAATGTGGCAGAAGGTGTCGAACGAGGGACTGCCCGCGAATGAGCAGTCGCCGTTCTGTAGCGAGTTGGTCTCCCGTGAGCTGGCACCGCTCACCCTCAGCAGCGGGAAGGGCGCAGCGGGCTTCCCTGCTTGGGCCTCGGTGCTGGACCTCGATTCCGTACGGGTGGCCGCGTACAGCAGCCCGCCCGCGTACCTGAGACGCACCCGGGCGGACATCCGGCGGGCCGACCCGGGCACGTACCAGCTGACCTTCGTCTCCGGCACCCCCTTGTGGATCAGCCAGCGGCGCCAGGACTCCGGGCTCGTGCTCGGCGACATGGTGCTCTTCGACGTATCGCACCCCTTCGAAGGCGCAGTGCCCGACAGGGGCCGCCACACCCAAGTGGTCATCATGCAGCTGCCGTGCGAGGAGCTGCCGCTGCCACCGGACAAGGTCTACCGGCTGCTCGCTCAGCCCATGTCGACCCGCACCGGCGTGGGAGCGATTATCGCCCGGTTCATGACCACGCTGGAGGTCTACGGCCCCGACTGCGACCCGCGTGACCTGAGCCGATTAGGGGCGATGGCGCTCGACTTGGCGGGCGCCTGCCTGGCCCAACACCTCGGAGCCTACGACGACCTTCCGCCCGAGACCCGCCAGCAGGCCATGCTGGCCCGCGTCAACGCCTTCATCGACCACAACGTCGGTGACCCGGATCTGGGAGCGGCGGACATCGCCGCATACCATCACATGAGCGGGGAACTCGGCCGGTTCGCCACGGCGCACGAGGCTGCGGCACTGGCCATGCGTCAGGTGCCAGCGCCTCCGGGCCCAGTCAACCACCACCGCCACGAGCTGCTCGTCGGAGGCGGCCGACGGCATCGCACCACCCGCTGGCTCCTTTACGGACTCCTGCCCCGTCGCCGTCTAGTCAGAGAGGGACACCCCCGCTGTTGCCTATGCCGAAGATCGAGCCCGTACCAGCCGTTCGAGTTCAGGAGTGTTGGCGGTTGGCGGTGTGTTCGAGTCCGGTGATCAGCAGGTCCAGTTGGTAGTGGAAGTCCGTTTCCGCGGCGGCTGGGTGGAGGGTCTGGATGGCTCGGTGGAGGCGTGGGAGGGCGTCAGCCGGAATGGTGTGCTGGAACCACTGTTGATCGTGCTGGTTGTCCTCGAATGTGTCTTCTCGTACTGGTTGCAGCTGGATGGTGCCGAAGACGAGGGCGGTGAGCGCGTTGGCGGCGCGTAGCGCGTCGTGGTCGTCGAAGCCGGCGTCGTGGAGTGCGGCGAGTAGTTCCTCGACCGGGCGCAGGGCTTCGGTGGTGCGTGGGCTGGTGCTGCCGGTCGTGATGAGGGTGACGACGATCGGGTGTGCGCTGAGCGCGTGGTGGATTCGGTGCCCGATGGCGCGGAGGCGTTCGGTCCAGGACTGGTCGCGGTCGGGGATGGCGATGCCGGAGAAGACGCGCTCGAGGATGCCGCTGACGATCGCGGCCTTGTTGGGGACGTGCTTGTAGAGCGACATGGCTTCGACGCCGAGTTCGCGGGCGACCCGGCGCATCGACAGGCCGTCGAGGCCGTGGCGGTCGCCCAGCCTCAGGGCGGCGTCGAGGATCCGTTCGCGTGACAGCGGCTGACGGACGACCTGTTCCACGTCCACCTCCTCGGCGTCACTCTACGTCGCGTCTCCGGGCCACCGGAACACTCCGGCTTACAGATGTAAGCTGCCAGCGAAGCTCACACATGAAACCGGGCGGGGGCGAAGGGCGGAACGCACCGAGGTACTGGTCGTCGGGGCCGGGCCAACGGGTCTGACGTTGGCGTGTGAGCTGGTCAGACGTGGTGTGGAGTGCCTGATCGTGGACAAGGAACCGGTAGTCGCACACGGGTCACGGGCGAAGGGTCTGCAGCCGCGCGGCTTGGAGGTCCTGGATCAGTTGGGGGTGGCGGCGGAGGTGTTGTCGTTCGGCTGGACCTCGATGCCGACGCTGGTGTACCGGCGGGACCAGGTGGTCACCCAGCTTGACACCACGTCGGGTTGGGAACCGTCGCGGGCGACCCCCTACCCCGACCTGCTGTGGGTGCCGCAGTGGCGGATCGAGCAGGTGCTGCGCGATCTGCTCGCCGCGTCGGGTCGTGCTGTGCGGCTCGGGTGCGAGGTGGTGGACCTGGCGCAGGACATCGGTGGTGTGACCGCGACTGTGGTCCGGGAAGGACAGTCCTCGTCGGTGCGGGCGGACTACGTGGTGGGCTGCGACGGCGGGCACAGCGCGGTGCGTCGGCTGCTCGGGCTCTCGTTCCTCGGTGAGACCTTCGAGGAGGACCACGGACTCGTCGGTGATGTCGCGCTCGACGGTCTCGACCGGGACCACAGCCACCTCTGGGCCGACCCCGAGCGGGGCTTCCTCGGGCTCACCCCGCTGCCCAGCACGGACCTGTTCCAACTGCAGGCATCGGTTCCGTGGGACCCGGTTCCCGAACCGTCGCCGGCGACCTTCCGGCGCATCGCCCAGGAGGTGACCGGGATGGCGGGGTTACGCATCCACCGCGTGCCGTGGGTGTCATCGAGGCGGGTGAACGTGCGGATGGTGAACCGGTACCGGATCGGGCGTGGCCTGGTCGCCGGCGACGCCGCGCACTGCCACTCACCGGCGGGTGGCCAGGGCATGAAACCGGTATCCAGGACGCCAACAACCTGGGCTGGAAACTCGCCCAGGTCCTGCGCGGCGCGGACGAGTCCATACTGGACACCTATGAGCAGGAACGGTTGCCCGTCGCCCGGAAGGTCCTCGACGACTCCGAACGGCGGCGGCGCCGCGCCGCGGCCGAAGGTGTCGAGGGACTGCGCGGCCTGGCCGCCGACGTGGACACCTCCGGACTCACCATCTCCTACCGGGGCAGCCCCTTGGCCGTCGACACACCCGGCACCGGCGACGGGCCGTGTGCCGACGACCGGGCTCCTGACGCGATCCACCGTGACTCCGGGCAGCGACTGTTCGACCTGTTCCGCGGTCCACACTGGACTGTTCTGTCGTTCGGCGTGCCACTGCCATCGCTGGACTGTGACCGGATCCGGGTGCACGCGTCGACGAGGCGTGGCAGGCACACGCCACCTACGGCGTCAATGGTGCCGCGGTGTTCGTCGTTCGCCCCGACGGCTACCTCGGCCTGGTCTCCCGTGACGGCGCCGTGGCACCGGTGCTGCGCTACCTCCAGGACTTCGCCGTGGTGGCCGGGCGGTGAGGGGCATCGAGGTCACCGGCATGACCAAGCACTACGTCCGAGTGCCCACGGCCACCGGCCTGTCCTTCTCGGTGCGGCCCGGCCCGGGTGACCGGGTTTCTCGTCCCCCCGCGCTGACCGCCGTGATCTGGCACAACGACCACACCGGCCAGTCCGTCAAACGATCGCTGACCGACTACGGCCATTGATGTGGCAAGGCGGAAGGTGACCACACGGGTCTTGCCGGTGGTGGGAAGCCCACCGGACTTCTCAATTCTTCTTCCTGGGCGCCTTCTGCGACCTGTTGCCTTCTTGCGGCTTGGCCCGCTTGCGCGTGGTGCGCGTCGGCGTGGGAGATGGAGTGAGCACGGTCCGGGCCCGCCCGGGGCCGGGGAGATGATCCTGCGGGCGGAGGAAGGTGCGGGCCATGGTCAGGATGCGCTGTTCGGAAGCGCTGGCGCCGCCCCGGGTGAGTGTCGTGGCCGTCCGCAGCTGGGAACGGACGTCGAAGGCTCGCTTCTCAGTGACTGCTTGGGCGAGGTCGGCGAAGACGCGCTGCTGGTAGGCGTCGTGGTCGGCCAGCCATGCCCGGGCCAACCGAGCCGTCCATATGGACACGCAAGGCGGTGCCGTTCTCGAGGTCCACGTCCAGCAGCGACCCGATCGGCGGCGGGAAGGCGAACCGGCCGGCCCGGCCGTGCTCCAGCAGCGACAGACGTCCAGCTCAATCGCCCACGGTCAACGTAGGTCCGCAGGCAGCGCGCACGACAGAGAGCCGATCAGCCCCTCCTCGACCGGCAACCGCCCTGGCGGCACGACCAGTTGAGATCGTTGCGGCCGGGGTCGGCTTGTCTGGTGCGGGTCGACCGCCGTGGAGGCGTACGGCGTGATCTCTACCGGCCCGGTGCGGGTGGCGTGCGCGGGTGATGCGGGCAGGGCGGGCCCGGCGTCCTGCAGCAGCCCTCCCAGCGGAACCCCGGGCCTCCGCCTTCTCAAACGACCTGGCATCACAGCACGTCAACGGCTCGCTATCTGACAGATGTGCTTCGACAGGACAAGTGTCGATCCCGGAGGCCGGGGGCGGCGTGTTCGCCTTCGTCCGACGGACATGGTCTTCACGGGCCACCCGCCGGCTGCGGTGAGCGCCGTGCTCCGTCCCTGACGGTCAGCCGCCGATCGCGGCGGGGCTCGGGGGCGCCGTGGAGTCCCGTGTGATGAGGCGAGCGGGCAACAGATGGGTGGCCGGTTCGCGCGTGGGGTCGGCGATGGCGGCCAGCAGGTCCTCGGCCGCCGTGATCCCGATGACCTCGGTGGGTTGGGCCACCACCGTCAGCCGGGGCCGGACCAGGGGGGCCCACTCGTGGTCGTCGAAGCCGATCAGCGACACCTCGCCGGGGCAGTCCCGTCCGCTGTCCTGGAGCGCCGCGAACGCGCCGGCCGACAGCACGTTGTCGGTGCAGTAGATCGCGGTGACCGGGGGAGTGGCCCGCAGCAGCCTGGTGGCCGCGGCATAGGAGGCGGCGCTGGAATACGCGCTGTGCGCGATGTGTCCGGGGCGCACCGTCAGGCCCGCGTCGGTCATCGCCCGCAGATACCCGGCCAGTCGCAGGGTGCTGGGCCAGTGGGCGGTGGGCTCGAGCTCCGTGGCCCCGGCCAGCGCGCTGTCCGGGCGCGCCTCGCTGATGATCCCGATGTGACGGTGCCCCAGACCGATCAGATGGTCCACCGCGAGCCGAGACGCCTCGATGTTGTTGACCGACACGAAGCTCGCGCTGGTGGCCTTGGGGGCCGGGCGGTCCAGCAGGACCAGCGCGGTGCCGTCCTCGGTGAGGCGCCGGAGGTGATCGGCGTCGGCTCCGCCGACGGGCGCCACGATCAGGCCGTCCACCCGCTTGGTGGACAGCACCTCCACCGACCGGCGCTCCAGTGCCGGTTCGCCCTCGGTGCTGCTGACCAGCAGCTCGTAGCCGTGCTTCCGGATGGTGCGGGCGATGCTCTGCAGCGCGGCGGAGAAGAAGCGGTTGCTCATCTCCGGGATCACCACACCGACCGTCTCGGTAGTGCCGGTGATCATGCTGCGGGCCACCTGGTTGGGCCGGTAGCCCAGTTCCGCCGCCACCCGGACGACGTTGTCCCGCGTCCGCGCGCTGACCTCGGGGGCCCCGGCGAGCGCGCGTCCGGCCGTGGACTTCGACACCCCGGCGGCCTTCGCCACATCGACGATGGTCACGGACTGGTGCGCGGGTCGCGTCACGACAGCACGTACCCCTCTCTGTGTCACGGCACGCCGTTGGCTCGCCTCAACGCCACATTCAACCACCGTCGGTGCCGGGCGTCCGGTCCTCCCGCGGGTGGAACCGCCCCGGGCGGAAGGCGGTGAGCAGCGGATGGGAGCGGCCGGTCAGGACCTCGTCGGCCAGCAGCTCACCGGCGATCAGGCCGAGGGTGGCACCGCTGTGGGTGAACGCCACGTGGCAGCCGGCGATCTCCTCCAGCGGCCCCAGTACGGGTTCACCGTCCGCGGGGATCGGCTTGGGCCCGGCCGCGTACGACTCCAGCGGAAGCCGGGGCGTGCCGGCCAACACCGCCGACGCCTCCGCCAGTAGCCCGTCCACGGTGGACCGGCGGATGTCGAACGTGCCGTCCTCATGGCACACCACCTCCTCCTCGGACCAGCCCGAGTCCAACACCAGCGCACCGTCCGGGGTCGGCCGGATCGACACCCGTGGAGTGTTCAGCACGGCGCGCAGCGGAACGCCGACCCGCCGGGTGCGCACCAGCAGCGAGATGGGGGTGCGGTCCGCGAGGGACACCCCGAGCGTGCGCAGCACGGCGGGTGTGTCCGCTCCGGTGGCCAGGACCACCGCGTCGCAGTCGAAGCTCCGCCCGGACGCGGTGCGCACACCGGTCACCCGGTCCCCCGCGGTGTGCACGGAGGCGGGGCCCGCGTCGGTCACCAGCTCGCCGCCCAGCCCGGTGAACTCCTCGGCCAGCAGCCCGATCAGGGACGGCAGGTCCACCCAGCCCTCACCCGGGTTGAAGATCGCTCCGCACTCCGGCACGGCGGCCGCGTCGACACCGGGCGTCACGGCCGCGATCTCGGCCGGGGAGAGCCACTCCGTCTGGTAACCGATGGCTTGCTGGTGGGCGAACCGCGCGCGGAACTCCGCTTCCTGCCCGGCCGTCCCCCAGGCCAGTCCTCCGTCGAAGCGCAGCCAGCCCAGGCCGGGTGTGCGGGCGGCCAGGGTGCGATAGCGGTCCATGCCCAGCATCCGCAGCCGGTGGTACTCGGGGGAGCGGACGGCGGCGGAGTTCAGCCAGGCGAGCGAGCGCCCGGACGCGCCACCGGCCAGGGCGGTGTCCGACACCAGTGTGACGGCCGCGCCGCGCCGGGTCAGCTGATGTGCCGTGGAGACGCCCATAACGCCGCCGCCGAGGACGACCACGCGAATCCGCTGTGCTCCTGAAGTCATGCCTCTTCCCTTGTCCGGAACCGAACCGCCGGAGTGTGTCGTTCCGGGGTGGTCGAAGTCCGCGTTGGCTCCGGGAACGTTCCCGGAGTTTCTGGCGCCGACCATACGCGCCGCCGTCGAAGGCGGTCAATCGTCCGCGCGGTGTGCACCGTGTCAGCCGCGTGTTGCTGCGGCGAACAAGCTCGTCCAGAGCCTTGACCACCCTGATGTGGCTGCCTAGAGTGACGCCCACTTTCCGGGAACGTTCCCGGAACGGGAAGTCGATACCCATGAGAAGGCATCCATGAGCCTGAGAATCGGTGTGGACACCGGTGGCACCTTCACGGACGTGTGCGCGTACGACGAGGCGACCGGCCGGATCCACGTACGCAAGGTCTCTTCCACGCCGGACGACCCCGGCCGGGCCATCGTGCGCGGACTCGGCGAACTCCTCGACCAGATCGGCGGCCGAGAGACGGCCGAGGTCGGCTACTTCGCCCACGGCACCACGGTCGGCACCAACGCACTGCTCACCGGGCGCGGTGTGCGCACCGGCCTGATCACCACCCGGGGCTTCCGGGACCTGCTCGAACTCGGCCGCGGCCGCCGCCCGGACATGTACGACGCCCAGGCGGACAAGCCCGCCCCGTTCGTCCCCCGCGACCTGCGGATGGAGGTGACCGAGCGGGTCCGGCACGACGGCCGGGTGGAGATCCCACTGGACCCGGACGAGGTACGGGAGGCAGTGCGCGCCCTGAAGACCCAGGGGGTGGCCTCCGTCGCGGTCTGTCTGCTGTACGCCTACGTCCGCCCGGACCACGAACGGGCGATCGGCGAGATCATCCGCGATGAGATGCCCGAGGCCCACGTCTCGCTGTCCAGCGAGGTGCTGCCGGAGTTCCGTGAGTTCGAGCGGCTGTCCACCGTGGTCACCAACGCCTACATCGGGCCCGTGGTCGCCGACTACCTGGCCCGGCTGCGCTCCACGCTGGCCGCGTCCGGGCTCCGCTGCGACCCGCATGTGACCCAGTCCAACGGTGGCGTCATCCCGTTCGTCACCGCCGAACGGCTGCCGGTGCGACTGGTGCTGTCCGGTCCGAGCACCGGGGTGGTGGGCGCCGCGGCGATCTGCTCGGCCGCCGGGTTCGGCGACATCATCACCTTCGACATGGGCGGGACCTCCTCCGACGTCTCGCTGGTGCAGCACGGCGAGCCCAAGGTCACCGCAAGCCTGGAGATCGACGGGCGTCCGGTGCGCTCGCCCATGCTGGACATCCACACCGTGGGCGCGGGCGGCGGATCCGTCGCCTGGATCGACAGCGGCGGACACCTACGGGTGGGACCGACCAGCGCCGGCGCGTTCCCCGGTCCGGCCTGTTACGGCCACGGCGACGAGGCAACCGTCACCGACGCCAACGTGGTCCTGCGGGTGCTCAACCCCGAATACCTGCTCAACGGCCAGCTGAAGATCGACCATGCCGCCTCCCACCGCGCGGTGGCGCGTCTGGCGGAGCGGCTCGGCCTCTCCGTGCCGGACACCGCGCAGGGCATCATCGACGTCGTCACCGCCAACATGGCGCGGGCCATCCGGGTCATCTCGGTGCACCGCGGCTACGACCCGCGCGACTATGCGCTCGTGCCCTTCGGCGGCGCCGGTCCGCTGCACGCGGCCCGGCTCGCCGCCGAACTGGGCTGCACCACCGTCGTGGTCCCGGAGACCCCGGGCGCGCAGTCGGCGCTGGGGCTGCTGATGACCGATGTGCGCAGCGACTTCATGCGCACCCGGCGGGTGGCGGTGCACGAGGACACCGTCGACCAGCTGTCCGAGGTACTCGACGAACTGACCGCGAGCGCGACCGCCTGGTTCGACAGCGAGGACATCGACCCGGCCCGCCGGAGCATCACCCGAGGCGTGGACATGCGCTACCGGGGCCAGAACTACGAACTCGGCGTGCCCCTTCCGGACGGCCCGGTCACCGAGGACACCGTCCGCCGGCTGCGGGCGGACTTCCAGGACGCCCACGACCGCATGTACGGCTACCGGCTGGCCGACGAGTCCATCGAGGCGGTGACCTTCCGGGCGCAGGCGGTGGGCGCGGTCTCCCGCGCCGGGATCGTGCGGTCCGCGCCCCGCGGCGGCACTCCCGCCGAGGCGGTGACGGCCCGCCGCCAGGTGTATCTGAAGGAGACCGGCGCCCCGGTGGACTGCCCCGTGTACGACCGGGGACGGCTCGAGGTGGGACACCGGATCACCGGGCCGGCAGTCATCGAGCAGATGGACAGCACCACCCTGCTGCTGCCCGGCGACACCTGCGAGGTGGACGACCTGCGCAACCTGATCATTCGAACGCAAGGGAGCTGACCGTGGCGGCACAACGGGAACTCGACGGTGTCCTGGTCGAGGTGATCGGCTCGGCACTCGCCACCATCGTGGAGGAGATGAGCGGCACCCTGGTGCGGGCCGCGTTCTCCACCAACATCAAGGAACGCCGGGACTGCACCGCCGGGTTGTTCGACACCGCGGGCAACGGCATCGCCCAGGACGAGGGCGGTTCACCCCTGCACCTGGGCTCGCTGATGGGGATCGTCGGCTCCATCCTGGAACGGTTCCCGGTCGAGGAGATCAGGGACGGCGATGTCTTCATCGGCAACGACCCGTACAACGGCGGCGGCTCGCACCTGCCGGACATCGTGCTGGCCACCCCGGTCTTCGTGGCCGGAGAGCTGACTGCCTGGGCGGCCACCCTGGCCCATCACGCCGACTTCGGCGACCGCGGCCACGCCCATATCTTCCAGGAGGGGCTGCGCATCCCACCGGTGCGGCTGGTGCGGGCCGGGGTGCAGCAGGAGGAACTGCTCTCGCTGATCCTGCTCAACTGCCAGGTGCCGGACGAGCGCCGGGCCGACCTGCGGGCCCAGGAGTCCGCGAACCGGCTCGCGGTGCTGCGCTACCGGGAGCTGTGCGAGCGCTACGGCCGGGACGTCGTGGTGCGGTCCGGGGACGCACTGCTCGACTACACCGAGCGGCGCACCCGGGCCGCGATCGGCGCCATCCCCGACGGCTCCTACCACTTCACCGACCTGTTCGACTGCCCGGAGCTGGACGTGGAGCGCGAACTGCGGGTGGCCGTGCGCGTCGCCGGGGAGGAGATGTTCTTCGACTTCGCCGGCAACCCACCGCAGGTGCGGGCCAGCGTCAATGTGGTGTGGACCGCGCTGTACGCCACCGTCTACTACTCGGTCAAGAGCCTCATCGACGCCGACATCGTGCCCAACGCCGGGATGTACCGCGCCATCCACATCGACGCGCCCACCGGCTCGATCGTCAACTGCCGCTATCCGGCGGCGGTCAACGGGCGCAGCGAGACCTGCCAGCGCATCGTCGACCTGATCCACGGCGCACTGGCCCCCGCCGTACCGGACCGGGTCACCGCGGCGAGCAACGGCGCCAACACCGGGGTGCACTTCTCCGGACTCAACCCGCTCACCGGCAAGGAGTTCGTCTATCTGGAGACCATCGGCGGCGGCTCCGGCGCCCGGGCCACCAAGGACGGACTGGACGGGGTGCAGGTCCACATGACGAACACCTCCAACCTGCCGGTGGAGAGCCTGGAGACCGAGTACCCGCTGGTCATTGAGGCGTACGAGCTGATCGACGACTCCGGCGGCGCGGGGGAGTTCCGCGGCGGCCTCGGCATCCGGCGGACGGTGCGGGTGGAGAGCGACGAGGTGCACTTCTGGGTGGATACCAGCCGTCAGACCTCCCACCCCTGGGGGCTGCGCGGGGGCACCGAGGGCGCCACGGCGAAGGTCGTGCTCAGCGAGGGCGCCCGGCCCGTCGACCACGGGTACACCGTGCTGCGGCCGGGCGAGAGTGTGACCATCGAGACGGCGGGGGCGGGCGGCTACGGCCGTCCGCGGGACCGCGCCCCCGAGGCCGTCGCCCGTGACCTCGCCGAAGGCAAGATCTCCCGCCGTGCGGCGGAATGTCACTACCCAGGCCACCTCGGCTGTCCGGGGGAGCGCTGATGAACACCGCCGACGCCTCCCCCCGCGCTGCCGTTCCCGCCAGGAGCACCCGGCGCCGGGTGTACGGGTCCACCATGATCGGCAACGTCGTCGAGTACTACGACTTCACCCTGTACGGAACGCTGGCGGCGGTGCTGGCCAAGCTGTTCTTCCCGTCCGGCGACGGGATGGTGGCGCTGTTCTCCACCTACGTCGGGGTGTCGCTGTCCTACTTCATCCGCCCGCTCGGAGCGGTGCTCCTCGGGCCGCTCGCCGACCGCAGGGGCCGCCGCGGGGTACTGATCCTCACCCTCTCCCTGATGAGCGTCGGCACCGCCGGGATCGGTCTGCTGCCCACCTACGCGGCGATCGGGGCGGCCGCGCCCGTCCTGCTGCTGTTCTCCCGGGTACTCCAAGGGCTGGGCGCCAGTGTGGAGTACACCACCGCCGCCCAGTTCCTGCTCGAGCACGAACCCGGCAGCCGGCGCCGCAACTACCTGGCCGGGCTGATGAACGCGACCTGTTCGGTGGGCTCGCTGCTCGGCTCCGGCGTCGCCTTCGTGCTCACCGTCGTCATGCCGGCGCCGACCTTCGAGAGCTGGGGATGGCGGATCCCCTTCCTGCTGGCCATCCCTATGGCGTTCATCGGCTTCTACATCCGCAACCGGCTCGACGAGACCCCCGAGTTCGAGCAGATGAAGCGGCAGGTCGACGCCGTCGAGGCGAAGCAGACACCGCTGCGGGACGCGGTGCGCCTGTACTGGCGCGACATGCTCAAGGCCATCGGGCTGGGGGCCGGACAGCGCATCGGCTCGTACACCATCCAGGCGTACCTGGTGACTGCCCTGATCAGCGCGGGATTCCCCACCTCGCTGGCGCTGCTGGCCTCCATGCTCACCTACGCCGTGGGACCGCTGCCCAGCGTCTGGGGCGGGGTGCTGGCGGACCGGTACGGCGCCCGGCTGCCGCTGCTGGTGGGCTATGGCCTGTTCGTGGTACTGACCGTGCCCACCTTCATGGCCATCGGCAGCAGGTCCATCGTCCTGGCCACTCTCGCGGTCGTGGTGTTCACGGTGCTCAACAACCTGGTGGCGGCACCGCTGAACGTCGCCTGCGTGCTCAGCTTCCCACCGGAGGTGCGGTCCAGCGCGGCCGCGCTCAACTTCAACGTCGGCACCTCGCTGATCGGCTCGACGGCCGGTCTGGTCGCCGTCTGGCTGCACGACTTGACGGGCAGCGATGTGAGCTTCGGCTGGTACATGACGGCCGCGTGCGCCGTCTCCGCCCTGGTGGCCGTCTTCGCCCTGCCGGCGGCCGTCGACTACCGGGAGCCCGACTGGGCCTCGGGGACCATCGGTACCGCGGTTGTCGGCGAGAACGAGCACGGCCGGCCGGCACACTGATCCGCTCCGCCGCTGGGGTTCGCTGAAACGGCGCCTGACCGGCCCCGGAGGCCGACTGCGTCGTCGCCCATCGGGCGGACCCGACGCTGCCCGGCGACCTGATGGGGCGCTGCCGGTGCCGGAAGGGCGCGCGGTTCTCGGAGCCGGAGCGGAACCCCCGTACACAGACCGCGCAGCCCGCGGGCGAGGTAGGGCACCGAGAAATGACCACGGTCAGCGGGGACATCCCGGACGAGGGCATCGGCCACCGACGCCGCGCCGGGGACACGCCCGCCGTGGGCGGTCGATGACCTGTCGTCCAAGGTCTGGCCCACGGCGGGCCACCCCGGTGCCGGGCGATGTCGCCCGGCGCGCCGACGCGGAGTCCGGCTACCGCGGCACGTATCGCTGCCGACGCACCGCTGTTCAGCCGGTGACCACGGGGCCCTCGCCTTCGCCCCGCGCGGGCAGGGCGGCCGCGGCGGTGTGCAGGAGGGCGATGGCCTGAGGGAGGAAGGGGTTGGGGTCGGTGGTACGCCGGGTGGCATAGACCCGACGGGTGTGGGCGGAGTCGGTGAGCCGGACGAGGCGGGTGCCGGATCCGTCGGGTGAGGTGGAGGTGCCCACGACGGCGAGTTCCGGTGCTATCGCCACCCCCAGGCCCTGCCGGACCAGTTCGTAGGGCAGGTTGTAGTCGTTCGTACGGAAGAGCACCTCGGGCAGGAAGCCGCCGGCCGCGCAGATGTGGCGCAGGCAGTGAGCGGCGTCGGTGTCCTCGTGGTAGCTGATCCAGCGCTCGTCCCGCAGGTCGGCGAGGCGGATGTGCGGCCGTCCGGCGAGGGGATGTTCCGCGGGGAGGAGGAGGTAGAGCGGCTCTTCCCGTACCAGCGTGTGTTCCAGGCCCTCGGGCCAGCTGTGCGGTACCACGCCGTACTCGAAGACCACCGCGAGATCCAGTCGCCCCTCCAGCACCGCGGGCACGGTGACCTGCGGGTCGCCTTCCTCGTAGCGGACGTCGACCTCGGGCCGGTCGCGGAGGAACCCCGTCAGCACCGTCGGCATCAGCCGGAACCCCGCGGACCAGAAGCTCCCCAGCCGCAGCCGCCCTCGCTCGGCCGCGGCGTAGGCGCGCATCTCGTTCTCCGTCGCCGACAGGTCGGCCAGCAGCTGTCCCGCGCGCAGGGCGAGCTGGAGCCCGGCCGCGGTGGGGCGCACGCTGCGCGGTGAGCGCTCGAAGAGCGAGACGCCCAGGGCGCGCTCGACCGCGGAGATCTGCTGGGAGACGGCGGAGGGGGTGTAGCCGAGGCGCTGGGCGGCCGTACGGAACGAGCCTGCGGCGACCACCTCGCATATCGCCTGAAGCTGCGGCGGAGTCAGCATCAAACGAACTTAACACTCCGCGTGGAAACGTTCATTCTCCCTGTTCTTGCCCAGGTCGCCGCCATCCCGCAGATTGGGCGTTCACCAGCCCCGCTCCGGTCTTCTGACCAGCGGACCAGAAGGGAGGTACCGTGCCCGGAAGGCATGCGCGAGCCCGCGCCACCGCACTTCCCCTCGCGCTCGCGACGCTGCTCACGTTGACCCTGACGGCCTGTGGCGGCACCGCGACCGTCAACCAGTCCAAGGTGCCCGAGCAGCGTGTCGACCCCGCACTCCGTGCCCTGCTGCCCCGGGACATTCGCGACAGAGGGTCGATCACTTCGGCTGTCGGCAACGACTACCCACCGCTGTCCCTCCTGGACATCGACAACAAGACCGTCATCGGCGCCGAACCCGACCTCATTCACGCGGTCGGCCAAATCCTCGGCGTCCGCGTGCACCTGGTGCAGGCGAACTTCGACAGCATCATCGGCGGTGTCCGGTCCCGACGCTACGACGTGGCGATCCAGGCCATGCTCGACAAGAAGGAGCGCCAGTCGCAGGTCACGTTCGTCGATTACATGAAGACCAGCAGCTCGATCCTCGCCTCCAGGAAGGCCGCCGGGAACATCCGCTCACTCACCAGCCTGTGCGGCAGCCAGGTGGCCGTCGAGCAGGGCACCTCGCAGGTGGACGATGTGGCGGCGCAGGCCGAGAAGTGTGCGGCAAACGGCAAGCCGGGGCTGGAGAAACTGGTCTTCCCCGACTCCGTCGGCTGCTTCCAGGCGCTGTCCACGGGCCGCGCCGACGCGTTCGTCGGCGGCACCCCCACCGTCGTCTACCAGGCGGAGATGTCGCACGGAAGGTTCCGTACGGCCGGTGAGCCGTACCGCTTCCTGCCCTACGGAATCCTGATCAACAAGGAGGAGCCGGCCTTGGTACGGGCTATCCGCGGTGCCCTGCAGAAACTCATCGACAACGGCACCTACGCGAAGATCCTCAAGCAGTGGAACATCAGCTCCGGAGCCCTGAAGAGCGCCACGGTGAACGGGGGTGCGGCATGACCGAGACCCTCATCCGGGCGGACTCCGGCGACGCCGCCGAGTCCCTGCGCCCCGTCCCGCCGCGCCGTCCGGGGCAGCGCGTCGCCGCGGTCGTCGTGGCCTTCCTGCTGGTCTTCCTCCTGGAGGGCTGGATCACCAATCCCCGTATGCAGTGGGGGACCGTCGGTGAGTTCCTCTTCTCGCCAGTGATTATGGAGGGGCTGCGGACCACGCTGCTGCTGACGTGCCTCGCCATGGCAGTCGGCATCCTCGGCGGCGTCGTCCTCGCCATCCTGCGGATGTCCGCCAACCCGATACTCTCCCAGCTCAGCTGGTGCTACATCTGGCTCTTCCGCGGCACCCCGCTGCTGGTCCAGCTCCTCTTCTGGTATTTCCTCTCCGCGGTCGTCCCCACCATCGGCCTCGGCATCCCCTGGGGGCCGACATTCGTGCGGGCCGACACGAACGACCTCATCACCCAGCTCACCGCCGCCGTCCTCGGCCTCGGGCTGCACGAGGCGGCGTACATGGCCGAGATCGTCCGCGCGGGCATCACCTCCGTCGACGACGGCCAGAACGAGGCCGCCCAGGCGCTGGGCATGTCCCGCGGACAGACCCTGCGCCGCATCGTGCTACCGCAGGCACTGCGCATCATCATCCCGCCCACCGGCAATCAGGTGATCTCCATGCTGAAGACCACCTCGCTGGTCTTCGCGATCGCCGTGCCCGAACTGCTGACCTCGATCCAGGGCATCTACTCACGCAATTTCCAGCAGGTTCCGCTGCTGGTCGTCGCCTGCTTCTGGTACCTCGTGGCGACCTCCGTGCTGGGCGTCGGCCAGTACTACCTGGAACGGCGCTTCGGCCGCGGCGCTCACCGCGACCTGCCGCCCACCCCGCTCCAGCGGTTGCGCGCCGCGGCCCGGAACCACCGTAAGGAGAGCGCACGTTGACACCAGCCGTGATCAGAGCCGAGCGCGTGCACAAGAGCTTCGGCCGCACCGAAGTGCTCAAGGGCATCGACCTGACCGTCGCCCCCGGGGAGGTGATGTGTCTGGTGGGCCCCTCCGGGTCCGGCAAGTCCACCTTCCTGCGCTGCGTCAACCATCTGGAGACCATCGACCGGGGACGCCTGTACGTCCGTGACGAGCTCGTCGGCTACGAAGAGCGGGACGGCAAGCTCCACGAGCTGAGAGAGAAGGCCGTCGCACGACGCCGCCAGGGCATCGGCATGGTCTTCCAGCGCTTCAACCTCTTTCCGCACATGACCGCGCTGGAAAACGTCATCGAGGCCCCCGTCCAGGTCAGGAAGGTGCCGAAGAAACAGGCACGCGAACGCGGCGCGGAACTGCTCGACCGCGTCGGCCTCGCCGACAAGGCGGGCAGCTACCCCGCCCAGCTCTCCGGCGGCCAGCAGCAGCGGGTGGCCATCGCCCGCGCGCTGGCGATGAAGCCCGAACTGATGCTCTTCGACGAGCCCACCTCCGCGCTCGACCCCGAACTCGTCGGAGAGGTGCTGGAGGTGATGCGAGCGCTCGCCGACGATGGCATGACCATGGTCGTCGTCACCCATGAGATGGGCTTCGCCCGCGAGGTCGGCGACTCGCTGGTGTTCATGGACGACGGAGCCGTCGTCGAGACCGGCCCGCCGGCGGACGTGCTGAGCGACCCGCGCCACGAACGCACCCGCGCCTTCCTCAGCAAGGTTTTCTGACCACCTCGCCGGGATTCTCCGTCCCTCCCCGGCAGGGTTTCCCGACCGCCGGGCGCGCTCTCCGACCGCCCACACCTGACCGCCACCGAAGGAGTCTCCATGACCCGTGCCCTCGTCATCGGCGCCGGAGTGATAGGCGCCGCCACCGCCCACCGCCTGGCCGAGGCAGGTGTCCGCGTCACCGTGCTCGACGCCGGCGGTCGCACGCCGGGCACCTCCAGCGCCACCTTCTCCATCGACGTCACCCATCTGAAGACCCCCCACTCCTACTTCCTGCTCAACCGGCGCAGCGCCGCGCTCCACCGGGAGCTGGAACACGAGATCCACGGGGGCACAGGAGCCGTCGGCTGGCGCCATCCCGCGCCGCTCGTCCAGTGGGGCCACACCGAGGAGGAACAGCGCGTCCTCCGCGCGCGTGCCGAGCGCCTCGCGGGCTGGGGGCACCCCTGCCGCACCGCCGACCCCGGCGAGCTGCGCACTCTCGCACCTGCCGTTGACCCTGCCTCCTGCCGCGCCACCGAACTCGTCGTGCACGACGACGCCGCCTGGTACGACGCCCCCCTCCTCGCGCGCACCCTCCTCGACCGGGCCGCGGCCCTGGGCGCCGACATCCGCTACGACAGTCCCGTCACCGCCTTGCTGCTGGACGGTGAGCGGGTACGCGGCGCCGAGGCACGGGGCCGGCGCTTCGAGGCCGACCACATCGTCAACTGTGCGGGCCCCGACGCCGGGCGCATCGCCGAACTCGCCGGGGTACGGCTACCGTTGCGCCAGATCCCCGGTCTGGTGGGCGAGTCCGTCCCGCTCGCCGAGCCGCTGCGCGCCATTGTCGCGACCCCCGGCGTCGATCTGCGCCCCGCCCCGGGCAACCGGGTCTGCGCCATCTCCTGGCCGGTCGACGCCCTCCTCGCCCCGACCGCGTCAACTGATGTGCCGCCCGAAGCGGACCTCCTCAGCCGGTGCGCCGCGATCCTGCCCGCCTTCCGCTCCCTGGGGGGTACCCGGATCGGTGTCCGCCCCGTTCCCGAAGACGGCCTTCCCCTGGTCGGCCCGCATCCCCAGGCTCCCGGCCTCTACACCATCACCACCCACAGCGGCGTCACCCTCGCCCCGCTCCTCGCCGCCCTCGCCGCCGCTGAACTCACCACATCCCTGCCCGAACCCACCCTGGCTCCTTACCGCCCTGACCGTGACACCTCACACCCCATCCGGGACGAAAGCCTGGCAGTGATGAGCGGGCACCGCGCCGAAGCCGGTTGAGTTCTCACGTCTGATGACACGGAGTGCCCTGGCCCAGGCGCGATGATCGGGCCAGGCCATGGACACGCGGGACACTCACGACAAGGACCACCTCCTGGACAACCGACCGGCCGATGCTGGCCGCGTCCGGTGCTCACCCATCCGCTGATAGTCACTCTGGCCGGAGCCGCGGCAGGGGCCCTATCCGATGGGGCCTCACTGCCAGGGGTCGCTGCGCCGCCGCTGCGGAGGCTCGCGCCTGGCGATAGCGCGAGCGCCAGGCCGCGGCCGCTTGTTCCTGCCGAGGCTGTCGTCACCGAAATGCACTCCGGGCGAGGAGATGGACAACACGGCGGCGGCCACATCGGTGTCGACCATCAGTTCCAGGGCCGCGTCCACGGAGGCTCCCACCTACGGATGGATCACCCGGCTCGGGGTCTACCGCCTTACCGCAAACGTGCACGGGGCGACGGTGCATGCCAGCCGATGAACGATGTTGGAAAGCCGTGTGCGGGAGAACCGCACGCATGGTTTGAAGCGGCGGGGACTGGAAACGGAGCGGAAGCCACCGCGCCAGTCCCCGACCCTACTTAGGGGGTGGGTCGTAGGCTGGAAGATTCGCGGTCGTGTTTGTGTGGCTGGGGTGTGGTTGTCGTGTGGTTGCGAGTTTCGGGTAGTGCGGTGGTGATGATGATGAGTGCGGCGGCTGCGAGGGCTGCGATGTAGGTGCCGGGTGCCAGTTGCCCGAAGTGTTGGGTGAGGAGCGCTCCGAGGAGTGGGGCAGTGCCGCCGAATACGGCGTAGGCGGTGTTGTAGGCGAGTGCTGTGCTGGTGGTGCGGATGTGGGGTGGGACGAGTTCTATGGCCATGACGGTGGCTGGCATGCCGATGAGGGCGGCGGGGATGATGAGCAGGGTTTCTGCGGCCAGTGTGGTGAGGAGTGTTCCGTAGCTGGCGAGGATGTAGGCGGGTACGGAGCCCGTGACTGCGATAACCACTCCGGTGATCAGTAGTGGTTTGCGTCCGATGCGGTCGGTGAGGGCGCCGGTGAGGATGCACAAGCCTGTACACAGGAGGAGGGCGGTGCCGCCTGCGACGAGTACGGTGACCTCGGGGAGGCCGCCGGTGGTGATGAGGTAGGTGGGCAGGTAGCCCAGGAGGTTGTGGACGACCACGGCGAGGAGGGCGAAGATGGTGAACAGGACGAGGAAGAGGCGCCAGTTGCGGAATGACTCCCTGACGGGGCTGGCCGAGGTTCCGCCGCGGGCTTCCAGGTTCCGGAAGGTGCTGGTCTCCTCGAGGCTGAGGCGCATGTAGAGGCCGACCAGGGCCATGAGGCCTCCGAAGAGGAAGGCGATCCGCCAGGTCCATTCCGTGTAGGCGTGTGGTGATGCCGAGTGGAGGGCGAGGAGCGCGAAGGCGGCGAATGCGGAGCCGATGAAGGAGGCGCTGCCTACGGCGCTGATCCACAGTCCGCGCCTGTTCGCAGGGGCTTGTTCCATGACGTAGGACGCTGCGCTGGTGTATTCGGCTCCCATTGATATCCCTTGGGCGAGCCGGCAGCACAGCAGCAGCAGCGGGGCGGCGATCCCGGCTGTGCTGTAACCGGGCAGCAGCGCGATCGCGGCGGTCGAGATCGCCATGATCAGTACCACGGTGGACAGCGCGGTGCGCCGGCCAAGACGGTCGCCGATGCTGCCGAAGACGGCGGCGCCGACAGGGCGGACCACGAAGGCGATGCCGTAGACGGCTAGGGTCGACAGGATCGCCAGGGTCGGATTGTCTTCGGGGAAGAAGTGTTCGGCGATGATTGTCGCTGAGGAGCCATAGATGACGAAGTCGTAGGATTCGACGGCGTGGCCGATCATAGCGGCGCTGAGAATTTTCTTTTGCACCACTGCTCCGTGAGAGAAGGATTGGAAGTTGTGAGGATGCTCCTGGCGTGCGCTGCTGCGTTTGTCAGCGGTTCACCAGATTTTCTCGAGCACCCGCAGTGCGTTGCCGCCGATGACTGCTGAGATGTCCTTGTCCGAGTATCCGTGCTTCACGAGCCAGCGGGTGATGTTGCGGAAGCATTCGCCGGGGTTTTCCAGCCCGGCTACGGATTCGATGGCCTCGAATTCGGGGCCCGATCGGATGGTGTCGGTGACTCCCCATTTGTGACTCATCACGTGGTGCAGGTCCAGATGGTCCCCGAAGAAGGTGTCCGGGCCGAATCCGACGTGCTCGATGCCGACCAGGTTGACGCAGTAGCGGAAGTGGTCCATCACGGACTCGATGGTGTGGCGGCGGTGCTGCGGGCTGACGGTGGTGTAGGGGGCCGCTTCGATGCCGATCATGCCGCCTTTTTCGGCGCAGGCGCGGATGACCTCGTCGGGTTTCATCCGCGCGGTGTTCCACACTCCCCGTGCCCCGGCGTGCGTGATCAGTACGGGTTTGTCGCTGGCCTCGATCACCTCGAGCGCGGTCCGGTCCCCGGCGTGTGAGAGGTCGATGGCGATGCCGAGCTGGTTCATCCGGCGGACCGCGCGCCGTCCGAGCGAGGTCAGGCCCCCGTCTGTCTTCTCTCGCAGACCACTGCCGAGGGAGTTCGCGTCGCTGTAGGCGATGCCGATCTGCCGGACGCCCAGTCCGTGGAGCACGTCGAGCCGGTCGATCTCGTTCTCGATCAGCGCCGCTCCCTCGAGGCCGGCGACCACGGCGAGTTGGCCTTCGGCGTGCGCGCGCCGGATGTCGGCGACCGACTCGGCGCGGATGACGTAGTCCTGGTGGGCGAAGTCGCAAAAGCGCATTCCAAGGTCGGTGATGACGTCGTCCCACTTCCACCCGTTCCGGGACTCGCAGGCGCCCCAGCCGAGGTTGTCGAACACGGCGTCCAGTCCGGACCGGCTCAGTCCTTCGTAGCCGTAGGCGAGGCGGGCCTCGCGGTTCCACTGGAGCAGTTCCGTCTTGGCCTTCTGAGGGAGGCGTACCGGGTGGTCGTGGAGCGATACCGCGATGTTTTCGGTCAGGAGGCGCTCGGCCCGTTCCTGCTCATCGGCGGTCAGTCCGAGGTGGTGCTCCGGCAGCCGGTCCACATCGGCCGAGGGCGTGAACTCGGTGTAGTCCTTTCCGGCTTCCAGGTACGAGAAGGACTGGTAACCGGTATAGCGCTTGGTTGCCATGGCGACTTCGCCTCCATACGAGTGTGGGCGTTCTGCTTGCGGAACAGCGTGCTGCTGGTGGGACGCGTGTGAGGGTCCCGTGGAGAAGGGAGGGCAGCGAGGCATGTGGAGTGCCCAAGCCGTGCGGCACCAAAGCCCCGGAGCGACGCGACTCGGCCTTGTCGCGACCGTGGCGGCGGTGACGGTGACCCGCCGGGCGATGCCCGCAATGCCACGAGGCGCGGCTGGATTCGGCGGCGCCGGGACAGGTTCTGCGTATGCGATGTGTCGCTCAGGGGGCCTCGTCGTCCAGGCAGCGCTCATGGCGTAAATCCTGTTGTTCAGGACTACGGAACATCCGTGCTGCATTACGGAACGAATCTGTACGGAGCGCGGCGGTTCTGTCAACCACTGCGCGGGACTCTCCTTCGGCCGGAGGTGGTCGGAGGGGAGGTGGTGAAGATCGGTGTCGTGGGTGGTGCCGTCCTCGCTCGCGGGTGTCGGCCGGTTGCGGTTCGGCCCGTTGCTGAAGGCGGGCATCTCGCGGGCGCGAGTCTCAAGGCCCCGGCCGTGTACCCCGAGGTCCTGCTGGTCGGCACCGGCCGTCCGGCCGGGGGAGGCATGGCGGTCCGGCTGCCGCCGGAGCCGTGCGGCGGCTGTGCCGTCCCGGTGTCGGCGTCGCCGCGCCGCCCGTGCCGGTGCCGGGGGCCGCTCCGTGCGGTGGGTGTCCTCGGTGGCGTCGGTATCCGTCATGCCGGAGGTGGCTGGGTGTCGGCCGGCCGTACTCGGTTTCTGCCCCCGTCCTTCCGCCTGGCGTCAGGGCCACCTCGTCCAGGCCGGGTGTCGCCCCGTCCGGATCGATCGGGGCCTCGCGCTGGACGGCGCGCTCGTGGAGGAGCGGCCCGGGCCCCTTTTCCTGCTCACCGGGGCCGGCGACCGGCGGTTGACGATCGAGCGGCACCGCCCCTATTGTTCCGTACTCCGGCACGCTGTTCAACATAGCGGTCCGATGGGAGCCGCATGCCCATGTCAGGAACTACGCGGCGAGTCGGGGTAGGGGGCTGCGTCGTCGTGGTGGAAGAGCCCAAAGTCGCCGCCGGGCTTGTTGCGGCGGTCATGTAGGAAGCAGCAGAGAGGTATAGCCGATGACGACGGCATCCATGGCCTGGACCCCGATTCGCCTCAGGGAGCTGTCGGTGCCCAACCGGGTGTGGCTCTCACCGATGTGCCAGTACTCCGCGGACAGGTCCGGCGCCCCGGCCGACTGGCACATTGCCCACTACGGGGCCCGGGCGGCAGGGGGTGTGGGCATGGTCATGGTCGAATGCACCGCCGTCGCCCCCGACATGCGCACCACGGCACAGGATCTCGGGCTGTACACCGAGGAGCAGGTGATCGGCCACCGGCGATTGGCGGACGCCATCACCTCGATCGGGTCGGTGGCGGCGGTCCAGCTGGGGGTCGCGGGTCGCAAGAGCTCGCACGGCGTGCCGTGGGCGAACGACGGGACCCGGAACGCGATACCACCGGAGGACGGCGGGTGGCAGCCGCTTGCGCCTTCCTCGGTCGCGTTCGCCGGCCTGGCGGTTCCGACCGAGATGACCACGAAGGACGGAACGCGGGTGCTGGAGGACATCGAGCGGGCCGCCCGCAACGCCCATCGAGCGGGGTACGGGGCCATCGAACTGCATGGGGCGAACGGATATCTGCTCCACGAGTTCCTCTCGCCGCTGGCCAATCACCGTACCGACGAGTGGGGAGGCGACCCGGAGCGGCGGATGCGGTTCCCGCTGGAGATGGTGAAGGCCCTTCGCGCGGGCTGGCCGGAGGACAAGCCGGTCCTCGTCCGTCTGCCCGCCGCGGATCTGCTGGAGGGCGGTCTCACCACGGACGATATGGTCCTGGTCGCGACCCGCATGGGCGAGGCGGGCGTTGACATGATTGACCTCGTGACCGGCGCGCTCGTCCCGGAGGCCCTCCGGGTTGCCGAGCCCTTGCACAACGCCCAGTACGGTCCGCAATTTCGTGCGGCAGGGGTCCTCATGGCGGCGTCCGGCATGATTTCGCAGGCGCCCCACCTCGATCAGGCGATCCCGGAGCTGGTGGATGCGGTGCTGGTCGGCCGGGCGATGCTGCGCGACCCCTATTGGGCGCTGCGCGCCCTTGACGCGGAGCCGCGCGCGTCGTGGCCGAAGCAATACCATCGCGCGTTCTGAGGTACGCGCATCGCCCGCAGGCCGCCGTCGTATCCCCCAGGATGCGAAGACCCGGAAGCGGCGGACAGTTGCCGCTGGGCGAGGTGGGCCGATTAGCCCTCACCCAGGAGATCTGAGCTTGATGTGCGATCTCGCCGCTGTTCCAGGCGGGCGTGTTCGGTGAGGGCTTCGGTTCGTTTCACGGTCTTCCTGGGTTCGTGTCGTGGGGCTGGCCGACGGTTTTCCGGGCCGAGTGGGTGTTCGGGCCCGGGCCGGGAGGGTTTGGGGGCCGGGGTCCGGCGGGGGTGAGCGGCGGTCGTCAGCCAGGTCGAGTTCATCCCGGGTCATGCCCCGGGATGCCGGCCCACCGGGTTCGACGGGCGGATCGGCCAGGACGCAGGCGAGGCGGGTGACGTCGTAGCCGGTGTCCCTCGGGATGGGGGTGTCCGCGTCGTTCGCTGGTTTTCGGAGCGGTTCGCCTCCGGAGCGCTCGGTGGCCCCGGTGCCTGCGCCGTCCCAGTCCATACCGCCGTCGCGTGGGTCTGCCCCCGCACCGGCCTCGGCTCGTGCTGACGTGCCGGGAGAGGGGGAGCCGCCGGGAACATGGCCTCGGACCCGGACCTGCCGGTGGTCTGGCACAGGACGCGAGGGCCGCAGCCTCTGGTCGGGGGCGCGGCCCTCGCCTGTCCACCACAGAACGCGGCTGACCGGGGGCGGTGAGGATGACGCGGTCAGATGGCGGAGACCAGCCGGCTGATCTCATCGGCGGCCGCGGTGGTCAGCTGTGCCAATGCCTTTTCCTGCGAGGGTTCGTAGCGCATCTCCGGCATGGAGAGCACGAGGGCGGCAATGGGCCGTCCCGCAAAGCCGGTGACAGCCGCGCCGATGGAAGCCACGTTCGGACGAAACCACGTGGAAATGTTGACCGCGTAACCCCGCTCGGCAGTCCGGACGATCTCCTCTCGGAGCTCTTCGGAACTCCATAGGGGCTCGGTGAACTCATTGACGTCGTGTTTCAGTATTTCCTCGGTCTCCGCCGGCTCCAGGCGTGCCAGGATCGCGACTCCCGACGAGGTGGCTCGAAGGGGCAGACGCGTGCCGGTCTCGACGAACACGCGGACGGCATGTGTGCTGTCTTCTCTCGTGATGATGATGACGTCGTCCCCGTCGCGAAGCGCGAAGTGAACCGTCTCATCGGTCTCGGCCGCGAGGCGCTTGATCACTGGTCCCGCAAGATCACGCAGATCCTGCTCGCCGGCCCCGCGCAGCCCGACGGACAGAGCCTTCATCGTCACGCCCCACCGCGCGCCGCGGCCAGAGTCAACGATCCTCAGCCAGCCGGCCTGCTGGAGAGTGACCAGGCACCGCTGAACCGAGCTCTTCGGAATCCGGGTGGCTCGCGAGAGCTCCGACACGCCAATCGGTTGCCGTGCGGCAACCTCCTCGAAGATACGGAGGGTGCTCAGGACGCTGTTCATTGATCGCACTCTGCTGGTCGTCCTGTCCGGTGCGGTCACATCATCCCCCTTGTCTGCCAATCAGACGGGAGCGTACCAGTTTACGCAACACCGTTTCGCATCACGGTACGGCTGTTTGAGGCGCTTCCGGGTCACTGTGGTCGGCTGACGCCCGGCGGCCGGACCGTGAGGAACGCGCGCTCCGGCTCGCCGCCTACCGCGCCGACTACGCGCCCGGTGGAGCCGGGTGCGAGCCTGGGCCCGGCTCCACCGCGTCATCCTCGATGGGCCGGGAGCCTGCGGCGGGCTGGACGGGCCCCGATGCGCCATGGACGCGGTCAGCGTCCGAGCGGCAAAAAAGGGGGGCACTGACGGGGCCGGATCCGACCGACCGCGGTAAGAACGGATCGATAATCCACCTGGTCACCGATCCGGAACGCACTGCCGCTCCGCCTCGGTATCCCGGCCGCCGACCTGCACGACAGTCAGGCCCTGACGCCCCTGGCCGCCGGTATCCCGTCGATCCGCTCACGCCGCGGACCGCGTCGGCGGCCCGGAAGGTTGCCCGCGGACTAGGGCTCGGCTACGACCACCTGCGGCGATGGCTTCCAAGCCGTGGCATCACCCACCGGATCGCCCGTAAAGGCGTGGAGTCCTCGCAACGACGCGGACGCCACCGCTGGGTCGTGGAGCGAACGGTTTCCTGGCTGGCCGGCTGCCGACGCCTGCATCGCCGCTACGAACGCAAGCCCGAGCACTTCCTCGCATGCGCCGGCATAGCCGCCGCTCGCATCACCCACCGCCGACCCACCAAAGGAAACGACGCCTGATATGCCCGGTTCGACGGCGTGGCACGGGCTGCCCTCCGGCATGGGCTCACTGCGCTTTCCGCGGGCAGGCGGCCCACGGAGCCGCCCCGGTCTTCACTTTCCATCGCGCGCCGATGAGGGACCGCCGGCCGGAGGCGGCGGACAGGGCCCTGCCGGCCGGCGGTCGTTCGGGGTTACACGAAGAACTCTCCGTGGTCGGCTTTGTCGATCAGAAGGATCACGAGCGGGGCGTACTGGCTGTGCCCGCCTTGGCGCGAGGACACGGCCCCACGCCCGGCGCTGCCCCGCGCGGCACGGCGGTGAATGGTCGTGCGCGGAGGACGGGTGCCGATGCGGCCCCCGGCAGTCAGGTTGCGGGGCAGGGCCGGGACCGGGCGGCCAGGACTTTCGCCGCCGCTCGCCGTGGGGTCACCTTCGTTCATCGCGGGAGCTCTCCTTTCAGCCGATGAGGTCCAGCCCGGCGGCGACGATGCTGTCGGTATCGATGCCGTGGTAGCGGTAGGCGTCCTGGAGGTCGCCGGACTGACCGAAGCCACTCACGCCGAGCGTGGCGACGGGCACGTTGTTGACCGTGGCGAGGAAGGCCAGCGTGTGCGGGTGGCCGTCGAGCACGGTGAGCAGGGGAGTGGCCCGCTCGGCCGGGAAGATCTGGTCCAGGATCCAGTCCGGGGCATCCGCCAGCCCACGGCGGGCCTGCAGTGCGCGGAAGAGCAGGTCCGGGCTGGTCACGCACACGACGTCGGCCCCGTACCCGAGTGCGGCCAGCCGGTCGGCGGCGGCCAGGGCCTGGGGAACCATGGCGCCCATCGCGGCCAGTGTCACCGCCGGCTGATCGTGCTGCCGCAGCCGGTAGCCACCTGCGGTCACCTGCCGGCGGCGGCGCTCGCGGGCGGCAGGGTCGCTCGGCACCGCCGCCAGGGACTGGTCGACGGGACGGGTGGACAGCCGCAGGTACGCCGAGCTCCCCTCCGGCCGGCCGAGGTTGCCGAGCGCGGCCAGCAGGCACCACTCGGTATCGATCGCGAACGCGGGCTCGTACGACACACACCCCGGCTGTTCGACGCCGAGAGAGGGCGTGGTGATCGACTGGTGTGCGCCGCCCTCCGGAGCGAGAGTGACGCCGGCTGGCGTGCCGACCAGGATCGACTGGCCGCCGGCGTAGATACCGAAGGACCACGGCTCCAGGGCCCGGTTGACGAAGGGGTCGTAGACCACGCCGATCGGCAGCAGCGGCTGGCCCCAGCGGCTCCAGGTGGCACCCAGCTCGCCGAGCAGGCCGACCAGGTTCGTCTCGGCAATACCCAATTCCATGTGCTGGCCGGTCGGCTTCTCCCGCCAGTGCAGGATCGTCTCCGCGTCGTCGGCGAACCAGTTGGTGCGTTCAGCGGGCGACCACACGCCCACCTTGTTGAGCCAGCCGCCCAGGTTGGTGGTGGAGCTGACGTCCGGGCTGACGGTGACGATCCGGCCCGCCGCTTGCGGTGCCTGACGGGTGAGGTCCAGCAGCACCCGCCCCAGGGCCTGCTGCGTGGTGCCGGTGCCGCTGGGTGCCGGGCGGCCAAGGTCGGGCGGGACCGTGGGCGGCGCCTGCGGCTCCCGCAGGGGACGGCGCAGTCGCCGGGCGGCGGCCGCGCACAGGTCCGCTTCCGCCGAGCCCTCGGTGAAAGGTGTCCATGGGCGGTCCAGGTCCGTCCCGAGGCGGTCGGCCAGTGCCCGCATCTGATCGCCGGTCAGCAGCGAGGAGTGGTTCTGCGGGTGGCCCTCTGTGGGCAGCCTGTGGCCTTTGACCGTGTACGCGAAAATGACGGTCGGGCGGGTGTCGTCGACGGCGTCGTACGCCTCACACAGCGTG
Source organism: Streptomyces yongxingensis (assembly GCF_055597465.1). Taxonomy (NCBI): domain Bacteria; kingdom Bacillati; phylum Actinomycetota; class Actinomycetes; order Kitasatosporales; family Streptomycetaceae; genus Streptomyces; species Streptomyces yongxingensis. Next base: position 11,220,550 of record NZ_CM145717.1, read on the forward strand.
CCGAGGTCATGGCCGCCCAGGTTGCGCAGTGCCGCCAGCAGCGTGGCATCGTCCAGTTCCGCGATGAGCCCGGCGATGGGGGCGGCGGTGGAGCCGGTGCCGGGCAGACGTTCGCGCAGCTGATCGGCGGAGCAGCGCAGCAACCGTTGGTACTCGGGGTTGCCCATGGCGTCGATACGGGCGCGCAAGGCCTCCCCGCCGGGACGGGTGAACAACTCCCGCAGCAGGTGCCCGTACTTGAGGGTGATGACCTGCCAGCCGGCCGCGGCAAACGTGGCCTGCAGCCTTTCCGCGGCGATTCCGGGCACGACCCGGTCCAGTGACTGCCGATTCAGATCGACGACCCACACCACCTCGCCCAGATCCGGCACCGCCGGGTCCTGGACCGCCTCCCAGATCGCGCCCTCGTCCAGCTCCGCGTCACCGAGCAGAGAATACTGCCGCCCGGTGCCGGCGCCGCCGAAGTGGCCCTCCACGTAGCGCCGTGCGAGGGCGCCCCACAGGGGTGCGGTGGCGCCGATGCCGACCGAACCGGTGGAGTAGTCGACCGGGTCGGGGTCCTTGGATCGGCTGGGGTAGCTCTGCAGGCCGCCGAAGGCGCGCAGGGTGGTCAGGTAGGACTCGTCCAGCTCGCCCAGCAGGTAGTTGATGGCGTGCAGCACGGGCGAGGCGTGGGGCTTGACCGACACCCGGTCCTCGGAGGTCAGGGCGTGGAACCACAGCGCCGTCATGATCGAGGACATCGAGGCGCTGGACGCCTGGTGACCGCCGACCTTCAGCCCCGAGGGGTTCGGCCGCACCCGGTTGGCATGGTCGATGATCGCCGTGGAGAGCCACAGCACCCGCCGCTCGACCGCCTCCAGCGTCACGGGTTGTTCCTGCTGGACAGCCCCCCTGTCCTGAGCGTCAACGGATGCCACCTTCGGAACCACTACAGACCACCTCCGCATCCCGGACCAAGCGTCCTTGCCGTGATTTTATGATCCGCAAGTAGACAGATAAGTCCCTGACTGCACAAGACACTCCTCTATGATTAAGCATTCTGCTCAATTTCAAGGAGAACGAGAGGACGCCGATTGAACACCGTGAACAGCAAGCGGGCCCTGGATGCCACCGACGCCCGGATCCTGCTCGCCTTGGTAACCGAGCCACGCGCCACCGTCGTCGCCCTGGCCGAGCGTCTGGGGCTGTCCCGCAACACCGTTCAGGCACGGCTGGCCAGGATGGAGCGCAGCGGCGCGCTCGGTTCCTTCGAACGCCGCATCACCCCGGATGCGCTCGGCTACCCACTCACCGCATTCGTCACCGCACGGGTCAACCAACACCGGCTGGCAGAGGTCTCCCAGGCGCTGACAGGCATCGCCGAGGTTGTGGAGGTCTTCGGTCTCAGCGGCGAGACCGACCTGCTCGTGCGGGTCGTCGCAGCCGACGCCGAGGACCTGTACCGGATCGCGGGACAGATCCTCGCCATCCCCGACGTCGAACGCACCACCACGGCCCTGGCCATGCGCGAACTGGTGCCCCACCGCCTCACCCCACTGCTGCGCCGTGCTGCCATGGACGGCAGCCGGCAACAGGAGGATGAAACGCCCTGACAGGCGGGTCAGCCGGTCGGTGCGGGTGGCACTCCACCGCGGGAAGCCCGCCGCCTGAGCAGGTGCGGGGCGTCGGGTGCCTCCTCCCCGGCGGCCAGGCCACCTCCTGGATCAGCGAGGAGGCCAGCGCACGCCGTGTGATGGCCGGGGGCCACACCGCCCCGGCCCCGTCGCGGACAGCACCACCGCGGAGGTGAGCCGGCGCCGGTTGGTGCGGCTCCTCCCGGTTGAACCGGCGCACGAACCGCTCATGCAGAGCGTCCAGCTCACCCGCCCACGATCTGGCATCAGCAATGTCCCCGCCCACAACCACACCCCGAAACGACGTCCGATCACCCCCTGGGGGTGTTAACCTGGCAGTGCCATGCGCATAGATCACTCCGCCGACGGCCCGGCCGCCCGGGGAAACACCAACAGCAGTCCCCGCTCTTCGATGAATAGTGTGCTGAGCACCCTTCGCGTCTTTGAAGAAGTTGCCGTGCGCCAGCCGATCGGCGTGTCGGAACTGTCGCGGGCGATGCGCATCCCGAAGAGTTCTGCCCAGCGATGCCTGGTGACGCTTCAGCAGGCCGGCTGGTTGAGGATCGTCGATCCGGAGCGCGTGCGGTGGGGGGTGACCACGAAGGCCCTCGTGCTCGGGTTGCGCAGCGCCGGTGAGCGTGATCTACGGGAACTGGCGGGGCCGGTCATCAAGCGCCTTGCCGCCGAGACCGGCGAGACCGTCTTCCTCGGCCTGCGCGACGGCGATGAGTATCTCCTCATCGCACGGGAGGACAGCACACAACTCGTCCGCGTGTTCCTGGAGGTCGGTACGCGTGTGCCGCTTCGCGCCAGCTCGGCCGGTTGCGCGATCATGGCGCGTATGGAACCGAGCGAGGTGGACGAACTCTTGAAGCCCGGGCTGGAGGAGTTCGCAGACTCGCCGGTATTGACTTCCGAGGAACTCCGCAAGGAGATCGCCCGGACGGTCAAGCGGGGATATGCGTTGGACGTATCCTCGTGGTACCGCCCACACGTCTCCTCCGTCGGAGCGGCAGTCACGAACGCGGCTGGAAGGCCCATCGCGGCGGTCACGCTGGCGATTCCGCAGATGCGTTATGTCCGCTCGCAGGAGAAGACGTTCGCGCGAATGGTCGTCGCGGCTGCGGACGAGATCAGCAAGTTGGTCTCGTCGGCCTGACCGGCACGTCGGCCGTACTCGTCCCCTGCGTGCCCACGACGTCGACGATGGGCTTGGCCGTGGCCTCGGACGACTTCGCGGGGGAGTGGTGGGTGCCCAGGCCGACGGGCACGAGGTCGAGGCGGACCGTCGAAGGCAACGATGCGCGTAACGGGCTCCGGTGGCAGCCGCCCGACGTCGACGACCACCGCCCCCCCCATGGAGCAGGAAGCCCGTAAGGGCGTCGCAGTCCTTGCGGTGGCACCCCTGTCCGTGGACGACACGAACCCACCGCGGCCGGCACTTCACGCCCGGGCGGCTGGACGCCGACATGGCCTATGACGTCCCCGAGCCGCGGAAGTGGTTGCGTGGCGCATGCGTCGGCGTCCGTATCGCCCGCAAGGGCATCGAGTCCAGCGAACGGCTGGGCCGCCGCCGCTGGGTGATCGAGCGCACCATCTCCTGGCTGGCCGGCTACCGCCGGCTGCCCGGTGCGAACGCGATCCCCGCAACTACGTGGCCTTTCTCGGCCTCGCCATAGCCATCTGCTGCCGCACGCGGCTTCTCAAACCCACCACGGGAGACGGTCCTGGTGCGGAGGCGCCGTGGCCACGGCACCTCACGAGCTGGCGGAGGACATCGCGGGCGAGCTGCACCGACCCGGTGAACGAGAGCGGCGCGTGGGGCGCCCTTGTAGCGGGTCGAGTTCGGCGGTGACCACGACGCCGGAAGGGATTTCGGCCACTACCAGACCGACACCGAACTCGGCTGGCAGCGCCCCTGCTGGACACCCTGGACGGCATTGAGACGCTGCGGCCGACCTGGCCGCTTCCTTCGACCGGTGGGAGGCGCCCATCAGGTCGGGACTGGCCCGTATGCAGGCACGTGGCGAGCTGAGCGAGAGCGCCGACGTCGCCCGCACTGGCTACCGCCCTGCTGGCCGCCATCCAAAGCGGCATGCTGCTCTCGCAGATCCGTCGATCGAGCACCGCATACCGCCAGGCCGTGTCGTGATCGACCGCATCGAGAGCTACGTCCGGTCCCTGCGTCGCCTGTTGACCGGACTCGCCGCGATCGTCCGCGACGATGCGCCGCGCCGGACGCGACGCGGGCGCAGGGAAGAGTCCGTGCGGCCCGGCGGTCATACCTTCCGGGCGGGCCGGTCCGGTGTCGCCGTCGGCCGAGCGGTCGAGATGACCGGGTGCCGGCCGGGACAGAACCCCGGCGGCCTGTGCTGCCGCATGGGCGGGATGACGATGCGGTTCCGTGGCTCGACCTCCCGGATGCGGACCGGCGAGACGACTCTTGACATGCCGATGAGCCCGTCTCTAGTTTGTGCCGTGTCATGGTACGATGTACCGCATTCTGGAACGCTGCCCAGAGGGTGAAAGCCTCGCCTTCCGGAACGGCGACGATGGGGGTGTTCGTGACTTCTTCAGCTGGCGCGACCGTCGGCACGTACGACCCGGTCGCGTTCGGCGGACTGCGGTTCCACACGGCAGTGGAGCAGTTCCGCAGCGGCGCTGACACGCCGCGCGATTACCTGGAGCGTTGCCTTTCGAGGATCGCTGAACTCGAGCCGACCGTGCGAGCCTGGGTCGTGCTCGAGGCGTCGGGTGCGCGAGAGCAGGCTGACGCCAGCACTCGTCGCTACCGTCGGGGGGAGCCGCTCTCGCCCATCGACGGTATGCCCATCGGTATCAAGGACGTGCTCGAAACGAAGGACATGCCCACCGAGTACGGCTGCGCCGCGTACGCGGGTAACTTCCCGAAGCGGGACAACGCCGCGGTGTGGGCGCTGCGGCAGGCGGGCGCCGTCCTGGTCGGGAAAACCGTCACCACGGAACTGGCGGGCCCGGAACCCGGCCCGACGACGAACCCGTTCAACCCGGAACACACGCCGGGTGGGTCGTCGTCCGGATCGTCAGCGGCTGTCGGGGCGTCAATGGTGCCCGCGGCGATCTCCACACAGTCCGGCGGGTCGCTCATGCGGCCTGCGAGCTTTTGCGGAAACTGGGGTCTGAAGCCGTCACGCGGGGCCATCAATCGTGGTGAACGGCAGACCGCGAGCACGACGGCCCACGGCGTGGTGGCGGCGTGTCCTGAGGACATGTGGCAGGTGGCCATTGAGATCGCCCGTCGCGCGGGCGGCGACCCGGGTTGGCCGGCGTTGCGCGGGCCCTCCACACCGCCACCGGCCCGAAAGCCCCTCACCCTCGCCGTCATGGAGACCGAGGGCTGGGACCGTCTGGACGAGCGGAGCCGCGAAGCGTTTGACCGGGTGATCCGACAGATCGAGGCCTGCGGCGTGACGGTGCTGCGGCGAGGCGACGAACCACTGATCGAGCGATTCGAGCGGGCACTGGTCGGTGCCACCGAGTTGACCAGTCTGATCCTCGCACGCGAGCATCTGTGGGTCTTCCGCGACCTGGTGGAGGCGTACCCGGACCGCATCAGCGTGCGGAGCAAGCGCTTCTTCATCGAAGCCGCGGAGCGGCTGGGGGCGGTGGGCTACGAGCGGGCATTGCAGGACCGCGAAGTCGTGCAGGCGGCTTTTGCGCGGCTGGGCAGCGTCGTGGACGCCGTCGTCGCGCCGACATCCACCGGCTCGGCGCCGAAATGGCTTGGCGATGTCGCCGGAGAGCCGCCAGCGCGGTGGCCGACGGGAGACCCGGTGTTCAATACCCCGAGCTCACTCTTGGGCACCCCGGCCGTGAACATTCCGTTCATGGCGGTCGGCGGGCTGCCCTTCGGCTTTCAGGTGATGGGGCAGCCGGGCACTGATGCCCGCATGGTCGCTATCGCACGCTGGTTGGGTGAGGCCATTGCGCCGGTCATGGCCTGACGCGGGCAAACCCGCAGTCCCGGAACGTGGAGGGCCCGCCGTGTCACGCTGATGCGCGTCGTCGACGTAGCGGTCGCTCGTCGCGCCGCCAGACTGCCGGTGATCGACTTGCCGGCTGGACGGCTCTCCGCCCGCGCCGGCGGCCGTCCGCACGGCCGCGAACCGGCGCCTGACGGCGACCGCATCGGCTCCGTCAACATCCCCGGTGCTCCGAAGCGGCGCGGTCGCGGCCGTCGCACTCCAACGCCTCGCGGGCGCCGAGGAATCGCCGGAGCTGTCGCCTTCCTCGCCTCCCAGGCCGCCGACCACGTCAACGGCACCACCCTCAGCGCCATGGGCGGCATGCCCGCCCTCTGCTGATACCGACGCCACACCCTTCCTCTCATAAACGGGGGCGTTTGTGAGAGGAAGGTCGGCAACGGCCCGGGACGTCGTCCTGTGACTCGGGGCCACCAGCAGGGTGTGGGCGCTCCCGCGTACATACCGTGCGGGATCGCAGGCACCACGAACCCGCTCACGAGGAAGACGCCCTTGGACGACGCTGCAAGCCGGGGACGATTGGGCACAGCGACGCGGTGCTACATGGCTTCCACGGCTGCTGGACCGAGGCCGGCGCGGTCCGCTGGTGGACCGAGTGTCCCTGGCGCGGTCCGGTCGGCGTCGGCCGCACGCGCCCCCACAGCCCTACCGCTTCGAGGGGCGGCCGCGCCGCAACCCCGAGGTCCCCGGCGCCGCCCGCGGCGGATGTCGCTGCCGCATTGTGCGGCTGGATCGCCGTCAGCCCTTGATCTCGCAGATGGCGGCGCCGGAGGTGAGTGAAGCGCCGACGTCGGCGGACAGGCTCTTGATGATCCCGGACTTGTGGGCGTTCAGGGGCTGTTCCATCTTCATGGCCTCCAGGACGACGCACAGGTCGCCCTCCTTGACCTCCTGGCCCTCGGCGACGGCGACCTTCACGATGGTGCCCTGCATCGGGGAGGCGAGGGTGTCACCCGAGGCGGCGAGGCCGGACTTGCCGGCCGTGCGCCGCTTCGGCCTGGTGCCCGCTGTGAGGCCGGTGCGGGCCGGGGACACGCCCAGGGAAGCCGGGAGGGAGACCTCCAGGCGCTTGCCGCCGACCTCGACCACGACCGTCTCACGGCCCGGCTCTCCCTCGGCCTCCACATCGGCGGGTGCCGTGAACGGCTTGATGTCGTTGACGAACTCCGTCTCGATCCACCGCGTGTGCACCGCGAACGGGCCGTCCTGCCCGTGCACCTCCGGCGCGAATGCCAGGTCGCCGACCACCTTGCGGTGGAAGGGGACCGCGGTGGCCATGCCGTCGATGCGGAACTCCTCCAGTGCCCGGGCGGCCCGTTCCAAAGCCTCCTTGCGGGTGGCGCCGGTGATGATCAGCTTGGCCAGCAGCGAGTCCCACGCTGGGCCGATGACGCTGCCGGATTCCACGCCCGCGTCCAGGCGCACACCCGGGCCCGACGGCGGCGCGAACCTCGTCACCGAGCCGGGGGCGCAGGAGCGGCAGTCTGGGACACACCGTGCGGTTCAGCGGGGCCAGTACGTGCTGCGCCACGCCGCCGGCCCCGGCTGCGGCAGGGCACGGCGCGGGATGGGGCGCGCCGTGCCCGCCCACGCGTTCAGCTCCTGCGGGGCCGAGGGGCGAAGGCGGCCGGCCCGGGCCTGGATCACCGCCAGTGCGGGGGCCAGTTCCTCGGGTGTGGGGTTGCCTCGGACGACCGTGACGATCAGCGAACGGCTCCCTTCCGTCACAGGGGGATGGTGCCGTGCTTCTTCGGCGGCAGCGCCGCGCGCTTGGTCCGCAGATGACGCGAGCCCCGGACGATCTGGCGGCGGGTGTCGGACGGCATGATGACGGCGTCGATGTAGCCGCGCTCGGCCGCGATGTAGGGGGTGAGGAGGGCGTCCTCGTATTCCTGGATCAGCCGGGCCCGGGTCGCCTCCGGTGCGTCGGCCTCGCCGATCGTGCGGCGGTGCAGGATGTTGACCGCGCCCTGGGCGCCCATGACGGCGATCTGGGCGGTCGGCGAGGCGAGGTTGAGGTCCGCACCCAGGTGCTTGGAGCCCATGACGTCGTAGGCCCCTCCGAATGCCTTCCGCGTGATCACCGTGATCAGCGGGACGGTCGCCTCGGCGTACGCGTAGATCAGCTTGGCGCCGCGCCGGATGATGCCGGTGTGCTCTTGGTCGACGCCCGGGAGGAAGCCGGGCACGTCGACGAAGGTGACGACGGGGATGTGGAAGGCGTCGCACGTCCGCACGAAGCGGCCGGCCTTCTCGCTGGCGTCGATGTCGAGGCAGCCGGCGGACCGCATCGGCTGGTTGACGACGATGCCCAGCGGGCGGCCCTCCACCCGGCCGAAACCCGTGAGGATGTTCGGCGCGAACAGCGCCTGCGTCTCGAAGAACTCGCTGTCGTCCAGGACGTGCTCGATGACCGTGTGCATATCGTACGGCTGGTTGGCGCTGGCCGGCACGATCATGTCCAGCTCGCGGTCCTCCTCGGCGACGGACAGGTCCGCCTCCTCCAGGAAGACCGGGGGTTCGCTGAGGTTGTTCGACGGCAGGTACGACAGCAGTTGCTTGACGTACTCGATGGCGTCCTTCTCGTCCCCGGCCATGTGGTGTGCCACGCCGGAGGCGGTGTTGTGGGTGGGGGCGCCGCCCAGCTCCTCGGAGCCGACGTCCTCACCGGTGACCGTCCTGATGACGTCCGGACCGGTGATGAACATGTGCGACGTCTGATCGGCCATGATCGTGAAGTCGGTGAGGGCGGGGGAGTAGACCGCACCACCGGCGCACGGCCCGACGACGAGGCTGATCTGCGGGATCACACCGGAGGCGTGGGTGTTGCGCCGGAAGATCTCCCCGTATGCGTCCAGCGAGGCGACACCCTCCTGGATGCGGGCGCCCCCGGAGTCGTTGATCCCGATGACGGGACATCGGTCTTCAGGGCGAAGTCCATCACCTTGACGATCTTCTGGCCGTAGACCTCGCCCAGCGCACCGCCGAAGACGGTGAAGTCCTGGGAGAACACGGCCACGGGCCGCCCGTCCACGGTGCCGTACCCGGTCACGACGCCGTCCCCGTACGGCCGGGTCTTCTCGAGCCCGAAGTGGGCCGACCGGTGCCGGGCGAACTCGTCCAGCTCCACGAACGACCCCTCGTCCAACAGCAGTTCGATGCGCTCGCGAGCTGTCAGCTTGCCCTTGGCATGCTGCTTCGCCACCGCGCGCTCCGAGCCGGCGTGCGTCGCCTCCTGGACGCGGCGCTGCAGATCCGCGAGCCTGCCTGCGGATTTGCGGACGTCGATGCCGGCCGGCTGTGCGGGTTCGGTGCTCACTGTTCGGCTCCCTTCCGGGTGTTGCGGCCGGTGACGTGCCACGAGGCGGGCAAGAGCCCGGCCGCGGGTACGGCTGCGGAGGAGTTCCGGAGCGGCAACGGGTCGGCGGCCGGCACCGGCGAACGGGGAACGAGGGCGGTCGGCTGGTCATCCGGGGACGTCGGACCGAAGCCTGGGCGGACCATCACCTCGTTGTGTGTCAGTGTCTTCGGCAGGAACGAACCGGTCGGCGACGGCGGACGGCGTGACAGATGCTAGGCAGGGGTCATGGGAAGGCTCCAGGGACATGTGCGATGGCCTCCCAGAGGGAGGCCGGCTCAAGTGGGTCAGAAGGTGTCGTGCGGGACGTGCACGCCCCACACGTCCCGCAGCGCGTGTGAGACCTCCCCGACCGTGGCGCGAACGCGCAGGGCCTCGCGCATCGCGGGCAGCACGTTGCCGGTGCCCTGGGCGGCAGCTCGCAGGGCATCGAGGGCTCGCCGCACGGCGTCATTACGGAACTTCGCGATCTCCTCCAGCAGCGTGGTACGGGCGACGAAGAAGAACGACAGGCGCGGCGCGAAGTCGTCGACATCCAGGCCCGCGGTGATCGCGGTGCGCACGTACTCCTTGGCATTGGCCAGGGTGAAGGCGATCTCTTGTACGGGGCTCGCCCCGGCCTCGGCCATGTGGTAGCCGGAGATGGAGATCGTGTTCCAGCGCGGCAGTTCCTTGTGGCAGTAGGCGAAGATGTTGCTGATCAAGCGCAGAGACTGCTTCGGCGGAAAGACATAGGTACCGCGGGCGATGTACTCCTTGAGCACGTCGTTTTGGACCGTGCCGGTCAACTGGCCGCCGCGGATGCCTCGCTCGGCCGCGACCAGCTGGTACAGCAGGAGCAGCACCGACGCGGGGGCGTTGATCGTCATCGACGTCGACACCTTGTCCAGAGGCAGGCCCTGGAACAGCGTGCGCATGTCCTCGATCGAGTCGATCGCCACGCCGACCTTGCCGACCTCGCCCTGTGCGACCGGCTCGTCGGAGTCGTAGCCCATCTGCGTCGGCAGGTCGAACGCCACACTCAGGCCGCCCGTGCTGGCGTTCACCAGTTCGTGGTAGCGCTCATTCGACTCCTTCGCCGTGCCGAAGCCGGCGTACTGCCGCATCGTCCACGGTCGGCCGGTGTACATCGTCGGGTACACGCCGCGTGTGAACGGGAACCGCCCTGGGGCGCCCAGCTTGGCGTCCGCGTCGAAATCCGTCAGCGCCCAGCTGTCGTAAACCGGCTGGATGGGCAGGTCGGATTCGCTGTGTGCCACGGGATCCACGCCGGACCTCCTCTCGGTACTCATGTCTTTTTGGCGGTACTTAGTAACGTCGACGGCAAGTGGTCACCGGGTACGGATACGGGGAAAGACGAGCGGTCTGAGCAAGCCACCTGCGCGGCCCCGACTCGCGGACGCCGCCTTCGCGCTTTTCGACGAGCGCGGATACGAGCAGACCGCCGTCGAAGACATCGCCGAACGGGCCGGAGTGGGACGCACCACCTTCTTCCGGCACTACCGATCGAAAGAAGAGGTCATCTTCCCCGACCATGACCAGCTGCTCACGCTGATCAGGGACCGGCTGGCGACCTCCAGCCACAGCACCGCCCTGGTCGCGGTGTCCGACGCGGTCCGCCTGGTGCTGCTGCACTACGTCGACGAAGGCGACCTCGCCAGGCGGCGGTACGCGCTCACCAGCAAGGTGGCCGCCCTCCGCGACCGGGGGATCGCCAGCGTCGCCCGCTACCAGCGACTGTTCCGGGAGTTCATCTCGGACTGGATGGGCGACCCGACAACGTCGGCGTCGCTGAGAGCCGAGCTCATGGCCGCAGCGGTGGTAGCCGGCCACAACCACGTACTGCGCCGATGGCTCCGGGGCGAGACCGCCGACCCCGTCGCAGAAGTGGACGAGGCCATGCGCGAGGTGCTGGCCCTCTTCCCGGCACCCGGTTCCCGCCCGGAGACTGGCGGCACCACCGTCGTCGCCTTCCGAACCGGCCAGGACCTCGACGCCCTGCTCCCCTCGCTGCGACGCCTCATCGACAGCAGTGGAGAGCAGTGAAGGGGGGAGAAGGGCTTGCCGGTGTTCCAGGCCGGCCACTGAGGCTGGCAGCGGCCGCACTCGGTGCAGGTAGAGAAGTCGAGGACGCCCTTCCAGGAGAAGCCCTCGACCTGCGAGACGCCGGAGCGCACCTCTTCGGCGCTGTCCTCGTCCAGCGCGGCCTCGAAGTCGATCTCCTGGCCGCCGCTCGTCATAGGCTTCAGCCCGCCCGGGGCCGTGGCACTGTCGGCGTTCGCCTGAACCAGATGTTCGGGAAGGCCGGGAAACGGTGCCAGGCCACACCGATGTTCGTTCACCAGCGCCGTCAGGCTGAGCCCCTGGAAGGCCGCCACGAGCAAATATCGCGCGGTCAGCCCTTGCGGGCGATGACCTCTTCCGTGAGCTGGGGGAGGACCTGGAAGAGGTCGCCGATGACTCCGTAGTCGACGAGGTCGAAGACCGGGGCTTCGGCGTCCTTGTTGATCGCGACGATGGTATTCGAGGTCTGCATGCCGGCGCGGTGCTGGATCGCACCCGAGATGGCGGCCGCCACATACAGCTGGGGAGAGACGGTCTTGCCGGTCTGGCCGACCTGGTGGGTGTGCGGGTACCAGCCGGCGTCCACCGCGGCGCGGGAGGCGCCGACCGCCGCGCCGAGGGAGTCGGCGAGGGCCTCGATGAGGGGGAAGTTCTCCGCGCCGCCCAGGCCGCGGCCGCCGGAGACCACGATCGCGGCCTCGGTCAGCTCCGGACGCCCCGACGACTCACGAGGAGTGCGGGAGATGACCTTGGTGCCGGTCGCTGCCTCGCTGAAGGAGACGGACAGCTCCTCCACGGTGCCCGCCGCGGAAGCGGGCTCGGGAGCGGCGGAGTTGGGCTTGACGGTGATGACTGGAGTGCCCTTGGTGATGCGGGACTTGGTGGTGTAGGCGGCGGCGAGGACCGACTGGGTGGCCACCGGGCCCGCCTCGCCGGCCTCCAGGTCGACGGCGTCGGTGATCAGACCCGACCTGACACGCACCGCCAGGCGAGCGGCGATCTCCTTGCCCTCCGCCGAGGAGGGCACCAGTACCGCGGCCGGCGAGACGGTGGCATAGAGCCGGTCTTCTCGATCGCCTTCGCCAGCAGCGCCGAGGTACCCAGGGCATCGGTGCCGTGGAGATCCTCATCCTCCACGTGGACACCCCTGTCGGCGCCCATCGACAGGGCCTTGCGCACCGCGTCCTTGGCGTCCTCGGGGCCGACGGTCAGCACAGTGACCTCCGCGTCGTCGGCGTTCTCACCGATCTGCAGCGCCTGCTCGACGGCGTACTCATCCAGCTCCGAGAGCAGACCGTCCACCGACTCACGGTCGGTCGTCAAGTCCTCGGCGAACTGCCGGTCACCAGCAGCATCCGGCACGTACTTCACACAGACAACGATTTTCATGAGGGCGTCTTCTGTTCCTTACGACAGCCTTCGTCCGGGGCGTTCCCTTGTCTGAAGGGCCCCGCTGCATGCCGGACGGGCGCAGTTGTCACCCGTCGAGCCCGCCGCGCTTGACGAGCTGGGCCGCGATCACGTTCCGCTGGATTTCGTTGGTGCCCTCGCCGACGATCATCAACGGGGCGTCGCGGAAGTAGCGCTCGACGTCGAACTCCGTCGAGTAGCCATATCCGCCGTGAATACGGACGGCGTTGAGGGCGATCTCCATCGCCGTCTCGGAGGCGAACAGCTTCGCCATGCCCGCCTCCATGTCGACGCGCCGCCCGGCATCGGCCTCTCGTGCCGCGTGGAGGGTGAGCTGGCGGGCGGCGGCCAGCGAGGTCGCCATGTCGGCGAGGTAGTGGCCAATGGCCTGGTGCTGCCAGATCGGCTTGCCGAAGGACTCGCGTTCCTGGGCGTAGGCGAGCGAGTCCTCCAGGGCTGCGCGGCCGACACCGAGGGCGCGGGAGGCGACCTGGAGCCGACCGGTCTCCAGGCCCTTCATCATCTGTGCGAAGCCCTTGCCCTCGGTACCGCCGAGCACGGCGTCGGACGCGGCACGATAGCCGTCGAAGGACAGCTCGCAGCTCTCCACGCCCTTGTAGCCGAGCTTGGGCAGGTCCCGGGAGACGGTCAGGCCCGGCCCGTGCTCTACCAGGAGGATGGAGATGCCCCGGTGGGCGGGGGTGGCCTCCGGGTCGGTCTTGCACAGCAGCGCGATCAACTGGGAGCGGCGGGAGTTGGTGATCCAGGTCTTGGATCCGTTGACCAGATACCCCTCATCGTCCTTGCGGGCGGTGGTGCGCATCGCCTGCAGGTCCGAGCCGCCGCCGGGTTCGGTGAGCGCCATGGTCGCCCGGATGTCGCCCGTGGCCATCTTCGGCAGGTAGCGCCGCTTCTGCTCCTCGGTGCCGAAGTGCAGCAGCAGCTTGGCGACCACGGTGTGGCCGCCCATCGCCCCGGCCAGGCTCATCCAGCCGCGCGCCAGTTCCTCGGTGACCATCACGTAACAGGGCGTGGAGACGGCATTGCCGTCGTACTCCTCCGGGATGGCGAGCCCGTAGATGCCGAGCTGCTTCATCTGCTCGATCAGGGCCTCGGGATAGGTGTTGGAGTGTTCCAGCTCCTGGACGACGGGCTTCACCTCCTTGTTGACGAAGTCGTGCACGGTCCGCACGACGAACTGCTCGTCGTCGGAGAGGACGTCCAGGGTGCTCACGATGTGCTCCTCCTCGTTCGATGTCGCGGTAGGCCGTCAGATGGCGCCATCGGCGTGCAGGCCCTCGATCTGGGCCGCGGTGAGTCCAAGTTCGGTCAGGATCCGCTCGGTGTGCTCCCCGGCAGCGGGCACGGGGGCCATGCGCGGGCTCACTCCGGCCAGGTCGGCCGGCGGCTGTAGGGCCTGCACCACGGCGCCCGGAACGCCCACCTCGTGCCAGCGGCCCCGCTCTGCGAGCACCGGGTGGTCGACGAATTCCCGCACGTCGTTGACCCCCGCGTTGGCGATGCCCGCACCGTCCAGCAGCTTCATCACCGCACCGCTGTCGGACCTGCGGAACCGCTCGATGACGATCTCATTGAGTTCCTCGCGGTGGGCCGCACGTGCCGACCCGGTGCTGAACCGCGGGTCCTCCGTCAGCTCCGGCCGCTCAAGGAACTGCTCGCACAGGGCAGCCCATTCGCGCTCGTTCTGAATGGAGAAGAGCACCTGCTTGTCGTCGGCTGCGGTGTAGGCGCCGTAGGGGGCGATGGTGGCGTGCTGGGTGCCCACACGTGCCGGCGGGGCGCCGCCGTACCGGGTGTAGTAGGCAGGCTGGCTCATCCACTCCGCGAGTGCCTCGAAGAGCGAGACCTCCACGGCACGTGCCACCCCCGTCATCGCCCGGGTGTAAAGGGCGGCGAGGATGCCGGAGTAGGCGTACATGCCGGCGGAGATGTCCGCGATCGACACTCCGACCCGGGCCGTCTCCTCCGGTGTTCCCGTCAGTGAGACCAGACCGGTCTGGCACTGCACCAGCAGGTCGTAGGCCTTGCGGTCCGCCCAGGGGCCGCTGGTGCCGTAACCGGAGACGGTGCACGGGATCAGTGACGTGTGGCGCTTCGTGAGGGACGCGTTGTCCAGCCCCAGCCGGGCCGCTGCGCCGGGGGCGAGGTTCTGCACGAACACGTCCGCCCCGGCCAGCAGATCCTCCAGCAGCTCTCGGCCGCGCGGGTTCTTCAGGTCCAGCGTCACCGACTCCTTGGAGCGGTTGAGCCAGACGAAGTAGCTGGAGTGGCCGTGTACCGAGGTGTCGTACCGGCGGGCGAAGTCCCCTCCTCCGGGTCGCTCCACCTTGATGACCCGAGCACCGAGATCCGCGAGCTGGCGGGTGGCGAACGGTGCCGCCACCGCCTGCTCGACGCTTACGACGGTGACGCCGGATAGCGGGAGTGCGGTCATGGCGTGACCTCCGGAGATATGGCCGGGAAGCGACTGTGCGACGGGGCGGTCGTCGACGGACTTCCTGCAGGGGGACTTCCAAACGGCAGAGCCGCCGGTATCGAGCCGTGTGCGATACGTCCTGCGGTCGCTCCCTCACGGGATGCGTGGGGGAACCACCCTCGTTCCTGCGCACATCATCAGTGCTCATGGAAACCTAAGTAAAATAGTGTTTCGTGATGGAACCATGCGTGGTGCAGATGGGAGCGGAAACCGATGGACCTCAAGCAGCTGAAAGCACTCGTCACGGTCGCCGAGGTGGGCGGTGTCACCCGGGCGGCAGAACTGCTGCACCTGGTCCAGCCGGCCGTCACCCGGCAGATCCGCACGCTGGAGCAGGAACTGGGCGTTGCCCTTTTCAAGCGGACCCGGCAGGGGATGCAGCCCACGGCCGCCGGCACGACCATGGTCGCTCGCGCCCGGCGCGCCCTGAACGAGCTCGACCGCGCCCGCGCGGAGATCCAGCCGATGCCTGGCGAGGTCACCGGGATCGTGACCGTCGGGCTGCTCGACAGCGCGAGCGACCTGCTGGCGGAACGGCTCGTCTCGGCCATCACCCGGGAACGTCCCGGCATCGAGTTGCGTCTGCTCACCGCGTACTCCGGCTACCTTCAGCAGTGGCTGGACGACGGGGACCTCGACCTGACCCTGCTGTACAACCTGGCAGCCATCCCGTCACTGAACGCCAAACCGCTGGCGCAGGAGAAGCTGTGGGTGGTCGCACCGCCGACCGTAGGACTTGGTCCCGAACAGCCCATTTCCTTCGAGCAGGCGGCGTCGCACCCCCTGATCCTCCCCGCCCCCGGTCACGGGCTGCGCACTTTGATCGATTCAGCCGCCGCGCGAGCCGAAGTCAAAATGAACGTGGTCGTCCAGACCAATTCCATGCACGTGCAGAAGCGGCTCGTGCAGGCCGGCCACGGCTGGACGATCCTGCCCGGCGTCGGCATCGCCGAGGACGTCGCGGTCGGCTCCCTGAGCGCGGCTCCGTTGTGCGACCCGGAGGTGTGGCGCTCCATCGTGCTCTGCACCGCCAGGACGGGCCGTGTACCGGTGGCGGCCGAGGTCGTGGCCCAGGAGCTGGCCCGCCAGGTCCGCTTGGCCGTACGCGAACGGCAGTGGCCCTCTGCGCAGCTGTACGACAGCGCGCCGGGCAAGGAGGCATGACGGCCCTGCTGAGCGGCAACGCCGGGGCTCGGTCCGTTCGTGCGCACGTCCACCGGGGGTTTTCCCATGCCGTGGAGGCATGCGGGCATCAGATCTTTCTATTATTCGTAGGGCTCCATCAGCAGAGATGATGAAAACGAGTGAGACCCCGGGGTGACACGCGCCCACATGAGGCCGCCCCCAGCCACCTCATCACAGGAGTCGCAATGACGAAGTCAAGCCGCTTGCGTGACCGGCGGGGCGGAGGTGAAGACGCGGTTGTCGCGCAGCAGTGCCTATCGCACGCTCGCCCGTCGGCGGGCCAGGGTGATGACGGCTTGGACGTGTTTGCTGCCCTCGCCCCGCTTCTTGAAGTAGAAGTCCCGGTTGGGTCCTTCGCGGATGATGCTGGTCTGCGCGGACATGGAGAAGACCCGCCGCAGGCGTCGGCTGTAGCGCGTGAGCCGGTGGAGGTTGCCGGTGCGGCGGCCGGAGTCACGCGGGACGGGCACGAGCCCGGCCGCCGAGGCCAGTTGGCCGGCATCGGCGTAGGCCGTGAGGTCGCCTGCGGCAACAACGAACTCGGCTCCGAGTATCGGGCCCATGCCGGGCAGGGACTCGATAATCTCAGCCTGCGGGTGGCCGTGGAACGTCTCGCGGATCTGTTGGTCGATGCGCTTGAGCCGGTCGTCCAGGGCCAGGATCTGGGCAGCGAGGTTGGCGACGATCTGGGCGGCGACATCTTCTCCGGGCAGTGTGGTCTGCTGGGCCTGGGCGGCCTCCAGAGCGGTGGCCGCGACGGCGTCGGCACCCTGGACGCTGCGGTTGGCGAGCCAGGCCGTCAACCTCGCCCGGCCGCGGCGTCGGATCGCGGCCGGGGTCTGGTAGCCGGTCAGCAGGACCAGCGCGCCTTTCTGGGAGCTGTAGTCGAAGGCCCGTTCCAGCGTGGGAAAGACGCCGGTCAGTACGTCACGCGGCCGGTTGATCATCCTCACCCGGTCGGCCACCAAGTCCGCCCGGTGGGCGGTCAGCAGCGCGAGGTCGGCGGCGAGCTGGGCGGGCAGGTCGATCGCGGCGAAGTCGTTGCGGTGGCGGGCGGTTTCGGCGATGAGTAGGCGTCACGAGCGTCGGTCTTCGCCTCGCCCCGGTAGGCGCCGGACATGCGGTTGACGGTGCGGCCGGGCACGTAGACAGCCCGCTGGCCATGGGTCGCGAGCAGCGCCGACAGCAGCGCGGAGGACGTGCCGGAGATGTCCACCGCCCAGTGGACCTCGTCCGCCAGGTCCAGGATCTCGCCCATGGCGGCCAGGATCGCCGACTCGTCGTTGTAGATCTTCTTGGACCGCAGGGTCGCACCGGTCTCGTCGACCACCGCCGCCCAGTGGTGGCTTCCCCGCGTCGACGCCGGCCCAGCCCTGCGCCTGTCGCTCCCTCACTCGCCCCTCCTCGATCCGCACAGCATGCCGTCGGCCCGAGGAACACCCCGCTGTCATCTCCGTAAATCAGCAACCGCGCACAGCGCGCACATCTCAATCAGCAGCCAGGGCGCCCCGGAGAGCCGGACGGCCACTCCCTCGAAGCCACTGAAGCAAGAACCCGTTAGCCACATCCGGCCCTAATTCGTTGTTGGGAGGAACAGATGCCCGATCCGGCCCTGGCCCTCGAGGCCCCTCGGGAGACCGGCACTGTCCTCTGTCTCCGACCGGCCGGCCGCGGGTTGGACGAACGGGAGGCTGATCATCGTGGGACGAGCCTTCCGCAGGACGACCTCCTTACTGTGCCGCGAGCCGTGAGCTCTTTCGCAGACCGGAGCCCCTGCGGGGCGCTGGTGCCACGAACGGCCAGTGAGATGTCGGACCGATCGAGTCCTGGAATTAGGGCGCCGCGTGGCCCGCACAGGCTCCAGATGGACACGGACAAGACAAGGAGGAAGCACTTCGTGAGGGTGTTCTGCGGGATCGACTGGGCCGAAGACCACCATGACGTCGCGGTCGTCGACGACGAGGGAAAGCTGCTGGCCAAGCGCCGGATCAGCGACGACGCCGAGGGGTATCGCCTCCTGCTCGAGGTCCTGGCCGAGTACGACAGCAGAGAGGCCCTCGTGCCCGTGGCAATCGAGACCAGCCACGGCCTGCTGGTCGCTGCACTGCGCTCGGCTGGGCGCCCGATCTACGCGATCAACCCCATGGCAGCCTCCCGCTACCGTGACCGGCATGCGGTCTCCCGCAAGAAGTCCGACCACGGCGACGCTGTCGTCCTGGCCAACATTTTGCGCACCGACATGGCCAGTCACCGGCCCCTGCCCGAGCATTCGGAACTGTCGCGGGCCATAACCGTACTGGCCCGCGCTCAGCAGGACGCCGTATGGAACTACCAGCAGCTCTCCAACCAGCTCCGATCGCTCCTGCGCGAGTACTTCCCCGCGGCCCTGACCGCCTTCCAGCACCTGCAAGGCGGCCTGATCAGGCGTGATGCCCGAGCCGTGCTGGAGCTCGCGTCAACACCGGGCAAGGCGGCCCGGCTCAGCCGCAGCCAGCTGCGTGCCGCGTTGAAGCGCGGCGGCCGGCAACGCGGAATCGACGCCGACGCCGAGCGCATCCAGGCTGTCTTCCGCGCCGAGTACCTCCGGCACACCCCGATGGTCGAAGAGGCCATGGGACTCCAGATGCTCGCTGTGCTGCGGCAGCTCGACGCGGCCTGCAAGGCCGCCGATGAACTCGCCGAGTCCCTTCAAGCCAGGTTCCGCGAGCATCCGGACGCACACATCGTGACCAGCTTCCCCGGCCTGAGTGACTTGGCCGGTGCCCGGGTGCTCGCCGAGATCGGCGACGACCGGAGCTACTTCACCAGCGCACGGGCACTGAAGGCGTACGCGGGGTCAGCGCCGGTCACCCGCGCCAGCGGCAAGGTCCGCATCGTCACACACCGAGTCGTCAAGAACCGCCGACTCGCGTCCTGCGGCTACGTGTGGACCCTCACCGCCCTGCGCGCGTCGCCCGGAGCCCGCACGCACTACAAGCACCGACGAGAAGTCGGAGACCGCCACAGCTCAGCCCAGCGCAACCTGTTCAACAAGCTTCTGGGCCAGCTCTACCACTGCCTGCAAACCCGCCAGACCTACAACGAATCCCGGGCCTTCTCACAGCCTGCACAAGCCCTCGCGGCTTGACTCCAAGGCACGTGAGCTCCGGGCCACCCAACAACTTACGGAGCACCCATGGACAACGTCCAGAGCGGGCTCGGCTCGTACGTGGAGTCGTGGAGTCCCCAGGCGGTCACCGACACGGACGACCTTCTGCCCGAGCCGGTCGCCGCGCTGTCGGCCGTCCTGGACCAGCCGGAACCGGTCGCGATGGCCGGCGATCCCCTGCCACCCCTGTGGCACTGGCTGTACTTCCTGCAGTGGCCGAACCAGCGGGACCTCGGCGAGGACGGACACCCAGCCCACGGTCACTTCCTGCCGCCCATCCCCAACAGACAGCGCATGTTCGCCGGAGGCCGTTGCGAGATCATCGAACCGCTGCGCGTGGGGGAGCCGGCCCAACGCATCAGCATCCTGAACACAGTGGCGACCAAGCACGGCACGACGGGCGAGCTCCTCTTCGTCACCGTGCGCAACGAATACAGCCAGCACGGGCGAGCCTGCCTGGTCGAGGAGCAGGACATCGTCTACCGCTCGGGGCGCAGCGGCGGACCGCACCCATCGGAACTCGACACGTCCGCCACGCCGCACTCCGATGAGCCCTGGCGTCTCCCCCTGCAGCCAGACCCCACCACGCTGTTCCGGTTCAGTGCCCTCACCGCGAACGCGCACCGCATCCACTACGACGCACCGTACGCCCAGGGAGAGGAGGGATACCCCGGTCTCGTCGTCCACGGCCCGCTCCTGGTGCTGGCGATGCTTGAACTGGTACGCCTCAACGCCCCCTCCCGCCCCGTGCGTTCCTTGTCCTACCGGCTACGCCGCCCTGTCTTCGCAGGCGAGCACCTGATCGCTTGCGGCACACCGGCCGGCAGGAACGCCGCCCTGCACATCACCACGCACCGGGAGCCGTGCCACGCCACAGCAGAGGTGACCTACGCATGACCCCCTACCGTGACCGCATCGAAAGGGCCCGCAGCCTGCTGTTCGTGCCTGGCTATCGGCCCGACCGGTTCGCCAAGGCCGCCGCCACCGGCGCCGGCCTGGTCATCATCGATCTCGAGGACGCCACCGCCGCGCAGGACAAGGACCGCGCACGCGACAACGTCGCCCGGTGGCTGGCCGAAGGCAACAACGCTGTGATCCGGATCAACCCTCCCGGCACACCGTGGTGCGACGCCGACCTGGAGGCGGTGTCCCGCTACGGGGCTCCCGTCATGGTCCCCAAGGCCGAGGACCACGGGGTACTGTCGGAACTCGCCCGCCACACGGCCGGGCGGTGCGTCCTGATTCCCCTCATCGAGACGGCCGTCGGCGTCGAGCGGGCCAACGAGGTATGCGCCACCCCCGGAGTCGTACGTGTGGCCTTCGGCAACGCCGACCTGGCCAGCCAGCTCGGCGTGGCTCACGATGACCACATGGCGCTCACCTACGCCCGCTCCCGGCTGGTGTCGGCGGCGGCAGCCGCGGGCCTGTGCCCTCCGGTCGACGGCGTCACCACCAGTGTGAGGGACGCCGATGTCCTTACCGACGACATCTCACACGCACGGCGCCTCGGTTTCACCGGGAAGTTGTGCATACACCCCGCCCAGGTCCCGATCGTCTCAGCCGGGTTCGCCCCCTCCGAGAGCGAACAGAAGTGGGCACGCGCCGTGGTGACCGCCGGTGACTCGGTCGGCGTGGTCGACGGGCAGATGGTGGACAGGCCCGTGCTGGAACGCGCTCGTCGGATCCTCGCTGCCGCCTCTCGCTGACACCTGGCCGCGCCCCTCAGGTCGGCAGAAAGACCATGCCTCACGAAGAGCCGCCCCCGCCGGAAGGGGGCTGACCGACCTCGGGCTTGCCGACGTCCAGGCGGCAACTGCTTGAGTGGCCCGGCGTCGGAAGAGTACGCAGGAGTGAACCGTTCCGGGTTCGGCGGAGAGCAGAGATGTCAGGCGCTGACGGGTTCCTTGGCGCGGGTGTGCTGGTGACGGCAGGCGGGTTTTCCACCGTGCTCCGACCGATACCCTTGCTGACGACATCGCCGGGACTGCTCTCGGCGGGCGCCGCGGCCGAATCCGTCTCCGCGGCGCCGGCCCGGTTCAGGCCGAACGCGGTGCCGAGTCCGGCGGTCGCGGCGAGTGCGCCGCCGATCATGCGGCGTCTGCTGATGGGCATGGGGTTCCCACAAAGCGTGGGGGAGCGCAAGGAAATTTCGGCGGTCAGCAAAATAACATCCATGGCGATCTCCCCTCCGCGCGCCCAGACCTAGCGTTCGCAGGTCGCCTAGCTAGCGGGCCCGAATGACGTCCTCGGCATCGTGCGCGCCTTGACCACCGGCACCCAGATCTTCTCCAGCAGCCGTGTCGACACGGTGATGGGCATGGCTCTCATCCATGTGGATCCGGCGCAGGTCGCTCCCGCCGGCCCAGGGGAGTGCGACAACGCGTTCACCATCCTGCGCACCCTTACCTGCCCCTGGACCGAAGCACAGCCCGACCCGCGGCTGCGGGGTTTCCTCCTCCAGAGCCCCGACCGGATGCGCCTGTATGTCGACCACGAAGAAGACACCGATGTGGTCGCCGCCGACGTACAACCGTCCGGTGCCCTGACAGCCCTGCTCGCGGCACTTCACTCCCTGATCGAGGAGGTGGAACGGACCGTGCCGGGCGACATCGACGACCCGCGCTGCTCCCGTTTGACCGACCTCACCGACTGGTGAGTCCCAGGGGAGCGTCACCTCTGACTCCGCGCAGGCGCCGCATCGGGTGTGGAGAGGCCGGCCGTGCGGATCAGCGCCCCCTCGTCGGAACCGCATGGAACTGGTGGAGCCGGGCGAGCTGGACGCGGACCCGGTCGCGGCGGCGGCCGCGCTCGCCTTCGCTGTGCTCCAGGCGGTGCAGCAGTCGGTGCCGGAGTACCGGCGGGGCGCCTTGGCGGTGCTGGGCCGGGCCGAGGAAGCCGAGGCGGAGGGGCGGTGGGCGCACGTGACCGGGCAAAACGGCCGCTGGTTCCGTGTGAACTCGAATGGCGCGGGCGGAAGGCCGCCGATGCCGCCCGGGAACGCACGAGCCCGGTACTTCCTGGCCACGCGGCTGGGGCAGTTGCGCGAGCAGACCGCGCCTCACGCCGGGACCGAGACGGCCGCGGTCGTGCGGTGGCCGGATCGGTTGCGCGAGCTCGCCGCCCGGTTCCTCGATGGCGACGCGGCCGGGGCGGTGATCGCATGACCACCGAGCTCAGCGGCGTCGACCTCGCGTGCCAGGCCCCTGGTCGCCGCCCGTGAGCAGGCGAGGAAGAACGGCTCCACGCGCAAGAGAAGGCCGAAGTGGCGTACCAGCCAGGTCGTACGGCGGAACGGGCGCGAGCCGATCGGGCTCGATTCGCCGCGATCAGCTGGATGATGACCGAGCGCGGCATGGTCGCC
Organism: Streptomyces yongxingensis; assembly: GCF_055597465.1. NCBI lineage: Bacteria > Bacillati > Actinomycetota > Actinomycetes > Kitasatosporales > Streptomycetaceae > Streptomyces > Streptomyces yongxingensis. The sequence continues at coordinate 11,243,211 of NZ_CM145717.1, forward strand.
CCGGCCGCCGGTGGCGGCGTCCTCGCGCAGTGGGACGGCATCCTCGCCGCGGCCGCGCTCGAACTCTCCGGCCACGCCCGGGCGGTCGCGATTGATGTCACGGGGCCGTCCACATCCAAGGGCTCACTCGGCGGCATGGTGGGAAACCGGGGGAAGGGGCCCCTCAAGCGGCTCGCGGGGGTGAGGCCGGGCTGTGCCCGACGGGGGCGTCGTAGACCAGGCTGTACCGCCAGAACAGGCGACGTCGGATCCGTGCGCCGGGCAGTTCCTGCGCGGCCGCAGCCCGGATGTCCCCCAGGGTCTCCTGCGGAGCGGTGGTGGGCGCCGTCATGTGCAAGGGGAGTGCGGCGGCGCGGGTGGGATGCTTGACCAGTCCCATGACCGGATTCAAGAGCGCGGCCAGCAGGGAGATGAGCAGATCGACGCGCCCTGCCTCCCGATAGCAGCCGATGACCACAAGACGCCCGCCGGGAGCGAGACAGCTGCGAAGTTCCCGCAGGGTGGGCACCAGCGGCAGGTGGTGCAGGACGGCGACCAGGGTGATGGCGTCGAAGCGTCGGTGCGGGTCGCGCCCGGTGAAGTCGGCTTCCACGATGGTGACCGCCGGGTCGTCGGCGAAGCGCTTCGCTGCGGCGCGGGCCATCCCGGGGTCGGGTTCAAGCCCGGTGACGGTGACCGCTCGACGACGCAGAAGCGCGGCAAGATTCCCCGCACCGCACCCGATGTCGAGGACGTGGTGGGCCTTGGATGCGGCCACCCGGCCGGCGATCCAGGGGCCGTAATGGTCGTTGTGGCTCCATGGGTGCCGCTGATTGAAACGGTGGAGGTAGGTAAGTAACGTCATGGGGTCACGGTAGACAGGAACGGCGCCTCACTGGGCGCCCGGGCACCGACCTGCGGGCGCCCCTCCTGCGGCAACAGCACACTCGAGGGTCCCCTTGCAATCCCCGGATGACATCGCAGCGGAAGTCCCCTGTCCGGCTGTCGCAACAGATCCACGCTGCCCTGCCACGCAGGGTGATGCTGTGTCAGCCAGATGATCAGCCAGCCCCGAGCAGGCTCGGCCTGGCCGGACCTCGTCACGCTCGGAGTGCGGCTCAGGTCTCGGAGACGTTGCTGTTCGTGCGCCGGTCCAGGCGGCAGATCAGCAGTTCGGCGCGGATGAGCACGGCGATGAAGGCGACCGTCCGGTGAGCATGGCCGACCACGCGATGGCCTGCCACGTCGATTCGGTGCGGAACACGTACGGCGTGAACACTGCCATCAGGACCGCGAGCACACCGAGCGCGCCCAGCCAGACGAATCTCATCACGATCTCCCTCGGGTGTCGTCAAGACGGGTCCGTCGGCGCCTTCTTCAGGCGCTGTGTCGTGATTGTCCGATGACTCAGCGTGCTTGCGCCAGGCCTCGAGTCAGCACAGCCCGTGCTCTCTGCACCGTGGCACTGATCCGGTCGACGGGATGCGGCAGACTCGGGGGCAGTGGAAGGGGCAGCATGAGCGCACAGCCGATTCACTGGCATTCGGAGGCGGACCGGGTGCCGCGGAACGCGGAGGGCATCGCGGCCGCGCTCGAGGGCGAGCGGCGGACGGAGTTCTACCACCTTCCTTATTGGCGACCTGCGGCGGCACTCGAAAGTGCGGGTGCCGCCCGGCGTGGGCGGTGATGAGCTCCCAGATGTCGCGGTGGCACAGCAGACTGGCGGCCGACCCGGCACCACGGGACAAGGAGGAGAAGCGCCGCCTCCAGGAGGAGGAGCGAGTCCCGTGGGAGCAGTTCCAAGAGCGCCAGCGGCGGGAGGGCCGGGAGCGGGCCAGGGCGCGCGTTAATCACGAGGCGGCCATTCACGCTCTACTCGAACGGCAGGCTGCCCTGGAGAAAGCAGCCTTCGAGTTCGTGCGCCGAGAGACCGGCATCCATTCGTTCATAGAGGACGGCGGCGCCGCCGAGTTCGCCATGGGCGTGCCGGTGTACGTCGGGATGACCCCGTACGGCGTCATCTGTTCCGTGGCCAGCCGGGTCGCCGCCGCCCGGGACCGCCTCGCGGCGCTGTTCGTTACCTCCGGGACGGAGCGGCGGCGCATCGCCGCGCAGGCCCGGCCCGGACAGCACATCGAGGTTCTCTCAGGTCCACGTTGGCATCGACCTTCGGCCTGGCACTCTCACCCTCACTCAGAGCGGGCAAGGACTTCGCGGCGTACCACGCTCTGGTGCAGTTCGCCGCTGTCTGCGCGACCCTGTGGGCAGCGCAGGAGGGCAAGTTCTCGGTCAAGGGGACGGCAAGTCCACGGGACTGACCGTGGATCTCAAGGCCATTCTAGGAGCCTCTTGCGCTGCAGCCATGGTGTGCGCCGGGCGTGTAAAGACAGGGCAGCATGAGTCAGATAGGGTACCGAGAGCAATAGTCAAGACCTGTGGGTCAAGCCATGACCTTCGAGGGCCAGCGTCGTAGTGGCTGGACCCTCACTTAGAATGTGGCACCGGTTTGGGGCAAGGCGGGAGGGGCCACACGTGGGGGCGTCGGGCTGGAGGTATGTCACGCCGTACCAGAGCGACTTCGGCGCCGCGCTACGGACTGTGCGGGCGCAGGTTCTGGCGTCTGGCGAGTACTTCAGTCCGACGGAGTGGGGGTTGCCTGCGCCGGCCTCGCCGGGTGAACTGTTTGAGAATCCGGTCTACTGGGAGTTCATGGGCATCAGCGGCACCCATTCGGTGCTGGACGTTGACCGGGTGATCGCCACGGAGGACGAGCATGATTTCGGGACTGTCCGGCCGCTGAGTGTGGCGGCAATCCGCGCTGGGTTCGGCTCCGATCAACCAAGCCTTGCGGACTTCAACGGCATGGATCCCGGAGACCTGGATGCCTTGGAGGAAGCTCCGAGGTGGAGCGGCCACTGCATGGCCCTCTACGAGGACGGCGTCCCATGCGCACTTGCATTTTGGGGAGTGTCAGGCGACTGAACAATTCCACGGGCTTGGGGCAATTGGACTGCCCCGCCATGGCCCGGCCGGGCGCTCTCTGACGTGATCAAGCTGCCTGCTCCTCGCGCTCGACGAGGATGCCGTTCTCGAACAGAGCACCAGCGCGGACCAGGGGCACGAGGTGAGCTCCAGTGATCGCGCGCCAGCGGGCCTGGGCGGACTCGACCAGCTTGAACACCATCGCAAGGGCCGCAGCAGGGCTGCCCGCCCCGCGGGTGACCTTCGTGCGGAGCTTGACCGTGGAGAACGTCGGCTCAATCGGGTTCGTGGTCCGCAGGTGGACCCAGTGCTCGGCCGGGAAGTCGTAGAACGTCAAAAGCTCCTCGGCGTCGTCGGTGATCTTCGCGACGGCCTTGGGCCACTTCGTGCCGTAGGTCTTCGTGACCCTTCTCGGCGTGGGCGCGGTCTTCGGCGTTGTAGATCTCCTGCAACGCTTTCGTCGCGCTCGGCTGTGCCGACTTCGGCAGGCAGTTCGACACATTCCGGGCCTTGTGGACCCAGCAGCGTTGATGCCGGGCGGCGGGGAACACCTCGGCCAGAGCCCGCCAGAGCCCCATCGCACCGTCTCCGACCACGAGCTCCGGGTCGCGCATCCCGCGGCGGCGGCAGTCGCGCAGCAGGTCGGCCCATGACTCCGTGCTCTCCCGAAGCCCCTCGGCCAGCGCGATCAGCTCCTTGGATCCGTCGAGGCGGACCCCGAGCAGGACCAGGACGCACGAGTGCGCCTGCCCGAGTCGGACCTTGGGGTGGACGCCGTCCGCCCACACGTAGACGTAGTCCCGGTCCGACAGGTCTCGCTGCTGGAAGGCCGTGTGGTCGTCGCTCCACTGCTTCGTCAGCCGGGTCACCGTCGCGGGCGACAGGCCGGCCGCGGAGCCGAGGAACTGCTCCAGCGCGGGCACGAAGTCCCCGGAGGACAGTCCGTGCAGGTACAGGAGCGGCAGGACTTCGGAGATCTTCGGGGACTTGCGGCACCACGGGGCCAGGATCTTGGAAGAGAACCGCTTGCGCTCACCGGTCTCGTCGTCGACGCGGCGATCGTTGACCCGCGGCGCGGTGACCTCGACCGAGCCAGCCGCAGTGACCACAGTCCGGGGCCCGGTGGTGGCCGTTGCGGACGACCAGACGGTGCCCACGCTCGTCCCGCTCGCCTGCCAACTCGGCTATGTACTGGTTGACTTCGGCTTCCAACGCGGCAGCGAGCATTCGGCGGGCGCCCTCGCGCACGATCTCGTCGATCAGGGAGCTGGACTGGGTGGTGCCGTCTTCGGTGACTACGCTGAGCAAGGGCGTGCCTTCCCGGCCCGCGCTGCGACGCGGGCCTACTCGATGACCGTCACGGGATCATCGGGAAGGTACGCCCTCCGCGTCCCACCCGCTGATCCACAGGTCTTGAGCATTGCTCGTACCGGCTGAGGGTCTGCGAACGCTAAGTGCATGGCACCGGGATTGGTCGAGGAGGCTGTCAATGGCCGCTTCCGCGAACAGGCGCAGTGCAGCTGGCACGCGATCGGCGAACGTGCTGCGGGTGGCCTGCCAAAGGAGGCGCGCTTGGGGCGTGGGTGCGAAGTGGGTGCGCTCGAAGGCACGCATCCAGCGCTGAAAGGCGGACCAGGTGGATGGTACATCCTTGATATTCAGCCGGTCGGCCAAGGCTAAGGGATGTCCCGTAAATGATCTGCGGCGTGCTGGGTGACCTGGTCGTTTCTCCCTCACTCGGCCAGGGTGAGGTTGTGCAGGCGAGCGATGCCGAGCATGGCGTGGTGCACGCCGTCTCCTTTCAGACGGCAGTCGCGGAGGATCTTCCATGTCTTCATCCGGGCGAAGACGTGCTCGACGCGGGCGTGGACCTTACGGTGTGAGGCGTTGTGCTCCTGTTTCCAAGCCGGGAGCTCCACCTGTCCGCGCTCGCGGCGGTGTGGGATGACCAGGCCGGTGCCCCGGTAGCCGCCGTCTGCGATCACCGTGGTGTTGCCGACGGCGTCCTTGGCGCCGGACAGTTCCCACGCCTTGCAGTCGTTGCGGTTGCCTGTGACCGGCCGGCCGACTGCGACGACGAGCCGGGTGTCGGCGTCGATGACGACCTGGTGGTTGGTGGAGTACCGATAGTTCTTCGACTGCTCGGCGATGGCGTGGTCGCGGGTGGGGACCAGGGTGCCGTCCGCGATCAGCACCGTGTCCCTGCGGAACCGCTTGCGCTGCTGGAGCGCGAGTTGCGGCCCGAGGTGGTCGATGATGCGGTCCGCGGCCGACTTCGAGACGCCGAAGAGCGGGGCCAACTGTCGCAGCGTGAGGTTCGTCCGCCAATAGGCGGCGACCAGGAGTACGCGGTCTTCCAGCGGCAGGCTCCACGGTCGGCCCTTGCGCACCGGGTCCGCTCCCTCACGCCGGAGCGCGGTGATCAGCTTGCCGAACTGGCGCGGGCTCAGCCCGGTGAACGGGGCTATCCACGACGGCTCCGAAGCGGTGATCACTGCTGCCATTCCAAGATCATGCCAGCGGCCCGGAGTCTTGATCGTTGGGTTCAACGCAGCACGTTGGATCGGGGGGTGCCACGCTACCTTCGAAGGATGCAGCAGTCTCCGCGGCAGGTCCCCGCGCTCCTTGACGGGCCCGGCGTCAACGTCTCCGATGCCCGTGACCTCCTCATCGGTTACCTTGCGTGGTATCGCGAAGCCTTGATGCGGAAGCTCTCCGGGCTGTCCGACGCCCAGCTCCGGACGCCCGTGCAGCCGCTGGGCTGGTCACCGCTCGGCCTGGTCCAGCACCTGAGCTGGGTCGAACGCCGTTGGATGCGCTGGGGATTCGCAGCCGAAGACGTCCTCGCATACCCGCCTGGGGGCGATGAGGCCGAATGGATAATCCCTGTCGGGACACCTACCGCTGAGATCATGGCCACCTATCGCAGCGAAGTGACCACGTCGACCTCGCTGGCCGCGGCTGCCGACCTGCCCGACAAGGCGAGCCTCGGCGGTCGCTTCCGAACACCCGACCAGGCTCCCTCCCTCGGACGGATCCTCTTCCACCTGCTCCAGGAGTACGCCCGCCACGTCGGCCAGCTCGACGTCGCCCGAGAGCTCATCGATGGGGCAACAGGCGAGTAATACGCGCCAGGCCCGCTGCCCCGATTGCGGGACAACACTTAGCTGATGATGGCTTGGATTCTTTTCTCGGGGTCTGTTATCTGGTCGAGTGTGGCTGCGAATTTCTCGTCGAGGTGTGTTCCTTTTCGTTGTCGGGCGTGTTCGAGGATCAGGCTGGTGAGGGGGACGGCGAGGTATGCCGTGATGACGGTCGCTCCTACGGCCCACCAGGGTGCGCCGCCCAGGGCGGCGGGGAGTCCGGCCAGGAGGCCGGTGAGGGGGGCGAGGGAGGACGAGTTCATCGCGTGGATGCCCTTCCAGCACGTGACGGCTGGGCCGCCTCATGCCTGAACGAGCCGTGCGGGGACGGCTGGGACGGGGAGAGGCGGCACCGGTGTGCCGTGGTGTGAGGGCATGCCAAGGGCCAGCGCCGCCGCGGGGCGGGCCGGTGGTGTTTTACGGCAGGCCTATCAGCCCCTTGGGAGGGGGGTTCGCTGTTCCCGTGGGGTGGTTTCGAGAGGGTGTTCGGCGGTTTTTGCGGGGAAGGTTTTCTTCGGCTTTTTGGGCAGGGTGGGCTACATGGCGAAAATAACAAAAAGAATGCTTATGAAGCCCTTAAGCCGGTTACCGAACGCCGCCGCCAGCGAGTGGCCGCCGCGGTGAAGAACGCCGCGATGAACGGCACCCCGATCAGCGTCTCGGCGATCGCCCGGCAAGCCGGAGTGGACCGGAGCTTCCTCTATCGTCACCGCGACCTCCTCGAGATCGTTCACGCTGCCGAGCTCGAGCCAGTGGCGCAGGATCCGGCCGGCGGATCACCGGTGAGCCGGGCCTCGCTCCAAGCGGATCTCACCAATGCCTAAGCCCACAACACCCGTCTGACCGCCCGCCTCCAACAGCTGGAGAAACGGCTCTCGCAGGTCCTGCGCGGCCAGGCATGGCAGGAATCAGGGCTCGGAGCCCCGGCGGGCATCGATGAACTCCAGCGGAAGATAACGAGGTTGGAGCAACAGAACGTGGAACTGACCTCTGCACTGGATGAGGCCCGATCCGACCTCGATGCGGCGAGAGAGGCCAATCGTGACCTGCCCCGGGTTCTGAACCAACGCGGATGACCTCGCCCCGGTCCGCGAGTCGAGGTCACCCCGGACACCACTGGCGGGGTGCCGACGAAAGTCGCTGCTCAGGCATGACCCGACCCACGCCAGGGATCGCTTACCACGTGGCATGACCTGTGTATTCGCGTGTCGGTCAGGAGCCGCGGAGTGCGATTCGGCCGTACGCGACGAACCCGGCGGCGGCGAGCAGCACGTATGCCGGGATGAGCAGCGTCGCATCGGGTGTCATCTGGTCCACGGACCAGCCCGCGTCGCGTTCGCTGCCCTCCAACACGATCCGGTTAACCGTCAGGAAGGTGAGGTGTGCCCCGATCGCGGCCCACAACGGCGCGCCTGCCAACGCGGTCCTGGCGGCGACAAGCATCAGCCCGAACGCGGTTAGCAGGATGACATAATCGACCGGGTTCTGTCCCTCGGGGGCCAGCCCGACCGGCCTGGATTCGTCACCGATCAGCCGCGACACTCCGGCTTGTACCACCGTCGCGGCTCCCGGCACCAGCAGGAAGACTACCGTCGTGCCCAGGGCCGAGGCCGTGGCACCGAAGCGTTCACGCAGCGAGGTCCACGTGTAGCCGCGCAGTGTGGTTTCCTCCGGCAGGGCTTCGAGCAGGAATGCCACCGCGGCGTTGGTGACGAGGAATCCGGCGAGGGACGCGGGGGCGAACCGACCCCACTGCAGCATGCCGCCGGCCGTGCCAGCGCCCAGTACGAGCGCCGCCGCAGTGGCCGTCACTCCCACGCCGGTGAGGAAGGCGCGCCCGCTCCGGGCCGCACCGCCGAACCCGAGGGAGCCGGGGCTCGCAAGGCGAAGAATCAGCGGTACGGCGAGTGCGGTAACCAATGCCGCCGGGATCAGTCGTGCAAGCAAGCCTCCGACACCGAGTGCGTCTGCCAGGGCGGGACCGAGCGCGGTGCCTGCGCCGAGCGCCACAGCCATGACTAGGCCTCCGCCCAGCGCCCGGGCCAGGACCCGGTTCCGTCCGGATGCGGGTGCGGGGGCAGCCGCACGAAGACGAAGAGTAGGCACGGCATCTCCCGGTTCAGTAGCTGATATCCGATTTCAGGTGCCTGCCCAGTCTCGCCTGCTGCTCCCGTCACAATCTCGTAGTCGCGGAGGAATCGCCGCTACATCCTTTGACGGAGCACGGTCGCCCGGGTAGCTGCTTCTCGCGCCAAGTCCGACCTCATGGCCGCCCTCCAGGACAGCGTGCGCGCCGCCAAGAAGAGCCGCGGCGAGGACACCGGCGACGAGGCTGATGTTCACGAGAAGTGGTTCTGGCTCAATAACTGTGGAGTGGTGACGTTGAGTGCGTGCCGACCTGGCCGCGCTCTCTATGTCCAGGTGATGCATCCTCGTTGTGCGAGGTGGTCGAGCAGGCGTGGCGCGGGCTCGATGTGGTTCCAGCGTAGGTCCAGTTTCTCGAGTGAGGGCAGTTCGAGTAGCCAGTCCGGCAGTGCGCGGAGTTGGTTGCTCCGCAGGTCGAGGTGGCGGAGCAGAGGGAGTCCCGCCAGCGCCTCCGGGAGGTCCGTCAGCGCGTTCTCTCGTAGGTCAAGGTGGCGCAGTTCGGTCAGGTCGGTGACAGATTCTGGTAGGCACGTGAGTGTGTTGCCACGCAGCCATAGCTCGCGCAGCTTGCTGAGCTGGCCGATCGTTTCGGGCAGTGCAGTTAGTCGGTTGTGCTCGGCGCGAAGCTCTACCAGTCCCGTCATCGCGCCGATGGTGTCTGGGAGACTGGTGAGGTGGTTGTCGCCGACGTTGAGGTAGCGGAGCGCGGTGAGCCGGCCCAGCGATCGGGGAAGCTCGTTCAGCTGGTTGTCGTGCAGGTATAGGTACTCGGTAAGCGGTAGTTCGGCCAGCTCATCTGGGACCGAGGCGAGTTTGTTGTGGCCCAGGTCCAGGGTGTGCAACTGCCGTAACCGTGTGATCTGGGTTGATATCTGTGTCAGTTCATTGTCCGCGAGTATCAGCACGTGCAGTTCGGTCCGCTGCCATAGCGACTCTGGCAGTTCTCCAAGGTTGTGCTTCCACAAGCTCAGTGACGATGTCACTCCGGCACCACCGCCTCCAAGACTCGATCGGGCCCGCTGTCCTGCAGCTTACGTTTGGAGCCGCCGTCGTCAGGCGAGCAGAACTCGCTTCCGGAGGAGCTGGAAGCCGGCTCGGCCGAACATTTGGCGTTTGAGCATCTTAAAAGTTACGTGGAATCTGCCGGGGTGATCATGTCTCCCCGGCACAACCACGGACTTGGGAGATGGCTTGAGCGGCACGACGGTGCTCACGGAGAAGCGGCCGGTGCTCGGCCGGCACGAGCAGGCTGCGGCCTGGCTGACGGTCTGGACGGATCTCGGACGTGCTCCGCGCACGATCGATGCCTACGGCCGGGGACTGGCCGAGTACCTGCTGATGTGCGAGCGGGAGAGCGTCGACCCGGTCGCCGCGAACCGCGCCCATATCGCCGTCTACGTACGGGAGTTGAGCTCGCGGCCGCATCGCCGGGGTGCGAACGTGATCTCGATCGATTCGGGGGCGGGACTGGCGAACGCGACGATCCAGCAGCGGCTGGTGCCGGTCCGTCTGTTCTACGACTTCCTCATGGAGGAGGGGCTGCGGGATTCCAACCCGGTCGGCCGCGGTCGGTACACCCCCGGCCGACGCAGCGGCGGTCAGCAGCGCGGCCTGGTGCCCCGGCTGACGAAGCTGCCGGGATTCCCGGAGAACGGCAGTGGCTGAGTGTCCTGGAGGTCGCCAAGCACGAGCCAGTACGCAACCGCGTGATGCTCGCCCTGGCCTACGACGCCGCCCTGCGCCGTGAGGAACTGTGCTCGCTGCGGACCGACGACGTCGATCCGGCCCACCGCACGCTGCGGATACGGGCGGAAACGACGAAGAACCGGCTGGAGCGGGTGGTGCCCTACTCGGCGCCAACGGGGGTGCTGCTGTCGGACTACCTCGCCCACCGCGCCCGGATCAGCCGGGCCCGCGGGCCGCTGTTCCTGTCGGAATCGCGCCGCAATCACGCCCAGCCGCTGAGTCTGTGGGCCTGGTCGAAGGTGGTCCGCAAGCTCGCCCTGGCCTCCGGTGTCGAGCGGTTCTCCACGCATACCACCCGGCACCTATGTCTGACCGATCTGGCCCGCATGGGCTGGGAGTTGCACGCGATCGCGTCCTTTGCCGGACACCGTCACACCGACTCCACCCTGCGGTACATCCACCTCTCCGGCCGGGACCTGGCCGACAAACTGGCCCGCGGCATGGACCACATTCATGCCTGGCGAATACAGATGCTCACCGCCCCGGCCAGTGCGACGGCTGAGGTGTCGCTGTGAGGGCATCGTCGCTGGTCATCGTCACCGAGGAGACCGATGGTCGCTGGTCCTGGCCGATCGTCCCGGACCGCTACGACATGGCCGTCGCGGTCCGATCTGCTGAGACACAAGCCGTCCTCGGACTCGGTGTCCGCAATCTGCGCCGGCTTCAGTACCACGACCCGGCTGCACCGGGCTGGCGCGTGATCACACGGCTGTTGGATCCGCTGGAGGCGGTCAACGCCGCACTCGACTCGCCGCCCACTCCGCACCGCCGGCGGGCCATGCTCGATGTGATCGCTCTTCTGCTGACACGCAGCACGCAGACCGGCCGGACCTACTGGGGCTGGACCATGCAGGATTGGACCCGTCTACTCGGCCGCACCCAGGCCGAATACCGGCAGCACGCACCCGCCCGGGCCGGGGACGAAGTCCGCCCCTACCTCGCGGCACACGCCTACCTGGTCGGCTCCTTCGACGAGTTCCACCAGCTCGGCAGCTTCCAACGCCTCACGCTGTCCTGGCGGATCTTCGGACGCGAGCGCGTCACCAGCGAGATCGCCCGCATCCGCATGGTCCTTGGCGCCTGGGGCTATCAGCTGGGCCAGGCGGACGACACTCTGCTGCCGTCGGTCGCCTGCCAGCTGTTCCTGCTCAACCACAGCCCACACCTGGAAGACATGGACACCGCGCTCTTCGAGCGGGTAGGCCGCGAACAGCTGCTGGAGGGCTCCCAGCTCAACACCCTGCACGCTCTGCAGCGGGCGGTCGCCGCGCTCGGCTTCTGTGATCCACCACTGCAGAGCACCGGCCGCCACTCGGCACGGGCCACAACAGTGGGCCGACCGCTGGCACGACACCTCCACCTTGACCCCGCGCGTCCGCGGCAGCGTCCGCTCCACGCTCCTGCGAGTCGGCCGGTGGATCGCCGCCGAACAGCCCGACGCCGCCGACCCCACCGACTGGACCCGCCAGACCTGCGCTACCCGGATCGCCGCACTGGACCGGATGAAAGTCGGCGTCTACGTCCAGCGCACGGCCGGCCTTAAGGACCGGCTCGGCAAGCCGCTGGAGGCGCCCACCAAGGCCGGACAGATCACCGCGCTGCGGACGTTCTTTCGGGACTGCCAGGAATGGGAGTGGCTGCCCCGCCGCCGCGCTCTGGCGATCCCTCGCAGCATCACCACCCTCCTCGGCCCCGACCCACGGGTGATCGCCGACGAGATCTGGGCGAAGCTGTTGTGGGCCGGTCTCAGCCTCGATCCCGCGGATCTTCCGCAAACCCGGTCCGGGCACTTCTACCCCTTCGAACTGGTCCGCGCGGTCACGCTGACCTGGCTGTTCTCCGGCCAACGCAGCAACGAGATCGCCCGGTTGAGACTCGGCTGCGTCCGCTGGCAGCACGACGGAGCACCCATCGCCGGCGACTCACAGCATGTACTGGCCCGCGACGCGGTCTGCCTCCTCGACGTCCCGACCCACAAGACCGGCACCGCCTTCACCAAACCGGTCGACCCGATCCTCGGCCAGGCCATCGACGCCTGGCAGGCCGTCCGCCCGGACCAGCCGAAGTTCACCGACCGCCGCACCGGCGAGCACGTCGATCTGCTGTTCGCCGTCCGCGCCCGCCGCGTCTCCACCAGCTACATCAACAACACGATCATCCCGATGCTCTGCCGCAAGGCCGGCGTCCCGGACGCCGACGTCCGCGGGAACATCACCAGCCACCGAGCCAGGTCCACCATCGCCAGCCAGCTCTACAACGCCAAGGAACCGATGACGCTGTTCGAGCTGCAAGCTTGGCTCGGACACCGGTCTCCGCAATCCACCCAGTACTACGCGAAGATCACCCCGAACACTCTGTCCAAGGCGTATTCCGAGGCGGGCTATTTCGAGCGGAACGTCCGCACCATCGAGGTCCTGGTCGACCGGGACGCGGTCACCTCCGGCGCCGCCGCGACCGGCGATCCCTGGCAGCACTACGACCTCGCACACGGCTACTGCACCTACACCTTCTTCGAGAAGTGCCAGCACCGCATGGCCTGCGCACGCTCCGACTTCTACATCCCCAAGGACTCCACGAGAGCCCAACTCCTCGAAGCTAAGGGCAACTTGCAGAAGATGGCCGTCTCGATCCCACTCACCGAAGACGAGCAAGCAGCCGTCGCTGACGGCCAGAGCGCGCTCGACCGCCTCCTCGACACACTCGCCGACACCCTCACCCCGGCCGGACCAACACCCCGACAGCTCGACGTCCGCCAGGGCAAAGCACAGCAAGCTTGACAATTCTGATTCCACAGAATCACCCGGTTCACGTGCCCTTCGACAACTCCCGGACTCCACGGCAGGGTGAGGCCGGCGGCGTCGCGACGGACGCCACGCTGGAGACGCGGCGGTCGGACCGAGGGCGTCGCAGCACGAGCGGATGGCTGTGTCTGTGGCAGGGCCTCGAAGTGGCGTCGACGGGTGGCCCTGCGCGACGCGGAGGCGGACGCGACGGCGTTCGTCCCGATCGGCACGGCCGAGAGCCCTCTCGCCGTCCGGCTGGGCCCGCAGGACGACTCCGGGGTACGCCTCACCTTGCAGCGCCCGCCGACGCCCGCGGAGTCCTGGGAGTCGCCCATGATGGTCGCGGCTCAGGAAGCGGTGCGTCGCACGGAGTACCACCTCAGCGTTCGCTGTGGCCCCCGCCGCGTGGACCGCGACCTGATGTGGGAGCTGGCCCGGCTCATCATGGATGCGGGTGTACGCAACGGCGAGCTGCGGTTCACGACGCCTGGCCAGGTGGTCGTCCCGCTCACTGGTGTCCCGGGCCCGGCCCGCGACCGGCTCGCGCGGATCATCGAGGAGTGGTGGATGGGTGCCCGCCACGTCGGCACTCTCACCCTCACCGCCGCGACGGGCAGCGTCCTCCTCGACCACGACTCCGCCGATGCCCCCGCCCCCCGCGCGCTTGCGGAGCTGGTGCACGCCGATGAGGACTGACTCCCGGAGGTGCTGCGCGCCGACGAGGGACGAGAGGGACCGACCCGCGGCGATGGTTCGGCCGTCGGTGGCCAGGTCCATCAGCCGGCGTTGCCTGGCAGGCCCGCCCCGCACCGCCGGGAACTGTCCGTTCGTGTGCTCGACTCCGAACGCGCCACCGCGCAAACTTCGGCCGACTCCCGCACCCCTCGACTGATCCTGGCGCTCATTCGACGCTCCGGGTGGCCGGTGGCCGTTCTGGGCGACTCTGAAACTGCTCTGACCTGCGGTTATGTCGACTTCCGCTTCGCGTGACGCCTTCCCGGTGACCTCGCATGTGGAGTGCGCAGCGACAAGCGGGCACACCAGGGCGTTTCAGGGGTGATGACGGCCGTGCTCGGCCCGGCGGCCGTACTGGAGCAGCGCTTTCGGAGGGTAACCGTCCAGACTTTGTCCTGTGTGTGGAAAAAGAAGCGCCGATTCAGGCGTAAGTACTTCCCACTCTGGAAAATCGTTGTTACGTTCCTTCCCGACAGCCTGACGGCGCAGTCGGCGGAAACAGGCGTCTGGGCCCCAGCCGTGGGTGAGGGAAGAGGAGGGATCATGAGACGGATGACTGCTCGACCTGAGAACGCGCATCAGGCGCTGCTGCTTCGTCTCCTGCGTGACAACGGGTCCAACTCTCGTGCCCAGATGGGTGATCTGGTGGACCTGTCCCGTTCGAAGCTGGCAGTCGAAGTGGACCGGCTGCTGGAGACGGGGCTGGTTGTCGCGGACGGGCTGGCCCCGTCCCGGGGCGGCCGGCGGTCGCACAACATCCGTCTCGCGCCGACACTGCGTTTTCTCGGTGTCGATATCGGTGCCACATCGATCGATGTCGCCGTGACGAACGCGGAGTTGGAGGTCCTGGGGCATCTGAATCAACCGATGGATGTCCGAGAGGGGCCGGTGGCGGTCTTCGAGCAGGTGCTGTCGGTGGCTGCCAAGCTGAAGGCATCCGGTGTCGCGGAGGGCTTCGACGGCGCCGGCATCGGCGTCCCGGGACCAGTCCGCTTCCCCGAGGGTGTACCGGTCGCGCCGCCGATCATGCCGGGCTGGGACGGCTTTCCCATACGGGAGGTACTCAGCCAGGAACTCGGCTGCCCGGCCATGGTCGACAACGACGTGAACCTGATGGCGATGGGGGAGCAGCACGCGGGCGTCGCACGCTCCGTGGGTGACTTCCTGTGCGTCAAGATCGGCACCGGCATCGGCTGCGGCATCGTCGTCGGCGGTGAGGTCTACCGGGGGACGACCGGCAGTGCCGGCGACATCGGTCATATTCAGGTGGAACCGGGAGGTCGCGCGTGTGCGTGCGGCAACCGAGGCTGTCTGGAAGCCCACTTCAGCGGTGCCGCGCTGGCCGATGACGCGGAGCAGGCCGCGCGTGAGGGCCGGTCGGTACAGCTCGCTGCCCGGCTCGAGACGGCCGGGCGTCTGACGGCCGAGGACGTGTCGGCTGCCGCGGCGGCAGGGGACGCGGTGGCTCTGGAGCTGATCCGGGAGGGCGGGAAGCGTCTGGGGCAGGTCATCGCCGGTCTTGTCAGTTTCTTCAATCCGGGGCTGGTGGTGATCGGCGGAGGTGTGACCGGGCTCGGGCACACGTTGCTGGCCAGTGTCCGGACCCAGGTGTACCGGCAGTCGTTGCCGCTGGCCACGGGCAATCTGCCGATCGTGTTGGGCGAGTTGGGGCCGGCCGCCGGAGCCATCGGCGCGGCCCGGCTCATCAGCGACCACGTCTTCTCACCGGCCTGACCGCTGCCCGCACCCGTCGGCAACGGGCCACCAGTGGCGCCACTACAACCCCGTGGCGCCACTGGAACCGAGCGTCACCGCCACCCCATTGGCGATCACGCGGACCCTCGCGCCTCGGCAACCCCACGGCGTCCTCGCAACACCCGTAGAGCTACCGCGACACCCACATCACCGCCGTAACCCCCGCATGAAGCGTCGGCGGCCGCCACCACTGCATGGTTGCCGGCCATCAGGCATGCCCTGCCACCTCAGTCCCTACGCCCCAGCGCACACGACGCCAGGGGCATTCCAGAGCCGCTCGCGTACCTGAACAACCCTGCCCAGACCTGCCCGCTCACGGCCCGCATGCCGAGGGGAATCCTCATGGCACCACAACCACCCCTGCTCACCATGTCCGGTATCACGAAGTCCTTCCCGGGCGTTCGCGCCCTTGACGGCGTGGATCTCGAGGTCCAGGCCGGCGAGGTCCATTGCCTGCTCGGCCAGAACGGGGCCGGCAAGTCCACTTTGATCAAAGTGCTCGCCGGAGCTCACCAGCCGGACAGCGGTGAGATCACCTGGCGCGATGAGCACGTGACCCTGGGGTCACCGATCGCCGCCATGCGTCTCGGCATCGCCACCATCTACCAGGAACTCGACCTGATCGAGGGGCTGTCCGTCGCGGAGAACGTCTTCCTCGGGCACGAACCCACCTCCGCCGGGTTCGTCGTGCGCGCCTCTGCCGCCCGCACGGCGACCGCGGAGTTGCTGAAACGTCTGGGGCACCCGGAGATCGATCCGACGACGCTCGTCGGCGACCTGTCCGCGGCGCAGCAGCAGATCGTCTCGATGGCCCGCGCGCTGTCCCACGAGGTTCGGTTGATCGTGATGGACGAGCCGTCGGCAGCGCTCGACCCGGAAGAGGTGGACAACCTTTTCAGGATCGTGGGCGATCTGACGGCGGACGGTGTCTCCGTCATCTACATCTCCCACCGTCTTGAGGAGATCCGGCGCATCGGCGACCGGGTCACGGTCCTGAAGGAGGGCCGGTCGGTCGCGGACGGGCTGCCTGCCGAGTCGACGCCGACCGATGAGATCGTGGCCCTGATGACCGGGCGGAACGTGGAGTACGTCTTCCCCGAGCGCCCCAAGGCCGGGTTCGCCGCAGAGAGAGAGCCAGTGCTGAAGGTCGAAGGACTGACCCGGCGAGGGGAGTTCGCGCCCGTCGATCTGGAACTGCGGCCCGGTGAGATCGTCGGTCTGGCCGGGCTCGTAGGGTCCGGGCGCAGCGAGATCCTGGAGACGATCTACGGGGCCCGTAAGCCCGACGGCGGCCGTGTCCTCGTCGACCGCACACCCCTGCGCCCCGGAAGTGTCCGCGCCGCCGTCCGCGCCGGCGTCGGCCTCGCGCCCGAGGAACGCAAGGCGCAGGGTCTGCTGATGCGGGAGTCCGTCAGCAGCAACGTCTCGATCTCCACCCTGTCCCGGTTCGCCCGCGCGGGCTGGCTCGACCGGCGTAACGAACGAGCTGCGGCGCACCGGGCGGTTCGGGAACTGTCCCTCCGGCCGGACAATCCCGATGCCGCGATCAGGACCCTGTCCGGTGGCAACCAGCAGAAGGCGGTGCTCGCACGGTGGCTGTTGCGGGGCTGCAAGGTGCTGTTGCTGGACGAGCCGACCAGGGGTGTCGACATCGGCGCCCGGGCGGAGCTTTACGCGGTGATTCGCCGGCTGGCCGACGAGGGCCTGGCCGTACTTCTCGTGTCCAGTGAGGTGCCCGAAGTGCTGGGTCTCGCCGACCGGGTGCTGGTGCTCCGTGAAGGCAGCGTCGTGCACACGGCGGACGCCCGGGAGCTCGACGAGCACCGTGTACTTGATCTTGTGATGGAAGGGAGCCTGACGCCATGACGCAGCCGGCCACTGCGGCGCAGAAGCAAGCGCCGACGTCCGCCGCCGAGTCCGCGGGGGAACAGGAGAGTTCGCGCCGACCCGGACTGCGGTGGGACGTGCGCATTCTGTCCTTGCTCGGAGTCCTCGCCGTCCTCGTCGCGGTCGGTGGGATCACCGCACCGGACCAGTTCCTGGCGACGAGCAATCTGCAGCTCGTCCTCACCCAGGCGTCCGTGATCGGCGTCGTCACCGTCGGTATGACGTTCGTCATCACCAGCGGAGGGATCGACCTGTCGGTCGGCGCGATGGTGGCGCTCGCCTCGGTGTGGGCGACGACCGTGGCCACGCAGGAGTTCGGCTTTGCGGGCATCCTCTTCACCGCGGTGATCGTCGGTGTGGGCTGTGGTCTCGTCAACGGTCTGCTGATCGCCTACGGCAGGATGGTGCCGTTCATCGCGACGCTGGCCATGCTCGCCTCCGCTCGTGGCCTGGCGTTGCAGATCACGGACGGCAGTACCCAGGTCGTGACCGTCGGGTCGGTGCTCGATCTCGGTGCCAGGGACGCCTACATCCTCGGCATCCCGCCCCTTGTTCTGATCTTCGCCGCTGTCACCGTCATTGGCTGGCTGCTGCTCAACCGCACCACCTTCGGTCGGCGCACCGTCGCGGTCGGCGGCAACGCGGAAGCGGCACGCCTCGCCGGCATCGACGTCCGGCGCCAGCGCCTGTACCTGTACCTGCTGTCCGGACTGTGCTGCGGTATCGCCGCGTTCATGCTGATCGTCCTCTCCGGCTCCGGTCAGAACACCAACGGCAACCTCTACGAGCTGGACGCCATCGCCGCCGCGATCATCGGCGGCACCCTGCTCAGCGGCGGTCGCGGCACCATCATCGGCTCCGTCCTCGGTGTCCTGGTCTTCACCACGATCACCAACATCTTCGCCCTGAACAACCTCGAGACCGCTGTCCAGCAGATCGCGAAGGGCGCCATCATCGTCGCCGCCGTCCTGGTCCAGCGCCGCTCGATGCGCGGGGGCGACGCCTGACACCGTGCATCGCCGCCGGATGGCGGCCCCTGACACCGCCGTCCGGCCCCCCACGTCCTCCACCCGACGCACACCGCCCAGTCGAAGGATCCACCCGCCATGGCACGAACCCCCGCCACCAGCCGCAGATCACTCCTGTTCGGCACCGCAGCCGTTTCCGCCGGTGTGCTGCTGACGGCCTGCACCAGCAATGAGCCCACGAACCAGGGAAAGGCCGCGGACAACGCCGCCCCGGTCGCGGACGACAAGCCGGGCAAGCCTGTCACCATCGGCT
This sequence comes from Streptomyces yongxingensis, assembly GCF_055597465.1. NCBI lineage: Bacteria > Bacillati > Actinomycetota > Actinomycetes > Kitasatosporales > Streptomycetaceae > Streptomyces > Streptomyces yongxingensis. Next base: position 11,261,647 of record NZ_CM145717.1, read on the forward strand.
TCGCCGGCCCCCAGGCCGACCACGGCTGGCTCAACGCCATCAACGACAACGCCAAGTCGCGAGCGAAGAAATACTCCGACGTCACGCTGGAGATCACCGAGGGGTCCAACGACACCGCCCAGCAGATCGGCCAGATCCAGACGCTGATCAACAAGAAGGTCGACGTCCTGGTGGTCCTGCCGGCCGACGGCAAGGCGCTCACCCAGGTCGGCCTGCAGGCCATGAGGGCGGGTATCCCCGTCGTCAACCTGGACCGTGTGTTCGCCTCCCCGCAGGCGTACCGCTGCTGGATCGGCGGCGACAACTACGGCATGGGACTCAACGCCGGCCACTACATCGGCGAACAGCTCAAGGGCAAGAAGAACGCCAAGGTCGTGGAACTCGCCGGCGTCGACAACCTCGAGCTGACCCAGCAGCGCACCAAGGGCTTCAACGACGCTTTGAAGAACTACCCGAACATCAAGAAGGTGGCCCGGCAGGCGGCCGACTTCACGGTCGAGTCCGGCCAGGCCAAGATGGCGCAACTGCTGCAGGCCCAGTCGAGCTTCGACGCGCTGTGGAACCACGACGACGATCAGGGCGTAGGCGCGCTGCGCGCCATCGACCAGGCCGGTCGCGACGACTTCCTGATGGTCGGCGGCGCGGGAGCCAAGTCCGCGATGGACGCCATCAAGGCCGGCAACAGCGTGCTCAAGGCGACCGTCCTGTATCCGCCGACGATGGCCGCTTCCGCCATCGATCTCGCCCGTGCGCTGGGCCAGGGCAAGGGCGTCGGCGGCCTCGCCGAGTTCGAGATCCCGACCTCGCTGACCCTTTACTCGGCCGTGGTCACCAAGGACAACGTCGACCAGTACCTGCCGACCGGCTTCATCTGACCGGTCCGTGCCGTGCGCCCCGCGAACACGGCGATGAGTCAGTTGACACTCCGACGAGGAGGAATCCGTATGGAACAGAGGGACAGTCGGACCGCACCGCCGGCACTCGGCGTGGGCATGGTCGGTTACGCGTTCATGGGCGCCGCGCACTCACAAGGGTGGCGCACCGTAGGTCACGTGTTCGATCTGCCGCTGCGGCCGGTCCTGGCCGCGATCGCCGGACGCGACGCGCACGCCGTGCGGGCTGCGGCCGACAAGCATGGCTGGGCCGCGGCGGAGACCGACTGGCGCGCCCTCATAGCCCGCGACGATGTGCAACTCGTCGACATCTGCACCCCGGGCGACAGCCATGCGGAGATCGCGATCGCGGCGCTGGAGGCGGGTAAGCACGTACTGTGTGAGAAGCCGCTGGCCAATTCGGTCGCCGAGGCGGAGGCCATGGTCACGGCCGCCGAAGCGGCCCGCTCGCGCGGCCAGTTGGCCATGGTGGGTTTCAACTATCGGCGCGTGCCCGCCCTCACCTACGCCCGCCGGCTCATCGCCGACAGCAGGCTCGGCACGTTGCGCCACGTACGCGTCAGCTATCTCCAGGACTGGCTGGTCGACCCCGACTTCCCGCTGACGTGGCGGCTGCAGCGGGAGCACGCGGGGTCGGGGGCGCTCGGCGACCTCGGCGCGCACATCGTCGACCTCGCCCAGTACCTGACGGGTGAGGTGCTGGTCGGGGTCTCCGCCCAGATGGAGACCTTCGTCAAGGAACGCCCCCGCCTCGACGGTGCCTCCTCCGGCCTGACCGCCTCCGGCGGCACCCGGCGTGGGCCGGTCACGGTCGACGACGCGGCCCTCTTCACCGGCCGGCTCGCGTCGGGGGCGCTCGCCACGTTCGAGGCGACGCGGATGGCGTCGGGGCGTAAGAACGCCCTGAGGCTGGAGGTGAACGGCGAGTTCGGTTCGATCGCCTTCGACCTGGAGCGGCTCAACGAGCTGTCCTTCCACGACCATCGGGAGCCCGCCGCCACGGCGGGGTTCCGCAGGATCGTCGTCACCGAGGCCGAGCACCCGTACCTGGAGGGCTGGTGGCCGCCGGGTCACGCGCTCGGCTACGAGCACACCTTCGCCCACCAGGCCCGCGACCTGGTCGAGGCCATCGCGTCCGGCACCGACCCGATGCCGTCGTTCGCCGACGGTCTGCAGGTGCAGCGGGTGCTCGCCGCGGTGGAGGAGAGCGCGCAGAAGAACTCCGTCTACACCCCTGTCCAGGCCGTCGAGGCCGAAGTCCGGTAGAGATCCGGCAAGGAACCCCGCTCGGAGGCACCATGCCACGCCCGTTCACCCTGTTCACCGGTCAGTGGGCCGATCTGCCGTTGGAGGAGGTCTGCCGACTGGCCGCCGACTTCGGCTACGACGGCCTCGAACTCGCCTGCTGGGGCGACCATTTCGAGATCGACAAAGCCCTGACCGATCCGTCCTACCTGGCCGGTCGGCACGCTCTGCTGGAGAAGTACGGCCTGAAGTGCTGGGCGATCTCCAACCACCTCGTCGGCCAGGCCGTCTGTGACCATCCCATCGACGAACGGCACCAGGGCATCCTGCCCGCCCGGATCTGGGGCGACGGGGAGCCAGAGGGCGTACGCCGACGGGCCGCGGCCGAGATCGGGAACACGGCGCGGGCCGCGGCCGCCTTCGGCGTCGACACGGTCGTCGGTTTCACCGGATCGTCGATCTGGCATCTGGTGGCGATGTTCCCGCCGGTACCGGAGCGGATGATCGAGCGCGGTTACGAGGACTTCGCGGAGCGCTGGAATCCGATCCTGGACGTGTTCGACGCCGAGGGCGTCCGCTTCGCCCACGAAGTCCATCCGAGCGAGATCGCCTACGACTACTGGACCACCAAACGCGCCTTGGAGGCGGTGGACAACCGCCCGGCCTTCGGGCTCAACTTCGACCCCAGCCACTTCGTCTGGCAGGACCTGGACCCGGTCGGCTTCCTCTACGACTTCCGGGACCGGATCTACCACGTCGACTGCAAGGAGGCCCGCAAGCGTCTGGACGGGCGCAACGGGCGGCTCGGCTCCCATCTGCCCTGGGGTGACCCGCGGCGGGGTTGGGACTTCGTCTCCGCCGGGCACGGCGACGTCCCTTGGGAGGACGTGTTCCGGATGCTGCGCTCGATCCGCTACGACGGGCCGATCTCCGTCGAGTGGGAGGACGTCGGCATGGACCGCCTCGTCGGTGCGCCGCAGGCACTCGCCCATCTGAAGCGATTCGACTTCGACCCGCCTTCGGCATCCTTCGACGCCGCCTTCGGAGGCAGCGACAACTAGACGCTCCGCCGGGCTGGTCCGGGCTGCCCGGACACGGCTTTGTCCTGACTCGGGAAGAAGTTTGCCGTCTTCGTCGCGCAAGGGGTTCCGGTCAAGGACGAACAAGGCTACGGTCCCTTCTGCACAGGGACCACACAGTGGTTCGAGACTGACGGCGCGTTCAGGTCGCGCGGCGCGCCGCTCGTTTGACCGGCCTACGGAGGCCGGCCCGATACCGCGCAGGGCCGAGAACTCTCAGGTACCCCGCATTTCTCACCGGCGGCCCGTTGCCGCCCACTCACACGCCGTCACCGCGCCAACCACGGAGCAGCCCTCCTCGGTCGCGGCCGAAGCCGCCCCAATGCCGGCGGTGGGCGGGAGGCCCCCGAGCCCCCACCCACCGTCCTCCAACCACATCGGAACATCGACATGGCAGGGAGGCAGCCCGTGAGCAACGACGGGAACGCATCGGAGCCCCGCATCGGCGGGCGGACCGCACGCACCGGTGTCTGGTTCGTCGCAGCCCGCGGATCGGTTGCCGCCACCGCCGTCGCCGGGATGCGCGGCGATCACCGCCGGACTGCAGCCGCCGACCGGCATGGTCACCGAGACTCCGCCGTACGACGGCACAGGCCTGCCGCCCCCGTGGCCCGCAAGAAGCTCGGCATGTGCTACCGGCTCGCCGTCTTATCCCTTGACGCCTCATCCCTACGCGGCAGCCACGGCCGCCTCCCCACGAGCGACGAAGAAGGTCCGCTCGTCCTGGTCTCCACCCCCCGCAGTATCCGGCCGCGTAGCGGCCACCGAGGTGAAGTCCCTGCTCCTGCGGCTCGCCGGACTCTCCTGAGGCGGTAGCCGTCGGGCACCCGCAGTACTGCGACAACGAAAGAGAGAACCACTGTGACCGCGTTCAACGACGAAGCCGTCACCGGCGACGCCCTGCGCCGCGCACTCGGCGTCAGCCGCCGCCGTTTCCTCAGCACCTGCACGGCGGCCGCCGCCGCGGCGGTGGCCGCCCCCGTCTTCGGCGCCGCGCCCGCTCTGGCGCAGGACGGAGCGGAAGCCGCCGGCCATGACGGTGGGCGTTCCGCTCTGGTCCCGCCGCACAAGCGCGGCATCATCCTCTACACCGTGCGTGACGCGATCGGCCGTGACCCGTTGGCCTCCGATCTGCCCTCCGGTTTCCGTGAGGTGTTCAAGCAGCTGTCGCGCTACGGCTACCGCCAGGTGGAGTTCGCCGGCTACGGTCAGCACGCCAACGCGCCGGGCGGCGCCGATCTGGGTACCGTCCAGGGCGCGAAGCTGCTGCGCTCCTGGCTCGACGAGTACGGCCTGCGGGCGCAGGGCAGCCACGGCTTCATCCCCTCGTCCTGGCCGCTGACCCCGTCCGACCTGGACACCTTCAAGCGCTTCCTGGAGATCGCCAACATCCTTGGCATGGAGCACATGGGGACCGGCGGTGACCCCACCAACACCCCCTACCGGGCCGACTGGGACGTCGCCGCGCAGAAGTGGAACACCCTGGGCGCCATCGCCCGCCGTGAAGGCATCAAGCTCTACACCCACAACCACGACAGTGCCTACGACTTCCTGTTCGACGGCGGCCCGCTCGACGCCCAGGGCCGGCCGACCCGCAGCTCCGGTATCCGGAAGCTGGAGTACTTCCTGAAGGCGACGGACCGCAAGAGCGTCTATCTGGAGCTGGACGTCTTCTGGGCGCACGTGGCCCAGTACAAGTTCCACACGTACACCGCCCACGACGGCTCGCAGCGTGAGAGTGTCTTCGATCCGGCCGGACTCGTGGTCCGCAACACCAATCGCTTCCCGCTCTTCCACGCGAAGGACGGCGTGGTCAATCCGCAGAGCGGCCTGGGCTACGACATGGTGCCCTTCGGCACAGGCGACATCGACTACCGGACGTTCTTCACCCGGGTGGGTGCGAAGAACTACCACAACCCGATGGTCGAGCAGGACACCGCACCGAGCGCGAGCGTTCCCGGTCAGTCCCTGGAGTATGCCCGGGTCGGCTACAACAACCTCGCGGCCCTGCGCGCCCGTAGCTGACGCGGCGCCATACGCCGTGCCCGCCCATCCGCCTGGCTATCACCCTCTGGCCGAACCAAAGGAGTTCTGAGTGCGCAACAGACGGATCGTCACATTCGTTGCGGCTGCGTTGGCCGGAGCCGTCGGGCTCCTGCCCCTCTCCGTAGCCCAAGCCGCCCCATCAGACCCCATGCCGCCGGCTTCGTCGGACTTCCAGAAGGTCACCCTCAACGACCGCCCAGGCGAGCCCATGGCCCTGGCGGTCCTGCCCGACCGGCGGGTGCTGCACACGGCGCGTACGGGAGAGGTCCGCATCCACGACCCCAAGAGCGGCGTGAACTTCCTCGCCGCCGACATGAAGAAGAGCCCCGCCGGGCTCTACCAGCACGACGAAGAAGGCGTGCAGGGCATCGCCGTCGACCCCGGATTCGCCAAGAACCACTGGGTCTACCTCTACTACTCGCCCCGCCTCGACACCCCCATGGACGACCCGGCCACCCCGGGCGTCAACGAAGGGGACGCACCGCAGTCCGGCACGGCTGAGGACTTCGCCAAGTACAAGGGCGTCACACGGCTGTCGCGGTTCAAGCTCGTGGGCGACAAGCTCGACTACGCCACCGAGCAGAAGATCATCGATGTGCCGGCCGACCGCGGCCTCTGCTGCCACGTCGGCGGCAAGATCGACTTCGACCACAAGGGCAACCTGTTCCTGTCGACCGGCGACGACACCAATCCGTTCTCCTCCGACGGCTACGCCCCGCTCGACGACCGACCCGACCGCAACCCGGCCTACGACGCGCGGCGCACCGCGGGCAGCACCAACGACCTGCGCGGCAAGGTCCTGCGCATCAAGGCCAAGCGCGACGGCGGCTACGCGATACCGGACGGCAACCTCTTCGCGCCGGGCACCCCGAAGACCCGTCCGGAGATCTACGCCATGGGTCTGCGCAACCCGTTCCGCTTCGGGGTGGACGACAAGACGGGCGAGGTCTACGTCGGCGACTACTCACCCGACGCCAAAACCGCCAGTCCCGACCGCGGCCCCGCCGGCCAGGGGCGCTGGATGGTCATCGACCGCCCCGCCAACTACGGCTGGCCGTTCTGCGTGACTCAGGACAAGCCGTACCAGGACTACGACTTCGCGACCAAGACCTCCAGCGGCGCGTTCAACTGCGCCAAGCCGGTCAACGACTCGCGCCACAACACCGGCCGGAGCGTGCTGCCCCCGGTCACGGACGCGGAGATCGTATACGGCTACGACGCCTCCCCGACGTTCCCCGAGCTCGGCACGGGCGGCATCGGCCCCATGGGCGGCCCGGCGTACCGCTACGACCAGCGGAACAAGGCCCAGAACCGCTGGCCCCAGTACTTCGACGGCAAGCCGCTCTTCTACGAGTGGACCCGCGACCAGATGAAGGCCATCACCCTCGGCAAGAAGAACGAGGTCCAGAAGATCGAGGACGCGATGCCCTCGATCAAAACGGACGGCCCGATCGACGCCGAATTCGGCCCGGACGGCGCGCTGTACGTCCTCGAGTACGGCACCGGGTACTTCGCGGAACTGCCCGAGGCCCAGCTCTCCCGCATCGACTTCACTCGGGGCAACCGCACCCCGGAGCCCAAGGTCGCCGCGGACGTGGTCAACGGCACCAGCCCGCTGACGGTCCAGCTCTCCAGCGCCGGCACGAAGGACGCCGACGGTGACGCCCTCCGCTACGCGTGGGACTTCGACGCCGACGGCACCGTGGACTCCAGGGAGGCGAACCCGAAGCACACGTTCACCAAGAACGGCGTCTACGACGCCACGCTGAAGGTCACCGACAGCACCGGGCGCTCGGCCTCCGCGTCCGTTCCCGTCGTCGTCGGCAACAAGGCGCCGGTCGTCTCACTCACCACCGACCCGGCTCCGCACGGCGGCACGGCGTTCCACTGGGGCGACACGGTCACCTGGCAGGTCACCGTCACCGATGACCAGCCGGTGGACTGCTCGAAGGTCAGCGTCTCGTTCATCCTCGGCCACGACTCGCACGGCCACCCGCTGTCGACGAGCAACGGCTGCTCCGGATCGTTCAAGACGTTCGTGGACGGCGGTCACTCCGGTTCGGACAACCTCAAGGCGGTCTTCAACGCCACCTACACGGACACGCCCCCGGACGGCCTGCCGTCCCTCTCGGGCAGCGCCGAGGTCGCCCTGACCCCGGCCGACTGACCGGCACGCGGGGACACCGCGGCGGGGCGCCATCCGGGCTGCCCCGTTGCGGTGGCACTGCGACCCGATGCCGGGTGATCCGGAGGAGGTCGCCGAGGCGATCAACTGGCTGCTGTCGCCCGCCGCGTCCTACGTCAACGGGGCCGTCCTTACCGTCGACGGCGGGGTGACCACGGTCGGTGTCGGCGGTGCCGCCTTCGACTACCGGATCGAGGCGCGCACCCCGCGTCTGTAGCGGACTACCGGACAGGCCCGCTCCACAGGAGGCTGGGCCTGGACGGAGCCCCATTGGAAGCCGTGCTCGTCGCCGGGGATTTCGATGCCGGCGGCTACGCCAGGTCGAAGGTGTTGGGCAGCCCCAGCCGATAGCGCACTTCGTCGATCCGCTTCAGGGGCTCCATCTCCGGCGGCCGGAACAACTCCCAGATGTGACACCGCTCGGCGCCCGAATTGTCCGCGTCCAGGAGTGCGTTGACGGCACGTCGCGCGGACTCGTTGGCGCCCTCCATGGTCGCCAGGTCCACATCCGTACGGACGTAGTCACCCGCGAGGAAGAAGTTCGGCACCGCTGTCCTCGCCGACGGGCGGTTGTGGAGGGTGCCGGTGGGGTGGATGAGGAGCTGTTCGCGGTTCTGCGGATCGGGGCCGCCGAGGCCCGTCACCGCCGGGTCCATGAACCAGCCGAGCCGGTCATCGTCCCTGAGCGCCGTCTTGCCGGAGTCGTTCAGCCCGTCCTTCAGCTGGGCCCACAGTTCGGTGACGATCTCGTCCTTGGTGCACTCACGGGCCGTCTTGCCGTACAGGATGCCGGGCTTGTCCCACTCGGAGATGATCGCGGACAGGCACTCGTGGGCCCGCCCGTCCCCGTAGTCGCGTGAGAAGTCCCGTACGTCCCAGAACTGTGTCTGGCCGATTCCGGTGACCGCCCACGGGGAGTCGAGACAGTTGATGTGGCCGTGCACGACGGGGGTGGGCGTGCGCAGGTAGAACATCACGCCGGTCATCCAGTCCGTCTTCAGCGCGTCGCACCGCCCGAGCTGCGGGTCGGCGGCCCGCAGGGCCGGGCCCCAGGTCACGCGCGCGTGCTCGACCGGGAGGGCGGAGATGTAATGGTCGGCGGTGATGGTGCGCTGCCGGCCGCCGTCGCGAGCCGCCACCCGTACGCCGGTCACCCGACCGCCGTCGTACACCACCTCCCGGACCTCGGTGCCGAGCACGAACTCGACGCTCAGGGAGCGCAGATGCCGCTCCCAGGGGTCGATCCACGCCTCGCTGGTCGGGGCGTTCAGCACCCGGTCGATGTCCGCGTCGCCGTCCATGCCGCGGCCGAGCAGGCCCCACAGGATGAGGGCCTCGATGATGACGCGGCCGACGGTGCGCGTGGAGGCGATCTCGGCGCGGGTGGCGACGAGGTTGCGGGTCTGACCGATGCCGAGAAGCACCTGGTACTCGCGGCTCATCTCGCCGGCCCGGATGAAGTCCCACCATGGGACCTTTTCCCACTGCCCCTCGCGGCGGGCGTCGCAACTGGTGAGGTGGACCAGGAGGCGGCCGGCGAAGTAGGCGGCCTCGTCGGCGGGCAGGTGAGTGGCGAGATCCAGCACCGACAGGATCTGGTCGCGGATCCAGGACGGGGTGAGGTCGCCGGGGGCGGGTGGGGTGGTGGCCCGGCGGAGCGGGAAGTGCAGATCCGGGCGGCCCGAGCCGCGCGCGAACAACTCCTCCGTACCACCGCGGAGGTTGCCGTGGACGCCGTTCGCGTTGCCCGGGAAGGGGATGCGGCGCATGGTGTCCGGCAGATTCCGGTAGAAGCCGGGGAAGAAACGGAAGCCGTGCTCGCCGGGAAGCGGCTTGCGGCCGCCCGTTCCGGTCCCGGGGACGTCCATTGAGCGGGCCTTGCCGCCGAGGGCGTCGTAGTACTCGTAGACCGTGACCTCGTAGCCGCGTTCGGCGAGTTCGTGGGCGGCACTGAGGCCGGAGACTCCACCGCCGAGGACCGCGACGCGTTTGCCGGAGGAGGCCGCGGCCGCGCTGCCGGCGGCCCCCAAGGCGCCGACCGTTCCCCCGCCGACGACTCCGGCGACGGCGCCCCCGGTCGCCGTCAGGAAGCGTCTGCGGCTGTGTCCGTTGTGCCCTTGGGACTGCTGCGCGTTGTTCATTGCCATGAACAACGGAGGGTAGGGAAGGGCGCCGGAGGCCGGAAGCCCCTATGTCCTGTCACCCACAGCATCCTCACAAACACAAGGAGACAGCGATGCCGGGCGGGCACGGGGGTCGACCTCCTGGCCGACTGCCCCTGGATATCAAGCACGACGTCCATGACCGGCATGGCCTGGCATGTCAGGGCTTGATGGCCGGGCAGGTCGTCGGCCGGAGCCACCAGGTGGGCGACCTGGCCGTTCAGGACGGTGACGGCGCAGCTCTCGCACTGGCCGATGCGGCATCCACTCGGTGCGTCAGACCTGCCTTGTCACCGAGTTCGAGCAGTGTGCCGTCAGCCCGGGTCCAGGTCACCTCGGGGACCGAGCCGCCGACGGCCCGCCAGTGTCTCGAGGTAGCCGAGGAAGGGGGTGATGCCGACCCCGGCCGCGAGCAGCACCACCGGTTGGTCGTGGTCGACCGGGATCGCGAACAGGCCGGACGGCGCGGTCACCCATACCCGGGCTCCGGCGGTGAAGCTGTGGTGCACGGTCGGGGAGAACGCGCCGCCGTCGACCCGTCGGACGGCAAGCCGATGCGTTTCGAGTCCATTGCTCCGTGCCGCGCCGGTCAGCGAGCACGTGCGGGTGGTGCCCGGGGCGCCGGCCTCGGCGAGGGTGATGTGCCGGCCGGGCCGGAACTCCGGCAGCGGACCTCCGTCGCCCGGACGGAGCAGCTCCCGGATGTCCTCGGTCACGTCGTCGGCCGACTCCACGACGAACTCGTGCGGCCCGGCCCATGTCGCGGTCGATATCCGACGGACGTCACAGGGTGTCGAGCGCATCGGTACCGAGCCGCTGATCGGATCGTGCGAGGTGCCGTCGATGAGCGGGTTGTAGTTCTGTCCGCCGCCTGCCAGCGGCGCCGATCCGGGTAGTGCGAGGTCGGGAGCGCTCTGCCACCACCCGTACTCGGCGACCACCGTGTCGGAGTGCAGGCCGGGGTCGACCCGGGCACCGCACGACGGCGTTGCGCGTCGTGATCTCCACCAGGTCACCCTCGGCGATGCCCCGGTCTGCGGCAGCCTGCTCGCAGATGTCGACGAGGGGTTCGGGGAAGCGCTTGCGCAGTGACGACAGCCCGCGGTGCTGGCTGTGGCGGAAGTAGCCGTTCTTGGCGCAGCTCAAGGTGAGTGACAAGTCGGGGTCGGTGGCTGGTCCGGCGGATGTGGGCACCGGGGAGTAGCCGTGGTCTCGCAGCCGCTGTGAGTACAGCTCCACCCGCTCGGTCGGTGTCGCGAATGTGGTGACCTGCCCGTCGGGCGCGGTCTCGGCGTACTTCCGGTACGGTGTCGGCAGCGGCACGTCCACGCCGCCGGGGGCCGCGCGGAGCTCGTCCACGGTCAGGCCGAGGGGCTCGAGCTGATGGTTCCACGCCGTCTGGATGTCACCGCCGAAGAACTCGTCTCCAAGACCCAGCCGGTCGGCGAGGCCGAAGACGATGCCGAGGTCGGAGCGGGACTCGCCGAGCGGGTCGAGCATGCGGGGGCGCAGCTGCACGCGCTGCTGGGCACGGTGCGAGACCTTCGAAGCCCGCTCGCAGACCTTCTCGCTCCCAGGGAGTATTGGCGGGCAGGAGGATGTCGGCGAACCGCGCGTGGGATTCTCGAACAGATCGATGTGCGCGCCGAATTCGGGCCGCCGCAGGGCCTAAGCCGTGCGCACCGGATCGGGCCGGGAGAGCAGCAGGTTCCCGTCGAAGGAGACCAGGGCCCGCACCCGGTACGGATCCCCGTCGATGATCGACCTGCACAGGGCCCGTGCGGTGACCCAGCCGGATGCCCGGGGGCCCAGAGGGTGCTCGCCGAGACCCAACGCCTTCGCCGCCTGCTCGGGTGTCGGCGGCAGGGCCACCCTGGCGAGCGATTGCTGCGGCAAGACGACGTGCCCACCGGGCGCGTCGTAGCAGCCGGTGAGCGCGTACAGGGCGGCGATGGCGTGTTCGGTCTGTGTCGCGTCGGCGTGCTGGCCGACTCCGGTCCAGGTCGCGGTAGCTGACCGAGCGTGCGGTGGCCAAGTCGTCCGCGAACGCGATGAGTGTGCCGGGGTCCCCCCATTGCCGCCGACCTCGCCCCTGACGGTTGGCACGGCGACGGCCGGCAGTTCGGGGCGCGAAAGGGGCTACAGGTCGGCGAATGGCGGGCAGATGTATGTGACGGCGACGAGTTGCAGGCGGGGGAGTGGCAGGACCAGCATGAACCCGTCGTCCAGGACCGGTAGGCGCCGCACACCGCCTGCGGCTCCCGGCCTCGGGCCTTCTCCGATGGCCGTGACGTCGATGCCCATCTCGGCCAGGTCCACGAGTTGCCCGGCGAGCCGCTCCACCTCCCCGACCACGCGTTCGGACAGCCCCTTCGCTACGTGCTCGTAGTCGGGCTCGTACTCCCAGCGCCACCCCTGTCGGGCGTCTTCGGTCACCCGGCGGTCCGCCCGTCGATCCCGGCCTCGGCCGCTGCCTCCGCGTGGATGGCCGCCACCTCGGCGGCGATGGCACGTCCCTCGGCCAGACTCTCCACCTGCCCTGCTCGGGCCTCCAGCTCGCTCAGTCGCGCCGCCCGCGCCGGAACGCGCTCGATCGCCACCGTGAGCGCCCACCGCCTCAGGAACCGGCGCATGGGGGCTGCGTCGACCTGGCTGCGGGCCGCCTCCACCGCTGCCGTCCGCTCGGCGTCGAATACGGCCACCTGGTTCGGCGCGATCTGCACCACAGCCGCGCGCAGGTCCTCCGCCGTGGTATTGGGCTGCGGAATGAGGGCTTCGTGCCCGTCCGCTGCTGCCTCGCTCATGCCGCCACGCTTCCAGCGCTCCCGGCGGGAGCCGCCGTGATCCGCAGCTCGACGCGCCCCTCGGCATACTCCCTCAGCAGCACCTCACACAGCAGCCCGAACCCGGGGTCGCCTCCCCGACGGGCCTGCTCTTGAATCTTCCACCTGGCCTCTGCTCTCTCGCACACGCTGTCATCGAGGTAGACACGGCACCCGCCCCGTTCCACCGTGCCGAACGTGCTGCCAGCCGGCACGGGCGCGCCGAGCGACCCTTCGGCGTACGCCGCCAGGAGTGCCTCGAGTACCCGCGAGCGGGCTCGGGCCAGGCCGTTGCCCTCGGCACGCTGCTTCACCCGCCGCTTCCACAGGTCCGTGTCCATCCAGACCAGGCGGCCGACGCGTGCCCTGCTGTCGGCGGCTCTCACGCTTCCTCCATCGGGGGCCGGTCACGATGTATCCAGTCAAGACTAGACTTTCAAAGTCTAGCAATCAACGCTGTGATCAGCTCCCGGGTGACGGACACCGAGCCGGGCGGTGCGAGCGGCGGCACTGGACCGCGCTGATTCGGTCGGCCTATCCGCCCGGGACGCGAGCCCACCGCCCCCATCCTCGTCGGCAGGCGCCAGGCATCGGCAGGTGCTGCTTGTGCCGCCCAGGTCCGCTGCGAGTTCGTCTCCCGCCCGTGCCGCGTCCCCCAGCCCGTCCAGGGTGATGAGCAGGAAGAGCGTCAGGACGGCCCGGCCGATCGAGCCGTAGTGTTCCGGGTCGTCATCGGCGAAGAACACCCAGCCGACCATGGCGTACACATACAGCAGCAGCGTGCCGACCAGCAGGAAACTCAGTGTGCCGGGCAGGCCCTTGCCGGTGGCCGTGATCACCACCCGTATCTGTGGCAGGAACCGCGCGGCCCGCGGTACCCGTGCCATGCGCAGCAGCCGCAGAACCGTCGCGTTCTCACGGGTGATGGGGAGGAAGGCCAGCGCCACGACCGCCACGTTGAACAGGTTCCAGGGATCGCGGAAGAAGTCCCGAGGCCGGTCCCCGTGGGCCACCATCCGTAAGAGGATCTCGGCAGTGAAGATCGCCAAGAACCCGTGTTCCAGCGCCTTCAGTTCCGTGTGCGCGCCCTCCACCACGCCGCTGTATGTCTCGACCCGGAGGACCGCCGCCGATGGAGCGTGGTGCCATGGTCACCGAGGGCGTTCTCCATCATGAGGCGGACGGTACCGTGAAGCGCCCCGTCGGCGACCTCGTCCCGCTGGGACGCGTCACCGCCGGCGCTCGGACCGGGCGGTTCGACGACGTCGTCGGGCGCGGCTTCACCCTCGTCTGCACCCCCGGCGCTCACCGCGGATCAGCTGACCTTCCTCGACCGGCTCGGCTGCCGCATCGTGCGGCTCGGCCAGGACGTCAACGACGGGGACGGCGTGTACACGGCGTACCTGCGCGAGTTCGGCGCCGTCGCCTACCTGGCCCGTCCGGACTTCGTGCTCTTTGGCGCAGCGGCTGACGGCACGGAGCTTGCCGCCCTGGTCGATGAGCTGCGCACCGCGTTGTCCTGGTCGGCCGACCAGCCGGTCGCCGCGCTCGAGGCGCTGGACCCGGCCGTCGAGGCCCTGCACCGCGCGATGCCGTACACGCGCCTCGTCGACTGCGGCATGAACCCCGCCGACGCCCGTCTTGGACCAGACCCCTGAACCAAGTTCCCCCACGGCCACACCAGTGTCCTTTGAGTTCACCGACGCGAACAGCGTGCGATGGAGCCGCGACTACGATGGCCAGCTGTTCGAGGAGCTCCTTACGACCTAAGGAAGGCCGTTCAACCAGCCCGGCACGGCGTCACAGTTGCGCTTGCCGTGCTCAGGCGCGGGCCTTGCTCCTGCCGGGCCTCGGTGTTCTCGCGGACCGCGGCGGCCTCCGTCTGGGTGATCTGCGCGAGCGGACGGCCGAGTCGAGCAGTCCGGTAAGGCTAGAAATACATTGCCTGGAGGGCATGAAGAACCGGTGGTGGCTGCGGAAGCCATGGATGTGGGTGTGGGGCATCCTGACGGCACTCGGCGGAATCGGCGCTGTAGGGATGGCGCTGTGGCAAGTTCCCTGGTGGCTCGATGCTCACTACCTCCCCAAGATCACCCAGCCTCAAGCGACCGCCGTTACCGGTGTGCGCACGGCACTCCTGGCCATGGGCGCTGGCGGCCTAGCGGCAGTCGGCATCCTCTACACCCACCGCACCTTGCACCAGAACCGCGAAGGACAGGTCACCGACCGCTACACCAAGGCCATCAGCCAAATCGCCTCCGACAAGCCAGTCGAGCAACTCGGAGGGATCTACGCGCTGGAGCGCATCATGCGGGACTCGGCGAAGGATCATGCCACCATCGTTGAGGTCCTTGCCGCATTCGTCCGCGAGCACGCCACCGCCCCGACTGAGCCCTCCACGCACAAGCCTTTGTGGCCTGCCCGCCAGCTCTGGCAGGCGGTGGCGCGAGTCGCCGTGCGGCCACACGGACACGCCGCTGAGCACAATGGGGACCCGCGCCCGACAGAATCTGTCCAGGCAGCACTAACTGTGCTCGGCCGTCGGCCGCAGGACCGTGACGAGCCCTTCGGGCCCAACCTTCGATACACCAACCTACGCCGGGCGGACCTGCGCGGGGCCCACCTCATGAGGGCGGACCTGCGCGGGGCCCACCTCAAGGGGGCGGACCTGTCCGAGGCCCGCCTAGAGGAAGCGCTCCTGATCAGAGCCCACCTGGAGGGGGCGCTCCTGATCGGAGCCCACCTGGAGAGAGCGTTCCTGATCGCGGCCCACCTGGAGAGAGCAGCTCTGAGCGGGGCCCATCTGGAGAAGGCGCACCTGAGCGGGGCCCACCTGGAGAAGGTGCACCTGAGCGGGGCCCACCTGGAGAAGGCGCAAGGTCTGACGGTTGAGCAACTGGTATCTGCCCGCCCCAAAGAGAGCACTTCCCTACCCCCGCACCTTGCTGCGGATGACAGGGTCAGAGCACGGATCACTGCTGTGGAAACGGGAGAAGAGCCCGTAGGCGCACGGGGCCCTGCCAACAAGCCGGGCCCCGTGCGGAGGCTGCGCGGTGTCAGGCGCGAGGAGAGGGGAGAGCTGGCGCCGAACCAGCGATGAGGGAGCCCCGCCCTGTGGCCAGCTCCGGCACGTACTTGTACAGCGTCGTGCGGGAGACTCCGAGCAGCTTCACGATCGACATGATCGTGTTGTCCGGCTGCGCGAGCAGCGCGCGGGCGTGCCGAATCTGTTCCGCATCCATGGCTGGCGGCCGCCCGATGCGTTCCCCCGGGCCCGCGCTGCCGCCAGGCCCTCGTGGGTGCCCTGCACGATCAGTTCTCGGATGAACTCTGCGAGCGCGGCGAAGACGTGGAGCCCCGGGGCGGTCGAGCGCGAGAGGTGGGGCGGGGGCGGAGACCTCGGCGGGCTACAGCAGCCCTCCCAGCGGCAGGACGTGCTCAGCAAGCTGTCCGCGCAGCCGGTCTCCGGCGGTGTCGGTTTCGGCGAGCCAGTCGGCAGTGATCAGCAGTCCGGCGTGCTCGGTGACTTCCTCGGGTGGCAGGGCGGTGAACGCGGCGGCCTGGTCCAGGTGCGGCCTGCCGTCCTCGGCGCGTCCGAGGCGGCCCTCGGGGCGGGCGTGGGCGGCGGTGTACAGGGCCAGGAGCCGGGTGGCGGCGCCCAGCTTCTTCTTGCGGATCTTCCGGTCACCCACGACTTTCTGGGCCCAGCCGGAGATCCTCGCGCGGATGGTCTTGCCGAAAGTGAACGGGCGGGGCTGCTCAGGCAGCAGCGTGGGGACGGTGACCTCGACGGGGTCCTCGGGGCGGGAGGCCATCACCGCGGCGACGGTGCCGGGCAGGCGCAGCCAGCCGTCCGCGACCAGCTGCCCAAGCACCCGCTCGGCATCGTCTTGGAGCCAGCCGGTCAAGTCCTGGCCGGTGACGTTCCCGGTGCCGGCGCGCGCGGCCCGCAGGGTGAGCATGAGCACCGCCAGGCGCACCTCGGCCTCCGGGTGGGAGTGGGCGGCGACGTAGTCCAGCACGGCCCGGGCGTGGGCGGCCTGCTGCCGGGTCAGCAGCCGTTCCACCAGCTGGTTGCCGCTCACCCTGTCACCGACCGCCAGCTGGTTGCTGCCTGCCGTGTCACCGACGGTCTGGCCAGCCACGGTTGGCGTGCATCTCGCGGGTGGTCGGCGCGGCCTTCTCGGCACGCTTCGCCTCGTGGCGCAGGGAGCCGTCGCCACTGACGTCGGCCCAGGAGGCGAAGGCTCGGGCCTTGCGCTCGTGGAGTCCGGCGAGGAGGGCGAGGTCGGGCTCGTGCGCTGCTGGTAGGCGCGGAACGCGTCCCCGAGTTCGATGAGCTCCATCCGCAGAGCGTCGGGCTGAAGGTCGTGCGGCACGATCCGCTGCGCGATCTTCCCCCACCGCTTCGCCCGCCGGGACGCCCTGGGTGAGGCGGCGCGGGCACGAGGGACCGACGTTGGCGGAGACGAAGCGCCGGCGGCGGGGGAGGGGCCATGGTCGGAGAAGACCGCCGCCGCACCATTACCGACCGTGCCGCCCGAGGGATCCCCTTCCGCGGCTGGTTTCCCGGCCGCCTGGTCCGTCCCGGCCGGGGCGGTACGGGCCGGCGGGGCGGTGTCCAGGACACGGCAGCCGGGCGTGGCGGCCGCGCACCGCGCGCACATCTCCGCGATCCGCCACAGCCTCCCCGCACGGTCCGCGTACACCGTCAGGACCATCGGACCGCCGCACCGCACCGCCTCCACCACCGGCCGCACCCCTCCGCGCGGTCCGACGACGGTGTCGGTGGGGGTGTGCCATGCGCAGTCGGCGGCGCGGCAGGCACACCACGCCTCGCTGCGCGGCCCGCCGCCTGTGCGAATGCGGGCCAGGTGCATGTTGACGTGTTCGACCGCGGCCTTGCGTCCCGTAGCAGAGCCGGGAAAGCGTTGATCGGCGCAGGCCGGGCGGGAGCAGGAGAGCCGGACCGAGCCGGCGGAAGGGCGGCCGTAGGGGTCCAGGCGTACTGTCCATACCCGCCCCGCGACGCGGTCCTCCTGCCATGCGCCGGCCTCTACCGCCATGAACGTACTCCCAGCGTTGCTTGATCCAATTGCCCCGGGGCGGTCCCCATCATCGGAGATGATCGCCGATCAGTCCTCGGGGAGCGGAAGTTTCATCCCGGCGTGCCCGGCCAGCGCAGCAGAAGATCAGCATTCGGCTGCATCCGGCCACACCAGATGGCTGGCTCGGCTTGGATAGTGCGTCGAGACGGGCCACCGGCCAAAAGCCGGAGCACGAGCGCCGGGTGAGCACGCCGACGCCATGGCCAGCGACACCTGACAGCGTCGTAAGGAGACAACACCCCGTGGATTTCCCGGTATTGGTCTCGGGGGTGAAGCCGCGGGCTTCGGACGCCGCTCCGGGCCGGTGGGCACACAGTGCGCGGATCTGTGTGCGACGGCGCGGTCGAGCCGGTGCGTGGACATACGATCAGCTGCTATGAGCATCACGCGTCGGCCGCTCGGCCACGGCCCGCAGCCACAGCCTCCTGCTGCTGCCCGGCTCGAGACGGGCAGCGTCCGCCGGATGAGCGTCGCCGAGGCCGACATCAATGCGGCGCCGCTGTACCGGCCCGGCGGACTGGAACACATTGCCCAACTGCGCGAGCGTGGCGTGCTCGGCTCCTCGGATCAGCCCGCCTGACTGTAGGACCGGCTGGTTGGGATGCCCGGTGACTTGTGACTGAGCGCGGCACCTGGCCCGGATGGACAGCTCTGGTGCTCAGAATCGGCCTGACCGACGCCGGGCGCAAGCCAGCGCGCCTGCTCGTGTCGGGTGGTGGAACCCGCGCCGGGGCCGTGGGTCCCGCCCCGGCGTGAGGAGACCTGCGCAGCAGAAGAGCGCCGGGCACCTGCTCGTCGAAGATTTCGATCACCTGGTCGAAGACCGTCTGGTCCTCGTCGGCCCGCGCTGCGGCAAGCTGCTTGCAGGACTGGCCGTCTGATGGTCGGCTACCGGGTAGAAATGGTCTTTCCGGTGCTGGAAATCAGCTGCTGAGGTCGAACACCCCCCCCACGCGGTGAACGTGCTCGGCCTGGACGTAGATCCTGCTTCCTCGGCCGACGACCCGCCGGCGGCCGGGGGCAGCGCCATCGGGCAGGGCGAGCAGGCCGACGTCCGTCGGCTCCACGGATGTTTCGGTGAGCTCTCCGTGGGCGAGTCGGTCCCGCTCCTCGCCGTAGCCGCCGTAGAAGGCGACCCGATCGCCGTGGACGGCCACCGCATGGGCGCCCCGTACGCGGTTCGTCCACACTCTCACGGGCTGGTCGGGGCGGTTGGGGCGTATCTCGACGAGTGGGAAGTCCGTGTATGGGCATGCCCAGGCGGCGGTGCCCGACACGTTCAGGGCGTAGCAGTCGAAGAGACCGGGGATGCGGGCGCCGTCTGAGGTCCAGGCGAGCCGGCCTGTGGCGCTCCAGCGGCGGATTCCGGCCGGGTTCTCGTCGAAGTGCCCGACCCAGATATGGGCGGATTCGTCCACGAGCAGGTGCTCGATGGCGTCCCCGACGGAGAAGGATGAGGTCTCGCGGCCGAGCGCGTCGAAGACCTGGACCTGGTCCGCGTCCTCGTACCGGCGGGAGCGAGACGCGGCAACAACGAACCCGCCGTCGGGCAGGCGGTCCAGGTGCGGCCAGCGGGCCCGTACGGCGCTCAACTCGGTGAGTTCGACGTTGCCGCCCGGACCGACGGAAACGACCAGCGCGTCGAAGGGCAGGACATCGCCGCCGGGCTCCGGAGCACGTTCGGCGAGCAGCCAGTGTGCGGCGCCAAAGATGTCGATGGTGCTGGCCAGAACGTGGCGACCGTGGTGCGCTCGGGGCAGGTGGGCGTAGGGAACGAGGGCGGTCTTCTGCACGGGCGGGCTCTCCTGGGTGGGCGGTCACGGCCATCGGGCACTGCGGTCAGTGGCGATCGGCGGCGCGCGAGCGGTGGAGAGCGGAGCGGGGCGCCTAGACGGCATGGCCCTTTCTGGTCGTCATGAGGTGATCATCGTCGACATCCGACCGCGTGACAAACCCTTTCGACGCGCCACCCCAACCGAGACCATCTCCCTCTGTGCGGGCGATGCACGCCTCGTGCTCGGCGTTGTCGCCCGGCGTGACGGGGCCGTTCGTTCCGGTCTGCGCGACGCCTGCTCGTGTGTGACGTCGGCCACCTACGTGGTCGACCCTGGCCGTCCCCGTGGATGGCGTGTCTGCACTTGCGCTGGTCAGGGATTTGATCACGTGTCATGTACTTTCACATAAAATTACTTACCGTGCCGGTTAGAGATCACTGAGTAGTTTTTCTCGGGTTGCGGATGCGTGGTTCGGCCCGGAAATCGCTTAGGTGGAACACGAGGCCCAAGAAGCCTTCGACGTACACCTGTTGTGCGTCGTGTCCACCCCAACCTCGGCGAAGAGGAACCGTGCGATGGATGTCCCCGCGATGCGTGACGCTGCCGGGAGGCCGATGTGATCGGTGACAGCACTTCCGAAAGCGCCGCGTCTCCGGACGCAGGAGCGCCTCAGCCGGTGCGCACTCCGCTGCAGCTCCCGCTGGACTTCGAGGCCTTCTACCTCGCTCGGACACCAGGAGCTCTTCCACGACTACGCCGAGACCCAGCTCGGCGGCCGCCGAGCAGCGGAGGAAGCGATCCTGCAATACCCCACCTCCCGGATCGCCTGGTTCATGGGCCTGAGCGACCGCACCGTGGACTACCACTGCCGCAAAGCCAAGGAACGTCTGCGAGTGCAGCTGGGACTCCCCGCCAAATCCCAGGAAGCCAAGGAAGGAAACGGACAGTGACCGCTCTCGATGCTCTCCTGGCCGAGGTCGCCATTCCCACGTCTTCCCGGTCTTTCGACGTCGCGGCCGGTCTTCGCCGACTGGCCGCCGACGCCGCTCTCACCTCCCCGAACCCGGGCCTCGCCCGGGCCGCCCAGGCCCAGCAGCGCCTGAGCGTGGTCTCGCGCTGGGTCCTCAACGAGCCGGGGGCTGCCAGTCACGTCGACCGCCTGGCCGAGGATCCCGCCCAGGCCGGGGAAGAGCCGGACCCCGTAGCGGTCGCGGAGCAGCTGGACATCGACGGCGCCCTGGTCTTCGGCTGTCTGCTGTATCTGACCGGACACCCCGAAAGTGCCGAGTTCTGGTGGAAGCTGGCCGCGGGCGCCGGCCACCGCGCCGCCGCCTACTGCCTCCACCTGCGCCACTACGAGCTCGGCGAGGACCGCGAGGCTCAGCACTGGTTCCACCAGCTCAGAAGCTGTGTCAGAACCGGTGATCTGTGACGTTACGTAACTGGTGGGCGTGTGGGGTGCCGGAACTCGGAGCGTCAGGACGCGGCGATCGCCGTGGAGTGAATGGCTCCGGAGGCGTCCCTGTGCGGAACGGGATCAGTGGGAAGCTGTTTGCGAACTCAGGGCCGGAGTGTGCGACGCCGTCTGATTCTTTGATCATTCAGCTGAAGCCGATGCTCCATGAGGGCGTGATCGCAAGACGTATGGTGCGTTCTGTGTGCCCTGGGTGGCGGCTGTGAGCCCGGCGTGTGACGCGTGGCGGACAGCGATGCGCGCGCCCGGCCATTGGGGTGACTGTCAGTACAAGGGTATTGGCACAGGGTTACCCGGATGGATTACTGGAATCGTCCGATCCGGTGGGTTGCCCTTCCCCGGAGACGGTTGACGCCGTATTGCCTGATCGGCGTCGTACCGGCGGCGGTGACGCCGTGGATTCTCCCGGCGGGCTGTGAGCGCCCGCCCCACTACCGCGATCGGCGACAACCCTCGGGACCGAGCCATCCTCGCGCGGACGTGCGCTGGCGGTACCGGCTGACCACCCGCTGTGCGCTCAGCCCGTGGTTGCGGCTTCACCGGCTGACTCGGCATCGCCGAGGACTGTGATCCGCACCGTGATGGTATCCGGCCTGGTCCCCAGGGGGCGTCGTTGTGCGGCTCCACCCGATCGACCATGGAGGCAGTCATGCCCATCAACCCCAGCTCAGGATCGAGTGGTGGCGGTCAGTCCGTCACTATCACCGGCAGCAACCTCGGCGGAGCCACGGCGGTGCACTTCGGCTCCAAGCTGGCCACCATCACCGGCGACACCCCCACCTCGGTCACGGTCACCACACCGGCCGGCAACGGAGTGGTACCGGTGACCGTGACCACCCCGGGCGGCACCAGCAACCCGCTGAACTTCTTCTACGTCGGCGCGCCCTTCAAGTCCGCTCTGAGCGCCACCGCCGGTCCGCTGGCGGGCGGCAACATCGTCACCATCACCGGCACCGGGCTGTCGACGGCCACAGCGGTGCATTTCGGCGCCAACACCGCGACGCCCACCGTCGTCTCCGACAGCAGCATCACCGTTGCGGTACCGGCGGGTGCGGCGGCCGGAGCGGTCGGGGTCAGCGTCACCACCACGGGGGGCACCAACAACGGCTTCTCCTACACCTATGTCGACACGCCCACCATCGGCACCGCCACCCCCACCTCCGGACCCGCCTCCGGCGGCACCGCGGTGACCATCCCGGGCACCGGCTTCGCCACCACCCAGTCGGTCACCTTCGGCGGTATCCCGGCCCCTTTCACCGTCATCAACGACACCACCGTCTCCGCGGTCTCACCGCCCACCGCGGACGGGGCGCCCGGGCCCGCCGACATCACGGTCACCACGGTGGCTGGCAGCGCGACATCCCCGACCCCGTTCCAGTACCTGGCCAGTCCGGGGATCTGATCACACCGTGGTACGACGCGCCAGAAGGAGATCCATCCTGAACACGCCTCAAGCAGGTACAGGCACCGGTCCTTCGACGGCCGTGGCGTCCCCTCCTGTGATCAGTTCCGTGACTCCCGCCGCCGGTTCCCCCGGCGGCGGGACCCCGGTCACGTTGACCGGGAGCAACTTCACCCAGATCACGGCGGTCCGCTTCGGCCAGATGTTTGCTCCATCGTTCACCGTGGTGTCGGCCACGCAGATCACGGCGGTGGCCCCGCCCGGCAGCGGCACCGTGCAGATCACCGTGACCGGGCCGGGCGGGACGAGCAACGGCGTGGCATACAGCTATGCCGCCACCCCCGCCCCCGCTCTCACAGGAGTCTCGCCCGCCTCGGGTCCTGCCTCGGGCGGTACGACGGTCACGCTGACCGGCACCAATCTGCTGGGTGCGACGGTGGTCAGGTTCGGAGCCGTCAGCGCCACCTCCTTCACGGTGGTCTCGGCTACGCAGATCACGGCGGTGGCGCCGCCGGGCAGCGGCACCGTACAGATCACCGTGACCGGACCGGGCGGCACCAGCAACGGCATGGCATACAGCTATGTATCCGCGCCCGCGCCCGTGCTCACGTCTGTCTCCCCGGGGCAGGGCCCCCTCGGAGGCGGGAACACGGTGACACTCAGCGGTAGCGGCCTCACAGGCGTCTTGGCCGTCGCGTTCGGCTCCACGCCCGCCTTGTCGTTCACCGTCGTCTCGGCCAGCCAGATCAGCGCGGTGGCCCCGCCGGGGGCCGCCGGGCCGGTGCAGATCACCGTGACCGGACCGGGCGGCACCAGCAACGGGCTCACGTATTTCTACGTCGGCGTCCCCACCCTCACCGGCTCCTCACCCGCCACGGGTCCTGTCTCCGGCGGCACCACCGTCACCCTCACCGGCACCAACCTCCTCGGTGCGACGGCGGTACGCTTCGGTGCGGCGTCCGCTTCGTCGTTCACGGTGGTCTCGGCCACGCAGATCACGGCGGTGGCGCCGCCGGGCACCGGCACCGTGCAGATCACGGTGGTGACCCCGGGCGGCACCAGCAACGGCATCCCGTATACCTACATCGCCACGCCCGTCCTCACCGGACTGTCGCCGACCCAGGGGCCGCTCGACGCCGGGACCACGGTCACGCTCTTCGGCAGCGGACTCACCACGACCAACTCGGTGCGCTTCGGCACCACACCCGCCTCCTTCACCGTCGTCTCCGACACCTGGGTCACCGCCCTCGCCCCGGCCGGGCCCGCCGGACCGGTGAACGTGACGGTCACCACGCCCGGCGGCACCAGCAACAACGTCGTCTACACCCGTGTGGCGGCACCCGGGATCTAAGGGTCCTGCGGCCCTCGTCGCTCGCCACGTTCCGGGAGCCGGTTTACTCCAAAGGGGGAGAGTGACAGATGGCATCACTGCCGGCGGAAGCCCTGGGGGGAGCCGCCTGTGCGGCCGGGCACCAACCTCCCAGGCTCTGGTCGCCAACGGCCCGGACCATGCCGCTGGCCACCGTCACCGTGCCGGTGGGGGATGGTCCGGTGGGCCTGGCCATCACACCCGACGCCGGCGGTGGGCCGCCCATCCTTTGCCGGGGAACGTGCTGTAGGTGGTTGCCGCGGTTCTTTTGGCGTGGTCGTTCGGCCATGAGGGCCATCTGCCGCCTGGAGCGCGGGCCGCGCTGCCGCAGGCGGAACCCCGCAGTGGCATCAACCGACGTCCCTGCCCGGGACTGCGTCTCCGCCCGGGCAGTGGCTGCGGTTCCCCGATACGCGCTCAGAAAGGCTGCGCCATGACCGTCTTGACCCGACCTGATCCCCTGCTGGCCGCCGTCGCGCTGCCTCGGCAACGCTCCACGGTGCTGCCGCCGGCTGACGCCACCATCCCCGTCGGCAACTCGCCACTGGGGGTGGCACTGACTCCGGACGGGGGACGCGGCTACGTCGCGAACCGGGCATCGAACACCATCAGCGTGATCGACACCGTCACCAACTCCGTCACCGCGACCATCACCACCGGCGGTGGCCCGTTCCTCACGGCGGTCTCGCCGGACGGCACACGCGCCTACGTGACCCTGTTCGACGACGGCACCCTCGGGGTGATCGACACTGCCACCAACACCCTCACGGCCACCATCGCGGTCGGTGCCGCAGCCGTCGCGGTGGCGCTCTCCCCCGACGGCGCCCGCGCCTACGTCACCAGCCAGGGCGCCAACACCCTTAGCGTGATCGACACCGCGACCAACACCGTCACCGCTACCGTGACCACCGGCCCCATGCCGGTCGGCGTCGCCGTCACCCCCGACGGCGCCCACGCCTACGTCTGCTGCGTCGGCGACAGCTCCGTCAGCGTGATCGACACCGCGACCAACACCGTCACGGGCAGCTTCACCGCCGGCGACGTGCCGGTGATCGTCGCCTTCAGCCCGGACGGCACCCGCGCCTATGTCTGCAATGCGGGGAGCAACAGCGTCAGTGTGATCGACACCGCCACCACCACCGCCATCGCCACCATCGGCGTCGGCACCCTGCCGCGTTTCGTGGCCGTGAGTCCGGACGGGACCGCCGTCTACACCACCGACTTCACCGACAACGCCGTGAGCGTGATCGACACCGCCACCAACACCGCCACCGGCAGCATCCCGGTCGGCAACGGCCCCGTCTGCGTCGCGGTCACCCCTGCCGGGAACCGGCTGTACGTGACGGACAACGCCGACAACGCCGTCAGCGTGATCGCCCTGACGCTCGTACCCAGCCAGGGCACCACCGCCGGTGGCATCATCGTGACCATTCGAGGCCACGATCTGGCCGGCGCAACCGCCGTGCACTTCGGCGACAGGCTCGCCACCATCCTGGCCAACACCGCGACCTCGGTCACGGTCCGCACCCCCGCCGGACAGGGCGCGGTCCCCGTGACCGTCACCACCCCGGGCGGCACCGGCGTCTTCGGCACCTTCTACTACCGCCCCACCCCACTGCTGACCGGGATCACCCCGACCATGGGTTCCGTTGCCGGCGGAGGCACCGCGGTCATCACCGGAGCCAACCTGACCGGGACCACCTCGGTGCGCTTCGGCTCCAGAGTGGCCACCATCCAGTCCGTCACCGACACCGCCGTCACGGTCGGCATCCCCGGCGCTCCATCCACCGGCCCGGTGTCCGTCACCGTCATCACCCCCGTCGGAAACGCCAACGGCCTGACCTTCACCTACCTCGACACCCCCTCCCTGACTGCCGTCAGCCCCGACACCGGATCAACCGCCGGCGGCACCGAGGTCACCATCACCGGCGCCAACCTCGCCACCACCCAGGCAGTCACCTTCGACAACACTCCCGCGCCCTTCGCCGTCATCTCCGACCAGATGATCACCGCAGCCGCCCCGCCCCACCCCGCCGGCGGAATCACCATCATCGTCAGCACCCTCGGCGGCAGCTCCCAGAGCACCTACACCTACCTCGACGGACCCGCCATCTGACCCCGCCGCCGGCCCGACCACGGCCGCCTTCCGCCAAGGAGCGGACAGCGGTCCTCTCCAGGAAGCCGTCGCCACGCTGGCCCTTCCTGGAGAGTGATCGTCTTCTCACCCTGCACCCGCCGGTCCCGTTGATCGAAAGAGACCTGGGGGATCATGGATTTGCTGATCCACAGCTGACAGACTCCCCGGCGGCCACTTCTGTTTCCTTGAAGGAGATCCAGCCGGACTTGAACAAGTTGGCGGGTCGATCACGAGGCAGGCTGAAAGCAACGATCAGCGCAAGGCGGTGCGGGCCAATCGGATCGTCTGTGGCTGCTGCATCCTGATGCGGATGGGTATGGGCTTGCCGGCCGCTTCCACCGGTTCAACGGGGTGCGGCTGGGTCCGGGGCGGCCGGGGAGGGCGGGTGAGTCGGCGGACCATGAGGGTGATGAAGGTCCAGGTGATGTGGGCCTCGCTGTGGGAGATGAGCCGCTCGTAGTCGCGCACGTTTCTGCGGGCTCTCATGATCCACGAACTCGCGCGCTCGACACGCCACCGTTTGGCAAGGACGGCGAAGCCGTCCTGGTCCTTGCGGCGGGGCACCGTCTTGAGGGTGATCCCGAGAAAGGTGTGGGACCAGTCGACGAGGGTTCCACCGTAGGCGGAGTCCGCCCAGGCGACGGCGAGTTCGGAATGGGTCAGACGCAGACGGAAAAGCTGATCGCGCGCGGGGATACTGTCGTGCGGGGATGCAGGGGTGACCATGACGGCCAGAGCCATCCCGCGCATGTCTACGGCCAGGTCCCCGCTCGCCCGCCATCGCTGGAAAAACCCGTAGACCGTGCGCCAGGGGATCCCGAAGTCGACGGGAACGGCCCTCCACTTGATCCCATTGTCATTGACGTAGCGAATGGCATCGACCACGTTGCGGCGCGGATGCTTCTCCGGGCGCCCGCCCGCGGGAAGCCGACAGGCCGGGACGGGCAGCAGCGGTTCGAGGACGGCCCATTCGGCGTCCGTAGTGTCGGTGGGGTAGCACCGCTCGCGCACGGCCGGCGGTCGGGCCTCGTTCGGGCAGATCATCAGCGTTCCATACGGGTGAGGACAAGGGCTGGTTTCTCAAGCTCAAGAAACCAGCCCTCCATCTATCCCTGCTCAGCTCACGTCAGTCCTCAGGAAGCTTCGAACAGATGCGCTCAGGCTACGCCGGAAACCACACGTGAGAGGGACTCGCTGATGACGATGCCGCCCTTCTTCAGAAGACCGACCCGATAGGTGATCTTGGTTCCCTCCGGCCTGGGAACAATGTAGATTCGCTCGCCCTTACCGCCTGTGTAGTCGTAGCGGTAGCCGCTTCCGTTGGTCCAGTAGAAAAGGACAACACCGAGGCCGTCGGCATCCTGGTCGACCACTCGGAACTTGTCCCCGTTGTGCAGAAATTCTGCGTATCCGCGGCATGACTTACCCGCGACAGTGGCGGTGCAGATACGCGGTCCGTTCTCCCCCGCGAACGCGGGGGACGGAAACATGAGGCCGCCAAGTGTTGTGGCCGCCGCAGCGGCAAGAACGATCTTGATGCGTGTTTTAAGCACGCGCTCCTCGCTTTCCTCCCCGGTTTCACCTGGTTCTGATCCTGCGGGATCCTGACTACGGGTGTCATTGACCTTCAGTGGCAGCTTTCTTGACGTTCGCTCTACGGCATCGCTCCCGAGTCTGTGAGCCAGACGTGCTCGGGAACTAGCGCAGGCTGCCTGGTCGGCTCATTGCCCGCTGGACAACTAACGGCTTACCAGGTCAGCGGAAAGCCGACTCCGGGTAGCACCCCGTGGGACGGGTCATCGGCACTGAGCGGCTTTCACAGCTCCCACGCTGCAGGGCGCGCAGCGGAAGTGTGAACGCACGTTGACAGCGATGCCGCGCACGTCACGGGGCGAGCGCCTGGAGGCGGTTGTTGAACAGGGCGGGGGAACCGTTCGCTGCGAGGGTGGTGGTAACGCCGCCTGGTTACCGACCGACGACGCGGACCTCACCCGCCACCGGGCGCTACGCGAACTCGCCCAGCCGAGCAGTGAAGCGTGTACAGCCTGCCCAGCCCGAACCCGCAGGCAGCTGACGCCGGAGAGCGAGGGGAAGCGTCTACCGTCCGCCGTGTCGCGTCCAGCGGGAAAGAAACATCCACCAAGAGACCCCCTCGGAAGAGGTCAGCGTCGTAGCGGGCCGGAGGCGGAGGGCACTGCCGATCCCGATTGACCTACAGATGCGTACGGTCGCTGGGATCTACGCTGAGCGACCATCACAGCTGCTGGCCTGACACGCATCGTCAATAACCGTGCACGGATGCACAAGGACTTCTCAGCATCCCCCCGACATTCTGATGGCGATGCTCATTCGCTCGAAGTCCGGCCGATCAGGCAGGTACATGTCGGGCCGGGTCCGCTCACCGGCCAAAGATCAGGCAAAGGGGAGAAACAGAATGAATCACCGCATCGCAGCTGGCTTGGCTGCTACCGCGCTGCTCTGCTCCGCATTCGCTGCGGTCCCCGCTGCAGCAAGCACACCGGCTTCGGCCCAAGCGGCTGCGTGCACGTCATGGTTCGATGAGAAAGGTCCCGGAGGCGCGGAGCGCTTCCACGTCAACTGCGATGGCACCGGTCTGTATGTGCGGACAACAGCCCTGTGCAAAGACGGCAGCACGAACCAGAGCGCCTGGAGATACCAGTACGCCAAGTCCGAGTGCCCCTACGCTGTGAAGGTCTCGGGAGCGTGGTACCAGACATGCGACATCCTCCACGGCCAAGCGTGCCCCACGCTGGCGCAGAAAGAGTCGTCTTCCTCAAGAACAGCCGAAGCGAGACCTTGAGCGGAATGGCCTGCAGGGTCGGCCGGTGAGGCGCCAGGCGTTCCTCACCGACGCTCCCCTCGCGGGAGGCGGTCCCGCCTGATTCCCAAAGGAAGGGACGGGTGGTGCGCACCGAGTCAATCGGTGCGCACCACGGCGTACCAGAGTGCACGATCCCGTCGCCAGGTTGAGGTTTGTCTGCCGCACTGGCGCACCTCGCTACTCTTCTGCGTCCGGCGCCGGATCCGGACGGCTGGGATGCCGTTGAGGTCGCTTCTCCCTGGCTGTGCCAATGGTTCAAGCTTGGAGCAGGGCGACCAACTCACGACGTTCCTCGTCCGTCATGTGAGCGTGGATGAGCTTGGCGACCGCAGGTACATCACGCCATGGCACCGTCTGGACAGTGTCTTGCCCCTCGCTCCGATCCGTGGAGTTCCTTCCCCGCTCGGCGGGCTGCGCCGGCACGGTGGCGGAAGTTGTACCAGTCGCCGTCTTGGCCGGGGCCTGGGCGGTTGCTCCCTCCTCTGATGCCTCTGTGGTTGTCTGGCCTGCGTCCTGACTTATCACGGCGTGATAGTCGTCAGTCTTCTGCTTTGGGGCAGAGCCGGGGGTTGCGGCTGGTGTTGCCGCCTTCTGGTTGTTTCGCTTCTGTTCTGCGCGCCGCTTGGCTTCTGCGGCTCGGGTGTCCGCCGCAGCCCGTTGTTCTTCGGGACTGAGCTTGCCAAGGTTCCGGACGTGTTCGACTTGCCGCTGGCCGCTGACCAGTTCGGCCTGGAGTCGGGGGAGAGCTTGAGCAGTGACAGCTTGGAGGAGATTGTCGCCTGGGGGAGGCCGAGCCGCTGCGAGGCTTTGGTCTGGCTGCCGTAGAACTTAACCAGCGATTCCAGGACGTGGGCTTGCTCGAGGTCGGTCATGTCGTCGCGATGGAAGTTGGCGACGAACGCGGCCTCAAGGAGGGCCTCATCGGTTGCCACGCGGGCGTCGTCGACCATCACTTTGATGGTGTCCTTGCCTACGCGGCGGGAACCTTCGAGGCGCCGGTGGCCGTCCACGACGACGTACTTGGCGCCTTCGTCCAGGTCGTCGGCGCGGTCGGGGCGTTCCTGTAGGTAGGCGTCGATGCTGGCGACAGTGATCGCGTTGATGACGCCGAGTTCCTTGATGCTCTGCGTGATGTCCTCGAGGTCGCGGAGGTGGTCGCGGGGGTTGTCGGGATTCTGGCTGATCTGGTCGACGGGCAGCTCTGTGGGGTCGGGTACGCCTTCGGTGCGTGCTCCGGTGGCTGCGCTGATCGCAGCGCGGCGGGCGCTGACGGGTCGGGCCTGGCCGAATGAGGCGCTCGCTCCGAGTTTCGAGGCTTTGCTGCTCATGAGATCTCCCGTGCCAGTGCGCGCATGCCGACTGCCTGGTCGCACTTGGGGGAGTAGGCGAGGAGGGGGCGTTTCACGCGGACTGCTTCTTTTTGTTCCTTGAGGTCGCCGATGACGCCGACGACTCGGGGGTCCCTTATGTCCATCCAGGCTTGGAGGGAGGAGGTGGCGATGTAGCTGCGGCGGGCGTCGTAGTGGTTGACGACGATGCCGAGGTAGTCGATGTCCAGGCCGAGGTCGGTTCCGAGGTCTTCGATCTGGGTGGTCAGGAGGGTGTAGGCGTCGGCTGAGCTGTCTTCTGCCTGGACGACGACGAGGGCGCCGGAGGAGCCTGGAGGTTCGTTCTCGCGGCGGCGGCCGTAGTAGACGGCGGCATCCATGCTCAGGCCCAGGCTGGGCGGGCAGTCGACGATGATGACGTCGAAGTCGGCTTCGATCGGTGCGAGGGCTCGTTCGAGGGCGGCTTCACGTGCGCGGACGCCGGCGAGTTTGACGTCGAGGAGGAAGGCGTCGTTGCAGCTGGGCAGGAGGTGCAGGCGGTCGCCGAACTGATCGACTTCGATAGGGACGATAAGGTCGCGGAGCTTGCCGGCGGGTTCGCCGCCCATGTGCTTGGTGAGGCTGTCACCGTCCATGGGCAGCGGAGTGTGCCCGAGTTGTTGGGTGAGGTGGCACTGGGGGTCGAAGTCCACGAGCAGGACGCGCAGGCCGAGGCCGGGCCGGTCCTCTATGGCCAGCGGGTCTGAACCGTTGTCGCTGGTGTCGCTCGCACTCTCCTTGAGCAGCGCTGCAGCGAAGTGCTTGGAGATGCGCACCGGGTAGAGAGCGTTCGAGTCTTCCGCCGTGGCCTCGCCGGTGCCTGCGGCGACAGCGGTCTTCCCGACGCCGCCTTTTTGGTTGCAGGTGATGATGCGGCGAGGGATCTCTGGTCTCTGCACGGTGGGCGCGGGGTGTTTCTGCAGCCAGAGCTGTACGGCCTGGGCGAGGCCCTGGATGATCGAGACCTTGCGGTCGGATGCCGTGGCCTTGAAGGTTTCCCACTGGCCTGTAGGGAGCCAGGTGGAGAAGGAGTCGGCGCCGGAGGTGTCGACAGTGGGCGGGGTCGATGCGAGGTCGCACCAGTAGGTGATGCCTTGCGTGACGGCGGTCTGGATTTCGGTGCCGAGTTGGGCGGTACGGACTTTGAGGTCCTGGCGGAGCCACCCGGGGAGTTTGGAGACGACCTTCTCGCGGTCGCCAGCGGAAGCAGGAGAAGCCATGCCTGACACCTTGCTAACGAGCATGATGGAATCAAGCACGGACACGTTACCTAGGTAGAGTCAGTGGGCTTCAGCTATCACGGCGTGATAATCACGCTCCTTCTTCCTCGGATCCGAGCCAGGCTGACCTGTCTCGCTGAAGGTGGGCCAGTCTCGGTCTATCTGAGCCATCTACCCCTGCGTCTCAGTCACCCTTGGCCATCTGCTGTTCTGTCTCGCTCTTTCTGAGCCGCTGCCGCGCTTGACTGCCTACGGGTGTGCGACTGGTGACAAGGCGACGGGGGCAACGATGCGCATCGCGGTGACGGGGGCGGCAGGCAGCCTGGGCGGGCGGGTCGTGCAGTTGCTCGCGGACCGGGCCGACGTGAACGTCGTAGCGATGACCAGGCGGAAGCTGCCCGCCGAGGCGTTTCCGCAGCAGGTGGAGGTCGCCGTCGCCGACTACGCCGATGCGCCCGCTCTGCGTGCGGCGCTGAAGGGCGTGGACACTCTGGTCTTCGTCTCCAGTGACGGGCCCGATGCACGGGTGCTGCTGCACCACCGCAACGTTGTCGCCGCCGTGGCGGCTGAGCGCGTCGGCCATGTCGCGGCGCTGAGCAGCGTCGACGCCGACACGGCGTCCCCGTTCTGTTACGCCGTGGTCAACCGGCTCACTGAGGATCTGCTTCTGGCCTCCGGCGTGCCGTGCTCGATCGCCAGGGCTTCGCTGTACATCGAGTTCTTCCAAGGCTGGCTCACCGAGGCGCGCGCGACCGGGCTGCTGAGGCTTCCGGCAGCGGATGGCCGGGTCTCCCTGGTGGCGCGCGACGACGTGGCACGCGCCCTCGCAGCCCTCGCGGTGGGTGAGCCGACCGGCCGTCACCATGACATCACGGGACCCGAGTCGGTGGACCTGGCAGGCATCGCCTCGATCACGGCGGAGGTGTGGGAAACGCCTGTCGCCTACGTGGACATCCCGGCTGGCACCTACTCTGCCGAGACGGCGGCGACCGGACTGGATCCCTGGTGGCTCTACGCCTTTTCGTCCATGTTCGCCTCGGTGCGCCAACAGCGCTGGGATCGAGTCCGAAACGACTACACCCAGCTGACCGGCCGCTCCCCTCTTGCTCTCCGCGACGTCCTATCAGCACACAGGTGAGAGCCGAACATCGCCGAGCGGGCCACGACGACGTTCAGCGGGGCCGACTCAAGCATTCAGTCACAGGTCGTTGTACGTGGTCAGCGCGGGGTGGGGGTGGCTGGTGGAGGCTGAGGACTTCCGGCTGGAGTACGTCGACGCTCGCGGTGAGCTGCATGAGGGACCGCTTGAGGTGATGTGGCCAGCGCCTTTCGAGGCGGCCAGGCAGGTGCGGGCATTCCCGTCGTACCGGGGTCAGCGCAGTTTCCCCGGCTGGTATTGGGCTGCCACAGGTGCCGAGTTGGTGGGTTACGAGTCGTGGGTAGAGCTCGGTCAGCTGATGCGGCTGGACTGTGATCCGGGCGTGGTGGCGATGGCGTCGCAGCCGTTCCGGCTCTCGTGGCGGTCTGACGGCCGGAACCGACGGGTCAGCCACACTCCGGACTATTTTGTGCGCCGTCGGGACGGCACCGGTGCGGTGTTGGACGTGCGTCCCGACGACCGGATAGAGCCCGAGGATGCGGTGAAGTTCGAGGTCACGGCAGCGGCCTGCGCACGGGTGGGCTGGGGCTTTGAGCGGGTGGGAGTGCTCGATCCGGTGCTGGCGGCGAATCTGCGCTGATTGTCGGGCTACCGGCATCCGCGGGTGCGGCGAGATCCGGTGGCAGCAGAGTTGCGGGTGGCATTCGCCCGGCCTCGGGGTCTGTTGGCGGGGCCCGTATTTCGGTTGGCTGTCCACCGACCTCTTCCTCTATCCGCCCAGCACCGTCAATTTTGAAGACCCACGTCCACACCCGCCCCATCGGACAGCGTCCCTTCATCGAGCTGGAGCCGACCGACCACCCTCTCGCAGTCGAACAGCGGATCGGCATCACTATGGAGCGTGTCCAGGAAGTCGCCGAAGCCGTTCTCCACCCCACCGACAGCGAATCCAAGTGACGCCAAACGTGCTGCTGACCTAGCGTTCCGCCCATGACCACCTCAGATACCAGCACCGGCGATGAGACCGGCGTGACGATCCGCTGCCAGGACAACTCGTCTGTCGGTGTGAGGTTCTGCGATCGGTTCAGCTTCGACGAAGACTCCGTGCACTACGCCGTCGAACTGCAGGCTCCAGGCTTGGCCGCCCGAGTCAATGAGGTCGTCGCCTGGCTCTGGGACAGCGATCTGGTCCTGTTCCTGGAAGAGCTCGCCGCCGACTACCAGGGATGGGACGGCGAACGGAGCTGGCAGACCAACGACCGTGACCTCGCAGTGTCAGCCGTCTTCCGGTCCGGCGGCCACGTCGGGCTGACCTGGACTTCGCGGCCGTGGCCGAGGGCCGCTGGCGGCTGGAGCGCCTCGGTGACCACCTGGCTGGAGGCCGGTGAGCAGATGTCTTCCCTGGCGGCCGATGTCCGGCACTTTCTCACCAGGGAGCCGCGGTGACAGCCAGCATGCGCATCACCTGGACGCTGGGGGCACATGGGTGGGCCGACTGCGTCGTCGAGGATCACCAAGCGAAAGCGGAGCTGACCGCGTCCTCCATCAACAACGCACCCGAAGATTTCCTGATGGCGGTGACCCGGCTCGTCGCGGGCGAGACGGAAACCCGCGCCCAGTTTGAAGCCGAGCCGACCGCTTACCGGTGGATCTTCTACCGTGCAGCTGCGGATGTCTGGATCCGCTTGCTGGAACTACGTCGCGGCAGCGACCACGACAAGAGGGGCACCGAGATCTGGTCGTCCCAACTCCCCGTCGATGCACTCGCCTGGGCTGTGGTCCGCTGCTTCGACGATGTGTGTCGGACCTACGGCGAGAGCACCTACCGAGGGAAATGGGGCGAGCACTTTCCTCGAACCGAACTCGAAGCCCTGAGACACCTCTGGCACGCTCACCGCCACGACAATGGCGCATAACCAACATGCGCCAACTGCTCAGGTTGAGTGAGACAGACCATCCTTCGCCGTCTCGCTCAACCTGAACCACCCCAGGTCACGGCTTCACGATGGCCCACGTCTACTGAGACAGGTCACAGGCGCTCCCAACTATCACGCCGTGATAGCCACTGTCCCGTCTCTGTCGATCTGGTCCCTGTCTCAAGTGATCTGGTCCGATTCGCTCGTCGTGGCAGATGATCTGGTTCGCCGCGAGCGGTGGAAAAGGCGGTGGACAAAGATCGCGCGGGCGGCAGACTGGCCGCATGACCGCATCAGATGCCAAGGCTGACCTTCACCTTTACTTGCAGTCCGCCCGTGATGCCCTGCTGTGGAAGCTCGAAGGGCTCTCGGAGTACGACATCCGCCGCCCGCTGACGCCGACCGGCACGAACCTCCTGGGCCTGGTGAAACACGTGGCCAGTGTGGAACTGGGCTACCTCGGCGACACCTTCGGGCGACCGTCCGGCGAGCCGCTGCCCTGGCTCGATGACGGTGCGGAGTCGAACGCGGATATGTGGGCCACCGCCGATGAGTCACGCGAGTACATCGTGGAGCTTTACCGCCGGGCGTGGGTGCACGCGGACGCGACAATCGACGCGCTGGCGCTGGACACGACTGGCAGGGTGCCCTGGTGGCCCGACGGCAGGGACGAGGTGACGTTGCATCATGCCGTGGTGCGAGTGATCGCTGATACGCACCGGCACGCCGGGCACGCCGATATCCTCCGGGAGCTCATAGACGGTGCCGTCGGGATGAACAAGGGCAACGACAGCATGCCGCCGGGCGACTCGGCGTGGTGGGCGAACCACCGAAGCCGGCTGGAGCGTGCAGCTCAGGAAGCCGGCCAAGACGCGTGACCTCGAACCAGGCCGAGTAAAACAGCGCCCGGCTCGACTCTCACAGGGATGTCGCTCATTGGGGTGACGCCTTCCGCGTCCGGGGCACGGGACCCCGCTGGGTGCCCCACCCTCACAGTGCAGGGCCGAGGGCGGCGGGGAGGTGCTCGTGGGCGAGCCAGCGAAGGCGCTACCCGCCTGGGAGTATGCGTCGGACGTCCAGGTTCGGTTCATCGACGCGGACGGAGCTGTCTGGACGCCGGAAGCAACTGGAACATGCTCGCAGGTTTCCAGGAATGGCTCGTAGTTCGCCGCGGCACAGGACACGACCAGACCTGGCCCATCCTCGTCCGCCACCTCGCCCCCGGGGAATGGGTCCACCCGCTCACCCAGCAGGCCGACACCGCAGCGGTGACCGCGCTCCACCGGCTCCTCAGCGGGTTCTTCGACGCGCGAGAACAGTCCGACGGCCTCGCAAGGACCTTCAGGGACTACCAGTCGTGGCTGACGACTCAGGCGTGGTATCAGTTCGAAACGGCGGAGCCGGACCAGATCGGCTGAGACAGCATCCGGCATTCACCCGCCCAGGACCACATCACCTGAGATTCCCAGCATCTCCGCGTCTCAGCTGAACTGGTCGCCGCAGGTCAGGAGCCCGACTCGGAGCCAGATCATTTAAGACGGGGGACAGCCACGCACGGCAGAACGTAGGCCGGGGGATTATCACGGCGTGATAATGCTCTCGCGGTGCCGACACACTCCACACCGAGAGGACTGCCACCGTGGCGGCGGCCGACTGCTGGATGCTTCAGGGAGCCCTTCCCAGGCCAGCTCCCCGGTGGAAAGTGCGGTACTAACGGACGCAGCATCAGCCGCGCCCGGGGAAGGGGACGCGATGGCCGACGATGGTGGACACCCGAGCGGCGACGACGCGTCGGACGCGCTCATGGAGCGGGCCGTCGCCGCCGTCCGGGAGGCCCAGGGCTGCTGAACGGCGACATCGACGGTGCGCCGCGCTGCGCCGGGTCATCGACCGGCTGACCGCCGTCGAGGGGCTGTTGCCGCCGGACCACTCGGCCCGGACGTTCGTCGTGCCCCGCCCCGCTCGGGCTGCTCTGCACCCACGCGGCGGCGGGACTCGGGGAACGGGAGATAGCGCTGCGCCACCTGCGCTGGGCCGACCACGCCCTGCCGGTCGACCACCTGCGGCGGTGGAGCCCCGGACGGTGCTGGTCGGCCTGCTGCTATGACGGGCGGCGGTGGCCAGATCGGCGACGTGGCCGCGGGTGTAGAAGACGGCGGCCGAGCTGCGCGTCAGCGGGGTGGGCAGGGTGAGGAATGCGTGGCGGCGCATCGGTGGGCAGCCGGGCCGCGATGCCCGCGCAACTGCCCGTCAACGTCGCGTGGCGATAGATAAAGCCGTTGGCCCTCGCATGCGTGAACGAGATAATCCGCTGGCAGAGGCGGGGAGTGTGGATGACGGTATTCGTGTGTGCGGGATGCGACGCTGTCCTCAGTAGCCAGCTCGTGCAGGTCGCGCTGCCTGTCCACGCCCATCAGAAGTGGGGCAACGGACTGCTCCCCGTCCTCATGGAGCCGGGGACGTATGCCGTGGATTCGGAGCCCACGGGGCCGCCGTGGCGCCTGTGGAGTGAGATCGGCGAGGACGACGCAGCAGCTCGCGGCGTGTTCGCGCCAGAGTCGCTCTCCTTCGGTCCCCCGGGAGCGATCGTCATCGCACCAGGTGATGCACGCGACACTGTCCTGATCCCCGATCGATGCGGCGGCCACTGCTGCGGGCTGGACGGGCGCGACGGCCCGAACCTCGCCTGCAGGCAATGCCGTCAGCCGGTGGCCACCCGTATAGACGACTGTTCGCTGTGGCAGGTGGTGTGGTTCGCCCCGGACGCCGTACGTGCCCTGCCCGACAACCAGCCCACCGGCTGGGCCACCGGTTGGGAATGGCAGAAATGGCGGGCTGTCCCGCCGGTCGCCCCAGACGGCAGCTGGAACCCACAGTGGGCTGCGGCCGTGGGGGCCGGGCTGGCATACCTGCTGGCAGCCTCGGAAGGCACACCCGTGGCTCTTCCCAACGGCCCGATCACGGATGCGTTCGGCCACGCACTCGATGCGCTGCTCCCCGCTGGGAGGCCAGCGAAGACCGTGGCGCTGGCGGGGCCGGGCCTTCCAGCTCGGGAATCGGCACGCCGCATTTTGCTGGTGCCGCAGCACCCACAGACGGGGGAGAGGTGGCTCGCCTCCGCCACCGCCAAGGCCGTTCCCATGCCCGCTGGTGCATGGAAGCAACTGGCCTCTCCTGACGAACCGTTCCTGCTGCCCGTGACAGGTGGGCTGCCCGACGGTGTTCAACGCGACGATCCGCTACCGCGGTATCCGTGGGAGCCGCTTCGGCCCGACTGGGGCGTGTTCCTCCACACGCTGGCACGGATCCCCGCAGTCCGTGAACCGTGGCTGCGCAGGATCTACGACCGGGTGAGAGACCACCCGTACGCTCGCCCGTTCTAGCCAGTCCGCGGAAGGTGCCGTAGTCGACGCCGGGCCGGCGTTCTTCGAGGTAGCGCACCAGCACGTTGCGAATTGGTCGGCCTGACCACGTGCTCGCAGTTGTTGAGCGTGCGGCTGAACCACGCGAACGCCCGTTCAGCCAGCGGCGTCTCGCGGCGAGCCAGGAGCGAGCCGGCCGCAACACCACGTCACTACGGGCTCGCCAGAAGGCTTACGCAGATGCCCGGGCTTCAGTGGTCGTGGCCGGACACGACGTCAGTACCTTTTGCGTCAGCACATTCAGTAATGTGAGCCGTTCATACCCTGGGGGGATTATGCGATCCATATCAACCGTTATGGCAGCTTTACTGGCCTGTCTGACGATGGGGACTGCCGTGGTCGGCTGCGCAGACGGCACAACCGCAGAGAAGGAACTCTCCGCTAAGCAGATGCTCGACAATGCAAACAAGGCGATGAAAGCGCTCAAGTCGGTGACGATCGATACAGAGACCATCGTGACTGACGGTGATGACGCTTCCGCTCACCTGACGACCAATCTCAAAGACAGGTGTGCGTCCAAGACAACCTGGACCACAGGTGCCCGCCTCGAACAAATCCGCATCGGCGGAACTGACTACATCCACCCCAACCGCGCTTACCTCGAACGCTGGTCAGGCCAGGACGCACCCGCCCCGAAGGACCAGAATCGCTGGGTGAAGGCTCCCGCCAGCGAAGCGAAAGAGGGAAGCGGACTTGTCAAATGCACCTGGAACTTCGCCTCCTTTGGCGTGCCAACGAAGGGCACCCCGGCCAAGACCAACGGCATCCCGACGATTGCACTGGTGGTGACCGACGAGGCGGACAAGGGAGGCTCATACACCTTTCACATCGCCGCCGAAGACAAGCCATACATCCTCAAGGTCGTCTACAAAGGCGCTGACTACCACAACACCACATCGTTCAGCGCCTTCGACAAGCCGATGGATGTGCGGCCTCCGGCCAAGACCGACATCCTCGACGCCAGCGACGCCAGCCACTGAGTCCGGCATGCCGAATTGCCAGGACCACCTGCCTTCGTAGACAGAACCCTGTCGACAGGCACTGCTCTACCCTGGATCGGCAGGTGGCAGTGGGGCAGCCGTGCCACCACTGGTCCCCGGCCGGGAGGTCGGCCGGGGTGAGCGGGTGCGGGTGCAGCCCGGGAGCAGCACGGCTCACTGACTGTTGCCTCCCGTCTGGCGCTGCCGATTGGCGAGGGCCAGGAGCCCTGCGGCGAGGTCCGGCGCGGACAGGATAGTGCGCAGGTTGGAGGGCCTCGGCTTCGAGGGCCTCTTTCATGTCGGTGAACATGGCCGGTCTCCTACGCGGCGCTGGTGCGGGGCTTGCGCTGGGCGAGGGCCAGGAGCTCGCGGTTGCGCTTTTGCTGGTCGGGGTGAGCGGCCGGGATTTCGCCGTGCCGCGGCGGCGCCAGTTCGGGTGAGCGGGGGGCTCGGGGTAGGCGAGGGCGTGGTCAGGGTTGTGCTGCGGGTTGCTGGTCACGAGGGCCTCCGGTGGAGGGTTCAGACGTGGTCGTTCGAAGAGGCCGCCGGGATCAGGCCCGGCTCCCGGCGGCTTCTTCCTTGGGTGTGGGTCACGGTCGGAAGCCGGGCAGCTGCTGGAACACCTGCGCCACCAGGTCCGGCTTCGGCTTCCAGGCCGGAAGGGCGCCCGTAGCGTTCACGGGCAGGGCGAGCTCCTGCACGTCGGCGAGGACCAGGTGGTGCGCGTCGCGCTGTGCCCAGGGGCTCGTGCACTGCTCAGGGCCCTGGTCGGGGTGGCAGTCGATGAGGCGGGCGATGCCGATGACCGCGCCCCGGTGCAGTTCGCGGCCGCGGATCGCGATGGCTACCAGCGGGTCGTGCAGGGCGGGGCGGTCCAGCTTCTGCCCGGCGTGGATCAGGACCCAGCCACGCCACGGCCAGTGCATGGGACGGTTCTCCGGGTTCTTCCCCGCGAGGATGCACGTGGCCCAGGGCTGGCGGATCGTGATGCCACGGATCCAGTCGCCTTCCGGCAGCAGGAGCTTGGCGGCGCTCATGCGGCTCGCCCCCACAGGTGCGTGCCCGGGCGGCCCGCGCGTCGGCCGTTTACGGACGGTACCGTCGCGTGCTTCTTGGTGGCGAAGTGCGCGCGGCCGGAGTGCTTGCCCTCATAGAGGGCCGCGTCGGCGGCCCGCTGCAGCAGGGACAGGTCGCGGGTGCCGATCGCGTTCGGGGCCGCGACGCCGACCGAGGCGGCGACGTCGATGACCTGCCCGTCCTCGAGAGTGACCGGGGTGTGCAGCATCCGCACCAGCTGCTCGAGGCGGACGTCGCGGCGGCCGCGGGGGAGAGGCAGCACGACGGCGAACTCGTCACCGCCCAGCCTGCCGACCGACGCGCGGGGTCCGGCCCAGGCCGTGAGCCGGTCGGCTGTCGCACGCAGCACCGCGTCCCCGGCCGGGTGGCCAAGCGAGTCGTTGACGTCCTTGAAGTGGTCTTGGTCGACCAGGACCAGGCACACGTCGTCGCCGTGGCGGCGCAGGACCTGCCGGGCCCGGGCGGTGTATGCGTCGCGGCGCAGCAGCCCGGTGAGCGGGTCTTTCTTCGCGGCGGCCAGGCGCCGGTGCAGGGCGATGGCGTGGACGGTCCAGCCGGCCACCGGGACGGCGGCGGTGGTCAGTAAGAGTGCGCGCTGCCCGATTCGGGCCTGTGTACACAGGACGGAGTTCATACTGGGGCTCTCCCTCTCGTTTCGTACGGGTTGGGAAGGGCCCGGGGCAGGCGAACTGGTTTGGACGCCGATGTGCGCCTGTCCCGAGTTGATCTACAGCTCGAGGTCGCCGTTGTCGGCAGCGCGGACCCGGCTGTACGGGTCGTTCCAGCGGCCGGGCGCCGCCGAGTTCACCGCCCTGCTCCCGCCGTGACGAGCTGCGAGGCCAGGTTGACGGTGCCGAAGCCTTCGGCGAGCAGCTGCTCGCGGGTGGACGTCAGCTCATGGAGTTCGCGTATGACGTGGGCCGGAACCACTCGGTCGCGGGAGGCGTTCTGTGCTTCCACCGTGGCGAGCGGGACGTCGAACAGGACTGCTGCGGTGGGGCGTTGCCAGTAGCGGGCGCGGGCCAGCAGGCCGGCTCTCAGATGCGGCATGACGTTGGTGGAGTCGAGGAGCGTGGTGAGGCCCCGGGCGAGTCGCACGTCCAGGAGCAGGTTCTGGATATCGGCTGCGACCGGGGTAGCGGTCTGGTTGCGGAATAGCTCCTGGTTGATCAGCCGTGTGTAGGGTCGCTGATCATGACTGATGACTGGCGGAAGGACCGGATCGGTAGCCCCCTTCGGGGTGAGAATCCGACGGTGCTCCGGAGGTTGAAGGCCGGGTTCGCAGTGGTCGGGGACGTTCAGTTCCTGCCCGGATACTCGGTGCTGCTGGCGGATGCTCCTGCTGTTCAGCGACTGTCGGAGCTTCCTCGGAGTAAGCGGCTGGCGTTCCTAGCTGACATGGACAGGCTCGGGGAGGCCGTCGAACGCGCCTGCAGCCGGTTGGATCCTGCCTTCCGGCGGGTCAACCTTGAGATTCTCGGGAACACCGACCCGTTCCTGCATGCGCATGTGTGGCCCCGGTTCGAATGGGAGCCAACCGAACTCGTGAGTAAGCCCGTGTGGCTGTATCCGCGTGAGCGGTGGAGCGACGAACGGTATGCACTCGGCCAGCAGCACGACGCCTTGCGCAAGGCGATCGGTGAGGAGCTTGACCGGCTCGCAGGCTGACGACCCGCAGCAAGGTGATTTCATGATCGACGAGCCACCTCGGCTGCGTAGGCGGTCCTCACAGCCCCGGCTGACCAGCGTTCAGCAGCCGACTTGATCGCTGCCGAGCCGCTGGCTAGCTTGACCGGCGTGACTGACCTCAGACCCCTCGCCTGGCCACCTGCCCCGTTAAAGACCGAGCGGCTGGTACTCCGCGAGTCCGAGGCGCGGGACCGCGCAGCGGTCATCGAGCTGAACGCCTCGCCAGAGGTGGGAACCTACCTCGGTGGTCCTCGACCGCGTGCCGAGCTCGAACGCACGATGCCCGAGGTGCCCGGGCGGCGCCCTGGCTTCTTCGTGGTCGAGCTCGATGGAGCGACGATCGGCACCATCCAGCTCGACCCGCAAGACCCCGAGCGTCCGGGGAACCGCCTGGAGGCAGGGGAGACCGAGCTCGGCTACCTGTTCCTGCCGGAGGCGTGGGGACGCGGGTACGCCACCGAGGCGTGCACAGCGGCACTCGACTGGTTTGCCGACGCGCTTCCCGGTGAGCCGGTGGTGCTCTACACCCAGACCGCCAACGTCCGCTCGATGCGCCTCGCGGCGAAGCTCGGGTTCACCGAGCTCGAGCGATTCGAGGCGTACGGCGCCGAGCAGTGGTTCGGCGTGTGGTCTTCGGCCGCGCCGCTCGCTTGAGCTCGTGCTCGACAGCGCGGATCTACGAGGCCACCGATCGGTCGTCGGCCTCGGCCCGCGGCTTGACCTCGCGGAGCACGTCGGAGGGGAAGCGTACGGTGACGGGAAGCTCAGACGGACGGCTGCATAAGATCCCTGGATGGCAATCAGCAGCTACCTTTTACAAGGACCGCGGGTGGCCATCCGCCACGTCTGCCGTCAGGACTACGACGAGCTGACGGTGCTGGCTCAAGCCAGCGCCGAGATGTTACAGCGCTGGCTGGGCGCCCGGGACAGCACGGAGGCAGCGTTCGAAAGCCACCTTCAGCGGTTCGAGCAGCCCACGCACGAAGGCTTCGTGATCTGCTTGCGCAGCACCGGCGCCATTGTTGGCGGGGTCAACATCAACAACATCGTCCGAGGCACCCTACAGAGCGGAACTCTGGGCTACACCGCGTACGCCTCTACGACCGGCCACGGCTACATGACCGAAGGGCTCGGGCTCCTCATCCAGCACGCCTTCGGCGAACTGGGACTACACCGACTGGAAGCCAACATCCAGCCCGACAACACGCCCTCACTAGCCCTGATCAAGCGCCTGGGCTTCGAGCGCGAGGGCTATTCGACCGCCTTCCAGTTCATCAACGGCGAATGGCGAGACCACGAGCGCTGGGCCATCACTGCCGAGACGGCAGGGGAGGCCGCACAGCCTGCTGGGTGAAGACACCGCTCAGGTCTGCAGATGACCAGCTGCCGTTTCGACGGCTGGCCATGTGTCGGCCCTCGCCCACCCGGGGATCACGGGGTGAGCGAGCGCCAGTATGAGCCGGCTCAGAAGGGCGGCTCGGTGCTGGTGTGGGCGGGGTCGGCGTAGCTGCTGGCTCGGATGCGCAAGCGGTAGTCGCAGTCGACCGGGGCGCCGGGCGGGGTGTGGAGTTCGTCCAGCAGGACGATCAGGTGGTCTTCGTCTGCCAGTTCCACGGTGAGGTAGGTGCCGCAGGAGCAGGGGGTGATGAGGGTGAGGACGTGGGCCAGGTCGCCGTCCTCGCCGATGTCCCTCCTCGCGGCGGGTGTAGTGGAGCCACCAGCCGCGCTGCCTGTCGGCGGAGCCGAGGTAGGTGACGGCGGAGGCCATCAGCTGCATGTCCGGGACGGGCGGGTAGCCGGTCCAGGAAATGGGCTGCACGACGGTGTCGAGGGTGTCGGGGAAGGCGCCGGTGAGCACGGCGTTGGCGGTCAGCACGGCCTGGAAGACGGCTTCCTCGCCGCGTTCCCGCTCCCGCTCGGACAGGTCGAAGGCCTTTACCCGCTGGTGCAGGGCGGCGATCGGCTCCAGGCCGGTGTCATCGCCGAGGTGCGGGCTGTCGTCCTGGGCCCGGCGGGCGGAGGCGAGTTGCACAACAGTCATGAGACGTGTTCCTCCTCTCGTGGGTGAGGTGAAGGGCCGGGCGGGGCTGTCCGGTCCTCCGCACCGCCCCAACCCCGGGCAATCGGGTTGGGGCGGCACGGAGCATCCGTCAGGCGGCGGCCGGG
This sequence comes from Streptomyces yongxingensis, assembly GCF_055597465.1. NCBI lineage: Bacteria > Bacillati > Actinomycetota > Actinomycetes > Kitasatosporales > Streptomycetaceae > Streptomyces > Streptomyces yongxingensis. Next base: position 11,305,122 of record NZ_CM145717.1, read on the forward strand.
ACGGAGTTGTCGAGGTCGACGCCGCGCAGAGTGTCGAGCACGTACGCGTCGAAGCGCGCCTGGTGCTGAGCGGCGGTCACGAGGTCGGCGGCGCGGCCGCGGGCGTAGGTGACGGCCTGCGGGCTGGCGCCAGAGGTGGCGAGGACCTTGTCGACGGTGCCGCCTGCCAGGCGCTGGTTCCACCGCTGGGCGGCGGACTCACGCCGGTCGTGGGCGGTCGCACCGACCACCGACTGCACCCACATGCCGCTGCCGCTGTTCCGGCCGCCGCACAGGTGACGGTTCCAGCATCGGTCGCGCATGCGAATCGGGGTCGGCGTCCCAGTCGGCGGCCCACCCGGGGGCGCGCTCGGGGATCTGGCGGGCGATGACGTCCAGGACCTCGCGGCCGCCCGCTCCGAGCGCCTGCCAGGCGTCGGTCTCCTCAACGACGCGGATCTGGTGGGAGAGCAGCCGGTAGGGGTAGTAGCGCTGGCCCCAGTTGCCGGTGTCGCTGGCCGGTTCGACGATCCACAACCGGACCGGCCAGGTGACGGGCCAGATGCCGGTGTCCTCCAGCACCTCGCCGACACGCTTGACCATGCGGAAGTAGGAGAAGTCAGTCTCGTCGTACCACTTGGTGCGGCACGGGGCGGGGTGGTCGATGACCGGGCCGACAGCGTCGGCGAGGCTGACCGGCACTCCGGCCCGGCGGCTGTGCTCGATGATCCCGTCGGCCGGGGTGGCCATGTACCAGGTGACGGGCTTGGTGCGTGCCATGCGGTCCTCCGGGGAGGGATTCGGGGCGGCTGTGGCCGCTCATAGCTGGACGGTGATCGGGGTGCGCGGGTCGCCCGCGCTGCTGTGGACGGTGCGGCGGTGAGCGGCGAGGCCGGCGGCACCGCCCTGGATCGGCAGGTGGCAGGACGGGCAGCCGTTCCACCACTGGTCACTGTCCGGAAGTTCGGCAGGGGTGAGCGCGTGAGGGTGCGGGCCGGGCGCCGCCTGGCTCACCGCTCTGCTCCCGCCGTGATGAGCTGCGAGGCCAGGTGGACGGTGCCGAAGCCTTCGGCGAGCAGCTGTTCGCGGGTGGACGTCAGCTCATGGAGTTCGCGTACGACGTGGGCCGGAACCACTCGGTCGCGGGAGGCGTTCTGTGCTTCCACCGTGGCGAGCGGGACGTCGAACAGGACTGCTGCGGTGGGGCGTTGCCAGTAGCGGGCGCGGGCCAGCAGGCCGGCTCTCACGTGCGGCATGACGTTGGTGGAGTCGAGGAGCGTGGTGAGGCCCCGGGCCAGTCGGGCGTCCAGGAGCAGGTTCTGGATATCGGCTGCGACCGGGGTAGCGGTCTGGTCGGCTTCGGAGTCGGTAGCGGCGAGCCGGAAGAGATCGAGGCAGATGCGCCAGCTGGCGGGGTATTGCAGGGCGAGGGTCGACTTGCCGCAGCCGGGCGGGCCGACCAGGGCACACAAGGTGCCGGCAGGCAGGGGCATCGGTTGCATCGGGGCCTTTCAGCGGAAGGAGCCCCGGCCGCAGTGGCCGGGGCCGGGGGTTCCAGGTGCTGCTCAGGCGGTGGTGTCCGTCGGGGTCGTGCTGGTGGTCGCGGCCGTCTCGTACGGGGCGGTGAGCTGGTCCAGCACGCGGCAGGCCCGGTCAGCGGCACCGAGGACATAGGTGACGGGGTTCAGGGTCGGTGATCTCCGGCTCGGCGGTGGTGGTGCGGGCAGCGGTGGCCAGAAGCACGGCCAGCTCGTGGCTGTGGTCGACGGTCCGCTCCAGGGCCTCGATCAGCTCGGGGCTGAGGTCGCTCGCGCGGGCCCCAGCGAGGTGCCCCTCGAGGAACAGGGCTTCGGTGAGGTGCGGCCGCGGACATCGAGCAGGCCGGGCTGGACAGCCAGTGCACTGGTGTTGCGGACGGTGGCCTGCTGCTCGTGCCAGGCCTGCAGACCGTACGCGGCCGAGGTCTGCTGGCCCAGCCGCTCGTCGACCGCGGCGGTGCTGCCGTAGGCGATACGGCGGCCGAACAGGCTCACTACACGCTCATGCAGGCCGCGCCGGGTGATGGTAGTCATGCTCGTGCTTCTCCTTCGAGGGAAGGGTCCTGGGCCGGGGTGGCCGGGCGGAAACCGCCGGCCCCGCACCCTCGCGCAAGGGCGAAGGGGTGCGGGGCCGACGGAGACCGGCCGGATCAGGGGGCGCGTTCTCCCTGCGGGTCGAGAGCACGGGTGACGTAGCAGGCCCGAAGCCCGGCGTTGTCGGTGACGAGCGCGGCCGCTTCGTGCAGTGGGCACGACGCATCGCCATCGTGATCGGGCTCGCCAAGAGGACCTACGCGCCGCATGAGTCCTGAACGCCGATTCGCATTTCATTAACCGCAGTCATGAAGGTCGACTTCTTGCCACAAGCATGGTCAGACCAGCCAATCCTGCATCAGTCATGCAAGTTGTTATTTTCTGTTCATCGTCTAGCAAACAGGCGTAGAGAGCCTCGCGGGGCACATCGGCCCGCGAAATGGAGGAATCAATGCGAAGACGCAGGATGCATCTCGCAGGAATCGCAGCGACAGTCGGCGCTTTACTCACCGTGTTCCTGTCGCCGGGAGCCGAGGCAGTCCCTGCACCGCTCACCGACCCGGCTAAGGCGGCAGCGGTAGCGGCCAAACTCGGCGATGCCCGTACCGCCGGCATCTACTACAAGGGTGGGCGTCTTACGATCGCGGTCACCGACCCAGCCGCCGCAGAGTCCGTTCAAGATGCTGGCGGCACAGCTGAGATCGTCACACATAGTAAAGACGAGCTCGCCTCCATTCACACCGAGCTCGACCGACTGACAGACATCCCCAACACCGCCTGGGGCGTCGACCCGAGCAGTAACCAGGTGTCCGTCGAGATCTTCGACGGGGTGTCCGCTGCTGATCGCGCCCGGATCGAAGAGGTAGCCGCGCCTCACGGAGACGCCGTACGGATCGAGAAGCTCTCGGGCAAGCTGGAACGGACTGACTATGCAATGCGTGGTGGCGTCGGCATCGTCTCCGACAACCGGCTGTGCAGCTCGGCGTTCAACGTGCAGAACGACAGCGGCAAGAAGTTCATGCTCACCGCTGGACACTGCATGGTCGGTGGGTACTACACCTGGTCCCGGTACGGCGGCGGCATCAAGCTCGGGACGATGGTCGACTGGGAATGGGAGCCAGGAGACTGGGCCATCGTCGGCTACACCAATCCTGACGTCACTCCATACGGCACGGTCCAATACAAGGATGGCTCGGAGGGACAGATCAAGTCATCGCGCTGGGTCGTAGACGGGGAGAAGACGAAGCGTGCGGGCACCCGCAGTCAGGATCTCGACGGCATCGTGCTCAAGCCGAGCACGACCGTCAATTACCCCGACGACGGGGTCACGCTCTACAACATGATCGAGACCAGCCACTGCAGCGTGCGTGGTGACAGCGGAGGGGCCATGTTCGCGGGAACGGCCGCCCTGGGCATTACCTCGGGCGGCAACTATGTCGACGAGCCCTGTGGCGACACCGACCCGCAGCCCGACCGCCATTCCCTCTACCACCCGGTGCAAGACGTGATCATCAGTCACAACCTTGCCGTCTACTGAGCTCCGATCCACAGTGCAGTGGTCGCTCCACCGCAGCTGGCCCCACGCAGTCCTGTTAAGCACAGGGAGTAAAAATCTGCATCTGTCTAGGTACAGGGCGGTCTGGGCAGACTAGGCGTCTGACTCAGATCAGTCCACGAGTGCAGTCACAGCGCGATGGTCCACCAACCGGTGAGAGATGGCCTGCACCGACGCCGGTCGGTGCAGGCCGACAAAATGTAGCCTGCAACAAAAAATGAGCAGGCTGAGCGGATCGAACCCGGACCGGGACTGATACGTCAAAAGGACGGTAAGAACTCGGCACCCCCGCTGCACAACCTCCATTCATCACTGTCAGCCCATGGGGAAACCATGCATGCCAACACCGCACGCACCGTCCGTCCACTTCTCGCCGTCGCCCTCTGCGCCGTAACAGCCATGGTCACCGCCGGATGCGGCGAGAAGGCCGACGACAGCGGCGCTCAGGTCCGCAACACTCAGTCCGCGCCACAACCGGGGCACCGCGCGCGGCAAGTCGCCGACGCATGGGACGGCTCAAAGGCCGCTCAGCAGTGGCACCAGGGCTACTACCCGATGGGTGAGGTGGTCCAGTTACCGAAGGGCGGTTTCCACAACGAAGCTGACAGCCGCGCTTATGGAACTGGAAACTTCGACTTGCGTGCCAGCCTCCCCTCCGCCCCGCGCAAGGATGGGCGTGTGACGTGGGAGCGGGGAGCTTCGGTCACAAGGCAGCTGATAGGAGCTCAGGAGGCGTTCAAGGCCCTCGACCGCGACAGCAGCCCCGGACCCCGTTTGACGGTGAGAGGAGCCAAGCTGGGCGAGATGACCCTGGTGACCAGCCGTGGCCCGGCGACCATCCCGGCATGGTTGTTCACCTTGGAGGGCTACGACACCCCGCTCAAACGGGCCGCTGTCGAGCCCTCCAAGCTCCCCGAGCAACCCATCAAGCCGGTGAGGCAGGTAGCCACCGACGCGCTGGCGCCACTCGGCGGGCTGATCAAAATTGCGGGCAGCGGCCGGTCCGTCACCGTGATCGCCACCCACGGCTCCTGCGACAACGGCCCTGCCGTGGATGTGCTGGAAACAAGCGGCAGCGTGGTGCTGTCCGCATACACCGCCGGCTCCAAGGACGGTGACTGCACCAGCGAGATGCACGGCCAGGAGCTGACGGTGAAACTGCATCGGCCAGTCGGCAGTCGAGTTCTCCTGGATGCCTTCACAGGCCGACCAGTGCCGTACAACAGGTGGCCTAAGACCTCGCAGAGCTGGAGCTAAGTCACCTTCCAGAGGCTCCAGACATGGGGCAGCCGAACGGGGCGCTGCGGGAGCGACCGACCCGGCGGCGACGTCGAGGGAGGAGCACGGGTGGGTCCTCCAGACGTCGGTGGGCAGCAGGCCCTGTCCCCCGCCGGCATCGGGTTCGTCGGCGGGGCACGATCGTGCATGGCGGCCAGTCGGCCTGTCCGGTCCTCGCCCACCCGAGGATCACGGGGTGGGCGAAGACCAGACGGAGCGACTGGAGGGTCAGCTCTGCTGGATCTGGTGGACGTTGTCGGGTTCGTCGCCGGGTTGGAAGCTGTCGGTGTCCGCGCCTTCTGCTTGCGCACTGCCGGGTTCGGGACGGAGCAATGCCAATACCTCGTCCAGCTCATCCTGCTTCACGAGGACGTCGCGCGCCTTGGAGCCCTTGCTGGGCCCGACGATGTTGCGGGATTCCATGAGGTCCATCAGCCGTCCGGCCTTGGCGAAGCCGACATGCAGCTTGCGCTGAAGCATGGACGTCGAACCGAACTGGGTGGAGACGACCAGCTCGGCCGCCTCGCACAGCAGGTTCAGGTCGTCGCCGATGTCCTCGTCGATCTCCTCCTTCTGTTTGGTGCCCATGACGACGTCGTCCCGGAAGTCGGACGCCGTCTTGTCCTTGCAGTGCTGGACGACGGCCGCGATCTCGTCTTCGGTGACGAACGCGCCCTGCATACGGGCGGGCGTGTTCGCCCCCATCGGCAGGAACAGTCCGTCGCCCTGGCCGATCAGCTTCTCCGCGCCGGGCTGGTCGAGGATGACGCGCGAGTCGGTGAGCGAGGAGGTGGCGAAGGCGAGCCGTGAGGGGACGTTCGACGGTCGCGT